>CAWAWE010000029.1:0-172753 GCA_963785605.1 uncultured Acidobacteriota bacterium | reverse complement strand
TCTCGACGTACGAGCCGCTTCCCGATATAGTGGCGCGCGGAAATAGGGAGGCACTTATGGGATTGTGGTCACGCCGAAAATTCTTTCTTACTTCGCTTGCGGGCGGAGCTGCTGCTGGCACGGCGAATCTGCTGGGCAATGTTGCACCTGCGAACGCGACGCCGGCAAAATCGGCTCCACTTGCGGCGGCTGCGGCGGGCAAGCGGCCGCTGATCATTTCGAGCGCGAATGGTCTGCATGCGCTCGATAAGGGCATGGCGATTTTGAAGTCGGGCGGGGACACGCTGGATGCGGTGATTGCGGCGGTGACGGTGGTTGAGGACGATCCGAACGATACGTCGGTGGGATACGGAGGATTGCCGAACGAAGAAGGTGTGGTCGAGCTCGATGCGAGCTGCATGCACGGGCCGACGATGCGCGCGGGCTCGGTCGCGTCGGTGCGCAACATCAAGAACGTCGCGCGGCTGGCGAAGACCGTGATGGAAAACACCAATCACGTGATGCTGGTCGGCGATGGCGCGCGGCGTTACGGCGTCGCGGAAGGATTTGAGGAGATCAATCTTCTCACCGACAAGTCGCGCAAAATCTGGCTGGCGTGGAAAGCGTCTTCGTCGATGAATTGGCGGCCGGGGATCGATTCGCCGGAGTGGAAAGAGCACATGACGAAGCTCTTTGACGGCGATGAGAAGGAAATCGCGTTTGCGGAGCATGTGATCGCGCATCCGCCGACGGGGACGATTCCGTGCATGGCGGTGAACGAGAAGGGCGATATTTCCGCGACGACAACGACATCTGGACTCGCGTGGAAAATTCCGGGGCGCGTTGGCGATTCGCCGATCATCGGCGCCGGCTGTTGCGTGGACAACGAAGTCGGCGCGGCGGGCTCGACCGGTAAAGGCGAAGAGAACATCAAGATTTCCGGTGGGCACACGGTCATCGAAATGATGCGGCAGGGGAAATCGCCGAAGGACGCTTGCCTCGAAGCGCTGTCGCGGATCGCGCACAACTACAAGAACGACAAGAAGAAGCTGAGCACGTTCCACATTTTCTTCTACGCGATCAATAAGGATGGCGTGCACGGCGCCGCTTCGCTTTGGAAGAACACGTACGATCGGAGCAAGCACTCGACCTATGCGGTTCACGACGGCACCGAAGCGAAGTTGATGGATTGCGCTCCCTTCTTCGACGACATCGGCGGCGACGAGTAGTTCCGCTGGTAGTTCTGCGCTTAATTTCAGCGCGGCGATATTTTTCGTCCCCGAGATTTCCGCGGCGGCAAAACTGAATTATTCTGGTAGCGATGGATCAAGCAAACATACTGATTATTGGCGGCGGCGTGATCGGATGTTCGATTGCGCGCGCGGTTTCGCAGAAGTGGCAGGACGTGTTTCTGCTGGAGCAGAATCCGCACGTCGGGATGGCGACGAGCACGCGCAACAGCGGCGTGATTCACTCGGGAATTTATTATCCGAAGGATTCGCTGAAGGCGAAGCTATGCGTCGAAGGGAACGTCCTCTCGTATGAATTTTGCGAAAAATACAAAGTGCCGTATCGCAAGACGGGCAAGCTCGTCGTCGCGGCGAACGAGAGCGAAGAACCGGAGCTCGAGAAACTGATTCAGAAGGGCATCACCAACGGCGTAACAGGATTGAAGCTGGTTGGCCCGAAAGAGATTCATGCGCGTGAGCCGCATATTCGTGGGACTGCGGCGATCGATGTTCCTTCGACGGGAATTTTGTCGGCGGAAGATCTGGTGCGGACGCATGCGCGGCTTGCTGCGGACAACGGCGCGAATATTGTGACGCGCGCGAAGGTTGTCGCGCTGACGCCGGTGAAAGATGCGGTGCGCGTCGATCTGGAAATCGGCGACGAAGAGTCGAAAGAAACGGAATCGATCGAGGCGCGTTGCGTGATCAATGCCGCTGGATTGTACGCCGACGAAGTCGCGGCGATGCTCGGGAACAATTCATGGAAAATCTATCCGGTGCGCGGCGAGTATTGCGAAGTGCGCGGGCCGCGCGCGAGTTTGATCAGCACGTTGGTGTATCCGCTGCCGCATCACGATGGGTTGAGCCTGGGCGTTCATTTCACGCGGACTTTGTGGGACACGTTTTTGCTCGGGCCGACGGCGACGTATGTCGAAGGCAAAGATAATTACGAGCGGGGGCGGCTGGCGATTCGCGATTTTGCGGAGAGCGCGAAGACGCTGCTGCCGGAGATTCGAGAAGAAGATTTACAGCTCGGGTATTCCGGTTTGCGGCCAAAGTTGGTGCCACCGACGGGGCATGGGATTGCGGATTTTGTGATTACGCGGGATCCGAAGGTGCCGCAGACGATTCACCTTGTTGGGATGGAATCGCCGGGGCTGACGGCGGCGTCAGCCGTTGCTGAGTACGTCCTTCCAATGGTTGCTGAAACCTTCGCTTAGTTTTGCGTGCGTCCGCGTCTAGCGGATCAAGTCAAGCTTCGTTTAACTCTGAGATCCTTCGCTACGCTCAGGATGACAACCTAGAGGTGCGATTTCACTGCGCCTTAGGGCATCGGTGGTCCGAATTTTTGGTGCAGGCCGAGGCCGGTTGTCACTTTTTGGTGGGGTCGGGGAGTTTGCCGCTGGCTTCGACGACTTGCTCGGCGAGGTAATTGCGGACGCGGGCTTCGTCGCGGGCGATCGCCAAGTAGGCGGAGCGCAGGAGTTGTTCTTTGCGATTGCGCAGGGTGTCGCGGATCGTTTGCTGGACTTGGGGATCGGCGATGTTGCGCTGGCCGGGGGATTCGCGCGTGACCAATTTAAGAATGCGGTAGCCGTCTTTCAATGCCAGAGGCGGGCTGACCTGGCCGGGCTTCATGCCGACGACCATTTTCTTGAGCATCGGATCGGACTGGTTGAGCGCGGACTCGGGGACGTAGCCGAGGTCGCCGCCGGTCGCGGCGGAATTCATGTCTTCGGAATAGTCCATCGCGAGTTGAGAGAAATCGGCGCCGCTGTTGAGGCGGTCCATCAACATTTTAACTTTGCGCTGCGCTTCGGTGTCGTTGGTCGCGTCGTCCTGTTTGCGATTGCGGATTTGCGGCTCTTTGCGCGGGGTGACGACGATTTGCGCGATGCGATATTGCGGCTCGGCGACGTTGAACTGCGCTTTGTTCGCGTTGTAGAAGTCGGCGACGTCCTGATCGGTGATGCTGATTTTGGCGACGACTTCGCGGTTCAGAAGTTTTGTGATCGAAAGCTGACGGCGCAGGTCGGATTTCAGATCGGTGACCGAGACGTTGCGATCTTTGAGCTGGCGCTGAAATTCTTCTTCGGTGTACGGGCTCTTGAGCTCGGTGAATTTGTCTTCGACTTCACCGTCGCTGGCTTCGAGATTCAGTTTCTTGGCACGCTCGAGAAGGATCTCGTTGTTGATGAGCTCATCGAGAACATTGAGCTTGAGCGAAAGCGCTTCTTCCTGCGAAGGCGGCTGGCCTTCGGGATTCACGCGCGTTCGATAATATTTGTCCACATCTTCGCGCTTGATTTCCTGGCCGTTGACGGTGGCCCACACGTCAGGCCCATGCTCGACGTCGTGTTTGCAGCCGGCGGGAGACAGGAGTAGCGCGCCCGCGAGGGGCAACAAAATGCCGACGCGGCGGATTGCCGGTAAGCGCATTTTGAAGAGAAATGGAAGCAAGGCCAGAAGCTCAGGCGGCTTTCTTGACTTTGCCGTCGCGGATGCACGCGGTGCAAACCTGGAGATGCTTGCGCGCGCCATTGACCAGAGCGCGGACTGTCCGCAGATTGGGATTCCAGCGACGCCGACGCGTATTGTTCGCGTGGGAGATCACGTTACCGAACGAGGGGCCCTTACCGCACAACTCACACTTCGCCATCTTAGCTGACCTACTTTGCTTAGAAATTATGGTGAAACCGAACGACTAAGTGTAACAGAGTGAGCGAGAAACGTGTAGAGGGTGGCATCTTGTCGTTTCGTTTTTGACGGTTGCACTGCGAGTTCGTTCGAAAGTAGGAGGGTATACCCCCCTATGTTTTTTAAAGAGTGCGCAAATGGTTTGTTTTATTGGGGTTAGCGATATACAGAAAACAGGAGTGCGGTAGTCGTTTGGATTGTTGGAGTTAGAGGGACGCGTGTTCGAAGGAGAGAGAGCATGCGTCGTGGACGCGGATCGACGCGAAGTCTTTACGGGAGCGATGGGTTCCAGGGATTCCATTTTGGATTTTCGAGCAATTTGAAAGGCGGGCGTGGTTTTCTACGGGGGTGATTATAGCACACCGGATTTTTGCGCCGGCGTGCGGTTCTGGTTCGCGGATGATGGGATTATACTCCGGTTATCTTGGAGGATTGCGATGATGATGGGGCGACACTCGATTCGTTTCGTGCGTGAGGATGGGAGCGTAAAGGCGGCGGCGAGACGCCGAACTTCATGTGGGTTACCGGTGCGAATGTGGCGGGCGGATTTTTTGGTGCGAGGGATGTGGTTGGTGATCGGGGTTTTTGCTTGTGCGGGGATTTGTGTGGCTGCGCCGCCGCAGGATGCGAAGGATGTTTGCGCGCCGGTGCAGGCGGCTTATCAGAAGACGGCGAGTGCTTCGAATAGCAGCAATGCGACGAACACAGGTGCGCTTAATGTTGCAGAGGCGTACGAGAAAATTACTTCAGAGGCAGGGCATAGAGAGACGTGCAAGTATTTGCGCGATGAAACGGTGGGCGGAGAGGATGCGAATGTTTACAGCGATGTGTTCGCGTCGAAATCGGGGACGGCGAACGGTACGGTTTGGATTTCGAAGAAAAATGGATGGGTGTTGAAGCGAGAAGTGGATGTGGAGATGGCCGGCGTGGGGAAGGGGCACCAGTCGATTGTGTTTGAGTATCCGAAGAAGTGAGAAGAAGTCGACATTGGAAAGTCGAAAGAAAAGAGAATCAGAGAAGCGAGTTTTGGGTGAGTCTCGTCGAGTTGTGTGGGGTTGAGATCGAGCCAGGATCGCTCCACTGCGCGAGCCGAGAGGAATGAGGGGTATCTTTATGAGGTGCGGAGGCGTAGTGTCGGTTGCGTGCCCTTCCTTACGCTGTTTCGTAGTTCTCCTGCAAAACGTCTGAAACACAGGAATGTTCAATCGTTCGTGATGTGGGCATTCAGTCCGTGGATGAGATACAAGTTGAAGAAGCTCAAGGGCTTTGATGGCCGGGAAACGTATACGGCGCAACTGAAGCGGACGCGAGAGATTGAAGTGCTTGAGGCTTGCCTGCTGCATTCCTGAAAGAAGTTAACAGTCGAAAGTTGAAAGTCGAAAGTGGATTTTGCCGGCTTATGGCTGGAGTATGTTTGCGCGACGCTTTAGTGCGGCGCGATCGGAACGGTGGCGTGAAGGAGATTTAGACGGCGGGTAGATTGCGGCGCGGTTCAGGCTGAGATCCTTCGCTTCGCTCAGGAGGACATCGCCTTATTTATTGATTGAAATAGTCGGCGATTGTCGTGGTGTCAGGCGGAGGCGGCGGTGGGGCGGAAGGCGCTGATGGCGGCGGCTTCGGTGTCATAGACGCTGAAGACGGTCAGCAGTCTGGTGAGCTGAAGGACGTCCTGGAACTTTTCGCCGAGATTCGACAAGTGCATTTCGGCACCTTGACCGCGGGCGCTGACGTGCAAGCCCACCAACATGCCTAGTCCGGAGCTGTCGATGTAGGTGACGTTCGACATATTCAGAACGATTTTCTTGCGGTCTTCGACGAGGAGGGATTTTACGCGCTCGCGAAGAGCGGCACTTTCGGGTCCGAGGACAATGCGGCCGTCGTACGAGACGATGGAAACTCCGTCTACGTCTTTGTTCGTGATGTTGTTCGTCATAAAACCTCGCAATTGAGTGCTTCGAATATTTTCCGCAAAAGCTCAGCGGGCCTTTTGATACAGGGCTTCTTTCATGGCGGTAATTAACCACGAGATGGTAGCAAAGGGCAAGAAGATGGCGGGGTCCTGGGGGAAGGCGTCCGAAACGCCATCGCGATTCGCGGCGATTTTATCGATGATGTCGCCTTTGTGAACCCACAGGCCGGCGGTTTCCGCACCGAGAATGACGGCGGAAAATGGGGAAGCAAGATCCACGAGCTTGATCTGGACGGATTGGCCGATCAGATGAGATGTGTTCATCGGGTTGGCAAAGATCGTGGAAGCGAGCTACGAGCCGAAAAAAGCCGATTCTGAGTGTTGATGATACTTAACTACGATAAGTTAATTAACTTGCTAAGTCAAGGCGCATTTGGGACAATTGAGTTAAGTGAAGTTAGTTAAGTCTGAGCTGAGCGGGAGCATGCAGTGGATGTCGGGCTAGTGATAAAGCAGAGACTGTCGGAACTGAAGCTGGAACAGCGCGATTTGGCGGTGGCGGCCCAAGTGACCGAGTCTTACATCTCGCAGCTATTGAGCCGCAAAAAACTGCCACCCGCGCCAAGCCGAACCGACATTTACGACAAGATCGAGCGATTTCTGAAGCTGCGCCGAGGCAAGCTGGCGGAACTGGCGCAGCATCAACGCAACGAGGGAGTGAAGAAGGCTGCGGCGGCGGAACCGGTGCCGTTGTTCAAGGATGTTCGCGAGCTGATTTTGCAAAAATGTGTGGCCGGCAAGGAAAGACAGGTACGAGCGATATTCGAGACGCACCCGTTTGGCGACATGGAACGGCTGGTGACGCAGAAGCTGCTGGACGTGGTGAAGAAGGGCGCGAAGGACGAACTGGACAACGAGGAGTGGTTGCGCTCGGTGGCCCATCTGGCGGGGCGAAGTTATGAGGGATTGCGAGTCAGCATATTGGAGTTTCTGGACACGGATGTGTTCAACGTTTCGAAGGAGCACTGCTCGTCGTTTCTGGAGCCGCTGATCGAAACTTGGGATATCGATTTGGCGACGTTTGGTCTGGAGATTGTGTTGAACCGGCGGCTGATCTCGGGCCATGCAAAAAAGGTGGAGTTTGTAGAGAAGGAAGTTGAGCGAACGAACGAAGAGCCTGGGCTGAAGAAATTTTTGAAGTTCGAGGGTGTGCGCGCGGACATTACGGAAGACGAGATTGAGTTTTTGCGGAAGCTGAGATTCAAGGATCGGCAGCCTACGGCGCTTTATTACTATCGGGAATTGCAGAACATCAGAGACCCATTGCATTTTCGGGCGGCGGTCGGGAATCGGAAGGATTCGAGGAAGACGGCGGGGCAATCGCAGCCGCGTGGTTCGCTAGTGCCGATGCAGCGATTTGGCGATGCGCGCGGGATTGAGAAGCAGCTGCAAATGGAGCGAAGAAAAGGGGCGATCCGGCGGTGGGACGGCGATTCAGGGAGCCGGAATTAGGCCTGGCGGATCGGGTGGGCCGATTGGGGCGAACGTGACTCGCGGATAGAGTTTGGGATCGGTGGAGCGCTGAGATCCTTCGCTGCGCTCAGAAAGACAAGAGTTTTGCGGGTTTTAAAAAAGGAGCTCGATGAAAGCCAAGGTTGTCAATGTGCAGTACGTCGGATTCGAAGTGAGTGCGCGGGCGCGGTTGTACAAATTTGTGGTGCAGCAAGAGAGCGGCACGCGAGAGTTTAAGCTGTCGATTTTCAATGAGGCGTTCAGTTCGCGGATAATTTCGTTTCAAGATGCGCCGGATTTTTGCTCGGCGAAGATTCATCGCGAGCTTCTGGCGTTTGCGAACGATCCACCAGAGTCGCAGTACAAGATCAGCGAAGCGGAGCTGGAAGAATATCAGCGGGCCCATGCGCCGCGGACGACGAGCCGGTTTCACCGGCACTCGGTAGCGAAAAATCCAGCGTTGAATCCGGCGGAAGAGCACGTCGAACGATAGAGAAGCGGGCGATTGAGAAATCGAGAGGCGGTAGAGAGCTCCTATGACGAAAACTTGTCTTACGGATTTTCAATCGGTCGCTAGAGAGAGCGGATTCGTCGAAATTGGCGACGCGGAAGAGGGAAATGTGCTGTGGTTTCGAAACGCGACGGCGGATGCAGGATCGACGGTACACAAGCGATTGTGCGTGGACGGGCTAACCAACAGCGCGACAGTTTTTTGGGAGACGGCGCCGTCGGCGAAGCTGAACTCGATGACGTTTCGAACGGCAGCGGCGTTGAGGACATGGCTTGAGCTGAAGGTGGGCGTGCCGGTTTAGACGTTCTGGTTCGTTTGCGCAGGGATTTGATTGGGGCTTCGAAGGCTGAAGCCCCTTTTTCTTTTTGGAGGCTCGTATGTCGCGGCTAAAGCCGCGGAGCGGGATTCTCGCGTTGTTCAAACGAGCGTTGACTGATTTGTGTCGGGCGGTTGTGGCGGATTCGGGGCAGGAGATACTGAGGGCATAACGATCCAGAAGACAGGATTGCGAGTGAGTTCGTGTCTGTGCGAACGCGGACACGTGTGGAGGAGCCCTTGGATAGGCGATTTTTGAAAGCGGCGGTTGTGGTTGCGGCAGCGGCGATGACGCTGCCGGCGTGGATTTTTGCGGGCGGAAACGCGCGGCCGAAGATTGGGTTTGCGATTGAGGCGATGAAGGGTGAACGGTGGCAGACGGATCTGGAGGCGTTTCAGGCGCGCGCGAAAGAATTGGGCGCGGAAGTGGTGTCGGCGGACGCGGGCGGGGACGACGACAAGCAATTTGAGCAAGTGAAAGAGATGATCAAGGGCGGGATCGATGTGCTCGTTCTGTTGCCGCACGACAGCACGAAGGCGGGGCGGATTGTGGATGCGGCGAAGGCCGCGCGTGTGAAAGTGATCAGTTACGACCGATTGGCGCAGAACAGCGACGTCGATCTGTATCTGACGTTCGACCGGAAAGAAATTGGGAAGATGCAGGCGGAGTATCTGGTGGAGCGAGCGCCGAAGGGGAACTATGTGTTGATCGGCGGATCGCCGAATGACGAGGGAGCGAAGGCGCTGCACACCGCGCAGATGAAAGTGCTGCAGCCTTATGTCGATCGCGGCGAAGTTCGAATCGTGGCGGATGGATTTATTCAGGATTGGGTTGCGTCGGATGCGTACATCTTTATGTTGAAAGCGATCGAGAATGCGCACGGGGATGTGGCTGGGGTGGTGGCAGCGAATGATGCGCTGGCGGGCGGGGCGATTCAGGCGTTGCGGGAACATAAGATGGCGGGGAAGACGCTGGTGTCGGGGCAGGACGCGGATTTGGCGGCGGTGATTTGTATCGCGCAGGGCGAGCAGAGCATGACGGTTTACAAGCCGATCACTGAGGAAGCGAACCGGGCGGCGGAAGAGGCGGTGCAGTTGGCTAAGGGAAACAAGGTTGAGGCGGGAACGGCGATTCGGAATGGGAAGATCGAAGTGCCGACGATTTTGCTGAAGCCGATTGTGGTGGCGCGGGGGAATATTAAAGAGACGGTGGTGAAGGATGGGTTTCAGACGTTAGTGAGTATTAATCGGGATTTGCCGGAGGGGGAGAAGATTCACTGAGGGAGTAAACCGCGCAGCAAAAATTAAGAGACTGATTCGTGGGGCTCGGCCTTCAGGGGCTGAAGCCCCTTTTCTTTCTTGGTAGGTTTCATGTCGCGGCTGAAGCCGCGACCCACAAAACTTCGGAGAGCGGGCGCTCGCGTGAGCTACGGGAGGTCTTGGGCTTTTACTTCGAAGAAGCGGGCGATGATGGCGGCGGTTTGTTGCCAGTCTTGGGTTTCGGATTGGAGGGCTTTGCGGCCGGCTTTAGTGAGGTTGTAGAAACGGGCGCGGCGATTATTTTCAGAGGCGCCCCATTCGGATTCGATGGCGCCTTCCTGTTCGAGTTTGAGGAGGACGGGGTAGAGGGTGCCTTGATTGACGGCGAGGAGGTCGCCGCTGATTTGTTCGATGCGGCGGGCGAGGCCGTAGCCGTGGAGAGGGCCGAGGACGTCGAGAGTTTTGAGGACCATGAGGGCCAGGGTGCCCTGGAGGACGTCGGTTTTTTTGGAACTTGAGCTTGGATTGGATGGCGACATGTTGGATACCAAGAGGAGGATGGCACAGGTCCTTTTGGAAAACAACAGGGAATTTTTTTGGTTGAGAGACCGAGAGTGTACTTACTTTTTGCCGCCGAGAACCTGACCGTGGGCCAAGGCTGCCACGAGCGAGACTCCGCCGACGATATTGCCGAGGAGCGTTGGGATGAAGAAGCCCGTTACGTAGTGAAGAAACGAAATTTTTCCAAGCGCTACGAGAACGAAGACATTCGTCGAACCGGCGATGATGTGGTTGAGACTACAGATGCTGATGACGTAGGTGATGATGAGGATGATGACGACGCGGGAAGAAGAGGCGTCGGGCATCATCCAGACCATGAGAGCAATGAGCCATCCGGCGAAGATTGCGCGCAAGACGATGGTCCAGAAGCCCTGACCGATGTGAGTGGAGGCGATGTCGATCATGGCACGCTGAACCGCAGGCTCAAGGAAGTGCGTGCGGGCGATCAACAGAGCGAACAGAAACGTGCCGGCGATATTGGCGGACAGGACGATGGACCAGAGGCGCAAAACTTTGGCGACCATCTCAAGATTTTTGTGCAACAGAAGCGGAAGGATGACGGTAAGCGTGTTCTCGGTGAAAAGCTGCTGGCGGCCGAGGATGACGATGAGAAAGCCGAGGGAATAACCTGCGCGAGCGATGAGCGGGCGCCAAGGAGCATCCGGGAGATAGGAGGTGAGTGCGGACTCGGCGAGGAGTGAGAAACCCATGGAAAGTCCGGCGGCCAAGGCGGACCACGCCAGAGCGATGGCGTGACGCTCGAGTTCTTCCTCGCCTTCGAGGCGGACGGCTTCGTAGACGACTTTGGCGCCGATGGCGACGCGCTCTTGTACCTTTTGAGCTTCGGCGACCGAGGAGATGGGACTCTCTGGATCGTTGACGATCGCTTTGGCTTCTTCTGTGGAAGTAGGCATCGTGCGCACGAGTACTTGGTGAGACCTTAGCGCGGATTCGCGCGCGCTCGTGTCGGGTGATTGATGTAGGAAGGGGACGGTGATGCAGGAGAGGCGATTTGCCCCTTCACGCCGTTTTGAGCAAAGGCGAGATTTATTTGGCGGGGATTAGGGTGCTGTGGCTGGCGACGCAGCGCCAAATGCTGCCGTAGCGGATCCAGGTGTCGGTGTAGCGGGAGCGGATGACGTATTTTTTGCCTTTGTTGGTGCCGGACTCGCGGTAGACGCCGTTGACGACGGCGGCGTTGGCGTAGACATGGACGGTCATGCCTTCGTCGAAGAGGTGATCGGCTTTCTGTTCGGGGGCGGCGACCCACTTCAGATATTCGGATTTGTTCATGATGGAGCCGTCGTAGTCGGTGTAGACGAGTGTGTCGTCAACGAGCTTGGAGACTTCGTTGACTTGCTGACTGGCTTCGGCTTGATTCCAGGCGCGTTCGAGTTGGCGGATCTGGATTTCGTCGGGATTCGCTGCATTTTCTTGCGCGAAGGATGCGGAAGAGAAGAGGAGTGCGAGCGTCAAGAGGAGGAGACGTTTCATGGTTTGAGAGGCGCCTTTTCGATGAGTTTTGAGGATGTTAGCAAGGAGTTGGCGGCGGACGACGGGTGATACGGGTGATGTTCACTAAGAGGCAGGGGTTAGGGCGGTGGCTAACGCGAGCAATTGTGCTCGTCGGACAAAAAAGCAGATTCCTCACTTCGTTCGGAATGACAAGTATTTGTGACTGGCGGTGAAAGTTAGGTTCGCGGCGGGTTGGGTTGCTGAGGCTGGCAGGTGGGGCACCAGAAGGTGGTGCGGGCGGAGGGGGCTTGTTTGCGGCGTTCGATGTGGGTGGCGCATTTGCGGCAGGGTTCGTTGTGGCGTTTGTAGACCCAGAGATTTTCTTCGCGGTCGGCGCGGCCGGTGGTGCGGCGGAGTCCGGTGTGGGTGACGATCTGGTCGCCGGAGTTGTCGGTGACGTTGGCCTGGAGATATTTGCGCGCGGTGCTGACGAGGCAGGTGAGTTCGGTGATGCTGAGCGTGGCGACTTTGCGGAAGGGATTTACGTTGCATGCAAAACAAAGCTCGGATTTGAAGACGTTGCCGATGCCGGCGAGGATCGATTGGGTGAGGAGGGCTTCGGCGATTTCTGTGTCGGGATGGGCGCGGAGGCGGCGGAGGATTTCGGCGTCGTTGTACTCGGGGGCGAGGACGTCGGGGCCGAGTTGATTGAAGCCTTGGCGGCGACGGAGAGAGTCGGCGGTGTGAAATTCGGCGATGGGGACGTTGAAGGCGACGGCGTCGATATTTTGGGTGTGGATGACGATGCGCATGTGGAAGCGGTGGCGCTTCCATTTTTCGTTGGGGCGGTAGATGTGCCAGCTGCCGGACATGAGCATGTGGGTGAGGAGGATGAGGTTATTCGAGAAATGAATGAGGAGCCATTTGCCGTTGGCTTCGACTTTTTCGATGGTGCGGCCGGTGATGGGGCTGTCGATCTCGACGCGTTCGAGTTTGGGGAGGACGGATTCGAAGGCGGTGACGGTTTGGTTGGCGAGCGCGCGGTGGAGTGTGCGGGCGGCGCGGAAGATTGTGTCGCCTTCAGGCATCTATGCGGACTCGGAGAGGTCGTCGTCGTTGTCGGCGGCTTCGGACGCGGCGTCGTTCTCGTTGGGGGCTGCGTCATCTTGCGATGGGAGCATGGCGGTGATGCGACGCATTTGGTAGCCGAAGGCACTGGGGGTGAAGCCGGAATCTTCGAGGAAGCGGGAGAGGAAGTGGTCGCGGGCGGGTTCGGCGTTGATGTCGCTGATGAGGAGCCCGGAGCGGCGGCCTTGGCGGCGGACGGCTAGCTCGGCGAGTTTTTTGGAGAGTTCGCGGGCGAATTGGGTGCGCTCGGGTTCGTTTTCGGGGAGGAAGATTTGGATTGCGGGGTTGCGGCGGCGGAGGAAGGCGGCTAGGACGCCGTTGATGAGGATGATGCCGGCGCCTTTGGTGCGGGACATGGTGTGCGGGCGGGCAGACGATTCTTGAGATTTTAAGTTTTTAGATTTTGCGTCTTCGGATTTTGCGACGGCGGATTTCTGCGCGCGTTCGGATTGCGGCTCGTCGGAATTGTTTGATGCGGCGTCGGCGGATTGATTCGAATCGTTTTCGCCGTTTTCGCCGCGGGGCCACGGGAGAAGAGTGCCGTAGGGATTGGCGGGATCGCTCGCGGCGAGGAAAATTGTTTCGGGCTTGGGCGGTTCCATGCGCAGGCTGCGCAGCATGTCCACGGCGGAGGTTGCGGCGAATTGCGCGGCGCCCATTCCGGCGACGAACATGCCGCGGCGGATGATGCCGCTTTCTTCCAGAGTTTTCAGAGCGGGATAAATTGTGTTGTAACCGCGCGGAATATTTTCGGCGATGGCGGTTTCGCGCATGACGATGCCGTGGCGTGTAAGAAGTTGTTGCGCGATGTTGGCGCTCCATTGCGTGACGCCGATCGGCTGCGACTGATGCGCGGAGACGAGCGACCAGCGGCCGTGTGCGGGACCGCCGATGGATTTGCGCGAGCGGAGTTGGCGGAGATATTCGGGTGAGCCTGGAGGGCCTTGGGCGATTTCGCGGCGATGCTCGCGATCCTGTTTGGGATCGCTGGGGCGCAGGAGATCGCGGAGCGGGAAGAAAGTGTCGTTGGTAATTTTGCCGGACCAGACGAGTTGCCAGAGGGCTTCGCGGACTTCGCCGGGGTAGCCGCCGCCGAGGGCGTTGTGAATGCCGGCGAAGAATGAGGCGCCTTGTTTTTTGAGGACTTCGAGAATCTTTTCGGATTTGTCGGAGAGTTGCGGCGCGTCGGTTTGGAAGGCCTGGAGTTCGGCGGGCGGGAGAAGCGCGGGGAGAGATTCGGTGAGGTAGAGCGAGACGCGGCCGTCGCGATCGCCGACTTGTTCGAGGCCGACCCAGACGACTTCGCCGGCGGCCATCACGGCATCGAGATCGCCGGAGCGATAGTCGGCGATGCGCGCGGGAAGAATTTCGCGTTCGAGTTCGGAGACGAGAAGAGCGGAGCCTTGAAGATTTTCTACGGCGTCGAGAAGCGCGTCGAGGCCACGGCGGCGGGTGGCGACTCCTTGCCAGCGCGTGGTGAAGCGGGCGAAGGTGCGCTGCTCGACGGGTTCGACTTCGCGGCGGAGGCGGGCGAGGCTCTTGCGGCGAATTTGCTGGAGGATTTCGGGGTCGCACCATTCCTGATGCTGGCCGCGCGGGCGAAATTCGCCTTCTAACAGTTTTCCTTTTCCGTGCAGACCGCGGAGAACGGCGTCGATTTGAGCGGGTTGCAATGCGTAGCGCGTGGCGATTTCTTGCGTGGTGAATGGGCCGTGCGTGCGCGAGTAGCGGCGAATGATTTCGCGGAGAGGATCTTCGCTGGAGGTGAGGAAGACTTCGGCGAGGCCGGGCGGGAGTGGAGTGCCGAGGGCGTCGCGGTAGCGGCCGGCGTATTCGACGGGGATGAAGCGGGATTCGCCGGCGATTCGAACGCGGACGGCGCGGCGGGCGTTGGTGAGATCGGTGATTGTGGATGCGATTGCGGGCGTGGTGGAACGCGCGGTGATTTCGGATTCGGTGAGGTCGCCATGTTTGAGGAGGAGGTCGTGGACGCCGTCGGCGTGGCGAGCTTGATAGTCGGGCTCGAGCGATTGGAGGCGGCTCTCGACTTCGTCGATGGCGTTTTGATCGAGAAGTTCGCGGAGGTCGGTGTCGCCGAGAATTTCCTGAAGTTGAGACTGATCGATCGAGAGAGCTTGGGCGCGGCGTTCGGCGAGCGGGGCGTCGCCTTCGTAGATGTAGTTGGCGACGTAGGAGAAAAGGAGCGAAGAGGCGAATGGAGAGGGTTTGTCGCTGGTGATGCTGGTGACGCGGATTTCGCCGCGTTGAATGGCGGAGAGAATGTTGGAAGCGGCGGCAAGATCGAAAACGTCGCGGATGCATTCGCGATAGGTCTCGAGAAGGATCGGGAATGACGAGAAGCGCGCGGCGACGGCGAGTAAGTCGGCGGCGCGTTTGCGTTGTTGCCAGAGCGGAGTGCGTTGCCCGGCGCGGCGGCGCGGAAGAAGGAGTGCGCGGGATGCGGCCTCGCGGAATTTCGCGGCGAAGAGGGAAGTGGAGCCGAGTTGTTGCAGGACGAGTTGCTGGAATTCGGTGGGATCGGGGAGGAGTTGGTCGGAGGCGATTTCTTCGTCGCTTTCGGGGATGCGAAGGACGAAGCCGTCGTCGGACCACATCGATTCGATTTCGAGCCCGCGTTCCGCGCGAAGCTTGGCGCTGACGGCCATGCACCACGGAGCGTGGACGCGGGTGCCGAACGGAGTGAGGACGCAGATGCGGCGGTCACCGAGTTCGTCGCGGCAGGTTTCGATGACGATGTCCTGATCGTTGGGGACGCGGCCGGTGGCGACGGCCTGGTCTTCGAGATAGCGAAGAAGGTTTTCGGCGGCGTTGGTGTCGAGGCTGTGATTTGTGACGAGCGTGCTGAAGGCGACGGGGCGAGGCTGTGCGAGGAGCTCCCGCGTCATGGCGCCGATTTTTTTGCCGAATTCGGCGGGGCGGCCCGCGGTGTCACCGTGCCAGAAGGGCATTTTGCCGGGCTCGCCGGGAGCGGGCGAGACGAGAACGCGATCGTGGGAGATTTCGTCGATGCGCCAAGTGGTGGCGCCGAGGATGATCGTGTCGCCGGTGCGCGATTCGAACACCATTTCTTCGTCGAGTTCGCCGACGCGGGCCCCTTTTGTGGCGCCGGAGAGAAAAACTCCGTAGAGGCCGCGGTCGGGAATTGTGCCGCCGTTGATGACGGCGACGCGGCGGGAGCTTTGGCGCGGAGTGAGGCGATTCGAAACGCGATCCCAGGTGATGCGCGGGCGGAGCTCGGCGAATTCGTCGCTGGGGTAGCGGCCGGCGAGCATGTCGAGGACGGATTCGAAAACGGAACGCGTGAGATTGGCGTAGGGCGCGGCGGAGCGGACGAGTTGGAAGAGATCGTCAACGTGCCACTCGTCGAAAGAGATGATGGCGACAATTTGTTGCGCGAGGACGTCGAGCGGATTACGCGGATAGTGGACGCTTTCGACCTGGCCTTGGTACATCGCTTGCGTGATGGCGGCGCAGGCGACGAGGTCGGCTCGATATTTGGGATAGATGACGGCGTTGCTGATGGCGCCGACGTGATGGCTGGCGCGGCCGACGCGCTGCATGCCGCTGGCGACGGATGGAGGCGATTCGATCTGGATGACGAGGTCGATCGCGCCCATGTCGATGCCGAGTTCGAGGGAAGAGGTGGCGACGAGACCGCGGAGCGTGCCGAGTTTGAGGCGGTCTTCGATTTCTTTGCGCTGGGCTACGGCGACGCTGCCGTGGTGCGCGCGGACGATGGTTTCTTGCGCGAGGTCGTTGATGGCGCCGGAGATGCGTTCGGCGAGGCGGCGATTGTTGACGAAGATGAGTGTGGAGCGATGGGCGCGGATTTGTTCGAGGAGCTTGGGATGAATGGCGCTCCAGATGGAGGGGCGGACAGGGCCTTGCGAGGCTGGGCCGCTGGGGAGTGGGTCGATGTCGTCGAGGCGGGCCATGTCTTCGACGGGGACTTCGACGCGGAGGTCGAGCTGTTTTTTTTCGCCGGCGTCGATGATGGTGACGGGGCGGTAGATGGGGGCGTAGAAGGAGGATTCGAATTCGGAGAGGGGTTGGTCGGGAGGGGGCGGAGTTGACTCGGATTCTGGGTTGAACTCGGTTGACGGTGAAGAGGGCGCACATTGCTCAAGTTGAGGCGCTGCCTCAGACAGCAGATTCCTCGCTTCGCTCGGAATGACAGTAGGTGGAAGTTCGCGTGTTGTGGGGACTTCGGCGCCGCCGAGGAAGCGGGCGACTTCTTCGAGGGGGCGCTGCGTGGCGGAAAGGCCGATGCGTTGGATGCGGCGGCCGGTGATTTTTTCCAGGCGCTCGAGTGAGAGCGAAAGATGCGAGCCGCGCTTGGTGGGGACGAGCGCGTGAATTTCGTCGAGGATGACGGTGTCGATGGAGCGGAGAAGTTCGCGGGGCTGCGACGTTAATAAGAGGTAGAGGGATTCGGGCGTAGTGATGAGGATGTCGGACGGATGGCGCAGGAAGCGGGCGCGCTCGGCGGTGGGCGTGTCGCCGGTTCGAATGGCGACGGTCGGTTCCTGATAGGCGTGGCCGAGGCGCTGGGCGGCTTGCGCGATGCCGACGAGCGGGGCGCGAAGGTTGCGCTCGACGTCAACGGCGAGGGCCTTGATCGGGGATATATAGAGGACGCGGCAGCGAGATTCTTCGGGCGGCTTATCGGTGGAGAACATCAGGCGGTTAATGCACCAGAGGAAGGCGGCGAGAGTTTTACCGGTGCCGGTGGGGGCGAGGATCAGCGTGGAGTCGCCGCGCGCGATTGCGGGCCAGCCGAGGATTTGCGGGCGCGTGGGACCGGTGAAGACGGCGGAGAACCAGTCGCGGACAGCGGGGTGAAAGAGGTCGAGCGAGTTCGCGGGCGCTTGCGCGATCTCGGGCGCGGTCGGTTGTGACTCGTGAAGCGGCTCGGAAGCCGCTTTTTTGGAACTGCGTTTGGGCATATTTGCGTCGGTTGCCGTTGACTAAATTAGATGCGTCTCGAAGCGAATTTATTCGATTTCAGAAATTTCGAAAGATTTTATTTGTTTGACGAGGGGACGATCGCGAAGCGCGGGATGAAGGCGCGATCATCCAAGTTTGCACCAGCCTACGTAATTACAGAGAATCCAGCCTTTCTAGCTCTGGACACGAAGCCAGTCTCGCATATTCGCTTTAATTTCGCCTATACTCAATTCCATGGAAATCGCAGCCAAACTGGAAATTCTTGCGGATGCGGCGAAGTATGACGCTTCGTGCGCGAGCAGTGGAGCGATTCGGAAGACGGCTCCGGGCGGGATCGGGAATTCGACCGGGATGGGAATTTGCCACAGCTATACGCCGGATGGGCGGTGCGTGTCGCTGCTGAAGATTTTGCTGACGAACTATTGCGTGTATGACTGCAAGTTTTGCGTGAATCGGATTTCGAGCGATACGCGGCGGGCGCGATTTGCGCCGGAAGAAATTATTTCGCTGACACTGGATTTTTACCGGCGGAATTACATCGAGGGATTGTTTTTGAGTTCGGGGATTATTCAGAGCCCGGACTACACGATGGAGCAACTTGTGGCGGTGGCGCGCGGGCTGCGAACGGAGCATCGGTTCAACGGCTACATCCATTTGAAGGCGATACCGGGAGCGTCGCGCGAAATCATGCACGAGGCGGGATGCTGGGCGGATCGGCTGAGCGCGAATGTCGAGTTGCCGACGCAGGAGGATTTGACGAAGCTGGCGCCAGAGAAGCAACTGGTGACGATTCGGCAGACGATGGGCGGGATTACTTCGGACGTGGAGCGCGTCGAAGGAAGAATTGCGGTCGGCGTCGAAGATTGTTTCGCTGCCGGGGTTGCGCCGAAGCGAGCGTCTCGACGAGGCGGTCGAAATTTGCGCCGGCGGGGCAGAGCACGCAGATGGTTGTGGGCGCGACGGAGACGAACGACGCGACGATTTTGAATCTGGCGTCGGATTTGTATGGGACGCACGGGCTGCGGCGGATTTATTACTCGGCGTTCAGCCCGTTTCCGAAGGCGGATTCGCGGTTGCCGATTCAGGCACCGCCGTTGGTGCGCGAGCATCGGCTGTATGAGGCGGACTGGCTGATGCGGTATTACGGATTTTCGGCGGGGGAGCTGACGACGGCGGCGCAGCCGAATCTGGATTTGAGGCTGGATCCGAAATTGAGTTGGGCGCTACGGAATCGCGAGAAATTTCCGATCGATATCAATCGCGGGACGCGGGAAGAGTTGCTGCGGATTCCTGGGATTGGATATCGGACGGTGGCGCGGATCTTGTCGATTCGGAAGTATCACCGGATGAGGTTGGAAGATTTGAAAAAGCTGCGCGTGTTTTTGCGAAGGGCGAAGGCGTTTGTCACGACGGAGGATTTTTCGCCGGAGGTGGGGGAGTTGGACTCGGTTGGGCTGGAGAAGGGATTTGTTGCGGCTGCGCCGATGCAGTTGGGATTGTTTGAAGCGCAAGTGGCGGCGGTGAACGGGGAATTGTGAACATGAGCCTGGGCGGCGTAACAAAAAGCAGATTCCTCGCTACGCTCGGAATGACAGTGTTTTTTTAATCGTAATTGAACTGGGGCCAAAGGACATGGAGATTCGATTTAGCGGATTGTTTGAGGATTGGCAGAAAAGTGCGCGGGAATTGTTGAAGAAGAATATCGAGCCGCGGGATGTGATTTGGGTTGAGGAGTCGGGGCAGCAGCTGCTCTTTGGCCTTGAGAGCGTCGGTGGCACAGTCCGAGCCGACGCCAGGATCTCTGGCGCGGACGGAACGACCGTGCGGACATGGGGCGCAGCAGTGCTGCGCCCGTCCACGGAGGTGGCCCAAGAAACGGGTGCGACGTTTCGTGTGCCGAAGCGATTTGTGGAGCTGGCGAAGAATGTGGCGGCGTTTCGCGATACGAAGAAGTGGGGTTTGTTGTATTCGGTTTTGTGGCGTATTGCGCACGAGAATCACCATTTGTTGAAAGTCGAGACGGACGATGAAGTGATTCAGTTGTTGAGGATGGAGGATGCGGTTTCGCGGGATGTGCATCATGTGCATGCGTTTGTGCGGTTTAAGAAGGTGACGGACGCGGAAGGGGAGCGGTACGTCGCGTGGTACAAGCCGGATCACAAGGCGATTCGGTTGGCGGCGCCGTTTTTTGCGAAGAGGTTTGCGGGCATGCGGTGGTCGATCCTGACGCCGGATGGTTCGGCGCACTGGGATGGGAAGACGCTGCAATTTTCGGCAGGTGTCGATGCGCCACCGGCGAATGAAGATGGACTTGAAGAATTGTGGAGCCGCTATTACGCGACGACGTTCAATCCGGCGCGAACGAATTTGCGGATGATGCGGTCGGAGATGCCGCAGCGATTTTGGAACAACATGCCGGAACTGGCGAATCTGGGGCAGGTGTTGGCGAAGGCGCCGGGGCGAGTGGAGGAGATGATCGCGGTGCAGAAGAAAACGCCAGGTGCTGGACCGTTTGTACCGGCGAACGCGGACTTGCGGCAACTGCGTGAAGCGGTGACGGGATGCGAAGGTTGCGAGCTCTACAAGCACGCGACGCAGCCGGTTTTTGGCGAAGGGCCGCGCGACGCCCGCATCGTTTTGATCGGCGAGCAGCCGGGCGATTCGGAGGATCGAGCGGGGCGCCCCTTCGTCGGGCCGGCGGGAGAAGTTTTGAATCGCGCGATGGCGGAAGCAGGGATGAATCGACCGGAAGTCTATTTGACGAACGCGGTGAAGCATTTTGCTTTCGAAGAGCGCGGCAAGCGGCGCATCCACCGGACGCCACGGCTGAGCGAAGTGACGGCGTGCAAGCCGTGGATGGAGGCCGAGCTCGAACAGGTTGCGCCTGAGTTTGTGGTGTGCCTGGGCGCGACGGCGGCGAAGGCGGTGTTTGGAGCGCAGTTTCGATTGACGGAGCAACGCGGAAAATTCATCGAGAGCCGGTTCGCAGGGAAAACGCTGGCGACGTATCACCCTTCGGCGGTGTTGCGAGCGGATTCGCCGGCGGCGCAGGATGATCTGTTTCGAATATTGGTCGCGGATTTGAAGGTGGTTGCGGCGGAGACAACGAAGTTCGCGCGAGAAGATGTCAGCGCTGCTAGCAGAACCGCGTCGAGCAAAGAGTCACTCTTCATTTAGCAACTCGAACCGTGCGAGATGTTACAGGTCTCTCATCGAATCACCGACTTATCGACGAGATCTTTTAGCAATTTGAAGCTGTGGAAACTGGCTAGTTAACTTGACACCGGACGTAGCGGCGGTTAACTTTTCTTACCACGTTTCGCGGCGACTCCAAGAAGATCGCCTTCCTATCTGCGGTGTCGGGGCTGAGGGCTGCAGCCAACCCAAGGGTTGCAGCAGAGGGGTGTCTACGATGTGTAAGAGGAATATTTTTCCACTAATTCTGGGTGTGTTTGCGTTGCTGGTCGCGCTCGCGCCGTCCACATACGGACAGGCGGTCGGAAGCTTTTCAGGAACGGTGACGGATAAATCCGGCAGCACGATTTCGGGCGCGACGGTGCGTGCGATTTCAGAGGCGACCGGAATATCGCGCGAAGTGAAGACCGACGAAGCCGGCCACTACCTGATTCCGCTGTTGCCACCGGCGGACTATGTCGTGCACGTGGAGTTTGCCGGATTTCAGACGACGGAGCAGCGCGGCGTAAAGTTGCAAGTCGATGAGGCGCGGACGCTGGACTTCTCGCTGGCGCCGGCAGCGGTGTCATCGCAGATTGAAGTCGAGGCGACGGCGGTTGCGGTGGAGACGACGAATCCATCGCTGGGTCAGGTCATCACCGGGCAGCAGGTCGCTCAGTTGCCGCTGAATGGACGCGACTTCGTGCAGCTGGCGTCGCTGACGCCGGGCACGGTTCAGGAAACGAATCCGAACAGTTTTTTCACGAGCGGCGCGGACAGCGAAGTTGCGGCTCGCGGTTCGTTCTCGCTGTCGGTTGGCGGTTCGCGGCCGAACGCGACGGATTGGCTGCTGGACGGCGTCGACAACAACGAGCTGACGTCGGGCGGCATCGGGATATTTTCGGGGATCGACTCGATTCAGGAGTTCAAAGTTCTGACCTACAACTACTCCGCGGAATACGGCACGCGCGCGGGTCCAACGGTGTTGGTGACGACGAAGTCGGGTTCGAATGGTTTCCACGGCTCGCTGTTTGAGTTTTTGCGCAACACTTCGCTCGATGCGAAGAGCTTCTTTGCGACATCACCCGAAAAGTTCAACCTGAATCAGTACGGCGGTTCAATCGGCGGCCCGATTCGGAAGAACAAGACGTTCTTCTTCCTTGATGGAGAGCAAAAGTCTCAGCGGCACGGCCAAACGGTGACGGGTTTGGTGCCGTCGTTGGCGATGCGATCGGGCGATTTCAGCGCCGATCCGTTTGGGAATGTGATTTCGCCAGCGGGAGGGCCCTTCGTAGCGGCGATCGTCAATCCGAATATGATCGGCGCATCGACGGATCCAACGGCGCCGGTGAACGTTTACTTCCATTGCGACCCGGCGGGCAATCCGCTGCCGGTTGCGGCGAATGGACTCCAAGCGCCAGGAACGGCTTGCAACAAGATTCCGGCGGGATTGTTCGACGCAGTCGGCCAGAAGCTGATCAATCTGTATCCCGCGCCGAATGCGAGCAACGCGGCGGGCGGCTTCAATTTCGTAAACTCGCCGGTGCGAAAGCTGGATGAGACGAAGTTTGACGTCCGGCTGGACCACAACTTTTCGAATTCCGACACGCTGTTCGCGCGATTCAGCTATGACCAGGCCGTGTCATACGTTCCCGGCGGAGGCGGAATCGGGTCATTCGCGGAAGCGAGCGCGTTCGGCAGCAACCAGGGAATTCAAAATCACTCGCGGCAAATCGCGATCGGTGAGACGCACGTGTTTTCACCGTCGATGGTCAACCAGGCGAGCTTCGGCTACAACCGAATCTTCAACTACATCACTTCGCAGGGCACTGGGTCGTGCGCTTCTGCGGAGATCGGAATTCCTGGCGCAAACCTTGGATGCACGGGCACCGGCGCGGGTGCGACATGCGCACCGGGAGCGTACAGCTGCGGACTCACCTCTGTGTTGATGGTCGGCGGCTATTGGTCACTCGGTGATCGCGGCTACACGCCTTTCCAGGGCGGCACGAACGTTTTCTCGTTCAAGGATTCGCTCGACATCATTCGTGGCAAGCACGACTTCAAGGTCGGAGTCGATATTCGCGCGAATCAGATGAACGTGGGCGCGGAGGCGTTCCAGGATGGATTCTGGATTCCGGGCGTCGCCGGCAATTTCAGCGGGACAGCGAGTGTTCCTGGCAATCCGGAAGCGGATGTGTTGATGGGCTTGCTGGGCTTGGCGGAACACGATCAAACGTTCAACGGTCCGGTGACGGGTCGCCGATGGAAGATTTATCGGCCGTTCGTCGAAGACAACTGGCGCATCATGAAGGACCTGACGCTGAACCTTGGCATCGCGTGGGATCTGACGACGCCGATCACGGAAGCTGCGGGCCGCATGGCGGACTAT
Source organism: uncultured Acidobacteriota bacterium (assembly GCA_963785605.1). Classification (GTDB taxonomy): domain Bacteria; phylum Acidobacteriota; class Terriglobia; order Acidiferrales; family UBA7541; genus Acidiferrum. The sequence goes on along the minus strand of CAWAWE010000029.1, from coordinate 149,666 downwards.
CTGCCGGACACCAATCAACTTTTGATTGCGAATCAAGGCGGTGTCAGCTCATCGGCCGGAATCAAGATGAACAAGACGGCGTTCGAACCGAGAATCGGTTTGGCGTACAAGCTTCTCGGCAGCGATAAGACGGCGATTCGCGCTGGATATGCGATCTATCACGACTCTGCGTGGAGCATGGGTGCGCAGGGCTTGTGGCAGAACCCGCCATTCTTTGCGGAGTCGGATGGATTCAACCCGGCAGGCTGCGCATTTGCTACATCGTATTGCGCGACTGTCCTCGGTCAGTCGCCAAGCGGTGCGAGCATGTCGGCGGGGTTCCCGATTTTCGCGGGGCCTCCAACGCTATCGACGTTCTCCGGGACGCTGTTCACACAACCGACGGACTTCCACCTCGGCATGGTGCAGCAATTTAACGTCAACGTGGAGCGGCAACTGCCGGCCAACGTTATCGTGACGGCGGGTTACGCCGGATCGCGCGGGCGGCATTTGCTCGTCGCCGGCAACAACCTAAACACGTTTGGGCCGAGCTCGTGCGTTGCGGGCGGGACGGAAACGATCGGATGCAATCCTGACGGGTCTGCATATATTCCTCCGTACGCGGCAGGGAACGCAATGCTGCTGTTCGGCGATATCGGCCGGACGCAGTACGATTCGCTTCAACTGAAGCTCGAAACTAAGACGCCAAAGCACGGATTGTATGCGCTGGTCAGCTATACATATTCGAAGACCTATGACAACGGTTTGAGCGATGGCCTTGGGTCGTTGACGAGCGCTCCTTACTTCCCATTGCCCAACTGGCAGAATCTCGACTGGGGATTGTCGCAGATTGATTTGGCGAACAACTTCACCGCGAGCATCCTTTATGATTTGCCGTTCGGACATGGCAAGAAATTCGGCAATGACTGGAGCGGCGTGACGAACACGCTGCTGGGGAATTGGCAACTGACGCTGATTCAAAAAATTACGTCGGGGTTTGCGGTTCCACTGATCGACAGCAATAACCAGTCGGGCGTGTTTTTTAACAACGGCGGAAACGGGAACAACTTCACCCGCCCTGATCAGGTTGCGGGTTGCGATACGCAGGCGGGGAGCCACAGCGCGCTGGTGTACATCAATCCATCCTGCTTCGTGGCTGCTCCGGCGGGACAGTTGGGTGACGCCAATCGCGTTCCAGTTACAGGGCCGGGATTCGTCAACACGGACTTCTCGATCATCAAGCAGTTCGCCTTGCCACGCGAAGGTATGGGACTCAACTTCCGCGCGGAGTTCTTCAACCTCTTTAACCACGCCCAGTTCGGGTTTCCCGTTGCGGACATCGCGGCGCCTGGATTTGGATCGGTCAATTCGACGGTGAACAATCCGCGCTTGGTTCAGTTTGGGTTGAAGCTAACGTTCTAACGTTCGATTTGTAGTTTTGAGTGTTCGAATCGGCTCACGATGCGGTTTGTCGCGAGCCGATTTGTTTTTACTGTGGAAGCTGAGAAAGCGCTCGTTCGATTTGCGGATCGCCGGGATGCTGTTTCAGCAGGTCGGTTAGCAGCTGGCGAGCGGCCGCGTTGTTGCCTTCGATGGCATAGAGCCGCGCAAGGTTGAAGTAGGACTGTTGAAACGCCGGCGCGACACGAATCGCTTCCTTGAAGCTGGCTTCGGCGTCGTTTGGTTGGTTCTTGCGCAGATAGAGAACGCCGAGATTGTTCAACGCCTCGGGATAGTCGGGCTTTTGCACCAGCGCCTTCTGCAAATACTCGTAGGCGCGATTGGCATCGTCGGTCTGCGCGTAGACCATGCCCATCGCATAGTTCGCTTCGGCGCTGTCGGGTTGGAGTTGCAGCGCATGCTGGAGCGTTGCTTTTGCGTCGTCCCAGCGTTTGGCCTGGCGATAGGCGTTGCCCAGATTTTCGAGGGCGATGAAGTGATCGGGATCGATCTGCAACGCTTGCTGGAATTGCTCGATCGCTTCGTCGGTGTGGCCTTCGCGTGCGGACAGGAGGCCGAGATTGTTCAACGCGTTGGGCAGAGTGCCGGGATAACGCTGGGGAAGTTTGATGACCCGTTCGAACGTCGCACGCGCTTCCGTGGTCTTGTTTTGTTGCAGATAGATGCTGCCTACGCCGTAGAGTGCTTCGGAATTGTCGGGATCATCGCGGAGGGCAAGCTGGAGAAAATGCTCGGCTTCGGTGATGTAACCGCGTTCGAAATAGATCGAGCCGTACGAAAGATAGTTGCGCGTGAAGTCGGTGGTGCTGGCGACTCCCGGAAAGGGAAGTCCTTTTTCCATTCGCTCTGCGTCTGTTTTGGGAATGCTATGAGCATCTTCCAGAACGCTGCTTGGTTCGACGCGGCCTTGGTAGATTTTGACGATCAGCCCTTTCTCGTCGATTAGGAAAGAAGTTGGAAGAGTCAGATCGCGATGCCGATCGTACAGAGAGCGAAAGAGGATGTTGTAGATGGCGATCACGTCGGCGTCGTATGCGATCGCCGGAAAAGAAAAATGATCCGGCGGGCGCGTTGCAACGGCTGACGGATTGGGCGCAGGTTCGTCGGCATTGATCGCCACGAGTTGAAGGCCGCGGGCCTGCCATTTCGAATATGCCGAATTGAGTTCGGCGAGATTATTTTCGGAAGCTGGTGTCGAAGCCCAGAAATACAAGAGGGCTGGTTTACCGCGCAACGCGTGGAGGCTTCGGGCCTTGGCGCTTTGGTCTTGGGCCGAGAAATCGGGCGCTTCGACGGGTGCTAGCAGCCATGTGCCGAAAGAGATTGGAGTTGCATGAGTTGCGACCGCTGCGACAACGGCGTCGCCCGTTGGAGTTGACGGCGGTGTTGAATAGCTCCAGCCGGGGCGTCGCTTCACCTTCTTCGATCCAGACGCGATGGTTTACAGGGAGATCGCGAAGGATTTGCGTCGCGCCGCTCGGCCATTGAATTGTTGCGCTGACGGTTTGCTTCGTTTGGCCGAGTCCGAAGTGCAATTCCTTACTGTGCTGCGCGAGGAAGCCTGAGCCTGCCGTCACGGTTCGCGTGACCCTCATCGTGCCGGTATCGACGGTGAGGCGCGCGCCGATCGCGTCGCGATTGCTCTTCTTCCCAGTCAGTCGAAACGCGATTGCTGGGTCTAGATCCTTCACTACATTTTTCAAGACACGGAGTTGCGGACTGTTACGCGTTTTCAGCACGACTTCTACGCGACCATCATGATCGAAGTCAGCGAGGGTGAACGACCGGCAATCCTCGATGAAGTCGAGATCGACGGCGCCCGAAACGTCGGAGAACGTGCCGTCGCCGTTGTTGGCGTAAAAGACGTTGCGTTCGAAGCCGCTCCAGGTCCCGTCGGCGCGAATCAGTTCGTTGACGGCGTTCCACGCCTGATCGTAGTTGTAGTTCGAGCGCGGCTCGGCGGGCGAATTCGCGATCACCTGTCGCCAGAAGAAGCTGTTGAGATCATCGCGCGCCGGGGCCGGGCCGGTGATCATTCCGTTCGCGACGTAGAGATCGGCGTAGCCGTCGTGATCGAAATCCCAGGAATCGCTGCACCACGCCCAGCGGCCCATTGCAGCGCCTGATTTTGCGGTGAAATCTTCGAATCGTTTGCCGTCGCGATTGCGGAAGAAAGAATTCCCCATCGCGTGTTTGCGATAGAACGCGCGCGTTTCGGGATTTGCGTCTTTCTTGAATGCGTCTTGCTGTGAAATACGAACGCCCGCGGCCGTCCACATGTCGGCGACGTAGAGATCTGGTTTACCGCTGTTGACGGTGTCGAGCCAGCAGACGCTCATTCCCGCGCCGACGTCTTCGACTCCGGCTTCGGGAGCGATGTCGGTGAACGTGCCGTTGCCGTTGTTGCGATAGAGATTCTTGCGGCCGAAATCGTTGACGACGTAGAGGTCGGGCCAGCCTTCGCCGTCCGAATCGCCCCAGCCGCAGCAAAAACTGAACCGCGTGTTGTTGCGATCGAGCCCGGTCTCTTTCGTTACGTCGCGAAAGCTGCCGTCGCGATTGTTGCGGAACATGAAGTTGGGCGGACCGTTGTTCGCGTCGTAGTAAGGCGTCGGGTAGCGATATTGATCGGTGCCCTGATAGTAGATGTAGAGGCAAAAGTAGATGTCGAGCCAGCCGTCGTGATCGTAATCGGCGATCGCGGCCCCGGTGAACGTGCCTTGCGGCTCGTTGGCGAAATGGAATGCGTCGGGCTTGAGCTGGAATTTGCCGTGGCCGTCGTTGAGAAAAAGCAGAGGGCCGGTGGTGCGCACGATGATCGCGTCTTGCCGGCCAGAGTTGGAGAAGTCGGCGAACAAGGCGCACGCTGTGTTGTCGAGCAGTCCGAGGCCGGAGCTCTCGGTGATGTCTTCGAAGGTGCCATCGCCGCGATTTCGAAACAGGCGATTCGGCAGGCCGGCGGGCTGGCAGACGTAGAGATCGTCGAAGCCGTCGCCGTCGATGTCAGCGAACGAGACGCCGTTGTGCCCGTAGATGTCGATGCCGGAGGCGCCGTCGAGGACGGTACGCCAGTGATCGATGCCGGGAAGAAATTGAGCAGCGTAGGATGCATTCTTGCCCAGAGCCTGTTGCGCGATGTCGGTGAATACCGGCGAGAGAGATTGGCTTCGCGTTTCGTCGAGGATCAGCCACTTTGTGATTTTGAGTTCGCCGCTGGAGGCGACTGACCATGCCAAATCCCAGTTGCCGATGCGATGCTCGCGATGAAATCCGCTGCCTGAGCCTACGAGTTCAAATCGGACGTGAGTCTGGATCGATGAAGGTGCGCCGTTCGGGCCACTCGAAGCATTGTTGAGCTGAATTTCCGTTACTTGAAATTCAGCAGCCCGCAATGCTGAGAATTGACTCAGCGCGGAACGCCAATCGCGAACCCACGCTGCGCGGTCGAATTGTTTCTCTGGTGAGAACTTATTTCGAAAAACATTAAGGAACGAAGACGTCCGAACTCGGTGTGAATCGACCGGAATTGGCGAGTTTGCGTTCAGCGTTGCCGTGAGCGCCGCTTCTATTTCAGTTGTTGCGTTCGGTGAGTTCAGCAGCGCGGCGGTCCAGCGATTGAGAACGGCAGCGACCTGTTCGTGATACTTCTCCGCGACGAAATCATCCAAGCCGGGCTGGACTTTCCGTAATATCGCATCGAGACCGCGCGGCGTTCGGTAATGTGGATGGACCTGATACTCACCCGGCGACGAGGGCAAATGAGCGGCCGCGGAAGGAAGAAGGAGGGCCGAGCCGAAACCGCTCGGCATAAACGCCAGCGAAGCTCCCTGACACGACCGCCGGAGGAATTCCCGCCGGCTGAGCCCGAAAAGCCGACATTTATCCCCAAAGATTTTCAGGCAATGCTCCTTTTTTGCGAGAAGAAAAATTTAGCATCGACGTTCAGGCGGGTCAATCGAGCCACCCGCGCCTCGGGTTCATCTATATCTTCGCTCAGATTGAAGAGAACGTTGCCGACATTGCGGTGGCAGTGCAACCGATCGGCTGTTTAACGTTCGCGGCAGCAAGCGTTTTGGAGTTTCCGCTGAGCCACAAAATGCTTTAAAATCAGATCAGTAGCCACCGTGGGCGCGTAGCTCAGCTGGGAGAGCACCTGCTTTGCAAGCAGGGGGTCGCAGGTTCGAACCCTGTCGCGTCCACCAACTTCCTTTGATCCCGCAATATTGTCCGCGACGATTTGCCCCAGACTATTTCAAAGTACGTGAGATCAAGTATTCTGTGTGGCCCTATGGTTGCAGCGACGCGATATACGCGGTGAGATCGACAATGTCCTGATCTGTGAGGCGCGCGACCACCGGCTTCATCGCGATCGCGTTACGCCCGTCGCGCGTGCCGCTCTTGAAGTCGTAAAGTTGTCGCGCCGTAGCTGCCGCAGAGCGCCCTGCCAAAGGCGGGAACATGTCGCCATTTCCTTTCAACCCCTCACCGTGACATGTAGCGCACGGAAGAGTCCTCCCGGAATCGCCAGTTTTCGCTAGTATCTCGCCCCGCTTCACGCTTCCGGTGGGCACGTACGCGATAAATCCAGACGTAGCATCGCGCAACATCGTCCGTTGCACATCCTCAGGCACCTCGATGATACGAAGTCCGATGGCCTCTTTTGCTCCGCTGGCATCTACCAACTGCACGTTATGAGGACCGGGACGTGTGACCGGCACGGTGTCGGTTTCAACGACGCGAATGTTTCGCGCCACCGGCAACGAGTGAAAATATTCCGCCGCAAGTTTCGCCTCGGCCTCATCGATCGCGTTTGCGACCGGGATCATATCGTTCACAGTCGCGCGCGGCATGAGGCTACGCCGCTTGCCATCCTTCATGTCGGTGAGTTGCTGAAGAAAATAGGCAACCGGCAGCCCTTGAAGGTCAGCCGTATCAGGCTTGCCTCGTCCGTCGATGAGATGACATTGCCCGCATGCCTTGTACGCGCCCTGCTTTCCTTCAATCACCGGCGCCGGAGGAGGCGGATGCAGCTCCGGAAACCAATCGACCGTGCTGGTGCTCCCATTGATTTGAGTGTCGGTGTAGCTCTTCGCGCTGCCGGGAATGTGAAATAGCTTGCCGTCGTCGGGTGTCGTGGGTTCGTGTGCGCCCTTCGGGTAAGGCCAATCGGGAATGTCGATTTTCGCCGAGTCCCCGGACGCTGAAGGAACGTTGGTCGCCTTCGTCGCCGCCTGACGAGCGTGAGACAACGCGCTCACGCCCAAAAGAAAATAACCCGCCGGGATGGCACACAACGACAGCAGCAATTTTTTATTCATAGCTTCGCATTCGATTTCAATTATTTATTTCGGCAGCGGAACCCCATACATCTTGAACGTGCCGGGGTCTTGCCCCTTCTTGTCTCCGTCGTCCATGTAGTTCAGCTTTCCTTCGAGGATCCACGCCATTCCTTTTGTTGCGGTGACACCGGGCGTTTCCGGAAGCCCTTCTTTAAGATTCTGAAATTGAGCCGTGTCTTTCTGCGCATTGATCGTCACGATCGACATCACTCCTGCGTTTTCGGCCATCAGCAGACGGTCCTTGCCAATCGTGCGCATTCCGTCCGGACGTCCCAGCGTGCGCGAAGTTTTTAACTCGACGACTTTCGTCGCCTTACCTTCGGGGCCGATATCCAGACGCACAAACTTATTGGTGGTGAAGCTGTTTACGTAGAGCGTCGTCTTATCTCCAAACGCAAGTCCGTCAGCGCCGGCCAATAGCGGGTCTCTTGCCGCTTCTTCGAGCCCGGTCCCGCCACGCTTCAGCATAAATATGATGGCCTGCTCCGTGTCGCTGATATAGGCGATGCCGGTGTCGGAGATTGCGATGTCGTTACACACCGCTTTAGCGCCGGGAAGTGGATACGAGCCTTTCGGCGCGCCCGTTTTGAGATCGAAAGTCTTCACGGCGGTCGCTTCGCCAGTAGCCTCAAATTTGTTCGAGCACACCCAGAGCAAGTTGTCTTTTTCGTCCGCCAGCACGCCAAGAATCGAGTTCAATCCGCCCGTTCCCGGCTTGATCCACTCCTCCGCTTCGGTTTTACCCGGCGCGATTCGCAGAATATTGCCGTGACCAAGACTGCCTACAATGAGCGTCCCGTCCTTCATGGACGTGATGCTTTCGGGAAAAATCCGCGTGCCAGGAAGGGTAATTTCCGTTGGTGCGTTGGCGGCCTGCGCGATCAACGTCATAAGCAGTGCGCAAGAAAGAGGACCGAGGATCGAACGAAAAGCGCGATGCATTCGTGGCATGAGAGGCTCCGGTTTCGTCGAATTGTGCGCAGGCAGGCTACAACACGCAGAGTTAGCGTGCAACAACGGCGCACTTGGCTGCTCATGGAATGAACTATTTCTGCGATGAAATTGTGATGTTGTTGATGACGTTCGTTCCGCCGGCAACGTCGGCGGCTTTTGTGAAGATGGAAGTGCGTTCCGCTTCCGACTTCGCTGTTCCTTGCAGCGTGACTTTGCCGCCTTGCGCAGCCACCATGACGCGGCGCCCCTCGGACGAAATCGATTTGTCGGCGGCGATTGCCTTACGTATTTTTTGAGTCATCGCGCGATCAGCGGTTGTCGGCGCTGGATTCGCCGGCTTTTCGGCCGGAACTCCGGAGGCATTGTTGTACGAATCGGGCTGGCGCGGATCTTGCGCACGCGCAGGTGCGGGAGCCATCAAGCCAAACGCGAAAATGAATGCAGACGTCATTGCGACCAAAATCAGCTGCCGAAATTGCTGTGCTGCATTTCGCATCGCGTCCTCCACGAAGCGAACGCCGAGACCCTAATTCAATAAGCCTTTGAATTTTGTCGCCAGCGCGCCCTTCACTTTTTCTTCCGACACAAATCGCTCGAACATGCCGAGATCGGCGTCGATGATCACCTGGCTATCGGTGACGTCGATCGTTCCCTTGATCGGCGAACTCATGAAACCCATCTTCGCGCTCAGACCAAAGGTCAACGTCGATCCCTGCCAATTTTTCTGCTCGAGCTCGATCTTCAACGGCAATCCTTGCATTTTGAAGACATCGTCGAACCCGCGATCGATGGAATCGACGACCTCTTGCTTCGATTTGTTGTGAGCAATCGTTATGCGCATAAAAAGATTGTCTCACTGTTCGATGCGAGCGACAGGCGGAAGGCTTCGGGGGATCAACGGTAACGAGCGGCAGGATCGAGAAAATTTAAGAAAACTTAGGGAGGTTGAAGCTATCCCAGCTTTGCGCGAAGAGCCTCGAAAAGCGCGGCCTGCTTCTCGGCGCCGAGCTTTTGGCCCTGCTCCGTCAGATAGAAGACGTCGATGACTTTCTGACCCTCGGTGTCGATGAGCGCGACCTCGATGTTACACCACAGCCGGGCAAGCGTTGATCCGATGTCATAGAGCAAGCCGGGCCGATCGGTTGCCACGATCTCGAGCAGTGTACTGTGCTCGGAAGAATTGTCATCGAAGCCAAACTTCGTTTCGATCGCAACCTTCGGTGGCCGCTCGCGGCTCGCTTTGTCGCGGCCTTGCAGCAACGGCTGCAATGGGGCCCTGCCGTTCACTACGTCGGACAAACTGCGCCGGAAACGATCGATCTCCGTCGGGTTCAATTCCAGCGTGTGATGCAGATCGGCGAAATGAAACGTATCGACGACTGTGCCCGCGGCGTTGGCGAATGCGTCGGCCTTGATGATGTTCATTCCCCATCCGGCCAGCACTCCCGCGATCGTTGCGAACAGAGAAGGCCGATCCGCGGTCATCAGCGTCAATGAAAACGCGCGACCATTGGGGCGCAGCTCGACCTGAACCGGCTCGCCCTTCAGCTTGCGAAACATCGCAATGTGCTGCGCGATATCGCTCGCAGAATGAACCGCCAAATACCTGCGCGGCAAGCCTTCGAGAAACTTTTCGACTTCTTCCGTCGTTCCGCCGGCAAGGACTGCGTGCACTTGCTCGAGCAGCGATGTCTCGTCGGGCGCGTGCACGCGGTCGCGGTCGAGAGTGCGGCTAAAGTGATTCGACGTCGCGACAAAAAGCTGCCACAACATGTCGGCTTTCCACGGCGTGAGCGCTTCCGGATTGACGGCGTGAATGTCGGCATACGTGAGCAAACAGAGGCGCTGTAGTCGTTCCTGATTTCCAACCGTGGCGGCGAATCCAGAGACCGTGGCCGGATCGAAAATATCGCGCCGTTGCATGGTGGCCGACATATCGAGGTGACGCTCGATCAGGAAATGCACTTCGGCGATTTCCTCTTCCGAAAGTTTTAATCGCTGTGCCGCGGTTGTGAGCGCTTCCAGGCTGCCTGCAACGTGATTCTCGACGGGCATTCCCTTGCCGACGTCGTGAAGCAGTAGAGCAAAAATCAACAGATCGCGACGATCGACGGTCCGCCACAAAGGCTGAAAGTGTTCGGCGCGCTCATCCGGAGGATCGGCCAATTCCTGCAAATGCTCGATGGTGCGCAGCGAATGCTCGTCCACCGTATATCGATGATAGAAATCGCGGACAACGAGAGAATCGATGCGGCTGAATTCCGGCAAAACGTCGGTCAGCAATCCGAGCCGCTGCATGGGCCGCAGCGCGAAGCCCGGGTAATCCGCACCCAGCATTTCGCGCAGTGCAGTCCAACTGATTTCGGCATTGCGTACTTGTAGCTCGGGGTGCTGCATGATGTATGCAATGCAGCGCTCCGCCTGGCGGCTCAGCGGAATGCCGGCGCGCGCGGCTTCCGTCAGCATCGAGAAAATCTGTGACCGGTCGGAAAGCGCCGGCTGATTCATTACCTCGTACATTCCGTCGCGGACACCAAATGGCCTGCCGTTGGTCGGCTCTGTCTTCGAACCTCGTGCGACATTGAAGAATCTCTGGCGGAATGTCTGCGGCACGAGCGCTTTCTGCTCCAGGTATCGGAGCAGCAACCGATTCAGCGTGCGGGCATGACGGAAGTACAGCCGCATCCATTCGGCTGCATTTCGCGCTTCGCCGTCTGAAACGCCGAGCGTTCGCTCGGCAGCGGCCGCCTGAAGTTCGTAGGTGAGGGTGTTGTCGTTACGACCATTTGCGTAGTGGAGGAAGCAGCGGATCGCGCTGAGAAAATCAACAGCGCCTGAAGCCAAATCCTCTTCCGCCGCGGTGATATTCAGCGACTGTTTATTTTCCGCAATCTGTCGCAGCCAAGCCGCCGCCTGATAGTCACGCAAACCACCCGGCGCATCCTTGACGTTCGGCTCGAGATGGAAAATCGTGTTGCCGTAACGGTTGAGGCGATCTTTCGTCAGCTTGTGGAGTTGCGCCAGCAAAAACGGCCTCGCCGCTTTTTCCGAAGTCGGCAAAATCCGATTGTCGAGCCGGTTGAAGAGCTCGCTGTCGCCCGCCAGAAATCGCCTATCGAGCAACGCGAGGTGAAACTCAATATTGTCTTCTTCGATGCGCTTGCACTCTTCGAGCGTGCGCCCAGCGGAGCTGACGCGGAATCCCATGTCCCAAAGCGTGCGCGAGAAATCCGAAATCAGGGGACGAAAAGTCTGCTCGGCCTTTTCGGTGCCGAACAAGAACAGAATGTCGAGATCCGAGTAAGGAAAAAGCAGCCGCCGTCCATACCCGCCCAACGCCACCAGACACAGCCCCGAGGCGGAGAGGCTGTGCGTCTGCTGCGCATCTTCGAACACTTGTTGCGTTTTTTGATCGGCCAACGCGCACAGCGACAGCACCGTCTGGCGTGCGCTCACACCAGACTCGAACTCTTTGCGGATACGTTGGCGTTCGTCGTCGGCTTGCGGGCCGAGGACAGACTCAGGGGTAACGGAACCTTGCATTTTATTAATGGGCTGACCGAACGACAATCGGAGGCCGGGACGGGCGGCAGTCGTCATCTCAGAGCGCGTTCTCTCCCCGCTCTTCGTTGCGAATCCTTATGGCCTCATCAACCCTCGATAGAAATATTTTACCGTCGCCAATCTTTCCTGTCTTGGCGGTCTTCAAGATCGTGTCCACAACGGTATTCACCAGCTTGTCGGGCAACACCATCTCCAGCTTGATTTTGGGCAGGAGATCGACGGTGTATTCGCGGCCGCGGTAGACCTCGGTGTGTCCCTTTTGCCGGCCGTGTCCGCGAACTTCGGTCACGGTCATGCCTTCGATGCCTGCTTCGCGCAAAGCATCCTTTACGGACTCGAATCGCGAGGGCTGGATGATCGCCTCAAGTTTCATCATGAAAATATGCGCTCCCACACCCCGCGATACATTGCGTTGCCGCGAAGATGTGCATGCATCTTACTGCCAATCCAACCGCCCCGTTGCCACGCTTCAACAGATCGCAGTCGCGTCCGTCGCGACCAGTCTACGTTACAGCTCCAGGTTGTAGGCCTCTTCGCCGTGCTGCGTAATGTCCAAACCTTCAATCTCTTGCTCTTCCGTCACGCGGATTCCGGTGATGAGGTCGGTCACTTTCAGCAAAACGATGGAGCCGACGATCGCGAACGCCCAGGCGATCGCAATGCCGATCAACTGATTGCCGATTTGGCTCCAGTGTCCGTCGAGACCTCCGACCGGCTTCCCAGCGCCAAAAATCGGATTGATCGCTTGCTGCGCAAAAACTCCGGTGAGGATGGCGCCGATCGTTCCGCCCGCGCCGTGTACGCCGAACGCATCCAGCGCGTCGTCGTATCCGAAAATCGCTTTCACCTTCGTCACCATCAGGTAGCAGGCGATGCCCGCGATGAATCCGATGACCAGCGCCGACATCGGTCCGACAAATCCCGCCGCCGGCGTGATGGCGACCAATCCCGCGACCGCTCCCGAGATCGCGCCCAGCGCGCTCGCGCGACCGTTCTTGATCCACTCCGCCAGGCTCCAGCTGATCGCAGCCGCAGCCGTTGCGAAGTGCGTCGCGATGAAAGCGCTCGTTGCCAAGGAGTTCGAAGCCAGCGCGCTTCCGGCGTTGAAGCCGAACCAGCCCACCCACAAAAGGCATGCGCCGACGAAGCTCAGCGTCAAGCTGTGAGGCGGCATCGGCTGTTTCGGAAATCCGGTGCGTTTTCCTATATATAGAGCGCACACGAGCGCCGACACGCCTGAGCTGATGTGGACGACGGTTCCACCCGCAAAGTCGAGACACGGGAACTTCCCGCCGAGAGCCGCGTTGAGCATTCCGCCCTTGCCCCACACCATGTGAGCCAGCGGCGCATACACAACGAAAAACCAGAGCGTCAGGAATAGTACGGTGCCGCTGAATTTCATTCGCTCCGCGGTCGCGCCCGTAATCAATGCCGGCGTGATGATCGCGAACATCAGCTGATAAATCATGAACGTCGATTGCGGAATCGTTCCGGCGTAGTCGGGGTTCGGTTCAGCGCCGACGCCGCGCAGCATGGCGTGTTCGAAACCGCCGATCACTGGTCCGTGCCCGCCAAACGCCAAGCTGTAGCCCACCAGCGCCCACAGCACCGAAATCACCGCCATGAGCATGAAACTCTGCATCATGATCGCCAGCATGTTCTTACGGCGCACCAGGCCGCCGTAGAACAGCGTCAATCCCGGTCCGGTCATCATCAGCACGAGCGCGGCGCTGACCATCATCCACGAGTTGTCCGCAGAAGACTGAGCCGCCGTAACGCGCTGATCCAGTTGGGCTAGCTTGTCGTTGAGAGCTTTCGAAGAATCCGCGGGCGAGGAAGAGCTGGCAGCGGGAGTAGCCGTTTGTGCGAGGAGAGGTGCAGAGACCGAAATTACGAGAAGCAGTACAGCCAACCAACAACAAGATCGCAATACCGCTGGCTTCATAAGGCGTCCGCTCCGCTACATCGATTCGGCTTGGAAGTCACACACAACCGTAACTGTTGCCGACACGAAAGGCCGGGTTTACCGGGACAGAACGTGAAATCGAAAGCGAGATTATACGCGGCGGCCCTGATCAAAACGTTTTGAAATTTTCATCGAAGGAATCACTTTTTATGATGTTAGCGTAACCGATCTCGCACGTTCGAAAGCACCTACCAAGCCGTCAATTCTTCTGCGTTTCGTCGTCTGTCTGTTTCGGCTTCCCCAGTTTTTGCGAATCGTCGATCGAAAACAGCAGGAAGTTGCTGAACGAATGCCGCCGGTGATATCGATGGCCCGAGATGCTGCAATACCAGTCGGCACTCTTGGGCAGCCACATCTTCGTGCCCGCGTTTGCGAATGCCACTGGCCCATATTCGATCAGCTGGTGATCCCGCATCAGCCGAATCTCGGGGATCGGCTTGATCATGTCGGATTCCATCGCCAAAATTTGCGACGTCTCCGTGTCGATCCACGCGCGGCCCTTCATCCCCACAGGAAAGAAGCGACCATTGACGTGATACACCAGCATCTCGCTGTGGCTATTGGCTTTCTGCTGGAAATGGACGACCCAAACCTTCCGCCCATTCCACGAGGCGCCACCCTCGCACTTGAAGTCGTACTTCGGCTGATAGTAGGGATGAAACACGAGCACCAGCGTCGGCAGCCCGACCGTTCCCAAATGCGCGGGGAATTGCTGCACTGAAACCGATCCGTCGCGATATTCCTGCACGTCCAAATCCTGCGCGCCGCTCTTTCGAATCTCGACGAGATAGTTGAATTTTCGCGTTTCGTGCGACACCTGCAAGCCCAGCGGACTCAACGCGGTGTGGTCCATGTCCTCAGTTGCCGTGAATCGATCGACGTTTTTCACGAGCTCTTCAACGCGCCCGCCCACCTTTGTCGTGACTGAGTCCAGCGAACACGCATCCGCGCTCGAATCGAACACCAGTGTTTCTTCATCGACATCTGGGGGAGCCCACTTCGTTTCTGTCGTCAGCGGCAGGGCGGGCAAATCCGGCAGTTCCGCGATTTCCATTGCATCGTCATCGCCGCTCATTCGCAACGAGGCGACATCCGAACTCGAACCACCATTCCCCGCGCCTCCGGGCGCAACCGCCGATGCAATCTCGACCTTGCCTTGCCCCGATGCCCCATTCAGTTTTTCAACGGCCGCCCGAACCGCAGCCGCTTGCGGGCCCTTCGGCTGCTCCTTCAAATATTGATCGAACGTCGCCAGCGCCGCATCTCGTTGGTGCAGCGCAGCTTGTGCCTGGCCCACCAACACCAGCGAGCCGCCGGTTTTATCCTGCCCCGATGCCAGCGCCGCTTTCGCTTCTTCCAGCGCCTTGTTGTAATCGCGCATCTGATACGACGCGACTCCCGCCAGGTAGTGCGCCCGCCACGCCGTCGGCTGCAGCTGTAACCCGCGCTCCAGCGTCTCCGCCGCCTTGGCATAATCCCGCTGCTTCATCTCCGCTTCGCCCAGCGCGAGCAACGCCGCTGTGTGATTCGGCGCCGCGTCCACAGCCTTCTGCAAATATTCTCGGGCCTGCGCCGAATTACCGCGCCGCATGTACAGCACGCCCACCAAATAATTCACGTCAGGAGCCTTCGGAGCCAGCTCTTGCGCCTTCTTCAAGTGTTGTTCGGCATCGTTCAGCTTATCGACCTGCATCGCCGCCAGGCCTTTCTCCATTTCTTTCAACGCCTTGGCCGGTGGCCCTCCTGCACGCCCGCCACTTTTCGCAATCGGCCCGTCCGGAACCATCATCACTCCGAATGCGACGTTCTTGTGGCCGACGCCAATCTCGGCATCCTCCAGCACCGGTCGGTAGCCCGGCACCTTCACTTCAAGGATGTACACGCCTTCAAGCAATCCTTGGAATTGGACGAGGCCGGATTCGCCAGCGGTGATCGTTTGGTTGTAGACGACCGCGGTCGAATTCTGGATGTTCACGCGAGTGCCAGTTCTGAGTTCGACCTTGGCCCCGCCGGTAAACGGTCCTCCCGTAATCTCCATGATTTGAACGGATATCTGCCCGCCGGCGTCCGCTTTGTTGGGCATCGGCATCGGCGGAAAATAAACCTTTTGGGCTGAAGATAGTGCGGGATAAGCGGCGCATGCGAGCGCAAACACCGCCGAAATCAGGGACAAACGAGGACCCTGGGTATACGTTCTCATGCTGGAACCTGCTTCGAGGACAGAGGTTAACCACTCCTCAGGCCCTACACTTTGTCCTGACTGAGCGCCCCTGTCAACGGCCTCGTGGTACCGAATTTCGCCGCGAACTCTCGCTGTATCTGCGCCTCTTTCGCGACGGGCTTGTCTCTAACAACCATCAGCGTATAATGCCCGTCCGGCGCTGTCGGACTCGCGGCTGGCCGAAGCCAGACTTACCCGAGCCCTGTGTAAGTCCTATGTTCCGCCGGGTTCCCGTGCGACCCTTGCACGGAGTATCCTAGCCAGGGACAACTCTGCGCCTTCTTAAACTTGATTCTTGAGCTGGATGCAGCGGAAGCGAAATACTCCGTGAGAGAAACTTGCCCATGACCGAACGTCTGCCCATGGAAATCGCTGTCCGCGAAAAAGACGGCATTCATACGCTGGAAGTCCACGGCCGCCTGACCATCGGCGAGCCCAGCGAGCAGCTTACCGAATTGCTCCAATCCGTCGTTCAGGGCGGAGGCCGCAAGGTCGTTGTCAATCTCAACGGCGTGCCCCAGATCGACAGCTCCGGAATCTCCTCGCTCGTGCGCAGCTCGATTCAGCTTGCCCGCGAAGGCGGCGCGCTGCACCTCGTCTGCGGCAATGGCCGCGTCCGCGACGCCCTTACCGTCACGCGCCTCGTAGAAGCCATCCCTACGTTCGAAACGGATTCTTCAGCCACCGCCAGCTTCATCTGACTCTTATCCGTCGCCGCGGCGCAGTAGGAGGTTCCGCATGACGTTCGCTTCTCTTCGCTCTTCCGTGCGAATCCTGTCGCTCGTTTTCCTCGCTACCTTCGTTTTCAACGGATCGACTCAAGCCGTAACCGCACCGCCCGTCGACCTCGACAGCCTCGCCGAAAAACTCGCCCCTGTAATCGACAAGGCTGGCGTCAAATCCATCGCCGTCGTGGACTTCGTGGTCGCCGACGACAGACCGAGCGAGCTGGGCTGGTATCTCGCCGACAAACTCTGCGACAGCATCGTTCTCAAGAGTCCAGCAACGCTGGTCGTCGATCGCGCGAAGCTTCAGCAAATCGGCATCGTCTCGTCCCCCGTGGCCCTGACGGACACGGACGCCCTGAAACGAATCGCCTCATCGGTAGCCGCTGACACTGTTGCCGCAGGAAAAATCGAAATCACTGCGAACGAATACGTGATGACGATCTCGTTGGTGAAGGTCTCAGACGGCTCGACGATCGCTTCCGTCACCCACCATCTTCCCCATTCCCGGATGCTCGACCTTCTAAGTCCATCCGGCGATCACGCTTCCACCAAACCCGCGCGCGCCGGCGTCATGGGCGTCGGCGTTCCCGTCTGTCTCTATTGCCCCATCCCCGCGGACACGCGAAAGTGGACGGGCAATCAGCCTGAAAATGTAATTCTGAATGTAATTGTTTCAGCGGCGGGAACAGCGGAAAAGATCACTGTCGTTCGAAGCCCTGGCTATTTTTTGAGTGAACAAGCCGTAGAAGCCGTAAGCGGATGGAAGCTGCGTCCCGCGCCAGGAGATGACGGCAAGCCCACGCCAGTCATCGTACCAATTGAAGTGACATTTAAATCCCTGCGAACGTAAGTGAAAAAAATAAGGTAGGAAACTTCCAAAAAAAAGACGCAGCCCGTCAGCCGCCCTTCTTCAACTCCGCCAACACCAGCTTCGCCAATTCCTTCAGCGTTTCGAACACGCCCTGCCCGGTCACCGCAACGCCTTCCAAAACAGGCTCGCCCTTGCGCTGCAATTGCTTCGTCAAATCCGGAATCGCCATCGCATTCGGCAAGTCCCGCTTGTTGAGCTGCAATACATACGGAATCGTGTCGAAATTCAGGTTGTGCTCTTTCAGGTGCTCCTGAAGGTTTTCCATCGTTTCGAAATTCGCGTCCAACCGCTCTTCCTGCGAATCCGCTACGAACACCACGCCGTCCGCGCCCTTCAAGATCAGCTTGCGGCTGGCCTCATAAAACACCTGTCCAGGCACCGTGTACAAATGAAACCGCGTCTTGAACCCGCGTACCGTCCCCAGGTCCAGCGGCAAGAAGTCGAAAAACAGCGTCCGGTCCGTCTCGGTCGCCAGGGAAACCATTTTCCCCTTTTGGTTCTGACCCGTATGGTCATAGATCCACTGTAGGTTGGCGGTCTTTCCGCCTAGACCCGGACCGTAGTAAACCAACTTGCAATTAATTTCGCGTGCGGGAAAATTGATGAAGGGCACTTTTCCTGGCCAATCCTTGGTCGAGACTCAGTTCAAGTTTTATAGCACACGCAACTAGACTGGCCAAACCTCACCCCGTCTGTCTGTTGCGAGTTCGATACGCTCATCTAGTTTCAGCGACTCCGCGCGCTTGCAGGTAGAAAATTTTTCGCCGCTTGCGCGAACGTGATAACTCTTTGTGTAGCAAACTAGTTACCCCCGTCTCGCGTTGACGCGCGATAGTGCCTCTGTTACATTCGCCGCATGCCAAAGGCGCGCAAGCCCAATTCGGGAAATCCTGGGCGCTCCAAAAGTCCCACGCGTCATACAGCTAAAACATTGAAAAGAAAACCTTTAGCTCCAGCGCATCCCCCCCAGCGCGGCGGCGTCGAAATGGTCGACCCTCGTGTTCAGGCTCAACTCAAGCTCTATGACGAGGCGCTTTCCCTCTTTCATCAGCAGAAATTCGCCAAAGCCAAAAGCGAGCTCGAAAAAGTTCTCGAAGGCCCCAGCAAAGAACTCGCCGATCGCGCTCGCATGCACCTCAAAATCACCGAGCAGCGCATGAAGCCGAGCCACGAGTCCAATCCCAAGACCGTCGATGAGCACTACCAGCGCGGCGTCGCCATGATGAACATCGGTCGTTGGGATGACGCGCGCGAAAGTCTCGACAAGGCCCGCAAAGCCGCGCCCAAAGCCGATCACGTTCACTACGCGCTCGCGGCACTCGACTGCCTGACCGGCGAAGCCGACTCCGCGATGAAGAACCTCAAAATCGCGATCGACCTCCGTCCCGAAAATCGCTATCACGCGCGCAACGACGAAGACTTCGCCTTCCTCCAGGAAGACCCGCGCTTCACCGAAATGCTTTACCCGGAAAAAGACGGCTCGCCCATCTGATATCTCACACGGGTCGGCGCGCTGGTGCGTGCAAATCCGTCATGCAAAATCGCATCGTAATCGAATCGTGAAAAGACCCGCGCGCAAATCAAAGAAGCTCGCCAACGGATTCAACGTTGTCGCCCTCGGCGGCGGCACCGGACTCTCCACGCTTCTTCGCGGTCTGAAAAATCTCGTCTCCCGCCGCCGCGACGAAATCAAATCCGAGCATCCCATCGCCAGCCTCACCGCCATTGTCACCGTCACCGACGACGGCGGCAGCTCCGGCCGCCTGCGCCGCGAAAATCGCATCCTTCCTCCAGGCGACATCCGCAACTGCATGGTCGCCCTTGGCCAGGACGAAGCTCTCCTCGGCCGCCTCTTTCAATATCGCTTCCACGCCGGGCGCGGCCTCGTCGGCCATAACTTCGGCAACCTCTTCCTTGCCGCGCTCACCCACGTCACTGGTGATTTCGCTGAAGCCGTCCGCGTCAGCAGCAAAATTCTCGCCATCCGCGGCCAGATTTTCCCCTCTACAATCTCCAACGTTTCTCTCGTTGCCACTCTCGAAGACGGCCGCCGCGTCCACGGCGAAACCAGCATCACCGCCAGCCGCAAACGCATCAAGAAACTCGCCCTGTCCCATCGTGCCGCGCGTCCACTCCCCAAAGCGATCGAAGCCATCCGTGAAGCCGACCTCATCCTGCTCGGCCCCGGCTCTCTTTACACCAGCATCCTTCCCAATCTCCTGATCCCCGAAATCGCCAACGCCATCGCCAATTCGAAAGCCCCGCGCGTCTACATCGCCAATCTCATGACGCAACCCGGGGAAACCTCCGGCTATGCCCTCGCCGACCATCTCAAAGCCGTCCGCGAGCACACATCCCGCCGCGTCATCGACTGGGTCGTCGCCAATCGCCAAGCCGTCTCGCGTGACGTCGCCAAGCGCTACCGCGCCCAGGGCGCAGAGCCCGTCGCAGTCGATGTCTACGCCCTCCAACAGCTCGGCTACCGCGTCATCCTCGACAACCTCGTCGAGGAACACGGCGTCCTGCGCCACAACTCCGCCGCCCTCGCTCAGCTCCTGTTCGAAGAGTTCCTCTCCGTCCGCAAGTCAGCCAAGACCCGGCGATAGACGCCGGCCTGTCCGCTTTCGCACCGGTCAATCCCGCGACCGGTCACAACTACGCTCGCACCTTGCACCCCGTCGTCTACTAAACCTAAGTCCGCCAACCACTTCGCTGAGCGCCGCCGTGGATTCCCGAATGCTCAAACTACCGCAGAGTGGTCCGTCTCGAGGTGTCCATGCTCGCTCAAAACCTGCGCTACGCAATGCGCTTCATGCGCCACAATCCCGGCTTCACCGCCGTCATCGTCCTGACCCTCGCCCTCGGCATCGGCGCCAACACTGCCATTTTCTCTGTCGTCTACTCCGCCTTGCTTCGCCCGCTCCCATATCGCAGTCCCAACGAACTCCTCTTCGTCGGCGAATCACGCGAGCAATATCCCCAGATCGATCTGGCGCAAGCTTCCTATCCCGATTTCCGCGATTGGCAGCGATCGTCAAAGACCTTCCAATCTCTCGCCGGTTACGGCTTCGATGGCTTCATCCTCGACACGGGCGGCGAACCGAAGCTCGAAGTCGCCACCAGCGTCACGCCCAATTTCTTCTCCACGCTCGGTGTGAAACCAGCGCTCGGTCGCGATTTCGTCGATAGCGAAAGCGTGCCCGACGGTCCTCACGTCGTCATTCTCAGCGACGCATTCTGGCGCTCTAACTTCGGCGCGCGGCCCGACGTCGTCGGCAATTCGATTCGCCTCGACGGCAAACCCGTCACCATCGTCGGCGTACTTCCGCGTGACTTTGAGTTCGCTCAGAGCAACTCGGCGCCACTTTGGGTGCCGCTGCATCCCTCCGGTGGACTCGCTGAGCGGCGCAGCCTGCGCTGGTTCAATGCCTTCGGCCGATTGGCCCCCGGTGTCACTCCCGATCAGGCAAAAGTCGAGATGACGGGCATCGCCGCTCAACTCGCACGCGCCTATCCGAAAGAAAACGACTCGATCTCCGTTATGTTCAGTCCGTTCCGCGAACGCATCGTCGGCAAGGTCCGGCCGCTGCTTCTCGTCTTGCTCGGCGCAGTCGGCTTCGTACTGCTCATCGCGTGCGCCAACGTCGCCAATCTTCTCCTCACACGTTCGATTTCGCGCCGCAAGGAATTTGCGGTGCGCTCCGCACTCGGCGCCACTCGAACCGATCTCGCCGCTCAACTCCTGACGGAAAGCTTGATGCTCTCGTTCGTGGGCGCCACGATAGGTCTCGTGGCCGCGCAGTGGGGAGTCAGCCTGCTGCTCTCCGCGATTCCCGAGTCGCAACTTCTCGCGATGCCTTACCTGCGTTCCGCTGGCGTGAGCTTTCCAGTGCTGGCTTTCCTCTGCCTCATCACGCTGTTCACCGCGTTGCTCTTCGGTCTCGTTCCCGCGATCATGGCAACCCGCTCATCGGTCAACGACATTCTGAAAGACGAAACGCGCGGTGGCACCAGCGCCAGTCACGCCCGCCTGCGCGGCTCACTCGTTGTCGTCGAGATCGCGGTCACCTTAATTCTCCTCGTGGCCGGCAGCCTCATGTTGCAAAGCCTCAACGCACTGCTGCGCCACGATCGCGGCTTCAATCCGCACAACGTGCTCACCTTCACCGTCAGTTTGCCCGACAACTCTTATCCGAACGACAAAGACAATCCCAATAAGAATTCCGCCGCCGACAAATTCAGCCGCGAATTCCGTGACCGCCTCCGCGACACTCCTGGCGTGCTCGACGTCGCCTCCAGCAGCGTCATTCCCACCACCAACAGCGGCTCCACGATCCGCTTCCTTATAGAAGGCCGCCCCAAACCCCTCGGCAAAGAAGACGAATGCAATATCGTCGAAGTCAGCCGCGGCTATTTTTCCACCCTCAAAATCTCGCTCCTTGAGGGTCGTTACTTCAATGAAGACGACGCGCGCCCCGGCGCCGAGGAAGTCGTTGTCGTCAGCCGCACCTTCGCCAAGGCCTATTTCCCCGGCGAGAGCGCGCTCAACAAGCGCGTGCGCTACACCTACGATCCAAAAAATCCGTATCGCCGCATCATCGGTGTTGTCGCCGACACAGCGCTTATCGATCTCGATCAGCTGCCACCCGCAATCGTCTTCGAATTAAACGAACACGGCGGCGACACCTATCTCAGCTACCTCGTCCGCACGAGTGGTGACCCACTTCCCACGGTTGGCGCCGCGCGCGAAATCCTCCGCAATCTCGATCCGCAGCTCCCGCTCATCCAGCCGCGCACAATGGAAGAGATCGCGCAGCAGGCTCCATCCGTATTCCTACGCAGCTATCCCTCGCTATTGATCGGCAGCTTCGCCGGACTCGCTTTGATTCTCGCCGTGATCGGCTTGTACGGTGTGATTTCGTACTCAGTGATGCAGCGCACGCGCGAAATCGGCATCCGCGTAGCGATGGGCGCGCAGCGTCCTGATGTCCTACGCCTTGTGCTGCACGAAGCCCTCACCACATCTGCCGCCGGCGTCCTCGTCGGCGTCGTCGCCGGCCTTTTCTTGACGCGCCTCATGAGCTCGCTACTTTACGGCGTATCGGCAAGCGACTGGCACACCTTCCTGGCCGTCTCCACGGTCCTGCTCTGCGTCGCTGTAGCCGCCTGCTCCATCCCAGCGATGCGCGCCACCCGCGTAGACCCCGTCATCGCCCTCCGCTACGAATAGCGCAGCAGCGGAAAACTTCGCCGTCAGGCAAGACACCCAAACATCGCCATAAGACATGTACGGACGCAGCACTGCTGCGCCCCAAACACTTTAAAATTTAAATTGAAAGGATTTTCACCGCAGAAACAGATTCAACCGTCGAGCGACGTCTTCATCGAACCACTCACCATCCGCCTCTTCACATCGCCCACCGCAACAACACCCCACCCGTCGTGTATCCCGCACCCACCGCCGCCAGCAAAACCAGATCGCCCTTCTTCAGTTTCCCTTGTGCGATCGCATCCCACATTCCCAGCGGAATCGTCCCCGCCGTCGTATTCCCATAGCGATCGATGTTCACCATCACCTTCGAATCATCCACTCCCAATCGTTCCTGCATCGCGCGAATGATCCGCAGGTTCGCCTGATGCGGCACCACCAGCGCTAAATCCTCTCCCGTAAATCCGTTCCGCTCCAAAAGATCCGCCGCCATTTCCGCCATCCGCCGCACCGCATACTTGAAAACCTGCGACCCGTCCTGATGCACCACATGCATATTTTTATCGACCGTCTCGTGCGTCGAAGGATTCAGCGATCCGCCGCCCGGCATATACAAATACGCGCCGCCCGACCCATCGATGTCGTGCTGGAAATCTAGAATCCCTTCGCCGTCTTTCGCCGCCTCCAGCAATACCGCCCCCGCTCCATCGCCAAACAAAATGCACGTCGCGCGATCCTTGTAATCCAGGATCCGGCTCATCGAATCGCTGCCGATCACCAGCGCTTTCTTGTGCGTCCCCGCGCCCACAAACTGCGCGCCCACCGTCAGCGCGTACGCAAATCCCGAGCACGCCGCCGACAGATCGAATCCCCACGCATTCTTCGCCCCGATTCGCTCTTGCACCAGGCACGCCGTCGCCGGAAAAAACATGTCCGGCGTCACGCTCGCCAGCACGATCAGATCGATCTCCGCCGGATCGGTATTCGTCTGCGCCAGCAGCAGTTTCGCCGCTTCCGTCGCCATGTCCGACGTAGCCTTGCCCGGCTCCACGATATGCCGCTCACGAATTCCCGTCCGCGTGCGAATCCATTCATCGCTGGTATCCAGAATCTTTTCGAAATCCGCGTTGGTCATTACTTTCGGCGGCAAATATCCCGCGACGCCGGTAATCTTGGCCGCGATGCGATGGGGCATGGCGCTCCTTGGAGATTTCGTGCCGTGCAGCAACATCAAATTCTATGCGATGCCCCCAACACGTGACAACAAGTGTCCCTATCACCGCGGCAATCTGCATCACTTCGATTTTCAGACTTGCTCAGAAGGTTTTGTAGGGGCGATCTCTTCAGGGCGCCCATGCACAATGTCAACACGGCAGCCGCGTCAGGGTTTTTCCAGGTCACGCCGAAATCGTAATCCGTCGCCGCCTCACGTCGATCCGCGCCTCGTCTCATCCTCTATTTCTCCCCACCCCTCTCAATCTCGTACCGCCACTCCACCGTCGCCGTCTTCTTCAACATCGCCGACACCGAACAATACTTCCCCTCGCTCAACTCAATCGCCTGCTTCACCGCCGCATCATCCAACTCCCCGCGCAACTGATACACCAGCTCAAATTTCGTCCAAACCTGCGGAGGATCCGCCGCCCGCTCCCCCGAACAAACCACATTCAGCGACTCCAGCTTCTGCCTCTTCTTCTTCAAAATGATCACGATATCGGTCGCCGTACACGCTCCCAGCGCCATCAACAACATCTCCATCGGTCCCATCGCCGTGTTCGACTTCCGGTCCGAATCGATCGTCACCGCATGCCCCGACGGTCCCGTCGCCACAAATCTCTCATCACCAATCCACTTCACATTCGCCGTCTGCATCGTTCCTCCCGCTGCACCGCTGCACTATCCAGCATATCGCGGCGTCGGTCGCCACACCCTCCGCTCACCCACTCGGCCATCGGCGCGTCAAACAAAAGTACCCGCCCTGTAAATCCGTCGCTTTTACTTCTCGCAGACAACTTGACACCTTTATGACGCTTCAATGACAAGCCTCCACCACCGCCGCGCCAACCTATCACTATCGAATTCAGAAAAACCCCGCGTCCAAAGAGACACAATGAAACGACTTCCCAATTCGCAAACGCATCCCGCCAAACCGTCAACGCCGGCGAAGCCAGCGATGCCAACCGTCCAGCTCGACGCCACAATCCTCCGCGCCCAACGCGGCGACGCCGCCGCTTTCGAAGCTCTCTATCGCCAGCACTCCCGCCGCGTCTACGGTCTCTGCCTCCGCATGCTCGGCGATCCCTTTGAAGCCGAGGACCTCGCGCAGGAAGCCTTCCTCCAGCTCTTCCGCAAAATTCACACGTTCCGCGGCGAATCCGCCTTCTCTTCCTGGCTCCATCGCCTGACCGCAAACGTAGTCCTGATGAGCTTTCGCAAAAAGAAAGCGCACCTCACATCTCTCGACGAAATCATCAGAACGAATGACGACGACTCAGGACAGAAGTTGGAAATCGGCGAGACCGACGTCCGTCTGACAGGCATGTTCGACCGCGTCAATCTCCAAACCGCGATCGAAAGTCTTCCCGATGGTTACAAGCGGATGTTTCTGCTTCACGACCTGCACGGCTACGAACACAACGAAATCGCCCAAATCCTCGACTGCAGCGTCGGTAACTCCAAATCTCAAGTCCACAAAGCCCGCAAACGCCTGCGCGAGTCTCTTCGCAAAGTCGATCGCTTCAAAACCCGCACCGGCACCGTCACACGCCAGCACCGCCTGGCTGTCGCAACCTAAAACACTCCGATCACGCCTCACACAATTCCGCGAATCCATTGTAGGGGCGGGGCTTGTCCCGCCCGGCCGCCGCGTCTTGTCTCATCGTGTCGCGGAGCCTCATCGTCCGTCACGTCGCGGCACCGCCCATTCACGCAAACAACGGCGAAATCGCCACCAACACCAAAATCACCAGCAAACACAAACGCCTCACCCGCCTCATATCGATTCTCCGTCCGCATTGTAGAAGGGCAATACCACAGACCATCAGACGATCCAGGCACAAACGCACAAACCCGCTTAACGCCCGCTTTGGACGCCCTCACTTTGTCAGAAAGGATTCTCGCCCAGCCCGCGAAATCAGCCACTCGCAAAACCTGAAGCCGCAACTGCCCTACGAATTCCTCACCAGCGACGCCACCTCAATCACCGGATTCGGCAACTGCCTCATCGTCCGCACAAATATCGCCACGATGCTCCCATCAAACTGCGCATTCGCGCATCGCTCCAGCTCATTCAACGCATCTTCCGCCGCGCGCGCCTTCTTATAAGTCCGGTCACTCGTAATCGTGTCAAACGCATCCGCCACCGCGATAATCCGCGCCCCCAGCGGTATCCGCTCGCCCGCCAGCGCATCCGGATATCCCGACCCATCGAAATATTCGTGATGGTGCAGCACCATCTCCCGCACTCGCGCCAGCGGCGTCAGCGGATCCAGAATCTTCGCGCCAAACGTCACGTGCGACTTCATCGTGTCCCACTCGTCCGGATTCAGCGGCCCATTCTTGTTCAAAATATTTTCCGGAATCGCCACTTTCCCGATGTCATGTAGCACGCCACCCAGCCGAATCTCTTCGATCTCCGCTTCGTTCATCCCCATCTGCTCCGCAATCAGCGCCGCATAAGCCGACACCTTCTGCGAATGCCCCTGCGTGTAGTGATCCTTCGCATCGATCGCGAACGCCAGCGAAGTCACCGTATCCAGCACCGCCTGCGGTAGCGCCACAGCCTTCTCCGGCTGGCCCGGCTCCGGCGCAATCTCCGTCGTCGCCAGCGATTCCGTAAATTGCTTCAGCCGCGAATAAATTTCCTCAAACGCTTCCGGCCCCGTCGCAAACAACCGCTTCAGCGTCACGCCCAGATACGCTTCCAGCACATCCCGCTTCCACTTCTTCGTTTCGTTCGGGTCGAAATGATCCGCCGTCGATACCGCGTTCCCGCCTTGATGTTTCGACAAATACATCGACGCGTCCGCCACCTGAATCAATTCCTGCGGCGTCGACCCGTGCAGCGGATAGCACGCAATGCCAAAGCTCGCGCTCACATTTTTCTCGCGCAACAACGGATCGGCCGAGACCCATCCGCGCAGCTTCGTCGCCAGTTGCCGCGCATGCTCCATGTTCGTTTCCGGCATCAACATCACAAACTCGTCGCCGCCATATCGCGCCACCACATCCGACCGCCGGCAATTCGCTTCCAGAATATGTCCGACGCGTTGCAGCACCAGATCGCCTTCCAGGTGCCCGTAAAAATCGTTCACAAATTTAAATCGATCCAGGTCCATCAGCACCAGCGCAAACGCACGCCCCGCGCGCGTTGACCGCTTCCACTCTGCCGACAGCGACTCCATAAAGAACCGGTGCGTCTTCACGCCCGTCAATCCATCGGTGATCGCCTGCTCCTGCGCCTTCTGGAACGACAGCGCGTTGTGATACGCGCCCGCGATCAAGTCCGCCAGCGTCCGCAACAGCAAAACCTCTTCTTCCGAAAAATCCGTCGCCTTCGACGATTCCACATACAACACGCCGTGCAATTGCTCCGCATAAAAAATCGGCAACGCGATCGCCGCCGTTGAATCCGGCATCATCGGCCGCAATCCCGGATCGTTCGAGCCCGACGCCGTCGTGAACGCCGCCATGTGCCCCGTGCGCGCCACTTGCCCCGCTAATCCCGAACCAAGTGCCACGCGCCGCCCCAAATCGCCGCGTCGCGACCCGCCCTCCGCCTGAATCACCAGTTCGCGACTCGAATAATCCAGCACGCCGATTCCAACGTGATCGTGCCCCAGTCCCTCTTCCAGTTGCTCCGTAATCTTCGCCAGCATCTCGTCCGGATTCAGCGTCGCGATCGCATTCCGCGAAATCGTATTCAGCAGCGACAAATGCCGCGCCTTCGTCCGCTCCTCATTGAACAACCGCGCGTTCTCGATCGCGATGCTCGCCTCGCTCGCCAGCACGCGCATCAACTCCAGATGCCCCTCGTCAAACGCGTGATCGTGGTCCGAAAAAACTCCCATCGCCCCGATCGCGTGGTCATACGCCACCAACGGCACGACGCAGATGCAGCCCTTCGTGCGAATCGGCACGACGCCAAACTTCTTCGCCTCTTCCAAAAAATTCTCGCGAATCAAAACCGGCTGCCGCGTTCGAATCACATACTCATTCAAGTGATTTCCCGCCGGCCGCGTCCGCTTCGGCATCCGCATCCCGTCGATAATCTCGAGGTCGAACAAAATCTCGTCGTTTAGCGGATCGAGCTCCACAATGTAAAAATTCTCCACCGCAAACAGCCGCCGCAGCTCTTCCCAAATCTTGTTCAGCAAATCTTCTTTGTTCAGCGTCGAGCTCAGCGCGCGCCCGATCTCGTTCAGCACATGCAATTCTTCCGATCGCCGCGAAGTCTGCTGCACCAGATAACTATTCTCGACCGCCATTCCGATCTGATGACCAAGCGCCAGCAACAATCGCAATTCCGCAGGCGTAAATCTCCGGTTGTCCGGCGTCCCCAACAGCAACACGCCAAACGCCTGCTCTTTCGCCTGCAAACTGATCACGACCACGCTGCGCAGCCCCTGCGCCAATCCCAATTGCCGAAATCTTCGTATCGATTCGTCCTTCTCCAACGCCGCCAGCGACGCATCGCGCAAATCGCGAAATCCCAGCAGTCCGCCCATGCGCGACACAAGCCCGACCAAGTAATCGTCGAGCCCTTCTTCCTGCGCCACGCGGCAAAAATCATCGTTCAATCCCGCCGCCACCACCGACGTCGGTCCCTGCGGATCGCCGTGATGCAAAAACAACGCGCCCGCCGGTAATCGCACCACGCCCAGCACGCGATCCAGCGCCTGCGACAACATCCGCTGAATCTCGCCTCCCACAAAACTCGATGTCGCCAAATTTAAATTCGACAGCGCCAGCATGTTCCGCTCAACGCGGCGCTTCTCTTCCTCATACGTCGCCATCACCATCAGCATCGCCACAAATGCCGACGGCACCGCTCCCAGCGCGCGCATTCCCAATTCGTCCGCGCCCGCCGTTCCCCCGTTCAACACCAGAAATATCGCCAGCCGCAACCCAGCCCACGCAAAAAAAGCAATCGCCAGCATCCGGTCCGCCAGCGTTTCCTGTCGCCGGCTTTCGATCCAGAAAATCGCACCCACCGCCAGATATAAACAGATCGATGGAATCACCACCGGCACAATCGTGAACCACCCGAGCGCGTTCGCCGCCGCCCACACGCCCAGCACAATCGCCGCGATTCCCGCCGCCGATTTCCACGCTTTTCGTTGTGAATAGAATTGCGCGCCAAGCACAAAGCTCAGCCCCGCCAGCGCGTACAGCCAGCGGTTCAGCGCCGTTTGCAGCGGTCCACCATGCAGCCACGGAGCCAGCGCCGGGCTCAAATAATGCAGCGCAAAAAAGCTCCAGCCCGCCGTCCACAGCAACAAATACGTCTGCCGCTTCAGCGTGTACACGTAAGCAAAAAAACCCGCCGCCACCGCAGCCGCAGCCAACAACGTAATCGCGATATAGCTATCGTGAATCAAATTTCGCCGCTTCTCCGTCTCTACCCGACCCGCTCCGCGTCACCTGGTTGACGCTTTCACAATAGAGCCCACAGAAATAATTCTCGGGCCGCAACTCTCCTCAGTTTTCTGTGCTTACCACCCGAGGACGAGCAGACTTCGGCACACAAAACAAAGTACTTGCGCTTGATTATGGCTCACCAATTTCGCCCCCAGCAAAGTACCTACGTACTGGTTGCTAAAAAGACAGCATCGCCTCTCAGTACTTCCGCGCCGCCACCAACACCTCGTCGCTCTTCGCCGTTCGTAGGGACGGGGTTGCCTCCGCCCGCCGTCGCCCACCCTAAACGACTATCGTTCGCGCACTACCGAAAAATCGCCACCCTATAACCGCGATTCGCCCCCCAGATCGCGAGGTTTAAACTCAACCTCGCCCACTCCAAAACGTTCGCCACCGAATTTGTACGGGCGCAGCACCGCTGCGCCCCACGTCCGCAAGCTCACTCCATTCGACTGCTTTCCGCTTCGGCGACATGAGCGTGCGATTCCTCAGTTGAACGTTATGCTGATCTCTCGAGCCAGCATAACCAAAAGCCCGTCATCCTGAGGCGTCCGCAAGACGCCGAAGGATCTCAGCTGTAACCTCATCGCAATTTCTGCGGTGTCGCGGCCTTCGAAGGCCTGAAATTGCGCGGCCTCCCTCCATCCGCTAAACTATCCAATTCACCATCACCCAAATCTCATGACCACCACCCCCATCCGCGTCCGCTTCGCCCCATCTCCCACCGGCTATCTCCACGTCGGTGGCGCCCGCACCGCTCTCTTCAATTGGCTCTACGCCCGCCAGCAGGGCGGCATCATGGTCCTCCGCATCGAAGACACCGACGCCGAACGCAACAAACCCGAACTCGTCCAGGGCATCATCGACGGCCTTCAGTGGCTCGGTCTCAACTGGGACGAAGGCCCCTTCTACCAGTCCCAGCGTCTCGCCCTCTACAAAGACGCCGCGCAAAAATGCCTCGCCAACGGCAGCGCCTTCCTCTGCTATTGCGCCGCCGAAAAATACGCCGGCGGAGATCACGCCGCCGACGGCGCCACCGGCGCCGAAAAAGTTCGCCGCATCGTCCGCTGCTCCTGCCGCGACGGCAAGCCTTCGAATCCTGGCGTAAAACCCGCCATCCGCTTCCGCGTCCCCGAGGGGAAAACCGTCTTCTCCGACGCCGTCTTCGGCGATCGCGAATTCGACAACGCCGAAATCGAAGACTTCGTCCTCCTACGCTCCGGCAAAGACGGCGAAGAGTGGGGCATGCCCACTTATCAGATGAGCGTCGTCGTGGACGACATCGACATGCGCATCACCCATGTCATCCGCGGCGCCGACCACATCTCCAACACACCCAAACAAGTCCTGCTCTATCGCGCCATGAAGGCCGAGCCGCCGATCTTCGCGCATCTCCCGCTGATTCTCGGTGCCGACAAATCGCGCCTCTCCAAGCGTCACGGCGCCACCGACGTCAACATGTACCGCACCGAAGGCTTCCTCCCCGAAGCGTTCCGCAATTTCCTGGCGCTCCTCGGCTGGGCGCCCGGGGGCGACGAAGAATTCCTCCGCACCAAAGATCTGATCGAAAAATTCAGCCTCAGCGGCGTCAGCCGCACCAACGGCGTCTTCGACCGCCCCAAACTCGAGTGGTTCAACACGCAATATCTTCAGAAATTGCCGATCGAGGATTTGCTGCCGCAAGTCGAAGCCGAACTCAAGCGCAGTGGCCTATGGAAAGAAGAGTGGGCGTCAGGCCCAGGTCACGAGTGGTTCTCAAAAACCGTCGATCTCCTCCGTCCGCGCGTCCGATTCCTGCCCGATTTCTCGAGTTGGTCCCGCGCCTTCTTCAGCGACGATTTCGAAATCGAAGAAGCCGGCAAAACAAAATTCTGGAAAGACCCCAAAGTTCCCGAACTCATGCGCGCCCTAGCCGATGCCCTAGCCGCCTTACCCGAGTGGAATCACGACGCCTGCGACCACGCAAGCCGCGCCGTAGCCGATGCCGCCGGCGTAAAAGCCGGCCTCCTCATCAACGCCACCCGCGTCGCCATCGTCGGCCAATCCGTCGCGCCACCCCTCTTCGACACAATGGTAGCCCTGGGCCAAGACCGCGTAGTCCGCCGCCTCCGCGCATCCTTCCACCAATAATCCGAGCCGTGTAAATTCAAGACGGCATTTGGGTGCCGCACCCTTAACCTTTAAAAGGGGCGCGGGTTTAGATTCACCCCCTCCCACCCCACAACGACATCCACAAACGCTCCAGGGTTTGTAGGGGCGGGGCTCGCTCCGCCCGGCGTCGCCCACCCTAAAAAACCCATCCGTCACGCACCACGAACAACTCACCACTCGTACCCGCGATCATTCCCCATACCGCGGGATCTAGATTCAACCCCATCGACCACCGCCCATTCGCGCACCCAACCTTCCGTGCCGCGACGTGCCAACTCCCCCGCGAAAACTCGTAAAATACCCTTGACAAAACGTTACCAAATTGATACCATTTTTACGTACAGGTCCGCGTCCGATCCCCAACACAACCAAAAATTTTCGAACAAGCACCCTTCTTAATCCCAACAGAATCAACCACTTACACACACTTGTTTCCCAAGCGCTCGCAACGTGCTCAAAACGCACCACTTGCACGCTCTTTAAAAAACGACGGGGGTATACCCCTCTTCTTCCCAATTCGGAACTAGAAACGGATCGGGGCCGCGAGAGGGCCTCGCTTCAGGGTTTCGAGTCGTCCTTCGAAGGCTTCGCGTTCTTCGATTTATCCTTGGCGTCCTGACCTTTGTCTTTGTCGCCGCCGTCGCCAGACTTATCGTCCTTGTCGTCCCCACCCAGTGACCGCTTGAACGTCTTGTGAAACGCCGACACTCCCAGCGTCGGCGCATCCCGCTTCCCCGTAATCGTAATCGGCAGCAACGTCCCCGCTCCGTCCTTGCTGAAAAACGGATCGACCGCCTTGAGGAAAAGCGACTTCTTCCCGGTCACCGTCTGCGACAGCTTCGCCTGCAACCGCAGATGCCCATTGAAGTCGAGCGTCCCCTCGCCGATGTCGTAATTCCCGACGAGATCCAGATTCGCGCCAGGCACGCTGAACGTCAGATTCCGAAAATTAATGACCGCTTTGTCGAGCTTAAAGTCGCTGTGAAGATTCGCGACCGAACTGCCCGCATCCTCATCGCCCGGTTTCCCCTCGGCGTGACGGCTTAGCGACTCCAGTTTGTCGCGCACCTTCGGGTCCGACCAATTCGCATTGTCGATGTTGACCTTGCCGTCCAAAATCATTTTCTGGAGCACTTTCAATTTGCCCGGCGGTATCGTCAGCTTCGCTTTGATCTTCGCCGGACCGGCCATGAACGGCTTATCGGAATTGATCGCCAGCGCAAGGATGTCTTCGATGTGCGCATTCGGCGCATCCACGTTGAGCTGAATCAAATGCCCCTGATTCGGAACGTGCACGACGCTTCCTTCGCACACGATCACCGATTTTCCGAGCGTCGCCTTCACCGGATGCAGATACGTATCGCCGTCCGTGCCATCCACGGTCGCTGAAAAATCCGTATGCAGCGGCACCGCATGCCCGACGGGATCGAGCGAAAAGTTCGGCGTGTCCGTTTTTCCGTTCACCGCGATTTCATTCAGTTTTCCAGTGAAATCGCCCGTGGAAGACAATGTTCCCGCGATTCCGGGAAACGGGCCGAGATCGGCGTCCGTGAATTTATAGCTGCCGGTCAGCGCCGTGTCGCCCGGCTCATCGGCGTCCCACGGGCCGAACGTCCCGAGCGTCGCGATCTCGCCTTGCGGCTTCGCATTGGTCAGCTCGCCGTGAAAATCAAACGGCTTGTTCGGCCCCACCGATTTCAGCATCAGATCGTGAATGTCGAAATCCAGAGGCGCTTTCCCCGCTTTTTTCGGCACGATCACTAAATCCGTATCGTTGATCACGATCTCGTCGATCGTGACGTCCGGAAATTTCTTTTTCGGCGCGGGCGGCTTGTCGTGCTTCTCGCCGCGCGGCGGAATCGTGATCGTCATGTTCTCGACGTAAATTCCCGAAATGTGGTGCGGCGCGTTGAAAATTCCAGTCCATCCAAGGTTGAAAGAAAATTTCGCCACGTGAAACATCGGCGGCAGATCTTTGCGGTTGTGCAGTCGAATCGACAATTCTTCGCCGGTAACGCCAAGATCGGGCAGCACCCGAACATGCAGTTCACCCAAGTCCACGTCGCTCTGAAATTTCTGCTGGAGTTGTACGACGACCCAGTCCCGCACCCGTTCGTCGATGTTGCGCAATTTCACGGAAACAAAAATGCCCAAGCCGACCAGCAAGCCGGCAAGAATGCCGACGACATAAGGCCACCTGCGGCGTGGCCGCGACTCACCATCTGACACGATGTGCTCCTCAACCTGGTTTTTCCCCGAAACGTTTGAGCCCAACGTTTTGAAGGTTGTAGCTTTGATGCACTAGCGAGGAGTTTGGAACAACTCCGGGTGGGCGCGATGTGCCGCACTCGTACTCGCGGTAACGTTAACGGTCGCATCGACAGGCAAGGTCACCGGCGGCAAGCATACTTCGTTGTTGCAAGCCTGATAACGCAGCTTTAGCGGGATGTGTTGCGCGCCGGTCGGCGCGTCCGCGAGCGCGGTCACCGGAACTTTCAACACGACAGTTTTTTCGTAAACATTGAGCGGCGTCTTGGAAAACGTAAACGTGTGCAGCTCGCCTTCAGGATAGGACACGTCGCCGATCTTGAATCCCGTAGCACCGTCGGTCTTCAGATCCGTTGCGATCAAATATTCCGCAGATTTTTTCCGCGCGTTGACATGGAAGCCTTCACGAATCTTCATCACGACGGCGATCTGAAATTCTTTGCCGCGCGCAACCGGATCGTACGAAGCGAATGCCGCCGGAGCGACCACGTCTTTCGGCGACGGAACCTGCGCTGCCGCTCGCGGCGTCTTCACGCTTGCGGCGCCGAACAGCAATGCGAAAGCGCAGGGCGCGGCAAATAAAAAACGGACAATGCGGAACCGAGAGCTCGAACCCTCAACACCTGCGTTGGCGGCGGTTATTTTCCGAGTTAGCGCGGAGAGAATTCACACCGTCACCTGTGCACCGAGTTGCTGCGAAATTACCCGGCTCATCACGGCGCGCAGATCTTCGCCGGTCTTTTCCAGAACGAACGCGTTCCGAGATTCGTTCCAGCCGAGCTTGAAACTCGTCGAAAGCGCCGAAATCCAGATTTCGCGGATTGGCGTGTTCGGCGAAATCACAAATTTCACTTCTTCCGGCTCCTCGAAAATCACTTCGAGCTTTCCACTCTCGCCTTCGACGTCGAAGCCGTGTTCGTCGCCCAGCGTCAGCAGCCGTTTCTTCAAATCCTCAAACGCACTGTCCGCTTTTTTCGTGAAGTCTTTTTCGTCGATCATACCGGGAGAGTATCAGAGTTTGAATTTCGCAGCTTGATTCAGAGCTGTGCTTGGATTGACTTCACGATGTCGTCGCGCGTTATGAGCCCGGTGATCCGCTTCACCTGCTTGCCGTCGCGGCTTAGCAGCACGCTCGTCGGATAGCCGAGCAGCCCACCGAATTTATCTCCCGCCGCATCGTTGCCGATCACGATCGGATAATTCATCGTCGACTTCCCGGCGTCGGTATCGAACTTTTCCTTCTGCACGAACGGCGCCACCGCGGGGCGACCCTCGTCGTCCATCGCAATTCCCAACACCGTAAAACCCTTCGGCCCATACTCCTGCTGCAACTCGATCAATTCCGGAATCTCAATCTTGCAAGGCTCACACCACGTCGCCCAGAAATTCACGAGCACCACTTTGCCTTTCAACGAAGCCAAGCTCACGTCCTTACCGTCGAGATCCTTCAGGGTCAGCTCCGGCTCGTCCTTCGACTCATCCTTCGCCTCCGTCTTCGTGAGAGAAGCCGCCGTCGTTTTCGGCAGGCGCGTCGCCTTGTCCGCAAAGTGTGCGCCGATCACAATAACCGCCAAAATCGCAATCACAATAATCGCCGGTTTCAACATCCCGCCGGAACTTTGCGGTGCGCCAGAGGTATTTGTATTCGGCGTGGAAGCGAACTCAGGAGAACCGTCTTTTGTTTCAACCGTCGTCATGTCATTTCATCCTTCGCATACCATTTTCGCAGAACGCGAGAGCCTGTTCCAGCGCTCGATATTCCCGCGGCGACTTCGCCAACATCGATCCGCCTAGCTCTTTGCTGCGCGGCTATTTCCCGGAAGCACGACTACTTTTTGCTACCACTTCTTAGATGCGCGACTACTTCGCTCCGGTAAGCGCGTGTTCGAGCCACAACACGAACGAATTCAGGAAACTCAGCTTCGTCACCAGCCACGTCAGCCGGTTGAAGAAAACCAAAACGCCGACGAAGAGCAGCAGCGCGCCGCTGAACAATTCGACGGCGTGGAGATATTTTCGGAAGCCTTGATAAAACTTCATGAACTGGCCGATGCCAAGCGCAGTCAGCAGGAACGGAACTGCGAGACCCGCGGAGTACACAGCCAACAGCAGAATTCCGCGCGCAATCGTGTCGCTCGCGGCTGCGAGCGCCAACACCGCGGTCAGTATCGGACCGATGCAAGGAGTCCATCCGAATGCGAATGCGAAGCCGAGAAGAAAACCGCTCCAGATGCCCGGCTGTTTGCCGCCGCTGCGCAAGTGAACATCGCGGTTGAGCCAGCGCGTCATCGCCGGCCCAAAGAATCCGATCACCGAGAGCGAGAAGAAATGAACCGCGCGAAGCCCGGCAAACAGCGGCCCGCCGTGCACGAGCGCGATCACGCCGAGGATCGCCAGCACCACTCCGAGAATAATTCCGACGCGAACGGTCAGTTTTATGAGAACGCCGAGCAGGTGCAGCCCGAAAAGAAGAATGAGCGCGCCGGCGATTGGCGCGAGAGTCGTGCGATGCTGGCCAAGAAATCCGCCGACGGCGCTGGCCGAAGCGCCGAAGGTGATGAAGACCGCGGAGAATCCGCAGACGAAAGCGAGCGCGGACGCGAACAAACCCGAGCGCGGCGCTTGGCCCTGGCGCAATTGCTCCATGCCGATGCCGGAGAGCATCGAGATGTATCCGGGCACCAGCGGCAACACGCACGGAGACAAAAACGAAATCAGCCCCGCGAGAAACGCTCCAGCTAAAGAGACATCCGTCATTCCCGATTCGTCCTCACTTCAACTTCGACGCGCTTCAACGCGAAGAGCTGTTCTGACCGCACCGTGCGCGAAAGGCCGCAAGTTTACTAGCGCCATCGGCCACCGAGCAGTTTCGTATTGTCCCATATCTAGGGCCGCCAACCTGCGCCGTGACTCGCGCTGACAAACTGTTGACTGCGGGGCCGAACGGCGTATTCCACGCGCGACAAAAGTTTAACGCTCGGCGCGGGTTATCCATGACAAGTACGACAGGGAAACGCCGACAGATGACATTTTTGCATGGCGGATGGCGACGGAGCTGATCGGGGTTGTCCTAGTAACATTCGTTTTATCTATGACTTACGGAACCTAAGGTTGGCATGGGCGGTGCATTGTAGGCTTTGCGATGGGACGTGCGCACACAGACTGGAGTGTCTGTGCCACGGATACCTGCCGAGGACGAACGATGCACTGGACGCCAAATCGAGTGACTTGCCTCCGGGTGATGGTCGGATTCGCGGCTGTGTTTCTGTTTGGGCGCGGGCCGTGGCTCAACCTGAGCGCCGTCGCGCTGACGGTTGCGAGCATCGGGTTAGACGCGCTGGATGGACACATCGCGCGGCGAAAAAATCTGGCGACTCCGGTCGGTGCGCAGATCGACATTCTCGGCGACCGCATGATCGAGAATCTGTATTTCACGTATTTCGCGGTAGTGGGAATGGTTTCGCTGTGGCTTCCGATTTTCTTTTTCGCGCGCGGGGCAGCGACGGATTTTCTGCGCGGGCTTGCGTCGAAGGCGGGGTATTCCGGCTGGGGCGCGAACGCGATGCTGCAAACGTGGTGGGGACGGACGTTGGTCGGCTCACGCTGGAGCCGCGGATTGTACGCGGCGATGAAATGTCTTTGCTTCTGCTATCTCGGGCTTGAACTCGCGTTGACGCGCGGACCGGTGGCGCTGATTGGCGGGTTGACGCCGGCGACACACACGGCGATTCGCAGCGGAGCGGTGGCGCTGACTTCGGCGACGGCGGTGTTTTGTTTCGTGCGCGCGATTCCGGTTTTGGTCGAGGGCTGGCAATTCGTCGCGGGAAGTATTGCGCCGGTCGCTGCAGCAAAAATGTCGGTCGCAAAAGTTTCGGTGAGGAAGACGGCATGAGCACGATCGTACATATCGATAGCTCGAACGCGTATCGCCTTCGCGAAATGGATCCGGCTCGTGTTGCGGCATTTTTCGACATCGACGGGACGCTGCTGCCGCTGCCATCGCTGGAGCGACGGTTTGTCGCGGAGCTTCGCCGCGAAGGCGTGATTCCGGTCGGCAATTACCTGCGATGGCTTGCTGCCGCGATGCGGCTCGCGCCGCGCGGCGTTTTACGTTCGATTCACAGCAACAAGGCGCATTTGCGAAATGTGCCGGTGCGGGCACTTTCTTTTCGAGAGCTTGCGTTTTTTCCGGACGCGATTCGCCGTGTGGCCTGGCACGCGTCGCAGGGCCATTCGGTGATTCTGGTTTCGGGCACGCTCGATTTTCTGGCGCGGCAAGCTGCGTTGGCGCTGACGCTACGGCTTGCGATGCGTGGAGTGACCGCCAAGATCGGAGTTTGCGCCACGCAAGCGGAACGCATCGGCAGCCGTTACACCGGGAAGATCGTTGGCGCGGCGAATTTTGCGGAAGAAAAAATGATTGCGATGCGGCGGATCGCCGATGAGAACGGCTTCGAACTCGGGCGCTGCTATGCGTACAGCGATTCGGCGCACGATCGCTGGATGCTCGGAGCAGTGGGCAAACCGGCCGCGGTGAATCCTTCGCAGGAGTTGCGGCGCATCGCGATGCTGCGGCATTGGCCGATTTTTGATTGGTCCGACCGGCGAGGCCGCTGAAACGAAAGCGCCGGCTGAGTTTGACTCCACATTTTTTCACGGCATTCCATCGGAGAACGTGCAATGAAGTCCTCTTACGAAATCGAGCAAACGAGCCGCAAGTCGGCGGCAAATTGGCAGAGGCAGGCTGCAGTAGCTACGACCGCCGTCGCGGCCGCGCCGCCGCGATCGCTCGGTATTGGGCGTGCGATTCGCAACGAATGGCTCGCGCTCGGAGAAGCGTGCGGGCCCTTTGAGTGGATGGCGCTTGGTTATTTCGCCGTGAGCAGCATTTTGATCGCGGTTTTTGCAGAGAATCTGCCGCATCCGGTGCGACTGCTGGTACACGCGCGTGTGCGTCGTCGCGTTGATTCTGTTGTTGTGTCGCGGCGTTAACATCCTCATTCCTTACAACGCGAATCCAACGACGTTCACGCAGAAGTTCTGGCACTTCTGGCGGCACTGGTATCCGCACCTTTTCTTTTTGTTTTGCTTCGAGGAGCTTGCGCATCTCGTTCACCTTGTCGTGCCGACGTGGCAGGACGCGAAGCTGATCGCGTTCGATTTCTGGCTGACGGGCGTGCACCCGTCGATCTGGCTGGAACAATTCACGACGCCGTTTCGCAACGACTTTATGCAGTTTACGTATTTCACCTACTTCACGTACCTGCTGATTCTGTGCGGAATTCTTTACTACCGGAAGGATTGGAAGGCGTACTGGTCAGTGATGACGTATTCGATGGTGGCGTACTCGATCGGGTACATCATCGCGATGCTGTTTCCAATCGAGAGTCCATGGTTCTCGATGGCGGGAATGTGGCACGGGGAATTGCGTGGCGGACCGTTTACGGCGCTGATTGGTTTCATCGAGCACTATGGGCGCGTACGCGGGGCGGCATTTCCGTCGGAGCATGTAGCGGGATCGTTTGCGGCGTTGTGGGGTGCGTGGCGGCATCGGCGGTGGTTGTTCTGGACGCTGCTGCCGCTGGTGTTGTGCATGTGCGGTTCGACGATTTACGGGCGGTATCACTACATCGCGGACATTTTTGGTGGGATTACGACGGCGACGATCGGGTATTTCGTGGGGTCGTGGATCATGAGGAAGAGTGAGGCGCGGGAGAAGCGGACGGAGTTCGCGACTTTCGGTGTCGAAGCTTCATGAAGAGGGTGACAGTCGACAGTTGAAAGTCGAGAGCAAAGAGAAAACAAGGACAAAATCTAACGCAGAGGCGCAAAGGCCGCAGAGGGGCGCAGAGAATCGGGTGCTAGAAGATTTTTTCCTGGCGGCGGAGATTGCCGAAGCTGCCGATGTTGGCGATGATGAACGCGACGCGGAACTGATTGTCGGTGCGGACCTGGCCGAGTTCGAGGCGGCGATATTCGAGGGCGAGGCCGCAACAGCCGCCGTTGTAGCTGACTTGCACGAGTTGATTTTGCAATGCGTGATTCGTGATGTCGTAGCTGATGCCCGTGGTGATGTTGAATCCTTTGCGTGTTTCGCTGCCGTAACCGATCAGAGTGCGAATCTGATTTGATTTTGGCTGCAGTATCAACGGGTCGGCGTCGAGCCGAAAATCCGCGATCGTCGCAAAAAATTCCTTGTACGGTTTCACCTTGGCGAGCGTGCCGATGGTGGTGAGCTGTCCGCCGCTACCGCGCTGCGTGTCGTATTCCAAAATCTGCTCGAAATCGAATGGCCCGCCCGGCGTGAGCCTGAAGTCACTGATCAGCGGCGACCAATTGCGGGGACCGTCGGCGAACGCGAACGGCGAAATGTCGTCGAGCGTCTGAAACACGTTGCGCGCGCCGGTGACGAGCGCGCCGCCGAACGTCGGATCGAAAAAGTGCTTCTGCACCAGGCTCCACGTGATGAGTTCCTGCGGCTGGTCTTCGCCATTTTTGACGAAGAGGCGCTGCGTCACGCCGTACCCAATCTCGTTCGTGTCGGTGAGCGTAGAGTCGGAATCGAAGCGAATGAGCTGCGAGAAATTGTGGATGCCGGTGACGTAGTTGTAGTCGAAGAACGGCTCGATGGTGTGTTTGTATTTTTTCGTCGAGCCGGGCTTTTGAAAATAACGCTGAATCACCGGCAGGCGGAAGTCGAGGCTGAACTCGCCATCGTTGCGCGTGATGGAGAATGGGCTGAGGACCGGTGTCGTGAGAATCGAGCCGGGCACGAGCGAATCGCCGTAGTAGCTGGTGCGAAAAGCGGCGGTGGCGGTGACGTCGAGCCACGGGCCGAAATGCAGCGGCACGGTCATGCGCGGCGCGAATTCGACGCGGGGAACGGCGGCGGGCGTGTCGATGACGCCGTCGTTGCGATGCAAGGCGCCGGCAAACGCGTCGAAACTGAAGTAGACGGGGACGTTGGCGAACGGAGCGCGATCGACGGAACTGAAGCGCGCTTCGGGCGCGTTGCGCAGCGAAACGCTGGTCTGCACGGGATTTACCGTGAGGAAACTGTTGTCGTTGAGCGCCGCGAGATTGAAGCTGTAGCCGTTGAAATTGTGAGTGAGAAAAATCGAGCTGCGGACTTCGGAGTTGATGGCGTCGCCGAAGTTGTCGGCGAAGGCGAGGCGGAAGGTGAGCGAGGAGAGCTCGTTCCAGTCGGTGACGAAACGCCAGTCATGTTTGAGATTGGAAATAACTTCGACCTGCTGCTCGTGACCACCTTGTGAAACGAGCTCGGTGGTTTGCGTGGGCAGGCCGGGATTGATGACCGTCGGCACGCCGCGATCGATCACGCCGAAATAGCTGTAATTGATCGAAGTGTTTTCCCATGGCTTGGCGCGGAAATGTCCGCGCTCGGCGGAGCCGCGGCGGCTAAGGTATTCGGCGCCGACCGTGGTGTCGAGCCATGGCGTGGGCGCCCAGTAAAACGCGTCGCCGAGCACCACACCTTTGCTGCTGCTGTTGCCGATGATGGGGATGAGGAAGCCGGATTCGCGAACTTTTGTTCCGGCGGGAGCGGTGGCGTAAGGAAGCCAGACGAGCGGGATTTTGACGAGGCGGAAGTTGGAGTTTACGAGCGCGACCTTTTTATCGACGGTGACGCGCGCGTGCTGCGCGAAAAATTGCCAGCGTGGATGCTCGGGATCGCAGACGGTGATCCATGCGGACGAGAGGATGTAGAGGTCGTTGTTGTACTTCTCGACGTTTTTGGCTTCGAAGTACAGCGGATTTTCTGTGATGAGGACGGTGGGATTGGGTTTGCGCTCGATTTTGATGAAGCCGCGAACGTTGGTGAAAGTGCCGCGACCCGTGCTGACGTTGAAGTGGGCTTCGTCGGCTTCGAGGTGCTGATTTTCGTAGTCGAAAATAATGTGGCCGCGCGCGACGGCCTCGTCGGTCTGGTCGTTGTACTCGACGTGGTCGGCGCGAAGGCGCTGATTGCCGTAGTGAATGTCAACGGCGCCGTCGGCGGTGGTGGTGTCGCCTTGGCGCGACTGCGGACCGCTGGAGGAAAGCTCGGCGACGCCGCCTTTGGGCGGCTTACGGATTTGCTGGGCGTACGTCGAAGAAGTGCCGAAGAGTGCCAACAGTGTGAACGTGGTGAATGCAAAGCGAAGCGCCGTCGGAAGAGACTGGGGGCGAGGCGCGGGGAAAATCCGGGCACGGGAATTGCGATTCACGCTGAACATTCAACCAGTAAGGCGCTCAGTAAAGTCAGTCGGTAAAGGCAGTTGGAAGCCTAGCACGGTTCGCGGGATGTCTTAGGCGGGCGGGAATTTTGAGATTGCGTGCGCGGGCGGGCAATTGCCGCAGGAAATTTGGCGGAGTACAATTTCGCGCCGCTCGCGTAGGGCGGTTCAGTCCGGGCTCGGTCGGTTTAGTCGTCGATCCGTTGTGAACACAAATTGGAGGATGGGAATGGCTTTGAAGCAGAAGAGCGCTTGTGTGCGCGTGTGGCTTGCGGTTGGTGCGATGGTTCTCGCTGGATTTGGCAGCGATGTGAGCCGCGCGGCGACGCTTGCGCAACGGATGGATGTTCCCGCCTCGTCGTCTGCGAGTTCGCAAGACAAAGATAAGAAGGATGAGAAGAAAGACGACAAAGATAAAAAGGACGACAAGGATAAGGACAAGAAGCTGCCGCTCAAGCCCGACCGGAAGATCGAGTTCACGACGGATGAGGGAACGTGGCTGTCGCTCGATGTGTCTCCCGATGGCAAGACGATCGTATTCGAATTGCTCGGCAATATTTATACGCTGCCGATCGAGGGCGGCGACGCGAAATTAATTTCGGGCGGCATGGCCTTCGACAGCCAACCGCGATTTTCACCGGACGGCAAGTGGATCGCGTTCATTTCAGATCGTGACGGCAGCGAGAACATCTGGATGATTCATCCGGACGGAAGCGAGCCGAAGCAGGTGTCGAAGGATCCGAACAGCGTGATGGCGTCGCCGGCGTGGGCGCCCGACGGGCGATACGTTTACGTTTCGAAGGCGGGATTCGGCATCGCGGCGTATGAAGTGTGGATGTATCACGTCGATGGCGGCACGGGCGTGCAGATCACGAAGGCGAAACCGACACCGACGACTCCGCGAAAAGAGCGCCCAAATTCGATGGGCATCGTCGCGTCGCCGGATGGCAAGTACATCTATTACGCGCAGCGTAAGGGGCCGTTTTCGTACAACGCGATGTTTCCGCAGTGGTCGATCATGCGACGCGACCGGAAGACCGGCGACGAAGACACGCTGATCGAGCAGCTCGACAGCGCGTTTCGTCCGACGCTTTCGCCGGATGGGACGAAAATTATTTACGTGACGCGATACGAGACCGAGAGCGAGCTGCGCATTCGCGATCTGAACAGCGGCGAAGATCGCTGGGTGCGGTATCCGATCACGCGCGACGATCAGGAGGCGCTGTTTTCGCGCGACGTGTTTCCCGGGTTCGCATTTCTGCCCAGCGGGAACGAAATTGTTTACAACCAGGATGGAAAAATT
This sequence comes from uncultured Acidobacteriota bacterium, assembly GCA_963785605.1. GTDB lineage: Bacteria > Acidobacteriota > Terriglobia > Acidiferrales > UBA7541 > Acidiferrum. Next base: position 106,776 of record CAWAWE010000029.1, on the reverse strand, counting down.
CGCCGGCTGAATATCGCGAGCGGCAAAGAGACGGTGATTCCGTTCACGGCGAAAGTTTCGAAAGAAATCGGACCGAAGCTCGATTTTCCGCAGAAGGTGGAGCAGGGGCCGGTGAAGGTGCGGCTGATTCAGGCGCCGGTGGAATCGCCGGATGGGAAGCGGCTGGCGTTTTCTGCGATGACGCATCTTTACACGCTGGATTTGCCGAGCGGAAAGCCTGCGCGGCTGACGGACAGCAAGCTGCCGGAATTTCAGCCGGCGTGGTCGCCGGATGGAAAGACGATTGCGTTTGTGACGTGGTCGAACGAAGGCGGGTCGCTGTGGAAAGTTGCTGCGAGCGGCGGCGCGCCGAAACAGTTGTCGAAATCTGGTGGCGTTTACAGCGAGCCGGCGTGGTCGCCGGATGGGACGAAGATCGTAGTGCTTCGCGGGAATGCGTACGATCGCGAGAACAGCGAGTTCGATGGAGGGCAGACTTCGAACGCGGATTTGGTCTGGATTCCGGCGGAGGGCGGCGATGCGAATCTGATTTTGCCGGCGCGCGGATCGGGCGGGGCGCACTTCACGCACGACAAGGATCGGATTTATGTGAACACGCCGGGCGGATTGGTTTCGTTGCGTTATGACGGGACGGATCGGCGCACGCATTTAATTGTGAAGGGCAAGGGGCTCTACTTTTTTGAGGAGCCGATTCCGGCGGACGATATTCAGCCGAGCCCGGATGGGCAGTGGGTGTTGGCGCATGTGCAGAATCAGCTTTATGTGATCGCGATGCCGGTTGTCGGGGGCGAGCCGCCGACGGTGGATGTGGGGTCGCCGACGGTGCCGATCAAGCGGCTGACGGATATTGGCGCGGATTGGTTTGGGTGGGCCGACGATGGGAAGACGATTACGTGGGCGGTGGGTGCGAGTTACTTTCGGCAGCCGCTGAGTTCGGTTTCGTTTGAGCCGCCGAAGGATGAGAAGAAGGACGCGGACGCTGATAAGAAGGAATCCGCGGATGCGAAGGCGGACGATAAAGATAAGAAGGATGGCGACAAGAAAGACGCGAAGAAAGAAGAGAAGAAATTCAAGGAGCAGGAGAAGGATGTCACCGAGATTGCGGTTGATCTCGAAGTGCCGCGGAAAACGCCGAAGGGAACGGTAGTGCTGCGCGGCGCGACGGTCGTAACGATGAACGGCGACGAAGTGCTGAAGAACGCCGACATCGTCGTCGAAGACAATCGCATCAAGCGAGTGGGCGCGAAGGGCAGTGTGCCGAGCGGCGCGAAAGTGATCGACATGACGGGCAAGACGATCGTGCCGGGCTTTGTCGATACGCACGCGCACTGGACGGAAATTCGGCGCGGGATTTTGGACACGCAGAACTGGGCGTTCCTCGCGAACCTTGCTTACGGCGTGACGGCCGGGCTCGATGTGCAGACCGGATCGAACGACATGTTCGCGTATCAGGATCTCGTCGATAGCGGCGACATTATTGGATTGCGTGCGTTTTCGACCGGGCCGGGTGTTTTCTCGGATAACAATTTTCAGTCGATGGAAGAAGTGAAAGGCGTGCTGACGAAGTATCAGAAATACTACGGCACGCACAACATCAAGAGCTACATCGTCGGCAATCGCAAACAGCGGCAGTTCATGGTGATGGCGTCGAAGGAACTCGGCATGATGCCGACGACCGAAGGCGGGCTCGACCTGAAGCTGGATTTGACGCACGTGATCGACGGCTTCCACGGCAATGAGCACACGCTGCCGATCACGCCTCTATATAAGGATGTGCTGCAGATTTTTGCGCAGTCGGGAATTTCAGAAACGCCGACGCTGATCGTGAATTATGGCGGGCCGTTCGGCGAAGACTATTGGTACGAATATTCCGAAGTCCACGACAACGCGAAGCTGAATCACTTCACGCCCCACAAGATCATTGACGAAAAGACGAAGCGGCGGCCGTCGTGGTTCCGCAAGGATGAATATGCGTTCCCGAAGCTGGCAGCGCAGGTGGCGAAGCTCGAGCGCGAAGGCGGATTGGTCGGAGTCGGCAGCCACGGCCAGTTGCAGGGGCTCGGCTATCACTGGGAAATGTGGATGATCGCGAGCGGCGGCATGACGCCGATGGAAGTGCTGCGTTGCGCGACGGTGAATGGCGCGAAGATTATCGGGCGACCCGATGATCTTGGTTCGATCCAGCCGGGCAAGCTCGCTGATCTCGTGATCATGGACAAAAATCCGCTTGACGACATTCACAACACCAACACGATTCACTGGGTGATGAAAAACGGCGAACTGTTCGAGGGCGACACGTTGAATCAGGTGTGGCCGGAGCAGAAGAAGCTCGAGCCGCTTTATTTCTGGAATTTCGACGCGCCGAAAGCGGGCGAGCCGTTGAGCTACGGGAAGACGGTCACGCCGTAACGGCGAGGGTGGCCGGGTTAGCCCGTCAGTCCGGGGAATCTCCGAAAAAATACTCTCTCCTTGACTATCTAGGAGAGTCCTGTTAAATCTCTCCTAGACAAGCAAGGAGAGGGCGTGGGCAAACAAATTGATTTGCTGCAAGGCACGCTGGACATGCTGATTCTCAAAGCTGTCTCGCTTGGCCCACTGCATGGCTACGGAGTTCTGCTGCGCATTCAGCAGATCTCCGGCGAACAGCTGGAGATCCAACAGGGCTCGTTATATCCAGCGCTCTATCGGCTGGAACATCAGGGTTGGATCGCCAGCGAGTGGGGGGAATCGGACAACAAACGCAAGGCGAAGTTTTACAGTTTGACCGCGGCCGGGCGGCGCCAACTCCATTCGGAAACCGAAAAGTGGAACCGCATGGCGTCATTGATCGCCAGTATCCTGCGCACCAAGTCGGAGCAGATATGAATCTTCTGCCCCGATTCCTTTCCTGGCTGAAGTGGATGGTCAAGGGACAACGTCTTGAACGTGAAATGGAATCAGAGGCGCAGTTTCACCTTGAGAGTTACGCTGCCGACCTCGTTCGCAAAGGCCTTTCCCAGCAAGAAGCAATGCGAAAGGCGAGGATTGAGTTTGGTGGAATCGAGTCTCACAAAGATGCCGTGCGGGCATCGGTGGGCGTGCGCTGGTGGGGTGAACTGGGATCAGACCTGCGTCATGGATTGAGATTGTTGCGCAAGAATCCAGGTTTCACCGCGGTTGCGATTTTGACTCTGGCTCTGGGCGTAGGAGCCAACACGGCCATGTTCAGCATCGTGAATGCCGTGCTCCTCCGTTCTCTTCCGTTCCCCGACCCCGACCGTCTCGTAAGGATCTACTTTAATAACCCAGGGGTAGGATTGCGGGGCGTTCGGTTTTCCGTTCCAGAACTCGACGATCTTAAAACGCAGACGGATGTGTTCGAAGATGTGAGTGTCATCGTTTTGGGCCCCACAAACTTGACCGGTGCCAAACAGCCCGAACATTTGGAAATGATGGAGGTCTCTCCCAACTACTTTTCCATGCTCGGCGCCACTCCCGAACTCGGACGCTTGTTTGGCCACCAGGACTTCGCGCTCGGTTTCGCCCCCGTGGTCGTGATCAGCGATGCCTTGTGGCGCCGTTCGTATGGGGCTGATCCTGGCGTCCTCGGCCGGAGCCTCCGGCTCGATAACGATCTATATACGATTGTAGGTGTACTTTCTCCGGGATTTCGCCACCCCGGACCGACCATTCCAGCCGTGGAGGTGTGGATTACTTGCGGATTCAGTGCCGATCCGTTCGCAGCGCCGGCGCGTGGCCTGCGCATACTACCAGGGGCAATCGGTCGTCTCAAACCGGGCCTCACCCTGGCGCAAGCTCAGGCGCGGCTTGATACCCTGACTGCTAATTTGCGCCGCGAATTCGCGAACGACTACCCTCCGCAAGTCCAAATGGACGATTGAGATCGTGCCGTTGCAGCAATCATTGGTCGGTAAGGTTCGACCGATGCTGGTCGTGTTGATGGCTGCCGTAGTCTTGATCGTCTTCGTCGTGTCTCTGAACATCGGCAGTCTGCTTCTGGCGCGCGCCTCTGGACGTCAGCAAGAGATGGCCGTGCGCGCGGCGATGGGAGCGAGCGGGGGCAGAATGATCCGGCAGATGCTCACCGAATCGCTGTTGCTGGCTTTCGTCGGGGGAATCGCAGGGCTCACGACGGCGGTGATTACGCTGAAAGCCGTCTTGCGATTTGTGCCGGCGAATCTTCCGCGGCTGGACGAAGTAAGCATTGATTGGCGGGTGCTGGGATTTGCGCTACTGATTTCGCTCGCGACCGGTCTACTGTTTGGGCTGGCTCCCGCGATTCATTCCTCGAAGGCGGGACTTGCGGGCACGATGCGCGAAGGCTCGCGCGGTTCGGGCTACAGTGGCAAGGCCGGGCGCATGCGCGATGCGCTGATGGTGTCGCAGCTGGCTTTTGCGGTAGTGCTGATGGTCGGCGCTGGACTCCTGCTCGAAACGATGCGCGATTTACTGCGACAGAATCCGGGCTTCAACCCATCGCATGTGGTGACGGCGAATATCTATCTGCCGGCCCCGAATGATCCGCGGCTCGATCCATATGAGACCTTACCGCAGCAGATTCCGTTTAATCGCGAACTGCTGCGGCGCGCGAATGCGATTCCCGGCGTGGAGTTGGCGGCGATTACGTCCAACTTGCCGGCTGCCGACACAATCAACACCGATTCGGCGGCGTACGGCGCCACGAATCACAACTCACTGGACATCGAAGACCGGCCCACGGAATCCTCGGAAGATTTGAGCGCCGAAGTTATCCGCATCAGCCCGGATTATTTTCGGGTGATACAAACACCGCTCGTGAAGGGGCGCTTCTTCACCGAGGACGATGAAAATGGCAACTTGCCCGTGGCGATCATCGATGAGGCGACCGCGAGGCGCTACTGGTGGCCGGATCATGATCCCGTGGGCCGACGCCTGCGTATCCGGTTGCGTTTCGGGCGCAACCCTACGGATCAATGGAGCACCGTGGTGGGCGTGGTGAAAAACATCAAGCACGACGGACTCGATGTCGATGGCGTGCCGCACCTCTATGTTCCGCTGAATCAATTCGTCGGACGATCGTTGAGCTTGGCTCTGCGCACTTCGTTGCCGGCGAGCACGCTGGAGGCGCAAATTCGCGGCGCGGTTCAGAGCGTGGATCCGGGGTTGCCGGTATTCGGCGTCACCTCGATGGATGAGGTGCTGGATGCGTCGCTGGCATCGCGCAGATTTTCGGCGAATTTGGTGGCGGGATTTGCGGGTGGGGCGCTCTTGCTGGCCTCGATCGGAATTTACGGCTTGTTGGCCTATATGGTTGGGCAAAGATCCCGCGAGATTGGTCTCCGCATTGCCTTGGGCGCGCGGCGCGGCGACATTCTGAAACTGTTCTTACGCAAGGGTGTCGCGCTCGCTGGTGTGGGAATCGTTGCCGGCGTGGTTGTTTCTGCATCGACTGCTTCCATGATGGCAAGTTTGCTTTATGGCGTTCGCCCGCATGATCCGGCCGTGTTTGTGATTGTTCCTCTGCTTTTGTTTGCGGTCGCCGTTCTAGCCAGCTACCTTCCAGCCCGCCGCGCGACCAAGGTGGACCCAATTATCGCCTTGCGCGAGAGTTGAAACAGCTGTGCTGGGGCGCAGCGTGCTGCGCCCCTATACAAATGTTGTAGCAGGCGAACGTCGTTACTCGTGACGGAGAGCGACCATCGGGTCGATGCGCGAGGCTTGGCGCGCGGGTATCAGGCTCGCGCCGAATGCGACCAAAATCATGACGAGAGCGGCTGCGGTCAGAAGCGGCGCGTCGTGTGTGCTGCCATCGGCGTAGTGCGCAAGGACTTTGCCTAGCGCGAACGTGAGCCCAACTCCCGCTACGATTCCAAAGCCGACAGTGCGCGAGGCAGACCCGAGTACGAGTCGCAACAAGTTTGCCGGCAGCGCGCCGAGCGCCATGCGAATGCCGAATTCGTTCGTGCGCTGTGCGACGGTGTAAGCCACCACGCTGTAGAGTCCGACCGCGGCGAGAATGATTGCCATCAAACCAAAAAACGGAAAGACCGACGCGGCCAAGCGTTCCTGCTGCCATTCGGGGCCGTTGGAAATCCATGACGTCAGTTCTTCGGTCTCGCCGGCGATGCGCTGGTCAGGATCGACTTTCGCGATTTGCGAGCGGACAGCGCCGAGAAGCGTGAGCGGCGGCACGTCGGCCTTCACGAGTATCTGCGCGCCGTCGGGCACCAGGAATGTGAATGGAACGTAGATCGCCGGTTGAACGGGATTCCGAAGATTGTCGTTCAATACGTCGTCAACGACTCCGATGACCGTCACCGACGAACCGTTTGTGCCCAGCGCACCGAGTATGTCTGGGTCGGGATCGGCCATCGGCAATAGCTTCAGTGACTGACAGAGTGCGTCGCCGTTTGAAAAATATCGTAGAGCCATGGTTCGATTTATCACCGCGAAAGGAGCGGCCTTCTGATTCTCGTCCGAATTCCAGAATCGTCCGCGCAGCAACGGGATGCGCAGAGCGGGAAAGAATTCCGGACTCACGATTTGAAGCAACGCCATTTCCGGCTTGCCAGACGAACGGCCGGATATCTCGAAGCGTTGGTCGAAACCGCTGCGAGGCGGATTGGAAAATATCGAAACGGCAGCTTGTGTGACGCCGGGAATTTCCGAGACTTTTTCTCGAAGCTGCTCAAAATAATTCGCGCGCGCTTCCCAGGTTTTGTAGCGGTTGTCGTGAACCGGAATCTGAAGGGACATTACGTCGTGCGGATCATAGCCGAGCGGGCGATGCAACATTGCGATGAAACTTCTCATTGCGGAACCCGATGCCGCGAGAAGAAGCAAAGTCATCGCGATCTGTGCGGCTACCAGCAAATCGTGAGTGCGACGCGTGGCGGCTCCCGCGCTCATGCGAGTGCGACTGGCTCCTGCAACTTGAGTCCGCGAGAGCTGTAACGCCGGCCACAGTCCAAAAAGCGCCCCGGTAGCCAGAACCAGCAGAATCGCAAACAGGAGTGCCGGGCGATTGATGCTGATCACCGCTTCCGGAGGAAATGCAAAGGGAAGCAAGTAGCGGATTCCAGAAATAATTGCAGAGGACGCAAAAATTCCAAGTGCAGCGCCTGTCGTCGCCAGCAGCATCGACTCCGTCAGGAGCTGCCGCACGATGCGACTGCGGCTTGCACCCATCGCCGAGCGCACCGCCAGCTCGTACTGGCGCGCGGTCCCTCGCGCGAGAAGCAAAATGGAAACATTTGCGCAGCCGATGACCAACAGAAGAATGACCGCGCCGAACATCAGATACAGCGTGCCGCCAATGCGATGGAACGAAAACGAATTGAGGTCCGCGACGCTGACCTTGAACCGCTGTGGAAATTGCTTCGGATTTTCAGCAGCGAACTGTTCGATGAGCTGTTGCAGTTGGGCGCTGACAGCATCGCGGCCGGAGCCTGGTTTCAATCGCAAATAGACGAGGGATTGGGCGCCGGCATCTTCCGTCACCGACATCGGCAGGTAGATGTCGGCGCCGTCCCAACGAAAACGAGGCGCGGCGACGCCGACGATTTGATACGGCTTGTGATCCAACTCAATCGTGCGACCGAGCACATCGGGGGCGGAAAGATAATGTCGCCGCCAGAAATCATGCGAAATCACGACGACCGGCTGAACTTCGTGACCTTCGCCCGCATCGGACGGAAGAATTCCGCGCCCCATGAATGGTGGAAGGCCGAGGTCGCTGAATGTATTGGTGCTAATGCCTCGTACCGAGACACTTTCGGGAAGCTCGTGTCCCGTCAGGTTCATCGAGTGATAGTCGGTTGTTAGTACGGTTTCGACCGCGGGAAGTTGTTCGAGCGCTCGAATCTGCCGACCGTGCCCGCTGAGGCCTGATCCGCTGCCTTGTGGATTGCGAATGACGACTTGCACCAAGTTTTCCGCGGCGCGATAGGCGAACGGATGCAACAAGCCGGAGTAGAGGACGCTGAAGACGGCGGTGGCGGCGCCGATTCCGAGAGCTAACGAAATCAGAGCGGTGAGCGAGAAGCCTGGATTCTGGAAAAGTTGTCGGTGCGAGTAGCGGAGATCCTGAAGCAAGGTTCGCATGATGGCACCCTCGCGGTTGGAACGTCGTGGCTAAGGCTGGGTCACCACCAATTGCGATTGTAGCTCCGGATTACGTGCAAAGTCGCGCACTAAGTCAGTAACGACTCGCCGCCTCGAACGGAGGATTACGCGGATTGCGTCGCGCACGTGCAAAAGAAAAACGGCGCGGGACGCCGGCGCTACCAAAGCCGCGCGATGTTGTGGCGAGCTTCGGTTTGTTTATTTCAGGCGAGGATTTGGTCGCGGAGGCCGCCGTAGGCGATGCCGCGGACGAGTTCCTTCGAGTACATGGAGTAGGGAAAGCCGAGGTCGATGGTGCTGGCTTCGTCGAGCGATTTTACTTGCTCGGGAGTGAGCATGACTTCGAGGCTCGCCATGTTGTCTTGGAACTGCGCGAATTTGCGGGCACCGATGATGGGAATGACCGGTACGGGGCGATAGCGCAGCCACGCCAATGCGACTTGCGCCTGGCTTTTGCCGATCTGATCGGAGATGGACTTCAGCGCTTTGACGATGCGATCGGCGCGTTCCTGATCGGGCTTGAAGTCTTTCATCATCTCGCCGTTCATGCGGCCCTGATCCGCCGATGAATCCTTGCCGTGATACTTTCCGCTGAGAACGCCTCCGGAAAGCGGCGACCACGCGGTGACACCGATGTTGAGCGCTTTCGCCAGCGGGATGAGTTCGCGCTCGACGGTTCGCTCGATCAAGCTGTATTCGATTTGCATTGCGATGAACGGAGTCCAGCCGCGCAGCTGTGCGAGCGTGTTGGCCTGGGCAACCCACCAAGCGGGAGCGTCGGAAACTCCGACGTAGAGAATCTTGCCTTGACGCACGAGGTCGTCGAGCGCGCGCATCGTTTCTTCGGCAGGAGTGAGTTGATCCCAGATGTGCATCCAGTAGAGATCGATGTAGTCGGTCTTCAGGCGTTTCAGACTGGCTTCGACGGCTTGCACCATGTTTTTGCGATGATTGCCCGAGGCGTTTACATCTTTGGTGGGCATCGAGTTGGTGTATTTCGTGGCGAGCACGATGCTCTCGCGGTGGCCGACCATGAATTCGCCGAGGAGCGATTCGCTGGTGCCGTTGGTGTAAACGTTCGCGGTGTCGATGAAATTCCCACCGAGCTCGCGATATGCGTCGTAGATTTTGCGCGATTCGTCTTTTGTTGCGCCCCAGCCCCAATCCTCGCCGAAGGTCATCGTGCCGAGAGAAATTTCAGAGACGCGGAGTCCGCTGTTTCCCAGAAGTCGGTATTTCATTTTGTTGTGTTCCTTTGAGGTCGCGATGGTCGCTCATCGAATAGATGCGGCGAATCAGTTGAAGTTGCGTTGCGATCGTGAACACCGCGCAAAAAGAAAGAAGCCAGGCTCTCTCGAACCTGGCTCGCTAAATTTCGATAAGGAATTTTTACTTCGTTGAGGCGGGTTGAGCTTCGGCTTGGGCGGCCTTGGCTGCGGCCGCGGCGGCTACGGTTTTGTACCACTCGAAGGTGCGGCGCAGGCCTTCCTCGAAATCGACTGGAGCTTCGTAGCCGAGGAAATTGCGAGCGGCGGTGATGTCGGCTTGCGAATCGCGGATGTCGCCATCGCGATTCGGATCGTGCTTGGCTTCCATCGGATGGCCGGAGATTTTGCCGAGGAGTTCGACGACTTTGTTGAGCGAGACGCGGCCGCCGACACCGATGTTGAAAACTTTGCCGGAGACGCTGCTGGGTGCTTCAAACGCGAGCAGGTTGGCCTGCACGGCGTTCTCGACGTAAGTAAAGTCGCGGGTCTGTTCGCCATCGCCGAAAATCACGGGAGTCGTTTCGTTCAATGCAGCGGTGCAGAATTTCGCGAGCACGCCGGAGTATGGGGAGCTGGGATCCTGGCGCGGACCAAAAATATTGAAGTAACGCAGCGCTACGTTTTCGAGGCCGTAACATCGACCGAAGGTTTGGAGATAAAGTTCACCGACAAATTTTGTGACGCCATAGGGAGAAATCGGCGCGGGCTGCATGGTTTCGACCTTGGGCAGCGTGGCGGTTTCGCCGTAGGCAGAGGACGACGCGGCAAAAACGATGCGCTTCACTTTGGCGTCGCGCGCGGCGACGAGAACGTTGAGCGTGCCGTCGATGTTGATCGTGTTCGAGCCGATTGGATCTTTCACGGAGCGGGGAACCGACGTGCGCGCGGCGAGATGCAGGACGAAGTCGGCTTCGTGCATCGCTTTGCGGACGACTTCGATGTCGGTGATGCTGCCCTTGATGAAGGTAATTTTGTTGCGGATTTCGGCGAGGTTTTCTTCCTTGCCGGCGGAAAGATCGTCGAGGACGACGACGCTGTGGCCGCGTTTGACGAGTTCGTCTACGGTGTTGGATCCGATGAAGCCGGCGCCGCCTGTCACGACGTAACGCATGGGGAGAAGTCCTCCTGAGAACTGGGCTGATCAGCCGGGCTGATCCATTTCACTGCAGGCCGCTTTGCGGCGTATCGGAACTTCAGTCGTGGCGCGTGGCGTCACGACGGCACTGCTTTCAAAGGCCACCGATTCGGTTGAACTGTGGTGGGACAGTATCGCGGCTCGGACGCAGGCTGGAAAATTACGCCAGTTGCGTTGTCGGTGCGCTCAGTTGGATGCACCGCACGCGAGATTGGCCGCGACCAGACTCGCGCGAAATCCTATTGTACGATGGAAGAAGGCGGGGCAACCCACGGATTGGGAAACGAGTCGCATAAGGGTTATGAGCTTGGGTAAAACTGCTGTCGGAATTGTAGTTATTGCGGTGGTTGCGGTCGGCGCGTACTACTTTGTGCACGAGCGGTCGGCGCAGGCCGAACGGGTTGTGCCGGTGGCTCCTGCGGCGCCGGTCAGTGTGCCGGCTGAGGCTCCGGCGCCTCCGTTGCCGTCGGGCGCGGTTGCCGCGTCACCGTCTGTAGCTGCGCCTGCGACTGCTGCGGGGGCGAAGGCTGCGCCTGCTGGTGATCCTGGTCTGCCGCTGAAGGGCGGCGAGGTTCTGGATTTTACGGCAGACGTGGCGAAGGTGAGCAACGTCGCGACGTTGGAGTTGCAGACCGTCGAGAAGCGAAACTTTTACGGGAAGAATGCGTGGCACTTGCAGGCGCTCGCGCATACGCAGAATCCGCTGCGGATGGTGTTTGAGCTTGACGATCAGTTTGATTCTTACAGCGACGCTTCGACGATGACGAGCATGCAGTACGAGATGCATTTGAGCGAGCGCGGGCAGAAGGTGACGTCTGTGCAGCACCTGACTTCGACCGGGCGCGATGCGGCTTCGCCGAATGCGGTGCAGACGCATGTGTTGCCGGGGACGCGCGATCCGCTGGGCATGATGCAATATTTGCGACACGTCGATTGGACGAAGACGCAGAAGGTGGAAGGGCCTGTTTACGACGGGCACAAGCTTTACGATGTGATTGCGTCGTTGGCGGGATCGGGGCAGAGCGTTAGCGTTCCAGCTGGGAATTATTCGGCGGATAAGGTGGAGATTCGAGTTTTCGATAATGGGCAGGAAATGAAGGATGCGCACTTCTTTGTTTATTTTGCGAAGAATGAGGCGCGAACGCCGGTGTTGTTGGAAGCGGAGATGCCGTTTGCTTCGGCGCGCGTGGCGCTGAAGTCTGTGAAGTAGATTTGAGATTATTCTTCTGGACCGATTTGGGAATTTAAGCGACGTACCCTCCCCCCCACCCTTTTTTCTCTAAGAATGTGATTCTGGAGGAGTTAGGTCGTGAATTTGCGCAAGAATGTGATTCTATGGGGGTTAGGTTTGCAGGGGATACCGGACGAATTCGTAAGGCTCTTGAAAACAATGAGTTGCGAATGAAGGCGACAGGTCGAAGAGCGTGAAGTAGGTGCAAAATGGCTTGCGTGCTGCGACATGCCGGTACTTGAGGCTTCGGATCGAGTCATAGAGGTGGCCGAAGTGTGGGTGAGGTTGAATCTAAACCCGCACCCTTTTAAAACCAAAAGGGTGCGGCACCCAAAGGCCGGGCGCGTTTTGCGGAAAAAGGAAGGGCACGCTGGTGGGCGTGCCCTTTTTGATTTGGACTACATTCGGACGAGCAGATTTGGTTTGCGTTCGAATTAGCAGAGGACGATTTTGTCGCGGCCGCGCTGGACGCGACGGGTGGCGTTGCGCGTGTCCACGACCAGCTTGGCGGAGTCGACGATGTTGGCGTAGTCGTAGCTGGTGTGATCGGTCGCGATGACGACGCCGTCGTAGCTGCCGATGGTTTGCGCGTTGAGCGGCACCGATTTCATGTGCTCGTAGTTGTAGTGGCGCATCTTGTGAAGCTGCGGGAAGTAGGGGTCGTTGTAGTCGAGTTCGGCGCCGCGCTGTTGCAGCAATTGCATGATTTTCAGCGTGGGCGACTCGCGGAGGTCGTCGACGTCTTTTTTGTAGGCGACGCCGAGGATCAGGAGCTTTGAACCCTTCATCGGTTTTTTGCGATCGTTGAGCGCGGTGGCGATGGCCTCGACCACGTGATACGGCATGGCGGTGTTCACTTCGCCGGCGAGTTCAATGAAGCGCGTCGCGAAATCGTACTCGCGCGCTTTCCATGAGAGATAAAAGGGATCGACCGGGATGCAGTGGCCGCCGAGGCCGGGGCCGGGGTAGAAGGGCATGAAGCCGAACGGCTTGGTCGCCGCGGCGTCGATGACTTCCCAGATGTCTACGCCCATGCGGAGGCTGAGCATTTTCAGCTCGTTGACGAGCGCGATGTTGACGCAGCGGAAGATGTTTTCGAGGAGCTTGGCCATTTCGGCGGCTCGCGTCGAGCTGACCGGAATAACCTTGGAGACGATTGGGGTGTAGAGTGCGACGGCTGCGCGGCCGCTGGGCGGGTTGGCGCCGCCAACGACTTTAGGAATCTGCGCGAGGCCGTATTGCTTGTTGCCGGGATCTTCGCGCTCTGGCGAGAAGGCCAGGAAGAAGTCGCCCGCAACGTTTTCGGCGTCGGGTCCGGCGACGATGGGGCACTTGAGGCCGCTCTTTTCGAGAATGGGGAGGAGGAGTTCTTCGGTGGTTCCTGGATAAGTGGTGGATTCCAGAACGACGAGCTGACCCTTTTGCAGGTGCGGGTAGATCGATTCCCCCGTGTTCTCGACGTAGCTGAGGTCGGGTTCGCGGCGCTCGTCGAGAGGCGTCGGGACGCAGATAATGATGGCGTCAACGTCTTTCAGTTCGGCGAAATCGGTGGTGGCGCGGAAGTGCTTGCTGTTGACGTACTGCTGAATCTTGGCTTGCTGGATGTGCTCGATGTAGGACTTGCCTGCGTTGAGCATCGAAACTTTTTTGGGATCCGTATCGAATCCGGTGACTTTGTGGCCGGCTTCGGCAAAACGGAGGCCGAGGGGAAGTCCGACATAGCCGCAGCCGATGATGCCGACGCGAAGCTGGGTACCTTTGAAGAATTCGGGTTTACGCTCGATTGCCATTTGAGTTTACGTCGCGCTCCTAGATATTTTGGGGGTGCAGTAGGCCTAAAGGCCGGAAGAACCGGGACATGTAAATACTAGCAGGGTGAGAACTGGGTGCAAGAAACCAAGGTCCTATGGGTTCCAGAGTGAAAAGGTCCAGTACTGACTGGCAAGGGTTGACACGAGCGGATGCGCGGGTTAAGTCATTACTCTACAGCTTGTTACGGTTGGATAGCATCCAAGCGAGCTAGCCCTGACCGCTGACATTGGAATGGGTTAAAGTATTCGGCTATGGTCGACGTGCATTGCCACATCTTGCCCGGCATCGATGATGGGGCAGCCGATATTCAGGAATCGCTGGCGATGGCGCAGTCGGCGATTAACGACGGCGTGACCCATGTCGTGGCCACACCACATTCGAGCGCCGAATATCGGTTTGACTACGAGCGCGTGCGGCAGCTGCACGGCCAATTGCAGCGGTTGATCGGCGACCGATTGGTGCTGGCGACCGGATGCGACTTTCATCTCAACATCGAAAATCTGGAAGCGCTGCGGCGGGATGCGCGGCGGTTTTGCCTGAACCAGAGGAATTATTTGCTGGTTGAGTTCAGCGACTATGCGATTCCGCCGAACACGGCGCATACGCTCCACGACATGAAATTGATGGGACTGCATCCGATCATCACGCATCCGGAGCGCAACCCGATCATCGAGGCGACGCCGGGAATGCTGCCGTCGTGGATTCGGCTTGGATGTTATGGGCAGGTGACCGCGGCATCGATCACGGGGACATTTGGGCCGAAGGCCAAAGCCGCGGCGTTGCGATGGATCGAGCAGGGGCTGATTCATTTTGTCGCGAGCGACGCGCACGGCACGCGAGGGCGGCCGCTACGTTTGCAGCCGGCATATGACGTGGTGAGCGAGAAGTTTGGAGACGTCAGGGCGCGAGCGCTGTTTTCTGACAATCCGTTCGCGGCGTTCGAGGGGCGAGATTTACCGTATGTGCCGGAAGTGGCGCCGGACGAGAAGCCGAAAGCGAAGAAGCGGTTCTTGTTTTTTTGAGGCTGATGCGGCTCCGATTTTGCGCGAACTTCTACGGATGAGCGGGGCGCAGCGGCAATCCAAACCACACATTGAACATCCCGAGGACTTCGCGCACGACGTCGAGCACGTCGGTGGTGGAATGCCACCAGCGCACGGGATCGAATGGATCGTCCACGGGAGTGCGCACGATGATGCGGGTGTGGCCGTTGCCATATTTGTGCCATAGGGCATGAACGCGGCGCGTGTGGGCTTTGGTGGTGACGACGATCAACGCGGCGGCATTTTGCTTTTCTGCTTCGGTGGAGATGGCGCGTATTTCATCGGCGGTGTTGGCGATCGCCGGAGTCAGAGTGCGAATGTCGGCGGGTGGAACGACCCCGTGCTGCAGGACGCGCGCGCTGAGAGCATCTTCGCCGGGATCCTCGATATCGAGTGCGGCGAGAGATGCGGTGGGTTCGTTTGGATGCGTGAGCCAAACTTGCGGCGCCCAGCCTAACTGGTAGAGCCTCGCGGCTTCGAGCGCTCGCATCGGGACGCGACCGCTGAGAACAACGATCGCGTTTGATTTTTCCAGCGGATCCTCGACGACGAGCCAGCGGCCAACGTTGAGGAACAAAACCGCGACGACGGCGATTGCGAGTAGCACAACAATCGCGAAAATCCAGGGGGCGCTGGAGCGCGGAGCCCGCTGCGGCTCGGCGTCATCGAAGATGGGAGACGCGAATTGATCGTTTGGTAGCACGGAAAACCCGGATGGTAGCGTGGCGATGAGAAGTGGTCAATCGAGAGAGCGAACGATAGACTGGACAACCGTCTGGAAGATGGGGAATCGGTATTTCGGCTGAAAATTTAGCTGCAAGTTGGGAGAAAGCATGCGGGCAGTGATCACGGGCGGCGCGGGATTTCTGGGTTCGCATCTTTGCGACCGGTTCATCGCAGAGGGATGGGAAGTGCTGTCGCTCGACAACCTGATCACGGGCGTCGCAGCGAATCACGCACATCTGGCGAAGAATCCAAAGTTCAAAAGCCGCAACGATGTCGATGTCTGCGAGCCGCTTTCGGTTGACGGCGCGGTCGATTACGTTTTGCACTTTGCATCGCCCGCGAGCCCGTTCGATTATTTGAAATATCCGATCGAGACGATGCGAGTGGGTTCGGTGGGGACGCAGAACGCGCTCGACCTGGCGCGGGCGAAGAAGGCGAAGTTTTTTATCGCGTCGACAAGCGAATGTTATGGCGACCCGGATGTTTCGCCGCAGCCGGAGAGCTATTGGGGCCACGTCAACTCGATCGGGCCGCGCGCTGTTTATGACGAGGCAAAGCGGTTTGGCGAAGCGATGACGATGGCGTATCACCGCTACTTCGAGGTGGACACGCATATCGTCCGAATTTTCAACACGTATGGGCCGCGGATGCGATTGAACGACGGCCGCGCGCTGCCGAACTTTGTGCACCAGGCGCTGACGGGCAAGCCGATCACGGTTTATGGGGAAGGGCAGCAGACGCGCAGCTTTTGCTATGTTTCGGATCTGATCGACGGCATCTACAAGCTGGCGATGTCGGACGAACACTTGCCGACCAACGTCGGGAATCCGGAAGAGATCACAATTTTGCAGTTCGCGGAGAAAATTCGCGAACATTTCGAGAATGCGCCGAAGATTATTTTCGAGCCGCTGCCACAGGACGATCCGAAGCAACGCTGCCCGGATATTTCCAAGGCGAAGAAATTGCTTGGGTGGACACCTAAAGTTGGGCTTGCAGAGGGTCTGAAGATCACGATGGATTATTTTAAGCGCGAGTTCGCTGCGAGCAAATAGCGAGTTGCAGCCGCCAGGCGAAATGGAAGCTGCGCGGAGCTATCGCGCTGCTTGGTGAGCGACGGCGCGAACTTCTTCGCGTCCGAACGAGAAATACTCAAAATCGAGTTCGCGCATGCGTTGCGGCGAGCAGATGTTGCGGCCGTCGATGATCAAGCGGCGAGCCATCAGCTTGCCTGCCTTCTCCCAATCCAGATTCTTGAACTCGTCCCAATCCGTGCATATCAGGACGGCTTCGGCGTCGCGCAGCGTTTCGTAAACGTCTTCGTGATAGGTAACCTGCGGCAGGACGGCCTTGGCACGCGAAATAGCTTCGGGATCGGTGGCGTGCACATCCACGCCTTCGGTGACCAATCGCTGCGCGACGTCGAGCGCCGGCGAGAAGCGTGTATCGTCGGTGTTGGCTTTGAACGCAAGACCGAGTACGGCGATGCGCTTGCCCTTGATGACCCACAACGCCTGATGAACTTTTTCCATGAACCGGTCGATGCGCTGTTTGTTGACGCGCTCGGCGGCTTTCAAAATATCGAAGTCCACCCCAACCGTACCGGCAAGATGCACGAACGCCTGGAGATCCTTCGGGAAGCAGAATCCGCCGAAGCCGAGTCCGGCTTTCAAGAACTGCACGCCGATGCGGGGGTCGAGCCCCATGGCGTGCGTAACTTCGTTTACGTCGGCGCCAATTTTTTCGCAGATGTCAGCCAGGACGTTGGCGTAGCTGATTTTTAGCGCGAGGAAAGAATTGGAGGCGTGCTTGATGAGCTCGGCGCTGTTGATGGTGGTGACGAGAAGAGGTGCGTTCGTTGTTGCAGGGCAACCGTTCTTGTGAATCGGGCACGTAAATTTTCGTTCGAGGATCGGTCGATAGATTTCCCGCATTTGAGCCGCTGACGCTTCATCTTCCACGCCAACAACGATGCGATCCGGATGGAAGAAGTCTTCGACAGCCGTGCCTTCACGCAAGAATTCCGGATTGGAGACGACGTGGAAGGTCAGGCCGCTGTTACGCGAATATGCGTTGAGAGCGCGGCGCAGTTCGAGGCCCGTGCGCGCAGGAACCGTGCTCTTCTCGATGACGAGTTTCGACGAACGCGCTTCCGTGGCGATCTGCCGGGCAACGTTGTCGATCGCGGATAGGTCGGCTTCACCGGTTTCTTTCGGAGGCGTGCCAACGCAGATGAAAATCGCGTCGCTTTTGCGGAAGGCTTCGCCTGCGTCGGCGGTGTAGGAGATTTTGCCGGCCTTGCGGGCGGTTTCGAGCACTTGATCGAGATAGTGCTCATAAATGGGGACTTCGCCCGCGTTGAGTTTCGCGATTCGATTGGTATCGACGTCCGTGCAGATGACGTCGTGGCCTGCCTGAGCGAGGCAGGCGCCGGTGACCAAGCCTACGTAACCACATCCGACGACACAAAGATTCAAGGTGCTTCTCCTCAATAGTGAAGCTGCAATGGATTTCGAAAACCGTGTGGGCCGGCTCGGAATCTCTATTGTGACGGAAATAAAGGCTCGGGGAAAGAGCCGGGTGTCCCTAGAGTGACCTAACGGACTCGATTTAGTTGGATGCGCCTGAGGTGGATACGTTGGCGGGTGGCGGCGCTGAGTTTCGTCCGAGTAGCAGCCCCCGGAGTCCCAGCAAAGCCAGGCGAGGTTGGCGGCGCAGAACCGTCCACAGAAGTTTGGCCGATTCGTCGCGGGTGATTTCGCTGAGTGTGTTTTTTGTGGCCATGTTCATCAGATCGACGAGGTGCGAATAATCTTTCTGTTGGAAGTGATGCATGGTGCGGCGAATGAGCCAGTGCGTGTCGAGCTCGCGGCGCAGCGTGCGGAGCTCGCGGCTCGCGCCGTCGCGCAGGATCGATTGTGCGACTCCGATGGCGCCGCGGAATCCCGTGACGATACCGCCGACGGTTGTGACCTTCACTTGTGCGGCCGCGTCACCGACAAGGTAGACGTCTCCATTGCCAACGCGGCGCTTCACGGGAATCCATTTGCGATAGACCGGGATCTGCGCGCCCTGCCATTCGAGCGGCTCCATTCCTTTTTTCTCGAGAAAGCGCGCGAGGCGTTTTTTTGTGTCGGTGCCTTCGCCGATGATGCCGAGCGCGGCGCGTTCTGGGGATTCGGGGATGAGCCAATAAAAATACGGGGTGTCGTCGGGGACGAACCAGACGCGGGTGGTATCGATCGGGCAATCTTTGGGCAGGCGCACGATTGCCTGGACGAGGGGCACAGTTTCAATTGGCGGCCAGCCCGCCGTACGTGCGACGCGACTGGTGGCGCCATCGGCACCGATTACGCTCGCTGCGTGCAACTCCTGGCGCCGGCCCGCAGATTCGACTTCGAGATGCAGTCCGCGCGAATTTGGGGAAAGGCTTAAGAATCGCGAGTCGAAGGAGACTTGAGCGCCGGCTTGCTGCGCTTCGTTTGCGAGGCCGGGGATGAGCTTCGAGCGTTCGATGATGAGATCGGGTTTTGTGAGGGCGATCTGCGCGGAACGACCGTCGGTGAAAAGTTCGAAGCGGCGAATTTCGTTGAGGATGCTGTTGCCGGCGGAGGCGCCGAGTTGATTCCGGAAGTGATCGGTGACGATCAGCGTGCGCGCGTCGGGCTCAAAATCGGATTTCGATTCGAGCACGCGAACGGCGCGGCCGCCTCGAGCGAGTGCCGTCGCGGTGAACAACCCGGCGGCGGAGCCACCCACAACGACGATCTCATCTTTTTGCCGGCTGGCGCCGGATTGCGACGAAAGGTTTGCCACGATTCTGCGGATTCCTATTTCACGGACGATGGCTCATCAGCGGGTAGCCGATAAACGCAAAGTTGGGTACGGACAAAGGGGTGAATGACTACGCGAGCCGCTTCACCACCGATTGGAATTTCGACTGGTGCAAGTATAGCGAAATCAAAAGTGGGGACAAAACTTTGGTGGCGGAATTAAACCGCCGACCAAAAGATTTTACAAGTGGCGCCGGTATTAATCGGCGACTCAAAGCTAATGGCGACAAGTTATGCGTTATGCGGCAATCGCAGCTGTTGCTTGTTTGCGCTTTTGCGGTTCGTATGGAGCGCGCTCCAGCAGAGCGACGCCGGCGAGCGTGAGTGCAACGCCGATTGCGGCGATTGTGAGCGCACCGGCAGGTGAGACGTAGGTCACGAGGACTGCAGCGCCGCCGGTAATCACTCCGAGAGAATACATTCCGAGTACGGCGCCGCGCTGGCCCCAACCGAGATTGGCGAGCCGGTGCGCGGTGTGGTCTTTGCCGGGCGTGGTGAATGGGATGAGGCCGCGGCGCGATCGGGAAATGGTGACGAGCGTCGTGTCGAAGATTGTCGCGCCGAGAATTAAAACGGGGACGAGCCAGCCGGAAATGGAATTTGCGTTCTCAAGGCGGAGCTTTAGGCCGAGCGTCGCCATCAGGAAGCCGAGGAACATCGCACCGCCGTCGCCCATGAAAATTTTGGCGGGCTTGAAATTCCAGCGGAGGAAGCCGGTGGCGCCGCCGAGAACGGCTGCGGCGAGAGTTGTGACGAGGGTCTGGCCGTTGAGGTACGCGATCATCGCAAAAAAGATGGAGGACATGGCGGCGACACCGGCGCAAAGGCCGTCCATGTGGTCGAGGATACTGAACGAGGCGGTGACTCCGACGACCCAAACGATGGTGAGGGCGGCGTCAAGGGCATAACCGGCTCGGCCTGCGACGAATGTCTCGAACACCTGCGCGTGAATTCCGCTGGCGAGGAGAATGCCGGCAGCGATCGGCATTGCGACGAATAGTTTGATCTGATGATGCAGCCATCCTTTATCGTCGAGGAAGCCGACGGCGGCGACGAGCGTTGCGCCGGCGACGATGCCGAGGCTTTGTGCGCGGGCGGGGCCGTCGAACGCGAATAACACGGCGAGCATGATCGCGCCCCACATGGCGAGGCCGCCTAGAAGGGGTATCGGCTGAAGGTGCACCTTGCGCGGGCCGGGCAAATCGACCATGCCGACGCGCAGGGCGAGCGCGCGAACGGGAACAGTGAGCATCAGTGAAGCGAATAAAGCGATACCGAAGGCCAAAAGTCCTGCGGCCATGAGTCCTCGATGAATTGTGATCGCGCCGGCCGGGGAGAGAGTGCAAGCAGCCGGCGATTCACGTAAATTTATGCCCGGTTGGGAACCGAGGCATCCCAAGTATTTACGGTACTGACAAGTAAACTAGCTGTCCCACTCAGCTTAACTCAAGATACCCTGTGCAATGCAAGCGGAAACGTGAAAGATTTTTGCGTCGAGCGAGATGGTTAACGGAGGGCGTGACGGCGTTTTGAGGATTGGTCGATCGAGAGGACTTACTGAAGTGCGGCGGATGCGAGGATCGTCGCGAACTCCTGGATTTCGGCGCTGCGTGCGTAGCGCGGAGCTGCGGCACGAGCTGCGGCGCCCATTGCAGCGACGCGCGTTGGGTCGAGGACCAGGGCGCGCACCGCGGCTACCACTTCCTCGGGCCTGTCGGGATCGGCGGAGCAGCCGAAATGTTCGCGTGCGCCGAGTGTAGCGGCATCGGTTTCGTGTGGCGCGACGGCGACGATGGGTCTGCCAGCCGCGAGGATGCCGTACATTTTGCTCGGCACAACCACCCCTTCGAGGCCGCGCTTGATGGTGATTACGTGCGCGTCGGCTGCGGCAAGCACGGATGAGATCTTGTTTGATGGGAAGAAGGGAAGGAAACGAATGTTCGTCGTGGTGGCCGCGAGCTCTTGCACGCGAGAGCGCTGCGCGCCGTCGCCGACGAAGACGAGTCCGACTCCGTCGGATTGCAACTCACGCGCAGCGGCCAGCAGTGTTTCCCATGCGCCGTAGAAGCCGAGATTCCCGGCGTGCAGCAAAACAAATTTGAAATCGCTGCGAATCGCGCGAATCACGTCGGCGTCGAGCTCTGGAGTCGAAACAGAGGAAGACGTTGCTTCCACACCGTCGCGGACGATGTCGATGCGGTCTGGCGTGACACCTTTTGCGGCGATGCGCGCTTTCATGTCTTCGCCGAGGACGATCACGCGGGTGGCTCGGCGGAGCGCCCAGCGGTGGAGCTTCTCCCACACACGCGCCATCAAGCCCGGCTTGACGATCGAGCCGCCGACCGCCATGTCTGGATACATATCGCGGATGTTGTAGACGAACGGTTTACGCTTCAGCATCGCAACGAACGCACCGACGATTCCCTCGAAAGGCGGGTCGGTCATTGCGAGAACCACGTCACAGGGAGCGAACAACGCGCGAGGAACGCTCAACGCGACGTACGACAAATAGTTGTAGATGCGGCGGGGCATTTGCGTTCGCGGATAGTCGGTAGAACCAACACGAATCACGCGAACGCCGTTCCGATGTTCGGTCTGCCAAAGCCGCCACGAACGGCGTTCGGTGGGATCGTACGAGGGGCGGCCGCAGATCACAGTTACTTTATGTGTTTGGGCGAGCGGTTCGATAAACGCCGCGGCCATCTTGGCTGTCGCCGAAGTGTCGGGCGGAAAGTAAAGGTTGAGCAGTAGAACTTTCATCGAGTCGGCGAGTGCGACGCGGCGCTCATTTCTTGGTGATAAAGAAATCGCCGAGAGCGAGCGCGTCCATCTGAGTTCGCTGGAAGCAGTCCAGTGCTTCTTCCGGGCGGCAAACGATCGGCTCGTTGTCGTTGAACGAAGTGTTCAACACGATGGGCACGCCGGTCGCGTGCTCGAACTCACTGATCAGTCGCCAATAGCGGGGATTCGCATCGCGTGTCACCGTTTGCAATCGACCTGTGCCATCGATATGCGTAGGTGCGGGAATCTGCTCTCGTTTCTCCGGTCGGACAGCGTAAGCCATCGTCATAAATGGCGATGGGTGCGACTGCTCAAACCATTCGCCGGTCGACTCCGCTAAAATTGATGGCGCAAAGGGGCGAAAAATTTCGCGATGTTTGATACGACGATTCAGAATGTCTTTCATGTCGGGCCGCCGCGGATCGGCGACGATGCTGCGATTGCCGAGCGCGCGCGGGCCCCATTCGGCGCGACCCTGAAACCAGCCTAAAATCTTGCCGTCTGCGACTACGGCGGCCGCACGCTTGCAGACGTCCTCTTCGTTTGATGCGCTCACGCAGAAGCCGTTGTTCGCGATGGCGCTCGCGTCAATCGCTTTGCTAATTTCGTCGTGCGAAAACTCAGGTCCCCAATACGAATTGCTCATCGCAAACGAACGCGGCTTGCCGAGCTTTTGGTGCCAAATGTAATACGCCGCTCCAATCGCGAGTCCAGCGTCGCCCGCGGCGGGTTGCACAAATACTTCCTGAAATGGAGTCGCATCAAGAATCTTACCGTTGGCGACGCAATTGAACGCGCACCCGCCCGCAAGGCAAACCGACTTCATCCCTGTTTGCTTGGCAAGTTTCGTCAACAT
Source organism: uncultured Acidobacteriota bacterium (assembly GCA_963785605.1). Classification (GTDB taxonomy): domain Bacteria; phylum Acidobacteriota; class Terriglobia; order Acidiferrales; family UBA7541; genus Acidiferrum. The sequence continues at coordinate 83,991 of CAWAWE010000029.1, read as the reverse complement.
GCCGAGATAGACCTCTTCCAGCCGTGCCTGGAGCGACGCCGAGAGATTTTTGTGCCGTTGCTCCAGCGGAGCTTCCGGCGAGCGAGCAGGTCCTAACCGCCGGGCCATTTCGTCGGAGAACAGCTTGCCGACAGTCGGTGTTTTCCCCGCGTCTGCCCAACTCATCTCCGGGCCGGTTCGGTGGTGAACGAAATAGTCGAGCCCAAGCTCGAAGCCATTCGTACGCGAGTTCGGATCGAAAAGCACGATCTCGCGAAACACGTCGAGCGATTCGGGCTGGCCGTATGCCGCCAAACCCATCACCTTGTATTCGTCGCCGTATTTTGGGAATCCGAGGTATTGCGTAACCGCGCTGTAGTAGAGGCCGAGCGAATGCGGAAACGCCACCGCGCCATCGATCTTCATTCGCGCGCCCGCGCCCGTGCCCCACATCGTGCTCGCGAAGTCGCCGAGTCCATCAGCCGAGAGCAGCGCAGCCTCTTCAAACGGCGAAACAAAAAATGCACTCGCAAGATGTGCTTGATGATGCTCGACGCGATGAAACTGCGCCTTCAATTTTGCAGGATCGCTGTCGAACGCGGCCGCGAGCGCTTCGGGAATTCCCGTGAATTTGACGAGCACCTTGGCGCGTTCACGCGCAAACGACGGCATCTTCAATGCGTAGAGGAGCTTGGTCGCCATCCGCGCGTAAGGATCGCGCGGCACCGCGACGTGATCGATATCGGCGAGCGTAAGGCCGGCAGTCTTCAGGCAATACTGAATGGCCAGCGTAGGAAATCCCGCCGCGTACTTCACGCGATTGAAGCGTTCTTCCTCCACGGCTGCAATGAGCTTGCCGTCGCAAACGATCGCGGCGGACGCATTGCCGTGGTACGCGTTGATGCCAAGGATATTCATTCGGTAAAGGCAGTGTACACTGGATTATCCTGCAGCCTCCGCGCTCGAACGTTCAAAATCCCCCAGCGCGTTACGAAAGATTCAGTCGGCACCATTCATTCAAAACATAAATCGACCACGGCCGCGACCACGACGTCTTTCCCGCAAGAAAATCCTGCCAGACACTTTTCACTCCGCTCGCATGCACGTGAGGCACGAGCGCTGGCGATAGTTCACCCAAACTCCGCTCGATTCGCGCCCGCAGTGGCCCGCGTAACCATTCCTTCCACGGCAAAGTGAACGTTTTCTTGCGCTGATCAAAAACTTGTTTCGGCAACACATCGCCCAGCGCCGAGGCCAACAGCGCTTTCTGCACGCCGGGCCGATGGCGCGCCGCGTCCGGCAACGATCCGACAAATTCCACAAGCGGCGTGTCGAGCAGCGGAACCCGCACTTCCAGCGACTGCGCCATGCTGACCGAATCCGTGTCACGCAAAAGCGTATTAACCATGTAGCTCCGCATCTCGAGCCACGATACCGCTGCGATCGGCTCGAGCTTGCGCGCAACATCGGCGATCCGCTCAAGACGTCCCACCCAAGTCGGCTCCAGCGTGACGCCGTCGGGATTGATCGTGCTCGGACGAAATCGCGGCTCGATCAGCCGCGACAACTCAGCGACAGGAAACAATGTCCGCGTGAAAAAATAAGGATGCGGCAGTGCGTCGGGCGCAATCCATGCATCGATCACTTTGCGCGCGCCATCCGAACTCGCGCGATTTCCGATCAGTCCACGCAAAATCGGCGCCAGCGCGCGCCGAAGCGGAGCCGGCGCGAACCACGCCGTCCGAATCAGCCGTTCGAGCCGCGGCACATTCTGAAACGTTCGGTAGCCTGCAAAGAGTTCGTCTCCACCGAGGCCCGACAGCGCCACCTTCAATCCCACTTCTCGCGCCGCCCACGACACGAAATACGTATTGATGCCATCCATCGTCGGTTGATCGAGCGCGCCGATCGCTTCGTCGAGGCGGCCAAGCATCGCTTCGCCATCCAGCGCGACTTCGCGGTGTTGCGTGCCGCAAGCCTTCGCGACCTCACGCGCCAGCGCAGCTTCGTCGTACGCCGTTCCCGGAAACGACAGCGTGAAGCTCCAGATATTCGGCTTGATCTTGCCGGCGATCGCCGCGATCGCCCCAGAGTCCATCCCGCTCGAAAGAAATAGCCCGACGGGAACATCTGCAATCAGATGAGCCCGCACCGCGTCTTCCAGCATCGGCCGAACACGCTCCACCGCCGTTTCAAAAGTGCGCGGCTTGCGCGGGTCGCGCGCCGCCGGCGATCGCAACATGTCCCACCAAGGCCGCGCGCGCGGCGTGCGCCGTCGTTCCGGCACATACAACAGCATCCGGTGCCCCGGAGGCAGCGAGAAAACGCCTTCGATCAACGTCACCGGTTCCGACACGCTGCCAAAGAGCAGATACGACGTCAGCGCATCCGGTGAAATTTGCTTCCCAGTAGCATCCACATCGCCGCGCGCCAGCAGCGCCCGCACCTCAGACGCGAACACAAATCCGTCCGCCGTCTGCGTGTAGTAAAGCGGCTTGATTCCCAGCGGATCGCGCGCAAGAAACAGCAACGGCGACGTCGCATACCGCTTCCGCAAATCCAGCAGCGCGAACGCAAACATCCCGCGCAGTTCCGGCAAACAATCCTCGCCCCACTCTTCCCACGCGTGCACCAACACTTCCGTATCGCCTTGCGTGGAAAAAGTGTGCCCCAGCGAAGTCAGCCGCTCGCGCAGCTCGCGATAGTTGTAAATCTCGCCGTTGAAAATGACCGCGACATCTTTCGCTTCATTCCAGGCAGGTTGATGGCCGCCCGGCAGGTCGATGACGCTCAGCCGCCGCATTCCGAGCGCGAGCCCCGGCGCCCGCGAATCGTTCACCAGAAATCCATCTTCGTCCGGCCCGCGATGGCGCAGTGCCGCCGTCATCGCGCGCACTTGTCCCGCAACCTCAGTCGTGCGATTTGTGAATGCGGCGCCGCAGATGCCGCACACGCGTTATTCGATCTCCGGTGTAGTCAAAAATGCAGAGGTGGCGCGCAGGAAATGCTCGCGAAAATGAAAGCGTGAAACTTGCAGCCGTCGATCGGCATACCAGGCTAGGAGGACCCGCAGCGTCATGAGCGCCGCTGCAGTCATCGCAGTAATCACCAAAACCAGAAACGATTCGCGCTCCAAGAGCAAACTCCAATCGAAAGTTTCATCCCAGCCGGGAAGCACCGATTCTAGCAGCTTCCTCAAATGAAAACCGTCCAGAGGCAAGCGGGCGAGGCGAACATGTGCATAGCGATCGTAGCTATAGTCGGCGGGATAATTCAGCACGCCGCCGATTGCTTCTTTGAACGTCGCCGGGTTTTGCAGCTCTTTTCGCGTGAGCGCTCTCCCGCCGACGTCGCGCATCACGATCCGGAATGACGGATCGACCACAATCCACCGGCCATCGACGAGCACTTCGGCGACGACATGTTTCGTTTTTCGATCAGCCGTGAGTAAGAGCAGCCGCCGCGATTCGAGCCCGGAGCTTCGGGAAAGATTCAGGAACGCGTTCGTCGCGCTTCCGCAAACGAGAAGCAGCTGCCGGTAGTTCAGCGTGTTCTCAGGATTGCGCGGCGACAAATCATCAGGCCTCGCGGCCTCGGCCCGCGCCGGCCCGTTCCTCATCCACGCAAGAATTGCCTCGATCTTCTGTTCCGGTTGCTCCGCAGCGGAAACGACGGCGTCCGAGAAACCGTGCAAGTATTGACGCACCGACCACTCTCGGGCCGCCGCATACGCGAGGCACACCAGCGAGACGGCGAGCAGAAAATTGACCGCCCGCCATGCAGTACGGAATGCGTGAATGCTAGACATCTAAATGTACTAAACAATAACAGGGCGAGGATTATTGCATGGGAGCGCTTGGTGGCACAAGCGTCTTATATAAGGACTCCATCGCGTCCGCAGGCTCGGCCCAGCGAAGGCGCGCAGCGGCCTCTCGGCAACCAGCCGATAGTTTTGCGTGCATGGAAGGGTCCGTTAAGAGGGATCGCAAAGCATTTGCGATCGCATCTGCGTTGTGTGCGACGACGATGCCCGCTGTATCTGCGAGAAGCGGAGCGACGCCGCAGCCTTCGGTGACGACTACCGGCGTTCCCGCCGCGACAGCTTCTGCGGCAGTGTTGCCGAAGTTTTCGTTTTGTGAGGGAAGTACGAAGACGTCGGCATCGCGATAGGCTTCCCATTTCGCCGTGTCGAAAAGCGGGCCGGTCAAGATCACTCGAGGTGCAATGCCGAGTCGATTCGCCATCTGCGTCAATCCCGCGGCTAAGCCGTCATCATCCGGACCTGCGAACACAAGGCGCGCATCTGTGTGCTGCAACATTTCGCTTCCGAGCGCCGCAAACGCCTCCAGTAAGAGCTCCGGACTCTTCTTCACCGAAAGCCGCCCAAGAAACAAAACCACTTTCGACTCGGCAGGAATTCCGTGCTTCGCGCGAAACGCTCCGCGAGCCGGCAACTGTGATGGAACCTCAACGCCGTTTCGCCGCAAGAAAATCTTCTCGCGCGGGATTCCACCCGACGCAAGCTCGTCCGCTTCCTGCTCCGAAGTCGCGATCAGAAATCGCGCTCCGTCGAGCATCTTCTTTCCAAACAGCGACTGATATGCGCGCTTCTTCCAAAAGCTGCGAACGATCGGCAGAAACATTCCGATCGGCTCGATGACGTAGGGAATGTTCAGGATGCGGCATTGCGCCGCAATTGCCGGCCCGAGCAAGTCGTACAAGCCAAAAATATGCACAACATCGAAATTCTGCAATCGCGCCCGTGCATATCGTTTCACCGCAGGGTTCCAGCTCAGCGCGCGATAACGCAGCCAGGTAGGCAGATAAATCGACTGCACGCCGTTCTCATCGTGCCGCCATCCAAACGGCGAGCGCGTCGTTTCCGCGGGCGGTATCCCATTTTCAAAGCGTTCCTCCAGTTTCCAATCGGCGGTCAGCACCGTCACCTGGTGCCCGCGCCGCGCCAATTCGTGCGAAAGCGCTCGAACTTTTACCGGAGGCCCTCCAAACTCGAAAAACGGAGCGTAGCTCTGGGTGACATTCAGGATTCGCATAGCTCGCGAAGAATCTTCTTCAACGATTTTGCAAACACTCCAAATTTGAATTCACGATTGACGCGTTCGCGTCCACGCGCGCCCATCTCACGCGCCAACGCGGGATCCGATAGCAACGTCTGGATCGAAGTCGCAAGCTGCGGAACGTCGCCATGCTGGACCAGGTAGCCGGTCTTGCCATCGTCGATCACTTCCGGCGCGCCGCCGTGCGCTCCACCGATCACGGGTTTGCCACGCGCCATCGCCTCCAGATACACAAGCCCAAATCCCTCGCCACGGCTCGGCAACGCAAAAATCTCGCACGCCGAATAGCACGCTGCAAGCGCCTCCGACGTCAGCCCGGTGTAGAAATGTACGTGGCCTTGCACGCCCGAACCCTTCGCCATCTGTTCGAGCCAGTCGCGATCATCGCCATCGCCTACTGCCACCAACTGCAAGTCGGGCCAGTCTTGCAGCAAACGTGGAAGGGCGGTGATCAGCGTGTCCATTCCTTTATATCGTTCATTCGCTTGCCACCGTCCGACGGTCAAAATCACGCGACCGGCAGGATAGTTCAGTGGCAGCGATGATTGCGCTGTCGCCAACGCAAGATTTTCAAAATCTGGATCGAGTGCCCAAGGTAAAACACGAATTCGATCGCGCGGAATTTGCTGTTGTGTCGCAACGTGATCCGCGGTGTCCTGCGTCGGAGTGAGAATCATCGTCGCGCGTCGCAAAGCTCGGCGCCGGAGCGTCGGCAGCGGTTCCCACACTTCGATTCCGTGCGCCACAACGATCGATTTCATGCGCGGCGCCGCGATGCGCATTCCTTGTACGATGGGAGCCAGATTTGGATGCCCCGCGACGACCAGCTTCGCGTGCCGTCGCGCCGAACGCAGCGCCGTCGCCGCAAATCGCCCCTTTGCGCGCTCGCTTCCCGTGAAGACGAATTCGCGTTCGCCCACCGACATGCGGTGCAGTTCGGGAGAATCGTTCAGGCTCAGCAACCGGCACTCCATCTTGCGGCTCTCGGCAAACTCGCTGATGACCGCCGCCAAATGACGTCCTGCCTTCTGGATCCCGCCGGCTGAGTCGAGCTCGGGAAAGAGACCAATAATCACGCGCCGAGTCTGCCAACAGCAGCGACGGAAGGCAAGGCGCGATTTGAATTGTGGCGTGCCGGTCGGTGAGCGAAGAAGTTAGCGGGCAGAGTGCGAAGCGTCGATGACTCCGAGCAGATCGCTCATCCGATCGAGATAAATGTCAGCCGGATGTTGTGCCCGATCGTGAATCCCAAATCCATAATTCACCGCGGTTGCGATCATGTCGGCGTTGCGCGCCGTCTGGATATCGACTTCCGAATCTCCAATCATCATGGCCTCGGCGGCATCGACGCGCAGCTCATTGAGAATCGCTTTCGCTCCTTGCGGATCGGGCTTCTTCGTCTCGAAACTGTTTCCGCCATAGATCGCCTGAAAATATTTCGCCGTACCCAACGCCTCCAGAATCCGCACGCTGATCTTTACCGGCTTGTTCGTTAGCACCGCCATCGCGATCTTCTGCTCGCCCAGTCTCGCCAGCGTTTCAGTGGTTTCGGGATACAGGCGCGTGTTATCGAGCTTGTGTTCTTCGTAGTAGTCCAGAAAATAAGACAGCCCGCGCGCGAGTTCATCTTCCTTTGCAACACCGCCCAGTGCGCGAGACACCAGCATTGGGGCGCCGTGGCCGATGTAGCTCGAAATGACTTCGTCGCTCAATTTCGCTCGCCCCATTTCGGTGAGCATCGCGTTCACCGAATGAATCAGGTCCAGCTTCGAGTCGATCAGCGTCCCGTCGAGATCAAACACCAGCGCGCGTACCGCATACTTTTTCGGAGTGTTCATGAACTTCTCATTCTAATACGCCCCACGTAGCCACCGTACGTGTCGCTTCGCCGAAATCTGATGCCGCAATGTGCCGCCGTGTAGCTTCTCATCATTCAATTTCCTTGTTTGCCTGCCCCTGTGAATTCCCGTATCGTATGAGATTCGCTTGTGGCAAAAATGCGCGGCGTGCGGCTGCGCTACCCGAACCATCGGAGAACATCGTGAAGAAAAAGATTCGCGCCATCCAATTCGGCGTCGGTCCTATCGGCGCCTCCACTGCGCGCCTCATGCGCGAAAAGCAGGCCATCGAAATCTGCGGCGCCATCGACAGCGACCCCGCGAAAGCCGGCCGCGACCTCGGCGAAGTCATCGGCGCCAGCGACGCGCCTTGGGGCATCAAGATTTCCGCCGACGCGAGAGAAGTCCTCGAGCAAAACGCCGATGTCGTCATCCACACCACGTCTTCGTCGCTGCCCAAAGTGATGGATCAGCTGCTCATGTGTCTCGAGGCGGAATCGTCTGTGGTTTCGACGTGCGAGGAGCTTTCCTATCCTTATCGCACGTATCCGGAGCTTTCCGCGCAGCTCGATGCGGCGGCAAAAGCAGCAGGCGTCGCGCTTGTCGGCACCGGCGTCAATCCCGGCTTTGTGATGGACAAGCTCGTCGTAACGCTCGCCGCCGTTTCGCAGCGCATCGAACACGCGAAAGCGCTCCGCGTCGTGGACGCTTCCAAGCGCCGCCTGCCGCTACAGAAAAAAATCGGCGCCGGCATGACCGTCGAAGAATTCCGTGCCAAAGTTGCCGAAGGCGTGATCAAGCACGTCGGCCTGCCCGAATCCGTCGCAATGATTGCCGACAGCTTGAATCTTCCGGTGGATGAAATCACCGAAACGATCGAGCCCAAAGTCGCCACCGAACGCGTTCAAACCGAATACATCACCGTCGAAGCAGGCCAAGCCGCCGGCGTCCATCAAATCGCGCGCGGTCTCAGCAACGGCAAAGAGCTCGTCTATCTCGAGTTGCAAATGTACGTCGGCGCGAAAGATCCCGCCGATACGGTCTACCTCAAGGGCCACCCCGACATCAGCCTTGTGATTCCGGGCGGTTCGCATGGCGACATCGCGACAGCGTCCGTCGTCGTGAATTCGATCCCGGTGATTCTCGATGCTCCCGCCGGCCTGCGCACGGCGCGCGACTTGCCGATCGGATTCTTCTCGCCCGAAGCGCTTCCCTAGACCCACTACAAGCTAGCTTGAATTAAAAAAGGGCGCGTCGAAATGACGCGCCCTTCGCATTTCCGATCGTTTCCGTTAACTCGCTCTAAGCCGACGCCGACTTCCCAATGCCTTTCTCCAGCGTCTGCCACTCCATGTCGCTCAGCTTGATTTCCGCCGCCGCAACATTCTCTTCCAGATGCTTCACCGACGATGTCCCCGGAATCGGCAGCATCACCGGCGAATGATGCAGCAGCCACGCAACCGCCAGCTGCGCCGTCGATGCGTTATGCGACTTCGCCGCCTGGTCCAGCGGACTGCCCGGCTTGTTCAACTTTCCCGCTTCCATCGGAAACCACGGAATGAATCCGAGGTTGTTCTTCTCGCAATATTGCAGCACTTCTTCATGCGTGCGATCCGCGATGTTGTATTTGTTCTGCACGCTGACGATCTTCGCCGTCTTCTCCGCCCGCTCGATGTCCTTCACCGAAACCTCAGACAACCCGATGTGCCGGATCTTGCCTTCCTTCTGCAACTTCTTCAGCTCGCCGATTTGATCTTCCACCGGCACTGCTGGATCGATGCGATGCAACTGCCACAAATCGATCCGCTCCAGCTTCAGCCGCCGCAAACTCATCTCCACGCACTGCCGCAAATATTCCGGCCGGCCAACAACCGTCCACTTATTCGGACCCTGCCGCGTAAATCCGCCCTTCGTCGCGATGATCATTCCCGCCGGATACGGATGCAGCGCTTCCGCAATCAGGTTCTCGCTGACCTCCGGCCCGTACGCATCCGCCGTGTCGATTAAATTCACGCCGAGATCAGGCAACCGCTTCAGTACACGCTTCGCCTCCTCAAGATCTTTCGGCTCGCCCCAGACGCCAGCGCCGGTGATGCGCATCGCGCCAAAACCCAGCCGATGCACCGTGAGATCTCCTCCAAGGGAGAAGGTACCGCTAGCTTTTGCATTGGGTGTCGCGTGTGGTGTGCTCATACCCATTTGGATTCGCTTCCGCCCCGAGAAGTTACCGCGCCTTATGCCACTCATCGCACCTTCACGTTCCAGTCCGGCAGTTGGGTGCCGCACCCTCAGCGTTTAGAGGGTGCGGGTTTAGAGTTCACGGCAATAAGAGCCGAAAATGCGAAGCAAAATTCGGCAAAGCACGCTTCGCCTCATCGATTCAGCGTGGATCGCGCGATGCCCCCAACCCACTCCCCTCAGGCCCCGGCACGTTGCTCAAGACCGCCGCCGTCCCCGGCACACAAACCGCTCCCATCACCACGTAGCCCGGATCAGCGCAGCGATACTTATTCTTCAGCGAAATATTCCGCGCTCCTTCAATCACATGCACCGCGGTTAACCCTACCGGCACGAACGGCGCCGCCGCCCGCAAAATCCGATTCGGCGAATGACTCAGACTCCGGTACGAATACGTAGCCACCGCCGCCTCCGCAATCCCCATCGGAATCATCTTGCCCCACGAAGGATGCGTCCCCAGCAGCAACCGCGACACCGGATCGTTCTCAAAGCAATGGCTGCAATGATGAATGAAATATCGCGTCGTAACGCCGTCGAAAATCTTCCGCGCCGCCTTGCACCAGCCCGTACGTCAGCGATTTTCGATCCAGCCAATAAAACGCATGCCCGCGCTCGGCCGAAATCGGAGTCTGCGATCGCGTTTGAACAAGCGCGCTCGCCGCAGCCTCAACCTTCGGCGTCGGCGCCGATGGCAGCGCCGCGACGTACGCGTTCAATCCGCTGTCGTCCGCCGTGCCCACCACTGCGATCGGCGAGACGCCCGCTGCGTCGCCTTGCGCTCGCGCCGCGCTCGCACCAGAAAGTCCGGCGCCACACAAAACCGCAAACGCCAAACCGCTTCGTAGAATTTGTGTTTGTGAAATTTGTGACAGAAAGAAAAAGTGTCGACGTTTCATGCCCTTGCAAAAAGCACGTCAACACCCAACGCGAATCACACCGCGCAAGCGCTGCTCGCTACGAAAACGCCTGTTCCAGCTTGAAACACTCACTGCGCAAACCGCGCGAGTTCTAAATCGGGAATCCTCAGCCCGCCGCCGTTCCCATTATGAAAATTTCGGCAAGAACATCCCCGTGTGCCGCACATGCTCCTCAAACTTCGGCCCAAACTCCTGCGCCAAAAACTTCTCCTCCCGCCGCGCCTTGATGTAAAACGACAGCCACACCACCGCCATCCCAATTAACCCGCGCACCTGCCCGCCCACGATCGCCCATCCCAGAAACCCAATCAGAATCCCCGTATAGATCGGGTGCCGTATATTCCGGTACGGCCCCGTTCGGATCAGCTCGTGCCCTTCCTTCAACGTCACGACCCCGCTCCAGTTCGTCCCCAGATGCACGCGCGCCCAGCACGCGATCCCGAATCCCACCGCCATCACCGCCACCCCGGCCCACTGCGCCTCCTGGGTGGCCGGCACAAAATATTTCATCGACCATTCAGAAGCGAATCGCGGATTGTAGAGCAAATAAAACACGCCAACGATTGGCAGGATATACGTCAGCCGATGCGCCATCGATTCGCGCTGCTTCGTCTTCTTCCGTTTCAGCGCCGACACCAGCCAATACAGCGCAAACAAAATCCACAAATCCCGAGTCGCCTGAAACGGCGTGATCCCCACCATCAGCCAAGCGCTGTGCGCCAGCAAAGAAAGCATCGTCATCGCAATCTCCACCCCGAACCGGATACTTCTACTACGTAACCGCGCCCGCTAGTATTTCGCGTTTCATCCGGCCCTTCGTCCACAAAACCCCGCCGCCAAATTGGTCCTTTGAGCCGCCGCCGCTCTGCGCCCAGAATGGCCCCATCATGAAAACCGCGCCGCCAAAAACATCCGCCAAGTCGAAGACCAAGCCCGTCGCCACGCCCCGTCCCCTCGGCGCCCAAACCCAAGCCATCCACGCCGGCGAAGGTAACCGCCACGGTGTCGGCGGTCCCGTCAGCGCGCCAATCAGCCGCACCTCCACCTTCACCTTCTCGTCCACCGCCGAAATGAAGCGCTGGGCCGAAGGCAAAAGCAAAGCCTACATCTACACGCGCTACGGCAATCCTTCGCTCGCCATCGCCGAAGGCAAAATCGCCGCCCTCGAAGGCGCCGAAGCCGCCGTCGTCACCGCCTCGGGCATGGCCGCCATTTCCCACGCGCTGCTCGCCGCGCTCAAAACCGGCGACGAAGTCATCTCCTCCGCCCAGCTCTACGGCGGCACCTATCGCCTCATGCGCGACGTCTTCCCCGGCCTCGGCATCACCGTCCGCCAGGTCGAAACCGATCTCGCCCGGCTCGACAGCCTCCTCTCTCCGCTCACCAAGGTCCTTTACATCGAGACGCCCACTAATCCCACCGTGCGCCTCGTCGATCTCCAGAAAGCCATCGCCTTCGCCAAAAAACACAATCTCGTCGCCATCATCGACAACACGTTTGCCACGCCGGTCCTCCAGCAGCCGCTCTCGCTCGGCTTCGACATGGTCGTCCACAGCGCCACCAAGGGCCTCGCCGGACACTCCGACGTCATCGCCGGCGCCGTCGCCGGCAGCCGCGAATGGATCGACAAAGTTTTAAATATGGTGATCTATCTCGGCGGCTCGATGGACCCCGAAGCCGCCTTCCTGCTGAGTCGCGGCATCAAGACACTCGCCATCCGCGTCAAACGCCAGGGCGAAAACGCCATCGCCATCGCCAAATATCTCGAGAATCATCCCAAGGTCGCGCGCGTCCACTACCCCGGCCTCGCCTCGCATCCCGATCACAAACTCGCCAAGCGCCAGATGCGCGGCTTCGGCTCCATGCTCGCCTTCGATCTCAAAGGCGGCCTCTCCGCCGCACGCAAATTCTGCGACAGCGTGCAGCTCTTCCTGCTCGCCGCCAGCCTCGGCGGCGTCGAATCCCTCGTCGTCCTCCCCGCCTACACCTCGCACTACAACATGAGCCTCGCCGAACTCGAAAAAGCCCACGTCACTCCCGGCACCGTCCGCGTCTCCATCGGCCTCGAAGACCCCGCCGACCTCATCGAAGATCTCCGCCAAGCCCTCGCGCAGGTTTGATCGAATCGTTTGTAGGGGTGGGGCTTGCTCCACCCGTCCGTAGCGTCTTGCTGCAATTTCATCCGTCCGCCACGATTATGTACGGGCGCAGCACCCGCTGCGTCCAGCTCGCCCAAGCGTCAAATATTCATCACGCTCTGTTTTTTCTTTCCGTGAACTTTGCATCGCTCCGAATCTCTGCTACAACCATCCCAAAATGCCAAACCTCTCTCTTTCGCTCACGAATAAAGTCGCCATCGTCACCGGCGCCTCCCGCGGCATCGGCCGCGCCATCGCCGAATCCCTCGCCGCCGCCGGCGCCTCGGTCGTCGTAAATCACCGCGACAGCGCCGCCCAAGCCGCCGAAACCGTCGCCGCCATCGAACACAACTTTAGCCAGGCCGGCGGCCGCGCCGTCGCCATCCAGGCCGACATGGCCAAGATCACCGAGGTCCGCCGCCTCATCTCCACCACATTGGAAACCTTCGGCGCGCTCGACATCCTCGTCAACAATGCCGGCGTCGGCAACCGCACCGCCATGTCCGACATGACCGAAAAGGAATTCGACTGGACCATGTCCGTCAACGCCCGCGGCCCCCTGTTTGCCATCCAGGCCGCCGTCCCTCACATGCGCGACAACGGCCGCATCATCAACATCTCCAGCTGCGGCTCGCACGTCGCCCAGATCACCGGCCTGCTGGCCGTCTATCAAATGTCCAAAGGCGCGCTCGAACAACTCGCCCACTGCTATCGCATGGAACTCGGCGCCCGCGGCATCACCATCAACAATGTTTTACCTGGCTTCGTCGAAACCGAACTCGCCTCCGACACGCCTCAGCAATACAAGGACGCGCTCATCGCCCGCACCGCCCTCGGCCGCCTCGGCACACCGGAAGAAATCGCCTCCGTCGTCTGCTTTCTCGCCACCGACGCCGCTCGCTGGGTCACCGGTGAAACCATCCAGGTCAGCGGCGGTCTCGCCTGAAAAAGATCTCCCTCTCATCTCTATGAACCCTGTGTCCTCCGTGGTGAAATCTCTTTTCGTTTTTGTCCGCCCCAAAAAAAACGGGCGAAGCACCGAAGTGCTCCGCCCGAGTTTTTACAGCGTGTGAAGTAGCTTAGAGGGGTTGAACGTTCGAGGCTTGAAGACCCTTGGGGCCCTTGGTCACTTCGAATTCAACCGCTTGGCCATCATTCAACGACTTGTAGCCATCAGCCATGATGGCGGAGAAGTGTACGAATACATCTTCGCCGCTCTGGCGCTGGATGAATCCAAAGCCCTTGCTCGCGTTGAACCACTTCACTGTTCCTTGTTCTTTACTCACTGCATCTACTCTTTTCTGTTGACCGCGTTGCGATCACACATTGAGCCCGCTCAACCTTGATTGGTGCGCGTTCTCGATAATTAAGCTATCTGGTGCCTCGACTCCGAACCCCTCTACAGAGATACGGGCCGCCTTCGGACGCAAAAAAAGGCCGCAAGTTTGAACCTTGCGACCGCTTTCACTTCACGCAGGCGATACAAGAGCAACAAACGCAGCCATAAAGTAACACGGCTTTTCTCCGTTTGTCTAGTGTTTTTTTACCTTTTTGCATGTCCCTTTTGAATCAACTTCTTACGAGCGCCCTGACGAACGCCTTCGCGAACGAACCCCTTGCTGGCGGACAACTTTCGGCGGTAGGGCCGCAGCAATGCCTCGACTTCCCTCCGGACCCAGCTTTCCAGCGTCCCCTCGCGAAACACCGCCCAGCCCAGCATCGCTCCGTCGTGGAGCTGCTGGAGCAACCGCGCGAACTCTTCCGTATCGCAAGGGAAAAGCTCGCGTGCCGCGACAGCTTCATCCAGCAATCTTCGCGTCTCCGAACGCAACGCGCGAAACTGCGCCAGCGTGATCGCGTGAAACTCCGGATCCGTCAGATCCACCTGCAAATACGCCAACCCGTTCGCCACCGCCTCCGGCGTCGTCGAAAAACCCGAACAGTCCGCGTAAATCTCGACCAGCGCCGCCAGCGGCGAGGCGTATTTCGCCCGCGCCTCCGCGAACTGCCGCGGCACCATGTCCGGCGCCACCCGGCACGCCGCCAATAGCAACCCGCGTTTTGTCCCGAACCGCTGAATAAGCGTCGCCGGAACAACCCCAGCTTCGCGGGCCACATGCGCCAGCGTGATCTGCGTCGGCCCCAGCCGCTGCATCACGCGCCCGGTAGCAGCCAAAATCTCTTCGTCCGTCGTTTCGCGCGGTCGCGGGCTCATCGTTTATGGATTTGGTAGCGCCGGCGTCCCGCCGGCGTTTTTCTTTCTGAGTCGGCAGGGCGTCTCCACGAAGTCCCACCGAGTTAAAACGCGCACAGTATAACTGAATGTCCATTCATTTACGCCTTGACATTCCTGAATGACGATTTATTATCTCTTCCATCCCCGCCCGAGGTTTCCCATGGAAAATTCTCCCTCCGCCTACCGCCCGCCCAACTTGAAAGGCCGCGTCGCCCTCGTCGCCGGCGCCACTCGCGGACTCGGCCGCGGCATCGCCCTGGCCCTCGGCGAATCCGGCGCCACGGTCTACTGCACCGGCCGCAGCACCGCCGCCAATCGCATCTCTCGCAATCCGAACGAAAAAATCTCGCCCTTCGATCACGCCCGGCGCCCCGAAACCATCGACGAAACCGCCGCCCTCGTCACTGCCCGCGGCGGAAAGGGCATCGCCGCCGTCGTAGACCACACCGACACCACCCAGGTAAAAACCCTCATCGACCGCATCCGCTCCGAACGAAAAAAGCTTCACATCTTGGTCAACGACATCTCGGAACTCGTCCATCCCGACTTCGGAAAACTCTTCTGGCAGCTCAATCTCGAAGACGGCCTAAAAAATCTGCGCAACGTCGTCCAGACGCACATCACCACCAGCCATTTCGCAGCACCGCTCCTCATCGAAACCGCCGCCCATGACAAAAACACCGGCCTCATCGTCGAAATCGGCGACGGCGACTCCTACAGCTATCGCGGCCACCTGTTCTACGACCTGACCAAAACCACCGTCATCCGCCTGGCCTTCGCCATGGCCCGCGAACTCCGTAAGAAAAACGTCGCCGCCGTCGCCCTTACCCCCGGCTTTCTGCGTTCCGAAGCGATGCTCGAACATCTGGGCGTGACCACGGAAAACTGGCGCGACGCCGCCAAGCAAGACCCCAACTACCTCGCCTCCGAAACTCCTTTGTTTGCAGGCCGCGCCGTCGCCGCACTCGCAGCGGACAAAAATCTCATGACGAAATCCGGCCGCGTCTTCAGCTCTTGGCGCCTCTCCGACGAATACCTTTTCACCGACGAAGACGGCGCCCGTCCCCACTGGGGCCGCCATTTTTCAACGACGTACGGCGCCCAACTCAAATATTGCGATGACGCTTTTTACAACGACTGGACGGACCCCGCCGTAGACGCTCTCTTCCCCGACTGGCCGTAGCGGGGAAATAAGAATCTGAAACTGGAAACTAGACACCGTTATCCACGATCAGCGCCTCCGTGTACCTCGGCGCTCTCTGCGCCTCTGCGTTATCTTTTTCTTAACTCCGTACCCTTCGCGCACCACCCTGTACCCACTCCGCCCACCCTGTACCTCGAACCCGTTGACCGCCCTCTATCCCGCTCCTTACCATAGTCAGTCTGAGGTCCCCCAGACTTGACGTACCGACACGCGAAGCGCGAATGGTTTTTCATCGGCATGGCCCTTGCCGTTTCCCTGGCCGTTTCTCTGGCAATGACTGGCTGCGATGACTCCGCCAAGCACACCTCCGCGCAAACCCGCGTGCCCACCACTCGCCCGGCCCCGCAGACCGCCTCTGCCGCGAAGCAGGGAAGTCCCGCCGGACCGCCGTTCCTGCTGCCTAAGCTGCCCGTCGTGACGCCGTCGCACGCGCAGATCGTCTTTTTCCGTGCGCAACCGAAACAACTTTCCACGCCCATCAACAACGAAGGCCTGATTAGCCGCGTCGAAGAAAAATTCACCTCCGGCCAGCAGAACTACAAAGCCGGCCACCTCGAAGCCGCCCGCAAGGACTTCGACGAAGCCCTCGACCTCATGCTCGAAAGCGGCCGCGACCTCAACAGCGATCCGAAACTCAGCGAGCTTTTTCATCGCGTGGTCGATACCACCTACACCTACGAACTCCAGGCTTTCCAGGCCGGCGACGGATTCCAGGAAGCCCCGGCCGTCCCCGCGCCGATCGATGAAGTGGCGGAAATGACCTTCCCCGTGGACCCGCGCTTAAAAGACCGCGCCGAGTCCGCTGCGAAGAATCTCTCGCACGACCTTCCGCTCACTGTGAACGACGAAGTTTTATCCTTTCTGAACTTTTTCCAGACCCCGCGCGGCCGCGCCATCGTCGAAGCCGGACTGCGCCGCCAGGGCCGCTACAAGGAAATGATCGCGCGCGTCCTCAAGGAAGAAGGCGTCCCGCAGGATCTTATCTACCTTGCGCAAGCCGAAAGCGCCTTCCAGCCGCTGGCTCTTTCCCGTGCGGGCGCCCGGGGCATGTGGCAGTTCGTCGCTTACCGCGGCCAGCAATACGGCCTGCGCCGCACCTGGTGGATCGACGAGCGCCAGGATCCCGAAAAGGCCACCCGCGCCGCCGCCCAGCATCTCCGCGATCTTTACGGACTTTTCGGCGACTGGTATCTCGCCATGGCCGCCTACAATTGCGGCCCTGGCAACGTGCAAAAGGGCATCGAACGCACCGGCTACGCCGACTTCTGGGAACTCTATCGCCGCAATGTTCTTCCGAAGGAAACCAAGAACTACGTCCCCATCATTCTCGCCCTCACGCTGATCGCGAAAGACGCCGCGCACTACGGTGTTCAGGTCGATCCCGAGACACCCGTCACGACCGATGTGGTAAAACCAGGCCGCGCCATCGACCTGCGGCTGGTCGCCGAAACGATCGACGTCGATGTCGAAACCCTTCGTACACTGAATCCGCCCTTGTTGCGTCTGGCCACGCCCGACGATGCCGCGTTCGAACTCCACCTGCCCGAAGGCAGCGCCGAAAAATTTTCCGCCGAAATCGCCGACATCCCCGCCGACAAGTGGGTCAGCTGGCGCCGCCACCGCGTCGAATCCGGCGAAACCCTCGGCTCCATCGCCAAAAAATACCACGTCACCCCGGCGGCCATCGCCGAGGCCAACAGCCTTGAGCGCGGAGCGGGCCTCGACCCCGGCGAAAAGCTGATCATCCCGGCGACCCAGGCAACGGCCGAAACCAAACGCCGCCTCGTGAGCTATCGCGTCCGCAAGGGCGACACCCTGCTCGGCATCGCCGACCAGTTCAGCGTCGATTCCGATGATGTAAAAAAGTGGAACCGCCTCAAAACCAACCACGTCGCCCGCGGCATGGTTTTGCGCATCTACACCCAGGGCGGCCTCCCCGAAACGGCCTCGTCCCGCTCCCACGCAGCGCCCAAGAAGAAGACCCGCACCGTCGCCCAGGCGGCCGCTCCCTCCGACAAGAACTAGTTTTTTAACGGATCGAGTTGGCTGTCCATCGTACGGCTTCGCGCGATGTAGCCCGATCCGTGCCTGCCCGCAACCTGCAACGCTACAAACGGCAACTCTGCAGCTCCCATTCGTACGGCTTCGCGCGATAAATTCCGGGTTGGGCGTAGTCCGAACCTGTAAGTTTTAAAGCTGCAAACCCACAAACCTCGAATTTACCGCGATTTTCGCCGCCAGGACTCTTGACAACCTTGCGCCGAGTACGGTAACAACGCGCAAGGCTTTGGAGCGCGCACCACTCGATATGTAAAATGACTCCGGCCCGTTAGCAGCGACACCGACTCGACACGTGCCCTCCGGCCCCCGCCGGAGGCGATGCCTCGGGCGGGATTCCCCCTGGGGAGGATGGAATGGATCTCGAGAAAGACAACTTCGAAGAAGACGAGCTGTCCGGGCTGGAGGAAGACGACGAACTCGGCGGCGAAGATGTCGTCGAGACCGAAGAAGAGGAATTGATCATCGCCGGGGACGAAGAGGCTGACGAAGAGCCCGCCGAAGCTCCGGCTCCCAAGGCCGCCAAGCCCGCGCCCAAAGCTGCGGCGAAAAAAGCCGCTCCGGCCAAGCCCGCGCCCAAGGCTGCCGCCAAAAAATCGGCGCCGGCCAAGAAAGCTGCCAAGCCCGCTAAAAAAGCCAAGGCGAAAGCCAAGCCCAAGGCCAAAGCGAAAAAGGCCGCTGGAAAACCCGCGAAGAAGAAAAAGAAGCGCTAACTCTTTTTCGCTTGCATCGACGACCGCGCCCGAGCGCTCTAGACAAGCGCCCAGCGCGGGCGCCGACACGAGCGCACGACACCGGCGCACGACACGAAAACCTTTCGAGGCCTCCGGCGAGTCCGGAGGCCTTTCTGTTTCCGTGCCTGTCCAGGCTCAGGCGCCAGCGCCTTTCGGTGCGGTGCCGTGCTGTTCCGTTTTGAAACGGCAATCGTTCCAAAATGAAAATCCTTGCCTTTCGCGCCCCTCCCGCCGTATCGTCTATCTCTTGGTATTACCAAAATGATACGTGCCATGGAGCAAATCCGGCGCATGCGCGGCGGCGCCCAGTCGCATTTAATGCGCTGCTCCGACGGCAAAGACCACAATCTCTACTTCGTCGTCAAATTCCAGAACAACCCCCAGCACGCCCGCGTCCTGGTCAATGAACTGCTCGGCAACCGTATCGCGCGCCGCATGGGGCTTCCGGTGCCGCGCGTCGAAGTCGTCAAGGTCGATCCCGACTTGATCCGCTGGACCCCGGCGCTGTCGATCGAGATGCCGCGCTCGAGCACCCCGTGCTGCCCGGGCCTGCAGTTCGGTTCTTGCCATCCGGGGGATCCGCGGCGCATGACCCTGCACGATTTTTTGCCCGATGAGCTGTTGCGCGAGGTGAAAAACATCCATGAATTCGCCGGCATGCTGGTCTTCGACAAATGGACCTGCAACACCAACGGCCGCCAGACGCTGTTTTTCCGCGAGACCGAAAACGGGGTTAGAAGTCCCGGCGGGAACGGAGACCGGGCGAGGGCCGACGCGGCGTCGAGTCCCAGCCCGTCACCCACCGAGTCGCCCTCCGCGTCAGGCGAGGAAGGACGCTATTCGACCGTGATGATTGACCAAGGCTTTTGCTTCAATGCCGGCGAATGGAACTATCCCGACGCCCCGCTGCGCGGCCTGTACGCCCGCAATCGCGTCTACGAAGGCGTGACCGGCATGGAATCCTTCGATCCCTGGATCCGGCGTGTAAAAAATTTCACCGACCGCGTGCTCGAAGACTTCGCAAAAGAAATTCCCCCCGAGTGGTATTACGACGATTTCGACGCATTGAAGCGCCTGTTGGAACACTTGCTGCGGCGCATCCATCGCCTGGAGGAATTGATCCTGGACGCCAAGCGCAGCAACCGCCAGCCGTTCTCCAACTGGCGCTGATTTTTATTTTTTCACGTAGAGGCGTTCGCGCCAGAAAGGAGGAATAGGAAAATGCCCGACCCAAGAAATCGCAACCCTGAGAACGATGCTCCGGGAGGCGACGGAACGACAGCAGAGCGCACCTTCGTACACCGCATTCTCCGCTACGTGCCCAATCTTCTTCGCGATGAGTCGGTCAACATCGGGGTCCTCCTCTACGACCCCAACACCGGCGAACACCGCCTGCGTCTCATCGAGGAAGAGGCCGAATTTGATCGTCTGAACTGCCTGCATCCCGGCGTTGACGAACAGTATATACGCGGGCTGCGCGATCACCTGGAGAGCCGCATCGGCGCGGCTGTGCGCTCGTATGGAAACGGAGGACCGGTCCGCGGCCACGACGGCCAGGGGAATCCCAAGCCTGATGCGACCGAATGGTTCCAGGTTCTCGAAAAGTGGGACGCTACTCTCAGCCAATCCCTCCAATTCGCCGATTCGAAGTCAACCACCGCGGAAGACATCAACATCGAAATCAACCGGCTGTATAACGAACGGATTGCGGTAAGCCACAACTACGCACTGGCACGTCCCAACCGCCCGAGCGTGCGCGACCAGATGCGCAACTACATGGACCAGATCTTCCGGCAGGCGAGTCTCTTAAACCATATCGACAAATCTGTCCCGGTATCACGGTACACGCTCGACAAGGATCCCATGGAGATCGACTATAGCTACCTGCGCAGGAATTCAAACCGGGGCTTCGTGCAGACGATTTCTCTCTCAACCCGGGCGGACGACGCGAAAATGTTTGTTTACACGGCAAATAAAATCCGGGAAAAGGCGTCCGACGCGAAGGTAGGCGTGTCTCCCGAATTTTTGGCGGTGACGGACATCGATTTCAGGACCGAAAACCAGAACCATAGTTTTCTGAAAGAGTTTCTGCGCAACCACAATGTGGAGCACATCCCGCTCGAAAATGCCGCCGTTTGGGCCGCCAAACTGCGTCCCATGCTGTAATAGCTGCTAGTTGGAAATCTAAATCGGAAAATGGAAATCTGAAATCCGATCGATCTAACCATGCGGGCACCCAGCGACGCGTAAGCGACCAACCGAACCATGCGTGATCCCGGCGTTGCGTACGGCTCCAGTCCATTTCCCAGAGTTACCGCTGCGTAAGTCGCTCTCCATTCACACCGCATCGACCGGCGTTCAAATCTTTCCAACTGCCATCCGCTCTGCATTCCGGAAGTTCGGAAATCGGAGGACTTCGCGTAAAATAACTCGCTCAAACAAATCGCGTTCGACATCGCGTCACCGGAGAATTTTTACCATGGCTCAGATCTATCCGTTTCCCGCCTTCCGCTACAACGCCGGCAAGGTCAGCTACGATCGCGTGCTCACCCAGCCCTACGACAAAATCTCGCCCGCGATGCAGGAGAAGTATTACGCCGCCGACCCGCACAATTTAATCGCCATCGAAAAGGGTCTTACATTTCCGGGCGACACCCCGGCTGGCGTGGAAGGCGAAAAAAACGTCTACACCCGCGCCGCCGACGCGCTGCAAAAATGGATCCGCGAACAGGTCGTCGTGCAAGACACGCGCCCCTGCTTCTACTCCTACACGCAGGAGTACACCGTCCCCGGCACCCTTGACGCAAGCGGAAAGGGTGAACGACTCACACGCCGCGGCTTTATCGGCGCCGGCAAGCTCGAGGAATATTCCGCCGGCGTCGTCTTCCGCCACGAGCACACGCTCTCCGGCCCCAAAGCCGACCGCCTCGAACTCCTCCGCCACACGCAGACGCACACGGGCCAGCTTTTCCTGCTCTACAGCGATGCCGAGCGCATCATCGACAAAATCCTGCAACAAGCCGAATCCGAAGCCGCCCCCGCAACCGAGCTTACCGACGAGTACAACGTCATCCATCGCCTCTGGGTCGTCTGGCAGCCCGAGCGCATCGCTGCGATTCACAAAGCCATGGCCGATCAGAAATTGGTGATCGCCGACGGCCACCACCGCTACGAAACCGCGCTCAACTATCGCAACGAACGCCGCAAAGAAACCGCGCGAGAACAAGGCCTTCCCGCTCGCGCCGAATCCCACGACGCGACCGCATCGAGTCCATCGCTCGCCGCGACCGCCGCCAGCCCATCCCTCTCGGCCGCCGCAAGCGCCGCAGCCGCTCAGATCGGTGCGCCCGAACACATCGAAGGTTCTTCCGCATCAGTCGCGACCGCGACAGCCGCGTCTCTTGCCACAGGGGCCACAGGAGCCGCGAGTTCATCGCCATCCAACTCAGCCGCCTCCTCCATCGAAGCCGCGCCCTATGAAGCCGCCATGATGACCTTCGTCAACACCCGCAGCGAAGGCCTTACCATCCTCCCGACCCACCGCGTCGTCGCCAACATTCCCGATTTCTCCTGGCCCACCGTCCGCCGCTATCTCGAACCGTGGTTCGCCGCCGAAGTTTTTACATTTTCGAGCGACGCCGAAAAATCCGCCGTGCGCGACAAATTCCTAAAACGTCTCGTCGAAGCCCGCGCCTCCCGCGCCATCGGCGTCTACCCCGCACCCGAACCCGGCGCCAAAGGTGGCGCTTTCTACGTCCTCACGCTCCGCCCCGGCGCCAACCTCGCCCAGCTTCTCCCCAACGTCTCCCCGCTCCAGCGCGAACTCGATGTCGTCCTGCTCCACGACGGCATCCTCGAGCCCGCGCTCGGCGTCACCCTCGCCGCCGCCACCGCCGAAAAAAATCTCACTTACGAACGCGAAGCCTCCGCCGCGCTCGACGCCGTCGATCGCAAGGCCGCCCAGGTCGCTTTCCTCCTCAACGCTTGCAGCGTCGACCAAACCTGGAACATCGCCACTTCCGGCGAAGTCATGCCCCAAAAATCCACCGACTTTTTCCCCAAATTGATGAGCGGCATCACCATGTACCGCGTCTGACGCCACCTGTCGGCGCAGCGCCGCCGATTCCGAAAAAATGCCGGGACGCAGCAACAGCTGCGACCCCGGCGTCTCTCTCAATCGAAAGCTCTCTCCGACACCATTTCTTTTGAAAAATCGAGATCTAAGCCACGGCCTGCGTTGCTTCCGCTCGCACTTTGGCCCATCGCGCCCGCGATGCCTCGCCGACCCTCGCGCGCCCAGCGGCCGACATAACTCGCTTCCTCCCAATCGCAAACTCGAGCCCTTCGGGGGCTCGCAGAGCGTTTGCAGCGGCCCGCACCCCCTGCAACCGGTTTTGCAACCTGCCCATTTCTTTTTCGATCTTTCGTTCCTCGCGCCGGAGCGCCGCAAGAATATCCATGATCCCTCCCGGACTAGATTTTTCGGATTTCGATTCCGGATGACAGGCGAGTGAGACGAAGCCCGCAGTTGAAGCAGGTGCCTCCTCAGCCTGACCGCCCGGCTCTCCAAGCCCGAGTCAGCAGCGTATCATAGAAAGATAGCAAAACAGTATATAAACTATATGGATATAAAAATGAAAAATCCTGTCGCGCCATGTCAGGTGCGCCCGAAAGGCCATCCGCAAACACAACCGCGCCGGGAAGTCTGAGAAGAGGGGCCTTCCCGTATGAAAACTTCCCGGCGCGCCGTGAACTGCGTCGCGGAAATCCGCCACGCAACTCCCTATGAATTTATGAACCCTTCTCCGCTCCTCGCACCGTCAACACCGGCATCCGCGCATGCGCCACCACACCATGCACCGTCGCGATCTCCAGATGCGTCTCCGCTCCGGGAAAAACCGCCTCCGGCGCATGCACTCCCATCACAATCAAGTCCGCCTCGCGCGCCTCGGCCTGCCACAAAATTCTTTCCCATGCCGTACCCCGCCGGTCGCCCGAGCCGCAATCCACCACAAAGTGCGGCTCGCACCACAGCTTCGCCTCCTCCGCCACCAGCCCGCGCAACCGCTGCTCGCACGCCTCCGCCCCATCGCAAGGCATCTGCATCTCGTTTCCGCCGCGCTTCTCCTTCACATGCAGCAGCGTCAGCTTCGCCTGGTATTCCTCCGCCAGCGACACCGCGATCGGAGCCGCCCCAAGCGACGCCGCTCCAAAATCCGTCGCAAACAATATCGACGCCATCCTTCCGCGCCGCCCCGCTTCATGACACGCCTGCGGCCCCACCGTCAGCACCGGACACGGCGCGTGCCGCAAAATCTCTTCCGCCACCGACCCCAGCAGCGCCTTCCCGATTCCCGCGCGCCCGCGCGTTCCCACCACGACGAGATCGATGTCGTGACTCCGGATCGCCCCCTCGATCGCGCGCCACACCACTCCCTCTCCATGCAATACGCGCGGCTTCACCTCCGGAAAATCCCGCCGGATCGCCTCCACCAAAAACTGTTTTTCCATATCGTGCGTCAGCTCAAGCCCCTGCCACGTTCCCGGCGGCAACGCGTAATTGATCGGCTCCTGCACGTGCATCGCATACAGCGTCGCCCCAAAACTCCTCGCCATCCCCGCCGCGTACGGCATCGCCAGGTTCGCCGACGCCGAATAATCCGACGCCAGCAAAATGTTCTTGAAGATCATGCGCTTCTGCGCACCACCCTCGGTCTTCCTCCGTGCTGCGAGCATTTTCCCCTCCTCGTTCCCGTAGGGACACGGCACTCCGTGCCCGTCTTCCACTCGCAGCCTATTCCCCCAACGCTCTCCTTTCCGTGACCCGCGTCGCCCTCGCACGTGACACAGGTCACACGTACTGTGTTGTAAGGCATTTGGGTGCCGCACCTTTTTGGTTTTAAAAGGGTGCGGGTTTAGATGAAACCACCCTCCCACCTAATCCGGTCCGCCAAGGCGTATACTCCACTCAAGGTCGCGCATCGAGAAGTACAGACTCACATTGGGCGCATTGCTCACGTGGAGGCCCCATGAACACACCCTACGGCCTCGAAGTCATCGAGGACTGCATCGCCTGTCCCCTGCTGAAAGACCGCGTCTTCTGCAATCTTCCCAAGGACGCGCTCGCCGGTCTCGACGCCATTTCCTCCACCGCCACCTATCCCAAGGGCGCGATTCTCTTCGTCGAAGGCCAGCAGCCGCGCGGCGTCTTCATCCTCTGCACCGGCCGCGTTAAACTCTACGGCGCCGCCGCCAACGGCAAGTCCGTCATCTTCCGCATCGCCGACGCCGGCGAAATTATCGGCCTCCCCAGCACGCTCTCCGACAAGCCCTACGAAGTCACCGCCGAAGTGCTCGAACCGACGCAAGCCAACTTCATCCGCCGCGACGCCTTCCTCGGCTTCCTCCGCCATCACGGCGACGCCGCCCTCAAAGTCGCTGAAATGCTCAGCCACATCTACTACGCCACCTGCCAGGAAATCCGTTATCTCGGCCTGGCCGGCAACGCCGTTGAAAAATTCGCCCGCTTCCTCCTCGATCTAAAGCCGCCTAAAGGTGTCGTGGAAAATCCCGGCCCAGAACGCCGCACCCTCACCCTCACCCACGAAGAAATCGCCGAAACGATCGGCACCTCCCGCGAAACTGTTTCACGCCTGATCACCGGCTTCAAACGCAAGCACCTCATCGAACTCCACGGCTCCGCCCTCCTCCTCACCAATAAAAAAGCCCTCGAAGAACTCGTCGGCGCCTAACCCTCCGCCCCGCCCCCATTCGCGCCCACCATCGCGCCACCATCTGCCACCTCCTGCCAACGCGCCGCCCATCTGCCACCTCCTGCCATCGCGCCCCCATCTGCCCCACCTCCCACCATCGCGCCGCCATCTGCCACCTCCTGCCATCGCGCCCCCATCTGCCCCACCTCCTGCCATCGCGCCGCCATCTGCCACCTCCTGCCTTGCCGTTGTAGGGGCGGGGTTTACTCCGCCCGGCCACCGCGTCTTGCCTCGATCGCCGCCCTCGCCTCGCTTATGTAGGGGCGCAGCACTGCTGCGCCCCATGTCCGCAACATCGCTGCATCTTGAGTCCGATCTTCCCGCGCCACCACCCAGCACCTCACTCTGTGACCCCCGTCACATCCACGTTCTTCACAAAATGAGAAATTGAAAGCCGTAAGGAATCCAACTCCGGTTTGCCATCCGCCAGTGAGAGGAAAGTTTTTGTTTTCTTGCTCTTTCAGCCTCAACCATTCGAACGATCGAAAACCACATCCGAACGCACAAAAATTCCACTCGAATCCCCGATCGCCGCGTTCGAATGAGTACCACTCAATACCTATTGACACTTCCATTAAAATATGCTAGGCTTCTCAATGAATACGCCCTCCTCTTCGAACACACCCCCCGCTCATCTCCCGTCTTTTCAGCGGCTTCCACATACTCGTTTCCTGCGTCCCTCTATCTCTCTCATTTCAAACAACTTGCGCACACTTCCAAAAACAACGGGGGTATACCCCCTAAAAGCGAAGCTCCAGCGAAACCTTTCCATCGCAGCGCACCAAATCCCGCCCCAGGTCGTCTCCCGCCCCTTTTCTTTTCACAAAGCCGTCACCCGCTCCCCGGCATCACAACGACATACTTTTGTCTTCAGCACCACGGAGGCCCCGTAAAATGCCCGCGTTAAGCCAAGACGATATCCGCAAGATGCATGCCTACTGGCGCGCGGCCAATTACCTCACCGTCGGCCAGATCTATCTCAAAGACAATCCGCTGCTCGAACGGCCGCTGACGCTCGACGATGTAAAACCGCGCCTGCTGGGGCACTGGGGCACGACCTCCGGCCTCAACTTCATCTACACGCACCTCAATCGCGTCATCAACGAGCGCGATCTCAACATGATGTACATCATCGGCCCCGGCCACGGCGGGCCGGGCATTGTTGCGCATACCTATCTCGAAGGTTCGTACACCGAGCTGTATCCGTACATCGAACGGAACTCGGACGGCATAAAACGGCTGTTCCGGCAATTTTCGTGGCCGTATGGCATTCCCAGTCACGTCGCGCCGGAAACTCCCGGCTCGATTCATGAAGGCGGCGAACTCGGTTATTCCATGCTGCATGCCTTCGGTGCGGCGTACGACAATCCCGATCTCGTGGTCGCGTGTGTTGTCGGGGACGGCGAAGCGGAAACCGGGCCGTGCGCGACGAGCTGGCACTCCAACAAATTCTTGAATGCCAAGCGCGACGGAGCCGTTCTTCCGATCCTGCATCTCAACGGCTACAAAATCGCGAATCCCACGGTGCTCGCGCGCATTCCGCAAGACGAACTCGAAGATCTGTTTCGCGGTTACGGATACGAACCGCATTTTCTGGAAGGCGACGATCCGCAGGTCATGCACACGGCGATGGCCGAAGTGCTCGACAAGATGCTGGATGAAATCTCGACGATCCAGAAAGCCGCGCGGCAGGATGGAAACAAAGAGCGGCCGCGCTGGCCGATGTTGATTCTGAAAACGCCGAAGGGCTGGACGGGGCCGAAAGAAGTGGATGGGAAACCGGTGGAAGGAACCTGGCGCGCGCACCAGGTTCCGTTCGCCGAGCTGCACGAGAAACCCGATCACCTGAAAATCCTCGACGACTGGATGCGCGGATACAAACCGGAAGAGCTCTTCGACAAGAACGGCGTGCTCGTTGCGGAACTCGCCGACCTTCCGCCCAAGGGCCGTCGCCGCATGGGCATGAATCCGCACGCCAATGGTGGTTTGCTCTTGCAGCCGCTGCGCACGCCCAACTTCCGCGAATTCGCGCTCGACGTGAAACATCCTGGCGACGCCGACGCTGAGGCAACGCGGATTCTCGGCAAATATCTGCGCGAAGTGATGAAGTGCAATCTCGAATCAAAGAATTTCCGCGTGTTTGGTCCCGACGAGACGGCCTCGAATCGGTTAGAAGCGATCTACGACGTGAGCAAGAAGACGTGGGAATCGGAAACGCTGCCAGTGGACGAAAATCTGGCGCTCGACGGGCGCGTCATGGAAGTGCTCAGCGAGCACATGTGCCAGGGCTGGCTCGAAGGTTATCTGCTCACCGGGCGGCATGGCCTCTTTTCTTGCTACGAGGCGTTTATTCACATCATCGATTCGATGTTCAATCAGCACGCCAAGTGGTTGAAGACGACGCGGCACATTCCGTGGCGCAAGCCGATCGCGTCGCTAAATTATCTGCTGACGTCGCACGTCTGGCGGCAGGATCACAACGGTTTCTCGCACCAGGATCCGGGCTTCATCGATCACGTGGCCAACAAGAAGGCCGACATCGTTCGCATCTATCTCCCGCCAGACGCGAATTGTTTGCTCTCCGTGGCGGATCACTGCTTGAAGAGCCGCAACTACGTGAACCTCATCGTGGCGGGTAAACAACCCGCGCCGAACTGGCTCGACATGGATGCCGCGGTCGCGCATTGCAGCGCCGGCGTGAGCGCCTGGGACTGGGCCGGGCACGAAGCGGAAAATCCGGACGTTGTGATGGCGTGCGCCGGCGACGTGCCAACGCTCGAGATTCTCGCTGCGGTTTCGCTTTTGCGGGAAGAGTTGCCCGATCTGCGGATCCGTGTCGTCAATGTCGTCGATCTCATGACGCTGCAACCTCTGAGCGAACATCCGCATGGACTTGCGGATGAAGATTTCGACGCGTTGTTTACCGTGGACAAGCCGGTCATCTTCGCCTTCCACGGCTACCCGACGCTGATTCATCGCCTGACGTATCGTCGCCGCAATCACAACAACATCCACGTCCGCGGCTACGTCGAAGAGGGAACCACCACCACACCTTTTGATATGGTCGTGCTCAATCGCATGGATCGCTTTACGCTCGCACTTGATGCGATTCGCCGCGTCCCGCGTTTGAAAAGCATCGCCGACAAGGCGACGCAGCGGTTCACGGAAGCGATGCAGCGGCACAAGCTGTACGTTTCGGAACATGGCGAAGACATGCCGGAAGTCGCGAACTGGCGCTGGTCGCCTAGCGCGGCAAAATCACATCGCGCCTGAATAAATCCCGCGCAACGCCGCACACCAATCGCTGCCGCCGGAAAAACGAACTCGAATGCCTGCAAACACCATCCTCGTCCTCAACAGCGGCTCCTCGTCGCTGAAGTTCGGCGTCTACTCGGCCGGCCCGCCGTCTGTAGGGGCGGGGCTTGCTCCGCCCGGCGTAAAGTCCGATCACGGCCTAAGCGCGGAAGCCGGCTCCCGCCCAATCTATCGCGGTGAAATCGAAGGCATCGGCGATGGCGAAGGAAAAATCTGGCTGAAAGATGCTCAAGGAAAAACGCTCGAAGAAGAATCGCGCAGTTTCCCGCAACAATCCGACGCCGCAAAGGCCGTCGCTGAAAAATTCGCGAAGCTGAGGCTTCCGAAACTCGAAGCCATCGGCCATCGCGTCGTTCACGGCGGGCCGTCGCTGACCGCGCATCAACGCATCACGCCGCAGGTTTTGCAGACGCTGGAAGCGGCCGCGCATTTCGCGCCGCTGCATGTTCCTGCGGCGATTGCGTTGATTCGCGAAATGGAAAAGCTCTATCCCGGCGTGCCGCAGTTTGCGTGCTTCGACACGGCATTTCACACCACGATGCCGGAGGCGGCGTCGCGCTTGCCGCTGCCGAAAAGATATTGGGACGCCGGAATTCGCAAGTACGGCTTCCACGGGCTGTCGTGCGAATCGATCGTTTTCCAATTGCGCGGCCATTTGCCGAAACATCTCATCGTCGCGCATCTCGGCAACGGCGCCAGCATCACCGCCATCGTCGATGGAAAATCCGTCGATACGACGATGGGGCTTACGCCTACCGGCGGCATCATCATGGGAACGCGGCCGGGCGATCTCGATCCCGGCGTGTTGCTGCATTTGCTCAACGCTGGCGACGACGCCAAGACGCTCGCGAAGCTGCTCGACAAAGAATCGGGCCTGCTCGGAATTTCCGGTAGCGCTTCCGATATGCGCAAGCTGCACGAAGCCGCCGAGAAGGGCGATGCGGAGGCGCAGCTGGCGATCGAGATGTTTGCGCGATCGGCGGCGAAAGCGATCGGCGGATTCGTGGCAACGATAGGCAAACTCGACGCGCTCGTCTTCACCGGCGGGATCGGTGAACACGATGCCGATGTTCGCGCCAAGATCTGCGGCAGCATGGAAATTTTCGGAGTGCAACTCGACGAAAGCGCAAATAAGAAAAACGCGGCGACCATTAGTCGCAGCGATAGCGCGGTTTCAGTGCGTGTGATCGAAACGGACGAAGACGGCCAAATCGCGCGCCACGTCGTCGCACTGCTTCGGTAGCGCCGGCATCTTGCCGGCGATTTTTCCATCCGAAAGCACGGCGTGGGAAGCGAGCAAAGACGAAGGAGACAGCGACAACGCCAACAAATCGCCGAGGGCTCTCGCAGCAGAGAAAAAAACACTGGCGAGGACGCTTGCTCGAACGGAAAGAACTCGGCCGTGTCGAACAAAAACGCCGGCAAGATGCCGGCGCTACCAAAGATGGAGCCTAAAACAAAAAGGGCACGCAAAGCGTGCCCTCAAAAACGCGAGCAGGATTTTTACGTCACCTATCAGCGCGAGCGAACGCAGTAGTTGCGTCGCGTTTCGCGAACGGAGGAACTAGGCGCCGGCGCCCTTGCTGAAGCTGGAAACGGCTTGCGCTTCGGTGTCGTACACATCGAACACCGTCAGC
This sequence comes from uncultured Acidobacteriota bacterium, assembly GCA_963785605.1. Classification (GTDB taxonomy): domain Bacteria; phylum Acidobacteriota; class Terriglobia; order Acidiferrales; family UBA7541; genus Acidiferrum. The sequence continues at coordinate 53,846 of CAWAWE010000029.1, read as the reverse complement.
AGCTTGGTGATCTGGAGCACTTCCTGGAACTTGCTCCCGAGATGGCAGAGACGCAGCGACGCGCCCTGGCCCTTGGCGCTGTGATGCGCCGCAACGAGCGTGCCCAATCCCGCGCTGTCGATGAACGTGATGTTGTCCATATTCAGCACAACTTTTTTCTTGCCCTCGGCGAGCAAGCTCTTCACTTTTTCGCGCAGCGCGTTGCTCTCTTCTCCCAAAACGATTCGGCCGTCCAGCGCCACCACGGACACGCCATCCACTTCGCGGTTCGTCATCTTCAATGCCACGTTCGTATCCTCCTATGAAATCGGAGCGGCTGCCGGCAGCAACCTTGCCGAGGCCGCAAAGCTTACATCAATAGTAGTCCGCGCAGGACATGTAATATCCGCAGACCGTGCAAATCAACTTGCAGCGCCGGGACGTGAGCCGCTGCGAACAAAGCGGACAAAACCGGGAAGCATCCTCGTGCGGCGCGGAATCCTGTTGAGGATTCGCTGTCTCCGCCGCCTGCGATCCCTCTCGTCCGGGCGACTCCATAGAGACAGATGCACTCGGCTCCGGCTGGACCCTGCGAGCATCAGGGTAAACCGAAGCTGCCCCATCTTTCGCGACACGTTCCACGGCCCGAAGGTTATAGCACAACGGGTGGCAAGGGAAAAGCGGGTCGGGAGGGTAGGTGGGATGAGGCACGTACCTACCCGGTTCGGCCTGCGGGCGGCTTAGTGGTGATCCCAATAGTTTGTGGGACGGTCGTCGTTCAGGAGGGCGGGGGGGAAGATCCAGTAATCGTCGCCGAAAGGGATGTTCTTGGGCCAGAGCTGGTCGAGGGAAGTGCCGTCGTAGAGGATGCCGCCTTTCATGACGAAGGCGATGTCGGCGCTGTTGTGGATGTCGTCGAGCGGATTTTTGTTGAGGATGTCGAGGTCGGCGAGTTTGCCGACGGTGATGGAGCCGAGGTCCTGGTCCATGCCGAGATAGTGGGCGCCGTCGTTGGTGGCCATCTCGAGCGCGCCCATAGGGCCCATTGCGGAGGAGTACATCCAGAGTTCCCAATGGGAATCGATGCCTTGTTGCTGGCCGTGGCCGCCGAGGGCGCCGAAGCCGCCTGCGTCGCGAATGTCCGAGACCGCTTGGGCGATGAGTGGAAAGCTGTAATCAGTTTCGGGGCGCATCATGCGGCGGCGGGCGTGGGGAAGGATTTCGCGCCACGGAGTCCAGCGCAGGAGTTTTGCGTCTTTGTAGTAGTCGAACGTCTGGAAGAAATATTCTTCGTTCCAGACGCCGGGGCCGCCGACGATTGCTGTCGGCGAGTAGGTAAAATGGGCCATGCCGAAAAATTTCGTGGCGTCGCTGTAAAGCGGCGCGTAACCGAGAGGATGTTCGGAGCCGGTCTGGCCGTCCATGGCCATGCCGAGATCGTATTCGAGGCCGCCGCCTTCTGCGGTGATGTTGAGTCCGTACTTGCGCGCGATTTCGGCAATCCACTGATGTTGTTCGCGTTTTGGCTGGAGATATTGTTTGAGCGTGATGACGCCGTAGCTCGAGAGGCGCTTGATGTTTTCTTCGGTGACTTCGAGGCTGGTGAGATCGTTGTTGCGAGAACCATTGCCCGCGTAGAGAGGATCGCCGCTGGAAAATGTGCGTGGGCCGATCATGAGACCGGCATCGACCATTTCGGCAGGCGGAAAAACGTTTTGCGACCAGGCGGCTGGGTCGAGCGTGGTGGTGACTCCGTACGCTAAATTGCCGGCGATTTCGTAATCGTGCGGCGGCGTGATGCCGTTGTACATGCTGTAGTGGTGCGCGTGCATGTCGATGAGGCCGGGGATGATGGTTTTGCCTTTGACGTCGATGACGCGATCGACGCCGGCTGTGGAGCAATCGCCGACGCACGCGATGCGCGAGCCTTTGATGACGATGGCGCCGCGCTGGATTACTTTGCGATGGTCGAAGGTCAGGATTCTTGCGTTGGTGAGGGCTAGGGAACCGGATGGAATTTCACGCGGCACGCTGAGTTTGATTTCGGTTGTGTCGGTCTTTTTGGAATCGAGGTGATAGACGAAGTAGCGATTGGCACTGCCGAATTCTAGGGTTTGCGCGTCGCGGAAGTGCGGAAAGTTTCCGCCCTCCTTGCTGACTTGGTTGAGAGGCAAGACTGCTCCGGTTTTATCGATGAGCGGAGGTTTTCCAGCGGTGCCGGCGGACGGGAATGCGAGCGTGTAGACGTTGTCGCCTTCCTGGAACGCGAGTGTGTTCAGGTCGGGGGAAACGGTCGCTTCGTCTGCGAAGGGAAAAACAACGTGGACGCGGCGGTCGGTGCCGTCGAGCTTGACGGAGACGAAATTGATCGCGAGAGGGCGGCGCGCTTCGGGATCTTTGCTTTTCGCGAATTCGGGATAGTAGATGCGGCTATCGGCGCCGAACGTGGGGGCGACGATTTGGTTGCGCTCGAGGAATTCGGAGTAACGCGGCGTTCGAACGATCAACTTTGTTTCACCACCGGAAGCGGGAACGGAGACGAGGTCGTACCAAGTGTTGGTGATCCACGGCTGACCGCGAAAGAATGCGCCGGAGCCGCGCGCGACCACGATTGTTGCGCCGTCGGGACTCCATGCAGGATGAATGTATTCGCCCGGTTCGGTGGTGAGTTGCTGAGGCGCGCCGCCGTCCGCGGAAATTTTCCAGAGTGCGCCGCCGAGTTTCTCGTCCCATGAGGCGAAGACAACGGATTTTCCGTCGGGCGACCAAGCCGGGGAGTATTCGGTTGCGGTAAATGAGGACGCGGTTAAGCGGCGTGGTTGTCCATCGGGCATGTCCATGAGCCAGATGTGACCGATGGCCTGGAAGGCGAGGGTCTTGCCGTCCGGAGAGGCGGTATGCCAGCGCGCGAAACGCATGGGGAAAGGGTCGTCGGTGATGCGGCGTTCGGACTTGGCCATTTGCGAAATGGTGCGCTGGACGTGGACGGTGAAGGGAATCGTTTCCACTTTTCCGTCGGCAATCGTGACGCGATGGATTTTTCCGCCTTGTGAAATGACGATGGATTTTCCGTCATGCGCCCATGAGTAGCCGGGGAGCGCCCGCCATGCACTCCAGGAATCGACGTCGCTTTCGATCGGGTCCATGAGGACACGCTCGGCGCCGGAATTCAGATCGCGGAGCCAGAGCGCGGTGCGGGGGCCGTACTTGTGTCCCTTGTAAGAAATCGTGCCGTTTGGAATGCGACGGGCGAAGGTGAGCCAGTGGCCGTCCGGCGAAATTTCCGGTGCGAAAGCGCCGCCGTTTGAGAGTCGATATTGCTGCGAGCCCTGGCCCGATGTGACGTCTTCCTTGTCGCCGGTGCGGAGCTCGATCCGTTTGATTTGGAAAAAGCCTTGTAATGGATCGTCGTGTCCCGCGTACGAGGAAGGTTCGCCCGCAGCGTAATCAAAATAAACATAGCGTCCATCCGAAGAGACCGCCGGCCAACTCGCGCCTTTTTCGTCCTTGCTGCTGACAATTTCGAGTCCTTTGCCGCCTTCACGATTGTAAAGCCAGATTCCGGAGGGCGGGGGAGCTTCCAATCCGGTCGCAACGGAATGACGTGCTACGAGAATGTTTCGACTGTCGGGAGTCCATGCCGGTTCGTACATGCGGAGGTCTTTATCTTCAACTACGGCGTGGGGATTCGAACCGTCGGCATTCATGACCCAGAGATTGTCCTGGCCATCGCGATCGGTAATGAAGGCGATGTATTTTCCATCCGGCGAGAAACGAGGATGGGCGTTGAGAGCGACGCCGCTCTTTTGCGTGAGGCATTCGGCGTTGCCGCCGGTTATCGGCATGCGATAGATGTGCGCGAGAAGGTCGAAGACGATCCATTTGCCGTCGGGAGAAATATCCACGGACATCCAGGTGCCTTCGGAAGTGTCGAAGGCGATCTCGCGGGTGGTGCCGCGGGCGAGCGTGGTGTCCCACTTTTCTTCGGGCTTGTCTTTTGGTTTTTGGTCATCGTCACTGCGCGCGAAGGCCGGGAGCGAGAGCGATGCGAGGGCAAGAATGAGGAGGAGTACCGTGCGCGAGAGAAGGCGAAACTGAGTCATCGAATCGCTCCGAAGTATGAGTGAACGTCAGGTACGAATGTTCGAACTGTTTGAGTAGCAGCCTACATGTGGGGCGGATTCTAATTTGAAACGTCGCTGGGGCAAAGTCGTTCGCGAAGATCGGGAGCACACACGAGGCCGAAATGGGATTAAGGACAGAAACGGGACCGATATTGACCGGTCGTTTGTAGACGAGCACCTTGCTGGCGAGCAACTCATTGTGAGTCTTGAAGATGGAGCCAAATGCAATGGGAACGGGTTGAACACGGCTCTGTCCCCCGATGGTGCATCAGGTGCAGTTCATTGAGGTGTTCTGCCCCCTGTGTTCGACGTGTGTCTGAGGGGTTCGTTTCGATGTGGATGATGGGCTATGGATGGCACTCCGACAAGCTCGCGGCGAACGGAAGAAAAGGTACAGAACTGCCCGGCGGGGACAAGCGGGGAGGCATCGCAGGCGAAATTCATGTCTGCGAGTCGGCTTCTCGACATCCGGCACATCCTGGCGCTGATTGGCTTCGTCGTCGCGTTCTTGCTGACGGACGGTTCGTCCAAGGCGTCACAAGGGTGGGAGGGAGCACCGCCCTGTTACTTGCCGGTCGGGTTGAGCGTCGCCTTATTCCTCACTGCGAAAAAAAGATTTTATTGGTTCCCGCTGATCGCAAGCGTTATCGCAGCGGTAGTCAACTATCACAGGCCCCTGTTTTCGTGGAGCGGATTGCCCGGAGCGGTCGCCGCTTATTTTGGGTATATCGCGGGATCGCTCTTGCTGAGGGGACGCTGGCGGATCAATCCACAACTCACGACGATGCGGGACGTGGCGCGCTACTTGATCGTCATGTTCAGCGGTGCGCTGTGGAGCGGGTTGGTGGGGACGGCTGCTTTGACGGCAGACGGTCTGGCGGACGGGGAACACTTCCTGAAGAATCTGACGGATTGGTGGGCGAGCGACGCGATCGCGATCGTCACATTCGCTCCGCTGCTGCTGGTCCATATCATGTGGAGACTCGATGCTTTGCTTGATGGAGAAGAAGAGAAGTTCGGTCGTATGACCGAGAAACAGAGCTTTCTGTCGCGAGAATGTTTGAGCATCTTGCGCAAGTCGGGACAATCATCCTGATTGTTTGGATGTTGTTCGGGTTTGCGCCGGCAGTTTCCTACCAGCCGTTATACCTGTTATTTATTCCGGTGATCTGGACGGCAGTGCGGCGCGCGATGGATGGAGCGACGCTCGCGGTCTTCGAAGTCAACGTGGGTTTGGCAGTGGCAGCGTGGATGACACGAGCGCCTCATGGGACGATGCCGAGACTCCAGCTGGCACTTCTGACGATGGGAGTGACGGGGATGTGCCTGGGGGCGGTGGTCACGGAATCGCGACGCGCTGAAAAGGAATTGCGCAGGTCGAAGGAATCGGCGGAAGCGGCGAACCGAGCGAAGAGCGAGTTTGTGGCGAATATGAGTCACGAGATCCGGACGCCGCTTACGGGCGTAATCGGAATGACGGAACTTGCGTTGGGAACGGAACTGACCGAGGAGCAGAGAGAATATCTGGAAACGGTGAAGACATCATCGAGTTCGTTGCTCTCGGTGATCAACGATGTGCTGGATTTTTCGAAAATCGAGGCGGGGAAGGTGGAACTCGAAGACTTAAATTTCGATTTGACGGATGTGGTGGACGGCACGCTGAAAAGTTTCGCACTTTCCAGCAGGCAGAAGGGTCTGGAGCTGCGAAGTGAATTTGGTGCGGGTGTGCCAGAGATGGTTTTGGGAGATCCCGCGAGGCTACGGCAAGTGCTGACGAATCTGGTGGGCAATGCGCTGAAGTTTACGGAGGCGGGCGAGGTAGGGGTGAGTGTGGCTCGGATGGACGGCGATGCCGCAGCGCTTCCATTGGAGTTCACAGTGTGGGACACCGGAGTGGGGATTCCACCGGAAAAGCAAAAGGCAATTTTCGAATCGTTCACGCAGGCAGATAGTTCCACGACGAGGAAGTACGGCGGGACGGGGCTGGGATTGACGATTTCGATGCGGCTGGTGGAATTGATGGGCGGAAAGATTTGGGTCGAGAGCGGAATCGGGCGCGGCGCGAAGTTTCACTTCACGATTAAATTCAAACCGAGTACCCACGCAGCGAAGCCGGAACGTAAGAATACGGAAGCGGCAAAGGATGCGAACAGGCCGCGTATTCGTCTTCGTGTCTTGCTCGCCGAAGATAATGCGGTAAACCAGCGACTCATCAGCAGGCTATTGGAAAAGCGCGGGCACGAGGTCGACGTCGTCGGGAACGGATTGGAAGCGCTGCGAGCACTGGCACTCAAGAACTACGACCTGGTGCTGATGGACATGCAAATGCCGGAACTGGATGGGTTGGAAACGACCGCCCGAATCCGAATGAAAGAGACGGACGGGGATAAACACCAAGTTATCGTGGCGCTGACTGCGAATGCCATGAGGGAAGATGAGGAACGGTGCCGCGCCGCGGGAATGGATGGGTATCTCACGAAGCCGATTCAAGTCGAGCGGTTGGATGACCTGTTGGAAAAGTGCGCCGGAGAGTTCGGTGCGCATCCTGAAGCGGAGGCTCGTTTGAGCAACCGTCATTAGGAAGCCAGATGATTGCAGGCTTTCCGTAGGGAGCGATCAAAAGTCGGTGAGGGAAAGTGGGGAGTCGGCGGATTTCCAGGCGGATTTGAATTGGGATTCCGTCCAAGACGCGTCGGCGTCGCGCTTTTGGGCTTTGAGCGCTTGGGTCAGGCCGAAGAGGGAGCGCGGGTTGCGTGGATTGCGAAGCAGATCTTCGCGGAAAATATTCTCGCTGTCGACGGGGGCGCCGGAGTCGAGCAAAGCGGCGCCGAGCGATTCTCTGACGGGGTAGTACCAGTCGGGAGGCTCATCGTAGTTCAGAGTGTCTTGAACGGAGACTGCATCGCGCCAGTGCGCGATGCTGGCTTCTTTGTCTCCTTTTGCGGCGGCGATGCGCGCGTCGAGGATGTGACCGGCCATGCCGAGCACTACGGAGCCGCGGTTGAACTCGCCGATGTTTGCGGATGCGGGGAATGCGGCGGCTTCTTTGGCAAAGGCTTCGCGTTCGGCTGAAGCTTTTTCGGTTTGGCCGCGAGCGGCGAATGCGAGAGTTCGCGTGTAACGCCAGATGGCGTGCGTGCCGGGCAGCTCCTGGGCGGGTTCGGGGCGAGCGAGGATGGCGTCCCATTTGTTGAAACGGGCATCGATCCATAGCGGCGTCATGATGAACGTGTCGAGCCCGGGCATCATTTTGGCGTGAGGCAACAGGCGAGAGGCCATGGCGTCGGCGGCGGCTTTTGCTACGGCGTAGCGGCCTGCCATCGAGGCGGCTGATGCGAGGAAGTGCTCGTTGTGGCTGTGGTACATGAGGTCGTACATGCTGCCTTGCTGGGCGGCTTTCTGGGCGTAAACGCGATCGACTTTTGCGGCTGCCTCGTTGCTTTTGACAGCGTCGGAGTAAAAGCCGGTGCGCACATAGATGTGCGAAGGCATGTGCACGAGGTGCCCGGCGTCGGGAACCAGAGTGTCGAGACGGCGCGCGCTGGATAGGGCACGCTCGGGTTGGGGCGACGCCTCGACCGCGTGAATGTAAAAGTGATTTGCGCCGACGTGATTGGGGTCGCGCTGGAGAACGCCTTCGAGGACGGCGACGATTTCTTCGGTGTTGTCGTTGGGTTTGCCGTCGAGCGTCCAGAGTTTCCAGGGATTGAGCGCCATCAGACTGTCGGCGTAGAGCGTCGCGGCGTCATTGTCGTCGGGATATTTTTGAGAGAGGGATTTCATGGCCGCGGCGTAGTTATGCGCGAGATTTTTGTAGTCGGGGTTGACGTCGCCTGAGAAACGGGCGGCAAGCGCGGAAACGTAATCGCGTTCGACTTGAGGAGAATTTTCAGCGAGCTTGGCGGCTTTTTGGAGGGTTTCGAATGCCTGCTTTTCGCGTTCCGGGTCGACGTCGAGGTTGTAGTTGGGGCCGATGGCGAGAGCGATCCCCCACAGGGGCATGGGTGAGTTGGGGTCGAGCTTGTGGGCGTATTCGAAACTGCGCGCGGCTTCTTCGTGGTTGAAACCGTAGACGAGGGTGAGGCCTTGATTGAAGTAGTCCTGCGCGGACTTGTTGGTGGTGGCGATGGGGTGGTGAATGCGACCGACTGCGGTGAGGGCGAGGTCGGGAGGATGGGTTGGGGGCTTTTGCTTTTCGTCACTGCGCGCGAAAGCCGGAAGCGAAAGCGATGCGAGGGCAAGGATGAGAAGGAGCGTCGTGCGCGAATTTAGGCGGATCTGAGTCATCGAATCGCTCCGAGGTGTGAGTGAACGTCAGTTACGAATGTTCGACCTTGCTGGGTGCCAGCCCACGTTTGTGGCGAATTCTAATTTGAAATGTCGCTACGGCAAAGTCGTTCGGAGCGGTTCTTCGAGAGCGGCGATCGAGCCGGTCTGGCAGGCCGATTTCGAAAGACGCTACTGCAACTTTGCGTACTCGGATTTCGCTTGCAGCAGAATGGGAACATTTGGATCGGCGTCTTTCCAGAGGGTGAAGAAATCGTTGTAGGCGGCGCGAGATTTCGAAGTGTCTCCGGCCAGCGCGTAGGAGCGAGCAAGGCCGAGATGAGCGAGGGCGCCGATGGGTTCGTTGACGATGATGCCGGGCCAATCGAGAATTTTCTGAAACTCGGCGGCCGCGGGTGGGCCCTGATGGGCTGCGAGAAGAGCTTGGCCTCGAACGTAAACCGGGTAGAGGTTTGTTCGTAGAGTGTTGCTGCCGGGAATGCCGAGTTCGTACGGCGATGCGACGGCGAGTGCTTCCACGGCTTTTGCGGCGCCGCCGGGGACACCGAGAGCGAGTTGAGCGCGGAGCGTCGGGGAATAATTGAAGCGAATGACGGTGTCGTCGGGGAAACGTTTTTCCAAATCGTCGGCCAGACTTTTCGCATGCGTTGAATCGCCGACGAGGGCGAGCACGAGCGCTGCAACATATTGAGCGTCGCGACCGTTCATTTTGGCGAGATTCTGAACAATATGTTGCTTTGCCTCCGACGCGTTGCCATAGAGCGCTTCCGTTAACGCGGCAGCGGCTTCGCAATCGGCGGTCATCTCTTCATCGCCGGCGCGTTGGGTGGAGTTTGCTTCCTGGCGAAAGAGGTCGCGAGCGTTGGCGAGTTTGCCGTGGTATGCGGCTGTGGCAGCTTCCAAGCCGAGCATTACGCTTTCTTTCCCAGGCTTTCCAGCCGCCCAGGAAACTTGTTGAGCCATCCCGGGCACGTCGGATTTCAAGAAGGCGAGATCGTAGAGCGCGATTCGCAACGCGGCTGAATCGAAATTTTTGGAGATCGCGTCTTTCCCGGCTGCTTCGGCCTCATCGAGATGTTTCAAGATGACGTGTCCGAGAACGAGATTGCTGTAGCTCAAGCTGTCGGGAGGGCTGGTGCGCATCGCCTCGCGGAATTCCGCGAGAGATTTGTCTTGCTGTCCGAGGGTCTGGAAGATGACGCCGAGGTTGGTCCGGGTCACTCCCTCGCGCGGATAGATTTGCGCCCAGAGTTCGTAGACCTTCCTGGCTTTTTCCAAGTCGCCTGTGCCGAAATCGTAGTAGTGAGATTCGATGTAAAACTTTTCCCATTCACTGACGCGAGAGCGAAGCTCGTAGGCTTTGCGGGCGTTTTCCGCGGCGAGTGTTTTTTCGCCGAGGTTGCGATAGGTGGTGCCGAGAATGGCGTACGCCATCGCGAAATTCGGATCGAGTTGAATCGAGTGCTCTAACAGAGGCACGGCAGCGGTGTAGTCGGCTTTGGCGGTCAAGTTCTGTCGCCCCATGCTGTACGCCTGAAGCGCTTCGAGCGATGGGGTCGTCGCCTGCTCGATCGGCGTATCGAGTTTCTGAATTGTCTTGAGCGACTCGCCGAGTTGTTCGCGCAGCTTGGTGGAAGCGGTGCCGAGCGCGCTGAGAACGGCTTCTTTGCCATTCGCGGTGACTTGCTGCTGGGCGACGGAATCTCCGGTCTGACAATTCACGGCGTTCACGCCGACTACATATTGATTGCCGAGATTTGAAATCGAACCGCCGAGATAGACTTTGCTGCCCAGACGTTGGCAGAGATCGCTGGCCATCTTGGGAGTGAGTTTGATGTCGGGCGGAGCGCCCATCAGGCGCAGTTCCTGCTGCATTCGCTGCTCGGAGATCAGGCTCAAGAACGGCGATTGCTGGAGCTGCGCCGCGAGGCCCTGGCGGAGCGTTTCGTCAAAAACGGGATCGCCGGTTTGGTTGGTGAAATTTGCGAGAACGATGGTGTCGGCTTGGGTCAGCGCGTGGGCGCGGCGCGTGTTGTAGAGCCACCCGCCGATTGCCAGAATCGCGACTAAGGCCGCAGCGCCGATGGCGAACACCTTCCATCCCGCGCTCGATTTGGGTTTTGGCTGTGAAGCCGCAGCGAGGACGGCTGCTGGAATCTGAACGGAAGCGGTCGTCTGGCCGGACTCGGTGACGCGGCGCAGCGCGAGCAAATCCGCGCGAACGGCTGCAGCGCTGGGGTAGCGGCGATCGCGATCTTTCTCGATGCACTTGTTGATGATTTCTTCCAGCTGCGGCGGCAGCGACGAGTTCAGGCTGCAAACGGATTGAGGAGCGCGCGTGAGGATCGCCTCGATGATCGCGCCACCGGTGCGACCGCCAAACGCAACTCGCCCTGTAGCCATCTCATAGAGCAAAAGGCCCAACGCAAAAACGTCTGCTCTGGGGTCCAAGTCGTCGCCGCGCACATGCTCTGGCGACATGTAGGCGGGAGTGCCACTGATGATGCCAACGATCGAAACGTCGCCTTCCGTCGATTTCGAGGAAGACTCGCCGGCCGCAGTGCCCGGCGCGGCCTTGTTGACGAGCTTCGCGAGGCCAAAATCCAGAACCTTGGCTTGCCCGCGGGACGTGACGAAAACATTCGATGGCTTTATGTCGCGGTGGATGATCCCTTTGCTATGCGCAGCGTCGATCGCATCGCTGATTTGCATGCCCAGATCGAGGATCTGCTCGATGGGGAGTGGCTTACCGTTGATGTGCTGCCGCAATGTTTCACCGTCGATGAACTCCATCGCGATGAAGGGCATGTTGTCTTGCTCGCCGATGTCGTAGATCGTGCAGATGCCCTGATGATTGAGCGCGGAGGCAGCGAGGGCTTCGCGGCGAAAGCGCTCAAGAGCCTGTGAGTCTTGCGCCATGCCGTCGGGAAGAAATTTCAGCGCGACCGAGCGTTCGAGCCGGGTGTCGATCGCCTTGTAGACGACGCCCATTCCTCCAGCACCGAGTTTCTCGAGGATGCGAAAGTGAGAAATGGTGCGGTCAATCATGGTCGGTTGGGCCAGTGCTGATACCGCCGGTGTTTCAGGTTAGAGGGTTTGATCGCTCAACGGCTCGTCGTCCGCTTTTCGGCGCTCGGTCTTGGGCGGCCGCGGCGAGCCCATTACGTTGATCGCGCGGGAGCCGTCGCCATAAGCCGCCAGATCCACGGTAGGTTCCAATTCCAAGGCGACGTTTTTGTTGCAGACACTGCAAACAAGCGCGCCGTAGGCCGAACCCTCTTTTTGGATGAAGACGTTGAAGCGCATGACCCGTTCACAACAAACGGGAATCCAAATGTTTGACGTGACTGGCGAAGTCAAAGCTCACCTGTCCAGAACGAATTGGCCGGGAGTATACACCGAAACCAAGTTGCGATGGCGCATGGCGGCGACAGCAGCGGAGCGCGATCCTCAAACGCAGATCCGAAAGCAGATCAGCGAGACTAGTACTGGGAGGGATGGGTCTTGAAACCCGAGGGCAAAAGGGCGCATCTTTCTATGTGAAGGCGACATGAAGGCTCGGTGAAGGCAAGGTGCTGCTATGCGACGAATTGGGATAGTCGCGGTTGCGGTGTTGGGGCTGCCTTTGGCGGCGTTTGCGCAGCGGCCAGGTGGAGCGGGCGGAGGCGTGGGAGTTCACGCTGGGGCCGTTTCGGCGCCGGTGGCTGCGGTGCGTGTGAGCGCTCCCGTTGCTGCTGGGGCGCGTCCGGTGAACCACGTGGCGGCGGCTACGCACGTGAGCCCAGGCGGAGCGCGAGTTCATACATCTTCTCCGAACCGGATTGTGGCGGCGAATCCAAGGTTTGGAAATTCCAACTTTGTTTCGAATGACGTGCCGGGGCTTGGATTCGACTACGCGCATCTGGCGGCGGTGGGGCCGAAGAACGGACAGTCGGGACGGAACGGAAGATTTCGGCAGACGGTGCCGTTTGGGTTTGGCGGGTATTTGATTACATCGCCGGAGATTGTGGTGGAGAATCCGCAGGCGGTGGAAGAGGCGCAGGAGACTGCGGCGGAGCAGGGCGATGGAGATTTGCAGGCGCAGTTTGAAGATGCGCAGAGGCGGGCTTATCGTGCGGGGCAGCAGTCGGCGGCGCAACAAGTTGCGCCAGCGGCGCCTGCACCGGAGCCTGCGGCTGATCCGGCGTCTTATGTGTTTGTGATGCGGGATGGGACGATGGTTTTTGCGGTGGCGTATACGTGGGAGAACGGGACGCTGCGGTACGTGACGCCGGAAGGGCAGAGGAAGAGCGTGGCGGCGGATGCGTTGGACGTGAATGCGACGACGAAGTTTAATGAGTCGCAGGGGTTGAATTTTCACGTCGGAGCGTGAGAGAGAAGCGAAGTAAAGATGTAATGAAGTAAAGAAGTAATGATTTCTATTGGGCGCCGAGCTTGGGTTCGGCGCCTTTTTTTTCGTGGTGACGGTGATTGAGAAGAGGTGGACAGTTGAAAGTCGAAAGGGGAGAGAGGGGAAGGAAAGGAGGTGGAAAGGCTAACGCTGAGACACAGAGGACGCAGAGGGGCGCGGAGAAACTGAAGATTGAAGAGAGTTCGCGGTCGATGGTGAGAGTTTGCGAGTTTGGAAGGGGAGCACAGACAGGAGTATCTGTGCCACGGCTATTTGGCGGGGGCGGGCATGACGTAGCCGGAGGTGGCGGGGAGGCCGGCGCGTTCGAGTTGGATGGTGGCGTGGCCGATGTTGAAGTCGGCGGCGCACTTGGATTGGATGGCGGTGAGGATACGCTCGCATTCGTCCATGTGCATGTCGGGGATGCGGGCGTGGAGGCTGAGGGCGTTGTGGTCGTCGCCGAGCGACCAGATGTGGATGTCGTGAACTTCGAGGACGCCTTCGATGGCGAGGACGGCGCGGGCTACATCTTCCACGGTGCAATCGGGCGGGCGGCCTTCGAGCAGGACGTGCGCGGAGTCTCGCAGGATGCCGATGCTGGACCAGAGGACGAGCAGCCCGATGGCGAGGCCGAGGAGCGGATCGATCCAGCGAATGCCGGTCGCGCCGATGATGATGGCGCCGATGATGATGGCGACGTTGGAGAGGGCGTCGCCGAAATTGTGAACGAGGATGCTGCGCAAGTTTAGATCGTTGCGGCCGCGCACGAGAGCGAGCGTGATGCCACCGTTGACGGCGAGCGCGGCGAGGGAAGTCCAGATCATCCAGCTCTCGACGACTTCTACGGGAGAGCGGAAAGCGCTCGATGGATTCGTAGCCTAACCAAAGAGAAAGAAGGACGAGGACGACGGCGTTGGTGAATGCGGCGAGCGTGCCGGCGCGATGGTAGCCGTAGGTTTTTTCGGAGTCGGCGGGGCGCTGTGCCCAGCGCATGGCGAGATAGGAAAGGCCGATGGCGGGGACGTCGGAAAGATTGTGGACGGCGTCGTTGAGGAGAGCGACCGAGTGGCCGACGATGCCGCCGACGACTTCAGCGCCGACGAGGCCGAGCGTAGCGGCCATGGCCCAGCCGAGGATGCTGGGGCTGAGGGGCGGGTGCTCGTGGCCGTGATGGCTGTGACCGCCCCGTGTGAATGGCCGTGCGAATGGCCATGGCTATGAGAGTGTGCGGCGGCGTTCGGGACGGTTCCCGGCGGGCAGTCGTGACTGTGGTCGCCGTGGGAGTGGTCATGCGAGTGGGTATGCATAGCCGCTAGAATTCATTCTACGCGCGAGATGGCCGCTTGGCGAACCGGGGTAGCTTACTTAGTGGATATCTTGACACCTCGGGGTTGCGATTTCGTTGACGGTACCGGGGTCGGCTGCCAACATCGAATAAGGCTTATCAGGTCAGTTGGTTGCGGAGCAGAGCGCGCGCGTGTGTCCTGGGGAGGCACATGGCGCACGGGTCTCTGCGTGTGGGAGCGTCGCCGACCTGAGTGAGCCGTCCAGGGTGAAATGACGAATCCGGTCGCCAAATTGAGTTTCTGGGGCGTGCGCGGATCGACGGCAACTGTCGATCCGGCGACGTGGCGTTATGGCGGGAATACGCCGTGCGTCGAGCTGATGACGCCGGATGGATTTCAATTAATTTTGGATTGCGGGACCGGGTTGCGGAATTTAGGTTCGCGCTGGAGCAAAGAGCACGCGCAGCGGCAACACGAGACGCATTTCTTGGTGACGCACTACCACTGGGATCACATTCAGGGGATTCCGTTTTTCACTCCGCTGTATTCCGATCAGAATGAATTTCATTTTTATAGTTTTCGATCGGAGTCGCTGGGACGCGACAGCTTGAAGCAGGTTTTCGAGACGCAGATGGCGCAGCCTTATTTTCCGGTGGATTTGTCGGCGATGAATGCGAAGCGGCGATTTCAGGAAGTGGCGGATGGGGATGCGTTTTTCATTGGGGAAAATCGCGTTTCGGTGCGGGCGTTGAATCATCCGCAGGGATGCCTGGGATTTCGGATTGAGACGGCGGCGGGCACAGTGGTGTACGCGACGGATAATGAGCCGGGGAATCCGGCGCTCGACAAGAGTTTGCGTGACCTGGCGGCTGGCGCGGACATTTTCATCAACGATGCGCAGTACACGCCGGAGCAGCTTGCGGGAGCGAAGCGCGGGTGGGGGCATTCGTCGTGGCAAGAAGGTGTGAAGGCGGCGCGCGACGCGGGGGCGAAGACACTGGTGCTGTTTCATCACGATCCAGACTCGACGGATCGGATGGTGGATGGGATTTTGCGGCAGGGACGCGAAGAGTTTGATTCGGTGTTCGCGGCGAGCGAGGGAATGGTGATTACGCTCGGCTCGGCGGATGGGCGCGTGGACGCGCACATGCCGGGGACGCGAACGGCGCTGCGGCGCGAGGCGCAATTTCGTGCGCGGGTTTCGGGCGTGACGGAAGGCGGGCGCGCGTTTGACGAAGAGACGCTGGTGAGCGATTTGTCTCTGCAAGGGGCGATGATTACGCTGAAGCATAGTCCGAGGCTGCAGTCGGAGTTGCAGGTGATTATGGAGACGCCGGGGCCGAACGGGTTGCAGGGGGCGATGCGGTTGCGGGGGTATGTGGTGAGGATTGATGAGGGGCGGGAGAAGGGGATTAGTTCGGTGGGGGTGGTGTTTACGGATTGAAGAGAGTTGAGAGTCGACCGCGAAGGTCGAAAGGGAAGAGAGACTCACCACCGAGTTCGCAGAGAGCACAGAGCCGGAATCGGGAATTGGCGAGAAGAGCGCGGCAATTGCTGCGCTATTTTTATTTTTAGCGGCGTTTGTTCGCGATGGGTGGGAGGACTGGGTGGGGCTAGTTTGGGCAGGACAGTGGGAGTAGCATCGTGGAGCGGTTTCGAGATTGTCGGGATAGTGAGGTACACGATGAACTCACGGATATGGCTTGGGTTGTGCGCGATGCTGGCGGTCGGAGCCGTCGGGTATTCGAAGCCAAAGAACAAGGATGATTTTCCGAAGGCGCTGCTGAATGCGCGGTACGCGTACGTTGAGGCGGAGGATGGGGATATCCAGAGCTTTAAACTGATTCCGGAAGATCGGCGGGCGATCACGGATGTTACGGATGCGTTGCGCGACTGGAAGCGCTACGACGTGACTTTTCGGCGTTCGGAGGCGGAAATCCTTTTTGTGGTGCGCAAGGAACGCATCGCGAGCGCTAAGGTTGGCGGGACGATCGGACGCGGGACTGTGCCCGGCACTTCTCCCGGAACGACCGAAACACAGACGCATGAGGCGGGAAGGCTTGGAGCGGAGATCGGGCCGAACGAAGATATGTTGTATGTGTATTTGGTCAAGCCGGACGGGACGAAGTTTGGGCCGGTGTGGCATCAGTTTTTGAAGGACGGGTTGGATAAGCCGGAGATGCCGCTGTTTCAGAAGTTTAAGGGGCAGGTGGATGCGGCATCGAAGGCACAGGGCGCGGCGAAGGGCGGCGGGAGTACACCTCCAAATAGCAAGCCATAGAGGCGGCTGAGATCGAAGAGAGATTCATCGCGCAAAAGACACGCGATGGTGCAGAGTCCTTCCACTACGCGAGCCGACGCGTTCGCAGGAGCGAACGTGAAAAGAAAAAGCGTCGGCTCGCCCCGGTCGGAATGACACGTGTTTGCGGTTGGCGCTAGAACGGAAACGTCGACGCGTGTTTGAAGTGAACTGCAGGAAATGATGGAAATAAAGGCAACTGAAAATCGAGTGGGGTTTGTGCCGTTAGCGGCACTTGATCCGCGGGCGGCTGCGTCTGTTGGCTCAACGCCGAAGGGTGGTTCGACTCCGGCAGCGAGCAACGGTGGCGCGCGGCGTGGGGCGACCCGGGTGGAGTTGATTCGGGGGTTGGTGAAGCAGGCGCCGTTTGTGGCGAAAAACTTTCAGCTTTATTTTCGGAATGGGTGGCGGCGGCATGTGCTGCACACGAAAGTTGTGGCGCCGTATGCGGTGACGTTTTATGTGACGCACAAGTGCAATCTGGACTGTTCATATTGCACGCAGAAGGAGCCGGAGGTTTTCAGCCAGGAGTTGCCGACGGCGGGGACGCTGAAAGTGTTGGCGAAGATCCGGCGCGAGACGGATTCGGTCGTGATCACGGGTGGTGAGCCGACGCTACGGACGGACATCGAGACGATTGTCGAGGCGGCGCGATTCAAGAATGAATTTCGGTCGGTGTTGTTGATCACGAATGGGACGCTGCTGGATCGCAAGCCGAGGATTCTGGATGGAGTGACGGGATTGGTGGTGAGCCTGGATGCGTTGCAGGCCGATCCGACGAATGCGTTGTCGAAGCCGGCGGCGCTGCCCAAGGTGATGGAGAATTTACAGTTCGCGAAGGAGCGGCTTGGGAATCCGCGGAAGATTACGATCAGCACGGTGATCGAGGAGTGGAACATCGCGGAGGTCGAGCGGCTGTTGGATTGGTGCGGCGAGCAGGGATTTGTGTTTGCGGCGCAGTCGGCGCAGATGGAGAAGATGCCGAACCTGGCGCTGCTGAGGAATCCGAAGTATCAGGCGCTGGTGGATACGATCATCGCGCGCCGGCGCGAGAACAAGCAGCCAATCAACGGAACGCCGAGGACGATCGATACGCTGCTGCGGTTTCGCAGTTTCGAGTGCTTCCCGACGATGTTCCCGCGGGTGTATCCGAATGGGGATGTGTTTTATCCGTGCGAGCCGCTGCGGAAGGTGGCGGGGAATTTATTGCATGATGGATCGTTGAAGAAGATTTTTGCGCGGGGGAAGAAGAGGTATGGAGACATTCCACCGTGTGAGGGGGTTTGCTATTTGTTTGGGAATGTTTTGTCGCACTACTACGTGAATGATTTCTGGGGATTGGCGGCGGATTTTATCGCGTAGGAAGTTTGAAGGTCACGTTCGCGATTCCTTGAATTCGTCAATCCAGCGGCAATAGATATCCCGGAATTCCGCCTAAACGCCCACCGAAGGCTTGCGCGTCGAGCGTCGCCATGTCCCACGTAAACGAGGATTCCGGCGTCAGCCGAATCGTGACATCGTCAAACGAGGCGAAAACCGGCTCGATCCCAGGATCGGCCATCGCGGCTGCGCTGAGGTAGCGGCTGTGAATGCGGCGATTGAGCTGTTTCGAGCGATCGCCTGAGAGCAACTCCGCTCTGCATGCAGCCGTGAGCCCTCGCTCGGTTCCGGGTTTACGTATATCCACCATCAACGAGGCTTTCGGCTTTGCCAGGATGTTGCGTGCTTTTTTGGTTTTCGACGATGTTGCGATATAGAAAGAATTTTCTTCGAATAGAAACCAGACTGCGGTGAGGTGGATCGATCCGTCGGTATTTTGGGTAGCTAACGTTGCGATCAAACGACGCTGTAACAGTTCATGAAGACTTTGATCCAACTGAAGTGGCATAGCGCCCTCCGCATTGCTAAATGATGAGGGGACTTTCTCACTTCTCCATTTCTAAGGAAACAAGAAAGCATTCAGCCTAAGAGTTTTCAGCGATTTTCTTGTCGAGGTGGGCGAGGGCGGCTTCGAGGGATTTCTTGTGGTGCGGGTTACTGGCGTTGGCGAGATCGTTGGCGATGCGAACACGCGAGAGTTGGAGGTCTCTTACGGTTTGTTCGCGGTGGAGCTGCTCGGCGCTCTTTTCGCCCTTGTCACTCGGGGCTTTGCGGGGTTCTGCCTCAGCCACCTGAGCTTCCACGTCCTTGCTTTCCCAACCTCTGGCCATGACTCATTGTCGCACAGAGAGTGATGTTGGAGAGGGTTTAATCGAGGGGCGTTTCGTAGAAATAAACGAAGTAATGAAGCAAAGATGTAATGAAGTAATGAGAAGAGGGATGTCGACAGTTGAAAGTCGAAAGGAAACAGAACGAGGCATTCACCACAGAGTTCGCAGAGATCACAGAGAACGGAAGGTAAGAAGTTGAGAGTCGTGCGTGGCGCGGCGATTAGGCGCGGGCGGCGTGGGCTTTTGGTTGGACGGGGAGGCCGGGGACCATTACGGCGCGGATTGTGTTTTCGGCGACCTTGGCGAAATGTTCGGCGAAGATGCCGCGATATCCGAATTCGTCGATGGTGTTGGGGCGGCGCAGGCGAACGACCCAGCCGTTGTCGAGCTCTTCGGAGTAGACCGAGGAGACTTCGGCGACAGGGATGATGAGGCGCGATTGCAGATGGGAATCGAGCGCCCAGATATTTTCGGTGCCGACGAGCAGGCGGACCGGGACGGCGACGCCGTTGGACATGCGCGTTTTGCCGCCGTTGACGACGATCAACGCGCCGAGTTCGCGGGCTTTATCGTCGGCAGTGACATTGGCGATCGCGGGGGGCAGCAATGCTGCCGTGAGAAACATTGCGAGACCGGCGATGGCGGCGAGCCAGGAGTTCCAAAAGGCGAGCGGCAAAATCACGAAGCCGGCGCCGGCGATGCCGAGCAGGACGCGGAATGCCGTCCAGGAACGCTCGTCGCGGCGCAGATTGAGAATTTTGGGGACGAGCAGCACTCCGGCGAACATCGCGCCGATCAACATTTTTTGCATGCGCGCGAGGGCGTTCGCGGTTGGTGAAGCTGCGGGATTGGCCGTGCTGTCCATTCTGATTCCGACTCTTTCGGTCGCTTCTATAGATTCGTGAAACCTGCGACAGATGCTAAAAATTTGACCGCGACGGTGCTTTGGTGCTCATACTCACGCTCTACGGCGCGAGACCGGGAATTTCGCGCATTCGGGCGAAAGCGCGGCGGACGTGCGGGATGGTGATCGAGCCGCCGACGACAAGGGCAACGTTCAATGCGTCCACTACTTCGTCGCGGGTCCAGCCTTCTTCGCCGGCGCGGACGAGGTGATAGGTGATGCAGTCATCGCAGCGTAGCACTGCTGAGGCGACTAGGCCCAATAGCTCCTTCGTCTTGGTACCGAGAGGGCCGGGCTCGTAAGCCTGGTGGTCAAGAGCGAAGAAGCGCTTGATGCCCAAATGGCCGCAGCTGAGGATCTCCTCGTTGAGATCGGCGCGGGTCTTCTGAAATTCGTCCAGACTGCCGGATGCAGGCACAAATCCTCCAACAACTGCTGCGCTTACCGATCTTTAACTACGGCTGCGCTCATTGCACAGCGCTCGAAAAGTCACGCGATTTGGGTGGAATGGGGAAGGACATTATCGCGCAACGAGCGGCGGAATCGAGCCAGAAGTTAAGAGAGTTGCAGGGCGATGCCTAACGATTATGAGTGAGTTCTAGTACGCGCCCAGGACGAGTGCCGGTGGCCTTGGTGGAGTCCCACACAAGCTGCCCGTTTACGAAGACTTTCTCGATGCCGGTGGGGAGTTCGAGAGGTTTGGAGAAGGTGGCGCGGTCGAGTACCGTTTTGGGATTGAAGAGGGTGATGTCGGCGATGGCACCTTCGCGGACGATGCCGCGATCTTTCCAGCCAATGCGTTGGGCGGGGAGTGAGGTCATTTTGCGGACGGCTTCGGGCAGCGTGAGCCAGTGCTTTTCGCGGACGTAGACGCCGAGGACGCGGGGGAAAGTGCCGGCGCCGCGTGGATGTTCGGAGGCGATGCCGCCGTCGCTGGCGACCATGACCCAGGGTTGTTGGTAGAAAGCTTTGATGTCGGGCTCGAGCATGGACTTGGCGATAACGAGGGCTTCGGTGTTTGCGGCGTCGCCTTCGCGGATGATGCGGATGTACATCTCGACCGGCGTAACGTGATTTGTGGCGGCAAGTTCGGCCATGTTGTGATTCACGTAGTCGGGGTTCGGCTTGAACTCGGCAATCGTGATGTTTTGCGCGCCGCCGTTGTCGCGTAGGGCTTTTTCGACGCTTGCGGGATTCTCGTATTGCTTGTCGGGCATGATGACTTTGATGTTGGAGTGCCACGCATCGTAGGGATAGCAGTCGGCGAGGAAATCGACGCCGCGTTTGCGCGCGGCTTCGATGACGCGGATGTACTCGGGAGCTTTATTCCAGACGCTGACGGTGCTGACTTTGATGTGCGAATGCTCGATGGGAATGCGGGCACGTTCGCCGATGGCGATTTCTTCGTCGAGCGCGGAGAAACTTTTGTCGCCTTCGTCACGGATGTGAGTCATGTAGAAGCCGCCGTGAGCTGCCGCGACTTTGGCTTCGGCGACGACTTCATCGGTGGAGCTGTAGCTGGCGACGTCGTACTCGAGGCCGGAGGAGAGGCCGATGGCGCCTTCGTTCATGGCTTGCTCGGCGAGCTGCGTCATTTTGGCGATTTCGTCGGGCGTGGCGACGCGGCGGAAATCCTTGCCCATGACTTGTTCGCGGATGGTGGCGTGGCCGGCCATCATCGCGATGTTGAGCGAGGGAGGATTGGCACGGCGCGCGGCGAGGTAAGGCGCGATGGGCCAGGGAGAATCGCCGTCGGCGCCGAGGACGATGGTGGTGATCCCTTGCGCGATTTGCGATTCGGCGAGTGGGTCGGTTTCGAGGCCGTCGGTGGAGTGGTTGTGGATGTCGATGAAGCCGGGGGCGAGGACGAGGCCTTTGGCGTCGATGACTTTTTCGTTGGGCTGAGGCTTGAGATTGGCGGATATGGCGGTGATGCGGTCGCCGGTGATGCGGACGTTGAGTCTGCGAAGAGGGGCGCCGGTGCCGTCGGCGATTTTTGCATGAATGATCAGGGTGGAAGAGCTAGGACTTGGGGCTTGCGCGCGCAGTTTCGTGGGGAAAATTGGAGCGACGAAGAAGACAAGAAGCAGTGGAGCGATTTGATTGAGGCGGATGACGGGTCTCCTTGGCTACTGGTGAGTCGCGATCAAAGTTTAGACGAACGGAATTTATTTCACGCTTCCGGGCTTGGTGCCAGAGCTTTTTGGACGAGCGCTTTTGCGCCGGGTTTTCCGGCGAGCACGAGGTCGAGCCATTCGGCGCCGACTCTTGAGAGACGGATGGCTTCGCTGGTGAGCGATTCGGGGCCGCCAGAATCGGCGTTGCCGAAGTAAACGCGGTCGAGCGGTTGCGCGGCGGCGATGCGGTTTGCCGTGTACTGGCCGGGAACCGCCATGAACATCGGATGGCCGCGGCGATAGATGCGGACTTCGATCGGGTCGACGTTGAACTCAGGCATGAGCTTTTGGAAATCGGAGAGGACGCGCGCAGCGAGAATTTTGCACTGGCCTGCGTCGAGCAGAGTGGCGCGCTGTGCTTCGCGGAGCGGCGTGTAGAACGAGAGGATGTTGTTTTTCTGTTTGTAGCCGGGCTGATTGCGGACGGTCCAGTCGGCGACGATGAAGTCGGTGAAGGTGTTGCCGGGGCACCAGTTGTCGTAGCCGCGGTTGTAGACGGGCTTGTCGAAGATGACGTTGACGACGGGGTATGGAGCGAAGCGCGTGCGTTGCATCGCGGTTTTTTGGTCGTCGGGAAGACTGCGGACGAGGCGCGAGGTGATGTGCTTCGGCGTACACATAATGACGGCTTTGGCGCTGACCGTGATTGGTGTGGCTTCGTGGATGTACGTGACTTTGACTTCGTCTTTTTCCGAGACGACGGCGACCACCGTGGCGTTGCCAACCATGCGTTCGGCGTATTTCGGCTGGAGGACTTCGACGAGTTTGTGGGTGATACAGCCGAGGCCGCCGGGAAGGATGACGCGCTTGCTGTCTTCGCCGGTGGCGAGACCGCGCACAGCATCGATGCCGACGTAAGCGGATGTGTCCTGACAGGTCGCGCCCCAGTTTGATGGACCGTAGCCGTCCCACCATTGCTGTACTTCTTTTGCGTAGCCGGCGGTGAATTTTGTGAAGGGCTCGGCGTCGAGTTCTTTCATGCGCGAGGTCGCGTCGATCTTGCGCATATCGTCGCGAAATTTTCGAAAGCTAGCGCGCACGGCTTTGGGATAGGGAAGTTCGTCGATACCTTTGATCCATGTGTCGGCGACGAAGGTTTTGTTGACGATGGTGGGATCGGGATTGTCTACAGGTAAGAGCTTGAGTCCGATTTCGCGCGAGAGTTGGTCGCCTTCGTCGTCGCGGAAAGCGTAGGCGGAGCCAGTGGCAAACGGTTGACCTTCGAATTCTTCCTGATAGGCGTTGCCGCCGAAGTGATCTTCTTTTTCGAGGAGAAGGAAATCTTTGCCGCGTAGGAAATATGCGGCAGAGAGGCCAGCGGAGCCTGCGCCGACGATGACGACTTCGACTTTGCGGCTGGGAGCGGGGAGATCGAACGCGTGGCCGTCGCGAACCTCGTGGCAGGTCTCGAAATGCTCGCCATCGACGTGAGGAGCGGCTGCGCCAGGGGCGGCTGAGTTGCTTTCGGGAGGAGCGGCGATGAGCGAGTGGTCGATGGGACAACCGGCGGCGACGGAGCCTGCGACGACAAATTTGAGGAAATCGCGGCGGGAATTGTCTGGTGGCGTCATGCGGCTTGCTCCTGTTGCTGCTCTTGTGTTGCGTGTTGATCGAGAAAATCGTGTAGCTCGGGGCTGAGGCTGCGCGTGCGGATGCGATACCAGATGACGATGAGGGCGACGGACACGGCGAAGATGAGCGTAGAGATCGCGTTGATTTCCGGCGTGATGCCGCGGCGGAGGCGTCCCCAGATTTCGAGCGGAAGAGTGTTATCTCGGCCGATGAGGAAAAATGTGACGGCGATTTCGTCCATCGAGAGAGTGAAGATGAGCAGGCCGGCGGCGATGAGCGAGAGTTTTAAATTTGGGAGAGTGACGCGCCAGAAGGTTTGCCACGGCGTCGCGCCGAGATCGAGAGATGCCTCTTCTTGGGCGCGGTCGATTTTTTGCAGGCCGGCAAAGAGTTCGGTGGCGGCGACGGAGATCAGTGCGGTGCCGTGACCGAGAAAAACGGTGGCGAGGCTGAGCGGAAGGTGGACGAAAACGGCGAACATTAATAAGGATAGGCCAGTGATGATGCCGGGAAGGATGAGCGGGAGGAGGACGAGGCGGCGGAAGAGAGCTTTGCCGGGGAAGTCGGCGCGATCGAGCGCGAGCGCGGCGAGGAGACCGAGCGTCAATGCTAGCGCGACGCTAGCAGCGGCGACGATGATGCTGTTGAGCACGGCGTCCCAGATCGCGCCGTCAGCGAAAAGCTGACGATACCAGTCGAGCGTGAGATGTTGGGGTGGGAAGCCACCAACGCCGTCGCGATTGAAGGAGTAGACGATGAGGACGACGATCGGAAGATAGATGAACGCGAAAATGAGAATTGCGCAGGTGGTGAGGATCGGAGCGCGCTGCGGGAATTTCGCGGATTTGTTGGCGCGCGTCACTTAAACGACCATCGCTTTTCGAAGCGTTCGGTGAGCGAAAGCAGCGTGATGGTAATGATGAGAATGCAGACGGAAATTGCGGCGCCGAGCGGCCAGTCGTAGGCGGCGCCGAAGAGGCTTTGCACGATGTTAGCGATCATCGTGCCGCTGGGGCCGCCGACCAAAAGTGGCGCGAGGAAGTCGCCGAGCGAGAGGACGAAGGCGAACGTCGCGCCGGCGATGAGCCCGGGCATCGAGAGCGGAAGTATCACACGAAGAAATGTGGTGAATCGATTTGCGCCAAGGTCGTGCGAGGCTTCGATCAGCGGGCGCGGGATGTGTTCAAGGGAAGCGTAGATCGGAAGGAAAACGAATGGAGTGTAGATGTGCGTCAGCATCACGATGACGGCGAACGGGCTATAAAGCAGGAAGCCGACGGGCTCGTGAGTGATGTGGAGATATTGCAGAAAACCGTTGAGGACGCCGTCGCTGCCAAGGATCGTTTTCCACGCGTAGCCGCGCACGAGATAGCTGACCCAGAGCGGGACAATCACAAGTTGGTAGAGCAGTTCTTTGCGCGCGCCCGCGTGGAAAGACAAATAGTAGGCGAGCGGATAGCCGAGCAGGACAGAGAGCAACGTGACCGACGCGGCGATGCGCATCGTGCGGAAGAGGACTTCGACGTAGAGCGAGTTGGAGACGAGCTTGTGATAGTTCTGGAGATTCCATTGATGGACAAGGAAGCCGTCACGCACGAGCCAGAAGCTGTGCGCGAACATGAGCGCGTACGGCAGCAGAAGAAAGAGGCCGACCCAGAGCAGCGGCGGTGCCATGACTAGCGTTTTGTAGATGCGGGAATACATGGGCGAGGCGCCGTCAGCCTTTCACCTGCGTTATATCGTCAGCGAGAACAGAGAATTCTTGTTCGCGGTTTAGCGAATCCCGCGCGGGGATGCGTGCGCGCAGGACTTTGCCGGTGCCGCATTCGATTTCGAGCAGTTCGCTGGCGCCTCCGTAGATTTGTTGGTGAATCGTTCCGCGAAAGCGGATATATCGCGCCGAGACCGGCAAGACGTCGGAGGCGATCTGAATCGCCTCGGGGCGAAGAGAAAAGACTGCCGTTCCGTCGCCGGCCGAAGTGGACCACCTGAGCGAGCCGCAACTGGCCGTACCGTTTCTTACATCGGCGTGCAGCAGGTTGGTCTGTCCGATGAATTGCGCGGTGTACGCCGTTGCGGGATGCGCGTAAATCTCACGCGGCGCGGCGACTTGCTCGAGTGCGCCGTTGCGCAGCAGGGCGATGCGATCGGAAAGTGCCATCGCTTCTTCCTGGTCGTGCGTGACAAAGAGAAATGTAATGCCGACTTCGCGCTGGAGCGATTTCAGTTCGCTCTGCATCTGCTTGCGCAGATTGGCGTCGAGAGCGGAGAGCGGTTCATCGAGGAGCAAGAGCTGCGGACGATTGATGAGCGCGCGAGCGAGCGCGACGCGCTGCTGCTGGCCGCCGCTGAGGCGCGTGGGCTTCGCGTCGGCGAATTCGCCCATCTTTACCATCTGCAAGGCTTGATCGACGCGGCCGCCGATCTCCATTTTTGGCGTGTTTTTCACGCGCAAACCGTAGGCGACATTGTCGCGGACGCTGAGATGAGGAAATAGCGCGTACTGCTGAAACACTGTGTTGACGCGTCGTTTGTGCGCGGGCTGAATGTCGAGGCGGTCTCCGCTCATCCAGATTTCGCCGGATGTTGGTTGTTCGAATCCGGCGATCAGCCGCAGCAGCGTGGTTTTTCCGGAACCGCTCTCACCAAGAAGCGTGATGAATTCGCCCGCGGCAATGTCGAGCGACAAACTCTTCAACACTTCTTTATCGCCAAAGCGTTTCGCGATGCCGCGCACTGCAAGCAAGGTGCCCGAGGCGCCACGCGAAGCGCTCGTGGCGTTGTATCCGTTAGCTGGGGGAGAGCTCACGGCGCGTTCTTTACCTCGTTCCAGATTTCGGTGTACTTCTGCCGTCGCGGCACGTCCTGCCAAAAATAAATGCGCTTCATGTAGGCGTCGGGATCGTCGAGATGCAGGCTTTTCACTTCTTCCGGTGTGAGAAGCTGCGCCGTCGCGGGATTCGCCGGGGTGTAGTGAGTCACGTCGGTGACGAGCTTTTGCGTTTGCGGCTCGACCATGTATTCGAGAAAGGCTTGCGCGAGTTCTTTGTGTGAGCTCGCCGCGGTGATCATCAGGTGGTCGATCCAGCCAGTGGTGTTTTCTTTCGGAATCGTTTCGCCGATCGGATAGTTGAGCTTGCGCAGCTGCACGGTCATCAACGGCCAGCCCATAGCGATGGTCACTTCGTGCGTTTGAAAAAGCTGAGTGAGTTCGCCGCCGGTCGTCCAAAATTTCCGAACGTTCGGTTTCAGCTCGATGAGTTTCTTCTTCACCGCTTCGAGTTGTTCGTCGCTGAGGTTGTACAGTTGATTCGGATCGGGCTTGTCGTAACCGAGAACCTGCGCCGCCATGTAGATGCTGGAGAGTTCGTCCCAGGGTGAAACTTTGGTCTTTAGCTTCGGATTCCAGAGATCGGCCCAACTCTCCGGAGCTTTCGGAAACGCCGTGGTGTCGTAGAGAAGCGGGTTCGGTCCCCAGACAAATGGCACGCCGTAAGTTTGTCCGTTCGCCTTTACAAGTGGCGACTCGCGCAGCCGCGCCGAAAGCTGTGGATACGCTGGAATTTTGGAGAGGTCGAGCGGCGCCGCGAGTCCGGCGCGTACGATAGATGTGGCAACGTCGCTGGACGGCGAAATCACGTCATAGTTGCCGGCGCTGCCGCCGCGCAATTTTGCGACGAGTTCGTCGCTCGAGCCCATGTACGACGCGACAACTTTGCAATGATGCGCGTTCTCGAACGCTTTGAGGAAAGACGGGTCAGCATAGCCCTCCCACACGAGCAGGCTCAGCGTTTCCGTCTTGGGGCCGCATCCCGCGAAGAGAATCGCCAAAATAAAGATCGCCGCGAACGTCGCTCGCTTCATTCCGTTCTCCCTTTGCATGCGCCGATGCGCAAATCTAATGGTGAGACCGAAGCTGCTATTTCGAATCGCTACTTCGAGCCGCTACTTCGAATCACTTTGATACACGATACGGCCGCCGACGATCGTGGTTGTCACCTTTACGTCCGAAATCTTGTGGGGATCGATGTCGAAAACGTTCTGCGAAAGAATAATGATGTCCGCGAGCTTGCCGGCTTCGATCGAGCCCTCCGTTTTTTCGCGACGTCCGGCAAACGCCGCGCCGAGCGTGTAGCCATACACGGCGTCCGCGACCGACAGTCGCTGTGATGCCACGAAGCCAGCTTCCGGTGTGCCTTCTTTTGTTTGTCGCGTGACGGCGGTCTGCACGCCATCCCAGGGACTCAGCGTTACGACCGGCCAGTCGCTGCCGAACGCGAGATGCCCGCCGTCGTTCGCGATGCTCTTCCAAACCCACGCGCGGCCTGCCCGGTCGGGACCGATGTTGCGCGCCCAAACGTTCAACGTGTCTTCGTTAGGATACGAATGCAGCGGTTGCATGCTGGCAATCACGCCGAGTTTGCCGAAGCGCGGAATATCGATCGCTTGAATCGTTTCGATGTGCTCGATACGCGGGCGCCGATCCTGCGTCCCGTTCACCTTTTCCGCGTTTTCGTAAGCATCGAGCGCCGTGCGCACTCCATAGTCGCCGATCGCGTGCGTGAAAAGCTGCAAGCCGCGCTTGTCGAGTTCCGCGACGGCTGCCTTATATTTTTCTGGATCCCAGAAGAGTTTCCCCTTCAGCGAAGGATCGTCGGTGTACGGCTCGAGCATCGCGGCGGTGTGCGATTCGATCACGCCATCGACCATCATCTTCACCGCGCCGCCGCTGATCCAATCGTCGGCGTACTTCTTCCGCGCGGCTTCGATTTGGTCGATATCGGCCTGGCGCAGTTCCGGAGGATCGAGGAAGTAGGCGATGTAGAAGCGAAGCGTCTGTTGTTTTTCCCGGCGCAGTTGATCGTAGAGCGCCAACTCCTCGAAATCGCCGCCCGCGCTGTGAACGCGCGTCAAGCCGTGCTCGTTGGCCCACTTCATTCCTGCGCGCAGGGCTTCGAGTTTCTGAGCGCGCGTCGGGACCGGAATGATTTTGCCGACCAATCCATGCGCGGCTTCTTTCAGCGCGCCGGTTGCTTCGCCGGTAGCCGGATCGCGAACGATCACGCCGTTCGGCGGATTCGGCGTGTCCTTTGTGATCCCAGCGAGTGCGAGCGCTTTCGAATTCGCCCAGTAGGTGTGACCGTCGTAACCTTCGAGATAAGCAGGGCGATCGGGGAAAAGCTCGTCGAGATATTTTTTGTCGGGTAGCGCAACCGCGCCAAACATTGCGTAGTCCCATCCGCGTCCGAGGATCCAATCCTTGCCGGGATGTTTCGCGGCATACTCGCGCAATCGCCGCTGAATGTCCGCGACATCTTTTGCGCCATCGAGATTCACTCGGCTAAGGCTGAGCGAGCCGTCCAGAAAATGAATGTGGCAATCGACGAAGCCGGGAAGAACGAGCTGACCACCGGCGTCGATCACTTTCGTCTTGGGCGTACGAAGCTTTTCGATGTCGGCTTCAGTGCCCACCGCGACAATTTTGTCGCCCTTAACCGCGAGGGCCTCGGCCCAGGGTTGCTTCGCGTTCACCGTGTAAATCTTCGCGTGATGAACGATCGAGTCAGCATCTTGTGCGTCGGCAAGCGGAATCGATGAGCACACGACTGACAGTAGCAAGATGACGAACGCGAGCGATGGTACGACCGGCAATCGTGCGGATGATCGTTTCATGTCCCCTCGTGAACTGAAATCGCGAACCAGGAAACTGGACCCGTACTGCTTCGAAACCGTAGTTCCTAAAATGTCGGCGGCGTGTTGATCCACAACAGCCGCGTTTCGGTGCGCCCCGGATTTCGCCACCGATGCGGCGTCGAACTCTCGAAATATAAACTGTCGCCGGTCTTTAGCACGTGATGTTCTTTGCCGCCAAGCCAAATCTCAAATTCGCCTCGCAGGACATGCAAAAACTCTTCACCCTCGTGCGCGTACGATTCGCCGCTGCCCCCGTTGGGCTTGATGCAAAACAAATGCGGCTCCATCGCGGTGTGCCCCCACGCCAGCAATTCCATTCGCACGCCGGCCGTCGTTTCCAGGATTTTGCGTTGCGCCGGCCTTACTAATCCCGGGTTTTCTTCGGCCGCTTCGAATAGCGACGGAATGTTCGTGCGATAAAAGCGAGCGATGCGGCGTAGCGTCGCGACCGATGAACGCATCTGGCCGCGTTCAAGCGCGCTCAGAAATCCAACGGACACCCGAGTCGCGCGCGCGACCTGCGCCAGCGAAAGGCCGCGCCGCGTGCGCAACCGGCGAAAGCGCTGTCCTGGCAGCAACTCTTTGTCGGAGGATGCGGAGACGATGCCCTGGCCTTTGAGCACGTGTACGATCGCCGCGGGGTTCAGTCCGCGCGCGCGGCGCAGGAACAGCGCGCGTTGTAACAATCGCACGTCGCCTTCGGTGTAGAGCCGGTACCTGCTTTTCGTGCGCTGTGGCGCAACGAGGCCAGCCATTTCCCACGCGCGCAACGCCGAAGATGAAATTCCGACACGGCGCGCCACTTCGCTGATGCGCAACATGCGCTTTTGCGAAGCACTCTCGCGCAACGGCATTCGCGATTCGCTGGATGAATTATTTCCGCTTGACACCGATGGTGGCTTTCTCTAAGTTTGCGGGATTATAGTAAGGTTCATATCACGCGGCAACCTCGAAACGTAGTGGATTCTTTGAAAAGTTTGAAGCGCAGTGGAGTCGTGGGGGCCTGGGTCGGCGGTCGGTACCGTACTTGAGGGGTGATCTGATGAAGTCCGAGTGTAAGCGGCGGAATGCGCTCGCATTCCGTGGTTCTCGTTTATTTTTCCTTTCCATTTTTGCAATCACAGCATTGACCTTTGCGCCGATGATCGCGGCACAGAGCACCGGCGGCCGCATTCGTGGCACGGTCAGCGATCCGAGCAGCGGCGCTGTGGTCGGCGCCAAGGTGACGCTCATCAACGAAGCGACCAACGTGTCGCGCGATGTCGAGACCAGTGCCAGCGGCGAGTACCTGCTGATCGAAGTTCCCGTTGGCTCGTACGAAATCGACGTGACCATGCAGGGCTTCAAGAAATATGTGCGTAAGGGGATTGCGCTCAACCTCAACGAGGTAATCAGCGTTGACATCGCGCTGCAACTTGGCGCGACGGCGGAAACTGTTGAAGTCACCGGCGCGCCTCCGGTCGTCGATACGACCAGCACGCAGTTGGGCGCTGTCGTCAACGAGCGTGCATCGACGCAGCTGCCGCTGAACCAGCGCGACGTGTATCAGCTGTTGCAGCTTCAGCCCGGCGTCCAATCGCAGCTCGGTAACGATTTGTTCTACGGTTCCGACAAGGCCGGCGTCGTCACCGTCAACGGTGGCCGCGGGCGCTCCAACAATTATTCCGTGAACGGCGGCGACGGCAACGATCTCTTCGCCAATCTGCCTGCGATCGAGCCTTCACCGGATTCGATCGAAGAATTTCGCGTCATCAGCAATTCGTTCGACGCCGAATACGGCCGCAACTCGGGCGCGGTAGTGAACGTCGTCACCAAGTCCGGCACCAATGCGATTCATGGCAGCTTCTACGAATTCTTCCGCAATGATGTGCTCAATGCGCATCCATTCACATTTTTCCCGGCCCCGAAACCGGAATTTCGCCAGAACCAGTTTGGCGGCACCATCGGTGGCCCGATTCGCAAAGACAAGACTTTCTTCTTTGGCTCGTATGAGGGACGTCGCAGCGTGCAAGGCATTTTGTCGCAGCCGATCAACGTGCCGACGGCAGCCGAAGTCAGCAATGGCGATTTCTCCGCAGCCGGCTTGGCAAATGGCGTCGTTGACGCGAGCGGCAATCCGGGATTTGCCGGTAATCTTTCGGACGCAACCGTCGCCAACATTTTGCAGTCGCGCTGCGGATCGAGTTTGAGCGGACCCGCCGCGGCCGCGGTCGCTTCGGTCGCGGGCGGCGGAGCGCCAGCGCCATACAGCGCAATTTTCCCCAATTTCAAGATTCCGACGACCTGCTTCGATCCTGTCGCGGTGAGTTTGTTGCAATATGTGCCGGGAGCGGGCGGCAGCGGCGGCGTGCAGATCACTCCGAACAAAACGGATCGCGGCGATCAATTCCAGATCCGCGTCGATCATTCGATCAACAACAATCAAAAGCTCGCCGTTTACTATTATTTTGACGATGACAACACCCTCGACCCGTTCGCGAAGTTCCAGGCATCGGGCGCGACCACCGGCAACTTTCCGGGCGTTTACGCCACGCGCACTCAGCAGATCAACACGACACACACGTGGACGATTGGTTCGACCTCGGTCAACGAAGCGCGCTTCAGCGTTTTCCGTGAAGGTCAGCTCCAATTCGACACGCCGACGCGCGTTGGTGCGATTCAGAGTTCCTGCGGTACCGGAGCCGCGGCGGCTTTTTGCTTCACCGGCACGGCCGACACACCGTTGTTCGACGACAGCGGCGCGGCGCTCGGCACCAACCCCAACTACGGATTGCACTCCGGCCTCGGTCCAACGAAAGAAGGCGTGCCGTTCATCGACGTTGGCGGCGGCTTTACGATCGGCAACAATTTCAAC
The DNA here is from genome assembly GCA_963785605.1 of uncultured Acidobacteriota bacterium. Classification (GTDB taxonomy): domain Bacteria; phylum Acidobacteriota; class Terriglobia; order Acidiferrales; family UBA7541; genus Acidiferrum. The sequence goes on along the minus strand of CAWAWE010000029.1, from coordinate 22,070 downwards.
GGTCAGTTGCCGCAAACTGGGAATACGTATCAGTTCAGCGACAACTTCAGCAAGATCGTCGGCAACCACAGCTTGAAGTTCGGCGGCGATGTTCGCTACCAGATGTTCGATCAGCTGCTCTATTTCGACGTCAACGGCGACATGCAGTTTCTTTCCTCGCCCGATGGTCCGACCGGCAACGACCTCGGTTTCTCCGACGCGTATCCCGACTATTTTCTCGGCCTTGGCAACGGATTCTTTCAGGGTTCCGCGCAACACGAGCTCGTGCGCAGCACCTCTTTGTATTTGTTCGCGCAAGATAGTTGGAAGATTAAGCCGAACCTGACGCTGAACTACGGTTTGCGATGGGAAATGAACACGCCGCTCACCGACATCGGCAAGAAGGTGCAAACGTTCCGGCCGGGACAAACGTCGTCGATTTATCCCTGCACGCTGCCGGCGAGCAGCCCCTTGTTCGTTACGGGCAGCGTCACAAATTGCGATCAGGCTGGAGTCACACCGGTTGGCCTCGTGTTCCCCGGCGACAAGGGCGTGCCGAACGCGCTCACGAATACCTACTACAAGGGATTCGCGCCGCGCATCGGCCTTGCATGGAGCCCCAACTGGAAAGATGGCGTGCTCGGCAAACTCACGGGCGGCCCCGGCAAGACCAGCGTCAGCGCGGGCTACGGCATCTTCTACAATCCAATCGAGCAGCTTGTGCTAGAACAGTTCAGCGCGGAACCGCCCTTCGGTGGGAGCAACTTCATTTCGAGCCCGTTGCTTCAGACGCCGTACCTCGATCAGAGCGGCGACGTCTTCCCCAATCCGTTCAACGGTATTCTAAATCCGCCGCGCGGACAGGCGATCGACTGGTCGCAATTCCGTCCGATGACATTCTTCGGAGAATTTCCGCCGAACCTGCGGATGCAATACTCCGATCAATACAATTTGACGATTAAACGCCAGTTGCCCGGCGAAATTCTCTTCCAGATCGGCTACGTCGGCTCGCAAGGTCATCGTCTATTGGCGAGCTACGAAGTCAATGTCGGCAATCCGACGACCTGCAATCAATTGAACACGATTCTCGGCGACGGAACGTGCGGGCCCTTCGGCGAAGATTCCGCGTACACAATTCCCGCGGGCACGGTGATTCCCGCCGGCGGCTTCCAGCTCCCGTATAACGCCGGCAGCGGCGGTCTAACCGTTCCGGCTGGTCCGCTTGCGAATCCGATCACGCTGGTCGGCATCCGGCAATATTCGTCGCCGCTCTGCCAGCCGCTCACCGGCGTCGGTTGCCCCTCCGACGGTACGCCAGTCTTCTCCGGCGTCTTCTCGGAAAATACTGTGGCGAAATCGAACTACAACTCGCTCCAGGTGCTCTTTCAGAAAAATTTTTCCCACGGCCTGCAATTCCAGGCCTCCTACACGCTGAGCAAGACAATGGACAACGCGTCAAGCTTTGAGAGCGCGTTGAACCCACTTAACTTCGACGCGACTTACGGCCTCTCAGCCTATGACGCGCGTAATCGCTTCGTCTTCAATTACGTGTGGGATTTGCCCGTTCCGAAATTCGATGGCTTCAAGGGCAAGTTGCTCGACGGATGGGAACTCTCTGGTATCGCCTCGTTCCAGAGCGGCTTTCCGGTCCGCATCACTTCGCAGGACGACGTCGAGGAACTCGACTCAACGTTCCTCTTCGAAACCCCGGGCGAGCCGAACCTCACCGCCCCATTTCACACACAGAATATTCGCCAGAACAACGGATTCGTTTTCAATCCGGATCTCTTCACGAATTCGACCGTCGCCCCCGGCACCATCGGCAATGCGCCGCGTTCGATCTGCTGCGGCCCCGGCATCAACAACTGGGACATGAGCTTCAACAAACAAACCCGGATCGGCGAGCGTTGGCTGATGGAGTTCCGCGGCGACGTCTTCAACATCTGGAACCACGCGCAGTTTTACAGCGTGGACGGCGATGTTTCCAACACGGGAAGCACTTTCGGCCAGGTGCAGCACGTACACGATCCCCGGCTGGTGCAGTTCTCGCTGAAGTTCAAGTTCTAGCGCAGACCGGATAAACTTGTATTGGCATTGAAGGCGCGGCTCGACCGTTTGAGATCGAACGAGTCGCGTCTTCCTGCCTGAAATGATGAGCTCAGCTTTAGGGCATCTCGTCTCAACTAGCGAACGCAAAGCTAGAAAACTGACCGCAGGGAACAGGCCTGCATGCAATGGAGTTTGGTATGTACGAAGCACTCGACAAGGAAATCGCTCTCTACGAAAAGCGCACGCCGAAATCGGCGGCCGCTCACAAACGCGCCCTCGAACGTATTCCACTTGGAGTAGCCAGCAACTACCGGCATTACGAGCCGTATCCGATTTTTGTGAAGGATGGGAAGGGCAGCAAGATCCACGACGTCGATGGGAATGAGTACATCGATCACAACCTCTGTTTCGGCGCACTGATGGCCGGGCATTGTCATCCCGCAGTCGTGAAAGCGGTTGAACAAAAGCTTCACGAGGGCACCACCTTCGGCATGCCCCATGAGCAGGAATGGGAGCTTGCCGAAGAAATTTGCAAGCGCTATCCGGTTGAGATGGTTCGCTTCGGTTCGAGCGGTACCGAAGTGACGATGCATGCCTGCCGCATCGCGCGCGCCGCCACGAACCGCGACAAAATCCTAAAGTTCGAGGGTTCGTATCACGGGCTGCACGACACGGCGCTCGTCAGCGTCAAACCCAAGGCCGAGGAATACGGCGACCCTGATGCGCCCAACTCCGTCCCCGGTGGCGGCGGTATCCCCAAGTCCGCGGTTGCCAACGTTGTTGTCGCCAGCTTCAACAATCTCGGCAGCGTCGAGCGCCGCTTCAAAGAAAATCCCGGTCAAATCGCGGCCATCATTCTCGAGCCGATTCTCATGAATGTCGGACTGTGCATCCCGCAACCCGGATTCTTGCAAGGCCTTCGCGATCTCTGCGACAAAAACGGCGCGTTGCTGATCTTCGACGAAGTGAAAACAGGCGCGAAGCTCGGGTGGGGGGGCGCCAGCGAATACTTCGGCGTCAAGCCCGACATGATCTGTCTCGCGAAATCGATCGGCGGCGGGCTGCCTCTCGGCGCATTCGGCTCAAGCCGCAAAGTGATGGATCTGATCTCGCAACACAAAGTCTTCCACGGCGGCACTTACAATACGAATCGCGTCGCGATGGCGGCTGGACTCGCGACCTTCCGCGAAGTCCTGACGCGCGAGAACTACGCGCACACCGATAAACTCAGCAAGCAGCTCACCGATGGCTATCGCACGATCGTCGCGAAAGTCGGCCTCTCGGCGTACATCGCCAGCGCTGGAGTCAACGGCGCTCTCATGCTTTATCCGCAAGAAATTAAAAATTATCGCGACTGGACCACCATCGACGTCGATCTCTGGCGCCATTACTGGTTCGCGATGGTCAATCGCGGCGTGCTCGCTCAGCCCTATTGGTGGGACGAGCAGTGGACGATCTCGGTACAGCACACCGAAGCCGACATCCAAAAGCATCTCGCCGTCTTTGAAGAAATCGCCCCGTCCCTGGCGAAGGCCCAGCAAGAGCGTGGCGCAGCCAAGGTGGGCGCCACCGGCCACTAGATCGGCAGGCAGTTGTAGGGGCGCAGCACTGCTGCGCCCCAGCTTGCCCAGGCGAAAGAATTGCCGATGCTTCGTTTTTGCTTTCGCCGGCTTCGGGGAGAAGTCAAACGTTGTCAAACGAGGTCACAACACAGACCGCATCGAGCGCGGAAACTCCGCATCTCCGCCGCGTGCTCGGCCGTTTTGACCTGGTCCTTCTTTTCGTCGTCGCCGTCTTCAATCTCAACGTCGTTCCGTCCATCGCCGCAAACGGCGGCGTGACTGTGTGGCTCTGGATTATTTCGCTCGTCCTCTTCTTCTGGCCGCAAGGTATTGCCGTCATCGAACTGGCTCATCGCTACCCCGGCGAAGGCGGCGTCTATCTCTGGGCCAAAGAAGTCTTCGGCGATTTCCACGGCTTCCTCTCCGGCTGGTGCTACTGGACGAACAACATGATGTACGTCCCGACGGTAATGCTCTATTTCGTCGGCGTTTCCGTCTTTGCGCTGGGCAGCGGCCACCAAGGGTTGGCCGATAACAAATGGTTCACGCTCGGCTCGGCGCTCACATTGCTCGCGGTTCTCGTCATCCTCAATATCGTTGGTCTCGGCGTCGGCAAATGGATCAACAACCTCGGCGCAATCGGCACCGGCATCGCCGCGGCTGTTTTGATTGGGCTCGGCGTCATCGTTTATCTCCGCTTCGGCACGAACATCACCGCCGCCGACTTTCAGATTCCAGCGAATCCGCGTTTCGTTTTGAATTCCTTCGGTGTGATCTGTTTTGGCCTCGTTGGATTGGAACTCGCGTCCGTCATGGGCGACGAAATCGAAAACCCGCAAAAAATTCTCCCCGGCGCCGTCGCCTGGGGCGGCGTCCTCTCCGGACTTCTATATATCGGTGCAACGCTTACTCTGCTGATCGCTGTCAGCAAACAAGACATCAGCGTCCTGCAAGGCATCGTGCAAGCGGTCGGCAGCATGGCCGCTAGAGTCAACGCGCCGTGGATCGTCGCGCCATTCGCATTGCTTCTCAGTTTTTCGATTGCGGGCATCGGCTCCGCATGGCTAGCCGGCTCCGCGCGCATCCCTTTTGTCGCAGGTCTTGATTCCTATATGCCCGCATGGCTCGGCAAAGTGCATCCAAAGTACAGGACGCCCTACGCCGCGCTGATCGTGCACGCGGCTGTATCGATGATCCTCGTCATCATCAATTTCTCCGGCGGGGCAGGCGTGCAAGAGACGTTTCAAAAGCTCTTGTCGCTCGCAGTCGTGCTCCAGCTCGTCCCATTTATCTACATGTTTGGGGCGTTGCTGAAACTTGCCGCCGCCGATGATTTCGTGCGCGGCCGTTACAGCAAGACAACGCTGCTCCTAGCCGGAGTCAGCGGCCTGATCACAACCATCCTTGGCATCGCGCTGGCGTTTTTCCCGGCAGCGCAAATTACGTCGATCGCTGCCTACGAAGTCTGGATGTTTGGCGGCACCTTGCTCTTCGTCGGCTTGGCCGCGTTTTTCTTTTTCATCTATGGCCGCCGCAAAGCCGCGCGAAAGGTAGTCGTAGTACCGGTAGCGTAGGGGCACGGCATGCCGTGCCCTTCTTAGAATTGTTCGTTAGCATTGACGGAGGCCCACGATGGCAACCACAACCCCGACGAGTGCAACCTCAAGCGCCAAAACCTACAAAAATTTCGTCAACAACCAATGGGTCGCAGCTGCCAGCGGCGAAACTTTCCCCGTCTACGATCCCTCCACCGAAGAAGTTATCGCCAACGTCGCCGCCGCCGGCAAATCCGACGTCGATGCCGCCGTCAAAGCCGCCCGTGAAGCCTTCGACAACGGCCCGTGGCGCCAAACCACCGCCCAAGATCGCGGCCGCATCCTCTTCAAGCTCGCCGAAAAAATCCGCCAGAACTCCGCCGCCCTCGCCGAACTCGAATGCCGCAACTCCGGCAAACCCATCGTCGAAGCCGAATACGACATAGCCGACGTCGCTACCTGCTTCGAGTACTACGGTGGCCTCGCGACAAAAGTCACCGGCCACGTCAATCCCGTCCCCGCCAACGCCCTCAGCTTCACCATGCGTGAGCCAATGGGCGTCGCCGCGCAAATCATTCCGTGGAATTATCCGCTGCTCATGGCCGCATGGAAATTAGCTCCCGCCATCGCCGCGGGCTGTTGCTGCGTGTTAAAGCCCGCTGAGCAGACGCCTCTCACCGCGCTCGAGTTCGCCGGCTATCTCGAAGAAGTCGGCCTGCCTCCCGGAGTCGTCAACATCATCAACGGCTTCGGCGAAACCGCCGGCGCCGCGCTCGTCGCGCATCCCGGCGTGGACAAAGTCGCCTTCACCGGCAGCGCCGCCGTCGGCAAGATCATCGTCAAAAGCGCCGCCGACACGCTCAAGCGCGTCACGCTCGAACTCGGCGGCAAGTCACCCAACATTTTCTTCGCCGAAGCCGACTGGGAAGCCGCCGTCGATGGCGCCCTCTTCGGCGTCTTCATCAATCAAGGCGAAGTCTGCTCCGCCGGCAGCCGCATCCTCGTCGAGAAATCGATCTACAAAAAGTTCGTCGAAGCGATGGCCGAAAAAGCGAAACGCATCACGCTCGGCCCCCCGCTCGCCCGCGAAACGAAGATGGGCCCGCTCGTCAGCAAAGAGCAATACGATCGCGTCGCTTCGTATCTCGACGTCGGCAAAAAGGAAGCAAAGGTCGCCTTTGGCGGCAACAAGCCGAAACAATTCGGCAAAGGTTTTTACCTCGAACCGACTATTTTTTACGACGTCGATAACTCCGCCCGCATCGCGCGCGAAGAAATCTTCGGCCCGGTCGCCTCGGTAATTCCCTTCGATGGTGAAAGTGACGCCATCCGCATCGCCAACGACACACCCTACGGCCTCGCCGCCGCCGTCTGGACGCGCGACATCTATAAAGCCTTCCGCGTCGTCAAATCTCTCAGAGCCGGAATCGTGTGGGTCAACCACATGCAACCGACCTACGTCGAAGCACCCTGGGGCGGCTACAAGCAATCCGGCTTCGGCCGCGAACTCGGCCCATGGGGACTCGACGAATATCTCGAGACCAAACAAGTTTTCGTGAATCTCGACGAAACTCCGATCGGATGGTACTGAAAATGGCCACAATCCAACTTAAAACCGAGATCCCAGGCCCGCGCTCCATCGCGCTGATGAAGCGCCGCGAAGCCGCCGTCCCCCGCGCTCCATACAACACGATGCCGATTTTCACCGCCTCCGCCGACGGCGCCACGCTCACCGACGTCGATGGCAATCGTTACATCGATTTCGCCGGCGGTATCGGCTGCCTCAACATCGGCCACCAAGCCCCGCGCGTCACCGCCGCGATCAAAGAACAGCTCGAAAAGCACCTGCATCTCTGCTTCGCCGTCACGCCGTACGAAGGCTACATTGCCGTCGCCGAAAAGCTGAACGCCCTCGCACCGGGAAATTTCGCGAAGAAAACAATCCTCCTCAACACTGGCGCCGAAGCCGTCGAAAATGCCGTGAAAATTGCTCGCGCTTACACAAAGCGTCCCGCGATCATCTGCTTCGAAGACGCCTTCCACGGCCGTACGATGATGGCAATGTCGCTCACCAGCAAAGCGCATCCTTATAAGGCTGGATTTGAGCCGTTCGCCAGCGACGTCTATCGCATCCCGTTCGCCTACGAATACCGCGCCGAAGGCGAAGCCACCGTCGAAGCCTTCGTACATCACCTCGAAAACGCATTCAAGCGCAACGTCGCCGCCGAATCCGTCGCCGCCGTGATCGCCGAGCCCGTGTTAGGCGAAGGTGGCTTCGTCGTCCCGCCGCGCGACTACTTCAAAGCGCTCCACGCCATCTGCCGCAAGCACGGCATCCTCTTCATTGCCGACGAAGTCCAATCCGGCTTCGCGCGCACCGGCAAATGGTTCGCCTCCGAACACTTCGGCATCGAGCCCGACCTCATCACGATGGCGAAATCTCTCGGCGGCGGAATGCCCATCGCCGCCGTCACAGGACGCGCCGAAATTATGGACGCCCCCGCGGTCGGCGGACTCGGCGGCACATACTGTGGCCATCCACTCTCCTGCGCAGCCGCGTTGGCCGCAATCGAAACCATCGAAAAAGAAGGCCTGCTCGCTCGTTCCACCGCGATCGGCAATCATTTCTCGAAGCGCGCCCACGCCTGGCAGCAGAAATGGCAACTCATCGGTGAAGTCCGTGGCCTCGGCGGCATGTGCGCCATCGAACTCGTCCGCAACGCCGAAACGCGCGAACCGGCCGACTCGGAGACAAAGCAAATCTCGGAATTCTGCTATAAACACGGATTGATCACGATCACCGCGGGCACATTCAACAACGTGATCCGCATTCTCGTCCCCCTCGTGATCTCCGACGCTCAGTTCGACGAAGGCCTCGACGTCATCGAAGCTGCCATCGCCGCCGTCGCTGAAAAAAAGCAGCCCGCGCTCACCCACGCGTAGAGGTTGCGCTGCGACGCGCAACCGTTGCACAGTGTTGTTCTGACAACCAGCTTGGTCCCCGACGACCCAAGGAGCACCTCCATGCCGGAAGCCGCCACGAAATCGGTATCCATCGCATCGCAATTCAAAGATCCCGCTCTCTTCCGCGAAGCCGCATTCATCGACGGCCAATGGGTCACCGCGAGCAAAACATTCTCGGTGGACAATCCCGCCACCGGCGAAATCATCGCCAACGTTCCCGATCTCGGCGCCAGCGAGGCGCGCCAGGCCATCGAAGCCGCCAATCGCGCCTTCCCCGCATGGAGCAAGAAAACCGCAAAAGAGCGCGCCGTAATTCTTCGCAAGTGGTTCGATCTCCTGCTCGCGAATCAGGACGATCTCGCAAAGCTCATGACGCTCGAACAAGGCAAGCCGCTCGCCGAATCAAAAGGCGAAGTCGTCTACGCAGCCGCGTTCATCGAGTGGTTCGCCGAGGAAGGGAAGCGCATCTACGGCGACACGATTCCGCAGCATCAAGCCGACAAGCGCATCGTCGTGATCAAACAGCCCGTCGGCGTCGTCGCCGCCATCACTCCATGGAATTTCCCGCTCGCCATGATCGCGCGCAAAGCCGGTCCTGCGCTCGCTTCCGGCTGCACCCTCGTCATCAAGCCCGCGGAACAAACGCCTCTCTCCGCTCTCGCGCTGGCGGTACTCAGCGAACGCGCCGGCGTCCCGAAAGGCGTCTTCAACGTAATCACCGGCTCCCCCGTCGAAATCGGCGGCGAGCTCACATCCAATCCGATCGTCCGCAAAGTCTCATTCACCGGCTCAACCGAAGTCGGCAAGCTCCTCATGGCCCAATGCGCCGGTACCATCAAAAAAATCTCTCTCGAACTCGGCGGCAACGCTCCCTTCATCGTCTTCGACGATGCCGACATCGACGCCGCCATCGAAGGCGCAACCGCTTCGAAATATCGCAACACCGGCCAGACCTGCATCAGCACGAATCGCTTCTACGTCCAGGACGGAATCTACGACGCCTTCGCCGCCAAACTCACGCAAGCCGTTAAAAATCTGAAGCCCGCCTCAGGCCTCGAAGCCGGGGCCACCCAAGGTCCGCTCATCGACGACGCGGCCCTCGCAAAAGTCGAATCCCATCTCAACGACGCAAAATCCAAAGGGGCAAAAGTGCTCATCGGCGGCAATCGCCATGCCCTCGGCGGCCGCTTCTTCGAACCAACCGTCCTCGCCGATGTAACCCCGCAAATGCGCATCTCGAAAGAGGAAACCTTCGGCCCCGTCGCTCCACTCTTCCGCTTCAAAAACGAAGCCGACGCCGTCGCTCTCGCCAACGACACCGAGTTCGGCCTCGCCGCTTATTTCTACGGCCGCGACATCGCCCGCATTTGGCGCGTCGCCGAGGCCCTCGAATACGGCATCGTCGGCATCAACACCGGCATGATCTCCACCGAAGTCGCCCCATTCGGCGGATTCAAAGAATCCGGCTTGGGCCGCGAAGGCTCCAAGTACGGCATGGACGACTACCTCGAAGTAAAATACCTCTGCTTCGGTGGCATCAGCTGATGATTACTTCTACGTAAATCCCCAACGCCAAGCTATTGTCTCGGGGATATCATGTGATATCATACAGGGGGTAATCACTTGACTCTCCATTATCCCTTGGCGTTAACTGAGCCACTCGCCCATGCCCGAGCAATTCAAGTCGAACTTCGACCTGCCGACGATTGCCGCGCGCCATTTCGTCAGTTTCTACCAGCAGCCCCATTATCCGGTGGCGACCGTCTGCGACTACCTCGCCGAAGGCCTGCGCCAGGGGGAATCGGCGGTAGCCGTTGTCGTCCTCGACCACGCGGGGCTGATCACAGAAGGACTCAAGGCACGAGGTTTACCTGCCGACCAAATGATCGCGGACGGACGCTTCGCCTTTGCGGATGTCGCCGAACCCTTGGCCTATTTGCTCGATTCGAAGATCTCGAAGCGCGACCAACTTGTGATGATGACCGGCTGGATAGAACAGTCTTTACGGCGGGCGCCCGCTAAGCGTTGCCGCTTTTTGGGCGAACTGGTTTCGCTCATGGTCGCAGGAGGGCACCTCCAGAGCGCCTTCGACTTAGAGGATGCTTGGAATCAGCTGTTGGCCATTTTTCCCGCGATGCTTTATTGCATCTACGAACAAACTCCGTTCGAACAGTTGCAGGCTCTCAATAATTTCTGCGAAGTCTGCAATCACCACGATGCGGTGCTTGCAGCCCACCTGCGATCCGAGAGCAGCAGAGAGCCTTCGCCTTGGTTTGTGCTACTCCAGGAGCAGGCCAGCGCGCTGCGCGAAGAAGTGATGCGCCGAAGGATGGCCGAGCGCTTGGTTTACGTGAACGAAGCCAACCGGCTGAAGCAGCTCGAAGCTTTGCTGCGGGTTCACGGCCCGAACCTTAGCCCGGTAGAAAAAAACGATATCGTCAAAGTCGTCACCGAGCTACAGGCCCAGGCGCGCAAAGAAAGGCGCCACGTTGTGCCGGAGTCTCCCGACTGGCACAAGAAGGCGGGCGAGATCCTCGGCTATGAAAAGGTAATCGCCAGCGTACTCCGCGCCGAACGCCAGCCTGGCGGCGATCCGAAGATTTTCTAGAGTATTGCGGAGCGTTGTTTGTAAACAACCGGCGTTCGATCTTCAGAAGTTTTGAGACCGTGCAGTGAGCAACTTCTTCACCTTCGCCCGGACCTTGGCGCGTTTCCGTAGTCGCGGTATCGTAAGGAGCGGCTCGGCGGGCCTGTAGCTCAATGGTTAGAGCATTCGGCTCATAATCGACTGGTTGGAGGTTCGAATCCTCCCAGGCCCACCACTTTCCGTAATCTTCCGCGCCTACTTTTTCAGCATCCGCCCCAGCTCTTCGTACTGATCGCTCGCGATGTAATCCACGCCCGCCTTCGCAGCCGCGCGCCAGCGTTGCTCCACGGCGTCTCGGCTGCCGAAGTTGTATCCATGAAATAGCCCGCGGCAGCTTTCTTCCTGCACCGTGACGCCATCCAGCGTATAGAAACGAATCCAGAATCCGCGTTGATGCGCGTAAGCGACGAAATCGCCCAACCGCTTTTCTTTTTCGGCCGTCCATTCACCCGCGTTCGGCTGGCCGCCGGGCTCAATGACGTTCCAGGCGTTGTTCCACCAACGGTGGTAGTTGTCGGGCGCGTTGGGAGCGACAGTCGAGGCACCGGCGGTGATGTTTTCAGTGCGCGTATGCGTGGCGCCAAAAACGAGCAACCGTTCGCCCACGGGAATGCGGTCGTAGAAACGAACTTTCTGAGCGTCGGATTCGCCCGTGAGCACGAGGATCGGTTTCACATCCAGCACGCCCATCTCGTCGATCTGTGCGCTCCGCGGCGCCGTCGTAATCCAATCGCGATACTCCGCCAGCAATTTCCAGATGGCTTCCAGATGTTCGGGCTCTTCGGATTTCAGATCGAGATTCAGCGTGATGAGTGGCCAGTCGTGATGATCCTGCTGGCGTAGTGCGGTTTCGACAACGGGGCGCACTTTCTCAAAGAAATAATCGCGCATGTTCGGCTCGGTCCCCGTCGAAGGCACACCATGCGTAACGATCGACCGCGACTTCCCGGTCCGCTTGTCGGTGTACCACAGTAAGTCCTGCTCGATCGCCAGTGGCGTACCCGCCGACAACGCCCGATCGATTCGATCGTTCCACCACCCAAAATACGGATAGCAGTTATGCGCATCCATCACCGACCGCGCCCCGGGACGCGCCGCATTCGGCATCGGTGTCCTCGCCAGCACCAGCGACGTAAGGCTGAACAGCGCGCAGATCGTCAGCGCAACGCAATCCGCCACGCGAATGCGTCCATCGGAAAGCTTACGAAAGAAAAATCGCATGTTCGTGATCATCCCTCGCTTTATGGGCCGGAATTGATTCTCAATTTGTAAATGCGATGTGAATAGTCCGAAACAATTTGGATCTGTAGTGTCTTGGATGTGGGAGCACGAACCCCGCGTAGACGTGGTCGCGCACAAAGGCTAGAAAATGTCCGTACGAACATTTCTTCAGCGAGAAACCGTTACAGCTTTTCCCGAATATTCCAGAATCGCGTCCGCCCGTTTCGAAAGCTCGATCCCAGTGCCGTTATCCTCGCCCGCATAAACAATATGAAAAGTGCGATGTTCCTGCATCCCCGGAAACGCCCCCTCGCGCGCTCCGATCGTCAACTTCCTCGCCGCCTCGTCCCAATCAATTCGAATCGTAGCGTGCGCACCCTTCTCGTAATCGTAGTTGTCGCCCTCATCTTCATATAGAACGAACGATCCGCTCGCTCCCGTGTACACGCGAATCTCGATCGGGTCGGCCGCCTTCTCGCTCGCATACTCCACATCCGGCCCCATTGGCACGATCGATCCCGCGCGTACAAACAACGGCATCCGTTCGATCGGCGCCGCCGCATCGATCATCGCGCCGCCATCCAAGCGCCGCCCCGTCCAAAAGTCATACCAACTCCCCTTCGGCAAATACATTCGCCGCGTCGTCGCTCCCGGCTCCGTCACCGGATTCACCAGCAGCGCCGGTCCGAACATGTATTGATCGCCGATATTCAGCGCACGCGTGTCGCTGCGATAGTCCATCGCCAGCGGCCGCATCGGCGTGTACGCTTCATTCGTCGTCATCCACGCCAGCGAATATATGTACGGCATCAGCCGGTAACGCAGCCGGTCGTAGTTCGTCAAAATCTTCTGCGCATCCGCTCCATACGACCAGAGTTCGTTCTGGTTCGTCGTCCGCGTTCCATGCAGCCGAAAAATCGGACAAAACGTCCCGTACTCAAACCACCGCACGAATAATTCCCGATACGCCGGGTCATCCGGATTCCCGATGATGAATCCGCCGATGTCCGTCGTCCAATACGGAATCCCCGACAGCGAAAAATTCAGTCCCGCCGGAATCTGCCGCGCAAAACTCAGCCAGTTCGATTCCACGTCCCCCGACCACGCCGTGATCGAATTCCTCTGCGCTCCCGCAAACGCCGACCGCGACAAAATGAACACTCGCTTCTGATCCGACGCCGCACGCTGCCCCTCATACACCGCAGTCGTCGTCATGAGGGGATACAAATTCGCGTACCGCGCGCCGCTCCCCAGCGCCACCTTGTTCGTCACCACAATATTCGTCTCGCGCCCCTCGGTTTCCGGCTCATCCGTATCCAGCCACCACGCGTCCGCGCCAATCTTGAACAATCCTTTGTCGATCAGCCCCCAATAATATTTGCGCGCATCCGGATTAAACGCGTCATACAGCGCCTGCCCCGCCGGATGAAATCCGCTCACCTTCATTTTGTCGATGAAATATCCGCGCTTGTCCATCTCGTCGTAAACCTGCGAGCCAGGACGAAAGTACGGCCAGAACGAAAACATCGCATGAAAATGATTCTGGTGCAGATCGTCGATCATTCCCTTGGGATCGGGATAATTCTTGTTGAAGACCGGTTCGCCCATGATGTTCCACCAGAACCAGTCCTGCACGATGTTATCCACTGGAATATGCAGCTCGCGATATTTGTGCGCGACTCCCAGCACTTCCGCCTGCGATTCATATTTGTTCTTGCACTGCCAGAACCCGTACGCCCACTTCCCAAACATCGGCGCCTGGCCCGTCATTTGGCGATACGACGCGACGATGTTGTCGAACTCCGGCCCAAAAATAAAATAATAGTCAACCGTGTCCGCAACTTCCGAACTCAGATAAAGCTCGTGCGGAAATCGATTATTGAATCGGCTGCGCGAAGAATTGTTCCAATAAATCCCATAGCCCTTGCTCGACAGCACGATCGGCACGGAAATATTCGTGTTTGCTTCCGAAATATCCACCGTCTCGCCGTGATAATTCCACACGCCCGCTTGATGCTGCCCCAATCCGAAAAATCCCTCGGTCGAATCCCACAAGTTCGAAAACATCTCCGAGTGATACGTCTTCTCCCCGTTCACTTCCACCGGCGTCATCGACCGATCGTAATCCTCAAATAGCTTCGTCCCCTTAGCGTCTGCGAAAACAATGGTCCCGTCTTTCATCGCGACGGTCACCGAAACCAGCGGCGTCGAAACCTTATAGCTCTTGTCGTCCGGCAGCAGCCACCAGTGCGCCGCCGGCCAATCCTTTTTCGTGATCGCATACTGCGGCGTGTCGGGAATGGCGTCGCCCGGTGCGTATGTCACGCGCACGATCGAATCCGAGCATGCCGTAATCCTCAGCGTGCCGCGTTCCATCTTCAGCAAAATCCCATCAGCCTGCTTCTGCATATCCTTAACAGGATTCAGCGGATTCCACTGCGCCTCGGCCGCGCCCGCACAAAAAGAAAGGAGGAGCGCCAGTAACGCTCCTCCTCGAAAACTCAATTTAGCGGAACCAATTCGCTCCTCGCGCATCAGCGCAACGCAAGCCGCAGCTTCTTCGTCGTTTTCGCCAGTTGCTTCTTCAGCGATTCCACCTGCTTCGTGATATCCGCAAGTTCGCTCTTCGCTAACGAGCCCGCTTTCGCAAACTTGTGCGCGGTCTTATCCGCCTTACCCACCGCCGTTCCGATTTTCACAGCCACTTTCGTCAATCCACTCTTTTTAGCCATCGGTCTCCCTCAGTTCGCCTCAACCTGACTCCCGAGCCATCGTAACCACTCATAACGTAACCCGTCAACGAATCCCTGCCCGGAATTGCCGAATCTTTCTCCGCGAACCTCTGCGCACTCTGTGCCTCTGCGTTATCTGTTTCTTTCTCCGTTTCTATTTCAACGCTTCGTAAATCCTCTTCGCTTCACCCAAGCGTCTCAACGCAAATTCTTTCTCCCCATCCGAATTCCAATACGCATACTTCGACGCCATCGCCATCGTCCGATCCATCCACTTCACAAAGTATTCCGCATCCTCTCGCGACGTCGGCTTCTTCCCATCCACCGTCACATAAATCGGACTCGTCGTCCCATAAACATAGTTATCCAGAACCGGATACTCCGAGTTCTCACTCGAAGCCCGCACCAAACACCACCCGCTCTTCTCGATCGCAACCTCTCCATGCGCCTCGCCGCCCTCACGCGAAGCATTCATCTTCAATTCCTGTACAAAATAAGGCCCACCATCGCTTTGCGCCGGTTTCGCTCCATAACAAACCAATTCCCATTGATCCAGCGGCACAATTGACCGTAACGAAGCCGAAAACGAAACACTCTCCGCAACGCCAAGCTTAACGTCGCCACCAATCTGCTCTCCACCTAACGAAAACTCCAGCAACGGCCCATTCGTAGCAACCGTCTTCCCACTCTTCAGCGCATCCAGAAACGCTTCAATCTTCACCGGCCCTCTCGGCACCCGCGCATAAACCCGATCCATCCCCACCGGCCCGCGCAGCGAAGCAAAATTCGCCATCGCATCCGTCCCCGCTCCCGCCGGCAACCGAAATCCCAAATCCAGCAGCCGATACCAAACCCCCGCCGTCGCCCGATAGTCGTTGAATCCCACGACCTCCAGATAATCCAACTTCCCCAGCGCAACGTCCGCCGCCAATTCTTCCGGCGTATCCTCCTGCGTGTGCGGCACCGCCGCCGGATCTTCATCAAACGGATGCGCCAGTCCCACCAGCGCTCCCCGCGCGTGCGCCATGTCCGCAACATCCGCGTCCATCGGCAGCAAACTCGTCGCCGCGGTCCCCGGATACCCCGCATATCCCGGCAACAAAATCCCATCGCGAATATTCAGCAACCCCAGATGCCCCCACTGCGTCGTGTGAAATTCCTGCCCATGCACCACCATCGCCCGCGCATTCGACGCGGAGTCAACTCGATGCCCCGCATACGCAATATCCGGAATCCGTTGCTCCTTGTTCACAATCAGATTGTTGACGATCCCGAGATTCTCCGCTTCCGCCTGCAAAACAAGATGCTCCGGCGAATTCCAGTATTCGCCTCCGTAATTCATATGCACATGCAAGTCACTGCTCACCCAGCACTCTTCGCCATCGCTGGGCCGGCCACCGCGGTCATCACGCTTCCCCGTAGTCGTACGGGCGCAGCATCGCTGCGCCCCAAGTCCGCACGAATTCAAGGATCCACCGAGGCCTGGTTTTGACGTGTCCGCCCCGATCGCTTTCAACCTCACCGCGACCTTCGTAACGCCGCCGGCGCTCACATCGACGTCGCGTTTCTCAAACCCAAACTCAAATCCCTTCATCACCTCGACATGCATCTTGCCCGTTGGCGCTTCGATCGCGTCCGTCCCGCTCGACGGAAAATAGTGCGGTTCAAATTTGCTCTCAGCGCGATCGTATCCGTCAGCACCGCTGACCCAGGCATAGCGCGGTGCAAAAAACTTTCCCGCATCGTCGGTGACTGAAACGCGCGCTGGTGTTGTCTTTCCGTCGCTGTCGGTCACCGTGACTTCGATCCGTCCGTGCGGCTTCAGGTACTTCCGCTCGGTCGCGACAAGATGGCGCTGCTTGCCTCCTGGGAAATCCTGCAACCAAAGCTCTGGAGTTCCGCCGCGATTCGAAATAAACGCAATCTTCTTCCCATCCGGCGACCACCGCGCATACGTCTCATCCCAATCCCCATACGAAATCGGAAACGCATCGCCGCCCTCAGCCGGCATCACCCAAAGTTGATGCCACTGCCTCCCCAGATACGAGCTATACAAAATCTTCGTCCCATCCGGCGAAAAGTCCGGCCGCGCCTTCCACGTCGTCTCTTCGTAATGAATCTCCCGCGCCTCAGCTCCCAGCCTCCGCGCGCATCCGCCAAAACCCGCCCGTCCCATAAATATGTCCGCGATTCGAAACAAACAAAATCTCTTCGCCATCGCGCGACCACGTCGGATGAATCTCCGTGTCATATTCCGCGTAGTAATACCGCGGCAGCGTGCTCTTCGTCTCCTCCGTCAGCCGCACAACACTCGCTTTGCCTTCCCCAAAACCAAAGCCTCCGCCCGCATCCATCACAAAAATATGAAATCGCCCGTGATACTCCGTCGACACAAACGCAATCTTCTTCCCATCCGGCGACCACCGCGGCTCCACGTTCACCGCGCCCCCTCGCGTAATCTGCCGCGAAACTCCCGTCGCCAAATCCATCACCCGCAATTCCATCGCATCCTGCTGATACGAAACGTAAACAACACTCTTCCCATCCGCCGACCAATCCGGCTGATAGTCGTATCCGCTTCCATCCGTAATCTGCTGCGCCGTGTTCGAATCGACCCTCTGCCGCCACAACGCCCCGCCCATCGAATAAATCACCTCGCGCGAATCCGGCGACCACGCCACGCTACTCGGCCCGCTCGTCAGCACCGGCAAATACATCTCGCGATAGTAATAAGGATGCGGCAGCTCAATCTGCCGCAGCACCGGCTTCCTCTGCGCAATCGCGTCGGGTACAAAAGCAAACCCAACCGCCGCCAACGCCGCAACAATCACCCACAAAAATGTAGGGGCGCAGCACTGCTGCGCCCCATGTCCGCACGATGTAATCTTCAAGTTTCTCCGCGCCTCTGCGAATTCCGCGTCCTCTGCGTTAAGCTCTTTTTCTTTCTTCCTCTTCTGCCTTCGTCCTAAACTAGCCCGCTTCGCGCTCGCCGCCGCTTATCCTACTCCAAAATCCACCCTTCAGCGCCGACTCCCGCGCCACACCGCGTTGCGCTTTCCCCACGACACAGGCAATCTGAATCAACGATGCCTCCCGCCCCCGCAAATCCCGCCTTCATGCAACGCGCCATCGCCCTCGCGCTCGAAAACATCCGCAACGGCGGCGGCCCCTTCGCCTCCGTCATCACTCGCGATGAAAAAATCCTCGTCGAAGGCGTCAACCGCGTCACCGCCACCAACGACCCCACCGCCCACGCCGAAATCGTCGCCATCCGCGCCGCCTGCGCGCACCTCGCCGCCTTCCAGCTCGACGGCTGCGACCTCTACACCACCTGCGAGCCGTGTCCGATGTGTTTGGGTGCGATCTACTGGGCCAGACCCGCCCGCGTTTTTTACGCCAGCAGCGCAGGCGATGCCGCCGCCGCCGGATTCGACGACGCCTTCATTTACGACGAGCTCTATCTCCCGCACGCCGCGCGCGAAATTCCCATGACGCAACTTCTGCGCGAAGATTCCCTCGAAATTTTCACCGCATGGAAAAACAGCGAAAAGAAAACCAAATACTAAAGCAGGAGTTTCACGACTTCATCATCCACACGCTTCGTCGTCCACTTTTACCCCGTTGTCATCCTGAGCGTAGCGAAGGATCTCAGCCTAAGCCCAACTAAAAACCAAAACCACGTGCATCACCACGACCCGTCAAGCCCGCCGCACCGCCCCTCACCCCGGCCACGACCCCAGCGCCCGCCTCAAATCCACCAGCTGCCCCAGGTGATACGCATTGTGATCCGCCAGCACCAGCGCCTCGCGCAAAATATTCTGCCCCTGCCCGTGCGCAATCTTCGCGTACAAATCCGTTCGCGGATTCTCCACCAGCTTGATCATCTCCCGCAGATCGCGCTGAAACGCCTCCACCGTCTTGTTCCATTCTTCTTCGCTCACCGGCGCCGGCGTCTTCGGCCAATATCCCTCCGGAAATTCCGGCGACACATGCTCGCTGCTCCGGCTGAACTCCAAAATATCCCACTGCGCGATCCGCGCATGCTCCAGCAATTGCCAGCCCGTATGCGCCAGCCCCTGCGCGTACGTCCCGCGCTTCCCCGCCGGAAAATTCTCCACCGCATCCATAAAATGCACGTGCGCCCCGCCGCCCTTCAACAAATACACCAGCTGCTCGCGCACCGCCGCATCATGATTTTCAGTCATTGGTTTTGCACGAGCCGAACCGCTTCTGTCCGGATCGCTTCCCGCGCCGCAGCGTTCGTGCCTTTGCGGCCGCAGACTTCGCCGCCGCACCCACACCCTTCAACTTCGCTCGATTCGCGTTTTTCACAGCGCCTTCTCCAGTGGGCCAGTGGGCCTGGTCGGTGGTCCGACTCCCGCGTACTCTGCTCGTTCGCTCGCTCGCGACGTTCCGCTTCCCAATTCTAAATTCCCCGCGAGCCCCGCGCGCCGCCCACCCGCCGCCTGCTTCCTTCACGAAGCAGGACAACCACCGGAAAAGAGCGCCGCCTCTATTTCTCTGATACCAGCACGGTCTGCGGCATCTCCGCAATTGGATGCGCCACCGTCCCGGAAAAGCCCGCCTCGCCAAAAATCTTCTCCAGCTCCGCCAGCGTATACGCGTCCCCGCTATCCGTATTCGCCAGCATCACCATGCTGAACGCCGCCGGCACCGGTGGCGTCACCCGGTCCGCATTCGGCACAAACTCCAGCGTGATCGCCTTCCCGCCCGGCTTCAGCGCCGCATGCACTCGCTTCATCAGCTTCACGCATCCCGCGTGATCGAAGTGGTGCAATATATTCGTTAGCAAAATGTAATCGTACCCATCGCCATATTCCGCCTCAAACGCGCTTCCCGCCTTTTTCGACCAGCGATCCGCGACTCCAAACTTCTTCGCATTCTCTTCCGCCACCGCCAGCACGTTCGGCCAATCCAGCGCCACGATCTGCGCCGCCGGATTCTGTTTTGCAATCATCAGCCCAAACATCCCGTGCCCCGCCGCGATGTCCAGCACCTTGATCGGCGCCGCCCCGCTCATCCCTCCGATCAATCCCGCGATAAACTGCGCTCCCAGCGTCGCCAGCCCGCCCATCGACCGCGCAAAATCCACCCAAAACTCGTCGTGCGGCTCCAGGTTCGAGCCTTCCTTCGCCAGCGTCCCGCCCTTGCGCACGATCTCCGTCAGGTTCGCGAAGTTCTGCTTGTGGTGCGGCGCGCCCAGAAACCCCGCCATCGCCCCCATATACGCCGGCGACCTCTTGTCCAGAAACAGCCCAGACTCCGGCGTCAACTTGTAATGAGTCCCTTCCTTGCCCAAAAATCCCTGTACCGTCATGTAATCCGCCAGTATCCGCGTCCCCCGTTCCGAAGCGCCAATAGCCTTCGCCAGCGCCCCGGCCTCCTCCGCCCCCTCCCCAATCTTCGTAAACAGTTCCAGCTCGATCGCCGCCTTCAGCGCCTCCCCCTGCTGATACGAAACCAGCGTGCTGAATATCCGCTCCGGTGTCACTTTCCCACTTTGGGACGCTGTAGCCATTTCTCTCTCTCCTCTTTTGTCGCGAAGTCGTCGCTTGGGCTTACGAGCCGATCTGGATTTTGGCGCCATTATACACGCGGCGCTTCGGCCACGAGTCACGCGGTAGGTTAGTCAGAAATCGAGGCGGAGCCGAAGAGCCAAGGTTTGAGCTCCGGGAGCTTTTCCTTAATGTTCCGCAGTCGGCTATTCTATGCCGCTCAAAAGACCCGTCTAGGTATCAGAAACCTCAAAGCTCACGATCTTCGTGCTCCGTTCGATACCCGTTCGTGAAAAATATTTTCGACCGCTAATGCTTTCGTACTGACACTCGACCACATACGAGGTGGGGATAGCGCCCATATTTACCTTTGACGCTAATTCGAGCGAGACCCACTGGTCGGGACAAATATATGAGACCGACCCAGCAATCGCGGCAAATCGATCCACTCTCCACTTAACGTGCATTGCCGGTCCGCTACCAATATTCACAATCTCGAGCGTCGGGCCAATGTATGTTGCTTGACCATTTTTAAGCACATCTCCAATTCTCTCTGTCAGGACAGCAATATCGGTGGGGCGGTTGTCCTTCTCCTCGCGGCGCAACGTGAGGACTGGTTTGTAAGAAGCCTCAGCTTGTACCGCGGCCGCTTCCGCAATCTGTTGCGTTAGTCGCACGTATCTTACGGTCGCAACCACTAGAACCAGCGTAAGAAACGCGACAGCAATAGATGACATGGCCTGCGTTACGGCCGAGTTCGAATTAATTATTTGCCACACAGCATCAACCTTTCAAAGCCGAAATTCGTTCGACAATCCAAACAAATATGGACTTATCCTTCGTAGGGCCAATGACCAATGCAAGCCCAACGGACCACAGCAACCATTTGCGTTTTATGAGTCCGTATCTTGCGACGGCATAAATTGGCCGTTCCATTAGTGGCCAGAAAAGGCGATGAAGAGTGAAGACGGCTAAGACGAAAAATACCAGCAAGCTTAGACCAAGGTCGACAATGTTTAGAATGATTACGACGAAAGATGCTAATCCGAATACCGAGTAGTGTTGAGGGTCCGTTGGCGCAAATCTTTCAAATAATTTGAAGGGAGTGACTACCAGTCCAACGGCGATAAATGAGTTGGCTGCTAATAGGCCAATAATTTGAGGAGTACCTGCCATCGTGGACGCCCGTCGTAACATCCATCGGGTAAACCCTAGGAAGACCAAGTCGAACGTAAAGCTCAGTCCCAGCAAGAACATCATGAATGTGCCGAACCGAACTGCCGAGTGAAATCCCATTCTGGTTATGACCACATAGCCGATCGGCGCTATGAGTCGCCCGATCACGAACATCACGCAGACTTGCCATATTCTCAGCTCCCATTTGGAATCCATGAAGGCAGGTATTAAGGCTAGAGCTAGAAAGCCGAGCGCTTGTATGAGCGAAGTGAGGGGGGCGTTCTTCGGAATAGACGAAGTCTTAAGAACTAAGGAGACCAGAGGAACGAACAAGTAAAACGAGGCGAACGAAAGACAAATGGACACCAACGCCGCCCGAGACGAAAACAAACGAGGACCGAATACCCGATCGAAGATACGACTAGTTGAATTTGCTGCGAGTACGAAGAGTGTGGTTGCAGCGGTTAGGACTTGATCCCGCTCATATCTAATCTTGATCCACAATTCTTCAAGCCAATTCTGATAACGCCCTTCTTCATCTTCGTAAAGAAAAATCGCAACGTACAATATAGCGCTGCCCAAGATTCTGCATATCAGCGTGGATATCTGTATTCGATGCGTCAGCATTGCCGAAGGGCAATGTATCAAGTGGGATTGTCAGGTGTAAACGCGTATTTGAATCCGCTCGT
>CAWAWE010000028.1:0-24304 GCA_963785605.1 uncultured Acidobacteriota bacterium | reverse complement strand
GTGGCGCCGACACTATGCTGCGCCCATGGCGCGCCGTTGCTGGAAGCATTCGCGGCAAAATACGGGCCGCCCTTGTGTCGGACGGAACGGCACCGTGGTGTCTTTGCCGCACTGCGAGCAATTCGTTTTCGTTTCGGAGCGCATCGGTGCGCCACCGCCGCCGCCATTCGTGCCGGCGCCTCCGCCTTCCGCACGTTTCGCTTTGCATCCCTTGCAGCGCTTGGGCTCGTTCTTGAAGCCCTTGTCGGCGAAAAACATTTGTTCGCCGGCAGTGAACACAAATTCAGAATTGCATTCTGAGCACTTCAGTACTTTGTCGTGGAATTCCATGAGCCGCCCCCTTAGCCCGAGTCGAGCGAGAGGGATGAGCGAGCCATAGCACCGTGGGGCCGGGACGTGGGAATTGCCGCCGCCGGGGGGAAATCCGGATGCCGCACTCCTGGGCCTGAGGTGCCTAGCTGCAACAACCCAACAACTGCTTGACCGGGTCTACATCACGGAAGCGCGGCGCCCAGAGGAGTGTGAGGAGGGAATTGGCGGCCCCGATCGGGATTGATCGGGGCCACCGTACAGATTAATCCGCTTCTCGACGCTGCTTCTTGCGCAGTCGCTTTCGCGAAAGGGCTTCTTTAGCTCGGCGCTTCTCGCCGGGCTTCATATAGAAACTATGCTTCTTGATTTCCTTGATGATGTCTTCCTGTTGCACCTTGCGCTTGAAACGGCGCAAAGCGTTCTCCAAGGACTCAGATTCCTGGATGATGACTTCAGCCACGTTAAATTCACCCCCAATCCGGTTCGGATTGGTAACTTGCGGTGTCGTATTTTACGGTGCACCGCCCGTGAACATTATCGCATGCAATCGGCGATATGCGCATGGGCACGTGGACAGGATTATGGGGCATCTTGTAGTCAATTCGGGTATCAGGTGTCAAGTGATTCTTGTGAAAAGAGGGGCGCGGCGGTTGAGAAATTGGCGAGGTGTTAGCGGGGGGTATACGTATACTGAACTGGTAAAGGATTCGAAAGTGCTTGATTTGGTTGGAATTCCAAGCATTTCGGGGATATTGGAGAGGTCAGCAGGCGGGCGGGTGGGCATGTTGCCGGATTGGGCGCATCGGTTCGCGCCGCGGCACCGCCGGTAAGAGCGGAGGCCGGTTGCGCATAACGGCGAGATTGCGGTCAGGTACGGCGAGACGGCGCGGCAGTCCAAACCGGCTCCAATGCATCCAAACTTGGCGTTACATTGGGCCGCGTCGCGCGAATCCGTCTCGACTTGCCTTCCGGCTATCTAAGGTATTGCCCTTCGCATCTGTAGTGTTGTTAGAATGTGCCGCGTCAACGTCGGGTGACAGTGCGTAAAGGCTGTCGGCGCGGTCTGGAGGTTGTTGATGTCCGAGATGCGTGACGCTATTGGAGTTTTGCTCGCCGGCGGCCAGGGCGAGCGTTTGTGGCCTTTGACGCGCGATCGCGCGAAGCCTGCGGTGCCGTTCGGCGCGATCTATCGCATCATCGACGTCACGCTGTCGAATTGCATTAACTCCGCGCTGCGAAAAGTTTTCGTGCTCACGCAATACAAGGCGCTGAGCCTCAACCGGCACATTCGGCAGGGCTGGTCATCGCTGATGGGCTTGGGCGATTACATCGAAGTGCTGGCGCCGCAGATGCGCGTTTCGAATCAGTGGTATCAGGGCACGGCCGACGCCGTGTATCAGAACATCTATTCGATCGGCAGCGAGCATTCGAAATACATCTTCATTTTGTCGGGCGATCACATCTACAAGATGGATTACAACCGCATGCTGCAACAGCATGTGGAGTCCGGCGCTGAAGTTACGGTCGGGGTCATCGAGGTGCCGATCGAGGCGGCGGCGAAGCAATTCGGCGTGATCGAGGTCGATAAGGATTACCGGATTCGCGGATTCGAAGAGAAGCCGGCGCATCCCAAGGAATCGCCGCATCACGCGGGGCATTGCAACGCGTCGATGGGCATCTACATTTTTAACACTCAATTGATGATTCCGATTTTGCTGGCGGATTCGGAAGATCCGAAGTCGGCCCACGACTTTGGCAAGGATATTTTGCCGCGGATCATTTCGAAGCATCGCGTGTTTGCGTACAACTTCGTCGATGAGAATAAGAAGGATGCGTTGTACTGGCGCGACGTGGGGACGCTGGACGCTTACTTCGAAGCGAACATGGATTTGACCTCGGTGTCGCCGATTTTCAACCTGTATGACAAAAGTTGGCCGATTCGAGGGTGGCAGCATCAGTATCCGGCGGCGAAGTTTGTGTTTGCCGATCCCGAGCGGACGGGCACGGCGGTCGATTCGATTATTGCGGGCGGCTCGATCGTTTCGGGCGGGCGCGTGCAGGGCTCGATTCTTGGCTACGACGTGCGCGTGAACAGCTATAGCGAAGTCACGGACTCGATCGTCTACAACCACGTGAATATCGGGCGGCATTCGAAGATTCGGCGCGCGATCATCGATCGCCACGTGACGCTGCCAGAGCGGACGGAGATCGGGTTCGACGTGGAAGCGGATAAGCGGCGGTTTCATGTGACGGAGTCGGGGATTGTGATTGTGGTGCGGCAAGAGTCGCTGATCGAAGAGCCAGAGACGCAGTAATCGGCGTTGCAAACTCGAAAATCGAAATTGGAAGCCGGGGCTTGCGGCCCTTTTCTGCGAATAGTCGAAATGCACATGGAGCTTTGTATGAATTGCCTTCGGCGGATTGTAAGTTCTGGTGTGCCTCTATTTTTGTTGGCGGCTTCGCTGACGGCGCAGACTCCGTCTCCGATGACAGCTTCGGCGGGAAAGGCGTCATCGTGCTCGCAGACGGCGAACACGCAAATGGATTTGAACGAGTGCGCGGGCAAGGACTTGAAGCAAGCTGAAGCACGGCTGGCGGCGTTGCTCAAAAAACTAGGCGTCGATTCGAATAGTCCCGAAGAGAAAGCTTGGGAGGCGTATCGCGACGCCCAGTTGAAAGCAATCTATCCGCCGGTCGCCGACGAACGCGCTGAGTATGGCTCGATCTATCCCATGTGCTTGGTCACTCTGAAACGAAAGCTCACGGAAAGCCGCATCCACGATTTGAAAATGCTGACGACAGCCGAAGGCGACGCCTGTCTCGGTTATCGCGTAAAAGACAGCGGGAAGTAGCGGTCCTTTTTCAGAAGCACATTAAATTTGTGTACTCCATCTCGCAACTCATTGTGAGTTCTCCTCGTTCTTCGGTAAAATCTTTGTTCACAACTGCTGAGGAGACCATACCGAAATGTCGACGAAGATCACTCGAGTCCACGCCCGCCAGGTTATCGATTCGCGCGGCAATCCTACCGTTGAGGCTGACGTTTACGTTGGCGGCGGAGTTCGCGGCCGCGCCGCGGTTCCGTCCGGCGCTTCCACCGGCGAGCACGAAGCGCTCGAAATGCGCGACGCCGACAAGTCGAAGTATGTCGGTAAGGGCGTACTCAAGGCCGTCGCCAATGTGAACGGTGAAATCGCGAAGGCAGTCAATGGGATTGACGCCGGCGACCAACGCGCGCTCGACAAACACATGCTCGAGCTCGATGGCACGAAGACGAAGTCACGCCTCGGAGCCAATGCGATCTTGGCAGTGTCGATGGCCGCAGCACGCGCCGCGGCCAATGCGCAGAACTTGCCGCTCTACAAATATCTGTCGAAGTATTCGACCGACAGCTCGGCGAACCTGCTCCCCGTGCCGATGATGAACATTCTCAACGGCGGCGCGCACGCCGACAGCTCCGTAGATTTCCAGGAATTCATGGTGATGCCGATCGGCGCGCCGAATTTTTCGGAGGCGCTGCGCTGGGGCGTCGAAATTTTCCACGCACTAAAAGCCGCGCTGAAAAAGCGCGGCTACTCGACGGCAGTCGGCGACGAAGGCGGCTTCGCGCCAAGCTGCAAGTCCAACGAAGAAGCGATTCAGATCGTCCTCGAAGCGATCGAAGGCGCCGGCTACAAACCCGGCGAACAAGTCAGCATCGCGCTCGATCCGGCGTCGAGCGAGTTTTACGACAAGGCCAACGGCAAGTACGTCTTCAAGAAGTCCGATAAGTCGCAGCACTCATCGGATGAGATGGCCGCGTACTGGACTTCGTGGGTCGAGAAGTATCCGATCGTTTCGATCGAAGACGGCATGGCCGAAGACGACTGGGCCGGCTGGAAGACCCTGACCAACAGCGTCGGCGCAAAAACGTCGAAGAAGAAAATTCAGCTCGTCGGCGACGATCTGTTCGTTACCAACACCGAGCGTTTGTCGCGCGGCATCAACGAAGGCATCGCCAACGCAATCTTGATCAAGCTGAATCAGATCGGCACCGTCACCGAAACGATCGACGCCATCGAACTCGGCCGCAAGGCCGGCTTCAACTCGATCATCTCCCACCGCAGCGGCGAAACCGAAGATACCTTTATCGCCGATCTCGCCGTCGCCACCGCCGCCGGACAAATCAAAACCGGTTCCGCCTCGCGCACCGACCGCATCGCAAAATACAATCAACTCCTGCGCATCGAAGAAGAACTCGGCGCCGCCGCCCGCTTCCCCGGCAAATCCATCTTCGCGAAGTAACGGGACCTCGCACTTGTAGGGGCGCAGCATGCTGCGCCCCAGCTTGCCCGGGCGTAACAAATCCTTCTCGCTCTGTTTTTTCCGTCCGTTCACAGCGGCTGCGCTCTTCGCTGGACCTCCTCCAACTCCGAGAGTAATATCCCTCTCCCCGAGGAGAGTCCAAGTGTCCAGCAAATCTCGCCACGTTCTGACGGGTGTCATCCTGCCGCTCATCATTGCCGCGTTCGGCCTCTTCGATTTGCATCAACGCCCGGAATTCGCTCGCATCCGCTTCGTCGAAGTATTTCAGCTCATCGTATGCGGAATGTGCCTTGGCATCGCGCTGACCGGTTTCATCGAATTTCTGCGCGCGCCGCGCTCCACGAACTGACGCCAAGACCACCACGATAGATCCCCATCGTCATGTCTCCCATCCAGAACCCAACTTCCTCATCCTCGAACCGGCCGCTCCCTCTCCGCGTCGCTACTGACGCCGACGTCCCCGCCATCACGCGCCTCATCAACGCCGCCTTCGTCGTCGAGCGCCCCATCTTCGACCACGATCGCATCGACGACATCGGCGTGCGCGACTACATGACAAAAGGAAAATTCCTGCTCCACGAAGACGTTGACGCCGCCAAAAATCTCCTCGCCTGCGTCTACCTCGAGCCAAACAGCAGCGACGCCCGCTGCTACCTCGGCCTTCTCTCCATCGCACCCGACTACCAAGGCGTCGGCTTAGGCCACCGCATCCTCGCCCAATCCGATAATTTCGCGCACGCCCTCGGATGTCACACGATTTGGCTCCGCACGCTCAGCGCCCGCGTCCCGCCCCTGCGCCCCTACTACGAGCGCTTCGGCTACAAACTCCTGGAACAAGTCCCACTCCCGCCCGTCTTCCATCCCAAAATCCCCTGCGAATTCGTCGTCATGGAAAAACGCCTGACCTAACTTTCCACCGCAACCTCGCATCCTCGTTCCAAATTTCCCTCGCTTCGTGCAAAATACCGCCTCTCAATCCACGGAGGCTTCTTTCATGCCCGCACGCAACGTTGAACGCAATTCGCCACGCAACTCCGCACGCAACGCCGTCCGCACCGCCACCGCGTTTGCCCTCGCAACATCTCTCGCGCTCTCCCCACTCGCAACGCGCATCACCACCGCCGACGACCAACCCCTCCTCGGCTACTCCGCCGACTCTTCCCGCACCGAACGCCAGTGGGAAGAAAAATTCCGCGCCATCCCCAGCACCGACAATCTCCGCGCCTATATGCAGCACCTCACCGAACATCCCCACAACGTCGGCACGCCACGCGACAAGGAATACGCCGAATGGATCGCTGCCAAATTTAAAGCGTTCGGTCTCGACACGCACATCGAACAATTCGACGTCCTCTATCCCACGCCGAAAGAGCGCGTCGTCGAACTCGTCGATGGCGGCCCGAAATTTTCCGCCAAGCTCCAGGAACCCGCCGTCCCGGGGGATCCAACTTCGAATCAGCAAAACGAACAACTCCCCACGTACCACGCCTACTCCATCGACGGCGACGTCACCGCTCCGCTCGTCTACGTCAACTACGGCATCCCCGAAGATTACGAGCAGCTCGATCGCATGGGCATCAGCGTCAAAGGCAAAATCGTCATCGCGCGCTATTACCACTCCTGGCGCGGCATCAAGCCGAAAGTCGCCGCCGAACACGGCGCCATCGGCTGCCTGATTTATTCCGATCCCCACGAAGACGGTTTCGTGCAGGGCGAAACCTTTCCGCAAGGCGCGTGGCGTCCGAAAGACGGCGTCCAGCGCGGAAGCGTCGCCGACATGCCGTTCTACGCCGGCGATCCGCTCACTCCCGGTGTCGGCGCGACGAAAGACGCGAAGCGCCTCAAGGTCGAAGAATCTCCGACGATCACAAAAATTCCCGTGCTCCCGATTTCTTACGCTGACGCGCAGCCTTTGCTCGCCGCTCTCACCGGACGTGTCCCGCCCGCCGATTGGCGCGGCGGACTCGGCATGACCTATCGTGTCGGCCCCGGCCCCGCGAAAGTTCACCTCAAAGTGAAATCCAACTGGGACATCAAACCCGTCTACGATGTCATCGCAAAAATTCCCGGCTCGACCGCGCCCGATGAATGGGTCATGCGCGGCAATCACCACGACGCGTGGGTCAACGGCGCCGAAGATCCGATCTCCGGCCTCGACGCGGTGCTCGAAGAAGCCCGCGCCATGAGCGAACTCCTCAAACAAGGTTGGAAGCCCAAGCGCACAATTATTTTCACTGCGTGGGATGGCGAAGAGCCCGGCCTGCTTGGCTCAACCGAATTCGCTGAAGAGCACGCCGACGAATTGAAGAAACACGCCGTCGCCTACATCAACTCCGACACCAACGGCCGCGGCTATCTCTTCATCGAGGGCTCACACACGCTCGAAAAGTTCACTAACGAAGTTTCGAAAGACATTACCGATCCCGAGACAAAACTTTCCGCATGGAAGCGCAATCAACTTCGCGAAATCGCCAACGCGCATTCGAGTGAGGCGCGTCAGGAAGCCCGCCAGCGTGCCGATCTCCGCATCGCCGCGCTCGGTTCCGGTTCCGACTACACCGCGTTCCTGCAACACGACGGCGTCGCCAGCGTCAATCTGGGCTTCGGCGGAGAAGACGGCGGCGGCATCTACCATTCCATCTACGATGATTTCTACTGGTACACGCATTTCAGCGACACCGATTTCGTCTACGGCCGCGCGCTCGCGCAAACTGGCGGCACGATGGTGATGCGCCTCGCCGACGCCGATCTGCTGCCGTTCGAATTCACCAATTTCAGCGACACGATCCAGACCTACATCAAGGAGTTGAAAGCGCTCGCAACGAAATCGCGTGAGGACGCGCTCGAACGCAATCGCGAACTCGAAGAAGGCGTCTTCACCGCGACCACCGATCCAAAAGAACCGCTCGCCCCGCCACCTTCAGAAACAGTGCCGACATATCTGAATTTCGCGCCGCTCGACAACGCCGCCGACACGCTCGCTCACAGCGCCGCCGCGTATCACAAAGCCTACGAACACGCCGTCGCCAACGGCAACACCGCGCTCGCCTCCGCATCGCTCACCGAAGTGAACGCGCTCCTCATCGAAAGCGAACGCAGACTTCTCACCGCCGAAGGGTTGCCGAATCGCCCGTGGTTCAAACATCAAATTTACGCGCCGGGCTTCTACACCGGCTACGCCGTCAAAACGATCCCAGCCGTTCGCGAAGCCATCGAACTCAAACAATGGAAGCAAGCCGACGAAGCCATCGTCGTCGTCGGCAAAGTCCTCCAATCCGAATCCGAATTAATTTCCTCCGCCGCCGCAAAACTTTCTTCTGCGACGGCTTCGCACTGACAACGGTTTTTTCGCGAATAATCGCAACCCGTTTACAATCGACGACGACGTATCGCGCGAAAATCTTTACTTCATTACTTCGTTGCGTCAGTAATTCGTCTTTCCCGGAGATTTAGTCGGTGCCCTCCTACAACCTCGCCATCGTCGGCTTTGGCAACGTCGCGCGTTCGTTCCTGCGCCTGCTCATCGCCAAAGAAACCGAACTCCGCCGCCGCTACGACATCCGCTGGCGCCTCACCGGCATCGCCACGCGCCGCAACGGCTGGGTTACCGATCCCGACGGCCTCAACCCGCTCGCCGTTCTCAATGACCACTGGCCGACGCCGAATCCCGCCACCGCTCCCCACAATATTCGCGAATGGATCGAACGCGCTCGCGCCGACGTCGTCTTCGAAACCAGTTCACTCAACGCCGCCACCGGCGAGCCCGCCACCGATCACATCAAAGCCGCGCTCGAACTCGGCGCTCACGCCATCACCGCCAACAAAGGTCCCGTCGTCCACGCGTTCGCCGAACTCACCGCGCTCGCCGAAGAAAAAGATCGCCGCTTTCTCTACGAATCCACCGTGATGGATGGCGTCCCCATTTTTTCGCTTTTCCCGCTCGGCCTGCCCGCCACCGATTTGCGCGGTTTCTCTGGCGTGCTCAACTCCACCACCAATGTCGTCCTCACCGAAATCGAAAAAGGCCGCTCGTTCGACGAAGCCATTCGCCGCGCGCAGCAAATGGGAATCGCCGAAACCGATCCGTCCGCCGATCTTGATGGTTGGGATGCCGCTGTGAAAGTTGCCGCGCTCGCGATCGTTCTTCTCGGCGTGCCGCTCAAGCTCGATCAGGTGCGCCGCACCGGCATTCGCGAACTCAGCGAAGAAAAAATCCGCTCCGTGCGAAATTCAGGAATGCGCTACAAGCTCGTCTGTCGCGCCGAACGCCGCGGCGCCGGCGTCGATTGCAGCGTCCAGCCCGAACTGCTCCTCGCATCGGACCCGCTCGCCAATCTCGAAGGCAGCAGCTCCGCCATCCGCTTCGATCTCGACGTCTTCGGCCTCTCGTCTCGTCGAGCACAACCCCGGCATCGACGCCACCGGCTACGGCCTCGTCGCCGATTTCATCCGCGCCGTCCGCCAATAATCCACCACAAAATATGTAGGGGCGCAGCATGCTGCGCCCCATGTCCGCAAAATCGATCGCGAAGCCTCAGCTTCTCTCTTCATCTCCGTCGGTAATCGCTCACATAATCCGGCACCGCAATCCCCTCATCACATCTCTCATCGCGGATCGGCGCGCCGCTCTTCAACTCCATCGGCAAAACCCCCGCCCAAATCGCCAACGCATAATCCTCCGCATCATCCTCCGGCGGCCCCAGGCGCACCTTCGCCGAAACCTCGTTCAACTCCAATTTCAAAATACTCGTCGCCTTCAACTCTTTCTCATTCGGCTGCCGCGCCTCCGCCCACCGCCCCGGCAAAATCTTCTCCGTAAATCCGCGCAACGCCTCCAACTTCTCCACGCCCACATCCACCAGCGTCGCCTTCCCCAGCGCCACCACCGACCGGTAATTCATCGAATGATTGAAAACCGATCGCGCCAACACCAACCCATCCACCAGCGTCACCGTCACACAAACCGAAATCCCCGCGCTGACATTCCGCAACATCCGGCTCGCCGCCGACCCATGAAAATAAATCGCATCCCCAATTCGCGCAAACATCGTCGGAATCACAAACGGCTGCCCATCCACCGCAAACCCGACGTGACAAATGAAGCCCTCATCCAAAATCTTGTAAATCGCATCGCGGTCATAAATCGCCCGCTGCGGCTCGCGCACAACGCGAGTCCGCTCCGTAACCGAAAAATTGTCCGTCACAATAAACCTCAGAAGAACGCAGCGCAAAGTTAATAGCCGGCGCCGCCGCGGCATGAGTAGTCACAACCGCACCGATGCTACCACGCGCCAATCAGTGCCACCGCGCCGCAATCGCCCGCCGTCGCAACCGTCGCAACTCCAATTTGGCCATCGACGCGTTCATGTACGGGCGCAGCATTGCTGCGCCCCATCTCGGCAAGATGTGAGAAACTACGCCTCACATTTCAGAATAGTCGAGGACAATTCATCGCAATGAGCACCGCCGCCACTCACGACACGACGAACACTCCGCTCGACATCGCCTGGGTCCGCCAACAATTCCCCTCGCTCAATCTCAAAGTAAACGGCCACACCGCCGCATTCCTCGACGGCCCCGCCGGCACCCAGGTCCCCAAGCAAGTCATGGACGCCGTCACAAATTATTTCCTCACCGCCAACGCCAACACCTGCGGCGCCTTCGAAACCAGCCGCCGCAACGACGCGATGATCTCCGCTACGCGCGCCGCCATGGCCGATTTCTTCAACTGCGACAAAGACGAAGTCGTCTTCGGCCAAAACATGACGACGATCACCTTCGCGCTCGCCCGCGCCATCGCCCGCGATCTGAAACCCGGCGACGAAATCGTGGTCACGACTCTCGATCACGACGCCAACGTCTCCCCCTGGCGCGCTCTCGAGGAAAAAGGCGTCGTCATTCGCCAGGCGGAAATTAACGAATCCGACTGCACGCTCGACCTCGACGACCTGCGAAAAAAAATCACGAGCAAAACGAAACTCGTCGCCGTCGGCTACGCCTCCAACGCAGTTGGCACGATCAATCCCGTCGCCGAAATTACCAAGCTCGCGCATGCCGTCGGCGCGCTCATGTTCATCGACGCCGTCCACTACGCGCCGCACGGCCCAATCGACGTGCGCGCTCTCGATACCGATTTTCTCGTCTGCTCGCCCTACAAATTCTTTGGCCCGCACATGGGCACGCTTTACGGCAAGCGCGAGTTGCTCCAGAAATTGAATCCGTACAAAGTTCGTCCCGCCTACAACCATGCGCCCGATCGCTGGGAGACCGGCACGCAGGTTCAGGAACTCATCGCCGGCATCGGCGCAGCCGTTGATTACATCGCCGAAGTCGGCCGCCGCGCCGATTCCAGCGTGAAAGATCGCCGCAGCGCGCTGCTCGCCGCCTACAAAGTCACGCGCAATCATGAAATGACGCTGCTCGCGCAACTCATCGAAGGCCTGCTCGCTATTCCCGGCCTGCAATTTTTCGGCATCAGCGATCCCAAACGTTTCGCCGATCGATGCTCCACGATTTCGTTTCGCCTCGGCAATCACAAGCCCATCGACATCGCGAAACACCTTGGCGACCGCGGCATCTTTACCTGGGACGGTAATTACTACGCGCTGAATCTCACCGAACGCCTCGGCGTCGAAGAGAAGGGCGGCCTTCTTCGTGTCGGCATCGTCCACTACAACACCGCGGATGAGATTTCGCGTTTGCTGAATGCTCTTCGCGAGTTGAAGTAGCGCGCGATTCGTCGCGTCGATCCGCGTACCCGGAAAATAAGAAGCCCGTCATCTTGAGAGCATCCGCGAGAATGCTCGACGGCCCCGGACCTTCGGCTGAGACTGACGTCGGCGATTTTCCGTCGGACTTTCCGTTCCGACCCGTTCGACGCGTCACTTCTTCCCAACTCCGATCATGTGTGCCGACGCACCCAGCAGCGCTCGCTCTTCCTCGACCGTGCGCAGAAACTCAAGCAGCAAAGCGCGCTTTGCCGGATCGTCCCAATGCTTCGAAAAATTGCCCATCACCCAGGCCGGACCTTCGACCGCGACCGTTTTCTCAAACGTAAATCCCGTATCTTCGATTTCTTGCCGCAACTCGTCCGGATGATGAAAAAACGTCGTCGTGAAATATTGCGGGTTGTCCGTCGGATTCCGGTGCTGCCCGTCTTCTAAATCCTGCCGCACGATCTCGACGAATCTCGGATCGGCCACTAGATCGCGCGACAACCCATCCATCAGCGAAGCAAATCGTGAAATCGCAGCAGCAAACACGCGCCTGCCACTGCGCAAAACGCGATACGCTTCGCGCAGTGCCTTCAATCGATCCGCCCGCTCCGTCAAGTGATACAGCGGACCAAGCAGCAACACCGCGTCGGCGCTCGCATCCTTCTGATCGATCTTCCGCGCGTCGCCGACCGCACAACTCGCAATCGAAAACTCCGCTTGAGCGCGCGATGCGTCCGCAGCCTGCTCCACATGCTTCGGCACCGGATCGCTCAAATGCACTTCGTATCCATCGCGCGCCAGCCACAACGCATGAACGCCCGCCGCGCCGCCGACATCGAGAATCCGCGCCGGCGCCTTCGGCAAATGCCGCCTCAGCACATCCTGCGTGCGAACTCGCTCCAATTCGCCGACGCCGGCAGCAAGCCGCACCGCCTCCTGCACCGCCGCGTAATGCTCCTGCATCTTCGAACTTCGCGTCGCTTCATCCACGTTTCACCTCCGATGATCGACTCCAATCTCCCGTGCCCGAAACTTCCGCCATCAACTCCGATCGCGCTCGTGAAAACTCCGAACAATCTGCATCGATTCGTCAAATCGTGGCGCGTGCATTTCCGTCAAGCCTTGTTTCAAATGCGCCCGCGCGTATTCCACTCTTTCGTCGTCGCCTGCCAAACTAATTTCACCGGACCAAACTCGATCATGAAAATCGCGATAGTCGCGCACGTTCGTCGTCGCGTCCACCGGCCTCACCGCAGCT
Source organism: uncultured Acidobacteriota bacterium (assembly GCA_963785605.1). Classification (GTDB taxonomy): domain Bacteria; phylum Acidobacteriota; class Terriglobia; order Acidiferrales; family UBA7541; genus Acidiferrum. The sequence goes on along the minus strand of CAWAWE010000028.1, from coordinate 11,713 downwards.
CGCATCAGACAAAATACCGCCACATACGACATGTGCAGAATCTGCCGCATCAGATGAAATCGCGCGAGCTGATACTCCGTCGGTTCACCGTCAAAATATCCGCGCAAAAGTGTTTTCTCTTCCTCTTCGTTTGTAGCCAAGAAATTTCCGACAACATTCAAATCGAGATAGCGATCATTCAAAAACGCCGCCTCCCAATCCACCAGCCAGACGTGCTCCCCGTCGAACAAAACATTCTCCGGCTTCAAATCGTTATGACTCGAGACCATGTCGGCCTCGACGCGCGGATAAACTTCTTTCACTCGCGCATAAAGCTCGAACGCATCCGCCGTCTCGCTCTCCGGCAAAATGTTCGCCGTCCGAAAGTTCTCGATGAAACGATCCATCGCTTCGAGATAATTCACTGTCGTCGGAAAAGCCGGCAGCGCATGCAACGTCCGAATCGTCGCCGGAACACAGGCCAGCGCCTCGCGTTTTGAAAAAGGCTTCGCGCTCACAAAATCCGTAATCGAAACGCGATCCTCCACGCTGGTGTACAAGATCCGCGGTGCAATTCCCGCGCCCTCGCCCGCCTTCATACAAGCAAACTGTCGCGTCGGATCAGCAATCGCGTCCGTCCGCATAATCACGCGCAACAAATAGGGCTGCCCCCGCACCACAATCCGAAAAATCAGCGCCGACGAAAGCCCCACCGTGAGCTGTCGAATCTCCTCGAACTCCGCCACCCCGAACGCCGCCCGAAGCGCCCGCTCCACCACCGCCTTCTTGTCCTCTGGAATCATCCACCCTCCTTTGGAGTGCCGCGCCCCGGCCCCGCTTTTGCGCTCAACTCCACGCCTGAACTCGTGCCGCACGATGGTCCGTAGCCGCGATCCACGTCGCCAATCGATCCGCCTCGAGACGTGGCATGGCCTTTCGCCGCCCGCTTTCGCCGCATTGTTGGCTTTGATTTCGCCACCCTACGCGGAAGAAAATGAAAAAAACAGTCTGTTTTATTTTTTAAGCCCCTGCTATCCTATTAACAGTAGGAAGCCTTCCAAGTCGTTCATTCCTCCCAAAATTCACAAAGATTCAAAAAATGTGCGGCTCGATCGTTCGGTGCGCCGAAGTGTTTTCCGGCGGTAACGATGAAACCGGCGTAGACTTCCTCGAATCCAAGTACTCGAACCCTCAAAGAGCGAGGAAAGAAAATGCAAACACGCAAACTAGGCAAGAGCGGACTCGAAGTTTCCGAAATTGGCTTCGGCGCCATGGGCATGAGCTTTGGCTTCGGTCCACCCAAAGATAAGCAGGAGATGATCAAGCTGCTGCATGCTTGCGTCGATCGCGGCGTGACGTTTTTCGACACGGCTGAGGTCTATGGACCTTTCATCAACGAAGAGCTGGTCGGCGAAGGGCTTGCGCCGTTCCGCGATAAGGTCGTCATCGCCACGAAGTTTGGCTGGCAGGCCAATCCAAACGACGGCGGAAAATGGAGCGCGCTCAACAGCCGGCCTGAGCACATCAAGAAAGTCGCCGAGGAGTCGCTGAAGCGGCTGAAGACCGACAGGATCGATCTCTACTACCAGCACCGCGTCGATCTCGAAGTTCCGATCGAGGATGTTGCCGGCGCGGTGAAAGATTTAATTCAGGCCGGCAAGGTAAAGCATTTCGGTTTGTCGGAAGCCGGCGCGAATACAATTCGCAAGGCGCACGCTGTTCAACCTGTGGCTGCGTTGCAGAGCGAATACTCGCTGTGGTTCCGCGAGCCGGAGAAAGAAATCATTCCCACGCTCGAAGAACTTGGAATCGGGTTCGTTCCGTTCAGCCCGCTCGGCAAGGGATTTTTGACGGGCGCGATCAACGAGAATACGAAATTCGATGCCACCGATTTTCGCAATACCGTTCCGCGCCTGACAGCCGAGAATCGCAAAGCGAATCAGCCGATTCTCGATTTGCTCGCCGACTTCGCGAAGAAAAAGAATGCGACGAACGCGCAGATCGCAATCGCCTGGATCCTTGCGCAAAAGCCCTGGATCGTTCCGATTCCCGGCACGACCAAGCTTGAGCGTCTCGACGAAAATCTCGGCGCCGCCAACATCAAGCTAACGCCTGACGAAGTGCGCGCCATCGAAGAAGCTGCGTCAGATATCAAGCCGGTCGGCGCGCGTTATTCCGAAGCCACACGCCAAACTCGTCGGCCGCTGATGCGCTTGGTAGCGCCGGCATCTTGCCGGCGTTCTTTCTTCTCTTTTCTCTCTTCGTTCCATTTCGAGGCCCGCGAAGTTGCGGGCCTTTTTATTTTCAACTTTCAAACTTCGCCTTCAACTCTCGGCTCTAGTTGTCGAACTGCAATCTGCATTTAGCGTTTCACGCGCAAATCGCGGCCGGTCATATCGGCTGGCGCGGGTTGACCGAGGACGCCGAGCATTGTTGGGGCGATGTCGCGGAGCGAGCCACCGGATTGAAGCGGCGTCTTGTCGTCGTCGCTGACTAAGAATGAACGGGACTGGATTTAGCGTGTGGTAGGTGTGCGGGCCGCCGGTTATGGGATCGACCATGGTTTCGGCGTTGCCGTGATCGGCGGTGAGGATCCAAGCGCCACCGCGGGGTTTGAGGGCGTTGTAGATGCGGCTGAGTCCGGCGTCGATGGCTTCGACGGCTTTGATTGTCGCTTCGAGTTTGCCGGAGTGGCCGACCATGTCGGCGTTGGCGTAATTCATGATGATCGCGTCGAAGGAGCCGCCTTCGATCGCTTTAACAACAGTGTCGGTGATGCCTTCGGCGGACATTTCCGGTTTGAGATCGTAGGTTGCGACTTTCGGCGACGGGACGAGCACGCGCTCTTCGCCGTCGAACGGTTTTTCGATGCCGCCGTTGAAAAAATAGGTGACGTGCGCGTATTTTTCCGACTCGGCGCAGCGCAAGTTCTTGTACTGCACGTCGGCAAAAACCTGCGCCAGGATGTGCTCGAGTTTCTCCGGACCGATTACATACTTCAGCCACGGCCACGACTTGTCGTACTGCGTCATCGCGACGTAGAAAAGATTTTTCGGCCGCTTGGGATCGGCCCACTTGTCGAAGGTGGGATCGACGAGCGCCATGGTCATTTCGCGGGCGCGATCGGCGCGATAGTTGAAGAAAATCACAGCGTCGTCGTCGCGAATCAGGCCGAGCGGCGGCGCGTCGGTGCCGGCGCCCTTCGTGATCACGACGGGTTTCACGAATTCGTCGGTGACGCCTTGTTCGTAGCTGCGCTGCATCGCGGCGTCGGGATCGTCGGTGCGTGATTCGGCTTCGCCGTGCACCATGGCGCGATAGGCGATCTCTTCGCGCTCCCAGCGATTGTCGCGGTCCATCGCGTAGTAGCGGCCGTTGATGGTGGCGATCTGGCCGGTGCCGAGTTCACGCAGCTTGTGCTGCAAGCGCTGCAAATATTCGCGGCCGCTGTTCGGCGGCGTGTCGCGGCCGTCCATGAAGCAGTGGACGAAGACGTTTTGTACGCGCTCTTGCGCGGCGACTTCGAGCAGCGCGAAAAGATGATTGAGATGCGAATGGACGCCGCCGTCGCTGATGAGTCCGAGGAGATGCAGCGCGCGCTGTTTGCCGCGCTCCATGGCTTGCTTGAAGAGCGGGATGTTGCCCATCGCTTTGTTGGCGACGAGGAGGTCGATGCGCGTCATGTCCATGTGGACGATGCGGCCTGCGCCGATGTTGAGATGGCCGACTTCACTGTTGCCCATTTGGCCGTTGGGCAGGCCGACGGATGGGCCGGAGGTGTGGATTGTCGTGTTGGGGAAATTTTTGATGAGGGAGTCGTAGGTGGGTTTGCGGGCGAGGGCGATGGCGTTGCCTTGGGATTCGGCGCGGTAGCCCCAGCCGTCGAGGACAGTGAGTACGATTGGTTTTGGTCGTTTTGTCATGGGAAGTCAGGATACAAGCAGGGGCGCGGTGGGGCCAAAAGAAGTTGACAGTCGAGAGTTGAAAGTTGAAAGGAAGAGCGCACGAGCTGTGATTTGTAGTGGCTCTTCAGGCTGAGATCCTTCACTGCGCGAACCGACGCGTTCGCACAGAAGCGAACGCGAAAGAAAATGCGTCGGTTCGGTTCGTTCAGGATGACAGGCTTTTAGTGGTTGGCTCGTTTCATTTAAAGTTGAAAGCGGGAGCGGACGAGTTGTGATTAGTAGTGGCTCTTCAGGCTGAGATCCTTCACTGCGCGAACCGACGCGTTCGCACAGAAGCGAACGCGAAAGAAAATGCGTCGGTTCGCTTCGTTCAGGATGACAGGCTCTTAGTGGTTGGCTCGTTCCGTTTGGAATTTTAACTTTCATTTTCCTTTCATTCTCATTTTCATTTTCATTTCAAAATAAAACTCGATTGTTTTCGCTCTCGCATTTCGATTTGGTGCTTCGATCTCGTGTTAGTAGCCGGCGGAGGTGTCTACTACGTTGAACATTTCGCGGTTGGAGAACCAGCGTTCGAGGAGGTCCATGAGGATTTCGGTTTCGCGTTGCCAGAGGCGGTCGCTGACGCCGGCGGTGTGTGGGGTGATGAAAAGATTTTTGGCCGTCCACAGGGGGCTGTCGGCGGGGAGCGGTTCGGTGGTGGCTACGTCGATGGCGGCGCCGCGGATTTGGTTGGTGTTGAGGGCGTGGGCGAACGCGGGTTCGTCGATGATTGTGCCGCGGCCCATGTTGATGAGGCGTGCGCCGGGTTTCATGCGGGCGAAGCGGTCGGCGTTGAATAAATTGTGCGTTTCGGGTGTGTCGGGGGCGGCGAGGACGACCCAGTCGGCTTGCGGTAATGCGGCGTCGAGTTCGGAGATCGGCAGGATTTTTTCTACGAGGGATTCGTCGCCTTTGCCCGAACGCGTCATGCCCCAGATCTTCATGTCGAAGCAGCGCGCGCGTTTTGCGACTTCGCGGCCGATGGAGCCGTAGCCGACGATCAACATTGTTTCGCCGCTGAGTTCGGTGATCGGGCCGGGGATGCTCGAGACTTCGTTTTGCGCCCAGATGTGTTTGTCCTGGTAGCGGACGGAGTCCATGAAGTTGCGGGCGAGCAGGACCATCATCCCGATAACGTGTTCGGCCATGCCTGGGGAGAAGAGGCCGCTGGGATTGGTGATGAGGACGCCGGAATTTTTCAGCTCGGGATACATGAGCTGGTTGACGCCGGCGGCGGTGGAGTGAATCCACTTCAATTTTTTGGCGTAGGCGAATTGATCGGGGCGGAGCGAGGCGCCGACGAAGATGTCGGTGTCGGGGAGCTCTTCCGGGAGACGGTCGAAGTCGGGAAGATGGACGACGCGCATCTGGGGCCAGCGTTTGCGGATGGCGGCGGGCATCATTTCGTCGGCGCGCCATTGTGGGAAGGGGTGCCAGACGCAGACGATGAGCTTGGTGTCGGCGGGGTTGGTGCGGGCGACGGTCAACGGGGCCTCCGGAGATTGAGGTGGTTCCAAAATGGGAAGAAGAGGGGTATACCCCCTATGTTTTTTGAAGTGTGAATAAGAGATTTAGAATCAGTGAGTTGCGGGTGCGCAGGAAATGAGTGTGTGGAAACGATTGAAAGGAAAGGGGTTGAGTGAGGGGTGTTTTCGAAGATGTGCGACGGTATCATGAAGAAGTGTATCAGATGGTAACCCTTTTGTCAAGAGTCATTTGCGGTTTATTGATTTGCGGGAGTTTATTCGCGGCTGTGCCACCAGGACAAGCCTAAACCGACTAAGGCGCCGAGGCCTACGGTGCCAAGGATGAAGACGTGGGCGACCGGGATGGCTATCCAGGCGATGATGACGAGGCCAGCGGAGACGATGGCGCCGGCTTTGGTGCCGGGGACGGGGAGATTGCCGAAGGCGAGGTTTTGGGGTTGGGAAGATTGGCGGCGGGTGATGTTTTCGAACATTTTTGATGCTCCTGGCCGGTGGAGATAGGGTGGCATTGGGGAGGGGAGGAATGCAAATGGGGAGTTGGCGGTGGTTGAGATGATGCGTGTGTGTTCCGCGGATCGGTCGGAACGGGGTGCGTGTGATTGTCTTTGTGGATCGAGGGTAGCCAGAGGTTAACCCTGCAACATCGAGCGGCCGCTGTAGGCGATAGGTGGTGGCGAGGCAGCAGAAAGCAGATTCCTCGCTACGCTCGGAATGACAGGATCATTTTGTGAGCTGAGTTGAGTTCAGGGCAGTGTTGCGTTGAGTGGTCGTAGCGAAAGTGGGAGAGAAGGTCGCCGACGGCAGAGGTTAGTCGCCGACGCCGCCTTTGACGGCGGTGTAGCCTTCGCGGGCGTAGACGACGACTTTTTGTTTTTTGCCTTTTTGGTCGTTGACGATGAGGGGGGTGCCGTCGGGTTGGACGAGTTCGATTTTGACTTTGTGGAATTTGCCGTCGTTGGCGCCGGTGGTGGGGGTGTAGGAGAGGCTGTATTGGTTGCGGAGGAAGGCGACGACCTGGCGGAAGATGTCGGGGATTTCGCCGTCGAATTGGGGGAACCAGGCGTAGCCGCCGGTTTCCGCGGAGAATGTCTTCAACTGATTTTCGCCTTGAAGGTAATCCATGTGCGAGCCCTGATTGCCGTGGGATTCAAGAAAGTTCAGGAAGGGCTTGGCAACGCCGACGGAGAAAATCGTGACGTCGGATTGACGCAATTGCTTCATCGTCTGATCGAGCGTGTGCTTGGAGAAAGTGTCCACGCCGGTGGCGAGCACGAGCATGGATTTCTTGCCCTTGATGTCTTTCATCTGATCGACGGTCGTGAGGATGGCGTCGAAAACGTTGGACTCGCGGAAGCCGGGAAAATAAAGATGGTTGATGGCGCCGCGCACTTCGTCTTTGTTTTGGGTGAAATCGACTTCGATCCTGGAGTTCATATCAAAGGTGATCAGCGCGACCCAATCCTTCTGCCTCAGGTTGGGGAAAAATGCCTCGGACCAATATTTCGCGATGTAAGCGAAGAAGTTGTAACCGCGGCTGCTGAACTCCATAACCATGGCGATGGTGATAGGTGCGTCGGTGGCGCCGAAGCCCGTGACGGTTTGAGGAGCGCCGTCGTCGATGACGCGGAAATTTTCGCGCTTGAGGCCGGTGAGGATATCGCCGTGTTGCGTGGCGGCGATGACGTCGAGGGAGACGACAGGGACTTCAACGTTGATGGAGGCGCCGGCTTCTTGCGGCTTTTGTGGTTGCTGAGGCTGCGTCGGCGCGGGTTGTTGAGGCGTGGTTTGGCCGGCTCCGGCGGGGCCCGCGGGCGATTGCGCGTGGGCGAGATGCTCGCTGAAAGAGGCGAGCAGAAAAGCGGCGGAGAGAGCGAGGAAGATGGTGGTGAGTGTGGCCTTCATGGCGAAAACCCCTTTTTCATGCGCGCGCTCTTGCGCGACCAATAGAGATCACTAGGATGCCGCAAGGACATTCCCGCGGCAAATCACGTCAGTTCCCGTAGGACGGATGGGAAGCGGGCAGAGTTCGGGCGGCGGTGACGTTTCGCTTTTGAGACGTGGAGCTTACGAAACGGGGCCGACTCGCCGAAACAAGGGTCCCTCAGCCTGCGTGCTAGTATGAATCAGAAACGCGGGAAAACGTTGCAAAAGGCGGAAGCGCAAGGACATGCAGGGCAGGCGGTTGCGGGACGAAGAGTATTCCATTTGATGGCATTGATGTTCGGCGCTGAGAACGAAAAAACGCCGGCGAGACGCCGGCGCTACCGGGAAGGGTGAATTCGTGAGACAGATTTATGGGGGAATTTTGGCGAGAGCGGTTGCGATCGCCATAGTGGGTTTGTCGGCGCTGGCTGGTGCGGGATCGGGGAGGGCGCAGGTGGCGCCGCCGGCGACGAATGGATTGCCGGGAACGCAGGGTGGAGCGCCGCTGGGCGATTTGACGGCGCTGACGGGCGACGCGAAAGTCTGGCTACAAGATCTGATCAAAATCAATACGACGAATCCGCCGGGGAATGAGGCGGAGGCGGCGAAATATATTTTGGGAGTGCTGAAGAAGGAAGGAATTCCGGCGGAGGAGTTGCCGGTGGCGCCGGGGCGGACGTCGGTGGTGGCGCGGCTGAGGAGTTCGGCGGTGGCCGATCCGTCGAAGGCGCTGCTGCTGGTGGCGCACATGGATGTGGTGGGAGTGGATAAGGCGAAGTGGACGGTCGATCCGTTCGCGGCAACGATCAAGGACGGATATTTGTATGGGCGCGGGGCGATCGACAACAAGGCGATGCTGGCGACGAACCTTGCGGTGATCGTGGCGCTGAAGCGTGCGAACGCGCGGCTGAATCGCGATGTGATTTTTTTGGCGACGGATGACGAAGAGCAGGGCGGCGACGCGAGCATCAAGATATTGATCGCGAAATATTGGGACAAGATTGCGGCGGGGTTTGCGCTGAACGAGGGCGGGAACGTCGTGATCGAGGGCGGCAAGGTGAAGTATGTCGCGGTGCAGGCGAGTGAGAAGGTGTCGGTGAATGTGACGGTGGTGGCGCGCGGGACGTCGGGACATGCGTCGATGCCGACCAAAGATAATCCGGTGGTGCATTTGTCGGCGGCGGTGGAGAAGATCGGTGGATTTGCGACGCCGGTGCATCTGACGGCGATTACGCGGAGATATTTCGAGGGGCTGGCGCCGCTGGAAGACGATGAGATTTCGAAGTGGATGCGGGCGCTGGATACGGGTGATCGCGGGGAACACGCGGCGCGCGTGGTGTCGGATGCGAATCCGCAGTGGAACTCGATGCTGAGGGATACGATTTCGCCGACGATGTTGCAGGCGGGCGTGAGGAATAATGTGATTCCGGCGGAGGCGCGGGCGAATTTGAATGTTCGATTGCTGCCGGGGGATACGATCGACGGATTGGTTTTGGATTTGCAGAAATTGGTGAACGATCCGCTGGTGAAGTTTGAAGTGCAGACGGATGCGGGATTTGCGGCGCCGCCGTCGTCTCTGGAGAATGATTTTTACGCGGCGATTACGAAGGTGGCGGCGCAGGAATTTGCTGGAGCGCCGGTGCTGCCGTATCAGTCGCCGTGGGCTACGGATTCGGCGCAGTTGCGATTGCACAATGTGCAGTCGTATGGGTTGTGGCCGTTTCCGCTGACGGCGGAGGATTTGCAGCGGATGCATGGGAATGATGAGCGGATACCGGTGGCGTCGTTTGTGAAGGGGATTGATGTGGAGGCGCGGATTGTGGCGGAGTTTGCGGTGACGCGGTAGTGGGGCGGAGTTGGTTGTTGAGTTGAGTTTTTGATTGTTGTGGTGGTGATGGGTGTTGAGTTGTTCTGGTTGATGCGGCCGTGATGCCGTCCTCTCGGTGTAGATCGCGTTTACAAATTGGGCTTGGGTGGTTGTCGTTGTGGTGTGGGCGGGGTTGAGTCTAAACCCGCACCCTCTAAAAACTGAGGGTGCGGCACCCAAACGCCGTCGCGATTGTTGGAGTTGTGAGCAGTGAAGCGGGAATGAGGTGGGGATGATGTTTAGGCATTCGAAGATTGTTTGCACGATTGGGCCGGCGACTTCGACGGCGGAGATGATTGAGCGGCTGATTTTGGCGGGGATGGATGTGGCGCGGCTGAATTTTTCGCATGGGACGCATGCGGAACATGCGGGGCGGATTGCGTTGCTGCGCGAGGCGGCGATGAAGCATCAGAAGCCGATCGCGATTATCGCGGATTTGCAGGGGCCGAAGATTGAACAGGACCGCTGGCGGGGAAGACGCCGGTGGAGTTGAAGGCGGGGCAGCGGTTTGTGATCACGACGGCGAAGTTGATCGGCGATGCGAATCGAGTGAGCACGACGTTTCGTCCGTTGCCGCGCGAGGTGCATCGGGGGAATCGGATTTTGCTATCGGACGGGCTGATTGAATTGCGCGTGATGCAGGTGATGGGCGAGAAGGTGGTTACGGAAGTTGTGAATGGCGGCGTGCTGGGCGAGTACAAGGGGATCAATTTGCCGGGAGTGCAATTGCGCGTGCCGGCGCTGACGGCGAAGGATCGAACGGATCTGGCGTTTGCGTTGAAGGAGGGCGCGAATTATGTGGCGGTGAGTTTTGTGCGGCACGCGGAAGATGTGGTGCTGGCGAAGGCTTTGATTCGGAGGGCGGGGCGCGATACGCCGGTGATTGCGAAGCTCGAGAAGCCGGAAGCGATCGAAAATCTGGATGCGATTTTGCGCGTGGCGGACGGAGTGATGGTGGCGCGCGGAGATTTGGGAGTGGAGATGAATCCGGAGCGCGTGCCGGTGGTGCAGAAGATGATCATTGCGAAGGCGCGCGAGGCGCGGCGGCCGGTGATCACGGCGACGCAGATGCTGGAGTCGATGACGCAGAATCCGCGGCCGACGAGGGCGGAGGCGTCGGATGTGGCGAATGCGATTTTTGACGGGTCGGATGCGGTGATGCTATCGGCGGAGACGGCGTCGGGGAAATATCCGGTGGAAGCGGTGAGCATGATGGCGCGGATTATTGAAGATGCGGAGGCGAATATTACGGATTTTCCGCGGCCATCGTCGGTGCAGGAGAAGTTGAAAGTGGCGGAGACGGTGGCGGAGCTGGTGTGCCATGCGTCGCGCGAGTTGCATATGAAATTGATCGCGGTGTTCACGCATAGCGGATTTACGGCGCGGCTCGTGTCGCGATATAGGCCGATGGTGCCGATTGTGGCGTTTACTCCGGAGGCGGAGACGCGGCGGAGGATGGCGCTGATTTGGGGCGTGATGGCGCGGGGGATTGCGGATGTGAAGAAGGTGGATGGGTTGGCGGAAGTTGCGGAGCAGAGATTGCTGGAGGAGAAGCTGGTCAAGAAGGGGGATGTGATTGGGATTGTGGCGGGGACGCCGATGGGGATTCGGGGGACGACGAATTTTATGAAGTTTCATGTAGTGGGATGAGGGCGCGAAGTGCGGGCGAACAAGTAAAAACGATTGAGGTCCGGGTTAGTTTGTGCGGACATGGGGCGCAGCGGTGCTGCGCCCGTACATATTTTGGGGCGAAATTAATTGACCCAGTTGTCGGGGCGGCTGGGTGGGTCTTGTTTGTGTTTGTTGATGTAGACCTGGAAGCGCTTTTTGTTGCGCTCGTGTTTCCAATCACTGACGGAGTTGCGGACGCTGTAGAGGAAAGAGCCGCGACGGAGATAGATGTAGGCGACTAACATGCCGCCGAGATGGCAGATGTGTGCGACGTTGTCGCCGCCGCTGCCGAGCATGAAGGAAAATTCGATGGCACCCATGACGGCGACGTCGGGGCGCATGGGGATGGAGATGGGCAGAGGGATGAGCCAGATTTTGCGGTCAGGGAAGAGGACGGCGTTCGCCATCAAGATACCGAAGATTGCGCCGCTGGCGCCGATGGTTGGAGTGAGGGAGAGTTCGCGGCCGAAGAAAAGGAAGGGAATCGATTTGACGATCAACTCGATGAGGCCGGCGCCGACTCCGCAGACGAAAAAGAAATTGAGGAAGCGGCGCTTGCCCCAGTTGAGCTCGAGGTCGCGGCCGAACATCCAGAGCATGAGCATGTTGATGAGGATGTGGAAGAGGGAGCGCGGGTCGTGTAGAAAAATGTAGGTGAAGGGCTGCCAGATGCGCGGCGGGATGTGATGGATGACGGCTTCGGGGATCAGCGCGAACCACTTCAGGATTTCGGTGTAGTAGACGCCGCCGGCGAGCAGGTAGGCGAGGACCTCGACGATATAGACGGAGGTGAAGATGATGACGAGAAGTTTTACGCCGGGGGTGATGAAGCCGCGCCA
>CAWAWE010000027.1:0-10682 GCA_963785605.1 uncultured Acidobacteriota bacterium | reverse complement strand
AACCGGCGTTCCTCAATAATCGTCACCGACCGGCCTTTGGGTGCCGCACCCTCAGTTTTTAGAGGGTGCGGGTTTAGATTTCACATAACCTCGCTGTTGTGCGGGCGCAGCACTGCTGAGCCCCAGCTTGCCCGGCCGTCAACTTTCATTCTCAGCCCGTTTTTTCTGGGAAAAAATTCCCCTTCACCCCACAACGTTATAAGGCCGCATCATCTCGTTATCCTCATGCTCCAACACGTGACAATGCCACACATACCGAAACTCCTGCCCCGGCGCCACCTGTGTCCCGCTCGGCAAATCAAACTTCGCAATCACCCGCGTCACATACCCCGCATACGTCTTGATTGTGTCCTTCCAAGCCGGCCTCTCATTCGATTCCGGCGGCATCGGCCTGCTCGTAAACACAATCTTCCCCGATTGCTGATACTGCTTCGCATCAAACGCCTGCCGGTTCAAAACCTGAAATTTCACCAGGTGTATATGCATCGGATGCACATCCCCCGTCGCATTCGCGAACGACCAAATCTCCATCGACCCTGCCTTCGGATCTTCCGTAATCGGATCGTCCCAATGCTTCCCGCCCAGCAGTCCGATCATCGTGTATCCATCCGACGGCCGATCCATCTCCGTCAATCCCAAAAATCTCTCCCGCACCGCGTGCGCAGGATCGAGCGGCAACATCGGTGACAAAACCTCTGGCAGTCCGCTCGTATCCTTTCCCACCAGCGGCTTCGTCACCTTGAACAACATCATTTCGCTCGGCACCACTTCGCCCCCGCGTGCGTAAGGCGCCGGCGCATCGTTCGTCATCGCCAGAAACGCCCCCGCATGTTCACTGAAATCGATCACCACATCGAATCGCTCTCCCGGCGACAAAATCAAATAGTGCCCACTCAGCGGCGCAGGCAGCAGCCCCGCGTCCGTCCCGATCTGGCGGAACGGAGGCGCATCCGCGATCTCTCCGTTCGGCTTTCCATTCTTATCCGCCGGCACCAGAGTCATGTGATAAAACCTCGAGTTCGAACCGTTCACCATGCGAAATCGATATTTCCGCGGCTCAACTTCCAAAAACGGCGTCGCCTTCCCGTTTACGCAAATCGATTCCCCAAAATATTCCTGCATCCACATCGGATGCGTCCCATTCGTCGCCGGCGGATACCACAACGTCCCATCCGGCAAAAACGATCGATCCTGGATCAACAGCGGAATCTCATAGTCCCCGCTCGGCAAATTCAGCGCATCCTCTTCGTCGTCGCGAATGATGTACAAACCCGCTAGCCCCGCGACAACATTCAGCCGCGTAATCCCCAGCGCGTGATCGTGATACCAAAGCGTGCAAGCCGCCTGATCGTTCGGATATTGATTCGGTTTAGCGTCGTAGGTCGGCCCCGTTTTCCCATCCGAAGTGAACCAAGCCTCTGGATACCCGTCATGTTCCGGCAAGACTTTCGCGCCGTGTACATGCGTGATCGTTCGAACTTCCGGCGTCCCTTCCTCCGCCCCATGAATCGAAGGATCGATCGCCAAAAAATGTTTCGTCGGCAACTCATTAATCCATTTCACCGAAATCGGCTGCCCGCTCCGCGTCTCAAACGTCGGCCCCGGCCAAGTCCCGTTGTATCCCCACATCCGCGTCGCCGGCAGATCGCGATGCACCTTCGTTCGAATCTCCCGCATCCGCACCTGCACCACGCCGCTACTCTGCGCCGCACCTTGCCCCATCGCTCCCACCCGCGTCGAGGCTTGCCCCGCCTTATACGGATGAATCACCGGCAACCTCGGCAGCGCATCAACATAAGGCGCCAACGAAACCGGCTTAGCCCCCGCCTCCTTTGCCGCATTCGCCGCCATCGCAACCGGATTCGCCTGCGCATGCGCGCCCATCTCGCCGTGCGCATGACTCTGCGCCCGCCCCTGCATCCACGCCGCATCAACGCCCGTCCCCGACATCAACCCCGCGCCTGTCAGCAACCCCAACCTCAACATCTCTCTTCGATCGATCTTCACCAGTCGTCCCCTTGAATTCCCAAACTTCTCCGCGCTTCTCAGCGCCCTCCGCGTCTCTGCGTTATCTTTTCTTTCCTTCATCCCAACAAAACGCAAAAGCGCGTTGCCGGCCAGAGCTTTGGCTCCAGCCGGCAATCGCGAACTCCTACTTCTTTGGTTTAGTTTTCCGTTCCGTCATTCATTCCGGTCGAAAGTTCGGATGTTCCCAATCAAACAGTCCGAACAAATCGCCCAGCGCCGGGCTATTCACAGGCACATACGCACTCGCCGCGCTTGACTTCGGCTCAGGCAGATTGTCGCGGCTGCGGCTCGTGATCGTCGGCAAGCTCCAGTTCCGCTCGATGAACTTGATCAGCGAAACGTGGTCGTAATAAACGTGGCCGACTTTCCCTTCGTGCGAGTACGGCGAAACCGCCAGCAGCGGAATGCGCGTGCCGTCGCCAAAGAAGTCCACCGGCTGCACGTAACCCGAGTCGTAGTAACCGCCGCCTTCATCGAACGTGATGAAGATCGCCGTGTCTTTCCACAACGACGGGTTTGCCTGCACTTCCGCGATGATTTTCTCCGTGAAGCCTTCGAACAGATCGAGCTTCGAAGAAGCCGGGTGACCATCGGTGTAGCCGCTCGGCTTCACGATCGAAACCGCCGGAATCGTTCCCGCCTTGATTTGCGCGTAGAGATCATCGGTATCCTTCACGTGTTCCGTGCGCAGCTTGTCGTTGGCCATGATGTCCGTCGCATACTGAAACGGGTTGCAGATGTTGCAGTAGATGTCGAACGGGTTCGGCGTCGCCTTCGGATTCGCCGTTGCCGCGACCGAATCCGCAACGTAACGGTTCCAGTGCTCGCCGTAGTACGCGAACGAGACGTTGTGTTCCATCAACACGTCGCCGATGTGGCGAACTGAGGTCGGTGGAATCGTGAAGGGCGAAACGCTCAGCGGCAGTGGCACGCCATTGCCGAGATAGCCCGGGTTGTAGTTGTTGAGCAGGTAGTAGTGGCCCGCTTCGCAGTTCGCCTTCACCGGACGCGGCAGAGCTTGCAAATAATTCACGACCGCCGGTACGCCCGGCTGGCTCAGATCCGCGCACGCGCTATAGCTGCCGCCGCCGTATCCGTCCTGATCGTAGTAGTTGTTCGTTCCCGGTTGCGGATCCGGATTTTCGATCTGGTTCGTCGCCGGCGTTGCTGCGTTGCCCTTGCCGTCGCTGAAATAGATCGCGTCCGCGAAACCGAACATGATGTGGTTCGCGCCCGTGCCACCCATAACCGACTGGTGGAAGTTGTCGCTCAGCGAGTAGGTGTCAGCGAGGTGCTTGAAGTACGGAGCGTCGCCGTTCTGCACGTTGTAAAACGCCATCGCCGTCGAGCCTTCACCGGTGCTCGCATCGTTGAAGCCCGCGGGCTGCGCCGCGCCGTTGTCTCCAGCGCCGATTGAGGTTTCTACCCAGGGAAACAAGTCCGCTTGGCAACCGCTGCCATTCGTCTTCGACACTTTGGTCGCGTCGCAATCGAGCTGCTGCCACATCTGATAGAAGCGGTGCACCGGGCTGGCCGCGTAATCGTCGTAACGCACGCCGGGCGTCAACTGGAACACGCCGCCGCCGAGGCTGCTGATGTCGTTGATGCGGTTGTCGGGAGTCTTGCCGGGGAGGCCGGTCGCGCCGGTCAGAAGATCGAAGTTGTAGGTCGAAAATAATCCGGTTTCCGCTTTCGTCGCGACGGCCAGCGAAAGAAATGGCGTCGAGTCGGCGCTGGCAAATTCGGGTCCGCCGGTGAGTGGCGTCGGAATCGAAGCGTATGCGGCCTTGCCGCCAGGTGCGATCGAGAACGGCCCGCCGGAATTGACGGCGCTGTTTTGTGCCGACAGCGCGTAGTTCGGTCCAGCAGTTCCGTCGGCGTTGACGATTCCTTTGGAGAGCAGGTTGTCTACGGTTTGCCCCTTCTTGGGCACGTAGGTGGCGTACACGTGATCGAAGCTGCGGTTCTCTCCGATGATGATGATCACGTGCTTGATCGGCGATGTGGTCTTTCCGTCGTTGCTATTTCCATCGTTGGCGCGGGCTGGGACTGCAACTAGCAGTTGTGATGCGACGACTGCGGCGAGTACTTGCTTTGCGGTAGGCAAGTATTTTCGCCAAAGGGACGAGCGCGATTCCATCTATACAACCTCCATCCAGGACGTGTCGCGCGACACAGCGGGGTGGGGGGCTGTTCACGCGCGCAATGGTTGTAGTCGCATCGTGTTACAGCGTGGAGACAGCGGGATGAACTGGCGGACAACTTATGTCACGAAACTATCGAGTCACTAGAACTGCCTGAGGTCAGTTTTATTTTCGATCCGAGTCGCCAAAACTTATAACTTACTTACAAAAAAAAAATCACCGATCGAAACCTAACTTCAAAACGGTCATCCTGAGCGAATCGAAGGATCTCAGAACACAAAACAATCGAGGTCCCAACCGCTCGGCGCCGGTGAGCCTTAAATCGGCTTCTTCGAAAAATTGTCGTAGCTGGCGGCGATTTTGCGAATGTCCTCGAGCTTCTGGTCGCGCTTCAGCACGCCGTCTTCGAGAACGACTTCAAGTTGATCGTCGTTGCGGTCAGGGCCGTTGGAGTTCGCGATCGTCTCGAACTCTTGTCCATGCTTGAGCAGAACAAATCGGCCGGCGCGCGAATCTTTTCCTGGATCGGTGATGGGCTGTTTGTAGACGTCGTGCCATTCGCCGTTGACGTCGATGGCCGAGCATTTCAGTGCGAATCGCAGCGTGTCGCGGTTCAGCTGCTGCAAAAGCGCGCCGCCCATGCCGAAACTCCAGTTGTCCATCGACCAGCCGCGGCGCGTCAGCTGCGAAATCATGTTTTGAATCGTGTGATAGTTGACGCCATCGCCTTGAATGAAGCGAACTTGCGGCGCGATGACCTTCCAACCCTTGCGATTGACCTCGAATCCAAACTTTTCCGCCGCAATGTTGAAGATTTCTTCCAGCACCAACACGGCATCGCCGCTATCCGGCCGAATCACGAGGGTGCCGTTGCGCTGCATCACGCGATCGTGGAGTTTTCCGCCCCACAAGTTGCGCACCGCGCTGAAGATATCGTACGAATCGCTGACGCACGCGACGATTCCTTCGGGCACGTTGTTCAGCATGTTTTCGTATGCATCGACTTCGTGTTCCCGTCCCCATGATGTAATCGTCGAATGCTCCGACGCCGGAATGCTGACGCCGGCCATTTCCGCGCCGTAATACTGCTGAAGAAGTTCGATCGCGGCCAAATTGTCGGTGCCAACGAAATTGAAAAGATGCGCCGCGCCGCCGATCGCAGCGGATTCGCGACTCGACACTCCGCGAAAGCCAAAGTCATGCAGCTTGAAGGGAAGTCCGGACGGATCGCCGGTTCTTTCGAGCGCTTCGCCAACGATTTGCTTGATCGCGCGGCTCAACGTCGCAACCGTGACGGGATACCACACTTGCAGCAAAATCGTTTCGGCCCAATTCGTCAGCCAATAAAACTCGGGATCGGTATTCTCGATCGTCACAATCGCGTTCTGCGCCGCAACAACCGATCCTTCCTTCACGGCCTTGATGCGCAAGGGCAGCTTTCCGCCGTGTTTTGCGTAGAGACTTTTCCAACCTTCGTAGTTGAATCCCTTGGGATAATTCGAGAAATGCTTATTTGCGAATTTCGCCGCATCCTCAACATCTTCCAGGGTAAAAACTTTGCCCGCGAAATTCGATTTGACGATGTACTGCAATCCCGCCATTTCGGAGTGATCGAAAAATCCGCCGCGAGAACAAACGTACGAATAGATGTGCCGCGTGTTCGCCGGATACTGCCACCAGTGCGTGAGCTTGTAGCTGTCGGTATTCAGAATCGGATTGAATCGCAGCGGCTGAATGATCTTCTCCTCGGCGCTAACGCCGGAAATGAAATGAGTTCAACGCGATGAGCTTCGATTCGCGTGATTTGTTTAGTCCCCTTGCTGTGGCGCCCCTGAGCGCCGACGCATCATAGCGGTTGTTCCAGTGTAAAGGAAACGCGCGCTACGCGGTTTGGCGAGTCGCGCCGGCTTTCGGTGCGCTCGAGAGGCGCACCAGGCGGAGCGAGTGACGAATCAAGTTGTAGACCGCGACGGCGGCGAAAGTGATCGCGGCATAGATGCCGATCTGATTCAGAATCTCGGCGGTTTTGCGGAAGCCTTCGGCCTGCGATGCGTCGGAAGTGAGAATCACTAACGGTCCGTTTTTGAGGACGAAGTAAAGAATCACGAGCCAGGCAATCGCGGTGAGCGCGCGGTACGCAACCATCACGCGAAGCCAATCGGGCCGAATTAAATTGATGAAGCCTTGCAGAATTCCGAGGCAAGCAAGCCCCACGACGGGCCAGTAGAACTGATGCCAGATCGGCGCAGCCTTCAGAAAGGCCGCCGCAGGTCCAAATATCAGGAACGGCGCGCCTTGCGCGACGCGCAGCCAAACCAGCGAAACGCCGAGCGCCACGATTTGCGCCACCGAATCCATTCGCGAGACGCGGCCTGAATCACTCTTCGATTTCGACTTCAGCGGGTTGTCGAACGAAAACGCCGGATGCCACGCGCCCTTCGCGTCGCGATAATTCCAGCTCTCGGGATTCTTTTTGAAGTGGCGATCGGCCGCCGCAAAAATCAGCGTGACGACAACAAATTGAATCGTGACTTGATAAAAAATCGCAGGGACAACATTTCCCGCGGTCATGGCGTGTCCGCTGAAAAAAAGCGCAACGGCGACGATGAACGTGATGACGAAGCTGATGCCAAGATTGAATTTCAGAACGCGCACGTAGAAAGGGAAGACCACCGGCCCAATGAGCTCGGGACCAAAGGCGACGCTGCGCTTGTCCTGGCGATAGCGGCTGGCCACGACCATCGGGTGACCGTGCTGCTTCAAGATCGCTTCGATCTCGGCATCGGTGAGAGGACGATCGAGCTCGGCCTCTTTGTCTTCGATCTGCGCGTGCAGATTTTCGGAAAGCTCCTGCACGATATCGTCGCGCTGGCTCTCAGGGAGGCAGCTGCGTACGGAATTCAAATATTTTTCGAGGATTTGAGAGGTCATGTTCATCCTACCTGCCGAAGATTTCCAGTGCGATGAGTCCGAAGTGGCCGGCTTGCAACAAAATTTCCAGCGAGAGGGAAACTGTCGAGCGAACCGTCGCCAGCAGCGCCGGACTGGCAACGACTACCAAGGCCGCCATCATCAGCGCGAGCAGCCGCGCCGAAGCGCTGGTCGCCTTGAGCAGGGATATAAGGTTGCCGTGGGTGCGGCCGTCTCGGCGGCCACCGGCGAGATGCCGGCGCTCAGCGCCAATCGTCGGAACTCCCAGCGTGGAACCCTAAGCGCTCGCACTCCAAGCGTCGCATGTCGAGCGACGAGGCGTTCGCGATATAGAGCTTGCTATCAACGAGTTGCATGTTCTTTGCCTCCCACGATTTCCGATAGGGACGAATCCAAAGTGCGCCATTCGGCTAAAAGCTGTTCGAGGACTTCCTTGCCGTCGGCGGACAGAACGTAGAAGCGTTTGTTGCGCTTGTCTTCTTCGCGCCATTCGCTGCGCAAAAGGCCCTGCGTTTCGAGGCGGCGGAGGAGGGGATATAAGGTGGACTCTTCGATCTCCATGCCGTGGTCGGAGAGGGCTTTGCGGAGGGTGTAGCCGTATTGCTCGGAGCGGAGCTGAGCGAGTACGGCGAGGATGAGGGAGCCGCGTCGGAGCTCAGAGCGAAGATTGTCGAAGATGTTGGCGTCGAGTGTCATGTACTGTGTACCGTCTACTGTGTGTCAGCTACTGTACGAGACATACTGTGCGACATACAGTAAAAGGTGTCAAGAGGAATTTTGATCTTTCTCTCATTTTTATTTAGGTTATGGTGCCCCGACCGGTTTGGAGGCTGAGCCGGGAGGGGTGCCCGAGCTGGCGAGATCCCTGTTGATTACAGGAAAGGTGCACAGACAGGAGTGACTGTGCCACGGGTTTCGCCTGAGCTTCGCTTTTAGGGGGTATACCCCCGTAGTTTTTGAAAGTGTGTGTAACTTGCTGATTTCAGGTTGGTTATTTTTGGCCGGGAAATGAGAGTGAATAAGTCGTTCTGTTTTAGTGACTTGGGAGGGGGTTCTGTTCGAAAAAGTTGGGGTCTGCCTGGGCGGGGTTGGGTTATGCCTGTGTATACGTTCCGAAATGGGCCGCGTGGCGACCATGCGGAATAGTAGCACATTAGTTACTAGATGTCAATAGTTGTTTACGGGTTAGGCATTCGAACGACTGTTGAGACGGGGAACACTCTCGGCATCGGGCAAATAGCTGCAACGGACCAATCGGTGCGAATATCAAACGGTCTTGTTAGCGCGCGGCAGCCGGTAGGTTGCTGCGATCAAAGGACGAATCGGGAATGGCGCGATTATTGACGGTGGAAGACAGGCGTCTTGAAGAGGATCGGCTTCGGACGAAGTATTGGAAGCGCTGGGGATCGTACTTATCCGAGCGGCAATGGGGAACCGTCCGCGAAGATTACAGCCCGGGCGGCACCGCCTGGGAATACTTGCCCCACGACCATGCCCGTTCGCGCACTTACCGCTGGGGAGAAGACGGCATCGCGTGGAATCAGCGACCGGCACCAGCTCATCTGCTTTGGATTGGCGATGTGGAATGGGCGCGACCATATTTTGAAAGAGCGGCTTTTTGGGCTCAACGGGCATGAAGGGAATCACGGCGAAGATGTGAAGGAGTACTACTTCTATCTGGATGCGACGCCGACGCACAGCTACATGAAGATGCTGTACAAGTATCCGCACGCTGAGTTTCCGTACGACCAGCTGATTGCGGAGAATGGGCGGCGCAACCGTAAAGAACCCGAGTATGAATTGATCGATACGGGCGTATTTGCCGAGAATCGCTATTTCGATGTGTTCGTGGAGTACGCGAAGGCCGATGTCGAAGTGGCCTTCGTCGCCTTTCGGAGCCACGATCGGCGCCGGATCGGCTGGCTCGGTCCACTCGATCGGCGTCAGCGGCTTGGTGAGCGCATGCTTCAGCACTTCGTCGACCGTGCTCACCGGGATGATCGTCAGGCCCTTCTTCACGTTGTCCGGGATCTCGGCGAGATCCTTCTCGTTCTCCTTCGGGATCAGCACCGTCTTCAAGCCGCCGCGCAGCGCCGCCAGCAGCTTCTCCTTCAAGCCGCCGATCGGCAAGACGCGGCCGCGCAGCGTGATCTCGCCGGTCATCGCACACTCCGTGCGCACCGGTATGCCGGTCAGCACCGAGACGATCGTGGTCACCATCGCCACGCCGGCCGAGGGACCGTCCTTCGGCGTCGCGCCTTCCGGCACGTGGACGTGGATGTCGTTCTTCTCGAAGAGGGTCGGCTTGATGCCGAAGGCGATGCTGCGCGACTTCACGTAGCTTTCCGCCGCCTGCACCGACTCCTTCATCACGTCGCCGAGCTTGCCGGTCGCTGGTGACCGGCCCTTGCCGGGCAAGGTCACCGCTTCGATCGACAGCAGCTCGCCGCCGACCTCGGTCCAGGCGAGACCCGGTGACGACGCCGACCATATCCTCTGCTTCGATCTCGCCGATAGCGGAAGCGCTTCACGCCGGCATACTTCTCGAGATTGCGGCGCGTGACCACGCACCTTCGTGCGCTTCTTGATCAGGATTTCCTTGATCGCCTTGCGCGCCAGGTTGGCGATCTCGCGCTCGAGGTTGCGCACGCCGGCTTCGCGCGTGTAGTAGCGGATGAGGTCGCGCAGCGCGTCGTCGGAGATCGACCACTCGCCCTTCTTCAGGCCGTGCTCCTTGACCTGCTTCGGAAGCAGGTGGCGCTTGGCGATCTCGACCTTCTCATCCTCGGTGTAGCCGGGGAGACGGATGATCTCCATGCGGTCCAGCAGCGGCTGCGGCATGCGCAGCGTGTTGGCCGTGGTGACGAACATCACGTCCGACAGATCGTAATCGACCTCGAGATAGTGGTCGTTGAAGGTCGCGTTCTGCTCGGGATCGAGCACCTCGAGCAGCGCCGAGGACGGGTCGCCGCGCCAGTCCGGGCCGAGCTTGTCGACCTCGTCGAGCAGGAACAGCGGGTTCGACGACTTCGCCTTCTTCATGCCCTGGATGACCTTGCCGGGCATCGAGCCGATATAGGTGCGGCGATGGCCGCGGATCTCGGCCTCGTCGCGCACGCCGCCCAGCGACATGCGCACGAAGTTGCGGCCGGTCGCGCGCGCGATCGACTTGCCGAGCGAGGTCTTGCCGACGCCGGGCGGGCCGACGAGGCACAGGATCGGCCCCTTCACCTTCTTCATGCGCTGCTGCACGGCGAGATATTCGAGGATGCGCTCCTTGACCTTCTCGAGGCCGTAATGGTCGTCGTCGAGGATCTTCTGGGCGGCCTTGATGTCGCGCTTGCACCTTGGTGCGCTTGTTCCACGGAATCGCCAGCATCCAGTCGAGGTAGTTGCGCACCACCGTCGCCTCGGCCGACATCGGGCTCATGGAGCGCAGCTTCTTCAGCTCGCCCAGCGCCTTCTCGCGCGCTTCCTTGCGAGAGCTTGGTCTTGTTGATGCGGTCTTCGATCTCGGCCAGCTTCGTCCTTGCCGTCCTCGCCCTCGCCGAGCTCCTTCTGGATCGCCTTCAGCTGCTC
>CAWAWE010000026.1:0-20942 GCA_963785605.1 uncultured Acidobacteriota bacterium | reverse complement strand
TGAATGGGGGCGTGCGGCGGTGACGGAGCCTTATGAGCTGAGCGGGGCTGCACCACTCGCGGCACTTAAAGTGACTCTCATGGCACGAAAAGACGATCAATCAGCTGTTCCAGCAGTCGTCCTTCCTCATTTACGTCGTATTTGCCGTCGAACCCCAGTCGGGCCAAACGCTCGGTCAAATATCCTCTCAATTCTTGAATGTCAGCCGGTTCGAGGTTGATCGTGCGCGGATTCGGCGTTATCGGCTCCGATCCACCAGCTAGTCGAGCGATCCGGGGTTCCTCTGAGCTTAGGCGTCTCAGGTAATCCCATTCGTCGGCGGAAAACCGAAATCGATGCTTTTCGGGTTCGGTCTTGCCCTGCATCAGTGTGCCCTCTGCAAGACGATTTGCCTGGAACTACGGCTTTTTGAGATAGAGAGAGTCGTAGAGGAGGCCGGCGAGGAAGCCGCCGGCCAGGGGGCCGATCCAGAAGACGCCGGCGTTGGCCCAGTGGCTGGCTCCCAGGGCGGTGCCGAGGGATTTGGCGGGGTTCAGGGCGGCGCCGGTGAAGGGGTAGATGGCGGCGGTGGCGAGCATGGCGGTCAGGCCTACGGCGAAGCCGGCCAGTGGGCGGGCGATGGAGGCTTCGTCAACCGTTGTGGCGAAGAAAACTAAAACCAAGAAGAAGGTCGCTATGGCTTCCAGGATCATTGCCGAGAGGCGCGGGAAGTCGCGGACCAGTTCGGGCGTGCCCAGGGTGGCGGCGCGCCAGGCGTCTTCGGGGATGATGGCTTTGAGGAGCAGGGCGGCGAGGATGGCGCCGAGGATTTGGGCGAACCAATAAAGGGCGACTTCGACGGTGGTGGAACGCTTGGTGACCCAGAAACCGATGGTGATGGCGGGATTGAAGTGGCCGCCGGAGATGTGGGCGAGGGCGGAGTACATGACGGCGATGATGAGGCCTTGAGCGGCGGCGATGAGGAGGAGATTGGGGCCGGCGGCGCCGTGGAGGAATTGGTCGGCGCAGATTGCGCCGGCGCCGAAGAAGACGAGAGCGAACGTGCCGAGAAATTCGGCGGTGAGGCGTTGGGGAAGGTTGTACATGGGCGAATTGTAAGGGAAGAGATGGTTGGAGGCGAGAGGACGGTTTGGTGGGGAGGCGAAGGAGTAATGGAGTTCGGGTGCGACGAGGTAAAGAAGTAATGAAGTAACGAAGTAACGACGAAGATGGGGAGAGTTGAAGGGCCGTGAGGGATCGAGCGGGCGGGTGCTGAAGTCGAGTACTCAAGAGGGTGCGAGCAAGCTTGATCACAGTGGGCTGGGGGTGGCTGAGACCAAGCCACGGTTCCTCCGCACCGGTCGGGATGACACTTTTGTGTGTGGCCGCGCGGTGGCGACGGAGGGGAGAAAAAGAAGGGAGAAAAAGAAAAAACTGAATCGAGGCGGAGGTATCGCCTGGGCAAGCCGGGGCGCAGCAGTGCTGCGCCCGTACATGGACCGCGCTGAGCGGGGTGGCGCAATGTTCGAATTTAGACAATTGTGATGACGGGTTGATGTGTTGCTGCTATTCTCACTTGCCTTTTGGTTTACCTAAACATTTCCAGCGGAGGCCAGTGTGAAGAATAAGTCCCTGCGATTCGGTGCGTTTTTTGGTTTGCTGGTGATTGCTTTTGCCGGCGTGACGGAGTCTGGCCGTGCGCAAATCAGTCCTGTGGCGCGGCCGGAGTATGCGTATGCCACGGATCAGAACGCCAACGCGGTTTTTGGGTATCGGGTTGGTGCGACCGGCGCGTTGACTGCGCTGGCGCCGCCTTCGCACGCTGCTGGAGCTAATCCCATTGGAGTGGCGATCGACCCGACGGGGCATTTCATGTACGTCGCCAACGTTTTGTCGAACACGGTTTCGGGCTATCAGATCGCGTCGAACGGAAGCCTGACGACGATTCCGGGCTCGCCATTTGCGACGGGATCGGGACCGGGGTGGGTGACGGTCGATCCGACCGGGCGGTATGTCTACGTGGCGAATTGCGCGAGGTTGTGTTCGGGAAGCGGCGACGGAAATGTTTCGGGGTATGCGATCAACAGAACCACCGGCGCGCTGACGCCGGTGCCGGGATCGCCGTTTACGGCTGACCAGGTTCCGTATGCGATCGCGGTCGATCCGACGGGACAGTTTGCGTACGTTGCGAATTTTGCCTCGGGAACGGTATCGATTTTTAAGATCGACCAGTGCTCGGGATCGCTTTGGGCGAGTGTGCAGAGCGTGCCGACCGGCGGAGCATCTCCGCTGGCTTTGACGCTCGATCCACACGGAAATTTTCTGTTTGTGACGAATACGGCGAGTGACAACCTGTCGGTTTTTGCGGTGGGAAGTAACGGAACGCTGACGGCGGCGCCGGGATCACCATTCGCGACGGGAGACTTCTCGCAAGGCGTTGCGGTCAGCCCGTCGGGAGAATTTGTTTACGTGACGCAGGGATTCCAGGTGTTGGGATTCGCGATTGGAGCGGGAGGTGTGCTGACGCCGTTGGCGACATCACCGTTTCCGGCGCCGGCATTTCTAGTTTCTCTGACCTTTGATCGAAGCGGCCACAATGTGTACGCGGCGGTCACAAGCGGCGTCGCTGCGTATCAGCAGGATCCGGTTAGCGGGAAGTTGACGGCGGTGGCGGGATCGCCGTTTGCTACGGGGGGCAACACCGGGTTCGTGGTTACGACGATGGGGCACTAGGCGTTGTTGATGGGGATGCAAAAAAGAAGGGCGCGGCGGGTGCCGCGCCCTTCGTCGTGATGAACTTGGCGAGCGTTGGGGAAAAACGCCGGCAAGATGCCGGCGCTACCGTTAGCGGGCGGCGGAGACTGGGGCGTTGACTGGGGTGAGCCAGTTGTGGCGGTCTTGTTTTGTGCCGCTGGTTAGGGCGAAGAATTCTTCCTGGATGCGGCGGGTGACGGGTCCGGCCACGCCTTTGCCGACTTGGATGTGATCGACGCTGCGGATGGGTGTGACTTCGACGGCGGTGCCCACGAAGAAAACTTCATCGGCGATGTAGAGCATTTCGCGCGGGATGACGGTTTCCTTGACGGGAATGTCTAGATCTTGCGCGATGGTGACGATGGCGTCGCGGGTGATGCCCGGCAGGATGCTGGTGGCCAGAGGCGGCGTGTAGAGCTTGCCTTCGTGGACGAGGAAGACGTTCATGCCGGAGCCTTCGCTGACGTGGCCGTCGGTGTCGAGAGCGATGCCTTCGGTGTAGCCGTTGAATTGAGCTTCCATGCGGATGAGCTGCGAGTTCATGTAATTTGCGGCGGCTTTGGACATTGCGGGCAGCGTGTTGGGAGCGATGCGAGTCCAGGAGCTGACGCCGACTTCGACGCCCTTCGTGAGCGCTTCGGGGCCGAGATAGGCGCCCCAAGTCCAGCAAGCCATGTAGCAATCGATCGGAGAATTGAGCGGGTTGACGCCGACTTCGCCGTAGCCGCGGAGAACCATCGGCTTCACGTAACAGGCGTTGAGTTTGTTGCGGCGAACGAGCTCGGTGGCAACGTTGCCGAATTGCTCGACGGAGTGGGGGAGTTCCATCCGATAGATTTTTGCGGAGTTGATCAGTCGCTGCATGTGTTCGCGGAGGCGGAAGATCGCGGGGCCCTGCTTGGTGTCGTAGCAGCGAATGCCTTCGAAGACCGCGGAGCCGTAGCTGACGACGTGGGAAAGGACGTGAAGGGTGGCGTCATCCCACTTGATCCAAGATCCGTTGCGCCAAATTTGTTCTGTTGGTGTGACTGGCATGATTCGCTCCCTTTGAGTTGAAACCCTTCGATTTTGAGTATGCGGTAGGGAGTTTGGGGGCGTCAACGAAACGGGTGTGTGGATGCGGCGGGAATGGAAACCAAATTGGGCGGGGGAAAGATGACGTGATCCGTGTTTCGTCGAAGGGGTTCAAAGTCGACCGTTGAAGGTTGGAAGGGCAGAGAATAAAAACAGAACGAGGAAGCGTTAAGGTCCGGGCAAGCTGGGGCGCAGCAGTGCTGCGCCCGTACATGATTTGCGATGCGGTTGTGATGTGCGGCACGGAGCTGAATTGCGATGGGGGCGCGAGTGCGATTTAAGAGCTGGTCAGAATGGCTTTTCTGATTTGTCTTGGGGGTCGTCGGGGGAAGACGGCGCGCGGTCTCGCGTGGGGGACTGGTTGTATTTTTCGGGATGTTCGAGTTGGAAGTAGGCGGACTGGGATTGGAGGAGCAGCGTGCCTTGGTGATTCTCCCAGATACCGAGGAGGACGAAGGGAAGCGCGGTGGCGGCGGCCCAGAGTTTTGCGTTGCGCGGAATTTTCGACTCGGGCTCCCATCGGAAGAGCTGGGTGGCGACGAAGAAGGCGAGTATCGCCCAGCAGGCGAGTGAGACGGCTTCGATCCATACATCGGAGATGCCGTGGCCGAAGTACGTGGCGCTTTGCAGTCCCCAGACTAAATATGTGGCGGGAAGAAAGAGCGCGAGTTTTTGGGCGACCTGGGGGAGAAAAGGAAGGGGCATGGTGGCGCCGGAAAGAAAAATCAGCGGGAGCCAGATGAGCTGATTGAGGACCTGCGTCTCCTGCATGGTGTTGGTGACGCTGGCGACGATGAGGCCCATGGCGGCGAAAGAAATGACGCCGACGGTGACGAGCAGAAAGAACGCGGGAAGATTGCCGAAATCGGTGACGTGAAAGATGAAGCGCGCGAAGAAGAGTTCGATGAAAACGGTGGGGAGCGTGAGCACGTAGTTGGCGACGATGCTGGAGGCGAGCATGTCGGCGGCGGTGACGGGAGTTACGTGAAAGCGGCGGAGGATGCCTTGCTCACGGAAGGTGACGAGAGCGGCGCTGAGTCCCCAGAAACTGCCCATCACGGCGAGAGAAATCACGGGGCCGAGAAAGAAGCGAACTTTTGCCGGATCGCCTTTCGCGAAGACGCCGGCGTAGAGGAAGAAAAAACCGAAAGGCATGATGACGCTGAAGAAGAGAAACATCTTGTTGCGCAGCGTGAGGCGAATGCGCATCGCGGTGAGTGTGAGGAAGTGCTTCAATCGCGGAGTCTCCTGCCGGTGAGTTCGATGAAAACGTCTTCGAGAGATGGAGTGGCGATATTGAGGCTGACGAGCTCGTTGCCTTGGGCTTCGAGATGTTTCACGAGAGAGACGATGGCTTGCGGCGGGCGCTGGGTGTGGAGAGCGTAGCCGCCGTTGAGGTCGCGGCATTCGGTGACGCCATCGAGCGCTTTTAGTGTTTCCGGAGACTCGGGGCGCGCGAGCTGGACTTCGATGCGGGTTTTGTCGCCGGAGCGGTTTTTTAGTTCTTGCGGCGTGCCGAGAGCGATGACTTTGCCGTGATCGACGATGGCGACGCGATCACAGAGGCGTTCGGCTTCCTCGATGTAGTGTGTGGTGATGACGATGGTTTTCTTCTCGCGGCGAAGCTCTTCGATGATGTCGTAGATTTCGCGGCGGACTTGCGGGTCGAGGCCGGCGGTGGGCTCGTCGAAAAATAGTACGCGGGGATTGTTGACGAGGGCCATGGCGAGGGCGAGGCGCTGCTTCTGGCCGCCGGAGAGTTTGCTGTAGAAGGTGTCGCGCTTTTCGACGAGGCCAAAGCGTTTCAGAAGTTCTTCGGGATCGCGGCGGCGGGTGTAAAAGCCGGCGAAGAGTTTGATGGCTTCGAAGGTTTTGAGTTTGTCGGGTAGGGAAGTGGATTGGAGGGCGGCGCCGATTTCGTTTTTGAGTTTCCCGGATTCGCGCTGCGGATCGAGGCCGCAAACGCTGACGCGGCCGCCGTCGAGATTGCGGAGGCCTTCGAGGATTTCGATGGTGGTGGTTTTTCCGGCGCCGTTGGGGCCGAGGAGGCCGAAGACTTCGCCTTCGTTGACGGAGA
Source organism: uncultured Acidobacteriota bacterium (assembly GCA_963785605.1). Lineage (GTDB taxonomy): Bacteria > Acidobacteriota > Terriglobia > Acidiferrales > UBA7541 > Acidiferrum. Next base: position 15,058 of record CAWAWE010000026.1, on the reverse strand, counting down.
AGCTGACGCCGCGGACGGCTTCGAGATCGCCGTAGCGCTTGATGAGATTTTCAACCTGGATGACCGGTTCGGGCATGGGTGTGCGTGAAATTGAATGCGTGCTAGCAGTACCAGCATACCGCAGAATGCGAGTTCAGCCGCGGGCACGGCGGTGTGTTTCGAAAAGCAAAGTCAAAAACCGCACCCTCTAAAAACTGAGGGTGCGGCACCCAACTGCCTATTTCACGGTTCGTTTGTGAGTAGGTTTGGAAGGGCGCTTTGCTTTCGCGGGTTCGCGGCTGGAATGGCGCGTCGGCGTCCAGAGGTAGGTTTTCATTCTTACGCGATTTTCTATGACTTCGATGCCTTCGGATTCGAGGAGTTTGCGTTGGAGGCCGGCGTAGGGTTCGCGGATTACGATTTTTCCGGCGGCGTTGAGGACGCGATGCCAGGGGATGCCTTTGCCTTGCGGCGTGGCGGACATGGCGCGACCGGCGCTGCGAGCGCCGCCTTTGAGGCGCAGAATTTTAGCAACGGCCCCATAGGATAGAACCCGTCCGCGGGGAATTTGTTTCACGAGTTTGTAGACCGGATCCCAGAGAGACATTTTCGGCTTCCTTGGATGAGATGGGGCGGCGTCTACGGAAAAGGATAACGCAGAGGCGCGGAGTTCGCAGAGGGGCGCGGAGAGCGGATACAGTACTGCGCGTCCCGCACGGTTGAATTTGCCTAGTTGAGGCGGTGATTTCTGTTCGAGGCAAATTTGGGCTGCGCAGGTTTGTTCGAGGCAAAACGGGGCTCTCCAGAATGGCCAGGGGGCGGCGCGGTGGCGACAAAGACAAAATTGCCGGATTCGTGTTTAACAAAGTGAGGCGATTGGCCGATGAGAATTGAGCGAGGGAGCGGCGAACGAATTTACAACGTCGCGACGAGTTCGAGATTAAACGGCCGATCGATTCCTGGCACTACGGGACAGCGACGGCATCTAATCAGCAGGGTTATTCGTATCTTGTAGTGCAGCGAAGAACGGCGCGAAAGTTACGAAATGCTCGAAGCGGTGTTTCGAAAGGATGCGAGACGCGAATGAAACCGAACGAAAATTCGAATGAAGCGTTCGAATGGTCGGGAGTAAGTTCTAGTCATAACGTATGCGAAACATTTCTAGCGATGATGCGTAATATTCGTTAGAGCGCGTAGTGGAAGGTAGGTACACTACGCGGCAGTTGGATGAACGAGGCAAAGGTCATGGCGTTTGTTCGCCGAAAAGGGAACAAGTTCTATCTGGTGCACAATGTGCGCCGGGGCGCGAAGATTCGACAGATTCATCTCGCCCGCCTCGGGGAACGCGCGCAAATTACGGAGCGAGTAGTGCGCGAAGTTTCCAAGAAGCATCCGTTCGTGGAGCTGAATTGGCGAGCTCTGCGAGAGCAAGTGAACGGCAACGGAGTCGATCTCGCGGACCTGGACTCACCGGCAATGCAGAGGCTGGTGCGCGGGTTGCGCGAATTGAATTTGGAACTTGCGGATTTGTTTCCGCCGATCCTCCGAATTTCTGAGTCGTCCGGCGTGACGAACGAGCTGCTGGTGCAGTTGCGGCTGTTGCAGTCGACGCTGCAGGTAAAACTGGCGCAGTTTGAGTACAAGCGCGAGCGATTCGGTATTGCGTCCCGTTCGCGGGGCGCGAGGAGGCGGCCATGAAAGACTACATCCTTCCGTTAGATCCCAATCTGCGCAGCACGGGAACTCTGGAATTCCAGAACTCGCTGCGATCGAAGATCGTGGGACAGGACGAGGGCGTGCAGGCGCTCGTGGATCTTTACCAAGTATTCTGTGCGGGATTGAATTCGCCGGGCCGCCCCGTGGGAAATTTGCTGTTTCTCGGGCCGACCGGCTCGGGCAAGACGCGCATCGTCGAAGCGGCGGCAGAGATTTTGTTTGGCGATCCGCGGCTGCTGATCAAAGTCGATTGCGCGGAATTTCAGCACTCACATGAAATCGCGAAGCTGATCGGCTCGCCCCCGGGATATTTAGGGCACCGCGAGACGCATCCGCTGATTACGCAGGACGAGCTCGCGAAGAGTCATACGGACAAGCTGAAGCTGTCGTTTTTGCTGTTCGACGAGATTGAGAAGGCGTCGGACGCGTTGTGGCAGCTGCTGCTCGGCATGTTGGATAAGGCGACGTTGACGCTGGGCGACAACCGGCGCGTGGATTTGTCGAACACTGTGATTTTCTTGACGTCAAACCTCGGCAGCAACGAGATCACGGAGTTGATGCAGGGCGGCATGGGATTTGTGCAGCCTGCTAAAGACAAGGCGGCGGAAATCGGGCTGGACGAAAAAGTTCAGCGGACGGCGGTGGAAGCGGCGCGGCGAAAGTTCTCGCCGGAGTTCATGAACCGCCTGGACAAAGTTGTGGTGTTTCATCCATTGCAGCGGTTGCAGCTCGAAGAAGTGTTGAACATCGAGCTGGGACATGTGCAGCAACGCGTGCTGGAGACGGCGAAGGGGCAGTTTTTGTTTCGCGTGACCGATGCGGGACGCGACTTCTTGCTGCGTGAAGGAACGGATCAGCGATATGGCGCGCGACATTTGAAGCGCGCGATCGAGCGGCACGTGGTTTATCCGCTGGCGAATTTGCTGGCGACGGAACAGGTGCATCTCGGCGACCTCGTGCGGATCGATTGGGACGGTGTACATAATGCGCTGACGTTTGTGCGCGAGAGCGAAGGCGCGCTCGTGCCGACTGGAGGCGAAGGCGCGGAGTTGAAGGCGGCGGCAGTCGATCTGAAGGACGGGAAGACGGTGGAGACGCCGACGGAAGCGGTGGCGGAGGCGAAGAAGAAGCCGGCGGCGGCTTTGCCGGCGGCGGCTCAGGCTCCTTCGGCTGCGCCGGTAGCGAAGAGGAAGCCGGAGAAGTCGTAGACTTCGCCGGCGGTTTGTTCGAGCTAATTTCGTAAATTCATCGGAGCCATCTTGCAACAGCAAGATGGCTCCTTTTTTTGTGGCGGCATGGATGAGGACGACGCGCCGCGGGCGCGTCGTCCGGTTGGCTGCAGGAAATTAGCGATGCGCCTATAATCGGGCGTATGAACGCGGAGTTGGAGTTCGGGACCGGCGTGGCGGGGATCGAGTGGGCGCACCCGATTGTGCAGGAGTGGTTTGTCGGGCGGTTTGGGACGCCGACGGAGCCGCAGATTGCCGGGTGGCCGTCGATTGTGGAGCGCAAGGCGACGCTCATAGCGGCGCCGACCGGTTCGGGCAAAACGCTGGCGGCATTTCTGGTTTGTATTGACGGGCTGGTTCGAAAAGCGCTGCGCGGCGAACTGGTTGATCAAGTCGAAGTTGTCTACGTCTCTCCTCTGAAGGCTCTCGGAAACGACATCCAGAAAAATTTGGAAGCGCCGCTGGGCGAGATTTTGCAGCTTGCAGGACAGCGTGGGCTTTTGATGCCGACGATTCGAACGGGGGTGCGCACGGGCGACACGCTGGCGCGCGACCGACGGGCGATGCTGGCGCGGCCGCCGCAGATTTTGGTGACGACGCCGGAGTCGCTGTACATCTTGCTGACGGCGGCCAAGAGTCGCGAGGTGCTGCGGACGGTCGAGACGGTGATCGTGGATGAGATTCACGCGATGGCGGATGACAAACGTGGGTCGCATCTGGCGGTGTCGCTGGAGCGGCTGGAGCAGCTGGCGGGGAGGCCGCTGGCGCGGATTGGATTGTCGGCCACGCAGAAGCCGATTGAATTGGTGGCGGAATTTTTGACGGGAAGCGGGCGGGCGCGGCCGGTGATTGTGGATGTCGGGCATCGGCGCGAGATGGATTTGGCGATCGAGGTGCCGCACAGCGAGATTGGCGCGGTTGCGACGAATGAGATGTGGGGCGAGGTGTACGACCGGATCGCGGCGCTCGCGCTGTCGCACAGATCGACGTTGATTTTTGTAAACACGCGGAAGCTGGCGGAGAAGGTCGCGCACAATCTGGGCGAGCGGCTGGGCCAAGACAACGTTGCGGCGCATCACGGGAGTTTGTCGCGGAAATTGCGGCTGGCGGCGGAGAAGAAGCTGAAAGAGGGACAGATTCGGGCGCTGGTGGCGACGGCGTCGCTGGAGTTGGGTATTGATGTGGGGAGCGTCGATCTCGTGTGCCAGATTGGCTCGACTCGGGCGATCGCGGTCGGGCTCCAGCGCATAGGACGTGCTGGGCACTGGCGCGGTGCGATTCCGAAGGGGCGAATTTTTGCGACAACGCGCGATGAGTTGATGGAGTGCGCGGCGCTGGTGCGGGCGATTCGAAACGGCGAGTTGGATCGGCTGGAGATTCCGGACTCGCCGATGGATATTTTGGCGCAGCAGATTGTGGCGATGTGCGCGGGGGAGGATTGGAACGAGCAAGAGTTACTCGAACGGTTGAGGCAGTCGTATCCGTATCGGAATTTGGAGAGGGCGGATTTCGAGAAGATTGTTGAGATGCTGTCGGAGGGCATCACCGCGCGACGCGGGCGATACGGCGCGTATTTGCATCGCGATCGGGTGAACGGGATGTTGCGGCCGCGGCGTGGCGCGCGCCTGGCGGCGATCACGAGCGGCGGGGCGATTCCAGAGAATGCGCTGTACACGGTGGTGGCGGAGCCGGAAGGCATCGTGGTTGGGACGCTGCATGAGGATTTCGCCGTCGAGAGCATGGCGGGCGACATTTTTTTGTTGGGGAACACTTCGTGGCGCGTGCGGCGGGTTTCGTCGGCGGGACGAGTCGAGGTTGAGGACGCACAGGGCGCTCCGCCGAGCGTGCCGTTCTGGTTGGGCGAGGCGCCGGCGCGGACGGCGGAGTTGTCGGCGGCGGTGGCGGATTTGCGGGAGTCGATCAGCTCACGGGTTGAAGGCGTCGAGGTTGGCGCGAATCGCGATACCTCGGAAGAAGTTGCGGCGGCGGTTGAGTGGCTGAAGGCGGAATGCTGCGTCGATGACGCGGCGGCCGAGCAGTTGGTGGAGTACATCATCGCGGGTCGCGCAGTGCTGCGAGCTGTGCCGACCCAGAAAACGATCGTAGCGGAGCGATTTTTCGACGAGGGCGGCGGGATGCAGTTGGTGATTCACGCGCCGTTCGGCGGGCGAATCAACAAGGCTTGGGGATTGGCGCTGCGGAAGAGATTTTGCCGGTCGTTCAATTTCGAATTGCAGGCGGCGGCTACCGACAACGGGCTGAATATTTCGCTGGCGGAACAGCACAGTTTTCCGCTGGGCGACGTATTTCACTTTCTGCATCCGAATTCGGTGCGCGAGGTTTTGTCGCAGGCGGTGCTGGACTCGCCGCTGTTTGCGACGCGGTGGAAATGGGACGCGGGCCGGGCGCTGGCGTTGCTGCGATTTCAGGGCGGGAAGAAAGTGCCGCCACAGATTCAGCGGATGCGCGCGGATGATTTGCTGGCGTCGGTGTTTCCGGAGGCGTCCGCGTGTCCGGAAAATATCGTTGGCGAGATCAAGATTCCGAATCATCCGCTGGTCGATGAGGTGATGAAGGACGTTCTCACCGAGGCGATGGATATTGACGGGCTTGAGCAGCTGTTGCGCGACATCGGTGAAGGGAAGATTCAGTGCCTCGCGGTCGATACGCCGATCCCGTCGCAGTTTTCGCATGAGATTTTGAACGCGAATCCGTACGCGTTCCTGGATGACGCGCCGCTGGAAGAACGCCGAGCGCGAGCGGTCGAGATGCGGCGGATGTTGCCAGAGGCAGTGCTTTCCGAGGTCGGGAGGCTTGATCCGGCGGCGATTGAAGGGGTTTGCACGGATGCGTGGCCGGATGTGCGGGACGAGGAAGAGCTGCACGATGCTCTGCTGAGTTTGTTTGCGCTGCCGGTTGCGGGCGGCGTTGAGCACGGTGATGGAAGATTGTCGGTGCGGTGCCGGGCGTCGTCTGTGAATTGGCGCACAGCGTTCGAGCGGCTAGCGGTGCAGCGGCGGGTAGCGGTGGCTTCGGTTGGCGATGCGAAGTATTGGGTCGCGGCTGAGCGAGCTGCTGCGTTCGAGCAGATTTTTCCGTCGGCGCGGTTCGAATCGAGCTTGCCTGCGATCCCGCTCGCTGCCGGGAAATCGCGCGAGGACCTCCTGCTGGAAATGACGACGGGCTGGATGCTGCACAGCGGCCCCGTGACCGTGCGCGAGCTTGCTGGCGTCATCGGGATCGCAGCTGGTGAACTCGATCGTGCGATGTTGCGACTTGAGGCGGGCGGCGCGGCTCTGCGCGGACAATTTACCGGCGCGCTCTCGGAAGATACGGAATGGTGCGACCGGCGATTGCTGGCGCGGATTCACCGTTTGACGCTGGGCGCGCTCCGAAAACAGGTGGAATCCGTCAACGCCGCGCAGTTCATGCGCTGGCTGCTTCGATGGCAGCACGTTGCTCCCGGAGGCCAGGCTGTCGGCGAACACGGCGTATTTGAGGTGATGCAGCAGCTTCAGGGATTCGAAGCGCCGGCGAATTGCTGGGAGCGGCATATTCTGGCGCGGCGGATCGCTGACTACGATTCGAATCTGCTCGATCAGCTCTCTCTGACCGGCGCAGTCGGTTGGGGGCGAGTGTCCCCGCATCCTGCGACGCTTGGAACAGCGACTATCGATGACCTGGCGTCGGAACGGCGGCGGATTGCGCCGACCAGCGTGGCGCCGATCGCGTTTTTCGTGCGCGCAGAGGCCGATTGGATGATCCCCCGCCGGGCGGAAGGCGAAGACGAGTGCCGGGGGCTCAGCGAAGGCGCAGCTTCCGTCTTGAATTTTCTGAAACGGCGCGGCGCTTCGTTCTTTACAGACATCGTTCGGGGAACCGGCAAGGCCAAAGACGAGGTCGAAGGCGCGCTCTGGGAGCTGGTCGGGGCAGGAATCCTGACGGCCGACGGATTCGACAACCTGCGCGCGTTGATCGACCCAAAACGGCGCTCCGAGCCGGGCGGCAGAAGGAACGTGGCCCCTCGAAATACGGGCGGGCGATGGTCGCTGCTTTACCCCGGCGAGATTGTCGAGCGTTCGAAAGCCCTGGAAGCAACCTGCTGGATGCTCCTTCGCCGCTACGGAATCGTGTTTCGCGAGCTTCTCGCGCGCGAGACGATCGTACCGAAATGGCGTGAAGTCTTACTCACAATGAGACGACTCGAGGATCGAGGCGAAATTCGCGGCGGGCGCTTCGTCAGCGGCTTCCTCGGCGAGCAATTCGCGCTTCCGCTGGCCGTTGAATCGCTGCGAGCGACGCGAAATCTCGCGCCGACCCACGAGACGGTGACAGTTTCCGCCGCCGATCCACTCAATCTGGTCGGGATCGTGGTGCCCGGCGATCGTGTTGCGGCAAATTCGGGGCGCACTGTGTCGTTTCGCGATGGCAAAGCGGTGCCGCCGAGCGAACATCCCGACGTCGCCGTGCTCGCGGCGGGTTAGAACGCGCGCGGAAGCTCAAAAACGCTCGCTCCATTCGGCATGTGGCCTACCTTTGTGAATTCTAAAGTAACGCTTCAATCTTCCGAGGGCCTCGAGTCTCGTTCTGGCTCGACTCGCCTTTTTTTGTCGTTTGAGGACTGACACAAACTGTTTTGCGGCTCTCACTTTGCGCCTCGATGAAACACTGTCTCACTGGATGAGACGGTTTCCAGAAGTGCAACTCACGGATGTTGTTGACTTTAGGTGGTTTCTGCAATGAATAAGGTTATGTCGTAAATGGCACGCTCCATGCACTAACCCAGCCGCCCGGTATTGAGAAGCGGTCTGGGGGAGAGTCAACATGAGAGCCGCAGTAAGACAACAGCTGGACCCAACAATCCGCAGCAACGACACCCGGGATTTTCACGGTTCGCTTCGCTCGAAGATTGTGGGGCAAGAGGAAGGCGTGCAGGCGCTGGTGGATATGTTCCAAGTGTTCTGCGCCGGCCTGAATTCGCCAGGACGCCCTGTAGGCAACTTGCTGTTCCTCGGGCCGACCGGTTCGGGCAAGACCCGCATCGTTGAGGCCGCCGCCGAGATTCTGTTCGGCGATGCGCGCGCGATCATCAAGGTCGATTGCGCGGAATTCCAACATTCCCACGAAATCGCGAAATTGATCGGCTCGCCCCCAGGCTATCTCGGCCACCGCGAGACCCATCCGCTGATCACCCAGGAAGAGCTGGCCAAGAGCCACACCGACAAACTGAAGCTGTCGTTCCTGCTGTTTGACGAAATCGAAAAGGCGTCCGACGCGTTGTGGCAGCTGCTGCTCGGAATGCTCGATAAGGCGACGTTGACCCTCGGCGACAATCGCCGCGTGGACCTGTCGCAGACGGTAATCTTCCTGACGTCGAACCTCGGCGGCAGCGAAATCACGGATCTGATGCAGGGCGGCATGGGCTTTGTGCGGCCGAGCGGCAAGCCCGACGCGGAGATGAACGAGAAGGTCGAGCGCACCGCGGTTGAAGCGGCTCGCCGAAAGTTCTCGCCGGAATTCATGAACCGGCTCGACAAAGTTGTGTGCTTCCATCCGTTGCGGCGCGAACAGCTCGAAGAAGTGCTCGACATCGAGCTTGGCCAGGTACAGCAGCGCGTGCTCGAAACGGCCAAGGGGCAGTTCTTGTTCCGCGTCACCAATCAGGGCAAAGAGTTCTTGTTGCAGGAAGGTACCGATCAGCGTTACGGCGCACGCCATTTGAAGCGCTCCATCGAACGGCACGTTGTGTATCCGCTGGCGAATTTGCTCGCGACCGAACAAGTTCACCTCGGCGACCTCGTCTGCATCGATTGGGACAAGAGCCAGGATCGGCTGACGTTCGTTCGCGAAGGCGAAAACCTCGCGATGCCGGTGCGCAAGCTGGAGCCTGCGATTGCGGCTCCGAAGCCGGCGGCGCGTACGGGCAAGTCGATTGATGCTCCGCAGCCCGCGCTGGCGCCGGAAGTGGCACCGCGTATCGCTCGCTAATTTTTTTCACAACAGTTCCCCCAACGTAAGGCGGCCCGGGCGGCAATTTCGCCCGGGCTTTTTCTTTTCGCGGCGAAGCGTTAGAGTTGGTCTACTAGGCCAACTATGCGTCGCTCTCTTCCAAGTTTGTTCCGGCTCGCTTCTTCCGTGGTGATCTCCTGCGCTGTATGGAGTGCTCCTGCGTTCGCCCAACGGACACAGCTGAAGCCGCCTTGGAACATTTACTCGCCGAATACGGATATTCAGGTGGGGAAGCAGAATGCGCAGTTGATGCTGCAAGGTAGCGCGACTCAGCCGGGATTGCCGCTCTGCAACGATCCGAAGGTCGATCAATATCTGACGAACCTCGGGATGAAACTGGTTTCGAAGCTGGATCAGCGCGGCGTGAAGTATCCGTGGGAATTTCACTGCGTGAACGATAAGTCGATCAATGCGTTTGCGTTGCCGGGCGGATATGTGTTCGTCAATCGTGGGGCCATTGAGGTGGCGGATAACGAGGCGCAGCTTGCGGCGGTGATGGGGCATGAACTGTCTCACGTGACGCTGCGACATGGGACGGCGCAGGCGACCAAGGCGCAGTTTGCGCAGGGCGCGGCGGGGATATTCGGCGGGATATTTGGGGGCAGCACCGGCGGGGCGCTGTTGACGGAGGGCGTTGCCCTCGGTGCGGGCGGGCTAATGCTGCGATATTCGCGTGCAGATGAGACGCAGGCGGATGTCAGCGGCACGCAGGTTTTGTATGACACGGGATACGATCCGCGGGCGATGTCTCAATTTTTCGAGAAGCTCGAAGCGGAGTCGAAAGGGAAGAATCCGCCGCAATTTCTGTCGGACCATCCGAATCCGGGGAATCGCGTCGAGCGGGTGAATGAGGAGATCGATAAGTTGGGCGGAGTGCCGTCGAATGCGAAGCGGGATTCGGCCGAGTTCGAGGCGATCAAACGCGAAGTGATGGCGCTGCCTGCGCCGAAGAAGATTGCTGCGGCTTTGCCTGTGGGTGATCCGGCTCAGCCGCCTGCGCCGGCATCGACGCGCTTTTCCGATTATAAAGGTTCGGCGTTCACGATGAGCTATCCGGATAATTGGGGCGTGTCGGAGAGCGACGGCGGCGCGGCATTTGCGCCCAAGGGCGGCGTGGTGCAGGGGGCCGACGGTCAGGGCGCGTTGGCTTACGGATTGATTGTCAACGTGCGTGCGGAACAGATTGGTAATGGCGATTCGAATGCGCTGGCGAATGCGACGCAGCAGCTGATTGCCGATTTGAAGAAGACGAATCCGAATTTGAAAATTGTGCAGCAGGCGTCTTCGGTGCGGCTGAACGGGCAGGCGGGGCTTTCGACTTATCTCAGCAACGATTCGCCTGTGGGGGGGCAAGAGACTGACTGGCTCATCACAGTGATGCAGCCGAAGGGGTTGATGTCGTTTCTGTGCGTCGCGCCGCAGGGGAAGTACGGTGATTACGACAAGACGTTTAGCTCAATTCTGGATACGGTGCGGCTGGCGAAGTAACTCGCGAAGTAAAAAGTGAGCCGCGTTTCAACGTTCGGCCTGGCCGATGAGTTGATTCGTTAAGCTGTTGGCGTCACTGCGGCGGGTTCGCGGTGCTTGGCTTCGGCGACTTCGGCTTTTTTCTGCGCGGCTGTTTTGTCGGGCCGCGACGGATCCCAACGCAAAATTGGATTTCGAGCAGCGCCGACTTCATCGAGGCGGCGGACGCGCGTTGTGTGCGGCGCGGTTTTTACGAGGTTGGGGTCAGTTGCGGCTTCGTGCGCGATCGATTTCATCGCGTCGATGAAGAGGTCGCACTCTTCCTTCGATTCCGATTCGGTCGGCTCTATCATCAGCGCGCCGGGAACGATCAGCGGAAACGCGGTCGTGTACGGATGAAAGCCGTAGTCGATGAGGCGCTTCGCGATGTCCATCGTGTTCACGCCGTTGCGCTTTTGGATGGCGTCGCTGAAGACGACTTCGTGCATCGAGGGCAGGGAATACGGCAGGTCGAAGGTGCCTTCGAGGTGCTTGCGGATGTAATTGGCGTTGAGGACGGCGTCTTCGGTGGCTTGGCGGATGCCGGGGCCGTAGGCGAGGATGTAAGCGAGCGCGCGGACGAGCACGCCAAAATTTCCTGAGAAGGCTTTCACTTTGCCGATCGAGTGCGGGCGAACGTGTTCGAGCGCGAGGCGACCGTTTTTCTCGACGAGGATCGGCGTCGGGCGGAAGGGCTCGAGGATTTTCTTCATCGCGACGGGGCCGGCGCCTGGACCGCCGCCACCGTGCGGAGTCGAAAAAGTTTTGTGCAGGTTGAGATGCATTACATCAACGCCGAGGTCTCCGGGGCGAGCGACGCCTGCGAGGGCGTTCATGTTCGCGCCATCCATGTAGAGCAGGGCGCCTTTCGCATGCAGGATTTCGGCGATTTCGGGGATGCGCTCTTCGAAGATGCCGAGCGTAGAAGGATTCGTGATCATCAACGCGGCGACGTCTTCGGTGACGAGTTCGCGAAGTTTTTCCACGTCAATCTGGCCGTGGGATTCCGACTTGATGTTCTCGACGTCGTAGCCGGCGATGACGGCGGTGGCGGGATTGGTGCCGTGAGCGGAGTCGGGCACGAGAACTTTTTTGCGCGGGTTGCCCTGCTTTTCGAGATAGGCGCGAATGAGAAGCAGGCCGGTGAGTTCGCCTTGCGCGCCGGCTGCGGGTTGCAGCGTGATGGTGTCCATCCCCGTGATTTCGAGCAGGCAGTTCTCAAGCAATTGCAAAATTTTGAGGCAGCCTTGCGACAGTTCTTGCGGCTGGGCCGGATGCTCGGTGGCGATGCCGTCGAGGCGCGCGACGAATTCGTTCACGCGCGGGTTGTACTTCATCGTGCAGGAGCCAAGCGGATACATGCCGAGGTCGATGGCGTAGTTCCACGTCGAGAGGCGCGTGAAGTGGCGGATGACTTCGATTTCGCTGACTTCGGGGAAATCTTTTACGCCGTCGGCGCGATGATTTGAGCCGAGGGACTTGGCCGGATCAACCGCGGGCACGTCGAGCGGCGGCAATTCGAAGGCGCGCTTGCCGGGCGAGGACTTTTCGAAGATGAGCCCTTCGTTCTGATTTGTGTGACGCGTCGCTTTTTTGATCTTGTGACTCACTGTGTCCTTATCGTGCTTTCGCTTGCCTGAGTTTGCCTAAGTTATTGAACCGGCTGCTCGAGTGCGCGCGTGATGCCGCGTGCCAATCGCTCGATGTCGGCGCGCGTCGTAGTTTCGGTGACGCAAACGAGTGCGTGCTTGGTCAGTTCGGGATACGACGGGCCGAGTGGCAACGGGCCGACGATTTTGTCCTTCAACAGATCGTGATTGATCATGCGCGCCGAGCGCGGAAGTTCAATCGTGAACTCGTTAAAGAACGGCGCCGTGAACGTGCGCTTCACACCCGGAATCTTTATCAATAAATCCAACGCGAATTGAGCCTTCGAAAGATTCTGATGCGCCATCTCGCGCAAGCCTTCCTTGCCAAGCAGCGTGAGGTGAACGGTGGCGGCGAGCGCGCACAGCGCTTGATTGGTGCAGATGTTCGATGTCGCCTTCTCGCGACGAATGTGTTGCTCGCGTGTCGCCAGCGTCAGCACGAATCCACGTCGGCCCTCGGTGTCGATGGTTTGGCCGGTGAGGCGCCCGGGCATCTGCCGCACAAACTTGTCGCGCGATGCGAGGACCCCGACGAATGGGCCGCCATAGCTGGGCGCGAGGCCGAAGCTCTGGCCTTCCATCGCAACGATGTCGGCCTCGGCGGGTGGTTTGACGAGACCGAGCGAAACACCTTCAGTGATTGTGGTGACCAGCAGCGCACCGGAAGCGTGAACGGTTTCTGAGAGAGCGGCAATCGGCTCGATCGCGCCAAAGAAATTCGGCGACTGCACGACGACCGCGCCAACGTCGTCCTTCAGCATCGATTTCAAGATGCTCTGATCGAGCGTGCCGTCCGAACCGTAGGGAATCTCTTCGACGTGCAGGCCGCAATTCTTCGCGTACGTCTTGAGCACGTCGCGATATTCCGGATGCAGCGTGCGAGCAACGAGCATCCGCGTGCGGCCCGTGATGCGTTCCGCCATCAAAACAGCTTCCGTCGTAGCCGTCGAGCCGTCCCACATCGAAGCATTCGCTACTTGCTGTCCCGTGAGTTGGCACATCAAGGTTTGAAACTCGAAGATCGCTTGCAGCGTGCCCTGCGTGATCTCCGCCTGATACGGCGTGTACGAAGTGAGAAATTCGCCGCGCTGAATAATCGCGTCGGTCACAACCGAGCGCAGATGGTTATAAACGCCCGCGCCGAGAAAACTCGTATAGCCGAATGAATTTTCCGCCGCGCGCTCTTTGAAATATTGGATGACTTCCGCTTCCGAGAAAGGTCCCGGCAGCTTGAGAGCCTGCTTCAGCCGAAACCGTTCCGGAATGCTTTCGAAAAGTTCGTCGATCGATTTCGCGCCGATGGCGGCCAGCATTTCCTGCCGCTCGGCCGGGCTTTTGGGGAGATAGCGCATCAGGCCGAAGCTTCCTTGTTCTTTTCCGCCTCGGCGATGAACGCTTCGTAGGCCGCGGCGTCCATCAAGTCTTTGACTTCGGCTGGATTCGCCAGCTTCACCTTGATCAGCCAGCCTGCGGCGTGCGGATCACTGTTGATCGTCTCCGGCGTATCGTGAAGCGTGCCGTTGATCTCGGTGACCTCGCCCGTCACCGGCGAAAAAATTTCGCTCACCGCTTTTACCGACTCCACGGTGCCGAAAGATTTGCCGGACTCGACTTTCGCGCCGACCTTCGGCAATTCCGCAAACACGACATCGCCGAGCTCGTGCTGCGCATAGTCGGTGATCCCAATCGTTGCGACGTCGCCCTTCACGTCGGTCCATTCATGCTGCTTGGTGTAACGAAAACTGGCGGGATACGCCATGTCATTGCTCCTTTTGCCCGGTCTCTCGGTCCAGGCTCATTGCAGCAGATTTCTTAAGCGGTCTTCGTCGCCGGTGACGCCGCAGCCGATTTCGCCCGCTTGTAAAACGGAGTCGGAACAACTTTCGCCCTGTATTTATTACCCCGAATCTCAACCAATATCGTCGTGCCGACAGCCGACATCTGCGGCGGCACGTACGCCAACGCTATATTCTTCCCCAGCGTCGGCGAAGGCGATCCGCTCGTGATCACGCCAACGGCGTCGCCCGATTCGTTGCAGCAGCAATACTCATCGCGCGCGATGCCGCGATCCACCATCTCCAGACCAACAAGCGTCCGCTTCAATCCCGCCGCGTTCGCCTTTTCCAACGCGTCACGCCCGATGAAATCGCCTTTTTCCATCTTGCAGTAGCGATCAAGCCCCGCTTCCCAAACATTGATCGTGTCGCTGATCTCGTGACCGTACAGCGCCATCTTCGACTCAAGCCGCAACGTATTCCGCGCGCCGAGCCCGCAGGGAACAATGCCGAATTCACGCCCCGCTTCCATCACCTGATTCCAAACGCTCTCGCTTGTCGCCACATCCGACGGCACGTAAATCTCGAATCCATCTTCGCCCGTATAGCCGGTCCGTGCGATTAGAATATTTTTAAGTCCGCACACCGTTCCGTGGGTAAACCAATAATTCTTGATCCCGTCGAGATCCGCGTCGGTCACCTTCCGCATCACGTCGATCGCGCGCGGTCCCTGTACCGCCAGCTGCGTATAGGCGTCGCTTAGTTCCTCGACGACGCAGTCGTAGCCCCTTCGTATTCTCGCGAACCCAGCTGATATCTTTTTCGCGCGTCCCCGCATTGATGACGAGCAGATAGTCGTCTTCACCAAGCCGGTGCACGATCACATCGTCAACGAAAGTGCCTTGCGGATAGAGCAGCGCCGAATAATGTGCCTGCCCGATCGCCAGCTTCGACGCGTCGTTCATGCCCATGTGCTGCACCGCCGCGAGCGCCCCGCCAGGATTCTTGGCCCATGAATCCGAATATCTCCCATGTGGCTCACGTCGAACATCCCAACGCCGCCACGCACAGCCTTATGCTCGGCCACAAGTCCGCCATTGGACGGTATTCGACGGCATATCCCAGCCGCCAAAATTAACCATTCTCGCTCCCAAGCGCCGGTGCAGCGCGTTGAGAGGCGTCTTGCGGAGCTCAC
>CAWAWE010000025.1:0-44871 GCA_963785605.1 uncultured Acidobacteriota bacterium | reverse complement strand
GCAACTGACGAAAGACGTCACCGCGATCACCGATGCGGCGCGCGGCAAAACCTTCTCAAACTTCATGATGGCGATGGCTCTGTTGAAGAACTATCAGCCGTTCGAAGGGCCGAAGGGCCTGACGCTGGGCTCTCTGTTCAAGAAATTTGATAAGACCTGGGCGCTGACCAAGCGTTCGACCACGAAGTATGGCCGCACGTCGCCCGATCGCGGAATTGACGACGCGATGAAGCGCCGGCAGGATCCTTGGAACTTCTTGTTCATCGCGGGCATGTGGTTCCAGGATCTGTTCAACTACGACTTCCGCCGCACCGAAATGTGCATCATCCCGTACGCGACGCAGCAGGGTGAAATCAGCTTCTGCGCGTACAACACCGGTGTTGGCTGGCGCCAGATCATCGAGAACATGCATAAGAACGCGACTGTCGCGGAGTGGTACAAGAACCACGGCAAGCACGATATCTACGCCAAGGGCAAGAACGTCAACCTGCAGAGCTTCGAACACTCGCTCCGCATTGACTCCGATGACGCTGCTCGCGTGCGCCATCTCGAGCACGACATTCCACTGACCGCAGCCGAAGAAGACCGCGCGCGCCGCAAGAAGGCATTCGAGGAACAAGCCAAAGTCCGCGCGATCTACGAAGAACTCGTCCTCAAGAAGCCGCAGCCGACCGTCGTTCAGATCGGTTCGCTCACGGATATCGCGAAAGCGGTGCCGGCGAACTTCTCCAACGCAGGTAAGCCGGTGAGCATTGATCCGGCGCCGAAGCAGGAAGCCGAATCAGTCGCTGGCGACTAAGCCGCTTCGTTCAATTTGATTCGAAAAGGCTCCCGAGTTTCGGGAGCCTTTTTCTTTGGGTGCCCTGAGCTTTCGCGCTAGCTCCGCCGATCGTCAAGTCTTGATATAATTGGCGCGAGTGATTGAGGACTGCCGATGCCGATCTACGAATATATTTGCGAAGACTGCCAGAATGAGTTTGAGAAGATTGTGATCAACCGGCAGGAGGAGATTGCCTGCCCGAAGTGTGCGGGGAAGAAAAACAAGATTCAGCTATCGGTGTTTGCGACGGCGAATGGCGGCTCGTCGAAAGGACCGTCGTTTTCGGGTGGCGGAGGCGGCGGTTGCTGCGGCGGCGGTTGCGGCTGTAACTAGGTTTTTCGCTTCGATAAGGGCCTGCTGCGCCCTCTTTTGTTACTTCATCCCTTCTGCGTAACCGATTTCTCGGCCTCGACATCGAAACGAATGCCTGCTCGCTCCCAGCGAGTTCTCGCCTTGGCGTGATTCCGCCACGTAAATCCCAAGAAGTCTGCGGAGAACAATAATGCCTTCATCGAACAAAATCGCTTTGATTACCGGCGCCAACAAGGGCATCGGATTTGAAGTCGCTCGCCAACTGGGCAAGCAAAAGTGCACCGTTCTGATCGGCGCTCGTGACGCCAAGTTGGGCGAGGAAGCCGCCGCGAAGCTCAAGAAAGAGGGAGTCGAGGCGCTGTTTGTGGCACTCGATGTGAACCGCCGGGACACGATCGAAGCCGCTCGCGCCGGAATCGAGAAGGAGTTCGGCCGGCTCGACATCCTTGTGAACAACGCTGGAATCGCCGATCGCGGCGGGGACGGACCCCCGAGTGCCGCCAACCTCGACGCCGTCAGCCGTACGCTTCAGACCAACTTCGTTGGCGCCCTCGCCGTCGCCCAGGCGATGCTTCCGCTGATTCGGAAGTCGGAGGCCGGCCGCATCGTCAATGTTTCCAGCGAACTGGGGTCGATCACGGGCTTCGGCGATCCGAACTGGAAATTCGCGTCGGTCAAGTTCATCGGCTACGGCGCCTCAAAAGCCGCGATGAACATGATGACCGCGCAATTGGCCGCCGAGCTGCGCGACACCAAGATCAAAGTGAACTCCGTCAACCCCGGCTACACCGCCACGGACCTCAACAACAATCAGGGTACGCAGACAATCGAAGAAGGCTCCGCCGAGACGATTCGCGCCGCTTTGCTCGGAGCCGATGGCCCGAGCGGGCAATTCCTCGAGACCGGCGGCACGATACCCTGGTGACCGAACCGGCTATCGTTATCGCGTAATTCTGGCCCGGCCAGCGCTCGGAAATGCCTCCTTGACCGGGAAGTTGGGCGACCTGCCCCTTCCCGGTTGCATCCTGGCGGGCGCCCCTCTGCGTCCGATAAAAGTACGGACTTTTCCACAGGCTTGTGGTACAAATGTGGCCCCAGTTCTGCCGAGTAGTCCCCACCTCGTAAGACTAAACTGCGGATAAAACCATCATGCTTAAAGACTTGTCGAAGTGTCTTGCCCTTTCATTCGTATTGGCATTGGCTTCATTCATCTCGGGTTGCGGCGGCGGCAGCAGCACCACAACGCCAAACACGATCACAGTCACGGTCAGCCCAGCGACGGCCACGGTGACTTCGGGAGGTTCCGCTCAATTCACTGCCACGGTCACTGGGGACTCGTCCAACGGCGGCGTGACGTGGACGGTAAGCAGCGCCAGCGCGACTCCCGGCACGATTGATGCGACCGGAAAGTACACGGCGCCGAGCGTGACGGCGGCGACAACGGCGACGGTCATCGCCACGAGCAAGACTGACACTACGAAAACAGGGATGGCGACGGTAGCGATCAATCCGGCCGCAGCGGCTGTGACGATTTCACCGCAGACGGCATTCGTCGGCGCGGGCCAGGTGCAACAATTTACGGCAACCGTCAACGGCGAGAGCCCGAACACAGTGACCTGGTCCGTCAACGGCGCGGCAGGCGGCAACGCGACGGTCGGCACGATCGATGCGAACGGGAACTACACCGCGCCGGCGACCGCGACAAACGCGACAGCCATGGTCACCGCGACAAGCACCGCTGACACCACGAAATCGGCCAACGCGTCGGTCAACGTCGTCGCCAACGGCGTGGTTACCGGCACGCAAAACGTGCAGGTCGCTTCGTACACGATCAATCTACCGGCGACGGCGAACGTCAGCATTCAGTTCGGCGCCGATGTCACTTATGGGCTCAACACCTGGCAACAGCCGACGGCGAGCGGTGGCGGCCCCGTAACGATCCTTGTCGCCGGAATGAAGATGAACACCGCTTACCACATGCGCGCCAACGCGGTGTTTGCCGATGGCAGTCAGTTCAACGACATCGATCACACCTTTACGACCGGCACGGTTCCCGTCGCGAATTTGCCGACGATCACCGTGACAACGCCGACGGCTGGCGCCAAGCCTCAACCGGGAGTCGAGCTTCTGGATTTGCTTGGCGTGACCAATCCGAGTATGAATGGCGTCGTCACCGACCTCCAAGGCAACGTCATCTGGACACTCCAGCCAACACTGCCCGCCGGTCGCTTTTTCAGTCCGTTGAAGCTGCTGCCAAATGGACATTTCCTCGTGGTCGTCACTGACCAGGCCGAGGACAACAATGCGTCGCTTGTCGAATACGATCTAGCGGGAACTGTTATCTCGACATTCACCAGCGCTCAACTGAGCACCGCGCTCGCGACCGCAACCTGCGCGGGATGCCAAGGACACAATATCGGTGGCATGCACCACGACTATGCCCTGCTTCCCAATGGGCACATGATCGTGATCGTATCGGAAACCGTCAGCGAGTCTGGTTTGATTGGCCAGCCTGACCCTATAACGGTTACCGGCGACCTTCTCGTAGAGCTCGACCAAAATCACAATCCGGTGTGGGCGTGGTCGACGTTCGGTCATCTGGATCTCAATCGTCATCCGCTCACCTTCCCCGACTGGACACACACCAACGCCGTTGTTTATACGCCCGACGACCACAACCTGATGATTTCGATGCGCACTCAGGACTGGGTGATTAAAATCGATTACAACGACGGCAAGGGCACCGGAAACATTCTTTGGCACCTCGGCTACCAGGGCGATTTCACCTTGATCAATAATGGCGCTACCACGACTGACCCATCGCTATGGTTTTACGGCCAGCACGACATCAACGTTGTCAGCCAGAAGAGCGCCGGCGTTTTCAGCGTCACGCTTTTCGACGATGGGAACAACCGCGTCGTGAACAACAACAACGACAACAGCAGCATTTGCGGTGAGGGCTCAGCGGCGCCGTGCTCGAGCGCAGCGCCGATCCTGGAGCTCGACGAGACGGCGAAGACAGCGACGATCCAGTTTCGCTCCCAACCTCCGGTTTACACCCAACCACCCGGGTTGATCGAATTCGCCGCTTTCGGCGGCTCATCGCGGCTTCTGGCCAACACGGACCTCGAGTACGATCTCTGCGGTCTGACCGCGTCTGGCACCCAGAACCTGAACAGTATGTCGGACATTCTTGAGGTCGCGCAGCCGTCGGGGGACATCGCGTGGCGCATGCAGTTGACCGGCAACTACGCCTATCGCTCGTTCCGGATACCGAGCTTGTATCCGGGCGTGCAGTGGTGAGCTAGCTTCGTCGCCAGATTTGCTTCGATGAGCGAGGTTCGGATTCTACTTGGACGCGGGCGCGGCCTCTGATCTTGCCGCGCCGCCTCCGAGGAATTCGACGTAATAACCCGAGTCGCCGATCGCTTGCCATTTGTCCGCGGCGAGCGGCGGCCCAATCACGACAAGCGCTTTGATTCCGTTTTCGCGGAATCGATAAGCGATCTCCGCGCGTTTTTGCGGCGTCGCCATCCAGTACGCATACAAATCATCGATCTGAATATCGCCGGTCACGCGCAAATGGCTGACGTGCGCCCAGTAGTAGGGAATTGTTGTATGCCCAAGGTAAGCGACTTCATCGCCGGGCTTCAGACCCATGTTGAGCAGCGACTGGCCGATCTCAAACGGTTCGTTGCGCTGCTTGTGCAGGCATTCGGCGAAATTATCGAAGCCGCCCTTGAGCACCGCGACTCCGGATGTGATCGCGATCGCTAGCGCGACAACTGCGCCAAGGCTTCGTGTACCGCGAGCGTTGATGTTCGCGTGAATCGCGGCCAATCCACCGCGGCAAACAGCACGAGCCAAATAATCGTTATCCAAACAGCGGCGTAGCGCGGCTCGACGAGAACAAGGCTGTATAGAGCGAGCGTGACGACCGGCGGGAACCAGATAAACCACAACTGTTTGAGCCTCGCCCATGTTCGTTTCCAACTCGCCGCGAAGAGCGCGAGGACCAGCCATCCGGCGACCCACTGTTTTTCCGTCGAGAGCATGTGGAAGAAGGAAGCCGCGGATCGTGCGACGGCGTGAATTTGCTGCCGTAAATCGAGGCGCGGCGATCTGCCGGTCCACCAATAGCTTGGGTCGTACAACGCCGGATATGTCGCCAGCACGTAGGGGGTTTTGTAAACGTATGACGGCGGATCATCGGAGAGTTTTTGTGGTGCGTGTTGAATCTCGTTGCTGTCCATCTTGCCGTCCACGCGCGTGAGGTGCTTCACCGAATCTGTCTTGTGCTCGTCGGCGTGGATGACTTCGTGGATGTACGCGACTTTTCCCGTTTCACCGAAGGTCAGATGTCCTTTGACGTGAGAGATCGCGGCAACAAAGGGCAAGCTGACGATGAAGAATCCCGCCAGAGTTGCGATTGCGCGAAGGTCGGGCTTCTTGAGTTCTCCGCGTGCGAATACCGCCGAGAAGAGAAAGATGAAGAACAGCGGAAACATCACGCCCTTGATTAGATACGCGACTCCAAGAACGATCCCAAGCGACACATAGCGCATCAAGCCCCGCTGAGAGGTGCGGAGATCGACCAGGATTCCGGTCGCGAGAAATACCAGCGCGGCCAGTCCCATGTCGGGCGTGTCGTTTCCCAGAGTGATGATGCGCAGCGTGCAAACCGCGAACGCGGTGTAGCCGAGCAGCCACCACGCCCAAGCGGGGCGCGCGGATTCGTCGTTCAGTTCGGGGAACAGGGAATTGACTAGCGTCACGAGGCGGGTGAGGAAGAACTCGAAAGCAATCAACGCGAACATGAACAACAGGAGATTCAGTAGATGCAGGAATGTGGACTGCCAATAGGGCGATGGCCGAAAAACAATTTCAACAATTGCCAGCAGCCAGGAATAGAGCGGGCTCCAGTAACCGTTGATCGCGTGCTGCCAGTCGTGGCGCGCATACGCGTCCGCCACATCGAGATAATTCACGCCGTCGTGCTCAATGTAAAAGCGGCCGGCCCAGGCTTGCAGAATGCCCAGCACGAGAATCACAGCGCGGAAGCCGAACTTCAAGCGAGAGAGAGAATCTTTCATCGCGGGCTGTGAGCGCGAGGGCCGATTGAAATCGCGAGCGGTCTGTTCACTGTGAAACTAGAGTGCTTCAATCCGAAGCGGCGCCCAAGCGGCATTTCCAGTCGGCGTAGGCATTTGGTGAATAGAAAATGGTGGTTTACTTTTTTCGCGTTTTCTTCCGAGCTTTCTTTCGCGCGCGTTCAAGCATCTTCTTGACGGTGAACTGAATGCGCTTGTCGCGCGTTCTGGACTGCTTCGCCTTGTCGATCCAGGCCACAAGATGGCGTCGCAACGAAGGAGTGATCGCGTTGAACGCGGCCAGCGCACGCGGCGTGCCTGCAAGTTCCGCAGCGAGGTCGGGCGGGATCATCGGTTCGCGTGGTTCGTGGTCCAGCGACATCGTCACTTCGACCGCGGCCCCTGCGTCGATCTGCAGCTTGCGCCAGATCTTGCTGTTGAGATGAAAGCGAAAGTTGCCGCCGCCTCGCGGGACGAGCGTATTTTCGAACGCTAGCCCGTCGATCCAACCATGTACCGGAATGTGTTTTGGATTGCCGCCGGCCTCTTTGCGCACCGCTTTGCCGATATCGCGCGGCACGTCAATGCAGCGCATGATCCAAATCTTCTGAATCTTCGCGACGAAAATGTACGGATTTTCTTCTGAAGACATTTGGCGCGTGTGCGGCGATTCCGATTCCGCTCAACGACCTACTGTGGCCGAGTGTAATGCGCTACGTTCGGCGGCACCGCAGCGTCCGGATTTCCTCGTGGATCGCGCATCGGTTCGCCGGGCGTCCATTTGAACGGCAGCACGCCCGTCCAGTTCGAACCTTCATATTCCTCGGCATCGTTGACCGCAAATCCCGTGCGCACTTTTGCGGACGCCTCGACGAGCGGCACCGCCACGACCATCGTGCCTTTCAGCTCCTGCTCCGTCGGCGGCCGAACATCCGCCCATCGCCCTTTCAGCACATATTCGACAAAATCGCGCATCGCCGCCAGTTTTGCGTCGTGCCCTTCGATGACTTCCGCTTTGCCCATCACGACGACCGAGCGGTAATTCACCGAATGCCCCGTAGCCGTCGGCGAAAACACAATCCCGTCGAGCAGCGTCACATTAATCGTGAATGGCGCGCCGCTCACCAAAGTTTTCATCAGCCGGCTAGCCGTCGAGCCGTGAAGATAAAGTTTGTCGCCGACGCGCACGTAATTCGTCGGCACGACGATCGGCAATCCATCGGCGATGAACGCGATCGAGCACACGAACGCCTGATCGAGTATCGAGTAGACGAGTTCGCGATCGTAAGAGCCGCGGTCGGGCTTGCGCGTGACGCGCGTGCGCTCAGTATGCGGAAAATCCGTGGGCGGAATGGGCTTGTTCGTATCCATACGCGAGAGCCTAGCGTGCGCCGCGCCGCCCAGCAAGCGCCAATATTGCCGCTTCCACTATTTTGATGCGGTGGCATTTGCCGCGCCGCGAACGACGCGCAGGCCAACATAAGCCGGCGCAGCTTCGTGCGCCGCCCGCGAATCCGTCGGCTGATCGGCGCTGCCGCCAACCGCTTTGCCTTTACCGTCGCTCGCGATCACCCACTCCGCAACGTTGCCGCCGAGATCGAAGATTAATTCTTCGCTCTCTTTGCCCGCACCAGCGAAGCTGCCCACGGGCTTCAGCAACGGAGCATTGCCGCTGAGATCGCCGAGTTTTTTCTGCAACAGCGCAGCATCATCATAATTCAGCGAATATCCCGCCCAATAATCGAGCGTGTTCTCGCCATCCTTCTTTTCATACATCCCCGCGACTTCGCTCTGCTGCGGCAATCGCCACGTCTGCCCCGTCGTTTTCGACAGCCACGCCGCGTACGCCTTCGCCTGGTCAAACGAAATCCCACTCGCGGGATAATTTTCTGTCCCCGGCTCGAATTTGTAGCTCTTGTCCGATTCCGCATACTGCGCGCGTGTCACTTCGAAGCGGCCAATCTCGATGCCGCCGCGCAGTACGACTTCCGGCACAAGCACGCCTTTGCCTTTCACCGTAGCCGTCGCGCCATAATTCGCTCCGACGCGCCCGACGCTCTTCTCTCGCAGCAACGCTTCAAGCGGCGAGCCTTCTTTCACCGCTTCGTTGTTCACCTTCGCCGTCTTGAAGAAATATTTGTCGAACCACCCGATTTCTTCATCGACCTTGCGCATCTGATGCGTCAATTTGCGCGGCCCGTGCGGCTCGCCGGGGAACACGATGAACTTCACCGGCACCTGTCCGTAATATTGCAGCACGCGGAAATACGACCAGCTCTGCGCAGGAGGAACGTTGGTGTCCGCCGAGCCGTGGAAAATCAGCACCGGCGCCTTCACCTTGTCCATCTTGAAAAACGGTGATTTGTTGATGTACAGCTGCGGATCCTGCATCGGCGACTTTCCGAAATAATACGCGTCGAACGCTTCGCCAAACGCGACGTTGCCCCAGTCGCTGATCCATTCGATATCGCCCGCGCCGACGCTCGCAACCTTATATCGCTCGGGATACGTCGTGATCAGGCTCGTCGAGAGAATCGACCCATTCGACCAGCCCATCGTCGCGATTTTGTCGGCATCGACGGAACCCTTGCCGATCATGTAATCGACGCCCGCGTTGATGTCTGGCGTTTCCAGATCGTAATATTTGCCACAGCAGATCGATTCCGACCATTTCAATCCGTAGTTGTTGCTGCCGTGATAGTTCGGCCGCAAAACGAACGACCCAGCCTGCGTGAACAACTGCAACGGATACGCCCAGCTCTCTCCCCACAAATCTTTGTCCGAGCCTTGCGGGCCGCCGTGAATCGCGGTGATCAGCGGATATTTCTTGCCCTCTTCGTAATGCGTCGGGTAATAGAGGATGCCCTCGACCATTTCGTCGTTCGAGCCCTTCCAGCGAATGACTTCCGTCTTGGCATACTCGCGATTCTTTACGAGATTGTCGTTGAGCTTCGTAACTTGCGCCGGCGACGCGAGCTTGTTGTCGGTGAGTTCCGCTCGATAAAGCTGCGGCATCAAGCTCGCCGTCGAATATTCGTAAACGATCGTTTTGCCGTCGTCGCTCACATTGAAGCTCTGAAAATTCTTGACGTGGTCGCCGCTCAGCTGCGTGCGCTTCCACGAAGCGCCATCCTTCGCGTAAAACGCCGGCTCGTCGTGACTGCCCGCCGCCAGCAGCGCAATGAATCCGCCCGGGACAGTTTGCAGATCGTAGCCAAGCCCGTTAGGCCAATCGAGATTGACCTGCGTCGCTTTCCCGCTCGCCAAATCATAAAAATAAACGATCGAAATTCCCGCAGTCATAAAACGCGCATCCGTCGAAAACGGCGTCGCCATGAAGAACCCAGAATTATCGAAATCCCACTGAAAACCTTCCGGCCGAATGCGCAGATCGGTGAACACTTGCTTGTCTTCGCCGCCGGTCAGGCTGTGAATGATCACGACGGGATGCGCCTTCTGATCGAACGCGTAGTGCAGGCTCTTCCCATGCGATGCGACGGCGTATTTCCCATCGTGCGAAAGCTCGAACTGTTCGATCCAGTCCGTATTCGTCGTCAGCCGCGTGATTTTTCCATCCTTCACGTTGACCTTATATAGGCGCACCGGCGGCTCATGATCGGCATCGTCGATCACGTCGGAGTCGTCTTTCTTTTTCTTCATCTCCATTTCATAAAGCGCCGGGTCTTCGGACGCGCTGAAGACGATCGTGTCTTTGTCGAGCCATTCGGCTTGCTTCGGCGAATGCGCGAGATCGGTGAGGTGCCACGCTTCGCCGCCGTGCGCATTGATCAGCCAGAGTTGCATTCCGCCGGTGTCGGGTTTCGCCTTGGGGCGAGCGCGCGTGCTGAAGAACGCGATTTTTTCGCCGTCGGGAGACCACTTCGGCTGCAAGTTGTTGTCGGTGCCGCGCGTCAGCGCGATCTCGTGCGCGTCGCCGGTCAGGCTCGACAGATAAAGGTTGGCGATGCGGCCATCCTTATCCTTGTCGCCGGCAGATTTCGTCCACGCCAGCCATTTGCCGTCGGGCGAGACTTTGTATTGGCCGACGGCTTCGCTGTAGATGAAGTCTTCCGATTTCCACGGCTCTTTTTTTGCCGCGGGCTTGGCGTCATCCGCTGCGGCGGGCGCCGGCGTGTGAATCAACCCAATAGCCGCGAAGAGAATCGCGCTGAACAGAACGACAACTGAAGAACGACGTGGCATTTGCATCTTCCTTTGACCCTTTTACCTTCAACCTTTGACGGCGAGACCTGACGGAGACGCTAAGTTGAAAATTTCATGAGAAACGCTGGACTGCCGGCGCAGTCGAATCAGGCTCGCAAGACAATCGGCGCCGCACAGCATAGTGGAATTGACGCCAATTGTGAATCGTGTAGGCTTATCGGCCTGACGCCGTGTTGCCTGAGCTTTTGCGGCGCTGCGTCGAAACCGCTGATCCCATGCCCAAGCCCGAACCTATCTTCAGCCGCGAAATATTTCGATTCTTTAAGGATTTGTCGCGCCACAACAAAAAGACGTGGATGGACGCCAATCGTGAGCGTTATAAGGAATGTGTCGTCCGCCCCTTTCGCCGATTGCTTGAGGAAACGGCGCCCGCCGTGCTCGAACTTGACGAGCGTTTCGATACGGCGGCGCGGAATGGTCAGAATTTTTCCCGCATCAATCGGGATATTCGATTTGCGAAAGACAAAACGCCGTATCGTACGCAAATGTATGTGAAGTATGCGGTTCCCTTCGCTGGGGATGGTGAAACCGGCGAACTGTACGCGGGGATTTCAGCGAAGGCCGTAACGGCGGGTTTCCGAATCTATTCGGGATCGAAATATAAAGCGTCGGCGCTGGCGGCGTTTGGCTACCCCCGATGCGTTGAAGACGCCAGTTGGGGCACGAAACAGAAAAAGCGGCTCAGTCGAAAATACGAAAGCTATTGGTATTCGGCTGAGAAGGGCAATTGGAAAGAGCAAGCCGGATGGCCGACAAAGACGGAAGATTGGAAGCGGATGCGTGCTTGGATTGTGCGCGCGAAGATGGCTCCCGCGTCGGCAACGCGAGGCGAGTTTGCTCGCGAGCTTGGTCGCGTGTTTCGCGATGTGTACCCGCTGCTGCGATTCATGTGTTTGCCGGATTGAGTCGTGTGTAGGGGCGCAGCACGCTGCGCCCCATTTCAGCAAGATGTAAAGAATCCGAGGTCGGATGAGAACGAAGCGTTTTATCCGCGTAATGTTGGCCGTAACCGCTGGCTTCATTTGTGCTGGGGCGGCGCGGTCTCAGGCTCTACCCGCGCGCGCTTGGCCGACTGCAAAGCCCGAAGCTCTCGGCTTGGACGGCGCCGCGTTGTCAGCCTTCGATGCGGATCTCGCCGCCGGCAAATACGGGCTGACCGACAGCCTGCTCGTCATCCGCTGCGGCAAAGAAGCGATCGAGCGCACCTATCAGCGCGACTATGAAAAAATTTATGGCGATCGCGCGCGCCAGACCGGCCCGCTCAATCACGATCTCAACGGCCCGTACAATTACTTCAGCACCGAATTCCATCCCTACTATCGCCACAGCGACATGCACACAATGCAGTCCGTGTCGAAGACCGTCACGTCGATCACATTCGGCGTCGCGATGCAGCGCGGCAAAATGAAGATTCCGCCGGATTCCCAAATCATCCGCTACTTCGACGGCTACAACATCGCCAATCTCGACGACCGCAAGCGCCGCATCACGCTCCGCAATCTGCTGACGATGCAGGCGGGTCTTGAGTGGCATGAAGATCTCGCCTACGACGATCCGAAAAATTCGGCCGACGTGATGGAGTCGAAACACGATTGGGTACGCTATGTCATCGATCAGCCGATGACCGAGGATCCCGGCACAAAGTTTCTGTACAACAGCGGCGTGACGGAATTGCTGGCGCACATTTTCAAAAAAGTGACCGGCGAAGATGTCGATCAATACGCAGCCCAGAATCTATTCAAGCCGCTCGGCATTCAATATTTCTGGAAGCATTCGCCAATGGGCCTGCCCGACACGGAAGGCGGCCTGTATCTCGCTCCACGCGACCTCGCGCGGCTCGGACAGCTATTCATCCAGAACGGAATGTGGGAAGGGAAGCAAATCGTCTCGCCGCTCTGGATCAAGGAATCGATCTCGCCGCAAGCCGATGTCGGCGACGGCGGATGGAAGTACGGATTTCAGTGGTGGCTCGCGCCCTACGGTGACGGGAAAGACAAGCTCGCGTGGACCGCGGAAGGATTCGGCGGCCAGCAGATGTTTGTCATCCCCGAGTACAACTTGATCGCCGTTTTCACTGGGTGGAGCATTCTGCCGAGCACCGAGAAAGAGAAGCACGATCAGCTCGACCGAATCCTCGCCGCAACAGACAAAGACTTTCGCTGCGGCGCGGCGGCAGGGAACTAGCGCGGATAACGTCACTCAGAAGATTGTTACGCAGTGAAAGTTGGGGTAGAACTTGCGCAGCATGATCTTGGGACATGAATAAAGCGCTCAAAGTGTTCGTGTGGATTTTGGTGTCGTTGCTCGGCACGGCGGCTATCGCCAAAATCGCGCTCCAGCGCGGCGAAGCGCTCAGCGCAATCTGGTTCGTGCTCGCCGCTGTCTGCGTCTATCTCGTCGCCTATCGACTCTACTCCGCATTCATTGCCGCGAAGTTGCTCGCGCTCGATGACACCCGCGCGACTCCCGCCGAGCGTCACGACGATGGCCGCGACTTCGTCCCCACAAACAAATGGGTATTGTTCGGTCACCACTTCGCCGCGATTGCAGGTCCCGGCCCGCTCGTCGGCCCGACGCTCGCTGCGCAATTCGGATATCTTCCCGGCACGTTGTGGTTGCTCGCGGGCGCGGTGCTTGCGGGCTGCGTGCAAGACTTCATCATCTTGTTCTGCTCGATCCGGCGCGACGGCAAATCGCTCGGTGAAATGGCGCGCGAAGAAGTGAGTCGCCGCGGAGGACTGCTCGCGCAACTAGCGGTCCTCGCGATCATGGTGATCCTGCTCGGCGTCGTCGCGTTGGTGATCGTCAACGCGCTGAAGTCTTCGCCTTGGGCAACATTCACGCTCGCGATGTCGATTCCGATCGCGTTGCTGCTCGGCATCTACTTGCGATTCGTGCGCCCAGGCCGCGTGCTCGAAGCGTCTCTGATCGGTGTCGCACTGATCTTGTTTGTGGTTGTGGCCGGGGAATGGGTGGCGAATTCGCCATCGTGGGCGAAGGTGTTCACGATCGGCGGCATTCCACTCGCGGCCGCTTTGATCGTTTACGCGTTCGCCGCGTCAGCGTTGCCCGTTTGGCTGCTGCTCGCGCCTCGCGATTATCTCAGCGCATTCATCAAAGCCGGTGCGATCTTTTCGCTTGCCGCGGGAATCTTGTTCGTGCGCCCCCACGTCGAGATGCCGCCGCTGACGCGCTTTATCGACGGCGCCGGTCCCGTGTTCGCCGGCAAAATCTTCCCATTCTGCTTCATCACCATCGCGTGCGGCGCAATCAGCGGATTCCACGCGCTGATCTCGTCAGGCACGACGCCAAAAATGATTTTGCGCGAGAGCCACGCGCGCTTCATCGGCTACGGCGCAATGCTGCTGGAATCTTTCGTCGGCGTGATGGCGATGATCGCGGCATGCGCGATGCCGCCCGGCGTCTATTTCGCCATCAACAGTCCATCCTCGATCGTCGGCGCAACCGCGGATACCGCAGCAGCGACGATCAGCGGCTGGGGCTTTCCGCTTGCGCCGCAAACGATGACCGATCTCGCGCACAAAGTCGGCGAAATCACGTTGCTCAATCGCGCAGGCGGCGCGCCGTCGCTCGCCGTCGGCATGGCGGAGATTTTCTCGAACACGATCGGCGGCGACCGCCTTCTCAGCATCTGGTACCACTTCGCAATCATGTTCGAGGCACTCTTCATTCTCACCGTGCTCGACGCAGGCACACGCGTCGGCCGTTTCATGATCCAGGAACTCGGCAGTCGCGTGTGGAAACCATTCGGCCGGACAAGCTGGATGCCGGGAATTCTGTTCTCGAGCGCGATCATCGTCGCAATGTGGGGATATTTTCTTTACCAGGGCGTCGTCGATCCGCTCGGCGGAATCAATTCGTTGTGGCCGCTATTTGGAATCGCGAATCAATTGCTCGCGGCCGTCGCGCTCGTCGTCGCCACCACAATTCTGCTGAAGATGGGGCGCACGAAATGGATCTGGGTCACCATGGCGCCGATGGTCTGGATCGTGATCATCACGATGACCGCAAGCTATCAGAAGATTTTCGATCCCAATCCGCGCATCGGGTTCCTGTCGTATGTGAATGTGTTGACCGCGCAGCTTGCCGCGGGAAAGATTCCGGCCGCCAAAATTGCTGAGACGCAACACGTGATTTTCAATCAGCGGCTCGACGCTGCCGTGACCGCCGTTCTCGCCGGAATGGTCGCGGTGCTGATCATCGAAGCTCTCATTCAATGGTATGCGTTGCTGAGCCGCCGCACACAACCAACGCTGCACGAATCGCCGTACGTCGCGACGCAATGGACACCCGAATTCACCGGCGTCGCGCACGGAGACGATTGATGGCCACCGCGGCGATGCAACCAATCAAAACTGCGCATGGACACTCCACTCCACCGACGCTTCGGCGCCGCGCGCAAAAGTTCGCTCGCAACTTCTGGCGCGGCCTGCGCGACTGGTGCGGAGATTCCGCCTACGAGCGTTACCTGGCCGCGACACAAAGGCGACCTCCGCAAGGCCTGCCTTTGAGTCAAAAAACTTTTTACGTCGAGCAACTTAATCGAAAATATTCACGTCCTAATCGCTGCTGCTGATTCGCGCTTGCAGGTCGCTTGCGCGCTTCACGTTTACAGACCTACAATCTGCTTATTCTTTCCCTCGGGTTTTTCCTCGGTCGGGCGGGTCCTTGGGTAATTTGACCACACTCTAATTGTGTTTCGACGGAGGCATCATCATGGCTGTTAACCCCGATAAGTTGAACGAATTCCTTGGCAAAGCCATTGTCGATTTCGGCGCGACATTAGTCGCGGCGTTGATTCGTATTGGCGATCGTCTCGGACTCTACAAAGCGCTCGCGAGCGGCGGTCCGCAAACTTCAGCGGAGCTTGCGAAACGCACCGGCACGACCGAGCGCTACGTGCGTGAATGGCTCAGCGCACAGGCGGCCAGCGGTTACGTCAGCTACGACGCAGCAAATAGCAAATTCTTCCTCAGCGACGAGCAGGTGTTCACGATGGCCGATGAAACCAGTCCGGCGTTTTTGCCGGGCGCGTTTCAACTGGCGCTTGCCGCGGCGCGTTCGGAAGAACAAGTCGCGGAAAGGTTCAAGACCGGCGAAGGCATGGGCTGGCACGAACATCATCACGAGCTCTTCGTCGGCACCGAACGGTTTTTCCGTCCCGGTTACGCGGCGAATCTAATTGCGGCGTGGATTCCATCGCTTCAAGGCGTTGAGGCAAAGCTGAAGAGCGGCGGAAAAGTTGCCGACGTCGGATGCGGGCTCGGCGCTTCCACCATTCTGATGGCGCAGTCGTATCCGAAATCCGAATTCGTCGGCTTCGACTATCACGACAAATCGATCGAGACGGCACGGCAGCGCGCGAAAGATGCCGGCGTCGGCGATCGCGTTCGCTTCGAGATCGCGAAGGCAAAGGAATATCCCGGGAACGACTACGACTTCGTCACCTTTTTCGATTGCCTGCACGACATGGGCGATCCGGTCGGCGCATCGCAACACGTGCGCGGTTCGTTGAAGAAAGACGGAACGTGGATGATTGTCGAGCCCAACGCCGGTGACAAACTCGAAGACAACCTCAATCCGATCGGCCGCACGTTTTACAGCGCATCGACGCTGCTGTGCACGCCCGCTTCGCTGAGCCAGGAAGTCGGGCTGGCGCTCGGTGCGCAGGCCGGCGAAAAGCGGTTGCGCGACGTCGTGACCAGCGGAGGATTTTCGCATTTCCGCCGCGCGACACAGACGCCGTTCAACCTCATCTTCGAGGCTCGGCCGTAACGAGTCGAGTTCCGTTTTGGGAATGATGAAAGGGAGAGGGAGGGGGCACCCCCCTCCCCCTTTTTTCCTAAGAATGTGATTCTAGGGGAGTTGCGCGACGAGTTCGTTCAAGAATGTCATTCTAAAGGATTTGCGGGCGGCCAGAGTTCACGGGTAACGCCGGACAACTGCTTAACTCTTTCCATTTGAGGGACTTGGCCTATAGATCGTCGGGATCGTCGGACTTCAGCTTTGTGACTTTTTGCGTGATTTTCACTCGGTGGTTGCGGATGCCCGCGATAATCGCTCGGCGCCGGTCGGCCGGCAACGTCTCGGGCGAAAAAACACCCTTCAGATCTCGCGGAAAATTTTTGATGAAGAGCGCCGCCACGTGCGCCGTCGCATAAGCAACCGGCGTGGTGTACAGCCCTTGCTGGCGAATCTGATAGAGCGTGGGGAAATGGCAATCGGTTCGAACGAGCAATCGCTCATCTTCGTTTTTGCCTTTGCCGTGCTTTATGCCGCGAACCAGCACTGCTGCGGCAAATCGCGCGTTTTGCAATATTCCCTGACGAATTAATTTCGCGATCGCACGCGGCGACGAAGTCTGCGGAAATCGCTGCCGAACGATGCCGCGCGACTTCGACAATTTTCCTTGTTTGTACCAGCGCCGCAGCCGATCGAATTCGTTGCCGCCGATTTTCACATCCATGTCGCGCATCGGAATGAAGTAGGGAATCGTGCCCACTTCGTCCTGCGCGGCGAGAACGACGTTCGCGTTCCCGATCGGATCGGCAAAGCGAAATTTTTCCAACTCCGCGAACCGCTTCTCCATCTTGAATTTGCCGTTGCGATAGACACGCGGCTTCGAAATCGCTTCATCGAACGTAACTTCCGGTGACCACTGTGAAATCGGATCGTCGCTCTCGCTGCTTTCGTACAAGCGAATCTGCACCGACTCGACCTGGTCGAGCATCTCGGCGGCACGCGCTACAAGCAAGTTGGTGAGGCCTGGAGCCGCGCCCGTATTGATCAGTGCCGTGCGCCGCTTCTCTTCAAACCGCTTGCCGAACGAAAATTGCTCTGCTTTAAAAGGGTTGCGCGTCAGGTGCGAACTCAAATCCACGTAGTGCGCCCGCAGCCGCAGTGCCGCCCGCATCACAATCTGATTGAAGACCGATGCCGAGGCGTTGACGATCAGGTTGCAACCACGCGCCGCGCGCACGATGCCGAGCAGATTCCGCGCGTTGACCTCGGTCACCGCGATCGTGCTGCGGTTGCCCAGAAATCGGCGCGCGCGCTCGGGATCGCGGTCGCCGCACCAAACGGTATGCCCTTGTTTCTCGAGGAGTTGTGCGAGGAGCGAGCCGGTCGCGCCGGCGCCCAAAACGAAGATCTGCATGACGTGGCGAAAACTGTATCACAAACATTTAGCCAGCCCGTCTGCGGAGACATACACATGTGCCCGAATTGCAGCGGGATTTCGCGGGGCGTAGACTGAATTTGGCCTTCAACCGCTCTCATAGCGGCTTCCTGAAGGCAGCCTCCATGGCTCTTCGCGACAAATTCGGCCGCGCCATCACCGACTTGCGGATATCGGTCACCGATCGCTGCAACTTCCGCTGCGTCTATTGCCGTTCAGCCGATGCCGAAAACTATCGCGACCACGACGAGTTGCTCACCTGGCCCGAACTCGACCGCCTCGCGCGGGTTTTCGTCAGCCTCGGCATCCGCAAGATTCGCGTCACCGGTGGAGAGCCACTCGTGCGCGCCGGTGTCGAGGACTACATCGCGCGTCTTTCCGCGATCGGCGTCGAAGACCTCTCGATCACGACGAACGGCCACCTGCTTGCCGACCGTATCGATCGCCTTATCGCCGCGGGCTTGCGGCGCGTAAATATCAGCCTTGATTCCCTCGACCCCGCAAGATTCGAAAAAATCACGCGCACAAAATCGTTCGACGCCGTGACGCGCGGAATCGACGCCGTTCAGTCGTCGCTGATCGCCCCAGCGAAAGTCAACGCCGTCCTCGTTCGCGGGATCAACGACGACGAGGTCGAGGCCTTCGCCGAATACGCGCGTGAACGCGCCCTCGTGATGCGCTTCATCGAATTCATGCCGCTCGACGCCGATCGTCACTGGAACCGAGATCTGGTCGTACCCGCGGCCGAAATTTATCGGCGTATTCACTCGCGCTGGCCGCTGTCGCAAATCCCACATGAGAAAAGCGAAACCGCGCGCAAATATCGTTTCGCCGATGGCGCTCCCGGCGAAATCGGCCTAATCGCTCCTGTGACGCAGCCCTTCTGCGGCCACTGCTCGCGCATCCGGCTGACCGCCGACGGAAAACTTCGCACGTGTCTCTTCAGCAAAGACGACCACGACCTCAAACAATTGCTCCGAGAAGGTGCGAGCGATGAAGATCTGTCGCACTACATCCGCTCTGTCGTGAACGAAAAGGAAGAAGGCCATCGCATCAATGCTCCCGATTTCGCGCCGCCGTCGCGCACGATGGTCTACATCGGTGGGTAGAGTTGGCGGTTAATCAAATCGCTGCCTTTCTCGCACCACGCCGAACCCACCTCACACGCCGAATCATCCAAACAAAGCAGCCGATTTTTTCGTGCGCCCCAATTCAAGATTATTCGTGGTACCACTAGCCCTCGACCCATCCTGGGGATTACGCTAGCATCGCTATAGTGGTGTCCCCGATGAAACGGAGATTTAATGCCTGACGAAGACGACGACGAGCAGGACGACTCGCCGGAAGATCCGCAGCCCGAACCCAGGATGTTCACGCTGACGGAAGCCGAGCGAGCGCGCCGCGAAGTCGAGCCGTTTCTTCTCGAGGCGATGGATTGCCGCAAGAGGCTTGCCGGGCTTGAGACGGACCTCTCGGCCGTTTCGACGCGCATCATGATGATGGGCGGCATACTCGTCCCGTACGAAAAGCTCGCGACGCTGCGCATCGAGCACACCCAGCTCGCCGAAACGATGCGTTCGGCGCTCAATCACATTCTCCAAACCGGATGCATCATCAAGGATCTCGACGCGGGCCTGCTCGATTTTCCTTCGCGCATCAATAATGAAGACGTGTATCTCTGCTGGCGTCTCGGCGAAGACCGCATCCGCTTTTATCATCGCCAGGACGAAGGCTTCGCCGGCCGCAAGCCGCTCGATCCGCGCGATCTCGGCCCCGGCGATCTTTTGCAATAAACTGTTTTTCGGCTTCGATCCAATTTCCGAGTGACAGTGACACGTCGTTGGCCACACCTCGTTTGTCGAAAGGACCGCGTTGTCCGACCACCACGAAAATAGATTGAAAGATTCCGCCAGTCCCTACCTGCGCTCCGCTTCGCACCAACCCATCGACTGGCACGAATGGAACGAAGATGTTTTCACGCGCGCAAAGGCGGAAGACAAACCAATCCTGCTCGATATCGGCGCGGTCTGGTGCCACTGGTGCCACGTCATCGACCGTGAGAGCTACGAAAACGCGGAAATCGCCGGCATCATCAACGAAAATTTCATCCCCGTGAAAGTCGATCGTGACGAACGCCCCGACGTCGATTCGCGCTATCAGTCCGCAATCAGCGCGCTCTCGGGTCAGGGTGGCTGGCCGCTCACTGGATTTTTGCTGCCCGACGGCAGACCATTTTTCGGCGGCACATATTTCCCGCCCGACGATCAATTCGGCCGTCCCGGTTTCAAGCGCGTTCTGCATTCCGTCGCTGACGCGTACAAAAACAAGCGTGCCGACCTCGAGCGCGCCGCGGGTTCGCTCGTCGATGCCGTCGCACAAGCTGAAGTTTTCACCGGTGCGCGTGCCGCATTCGATCCCGAGGTTGTAACCGCACAAATCAAATCCGTCACCGAACAATTCGACATCAAAAACGGTGGCTTCGGCCGTTCGCCGAAATTTCCGCATTCGTCGGCGATCGATCTCGTCCTCGAGCGCTATCAGCAAACAAAAGAAAAGCACCTGCTCGCCATCGCCGAAACGACGCTCGACAAAATGGCGCACGGCGGCGTCTACGACCAGCTCGCCGGGGGCTTCCATCGCTACTCCGTTGACGAGCGCTGGCTCGTCCCGCACTTCGAGAAAATGTCCTACGACAATTCCGAGCTGCTGCGAAATTATCTTCACGGATGGCAAGTCACTCTGAATCCGTTTCTGCGAGAAACCGCCGAAGGCATCGTCAACTGGGTCAACGAAACGCTCTCGGATCAAAGCGAAGGCGGCTTTTACGCCAGCCAGGACGCCGATTATTCGCTCGACGACGACGGCGACTACTTCACCTGGACTCTCGACGAACTTCGCGCCGCGCTCCCCCCGGTGCAAACGCGCGTGATGGAGCTGTACTACGACGTCGAAGCGCACGGCGAGATGCATCACAATCCCGCGAAAAATGTTTTGTGGGTTGCGCGCGATGTGCGCGAAATCGCGAAAACGCTGAGCCTTGAAGAAGCGAGCGTCCGCCTCGCGATCAGCAGCGCCAAAGAGAAGATGTTCTCCGTGCGAAAAGAGCGCCCGACTCCTTACATCGATAGAACGATGTACGTGAGTTGGAACGCGATGTTCGTGTCGGCATATCTCTCGGCCGCGACAGTTTTCGGGGGGAGTCTCGGCGGCGGGTGTCACCGCTTCGCGCTCAAGACGCTCGACCGCATGCTGCGCGAAACCTGGAGCGAATCGCGCGGCTTCAGCCATCGCATGGGCGGCCCGGTGCTCGAAGGCTCGCTCGACGATCAAGTGTTCGGCGTCATTGCGCTGCTCGACGCGTATGAATCGACACTCGATCCGCGCTATTTCGACGCCGCAAAGCGCACGCTCGACAACACGATCGCCCGCTACGGCGATGCCGAAGGCGGCGGCTTTTTCGATCGCCCGCACGATGCGGCGCCGATGGGCGGCCTCGAAGTTCGTCGCAAACCGTTTCAGGATTCGCCAACTCCCGGCGCAAATTCCATCGCGGCGATCGCGCTCGTCCGCATGCACGCGTACACGGGCGAAGCGCGCTATTACGATTTCGCGCAAAAAACGCTCGAAGCTTTCGCCGGAATTGCACCGCAATACGGAATGTTCGCCGCGACGTACGGACTCGCCGCGACCTTATTCGCGCATCATCCGACGCAAGTTGTCGTCACCGGTCTGGCCAACGATCCGGTCGCACATGCGCTGGAAGGCGCCGCTCATCGGGTATATCGCCTTGGCAAAGCCGTCTTGCGCATCGCTCCCGGATTCGCGTTGACCGAATTGCCGCACGCGTTGAAAGAGACGCTGCCTCATCTCTTCACCGACAAAGCGACCGCGATCGTTTGCACCGGCCAAACCTGCATGCCGCCGACGAACGATCCAACGCAGCTGATCCACATGCTCGAAAACAGCGCCGCCAGCGCGGCCTCGCTCTAAAATCGTAATTCCCAAAAAAAGAGGCGGAACAAAAATCGCTCCGCCTCTGCAACGCTTTTGTACGGGCGCAGCACTGCTGCGCCCCATGTCCGCGCGATTTCCGCTTACTTCTTCGGCCGCGACTCCGGCGGCACCAATCCCGCCACGCGGTAATACACCACGAGCTGCCCATAATGCTCGCCCGAGTGCTCGATCAGCCCGTACGCGAGGTCGTACACCGGCGCCATCTGTCCGTTCCCGGCGTCCATGACATCCATCATCCCTTTGTCGCCCTTCGCCTTGATTGCCGCGCGCCCGTCCTCGACGCTCTTCTTCACGAACGCCACGATCTGCGCCTTGGTCTTCAACTCATCGCGCTTCGGATCATCCGTATACCGCGGCTTCTTCCCATCCACCACATCAGTGAAGAAGTACATCGATCCAGCCGCGTGAATCAGTTGCGCCGCAAACGTCCGCTGCGCCGGCGTCGGCTTGAACTCATACTTATCTTCCGGAAAATCTTCCGCCATTGCCGTCAGTTTGCGCCCGATGTCGTTCCATTGATCGAGCACCAGCTCCGACGCACCTTTCGCCGCCGCCGGCGCTGCTTTGGCCGCAGACGCCGCCACTGCCGGCATCGTCCCAACAGCTAGACACGTACAGACTGCGAGCCCCAAACTCAAAATCGCCTTCTTCATCGATTCTCTCCCTTCGATTTGACACACCTGGAAACCCATAAATCTCTGATCCCGACCTGCATTCGCATTGGACGCACGGACATTGATTTGGAATGGCAGGCATCGACTCGTCCGCGCGCCACGCGGCGGTTATGTTACGCATGAACCCCGGCCGCGTCACGCAATTACCGCCAAAACACCCGCAGCTTCTGAGTCCACGAGGTAGCGCCCCGACATGCTAAAATAAGGGGTGATTAGAACAGCGAGTTCTCAGTGAACTGGAGTTGGTTTGCCCTCCGGGGGCTCATTGCCCTGGCGGTGCTCGTAACGCTCTTTCTCTCCCAACGATTCTGGTATCGCGCAATTTGGCGTACAACCGCCCGGTGGCGTGTGAATTGGCTGCGTTATTCCGCGCGCGCGCTGTACTGCGTTGCCTTGGTGGCGGTGATCGCCGCTCTCGTCGGCGGATTTCGTATGGGCACGCACGGCCACCTGAAGCAAAGGGAAGCGTTCCTGGCGATCTTTGCCGGGCTTTGGTTTTCGAGCGCGCTGTTCGCGTTTCTTGCTGTCGAAATCGTTCACGGCATTGAGCGCCTTTGGAATTTTTACCGCAGACCGAGCGCGAAGGAAGCAGGCGCGAGTGCTGCAACAACCGCAAGTTCCGCCGCCGACATCGCGGCACCTCAACATTCCGTCGGAGAACGCCTCGCCGATCCATCGCGCCGCTATTTCTTCCGCGCCGCCAGCGTCCTCGCGGGCGCCGCTCCGTTCGCCGGCGCAGTCTACGGCTTCGCCACCGAACGCCTGAACTATCGCGTCCGCCGCATCGAAATTCCCATCGCCAATCTGCCGCCCGGTCTCGACGGCATGAAGATCGCCCAAATCAGCGACATCCACATGAGCGCGTTCATGAGCCGCGCCGCCGTTCGCCGCGCCGTGGACATGACCAACGATCTCGGCTCCGATCTCACCGTCGTGACCGGTGACCTCATCACTGGCTCTCACGACCCGATCGAAGATTGCGTCGAAGAAGTCAGCCGCCTTCACGCGCCGCTCGGCGTCTTCGGTTGCAACGGTAATCACGAAATTTACGCCGACGCGGAACAACTCGCCGAACAGCTTTACGCGCAGCACGGCATGAAGATGCTGCGCCAGGAAAACGCCGTGCTCGATTTTCGTGGCGCAAAGTTCAATCTGATCGGCGTCGATTATCAGCGCGAGCGCAACCTCAACGGCCATCGCACGCAGATGCTCTCCAGCATGGAGCCGTCTGATACGCCGGGACGTGCCAAACATTTTGCTGTCGCACAATCCCAACAGTTTCAATCGCGCCGCCGAACTTGGCATTGAGCTTTCGCTCGCGGGTCACACCCACGGCGGACAGATTCAGGTCGAGATCCTCGACCACCGACTGACTCCCGCGCGTTTCATTTCCGATTACATTGCTGGATTGTTTGAGCGGCCGCTGTTGAAGCCGTCGCACGAGATTTACGTGCAAGCCGAGCCCGATAAGCCCAGCGGCGACCCGACTCCGAACGCGTCGCGCCTCTACGTCAATCGCGGCCTTGGTACGGTCGGCGCTCCCGTCCGCCTCGGCGTGCCGCCGGAAATTTCGCTCATCGTTCTCCGCCGCGCTTAGAGCGCCATAGCCCGAGCCATCGGCGTCCTCCGCCTCCTCAGCGTCGCGAATATCGGCGATCCGTCCAACCATGTTGCTGCTCCATTACATCCATATTGCTGTGTGATGTTTATTCGTGCACAGGCCGCGCAGAACTCTAGACGAATCGTTCTGCATCGTTCACACTCAATTTTGAAAACTCTCGCAACCTCTCCCCGCAGGGTGCTTGCATGATGGACGACACCGCCCGCCTCAATCATCTCGACCGGGAACACGAATCATCCGATAACGATTCCAGCGTCACCGAACGGCTTGATCGTTGGCTTGCCATGGTCATTCAGCGCGGCGCCAGCGATTTGCTGCTGGTCGCCGGCGCGCCGCCGTGCATGCGCGTCAATGGCGAAGTCCGCAAAATCGAGTCCGGCCTGCTCGATGGCCCCGAAATCGAAGCCGCGGTGATTCCCGCGCTGCCGCGCCACGCGCTCGTGCAATATCGCGAAGCGCAAATCACCGACGCGTCGTATCGCATCACCGGCCTCGGCCGCTTCCGCATCAATCTTCATCGCGAACAGGGCCGCGCCGCCTCGGCAATTCGCGTCCTGCCCGCGCGCGTGCCTCAGCTCAAAGAGCTCAATCTTCCGCCGTCGGTTGAACAGCTGGCGCATCTGCCGCGCGGACTCGTCCTCATCGGCGGACCCGCCGGCTCCGGCAAATCCACCACCATGGCCGCGCTCATCGACGACATCAATCGCCGCGAATCGCGCCACATCGTCATCATCG
Organism: uncultured Acidobacteriota bacterium; assembly: GCA_963785605.1. GTDB lineage: Bacteria > Acidobacteriota > Terriglobia > Acidiferrales > UBA7541 > Acidiferrum. The sequence continues at coordinate 20,183 of CAWAWE010000025.1, read as the reverse complement.
AAGATCCGATCGAGTACGAACACGAGCACAACCGTAGCGTCATCGAGCAAATCGAGATCGGCATCGATGCGCCCGATTTTCCGACTGCGCTGCGCGCCGCGCTTCGTCAGGCGCCCGACATCATCGTCGTCGGCGAAATGCGAGATACCGACACGATGCGCATCGCAGTCTCCGCCGCCGAAACGGGCCACCTCGTCTTCAGCACGCTGCATACGACCGACGTCGCGACTTCCATCGCGCGCATCTCCGACTCATTTCCTGCCGAGCGCCAAAACTCCATTCGCCAGGAACTCGCGATGGCCATCGCCGCCGTTCACACGCAGCTGCTGCTGCCGAAAAAAATCGGCGGAGGCCGCGTGCCCGCGGCTGAACTTCTCATGGTCGGCTACGGCGCCCGCCATCACATTCGCCGCAACGCGCTGCAACATCTTCATCAGGAAATCGCCATGACGAAAAAGAAAGGCTCGTTCAGCCTCGAGGAGTCTCTCGTCACGCTGGTCCGCAACGGCAGCATCGACCGCGAAGACGCGCTCCTCTGCGCCATCCACCCCGACGACCTCGACATCCTCCTCAAGCCCATCATCACCGCCGCCAACGGCTAACTCCCGACGCATAACGCAGCTACCGATCTCGCCGCGCAAATTCTTAAGCAGCAATCACCGCCCCTGCAACGCACCTGTCATCCTGAGGCCGCTGTAAGCGGCCGAAGGATCTCAGCGTTTGACTCCACCGACCAATTCAACTGCGCGAGTCCTCTCGATCCTAAGAAAAATATAATCTTGACACTATTACGGTTGTGTTATCCTTCCACCCGCGTCTACGAGCCTCCTCTCACCTCGTTATCGCTTTAAAACGAGATTCAGTATCGATCGCTCTCAGCGATCGCAGAGAAGAGGAACGTATGTCCCCGGTCGACAAAGCCGTCGCAGCTCTGGAACGTTTCCACTGCGGAGATTACGAAACCGCTGTCCATCTTTTCGCCGAAGCCGCCGAAGAACAGCCCACCACCGAAATCCTCAATGATCTCGGCTACGCCCAACAAACCTGCGGCCACATCCAGGAAGCCGAGCGCAGCTTCCGCGAAGCCCTCACCATCGCGCCCGACAATACGCAAGCCGCCATCAATCTCGGCGCGCTCCTTTTCAACAAAGGCAAAATCGAAGCCGCCGCCTACTGGCTCGAGCGCGGCATCGCCTCCATCGACTCCGCCCGCCGCACCGCCGTCCGCCAAATCATCGCCGACAGCGAACCCCAGCCAAACCCGCTCGCCGCCGCGGCGCATCTCCACGTCGTCCCCCACCGCGACGTCCAGTAATACACAGTCGGCGCATCACAAAGCCGCATCGCAAGCTCCTCCGCGGTCCGCTCTGAGCTCTCTGCGAACTCTGCGGTGAATCTCGACCTCTGCCGAAATCCTCCGAACGCTCTAGCCGTTCGCGAATCGCCTTTTCTCACCGTCCTGTCGCAAATCCTCATTCGTACCTAAACACGTCTCAAATGGGTATAATCCGCCAAACTTCACGCGGGAAGGACCCTCCCATGCCGAGCTACCACTACTCCTATTTCATTGGCACGATGATTTTCGTCGCCGCCTGGGTCGTCTGCTACTGGCTCGGCAAATCGTATCGACCGCAAATGATCTGGGGCACGCTCGTCTCCATGCCATTCGCGCTCACGAGCCTTCTCTTCATTCCTGAATATTGGCAGCCTCCGTCGCTCTTCAATCTCGACGCCAAAATTCACGTCGGCATCGAAGACTTTCTCTGGGCCGGCGCCGTCGGCGGCATCGCATCGATCCTCGGCGAATACATTTTGAAAGAGAGACTCGTCGTGGCCCGCACCAGCGGCCGCCGCATCCACTACGCCCCCTTCGTCGTAGTGGTCGCGCTTTTCCTCGTTCTCGAATTCGCGTTTCGCCACAAGACCATCTACAACATGGTCATCTCTTTCGCCGTCGGCGCCATCGTCGTGGCCTTCATGCGCCCCGATCTCATCCGCCTGATGCTCACCGGCGCAATGAATTTCACCCTGCTCTATCTCCTCCTCTTCGTCTATTTCCTTGCGCTCTATCCCGAATTCGTCCAGCGTTATTACACGCTGCAAAATTTCATCGGCATCTACATCTTGCGCGTGCCGATCGAAGAGTTGATGTTCGCCTCCACCGGCGGCGCCATCTGGTCCGTCGCCTACGAATACCTCCAAGGCTATCGTTTGACCTCCGCCGCAGGCGTCCACCTCGCCCGCGTCCACGGCGCATAGCGCCACCACCCTACGCAGCCTCGATACGTATTTGAATCTCAACTAGAAAAGTTACGTATTGCCTCGGGCCATCGCGCGGTGCCCCAATAAATGTATAATCCACCCGCCCAAGCCCTATGCCTCTTGCTCCCGAAACTCAGCTCGGCCACTACAAAATCGTCAGCCTCATAGGTTCCGGAGGCATGGGCGAGGTCTATCGCGCCAACGATCCGCGTCTCCGCCGCGACGTCGCTCTAAAAGTTCTTCCCGCATCCTTCACCAACGACCCCGATCGCCTGCGCCGCTTCGAACAAGAAGCCCGCGCCGTCGCCGCCTTGACTCATCCCAACATCGTCTCCGTCTTCGACATCGGCGAAGCCGGCGGCGTCCACTTCATCGTCTCCGAGCTTCTCGAAGGCGAATCCCTCCGCGAACGCATCCCCGCCGCCGGCCTTCCCGTTCGCAAAGCCACCGAACTCGCTGTCCAATTCGCAAACGGACTTGCCGCCGCTCACGATCGCGGCATCGTCCACCGCGACCTCAAGCCCGAAAACATCTTCATCACCAAGACCGGCCAGGTAAAAATTCTCGACTTCGGCCTCGCAAAACTTCGCGGCAACGACGCGCCCGCTCCGGGTGCATCCGACCAAACCGCCACCCACATCTCCAACGCCAATCACACCGACGCCGGACAAATTCTCGGCACCGTCGGCTACATGTCTCCCGAGCAAGTCCGCGGCGACGCCGTCGATCACCGCTCCGACATCTTCGGCTTCGGCAGCATCCTCTACGAAATGCTCTGCGGCCAGCGCGCATTCAAGCGCAACACCAGCGCCGAAACGATGACCGCGATTCTTAACGAGGATCCGCAGGACCTCATCGCGCGCACAAATCCATCCAGCCCCGCCTCGATTCCCCCCGCTCTCGACCGCATCGTCCGCCACTGCCTCGAAAAGCAACCCGCGCAGCGTTTCCAATCCGCCCACGACGTCGCCTTCGACCTCGAATCCATCTCCACGATTTCGTCGGGCAATGCGTCCGCATCTTCCGCCACCTTAAATCGAAATCGCTGGCTCATTCCAGCCGTTGCTGCCGTCGCACTTCTCGCTGCCGGAGCCGCGCTCGGCGCCTGGCTTCGCCCCGCTCCCGTCGCTTCCAATCCAAAAACCCTTCGCATCACCTTCCGCCGCGGCACCATCTGGAACGCTCGCTTCACTCCCGACGGCAATCTGATTTACTCCGCTTCGTGGGACGGATCTACCTCCTCGCTTTATTCCGCAAATCCCGGCAGCACCGAATCGCGCCCACTGGGCACCACCGTCTCGAACGTCTTCGCGGTTTCACCTTCCGGTGAACTCGCCGTCGGAATAAATCATCGCTTCGAGGAGGGCTTCGAGTTCTCCAGCATGCTCGCCCGTCAGCCACAAGGCGGCGGGGCCCCGCGCGACATTATCGATGGCGTCGAATCTGCCGACTGGTCGCCTGACGGCTCCAGTCTTGCCGTCATACGCCGGGTCGCCGGTAAGATTCGCATCGAATATCCGATCGGCAAGGTTCTCTACGAGACCCCCGGTTGGGTAAGCCACGCGCGCATTTCACCCAACGGCAAAATGATTGCCTTTGCCGACCACCCCTACGGTCGTGACGACGGAGGGTCCGTCGCAATCGTCGATTCCTCCGGCAGCAAAAAGACCATCAGTACGTCGTACGTCAGCCTCCAAGGCCTTGCCTGGCGCCCCGATGGTGACGAAGTTTGGTTCACCGGCACCAAGTCGGGCTCCAACCGCGAAATCCGCGCTGTCACTCTCGACGGCAAAGAGCGCCTAGTCTATCTCGGCACCGGCACCCTCACTCTTCACGACGTTTCAAAACAAGGCCGCATCCTCTTCACCCGCGACGATTGGCGCGCCGGCATGGTCGGCCTCGCACCCGGCGCAAAATCCGAAACCGATCTCAGTTGGCATGATTGGACCGTTCCCCGCGACCTAAGCGATGACGGTAAGCTCGTCTCTTTCGACGAAACAGGTGAAGCCGGCGGCGAAACCGGTGCTCTTTATGTGCGACCTACTGACGGGTCGCCGGCGATTCGCTTGGGCGACGGTACTGCTCCTTCGCTCTCGCCCGATGGCAAACGGGTACTCGCTATGACCTTGGGTTCCGATGGCAAGCGTCACCTTACGGAATTCCCCACGGGTGCCGGCGAATCTCGTCCCATCGATACGGGCGATCTTCAGGTGCATCAGGCGTTTTTCTTCCCCGATGCCCACCGCGTACTCATACTCGGCAATCGCCCCGACGGACATGGCCAGGGAATGTTTATCTACGACCTCAACGGCGGCTCGTCTCGCCCGCTTGGTCCTGAAGGCGCCACATTTCGCTATCGTCGCAGCATCTCGAATGACGGCGCTCTCGTGGCGGCGCTCGATCCCAATCGCCACCCTGTCGTCTACAACGTTGCGACAGGCAAAGCCACGCTCATTCCGGGCGTTCTCGATGGCGACGAGCCAGTTCAGTGGATCGACGATAAGCACATCATCGTCGGCCGCACCGAAGTCCCCGTGCATGTATTCGCCATCGATCTTTCGACCGGCAAGCGCACGCCTTTCAAGACGTTCAGCCCCATGGATCCCACCGGCCTCATCGACAATGCTCCGCCCAATTTTTCTGCCGACCTCAAGAGCTACATCTATTCCTATTCCCGTATCACGTCCGACCTCTACGTCCTCGACGGCCTGAAGTAGCACGATCTCCGGCAATCGCGCCGCACGTCACAAGCTCTTCAGATATTCGATCAACGCCTTTCGCTCATCTGGAGTGAGCCCGCGCCCAATCACACCAGCTTTTTTGGACGTGTCGCTGAATTCGTGTCCGGTGTTGTAGTTTCCACGGATCGTTGTATCCATTTCGAATCCGCCGGCCAATTCGTCCGTGCGATATCCAACGTTCACGGGATCGTATTCGCGATCGCCCAGATAGAATTTTTTCGGCCGATCCTCTACGGGTGACAGCAACGCGTACAGATTCGGCACGGACCCGTTGTGAAGATACGGCGGCGTCGCCCAGATGCCATTCAAAGGCCGCACCTTATATTGCAGCGGCGCGCGAACGCCCACCGGCCGGTATCCATTCATTTTTTGTTGAACATCGTCCGAAACCGGCGGCTGCTGGCTGGCGTACCACTGCTTCGCGGTGTTTTCGACTATGGCCGCGAGCGCCAATCCATAATCCTGGCTCGCAATTCCGAGGCTGGCTGGCGTCGTCACCCGCCGGCTCGCCATATCCTGCGCCTGCGCTGGATCGGTTCCGATGTTCTGAATGTCCAACATTTTCAAATCGAGATAACGCTCGCCCGCCGCGTTTTTCGCCGACCATCGATCCGAATTCCAGAATTCAGGCTCGCTCACCGGCGGCAGATGGCATCCCTGGCAAATCTCCTTGTATAAACCCGCTCCTTTCGCCGCGAGATCTTTATTGATCGGCGGCAATAAGTTGTCGGGCCACTTCGGCGAAACCAGGCCGTGAAATCCCGTTGCATCCGGCGGCGGTGTTCCAGCCAGTTGCTGCTCCATCGCAAACAATTCCTTCAAATCCACGCTCGATGAATACAGCGGCTTCTTCGCGTCGGTCAGATTCAGTTTCGCTCCGACGCCCAGCGCCTCACCTGCGTTGCGCGCCATCGGTTGCGCGATCGAACCGTTGTACTGCACCCATTCGAACCACGATGCATTCCAGATGCGCGGAAAATGCACCGGCGCCGTGTAGCCCACGTAATTTGCGGGCTCGTTGTTCAGATCGACCGAAAACACGATGTTGCCGATGTGATTCAAAGCGTCTAGCCTTGTAAATCCTTCCTCCACAGTTTTGTGCTCGTTGTTTTTTTCCAGCTTCGCGATCGTTTTTACTTCGGTCACCACTTCATCGAACTGCTTTCGCAGCCCGGCCTTCGCGCTGGCGTCCGCATCCGCTCCCAACACGCGCTCCGAAAAGCGATCGAACCGCGTCGGCACGTACGCCGTGTAGAGCAGCGACAACGCCATCGCCTTCTGAAATTTCGACAGATTCGTCAGCGCCGGCGCACCATCCACAAGCACCGCCGTCCCCTGATACGTGAACCGCCCTGTATGGCAAGCCGCGCAAGTCAATCCCAGCGCGGTCATCGGCGCATTCGTCCGCGGATTCACCTCAGTCAATTTCGGCCCCACGGCAAACCCGATCGGCAGCGCCACTCCGCCGTTCTTTGTCTCCGACGGAATAAATCCATATCGATCGAGATACTGCGGATCGCTCAACATTCCCGGCTTGCCCAGCGACAACGCCGGCTGCTCCAGCGCAATGAACCACTCGTACGGAATTCCGAACGTCTGCGTCCCTTGCTCCGTGTGATAAAACCAGTCCCGCTGCTCCGCCGTCCAGTTCTGCTCGAGCCACACAACCTTGCCCGCCGCCGCATAGTTCGGCACCTGCACCGTAAAATTCTCGTAAGCCCACTTCCCGCCGGCGACAAGAAGAATCACTACCACGACGACGATCCCAATCCTTTTCATTTGAAAATCCTTCCCCGACCCCCGGTTGAAGCCTGTGCGGCCCACAGTCTCTCAAAGTTGATACTTGGTCAAGTATGCAGCGCGTAAAAAATGCTCCAGCTCGGTCGCGCCTCGCCACCCTGTAGCCGCGATCGTTTCCCAGATCGCGGGGTTTGGATTCGACAATACCGAGTTCTCAGCAATCATCGCCGTCCGTTGCATCAACGCGGCACCAGCAGCTTGTCTCTCCTGATTCGCTCCCCTTGACATTCGAGGTGAGTCTCATTATCCTCCACCTAGAATGTCTACTAAAGACGAACTCGAACGCATCGAAATGCTCCAGGGCACGCTCGACCTGCTGATTCTCCGCACTCTGCTGCTTGGCCCCGCGCACGGCCACGCCATCGCCAAAGCCATCGAATTCCGCTCCGACGAAGTTCTCCAAGTCGAGCAAGGCTCGCTCTATCCCGCGCTGCATCGCCTCATCAAGCGCAAATGGATCAGCGCTGCCGACGGCACTTCCGAAAACAATCGTCGAGCCAAGTTTTATTCGCTCACGCCCAAAGGCCGCGCACAGCTCGATCTCGAAACCCGCAAGTGGGACAAATTCGCCGGTGCCATCGCCCGCATCCTCCGTCCCGCAAAGCAGGAGAACAAGCTTTGAGAAGTTCTCGTAAACGCATCTTTCATCTGGCAAAGGAGAACAAGCGATGACCAACCGCGAAAGGAAACGCCTCCTCACCGATCTCGAATCCGACATCCAAAATCACATCGAAATCGAAACGCAAGACAACATCGCCCGCGGCATGTCGCCCGAAGAAGCCCGCTACGCCGCCGTGCGCAAATTCGGCAACGTCACCCGCGTCGTGGAAGACACTCGCGAAGTCTGGGCCATCCGCTGGCTCGACCATCTCGTACAAGATCTCCGCTTCGCGCTCCGCGGCATCCGCAAATCCCCGCTCTTCGCCACCGTCGTCGTCCTCACCCTCGCCCTCGGCATCGGCGCCAACACCGCCATCTTCACCATCATCGACGCCGTGATGTTGCGCTCTCTCCCGGTTTCCAATTCGAAGGACCTTGTTGTATTCAGTTGGACTGCGCACAAAGATCCCGATTTCACCGGACATAGCTCTTTTGGTGATTGCGACTACAGCAAAATCGACTGCTCTCTCTCCGTCCCATACTTTCAATCCGTTCGGACAAACGCGGCCAATGCTTTTTCCGGGGTGGCTGCCTTTTCCGGCCCTGTGCCGATCAACTTCACGGATAACGGAACTGCCGCAATCGCCCATGGCACGTACGTTTCCGGCGATTTCTTCTCCACTCTCGGCGTATCGATGTATCTCGGTCGGCCGATCGGGCCAGCTGACGATGTGCCTGACGCGCCCGCTGCCATCGTTCTGGATTACAGCTACTGGCGGAAGAATTTTGCGTCTGATCCCGGGGCGGTCGGCCGTGCCGTCCGCCTCAACAATATGTCTGCGATGATCGTCGGAGTTGCCGATCCCCGCTTCACGAATTTCGCATCCGGCAAGTTTCAAGACTTCTACGTTCCGATTTCGCTCGTAACTCGCGTGCGGCCCGAATGGTGGTCGACGGGAGATCGTGTCCGTGAGGCCGCCAGCTTCTGGGTTGTCATCGTCGGAAGGCTTCCGTCTGGGGTTTCGATCGTGCAGGCGGAAGCGGCCGCCGCTACTATTTTTCGTAACGAAACCATCCATGGGTCGAAGCCGCTCTTCCGTGAAGCCGACGACCCAACGATCCATTTGTATCCAGTGGAGCAAGCACTTCGAGGCCAGGCCCACATCATCGCGCCGATGCTCTACTTGATGATGGTGGGCGTCGGAATCGTTCTGCTGATCGCGTGCGCCAACGTCGCCGGCTTGATGCTCGCGCGTTCGGCGCATCGCCAGAAAGAAATGGCGCTTCGCATCGCAATGGGAGCCGGGCGCGGCCGTATCGTCCGTCAACTGCTGACCGAAAGTGTTCTTCTCTCCTTGCTCGGCGGCGTTCTCGGTGTTTTTATCGCAATCTGGGGTGTTCACGCCATCACGCACTTCGCGGCGTTGGGCATGAACGATACTTTTGCCTACATCATCGAGCCAAATCTTCGCGTCCTGGCATTCACAATCGCCGTAACATTCGTCACCGGCATTCTCTTCGGGCTCGCACCCGCACGCCGTTGCGCGCGCGTCGATGTGAATCCCACGCTCAAAGAGAGTCCTTCCTCGTTGCCAAAGTCTTCTGTAACGCGCTGGTTCCGGATGGGCGATGCGCTGGTGGTCGCGCAGGTCGCTCTCTCGATTCTCGTCGCTGTCGGCGCTGGTCTGCTTGTTCGGACGTTGCAGAATCTCCGCCACACCGATCCGGGTTTCCAGACTCAAAATCTGCTGCTCTTTGGCATCAATCCTGTGATTGCGGGCTATAACGATGCGCAAACGATGCGGCTTTGCAGCAACCTCCGGCAGCGTCTCGTCGACGTTGCCAGGAGTCATTTCGGTTTCCTATTCTGGCGAGGCTTTGTTGAGCGGCAGTCGCTCCGGGATGGACGTTCATCTCGACGGCGCTCCAGCGCAAACGAACATCGAAGTCGGAGTGATGACCGTCGGTCCCGATTATCTTCCGACGATGAAGATACCCTTGATTGCGGGACGCACACTGGGACAGCAAGACTTCGCCTCGGCCGCAGCCACCAACGAAGCGATTGATACGGCACGAGAGTCCGCTCTTGCCCGCGCTAAAAAAGCATCGGTGCCAGCCGACTCTTTGCAGTTTCCGCCGATCGCTGCGGCGCCGATTTCGGTGCTGATCAATCGGACGCTGGCTCGGAAATATTTTCCGGGACACGACCCGATCGGCAGACACATCGGCCCGTCGGATCATCATCCCGACCCGGGGGGCCTTCAACCCGGCTACTCGATCGTCGGAATCATAGGCGACACGAAATATGAGCGAATCCGGGCGGATGTGATCCCCATGATGTACATGCCCTTGCAGGGAAACAGCGCCCATTTCGAGTTGCGCACGGCGACAGATCCAACTTCTTTGATACCCGCTGTCCGTAAAGTCGTTGCGGGGTTCGACCGCAACCTTCCGCTTTTCGAGGTTTTGACGCAGTCCGAACAGGTAGAGCATATGCTGTTTGAAGAACGTTTGATTGCGGATGTGGCGGAATTTTTTGGCGTGCTGACGCTGGTGCTGGCATGTTTTGGGCTATACGGGCTGCTTTCGTACGAAGTGGCGTGGCGGACGCGCGAGCTTGGCATTCGCATGGCGCTCGGGGCGCAGTCGCGCGACATTTTGCGGCTCGTAGTGAAGCAAGTTGTCGTCATCGTTGCAATTGGACTCGCGGCTGGCGTTGCGGCGGCGCTGGGGCTTACGCGCTTCATGGCGCAGATGCTCTACAACGTGCGGCCCAACGATCCGGGGACGATTGCCGGGGTGGCTGCGCTGCTCGCCGTCGTTGCACTGGCTGCGTGCTACTTGCCGGCGCGACGCGCGATTCATACGGATCCGATCATCGCCCTTCGCCACGAGTAGCGCTGAGTCGTGAAGCCGTGACGGGTAACTTCATTTCGGCATCTGCATCGTGAGTCCCAACAATCCGATCGCGGCAACCCACGATGAGTAGAGAGCGTCGCGTCATCACCTCCCCGTTCTCGAACATTCGACGACATCGATCGGTTGTGCGTTTGCGCGTTGCATACAATCGAGTGCGATGACGCAAAAGAACGACGCACCTCGCCACAGTTGGACGCGGCTGGACGGAGTGGACTTGCTGCGCGGGCTGGCGATCCTGCTGGTGCTGCTGAATCACGTCAATATGCGGCTGGTGATCGAGCATGTGCCGTATGCGGCGGCGTTCCCGAGGCCGCTGGTGCACGCGTTCGTGTGGAACGGGCAATTCGGCGTTCAGATATTTTTTGCGATTTCGGGATTTTTGATTACGTCGATCACGCTGAAGCGCTGGGGCGCGCTGCCGAAGATCAAACCTGGTGATTTTTATTTGCTGCGGCTGGCGCGCATCGGGCCGTTGTTGCTGGCGTTGCTGGCCGTGCTCAGCGTGCTGCATTTTACGGGTCTCGAAGACTTTCACGTTTCGGCCAAGACGGGCGGGCTGGGGCGGGCGCTGCTTGCGGCGCTGACGTTTCACGTGAATGTGCTGGAAGCGCGGCGCGGATATTTGCCGGGAAATTGGGACGTGCTGTGGTCGCTGTCGGTGGAAGAGATGTTCTATCTCTTTTTTCCAATCGCGGCGTGGTTGTTGGGGCGCGTGCGATTGTTTGTTCCGTTTCTGTTTGTGTTCATCGTGCTGGGACCGTTTGGGCGAACTGTCTTGGCGCACGGCAACGATACGTGGCAGGAGTATTCGTATCTCGGCGGCATGGACGCGATTGCGCTCGGCTGCTTGACGGCGATTATCTTGTCGCAGGTTAATTTCTCGCCAGTGATGCTGCGCGTTCTTGGTTGGGTCGGATTTGCTCTTGTGTTCGGCATGCTCGCATTCTCTGGCTTTCCGTTCTTGTTTCCGCTGGGCGCGACCGGACTCGAAGAAACTTTGCTGGCGATCGGTACGTGTTTGCTGATTATTGTGGCTGCGCGAACGCAGTGGCGGTGTCCCGCGTTCTTGAATCCGCTGTTGCGCTTGGGGCAGCGGAGCTACGAGGTATATCTCACACACATGTTTGTGGTCTTCGCTTTCTTCCACGCATTTCTGGCGATGGGCAAACCGATGTGGTCTGTGCCGTTTTTCTTTCTCTTCACAATCATCATCGCGACCATCCTGGGCGATCTCGTCGCACGGCTCTACTCCGATCCTTTGAACGCCAAGCTCCGGCGGCAGTGGGGCGAGGGGAAGCTGGGATCTGCGCTGGAGACGAGTCCTTCTGGCGCCGCCCCTGACGGGTCCCCAACCACTAAGTAGGTTGCCGTTCGATCCAATTCCAACTGAATCGAAGTCCTTCTGAGAGGACGAGTTCCGAAATGGGACGAAGAGGGGTATACCCCCTATGTTTTTTGAAGAGTGTGCAAGTGCTTGATTTTCTATGGGTTGGCGGAGCCTAGAAAACGAGTATGTGGAAGTTGCAGAAACTGCGGGGGTTAACAGAGGGGCAAGTTCGAAGTGGATTGCGCGACACACACAGGGTACCACGAATGTAACCGGTCGTCAATGGTAACTGGCAAGCCGTTGAGGATTCTTTGGGAACGATCCCGAGAAGACGCAGCAGCCGAATCGCAACGTTGAGTCCGGAACCAAGCCTCGCTCGCAGGTCTCAATCTGCGACAGATATCCAATCAAAGAGATGGACTGACAAAATTATTTAGTAAGTGGCGGGCGGTGGGATTCATCGATCTACATACTATATGTATACTAGAAATAATATCATTTACTTTGTTTATTGACGGTAAGGGTACCAAGAGTTAGAGTAGCCTTACTTAAGACGTGTGTTGAGCAGACATCTAGCCGAATCCCAATATGGGACGTTGTCGGCTGCTTCTCTGGCAAAGAAAAGTAAGGGCTGGAAAGAGTGCCAACCACAAGTACGCTCGACAAAACGAGCGCCGAAGTAACCGCACGGACGGAAGTTGTCGCAGAGCCTGCAAAGGCAGGCAACCTTGCAGAACCGCCAAAAACAAGTAAGAACGATAAACCTAAAGACTACATTCCACAGCTGGACGGACTGCGAGCGCTCGCAGTCCTTTTCGTCCTTGTGGCGCACGGGCTCGACAGTGATTTATTTCCTTCCCTAACGAATTACACCGGATTCGGTGCTGCCGGGGTCCTGATATTTTTCGTTATTTCGGGTTTTCTCATTTCTCGCATCCTGATTCGATCCAAAGATGGCCCAAACTATTTTTTCAATTTCTACGCCAGGCGCGGGTTAAGAATCTGGCCGCTGTATTACGCAGTTCTCTTGCTGTCGTTTGGGCTTTTGAGATTCGGTCCACACCAACATGCCGTGTCGGGTGGAGTAAGTTGGTGGATTTACGTCTTATACCTACAAAACCTGGTTTACGGGCACAACGTTGGGGCCGTGGGTCTCGGGCCAATGTGGACACTGGCGGTGGAAGAGCAGTTTTATCTCGCATGGCCGCTCGTCGTGTATTTTTCGTCGAAGAGAACACTTCGATGGATTTGTCTCAGTGTGCTGATTGCTTCACCGATTATTCGATTTTCAAACTATTTCGATTCGTGGAATACGCTTTGTCAGGTTGATGCGCTCGCGGTGGGAGCGCTGTTTGCAAGTGAGTACGATGACCTAGATCTCTGGCTGAAGATTGGCCGGTACGCTGCGTTTCTGTTGCCGCTGGGAATGTACCTACAGGTGAGCGGTTCAGATTTGCTGACCCGGTGGTCCGTACCAAAACTCCTCCAGATTTACGGCGGAGCTGCTTTGGTGTTACTCACGATTGATGCTTCTACGTATGCCGCGTCGGCATTTTCCAATTCTTTCCTCAGGTATATCGGAAGGATCAGTTACGGGATTTACCTGTTCAATGTGATCGTGTTTTCGACACTTCAGTACCTGATGCCTTCGGTCAAGCGCTCGACGTCCATCACGGCCCACTTCACTTTTTTCCTACTAGGGTCACTGTTGACGGTGGCGGTCGCCTCGCTTTCCTATTCGCTGTTCGAGAGCCCATTGCTCCGGCTCAAAAAGTATTTCCCCGAATCATTGGCGCGTCGTCTGTGAGGTCAGGATGCGGTGCGCATGGAGCGCCCGTGGTCAAGATAGTGCAGGCGATCGAACTGAGATCCTTCGCTTCGCTCAGGATGACACCCCGTTTACTGGATGGGACGAGCGGGCGGCTTGGAGTGACAGACGTACGGACAAACTTGTCTTCGAAAAATGGGGGGGTGCCTTCCGTGCGAATTCGAAGCGCGAGTATTTCGATCAAACTTTCGAATCAGGGTTGGGGTTGGAGGGCGGGGGTTTCGGTGGTGACGTGGACTTCGACGCGGTTGCCGCCGGTGCGTTTGGCGGCGTAGAGGGCTTTGTCGGCTTGGGCGACGAGGGCGGGGAAGGTGGGGGCGCCTTTGCCGCAGAAGCCGGCGATGCCGAAGCTGGCGGTAAGGGAGACGCGTTTGTCGCCGAATTCGAATTCGCAGGCGGCCCATTCTTCGCGGAGGCGGTTGATGGTGACCTCGATGTAGCGCTTTTCGACGTGAGTGATGACGAGGAGGAATTCGTCGCCGCCCATGCGGCCGCAGATGTCGGAGGCGCGGGTGTTGCCTTTGAGGACTTCGGAGAAGCGTTTGAGGACGATGTCGCCGGCGTCGTGACCGTGGCCGTCGTTGATTTCCTTGAAGGAGTCGAGATCGGCTTGGACGACCCACATGGGAAAGCCGTGACGCGCGGCACCGCGCAGTTGGCGGTCGGCCCAATCTTCGATGGCGCGGCGATTCGGGAGGTCGGTCATCGAGTCGGTGTGGGCGAGGGCTTCGAGCAGGCGATTTTTGGCGTCGATCTCGCGGTGGAGATCGACGGTGCGGTTGCCGACGCCGATACGAGCGAGGAGCTCGCCGGGATCGAAGGGCTTCGTGAGGTAATCGTCGGCGCCTGCGGCGAGGCCTTTTACCACGTTGTCTTTTTCGGATTTGGCACTGAGGACGATGACGTAAGTGTATTCACGCTGCTCTTCGGCGCGAATTTTTTGCAGGAGTTCGAGGCCGGAAAAATCGGGCAGCATCCAGTCGGTCACGACGATGGGCGGGCAATGGCGGCGGAAAAGCTCAATCGCTTCCTCGCCATTCTTGGCGAAGAGGAGCGTATGGCCGGACGGTTCGAGCGCGTGCTCCACAAGCTTGCGGGAGACGGCGGAATCGTCAACGACCAGGACTTGGCAGCTTGGCAGAGGCTTCTGCATGAGTTTCCGATGCCTGAAGAGGTCTCAGGTGGATTTTGCTTATATTAGCAAGCAAGAGCGGGGAACGCGCTCCGGCAAAGTCTGTACATAGTCTAAACGGTCATCCCCGGTGACGGGTTTGTAACATCAGGAGTGTGGAACCATCGTGTCATATCAGCAATTTCGGCGGGATTGAGCGAATAAGGGAGATTGGCGATACGCGGCTTACATCTTGCGGACGTGGGGCGCAGCCGTGCTGCGCCCGCATACGGAAAACGCGAGAACGATCTAGGCGCTGGCGCCTTGGACTTTGACGAGGAGCTCGGCGAATTTTTGTTTGCGCTCGGTTTGGTCGTGGCCGCCTTCGGCGTCGGCGAGCTGGGTGATGTTCATGGAGCAGAACTTGGGGCCGCACATGGAGCAGAACTTTGCTTCCTTGTAGAAGTCGTCGGGCAAGTTCTCGTCGTGCATGGCCTTAGCGGTGGCGGGGTCGAGCGAGAGCTCGAACTGCTTGTTCCAGTCGAAGAGGAAGCGCGCGTAGCTGAGAGCATCGTCGCGATCGCGTGCGCCGGGTCGGTGACGCGCGACGTCGGCGGCGTGGGCGGCGATTTTGTAGGCGATGACGCCTTGTTTTACGTCTTCCGGATTCGGCAGGCCGAGGTGCTCTTTCGGCGTGACGTAGCAGAGCATCGATGCGCCGTGCCAGCCGATCATCGCGGCGCCGATGGCGCTGGTGATGTGGTCGTAGCCGGGAGCGATGTCGATGACGAGCGGGCCGAGCGTGTAGAACGGGGCTTCGTGGCACCACTCCATTTCCTTGTCGACTTGTTCTTTAATTTTGTCGAGCGGGACGTGGCCGGGGCCTTCGATCATGACCTGGACGTCTTCTTCCCAGGCTTTTGTGGTGAGCTGGCCGAGGACTTTTAGCTCGGCGAATTGCGCTTCGTCGCTGGCGTCGGCAATGCAGCCGGGGCGGAGGCCGTCACCGAACGAGAAGCTGACGTCGTGCTTTTTGAAGACTTTGATGATGCGTTCGATATTTTCGTAGAGGAAGTTTTGCTTTTTGTGGTGCTCCATCCAGTGGGCCATCAGCGAGCCGCCGCGGCTGACGATGCCGGTGATGCGCTTGCGGACGAGAGGAACGTGTTCGCGCAAGACGCCGGCGTGGATGGTCATGTAATCGACGCCCTGCTCGGCTTGCTCTTCGATGACTTCGAGCATCAAGTCGAAAGTGAGATCTTCGGGGCGGCGCACGCGGGAGATGGCTTCGTAAACGGGAACGGTGCCGACGGGGACGGGCGAGGCGTTGATGATGGCCTGGCGAATTTCAGGGATGTTGCCGCCGGTGCTGAGGTCCATGACGGTATCGGCGCCGTAGTGCACGGCGTGATGGAGTTTTTTCAATTCTTCGTCGATGTTGGACGTGGTGGCGGAATTGCCGATGTTGGCGTTGATTTTGCAGCCGGTGGCGATGCCGATGGCCATGGGCTCGAGATTGCGGTGGTGGATATTGGCGGGGATGATGCAGCGGCCGCGGGCGATTTCGCTGCGGACGACTTCGGGATCGAGTTTCTCGCGCTTGGCGACGTACTGCATTTCTTCGGTGATGACGCCTTTGCGGGCGAAGTGCATCTGCGACATGTTGCGGTTGCCGTTGGCGTTGGCTTGTGCGGCTTCGCGTGATTCGATCCAGGTGTCTCTCATTGCCATGGTGGTGCTCCCGTGAAGCGAGTGTTGCGAGTTCGTGGTTCGTGACTATTGATGCGAGTTGCGGGTGCTTTGAAACATCGATTATGGCATTGGGGGGTGGGGGCGGCAACTCGGGGGGTGATTGGTGACTTGTGACAGCAGCGATAGAGCGTGCGCGTCGGGTCGTTGGTTGGTGGTAGCTACGGCTGAGATCCTTCGGCGGCCTTCGGCCGCCTCAGGATGACAGGCTTTTAGAAATGTGGAAGTTAGGCGGATTCGCCGCGGGTGAAGAGTTTGCTGAATTGATCGATGTTGGCAGGGGGAATGGAGACGAGCTTGGTGTTGGCGATGACGTGCTCGGGGTTGGCCATGCCGACGAGGGCGGTGGTGATGCCGGGAGCGCTGCGGACGAATTGCAGGGCGCGCTGGGCGTCGGATTCGAGGCCGAAGGCTTCGGCGACGAAGGGCGGGAGATTGCGCGTGACCTGGCCCTGGAGGAGAGAGGCGCTGGCGACGAGAGTGATGCCGAGGTCGGAGGCGGCCTCCATGACGGTTTTTTCTTTGGCGTTAACGGATTGATTGCCGAGTGTGAGGGCTTCGGTCATGCCGAGATTGAAGGGGAGCTGGACGAAGCGGAAGTGATGATCGTCGCCTGAGATGTCGTGGGCGAGGGTTGCGAGTTCGGCGAGGTTCATGGCGTCGCGGGCGCGAGCTTCCTGGCGGAAGCCGTTCCAGGTGGCCATGCCGTAGAACTGAATTTTTCCGGCTTGCACCATCGATTCGAGAAAAATGAATGCGTCGCGAATACGTTCCAGGAAATCGGGGCGGGGAATTTCGCCGAGCTGCGATTCGGGATTGTGGAGGTAGTAGACGTCGATGCAATCGACGCCGAGATTGTTGAGGCTGCGGCCGATCTGATTTTCGAGAAAGCGCGGCGTTATGCAGTGGCTGCCGCCGACGATGTCGTTGGGCGTGAGGATGCCGGGCTGGATGTATTCGCGATAGAAGTAGTCGTTGGGATCGGAGGGCATCGCGCCGTCGGGCGTGAGGTAGCCGCCCTTGGTGCAGAGGACGAATTCTTCGCGGGAGTAGCCTTGTTTGGCGAGGTATTTGATGGCGGCGCCGATGCAGCGCTCGCTGCGTTGGAAGCGATAGTTGATGGCGCTGTCGATGACGTTGATGCCGCTTTCGACGGAGCGGGCGATGCATGCGGCGTAGGCTTGATCGGCTTTGTCGGTGGGGGCGCCGAGATAGGTGCCGATGCCGATGGAGGAGAGGACGAGGCCTTGGGATTCGCGGAAGTGGCCGTCGGCGGCGCGGCCGGGGAAACGCTGGGCGTATTTGGCGGTTCCGGCGGCGGTGGCGTGGGTTGTCATTGTTGCGGGCTCTTTCCTTCGTTCTCGTGATTGGAAGTGCTGAGGCCTGATTGCTGTTGCGTGTCGGTAGCCTTTGTTTTTTCTTTCGCGGGTTCGCTTTCTTTCGGAAGCAGAAGACGCGAACAGGCGCGCAGGATTCTGCGATAGGGCCAGTCTTTTTCGTGGAAAAAGATTTCGCCTTCGCGGGGATTACTGTAATACCAGCGGGCCAGTAGCCACAAATGTTCGCCGAGTTCGGTGCGGGCTGCGGCGGGAGAGTTCGTGGCGGCGATTGTGGCGGGGGCTGCATCTGCTGCGTTCGCGTCTGGCGCGGCGCTTGCCTTTGCTATTGAGTTTGATTCGAGATAGTCGCGAAAGATTTGTTCGGCGGAGCGAGGCTGGCCGGCGATTTCGGCGAAGCGGATGTAGCAGGGATCGGAGAAGCGTCCGCCGCGGATGGCGAAGGCGGCGATGGTTTGATCTTCGGCGGAGCGCTGCAAGATCACTGCATTTAAATCCTGAATGCGGCGCGCGAGATCCGATTTGCCGCGGAGAGCGTCGTCGAGTTTTTCGATGCGCTTGTGAATTGTGGCGGCGCGTTCGAAGTCGAGATCGTCGCTGGCTTTTTCGCGTTCGAGTTCGATGGCGGCGCGGAGGGAGTTGCCGTCGGTGTCGAGAAATTGTACGAGTCTGCTGACCTCGGCGTCGTATTCCTCTTTGGAGCAGCCGGCGAAACACGGGGCGAGACACATTTTCATTTCGGAGTAGAGGCAGCCGGGGAAGGTGGGATCGCGGCGAATTTTTATTTGGCACCGGCGGATCTTGAAGAAGTCGAGGACGCGTTCGGAGAAAGCGAGGGCGAATTTGCGGGAAGGGAAGGGGCCGTAATAGGTGCCGGCGGAGGGAGTTCCGGTGGAGTCTACCGAGATGTGGCGTGTGACGATGCAGCGTGGGTAGGCGTTTTTTAGCGTGACTTTTAATACGGCGGGTGGACGGAGACGCATGACTTTCGTGTAGCGATGGGGGAGATGGTGCTTGGCGTTTTGGTAGTAGGTGAAAGATTGTTCGAATTTTGAGCCGGTGAGGCGGTAGAGGACGCGTTTTGTGAGATCTCGGAGGTTGAGGCGTTTGCTGGCGGGATCGTGAGGGCCGAGGAGGCGTTGCATGCGTTTGCGGAGGTCTTGGGTGCGGATCAGGAGCGGCTCGGCGTTTTCGGCGTGGGGTTGGATGAGGCAGACGGCGGGGCGGGGAGGGAGAGCGGCGAAGAAGTCTTCGGCGTTGTCTTTGGAGAAGTCTTGGCCGCAGTCGAGATCGAGCACGGGAGTCAGGATACTACGGCGAGAGCGAAGGCCCTCAGGGGCTAAAGCCCCTTTGTGGTTGTGGCGTTACGGCACGGCTGAAGCCGTGCCCTCCCGTTAAATTTTACGGCGATTCGAAACGCACCGAACTGCGACGAAGCGAACTGCGACGAACGAAGCGAATTGCTGCGAGCTATTGCTTGAGGACCCAGGAGGAGATTACTAGGCGCTGGATTTCGCTGGTGCCTTCGTAGATTTCGGTGATGCGGGCGTCGCGGTAGTTGCGCTCGACGGGGTACTCGCGGCTGTAGCCGTTGCCGCCGTGGATCTGGATGGCTTTGTGGGTGACGCGGGTGGACATTTCGCTGGCGAAAAGTTTGGCGATGGCGGCGTCCATGCTGAAGCGGGCGCCCGTGTCTTGCTTCCAGGCGGCTTTGCGGATGAGCAGGCGTGCGGCGTCGAGTTCGGTGCTCATGTCGGCGAGCATGAATTGGATGGCCTGGAATTGCGAGATGGGGTGGCCGAAGGCCATGCGTTGTTTCGAATATTCGAGAGCGGCTTCGAACGCGCCTTGCGCGATGCCGCAGGCCTGGGCGGCGATGCCGATGCGGCCGCCGTCGAGTGTGGAGAGCGCGACTTTGTAACCTTCGCCTTCGCTGCCGATGCGATTGGATTCGGGGACTTCGCAATCGGTGAAGACGAGTTCGCTGCATGCGGTGGCGTTGATGCCGAGCTTTTTTTCTTCCTTGCCGACCTTGAAGCCGGGCGTGCCTTTTTCGACGATGAGTGCGGTGATGCCTTTTTCGCCTTTGGCTGGATCGGTGTTGACATAGACGATGGCGGCGTCGGCGGCGCCGCCGTTGGTGATCCAGGCTTTGGTGCCGTTGATGATGTATTTGTCGCCCTGCTTGACGGCTTTGGTTTGAAGCGCGGCGGCGTTGGAGCCGGCCTGCGGTTCGGTGAGCGCGTAGCAGCCGATTTTTTCACCACGCGCGAAGGGGATGAGGAATTTTTGTTTTTGCTCGACGGTGCCGAGGCGATGAATGGGATCGCAGTAAAGGGAATTTTGAACGGAGAGGATGACTCCGGTGGAGGCGCAGGCGCGCGAAATTTCTTCGATGACGATGGTGTAGGAGACGTGATCGAAGCCGGCGCCGCCTTCGGATTCGGGGATGGCGACACCGGTGAGGCCGAGTTCGGCAGCTTTGCGGAAAAGTTCGCGCGGGAATTTT
>CAWAWE010000024.1:0-9015 GCA_963785605.1 uncultured Acidobacteriota bacterium | reverse complement strand
GCGAAGGCACACAAGATTCCTTCGACATACTTGGGATTGAAGCTGACCGCGATTGGCGAAATCACTCGCGGCCAAGCGTTGAAGTTGATGAAACCGACCGGCAGCACCGGCACGATAAAGCCGCGCGGATGGGATCCATTCGCTTAGTTTCTAAGTTTGCTCAGCGTTCAGCGCCCAGGTGGAATCGCAGCGGAAGTTGCGGATGTGGTTTTAGGCGGCGAAGCAGCAGGTGCAGCGTCGGCCGGCGGCTTCGCTTTGCGTTCCGCCGGCTCGTCTTCCGTCGGCGCAGTATCCGGCGTATCGACGTGGACCGCGTGGTCGTGCGCTTCTTCTTCCAGCGGAGTCACGTTCGCGAACTCGACTTCCGGCATTCCCGCCAGCGCGCCCTGCATGAATTCGAGCCAGATCGGCAGCGCGGCTCGCGCACCAGTTTCTTTTTTGCCGAGCGAAATCTGTTTGTCGTCGAAGCCGACCCACACGCCCGCCGTGACTTGGGGCGTGAACCCGATGAACCACGCATCGGTGTAATCCTGCGTGGTTCCTGTCTTCCCTGCCGCTGGACGGCCCAGCGCCCGCGCCTGCATGCCGGTGCCGAACTGGATGACTTCTTCCAGCATCGCCGTCATTGTGTGCGCCACTTCGGGCGAAATCACGTCGTGCACTTCGGGATGCGCTTCCTCAAGCAGCGCGCCGTCGTAGCTCGTCACGCGTCGAATCATGTGCGGGTCGATGCGAATCCCGTCGTTGGGAAAAACCGTGAACGCCGATACGTGTTCCGACAATTTCATGTCGGCCGCGCCGAGCGCGAGCGGCAGATACGGCGGCAGCGATGTCGTGATCCCAAATCGCCGCGTCACATCGACAACCGATGAAATCCCAACTTTCTCCGCCAGCTTCACCGCCGGCACGTTGCGCGAACCGGCCAGCGCGCGCCGAAGCGTGATGTTGCCTTCGAATTTTTCGTCGTAGTTGTGCGGCGAATACGGCACGCCGCCGCTCATCACGGTCATCGGCGCATCGAGAATGGTGTCAAAGGGCGTCGCGCCTTTTTCCATCGCATCGGCGTAGACATACACCTTGAACGAGCTGCCGACTTGCCGGTACGCCTGGGTCGCGCGATTGAACTTCGAATCTTCGAAACTATATCCGCCGACCATCGCTTTGATTTCTCCGGTCGGATTATCGATCGCCATGATCGCCGCTTGCGGCGCGGGTTGCTGCTCGAGTTGCACGCGCACCGTCGATTCTCCGATTTCCTTGATCGAAAACTGCGCGAGGTCGCCAACTTTCAGCAGCTCGCTCGGCTTCTTGCGTCCTGTCCACGCAAAATCCGCGGGAGCCAGCACCGCACGATACTGCCCGATCTTGATCGTCGCGTCCTTGTCGCCGACCGCCATCACCAATCCGGTGACATAGCTGCCCTTGTCGATCGCATGACGCCAGTCTTCGTCTTCGTACGAATCGAGCTTGCCGAGATTGTCGCGCAAGATATTCGGCAACCCGCCGCGCCAGCCGTGCCGCCGGTCGTAACTATGCAAACCGTCGCGTATCGACTGATTCGCCGCGCGCTGCATCCCGATATTCAACGTGGTGTAAACGCGCAACCCGCGTTCATGCACGGCTTCGGTACCGTAAGTCGATTCCAGATACTTGCGAACCTCTTCAAAGAAATACGGAGCCAGATCGTTGCGCGGATACTGCACGTGCAAACCGAGCGGCGTCTTCTTGGCCGCTTCCTCATCCGCGCCCGAGATCTTCCCTTCTTCGAGCATCCGGTACAGCACCAGATTCCGCCGCGATAGCGCTCCGGTGGGATTCGTCAGCGGCGAAAATTTCGGACCGTTCACCATGCCGGCGAGCAGGGCCGCTTCCTGCAATTTCAAATCGCCCACAGGCTTGCCAAAATAAAATTCCGATGCCGCCGCGAATCCGTAATTGCCGTGCGCCAGATAAACCTGGTTCGCATACATCGCGAAAATCTGCGGCTTGGTGTAGCGGCGCTCGATCTGCAGCGCCAGCAGCATTTCCTGCATCTTGCGACGAAAGCTCTTGTCGCTGCGGTCGAGAAACAGGTTGCCGGCGAGCTGCATGCTGATCGTGCTGGCTCCGGCTGTAATGTGGTGGTGCAAGATGTTGCGCCACGCCGCACCCGCGATACGGGGAAAATCGATGCCCCAGTGTTCTTCAAAGTGCTGGTCTTCGATCGACGTGACGGCGCTGTACAAAATCTTGGGGCACTGCTCGTACGTCATCAGAATGCGCCGCTGTAGCGCAAAGCTTCCTACCAACTGCCCGTCGTCCGCATAAATTTCAGTGACGACGTTGGGCCGGTACGTTTCCAGCGCACGAATCTCCGGCAAATCGCTGGCGTAAACGAAGAGCAACCCAGCCGCCGCGCCCAGCGCGATCGAACACAGCAGCAGAAACGCCAGCGCCACGCGGTCGATCAGCTTCCATCCGCGCAACCGCAACGTAATTGGTGGCAAACTCAGCATGAACGACCAATTTTAGCGCACATGTTTCGCCAGCGAGAGGCCGCACGTTGCCTCAGGTTTCCATCACTGACGCGCGACGCTACCGCGCGAAGTCATGCACGCCGGCAGCCACGACAATCTAAGCTCTCAGTTGGGTTTAGAGCTGCGAGTAATACGTTTCGCCGGCGCACGCTCGACACAAAGTGCGTCCGTCCTGCAACACTTCGCGCGCGAAATTGATTCCCTCGCCGCATTCGACGCAAATGACGCGCGGTCCCTTGTATCCCGGCATGTCGTGCGCTTTCACTTCGACTTTGACCCACTTCTTGTCGAACAGCACTTCTTCCGAAAGCTCGGCATACGCTTTCTGCTGCCCCTCGTTTTTGCTCAATTCGGGGTACATATTCCGAGCAACTTCCTTGCTCGACTCACGCGCCGCAATCCGAATCGCTTGTCCGGTTTGCAAATCGACAAACGTTGCCGCCACCTTGCCCCAGTCGCGAAACTTCAGCGCACGCTTGCCCAATCGGCAGTTCGCGACGAGCCCAATCGCATCCGTCATACAACGATCGATCTCGACGTAAGTCACGATGCGCTTGCGCTCGGCAATCGGATCGGTAATGCCGAGTTCGCGCAATCCGAGCATCGCCAGCCGCACGCCCAGCACCTGCCCAGCGCACAAATGTCCGTGCGCAACGGCGGCCAGCTGCAAATATTCGTCGAGCGTCTTCACGGATTCAGTCTAACGGTGGGGTGATTTGGAAGCTACCTAAGCTATCGGCGCGGGAAGTTATCTGGTCGCAGGAACCGACGCACTCGCTTCCGGTGCCGCCCACGGATGGGGCTTGCGCGCCTCGATAATCGCGAACACAGCCATCAACACGGCAAGCAGCGCCATGCCCGCGTCTTCCAAAACTTTCTGCATATCGATCGGCTGCGGCGTCGCAAAACATCCGCAATTGATATTCATGTGCAGCAAATACGCTCGCGTCACCACCACAGAAAATCCCACCATGATCGCCGCCAGCATCGTCCCAAAAATCCGAAGCTGCCACCCGATCAGCACCAGAAATCCCAGGATGATCTCGGTAAACGGCAGCGTATGCGCCACAAATTGAACTCCGCCCGGCGACAGCAGCTTGAACGCCTCAACCTGGAACGCAAAATTAGCGATGTTGGTCGAGAGCGAAAACTTGAAGAAAAACCACGGCCAAAAGTGACTATTCGGCAGGAATGCCTTCGCATATCCCGCGTAAATAAAGACCGGCCCCAGAATCAGGCGGCCAAGCCACATCACGGCGCGGCGAAAATTGAGCGGGGTCGATTGCATCATTTTGATTCGACGTCGGCGAGTTCAGATTGTAACCCGCGCAGGTCACTTCCGGCAGAAACCGCTTCTTCGCTTTACTGGGTTGCTTCGCTTACTTGCCGCCAAGCAGCTGATCGAGGAACTGCTTCAAAATGTCCCAGCTCATCACGCCCGCATACGGAAACGTCTGCCCGTTGGCATGAAAAACTGTCGTCGGCGTCTGGTTCACACGATACGTGTTGTTGCCGATCGCCTGGTCTTTCGTGATCAGCGCATCGACTGCGCCGCTCTTCACCAACGCGCGCACCTTCGTCATCTCAGCGGGCGACAGCGCCTTTGCGACCGTCCCATCGACGTCGCCCGACGCTTCCCACTTATCCTGGTTCTGGAACAGCACATCCTCTACCGCCTCAAGCTTCCCAATCTGCGCCGCCGCCCGCGAATATTGCGCAGCTACCTTAGAGTGCGAGTGCATCGGCAGCGGAAAGTCGCGATGAATCAGGTACACCTTCCCAGTGTTGACGTAGTTGTCCATCAACTGGCGATTCGTCGCATCGTAAAGGCTCTTGCAGGCGGGACACTGAAAATCGCTGAAAACTTCGATCACGACCGGCGCGGTCTTCGAACCCAGCGCTGTGTGGGGATCAATGTCGGGAACCGAGGCAGAAGTCTGCGGCATCGCCGGCGCGGCCGAAATCGATGAGCCCGAAACCAAGCCGAACGCTGCGAACAAGGCCGCAACCACCAAACTGCCGAATACTGAAATCATCCCGCGACGATTCACGCCACCCCTCCTCACCACTCAGCCGACACAGGCGGTCAGAGTATCACACGACCCTATACCTGCTAAACCCGGCTCCCGCCAGAACGTTCTGCGCGCCAAAGCCGGAGGTGCGCACGCCAGCTAACCGCCTCATTCAACGAGCATTGGGGTATCCCGGGCGATTTGGCGATTTTCACCGCTGGCCCCCTAGTTCGAAGCAGATTTACGACGAAAAGTTGACTTGATAAGGCGATGCTCAGCATCCTTTCGGCCTCCAGAGCATCTTTATCTTTGGCACCTAGAAACTGACGATGCCAGGATCCAACCCGAATGGCAGGTAGGCAGGGTTGCGGCAACGCGGGCAACAAGGCAGAAAAAACTCCAGCAAGTCGCAACGAATAAGTAGTTTACGGACGCTATAAGATAAGTTGACAGAGATACACTCAACCTGTATAGTAGCAAGGCTGGCCGAGCGCCAGAAGACAACCGCAGACGCTTCGTCATCCGCAAGCAGCGTAAGCACGACAAAGAGCTTAGAAGCAAACAGAGTCAGGGAGGACAGGCAGCAATGAGCAAGATTATTGGAATTGACCTCGGAACGACCAACTCCGTCGTCGCCGTCATGCAAGGCGGCGAGCCGGTGGTCATCCCGAACCAGGAAGGGGCACGCACCACGCCTTCGGTGGTTGCTATCACCAAGGGCGGAGAACGCCTCGTCGGTCAGGTGGCCAAGCGCCAAGCCGTGACGAATCCGGAAAACACCGTGTATTCGATCAAGCGCTTTATGGGCCGCCGCTTCGACGAAGTTAGCGATGAAATGAAGCGCGTGCCGTATCACGTCGTCAAGGGCCAGCACGACGACGCACGCGTCGACATTTCCGGCAAGGTGTACAGCCCGCCAGAAATCTCGGCGATGATTTTGGGCAAGCTGAAGTCAGCCGCGGAAGATTTCCTCGGCGAGAAGGTGCAGAAGGCGGTCATCACCGTCCCTGCGTACTTCAACGACGCGCAACGCCAGGCGACCAAGCAAGCTGGCGAAATCGCGGGCCTCGAAGTCGTCCGCATCATCAACGAGCCCACCGCAGCCGCATTGGCCTACGGCTTGGACAAGAAGAGTGACGAAACTATCGCGGTCTACGACCTCGGCGGCGGCACGTTCGACATCTCCGTGCTCGAAGTTGGCGCCGGCGTCGTCGAAGTGAAATCCACCAACGGCGACACGCACCTCGGTGGCGACGACGTTGACCAGAAGATCGTCGATTGGCTAATCGATGAATTCAAGAAAGAAAACAACATCGACCTGAGCAAGGACCGGATGGCGCTGCAACGCCTGAAGGAAGCTGCGGAAAAGGCCAAGATCGAACTGTCGCAGTTGATGGAGACGGAGATCAATCTTCCGTTCATCACGGCGGGAGCGAGCGGCCCGATCCACATGCAGGTCAAGCTGACGCGCATGCGCCTCGAGCAGTTGATGGGCGATTTGCTCGAGCGCTCGATGAAGCCAGTCAAACAGGCTCTCGAAGACGCGAAGATGTCGCCGAACGACATCCAGGAAGTCGTGCTCGTCGGCGGTTCGACGCGTATCCCGAAAGTGGTCTCGCTGGTTCGCAACTTCTTCGGCGGCAAAGAGCCTCACAAGGGCGTCAATCCCGACGAAGTCGTAGCAGTCGGCGCGGCGATTCAGGGCGCGGTGCTGGGCGGCGAAGTGAAAGACATCCTGCTGCTCGACGTGACACCGCTCTCGCTGGGCGTTGAAACGCTCGGCGGTGTGATGACCGTGCAGATTCCGCGCAACACGACGATCCCGACGCGCAAGGTCGAAACGTATTCGACCGCTTCAGACAATCAGTCGGGCGTCGAAATCCACGTCATGCAAGGCGAGCGCAAATTCGCCAAGGACAATCGCTCGCTCGGCACGTTCAAGCTGGACGGAATTCCGCCGGCTCCGCGCGGCACGCCGCAAATCGAAGTGACCTTTGACATCGACGCGAACGGGATTTTAAACGTCAGTGCAAAGGATAAGGCCACGAACAAAGAGCAGAAGATCACCATTCAGTCTTCGACCGGCCTCACCAAAGAAGAAGCTGAGAAGATGCGCGTCGAAGCGGAGTCTCACTCCGAGGACGATCGCCGCAGAATGGAAGAAGTCGAATCGCGCAACCGACTCGACGGCTTGGTTTATCAAGCCGAGAAGCTCGTGCGTGAGAATAAAGACAAGATCGCCGAGGCTGACGTGAAGTCGGCCGAAGAGGCGATCGACGACGCGAAGAAGGCGATGAACGAGGGCGGCACGGCACGGTTGCGAGCGGCGACGGAAAACGTCGAAGGCAAGCTGCACAAGATTGCCGAGACGCTCTACAAGACGGGCCAGCAGGCGGGAGCTGCCGCGGGCGCGGGAGCCGGTCCGTCAGCGGGTGCGGGACCCAGCGATGGCGCGGGTTCGGCCTCGGCCGGTGGCGATGGCAAAGACAAAAAGCCGGACGATGTGATCGACGCCGAGTATGTCGACGTCGACGAAAACAAGCGGCCGAACTAACTGTAACGGTGAGTTTGGCCTGAACCGTGGGACCGGGGCGCAGCAACTTCAAAAGCTGCGCCCCAACATGGTTTGAATGCAGCGAAATTTATTTCGCGGATTTGATTTGAGTTTTGAGTCGCGCTGTACACGCGCACACGATGGCTACCACGACCAAACAAGATTATTACGAGCTGCTGGGAGTGCCGCGCAAAGCGACCACGAAAGATATTCGCGCGTCGTTTCGAAAGCTCGCGCGCAAATATCACCCCGACCTCAATCCCGGCGACAAATCCTCCGAAGAAAAATTCAAGCAGCTCCAAGAAGCCTACGACGTTCTTTCCGACGCGAAAAAACGGCAGATGTACGATCAGGTTGGCTTCTACAGTGACAACTACCAAAGCCCGCCGCCGTCAGGTAATGAATCGAGCGGCGCACCAAACGTCAATTTCGATTTCGGCGGCTTCGACTTTGGCGGGGGCAGTGGCTCCGCCGGCTCACCTGGTGTTGGTGGAGGCGCCGGCGGTGGCGCCAGCTTCCGCGATCTCTTCAGCCAATTTTTCCGCGGCGGCGCGCGCGGCGGCGAAATGGAAGTCGAGCAAGAGCCCGGCGGCGATCTCGAATATCAGATCGAAATCGACTTCTGGGACGCGGTCCGCGGCGCGGTGAAAAAACTTCAGATCACGCGCATGGAAACTTGCGACACCTGCCACGGCACCGGCGCGATCGGTTCGCCGCAAACATGCCCGATCTGCGGCGGCACCGGCACGATTCAGCAAGCCGCCGGCAAAATGCGCTTCAACGTTCCCTGCACGCGCTGCGGCGGCACCGGCAAGCTCCGCACCGTCTGCAAAACGTGCGGCGGCGAAGGCCGCCTGCGTCGCAACGAGACAATCGACGTGCGCATCCCCGCAGGCATCGCGAGCGGTTCGCGCGTCCGCGTCCCCGGCAAAGGCAACGCCGGCACGATGGGCGCTCCGGTCGGCGATCTCTATCTTCGCGTCGATGTAAAGCCGCATGCGTTTTTCGATCGCCGCGGCAACGATCTCTACGTAAAAGTTCCCGTGACCGTGGCCGAAGCGACACTCGGCTCAAAAGTCGAAGTCCCTACGATCGATGGCCGTTCGCTGGTTCGAATTCCGCCGGGCACGAACAGCGGCTCGACGCTTCGATTGCGCGAAAAAGGCGTGCCCGGGCGTAATGGCTCGCGCGGCGACGAGTACGTCGAGATTCAGGTGATCGTGCCGAAGCCGACCGATGAGCGCGTGCGCAACCTGATGAAGGAACTCGAGCAGATCGAGCCCGACGACCCGCGCAAGGATTTGTTCGCCAAAGCAGGCGGCTGACAAGAGGCCATAGCATCAGAGGTTTGAATTTTAGGACGGCAACACAGCACAACACCGCAGTCGAAGAGAAATCAGTATGGCGATACGAAGCAGAAAACGGGCCAAAGCCGGCTACATGATCAGCGCGGTGGCGGAGCTTTACAAACTTCACCCGCAAACTCTGCGCCTCTATGAGCGCGTCGGCTTACTGAAACCGTCGCGCTCGCAAGGCAACACGCGCCTCTACACCGACGATGATCTCGAACGCCTCGACGTTATCCTCACGCTCGCGCGCGACATGGGCGTCAATCTCGCCGGCATCGAAATTATTCTCAACATGCGCGAAAAAATGGTCGAGATGGAAAAGCAGATGACCGAGTTCGCCACCGTCGTCCAGCAGGAACTCTCGCGCGTCGCCGCTCTCCGCAGTGACCCGCCTCCGCGAAACGCCATCGTTCGCGCCACGCCACCCAGAGGCGCAGCGCGAGCGAATCTGCGCGAAGGCTGAACGCACTCGCATTCTTTCCGTCTCGTTGTAGGGGCGGGGCTTGCTCCGCCCGGCTGCAACCCAATCTCCCCGTATCGCGAAGCCCCTCCGCCGCGAATCGTTTTGTAAACTCAACTTCATC
>CAWAWE010000023.1:0-25501 GCA_963785605.1 uncultured Acidobacteriota bacterium | reverse complement strand
TGGCGACGTCGATGGTGGCGCCGCGGACTGAAACCGGTGTTGAGGGCGTGGGCGAACGTGACTCCGTTCTATGTATCGTGCCGTGCGCATGTCATGAGGCGTGCGCCTGGGTTTCACGCGGGCGAAGCGGTCGGCGTCGGGATAAATCGCGCGCTCCGGGTGCGTCGGTGGGAGCGTGTCACCCAGCCTCGGCTTGCGGTAATGCGGCGCTCGAGTTCGGAGATCGGCAAGGTTTTTTCTACGAGGGATTCGTCGCCTTTGCCCGAACGCGTCATGCCCGGATCTTCATGTCGAAGCAGCGCGCGCGTTTTGCGACTTCGCGGCCGATGGAGCCGTAGCCGACGATCAACATTGTTTCGCCGCTGGTTCGGTGATCGGGCCGGGGATGCTCGAAACTTCGTTTTGCGCCCAGATGTGTTTGTCCTGGTAGTGGACGGAGTCCATGAAGTTGCGGGCGAGCAGGACCATCATCCCGATAACGTGTTCGGCCATGCCTGGGGAGAAGAGGCCGCTGGGATTGGTGATGAGGACGCCGGAATTTTTCAGCTCGGGATACATGAGCTGGTCGACGCCAGCGGCGGTGGAGTGAATCCACTTCATTTTTTGGCGTAGGCGAATTGATCGGGGCGGAGCGAGGCGCCGACGAAGATGTCGGTGTCGGGGAGCTCCTCCGGGAGACGGTCGAGTCGGGAAGATGGACGACGCGCATCTGGGGCCAGCGTTGCGGATGGCGGAGGGCATCATTTCGTCGGCGCGCCATTGTGGGAAGGGGTGCCAGACGCAGACGATGAGCTTGGTGTCGGCGGGGTTGGTGCGGGCGACGGTCAACGGGGCCTCCGGAGATCGAGGTGGTTCCAAAATGGGAAGAAGAGGGGTATACCCCCTATGTTTTTGAAGTGTGAATAAGAGATTTAGAATCAGTGAGTTGCGGGTGCGCAGGAAATGAGTGTGTGGAAACGATTGAAAGGAAAGGGGTTGAGTGAGGGGTGTTTTCGAAGATGTGCGACGGTATCATGAAGAAGTGTATCAGATGGTAACCCTTTTGTCAAGAGTCATTTGCGGTTTATTGATTTGCGGGAGTTTATTCGCGGCTGTGCCACCAGGACAAGCCTAAACCGACTAAGGCGCCGAGGCCTACGGTGCCAAGGATGAAGACGTGGGCGACCGGGATGGCTATCCAGGCGATGATGACGAGGCCAGCGGAGACGATGGCGCCGGCTTTGGTGCCGGGGACGGGGAGATTGCCGAAGGCGAGGTTTTGGGGTTGGGAAGATTGGCGGCGGGTGATGTTTTCGAACATTTTTGATGCTCCTGGCCGGTGGAGATAGGGTGGCATTGGGGAGGGGAGGAATGCAAATGGGGAGTTGGCGGTGGTTGAGATGATGCGTGTGTGTTCCGCGGATCGGTCGGAACGGGGTGCGTGTGATTGTCTTTGTAGATCGAGGGTAGCCAGAGGTTTAACCCTGCAACATCGAGCGGCCGCTGTAGGCGATAAGTGGTGGCGAGGCAGCATAAAGCAGATTCCTCGCTACGCTCGGAATGACAGGATCATTTTGTGAGCTGAGTTGAGTTCAGGGCAGTGTTGCGTTGAGTGGTCGTAGCGAAAGTGGGAGAGAAGGTCGCCGACGGCAGAGGTTAGTCGCCGACGCCGCCTTTGACGGCGGTGTAGCCTTCGCGGGCGTAGACGACGACTTTTTGTTTTTTGCCTTTTTGGTCGTTGACGATGAGGGGGGTGCCGTCGGGTTGGACGAGTTCGATTTTGACTTTGTGGAATTTGCCGTCGTTGGCGCCGGTGGTGGGGGTGTAGGAGAGGCTGTATTGGTTGCGGAGGAAGGCGACGACCTGGCGGAAGATGTCGGGGATTTCGCCGTCGAATTGGGGGAACCAGGCGTAGCCGCCGGTTTCCGCGGAGAATGTCTTCAACTGATTTTCGCCTTGAAGGTAATCCATGTGCGAGCCCTGATTGCCGTGGGATTCAAGAAAGTTCAGGAAGGGCTTGGCAACGCCGACGGAGAAAATCGTGACGTCGGATTGACGCAATTGCTTCATCGTCTGATCGAGCGTGTGCTTGGAGAAAGTGTCCACGCCGGTGGCGAGCACGAGCATGGATTTCTTGCCCTTGATGTCTTTCATCTGATCGACGGTCGTGAGGATGGCGTCGAAAACGTTGGACTCACGGAAGCCTGGAAAATAAAGATGGTTGATGGCGCCGCGCACTTCGTCTTTGTTTTGGGTGAAATCGACTTCGATCCTGGAGTTCATATCAAAGGTGATCAGCGCGACCCAATCCTTCTGCCTCAGGTTGGGGAAAAATGCCTCGGACCAATATTTCGCGATGTAAGCGAAGAAGTTGTAACCGCGGCTGCTGAACTCCATAACCATGGCGATGGTGATAGGTGCGTCGGTGGCGCCGAAGCCCGTGACGGTTTGAGGAGCGCCGTCGTCGATGACGCGGAAATTTTCGCGCTTGAGGCCGGTGAGGATATCGCCGTGTTGCGTGGCGGCGATGACGTCGAGGGAGACGACAGGGACTTCAACGTTGATGGAGGCGCCGGCTTCTTGCGGCTTTTGTGGTTGCTGAGGCTGCGTCGGCGCGGGTTGTTGAGGCGTGGTTTGGCCGGCTCCGGCGGGGCCCGCGGGCGATTGCGCGTGGGCGAGATGCTCGCTGAAAGAGGCGAGCAGAAAAGCGGCGGAGAGAGCGAGGAAGATGGTGGTGAGTGTGGCCTTCATGGCGAAAACCCCTTTTTCATGCGAGCGCTCTTGCGCGACCAATAGAGATCACTAGGATGCCGCAAGGACATTCCCGCGGCAAATCACGTCAGTTCCCGTAGGACGGATGGGAAGCGGGCAGAGTTCGGGCGGCGGTGACGTTTCGCTTTTGAGACGTGGAGCTTACGAAACGGGGCCGGCTCGCCGAAACAAGGGTCCCTCAGCCTGCGTGCTAGTATGAATCAGAAACGCGGGAAAACGTTGCAAAAGGCGGAAGCGCAAGGACATGCAGGGCAGGCGGTTGCGGGACGAAGAGTATTCCATTTGATGGCATTGATGTTCGGCGCTGAGAACGAAAAAACGCCGGCGAGACGCCGGCGCTACCGGGAAGGGTGAATTCGTGAGACAGATTTATGGGGGAATTTTGGCGAGAGCGGTTGCGATCGCCATAGTGGGTTTGTCGGCGCTGGCTGGTGCGGGATCGGGGAGGGCGCAGGTGGCGCCGCCGGCGACGAATGGATTGCCGGGAACGCAGGGTGGAGCGCCGCTGGGCGATTTGACGGCGCTGACGGGCGACGCGAAAGTCTGGCTACAAGATCTGATCAAAATCAATACGACGAATCCGCCGGGGAATGAGGCGGAGGCGGCGAAATATATTTTGGGAGTGCTGAAGAAGGAAGGAATTCCGGCGGAGGAGTTGCCGGTGGCGCCGGGGCGGACGTCGGTGGTGGCGCGGCTGAGGAGTTCGGCGGTGGCCGATCCGTCGAAGGCGCTGCTGCTGGTGGCGCACATGGATGTGGTGGGAGTGGATAAGGCGAAGTGGACGGTCGATCCGTTCGCGGCAACGATCAAGGACGGATATTTGTATGGGCGCGGGGCGATCGACAACAAGGCGATGCTGGCGACGAACCTTGCGGTGATCGTGGCGCTGAAGCGTGCGAACGCGCGGCTGAATCGCGACGTGATTTTTCTGGCGACGGATGACGAAGAGCAGGGCGGCGACGCGAGCATCAAGATATTGATCGCGAAATATTGGGACAAGATTGCGGCGGGGTTTGCGCTGAACGAGGGCGGGAACGTCGTGATCGAGGGCGGCAAGGTGAAGTATGTCGCGGTGCAGGCGAGTGAGAAGGTGTCGGTGAATGTGACGGTGGTGGCGCGCGGGACGTCGGGGCATGCGTCGATGCCGACCAAAGATAATCCGGTGGTGCATTTGTCGGCGGCGGTGGAGAAGATCGGTGGATTTGCGACGCCGGTGCATCTGACGGCGATTACGCGGAGATATTTCGAGGGGCTGGCGCCGCTGGAAGACGATGAGATTTCGAAGTGGATGCGGGCGCTGGATACGGGTGATCGCGGGGAACACGCGGCGCGCGTGGTGTCGGATGCGAATCCGCAGTGGAACTCGATGCTGAGGGATACGATTTCGCCGACGATGTTGCAGGCGGGCGTGAGGAATAATGTGATTCCGGCGGAGGCGCGGGCGAATTTGAATGTTCGATTGCTGCCGGGGGATACGATCGACGGATTGGTTTTGGATTTGCAGAAATTGGTGAACGATCCGCTGGTGAAGTTTGAAGTGCAGACGGATGCGGGATTTGCGGCGCCGCCGTCGTCTCTGGAGAATGATTTTTACGCGGCTATTACGAAGGTGGCGGCGCAGGAATTTGCTGGAGCGCCGGTGCTGCCGTATCAGTCGCCGTGGGCTACGGATTCGGCGCAGTTGCGATTGCACAATGTGCAGTCGTATGGGTTGTGGCCGTTTCCGCTGACGGCGGAGGATTTGCAGCGGATGCACGGGAATGATGAGCGGATACCGGTGGCGTCGTTTGTGAAGGGGATTGATGTGGAGGCGCGGATTGTGGCGGAGTTTGCGGTGACGCGGTAGTGGGGCGGAGTTGGTTGTTGAGTTGAGTTTTTGATTGTTGTGGTGGTGATGGGTGTTGAGTTGTTCTGGTTGATGCGGCCGTGATGCCGTCCTCTCGGTGTAGATCGCGTTTACAAATTGGGCTTGGGTGGTTGTCGTTGTGGTGTGGGCGGGGTTGAGTCTAAACCCGCACCCTCTAAAAACTGAGGGTGCGGCACCCAAACGCCGTCGCGATTGTTGGAGTTGTGAGCAGTGAAGCGGGAATGAGGTGGGGATGATGTTTAGGCATTCGAAGATTGTTTGCACGATTGGGCCGGCGACTTCGACGGCGGAGATGATTGAGCGGCTGATTTTGGCGGGGATGGATGTGGCGCGGCTGAATTTTTCGCATGGGACGCATGCGGAACATGCGGGGCGGATCGCGTTGCTGCGCGAGGCGGCGATGAAACATCAGAAGCCGATCGCGATTATCGCGGATTTGCAGGGGCCGAAGATTCGAACGGGATCGCTGGCGGGGAAGACGCCGGTGGAGTTGAAGGCGGGGCAGCGGTTTGTGATCACGACGGCGAAGTTGATAGGCGATGCGAATCGAGTGAGCACGACGTTTCGTCCGTTGCCGCGCGAGGTGCATCGGGGGAATCGGATTTTGCTATCGGACGGGCTGATTGAATTGCGCGTGATGCAGGTGATGGGCGAGAAGGTGGTTACGGAAGTTGTGAATGGCGGCGTGCTGGGCGAGTACAAGGGGATCAATTTGCCGGGGGTGCAATTGCGCGTGCCGGCGCTGACGGCGAAGGATCGAACGGATCTGGCGTTTGCGTTGAAGGAGGGCGCGAATTATGTGGCGGTGAGTTTTGTGCGGCACGCGGAAGATGTGGTGCTGGCGAAGGCTTTGATTCGGAGGGCGGGGCGCGATACGCCGGTGATTGCGAAATTGGAGAAGCCGGAGGCGATCGAGAATCTGGACGCGATTTTGCGCGTGGCGGACGGAGTGATGGTGGCGCGCGGGGATTTGGGAGTGGAAATGAATCCGGAGCGCGTGCCGGTGGTGCAGAAGATGATCATTGCGAAGGCGCGCGAGGCGCGGCGGCCGGTCATCACGGCGACGCAGATGCTGGAGTCGATGACGCAGAATCCGCGGCCGACAAGGGCGGAGGCGTCGGATGTGGCGAACGCGATTTTTGATGGGTCGGATGCGGTGATGCTGTCGGCGGAGACGGCGTCGGGGAAATATCCGGTGGAAGCGGTGAGCATGATGGCGCGGATTATTGAAGATGCGGAGGCGAATATTACGGATTTTCCGCGGCCGTCGTCGGTGCAAGAGAAATTGAAGGTGGCGGAGACGGTGGCGGAGCTGGTGTGCCATGCGTCGCGCGAGTTGCATATGAAATTGATCGCGGTGTTCACGCATAGCGGATTTACGGCGCGGCTCGTGTCGCGATATAGGCCGATGGTGCCGATTGTGGCGTTTACTCCGGAGGCGGAGACGCGGCGGAGGATGGCGCTGATTTGGGGCGTGATGGCGCGGGGGATTGCGGATGTGAAGAAGGTGGATGGGTTGGCGGAAGTTGCGGAGCAGAGATTGCTGGAGGAGAAGCTGGTCAAGAAGGGGGATGTGATTGGGATTGTGGCGGGGACGCCGATGGGGATTCGGGGGACGACGAATTTTATGAAGTTTCATGTGGTGGGATGAGGGCGAAGTGCGGGCGAACAAGTAAAAACGGATTCAGGTGCGGGTTAGTTTGTGCGGACATGGGGCGCAGCGGTGCTGCGCCCGTACATATTTTGGGGCGAAATTAATTGACCCAGTTGTCGGGGCGGCTGGGTGGGTCTTGTTTGTGTTTGTTGACGTAGACCTGGAAGCGCTTTTTGTTGCGCTCGTGTTTCCAATCACTGACGGAGTTGCGGACGCTGTAGAGGAAAGAGCCGCGACGGAGATAGATGTAGGCGACTAACATGCCGCCGAGATGGCAGATGTGTGCGACGTTGTCGCCGCCGCTGCCGAGCGTGGAGAAAAATTCGATGGCACCCATGACGGCGACGTAGGGGCGCATGGGGATGGAGATGGGCAGAGGGATGAGCCAGATTTTGCGGTCGGGGAAGAGGACGGCGTTCGCCATCAAGATGCCGAAGATCGCGCCGCTGGCGCCGATTGTTGGAGTGAGGGAGAGTTCGCGGCCGAAGAAAAGGAAGGGAATCGATTTGACGATCAACTCGATGAGGCCGGCGCCGACTCCGCAGACGAAAAAGAAATTGAGGAAGCGGCGCTTGCCCCAGTTGAGCTCGAGGTCGCGGCCGAACATCCAGAGCATGAGCATGTTGATGAGGATGTGGAAGAGCGAGCGCGGGTCGTGGAGAAAAATGTAGGTGAAGGGCTGCCAGATGCGCGGCGGGATGTGATGGATGACGGCTTCGGGGATGAGCGCGAACCACTTCAGGATTTCGGTGTAGTAGACGCCGCCGGCGAGGAGGTAGGCGAGAACCTCGACGATGTAGACGGAGGTGAAAATGATGACGAGGAGCTTTACGCCGGGGGTGATGAAGCCGCGCCAGTCGAAGCTGATGCCGCCGAGGGTTTTGTTGGGGCGATTGGGGAAGCGCGTGCCCATTTGGTGATTTTACGGTGAGGGGGAGAGGGGAGTCAAAGAGGGAGGAGGACAGGTGTGCGGTGAAACATTAGAGGAAATTAGAAAAGGGAAAAATGGAAATTGGGGGATGCGAGGTGGGAACGATTGTCGATCGAATTGGTGCGACGGTGTAGGTCGGCGAGCGGAAAGAAAAAACAAGTTGAGGTGCGGATTACGTCGTGCATGGGCGCCCTGAAGGGACGCCTCTACGAAGGAGTCGCGAAATTTGCGAGTGCCGATGGGTGCGAAGTTATGGCGTGGGGTTACGGTGTGGTAGTTGGGGTGGCGGGTTGGGGCCAGGATTTGAAGAGGTTGGTGGCGTTTACTGAGCCTAAGCCCGTCGCGAAGTCGTAGCCGGGGGTCGCGGGGTAGGCGGGATCGTCATCGTCGGTGGAGGTGGAGAGTTCGCCGATGATTTTTTTCTCGGCGCCGTGGCAATCGTAGAAGTCGCCGGTCTTGGGATTTTTGCCACAGGGGATGTCGATGTCGCCGAGGGTGATGTCGTTGAAGACGCAGGTGGCCGCGGGGAGATTGCCGGAGGTTTGGCTGGCGTCGCAACGGGCGGCGCTGGCGGTGTGCGCGAATTGTTGTTGGGCGAGAGCGTAGTAGACGTAGTTGGTGTTGCCTTGCTTGCCGTAGCGCTGATTGATGAGCGCTTGTATGCCTGCCATCGCGGGCGATGCGAAGGACGTGCCGCCGCCGCCGAGTAACACTGCATCGTTTTCGGCGGTGCAAGTTGTGCCGCCTTGCGCGGTGTCGGATAAACAGAACGGATAGAAGCTGCCCCAGACGCCGTCGGCGGCAAAGAGCGAGAGATCGGGTTGATCGCGGACGCCGTCGTGTGGAACGCCTTCGACACCTTTTTGATACGACGGTTTCGGATTGCCTTTGCAGGTGCCGCTGACTACGCCGGGAGTGGATGGCGTGCCAGTGAAGCAACTGCTCGGGCCGCCGCCACCTGCGACATCAAACAAGAAAAACTGTTGGCCGACGCTGGAATTGCAAAAGCCTTTTTCGCCGAAGGCCTGGCTGTAATTACCGGCGATGAGCGGGTCGGTGAAGATGAGGCGGCTGGCACAGCTGTCGTTCCACGGAATTTCCGGGATGTAGGATTTTGCGGATGCGTGCGTTTTCGGATCGTTCTTGTCGGACCAATAGCGTGAGAGCGGAATTTTGCTGACGTCGGCGTTGTACTGCGCCATGAAATCGGTGCCGCCGATGTCTACGGCGTAGGCGGACGCGGTGTTGTCGCCGGAGTTGATGCCGAGGATGGAGTATTCGGGCTTTTCGGCGGGGGCGCATTCGTCGGCGCCGGTGTCGCCCTGCGCGATAAAGAAGGTGGTGCCTTCGGCGGTGGCGAGCTGCGCTTCGAAATCGTTGAGGGCGACTTCGGCCTGGCCGGAGATGGTTTCGCAGAGACCGTAGCTGACGGAAACGATGTCGGGCGGATTTGGTTGCTCGAGAATGCCGAGCGTGGCGAGATCGAGGCCGGAGACGGTTTTTGTATCACCGCAGGCGGCGAGAACGATGTTGGCGTCGGGCGCGGATGCGCTGGACCATTCGACGTCGAGAGCGGCTTCGTCTTCGTCGGAGTTGGCGCCGGGATTTTTGCAATCGGGGTAGACCTGCTTGAAGTTGCCGGATTTAAAACTGTCGAGCGCAAAATTTTTGCGGAAGGTGGTCCAGTCTTTGGGATTGGCGAGATTGGTGTCTTCGATGAGCGCGATGGTGACGCCTTTGCCGGTGAAGCCTTGTTGCCATAGCGGAAGGACGTTGTAGATGGTGGCGAAGTCGTAGGGGGAGACGACGTTGAAGGCGTCGTTTTGAATGGTGACCTGGAAGCGCGGCTGCCACTTTTTTTCGTTGTGATCGAAGGCGATGGGTTTGGGTTGCGTGTGGCGCGGGCGCGGGAAGAAGTCGTGGAGCGAGGCGATGCCTGCGATCACCGGCGTGAGTGCGGCGGGGATTTGCGGGTCGCGCATGTTGGCGATGTGGTGGTCGCCGTTGGCGAGAGTGAGATTGTGGATCTCGGTGCGGAAGGTGTCGCGGATTTGCGCGGCGGTGGCGCTGACGTCGATGACCATTCCATTTTTGTAGGTTTGATTGATGGTGAGGCCGCGCGAGGTGAGCCAGCGCTGGACGGTGTCGAGATCCTGCTGGTGGACGCCGTAGCGGGCGGCGAGTTGTTCGGGAGTGAGCCAGTGATGGTAGTCGGGGGACGCGGGATTGTGCATCGCGTCGATGTGTTCGCGGAGGTCGGACTCGGTTTGCGGGTCACGTTTTAAGAGGATGAGGATGTGATCGAGGCGGAGGTCGTCGGCGACCGGGCCGCGATCGTTTTGTTTGAGGGCGGCGGCGGGGGTGGTGTTGCCGGGGAGCGTGGCGAGTTTGGATTCGTCGATGGCGTCGGTGATTTGTGGGCGCTGGGGAGTTTGGGCGCGGAGGGGCGCGGCGATCGTCACTGCGACGAGCGCGAGTGAGGCGAGAAGGATGGAGCGACAGCGCATGCGGCGGCCTCCAGAGCGCGGGGAGAGTTTTTTATCGGGGCACCGAGGACGGTGCGAGGACGTTCTATTTTAGGGTACGGAGGGGGGATTCGAGAAGAGGAGCGTTAACTGTTGGTTAAGAGATTGTTGGTGGGGAGGGTGGATGGGTGGGTGATCGACAATGGGAAAATCGCGAGGGGTGGTGGGGTCTCGTCGATTTTTATTTGGTTGAGATCAAGCCAGGATCCCTCCACTGCGCGAGCCCACGCGTTCGCAGGAGCGAACGCGAAGAAAAGGCGTGGGCTCGCTCCGGTCGGGATGACAAATCTTCTTTAGGCGCGACGAGATCGAGATCAGTCGAGTTTTTTGCGGGCGAAGTAGAAGAGGCTTGCGGCTAGGAGGAGGAACATGATTAGGCCGAAGGCGTTGTTGGTGGCCCAGGAGCCGAAGAGTTTGGGGCCGAAGGCGATGGTGTCGGGATTCCAGGGGAGGCGGAGGAGCGAGACGACCCATGATGGGACGTGAGTGGAGACTTCGGGATCCTGGAAGAGATTGATGATGATGCCGAGGAGTCCGAAGACGCCGCCGGCGGCGATGAGTCCGCTGGAATAGAGGGCGCCAGGGCTGGCTTCGCTTTCGTCTTTCTTTTCGGTGGTGGCGTCAACGAGCGTGCGGACCAATCCGCCGATGAACATGGCGGCGGTGGTGCCGAGCGGAAGATAGGAGCCGGTGGCGAAGGCGAGCGAGCGGACGCCGAGGATTTCGACGGCGATGACGAGAGCGACTCCCATGAGAACGAGGCGCCACGGGAGACGCCGATTGAGGATGCCGCTGATGACGGTGGCCATCAGGCGCGCTTGCGGAGCGGGGGCTTTGGCGCTGCCGATGCCTTGCGCCCACTGATATTCGATTTTTTGTACGTCGGGATCGTAGAGATATTCGCCGTCGGCAATTTCGTGAGAGCCGAGCGAGTTGATGAGCTCGTAGTTTTTGCCGTGATAGGCAAAAGTGCTGCGCTCTACTTTTACACCGTTCGGGAGCGACTGAATGTTCACGGGAATTTCGGTGGGAATGTATTTTTCGAGGCCGGTGTTCATGACGTTGAGCGTGGCGCCGATGGCGAGCGTGGAGGCGGTGACGCCGATGAGCAGGCCCATCTGCTGCCAGAACGGAGTGGCGCCGACGAGGTAGCCGGTTTTCAAATCTTGCGAGGTGGCGCCGGCGATGGCGGCGGCGATGCAGACGACTCCGCCGATCATGAGTGCGAGGACTTGATAGTTGGGAGCGGTCCATCCGGCGACGAAGAAGATTGCGCAGGTGGCCATCAGTGTGGCGATGCTCATGCCGCTGATCGGGTTGGAGGAGTTGCCGAGGAGACCGCTGATGCGCGCGGCGACGGTGACGAAGAGAAATCCGAAGACGGTGACAAAAACTCCGGCAAATAGATTGTGATACCAGCGCGTCTCGGCGCCCTGGATGGGATGGAAGGTGAGGAGAATCCACATCATCACGATGATGAGGAGCGAGCCGACGATGACCCAGCGCAACGGCATGTCGCGATCGATGCGGCTGGTGGATATGGATTCGCCGGCGCTTTCGGCGCGAACGTCCTTGAGGCCGGCTTTGAGCGCGGTGAAAATCGTGGGAAGAGTGCGGCAGAGAGTGATGAGGCCCGCGGCGGCGACGGCGCCTGCGCCCATCGGGCGAATGTAGGTGCCCCAAATTTGGTCCGGCGTCATTTGCGGGATGGGGATCGTGCCTGGATAGATCGCCACGTTGCTGGCGAGCTGCCCGTAGAAACGGATGGCGGGCATGATGACGAGCCAGGAGATGATGCCGCCCGCGAAGAGGATGCCGGAGACTCGCGAGCCAATGATGTAGCCGACGCCGAGATATTCGGAAGTGATGGCGACGCGGAAGGAAGCGCCTTCGAACCATTTCGGGCGGGCTTCGGGTTGGGCAGTCCAGGCGCCAACGCTGTTCATTAAGAAGGTGTAGATGCCGCCGAGGCCGAGTCCCCAGAAGACGCGGCCCGCGAAGGAGCCGCCGCGTTCACCGGCCACGAGAACATCGGCGCAAGCGGTGCCTTCGGGGAAGCTGAGGTTGCCGTGCTCTTTGACGATGAGCTGGCGGCGCAGCGGAACCATGAAGAGGACGCCGAGCCATCCGCCGAGTAGGGCGAGCGGGAAAATTCTCCAGAATGTGAACTCGGCGCCGAAGCCGAGAAAGATCAGCGCGGGAATGGTGAACATGACTCCAGCGGCGAGGGATTCGCCCGCGGAGCCGGTGGTCTGGACGATGTTGTTTTCGAGAATGGTGGAGCGGCCGAAGGCGCGAAGGATGCTGATGGAGAGGACTGAGATGGGGATGGAAGCGGAGACGGTAAGCCCAGCGCGCAGGCCGACGTAAACAGTGATGGCGCCGAAGAGGAGACCGAAGAGAGCGCCGAGGATGACGGCGCGGATGGTGAACTCTTTGATGTTTTCGTCGGCGGAGATGTAGGTGCGGAATTCACCCGGAGGGGCGGTGGAACTCCATGGTCTGTCGGCCACGCATGACTCCCGGAAAAAAAGATCGAAACTCGAAACTCGGAAAAGCGACATGACGCCAACGTGGTTCCGAGACGCCGTTGTCCCCTTGTGCGGGTGGGATTATGCCGCAAAGAAGGGCGGAGCGTTACAGGGAAACGGGATCGAAGGCGGACAGTAGTGACCGGTGCAGTAGATATAAGGATGCAGACGCCGAGGACGGTCCTATTCGCCTGATATTCGCCCTCTGCGCGCCGGAACGGCGGCCGGTGGTTGTAGTCCCTTTATGACTACAGTTATGTAACTGATAGGAAGCCAGTTCTCTTGACAGGGACGATACCGCGCGATAGTTTCTTCGTAATATAGGGTAACAGGTCGTTAACAGTAAAAATTTGGGTCGTCTATTTGGCAGCGCGGGTGCGCGGCCAGGGGTTGTTGTCGTCGCGTTTTTCGTTACGTCGTCCAGGGAGATCGTCGATGCAATTTGTATCCAAAGCCCGAGACCTCGGCCATGCGTGTCTCAAGTCCACCGCAACGTTCGGATTTGTAGTGGCGATCGCGATGGCGATCTTTGCGTTCGGCGTCGTGCGCTCGACGCGGACGGTGCAAGCCGAAGACTGGCAGCCGATTTCCCCAGATGAATTAAAGATGACGAGCGTGCCGGAAGCTCCGGGCGCGCCCGCGGTGATTTTGTACCGGCAGGTCGATCGCGACGACAACTCGAAAACAGGGAATGAGCAGGATTACGTTCGTATCAAAATTTTGACCGAAGAAGGGCGGAAGTTCGCGGACGTGGAGATTCCGTATTTTCGCGAGCAGGGGAACATTATCGGATTGCGGGCGCGGACGATCCGGCCGGATGGAACGATCGCGATGTTCGAAGGCAAAGCGTACGACAAGACGATCGTGAAGGCGCGCAACGTGAGATATCTGGCGAAGACGTTCACGCTGCCGGATGTGCAGGTGGGAAGCATCATCGAGTACAAGTACACGGAAGATATGTCGGAGAACTACGTGTACAACTCGAATTGGATTTTGAGCAACGAGCTGTTCACGAAGCTGGCGAGATTTTCGCTGCGACCCAACAAGGATTTCGCGCTGCGATGGAGCTGGCCGATCGGTTTGCCCGCCGGCACGCAGCCACCGAAGCAGGAACCGGCGTCGCAAATGGTGAAGTTGGAATCGAGCAATATTCCGGCGTTTCAGATCGAGGATTACATGCCGCCGGCGAACGAGCTGAAGTTCCGCGTGCTGTTCGAATACAGCGAGCGGAATGCGGAGAGCGATCCGGCGAGATTCTGGAAAGAGCAGGGGAAGAGGCTGAATTCGCAAGTCGATAGTTTCCTGGGGAAGAAGAAGGATCTGGAGCAGGCCGCGGCGCAGATGGTGTCGGCGAGCGATGCGCCGGAAGTGAAAGCGCAGAAGATTTATGCGCGAGTGCAGCAGTTGAAGAACACATCGTTCGCGGTGGAGAAGACGGATCAGGAACAGAAGCGAGAGCAGGCGAAGGCGATCAAGACGGCGGCGGATTTGCTGCGCGCGGGCGGCGGCGATGGACGGGACATTACGTGGGTGTATCTCGGATTGCTTCGCGGGGCGGGAATCGAGGCGTATCCGGTGTGGGTTTCGAGCCGCGCCGAATACTTTTTCAACGCGAAAGCGATGAACTTGAGCGAGCTGAACGCCAACGTGGTGCTGGTGAAGCTCAATGGGAAGGATGTGTACTGCGATCCGGGGACGGCGTTTGCGCCGTTCGGATTGCTGCCGTGGGGTGAGACGGATGCGGCGGGATTGCGGCTCGACAAAGATGGCGGAAGCTTTGTGACGACGTCGATGCCGGAGAGCGCGGACTCGGTCATCGAGCGCAAAGCGGATTTGAAAATGTCGGAGGACGGAACGCTGTCGGGGAAAGTGACGATGACGTTTTCGGGGCTGGAAGCGTTGCGACGGCGGATCGAAGAGCGGAATGAAGATGAGGCGGCGCGGAAAGAGTTCATGGAGGATCAGCTCAAGGAATATGTGCCGGTCGGGATTGAAGTGGAGCTGACGAACAAGCCGGACTGGAGCAGTTCGTCGCCGACGCTGGTTGCGGAATATACGTTCAAGGCGCCGGGCTGGGCGACTTCGGCGGGGCATCGCGCGCTGGTGCCGGTGGGGCTTTTTACGGCGACGGAGAAGCAGCTTTTTACGCACAGCAATCGCGTGTATCCGATTTATTTTCAATTTCCGAACCAGAAAAAAGATGACGTGAGGATCGAGCTGCCGCTGAGCTGGAAGGTGACGACGATTCCACCCAGCAAGCTACAGGATGCGAAGGCGATCGTGTACGACTTGAAAGTTACGAACGAGAACG
The DNA here is from genome assembly GCA_963785605.1 of uncultured Acidobacteriota bacterium. Lineage (GTDB taxonomy): Bacteria > Acidobacteriota > Terriglobia > Acidiferrales > UBA7541 > Acidiferrum. Next base: position 10,931 of record CAWAWE010000023.1, on the reverse strand, counting down.
GCGCGTTACACATGACGCGGCTGCTGCGGAATGATTTGGTGGCGATCGAACAGAAGCAGTATCCGTCGCTGCGGGGATTTTTTCAGATCGTGAGGACAGGCGATGAGCAGGCCATCGTGGTGCAACCTGGAATGGCGTCGGCTTCGACTTCGACGAAGTAACGTGGGAGCGGCGGGAAGCGCTGTGGGGGCGTTGGCGTGCGTGATGTGCGTCGCGACGTTTGCGATGTTCGCGGTGCGACGCGCTTCGGCGAGCAATAATCCGGAGGCGCCGGCGTGGCTGCACGCGGTGGTGAGCGCGCAGCTCCCTGAGCATGATGAGAAGACGGACGCGGTTCTGCTGTATTCCGAAGAAAATGTGACGGTGCAGTCGGTCGATCGAATCCACAGGCAGATTCGAGTTGCGTACAAGATTTTGCGCCCCGGCGGGCGCGAGCTGGGGAATCTGGCGATTCCTTATCGCGCGGATTCGAAAGTGTTGTCGATGCGGGCGTGGAGCATTCCGGCGACGGGCAAAGACTTCGAAGTGAGAGATAAGGATGCGGCGGACATCGCGATTCCGGCGGTGCCGGGGAGCGAACTGATTACGGATGTGCGCGCGAAGTTTGTGCGGATTCCGGCGGCGGACGTCGGGAATGTGATCGGCTGGGAATATGAGATCGAAGATCGGCCGATGGTTTTGCAGGACAGTTGGTATTTCCAGAAAGAATATCCATCGCGCGAGGAACACTATTCGCTGACGCTGCCTGCGGGCTGGGAATACAAGGTGTCGTGGCTGAATCACGCGGAGGCTGCGGCGACGCCGTCGGGAAATAATTCGTGGCAGTGGGTTGTGAATGGCGTGCCGGGAATCAGGCCGGAGCTGGAGATGCCGCCCTATCGAGGAATCGAAGGGCAGATGATCGTGTCGTTTCTGGCGCCGGGCGGCGGGCGGACGTTCAAAAACTGGCGCGACATGGGCGTCTGGTACAACGATTTGACGCGGGGGCGGCGCGACGCTTCGAACGACATCACGCAGAAATCGGCGGCGCTGACGAGTTCATCGAAGCTGGCGGTGGTGAAGATGCAGGCGATTGCGGATTTCATGCAGCGCGACATTCGCTATGTCGGAATCGAGCTGGGTATTGGCGGATTTCAGCCGCACGCGGCGACCGATGTTTTCGCGCACCGCTACGGAGATTGCAAGGACAAGGCGACGTTGATGAGCGCGCTGCTGAAGAGCGCGGGCATCGATTCCTATTATGTGCTGATCAACACGGAGCGCGGATCGGTGACGCCGGAGATGCCGCCGCACGTGGGCGGATTCGATCACGTGATTCTGGCGGTGAAGCTGCCCGAAGATCTTCACGATGCGTCGCTGGTGGCGACGATGCAGCATCCGAAGCTGGGGAAGTTGTTGCTTTTCGACCCGACGGATGAGCTGACGCCGTTCGGAATGTTGCGCGGGGCGTTGCAGGCGAATTACGGATTGCTGGTGAGCGAGGACGGTGGAGACCTGATTGAATTGCCGCAGCTTTCGGGCGCCACGACGGGAATTCGTCGAGCTGCGAAATTGAAATTGTCGCCGACGGGAACGCTGAGCGGGGATTTCGTGGAAATCCGCGTGGGCGATTCGGCTGCGCACGAAAGGTACAAGCTGAAGACGGTGACGAAGGATGCGGATCGCATCAAGCCAGTCGAGACGATGCTGGCGAGTTCGCTGCCGACGTATCACATCACGCATGCGAGCGTTTCGAATCTCGATCGGATTGATTTGCCGTTTGAGTGGAATTATTCGGTGGTGGCCGACAATTACGCGCAGTCAACGGGTGGGTTGCTGATTGTGCGGCTGCGCGTGGTGGGGAATGAGTCGAGCGGGCTGCTGGAAACGAAAGAAGCGCGGAGGTATCCGGTGGTCTTCGACGGGCCGCGGCGAGACAGCGATTCGGTGGAGATCACGTTGCCCGCAGGGTTTGAGGTTGAGGATTTGCCGGATGCGGTGAGCGTGGATTATGGGTTCGCGAGTTATCACAGCAAGGCGGAAGTCAGCGGGAATGTGCTGAAGTACAGCCGGACGCTGGAGATTCGGGAGCCGAACGTGCCGTTGAGCAAGGTTGGCGATCTGAAGATGCTCTATCGGATTATCGCGTCGGATGAGAAGAATACGGCGGTGCTGCGGCCGGGCGCGACGACGGCGACAACGGCGCCAGCGAAGCAGTAACGGATTCTCGAGATCGCGTTGGCTGCTGAAGAAGTCGGGTAGATCACCGAAGCGAAGTGCGAACGGCATCGGAGAACAGTGCAATAGGCTGGCTTCTCGCCTGGGCGCCCTAAAGGGACGCCCCTACAGAAGCGAAGTGCGACGGGGAATGTACAGCAAATACATTATGGGCATTGTGGGCGATAGCTGGTAGTTTGCGCCAACGGTTGGGATCTGGGCGTTCGCCACAGGCCATCAGGCTCAGTTTTTAAATTTGACGGAGTTGGGGTGTAGCCCGAATATGATCTGGAAGCTGGACGGACTGACTACGCTATTGCTCGCGACGGTGTTCGCGGCGTCTTTGTTGTACTCGTGCGGGGCGAAGCAGGCGCCGCGAGAGGTTAAGGTAACGGTGCCGGCGGATTTTTCGGGGGAAATTGCGCTCGATCCTTGCACGAGCGGACTTCCGGCCGAAGTCACTGTGAACGCTCGGGGAGCGGCGCCGACGTCGGCGTGCCCGAGGCCGGGCGAGACGATCACGCTGACCGTGGTGAAGGGCGCACAGAATTACCGCATCCCGTCGAATGAAGTGACGATTGAGCGCGCCGGAGATGGGTTGCCAGTGGCGATCAAGGCGCGCGTTCGATAGCTTGTCGAGTTTGGTAGCCGGACTACGGCTCCGGCCAATATCACCCTGTCAAATCGAAATGTTTCGGTCAATGAGTGACCGGAGTTAGTTCCAATTCGGCGTCGTGGGTTTCTGCTTTTTCCCTCGACCATCGCTTGTTGCGTGACTGGCGGCGGGCTCGAGAGTCCAGGAAGTCGTTCAGATTCTTCAATTTTTCATCGAGCTTGGCCAATCGCTTTCGTAGATACGACAGTTGATCGTGTGCAAGGCGAACCATGAAGGGTTCGTCGTGGGCGGAGCTTTCTTCGACTTGGTCGGCGTAGCCTGAGGCCATTTCCACCATCTCGCCGAGTAATACGAGGCTGTCTGCTGAGTTTGAGACCTGGCGCATGGGCGCTCTCCGTGGGATGGAATAGTTCTCAGGCTAATTTCGGGAGGGTGGAGCGGCAATCAGGACAGTTGTGTAGGATTCCTCAGCGCGTTGTTTACGATGGCTTATGGGCGCGTAAGTGACTGACGGACCAAGGGATATTTGGCCCGGCGATGAGAAAAGAGATGAAACAAAGCGCGAAAATCGAGTGGCCGAGACTGGCTGCCGAAGTATTGCCAGAGCGGGGCGCCTGCGCCGGGGTAGTCCGACGAGAAAAGCAGCGTCAGCATGAAAATCAGGCCGCCGGCGCTTGCTGCTCGGACGAGGATGCCGAATGTCAGAGCGAGGCCGATTGCGAATTCGCCGTATGCGGTTAAAAAGGCGATCGCTGTCGCGTGGGGCAGGACGAAGTTTTTGAGGACGGGTACCATAAACGGATAGGCGCCGCCTTCTTGCAACCACTTATTAATCCAGAACTGAAAACCGCCGTGGAGAGTGAATTGGGTGCCGAAGACTTTGTATTCGCCGAAGATCAGGAAGAAGACGCCCACGGCGACGCGAAGGAACGATAGAGCGCGAGCGTTTGCGTCGGACGGGTTCGAACGATAGGTCGGCTGGGGCATCGGCTGAAGAGATGACGGGCGATTTGCCGGCGCAGCGTCAGGAAAGTCGCGAGCGAACTCGATCGCTTAACGCTTTGCCATCGACATTTTTTCCTTCCAAGACGGCTTTCGCGGCTTTGACTACGGCGCCCATTTGTTTCATCGAGGTGGCGGAAGTCTCGGCGATAGCTTTTGTGATCGCGGCGTCCATTTCGGCGTCGCTGGCGGCTGCCGGCAGATAGGTTTCGATGATGGCGAGTTCTTTCGTTTCTTTGTCGGCGAGGTCGGGGCGGTTGCCTTTGGTGAATTGATCGATCGACTCTTTGCGCTGCTTAACCAGTGTTTGCAGGAGCTGGATCGATTCGTTTTCGTCGATGGCGCGGATTTTTTCGGTCTCTTTATATTGGATGGCGGACTTGATGCCGCGCAGGACGCTGAGGCGGAGCTCGTCCTTGGCCCTCATCGCATCGACGAGATCCTTCTGGATTTTTTCGGAGAGAGTCATCGGTTCCTCGTGATGTGAATATAGCAGAGGACGGACTCTAGCCGGCAGTCTGCGCGGAATGAAGTGCGACGGCGGCGTCTTTGCGCGAAAAAGCAATGTGAAAATTTTCACGGGCAATTTGACTTGGCGCAGTGGGGCCGCTACCGTTTATGTTTTAGTTCAGGCGAATTTTTGCCGCTGTGGCGGCGCACTTCATATCAAGAACGGATGAGGAATGATGAAAGTCATTGTTGCGGACAAGATCAGCGAGCGCGGCGTCAAGCTGCTGAAAGAGCAGGCGGGCTGGAACGTGGTGCTGACCACGAAGGAAACGATCGGCAAGGAATTGGCGGACGCGGATGCGCTGATCATTCGCAGCGCCACTAAGGCGACAGCGGAATTGCTGGAGAAGGCGCCGCGGCTGCGCGCGATCGGACGCGCGGGGGTTGGCGTCGATAACATCGATCTGGACGAGGCGACACGCCGGGGCGTCTTGGTGATGAGCACGCCGGGCGGGAACGCGGTGAGCGTGGCCGAGCACACGTTTGCGCTGATGCTGGCGATGGCGCGGCAGGTTTCGCGGCTCGATAAGTCGATGCACGAAGGGAAATGGGAAAAGGGAAGCGCCGCCGGGACCGAAGTGCGCGGCAAGACGCTGGGACTGATCGGGCTGGGACGCATCGGTGGCGAAGTGGCGGTGCGAGCGGAAGCGTTTGATATGCGCGTGATCGGCTACGATCCGTACATCAGCGAAGCGGCGGCGAAGGAACTGCAGGTCGAGCTTGTGCCATTGGAGAGGTTGCTGGCGGAGAGCGACTTCATTTCGTTGCACACAGCGGTCAGCCCGGCGACGCAGGGAATGATCAACGCGAAGACGATCGCGCAGATGAAAAAGGGCGCGTGGCTGATCAACGCGGCGCGCGGCGAGCTGATCAATGAAGCCGATCTGGCGGAAGCGTTGAAGAGCGGGCATCTCGGCGGAGCGGCACTCGACGTGTTCGCGGAAGAGCCGACGAAAAATACCGCGCTCGTAGGACTGCCCAACGTTTTGGCGACGCCGCACATTGCGGGCTCGACGACGGAAGCGCAAGAAGAAGTGGGAACCCAGGTCGCGGTACAGATACGCGATTATTTGGCAGACGGTGTGATTCGAAACGCGGTGAATTTGCCCGCGCTTTCGCCGGACCAGTATCGCCGAGGGCGTCCGTATCTCGCGTTGGCCGAGCGGCTTGGATCGATGGTGGCGCAGGCGGCGGCTTCGCGGCCGGCGCGCATTCGAATCCGGTATGCGGGAGAAGTCGCGGAAGTCGGAACGAATTTGCTGCGCAGCGCTGTGCTGGCTGGCCTGTTGAATGCAGTGTTGGACGAGAAGGTGAACGTGGTAAACGCGCCACAGGTTGCGACGGCGCGCGGCTTGACCGTGCACGAAGAGACGCGGAAGCGCGAGCACGGGTTCCCGAACACGCTGGAGGTTTCGGCGCTGACGGATAAGGGTGAAGAGGGCGCGTTCACTGTAGAAGGCACGGTGCTGCACGACGGAACTCCGCGCGTGCTACAGATCGGTGGTATTCCGGTGGAGGCGCAGCTCGAGGGCACGATTCTTTATTTGCGCAATCGCGACGAACCCGGCGTGATTGGGCAAGTGGGTTCGACGCTGGGTAAGCACGGCGTAAACATCGCGACGTTTGCCTTGGGGCGGCGCGACGAGACGCGCGGCGCTGAGGCAGTTTCGCTGGTGCGGCTGGACGGTGAGGTGTCGGAATCGATCTTGGAGCCGATCAAGGGGATTCCGGCGGTCACGGGAGCGAAACTGCTCCATTTAGGCAAGGCATAGAAGGTTGCGGCTTGAGCCGCAACCCATAGATTCGAAACCTACATCTACAGGTTCTTAGTTTGGCAACGCATTCGAAGGCGGCGAGAACGGGGCTGTGCCTCGACGTGTTCCCCGAGTGGCATCTTCCGCCGCATCGGCCGGACTCACTGGGGTGAGTTGCCGCCCTCGAATCGTTCCAGAAGACCCGCAATTCGCATCGCGACCTATAATTTTTACAATTGCGTGACGGTTGAAATCCGATCCGTAGCGCTCGTATCCGGCGCGCTTCGAGCCTGGATCGTTCGTATCTTCAACAAACGACTGGAACTGACCATAGTCGATTTCCCGTTACATACCGTTTATTTGATTCAGCGCATTAAAATACATGTCTTGACATAACCTCCCGAAAAGCCGTAGAAGGTATCTCAAAGTCGTGCGTGTGTTTGTGGTGGTGGGATAAGGTTGCTCGGAGTCCAGCAAAAAGAATCTGGCGTCGTGGAATTCTATTCATTCCGCGAACTGCGTGTGCCCCGTACTGAGCCCTCTCCCCGTGTATCCGTTCAACCCGTTGAAGGTGCGCGAAAGGAGTAGTACATGGAGTGGTCTGCTATGAAGCGCAATTTTATTCTGAAGGTCGTAACGACTTTTGCGATGTGTATGTTGGTGGTATGTGGCGCAATGGGTCAGGCCGGCACGACGTCGATCCACGGCGTGGTCACCGATAAGAGTGGCGCGGTGATCGTGGCCGCCAAGATAACTCTGTCGAACCCAGGCCTGGGTTTGCAGCGCGCAGTGGACTCGGGTGCGTCCGGCGAGTATGAATTCATCGCCTTGCAGCCGGGAACGTACACGTTGATTGTCGAAGCCACCGGCTTTCGAAAATTCGAACAGAAGAGCGTGCAGTTGCTGGTCAATCTTCCGGCGACGGTGAACGTGACGCTGGAAGTCGGATCTGCCGCGCAGACGATTGAAGTTTCCGGCACCACGCAGACGATCAACACGACGGACGCTTCGCTGGGTAACGCGTTCAATGAGACCCAGGTGAAACAGCTGCCGCTGGAAGGCCGTAACGTACCGGATCTTTTGAGCTTGCAGCCGGGCGTCGCGTATACCGGCAACCGATCCGACGTGCCCGACTTCGATACGCGCAGCGGTGCGGTCAATGGCGCGCGAAGCGATCAGAGCAACGTGACGGTGGATGGCATCGGCGCGAACGATGAAGGCGGAAAGGCGTTTACGTCGGTCCTGCCGGTGACGCTGGATTCCGTCCAGGAATTTCGCGTGACGACTTCGAACTACAACGCCGACCAGGGCGGCTCTTCAGGCGCGCAGGTTGCGCTGGTGACGAAGAGCGGCACGAATAATTTTCACGGTTCGGCATATGAATATCACCGGAATACGTACACGAGCGCGAACGACTACTTCGTGAAAGCCTCGGAACTCGAATCCGGGCTGCCGAATACTCCGCCGAAACTGATTCGAAACATTTTTGGCGGCTCGCTGGGCGGACCGGTCATCAAGGACCGGCTGTATTTCTTCACAAACTTTGAAGGAACGCGCCGCGCAGAGGCCGTCAGCCAGACGGTTCAAGTCCCAACCAATAGCATGCGCGATGGGATCATTCAGTACCTTTGCGCAGATCCGTCCGCATGCCCGGGCGGGAATGTGACGGGAACCAGCGGAAAGAGCTATACGGTTCAGTCGGGTTATCAAGCTCTGTCACCGGCGCAATTGACGGCGATCGATCCCCTGCACCTGGGGCCCAACGCGCCTGTTGCGGCGTATCTCAATACTTTTCCCGCGCCGAATTGCAACAATACCGGCGACGGCGTCAACTACGGCTGCTTCAACTTTGCGGCGCCGATTTCGGACACTTCGAACATCTACATCGCGAAGATGGACTACAACATCACGAAGGACGGCAAACACCGGCTTTCCGTGAGCGGCTCACTGATCAACGACAACTACGCGAAAGCGCCGTTCCTGCCCGGCGAAGCGCCGACGGACGATTTGGTCAACTACAGCAAGGGCATCATCGCCAGCTACAGCGCGGTGCTGACCAACAATATCGTCAATAACTTCCGTTACGGTTTCATCCGCCAGAGCTCGGGCGATATCGGAAACTCCAACGAAGATTGGATCTTCTTCCGCGGATTGAACGATCAGGCCGGCGCGGTCACGCGAAGCACGGCGTTCCAGCGCCCAGTGCACAATTTCGTGGACGACGTTTCCTGGACGCGCGGAAGGCACACTTTCCAGTTCGGTACGCAAATCTCGATCGCGCGTGAGCCGCGGCTCAGCACGGCGGCGTCGTTCAGCGATGGCAGCGCCAACGCGTCATGGACAGACACTTCCGGCTTTGCCGGTAAGCAAGGCTCGCCGCTCAATCCCGCGAACAACGGTTTCCCGGGTGTCGATCCGAGCTTCAACAACTCCTACGATTATCCGATTCAGGCGTTGCTCGGAATCGTCACCGAAGTCGACGCGAAATATAACTTCCAAAAGGACGGCTCAGCGCTTCCAGACGGCGCGGCGCTCCAACGTCGTTTCGGACTCGACAGCTACGAGTTCTACCTGCAAGACTCGTGGAAGGTTAAGCCCTCGCTGACTCTCACACTCGGTTTGCGTTACTCGTTGTTCTCGCCACCGTGGGAAACCAACGGGTTGCAAGTCATTCCGAACGTGAATATGACGGATTGGTTTGAAGGCAGAGGCAACGAAGGGTTTGCCGGCTTGCCTTCCGCCAACGACCCGCCAGTCTCGTTTAACTTTGGCGGCAAAGCGAACAATGCCGCGCCTTACTACGATTGGGATTACAAGAATCTCGGTCCGCGCGTAGCGTTCGCGTGGTCTCCTCACGCCAGCAGCGGCTTGCTCGGTGATTTGTTTGGCACCGGCAAGACCGCGATCCGCGGCGGATTCGGTATGGTCTACGACCGCTTCGGCCAGGGCATCGTCGACGACTTCGACCAGTTCGGTTCGTTCGGTTTGTCTACGACGCTTACCAATCCGGCGGGATTTGAAGACGTATCTTCGGCGCCGCGCGTAACCGGTATTCACACGATTCCGACGACCGACAATAACGGGAACGTTATTTTCCTGCCGCCGCCGGTTTCGACCTTTCCACAAACGTATCCGCAAGGTACGTTTGCCATCACGTCGAGCCTCGATCGCGGCCTGAAGACGCCGTATTCGTACACGATCGACCTCTCGGTTCAGCGTGAACTCAAGAGCGGATTTACGCTCGAAGTTGCGTATGTCGGGCGCCTGTCGCACCGGCTGCTAACGCAGCAAGACTCGGCGACGCCTCTCAATTTGAGGGATCCGGCGAGCAACACGACCTACTTCCAGGCCGTGAGCGCGCTCGCAAAACTCTATCGCCAGCCTTCGCAGGGCGGCCAGGGTGTCACCGACGCGACGTTCAAAAACTCGATGCTCCCGGCCAACGTCGTCAAGTACTGGCAGGACATGATTCAGCATCCCGGAGCCGGCGGTTCGTACGGTTTGGGAAGCTCCGGCGGATGCGGCACGGGACCGGCGACAACCGGGAACCCGTGCTCGCGGCGTTCGACTTTTTCTGCGGCTCCAACCTAACGAGACGACGGTCTTCTCGATCTGGATTACTTCGGTATTCCAGACGGGTCAAACCCGAACGTCTCGTATCTGCCGACGGGGGCCAATTCTCGTTCTACAACCCGCAATACGCCACGCTGTATAGCTGGCGCTCGATGGGCACCGCGAACTACAACGCGCTACAGGCTACTTTGAAGCATGCGATGAGCCATGGCGTGCAGTTCGACTTAAACTACACATTCTCGAAGTCGATCGACTTGCGTCCGACGCGGAACGCGTCGGCACCATCGGCGGCCTCGGCGGCCAGATCATCAACGCGTGGGACCCGTATCAGTTCCGCGCGCCATCGGACTTTGATGCGACGCATCAATTCACGGCGGACTTCGTGGCCGATTTGCCCTTCGGCCGCAATCGCCACTTTGCTTCGAACGTGAGCAAAGGACTCGATGCGGTCATCGGCGGATGGCAGCTGTCAGGACTTGTGCGTCTGACCAGCGGCTTCCCGTTCAGCATCTTTAACGGTGCACAGTGGCCGACGGACTGGGACCTGGGCGGCAACGCTTATCTCACTGGCAACGTCAAGACGGGATCGTTCCACGATCCAACCGACCCGGGCGTGGTCAGCGCGTTCAGCACCCTCTCGAATGCGCAGAGCCAATTCGTTGAGCCCCTGCCTGGTCAAGCCGGTCAGCGAAACAATCTGCGCGGCGATGGCTACTTCAGCACGGACCTCGGCTTGTCCAAGCGCTGGCTTATGCCGTGGTCGGAACACCACAGCATCCAGCTTCGCTGGGAAGTCTTCAACGTACGAACTCCGTGCGTTTCGACACGCAAGCATCAATTCCGCGATCGATTTGTTCGGCTTGACGTTCGGCCAATACACACGCTTGTCCACCAACCCGCGCGTAATGCAGTTGCATTGCGCTACCAGTTCTAAGCGCGAAGTGATTCGAAACGTTAGCTTTTTTAAAATCACCGCCGGAGACAAAATCTCTCCGCGGTTTTGTTTTGGCGCCTCTCGTTCTTGTGGCAGCCGAGTTGATTGATGTCGATCCCTTAAGGCGTGGAGGTGAATTTACCCGCCACCACCGCCGGGATCGTAAAGCCCTCACTTGCCAACCGACTCCTCTAAATGTCGCGTATTTGCTGTGTTAAGCTTGAAACCTCGTTCGCCGGAACTTGCGGCGGTTGCCCACGTCTGTCGGTGTGTAGCGCAGCCTGGCTAGCGCGCCTGGTTCGGGACACCAGGACGTCGAAGGTTCAAAACTCTTTCGCCCCGACCA
>CAWAWE010000022.1:0-19787 GCA_963785605.1 uncultured Acidobacteriota bacterium | reverse complement strand
CCAGGAGGTCGCAGGCCAAGGCAGACTGCGCGAGATAGATCGATTTCAACTTAGAGAGCGGTTTTCGCAGGCGAACCTCGACCGGCCGATCGAGGTTGAGATCGGTGAACATTCGTTCGAAATGTGGGTTTGTTTCGAAATATCCTGCTGCTTCGGCCATGTCCAGAGTGTTGCGGCGGTGGCCGGGGCCTTCGGCGATCACGACATCGGCGCCCATTTCCCGGAACGCTTCGTGGGCGGCATGCACTAATACAGGATGGGTGGTGATTGGGCAGTCCGCATCGAACTCCACAAGATTTGGTTTCAACAGGACGCGCTTGCCGCGTACATTGAGGCGGAAATCCGCAAGGGCGCGGCGCAACTGGCCATATAGGTTCTGTGTGTAGTCCGGCTGACGAAAGACGAAGACGCGAGACGGAATTGGTGTTGCAATGTGTTGCATGCGGCACGACATGCCGAGCGCGGCGCCGGCGGTACCAAGAAACTCTCGTCTGCAAAGGTTTCGCATGTCGTCAATCCAGGAATACACTATGGCCATCGGCGGCGGCTTGGGCCAACTGAGCTAAGGCATGATTCTGGAGGGTATTAGGAGTTCGGGCAAGGCTGTGACCGTGCGGCGGAATCTGGCGGTGACCTAACAAGCCGAGCCAGAGCCAGACTTCGGCCTCCGAGGAATTGCAGGTAGCCAATTGGGTATGGGCGCGGCGACAAGCTTTTTGGATCGCCGGCGCGGATCTGCCACTCAGAGCCAATAGCGCCACGCCGGTGGTTTCCGGATAGGACGGGGCCTCGCGGTCAAGGACTCTTGCTGCGCCGTGATTCCAGCCGCCATCGCTGCAGGCATGCTCGAGCAGATAGAGGCCCCCTGATCGATACGGTTCTGGATTCCCGGAGACGCGCCCAGCCGCACGGCTTTGCGCAGTGCCAGGAAATCCAAGCGGCTGTGCAGACCGCGCTCCAGCAGATTCCAGATGTCTTTCGCAGCGCCGTGATTTTGCGCGACCTCGAAGGCCTGTCTTACGAAGAAGTCGCAGAAGTTTTAGAGTGCAGCGTCGGAACCGTGAAATCGCGCATCTTGCGCGGACGCCGCGCTCTCAAAGATTTGCTCGAGCCGCTATTGAGCGAACGGCCCGCGAATTTGCCTATTGCTCAACGAACCGAGCGAATCAACGTGATCGAAATGCATTCTCATCCACCGGCCTATGGCGCGAACGCCGCCACGTCGTCTCCCTTCACGGCGAGCCTGCAACGCCGCGCGACCGATTTCACAGACGGCTACAACATCCTGCGCAAGAATTCGACTCGTGAGGAACTGCCATGAACTGTTCCTCCGTGCGCGCAAAACTTGCTGGATATATGGACGGCACCATCGCCGGTGCCACGCAGGCGCAAGAGCGGATCCATCTGCGCAAGCATCTCGACGAGTGCAGCGGATGCCGCGGAGAACTTGAGCAGTTCCGCAAGCTGAGCGCGCTGCTTTCGCGTGCGCCGCGAAGCCTGCCACCGGCAAATCTCGCCACGCGGATTCGCGTGGCTGCGGCGCAATCGACTTCGGCACCGGATGCGCCGTCTCGCTGGCGGCGTGTGCGCAACCGCGCCGAGATTCTGCTCGACAATGTTTTTCGTCCCATTACGCTGCCGGCTACCGGCGGTTTTTTCTCGGCCATCGTCGTCTTCGCGGTTGTGTTGCAGCTCATCGTTCCGGGCATTACGGTTCGCGCGGTGCAGAACGATGTGCCGCTGAATATTTTGCGGCCGGCGGAATTGATCTCGCTGTCCGATTACCCCGAAGCGTGGGCGCCCGATCAACATGACGCAGAACTAGCGCTGCCACATGGTTTGCTGCTCGACGTTACGGTCGATGCGCACGGCGGCATGGTCGGATACGAGATTCTGTCGGGCCCGCGCAGCCTCGATATGCGGCGACAACTCGATCAGATGTTGCTGTTTTCGCGCTTCCGCCCCATGTTGAGTTTCGGCCGGCCCACTTCCGGCGGCCATGTGATTCTCAGCTTCAGCGCGGTCCACGTTCGCGGCTAATCCACTGATTTCACTGCACTTAGCCTTATCCACCGTAGCAACTGAATAAATACGAAATGCTGTACCGACCCTTCGGTTTTTTGACCCTGTTCGCGGGTCCAGCTTCCTTTCGCTACATGACTGTACTTCCCGAACCCCCTTCCCCACTCCTCTCCTGTGTTTAATGGAATGAGGAGCAGGGCATGTCATTTGGCACCTCCAAATTCGCGCAGCTCGGCATGGTTTGGGCCAAGCTGTATTCGCTGATCGAGGATTTGCGGTCGCGCAAAGGCGATGCGCGTGACGCAGCTTCCGGTCTTGAGCGCAGCTCGCGCTTCAGCGAAGTGTCGAACAATATCGATGCATCTCTCGTTCGCCTCGTAACGATTGCTTTTCTCGTAGCGGTGCTGTTCTCTTCGCCGAGGCTATCGGTGAACGCGGTGCCGCAGACTTTTAATGCGGAGCGCGCGTTGCTCGAAGACGCAAATCGCGAACGCGTGGCACAAGGGTTCAAGCCGCTGCGCTGGAATACGAATCTCGCCGCCGCGGCGCACGCTCATGCATTGCTGATGGCGCAGCGCGGCGAGCTGTCGCACCAATTCTCGGGTGAGGCGCCACTGCAAGATCGAGCACGCAGCGCCGGCGCGCGATTCACCGAAGTAGCGGAGAACGTCGCGGAAGGTCCGAGCGCCGAAATGATCCACGTCAGCTGGATGCATTCGCCGCCGCATCGAGCGAATCTTCTCGATCCGGAGCTGACCGATATCGGGATTGCAGTTGCGGCAGGAGCGCCGGGCCCCGGTTCGGGAAAAGCGCCGATGCTTTTTGCCGTGCAGGATTTTTCGCAGGCGGTTGCGGATCTGAGTTTGAACGAACAGGAACATCAGGTTGCGGGCGCGCTGGCTCAACGGGGCCTGCAAGTGACCAATCTCGGGAACGATTCGAATGCAACGCCCGCGGTGAAGCGAAACTCCAAGCAGGCCGCGAAGCTTCGCAACGTGGCCGTTGTGACAACGGATGGCTCCGCAGCGTCGATCACGATCGGCGGAATCGAAGATGCGCGCAAGACGTGCGTTATGAGCAAGGGCTGGGCTGGGCCTCGACCTGGATTAATCGCGCGCTATGAGAGCGGAAATCTGAGTCGGCTGCCGGAAAACCTGGAACAGAGGCTTGGGTCGGGCCGATTCCACGCCGCGTCTGTGGGTGCTTGCGAGCCGACCAGTGGGTCGCAAGGATTTGTTCGATTTCGCGTCGCTATTCTGCTTTATTAGTTCCCGCTAATAGTTCCCTCCTCGTTTATGCATCCCGTCTGTCTCTGCAAACACAGGACTTAGAAATTCATGCAACCTGAGTGGGTCTCCCGCATCTTTTAGACGGTTGTCTAAATATCGAAATTAGCCCCGGTTGGCCCAGATTGGCCAAAGAGGGGCGGGAGAGACACATGGGAAAGCTTGCGAACCAAGTAGCGGTTGTAACCGGCGCTTCGAAAGGCATCGGCGCGGCGATTGCTGAAGCGCTGGCGGCAGAAGGCGCTTCGGTCGTTGTGAACTATGCATCCAGCAAAGACGGCGCCGATCGCGTGGTGAAGAATATCGCAGCGAAAGGCGGGAAGGCGATCGCGGTGCAAGCCGACGTGTCGAAGAAAGCTGACGTTGCGAAGCTTTTCGCCGAGACAAAAAAGGCGTACGGCAAGCTGAACATTCTGGTGAACAACGCGGGCGTGTATGAATTTGCGCCGCTGGCGGACATCACTGAAGAAACTTTCCACAAGCAATTCAACTTGAACGTGCTCGGGCTTTTGCTTACGACGCAGGAAGCGGTGAAGTTGATCGGGGCCGAAGGCGGAAGCGTGATCAACATCGGCTCGGGTGTCAGCACGCTGAATCCGCCGAACACAGCGACCTATACGGCCACCAAGGCCGCCGTCGATTCGATCACCGTTGTCCTGTCGAAGGAGCTCGGGCCGCGCAAGATTCGCGTGAATTCCATCAATCCGGGAATGATCGAGACCGAAGGCGTGCGCACCGCAGGCTTCAACGAAGGCGATTTCCGCAAGTGGATCGAATCGACGTCATCGCTGGGCCGCATCGGTCAGCCGGACGACATCGCGCCCACCGCGGTATACCTCGCTTCGTCGGATTCGAAATATCTGACCGGTGAGACCGTGCGCGTGACCGGCGGGCTTGTCTAAGTTTCAAAAAAATCGCGCCGGCGGCAACATTTCGAAGCGCGTCACGAAGAACGAGGAGGGCGAGTCTCCCTCCTCGTTTTGTTCTTGGATCGTCCGTTGAGCTGTCTGCGGTAGCGTTTTACTTCGCGGCTTTCTGACTCTGCTGCTTTTCTTCGCCCGACGATTGGTTCGAAGCCGTATTGTTCTCAGACCTATTGGATTGACTCTTCGCGTTCTCGTCTTTTTGTGACTCGGATTTCTGGCCGCCAGCCAGAGCTGCGGCTTGCGATGCGGAGTCGCTCGACTTTGGCGAAGCTTCCTTGCTCGGCTTACTTCCCTGCTCGTTCTCTTTCGCTTCGCCTTCCGTAGCTGGCTTAGCCTTTTCCGATTTCTCGTCTTTCTGTTCGGCGGGTTTGTCCGTTGCAGCCGGCGCTGAGGCTAGCTCTTTGCCGAGATTGTTTGACTCAGGCTTTGCGCCTTGTTGCTTCTCTCCTTGCGATTTCGTGTCGCCGGAGTTGGCATCCTTCCCTTTTTCTTGCGGCTGAGACGGAGACGCGCTCTTGGCTTTGTCGTCCTTGGCTACGTCGGTGGAAGACTTCGGCTTTGGCGCCAGCAAATGCTCCATGCGGGCGCGCGCGGCGCGCCATCGTACATCGGCGGCTCCGGCAGCTCGATCGAGGTACGGCGCGAGCTTCTCATCGGTGGCGCCGCCTTGCTCCTGCATATATTCGAACACGGCGACGCTTCGCGTCTCGAGGTCCTGCATCAACGTGAAGACTTCATCGAAGATTTCCGCAATCGGGTTCGCTTCTTTTTCCGGATCGGCTGTGTTCGCCATTTCTTCAGCTCCTGGCCTCGCTCAATATGACCTTTCGGATAGGCACCGGTTAGATGCCCATGAGGCAAGAAGGACGGTCGAGCGGCGACGTCGCGTTTAGGCTTGTCTTGGAGGCGCAGCCGCGAATAAACTCCCTCGAATCAATAAACCCTTAAATGACTCTTGACAAAATGGTTACCATCTGATACACTCCTCCATGATACAGCTCGACAATTTCGAACACACCCCTCACTCAACCCCTTTCCTTTCAATCGGTTCCACATACTTGTTTTCTGCGCGATCGCAACCCGCTGATTCTAAATTACTTGCACACTCTTTAAAAAACATAGGGGGGTATACCCCTGTTCTTCCCATTTTGGAACCAGGCGTGTCACACGGGCCACACGGAGAAGCTTCCGAACAGCTTGGCTTCATCATCCGGATTCATTGCAGCATTCATCGCCCAAGGAGACTTTTATGAGCGCACACGAAGACGATCTAGCCGCAATCGCCATGCAGGAGCGCGAGCTCTGTTTCACTAAGTTCGATGAGGACGCGGCGTGGACCATTGGCTCGCGGCTGCGCACCATGGCCGTGGCGCGCAAGGCCGGCGTCGTCATCGATGTTCGCCGCTTCGGACAGCCACTTTTCTACTGCGCGCTGGCGGGGACGAACCCCGACAACGCGGAATGGGTGCGCCGAAAGAGCAATCTGGTGGCGCGCTTTCATCGCAGTTCGTATCGGATGGGGCTAGAGATGGGAGCTCATCTCTTTGAGAAATACGCGCTGCCGATGACCGACTATGCCGCGCACGGTGGATCGTTTCCAATTTGCGTGCAAGGCGCAGGAGTGATCGGATCGATCACAGTTAGCGGCTTGCCGCAGCGGGCAGACCACGAACTTGTCGTCGAAGCGTTGTGCGTTGAGCTTGGAAAAGATTACGGCAAGCTCGCGCTGCCGACTTCGTCGGTCTGATCTTCTGATCTCACGCGGTGGCGCGAGGTTGCTGCCCAGCCGGAAGGGGGTAGCAATCGATGATCGATCAAAATTCCATATGGAGTCGCAGAGCCGGTGCGACGACTGGACCGCGATCTTTGTTGTAGCCGGGATGATCGACGTACTGGAATCCAAGCGCGGGATAAAATCCGCGCCAGACGTGCAGTGTGTAAAACATCTCGACGATATCTTCGCGAGCGTAATTGAGGCGGCCATCGCCGAGGAGGAAACCGAATCCGCCAAGCGCCAAATACTCCTGGTGATCGCGAGAGATTCCGTTGGAAACATACGCAAGGCCCACGCGATCGTATTTTCTTCCCCAGCGTTTGCCGCTGGCCCACGCGCCAATCTCCGCGGTGCCGTCCACTTCGGTGTACGCGTACGACTCATGACGCCCCTCGTTCCAGCCCCACCGGCCGAAGA
Organism: uncultured Acidobacteriota bacterium; assembly: GCA_963785605.1. GTDB lineage: Bacteria > Acidobacteriota > Terriglobia > Acidiferrales > UBA7541 > Acidiferrum. Next base: position 13,362 of record CAWAWE010000022.1, on the reverse strand, counting down.
GTCCGGCCCAATCGTTGAGCGGCTGCTCGAAGTTGGCGCCGAAGCCGTATTTGATGTCGGTCGTCAACGGGTGATCGGTGATTTCCGGAGTCGGTGTGAGGCCGGCGAGAAAATTATCGACGGCGGTACGGTAGTCGCCCATGTTCGCGTGATTGACGAATGTGAGTAAGCGCAGCACGCCTTCTTTTTTGTGGATGGTGTTGCGGCGCAGCTCGAGCTCGAAATTTTCGGCGCGCGCGCGGCCGAGGTCAGCGTCGAGATGGATGCCGTTCGCCACTTTCGGCATGAGGGCTTCGGCGAATCGCAGCGTGACGTGTTTGTTGTGGTGATATTCGACGAGCGCGGCGAAAGTGAATCCGCGCGTGTCGGCGGCGTAATCGAATGCGCCGTTGTTATCGACGGTCCAGTTCATGAACTGCAGATTGCTGTCGGTGCCGTAGGTGTTGAGATCGAAAAAATCGGCCATGCTCATTTTGCCGAAGCGGATTTCGATGCGGCGCTCGGGCAGTTCGGAAAAAAGCGAGTACGGGCCGCGCGCATCGTTTGGAATGCGAGCGTGGCCGATCGGAATGATTTGGTGCCACATCAGTCGCGCGACGTACGGAGCTTTTCCGATCGTCGGATTGCGCACTACGTCCAGGTTGAGGAAGCCTGCGACGCCGAGGGCTTCGCCGATGCCGTGGCCGCCTGTTTCCTGGATGTCGCAGAGCAGTTCGGAAGTCGATGTCAGACGGAGGCCGGTAAATAAAGTCAGTACACGCGAAGTCGCGTCTTGCGCTTGTGCGGACAAACTGTTCTTGCCGGAGTACGGCGAGTGAAAAGCGGGGTGCCATTGCGAAATGAAATTCGCTTGGCCGGAGAGCCAGATGCGATCGTTTTGAAAGTGCGGAAACATCGCAGGAATCGTGTTGTTGTTGTCGTCCGTGGTCACCGCGGTCTGCGATTCGCTGGGGGCTTGTTGAGGATCCTGGTCTATGGCGGCGTCGAACGCGCTCACGACATCTTGTTGATCGAGGAGAGGGCGGCTGTCCGCAATCGACGGCGTCGTGGTGTCGGCAACTTGTTGTGCGCGCACGCAACTGGTGCTGAAAAGCAGCAGCGCACATGCGGCGAAGACACCCCTCACGATCCCCAAAATGCTCTCCTCCCAATAAATTGTCATCACAACCGACGAGCAACGAGTGACGCCGAGAGCCAAGAAATAATTTTCCAGCGTAGAGAATGGACGGTTACAGGTCGATGAACGCTCATCGAATACCGACGCTGGACTATATTAACTATAGTGAACTCGATTTGTATACCAGAATTAACCATTTCGGAGATGGGGAGCACGAACAGCAGTCACTTTCTTACCCGCCCGCGAGCTCTTTGGAGCCGTTGCTTGAACTTCACGTCCCCGCTCAACCTAAGGTATTGTGGACGCTCCAAAAATCTTGGCATTTCGCGAATCAGATGGATCGAGGAGATTTCGAGTGAAACCGGCTCATGCGTTAGCGCTTTTGGCATTTTTGCTCGTTGTTTCGCCGAACTCGACTAGAGCGCAGGCGGGTCCCGCGCCTGACGACAGCAAGGAATTGCAGATCTGGACGGGCGGCGGGCATGGCTTGAACGGGAGCAATGCCAGCACGGGAGTTTGGAATGTCGGACTGCGATATGGATGGATTCTCACCGATCCGGCGGGGCCGGGAATTCTGAAGGGGCGATTTGAATATGCGGTCGATGTTGTGCCGGTGTTTCTGGTGCTGGAGCGGACGGGTACGGCGTACGGGTTCGGGCTCAATCCGTTCGCGCTGAAGTGGAATTTTGTGCCGCGGCACAATGTGATGCCCTATATCGATATAGGCGGTGGAACGCTTTTCACAAATGACAAAGTGCCGTCCGGGACGTCGCACGTGAATTTCACGACGAGCGGGGCGATTGGGGCGCATTTTTTGCGGAGCAAGTACAACTGGAGCGTGGAGCTGCGATTTATGCATATCTCGAATGCCGGGCTGGTGACGCCGAATCCTGGCATCAATACGCTGCAGATGCGCATTGGTTTTGGACGGTTTACTCAGCCGCATTGAGCTAGGGTGTCTGTTTGAGGCGCCGGGCCTCGTGTTGCTGGTCCGATGGCGGGTGAAACCCTGGCGTTTGCGGGTACATCCCACTACCATGCACGGGAGTCAGAGGACGGCAGGATTAAGGCCTGCGGAAAATTGAGGTGGTGAATGAAGTTTGTTTTGATTGCGGTGGTTGTCGTCGTGTTATTTGCAGTGGGTTTCGGAGTGCGCGCAATGCATGCGGGGGATAAGGCGCCCGCAGTTGGAACGCAAGCGCCGGATTTCACACTGAACTCGCAAGAAGGCAAGCCGGTTAGCCTGCGCGATTTCAAGGGTAAGTGGGTCGTGCTGTATTTCTATCCGAAGGATTTCACGAGCGGCTGCACGGTTGAGGCGCACAATTTTCAGCGCGACCTGGCGCAGTATGAAGCGAAAAACGCCGTGATCGTCGGCGTAAGCATGCAGGACGAAAATTCGCACCAGCAGTTTTGCACGAAGGAAGGGTTGAGCTTTAAATTGCTGGCGGATACGAAGAGTGATGTTTCGTCGCAATACGACTCGGTGATGAACATGGGCGTCGCGAAACTCTCAGCGCGGCACACATTTTTGATCGATCCAAAAGGCAAAGTCGAAAAAGTTTGGCTCGATGTAAAGCCACCGACCCACAGCGAAGAAGTGTTAGCGGCGTTGACGCAGCTTCAGTCGGGTTCTGCCGGGAATTAGTGTCGAGGATACGAAGAAACCGCCGACGGTTCGGACAACGGGACCGGCCGGCGGTTTTCATTTGAGGATCAACATAGACGGCAGAAGTTGGCCGTCACACTTCGTTCGCCATCACCTTTAATCCGGGCAGCGGTTCGAGCAATCGTCGATCCGAGGTAATCAACGTGAGATCGTAGAATTTCGCAGTCGCCACGAGAAAACGATCAGCCGGGTCGCGGTGCCGGAGAACGGTGTATCGCAATTCGTCGGCGACTGCCCAAGAAAAGGCAGCTTCACGGAGCGAAAGTTCCTTCTGCGATTTGACAACGAACGCGTCCAGCGGCTCGTTTAGGGTGACTCTCTTTCCTTCAACCAAAAGGATTAACTCCCAAGTGCTGATGGGAGAGAGCCACAATTCATTTTGAGGATCGGTAAGCGCACGCGTGACCTCCGAACTTAGCCTCCAGGGCTCGCGATGGCTCCAGAGCCAGATATGAGTGTCGAGCAGGAGGTTCATTCTTTCGTCTTGTCACCCTCGTGCGGATCCCACGGCGCTCCCTCTTGCGCCGCTTCCCAATCGCTAATGTCGCCGATGGGCGAAACGATGTCGCCGTGGATCACGACCGATCCCGCAAGAGTGCCGAGTCGGCGTGGCGCAAGCTTCCCCAACGATGGCGGCACAATTTCCGCCACAGGCTTGCCAAAACGAGTGACACGAATAGGCTCGTTGGTGCGGCGAACGCGCTCCAAGATCGCGAGACATTTTGCTTTGAACTTCGAAATGGGGATTTCTTCCATGTTGATAACCAATTCCCTGACAGTAAGTTAGCACAATTTTAGACTATGGTCAAGACTATGGTCAATCTAGGATCATAATGAGGCTGTTGCGCCTCGAATTTCTCTCCTCTTCATCTGGTATGATTCCGCGAAATGACTGAAGAACTCGATTCGCGATTTGCTGTTGGCAGCGTAGGGGAGGTTTCGTCGATTCTGCTTCGGCCGGCGGATGCGCGGTGGCTGCTGGTTCTGGGGCACGGAGCGGGGGCGGGGATGCGGCATCCGTTTATGGGCGCGCTGGCGCGGGAGCTTGCGGGGGAGAAGATCGCTAGTTTTCGGTATCAATTTCCTTACATGGAGAATCAGCGGAGGGCGCCAGACCGGCCGCCGACGCTGACTGCAACTATTGCGGCTGCGGTGCGGGCTGCGCACGACGCTGCGCCTGAGCTGCCGCTGCTGGCGGGCGGGAAGTCGATGGGCGGGCGGATGACTTCGACGGCGGCTTCGGAGAATTTGATTCCTGAAGTGCGCGGGCTGGTGTTTTTTGGTTTTCCGTTGCATCCGCCGAAGCAGCCGGCGACGAAGCGCGGGGATCATCTTGCGAAAGTTACGCAGCCGATGCTCTTTTTGCAGGGGACGCGGGACGATCTTGCTGATCTCACGCTATTCAAGCCGATTTGTAAGAAGCTCGGGAAGTTGGCGACGCTGCACATCATCGAGGGGGCGGATCACTCGTTCCATGTTTTGAAGAGTTCAGGTACGACTGACGGTGAGGTCCTGCGGGGGCTGGCGCGGACTACGGCGGAGTGGGCGGCGGGGTTGAAGTGAGGGCGCGCGCATGGCCTGTTGCCAAACGGATCATTCTTTGGCGGCGTGACGGTTGAGATCCTTCGCTTCGCTCAGGATGACAAACCTCGGTGGATGACACCGTCGTTGGTGGGACTAACGGCTAACTAGTTGGTGGGATTACGGCAAGATCTGAATGTCGATGACGTGGAACGTAGTTGAGCCCTGGTTGTTGATGCGGTGGACGTAAGGCTTGGCTGCGCCGGGGATGAAGCCTACTGATTCTGACTTGGCGGGCGTTGGCGCCCAGTCTTTGCCGGCGAACTGGGTTCTGTTGTCGGCGCCTGTCAGGATGACGGGAATGTTGTCGAGCGAATGTTTATGGAATAGCGTGGTCTCGCCTGGCTTGACGACGACGTCTAGGACGCGGACGTATTGATTTTCGAAGATGACGCGATGGTGGGGCTCCTGTTCGACGGGGACGGGATCGTCGGCAGTTCCCTTCGCGGTGGGATTGCTCCAGTCCTTTTTCACTTCGACGCCCGGGCCTTTGTCTTTCTTGAATTCGATCTCGATGTTTTGTAGGCGGTCGGTCGAAATGTTTTCGACTTGATGTGTGACCGGCTCGCTCCAGAAAATCTCCTGGGTATTTTTCTTGGACGGCACGGTTTTTCCGTCCGAGGTAATCAACAGATCGTTTTTGGTCAGCGTCACGCCAAAGCGGTAGGGATGGCTGTGGACCGCCGTTTTTTGATGCGGCGCCAGGAAACCGCGGATTACTTTGACTTGGTCATTCTCGAATTCGATTTTGTTCGGGGTGATTTGCTGCGCGCTGGCGTCCTGCGCGTAGACAACTAATGCATTCCGCATCGCGGCAAAACTGACTACGACGGCGGGGAGCGATACGATTGCCGCCACCACAGCCAAAATCCATCGGTTTTGCAGGAGCTTCCGCATCTCTCACCCCACCAGCATCTTGAATTGGGCTGCCGTTAACGGGACAACCGACAGCCGGCCTTGGCGCACGATCGGTGAATCGGCAAAAACTTTGCTACCTTTCATCTCCGCGAGGGTAACCGGCTTCGCGACTGGTTTGCCCGCCTTGATCTTGATGACTGGATTTTTGGGATTCGAATCGTCCACCGATACGACGGTCGCTGTGCCGACGGCGCTCTTCTCGTCGCCGGTGTGATAGATGATGAGGCCGTCGCCTGGCTTCATGCCGCGCAGGTTACGGAGCGCGGTGGGATTCGAGACGCCATCCCACTCGGTTTGCTTGTCTTTCTGCAAATCGGCGAAAGAATAGGTGGAAGGTTCGGTCTTCAATAAATAGTCAGCCATTGCTCTCAACCTCGGTTTCTTCGATGGCGGCCTTCACGGCCGGGAATCGAATCGGCCGGGTGGGAATGCGCTGCCGATTCTCGCAAAATCTCATGGTTGGCGACACTTAATTTTCAAAGCGCGGGAAACCGCTGGCCGAGAGTAGACCGGAGACGGAACCTTTTGGGCTTGTGGTGAGTCAAAGTTCCAGCCCAAGGGTAGAACCGGGCTGCACCCGAAATCCAGCCGCGAGGTTATACGACGTGAGAACAATTCTGCTGATTGTTTTGATTTTGTTGTTGCTCGGCGCTTTGCCGACGTGGCCGTATAGCACTGGGTGGGGTTATTACCCGAGCGGTGGGTTGGGTTTGGTGCTGCTGATTGTGCTGATTCTTGTTTTGGCGAAGAGACTTTGATCGCGAGTAGGTGCCTGGGCTGCGCCGGGCGGAGCAAGCGCCCCTACAAGAGCTGAGGCGATGGCGGGCGGAGCGAGCTTGCCGTCACAGAGACGAGGCGGCGCGGAAACGATGCTGCGGCTCGCATCCTATCCAACGATGACTCGCGCTTAGGCCAAGCCGCTGGTGCGGGCTAGTTTCAGGGCTTCGATGGCGGCGCCGCGGGAGCCGGCTGTGTCACCGTTGGGCATGACGTAGATTGGGATGTCGGCTTGTTCTTCTCGCTGCGTGGGCATGCCGATGCGGACCTGTTCGATAAACCACTTTTGAAAAGCTTCGCTGGCTTCGAGGGCGCCGCCGCCGATGATCAGGGCGTCGGGATCGAAGGTGTTGACCATTTCGTCGAGGAAAAGGCCGATGCCGTGGGCCTGGACACGGAAGATTTCGCGGCACATGGTGTCGCCGCGATCGGCCATGCCGCGGACCATCTTTGCGGCTTTGCTGCGATCGACCTTCGCTAATTCGTGGTCGGGAAATTTCGGCAGGAAGTACGGCAGGAATGTTTTTTCGATCGCGGTGAGAGAGCAGACGGATTCGAGATCGCCCAGGCGGCCGCAATTGCAGAGCGGCTTCAAACCTTCGACGCCGGGGATGCTTTGATATGGAATCAGGACGTGGCCGAGTTCGCCGCCGAAACCTTTGCGGCCTTTGACGACGTTGCCGTCGATGATGACGCCGCCGCCGAGACCAGTGCCGATGACGATCGAGACTGAAGTTTCCTTGCTGTTGGCCCCGAAAATTGTGAAGTGTCCCCAGAGGGCGCCGGCGTTGCCGTCGTTGAGGTAGGAGACGGGCTTGCCGAGCTTGCGGGCGAGGCCTTCGCGGATGTCGAAGCCGGCCCAGTTGGCGTGGACGAAGTTGGTGGAGCCTTTTGCGCTGAGCTGGCCGGCGGCGCTGGCGGGGCCTGGAGTGTCGAGGCCGATGGCGACGATGTCGGTGAGGGGAACTTTCGCGAGGTCAGCGGCGATTTTGAGGCCGTCTTCGATTTGCTGAAGGCAGATCTCGGGGCCCTGTTTGGAGAGAGCCGGATGCTCGCAGAGGCCCTCGATCAGAAATTTTTCATCGCGCGTGATCAACGTGTAGTTGATCGCTGTCCCACCAAGGTCAATTCCCGCAACGACTTCCACGTGAGCCTCCCCAAATGACTTGCCAGTTTTAAAACGCTTTAAAGGCTGCGTCTGACCGATTGCAGCGTAATTTTCACGACAGTCTTAACACAACAATGGAACGCGCGACTAGCGGCGCGGGTGTCGCGGTGTGGCGTAGGGGGGTATTTGCTGTGTTTTTGTGGGCGCTGTTCGGCGCTGACGGGCTTCACATTTCTATCTAGGTCGCGAACACGCTAAAATGGGTGTGGGCGCGATGTGCCTGCCCGGACGCGGGCACAACCGATTGGCGACGAGCTTGCTCGTTTGAATGGAGTTTGAATTGAGAGAGACGCCACCCGGCCGGCCCATATTTGAATCTAACCCGTTGAAACAGGAGTCCACGAACGTGCCCGAAGCCACCGTAGTCAAGTTGAACCCGCCCCGGTTGCAGGAGCGGCGAGCGCTGCTCATGGCCGGCCTGCAAGAGCATTACACGGCGCAAACGCAGAATACGATTGTTGAACAGTGGAAGAGGCTGCCCTTCGGCAAGATTTCGGGGCAACTTGGGCATATGGCTTATGGCGTGGTTTTGAATCTGGACGAGAAGTCGGGCGAGTTCGATTATTTTTCCGGCGTGGAGATTGCGACAATTTCGCCGGCGCATGCGAAGTTGAAGACTTATAAGTCGCCGCAGCAGAAGTATGCGATCTTCTGTCATCGCGACAATGTGGCGCGGCTGCGGGATACGATTCACGCTATCTTTACTGGTTGGCTGCCGACTTCGGGGCAGACGCTGGCGCATCCGACGGCGACTTCGCCGAATTTGATTGAGTATTACGGTGAGAATTTTGACCCGGAGTCGGGAACCGGCGATATGGAAGTTTGGATTCCGATTAAGGCTTAAAATTAGATTCGGCTTGAATGCCCTACGCCCTCCTCGTTGGCTGGTTTTTCTCGGCTTGTGCTTTGCGCTCGCCGGGAGCTTGCTGAGCCAATCTCGCCAGCCTTCCGGCAAAAACGAAATTTCGGAGACTACGGAAGATCGCATTGGTGCGTCGGGTTGGTGGCCGACGAAAGATGTGGCGGATCGTGTTGGGCTGGTGGGCAACGCGGAATGCGCGAAGTGTCATTCGGACAAGGCGGCAACGCAGGCGACTACGCCGATGGCGCACGCGGGGGCGCGTGCTGTGGACGCGGAGATTTTGCGTGGGCGCGAGAAATTGAGCGGGGAGATGGCGCCTTATCGGTACGAAATTTCGCGGGAGCCGACGGGGAGTGCGTATTCGGTTTCGAATGGTTCGCAGCAGATTTCGGCGGAGCTTGAATGGGCGTTTGGGATCGCACATAAGGGGCAGACTTACATTTATTCCCGCGATGGGGCTTATTACGAGAGCCGCGTCAGCTTTTACAGGACGCTGGGGACGCTTGCGCTGACTACGGGGCATTCGAGCGATGCGCCGAGTTCGATTGAGGCGGCGCTTGGGCGGCGGATGGATCGCGGCGAGACGCAGCATTGTTTTGGGTGTCATACGAGTGGGTCGATGATCGCGGGGCGATTTGATCCGGCGCATGCGACGCCGGGAGTCACTTGCGAGCAGTGCCACGGAGCAGGGGCGAAACATGTTGCGGCGATGAAAGCGGGAAAAATTGAGGAAGGTCGGCGGGCGATTCTAAATCCGCGGAAATTGGGTGCGGTGGCGTCGGTGGATTTTTGCGGGGCGTGTCATCGGACTTGGGCGGATGTTTTGCAGACGCAGGTTATTGGCGTTGCGAACGTGAGATTTCAGCCTTATCGACTGGAGAGCAGCAAGTGTTGGGGGCGCGGAGATGCGCGGCTGGCGTGTTATGCGTGCCATGATCCGCATCAGCCGCTGGTGACGGAGACGGCGAGCTACGATTCGAAGTGCTTGGCGTGTCACGTGACAAAGGTGGGCGAGAAAGTGGCCGATCATCCGGGAGCGGCGTGCCCTGTTGCGACGAGTGACTGCGCATCGTGCCACATGCCGAAGATCGAAGTGCCGAGCATGCATGCGCCGTTCACGGATCATCGGATTCGAGTTATTCGTGATGCTGCAATTTATCCGAATTGAGATGTGATTGAAAAAATCCGCAGCTAGCTACTTGGTGAGGAACGGGTTCACAACACGAACCGCACCGAAAATCTGGCCGTGATTCAGATCTTCTGAGTAGAGAATCGTGCATCCAGCAGTTTGAGCGGCATTCACGATCAGGGCATCCCAGAACGAGATTTGATATTTCGCCTCGATTTCCAAGGCTGCGATCGTAGACTCAGCTACGTTTGTAATCGTTCGCCATTCCATGTATTCACGCACGCGTTCCGCGGTTTCAGCGAACGAGAGTGGTGGCCTCATCTTGCGGCGTAAGTTGAGGCAGAATTCCTGAAGAACCTGCGTGCTGATCACCCCGGTTCGAGAATTCCACAAATCTTCGACAAGCAACTTGGCGACATGATGCTTTCGGCCTTGAACCGGGTCACTCGCGTAAAGAAGAACGTTTGTGTCTACGAAGCGGCTGTCATCGCTCATGCATTTCGTCGCGCGAAAGCGGCTTCTCCCAATTCAACTTAACTCCACTGTTCATGCGGGCGATGGCGCGCCTTCTTGCTTCTTCATAGCGGCCGCTTTGAGTGGACTGTTGCTCGATGGCATCCGCGACTATTGCGCTGATGGAGGTGTCTTTTTCCGCAGCGATGATGCGGATTTTGCGGAGCAGGTCTTTTTCGATCTTGATCGTGAGGTTGACCTTGGTTGAAGCGGGTTGCTTTTCCAATTGTCTGGTTTTCGCCATTGGTGGGTACCTCGATGTCAGTAGCACAAGAACGCACGTAAAATTGTGCTGCACGACTTTATGTGTAGCACAGATTATCGTGCAACACGAGTTTACGTGCTGTCAACGAAAAGGTCAGTGAAGCTTGCTAACCTCACTACGATCAGTTACTTAGCGGAGGCTAGGGCGTAGAGGTATTCGACGAGGGCTTTGGGCGGCGGCGTCATGCCTTGGATCTTGAATTCTTGCGATTCCTCATGTCACTCATTATCGAAGATTATTGAGGGCACTGGGTTTGGAGGGCGGACTCCATGTCGGGGTCGAGGAGGGCGCCGCGGTATTTGGCGGTGCAGAGTTGGGTGGAGGTGAGGCCGCTGGCGCCGCGGAGGTCTGCGCCGCTTAATGTGGCGTTGTGGATGTCGGCGTCGCGGAGGACAGCGCCGGTGAGGAATGCGCCTTGGAGGTCGGCGCCGTTCAGGTCGGCGTCGAGGAGGATGGCGCCTTTCATTTGTGCTCCGCCGAGTTTGGCTTGGGACATTTTTGCGGATGAGAGATCGGTTTGGGTGAGATTGGCGAAGGAAAGAATGGAGTGCTCGAGTTTTGTGTCGCGCAGGTCGGCGCCGGTCAGATCGGAGCGGGTGAGCTCGGAGTTGCGCAGGTTGGCGGCGTAGAGGGATGCGCCGTTGAGTTTTGCGTTGGAGACGTGCGTGTTTTCGAGATTGCAGTAGGAAAGATCGGCGGCACGGAGGTCGGCACCGATCATGTTGGCATTGCTGATGTCGGAAGAAACGAGAAGCGTGTGCGAGATGCGCGCGCGATCGAGAATGGCGTTGCGCAGAAAGGCTTCGCGCATGTTTGCGCCGCGGAGATCAGCTTCGGAGAGGTATGCGCCTTCGAGATTGGCGCGCCAGAGTTTTGCGTTGGCCAGGAACGAACGATAGGCACGCGCGAAACGAAGATCGATCTGGTTGAGGCGAGCGCCATCGATCGCGGCGACGCCCTGATCGCTCCAGTCGCCATTCGCGGGAGGAGTGGAGAGCGAAGCTTCCGTGAGGTCGGCGTAAGGCCGATAGCCGACGCTTTGAAAAATTTGGGCGGCCCAGCGGCGAATGCTGGCGCTGGAATGATCGGGGGAGACGTCGTGGTCGGCGGGCAGGCCGCGGTTGATGCCCAACGATAGGAGAAGAACAACGGCGCCGGTTGCGAGCGCGGCACGAAGAGTGAGGAACGCGAGACGCAAAATGTTTTTTGATTTCTGGCGGCGGAGTTCGCCGGGGCGCAGAAATCGAGAAACGGATAGAAGGAAGACAGGTGGCGGCACCGACGGAAAGCGTGAGCAGCACGGTGTGCAACAGCGTGCCGCGAAAATCCTGGCGCACGAGATAACGCAGCCAGAAGAGGAAAAGCGTGGTGGGCACGACCCAGTAAGCGAGAAAAGTCGAAAGCAGCGACTCGAGCATTGCGAAGGGCGAGCGCGAATCGCGATTCCATTTGAAGTGGCGGCGAACGACGCCCATCAGGTACCACGGGCCGTCTTTTTCGAGGGTCTGGCCATCGACGAAAACGGCGGGCAATTCCGCCATGCTTCCCCATAGGCGAAGAAGCAAGAAGTGGAAGCGGACGTAGGCGACGAAAAGAAGCAGCGAGCCGCCGAGGTAGAAGCCGGTCATCGGCAGGAAATTGCCGGTGTGCGGAATGGCCGAAGAATTCAGAATAAGGTGAACGTCGGACGTCGCGGCGATGAGGAGGCAACTCGCGGCGCTGATGCCGAGCATGAGGAAGTAAAACCAACGCGCGACTTTGGTCGCGTCTTCGATGGCTTTGGAACTATCGAAAGCGGCGACGGTTTCGGGGAGGATCGCGTCGAAGAGATTCGCACCGCCAAGACGGCCGACCCAGACGCCTTCGGCGCCATATAGATTTGCGCCCATCAAATTGGCGCCGCGCAATTCGGCACCGAGCAAATTGGTGTCGCGCATGTCGGATTGAACGAGATTGGCCCCGCGCAGGTTGGCCATCGACAGGTCGGCGCCGGAAAGATTGGCGCGCTGGAGTTGAGCGCCCTGGAGATTGACGCCGGTGAGATCGGCCTTGGCGAGATTCACGCCGCAGAGATCGGCTTTGTTTCCGGCATCGCCGGCGGATTCGACCCAGATGCGATGCTGGTCGAGGATTTCGGCGAGTTCCAAAACTGAAATTGTCGTGAAGCTGAGTTCTGGGGAATCTTCGGTTGCTTCGTTGACCCGATGATCGTGATCCTGCAACGGCTCGGAGATGGCTTCGTAGGGTTCGGCGGTGGCTTCGGGTTCGGCAGCGGGTTCGCGTTCAGAATTCAATTCCCGCGCGAGGGCGCCCAAAACGTCGACGGTATCGTCAGGATTTGCTTTCGGCAGCAAAGCAGCGAGGACGGAATCCACCTCGGAGTTCGGAACCGGCCGGGCATCAGGAGCATCCGCATTGGGAATCGCAGACGTGGTTGTATTGTGAGAGTCCACGCGCGGCACGGTTTGAATTTCGAATTCCATTCCTCATACCCCTCGTTCTAGGCAAAATCTTCCGGCTCGTTTTGATCACGCGCTGCCCGAAATCGCTCGGACGCAGCGCCCCCATTCGCGCCAATAAACATGTGGCAATTTTTCAGCCAGCGCGCACGCGCTTTCATTCAGTGTTTGATTCTGGGCACGGATTATCTTGGCGGAAACATTGGGGGATGTCGCCTGCTCCGAAGTACAGGACGCGAACATGTAACGTCGAGGCTGAAAGAAAAGGAGTTGGAAGGGGAGAGAGACGCGGGGCTGTGGAAACGTTGTTTTACGCGGTCAGGAAACGTGTTGAAGGTACAGGGATGGCCGATGAGGCAGATGAGGGGGACGGATGGATTTGTGATGGGGCGAACGCTGAGATCCTTCGCTTCGCTCAGGATGACATCGCTCTTTTGGGAGCGAAAGGACGATGTGCGGCTAAGAGCGCATAGGCGATGTAGCTCGTTAAGAGCGAATGATGTAGCTCGCTAAGAGCGAAAGAACGATGTAGCTCGTTAAGAGCGAATGGGCGATGTAGCTCAGGAACGCACGGGGCGTGCGCAGCGGGGATGCGCGGCAATGGTCGTAGTTGATGCGATGGCGTGGCGGTGAGGCTGCGGTTGGCGATGATCGGATAAAAAAAGCAGCCGGAGCGCTCCGCTGAGGGGCCGAGGCACTCCGGCTAATCTTGCCCGCCTCCGCAGTGAGCGAGCAAGAAACTCGTAGAAATCTAATTTGCCACGATCCATGCGCGACGAAAGCTACAGTCGCGTAGGACCGGGAACAAATCCAAGACAAGGCCAACGGTGCGACGGGATACGTCGCGCAGTTCACGAGCGACGTTACTTCTTGCGGTCGTCGTCGCTACGTAGAAATTCGTAAC
>CAWAWE010000021.1:0-4400 GCA_963785605.1 uncultured Acidobacteriota bacterium | reverse complement strand
TTCGATCTCGATCGCAGCGTGGCCCTCTTCCGGTTCCGCGTCGATCGAAACATTTTTCTGCAAGTGCCGCTTGAACCAGCGCTTGTGATTCAGCGCTTCGCGAATGGCGATGCGATACAGCCAGGTCTTCAGCGAGCTGCCCTGGCGAAAACTGCGAATCCCTCGAAATGCCTTGAGAAAAACTTCCTGGGTGCCGTCGGCGGCGTCGGCAACATCCCCAAGCATGCTCAGAATCAAGTTATAGACGGGACCGTGATAGTGAGTGACCAGCCAGTCGAACGCGGTTTCCGATCCGGCCTGGAGTTCGGTCACCAGCCGGGTTTCGTCACCGCTCCAGGTTAGGGCTCCAGCCCAATCCGACATCGACGCCCTTTCCGGCTCGGCGGAGAAACCCGAGCCTTCATGGCCGAAACTCTCTTGGCCATATCCTTCGGGGCCGAAAAAGCGCGACCTCTGCGCCGGTCTTTCAAACGAATCGGGCATCCGTCAATCTTTCAGCCCGGTGTCCGTTCTGTTTACTTAGACACCGGTAGTGGCGGCAGTGTTTCCGCCGATGTGGCCATTTTGTCACTATGAGTTTGCTATCGCAATGGGCCGAAGGGTTTGGAACTGCGTAGGCGGGGGTGGCGGCGCGGCAATATAGCCGCATTCGGCGTTGGAGTTGCGACGGGGCTTCTACGGGAAGGTTATTAATCTCGATCGCTGTAGGTGGTTGATTCCTAATAGCTTAGCGGCTATTAGAGTTAGACGGTTTGTAAGCGAGAAAGATTGAATGCCGGAAACGGCCGCCTAGCCCATGCGCTGCAACTCGCTCCACTGTGACTGCGAATCCCGCCTCGCCGAGACGCCGCTCGAATTTCTTGTCCCCGTGCACCGACCAGACGGCCAGCACGCCATTGGGTTTGAGGGCGCGGAACGCGGTTGCGATACCCACATCTTCATAGAGCGCAGCGTTATGCGAAACGGTGAACGCTGCCGGACCGTTGTCCACGTCCAGCAGAACGGCGTCGAATTGGTCGGGCGGAGACTTAAGGGTCGCAGCGACGTCAGCGATCTCTACGCGAACGCGCTCGTCTTTCAATGGATGTGAGGCGAGTTCTCCCAGCGGACCACGATTCCATTCCACGACTGCGGCTGCCAATTCAACGACGACGACCCTTGCTTGTGGCGGAAGGACTCGGAGCGCGGCTCGCAGAGTGAAACCCATTCCCAACCCGCCGATGAGCACGTGGGGCTGCTTCAATGTCTGCGCGTTTCGGCAGGCGGCCACGGCCAGTGCTGCCTCCGAGCCGTGCTTGCGGCTCGACATCAGTGGCTTGCCGTCGGCGAGGATGAGGTACTCGGTGTCGCGACGCACCAATTTCAGCGCGGTGCCGTCTGGCGCGTGCGACTCACCGAGCAATTCGAAAGGTTTCACGGCAACGATGTTACAGGACGAGCCGCGTTCCCGCCGTGGCCGAATCGCCGGCGTTCGAAACGCTAGCCCTTCGGAGCGGCCTTAAAAATTTCCACCAGCCGCTCGGCGATCATCTTGTCTTCTCCATCTTTCATCTGCCAAACGGCGAAGCCGAAGCTGTTCGGGTCGCGCTGCGAATGATGCTCTTCATGATGCTCGTTGGCTTGAGCGTTCGGGTCCCGGCCTCGCATGCCGCTCGCGCCGGCGCCCATGCTTCCAATTCCGATTGGCCGCGTGTCCGCCAGCTTCTGCATGACTTCTTTGCCGGTGATTTTCAATTTTGAAGGATCGATCTGCCAGCTGTAACGCGGCGTGACGTTGCCGAGAGCTTCGCGATTGAATTCGCGGGGCAGCGGCGTCACTCCGAACTTTCTGATCGCATCGGTGATCACCTGGGCGCGCTCGTCGAAAATTTTGAGGTCCGCGTCGAGATCGGAATTGACGAACAGCTCGAGCGCCTTCAGCAATCCGAAAATTGTCTCCTTGCCCACTTTGCAGCAGCGGCCGATGCGATCTTCCTGCGGGCTCATGTTGAGCAGCGCCCAGTGAATCAGCTCTTCTTTGCCGATCAGGACGCCCGATGCCTGCGGGCCGCGAATATCCTTGCCGCCGCTGAACGCCACCATGTCCCATCCCTGAGCGGGATATTCCCAGAGGCGCTCTTTCGGCGGGCACGTCGGCAGCCGCATCGTTAAACGTGTAGAGATTGTGAGCTTTTGCGATTTCGATGGTTTCGGCGCCGCTGACTTTGCCTTTGTCCGACAGAATATTGGTGAAATGAATCGCGAGCGTCTTCGGATTGATCGCGTTGATCATCTCTTCTTTTGTTTCGACTTCGATCAATTTCGCGCCGGTCTGGCGAATCTGGTGATCGAACGCATAGCGATGGCTCTTCTGGATAATGACTTCGGTTCGCGGAAAATCGGTGACGTCAGGGACCGCTTTCATGCGCGGCTCGAGGTCCTCCGTCATCATTCCCGAATATCCGACGACCATTGCGGCCGCTGCGCCGCCGGTGACGAGCCCTGTGTATCCTGCCGGCGACTTACAAATCTTTGCGATGAATTTTCCAGCGGCAACTTCCAGCTCATCGATTAAAACGAAATGCTCGTTGCCGCGGCGGATCAACTCCATCACTTCGGGCTTCATCACCGAACCGCCGATCACCGTCACGGTTCCGTTGATGTTGACCATCGGCGTCACGCCTAGTTCCGCGTAGATATCGCCTGTCGAACCAAGCCCCGATGTGATCGGTACGATCGGATGGCCATCGACGCCGTGTCCTTTGTGTTTTTTACCCGCTGGTGCCGCAGCCTCGGAGGAGCCAGGGGCAACCAAGCCTCCCGTGATCGCACCGAGTGCGCTTAGAAATGTGCGACGACTCCATCCAAACTTCGAACCCATGTTGAGTTCCTCTCCGACTAGTTCGATTCTTCGATTCTTCATTCGCTTCGCTTCGTAAACTACTTCTCGGCTGACGGAACCGGTGGACCGACCACTAACGCGCTACCAACAATTTCGATCAACGAATCGCCGGGAATCCACTCCACCGCCATGCAGGCGCGTGACGGCGCTTTCCCCTGCGAAAAATAAGTTCCGTAGATTTTGTTCAGCGCATCGTATTGCGCTTTGTGCGCGTCGAACCGCGCTTTACCCGTCGGCATCGGAATGCTATCCGCGTGCGGCAAGCACAGAAAAACATCCAGATGAATCAAGCTGTCCATGTTCGAACCCGCGCGCTCCACCGACTTCTTCAGCGCATCCATCGTCCGCGTCACATGCTTCTCGAACGGATCGGTCACGAGCACGTGATCGTCCTTCGGATACCCATCGTTCGAACCGGTGCCCGAAAAATAATAAATCCCATTCTGTACGTGACTATTTCTCCGCGGCGAATCGTTCACGCCGGGTATCGTGCCACTTTGCGCGGGTGCCGCGTCGATGCCGGCTGCTGCGCCGCCGCGATCTTCGACCCGCCCGCCACAACCGCTGCAATTGCCGCTGCCTTACCCAAAAATCCACGTCGCGAGTTGATTTCCATAATGATTCTTCCTTTGAGCCCCTTGGTGAGCTCTGATGTGCAATGCAGCCTAAATAAAAATCCACCGCCAAAGCAAGAACAACTCGTCGTTTTTTGAGATTTAAAACGATTAAGGGCGATCGGGCGCAGAGTCGGCAGACACCGTTCAACGCCTAGCTTCGGTCTGCGAATCGAACGACCGACATCCGGAATCCACGGCGAGGCTGAACTCTCGGCGTGCTAGTCTGGGCGTTTGCAGGTCGAATGGGGGAGCATGACAAAATCCTGGCGGACGAGACTCATCCACACCGACGCGACGGTTCCCGAAGGCTATCGCTCGCTCACCACCGCAGTGCGCCGCGGCTCCACCACGCTTTTTCCCTCCGCCGCATCCGCCACCGATCAGTGGGATCAATACAAAGTCGGCTATACATACGGGCTCTATGGCACGCCCACCACACTTGAGCTCGCGGCCCGCATCTGTGAACTCGAAAAAGGGAAGTACACGATTCTCGCGCCCGGCGGCCAGGCCGCTATCGCTCTGATCGATCTCGCGCTACTCCACGCCGGCGACCACATCCTCGTCCCTGCCAGCGTTTACCATCCCAATCGCAAATTCACGACGACGGTGCTCGCGCGCTTCGGCGTCACAACCACCTTCTACAAACCCGGAATCGGCGCAGGCATCTCCGACTTGATTCAAGACAAGACGCGCCTCGTTTGGACGGAAAGCCCGCAATCCATCACGATGCACGTGCAGGACATCCCCGCAATTGTCGCCGCCGCCCACGCAAAAAATGTAAAAGTCGTCCTCGACAACACCTGGTCCGCCGGCATCCTCTTCGACGCCTTCCAACATGGCGTTGACATCACCATGCAAGCGCTCACGAAATATGTCGGCGGCCACAGCGACCTGCTCCTCGG
>CAWAWE010000020.1:0-767469 GCA_963785605.1 uncultured Acidobacteriota bacterium | reverse complement strand
GGAACTGGCCATAGTCGATTTCCCGTTACATACCGTTTATTTGATTCAGCGCATTAAAATACATGTCTTGACATAACCTCCCGAAAAGCCGTAGAAGGTATCTCAAAGTCGTGCGTGTGTTTGTGGTGGTGGGATAAGGTTGTTTGGAGTCTACAAAAAGAATCTGGCGTCGTGGAATTCTATTCATTCCGCGAACTGCGTGTGCCCCGTACTGAGCCCTCTCCCCGTGTATCCGTTCAACCCGTTGAAGGTGCGCGAAAGGAGTAGTACATGGAGTGGTCTGCTATGAAGCGCAATTTTATTCTGAAGGTCGTAACGACTTTTGCGATGTGTATGTTGGTGGTATGTGGCGCAATGGGTCAGGCCGGCACGACGTCGATCCACGGCGTAGTCACCGATAAGAGTGGCGCGGTGATCGTGGCCGCCAAGATAACTCTGTCGAACCCAGGCCTGGGTTTGCAGCGCGCAGTGGACTCGGGTGCGTCCGGCGAGTATGAATTCATCGCCTTGCAGCCGGGAACGTACACGTTGATTGTCGAAGCCACCGGCTTTCGAAAATTCGAACAGAAGAGCGTGCAGTTGCTGGTCAATCTTCCGGCGACGGTGAACGTGACGCTGGAAGTCGGATCTGCCGCGCAGACGATTGAAGTTTCCGGCACCACGCAGACGATCAACACGACGGACGCTTCGCTGGGTAACGCGTTCAATGAGACCCAGGTGAAACAGCTGCCGCTGGAAGGCCGTAACGTACCGGATCTTTTGAGCTTGCAGCCGGGCGTCGCGTATACCGGCAACCGATCCGACGTGCCCAACTTCGATACGCGCAGCGGTGCGGTCAATGGCGCGCGAAGCGATCAGAGCAACGTGACGGTGGATGGCATCGGCGCGAACGATGAAGGCGGAAAGGCGTTTACGTCGGTCCTGCCGGTGACGCTGGATTCCGTTCAGGAATTTCGCGTGACGACTTCGAACTACAACGCCGACCAGGGCGGCTCTTCAGGCGCGCAGGTTGCGCTGGTGACGAAGAGCGGCACGAATAATTTTCACGGTTCGGCATATGAATATCACCGGAATACGTACGCGAGCGCGAACGACTACTTAGTGAAAGCCTCGGAACTCGAAGTCCGGGCTGCCAAATACTAAGCCGAAACTGATTCGAAACATTTTTGGCGGCTCGCTGGGCGGACCGGTCATCAAGGACCGGCTGTATTTCTTCACAAACTTTGAAGGAACGCGCCGCGCAAGAGCGGGCCGTCAGCCAGACGGTTCAAGTCCCAACCAATAGCATGCGCGATGGGATCATTCAGTACCTTTGCGCAGATCCGTCCGCATGCCCGGGCGGGAATGTGACGGGAACCAGCGGAAAGAGCTATACGGTTCAGTCGGGTTATCAAGCTCTGTCACCGGCGCAATTGACGGCGATCGATCCCCTGCACCTGGGGCCCAACGCGCCTGTTGCGGCGTATCTCAATACTTTTCCCGCGCCGAATTGCAACAATACCGGCGACGGCGTCAACTACGGCTGCTTCAACTTTGCGGCGCCGATTTCGGACACTTCGAACATCTACATCGCGAAGATGGACTACAACATCACGAAGGACGGCAAACACCGGCTTTCCGTCAGCGGCTCACTGATCAACGACAACTACGCGAAAGCGCCGTTCCTGCCCGGCGAAGCGCCAACGGACGATTTGGTCAACTACAGCAAGGGCATCATCGCCAGCTACAGCGCGGTGCTGACCAACAATATCGTCAATAACTTCCGTTACGGTTTCATCCGCCAGAGCTCGGGCGATATCGGAAACTCCAACGAAGATTCGATCTCTTTCCGCGGATTGAACGATCAGGCCGGCGCGGTCACGCGAAGCACGGCGTTCCAGCGCCCAGTGCACAATTTCGTGGACGACGTTTCCTGGACGCGCGGAAGGCACACTTTCCAGTTCGGTACGCAAATCTCGATCGCGCGTGAGCCGCGGCTCAGCACGGCGGCGTCGTTCAGCGATGGCAGCGCCAACGCGTCATGGACAGACACTTCCGGCTTTGCCGGTAAGCAAGGCTCGCCGCTCAATCCCGCGAACAACGGTTTCCCGGGTGTCGATCCGAGCTTCAACAACTCCTACGATTATCCGATTCAGGCGTTGCTCGGAATCGTCACCGAAGTCGACGCGAAATATAACTTCCAAAAGGACGGCTCAGCGCTTCCAGACGGCGCGGCGCTCCAACGTCGTTTCGGACTCGACAGCTACGAGTTCTACCTGCAAGACTCGTGGAAGGTTAAGCCCTCGCTGACTCTCACACTCGGTTTGCGTTACTCGTTGTTCTCGCCACCGTGGGAAACCAACGGGTTGCAAGTCATTCCGAACGTGAATATGACAGATTGGTTTGAAGGCAGAGGCAACGAAGGGTTTGCCGGCTTGCCTTCCGCCAACGACCCGCCAGTCTCGTTTAACTTTGGCGGCAAAGCGAACAATGCCGCGCCTTACTACGATTGGGATTACAAGAATCTCGGTCCCCGCGTAGCGTTCGCGTGGTCTCCTCACGCCAGCAGCGGCTTGCTCGGTGATTTGTTTGGCACCGGCAAGACCGCGATCCGCGGCGGATTCGGTATGGTCTACGACCGCTTCGGCCAGGGCATCGTCGACGACTTCGACCAGTTCGGTTCGTTCGGATTGTCTACGACGCTTACCAATCCGGCGGGATTTGAAGACGTATCTTCGGCGCCGCGCGTAACCGGTATTCACACGATTCCGACGACCGACAATAACGGGAACGTTATTTTCCTGCCGCCGCCGGTTTCGACCTTTCCACAAACGTATCCGCAAGGTACGTTTGCCATCACGTCGAGCCTCGATCGCGGCCTGAAGACGCCGTATTCGTACACGATCGACCTCTCGGTTCAGCGTGAACTCAAGAGCGGATTTACGCTCGAGGTTGCGTATGTCGGGCGCCTGTCGCACCGGCTGCTAACGCAGCAAGACTCGGCGACGCCTCTCAATTTGAGGGATCCGGCGAGCAACACGACCTACTTCCAGGCCGTGAGCGCGCTCGCAAAACTCTATCGCCAGCCTTCGCAGGGCGGCCAGGGTGTCACCGACGCGACGTTCAAAAACTCGATGCTCCCGGCCAACGTCGTCAAGTACTGGCAGGACATGATTCAGCATCCCGGAGCCGGCGGTTCGTACGGTTTGGGAAGCTCCGGCGGATGCGGCACGGGACCGGCGACAACCGGGAACCCTGTGCTCGCGGCGTTCGACTTGTTCTGCGGCTCCAACCTCAACGAGACGACAGGTCTTCTCGATCTGGATTACTTCGGTATTCCAGACGGGTCAAACCCGAACGTCTCGTATCTGCCGACGGGCGGCCAATTCTCGTTCTACAATCCGCAATACGCCACGCTGTATAGCTGGCGCTCGATGGGCACCGCGAACTACAACGCGCTACAGGCTACTTTGAAGCATGCGATGAGCCATGGCGTGCAGTTCGACTTAAACTACACATTCTCGAAGTCGATCGACTTGGCGTCCGACGCGGAACGCGTCGGCACCATCGGCGGCCTCGGCGGACAGATCATCAACGCGTGGGACCCGTATCAGTTCCGCGCGCCGTCGGACTTTGATGCGACGCATCAATTCACGGCGGACTTCGTGGCCGATTTGCCCTTCGGCCGCAATCGCCACTTTGCTTCGAACGTGAGCAAAGGACTCGATGCGGTCATCGGCGGATGGCAGCTGTCAGGACTTGTGCGTCTGACCAGCGGCTTCCCGTTCAGCATCTTTAACGGTGCACAGTGGCCGACGGACTGGGACCTGGGCGGCAACGCTTATCTCACTGGCAACGTCAAGACGGGATCGTTCCACGATCCAACCGACCCGGGCGTGGTCAGCGCGTTCAGCACCCTCTCGAATGCGCAGAGCCAATTCGTTGAGCCCCTGCCTGGTCAAGCCGGTCAGCGAAACAATCTGCGCGGCGATGGCTACTTCAGCACGGACCTCGGCTTGTCCAAGCGCTGGCTTATGCCGTGGTCGGAACACCACAGCATCCAGCTTCGCTGGGAAGTCTTCAACGTGACGAACTCCGTGCGTTTCGACACGCAGAGCATCAATTCCGCGATCGATTCGTTCGGCTCGACGTTCGGCCAATACACACGCTTGTCCACCAACCCGCGCGTAATGCAGTTCGCATTGCGCTACGAGTTCTAAGCGCGAAGCTTAGGATTCGAAACGTGGTAGCTTTTTTAAAATCGACCGCCGGAGACAAAATCTCTCCGGCGGTTTTGTTTTGGCGTCTGTCGTTCTTGTGGCAGCCGAGTTGATTGATGTCGATCCCTTAAGGCGTGGAGGCGAATTTACCCGCCACCCACCGCCCGGGATCGTAAGCCATCACTGGCCAACGCGACTCCTCTAGATGTCGCGTATTTGCTGTGTTAAGCTTGAAACCTCGTTCGCCGGAACTTGCGGCGGATCATGTCTGTCGGGGCGTAGCGCAGCCTGGCTAGCGCGCCTGGTTCGGGACCAGGAGGTCGAAGGTTCAAATCCTTTCGCCCCGACCACTTATATCCCGTCAATTCAAGAAGGTAACTGTGTCTTAGAATTTTCTTCCGGCTCGCTAATTTCCGGCCTGTGCCCAATTCTGTGCCCACCTAATCTTTCGACCGCCATCAGCACTGCATCTTCGGACGGGTGAACGTAGCGGCTCGGCATCGCTACCGCGTTGTGTCCTGCGATTCTTGCCAAAGTCCAGGCATCGCACCCAGATTCGCCAAGTCGCGTCAGGAAAGTGTGGCGCAACGAATAAAGCACAAAGCGGCGTACACATTTTTGGTTGTTCTTTTTCGCCTCGTCCGCGACTGTCCGAAAACAATTAGCATGCTGATTTTTCAAGCTAGAAGACTCTAGATGACCACTGCGAGCTGACGCTTGCATGCGGTCTGTCCTTCACCGGTGGAGATTGGCATGCGCGGAGTTTTCTCATTCATCGCGGAACACCTCGGCGCCATTCGTCGCACACTCACCTTGATCTGAGGT
This sequence comes from uncultured Acidobacteriota bacterium, assembly GCA_963785605.1. Lineage (GTDB taxonomy): Bacteria > Acidobacteriota > Terriglobia > Acidiferrales > UBA7541 > Acidiferrum. The sequence continues at coordinate 762,445 of CAWAWE010000020.1, read as the reverse complement.
AAGGCCATTGTAGTTCCGCTTCTGCGAGCGTACTCCGCCAGCACGCTTGTCTCGTTAAATCGCGCAAATTCAACCGGGCTTCGCGCGGTAAGGTCATCGTGCTACGCAAGTCGCAAAGGTACTTTGCTGTGGGGTTTTAGGGTGGATTTCGTTGGATGGCACTACGAGAGAGAACCATTGGATCGGAAGCCGTGCTTGTCGATTTTCAACGACTTAATTTTTGATTCGAGAGTTGATCGGGGTATCCCCAGCTTTGCGGCAGCGCCAGTCGGTCCGAATACACGGCCTCCGCTGGCTTCCAGAGCTTCCTCAATCATATTCTTCTCGTGTTCTTCAAGCCTTCGTGGAAGCTTAGTCAAGCCCTTCGATTTAAACGGGATCGGTGGTCGCAACGTTTGCGGCAACCAGCTTTCGTCGATCGAGAAAGTCTCGCTCTCGCAAAGGATCACAGATCGTTCGACAACGTTCTGCAACTCGCGGACATTTCCGGGCCAGGAATACGATTCAAGCGATTCAAGTGTTGACTGGCTGACATGGCGGATGCTCTTACCAGCTTTTCGTGCGCTGCGGTCGATGAAGTACTGTGCCAGCAATGCGATATCTTCTTTTCGCTCGCGCAGCGGAGGAAGCTCGATTGGAAAAACCTGGAGCCGATAATACAAATCGCTTCGAAACGATCCGTTCGCCACGGCCGCATTCAGGTCACGATTCGTAGCGGCGATAACGCGAACGTTGACCCGGATGGGTTGAGTGCCTCCGACCCTCTCGAACTCCCGTTCCTGGAGCACGCGCAAGAGCGCTACTTGAGTGTCGGGCGGCAATTCTCCGACTTCGTCCAGAAAGATTGTTCCGCCGTCGGCCAGCTCAAAGCGACCGAGCCGCCGTTGCGCTGCCCCGGTAAAGGCCCCCTTCTCGTGACCGAATAATTCCGAGGAAATGAGCGAGGGCGCAAGCGCGGCGCAGTTCACACTGATGAACGCACGGTCCGATCTGTCGGATCGTTTGTGGACGGCCCGGGCAATGACCTCTTTACCGGTTCCGGTCTCCCCTGTAATCAAAACGGTGGCATCCGTTCGAGCGACTTTCCCGGTTTGAGAGAGAACCGCCTTCAGCGGCTTCGACGTGCCGATGATCTCTTCGGATGTCCAGGTCCGCTCAGCCCTGCTCCGCAGATCCAGATTCTCTCGATACAGTTGGTCCGAGCGAGCAAGACGCTGGGCGTCAGCGAGAGAGGCCTCCGCTTGTTTTTGTTCTTGGACATCGGTATTCAAGCCGATCCAGTACAGCAGACGTCCATCGTTTGCCCGGAGAGGTTCCGCGCGGCTGAGAACCCACCGGTACCCCCCTTCCGCGTCGCGAACTCGAAAAGTCCACTCGACCGCGCAGCCCGTGCGCAAAGAGGTTGCCCAGACTCGAAGTGAGCCTTCATGGTCCTCCGGATGCAAAAGATCGAGATGAGAATTCCACTCCGCACCTGTGTTTGTGCCCAGTCGAAGGGAATGATTTGTCGGGAGGCCGAGGAAGTTTGCAAATCGTTGATTTACAAAGGTGAGTGCGCCTGATGGAGCGGCGTACCAGGCAAACGCTGGAATCACATTCAGGGTGAACCGCAACTGCTCCTCCAGCGAAGGGCGTTGGTGTGTCGAGCCATAGACGCGCGCGTCAGTCAACCGACTGAGTTGCTGGTCGTCCTGTAGCTTGTGGCCGAGAGCAGTCGCCATGAGAGAATCAGTCCCCGATGGGACCGTATTCTCTAGGTGCGACTCTAGTAAGTCCTTCAGGAAACTCTGAAAATAAATGAAAAACTCTGAATGGCCTGTAGGATAACCGCATCTCTATGAGCGACTTATACCGTTTCGGAGAGTTTATGCTCGATCCGCGTCGCCGCATGCTGTTCCGCGCGGGTTCGAGCGTTTCTCTTACTCCGAAGGCTTTCGACGTCCTGCTCTTTCTCGTTCAAAACCCCAATCGACTCGTCACCAAGGAAGAGCTGCTGCAATCCGTGTGGGGCGACGCCTTCGTCGAAGAAGGCAACCTGACGCAATACATCTCGCATTTGCGGAAGGCTCTGAGTGAGAACGCGGAAGACACCCGGCTGATCGTCACCATTGCTCGAAAGGGGTACCAGTTCACGGCGGAGGTCACCGTTGCTGAAATGGAAGAGACGGCGAAGCAGGCCCCGCTTCCGGGTGCTCGAGCCGGAACCTCAAAAGCCCATGCGCGGTACGCGGAGCTTCCAGCCGGGGAGAAAGCGGCAGACTCGACGCCCTTTCGTTTCCGTCCGCGCGAATGGTTTGCAGCGGTTGCGCTATTGATCCTCATCGTCGCAGCCTTTTGGTTTTATTCGAGTTACAGGCGCCGCGTGACTCTTTCCGCGACAGACACGATTGTTCTTGCCGACATCACAAACGAGACAAGCGATTCGGTGTTCGACGACGCCCTGAACCCAGCCTTGCGCTATGGACTGGACCAGACACCTTACCTGGACATTCTGGGGACCGATAAAGTCCTCGGTACTCTGGCTCAACTCAACTTGCAGCCCACCACAAAGCTAACGCCCGATGTCGCCCGCCAAGTCTGCCTTCGCACCAACAGCAGGCTCGTCATCTCCCAAGCGATCGGTGATGCCGGCAATGGCTACCATTTTGAAATGCGGGCGCTCGATTGCGCGTCAGGAGCAATCCTGGCCAGCGAGCATGCAGAAATCGGTGAGAGGGGTAAAGTCATACACGAGTTGGGAGTTACGGCCTCACGGCTTCGCGCGAAGCTAGGAGAGCCTGCGGATTCGGTGGCCCGCTTTGATCAGCCGCTGGAAACGGCGCTCAGTTCTTCGCTCGAGGCTTTGCAAGCCGGTGCTCAAGGCCAGAAACTCTCCCAAGCGGGCGACGCCGCGGGAGCGGTGAAGCTCTACCAACGAGCCGTCGATCTGGATCCGAACCTCGCTTTAACGCATGAGCGCATGGGCGCGGCCTACCTTTTCTTGGGAAACATTGAATTGTCGTCGGCTTCGTACACGCGCGCATATCAACTTCGCGACCGATTGACCGAGCGAGCCATGTTGAATATCGAGGCCGCGTACTATGGGCGGGTCACCGGGGACTGGCAGAAGGAATATGCTTCCGTGAAGCGTCTCCTGAATATATTTCCACGGGACGTGCTCGCGCACGCCAATCTCAGGGCCGCGTATGTGTACCTCGGTCAGCCGGACCGCGCCGCTGACGAAGCTGCTGAGACGGCACGGCTGCACCCCAACCCGTATTATTTCGGTAGCGCGATTCAGTCCATCCGATTCGCAAGCAGATTTAATGAGGCCAAGTCATGGCTCGCCCAAGCGGACGCACTCAAATTGGACAACTCGCTCATCCGGCGGGAGAGACTCATCGTGTCGTTCGCAACGGGAGATCGCGACAACGTCGAAAAAATCCTACAAGCGGAGGAGCAGGGCAACTATCGAGAAGCCTTCCTTCACGAGCATTCCTTGATCGAGATTCAACAGGGGCGCTTTCGTTCCGCCGAGCGCCTGCGCCAGCAGGCTTTGGGGGGAACCTCCGTGGCGAACAATGCTGACTGGTGGGTAGTCCTCTCGGCGCTGGAGAACGCCGAAGTGGGAAGGGAAGAGAAAGCTCGACGCTATGAAAGCGAGGCCGCTCGAAGGAAGCTGGACCGCAACAATAGGATTGCCCTGGCGCTCGCGCTCGCGAGGTCGGGGCGAACGGAGGAAGCCGGCAGGCTCGCCGACCAAATCAGCGCAGAGCGGCCCGAGGACACGCAGGTGCAGTATTACTTTGTTCCCACCATCCGGGCCGCGATCAAAATGCAGCGACATGATCCGGCGTCAGCCATTGATCTGCTCCGCGGCAGCATCAAGTACGACCTGGCGTTTACTGGCTCGTTCGAGTCGCTATATCCCGCCTACATACGCGGACTGGCGTATCTGCAACTCGGCGATGGCCGGTCAGCTGCGGCTCAGTTTCAGAAGCTGATCGACAATCCTGGCTTTACCGTGAGACACGTCATCGGTCCGTTGGCGTGGCTTCAACTTGGCCGCGCGCAAAAGTTGACGCGCGACGAAGCAACTTCACGGAAATCTTACGAGACCTTCCTGAATCTGTGGAAGAGTGCGGACTCCGACATTCCGATCTACCAGCAAGCCAAAGCCGAATACGCCGAACTCCAAAAATAGGTTTCACAGAACGTGACTGATCGTGCGTCACCGAAAACGTCCAATTTCCGAGCCTGACCGGTCGCCATACCGCTATACACTTGCGGTGATATCAAAATAGGATGCAAAGCTTTCCTTGGCCTTATAAGCTAACCGTATTCCGATGAGCCGCTTGTACCACTTCGGGGACTTTGCGCTCGATCCACGCAGGCGCTTGCTGACCCACGCGGGCTCGAGCGTGTCTCTCACTTCCAAGGCTTTCGATCTCCTCCACTTTCTTGTTCAGAACCCCAATCGACTGATCATGAAAGACGAACTGTTGCAATCCGTGTGGGGCGACGCTTTCGTGGAAGAAGGGAACCTGACGCAGTACATCTCCCACTTGCGCAAAGCGCTAGGTGAGAGCTCAGAAGAGGCCCGGTTGATCGTCACCGTTGCTCGAAAGGGATATCAGTTCATTTCCGACGTCACACCCACCGAAAGGCTAGACGCGGCCAAACGATCCCCAGCTCCGGTTCTGACCACTGAACTATCGCCAGCCGATGCGCAGCCCGCCTTTCGCGGTCCAACGGACGCGGCGATTGCAACAGTTCCACGGCATTGGTGGAAAGCTGCGTTTGCGGTTGTATTTGCCGCGTTTTTGGCCGCGGTCTGTTTTGCGTCTTGGCGGCAATTCGAGGGAAAAACGCCTCTGTCGTCGCGAGTTCCGCTGCGTTTGACTTCGCAACGGCAGCCGGAGTTGGCTGAGTCACAGCCGGTGAACCCAGAAGCCTTCGATGCCTACCTGCAAGGGCACTACTACTTTGAGCGGGGCACCGAAAAAGACACGAACATGGCTGCAAGGTATTTCGAACGAGCGACTCAACTTGATCCCACCTATGCGCTCGCCTGGGTCGGGCTATCTTGAGCAAGGAACTGGCAAGTCGTCACAGGTCTGGTTCCCAGTGAATCGGGGCACCGGTCCGCGCGTGAAGCCGTCGAGCGGGCGTTAGCGCTCAATCCAAACCTTGCACTCGCTCATGCTCAAGTGGCGCGGCTTAAACGGCAGGTTGACTTCGATTGGGCCGGGTCGAACACTTCCATCCAAAGAGCGAATGCTCTGGAAGCCGGAAATCCCGAGATCATAAGATTCGCGGCGCTTAACGCGGCCATTCTCGGCCGCTTTGACGAAGCACTTCCTCTGGCTCGCCAAGCAGTCGATTTGGATCCACTCAATGCCGGCAGCTGGCAACAGCTCGGGGAAATCGATTTCTTCGAGGGCGACCTGGACAAAGCCGAAGCGGCTTGCAAGAGGGCCCAGGAGCTCCGCCCTGATCACTACCGTAGCCCCACGTTCTTGACCTACATCTACGCGATGCAAGGCCGGCCTCAGGAGGCGTTCGCCGAAATCAAGCGCGTAGACTCGGAGCACATACGTACGTTTTTGAATGCAGTCACTTACCACGCTCTCGGGCGCGAAAAAGAATCGGATGCCGCATTGCGGGAACTCATTGCGAAATACGAGCCAATCGATCCTTACCTGATCGCTCTGATATATGCTTTCCGGAACCAGCGTAATGAAGCGTTCGCATGGCTGAATCGTGCTTACGCCACACGCAATGACGGGTTGATCTTTACGAAAGTGGAGCCGCTCCTGAAGAGCTTGCACAACGACCCGCGATTTCCAGCGTTATTGAAGAAGCTTAATCTGCCGGCCTGACACTAGCGGCCGCTATTCGAAAATATCTGCGCAGAAACCCCCACACGCTCAACTTCACGTGCTGATCCGAAAGCGATTCTTGTTAATTTTCAGCGATCGGATCTTCGATTCCAGCGTAGACCGCGGTATTCCTAGCTTGACCGCGGCACCGCTGGGTCCCGACACGCGCCCGGAAGTCTCCGTGAGTGCACTCTCAATCATGTTCTTCTCTTGCGCCAGGAGTCTGCGAGGAAGTTCAAACTGCTGTTTCGTGCCTTCGACAACGGGAGGCTGCCGAGGCAGCCAGTTTTGGTCGATCGAGAATGTCTCGGTTTCGCACAGTATTACCGAGCGTTCAATGATGTTTTGCAATTCGCGAATGTTTCCAGGCCAAGGATAAGACTGAAGTAATTTGAGGGTCCGCTTGCTGATATTCTTTATTTTCTTACCCGCTTTTCGCGTGTAGCGATCGACAAAGTATTCCACCAACAGTGGAACGTCTTCGTTTCGTTCTCGAAGGGGAGGAATCTCGATCGGGAAGACATGCAGGCGATAGAACAAATCGCTACGGAACGATCCATCGCTGATTGCCCTTTGCAGGTCACGATTCGTAGCCGCAATCACTCGGACGTCAGCGCGGATTTGGCGATTGCCGCCGACGCGCTCAAATTCATGCTCCTGCAAAACCCGCAAGAGTGCGATCTGCGTCTCAGCCGGAAGTTCTCCGACTTCGTCCAGGAAAAGCGTGCCTCCATTTGCCAATTCAAACCGGCCCAAGCGTTGCTGAGTTGCGCCCGTGAAGGCGCCCTTTTCATGGCCGAACAACTCCGAAGCGATCAGGTCTCTCGGGATTGCCGCACAATTCACGCCAACGAATGGGCGCGACTTGCGATCGGATCTTCGGTGGATAGCTCGCGCAACAAGCTCTTTGCCTGTCCCGGTTTCACCGATCACCAGCACAGTAGAATCGCTCGGTGCAACTTTGGAAATACGCGATAGCACAGTTTTCAATGCGGGAGAGGTTCCAACAATCTCTTCGAACATCGATGTCTTGTCGATTTCCTCGCGGAGGGCGACGTTTTCCTGTCGTAACCTTTCTTCAGCTTGCTTGCGGTCTTCAATGTCGGTCCCGGCCACATACCAGCACGTTATCTGTCCCTGTGTGTCGACCAACGGATTGTTTCGGACCAGAAACCAGCGATACTTTCCGTCGTGTCGAAGCAGCCGCGCTTCGTACTGATCAGGAGGGTCTCCTTGCGTCCCCCACTGGATCTGTTCCAAGTCATCCGGATGAAATCGTGTCTGAGGATCTTCTTTCTGCCACTCCTCGAGTCGCAGGCCGAAAAAATTCAGCAAGGCTCGATTGGCAAAAATGGGTTTTTCCCCAGGCCCGATGACAGCGACTTGCTGCGGCGTGTAGTCCAAAACCTGTTGAAGTTCCATCTCTTGCGCCCGGACTTTGTCGTCAGCCCGCTTGCGGTCTTCGATATCAGTGATGACGCCATACCACTTGAGGATGCTGCCGGCCTGATCTCGGAGGGGTACGCCCCGAACCAAGTGCCAACGATATTCGCCATCCGCACGGCGGAAACGCACTTCGTCCTCAAGCGGCTTGCCACTCGCAGCGCACGCGCGCCACTTGGCGTAGTGCCGATCCAGATCGTCGGGGTGAGTTACGGTATGCCAACCTATGCCGGCCAACTGCTCTGGCCGAACTCCACCGTACTCGGCGAATCGCCTGCTGACGTAAGAGTTCGAGCCGTCCGGAAGTGCGCTCCAAACGATCGCTGGAATGGTATCGACCACCTCGCGAAGCTCCGCTTCTTGGGCTCTGATCAACTCTTCTGCATGACGTTGTTCGCTGACATCGCTCACTGCCCCCACAAATTCGAGGTCGCCCGATGCGTCTTGAAATGCCTGGGCGAGGACGCGGAGGTGCTTGATTCTCCCGTTCGGCAACAGTAAACGATGAATTTGCTCGAAGTGAGTGTTACCTCCGGTGGCGCCATCGATGACCTTCTGAAAATGAGCTCGGTCCTCGGGGTGAACGTGCTCTAATACCATTTCCATAGTCGGTTTTTTTCCGCGATCGTACTCGAAGATGCGATACGTTTCGTCTGACCAGACAATCTCGCCTGTGGCAGGTCTCCAGCCGAAACTACCTGTGTGACTGAGGCTTTGCGCCTCCGCCAGATATGCTTCACGTCGCCGCAGGTCCTGAGTGAGGAGCTCGTGCTCCGTAACATCGATGGCGCTGCCAACGTACCTGATCACACTTTGGCTCTCGACAGCCGGGACACCGACGCAGCGTATGTAACGAATCTCACCACGAGGACGAACAATGCGCTTCGTGGCATCGAAGGGCGAAGCCTTCTCCAAGGCTCCCTGGATTAGGTCGGCCATGAACCCGCGATCGTCTGGGTGCACACGATCCAGGTACTCCTGAAGACTGGGCGGTTCGGTGCCCGGATCGAGTCCGTGCATCCGAAATAATTCGGGAGACCAATAATCGAAGCCATTGGGATCGAAGGCCCAGCTTCCCATGTGGGTGAGACGCTGCCCTTCGGCAAGATAGAACTCACTTCTTTGTAGATCCTCGGCGTTGCGGCGAAGCCGTTCCTCCGCCGTTTTGCGCTCGTCCATATCCATGCTCGAGCCGTACCACTTGACGATGTCGCCGTTTGCATCGCGAAGAGGCCACTTCCGGTGGAACATCCAGCGGTAATCTCCGTTCGCCATCCGGACGCGCGTTTCATACTCGAAGATTTCCCCACTCGCCAGGCAGCCTCGCCACAGAGCAACAATCCCATCGACATCGTCGGGGTGAATGAAACCAGTCCAGTTCCAGCCAGCCACTTTGTCCAAAGTGACGCCTAGATAGTCCAGCCAACGCTTGTTGAAGTAGTCGAGATAGCCGTCGGGCCTGGCGGTGTGGATCAGGGCGGGGATCGAGTCGACCAGCACCTGAATATCGAGCCAGTCGATTTCCTGTCGTTGGGCTGACATGGCGGGCATCATACACCCGCCCGCCGGACAGCAGAACATTGGCGCTCTGCGGGACTCGGCGCCAAACCTGACGACGGCGTTTGTTCAGCGTCTCGCCAATTGTCGAAAGTTCGCCAGTCAATCCGGCCCAAAGGATCTCTGCTTTCAGTGACTTGCGATTGGTATGCCAATTGCCCTCATTACTGCACCGAACCGAGCGCGACCGCGTCGAGGAGTCAGATGTTACGCATCACGAGGAGCGCAAACGGTGAAGTCGTCTTTCGGATCAGTGGTGATTTGGATGCCACAAATATCGCGGAGATAGAGGCAGTTATTGCCGCAGAGAAAAAGAGAGCTCGCATCACCCTCGACCTGACCGATTTGCGATCGGTTGACGGCGATGCTGTCAAATCACTCGAGAAGTGGGAAACCGATTCGATCAAGCTGAGGTACTGCGCACCGTACATTCGAGAGTGGATTCGCAGGCACCGTATGGAAAGAGAGTCTGAGAAGGGAAGTTAGGTCACGAAGAAGTGTGGTTTGAGTTGGCGGGAACATTGGAGCGATCTTCGGGGGCGAGATGTCTTCAGCTTTGAGTTCGATGCATCAATATCACGAAAATCCGGGAAGCGTGCCGATGAACGGGCATTTCAATCGTACTGAGAAGCCACGTTCCCGAGGGAGGGAAGACAAGGAACTCCCCTTTGTTGAAACAATTGTAGGTCGCCGCGGGAGCCTCCGCGGCATCCTCGCGCTCGTCGAAGCGGTTGCTCCCACGAATATGACCGTCCTGATCGCGGGCGAAACCGGCACTGGGAAAGAAGTAATTGCTCGCGCGATTCACGAACTTAGCCCCCGTCGAGATCGAAGCTTGGTGAAGGTGAATTGCGCCGCGATCCCTGCCGGCCTTTTGGAGAGCGAGCTCTTCGGACACGAACGCGGAGCTTTTACGGGCGCCGTCACCGCTCATGTCGGCCGGTTCGCGCTGGCTGATCAAGGCACTCTGTTCCTCGACGAGGTTGGAGATATGCCGTTGGAGCTTCAGCCGAAGTTGCTGCGCGTTTTGCAAGAGCGCGAGTTCGAAGCGGTCGGCAGCACCCGCACCACGCGAGTGGATGTTCGCGTTGTCGCGGCGTCTAACCAGGACTTGAAGCAAATGGCTCAGGACCGCGAATTCCGCGAAGACCTGTACTACCGCCTGAATGTTTTCCCGATTTTTCTACCTCCATTGCGCGAAAGGAAAGCGGATATCCCCGAACTCGTCGAACACTTCGTTCGCCACTTTGCCGCCTCGATGGGCAAATCGATTGAATCGCTCCCGCAGGAGACGATGCGGTCCCTGGTACGCCACCACTGGCCGGGCAACGTTCGGGAGCTTCAAAATTACATCGCTCGCGGCGTCATCCTTTCGAACGAGGGCGTGTTTGAGCCGGCGCCTCTCGAAAGCTATGAACCGCTCGAGCCTGAAATTTCGAATCCAACTCTGGAAGACAAAGTGCGTCGAGAGATTCGCGCCGCTTGCCAGCGCGCCAACTGGAAGCTCGGTGGCCCAAGAGGCGCTGCCGCCAGACTCGGCTTGAAGCGGACCACCCTGTTTTACAAGATGAGGCGCCTTGGTATTGCGCCGCCGGTCGATCATTCTCAGGACTGATTCGAATCCCGAAACGCGGCGCCGTTCCGCTTTTTTGCGCACAACTTCAGCGACGCGTTGTTCGAAGCACCCGGAGGAATTGTCTTCAAAGCCTGGAAGATTGGAAACCGTGGAGACCCCTCCGTTTCCACGCCTCGGAAGATGTCGCGAGTGCCTTGTGTGTCGGGGTCATGCGAGCGCGCTTCGTCTTGTGCAGGACCAGTCGCCTCGCTCGAAAGAGCCGAGCCTTGAATGTCCCAACCGAAACACGCAGCTTAGCCGAAGCCTCTTCGCGCGATAGGTCGTCGTAGTACGTCATCGTGAACGCCTGTCGAAGCACAGGTTTCATCTTTTCCAGGATTCCGTCGATGAACTGAAATGTTTCGCCTTGGGCGTGAATCATTTCCGGATTCGGATGCAGGTCCGGAATATTCTCCGTCCAATCCTCTTCATTCGAGGCATCGCTTTCGGAAAGCGACTTGATCACGACCGGCTTGCGCTTCCGCCGCATCATGAGCGCCGAATTCAATACGATCCGCGTCAGCCAGGTCTTCAGCGCGGATCGCCCTTCGAATTTTTGCAAGTTGCGGTGCGCCGAGATAAACGCCTCTTGTACTGCCTCCTCCGCGTCCTCTCGATTCTGCAGAATGGAGTACGCGGTTGCCACGAATCTGCTGCGCAGCGCGACAAACATCTCTTCTAAGTCCTTCGTCAGTGAGGTTTGTTCCGGTGTCGCGACCGCATTGCGCGCGACGCTGCATTCCTTCCCCGAAGGATTTGAACGCACACCCATTCTTCTCCGAAACGCGGGCGAAGGCTTGGCGGCCATCACTTCAATCCTATGGCGGCTAGTGCTTACGACTTCCAATGCGTGGGTCACTGGGACCTCCGTTCCTTACACAGGTGTCAATGCAAATCTGTGCCCAGGATGGCGTTCACCGAGCGCTGGAACTAGGCGGTTTGTTTTCAATGAAAAGAAGATGTGCTGAAGATCCGTGCGAAGTCGCCAGATTCTTGAAGCCGGTTCTTTGTTCAGATAATCGACAGTAGTGTCGGCGTTTCGACTACTTTGTCCCTAAGCTCCATCCCCGCGTATCCAGCACGGAGACAATTTCCAGCTCCGATAAATTCTGCTGTTCCTTCGTCTACCTTCAGAACGTCAAGGCCTAGGCAATTGCGTGAACGAGTTGACACCGATTTCGTTAACCCGGGGAATCACCGTGTTCAAACGCACATTCAGCACGCTTTGTCCGCTCATCTTCGTGGAACTCGAAATGCTTATTCACAGCTGAATAAATGGCCAAACGCCTAGGAAGAGGTACGGCATGTCAAAAAAAGTCGCGGAGTTGATTGTCGATGTTCTCGCCGAAGCCGGCGTCAAGCGAATCTACGGCGTTGTCGGCGACTCGCTGAACGGCATCACCGATTGCATGCGCATTAAGAAGAATATTGATTGGGTGCACGTCCGGCATGAAGAGGCGGGAGCCTTCGCCGCCGGAGCCGAAGCGCATCTCACGGGCAAATTGGCGGTTTGCGCTGGCAGCTGCGGCCCCGGCAACATGCATTTGATCAACGGTCTTTACGATTGCCAGCGCAACAACGTTCCGGTGCTTGCGATCGCAGCGCATATTCCGAGTCGCGAGATTGGCAGCGGCTACTTCCAGGAAACCGATCCGAAACACATCTTCGCTCAGTGCAGCCATTACTGCGAGCTCGTCTCCGAACCCGAGCAGATGCCTCGCATCCTCGAGACCGCGATTCAGACCGCGATCTCAAAGCGCGGCGTCTCCGTGATCGTGATCCCCGGCGACATTGCTCTGAAAGATGCGGTCGTTGGCCCTCGCGTAAAGTTTCACGATCCGAAATCCACCGTTTGTCCCTCAGATGAAGAACTCAACAAACTCGCCGACCTTCTCAATCGATCGGAAAAAATCACGATCCTCGGCGGTGCCGGCTGTGCCGGAGCCCATGCAGAGCTGATTCAGGTTGCCGGCAAGCTTCAGGCTCCGATCGTTCACGCCTATCGCGGCAAGGAATACATCGAGTATGACAACCCCTTCGACGTCGGCATGACTGGGCTTCTCGGATTCTCGTCCGGCTATTTCGCCATGATGAATTGCGAAGTCTTGTTGATGATCGGCACGGATTTTCCGTACCGCGATTTTTATCCCAAAGACGCGACCATCGTTCAGATCGACATTCGCGGCGAGCATCTCGGACGCCGCAGCAAGCTCGAGTTCGGTCTCATCGGAGACACGAAAACAACTCTGAAAGCCCTGCTTCCAAAACTCGAGCAGAACAAATTCCAGGAGCACTTGAGCAAGTCCGTCGAACACTATCGCAAAACGCGCAAAGGCTTGGACGAGCTCGCGATTGGCAGTGATTCCAACAAACCGCCCGTCCATCCCCAGCACGTCGCCCGCGTGATCGACAAACTCGCCGCCGAAGACGCAGTTTTCACCTGCGATGTAGGCACGCCAGTGATTTGGACGGCGCGCTATCTGAAGATGAACGGCAAGCGCCGCATCATTGGCTCCTTCAATCACGGTTCGATGGCCAACGCGATGCCCCAGGCCATCGGCGCGCAAGCTGCCTATCCCGGTCGCCAGGTCATCTCGCTTTCGGGCGACGGCGGATTTTCGATGCTCATGGGAGACGTCATTACGCTCGCGCATCAAAAATTGCCGGTGAAAGTGATCATCTTCAAAAACACATCCTTGGCCTTCGTGGAACTCGAACAAAAGGCTGGCGGGTTTCTCGAGTTTGCAACCGATCTCGGCAGTCCGAATTTCGCAAAAATTGCCGAAGGTTCCGGACTCTTGGGATTGACCGTGACAACACCCGATCAAGTCGAACCGATGATTGCGCAGGCTCTGAAACACGATGGTCCCGCCCTGGTCGAGGTGCACGTCGCGCGTCAGGAACTCGCCATGCCTCCAAGCATCACGCTCGAGCAAGCCAAAGGCTTTTCGTTGTTCATGCTCAAAGCGGTTCTCAGCGGGCGCGCCGACGAAGTCATCGATCTCGCCAAGGCCAATCTGTTTCGGTAAACGCTGTGCCGCGAGTTGAAGGCGGAACTCAGATGACCACGAAACCAATTACTGCTGCGATTCAATCCGACGCATCCAGCGGGTGGCGAATCCGGGCGTACCAGATCGCTTGGGCGCTCGGTCTCTGCTTCTATTTTCTAGAATACGCATCGCGTTCTGCGCCCGCCGTGATGATTCAGCACCTTTCCACTGCGTTCGGAACCAGCGCCATTGGTGTCAGCGCAATTCTTGGCACTTACTATTACACCTATTCCACAACGAGCCTCATCGCAGGCGCAGCGCTGGACCGTCTTGGCGCGAAAAAAGTTGTGCCGGTTGGACTGTTTATTCTGGCCGTCGGCTGCCTGCTCTTCGCCATTTCGACGCCGGCAGCCGGTTACGCCGGAAGATTGCTGCAAGGGGCAGGCTCCGCGTTCGCATTCACCGGCGCAGTTTATTTGGCCGCGCATGGCTTTTCCGCGCGCTGGCTCGCAACTGCCATCGGCGTGACGCAATGCATCGGAATGCTTGGGGGCGCTGCCGGACAGTTTGTCGTTGGGCCCTGGCTCGAACATGGCGTCGCCTGGCAATCCATCTGGCATTGGCTCGGCATGGCATGCCTCGTCGTCGGCGTCTTGCTCTTCTTTGTCGCTCCGTCTGAATCCCGGACGCAACCCTTGGGCTCAGGCTTGGCTTCGCTCGTTCGCCCTTACGCGATCGTTTTCCGTAATCCGCAATCGTATTTGTGCGGGGCAGTAGCAGGACTTCTGTTCGTTCCCACGACAATTGGCGACATGACGTGGGGTGTCGCTTTTTTTCAGCGCGACCGCATGTTCAGTTTCCACGATGCCGTTGTCACTGGCTCCCTTGTGCCTCTCGGCTGGGTGATTGGTTGCCCGTTGATGGGTTGGCTCGCGGACCAGATGGGGCGCCGCAAGCCCGCGCTCATCGGCGGCGCAGTCGGTATGTTACTGGCCGCTGCGTTGATCACCTTCAGCACCGGTCACCTCGCGGCGCAAATCGGCTGTTTGATTTTTGGCATCGCGTCCGGCGCGGCCATGATTCCGTACACGATCATCAAGGAAGTCAATCCGGACGAAGTGAAGGGAAGCGCCACCGGCGGAATTAACTTCCTCACCTTCGGCGTCACCGCGCTCATCGGTCCCATCTTTGCCGATCTTCTTGGCAAAGGTTTCGCCAGCACCCAAAACCACGTCGCGCATTTTCGCCAGAGCGGGTTGTTCTGGCTCGCCGGCATCGCTTTAGCGATCTGCCTCAGCGCGTTTCTGCGCGAAACCGGACATGGACGGAAGACTGCTTAGGTTTGTACACCGATGAAGGTAATCTACATCCTGATCGCATGCCTTCTTCTTCCGGGTCTCGCGCGCGCACAAGCCAGCGGATCGAATCCCGATTCCTCCGCGAACGACACCAATCTCGCCGCTGAGATCAAGTCTCTCCGCGAAGCTCTCTTGCAAACGCAAAAGCAGATGGCTGCGCAACAGCGCGAAATCGAAATACTAAAGGCACAGTCGAAGAATGCAGAAGTAGTTCCTCCTGGGAGCGAGTCGCCCGCGAGTTCCAGCAGCGCAGCAGTCGGTAACTCGGCCGCGCCTGCGATCGAATCTACGGCCGCATCGCCGAGCGCGAAGGTTCAACCGCAACAGCCAACTCGCCAAGCGCAAGACCAAAGCAAAGCCGAACAGCCGCCGCTCGGTTCCTTCAAATTCGGCGACGCAATTCTGGAACTAGGGGGATTCGTCGATCTCGAGAATATCTACCGGACCACAAATACGCAGAGCAACATCGCCACGAATCTCGGCGGCTTCCCATACAACAACACAGCACAAGGAAACGTCAGCGAATTCCGCACCACGGCGCAATTCTCCCGCCTGAGTTTCAAGGTCCAGGACAGTTTCAAAGGAAACGAGATTACAGGATTCGTGGAAGGCGACTTCAGCGGCAACGACGCTCCCGGCGTTTACCAGAGCGTGAATCCTCATACCAATCGGCTGCGCCTTTATTTCATGGATCTGAAACGCGGCAAATGGGAAATCCTCGGAGGACAAACCTGGAGCTGGCTGACTCCGAATCGTGAAGGCATCGGACCGATGCCCTCCGACTTGGCCATCACCTACAACGAAGATCAGAATCTCGGCGTCGGCGTTC
Source organism: uncultured Acidobacteriota bacterium (assembly GCA_963785605.1). Taxonomy (GTDB): domain Bacteria; phylum Acidobacteriota; class Terriglobia; order Acidiferrales; family UBA7541; genus Acidiferrum. The sequence goes on along the minus strand of CAWAWE010000020.1, from coordinate 746,792 downwards.
CTTACACGCGTGCTGCCGAGTTTCGCGTCGCCTATCACCCGAACGATCACTGGGCATTCGGCGTAGGCATCGAGAATCCAAATCAATACATCGGCAGCTACGTCGCGCTCCCCGCGGCGTTCACTTCGATCGGCACGCAATTTGATAACGGCGCGCAAGTTGGCGCAGCGAACGCCTTCCCGGACATTCTCTCGAAAATTACCTACGACAATAAATTTTTGGGCCGACATCTTCACGCCGAAGTCACGGGCCTTTTCAACGGCGCGCATGCATCAGCAGCACCGGGAACATCGACAGCGTTTCAAACACACACGACGGTCGGCGGCGGCGGTCAGATCGCCACGAATTACGAATTGATGCGCGACAAGCTCGTGGTCTTGGCGAACGCTTTCTGGAGTGACGGCGGCGCGCATTATCTTGTCGCGACAGGGCCGCAACTGGTCGTGCGGCCGAACGCTCTCGGCACCGACATCGACTTATCGATGGTGCACGCCGGCGCGGGTTCTGCCGGCCTCGAATGGAGAGCGAGCCCGAAACAAGCGTTCGCGGTTTACTACGGCGCAGATTATTACGGGCGAAATTCTTTTCTCGACACGACGAACATGACGCATCCCGGAACCATCATTGGATTCGGTGGTCCCGGCTCTCCGAACACCAACAATCGTGCGATTCAGCAAGCCACTTTCGATTGGCTGCAAACGTTCTGGAAGCATCCGCGCTACGGTGCCCTTCAAACTTATGTCCAGTATTCCTATTTAACTCGCGCGCCCTGGTTTGTTGCGCCCGACAATCCGAAGAACGCGCACCTCAACATGATTTACGCAGGCTTCCGTTACGTCTTGCCGTCAAGCGCAGGCACGCTACTGCGCGTGCCGTATCCAAATTAGAAACGCGCGTTTTCGAGAAACGAACTACAAACGGCTCGCGCTAAGTAGGAAGCGACGGAAGCGATGTCCTGGAGTCGGAGAATTCAACGTGAAGAAACCGATCCTGGTTGTCGCAAGTCAATTTCCGAAGGACATCGAAGATCGCATCGATCGAGAATACGACGCGCGACGGAATACGAATCCGCTTCCTTTCACGCGCGAGCAATTTCTCGCAGCGGCAGACGGAGCCGATGCGATGTTCATCACTCCGGGAGATCGCCTGGATTCCATCTTCTTTGAAAAAGTTTCGCAAACTGTAAAAGTCATCGCTACGTATTCCGTTGGATTCGAGCACATCGATCTTGCCGGAGCGGCGAAGAGAAAAATCACGGTCGCGTACACGCCCGGCGTAAACCATGAAGCAACGGCAGACATCGCGATGCTGCTCCTCCTGGGCGCATCGCGCCGCGCGTACGAGGCGCAAGAACTCATCCGAACGCACGCTTGGCGACCGCTGGCACCGAATATGTTGTTGGGCTGGCAAGCCGGCGGCAAAGTGTTGGGAATATTCGGGATGGGCAGAATCGGGCAAGCGGTCGCGCGTCGCGCGCGCGGGTTCGGCATGAAGATTCATTACAGCAACAGCTCGAAGCTATCGCGCGAGTTGGAAGGCGACGCGATCTATCACGAAGATCCGCAAGAGCTTCTGCGAGTGAGCCAATTTCTTTCGCTGCATGCGCCGGAAACTCCGGAGACTCATCACTTCCTGAATGCAAAGACGATCGGGCTCCTTCCGCACGGAGCGGTCGTGGTGAACACAGCGCGCGGTGGGTTGGTTGTTGACGAAGATCTGATCGCCGCGCTCAAGAGCGGACAAGTCGCGGCGGCCGGCTTGGATGTGTTTGCGGGAGAGCCAAAACTCCATCCGGGGTATGTCGAGCTGAAGAATACGTTTCTACTGCCGCATATCGGGAGCGCGACGGTGGAGACGCGTGTGGCGATGGGGATGTTGGCTTTGGACAACGTCGATGCTGTTCTGGCGGGAGAACCTGCGCTCACGCCTGTCCCTTAGTTGTTGAATCTGAAGCGTTTAGTCGCTGAATCGAGTGTTAATCACCGAGTCGCGATCCTTCGTGCGTCTCCATCCTTAATAAGGACACAATAAGGACAGGTCACGAACCACCCCCCTCCCTGTTTTTGCGTAAGAATGTCATTCTAGGGGAGTTGTGCGCGCGTGACTCTCAAGAATGTGATTCTAAAAGGTTTGCGGGTGGCAGGGGTGTGCGGAGAACACCGGACCGGCAGATAACCCTTTTGATCTTGCGGACTTGGGGCGCAGGAGTCCTGCGCCCCTACACTCGCCAGTCTCATTCGACGTGATTACGGCGTCATGCCTTCGGCTTCGAGCATTTCGTCTTCGGCTTCGAGGTAATCGAGCTGCGATTGGAGCAACGCGGTTTTGGCGTAGAGCTCCTGGGCGGCAGCGCCGTTCACCTGGGACGCGAGGGCCGCGCCTTGCTGGAGTTGCTGGGCCGCGACGCGATGCACTTCGGTCCGCAGGGCCAGGAGCTCTTCGGAGACTTTCAACATGTCGCGTGTCCGCTCGCGCTTGTTGTAGATCGTTTGAATTCGCACTTCGACTTCATCCTTCATTCGGGCGAGATTCTCTTCGGCTTGAGCGAGTTGGGCTTTGCGTTCGCCGATTTCGGCGTTTCTTTTTCCGCCATCGAAGATCTCGTAATCAAAATGGATGCCGAAGGTTCCGAAATTACGCGCGAGAAACGGGACATCATTTGCGTAGGTGTACCGAGCGAACGCATCGAGGCTGGGCAGGTATTGCCGCTTCGCCAGGCGCACGGCCGCGGAAGCCTTTTCGATCTCGGCACGAGCTTCGCGGATCTCTGGATGCGATTCCAGCGCGACACGCAGGCAGTCTTCGTGCGCACAACTGTCCCGATTTTTGTCAACCGATTCGTCGAGGACGAGTTGAGTGGTGAGCGGCAGGCCGATGGCGTCGTTGAGCTGAGTCAGCGAGTCAGCGAGTTGCAATTCGGTTGTCAGCAGTTCCTGCCGCGCGCCAAGAGCGTCGGCGCGCGCTTCGATCGATTCCTGTTCCAGAGTTGATCCGACCTTCACCTGCTCGATTCGCTCTTTTCGCAGATCGTCGTTTGCCTGGATCTTGGCCTGAGCCGCCGCGCGTTTCGTCTGCAAAATCAGCACCTTGTAATAGAGCTGGTGCACTTGTAGCGCGATTTGGTTCGTGGTGTCCTGGGCTTTGTTGCGCATCGCCTCTGTCTCGGCGCGAGCGATGTCGTTCGCCGAGCGGACCTTCCAGAGTTCGATGATGGGCTGGCTTAATTGCGTACCGCTGGTGAGGAGGTTCAGACCTCCCTGGTTCAGCACAGCGGTCTGTTCGGGTATAGGCACTCCCGCCGCTGTTCCGAGTTCTCCCTTCGGAATGGCAATGAACTGAGTGTCGCTGACACGAACGATGTTGGTGTCGTTCTTGAGATTCGGGAAGTACGAGCTTCGGACGGCGTCTTTGGCGTGTTCGGATTCCTTGACGCGGAGGGCCGCGATGCGAACGAGGTGATTGTTCTTCAGTGCGAGTTGAACGGCTTCGTCGAGCGTGATGGATCTCTGCGCCGCCGTTTTTGATTCTTGAGCGAATGCCGACGCTGCGATCGCGAAGGCACACGTCAAAAGAACTGCGTTTCGAAGCTTCATATTTGTGACGCTCCCGAATCGCGCGGACCGAAAGCGAGTTCTCCGTAATCAAGAGGCGCCTTGCGCAGCAGGGCGGCGAGCAGCAACGCGACGACGCATGCGGCACAGACGAGATGAAATCCGTCGATGAACGTCAGCGTGTAGGCTTGCAGACGCAGGCGCGCGGCCACGAGACCAACCGCCCGGCCCGATGCTGTCGGCAAGCCGTCGGATTTTCCGTAGAGGCCGGCGGCGAGCTGATGCATAGAGGTATCGGTAATCCATTGGCCGCCCTGCACGTGAAGGCCGAGCAGGTTGGAGTGCACACGTTCGCGGACGGCGACGAAATGAGTCATCACAGCAACTCCAATCTGGCCGCCGAACAGACGCACGACATGGAAAAAAGCCGAGAACGTCAGGACGCCTTGTGGTTTTGACAGAGCGCCGGAGAAAACAGCCTGGAGGACGATGCCACCGACGAGGCCAATGAAGGCGAAGGATTGGCCGACGCCCATCAACAGTTCGGAGCGGTAGTAGTTCGAAGCGGACCACGCGCTGGTGTACTGAGCGTTCAAGATAGCTGCGCCGGCGATGCACAGGAAGCCGGCGGTCATCAGCAACCGCGGATCAAGACCATTCAAGAGCAACAATGCCGCGACGCAGGCAACCAGCAGAAGTGGGACGGCGGACCAAAGCACTGCCGGGCCGATTTGATCGGCTTCGAATCCATGAATGGAAAGCGATTGCGGAACGAGAATGATGGTGGAGAGCAGGCAAAAGCGAAAAATAATTAACGTTATACCGAGAACGATCGTGTTCCATCGGCGAAGGAACGGAAGGTCAACGAGTGGATTGGGTTGGACGAGCCGCCGGACCAGCGATACGCCCATAAAGAAAAGGCCGCAGAAAAATAATGCATTGAACAGGCCGGATCGCCACCAATCGAGACGCTGGCCTTGATCGAGAGCGGCGAACAGCAGGGCGAAGCCTGCGCTGCCGTAGAGAAATCCTGCGAAGCTGGGGGGCGCTCCGCGTTTTTCCGCGGGAGGGCTCGGCGGAATTCCGAGATAAATGCACAACAACATGATTGGTGTCAGCGCGGCCATGCTCCAGAACATCCAGCGGTAGGAAAGATGGTCGCGGAGCCAACCGTACATCGTGGGCGCGATGTTGACGGCGCCATCGACAAAACTCGCATAGAGCGCAAGTGTGAAGGGAAGAAAGCGAATCGGAATATTGCGCAACGCAAAGGACAACGTGAGCGGGTAAAACGTGCCCGACGTCAGTCCAGCCAACACCAGCCCAACGATCAACAGATTGTAAGTGTGTGCGAAGGGCAGGAGGCAGTTGACCAACGTGAAGGCGGTGGCGGCGATGATCAAGACGCGACGCGCGCCCAGCAGCCCGCCGAAATAAACGGTAAACGGGCCAATGAACATCAGCGCGATGTTGAAGGCGCTGCCGATCCATGCGCCATCGTCGTAGCCAATACCCAAGCTGCCTTTTAGATCAGCGGTGCCGAGGCTCAACAGTCGTCCGGCAAGAGTCACAATTCCCGCGCCCATGACGACGCCGATGATGCCGAGCACGGGGCTGTTGGAGAGCTGCCCGGGGACCGCACGGGAAAGCCCCGCGGCAATTTGCCATTTCGTGGGCGGGTGCAGCGTTGCGGTGCTCGTCGCCATCGCTGGTCCGCTCACTGCCTGGTTCGAACTTCGGCGACGACGGAGAGGCCAGGGCGAAGTTCGGCCGCGCGAGAAGCGTCGTCGAACGCAATCTTCACGGGCACTCGTTGAACTACTTTTGTGAAGTTGCCGGTGGCGTTGTCAGGAGGAAGCAACGCGAACTGCGATCCGCTCGCCGGGGCGATATCGACGACGTGGCCTTTCCAGGTGCGGTCGGGATATACGTCGATGCGGATCTGCGTGGCGTCGCCGATTTTCATGTGGGTCAGCTGAGTTTCGCGATAGTTGGCTTGCACCCAGCGTGTGTCGGCAACGAAAGTGAGAATTTGCGCGCCGGGGGAAAGCAACTGCCCGGCGCGAACCTGGCGCTCACCTACCATGCCGTCGCCCGGCGAATGGATTTGCGTGTAACCAAGGTTGACTTGCGCGACGGTGAGCGCAGCTTCTTTCGCGTGAAGGTCCGCGACGAGCTGGCGCTCTTGCGACTCGAGGACTGCCTTTGTGCGGCGTTCGGCTTCGACGGAAATTTCGTTGCTCTTCAGGGAGGTCTTTGCCTGTACGAGGTCGGCTTGCCTGGTCGCGAATTGCGCTGCGAAGCGTTCGTCGTCGGCGACGGCGGTTTCGACGCGCTGCTTCGTCGTTGACTGCGTCGTCAGAAGGGCCTCCTGGCGGACGCGTTCCGAGTGCGTGCGTGTGACGTCGGCTTGCGATGCGTTGATTCCGGCTTGTGCGGCGACGATCTGTGCGTTTGCGAGATCGATGCCGGACAAAGCTTTATCGACCTTCGTGTCTTGCAGCTCGCGTTGCCTGCGATTGTTTTCGATTGCGGCGCGTGCTGCCTCGATAGCGGCGGTCGCCTGAGCGACTTGAGCTCGGTAGTCCTCGTCGTCCAATTCGACGAGCAGATCGCCGGCTTTCACCTTCTGGTAGTCGGCAACTCTTACGTTGCGAACGATACCGGGAACTTTTGTGCTGAGAGGCGTGAGGTCGCCGCGCACGTAGGCGTCGTCGGTAATCTGTTCGACTTTTCCGCCTTCCCAGGCGTTCCAGTCACGCGTGACGGTGAAGACGAGAGCGATCGCAAGAAGCAGGATCAGGATGGGAGTGACGTAGCGGAGCCAGGGCCAGCGGGCAGGGTGGTCACCGCTGGGGTGGTCAATGTGTTCCGCCGAACCGCCGGAGCCGTGTGGTGCTTCGCTGGCTGCCAAGTCGTTCTCCTGTTTAAGTCTGCGAAAGGCGATGGGGATATCGGTATTGCTTCGATGGAATAGATTGGCACCCGGATGGATGTTTTTTAATGTGAGGAACGGTTAGCTCACAGTGATTACCCGGGCTGGCGGAAGAAGTGAGCAGTTAGTGCTCAGGAATTGCATTACTCCTCAGCGCGTTTCCAGCGAGACTTTCATCGCGGCGAGAGCGCGCTCCAGCGAAGATCGAGTTTTGTCTACGGCGACTTTTCGAACGATGCCGCCCTTGAATCCGGTCAGGCCTGCTTGTTGCGAGCCTTTGAGGGTGATCAGGAACATTGCGGGTTGTTGGCCCGCGTCGTCGCGCATGCAAATCGTCAAATCCAGCGCGGTCTGAAAATAGTGGCTCGCGTAGAGCTGTTTGACCGCGACCGCGTACTCGGGCCGGGAGGAATCCGCGCCACGGTAAAGAACCGCTTGGAGCACACGAATGGTCGGCTTTAAACCGAAGTTGACCTTCTCCCAATAGAACTCGGACTGAATGTTGTCGCTTTTTGAGTTCGGGTAGTTCAGCAAATAGGACTGAAGTTCGGGGAGGTAGATAGGAAGCGCTTTCGCCCTGCTGATGAGCGACTGAAACGCTTGCTCGACGGCGGCGGGATTGTTTTTGTCACGATAGGTTCCGAGCGCGGCGTTGCCGCCTTGATTGTATTTTTTGAGGCCTTCGAGGATCAGGGTTTTCGTTAGCCGGTTCGCTTGGTCGTGGGCGTCGGGGGCCGACCAATTTATTTTGGTGAGAAATTCATCCATTGCGTCGGTCGGAAGTTGAATCTCACATTTTCCTTCGCGGCACTTCTGCAAGTCCTTGAAGTCTTCGGCTTCGAGGGTGAGTCCATCCATATCGGAGAGCTGAGGCGGGTCGCTGAATTTTTTTATGGCCAGGTAACTCGGGAGCTTTCGGAGCGCATCGATGTCGGATGCGAGCTTGAGATATTCCTCGGGAGTGGAGTGGACGTAGACCCCGCCGAACACGAACACTTCGTCAGCCGTGGGAGCGTCCAATATTTTTGCGACCGCCTGACCATCGCGAATGCCCTTGATTTGATCGTTGCTCAGGCCGACATATTTTTTGAAGAAATCGGTAACCTCGGCCTGGCGGTCATCCGCGGTTTCCTTTGAAGCGAGAAGGGAGGCGGACAACGACAGCAAACCAATCAGCAGGAGTGTGGCGACGAATGTCTTAGCGTGGTTCATGTTCGTTGTTCAGAGGCCGCTCGCGGTGCGCTCTTCGAAATTTTGTGCGGCTTGCAGTACCGCGCTGCGAATTTCCACGCCGGAGAATGGCTCGACGATGACGTCGTAGCCTCCGGACTCTAACACGCCGGACCAAAGCTGAAAGGTAGCTTCGCGAGCGTAAACGAGAATCGCGGGTCGTTTGTTGAGCAGTCCCAGCATGCCCCACAGATTCCACCACGCGGTATCGCTCAGGGTGGCAGGTAAGAAGGCGACCTGGAAAATATCGTCGTCGCCGATCGCGTCCTCTGTTTGTCCGGAAGAGCTTGCGAAAACGAGGCGCGCATGGAGAGGCAGCAACTGCCGGGCGATCTCTCGACGCCGTTCAGCAGGCACTACCAGTAGGATGTGCAAGTGTGCGCTCGACGTGACCACGGATTCCGTCCGCAACTGCGCAGGGACATTTGCATCGTTCGGAGAAATCGGGAATGTGAGGAACAGTTAGCTCACTGTGACGAAGCGCACCTTAGAGGTTTGGGAGATGGATTATTGGTGGCTGACCGCTTGCATGATTTGTCCCATTTCCATCGCGTTACTCGCGGGAATCTCTTGTAGAGAAATTGCCAGCTGATCCGTCGGCGCCCCAGTCAGGTTCTGAAACATCGACCATAACTGCTTAAGAAGGTCGGTCTTTTCTTCCACTGTGTGACCGCTACGCAAAACGCAGTTTAGAGAGGCTGCCGGCGCTTCTTTGCCTGCGGAGTATCCGGATCCTTTGGGATACGAAAGAAAAATCACGTGGACAAAGTTTGTAGGAACCTTCATCACTCCGCAGTGGATGCGAGTTAGCTCTTCCGCAATTCTGGCTTTGGTGTCATCTGGCAGAGAACCTTGGGTGATTGATGTGTACAACGGCATTTTCGTGGCTCCGTGCTATCTCAGGTCCTTCAACGTTTTGAGATCGTCCACGATGTAGGCGAGCGATGCGCGTATTCCTTTTCCGCAACGAATCGGAGCGAGATCCGAAACTTCTTCACCGCGGCAGACGGGCAATGTGAGAAGGCCATCGCCGGTCCAGGCTTGTTCGATCTTCACGTCGTGTGGAACGTTTTCAACGAGTTCGTGAACGGCCGGCTTGTCTTGCTGACCGGCGGCGAGACGCGGAGTGTGCAACAGGTTCACGATCGGCAGTTGTTTCAAGGCGGAGAGATCTTTCACCGGCTCTCTCAGCGTGACTAGTCCCTCGGCGAGTCGATGTCCGGCCGACGTGACGGAGCCTGCAAACTTCGATCCCGGCGCGAGAGATGGACCCGCCTTGCCGGTCGCCGTGTAATAGCGAGTCTGAAAGACTTGGCCGAGGCGCTTCGGATAACCCTGGCTCCAACCGCGGGCGATCGCTGCGTCGTTGTCTACAAAAATGTAAGGACAGTATGCGATGGGCTTTCCCTCGAACAGCGCGTCGACGAGAATAAAAAATTCGCGATATTGATAACGGGCGGGATCGAGATATTCCTCGTTCCCGCCGCTGAACTGCCAATCGTAGAAGAGCGCGTTAGCGTGACCGTTTGCGGAGCGATCCGGATCGAGGCCGCGAGGCAAGACGGCTGCGACCGCGGCGGGGTCTGCCCAAAATTCAATGTCGAGGAAATCCGAAGAGTAATACCACGGAGGAAGCGGATTGAGAGTCGATTTGCCTTTCGGCGTGAGCGGATAGTTGAAGCCTTTGAGCATGGTTGGTCACCCTGTTGCGGACTGGGTCGCAGCGCAGCGCCGACATTCGCATGCCGGCGAATTTAAAGGAATGTGAGGAACGGCTAGCTCACAGTGGTCACAAACGACCCGCCGTATCTGTTCAGAAGTTCGCCAATTGTCTAAATTTCGTCAGTGGTAGACGCGCCAAGTAGTGGGGGTTGAATGACTTGGGGTTGGCCACGGTTTTGCTCCTCGGTTCTGTCTCAACGGCCGATATCCGGGAAGCTTGGGAATGCGCCGGGTCAGATGCCAGTCGAGACGGCTCTCAATTGGTCGCGTATCGATCGAGCATAACGGATAGCGGTGTAGCGAATTTCGCGAGGTGAGATGTGATGAATTCGAGTTTGGTAGGAACTGGACTCGGTGATGAAATGCAAATCGAACCGCGCGTAATCCGCGAGGAATTAGCGCGTGTTTTAGACAGTCCCATTTTTGCGCAATCGGAACGTCTGGCGCGGTTTCTTCGATTTACAGTGGAAACAACACTCGCCGGCGGTGCGGCGACGCTCAAAGAGTATTTGATCGGGACCGAGGTCTACGATCGCAGGCCTCCCTATCATCCCAGCGTTGACTCCATCGTTCGCAGCGAAGCGCGCAGACTTCGCAACAAATTACGGCAATACTACGAATCGGCGGGCAAAGACGATTCTGTCTTTATCTACTACCGAACCGGAAGCTACGTGCCAGTATTTCGTTGTAATCGAGCCGATCAGCGCACGCAGCTCTCCGCGAACCGTGCATTCAACAAGTTCCTCGCCGAAACACTCACGCAAACGCTCGATCTAAGTTCGGCCGAGCAAGAATTTGACGTTCAAATTGTCTTCGAGGGAACGGTACGAATCGTGCGCTCGAAGCCAAAGTCCCCTGGCGCCACTCCTTTCGCAACCGTGTATAGTTCCAGCGAATCAGCAATCCGAAAAAATCCTACGCCCCGCCGAGCACCGAACTGACAAAAGGGGAGTCTGCAAAAGACTCCCCGGCAGTTCAGAGGTCAGCCGTGCAAACTGACCTTGCATTTCCTCATTTGTGCCCACCACCATTCACTACAGGGTGTTATTGATTGTCGACGAAGTGCCGTTAAGCCCCGTGTTTCGTTGCGTTTGTGACTCTTAGTAGCAATGAGTATCGCGTGGTACAAGTTGGTGATTCTTCGTGCGACCAATCTTCGGGACCAGGAAGGTTGAAGGTTCAAATCATTTCGCCCCGACCACTCTTTTCAATACCTTCCAGTTAGCTTCTGGTTTTCGATCTACACTACGGCGAGCTTCATTGTAAATGTTGTAAACTTTATAATTTAGCTTTGGAGCAGCGTCTTTTCGCCCGGTTGTGCTTGTGATGGCGTTCACTCTTTCGTAGGCTTCTCGATCTGCGTGCCGGCCCGAGTGTCGGCTACGTCGCGTGAGAGGCTGACGAAAGAATTGCGTGCCTGGTCGCCGAACCTTCGAATCACCCATTCGAATTACCTCGACACATCCGATCACCTTTTGTCGATGTTTGCATTGGCTGCGGTGATTTCAGACTGAGTCCAGGTAACACCGGGATAAAGACTCGAGATGCGAAATCCGCGATACACGAGCACTCCGGCGACGTTCATTTGCCACACAAGTTGAGGTGTCGGCCCCGGAATCAACTCTTGGATATAAGATTGACCGGGCGTCAGCGAATCGGAGGCGACATCGAACTCGATATTCCCGTTCGATAGCGTCAGTGCGTCACCACAGCAAAACGAAAAGTGCGGTGCGAGACTGGTTTCCGAGACAAGATGAGCTGTTTTTGCGCTCTCGTTGAGCTCGAACACCGGTACGCTGCTGTAGCAGGCCGCAAAGCCAGGAGCGTCGCACACATCGTTGCTTGCGTCGAGAAGGCGGCCGTTGCCGTTGTTGAAGAACATTAACTGAAAAATGCCGGCGCTATTCGGGGTAACAACCGTCGGGTAGTGCTGTCCGTAATTCCAATCCACGGGGTTCTGGCCTGCCGGTAAAGTGAAGTCCCCCCCTCCTCCGAAACGCCAAAGAATGCTTCCGTCACCCGCACCATCCTGGTAGTTGATCTTGATGATGAGGTTCTGATTTCTCATCGACAAAATCAGATTGCCATCGTCAGGCGAATATACGAGCGCATTCGCATGGGTCCAGTCAGCAATACCGTATGGCGCGCGATTGAGATCAAGGTGGTCGAACGCTGACCACGACCATACGATTCTTTGCGATGACGGATCCCATTCGATCACAACGTCTCCGAGCACCTGTTGCCCGGAGATGGTTTTGTTAAAGTCGGCCAAAATCAGATAGTGTCCGTCGGCGGTCTTGACGATATCGTGATGCAGCGTTTGCAGTGGGTAGGAAAGCGCAGCCGCTGTTAGAGCCTTTTTGAGATCGGTCATCGTGAGTTGATAGACGGTGTTTCCGGCAAGATCGATTTCTCGGACGAAATCGTCCGTTGGTCCCTGGATCGTGAGCAACATGTTTCCGTTTGGCAAAGGTTTGATCGGGAAAGGGACTTCGCCCGGATTCAGCTGGTAATACCAAACCACGTTTCCGGCGAGGTCCGTGGCGAGAGCCAGAAGCTGGCTGGAGTTCTGCACAAACCGATCGATTAACTCGATGCCTGGGGCCGCGGCTGGGGTCGCCGCTTGTGGAATGGTGATTCCTGGAAGGACAGATGCCGCTATGGTTCCAGTCGTGAATGTATGGTCTGCGTCGACGACCTGTTGACCGTTGGCTAACTGTGTCGTGGCTTGCATGTGATACGTAGTCCCTGCTCGCATGCCGGCAACGAGGACGCCGATAGTACCCCCCGCCGTCGGCGCGGGAATCGAATTGGTGCGCAGGCCGTAGGTCGTGGTCGTCCCGAATTGCACTTGGACGTTTGACCCGAGCGGAGCGGCAACATTATAAAGAGCAACGAGGGGATTATTCGACGTGGACACCGTCCCCGCTGGAATGTTGCCCGGCGAATAAAACGAAACCTGAGCTGGCCCCGTGGTTTCGTTCGAAATCGTGTTCGTGGCCGTTATCGACACAGCGCCCTTTGGAAGGGACGTGGGCGCAGTGAAAGCTCCCGAAGATGTGATGGTGCCCGTCGAGGATGAGCCGCCTTCGACACCGTTCACCTTCCACGTCAGGTGAATGAGGGATGCATCGCCGCCGGATGTCGAAAATTCGGCGGTCTGCCCCGGTGCAAGGAGCCCGGTGCTGGGTGTCACTCTAAAACTAGCAGGTTGTAGGAATTCGGTATTGCCGGATGATGAATTTCCTGACGCGCAGCCTGATAGTACTGTGGCTAAAATGACCAATAAGCTGACAAAGATGGAACGCTTCGACGACAGATCCAAGGACTCACCTCGCAAGTTTGAAGGCATGCCTCCGTCCCACCCCGGGGCGGAAACAGCCGCATAAAACGATAAAAAGATAAAAGCCTTATGACACCGCATGATCGTCACACACGGTGCGGCACAGAGCTTCCCGTCCTCGCCGGGAAAAGTTCCCGAAAACCCCAGCTTGGAAGAGAATATTCGTGTCGATGATTAGATCGAATGGACTCTCCGCACGCGCCCAATCCCTGTTGAATCGTGCGAAGGCTGGAAATTCTATTGGCAACGTACCTGTTTGTCTAGCTTGCTATTCGGATTGCTCGACGCGGGGGCCGTCGCGGAAGCGCGGCTATCCATTGAGTAAGGATGTCGTGGTGGACTGAACTTCTCGCGCCCCGGAGCTTCAAGTCCGCAGTTCGGCGTTTGCGGTGCTAGGTGGTGCGTCGGATCGTAGGTAGGACACATCGTGGGGTGTACCCGCGCCGATCAGATGGCATGCCTCGTGGCGGGTCTGGGCGTCGACTTGTTTCATGACGCGATAGATGTGGTTCTTCACGGTAAATTCCGACAGATTCAGGTTTGCCGCGATTTCCTTATTGCTCATGCCCATCGCAACCAGCGACATCAGTTGGCGTTGGCGCTGGGTCAGCTCGAAGCGCGCATCGGCACGCTGCTCGGCGATTGCTGCCTGTTGATTCGCCTCGCTCGAAACAGCCTGGAAAAGCACCTTGCAGAATTTCAACGGGCACACCGCTTCGCCTTGAGCAACGCTTCGCAAAGCATCGACTAATTCGGAAGCGGAGGCGTTCTTTAACAGGTAGCCGTTCACACCCAGACGCACCGCTTGTAGAAAGATATCGGCGTCGTCGTCCATCCCAAATAGCACAAGGCGCACATGCGGCGTCGATTCACGAAGATTGCAGATTAGATCGGGACCATGAGCCGACATCATGCAATCGAGCAGAACCAAATGAGCCTGAGCAGCCGCGACCGTCTCCGACGTAGCCTCGGAGTACGACGCTTCGCCTATAACACTGAGATCACTGCGCTTGCGCAACAAGCGTGCCAGGGATTCGCGAAGCAACCGGTTCTCTGCGACGATAAAAACGTTCGTGGGGGAAAGCGATTTTTCGATAGTTTGCGTCATTCAGAGCCCTCAGAGCTCTCCGTATTCAGGAACACCTGTTCTTCAAATTTCGCGGGGCTATCCCAACCCTCTGAAAATGACCTAGTTAGCCATCACCGACCACAACTAGTATACATTTTAACTTGAGTACAGTAACCCCGAAAAAATCGCGGCGCGAGCTCAACCAGCGACCCAGCCGTGTTTCCAGCGGTCGTAGTGCTCGCCGCGATCGGTGAGAAGTGTGTAGTGCTTTGCCCTACCAAACTCTGATGCTCTGGCCTGATGCTAGGTTGGCAATTCACGCAGAGCCTTCTTTAAGTCTCCTCTTTTCTTCACATTCGCGAATACTTACAGGCACGAGGAGAACTCATGCGCAGGCCCCTTCGCATACTGGTAGCCAACCAGCCGAAATTGATGCGGGAGTTAATTATGGCAACCTTGTCCGACGAACCCGGCATCGAGATAGTGGGGGAAGTCTCCGATGAGTCCGAGATTCGTCAGCAGGTGCGCCAAACCTCGCCCGATTTGTTAGTAATCGCTCTCGACGAGCCGGCGAAACGTCCCGACATTTGTGACACGCTTTTGAGAGATCAGCCCGGACTGCGAATCATCGCGGTCGCATCGCAGGAAAATTGCAGCGTCTTTTACTGGGCGTCGTTCGACATCCATTCCAGCCAGATCGAACCATCCGAACAGGGCATTTTGAACGCCGTGCGGAATATCGCACCGGGTTCGGTACAGCGCGTCTGATGCGCCCGACAACCGGAGTGGAGATTTCCGTGGTATTTCGCAACACATCGAAGAGCGGAGCAGCAGACAAGATGAAGAGAAAGCACGACGGTCAAACCCGATTGGATCGCTCCTCGCGCAGATGGTGGATCGCCTCCTTCACTCTCGCCGCGACTCTGGCCCTTGTCGGTGCAACGGTGGCTTCCTCGCAGGAAGATCCGACACGCAAGAAACCGGTCCAACAAACATCCGAGTTGGGACGCGCAAATTTGAGCCGGGTAGCCGCTTCCGCCGCGGACATCAAAACGATTTTGGTGAAAGACATCGGCCTGATGGTGGAATTGAAGCGTTGGGTTGCCAAGGACGCGACGTCGCAAGGGCAGATCATCAGCGACGTTGATTTAACGGATGATGCGATTTTCGATCGTTTGCAATCCGACTTGCAGTTTCGATCGATTGCCACGCAACTTGTACAGCGGTATGGGTACCTGACGCCCCAGCTCAATCCGGATTCGGACGCCGGTAAGCAGCAAGATCTCCTTATAAAAGAACGCGTCAAATTGATGGCCCAGAAGGAAGACGAAGAGGACGCAGAGCGAACTAAATTACGGAAAACCCGCGACGGCGAAACTTCGGTGAATTGTAATTCGAACGACCCTCAATGCAGCGACAGGAGGGGCTCGGACGACGAGCGGGTTCCCGGGCTGCGGCGCGGTCAAGACTCCGATCAGGGATATCCGCCTTCGCGAGTTGCGCCCGATGGCACCAATCCGCAATCTCCAGGTGGCAATGACCAACTCTTGCGAGCGGGACTTGATCCGTCGTCGCAACAGGGAGGAATTCAAGGCGACACGAATCTTCCTGAATTGCCGCTGGGCAGCAGTGCGGACGCAATGCTAGCGCTCGGAGCCGCCGGTTCCGGATCGATGGGAAGCTCGCTTCGCAGCGGTCGCGATTCGGAAAGCTCAATTGGCGGAAGTTTCCAATCCGTCGCAGGCACAGAAAATCGCAACATCGTGGATTCGCTCGCCGTCTACGGAATCGGTTCGAGCACTCCCAGCCAAAGCCCGAATTTGGAAGATCTCTATCGGTCGAACCGGCGCGACACAAACACGACGTCTTCGACCGGCAGTTCGTCAAACTATTCGCCGATGTTGCCGCTCGAGCGGCGTCGTCAGCCAAAGCCGCAGCCACCCGAACCAGAGTTGGTGCGCGCGCGCAGCCCATACAACGACATTCCTTCTCTTTACGACATGTACGTGCAGGCCATTCCGCGGCCGATTCTGCCAAAACGATTTGGCGCGGAAGTCTTCGAAAATGGCACACGCGACTCCCAACTCATCCCGATGGATGTGCCGGCGGGTCCCGATTACGTTGTGGGCCCAGGCGACGGACTGTCGATCGATATGTGGGGCGGCGTCAGCCAGCGAATCTTCCGCGTAGTAGATCGCGAAGGGCGTGTCAGCCTGCCCGAGGTAGGGCCGGTGCTGGTCAGCGGCAAGAGCCTCGGCGACGTTCAGGCGCACTTACAGGAAACGTTGCGGACCCAATTCCGGGAGGTTTCTGCGGCGGTCTCGCTCACGAAGTTGCGCACGATTCGTGTGTACGAAGTCGGAGACATTGCGAATCCGGGAGCGTACGACATCAGCTCGCTGTCCACGCCGCTCAATGCACTGTTCGTTGGCGGCGGGCCGACTCAGCGGGGCTCGCTGCGCATCGTGAAGCATTACCGGGGCGATCAGCTCGTGCAGGTCGTCGATCTCTATGACCTTCTATTGCATGGCGTGCGATCCGGATTGCAACAACTTGAGAATGGCGACAGCGTGTTGGTGCCTCCCGTCGGACCGCAAGTCACCGTGGAAGGAATGGTGCGGCGTCCGGCGATTTACGAACTGAAGGACGAGAAGAATTTGTCGTCTGTGCTCGAGCTTGCCGGCGGACTGCTTCCGACTGCGACGCTTCGCCATATCGAAGTGCAGAGACTTGTCGCGCATCAGAATCAGACGATGCTCAGCCTCGACATTCCGGAAGCGGATACCGATTCCGAAGTTACGAAGAAGCTGGAAGCGTTCGAAATAAACGATGGCGACCGAATCCGCGTCTTCCCGATCGCGCCCTACAATCGCGATGCTATCTATGTCGAGGGGCACGTCATTCGGCCAGGCCGATATTCCTATCGCCCGGACATGCGGGTGACGGATGTAATCGCGTCGTACAAAGATCTGTTGCCGGAGCCGGCTGGCCAATACGCCGAGATTATTCGGCTGAATCCACCGGACTTTCACCCGACAGTGGAGGGTTTTGATTTGTCCGCTGCCTTGGCGAATCCGGCGCAGTCGCCAACCCTGCAGGCCATGGACACGGTGCGAATCTTTAGCCGCTTCGATTTCGAGAATCCGCCGACAGTTTCTGTGTTTGGCGATGTGCGGACTCCCGGAACCTTTCGTACCGCGGGACAAATTCACTTGAGCGATGCGGTGCATCTCGCCGGTGGAACTTCGCCAGATGTGAAAATTGATGACGCACAGATCTTTCGATACCAGCCTGACGGCAAGATGAAAATCTTCAGCGTCAGTCTGAATCTGGCCCTGGAAGGCGATCCCGCGGCAAATATTTGGTTGCAACCTCGCGATCGCCTCCTGATTCATAAGAGTCCGGATGCCATACAACCCGCAAGTGTTTACGTTCAGGGGGAGGTAGGGAAGCCTGGTCGTTACCCGCTCACCTCCAACATGACCGTTGCCGATTTGATTCGAACCGGCGGCGGCTTGAAACCGAGTGCGGACAATCAAACCGCCGACCTGACCCACTACATGTGGGAAGAAAAGGGCGAACTTGCCGGGACACATCAATCGGTAATAATTTCCGAAGCGTTGGCTGGAGAGACGACCGCGAACGTCCCACTGAATAATGGAGACGTTCTGACGATTCGTCAGTTGCCCAATTGGAATGACCTTGGCGCGTCGATCAGCGTGAAGGGCGAAGTAAGGAAACCGGGTGCGTACGGAATCAAACCCGGTGAAAAGCTGAGCTCGATTTTGGAGCGTGCCGGTGGTTATGGGCCGCTGGCCTATCCTTACGGTGCAGTGCTGATGCGTCGCGATGTTCGCGAAGTGGAAATGGCTGCACGGCTGGAAATGGTCCGGCGACTCAAGCAGGAAGAAATCAATCTCAAACAATTGCCGGAGACGGAAGTGGACCAGAGGAACGCCAAGTTGACCGCGATCGCCGAGACGGACACGACGATCCAGCAGCTTGAGGCAAATCCGCCAATCGGGAGAGTTGTCGTGCGGATTCCCAACGAACTGAAGAATTTGAAGGGCAGCACGGCTGACGTGCCCGTTCGCGATGGAGATGTTTTGCTGGTCCCCAAGAAAGCGGACTACATCATTGTGAATGGCCAGGTGTTCAATCCCACCGCTGTCAGCTATCGGCCGGGACACAGCGCCCGGTGGTATCTGAGTCAAGCAGGGGGAACGACGCAAATCGCCGACAAGAAAGCCATCTTTGTCATTCGTGGCGACGGCTCGGTTCTCTCGGCCAAGAACAATGGGGCGGGTTGGTGGTCAGGGGATCCGCTCGGTGAAACGCTGAAGCCGGGAGACTCGATCGTCGTGCCAGAAGCTGCGCCACGCGTCGGTCCTCGAAATTGGCAAAACCTTTTCCAAGCTGGACAGCTCGCGGCATCAGCGGCACTGGCGGTCGCATATATTCACCCGTGAGGTTGAGGTGGGTATTTCGGGCAAGGCTGGTCGCGTTTTGCGGAGCGTTGACTTTGCTGGGCATGCTTTTTGCCCAGCGTACGGTTGCGGCTCGGCCTCAGGAGTCGCAGCCGCGGATCGAAAAGCCAACTGCGAAGGATGAGAAGAAGGAACAGAAAACGAAGGGCGACGCTCCAAAAGTGGATAAGGCTGACGGTGCGGGAGCGGACGGAGTTTCAGATTCACGGTACGGCTTGCTGCAACTAGGAAAAAATTCTTTGGACGATCAGAAACAAATTTGGACGAGTCCGGCGCGGCTCCGATTTGCCGATGTCGATTGGCTGGTGCCGGCGAGCGGCTTGGCTGCCGGTCTCTTCACCACCGACCGCGACGTCAGCAGCCATTTGTCCTTGGATCCGCACACCCTGAGCCGCAACAAGACTTATTCCGACGCCGGGGTGGCCGCACTCATCGGAGGCGCAGGCGCGATGTGGCTGTTGAGTTATCCCACACACCGCGAACACTGGCGCGAAACTGGATTTTTGGCGACTGAAGCTGCATTGAATAGTTTGATCGCAACGGAACCACTCAAGTACGGGCTTGGAAGGCAGCGGCCCTTTGAAGGAAATGGTGCCGGATCGTTTTTCAGCGGAGGTACATCGTTTCCATCGGAGCACGCCACGACCGCGTGGGCCGTCGCGGGAGTTATCGCACACGAATATCCCGGCCCGATACCCAAGCTGCTCGCTTACGGTCTGGCCTCGTTCGTGAGTTATTCTCGCGTGCGATCGCGACAGCATTTTCCGTCGGACGTGTTCGTTGGCGAGTTGATGGGGAACATGATTGGGCAAGAAGTTTACAGTCGGCATCACGATCCTGCTCTCGGCGGCAGCGAGTGGCGGCCGTTCCGGGATTTGTTGCATGTCGACCAGCCATCACCGTCAAATCAGGGATCGCCGTACGTCCCGCTAGACAGTTGGGTTTACGACGCGTTCGATCGTTTGGCAGGGCTGGGTCTTGTCAATAGTGGATTCGCAGGCTTGCGGCCTTGGACTCGCAACGAGTGCATTCGCCTGATGAACGAAGGCTTGGATCACATCAATATCGACGAGAGCGGCGAAGGTTCTCGATTGCTTGACGAATTGCAGCGTGAATTTCAGGAAGACGTGAACGCTTCGGATGAAGGTGCCTCGGCGACGTTTCGAGTCGAGTCGGTCTATTCGCGCACGGAACACATTTCTGGTCCGCCTCTCACCGACGGCTACACATTTGGCCAGACTCAATTCAACGATTTTGGACGACCGTATGGCGAAGGTTGGAGCACAGTAAACGGATTCTCCGCAAGCGCCACGTGGGGACGCTGGTTCGCTTACGTTCGCGGCGAAGCACAGACGGCACCGAGCATTCCGGCATTGCCGCTCTCTACGCGCGAAGTGGTCCAACAAGTCAACGCTTACCCGGTGTTGCCGCCTGGGACCAATCAACCGTCCGTTCAACAATTTACGCTGCTTGATTCCTATGTCGGCATGATGTTTTCCAACTGGGAAGTTTCGTTCGGAAAGCAGAGCCTCTTGTGGGGACCAGGAGACGGCGGCCCGATGATGCTCAGCGATAACATCGAGCCCATCAACATGTTTCGCATCAACCGTGTTTCACCGTTTAAATTGCCGAGTATTCTCGGCTGGCTTGGTCCGATGCGAATCGAAGCTTTCCTGGGACAACTCGCCGGTTACCAGTTTGTCGATAGCCCATCGCCCGTGGGTTTCGCCGGTCAAACGGGACAGCTCCTAGATCCCCAGCCGTTCATCCACGGCCAAAAACTCAGTTTCAAACCGACGCGCAATTTCGAATTTGGTATTTTTCGAACGACGGTTTACGGTGGACCTGGATATCCCTTCACCGTCCATACGCTGTTACGCAGTTTATTCTCCACGACGAACGAGCACATTTCTTCGACGGGTGGAAGTCCCGACAAACCGGGAGACCGCCGTTCTGGAATCGATTTCAGTTACCGTTTGCCGTACCTGCGTGATTGGGTCACTTTCTACGGAGACGGTTTTACTGACGACCAGTTTTCACCCATCGGCTACTTCGATCGCTCCGCTTGGCACGCCGGGCTTTATTTTTCACACATTCCAAAAATTCCGAAACTGGATCTGAGAGTCGAAGGCGTATATACGGACAATCCGCTCGGGGGCCAGGTGGGCGATGGTTTCTATTATTTCAACTTCACCTGGCGAAGCGGCTACACCAACAATGGCGATTTGATTGGCAGCTGGATCGGTAGAGATGGCCAAGGAGCACAGGCCTGGTCAAACTACTGGTTCAACGCGCGCAACCGTTTGCAATTTAACTATCGCCACCAAAAGGTCAGCCAGGTATTCATTCCGCAAGGTGGTACCGTAACGGACATCGGCGTTCGAGGTGACTATTGGTTTGGGCCGAATATCGGGCTGACTGGATCGGTGCAATATGAGCGTTGGCTTTTTCCTGTGATTCGACCGGGCGCACAGCGAGACGTGACAGCGTCAGTCCAACTTCAGTTTCAGCCACGGAAGTTGTTTCGTCATTCGGCGACGTCGGAAGACCAACTCAGCATCGAGGCGCGCCAATGAAATATTCCGGCAGCGCTCCTGTTCGCGAAACCGTCTCGGATCTTCCAGAGAAGCCGTTTATTTCTCATCCCGGCGAGCCCGCTCGCAACGAGACGAGTTCGTTTCTGCCGTATTTCCGTTTACTTTGGTCACGCCGCCGCCTGATTTTTCGTGTCGGCCTCTATGCATTGCTCGCCAGCACCGCAGTCGCCTTTTTAATTCCGAAGCGATTTGAAGCGACCACGCGCTTGATGCCTCCCGATAGCCAATCTTCAGGTTTGGCGATGGCGGCCGCCGCGATGGCGGGAGGAGGGGCAGCAGGCGGCAGTGGTGGTGGAGGCGGAGGTTTGGGCGCGATCGCCAGCGACGTACTTGGATTGAAAAGCTCCAGCGATGTTTTCGTCGGAATCCTCGGGAGTCGAACTGTCCAGGATGACGTGATCGGTCGTTTCGACCTGAAGAAGGTATATCACGCCTCAAATATGGAGGACGCACGCAAGGCGCTTTCCGGCAGGACGGACATTAACGTCGAGCGCAAGAGTCAAATCATCTCGATCATGGTGACGGACCATCAGCCGGAACGCGCTGCGGCGATCGCTCAGGCCTACGTGGACGAATTGAATCGCCTGGTCGCTGGATTGAGCACATCGTCCGCACGACGCGAGCGCATTTTCCTCGAGGACCGTCTAGCCAAGGTCAACATCGATTTGCAAAGTGCCGAACGCGAATTCAGTGAATTTGCCAGCAAGAACGCCGCCCTCGACGTCAAGGAGCAGGGAAAAGCGATGGTGGAGGCTGCGGCAAACCTTCAAGGGCAAATGATCGCGGCGGAGTCTCAATACCAGGCACTGCGTCAAATCTACACCGACAACAATTCTCGTGCGCGTTCGGTCAAGGCGCGCATCGACGAACTCCAGCGACAACTGGATAAGATTGGCGGCAAAGGCGAGAGCGTAACAGACGCTTCGAGCAGTTCTCCGAACGATTCCCTATATCCTTCGATTCGCAGATTGCCACTACTAGGCGTGAAATGGGCCGACCTGTATCGCCAAGCCAAGATTCAGGAAGTTGTGCTTGAGACCTTGACCAAGCAGTATGAGCTGGCCAAGGTACAAGAGGCGAAAGAGATTCCCACGGTGAAGGTACTCGACGTAGCGAATCTTCCAGACAAGAAATCGTTTCCGCCGCGGCTACTGATTATTCTCATCGGAACGATGTTAGCGGTGATCGCTGTCACGGTTTGGATTTTGGGGTCCGATGTGTGGGACAGCACCGATGCCGGAGATCCGCGAAAGATGTTTGCACGCCAGGTCTTCGCCGATGTGCGAGCGAGTCTGCCGCAAGTGTCTACGAAGAGCGCAAATGATGACGACTCGTTGGGCGGCGATCATAAGCCCAGCGGGCCCCGGTGAATTTCGCAGTCCGAAGTGGGCATAGGCGTATTTGTGTTGTTCTTACCGCAAGTCATTGAAGAGCAGTGGGTTAGGTCACAAGCGCCCTGTGAGTGACAGGGCGGAGCTGGCTCTGAACAGCAGAAATGTCGTCCGCCCTACCGGGTACCGCAAGGCAGCTTCTTATCGTGTGCCTCCACTTGGCGCGCGGGATCGACTCTCGTTGATCGGCGAATTGGCTTTTGTACGAGTGGCCCAAGGACAAACGGATTGCCTGATTATTCCGTCACGAATCGAGATCGCGAGGCGGCTCCATCCGAAACACCGGTATTACCTAGGTCGGACTCGGTCAGACAGTCGCGTTTCGCAACTCTCGCGCGAGACGTCGCAACGATGGGTCTTGGCACCGCTTTGGCCGCCGTTTTTAATACGCTCCTCGTTTTTCTAATTCCGCGAATCGTCAGCGTCGAGGATTTTGGCTATTGGCGTTTGTTCATGCTGTACGGAACCTACGTTGGGTTGCTGCAGCTGGGATTTTTGGACGGCACTCTATTGCGATGGGCTGGCCGCCCGCTATCGGACTTTCACGACGAACTGCGGCCGTCGCTGGAATTCCTGTTCTGGCTACTGCTTATACTGATCGTGCCGTTTGGTGCCGTGGCTTGGTGGAAGTTCAATGCCGACGTCCGCTTCATCGCTCTCGCTGTATTGCTCTATGCGGTTACTTACAACTCGAGTGCGCTACTACTCTACGCGCTCCAAAGTGCCAGACAATTCAAGCCCGTAGCGATCGCCTCGGCGGCCCCGACCGGGTTCTTCGTAGTTCTTACATTCGGATGGAATCTACGCCGGATTCCCGACTTTCGGATTTTGATCGAGCTCTACTCGATAGCTTGGGCAGCCGCCCTTGTTTACCTGTGGATTCGAGTGAATCCCTTGAAGTCTGCTGGTCGATCTGTTTCAGCGTGGTCGATCGGAGAAAGTTGCGTTCTGGTTGGTTGGCCAATCGCCCTTTCAAACATTGGTGCTGGTCTCGTGCAATCGGCGGATCGCTTGGTCGCGAGTTGGATTCTACCCATCCACCAGTTTGCTCAATATAGCCTCGCGTCCAGTGCGATGTTCGTTCCAGTTATGGCGATAGCCGCGATTTACAGGGTCTTTTTTTCCCACGCGTCCGCCCTGCAACATGAAGGGCGCATGAAGATTTTTGCCCATGGCGCGAGGTTTCTATTGCTGGCCTGGAGCATGATGCTCCCCTACTTTTTTGTTCTTGAGCAGGTCGTCAAGCACCTCTTGCCCAAGTACGCTCCGTCTCTGCCGGCCGCAGGCATTCTGTTATTCGGTATTTTCTTTCTTGCTGAAATACAAATTCTGCACACAAGCTTTGCCTACATCTACGGCAAGCAAAGAGAGTTTTTGCTACTCACGATAGCGGCCGCGGTGGTCACATTCAGCGTCGGGTTGGCGATGGCGATTTTTATCGGCTCTCTCGCGGCAATTGCTGTCGGCCAGCTTATCTCCTTGGCCGTTTGGTGGCTTGCCAACGATCTCGCGCTCGGAAACACCACCGGGCAAAATTGGTCGAGTCGGCTGACCCTGTTGGCGGTTTTCGCCTGGTCCGCTATCGGCTATGAAATCGCCACAAAAATCACGCAAAACGTCGGTCTTCGAATACTGGTGTACTACCTCTTGGTTGGCGTCTGCTTGTTCCGCGTATGCCGTCCCGAGATTGAAATCCTGCGGAGATTCGCGGCTCACCTCAGCAAGAACGGACGATCGACTGAGGCAGCGGCATGAATACCGAGAAGGAACCTCTCTCCTCTGTTCGCGACTACAGCGCTTCGCGAGCCTGTCGAATTTGCGGGGCCGACGCGGGAACCCGCATTCATATCGTTAAAGAAATGATGTTGGGCTTGAGGGACGAGTTTGAATACTTGGAGTGTCAGGCGTGTGGATGCCTTCAGCTGGTCAATTCGCCCGAGGATTTGAGTTCCTACTATCCTTCGGCGTACACCGCTTTCGGAGGCCGTACTCGAGACGAATTGTCGCTCTATCAACGCCTCCGATATCAGATACGCAAGCAACGAAACAAAGCCTTTTTCAGACGGCCCAATTGGCTTGAGCGCTATCTGATCGATTCGTACGACAACCTTCCGCTCCAGGCTTTTTCGCGCATGGGCGTCCCACACGATGCCCGCATTCTGGATGTAGGCTGCGGCTCGGGAGTGTTACTCGCGGATTTAAAGGAATTGGGATACAGAAATTTACTGGGTCTCGATCGATTCGTACCGCAAGCCCTTGCCGATAAACATGGCGTGCGGATCGTGAAAGGGGAGTTGCGCGACCTCAAAGGCACCATCTGGGACTTCATCACGTTCAATCACTCGTTTGAACACATGGCTGATCAGGCCGACATCCTGGCGGTCACTGCGAGCTTGCTGGCCCCCGCAGGCCGTTGCCTGATTCGCATTCCGGTCCTCGGATGGGCGTGGGAGCATTATGGTGTGAACTGGGCTCAGATCGATGCGCCACGCCATTTGTTCATCCACACCACGAAAAGCTTTCGTTTGTTGGCGGCTTCTGCGGGGCTCGAGGTTGTCGATATCGGTTATGACTCAAACGAATTTCAATTCTGGGTCAGTGAACTGTATTCACGAAACATCTCCCTGTCTTCTATAGACGGCAGCAAGCCTCAAAAGATATTTTCTCGCTCCGAACTGCAAAAGTTTAGAGCTACCTCGCGTGAACTCAACGCGAAGGGGCTCGGTGACTCGGCTGTCTTCACCTTACGAAGAATTTAGTCTTCGGCCCCGCTTTCTTCACCCTTTGAGATCTGTCGTACGTTTGCCGCCTTTAGGGGCAACTCCTTCACGAGATAACGGATGATCGCGCAGCTCGCCCGATTCGCAAACGATTGCTATCACATAGTCCGAGGGCCAGGACCCGCCAAAACCTCGGTTTTGCGAAACCTGGTATTTCCCGGCAGTCGTACGATGGGTTTTCAAGTCGAACATTTCGACAGGGCGACGGCGCGCTTCCTGTATCGAGAGATTTTCGCCCGTCAGTACTACCATTTTGTTGCCTCAACCACTTCGCCCGTAATCCTGGATTGCGGAGCCAATGTGGGAATGGCTTCCATCTACTTTAAGTGGCTCTATCCGAACTCAAGGATCAGAGCCTTCGAACCGGACCCGACGACATTTGGATTGCTTCAGCGAAATCTGAACGCCAATCGGCTCGACGTCGAGGCTTACAACTGTGCGTTGTGGGACGAGTATGGTGAGTTGAATTTTCATGTCGATGCAAGTCACCCGGGTTCGCTCTTGATGAGTACGGACGCTTCTCGATCGAAAGCCGAGGCCATCAAAGTCCCATCCCGCAAGCTATCCGATTTTATTGATGGTCCCGTTGACTTTATGAAATTGGATGTCGAAGGCGCTGAGCATCGGGTATTGAACGACTTGATTCAAAGCGGAAAGCTCAAGCAAATTCGCCAGATGGCGATTGAATATCATCATGGCATCGGCGGACAGAAATCTTGCTTGGCTCCATTTCTGCAAAGTCTCGAGAGCGCTGGCTTCGACTACCGGATACATGCCTCACGTTTTCCCGTGACGTCCAGCAGCGCATTTCAGGACATTCTCATCTCCGCTAATCAATAGAGCGCTTACTGTGCCTCAGACAATTCCCTTCAACGCGTTCAATTCGCAGATCGTGCGATATCTGGATTTTGTCGCCGCGATCGTCGCCGTTTGCATTCTGGGTCGCTTGGCCTGGCAGGAAGATCTCAGCTGGATCGCCGCGGTCGTAGTCTGCGCTTTCGTCGTTTTCCTGACGGCGTTCCGGTGGCCGTACGGCGTCTTGACCCTGTTGATCGGTGCGAGTGCGATGCCCGCGTTTTCTGTCGAGGTTTTTAAGTGGAACGCCCGTCCAGAGCACTTCGCTGTTTTCTTTGCTGCGTCCGCGGTGGGGCTGTGGATCGTTGTTGGCAAGAAGCGGCTGAAGCTGAATCGCCTGGATCACTTCATTCTTTTCTTCCTGGCCGCGAATTTTATCAGCTCGTCCATAGGTTCATCCGATCCGGCTTCGACCCTGCGGTGGGCTCTTCAAAATTGTCTCGCGGTCGTTTTTTACTTTTTAATTCGAGTGCTGGTTCAGGACATCGCGATTCTTGATCGGGCCGTGCGGATATTCTTGGCCATAGCCGTTATTGAATCGCTCTACGGAGTCTTTTGCTACTTTTCTCATCAAGCTTTTGGCACTACTTTCGGCGTGACGGTCGGTCAGTATCTAAGTGATGTCGCGGCGCCTTTCGGAACGATGTTCGAACCGAATCTTTTTGGTGCATATACAGCATCCGCATCGGTCATCTTTTTCTCGCTTTATCTATTCGCAGGGCATCACGTTCGGCATCTCACGGGCTTCCTCATCACGGCAATCGCTTCTTTTTTCAGCTTTTCGCGAGCCAGCCTGGTCGCGCTTCTGGTTACCGGAGCGTATCTTTTTTGGAAAAGCCATCGCCAATCCAAAGGCAACGCTTCGCGAAAGTTGCTCATGGTGGGACTGATTGCCGCTCTGCTTCTGGTCCTGTTTTTGGGTCCCCTCGGCCAAATCATCACCGAGCGATTCATGAATTTGTTCTACCAGGGCCTCACGGAAGAAACCACCATATCTCGCGTCATCATCATGCAGGAAGCGTTGCAAGACGTCTCAGGTCACCTTCTAATTGGCCGAGGCACTGCCAGCTTCAATCTCACTTTCGACTGGGCCCGATACGTTCCCTCGTGGGCTGGAGATAAGACATGGATCGGAAATGCGCCGCTGCGCATTCTTCACGACACCGGCTTGCTGGGCCTCGGGTCGATTGTTGGATTCTTCATAACCGCGTGGGTTAGAATTCGGCACGCCGTAAAAGTCCCCTCGCATAAAAATTGCCTGCTTATCGCGCTCTGGGTAGGCGTGATGATCTATGCAATTTCGTTCCAGGCGACAGACGGCACGATTTTAGCCTTTACTTGGGTTCAACTCGGGCTTTTAGCTTCTGCGGCGACGCTATTGCCGGGCTTGCCGCAAGTGGCGACTCATCCCGGGAAGTAAAAGTTAAATGGACGGTACGACGGGTGAAGCCGTCCATCGGATTCTTTGTTTTTTGAGAACGGGCATACATATTTGGAGGGTGAGCTTTGGGTGACTGGAACTCGTTGGCAGAACTCGACCCCTTGTGGACGGTGCTGTCGGAACCTGACAAGAAATTTGGCAAGTGGAATCCGGATGAATTTTTCAGCACCGGCGCGAAAGAAGCCGGCCGTGTGCTGAAAATGTGCCAATCAAACGGGCTTGAAATAACTTTCGACAAAATGCTCGATTTTGGTTGTGCCGTCGGCAGAATGACTCGCGGATTTTCAAATGCGTTTCGATCCTGCACGGGGCTGGATGTTTCTCAAAAGATGGTGGCGCTCGCCCAGAAATACAATGCCGATCGCCCGAATTGCGCCTTCGTGACCAGCACCTCGCAGCGCTTGCCTTTTGAAGACGCTACCTTCGATTTCGTTTTCACAACTCTCGTCCTGCAACATCTCCCAACGCAGCGGATGATCTTGAACTTTATCGGTGAATTTTTTCGAGTGGCTAAGGTTGGGGGCGTTGTCGCGTTCCAGTTGCCGATAGCGGTGCCGTTTCGCCGGCGGATTCAGTTGCGCCGTCGGCTTTGGGCGTTGCTCGCGGCTGTCGGGGTTTCAAGGACGTGGCTGTTCCAGCGCGCAGGTCTCGCGCCGATTCAGATCAACGGAATCGCTCGCGACAAAGTCGAGAAGTTTATCAAGGCGCAGGGCGGAGACTTGCGCGGCATCCAGCAGTACGATCCCGCCGAAGGTGATTTTCACAGTAATTATTATCTTGCTGTAAAGACCGTCGCTAAGCCTTAGCGATTGCCTCGTGCTGCTCTCGCTGTAACAAGTCGCAGTCGCACGAGCCTGTGGGGGAGCTCGCCGCTATGATGGGGAAATCCAGGATTGTCCTGACTGCACTTTTTTTGTGCTGCGCTGCCCCATTGGTGTGCTTCGCGCAATGCTCTACCGACGCGAACGGTTGCGCTTCGGAAATACCTCATCTCATCCGGTACGTCGGTCAAGTCAAAAATGCATTCGCTTCCTCGCACACGGGCGTCGTCAGCCTAAAGTTTACGATCTATGACAGCGAGAAAGGCGGTACAGCCCTCTGGCAGGAAGTTCAAAATACGCAAGCCGACATGCTGGGCCGTTACGAAGTACTCCTCGGAGCAACATCCAGCGAGGGAGTTCCGCTGTCGGTATTTTCCAATGGAGGACAGCGCTGGTTGGGAGTGGAAGTCCTGCGACCCGGATCGGAAGAGGAGCAGAGGGTAGCACTGGTCAGCGTTCCATATGCAGTGAAGGCCGGCGATGCGCAGACTTTGGGTGGGCTTCCAGCGTCAGCATTCATGCGCGCTTCGAATGGCTCGGAGGCGGCAACGAGTATGCCGGCTACAACTGTTCCGCTGACGAGTGTGCCTGTCCCCACTTCCGCGCCCGCATCCGATCCTACGGGACCCTCCTCACAGGCAATCGGGGCCAATCGCTCGACTTCTGACCCGGCGTCGAACCAGTTTCCCGCTGTGACGCCCAATCAAGTACCGCGATATGGCGTACGGAGTTTCGTGAACTCCCAGATTTCAGATTCCGACGGCGTTGTCACCCTTCAGAACCTCTCCAATATTTTGTTCGCCGATCGATTCCCCAACGGCGTTTCCGATGCCATCGCGGCTTGCCCTGCAAACGGTTGCATCATTTATGCTCTATCGCCCCAAACCAATAAAAATCTAGGCAACATCGACCCAGGTTCCAAAGCGATCACCCTCTATCTGGGTCCATACACATACACCGTTCAGCAGATCACCCTGCGCAAATCAATGAAGATCATCGGCATGGGAGCGTCGCCGAGTAGCTCAAGCGCTCCCCCAACATGTACCGCTAGCACTCCTTGCAATGGCACGAACTTGCAGTCCGTGAACGGCAACAACCCGGTGTTCGTGCTTCCTCAAACGAACAACGACCCGACCACGAATATTCTCCTCACCGGCTTTCGCGTTTTGGGTTCGGCGGGAAATTCAAGTGAGGACGGCTTCTTTCTGGATACGAGTTCAACCTCAAACACGGGACTCTGGTACTCCACGATCGACGACGTTTATTTGGAGGGCTTCGGTGGCATTTCGATTCACGTTAAAGGCCGGAGCACTGATTTTGCTTCAGCGTCACAATGGGTTTTGTTCAACAACGTAATTGTTTACCGCAAGGCTGGCGGCGGGAATGCCATGCGACTCGAAGGAGCAATATTCGAGTTGCGTTTTCGTAACTGTGAATTTGACGGTCAGGCGCCGGGAGACGGCACGAACATCTATATGGGTGGAATTGCTGGAGGCACGGGCGGCTATCCGATCAGCATTGTTTTCGAAGGCTTGGTTTCTCAGAATGCCGCTCTCGGCGTTCAGATCGACGGAGGATATAACCTCACATTTTATGCCTCTCACCACGAGTTACTCTGGGGTGCGTACCAAATTGTCTTTTCCCACGGGGTCGCTACGAACGGCGTCACGATTACCGACTCATATTTCGCTGGCAATGTAGGCGTCAACGGCGGCGCCGGTTTTGACTTGAAAATTGACAGCACCGTCGCACAAGGCATCGTCTTTTCTCACAACCAAATGTTTGGCTCACCGGACACCGTCGTCAAAGCTGGGAACCTTTCCAGCGTCTCTTATCAAGACAACCTTTTCCTGCCTGGAACCTCTGATCTACCTCCGACCTCTGGTATCACCGTGCAAATGACGCCGGCCCCTAAAATGAATATTCAGGGAATTCACACCGTAGGGTTGAATCCGTCTACAACTCCCATCACGACGCTACAGAGTTCGCTCGGGCCCGGTGAGACAGTCACCTTCTATACCCTGAATGGAGCAGTGATCTTCGGCTCGGGCGGTAACATTGACCTGATGGGGGCGCCCTCCATTACCGTCAATGGCTCAATCACTCTGGTGCGATCCGATCTCGGAGGAGCGACCTGGAAGCCGGTAGCGCAATGGACTCCGCCTCAATAATCGGCGCATCGGAAAATTTTCTTCGTCTCTAAATGAATCGTTCTCGAGTATGAGCTCATACGACGTCGCCATTGCGTATCGCATTTATCCGAAAGTCGCACTCCCAGGTGTCGGCTTTCCTCACAGTGACGACAAGCTGCGCCTGGCCGAAATTTGTTTGCGATCTCTCAAAGAATCCCTCGGATCGTTGCGCGCCAAATTGTGGGTCCTCTTGGATGGATGCCCTGACTCCTACGCCCAGCTCTTTCGAAAGTATTTCGATGACCGCGACCTCGTCCTTATGCCACTTCCGGCGATCGGCAATCTTCCAACGTTCGCCAAGCAGATCGAGATCTTGTCGCAACAAACCGACAGCGAATTTGTGTATTTCGCCGAAGACGACTACGTTTATCTTCCCAATCAGTTCTCGCTGATGCTGGACTTCATGAAAAGTGGCAAGGACGTGGATTTCATCTCGCCCTACGACCACCTCGACTGCTACACCAAAAGGATTCACGATCGCCCTAAGTGGGTTCGAGTTCACGGCGGACACCATTGGAGAACCGCCGCATCAACCTGCTTAACCTTTCTGACGACGCGTGAAAAGCTCCGAGCGACCGCACACACTTTCCAGTCTTACTGCCGCCGCAATTCGGACTGCGGCCTTTGGCTGAACCTGACCAAGCTGGCTATCTATAATCCACTCCTCTTCGCAAGACTCGCAGCCCAGGAACCTCCCTTTGCCAAAATCGTCTTGAAGTCCTGGCTGTTTGGTTGGTTCCAGAATTTGTTCGGCCGCCGTTGGCTCTTGTGGGTTCCCGTGCCCGGCGTCGCCACGCATCTCGACATCAACGCCATGTCCCCGAATGTAGACTGGATCGCCCACATGAACGCGATTGCCGGCCGCATCCATTCGGAGCAGTTCGACTCGCCCGATTTCAAAAATCGCATCGACGCTGTATCAAGAGCTTAAGGAGAGATGTTTTTGCAACTCACTGTTTTGGCCAAACGCGCGTTCCCAAAGTTTAAGACCCGGCTAGCCATCCGCCGCGCGGTCTATCTTCCGCTCGACGTTTTCGACTACTTGGCGGGACGCCGCGATCCCCTTGTCCCACCTCGCGGCCTCTGGTTCGTTGGCGGCGGTGGTTTCCGCGACAATCAGTTCCTCAACTCCTTCATCAAGTATTGCGATTTCAAGCCCGAGCATCGCGTTCTCGACGTCGGCTGCGGTATCGGCAAACAGGCTGTGCCCCTGACGCAATATCTCGCTCCCCCGGGCGCCTACGAAGGTTTCGACATCGTGGAAGCCGGCATCGAATGGTGCCAAAAGGAAATTACCAGTCGATACCCAGCCTTCACGTTTCGCCATGTGAACGTATTCAATAAGCATTACAATCCAGAAGGCAATGTATTACCGGAGCAGTTCAAATTCCCTTATTCAGATGACACTTTCGACTTTGTGTATCTGATTTCCGTGTTCACGCATATGCTCCCCGACGCTGTTCGAAACTACATTAGCGAGATCGGCCGCGTCCTCAAGCCCGGCGCAAAATCCTTTATCAGCTTTTTCTTGCTCAACGATATGTCCAAGCGGCTGGTCGCCGCCGGCAACTCCAAAATCCCTCTCACTCATGATTGCGGCGATTACTCTGTCGCCGATCCCGACTTCCCCGAGTCTGCTATCGGTTTATCCGAAGATTTGATTCGGCGATACTATGACGAGGCAGGACTCGATATTTCTGCGATCCACTATGGTTCTTGGTGCCGCCCGGACGGGCCTTTTTTTCAAGACATTGTAATCGCGGTTCGTCGATGACTTCACGCAACGAATACAAGCAACCCGTTGTTCGCAGCTCCGGAGAAGAAACTCAGCATGGGTAAACGCTGCGCAGTCATTGTTCTAAATTACAATGGCGAGCATCTGTTGCCGGCATGCCTCGATAGTCTTGCGTTGCAAAAAAACGCCGACATCGAGGCCATCGTCGTTGACAACAACTCCAGCGACGGTTCCGCCGCGCTCGTCGCTCACAAATATCCCCACGTCCGATTTCTCGCTCTCGACAAAAACTACGGCTTCAGCGGCGCCAACAACGTCGCCCTCCGCGATGCCCTGGCTCGCGATTTCGATTACGCCCTCCTCCTCAACAACGACACTTTCGCCGCCACCGACATGGTCGCTGAGATGATCGCCGTCATGGAGAACGACCCCCGCGTCGCCGTCGTCAGTCCCAAAATCTATTGGGCCCATCAGCCCGACACGCTCTGGTACGCCGGCGGCGGATTCAACTTTTGGACCGGCAAGACCAAGCACCGCGGCTGGCGGGAAAAAGATCGCGGTCAGTTCGACGATCAGTTGGAAATCACCCAAGCCACCGGCTGCGCCATGATGGTTCGTTGCAGCGCCATGCGCAAAGTGGGCTTCCTCGATGAGCAATTCTGGATCTACGCGGAAGACGTCGATTGGTCCCTCCGTTTCGCTGAGCACGGCCACTTGCTTCGTTTTGCACCCAAAGCCCATCTCTGGCACATCGACGGCGCAACCAACGTTAAGATGTTGGCCAAAGGCAGCGAAGAGCGCCGTCAATTCCTCAGCACCCGCAACATGGTGTTTCTCGCTCGCAAGCACGTTCGCTGGTGGCAGGTCCCTACATACACCATGGTATTCGGCGTCTCCCACGTCGCGTTTTACACTGCTCTACGCATCTGGCGCCGCGATTTCCGCGCCCTCTGGGCGATTTACAGGGGCTTGGGCAAGGGACTTCACACACGCCTCGATTCCGCGGCTGGCGGCGCATGAGCGCTCCTCGACGCGGACGCACTCGCGCGATGGCTTTCGGCTCAGACGTCCCGGTTTTGATACGATTTAAAGCGACTTACTGAAGGAGTTTTGCATGCCACGTTCATTGGTAACGGGCGGAGCCGGTTTCATGGGTTCCCACGTCGTCGAGCAGCTGCTCAACGATGGCCACGAAGTCGTCGTGCTCGACGACCTCAGCGGCGGTTTTCTCGACAATATTCCCGAGGGTGCCATCTTTGTGAAAGGCTCCATCCTCGACGTCAATCTCATCGATCGTCTTTTCAAGGAGCATCGCTTCAACTACGTCTATCATCTCGCCGCCTACGCCGCCGAAGGCCTCAGCCACTTTATCAAGCGCTTCAACTACAACAACAATCTCATCGGTTCCGTAAACTTAATTAACGCGAGTATAAACTATGGAGTAAACTGTTTCGTCTTTACGTCGTCCATTGCCGTTTACGGCGCCGGTCAGTCCCCGATGAAGGAAGAAATGGTTCCGATTCCTGAAGACTCCTACGGGATCGCCAAGCTTGCCGTCGAGCAGGAACTCAAGGTCACCCACGAAATGTTTGGCCTCGACTACATCGTTTTTCGCCCACACAACGTTTACGGTGAGCGTCAAAACATCGGCGATCGCTATCGAAACGTCGTCGGCATTTTTATGAATCAAATCCTTCGCCGCGAACCCCTCACCGTCTTTGGCGATGGAACGCAAGTTCGTGCATTCACCCATATCGACGATGTCGCTCCCATCATCGCCAAATCCGTCGATGTTCCTGCCGCTCGCAATCAGACCTTCAATGTCGGCGCCGACGTCCCTTATACCGTCAACGAACTCGCGTCGGTCGTTTCCGAAGCCATGGGCGCAGAGTGCAAAGTCATCCATCTCGATCCGCGCAACGAGGTCAAGGTTGCGTTTTCGGACCATTCCAAGGTTCAACGCACTTTCAGCAGTACCCCCAAAGTCTCTCTTCCCGCTGGCGTCAGGGTGATGGCCGATTGGGTCAAGACTCACGGATCGCGAGAGAGCAGCATCTTCGAAGAAATTGAAGTTTCCAAGCATATGCCCGCAAGCTGGGCGCGCGTACGCAAAGAGGTTCCGGTCACTTGATCGTCGCCGCTTTTCAGAATTTTTTGTAGCACAGCGGCTCGGCATTCGCTAAAGCTCAAACGGGATAGGGAGAGAGTTCGTCAGTGGCAGATCTTCTAACAGAGATTGCGCGCGAAATTCAGGAAAGCGTCGCCGTTAAGGAACAGTTGCTCGGCTCCATGCCTCAACTGATCGCGGACGCGACCCGCCTGATGATCGCGAGCTTATCCGGCGGCGGAAAATTAATCGTCTTCGGCAACGGTGGCAGCGCCGCCGACGCCCAGCATCTCGCCGCGGAACTCGTTGGACGTTACCGTCAAGATCGCAAGGGCATTGCCGCCATCGCCTTGACCACCGATTCCTCCGCCATCACCTCCATCAGCAACGACTACGGGTTCGACACCGTTTTCTCTCGCCAATTGGAGGCGATCGGCAAGTCCGGTGATGTGGTCCTCGCGATCTCCACCAGCGGCGATTCGCCCAACGTCATCCGCGCCGTTGCGCTCGCCAAAAAACTTGGTATCCCCTCGATTGGTCTTACCGGAAGAACCGGAGGTAAGCTCCGCGCCTCTGTCGATGTTTGCTTGTCGGTTCCCTCCGACTCAACCCCCAGGGTTCAGGAAGCCCACTCGCTGATCATCCACATCATCAGCGGCATCGTTGAAAATGCCATGGTCAACGATTCTCGTTCCGCCGGTGCGACTGGCCTGACCTCCGTCTCAAAGGACAAAGATGCCGCCTGAGGGTTGTCATAACCAGAGCAGCAAGACGACGCGGGCACCTTTCAAGGCGCCCCATGACAACCTTTTGACAGCAAACGTGTTAGATCGTACGAAGCACTCCTCGGGGCTGACTGCATCTATAAGGATGCCTGTTTGTGCGCCGCTGTCTGTGGAGACTCCTCGCGTCGTGATTGATATCGCCCCAATGCGTTCCACGAGTGAAATTCCGAGGCAGTTGGCCGATGCCGCCGCGCCCGGTGTTCTGCTCAAGATCAGTGCGCGCAAGCGCAAGTTTGTCCATTTTCTGGAAGCGTTGTTGCGTCCGCTCGTCTACCTCGTGGATAAGGTGCGCGGCCGAGTTCCCGAATTGACGGGTGAACCCAACCGCATCCTGGTTCTCGAATACTGGAATTTGGGCGATATCGTCATGGAATCGCCGTTCCTCCACAATCTTCGCGTTCAATATCCCACGGCGCATATCGCCATCTTCACCAGTCCAAAATGTGCCGATTTGCTCGAAGGTCAGGGCCTCGTCGATGAAATGATCGTCGTTCGCGTGCCGTGGGCACAGCACTATTCCAGATGGCGCAAATACAATCCGTTCACCATGCTCTGGCTCGACCTCTTTCGCGCGTTGCGCACCGTTCGTGCTCGCGAATTTGATCTCGCTTTCTCCGCACGCGCCGACATTCGCGAAAATTTCATGCTTTGGGCCACCAAGGTTCGTCGGCGAGTCGGATACGCCTTTGGCGGCGGTGGGTTTCTGCTGACCGATCTCGCTACGCCAGACCTCCACAATCCCCATTTTTCCCAACGATGGCTGCGCCTGCTCGAACACGTGGGGAAGCCCATTCTCACTCGCGATCCCCATTTGGGCGTCTCGAACGAGCGCCAAAAGTGGGCTCGACAATTCATGTCCTCGCGCGGCCTCCAGGCTTCCGACTTCGTCGTCGCCATTCACCCCGGTGCTCGCTCTCCTCTTCGTCAATGGGGTAAACAGAATTTCGTCGCTCTTGCCAATCGCCTTCAATCTGAGTTTCCGATCAAGGTCGTCTGGTTCACCGATCCGATGCAAGGCTCGACCGATAACGGCCCGAACGCCCCTTTAGCGTTACCATTAGGGCAATTTATGGCTGTCCTCAGCGAGTGCCGGATGTTTATTTGTAATGATAGTGGACCGATGCATATTGCCTCGTCCTTAGGCACGCCGGTTGTTGCTATTTTCGGTCCAACGGAGCCCACTTGGTTTGGGCCGTTAGGGCAAGGACATACCGTAGTAATTCGTCCGGAGTTCTGGTGCCGTCCCTGCTTTGATTATTGCCAGTTTGATCAGCCCTATTGTCTTCGCACCGTTACCGTGGATTCGGTCTATGAAGCTTCGGCGAAGACGATTCGGCAATTGCTTCACCACGACCAAGTTGTAGTTCCCGTGCCATCGATCGTCGAAGGATTGGGGGCTCCATCTCAGCCGTGATCGCTTTGTATTTGTCCGGGTGCTCGTTCAGGGGGACAACCTCCACCGGCGGATCCGTTCTTTTGGCCGGGGAAGTGCCGGCCTGCGTCCGTCAGTCGTGGGCCAGTGGGTTCTTGCCGTTGTATGTGCTTTAATTCAGTCCGAAAGGTCCGCAACCGCAGTGCCTTTCGCGACCGTTGATTCGGGTCTTGTCTAGAAAGATGGATTGATGATCAGTACGGCTGCACGTCGTACGAAACTGAGGCCGAAGTTAGTGGGTGCCCCGCCCCGCGAGTTGTTCACCGAGGGCGTTCTTCCCATTCAGGTCGTGCCCAACGGCCGCGTTCGTGGGCATACTCTCGTTCGCAGTCTCTCCGTCCAGCTCACCTACGCTGCGATTGACGCGATATTTGTGTGCGTCGTCGGTATTTGCATGGTTGGTCTCCGCTTTGGTTTGGCGGACGCCGTTCAACGTCACGCTTTCAACGAGGTCGCCGGACACGCCTACGCAGGCTTCTTCCTTCTATACGCCGCTTTAGTCGTTCTCGGATGTGCCAATCAGAATCTTTATCGCACTCCTCGCGACCGCAGCGTTCTGGATGAAACTCTGATGGTCGCTCGCGCCGTCGGCGCTGCCACCGCTCTGCTCATCCTCTTCGTCTTCATCACCGGTTACAACGATATCTCCCGTGTCGTCGTTCTCTCGGCGGGCGCCTTAAACGTCTTGACCCTTGCCGGTTGGCGCTATTTCAAGCGCCGTAGAGTCCTCTCCCGCTCCGCGAGCGGTATCGGCGTTTCTCGCGTTCTCATCGTCGGCGCTGGCCGCCCTGGCAGGGCCTTGGCCACTTGGTTTGAAGAGAATCCTCACTTGGGTTATCACGTCTGCGGCTTTCTCGATTCCAAATCGTCCTCCGATCCTCGCGTCCTCGGTACGCTCAAAGACCTTCGCACCGTCGCCCTCACACAATTCGCCGACGAACTTTTTGTCACCTTGCCCGCCGACAGGGAAATGGTCAAGACCACCGTTCTCCAGGCGCGTGAATTGCGCTTGGGCCTGAAACTTCTGCCCGATCTTTACGACGGTTTGGGTTGGCGCGCCCCTCTTCACACCATCGGCGGTTTTCCCGTCATGGATCTTCAATGGCAGCCGATTCCCGCTGTCGGTCTCGCCATGAAGCGTGCTTTCGACATTGTTTTTGCCGCTCTCGTTCTCGTCTTGTTGTCTCCGTTCCTTTTGCTGCTCACGATTCTCATCCGTCTCGATTCGCAAGGGCCTGTTCTCTACGTTGCCGACCGCGTCGGTTACAAGGGCAATCGCTTCCGTTGCTTCAAATTCCGCACCATGTGTATTGACGCCGACGCTCGTAAAGAGGAACTCCGCGCCGAAAACCAGCGCGAAGGCCCCTTCTTCAAATTGGAAGAAGATCCGCGCATCACCCGTTTTGGCAGGTGGTTGCGTCGCACCAGCTTCGACGAATTGCCCCAGCTTTGGAACGTTCTCCGCGGCGAAATGAGCATCGTTGGCCCCCGGCCTCACCCGGTGGACGACTACGCTCGCTACTCGCTCGAGAATCTCCGCCGCCTCGACGTTACTCCCGGCCTCACCGGCCTTTGGCAGGTCACCGCCCGCAACAGCCCCTCTTGGGAAACCAACATGGCTCTCGATCTCGAATACATCGAGAATTGGAGTGTTGGTCTCGACATCAAGATTCTGTTTAAGACGATTCCTGCAGTGTTACGTGCCGAAGGGCGTTAGAATCTTTTTGGCGTCGCTGTGATGTTTGCGCTGTCCAATGCATCGCTTGCGCAAACGCCGGCGCTGGAACGCAGCTCTGCAGATGGAAAGCCACGAGTTTTGGGGAACTCTGGTCGAGCAAGTCGTCGCCGCTCGGTGTTTTCCGCGGGCTTCACATTCATCACCGCATATCGAGCTTCGAAACGTTCTTCTTTCGAACGACGTTTCAGCTGTGACACTGGTAGGGGCCAGGAGCGAATCGAATGCACGTTTTGATACTAGGAACCCGCGGCATACCGTCGCGACACAGCGGGTTCGAGACCTTCGCACAGGATTTCTCTCTTTTCCTCCGGTCACGCAATCACGATGTCACCGTCTACTGCCAGGTCGACAAAAATGAACCGGCGCGCGAAGATCTCTGGAACGGAATTCGTCGTGTTCTCATTCCTGCGGGCGACGGCTCCATCGGCACGATGCACTTTGACTGGAAGGCGATCCGCCACTCCCTTCGCGAAAAAGGCGTCGTTCTCACGCTGGGATACAACACCGGTCTTTTCAACGCCGCCTATCGCTTCAGCAAGCTGTCCAACCTCATGAATATGGATGGTATCGACTGGAAGCGCGAAAAGTGGTCCTTTCCCGCTCGTGCGTGGTTTTGGTTCAATGAGTGGGCCGGTGCTCGCGTTGCCGACCATCTCATCGCAGACCATCCGGAGATCGGCCGCCATCTTTCCCGCCACACTTCGGCGGATAAAATCACCGTCATCCCATACGGCGCCGATCTCGTTCCCTCCGCGCCCGTGGACCTCATCCAGAAATACAAACTCAGCCGAAAAGGCTACCACCTGCTCATCGCCCGTCCTGAGCCCGAAAATTACATTCTCGAAATCGTCCGCGCCTATTCTCTTCGCAAGCGCGGAATGCCCCTCGTCATCTTGGGTAAATACGCCTCCGATGGCACCAGCTACCAGAAGGCGGTCCTCGCCGCTGCCGGTCCTGAGATCGTTTTTCTCGGTCCGGTGTTCGAACGTGATGTCGTCCGCGCGTTGCGGTTTCACGCTCGCGCTTATTTCCACGGTCACCGCGTTGGCGGCACCAACCCTTCTCTCGTCGAAGCCTTGGCCGCCGGAAATGCCGTCATCGCCCACGACAATCGATTCAACCGCTGGGTCGCCGGAGATGGCGCTCTCTATTTCAAGTCATCGCAAAATATCGACGAGATCCTCCTGCAACTCGACCGCGCACCCGCCAAGCTTTTGGCCATGGAAGAGGCCAGCCTCAAGCGGCATCGCGAAGACTTCACTCAGGAAAAGGTCCTGACGGCCTACGAGCAGCTCCTACTGAAATTCGCTCCGCAACCGGTCACGTCGCCGGCACGACTCATTACCGAACCCTTGCCTCAGTCGTTTCACCACTCCGCCCGCTCCAACGACGAACAGGCTGTTCGACAGTAACTTGACAAACTGATAAGATTGTGCTACCTTTAGTTCGCGTAAATTCGCGTTCAAGCGCCGCAGAGTCGGCGCTTTTTTTTTGCCTGGTCGAGTTCTTGAAGGCGCAGATCCCGATTAGTTCGAATGTGGGTAGGAGTTAAGGCGCTCAAAATCAACAACTTCCACACACTCGTTTCCCGGCCGTCGCTAAGCTTCTCATTCTACGTAGGTTACGCACTCTTTAAAAAACGACGGGGGTATACCCCTCAAAATCGAATCAAAAGCGAAAATGGTCTCTGTACGAGCACAGCACTGCTGCGCCCCATGTCCGCAAGTTCGATCCGCCAAAGTGTTCGAGCACCCCCGCGCCAGCCCCTGCCGCCTGGCCCCTGCCGCCACAAGGAATCGCCCTAAGCCACGCCAATGATCTTCAGCGCCACGCCTGCCAAACTCCCGCCGATGATCGGTCCCAGAACGGGAATCGGCGCGTAACCCCAATCCGATCCGCTCTTGCCAGCCACTGGCAGCACCGCGTGTGCCAGCCGGGGACCAAAGTCGCGGGCAGGATTGATCGCGTACCCAGTCGTCCCCCCGAGCGATAGGCCGATGCCCCACACCAGCGACCCTACCAGGTACGGCCCCAGCGCGCCGGGTCCGCTCGCCGCAACGCTCTTCGAGAAAATCGCGCCGACGACAAACACCAGCACAAACGTCCCGATAATTTCACTAACCAGATTTGCTCCAAAGCTGCGGATCGCCGGCGCCGTGCAAAAACAGGCCAGCTTCGCTCCCGGATCTTCCGTCTCGCGCCAGTGCGGCAAATAGTGAAGCCAAACCAGCGTCGCTCCGACGATCGCTCCGAGGAATTGCGCCGCCAGATAGGGAACCACCTTCTCGTAATTTCCAGTCCGCACCGCGAACCCGATCGTCACCGCCGGATTCAGGTGCGCGTCGCTGCTCCCGCACGCAATCGCAGTGAATACTCCCGCCATCACCGCCAGCGCCCACCCCGCCGTGATCACGATCCACCCGCTCGCCTCGGCCTTCGACTTCTTCAGCACCACGCCGGCAACCACGCCGTTGCCGAGCAAAATCAATACGGCGGTCCCCAGGAATTCACCAAGAAATGGCGAAGTCATCGAAAATTTCCTCTCGGAGCTTCAAAAAATTACCGTGTACCCAAGTCCACTCAACCGCGCCATACAATGCAGCAATCCGTATCAGAGCAGCGTCGCGATAACTTCGCTACGGCTGCTTACTCTCCGCGTATCTCGGCGCCCTCTGCGTCTCTGCGTTATCCTTTATCTTGTCTTAGTCATTACCGAAAAATTATCCGTCGATCCAATCGAACGACCGCGTAACCGCCTTCTTCCACTGCCGGTACAATCCTTCGCGCTGCGTTTCGTCCGCACGCGGCTTCCAGGTCCGATCCACCGCCCACTTCGATCGCAGCTCATCCAGATCCGAAAAAAATCCAACCGCCAGCCCCGCCGCATACGCCGCGCCAAGCGCCGTAGTCTCCTGCACCGCGGGCCGCACCACTTCGCGATTCAAGATGTCCGACTGAAACTGCATCAACAATTCGTTCTTCACCATCCCGCCATCCACGCGCAGCGACTCCAGCGAAATTCCCGAATCCTTCTCCATCGCCTCCACAACTTCGCGGCTCTGAAACGCCGTCGCCTCCAGCACAGCCCGCGCCAGATGCGCCTTGGTCGCATACCGCGTCAGTCCCGCAATCACTCCGCGCGCACTCTCTTTCCAGTACGGCGCGTACAATCCAGAAAACGCCGGCACAAAATAAACTCCGCCGTTGTCCTCGACGCTCCGCGCCAGCGACTCCACATCCGCGCTCGTCTCGATAATTCCAAGATTGTCGCGCAGCCACTGCACCAGCGCGCCCGTGATCGCGATGCTGCCTTCCAGCGCATACCGCGCCGGCGCGTTGCCCAGCTTGTACGCCACCGTCGTCAACAATCCAAACTTCGACGGCACCGCGCGCTCGCCCGTATTCATCAGCAAAAAGCATCCAGTCCCGTAAGTGTTCTTCACTTCGCCCGGCCGAAAACAAGTCTGCCCAACCAGCGCTGCTTGCTGATCGCCCAAAATTCCTGCGATCGGCACACCCCTGATAGTCTCAAGCGTTCCAGTACCGTAAATCTCGCTGCTCGAGCGCACCTGCGGCAAAATCGCCCGCGGAATCTCGAACGCCGACAGCAACTTTTCATCCCAATCCAGTGTTTGTAAGTTTAGGAGCTGCGTTCGGCTCGCATTCGTGACGTCGGTGATGTGCTGGCCGCCGTCGGGGCCGCCCGTCAGATTCCAGACGAGGAATGTATCGATGTTTCCGAATAACAGGTCGCCGTTTTCCGCCGCTTCTTTTGCGCCCGCGACGTTGCGCAAAATCCATCGCAATTTCAACCCGCTGAAATAGGTACTGAGCGGCAGGCCCGTCTGTTCGCGAAATCGGTTTTGTCCGCCGTTTTTCGCGAAGTGCGCGACGTCGTCCGCAACGCGTGTGTCCTGCCAGACCAGCGCGTTCGCAATCGGGCGTCCGGTCTTGCGATCCCAAACAACGGTCGTCTCGCGTTGGTTGGTGATTCCGATCGCCGCAAGATCTTCCGCTTCTAATCCGCGTTTTTCGAGCGCTTCCGCGATTACTTCGTGCGTGCGCCGCAGGATTTCCAGCGCGTCGTGTTCCACCCAGCCGGGCCGCGGAAATATCTGCTCATGCTCTTTTTGCGCCACCGAGACAATTCGTGCCGAACGATCGAATACCATGAACCGCGTGCTCGTCGTTCCTTGGTCGATTGCGCCGACGTAATCTTTCACTTCCCGCTCTCCGGCTTCTTCAATAGACTTTTGGCATCAGGTCGAATCCCGGAAGCATCGAAGGACTGCCGTGCATGCTCCCGTGCCACACGGGAATGTACGCGATTTCGACTTTACTTGCATCTAATTAGAGAGGATGAACGAAAGGAAACTTCCATGAAGAGCACATCTCGTTTTTCGCGGACGCTCTTTACGATTTTGGCGCCCGCCCTAGCAGTTGGAATGTTTTTATTCAGCGGTTCGACGGTTCGCGCCGACTCGGTCACCACAACGGTAACCGCGGTCGGCAAGAAAGAAGCGCCGCCTGAAATCAAAAAAGACGACGTGAAGTTGTACTCCGGCAAGGAGCAAATGCAGGT
The DNA here is from genome assembly GCA_963785605.1 of uncultured Acidobacteriota bacterium. Lineage (GTDB taxonomy): Bacteria > Acidobacteriota > Terriglobia > Acidiferrales > UBA7541 > Acidiferrum. Next base: position 703,999 of record CAWAWE010000020.1, on the reverse strand, counting down.
CGCCAATTGGCGGCGGGGCGATAGCCTTTTTATCGCCGTGCTGATCGACGACTCGCTCGATCCGCGCCTGGCGCAAAACTTCAACGATCTCAAGGCGTTTTTCATGGCGCAGCCGCAGACCACATATATCGCGGTCGCGTACAGCCGCAACGGTACAGCGGCGGTCGTGCAAGATTTCACCAACGATCACGCGCTCGCAGCGAAATCATTGCGTCTGCCCCTTGGCGCCGGCGGCGCGTTCACCAGCCCGTATCTTTCCGTGCAGGACTGGATGAAGCGCTGGCCCGACAATGGTGGCGATCGCCGTTCGATCATCATGATTTCCTCGGGCATCGATTATTTCCGCGGCAGTTTTGACCCCGTCGATCCCGATCTCGACTCGACGATCTCGCGCGCGCAAAAGCAGAACATCAATGTCTGGACGGTCTACTATCCCGACCAAGGTCACCTTGGCCGCCGCCCGTTCCGCGCTTTCAATGCGCAATCGAACCTGAGCCGCCTCTCGGAAGAGACCGGCGCCGAATCGTATTACCTCAGCACCGGCTTTCCGGTTTCGCTAAAGCCGTACTTCGACGAGATCGCGGATCACCTCAAGAATCAATACTTGCTCACGTTTGAAGGCAACGGCGGCAAAAAAGGGAAGTTCGAGCGGATTCGCCTGAACACGGAAGTTCCGAAGATTGAGTTCATGGTTCCTTCGGAAGTTTTCCTGCCGGCGGAGTAACTTCCTTCACAGTGGAAATGACGAAGGGGCGCGGCAAACGCTGCGCCCCTTTTCGTTTTACCTACGCAAAGGCTGGAACAAGTCGGCGAACGGAAAATTTATTGGTGTGGGCAGCGCCAGGCGGGGTAAGCCCCGCCCCTACAAATTCCGAAACCGGGAGAACAGATTGGGAGGTTAGTCGTCGGCGCCAGTCAACGACACGGCGCGCGTCGATTCGCGAATCACCAGCTCCGGGCTCATCTTTTGATTCGCGATCGTCCACTCGCGCTTTTCCAGCGACGCGTTGATGCCTTCCATGATGATGTTCACCGCGAGCCCGCCCATCGCTTCCATCGGCTGGCGGACGGTCGTCAGCGAAGGCGCCGACAAAAATGACGGAGCCACATCGTCGAATCCCGTCACCGAGCACTGCTCCGGCACTTTCATGCCAGCCTTGGTCAGCGCGCGAATCGCCCCCAGCGCCGACAAATCGTCGAACGCCATCAGCGCCGTGAATTTTTTCTTTCGCTGGTGCAGCTCCTCAGCGAGCCGGAATCCCGCCTCGAAACTCGAAGTCGGATCGAGCGATTCCGGCAATTGCTGCACCAGCGCAGGATCGATCTCCAGCCCCGCTGTCTGCGCAAATTTCTGAATCCCGCGCCACCGCGGCGCGCTGTCGATCAGCATCTTCGGTCCGCGAATAAACGCGATCTTGCGATGCCCGAGCTGATGCAAATGCTCGAGCGCCATTCGCGCCCCGAGTTCGTTATCGACCATCACCGAGCTGATCACGTTGCCCGGCAATTCCCAACCGATCGTCGCCGCCGGAATGTTGCGCTTCGCCAAATCCCCGAGCAGTTGAATATCGACGAAGAGCCAGTTCGCCACGACGATCAGTGCCTCGACGTGCCGCTCCAGCAGCATCTCGAGATATCGTTCAAAGCGATTCCGCTGGTTATGTGCATCCGCAAAAATCGGAACATAAGACTGTTGATAGAGACCATTTTCAATCCCACGCATGACCAGCGTGCAAAACGGATCGGTGATGTCGAAAAACATCACGCCGACGCTGTGCGTGCGCTTGCTGCGCAGAAATCGCGCCATGGCGTTCGGGCGATAGCCCAGCTTCCGCGCCACTTCTTCAATTCGTTTTTTTGTTGCGGGGGCGATATAGCGCGCAAGCGGCGCATTGTTGAGGACGATCGAAACCGTCGCGGGCGAAAAGCCGCTCTGCGTTGCGACGTCGCGCATCGTTACAGCCGTGTTTTTCCCGCCGGCGCGCTTCACATTCGGACGCTCCTCTGCGGGACCCATCATCCGGCCAGACTCAGTCAATTTGCAACGCCTCCAGCGTACGAGGCCCTATTCGGCAGGCACTTCAAACGACAAAGGCTCGCGAAACCATTTGGTTTTCCAGACGCCAAACGCAATGCCCGCGATCATCCAGATACTTCCGACGATCATGGCCAATCGACTCAGGCTGACCCACAAGGCCAGGCAGATGACGAAGCCGACCACGGGCGGAATCAGATTCCAGACTTTTTTCTCCGGTGCGCGCACAAAGTAGCGGAGGAACGCCGCCGCGTTGACGCCCATGAAGGCGATCAGCGCGCCAAAATTCAACATTTCCGCACCCAATCCATAATTCAGGAAAAATGCGCCGATTAAAACGATGACGCCGATAAAAATGACGTTGTTGCGCGGCACGCGATTTTTTTCATCGACGACGCCGAAGAACGACTTTGGCAGCGCGTTGCTGCGTCCCATCCCAAACAACAGCCGCGCCGCACCAAGCTGCGCGCCCATGCCGGAACCGAAATTCGCGAGCAGCAGCGTCCATCCGACAATCGGGAACAGCGGCGCCCACGCCCGGCCGACCGCGTAGACATAAGCGGTATCGACATCTGGAAACTTCTCGGACGCCGGCCAGATCAACTGCGCGACGTACACTTCGATCGCCGACAACACGCCGATCACGACGCAGGTCAGCACCGTCGCCAGCAAAATGTTTCGCCGCGGATTTTCTGCTTCTTCCGATAATGTCGAGATTCCGTCGAAACCGATATACGTCAGCACCGCGATCGAAGTGCAACCAAACAGCGCGCTGTAGCTGAAGGTCTGTGGATCGTAAAATGGCCGCAGGAAAAACGCCGGATCGTTGTGCGGATGACCGAAAATGTAGCGCGCCGCGGCGACGATGACGACGCAAACGACCGCTCCCATCGCGATGGCCATCACCGTGTTCACGCGCGCCGACGTTTTGATGCCGCGAATATTCAGCAGCGTAAAAGCGACCGCGAAGAAAACCTTCCAGCTCCACACCGGAACTCCCGGCGCAAACGCATGCGCTTGCTGCGCGCACCAGATCGTGCAGATCAGGGGATTGAGCATGTAATCCATCACCATGCTCCATCCGGTGACGTAGCCGAGGCTGGGATGAATTTCCCGCGCGACATACGTGAACGCCGAGCCCGCGCTGGGATACGCGCGCGCCATGCGCCCGTAGCTGATGCCGGTGAACAGCATCGCCACCATCGCGATCAGAATCGCGGTGACGACATGTCCGTGGCCGCGATCGCTGAGCACGCCGAACACCGACATCGGCGCCACCGGCTGAATCACGATCACGCCATAAAGAATTAAATCCCAGAGCGTGAGCGTCCGGCGCAGGCCGGGTCCGCTGCTGCTCGTGGTTGTTACGCTGGCTTCAGTGCTCAATTCGACCTCGTGCCGCGGCGAACTTTTGCATCATCGGCTGTTGCATGATCGTTGCGCGATCGCCCTTACGGCATACAGTACGGCCTAAAACGGATTAACTCAGGCTAAATATTGAATCGTTTGAATGGGGCATCTTGCGGGATTCCCGCCCTCCAAGCAAGCCCAATCTTGCCGCACGGACCGCAGCAATAACGCCCCGTGCGATACTGAACTTTTACGGAACAGGGGCCCGCGCGATTCAGCGTGACTTACCATGTACGCCTTTTCTCAGCTCTGCGAAGCGATCGCCGCGACCACCAAAAAGCTCGAGAAAATCCAGCTCGTCGCCGATTATTTCCGGTCGTTGCATGGTGATCTCGACAACGCAGCGCTCGGCGCGCTCTACCTTTGCGGCCGCGTTTTTCCTCGGCGCGAAGAGCGCGTCCTCTCGGTCGGCTTCTCGGTGATTCTGCGCGCCGTCTCCGCCATCTCTGGCAAAGAGCCGCACTCGCTCGCGCCAACCTTGCGCCACCACGGCGATATTGGCGCCGGAGCCGAGGAGATCCTCGCCGAACAGAGCGCGCCGTCTGGGATGCGCCTTACCGATGTTGCGGATGTCTACGACGCGCTGGCCAGCCAGCGTGGGCCGGCAGGGAAGCAGGCTCTCTTCGAGGAGGCGCTGCGAAAGCTTTCCGCGCTCGAAGCGAAATATTTCATCAAAATTTGCACGGGCGAACTGCGCATCGGCCTGAAAGAGAGCCTGGTGGAAGAGGGCATTGCGCGTTGTTACGAGCAGCCGTCCGCCGTCGTGCAGCGAGCGAACATGCTGACCGGCGATATCAGCGAAACGCTGCGGCTTGCCGCCGAAGGGCGACTCGCTGGGTTGCAGCTCGAGTTGTTCCGGCCAGTTTCAGTGATGCTCGCGAGTCCGGTCGATACGGCGGCGGAACTCGTCGAAGTGTTTCCCGCCGGTGCGCTCGTCGAAGAAAAATTCGACGGCATTCGCGCCCAGGTTCACAAACGCGGCGACAAAGTAGAGATGTATTCGCGCACGCTGGATCGCATCACCGAATTTCCAGAGCTGGCAGGAACGCTTCGCAAAGTTCCCGGCGACTTCATTCTCGACGGCGAAATCATCGGCTGGCGCGATGGGCGCGCAATCCCATTCACCGAATTGCAGCAGCGCTTGGGTCGTAAACAGATCGACCTATTCACTTCGACGCTTGTGCCCGTGAGCTTTGTCGCTTTCGATCTGCTTTCGCTGAATGGCGAATCGCTCCTTGACCTCGAACTCGCGGAGCGGCGCCTGCGGATGACGAACCTGCTGGCGCCGCATGAAAAGCCGGAATTACAGTTCACGCGCGCGGAGCTTTGCACCGCGGTCGATGAAATCGAAGCGGCTTTCGCCTCGGCGCTCGCGAAAGGCAACGAAGGCCTTGTCGCGAAAGCTCCACAATCGCCGTATGTGCCGGGGCGCCGCGGCCAATATTGGATCAAACTGAAGCAGCCGCTCGCGACGCTCGACGTCGTCGTGACGCGCGCCGAATATGGCCATGGCAAACGGCGGGGCTTGCTGTCGGATTACACATTCGCGGTGCGCGACACGGATGCCGGCGAAGGGCCCGGGCGCCTTGTGAATATCGGAAAGGCGTATTCCGGCGTGACCGATGTGGAAATCGCCCAGCTCACAAAATTCTTTCTCGAGCACACCGTCGAAGATCACGGCCACGTTCGCGACGTCGAACCGGTCGTCGTGATGGAAATCGCTTTCAACAACATTCAGAAATCCAACCGGCACAATTCGGGATTCGCGTTGCGTTTCCCGCGCATCGTTCGACTGCGCGCCGACAAGCCCGTCGGCGATATCGACACGTTGTCACGCGTACGTGAAATTTTTGCCAGCCAGACTCCCTCGTCCGACGCAGCTTAAAAAAGCAGAAAGTTAAGCTGCCCTGTCGAACAGGCGAGCAATCCGCACCGCCAGAGCAGTGATTCTCGGCTCGCGTGAACGCGAGCGGCGTCGCCTGTCCGTGTGTACAGGCCCGGCAATCCACAAGGACGGTATCTTTTAGAGAAAAGAAGCCCTGATTGAGCCACAACGCCGGCGATGAATACGGAGTCTAATATTCAGTGAGGGCCCGGTCCCAGCCGCGGTCAGGTCAGAAATAATATGGGCAAGGGTTCACTCGTTCCGAGACAACTCAGCGCGACGCCTTTCTTGTCGCACGCATCGGGATTTGTTGTGGTCTTTTTTCTCTCGATGTGGCTGCGCGTGGTGCCGCTGCAATCCGACCCGATCCTGCAAGGTTATTTGCAGGTCACGACGGGTTTGCTCGCCTTTGTTTTCGCGGCCGTCACCCTCGTTCGATTCCAGGGCACGCAAGACCGCATCTCACTCATTTTGGGTTCCGGATTTTTGCTCAGCGGTACGCTGCTCACCGCGTCGAGTCTTCTCTTCTTTCAATTTTTGCAGGAAGCGCCGATTCATCTGCGCTGGGCTCCGGTGTCTTGGTGGGTCGGGCGCATCGTGCTGGGATTGCTGCTCGTGGTGGCGTTGCTCGTCGAGCATTTCTTGCCGCGATCGCGGCGCCCGCGTCTGGAAATTTCGGGCGCGCTGTTTGCCGTCGTCGTGATTACTTACGGAATTACCGCGTTGCTGCGGCGGTTTCCCGCGGAGACGTCGCCGCATCCGCTCGCGTTCATTCCGAATCCAGCGCAGCTTTTGCCGGCGGCGCTGTTTTTAGTGGCGCTGGTGTGGTTTCGGCGGCGGTTGCAGATTGAAGATTCGGCGTTCGACCGCGCGCTGTATTCGGCGGCGTGGATGAACGTCGCGGCGCAACTGGCGGCATCGCAATCGACGCGGCTGCTGGATTCGCCGTTTGTTTTGGCGCAGGCGCTGACGGTGACGAGCTATGCGGTCGCGCTGGGCGGCGCGTTGCTTGATAACGCGCGATTGTTCGAGCAGGTGCAGCATTTGGCGGTGAGCGATCCGTTGACGGGGCTCGCGAATTATCGGCGATTGCTCGATGTGTTGGAGGCCGAAACCGAGCGCACGAATCGCAATGGGCGGTCGTTCGCGGTGCTGCTGCTCGATCTCGATGGGCTGAAAAAAATTAACGATACGCATGGACATTTGACGGGCAGCCGCGCGCTTTGCCGGCTCGCCGACACGCTGCGCATTCATTGCCGCGCGATCGATACGGCGGCGCGATATGGCGGTGATGAGTTCGCGCTGATCTTGCCGGAGGCGGGTGAGGCGGAAGCGCAAATGGTCGCTACGCGAATTCGCGATGTTCTTGCGCGCGACGAGGAGACGCCGACGCTGTCGGCCAGCATCGGGATCTCGACTTACAACGGGAACGGCGAGCGGATTGAGAAGCTGTTGTCAGAAGCGGACGAGCATCTTTACGCGGAAAAGGCGCAACGTAAAGCGCCGAACGTGGCGCCGACGGCGGCGATAAATCTTCGGCGGCGCGCACAGAAGGCGTAGGCGTTTGTGTTTTGGGGCGAGCGCTCGCGTTCGCGCGACGGATCGATCTACAGATCTATTTATCGAAATTTACTTCGTTTCGTAATCCTTCAATTGTTCGGTGATTTTTGATTTATCACCGACGACGACGATGGTCATCGACTCGGGCTTGATGTATTTCGTCGACATCGCCTGCACTTGCGCCGGCGTTACGGCGTTCACCTTTTGCACGTACGTTTTCAGATAGTCGTCGCTCAGGCCTTGGAGATCGACGTAGCGCAATTGGCCGATCAGCGCTTGCCGCGAGGAGTTCTGAATGACGAATAGTCCCGAGATGTAGCTCTGGATGCCTTTGAGTTCGTCATCAGGCGGCGGCTGTTGTTGCAGCCGCGTGATCTCGCCGAAGATCTCTTTCAGCGACGCGCCGGTATCTTTTGTGGTGACATCCGCGATCTCGGCCCAATACGCGTCGTGATAGCGCCACGAAACCTGGCTGCGCGGCGAATAGGTGTAGCCCTTCTGCTCGCGAATATTTGTGGTGATGCGCGAAGCGAACGAGCCGCCGAGCAGAGTGTTGGTGACGCCGAGCGTGATGTAGTCGGGATTCGTCGGGCCAGCTACCGGCAAGCCTGCATAAATTGTTGACTGCGGCGCGCCGGGGCGGTCGGTAACATCGAGGAGGCGCTGTGTTTTCGGCGAAGCCGGACGATTTTCCGGCGGCGTGCCTTTCGCCCATCCGCCGAAACTTTCGGCGATGGCTTTCTTCATCGCGGCGGTGTCGAATTTTCCCGCGACGTAAAGATGCGCGCGAGCTGCGCCAAAATTTGCGGCGTAAAATTTGCGCGCGTCGTCGATTGTGATTCCGTTGACGCTGGCTTCCGTCGGCAATACTTCGCCGTAGGGATGGTCGCCGTACATCAGCTTGCGAAAGCGTGCGAGCGCGATTTGCGCCGGCTGCGTCTTCGACACTGCGATCGATCGCAGCATGTTCGTCTTGATGCGCGCGAGCTCGGATTCAGGCAGCAGCGGATTCTCTACTACGTCGGCGAGCAACTTCACCGATGCGGGGCCGCTCTCCGACAGCACATCGACTGCGACCGTCGTGTCGTCAACGCCCACGGCGATGCCGAGTGAGCTGCCCATCTGGGCCGCGGCTTGCGCCACTTGCTCGGACGACATCGACTTCGTGCCTTCCTTCATCAGCTCGCCGGTGATGTCGGCGAGGCCGAGCTTGTCAGTGGTCTCGTCGATGTTGCCGCTGCGCAGCGCGAGGCTCACGGTAACCTTCGGAATGTTTCCGTAAGGCACGAGCGAAACCTTCATCCCGTTGGGAAGCGAATACGTTTCGTGCGCGGGCACGGTGAACGCCTTCGGCGCGCTGCCCGCCGGCGGCGTTTGTTTTTGCGTTGGCGCGGCCTCAGCGGTTCCTTGCGCGCGCGTTGCTGCAGAAAAGGGAAGCATCATCGCTGAACTGAGCGCCGCTATGGCAAAAATGCGCTTCATTTGAGTTCCACTCATCCGATGCCTCCGCGCCGCTTTGCTCTATCGTTCCCATCGTTGTTCGATTCATCGGGCTGCTCGCGTAGGAATTCTTCATGGCTTCGCTCCCGCCGCGGGCGCCGGCTCAGCCGCCTTCGGTTCGACCACGAGCACGGTGCGGTTTTCCGGTCGCAAATATTCCGCCGCAGTTTTTTGCAGCAGCTCCGGCGTCACCTTCTCCAGTTGCGAAGCCAGCGTGTTCACCTTGCCCGGATCGTCATCAAACAACGCGAAGCTTGCGAGAATATCCATCAACCCGAATCCGCCCTGCGTTCCGAAGGTGTCGTACAAATCCGAACGCGCCTTCACCAGCGCGCGATCGAGCGTCTTCTGATCCACCGGCTTCGTGCGCAGCGGCTCCACAACGCCGTCGATCGCCGAAATAATGTCGGCCGGCTTTGTCGATGGGTCGTACAACACATCCGCGGTAAACAGCATTGGACCTTGATAGTTGTAAGGATTCCCGAGCAAGTTGATGCCGCCCTCAACTCCGCCGGTGTATCCGCGCTTCTGCACCAGCTCCTGATGCAGCAAGCTGTCATCTCCCTCGATCAAAATCTGATCGAGCAAAATCATCGCGTAATATTCCGGCGTGCCGCGCTCCGGAACGTGGTACGCCACCGCCAGCGCCGGCCGCTTCGTCAGCGCGTCGGTCTTCGTTTCGCGCTTTTCTTTTTCCTGCCGCGGCTCCTTCAAATCCGGTTGCGGCGGCAAATTCGAAGCCTTCAGCGGCCCAAAATATTTCTCGACGAATTTCTTCGCCTCCGCCGGATCGAAATCCCCGACAATCGCCAGCGCCGCGTTGTTCGGCGCGTAGTACGTCTTGAAAAAGTCCTGCACCTCGGCGAGCTTCGCCGCTTCGATGTCCTTGATGTCGCCGTAAAAATTGTGCGCGTTGTACCAGTTCGTGTTCGCATACTGCGGCATGTCGAGCCACGGAAATCCGCCCAGCGGCCGGTTGAGCACGTTCTGCTTCACTTCGCTGCCGACAACGCCCTGCTGGTTCGTCAGGTTTGCATCCGTCACCGCAAGCCCGCCCATGCGATCGGCTTCCGCCCACAGCGCCGTCTCCAGCTTGTTCGACGGCAGCACTTCAAAATAATTCGTGAAATCGAATCGCGTCGAACCGTTCAGAATGCCGCCGTTCGTCTGCACCAGCTTGACGAACTCCATCTTCCCGAGATTCTGCGATCCCTGAAACATCATGTGCTCGAACAAATGCGCAAACCCGGTGCGGTCGCGCGGCTCGATGCGAAATCCGATGTGATAGTAGACGCCGACGCAAATGATCGGCGAAGTGTGATCGGGCGAGAGCACGACGCGCAGCCCGTTCGGCAGCTTGTAATACTCGACCGGAATCTTGAGTTCAGCGGCAGCGCCAGCCGGCGAGCCTGCCGCCGGTGTGCCCGCGGAACGAGCAGCGGAATCGTCCGCATAAGAAACGCGTCCGCCGCCGAACGCCATCGCCAACGCCACGGCTCCTGCCGCTGCCCCACGCACTACTCGCATCACTTTGCCCACAGTTCCACCCTCCAAATCTCTACATACAGACGCAAAAGCCGCCGCGAAGTTTCAGCCAATCAGAAGTTTCAGCCCATCAACTGTACGCCAGAGGTTTACTTTCGAAAAACTCTCAACTTCATCGTTTTGTAGGGGCGGGGCTTGCTCCGCCCGCCCACTGCGTCTTGACGACACTGCCCCCGCTAACTAGTGAACTGCACGATGCTGCACTTTCTCCTTCGTCTCCAGCGAAAACCTCGGCTCCCCCGCCGCTCCATCCAGCACTCGTGCCGCGACATACTCGCCCACCGCCGGCCCATGCTTGAATCCGTGCCCGGAACCTCCGCCGACAAACCAAACATTCTCCGCACTCGGATGCCGGTCGATCAAAAAATCCCCGTTCGACGTGTTCTCATACTGGCAAACGCGCGTCTCCACAATCGGCGCGCCCCGCAACGCCGGAAATCTCCGCTCGACATACGCGCGCACTTCCGCTGCCGCAGCTTCCGTCACAATCCGCGACTGCGTATCGGGATCGACACGCGCGCCATGTTTATCGAGCGCAATCTTGAATCCGCGCGCCTCGAAGTCCGGCATCCCATAATATTCGTCGCCCTGAAAAAGAAACGCCGGCAGCGCCGCAGGAGAAAATCGCGTATCGCCCGGCGGCACGCCAAAAAAATAAATCTCCTGCCGCGTCGGAAAAATCCGCTCGCCCAGCACGTCGGGAAAAACCTTCCCCAGCCACGCACCGCAAGCAAAGACAAAAGTTTCCGCCTCAAACTCTTCGCCGGCGCGCGTCCGCACGGAAGAAATCGCCTTCACCCCGCCGTCAATCGCTGGCGTCAACACCTCGCCGACGCGATACTCCACGCCGTTAAAAATCGCATCTTCCACAACCGCCGCCACCGCTCGCCGCGCCATCAGCACGCCGCTCGCCGGCTCAAAAATCCCAGTCGCGATTCCATCAAAATGAATTTGCGGATAGCGCTTCTCCAGATCCGCGCGACTCAACTGCTCAAACTCCACGCCGCATCGCTTCAGCGTTTCTGCTGTTGCCCCAATCCGTGCGTCGCCGTCACCCGCCAGCCACAACACGCCCGTTTCATGAAACAGTCCGGGCCGTTTGAATCCAAAAAATTTCTTCCACTGCTGCATCGAATTCTGCGACATCCGCGTGTAAATCTCGTCCGCGCCGTAACCCATGCGGATGATGCGCGATTCTCCCGCCGAACTCGCGCGCGAGTTGCCCGGACCGTAAGCATCGATCAGCAGCACGCGTTTATCGCGACGCGCAAAATGCGACGCCGTCCACGCGCCGAAAACTCCCGCCCCGACGACCACCACATCAAATCGTTCCATCTCACCAATCCCGCTTCGACAAAACCCGCACAAATCCTATCGCATCCGCATTCATGCCGCACCATTCTCCGTCATCGCTGCCTTTGGCGCGCGCGCAACGCGCAACAATTCTCAGAGTATTCTCATCCAGCCGCATTTCGCCATGTCAACCCTGTTAAGATACCTCCCGCAAAATTCAAAATCTCTCTCATCTAGGAAAGCACCCGGAGGCCCAATGCATCGCCGTTCTTTCATCGCCACAATCCCCGCCGCCGCAGCGGCCACGGCGTCGCTCACCAGCGCAGCCTCTGCCACGAACTCCGCCACGAACGCAGCCGCCCCCGACGCAACCGACCAGCCCCTCCCCAAATTCCAAGCCTCCGGCGAAGAAAGATTCGTCCGCCCCGACGTCCACGCCGGCGATCGCCCCGCCGGCGCAAGCTTCGCCAGCCGCTCTGCCGCGATGGGCTGCAATGGCGCCGCAGGCACCGCGCATCCGCTCGCCACGCTCACCGCCATCGAAACGCTCAAACGCGGCGGCTCCGCCGTCGATGCCGCCATCGCCGCCAACGCGTGCCTCGGCTTCCTCGAGCCCACCAGCTCCGGAATCGGCGGCGATTGCTACGCGATGATCTGGGATCCCAAACTCTCCAAAGTCGTCAGCCTCGCCGGCTCCGGCCGCTCTCCGAAAGCTCTTACGCTCGAAACCGTCCGCGCCCGCTCACCGAAAGGCTACATCGCTCCGCTCGGCGCAATTTCCGTTTCCGTTCCCGGCGCACTCGACGCCTGGTGGACCCTGCACCAGCGCTACGGCAAATTGAAATGGGCCGAACTCTTCCAGCCCGCGATTCATCTCGCCGAATCCGGCGTCCCCGTTCCGCAAATCATCGGCGCTTACATCAAGCGCAACCTCGCCGCCTTCACGCGCGCAAATTCCGGCGTCGAAGAAACCGCCAACGCGATGCACACCTGGGCGCCCAGCGGCAAAGCTCCCAACGAAGGCGACGTCTTCCGCAATCCCGATCTCGCGCGCACTTACAAAATGATCGCCGAGGGTGGCCGCGACGCTTACTACGACGGCCCCATCGCGCAAACCATCGAAGCCTATTTCAAACGCATCGGCGGCTGGATCACGCGCGCCGATCTTCGCGAACAACACGCCGAATGGCTCGATCCGCTCGTCACCAATTACCGCGGCCTCGACGTTTACGCCATGGCCGCCAACACGCAGGGCCTCGCCACGCTCCAGCTTCTCAACATCGCCGAAAATTTCGATCTCCGCGGCATGGGATTCCAATCCGCCGCATCGATTCACACGCAAGTCGAAGCCAAACGCCTCGCCTACGAAGATCGCGCGCGTTATTACGCCGATCCGCACTTCGCAAAAATTCCCATCGAGTGGCTCATCTCGAAATCCTACGCCGCCGAACGCGCCAAGCTCATCAAGCCCGACGCCATCCTCGATCCCGTCCATCCCGGCCAGGCGCCAAGCCATGGCGACACCACATATTTCACCGTCGCCGATTCCACCGGCATGATGGTCAGCCAGATCCAATCCAATTTTCGCGGCATGGGCTCAGGGCTTGTCGCCGATGGTCTCGGCTTTATGTTCCAGGATCGCGGCGAACTTTTTTCGCTCCAGGATGGACACCCAAATATCTACGCGCCAGGCAAGCGCCCGTTCCAGACGATCATCCCCGGCTTCGCGGTGAAAGACAGCAAGCCGTGGATGTCATTCGGTGTGATGGGCGGCGACATGCAGCCCCAAGGTCAATCGCAGATCGTCATCAATCGCATCGACTACGGCCTCGACATTCAAGCCGCGGGCGACAGTCCGCGCTGGCATCACGAAGGCTCTTCGCAATCGATGGGTGAAGACGCGCCGGGACTCGGCCCGAAGGGAATTTTGCGTCTCGAAACAGGTGTGCCCGAAGCCACGCGCAAAGCGCTCGCCGACCTCGGCTGGCCGCTTGGACCGAGCGACGGCGGCTACGGCCGCTACGAATGCATCGCGCCGCACATGGATGGCGCCGACCGCGTCTACGCAGCCGCCAGCGAAATGCGCGCCGACGGCTGCGCCCTGGCGTACTAACGCCAACGCCACCCGTGGTTCTCAGCCGCGCGCTATTTCTTTACGAAATCTGCCTTCTTGATTTTCTCCGTCCAACTCGCCAGCGAGTGGATCGCGTCGTCGTCGGTAGGATCGAGATGCAGCGGTGTGATCGACACGTCGCCGGCAAAAATCGCCGCGTAATCGGAATCCGGCGCGACGTCGGAATCGATGCGCTGTTCGAAAAGCCAGAAATACAACCGCCCTCGCGGATCCTTGCCTTCGCTCAATTGGTTCCGCGTGATTTTCTTCGACTGCCGCGTCAACCGCACGCCGCCCTTCCAAGGTTCGGGCACGTTGATGTTGAGCAACACCTGATCGGGCAGCTTTTCGCTCAACACGAGTTCCGCCGCCGTGCGAGCCACTCGCGCCGCCGGCCCAAAATCCACGCCCGACTTCTTCGAACACAGCGACATCCCCACCGCCGGAATATGATGCAGAGCCGCCTCGCGCGCCGCTCCCACCGTTCCCGAGTAATACGCGTTCTCGCCAAGATTCGCGCCGTAGTTGATCCCCGAAATCACAATGTCCGGCGGCTCGGGCAGCAGCTTGTGCAACGCCACGATCACGCAATCCGCCGGCGTCCCATCGATCGCCCACTCCCGCTCCGCCACCTCGTGGCAAACGATCGGCTGCCGTAGCGTCAGCGACTGCGCCGCCCCGCTCTGCTCCCGGCTGGGCGCCACGATGCTGATCGTCCCGAGCCCTTCCATCGCATCGCGCAGCGTTCGCAGCCCAACCGCCTGAATCCCATCATCATTCGTCAAAAGAATATGAGTCATAGTCCTTGCGATGTTATCAGCCCAACCCACTCGCCGCGTAATGCGCCGCCCACCTCGGTGTAAACCTCCGTGGTAGCGCCGGCATCTTGCCGGCGTTTCTCTTTTCGAAGGCAACGGCTCCCATCGCCAGCGTCTCTAACCAAACGAGGCGCAAGCAGCCTCTTGTAGGGGCGGGCTTCAGTCCGCCCGCGTGTAAATTCGACTAGATCTAGGGGTACAGCACGTCGTGCCCATCTGATCCGCGCCCAACCGGCACGCTTGCCTCCGGTCCAGTTCTTTGCGACGCCGCGTCGGCGAAATCTCTCGCGTCGTTCGCCCTTTCTTCGTAAGGTCTTTCTTGTAGTACTTAGCAATCGCGTTTGTTCTATCCTTCTCTGTACCGAAACGCGGGACGCAGTCAGTCTCAACCAATCATGCTTCCAGCCAGCTTCCAAAGCATGTCTTCGCGAAAGAAAGCGCGGCTCGCATTCCTCTCCGCGCTGATTCTTCTCTTCGGCTGCGGCATCGCAGCCACAATCACCATTGCGCGCTTCATCCGCGCCGCAAAATGGGCCGCGCATAGCTACGAAGTTCAAGTTGGCCTCGGCGACCTGCAAACCGCGCTCTCCAACGCCGCCCGCACGCGCACCGTCTACCAAAATTCGGGAGACGAAACGACTCTCGCCGAATATCCCGCAATGAAGCGCCGCGTTCACAACGATCTCACGCAACTCCGCGAGTTGGTCCGCGACAATCCTTCCCAGGCGGGGATGGCGTTGCAGCTCGACGACATTGTTCTGCGCCGCCTCGAATTGATCGACGCCGCCATCGAAATGCGCCGAGCCGGTCCGCTCGATGAGCCGACGCAACTTCGCCTCAGCCGCGAAAACGTCAATGCCGTCGCCGATTTCATGGACGTGTCGCAGCGCATGATGGACGAAGAAGAAAAACTCCTCGGCCACCGTCGCCAGCTATTCGGTTCGCTCTTTTTCTGGGTGCTCTGCATTCTCGCCGTCGGCTTTGTGATCGCGGTCGTGCTGCTCTGGATTCACTTCCGCCTCTTGAGCGCCGAATTGGTTGAGCGGGAAAAGATGGAAGAAAGCGCGCGCCGATTGAGCGTGCGCGTGCTGCAACTTCAGGACGAAGAGCGCCGGAAATTTTCGCGCGAATTGCACGACAGCCTCGGCCAGTTGCTGGCCGTCGCCAAGATGCATATGACCGTGCTGCTCGAAAAAAATCCGCACGATGAGCTGCTGAAGGAAATCGATCAGCTGCTGACGGACTCCGTCACGGAAACGCGCACCATCTCGCACCTGCTGCATCCGCCGCTGCTCGATGAAATCGGTATCGCGTCCGCAGCCCGCTGGTACGCCGAAGGATTCGCCAAGCGCAGCGGCATCGAAATCGTCGCCGACATTCCCGACGATCTTGCAGCGCATGTCGCGCCCTGCGGAGTTAGTGTTATTCCGCGTCTTGCAGGAATCTTTGACGAACATTCATCGCCACTCGCGCAGCTCGCGCGCCGAAATCTCGCTGCAAACCAACTCCAAAGGCGCCACCCTGCGCATCCGCGACTACGGCAAAGGCATCTCTCGCGAAATGCTCGAAAATTTCATGTCCACCGGCACCAACGTCGGCGTCGGCCTCGCCGGCATGCGCGAACGCGTCCGCGAACAAGGCGGCCACTTCGACATCCAGTCCGACCGCAACGGCACCACCATCACCGTAATCATGCCCACCGCCCCCACCGAATCAAACGCCAACCTAACCGCCCCCCTCCCCGCCGACTGAGAATCGCGGATTCGTGGGAATCAGGTTCTTTCGCCTAACGTCGTGCGAAAGAATGGGAACTGGCCGAATAGCGAATCGCCTAGCGAGACTTTCTTTGGGCAGCCAGATGCCTTTGCCTCTTCAGCTGATTCACTTTCACCTCCCCTTGAACCAAAGCCAAAACAATCCATAGGGCAAATAGACCAGCGCAAGCACGCCCGCGGAATTCCACTTTGAAAGATGGTGTTCTCCCGACCACCAAATCACGAAGACCATCCCTAAAATTGTCACAATCCAGTTCAGTGAATGAGCGGCGATCCAAAGCCAAGGCCACTCGCCGGTCTGATCCCTATATATTTTCCAGCTCTTGAGCGTTCGACGCGCTTCTTGAACAAAATCTCTCAGAGCCAAATCAACCTCACTGTGGCGTGATCTTTTTGGAGGGTCGCGGAGACTTTACTGCGAGGAACAGAAAATTATGGTCGGGACGACTGGATTCGAACCAGCGACCTCAGCGGCCCGCGACTTGACTCAAGCGATATTCGTTGGCCTGCGCTGTAAGTCTCTCGCGGATCTTCACCTTGACCTCACCGCTTGCGTCGCAAATGTACTCTTCTTCCACCCAAAGACTTTGTCCGTTGCCGTAATGCCTCACCGGCTGCTGCGCAAGATCGCTCATGCCACGCAGTTCTGGATCGAATGCCACTCGAATTTCTTCCCAGTTGCTGATCTCACCTTCGGGCTGATTGTCCGGCCCCAATTTGGAGCATTCCAGATAACGAAAGTGGCCGATATTGTGAGCCGGATGGTAAGAGCGTGCGCTCCGCAGCGGTACTTCGCCTTTTGCTGGAAGCTTTACGCCTCGAGGGAAAATTACATCGAAGACTACGTTGCTCCCGGCGTCCGCCTCACGCCACACGCCGAAATTTCGCGTGAATTGATCGCGGAGCGGCTTCGCTTCTTTTCCTTCCGCCCCAATTGCCAAACCAATCGCGGTCGCCGAGCGCATATAGGCTGAGCGGCGCACTCTTCGCCCGAATGTTTCTTTCAGCACGCGGGCAACCGGAGGCAACTCCGAACCTCCGCCCGTCAGATACAACGTATCGATGGGATAGTCGGGATTGGCCGCCAGTAAAGCTTCCACCACGTCGCGCGAGGATTCGATCAGTGGCCGGCATTTCGAATAAAACGCGTCCACGCCGATCGAGATTTCTTCCCAATTTTTTCGAACACGGCCCAGATCGATGCTCAGCTTGCGACTGTTTGGGCTGAGAGCTTCTTTCTTCTCGCGGCATTCTTCGAACAGCAGGTACCACTCCGCCGACGTGAGCGATTCCTCGTCAGGCTTGGGTCTTGCGCCGTGTTCTAACGCGAGGAAAGCCAGGATCTCATCGAAGTCATCTCCACCCAGGTCAGGCAGACCGTCGCTGGCGATGACTCCATGTTCCGTCTCACCCAAGTCCAGAATCGATACGTCAAAGGTTCCGCCGCCGAGGTCATATACCAGCAACCCGCTGCCCGCTTTCATCTTGCGTTCGGACGTGTTGAGGTTGGCGAATTCCAGTGCGGCCGCCGACGGCTCGTTCATCAATCCCAGGACTTCAAAGCCCGCGTTGCGTGCGGCGTCCTCGGTTAAAAACCGTTGATTGGTGTTGGCGTTCGCGGGCACACCAAGCATCACTTGAAGTTTGTCTTTCTTTCCGATTTTTCCCAGCGTGGATTTGTGCAGGAGTTCGCTGCGCAAGGCCGACATCATTTCCGTTATCGCTTGCCCGATATTGAGGCGATGGTTATCGACGACGATTTCGCTCTTCGGACCGGCGGTCTTCAAATAGCGTTTCAGCGAACGAATCAAAGTCCAGCCTGGCTTGCCCTGCATGTCCATGGCTTGCCAGCCATAAACGCGTTCCGCGTCGGAGATCGCCATCACGGAAGGGAACCAGTCCCTAAAGCTTCCGTCCGGAGATTCAAAATTAACGAGAGGGTAGTTCCCGCGGTCTGTGGCCGCAACTACGATTCGCGTTGTTCCAAAGTCGATTCCGATTTTCACTGTACTTCTATTCTAGAACCTCGCGATTTCGCGGCCAAGGGGCAAATCAGTGCTTCTGTGAAAATCGCCGCCGTTGCAGAGACGAATCCAAAAAATTTATTCAATCGCGAAAAACATTTCGGAATAGACCAATTGTTTCCGCGAACGCCAGGTCGGTCGCCTCAGGATCGAAACGCGGTCCTTCATCGCGAGTAAAAGCGTGCTCGGCCTGATAGAGCAGTGTCCGATAGTTCACGCCGGATTTTCGCAGCGCCGCATCGATCGTTTCGCGTCCAGCATCGGGAACGTGCGGGTCTTTTGTTCCGAAAATCATCAGGAGTTCACCGCGGATTTCCTTCGCGCGCTCCAGCGATCCGGCATCTGCGTCCTGACCGAGCTTGCCGTCATGCAGGCCCGTCGCGTAGTAGCAGACCGTGGCGCGTACATCGGGTTGGAACGCGGCACGAAACGCGAGGTGACCGCCGATACAGAAACCCGTGGCGCCGATTTTTCCCGGCGCGACCTTGGGATGCCGGGAGAGCCAATCCAAACCAGCCCGGCAGTCGGCATCAAAATGCGCGACAGGAGTGTTCAGGGCGTCTTGTTGGCCGCGCGTCTTTCCGGCGTCATCGAATGGGATCACCGTTCCGGCGGGCTCAATCCGCCGATAAATTTCCGGTGCGGCGACAACAAATCCGTACCCAGCCAGCCGAACGCAAGCGCGCAGCGTAGGGGGAGTTAACTGAAAGATGTCGGAATAGCTCCAGATCGCGGGGTATCGGCCTTCGGCTTTCGGTGCGGCGACGAAGGTTCGCATCGGTGGCCCCGACATCGAAATATTCACATATTCAGTCGTGATGACCATTGTTTGCTGAGTCTGGCGAAGACGCCTAAGCCAGTCAAGCAATTGGTTGGACGCAACTGTGTTTGGCTATTTGTTTCGGCTATTGGTAAAGATTGGGGCAATGGAAAGAACCGGAAGCGGAAAAAACTCGAAGCGAAAAAAACTGGAAGTCTAAAATGGTCGGGACGACTGGATTCGAACCAGCGACCTCACGCACCCCAAGCGTGCGCGCTACCAGGCTGCGCTACGTCCCGACCGGGGTAAAACGACGCCGTTGAGGCGGCGTCAGTAGTACAAAGCGTCAGTACAAGACATCAGTGCAAAACGTCAGTACAAAACGTCAAAAAATGGCCAGAACCGCGGGGAGCATCAAACTCGACGCGGGCTAGCCGAGATCAAGGTTATCACTGTCCCCGGCGTTCGAGAAGGGTCAAGAAGCCGCGGAGCGAGTCGCGCAGGTCGAGCAGCATTTTGCGGTTGAGGAGTTCGGCGGCGTTCTCGGTTGGGGCGTGTGGCGTATGGGGGACGGCGGACGCGGTGGCCGAGTGACTCATCGCGTGTCCGGAGTACGCTGCGGAGTCGGCGCCGTCGGTTGAATGCGCATGCTCCGAGCTGTTCGCGTGGGTGCCGTTCGCGCCATCGCTCGCTCCAGCGTGAGCTGCTCGCGCTGAAGGTTCGACGGCGATGGCTCCGTTGGTTTCGCGGAGGTGGCGGCGGGCGCCGGCGATGGTAAAGCCTTCGTCGTAGAGCAGGCGCTTGATCTTGAACACCATATCGACGTCTTGCTGGCGATACATGCGGTGGCCGCTCGGGCTCTTCACCGGCTCGAGCATGGGGAATTCGGTCTCCCAGTAGCGCAGCACGAACGGCTTGAGATCGGAGAGGCGGCTGACTTCGCCGATGCGATAGAGGCGCTCGTCGTCGATTTCAGGTTGCAGTGCGGTAGCAGTGCTCATCGTGTTCTAAATCCATGCTCTCGAAATTTTGTTTCCTGACGGCGCTAGGCGCAATCAGGCGGTGGGCTCTCTTTCATCCTAGGCCAAATTTTCGCGGTGTCAACGGTACGGCGTTGCAAAACCGCTCGCGGTTCGCGTCGCTGCGTTCGTTTTCCACAAGGCCGAATCCGCGCTGTTCATCTGTGAAAATTCTCTCAGCGTTCCTTCTTCCTTTGCGCGCGAAGGAAAGCTCACTTGCGCTCGTAAATTACGCGGCCGTCGAAGATTGTCAGATCGACTTTGGTGTTCTGAATCTTCTCTGGAGCGATCGAGAAGATGTCGTCGGAGAGAATTACGAGGTCGGCGAGTTTGCCGGGCTCGATCGAGCCTTTCACTTTTTCCTGATGCTCGGCGAATGCGGAGCCGACCGTGTAGGCATGCACGGCTTGCGCGACGGTGATGCGCTGCTCCGGAATCCAGCCGCCGGGATTTTTGCCGTCGAGCGTTTGGCGCGTTGTGGCGGCATAAATTCCCAAGACTGCGTCGAGCGGGGCGACCGCCCAGTCGGAACCGAAGGCCAGCGTCGCGCCGGCGTCGAGCAGCGATTTCCAGGCGTAGCTGGAGTGAGCGCGTTCGGGACCGATCACTTTTTCGGCCCAGCGGCCGTCGTCGATCGCGTGATAGGGCTGCATCGAGGCGATGACGCCGAGCTTGGCGAAGCGCGGATAGTCGGCGGGATGCATGTGTTGCACATGCTCAATGCGCGGACGGCGATCGGCGGGACCGTTGTCTTTTTCCAGGCGCTCGTAGAGATCGAGAATCGTGTGGATCGCGTGATCGCCGATGGCGTGGATTGTGAGCTGAAGTCCGGCTTTGTCGGCGGCGCGCATCTCGCCGTAAAACTTTTCCACGTCGAGAAGATCGGGACTGGCGAGGCCGCGATTCGACGGATTGTTCGCGAACGGTTCATCCATCCACGCGGTTTCGGAGCCAAGCGCGCCGTCGGCGAACGCTTTGAGATTGCCGATGCGCAAGAGAGAGCTGCCGAACGGAGCGACGATGCCGGGATCGGCGTACATCTTCCAGTCACGAACACGCACGCCTTGATAAATGCGCACGGTGAGTTTGCCTTCGCGCTCGAACTTCTGGAATTCGCGGAAGGCTTCGGGCTGGCTTTCGTCTTCGGGTGTGTCGGCGAGATTCTGCACGCTGGTTATGCCGTGAGCGGCGGCTTCGTGGATGGCCGCTTCCATGGCTTGATCCTGCTCGGCCACGGATCGCCGAGGCATTACGCGCGTGACGAGAGCGGTTGCGGAGTCCTTGAGGATTCCTGTTGGATTGCCGTCTTTGTCGCGGACGATTTCGCCGCCGGGAGGATCTTTTGTGCTGCGATCGATGCCGGCGAGTTTCAGCGCGAGCGCATTTGCTAGCGCCATGTGTCCATCGGTGCGCCAGAGAAGCACGGGGTGATCGCCGGTCGCATCGTCGATCAGTTGGTGTGTCGGCAGGTTGGGCGGATTCCAGCGCTGATGATCCCAGTTACCGTTGCGCAGCCATGTGCCTGGCGTGCGTGTCTTCGCGAACTTCGCGATGCGCTCAGTGAATTCGGCGGGACTGTTTGCTGTGCCGAGTTCGACGGAGATGAGCGAGGCGCCGCCGTCGAGGAAGTGGACGTGGGCGTCGTTGAAGCCGGGAAGCAGCAAGCGGCCGTGGAGGTCGATGACTTTGGTGTCGGGGCCGGCGAGCTTGCGGATGGTTGCGTCGTCGCCGACGGCGAGGATCGTGTTGCCATCGAGCGCGACTGCGTGCGCGATCGGGAGAGCGGGATTCTCGGTCCAGACTTTGCCGTTGACGAGAATTACGCTGGCTTCGTTCGCGTGCGCTGCGGAACAGCAAAGGCTCAGTGCCAAGACGGCGAATGCGATCGCACGTGGTTTCATTTTTAGTCGTCGAGTTCTTTTTCGATTTTGGCGCGACAGTCGCGGATTCATGTTCAGTCGTCGAGTTCTTTTGTTTCGTGTTCGCGCATGAGGCGCGGGCCGTGTTGTTTTCGCTCGACGTCGCGGGCTTCGGCGCGCGATTTTGGTTCGCGCGACTTTGGTTCGCGCGTGTCGCGCTCGGCTTTGCGGAGGCGCTGAATGAAGCGGATTGGCGCGCCGGGGAAATCCCATTTCTTGCGGATCTGATTTTCGAGGAAGCGCTGGTAGCTGAAGTGGAGCGGATCTTTTTGGTTGGTGAAGATCAGGAACGTCGGCGGAGAAGTTTTCGCCTGCGTGAGGTAGTAAATTTTGACCGGGCGCGCTTTCGGCGTCGTGCCGCGCTGGAGATCGACTTCTTCCTTGAGCCAGCGATTGAGCTCGGGCGTGGGAATGCGCTTGCGGCGCGCGGCGGCGACTTCGTCGATGAGTGGAAATAATTTGCTGGCGCGGTCGCCGGATTTTGCGGAGAGAAAAACGATCGGCGCGTAGCTGAGAAATTTTAGTTTGCCGCGGACTAGTTTTTCGTAGTCGAAGAGCAGGCGGCTTTTGTCTTGATCGCCGAAGCCGTGGACGCCTTGCGTCGCGCCGGCGTAGGAATATTCTCGCGAACCGCCTTTGTGCGAGCCGTCTTTACCGCGGTTGGCACGGCTTGCGGCAGCGCGGGCTTCGCCTGCTTTGAATTTCGCGCGGGACTGAGCCGTCGTGCTGAATTTCGCGGCGGCTTCGGTACGCCTGTCGTGCGCGGCGCGGCGGGCTTCGCCTTTGCTCGTGGCGGCATCGCGCTCGGCGGATTTGCGCGCGGCTTCGACGGCGAGATCCCACTTGTTCATCACGATGATGACGCTGCGGCCCGACTGTTCGGCGTAGCTCGCGATTTGGGCGTCGCCCTGCGTCACGCCCTGCTCGCCATCGACGATCAGCAGTGCGACGTCGCAGCGTTCCAATCCGCGGCGCGCCATGACGACGCTCAACTTTTCTGCGACCAGCGTGGTCTTGCCTTTACGGCGGATGCCGGCGGTGTCTACAAAAGTGTAGATGCGGCCTTCGTGTTCGACTTCGGTATCGACGGAATCCATGGTGGTGCCGGGGATGGGAGAGACGATGGAGCGTTCTTCGCCGACCATGCGATTGAGGAGAGTGGATTTGCCGACGTTGGGGCGGCCGATGATGGCGACCTGGGTGGGACGGTCGGCGTTGGTGTCGGCGGATTCGTCGGCGAGTTCGATTTCGGCGTCGGCGTATTCGGGGTCGATGTCGGAGGGGATCTCGGGCGCTGACGTGTTGCCAAGCTGGGGCGCAGCGTGCTGCGCCCCTACATGTTTCGTGGAGATCGGATCGGCCGACTTTGTTGCTGAGGCTTTTTCGGACGGATCGAAAGTTTTCAGGGCGGCGTCGAGGAGGTCGTCCACGCCGGTGCCGTGTTCGGCGGCGATGGGGAAGATGGGGGCGCCGAGGCGATGGAAGACGTTGGCGTTGTTTTCCTGGGTGGTGGCGTCGACTTTGTTGACGGCGACGACGAAGGGTTTGCCGGTGGCGCGGAGGAGGCGGGCGAGTTCTTCGTCGAGGGGAGTGAGTCCGGCCTGGCTGTCGACGACGAGGACGAGCAGGGAGGCTTTCTTGATGGCGATGTTGGCCTGGCGCAGGATTTCGGTCGGGATCAGGGCTTTGTCGTCGGGGACGATGCCGCCGGTGTCCACGATTTCCATCTGGTGGCCGAGCCATTCGGCTTTGCCGTAGATGCGGTCGCGGGTGATGCCGGGCTCGTTGGTGACGATGGAGCGGCGCGTGCCGGTCAAGCGATTGAAGAGCGTGGATTTGCCGACGTTGGGGCGGCCGACGATGACGAGAGATGGGAGCTTATTCGACATGTTGTTTGGAGTAGAGAAGTTAGCACGCGCGGGGAAAGTTTGCGCGGCGGGTTGCAGGTGGGAAGATCGCAAGGCCGGAGGTGGGAGATTGGAGGTGCCGGAAGACTGGATGGCGGTGGGCGGAAGCCCTCCCCCAGATTTCGTGTAAGTGCGGATTCTGCTGGGGTTGAAGTTGTTTGTTTTCATACACATTTGCAAGTGCGGATTCCAGAGGACTTGGAGCGGCGGGAGCGATCCGGGCGTGGGTAGTGAGGCTTCGCGAGGGCTGGTCGGGGCTATCACGAACCACGATAGCATGGATTGTTAACTATGTCAATAGCATTTGTTGAGTGGTACTGTTCGAACTGGGTGTGCGAACAAGATAGAGGGCTGTTCGAACGAAGAAGAGGATTTCACCACAGAGGACACAGAGGGCACAGAGAGAGCACAGAATGGACTTTAGCTGGAAGTTCTTCGTTCTGTTGCGACACTCGTATTCTTCCCGAGAGGCCATTGCGCCGTGGCGGATATGAAGCACGGTGAGAACGCGCCTTCGTTTGTCTACGTTATCGACAATTTTGTAGATGTGGGGTTTCTCACCAAAGAACAATTGACGTTGCGCATTGTTCGATGGGTTTACAGCTCCTCGCTCCGGTAGTTGGTCACGCTGTAAATTGTATCGACGAGTTCTTTAAACCATTCGAACGCCTTTTGGCTCCGTGGCCGCGTCGATCGCAGCGTAAAGACGCTCAAGGGCGTGTCCGGCACGATTCGTCAAATTAATGCGGTATCGCACGAGAGCGGCGGAATTCTTCTAACACTTCGCGTGCCGGCCGGACGCGACCTTTCTTCATGTCTTCGAGACCCTGGCGAATGCCTTCCGATTCGTCCGCTTGAGCGGCGATGTCGAGAAGACGCTGATAAGCTTCGGCATCCTGCACCACGGCTTCGGCCTTGCCGTTGATCGTGAGGATCAAGGGGCGCTTTGTTTTTTTGAGGTGCTTCATAAATTGCGCGGGATTGCGGCGGAATGTCGTCATGGCCTGGATGTCTTTTTTGATGTCGAGCATGGAACCACCTGAACGTGATTAAAACACCTTTAAAGGTGCTACATGACCGAAAACTGGCTGATAGAACAAAGCGGGCTTCGCGGCTTGTTGTGCTGCGAAGCCCGGATGTGAGTTAGTAGCTGTCGCGGAACAGGAGCATGCGGGCTAGGTGGCGTTCGTGGTTGTCGGGGAAGCCGCAATGGGCGGCGAAGGTGTCGGTCTCGCGGAAGGTGCCGAAGAGGCGGTCCCACCATGTGATGTCGCCGTAGTTGAAGCGATGCAGATCGAGTTGGTGGTGGACGGAGTGATGTTCGGGGCGCTGGAGGAAATAGCCCATCCAGTGCGGAGTGCGCAGATTGCTGTGGTAGAAGTACTCGCCGAAGACGGCGAAGACGTTGTACCAGGCGGCGCCTGCGATGGAAGCGCCGAGGAAAGAAAACATCAAGGCGCTGACGATCATTGAATCCGCTGTGATTTCCAAAGGATGTTTGTAGAAGGCGGTCAGCGCTTCGATGCGACTGGGGCTGTGGTGAATTTGATGGCAGACGCGCCAGAGAAAGTTGGAATCATGGCGCGCGCGATGCCACCAGTAGAAGACGAAGGTTCCGATGAACCAGCCGAAGAAGCCTTCCAGAAGCGGGTTCATTTTGCCGGCCAGATGGAAAAGCGACCACCGTTGAAACCAGTGATTCCAAACGACACCGGCAAGTAGAACGAGCGAAATTTGGCAGGCATTCAGAAAGGCGGCGCGCAGGTACCAGCCCGGCGCTTCGGGAAGCTCGCGACCGGGAAGCACACGTTCCAGAACGAAGAAAAAGGCTGTAATTGCGACGATCAAGGCAATTTGAATCATTTTGTTTCCCTCTCGAATCCGTGTGGACAGTCACGGAACGTTTCCGTCATCAGCAGAATGGAGGAATCGCCGTGGGCTGTGGGGTCGGGGAGTGACAGAGCTTCGACTGTCACATTGTGTGCCGGATGATGTGGTCGCCGATAAATGTGAGGAGATAGAATGCCGAAGTCGCGACAATGCAAATTCACCTGAGCCGAAATAACGACGTCCCGTTGCAGGAGCAGATAGCCGAGCAGGTTGTGTTTTTGATCAGCACCGGCGAGCTTCGCGCTCGGCAACAACTACCGAGCGTGCGAGCCATGGCGGTTCGCCTGAAAATTCATCACAACACTGTGAGCAAGGCTTACCAAGAGCTCGTGCGGCGTGGTTGGCTTGTGCGACGGCAGGGAAGCCGACTGTTTGTGGAGGCGGCCGCCGAAGCGGTCGAGGAGCCGTCTAAGGGCGATCTCGATGGATTGATCAACGAGACGATTCATCGCGCGCGGGAGATGGGATATTCGTTGCAAGTGTTGCAAGAGCGCGTGATGGAGCGCGTGTATTCGGCGCCGCCGGATTGCGTCGTGGTGGTGGAAGAGGAGCCAGGGCTGCGAGAGATCATTCGAACTGAGCTGATGTCGAGAGTGATTCGGAGCGTGAAGACATATTCACCCGAGCAGCTTCCCAAAAGTCCAGAACTGGCGGCGAGAGCGCAGGTGACGGCGCCGGATTATGCTGTCCGGCTGGTGAAGTCGGTCGTGCCGCGAGACCGGCCCTGCGTGCCGCTGACTTTTTCCGGAGCGGACGAACACGTCAAGTTGGTTCAAGAGTTGAAGGAGCCGTCAACGATCGGCGTTGCGTCGATCAGTCGGCGATTGTTAAAGACGGCGCGTGGTCTGCTCGCGCCGGCAATCGGAGCACGGCACACGTTGAAGGAGTTTCTGGTTTCTCGGACCGGCACGGCGGACTTGCGCGGCGTCGATCTGGCGTTTTGCGATTCGGTGGCGATGGCGAGCGTGCGCTGCAAAAGAAAGGTTCACTATCGGCTGTTGACGTTGGAATCGATCGAGGCGCTGAGGGTGACGCTGTCTGCGCAGAGAGACTATGGCGGCGGCAAGCGAGTGAAGGTGACGCCAGCCGCGCGGCCGTAACAGGTCTGATGCTCGGCCTTCCTGAATATTAAAAGCAGATTCCTCGCTTCGCTCGAAAAGACAACTCGTTTGAGTATCGCTGCGCCT
The DNA here is from genome assembly GCA_963785605.1 of uncultured Acidobacteriota bacterium. Taxonomy (GTDB): domain Bacteria; phylum Acidobacteriota; class Terriglobia; order Acidiferrales; family UBA7541; genus Acidiferrum. The sequence continues at coordinate 677,359 of CAWAWE010000020.1, read as the reverse complement.
CATGAAAATGCCGTGGTTCCTCGTCGTTTTATTTGGGGCAGGTATTCGGTGGGGGTGTGCGCTGGAAGCGGGCGGTGAGCCAGGGGATGGCGGATTTGGCGGAGTCGCGGGCGGCGAAGAGGTGGCCGACGTTGGGGAGGGAGTCGAATTGGACGGGGGAGCCGGACTGGCAGAGTTTGGTGTAGTAGGACTGGGTGACGGAGGGGAGGACGAGCGGATCTTTTGTGCCTTGGGCGAGGAAGACGGGGATTGTGGCGGGGAGCGGGCCGGGTGAGTTTTTCACGAGCAAGGCGTGCCAGGGCTCGATGTCGGAGACGTTTTTCACCTTTAAGAAGGAGCGGGTGAGGGCGCGGGAGGGGCCGCGGCGGGTGAAGACGTCGAAGAAGCGCTCGATGCATTCGTTGGCGAGGCGGTCGATGGTGGGGATGGCTGCGGGGGTGACGACGTTGTCGATGGGAGCGTTGTAGATGCGAGACCAGGACCAGAGGGTCATGGCGGTGATGTTGCGGCCGCCGTTGGTGTCGAGATCGGCGGAGAGAAGCGTGGCGAGGTCGGTAGCGGGAGCGGCTGCGGCGACGCCGACGAGTTCGAGTTCGGGTGCGTAGTCGTGAGCGAGGATGCCGGCGAAGAGAGCGGCCTGGCCTCCTTGAGAGTGGCCCCAAACGGCGAAGATTTTTCCGTCGCCGGAGCCGGGGATTTTGCGCGCGACGCGGACGGAGTCGATGACGGCGCGGCCTTCGCTGATGCCGACGAGATAAGGATGCGGGCCGGCGGTGCCGAGGCCGGGATAGTCGGTGGCGGCGATGACGAAGCCTTGGGCGAGGAGTTCGTGGAGTCCCTGGATGGAGCGAAAGAAAACGCGGGCGAGCGATGGAGCGCATGCGGCGACGATGCCGGTGGTGGGGTGAGCCCACGCGACGATGGGGCGACCGCCGGGTGGCGGCGTGCCGGCGGGAACGATGACGACGCCGGAGACGACGATGGGTTCGCCGTGAAGGCCTTCGGAGCGATAGAGAACGCGGAATGCGGAGGCATTGTCGGGGGCGTTTGCCATTGGCTCGGAGCGGATCAGGGAGCCGTTTGCGAGGGTGGCGAGGTTCGTGTCGGCGGAGACGGAGTAGAAGTTTGAGTGGGCGGTGGTGGCCGGGGTGGTTGCAGCGGTGTTGGTGCCGGGCGAAGAGTCCTGTTCAGGCGTGAGGGAGCTGGAAGATTTGGCGAAGAGTAGTGAGACGAGGAAGGTTGCTGCGATCGTACCCATGCAGATGAATTTCCGGAGGGCGGAGGCGGCTTCGGTTTTGCGTTCGCGCGACGTGTCCACGCGGTCTCCCTTGATTGGGACTGCCGGAGAGGCAACAGCGACGCGAGTCTACGACAGTTCGGAGACGGCGGGAAGATGTGATCGCGGACGGATGTCGACGTGAAGTCGCTGCAACGAGACGGGGACGACAGTTAGAGATGCCAGGGATATGGCAAGGGCTCCGGCGCTGACATCGGCGCGGAGCCCTTGGTGTTTTGTGGCTTGTTGAGTTGCAGTCGAAGTCAGTTTTTGTTGAAGGAGCTGACGACGATTACCTCGGTGGCGTTGGCTTTGAGGTAGTCGACGGGCATGTAGGAGTAGCCGGCATCGCCGTAGGCGGCGCCCCAGCTGTTTTTGATGATGAAGTAGCCGCCGCCGGAAGCGGGAGTGGCGGAGGCGGTGTTGGGGTTGGCGGCGATGTCTTCGTTGCTGACGTAGCCGACGATGTGGACGACGTGGCTGCCGATACCGTCATCTTCGGCGCCGGCGGTGTAGCTGATGAAGCCGTTGGTGGGATTTTGAAAATTGTTGGTGGCGTTGAAGCCGAGGATGACGGCGTTGTTGAAACCGAGCGCCAAGAAGATGTAGTCAAGGGAGAAAGAGGGGCTCGTCGGGTCCCAGATGGTGTTGACACCGGCGGACGAGTAGGGCGAAGGGTTGGGATTCAAGAAGGCATGAAGGCCGCAGTCGGGCACGAGGCCTCCGAAGGTCTGGCGGAATGTGCAGAATTGATTTGCCTGTGGAGCGGTGGCGGAGCAGCCGGCTTCGGTGGAGGGATAGCCGACGCAGCTGTTGATGTATTCGTACTTGGGAGGCTGCGGCTGGAGCGGCGACGGATTGTAATCCCAGGTGTTTTCGAAGGCGAAGTGATAGACGGCGGTTTGTGCTCGCTGTAGGTCATCGGCGGCGTCACCACTGTCGCGATAGTAGTCGGTGCCGAAGACGAGCTTGGTGTTCTCGATGAAGTCTTGCTCGGAGAGATTGACGAAGACGCCAGTGTCGCGCGCGATGAGCTCTTCGATGGCGGAGATGGCGGCGAAATCATGGCACACGCCGCGCTGACCCTGGTTCTTGATGCACGTGAGCATGCTCTTGGCGGGGAAATTGAAATTGGCGACGAGGCCGGAGGAGGAAGGCGTCGTGAGGCCGGCGCTGGCAGTTTGATCGCCGTAGAAAGTGTCGTTGACGCCGGGAGTGGTGCTGGCGCCGAGTTCTTCATTGCACGCGACGGGACCGGGGCCGACGCCTGTGGGCACGTGGTGGACGAGGATCGGGCCGAAGGCGCTGATCGCGTGGATGGCGATTTTGATCTGATCGATCGGAGCGCCTTGCAGGGAAATTGGAGTGACGAGTTGAGTGGGCGTGATGAGTTGCTGGCACAGAGACTGTTGCGGGCCGACGGTGCTGATCTGACCGGGCGGGATGTCGGTCTGGGTTGGTGGAGGCAGATTGGGATTGCAGAGCTGGCTGTAGGTGGTGGCGTATTGGGAATAGGCGAGGTTGTAGAGGGCGAGTTGTTTTTGGGGGTCGGTGGAGGAGGCGATGCTGCCGGCAAGAGCGTTGAGTTTGGCGCTGGGGCCGAAGGTTTCGATGGTCTGGGAGACGCCATTAAAGGTGAGGACAGTGCGGTAGTTGCCGTCGAGAGTGGGGTGAATGTTGGGATTTCTGGGAGAGGCGGCGACGAGTTGCGTGTACCCGGGAATGTTTGGATTTTTACGGATGAAATTCTGGACGGTGGCGCCGTTTTTGAGGTCCTGGAGAACGTGACCGATGAATTGCTCGAGGACGACGATTGGGGTGTTTTCTTTGAGCTGACCCGAGGAGACCATCTGGTTGAACTGAGAGTTGCTGATGATCTGGACGGGGGCGTTGTTGGGGTCGGTGCCGGGGTTGGGCGTGGACTGCTGGGATCGGGCCGCGGGACTGAGCAGGGCGAATGCGAGAGCGGCCGCGGATAGCTTGGCGAGCTTGGCGGTCCGGATTGGGATTTTGGTGCTGAGACGCATGGGACATCCTCCTGAAGATTTCCAAAGGCATTGAACTGCGCTGACAGTGCCACGGTGGAGGATCCGGGGCGGGGCGTCAAAGTAACTGAGGGCAAACTCTCTCTAAACCGATAAGTGCTTTGTGATGAATGAATTGCGTGGAGGGATAAATTGAAGGATTGATCTTCGGTAGGACTGAAAAACAAAGGGAGAGCCCTGGGCCCTCCCTCGATGATCGCAGATTGATGTGCGTTTGCGTGTTCAGTTGGGCTTGGTCTTGTCTTCGACCTTCTGGGCGCCTTCGTCGGTTTTCTCGGCGGTTTTGTGCGTGGCCTTCTTGGCGGTTTTCTTGGTGGCTGTGCCGGTCTTCTTGGCGGCTTTTTTGGTGTCGTGGCCAGCGTCTTTGATGTCTTGCTTGGCGGTGGAGTCGTCTTGCGATTGGGCGGTGGCGGTTAGGGCGCCGATTGAACCGAAGAGCAGGAGAGTTAGAGATGCCAGGGTTGCGCGAGTTTTCATGGAGCCTCCGTGATGGTGATGTCAGAGGGAAGGTTAGCGGAGGAGTGGGTGGTTGCGGATAGCGTGGGGGCTGTATTTTTTGTTGGGAGGGGCCGTAGAGGCGGAAGAGGTTGGGAGTCGAAAGTTGAAAGTCGAAAGGGGGACGGAAAGAGGTCCGCGGGTCTGAAAAACAGAGTTTGGTGTGAATGCGGTTCGTGGGTCCGATCGGGCGGGGTCGTGTTGGGGAAAAACCGCACCCTCTGAAAGCTGAGGGTGCGGCACCCGGCCTGGGTGAGTTTTACGCGTAGTGCCGAAACAAACAAGAAGCGACAGATTGGATTGGATTGCGTTGGAGCTTAGGCGGCGACGGCTTTGTCTGGGGAGATTTTGTCTACGAGGTCGCGGAGGTCGCGTTCGGCGTCGCAGCGGTTGGCGTAGCGGCCGTCTTGGAATTTGTCGGCGACCTGATTCATGAGTTTGTCTACGGCGCGGCGTTCCGCGGGTTGTTTGTTGAGCTTGAGCTGGGCGGCGAGGCGGCTCAGGAATTCTGTCGTGTCGATCATGATGAGGGAATTTTAAGATTTGCGGGAGGGTGCCCAATAGGACTCGCGGGCTAGGGGAATGCCGTAGAAACTCCGAGAAAATTTCGCTTGGGGCGGTGTGCAGATTTGCGCCGGAGTTTACTCAGCGTGATGTCGAAATCGCGACTTAGAACGGTCAAGGCTTGGGCGGAGGCACGTTGAGGGAGATCCAGTAGAGGCCGAGCTGGAGAGCGGCGGCGGAGAACTGGTCGTAGTCGATGGGCTTGAGGACGTAGCTGTTGGCGAAGAGCTGATAGGCGGCGGAGCGATCGCAATCTTCATTGGAGGAAGTGAGGACGACGATGGGGAGGAAGCGCGTGCGCTCGTCGGAGCGAATGGCTTTCAAGACTTCGAGGCCGCTGAGCCGGGGAAGTTTGATGTCGAGCAGAACCATGGACGGGAGGTCGAGGGGATCGCGACCGGCGTGCTGTCCGCGTGCGAAGAGATAGTCGAGGGCTTCGACGCCGTCGTGCGCGCGGACGATGGGAGGGAAAACTTTGGCGCTGTTGAAGGCCATCATGGCGAGATCGGCGTCGTCGTCATTGTCTTCGACAAGAAAGATGGGTTGCTTGCGGACGGTCATGAGGAAGCTCCCAGAGTGAAGAAAAATGTGGCGCCTTTGCCGGGAGTGGAGTCGGCCCAAATGCGTCCGCCGTGGCGCGAGATGAGGCGATGGACGGTGGCCAAGCCGATGCCGGTGCCTTCGAACTCGGAATCGCGATGGAGACGATGGAAGGGCAGGAAGAGTTTGGCGGCGTAGGCCATATCGAAGCCGGCGCCATTGTCGGAGACGGCGAAGATGGTTTCGGCGGCGGCGCCGTTTTTGGCGGCGACTTGACGAGATTCGAACGAGATGCGCGCATCGGGCTGCTTGGCGGTGAACTTCCAGGCGTTGCCGAGCAAATTGACGAGAACAATGGAGATGACCGAGGGATCGGCGAAGGCGGTGAGGCCATCGGGGACGTCGATGGTGACGGCGCGGGCGGAATCTTTTTCGTGAAGTTCGGCGATGACTTCGCGGGCGACGGCGCTGATGTCGATCGATTGTTTGTGGAGGGGGGAGCGGCCGATGCGCGAGAGATTGAGCATGTCGTCGATCAGGCGAGACATTTTGCGAGCGGCGGCGCGGACGCGATCGAGGTAGCTGCGGCCCTGATCGTCGAGGCGATCGGAGTAATTTTCGATGAGGGCTTTACTGAAGCCGTCGATGCCGCGAAGAGGCGCGCGAAGATCGTGAGAGACCGAGTAGCTGAAAGCTTCGAGCTCTTTGTTGGCCTGCTGGAGTTCGTCGGCCCACTGGCGGCGGAGGCGGGCGAGTTCGAGGTGGGTGCGGACGCGAGCGAGGAGTTCCTTGGCGGAGAAAGGTTTGGCGAGGTAATCGTCGGCGCCGGCGTTGAGGCCCTCGACGGCGGATTCTTCACCGGCGCGGGCTGAGAGCAGGATGACCGGGATGGTGTGGGTGCGCTGATCTTTGCGCAGGGCGGCGAGGAGGCCGAACCCGTCGAGGCCGGGCATCATGACGTCGGTGAGAATGAGGTCGGGAGGAGCGTCGAGAGCGTGGGCGATGGCTGTGAGACCGTCGGGGACGGCGGTGACGTCATAGCGGGCGGCGAGGAGGCGGCGGACGTAGTCGCGCATGTCGGCGTTGTCGTCGGCCCAGAGGATGCGTGCGCGAGTGGCTGCGGTGGAGGCAGGTGCGTTTGGTGTTGGCTGGATGGCGGTGGACTTCGTGTCGGGTGAGGGGTGTGGATCGAGCGACGGATTCGAGCTGGTGGGAGCGAGCGAGTCTGGAGTGGCGGAAGCGGTCGCGCTGGCCGGAGAGTTCGAAAGCCAGTGCAGGGCTTCCTCGACGAAGGCGTCGGCATGCGTTGCCGTGGAGGCGAGGTGGCGCCTGGAGCCGATGCGGTCGGGGGGGAGATGGGCTGTGCCGGTCTTGACGGTAACGGTAAAAGTGGTGCCGCGGTTTTCCACGCTGGCGATGGAGACGGAGCCGCCATGTAGAGAGGTTAGCTCCTGAACGAGGGCGAGACCGATGCCGGTGCCTTCGTGTGTGCGGGACTTGGCGTCTTTGACGCGATGGAAACGTTCGAAAACGTGGGGGAGTGCCGATTCGGGAATGCCAATGCCGGTGTCCGAGACTTGGAGTTGGGCCAGATCGCCGCGCCGGATGGGGGTGAGGGTGACCGAGATGCTGCCCTGGAAAGTGTGCTTGAGCGCGTTGGAGAGGAGATTGAGGACGATTTTTTCCCACATGTCCCGGTCGATGTGGACCATTTCGGGAAGAGGCGGGCAGTCGATGGTGAGGGCGAGGCCCGCTTTTTCGATGGCGGAGCGGAAGACGCTGGCGAGTTCGGCGGTGTATGCGGCGAGATCGGTGGGCTCATAGGTGGCCTGGACGCGGCCGGCCTCGATGCGGGAGAAATCGAGGAGGGTGTTGACGAGTTTGAGGAGGCGGAGGCTGTTGCGGTGGGCGGTGCGGAGGCGCTCGCGGCGGTCCGGCGGAAGAGGATCGATGTGCTCGGCTAATTCGTCTTCGAGCGGGCCGAGCATGAGGGTCAGGGGAGTGCGAAACTCGTGGCTGACATTGGAGAAGAAGGCGGTTTTGGCGCGGTCGATTTCGGCGAGGGCTTCGGCGCGCTTGCGTTCTTCCTGGTAGGAGCGAGCGTTGGCGACGGCGGCGGTAACGTGGGTGACGAGTAGATCGAAGAAGGCGCGGTACGTGTCGTTGAGCGGGAGGCGAGAGCTGACGCCGGCGACGAGCGCGCCAACGGGTTGAGCGCAGCCCGGAGGAAGAATTGGCAGAGCGAGGGCTTCCTTGACGGGCTCTGGATAGGGGCCGGCGGGGAATGGACCGAACCAGCGGGCGAGATCCTTGCAGTGAACGGGTTGAGCGGAGCGGGCGAGACGGGCAAGAGGCCAGGCGGAAGACGGGGCAGCGGGGTTGAGCGTGATTTTTTCGGGACTGGCCGGGGTCCCGGACTGGATGCCAGTGCTGGCGACGAGGCGAGCTTCGCGGCCGGTATCGTCGAAAAGATAAAAGAGAGCGAATGGGACGTCGAAGTCGAAGGCGGCTAGAGTTTGAGCCGCGAGCGTGCAGGCTTCCTCCATGGTTTGCGCTTTGCCGGCGGAACCAGCGAGATCGCGCAGGCCGCGGGTGCGTCGCTCGCTGAGCATGCGGCTGGTGGTTTCGGTGACGGGATGAAAGAGGCCGCCGACGCCGCCGGATTCATCGCGAATGGGACTGAAGGAGAAGGTGAAGCAGGTCTCCTCGAGGTAGCCGTTGCGGTCGAGGAACATGCGCTGATCTTCCAGGAAAGAAGTTTCACCGGCGACGGCGCGTTCGAAAGCGTCGCCGATGACGGGCCAAGGCGCGGCCCAGCAGACGGTGAAATCCTGGCCCATCGAAACGGGATGTTTTGCGCCGCAGATGGGCCAGTAACCGTCGTTGTAGATCTGGACGTGATCGGGTCCCCAAACCAACGCGATGGGAAAGTTGGAAGCGAGGCAAAGGCCGACCGTGGTGCGGAGGCTCTGCGGCCAGGATTCGATGGAGCCGAGCGGGGAATTGCTCCAGTCCATGGAGCGAATGAGCTTGCCCATTTCACCGCCGCCGACGAGCCAATCTTCGGGGCAGGCGAGTGCGATGGATGATGAGGATTTTGAAGAGTCCGCGCGACGACCCATGGATGCTCCATGGGCTCATGGCGGAAGGGAGGAATCCGTGAGCCGAGAATACGTGGAAGAGTTTAGCAAATCGTGGAACGGTGTCGGGGCAGGGAAAGCGTGGTGATGGCGAACGAGCCACTAGGGAGTGAGGAGCGCCCGGTTGGTTACAAGACGTTTATGCCGAGTGCGCGCAGTTGACCAGTATGCGTTTTTTCGTTTGTGACTCCAGAGGGGCGTGGGGCATCGAAGGGTTGGTGGGCACTTAGAGTTCGCCGCGTTGCGGACGTCTCAACTTGTAGTTCTGCGTTGTCGAAGTTCTGTGCTTGGCCCGTCGTGCAAAAACAAAATCCAAGAGATTAAGGAAAAGTGATCATGAGTGAAGCGGCTCAAGCGGTACAAAGTCAGAAGCCAGAGACATTTGCGGCGAAGGCGTATGCGGCGAAGAGCGCGACGTCGGGATTGTCGCCGTACAGCTTTCAGCGGCGCAAGCCGCTTGCGGACGACGTGCAGATCGAGATTTTGTATTGCGGCGTATGCCACTCGGATTTGCATTTGTACGCGTGATGAATGGAAAGACGCGATGCCGGCGGTGTATCCGGTTGTGCCGGGACATGAAATTGTCGGGCGCGTGGTTGCGGTCGGGAAGAATGTGAAGAAGTTCAAGGAAGGCGACATTGCGGCGGTGGGCTGCATGGTGATGTCGTGCCGGAACTGCGTGAATTGCCTGGCGGGCGAAGAGCAGTATTGCAACAACGAATGGACCCTGACGTATAACAGCCCGGACCACATTCTGGGCGGCGTGACGTACGGCGGATATTCGGATGCGATCACGGTCGATCAGAACTATGTGCTGCGCATCCCGAACGGACTCGATCCGGCGGGCGCGGCGCCGCTTGTTGTGCGCGGGGATCACGACGTATTCGCCGCTGCATCATTGGGGCGTGAAGAAGGGGCAGAAAGTTGGCGTCGTGGGGCTCGGCGGATTGGGCCACATGGGGCTGAAGTTTGCGAAAGCGCTGGGCGCGAACGTGGTGCTGTTCACGACGTCGCCGGGGAAGACGGCGGACGCGGTGCGATTGGGCGCGGATGAAGTGGTGATCTCGAAGAACGCGGATGAGATGGCGAAGCATACGAACAGCTTCGATTTCATTCTCGATGCGGTGTCGGCGGATCACGATCTGAATGCGTATCTTCAATTGCTGAAGCTGGACGGCACTCTAACGCTGGTGGGCGCGCCGGAGAAACCGGCGTCGATCGCGGCGTTCAATTTGTTGATGAAGCGGCGGCGGCTGGCGGGTTCGGCGATCGGCGGAATTCGCGAGACGCAGGAGATGCTCGATTTTTGCGCGGAAAAGGGAATTACCGCGGACATCGAGAAGATCAAGATCGACTACATCAATACGGCGTACGAGCGGTTGCTGAAGAGCGATGTGAAGTATCGGTTTGTGATCGATATGGAGTCGCTGAAGAAGGGGTAGTGATTTGTTGAGTTGTGCTTGAACCAGACGGTTTGAGTTTGCGAACCGTCTGAAAAAGTCAAAAACCGCACCCTCTAAAACCTGAGGGTGCGGCACCCAATTCCAATTTCCCGCGCGATATTCACGTTCGCGATTGTTCCGGCGCGACGGCAAGATCGAGATTCTTGATGACGTTCGGATCGCCGATGACTTCGATGGCGGCGATTTTGTTGTCGGCGAAGGTGAAGCGGAGGACGCGGAAGACGCGACCATTGGGGGCGACGACCACGCCGACGTTTCCACCGACCAAAACTGGATTTGCGAACCTGGCGCCGCGGGCGGCGGTGATTGCTTGCTTGGCCCAGGCGACTGCGCCGCGCGCTTCTCTGGAGACGCCGGGAGTCAGTGAAGCTTCGTCAACGTGAACGGCGACGTCGGGATCGAGAAGAGAGACGAGCGCGTCGAAATCGGCGGCGCGAAGAGCGGCGATAAATTTATCGACGAGTTTGCGTTGTTGCACGAGTTCTGCGCCGGGTGTTGGAGGCGCGCCCTGGACGCGGCGGCGTGCGCGGCTGGCGAGTTGGCGCGTGGCTTCGGGAGTGCGGCCGACGACTTCGGCGATTTCGTCGAAGGATGAGCCGAAGAGATCGTGAAGGACGAAGGCAAGGCGTTCGGCAGGATCGAGGCGGTCGAGAACGACGAGCAGTGCGAGGCCGACGGAATCGGCCAGAACGGCTTCTTGTTCGGGATCGATCTTTTTCGAGACGACGGAGGCCGGCGGCGAATTGGGCGATGCAGCCGAGAGCGATTCCTCGCGGCGCGAATTGCGCGAACGGAGCATGTCGAGGCAGACACGCGCGATGACGGTAGTCAGCCAGCCGCCAAAATTTTCGATGGAGTTGGCGTCGGAGCGGCTGAGGCGCAGCCACGCCTCTTGCACCGCGTCGTCGGCTTCACCGGCCGAGCCGAGCATTCTGTAGGCGACGCCTTTGAGACGCGGGCGATTTTCTTCAAATTTTTCCGCCAGCCAATCCTGATTGCTTGTCACATTCCCTCGCTTTGCTTCGTCATGGTAGTGACGGAATAAACGGTCACTTTGTGACAGGAGACAAGGCCATGAATAAAGCACGCATAAATAATCCAGCGATGTTATTCCCCGAAGCGATGCAACATTTGCAAGCGCTCTCGAAAGTATCGGAGCAGAGCGGAGTGCCCGCCAAGACCCTCGCGTTGGTGCATTTGCGAGCCAGCCAGATCAACGGTTGCAGCGTGTGCGTTGATTTGCATACGCGCTTTCCACAATACAAGGACGAAAGTATCGAGCGCATGTTGGCGGTCAGCGCGTGGCGCGATGCTCCTTATTTTTCTGATGCGGAGCGCGCCGCTTTGGCTTTGACCGAGGCGGTCACGCGGCTGAGCGACCGCGAGGACCCAGTGCCGGACGCGGTGTGGAACGAAGCGGCCGATATCTACGACGAAAAGGAACTCGGCGGGATATTGCTGGCGATTGCGACGGTGAATGTGTGGAATCGATTGAACGTGGCAACGCGGCAGGTGGCGGGCGAGTGGTTCAAGTCGACGGAAGGGAAGGCGCATCTCGAGAAAGTTTCGGCTGCGCGCTGAGTCAGAGCTGAAAACAAAAGCGGCGGAGCGAATGTTTCGAATTCGCTCCGCCGCTTTCTGTTTCGGTGAGTTTTAGTTTTCTTTCGCGTCGCCGGGGGTCGCTGTCGGATACAAATCCGGGAGAGGCGCGTTTTGTTTTTCACGCAGCTCGGGATGCGGGAACGGCTTGCGCGGAATCATTTTGTCGCGCATCGCGGCGTTGTAGACGAAGATGGCTTCGACGGTGGCGATCTGTTTCAGGTCGGCGGGCACGAGGTGCTCGTAGGTGTCCATGTTGGAGTGGTGCGTGCGCGTCTCGTAGTCGGCGTCGTCCTGAATGAATTGGAAGCCGGGGACGCCGACAGCGTCGAAGGAAAGATGGTCGGTGCCGCCGGTGTCCTGATTCGTGATCGCGGTGACGCCGAGATCGGCGAGCGGTTCCATCCATTGTTTGAAGATGCTGTAAACGGCGCCGTTGTTCTGCGTGTAGATGCCGCGGATTTTGCCGGTGCCATTGTCCACGTTGAAATACGCCGAGACCATTTTTTGCTCGGGCTTGACTTCGATCGGGCCGGCGGGCTTGCGGATGAATTCGGGCAAGTTCAATTGATCGGGAGCAGTCGAGAGCGGGTAGCTGCCGAAATGCTGGTTGGCGTAACCCTTGCTGCCGAAGAGGCCTTCCTCTTCGCCCGACCAAAGCGCGATGCGAATCGTGCGGCGCGGCTGGGCTTTGAGCGAGGTGAGGATGCGCATCACCTCGAGTGCGACGACGGAGCCTGCGCCGTTATCGGTCGCGCCGGTGCCCGCGATCCAGCTGTCGAGGTGGCCGCCGACCATCACGATTTCATCTTTCAGCTTGGGATCGGTGCCGGGAATTTCGGCAACGGTGTTGAAGCCGTGCTCGTGATCGCCGGTGAATTTGGTTTCGACGTTCATCTCGATCGTTACGGGAACGTTGTGCTTGAGCAAGCGGAAGACGCGGCCGTAGCTTTCGATTTGCGTGACGACGACCGGGAAGGGAACCGCGGTGTCGCGTTTGTACGGAGTGCGGCCCATCGCGGCGCCGTTGTCGTCGAAGATGATGCCGGTGCCGCCGCCATTTTTGCCGTCGCGGCTGGGAACGATGACGCCGGCGGGTTTTTCTTCGGTGAGGAACGGCAGGATTTTGCGCGTCAGCGCGATGCGCTTCATGTAGCGCTCGATGCGTGCCTGCATATCGCCGTTGGCATTTTCGAGCGGATAGGCTTCGAGCTCTTTGAGTGTCTTCTCGTCGTAGCGTTCGAAGAACGCTTTGTCGGCGATCGGAACTTCACGCATCGCGCCGAGCAGAACGATTTTGCCGCTTAGCTTCCCTTTGTATTTCGCGAGGTCGGATTCGTCATTGATGATGACGGAAACGGCTTCGGCTTTCACCGGGCCGCTGGATGATGGCGACCACGGCGTGGCCTGCGCGACGAAGATGGCGGTGTCGGGCTCGACCATGCGCACCCAGGTGTTGAGCTGCTGCCAGCCCATTCCGAATTCGCCCCAGTCTTCGAGGTGCGCGTTGACGCAGCCCATTTTGGTGAGCTGATCGCGCGTCCACGCATTCGCTTTCGCCATGTTGGGCGAGCCGGTGAGGCGCGGGCCGATGCCGTCGGTCAGGGCGCCGGCGAAGTCCATCACATGCGAATGCTCCAGGCCTTCGGCGCGAATCGCGTTGTACATGCCGAGGTCGAGCGATTCAGTCGCGGGTTGGTCCATTTGCGATTCGGTCCAGCCGGCGGATGCTTCCGCGGGTTTTGTGTTCTTTTTGTCGTTCTTATCGTTCGCGAGGGAGTTCGTGGTTCCGATCAACAACAGAGTTGCAACTGTCAGGGCAAGGATGCGAGTCGAGGTCATTCTTTTTTCGTCTCCAACCGTCAGCGGGATTCTCACGTATTCAAAGCCGCACAATGATACGACTAAGCGCTGTCAAGGCAAGGAATTGAAGTCAGGGAAACCGATGGAGTTACGACGTACGAGAGGCGAATCCAGTTACGCGGTGCTTTGTGCGAAGGGATTTGTGACGGTCACGGATTCGAGGCGTTGCCCGTGCTGCAAGTCTTCGCTGTAGAGCGTGTCGCATTGCGCTTCGATCGCGGCGGCCAGGATCAGCGAGTCGTACCAGGCGAGACGGAATTTCGAGGCGAGGCGAAGCGCTTCGCTGAAGAGCGCGGGCGAAGAATGCACGGCGAGAAGCGGGCGAAACGTGGCGGCGAGGTATTGGTCGGCTTCAGCTGCGGTCAACGGAGATTCGAAATGGCGCATCGCGACGTTGAAGAATTCCTGTACGACCTGATAGCTGATGACACCGATCTTTGTTTTGATGGCGCGCTTGACGAGTTCGGTGGCGATGGCAGCTTTGGCGGGCGCGCTAGCGTCGAAGGTGTAGACGAAGATGTTTGTGTCGAGGAAAAATCTACCGCTCATTCATTTCGTCCCGGGTGAAGCGGCGGCCGGCTCGGACGTGACCGAGGCGCTGCATCAGAGCTTCATAAGACTGCGTTTCGCCGTGCTGCGAGGTGAGTTGGAGCAGCCATTCGCGGAAGAGGGCATTGAGGGTTTTGTGTTGGGCCTGGGCCAGGGAACGAGCTTGCTCGATGAGGTGCTCGTCGGCGCTTAGGGTGACGTTTCTCACGAATACAGTGTACACGAGATTCGTGTGCATGTTCGAGTCATTCCGCGACGATGTCAACACCTCATCACGCCGTTCGACCCCATCCTCAATTCTGGTAGAGTGCTGCCTCACGAGGGGTCGTTCCGGGGCTTCGTCAACCGTCGATAGAATAGCGGGGAGCTCGGATCGGCATTCGCAAACCAACCCGACGTGGGCCGTCCCGTTTTATTGGGCCAAGTTATTGATAGGCCGCACGTTTTTGGCTTGTGTAAGTTTTTCCAGCTCAGCTGCGTACTAGTCTATGGATGCGCCGAGACCAGATCGGATGAGCGCGCCGGGGAAGACGGAACCCACGGAAGCGATCGCACGGGCGAGGGCTGGTGATGCCGACGCCTGGGGCGAGCTTTATCGCGAGTTTGCTCCCGCGATGTTTCGTTTTTGCCGCAGGGCGCTGCCGACGCGGGAAGACGCCGAAGATGCAACGATGGAAATTTTCATGAAGTTGCGAGACAAACTGGTGCAGTACGACGACACGCGCTCGTTTAGCGCGTGGCTTTACAAAGTAGCGGCAAACCATTGCTGGGACCTCCTACGCCGCCGCAAGATTCGGCAAGATAAAGAAACCGAAGATGTGGAGACGGTGCCGCTGGAGCATCCCGACCCGAACCAGCTCGATCGGATGATCGAGCAGAGCACGAGCGACGAGGTCCGCAAAGCTTTGGGCAAGCTTGGAGCGCGGGCGCGCATGGCGCTGGTGATGCGCTATTACTCCGACATGAGTTACGACGAGATTGCCGACGCACTGGGGGTGCGCCGCGCCTTTGTGGGCGTGGTGCTGCTGCGCGCGCGGCATGAACTGCGGCAGGCGCTGGGGGAAATGGGAGCGATGGCCGCAGGAGGGGCTTTGTGAGCGATATGGCAAACGATCCGCGCGACGTACGCGATGTAGGCGACGTGCAACATCTCGACGAAATGATCCTGCTGCTCTACATCGAGCGGCAACTGGATCGAACGAAGGCGGCCGAAGTTTCGGCGCACACCCAGGAGTGTAGCGAGTGCCGCACGCTGCTGCGCGCGATGGAGCGCGAATCGCGATTGTTGACGCGGGCGATGCTGGAGGAAGACGAAGTCTTGCCGGCGAGGCTGATGCAATTTCAGCAACGGGCGCGGCGGTCGATGCAATGGATTTGGGGAGTGTTGTTCGGGCTGGCAGCAACCGGCGTTTACGCGTTGTACGACACCTACATCGTGCCGTGGGAAGCGCAGCTCCAGCAAGCTGGGTTCGGCAGCACGAGTCTTCTCAATCTCTTGATTTTTCAAGGTGTGTTCTGGAAAGGATGGCAATCCGTGATCACTTTAGTCGAGGTGGTGGCCATGCTCACCGTAGGCGGCTTTACATTGGCGTTCTTCCGTAAACGCTTACGTCGAGGATCCACCGCATTGGCTCTCGTGCTCACCGGGTTCTGCGCGGTCGGCGCGCTGATGACGCCCCCGACGGCGATGGCGCAGGATATGCGCAAGGGCGATAGCGTCGAGATTCGCAGCGACGAAACGGTGAAGGGCGATTTGTTTGTGTTCGCACACCGCGCGCGCATCGATGGCAAGGTCGAAGGCGATGTTTACCTGTTTTCACAGGACGCGAGTGTCGGCGGACATGTGACCGGCGATGTGATCGCTTTCGCGCAGCAATTGCACGTGAGCGGCACGATCGATGGAAACATTCGTTCCTTCACGAACACGATTTCACTGAGCGGCAATGTAACGCGCAACGTTCTGACGTTCGACGAGACCGTGGATCTGGACCGGTCCAGTAAGATCGGCGGTAGCCTGACGGGTTTCGCGCACGGCATAAATCTCGACGGCGGGATCGGGCGCAACGTTCTGGTGTTCGCGCAGGATGCGACCCTGTCGGGATCGGTGGACGGCGCGATCAGCGCGAAGGGCGAAAATTTCCGCATCAACAGTTCCGCGAAGGTAGGCGGGCCGATCAAGTTTGAAGGGAAGAACCCACCGGATGTCGCCAGCGATGCGAAGCTGGCCTCCGCGCCGGTATTTACGAAGATGCAGCACAAGCCGGAGTACGCGGAAGGCAGTTATTTTGTCTGGCAGGTGATTTGGCTCGCGGCATACGTGTTGTTCGGATTGGTTTTGTTCCAGCTCATGCCGCAGTTCTCAAGAGAGGCCGTGGACAGCGTGGAGCACTACGGCGCATCGTTTGGTTTGGGCGTGCTCGTATTTTTCGGCGTGCCGATCGCGGCGCTTATCGCTTGCGTGACCGTCGTCGGCCTGTTCGTTGGCATCGGGACGTTGTTCATCTGGTACGGCGTGCTTTATTACGCGCAGACGGTTGTGGGCGCGCTGGTCGGGCAATGGCTACTGGGCCGCACGCGTGAAACGTGGCCGCTGATCGGGCGCATGGTTGTCGGCATCGTGATCGTGCGGCTGGTGACGATGATTCCCCACGCCGGCGGCTGGATCAAGTTTGGCGTAACGATGTGGGGAGCTGGAGCGATTTCGCTCGCGCTGTATCGCCGCTTTCAGCCGCCGATGGCGACCGGCATGGCGCCGGCAATGACGCCGGCAGCGATGGGCGGAGCAGTCACGGCCTGAGAATTTGCTAGATGTGATCGTTGCGCGCCGTGCGCCGGTTGCCGCGCCGGCTTGTTCGATGACGTTGGGCGAATCAGCTTACGGTCAGTGTGACCGTCGCCGAGTGCGTTAGCGTTCCCGATGTGCCGGTGATCGTGATCGTGTAAGTGCCAGCGGGTGTTCCCGTCGCAGGCAGGCCGCTGCAGCTTGTGAGTGAAAGCGCCAGCAGCGCCGCGAAAGTCCACGCAAGCTTCCTTGCCGTTCCGATTCGCCGGACCATCCACACAAGCAAAGCAAAACTCAGCGCAACCAGTGCGAGGGTTCCGGTCCAAATGCCCGGCGTCTTATTTGAATTTATGCGGAACGCCATCGTCGGCGAAGTACGCGCCGTCGTTACGATCGACGCGGTCGAAGTAGCTCCAGTCGGAGTCGGCGTGACCGAGCTCGGATTCACCGAGCACGACGACCCTGACGGCGCGCCGGTACAGGTCAAAGCGACCGCCGTCGTGTATCCGTTCAACCCAGTCACAGTCACGGTCGAAGCTCCCGTTGCCCCGGCCGCAACACTCACCGCCGCCGGATTCACAGCGATGCTGAAGTCGGGGCTGGTCGAGCCGCCAGTTCCCGTGAGCGTGGCCGTTTGCGGACTACTCGCGTCAGTGTCGGAAACGCTCAGCGTTGCGGTGACAGCGCCAGTAGCAGTTGGCGTGAACGTTACGCTGATCGTGCAGCTCGCACCTGCGGCGAGTGACGATGTGCACGCGGTCGTTTGTGCGAAAGACGACGCACCTCCACCCGAAATGCTGACAGCGATGCCGCTGATCAATACGGCGCTGTTGTTCTTCAGCGTCACGGTTTTCGCCGCGCTCGTCGTGTTCACGCCCTGGCTTCCGAAATCAATCGTCGCGGGATTGAGAAAGACCGGAGCCGGGGCAATGCCGGTGCCCGTCAGCGGGACAGTCTGCGTTGGGCTCGATGTGTCGCTATCCGTAATCGTCAGCGTCGCGGTTTCGGCGCCCGTGATCGACGGTGTGAAGTTGATCGAGATCGCGCACGTCGCGCCGGCGGCAATCGTGCCGCTGCAATTCGAATTGCCGACGGTAAAGTCGGCGGCGTTTGCGCCTCCGATCGAAACTTTCGTGATGGTCAGGCTGCTGCCTGTCAGGTTGGCGAGCGTCACGATCAGGCCCTGGCTTTCCACGCCGACAGCCTGCTTGCCGAAGTTCACCGTTGACGGGCTTAGAATCACTCCGGTCGCCGCCGCGGGAGAAAGTTTGGCGACGAAGGCCGCGCCGGTCTTGAACGTTGTCTGAAACGCGCCGGCGGTTACCGGGAAATCCGGCGACGCCGTCCCGCCACCAATGTAAATGTTCGGTGAGGTCGCGGCATCCAGGCCAATTCCACTCACACTATTGCCGCCGCTTCCGCCGAAATATGTCGAAAATGACAGCGCCGTTCCGGTCGAGTTCAGCACCGAGACGTAACCGAGGGCATTTCCCTGCGTTGCGCGCGTGAACTGCGGCGCGCCCGGAATCGTCGGAAAATCCGCCGATAACGTGGCGCCGCCAACATACGCGTTTCCGCCGGCATCGACGGCGATCGCCGCCGCGGCATCCTGGGATGAGCCGCCGAGATAGGTCGAATACAGCAGCGATTGAGCGTTTGATTTTGTAGTGTCAAGCCGCGCGACGAAAGCCGTCTTGGTGGCATTCTTGGGAGTGGTTTGCAGCACGCCGGCAGTAACGGGGAAGTCGTTCGAAGTCGTGATGCCGGTCACAAACACATTCGAGCTCGGCCCGATTGCGATGGCCGTGCCGACGTCGCCGGAGCCTGTCGCGGCGCCACCGAGATAGGTGGAGTACACGAGATTATTCGCCGTTGTTGTATCGACGCGCGACACGAACGCATTACCCGCAGTGCTCTTCAGAGCCGACTGAAACGCCCCCGCGATCACCGGAAAGTCCGTTGAGGTCGTTTGACCCGTAATGTATGCGCTGAAACTTGCGTCCACCGCGATGCCGGTGCCTTGATTCGCGCTCGTGCCGCCGAGCAATGTCGAATAAACAAGCGACTGCGTGCCGCTCAGCGTCGTGTCGAACCGCGAGACGAATGCCAGCCCACTGGATTGCCCGGCGGTCTGGATTGCGGTGCCCGGCGTTACCGGGAAAATTGTCGAAGTCGCCGTGCCAGTGACGTAAGCGTTGCCGTTGGAGTCGAGCGCAATCGCCGTACAGCCGTCGTTGCCCGTGCCGCCGAGGTAGGTGGAGTAAAGCAACGTCGATCCGGTGGGATCGAGCTTGGTGAGAAAGCAGTTCCCAGGCGTGCCGTTGTTGACGACTTGATAGGCGTTTTGCGTCTTGATGGGAAAGTCGGTCGAAGGGGTCGAGCCGGTGATGTAGACGTCGCCGCTTGCATCGACCGCGACACCCGCGGCGTTATCGAATTTTCCAGTTTGGCCGGAGCCGCCGAGATACGTGGAGAATACCAGCGCCGTTCCAGTGGAGTTGAGCTTGGTGACGAAGGCGTTGCCCGTCGTACCGTTCTGGGTCTTCTGAAACGCTCCCGCCGTTGTCGGAAAATCGCTCGCGCCAGTGGCGCCGACGATGTAAGCGTTGCCGCTGGAGTCCACCGCAATCGCGGTGCCTGCTGTGGAGCTGTCGCTGCCGCTGAGGAGCGTGGAGTAGCCGACGACGGGATCGATGATGAGCGGCAAATTCGCGTTGAAGTCGCCGACACGAATGCCGAGCGCGCCGTTTGCGAGCGGCATGTAACTGGCGGCGATTTCAATGCGGCCCGCGCTATCCTCCTGATACGCGCGCGGTTGGCGCAGCGAGACATCGCCCGCCGCCGTGGAGAGAATTGCGTCGCCGCTGGAATTGAGGCGAACTCGATCGGCGCCTTCGACGCGAAGAGCGATCCTCTTTGGGTCCGCGCCAGGACTCACGATGTAGTCCGATTCCAGTTGTCCTTGGCTGCCGTAGTAGACGAGATCGATGCCGGGATACACAGCGTCAAATTGCACGCGGGAAAACTCGGGTATGTCGCGGTGCCATTTCTTCGGATCGTTGCCGACGAGATAATTGGCTCTTGCGGCTTGCGGATCGACGGCGTGTGCAACGGAATGCGGGTTCGCTCCAGCGAGGGCGAAGCGGACCACTGCGCCGGCTGCGGGCGCTGCTGACGGCCGCTCCAGTCGCAACGTGGCGTCGCGATCGGTCAGAAAAACCGTGTAGCCCGCGCCGCGCGCCAGAAATTTCACGCGCGCGTCGGTCTGGCCGGAATTTTCTTCGAAGGTCAGAGGAATCTTGCCGTAAGCCTCGAGCGCGCGCAGCCGAACCGCGGCGTCATCCCTTTTTCTTGCAACGGAGTCGCGACGCGCCGCGTGGTTGTGGACGACGACGGCGGTTGCAGCCGTCGCCAGGCAAACCGCGGCGATTGTGAAGAGCTTCGTTTTCATAAGACCCCCGCGCCACAACTGGGCATGGCGCACACCCCGAGAACTGGCGGAAATTCCGACCTCTCGAATCTAACTCACTATCTGCGCCAGATTGTTGGAAACACTGGGGATATTGCCCAAAATTTCAATGGCTGACGTTGGACAATCAACGAAGTGTAGGGGCGGGGCTTGCTCCGCCCGGCGGTAACACGACCGCCAGTTATCCGTTCGCCGTGGCAAAAACTGCACCCCACGCTCACCCACCAAAGAAAACGGCCGGGGATGAGAAGGATCTCCCCGGCCGGTCGAATTGCAGTGGGACGTCTTCTACCTTTTCCTGACTTTATCCACGATGAGCGTCGGTGGATTCCCACCGCCGTTCGCGAACAACAGGCCTCGCAGCGACACTTGACTCTGGTCCGCGAGCGAACTCAACCCCGTGCCGCCTTGGAAATTCGTCTGGCTCGATGTCTGCACCGAAATCGAAGTGACACCCATCGACGTAAACAATCCCGGAAGATTGCTCACCGTGAAATTCGGCGGCACCGGCGCACCCGACACGGTCGCCGTGAATTGCGTCTCGCGCAAGCGAACGCGATTCGTCGTCATTGTGATCGGTGAGCCCATCGCACTGCCGCCGCCGGTGCTGCGGATCTGCACTTCCTGGCCCGGCATCAACTGCGACGTATCCGCAGCTTGCTCAAACGCGCCTTGCAGCGCGCTCGGCACGTTGAGTCCGTTCGCATCGACCTGGAATTGCGCGCTCGAAAGCGTCACAACGACAGGATTGCCCAACGCAACGTTGCTCGTGGCATTCAGTTCGCCCAGCACGACGATCTCGAAATGTGTCGCGTCGTCGATTTTGAAGACGATGCCTTCCACTTCGTTCTCGCCCTGATTGTTATCGCCGCCCTTATCGTCGCCATTGTCGTTGTCGTCGGCCTCGATCTTCCGCGCGATGAACGTGCCTCCGCTCATCACTTCGGAATCGACCTCGACGACCTGGCCCGTCTGGATGCACGAGAAATTATCCGCCGCGCAGCCTTCGAACTCGAATTGCGTGTTCGTATTGGCCTGAATCTGAAAATCGCCGCTCATCGTGTGCAGCGTGAACTGCGAATCAGTCGCATCGAGATTCTCGGCCGTGCCCAGCAAATCGTCCACGTCGTCGAGTCGATCGTTGTTGTTCGCCTGTCCAGCCAACGGCAGCTGCGCCACGTTAATCGCGCCCGCCGCGTTGAAATCGACGCCGAGCGTGCCAGAGAGCAGATTCGCGACATTGAGATCGACCTGGAATCCGGTCGGCGAGCCGCCCGCGAGCACGACAGGAAACGGCGAAGCCGAGATCGTGACGTTTCCGGCGGCTGCCGGTTCCAGATGGCACACGGAATTATTCGCGCAACTCCCGATGGCCGTGCCGCTGTTGTTCATCACGGTCAACTCGGGATTCGTCACGTTGATCGTGATGCTCTGATACGTGCCGGCCGGCACGTTCATCGTCGCAAGAAACGCGGAGTCGGTTTCGAGTTGCTTCACTTCGATGCGATGGGGACTCGTGATGAGCTGCACGTTGCCCGGGTTCAGCACGGCGCTATTGACGGTGACCTCAAACGAAAGAACGGTCACGCCCGCCGGCGGCGCGTCGGTGACGGTCAGCGTCACCGCGGATGTCTGCGACGTGCCTGCCGGCGATGTTGTCGTCATGTTGGTTGCCGACCCGCCGCAACCATTGAATGCGAAAACGCTCGCCGCGACACCAAAACACATCAAAAGTCCGAGATTGTTCTTGCGCTTCGTTGCACATTCCGTGACACGCTTCGTTGCAAGCTTCATAGCACGCTCCGTTGTATTGCACGTTCGATGAAGTAGGCGGGACTGGTTGATTCGCAGTGTGCCAGCGCACGTTTTAGCGCGTGTCATGCCCCGGTAATTGCGTTGTCACACCGTGTGCTATCGTTGGTAACGGAAAACCTGTACGACAGAACAGGCGCGGTGAAATAAATTTTGGGCAAGCGCCAAGCAGCAACTTCACGAAAACGAGAGAAGCCCGGCGAGGCGGAAAAGGTCATTTCCATCGAGCGTGTTTACGCTTCGCTGGAGGATGAAGCTCCGCGTGTCGATGCACGTGCGCCCGAAGCGCATGTTGACGAAGAGCGCGGTGAAGACGAGCGCGATTTTCCCAGGTTCGATGAACCGAGCGAATCCCCGGCGCCGGAACGCAGCAACGCTTCGAACTCAGCTCCGACAATGCACGACGTCTTCGGCCCCGGCGGCTTGCTCGAACGCAGTATGATCGGCGGCTACGAGCATCGTCCCGCGCAGCTCGAGATGGCCGAGGCTGTCCACGACGCCTTCACCGAGAAGCATCACGCGGTCGTTGAAGCTGGCACCGGCACCGGCAAAACGCTCGCCTACTTGCTCCCCGCGATTTGCAGCGGGCGCCGCGTCGTAATCTCGACCGCGACGAAATCGCTCCAAGAGCAGCTCTACCAAAAAGACATCCCGTTTCTGCAAAAGCACTTCGCTCCCGAACTCAAAGTCGCCGTAATGAAGGGCCGTTCGAATTTTCTCTGCCGCGTCAAAGCGCATCAGATGGCCGATCAGCCGATGCTCAAAGGCCTCGAAGAAATCGATGCGTTCCGCCAGATCAACGATTGGGCCAAGCTGACCGAAACCGGCGATCGCGCCGAGCTCACATTTCTTTCCGACGACTCCGATCTGTGGGGACGCCTCGACGCACGCCGCGACGCCTGCTCTGGTCAAAAGTGCGCGGAGTTCAATCAATGCTTCGTCACCGCGATGCACCAGCGCGCCAAAGACGCCGACCTGATCATCGTCAATCACCATTTGTTCTTCGCCGACCTCGCGCTCAAGCAGGACGACTTCGGCAGCATCCTTCCCGAATATTCCGCCGTCGTCTTCGACGAAGCGCACGAAATGGAAGACACCGCCAGCGACTACTTCGGCCGCCAGATTTCGAACTATCGATTCGAAGAACTTTCGCGCGACGTCGATCAGACATTGCGCCTGCTCCGCCTCGGCTCCGCCGCACTGCTTCGCCGCACGCAGCGCATCCGCGAGCGCTCTCGCGAATTTTTCGATACGTTCCCGCCGCGCGATGGCCGCTTCCCGTTCACGCGCCCCGAACGCGCCGCGTTTCTCGAAACCAATCGCGAACCCTACGACGCGCTCACGACCGCGCTCAAAGGCCTCGAAACCGAGTTCGCCGCCTTAACGCAAAAGCCCGAAGAACTTACGCGTCTTGCCCGCCGCAGCTTCGAGCTTCGCCAGGAACTTTCGTTCCTGTTCGAATCCAACGAGAAAAATTTCGTCTACTGGTATGAACGCCGGAACAAAGGCGTCTTCCTCGCCGCAACTCCCATCGATGTCAGCCAGATCCTGCGCGAGCGCTTGTTCGAAACATTCGACACCGTCGTTCTGACCTCCGCCACGCTCACCGTCGGCGGCCGCTTCGAATTTATCCGCCAGCGCGTCGGCCTCGATCACACAAAGGAACGCTCGCTGCCGCCCGAATTCGACTGGGCGCGTCAGGCTCTGCTCTACACGCCGCGTTCGATTCCCGACGTGCGCAACCCAGGCTTCGCGTCCGCTGCCGCCGACGAAATCGTCAACCTGCTCGAACTCAGCCAGGGCCGCGCGTTCTGCCTGTTCACCAGCTATTCGCAAATGAGGGATTTGTTCGAGCGCGTTCGCAATCGCGTCAGTTTTCCGCTCTTGCTGCAAGGCACCGCGCCGCGCTCCGTGCTCCTCGAGCGATTTAAAAACACTCCCGGCGCCGTTCTCTTCGCCACCTCCAGCTTCTGGCAAGGCGTCGATGTCCCCGGCGATCAGCTCTCCTGCGTCATCGTCGATCGCCTCCCATTCGCCGTGCCCAGCGATCCGATCGTCGCCGCCCGCGTCAGCGCGCTCCAGGAAGAAGGTCGCAACCCATTCGCCGAGTTTCAGGTGCCACAGGCAGTCCTGGCGCTCAAGCAAGGCTTCGGCCGCCTCATTCGCACAAAAACCGATCGCGGTGTGCTCGCCCTGCTCGACAGCCGCATCGAACGAATGCCCTATGGTAAAATTTTCTTGGAATCGCTGCCGCAGTACGCCACCACCCACGACTTGCGAGACGTGGAGCGCTTCTTCCAACAAGGGCAGCAGGGCCAGCAAGCGCAACCAGGGAAGAAATCGCATCGGGCGTAGGCCGCCGCGTCGCAACTCAAAGGGACGCCGATAAATTCAGGGGCGAATTGCTACAGGGGACCAGATGTTTCAGGTAAGCGTCGAAGACACATTTTCGTCGGGTCATGCTTTGCGCGGATATCGCGGCAAATGCGAAAACGTGCACGGCCATAATTATCGCGTTCGCATCACGATCGAAGGACCCCAGCTCGATTCCATCGGTCTGCTCGTCGATTTCACGCTGCTCAAGCAAGTGATGCGCGAAATCATGGGCCGGCTCGATCATCAGTTCATCAACGATCTCGAGCCGTTTCGCACCGTGAATCCCTCGGCCGAAAATCTCGCGAAATATTTTTACGACGAGATGCAGCGCGGCCTGAAAGACTTGCCGCCCGGCGCCCGCATCACGGAAACGATCATTTGGGAAACGGATACGAGCCAGGCAAAGTACAGCCCGGCGAAATAAGTCTCAGGGAAGATAGCAGTTTCGATTGCGATGCGAACCAGGGCAGCCCAGCCCGGGTAACCAGAACGAAAATCGGCGCAAGACCAGCATGAAATGAACCGCGCGATTTACATCATCATGGTTCCGGTCGTTTTCGTGGCCGTCGGTTACATTTTGATTTTTCACGCAGTCGGACTCGCTCCCGGTTACGGACGTTTGCTGGTCGCAATGGCGCTGTTCGCAGGCGTCGCGTGGTGGATGGTAAGAAAAAGTGCAAAGACCTCTGGTCCCCAGAAATCGAAGAACGATTGAATCGCAAGCGGTCTTCATCACCGAGATTTTCAAGTCGATTCAAGGTGAAGGCACACGCGCAGGGATGCCGTGCGTATTCGTGCGGCTCACCGGCTGCAATCTGCGCTGCACCTGGTGCGACACGGCCTACGCGTTCCACGGAGGCAAGCGCACGACCATCGATGCGATTTGCAATAAAGTGGATGAACTCGCCGGCCGCGGTGACGGACAGCACGGTTCACAAGCACCGGTCCATCTCGTCGAGATCACCGGCGGCGAGCCGCTCTTGCAGGAAGGTGTCTACGCGCTGGCGCAAACGCTGCTCGACGACGGCTATACGGTGATGATCGAAACCAGCGGAGAGCGCTTTATCGGCAAGCTCCCCGAACACGTCATCAAGATCGTCGACGTAAAATGCCCCGACTCCGGCGCGCCCAACACATTCGAATATCGCAATCTCGACGCTCTCAGCCACAACGACGAAGTGAAATTCGTCATCTCTTCGCGCAACGACTACGAATTTGCCCGCGAGTTCGTCCGCAAACACCATCTCGACGATCGCGTTCGCGAAGTGCTCTTCTCTCCCGTCTTCGACGACCCCGAAGGCAAGTGGAAGGGCCTCGAGCCAAAACAGCTCGTCGAATGGATGCTCGCCGACGATCTACCCGTCCGCCTCGGCCTGCAACTCCACAAATTCGTCTGGCACCCTTCCACCAAGGGCGTCTAGCCGATTCGATCTCAAGGACGATTTTGTAGGGGCGGGGCTTGCTCCGCCCGGCGCAAACTTCCAGCAATCACGATCCGCCATGTCCGTCCGCCGACCCGGCAACCGATCGCTCACCGCACGCTATAATCGATCTTCCGATGCCATCGCCCACTTCCAAAGCATCCGCCATCATCCTCCTCAGCGGCGGCATGGATTCCTGCGTCAGCACCGCCGAAGCAATCGCCCGCCATGGCCGCGAAAAAGTCGCCGTCCTCCACGCCGGCTACGGCCAGCGCACCCAATCCCGCGAGCACCGCGCCTTCACCGAAATCGCCGACCACTACTCCATCCCCTCCGACCGCCGCCTCATCGTTCAGCTCGATCATTTCCGCGCCATCGGCGGCTCCGCACTCACCGACCAATCCATCGCCATCCCCGAAAATCAGCTCCACTCTTCCTCCACGGGCGCCGCATCGCCAAACGCCAGCGGCGGCGAAATCCCCGTCACCTACGTCCCCTTCCGCAACGCACACTTCCTAAGCGTCGCCGTTAGCTGGGCCGAAGCCATCGGCGCTCACGAGATCTACATCGGCGCGGTCGCTGAAGACAGCTCCGGCTATCCCGACTGCCGCCCCGAGTATTACCGCGCCTTCCAAAGCGTGATTCGCGAAGGCACGCGCCCCGAAACGCAGATCGAAATCGTCACGCCGGTCATCGAGCTCAAAAAGAATCAGATCATTCGCCGCGGAGTCGAATTGGGTGCCCCGTTGCATCTAACCTGGTCGTGCTACCAAAATGACGACGTAGCTTGCGGCGTTTGCGACAGCTGTCTGTTGCGTCTCAAAGCTTTCGAGGAAGCGGGAATCCCCGATCCGATTCCTTATCGCCGCGCGACTGCCGTTCGCTGAGTCGTGTTGAATAAGCAGGGCTGGACCGGGGGACGCAGTTAACTCGCGCGTTTTGCTTGGATTCCAGCCCGAATTGGGCATAATAGGGCGCACGCCGCTCCCGGGGGACTTCAGGGTAGGAGCCGTCCCGAGACAAAGGAGAACCGAGCATGAAGCTGCAACTGCTGGCCGCCGTGAGGCCACAAGTGAATTTGACCGCGCTGCGGTCGCAAACCTCGCAAACTCGTTCGAAAGCGCCGCGCAACGGCAACTGGCTCCGCGCCGCGTTGTTGGCCGCAGCTGCTGTATTCGCGGTCGTTGCACCGCCACGCGCCGCCGCGCAGATGGACGGCGCGGTCAGCGGCAATATCCTGGACATCGCCAACAAACCCTGGGTGGACATGACGATTGACGCCACCAGCGATCAGGGCGCAAAACTCACCGCGAAGACCGACAAGGACGGCCACTATGCCTTCCACAACATGCGCGCCGGAATCTACACCTTCACGGTGGAGCTGCCCGCGCCAAACAAGCCTTACGAGTTCGCGCAAATCAAGGTAGGCAGCGGCGAAACGCCGAACGTCAACGCGAACTTCAAGGACATCCTTGCCAAGCAAGGCGCCGCCGCGACGGAGCAGGTCAAGAAACAGGAAGAAGAGAAGCAGAAATTCACGGGCATGAAGGCGCACTTCGATGCCGGCATCGCCGCGCTGACGCAGGCTCAAACCGCGAAGACCGATATGTCCAAGGCCCCCGCCGATCAGCGCGATACGATGAAGGCGCAGGTTACCGATCTCTCAGGCAAAGCCATCACCGAGCTGGAGGCCGCGAAAACGAGTGCTCCTGAAAAGGACGCGAACCTCCATTTGATCTGGGCGCGCCTCGGCGACGCCTACGATGTTGCCAACCGTCCCGATGACGCCGCGAATGCGTATCGTCAAGCCGTCGCGCTCAAGCCAACGCCGGGCTACTACAACAACCTCGGTGGCATCCTCGGCCGCGCCGGCAAGATCGATGAAGCGATGGCCGCGTATCAGAAGAGCGCGGAGCTCGATCCGCCGAACGCCGCACAGGCGTATCGCAACGCGGGCATCACGCTCTACAACGTCGGCAAAATGAAGGAAGCCGTCGAGCCGCTCAAGAAAGCCACCGAACTCGACCCGAAGAGCGCGCAGGCGTGGTATCTGCTCGGCGCAGCGCTGGTCGGCGCGATGGAATACAAGCAGAAGGGCGACAAGATGGAAGTCATCGTTCAGCCCGGCACCGTCGAAGCGTATCAGAAGGCGGTCGAGCTCGATCCCAACGGCCCGTATGGTCAGCAGGCGAAGCAGGGGCTCGAAGCGCTCGCGCAGATCGCCCCTGGCATCGACACCAAGACCAAATCCGGCAAGAAGAAGTCGTAACGCCGATACTTCAACCTAAGTTCGAAAATCTCTAACTTCGAGGCCGGCTCCGCACGGGGCCGGCTTTTTTGTTTGTGGTTGACGCGTCTCTGTTCCGTCTCTGCGACATCCGTGAACTCTGTGGTGAAACGCTCTTTGAGCCGCGCATCGCGCTGGCCTGAGCGATTCGCCTCGCGTATGCTGCACGGAGCAGTGCCGGAGAATGCGTTCGCAAAGTGCTAGACCGTAAATCGGATTCCAATTCGCCCGAATGGCGCGTCCTGCTCGACTGCGCGAATCCGAACGTCACCCTTCTCGCCCTCCGCTCCGAACAAACGTCCTCGCTCGATTGGCAGCGCCTGCTCGCTCTCGCGAAGGACCAAGGTTTGCTGCCGCTCTTGACGCAAAAGCTCTCTCACGCCGAACCTCGACTCATTCCGCCGGAAGCGCAGCAGACTCTGAAAACTTTTTTCCGCGAACAGACGATCTTCGATCTCCGCATGCTCGCCGAGATGTACCGCATCCTCGATCGGTTCAGCGCGCAAGGCATCTCGGTGATGGCCACCAAAGGCCCGGTTCTCGCGCAACGCTGCTATGGATTTTCGTTTGCGCGCCAATATACCGATCTCGACTTCGTCTTGCGCGACGCCGACGTTCTGCGCGCCACCGAAACGATGATCTCGCTCGGCTACGACGCCAAAGTCCCGCCCAGTGCGATTCGTGCGAAGAAACCCGCGGGCGAGTATGCGTTCACGCAGCTCGCGTCAAAACTTCTCGTCGAGCTGCACAGTGAAAAAACGTTCCGCTACTATCCAAAAACGCTGTCGGTCGAAAATCTTCTAAGTCGCAAAGCAAACGTGCGGCTCGGCGAACAACAAATCCCGGCGCTCTCAATCGAAGACGAGTTGCTCCTGATTTCAATCCACGGCGCAAAACATTTCTGGGAGCGTTTGCTCTGGATCGCCGATGTCGCCGCGCTGATCACGCACAACGCAATCGACTGGGATCGCGCCGCCGCAATCGCGCGCGAAGCTGACGCACAGCGCATGTTGCGACTGGCGCTACTGCTCGCAAAAAACGTTGCCGGCGCCACGCTGCCCGCTGCGATTCAGGCCGACACTGAGTCCGACTCAGGTGCACGCCACATGGCGCAGCAGGTCGCCGATCGCCTTCCGCATGTTGACGAACAGCCACTGAGTCTTCTGAATCGCGCCCTCTTCCGTATGAAAATGCGCGGCGGCGGACTTCCCGGAATCACATATCTTCTTCGCCTGTCGCTCGCGCCGACCGAAGAAGATTGGCTCGCCGGTCCCGAGCGCGAAAAGCAAACCGCGCTGAGCGCCATCGAAAGACCTCTTCGTCTCGCACGAAAGTATGGGCGCCAGAAATAGCGCGGAAATCCTGCCGAAACAAAAAAAGAGCGAGCGTTTCCCCGTAAACGCTCGCCCCAGGTCACTCATTTAGTTTCGGGAGCTTTAAATATTCGTGCTGTGTACCGCGTGATGCTTCACTTTCGCCGGCGCCGCTGGCAACTCGATGTTCAGAGACGTTTCCTTCTTCTCTCGCGTCACGGTCAACGTCGCTTTTTCGCTCTTCGCCGCCAGCTTCTCGCGCAATTCGCCCAGCGAACGAACCCGCTCGCCGTCGAACTTCGTAATCACATCGCCTGCCTTCAGTCCGCCCTTTTCCGCGGCTGATCCCGCGTGCACGCTGCGTACAAGCACGCCTTCGTCATCCGGCACGCCAAGAAAATTCCCGAGCTGTCCGCCGATATCTTCCGCATCGATTCCCAACCGCGGATGCAGCGGCGCAGCGAACGAGAAATTGTCGCCGTCGCCAAACGCGACGATGGGACCATCCGCCTCGTCCGGCGCCTGATGCAACTCCGGCATCTCTGGCACTTCCACTTCCGGCATGCGAAACGCGAACGAGCCCGGCATCGTTCCCGCAGTCACACGATGCAGCTCTTCCGCTTGATCGAGCTTCGCGCTCAACGACTGCGCCCGCCCATCGCGCCACACCTTCAGTTCCACCGTACGCCCCGCCGGAATCTCGCGAATCATCCGCCGAAATTGCGTCGCACCTTCGATGCGCTGCCCGTTCACTTCCGTGATGACGTCCGTCTCTTTCAATCCCGCCTTCGACGCCGGGCTATCCGGCGCGACGCGACCGACGACAACTCCGCGCTCCGCCTGCAGTTTGTACTGCTTCACATTTTCAGCAGTAACTTCGCGCGCTTCGATGCCGAGAAAACTCGGCCCGCCTTCGTCGTCGTTCAAGACCGTGATGGTATGCGGATCTTTCTCGATCTCGATCCGCTGCACCCTGGTTCGCTCACCGTCTTGATCCTGCCCGCCCGCAACCGCGATCGCGGTCGTCGCGCCTTGCTCCGCCGCTGCGCTCGAATGCACCGGCAACGCCATCAGCGCCGGCGTCAAAACCGCAACGCCCGCCGCACCTATCCAAATGTTTTTTTTCATGATCGCCGCCCTCCTTGCTGCATTTAGACGCAGAGGACGCGAAATCGGCTGGTTGGTCGAAAATACGAAGCTGCGAAAATTAAACCGTGGATCGCAGCGCCACGACGCGAATCCCGCCATTGATCGTGTTCAAGTGAATCGGCGCGCCACCCTTACCCAATTTCCCGCGCGTCTCGCGAGGCCGCTGCGAACTCAGCAGCGAAAGCGGCAGCTCCGAGAAAAAACTCCCGTTCAAACAGCGCGCATCCAATTCAGCCTGCGTGCTCGCCGGAACGGCCAGCACCACCGAACCATTCGTCGTCTCGGCGACCGCGCCAATCTTGTTCTGCACGCGCAGCAGTTCGATGTGCACGTTCCCGTTCGTCGTGTGCGCATGCACCGCGCCGCCGCCGTCAAACACTTCGATGTTCCCATTCACCGTCCGCAAATCTTCGACGGCTTCCACGCCTTCCACCCGCAGCGACCCGTTCACCGTACCAAGATGCTCCACATGCGCGCAGCGCGGCACATGCACGACGTACTCGACCGCAACTTCCACGCCTTCATTCTGCGGATACCGCGTCGTCACCATCACCGAACCCGGCCTCGCATCGACATCGATCGACACCAGCGATAGATCCGTATCCGAATGCTTCGCCGTCTTCACCGCGCGCACTTCCACCTCATCGCGGTCCCACGTCTGCACGTCTACCGTGCCGTTGACGTTTTGCAACTCGAATGTTCCGCCCGGCGTCAGCGGATATGTCTGGTTGAATTCCTTGCTGATCGCAAAGCATTGCGCAGCCGAAGCCGTCGCCAGAATCAGCGCCACAATCGAAGCGAAATAAAATGTGCGGCGAGCCATAACCGTTCCTCCCCTCGAAGCCTTTCGATTTCCCCGAAACCGAAACGGACCCGAAACCCGACATCTGGACCAAGGACCGAACTAAAAACTCTCTGACAAACTGAAACTCGCCGTGACTTCGCTACGTCGTACTTGCCATCGCTGCCTACACTTGCCGAATCGCGCGGCCTCTTTCGCCGCGCCTCTCACCGAAACCTAATGCAGCTGAAAATTAAATGTCAGCGTCGTGATCACGTCGCCGCGCTTGCCCACCATCCACGCCGGGCTCACATGCCACTGCTTCACCGCGGTAATCGCCGCGTCCGCCAACGCCGGCGAGCCATCCAGCAATTTCTCGACTTCGATATGCCCGTCGCGCGTCGCGCGAACCTGCAATTTCACGAGTCCCGTCACGCCGGCCCGCATCGCCACTTCCGGATAAATCGGCTGCGGCTGCCACGTCAAATGCTTGCGAAATTCTTCGGGATCTTCATGCGTGCCGCCGATAAACGCGAGCTGCAATCGATCGATCCAGCTCTCCAGCCAGTCGCCGTCGCCCGGTTGCGGCGCATTTCCCGGCTGCGCCTGCCCCATCGGCTCCGACGGATCGTAGTTCGTCGGCACCAACTGCACGCCGTGCTGGTTCAGCCGCTCTTTCTGATCGCGAATCAGCGAATCGCGCAGCGCAACTTCGGTGTCGAGAAATCGCAGATGAATCACGCCCGATGTCGTGCGCAATTTCAGCGGCGCTCCGCCGCCATTCAACGCGATCATGCCGTGCGCCGAGCCCGCGCCGCGATTACCGGAAATCATCATCGCCAGCGCCGGATCAGCTTCGATGTGCCGCTCGCCGCCAGCTTCCACGGTCGCATCAATGTCAGCCGCAAGATTGCGCGGCAAAAACACAACGATGTCGCCGTCGCCCGAAGTGAGCTGCGAAACTCCCGCAAGATGCACAACGCCGCCGCCCGTCGCCGGCGAATCCGGATTGATCCACGCGCGAATGCTCCCGCCCGCTGTCGCCGCGCGCACCGTTCCCGCCACGCGCGTCAAGCAAATGCTGCCCGCGCTCGACTCCACTTCCATCGGCCCGGCTACATACATGATGCGAATTCCGCCGCCGCCCGTTTGCGCGCGCACCGAGCCGCGCACTTCGCCAAAATCAATTTGCCCGCCGCCGGTCTTCACGCTCACCAAATTACCGGCCTGGCCCGACCGTAATATTTCCGCCGTCCGTCTCCAGATCGGCGCGTCCCGCAATTTGTTCCGCGCGAATGTGCCCGCCGCCGCTGTGCAGCGTCGCGTCGCCCGCGATGTTGCGCACATTGATGTGCCCGCCCGCGGTGAACGCATTCAAATCTCCGCCGACGTCGAGCACCTGAATATGCCCGCCTTCGGTTTGCAGCCTCGCCACCATCCGGCCGGCGCCCGCATTGCGCATAAAGCTCGTGCCGATGCGGCCCGCGCTGATGTTTCCGCCTTGCGTCGCAAGAATCGCCGTGCCGCCAAGATCCTGCGTCTCGATATCGCCCGCGTCCGTTCGAACTTCGACGTTGTAGCCGTGCGGCACCGAAATCTCAAACGTCACCCAGAATTGCACGCCCGCCGCCGATGATTTCGCGATCTGCGATGGCAACATGCCGGTAATGCTCACGCCGCTCACTGTCGCCTCGGCGTTCAGCGAATAGTGCGTCAGCAAGCGATCGGCTAGCGGTTGGTGCGCGTCCGTTTCAATGTGAGCGGTGTAACGGACAACCGCGGGGGAGCCAAGAGGAAGGCTCGTAATCTTCACCGTGCCGAGGTCCGCGGACAGCTTCAGCGTCAAATTTTCTTTCGTTGGGAACGAAGCCTTCCGGTCAACGCCCGTACGAATGCCTGGATCAGCGACTTTCGCCGGCTCCGGCGGATTCACTCCAACAGGTTCCGGCGCCGGCTGAGGAACTGGCTCGGGAGCCGGTACAGGCTTCGTCGCCGCAGCCGCTACAGCATTCGGCATCGGCGCCGCCACCCACGTCAGCCCAAGCAACGCGACGCCGAGACACAAAACCACCAGCGTAATCCCGCGCCCTTGCCCCGATTTGTTCCGTGAAATCATCCGTCGTCGAACTCGAGAATTCGTTTACTTCTCACTCACAAAAAAAATCGCGACTCGTATCGAGCCGCGCCCGCTGCTTACTGCATATCTCGTGAACCGATCTGCCGCAACGCCGCCGCGCTCCGCAACCGCACATACCGATTCGGATCGCGTCGCTGCAAATCTTCCAGCGCGCGCACCACGCGCCCTACATCTTCGCCGTCGCCATTGATCGTCGCGGGTTCGTTGCCAGAAGCCGGAGTCGCAATGATCGGCAAGTTATCTTCGCTGGAAATCACTTCGGTGTCGCCGCCGCCCAGCGAATTCACCAGCAAATTCACCGCTTCCACGCGCACGCCCGGATTCGCATCGTGATGCAGCGCATCCAGCAACGCGTCGCGCACCGGAGCCTCGTGGGTCCAATCGCGCAACGCATCCAGCGCCTTCAGCCGCACCGCCGCGTTCTTATCGGAGTGCGCCGCTTTTACCAGCGCGTTGCGCACGTGCTCATCGTCGGTGCGCACCTTCAACGCATCCAGGCAATCGAGCCGCGTGCCGGGATCGAAGCGGTCGCCGCTCGCCACAACAAAAGTCAGCAGCCGGCGCACGTCATCGTTATCCACGCTGCCGGTCACCATCAGCGGCTGTTCCGTCCGCACCTGCACCTGCAACGTTCCCGGAGCCGCATCCGGCGCGGGCGAAAACGTAATTCCCGCCACCGCCATTTTCGAAAGTTGTTCGTCGGTCAGCCGCGGCGTCGCTGTGACGTTCATCGCCTGAGTTGTTCCGCGATCGTCGCCGCCGCCGCTGCGTACCGCCAGCCACGGCATCACTTGCGTTCCGATCGCGACGCCAAACACGATGAGTCCTGCCGCGCTCCACGCCGGACGCAACGCCATCCAGCGTTGCACCCAGCCAAATGGCATCCAGTGCTCGCGTACTTTCGGCATTTCCAGGTCGTCGAGTTTTTCCGAAAGCTCGCTGCGGCATTGCGCCAGCAACGCTCCGCTCGGATCCATCGCGTCCGCAGGCTGAGACACGCGCGCCACCGCGGTTTGCAATTCCGATTCCTCGCCGAGCAATCCGCGGCACTCCGCGCAAACCGCAAGATGCGCATCGATCTGCTCGCGCTCGTACTCTTCAACTTCGTTGCAAGCGTAGAAAACCAGAAGCGGCGCGACTTCGCCGCAGCAATTGAGTTGCGGGTTGCCGCTCATCGATCCGCTGAACGGGCCGCTCATCGGAGGATCCCCAACTGGCTGCGCAATTTCCGCGTCGCGCGGAACAGTGAATTCTTCACCGTCTCTTCGGTCGTGCCCAGCGCGTCGCCGATCGCGCGCAGCTTCAACCCCTGGTAATGTTTCATCTCGAACACGACGCGTTCTCGCGGCGACAACAACTCCATCGCGATCGCAATCCGCGTCTGAATTTCCTGGCCGAGCAATCGCCGCTCAGGATCCAGCGTCGGCCGCTGCTCTTTCTGCCGCTCAAAGAAATCGGTGATGCCTTCGTCGTGTGCCGACCCAGCTTCCGGCGCCTGATCTTCAGGCCGCGCCTGACGCCGCCGCAGTTGATCGAGGCAAACGTTCGTGACGATCCGATACAGCCACGTATAAAAGGAGCACTCGAAACGGAATCTGTGGAGGTTGCGATAGACCTTCAGGAACGCTTCCTGGTAAACGTCGCGCGCGTCCTCGGGACGCTTCATCAGGTTCAGCGCCAGCCGCAGCACGTCGCGGTCGTAACGACGCACCAATTCCTCGAACGCAGAGCGGGAGCCCGCTTGCGCCTCAACCACCAGACAGCGTTCGTCCAGCTGGGCCACGGAAGCCACCGTCGCCAGAGCGGCATTGGATTGCGCCGTCTGGCCAGACACGTTCGCCAAAGCCAATCGAGGTAGCGGCATATTTCGCTTTCTATTCGCGTCCCGGATGGTTAAGGCCTTAGCCTTAACACCTTAGCTCGACTCTGCTACTTCCTAACGAAATCGACCCACCGACAGCCCGCAGAGTACCACCAATTTGGACGCAGGCACCCCACTCGGGTAAGCACCGCTACTCATAGTTATAACGACGAAGCGCCCAAGTTTGTTTCCCATATGTCGGCGCAACCGCTGAGGTTTTTGTAGGGGCGGGGCTTGCTCCGCCCGGCGTAAGCACGAGCAAAGTTTTGAGCTACCGCCACCTCTAGATTCCCGCTGCCCCAGCCGAATTCTCACCGCCCGCCGCGCCTCTCCAGTTCATCAGCGGCCAAGCCAACAGCAAAACCAACGCCGCGACAACGCCGTACCCATTGAGCCGATAAAATCGATCCGGCTGCCCCAGCAACTCAGCCGCACCGCTGGCCAAGGAAGTGATGCCAACGATGAGGAAGCACCCAAAAATATTGAACCGCATCACGTAGCGCACGCCCAACACCAGCAAAGCCAGCAGAATCGTTCCCGCAATCCACTGCTTCGCGTAATCGGCGCCGTTTCCCCAATTGCTCGGCATCGTCGCAAACGTCGCCACAAAAAATATCAGCGCCTTAAGCCAGGCCGGCCGAAGTATCGACGCGACAATCGTCGCCGCCAGCGCGACAAAACCCATGTACAACAAACTGTGCAGCAGCGAAGTCCCGAGGATTGCTCCCGCCGGAATATAGGCATCGAAGTTCGAACCGAACTCCGCCGGAGCGCCGCGATGCGGTGTCGGCCAGTGTTGCGCGATCGCTTGGATCACTGTTTGCAATCCGATCAGCGCGCCCGCTCCACCGATGCCGATGAAAAACGCGTCGCGGTAATAGGTCGCGGGCATTCCCGTCCACGCCGGAAAATATTCCTCGCGTGAACGCACGCCGCGCGAAAAACCACGCGACGCCTAACACCACAACGATCAGCCCGAAATAAAACGGCCCGCCGAGAATCGCGCCGACCGCGAGCGTTCCGAGAAATGTCTTGAACGGAATCGCCGTGTTGTACGCCGCGAGAAACGCCGGGATCCGATTCCCCAGCGCGAAGACCGCGATGTATGCGCCGAATCCCCAGAACGCCCAATACGACAAACGCCGCCACGGAATTCCGCGCGAATCCGGCGACTTCAGATTTTTTAGGAAGATGATCAGCGCCGTGAGGCCCAGCCCCGCGAAAAACAAAACGGGAAGCGTAATGCCCAACAGCATGCGCGAAATCGTCAGCTCCTCGCGCTGCCGGCTCCACTCGTCGGGAATTTTGATGTAGGTGCGATAGTCCGTCACTTCGTCGCCGACGACGCGCAGTTCCAGGCGCGCGTACGCGTGTTCGTCATCCCCGCCGCTGCTGCGCCGCTGCTGCTCGTGCCACTCGTGCTCTGATCGAGCGGCGCCTTCGCCTGCCAAGTCAACTCATGATCGAGTCGCTTCGGTTTTTTGTCCGAGCTCGATTCGACAAGCGACCAGGCGCTCAGATCGATTTTCTTTTCATCGCGCAGAAACTTTTCGCCCAACGCCACCGCTTCGTCTTTCGTCAGCGAAGCTCCCGGCGCCGCTTCCGCCACCGTGTGATGAATCGAGTGCAGCGATCCATCCGGCTTCAGGATCACGCCGTATTCTTCCGGCTGTCCGTCGCGGAAGTAACGCACGCGCCAGAGCGCGCCCGGCACTTGACCGGCGTAGACGCTGTTCACGAAATTCGACGCCGCTGCGCTCGCGCAAAAACTCGTTCGCCAGCGGGTTCGTAACGTCCACGAATTGCGTGGTGTGAATGAACGTCGCCGGATTTATGTTGTGCGCGCGCAAAATTCATCCGCGCGAACACGCGCCTCGCGCGCATCGATCGAGAGCTTCAGATAGTCGCCGATCGAAGTGGGCTTCACCTTCCAGATCAAAATTCCGCCCACGACAAAACACAGCGCCAGCACGCCAAGCATCGCCGGAGCCAGCGCGTCATAGCGCCGCCGGTGCACTGCCGCAGCTTCCGCCTGCACTGTCGCCGCGCTCACCTCGGGCACCGGCGCCGCTTCGTTCAGCAAATCTTCGTCGGGCTCGAATCGTCCGCGCAGTCAGATACGAAATTCCCGAAAACGCCAGCGGAGCCACCGCGGCCGCCGCAACCACAGCGCCCGAAATCTTGAAATACAGACTGTTCGAGCGAATTAGGAACAATCCGACCAGCGAGGCGTCCACCGTGTAATGCCAGATCAGCGTCGCCATGATTCCCCAGCGCAACATCACCAGTCCGGCGATGACGCCGATAATTCCAATTTCAATTCCGCGTGTGTAAGCCGGCTCCTGCGGATAATTGCTGTGCAAAAATCCCCACAAAAACGCAGGGACGATGACGGCGATCCATGTCGAATTCGTGAACTTTTTGAAAAAGGGAATCGCGAAAAGACGGAAAGTAAATTCTTCGTTCGTCGATGCGAGCAAACCGATCGCCGCTCCTGAAATCCAGGGAAACAGCGTGTTCACCGATTCTTCGTAGTTCAATTCCTGCGGCGCCCAGGCTCCAAATTTCGTCGCGATCACATAAAACATAACGACGTAGCCGATGTGTGCCGCAGCGAACGATAAACCAACGACGGCCGCGGAGAAAAATTCCTTCGAGCGCAATCCGCGCAGCGTCAGGACTTTCCCCAGTTGCAGTTGTTTTGGTTGCGACTCGCGATAGAGCGGCTCGGCGGCCGGCAACACCAGGATCGTAATCGCCGTGACGATTGAAACCAGCAGCGCCCCACCGATTTTCAGCGCGATGAAACTGCTGTACGCGCTATTCGTGTCATAGCTCGCATTCCACAGCGGCCAGCCGTTCAAATTCTGCAAAAACAGCAGCATCGCTGCGACGCCCGTTACGATCAGCGCGCCGCGCCACGACGTGCGTCCCTGCCTCGTCAGAACAATGCCCAGACGCACTGCGAGCGCCAGAATCAAAATGTAGGGAATCGTAAAAGCTGCCGCGAGCGTGTCGTTGCCCGAGCGCAATTTTGCGAAATCGCGCTTCCACGCCTCCGGCACTTTCAGAAATTCGTTGCTGCCGCCAATGTCGCGCTCCTTGCAATTCGACGTGCAGCCGATACGGCGCATCCACCGCGCGAAAATCTTTTTTCTCCCAAGTGAAACGACCAGTCGAGCCGGTTTGGCCGCTTGTCGGAATTCGCTTCTTCCGGCAAGAAAATTCCAGTCGTTCAAATCCACGCCCAGCTTGCCGCTCAAATAATTCTGAGCCTTTGCCTGCGCGTCGCTTCGTTCCAGCGACGCTCCAGCCGCCGCCTCCTTGATCGTGTGCCCGTAGCCGACGACATTTCCCGCCGGGCTGACGCGAACTCCGAATTCCTCTTCCTGCTGCGGCTTGAAAAATCGGACGTCCCAATACCAGATGTCGAGCTGCGACTGCATGAGCTGGTTCGCCTTCTGCAATCCAATCTGCCGCTCGAGATAGGTCTTGGCGTTTTCATCGACATCGAAAACGAT
The DNA here is from genome assembly GCA_963785605.1 of uncultured Acidobacteriota bacterium. Lineage (GTDB taxonomy): Bacteria > Acidobacteriota > Terriglobia > Acidiferrales > UBA7541 > Acidiferrum. The sequence continues at coordinate 638,916 of CAWAWE010000020.1, read as the reverse complement.
CGAAGACTGATAGCCGGAAATGTTCTGGCCCATTCCGGCCATGAAATCCTGCGCGCGCTTCAGCGCTTCGGGGCGCGACACGCGAAAATCGATGGAGGCTTCGGGAAACGCGCGGAAATAATAATGATTGGCGAAGAAGATGCCGATGATCCCCGCCAGTACCCACAGCACCAGCGCCCGCTTGTCTCGCCCGCTCAACCGGTCACTCGCCAAAAAGGCCTCCCCACACGCAATGCTTGAGCCAAAGGCTCACTCTACCAGCAAAATCCACGCGGCACCCACGCTCGTTTCTCAGAGCCTCGGTTCCGCACTGCACCGGCGCTCGTTTCTCAGAGCGTCAGTTCTTGGTAGATTAGACGTGATGTCCACGACAGCCGCTCGCCGTATGTCTCATCTCACGCTTGCCACCAACGTCCAAATGATCAAGGGCGTTGGTCCGCATCGCGCGGAGCTGCTTGCCAAGCGCGGGATCCACACCGTCGAAGACCTGCTGTTGTACCTGCCGTTTCGCTACGAAGATCGGATTCACTTTTCCAATGTGAAGGACATCCAGCCCAATGGCGTCTACACGATTCGCGCCAAGGTGATGAGCGGGCAGGCGATTCCGAACAAGTTTGCGCATAACGCGATCTATCACTTGCTGGTGCAGGACGAAGCGGGTGGGTTGCTGCCGTGCAAATTTTTTCACGGCGGGTATCTGGAAGGGCGGCTGAAGGCGGGGCAGTGGCTGGTGCTGCACGGGACCGCGAATGTGGACAAATTGCGGCCGGCGCGGATCGAGATGGTCAATCCGCAGATGGAAATGCTGGGCGCGGACGAAAACGATTCCACTGAAGTTGGTCGCATCGTTCCGATCTACGAAGCGATTGGGACTTTTGGTTCGCGGTCGATTCGACGGGCGATTTATACGGCGTTGCAGACGGTGGAGTTGCAGGTGCCGGAGATTTTGCCGGCGGCGTTACAGAAGCGGCTTGGATTTCCGTCGCGAGCGCAGTCGATCGCGCACACGCATTTCCCGCCGCAGGGCGAATCGATCGATGCGTTGAATGCGTATGCTTCGCCGGCGCAACGGCGGCTTATTTTTGAGGAATTTTTCTTGTACCAGCTGAGCCTTGCGCTGGATCGGCGGGCGGTGCGGAAGGAAAATGCGATCGCGTTCAAATTGCGCGATGACACCGTGCGCGACGCGATCAAGAAGATTTTGCCGTTCAAGCCGACGGCGGCGCAGAAGCGCGTGCTCGGAGAGATTGCGTCGGATCTTAGAAAAATCGTCGCCGATGAACCGGCTGTTGCAAGGCGACGTCGGCAGCGGCAAAACGATCGTGGCGCTGCAAGCGGCGGTGATTGCGATGGCGAACGGTTGTCAGGCCGCGCTGATGGCGCCGACGGAAATTCTCGCGGTGCAACATTTTCTTTCGGCGCGGCGGATTCTCGAACCTGCCGGATATAAAGTCGAGATGGTGATCAGCGGGATGAAGTGGAAAGAGAAAACGGCGGCGCTGGAGCGCATCAGAAAGCGGCGAAGCGCAGCTCGCGATCGGGACGCACGCGCTGATTGAAGATAACGTGGAATTCGCGCGGCTGGGATTTGTCGCCGTAGATGAGCAGCATCGCTTTGGCGTGTTACAGCGCAAGCGTCTGATGGACAAAGCGGCGACGCATGGACATGCGCCGCACGTCTTGGTGCTGACGGCGACACCGATTCCGCGGACGCTTTCGCTCACGCTGTATGGCGATCTTGATGTCAGCGTGCTCGACGAGCTGCCGCCGGGGCGCACGCCCATCGAAACGCATCTCACGAGCGAGCCGCATCTGGCGGGTGTGTGGAACGGCATCAAGCGCGAGGTCGAGGCTGGGCATCAGGCTTACATCGTGTATCCGGTGATCGAGGAGTCGAAGCTCGAGTTGAAGGCGGCGATGGAGGAGTACGAGCGGCTCGGTCATGAAGTTTTTCCAAAATTTAAACTGGGGTTGTTGCACGGACGCCTGTCGAGCGAAGAGAAAGATGATGTCATGCAGCGCTTCCGGAAAAACGAAGTGAACATCCTGGTTTCGACGACTGTCGTCGAAGTCGGCGTGGATGTTCCTAACGCTTCGGTGATGGTGATCGAGCACGCGGAGCGTTTTGGCCTATCGCAGCTCCACCAGCTTCGCGGGCGCATTGGGCGTGGCGCGGCAAAATCGCACTGCGTGCTCGTGGGGCCGACGCGGATGACGGAAGAAGCGAAAGCGCGGCTCGACGCCATGGTGCGGACGTCGAATGGGTTTGAGATCGCCGAGACCGATCTTGAGTTGCGCGGGCCGGGCGAATTTTTCGGCACGCGGCAATCCGGGTTCGCTCGGATTTCAGATTGCGAACCCGATGCGCGATCGCGCTGTTCTCGATCTTGCGCGCCAGGAAGCGTTTGCGCTGGTCGAAGCTGCAGCTCCAACTCCCGCCGCGTCGTCCGTTGCACCGGGCGCTGCGGCTAGCTCCGCTTCTGGCGCTTCATCTACCCCCGCATCAGGCGGAGGCGCGAACGCCAACGCCGCGGGCCTGTGAACGAACTCGATCGACTTCTGCGTCGCCTGCCTGCCGAATGGCAGCGGCGCTACCACCTTGCACGCATCGGATAAAATCGAAAACTCATGCGCGTCATCGCCGGCCAATTTCGTTCACGTCAGTTGAAGTCACTCAAAGGTCTTGCACTGCGGCCTACCAGCGACCGGCTGCGCGAAACTTTGTTTAACGTTCTTGCGCCGCTCATCGTCGGCGCGCGCTTTCTCGATGTCTTCGCCGGAACCGGAGCCATCGGAATCGAAGCGCTCAGCCGCGGCGCCGCCGAAGCTGTGTTTATCGAGAGCCATCAGCCGGCTGCTGCGTTGATCAAGCAGAATTTGGCGTCGCTGGGGATTCGCAGCGGCGTCAGCGTGCTCGCGCTCGATGCGGTGCGCGCGCTCGATAAGCTTGCCGCCAAGCCCGACGCAAAGTTTGACCTCGCCTACATCGACCCGCCCTTACGCTGACGCTGACGAGTATGCCAAGGTCCTCGAAGCGGTCGCCAAGTCGCCACTTTTCCACCCGGAATCTCGTATTGCCGTCGAACATCGCCGTTCGTTCGATCTGCCCGCCGTGCCGGGGCTAACCACGGTCCGTCGACTGGAACAAGGCGACGCTGCGCTGACTTTTCTCGCGCCATAGCCTCGACCGACGCGGGCTCACCGGCTGACTCGCTCACTGGCATTCCCGAAACGGGACGGACAGGGGTATACCCCCCTATGTTTTCTGAAGAGTGTGCAAGCTGCTTAGAATCAATTAGTTACGCGAGCGCGGGAAACGAGTCTGTGTAGACGACTGAAATTAAAAGGGTTAGGTGATGGGGTTATTCGAAAAAATCGACGTCTGAGCGTGGTTTGGGCACAAAAAAAGCGCCGAATTGGTCGGCGCGCAGGTGAATTTGTGACTGGTTGCGATAATACCACAATCGGAGAGCTGGTGCAAGGGCAGGGGGAGAGTTTTTACAAGTCTGCATGCGAGGGAGGGTAAAGATGACGCAGAGGCGCGAAGGGCGTTGAGGTTCGCTGAGTTCTGGGCGGGGAGGCGGTGTGAGGAAGGGGGGGATGTCTTACTTGGGCAGAAGCAGAGTGGAGCGCTCCGTATGTGGATGGCGTAGGCGGGGCACGGGGCAGGCGTGGCTGTAGGGGTTGTGGTTGCCGTTGCGGTTTAGGTGAGGGTGGGTCTAAACCCGCACCCTTTAACAGCTAAGGGTGCGGCACCCAAATTCCGGCGGGCTTTGCGATAAGTGGAGACAAGATGCGGCGGCTGGACGGAGCGAACGACGGAAGGTTACGCGCCTAGATGTTTTTCGAGGACGATGAATTCGAGGTCGGTGCGGGTTGGGGTGCCGTAGCGGGTGTCGGTGTAGGGGAAGGGGCGGCGTTCGCCGGTGCGTTGATAGGCGCGGCGTTCGTACCAGGCGATGAGAGTTTCGCGGACGCTGACGACGGTGATTTCGATTGTTTCGGCTCCGCGTGCGGCGGCGTAATTTTCGGCGGCGTCGAGGAGTTTGCGTCCGAAGCCGGCGTTTTGTAGGGCGGGGGTGACGGTGAGAGAGCCGAGGTACCACTTTTCGGGAGAGGATTTTTGGAGGCTGACGCAGCCGTCCAGGGCGGAGGTTTCGTCGTTTTTTGCGAGGAGATAGAACGCCCCGTTGCGTGTTTCTTCGCTGATCAGGGATGCGTTTGTGCGCTGGCCCTTGATGAGATCGCCTTCGATGCTCCAGCCTTCGGCGCCGCGGAAGGCGGAGTTCATTAGGGTGACGATTGAGGGGAAGTCGGAGTCGGTTGCGGGTCGAAGAATGACAGCCATATGCGTTAGTTGGAGGCGGCGGAGGTGTCGTGGAGGAGGATGACGTCGGACTCGCGGTGGTAGCGGAGGACGGCCAGGGATTTGGCGTCGGGGGACCAGCGGAAGTCGATGATCTGATCGGATTTGAAGGTGGTGATGACGTGGGGTTTGGAACCGTCGAGCGGCTGCGACCAGATGTTGTCGGCGCCGTGATCTTCGGTGACGAGGGCAACGCTTTTTCCATCGGGAGTGAAATGCACACCTAGATTGTCTGACGCAACCACTGACCGGAAAACGAAACGGTGGCCGGGCTCAAGATCCACCAATCGGACGCGCTCTTTGGAGTTGCCGGTCAGATCAACGAAAGCGAGCTTCAAGGTGAAGTCGTCCGGGGTCTCACCGAATTTATTTACGGCGACGGCCATGGTTTTGCCGTCCGGCGAAATCGCCAGCGAATTTACCAACGCTTTCTGAATAGAGGTCCCTTCGAGGGCCTCTGGCTGACCGCCATCGGTCGAGACGCGCCACAACGAAGCGCCTTGCTTGCCGTTGCTGTAGTAGATCCACTTGCCGTCGGGAGAACAGACCCACCTGGTGTCGTCGAGGTTGGTCGGGACGATCTGAGTGGGGCTCGAACCGTCGAGTTTCATACGCCAGATGGCGGCGGAATTCGAATTGTTCCCGTGAAACCACCAGGTGAGGGCGAGCCAGCGTCTTGAGTCGCACGAAGCGACGTTGCTGATCCATGACTTTGGATCGCTGACGACGGTTGTCGGATCCGAGCCATCGGGGCGGACGCGCAAGAGCTGGATTCCCTCGGAGACGAAAAGCTGTCCGTCGGCGGACCAATCGAAGGCAGCTACATTGCCGTTGCGGGTGAGTCCAGGAACGGCGGAAAGTGCGTCACCGCCCGAACCGGGCAAGATCGCAACCTCGGGCGTCGATTTCGAGAGCACCGTGGCCAAAGTCTTGCCATCGGTGGTGACCGAGACGCCGAAGTGACTTGTAGTGTCGGTGGTAATGTCGCGAAATTTTCCTCCCGGGTAAGAAATCGCTCCGATGTTGGTGTTGGTTACGAGGCGCTCGCCCTTGGTTGTGTGGATCGTGTAAATCCAGCGGCCATCGTGAGACCAGGCGATTCTGTACAGCAACATGTCGGGGAATTGGACGAAGGTCTGCATCTTGCCGGAAGCGAAATCGAAGATTCGTATTTCGCCTTTGGGCTTGCCTTCGAAGGAAGCGGCGATTCTCTTGCCGTCGGGCGACCAAGCCACGTGCACCGGGATTACCTGACCAGGAACAATGAGGAGCACTTTTTCGTCGGAGCCATCGGCGGCGGCTTCGATTAGTCGCCATTTGTCGATTTCAGGATCGTTGGCGCGGACAAAAGCGATGCGCGTGCCGTCGGGGGAAATCGTCGCGTTGGTATCGACATCTTTGGAGATGATTTGAGGAGTGCCGCCGAGCAACGGGGCGCGCAGCAAATCGATGACGTCGCCCGTGGCTTCCGATTCGCGAAAATAAATGTAGTTGCTGTCGGGAGAGAAAACGGGAGTGTCCAGGACACGTGTACCTGCGTCCACGATGATGGTGTCGCTACCGGTCGGAATATTGCGCAGCGACAGACTGCCGTGGCCGGGCCTGCGCAGGATCGTGACGAGGAATTTGCCATCGGGCGAAAGAGCGGTGGCGACGGTGTTGCCGAAGTCTGTAAGCGGGGTGGCGGTGAAAGAAGAGAAGGGCAAAGGGCCGGAGCGGCTGAGGTAGGAATAGATGCCGTAGCCGGCTGCGGCGGCGAGCAAGAGCACGAGGAGAGCGACGACGGAGAGACTGAGTTTGTGTTCGGCGGCGATGGCGGCGACGGAGGAAGAGCCGGAGGCGCTGGGCGTTGTTGCGGGTAATGATGCGGCGGGTGCGGTGGTCGTCGCTGCGGTGTACGTGGCGGAGCGGCCGGAGCCGGTGTCGCGCTTGAGGCGTTGAAGGTCGGCGCGGATGTCGGCGGCATGTTGATAGCGGAGGTTGCGGTCTTTTTCGAGGCCCTTGCCGATGATCTCTTCGAGCTTGAGCGGGAGTTCGGGATTGAGGCGGAGCGGCGGGGTCGGTTCGCGGCTGAGAATTTTTTCGAAAACGACGCCGGAGGTTTCACCGGGGAACGGCAACTGGCCGGTGGCCATTTCGTAGAGGACGACGGCGAAAGAGAAGAGATCGGTGCGGGCGTCGAGATCTTTGCCGCGGACTTGTTCGGGCGACATGTAGGCGACGGTGCCGACAGTGGTGCCGGGACTGGTGATTTGTTTTGGGTCGCCGTCCATGGTGGCGAGCGTGTCGCCGGTGTCGTTGATGTTTTGCTTTGCGTTGGCTTGTTTGGCGAGGCCGAAGTCGAGAATTTTTGCGTGGCCGCGGCGGGTGATGAAAATGTTGGCGGGCTTGATGTCGCGGTGGACGATTCCGGCGGAGTGGGCGGCGTCGAGCGCGTCGGCGAGCTGGATGCCGATGTCGAGAAGTTGATCGAGCTCGACGGGACGATTGCTGATGACGTGTTTCAGAGTTTGGCCGTCGAGAAATTCCATGGCGATAAAGGCGCGGCCTTCGGTTTCGCCGATGTCGTAGATGGTGCAGATGTTTGGGTGATTGAGGGCGGAGGCGGCCTGGGCTTCGCGCTGAAAGCGGGCGAGCGTTTGCGGGTCGGTGGCGACGTTTTCGGGGAGGAATTTCAAGGCGACGAAGCGATGGAGGCGCGTGTCTTCGGCTTTGTAGACAACGCCCATGCCGCCGCCACCGAGTTTGTCGGTGATGGAGTAGTGGGAGAAGTTTTGGCCGATCAAGAGTGGGTCACTTTTGGTGGGGGAATGGTAGGGGCGGGTGGTGGGGGAAGTCAACAATTGGAAGGCGAAGTAAAGAAGCAATGAGGTAATGAAGTAATGACAGAGGCGGGGAGAAGAAAGAGAAGAGAGATCCCTCTCTGCGTGAGCCGACGCGTTCGCTCGGAAGGGAACGCGAGGAAAAGGCGCCGGCTCACTCCGCTGGGGATGACAGCGTTGGGTAGATGATGGGTGCCGGATCGAGGTGGGCGGGGTTGAACTATCCCAGAACTATCCCAGGACATAAGTTACAGCCGGCCGTTTTCGGTCGGGACGGCGTGGGGCGGGGTGGCGGCATCCAAATGCGGGTTGACCGGCGGGAGGGGTATCGAGCAACCTTGTAGAGAATATCCAGGCGGTAGTGACGATTCAGGGGCTTAGGTAGCGACGGGATGAGTTTGAGTTCGGCTAATGGGGCTTTGAATTTGTTGGGGCAGGCGGCGACGGCGATGCCGCTGGTGGCTCCGCGTTTGCCTGCGGGGGCGGAGGGGCCGCGGCTCTCGGTGGCGTGGGGGGATTTCCATCAGGGCGTGGGGAGCAGCGTGCGGGCGCTGGTGGCGCGCGGCGGCGTTAGGGGATTTGCGAGCGGGGGATTCTTTAAGGATTGCTGGATTGAGTCGCGGTGGCCGCGGCGGGCGATTGTGGCGGCGTTGTTGTGGCATGTGGCGTTTCTGGCGATGCCGTTTCCGCAGGGCGCGCTGGGGCCGAAAAAAGTTACCGGGCTCGAAAATTTTCAGCTGACGTGGTCGGGGCCGATACAGGATTTGCCGCTGCTGGAGATTCCGAAGGCACGCGCGAAGACTTTGGCGAAGGCTGCGCCGGTTGATCCTTCACCGGTGGCGGGAGCGGATGCGTTTCATCCGCGGCAGAGGATTTTCACCGATCCAGTGAGGCCGACGCATGCGAAGCAGACGCTGGTGAATCCGAAGGCGCCGATGGAAGCGCCGAAGCTGCTGCCGCAGATGCCGAATATGGTGGAGCTTGCGGCGACGACGGGGCCGGCGAAGCCGAAGGTGACGATTAGTCAGGATGCGCTGAAGCAGCTGCATCCGCACGAGCGGCGCGTGAAATTGGTGAAGGTGGCGCCGCCGGAAGATGCGCCGGTGCTTGCGCCGGAGCAGATGGCGTCGGAGTTGAATATTGCGGCGACGGAGAATCAGCCGGCGCGGCCGAAGCTGGAGATTCATGCGGGAGTGGCGCCGCGTGCGGCTCGCCGGGATGCGGCGGGAGAAGTTGCGGCGCCTGCGGTTGCGCCGGAGATGGCGGCTTTGTCGGCGGCAGGCGGTGCTAGCGCGCAGACGCTGATTGCGTTGTCGGCGACGCCGGGACCGGCTGCGCCGGCTGCTCCGCCAGCGGGAAATTTGGCGGCGAAGGTTGCGATTTCGCCGGACGCGGGGAAGAAGGGCGGCGCGGTTGATCCGAACACGGGCGGAGGAGGGAAGAGTCCGGTCGGCGTGAGCATCAGCGGGGGGAATCCGCCGGCTTCGAAAAGTGGGATTTCGGGATTGGGCGCGGGGACGCGTGTGGGATCGATGCGATCGCTGTCGGCGCGGCCGCAGGAGTCTGCGGGTTCGGAGGATGAGCCGGTGCGCGTGGGGCCGCCGGATTTCAAGGCGCTGCCGGCGGGTGCGAAGCCGGAGCAGGTTTTTGTGGGCAAGCGGACTTATACGATGAACGTGAACATGCCGAATTTGAGCAGCGCGACGGGAAGCTGGATTTTGAATTTTGCGGAGCTGCATCCGGAGCATCCGCACATGACGGCGACGGATTTGTCTTCGCCGGTGCCGCTGAGGAAAGTTGATCCGAAGTATCCGCCGACGCTGGTGGCGGAGCGCGTTGAGGGTGAAGTGGTGTTGTATGGCGTGATTGCGGCGGATGGGTCGGTGGGGCAGATTCAAGTTGTGCGCGGCGTGGACGACCAGTTGGATGAGAATGCGAAGAGTGCGCTAGCGCAGTGGAAATTTAAGCCGGCGACGAAGGCGGGAGAGCCGATCGATGTGGAAGTGATTGCGCATATTCCGTTTCATATCCCATCAAAGGAATAGCGCAAAGCTCGTCCTAAATTACTGCGCGACTCACTCGAAGTGAGCTTCAGCCAATTTCACAAGCGTCGCCAATGCTTGATTCACGGGGGTGGGGACGCCGAGTTCGGCGCCGCGGCGGGCGATGTAGCCGTTGAGGGAATCGATCTCGGTGCGTTTGCCGCGCTGAAGATCCTGCGCGGTGGAAGAGAAGACGGTGGCGAGAGATTCGGCAACTTTGTAGGCGCCGTTGATGGCGTTTTGCGGATCGTCAAAAGCGGGAAGATCTACTTTCGCGGCGCGAGCTACGGCCAGGAATTCGGTGACGAGGTTGGCGACGATTTTTTTTGCTTCGGGGCTGGCGGCGATTTCTCCGTAGCGCGCGTGGCCGAGGGCGGAGATGGCGTTGAGCGCGCAATTCCAGGTGAGCTTGGTCCAGAGTTCGCCTTCGATGTTGTCGGAGATGCGGCAGGGGACTTGGGCGCGTTCGAAGAGGGCTGAGATTTCTTCTGTGCGGGCGTTGCGTGGGCCGACGACGAGGTCGCCGCGGCCGCCGTGTTTGACGGTGCCGGGCTCGGGGACGAAGGCGCCGATGTAGACGACGGCGCTGATGGCGTCGATGTTGGCGGCGGCGCGGAGTTGGTCGGCGTTGTCTACGCCATTTTGCATGCAGACGACGGTTGCGCCGGGAGCGAGGAGCGGCGCGATGGTGCGCGCGGTGGCGGCGTTGTCGATTGTTTTTACGCAGAAGAGGACGACGTCGGCGCCGCGAACGGCTTCGAGTTGATCGGAGGCTTCGGCGCGGACGCGCTCTTTGAAGGTGAGCGTGTCGAGCAGGAGGCCGTTGGCGTTGACGGCGGCGGCGAATGGAGCGCGGCCGATCAGGACGACTGGCGCTCCGGCGCGAGCGAGCATGCCGCCGAAATATCCGCCGACAGCGCCGGCGCCGACTACGGCGATTCGCGGCCAATCGCCCGACTTCGCGGTTGGCGATTTCAATTGCGAAGAGGACGGTTGTGAATCGCTGGCGTTTTCGCTCACGTGGTGATCACCGAAATGAGGCGGTCGATGTCGCGCTCGGTGTTGAAGAGATACGGCGACACGCGAATGTTTCCTTCGCGCAGGCTGACGACGACGTTTTCTTTACGTAGTTTGTCGTAAAGCGCCGCAGTTCTTTCGGGTGTGCGTGCGGCGAAGCACGCGTACGGTCCGCGCTGCGCGCGATCGAGCGGGCTTGCGGGAATGCAGCGATCTTTCGGCAGGCGCTCAAAAAGCTGTTCGATGAGATTGTGACAATGCGCGAGCGCGGTCGCGGGGCTGACCTGCAAAACGAATTCGAGGCTGGCATCGAGAGCGGCGTGATTGAAATAATTCGCGGTTTCGGCGGCGTCCCAGCGCTTTGCGCCCGCGGCCGGTTTTGGATCGGCGAAGCTCATTGCGGAGAAGCCGTGATCCATGCCTTGCGCGGCCATCCAGTAAAACGGGCCGGGACGCAGACTCGCCATCACTTCAGGACGTCCCCAGCAAAATCCTGTGCCGAACGGACCCAGCAGATATTTGTATCCGGCTGCGACGAGAAAATCGATGTTCATCGCCTGCACATCGATCGGGACCGCGCCACATGCCTGGCTCGCGTCCACGACGAACAGTGCGCCTTGTTTGTGGCACGCGGCGCCGATGCGCGCTGCGTCGATGAGCACGCCGTTATCGAAGCGCACAAGACTCAGCGAGACAACGCGGGTGCGCGGCGTCATCGCGGCGATGACGTCGTCGGCATCGAGAAATTTGTCGCGAGGAGAGACAAGTTTCACCACGATACCTTCGCGTTCTTCCATCGGCTTCCACGACGCGTATTGCAGAGGGAATTCGCCCGTCGCGGTGAGGACTTCGTCGCCTGGTTTCCACGTGAGGCCGTAGGCGATGCCGGACATGCCGGAGCTTGCGCCGGTCGTGAGGGCGATGTCGTTCGGTTGCGCGTTGATGAGTTTGCCGATCGACGCGCGAATGCGATTCGGCACGTCGAAAAACGCGTTGTCGGGAATGCGCTGGGGGAATTTTTTCCACTCGAGCGAAGCTTGCACGGCGCGGAAGGACACTTTCGGCATGGGGCTCTGCGCCGCGAGATTAAGGTAGATCGCTTCCTCGTTTTCGAACCAATGTTCGCGCCAGTCGGTGCGAGGGGCCGTGCTAAGGGGAGTTGAGGCGATGGGAGTCGTGGCCATGAAAGATGCTCCTAGAATGCGAAGTTTCGGAGAGAAAAGCGCTTCGCACAACTGCCAAATTGGAAGCGAAACGCAGGCCGAATAACGGCTAAAAGTGGCCGCGGAGTTCGCGGAAGGAAGGGAGGATGACGAGTTTGCCGATGCCGGCGAGGACGGGTTCGTGTTCGAGCTGCCAGGTGTGCTGATGCGGAATATAAACGGCGTTGAGACCGATCTTCATGGCGGGATTGATGTCGCTGCGCGGGCTGTTGCCGATCATCCAGGCGTGATTCTTTACGATTTTGTGTTTGCGGACGAGGAGATTGTAGGTCTCGGGATCTTTTTCGCTGACGATTTCGATGAACTCGAAAAATCCCTGGAGGCCGGAGCGCTCGACTTTGGCGGCTTGCTCGGCGGGCTGGCCTTTGGTGAAGAGAATGAGGCGGTGCCGCTCCGTAAGATAGGCCAACGTCTCGGGGACTCCGTCGAGAATCTTTGGCGGCGTGCGTTCGAGATCGACGACGCGATCATGAATTTGCGCGAGCGTGGCGCGCTCCGCCTTGTGCTCGGCGAGCTTTATGTAAGTTTCTTCGAGAGAACGCCCGAAGCTCCGAACTCCATACCCGTGCTGGCGAATATTTTTGCGCTCGGTTTCGTTGAGGATGTGGCGCACGTAGGCGCGTGTGTAGCCGCACGATTCGACGAGTGTGATGAAATCTTCGATGAGCTTTTCGAAGAAGACGTTGTTTTCCCAGAGGGTGTCGTCGGCGTCGATGAGAAGGGTGTTTCGGCGCATTGGAATTAGTTTAGCAGCCGTGCGGGCGATGAAGAAATGACATCAGCACGCGGTGAATTTGTCACGCGGACTTGCGGGCGCCGGTAGAGAGTTTTTCGAGCATGGTGCGTGCGGCTTTCTGGAGCTCGCCAAAGCGGGTGAGGTAGTCCTGAAATTCCTGATTCATCACCTGGGCTTCGTTGGGGGCGAGCTTAATGCGCATGATCATGTCGCGCAGTTTCACGGGATGGGGCAGCAGCGCGTCTTCGTTGAGTTCTTCGAGTGCGGTCGTGGGATCGTAGTGATACATGTCGCGGCTCCGGTCGATCGATATGAAATTCGTCGGCGCTGAAACGAATCGCGCGCCTGTTTGAGCAATGCGCTATAGAGATTGGATGTTATAACGCGCGAAAGGTGGTTTGAGGAAGCGCCGAATCTTGGGACGGAAGCCAGGCTGCGAACATCGCGCTCTGGGAGCTCAAGCAGCGGAAGCGGCTACTGGGATGAACTCGTAGCGATCGATCTTTGCTGCGACACCGACATGGCCGTCGGCGTTGGCATCGACGCGAACGATCTGGCCGCGACAACGAATATCGACTTCGGTGCTTTGCGCGATTTGTTTAGGAAGCGTCAGCACAAATTCGATTTCGGAGCCGACTTCGAATTCAGCTTCAGCGAGAAAATAAAGTCCCTGATAGCTGACGTCGCGCGTCTGGGTGCGCAGCTCGCTGCTGCGCGCTTCGCGAGGAAGCACGCGCAGCGGCAGACTCATGGTAAATCGCCGGGCTACGCGCCTTTCCGATCCATCAGCCATACACAACTCCTCGATCGCGTTCGCGACTGCAGACTGTGCCTGAATTATGCCAAACGGTACACCGCGCCGTTGCGGGAAGCAATCCGAAAGATGCTGAATTCTGTCCTAGTACGGAACGTTGCCGCATAGTGCAACGTATGCGTACGCAGTGAGTTATCCACGTACTAGAGCGTTATCTTGGAGTGCATGGACCGGCGCGACCATCATCGCGTCCAGCTCCGTCTGCCCGCGCGACTCCGCTGGACGACGCCCTTCGGCCAGAAAACCGAAGTGTGCACCACCGTCGATGTTTCACGCGGCGGAATGCTGGTGCCGAGCCGCGAGCCTCATGCGGATGGCATGCCGCTGTGGATCACGTTTCCATTTGACGCTTCGTTGATCGTAGGACAGCCGGAAGTTTTTGCGCGCGTGGTGCGTGCGGATGTGGTGGTGCGCGATGACGTCGCGAAGAAAAAATGAATGGCACATGGCAACGGTCATCACAAAAATGGAAACGGCGCGAACGGTCACGGTGGGAACGGCGCCAATGGCAACGGCCACAAAAACGGAAATGGAAACGGCAACGGGTACGTAAACGGACATCACAGCGACCATAGTGCGGGCGTGTTTCGATCGCCGTCGGCGACAGCGGCTGCCGTGGCGACCGCGCGAGAAATCTCGAACACGGCCCTGCTGAGCGAATCTGAAACCGCGACTGCTGCGAACGGCACTGAAGTTGCCTTGGCGACGGAGTTCGCGACGCTGCTGGCGTTGCGATTCGAGATTGTGTCGCGAAGGCAAGCGGTACCGCCCCACGCGATCGTGCCGCTGCGCGATGTCGAGCGACGTCTTGACGGTGCGGCGTCCGTTTGTGGTGCCGGTGCGAGTTCGCACCGAGCGCATGCCCTGGTTTGAAGAGACGATGACGGTGGATTGCTCTGTCGATGGATTGAAATTTCGCAGCAATCGCGAATACGCGCGCGGCGAATTTCTGGTTGTGTCGTTCGAGAGCGCGGCGACGTCGCCGTGGCTTGGCGTGACGGAATCGTTGTTGATGGTTGTACGCGTTGAGAGCGAGCCCGACGTGGCGGAGTTGCAAGTTGCGGTTTGCAGGACGCAGCAGTTCGCTTTCCGGTTTTGAGTTCGCTTCCGATTCCATTCGGATTTTTCAATTCCACAAAAATTGACTATCGTGGTGGTGGTTGCGCCGTGGGTTGTGTGCCGGCGGTTGGGAATAAGATGGGGCACGAATCGCGAAATTTCTTTTTGGATGGGCCGGAAGGGCGGCTTGAGGCGATCTTCTGGAAGCCTGAGGGCAATGTCACCCCTCCGATGGCGGCCGTTGTGTGCCATCCGCATCCGCTTTTCGGCGGAACGATGCATAACAAAGTTGCGTATCAGGCGGCGAAATCGCTCGATTCGCTGGGGCTCGCGGTGCTGCGATTCAATTTTCGCGGCACCGGAATGAGTGCGGGCACGCACGATCGCGGCCGCGGGGAACGCGGCGATGTGACGGCAGCGCTCGACTTTCTCGCCGGCGAATTTCCAAGTACGCCCCTGTTGGTCGCGGGCTTCAGCTTCGGGTGCTTCGTCGGATTGCGCGCCGGCTGCAAAGACGATCGCGTCACCGAGTGCATCGGACTCGGCACGCCGGTGAACAACACCGACTTTTCGTTTTTGCATGAATGCGCGAAACCGAAGTTGTTCGTGCATGGCGAGAACGATGAATTCGGCGACGTGAAAAAGGTCGAAGCGTTGGTGAATTCGCTGCCCGGAGAAAAAGAGCTTGTGATCGTGCCGGGCGTCGATCATTTTTTCGCGGGCAAGCTAAAGGAAGTAGACGTGGCGATTTCGAACTGGATGATGGAGCGGCATCAGCATTTGACGAAAATTTCCGGATAGGAGGATCAATGGCGAAGGTGACGGGACTGGGCGGTGCATTTTTGAGAGTGAACGATCCGAAGGCGCTTTATGCCTGGTACGAAGCGAATCTGGGCGTGAGCGCGCAAGGAGGATTCATCATGTTTCCGAAAGAGGAGCTGCGCGGCTATTCGCTCGTGTCGTTTTTCAAAAAGAGCTCCGACCATTTTCCGGTGACGCAACCGGTGATGCTGAATCTTCAGGTGGACGATCTTGCCGGCGTATTGGAAAAGCTGCGCGCCGGCGGTGTGGTTGTCGATCCGAAGGTGGAAGACTCGGAATACGGAAAATTCGGGTGGTTCACAGATCCGGAAGGAAATCGCGTGGAGTTGTTTCAGCCGCCGGCGGAGTAGACGGCTTGTTCAGGAATGGGCTTCGCGAACGAGATGCGCGGCGAACGCGGGCAATTTGCGATACGCGACGTGTACGAGCTCGGAAATCGAAAATAAACTCAGGCCGAGCTGCTGAAACAAAATTGTGAGCGATTCGCGCGAGTAAAGCGAAACGTGGCCGTTGCGCGGGCCGGCATACCACCAATGCAGCCGCTGCTGATCGAAATCGGCGGGCTGCGTCAGCGTTGAAAACAAAATAATGCCCTCGTCTGCGAGCAGTTCACACATTTCCGCCGCGGTGCGCGCGGGGAACGGCGTGTGCTCCATGACTTCGAAGCACGTGATGACGTCGAAGCGGCGTGTGGGACGCTCGTTGAATCCGGAAAATGGATCGTACGTTGTGGCGCTGAAGCCCTGCGAGACGAGATGGCTGGCGAAAACGCCGTTGCCGCCGCCGAAATCGAGAATCGAGATGGAGTCGCGCGACGCGCTAAATGTGTTGGCGATGGCGCTCGCGTTGCTGATGGGACGCGCGGAGGCGTAGTCGGGATCGATGTGGATGTAGCTGGAATTGTAGATGTGCGCGAGAAAAGCTTCGGCGGACCAATCGTCGAATTCGTCGGTGAATGCGAAGCCGCACGCGGTGCAGCGGCGATAGTAAATCGGGCGGCCAGAGAGCGGGAGACGCTTGCCCTGGGCTTCGACGCAGCTTTTGTGAAAATCGACGACGCCGAAGAGCGGGCTGGGCGCGCTGCAGATTTTGCAGTCGCGCGGTTCGGGATTGACGATCATGAACATTGTGGCGGCTGTGTTGACGATGTGGCTAGTTGTTGCAATTCGCGGTGTACGCGGTCAATCACGGGTGACCAATCTCCGGCGGCGTGTTGGCGGAAGAGACGCGCCGCCGGATACCACGGGCTGTCTTCGCGATCGAGCAGCCAGCGCCAGTCGGGATTGCGCGTGAGCAAAATCCATACTGGTTTGCCGAGCGCGCCGGCGAGATGCGCGACGGCGGTGTCCACCGTGATGAGCAAATCGAGATTGGCGATCGCCGCGGCTGTGTCGGAGAAATCGTTGAGGTAACCAGCGAGATCGACGAGGTTCATGTCGATCGGCATGTCGAGGAGGTCTTTTGCGGCGGGGCCTTTTTGCAGAGAGTAGAAAGTTGCGCCGGGAATTTCGGTGAGCGCGGAAAGTTGCGCGAGCGGAATCGAGCGCTGGCGGTCGCGTGTATGACGCGGGCTGCCGGACCAGACGAGGCCAACGCGTAAGTTCTTGTGGCCGGAGTGCTGTGCGAAGTGTTGCGCGAAATCGTGTGTGAGTTGTGGCTCGGCTTGTAAATACGGAATGGTCGCCGGAATGGAAGAGAGCTCCGTGCGAAAAACGAGGGGAAGCGAAAGCAGCGGGCTCTGCCAGTCGAAATCAGGGAGATTGCTGCCGCGCGTGACGATTTGCGCGGTGGAGCCGCGCATCATGCTTGCGACGAGGCGGCGTAGTTCGGCAGGGACTTCGAGAATCACATTGGCGCCGCGGGCCGCAACCATTGGCGCGTATCGAACGAATTGCAATGTATCGCCGAGTCCTTGTTCGGCGTGGAGCAGGATGCGAACGCCCTCGATGGATTCGCCGAACCATTGCGGCTGTGTAAAGTCGCGTCGCGCGTTGCGCAGCATTTTGGTCTGCCAGCGGCATTCGTAGTTGTGCCAGCCGGCGGCGAAATCTCCCTGCAACAGATGCATCAGGCCGACGTAGTAAAGGAGTTCGACGCAATTCGATTTGCTTGCGAGAGCGCGGCAGTATTCGGCTGTTGCGAACTGGACGCCGGCACGGCGGCACGCGCCGAATGCGTTGATGAGATCGCCGCGCTGCCATACGCGGTTCGCGCTCAGCTGCACCTGCTGCGGCGTCGCAGCGGGATTGACGAAGTCTGGTTTGAGCGCCAGAGAGTGGTCGTAGCAATCGAGCGCGCCGCGATAGTCGGCTTCGTCGAAGAGCACATGGCCGAGATTGCCGTGAGCGCCGGGCAGATTTGGATTGAGTTCGATCGCGCGCATGCAGGATTTTTTTGCACCGGCGAGATCGCCCTGGCGCCAAAGGTGGCCGCCCCAGTTGCCGTGAGCTTCGGCGAAATTCGGATTCAGCGCGATGGCGCGGCGGAGCAGATCGGCGGCGCCGTCGTAATCGTCGAGACCTTGGAGCGCGGCGGCGAGATTGCTCATCGCTTGCGGCAGATCGGGTTTCAAGTTGAGGGCGCGGCGAAAGGCTTCGGCGGCCTCGGCGAAATCTTTCAGTTCGTGGAGGACGATGCCGAGGTTGTAGGTCGCTTCGAAGTCGTCGGGGGCGATGCGGAGGACGTGCTGGTATTCGGTGGCGGCGTCGGTGAGCCGCTGAAGCGACTGCAACGCGTGCGCGAGATTGAAGTGATAGGCCGCGCAGTTGGGCTGGAGTTCGATCGCTCGACGGTAGTGGTCGATGGCGGCCGGCGCATTGCCGTGGTTTAGCTTGGAGTTGCCGAAATTGTAGTGAGCGTCGGCCTGATTGGGCTGAAGTCGTAGGACTTCGAGGAAGTATTTTTCGGCTTCGGCGAAGTTGCCCTGATCGGCGAGCGAGGTGGCGACACTGTGAAGCGCGTCGGTGTGACTGGGGTCCAGCGCGATGGCTTGCCGATAGCTTGCGATGGCGTGGGCGGCATCGGCCTGAAGTCGATATGTGTTGCCGAGATTGTTGTGATAGTCGGCGGCGCGAGGACTGCGAGCGATCGCCGCTCGGATGAGCTGTTCGGATTTGGCGTAATCGCCGTTTTGTTGTGCGACGACCCCGAGCAGGTGGAGTGCGTCGGCGTGACCCGGCTCCACGCGCAGGACATCGCGATAGCACGCTTCGGCTGCAACCAGATTGCCGGACTGGTGATGCGCCAGGCCGCGCGCGAACATTTCGCCCGCAGGTGTGGCGCTTGGAATTCGTGGCGGAGCCTTGGGAGCCAGAGTCAGCATCGCGAGTTACGCGACGCCAAGAGGAGCAAGCCTAGCGCCAAAAAAGTTGGGCCGAGGGCTTCCAAACCGTTCGACTGCTTAGAGTTCTTTTAGCTTGCAAGCTCCTCGAACTTTTTCGGGCAGCAGTCGCGACGGCAGAGGACAATGTTCTGTTCCATTTCGGGAATCGGCGGCACTCCTACTTTTGACTCAGCCCTGCCCGGGCACTATACTCGCCGCCGATTTTAGGAGACGCAGCGATGGCGTTTGTTCGAGCGGCGGCGGCGAGCGAAATTCCGATCGGCACAATCAAGGAAGTCAACGTAGGGGGCACGGCCGTTGCGGTTGCGAACGTCGGCGGAACCTATCACGCGATCAACAATACTTGCCTGCACCGGGGCGGGCCGCTGGGCGAGGGCATGCTGGAGGGTAAAATTGTTACATGCCCCTGGCACGCGTGGCAGTTCGATGTGACCAGCGGCAAATCGGTAGCGAACCCCGCGGTGGGCGTCGCGTGCTACCCCACGGAGTTGAGGGCGGGCGAAGTTTTTGTCGATTTGGGCTAATTTTGCCTAGCTAAACTGTTTAACTGTAATGACTTAGCTGCTAGTCGAGACGGCGCCCACCATCGGATCGTTCCAACACTCGTTTTCCTCAGTACCCGCCCCGCCTAACCCTCACATTTTGTTTCGCTTTTATCGGTGTCCTGTGTATAGTGCCGACTCGACCGACTCTAATATCGATGGCGCTTCCGACTCCCCAACGACACTACTGGATCTTCAGCGCAGACCCGCACCACTACCATTGGGACACCTTATTCGTGAAGGGTAAGGAGATGTGGCACGGCGCGATGGGTAAGCAGGATGCCATCCGGGCGATGAAACAGGTCCGGAAGGGCGACCGCGTGCTGTGCTACCACTCGGCTCCAGAGCGTTCACTCTATTCGATTGCCGAAGTGACGCGCGATCCGTACGCGGATCCTTATGACTCCAATGGGAAAAACTATG
The DNA here is from genome assembly GCA_963785605.1 of uncultured Acidobacteriota bacterium. GTDB lineage: Bacteria > Acidobacteriota > Terriglobia > Acidiferrales > UBA7541 > Acidiferrum. The sequence continues at coordinate 619,707 of CAWAWE010000020.1, read as the reverse complement.
TGGCGGACCTGCGGGCGTTCGATCGGTTGCCGCGCCAGGTGACCTTGGTCGAAATGCGTGCGAATTCCGCGCTGAAGAAGATGAAGATGCTGAAGAACGTCCGGTTGCTGATTTCGCCGATCACCGATGTGGAGTATCAAGAGATTCTGCGTATGGCGGGAATTGTTGCGACGCCGGGGATTCCGCTGCCCTAACTTCAGGGACCAGAGCCGGTTCGGCTCGATCGCACGAGCCTGGGCCGGCGATCCGCTCACTGCACAAGTTTCCCGAAGATTCATTGGGGGTGCGGCGTGAGGTCGTTCGGAATCGTTTTTGGGCTGGTTAGCGTTTCCTTCCTTGCTGCAATGTCACTCTTCGGACAAGACGCGACGCACGACGGTCTCCTCGGCGGCATTTCCGACGGCAAGACGCAAGTCATCGATCTGACCTACGCGATCAACGACAAGCTGGTGCCGTGGCCGGGCGACAAGCGTTTCTTTGAGGCCAAAGATAACGCGACCGTCGCGAAGGATGGCGTCTTCACGCGGAGCTTCTGGATGCTCGAACACTACGGCACACACCTTGATGCGCCGATTCATTTTCCGCCGGGCACAATTCCACTCGATAAAATTCCGGTGAAACAATTTTTTGGGCCGGCCGTTGTAATTGACGTTCAAAGCGAGAGCGCGAAAAATGCGGACTACCTGGTTGATCCAGCGCATATCGAAGCGTGGGAAAAGCGACACGGAAAAATTCCCGCGGGCGCGATTGTGCTGCTGCGAACTGGATGGGCTAAACGCTGGCCCGATGTGGAGAAATATCGCAATCAGGATGCGCTGGGGAAGATGCATTTTCCCGGATTTTCGGTTGAGGCGGTGAAGGTACTGATCGATCGCAAAGTCAGTGGGCTTGGCTGCGACACGCTGAGCGTGGACTATGGCGCGTCGTCGGATTATCCGGTGCATCATCTCGGCCTCGGTGCGGGAATTTACAATCTCGAGAATCTGCGCGACCTGAGCGAGCTTCCGGATACTGGTGCGTTTTTGATCGTTGCGCCGATCAAGCTCGAGGGCGGCTCCGGCGGGCCGGTTCGCGTGTTTGCGTTGCTGTCGAACGCGGCGAAAAGCGGCGGCGGTTCGGGCGATTCGGCCAGCGCGGGCGCGGCGAAATAGCGAGCAACGAAACTGGGGCGTTTCGAGTCTAGAATACGTGCGCGGCAAGTTGTGGCACGCGCAGGCTTCGTTGGGCTGAACTTTTTCGCGAAGCCATACGTTTCACGTTAGGTGCTCTTCGTAAGGACGGTCCATGAGAAAAGTGAAGTGGAGTTTTTGTGCGCGGGCGATTTTGTGCGCGGCGCTGTGCTTGACCACGGTCGCAGCACCGCACGCATTCGCGCAGCAACAGCAGGAATTTCCGGTCGCGACGCGGACGCTGAAAAACGGGATGAAGGTGCTGGTGCAGACCGACCACAACATCCCGAACATAGCGCTCTACATTTTCTATCGCATCGGATCGCGAAACGAGCGGCCGGGCACGACGGGCATCTCGCACTTTTTCGAGCACATGATGTTCAACGGCGCTAAAAAATATGGACCCGGCGAGCTCGACAAAGTGATGGAAGCGAACGGCGGCTCGAACAACGCGTATACGACGCGCGACGTCACCGTTTATCAAGATTGGTTTCCGCGCTCGGCGCTGCCGCTGATTTACGACATCGAGGCCGATCGCATTCGCGATCTGAGTTTCGATCCCGAGAAAATTAAATCCGAGCGCGAAGTCGTCGCCTCCGAGCGGCGCCTCAGCGTCGATAACGAAAATGGCGGCGTGCTCGACGAGCAGCTGTGGGCGACCTCGTTCATCGCGCATCCGTATCAGTGGCCGGTGGTCGGATGGATGAGCGACATCGAGCACTGGACGATGGCCGACCTGAAGCATCACTTCGAGATGGGCTATGCGCCGAACAACGCGACGATGGTGGTTGTCGGCGACGTCTCGCCCGAAGAAATTTTCAAGCTTTGTGAAACATACATCGAGCCGATTCCCACGCATGATCCGCCTCCACCAGTCACGACGGTCGAACCGGAGCAAATCGGCGAGCGTCGGCTGGTCGTACACAAGCAGGCGCAGTTGCCGCTGCTGATGATCGGCTATCACGTGCCCCAAACAAACAACGCGGACTTTTACGCGCTCAACGTGTTGCAGACAATTTTGTTTCATGGCGAAAGCTCTCGGATGTATCAACGCCTCGTCGATAAAGATCAGATCGCGCTCGACGTTTCGGCTGCTGCCGAACCCGCGTTCGATCCAACGATGCTCGAAGTTGAAGCACAGCCGAAGCAGGGGATCGATCCGCAGCAATGCGAGAAAGCGATCTATGAAGAAATCACTCGAGCTGCGAACACTCCGGTGAGCGACAAGGAGCTGGAGAAAGCGAAGAACGTTCGGCTCGTCGAATTCTATCGGCAGATGCGAACGATCAACGGCCGCGCGAATACGATCGGCACATATGAGGTTTTCTTCGGCGATTACAACAAGCTGTTCGACGCGGCCAAGAATTACTCGGCTGTTAGCAAGGAAGATATTCTGCGCGTCGCGAAAGCGTATTTCGGCGCGAACAATCGAACGGTGGCGACGCTGCTTCCTGAAGAAGCGCAGAAGGCGGCGCAATGACGAACCTTCGCGCACATCGTTTCGCACATCGTTACTTCATCTTTAGCCTGCTCGCCGCTGCGATGCTGACCGCGGCACTCACCATGGGCTCGTTCGCGCCTCTCCGCGCGGAAAATCTGCGCATGCCGCCGCACGAGAAAGTCGTGCTGAAAAACGGCCTGACCGTGCTGCTGCTCGTGAAGCATGGCGTGCCGCTCGTCAATATCTCCACGATCGTAAAGGCAGGAGCGGTTGCCGATCCCACAGGGCAAGAAGGGCTCGCTTCGGTCACGGCTGAGTTGCTGCGCAAAGGAACAAAAACGCGCACGGCCCAGCAATTTTCCGCCGATCTCGACTACATCGGCGGCACGTTTGAAGGCGACGCCACGTCGGACTACACCGTCGTCAACGCCGAGTTTCTGACGAAAGACCTGGCGCGCGGCCTCGAATTATTCTCCGACGCTCTGCTGCACCCAACATTTCCCGAAGACGAAACCACGAAGCTCCTCGCGCAATCCGTCGACTCGATTCGTGCCGCGAAAGATGACCCGCAATCGGTCGTCATTCCGTACTACTGCGGCTATCTCTACGGCACGCATCCCTACGGACGGTCGAGCAGCGGCGACGAAATCTCGCTCACCAAAATTCGGCGAGACGATGTCGTGAAATTTTATGAAGCGAACTATGCGCCGTCGAACACCATCATCGCGATCGCCGGCGAATTCAACGTCGATGAAATGAAGTCGAAGCTCGAGCAAACGTTCGGCGCGTGGCCGGCACGCTCGGTCAAGTCGGATGCAATCCCGCCCGTGACGCCGATGAAAGGCAAGCGGCTACTGCTCATCGACAAGCCCGACGCGTCGCAGGTGTACTTCGCAATCGGCAACACCGGCGTGAGCGCCACCGATCCGGACCGCGTCGCGATTCGCGTGATCAACACAATCTTCGGCGGACGATTTACGTCGGAGCTCAACGAAGCCCTTCGCGTCGAGTCGGGCTACACCTACGGCGCCCAATCGTTTTTCGATAGTCGTAAAGTCGCCGGACCCTTCGCGATTTTCAGCTTCACGAAAAATGAGACGACGACTCCCGCGATCGACCTTGCGCTGCAAGTGCTCGCAAAGCTCCACAAAGACGGCGTGACCGAGGAACAGCTCAAATCGGCGAAGAGTTACATCAAGGGACAATTTCCGCCGAGCATCGAAACTTCTCGCCAGCTCGCTCGCATCATCGCGTCGCACGAATTTTACGGACTGACCGACGATGAAGTGAATCAGCTCGACGCACGCGTCGATGCGGTGACGCCCGAAATCGCGCGCCAGGTGATCGCCAAGCATTTTCCATCAGAAAATCTGGTGTTCGTGCTGATTGGCAAAGCTTCGACGGTCGGCCCAGCGGTCAAGAAGTATGCGGCGACGCAAGACGCGCGGCCGATCAGCGATCCAGGGTTTTGGCCTGCACCCGTAACCGGCAAGAAATAAGTTTTCGATCGAATGGGAGAAAAAATGCGTCTTCGCATCTTGCTGTTCGTTCATTGCAGCTTTGGCAATCGCTGCGTGTATCCGCGGCTGCCGACGAATCGCCGTTGCTCGTTCACTCACCGACGCTCAGCAAAACGCAAATCGTTTTCGTCTACGGCGGCTATCTCTGGAGCGTGCCGCGCGAAGGCGGCGAAGCGCGCCAACTCACCACCGGCGGACACGAGACGACGCCGATATTTTCTCCCGACGGAAAATGGATCGCGTTCACCGGCCAGTACGACGGCAACATCGACGCGTACGTGATGCCCGCCGAAGGTGGCTCGCCGCGGCGACTCACGTGGCATCCCGGCGCCGACGTCGTGCGCGGCTGGACGCCCGACAGCAAGCGCGTGCTCTTCGACTCCGCGCGCGATGCGTACGCCGACTTCGATCGGCTCTACACCGTTCCCGTCGAAGGCGGCTGGCCTGAAGTTCTGCCGATGTGGCGCGGCGAAGCGGCCTCCTACTCGCCCGATGCAAAGCGCATCGCTTACGTGCCCAACTTGAAGTGGCAGACCGCGTGGAAGCGCTACAAAGGCGGACAGACCACGCCGATCTATATCGTTCAACTCGACGATCTGAAACTCGAAAAAATTCCGCGCGAGAATTCCAACGATGACAAGCCTGTGTGGTTTGGCGACACCGTCTATTTTCTTTCCGACCGGAACGGCAGCGTTTCGCTTTTCGCGTACGACACCAAGTCAAAAGCGGTGAAGCAAGTCATTGAGAACAAGGGACTCGATTTCAAATCGCTCTCCGCCGGCCCCGACGCGCTGATTTACGAACAATTCGGCGAGATTGTTACGTTTGATCCTCGCAGCGGTAAATCGGCGAAGGTCGATGTCCACGTCTCCGGCGATTCTCCGGCGACGCGGCCGCATTACGAACACGTTGGAGACAAGATTCAGAACGCGGCAATTTCGCCGACCGGCGCCCGGGCTGTGTTCGAGGCGCGCGGCGAAATTCTGAGCGTTCCCGCGGAGAAAGGTGACGTCCGCAACCTTACGCGCACGACCGGGGTCGCCGAGCGCGATCCGTCGTGGTCGCCCGACGGCAAGTCGATCGCGTTTTTCTCCGATGAGTCCGGCGAATATGCGCTGCACGTTGTCGATCAGTCGGGCGCCGGCGCGGTTAAAAAAATCAATCTCGGCAATCCGCCATCCTATTTTTATGGGCCGGTCTGGTCGCCCGACAGCAAGAAAATCGCGTACACCGACAAGCGTTTGAACTTCTGGTACGTCGATGTCGAGAAGGGCGCACCGGTGAAAGTCGATTCGGATCGTTATGAAGATCCGAGCGTGCAGCTTGCCCTCGCGTGGTCGCCGGACGGCAAGTGGCTGACGTATACGAAATGTTTAGAGAGCCACCTGCGCGCGGTTTTTGTGTACTCGCTCGACAGCGCGAAAGTTTCGCAAGTCACCGCGTCGATCGGCGACGCGCGCTATCCCATCTTCGACAAGAGCGGAAAATATTTGTACTTTGCCGCAAGTACCGACGTCGGACTTTCGGCGGGCTGGCTCGACCTTTCGAGCTATCAGCATCCGGTTCTGCGCAGTGTCTATGCGATCGTCCTGAAATCGGGAGAAAAGTCGCCGGTTGAGCCCGAGAGCGACGAAGAAAAAGCGGCGAACGCAAAGGACGACGACAAAAAAGACGGCGACAAGAAAGATGCCGACAAGAAAGATGCCGACAAGAAAGACGCCGATAAAAAGTCGGATGATAAGAAATCGGATGCTAAGAAGGACGATAAGAAAAAAGACGAACCGGCGAAGACCACGATCGATCTGGACGGCATAGAGCAACGCACCGTGTCGCTGCCCATCAAGCCGGCAAATTATGTGGATATCACGGAAGGAAAAGAAGGCGAGTTGTTTCTTTCTGAGATTCCGGATGTGCCGCGCTTTGAGCGCGGGCCGCAGTCTGTGACGGTCAGCAAGTTCACGCTCAAGACTCGCAAAACCGAGCCGTTCCTCGGCGGCGCGAACGCTTTCACGGTTTCCGCGAATGGCGAAAAAGTCTTGTATCGCCAGGGGCCAGGGTGGTTCATCGCCGCGACTGCGGCGGCGCCGAAACCCGGCGACGGCGCGCTGAAAATTTCCGAGATGGAGGTTTACGTCGATCCGCGCGTCGAGTGGAATCAGATGTATCGCGAGACGTGGCGCATCGAACGCGACTTTCTCTACGACCCAGGCCACCACGGTTTGAATCTTGTCGCTGCCGAAAAGAAATACGCGCCCTATCTAAAAAATCTCGGCGGGCGAGCGGACCTCAACTATCTCTTCGACGAAATGCTCGGCGAAATCACGATCGGGCACATGTTCATCAGTGGCGGCGATGTGCCTCGTCCGCCGCAGGTGAAAGGCGGATTGCTCGGCGCCGATTACAAAATCGAAAACGGGCGCTATCGTTTTGCGCGCGTTTTCAACGGCGAAAACTGGAATCCCGATCTGCGCGCGCCGCTGACGCAACCCGGCGTCGAGGTAAAAGCCGGCGAATATCTGCTGGAAGTGAATGGCGTCGATGTAAAGCCACCCGCCGACGTCAACATGTTCTTTGAAAACACTGCCGACGAGCAGATCCGCATCAAGGTCGGCCCGAACGCCGACGGAAGAGATGCGCGCGAAGTCACCGTCGTTCCGGTTGGCGACGAACAGGAACTGCGGACGCGCGCGTGGGAAGAAGACAATCGCCGTAAGGTCGATGAACTCAGCGGCGGCAAGCTCGCGTACGTTCATGTGCCCGACACGAACATCGGCGGCTACCTCAACTTCAATCGCTTCTACTTCGGCCAGGTTGGCAAGCAGGCCGCGATCATCGACGAACGCTACAACCACGGCGGCGAAATCGCCGACTCGATCATCGATTTGCTCGAGCGGCCGATGCGCAACTGCGCGATCACGCGCGAGGGCGAAAAATTCTGCTCTCCGCTGGAGCAGATCTACGGGCCGAAAACGATGATCATCAACGAAATGTCGGGCTCGGGCGGCGACGCACTGCCGTGGATGTTCAAGCAGGACAAAGTTGGAACGCTCGTTGGCACGCGCACCTGGGGCGGGCTCGTCGGCATCTGGGGCTATCCGGAGCTGATGGATGGCGGCCGCGTCACGGCGCCGCGCGGCGCGCTCTATGGATTGCACGGGCAGTGGGAAGTGGAGAACACGGGAATTTCGCCGGACATCGAAGTGGAGAACGATCCCGCTTCCGTTGCGGGTGGACACGATGCGCAGCTCGAAAAAGCGGTGCAGGTCACGCTGGATGCGCTGAAGAAAAATCCAGTGGTGATTCCGGATCATCCGCCGTATCCGAATTATCACAAGTAGATCCGAAATCGGAAAGGCGGCGGCGAGGCTGCAACGACGCGCGAATTATTTCGCGCGATCGGTGAGAGTCTTCGAGTAGAGCCACGGATAAAGCTTCGGCTCGTCGTAGGCTTTGTCCCACGAGACGTGCTTCACGCCGGGATATTCCGTGTAATGCACTTCGGCACCGACGGTTTTCATCGCGTCGGCCATGCGCTGTGATTCGACAACCGGGACGATGTTGTCGTCGCCTCCATGAAAAATCCAGACGGGCACTTTGCCGATTTTCGCAGCGGCATCGGCGTATGCGCTCGGTCCGTCGGGCGGCGAAAACTTTACCAGCTCGGGATGCGATTTCAGCGTTGCGACCGGCGGATGGATTCCGCCGCAAATCACTACCATCGCCGCGAACGTGTGCGGATATTTCTGCGCGAGGTACCAGCTTCCGTAGCCGCCCATCGAAATGCCGGTGAGATAGGTGCGATTGGTGTCGCCGTGAAATTCGCGCGTAGCGTTATGCAGAGCGGTCATTGCGAGATCGCCCATCGGCGGCATCGTCCACCAGATATTTTTGCGGCACTGCGGCATGACGACGATGGCTTCGAAATGGCCGCGGTCGCTGCGAATCGCGGTGCCGATGCCCACGTCGGTTTCGTCCATGCCGTCTTCGCCGCGCTCGCCCGAGCCGTGGAGAAATAAAATGACGGGCCATTTCTGGTGCGGCGTCCAATCTTCGGGAACGAAAACCTGGTAGCGGTAAGTGGTGCCATCGATATTTACCGTGCGGTCGAGGAAGCCGGTTTCGTGTTTCGCTTGCGCAGATAGCGCGGTCGCGAGAAACACGATCGCCATCGCTGTGAACTTCACACAAAGGTTCCGCAAAATAATCCCCCGCCAATGCGACTTTATCATGTCAGTTTCGATGCACGCACGGGTCGCATGGAATGCACGAAGGGTGCTTCCCTGTAACGTCATTTGGCCGGGCGCAGGTCGAAGATAGAGCGAAGAACGCCGCGGCGCGAATGTGGTAGCGTGAAATCGGAAAACTGAGCGATGCCTGAACTTCCTGAAGTTGAGACAGTGGTGCGCGGCTTGCGGCAGTCCGTGCTGGGCCGCAAAATTTTGTCGGTGTGGATCGGCAAGAGCGATTTCATCGACAATCCCGAGGAATTTACGCGTTTGAGCGGACAGACGATCGCGGCGGTCGAGCGATTCGGCAAGTTTATGCTGCTGCGGCTGGCGAGCGGCGATGAAGCGGCGCCAGTTGGTTTGGAAGACGCCAAGGCAAATCAGTCGGCGTCGCTGCTGGTGCATCTTGGGATGACGGGACAGATCGCGCCGATCTCGGCTGAAATTCCGCTCGAGAAGCACACGCATGTGTCGTTCACGCTCGATGATGGGCGCGAACTTCGCTACACCGATGCGCGGCGTTTTGGGCGCATGGCGTATCTCACAGCAGAGTTGCTCGCTAAGGAAGTTACAGGAGCCGGAGCGGATCCGCTCGAAGTGAGTGCCGCCGAGTTCTCGCAACGTATTCGCTCGCGTAATTCGAGGATTAAGGCGCTGCTGCTCGATCAATCGGTGCTTCGAGGCGTCGGAAACATTTATGCCGACGAAAGTTTGTGGCGCGCGAAAATTCACCCGGCGCGCGTGGGCGCAAAACTCAGCGAGAAAGAAGCGCAGACTCTGCGCCGCGTGCTGCAAGAGATCTTGAATCGCGCCATCGTCATGCGCGGGTCTTCCATTTCAGATTTTCTTGACGCCAACGGCGAGCCGGGAGAATATCAGCGCCATCATCGAGCCTACGGACGAGAAGGGAAGCCGTGCTATCGGTGCAGGACACCGATCCGGCGCGTTATCGTTGCGGGACGAAGCAGTTATTTTTGCCCGAAGTGCCAGCCCGCGCCGCGCCAGCGCAAATCGAAGCGCCGCAAGGTTCGCAAGCTGGGTAAGCATTCCGGATGAAGTTTGTAGGGGCGGGGTTCACTCCGCCCAGCCGATCCGATTTTCGCCATCGAAACGCACCGGCGATTTGCCGGCGTCTAAGCATCGGCAACGGGCAAACTATTTTTCAAACGAGATTTCGAGGCAGAGGAGAACGGATGAATACGCGTCGAAGCGTCGCGTTTGTGTTGAGTGCTGTGCTGATTTTGATCGCGGTGCGTGCGGGATTCGCGAAGACTTCGGCCGATCCGGCGGCGGATAATCCTTATCCCTATGCGGGCGACGATGCGCGAATTCTCACTGAGATTCAGAACAACAGCGAGGCGATGGCGAATCTCGAATATCTTTCCGACAGTATCGGCGCGAGACTGACAGGAACGGACGGGCTGAAGCGTGCGAACGATTGGACCAAGCAGAAATTTACAGAGTACGGGCTGACGAACGTGCATCTGGAGCCGTGGAAAGTGGAGCGGACCTGGGCGCGAGGGTCGGCACATGCGCGTATTTTGGCTCCGGCAGAGCATCCGCTGACGATCGTGTCGGCGGCGTGGTCCCCGGGCACATCCGGGCGCTGTGCGCGGGCCGGTGGTCTATTTCGACGCGAAGGAGAAAAAAGATTTCGAGAAATATCGCGGCAAATTGAAAGGCGCAATTCTCATTTACACGGAGCCGACGAGTTTGTCGCCGCAACAGCCGGTCGATCCGTATCGCGCGTTCACGCGGCCGATGCAGAAGCCGCCGGCGAGAATCGGAGAGGCGACGGAAAACGATCCGTATGAAGCGATTTTGCGGGACGAAAACGACCGCGCGAACTTCTGGAAAGCGGAAGGCGTCGCCGCTGTCTTGCGCGATTCGAACAAGCCCGAGGGCTTGCTGAACATGACCGACATCAGCGGTTCGCGCTTTGCGGAAGGAACGACTCCGACTGCGTTCATTACGGGCGAAGGATATCGGATGATCTGGCGTCTGATGAAACATGGGCCGGTGACTGTCCAAATCGAGATGACAAACTCGTTCGGCAAAAGCCGGTCGAGGCATATAACACGGTGGCCGATCTGCGCGGCTCGGAAAAGCCGGATGAGATGGTGATTATTGGCGGCCATCTCGATTCGTGGGATTTGGCGACGGGCTCGACCGACAACGGCACTGGCTCAATGGCGGTTCTGGAAGCGGCGCGTACGCTGGCGAAACTGAAACTCAAACCGAAGCGCACGATTCGTTTTGTGCTGTTCTCTGGCGAAGAGCAAGGACTGTGGGGTTCGCAGGAGTACGTCAAAGCGCATCAGAATGAGCTCGAGAAAATTTCGGCGGTGCTGGTGCACGACACCGGCACAGGACGCGTGCGCGCGCTGGGGATGCACGACAACTATCAGGATCGCGAGCTTGTCGATCAGGTGCTGACGCCGCTGCCGGAGTTGAAATTGCTCGAGCCGAGTATGGCGCGTTCGTACGGCACCGATCATCTTTCGTTCGACGAAGCCGGCGTGCCGGGATTTTTCTGCATGCAGGATCCGGCGGAGTATCGGTTTACGCATCACAGCCAGACGGATACGTTCGACAAAGTTTGGAAAGACGATTTGAATCAGGGCGCGCAAGTGCTGGCGACGTTTGCGTACAACACGGCGCAATTGCCGACGATGTTGCCGAGGCGGCCGCTTCCGTACAATCCCGCGCCAAAATCGTCTGCGCCTGGAAATGCAACTGCTGTTTCCGAGCCGAAGCCCGATCCCACCGAGGAGATGGACAAGAAAATCATCGAGCAGGTGAAGAAAGATGAAGTCGGCGCTGAAGGCGGATCTGACATTTCTCGCGGATCGCATCGGGCCGCGGCTGACGGGTTCGCCGCAACTTGATCGCGCGAGTCAATGGACCGAAGAACAATTCAAGACGGCGGGATTTGCGAACGTGCATCTGGAATCGTGGCAGATCGCGAACAGTTGGACGCGTGAGCCTGCGACTGGACGAATCGTCGTCGCCTGCCGGAGCAAAATCTTACGATTGCTTCGGGTGGATGGTCGCCGAGCACGAATGGTCCGGTGCGCGGCAACGTCGTCGGAGTTTCGTATCGCACTGCGACCGATCTCGATCAATATCACGGAAAATTGAAAGGCGCGATCGTGCTGATGGGCACGCCGCGTGAGATGGAGTTGCCGGAAAATCCACTGATCACGCCGTGGAACGGTGAAGCGGTTCCCGTGGCGCATCCGAAAGGTGCTCGGCCGTACTCGGGAGATGACGTTCGCAAAATCCGCGAGGACATGACGAAATTGATTGAGGAAGAAAAGCCGCTCGCGGTGCTGTACGGTTCCGATAAGGAATACGGGCTGATGAATATGAGCAGCCCGCTGTCGCGGAACTATGCGCCGGCGCCGGTTCCGACGGCGTATGTCGAGCGTGAGAATTATTTGCAGATCTGGCGGCTGCTGGAAAACGGTGCCGTCGAAGTCGAAGTGAATATCGGCGGCAAGCTAAGCGAGAAGCCGGCCGATGTCTACAACACCGTTGCCGAAATTCGGGGCAGCGAGAAGCCTGATGAATTTGTGATCGTTGGCGGGCATCTCGATTCGTGGGATTTGGGGACGGGCGCGACGGATGATGGCACTGGAGCGATGGCGGTGCTGGCGGCTGCGCGTGCGTTACAGAAACTCGGTGTGCAGCCGAAGCGTACGATTCGATTCGTGATGTTTAGCGGCGAAGAGCAAGGGCTGAACGGATCACGAGCGTATGTGAAGGCGCATGCGGCGGAGCTGCCGAAGATTTCCGCGGTGCTCGTGGACGACAGCGGTACTGGAAAAGTTTTGACGGTCGGCATGATGGGGAATTACGCGGCGCGCGAAACGATGGATCACGTTTTGTATCCGCTCGCGGCGGACAAGACGATCGGATTGAATGAGCCGAGTCTGCGCACGGAAGGCGGATCGGATCACGTTCCGTTCGATGAAGCCGGCGTGCCAGGATTTTATTGCGTGCAAGACAACGTCGATTACGACAAGACGCATCATTCGCAGGCCGACACGCTCGATCGCGTGCGATGGGACGATCTGACCGAAGGCGCGCAGGTGCTGGCGGTGTTTGCGTACAACGTGGCGCAGCTTCCGGATCTGTTGCCGCGTAAACCGGCGAAGCCTGCGGCTGCGCAACCGAAATGAGCGAGCGAACTCAGCAGGTTGCAACGAGCAATGAAGTCCGCGAGTTTTGCGCGCTGCAACGCGAATTCGATGGCGCCCGCCGTCGCGGCGCTCAATTTTTAGCGCTGAGGGTTCGATGAGAGCTGTTTTGCAGCGCGTGAGTCGAGCGCAGGTTACGGTCGAGTCTCGCGTTACGGGATCGATCGCGTCGGGACTGATGATTTTGCTTGGCGTCGGACTCGCGGACACAGCGGCGGTTGCGGCTTCGATGGCCGAGAAGTGCGCGAACCTGCGTATTTTTGAAGACGAGCAGGGGAAGATGAACAAGTCGCTGCTCGATGTGAAAGGCGCGGCGCTCGTGGTTTCGCAGTTCACGTTGTATGGCGACGCGCGTGGGCAGCGACGGCCGAGTTTTATCGCGGCGGCGCGGCCTGAGCAGGCTGTCGCACTGTACGAGGAATTTTGCGCGGCGCTGCGGAAGCTTGGAGTTGATGTGCAGACCGGCGTGTTTCAGACGACGATGTCGGTAGAATTGGTGAACGAGGGGCCTGTCACGATTTTGTTGGATTCGGACAAGACTTTTTGACCGTGCTCCCTTTCTTTGACGGTCGAGCGTCTACACGCTGAAGGCGGAAGAAGGGCACGGCGTGCCCCTGCGTGATTCGTGCGGACAATGGTGGACGCCTAGAGACCATGCCAAACAAGACGACCAATTCGAGTTCGACGAAGTTGCGCATTCGGCGTGCGAACGCGTCAGATATTGCGCGGTTGGCTTCGCTTGCCGGTGAGCTTGGGTATCCGACGACTACCGCGGAGATGAAAGTGCGATTCCGGCGCGTTAAGCCGGCGGCGCTTAATGCAATTTTTGTTGCTGAAAGCGAAGGCGAAGTGATCGGGTGGACTCACGTCAGCGTTTCGTTCTTGCTTGAAGTGCCGCTGCGGGCGGAGATTAACGGGCTGATTGTCGGCGAATCGTCGCGTAGTCTTGGGACCGGGGCGCGATTGCTGGATGCTGCGGAAGCGTGGGCACGCGCGAGAAAGTGTGAAGGGATGTCGGTGCGATCGAATGTCATTCGCGATCGCGCGCACGCATTTTACGAACGCAACGGGTATGAGCATTACAAGACGCAGAAGGCATTTCGCAAGCCGTTGTAGTTCCAAGAAATTTCAAACATGTGTCGATCCATTTCAAATCGCGTTGTGGTTGCTTTACTTTCGCTGGCCAGCTTTGCATTGACTGTTGCCGTTAGTGCGCAACAGCCCGCTGCACCGCAACAACCCGTTGCGCAACCGGCTGGACGGCTGCAACTCAAGGGCAAGCCTGCGTCGGTTACGGTCGCTCAAGCTGGTACGATTCCGGTTCTGGGCGCGAGTGTGGTGAGAAGTTATCCGCATGATCCGCTGGCGTTTACGCAGGGGCTCGAGTTTTTCGGCGGATATCTTTACGAGAGCACTGGGCGGCAGAGGCAGTCGACGTTGCGGCGCGTTGTGCTTGAGACCGGCAAGGTGGTGCAGTCGGTGCGATTGCCGGATGAAACGTTTGGCGAGGGGCTGACGATTTTTCACGGGAAGATTTATCAGCTGACGTGGCTCGATAAGTTCGGATTTATCTACGACCTGCAATCGTTTCGGAAGCTGGGCAAATTTTCTTACTCCACTGAGGGGTGGGGACTTACGCATGATGATGCGTCGCTGATTTTGAGCGATGGGACGAACCGGCTCCAGTTTATCGACCCGAATTCGTTTCAGGTAACGAAGACGCTGGAGGTTTTTGCTGGGGCGACTGCGGTTACGAATTTGAATGAGCTGGAGTTTATTCGCGGGGAGATATGGGCGAATGTTTGGCATTCGGATCGGATTGCGCGGATCGATCCGAAGTCGGGGCAAGTCACGGCTTGGATTGATCTTACGGCGATTGCCGGGCCGGAGACGCGGGAGCCGGAAGATGTTTTGAATGGCATTGCGTGGGACTCGGGGCGGCAGAGGCTGTTTATTACTGGGAAGAATTGGTCGAAGGTGTTTGAGATTGTCGTGAAGTAGCGCGCCGCGTCCTGCGGATGCGATTCCCGTTTTGGGACGGTTGGGGGTATACCCCCTATGTTTTTTTCTGGATGGTGTAGGTTATTGATTTTGCTTGGGTTATTTCTATGGAAAAGGAGTGCGCAACTTGTTTTGATTGAGGGGCTTGCGGATGGTGCTTTTCGAAGCTGATTCGGGCTAAGTTTGGACGGAGTATTTACTGACAGTGATTATAGCGGAAGGTTACGGGTTGTCAATGGGCGGTTGGGGATTTTTTGGGGCGTCGCGTTGAATGCGACGGAAGATTCTGACGCTGAGGGCGCTGAGTCGCGCGGAGACGGTGGGCGAGGCTCCGCGGGCAAACGGAGGCAAGACGCAACGGCCGGGCGGAGCGAGCCCCGCCCCTACAAAAGATTTCGAGTTTGTTGCCGCAGTCGCCAAAGGGCGAAGAGTGGCGACGTAAAGTCGCCGCTACAAAGACAGTTCCTTCGACGTTGATGCATTCGAACATGGGAGTGGTGTGGCTCGACGCAGTGTATCGCAATACGATATACTTTGTGAATGAGCGGCGAGATTAGAACGGAGCAGTATCGGGCGCTGGCGGAATTGCGGCATCAGATCCGGCAATTTTTGAGTGAGGGGGATCGGGCTGCGCGTGGGGCGGGGCTGGAGCCTCAGCAGTATCTCCTTTTATTGATGATTCGCGGGTTGCCGGAGGGGCAGGCGGCGACGATTCGGACGCTGGCGGATCGGCTTACGTTGAAACATCACAGTGCGGTGGAGCTGGTGGACCGGCTCGAAGCGAACGGGTTTGTGCGGCGGGCGCGGGCGAGGGACGACCGGCGGAATGTGATTGTGTCGTTGTTGCCGCGGGGGGAGCGGTTGTTGGAGGAGGTGGCGCGGCAGAGGATTAATGAGTTGCGGTCGAATGGGCATGAGTTGGTGCGGGCGATTGATCGGTTGCTGGATCGCGAAGTGAAACTGGCGGCAAATGTACGCCGTTCGGCTAAGAGTAGCGAAAAAAGAAAGCGGAAAAAGAAGTGACGACGGTGGAAGAGAAGAATGAGACGAAGATGCCGAGCGGGGCGCGGCGGGCTTCTTGGGAGAGGCTTGGGGATTTTACGGTTACGCCGCGGGTGGTGGGGATTTCGGGGCTGGCGTTGGCGATTGGTGGGTTGGCTTCCGTTGTGGCGCTGGCGTTGTTGCGGTTGATTGGGCTATTCACCAATTTGTTTTACTTCGGCAAGTGGAGTACGGCGCTGGTTTCGCCTTCGGGGAATCACCTGGGATATTTCAGCGTGCTGGTGCCGATTGGCGGGGCGCTGATTATTGGGTTTATGGCGCGGTATGGGTCGGAGCGGATTCGCGGGCACGGGATTCCGGAGGCGATTGAGGCGATTTTGATTAATGGGAGCCGCGTCGAGCCGAAGGTGGCGCTGCTGAAGCCGATTTCGTCGGCGATTTCGATTGGGTCGGGCGGACCGTTTGGAGCGGAAGGGCCGATCATCATGACGGGCGGCGCGTTTGGGTCGATGATCGCGCAGCTTTTTCATTTGACGAGCGCGGAGCGGAAGACGCTGCTGGTTGCGGGAGCGGCGGCGGGGATGTCGGCAACGTTCGCGGCGCCGGTGGCTTCGGTGCTGCTCGCTGTCGAACTGCTTTTGTTTGAGTGGAAGCCGCGGAGTTTGATTCCTGTGGCGATCGCGAGTGCTACGGCGGCGGTGTGCCGGCGATATCTGCTCGGGTTTGGGCCGTTGTTTCCGGTGCCGGAGCATCCGCTGTTTATTGGAGTGAAGGGAATTCTCGGGTGCGTGCTGGTTGGATTGCTGGCGGGCGTGCTGTCGGTGTTGCTGACGCAATCGATTTATGCGGCGGAAGATGCGTTTCACAAATTTCCGATTCACTGGATGTGGTGGCCTGCGATTGGCGGGTTGGCGATTGGGTTGGGCGGGTTGGTGTTTCCGCAGGCGCTGGGCGTTGGCTACGACACGATCGGCAGCTTGCTGCAAGGATCGGTGACGACGCACGTGATTTTGGGCGTGCTGTTGGTGAAGTGGTTTATCTGGGCGGTGTCGCTGGGATCGGGGACGTCGGGAGGCGTGCTGGCGCCGTTGTTGATGATGGGCGGGGCGCTGGGCGGGCTCGAGGCGATGTTTTTGCCGGGCGAGGGCGCGGGATTCTGGCCGCTGATCAGCATGGCGGCGGTGATGGGCGGGACGATGCGCGCGCCACTGATGAGCATTATTTTTGCGTTCGAGCTGACGCATGACGGGAATGCCTTGTTGCCGCTGCTGATTGCGAGCTCGATGTCGTATGCGGTGACGGTGCTGACGCTGAAGCGGTCGATCCTGACGGAGAAGGTGGCGCGGCGCGGGTATCACTTGAGCTGCGAGTATGCGGTCGATCCGCTGGAGATTTTGTATGTGCGTGAGGTGATGCGGTCGAACGTTGTGGCGCTGCCGGCGAGCGGAACACTGGGTGAGATGCTGGATTTGCTGCGTGTCGATCTGGAGCATCCGCAGGAGCAGAGGTTGTTGCCGGTAGTGGATGGGGATGGGCGGTTGGTTGGAGTGTTAACGCGCGGAGACATGCGCGAGGCTTTGGCTGGCGGCGGAGATGCGGCGTTGCGGCGGAAACTTCGCGATTTGGTGCGGCGGGAGACGGTGGAGACGGCGCCGAATGAGCCGTTGCGTGCGGCGGTGTATCGGATGGCGGAACGCGGAGTGACGCGGATGCCGGTGGTGGAGCGGGAGACGGGGAAGTTTGTGGGGCTGATTGCGCTGGACGATATGTTGAAGGGGAGGGCGCGGCACCTTGAAGTAGAGAGAAGGAGGGAGAGGGTGTTGAGGGTGGAGGGGTTGTTCGGGGAAGAGGAAGTGGAGAAGGTGACGCGGTAGAAGGTTGTTGAGCGTAATGTGCGGAGACTGTCTCATCGAGTTGCGATTTGTTGAGATCAAGCCAGGATCCCTCCACCGCGCAGCCCGGCACGTTCGCTCGGAAGCGAACGTGAAAGAAAAGGCGCCGGGCTGCTTCGGTCGGGATGACAAAATTTGGCAACCGTGGCCGAGTGGCCGCGCGCGTCCGTCACGGAAGCAATTTCATCAATAGAAATGAGACGAACAGAGCATGAGTGAGTCGATGACCTCGGGGACGGCAGTGCCGGCGGGAACGGCGGGTACGGTTGCGGCTGCACTTCCGCCGTTGCCTTGGTGGAAGGTTCCTTCGCGGGAGTGGCTGGGGTTTTTGCGGAAGCGCGAGGAGCAGGTGTTTCTTGTGCTGACGCTGGTGATTGGGGCGCTGGTTGGGCTGACCGTTGTGGCGTTCATCTGGTTTACGGAGCATGTTGGCGCTGCGGGTGTATCCGGTGGGGAGTCCGGGATGGCACCGATTTTTTGCGCCGGTGATTGGGTCGCTGGCGATGGGGTATCTCCTTTTCAAATATTTTCCGGATGCGCGTGGGAGCGGCGTGCCGCAGACGAAGGCGGCGTTGTATGCGCGGGGCGGGTACATTTCGCTTTCTACAGTGCTGGGAAAGTTTTTTTGTACTTCGGCGACGCTGGCGAGCGGGATTCCGCTGGGGCGTGAAGGGCCGTCGGTGCAGGTGGGAGCGGGGCTGTCGTCGCTGCTGGGGCGGTGGCTGGGACTGAGTCCGGAGAAGGTGAAGGCGCTGATTCCCGTGGGGGCGGCTGCGGCGGTAGCTGCGGCGTTCAATACACCGCTGGCGGCCGTGCTATTCGCGCTGGAAGAGGTTGTGGGCGACATGCACGCTCCGGTGCTGGGGTCGGTGGTGCTGGCGTCAGCGACGTCGTGGGGGATGCTGCGGCTGCTGCTGGGGAACGATCCGCTGTTCAAGGTGCCGAACTATCAGCTGGTGAGCCCGTGGGAGTTTTTGCTGTATGCGCTGCTGGGGGTGCTGGGCGGGCTGATGTCGGTGGCGTTTGTGAAGTTTTTGACGTGGATGCGCGCGAAGTTTATGCGGCTGCCGCGGAAGACGGCGTGGATGCAGCCGCTGGCGGGCGGGCTGGTGGTCGGGACGATGGGATGGTTTGTGCCGCAGACACTGGGCGTGGGATATGGATATGTGGGGTCGGCGCTGAATGGCGGCATGGTGCTGAAGCTGATGTTGTTGTTGCTGCTGCTGAAATTTTTTGCGGTGACGACGTCATATGCGTCGGGGAATGCGGGCGGGATTTTTGGTCCGGCGCTATTTTTGGGGGCGATGCTCGGCGGGAGTTTGGGGACGATCGCACATGGCGTGTGGCCGACGCATGTGGCGACGCCTGGGGTTTATGCGCTGGTAGGCATGGGAACGGCGTTTGCGGGGATTGTGAGGGCGCCGATGACGTCGGTGGTGATGATATTCGAGACGACGCGGGATTATGCGGTGATTGTGCCGCTGATGATTTCGAATCTGGTGAGCTTTTTTATTTCGGCGAAGATGCAGCCGGAGCCGATTTACGAAGTGCTGGCGCATCAGGACGGGATTCATTTGCCCACGGGCGATGATCGCGAGATCGAGGGGCAGCGGCGGGTGCTGCGTGCGATGCGTTCGCCGGACAAGGTCTTGCCGTGTGAGATGACGGTGAACGATGCGCTGGAAGAAGTGAAGGTCAGCGTTGTTCATGCGTGGCCGGTGAGCGATACGGTGGGAGTGGTGGGAATTGTGAGCCGGGCGGCGCTGGAGAAGGCAGCGGGGAGCGGCGGAGGCGCGGGGACGTTGGAACAGTTTGTGACGGAACCGGGGTTTCTGCATTTGCATTCGGACCAGCCGTTGAGCGTGGCGTTGGATCGATTGGGGGCGTCGAAGCTGGATGCGTTGCCGGTGGTGAGCCGGGCGGATCTGCATAAGTTGGAGGGGATTGTGACGTTGCAGGATGTGCTGAATTTGTATGGGTTTGGTGGGGTGGTGGAGGAGAAGGAGTAGGAGGGCGTGCCACACTCCATATAAGACTGAGCCATCAGTAAGCCTGTTGTATTAACTATAGATAATAGTATTTATATGATTTATACTCCGCGACGCTTGTGGTGTTTGCGGAGAACTATGCTCTTTAAGACGCTCAGTGCTTCGGTTAATGGGATCGATGCTTATCTTGTTGAGGTGGAGGTGGATGTCGGGTCGGCGAAGATGACGGATTTCAATGTGGTGGGATTGCCGGACAATGCGGTGAAGGAGAGCCGGGAGAGGATCAAGTCGGCGCTGCGGAATTGCGCGTTTGAATTTCCGCATGGGCAGGGAGTGACGATCAATCTGGCGCCGGCGGATGTGAGGAAAGAAGGGTCAGCGTTCGATTTGCCGATGGCGATGGGGCTGGCGGGGTGCATGGGGCATTTTTTTGGCAAGCCGCTGGATAAGTGCATGTTTCTGGGTGAGTTGTCGCTGGATGGGACGGTGCGCGCGGTGAAGGGCGCGCTGTCGGCGACGCTGGCTGCGCGGGAGTTTGGGATTAAGTCGATCGCGGTGCCGGAATCAAACGCGCGCGAGGCGGCGGTGGTTGAGGGCGTGGATGTGTTTGCTGTGAAGTCGTTGCCGCAGGCTGTGGACCTGGTGAATTCGCCGGAGTCGTTTACGCCGGTGCGCGTGGATGCGCGGCTGATGCTTTCGGAGGCGTCGGAGTATCTAGTCGATATGCGCGACGTGCACGGGCAGATGGCGGCCAAGCGCGCGCTGGAAGTGGCGTGCGCGGGTGGGCACAACATTTTGTTTATCGGGCCGCCGGGCGCGGGGAAGACGATGCTGGCGAAGCGGATCCCGACGATACTGCCGCCGATGTCGCTGGAAGAGGCGATCGAGACGACGCGGATTCATAGCGTGGCGGGAGTTTTGGAGAATTCGAAAGGGCTGGTGGGGACGCGGCCGTTTCGGTCGCCGCACCATACGATTTCGGATGCGGGATTGATTGGAGGCGGAGCGAATCCGCGGCCGGGCGAGGTGTCGCTGGGGCACAACGGCGTACTGTTTCTGGATGAGCTGCCGGAGTTCCAGCGGAACGTGCTGGAGGTGATGCGGCAGCCGCTGGAGGATGGGTTGGTGACGATCGCGCGGGCGGCGATATCGGTGACGTTTCCGTCGCGGTTTATGCTGGCGGCGGCGATGAATCCGTGTCCATGCGGATATTTTGGCGATCCGACGCGAGAGTGTCATTGCACGCCGCCGATGATTCAGAGATATGTGTCGAAGATTTCAGGGCCGCTGCTGGATCGTGTGGATATTCAGATTGAAGTGCCGGCGGTGAAATATAAGGAGCTGCGGGCGCCGGCGCCTTCGGAAGATTCGTCGTCGATACGAGGGCGAGTGATCGAGGCGCGCGCGCGGCAGGCGGAACGGTATAAGGCGGAGAAGAGCACGCACTGCAACGCGCAGATGATGCCGAAGATGATTCGAAAGGTGTGCGCGATACCAGCCGAGGCGGAGAAATTGCTGGAAAATGCGATTGTGAAACTGGGACTGTCGGCGCGGGCGCATGACCGGATCTTGAAGGTGGCGCGGACGATTGCGGACCTGGACGGAGCGGAGGGCATCGCTTCGAAGCATCTGAGCGAGGCGATTCAATATAGGGCGCTGGACCGGAATTATTGGGCGTGAAGGGCGGTATTACGTAGAGCAGGCATGCAAAGTGAGCTTGCGGGCGTGCATTTTGACGGCTTAGGGCCGGTGAGTCGGGGCGATGAAGAGCGCGTCTACTGGAAAGTCTGTAGGAGGGTGATGCACGCTCCTCATTGACTCGGTTTCTCTGTGTGTGTTACCCATATTGCGCCCAAGAACAGCCCACTTTGGGAAGAAGTTGACAGGTAGCATGGCGCCAGACACCAAGCACCTCGAAGTCACACTCGATACGCACGTAGAAAGCGTAAATGTCGCTGAAGAAATGTGCCTGCGCGTAGCGGAGTCCGCGGGCTTCGGCGAAGACGACTGCTATCGCATCGGCATGTCGGTACGCGAAGGCGTGATCAACGCGTTTCACTACGGCAACCAGGAAAAGCCCGACAAGAAAATTCATCTGGCGGTGGACATCACGACGGACAAGATGACCATTCATGTGCTGGACGAGGGAAAGGGTTTCGACTTGACCAACGTGCCGGATCCGTTGGCGCAGGAGAATTTGCTGAGCACATCGGGGCGCGGGATATTTTTGATGCGCGCGTTTATGGATGAATTTAATGTGGTGCCGGGGCGAACGGGCGGCGCGGAAATTATTATGTCGAAGAAATTGCCGGGTGTGAATCCTGTGCCGAATGAGCAGGGTGGACAGAACGCCACGCCGCAGCAAGGGCAGGGGAATTAGCGCGCGCCGTGGTGATGCGAGCGACATATCGCGATGCGGGCGCAGTGACCGTCGTGGACATCGGCGGGCGGATTACGTTGGGAGAGGGCAGCGCGCTGCTGCGAAGCACGGTGAAGGATTTGCTGGCCGAGGGGCGCAACAAGATTGTGTTGAACCTCGGGGATGTGAATTACATCGACAGCTCGGGGATCGGAGAGCTGGTTACAGCGTTTACGACAGTGAAGAAAACCGGTGGTGATATGAAGCTGCTGCACCTGACGAAGAAGGTGCATGACCTTTTGCAGCTGACGAAATTGTTTACGGTGTTTGAGGTTTTTTCGGACGAGACTGTGGTGATTCAGAGTTTTAAGTAGGACTACTGTCTTCTGGTTGCTGTTCCTTCCATTTCGCCTTCGCGCGTTGAACCCTTCTGGCAAAACTTTCGGTTGCTGAGCCACAATTGAAATTAATGAGAACTGCAACGGATACGGCTTGGATCGCGGAGCGTGCGCGCGAGCTCGGGTTTGATTTGTGTGGAGTTGCGCCGGCGGAGAGATTTCCGGAGCTGGAGCGCGCGGAGGAGTGGTTCGCTCGCGGTTTTGCCGGAGAGATGAAATATCTGGGCGATGCGCGGCGCGGGGATCCGGCGCGAGTTCTGGCCGGGGCGCGGAGCGTGATTGTTTGCGGGATGAATTACAACAGCGAGCTGCCGCGGTCGATTGAGGTTGGTGGTAGTGGCGACTCCTGGGATGGTGGTCCGTTGCGCGAGGATGCGGATGAACCTCGTGGGTGGATTTCGCGATATGCGTGGGGTGACGATTATCACGAGGTGCTGCGGAGTCGATTGAATGTGTTGGTGGCCGGACTCCGTGAGCGATTCGAAGAGTCGTTCGAAGCGCTGGCGTATGCCGATACCGGGCCGTTGCAAGAGCGGGTTTTTGCCAATCGCGCCGGGATTGGGTGGATCGGAAAAAACACGCTGGTGCTGAATCAGCAGATGGGGTCGTGGTTCTTTCTGGGCGCGGTTTTGACGACGCTGGAGCTGACGCCTTCACTTGAGGCAGTAGAAACGCCGCCGCCTGATCTTTGTGGGAGCTGCACGCGATGCATCGACGCCTGTCCGACGAGTGCGCTGATCGCGCCGTATCAGATGGATGCACGGCGGTGTATTTCTTATTTGACGATCGAACATCGCGGAGCGATTCCGGCAGAGTTTCGAGAGGCGATCGGGAATCACGTTTATGGTTGCGATGTTTGCCAGGATGTTTGCCCGTGGAATCGGCGGGCGCCGGTGACGTCGGTTGCGGAGTTTCAGCCTCGAACGTTTGATGAAGCTGCGAACGGTAGTCTGATATCACTCTTTCGGCCGAAGCTGACGGCGCTTGCCGCGATCAGCGAAGATGAGTACAAAGCGGCGTTTCGCGGAAGTGCTATCAAGCGGACGAAGCATCGCGGAATTGTGCGGAACGCGTGCATTGCGCTCGGGAATGCGAAGTTCGAACGCGGTGGTGAGGCGCACCAGGAGGCAGTCACGAAGCTTCAGCGCCTGTCGACGTCGAGCGACGCGGTGATTTCAGAATCTGCCCTTTGGGCTTTAGCCCGCATCCAATAGTTGACCACGGAGCCGGCCAAGCATCGCTTTACGCTGTCGTACATCGTGGCGGTATAATCCCAGCGCCGGTGGCTTTACGTTTTTGTTAGCGCCGCAGGAGAATCCCGTTGAATCGCCGTATGTTTTTGTTGCGCGGCGGAATCGCAAGCGCAGGATTGTTTGGCACGGGCGACATTACCGGCTTACTGCCAGCAAGCATTGCCGCAACCAACACAACAACCAACGCTACAAAGAATTTCGCACCTAATCTCAAACTGGAGGACAAACCCGTGGCATTCTCAGTGCCCCCCCTGCCGTACTCGTTCGACGCGCTCGAGCCACACATCGACGCGAAGACGATGGAAATCCATCATGACAAGCACCACGCCGCTTATGTAACCAATCTCAATAAGGCTCTCGAAGGTCATGCTGACCTGCAATCGAAGTCGCTGGAGGAATTGCTGAGCAACCTTGACGCGATTCCAGAGAATATCCGCAATGCCGTTCGAAACAACGCGGGCGGACACTGGAATCACTCGCTCTTCTGGACGCAGATGAAGAAGGGCGGAGGCGGCGAGCCCAAGGGCGCGTTGGGCGATGCGATCAAGGCGTCGTTTGGCTCGTTCGAAGACTTCAAGACGAAGTTCGGCGCCGCAGGCGTCGGGCGTTTTGGCTCGGGCTGGGCTTGGCTACTGGTTAAGGATGGCAAGCTGGCGATCGATTCGACGCCGAACCAGGACACGCCGATATCGCTGAAGGCGCAGGCAGTGCTTGGGATCGACGTTTGGGAGCATGCTTATTATTTGAAGTATCAGAACAAGCGGCCGGATTACATCGCGGCGTGGTGGAACGTCGTGAATTGGGATTCGGCGTCGGACTTGTTCGATAAGGCGAAGAAGTAACGGAAGGCAGGAGCCGGGAGGCTTAGACCTTGCGGACTTGGGGCGCAGCATGCTGCGCCCCTGCACTTGCAAATCTCGGTAGAAAGTAAAGGGCCCGATCCAAGTTTCTGGACCGGGCCTTTTTCTATTGCCCCTCAGCAATTTCGAGATGCGACGCTAAAGCGTCGCAGGTTGACTATGCCATTGCATGGCGCTTGGCCATGGCGATGGGGCCAACGCGCGGCGCTGCGCTGTGAAAGCTTGGCGGCTGACCGATGTATCCGCCGCGAGCTTCACGAGTCGCAATCGTCTGCGGAGCCTGCATGGCAGGCGTCCGGCGCGTCGCTTCGCGCACCAACTCCATGCGACCGCGAACGCGGAACTTGGTCAACAGCGACGAAACATGGAACTTCACGGTCCGTTCGGAAAGATTCAGCGTGGCAGCGATTTCCTTGTTTGCCAGGCTGCGCATCACGCCGCCGAGTACTTCCTCTTCGCGGCGCGTCAGCTTGACCGAACTGCCTACCGAGTGACCGGCTTGCAGGAGCTTCTCAGCCTTTTCCGTCAGGCCTTCCAGGGAATCGTGCGCCGCTTCCACCATCACCACATAGTCGCGAGGCGACTGCCCGCGGACCATGCAATGCATAGCCAGGAGACCGGCGGCTTCCTCGACCGGAAACTGCCCGTCAGGACTGGCTTCGACGTGAAAGTGCGAGACTCCAGTGTTCTTCTCGTAAAAGAAAAAGGTTTCCCGTGACGACATAGAATGGTTCAGCTGGTGTGTTTCCCCGTGTGGTTGTTCATTTCTGCGGACTACTTTCACGTGCACCCCTCCGGCGCAGCCTCGTCGTTGCCTCGACAATTCAGAGACCCGCTTGGATTTTTAGTTAGCCTCTTGGCGAGGCATCTTCCTTGCTACAGCGAGCGACCGGGTATCAAGCCAAGTTTTGGGGGCTTTGGGGACCCAGCGTTAAACCCTCAGACCAGCACGCCGAGACGTGAGAAGGAGCACCCTAAGAACTTCGCTCGCGAAAACTCGATTTTATACGACCCACCGAACTACCACTACTGTGCAAACAATTCGCCTAACCCTGGGTACTATAACTTACTTAAATAACTATACTTATTTCGCCCTAGTACTTCGGGCCGGAGCCATATAGCGGTAGGAATTTCACCTACCGCGCAATTTTTCCGCGGTAAACGGTTACCTGCGGCAACCGATTTTGAGCGCTGCAACGTTTTCCACAGGACCTATAGAAGCGCCGTAATCCCACCGTTCACTCAGTATGAGCGCTCCCAGGGTACTTCAGATTCACTTTGATTTGCCGTGTGTTTCCAATATGAAAATGGTTCTTTTTTAGTTGGCGACGATGTGCGTTTCATTGGGCGAGACCAGTTCGTAGGTGATGGTGCGCCACCGAATCCTGCGCGTGACCAGGGACATGAAGAAGTTCGCGACGTAGAGGAATGGAATGACGACCGTGAGTAGGATGTAGATCCACGCCTGGCCCATGATTTGGGAGCGCAAGGAAGACAAAACCTCGGTGACGGCGGCGACGCGGACGCTGCTGCGCATCATTCCGAGGAGCACCGGAAGAAATGTGAGCATCGCGTGATGAAACGCGGGTACGCCGGCGGCGAGATCGCTGATCGTCAGTGCGATGCCGAGCAGGAGCGTGAGGCAATACAGCGTGTGGGTTGCGAATCCGAAGGCCCACATCTGTTCGGAATAGACACGCGTGATCAGAATCTGACGGTTCGTGAATTCAAACAGGCTGGGGAAAGTGGCCTCGACGTAGGAAACCGTCAGGCAATCCGGCAGGAACATGATGGAGCGGCCGGCGTGATGTAGCGCGCGCGTCATGGAGTAGTCGTCGCTGACGGACGACTTCCAGTCTTCGATGACGCCGATTTGATCGAAAAGGCTGCGGCGAATCGCGGTGCCGCCACCCCAGCAGAAATTTTTGCCCTTCTCGGAGAGCATCGTGACGACAGGCGCGTTCCACGCCGCCAGGAATGCAGAAGGGAGATCGCTGCGATTCGGGATGAACCAGCGCATTGTGGTTGTTGCGCCGATGCGCTGGTCGTTCAGCGGGGCGACGAGCCGCTTGAGCCACGACTTTCCCGGGCGGCCGTCGGAATCGGCGAAGGCCAGGAATTCGAAATCGGGGGGGAGCTGTTCAATGGCGAAGCGCAGATTGTTCACTTTTTCGCCGCAGCCCTCCGGTGCGCCGGCGATCAGGACGTGCGCCTTCGGCTTCGAGCTCGCGGCGACTCGCTTCACGATCGAGTGAGCGGGGTCGGACTCGGACGCGAGCACGAAAAAGACTTCGTAGTTCTGGTGATCGAATTCGGTGAGCGTTGTGAGGTTGCGTTCCAGGCCGGGCTCGAGGCCTTTGCAGGCGCAAATCACTGCCGTTCGTGGCGCATAGAAGCCGGGGTCGGTCGCGCACCGGCGGCGCACGTAATAGAGCCATTGCAGGCCCTGCAGGAGAAGATAGAGGCCGAGCGCGATCTGAAGGACCGACAGGACGTAAAAGGCGGTTTCCACGGTGTTTCGAGCGTAACAGAGCGCTTTGACTGCGATTAGCCGAGTTGAACGGGTAGAATCGCACCAGTTAATGCCTGCCAAGGTCGGAAGGAGGACGAATGAATGGCCGAATGGACATGGGAATGGTGACGACGGCGAACGATTTGCCGGGTTATCGCGTGGTGAGAAATTTCGGGATTGTGCGCGGAATCGTGGTGCGTTCGCGGAGCATTGTGGGGAATTTTGCGGCGGCGCTTCAGACGGTGGTTGGCGGGAATATTACGGTGCTGACGAATCTTTGCGAGAAGACGCGCGAGGATGCGTTCGAATTGATGCTGCAACATGCGGCTCAACACGGCGCAAATGCGGTCGTAGGGATGCGCTACGACGCGACTGAGGTGATGCAGGGCGTGACCGAGGTGCTGGCTTACGGGACTGCGGTGCAGGTCGAGCGCGCGTCGTAGTCGGTGTGGCGGGGGCGCTGAAATCCGGCGCCGATTCACGACGGAAATTTATCGATCGGAAAATGCGGCCGACGGAGTTTGCGGCGAGCTTGGATCGCTTTCTGCTAAATCCATGCGTTCGATCAGACCGTTCGCGATGGTGTAGATGTGCGACACGTTTGAATCGGAGAGAGCGGCTCCGTTGAGCGCCTTCACGAGCTGGTGAACCTTCACTTCGGTTTTGTTCTCCCCGCGGTCGATCATTTCCAACGGTTCGACGTGAGGGTCGAACTCTTTCCACTGGCGCGTCCAGTAGGCGCGAATTTCTTCTTTCCCGACGACGCGACCGCCTTCGGATGCCTTGGGCCAACTTACGGTATCGCTCATCAGCGCCAACGCGGCGTCGATATCTCTCCGGTTGAACGCAGCGTAGGCTTCAGCGATGAGCGTTTGCGTGTTTGGGTTTGCCATTGCGGCCTCCTGAGTGCGCACATTTCATACATCTAGCTTACGCCTCGGCGGGCCGCTGCTTGGCCTCGATCGCGTTGTAGTCTTGCGCGAATTCGGCTGGTAGAATCTGCGCTCCATGTTTTGTTCGTCTTGCGGCAGGCAAGTCTCCTCGAAGGCACGGTTCTGCTCATCCTGCGGCACTTCCACGGCTGCGGATATCGATGCCGGCGCGACTGTATTGGGCGACGACCCTATCGGAATGGGTCAGACGCTCGATCCCGACTTCAAAGACGCGGCGACGCTCGACAACACACCCGACATTAGCGACGGCGTGACGTTGGATTCTGGGGCGCCACTCGCGCCAAGGACTGCTTCGGCGGCGCCACGCGTTCCTGCGGGGGCGAGGCTGGGTTCGGGTGGTAGTGGCGCCGGCGCTCCCGCGATTCCGAAATATTCGACGCCGCGCGTGCCACGTCCGCCTTCGGCTTCGGCTGGCACGCTTTCGAGCTCCGATGCGATCGGTGGCGGACGCTTCGTTCCGGGACAGATCATCGCGGATCGCTATCGCATCGTTGCGCTCGCCGGACGCGGCGGAATGGGCGAGGTGTATCGCGCGGAAGATCTCAAGCTCAGTCAGATCGTGGCGATCAAGTTTTTGCCAGAGAGCGTGTCGCACGATGCGGCGGCGCTTGCGCGCTTTCATGCGGAAGTTCGCATCGCGCGAACAGTTTCGCATCCCAACGTCTGCCGCATGTTCGACATCGGCGATATGGACGGCATAACGTTTCTGACGATGGAATATGTCGATGGCGAAGATCTTTCGTCGCTGGTGCGGCGCATCGGGCGGCTGTCTACTGACAAAGCCGCCGAGATCGCGCGGCAAATGTGCGCGGGGTTGGCCGCGGCGCACGACAAGGGCGTCATTCATCGCGATTTAAAACCCGCGAACATCATGCTCGACGGCGCGGGGAAAGTTCGCATCACGGATTTCGGTTTGGCTGGAATCGCCGCGATGATCGAAGGCGCTGACATCCGCGCCGGCACTCCCGCCTACATGGCGCCTGAGCAACTTGGTGGGATGGAAGTCACGGTTAAGAGCGACATTTATTCGCTCGGGCTGATCCTCTACGAAATCATCACCGGCAAGCGGGCGTTCGACGCGACAACGCTTCCGGAATTGATGCGCATGCGCGAAGACTCGCGCATTCCGAATCCATCGACGATTGTTCGCGACATCGATCCGATGTTCGAACGCGTGATCTTGCGATGTCTCGCGACGGATCCAGTGTTGCGGCCGGCGTCGGCGCTGCAAGTTTCCGCGGCGTTGCCGGGCGGCGATCCGCTGGCCGCGGCGCTCGCAGCAGGAGAAACACCGTCGCCCGAAATGGTCGCGGCCGCGGGCGAGAACGATGGACTCGCGCCGCGCGTGGCGATCTCGTTTTTGGCTGCGACCCTTCTCGGAACTTTGCTCCTTCTTTATTTCGGCGTGAAAGAAAATGCGGTGGAGCGTGTTCATCCTCGCAAGTCTCCGGAAGTGCTTTCGAACCGCGCCGAGGAACTCATCGCGAAGATTCGGTTATCCGGAACGCCCTGTCGATCGTAGTTGGGGGTTCGGGTACCAACAGCGATTTTATCAACTGGGCGGGAAAGAACGATAAGCCCCATCCTGATTGGGCCAAACTGCCGTATCAGCGACCCGAGTTGCTCAGCTTTTGGTATCGGCAGAGCCGAAAAGATTTTGATACCGGATGGATTTTGGGGAAACGGCATTCCGGGTGTGGTCACATTTGACGATCCGCCTATGATCACTTCGGGGATGGTCGACTTTGGATGGACGACGAAGGGCGGCTCGGTTGGTTTCAGGCGATACCCGATGAAAAAGAAGAGGCGCCCGCGCCCACATCTACGTCGTCAACCGGATCTTCACGCATCTGCCGTAAACGCGACCAGCGAAATCAAAAAGCCGGATTGGGGACTGCCTTTTGCGGCGGCTGAAATCGATCCAGCGCAATTGAAAAGCGCTCCCTCGACATGGAACTCGCTCGCGGCTTCGGACTATCGAGAAGCTTGGGATGGAAGTGGCCGGGCAGCGAGCGGCCATTGCACGTTGAGGCAGCTTCATTGCATGGCAAGCCCGTTTATTTCGCGCTCTCGGGGCCGTGGACAGACGCGCCGCGCATGCCGCCCCCGAGAAAAATCGGGAAACGCAAGATTCAAAAACGTTCTTGAGTCTCGACGATTGTCGGAGCTGATCTTAAGCGGCGGTCTGTTTTTCGCTTTCTCTGAACTTGAAACGCGGCCGAGGAGATCGGGTTGGGGCGCGGCGGTTGGCTTGGGCGGCGTTTATTTTGCAGATGGTGACGTTTTTGTTTCGGGCGCACTTCGTGGCGTCGCCGGATCGTCGGAGTCATGTTCCTTGCAGATCGCGACGTCGCTGCTCTATGCGGGCTTCGATGTGGTTGTTGTACATCGCGCTGGAGCCGTACGTTCGCCGCAACTGGCCGCAGACGATTATTTCGTGGACGCGCCTGGTGTCGGGAAGACTGCGCGACCCGTTGGTTGGAAGGGATATTGTCTCGGGCATTTTGCTTGGCATGGCGTTGGGTGTTGATTTTTGAGATCGGAAATTTGTTCAGCATTCGTCTGGGCGGAGCTTTGCAGTTTGGGTCAAGCGACCTTGTCGGAGGATTTCGCGAAGCGATCGGCTATTACTTCAGCGTTGCGACGAACTCGATCCAAGGTGCTCTGGCGTTTTTTCTGCTGCTGGTGCTGATCAAATTCATTGTTCGAAATCAGTGGCTTGCGCTCGCCATTCTTCGTGGTGATCCAGGTTACGCCGCGACGTGCTGGGCAGCAAAACCATGTCGTGCTCGATTTAGTCGTGTGGACGCTTGTCTTTGCGGTCGCGGCGCATGGCGGTCGTTCGGTTTGGACTGATCGCGTTGGGAGTCGGCGTATTTCTTGGCAGATGTGCTGCTCAATGTGCCGTATTCGCTCGATTTCTCGAATTGGTATGCGGCGCACAATTTGCTGATCGTGTTCAGTTTCTTTGCGATCGGGTCTGGGGATTTTATTTATCGCTTGGTGGAAAAAAATTCTGAAGGACGGAATTTTTTGATCAGTAGACAGGCCGGTCAGATGGACCCGAGCGCTATTTTTGCGGCTGAGGGCCGTGCAGGATCTCTATCGTTACCTTCGTGCTGAGATTTTCCACTTCGATGAGCGCTCGATTTGCCGCCATGCGCGCCTTTTCCATGAACGAAGAGTCCAGCAGGAACGCACAGCGATCCACGAATGGATGGTTCGCAGTTTCGAACAGCTTGCGGCGGCGATCGCGCCCGCTCTCGCGACGAGGGCTTCGTACATTTGTAGATCGCGCTGAAAATCGAGCGCTTCGTTGATTCCCCATTTTTGCTGGCGTGTGAGCGCGTTGAAAAATTTCCTGCGAAAAACGGGCATGTCTTTCTTCGGGCAACGGCTTGAGTTTGTTCTTGCTCCGCGGCGACTGTTCCGGCGGATCGATCGCGACTTCGAACGCGCGGACTGTTATCGCAACGAGCGCTTCGCGCTGCAACAGTCCGATTAAATCCTTGTATAGCGCCGCATGTACCTGCAAGCCGTACCGCTGATGCTCCTCGACGTAGCTATCGACAAAACGTGGCACGACGCGCTCCTGCACTAACGCTTCGGTGAGTCGCGCGCTCAATTCCGCTGGAATGTCGGCCTGATTGCGTTTGCCCGGCGGCATCGGGAGACATCTTAGCAGGTGGCGTCAAAGCCGATCTTCGCTTGCCGCAAAGCAAAAAGGCCCGGCAGATTCGCCGGGCCTTTCATCTGTTTGAGTTGTTCGTCGTTTCGCGCGCGATGATTAGTGGATCGCGCGCGGCCCGTCGGCCGGAAGCCGCTTCGGCTTCGGCTCGGTCGGAGGCACGATTGGCGGAGCGATCGGATCCTTCTGCAGCGCATGCTCGAGCACTTCGTCCAGCGTGCGGACGTAAGTGATCTTCATGTCACCCAGAATATCCGGCGTCAGATCCGCCACTGCGTTCGGCTCGTTATCGGCTGGCAGCAAGACTTCCTTGATGCCGGCTCGCTTCGCGCCGAGCACTTTTTCTTTCACGCCACCGATCGGCAGCACGACTCCGGACAGCGTCATCTCGCCCGTCATCGCCAGTCGATCTTTCACCGGACGCCCACTGAGCAGGCTGATCAGTGAAGTCACCATCGCCGCGCCGGCCGAAGGTCCGTCTTTCGGAACCGCGCCCGACGGCACATGGATGTGAATGTCCTGCTTCCGGAAGAAGTCGGGATCGATGCCGTAGCGTTCGCAGTTCGCACGTGTCCACGTCAGCGCCGCTGTCATCGACTCCTGCATCACTTCGCCCAGATGCCCGGTCATCGTGAATTGCTTGCCGCCGCGCATTCTGGTGGCTTCGATGAAGATGATGTCGCCGCCCACCGGCGTCCAGACCAGCCCGACTGCAACGCCCGGCTTCTTGACGCGCTCCTCGACTTCCTTTTCCGTGCGGAACTTTGGCACGCCCAGGAATTCGCGAACGACTTCCGGTGTAACGATCATCTTCTCCGTTTTGCCTTCAGCGATGCGCCGCGCCTGTTTGCGCGTGATCGTTGCGATCTCGCGTTCCAGGTTGCGGACGCCCGCTTCGCGCGTGAAGCTGTGGATCAGTTCCCGCAGCCCAGCGTCCTCGAACTCGATATGCTCCGGCACCTTCAACCCGTGTTCCGTGGCTTGCTTCGGAATCAGGTAGCGATGCGCGATGTGGAGCTTCTCTTCGCCCGTGTAACCGGGCAGCTCGATGATTTCCATGCGGTCACGCAGCGGCTCCGGGATGGGATCCATCCAGTTCGCCGTGGCGATGAAGAGCACCTTCGACAGGTCGAACGGAACGTCGAGGTAGTGATCGCGGAACGCGTTGTTCTGTTCCGGATCGAGCACTTCCATCAACGCCGACGACGGGTCGCCGCGGAAATCGCGTCCGAGTTTGTCGACTTCATCGAGCATCATGACCGGGTCGTTGGTTTCGCCGCGCTTCAGGCCTTGAATAATCTGGCCAGGCAGCGCGCCGATGTACGTCCGGCGATGTCCTCGAATTTCGGCTTCGTCATGCATACCGCCGAGGGCGATGCGCACGAATTTGCGTCCGAGCGCTCGTGCGATCGACTTGCCCAGCGACGTTTTGCCGACGCCCGGAGGCCCAACGAAGCACAGGATCGGGCCTTTCATGCCCGGCTGCAGCTTCTTGACCGCGAGATAGTCCAGGATGCGCTCCTTGACCTTCTCGAGATCGTAGTGGTCTTCGTCGAGTATCTCCTTGCCCTTCGCAATGTTGATCTCTTCGGCGCCGCTCGATTTATTCCACGGCAGCGACGTCATCCATTCCAGGTACGTGCGCGACACCATGTACTCCGCCGAAGCCGGCGTCATCTTCGACAGCCGCTTCAGTTCGCGATCGCACTCTTTCCTGGCTTCCGCCGTCATGCCGGCTTCGTCCACTTTTTTGCGGAGCTCGTCGATCTCCTGCATCGAATCGTCGGATTCGCCGAGTTCCTTCTGAATCGCCTTCATCTGCTCGCGCAGCAAATATTCACGCTGGTTCTGGCTGACCTGCTCCTGAACCTGCTCGTGAATCTTCGAGCGGAGCTCGAGAACCTCGAGTTCCTTCGAGAGTTCGCGGCTCAGCGCTTCGAGCCGCTTGCGCACGTTCGGCGTCTCGATCAATTCCTGACGAATCAGGGTTGAAAGCGACGGCAGCGTGCCCGCGATAAAGTCCGCGAGGCGGCCTGGATCGTCGATCGCCGTTGCGACCGAAGTCAGGTCATCTGAAAGTTGTGGCGAGTGGCTCACCACATCGCGGAACAAATCCTGTGCATTGCGTTGCAGCGCTTCGAGTTCGGCATCCGACTCACCGCTGACATCCGGTTGAGCCTCGACACGCGCCCGAAGATACGGCCGCAACGTAATCAGTTCGGTGATCTGGATGCGTTGAAGCCCTTCCAGAAAAATCACCACATTGCCGTTCGGCATTTTTACAGTCTTATGTACCTTGGCCAGCGTTCCCACCTTATGCAGGTCCGCCGCCGCTGGGTCTTCCACCCGCGGATCAAGCTGAGCGACCACACCCAGCTGCTTTTCTTCTCCGTCTAAAGCATTGACCAGTGCCAGAGAGCTCTCGCGTCCTACCGTCAGCGGCAGCACCGCGCCGGGAAACAGCACGGTATCCCGCACGGGTAGGATGGGTAGAACTTCAGGCACCGAAAATTTCTTCTCAGCCATGATGTCCCCAGTCTGTAGCGTGATGACCCGTTCGGGTCAGGAAAGCTATAAAACACTCACGCTATGGATTCTTTAGATGCAGCAAGCCTTGAAACGATGTACAAGATGCATGAGGCAACGGCAGAAAATCTTAGTCGTTCACACTAAACATTATAACATGGGCCTAAGATCCGACCTGAAAAGTCCTATATCTCGTTCGTGTTGAAAGGGTTACGCATATCTCTAGCTTTTACCGACACCCCGCAGGCCCTTAGTTTCGCTATCGGCTGATCCTGCTTCTTCTTCAGAGCGCCCCTTCGGCTTAAACTTGCTCCGCGCGAACTCGGCGGCCTCTTCCCTGGTTCCTACTTTACCCTCGAGCTGAGCGTCCTCGACGGTCGCCAAAATCTGCCCAAATACCGGCCCCGGCCGGTATCCCATCGCCAGTAAGTCGTCCCCAGTCAACAGCTTAGGTGGGTGAATCTCTTCATGCGGCGTCTCTGCCAGCATCCTTTGGATGAAGTTGTAAGCATTCAGGTGCCGGTGGCTCGAGGTGCAATCGAGCCGATGCAGCGCCATATGCTCATCAAAACGCGGCATCCGCACAAATCGCTTCAACGTCGCCGTCCGCATCCGCTCGACATCCTTAAACCGCATATGGTTGGCGATCAGCGCCACTATCTGCTCCGTATCCTCATTCGAGAAGCGGAATCGGCGGCAGATCTCCTCGCCCATCCTTTCGCCCACGCCGGCGTGCCCATCGAACCGAATCCGGTCACCCGTCTCTGAGATCGGCCGGAAAGTAGGAGGCTTGCCAACGTCATGAAATAACACCCCCCAGGCTAAAGTTGCCGGGGTATCGGCCGGGAGTTGCTCAATCATCAACAGTGTATGCGTCCAGACGTCGCCCTCGGGGTGATACTGTGGCGGTTGTTCAACGCCCTTCATCGCCGCGATTTCCGGCAGCACAAAAGGCAGAAGCCCGGTTTCATCCAGTAGTTCGAACCCGCGGCGCGCCTTGCCTTCGGTCAAAATCTTCGTCAACTCGTCGCGCAGTCGTTCCGCCGAAACTACTCTGATTTCACTCGCCCGGCGCTGAATCGCCGCGAGCGTTGCTGGCTCAATCGCAAACCCAAATCGTGCCGCGAACCGCACTGCTCGAATTAGCCGCAGCTTGTCTTCCGCAAACCTCTTATCCGGATCGCCAATCGCCCGGACCAACCCAGCCTTCAAATCCGCTTGCCCGCCCACGAAATCCAACACTTTGCCGGACTCCGGCTCCATCAGCAGCCCATTGATCGTGAAATCGCGCCGCCGCACATCTTCTTCCGGCGACTTCGTATAGATCACCTCATCCGGCCGCCGCCCGTCGGAATAATCGCCATCCGCACGAAACGTCGCAACTTCAACCTTGAATTCCCCGTGCCACACCTGCACTACGCCAAACTGCGCACCCACCGCAAGGCTATCTGGAAAAACCGCAATCACCTGCTCCGGCAACGCATCCGTCGCCACATCGAAATCGATCGGGGCGCGATTCAACTTCAGGTCGCGCACGCTCCCACCGGCAATTAGCGCCTGGTAACCGTGGCTCTGTAGAGTCGCGCAAATGGACCACGCCAATTCACGCGGTGATGCGATGGTTGCAGATGTCTCCACACTTTAAGTATGCGCCAGCGCACGGTTTGGTTGCGCAGAAGTGGCCGGCGGCGTGTCGCGTCGGGTGTTAACCAGGCTGTAGCCACCGCGAACGTCTTTGTTTGGAGCGATTTGACGAAAAACTCGAATCGGCGAGCCAACTCACCAAACGCCACTATTTACATTGAAAAACGAGGCAGGTGATGTCATCGGACTGCCGGGTCGCACCGACAAACTCATCCACCTGCCGCATCAAAAATTGCAATGACTGGCTCGCCGTGCCGGACGGCAGGTTTCGAATCGCGTTGAGCCAGCGGCCATTTCCGAACTCTTCGCCCTCGGCGTTAAACGCTTCGACAACGCCGTCGGTGAACATCAAGAGAGCATCGCCCGTCCGCAAAGTTACGGTCCCAGTCTCATACACCGCGGTCGATTCGATCCCTAGCGGCAACCCACCTTTATCTAGAAATTCCATCGTCAAATCTGATCGCCGCAACACCGGCGCATTGTGACCCGCATTTACGTAGGTCAACTCGCGCGTCGCCGGATCGTACAGGCCGAGAATCGCTGTCGTAAATCGCCGCCCGTCCAGGCTGTACGCCGATGCATATCGATTCAACCGCGCCACCAGCGCATCAAGTGGCGCGTTGTCTCCCGCGATCGTCCGCAAACTCGCCTGCATTGTCGCCATCAACAGCGCCGCAGGCACGCTCTTTCCCGCGACGTCAGCCACAACGAGCAACAACTTCCCGCCCTCGGCCGCACTCACCGTCGGATAAAACGCGTCGTAATAATCGCCCGCCACCGAATTTTGTGGCCGCGTCGCAAACGCGATCTCCGCGTCAGGCACATCCGGCGGCTGCGACGGCACCAGCCAGTTCTGAATTTCGCGCGCGATCTCCAAATCGCGCTTCATGATCACCTTGTCCGCCAATTCCAGCGACAACAACAGCAGCAACAAGATCGCAGCAATCGCCTCGGTCCTCGTGTCCAGCACGACGGAGTCGCCGAGATGAAAGCCGAATCCCGACAGCACCAGCAGCACCAGCGCGATCACCAGCAGCACGCGCCGCGCCGGCGACAACTTCAACATCAACGCCCAGAAAAATTGACGCGCGATGTGAAACGGTCGCCGCCAGTGCGACATCCTTTCGACTTCTTCCCAATCGACGTCTTTCCCGTAAAAACCGTAGCTCGCGTGCGCATCGGCGACAAATTGGTCCCAGAGATCGTCAACCGCGCGCCCTTCGCTGACGCGAAACCAGAAATTGCTCAGGCGTCCCCGCTTTTTCGGAGGATTTGGCGGCGCAGAAGAAGACATGGAGGAGGGCGCGCTCATACGGCCAGATTATAGGTTACGAGATTGGGTCTCGATAGGACTCAATCGGGATAAAAGTCCCGCTCATCGTCTCCGGGTTTTTGCTTCGATTTTGCGCCAGCGCGCGATTTTTCATTCGCCGTTTCGTCCTTCCGCTTCGCCTCGCGCCGTCCCCAGCCTTCATTCGAATTGCGCTCTTCATGCCGGATCGATCCACCAAATTGCACCGAATCGAATCCGAAGCGGTCCCGGAGCCCGTCGGTAGTCTTCACAAGTTTCTCGAGTTTCGCGCGTCTTTCGCCATCGAGCAGGTCGAGTTGATCGTTGCCGTGCGAAAACGCGCCCAAAGCGACGCCGAGCAAGCGCACTTTTCGCTTCAGGTTTCGGTGTTCGTGAAACAAATTCTGGATCGTGGCGAAAATATCGGAATCAAGGTTCGTCGGCGCCGGCAGCGTCTTCGCTCGCGTATACGTGTCGAACCCCTGATACCGAATCGTCAGCGTCAGCGTTCGCGTCGAAAGCCCCGCTTCACGCAATCGCTTGCACGCCTTCTGCGAAAGATGGCTCAGCATCGACAGCAACACTTCCGTGTCGTTCGTGTCTTCGCCAAACGTGTGATTGTGCGAGATCGATTTCGGCTCCGCGTCGATTACGAATTCGTACGAATCGCCGCCGCGCGCCTTGCGATAGAGCGCCGTACCCCACTGGCCGAAAATCTTTTGCAGCTTTTCGTGTGGCACGGCCGCGAGATCGCCAACCGTTTTCAATCCAAGCGCAAGCAACGATCGCTCCGTGACTTCACCGATGCCGGGAATCTTGCGCACCGGCAGCGGCGCCAAAAATTCCGCTTCGCTTCCGGGCGCGATCCAAACCAATCCGCGTGGCTTCGCCTGATCGGAGCCGACCTTCGCAACCAATCGCGTCGATCCCAATCCGGCCGAGCAGGGAAGTCCCGTCGTGCTCGTGATCGCACGCAAGAGTTTGTCCGCAGCGGCCAGTGGCGGCCCGTGTAGCCGCTCCGTGCCGGCCAGATCGAGATAAGCCTCATCGATCGAAACCATTTCCACGATCGGCGAAAATTTCCCCAGGATCGTCGCGATGCGATCGCTCCACTCGCCATATTTATGATGATGTCCGTCGAGAAAAATTCCGTGAGGGCACAGCTTGCCTGCCGTTCGCAGCGGCATCGCCGAATGCACGCCAAACTTCCGCGCCTCGTAGCTGGCCGATGTTACGACCCCACGTTGATCGGGAGTGCCGCCGCCGACAATCACCGGCTTACCCTTCAGCTCGGGCCGTTCCAGCAATTCCACCGACACGAAAAACGCATCCATATCCACATGCAGAATCGAAGTCGTCGGCGGTAGCGAGTGATCTTCCACCGCTCCATGAATCGCCCGAAATCGTGCCAGCTCCGGCATGCCGTTAGCCTACGCTTTCAACATTTCTCCTACAACTCCGACTCGAATATCGCCAGAAAATCTCTTGGTGCCAGAATTCGGATGTCTTGAAATCGTGCTGGGAAGTGACGCAGATTTCCGGTGACGATATAGTCGGATCGAGCCTCAAGCCCGCACTCCAGGACCTTATTGTCGTCTGAATCTGACGACACCACGACCCGCTTCGTAGGCACGACCGTCACAAACGATCTTCGGATTCGTCGAAGGGTACCTTTCGCCTGCGCCACGGAAAGCTTCAGCTCTGCGCGCCCAAGAACCTCCCCGTATTCGGTCAGAAGTGCCTCAGAAACGAAGCAGCGGATGTGTCCATCTAGGGCCAACCCCAAAACCAGAGCCGGCGGACTATCCGGGCGTAGCAATGCTGACACGATGACATTCGTGTCCAACACTGCGTGGATCATTTTTGTTTCTGTTGCAGCTCTTTGCGGGCTTCTTTGATCGCGGCATTGATTTCGCGCATGGTCATCTTGTCCGTGCCGTTTTTTCGGGATTGTTCCCAGATTCTCTCGAGAAACTTGGGCGTCTTATAGCCCGTGCGCTTCAGGTGCTCTTGGATACGCCTCACCACATCTTGCTCTGTGAGGGTATCAACCGCGGCTCTTCCGCTCTTCCCCGCGCGCTTAACTGGTTTGCCGGCACGAGTTCTCGCCGGTGGACTCGCCGTCGCTCTTCCTTGTCGAGCTTTTTTCGCTAGTGCCATATTGCTGCTTTCTTCGCTATTCCTATTTAGTCTGAATCAATTCGCCCTTCAAACTTTTTCGGCGGCGATGACGCGTGGAATGCCGGCGAGGTCGTTGGTGACGCCGACGCGCGTCCACTCCGGCGTTTCGAATAGCGGCTGCACCGCTGGCAAGCTATCGTGCCCCAGTTCGAACACGGCAATCCCGCCGGGAACCAACTGACCTGCGCATTGCGTAACTAGCCCGGCGTAGAGTTCGTAGCCCTCTTCGCCGCCATAGAGCGCCACTTCTGGCTCGTGATCGCGAACTTCACGTTGCAGCGTAGGAGCTTCGCGGCGACTGATATACGGCGGGTTGCTCGCGATTAGATCGAATCGAAGCTCGCCAAGCGATGACGACTGTCCATTCAGCAAATCAGCGCGCACAAATTCGATTTGGTCTGCGAAGCGGTGTCGCTCGGCATTACGCTGCGCCACTTTCAGCGCCGCGGCTGAAATATCTGTCGCGAGAAATTTCGCCCCCGGCAAATCTTTCGCCAGCGCGACTGCGATGCATCCAGATCCAGTCCCGACATCCGCGATGCGCAAGCCTTCGCCGCTCAGCGTCTGCTTACGTCCCGCGCGAAGTTCGCGCAGAGCCAGCCGATCGAGCGCGACTTCAATCACGTGCTCGGTTTCCGGCCGCGGAATCAGCACATCCGGCGTAACCTCGAACTCCAATCCCCAAAATTCCTGCTTGCCGGTCAAATACTGCGTCGGCTCCCCCGCAGCTCGCCTTGAAACCAACGACAAAAATTGCCGCTCTTGCTCGGTGCCGATTTCGTCTTCGGGATGCGCGTAAAGCCAAGTTCGATCTCGCCCGGCGACGTGTAGCAGCAACAATTCCGCCGCCAGCGTATACGAAGGCACATCAGCGTCGCGCAGCCGTGCGATTCCAGTTTTAAATGCAGTTCGAGCGTCCATTTGGAAATTGAGAAAGGTTGATTCGAATCTACCCGCGATGCCGCGAGGCGAAACCTTCGTTACACTACCGACAGTTCCTGCTGCAACCGCTCCGATTCATAGTGCGACACAAGCCCATCCACCAGCGGCGCCAATTTACCTTCCATTACATCCGTGAGCTGATGCAGCGTCATGCCAATCCGGTGATCGGTGATCCGATTCTGCGGAAAGTTATACGTGCGAATCTTCTCCGAGCGATCGCCCGTTTTAATTTGCCCACGTCGTTCGGCGAGGATGGCGGCCTGCTGCTTGCTCATTTCGAGTTCATACAAGCGCGTGCGCAACACGCGCATCGCCTTCGCTCGATTCTTGATCTGCGATTTTTCGTCCTGCTGCGATACCACAAGTCCGCTGGGTAGGTGCGTGATGCGCACCGCGGAATACGTCGTATTCACCGATTGCCCGCCGGGACCCGACGAGCAAAACGTATCGATGCGCAAATCTTTCGCCTCGATCTTGATGTCGATGTCGTCGGCTTCGGGCAACACGGCCACTGTCGCAGCGGAAGTGTGGATGCGCCCCTGCGTTTCGGTAGCCGGCACGCGCTGCACGCGGTGCACGCCGCTTTCGTATTTCAGCTTCGAGTACACCTTGTCACCCTGAATCGCGGCAACCACTTCTTTCATGCCCCCAACCGAAGTCGGCGAACTCTCCAGAATTTCCACTTTCCAGCCCTGGGTTTCCGCGTAGCGCGAATACATGCGAAATAATTCGGCGGCGAAGAGTCCAGCTTCGTCGCCGCCGGTGCCTGCCCGAATCTCGACGATGACGCTCTTGTCGTCGTTCGGATCTTTGGGTAGTAACAAGAGTTTGAGGTCCCGTTCGACGATTTCCTTGCGCGCGACGAGCTGTTTTTCCTCTTCGTGCGCCATCTGCTTCATTTCAGCGTCACTCGCGTCGAGCGTCATCTCATGCGCGCCGGTCAGATCTTTTTCGATCTGTTTGAATTCGCGGTGCTTCGCAACAATTTCCTCCAGCTCCGCGTGCTGTTTGGCGACTTTTTGGAACTTCGACGAGTCCGAAACAAGTTCCGCCGTCGAGAGCTGCTGCGTCAATTCGTCGTAACGCGCGCCCAACTGATCCAACTTTTCCGTAAACGTCATTGCGGCCATAGCGATCCCCTTCGAATTTCGAGTGGTAAGTGTTGATTTGTGATGAGAAACGGCATGGCTCGCCGGGCGGCGAGCGATATGGGGTCAGCTAATAGAAAGTGGCGTACATCGGAATGTCTTCAAACATTATAGCCCGAATCGGCGGGCATCTCTAAGCGACGTGCAGATGCGAAATCGCAAACAGTACACCGATAAAAAACAAAATCGTGACTGCGACAATCCCCAGCCATAGCATTACAAACTGCCGCTGATCCTGCTCCGGCGGCGGCGCCGAGATTCCAAAAACCAGTGAGAGTCCGCGAAATAGATCGCCCAGCTTCCTGATCAAATTTCCGTTTTCGCTCATTCGTTCGCTGCAACCTTAGCTTGAGGTATCGGATGCAACCTGATTCCCTCGGATGCATGCGAATCGACAGGACACTGGGCAAAAACTGGCTCGCTAAGTCCAATCCCTACAATAAATTCGCCCGCCACCAGTGAACCTTACCCCTTTAGAATCATATTCTTGCGCAATTTCTGTGTTCATCCTCTTTAGAATGACATTCTTACACAAAAACAGGGGAGGGGGTGGCTCAGCGCCTTCAACCAAAAATTGCGGGGCCGCGTGGCACTATACTACGATGCGAACACAATGATGACTGCCACACAGAAATGAGCGACGCCGCCCGCACTCTCGTGCAAGTCAACGACGCCGACGCGAATCAGCCCGCGCGAGACGCTGACCTCGGTTTCCTCTGGGATTTCTGGTATCCCGCGCTGCGCAGCACCGAAATTGTCGGCCAGCGTCTCGCGACCGCAATGTTGCTCGAAGTTCCTCTCGTGCTCGGCCGCACATCCGACGGCAAGGCTTTCGCGATGCGCGATTCCTGCCCTCATCGTGGAATTCCGCTCTCCTACGGTCGCTTCGACGGCAAAGCTGTCGAGTGCAGCTATCATGGCTGGCGCTTCGACGCGTGCAGCGGCCAGTGCATCGAGATTCCTTCGCGGACAGACCAGGACAAACTCAAGACCGAGCGCATTTTTGCCGGATATTACGCATGTGAAGAGCACGACGGCTACGTTTGGGTCTTCATGCACGCGCAAGGTTCACGCGTGCCGGAACCATCCGCAATACCGCCGGCGCCGCGACTCGCGACGTTCAGCGAAAAATTTAAAATCATGCACCTGGCGTGCGATCTGCCGGCTCACGTCGATCACGGAATCATCGGCTTGATGGATCCGGCGCACGGTCCGTTCGTGCATCAATCTTGGTTCTGGCGCAGCCGTGGCTCGATTCACGAAAAGCAAAAACAGTTCGAGCCCATTCCAAACGGATTTCGCATGAGCCCGCACTCGCCGAGCTCCAACAGCCTGCCGTATCAGATTTTGAAAAAGCGCACCGGCCAGCCCGTCACGACAACGATCGATTTTATTTTGCCGAATCGCCGCCTGGAAGAAATTCACAGCGGCAAGCTCTGGTTTTCAAGCCAGACGACAGTGACGCCAGTGCGTCGCGACTTGTGCCGCATCGATTTCGTCGCCGCGTGGAATTTATTTTTTCTCCCGGTTTCAATCTTTCGGATCTTTGGCAAGATCTTCTTGCGCCAGGATCAGGAAACAATGATCCAGCAAGCCGAAGGCCTCAAACACAATCCGCACTTGATGTTGATCGACGACGCCGATCGCCCCGCGAGATGGTATTTCGCGTTGAAGCAAAACCTGATCGAGTCGCGCCGCACCGGCGAAACGCTACCGCACCCGATGAACGGTCCAGTCACTCTGCATTGGCGTTCTTAAATTGAAATGAGAGTTCTGAGTTGTCGCAAGAGCGACGAACGCTTCAGATCCGCCGCTCTACGTTCGGGAAGTTCAGCCACACCTTCACGCCGCAGAAGTGCGAGCCTTCCGTGCAGATCGGCGTCGTGATCCCGGCGCGCAAATAACACGGCGGGCCGATGTATTTTGCGAATTGCGGATGAACGGCGCGCAATTGATCGAGTTCGTCCATCGATGCGCGATAGATTTCCTCCTGCGCGTTAAAACACGTTCGCATCGTCCACTTGTGCAGCAAATGGAGCAGCGAACCACTCTCGACGAGCCGAATCGATTTCGCATTCGGCAGCACATAGAGCGCAATTTCCGCAGGCACGCCGCGATCGAGCAGTTCGTTCTTGGCCTTCCACGCATCCTGCATCGCGCGCTCGTAAACTTCCCTCGCTCTTGCGTTCCCATCCAGCAGCATCGGCGTGATGTAGTCCGGCTCGCGCGTATCCGAAAGCGTCAGCAGCGGCCGTGATCCCGGCACCATACGATGCCGCTGATCCTGACTGTCCGCGGTGTGGCTGATTTTTTTCGCGAACGTGTAGTTCGCATGCTGCAACGCGCGCATCAGCGGCGCATGCACGCCGACGTTCAATGTCTCCAGCCGATAAATGTTCCGCGCCGGATTCAGCAGCCGATCGATCGCTTCTTCATCGGTGCATTGCGACTCGGTCAATCCAACGACCGCGCGATAGGCTTCTGCTGCGATTCGCGGCGCGTTCGGCGAATAATCGACGAGCTTCGATGTTCGCCCTTCCAACTTCGCGTCGAACTCACGCGCGAATGCCTCGCCGTGAGATACCCCGCCGCCGGCTCCATTCGACGACGCGTTCTCCATCGCCGCGGCGACATTCGCTTCGCCCCACTCGGGCAGCGCCTGAATGGGCTCGGTGCCAAACCTCTCGAAAAATTGCGGATCAATGTCCCGCGCCAGCTTCACCATCTGCCCGACGACTTCGCGCGCCTCGTTCGGCGTATCCGACGCCGAGCACATCCGCCACAATCGATGCAGCACGATGCCTGAAATCGTGTGCACCATCGTCGTGAACGCCGCCAACGGCAGTACATAGCGCGCGATTTCGATCGAACGCTTTTCCGCCGACTTCTCAATCTTTTGAATGCGATTCACGTGTGACATCGGCCCGATGTGCCAGATATCATTCAAAATATCGCGCGCATCGCCAGCCAGCAGCGCCGAGAGTTCGCGGTAATACTCCCAGGACTGCGCAATCGACCGCTCGTAAATTTCCCGGCAGCCCTCGTTGAAGAAAAGCGATTCCGGCGGCACGTATGCATGCGCGCGATTCAGCCGCACATACCGCTGGCTCTGCTGCTCGGAATTGTAAAAAGGATGTGCGTGCAGAAACGACCAGACCAGCTGCCGGCTCACATTCTCGAGCCCAAATTCAAAATGCGCGTGCTGATAAACCGTGTGATGCCCGCTATAGAACGTCGCCGCGCCGATGTTGAT
The DNA here is from genome assembly GCA_963785605.1 of uncultured Acidobacteriota bacterium. Classification (GTDB taxonomy): domain Bacteria; phylum Acidobacteriota; class Terriglobia; order Acidiferrales; family UBA7541; genus Acidiferrum. The sequence goes on along the minus strand of CAWAWE010000020.1, from coordinate 575,258 downwards.
CCGCTGCTTGTCGGTAATCTCTTCGGCGCCGATCAATCGCTGCGCATAACAAGTGCGCGCCGCCGCGATCGCCGAATCGTACGGGTGCGCGAACGCATTGCGCAGCGTAACCACCGGCGGTCCGCTATCGACCAGTTCCCCGGAACGCGACGCGTCAAACATGCGGGATTGGGAAGCCACTGTGTAGATCATTCTACACGGCTGAGTCCGAGAACCAACTCCGCTGTGCGAAGACACACGATAGCCTTTACCTCGAGGCCAAAAAGAAAAGGCGGACCCGAAGGCCCGCCTTGGTAGCGCCGGCGTCCCGCCGGCGGTTTTCTCTTCGACTGCCCAGCTTACTGCTGCGAAGCAACCGTCGCCTTAATCTTCGCCGCATCCGCGCGCGGAAGATCGAAGTCGATCGACATTCCCTGCTTGCCGAGGCACAACGACTTCGCCGTCAGCCCATTCGACTCCGACACTAGCGTTAGTCCCGACGGCGTGTCGCAGCCTTCGCTCGACGACATCGCCAAGATCGACGCTACCGGTCCCGACTTCGATTCCGGCCGCACAAACACCAGCACGCGCGTTCCCGACGCCGCCAGCGCGGTCACCGGCGCAACCGACACCGTGTAATGTCCCGCCGGCAGCACCGTCGATCCAAACCGCGTCTCCGCGTTCAACGTGAACACGCCCTTCACCAACTCCTGTGCCTTCGCCGCACCGAGCAGTGCAACCGCTGCAAGCCCTGTCGCGAGAGCGACCTTCTTCGTCGTTGCAATGATGTTCTTCATGATGTTTACCGTCCTTTTTCGATTTGAATTCATGTAGCCACACACCGACCGATCCGGGCACACTTCGCCCGTTCGCAACAAAACCGCGTTGCGACCAACCCGAATTGCACTGACTGGAAAATCAGGCGAGCGAAAGAACTTCCAGGTTCTTCTCGAACAGGCTCGCAAATGCAGACTGCGCTTTTACACTAACTACGCCACCGATCTTGCGGCTGCGAGCGGCGGTTGTCTAACGCAAAGAACCTGCGAAAACAATCGATCGCTTTGATGTTGCGGAATTGCTAGAAGAAATTTTTTGGCTGGCAACGAGCAATCAATTTGTTTCCCTTGAAATCCCGCGAAATATCGGTGGAAATGCGCGCTGCAGCATGCGTGGTGAGAGTGTGACAAGACGAGCGAACAAAACGGGCGAACGCTCTGATAGGAAAATTTGATGAAGTTCAGTGCGCGTTCGGCGCCGACCTTGCCGGACCCACCGTAGGCGGCTGCGAAAACGTCCGCATCAGCAAAACCATCCGCCATCTCTGCTCATCCGTCAGCCGCTTTTTGAACGACGGCATTGGCCTGCGCCCTTCCGTCAGCTTGTAGAAAAGCTCGCCATCCGTCACGCCGCTCATCTGCTGCGCATTGGTAAAGTCCGTCGGCTTCGGGTCGTAGAGCGACGCATCATGACCATCGCCTCGACCGGTCAACCCATGACACGCAGAGCATTTGTCGCGGTACATCGGCCGGATCGAATCGAGATCACCCGCCGACGGCGCGATCGGATTCTTCATCTCTCGCGCCAACTCCGGCACGCTCCACGGCCGGTTCTGCCAGACTAAAAACCCTATCGCGCCCGCAACGACGAGCAAAAGAATGACGAAGAGAAATTTTCGTACTCGAAGATCTTTGTTTTCCCGCGCAGGCATAATGGTCAAGAAATATTCGCACGGCGCGACCGCCGCGAGGAAGGGAACTACGCCCGAAGTGTCAGCCAGAGCAACTCGGCGTTGAACACCAGAATCACCGCCGCCACGGCCCAAGCAATCACCGAAGTCAGCCGCGAATTCGCAAACTCACCCATCTTCTTTCGGTCACTCGTAAATTGAATCAGCGGAATCACCGCAAACGGCAACTGAAAACTCAAAATCACCTGGCTCAAAATCAGCAACGCCGTCACTTTCGACTCGCCCGCGATCCCGATCACGAGCACCGCCGGCACAATCGCGATTGCTCGCGTAATCAGCCGACGTACCCACGGCTTCAGCCGAATATCGAGAAATCCCTCCATCACGATCTGCCCAGCCAGCGTTCCTGTCAGCGTCGAGTTCTGTCCCGACGCCAGCAACGCGCATGCAAAAATCGTGCTCGCCAGTCCGGCCCCCAACACGGGAGTCAACAACTTATATGCTTCCGAAATCTCCGCTACGTTATGCAGCCCACGCGTGTGAAACGCCGCCGCGCCCAAAATTAGGATCGCCGCATTTATGAATAACGCAAATCCCAGCGCGACCGTTGAATCCAGCACCGTGTACCACAGCGCCTCCCGCCGATCTTTCACCGACGTACCGAACGCCCGCGTCTGCACGATGCTCGAATGAAGGTACAAATTGTGCGGCATCACCGTCGCGCCCAGGATTCCGATCGCGATGTAGAGCATCTCGCGATTCCGCAAAATTTCCACCGTCGGAATCACCCCGCGCGCCGCTTCGCGCCACAACGGCTGCGCCACGAAAATCTCATAGGCAAAGCACGCGCCGATTGACGCAATCAGCGTTACAACGAACGCTTCGATCATGCGGAATCCGCGCCCCTGCAACGCCAACACGACCAGCACATCCAGCGCCGTGATCAGCACACCCGCAATCAGAGGCAACCCAAACAACAATTTCAGCGCGACCGCCGACCCCAGCACTTCCGCCAGGTCGCACGCCGCGATCGCAATCTCGCACAGCACCCACAACACAAACGAAGTCCGCCGCGAATACTGTTCGCGGCAAGCCTGTGCCAAATCTCGCCCCGTCGCGATTCCCAACTTCGCCGACAGCGCCTGCAATAGCATCGCCATGAAATTGCTGATGACGATCACGCTCAGCAGCGTGTATCCAAATTTCGATCCGCCGCCGATATCCGTCGCCCAGTTCCCCGGGTCCATGTATCCGACCGCAACTAGATATCCCGGCCCCGCGAAAGCTAGAAGTTTTCGCAGCCACGAGGCGCCGTGCGCCACTTGCACCGTGCGATGTGCTTCAGGAAGCGAAGGCAGCGTGACGCTCTGCTTGCGCGAGGCGTCGATGCCATGCGCTGCGGTCAGCGAAGCAATTGGCGGGTTAGCTTGCGATGAAGGGTTCATTCCACCTGGAAGCTTTACTCGGTCGAGATCGGTCTCTCCAATCGAGTTAAGCATGGTAAATACGAGATATAAACTAGCATTAACACTCCCGGCTGTCAATGCAATTCTCCCGCGCGATTGCTCGCCACCGTCACCTCGGTGCTCCGTTTCGGCACACCCATCGCGCCTGTGATACTTTGTGTCCATCCACTCCGCGTGGACGCCATCAAAGGAGCTTCACACCATGGACGAGCAGCGCGCGCCGCAGGCCCAAGGCCAGGGACAGGTGCAAATCAAAGCGGACGAGAAAGAACTACAGGGCGAGTACAGCAATCTGGTGATGGTTCACCACAATCTCGAAGAGTTCACGCTCAACTTCATCTACATTTTCCCCAACGGCGCGCAAGGCAAGCTGCTCAAGAGCATGATCGTCAGCCCCGGCCACGCCAAACGCATCTGGCGCGCCCTCGGCGAAAATATCGCGCGCTACGAAGCCCAGTTCGGCCCGATCAAAGAAACGCCCGACACTCCGCCTCCGACCGTCGGCTTCGTGCAATAAGGCAGCGACGATTGCTCAAGCCGGAATCGTCCGGCAATCATCGGTATTTCAGTAAAATTCACATCCTGGCACGGCCGCTTCCCATATAATCCGCGACATGAAAAAACAGAAGAGCATTATCGCATCGTCGATCTTTGCGTTGCTTGTCAGCGCTGCGCTATTCACGGCGGCATCCCTCAACGCTCACTCGCCCGACGCCGACGTTTTCACCGCACTTACCGTCTCCGCTTTCACCCCACGCACATTTGCCTTTCCCGGCACCGATGGCCGCACGCACCTTGTCTACGAACTCCTGCTGACCAACACCAATGTGACCCCAGCCACGGTCGAAAGCGTCGAAGTCCTCGACGCGACAAATTCAGCCAAGGTTTTTGATACCTATGCGGGTAAAAAGCTCCTCTCCAATCTGCGCACCACCGGAAACTCACCCGTAGAAAACGGCACCATTGAATTCAACGGATCGCGCCTCCTGATGATCGAGTTCGACCTCGACCCGGGCGCCCCAGTGCCTCAAAAACTTCTTCATCGCGTAAAATTCCTCGGCGCTACCTCGCCGTCTCCTCAGCCTGCCACGCCTGTCGAATCCATCTACACCGTCGCACCCATCGAAATCGAAACGAAACTTCCGCACATCGGAGCGCCGCTGTCCGGCACAGGCTGGGTCGCCCTCAACGGTTGCTGCGAGGTGGGTGTGCACCGCTCCAGCAGTATCGCCTGCAACGGCCGACTCAATTTCGCGCAGCGTTTCGCGATCGACTGGATGCAGCTCGACAAAAACGGCAGGTTTTTCAACGGCGAAGAGTCCAACGTGCATAGCTTCACCGATTACGGCGCTTCAATTCTCGCCGTCGCCGATGGCACCATTGTCGGCATCGAAGGCTCCATGGACGACCAAAAACCGGGCAGCCTTCCTGATCCCAAAACCATCAACATCGGCAATGTGGACGGAAATCACATCGTGCTCGATCTCGGCGCTGGCGTGTACGCTTTCTACGCGCACCTGCAAAATGGCTCGCTTACCGTCAAGCTCGGCGATCGCGTCAGGCGCGGTCAAGTCCTCGCGAAGTTAGGAAATACCGGCAACACATCGGCTCCCCATCTGCATTTTCATCTGATGCAGAGCCCGTCGGTTCTCTGTTCCGACGGTATCCCCTACACGATGGATGTTTTCGAAGCCGCGGGAAAGATCAATTACAACTATGCCGCGGATGACGGTCTGACCGCCGATTTCAGCAAGGAGCTTCGCCCCGCTACTCACCGCCTCAATCAATTTCCGATGGATGTGGAACTCGTAAACTTCCCATCGCCGCGATAGTTTTTTGGTTTCTCCTACCAAAGACTGGGCAGTTAGATCAGAAACACCAGCGCGAGCAGCGCAATCACGCCAAAATACGAAATCGGATATAGCCATCGCCCCGAGGCATGAATTCGTTGCGCTCGCACTTGCGCTCCCCGGTTGTACATCAGGTACACCGCCAGGATTTCGAAAACGCAGAGGAAACAGAACAGAAATCCCGTAACGAATACCGCGTCGAGAAACGTCACATAGCCGACGCGCGGCAGGTCGCGTGTTATCGCAAGTTCGAATGCGACCATCGAGAGCAACATCGTCATCGGAATTTTTAGCAGCCAATCGAACTCTTTTGCGTCGATCCAGAAAACCACACCCGGAATCAGGCAAATCATGATCAGCGGCAGGAAAATCTTCCAGACATAAAACGCAGGACGCCGCGATATCGCAATCTCAAACATCGCCGCGCGGCCGCTCGGGATCACGCTATGTCCCGGAACGCTCTCGGTCAAATACTTCAGTTCGTCGAGCCGCCACGACGCCAGCTCTGTATTCCGTCCTGGCCTTATGCCCGTCACGGGCAGCGGTTGCGGCGCAAAGACGATGTTTGTCGATGTGGACATAAACGGTTCGAATTCAAATCGCAGCGCTTGCTTGTCGAACGGAAATTTTCGCAGGAAATATTCGTTCGAAAGCACGGCGTCGAAGCGCTCCGTATACGTGACGATTCCATTCGCATCGACTTCCATCTGATAGGTATTCGTTTTGTGAGAGATCGAATTCGCCGCTTCAATCGGCGGCGTCCAGACTTGATCGACCTTCAGCGCTCGGGGTGACGCACCGGCGCTCAAGCTGCCGTCTTTCATGTTCGCAGGCAGTGCAAGTCGCGGATCTTTCCATTTCGCTACAAGATAACCGCCGGCTTCGAAACTCTCGCGTGTCTCGTCGATCGAAACAAGATTTGTGAGGAATAATCCGACGGAAACCTCGACGGGTGTCGCGCCGCCGGTCGGATGTTCGTGTAAATCGAATTCGTGCGCCGGTTTCTTGGCGCTTTCCGCGCCGTTCGCCGTGCGCGCCACGCCGGCACACACGAAAATCCCCGTCACCACCAGCAAAGCGATCCGCAAAATGTGCGTCGACACGATTCCTCTCAATCAAAGAGTGCCGCACACTCTAGCAGAAGCCTCACCTCTCCGGACCGCGGAAATGTTAAATCCTCGCCCTAAACGATTCGAAACCCGAGTACCTGGGGCCGGCAACGCGTTTCATTCTCGTTGGTCGCGCGTCTTTTTCGCTACAAATCATGCGCTACTTGGTTGCGAACCACCCCGCCGCCATCGTAGACTTGATGCGTTGCAAATTAGTTCCTTCCGTGTTCCAAGGGCCTGTAGCTCAGGTGGCTAGAGCGCGCCCCTGATAAGGGCGAGGTCGGTGGTTCAAGTCCACCCAGGCCCACCATTTATTTCAGCAGGTTACCGAGCGTCGTCCCACAAATCCCAACCCACAACTGAACCCACGCTTTATTTGCGCCAATTGCGTAGCCACTTCGAGCGCCGTTAAAAAATTCATGCTTGACATCGACCGATAATTCACTACCATACGGTTGTGAATAGGTTAGACACGACATTTGCGGCTCTTTCCGACCCCACCCGCCGCGCGATGATCGAAAGACTCTCCCATGGGCCTGCCTCTGTGCATGGATTGACGAAACCGTTTGCCCTCTCGCAGCAGATGATTTCAAAACATATTGCCTACCTCGTGCGGGCGCGGATTGTGATCAAGACGAAGCGTGGAAGAGAGAGCGTGTGCACGCTTAGGCCACAGGCGATAAAGACAGTCAGCGACTGGGCGTTTAACTATCGCCGATTCTGGGAAGAGAGTTTCGATAAGTTGGAAGTGGTTGTGAATCAAATGAAAAAAGCGGAGGTCAGAAATGACTAAAAACAAGGTCAACGAGAAAGAGCGAATGGTTGTCACCAGAGTTTTTGACGCTCCACGCGCATTGGTTTGGAAGGCGTGGACAGACCCGCAATATGTGATGAAGTGGTGGGGGCCGAAGGGTTTTACTGTGCCTTTTTGCAAGATTGATTTTCGTGTGGGAGGAAAATTTCTCTGCTGCATGAAATCGCCGGACGGGCAAGAGGGCTGGAATGGCGGCGAATACTACGAGATTGTTCCGCAGGAGAAGATCGTTTACTCGCTGTACTTTGCCGACTCAAAGGGAAACAAGGTTGATCCTGCGGAGTATGGAACCGAACATAACGCCATAGACGATGCACGCGACGTGGTTACTTTTGAGGATTATGGGAACGGCCAAACGAAACTCACCATGATTGGCAATGAAACCATGGAAGAGGCAACGAAGAGCGGGCAACTCGAGGGATGGAATGAGATCTTCGACAAAGTCGCCGCAGTTATTGCGGGGCTAGCGCAGAAATAAGAAGACGAAGTTTTGACGATCGTCATGCGCGAGCTGCTGAACCTAAAGCAAAGGCAGGCGCAACCGGACATGCGGAACTTGGCTACTGGAGAAAACTATGCGAAATAAAATTCTGACACTCATAGCGGTGCTGCTCTTGAGTCTCGCTGGTACCGGAGTGAGCGCGTCAGGAGTTCCCAGAAACGCAGAAAGTAAAACTGGATACGCACCGATTCATGGCATGCAGCTCTACTACGAGATTCATGGCCAAGGTAAGCCGATGGTTCTGCTCCACGGTGGAATCACCGCTTTCGAAGGCTTTGGCACCACTATCGATGCTCTGGCGGAGTCCCGTCAGGTGATTGCGGTGCATTTGCAAGGACATGGAAACACCGCCGACATCGATCGTCCTTACCGCTTTGAATCACTGGCCGATGATGTAGCAGCGCTGGTCGCATACCTGAAGCTGGGGAAAATTGATTTGGTCGGCTATTCATTCGGCGGAGGTGTCGCATTGCAAACTGCCATACGACATCCCGAAGTCGTCGACCACCTGGTGTTGATTTCCTCTGTCATGGCCCAAACCGGATTCTATCCGGAAGGGCTTGCCGCGTTCGCACAGATGAGCGAGAACGCGCCGATGCTTGCGGACAGCGTCAAAAAGTCACCGCTTGCGACGATGTACCCGAAGACGAACTGGGAAGCGTCGTTCAAAAAAATGGGCGAACTGGCCAGCACGCCATTTGACTGGTCACCGCAGGTCAAGGCTCTCAAGGAACCGACACTTTTGGTGTTTGCCGACGCAGATGCCGTTCGCGCCGAGCATATCGTTGAATTCTACAAGGCTCTCGGTGGTGCACAACGGGACGCCGGGCCAGACGGATCGATGAGGTCGATGGCGCAGTTGGCCATCCTCCCCAACACGACTCACTACAACATCATTGCCAGCCCGTTGTTGTCGGTCGTAATCGGTGGGTTCCTGAGGCCATAGCCCGATTTGGCGCGCGGGCAACGCCCCCGCGAGTTTATCGGCTCATTCCAACTGCGTTGCCGATATAACTTGTCCGGTTGACATGTGCCGCACATGCATTCATCATTTTCACATGTCAAAAATGATTCAGGTTCGCAATGTTCCCGACAATCTGCATCGTTCGCTCAAGGCGAAAGCGGCTCTCGCCGGTATGTCGCTCTCCGACTTCTTGCTCGCCGAAATCCGCCAGCTTGCCGAACGCCCCACCATGGTCGAGCTTCGCGAGCGACTGCGTCGCCGTTCTCCCATGGTGCTCCCCGTTTCGGCCGCCCAGGCGGTCCGCCGAGAGCGCGACACAAGATGATCGTTCTGGATGCCTCGGCTGCGATCGAATTCCTTTCTGGCTCGTCAACGGGACTCAAAATCGGCCGGCGTATCTCGCAGCCCTCAGAATCTCTTCACGCCCCTCATCTGCTGGACCTGGAAGTAACTCAGGTATTGCGCCGCTTTCGTCCGCGAAAAAACCATCACCGGCGATCGCGCCCAAGAGTCGCTCGATGATCTCGCCGATCTGCCGCTGCATCGTTATCCTCACGATTTTCTGCTCGCTCGCGTTTGGGATCTTCGTGCCAATTTGACCGCATACGATGCGGTTTACGTCGCGCTCGCAGAGCTGCTTGACGCTCCTCTATTGTCTTGCGATCGCAGAATCGCCTCCGCCTCCGGGCACCACGCCAACGTCGAGCTCATGTAGCTCGCGGATCGATTCCAGGCAGCTCCCGAAATTCCTTCCCTCTCAATCTTGCCCAGGCACTCGGAAAATCTTGCCGGGCAACATCGCCGGCGCGCTCTCATCGCCGCGATCCGCGTTGCAACCAAACACTTTCCCCTCGCGCAACCCTGGCACGACAAGTGCTCCCTCATCCACGCCAAAACTCGGCGTTAATGTTTCGCCGTCGCAAGCCGATACCAACTCAAACGACGGACGCGACAGCAACTCGCACTAAGAAAGCTCTAAGATCGGGAGGCCACTCATGTCCATCGCCGGAATCGCCAGCAACAGCAATCTTTTTCAAAACTCCGTAGTCCAGCAAACGCAAAATCGCTTTCAGCAAATTCAATCGCAATTCCAGAAACTCGGTCAGGACCTTCAATCCGGTAACTTGACCCAGGCTCAATCCGACTTTTCCACGCTCTCGCAGGAACTTCCCAACGGCGGCCAGTTCGGCGCATCCAGCGCCACCTCCGCCACCAGCGCAACGGGCTCAACCGCTGCAACTTCTAGCTCCAATCCCGTCCTCCAGGCATTCCAATCGCTCGGCAAAGATCTGCAATCCGGCAATCTCAGCGCCGCCCAGCAAGATTTCGCCGCCATTCAGCAGAGCGCGCAGCAAGCGCAATCCTCCGGCCAGGCGCATCACGGCCATCACCACCATCACAGCGGCGGCGATTCCAGTTCCAGCACCAGCTCGCCGACGTCCACGCTCCAGCAAGATTTCACTTCGCTCGGTTCGGATCTCCAGTCCGGCAATCTCTCGTCCGCGCAGCAGGCTTACGCTTCGCTGCAATCCGATCTACAGCAATTCCTCCCGAGCTTCGCTTCCTCCACTGGTTCGACGCCAAGCTCCACGTCGTCATCCGCAACCACCGGCGTCAGCGTCACCGCGTAATTGAATCCGCCAAATCAAAAACTCACCGAGGGCACGGCGCAAGCCGCGCCCTCTTTTTCTTTCATGCCATCAGGTCCCAAAACGAACCGCGCGATTCCCAAATCCGCAAGCGCTCTCGCGTAACAAACGCTCATCCCGACCGCGAACCTCGCAAAATCCTCACATTCCCGCGCCTTTTCACGCTTTCGCCGCCGCGGAAACTTGGAATCAAACTTGCCCCTCTAACTCTTCGCGGAGTTCCGTATGGCGCGCCTTTCTGAAATCGATTTCTTTCGCAGCATCCTCGACAATCTCCACGTTGCCGTTTACGTCGTCGATCGCGAAGGCAAAATTCTCTTCTGGAACGATGGCGCCGAGCGAATCACCGGCTATCTCCGCCAGGACGTCATCGGCCGCCTCCACACCGACAATTTTCTCGGCGAGACCGATGGCGAAGACAACGAGCTCACCGGCAATCTCGCTCCCACCACCACTGCCATGCGCGACGGCAAGCCCACCCAGGCGCTCGTCTCCATGCGCCATAAATCAGGCCATCGCATCCCTGTTCAGCTCTGGGCTTTTCCCGTGCGTAATTCCGACGGTGCCATCATCGGAGCCGCCGAGAGTTTCGAAGAAAGCGTCGCGCTCGCGGATTGGGATCGCCGCCAAACCAAACTCGCCACCTACGGCTGCATCGACGAAGCCAGCGGCGTCCTCAATCACGGCGTCACGCAATCCCACATCGGCGAAAATATCCGCCTCTTCGAAGAGCATCATCTCCCGTTCTCCATTCTCTGCATGGAGATGGATCATCTCGACAAAGTCCTCCAGCGCGATGGACCCGGCGCAATTGCCGTCATTCTTCGCGTCGTCGGAACAACGCTCGAAAACACCGTGCGCCCCACCGACTATCTCGGTCGCTGGCAGGCCAATCAGTTCCTCGCCATCCTCACTGAGTGCAGCGGTAACGAAATCGAGCGCGCATCCGAACGCCTGCGCCGCATGGTCAACGCCAGCAAAGTCGCCTGGTGGGGCGATCGCGTCCCCGTCACCATTTCCGTCGGCGGCACCGTCGTCAAACACGGCGACACCGTCGAAGCCATGGTTTTCCGCGCCGAGCGCGCTCTCCGCGAAAGCATCGCCGAAGGCGGCAATCGCACCAAGGTGCGCTATGACTAAATCGTCGGCGCACAAAACGCAATCGTACAAAATGCCTTCTTCTCGCAAAAACTTTCAGAGGATCCACTCGTCATGTTTGTAATCATCGGCATCGTCGTTGTTTTCGGCTGCGTCGTCGCCGGCTACTTGATGGAGCACGGCAGCCTCAAAGTTCTCGTGCAGCCCGCCGAGCTTGTCATCATCGGCGGCGCCGCCGTTGGCACCGTGCTCATCGCTAACCCGCTCCACATTCTCAAAGCCATCGTCGGCGGCGTCCTCGGAGCGTTTGGCAGTTCCAAATTCGGCAAAGAAAAATATCTCGACACCATGAAAATGATGTACGAGCTTTTCAGCCGCGCGCGCAAAGAAGGCCTCATGGCTCTCGAAGCCGACAGCGACGGCCCCGACAAAAGTCCCGTCTTCTCGAAATATCCGAAATTCTTAAAAGACCATCACGCGCTTCACTTCGTTTGCGACACGATTCGTCTCGCCGCCGGTGGCGGCGTCGAGCCATTCGACATGGATCAAATGATGGAGCTCGACATGGATGTCCACCATCACGGCGCGTCCCAGCCCATCGCCGCGCTCTCCACCATGGCCGACTCTCTCCCCGGCCTCGGCATCGTCGCCGCCGTGCTCGGCGTCGTCATCACCATGGGCGCCCTCGGCGGACCTCCCGAAGAAATCGGCCACAAAGTCGCCGCCGCTCTCGTCGGCACATTCCTCGGCATTCTCTTGTGTTACGGGCTCATCGGCCCCATCGCATCCAGCATGACCAAAGGCTCCGAAGACGAGCACGCCTACTATTACGTTCTCCGCGTCGCTATGGTCGCTTTTATGAAAGGCATTCCGCCCACCGTCGCCGTCGAGTTCGGCCGCCGCGCCATTCCCGGCCACGTTCGCCCCAGTTTTCAGGATCTCGAAAAGTACATCAAAGGTGGCGGCGGTGGCGGCGAAGCAGCTCCCGCTCCGGCTGCATAGATTCGCCTGACCGCGATCACACACCATGGCCACCGCAAAACCCATCATCGTCATCAAGAAAAAAGCCGGCCACGGCGGCCATCACGGCGGCGCGTGGAAAGTCGCCTACGCCGACTTCGTCACCGCCATGATGGCGCTCTTCATCGTCCTCTGGCTGCTCAACTCCAGTCAAAAAGTCCAGAAAGCTGTCGGCGGCTACTTCCGCGATCCAAGCGGCACCGCCGAAAAAGCCGGCAGCGATATGAACGGCGTCGGCGAAAATTTCGTCGTCACCAAAGACAACATGGACGAGATCAAGGACCAGCTCGAAAAAACCATCCGGGAAGTCCCCGATTTCGAAAAGCTCAAAAACAATATCGACATGACCGTCACCAACGAAGGCCTGCGCATCGAGCTGACCGAATCCGCCAGCGGCACCTTCTTCGACAGTGGCAGCTCAAAAATCAGCGCCGACGGCATCGAACTCCTCAGCGCCCTCGCCGGTGAACTCGGCAAACTCCCGAACACCATCGCCATGGAAGGTCACACCGACTCCAAACCCTACTCCGCCGCCAGCACCTACACCAACTGGGAGCTTTCCTCCGATCGCGCCAACGCCGCCCGCCGCCTCATGCTCCTCCACGGCATTCGAACCGATCAGGTCACCCAGGTCCGCGGCTTCGCCGACCAGCGCCTCCGCAAAAAAGAGAACCCCCTCGACCCCTCCAACCGCCGCATCTCCCTGATCGTCCAATACCTCCCCAAAAAACCCGGCGACCCCGACGCCAAGGGCGCCGAAGGCAAATCCGAATCCAGCGAATCCAAGCCTGAAAAGCCCCAATCAAAACCCGCCGAATCAAAGCCCGACGAAAAAAAATAGGCACTTGCGCCGACGAAAATAGTAGGCGGCTGGGTGCCCCACCCTCGGTTTCTGAGGGTGGGTGTTTAGATTCAAACTCACCCAACCTTCAACGTTCGCCAAATTCATGTACGGGCGCAGCACCGCTGCGCCCCAAGTCCCCACAATCGCTCCGTCTCGCCTAGTTCCGGGTTTTTCTTCCCAACCCCAACTCCGTTCCCAAAACGGAACCCCATTCGGATAACCACTCAATACCTATTGACAACTCTACTAATCTACGATACACTCCTCAATGAACACCCTCCCCACTTCGAACACACCCCCCTCCGATCCCCCTTCCTTTCAACAACTTCCCCATACTTGTTTCCCGGCCTCCCGTATCTCATTCATTCCAAACCACTTGCCCGCTCTTCAAAAAACGACGGGGGTATACCCCCCTAAAAGCGAATCCCAAGCGAAACCTCCCATCTCGCCACGCCGCGAATCGCCCGAAACACCGATGAAACTATCCTCACCCCGCCTCCGTACCTTCCCCGGAGGTCCCCAATGAAGTCCCTCTGGCAAGACATCCGCTTCGGCCTTCGCGCGCTGGCCAAATCTCCCGGCTTCACCGCCACCGCCGTCCTCACCCTCGCCCTCGGCATCGGAGCCAACACCGCCATTTTCACCATCGTCTACGGCGTGCTCCTCCGCCCGCTCCCGTTCCCCCAACCCGACAACATCGTCCAGCTCGCCGAAACCTACAAAGACCAAACCGGCGATATGAGCCTCACCTCAACCGAGCTCCGCCGCCTCGGCTCATACTCCTCGCCCTTCCAATACGTCTCCGGCATCACCGAGGTCGGCTACAACCTTGCCGTCGGCAACACCGCCGTTCACCTCCGCGGCATGCCTGCGGGCGCCGACTACTTCCGTGTCCTCGGCGTCGCTCCCGAAATCGGCCGCGACTTTGCCGCCGAAGACGACGCCGGCGAAGGCCAGCACGTCGCCATCGTCACCTACAATCTTTGGCAGCACTATCTCGCCGCCGATCCCAACCCCATCGGCAAGCCCATCCTCCTCAACGGCGAACCATTCACCGTCATCGGCGTCATGCCCCGCAGCTTCTCCACCATCGGCCAATCGGGCGCACCCGATTCCGGAGCGCCCGACGTTTGGACGCCGCTCGCGCTCGTCGCCAAGACCATGGGCAGCGGCTCGAACATCGACGTCCTCGCGCGCCTCAAGCCCGGTGTCACTCCCGCCGAACTCGCCGCCAACAACGCGCTCATCCTTCAGGATTTCCACCGCGAATTTCCCGACGACGTCGGCCAGGACATCCGCATCGACTTCCTTCCATACCAGCGCATGATCGGCATGGACTTCCGCGTCTATCTCTTCGTTCTTCTCGGCGCGATCGGCTTCGTCCTGCTCATCGCGTGCGCCAATGTCGCCAACTTGCTCCTCGCGCGCGGCGGATTGCGCGGCCGCGAAATCGCCGTGCGCATTTCTCTCGGCGCATCGCCGCCCCGCATCGTGCGCCTCTTGCTCGTCGAAAGCATGTTGGTCGCGGTCGCCGGCGGAGCACTGGGTCTGCTCACCGCGTCGCTCGGCCTGAGCTCGTTGCTCGCGCTCGCGCCGGTCGATTTGCCGCGCGCCAACGACATTCATCTCGATGCGGCTGCATTTGCCTTCGCATTCTTGATCGCGCTGCTCACCGGCGCGCTCTTTGGCACCGCGCCCGCGCTCGACGCTACCCGCGTCAACCTCAGCGATTCGCTCAAGGAAGGCGTCGGCCGCTCCAGCGCATCGCCGATCCGCACGCGTCTTCGCAAGATGCTCGTCGTCGGCGAATTCGCGGTCTCGCTCGTGCTGCTCACCGGCGCCGGCCTCATGATCGCCACGTTCTCTCGCTTGTTGCACACCGATCCCGGCTTCAACCCGCACCCCGTGCTCTCGATGGAATTCTGGATGACCGGCTCGCGCTACAACTCAACCGCGCAAGTCGCGAATTTCAACAAGGCGCTCGTCGCGCGCCTCGAATCCATTCCCGGCATCGAAGCCGCGGGCGTCGTCTCCGCCGGTCTGCCGCTCCAGCGCGGCGGCAACAATGGCATCAAGCTGATCGGATCGAGCGACACCGAATGGCACAGCGTGGACTATCGCGAAATCACGCCCGGCTATTTCCGTGCGATGGGAATCGCCATGCGCGACGGCCGCAATTTCACCGAAGCCGACACCGAAGCCGCCGCTCGCGTCACCATCGTCAACGATTCCTTCGCCCGCCAATTTTTTCCGCAAAGGTCGGCGATCGGCGAGCACATTGCGCTCGGCGGCAAAGACTCAACCGAAATCGTCGGCGTCGTTCGCGACGTGAAGTCCTATCTCGATCAGCCCGCGCCTCCAACAACATTTATTCCAGCCGCGCAGGCTTCCTACAGGACATCGCAACTTTTCGAGGGATGGTTCCCGCGCACGGTGGTCGTCCGCGTCGCAACGAGCGCCGCCGGCACAGCGATCGACCCGCTCGCCCTCACGCGCTCCGTGCGCGACGCGTTCACGGAAGTCGATCCATTGATCCCGGTTGGCTCGACGCGCTCGATGGAGCAAGTCCTGTCGCACTCGCTCGCGCTCCGAAACTTCATGCGAATGTTGCTCAGCGCCTTCGCAATTCTGGCGCTGCTGCTCGCCGCCATCGGAATCTACGGCGTCATCTCTTACGCCGTCTCGCAACGCACCCGCGAAATCGGCGTCCGCATGGCGTTGGGAGCAACGCCATCCGGAATGCTCGCCCTGATTTTGCGCGAGAGTCTGCAACTCATCCTGTTTGGAATCGCGATCGGCGTAGCCGCCGCCCTGGGTCTGACGCGCATGCTCGCAAGCATGCTCTACGGAGTCAGCAGCACCGACCCGCTGATCTTTCTCTCCGTAACAGCATTGCTCGTAGTAATCGCGCTAGCCGCATGCCTGATCCCCGCGCGCCGCGCCATGCGCATCGACCCCATGGTAGCCCTCCGCCATGAGTAGCCAGCACCCAGTAGCGCCGGCGTCCCGCCGGCGTTTTCCCCAGCTTTCACGCAGAGTGGAAATCGAATTTGGAAACGAACGGCAAGCGCCCTGATCTTGAATTTGAATCCGAGCGATCGCGAAATCGGAAAGGGAACCAAAAGCAGCTAAAGGAGCCCAACAAGCCGCGACAAAAATTCAAACTCGGTCGGATGCATTTTCTTCTCCGCCGCAGCCAACGTGAAAAACGCCGCTCGATCGATCTCCGGAAACGTCTGCTTCTTCCCGGAACGCGGCGGCCACTCCATCTCAAACGTGTTGCTGCGCAGCGCGCTCGGATCGCAATCGCCTTCCAGCGCCCAGGCATGGACGAGCTTTCCCGACTTGTGCTTCACCGTACCGAGCGAAACCAGCTCGAGCGCCGGATGAACATCGAGCCCGGTCTCTTCCCGAAACTCGCGGAGCGCCGCCGCCTTTTCGTCTTCGCCGGGATTCACTTCGCCCTTCGGAAGAAACCACGCTCCGTCATCCTTCTTCGCCCAGAAGGGACCGCCAAGATGCACGAGCAAAAACTCAAGCTCGCTATTCTGCCGGCGATATAACAGAAGCCCTGCACTGACTTTGTTGGATTTCGGCATCGGTCGGCGAGAAACGTCGAAGCCACAGCTTACCGCAACTCAGGAATCCCGCCGAATTCGCCAAAAGCTTCGGCGAGAATCTTCGGAAGAAAGAAAAAGTTTGAAGGCTGCTAGCGGATAGAACGCTTGCCAACAAGACTGCAAGATGTTGTTGCGAGGCTGCTCTTAATCGCGGCCCACAACGGAGAACGAAACATGAGCACGAACACAGCGACGGCGATGAAGACAGCGACAACGATTAAAGTGGTGGGGCTACCCACCGAAGTGGCGAATGAAGTCCGATCGACCTTGAAAGCGCCAAAGTACGGATTTCCGGCGCACGTTGAAACCGCGACCGACGCCGCGCCGTGCCGCCATTGTTTGAAAACATTCGTAGCGGGAAAAGACCGCCGAATCCTTTTTACCTACGATCGTTTCTACGGCGTCGAATCGCTTCCGCAACCTGGCCCCATCTACGTTCACGCTGATGATTGCGAACGCTACGACAGCGCCGAATTCCCCGAGGAACTCCGCAGCAGCCCACGCACTCTCGAAGCTTACGCGCACGGCCGCAAGCTGGTCGGCACTGAATATGTTGCCGATGGAAAATACGAAGACGCAATCGAAAAGCTATTCGCGAGTCCGGAATCGGCCTACATTCAGGTGAACAGCACCACCGCCGGCTGCTTCACGTTTCGCATCCAGCGCGGCGCAGCTTAGCCGCTCTGATCGCCACGAAAAATGGGGCGCAACGTGCGCCCCATCGTCGGAAAGAACCAAATGTTGGAATCGCGATGACGACGGCTGACTTAGCAGCCCTTGAACGAAATGAAATCGCCGAGCTTGTTCGGAATCTTCACCGAGGTCGGATCGAACGCGAACGAACGGCTCACGTCGAAGCCAGCCTTCTGAGCCGTGGCGATGTC
This sequence comes from uncultured Acidobacteriota bacterium, assembly GCA_963785605.1. Taxonomy (GTDB): domain Bacteria; phylum Acidobacteriota; class Terriglobia; order Acidiferrales; family UBA7541; genus Acidiferrum. Next base: position 557,772 of record CAWAWE010000020.1, on the reverse strand, counting down.
GACGAACGGCGTCAGCGCCGTCAATGCCTGGCTAATGTCGGTCCAGCAGGCGGTGCGCTCGTAGGTGTTGTTGTTCGGAGGATCGACCTTTTCCGGAACACCAGCCAGACCCGTCAGCGTTTCGAGGGGACCGCCGAACTTCGCGGAAACGTCGGACGCAAGCACGCGAGCCAGCGTGCGGTGATCGCTCTCGATGCCCATGATGCGCGCCGCGGTGACGCGAAGATCCGGAGTGCTGAAATTGCGAACGCCGACGAGATACGCCGCGATGAACGCATCTTCGAGCGTGACCAACGTATTCAGCGTGACTTGCGGGCTGCTGAACATGCCTTTCGGATAAAAAAACGAAGTGAACGGCGTGCGCGTGTCTGTAACAGACTTTTCGAGCAGGAAGTGCGCCATCTCTTCGTTCACCGCGGCGACCAGATAGCCCTGATCGTCGGCGGGCAACCCGTTGAAAAACGGTGCGCCTTCGATAATGTTGGTATACGTGGTGACGGCCAGCGCTTCGGCAATTTGGGCGGCGATCAAAATATCGAAATCGCCTTTTTCCACGCCGGCTTCGTTGCCTTCGGGGCGGCTGAATTTCGGCTGCGCCGCCGCAAGACTCATCAGGTTGTCGAATCCGACGAGACCTGTTGCACCCACAGCCGCGCCCATCAGAGAAGCTCTACGAAGAAACGATCGGCGATCGCTGGACTTGCGCTCACCCGGTATTTCGGACACACCCGTACGATCTGCGTTGTTCATGCACTTTCCCCCATTCGCGATATTCGAGGAGAGAGCGGAGTACGACACCACCACAGCCGGTGAGGGCGACCGCGCTAACCTTCGTGTTTGGTAGTACGGCGATGCCGGTAGACTGGATTACACCGCGATGCATTTTTACATTTCAGATACATGAATTTCCGATAGACGAATGGAGTGCACGCTTGTCGGCGACGAATCGAAGTGCTACGGTCTGTCTCCCACTCAGCCCGACAACGGAATCCTCGAAGCGGTTCGGTTGTATGTCGAAAGTGATCTAGAACGCACTCAACGGAAGGAAAATCACATGGCGGATAAATTTGAAGAGCTGAAGGCGAAATATCAATCGGTGTTGAATTTCATCGAGCAGCAACAGAATACGCAGTTGCAGAACGTGAATATGGAAGGCGACAAGCTATTGATCCGTGCGGCAGCGCCGTCGCAGGATGTGAAGAACAAAATATGGGACCAGATCAAGCTCGTCGATCCGACGTTCTCTGATTTGACGGCGGACATCTCCGCGCCGGAAGCAGCGGCGGCCGCCGCCGCGGGCGGAGCGAGCACCGCTGCGGCTCCTCGCACGTACACGGTCCAGGCCGGCGACAATCTTTCCAAGATCAGCAAGCATTTTTACGGCGATCCGAATCAATACATGAAGATCGTGAATGCGAACAAGGAAACCTTACCGGATCCCGACAAGATCAAGCCAGGAATGGAACTGAATATTCCTTGATCGTGCGATGAAGAGTTGATCGTGCTGTGAATTGTGATGTCACAAGGGCGCGTCCGAATATTCCGGACGCGCCTTTGCAGTTTGCGCGAGCTAAGGACGGCATCTCCGTCTGGTTCGCACGCTAAAGTGCGACGTGATTCTGGAATTGAGTTTTGTTGGCGACGTACGTCGTGGGGTTGATGCCGGAGAAAGCGCGGAAGTCGTGGATGAAATGCGGTTGATCGAAGTAGCCGCACGTCAGCGCGATTTGCGGCCAGTCGATGACCGAATCAGTAGCGGCTGTGCTGACAATGTTGCGCAGAACTTGCTGGAAGCGCTGGACGCGGCAGAATAATTTCGGCGTCAGACCGACGTGCTGGGAAAAAAGTTGAATGAAACGGCGGTCGCTCATTCCGATCTGATCGGTGACCGAAGAAATCGGCCGCTGCGGCCGGCGGCGAAAATTTTCGACGGCGAACGTGACGGCAGGATGCGCCGGCTCAACCGGCGCCTTCATCCGGCTCAAAAAAGCGTGCTCGAGAATTTTGAATTTTTGCTGCGGCAATCGCGCACCGAGAAGTTGCTCGCGCAAATCGGATGCCGCCTGGCGGCCCCAGAGGTCGGCGAGAGAAGCGTTTGAGTCTTGCAATTCGCCCGCCGGCAAGTTGAGGAACGGGAACGCGCCGCCCGGCCGAAACGCGACACCCGCGGTGGCTCGTTGTTCGTCGGTATCGATCACTGTGAAGGCGGAATAGGCGCCGACGACGATCGAGCCCTCAAACGTTTTGAATTTGCGCGGATCGTCGGCGTCGTAGACGCGGGTGCGGTTTTCCCAGAGGTTGATGATGAGCGCCATCTCGCCCGTCGGCAGCACGCGTTCGAGCGAATGCGGCACGATATAGTCGTCGCCGAACCACATGAGGCTGATGAAGTGAGAAAGCGGCGGCGAGGGAACGTGGTGGTGGAAATTCATCGTGCTTGGAGAACGTGGAGCTTGGGCTCTTCGCGTAGGAGAACAAATCAAGACGCGGGCGTCAATAGGTTCGCCAGTAAAAGGAAGTGCGTCCAAATTGGAGAGAGGTTCCATCGGACAGCGCCGGAGAACGGAAAATGGAAATTAGTCCCGATCAAATAGTTCGGGCGCAGCGTGCTTCGGAAGTTGCCGAAGTCGTCGCTGCGCCCTGATTTTTTTGCCTAATTTTCTGCAGAAGCCTTACCGGATACCGAAAAGCGCAACCTTCGGGCGGTGTTCCCAGCGGGCTTTGCCGTACCAGAGTTCGACGGATTCGATCACGCGGCGATTACCCGGGAGATCGATGGCGCGCGTGGAGCCGCCGGACGGAATGCGATCGCGAATGACGAGTTCTTCGTGAGAGCCGTCATGGAAATGTACGACGACTTTCTCGAAGAAAACTTCGCCGCCTTCGACGCGCAACTGGATGGCGCGGAAACGGCCGTCGTGCTTGCCGACGTGAATGCTGTCGTGATCCTGGCCGCCGTCCACATGGGCGTCGCCGAGATAGGTCTCTTGCGCCTGGGTGCGGATGGTGGTGAGTGCGAACGCGAACAGAAGAGCAATGGATGCCAGAGCAATTCGTTTGAACATAGATCCTCCGCAGGATGTCCGTGAGGGGAACTCACGGGGAAAAACTGGTGGTTCGATGCTGCGATCGGTTTGTAGGTTCCGGCCTTGCGACTGCTTGGTGCTGTGTAAGGAACCCTGTTCGGAGGGAAATGTTGCGGTGGGTTTTTAGCGGAGCGTCACTACTTAGCGGAGTATCACTACGAAGAGGAGAAGGGTTTTACGACTGGGCGTTTGGGGCGCAGCAGTGCTGCTCCCGTACACGAGCCGTGCTCCGAAATTGCTGAGACGAACGGTTGGTGGCGTGTCTGTGATTGGAAGAAAAAACGCCGGCAAGATGCCGGCGCTACCAACGATGGGGAATTTGTAATCGTGTTGACGGCGGGCGGGGCGAGCCCCGCCCCTACAAAGGAACGGCGTCGACCGGATGGCGACGCGTGGTTAGTTTTTGACGTAGAAGTCGGGGTAGTCTTTTTTGAGGTTCGAAAGTTTGGGCAAGTCGTTGTAGACGATGTAGGGCTGGCTCATGTGCGATTCGAGGTAGTGCTGGTGATATTCCTCGGCGCGATAGAAGGCGTTGAATGGCGCGATCTGGGTCACGATTTTTGACGGATACGTTTTCGCCGCATTGATCTGTTCGACGTACGCGGTGGCGATGCGCTTTTGATCTTCCGTTGTGTAGAAGATCGCGGAACGATATTGCGAGCCGACGTCGGGACCCTGACGATTGAGCTGCGTCGGGTCGTGCGCGACCGAGAAATAAATCATCAAAATCTGGCCGAAGGAAATTTGCGAAGGATCGAAGGTGACTTCGACGGATTCGGCGTGGCCGGTCAGGCCGGTGCTCACCGTTTCATAGCCGGGATTTTCGACGTGTCCACCAGCGTAGCCGGAGACGGCGCTGATGACACCCTTCGTGTGATCGTAAACGGCTTCGACGCCCCAGAAGCAGCCGCCGGCGAGGACTACTTTTTCGTGGCCCTTAGCGGAGGCCAGAGGCTCGTCGGCCGCGGGCTTGGGGAATGGGAATTTCGGCTCGGCTGGCTTCACGCCGATCGAACGAACGGCGGTCCATCCGAGAAACATGACGATTACGACGACTGCAAAAACTTTGCCGATATAAGGGCTGCGCATGATGACTCCGAGTGGCGGCGCGGGCGGCAGGACCACGTCACATTTAAGTTCCATTTAAATATACGCCGGAAGACGAATCGTTGGATGCGCGGTTTGTTTTCGGCGTTACCAAGAAATTGGATGGAGTTTCAGGAATATCGATGCAGGAATGTGCGGGGCGGAAGGCTTGTGGGGAGAAGGAGATACGAGGTGCGGTTTTCGAAAGCAAAAGGCGCGACCCAGCCCTTTGGAGGAACCTTCGGGGCAAGGCCGCGCCTTTAACGCGTTCTGAATACCGGAAGCGCTATTCCGCCGGCTTGGTGATGACGGCGCAGGCGATGCGCGGAGGCGCGGCGCTGCTGGCTTCGGCTGCGACAGCGTGAATAACCATCGCGGTGCCGCCGTTGCTGAAGACGGAGTGGGCGTCGTCGCCAAGCGTGACGTGTGGAGCAACGACGGTGGCGTGAGCGGTGCCGTCGGCGCCGACGATCAGCGAGAAGTCCGGAATGTCGCCCGCGGGAAGGCCGCCGGCAGCGTGATCGTGGTTCCCGCCGTCGGGATTGAAGTGCGAACCGGCGGACTTGAAGTCGGGGCCTTCGCACTTGGCGAACTGGTGGATGTGGAGAGAGTGCTCGCCCGGCGGAAGATTTTTGATGTCGAGCTTGATGCGGACGCCGTTCGGAGCTTGCGAAAGCGTTGCCGTGCCGACCACTTGATTCTGAGCGTTTTTGATTTCAACGGTGAAGGGCTTGGCCGGCGGCGGTGTGGCGGCGTTGGCGACGGTTGCGACGTTTGCCACTAGCGACGCTGCGAAAAGGAGGCAGAGAAATGCCGCGAAAGTTTTCATGAGACCTCATTTGATTGGACCGCAGACAGGGGTCTTTGGCCAGAATTTGAGCCTGTGATTACTCTACGCGGTGGGGACGAAGGTGAATGTAAAGAGGAAGTCTCGTGTGGTGAGAAGGATATTAGTTAAGACGGCTTCGGGTTGTGGCGGGGCTCGGTGGCGAGAGAATTGAGGACAATGTGTCCAGGCTGCGCGCTTACTTCGTGCAGGTGTTGACGCCGGGCGGAGCAAGCCCCGCCCCTACAGGAGAAGTGCTCACGGGCTGGCGTGTTGGTCGTCTGAGGTTATGCGGGCTGGCATTCGCCTGGCTGTGAGAACCGAAGGGGCTGGCGGGGCATCCTAGCTTGTGGAATCGGCCCGCGAGGCGGAAAGAAAGTTGCCCAAATTTTTGTGCCGTTTGTTATGAATGAACGTTGATTTGTGCGGTGAGTTTGTGACGGAGTTCGGGAAATTTTTCTGAGGAGATTTTATGGATTCGACTGGCAGGCGATGGGGAATGCGAATTGCGGCGCTGGGAGTTATGTGTGCGGCGCCGGGAATTTTGTTGGGACAGGTAACGAACGGACAGAAGCCGCAGTTGCCTGCGCCGTTCGCGACGAAGTCGGCAGGTAATCCGCCGGAGGAATCGAAGCCGCCGAAGGGATTTCTGCCCACAGTGCCGGCGGGATTCAAGATCGAGGTGATCGCAACCGATTTCAAAGAGCCGCGCTGGCTGACCGTCGGGCCAAACGGGAAAGATATTTTTCTTGCCGACACGCACGCAGGGAAGATCTACATTTTGCGTTTGCCCGCGAGTGGAAGCGGCCCGGCGCAAAAGGAAGAATTTTTGAGTGGGCTCGATGAGCCGTTTGGAATCGCGTTTCACGAAGGCTATATCTATGTGGGCGATACCGACGCGGTGCTGCGGTACAAGTTCGATGCGGCGAATTCGAAGAGGATGGGCGACGCGGAGAAGATCATGGATTTGCCGCGGCGCGGGCATTCGACGCGCGCGGTGGCGTTCAGCCCGGATGGACATATGTTTGTGAGCGTGGGCTCGGCATCGAACATCGACATCGAGAGCGACTCGCGGCGCGCGGCGGTGACGATTGCCGATCCCGACGGGAAGAACGCGCGGCTGTACGGAACGGGCTTGCGCAATCCGGTGAATATCGCGTTCGAACCGAAGACGGGCGTTTTGTTTACGAGTGTGAACGAACGCGACGGGTTGGGCGACGATCTGCCGCCGGATTATTTCACGTCGGTGAAGGACGGCGGATTCTACGGCTGGCCGTACAGCTACATCGGGAACAATGTCGATCCGCGCGTGAATCCGCAGAAGCCGGAACTGGTGGCGAAGGCGATCATTCCGGATGTGCTGCTGGGAGCGCATCGCGCGCCGTTGCAGTTTGCGTTTTATACGGGCAAGCAGTTTCCGTCGAAGTATGACGGCGGCGTGTTTTTGTGCGAGCACGGCTCGTGGAATCGTTCGAAACGCGCGGGGTACCAGGTGGTGTTCATTCCGTTTACGGATGGGAAGCCGTCAGGCGATCCGGAGCCGTTCATGACGGGGCTGATACCGGATGTGACGAAGGGAAATGTGAATGGGCGGCCGGTCGGCGTGACGGTGGCGCCGGATGGGTCGTTGCTGGTGTCGGATGATGGTGCGCAGGTGGTGTACCGGATTTCGGCGGCGAAGGGTAGCGCTGCGGACTGAACTCTGGCTCAAAGTAAACGGAAGCAGGTGGGATTGGGCGGGAGCTTGTTGTTGGCTCCCGCCCATTTTTTTGTGGCGTTGCGCTGACTGCGTGGCGACTACGGGGCTGGTGTTGCGGCTAGTCCAGGATCAGCGTTAGCTGGATCGGCTGGATGGCGGGGATGGCGACGTTGTTCGATGTCGTTGCGCTCGGAGTGATCGTGATTGTGTAGGTTTGCGATGCAGATGTTGGCGGCGTTGGCGTGATGGCGGGTGCCGTGGCGACGGTAGAAGCCCCGCCGCAGCCGGCGAACGCAAGCGTGCAGGTTAGGAAAAGAGCAGCGACGAGAGAGACAGGGAATGCGAATGGTGGAGAGTGGAAGCGGCGAGCCTGAGGCAAACGGCGTTTGCAAACGAGAAGGAAGAGCAGCGTGCAAGCGATTGTCAGAGAGACTCTGATGTTGTTGAGCGGAGCGATTTCACGGCCGGTGAGTTTGCCGAAGGCGACCGAGGAAGTGGATGCTGCTGTGGCTACGCTGACTTGAAACGCCACGGATTGATTGGCAGCGACGACGATCGATGCGGGTGCGACGCTGCACGTTGCGGTCGATGGAGCGCCGACGCATCGGGAAAAAGTGACTGTTCCGCTGAAGGTGGTTACGAGGTTGAGGGAGTAGTTCGCAGTTTCTCCGGCCGAGACGGATTGAGTGAGGCCGTTAGGGCCGGGAGTGACGATCAACGTTTCAGTCCCGGTTTGAATTGAGCCGGTCAGACTGATGGTTTGAGTAGCGGGGGACGCGTTGTCTGTGATGACGAGACTGGCGGTGCGAGAGCCAGAGGCGGAGGGAGTGAACGTGACGCTGAGAGTGCAGCTTTGGGTCTGAGCATAGCCCGAAGCAGTGCAGCCGTTCATCACCTTGAAATCGGATGAGTTTGGGCCGTTGATTTGGACGTTCGCGATGCTGAGCGACGAGCCGCTGGCGCCGGAATTGGAGACGATGACGTATTGCTCGGTCGTCGTGGTGTTGATCGCGGCCGAAATGAACAAAAGCGAATTCGCAGACATGGCGATGGTGGGGGAGCCTGTCGGAGCTGGGTTGCCCGTTCCGCCGGTATTTGGAGCGAGGCCGGTGCCGGCAAGTAGAACAGTTTGAGAGGAATCGGGCGCGTCGTCGGCAATGATGAGTGAGGCGCTGCGCGCGCCTGCGGCGAGGGGAGTGAATACGATGGTGATGGAGCAAGAAGCGTTCGGTGCGTAGGCGGCTGCGGCGCAGGCCGTAGGCAGAGCGGATTGGGTCGGGCTGTTGGTGATAGCGAAGTCGGAGGAATTTTGTCCGCTGAGGAGGATGGAAGAAATGTGGAGGTTGGCGTTGCCGGAGTTGGTGAGAACGACGGATTGAGACGCGGAGATGACGCCGGTGGTCGTTGCTGCGAAGGTGAGGGTGGAAGGCCCTAGGCGGACCGCGGATTGAGAAGCGATACCGTTCCCGGTGAGTTGCAAGGTCTGCGGGCCGGCAGAATCGGCAAGGACCAACGTCGCTTGGCGAGCGCCGGACTGTGTCGGGGTGAATGTTAGGGTGATTTTGCAGGATGTTCGCGGTGCGAGTGGTGACGCACAGGTTGTTGTGCTGAAGTCGCCCTGATCGGCTCCGGAGATGGTAGCGGTTACGTTGAGCGCTTCCGTGCCGGTGTTGGTGAGGAGAGCCGAGTTGTCGGACATGGACTGCCCAACTGTCGTGTCGATGAAGTTGATTGCGGTCGGGACCAATTGCGCGGCGTCCTGTGGGGCGGTCTGTCCGCTTGCGTTATGGGTGAGAACGAGCCCTCGTGAGCTGGCGCCCTCGAGGATAACCACGGGCGAACCCGGCAATTCCCGAAGAGCACCCAAAGTGAAGTCTGTGATTTCGAAGACATGGAGTTGGCCGCTTTGCAAGTTGTAAAGGTAAGGCACGACAGGGTGCGCCACAGTGGTGCCACGAACGAGGTTGAAGGGTACGGGAGCTGCCGGTGTGGAAGGAGCCGAGAGAACGCCGGTGGTTTGATCTACGAGATACACGGCTGCTTGGCCTCCCTGCTGGACATAGAGAAGCTGGCCGGAGCCGTCAGCTAGCAGCGTGGACGGCGGGCTATTCGGGCTTACGACTGGGAGCGACCGTGGCGCTAACGTGGTGCCATCGGAACGGATTTCGGAGCTTTCCAGGAGGCCGGCGGCAGAAGTGCCGGCTCCGTCGAAGAGGATGGTTGCCGCAGGGTTTAGGGCGAGCGAGTCTTCGTGAAGGCTTGGGTTGACGAAGGTCGGCTGACCGAGTTGGCCCGAAGTCGCGTCGATCGTGAAGACGGCTACGCCTGCGGTCTGATTGCCAAGGTTTGAGCCTGGAACGAGTTGAAATGCGACGTAGAGATAGCCTTGTGGGCTGATGGTCATGTCGACGGGCATGGCCTCCACGATGGTTGTGGAGACCGGGACTAGAGGTTGGCTAGGCGTTCCGATTTGGAACGAGACCACGGCGCCGGTGAATGGCATCGGGCCGTTGCCGTAGGCCACATAGAGATAGGTGGAGGACGCGCCTTTGAAAGTCGCCATGGCAGTTGGAGCGGAAGGCGCGGAGCCACCGCCGGGCGGCGGCGTTGGCGCAGGGACCGGAGAGGCGGGGACCTCGGTGAGAGCGCCATTTGACTCGATCGACAGAACCGCGATGGTGTTGCTGTGTGCGTTGAGCACGAACAGAAATTGATCGGACGGATCGGTGGTGATGAAGCCGCCTTCACCCGTCACTGGGAAGGGCGAGCCGACGACGGGCGTCAGTGTGCCGTCGGGGGCGACGGAGTAGCCGGCGATTTGCGATGTCGCGCCGCCGGGAATCGAGGCGTAGAGGTAGGGCGATTGGGCGCGGGCGGGCGATGGCGCTAACAAATATAGGAGCGCGGTGAAGGCGAGGGTGCGGAGCGGTGACTGTAAACACGAAAGGCGCATGCGTTTCCTGGGGAGGGGGGAACGGCGCGGTCACAGCGCTTACGATAGGCGAGTGAAGATAAACGGGCGCGGGGCGAGCAGTCAAGAAAAATGTTACACGTTCAGTAAAATAATTTCTTGTTTACTGATAAATTTTGCCGAAATGGGAAAATCCCCTATTCGAGTGCAGGTTCCAGTCGCGGCCGCGGCTGTAACACTATTTTAATGTTGGGTGCGTCGAATTGGGCTAGGCTTTCCGGCTTATGCCAACCACACAGTTAGAACTGGATCGAAGCGACAGCGGGAACGCGGATGTTGTCGTCATAACTCTGAACGGTAAGTTGAGCCTGGAGACGGTACACGACTTTATCGCGACGATGCGGCCCGAGCCCGCGCCGGTGTTGATTCTGGATATGAGCAAGTGCGCGTTTCTGGATTCGGCGGGCGTCGGGGCGCTGGTGTCGATCTTCGTCAGCCGCCGGAACCACGGGAAGAAATTAATGTTGGCGGGGCTAACGTCGCAGGGCCATGCAGTGATGCAGGTGTCGGGATTGATCAAGCTGCTGCCATTGTATCCGCTGGTGGAAGACGCGATTTCGGCTGCGGGGAAGTAGAGCGACGCTACGACGCTGCTGATAATCGGCAGGTGGCGATCAGCTCGGCGTCCACGTGGGGTGGCTGGTGAAGAGGCCGTCGATGAAGCCGATGTGGTAGCAGACGAAAACGCCGAACGCGAGACTTAACACGCCGGAACCTACGATCAGTCCTTTGTTTAGCCAGGCAAATCTATATCCCGCGAAGGAAAACGGAAGCGAGATCACGGCGGTGATCAGCATCATTCCTGCAACCGTGCCTACCCCGAAAATCAGAAGATAGAGAACGGCCCACTTGGGATTGTGAATCGTGCTCAGCACGAGAAGCGCGACCGCGGCTGAGCCGGCGAGTCCGTGCACCAAGCCGATGAAGAGCGGGCGGAGCGTGTGGAAGAGGCCGAGATTTGTTGAGGTTACACCGGCGTCCGCTCCTGTTTCTGCTTTCGCTTTCGCAGCGGATTTGTCGAACCAGCGCGGGGGCGCCATGCTTTCGCCGTGGTGCTGCGATTCGCCGGAATGCGTGTGCCAGTGGATGTGCAACTTGGCGCCGTGCTCGTGCAGATGCGCGTGGCTGCCTTCGACCTTCGGGTGCGCGGGAGAAAATTTGTCAGTGATCCAGGCGACCGCGCCGGTCAGATTTAAGACGCCGAGTAAAATCAGCATCAGGCCGACGGAAAATTCCATCGTGAGGCCGAGCCGCGTGGGAATCGCGATGCCGAGGAGAATGATGGCGGCGCCGACGATGAGGATTGTGACGGTGTGGCCGACTCCCCAGAGCGCGCCGATCAAGCCGGCCTTTGCGATCGAGCGCTCGCGGCTGACGATTGTCGAGACGGCGATGACGTGGTCGGGATCGGTGGCGTGGCGCATGCCGAGGAGGAAGCCGAAGCCGAGGATGGCGATGAGGCTGGTCATTTTGAACGATGGTTTAGATGCGTATCGTAACGCAACGGAGCGCGCGAGCATACGTTGCGCGCCAGCCCCCGGCCAGAGCCGCTACTCGATTTTGAGGATGCGCATCAACTCGGCGGCGGCGTGCGGCAATCGCGCGCCGCGGCGCGACACGATATAAACGTGGCGCGGCATGCTCATCTGGCGCACCTTCACTTCTTTCATCCAGCCATGCTCGATTTCCCATTGCACGCACATGCGCGGCACGATCGCGACGCCCATGCCCATCTGTACGAAGCGCTTGATGCTTTCGATCGTCGGCATTTCGATCGGCATGTTCAGCGTGGTCTGGTGGCGCGCGAAGAGTTCGATGACGCGGCGGCGGTACGGCGATTCCACGATGTGGCCGACGAAGGTTTCCTTGCCGAGGTCTTCGATCGCAACTTCGCGACGCTTGGCGAGCGGATGCTTCAGCGGCACGACGAGCGCGAGCTCGTCCTTCAGAATTTCGGTAGCCTGCAGTTGGGCTTCGCGCGGAACGAAGGAAACCGCGCCCACATCGAGCCGATAATTCAGAACTTCGTGCGGAATATCGCGCGAAAACATGCGATGCACGCGAACCTGCACGCCAGGATGCGCCGCGCGAAATGTCGCCAGCGCTGGAAGCAGCGCGTGAATCGAGCTTTCGTTTACGCCCAGGGAAAGCTCGCCGCGCTTCAACCCTTCCAGCTCGGTCAGGCCCTTCTTCACTTCGTCGCGCAGATTGAGCAGCCGCTCGGCGTATTCCTTCAAGAGCACGCCGGCGTCGGTCAGCCGTACCGGTCGCGAACCCCGCACAAACAGCGGCTGGCCCAGCGAATCCTCGAGTTTGCGAATGCCGAGGCTGATCGCCGGCTGCGTGCGATAAAGCCGCTCCGCGGCGCGCGAAAAGCTGCCTTCGCGGGCGACCATTAGAAAAACCTGGAGTTCACCGAGGTCCAAAACGAGGCTCCGAGCCACGGGGTGGGCTCCAAAACAGTATAAGGCAGAATTATCAAATGCAGAATAAAGATAAATTTGACTATGCAGCCCGGGTTCTGCATTACTTAGCTTGGGGGAACATCCATGGACGTCGTACGCATCTTTGACACCACGCTCCGCGATGGCGAGCAATCGCCTGGGTTCTCAATGAACACGGCGGAGAAGATCCGCATGGCGAAGCAGCTTGCGGTGCTCAACGTGGACATTATCGAAGCGGGATTCCCGATTTCGTCGCGCGGCGACCTCGAAGCGGTGCAAGCGGTGGCGAAAGAAGTGCGCACGGTGCCGATCGCGGCGCTTGCACGCGCCCGCAAAGAAGACGTTGCGGCAGCAGCGGAAGCGCTCAAGCCCGCGGCCGAATCGCGCATGCACATTTTCCTCGCGACCTCCGACTTGCACCTCCAAGTGAAACTCAACATGACGCGCGAGCGCTGCCTCGAAGCCATCGGCGCGATGGTGAAAGAGGGGCGCAAGTACGTCGGCGAAGTGGAATTCTCTGCCGAAGACGCGGGCCGCACCGACATCGATTTCCTTTGCGAAGTTTGTAGCGTTGCCGTGAAAGCCGGCGCGACGATTTTGAATCTGCCCGACACCGTCGGTTACGCGGTTCCGGAAGAATACGGCGCGATGTTCACGCGCATCCGCGAGCATCTCGGCGATCCCGAAGGCGTGACGCTCAGCGCGCATTGCCACGACGATTTGGGCATGGCGGTGGCGAATTCGCTGGCGGCGGTTCGCGCCGGCGTGCGTCAAATTGAATGTACGATCAACGGCATCGGCGAGCGCGCGGGCAACGCATCGCTCGAGGAAGTCGCGGTCGCGCTCGCAGTCCGCAAAGAAAGTTTTGGCGTGGCGACGAACATCAAGCTCGAGCATCTGTTTCCGTCGAGCCGCATGCTGACCGAAATCACCGGAGCGCAAGTCGCGCCGAATAAAGCCGTCGTTGGCGCGAACGCGTTTGCGCACGAAGCGGGCATTCACCAGGACGGCATCATCAAGAATCCGCTCACGTATGAAATCATTTCGCCGCAGACGGTTGGCGTGCCCGCGCGCGCGTTGGTGCTCGGAAAACATTCGGGCCGCAATGCGCTGAAGACGAGCCTGAAAGATCTGGGCTACGACCCATCGCCCGCCGAACTCGCCGAATGCTATAAGCGAGTGACGGCGCTCGCCGATAAATCGAAGGAAATTCGGCAGCGCGATCTCGTCGCGATTGCGCACGAAGTGATCCGCCGCGGCGCGAGTTCGAGCGCGGAGAAGCACACGACGACCGTCGCGTAATCGCGACGCGAGAGTTGTCGCGTCTGCGATTTTCGTTCGGTGAACGGCGCCGGGCTGACCAACCAATTTCTGGAATCGGGGAAGTCGATGAAGAAGACGATTGTCCTATTGCCCGGCGACGGCATCGGGCCGGAAGTGACCCGCGCCGCGCACACGGTGCTGCGCGAAGCCGGCCACGAATTTCATCATCAATTCGAGTTTGAGGAATTCCCGGTCGGCGGCGCCGCCATCGATGCGACCGGTGTGCCGCTGCCCAACGAGACGCTCGACGCGTGCCGCAAAGCCGACGCGATTTTTCTCGGCGCGGTCGGCGGCTCCAAATGGGATGCGCTTCCGGTAGGGAAGCGGCCCGAGAGTGGATTGCTTGCATTGCGCCAGGGCCTCGGACTCTTTGTAAATTTGCGCCCGGTGAAGTTGCTCGAGCCGCTGCGCCTGATTTCGCCTCTCAAGCCAGAACGCCTCGGCGACCTTGATATCGAGATCGTCCGCGAGCTCGCCGGCGGCATGTATTTTGGCGAGCGCGGCAACGTCCGCGAAAAAGATGTTGAGCGCGCGTGGGACACCGAGTCGTACTCGGTGCCCGAAATCGAACGCGTGGCGAAGTTCGCATATGCTCGCGCCGAGGCGCGCTCGCGCCGCCTGGTTTCCGTCGATAAGGCAAACGTGCTGGCGAGTTCGCAGCTTTGGCGGCGCACTGTCGTCGGCATGAACACTGCGCATCCCGACGTGCGCCTCGAACACATGTACGTCGATAACGCGGCGATGCAACTCACGCTCAAGCCTTCGCAGTTCGACGTGATGCTGACGACGAACATGTTCGGCGACATCTTGAGCGACGCCGCGGCGGCGCTTGTCGGATCGATTGGCTTGATTCCGTCGGCAAGCTTCGGCTCGAGCGCGCCGCTCTTCGAGCCGATTCACGGCTCCGCGCCAAATCTCGTCGGCACCGATTCCGCGAATCCGATCGGATCAATCCTCAGCGCGACGATGATGCTGCGCGACGCCTTCGGCCTCTCGCTCGAAGCGGATTGGGTCGAGCAATCGCTGCACCGCGTGCTCTCGAATGGCTATCGCACGACCGACATCGCCGGACCCGGCGGCCGCGTCGTTGGCGGATCGATCTTCACCGAGACGCTGCGCGAAGAGATGCAGCGTACGCTGGAACACGCGGAACGCTACGGCTGGGGCGTCTAGCGGTCATGCCCGCGCAGTCTTCGCAGTCCGGCCCCGACGTAAATCTGTGGTCAAACGCTGAACATTCCCAAGGCTATCTAAAGCGCGCGGATTCGATTCCGCATCGCCGTGAAGGTGAAGCGACGCTACTGGAATTTCTGCCGGAGCGCATCGGGCGATTTCTCGATCTTGGCAGCGGCGGCGGACGCTTGCTTGGGTTGGTGAAAGTTGCTCGGCCGAACGCCGAAGCTGTCGCCGTCGATTTTTCGGCGGCAATGCTCGAAGTGTTGCGCGATGCGTATCGCGGAGACGGAAAGACTTCGATCGTCGAGCACGATCTTTCTAAACCGTTGCCCGAACTCGGCAAGTTCGACGCCGTCGTGTCGAGCTTCGCGATCCACCACGTTACCCACGAGCGGAAGCGCAGCCTGTACCGCGAGATTTTCGACTTGATCCATCCGGGCGGCGTCTTCCTGAATCTGGAGCATGTCGCGTCCGCGACGCCTCGCTTGCACGAAAGCTTCCTGGCACAGCTCGACCTGACGCCCGAAACCGAAGACCCATCGAACAAGCTCCTCGATCTCGAGTTGCAACTCAGCTGGCTCCGCGAAATCGGCTTCACCGACGTCGATTGCCACTGGAAGTGGCGCGAACTCGCGCTGCTCGCGGGCACAAAGCCCCAAACGAACGTCTGACCTTTGCCTGATCGCGCGGCAGCCCAGCCATCCTTCTAGTCCGGAAATTGCTTCATCAGAATGAGCAGTAGGAGACAAGCCAAGGAGCAGCTAACCGCGACCCACACAGGCCTCATCGGGATCGGGAATAAAATCAACAGCTACATCCACCAAGGCCAGGACTTATCATTTTTCTCCGGGCCCTCCATGATTGACTCACCCCAAGGCTGATTTTCTTCGCCCTTACCCGCGTCGCGAGACACTTTGCACTCGCCGCATCTCTTGCGGCAGGCCACTGATAATGTTAACTTTACAATTCGTTACGTGCTGATGATTCGGTTTCGTGGGTGCAGTGTTTCAGGTGGCGAATCGAGTCATCGGCGAGCTTCGTCCCAGATCAAATCGGTCCACAGGGTGCGGGTACGCCACTCGCGTTATGCCGCTATATGAATTGTCGCATTCGGTCCGCGGTTGATGCGGCCTCACTAGCATGAGCGAAAATTTTTCCCCTTCGACACGAGTTTCGGAGCGCCCGGCGGGTGTGCGCGCAGGTGTGGGCGCCGACCAGCGCGAGCCTGTGTACTGGCGCGTCGAAGGCTCGCTGTTGCAGGTTGGCGCGATGCGCCCTGTCGGATTTTTCACCTGGAACTCGCAGAGTTTTTCCGAGCGCTGGGCGCGACGATTTGGCATGGCAGGCATGGCGTTGTCGCGGCCGATTGCGTATGCCGCGAGCCGCACCTTTGCGACGCGCTTTTTGCACACGCTCTTGCGTGGCGTGAGCCGCGACCGCCTCGATCTGCTCGGCGAAGAATATTTTCAGTACGTGTTGAAGCAGGATTTGCGCAAAGACGCGAGCGAAAAGCTGCTCGAAGCCGTGCGCAGCGGCCAGCGCGTCGTGCTCGTCGGCCAGTTGCTCGACAACATCATGCGCCCGCTCGCGAACCACTTCGGCGTCGAGTCGTTCATCTCCAATCGCATGGAATTTCGCGACGGGCATGCGACCGGGCGATTGCTCGATCCGGTTGTGCGGCCGCGAGGACCACTGGCGTGGATTTCGGGCGGCTCGACCGATGGGCGCATTTCGCGCGAGAAATTGTTGCGGCGCCTCGGTTGGACAAAATCGCCGGAAAGGTTGCAGGCGGCCGAGCAATCGTCGGTGCATCCGGTTCCCGCCGTCGGCCGCGCCGTTGCGTTGCTCGGCGACACGCCGCGCGTCGATCATATGTCGGTGCGGCAAACGCTGGCAGGCAAGCACATCATGCTTATCGGCGTGACCGGATTCATCGGAAAAGTTTGGCTCGTCGATTTGCTTGAGAATATTCCTGACATCGGAAAAATCACGCTGCTGATTCGGCGCAATCGAACGACTTCGGGGCAGCGGCGCTTTGAGAAAATTATCGAAGAGTCGCCGACGCTCGATGTTTTGCAGGAAAAATATGGCCGAAAACTCGGCGCGTTCTTGAAAGAGAAAGTCGAAGTTGTCGAAGGAGACGTCAGCCAGCCGGGCCTCGGAATGGACCCTGAAACGCAGGCGCGCTTGAAGAAATCGCTCGATCTCGTTGTGAATAGCGCCGGGCTGACGGACTTTAATCCGGATTTACGCGATGCGATTGCGTCGAATGTGGATTCGGCGACGAACCTGGTCGATTTTCTGCGGCAATCGGATCGCGCGGGATTGATGCACTTGTCCACGTGCTACGTCGTCGGAATGCGCGACGGGCGCGTGGATGAGGATCTCGAAGACAACTACAACCCGAAATACGACAAGACTTTCAGCGCTGCCGACGAGATCGAGTCGCTGCGCGAAATGATTCGCAATGTCGAAGAGCGCTCGCAAAGCCCTGAATTGACGAAAGGTTTGCAACGGCAAGCGCTTGGCAAGGGCGCGGACGCCTCGAAAGCGCCGGCCGCGGAATTGGATGGCGTTCTGAAGCGCAACCGCGCGCGGTGGGCAAAAAATCGGCTGACGCGCGCCGGCCTTCGTCGCGCACAGCATCTTGGTTGGCCCAACACCTACACGTTTACGAAGAGCCTCGGCGAGTCGGTCCTTTCGCGGCGCGGAAAAGATTTGCCGATCGCTGTTGTGCGGCCGTCGATTGTGGAAAGTTCGACGCGTTCTCCGTTTCCCGGATGGAACGAGGGCATCAACACCTCGGGGCCGCTTTCGTATTTGCTTGGTACGAATTTCCGCCAATTGCCGACGAATGCGCGCAAATGCCTCGACGTAATTCCCGTGGACATGGTTTGCCGCGGGATGTCGCTGATCGCGGCGGCGGTGATTGCGCGGAAAAACGCGCGGATGTATCAGCTCGCGACGTCGGCGGTGAATCCCGTCAACATGGGCCGCAGCATCGAGCTCACCGGCTTGGCCCATCGCAAATATTACAAGCGCCAGCCCGGCATCGATCCGTGGCTCAAAGTGAAGTTCGAGACGATTCCGGTGTCGAAGCAGCGCTACGAGCGCATGTCGATCCCGATGCAAAAAGCTGTCGTGTCTCGCATCAATCGCGCGGCGACGACGCTGCACATGAAAAAAGGCCCGCTGGCGCGGCAGGAACGCGATCTCGGCCGCGCCGAAAAATTGATCGAGCTCTACGAGCCATTCATTCTGCACAACGAACACGTGTTCGAGTGCGAGAACGCGCGCCTGCTTTCCGCCGCGCTGCCGCCCGACGAAAAGCACGCTTTCGAGTTCGACCCCGAATCGATTGACTGGTGGAACTACTGGATTAACATTCACATTCCGGCGCTGCGCCGCTGGTGCTATCCGTTGATGGAGGGCCGTCCGTTGGAATCGCGAACGCCGCGAGAGATGGATTGGTCTTCTTCTTCGCAGTCGTCGCAATCAGCGCCGGCGCGAGCATCCGCGGCTGGCACATCGGCGCCGCAAGCTGATCCTTTATGGCGATCTTCGTAACCGGCGCGACCGGCTATCTCGGCAGCTATCTGGTCGCGGGACTCCTGACCGGATACCGCGAGCCGCTGAATCTGCTGGTGCGCGCGAAATCCGATCAGGAAGCGCGCGAGCGGCTATGGCAATCGCTGCAGCTTCATCTCGATTTTCCGGAATTCTTCGAGTACCTCAATTCGCGCATTACGATTTTTCGCGGCGAGTTGACGACGGAGCGCTTTGGCCTGTCCGACGACCAGTATCATTCTCTTGTCGATACGACGAACTCGCTGATTCATTGCGCGGCCTCGCTGAATCGCAAATCCGAAAAACAGTGCATGAACGTGAATTTGCGCGGCGGCCTGGAAGTGATTCAGCTCGCGCGGCGCGCACAGAATCGCAATGGCGTGTTGCGCTATTCACACGTTTCGACCGTTGCGGTGGCAGGGAAGCGGCAGAACGAAGTTGTGAAGGAAGACGAATCGATCGACTGGGCGCGCTCCGACTATGATCCCTACGCGCGCACGAAAAAATTCGGCGAGCACATGGTGCATCAGCTTTTGCCCGACGTGCCGCGCACGATTTTCCGCCCCGCGATCGTGATGGGCGACAGCCGTCGCGCCGAGACTTCACAATTTGATATGGTGCAGGCGTTCGATACGCTCGCGCGGCTGCCGGTGTTGCCGCTCCGGCCCGACGACCGCATCGACATCGTTCCGGCGGATTATGTTGGCGGCGCGATTGTGAAGATTCACCAGAAAGCGGAGCCGTCGTTTGGGATCTATCATCTTTCAGCCGGCACCGGCGCGCAGACGTATCGCGAAATCACGACGGCGCTTGCATCGGCTGGCGGCGGAATGAAGCCGAAATATCTGCCGTCGCTCGGCAAAACGTTTTCGAAGACCGTCGATCGCTTATCGCGCCGTAACAGCTCGGTCGGGCGAGGCGCTTCGCTGCTCAAAGTTTTCTGGCCGTATCTCGACTGGAACACGGTGTTCGACAATTCGCGCGTCGTCAGCGAAATGGGCGGCGTGCCGCCGGCAAAATTCACGACGTACGCGCATCGCCTGCTTAAATTCAGCCGCGAAAATAAATTTAAATATCCGGCGAAACCTTGGCCGTCGAATCCGAAGGCGGCGTCGAGCGCAGGCAATCCCGTTGCAGCCGGGAGCGCACACGCATGACCGACTTCTTCCTCGTCGCGTGGGTCAGCGCGCTGATCGAAATCCGGCGCTTCAGCTGGATGTTCGGCCTCGGCAAGCGATGGACGCCCGGCGAAAAATTGAAAATGCTCTTCGCCGGCTATAACGGCACGCGCAACACCGGCTCCGACGTGCGCGTGCAGGAAATGATTCGCCAATGCCGCCATGTTCTCGGCGCTGAAAACGTCGATTTCAGCGTGATGTCGCAGGATTTCGACCGCTCCAAGGGATATTTCGAGGGCACGCGACAAGTGAAGCTTCCCGATGTGTTTCCGCCGTTCCTGTCCCGCGAAGTGAAGCAGAATCACGGCGTCATCACGTGCGAAGGCTCGATGTTCAAGAGCAAATTCGCCAACGCGCTGACGACGATGATGATTGGCTCGCTCGGTTTGGCATCCGCGGAAAATAAAATTTCAGTCGGTTACGGCGGCGAAGCAGGCGCTATGGATCCGCTCATCCGCGACATGTGCGAGCGCTACGTCCACGATTCGCTGGTGATCACGCGCAACGTCGAATCGCAAGACTTGCTGCGAAAGCTTGGCGTTCCCACCGAGCTCGGCACTGACACTGCGTGGACGTTTGAGCCGAATCCGCCTGAGTATGCTCGAAAAGTTTTGCGCGAAGCGGGTTGGGACGAAAAGACTCCGATCCTCGTGCTCTGCCCCATTCATCCATTCGTCTGGCCGGTCAAAGCTTCGATCGCGAAATACATCGCGCGCATTGCCACCGGCGCCTACAAAGAGGCGCAATATCGCACCGTCTATTTTCACGAATCCGGCGCCGAAGTCGATCGCAAGTTCAAACACTACATCGACGGCTTCGGCAAGGCCGCGGCCGCATTCGTCGCGCAGCACAAAGTCTTCCCGATTCTCGTCGCGATGGAGCGGCTCGACGCTGTGGCATGCCGCGCGATGCGCGAATTCTTGCCGAGCGCGCCGATCTTCACCTCCGACGACTACAACATGTTCGAGCTCGTTTCGATCCTGCGTTTGTGCTCGTACATGGTCGCCTCGCGCTATCACGGCATCGTCACCTGCATGCCCGCGCTGGTCGCATCCGCCGGCGTCACGATGGACGAACGCATTCGCAATCTGATGCGCGAGCGTGGCCACGAACATCTTTTCCTCACCGTGGATGATCCGGATCTCGGGCCGAAGCTACTGAAAGTGATGGAAACGCTCTATGCCACCGCCGATTCCGTTCGCGAAGGCATCGGACAGACCGTCGTCCGGAATCTAAAGGTCATGGCGCGCATGGGAACAATTCTCGAAGATGTCGTCCGCCAAACGTATCCGGAGTTCCCGTTGCGCACCGGCGTTCTGGGCTGGGAAGATTATTTGCCGCCGCTGAGCCCGACGCTTCGCGATTTGGTTGAGCGGTATGATGGCAGTGTAACCGCCGCGCCGGCACAAGCTGTTGCTGTCTCCCGCTGATCGGATCGGAAAACGAACTCGAACGAACTCTCCTCGCCGCCGATGCCCAACTTCCTCGAAAACGTTTTCGCTCAGCTCGAAAAGAGCGCGTCCCGCGTCGTCGTCCGCGAGATTCGCGGCGAGAGTTTTCACGAGCTTACCGGCGCCCAGTTGTTGCAACAAATTCGTCGCGCGCAGGAATGGATTCGCCGCCGCAATTTTTCTCCAGGCGATCGCGTCGCGATCGTCGGCCCGAATTCCATGCGTTGGATCGCGATCGATCTCGCATTGATGGTGGAAGGGCTCGTCGTCGTTCCGCTCTACTATCGCCAGGCGCCCGGCGAACTCGTCGCCGTGATGCGTGACTGCCAGCCCAAAATGCTGATCGCCGACGGCGGCACTTTGCGCGGCGCAATCACCGCGGCTGCCGCGACCGATGCAAGCTTCCGGTTTGACACCGTTTTGTTCGACGAAATTCTCGCCACCAGCGCGAGCCCGCGAGCCGAAAGCCAGACCGACATGGATCGGTTGCGCGCCCGAGCCGATTCCGAACTCGTCACAATCGTCTACACCTCCGGCACATCGGGCGAGCCGAAGGGCGTTTGCCTCAACATTGGCAACGTCTCGTTCATGCTCGATCGCACAAGCGGGCGTCTGAATCAGCTCATGCGCGACTCGCAAGGCAACGACAGCATTTTTCACTATCTCCCGTTGAACTTCGCCGCGTCATGGATCGCAACCCTGACATTTATGTTGCGCGACAGCGTCGTCACGCTCTCCACCGATCTCAACAAACTCGCCGACGAAATTCGCCTCTCGGAGCCGCACTATTTCTTAAATGTTCCGACGTTGCTCGAAAGGGTCCGCCGTGGCGTCGATGACGCCATCTCCAAACGCCCATCGGTGATTCGCTCTCTCTATCAGCGCACGCGCGAAGCCGCACAGCGCGAAATCGACAAAACGCCAAAAATGTTCGATGGAATCTGGCTCTCGCTTGGCCGCTCCCTGATTTTCTCCAAGATCAAAGAGCGCTTTGGCCCCAACCTCCGCGCATTAATCTGCGGCTCAGCCCCGCTCGCGCCCGAAACGCAAAACTTTTTCCGCATGCTCGGTGTGCGCGTCCTCCAGGTCTACGGACTCACCGAAACCACCGGCATCTGCACGATGGACGATCCCGACGGCACCGTTGACACCGGCCACGTCGGCCCCACAATCGACGGCATCCAAATGCAAGTCGGCGAAGAAAATGAACTCATCGTCCGCGGCCCAAATATTTTTCCCGGCTACTGGAATCGCGAAGAAGAAACCGCCGCCGTCCTGCGCGGCGGATGGTTCCACACCGGCGATCAGGGCGAAAAAAACGAGCACGGCAACTGGCGTATCGTCGGCCGTGTCAAAAATCTGCTCATCCTCAACTCCGGCCACAAAATTCCGCCCGAGCCGATCGAAGATAAGCTCGCCCAGCTTTTGCCGGCAGCCCAGCACGTCATCCTCGTCGGCAACGGCCGCGGATATTTGTGCGCTCTGTTCACCGGCCCCGTCGAGAAATCCTCAGTGCAGACCGCATTAGACAACGTCAATCGCGATCTCCCGCACTATCGCCAGATTCGCAGCTTCACCATCCTCACCGAAACGCTGACGCCCGACGCCGGCCTCCTCACCGCGCATGGGCAAACTCCGCCGCACCGCCATCAACGATCGCTTCGCATCGCAGATCGATGCGTTGTACGCTTCCAAAGCGACATGAAATCCTTCACCGGCAAAACTCTTCGCTGGGAATGGCGCGACGGCGTCATCGAACTAACACTCGATCGCGAGCCCGCCAACGAGATCGGCACCGCCATGCTCGCCGAACTCGAAAAATTTGTCGCCGCGATCCCCGCACTCGCAAAAGATACCGCCGCCTGCATCATCACCAGCGCTCGCAAGGCCGGCTTCTCCGCCGGCGGCGACCTCCGCGAACTCTACGACCGCGCGTCCGCGCCAATCTCCAATCAAGAGCGCGTCGCGAGAATGCGCGAATTTCTCGAGAGCATACACGCTGCGCTCAACGCGATCGACGAAGCCCCTTTCGTCACCATCGCCGCCGTCCACGGCGTCTGCTTCGGCGGCGGCCTCGAACTCGCTCTTGTTTGCGACATCATCGTCGCCGACAAAATGGCGCGCTTCGCATTTCCAGAATTGCGCCTCGGCTTCATTCCCGGATTCGGCGGCATTCCGCGCCTCAAGCGCGACCTCGGCAACGGCTTCGTCCGCGACTTGCTCCTCACCGGCCGCAGCGTCAATGCCACGCGCGCCCAAGCCGTCGGCCTGGTCGCGCAACTCGTCTCCGAAGGCGAAGCACTCCGCGCCGCCCGCGCCACCGCCGCTCAAATCACAAAATTCAACCCCGCCACGCGCGCCACCGCGAAAAAATTCATCAAGCCCATCCCGCGCGAAGAGCTCCGCCAGGAAATCGATCTCTTCTGCGAACTTTTTATCCGCACGGAAGTCATCGCCGCCCTCAAAAAATTCGTCGAGTCGAAGGATGCGATGCCCTATCTGCCGTAGCTCGCTCTCTAACCCACTCCACAATTTCGAAAGTAACGAAACTCAACCTAACCGAATCTAACTTGATGGAAATCCATGCTCCGCTACAAATTTCGCCTCATCGCTTTGTTCCTGCTCGCAATCCTGATGTTCCTCGCCTCAGGCTTACACGGCAGCTATTTCTGCGTCTCACCCTGGGCAGGCGGCGGCCCGCTTCCGTCAGAAACACAAAATGCCAATCCTTAGCCTCGATCATGTGCAAGTCGCGATTCCCGCCGGCGGCGAAGAAGCCGCGCGCTCGTTTTACATCGGCATCCTCGGCTTCACCGAGCAGCAAAAGCCGGCCGCGCTAGCCGGCCGCGACAGCATCTGGCTCATGGCCGGTCCAGTGAACCTTCATCTTGGCGTCGAAACCGATTCCGATTTCCACGCCGCGAGGCGCGCGCACCCAGCCCTCACCGTGGACAATCTCGACGAGATCGTCGTGGCCTGCCAGCGCGCCAGGCTCCCCACGCGCGAAGACACGCCCGTCGGCAATTTCCGTCGCACGCACGTCTTTGATCCCTTCGGCAATCGCATCGAGCTCATGGAAAGCACCACTCCCGACTAGGCGTAGCCAAGGTCAATTCCGGCATCGCCGAGCAAATCCGCTCAAGAACCTAGCCAATCTTCCAGGTCCCACCTGCCCAATCGGCGGATGTAGACGCCCTTCTCCATGCCGCATCTTGTTCAAGGAGGTTGTACATGTCTTCCCAACTCGTTGAACTTTCAAACGCTCTCGCCGCCGCCACAGAGCAGGCCGCCGCGACCGTCGTCGCCGTGCATGCCGAGCCGCGCGGTTCGGCCAGCGGCGTCGTTTGGCGTCCCGGCGTGATCGTCACTTCCGAACACGCGCTCCGCCGCGACGAAGAAATTCACGTCACGCTCGCCGACGGCCGCGTCGCGCACGCAACTCTCGTCGGCCGCGATCCTTCCACCGATCTCGCCGTTCTGAAATGCGCCGAAGCAACAAACGCAATCGCGAGCGCAAGCACCGGCGATGCGTCCACGCTCAAGCCCGGCAGTCTGATCCTCGCCGTCGGCCGCACGCGCGCCAGCGGACCAGTCGCCGCGTTCGGCGTCGTGAGCCTCATGACCGTCGAGCGCAAAACGTGGACCGGCGCATCATTCTCGCCTTATGTTCGCCTCGATATCTCAATCCAGCCGACCGCAGTCGGCGGTGCCGTTATCGACGCCGCCGGAAAAATCTTCGGCGTCATCACTCCCCGCTTCGGCCGTTTCGGTTCGACGCTGACTCCCGCCGCCACCGTGAACAACGTCGTCGATACTCTCCTCGAAAAAGGTCGCATCCCGCGCGGATATCTCGGCGTCGGTCTTCAGCCCGTGCGTCTGCCCGAAGCTCTTCGCCAAACGCTCCAGCGCGAAGATCGCACCGCCGCCATCGTGCTCGAGATCGAGCCCGACAGCCCAGCCAACAAAGCTGGCCTGATGATCGGCGACATCATCGTGTCGCTCGGCGGCGATAAAGTCAGCCGCCTCGAAGACATCCACTCGAAATTACACGGCTCAGCGATCGGCAAACCATTCGCGATCGGCTTCGTTCGCGGCGGCGCGTTGCAAACGGCCGAAATTACCGTCGCCGAACGCCCGCACGGAGGCGAGTGATGAGCGCCAGCGTCAACGGATTCGGCGAGATTGCGGAATCTCTGCGCCGCTCGACGGTGATGATTCACGCCGGCGGCCGCGGCAACGGCTCCGGCGTGATCTGGTCGAGCGACGGCATCATCATCACCAACGCACACGTCGCACAACGCAGCCGGCGCCTCCGCGTGCAGCTCTGGGATTCGCGCGAACTCGACGCCACCGTGATCGCGACCGATCCTGCGCGCGACATCGCATCCTTAAAAGTGCGCGCGTCGAATCTGCCCGCCGCCGCGATCGGAAACTCGTCGCGCTTACGGCCGGGTGAACTCGCGATTGCGATCGGCAATCCGCTCGGATTCGTCGGCGCGCTCACCACCGGCGTGATTCACGCTGTCGGAACGGTTCCCGGGCTCGGCCCGCAAAAATGGGTGCAAGCCGGCGTGCGCCTCGCGCCAGGGAATTCCGGCGGCCCGCTTGCCGATGCCGCTGGCCGCGTGATCGGCATCAACACGATGGTCGCGTGGCAACTTGCGCTGGCGATTCCCAGCGACGCCGTCGTGGAATTCCTCGCCGGCGGCGCGGCGAAATCGCAACCGTCCGAAAATTGGCTCGGCGTCACGCTCTATCCGGTGCAGGTGCCGCGCAACGGAAATCGCGGCGCAAAAACATTCGGCCTCGTCGTTCTGAACGTCGAACCGGGAAGTCCTGCCGCGCAAGCATCGCTTCTGCCGGGAGACATTCTGCTCGGCGCCGGAGACAAACCATTCTCCGTACTCGATGACTTGTCGCGCGCCTTGCGCGGTGAAGGATCGCGCACGCTACGCCTCGAGTTTCTTCGCGGCGACTACGCGCGCGCGCGCCGTGTGACCGTCCAGCTTGGCACCTCAATCTTACGGAGCACCGTAGCGGCGTGATTCGCGTCTTCATCGTCGCCGCGTCGCCGTTGGCCCGCAGCGGGCTGCAACAGCTGCTCGCTCATCCCGAGATCGAAATCGTCGGCAGCGCCGTCGATCTCGACTCCGCGACAGGATTATTGTCCGAGCCAGACGCGGAACCCGACGTCATCGTCATCGATGCATCGCGCGATTCCGGAGCGAACGCTGCGAACTTATCTGTCGGCTCGTCGGAAATCGGCGCGGATATCCCGATCGTCGTTCTCGAAGCCACCGACAACGCGGCCGCGGGGTCGGACTTGCTGCGCCAAGGTGCGAGAGCAATTCTTCCAGCGGGAATATCGCCCGCAGAGTTGATCGCAGCACTTCGCGCGGTGACGACAGGCCTGATCGTCCTGCACCCATCAACAATCGCCGCAATCCCTCACGCCGCAGTGAACACGTCACGTTCCGCGACCGAAGAATGGCTCGAGGCGCTAACCAAGCGCGAAAAGGAAGTCCTGCAAATGTTGGCCGCCGGCCTGGGAAACAAAGAAATCGCCTTCAAACTCAACATTTCCGATCACACCGCGAAATTCCACGTAGGCTCGATCCTTGGCAAACTCGGTGTCTCCACCCGCGCCGAAGCCGTCGCCATGGGCATTCGCCGCGGGCTCGTTTTGCTCTAAGCTGCACGCCTTCACGCAATTTTCATCTGCCCCAAGATAGTGATAAATTGACCTATCCATGCGCACCATCGAACAAACCACGCAGGAGATCCTCGACCTGGCCACGAAGCACTTCAACGTGCCCCCAGGCTCGCTCTCGCCCGATGACGATTTCTTCAAGAAGCTCGGCATCGACAGCCTGCAAACGCTTGAGCTCCTGAGCCGCATCGAAAATCATTTCAATATTGAGCTGCCCGACTATGAAGTGCAGGGTGTCAGCGATTTCCGCACTCTAGCCTCACGCATTCAATCCCGCCTGTAATGCTCGATCTCAAAAATTATCAGTCCATCGGCGAAGCGCTCAAGGACGCGCTCAATCAGTTCGCCAACGAAACGTGCCTGATCGAAGCCGATCGAGAGCGCGAAAAAGAGCGGCTCACCTATCGCGATTTTCAGCAGCGCGGGCATGCGTTGGCGCGTGCGTTGCAGGACGCGGGTTTTCGTCCCGACGATCGCGCTGCGATCATC
Organism: uncultured Acidobacteriota bacterium; assembly: GCA_963785605.1. Lineage (GTDB taxonomy): Bacteria > Acidobacteriota > Terriglobia > Acidiferrales > UBA7541 > Acidiferrum. The sequence goes on along the minus strand of CAWAWE010000020.1, from coordinate 530,766 downwards.
ATGACGAACCAGTCGAAATGGCTGATCTCGGCGTACGCGATTTTCTTCAGCGGCGGCGTGCTCGTGCCGCTCGATTACAAATTGACTCCCGACGAGCAGTGGCAGTTGCTGGCGCATTCGGGCGCGAGCGTGCTCATCACGGAATATCCGGTGGCGCGCCAGTTGGCGGCTGCGACAGGGAAGAGCAACGCGTCAAACGTGAAGCTGGTGTATGTCACCGAGGCGCCGGCAAACGCCGATCTCGGCGGTGCGCTGCGTTGGGAAGAAACGCAGACAAATACGCAAGAGCCGGTGTTTGCGCCGCGCAAACGCAGCGATCTCGCGACGATCGTCTATTCGTCCGGCACCGGCGGGCGGCCGAAGGGCTGCATGATGAAGCACGACAATTATCTCGAGCAGTGCGTCGCGCTCACTTCGCTGTATCCGTTCGCGCCGGGATATCGCTACCTCAGCATTCTGCCGACGAATCACGCGATCGATTTCATGGTGGGATTCTTTGGCCCGTTCATTTGCGGCGCCGCGGTCGTGCATTTGCGAACGCTGCGGCCGGAATTTGTGCGCGAGGCGTTTCCGAAATACAAGATCACTTACGTCAGCCTCGTGCCGCTGGTGCTGAAGAATTTGCAAAAAGGATTGCAGGCGCGCTTCGACGCTTTGACTCCTGGCAAACGGCGTGTGTTCGATATATTGGTCGGCGTCAATAAAGCGCTGACGAAGAGTCATCCACGACTCGGTTTGAGCCGCAAATTATTGAAGCAAGTGCACGATGCATTCGGCGGCGAACTGCGCGCGATCATCGTTGGCGGCGCGTTCACGGAGCCGCAAACGCTTCAGTTTTTCTACGATCTCGGAATTCCGGTCGCCAACGGATACGGGCTGACGGAAGCTGGCACGGCGATCACAGTGAACGACCTCCATCCGTTTCGCGCCGACACGGTTGGGAAGCCGCTGCCGGGTATGAATGTGCGTATCGTCGAGCCCGACAAAGAGGGAATCGGCGAAGTGCAGGTGCAGAGCCGAACGGTGATGGCGGGCTATTTGAATGAGCCGGAACTGACCGCGGAAACGATCGTCGATGGATGGTTGCGTACGGGCGATCTTGGCCGCTTCGATCGCACCGGGAATTTGCAACTCTTCGGGCGCAAGAAAAACATGATCGTCACCGAAGAAGGGAAGAACATCTACCCCGAAGACATCGAGGCGGTGTTTGAGCCGCTGCCGGTGAAGGAATTTTGCGTGTTCGCTGCGAATTACATTTGGCCGCAGCGCTCGATGGTGGGAGAGCAACTGCTGCTCGTAATTCATCTCGAAAACGGGCAGAGCTACAACGACGAGCTGAAAAAAGCGATTTCATTTTTGAATGGACGTTTGCTCAACTACAAACGCGTCCATGGAATTGTGGTTTGCGAAGAAGATTTCCCGCGCACGGCATCCATGAAGATAAAAAGAAATGTGCTGGCAGAGAGCCTTGCGAAACTTGATCGCGCTACTGTGGTGAAGTCTGTGTGACGGGTGGTCTACCCTTTGCGAATTTTGCAAAGGGCGGGCTCCTCTCCACAGTTTGCTTTTTGGGTCGGGAGGCGCAGCGTCTCGATGGAACGTTTCTTTGCAGTCGTAAATCCGGCAGCGGGTGGCGGCCGGTCCGCGAAGCTTGCCGGGCCGGCGCTAGCGAAGTTGCGTGAAGCCGGGCTGCAGATCGACGTGATTGCTTCGACCGCGGCGGGGCACGCGACGCAACTTGCGAAGGAAGCGTTCGATCAGGGCTATCGGCAATTCATCGCGGTCGGCGGCGACGGAACGGCGCATGAAATCTTAAATGGCGTCTTCGCCGCAGGCGCCGCACAGCGCCGCATCTCGCTGGGGTTTTTGCCGCTCGGAACAGGCAATTCTTTCCTGCGCGATTTCACGAAAGACGGCGCCGAGGCTTCGCTGAAAGCGATTCTCGAGGGGCGCAAGCGCCCGGTCGATTTGGTCAAGCTGACGCACAGCGCCGGCGAAACGTATTCGTTCAATTTGCTCAGCATCGGATTTACCGCGGACGTTGGCGCGCTCACGAATCGGCGGTTCAAAGCGCTCGGGCACCTCGGCTATCTGCTGGGAGTGTTCGTCTGCGTCGCGAAGCTCAATCGGAGGCCGTTCGCGCTGCGCTGTGACGATGACAAAGATTGGGACGAACGGCGCGCTTTGTTTCTCACGTTCAACAACAGCAAGTTCACCGGCGGCACCATGATGATCGCGCCCAACGCCGATCCCAGCGATGGAGCTATCGAGTTTGTGCGTTGGGGGCCAATCGGGCGGCTCGGATTGCTGCGCATGTTGCCGAAACTCTACGACGGCACGCATATTCAGCATCCGCTCGCGTCGCGTCGCGCGGTGCGTCACGTGGAGTTCAATATTCCCACGCCGGTCGATGTGATGATCGACGGCGAAATCGTTTCGCTGACGTGCAAATCGCTCGACATCCTGCCGTCCGCGCTGGACGTGTTCATATGAAGCGCGCCTGGCTCTCGGTGCGCAGCGTCTTTTTGTGGATAGTGACGCTGCTCCATTTTTTTGTGGCGGCGCCGGCTCTTGTGTTTCTCGCGATCTTTCTCGATCCTAAAAAACACGATTGGCTCCAACGTGCGTTTACCCGCCGGATCGTTTTCTTTTCGGGCGCGAAAGTACGCGGAGTGCTCGCGCCGGATTTCGATCCGAAGCGAACGTGCTTCTTCATGTCGAATCACGTCAATTTGTTCGATCCGTTTTTCATGTACTGCGTGATTCCGCAATACGTCCGCGGCTGGGAGCTCGAGTCGCATTTCAAAATTCCCGCCTACGGCTGGCTGATGAAGCGTTTCGGCAACGTACCCGTCCCCGATGTTCGCCGTCCATCAGATTTGAAGCGCATGTGGCGCATGACTCAAGACGCGATCGACAGCGGAACCAGCCTGATCATTTTTCCGGAAGCGATGCGCACGCGCGACGGGCATCTCAATCCGTTCCAGGATGGCGGCTTCCGCGTCGCGCAACAACTCGGAATTCCGATCGTGCCGATCAGCCTCGTCGGCTCATTCCAACATCACCGCACCGGCCACTGGATGCTCTGGCCCCAAACCGTCACCATCGTCATTCACGAAACGATCGAGACCAAGGGCATGAAGAAGGACGACGTTCCCGCCCTGCGCGACCGCGTCCACGCAATCATCGCCGCTCCGGTCGAGGCTCGACTCGAAGGCGTTAAGCCAAGTTAAAACGAGTTGAATGCGTTACAAGCTGAGGCGGATGCCGGGGAGCACGCGGCCGGCGCGGGTTTCTTGCCAGGTGAAGACGATGCGGTGGATGACGGTGATTGTCGAGACGACGGCGATGACCCAGAGTACGCCGGCCATGCGGTTGAAAACGCCGCCGATGATCAGAAGGACGAGGCGTTCGGGGCGCTCCATGAAACCGACTTTGCAGAGCGGGATGAGCGATTCGGCGCGGGCGCGGGCGTAGCTGACCATTACGGAGCCGGCAGTAGCCACAGCTGCGAGGACGACGTACGGTGTGCGGCCGCTCACGGAATAATAGACGAGCAGGCCCATGTAGAGCGCCATGTCGGCGTAGCGATCAAGCGTGGAGTCGTAGAACGCGCCGAAGGCGGTCACGCGATTCTGACGGCGGGCGACCTGGCCGTCGAGCATGTCCAGAAATCCCGCGAAGAAAATAATCAGGGCGCCGGTGAAGAAATGGCCGATGGCGAACATCCCCGCGGCTATGAAATTCACCACGAGTCCCAGGAATGTCAGAAAATTAGGGTTTACGCCTGTCGCGGCGAGAGCGCCGACAATTTTGTCGAGCAGCCATTTGCTTCCTGTGCCGATGCCGCCTGTAAGCGTAGCCATACGTGATTCACAATCCGGCGCGATGAGCCGGAACTATCTCAATCGATTGCGCTTTCGGTGATTCGGAATCGTACACCAGCGGCGCAGTTGGCCGCAAACGGGCCACATTGGATTCCGCGAGTCGGATGCAAGTTTTCAATTTCAGCTATCGGAGGTTTGGGATTGACGTTTACAATGGCGGCATCTTAGAGTCGCAGCAGCAATCGTCCTCGAGCCCAAGAAAAAATATGATGAACGACCTGAACCGCCGCGATTTTCTATTGCGTTCGTGTAGTAGCCTGACGGCAATCTGGGTTTCCTCGCACTGGCCCTCGCTCTGCTCCGCCGCTACGCACGCCCGCCACGCAGTACAAGCTCCCGAAACCGCCAAGCTGAGTTTTTTCACTCCCGCGCAAGCGGTGGAGATCGACGCGATTACGGCGCGCATTATTCCCACGACTGACACACCGGGGGCGCACGAAGCGGGCGTCGTCTATTTCATCGACCGCGCGCTGACGACGTTTGCCGTCGAGCAGCAGAAGGATTATCAGCAGGGACTGCCGGAGCTGGAATCGCGCACGCACGAAATGTTTGCGACCGTCGCTAAATTTTCGAGCGCGACGCCGGAGCAGCAGGATGAAGTGCTGCATACCTACGATGAAGCAAAGTCTAGTTCGTCGCGAAGGCCGTACCAGCAGCGCAAAGGCGCGAGCAATTTTTTTGAGACGGTGCGCATGCACACGATCGTGGCGTTCCTGCTCGATCCGGATGCCGGCGGCGATCCGAAGGGTGTCGGCTGGACGGTGATTGGGCGCGAGCGCGAACACATGTTTCATGCGCCGTTCGGCTACTACGACAAAGATTACGCGGGTTGGCAGCCGATCAGTCCGGCGCCGGGTAAGGTGCAATCATGACGCCCGACATGCCGAAGTACAAGACATCGGATGAGGTCGATTTTGTCGTCGTCGGATCGGGCGCGGCCGGCGGAATTATTGCGAAGGAACTTTCGCAAAACGGATTTCGCGTTGTCGTACTGGAGCAAGGTCCGTATCTGACCGAAGCGGATTTTTCGCACAACGAGATCAAAGTTCTGAACGAAGATCTGCTGACGAATCATCCGAAGCTGCAGCCGAACACGTTTCGCAAAACGGCGAGCGATCCTGCCAAGGTACAGCGCACGATTGCGTATGGCCGACTTGTAGGCGGGACGAGCGTTCACTTCACGGCGAACTTCTGGCGATTCCACGAGATCGATTTCGTCGAACGCAGCAAGATCGGGCCGATTTCCGGCACAGGGTTTACGGACTGGCCGATTACATACGCCGACCTGGAGCCGTATTACACGAAGGTCGAGTGGGAAGTCGGAGTTTCGGGGTTGGCCGGCGCGAGTCCTTTCGATCCGCCGCGGTCGAAGCCATTTCCGATGCCGCCGCTGCCGACGAAAGGTTCCGGCGTGCTGTTGGAAAAGGCTGGGCGGAAACTGGGATGGAATCCGTTTCCGGCGCCGATGGCGATTTTGTCGCAGCCGCGCGCGGGCCGCAGCGCTTGCGTGAATTGCGGATTCTGTCTTGGATTTGGCTGCGAAGTCGGTGCGAAGTCGAGCTCGCTGGCGTCGATGATTCGCGTCGCGGAGAAAACGGGGCGATGCGAGATTCGGCCGAATTCGTACGTACACAAGATCGAGGTTGATGCGAACGGGCGAGCGACCGGAGCGGTTTATTTCGACGCGCAGCGCAATGTGCATTTGCAGAAGGCGAAGGCGGTTGTACTTTCGGCGAACGGCGCCGAAACACCGCGGCTGCTATTGCTTTCGGCGAACAGACAATTTCCGAACGGATTGGCGAATTCCAGCGGGCTTGTCGGCAAATATCTGATGTTCAATTCGGGCGCCGTTTCCGTCGGCGTGTTTGAAGAGCCGCTCAACGATTACAAGGGATTTGCGGTCAGCCGCATCATTCACGATTTTTACGAACTCGATGCCCAGAAGGTCGGCTTCTACGGCGGTGGCGGAATCGACGCTCGTTTCGATATCACGCCGATCGGCTTTGCGATGGGCGGACTGCCGCCGGGCACACCGCGTTGGGGCAAGGGCTTCAAGGATGCGATCGCGCATAATTTCACGCGTTCGATGGAAATCATGTCGCACGGCACGTCGCTACCGCTGGAGACGAACGGATTTTCGCTCGATGCCGATGTGAAGGACGACTGGGGATTGCCGGCGTTGTGCTTGACGTACAAGGATCATCCCGACGATTTGAAACTGGCGACTTGGTTGAATGCCCGCGGGCTCGAGTTGCTGGATGCAGCGGGCGCGAAGCAGAAGTGGTCGTTCCCGATCGAAGAGCAAGCCTTCGGCGTGCACCTGCTTGGGACCTGCCGCATGGGGAACGATCCGAAGACGTCGGTCATCAATGCGGACCATCGGACGCACGACGTGAAGAATTTGTTCCTCTGCGACGGAAGCAGCCTGGTGACTTCGGGCCGGGGGCAGCCGACGATGACGATCGAGGCGCTGGCGTTTCGGGCGGCGGACCGGATCCGGGAAGTTGCGAAGCGCGGCGAGATGGCCTGACGCTCGAAACTCGAAGCTCAGGGACCCTCCACCGAGCCGTGTTTCCCAGAATGGGACGATCAGGGGTATACCCCCGTCGTTTTCTTTTTGAGTTTGTAAACCGTTTAAAATCTGTCAGTTGCGCGCCCTCGGGAAATGGGAGTGCGCAACGTGTTTCGTTTGAGTTGGTTACAGACGACGTCTGTTCGAAGGACGGTCGGCAAAAGTTCGACTCTCGCCATCGGACGCTCTGGCTGATCGGCAAAATAAAAAAGCCGGCGGTGAGCCGGCCTTTTGGCGCGTAGTTTTCTACCCGATCAGTGTAGCAGAGATTGATGATTGGTCAAGTGATTACTATCGACCTTCGTCAGCTGGAGCGGCGAATGAGAGAGGACCAGGAGTTGAGCAGGGACTGAGCCCAGGCGGGGCGGGTGCCGACGAGGCCGCGGGTGACCAGGAGCAGATAGAGGCCGAGGCCGAGGGCGATGTCGATGAAGAGCATGCCCATGAAGCCGAAGGCGACGTGGACGACGTGAGCCGGAGCCAGTTCGCCGATGACTTCGGCGACGAGAAGCAACGCGATGCCAGCCAAGCCGATCTGAAAGAGGCGCTTGCCGCGGGGCTTGTTGGTGGACTTTCGAGTGGCCCAACGATTCAGGCTCGTGTTCCACGCTATCAGCAACGATCCAAGCTGTCGAAGCATGCCGGGGCGCTGTGGCGGCGCGAGCTTCTTTGCTGCCGGTGCCGGTGCGGTGGACAATGAGGCAACGGGGGCCGTCAGAGATTCGTTCGGAGTGGTCTCTCGTGTGGTGCGGACGCGAGCGGCGACGGCTTGGGCATCGACTTGAGCTGCGCGACGCGCGGCGTCGGCGACTCGTGCGCGACGTGCAGCGCGCTTTTGACGACGGGCGGTTCGAGCGCTGACCGTGTTCGGAGTTGCGGCGGCGAAATGTTGCGCTGCATCGGCGACCGCGACGTCGGCGCTGACAACTTCGGCTTCCATTCCACTTTCGATCTCGGTATGTGGCGCGATGGGTTCGAAAAGTCGCGCTTGGGCCTTGGCGCAGATTTTTGCGGCGGCGTCTTCGATCATGCGCGGAGTGACGCGGACGGTCTGGCGGCTGGCCGCGACCGACAAACCCTGCGCGCAGAGCAAATTCACGAGGCGTGGAATGCCGCCTGAACGCTCATGAACGCGCTGGACGGACTCCTGTAAAAAAACGGTGTCGGAGCGGGCGCCTGCAATGCGCATGCGGTGCTGGACGTAATCGCGGGTTTCGTCCTGCGTGAGCGGCCTCGCGGTGCAGCGGACGACTTCGAGCGGCGTGCCGTCTTGATTGAGCGCATCGATCTTGGCTTCGATCGAAGGGTGGCCGCAGAGAATGATCTGCAAGAGTTTTTCTTGCGTGGTTTGCAGCTCGAGCAACGAGCGAATTTCCTTCAAGAGCTCGGTGGTGAGCATCTGGGCTTCGTCGATGACGAGAACGGCGAGGCCACCTTTGCGGCGAACGTCGAGCAAGGCTTTCAGAAGCGCTTCGAGGCGCGCCTGGCGGCGCTGTGTCGAGCACTGGACGTCGAATTCGTCGAGGACGGATTCGAGAAACTCTTCGCGGGTCAGCGTTGGGTGGACGATGACGGCGGTCTTGATCTTGTGCTGGACGGCGGGATTGCCGTCGAGAAGGTGCAGGGCGGTGTAGAGGAGCGTGGTCTTGCCGGTTCCGACTTCGCCGGTGAGGAGGATGAGTCCCTTGCGATCGAGAATGCCGCGGGTGATGCGGCCGAGAGTTTCGTGAGCGTGGCGGGTCCGATGGATATAGCGGGGGTTAGGCGTGAGGCTGAACGGGTTCTCACGCAGGCCGAAAAAGTCCTCGTTGACGATGGGTCCGCGCGGCACCGGCTGAATCCGGAGCGACACCCCAGCACCGAGCATGAGAGATGAACTCAAAGTAACGGGCACACTTTTCTTGTTGGGATCGCGCGTCGTAGGACTGCTGCGGAAGTCTCGGGGGAACCTTCGGACCCAAAAACAGGCCGGGCCGACCCGAAACACAGGCTTGGACGCCGACGCGAAGGTACCGGGACCAGGTTCACCTTAGCGCTGCATCATTCAACACCATACCTGTCCTTGTGTCCATAAAGGAATTACCCGACGGTACGATTTGCTAAAGACCAGTACCTGGGCGGCGGGGGAGTGTTTTCGGTTTTTGTTTGCGGGTGGGAGAGGTGCTGGGGACGACGGGTGGTCGATCGGGGGACGGATCTCGGTGGGCTGGGGGACAAACCTAAGAGAGTGGGCGGATGTGGTTGGTCAATGATCGCGGAGCGACCGTGATGGGGCCGGGGAAAACCGCACCCTCCTGAAAGCTGGAGGGTGCAGCACCCTGGATGGGTGGGTGCCAAATTGGGAATAGGCGGGTGGGTGGGCGAATTGTTACAAATTCTCCCCGAGGTGTTTGGGAAAGCAAGCAACGGGTGGGTAGTGGTTCGTAAGTAGTTGAAAAGACGAGATCAGGGGGCCGCTCGTACCGGAATTCGGCGTGCATCTTCCTTGGGCAATCCTCCAGGACCATCCTACGGTCCACAGAGTTACAAGGAAGAAAGTAAGGCTATGCCCACCTCGTTCAGGCGACACCCGCAGAGGGGTCGCTCTATCAGTCAAGCTCAACAACGCTCTCTAGAAGCGCGTCAAGACCGCTGCTCGGCGCAATCTGTGAGTTCGACGCAGAGCGGGTTTTCGATGGTCGAGTTGCTGGTGGTGGTGACGATCATCCTGATTTTGACGGCGGCGGCGCTGATTACGATGGTGCCGAACGTTCAGCGGTCGCATGCGAATGCGGGGATGGAGCTGGTGCTTGGCGAGATGCGGCGGGCGCATGAGCGTGCCGTCGATGAGCGAAGAATTTATCGCGTGACGTTTGCGGCGCCGAACCAGATTCAGCTGGATGTCGGCCAGGTGGCGAATGTGGCGGCGACGATTACGGGAACGACGCCGGGATTTGTGCAGGTGCAACAACCGCTGACCCTGCCGGATGGGATTCAATTTGTTTGCGTCGCAGGAATTCCGACGGGGGCAGCTACTGTGCCCGATGGATTGGGATCCGGTGTGAATGCGATCGATTTCGGTCTGGCGAATGGCGGCGGCGGAACGCAGATTTATTTTCAGCCGGATGGACGCGCGCTGGATGGAGCGAACCGGCTGAATGATGGCGTGGTTTACATCGCGATACCGGGGAATCTTTATTCGAGCCGCGCGGTGACGTTGTTTGGAGCGACGGGGCGTGCGAAGGGCTGGACACTATCGACGCTGGGCGGAGCGCCGGGATGGACGCAATGATCGCGGGAATTCTTATGCAATTCGCACGGCAACGGCGGCGCGGTGTTACGGCGAAGTCGGGATTCGGGATGCTCGAGGCGACGGTGGCTTCGGTGATTCTGGTGGTTGGGCTGGTGGGACTTGCGAGCTTGTTCAGCTCGTCGCTGACGTCTCTTGAGTACACGCGGCAAGATTTGATCGCGAAACAGAAGGCGCGCGAAGCGCTGGAAAGCGTATATAGCGCGCGCAACGACGGCACGATCGGATTTGCCGGGATCCAGAACGTTTCGAACGGCGGAATTTTCGTCGATGGATTTCAATCGCTGTTCCTGCCGGGCACGAACGGGATCGTCGGTTCGAACACGCAGACGACGATTCTCGATCGCCAGATTTTGCCGGGGCCGGATGGGATTGTCGGCACGGCGGACGACCAGATTATTCCGCTCGTTAACATGCAGCGGCAGATTTTGATTCAGCCGCTGATCGACTCCACAGGAAATATCAGCGCGGACGTGCGGCAGATTACGGTGACGGTGCAGGTGACGTCGCCGGGACGAGCGGCGCGGAACTACACGGTTACCGGTTACATTTCGCGGTTTCAATAATGAGGAACTGGATGATGCGCACGGCGCAGCACAAACAGAGCGGATTCACGCTGGTGGAGTTGATGGTGGCCACCGCGGTGACGGTGACGGTTATTGGTGGAGCGGTTTTGCTGTTCGCGCATTCGGTGAACACGTCGAACATCAGCCTGAAGCATTCGGAAGTGCAGACCGAAGCGCGCGCGGCGCTGACGCAGATTACGCGCGACCTTTCGCAAGCGGGAACCGGTGTGCCGCTGAACGGGATCGCGATTCCGTCGGCTGCGACGGGCGGCGCCGATCCAAATTTTGCGTGCGACACGTCGCAGTGCTACACGACGGCGGATCCGGCTTACGGGCAAGGATTGCTCTACAAGGTGACGCCGGGAAATCAGATCGGGCCAACGCTTTCGGAAGCGAGCGACGCGATCAAGATTACGTATGTCGATCCGACGCTGGACTGGAGCGCGTATCAGGCGGCGACGATCGCGGCGGACGGGTCGAGTTTGACGATGCCGGCGGGGACGACACCGGCGGTGACCGATCCGGCTGTAGGAATTACGACGGGCGACATCATTCTGTTGCAGAACGCGTATGGGTCGGCCGTGGGAGTTGTGACGGGAGTCGGCGGGCTGACGATTACGTTTGGAACGGATCCGCTGAACATCAATCAGCCGGCAGCGCCGGCGGGAAATATCAAGGCGCTGGCGACGCCGGCTTCGAATCCGGTGACGTATCCGCCGACGCAGGTGTCGCGGCTGGTGATGGCGAGCTACTTCATCCAGAAATTTACGGGGCCGAGCGGGCCGGACGCGCGATTGCTGCGGCAGAGCGGAGGGCATCCGCCGGTGCCGGTGGCAGAGCACATTGAGGATTTGAAGTTCACGTACGACGTGATCGATCCGGTTTCGAATGCGCTGACGGCGAATACGCCGACGGCGATCATCGGCACGCCTCCGACGGCGCAGCCGAACCAGATCCGCAAGATCAATATCAACGTGACGAGCAAGGCGTTTCGCGCGGATATCAGCGGGGCGCAGACGAGTCAGCGCGTGAATCTGACGACGTCGATCGGGCCGAGGAATTTGAGTTTTCGCGATCGCTATCAGTGAACAGAGTTGACAGTTGATAGTTGAAAGTCGAAAGAGAAAAAACTGCACCACAGAGTTCGTAGAGGGCGCAGAGAAGAGTAGAGAAATTCATCCCTCAGCAGGGCTCCAAGGAGCAAGGGCAAGTTTATGAAGATGACTTCAAAATTAGCGCGGAAGGCGGAGAGCGGGATCGCGCTCATCACCGTGCTGTTGCTCTTGACGCTGTTGTCGGCGATTGCGGTGGCGCTGGTTTACAAGGTGAATCACGAGCAGCACCTGCAGGGAGCGGATTCTGGCAATACGGTTGCCTATTACGGCGCGGAAGCCGGTATGGAAAAAATGATGGCGGACCTTTCGCTGTTGTACACGCAAAAGGCAGCGCCGACGAATTGCGACATCATTGCGCTGCAAGCGGCGCCGCCGAACGCGGCAGCCGTGGGCACCACGTATCGCGAATATGTTTATAACGTTCCTCCGCCGCCGGGTGGAGGGTGCGCGGCGCCAGCGACGAACGTGCAGACGATCAGCAGCGGAGCGAATGCGGGATTGCAGGCGCAGATCGTGCGCATGAATTTGCAGGTGACGGCGGACAGCCCGGCGGGCGATGAGGCGCGGCTGATTCGAAACGTGGAAGTGGCGGAAATTCCGGTGTTTCAATTCGGAGTGTTTTCGCAGAGCGACCTGAGTTATTTCCCGGGGCCGGATTTCAATTTTGCGGGACGCGTGCAGACGAACGGCAATTTGTTTTTGGCGGAAGGCGGCGGGGCGAAGCTGACATTTCATAGCCCGATTCGCGCGTGCGGGCGACGTGGTGCGCGACCAGCTTGCGAACGGAGCGAGCACGCTCGCGCAAGGGCGCACGGGGCAGGTGCTGATTCCGACCGCGCCGAACGGATGCGACGGCGGCCAGCCAGCTTGCCGCAATTTGCAGGTGAGCCCGAACGAAGGCAGCGCGACCGGCGGGCCGACGGCGGCATATGAACCAGGCGGAACCGGCACGGAGAACATGCCGACCTGGAACACGATTTCGATGAATACCTACGCGGGGAATATTCTCAGCGGCACGACAGGCGCAAAGGCACTCACGCTTGATTTCGTGCAGGGCGATACGGGGCCGATCGAAATTATTCGGCGGCCAGCGCCGGCGGAGGATCCGACGTCGTTGACGGGTGAGTCGCGGCTTTATAACCAGGCGCAAATTCGCGTTTTGTTCAGCGACGATCCGAACGAGCTGCCGGGCGGAGCGGGCGATCCACAGAATATTCGGCTGGCGAATCTTCAGACGAATGGCGGGGCGCCGGATTATACGAACGGCGTGCCGGTGGTTGGAGTGGGCAAATCGTTTTTCGCGGAAGGCGTTCGAACGTCGGACACGACGGGTGGTTCGACGACGTATCGCGTAGGTCCGGGCGGCGAAACGAACTGGAATACGCTGCCGACGACACCTCCGGCGGGAAAAGCGACATTAGTGCCGGCGACTGCGCCGCTGCTCATACCGACGACTACGGTTGTGGGACCTACGACGACGACGGTGCAGCCTTGGAATTTGCTCGATGGATATTTGCGAGTGGAGATTCGAAACGGCGGCGGCGCGTATACGGCTGTGACCGCGGAATGGCTGCAGCTTGGATTTGCGCGCGGAGCGAATGCGCTCGTCAACGGCGCGGCGAATCCTGTGCATCCCAACGCGATTTTGATTTTGCAGCAGCAAGCGGATCGCAACGGCGATGGGACCGCGAGTGTGGCGGAACTGGTGGCCGACGGCGGGACGGGCAGCGTGATTACGGGTCCCGCGACGCGCAACAACTGGTATCCGATCAACATGTACGAGACGCGCGAAGGCGAATTTCGCGAGAATCAGCGGACGACGACGAACTGCAGCATCGGCGGCGTACTGAATTTGGTCGAGATCGATGTCCACAATTTGCAGAGGTGGCTGACGGGGACGATCGGCGCGAGCGGGCCGAATACGGAATTTGCCTCGCAGAACGGATACGTTTTGTACTTGTCGGATCGGCGCGGGACGATCATCGCGAATTCTCACCTGACATATAAAAACGGTGAGTACGGATACGAGGATGTGATCAATCCGGGATCGGTGACGGGCGCTCCGGACAGTGTGCTGAATGCCGGCGAAGACGTGGATGGAAACGGCACGCTGGACAACGCGGCGAAGGATTTCATGGGGCTTGGGTTTGGAGCGGTGCAGCCGGGGACGTTGCCGAATGCGACGGTGAGCTGCTTGGCGATCGCGCGGCCGAATTGGGTTTCGGGACCTCGGCACGGCGTTCGATTGGTGAATGGATCACTCGGAAATTTGCCGGTGCGGCCGGACAATAGCCAGGGCGGATTTACGCTGGCGAGCGAGCAGCCGGCGTATGTGCTGGGAAATTACAACGCGAACGCGGCAGGCTTTGGTGATCCGCACGCCGCGGCGGCGGTGATGGGCGACACGGTGACGCTGCTTTCGAACAATTGGACGGACTTGAACAGCTTCAAGAGTCCGGCGTCGGTGGCTGGGCGCGTGGCGGTGACGAGCTATTATCGGCTGGCGATTGCGTCGGGGAAGAATATTAATTTTCCGCAGCCGGGATTTGCTGGAGTGCCGCAGGACTTCGGGACGGACGGCGGCGTGCACAACTTTTTGCGGTATCTCGAAAATTGGGGCGGGCAGACTCTGAACTACGAAGGCTCGATGGTGAGCTTGTTTTACTCGCAGTATGCGACCGGTGTGTTCAAGTGCTGCGGGACGGTGTATTCGCCGCCGACGCGCGCGTATGCGTTTGATACGGAGTTTTTGAATCTGGATAAGTTGCCGCCGGGGACGCCGAAGTTTCGCGATGTGGTGAACGTGGGATTTCAGCAGGTTTATTAGGGCGTCGCGAGCCGGCGTCGCGCGCGGAAATCAAAGAGAAAACTGAATCGTGCAGGTGTTTGCGCCCGGGCGAGCTGGGGCGCAGCGGTGCTGCGCCCGTACACGACGCGGAAAAAGATAACGCAGAGACGCCGAGAACGTTCGCGGAGATTCGCGATGAGTGAAGGCAGCTACGGCAGCGGCATGGCGAGGCGTTGGCGAGCGTAATCGCACCAGGGGCTGGTGGGGTCGAGGCGGATGTAGTGCTGCCAGTGTTGGCGGGCTTCGAACGCCGAGCCGAGCTTGTCGCAGACGAAAGCTAAATTGTAGTGCGCGTCGGCGTAGCTGGCGTCGATGCGAACGGAGATGCGCAGGTGGCGGCGCGCGGCTTCGAGATGGCCGAGTTCATCGAGCACACTTCCCAAGTTGAAATGGGCTACGGAATTCTCGGGATCGCCGGTCACCGCGCGCAAGAAGCACGCGGACGCGCTTTCGAGGTCGCCCTGTTCGTAAGACAGCATTCCTAAATTGATGAGCGCTTCGACGTGCGTGGGAGTAATCGCCAAGACGCGGCGGTAGGCGTCGATCGCTTGCAGATGCGTTTCGGGATCGGATTCGTATTGCAGAGCGAGCGCGAACCAATCGTTAGCGTTGCGCTCTGGCATGACGCGGACTTTGTCGCGAAGCTCGCGCGTGTCGAAATTGAGGACGAATTGGCCGGAGATGGGTTCGAGATGCGCGCCCTCGTAATCGACGATGACGTCGCGGCCGTTGGAAAGGATGCGGAGCTCGGTGAGCGGCTTTTCAACTTTCGATAATTTTTGATTGAGCGCGGCGAGGGCCAGGCGGAGGCGGTTGGCGGAGACGCCGCTCTGGATGAGCTGCTTGGCGGTGCGGAGGCTGATCAGATCTCGGAAATCATAGAAATCGTCGCCGGCAGCTTTGCGAGGAGATACGATGCCGGCCTTTTCCCAATAGGCGAGTTGTTTATCGGTGATGTCGAGTAGGCGAAGAAATTCGCGCCGAGAGAAGCGGTCTGTGGCGGTTGCGCCCATCGATCAGTTCGTTCGCATTTCTGGCACGCGGGTACTGGTGGAGCAAAAATGGGGCGGGCGCGGGCTACGGCTGTTCCCTAAATTTTCCCAACGCTCTAGTTTGAGACCGTAAAAGCTCCGCGGACACCCAGCGCTAGGAATACCATGCGGCGGATTTGGATGCAAAGGGAAGGGGACGGGTTAGCGGGTCGATATCCGCGACAGCAAGGCGCGACCTCTATCAACCGAGGTCGTGCTGACGCCGGGTGGAGCAAGCCCCGCCCCTACAAATTGATCGGAGTTCCTAGCCCGCGGAGGATTTTTTGCGCTTCTTTTCGGGGGCGGCGGCCTGGGCTTGGGCGGCGACTGTGCGGACGGGCGGTTTCTTTCCGCCAGCGGTGGTCGGAGTTTTTTCGGCGATGCTCTTTTTCAAAGCTTCCATCAAATCGATTACGGGAGCGAGCTTCGGATGCTCCGCGGTGGCGATCTCCTGGCCCTGGCGCTTGGCCTCGATCATTTTCTCCATGCTTTCCATGTAGTTGTCTTTGTACTTCTTCGGTTCGAATGGTGCGGCCAGGCTTTCGATGAGCTGCTCGGCGAGTTTTTTCTCGGCGGGCTTGGGCTCGGAGGCGGCGTCGATCTTGCCGTATTCGGCGACTTCACGAATCTCGCTGGTGTAGAACATCGTGTGCAGCGTCATGCCCTTTTCACGCGGGCGGACGACGACGATGTGTTCGCGCTGGTGCATGGTGAGCTTGGCGATGGCGGCGTATTCGGACTCGCCCATCGCGTCGAGCAGAAGCTGATACGCCTTGCGGCCCTCGTCTTCGGGCGTGACGTAGTACGAAGCGTCGAAGTAAAGCGGGTCGATCTCATCGACCTTCACGAATTCCAGAATCTCCATCGCGCGGGCCGATTGCGGCTCGATCTTGTCGAGCTCGTTTTCATCGAACAGGACGTATTGATCCTTCTCGTATTCGTAGCCCTTGATGATTTCGTTGCGCGGAACCTGGCGCTCGCACTGCGGGCAATACAGCGGCATGCGGATGCGCGTCTTGCAAACGTTGTGAAGCTGGTTGAGGCCGATGCGCTCGGTGCGCGCGGCGGAAAACAGACGAATCGGGATCGAGATCAACCCGAAGCTGAGATAGCCCTTCCAGACCGAAGTCGCCATTGCCGCTCCTTAAAGGTGGCTTACGATTGCTGCGGGCGCGCAGGGGTACCAAGGGTATTCGGCAAAAACCGACGTGACAAGGCGAATACTGGGCGAAGCACGAATGAGTACACGCCGGGTCCTGTGCCCATACGAGAACAACGATGCCGCGCACGAAACTGTTTCCGGTGAATCGAAGAAGCAGGCTCTCCGCGAGGCTAAGTTGCTATCGTGCTAACGAGATATAGCCACTTTTGCACACCGCGGCAGTTGCGCTTCTTGCAGCGAGCGGCGGCGCTAACATAAAATTGTGTCTCGAACGTTTCGGGTAGGAACGTTCCCCGCCAAAAGCCTGCGGTACAGAAGTCGGATGACCAACTTGAAGGTTGCCGCGCTTCGCTTCGCGCGTGGTCGCCTTTGGGCCGAAATCCGGCTGAGGTTTAGAAAACGAGGGATCGAGTGGCCACACCACTGGAAATGTGGGTCGAGGAGTCGGCGCGGCTCACCAAACCGGATCGCATCGTTTATTGCGATGGGTCAGAGGCTGAGAACCGGCGCATTGTGGATGAAATGCTGCGCGGGTCCGATTCGGTCACGCTCAACGAGAAAACCTATCCCAACTGCTACCTGCACCGCAGCAGCCCCAACGATGTTGCCCGCACCGAACACCTGACATTCATCTGCGCTCCCGATAAAGACGACGTCGGCCCGACGAACAATTGGATGGACCCGGAAGCGGCGAAATTCAAAATTGGCGCGCTGCTCGATGGCGCGATGCGCGGGCGGACGATGTACGTCGTGCCGTACATCATGGGGCCGGTGAATTCGCCGATCAGCAAGGCGGGGGTGGAGATTACGGACAGCCCGTACGTCGTCGCGAACATGCGGATTATGGCGCGCATGGGGAAAGTGGCGACGGATCGGATTGGCGCGACGCGGGATTTTGTGCCGGGGCTGCATTCGCTCGGCGATCTCGATCCGACGCGGCGTTACATCGCGCATTTTACGGATGAAAAATTGATTTGGAGCGTTGGTTCCGGCTACGGCGGCAACGCGTTGCTCGGCAAGAAGTGTTTTGCGTTGCGCATTGCCAGCGTGATGGCGCGCGAACAGGGCTGGATGGCTGAGCACATGTTGATCCTCGGCCTGGAATCGCCCGGCGGAAAAGTGACGTACATGGGCGCGGCGTTTCCGAGCGCTTGCGGCAAGACGAATTTGGCGATGATGGTGAGCGCGCTTGAGAGCCAGGGCTATCGCGTCTGGACGGTGGGCGACGACATCGCGTGGATGAAGATTGGCGAAGATGGTTATCTGCACGCGATTAATCCCGAGGCGGGATTTTTCGGCGTGGCGCCCGGCACAGGCATGAAGACGAACCGCAACGTGATGGGCGCGTTGCGGCAGAACACGATTTTTACGAATGTCGCCATCACGCCGGATCGCGAGCCGTGGTGGGAAGGCATCGGCGGTCCTCCACCGAGCGGTTTGATCAATTGGAAGAACGAACTTTGGGACACGTCGAAGGGGCCGGCGGCGCATCCGAATGCACGCTATACGGTGCCGGCGCATCAGTCGCCGAGCATTTCGCCGCAATGGGAAGCTCCGGATGGGGTGCCGATTTCAGCGTTTATTTTTGGCGGACGGCGCGCGCGTGTTGCGCCGCTTGTGTACGAATCGTTCGACTGGCAGCACGGCGTGTTTGTCGGCGCGACGATGGCCAGCGAAACGACGGCCGCGGCGACGGGCAACGTCGGCATCGTGCGGCGCGATCCGATGGCGATGCTGCCATTCTGCGGATACAACATGGCGGATTATTTCGGGCACTGGCTCGAGATGGGCAAGCGCATCCCGAAGCCGCCGAAGATTTTCCACGTGAATTGGTTCCGCAAAGGCGCGGACGGAAAGTTTTTGTGGCCGGGATTCGGCGAAAACGTACGCGTGTTGAAGTGGATTCTGGAGCGCGTTGAAGGACGCGGCGGAGCGGAAGAGACGCCGATCGGATTTGTGCCTTCGCGCAACGCGCTGACGCTGGATGGGTTGAATTTGTCGAGCGAGACAGTGGACGAATTGCTCGAGGTGGATCCTCAGGATTGGGAGCAGGAGCTGGTGGACAGCAAGGAATTCTTCGAAAAGTTCGGGAGTCGGCTGCCGCGTGCGATTCGCGAGGAGCATGACAAGCTTTCCGGGCGGCTGGGGCATTCGGCGGGCGTCGCGCGTTAGACGCAAATTCCCACTCGTCCGCGTTTCCACGCGGGATTACTTCAAACTTTCAGTCTGTTTGGTTTAGATCAGAGAATCTTGCTGATTTCCGCGTCGATCGCCAGATGCGTCGCGGGAACGCCGTCGATGTGGAACTTCTCTCCGTCGGCTTCAGTGAAATCGAAAAAGCGGCTGATGTGGTAATCCTCGTCGTAATCGGTGAGGAGTTGCTCGGTTTCTGCCTTGCTCAGGCCGAAAGCCGACAGCGGCACGGCGACTCCGAAGCCTCCCGCGACCGTTTGGTATTTGGCGACCAACTGATGCAAGGTCATGATCGGTGCGCGACGCGGTTCAGCGGCCATGTTCGAGGCTCCTTGAATCGAGTTTACTCCCGAAACCTTTTACGTGGCGGGCGATTCTCATTAAAGGTAACCCCGCGCGCGGGCGCCGGCTGCGCTAGTCGGCGTGCGATGCGACGGTCTCGGGGTTTGGACCGAGTCCGCAAATTCGCTACTATCAAAGCGCGACCAAATTCGATGGAGGAATGACATGAGCATTGCCGTGGGACAAAAAGCGCCCGACTTTACATTGCAAAATCAGGATAAGAAAGAAGTGAAGCTCTCGGACTTTGCGGGGAAGAAAAACGTGGTCTTGATGTGGTATCCGCTCGATTTCAGTCCGGTTTGCACCAACGAACATATGTGCATGGTCAACGACATGAAGTCGTTCGACACGCTCGACGCCGAGGTGTTGGGCATCAGCGTGGACAGCCTGTGGGCGCACAAAGCATTTGCCGACAAGATGGGCATCAAGTATTCGCTGCTGGCGGATTTTCATCCGAAGGGCGCGGTGAGCGAGAAGTACGGGACGTACTTGGCGGACAAGGGAATTACCGGACGTGCGATCGCGATCGTGAATAAAGAAGGCAACGTCGCGTGGTTCAAAAATTACGACATCCCGGTTGTGCCGGACATCAAGGAAGTTGCGGCGGCGTTGACGCAGGTGAAGTCGGCGTCGGCCTAGTTCGAAAACTTAGTTGTAGAGATTGCGCAGGGCACGGCATCGCCGTGCCCTGCTTTTTTTACGCTCAGTTACCGCTCAGCATCGCGGTTTGAAGCAGTGGCGCCAAGAACCACAACGCGAGAGTTAAAGCGCCGGCCGCGATCAAAGGAAGTCGAAGCGGCCCAGAACGCAGTGC
This sequence comes from uncultured Acidobacteriota bacterium, assembly GCA_963785605.1. Lineage (GTDB taxonomy): Bacteria > Acidobacteriota > Terriglobia > Acidiferrales > UBA7541 > Acidiferrum. Next base: position 510,947 of record CAWAWE010000020.1, on the reverse strand, counting down.
ACCGAGTACGATGGTGCCGATGGCAATCAGTGCGATGAACACCTGGACTGCGATCACGCTCCAGGTCGCGCCTATCGCGGGAATTGCTCCGCCAACCCATGCGAGAACGGTGCCACGGGGGAATCCGGGAACGCGAAAGATAAACGCGATCGTTAGGCAGAGCAGCAGCGGCGCTGCGATCAAATAATCTTTCTTGCGACTCGGCTCTTCTTGAGGCGCTTCGTGATCGACGCTCGGGAACGATCCCGGCTCGATCGGGAACGGCGGCGCATCTTCGGGCAGCAGGCGCGCCCACGCAAACCCGAGCGGTGTGCCTGCTCCAATCAGCAAGGCTATGAACGCAACAAACGCGAGACGATGTTCCATCGACAGATAGGATGCCGGCGAGGCCGTTAAGATTTACTTGCCGGCGAGTTCGTTTTTCACGACGACTCCGCCCTTCATCACAAACTGCACGTTTTCGAGCACCTTTACATCGGACGTCGGGTCGCCCGACACCGCGATCATGTCGGCAAAATGTCCAGTTTCGATGGAGCCGACCTTGTCGGACCAGCCGATCAAATCGGCCGCCTTGATCGTCGCGGCTTGAATTGCGTCAGTCGGCTTCATGCCCCATTCCACCATTTTCGAAAATTGCCGCGCGTTGTCGCCGTGCGGATAAACGCCCGCATCGGTGCCGAACGCGATCTTCGCGCCCGCCTGGAAAGACTTTTTGAAATTTTCGCGCTGCGTCCGCCCGACTTTCTTTTCTTTTTCGATCGATTCCGGCAGCATGCCCGCCTTCGCGCCTTCTTGCAGGATGAAATCGTCGTTGTAGATGTCGAAGACGAGGTAGGTGCCGTGCTGCTTCGCCAGCGCGATCCCTTCGTCGTCGATGAAGCTGCTGTGCTCGACCGAATCGATGCCCGCGCGAATCGCGTCCTTGATCGATTGTGTGCCGTGCGCGTGCGCCGCGACCTTGCGACCCAGTTTGTGCGCTTCTTCGACGATGGCCTGTAGCTCTTCGAGTGAATATTGCGGCGTGCCCGGCTGATCGCCCTTGCTCAAGACTCCGCCCGACGCGCAGACCTTGATCACATCGGCGCCATACTTCACGGTCTCGCGCACTTTCGCTCGCGCCGCCCACGGACCGTCAGCGACGCCTTCCGCGCGATGATGAAATTCATAAGCGAGGAGATTGTCGTCGCAATGTCCGCCCGTGATGCCAAGCGGTGGACCCGACACGAGCATGCGCGGGCCTTCAATCAGGCCTTCGTTGACTCCATCGCGCACGGCGACGTCGGTGTAGCCGCTCGCTCCGACATTTCGAATGGTTGTGAATCCCGCGTGCAGCGTCACACGCGCGTTTTTCACGCCGTGCACCGTTTCCGCCGCGGTGGAAATCCCAAGCGATGCGTAGCCGCCGTCTTGCGGATCGCCGGTGATGTGCGTGTGTACGTCGATCAAGCCGGGCAGGCACGTCGCGCTCGAAAGGTCGACCACTGCTCCGCCGCTCGGCGCGGAAGATGAACTCGCGGGACCAACTCCCGTGATCGTGCCCGACGCATCGAACGAGATCATCTGATCGGTGAGCATTTTTCCGGAGCGCACGTCGAGCAGCCTCCCACACTTTACGACGCCTGGTCCGTTCGGATGGGTAGCAACTTTGTCGTCCGGCGCGGCCTGCGCGCTCGCTACAAACAGGATGACGGCGCACACAGTGATCGCCGCGAAACTCACACCGTTCAGAAATTTCTGCATCAAGCTCCCCTGATGAATCGAACGCGATTCGGCCGTTCTCCGTCGAGCAGCAAAACCACGGGAGCATACCTCTAAGTCTCACGCGTTGAAAAGGGAAGATGACGGCGCATCGACTGGCAATACCGCGACGTCGGGGCGAACTCGATGTCCAAAAACAAAAAGGGCAAGCCCGGAGGCTTGCCCTTCGAAATTGCCGACTGTATCTGTTCCGAAGTTCGACGGGAAGCGCGCTTACTTCTTCGGCGCAGCTGCTTTTGCCGCGGCGTCCGCGTACTTCTTCGTGAAACGCTCGACGCGTCCTGCGGTATCGATCAGCTTCTGCTTACCGGTGAAAAATGGGTGGCAGTTCGAGCAAATTTCGACTTTCAGCGTGTCGCCCTTGATGGTCGATCGCGTCGGGAACGAATTGCCGCACGCGCAGTGCACGTTGACCGAGTGGTAGTCGGGATGAATGTTGGCTTTCATGGTGATGCTCCAGTCTGTCGCGTCCGGTCTGCGCGGTTTGCTGCACCGATGTTACAGCCGCGTCGCTAGGTCGCTAGACAATCTTAGATTATACGACAGGGTCGCAGGATTCCAAAACTTGCATTTGGAGCAGACTCATCGACTTACGAGGGGACGTCCGAGGGGACTTAAGACGCTCAAAACGTCCAGCGCGTCGCGGATTGCACGAAGTCTTCGGCGTGCTCGTCTTGCCCAAACGCCACCTTCGGCTCGATTCGAAAGACGCTGCCGCCCGTCGATTCCAGCAGTGGCAGCAACTTGCCGCCGTACTTCTTATCGTAGACCTCGCCCATCCGCTTCCATTCGGCGCGATCCGTAATTTCGACCGCGGTGCCCTCGACGATCACCGCTTCGTCGGCCTTCTCCGTTCCGAACGCGCAATAAGGCTGCGCCGCGATATTCTTCGCCTTGCGCGTCTTCGGCCCGGTGCTAAACCAGAACGCGCCATCCCACCAAACTCCCCAAATCACCATCAGGTGCGGCCGCCCATCCGGCCGCGCCGTCGAAATCCAGTAGTTGTGCGATTTTTCGAGCCGCTCGACAGCCCAGCTCCACGGCTTCAGCGACGAAAGATCATCGGAAGGTTTGCCCATCGCATCGGGCCAGTGCGGACGCCCAACTTTCGGCTCGCTCATGAGGAGTTCCTCCCAAGCCTAAGTAGCACGGACACGCGCACGTGTGCCAGCGATGATTCGTTTGGAATTTGTAACCTATGTGATGAAAGGGAAGCGCGAGTCGCGCCCAACGCAGCTGCCTACGAAATGAACGCGCACCCGATGCGATACCCGCCCTGCTTGGTGAGCTGCGACCAGATCGGCTTCAAGCTCACGCGCACCGGCGGCAGAATCGGAACATGCAGTACCGCGAGAATGCTCGTCGGCAGCGATTCCTGCTTGTCGAGTTCAATCGCCACGCCGCCAAATCCCAAATCGACAACGCGCGCGCGCTTCGCGGTCTGTTCGCCGAGCATCGCGTACGCGTTCGTCCCGATCATTGAGACGCGCTCCGCCTTGCGCTGCGCCGTGTAAAGCGGCTGCGAAGCCGGTTCCGGCGCCACGGGCTGTGGAGCGGACGGCGCAATCTCTGCCGCACTTGCTGAAGCCGATGCCGCCATCGTCGCTTCCGGCTTTTCAACCGCCCTGTGAAATTCGATCGAAATCGGCGGAGCTGGACGCGCCGGAGTTTCGGTTGTCGTTGAAGCCGCCGGAGGAGGAGCCGAAGCCACAGGTCGCGCAACAGGCGCCGGCGGCGCAACCGGCCCAGCCGCACTCGTCACTGCCGGTCCAAGCGCCGGAGTACCCGCAGGCCGCGTCTCGCCATTGCCCAACTTCCGATGATTCGCATGCTTCAACCGATAAAGCCGCTCATCCGCAACGCGAATCAGCTCATCCGCCTGTTCGCCGTCGATCGGAAATGTCGCAACGCCATGATCCATGCTCACGGTCACAGTCAAAGGCAGTGAATGTAGCGTCTCCGCGAAAACAGTTTCGATACGCCGGCTCAGCGCCAGCGCAGCATCCGCGTCCGTTTGCGGCAGCAATACCGCGAACTCGTCTCCGCCGATTCGAAACGCCGAGTCCGAAGTCCGCAGCGCCTTCTTCAAAGTCGTAGCCGCGGCGCGCAAGACCTCGTCGCCGCCCGGGTGCCCATGCTTGTCGTTCACTTCTTTAAATCGGTGCAGGTCCAGCATCACCAGGCCAAGCGGCAATCCGTAACGCCGTGCCCGGTTCAATTCCTTTTCGAACCCTTCGCTAAACACCCGCCGGTTATAGAGCCCGGTTAGGGGATCTGTCACCGCGTTGACCTGCAAAATTTTCAGCTCGTCGTATTCCAGAACGATCGGCACCCGGAACAGCCCGGCCGAAGTCAGCACGTCCATCAGCGCCGTCTTGAGCGCGACCTGCCGGCCCATGTGGTCGGTCAGCTCGCGCCGCCGGGTCATCGTCTCGTCCCACAGCTGGACGCACTGAGCCTCGCGAAGATCCAGATGGGTTATCGCGCGAATATATCGTTGGAGAAACTGTCCCCGTGCGACTGCGTCCAGGCCGTCCAGTGTCTCGGCCAGGAGTTCGAGATATGAATCCTCGATTGGCAAACGGGTGGGGGCGCCGCCAAGGTTGGGCATCTAGGTATACACCTGATAGGTTTGCCTGTCCCCGCGGGGGTTGGGGGGGTAAGCAACTCGCTTGTACAACGGGAGCAACTGAGAGTCCATCCGTATTTGGGCCTACGATATATCGTACTGGAAGGAATAGCCATCCTGAACCTAGCAGCCCGCTGAAAGGATTAGACTTAGCGGATCAGTAGCCTGTGGGAAAGTCGTTGGATAAGTCTCGACGTGGCCTTCACTACCTGCAATCCCGACCAAAACATGGCTGGGAGTGGCATTAATTTACTCAAGCGGCCGGAGGAATTCCAGCCCAAACAGCCGCGTATCGCCAACCACCTCTTGCCGGAGCACTTTGGCCGAGATCGGAGGCGTTTCGTTGGGTACCAGGCTCGAAGAGGTCGGCGAGGGCGCCGGCACGGTCAGCTGTACCACCTGATTCTCGCGCAACAGGTGCCCCGAGGTAATACACGCGCCAAACGAGCTGATATTGAGCGTCTTGGTCAGCTCGATAAACTCGATACCAGACGGATCGGCAGCACGCAAGAAGACGGGCACTTGCAATCGGATCCGGGGCGAGCGCCGCTGCTGGCTATACTCCAATTGCTGGCCTTTCTCGGTATTTTGCGTTTTCACTGGGACATTCCCGTAGTACTGGCGCACTAGTACGGTTTTGAGTGATATTCAGCATATTTACTGCCACAAAACTCGCCCGTTGACGCTCCGTTAACTCGTTTAGTTTCATATGCGTACTGCCAGTTCCAATCTTTTTCCACTCAGTACCCTCGGTACGACCTGCAACGGACAGCACCTTGTTTTCCTCATTTGTGCAAATGGAACGGATTTACCATTGACACTCTGAGAAGCGCTCTGCGACCATTGCAACTTGCCCGAGGGAAAATTTTTTCCCTTGGCCTAGTATCTCTGTTTAGCCGACCTTACGACCTAAAATGGGTGGACGAACCTTAGCTTCGACCTTGTCCGAGCCGCGCACGCCGAACGCGCCCGACATTCCTCTGTCGCACGTCGTTCGACTTCTTGACGCGGTTGACCGCTCTCTCCTCGTTTCCGAGAGAAACGGACGGATCGTATTGGCTAATGCCCGCGCGAGAAAGTGTCTGGATTCCGTTGGGCTCGCCGACTACGCTCGATTGAGCCTATTTACTGATATTTTGCAGACCGATGCAAAGAAAATCTTTTCGGCGATTGAGGCCGGCGAACAAGAGGTAAAGCTCCAGCTCCAACGTGGCGAGAAACGCACGAAAGCAAGTGTGCAATGGCTCGCCGATCCCGACTGGTTGCTGATCGAATTTGAGCTGCCGCCTCCGGGCACGCAGGCTCCGCCCGATCCCGCAACGCAAATCACCGTCCAGGAATTATTGCAAGAACGCGAGATCACCTATCGCAACTTGCTCGCCGCTTATTTGAAATTGCAGGAAGTCAATCGCCAGAAAACGGTCTTCCTCGCATCCGCCGCGCACGAACTCAAAACTCCGCTCGCCGTCATCAAGGGCTACTACGATCTTTTGCTCACCGGCTCGCTCGGCCGCCTCTCTGAAAAACAGCGCGACATTCTCGAAGAATCGAAAGAAAGCTGCGAGCGGCTCGTTCGCCTCGTCTCGATGTTCCTGAATTACTCCGCGCTCGAAAGCGGCAAACTTGTTTTGCAGCTTCGCGAAAACGATCTGCGCGATTGCCTCGACGAACTTTCCAAGCGCTGGCAAGACGCTTTCCTGCGCAAAGGCGTCCGGCTCGACGCTGCGTTCGATCCCTCGATTCCAAATTTCCGTTTCGACTATCAAAAGGTCCAGCAAGCTGCCGCGAACCTGCTCGACAACGCGTTGAAGCACACTCCCGCCGGCGGCAGCGTCACCCTGCGCGCGATGCCGCACTTTTGGGAGCGCCGCGTTTCCGAAGCCATGCCCGCGCAGGAGCGCCGCCGTTTCCGCCTCCCGCGCCCCAACAGCGTCGAAGTCTCCGTGAAAGACACCGGCCCGGGCATTTCAGCCGAGCATCACCAGGAAATTTTCGAAGATTTCGTCCGCGTCGATCGCAACACTACCGGTATGGGCCTCGGCCTCGCGATCGCGAAGCGCCTTGTCCAGGCGCACCGCGGCAAGATTTGGGTCGAGAGTGAAACCAAAGACGGGAGCAAGTTCACCTTCTTGCTGCCCATGGATCAGACCTGAGACCTAACACGCGACACGAACGTTTTCGCTGTATCGCTCTGACTGTGCCCGAGCTTCAGCAGATTTAATGGGAGAGGGAAATGGCGGTTAAAGAAAAGATTCTCGTAGTGGACGACGAACCGAGCATTCGCAAATATCTTCAAACTTTATTGGAAGTCGACGGCTTCGACGTCGAGACCGTCGGCTCCGGCAAAGAAGCGCTTGCCAAAATCAGCGACGGCGATCGCCCCGATTTCATCATTCTCGACGTGCTGATGCCCCAGATGAACGGCATCGACGTGCTCCGCGAGCTCATGCAGCTCGATCGCACCCTCAACGTCGTCATGCTCAGCTGCTCCAACGAAGTCGGCACCGTCGTCGAAGCCATTCGCATCGGCGCGCATGACTACCTCACCAAGCCCTTCGAAAAGAGCGATCTCGACGCCGCGATGCTCAAGTCGCGCCAGAAAAAGCATCTCGTTCAGGAAAATCAGACTCTCCGCGATTATTGCGATCAGGTCACCGAAGATCTCAGCTTCCTCGCCGCCAGCCCCCAGATGGTTCGCATCCGCCAGCAAATTTTGCAGATCGCGCCCGTCGATGTTCCCGTCTTCATCTGCGGTGAAAGCGGCGTCGGCAAAGAAGTCGTCGCGCGCATGATTCACCTGCGCTCCAAGCGCCGCAATCAAGCCTTCATTAAGGTCAACTGCGCCGCTCTTCCCGGCGAACTTCTCGAATCCGAACTCTTCGGCTTCGAACAAGGCGCCTTCACCGGCGCGCACCGCGCCAAGCCCGGCAAATTCGAACTCGCCAACAAGGGCACCATCTTCCTCGACGAAATCGCCGAGATGAGCACGCACCTTCAGGCGAAGCTCCTCCACGTCTTGCAAGATCACCAATATTCGCGCCTCGGCGGACGTCACATGGTCGAGACAGACGTTCGCGTTCTCGCCGCCACAAACGTTGACGTGCAGGAAGCCATGAAGACCGGCCGCTTCCGCGAAGATCTCTACTATCGTCTCAACGTTCTTTCGATCCTCGTTCCGCCGCTGCGCGAACGCGCCACCGAAATTCCACTGCTGTTCCGCCACTTCCTCGACAAATACAGCGAGAAATTCGGCAAGCCGTCGATCGCACCGTCCAAGCACCTGCTCGACGCCGCGGCCAACTATCCGTGGCCCGGCAATCTTCGCGAACTCGAAAACTTCGTCAAGCGTTACGTCATTCTCGAAGACGACGAGGGCAGCCTCCGCGAATTGATCGAAATGTCCAGCGCGCGCCAGCGCACTTCGCCGCGCCAGGAAGTTACCGTCCCGCGCGAGCAGGGACTCAAGGCGCTCGTCCGCGGTCTCAAAGACGAAGCCGAAATGGAAGCCATTGGCGACGCGCTCGAAAAGACCCGTTGGTGCCGCAAAGACGCCGCCAAAATGCTCGGCATCAGCTACAAGGCGTTGTTATACAAGATGCGGCAGTTTAATCTCGATACACCTCGAACGCGGCGTTCTGCTGCTGCTCCGGCAGCGGTCGAAGAGCCGGCGCCAGTCGGTGCAGTTCGCGGCGAATAACCGCCGCCCGCATCGCAACGTTCCGAAGCCCGGTCGAAGTATCGACTCGAAGCATCACCTCGCGGATTCCCCGCCCGCGGTAAGCCCAGGCTCTGTAGGGTTTTGCCGCCGCCTTAGCCCCGTGCGGATTAAGCCCCATTGCGCCAAGTTTTCGATGGCGTGAATCATTCGTTTCTTGTATTGTCACGCAAATCGGAAATGTGAATTACCGGTGAAGTCCCCGACGCCGTTTTCAGGTGGGTTGCGTCCGGGTTACGAATGAAGCCGTTCGTTCATCGGTTGTGCCTAGTCTTCGCAGAGACCTTGGAAATATCGTTTGGGTAGCGCGCGAATTCGGTTTCCGCCGAATCCGTTGCTGCTAATATCTTGAGGGAAAGGGGCGCGGTCGCTTCCAGCGTGGCCGCGGGCGGAGTGGAGGATGAGTATAATGACGGAACGTCGAACTGCTCGACGTTATGACCTCTCGCTGCCGGTGATTATTCGTGTCCCGGCCGAGCGCCTGCCCGACTCTCAAAAGGGCAAGACGCGCGATGTTTCCACGCGCGGCCTCTATTTTGTTCTCGATCAGGATCTTGAAGCCGGTTCCGAACTCGATATCACTCTCACTCTGCCGGCTGAAATCACCCATGGTGGCGAGGTTTTCGTTCGCGCCCTCGGCAAAGTCGTCCGCGTCGAACGCCGCATGGAAGATGGCAGCGCCCGCCTCGGCGTCGCCGCCGTCATCGAACGCTACGACATCATCCGCGGCGAAAACGGCCGCGTCTAAGTCACGCTCACCAACTCCAATTCAACCCCGGCCGTTGGGTGCCGCACCCTTAGTCTTTAAAGGGTGCGGGTTTAGACTTAACCTCCACCCACACCGTAACGACAACCACCCCTGTAGCCGCGATCGCTCCCCAGATTGCGGGATCTAGACGCAACACCCAAATCTTAGCCACCCCGCCGCCCTTGTACGGGCGCAGCGCCGCTGCGCCCCAAGTCCGCTAGATGCCGGCTCTCAACCCCACCCACAGGCTGTAGCAACTCTCCTGGGCCACCACAACCCAACCCCTAGCGCGTTCTTGATGCGCCACTTAATCCTCCACGGCCAACACTTTGCCCTAAGCGGAAAACTTTGAGCTATCGCCCCGAGTACTACCGGTTCCACCAAAATCCTGCCCTTTCGTCCTAGAACTGTCCTTCCGTCCAGTAACCTCAACCTGCACAGCCTTTTACAGTGGTAAACTTCTTCCCACCCCCTCCATCCCATTCAAAACATTTGTGGTTATGTGTGTGCTCTATCCTTGGACATCAGCGACTAGGCTCTCCCAGGGGACTCCAAGCATGGCCGTGACAGCACTGGCAAAGGCAACCTTCAAACCTGCCCTTTTGCCATCAGAAGACGTCATCTTCGGCCGCTCCGCCGCCATGCAGCCCATTCGGCAGATGGTCGCCAAGGTCCTCTCCACCGACCTCCCCGTCCTCATCATGGGCGAAAACGGCACCGGCAAAGGCCTCCTCGCTCAATACATTCACGCGCGTTCTCGCTTCGCCTCCGGCGCCTGCATCAAGGTCAACTGCGCCGCGATCCCCGGCCCGCTCCTGGAAAGCGAACTCTTCGGCCACGAAAAAGGCGCCTTCACCGACGCCAACTCCGCCAAACCCGGCTTCGTCGAACTCGCCGGCAACGGCACTCTCTTCCTCGACGAAATCTCGGAGCTCGATATGAGCCTCCAGGCCAAAACGCTCCAGCTCCTCCAGGACGGCACGTACAATCGCATCGGCGACACGCAAGAGCGCCGCTCCAACACGCGTGTCATCTGCGCCACCAATCGTAATCTTCCAGATGAAATCGCCGCCGGCCGCTTCCGCCAGGATCTCTTCTACCGCATCAATGTCGTCACTTTGAATCTGCCGCCCCTGCGCGAACGCCGCGAAGACATCCCGCAGCTCGCCAATTATTTCCTCACGCAGCTCAAGGCGAAGTACGAGCGCGAAGCTCCTCCGTTTTCCGAGGAAATGCTTCAGGCCTTCACTCATCAGGAATGGCGCGGAAATGTGCGGGAACTTGAAAATCTTGTTGCTCGTTATGCTATCTTAGGCGGACTTGATCCCGTTGCGGCGGATCGCAGTTTTAAGCGTCCGTTGATTACTCCTTTAAAAGTTTCGGTGGACGGCACGGTTTCGCTGAAGCATATTGCGAAACAAGCTGTCCGCGAAATGGAGAGCAACGTGATCTTGCAGGTTTTGCGAGAGAACAAATGGAATCGTCGCAAAGCTGCAACTGTTTTGAACATCAGCTACCGCTCCTTGATTTATAAAATTCAGGAGGCTGGTCTTTCTCAGCGGCATCACCGAAAGAGCATTGAGTCGCCTGTAGCATCGGCACACAACGCAGCCGCGTTGCCGGAGTAGCCGAGAATGTCCCCCGCACGGCGATTACTTTTAAAGCGTCCCGGCAGATGCGTTTTCGCATCTAACACAAGGGGCGTGCGCGAAAAAAACTTAGCCTTTGGTGTGAATGATTTTCCGTTCTCCGTGCGGATCATCTTGTTTTGCCCCCGCTGTTTTCGTGGGGAGTACACATCAAAGGACTGAACACAATGCATTTACACGGGTTTCCGTTGTTTGTTGTAAACTTGGTTGTCTGGTAAGAAAAGTGCTCCTTCTGTACGCGAATTAGGCTGTCTGTGGTTTTGTAGCTTTTTGAGATGGAAGGTTTTGCAGTTCGCAATCGCTGTTCGGCCCCTTGGGAGATCGATTTGTATACGGCCTTTTATCAACTCAAAGAAGAACCGTTTCGGCTCACTCCTGACCCCAGATTCCTTCATCTGGCGGATCCACATCGCACTGCGCTCAAAGTTCTTCTGCAAGGTGTTTTGCAGCGCAAAGGTTTCACCGTAGTCGCCGGCCCGGTCGGCACCGGAAAAACGACTCTTCTTCACACCGCTCTTCAAATCCTCACCGAGAAATCCGAAGGCCGCGGCCGCCTCGTCTCCGCCTTTCTCGTCAATCCCACGCTCGCTCCGTCCGAGCTGCTCGAAGCCGTTCTCGAAGAATACGAAATTAATTGCACCGCCACGAGCAAGCCTCGCCGCCTGGCCGCGCTTCACCAGATGCTTTTCCAGACGCAACAGCAGGGCGGCACCGCGATCCTCCTGATCGACGAAGCGCACCTCATGAGCGTCGAGCTGCTCGAAGAAATTCGCCTCCTCGGCAATACCGACACGTATCAGGAAAAATTGCTTCAGATCGTTCTCTGCGGCCAACCCGAATTGTTCGCCGTGCTCCAGCGCCCCGAACTCCAGGCGCTCCAGCAGCGCATCGCCAGCACCTGCTTGCTGCGTCCTCTCAGCCTTCCCGAAGTTCGCGCGTACATGGCCGAGCGTCTCCACGCCGCTGGTCTCCGCGGCTCCAGCCCGTTCACCGGCACCGCCGTCGAAGTCATCCACCGCCTCACGGGCGGCGTCCCGCGCCTTATCAATTTGCTGTCCGACGCCTGCCTTCTCGTCGGCTTTGAACTCAAGCGCAAACAGATCGATCAGTTCCTCGTCGAGCAGGCCTCCGAAGACGTCCTCGGCCTGCTGAAGGGCCCGTTCGCCCCCGGCGGACTCGGCACCGCCGCCGCGAATTCCGATTCCCGCGGTCGCGACGAATCCCAGTCCGAAGAACCCTCAGCTCGCAAGTGGGCCGATCGCCCTCAAGCCCGCGCCGCTGCCGCCTCCTCGTCCGACAGCGCCAGCCTTTCCTCGACGGCCACCGCAACACTATCCGCCGAAGATCGCCGCGCCTCCAAGCCCTCCCAGCGCGACGCCAACTGGACCAAGTCCACCTTCGACAACCTCATCGACGCCCTAAAACACGGCCGCGCCACCGCCCGCGAGTAACCCGGTTTTCGGCCCTTGGGTGCCGCACCCTCAGCTTTTAGAGGGTACGGGTTTAGATTCAACCCGACCGGCACCACAACGATAACCACCCTGCAACCGCGATCGCCTGCCAGATCGCGGTGTTTAAATCCAACAAACCCTACATTTCACCGCATCCCCGCCAATCCCGCCGTTCGAATCCCTCCCCCTTATCCCCCCTGAAAAAGCGTCCCAAACGTTACGTAACAATTCGACAACACCTTCCCGAAACCTGCTTGCCCAGTACTGACCCTATCCCCTACATTGAATCTACAGTGGCTACGAAACGCGCTACCACAAAGCTATCCGTCTGCATCCTCTCGCCGCACCCTCTGGTGCTGAGCGAGTTCGAGCGTCTGCTCGCCAAGCCTCAATTCAAGGTCACCGTGAAGCATCTCGAATCGACCTTGGCTCCCGACCTTCGCAATCTCGAACCGCCCCAGGCGCAGGTTTACGTCATCGACGCGCATGCCGCCCGTCCCGCGACCGGCGCGCTGCTCGCCAACATTTTGGAGCGTTTTCCTGAGGCTCGCCTGATCGTCGTCGGCGAACAGCTCAGCGACTCCAACAGCTACTCTTTGCTTCGTCTCGGCGTGAAGGGCCTACTGACCTACGTGGAAGCTCGCGAACAGCTCGTCCGCGCGCTGCCGCTGGTTGCCGTCGGCGGATTCTGGGTTCCGCGCTCGGTGCTGTCCGGATTCGTCGATTCGATCCTCACCGGCCAGGGCCGCCGCCTCAAGACCGACACGGTCACCAATCTCAGCCGCCGCGAACAGGAAGTTCTCGATTCGCTGCTCGAAAATCTCTCCAACAAAGAAATCGCCAGCAAGCTCAACATCGCCGAGCGCACCGTGAAATTTCACGTCTCCAACTTGCTCAGCAAATTCGGTGTCCGCCGCCGCGCCGACCTCATCCTGCTTACGTTCCAGCGCCGCATGGCGCCCGTCGCTTAATTTCTTCTTAAACCTAAGAGAACTTGTCATCCTGAGCCGTCCGAAAGACGGCGAAGGATCTCAGTGTTCAAACCCACCAACCAACTTAACGACGACCGCCGCATTCCGCTCAGCCCACGGCCCGTTCAACTCAATCCGTGAATTTATACTTGATGATGCACCACAGCGCTTGCACGCCGTCTTTCCACGTAATTTTCTTTCCCTCTTCGTAAGTCCGCCCGGCGTAAGAAATTGGCACCTCATAAATGCGCCATTCTTTCTTCGCGATCTTCGCGGTAATCTCCGGCTCGAATCCAAATCGGTCTGACCGCAGTTCGATCCCCTGCAAAACTTCTCGCCGGAAAACTTTGTAGCAAGTCTCCATGTCGGTCAGCTTCAAATTCGTAGCAATGTCCGAGAGCAGCGTCAGCGCCATGTTCGCCACGTAGTGCCAGAAATAATGCACGCGCTGCGGCCCGCCCAAAAATCGCGATCCGTACACGACGTCCGCGCGCCCATCGATAATCGGCTCGAGCAATTTCGGATAATCGCGCGGGTCATATTCCAGGTCCGCGTCCTGCACCAGCACGATGTCCCCGGTCACTTGCGCGAACCCGCGCCGCAGCGCCGCACCTTTTCCCTGGTTTTGCGTCTGAAAATAAAATCGCAGATCGCGCAACGGAATCGGATCGCCGCCATCGGTCGCGGGAGCCGTCTCTTCGCCTTTCGCGCGCAAACCCTCCATCGCCTTCAGCCGCTGCCTCGTTCCATCGGAAGAGGAATCGTCAACGATGATGATTTCCTTGCGCGCTTGGGTCTCGATCACGCGCCGCAAAATCTCATCGATCGTGTCCTTTTCGTTGTAGACAGGAATCACCACCGACACTTTTGGATCGGTCAGGGCCGACGGATTGTTTCTCCTGCGAGCCATAGGTTGAGCCGATTGTATCGGCGCATCTGGCGTCGAGTAAAGTTGACTGGTATCCGCGGTAATCATCGTACGAGTTAGATGCTCCTCAGGTGAACTCAACTTTGCGGTTCCTGTAGGACCGGAACCGATCTTTCCAGCATTCCTGTCTGGTTCACGTTCGGCTCGAATCTTTCACGGCTTGGGTATACCCGCTATCATACGTGGGCTACCCCATGCCGACCTTCCACATTGAGCAGTTCGGTTGTCGTGCTACACAAGCCGACGCCGCCGCCATCGAGCGCCAACTTCGCGCGCAAGGACACGATCTCGCGTCGGCTCCCGCGACTGCCGACGTCATCGTCGTCAACACCTGCACTGTTACAGCGGCCGCCGATTCCCAGGCGCGTGACGCCATCCGCAAACTCCACGCTGCGAATCCCGCCGCGAAAATTATCGCCACCGGATGTTACGCACAGCGCGCGCCCGAAGAACTTGCCGCGCTCGCCGGTGTCCTGCATGTCGTGGGTAACTCGCATAAGCCGGAAATACCCGATCTCGTAACGAGAATTGCTCCGCCGCTTTCGGGTTCGTCGCAATCGAATTTCGTCTCACTTGACGCAATCGCCGCTCCTCCGAAAATCCTCACCGCCAACATTTTCGATCGCGCCGAATTCCTCTCCGCCCCCGTACTCGGCGGCGAATCCAATCACACCCGCCCCACGCTAAAAATTCAAGACGGCTGCAATCTCCGCTGCTCCTATTGCGTCATCCCATTCGTCCGCGGCAAAAGCCGCAGCATGCCGCCCGCAGAAGTCATCTCTGAAATCGCTCGCCTCACCGCCGCCGGTTACAAAGAAATCGTCCTCAGCGGCATCAACCTCGGCACTTGGGGCCGCGATCTTTCCCCGCGCGTCGAATTTGAAGATCTTACGCGCCGGATTCTCGATGAGACGAGCATCGCGCGCCTCCGCATCAGCTCTATCGAGCCGCTCGACGTGACGCAAGATCTCATCGCGCTTTTCGCATCGACGCCGCGCATCGCGCAGCATTTCCATATGCCGCTGCAATCCGGGTCGGACAGAATTCTCGCCGCCATGCATCGGTGGTATCGCTCCGAGCACTACGCCCGCCGGATCGAACTCATCCGCGATCAACTCCCCTACGCCGCCATCGGCGCCGACGTCATCGCCGGTTTCCCCGGCGAAACCGCCGACGACCACGCCGCCACGGTCGACTTCATCGACCGCTATCCGTTCACCTATCTCCACGTTTTCTCATACTCCGTCCGCCCCGGCACCGCCGCCGCGCAGATGCCCGATCACGTTCCCGCCGCCAAGATCAAGCAACGCGCCCGTGAACTGCGCGCCCTCTCCGAGAAAAAATCCGCGGCCTTTCGGGAGTGCCAGGTCGGTGCAAGGCTCGAAGTCCTCACGCTGCGCCACACCAATGAATCCAACGCCGCGCAACCCAACGCGGCCGAATCTTTCGCCGCCGAATCCGTAGCCGCCAGTTCCAACGCTAACGCCCCAGCCCAACCGTGGACTCCTGCTATCTCCACGAACTATCTCCAACTCCGTCTCTCGGGCGTGTTCACGTCCAACCAACTTCTCCGGGCGAGAATCACGCGTCACGAAAACGGTATTCTCCACGCCGTAGCTGAAACAGAAACGAAAACCGAAACCAAGAGCAATTTTGCTGTGCACCATGCTGCGTCCGGACTGTAAACTTCGTTGATGCTTGTACTCGGTGTCGCCAGCCTCGATCAGGATTCCGCCGTCGCGCTGCTCGACGACAAAAACATCCTCGCGGCCATCGAGGAAGAGAAAGTCGATCGTGCTCCTGGCGTAAGCACCGTTCCCGCCGCAGCGCTCCAGCGCGTTTTTGATGAGCGCAACATCACCGCCGCCGATCTCGACGCTGCCGCGCTCGCCGATTCGTCCCAGGAAGCCCGGCTGCGGGAGTCGGGCCTCGGCTCGAAATTTTCCGCCAACCGGAAACGGCGATCCGCACGCGACTTGCGCAAGTCCACGTCGATCCCGCAGCTGCGCGAACATCTCAGCGGCGACAGCACGATCAAGCTGCTGCAATACGAACACCAGCTTTGCCACGCCGCGAGCGCCTATTACACGTCCGATTTCGATCGCGCGTTGATTCTCACGCTTGATGGCGGCAATGCCGGGCGCTGCGGGCAAATATCGCTCGGTGAAGGCGACGAAATCCGTCCGTTGCGTACCATGCAGTTTCCCGATTCGCTCGGGTGGTTTTATTCGCGCATCACCGCGCTGCTTGGTTTGCGCCCGCATTGGGACGAGCACAAAGTGCAATGGCTGGGGCGCGAAGGGCAGCCGGAATTTCTTCCGGTTTTTCGCAAACTGTTTCGCGCCGACAAGCATGGACTTCCCGTTCTCGATCGCCGCTACTTTGCCGCCGGCTCCGACGAACGCGGCACGTTCTCTCCGCAATTTTTTCGCGAGATGAAAATCAATAAAGAGAAGCTGCGCGGTGATTCCACCGTGCGGGCCGCGATCGCGCGTAGCGCGCAGCTTTTCTTGGAAGAATCGGTTCTCGAAATCGCGCATTACTACCAGGCGCAATACGGATGTGATTCGCTGTGCCTGGCCGGCGGTGTTTTTCTGAATGTTTTGCTGGTGCGTGCGCTCGAGACGCGCAGCACCTTCGACCATGTTTATGTGCAGCCGGTCGCCGGAAATGCGGGGACTGCATTGGGTGCGGCATTTCTCGCGCGCAAAAAGCTGAACGGAAAGTCGGGTCGCGCGGCGCTGAAAACGCTCGCGCTCGGCCCGGAGCTCGGCTCGCAAAGCATCAAAGCGGTGCTCGACAACTGCAAGATCATTTACAAATATACATCGGGCGAAGATCACCTGATTTCCGAGTGCGTGAAAATTCTGGCGGGCGACAAGATTGTGGCGTGGTGCCAGGGGCGCACCGAATTCGGCCATCGCGCGCTGGGCAACCGCAGCATTCTCGCGTCGCCGTTTTCCGAGTACGTGATCGACAACGTCAATCAGTACATCAAGCACCGCGCGGACTTTCATCCCTTCGCGCTGTCGGTGCCGGCGGAGCGGGCGCATGAATTTTTCGATGCGTCGCCGAATTGCCGGTTCATGGCATCGCTCGCGAAACTGCGATCGAACATCGAAGGGCTGGAACAGTTCGCGTTCAACAATCGCGAAGTCCGGGTTCACACCGTCGAAAAGGATTCCAATCCCAGCTTCTGGCGGCTGCTCCACAAATTTGGCGAATCGGCGCCGGCTCCGATTCTGGTGAATACGAGCTTCAATCTGTTTGGGGAACCGCTCGTTTCTGATCCTCGGGAGGCTGTTCGCAGCTTTTACTGCTCGGGCATCGACGCCCTTGCGCTCGGTTCCTTCCTCGTCGTGAAGTAGAAGCGATCTCTTAAATCCTTCCGATTCAGCGGTTCCGACGCGAGAGTTGCGCGGACTTTCGCTCAGGGTTCGCTTTGGGGGGGTATACCCCCGTATGTTTTTTGAAGTGTGTGGAAGTTGCTGATTGCATTGGGGTTGCGAATGCGCGGGAAACGAGTGTGTGCAAGTCGCAGAAATTGCGCGGGTTAGAGGGGGGATGTTTTCGAAGAGGAGTGGGGGCTTCATTTACGACATTACCATAAGGTAATGGTACTGTCAATAGCAATTTGGAAGATTTATTTGCGGCGGCGGGTAGGGTGATTCCCAAAATGGGAAACGGGCGGCGTTCGAAGATACGCTTGCGTGAATCGAACTGGGTGCGTGGCGAACGTTGAGGGCTGGGCGTTTGGGGCGCAGCAGTGCTGCGCCCGTACATGACGGTGCTCGGCGGAATTGTTTGAGGAGATCAGCGATGGGTGCGGATCCGTTTCATTTGGAACGGTTTGTGGAGGCGCAGGATGGGGTTTATGAGCGGGTTTGCGAGGAGTTGAGGAGCGGGGAGAAGCGGAGTCACTGGATGTGGTTTATTTTTCCGCAGATTCGGGGGCTGGGGCGGAGTCCGATGGCGGAGAGGTTTGCGATTGGGTCGCTGGAGGAGGCGCGGGCGTATCTCGCGCATTCTGTGTTGGGAGAGCGACTGCGAGAGTGCACTCGTTTGGTGAATGCGGTGGAGGGGAGGTCGGCTGGGGAGATTTTCGGGGACCCGGATGATTTGAAGTTTTGCTCGTCTATGACGTTGTTTGCGCGGGCGGAGGAGGGGGAGGCGGTGTTTCGGGAGGCGTTGGGGAAGTACTTTGGAGGGGAGATGGATCGGGGGACGGTGGAGAGGATTTGAAACGAGAAAAGATAACGCGGAGACGCGGAGGGCGCTGAGGTGCGCGGAGAGAAGGAGAGAGCTCGCTGTTGGAAGTTGAAAGTCGAAAAGTGGGGAGAAATCGAAGGCGTTCGGATTACGGACTATCCCGCGGCGCAACGGTTCGAAAAAACGCCGGGAAGATGCTGGTGCTAACGATGTTGGGGTTTTGCGGTGTGGCGGGGAGATTGTGGCGACGTTAGGGAAGAACCGCACCCTCCTAAAAACAGGAGGGTGCGGCACCCCGGCTCAGGCGAGCTGCGATTCTTGTTGGGAGGTTGGGGTGAATCAGGATTTGGGACTACTTGGGGCGGAGGGCGATGGCGCTGAGGAGGCGGCCGCTGGTGGTGGATTCTTTGCGGTAGCTGAAGAGGTGGGCTATGTCGCAGGAGGTGCAGAGGTCGCTGACGGAGATGTTTTCTGGGCGGAGGCCGGACTCCTGGAGTTGGAGTTGGTTGGCTTTTTTTAGGTTGAGGAGGACTTTTTTTGGTGGAGGCTGGTGGCCGGGGGGCATCATGTTGAGCCACTGGAGCGGGTTGGGCTCGTCGCCGGTGCGGAGTTCGTCGAAGAATTCGGAGGCGTTGGAGAATTTTGCGGAGAAGTCGGCGGCGACTTCGGTGCCGACTTCGTAGCAGCAGCCGCCGATGGTGGGGCCGATGGCGGCGAGCATGTCTTTCGGATTGGATTTGAATTCCATTTGCATCTGGCCGATGGTTTTGACGACGACGCGGGCGAGTGTCCCGCGCCAGCCAGCGTGGATGGCGGCGACGACGCGTTTTTTGGGATCGACGACGAGGACGGGAGAGCAGTCGGCGGTGCGCACGCCGAGGAGGAGGCCGGGGCGATTGGTGGCGAGGGCGTCGCCTTTGGATTGATTGGCGGGCGGGGTTTTTGCGCTCGCGTGGAAGATACGGACTACATCGGAGTGGATTTGATGGAGAGTGACGAGGTTTAGATCAGCGGCGCCGAGGGCGGATTGAAAGCGGCGTTTGTTTTCTTCTACGTTTTCGCGTTTGTCCCATTCGACGGCGCCGAGATTGAGGACTTTTTCGTTTTCACCGGGGATTTCGCTGACGCCGCCGGGGCGGGTGCTGAAGCCGTGGATGAGCCAGGGGAGTTTGTTGAGGGCGGTGGATTGGAGGACGGTGACGCCGCGGTGGGTGCGGGTGGTCCAATCTTTGGAAGATGTGAGTTTCGACGGCGATTTCGGTTTCGATGCGCTGGGCTTCGACGACTTTAACTTCGCGCGTTTGCGCGGTGATGTTTTCGCGGTGGCCACAATCTACCCAGTATAATCGCAGTCGGATGTGATTCAGAATCGTCGGCCGAGCGGAGTAGGAGGAAAGCAGGCACGCTGTTTGGGATACGCATCGCGAAGGGCTAAGTGCTTGCCGCTGGATCGGAAAAACGCCGGCGTGACGCCGGCGCTACCGGAGGCGTTTTGATTATTGGGCTGGGAGTGGATATTGCTGAGGTGGGGCGGATACAGGCGGCGATTGAGCGGCATGGGGAGACGATTTTGCGGCGGCTGTATACGCCGGCGGAGCGGGAGTATTGCGAGCGGTTCAAGAATAAGTATGAACGGTTCGCGGGGCGGTTTGCGGCGAAGGAAGCGGCGATGAAGGCGCTGGGGACGGGATGGAGCCGCGGGGTGCGGTGGGTGGATGTGGAGGTTGTACGGGAGCGCGGTGGGCGGCCGACGATGAAGTTGCATGGCGAGGCGGGCAAAATCGGCGAGCGGCTCGGGGTGAAAAATATTTCGCTGAGCATTACGCACACGGCAGAGCAGGCGTTTGCGCAGGTTATTTTTGAGAATTGAACGGGTTGAGATTGATTTTTTGAGAATGAACCGAAGCGAAGATATTTTGTGAGATGAGAGTTGGTTCGGTACAGCCGCGAAAATTGACGAGACCAAGATGTTCGGTGGACGTGTCGATGGGGTTTCATCTAAACCCCGCGATCTGGGAAACGATCGCGGGTACAGGGGCTGAAGCCCCTATTTGCCAGCTGGCGTAATGTCGCGGCTGAAGACGCGACCCACAAAGCGCAACGCTAAGAACCCAATTGCTGGCGCGAAATATGAATTGGGGCGGGGCTGCGGCTGAGATCCTTCGCTTCGCTCAGGATGACACCAAGATCACCCACCCCATGAAGAAATCTTGAAGGTTGAAATCGTGCGGACATGGGGCGCAGCATGCTGCGCCCCTACACACGCTGAGTAGCGAAAAAGTTTTAATGAGCGTCTGAAGCGGCGGTGGACGCGCCGAATTGGAGGCCGGCTTTTTGGAGGCCGAGGAGGAATTTCTCTACTTCATTTTTGTCGGGATCCCACTTGGCTAACTCCTCGCGGACGGTTTCAAGGTTGAGGAACTTTGGGTCGAATTTGCGCAGCGCTACGATGGCCGCGCGAGCTTCCTCATGGCGGCCCAGCATGCCGGCGGCAGCGGCTGTCGTGAGGTGCATCCAGTGGTACTCGGGCATGTTGATCTTCTTGGCAGATTGCAAGGCGGCTTCGTAATTGTCTTTGCGGAAGTGATCGTGAAAAGAGACGTTGTTGTACCAGCCGGGATGATGCCGATTGAGGCTCATGGCCCGTTGCATCAGGGCTAAGCCGCGATCCCAATCGCCGGAGAACGCCATCATGGTGCCGATGTAGCCCACGGTGGTGCTGTCTCGCGGATTGAGGGACATAGCGCGCTCTGCCGTTTCGCGAAAGGCGGCGTAATCGCGGTTGAAAAAGTGCGCCGCGGCGAGCAGCTTCCAACCCATCTGGCATGCCGGGTCGATCTTGACGGCGCGAAAGGCGGCCTCTCGTGCGCGCTCCAGGGGATTTTCCTTGCCTTGAAAACCGTCCGCATATTCGAGGAGATACATGTTGGAAAGACAGGCCCAAGCATTGGCGTGGTTAGGTTCGCGTGCGAGCGCCTGCTCGATGCCGTCTCGTAGGATGGCGTGTTCCTGGGAGTCGACCTGTTGCATGAAGGCGTAGTGGCGCAAGACGAGTTCGGAGGCGGAGAGTTCGTTTACGTTTCGATCGCGAGTGGGTGCAGCCATGGAGCGGACGAGAACGCCGTAGCCATCGGCGACCGAGGTGACGATGTGGTCGGTGAGGTCGTCGAGAATCTGGAACGCGTCTTCGCCGGTGATTTCGCGGTCGTAGGATTCGGACCAAAGCTGCGTGCCGGAGTTTGCGTCGGTTAGTTGGGCGCTGACACGAACGGTGCGGCCACGCTTGCGGATGCTGCCCTCGAGCACGTAACGCGCGCCTAGCGCGCGGCCCACTTCGCGGACATCGGCGGCGCGGTCTTTGTAAGCGGTCGCCGAGTGGTGGGCGATGACCTGGAGATACGGAAAACGCGTCAGGCCGGCGGTGACGTCTTCGGTTAGGCCATCGGCGAGAGAATCGAGGTCGGCGTCGCTGGTGCCGGTGCGAAACGGGAGGACGGCGACCCAGAAGCTTTCGTTCAGGCGAGAACTGGGCGTGCGGGAATCGATGCGAGGCGCGGCGGAATCTGGCGGCGGCGTGACGCGTGGCGGAGGTGCGGGAATTGGCGCGGAATGCAATGGGGTTGCTGCTCGCGACAGGTCGCGGAATTCGTTGCTGATGTCGCGGGCGGTTTGTACGCGGTGGCGTGGATCTTTTTCGAGGCAGCGGCGGACGATGCGCGCGAGATCGGCGGGGAGATCGGAGCGCGAGTCGGTGATTGATGGGGGATCGTCGCGCAGGATTGAGGAGGTGAGTTCGGCGGAGGAGTGGCCGGTGAAGGGGCGGCGGCCGGTACACATTTCGTGGAGGAGGACGCCGAGGGAGAAGATGTCGGTGCGATGGTCGAGCGCGCGGCCGGAGATTTGTTCGGGGGACATGTAGGCGGGGGTGCCCATGACGACGCCGATTTGAGTTTGTGCGGACGTGAGGGTGGCGTCGCCGGCAGAGGCTTGGGCGTTGATGTCTTTTGCGAGGCCGAAGTCGAGGACCTTGACGCGGCCATCGTCGGTGACCATGACATTGGCGGGTTTGAGGTCGCGATGGACGATGCCTTTTTCGTGAGCGGCAGAGAGTGCGTCGGCCATGGCTTTGGCGATCTCGATGATTTCGGCGGCGGGGAGGGCACCGGAAGAAATGCGGCGGTCGAGCGAGTGGCCTTCGACGAGTTCGATGGTGAGAAAGTGGACGCCGTCGGATTCTTCGACGGAGAAGATGGTGACGATGTGCGGGTGATTGAGGGCGGCGACGGCGCGGGCTTCGCGCTGGAAACGGGCGAGGCGTTCGGGATCGCGGGCCATGTCGGGAGGAAGGACCTTGAGGGCGACGTCACGTTGGAGTTTGGTGTCGGTGGCGCGGTAGACCTCACCCATGCCGCCGGCGCCGAGGGAGCTGACGATGCGGTAGTGGGCTAGGGTGCGGCCGATCAAGGTGGCTCCATATGAAGATGCGCGATGTGACTGGGGCACTTGTTGCGTGCAGGTGCTGGCGATTCTACCAGACGTGCCGCTGGGTCGTTATGTGAGTGAAGAAGAAGGCTTACTTCAGCGGCTGAGGCCGCTTGTTGCTTGTCGCTGGATGTCGGGGCTGAAGCTCCGACCGCGTAAAGAAAAACCAAAATCCGCAGAAAAGTCACACCGTAGAGAAAGGTCAAAACCCGCACCCTCTAAAGGCTGAGGGTGCGGCACCCAGGAACAGTTTACTCAGCAGGGCGTTGGGAGGTTGGGGCGCGGGTGTCAGGGAAGGACGGGGAGGGGGGAGCTGGGCGAGGAGGAGGAGTTGAGTTCGTTGAGGGCGAGTTGGCCGCAGGCGGCCATGACGTCGCGGCCGCGGGAGTGGCGGACGAAGGTGGGGATACCGCTCGCGATGAGATGTTTTTGGAAGACGTCGATGACTTCGGGGGAGGATTCGTGGAAGGGGAGTGAGCCGGGATTCCACGGGATGAGATTGACTTTGCGGCTTTGAGCGGGGCGAGGAGTTTGTAGACGCGCTTGGCGTCGGCGAGGGAGTCGTTGACGCCGCCGAGCATGACGTATTCGAACATGAGGTATTCCCAGGAGCGGAGAGGATAGTTCTGGCATGCGCGCATCAAGGTGGCGAGCGGATATTTTTTGTTGATGGGCATGAGGGTGTCGCGCTGTTCGTCGTTGGAGGCGTTGAGGGAGATGGCGAGGCCGGGGCGGACGTCTTCTTTGGCGAGTTTTTCGATGCCGGGGACGATGCCGCTGGTGGAAAGCGTGGTGTGTTTGGGCGAGATGGCGATGCCTTTGGGATCGAGGAGAAGGCGGAGGGCGGCGGTGACGTTGTCGAAATTGAGGAGGGGCTCGCCCTGGCCCATGAGGACGATGTTGGTGTTGGGCTGGAGCGCGTCTTTGTGTTCTTCGAGCGGGATGAGAACTTGGGCGACGATTTCGCCGGGAGTGAGATTGCGGATGAGGCCGAGTTGGGCGGTGAGGCAGAACTGGCAATCGACGGCGCATCCGGCTTGCGTGGAGATGCAGATGGTCTGGCGGCCGTCGCTGGGCATGAAGACGGCTTCGACGCTGGCGGGGCGAGAGGTGGCGCGGTCGTCGCCGGGTGTTAAGGAGAAGAGGTAACGGACGGAGCCGTCGGTGGATTTGTAGCGCTGGCGGATGATGGGCAGCGTGATTTTTGATTCGTTGGCGAGGCGCTCGCGGAAGGCGGCGGGGAGCGTGGACATTTTTTCGAGGTCGAAGAGGCGCTCGATGTAGAGGGCTTGGTAAAGCTGGGCGCCGCGGTATGCGGGTTCGCCGAGGGAGATGGCGAGGTCGGTGAGTTGCTGTTTGGATTGGCCGAGGAGTTCGATGGACATGCGATTTTGCCGCTCGAGCTATTTTAGCATGTGCAGTTGATAGGGCACGGCAGAGGGCTGTGCCGCGAAACGATCTAATCGAGATGTAGTGAGGATCGACCAAGCCAGGGTTCCTCCACTGCGCGAGCCGACACTTTCGCGGGAGCGAACGTGAAAGAAAAGGCGTCGGCCCGCTCCGGTCGGAATGACAGTTTGGGTTGGGGCTGCGAATCGCGTTTCGGGCAGGGCTCGATTGTGCCGGCCGGGGAAGAAGCGGGTTCATCGCGAAGCGAAGGTTTCGTCGCGCGGGTGGTTCGTGGAGGACAACGCGGACGGTGTGTGCGCGCCGGTCGCCGGGGAACGGCGGTATAATTGGCGGGTAACGGTGGGAATACTCCGGTTGTGGCCTGCGGAGGCGTCTTTTATGGGGAATATGGAGAATCAAGTCAGCGTTGCGCAGGTTGGGATTTCGGATTGGGTGGCGGGGCTTGCGGCGATGTCGGAGCGCGAATTCACGCTGAAGAATGTGCAGGATTATATTATTGCGCATGCGGTGAAGCCGGAGACGCTGGACGCGTATCTGCATTTTTCGAAGGGCAATTACACGCGCAACCTGATTTTCAAGAACGACATCTTTGAATGCATGGCGATTTGCTGGGAGATCGGGCAATCGAGCCGGGTGCACAATCATAAGGACCAGAATTGCTGGATGTCGGCGCCGATCGGCAGATTGCAGATTCAGAATTTTCGCGTGACCGATCAGGACGCGGCGCTGGGCACGTGTCACATTTTGCCGACGGATGTGTACGAGATGGATGCGGCGCATCCGGTGCATGTCGATCCGCTGGAGCCGGTGCATCAGGTTTTGAATCTGCCGGAGTTCAATCAGCGCGCGGTAAGCATTCATGTGTACTCGAAGCCGTTCGATACGTGCGAGGTGTATCAGCGGGAGAAGGGCACGTATCGGGATGTGCCGCTGCATTACACGAGCGAGTATGGGAAGTTGAATCCGGAAGAGACGTTAAGTTAAGAAATCGAAACTCGAAACTCGAAAAGCAGATTCGGAAATTCAAAAGCTTTCGGAACTAGGCAGTCCCCGCAACGTTGTTCGTGAAGTAAGCCAGAGTTTAGATAGTTCTAATCTGAAGCTCGTACTAAGGGCTGTACGGTTTTTCCTTTATTGCGGGCTGTGCCACACTACTTGAGATGACTACGGAAGCGCGAGATATACAGAAGAGAGTGCTGCCGAACGGTTTGGTCGTGCTGACCGAGACGATGTCGCACGTGCGTTCGGTGAGCGTGGGCGTGTGGGTACGCAACGGGTCGCGGCGCGAAGTGCGCGAAGAAAACGGATTGGCGCACTTCATGGAACACATGGTGTTCAAGGGCACGGAGCGGCGGTCGGCGGAAGCGATTGCGCGGGAGATGGATTCGATCGGCGGGATGCTGGATGCGTTCACGTCGAAAGAGCAGATTTGTTTCAACGCGAAAGTGCTGGACGATCATTTGCCGATTGCGTTCGATGTGATCGCGGACCTGGTGCTGCGTCCGAAATTCGATTCGGAAGACGTGAAGAAAGAGCGGCAGGTGGTTCTGGAAGAGATCAAGATGGATCTCGATAATCCGGAATACATGCTGCATGAGATTTTTACGCGCGGGTTTTGGCCGGAGCATCCGCTGGGGCGGCCGATTCTGGGGACGCCGGAGACGGTGAAGAAATTCAACCGCGAGGCGCTGCGAAACCGGTTTCAGCGATGGTTCGCGCCGGATCATCTGGTGCTGTCGGCGGCGGGGCATGTGAGCCACGAAGCGGTGATGGAGTTGGTGGAGCGCGAATTTGGCGGGCTTACGGCTTCGGGCGATGCGGACGAGGATGTCGCGCCGGCGACCGAGGCGCCGATTCACATCGAAGCGAAGAAAGAGTTGGAGCAGTGTCATGTGTGCATCGGGGTGCCGTCGGTGCCGCTGGCGGATGAGCGAAGATTCGCGGTTGCGGTGATGAACAATTTGCTGGGCGGCGGGATGTCGTCGCGGCTGTTTCAGAACATTCGCGAGAAGCAAGGATTGGCGTACGCGGTGTTCAGCGAACTGACGCCGTATTCGGACGCCGGGATGATGACGGTGTATGCGGGGACGGCGAAAGAGACGGTCGATCAGGTGATCGACATGATCGTGAAAGAATTTCGAGACTTGAAAGAAACGCTGGTGACGGAAGAAGAGTTGCGGCGGGCGAAGAATCATTTGAAGGGTTCGCTGATGCTGTCGCTGGAGTCGACGAGTTCGCGGATGTCGAATCTGGCGCGGCAGGAATTGTATTTCCGGCGGTTTTATTCGCTCGACGAAATTCTCGCCGGGATCGAAACCGTTACGCGCGAAGAGATCCAATCCATTGCGCGTGAATTTTTCCGGCCGGAAAAAATCGCCGTTACGGCGCTGGGCCCATTGAACGGCTTTACGCTCGATCGGTCGCGGTTGTCCTGCTAGCAGGATTCTCCACCTAAATCAGAAAGTGTTACGTGATCGCGAGTTGTACGCTTGCGTCGATGTCTGTCGATTCCGCGTATTCGATGTGCAGAACGCGACGCGGATTGTCGGTTTGCGATTTCGACGATGCGTGGATCACGAGAGGACGCATCGCGACGATTCCGCCTCTTGGCATAAGACAATCCACACTTTCTGTTTGTGCGGCGAATGAGAGAATCTCGTCGTCGGTGAGAACGCCTTTCCTGTGCGTCTCCGGTAGGACTCGAAGCGGCCCGTTATCCAAGTTCGAGTTGTCGAGGTGAAGGCGAAGGGCCACGACTTTTTCGAGCGCTTTCGCGGGCGCGTGGGCGTAGTCGACGCCATCTTTGATGGACCAAGGTCCCCAGCCACTCGCTTCGCGGCGCTCTAGCAGCGGAAGTGCGGTGTCTTGGTGCCACGCGACGAGCCAGTTTGAGTCGGGAAGCTTTTCGAAGAGGGTGGCGCGGAAGGGAATGGCAGCGGGGCCGAGGATTTTGCGCGCGACTTCGTGCATGCGAGGATCATTCGCGATTTTTGCGACGCTTGGACTGCGCATGGCGTGGCGGACGCCGGCGCGGGTGCGAGGCAGGGCTTCTTGTTGAAGTGAATTCAAAAGATATTCGACTTCGGATGGTACGAAGACGTTGGGGATGAGTCCGTAGCCTTCATCGTGAACAGTCTTAGCCAGTCCAAAAAACCTCCTGAAGATAGGCGACCCGATTTTACGTGATTGGATCATCTGCGGAAAACCCGCACCCTCTAAAACCTGAGGGTGCGGCACCCAGGAAAAGGCGAGAGGCGTGACGATTTCCACATTTTCGCTGTTTCTTCGTTGACCGGGCTGGATGGCGATGCGATGATGCGGGAAGTTCGGTGCTGTGAGCGACTTGGCGCGATGCGCTTCGCTCGATGTACAGCGACAACGCGCACCGGATAGTAAGATTGAATTGGCCCCAGGGGGCGGCGATCGGGTTGCGAATTTCGATTTTGGCGTCGGGCAGCTCGGGGAACATTACGTTGCTCGAGACGGAGAAGACCCGACTGCTGGTGGATGCGGGGCTGGGAAAGCGGGAAACGCTGGCGCGGCTTGCGGCGGTGGGCAAAGACGTCGAGCACATCGACGGGATTCTGATCACTCACGAACATGCGGATCATTGCAGTGGATTGCCGCAGATGCTGGGCATCTGGAAGGCGCCGCTGTATGTGACGGAGGCGACGCTGCAGGAATTGCATCGTGCGCTGCCGGAGCGGCTGGAGAAGCGGCTGCGCGGGGTCGAGGCGATTCACGCGGGGCAGACGTTTTCGATCGGGGATATCGAAGTGCATCCGTTCCGGATACCGCATGATTCGGCGGACCCGGTGGGATTTTCGTTTCGCGCGAATGGGGGAAAATTTTCCATTGTGACGGACTTAGGATTTATGCCGGAGCTGGTGAAGGTGCATTTGCGCGGGTCGGATTGTTTGATGCTGGAATCGAATCACGATCTGGAGATGCTGAAGGTGGGGCCGTATCCGTGGGTGGTGAAGCAGCGGGTGCTGAGCCGCACGGGGCATTTGTCGAATCACGCGGTGAGCGAGTATTTGGCGGATGCAGATGGATTCGACGGATTGGCGCGGTATCTGGTGCTGGGGCACGTTTCGGCGGAGAACAATCATCCGGATGTGGCGCGGATTTCGGCGGAAGAGGCGCTGGGGCGCAGGCCGGCGGAGAGTGCGTTTGGCGGGGAGTTGATGATTGCGTCGCAGGCGGAGCCGTTGCAGACGATCGAGTTGTAGGTAGTTCTCTCCACGTTGGATTCAAAATAGACAACGATCAAAGTTTCTTGAGGGTGCTCGTGGTTGAGGTGTGCGCTGGTGTTGCGGCTGAGATCCTTCGGCCGCTTGAGGCGGCCTCAGGATGACATCGGTTGGAAGTATCGATCGTGGTTGGCAGTATCGATCGTGGTTGACAGTGCGCGCGGGATTCTCCTAGACTCGGAATGTTCTTGGTAGAGGTGCGGAGGCCATCAGTAGCTTGAGTTGAGGTTCCGAAGCAGCATCGGAGCTCAAGTGAAAGGGGCTTGCAGTTTTCTCCGCCGAAATCATCGCTGGCTGAAGGTGGCTGAAGGCGATGGTTGGGGGGCAGGGCTAAGACCTGTCCACTGTCATCTGGTACCGGCGATTTGGGTGCTTGGGTGAAGCGCTATCGAGAGGCGGCGATCCCGAGCTGTTGGTGTTCCTCGTGGTTCCTTCCTTTCGTTTTGTGCTTCCCTGAAAATTTGAGATGAGATTTGGCGTGATTGCGCGGAAAAATCATAGCGTGCAAATGTGTCAATCTTGCGGACATGGGGCGCAGGAATCCTGCGCCCGTACATAACCCAAATCGGTTGGTAGGAGATGACGAATCGTGGAGAAGAGAGTGGCGATGGATATTTTTGCGTTGACGCGGGCGATGGTGGATATCGAGTCGGTGACGGAGAACGAGAAGAAGGTGGGGGATTTTCTGTTCGCGCATTTGTCGGAGATGGCGGGGCGGACGGGCGGGAAGGTGGAGCGGATTGCAGTGGCGCCGGCGCGGGACAACGTGTTTGCGGCGTGGGGCGAGCCGACGGTGGTGATGTCGACGCACATGGATACGGTGCCGCCGTTTTTTGGTTCGGATGACGATGGGGAATTTGTGTGGGGGCGCGGGTCGTGCGATGCGAAGGGAATTATCGCGTCGATGATTTTTGCGGCGGAGAAATTGCTGGCGGCGGGGACGCGGAATTTTGGATTGCTGTTTGTGGTGGGGGAAGAGCGAAATTCGGCGGGAGCGAAAGCGGCGGCGGAGTCGAAGTTCGCGGGGCGGACGAAATATTTGATCAACGGCGAGCCGACGGAAAACAAGGTGGCGGTGGGATCGAAAGGTGCGCTGCGATACGAGATTACGGCGCGGGGGAAATTGGCGCACTCGGCGTATCCGGAGCTGGGGCATTCGGCGATTCATTCGCTGCTGGATGTGTTGGGCGATGTGAGGAAAGTGGCGCTGCCGCAGGATCGCGTGCTGGGGCCGGCGACGTTGAATGTGGGAACGATTGCGGGTGGGCGCGCGCCGAACGTCGTGGCGGATGAAGCGCGGGCGGAAATTATGTTTCGCACGGTGGGCGATCCGGGGTCGTTGCGCGAAGGAGTGGCGAATGCGGTTACGGGGCGCGCGGAGGCGCATGAGGTGTTGCACACGCCGGCGGTGATGCTGGGGGCTTTCGACGGATTGGCGCAGACGACGGTGGCGTTTACGACGGACATTCCGGCGTTGATGGGGGCGTGGGGCGAGCCGTTCTTGATTGGGCCGGGGAGTATTCATTTGGCGCATACGGCGGAGGAGCGGGTGCCGAAGAGGGAGTTGGTGGAGGCGGTGGAGATTTACTCGCGGATGACGATGGCGCTTTTGGAGAAGGCGAAGGGCGAAGTAAAGAAGCAATGAGGTAACGAAGTAACGACGGAAGAAAACAGGACCAGAGAAGAAGAATTAACCACAGAGGACGCAGAGTTCGCGGAGGGAAGAGGAGAAGCATGAGTTTGGGGTTGGCGATTGTGGGGTTAGGGAAGATGGGGCGGATGTGTGAGGCGCTGGCGCCGGAGTATGGGTTTGAGGTGCGGGCGCGATTTGGTGGGGGGAACAATGCGGGTGGGGTGGGGCTGACGCGCGATGCGCTGCGCGGGGTGGATGTGGCGGTGGAGTTTTCGGAGCCTGCTGCGGCCGTGGGAAATATTCGGGCGCTGGCGGCGGCGGGGGTTTCGGCGGCGGTGGGGACGACGGGATGGGGTGAGGAGTTGGGTGCGGCGCGTGAGGCGGTGATGCGCGCGGGAACGGGATTGGTTTGGGCGGCGAATTTTTCGGTGGGCGTGAATTTGTTTTTGCAGATTGCGGGGTGCGCGGCGGAATTGTTTGCGAAGCAGCGGGAGTACGAGGCGTGGGGATGGGAGATGCATCATTCGGCGAAGAAGGATGCGCCTTCGGGGACGTTGAAGAAATTGGCGGAAGTGATGCGGGCGCGCGGGTATGAGCGGCGGATTGATTTGAGTTCGAGCCGGGCGGGCGCGGTGCCGGGGACGCATGAGATTGGGTTCGATGCGCTGGGGGACACGATTACGTTGCGGCATACGGCGCGAAGTCGAGAGGGATTTGCGCGGGGGGCGTTGCAGGCGGCGCGATGGGTAGTGGGGAAGCGGGGGTTTTTTGAGTTTGGGGAGATTGTGGGGGAGTTGGGGGAAGAGAAAGTTGACAGTCGAGAGTTGAAAGTCGAAAAGGAAGAAATTCCGGGGAGTGTTGGTGCGGTTGCGGATCGAGTTGGGGCACGGGGAGTTTAAACCCGCACCCTTAAAACCAAAGGGTGCGGCACCCAACAGCCGGTTTGAATTTTTGGGTGGCGAAGTTTCCGAAATTCGAAGAAGGAACGGAAGGAGAAAGAAAATGTTTACCGGATGCGGGACGGCGATGGTGACTCCATTTTGTGGGGATGGGGCGGTGGATGAGGGGACGCTGCGGAAGTTGATTGCGCGGCAGATTGAGGCGGGGGTGGATTTTCTGGTGCCATGCGGCACTACCGGAGAGAGTCCGACGCTGACGCATGAGGAGCATGTGCGCGTGGTGGAGATTACGGTGGAGATGGCGAAGGGGCGGGTGCCAGTGGTGGCGGGTGCGGGCGGGTATAACACGACGGAAGTGATCGCGATGGCGCGGGAGCTGGAGAAGGTTGGAGTGGATGGAATTTTGTCGGTGACGCCGTACTACAACAAGCCGACGCAGGAAGGCTTGTTTCAGCATTATCGAGCGATTGCGGAAGCGATCGCGCTGCCGATACTTTTGTACAGCGTTGCGGGGCGGACGGGGGTGAACATCGAACCGGCGACGGTGGCGCGGCTTGCGGCGATCAAGAATATTGTTGGGATTAAGGAAGCTTCGGGCAGCATCGCGCAGATGGCGGCGATTTTGAATTGCGTGCCGGAGGATTTCGTTGTGCTGTCGGGCGACGATGCGATCACGCTGCCGCTGATTGCGCTGGGCGGGCGCGGGGTGATTTCGGTGGTGTCGAACGAGATTCCTGCGGAGATGACGGAGATGGTGCGGCTGGCGCTGCGCGGGAACATTTGGGGCGCGCGCGAAATTCACCGGCGATTCCATCCGCTAATGGAAGTGAATTTTGTGGAGTCGAATCCGGGGCCGGTGAAAACGGCGCTGGCGGAAATGGGATTGCTGGAGGCGGTGTGGCGCTTGCCATTGGTGGCGCCAAAGCGCGAGAATCGCGAGCGGATTGTGGGAGTGTTGAACTCGCTTGGGCTTGTCGAAAGGGTGCATGCTGCCGTCGCAAATTGAAAAGTTGTTCGATCATCCGCCTGCGGAATACACAGAAGAACATTTTGAGTTGTTCAACGCGTTTAAAGCGGCGCTGAATCGCGGCGAGGTGCGCGCGGCGGAGCCGGATGCGTCGGCGAAGAGCGGCTGGCGCGCGAACGCTTGGGTGAAGAAGGGAATTTTGCTGGGATTTCGGATGGGCGCGACGGTGGATATGTCGGTGTCGCGCGCGGAGGCCGCGGGAGATTTGCCGCATCAGGCACGGCAGGCGTTCATTGATAAGGCGACGTATCCGCTGCGATCGTTCGATGTGGCGGATGGAGTGCGGATTGTGCCGGGCGGATCGAGCGTAAGGGATGGGAGTCACATCGGGCGCGGAGTGATCTGCATGCCGCCGATGTTTGTGAATGTGGGCGCGTATGTGGGCGAGAACACGATGATCGATTCGCATGCGCTGGTGGGGAGTTGCGCGCAGGTGGGGCGCAACTGTCATATTTCGGCGGCGTCGCAGTTGGGCGGGGTGCTGGAGCCGGTGGGGGCGATGCCGGTGATTATCGAGGATCACGTGATGGTGGGCGGGAATTGCGGCGTGTATGAGGGAACGGTGGTGAAAGCGCGCGCGGTGTTGGGCAGCGGGACGATTTTGAATCGATCGATACCGGTGTATGACCTGGTGAAGGATGCGGTGTATACGGCGAGTGGGGACGAGCCGCTGATTATTCCGGAAGAGGCGATTGTTGTGCCGGGGGCGCGGGCGATTACGCATGAGGTGGGGAAGAAGCATGGGTTGTCGTTGCAGGCGGCGGTGATTGTGAAGTATCGGGATGGGAAGACGGATGCGCGGGTGAAGTTGGAGGATTTGCTGCGGTAGTGACGCGGATTTAACTCGTTCGATCTTGCCGAGATGGGGCGCAGGAGTCCTGCGCCCGTACACGTTCATGACTTGTGGGACCGCGGCAAGACGCAGCGGCCGGGCGGAGTGAACCCTGCCCCTACAACGGCTCGGGAGCGGGGCTGTTTGCTATTGCGAGAGGATTTTTTCGAAGAAGGCTAGGGCGCGGGGGTCGTTGGATTGGCCGAGCCAGAACATGGCCTGTTTGCGGACGGCGGGGTTGCGGTTGGATTGGGCGACGTCGATGAGTTTGGGGACGCCTTCGTCTTTGGGCATTTGGCTGAGGGCGAAGACGGCCTTCTTTTTCACTTCGGTGTCGGGATCGTTTTCGATGGCGTTGGTGATGGCGGAGGCGGCTTTTTTGCCGGCTTTTTGGGCGAGCCAGAAAAGCGCCTGGCCGCGAACGTGCGTGCTTTCGTCGTCGTGGGCGATGCGGATCATTTCGTCGATGGCGCCGGGTTCGCGGCTGACGGAGAGCGCAAAGGTGACTTGCGCGCGGACGTCGCTGCTGGGATCGGACTTCGCCATTTTTTGGAGAGCGAGGAAGCCGGCTTTGCCGCGGGCTTCGCCGAGCCAGAAGGCGGTTTGTTTGCGGAGTTCGTCGGGAGAGTCGGGGCGAACGAAAGATTCGAGCGCGGCTTCGGCGGAATCGTCGGCGTGTAATGCAATCGCGCTCAGTGCCTGGTGGCCGTGGCGGTTGTCGTCGTCCTTAAAGCCTGAGCCTTCGCCGCGCACGTAGGTGGAAAGCAGCGCGACGCTTTCCGATGGCTTCACGTTGGTGAGCCAGAGGAAAGGCAAGCCGCCGGCGTCGAGCGTGCATTCGGTGGACGCGACGCGGATTTTAGTGATCTGGTGATTTTCGGCACGGAAGAGGATGGCGATTTCGCGCGAGCCTTCGAGCATGACGGTGGCGTTGCCGTCGTTGCCCGTGATGTTGACGCCGTGATCTCCTTTTTCGAGGCGACAGGTGCCGCAGTCGTTGCCGTTCCAGTCGCCGTTGCCGCAGCAGACGTTGCGATTGCCTGCGACTTCGGGGATGGTGTAGCCGAGCCACTGTGGAGATGTGACTTGGGCGGTCCAGGATTTGAGTTGAGCGTCCAGCGAGCCGGTGACGGATTGCTGGTTCAGGCGCGAGTTTTGCAGGTTCGGCACGCCTGAAGAAGAGCGAGTTTGCGGCGTGGGATTTTGTTGCGCCGGACCGGCGATCATCTGAGCGGCGCAAACTCCGATCAAGATTGTTGCAAGACTAAATCGCGTTGCGAGCGATGCAAGATTCGAAATTCGCACGGCGCACCTCACTTTTGCAGAATCTCCATCAGGTAATCGGTGGCTTCCTTGTTTTGCATGAGCGAAAGTTTGGAAACGGCTTCTCGCTTGAGCTCGGGGTTTTTCTCGGAGCGGGCAATGGCGACGAGTCCCGCGGCGTTGCCCTGGATGAAGTAGGCGTTGAGCACCTCGCGGCGGACGCTTTCGTCGGAGTCTTTGCTATAGATCGTCTTCAATGCTTGCGCGGAGTCGGGCGAATTGATCAGGCCGAGATTGCGGACCGCGGCGCGGCGCAGCTCGGGGTCTTTTTCGCTCATCGCGGCTTGCACGAGGCGAGTGGAATCGCCGGCGAGAAAGAACGCCTGGAGAATGTCGCGCTTCACTGCCGTAGAGGGTTCGCGTTGATAGAGCTGCTGGAGTTCATCGACACCATGGACGAGACCGAGCTGGCGGATGGCTTCGCCACGAAGCGATTCGCTTTTTTCGGCCTTCGCGGCGGCGAACAGGTCGTCTTTGTCGCCGGAAATCATGTAGCTGCGGAGAATCGCGTGTTTGATGGATTCGTCAGCGGACTTTGCGTATACGTCGGCTAGGATTTTGTGGGAATCGGCCCCGCCAAATATTCCCAAATACTCGACGGCTTTGTGTTGCAGATCGGGATTGCTTTGCCCGCTGGCGATGCGACCGAGAATTTGTTTCGCCTCGGGCGAGCCGCTTTGCGCGATGACGAAAAGCGCTTTCGATTTTTCCTTTGGCGTGCCGGTGCCGTTCAACACTTTTTCGAGAAGAGGGAGCGCGCGATCGGGGGCGCTGTTCATCAGTCCCTGGATCGCGAGCATTTTCAGGTCTTCGTCGCTCTCGGAATCGGGGCGAGGCGCCTGGCCCGAACGCTGGCGAACTTCGATTTCAAGCGCGCTCGCGTCTTTCTGCCAGCGGCTTAGCGGGAAGCGATGCTTCAGTTCGGCGAGGGTTGCCAGTGCGGCGTCGCGTTTGCCCTGGCGATTCTGGGCGTAAGCCTCCCAATAAAGAGCAGCGTCGGTTTGCGGGCCGTTGCGTTTGGCGAGTTCGGCAAATGAAGATGCAGCGCGATCGTAATGATCTTCGTCGAGGGCTTCGCGGCCGTCTTCGTAGAGTTCTTGATCGCGGTCGCGAACTTCCTGTTCGTGATCGCGTTTTTCCTGCTCACGATCGCGCTTCTCTTGCTCTTGGTCGCGCTTTTCTTGTTCGCGATCGCGTTTTTCCTGGTCGCGGTCGGCTTGCGACTGCTGCGAGTCTTGCGCGAAATCGTCGGCATCTTCCGTGTCGGGAGCTTGAGATTGCGCCTGCGCCTGTGCTTGTGCGAGCGATGCCGTTCGTTCGTGGGCCGCGACGCGCGAGGCGGGCGTGGCGATCAGCGCGACTCCCAGCGAGCCGTAACACAGGCCTCTGAGAACCAGCCTGCGCAGAATTTTGATTTCGACTGCACTCATATCTTGTTCCTCTCTCCAGTTCCTGAACCGCTCTGCACTGTGGCAGATGCGGCAGACC
Organism: uncultured Acidobacteriota bacterium; assembly: GCA_963785605.1. GTDB lineage: Bacteria > Acidobacteriota > Terriglobia > Acidiferrales > UBA7541 > Acidiferrum. The sequence continues at coordinate 475,542 of CAWAWE010000020.1, read as the reverse complement.
TCTCGCGCTGCTGCAATTCTTTGCCGACCACTCGAACCTTGAACAGAATTCCGCGAGCCGCGATGCGCTGCTGCATTTCGTCGAGCTGCGCGGGGGTAACTTCGCCGGGGCTGTGCGCGACGTCGAGCAAGACACGCTCGAGTTCGTCGAGCACGGCGGCAAGCGGCTTGTCGCCCTGTTCCAATGCGGTCTGGCGATACAGTCGATTCTCTTCGACGAGATCTTCGGCGCGGCGTCTCTCTCCGGAGATATTTATTTCTTTTTGCTTGGCGCTTCCGGGTTCTGTGTTGCCGAGTTCGATGAGCATCATTTCGGAGCGGCCGAGGTGTTCGCCGACGGCCATGACGAGGACGCGCTCGCGGATTTTGGAGGCGTCGGCGGTCGCGACTTCTTGTCCAGCCGACGGATGTTTTGTGGCTCGACCTGCGACGAACGCAACAATCGCAATCGCCGCGACTGCGCCGAGGGCGGCGAGACGGCGCGGCTGAAGCCACGCGCGCCAGCCGGCGGCGATGCTGCTCGAATCGAATTGCCACCAACGTACCGGAGGACGTTCGGGCAAGCGCGGCGCGATCTTCTGCCACACGCGCGCGCCGTAGTCGGCGCCGGGATCGGGGACGGGCAGCGAACTCAGCGCCGCCAGCACTGCGTCGATGCGCGCGAGTTCGGCTCGACATTCGGGGCAATCGGCGACGTGCGTTGCGATCGTTTCGCGCTTTGCCGGTTCGCCGCCGTGATACGCGATCAATTCTTCCTCGTTAGGGTGAGTCATGATTCGGTTCCTACGGTGCGTGCTTGCGCTTGGCCGCGCGGCTCGACGAATGGCTCGAGGGCGCGGCGCAATTTTTGGACGGAGCGAAAAATGGTGTTCTTCGCGGCGCTCGAACTTGATTTGAGCGCTTCGGCGATTTCCTCGATGCCGGAGCCGCCCCAGTGGCGCATGACGAATGCGGTGCGCTCGGCGGGAGTTAATTGTTCGAGCGCGCGGCGCATGTGATCGGCGAGTTGTTCGCTTTGCGCGAGGCGCTCGGGATTCGGCGCTGAGTCGGGGACGAAGCTCATGGCGTCAACCTCGATTCCATCTTCGTTGGCGCGCGGAGCGGGTTCGCGATTGGCGTCTTCACTTTTGCGCTGGCGCATGCGGTCGATCGCGTAGTTCGCGGCGATGCGATAGACCCACGTGCCGAAATTGGCGCGTGCGGCGAACTGGCTCAATTTTTGATAAGCGCGCAAGAACGCCTCCTGCACCACTTCCTCTGCGTCATGCTGATTGCCGGTCATGCGGTAGGCGAGCCGGAAGACGTTGGGGCTGTGGCGCTCGACCAGAACGCGAAAAGCATCGCGATCGCCCGCGAGTGTTCGCTCGACGGCGATGGCGTCACTGTCACCAGTGGCTTCCACGCTCGGCCTCATGCGGTTCATTAGACAGGAATTCGGGGTTGCGGTTAGGTTTGTTTTCGGGGCTATGATGTGTGGACGTTTATTGAGCTAAGTTGTTGATGCGGCAAGAATTAACGTGTATTTCGCAAGGCGCGAGGTAGCCTGGCGGGTTATTCGTGTCGCAGCGCAACCATTGGATCGACCCGCATGGCGCGGCGCGCGGGGACGTAGCATGTGGCGAGTGCGACGCCAAAAAGTAGTAGTGCGATAGCGACAAAGGTGAGCGGGTCTTTCGAAGCGACTCCGAACAACAGGCTTGAGAGGAAGCGCGTGAGCGCCAGGGCGCCGAGCGTGCCCGCCGCGATGCCGATCAACGCGAGCGATGCGCCGCGGCCGAGAATCAGTGCGAGCATGTTGCTTGGCTGCGCGCCCATCGCCATTCGAACGCCGATTTCTTGTGTGCGCTGACCGACCGTGTAGCTCATCACGCCGTAGATGCCAACGGCAGAGAGCACAAGCGCGAGGCCGGCGAGAACGGCGATCAGTACCGAGGCGAAGCGCCGCGGCGAAAGCGAACGCGAGAGCAAGCCGTCCATCGTCGTGATTTCGGTGACGGGCAAGTCAGGCTCGACTTCGTGTACGACACGCGTCACCGCGGCGGCAATCGCGGCAGGATCGGACGCCGTGCGGACCAAGAGATGCGAAGGCCAGCCGCCGGCGAAATAAGCGTCGTAGGTCGGACCCGCGTCCAATCCAAACTGATGCACGTCGCCAACAACTCCAACGATCGAGGACCAACACGGCTTAGGATCGAGCGAGCAGAAATTCAGCCGGTGACCGATTGGGTCTTGGCCCGCGAAGAAACGATGCGCGATGGTTTCGTTGATGACGATCTTGTCTTGCAGCGTCCAGTCGTCGCGCGTCAGATAGCGGCCTTTCATCAGCGGAATGCCGACGGTTGCGAAATATTCCGGAGTCACGACGCGGGTTTGTGCGACGGGGCGGACGGTCCCGCTGGGTAGAGGCTGGCCTTCGATGAGAAATCTCGAAGCCTGGCGAATTTCCGAGCCGAGCGGCAGCGTCGATATTCCCGCCGACGATTTCACGCCGGGCAGTGCATTTACACGTTGAACGATCTGATCGAATTGAAGCGCCTGCTTCTTGCCGAGGTCGAGTTGTTGCTGGTCGGTGAGCTTGTCGGCCTCTTCGGGGGAAAGCGTTGCTTGCGTGAGCTGCACGCTCAGCAGGTGGTCGATTTGAAATCCTGGCGCGACATCGAGAAGCCGTCGGAAGCTTTGCAGCAGCAAGCCTGCGCCGATTAGCGGAATCAGCGCGAGTGCAATCTCAGCAACGACCAGCGTGTTGTTAACGCGATGACTTCCGGGCGCGCCGAGGCTTTTGCCTCCTTGCTTCAAAACTCCGTTGAGGTCGCGCAAACGCGCTCGCAGAGCTGGAAGCAATCCGCAAAGTATTCCGGCGGTGAGACAGACGACGAGGGTGAAGCCGAGCACGCGAAGATCGATGCCGGTTTCGCGAACGGCCGCGAGTTCCGGCGGAGCGAGCACGGTGAGCGCGCGAATTCCTGCCGCGGCCAGCAAGAGTCCAAACCCGCCGCCACACAATGACAGGAGGACGCTTTCGGTCAAAAGTTGGCGTACCAATCGCCCGGGCGCTGCCCCGAGCGCGGTCCGCAGTGCCATCTCGCGATCACGTGCTGCATTGCGTGCCAGTAAAAGGTTCGCGATGTTCGCGCAAGCGATCAGCAGCACCAACCCGACGGCGCCGAATAGAACGAGCAAGGTGGTGCGCATCTTTGCGGCGGACGGATCTTCGAGGCTGCGCACCATCGTTCCCCAACTCGCGTGGGAATCGGGGAAGGCGGCCGCCTCCTGTTGCAGCAGCAAATTCATTTCAGCGCGCGCTTGATCGATCGTGACGCCGGGTTTGAGGCGGGCGACGGCGACGGTGCCGTGATGGATGTGATCGTCGATGTAACCGTCGTGGCTGAGCGGGCGCCAAAGGTCGATATCGCGGCCAATCTCAAAAGTCTGCGGCAGGACGCCGACGATTCGATATTTCTGACCGTCGAGCGATACGTCGCGTCCGACGGCGGCCGGGTCCGCGCCGAAACGGCGCTGCCAGAACGCATGGCTCAACAACACCACCGCTGGGCCATGAACTTGATCTTCTTCGGGCAAAAATGTGCGGCCCACCACGGCGCGGATACCGAGCGTGGAAAAGAGGTCGAAGCTCGCCGTACTGGTCTGAACGCGCTCAGGCTCGCCGATGCCCGTCAGATTGAATCCCTGTGGCACTTGGTAGTAAGACCCCATCGCCGAGAAGCTTTTCGCCGCGCGGTGAAAATCCAAGTAGTCGCCTGCGGATAGTCCAACGGGCTGGAAGTTTGGATAGGTATTCCAGATTTCGACCAGCGATTCGGGATGAGAGTAGGGAAGGGTTCGCAGCAGCACGCTTTGCACGACACTGAAGATTGCGGTGTTGGCACCGATGCCCAGCGCGAGCGTGATGATGGCAATGGCAGTGAAGCCGGGAGTTTTGCGTAGCGTGCGAAAGCCGAATCGGACGTCGTCTGCGAGATCGCTGAGCCAGGTTGCTTTGGCCATGTTCCACCTCGAAGCTGCACCGCCGTCGATCGACGGTTACTCTACTCCAGACGTTTGCGGCGGCAAGACGTAATCACTGCACAACGATCACCGGTTTGAATCGAGCTTCGTTCCAAATCTAGGGACGCGCCCGCTTGTTGTGCCGTTTCGCTCGCGCTCTGGCCGTGCGGTATGATGTCTGTATCGAAATCAAAACGCGCGCCTTGAATGGATGACGAAGTCGCGCAGGAGATGCTGGATTGATTCCACGTTATACCCGGTCGGAAATGGGCCGCGTCTGGAGCGACGCGAACAAGTACGCCAAGTGGCTCGAGGTCGAACTGGCCGCGACGGAAACGCTGGCGGAAGCGGGAGTCGTGCCCAAGGATGTCGCCGCGAAGCTGCGGGCCAACGCCAAAGCCGACGCAGGCCGGATTAACGACATCGAATCGCGTGTGAAGCACGACGTGATCGCGTTCACGATGGCCGTCGGCGAATCGGTTGGCGATCCGCTGGCCGCGCGCTGGCTGCACTACGGCATGACGTCGAACGATGTCGTCGATACCGCGCAGGCTCTGCAAATTCGCGACGCAGCGCAGATCATCGAGCGCGATCTCGTGATCTTTGGCGAAGTGCTCGATCTGCGCGCGCATGAATTTCGCCAGACGCCGCAAATCGGGCGTACCCATGGTATTCACGCTGAGCCGATTACCTTCGGTCTGAAGATCGCCAACTGGTTCGCCGAGAATCAGCGCAACATCGGCCGCCTGCGCGATGCCGCGGCGCAAATGGCAATAGGTAAAATTTCCGGCGCGGTCGGCAATGCCTCGCATCTTGGCCCAGACATCGAAGCGCGCATCTGCAAGCGGCTCGGGCTGAACGTCGCGCCGGTTGCTTCGCAAGTGATTCAGCGTGATCGGCATGCGCAGTTCGTCAGCACTCTGGCGCTGATCGCGGCGACGCTCGAAAAGATTTCGACCGAGATTCGTCATCTGCAACGCACTGAAGTGCGCGAAGTCGAAGAGCCGTTTGGCGGCGAGCAGCGTGGCAGTTCCGCGATGCCGCACAAGCGCAACCCCGTGAGCTGCGAGCAGATCAGCGGCTTGGCGCGCGTGGTGCGCGCCAATATGGTTGCGGCGTACGAAAACGTAGCGCTCTGGCACGAGCGCGACATTTCCCATAGCTCGGTGGAGCGCGTCATCCTGCCCGACTCCACGATTCTCGTCGATTACATGCTCAGCAAGATGACGACGATCATCGGCGAGATGCGCGTGTTTCCGCTGCGCATGATGAAGAATCTCGAATCGACGCACGGGCTCGTCTATTCGGGGCAGCTCTTGCAGGATGTCGTCGAAAAGGGAATGCCTCGCGACGAAGCGTACAAAGCGGTGCAGGAAAATGCGATGGCGGCGTTCGAGACCGATACGAGCTTTCGCGAACGCGTAGCCAACGATGCGCGGATTGCGAAATATCTCGATGCGGCTGCGCTGGCGCATACATTTGATATGAATCGCCAGTTGCGGTATGTCGATGCGATTTTCGATCGCGTCTTCGGCGCACATCCCGCCGGCGAATCGGGCCGCGAAAAAACTGTCGGGCGATAGTTCGCCTTGGTAGCGCCGGCATCTTGTCGGCGGGTTTCGTAGCCACGTCTCAGCCCACAACCGCCAAAGAAAAAACGCCGGCAAGATGCCGGCGCCACCAAGATTTGAGAGCGTAAAAACAAAAAGCGCGATCGAGTTTCCTCGGTCGCGCTTTGATGCCTCTTCTGAACCCGGCTTACGCCGCGCTCAGCTGCGGAGGCGGAAATTAAAGTTTACTCCACAAATCGGAACCAATCGCAACAAATCGCCTAGAAAGTTATTCGACGCGCTGCACGTACCGCGCTTCCGACGTATCGACGCGGATTTTGTCGCCCTCGTTCACGAAGGGCGGTACTGATACGACCAGTCCCGTCTCCAAAGTCGCTGGCTTGCCAACCGCGCTCGCCGTCGCTTTTTGCAGCGTCGGCTCTGTCGCGATCACTTTCAAATCCATCGTGTCTGGCAGATCGACGCCGATCGGCTTCTCTTCAAAAAATTCGATGCTCAACACGGTGTTCGGGATCAGGTAGTACACCGTTTCGCCGAGCATCTCGCGCGTCAGATGCATCTGCTCGTACGTTTGCGTATTCATGAAGTGAAAGTCGTCGCCTTCGTTATACAGATATTCGAACTCGACCGAATCGAGAATCGCGCGATCGACAAACTCTTCCGCGCGGAACCGGTAGTCGATCATCGTTCCGCTCTTGAGATTCTTCAGACGCGTCTGCATCGAGCCACGCTTGTTGCCCGGCGTGCGATGGTCCGTGCTGAACACGGTGTAAAGCTGGCCCTCATGCTGGATCACCATGCCGGGACGGAGTTGTGTGGCTTTCACGTTGCTCATGATTTTGGCGAACCCAGAGCGCCGGGCTCGATGGCTCCTATCAAAATTCTGCTAATTTCAGCGATTCCTACAGGGCCGCCGTGAAGTTGCCGACGGCTGCGCGCGGAATAACTCGAGGCACGCAGGCGCAAACTTCAGCCAGCGCGGGCTAACAGTATAACGGCCCGTGTTTGAGGCGGTCAATGCTATGAGGTAATTGCGAATGCACCGTCGTTTGGTCGGCGGTGGATCAGAATGAGGTCGCTCGGGGCGAGGCGTTCATATATTGTATCCGCCGGGTTCTCGCGAGGCTCAACTCCTTTGCTGCGCTGGCGCATCGCCATTCTCGTTTCCGCAGCCATCGCCATCAGCTATTTGGATCGGCAGGCTCTTCCCGTCGCGGTCAAAGCGATTTCGCAGACGATTCCGTTAACCAACGAGCAATTCTCCGAACTACAGTCGGCCTTTCTGCTCACCTATGCGTTTCTCTACGCGGGTGGAGGCAAACTTGCCGACTCGCTCGGCACCCGCAAAGGCTTTATGGCGATCATGATTTTCTGGTCGCTGGCTTGTGCCAGCCACGCGCTCGCAATGAATTTTGCGATGCTCGCCGGAAGCCGATTGCTGCTCGGAGCGGGCGAAGGCGGCGGCTTTCCGGCGGCGAGTCGCGTCGTGTCCGAGTGGTTTCGCGTCGATCAGCGCGCGACGGCCATGGGCATCATCAATGGTGGAACGGCGGTCGGAGCCGTAATCGCGCCTCCGATGATTTCCGTGATCATCGTCTATCTGAATTGGCGTTGGGTTTTTGTTGCCACCAGCGCGCTGGGATTGTTGTGGGTGATTTGGTGGGCGATGGCTTACAAAGATCCTGAATCCGACCCTTCGGGCGGGAACAGCGCGGACACAGCGGTCGCGGGCAAAAGCAATCCCGACCGGTTAGAAGCGCCACAGCCAACCACGGCTTGGATCGACCTGCTGAAAATCCGCGAATGCTGGGGACTGATGTCGGCCAAGTTCCTGAGCGACGCAGCCTGGTATTTCTATCTTTTCTGGCTGCCCAAGTATTTGTACGACGCCCGAAATTTTGACGTAAAAGCAGTGGGCAGTTTTGCGTGGATTCCTTATGCGGCCGCGGGTGTCGGCTGCCTGATGGGCGGCTGGTTTTCGAGTCATCTTGTGCGGCAAAACTTTTCTTTAGGAGTGGCGCGCAAACTCGCGCTCGGATTAAGCGCAGCCGTGATGCCACTGATCATTGTTGTCACGCATGTACCTGTTTCGTGGGCGCTGGTCATCTTTAGCATTGCGTATTTTGGGCAGCAATCGTGGTCAACATTGGTGATGGTGCTGCCGACGGATTTGTTTCCGCAGAGAGTTGTTGGCTCGGTGGCGGGCCTTGTGGGATTTGGCGGAGCAATGGGCGGAATCGTTTTTGGGCAGGCGGCTGGATATTTGCTCGATCATGGCTTCGGTTATGAAACGGTATTTGCGATGGCCGGTTCGCTGCACATCATTGCGTTTTTGATCATTCTCGTGAGCGTGCCCACGGTGCAGCCAATTGTGCTGGAACGAAGACTCAGTTGAACGACGATGAGTTGAACGAAGGAGCCGAATGAAGATCACCGAGATCCGCACGCGCGTCGTGAGCTGGCGAGGCAAGACGGTTCCTTTGCCGCCGCACTTCTGCACGAACCCGATGGATTTGCTCGCGTTGCCGGAAGCGTCGATGAGCACCTTCACGTTTCACGGGTGGCTGATTGTCGAAATTTTTACCGACGCGGGTCTCGTTGGCGTGGGAAACGCCGCGCTATCGCCGCAGATTACGAAGCAGGTCATCGATCTGTATCTGAAACCAATGCTGATTGGGCAGGATCCGTGGGAGACCGAATTTTTGTGGCAATTGATGTATCGCAAGACGATGGCATTTGGCCGCAAAGGCATCGGAATGGTGGCGATCAGCGCGGTCGATATCGCGCTTTGGGATTTGCTCGGTAAGTCAGCGAAGCAGCCTGTGTATCGTTTGTTGGGCGGAAGAACGAAATCAAAAATTCCCGTGTACGCGAGTCGCCTTTACAGCGTGTCGCTCGACGAACTGGCGAGTGAAGCAAAAAAGTACAAGAGCGAAGGTTACAAGGCTATGAAGCTGCGCTTCGGTTGGGGGCCAGTCGATGGCGCCGCGGGCATGCAGCGAAACGTGGAGCTTGTTCGGACAGTGCGTGAAGCCGTTGGCGACGAAATCGATGTCATGGCCGATGCGTATATGGGTTGGACGCTCGACTACGCGAAGCGCATGCTGCCGCTGCTCGAGCCGTTCCACTTGCGTTGGCTTGAAGAGGCCGTGATCCCCGATGACATTCACGGATATGCGGAGCTGAAATCATACGGCCGCGTGCCGATCGCGGGTGGTGAGCACGAATTCACGCTGTATGGATTCCGCGAATTGTTGGAGGCTAAGGCTGTCGATTACATTCAATTCGACACAAATCGTGTTGGCGGCATTACGCAGGCAAGAAAAATCGCAGCCCTGGCCGAAGCGCATTCTGTCCCGGTGATTCCTCACGCCGGGCAGATGCACAACTACCACATCGTGATGGCAAGTCTGAATTCGCCGATGGCGGAATATTTTCCGATCGTTGACGTCGAAGTCGGGAACGAATTGTTCTGGTACATATTTCAGGGTGAGCCGAAAGCGAAGGATGGATTTGTGGACCTCGATGCGAATGTGCCGGGGCTGGGCCTGACGATCGATGAAGATGCGCTGACGAAGTTCGAGGTCATTGGCTGATGAGATTGGCGCAGCTGCGCAACGGCAAAGAGCGGCGAGTGGCGATTGTGGAAGAGCCGCAATTACGCCTGCTCGACGAGGTTTCCTCGGTCTGTGCGTTGGCGCAGGCGGCAATTCGCGATCGCGTGAAGCTGACGGATCTTGCCCGCAAAGCCGCCGGCGCGACACTGCTTCCTTACGACGAAATCTACAGTGGCGATTCAGAGTGGAAATTGCTTACGCCGATCGATCATCCAGTCGATTCTGCCCGGTGTCTGGTTTCCGGCACAGGCTTGACGCATTTGGGCAGCGCGAAGAATCGGCAGTCGATGCACGAAATTGCGGAAGCAGAAGAAACGGACAGCATGAAAATGTTCCGGTGGGGCCTCGAGGCGGGTCGGCCCGCGGCGGACGCAATTGGGATCGCACCGGAGTGGTTTCACAAAGGCACGGGATCCACGTTGCGCGCGCACAACGAGCCGCTCGAAATACCGGCGCACGCCGAAGATGGCGGGGAAGAGGCGGAAATCGCCGGGATTTATATTGTTGGGCCCGACGGCGAGCCGCGACGCATCGGGTTCGCCGGTGGCAACGAATTCTCCGACCATCAGTTCGAGAAGAAAAATTATCTGAACTTGGCCGGCTCAAAGCTGCGGCAGTGTTCGCTGGGACCGGAACTGGTCGTGGATACGGCGTTCGAGTCGGTCAATGTAGACGTTGCCATCGTGCGGGACGAGAAAGTGTTTTGGTCGAAGTCGTTTTTGTCAGGCGAGCGAGGCATGTGTCACAGCCTGCAAAATCTCGAGCATCATCACTTTAAATTTGAGGCACATCGAAGGCCTGGCGACATCCACGTGCATTTTTTCGGCACGGCGGCGCTGAGTTTCAGCGACGGCATTCAACTGAAGGATGGCGACGTGATGCAGGCTTCGTTCGAAGGATTTGGCCGGCCGCTGCGGAATCCGGTGCGAACGATAGGCGCCGCACAAAAATTAGTGAGAGCGATTCCATTGGGGTGAAGAGTGTCGAAACAAAAAGTAGCGCTGCTGGGCTTGGGAATTATGGGGCAGGGAATGGCGGGACGTTTGCTCGCCGCCGGATTTCCGTTGACGGTTTACAACCGCAATCCTGCAAAAGCGGACGCATTGGTGAAGTCGGGCGCTCGCGTCGCAAAGACGCCGCACGAAGCGGCGGCCGATGCGGACGTGATCATCGCGATGGTGTCGGATGATGCGGCGTCGCGCGAAATCTGGACGGGCGCGAATGGGGCGCTCGCGGCGGCTCGGCCGGGGGCCTATTTAATTGAGGCAAGCACATTATCGGTGCAGTGGGTGGAGGAACTCGCCGCCGCAGCAGCGAAACAGAAGTGTGAATTTCTGGATGCGCCAGTCACCGGATCGAAGCCACAAGCAGCCGAGGGACAGTTGCTTTTTCTTGTCGGAGGCTCCGGGGACGTGCTCGAGAGAGTTCGCCCGGTACTTGCCGCGATGAGTCGCGACACTATCTATCTCGGCCCGACGGGAAGCGGCGCCCGCCTGAAGCTGATCAACAATTTTTTGTGCGGCGTGCAAGCCGCTTCATTGGCCGAAGCGGTGTCGATGATTTATGCAGGCGGATTGGACCCGGAGAAGTCGCTGTCTGTATTAACCGGCGGCGCGCCTGCCAGCCCGCTGATCAAATTGATCTCCGCGCGAGCCGCATCGGGTGACAAGGACACCAACTTCATCCTGCGATTGATGGCGAAGGATCTTGGCTATGCGCGCGACGAAGCGAAGCGTGCTGGGCTGACCGCCGAAACATCCTCGGCGGCATTGGAGATTTTTAAAAAAGCGATCGACAAGGGATATGGAGACATGGACGTCTCGGCTGTGGTGAATTCACTGAGGAAGTGACGAGGGGTTCATGCAAGCGCCCCATTACGGCGAAATCATTGAATGACGTAACTACCTTCTCCCCACGGTATTGCGAGATCCACGCCGCAGGCCTTTGCCGTGACGGAAAACGCAAGCTTTCCAGACTGCTGCCCTTTCACAAATGGAAAAACAGTCACCCGGTAGCTTCCATCTGAAGCCGCGGTGGCCTTGCTATCGCCACCTTTGTTTCCTGATCGTTGACGAATTCGAATTTCTTCCTTCGGCGACAAGCCACTTACGACTATATAGACCGCGCTATAATTAGGCCCCAGCATCGTCGCCGAAATGCTACAGGGTCCACTAGTAGTCGCGATAGGAAACGGGACAACCTCTCCAAACACGCGATACTTCGCATCATTTGAAATCACTGCGAATTGTTTGAGTTCTCCGCGACCAGCAACAATTTTTAGATCAATGGGATCTTCGGCAACGTTGTGTGGTGGGTCGGCGAGCACGCTGACAACGAGTCCGTCTTTATTCAGGTAAGCATCCGCGACGCTTTGCGGATTTGTGCCAGGAAGCCTCGACCACAGCGTGTACTCCAAGTCCTTGGGAAGTCCAGAAACGAACAGGTTGTAAGTTATGACAGTTTGACCGTTCGTTCGAACTCTGGCGGTTTCTTTCACAACTAAGGTCGCGCCCGCCGAATTGTATTTCTCACCCCACTGTAATTCGCCTCTGGTTTGCCCGGCACACGGCAATGACAGAACGCCGCAAGTCAGTAATGCGAAGAGTAACTTCATGCGACCTCCGGTTATCAGTCGTCGCCCTTCTTGCCTTCGGCGCGTTTTTTGGCCGCCTCCGCCATGATCTTCTCGATCTCATCCGGATCGCGCGTTAGCTTCTCGCTGAGCAACTTCGCGCCGGTCTCGGTGACGAGGACGTCGTCTTCGATGCGTACGCCGAGATTTTCTTCGGGAATGTAAATTCCCGGCTCGACCGTGACGACCATTCCCGGCTCGAGCACGCGGCACGGATCGCCCACATCGTGAACGTCGAGCCCAATGTGGTGGCCCAGTCCGTGAATGAAATATTGGCCGAGCGGCTTGCCCTGTTTGTCTTTGCCGTGCGTATTGATGTAGTCGTACGCAATCTTGAACAGGCTCCTGCTGCCTTGCCGGCACAATTGCGCGCCCGGCTTCAGCTCGGCGATCGCGGCGTTTTGCGCGCCCAGCACGATTTCGTAAATCTCGCGCTGCCGCGGAGTGAATTTTCCGTTGGCCGGAATCGTGCGCGTGATGTCGGCCGAGTACCCGGAGTATTGCGCGCCGACGTCGAGCACCACGATGTCGCCGTCTTCGATCTTGCGAGAGAGTCTGTCGTAATGTAGCGCTGTCGAATTCGGGCCGGCGCCGACGATCGGCGCGTAGCCTTCCGCTTCGGAGCCGCCCATCGCGTGCACTTCCACCATTTTCGCCGCGACCTGATATTCGTAGAGTCCCGGTCGCATCATCTTCATCGCTGCAACGTGCGCGTCATCGGATAGATCGATCGCCTGCTTCAAAAACGCGATCTCGCCCGGCGACTTGATCTGCCGCAGCGCGCCGATCTGCTCTCGAATGTCTTTGCGCTTAAGCTGCGGATCGTTTTTGTCGAGCCACTCCATCTCATCTTTTTCGTGCGGATAGCCGCCCATTTCGGTCTCGTACGGCAGGATCGTGTAAATATTGGGATACGTCTTCGCGATTTGTTGAAGCGTGCCGTTGATTTCAGAGATCGGCTGCACCGACGCGAAGCCTGTTCGCGCTGTAATGCCTGGATCGGTCGGCGACATGCGCACGCCGTTCCACTTTTCCTTGGCGGTATCTTTCGGAGGGAGAAAGAGGACTTCGCTCTTGGCACCAGTGCTGCTCTCGCCGCCGGCGTTACCAGCCGCTTTCGACGGGTAGATCACCAGCGCAGCGCCTTCTTCGTTGTGACCAGTGAGATAGTAAAAATTTTCTTCCTGAGCAAAGATCGCGGCCTCGGAAAATTCCTCGCGTCCCGTATAGCCCCACAAGACGATCGGAGCGTCCACCTCGGCGGCCAGTTTCGCTCGCCGCGCCGCGTAGACGCTGTTCGGCTCGCGCTCGCGCCGCTGCTGTGCCGACACATTCGGCGTAACCATCGCCAGCGCTACGACGCTACAAGCGACCGCCGTTAAAACGCGAAAGAGTCCGCCGCGACGGCCAGCCACGCTCAGCCCACTCGAACGACCACCCATGTCCACCCCCGACGAAATGTGGTGACCGGCGCTTGCCCCAATACCCGCCGGATCACCGTAAGTCCAACAAAAGACGGGCATCTTTTTCGAGGCCACCAACCCCGACCGTACCCATACACCTCAGAGCGCCCCGGATTCTATACGACGCGGGCGATTTGTACATAGTTCCGGCTCTGCAACATCTAACGAAAGATGAGAGCCCGCATTGCGACTTTTGTCGCCATCGTCCAGTCCGTCATCCTTTTGGGGCACGTTTTCCTCTACGAAACCTGGTCTTACTTTTGGCAGCCGCCCGTTCGCGCCGGGTTCTCTCCCGTGCAAATCACGCTGGCTATCCTTTCGGTTAGCTTCGTCGCGGCGTCACTGCTCGCGTTTCGCTTCACCAATCCGCTGTTGCGCTGGTTTTACACGCTGTCGGCCATCTGGCTGGGCGCACTGAGCTTTCTTTTCTTCGCCGCGATTGCCTGCTGGATCACGTACGGCGCGCTGCTCCTCGCGGGAATCCACGTCAATGGCCGCCTGCTCGATGGAATTTACTTCGGGGCCGCAGCCGCCATCAGCCTCTATGGTGTGATCAATGCGGCGTGGCCGCGCGTCCGCCGCATCCGCATTGCGCTGCCCAATCTTCCGCCTTCCTGGCGGGGACGCAAAGCCGCTCTGGTCAGCGACATGCACCTTGGTCACGTGAAGAACATCGGCTTCGCTCGCCGCATCACGCGCGCGATCAATCGCCTCAAACCCGACATCGTCTGGATCGCCGGTGACATGTACGATGGCACCGCCGTAGACGCCCACCACGCCGCCTCGCCGCTCAAGAAGCTCCAGCCCCAATTCGGCACATTTTTCGTGGAAGGGAATCACGAAGAGTTCCGCGACCCGGCCAAGTTTCTCGACGCCGTCCGCGCCAGTGGAATGCGTGTCCTCGACAACGAAAAGGCTGAAATTGACGGCCTGCAAATCGTCGGCGTGCCGTACAAACACGCCACCCACGCACAGCATTTCGGCTCGGTCCTCGACAAAATCGGCATCGACCGCGACCGCGCCAGCGTCCTGCTGACCCACGCACCCGACCACGTCGCCGTCGCTGAGGCGGCAGGCATCGGCCTCCAGGTTTCCGGCCACACGCACCTCGGCCAGATGATCCCGTACAACTGGATCGCGACCCGCATCTATCGCCAGTTCGTCTATGGGCTCAATCGCATCGGCAAGATGCTCGTCTACACCTCAAGCGGCGCCGGCACCTGGGGACCTCCCCTCCGCGTCGGCACTCAGCCCGAGATCGTACTCTTCGAGTTCGAATAGGGTCCCGCGAAATCCGCCGCTCGGCGTCCGTCGGACGGGTCCGACGCGGCGGCCCCCCCGAAATAAAACCCGCAACTCTATCTCATCAGATAGAAGCCTATCCGCATGGTTAGTCTTTTCGTGGATCCGGTCAATCTAGCGAAATAGGCGACGTCTTTTAAGCACAGCAAAATCAACGAGTTGCAATGTCCTGATGGCCATCCACCGTGCAGTTCCACATTGGCACTGCTGTTGCATTCTCTAAATGCGTCGTCGAAAGCAGAAGCAGATGGGGGTAGTCGCCGTGAAACTGAAAAACATCCTTTGGGTTCCCGCGGTCGCGATTGCATTGGGATTTGCCTCGCTAGCGAGCCCGGTCACGGCTCAGCAGCAGGCCACAGCGACCCAGATCGATGCCAATCAATCGCAACCCAAGGCGGCGGAGACAGCTCTCACGAGCGGCACTGATGAAGGCGCGAACGTTGCGGGAGCGGGAGAGTCGTTCTCGACGGTCGCGCTTTTCACCCCCGGCACAACCGCCCAGGAGGAAGGCGCACGGCAGGCCCTCCTGGGCGCGCTGATGGCAGCGATTTTAATGAGTGGGACCGGACTAATCGTCGTCTACGTCGTGGCAGCGACTCGTCGACGCGAGCGTTACCTGCAGCCGACCCTGCGGGCTAGCGCATATGTTCCGGACTCGGGCGTTGCGGGTCGCTAGTACAGCGCCGCTGCGTCACGTGAGCTTCGGGATTTGTAGGACACCCCTCCCCAAATCCCGAAGCTCTTTTTGTTTTTAGAGATAGACACAGTCAGATTGAGATGACTTGACTAAGACCGGCTAGAACCCCGGTGCGCCCGAAGCCGCGGGCCGCATCTCCGGCGCATTCACGTCAAACTTTAGCGACAAATAGCTCTGCCCCAGCGACATAAATCCCGTGTAGAGGTAGCCCCACACAAACAGCAGCAAAAACGGAATCGTCGCGTAATTTTCATTCGCCGCCGCATAAACTACAGTCAGCGCAAAATAAAGGCCAAGAGCCACTTCCGCGTACGGCAGCCAGCCCGACTTGTTCCGGTATTTCTTCGCGACGAAGGTATCGCCTTTTCCTTCGATCTTGAACTTCGGCGTCCGCGCGAACTCGCTTTTCTTCCCAATGATCGCCTCGATCACGGCCTGCGCATTGCGCACCGAAATTCCAATTCCAATCGCCATCACGAACGGCATATACAAAAACGTTCGCCACCAGGTCTTCGGCCGCAATTCCTTCTGCGCCACCAGATAAAAGCTTGAGATCGAGCACGTCGAAGCCAAGAACAGCGGCAGGTCGATCACAATCATCTGTAGCCAACCCTGGTAAAACCGCACAATCATTGCTGGCAGCAGCATCGTGGACAGCAGAACCATCAGCGGATAGCTGATGTTCGCCGTAAGGTGAAAAAACGCCTCCGCCTTCACGTACCACGGCGCGTCCGACGCAAACACCCTCGGCAAAATTTTCTTCGCCGTCTGCATCAGCCCCTTAGCCCAGCGCGCTTGCTGCGCCTTGAAGCCATTCATATCGATCGGCAATTCCGAAGCGCACTCGATATTGGGCAGATATAAAAATTTCCATCCGCGAAGCTGCGCGCGATACGAAAGATCGGTGTCTTCCGTCAGTGTGTCGTGCTGCCACCCGCCCGCTTCATCGATCGCGATGCGCCGCCAGACTCCCGCGGTCCCGTTGAAATTGAAAAACGTCCCACGCCGCGATCGCGCTCCGTGCTCCACCACGAAATGCCCGTCGAGCAAAATCGTCTCGACCTGCGTCAGCAGCGAATAATCGCGATTCAGATACGTCCATCGCGTCTGCACCATCCCGATGCCCGCACTCTGAAAATAGGGAATCGTCCGCCGCAAAAAATCCGGCTCGGGAATAAAATCCGCGTCAAAAATCGCCACAAATTCGCCGCGCGAAGTTTTTAAACCGTTCTCGAGCGCGCCCGCCTTGTAGCCCTCTCGATTCGACCGGTGAATGTAAGCAATGTCCAGACCTTGCGCCGCGAACCGCCCGCAAACGTCACTCGCCACTTGCCGCGTCTCGTCCGTCGAATCGTCCAGCACCTGCACATCCAGCAGCTCGCGCGGATAATCAAATCGCGACACCGCCTCGACTAGCCGCTCGATCACATACCGCTCATTGAAAATCGGCAGCTGCACCGTGACGCGCGGCCACCCGCCCTTCACTTCCGGCGTCGGCCCAGGCACATTCTTCGAATACGCGTAGTAGTCGTACACCAGCCAATACCGGTGCATCCCATAGAGCGCCAGCACAAACAGCACGATGAAATACGGAATCATCATCGCCAAATCGAAAAAATTGGCGTGATAAATCCCGGTGAACGTCCTGTCTGTCAGTTTGTGCCAGTATTGCCCGACGGAGGCGGTATGCGCCGCAAGCAGCACAGAAATCGGGAGATGCGAATACAAAGTCTGGGCCTCGAGTCCGCGAAAACGCTGTGGGACAGCGCCGATTCGATTATACGGTCACTGCAGGCCCAGTCAACGAACTGCTATTCACACCGAAACGCAGTAGGGGCACGGCACCGCCGTGCGCGTTCTTCAATCGCGAATCCACATCCGCTCACGGCACCAATATCATCTTCCCGTGCGACCCTGGCTCCATAATTTCCTTATGCGCCCGCGCCGCCTCCGCCAGCGGAATCTCTTTCCCGATGACCGGCCGCAGCGATCCATTCTCAAATCCCGCATTCAGCCCCGCATGAATCTCTCGCGCCTCTGCTTCCGTCACCGCCCACAACGTAAATCCGCGCGCCGACGATCGCTTCGCCATCAAATCGCGCGGATTGATCGTAACCTCGCCCCGATTCCCGATAATAATCACGCGCCCATATTGCGCCAGCAGTTTCAAATCCGCCGACAGATTCACATTGGCGAGCATCTCCAAAATCACGTTCACGCCTTTGCCGCCGGTCGCCTTCATGATCTCATCGGTGTAGCCGGCCTTCGTGTGATTGAACGCCTGATGCGCGCCTTCCTTCTTCACCAGTTCGAGCCCTTTGTCGGTTCCCGCCGTGCCAAACACGGTCAGCCCCTTCGCCCGCGCAATCTGCACCGCCGCCGAACCCACGCCGCCGCTCGCACCGTGAATCAACACCGTCTCGCCCGCCAGCGCTTTCGCCTCTTGATTCAAAGCGTGATACGCCGTGCCATACGGCACCCAGATCGCCGCGCCCTGATCGAACGTAATGTTCGTCGGCAACTTCTCCACTTGCGATTCTTCCGCCAGGGTAAATTCCGCATACGCGCCCGAAATCGTCTTTGCCGTATAGACGCGATCGCCCGCTTTCACTTTCTTAACGCCGTCGCCGACCGCCTCAACAACTCCCGCCGCATCCGACCCCGGCGTGTACGGCAGCGGCGGCTTGATCGCATACGTCCCCGAGCGCATGTACGTGTCATACGGATTCACGCCCGCCGCATGCACCTTCACCAGCACCTGTCCCGCCGCCGGCTTCGGTGTCGGAATCTCATCCAGCTTCAAAACTTCCGGCCCGCCAAATTCATGCACCTGAATCGCCTTCATATTTTTTCCCCCCGACAATTTATGAATTGAAGTTCTTAGTCTTTTTCCCGGTCTTCCGGTTTTATCGTTACTTCTTTACGTCATTGCTTCCTTACTTCGCATTCTGTTCTAAAAATGCTCATCCACCCCAACCGTCTCCGGCTTCTTCTCGACAAGCCCTGACGTCTCTCCCCACGCCGTCGTCTGCCAGTTATCTTTCCCTTTGCCTTCCGGAATCCACGGCGGCAACGGTTGGTTCAGGTACGACGCCAGCGCGTAAATATACGGCTCATAAGTGTGCCGCACCGCCGCCAGTTTTTCGCGCGCGTCCCCCGTATCCTTCAGCTGCAATCCGTCCTGCGCCAGCGTATCGCGCATTTTCTCCCAAACGTCCGCGGGGAGTCTCTCGTACGGCATCGCCTTCGGCGGTGTATTGAAAACCTGCGACAAATCCGCCACAGCATGCCGTGCAATCGCAAACGTCAGTTGCGCCTGCCTCTCGCACGCTCCCTCGATTCCCACTTTCAACAACGCGCATGTATCCAGAATCGCTGTCAGCGCCGCGATCCACGATTGATTGTCGTGTTGCGACCGAAAATACGCGAGCACCGGATACGACAGGTGGCTCTCCATCAATTCCGCCGACCAGTGCTCCCAGTCCTTCAGCAACTCGCGCAGCGCCTCGCGCCCGCCCGGATAGCTGTGCCGACGCAACAACTCGCCAGCCGTCGGTGGCGTCCCCGCGCGCGAGTCGAGCAGTGTAATCTCGGTCTCTCGATTCGAAAACGATCCATAAATGAACGGCAAATACCCAATGATCGCCGCCAAAAATCCAAACCCAAACCCCGCCTCGGCCACCACCAACCCGCGCGCCAGTTGCGACCGCGGCACCACATCGCCGAGTCCCAGCGTGAAAAACGTCGTCCCGCTTAAATAAAAATCATTCGAAAAGCTCGGCTGCCCGCCCGTCACCACCACAGCCGACCCCGCGCCGTACTGCATCAATCCAAACCCCAGCACGAGCCCGACCGCCCACACCGCGAGCAGCAGCAACAGCGAACTCGGCCCGAAAAATCCCAGCAGCGTCTCCCGCGTCTTCCGCGCCGAAAACAGATTCGCCACAAACGTGGCGATCCCCCACGTCACGCGATAAAACAATCGCGTCAGCCGAAACTTCCGCGTCACCCGCCGCGGCAAAATGATCGACTCAAACGCATCCCACACCACGACTAAAAAGATCGCGACGCCGCTGACAAACGCTCCCGGAGCTGGAATCAAATGCTGCATATTTTGTAAGCGAGAACCTCAGAACTTGGCAGAAGCCGGGTGCCGCACCCTCCTGGTTTTAGGAGGGTGCGGTTCTTCCCAAAATGCTTGGCTGCATCTCAACCCTTCGTGGCTCTTCAATCGATTCCGATCCAGTACGGACCGCGACCTAGGATTCCAGTCGCGCGCTCACCGTAATCTCCGCTTTAAACAGCTTCGACACCGGGCACCCCGTCTCCGCATTCTTCACCGCCTGATCGAACTTCGCCTGATCCGCCCCCGGCACCTTCGCCACCAAATCCAGATGGCTCTTCGTGATGCTGAATCCCTCGCCCACTTTCTCCAGCGAAATCGTCGCCGTCGTCTCCATCTTGTCCGCCTTCAATCCCACCGCGCCGAGCTGTCCCGAAAGCGCCATCGTGAAGCAGCCCGCATGCGCCGCCGCCAGCAATTCTTCCGGATTCGTCCCCACGCCGTTCTCAAATCGCGTGCTGAAGGAATATTGCGTCTGCTTCAGCGTCCCGCTATCCGTCGAAATCGTGCCCTTGCCCGTCTTCAGATCGCCCTGCCACACTGCGCTCGCCTTGCGTTGCATCGTTGCTCCTTTTTTCGATTGAAAGTTATTTCGACTGAAATTCTGACTGGTTCTTTTTTGATTCCGGCGTGTCGAATGCACCGGCTCGTTGAAGATTTCTGCCGCGCCTGATTCGAAGATTCCTTCATCCGTTTTGAATGCAGAGAATTCGATTCTCGCGCTACACCGAAGGGTATATTGAAGCGGATGAGCCTGTCGAGCCGCGCCGGCCGGCTGCATCGATCCGCAGGAAGTGTTCTGCTGAAAAATGCTCGTCAGTTCAGAAAGGTTCGATGCATCGCGCCCTGACCGAAACCGCACATCGCCCGTGGCCGCTGCCCACCGGCCCATGGATCATGTCGCAATCCTGGCACGACTTGCTTTTCGCTCATTGGCCGATCGACCCCGCGCATCTCCGTCCGCTGATCCCCGCCGCTCTCGAGATCGACAAATTCCAAGGCGAAGCGTGGATTGGCGTCGTCCCATTCCGCATGTCCGGAGTTCGCCTGCGCGCCACACCCGCTTTGCCGAAGCTCTCCGCATTCCCCGAACTCAACGTGCGCACCTACGTCACCTACGGCGGCAAACCCGGCGTGTGGTTCTTCTCCCTCGACGCCGCCAACGCCATCGCCGTCAGCGTCGCACGCGCCTGGTTCCATCTCCCTTATTTCAACGCCCGCATGACCTGCGAAAATCGCAACAATTGGATCGAATACGCCAGCGAACGCACCCACCGCAACGCCGCAAAAGCAAAACTCCGCATGCGCTACCGCCCGACCGGAGAAGTCTTCCACCCTCAACGCGGCACGCTCGAACATTTCCTGACCGAGCGTTATTGCCTCTACGCAGCGAATGCGAACGGCGATATCTCGCGCGGCGAAATCCAGCACGCCCCCTGGCCCCTGCAACAAGCCCAAGCCGAATTCCGCGAAAACACCATGATCGAAGCCGCCCTGGAGTGCGGCACTTCAGCGCCGCCATTGACCCCAGATTCTCGCAACCCAGACGCCCCGCTCTTGCATTTCGCCCGCCGCCAAGACGTCGTCGTCTGGCATCCTCACGCGATCTGAGCGAACGCAAGCTCTCAAAGTTGGTAGCGCCGGCATCTTGCCGGCGTTTTTAATTTTTCCGCGGCTGGCTGCATCCGCTCAGACACTGCTAGGTGTGCGCCTTGAATCTCGAAAGCCCCTGTGCTCTCTGCGCCCTCTGTGGTGAATTCTCTCTTCTTCCCTCACCACTTATGAAACACAAAAAACACCCCCGCCACCATGCACCCAAACCCCGCTAAATAATTCCACCTGAATTTCTCTCCCAAATAAAACACCGAGAAAAACGCAAACACCGTCAACGTAATCACTTCCTGAATCGTCTTCAACTGCGCCGCCGAAAACTCATACGATCCAAACCGGTTCGCCGGAACCTGAAAGCAATACTCAAAAAACGCAATCCCCCAGCTCACAAAAATCACTTTCCACAGCGCCTCGCTCCGATACTTCAAATGCCCATACCACGCAAATGTCATAAAAATATTCGACACCGTCAAAAGCAAAATCGTCCGCATTTTCGATTCGTCTCCTCAACCCACTCTTGTTAGCTGTTCCTTAATATTAGCCGGGACATATCACCCTCGACTGTTTCGGCACTTTTCTGCGAACTCTACAAAGTTTCGTTCCTGCACGCGATACCGTATTCACATCGTACGCAACGCTAGTTGGATTCGTCATCTCTTCGAAGGACTGCCACTGTGCCCAGACTTTCGCGCCGCCTCTGCTGGACGCTCGCTGCATCCCTGTCATCGACGTTACTTGCGGGAGCGACCGAACTCTCTCTCGAAGTTCCCACCACGATTGGTCAGGATCGCATCACGCTTGTCGCCACCGGCTCATCCTTGCCCGAGCCTCTCTACGTAGGCTGGGCCGACGAATATCGCAAACGAAATCCGCTCGTCGTCATCCGTTACCTGCCGCAAGGCACCGGCGAGAGCGCGCAAAGCATCCTCTCGGGCAGCGGCGATCTCGGTGGCGGCGACGCGCCCATTCCCGATAAGCAACTCAGGGCGGACGAGCCAATCCTTCAGCTTCCATCGGTCCTCATCGGCATCGTCATCGTTTACAACTTGCCCGATACGCCCGGCGATCTTCGCCTCACCGGCCCGATCGTCGCCGAAATCTTTCTCGGCAAAATCAAAACGTGGAACGATCCCGCGATCGCAAAGTTGAATCCAGACATGAAGCTGCCGGCGCAGCCCATCCATGTAATCCACCGCACCGAAGGAAAGGGCTCGAATTACATTCTGTCGGACTACCTCTGCAAAGTGAGCCCCGACTTCCTGGCGAAAGCCGGACGCGGCGAATCCCCAAATTGGCCGGTCGGCACCAGCGCCGCCCGCTCACAAGACATGTCGGATCGCGTCCGCGCGACGCAATACTCGATCGGCTACTCCGAACTGAATCTCGCCGAGCGCGCGTCGCTACGCGTCGCGCGCATAAAAAATTCCGCCAACGAATTCGTCAAGCCCACCGAAAAAACTTTCGCCAACGCAGCGCTCGAAGCGAAAATCAGCGACGACTTCCGTGTTTCCTTGACCAACGCTCCCGGGAAAGACAGCTATCCCATCACCAGCTTCACGTGGTTCTACGTCCCCGCAAAAGCGAAGGACCCATCCCGCGGCCGCGCCGTCGCCGCCTATCTGAATTGGATTTACACCGACGGCCAGCAAGTCGCCCAGGACAAAGGCTACGCCACGCTCCCCAAAGAACTGCTCGCGAAAGTAACCGCCACCGCCGCCACGATTCGGTAGCGCCGGCGTCCCGCCGGCGGTTTTTCGTCTGCGTCACCACAAAACAAAAACGCCGGCAAGATGCCGGCGCTACCAACGCTGTTTGGAATTCTCTCCTTAAACGTTCAACGAAAGCGAAACCAAGCCCGGCGGCGTGGGCGGCACGATCGGCGGCATCTTCGACCGATCGACGGGGCGATACAGCGTATCGCGCTCGACCGGAACGCGGCCCGCGGCGCGAATCAAGCGCTCGAGTTCGGCGCGTGGCGTGAACTCCGAAGTCTTCGCACCCGCGTCATGGTAGATCTTCTCTTCGACGACGGTTCCGTCGAGATCGTTTGCGCCAAACCGCTGCGCGATCTGCGCGATGCTCGGCGTCATCATGATCCAATACGCCTTGATGTGATCGAAGTTGTCGAGCATCAAACGCGATACCGCGATGTTCCGCAAATCCAGATAGCCGCTCGTCTTCGGAATATGCGACAGCGCCGTGTTATCCGGATGAAACGCCAGCGGAATAAACGTCACGAACCCGTGCGTCTCGTCCTGCAACTCGCGCAATTTCACCAGGTGATCGATGCGCTCTTCTTCCGTTTCGACGTGGCCGTAAAGCATCGTCGCATTCGATTTCAAACCCGCCTGATGCGCCTTGCGCGCCGTGTTCAGCCACATCTGCCCGCTCGTCTTGTGATCGCAAATAATCTTGCGCACGCGCGGGTGAAAAATTTCGGCGCCGCCACCGGGGCAGGAATCCACACCGGCTTCCTTCATCTTCTGCAAAACTTCTTCGACGGAAATCTTCGCGATGCGCGAAAAGAAATGCACCTCGACCATCGTGAACGCCTTGAGATGGATGCCAGGGCATCGCTGCTTTAGCCCACGCACCATTTCCAGATAATGGTCGAATGTCAGATCAGGATGCAGCCCGCCGACAATGTGAAATTCCGTCGCGCCCTCGCGCACGCCCTGTTCCGCGCGCTGATAAACCTCTTCGAGCGCATACACATAAGCGCCCGGAGCGTCCGGATCGCGCCCAAACGCGCACAGCTTGCAGTGCGCCATGCAAACGTTCGTCGGATTAATGTGCCGATTGACGTTGAAATACGTGACGTTGCCGTGGCGCTTCTCGCGAACATGGTTCGCGAGCCAGCCGACCGCGAGCAAATCGGGCGACCGAAACAGCAAAATGCCGTCGTCAGCCGACAGCCGTTCGCCCGCCAAAACCTTGTCGGCAATCGGTCTTAAACGCTGATCGGTGATCGTAAGTTGGGCCATGTTTCGTTCACAAATTCTGAAATCTTCAAACGTGCCAAAGGGCCGTTGCAGCGCCCCAGAACAACAGGAACGACATACTAATATAACCGTTCATGGTGAAAAACGCAGCGTCCAGCTTGCTCAAGTCATCCGCTTTCACCAGTGAATGCTCGTAGCCCAGCAGCGCGGCGACGACCGCGATTCCCGCCCACGCCGGCCAGGGAAGCGCGAAGCTGAATGCCAGCCACGACAGTAGAACGATAACGCCCATGTGCATCACGCGCGCGATCAGCAGCGCGTTGGCGATGCCGAATCGCTTCGGCACGGAAAACAATCCTGCCTGTCGATCGAAGTCGATGTCCTGGCACGCGTAGAGCACATCGAAGCCGCCGACCCACAGCGTGACCGCGGCGCACAGGATCAGCATGCGCACATCGAGTCCGCCGGTGATGGCGATCCAGGCCGCTGCGGGAGAAATTCCCAGCGCGAAGCCGAGAAACAGGTGCGACCAGTTCGTGAACCGCTTCGTGTACGAGTAGAAGAACAAAATCGCCAGCGCAACCGGCGAAAGTTTCAGGGCGAGCGGATTGAGCTGCCATGCAGCGACTACGAAAAGCGCGATCGCGACCAGCGTGAAGACCCAGGCGAACGAAACCGAGAGCGCTCCGGTGGCAAGCGCGCGCTGCTTCGTGCGCGGATTCTCTTTGTCGTAGCGAATATCCGCGATGCGATTGATCGTCATCGCCGCGGATCGCGCCGAAACCATCGCCACGATGATCCACAGAATCTGTCGCAGCGTCGGCAATCCATGCGGAGGCTGATGGGTAGCTCGCGCCGCAAGCAGCGCTCCCGTCAGCGCAAACGGCAGCGCAAAAATCGAGTGCTCGAACTTGATCATCTCGAGCACGGTGCGAATGCGGCTCACGCCTTGGCTTCCTTCGCCGCGATCGATCCCATCCAGCGGTACATCTCGTCCTGCGGCAATCCGATTTGTGCGAGCACGCGGCAAACATACTGCGTCACGAGATCGTCGATCGTTTTCGGCTGATGATAAAACGACGGCACGGCGGGCATGATCACGGTTCCCGCCTGTTGCGCCCGCAGCATATTTTCAAGATGGATGCGGTTGAACGGCGTGTCGCGAATGCAAAGCACGAGCTTGCGCGATTCTTTCAGCATGACATCCGCGGCGCGCGCGACGAGATCGTCGCTGATGCCGTTAGCAATCGCGGCAAGCGTTCCCATCGAGCAGGGAATTACGATCATCGCATCGACTTCATAGCTTCCCGATGCGATCGCCGCGCCAACATCTTTGTTCGGAAGCACTTCGATTTTTTCCGAAGTCTTCCCGAGAATCCGCGCAGCCAACTGCTTCGCATCGCCCGAAGAAATTCCGAGTTCTTCCGCGAAAAGCCGCTGCCCGGTTTCGGTGACAACAAGATGAATGCGCGCGACGCGCGAATCCGCATCCAGCATCGACAGCGTCTTCTGCGCGAGGATGGCGCCGCTGGCTCCGGTCACACCTACGGTTACGATTTGGCCTTGTTGTTTGGGCATTTATGCGGGTAAATCAAGTTTCTCAGCGGGTACTCGCGATGTCAACTGAGCGCGTCCGAACCGCCACTCTGCGCATCTCAACGTCGTTGTTCAACTCGAACAGTTCAACTATGTCGAGCGTTTCAAATCAATCGATCGTTTCGATTTGTGTTTCAGATTGAGTTCAAAATTCGGCCCAGCCCCGGGAGACTTCATGAACGGAAATGCGCAACCGCTCGAGGTCGCTATGGATTTCATTAAACGGATCAACGCCGGCGACATCAATTTGCTGTGTGAATTAATGACGGACAATCATATTTTTCAGGACGCGCTCGGCAAGCGATTCATGGGGCGTGAAACGATGCGCCAAGGCTGGACGCAATATTTCAAGATGGTCGCGGACTATCAAGTCCATGCCGACGAATTCTTCACGACCGATGAACGCGTTGCGATTTTTGGAACGGCGAGCGGGCGCTACGTTGGTCCGCACATCCTGGGGGCGAACGCTGGGAGCGGCGCGCCTGCTCAACACGCTGATTCGCAGAGCGTAGATTCGGCGCTTGGGCCGAATGGATTCTGGGAAGTGCCGGCGGCGTGGCGAGCCATCGTGCAGAACGGCAAGATTGCAGAATGGCGCGTTTATGCGGACAATCAACCGCTACGCAAATTGATGGGCGACGCAACGCCGTAAGTCCTGTGTGCGTGATCGCCGGTCGTGCCGATCGGAATCGATGAACGAACGCGAACTGGAAAAACTATTGGAGTTGGTGCGGGCGGGAGAACTTGCGCCGGCGAAGGCCGCCGAGCGGCTGAAGCATATGCCGTTCGAGGATCTCGGCTTCGCGAAAGTGGATCATCATCGCGCGTTGCGGCAGGGATTCGCCGAAGTGATTTTCGGAAAAGGGAAATCGCCGCAGCACGTCGCGGAAATCGTGCGATCGATGCTGAGCCATCGCGACAGCAAGCACAATATTTTGATCACGCGCGCCGACGAAAAGATTTTCGCCGCAGTGAAAAAGCTGAAGACAGGAAAATCTTCGCCGGCGAAATTTCATGAGCTGTCGCGTGTGATCACGATCGAACGCAACACGGAGATTTCAGGCAAAGGAACGATTTTCGTCGTGTCTGCCGGAACGAGCGACATTCCTGTCGCGGAAGAGGCGCTGCTGACGGCGCGCATGATGGGGAATCACGTCGAGCATCTTTACGATGTCGGCGTCGCAGGAATTCATCGCTTGCTCAATCATCGCGAAGCGCTGACCAAAGCGCGCGTGGTGATTTGCGTCGCCGGAATGGAAGGGGCGCTGCCGAGCGTGGTCGGCGGGCTGGTTGCGGCGCCGGTGATTGCGGTGCCGACGAGCGTCGGTTATGGCGCGAGCTTTGGGGGCGTTGCGGCGCTGCTCGGGATGCTGAATAGCTGCGCCTCGAATGTGACCGTAGTGAATATCGATAATGGATTTGGAGCGGCTTGCGTGGCTTCGTGCATCAATCGGGTCTGAAAAAGGTCCAAAAGCGAAGTAAAGACGCAACGAAGTAATGAAGTAGCGATTGGACGATGTTTAGGTAGCGCACCCCTCCCCCCCACCCTTTTTTCGCAAGAGTATCATTCTAAAGACGTTGCGCGTGCACACCGTGCAAGAATGTCATTCTAAACCGGTTACGGGTGCCGTGAGTTCCCATGGGACACCCATGTCCTGCTAACCCGCGTCGCTGTCATGCTAATTAAAGCTCGCAATTTCTTTGAGTTACAGGGATAGGAGGGCAGAAAATCTAACGCAGAGGCGCAGGGAGCGCAGAGTTGTGCGGAGGCGTTTTCGATCTCCCTGGTATTCGGTCCGCTGATCGCGGGTCTCGCTGCGACGGTCAAACCGCCGGCGGGACGCCGGCGTTACCGGGCGCCCGGATTCGCATGATCGCTTTTTGGGGAAACGCGAGAATAGCGAGCGGCGCTCTTAGGGTTTCAGGAGGACCTTCATGACGTTTTTTTCCTGGGCGTAGGCGATGGCGGCGGGGGCTTCATCCAGCGGGAAGGTGCGGGTGATGAGCGGGCGGGGGTCCACTTTGGGTTCCCGGAGGAGGCGGATGGCTTTGGCGAAGGGGCCGCAGCGGGAACCGATCACGGTGATTTCTTTGACGACGATGGGCCACGTCTCGATTGGGGTGGCGCCGTGGAATGTGGATTTGAGGACCAGCGTGCCGCGAGGTTCGGTGATTTGTTGAGCGAGCGCCAGGCCCGTTGGCGAACCCGTCGCTTCAACTACCAGCGCGAAATTTTCTTTCACTTTTTTGAGATCGGCGTCGGTGCCGCTGACTTTTTCCGTTTCGACTCGCGCTTTGCGCGGCACTTTTTCTGTGCCGCCGCTTCCGGTGGCGTTCACCAACTCCAGCTTCGAATTGTGTTTGCCGTACATCACCACGCGCGGGATTTCGGTTTTCAGCACGCGAGCGATGAGCTGCGCCAGTTTTCCGTCTCCCAGGACGGCGGCGGCACTGAATTGTTTTGCATCGATCTGATCGAGGATCTGGCACGCGGCGGCCAACGGTTCGACGAAAACGGATTGCTCGTCCGGGATGGTGCTCGGGACTTCGTGCAAATTTTCAACCGGGAGCGTGAGGTATTCCGCGAAAGCGCCGTCGTGATTGACGATGCCGAGGACGGTGCGGCGAGCGCAGTGCGTTTTCAAACCGCGCAGGCAGAATTCGCAGAGCGGTTTGTAGCCGTAGGCGGAGCAGGAGACGTTGATGTCTCCGGTGACGCGGCGGCCGATCCAGCGGGTTTGCTCGCGCTTGATGGCTGGAGTGACGTGACCGCCGTCGCCGACCTTTATCACTTCGCCGACGAATTCGTGGCCGGGGATGCCGTGGAAGTCATGGTAGCCGCGGAGGATTTCGACGTCGGTGTTGCAGATGCCGGCGAGTCGGACTTTGATGAGCGCCCAGTTGGGGAGAAGTTCTGGGAGGGGTTTTTCGATGGCGACAAGATGGCCGTCTTGGACTTGGAAGGCTTTCACGGTTGGGTGTGGTTCCTCGAAGGTATTTTAGCAGGGTTGTGTTTGGTGGCGTCTAGGCCGGAAAAGGCCCGAATTGTGGAACGCGGCGCATGTATACAGCTTCCTATTTTAGGTTTTGGGCGTTCCACGTCACAACCCGCACCCTCATAAACCTAGGGTGCGGCACCCAGGAACAATCGCGTCCTGGGGTTCCTTAACGAATGAGAAGGGCGGGCAAAAGCGGGCGTCTAGGAACTTTTACGTATGGAAAGCGTAGATTCCGGATGGGACTGGTTTGCAGGGGGGTGACATGGCGGGATGGGGGCGGGATTTTAGATATGTGATACGGCGGTTGTTGGGGGCGCCGGGGATTGTGGCGGTGGTGGTGGTGTCGATCGGGATTGGGATTGCGGCGAACGCGACGATTTTTGCGATGGTGAGCCGGTTTGTGTTGCGGGCGGCGCCGGTGGGCGATCCGGCGACGCTGGTGAGCTTACATCTCACGCATGAGGGGGACCGGTGTTGCAACTCGTTCCCCGGGCCGGTCTATGAGGATGTGCGCGATCAGGCGCAGTCGTTTTCGGGAGTGGCGGCGTTCGATGAATTGATTCCGGCGTCGATCAATGGGAAGGGCGATCCCGAGCGAGTGTGGGGACAGGCAACAACGACGAATTATTTTGATGTGGCACAGATCGGAATGGCGGTGGGACGCGGGTTTCACGGCGACGAAGACCACGCGCAAGTCATCGTGTTGGGGCATCGGTTGTGGCAGCGGAGATTTGCTGGCGATCCGGCAATTGTAGGGAAGTCGATCACGCTGTCGGGGCGAGCTTTCACGGTTGTCGGTGTGGCGCCGTCCGGTTATCGAGGCATCGACTTTGTTCTCGATCCGGAATTCTGGGTGCCGCTGGGGAATGGGCCGGCGCTGAATCCAACAGAGCCCAAGCGGGAGTCTCGCGAATTCCACTGGCTCGCGGTGATTGCGCGACTCAAGCCGGGCGTGACGCACGATCAGGCAGACGCGGAACTGGCGACGATGGCTGCGCGATTTGCGGCGGCGTATCCCGCGACCGATAAGGGGAATGGATTTCGATTCGAACAGGCGGGATCGCTGCCGCCGCGCGAGAGGGGAACGATCCTGACGTTTCTCGCTGCGTTGAGCATCGTGGTGCTGCTGGTGTTGTGCATCGCGGGCGCGAACGTGGCGAATCTGCTGCTGGCGCAGGCGGCGGAGCGCGGGAAAGAGATGGCGGTGCGGCTGACGCTGGGCGCGACGCGCGGAGCGCTGCAACGCCTGATGATGATGGAGAGCGTGATTCTTGCGCTCGGCGGGGGATTGTTTGGATTTGCGTTGTCGCTGTGGGCAACGCAGGCGCTATCGGCGTTTCATTTTCCGGCACCGGTGCCGCTTGATCTCAACATCCATGCGGATTGGCGGGTGTTGCTCTATACGTTTGCGTTGAGCGTAGGAGCGGGATTGCTATTCGGAATTGCGCCGGCTTGGGCGGCGTCGCACCCGATTTTGTCGAGTGCGCTGAAGGGCGAGGGGGGACTAGCTCAACCGGGACGGCGCTGGAGTTTGCGCAGTGCGCTGATCGTGGCGCAAGTGGCAATGTCGGTGGTGTTGCTGTGCGCGACGGGATTGTTTCTGCGGAGCATGCAGCACGCGTCGGGAATCGATATCGGATTTCGATCGCGAGGAGTGTTGATCACGTCGGTCGATCCGCGGGTGAACGGGTACACGGCGGCGCAAACGGTGCAATTTCTGAAGCAGCTTCGCGAGCGCGTTGCAGGATTGCCGGGAGTGTCGGCGGTGGTTTGCACGGATCTGGTGCCGCTTTCAGACGGCGGGCGCGCCGACGGATTTCGCATAGCGGGGCAGCCGTGGCCCGCGAGTGAGCCGCCGATCGTCGATCTGTACATGGCGACGCGCGGATATTTCGATGTGATGGGAATTCCGCGGCTGGAAGGTAGAGATTTTGGAAATGAATCGCCGAGCGGGCCGAAAGTGGCGATCGTGAATGAAGAGTTTGTCGCGAAGGTGCTGGGAGGACGCGAGGCGATCGGGCAGATAGTGGAAGGCGGAAACGCCACGTATGAGATTGTCGGCGTGGTGAAGAATTCGAAATCGCGAACGTTGGGAGAAGGGCAGCGGTCGATGTTGTTTCGCTCGCTGGAGCAGACGGCGGGAAGCGATCCGGCATTTCTCGGGTATTCGGTGCTGGTGCGGACCGGCGGCGGAGATTATTCGGCGCTGGAGAGCGCGGTGCGGCAGGAGATCCACACGCTTGATCCGGCGATGGCGACTTACAACGAATCGACGATGGAGGAGCATCTACGCGACGCGCTATTTTTGCCGCGGTTGGCGGCGACGCTGTTCGGCGTGTTTGGCGTGAGCGGAGTTTTGCTGGCGGCGGTGGGATTGTATGGGGTGATGAGTTACGCGGTGAGCCGGCGGACGAAGGAGATCGGGATTCGGATGGCGCTCGGTGCGCAGGTGGCGGGGGTACAAAAGATGATTGTGGGGCAGGGGATGAGGCTGGCAGCGATTGCGATGGGGCTGGGGATTGTGGCGGCGCTGGCGGTGGCGCGATTGTTTGGGGCGTTTCTTTATGGAGTGCGGACGGATGATGCGGTGACGTTTGTTGGCGTGCCGGTGTTGCTGGGCGTGGTGGTGTTGATTGCGAGTTGGATTCCGGCGCGGAGGGCGGCGCGGGTGGATCCGATGGTGGCGCTGCGGTGGGAGTGAATTTAGCGACGCGTCGAAGAAGAATCTAATGCGGAGGCGCGAAGTTCGCAGAGACGCGCGGAGGACGGCGGCTCCGATCTGCGGAGTTGGGATCTGGGCATCCCACCTCACGAACCGCACCCTCATAAACCTAGGGTGCGGCACCCTGGCTAAGGTTGTGGCGAAATGCGGAGACTGAGGTGGGTTGCGGCTGAGATCCTTCGCTGCGCTCAGGATGACAGGGGAACGCAGATCGAGGAATCGCGAATCACTCGGGTTTGTTGCGGTTGGCGAGGAAATTGTCGCGGCAGGTTTTGGCTTCCGACATGAGGGCGGGGAAGTCGGGAGATTTGGTGAGATTGGGAACGACCTTTGAGTCGCGTTCCAGGAATTCGTAGGCGCAGAAACCGTCCTTGACCGCGCCTCGCATGATCGGGATCGAAAAATCATTTCCGAGGCAATGATTGAAGGTGAGAGCCTGACTGTATCTCGGCTCGGGATCACTCATAGCAGGCAAATCTTTTTTCACTTTGTCCATCAGTTCCTGGTAGTTGGCCGGCCGCGGATTCGAATAACACGCTTCGATGGCGCGGCCGTGAAAAAAGGAACTGTCAGGGAGCAGTCGAATCTTGGCCAAGGCTTCGCCGGTTTTTCCTGCGCGGAGCAACTGGATCGCGGTGATGTTGTTGTTCCATTCGGAGCCTGAATCGAGTTCGAAAAACACCTTGGCGCGATCCGAAATCTCGGAAGAGAGAAACACCGTGGAACACGAGCGAAATTGATAGTTTCCGGGATCGAGGCGGATCGCGGTCTCGCACTCATTTCGCGCCTCTTCCAGAACGCCGCCGTAACGCAGGACATAGGAAAGCGTGAAGTGGGCCATGCCGCTTTGCGGATGGCGCTCCACCATTGCTTTGGCCTGACGATAGGCCTGAACGAGATTTCCGCGATCGGTTTCCTGCGAGATGATTTGCTGTTCGGCGTCAACGAGATTGGGATCGAGAGCGAGCGCGCGCTGCAAGGTGGAGTAGGAGCGGTACGTTGTGGGATCGGAGCGGTAATCGGGCCCCTTCATGAGCCCGGCACCGGTTCCGTATTCTTCGTCGTAGTAATAGCGAATTCCGAGCGCGGCCAGTGCGGGAGCGAAATTTGAATCGAGCCCGACGGAGCGCTCGAGCATGCGAATCGCTTCGGTGTTTTGCGCGCCGTCATGGGCGAGAGCGATGCTGCGAAGATAGAGGTCGTAGGCTTCTTCGTTTTTGGGGCGCGTGCCGCCCGTTTCATTAGCGGTGGATACGCCGAGGGCGGGAATCAGGCCGTTTGTCACGCTCGAGGTGACTTGATCGTGTAGAGCGACGTGATCTTCCGCGGGGACAGACAGAGTTTTCACCCACAGAGAGCTGTTGCCGGCCACGTCGATCGCTTCCAACGTCAGTTGCAAATCTTTCCCAACTTTTTGGTAATGACCGCTAACTAAACGGCCGACGTGAAGTTCTTTTCCAGCTTGCTCGACGTCGATGTCGGACTTCGCGTATTTGGCGGTGGTGGCGAACGGGCGAACCGAGAGGCCGCGCATGGAAGAAAGCGTGGTGGCGACTTCGTCAGGTAGAGCCATGCGGAGGTAGTCTGTGGTCGCGTCGCCGCTGAGATTTTGGAACGGCAGGACGGCGACGGCAACGGATGGAGTGGAGGAATTGGTCGCAGCCGGCGCGGAGTGGCTGGGAGATCGCCAAATCACCAAGAGAACCGCAGCAGCGAAGACAGCGATTCCAATGCCGATGGCGAGCCACGGTTTGTGTGCGGCTGGTGCCGGAGTTGCGACAACTGCTGTGGAGACGGCTGATGCCGCGACCGCACGCGATGGATGCGAGCCCGTGTCGCGTTGGGCGCGCTTGAGGTCGGCGCGCATTTCGGAGGCGTGTTGGTAGCGCGTGTCGCGATCTTTTTCGAGCGCTTTGCGGATGACGGCGTCGAGTTCCGGGCTGATGCGAGTGTTGAGTTGCGTCGCGGGCGTCGGCGTCGCGTGCACGATCTGATCGTAGATCGCGCCGCTCGAATCGCCGGTGAACGGGAGCTTGCCCGTGGCCATTTCATACAAGACGATTCCGAACGAAAAAAGATCCGAGCGCGCGTCGAGCGGCTTGCCGAGCACTTGCTCGGGCGACATGTACGCGACGGTGCCGAGCGTCGAGCCGGGGCTGGTGAGTTGTTCTTCGCCGGCGAGCGTGTTGGCGTCGTCGTCGCCTATGACGGTCGGGGCGTTTCCGGCGACGGAGAGCTTTTCGTCGATTTTGGCGAGGCCGAAGTCGAGAATCTTTGCGTGGCCGCGCGCGGTGACGAAAATGTTGGCGGGCTTGATGTCGCGATGGACGATTCCGGCGGTGTGCGCGGCGTCGAGCGCGTCGGCGATCTCGATCGAGAGCGCAAGCAGCTTGTCCATTTCGAGCGGGCGTTCGGAGATGGCGTGCTTGAGCGTCATGCCGTCGAGAAATTCCATGGCGATGAAGCGGATGCCGCCTTCGCTTTCGCCGATTTCGTAGATGGTGCAGATGTTGTGGTGATTGAGCGCGGAAGCGGCGCGGGCTTCGCGGCGGAAGCGTTCGAGCGCGGCGGGATCTTTGGCGACGGCGTCGGGAAGAAATTTCAGCGCGACGAAGCGGCCGAGCGTGAGGTCTTCGGCTTTGTAGACGACTCCCATGCCGCCGCCGCCGAGTTTTTCGACGATGCGGTAGTGGGAGATTGTTTGGCCGAGCATGGGTGGACGGATGTTAGCTGGCGCGGCGAGCGGGCGTCAATCGACAGAGACGAGACGCGAAGGAATGAAGCAACGAAGTAAAGAAGTAATGAGAGAGCGATGCCCGATCACCGCTGGTGAGATTGAAGATGCTTCAGCAGGTCGTCGGTCGTGGTGGTTTCGGCGATGCGCGGGAAGACGTTTTCGACCGCGTGACGATGGGCTTCCGCGCTGCGGTCGGTCATGGCATCGGTGACGAGGACAACGTTGTAGCCAAGGTCGAACGCGCTGCGGGCGGTGGACTCGACTCCGGCGCTGGTGCTGACGCCGGTGATGAAGACTTGCGTGACGTTCTGGGTGCGGAGATATGCGTCGAGGTCAGTGCCGATGAACGCGCCGTAACGCTTTTTGCTGACGCGGTGATCGGTCGGTTGAGCGTCGAGCTCGGGGCAGAGTTCGGCCCAGTCGGAAGGTGGCGCGAACTTTGGACGAGGCGTGTCAACGCGGCCCGGAGCTGCGCCGGTGACATTCACTAGAACAATGGGCAAGCTTCGGCGGCGAAATGCGCGAGCGAGCTGCGCGGAGCGATCGATGACTTCGCTCATCGGATGAGCGGCGGGAATCGTGACGATTCCTTTTTGCAGATCGATCACGATCAAGGCGGCGACGGCGTCGAGTTGTGTGAGAGGCATGATGCTCCTTGAGCTTGCATCGCTGCGAGAGTCTAGCTGTCCGGAATTTGCGGCCGAATACGCGCTGCGGCCTGTTTTTATGCCGAATCGCGCAGTGCGTCGCGATGCTTCTGGGCAAACTGAACGCTCATCATCACGCTGAGTGCGGCGAAGCCCACGAAAAAGACGGCGAGCGGCGCGATGCCGCCGTCCCAGATCTTTCCGACTCGAAACAGAGCGTAGCCCGCGATCAGATTTGGCAGAGACCAGAGGACGTTGACCGTCGGCGACGACAATCCTTTGCCCGGAGGATGCGCGAACGGCGTTGGAAAGCGATCGCCCGATATTCCGTGAACGAAATGCGGAACGGTGTTCGCGAGAAACATTCCGGCGAAGAACGATGCGACGTATTGGTACCAATTCACGACTTGCTCCTTAAACTCGCTAGATCTCGACTGCACGTAAGCGCCGCGCCGGAGAACCGATCACCGGGCGCTTTAAAAAATTTCAACTGACGAGTTCCGTTTCTTCGACGGCAAGTTCCACGGGGCGAACTTTCGGAAGCAATCCCATCTGCTGATAGATCGGGCGGATCGCGCTGCGCAGTTTGGGCAATTCGGCGGTGAACCAAAGCGAACCGAGGATGCAGAACGCGCCGGTGATCAGAGCGGTGTGTGGCGCGCCGATGCGATGCGCCAGCGCTCCGGCGAGCAGGCTGCCGAACGGAGCGGTGCCGACGAACGCCATCGTGTAATAGCCCATCACGCGAGCGCGCTTATCTTCGGGCACCAGCGACTGGATGATCGTGTTGCTGACCGACGCCGTCTGGATCAGTCCGAAGCCGACGAAGACCATCAGGACGAGCGACAACCACAACACGCGCGAAAAACTGAAGAGAATCAGCGCGACTCCCAGCGTTGCGGACGCAACCTGAATCATGCGCGTGAGGCCGACGATGGTTTTCCGCAGCGCGAGAGAAACGGCGGAAGTCAACGCGCCGACGCCCGCCGCAGCGGAAAGCCAGCCGAGCGTGTGCGCGCCGCCGTGCAAGATTTGGCCGGCGAAAATCGGCAGAAGCACGGCGTAGGGATAACCCATCAGGCTGATCAGCGAAAAAATAAGAAGGATGGTGCGGACGGGACGAAACGTGCGCACGTAGTCCCAGCCCTCGCGGAGTTGCTCGAGCAGGCTTGCGGTGTGGCGGCGCGCTTCCGATGGCGTGAGGCGCATGGCGAGCAGGCTCGCGATCACGGCGAAGTAGCTGACGCCATCGACGAAAAAGCACCAGCCCTCGCCGACCGCCGCGATGACGAGGCCGGCGATCGCGGGTCCGATGAGGCGCGCGCCATTGGCCATCGATGAGTTGATCGCGATGGCGTTGCTCAGGTCGGCGCGGTCGTCAACCATCTGCACGAGGAACGACTGGCGGCCGGGCATGTCGAACGCGTTGATCACGCCCTGGAATGACGCGAGCGCGATGATTTCCCAAAGATTGATTCGGTGAGTCAGAGTCAGCGCCGCGAGTGCGAGTGATTGCACGGCGCCGGCGGCTTGCGTCCAGACGAGAAGCTTGCGGCGGTCGAGGCGTTCCACCCACACGCCGGCGAGCGGGCCGAGCAAAAATGCGGCGATTTGGCCGGAGAAGCTGACGACGCCGAGCAGCAGAGCCGAGTGCGTGAGCCGGTAGACAAGCCAAGTGGTGGCGAGGCGCGTCATCCAGGTGCCGATGACGGAGATGCTTTGGCCGAAGTAAAAAAGTTTGAAGTTGCGGTGACGCAGCGCTCGCCACGCGTGAGAAAAATTCGCGAGGGTTCCGCGCGGCGGGACACGGGCGGTATTCGGATCGAGAGCGGCGTGGTGTTGCGCACGCCGTTGCGGCGATGTGCGCGAGCCCGGCTGCGTCCCGGGCGCTTGGGCCTGCTCTGGCGAGTCGATGTGGATTTCGCGTGTCACTTTTCCGCCAATTTTTGAATGACCGTTGCGGCGCGGCGTAAAGTCTCGCGCTCGTCTTCGTCGAGGCGAGAAATGGCCTCGGCAAGCCAGGTGCGCTTCGCGGTTTTTGCACTGCTACGGACGGCGAGTCCTTTTGCGGTTATGGCGATGTTGAATTGGCGGCCGTCGGTGGGATGCGCTTTGCGTTCCAGCAGTCCGCGCT
The DNA here is from genome assembly GCA_963785605.1 of uncultured Acidobacteriota bacterium. Classification (GTDB taxonomy): domain Bacteria; phylum Acidobacteriota; class Terriglobia; order Acidiferrales; family UBA7541; genus Acidiferrum. Next base: position 438,745 of record CAWAWE010000020.1, on the reverse strand, counting down.
CTTCGAGCGTCGCGACCGTCGCTCCCATCGATTGCGGCTTCACGCTTTCGGCGCGGGCAAGTTCCGCGGTGGTCGCGGGGCCGTCAACTTCCAGGCGGCGCAGGACGGAAGACTCGGTCAGCGACAGCTCATGGCTCGCCGCCGCGGCGCGGACGCGGCGGATGAGAACACCGATGGATTGCAGGAGTTCGGCTGTCGTCGATTCCAGTGTCGGGCGCGGCATGAAAGTAGTATGTCAGAATAGAAGGTAAACTTGCAAGTCAGGCTGATAAGGGTAGCTGGCGAATGCCGCGATGCGTGCTTGCGGGGAATTCGCGATCTCGAGGGCTCGACGGACACGAAGACGACGGAGTAGTTCTCTGAGGAGTCACCAGTCACTGATCGCAAGGCACTTCGCTTTAGCGGAGAGCTGCGGCGATGGATTGGACCAGGGCGGGTTCTTGAGAGGGAAGTACCGTGCGGAGATCGAGGATTAGGTGGTCGGACTCGACGCGGGCGATGACGCTGATGCCAGCCCGGCGGCGGAGGCGCTGTTCGAGTTGGGCGGCGGAGTGTCGAGCGCTGGCGATGCGGATAAGTTTTGTCGGGAGCGACTGCGCGGGTGTTGAGCCGCCGCCGACGAGCGAGGCGCCGTCGATGATGTCGAGCTTGATTTGATCTTTGATTTCGCCCACCGGGATCTCGGGAGTGAGTTCACGAAGAAAATTTTCGGCGCGGCGTTGTATGTCTTTGGCGGAGAGGCGAATCATGCGCAGCGCGGGGATTTCGTCGTAGGCGGCGCGGAGATAGGCGCCGAGAGTGGCTTCGAGCGCGGTGATGGTGAGTTTATCGACGCGGAGCGGGCGAAAAAGCGGATGGCGCCGAATTTTTGCGACGAGTTCGCGTTTGCCGGCGATGATGCCGGCTTGCGGGCCGCCGAGAAGCTTGTCGCCGCTGAACATCACGATGTCGCGCCCGGCTTCGATGCTGTGGCGCACGAGCGGCTCCACGATTCCGTGCGCGGAAAGATCGACGAGGCAGCCGGAGCCGAGGTCTTCGACGAGCGGGAGGTTTGTGCGTTGCGCCAGCGCGGCGAGTTCTTGCAGCGAAGGCTTGTCGGTGAAGCCGGTGATCTGGAAATTCGATGGGTGGACGCGGAGGAGCACGCGCGTTTTTTCGGTAATGGCGTTTTCGTAGTCGGCGAGGCGCGTGCGATTCGTGGTCCCGACTTCGCGCAGCGTCGCTCCGCTTTGCGCCATGATTTCGGGGATGCGGAAGCCATCGCCGATTTCGATGAGCTCGCCGCGAGATACGAGGACTTCGCCGTCGCGCGCAAGCGCTGCGAGAACGAGGAGGACGGCGGCGGCGCAATTGTTGACGACGATGGCGGCTTCCGCGCCGGTGAGGCGCTCGAGCATCCGCGCGGTGTGAACGTCGCGCTTACCGCGCGCGCCGGCCTCAAGGTCGTACTCGAGATTGGAATATTGCGTCGCGGTGCGGCGGAATTCCTCGACGGCGGCTTCCGTGAGCGGGGCGCGCCCGAGATTAGTGTGGAGAATGACCCCAGTGGCATTGATTACCGGCTGTAGCGATTGCGCGAGAATCTGTTCGACGGCGTTCGCGATTTCGTTCTGGAGGGCGGCTGGATCGAGCGGAAGAATGATCGTGCGGCGGCCGTGAACGTCGGCTTCGGAGGCAGCGGCTTCGGCGGAAAGGCGCGCACGCAAGTCCGTCAGCGCAGCACGGGTGATTTCAAGGAGCAACTCGCGATCGACGCGCGCAGCGAGCGCCGCCAGCCGCGGCTGCCGCAGAAGCTCATCAACCGACGGGATCTGGCGAAGCAGGTCGGATTTGGGCATGGATGCCACGGGGAGTATTTCAGCACAGAATGAGGTGTTTGGGGCGGAGACGGCGTATGAGAACTGGCCCTTAGTACAGGTTCGAGGCGGCGGAAGTACGGTGCTGATATGGGTGAACGGCGCCGCGCGTACCGTTGACGCTTACTGGCGCGGTTTCTACGATGAATTGAGAGGAACAGGTCCAGGTTTTATGCCACCGACGATTGACGAAGAACTCAGCGGGAATGGAGCGCGACATCCGCCAACTGAAGATTGAGTACGATCAATTCTTCGGTGGCGGGCGGAAGCGTCCGCCGACGGAAATCGAATGGCGCATCGAGCAAGTGATCAAGCGTCACGGCGAGCGCGCGGGCGAATTGAAGATGCAGCAGCGGTTTCGGCTGACCAACCTCACGCAGACGTACGCGAAATATAAGGATATTTTCCGCAAAAAGACGGCGTTGAAGGAAGAAGGCCGCTCGCAGAAGCATTACGGCGCCGCCGCGAAGATGATCGAAGCGGAGCGCGCGAAGAAGCATCCCGAACCGCCGCCGCTCATGCCGCCACCTCCGCCGGTTGTGCCACGCGAAGAGGCGCCGGCTGCAAAGCGTGCGGTCGCCACAGCCTCCTTGGGCGCGAACGCGTTTCGCGTTACGTGCGCTGATCCGGAGCGAGAGAGCGAGAACGTCGATCGCCTATATCAGGCGTTCGTGAGCGCGAAGAAGCAGGCCGGCGAAGAGACCACCAAACTGTCGCAGGCGGGCTTCAAGGAATTCGTGCGAAAGAAAACGAAAGATTTGCAGGACAAGCAGAATTGCCGCGACGTCGAGTACGTGGTTGAGACGGTTGCCGGTCAGGTGAAATTGAAAGCGCTGGTGAAGTCGTAGAAGAAGCTCCCTCGACGTTGTTCAGCCTGCTCGATTTGCGCGAACTGTTCGGCGGATTACTCGAGTCAGAAGCCACACTGCGGCGACCCCAATCAAAAGCCAGAACAGAATTGCAGTGACCGGAACGACAACGAATTGATCGTGAACATGAACGTCGAGACCGAGGCCGCGGAAAAGCAGAAACGCGCCAGCGACGAAAGCGACTAGCACCGCAAGTCCAACATAGTTCTTCATCGAGATTGCTCCCGGACACCCGATAGAGCCTTCATACACCCTATTAGATTGAAAATCGATTTCAAACTTTTTTCCTCAGACAAGTTCGTCGAGTGCGTTTCTATTTGTGTGCAGCGCGTTACACTGTTGTGCTTTCCAACTGGAGGAACGGCATGGCAGTGGAGCGCGCGCTGATCAGCGTGTTTGACAAGACGGGCATCGTAGAATTCGCGAAACGCCTTGTGGCGTTGAAGATCGAAATTCTCTCGACGGGCGGAACATCGAAGCTGTTGCGCGAAGCGAACGTCGCCGTGCGCGATGTATCGGATTTCACCGGCTGGCCGGAGATGTTGGGCGGCCGCGTGAAGACCCTGCACCCGAAGGTACACGGCGGTCTACTCTATCGCCGTAAAAACAAAGACGATCAGGCGCAGGCGGCGGAACACGGAATCTCGCCGATCGATCTCGTCGTCGTGAATTTGTATCCATTTGAAGCGACAGCGGCCAAGAGCGGTCTGACCGCGGAAGAGCTGATCGAAAACATCGACATCGGCGGCCCGACGATGCTGCGCTCGGCCGCGAAAAATTTCGAGAGCGTCACCGTCATCACCGATCCCGCCGACTACGCCCGTGTGGCGACCGAATTGGAAGCCGCGAAGGAGACTTCTCTCGCGACGCGCGTCGATCTGGCGCGCAAAGTTTTTGCCACAACCTCGCGCTACGACGGAATGATCACGACCGAGCTCGAGCGATTGTCCGCCGCGACGGGCCACGTCGAGTTGACCGATCGCACGCTGCTCCCCGAACGCGTCCACATCTCGCTGCGGCGCCAGCAAGAATTGCGCTACGGAGAAAATCCGCATCAAGCAGCCGCGCTGTATGTTCCCGCAGGACGCGAAGTCGCAGGCCTCGCGGCGGCAAAACAACTCCAAGGCAAAGAGCTTTCCTACAACAATTTCGTCGATCTCGAAGCCGCCCGCAGCATCGCCGCGGAATTCAAGAAGCCAGCTGCCGTCATCATCAAGCACAACAATCCGTGTGGAACCGCCGAGCAGGAAACTCTTCGCGATGCCTACCTGAAAGCGTTCGCGTGTGATCCAGTCTCCGCATTCGGCGGCGTCCTCGCCTTCAACAAAGTGGTCGATGCAGCAACGGCGGAAGAAGTGGTCAAGCTTTTCGCCGAATGCATCGTCGCTCCCGGATTCGATGAAAAGGCCAAGGCAATCTTTGCGGCAAAGAAAAATTTGCGCTTACTCGAACTGCCTCCGAACGGCCTCGAGCCCGAGAAAGAGCTCCAGCTTAAGCGTATCCTCGGCGGGATGCTCGTCCAACAACCCGACCTCGGCGAACTGAAAGACTCCGAACTGCGCACCGTAACCAAGCGCGTCCCAACCGCCGAAGAAATGGCCACGATGCGCTTCGCCTGGAAAGTCTCGAAGCACGTCAAATCGAACGCGATCGTCTTCGCGAAAGACAGCGCCACACTCGGCGTCGGCGCCGGCCAAATGAGCCGCGTCGATTCCGTAAAACTCGCCGTGATGAAAGCACAATCGCCGCTCACCGGCAGCGTCGTCGCCTCCGACGCCTTCTTCCCATTCCCCGACGGCGTCGAAGAAGCCGCAAAAGCCGGCGCCACCGCCGTGATTCAACCCGGCGGCTCCATGCGCGACAACGACGTCATCGCCGCCGCCGACCGCCTCAACCTCGCGATGGTATTCACCGGCATGCGCCACTTCCTCCACTAGAAAGAAGAAGCGGCGCACCGGCCGAAGCGCCCATACGGGTGAAATTCGCCTGCGTCATCCGCCCAAAGTGACGCATCCAACCCCGTGAACCCAAGCGAAGGAGCCCCCACATGGCCACGAAACCCGGAACAGCCCGCACCAACGAACCAGCCGGCGACGAGCAACGCATCGTTCTGCAAGTCGGCACCGAACTCCGTATCACTAACAAAGGCGAAATCATCCTCAGCAATCCCGAACTCGAACTCTCGCGCGAAGAACGCGCCGCCGACGCCACGCTTCTCTACAAGTTCGACCCGAACAAAGGCGAGCACAGCTTCCGCCTTCTCGAACCCCTGGCCGACCACAAGCACATGAAGACGCACAAGCCCGGCGACTAACCCGCCGAGCGCGCAGTAATCCAGCAACTCCAGCAGCGCCCAGCCGCAACAACCTAGCTCCGATCTGTACCAAACAAGCGCCTCCACCCGTCCCAACGCTTGGCGCCACTTCGGCATCCTATTGGGATGCGCTTCGCAGCCGCCCGACCCCATGCCTCGGCGCGCCAACTGCTGCACGCATCGCAATGCGCCGCCCGCGTGCCGTACCTGGAAATGCCGCGAGTTTAGTCTTTTGACCGACTTTCGACCGCGTGGGATACTTTTCTTTTGGGGTAAACATGAGCCTTTTCCGATCGACCGTTATCGCGATCCTGCTCGCGCCTGTCTCGACTCTGGCCGCCCAGGCGCAAACTCCGGCGCAGACGCCAAGCCAATCAGCCGCCCCCGCGGGCTCACTCTTCTCCGAAGAATCCGGCATCACCCAGGCCCCCGCCGCCGAAGGCAAACCCTCCGACCGCGCGAGCGCCTACTACAACTTCACCATGGGCCACGTTTACGAGCAGCAGTTCGAGAACACCAGCAAGCCCGACTACGCCACGCAAGCCATCGACTTCTACAAAAAAGCCTACGCGCTCGACCCCAAATCCCCCGTGATCGGTGAACGCCTCGCCGAAATGTATTGGAAAGCGCGCCGCGAGCACGACGCCATCACTGAAGCCCAGGAAATCCTCAAGCGCGATCCCAACGACGTTCCCACGCGCCGCCTGCTCGCGCGCATTTACATTCGCAGCCTCGGCGACCTGAACTCCAACGGCGGCCAAACCGAGGTCGCCGACCGCGCCATCGAGCAATACAAAGAGATTTACAAGCTCGAGCCGACCGACACCGAATCCGCTCTCTGGCTCGCGCGCCTCTATCGCCTCCGCAACGAGCACGACAAAGCGGAAGACGTCCTCCGGGGCATCCTGAAATCCGATCCCGAAAACGAGCCCGCCGTCGAACAGCTCACGCAACTGCTCCTCGACGAAGGCAAATCCGGCGAAGCTGTTTCGCTGCTCGAAAACATGACGAGCCACAATCCCTCGCCCGTCCTTCTCGATTTGCTCGGCGACGCCTACACGCAAACAAAAGATCTCGCCAAAGCCGAATCCGCCTATCGCCGCGCTTCCGAAGTCGATCCCTCCGAACTCAATCACCTGCGCGGCCTCGGCCAGACGTTGATGGCCGAAGAAAAATATCAAGACGCCCTGCCCGTCTACCAAAAGTTGATCGACCTGATGCCCGACGACGCCGACAACTATCTCGCCATCTCGCAAATCTATCGCGAGCTCAATCAGCTCGATCAAGCCGAACAAAACCTGCTCAAAGCCCGCCAGTACGCGCCCGGCGACGTAAAAATCATGTACAACGAAGCGATGTTGTACGAGGCGCAGGGACGCTACGAAGACGCCATTCGCGTGCTCTCCGACGCGATCGTCGGCGTAAAACAATCCACCGTTCTTCCGTCGCGCCGCCGCTCGCTCGCCATCCTTTACCAACAGCTCGGCCAGCTCTATCGCGATCGCCAAAACTTTCAAGCCGCCGCATATACCTACGATGAACTCGGCCACCTCGGCGACGAAGAAGATCGCCGCGCGCGCATGTTGCTGATGGACACATATCGCGAAGCCCGCGATCTCCCGAAAGCTTTGCAGACCGGCAAAGACGCCATCGCAAAGTATCCTAAAGATCCCGCCGTGCAATCGCGCGTCGCGTCGCTCTACGGCGAAAACGGCCAGGTCGATGAAGCCGTCAAGATTCTCCGCTCGCAGCTGAGCAACACTGAAGCCGACCGCGAGACTTATCTCAACATCGCGCAAGTTTACGAACGCGCGCGCCGCTACAACGAAGCCGAAGCCGCCGTCAAAGCCGCCGAAGCCCTGCCCGGCGATCCGCGCGACAACGAAACCACCTACTTCCTGGCCGGCGCCATCTACGAGCGTCAGAAGCTCTTCGACAAAGCCGAAGAGCAATTCAAAAAAGTCCTCTCACTCGATCCCGGCAACGCTCCCGCGCTCAACTACTACGGCTTCATGCTCGGCGATCTCGGCCAGCGCCTCGACGAAGCCGAATCGATGGTGAAGTCCGCTCTCAAGCTCGAGCCCTTCAACGGCGCGTATCTCGACAGCCTCGGCTGGATTTACTACAAGCAGGGCAAATACAACGACGCGGAATCCTGGCTGCACAAAGCCGTCGAGCGCGATCCTCACGATCCCAACATTCGCGCGCACCTCGGCGACGTTTACGCCAAGCAGGGCCGCTCCGAACAAGCTGCCGCCGAATGGGAGCGCTCCTTAACCGAATGGCATCGCTCGCTGCCCGCCGACATGGAGCCGGACAAAATCGCCGAAGTCGAAAAGAAAGTCGGCTCCTCCAAACATCGCGTCGCCCAAAAATCCACCCCGCCAAGCTCAAACAAGCAGCAGTAGTCTCGGGATTTGGGCTGCCACCCGGTAGCGCCGGCGTTTTTCCCCACCGTCACCCAGCCCGCTCCGCGAGAACCGGAATTTGGGTGCCGCACCCTTTTGGTTTTAAAAGGGTGCGGGTTTAAATTCAACCCCGCCCACACCATAACGACGACCCCGCCCGATCCCTAACATCGAGTCGCCACCGCGTGTAAACTATCTCGCCATGCCCGAAGTCCAAATCCCCTCCTACGCCAAAATCAACCTCCGCCTCGACATCGTAGGTAAGCGCCCCGACAACTATCACGAACTCCGCACAATTTTTCAGACGATCTCGCTTCACGATGATCTGCATCTCGGCACATCGCGCGACCCCGGAATCAAGCTCACAATCCACGGCAACCCACGCCTGGCAAACGAGCCCATCGAAAAAAATCTCGTCTACCGCGCCATCGACACCCTCCGCCGCGAATTAAAAATAAAATCCGGCGTAGAAATCGCCCTCCACAAAAAAATCCCCGCCGGCGGCGGCCTCGGCGGCGGCTCCAGCAACGCCGCAGCCGCGCTCCTCGGCTACCTCCAACTGACGCGCAAACGCCTGCCACTCGAACGCCTGATCGAAATCGCTACGCCCCTCGGCGCCGACGTCCCCTTCTTCCTCTTCGGCGGCCGCGCCCTCGGCGTCAACAAAGGCGACGAAATCTACCCCCTCGCCGACATCAAAAAACACTTCATCCTCGTCGTCGCCCCTCAAGGCATCCACGTCCCCACCCCCGACGCCTTCCGCTGGGTCAACGCCCCGCCGCTGCCTTCCTCACTCAAGCCGGCCTCGCAGCCGTCCAGGCAGCAATTGACAAAACCGCGCTCAAACTCTAAACTTTCAAAGTTCTGTGCTCTGTGCTGGAGCAGCCAGTTAGCCGGCCTCTCGAACGATTTCGAGGCAGCCGTCTTCCGGCGTCACCCTCGTCTCGCGTCCATCAAGAGGGGATTGCTCAAAGCAGGAGCCGCAGAAGCCATGCTGGCGGGTAGCGGTTCGGCGGTGTTTGCGGTTTTCCCGAGCCCAGCGTTGGCGCGCCGAGCCGCTGTAGGGTTCTCAAGCGACCAGACTTTCGTTTGCGAAACTATTTCGCGCGATCGTTACAAGCGTCTGGTCAAGACTGCGTTCTAAGCTGTCGCCGATAGGCTTCGCTTTACGTCCGTCCTGCTTGCTCCTCTCAGCGTTCTCGTCTGCCAATTCATTGCGTGCCTAAGATGTGCCGGTTGTTGTAGCTTTGTGCCCCGTCGCAACGCGAATTCGCAAGAGTCGCGCATCGACGTAAATTAATCGGAGCAACGCTCGAGTGAACGACGATCGCTTCAAAATCTTTACGGGCACAGCGAATCGCCCCTTGGCGCAAAGCATTTGCGAGCACCTGGGCACCAGGCTCGGCCAGATGCGGCTCGAACGTTTCAGCGATGGCGAAATTTATTTGCAGATTCTCGAGAACGTGCGCGGCGCCGACGTCTTCGTCGTACAGCCGTGCTGCCACCCGGTGGACAACCACCTTCTCGAGCTGCTGCTGATGATCGACGCTTTTAAACGCGCTTCGGCTTGGCGTATCACCGCGGTTCTGCCGTACTACTGCTACGCGCGGCAGGATCGCAAAGACAAGCCTCGCGTTCCGATCTCAGCGAAGCTTGTGGCCGACTTGCTCGAAACCGCCGGCGCAAGCCGCGCGCTGACTTTGGATTTGCACGCGCCACAGATTCAGGGCTATTTCGACGTGCCGGTCGATCACTTGTTCGGTTCGCCGGTGTTGGTCGAATATTTTCGCGGTCTGAAGCTGCCCAACGTGACGGTCGTTTCGCCCGATGCGGGCGGCGTCGAACGCGCGCGCTTCTTCGCCAAGAAAATGGATGCGCCGCTGGCCATCGTCGACAAGCGCCGCGTCGATATCGATGTCAGCGAAGTGATGAACCTGATCGGCGACGTTCGCGGGCGCACCGCTCTGATTGTCGATGACATCATCGACACGGCCGGCACGCTCGTAAAAACCGCTGACGCGCTGATTCGCGAAGGCGCGACAGAAGTTTACGCCGCGTGTACTCACGCCGTCCTTTCCGGCCCGGCGATCGAGCGCATCGCGAAGTCCGAGATTAAGGAAGTCGTCGCCACCGATTCGGTGCCATTGACCGAAGCGGCCAGAAAGATGGGCAAGATCAAGGTGTTGAGCGTCGCGGACCTGCTAGCCCGCGGCATTCGCTCGATCCACGAAGAAACGTCGATCAGCGAACTCTTCATCTAGCAGTCGCTCGACAGTCCCGCGGCGCAGTCCGCCGCACCGGTTTTGTAGGGGCGGGCTTCAGCCCGCCCGCTGTAGCACGAGCAAGGTTGATCCGTTCGAGGGATTCAGGCGCAGCGTAGCCGAGCGCTCAACCGGGCCGCCACAAAAGTTTCATTGAAAAGTTTTCGCAGTCAACGAAGGGAAAGCAAGATGGCTCAAGGAAAAATCGTAGTCGAAGCATCCACCCGCGAAACCCGCGGCAAAAACGAAGCTCGCCGCCTCCGCCTCACAGGCAAGGTTCCCGCCGTGCTCTACGGCGGCAAGGGCGAAGCGGTTACGCTCGCGGTCAACGCCAAGCAGGTCGGCAATATTCTCCGCTCCGACACCGGCCACAACACGCTCTTCCAGGTCGATCTCGGCGGCAAGCATGAACCCGCCATCGTGAAAGACTGGCTCGTCGATCCGATCACCGGCCGCTTGCTCCACGTCGACCTCCTCCGCATCGCCATGGACGTTCGCATGCGCGTCAAGATTCCCGTGCACACCTTCGGCGATCCGAGCGGTGTGAAGGTTCAGGGCGGCGTGTTCGAAGTCGTCGAACGCGAAGTTGAAATCGAGTGCTTGCCCGCGGACATCCCCAGCGAATTCCGCGCCGATGTCAGCGGCCTCGCGCTCAACGCGGCCTTACGCGCCGGTGATCTTCAGTTGGATCCCGAAAAGATCAAGCTGCTCACCGACAAAGATCGCGTCCTTGCGCACGTCGTCACGCTCAAGGTCGAAGAAGAGAAGCCGGCCGACGCAGCAGCCGCAGCCACAACGCCTGCCGAGCCCGAAGTCATCAAGAAGGGCAAAAAGGACGAAGAAGGCGAAGAAGGCGCCGAACCAGCCAAGGGCGCCGAAAAAGCCGCCGACAAGGGCGACAAGAAGAAGTAGCAGTTCGTTTCGGCCTCGCAATTTCGCGAGTCCGAAACGGTTTTGTCGGCGGGCCAATCCCTTCCGACGGTTTTGTGGGGGCGGGGCTTGCTCCGCCCGGCGTTAACACGAGCAAGGCTTCAGCCGTCACGCAATTTCGGCGGCGAAAGACAGAGACGTATGCGGCTCATTGTTGGTCTCGGGAATCCAGACCCGGAATATCAGTGGACGCCGCACAACCTGGGTTTCATGGCGGTGGACGAACTCGCGGATCGTGGTTCGATTCGCGTCGAACGTCCCGAAGGCAAAGCGCTCGTCGGCCGCGGAAAATTAGCCGGCGAGGAAATTTTGCTGGCCAAGCCGCAGACGTACATGAATTTGAGCGGCGTTTCGATTCGCGAGTTGTTGGCGAAATACGAATTGGAGCCCGCCGATCTGTTGGTGATGTGGGATGAAGTGCAGTTGCCGTCGGGCACGTTCAAGATTCATCCCGATGGCAGCGCCGGAAGTCACAACGGCGCGAAGTCGGTGATCGGTTCGATCGGTACGCAGCAGTTCGCAAGATTGCGTCTCGGCTGCGGTCCAGATCATCCGGTAGGCAGCTTGCGAGACTACGTGCTCCGCCCCATGAAAAAGGCAGAGCTAGAAGAAGCAAGCGAAATGCTCGGGCAAGTAGGCGACGCGGTAGAGCTAATCCTGACGCAAGGCTTAGACGCCGCGATGACAAAGTACAACCGCCGCAAGACGCCCGACGCCGAGCAGTAGCCCTCGGCCCGATTGAGGCGCGAAAGGTTTTGTAGGGGCGGGGTTTACTCCGCCCGGCGTAAGACGCAAGCACGATTGCTCGTTGCAGCACCCGATTTTCCCGGACGCAAGTCCGGAATAGAAGGAAGAGGTTCAACATGGAAGACCGTTTGTACGACCTGATTTTCATCGCCCGCCCGGCGACGCCGGAAGACGAAATTAAAAAGGTGATCGCGGGCATCGAGACCACCTGCGCGGAAAAAGGCGCGAAAATCGAAAAGACCGAGCAGTGGGGCACCCGCAAGCTCGCCTATCGCGTGGCAAAACACCGCGAAGGCATCTACGTCTATCAACAGATTCGCACGCAGCATCACGAGCTGATCGCCGAACTCGAGCGCCGCCTCCGCGTGCAAGACGTGGTCATCAAGTATCTGACCGTCCGTCTCGACGAAGACCTCAAGCGCCAAAAGAAACTCCAGGCAAAGCGCGAAGCCCGCGCCGCCCGCCGTCCGCGCCGCACCACCGCCGCTCCGGCTCAAGCTCCGGCGCAAACTCCGCCGCAGCCACCTCCTCCAGCCGCCGAGCCAGCACCGGCAAGCTGAGGGCAAGGTTTTGTAGGGGCGGGCTTCAGCCCGCCCCTGTTTAGACGCTGATGGTTCGCGTCACAAAGCAACAATCACCAAACGCGCACAAAGAGTTTTGTAAGGTTTCCCGAAAGGTAGGCAGCAATGGCAGACGAACAAAGACAATCATCAGCTCCGAGCGGCCCGCGTCCCGGTGGACACGGTCCCGGCGGCGGACACGGTGGCCCCGGCGGACACAGTGGCCCACGTCGCGAAGGCGGCCCAGGCGGTGGTCCCGGCGGTCCGCGCCGCGGCAAGCGCCAGTATTTCCGCAAAAAGAAAGTCTGCAAGTTTTGTGTCGAGAAGATGGACTTCATCGACTACAAGCGCGCCGACATCCTGTCGCAGTTCGTTCAGGAACGCGGCAAGATTCTGCCGCGCCGCATGACGGGCGTTTGCGCCCGCCATCAGCGTTGGCTCGGCGAAGCCATCAAGCGCGCGCGCAATATCGCGCTGCTTCCGTTCGCCGGAAGCGCCGCGGGTTCGCAAGCTCCTCGTCCGGCTGGCGCTCACGGTCAGCCCGGCGCAGGCAGCCACGGCGCCCCTGGTTCGCACGCCCCAGCCGCCGCGGGATCGCATCCGCCAGCCGCAGCGCCCGCAGCATCTTCGCAGGCACCGGCCGCTCCAGCAGCGCCTGCAACTCCGGCTGCTCCAGCGACGCCAGCCGCCGCGACGCCAGCAGCGCCAGAGACTCCGGCCGCGACCGAAACACCGAAGTCGTAGGTAATTGCTAGCACCGCTCGGGCTTCGTCTCCGAGCGCGTCGGGAGGGCACGACTTCAGTCGTGCCGCTCTCCGGCTCAAGAATGGGCGGCTTTAGCCGCCGAGGCTCAACAGAATTCGATTGAAGAGGAAACGCAAATGCAAAAAGTGATTCTCCAGGAAGACATCGAAAAGCTCGGCCACCGCGGCGACGTCGTGGACGTGAAGTCCGGCTACGCGCGCAATTTTCTGTTGCCGAAAAAGCTGGCCATCGAAGCCACCACCGGCAACATGAAGGCGCTCGAACGCATCCGCGTGAAGCTGTCAAAGAAAACCGCCACCGAGATGGACGCCGCCGAGAAGCAGTCCGCTGCGCTCAACGGTGTCGAGCTCAAGTTCACGCGCAAGACCGGCGAAAACGATCAGCTCTTCGGCTCCGTGACCAACGGCGACATCGCCGACGCTCTCGAAGCTCAGGGCTTCAAGATCGACAAGCGCCAAGTCCAGCTCCACGACCCGCTCAAAGCCCTCGGCGAATTTCCCGTGAAGGTGAAAGTCTTCCGCGAAATCTCCGCCGAACTAAAAATCACTGTCGCCAAAGAGGAATAGTCTCGACTCACTTTCATCGTGTCGTCTCACTTTCCGATGCCGCTGCCCGAATCACGCAGCGGCATTTTTGTTTTCGCTAACGCAGAAATTTCTCTCGTCAAGAAAATTATTTTCGCCGTGAAATATTTTTTCACCGATTTCATCAGTGATGCACAAGATAGTTTTTCACTCCATTGACGCGACGCGAGCGCGCGTGCACAATCCGTTTCACCAGTCGGATGTGCAGCAGGGGCTCGGTCGAGGCCGCGTAAAAATCCCGACGCAGAACTGAAACTTTGAGAGGTACTTGAACCGCGCTCGCCCGCGTGCTACCGTGGGCGAAGATAAAGCGAAGTCATTGTCCCATGGCCGCTGATTCCCATCTCGAACGTCCGCTTCCCAATAATCTCGAAGCCGAGCGCTCCGTTCTCGGCGCGATTCTTCTCGATAACAACGCGCTGAACCCCGCGATCGAAAATCTGCGCGCCGAAGATTTTTTCCTCGACCAGCACCGCCGCGTTTTCTTGAAGATGATCGCGCTGGGTGAAGCGCAGCAGGCGATTGATCTCATTACTCTGACCGAAGAATTGCACCGGTTCGGCGAACTCGAAGCCGCCGGCGGCGCTCCTTATCTTGCGTCGCTAGCCGACGGCATGCCGCGCGTCAGCAACGTCGAACATTACGCGCGCATCGTCAAAGAAAAAGCGATCCTGCGGAACCTGATTCACGCGACGCACAACATCCAGATGCGCGCGTTCGATGGTGAAGACGGCGCCGACGCCGTTCTCGACAATGCGGAGTCTTCGATCTTCGCGCTTGCTGAAGATCGCGTGCGCGCCGGCCTCATTCCGATCAAAGACATCGTTCGCGACAATTTCGAGCGCCTCGAAAAAATATTTCGCGAAGGCAAAAGCATCACCGGAATTCCGACGGGCTATACGGAACTCGACAAACTCACTTCGGGATTTCAAGGCTCAGAGCTTTTGATTTTGGCGGCGCGGCCGTCGCAAGGAAAAACCGCACTCGCGCTCAACCTCGCCGAAAATATCGCGATTCGCGGCGGGCATCCGATGGCGTTCTTCAGCCTCGAAATGTCGAAGGAGTCGCTGCTGCAACGCCTCGTTGCGTCGGTCGCGCAGATCGATGCGCATAAATTCCGCACCGGACATTTGAGCCGCGAAGACTGGCGGCGCATGACGGAAGCGCTCGGCACGATCGCTGGCGCTCCGGTGTGGATCGACGATGCCGGTTCAACCAGCGTTCTCGAGATCGGAGCGAAAGCGCGGCGCCTGAAGCGCGACAAAGGTTTGTCGCTGCTGGTTGTGGACTACTTGCAGCTCATCACGGCGCGCGGAAAATTTGGCAATCGCCAGGAAGAAGTGTCGAGCATTTCGCGCGGCTTGAAAGGGCTTGCGAAAGAATTGCAAATTCCCGTGCTCGTGCTCAGCCAGTTGACGCGCGCTCCGGAACGCGACGAACGCGGACCTCAGCTTTCGGATTTGCGCGAATCGGGCGCCATCGAACAGGACGCTGACGTCGTGATGTTCATCTATCGTCCGAATTTTTTCAAAGCGGGCGCGACTCCCGAAGAGCGCGAAGAAACCGAATTGCGCATCGCCAAGCAGCGCAACGGCCCAACCGAAAACGTAAAATTCCGGTTCCTCAGCAAATTCACTCGCTTCGAGGAAGCCGCCCCCGACGCCTTCAGCAACCTCGGCCCCGACGATCTGTAAAGTCCGACGAAGTATTTTCTCTCGCGGTCGAGTTTTCAAAGAGCTTCAATTTCTTATTTTGTATTTCCAATGCGCGATATTGCGCTTCGATTCGCCGTAGTTCGTCCCACAGAAAAAAGCTATTTCAGTTTCTTTTTCTTTTTGAGTTGCTGGACGAGGCAGGCGTTGTAGGCGCCGGGGCCGTGGATCAGCTTTTCGTTGGAGCAGGTGAGGACCACGTCTTCGCGCTCGGCGGAGCTGAGGCCGGCTAGGCTCGGCGGGTTCGGCGTAGCTTTCAGCGCGTCGAGTTGTTTGCGCAGGCACTCGTTGTATTTCGTTACGCCTTGCGACAGGCGCTCGGATGCGCACGTCAATTCGACGGATTCCTTGTCTGGCTTTTTCAAACCGGATAGGTCGGGCTCGGTTGTGTCTTGCACTGCAGCGGCGGGTGACGTGGCGTTTGGATCTGCGCTGTTGCCTGCGGCGCCGTTCGATACTGGTGCGGAATTTCCAATGGCGGCTGAGTTGCCGGGCGTTGCCAGCGCGGCCGGATCGGCTCCAGCGAGCGGTGACGCGCCCGGAACGGTGTTGGCTCCGCCGACGCTTGGTGAAGCGCTGCCGGCCATCGGCAAGTTGTCGACCGGGGTCATCACGAAGACGGGAACATCGCCTGTGCTGCCCTCGATGCGATCTTCGGAGAAGCGGTTCAGTGTGGCGGGAAGTTTGCGCAGGGCTTCGCCCGTTCCGCCGATTTCGGTACACATGCCAACCCAATCGGATGGGCCGGCTCCCGCTCGGTGAAATTCGCAACCTGCAAATTGGCCGCTGATTTTGCCGCCGCTGGCGATTGCGTCGAGGTAGAGCGCGCTGCCGTCGAGTCGCGAACGATAATTCTGGCCATCTTTCAAGTTGGACCAGATGCGTGTCGGCAACATGGCTTCGCTGCCGCTCATATCGACGACTTCGTTTGGCGCGCTGTCCGCTAGGACTCTCGGCGACACTGATTGCTGCGGCGAGGACGGAGATTGTGTGACGCGGCGCGCGCGCGTTGCAACGGCGTGAGCGATGCGCGAAGTCGTGGCCATCTCGAAGTACGAAGGCGAGACGAGCCAGAGCGCCAAGAGGATGCAGGTCACCACGGTGGCGCTGCCGATCAACATCGGACGTCCACTGGTAAAGCCGCGGACAGGGCGCATTCCGTTGACGAAAAGAAAAATTCCAATAGCAGCGGTAACGACGGCGAGCCAGAGCGGCGGCATGCGCCCGCTGGCGACCAAGACCGCGAGGAAAAAGATCGTGGCCATGCCGAGAACCATGAACAGAAAGCTGTTCAGGTTTCGGATTTCTGGAAACGGCGAACTCCCGGTGCGGGCACGCAATGGAACGGAACCAGTTCTGCGCGACGAGCCCGAGCGCGAACCGGTGCGTGTGCGATGCGTCGAGGAGCCGTCTGCGCTTTCCGAGGAGGACGAACTCGAGCTGCCGGATTCACGATTGCGCTCGCGTTCTGCGGCAAGCGATCCGTCGAATTTTTCGCGCGCAGTGCGATCGAGCAGCGTGGCCTTGGCCTCGGACAAATCTTTGAAGGCTTCGGACGCGACCTGGCGGAGATATGGATTATCCGCGGGCACGGTGTCGGGATGGACTTCACGCGCCTTTACTTTGAACGCGGCTTCGATGTCGGTATCGGAGGCGTTCTCGGGCACGCCGAGAATTTCGTAGTAGTTCTTAGCCATCTAATTGTCTGACCGCGCTGAACGGATCCCTGTGGCGCGAGAGGCGGGGGACTCTCGTGGATTCAATTGTATACGGAGCGAGCGAGTTGCGGCAGGGGGAGGTAAAGGAGGTAATACACGGATTACTCGACGCGGATTGAGAGGTCGCTCTAACGGTACGAGTTCCAAATTGGGAAGAAGAGGGGTACACCCCCGTCGTTTTTTGGAGTGTGTGCATCTTGTTTGTTTTGAGCGGGTTGGAAGACGGCGGGAAATGCGTGTGTGCAAGCGATTGATATTGCTGGGCTTGCGGGTGGGTGTGTTTCGAAGAGGTTGGACTGTACATTGGGAATGATAGCATGGGAGGAGTGTTTAGTCAAGAGTAAATATGGGAGGTAAAAATTTCGCATCGTAGCAAACCGGAAAAAAAGAAAGAGGGGGAGGAATTGGGCGCGGATTATAGCTTGCGGACTTGGGGCGCAGCAGTGCTGCGCCCGTACACGAGATTGCGAACGTGTGTGCCGGTGCGGTGGTGGCTTTGGGGCTCGCCGGATAGGGCGAGGTTGGGTTGGGGAAAACCCGCACCCTCTAAAAGCTGAGGGTGCGGCACCCTGTGATTCAGGACTAAGCCGAGAGTTGGTCTGTGAAAACGGTGTGTGGGTGTGGCGACACAGGAGGGGATGAAGGCGGGGGCGATTGGTATTGAGGGGATTGGGGTTAGGGATGGGTGGCGGGATTGCAGAAGTGGATCTGCGAAGAGAGTTGTTGAACAGATGTTGTCTTTTGCGTGGCTTGGCGGGGCGGTGAGGCGGGACCGTCGAGGCGCTTGGATTTACACTGGTTCTCTTCGGGGATCGGACATGACACAGACATTGACGGTGGGTAAGAAAACGCGGACGGTTAAGGCTGCTTCGTCGAAGGCTGACGGAGCTACCGGCACAGAGACGGCCGGCAGGACTGGGACGATCTCATCGGGCCCGGCGAGCGGCCGGAGCGGGCTCAACACGAAGTATGCTATTGCGGGGGTGGGAGCGGACGTGGCGAAAGCGGTTGGCAAAGTGGGGCGGCCGGTGTGGGCGGAGGTATCGACGTCGGCGCTGGCGTACAACCTCGAAGCGATTCGAAAGTTTGTGAATCCGGAGGATGAGCAGCGGGTGACGCCGCGATTGGTGTTGTCGATCGTGAAGGGCAATGGGTATGGGCACGGCGGGCCGCAGGTGGCGAAGATTTTAGAGAAGGCAGGATCGGACTGGTTCGGCGTGACGTCGGCGGCGGAAGGAATTGAAGTTCGCAAGGCTGGAGTCAAGAAGCCGATTCTAGTGCTGACGAGTTTCTGGCCCGGCGAAGAGAAAAATCTTTTGAAGTACGACCTCACGCCGGTGGTCCACCGGATCGAGCAACTTGCGCAATTGAATCGCGCGGCGGCGAAGGACGATCAGCGCGATCCGTTGTCGTTTCATTTGAAGATCGATTCGGGGATGAACCGGCTGGGAATTGCTTCGAACGAGATCGATGAGTTTGCCGCGCAACTGGCGAAGTGTCAGAGCCTGCGGCTGGGTGGCGTGATGACGCACTTCGCGTCGTCGGAAGCGTTTCTTGCATCGCCGGTGGGAGAGCAGACACGCGAGCAGGAAGAGCATTTTTTTGTAGCGCTGGAGCGGCTGCGCGCGCTCGGAGTCGATCCGGGAATTGTGCATCTGGCGAACAGCGCGGCGATCGCGAGCCGTCCTGAGACGTGGGGCGACATGGTGCGGCCGGGCGTAATTTTGTATGGGTATCATCCGGGTTACGATCCGCAGGAAAAGCGGGAAGAAGCGGAGAAGAAGCTGCCGCTGAAGCCGGTGATGAGTTTGCGGACGCGGATCATCAATTTGCGGAAGATTCCAGCGGGCGCGGGCGTCGGGTATGGGATGAAATTTGTGGCGACGCGACCGTCGGTGATTGCGGTGCTGGCGGCGGGTTACGGCGATGGCGTGCATCGATCGCTGGGGACGCGCGGAAACGTATTGGTGCGAGGCAAGCTGGCGCCGATTATTGGGATTGTGTCGATGGACGTGACGATGATCGATGTGACGGATGTCTCGGGCGTGGAGATTGGCGATGTGGTAACGATTTACGGAAGCGACGGCGAACGTTTGTTGGCTACGAATGCGGTCGCGCGAGGGATTGGGACGGTCACTTCGGACTTGATGTGCGCGGTGACGGCGAGGGTGCCGCGGGTTTATACGGAATAAGAAAAGGCGAAGTAAAGAAGCAATGAAGTAATGAAGTAATGAAATTTTGGCCGGCGACGCGTGGGGCGTTGCCGGCTTTTTTTATGGAGTGGTCGGATCGGTGACAAGAGGAAGCGCTCAAGACGGGGTGATGTTGCGGGCTTGAGGCGCACCCTTCGAAGCTCAGGGCGACGCGGTGCTGCGCCCATACAAATTCAGTTTGTGTAGCCAGTAACGATTCGGGTAGAGATTCAATGGGGCTGGCGATGCGGTTAGGTTGCCGGTTTGTCATTTTGATAGGTGTTTGCAACTCAGTTCCTAGAGAGGCGGCTGGAATTGGGCGAAGGCGGCAGAGGGAATTATCAAAACTAAAATATAATCAGGCGTGTAAATGACGGACAGGATTGATGATAGGGACATAGCCATCCTTGGGCAGAACCGAACCCGCGCAGGGCGGGCTTCGAATTGAGCAATCGAGGTTGGACGCTACGCCGGGCGAAGTAAACCCGTCCCCTACAAATGGAAGTCGGAATCGCCGCGGTCTGAGCGGCAGGGCGGAATGTTTTTTTCACTATTAGGCAATAAAGTCGCATGCTTTTCCACAGCGGCGAGAAGAATGTTGAAGTCAGCTTGACGGCGATATCGTGTTGGAGTATATCAGCAGCGAAACGTAACTAGCTTCTACCCCCGCAAGGTTTGAGTTTATGTCCCACACTCTGCGGGAAGCTGTGGCCGATTTTGCAGTGATTAAGCAAGTCCTGTGAGGTCGCATGAGTCGAGCGTATACCGGCGTCGAACGCCGGGGAGTCGTAGAGCATTTTTCCGCTGGGATTGATATCACCCAAAATAAATATGAGGCTCACCTGCCGGAGCCAGTGAGGGCGGCACTGCATGTGGAGCCGTGGATGTTGCGCGGCGGGCTTGCGGTGGTGGTTGTGGCGCTGTGCTGGTGGCTGAAACCGTTCGAGCTGCATGGAATGGAGGCCGTCGGCGCGGGACTGTTGCTGGCGGCGATCATACTTGTGATCGAGCTGAGGCTGCGATGGGCTACACCGCGCGGATTACTGGGCGGGGCGCTTGGGGCAGTGCTGGGGATTTTTGCGGCGGTGCTGGTGACGGCGGTGGTGTCTCGCATTGCGGAACCGGAGCGCACGAAGTCGTTTTTTGAAAGCGGCGTGCTGGTGGCGTTTGCGTATTTGGGAGCGGTGCTGGGTTCGCTGAAGGCGAAGGAACGCGAGGGGAAGAAAGAGGACGATGCGGCGGTTGCGGCGCGCGGTGCCGATACGCGAGTGCGAGAGGCGGGAGCGGCTGCGGCGACGACTGCGACGGTTGCGGCGCATGCCGTGATACCGAAGCTGGTGGATACGAGCGTTTTGATTGACGGAAGGATCGCGGACATTTGCGAGGCGCACTTCCTAGATGGGCCGCTGCTGGTGCCGGAATTTGTCCTGCATGAGTTGCAGCTCGTGGCGGATTCGGGTGATTCGCTGAAGCGGCAACGCGGGCGGCGCGGATTGGATGTGCTGGAGCGCATTCGAAAGATGGGGGGAATCGATGTGCGCGTGCTAGAGCATCCGGCGGCGCCTGCGGGAGATGTGGATCGGAAGTTGATCGAGGTGGCGCGGGAGATCGGCGCGAAGATCGTGACGAACGATTTCAACTTGAATAAAGTGGCGCGGGTGCAGGGATTGTCGGTGCTGAACGTGAATCAGCTGGCGAATGCACTGAAGCCGGTGGTGATGGCGGGCGAGCCGATGCGGGTGCTGATTTTGCGAGAGGGGAAAGAGGCGAATCAGGGCGTGGCGTATCTGGATGACGGGACGATGGTGGTGGTGGATGGAGCGCGGCGATTTATTAACAAGAGTGTGGATGTGACGGTGACGTCGGTGCATCAGACGGCGGCGGGGAAGATGATATTTGGGCGGGTGGATGAGAAGGGAATGGAACCGGTAGCGTTGGCGCGAGGGGCAGCGGCGGGGGCGGTGCGCGGTGGGGAGAATGGTGGAGGGCGAGGGACCGAGATGACGGAAGGGGAGAGCCAGGCGAGTTAGAGCGGTGCGGCGAATGGTGGGGTGGGCTCGAGATATGTTCGCCGTGTGATGCCAAGATCATGTGGAAAAACCGCACCCTTTAAAAGCAAAAGGGTGCGGCACCCAAATTCCGTCCTGAACGTTTACAGTATTGGAGATGGTCGGAGTTTCGCGTGGGAGTGGGCAGTGATGTACACTTCTGGGTCTTCTAGCCGCGAAACTTTTTATGAGCCGAATCGCTGCAATTTTGCCTGCCGCTGGTCTGGGCACTCGAATGGGTGCCGAAACACCGAAACAATTTTTAGAATTGGATGGCGTGCCGATCGTGATGTTGAGCGTGCGGCGGATCGCGTCGTGCGAACTGGTGACGGATATCATTGTGGCGACGCGAGGGGATGGGATCGCGAAGATTGAGGAGGCGATTCGCGGGGAGAAATTTTCGCAGAATGTGCGTGTGGTGAAGGGCGGGGATACGCGGCAGGAGTCAGTGGCGGCGGCGTTGAAGCTGGTGGCGGCGGATACGGAATTGGTGCTGGTGCATGACGCGGTGCGGCCGTTTGTGAAGCGCGAGCAGATTGTGCGGGTGATCGAAGAGGCGCGGAAGCATCAGGCCGCGATTTTGGGAATTCCGGCGATGGACACGGTGAAAGAAGTGAAACGCGCGAGTCTGCCGGAGGATGTGGCGCTGATCACGGCGACGATTCCGCGGGAGCGGGTGGTGCTGGCGCAGACACCGCAGGTTTTCACGACGAAGTTGCTGAAGGAAGCGTTTGCGCGGGCTGACGCGGATGGCGTGAGCGCGTCGGATGAAGCGGGGTTGGTGGAGCGGCTGGGGCGCGAAGTGTTTGTAGTGCTGGGGTCGGAGCGGAACATCAAGATTACGAAGCCGGCGGATATGGAGCTGGCGAAATTTTATTTGGAGCAGGAGCGGTCGGCGAGCGCGGACGATGGTGTTGGTGCGAAGAGCGGGAAAGGGCGCGCGGCGAAATGAGCGTGCGCTGCGGGATTGGGTACGATCTGCATCGGCTCGCGGAGGGGCGGAAGTTGATGATCGGCGGCGTTGAGGTGCCGTTCGATAAGGGGCCGGTGGGGCATTCGGATGGAGATGTCCTCGCGCATGCGTTGTGCGATGCGTTGTTGGGAGCGGCGGGGTTGGGAGATATCGGGAAACATTTTCCGGATACCGATCCTCGATGGAAGGGCGCGGATAGTTTGAAATTTTTGGAGCATGCGCGCGTGTTGCTTGACGGCGCGGGGCTTGCGATTGAGTGGGTGGATGCGGTGGTGATTTTGGAGCGGCCGAAGCTGGGGCCGCACTTTCCGAAGATGAGAGAGGCGCTGGGTCGTGCGCTTGGAGTCGCGGTGGAGAAGATTAGTTTGAAGGCGAAGACGAATGAGGGTGTGGATGCGGTGGGGCGCGGTGAGGCGATCGCGTGCCATGTGGCGGCGACGGTGACGGGGAAGTAGAGATTGAGCGACGGCTGCGTGATCGAGCCGAAGTGATTGGGCGGTAAATGCCGTCGCATCGAAAAAACGCCGGCGAGACGCCGGCGCTACCATGAGCGAAAATCCTGGAGAAAATCAGGCGGTTGCGGTGAATCCGTTTTGTGCGGCGGATGTCGTGGGTGTTTTGCGCGCGCGGGGCTTGGCGGAGTTGTCGCCGGAGCAAATGGCGTGGTGCGAGCGGGCGGCGTTTTTGTTGGGGCCGCAGGTGGCGGATCGCGGCGGGCTGGCGGATTTATTGAGATTGGTGTTTGAGTACGACGCGGCGCGCGTGTTGAATGATGTTGAGGCGCACAATGTGATGGCGCGGTATGCGGCGCGGGATTTGATTCGGATGCTGGCGCGGCTGGTGTTGGATGGCGGAGTTTGCACGCCGGAGAGATTCAGCGAGATGGTGACGGCGTTGAAGGCGGAATTGGATATTCGCGGGAGGGAATTGTTTCAGCCGTTGCGGCTGGCGCTGGCGGGGAGAGCGGGCGAGGGGGATTTGGATCGCGTGATTTTGTTGATCGATGCGGCGGCGGAGGCGGGGTTTGCGGTGAAGACGGTGAGGGGGAGGATGGTGGAGTTTTGCTCGGTGATGGAGTGAAGTAAGGAAGCAATGACGTAATGAAGTAAAGATAAATGCGGAGAGTCGCATGACTTGTTGAGTTTTGGAGTGGGGCTGAAGGCTGAGATCCTTCGCCGCCCTTCGGCGGCTCAGGATGACAACGCGAATTTATTTACGTCTGTAATTTTACTTCGGGAGAGCGTGTGGATCGGTTGACGGGGATACATGCGGTGCGGGAGGCGTTGGAGGCGGGGCGGGCGTTTGACCGCATTGTGATTGCGCGGGGGCGGCAGGATACGCGCGTGGAAGAGATTGTGCAGTTGGCGCGGGCGAAGAATATTTCGGTGAGGTTTGAGGATCGGTCGCAGATCGATCGGCTGGCGGATACGAAGGAGCATCAGGGGATTGTGGGGTTGGTGGCGCCGCGGGCGGCGGGGACGATTGAAGAGATTATTGAGGCGGCGAATGCGGCCGCGGCGGCGGGGAACGGCGAAAAGGGGCTGATTGTTTTGTTGGATGGCGTGGAGGATCCGCACAATTTGGGGGCGATTGTTCGAACGTCGCTGGCGGCGGGTGCGCATGGCGTGGTGATTCCGGAGCGGCGCGCGGCGGGGTTGACGGATACGGTGGCGCGGGCGTCGGCGGGGGCGCTGTCGCATTTGCCGGTGGCGAAGGTGACGAATCTGGCGCGGACGATGGAGGAGTTGAAAGAGGCGGGGTATTGGCTGGTGGGGCTGGATGAAGAGGGCGATCGGGAATATACCGAGGTGGATTTTACTTCGCCGGTGGGGATTGTGATGGGGGGCGAGGGCAAGGGATTGCATGAGTTGACGCGGAAGAGATGTGATTTTGTGGTGTCGCTGCCGACGGTGGGGCCGGTGAGGTCGCTGAATGTTTCGGTGGCGGCGGGGGTGGTTTTGTTTGAGGTGGTGAGGCAGAGGAAAAGGGCGAAGTAATGAGGCAAAGAGGTAATGAAGTAACGATGGATTGTGACGCGGCGTTTAATGCTGAGATGCTTCGGCGCGCTTTGTGCGCCTCAGGATGACAAATGTTCGAGGGCCATGGCGGCGAATGCGAAAGCCACGATGGCCGCTGGAGAAAGCAGATTCCTCGCTTCGCTCGGAATGACAGGTTTTTAGTGGGGCTCGACGATTCGAGTTGGGCGCGATTGATGCGTGTGGCCGGTTGCGTAGAAGGACTGGACGCTGAGATCCTTCGCCGACTTTCGGTCGGCTCAGGATGACAGGCTTTAGGATTCGGTCGGCTCGGGATGACAGGCTTTGGGAATTGGATGACGAATACAGGCGAGCTATTTGTCGTATTGGAGTAGGGAGAAGACGTCGAGGTTGGGGAGTTTTTTGCGGCCGTTGAGGAAGGTGAGTTCGACGGCGAAGGCGAGGCCTTCGACTTTTCCGCCGAGTTCCTGGACGAGCTTGGCTGCGGCAGCGGCGGTGCCGCCCGTGGCGAGGAGGTCGTCGCAGATGATGACGCGTTCGCCGGGGGAGATGGCGTCCTCGTGGACTTCGATGGAGTCGGTGCCGTATTCGAGGGCGTAGGAGACGGCGCGCGTTTTGGCGGGGAGTTTTTTTGGCTTTCGAATGGGGACGAAACCGGCGCCGAGTCGATAGGCGAGCGCGGGAGCGAAGATGAAGCCGCGGGCTTCGATGCCGGCGACTTTATCGATTTTGTGGCCGTCGTAGTGGGCGCAGAGACGATCGACGAGATTGTGGAAGCCCTGCTTATCTTTCAGGACCGTCGTCAGGTCGTAGAAGAGGATGCCGGGTTTCGGGTAGTCTTGCACTTCGCGGATCAATTTCTTTAGATCGTCCATCCTGGCAAGCTCCTATGAGAATCAAAGGGTTGGTGTTGTGACGAAATCGGATGTGTATTGCGAATCGATGTCGGCGGATTGTTCGGCGACGAAGTCGACGCTGGAAAGGCGCGGACCTTTTTCGAGGCGCGCGCGAAATTGCGCGAGCTGCTCGGGCGTGCCGATGGCGTAGGCTTCGACGCGGCCGTCGCGCAAATTGCGCACGTAGCCGCTGAGGCCGAGGCGTTCGGCTTCGCCGACGGCGAAGAAACGGAAGCCGACACCTTGCACGCGGCCGGTGACGAAGAAGCGAGATGCTTTTTTTGCGGTGTCCACAAGCGTAGAAATTGTAGCGAAAGAGCGGAGGGATGTCAGGTTGAGGCGGGAAGGGATTTCGTGGAGTAAGCTGTGAGGCGGAGTTGCGTGGAAAGGCGTGAGCGCATCTCACTATTTATGAGATCTATGTGCAAGGTCGGGTTGTTGGCGGGTGTTGTGCTCGTGATGCTGGGCGCTGGTGCGCCGGCGCGGGCACAGGGGGAGCAGCGGCCGATGACGCCGCCTCCCGAGCACGATGTGAAGCGGCTGGGGAATACGCCGGAGGCGGTCGAGCCGCCGTCGCTGCCGCCGGATCAGATCATTCGAAAATTTGTGGCGAAGGAAGATGAGTTCGCGTCGGTGCGTCCGACGTTTGCGGCGAAGAGGACGATTAAAATCAGCGAGTACGATCATGCGGGAACGATCATTGGAGAGTTTTTGCAGGTTTCGGAAGCGACGCGGATGCCGGACGGGCGCGTGGTGAATAAGTTGCTCGAGCATCCGCAATCGACGCTGCATTCGTTTGCGTTGCAGCCGGAAGACGTGAAGGAACTGGAGCGGATTCCGCAGTTTCCGATCAACTCATCGCAGCTGGCGAAATACGATTTGAAATATATCGGGACGGAAAAGGTCGATGAGATCGACACGTATATTTTCAAGGTGACGCCGAAGACGGTGGATCGCAAGAGTTCGTATCTGGATGGGATTATTTGGGTGGACACGCAATATCTGGAAGTGGTGAAGACATATGGAAAATGGGTGAACGAGTTGGGAGATGTGAAGTTTGCACAGATGCCGTTTACCACGTTTGAGACGTATCGCGAAAATGTGGGGGGGAAATACTGGTTTCCGAATTATGAGCGGGCGGATGAGACGGTGCACGTGAAGGAAGGCGATTTTTCGGTGCGGTTGGTGGTGAAGTGGACAGATTTTAAGCCGCTGGCGGCTACGGTGTCGGAGACGGCGCCTGCGGGCGGAACCCCGTCGCCGAGTTCAGCGCAATCGACTGCGTCGCCGACGCAGCCGGCTCCACAAGCGGCGCCGCAATCGCAGCCGACGCCCACGCCACCAAAGCCGCAACGTTAACGCCGCGTAAGAAAGGGCACGGAGTGCCGTGTCCCTACGATTCGATCGACTTCAGGACCGCGGGAAGTTCCTTTAGTGAATTCAGCAGAAATTCGGGTTTGGCGGCGCGCAGGCCAGCTTCGGTGGGGAAGCGGCCGATGACGGCGATGGCGCGGACGCCTGCGCGCTTCGACATTTCTAAATCATGTGGGGAATCGCCGACGTAGACGCAGGTGCTGGGCTTGAGGCACATCTGCTTTAGAGCGAGACGCAAGGGGGCGGGGTGTGGCTTTTTCTCTGGTGTGTCGCCGGCGCAGACGCGCGTGGCGAAAATTTGGGTGAGGCCGAAGTAACGGAGTTGGCGCGGGACTCGGATGCGGTCGCCGCTGGTGACCAGGCCGAGTTGGTAGTGGCGAGCTACCCAGTTGAGGATGCTGCGGGCGCCCGGGACGAGTTTTGGGGCGTGGTGGGCGTAGTTCTTGGCCCAGAGCTTGTCGGCGAGTTCCCATTTTGAAACTGGGATTTTGGCGGCGCGGTAGACGCGGTGCCAGTTTGGCGTGTAGTGCATGGCTAATTCTTTCAATCCCCAGGGGATGCCGAGTTCGCGGAACATGGCTAGGTAGGCGGAGGAGTCGGCGTCGAAAGAGTCGAGCAGGGTGCCGTCCCAGTCGAAGAGGACGGCTTGGAGGGGGGACGGTGGACGGTTCGGCATTTGAGAAGATTAGCAGAGTAGGGTGGAGATGACATTGCTTCGACCGATCGATTGAGCTTGTGTTGGGGAAAAACCGCACCCTCCTGAGACCTGAAGAATGCGGCACCTGGATGACGCTGTCTCGAATTGAAGGGTGTCGGTGGGGTTGGGGCGCAATAGGCGAATGCCGAGATTTTCGCGCCGAAGGTTACTTCATGAAGCGAGTGGGGACGCGATCGTCGCGGTCGAAGGCTACGTCTTCGAAGAGGGCGGCGACGCCGTACCAGCCGGGGGTGGCGGCGGGTTCGAGGCGTTTGACGCGGGCGGCGGTGGCTACGACGACGTTGCCGCGGCCCATGGGGCGGCTTACTAAAATAATCTCGATTTCGATCTTGGTGCCTGCGGCTAAAGCCTTTGGGCAGAGGAAGAAAACGCCGCTGGAGCTGATGTCGCGGGTGACGAGAGTGATCGGATATTTTTCCTGGACGTCGTTGACGCTACGGAGGCGGAGCGGCAGACGCAAGGTGGCGCGGGGATATTCGCGGTGTTCGGGGTGAACACCGACGGCATGCGTGGGAACTCGGACGAACTGGCGGGTCTTGGTGTCGCTGAGCAGAGGCATAACACGCAGCGCCGGCACGCGTACGCCGGCCACCACTTGCGTTTGCGGAGCCACCGCCGCAGCCGTGGCAACAGCCAACGTTGCAGGGACTTCCGGGATGAAGTCGATGGCAGTCGACTCGTAAATTGTTGCGAGGTTCGTAGACCTCATGAATCGCCCCTCAGCGATATCGCTATTCAGAGATATCTATGCTAACGCCAGCTGCCGACCCCAGGCAAAACTTCCCGAAACTTGATTCCGGTAGCTAATCACTTGCTCCACCAACCGGTAAAAGTTGGGTCGTAAAGATGTCACCGAAGGGGGCGGGCGTCAATCTGTGGAAAACGCCGCAAGTGTCCTAAGATCAACTGGTTGGTAATGGTACGGAAAATTCGAAAAGCGGAAATCGAAGGCGAAATTCGAAGCGCGAGATTAGAAATGGCGATTGATGGCCAGCCTGCGGGTGTTTGATGGCTTATTTCGGATAGAGCCGACGAGTTCTCTAAGATTACCATGTCGGTCGCACCAAAATGGCGCTGTACGTTGCGAACCGGCGGTCCTACATTCCTTGCAATCGTCGGCGTTCGGTGACGCCGGCACATCAATCCATGCCTACGACGGAAACACAACCTAGCGATAGCTCTACAGCTGTAACCAGCGGAGCTCACGATCCTCACGGCGCTTCGAACCGCACGACGCTACTGGCGGCTTATGCGGCGGTTTACGTCATTTGGGGATCGACGTTTCTTGCAATCCGGGTCGGCGACGAGTCTTTCCCGCCGTTGATCGTGGCGGGGATTCGCCATTTTGTTTTTGGGCTGATCGCGTTTCCGATTTTGTTGTGGAAGACGAAAGCCAGACCGACCTGGGCGGAGTGGCGGAGCACGACAGTAACCGGGTTGCTCTTGTTGGCGATAGGGAATGGCGGAGTGTGCCTGGCCGAGGAGAGAGTGTCTTCGGGAGTCGCGGCGCTGCTGGTCGCGACAGTGTCGTTGTGGATGGTGATCATCGATTGGCTGAGGCCGGGCGGCACGCGGCCAGTGCCGCGCGTTATAGCCGGGCTGGTGCTCGGATTCTCGGGGCTGGCGTTGTTGGTGGGGCCGAAAGATCTTGGCGGTTCGGGGCGAATCGATCCGATCGGCGTTGCGATTCTTGGGGTGGGGTCGTTCGCGTGGGCGTGCGGCTCGATTTATGCCAAGCATGGGAAGATGCCGAGTTCTCCGCTGATGGGTTCGGCGATGCAGAGCCTGACGGGCGGAGCTATTCTGTGGATCGCGGCAGGTTTGACCGGCGAGATTGGTGCGCTGCATGTGGCGACGGTTTCGACGCGGTCGTGGATGGCGGTCACGTATTTGATCTTCTTCGGGTCGATGATTGGGTTTTCGTCGTATCTCTACATTTTGAAGCACAGCACGGCGACGCGCGTGGCGACGTATGCGTTTGTGAATCCGATCGTGGCGTTGTTTCTGGGGTGGTTCCTGCTGCATGAAGCGATTACGTTGCGGACGATGCTGGCGTCGATCGTGATTCTTGCCGCGGTGATACTGGTGATTACAGCGCCGCATCGCGCGCCAAAGAAAACGGCGGCTGCGTCGCGCACTGAGACCATCGAAGCCGCTGAAGATCCAGTTTTTTGACGCTTTCCTTTCGTTCAAACATCAAAATACTTTGACGCGCCTTTGCGGATAGATTTGGCTTTTGGGTTGGGTTAATTTGGCAGCGTGATGAGACACTCAACACAACAAACAAAATGCGGCGGGGATTACGGGGAGCGTGGCGGCGCGTTATTGGCGAGCGACGACGTCGCGCGATCATCGTGCGGACGGAACGTTTGTGCTGGGCGTGCGGACGACGAATATCTATTGCCGGCCATCGTGCCCGGCGCGGCGGCCGCTGCGGCAGAACGTGATTTTTTTCAAGACGAGGGAAGAGGCGCGGCGCGAAGGCTATCGGCCGTGTTTGCGCTGCAAGCCGGATGAAGTGGCGGGGTCGATCGCGCTTGTGGAACGAGCGATGCGGTCGATTGAAGTGGCCGGCGATGAGGAAGCGTTGAGATTTGGCGTGCTCGCGCAATCGCTGGGAACCACGACAGCGACGCTGCGGCGCGCATTCATGCAAGTGACGGGACTGCGCCCGCGTGAATTGGCGGAAGCGTTGCGTCTTGCGAAATTCAAGAAGCTACTGCGTTCCGGAAAGAAAATCACCGACGCGCTTTATGAAACGGGATATGGCTCATCGAGCCGCGTGTACGAACGGAGCAACGCGCAACTCGGCATGACGCCGGCGACTTATCGAAAAGGAGGAAAGGGCATGAAGATCGGATACAGCATCGCGAAATCGAAGCTGGGCGAAGTGTTGGTGGCGGCGACGGAACGCGGCGTTTCGGCGGTCTATCTCGGAGATTCGGAGCCGAAGTTGGTGCAGGAGCTGCACGACGAATATCCGCGCGCGGAAATCAGCGCGGCAGATCATTCGTTCGAAAAGTGGGTGAGTGAGATCGTCGAACGCGTGGAAGGGAAGCCGCCGCGGGTTGAGTTGCCGCTCGATGTGCAGGCAACGGCGTTTCAGCGGCGTGTGTGGCAGGAGTTGCAGCAAATTCCGTCGGGCACGACGAAGACATATTCGCAGGTTGCGCAGGCGGTGGGGAATCCGAAGGCGGTGCGAGCCGTGGCGCGGGCGTGCGCTACAAATCCGGTGTCGATTGTGGTGCCGTGCCATCGGGTGGTGCGGCAGGACGGGAATTTGGCGGGATATCGATGGGGGATTTCGCGGAAGGAACGATTGTTGGAGCAGGAGCGGCGGGCGGCGAACTGAATTAAAGATTGTTGAACCGGGTTCGATCGAGGCGAATCGCGTTGTTCGGCGGAAGACACCCTATCTTCTGCTGGGCGGCGCGAGTTTGTTTTGGGAACTTAAAAGCGGCGTCGTGCTGACCTTGTGCGTGGGCGCCCTGAAGGGACGCCCCTACAAAAGCGGATTTGCGGTGCTGGAAAATAGGCTAGCCGCGGGGGCGGACGTGATTTACGTCTTTGGGCCAATCCTGCTTGAAGCGTGAATCGGGAATCTTCAGGTTCTTCATCATGTTGCTGTAGTGAAATTGGATGTAATCGCCCGAGCCGGTCTCGAAAAATTTTTGCTGAATGGGCAGCCACGATGCCGAATCGATCCACATCTGAATCTTCGTGATCTGGTGTTTTACGTCGTCGGACTTTGGCACCAGCTCCAGCAGATATGCTTTCTTGCCGTCGAGCTGATCTTCGCCCGTGAGCTTTACGTCGTAGCCTTTCTGCAAGGCTTCGCTGCGGGTGCCGAATCCGAGCAGCACATATTGATCGATCATGGCGCGGTTTTTGCCGAGATCGTATTCCTCGACGCGCTTGATCTTCGGCGTGTAAACGAAAAGGGAATCGCCGTTGCGGAGAATGGTGCGCGGATCGGGTTCGGTGATTTCGATCCGCATTTTCGAATCTTTGCGGACGAAGATGTGGCCCTTTTCGACGGAGGTATCTTTCACGACGTCGGTGTACTTGGTGTTTTCGAGATCGGCCTGCAGGCTGCGAAAGTCCGAGGCGGCTTTGTCCATCGTGGCGAGGACGGCTTCGGTGGTCGCCTGAGTGGCTTGAGGAAGGGCTGCGGCGCGATGAGAACCGGCCGAAAGAGAAATGGCGCACGAGAACGCGGTCAGCGCGAGCGCAGCAGCAATACAAATTTTATTGTTCAAAATGTGCACCTGGGGCCGTTTGTTGGCCGACGTTTTCGCTGAATTGATCCTAGCACATAGAGAAAGATGCGCGGACGGGCCGGAACGTTTCGGTGAAGAGCTGTTCACGCGGTGTATGTTCTACGGCCGAGTGTAGTTACGGGATGCGGCCTAGCGGTGAATTTCGACCTGGTAGGCGATGACGTTGCCGTCTCCGTCGCGCACGGCATCGATTTTGGCGATGGAGAAACGCCCGTCGCGGAGCATGGGCAGCGCCTTTTTCAGCGCGTTGTGAAGATCGTTCTGGAGAGCCGGAGTTTGCTCGGGCGGAGCGAGAATGCGTGCGTCGATGCGATAGGTCTGCTGCGAATCTTTTTCGGTGCCGGCTATGAGCTCGACTTCCGCGGGCGAAGTCGGCAGCCCGACCTGCGGCTCGTCGTGAAACCAGCGCGGGGGTGTGCCCAGCACGAAAATCAGAATGATGATGACGGCGACGTCGTATTGCCAGGTGCCGCGTTCATACGACCAGAAAAACGTGCGCGCGAGAATGGTTTTGATGCTGGCCATTTCAATCGGCAGGGACGCCATCAACGATAACGCCGTCGCGCATGTGCACGACGCGATCGAAATGGGTGACGGCTTCCGGGTTGTGCGTAATCATCACGATGGTTTGGCCCAGATCTTTGTTCAGTTGGCGCAGCATTTCGAGAACGATGTCGGAATTTTTCGAGTCGAGGTTACCCGTTGGCTCGTCGGCAAGCAAGATTTTTGGTTCGTTGATGATCGCCCGCGCGATGGCCACGCGCTGCTGCTCGCCGCCGGAAAGCTCGGACGGTTTGTGATGCAGGCGCCCGTCGAGTCCGAGCATTTTAGTGACGACATCGAAGCGATGCGGATCGAAGCCGTCGCCGTGAATAAATTGCGCGATGGCGATGTTGCCCTTGGCGTTCAACGTGGGAAGCAGATTAAATCGCTGGAACACGAAGCCGATTTTGTGGCGGCGGAGCTTTGTGCGCGCGGCGTCGCTCATCTCGGTGAGGTCGTTGCCGTCCACGAAAACGTGGCCGCGCGAGGCCTGCGCAAGCCCGCCGATCACGTAGAGCAGGGACGATTTTCCGCATCCCGAAGGGCCCATGACGGCGACCGATTCGCCGGGCGCAACCTGGAAATTCACGCCGCGCAGCGCAGGCACTTCCACTTTGCCCGCGCGATACAACTTCCACAGTCCTTCGGTTTTAAGTATCGACTCCACTCGTTTTGGCCCTGGCTTTACCCTGGAAAATGCGATCCGTCGTGGGTACGTATTGTAGCTGCGTTTGCTGCTCGCTGCCTAGAGAACTGAGCGCGAAATCAATCGTAAGAAAGCGCTTCGACGGCGTCTTTGCGGCTCGCAACCCATGCCGGATAGCTGGCTCCGATGACGGCGCCGGCGAGCGCGATGGCGCCTGCGCGCAGGATCCACGGCATGGTGATCAGGATTGAGAGCGTCGGAAAGCTGGCGAGGAATAAGGCGCGAATGATGTAGCTGAGCACGACGCCTGCACCGATGCCAAGCAGGCACAGCACAGCGGATTCCGTCAGCAGCGCGCGAATGATGAAGGCGCGATTCGCGCCGATCGATTTCAGTACGCCGATGTCGCGCGTGCGTTCGACGACGGTGGTGTACATCGTCAGAAAAATGACGAGCAAGCCGATCGAAACCGCCAGACCGATCATCGAGTGAATGAACGGCTCGAGGCCGGGAACGTTGGTCGATGTGAGCAGCGACAGAAATTCTTTCAGGGGGCGGATGGTGTAGCCGGGAAAGATCGCTTTGATCTCGTCCATCACGTCGTCGGTGTGCTCGGAACGCGTGCATTTCAGCAAGAAGATCGAAGCCTTGTCGCGGGCGCCGACGAGTTCTTGCAAGGTGAGGAGGGGCACGAAAATGCGCGAGCCTTTACCGTGCTCGACGATCGCCGCGATTTTCCAATCGTGATTGAGCAGATTATAGGTGTCGCCGACTTTTAACTTTTTGGCGCGCGCTTCCCAATCATCGACGAGCATGTCGTCGGGGCCTTCCATGTCGTGGCCATGCAAGAAAACGAAGCCGCCCGAAACGGCGTGGAAGGACTCGCGGTCGATGCCGTAGACCGTTTCGACGCCGCCGCTCGAATTGAATTGCAGCAGAGCGGGCGCGACGGCCTGCACGTATTTCAGGGTTTCGAGCTTTTCGCCGATTTTTATCGGCATGGGCGAGCCGCTGAATCCGAGGAAGATCGAAGCGGCGGGAGGTTGCAGCACGATGTCGGCGCCGATGCCCTGGATGCGCTTCGCGCTTTCGGCAAGCAGGCCCGAGGTGAGGCCGACGATCAGCACGACGAGCGCGACTTCGACCGCGACCGCCATGATTCCAATGAGCGTGCGCAGCGGACGGTGCAGCAAGTTGCGCGCGATGAGTTCGCCCATCACGGCTGTTTGGTCCCTCCGGCTTCGGCTTCGCCGACGTGGACGAGTTCGCTGCCGGCGGGCTGCTCGAGTTTGAAGCGGTCGGCGGGAAGGTCGGAGTTCAACACGATTTTGCTGACTTGCAGGTCGAGGCGATAGTCGTCGTGCGGGCGATCGATGCGGATGTTGTGCGCGAAGGTGGTGACGGGGCCGCTCACGGGAGTACCCGGTTGCGCGGGATCGACCGGCTGCCAGTCGGAATAACGCACGTCCGACACGAGCAATCCCTTGGGCGCGAAAGTTTGCAGCCGCGAAACTTGCAAGTTGGCGCGATCAAACCAAATCTTGCGCAGAATCTCGGTACGATAGCCGCCGCGCAAAACCGTCAGCACATAAAAGCGCGCCGTTTCGTCGTTGAACTCTTCGAACAGCACAGACTCCTCTTTACGGATTTCCGGCCACAGCAGCGCGTCGAGCAAATGTTGCGGCCGCAGATTTTCGATCGGCTTGCTGCTATTGAATTCGCCGGCTACCTGGCCCACGAGAAACTTATTTTTGGACGGCACCGAAACGCGGAACGTTTCGCCGTCGCTGGCCATGTCGAAGACGGTTGTGCCGATCACCGGCGCCTGGCCGATCATGCGAATGTTCGCCGGACGCGACGCGAGCAGAAACGCTTTGACCTCGTGATATTCCTCGATGACGCCGCTGTATTTCGAACCGGCGGTGGGCTTGAGCACGACGGTCGCGTTTACGGTGTTGATGTTTTGCGCGTAGACATTGTACTTGTCGAGCAGCTCTTCGCGCGTCGCGTCCTTAGTAACAGGTTTCTCGCTGGGCGCGACCGTGGTCTTCGTGCTGATTTTGCTGGCGCCACCGCAGCCGAAGCCAAACGCCGCCAGTGTCGCCGCAGCCATCCATGTCGCAACGCGTCGATTCAATGAGTTACGCCTTGTAATATCGGATCAAGACCAAACGAAGCAATGTAGCAGCCACCCCAAATGGGCGTCAATTTGATGCCGGAGGCGCGCGCTGGTCACGCAGCCATTTTCTGCGATATTTCGCACTAAGCCTCTCGAGCGGCATCGCGTGAAATCCTCGTCGAAACGTCGCAAATTGCGACAAATGCAATACGTTACAGGCTCAGGCCGCGTACAGACTTGGCTGTATTAATCGAAACGCATATCGCACGCAGCTTGGCAGCCCTTTTTAGGCATGACCACATCATAATCGCAAGCATCTCGTCCAAGGTGTGCTCACGCTCTCGTTGTCTGTTTGGGCGAATACCAATGGAAAGTACTATTGGAGGCCTCTCCCTTAGTACCAACGGCGGTTCGAAACCGTACTATTGGGTTTTTTTCGGGGTGCGACTTATTCTCGTTTGCGCGAAGAGAAAACCGCAGCTGTCCCGTATTTTGCAAAATCATGAGCGTTTTCGCTCAAAGTCCATCGAAGGAAGGCAATATCGATGAAGAATTCGGTTCGTTTGGCGATGTGGGCCCTTGCCTGTTTGATTTTCGGTTGCGTCTCGGCTGACGCACAAAATATTTCGACGGTAGTCGGAGGCGGCCCGGTCGGTCTTACACCCACAGCCGCCAGCGTCGGCAGTCCGGTCGCAGTGCGGCGGGATAGTCAGAACAACGCGTACATCCTCGACAACACTTACGGACGCGTACTCAAGATTGATCACACCACGGGTTTAATGAGCGTTTATGCCGGCAACGGCGTGGTCGGTTTTTCCGGCGACGGCAGCGCGGCAACCGGCGCTCAGATGAATGGGCCCAGCGGCATGTGCTTCGATTCGAACGATAATCTTTATATCGCAGACTCGGACAACGCGGTCATTCGCGTAGTCATCGGTCCGAACCACGTCACGCCACCGAGCTTGGTTACAACCATCCCTGTAGTCGTAGCTGGCAATATCTATACGGCTGTCGGCATTCAGACGAGCACAAATCCGGAGTTCGGCGGCGACGGCACGCCTGCTCTGTCGTCCCACTTGCACTTTCCAGATGGATGCTCTTTCGACACCAATGGAAACTTGTACATCGCGGATCGCGGCAACAATGAAGTCCGCGTGGTCATCGGCACGACCGCCGTTACCCCTCCGGGTCTGACTGGTCCGCTGACGCCCGGCAACATCTATCGTTTCGCGGGTGCGGCGGGTGGCTCTTTCCCGAATCCACCGGCTGGCGGCTATGCGCCTGACAACTCTCCTGCCGTTACCGGAGCGCTGTACGGCCCGTTCGATGTGTTCGTCGATGCCAGCAACAACGTCTTCATCGCCGATCTCGGCAACAACTTTGGCGCCGATGGCACCCCAAACACGCAGACAGGTCAGCCGCTGAACAACAACGTGATTCGTGAAGTGCTTGCGGCGGACGGTACGATCCACACCGTTGCGGGCATCGCCCAGCAGTATCCCAATCCCGCGCCTGTTGCGAGCGGTGTGGCAACCGCTGTCGCGCTCAACGAGCCTAAGGGCCTCTCGGTCGATTCCCTCGGCAACCTTTATTTCTGCGACACGCTGACTCAGGTCATCCGCAAGGTTTCTGGCGGCAACATCAGCGTTTACGCCGGCACGCTCGGGAGTGGCGGTTACAGCGGCGATAATGGGCCTGCTACCAGCGGCAAAATCAGTTTCCCGGCAGGGACCTTCGTCGACACGACCGGAAATCTCTTTATTGCCGACGATGTGAACAATGCCATTCGCGAGGTTCCCGCCACCACGGGCGGCGGCTTGACCGCGCTGGACATCTACACCTTCGCAGGTAACGGCCATTTGTCTTTTGGTGGCGACAATGCGACTGCAACAACCGGTCAACTCAACACTCCCGCCGGTCTTGGCACAGACGCAGCAGGCGACGTCTTCGTTGCCGATAGCGCTAACGATTTGATTCGCAAGGTAAGCGGCGCTCCCGCAAAGTTGTCAACGATCGCGGGATCGCCCGAAGCCAACGGCTTCTTGAATATTCCTACGAGCGCGATCAATGCCGCTCTAGGTGTTGCAACCGATGCTTCGGGCAACGTGTACATCGCGGATACCGCGAATTGCATCGTCCGCAAGCTCACGTCGGCGGGCATTACGACGGTTGCCGGAGTCGAACCCCCGATCGTCAATCCCGACAACGCCATCGCCAACACCCCGAAATGCGGTTTCGATGCGGCAGGCGGCCTCGCGACTGGCACTCACATCGGCGCTGTCAACAGCGTCGCCGTCGATTCCAACGGCAATATTTTCTTCTCGGACAAGACCAATAGCGTGATCTGGGAAGTGCCCGTGACTGCTGCCGGCACACTTCTCGCCAACCACGCCTACATCGTGGCAGGCAAGACCACTGCGGGTTTTTCCGGTGACGGCGGTCCTGCGAACGCCGCCCAACTGAGCGGCCCGACCGGCATTTACGTTGACGTGTACAACAACCTCTTCATCGCCGATGCCGGCAACCACCGCATTCGTGAAGTGCCCTCGATCAACGTTGGTACAACGATGACCGCTGGGTTCATCTACACGATCGCCGGCAACGGCACATCGGGCAATACCGGCGATGCCGCTCCCGCAATTAACGCCGAACTCGCCACTCCGTTCGCGATTGCCGTAGATAGTTCCGAGAACGTGTTTTTCTCCGATACGACCAACCAGACGATCCGCGAAATCGCGGGTTCTACCGCTGGTGGCCACACGGTCGGTGATATCTACACAGTTGCGGGCACCAAGAACGCTGCTGGGTTCACCGGCGATGGTGGCCCTGCGACCTCGGCCAAGTTCAGTGGCCCCGAAGGATTGGCGTTGCAGGCAAACGCCAGCCCAAGCACCACCGCGAACCTTCTAGTCAGCGACTCTGGAAACAACCGCGTTCGAAGCATCGCGAACCTTGCCAGCAATGCGGCTCCTCTCGCTCAGCTCAGTCCGAATCCGGTGACGTTTGCATCTCAGACGGTCAACACACCCTCGACGGCAGCGGTTGTTACTCTCAGCAACTCCGGTGGCGCTGCTTTGAGCGTTACGGGCGTCACGATCGGTGGTACCAATGCCAGCGACTTTATGGAAACGGATGACTGCACGACGCCTGGCAGTGTCGCCCCGGGCGGCAGCTGCACCATCAATGTCGTTTTCACACCGGCCGCCAGTGGTGCTAGCACCGCGACGCTGACCGTTGCTGACAGCGCCTTCGGTGGAAGCCAGACGGTCACCCTCACAGGCACGGGCGCAAATCCCACGCCTCCAGCGTTGACCTTGACGGTTAAGGACACCGACGCATCGCCGTCGCAGACCGTCACAGCCGGCGCAACCGCCACCTACAATCTCAGCGTTACTTCCAATCAGACGACCAATGTGACGGCTACGATCACCTGTACCGGTGCTCCAACGGCGGCCACATGCGCTTCAACACCCGGTTCCGTCACTGTGGTTCCGACAACCGGCGGCGCCTTCAAAGTGAGCGTCACCACGACGGCTCGCGGCGAACTGCTTCCGTTCAATCAGCCCTCGATGAAATTGCAGCCGCCGACGTTCCTGCAGATCGCTCCGATGGTGTCCATCGCGCTTCTCTTCCTGATCGCGATGATGCTCGGATGGATGCAGAACGAAGCCGGCCGCGCGCGCATACTTCGCGTTGCGTTGTCGCTCGTGCTCATCCTGATGCCCATCGCGGCAGCCACTGTTCTCGTCGGCTGCGGCGGCGGCAGCTCGTCCACGACACCGCCTCCGGCCAGCGGCACTGCAGCGGGCACCTACACGCTGACGGTGACTGCGACGTCCGGCACGACCACTGCAACGACGGCACTGACGCTCGTCGTCAACTAAATCAACTCAGCGCGCCGGCCGCGTAAAGCCGGCGCTGCAAATTCCAACGGCGCCCTCGCAAATGCGAAGGGCGCCGTTGCCTTTTGTAGTACGCTCTCGCGATGCACCTCCCGGCTCTACTCGCAACTCTTGTCGCCGTCACGCTCGCGTTCGCAATTTCCATCGCCGTGGTCGGCATCGTGTCCGCGCAAACTCAAGATGCGTCACCCGCGCCGATCGCCATCGCTCACGTCACGCTGATCAATCCCGCCACCTCTACCGTCGAGCATGACGCCACCGTGATCATCGAAGGCGATCACATCGGCACCGTTCTCATTGGCGCGATGGTCAAGCTCCCCGGCAACACTCGCCTTATCGACGGCCACGGCAAATTTCTCATCCCCGGCTTGTGGGACATGCACGTCCACTCCGCGTTCGGCGACTGGTTCCCCGGCGGCCGCGAAATCATCCTTCCTCTCTTCGTCGCCAACGGCGTCACCGGCGTGCGCGATATGGGCGGCGATCTTCCCGTTCTGCAAGACTGGCGCAAACAAATCGCCGCCGGAAAAATTCCCGGCCCGCGCATGATCGTCAGCGGCCCGATGCTCGATGCCGTTCTTCCCAGCGGCAAACTCCGTTTCCCGAGTTCGATCGCAACGACGACTCCGGAAAGCGCCCGAGCCGCGGTCGATCAGCTCAAATCTCAAGGCGCCGACTTCATCAAAGTTCAATCCGTCATTTCGCACGACGCCTATCTCGCCGCCGCCGCGGAAGCTCACAAACAAAATCTTCCCTTCGTCGGCCACGTTCCCGACAAAGTCCGCATCACCGAAGCTGTCGCCGCCGGCCAAAAAAGCATTGAGCACTTGATGGGCAGCTTCGAAGGCTGCTCCAGCGAAGAACAAAAATTTATCGACGGCCAGGGCAACACGAAGCTCCTGCTCACCACCACCGATCAGAAAAAATGCGGCGCGTTGCTCGCGCTGCTCGCAAAATCGCAAACGTGGCAATGCCCAACGCTCGCGTGGCAGCGCGGCGGCACATTTCTCGATCAACGCGATCTCGCGCACGACCCGCTCGGCAAATACGTCCCCGCCTACTGGCGCGACGTCACCTGGAAACGCTTTTACGACGAGATGATGCCTGACTTGCAACGCGATCCGCTCGAACTCCGCAAAGAATATTTCGCGCGCAATCTGAAAATGGTTGCCGACATGCACCGCGCCGGCGTCCCATTCCTCGCCGGCACTGACACCGCTCCCGCAATCTTCGTCCTCCCCGGCTTCAGCCTTCACGATGAACTCGCCAACTTCGTCGAGTCCGGCTTCACGCCGATGGAAGCCCTGCAAACCGCCACCAGCAACCCCGCCAAATTTTTCGCCACCGAATCCACGCAAGGCTCGATCGCCAAAGGCAAAGTAGCCGACCTCGTGTTACTCGACGCCGACCCTCTCTCCGACATCCACAACACCCGCAAAATCTCCGCCGTAATCGCCAACGGCCACCTCTACGACCGCGCCGCCCTCGACGCGCTATTAAAAAACGTGGAATCCGCCGCGGCCCAAAACCCAAGACCAACCAACTAGCGCAGGGGCACGGCGTCGCCGTGCCCCTCTTCGTTTCGGAATCCTACGCTCGCCCGGCCTATGTACGGGCACACACCGCCGCGCCCCAACTCGGCAAGATCGATCCCTCATCCCCTGCTCCTATCGACCCTCTATACAAACCCAAAAATCTATGAAACTCTTCTCCCTATAGCCCGTCTATACAAACGAGACCAACATGCCCCCCGACCAAACCAACCTCCTCCTCGGCACCCTCGACATGCTCGTCCTCAAATCCCTGGCCCTCACCGAACTCCACGGCCTCGGCATCTCCCGTCGAATCAGCCAAATCACGAAGGGCACGTTCGACGTCAAGCCCGGCTCGCTCTTTCCCGCCCTTCATCGCATGGAAGAGCAAGGCTGGCTCGCCGCAAGTTGGGGCGAATCCGAAACCAATCGCCGCGCCAAATATTACAAACTCACCGCCGCGGGCCGCCGCCAGCTCAACTCCGAGACCAAACGCTGGTCCCGCATCTCTCTCGCGATCGCCCGCGCGCTGGAGTCGAATTAGGCAACTAGCCCCAATCGAGCCAAAACGGAGCACCGTCATGAGTCTCTTCACGCGTCTCGCCAGCCTCAAGCGCAACTTATTCCATCGCAATCGCGCCGACGCCGATCTCGACGCCGAACTCCACTCCTACGCCGATCTCCTCGCCGATGAAAATAGCGCCAACGGCGCAACTCCCGGCGAAGCCCGCCGCCGCGCACAAATCGAATTCGGCGGCATCGAGCAAGTCAAAGAAAACGTCCGCGACATCCGCGCCGGCCATTACATCGAGATGTTCTTCCGCGACCTGCGTCTCGCCTTCCGCAACATCCGCAAATATCCAGGCTTTACGATCATCGTCGTGCTTTCACTCGCGCTCGGCATCGGTGCCAACGTCGCCGTCTTCAGCCTCGCCGACGCGTTGATCCTCCGCCCCCTTCCCGTTCCTCACGCCAGCGACGTCATCGTCGTAGACACCGCTGCCTCCAAACTGACGCGCTACGGCGGCAATTCCTACCTCGACTATCTCGATTTCTGCGCCCGCTCGAAATCGTTCGAGAGCCTCGCCATCGCCCAGCAAATGTCCGCGGGCATGAATACTTCTGCCGCCGCGCCCAGTAGCAGACCCGAAAATGTCTCCGGCCAACTTGTCTCGGCCAATTATTTTTCCGCGCTACAGGTCAAGCCGATCGTCGGCCGCGACTTTCTTCCGGAAGAAGGCCAGGTCCCCGATAAATTTCCAGTCGCGATCATCAGCTACTCGCTCTGGAATCGCGTCTTCGCCAAAGATTCTGCCATCGCCGGAAAACACATCAAGCTCAACGGCCACAGCTTCACGATTGTCGGCGTCCTTCCGCAATCTTTCACGAGCGCCGATCTCTTCTATCGCCCCGACATCTACGTTCCCGCCATGATGAGCGCCGAGGTTGCCTCCGACGGCGCGGAAATTCTAAAGCAGCGCACCTATCGCGCCTTCGCCATGGTCGGCCGGCTGCATCCGGGCGTCACCGTCGCGCAAGCCCAGTCCGAAATGAACGTCATCATGTCAGATCTCGAACGCGAACATCCCGAATCCAACAAAGACAACATCGCCATCGTCCGCACGGAAATGGGCCGCCGGTTGGAATCCGGACTCGTCGCTGTGCCATCGCTTCTCGGCGGGCTGGTCGTTCTCGTGTTGCTGATGGCATGTGCGAACGTCGCCAGCCTCATGATGGCTCGCGCCACGGCGCGCCTGAAAGACACGTCCACGCGACTCGCGCTTGGCGCTTCACGCGCCACTCTCGTGCGCCAATTCTTGACGGAAAGCGTCGTGCTCGCCGCATTCGGCGGCGTTGCCGGAACGCTTTTCGCCTACGCCTGCATTCAGGGAATGCGCTTGCTTCTGCCGGTAACCGATCGCCCCGAGGGCCCCGACTTCCGCCTCGACGTGCGCTCGCTCGTCTGCGTCGCGATCGCATCGGCCGTTGCCGTTTTACTTTTCGGCCTCACGCCCGCGTTCATGGCCGTCAAAGACGCCTGGAGCGCGGTGATGACCACGCGCTCTTCGGCCTCCGCAAGCCGCTCCTACAGCGCAGTTGCGCGCCGCGTGCTGATCGGGGGACAAATCGCTCTCTCCGTCGTGCTGTTGATGGGCGGCGGACTTTTTCTCAAATCTTTCAGCCGCGCGCAAAACATTGATGTCGGCTTCAATCCGCAGCACCTGCTGCTCATCACGATCGACCCGCTGCTTCAGGGCTATTCCAATAATCAATCGACCCAAT
Source organism: uncultured Acidobacteriota bacterium (assembly GCA_963785605.1). Taxonomy (GTDB): domain Bacteria; phylum Acidobacteriota; class Terriglobia; order Acidiferrales; family UBA7541; genus Acidiferrum. The sequence continues at coordinate 396,518 of CAWAWE010000020.1, read as the reverse complement.
TTCACGAGCAATTGCTCCAGCGTGTCGCGGCGCTTCCCGGTGTCGCGTCTGCCACTGTCGCGACCAAGGCGCCATTTCTCTCCGGCGATTCGTGGGACATGTCTATCGACGGCTACACCGCCCCCGATGGCGAAAAATTTCGAGACATCGTCAACAATGAGGTCGATCCGAAATATTTCTCCACCATGCAGATTCCCATCCTGTACGGACGCGAATTCGCGCCCACCGACACAAAAAGGTCCCCCGGCGTCGCCGTCGTCAACGCCACATTCGCGCGAAACTTCATCACCGGTTCAGGCGATATGAGCAAAGCTCTCGGCCACATCATCCGGCTTCGCGACGGATTGCCGCTCCAGATCGTCGGCATCTCCAAAGATTCGAGTTATGGCGATCAGCTCGGCACGCCGCCGCCGCCGGTCTTCTACCTACCATTTCTCCAGCAGGGTGGCCCCCGAGCCACGCTTCACGTTCGCAGCGAAGCCGAGCCCGCGGTCATTCTTCCCGCCGTGCGCGCCGAAATTGCCGCGCTCGACGCAGAGATTTCTCCGGTGTCCGTCTACAAAATGACGGATCTGATTTCTCAAGGTGGATTGTTTTTTCCCAGGATCATTGCGGTGGTGGGGGGCGCGTTTGGCTTTGTGGCTATGTCGCTCGCTGCGGTGGGACTCTACGGTGTCGTCTCGTTCATGGTCGGCCGCCGCACCCAGGAAATCGGCATTCGCATGACGCTCGGCGCGCAGCGCGGCGCCGTCCTGCGCATGGTTCTCGCGAACGGCTTGATTCTCGCTTCAGTGGGATTACTCGTCGGCCTCGCCATCGCACTCGTAGCCGCGCCCGCAATCCGCAGCATGCTCGTCGGCGTCAGCCCCTACGATCCCGCAACATTCGTCGCTATCAGCGCGGCTCTGCTCGCCGCCACCGCCGTGGCCAGCTACCTCCCCGCCGCCCGCGCCACGCGCGTCGACCCAATCCTGGCCCTCCGCCACGAATAATTTTTCAGTCGGCCTAAACGCTAGATTCGTTACAAAATGTGGACGGATCGCAAACCGGGTGCCGCATCCTCCTGGTTTTAGGAGGGTGCGGTTTTTCCGATCCGCCACCGCGATTTGAAAGTGCAGATAACTCTCAGGAAGGAACGATCAACGCACAACAAACTCAGCCACGAAAAAGGGAACTACCCTCACTGCGGCCGCGCCAAATAAACATCAAACCTCTCCACCGCCGCCCGCAACCGCCGAATCACTTCCGAAGCCCACAACGTCTTGCTCAGCAGCGTCACCCACCCATCTTCCGGCTCGCACACCGCGCAAAAGGTATACCGCTCATACGCCGTCTGATACGAATCCAGCCCGCGCCGCGACAGTTCTTTCTCCAACTCCGCATCAGGCCCGTCGATCACGCTGCCCGCGCGCACTCCAAACGTCTCACCCTCAAATCGCTCAAACAATTCCTGCAACTGCGTCTCCGTCGGCGCACGCAGCACAACGCATCGCTCCGCCGCCTCGCGATAATGAATGTCATACATCTTGCAAAATTCTTTCACGCGATCGACATGCGCAAAAAAATCCAGCACGTAGCCATCGTTATTCGCCAGCGCCGGAATCGCCGCCGCCCAAATCGCCGCAGCATCCTTACCGCGAACCGGCTCGCGGCTCTCCGTCCCCAGCAACTCCAGCCCAACCGCCTGCGTCTCGTTACCTAAATCAAGTTTCTCCACATCCATCGAATACGGCGGCAGGTCGAGCGCCCCCGGATCGACCGGCGCATTTCCCGTCGCGTTCATTCGCTGTATTCCCCGGCTTCCGGTGGAAATTTCGCCTGAAATTCCGCCGACTGCTTCCGCACATCCAGCCAGTCAAAAAACACATCCGGCGTCTCAAGCCAGATTCGAAACCAGTTCGCGATCTCTTCCTTCTCCGCGCGCTTGAACGGCTCAACTTTGTGATTCCGCGAAATCATCTCGGCGCGCCGCTTGCCCAGCCGCGCGATATTCAACACGCGTTCCGCCGCCGCCTGCTCACCATGTGCCCGAAACTTCCGCATCAATTCATCCAGCCGCATGATGCTGACTTCCGCATCCTCCAGCGTCTTGAAGTGCAGCAAATCCTCAAATTCTTCTTCGTACTGATCCTCTGCCTCTTCTTGCAGCGACAAATTCACCTTGAATCCCGCGTCTTTCAGCACGTCCGCGATGTAATCGTTGCCGGTTTTTCCGTCTTCGCCGAATTCCGCGATCAGCTTTCGCCGTACTTGATCGATCTCTGCTGGCGTGTATTCCTGTGCGGCAATTTCGTGTGCCACTTGCAGGATCAATTCCTTCTTCGTTGTCTGCGGATCGCTCATCGTTTTGTGCCTCGATGTGCGCCGCTTGGGCTCGGCGTTATCGGCCCAGCCGGAGCGCCATTGTCCGGCGCCGGTGTCGCGGCAGGTGCATTCGAACCCGCCGGATTCTTCAGCAGTTGCCGGTATTTCGTCACGTTATGATTGTGCTCTTCCAGCGACGCCGCAAAAAAGTGCCCACCCTGCGTGTTCGCCACAAAATACAAAAAAGGCGTCTTCGTCGGATTCACCGCTGCGCTCAGCGACTCCTCACCCGGATTCCCAATCGGCCCTGGCGGCAACCCCGCGTGCTGATACGTGTTGTACGGCGAATCGATCTGCAAATCCGCTCCCGTCAATGTCCCTTTGTATTGTCCAATTTGTTCCAGCGCGTAAATCACCGTCGGATCGCATTGCATTCGCATATTTTTCGACAATCGATTCTCAAATATCCCCGCCACCAGCGGCCGCTCTTCCGGTCTCGGCGTTTCGCGCTCCACCAGCGACGCCAGCGTCACGAAGTGCTCCGTCAATCCGCTCGCGGGCGCAATCGGCGCCGCCGAACGAATCCGCAACCACTCTTCCTTGAATTTCTTCACCATCTCTGCCGTCAGCTCGATCGCCACCGGATGACGCGGCAGATTATATGTCGCCGGATACAAATATCCTTCCAATGTTTTCGCGTTCGGCGCCAGGTCGCGAATCAGTTCCGGATTTTTTGCCGCCGCCAAAAATTCCGCCCCTGTCATGTACTTTCCCGCTTCCAGATCGCGCGCGATGTCAAACATCGTCTCGCCTTCGCGCACCGTGAACGGCTGCTCAAACACGTGCCCATCCGCGATCTGCCAGAAAACATCGTGACCCGAAATCGGTTTCCCAAAAAAATATTCGCCCGCCTGCAATCGCCGCTTCGGATGCCGCCGCGCATAAATCTCAAACGCCGTCGCGTTGCGAATTACACCGTTCTGCTCCAGCAATCGCGCCACAGCGCGGCTCGAAGCCCCATGCGGCAAATCCACAAACACGCCCTCCGGCGCAAACCCCTGATACGGCCGCTCAATACTCGCCCAAAAATAAAGCGCCACACCCGCGCCCGCAACCACCAGCAGCAGCAAAAGTTTTCCCAGAGTCTTCAAGTTAGTCCGCGTTCTCCGTCTCGATTACATCGACCAAAGCGTATCTCGCCCCGACCAACCGACTGACCCTACTTAGATGCTTCCGCCGGACTCAGATGCTCCACCGGCACTTTGTTTTTTCGCCAGGTATTCCTTCAAGATCACCGCCGCCGCCATCGCATCCACCGTAGCCCGATCCGCCTGCTTCTTTTTCCGCATGTTCGAATGCACATGCGCCGGCGTCGTGTCCTCGCGAAAAACTCTCCCCGCTTGTTCCTCCAGCAACCGCTCCGCTTCCCAACTCGTCAGGCGCTCGTCCACCATCTCCACAGGCAATCCAAGCTGTTTCCGCAAGCGCTCGCCAAATCGCGTCGCTTCCTCCGCCATCTCGCCGCGCGTCCCATCCAGCCGCAGCGGCAATCCCACCACAATCTCCTTCACCGCATGTTCGCGCGCAAATTCCCGCAGCCGCCGCATGTCCTCATTCCGATTCACGCGCTCGATCGTCGCCACCGGACGCGCCATCGCCGTTTCGATGTCCGCCAGCGCCAGTCCGATGCGCACCGTTCCGTAGTCGATCGCCAGAATCGCCGTCCGGCGAATCTCCGTCACTCGCGTCTCTTTAATGGATTCCCGCTCCGAAGAACTCACGCGTCAATTATACCCGCGTGTACCGCCGCACACCCAATGTCCACCAAATTCTCCGCGAGCCTCAGCGCCCTTTGCGCCTCAGCGTTATCTTTCCTCTGCCCCCTCACCTTCAATCCTTCCGCCCATGCGACCCATTCACCCACACATCCCACATCCCCTGCTTCTTCATCTGCTCATCCAGCCCCGTCTCCTTCAACTGTTTCTCGATCTCCGCGCGTGAATACCGCCGACCCAGTGGCAACTCCCGATCCGCCACGCCCCACGCCGTCACCGCCGCAATCACCGTATTAATCTTCAGCTCGCGAATATCCACCTTGTCGTACGTATCCGACGCCGCGTGATAATTCGGCAGATAATTTGCCTCCACTTGATTCGCTACCATCGTCGGCACGCCGTCCAGCAAGAAATCCCAGTTGTCCGTCCCAATATCGCCGTCCAGCACGTGATTGTTCACGTCCCATGAAGCCAGGGGCCGCAAAATTTCGCTCAGCCCCTCGCGAATATCCGCGCGCCCGCTCAGCGAAAATCCCGGCGTCCGCCCCGATCCATCGTCAAAAACAATCACGCCGCGAATCTTGTCCATCTCCGCGCGATGCTGCTGCACGTATTGCCACGACCCCACCATCCCTTGCTCTTCGCCGCTGAACAAAATAAATCGAATCGTCCTCCGCGGCACCAATCCCGTCGCGCGGATCGCCCGTGCCGCCTCGATCACCAGCGCCGCGTTGCATCCATTGTCCAGCGCGCCCGTCCCCAGTTCCCACGAATCCAGATGCGCCCCCAAAATCACAGCTTCATCCGGTTTCTCGCGCCCGCGAATCTCGCCCACCACATTCATCTGCTCCACCGGCCCGCCAATTTTGTTCGGCATCGCAAATCGCACGCGCAATTTCCCGCCGTTCGCCTCCGCCGCCCGCGCCAGATGCATCGCATCTTCCCGCGCCACCACCGCCTGCGGAATCACATCCACCTGCCCATCGCCCACATTCGTGTGCCGGTACAGCAACAATCGCTCGCGCGCCCCCATCCACAAAATCGCCGCCGCTCCGCCTTTCACCGCCCGCTCAATAATCGCCGGCGGCAGCGCATACTCATCAAATAAATCCGCCCACGTCACGCCCACCTTCGACGACACCAGCAAAATCGATCCCTTTACGCCAGCGCCAGCCCGTGAAAATTCCTCCTCCGTCCCCGCGCCGACATAAATCACATTCGCTTCAATCCCGCCCGCAGGCAACGCCGGCGACCACCCCGCCGCCACCAGTCGCACCGGAAATTTCTCCGCCCCATCCAAAATTTCCAGCCGCGTATCGCCCTCGCTCCAAGAATGCGCCAGCTGATATTTCTCCGTGTGTACCGTCACGCCTTCCGCGCGAAACGCCGCCAACGCCCAATCCACCGCCTTCGCCATCTCCGGCGATCCCGACACGCGCCCGCCAATTCCATCCGTCAGCCGCCGCAAATTTTCTTCGATCGGCGACGCCCCCATCACCTGCGGAATAATCTTTGCCGCCGCCTCCGCACAAGACGCCTCCGTCGCCGAACAAGCCTGCGCCCCATTCCCCGCCTTCTGCCCAAACCCCGCTGGCGCCGTCGAAATCTGCGCCCACGCTTCCGGCGCCACCAAACAAACGAATACCCACGCCACCACAACAATACGCAAGCGCATAAGCCAGTTCCTTCTCCAACGATGTGCCGTCGCATCGCATACCGAATCGCCGACCATGCAACGGTAGAGCCGCGCGAGTATATCGCACGCGAAAGATTTTGTTTCGCCCGCTCGTTCTTGAACGGGCACGTTTCAACGTGCCCCATCATTTCAACGACGAACTGGCAGTTGGGTGCCGCACCCTTTTGGTTTTAAAAGGGTGCGGGTTTAGATGCCCCTTCACCCGCGCCAAAACGACAACTCAGATCGCTAGCCATTCTTTTCTCGATCGATCCACTGTCGTCTACTCACCGTGGAATGAAATCGCCCTCACCCCGGTTAAGCAGTTAGGATTGCTCCTATGACCACCACGCAAAACGCGCCGAGATATCAACCGCCAAACCCATTCGAAGCCCTCTTCAACCGCACCTTCGGCTTCCTCGCCGGCCTCGGCCTGGCCCCCAGCTTCATCTACCAACTCGAAGTCCGCGGCCGCAAATCCGGCAAACGCTACCGCTCCCCCGTCAACCTCATGGATCTCGGCGGCAAAAAAATCCTGGTCGCTCCCAGAGGCCGCACCCAATGGGTTCGCAACGCCGAAGCCTCCAACGAAATCCTCCTCAAGCGCGCCAGCTACCGCCAATCTTTCGCCCTCAAACCCATCCCCGACTCTGAAAAGCCCCCCATCCTCAAGGAATATCTCGACCGCTACGCCAGCGCCGTCAAAAAATTCTTCCCGATCCCTCCGAACTCCCCCGTCGAATCCTTCCGCGCCATCGCCGCCAACTACCCAGTCTTCGAACTAATACCAAAGTAAGCATCTCGTCACGCATCCCTGCATCGTCTCGTCAGAGATTTGGCCTGCCTGTGCGAAAATTAGCCTCAGCACAATGACCTCATCCCTCCAAGTCATGAAATTCGGCGGCACCTCCGTCGGCGACGCCTCTTGCATCGCCCGCGCCGCCGCCATCGTAAAATCCACCGCTGCCCAGCGCCCCGTCGTCGCTGTCGTCTCCGCCATGTCGGGCGTCACAAACCGCCTCGTCTCCGCCTCCCAAAAAGCCGAGCAAGGCGAACAAGACTTCATCTCCAAACTGATCGAAGATCTCCACGCCCAACACATCATCGCGCTGGAAGCCCTCACCACGAACTCAACATCGCGCCAAGAAACCAGCACAGCCATCCGCGACGTCCTCGCCGAACTCGACCGCCTCCTCCGCGGCACCGCCATGCTCCGCGAACTCACCCCGCGCGCCCTCGACGCCATCTCCGGCATCGGCGAACGCCTCTCCGCTCCGCTCGTCTCCGCCGCCGTCAACGAACTCGGCGTCAAAGCCGTCGCCGTCTCCGCCACCGAACTCATCGTCACCGACCCCCATCACGGCCGCGCCGAACCCCTCATGGGCCCCACGCGCCAGCGCGCCACCACCAAGCTAAAACCGCTTCTTGACCAAAAAATAGTCCCCATCGTCACGGGCTTCATCGCCGCCACGCCCGATGGCGTCCAGACCACGCTCGGCCGCGGCGGCTCCGACTACAGCGCTACCATCCTCGGCGCCGCGCTCGACGCCGCCGAAACCGTCATCTGGACCGATGTGGACGGCGTAAAAACCGCCGACCCGCGCCTCGTCCCCGACGCCCAAACCATCCCCGAAATCTCCTACAACGAAGCCGCCGAGCTCGCCTACTTCGGCGCCAAAGTCCTGCATCCAAACACGTTACGCCCCGTCACCGCCGCCGGCGTCCCCGTCTGGATTCGCAACAGCTTCAAACCCGAAAATCCCGGCACCAAGATCACCGCCAAGGGAAACTCACTCGGCGGCGGCGTCAAAGCCCTCACCGCCATCAAAGACGTCACCATGATCACCGTCGGCGGCCCCGGCATCGTCGGCCTCCCCGACGTCCTCGCCCGTAGCTTCGCCGCCACCGCCGCCACCCGTACCAACGTCTTCCTCGTCTCTCAATCCTCTTCCCAAAACGACATTTGCTTCCTCATCTCCACCGCCGACGAAAAGCGCGCCCTTGCCGCCCTTCGCGACGCCTTCGCCCCCGAAATCGCCGAGCAAACCGTCGAGCACGTCAACGCCAATCCCGACGTCGCCATCGTCGCCGCCGTCGGCGAAAATATGCGCGGCATCCCCGGCGTCGCCGGACGCACCTTCACCGCGCTCGGCCGCGAAAACGTGAACATCATGGCCATCGCCCAAGGCTCCTCCGAATACAACATCTCCCTCGTCGTCGAAAAAAGCGCCATGCAGCGCGCCCTCACCACCCTCCACGCCGAATTCCGCCTCTCCGAATTCCTCGTCACCAAGTAGCCCGCCACCCACCCGCGCGGACTACCTTACGTCGCCATTTTCCGCCGCCGCGCGCCGAACGACCTCGTTCCTCTAATAGGACCGTCGTACCACCCTTAGTCGGCAGACGCCATCCAAATTGCTGATACCAATGCATTTAGAAAGGTCCAGTTATCGTCCACAGCAAAGCTGCTCCCCGGACCAGCTTATGCCCCACACACCCGCCTGCCACACTCCTCCTCGTATTAGGAGGCCCAACATGGCTCAAACGATCTGGCTACAACGACTCGAAAACGCGAAAAAATCCGAAGCCGAAGGCATGGAATTCGCCTGCGTCCACCTGCATCAGCGCATGGACCAGGTAGGCAAGCTCACCAAGGAAAAGGGCTGGAATCTCGTCCCAAACGCCACCGAAAAAGACGGCACCGCCCACAAAGCCCTCTGCTGCGACAGCTGCGCCAAGAATTACAAAGAAGGCAGCGTCCGCCTGGCCAAAGAACCCGTCCCAGCCTGACCCGCCTTTTCGGGTAATCTGTTGTAGGGGCGGGGTTTACTCCGCCCGCCCGTCGCGTCTTGTCGAATGATCCGACGCATATCGGCTGACCAAAAACAAAAAGCGCCAGCATCCCTGCCTGGCGCTTTTACTTCATCCCACTCGACAGCTATCCGCCTCTCTTACTTCGTCGGCGGTGCCGCTGGAGGCGCATTCTCGCTCGTCGGCGGCACAATCCCCTTCAACCTCATATACGTCACCATATTTCCATAGTGCTCATCCGTGTGCGCCGTATTGAGCGAAAACACCGACAACCTCGCCAGATTGAAGCCGAACAGCTTGATCATCTCGCTGCCCTTAGCGTCCGTCATGCTATCGAACGCTTTATTGCAGTAAGCCACTCCCTCCTTCAGCGCCGCCACCAGATCCGCCTTCGAAGTCTTCGTCTTCTCGATATTCTTCGGCGTCACCGTTTCGCCGCTCGCCTGCGAGCAGAACATAACCGATGCGTCCGCCACGTGTCCCACCAGCTGCCCGAAACTCCGCACCTCCGGCGTCGGCTTGAACGAATAGTTTTCTTCCGGCATCTTCTGCGCCGCCCCCACCACCGCCCCGCTCACAAACGAATAAAGCCCTTTCTCGCTCACCGTAATCGGATTCGCCGGCGCAGCAGCAGCAGCCGCCGCCGGAGCCTTCTCCTGCCCGTACAGCACAAACGGAACCGCCATCAGGCAACAAACACCAAAACCGAGTTTCTTGTTCATGGAGCACCTTTCGAGGCTGATTTGGATCAGCCGCCAACCACGATTTCGATACGCGGACCCCGTCCGGTTACCCGCAATTACTATACGCACCCAGAATCGAATCGTTTCGACGTGCCCGGGAAAGTCTTCGGTCCTGGAATGCCTGTAGCGAGACAGTGCCGTAACGCGGCAGAAATGAGGCAGCCTCAAGTCTTGTCACACCGCTTATGCGACATTGACCCGATTTCGACTCGGTTTCTGCGGCCCGAAGATAACAGCTGACTCGAGGCTAAAGCCTCACCACGGAGAACAGAGAATGAGCGAACTATCCACGATCAAAGATCTTCTGGAAGAAGAAATCCAGGACCTCTATTCCGCAGAAAAGCAGTTAACCAAAGCCATCCCCAAAATGGCTAAAGGCTCCAACAACGAAGAGCTCTCAGCCGCCTTCGAAGCCCATCTCAAAGAAACGGAAGGCCAGATCGAACGGCTCGAACAGGCCGCCGAACTCCTGGACATCAAGCCCACCGGCAAGAAATGCAAAGGCATGGAAGGCGTAATCGCCGAAGGCGCCGAAGCTCTTGACGAGGAAGGCGACGAACACGTGCTCGACCTCGGCATCATCGGTGCCGGCAGCCGCGTCGAACACTACGAAATGGCCGGCTACACCACCGCCATCAACCTCGCCAAAAAACTTGGCAACGACGAAGTCGTCGATCTCCTAACCCAAAACCTCGAAGAGGAACAAGCCGCCGACGAAAAACTCCGCACCATCGGCGACCAAATCCTCGACGAAGCCCCAACGGAACAAAACGAAGACGCTGACGCCAGCGAAGACGACGAAGACGCCACCCCGAAAAAGAAAGCCGTCGGCGGTCGCTCCTAACCTAAATTCGAATCCCGCAACGTGGCGTTCGAACGCCTAACTCTGTAACCGCCACACTTTCCAATGCGGTGCCGCACCCTCCAGTTTTCAGGAGGGTGTGGTTTTTTCCATCCATACCAACGAACTCAGCCCGCAACCCCACCCAAATCGCCATTGACAAACCGTAACTTTTCTGATACTATATTCGCCAGTTAACTAGCGGAAAAGAAAGGCACTTCCACGCCCGTTGGCCCTCGCCATCAGACTCCACATTTCTCGCACCGACGCCCCACGCGCCAACTTTTTCGAATGTCGTACACACGTAACACACTGATTCAACACAACTTCCCCACTCCTGTTTTCTGTAGCTCCGCAACCGTCCTGAAATCAGCAACTTCCACACTCTTAAAAAAACATAGGGGGGTATACCCCTCTTCTTCCCAAAATGAAACTGCGCCGAAGCCGAACCTTCGCCCCAGCGCAGCTTTCTGAACGTCTTTGCAGGGGCGGGGCTTGCTGCGCCCGGCCATTGCGTCGTGCCACAGTCTCGACGCGCAAAGCCCCCCAGCCGCCGCGCCTTGCCTCGATCTCGCAACATGCAACGACGCGCCCCTTTCGCCCTTCAACCTTCGACCATCAACTCTCCTCAAATCTTCTGCAGCTTCCACTTCCCGCGCCGGAACAGAATCACGCCGGCAATGGCCACCACTACCTCCGCCACCACCATCGAGATATACACGCCGTTCTGTTGCAGGCGAGTGTGAATCGCCAGGACATACGCCAATGGGATCTCCAGAAACCAGAACCCGAAGAGGTTAACGATGGTCGGCGTCGTCGTATCGCCCGCGCCGTTGAATGCTTGCAGCATCACCATCCCGTAAGCAAATCCGATGTTTCCGCAACTCACGATGCGCAAACACGTTGCCGCCAAGCGAATCACTTCTGGATCGTTGCTGAAGAGGCTGACGATCGGCGTCGCGAACAAAATGAAAATCAACCCGATGCTGCCCAGAAACACCATGTTGTAAAAACCGGTGCGCCACACGGATTGCTCCGCGCGGTCCGGCCGCTTCGCTCCGAGGTTTTGTCCAACAAGCGTTGCTGCCGCATTGCTCAGTCCCCACGACGGCAGAACCACGAAGATCACGATCCGAATCGCGATCGTGTACCCCGCGAGCGCCGCCGATCCGAAAATACTGGCGATGCGCACGAGGCCGATCCAGCTCACGTTCGCGATGGCGAACTGAAAAATTCCCATCACCGAAACGCGCAGCAATCGCACCAGCACGTCGAGGTTGATCTTAAGGTGCCGACGCAAAATCCGGATGCGCTCCGAACCGTGCATCAGCCGGTAAAACTGATACAGCACGCCGATCGTCCGCCCCGTGAATGTCGCCAGCGCCGCACCCGTCACTCCCATTTTCGGAAATGGCCCGAGCCCGAAAATCAGGCACGGATCCAACACGAGATTGATGATGTTCGACACCCACAGCAATCGCATCGCAATCGCGGCATCGCCCGCGCCGCGGAAGATGGCGTTGTTCAAAAAGAGCAGCATGATCGCGCCCGCTCCGCCCACCGCGATGCGTGCGTATCCCGAGCCCACGGCCACCACGCTCGGCGATGCTCCCATCCATGTGAGCAGCTTTGGCGCAAGAAACACGCACGGCAGCCCGACAATGAACGTGATCACAAATCCCAGCACGATCGCCTGCACCGCCGCGACCGCCGCCCCGTCGGCATCCTTTTCGCCGATGCGCCGCGCCACCATCGCCGTTGTCGACATTGCGAGTCCAAGCCCCACCGCGAAAATCAGGCTCAACATCGACTCCGTCAAACCGATCGTCGCGACCGCGTCCGCTCCCAGCCGCCCGACCCAAAACACATCCACAACCGCAAACAAAGACTCGAGCACCATCTCCATCACCATCGGGATGGCGAGAAGCAAAATCGCCCGATTCAAACTTACGGTCGTAAAATCCTGGTGCGATCCGCGAAGCGCTTCGCGAATCGACGGCCAGATCGGAACCGGCTTCGATTCCGTCGTTACTTGCTGCGTTTCCATATATGCCTTTGCATTTCTGCGCCAATGCAATCCGATGCGGATGCATGCGCGCGGCTGTACTTACACGATCGGAAAAAACAAATCAGAAAACACGTAGAAGGAAAGGGAACCGCGGGGAGCGCGGTGTTAGGCAGCTACAGGGGTTGCGATGACGATCTTCATCAGATTTCACCAGTCATCGTTGCACTGCGAGGAGCACTAGCGCTGCAACGGAAAATACTAGAACGAAGTGTAAGGGAACTCCGCCCACCCGCGCCACAAAAATCTTGCCGTCCGCAAACGGCGTCGCATGGCGAGGTCGGTTCTGTAGGGGCAGGCTTCAGCCCGCCCTCGTGTGAGTTACCTCGGTCTCAACATACCTGGCTACGAATCGATCACGCGGTCCGTTACCGCCGCCACCTGAGCCATCTCCGCGACATCATGAACGCGCACAATATGCGCCCCGCCAAAGATGCTCGCAGCAACGGTCGCAGCCGTCGCAAATACCCGCTCATCCGAAGAGACTGGCTTATCGCTGCGCAGTGTCGCGAGCTTCTTCACCAAGGTCGTCGAACGCCGTGCGTCTAAATCGAACGCGCCTTCTCTAGCCAACGCCAGCGTGTGCCCGAGAAATCCCTTGCGCGAAGTCCCCACCGCCAGCGGATACCCGAGCTTCGCGATCTCCGGCAACTTCCGCAGCAACTCATAATTCTGCGGAAAGCTTTTGCCGAACCCAATGCCCGGATCGAGCACGATCTGCGATTTTTTAACTCCAGCATTGAGCGCAATCGCCAAAGCCGCGCGCAGATCCTTCGTCACATCGGCCACAACGTTCTTCGCAAATGGAATTTTCTGCATCGTCCCGGGCTCGCCGCGCATGTGCATCAGCACGAGCCCGCATTTTTTATCGGCGACAACTTCCGCAATCCGCGGATCGAATCGCAGCGCAGAAACATCGTTGATAATTTCCGCACCTGTGCCGAGCACGATTTCCGCGACCGAAGATTTCCGCGTATCCACCGAAATCGGAATCCTCAACTTGCCGCGCAGCCCCTGCAACACGGGCAACAACCGCCGCAACTCTTCAACGGCGGAAATTTCCGCCGACCCGGGCCGCGTAGATTCCGCCCCAATGTCGAGAATGTCCGCCCCAGCTTTTGCGAGCGCCAGCGCATGCTGAATCGCCTTCTGCGAAGAGAAAAACTTGCCGCCGTCCGAAAAACTATCCGGCGTCACATTCACCACGCCCATCACCAGCGTCTTCCGGCCAAGCAGAATCGTCCGCTTCGCCAAACGCCATCGAAAAATTTTACGAATCGCCATGGACGAAGATTTTATCCGAGAAAGGAACAACCGACCGCGCTAAAGAGCTCGAAGACACAGTCGGCACGCCATCGAACGAAAGGGAATTGCAAACAGGGAGGAAAACGAGGGACTAGTCGAGATCGAAATCGCGAATCGGTTTGCCGACCGGGCCGTCTTTCGCCTTCTTCATGGCCTCGTCAAACTTTTTCGCCAGGATGTCTTCCTTGTTCGATTCCTGAAACCACGAGTCGGCAAATTTATCTTCCCGCTGGCGATTCTGTTCGGCGAGGATGCCCGCCGCATCGTTCAGGTCAATCCCGGGTCCCGCTTTCGGCGGCGCTTCGTGAGAAATCACGACGCCAAGCGCCGCATCGATCACCAGCTTCGCGTTGCAGCATGGGCAAACAGACTGAATTGTGCCGTCCGGTTTCTTTGCCATGGGCACAGTCTACCCCAGCTTCGGCGGGGTTTCGAGATCGACGGCGACGTGGGCAAGACGTTCCAGTTCGCTGCGAAAGCCAAGCCAGAATTCGGCGCCTACGGTTTCTACGAATCGCTCCTGGGCGGCGCGCCAGCCGGGCAAACTCGTCTTCCAGGGCCTTTACGCCACCGTCGGTGAGCCTCACGAAACGTTGGCGGCGCTCGGCGCGCTTCGAGATGGTGAGAAAGCCCTGCTTCTGGAGCTTGGCCAGGCTTCGCGTAAGTGTCGTCGAATCAATGACTAAGATCTCGCCGAGCGTGCTGATGGAGACGGGCTGAGCCTTAGCGACGGCGATTAAAATCGTGAACTGGGTCGATCGAATCCCCGTGCCTTGAAACGCGAGGTCGTAGAGGCGAGTGATCGCCCGCGCCGTGCGCCGAAAATTCAGAGAGGCGCAGTAGCCGGTTCCGTGCAGGTCGAGTTGAGCGAGAGAGGAAGCCACTGAAGTTTTATAAAGATGAGCTTGACTTGTATATACAACTCAAAGTATATCTACTTTCACTGTTTGTCAAGCCGTGTCCGGCTGTTGTCGTTCCCAGCGAGCGAGTGGCAAGTCGAGTGAGTCGTTGCGGTTGGCGATGCGTCCCTAACTATGGGTGTCGTCCAGCGAGACTTATTTCTTTTGGTTGGCAGATCGAAGAGGGCGCAACGTTGCGCCTTCCGGCTCATGGGGGTGGGCAGTGAATTCGGGACTGGATTCGAGACGTAGTTCGGAACTGCAATGGGCTGGCGCGAGCAGCGTCGGCCATGTTCGTAACGCAGGGGGCGGCGTGGGCGACGCAACGGAGACATCGCCCAAGGTGGCGTCGCGATGCGTTTTGTTTGGAGATTTTGAATTGGACTTGCGGGAACAGACGCTGCGCCGGGCCGGCGAAAGCGTGAAAATTCCCGGGAAGATTTATCAGGCGATGGTGGTGTTGATCGAATCGCCGGGCGATCTGGTGACGCGCGAGCAATTGCGAAACCGCTTGTGGCCGCGCGAAGCGAATTTGAATTACGACGCCAACGTGAATACCACCGTGAACAAATTGCGGCAGTTGCTGGGCGATTCGAGTGAAGGATCGAATTTTATTCAGACGGTGCCGCGCCGCGGGTATTCGTTTGTTGCGCCGGTGCGCTACGCGGATGCGCCGGCAGTGCGGCGGAGTGATGTTCCAGGTAATGCAACGACTACGAGTTCGCGCGGATTCGCGGCGTTCGGCGAAGCGCTGCGATCGGAGCGAGCGAGGATTTGGTTTACGGCGAGCGTGGTGACTTGGGTAACGGTCGCGATTTTATTCGCTGCAGCGATGTTATGGCATACGCACAAAGCGTCAGCCGCGGTGAAGAGTTCGGCGCAGGTGATCGACAAGAGCATCGACGAAAAAGCGACTGACAAACGGTAGGTAGTGCGGGACGACAGAATTTCGCCACTTAGAACACGACGCGTGATTTTCTGCGCCAAGGCAAAGGCTGTAAAGTCTCCCGGCAGGTTGAAGCGGGAGGTGCTCCACCTCACAAACCGCACCCTCAAAAACCTAGGGTGCGGCACCCAACTGGCATCGTGACGCTTTCGTTTAGGCGGATTGGGCGGAGGCGGGGTTGCCGCGGAGGCCTAGGGCGTCGCAGTTGGCGCGCATGGCTTCGAGGCAAAACTTGATGTGATCTTCGAGCGGGATGCCGAGCTCTTCGGCGCCTTTGCGGACGTCGTCGCGCGAAACGCCGCGGGCGAATGCTTTGTCCTTCATTCGCTTTTTCACCGAATCGACTTCCAAATCCAAAATGCTTTTTGATGGGCGGACGTAGGTGCACGCGGTGAGAAATCCGGAGAGCTCGTCGCAGGCGAAGAGCGTGTGCTCCAGCGGCGACTGGCGCACGGTGCCTGTGTAGTCGGCGTGCGAAAGAATCGCGCGGATGATTTCGTCGGAGTAGCCGAGCTCTTTCAGTATCTTCGCGCCTTCGGCGGGATGTTCTTTATCGGCGGCGTGTTCGTTGTTGGGGAATTTTTCGTAGTCGAAATCGTGCAGGAGCGCGGCGATGCCCCAGGTTTCTTCGTCGGCGCCGTTTTTCCTGGCGTAGGCGCGGACGCAGGTTTCGACGGCGAGCATGTGTTTGCGGAGACTTTCGGACTGCGTGTATTCCGTGAGAAGTTTCCAGGCGTCGTCGCGTGTCGGCATTTTTCACTCCGTGAGTTGAGGGCGTAGTTTAGCAGACGAGCGGTGAGTGCCGTAGCGAGCTGTGACTGGTGAATGGAAAAAGGCGAAGCAAGAAAAAATCCAGCGCTGAGGCGCGGAGAACTCAGAGGTTCGCGGAAGGAGGTGGGAGCTGAAGCCCTTCCGTGCGTCCACCGTGCGGCAAAATATGCCGTGGCTGAAGCCACGACCCGCAAACCTCCGCGCGCCGGCGAGAGGAATCATGTAGGATTCGCCGTACCGACTCGCCTTTTCCTTCGATCGCAAATATGGATAGAACCGGCTCCCGGCATCGCTACATCGTTGTCGCGCTGTTGATTTTGCTCTTCGCGATCACGTATCTCGATCGCGTGTGCATCTCCGTCGCCGGTCCTCGCATGCAAGAGGATCTTCACATCGGACCTGCGGCATGGGGCTGGGTAAGCGCGATCTTCACGCTGGCATACTGCCTTTTCGAGATTCCGAGCGGTGCATTGGGCGATCGAGTCGGCGGGCGAAAAGTTTTGACGCGAATCGTGCTGTGGTGGTCCGCATTTACCGCGCTGACGGGGATGGTTGCCGGGTATCCGGTTCTCTTGTTGGTTCGTTTCCTGTTTGGCGCCGGCGAGGCTGGAGCGTTTCCGAATGCGGGTGTTGTCGTAAACCGGTGGTTCCCGCGATCGCAGCGGAGCACGGTCTTCGGAACGTTTCTTCTGGCAAGCCAGGCCGGCGGAGCTCTGGCGCCGTTACTGGTCGTGCCGATTCAAATTCGCTATGGATGGCGTGCGTCGTTCTTTGCATTTGGAGTTTTGGGCGTTCTGTGGGCCAGCGTGTGGTACGCGTGGTTCCGTGATTCTCCGTCAGAGAAGTGGAAGTCTCAGAAGGCGGACTTGAACGAAACCGCAATCGAAGTTCCGACGAAGCCCGCATCACACGAAAAGTTTCCTCTGCGGGTGGCGCTTCGATCGCCAAGCATTCGCGCTTTGCTGATCACGGCTTTTTGCTACGTATACGTCTACAACTTTTTTCAAACATGGTTTCACACGTTTCTGGTGCGAGGGCGGGGATTTACCGAAGCGGGATTGTTTCTCTCGTTTCTTCCGTATGTGATCGCAGGTTTGGCAAACCTATGCGGAGGTTTGGTCAGCGATCGCCTCGTTCGGTGGATAGGGCTCAAGAACGGCCGCCGAATACCTGGAATTGCGGCTCTTGTCGCGGCGGCCGCATTTGCCGTGGCGGCGGTTTTGACGCATCGACAGATCGCCGGCCTGATTCTGCTAACCCTAATGTACGGCGCCATCACATTCCAGCAGTCCGCGGTTTTCGGCGTGTGCCTCGATATTGGTCGTGAACATTCGGGCGCCGTGGTGGGACTGATGAATACGAGCGCGCAATTCGGCGGGTTGGTGGGCGCGCTGGCTTTCGGATATATCGTGGAGCGATTTCACAGTTATGACGCGCCGTTTGTGCCGATGGTCGGGCTGTTGTTGATCGGCGCGGTGTCGTGGATAAGGGTGGATGCGTCGGAAGAGTTGGCGGTGGGCATTTAGAGGATGAAGCGCCTGCGGGCGGGCGGGTCGAGTTTTGGTGGGGAATCGATGGCGGGCTGAAGCCCGCCCCCACACAAGCTTTAGCGTTTGGTGCGGAATCCATAATGCATAGAGATGTGGGGGATTCGCACGGCTGCGGAGTTTCATTTTGGGAAGTGGCTGAAAATTTCCGATTGTGGAGAGAGCGCGAGTGAGGGCGAAAGTCCGCGTGCAAGCTTCGGTGAAGTGAGAGTTTAGTGGTTTCGCCTGTTCGTAGGAACAGGCGAAAAGGAGGCGGAAACCCGGAGAAACGCGGTCGTAACCGTTAAAAAAAATCAAAAATCCTCTTGACACGTGTGCGGTGGTGACAGATACTCCCCGTCGCGCCAGTTACTGCCTTCCCCCCCGAAGTACGTTCCGACGTTCCTCTCCTATCCGCACGCCGGACAAAGTCAGCGAGGAGCATCTGGTGTCCCTACAACTCGAAAAAGAGACGTGCGATTCATTAGAAATGGATCGAGAAGTAATTCGCTGCAAAACTTGCGGGCTTGTGCAGTATCGGACGCGGACCGGCAATTGCCGCCGCTGCGTGCGTGCACTGCCTCAGCGCTTGGAGTTTATGATTCCGACAGCAGCACCGTCGGAGGAAACCAGCGCAGAGACGGCGAGCGAAAAGTTCGCGAATCGCGAAACGGTCGAGAATATCGGCCAGCGCATTCGCCAACTACGCGAGTCGCGCTCGATGACGCAGAGCCAATTGCAGTCGCGGTCGAAGGTTTCGCGTTCTTATCTGTCGCGCATTGAAAGCGGACAGATGACGCCGAGCCTCGGCACGCTCGAAAAGATTTCGGAAGCGTTGAATGTTGGACTCAACCGCTTCTTCATTCCGGAATCGGACGGCGAAGCGCTGCTCGAAGATCCATTCATTCAGGGTCTGCGGCCGTTCTTGCGGCAGCTCGATTGGGAACAATGGCAGTCGATCCTGAAGAGGCTGCAAGCGATCAGCGATCACGTCGGCGCGGTACCGGCGACCAATCTCCGCCCTATCGGTAATCCCGCGCGCTTGCCTCAGACGGCGACGGGAAGCGGTAACGGCAACGGACACATCACGCATCCGCACGCACATACGCATTCGTTGTCGCATGCGCATGGCGGGTATCCGCTGCGGCGGCCTGGTGCGCCGGTGTTTCAGCGGCCGTTGGCGCGATAGAGTTTTTCGTTTCGAAGAACACGATGACGGCGCGACCCACGTGGGTGGGTTGCGCCGTTTTTTATTTGTGATGGACTAAGCGTCGGTTGCGGATGTTCTTGCCGAAAAATTTCGTGCGAAGTTTATGGCGTGTTCGCAGAAGAGCTGCTCGAATTCTTTGGTGGTGTAGAAGCCTTTTTTGATTAGAAGCGTGTTCATGGCATAGACGGTTGCGCGGAAGGATTCGTCGCGGCCCATGAGTTTGTAGGATTCTTCGAAGGTCATTGAACGCACACCTCGTTTGGGTTTAAACCCGCAAAGTAACGCGGAATGGCGTAAGAGTTTATATCGGGCCAAGTTGGGGCGCAGCAGTGCTGCGCCCGTACACGGACGCGGCGTCGCGGCGAGTTGCGTCGAAAGTTGGATCGTGTGAAGCAATTCAGGCGAAAGCTCGCGATATGGGAAATGATCGCGGTTACAGGGTGGCGTGGATTACATCGTGCGGACATGGGGCGCAGCGTGTTGCGCCGTACGGTTGCATGTTGTGATGTTGGTTGCCGGTGAGCGATGGCGGGCTGAAGCCAGCCCCAACAAATTCAACAGGACTGCGGCCGTTGCTGCGGAAGTTGTGCGGCCGCGAAACGACGTGCCGATTATTCGGCGCGGAGGGCGTCGACGGGGTCGATGGTGGCGGCGCGGCGCGATGGGATGTAGCTGGCGAGCAGGGCGGTGGCGGCCAGGCCGACGGAGACGGCGATGTAAGTTAGCGGGTCGACCGGGTTTACGCCGAAGAGAATCGATGCCATGAAGCGCATCAGGATCAGGGCGGCGACGAGGCCGCAGGCTACGCCGATGCCGGTGAGGATCAGGCCGTGGCGGACGAACATGTTGGTGAGGACTTTTGTTTGGGCGCCGAGCGCCATGCGGATGCCGATTTCGCGTTTGCGCTGCGAGACGGAATAGGCGATCACGCCGTAGAGGCCGACGACGCCGAGGAGCAGCGCCATGCTGCCGGCGACTCCGATCATGATCAGCGTGAACTGCGTACGCGCGAGCGAGCGATCGTAAAAATATTGGAGCGGGTGCACGTCGGCGAGAGGCAAATTCGGATTTACCGCCCAGACCGCGGCACGAACGTCTTTCATCAGGCTTTCGGAGCCGGCGCGCGGATGGCGAACGACGAAGGCAACGTAGCGACGCATCGCGGTGTCCTGGCCTTCGAACTTTTTCATGATCAGCGGCCAATAAACGGACGTCGGCGCTTTCTCGCTCACGCCGTCGTCGTAAACGTTGCCGACGACGCCGATGATTTCGCGGAAGTCATCGGTGGTGCCGACGCGGATGCGCTTGCCGATGGCGGCCTGCGGATCCTGAAAGAGTTCGCGCGCAGTGTTTTCCGAGACGATCGCGACTGGATGATATTGGTAGAGGTCGTCCCAGGTGTAGTCGCGGCCCGCGATCAACGGGGTTCCGAGAGTGCTGAACGTGCCGGGAGAGACAAATTTGAAGCGGCGTAGAGCGGGGAATTCGCCTTCCGCATACGAGCGGCCTTCGACGAGAACCGGATCGTTGGAGTTATTGCCCGACATCGGAACAGAGGTATCGATCGCGACGGACGTGGTGCCAGGGATTGCGGCGAGGCGATTCTGGATTTCCTGTTCCATGCGAAGGGCGGCTTCGTCGTTCTTAGGTTGCGAGTCGGGAATGCCGATGTGGAACGTTTGAATTTGGCTGGCGTTGGTGAAGCCGGGATTGACTTTGGTCATGGCGTGAAAAGTGCGGATCATCAGGCCGGAGCAGATGAGAAGCACAAGAGCGAGCGCAACCTGGACGACGACGAGAACATTGCGAGCGCGGAGTTGTTCGCGGCTGGAACTGAGGGCGCGGCCGCCTTCGCGGATACCGGTGCTGAGGCGGACGCCGGCGTATTTGAGGATGGGAATAAAGGCGAAGAGCGCACTGGCAATTAGCGTCACGGCGAGGGTGAAGAGAAGCACCGGGCCATCGATGCCGATTTCGTGAATGCGCGGAAGATTTTCTGGCGCGACGGAGACGAGGATGCGCAGTCCGCCGTATGCGAGCGCGAGGCCGATGACACTTCCGATGAAGCCGAGGATGGCGCTCTCCAGAAAAAGTTCGCCGGCGATACGGCCTCGACCTGCGCCGAGCGCGGCACGAAGCGCGAGTTCCTGACGACGGCCTTCGACGCGGACGAGAAGCAGATTCGCAACGTTGGCGCACACGATCAGCATGACGAGGCCGATCGAGCCCATCACAACCCAAAGAACATTCCCGATGTCGCCGACGACGTCCTGCTTGAGCGGACGGATTTGTGGGCCGATGTGTGCGTTCTCAAATAACTTGATGCTGAAACCTTCGGGCGAGGGAAACGAATTCATCACGATCGGCAACATGCGGGCGACGTCGGCATTGGCTTGCTCGATCGTGACGCCGGGCTTGAGGCGCGCGAGGCCGTTGTAGCTGTAGTTGCCGAGTTTTGTCGTGCTTCGATCGAACTGATAGGGAGCGACGATCGCGGGATCGCGGTAATCGAGAAAGTGGAACGAGCGCGGAAGAACGCCGACGATGACGCGGCTTTCGCTGTCCGCGATCAGGGTGCGACCGACGACGGAGCGGTCGCCGCCAAATTTACTCATCCAGTAGCCGTAGCCGATCATGACGACCTTCGGCGCTTTGGGCCGGGCATCTTCGGCGGAGAGGAGGCGGCCGGCGACGGGAGTAACGCCAAGAAGCGGAAGCAGCGATTCGGTGACGTCGATGCCGTCTACTTGTTCGGGCTCGTTGACGCCGGTGACGCTGTAGGAGTCGCCCTGATACATGGCGACGTCCTGGAAGCTCTGGCCCTGTTCGCGGTAGATGAAGTAGTGCGATGGCGCCATGTTGAGGTCTTTGATCTGGATGCCGGGCGCGGTGTGCCAGACGCCGACGAGTCGATTGGGCTCGGGGTAGGGAAGCGGCTTGAGCAGGACGCCTTCGATGACGCTGAAGACAAGAGTGTTGGCGCCGATGCCGGCGGCGAGGGTGATGAGGGTGATGGTCGTGAAGAGCGGCGAGAGGCGGAGGCGGCGGAGGACTTGTTTGAGCTGTTGCAGGAAGGATTGCATGAGTGCTCCGGTGTTTCCGATGAGGATAGCGGGCGCAGTCGAGGAGGCTACGGCCGCGGATTTTGTGGCTCAGATAGAGATACGAAGGGGAGGGGGAAAAGTTCGGTGGAATTTTGGGTGAAGGAGAAGCTCAGTCGCGGATGACGGAGACTTTGGCGGAGGGGACTTCCAGGCGCTCGAGGCGGTGGTTTTTGTCGAGGTAGAGCATGACTTCGAGATCGGAAGTGGCGACGCGGAGGCCGTCGTAGGATTTGCCGTTCGCGGCGGTGACGGAGCCTGCGGATTCGACGGTGATCGAGCCGGGCGTGAGTTCCTGCGGAATGATCACGGGAAGCGTTTGCGCGCCGCCTTTGGTCCAATCGTAGACGCGAGCGACGACGGCGTATTGATAGTAGAGATTGTTGTCGAGCACAGCGATGAGCGGGGAGCCGAAGCTCATGTCTTGTTCGAAGGGGCGCGAGCCTTGCATTTGCAGAGTGATTTTGGCGATGCCGTTGGCGAAGAGGATGCGGGCGCCGTTGGTTTTGTCGGCTTGCGATTGCCACTCGTAGCTGATTGGGGCGCCGTCGGGTTGCAAGGTGAGAGTGCCGGAGATGCGGGCGCTGCCGGCTTCGGGCGGCGCGATGTCGGTGGTGCTGCGTGCGGTCCATCCGCCGCCAGCTTGCGCGAGTTCGAATTCTTCATGGCCGACGGATTTGCCGTCGAGCTGGATGGTGAATTTGCCTTTGTCCTGGGAGAAGACGGAGGGGCCAGTGGGCGCCGTAGCGCTGGATTTTTTCTGGGCGGCGATTGTGAGCGTCGTGCAGACGAAGAGGATCGCCATTGCGTAGGTGAAAATTTTGGGACCGAGTCCGGCGGATTGCCCGAGGTTTGTGGAAATGTCCATGTGGTGCTTCCCCTTAGTTATTCAGTGTGGCAGGGGATTGGTGGGCGCGGCGGATGCGATTGTGGGGATGAGTACAGAAAGGTACTGGTTGAAAGCGAAGTTATGGCTGGCGGGTTTTTCCACGACGAGATGCGATTCGCGGGTGCGGCCGGGAATGATGTCGAGGCTGAGGATTTCGGAGACGACGCGGGCGGGATCGCCGGAGCTGTCGATGCGATGTTCGGCGAGTTGGTAGGACGGGAGGCGCTGATCGTAGAGCGCGCGGAAGCTGGATTCGTCGCGAAAGAGCGGCCGGCCGGTCATGGTCATGCAGCGGGCGAGTAGGACTTCGACGGGCGCGTCGAGCCAAATCACCGGTACGTTTGCGGCGCGGAGAAATTCGGGAGCGCCTTGCTGGGCGTAGGTGCCGCCGCCGAGCGCGAGCACGATGGATTCTTTGAGTTCGAAGACGCGGCCGAGCGTGGCGCGGAGTTGATCGGCTTCGATCTGGCGAAATTCGGGTTCGCCGAGGCGCTCGAAAATTTCAGAGATGCGCATGTTGGCGGCGGCTTCGATGCGATCGTCGAGATCGACGAAGCGCCAGGCGAGCTGGCGGGCCAGGAGGGTGCCGACGGTGGTCTTGCCGGAGCCCATGAAGCCGGCGAGGCACAGCAACGGTACGCGTTGCTGCGGCGGCGGGAGTGGTGGGCGTGGCGGTTGGCTCATGCGAATGCGATGCGTATATGATCGAATCGACAACGCGGTCGAGGCTGCGCGACGCAAAATGGAAACGCACGCAGCAATACCGCGCTAATTCAAAAAGAAATTTCAAAGATTGCAGGTTGCTCGCGCGAAAACTAATCGCGCTTCAGGATGCGGATTGTACCACTGTAGGAAGAGAGTTCGACTTTCGCGAGGCCGTTGCCGACGGTGCCGAAGAGGCCCTTCGTGAAGCGCGAGGCCATGTGCTTCATGCCGTGCGAATCGGGCTTGAGGAATGCTTCGGCCTGATTGTCCACGGTGCCGGTCGAGGTCTGCGCGTTGAGATCGAAGGAGTCGTTGCCGGAGAAATGGACCTCGACAGTGCCCTTGCCGCTGCGCATCGTGTACAGGCCGGTGCGGATAAAGTCGCCATCGAAAAGAATGTTGCCAGACGTAGTGAAGAGATTGACGCTGGTCAGTCCGGGCTGAAGCAACTGCGCGTTGCCGCTAACGGAGTTGAAATCGAGCTTGCCGGCGCACTGCGCGCAAATGAGCGAGCCGTGCATTGTGCGCACGACGATGTAGCCGGAGACTTCCTTGAGGTGAATATCGCCGGCGACGCTTTGCAGCGTCATGTCGCCCATCACTTGCTCGACGTAGATCAAGCCGGTTTGCGTCTTGAGCTCGAGCTCGGTCTCTTCGGGAACGGTGAGCTGAAAATTGACTTCGAGTTCGCCGGGCTGCGCGCTGGCGTCGATCACCACAGGCGAAACGTCGATGCGGTCGCCGGGAGCCTCGGTCTCGAGGATGACTTTTTTCGAAGCCGCGGTGCCCGCGACGATGACTTCCTGATTCTTTGAGGACTTTACCTCGATGCGGCCGTCGCCAATATTATGGATACAGACGACCGGATGTCCCTTGACGGGGAAATGCTTCTCGAAATGCTCATTAGCCTGCGACGAAGGAGTCGTGGCCAAGAGCAACGCACCCGCTCCCAGCATGGGCAGAATGCTGCGACGAATCGTTTGCGCGTTCATTTCAGTTCACACTCCCGCGGCGTTCCATCATCGCCGAAATCAACTCGGCCTTTTGCTCGTACGCGCCGGAAAGATATTCGCGCGTAAGATCGTCCCCTGGCTCATCCTTAATGCGCTGTTCGCAGTCGGCGATGAACTTATCGACGATGTCGAGATTCTGGTGTAGGGAGATGTCCACGGGTTCGGAGGACAGGCTGACCTGAGTGAGGCTCGCCTCGTCGGCATTCAGTGCGATGGCGGTGTCGTCGTAAACGTTGTGCGCCACGATTTGCGGCTCGATTGGACGCTGCAATTGCGAGGTGACCGCAGCGACGACGAGCAGGCCCACGACTCCGGTTGCCAGCACTCGCGACCGAAATAGATCCTGGAAGCCGGCCCAAAACGGAACTTTTTCTGTGGTTACGATGGGCGGCTTGATGATTCCTTCCGCTTCGAGCTGGGCTCTCAATGAAACCCAAACCCGCGCGGGAGGTTCAACTTCGGCGGGAAGCAAATGAGCTGTGGCGACGATCTCTGTCAGATCTTCGACCAGGCTCTGGCAATTGCCGCAACCGGCGACGTGTTCGCGCGCCGCTTCCGGCAGAGGAGTCCAGCCCTCTTGCTCAAGGACGACTTCCACTTCTTTACACTGCATGGCCCTTCACTCCGTTAGACGAGGCCACAGTAGGCTTGCCCGGACGACTTTCGAGGGAGTCGCACGGCCTGTGTTCGTCGAAGACAACCACCCCAACAAATGCAACAAAACTTTCAACAGTGTAGCTCAATCGCCAGACCCCGTCTGCGATTTTGCCGCATGACGTTCCTGCCGGGCTTGCGCCCTGACTTCTTCCTGGAGCAGGTCGCGCAACTTCGTGCGGGCCTTGTGCAATTGCGACTTGGAGTTTCCGACCGAGCAACCCATGATGCCGGCGATTTCGTTGTGCTCATACCCCTGGACATCGTGGAGCGTGAACACCGTCCGGTACCCTGGGGGCAACTTCTCGATCGAGCGTTCCAAATTGACCCGATCCACCGCGCCAGTTAATCGCAGGTCCGGCGCGCCCGGATCTTTCCTTGGGCCGCCAGTTTCGTCGTCCGGATCCGTGGTCTCTTCCAGCGATGCGACCGGAAGCGACTTCTTCCTCAGGCGCATCAGGACCACGTTGACGGTCATCCGGTGCAGCCAAGTCGAGAAGGCTGACTCGCCCCGGAAAGTGCCGATCTTCCGGAATAGTTGCAGAAATGCTTCCTGCATCAGGTCTTCCGCGTCGGACGGGTTACCCAGCATCCTCAGACATAGGGCATAAACGCGGCGACCATGGAGTTCATAGAGGAACTCAAAGGCAGCCCCGTCTCCGGCTTGAGCCAGACGAATGGCGTCGGCCTCATTCAGCGGTTTGGGCTGAGCATGACCTGACACGCTATCGACTGCTCGGTTTCGGGCCAACGGTCCGAGTACGGCGCATCCACCCCTTCGGATGCACCGGCTACCTCCTGGAGTTGTATATGCTATTCAACACGCGTGATCGGGAAATTACGCGGGTTCGCTGGTTACTACTTTCCTTTGCGCTGCATGTTAGTTCCGCAGGCCAGACATTGCCGCGGGGCGGGCCGATACCGTTATTGTCCGCCGATCGAGGCCATGCGTCTAGAGCGCATGAGGCGGTCCCCGAAGGAACGGGGAGCCTCGCTGAGCTGGCTCTGGGCGCGCACGGCACGCTGGAAAGCGACCACTTGGCCATCCTCGAGCACGACAAAGAAAGATTTCAGGAGAACAATGGTCTCGCGCAGGCAAGTGTTGAGGTCATAGTGAGCGGCGTCGATGACCTGCCATTCGGCGGCCGGTTTGGGCGAACCGACTGCGGTCAGGTTTTCCACAGCAAAGCGGAAGTCTTTCCCAAGGTCGCAAACCATCTCTTCGAGGGTGCCGATTTTGTGGAGGAACTGTGACCGCTGGGTGAGCAGGACGCGGCTGAGCAGGCCGCTCATGCGCGCGGTCTTTTGCTCTTTGGACCCGACAAAATTTGCCACGTCGAGAGGCGCGGCGTTGGGGACGGTGCCGTAGTGCTTGGCATGCCCGGCCAGCGCGCGAAGCATTGCGCTCAGATTGCCCGCCAAACGCGTGGCTAGATCAGGCGTAACGCAAACGGCTTGATAGGATTTTGAAATCTGGCTCTGGCGGCGATACTCCAGCGCCTCATCCAGCGAGACGCTGAACATGATGTATGCCGATTCGAGCTGGCGTACGAATGCGTTGTAGGCCTGGTCCTTTTCGCGAGGTAGCCAAGCGCACCAATCATCTTGAACGGAGGGAAGCGTATGAGTACCCAAGTGTTCGACCCCCAATGGTGGAGGAGTATAACAAAATCCACAGGACATGAAGCACGATTATTGTCGAAAGGGTTGTGTCTAACTGAATAATAAACTTACTGTTTGTGATGACTGATACTAGTACCGTATGTCTCTTGAGGCGATACGAGATCGCGTAATGCTTCTTCAAGCTGCCGCCGCTTTCTTGCCCTGCGTGAGCACGCACCGATATACTTCCCAAGCCTTCGGAAAGGATTTTTCCCACTTTGGAATTCGAGCCGCGCGACCAGTTTGAGCAACGCCAGAAAAAGCTCGATCAGATTCGAGCGTTGGGAATCGATGCGTTCCCGCGAGAGTTTCGTTGGACCGAGACGCCCGCGACGATCATCGAGAAATATTCGTCGGCGCAGGCGCCCGAGCTAGAGGCCGAGAAGCGCGAAGTTCGTGTCGCGGGAAGGATCGTCAGCTACCGCTTGATGGGAAAGGCGGGTTTCGCGCATCTCCAAGGCTCAGGCAAGCGTGTGCAGGTCTATGCGCGAAAAGATGTGCTCGGCGAAAAGGGATTCGAGTTGTTCCATCTGCTCGATCTGGGCGATTCGATCGGAGTTCGCGGGCATTTGTTTCGAACCAAGACGGGCGAGCTGTCGGTTTGGGTCGAAGAAATAACGTTCTTGTCGAAAGCGCTGCTGCCGCTGCCGGAAAAGTGGCATGGATTGACCGATGTGGAGCTGCGATATCGGCAGCGCTATCTCGATCTGATAGCAAATGAAAAATCGCGCGAGGTCTTTGTGACGCGCGCACGGCTCGTGCAGGAATTGCGGCGGTTCTTCGACTCGCGCGGGTACATCGAAGTCGAAACGCCGATGATGCATCCGATTCCGGGCGGAGCGGCTGCGCGACCCTTCATTACGCATCACAACACGCTGGATATCGCGCTTTATCTGCGCATCGCGCCGGAGCTGTATCTCAAGCGGCTGACGGTTGGCGGGTTCGACCGCGTGTACGAGATCAATCGCAACTTTCGGAATGAGGGTGTCTCGACGAAGCACAACCCCGAATTCACGATGCTCGAGTTTTATCAGGCGTACAGCAACTATCTCGACCTGATGGATTTGAACGAGCAGCTTTTTGCGGAGATTGCGAAGGCGATTACAGGCTCGACGGTCGTGAAATTTGGCGAGGTCGAACTCGATTTCGGCAAGATGACGCGCCTGTCGATGCGCGAAGCCATCATTAAGTATTGGCCCGAGGGTGCCGGCACTGCGCCTTCGCTGGATGACTTGGCGAAGTCCGGCGGGCCGCGCGCCGCGACCGAGCGATATAACGTCTGGGCCAAGCAGGCTGGCGCGAACTTTGCCGCGTCGAAAGGCACTCTGAGCGACGGCGAGTGGACCGGTCTGCTCTTCGAAACAATGGCCGAGCATCATCTGATTCAGCCGACCATTCTTTTCGATTTCCCGACCGATATTTCGCCGCTGTCGAAGCAGAAGCCTGACGATCCGTCCCTGACCGAGCGCTTCGAGATTTATGTAGCGGGCATGGAGATTGCCAACGGCTTCTCTGAGCTCAACGATCCGGCGGAGCAAGAGCGCCGGTTTCTCGCGCAGGTCGCGCAAGGCGGCGACGAAGTGCCCAAGGTAGTCGATATGGATTACGTTCGCGCGCTGGCCCACGGCATGCCGCCGACCGCCGGCGAAGGCATCGGCATCGATCGCTTGACGATGCTGCTCACCGATTCGTCGTCCATTCGCGACGTCATCCTGTTCCCGTTGCTGCGGCCCGAAGCCCCCGATTTGAAGGAAGACTCCGCTTCCGAAGGGCATGGTGCGTGACGTATTCTTGCGTCACGCATGCAATTCGCACGAAATGATGTGAAGCGCGCCGTTCACGAAGTTTGTCCCTCATGAAGTTTGAATGGTTTGTCGCGCGCCGCTATCTGAGGTCTCCCTATCGCCCGGCCGTTCTGCGGCTGGTCACCGCATTTTCCATCGTAGGTGTTGCCGCGGGCGTCGCGACGCTGGTTATCGCGCTGTCGATGAACACTGGTTTTCGCGAGACGCTCCAGGATCGATTGCTCGGAGTGAAAGCGCACGTCTCGCTGGCCCGGCCCGGCACCGGCGGGATTCGCAACTACGAAGACCTCATCAAGAAATTCGCCGACCTGCCGGGAGTAAAGTCCATCGTTCCTTCCGTCTACCAAAACGTGCTGTTGTCGTTTGGCGGAGATGCGCGTGGAGTTGTCGCGAAGGGCGTCGATCCAGAGCGCGAGCGGAAATACGACGAGGCATTGCAGCGCATCGTGGCGGGCAAGCTCGACTTCTCTCGCGATCCCGACGGCATCGAAGCGCTGCTGATCGGCAAGCAGCTCTCGCTGGAATGGAAAATCAAACCAGGCGACTTCGTTACGCTGACCAGCCCGCAGGGCCGACTGACTCCGTTCGGAATGGTGCCGCGCACCCGGCGCTTCCGCATAACCGGTGTTTTCGATTCCGGCTTTTACGATTACGACGAAAACTGGTGCTTCATGACGCTCGGTGCGGCGCAGGAGCTGTCGGGCACGGGCGACATTGTGAATGTGCTGGAGTTCCGCCTTGTCCAGCCGGAGCTCGCCGACCAGTTTGGGCAGCAGATTGAATTGCAGGCCGGCGAAAGCTTCGCCGCCAGCACCTGGATGGAAGAAAACCGCGCCTTGTTCCGGGCGCTGCGCCTGGAAAAGCTGGTGACGGCGATTTTCATCGGGTTGATTACGTTCGTCGCTGGGCTGAATGTGCTGGTCGTGCTGTCGATGACGGTCACAGACAAAGCGCGCGACATCGCCGTGCTGATGTCGATGGGAACCCGGCGCGAACAGGTTCGCCGCATCTTCTTATTGCAGGGAATTACGATCGGCGCGACCGGTACGTTTATCGGACTCGTCGTCGGCTACGCATTTTCGTTTGTGGCCGGAACGTTTCGTTTGATTCCGCTCGATCCGCAGGTGTACTCGGTGCCGTTCGTTCCATTTCATCCCAGCGTTTGGGACGGAGTTTGGATCACCGTCGTGGCGATGGTGATTTCGATCGGAGCGACACTGTTACCGGCGCGAGCGGCTTCGCGTCTGTTACCAGTAGAAATCCTTCGTTTCGAATGAGTCGTTCTGATTCGCCAAGCGTTGCGAATAAAGACCGGTGTCCGCGCCGGATTGAAGGTCTGGAATTTGGAAAGGTAGACAGGGCCAGGTGACGGCAGATGACGGCGGCTAACGACACCTGGAGGGGCCGAAAGGGAGAGCAATTTAGTGCAAAGGAATGGGTCGGCTTTTGGCTTCCCGGTTGCTCCCTATATAGGGTAGAAATCAAGGCCAAGGGCCTCGGGGCTGCGGTTAGGGCAATAAGCGGCCAAGAGGATTTGCAAGCAGCTATAAATAAAGGGTTTACAGGTGTTTCAAAGTGAGCCGGACGTTGAGCACTTTGGAACAGGTAATCGAGTACAGGAAAAGGGAAAGAAATAGGCGGTCCCTAGCCATTCAGGTAGGCCTTTCCCACGGCACTTCGATTGCACCCTATGCATCTAACATAGTATTCGAGTCGTAAAGACCGAGTCGTAACAGCAGCGTCACGAGGGCAACGTCAACGAATGTTGCAGGGCGGCATCAACCCGGAGCAGGTCAATTCCAACGCATCGTTTTCGTCCGCCTCTGCGTCCGCGATCATCGAAGGACGCAACCTAAAGAAAATTTACGGCGCCGGCGACAAAAGTTTAGTCATTCTGAACGACGCGAATCTGATTTTGCAGCGCGGAGAGATGGTTGCGATCGTTGCGCCGTCGGGCGCCGGCAAAAGTACTTTGTTGCACCTGCTGGCTGCGCTAGACACGCCAACAAGCGGTGCAGTATACTTCGCTTCGAAAGCCATTGAATCGAATCAAGACGCGGCCGTAGCTGAATTTCGCAATCGCTCGGTCGGTTTTTTGTGGCAGCGGCATCAGTTGTTGCCGGATTTCACAGCCGCGGAAAATGTGGCTATGCCGCTGTTATTGCGCGGCGAAAGTTTCGCTTCCACGCTGGAGAAAGCGCGGAAGTGGCTCGCGGAAGTTGGGCTCGCAAATCGAGCCGATCACCGCGCAGGGGAGCTTTCCGGAGGGGAACAGCAGCGAGTTGCGATCGCTCGGGCGCTTGTCACCGAGCCGGCCGTGCTGCTGGCCGATGAACCCACCGGAGATTTGGACGAGCAGAATGCTTGGGCCGTGTTTGAGTTGCTGGAAAGGCTGCACCGCACGTACCAGTTGACGTCGTTAATCGCGACGCACAATCTGGAGCTCGCCGCGCGATGTGACCGGATTCTGGGACTGGAGCACGGTGTTCTGAAAACTCGTGAGGCTTCGGCCAAAACGAGTTGGGCCCCAGGGGGAGAAGCGAGCTAATCGTGTTCGAACGGTATACAGAAAAAGCGCGACGCGTCATATTCTTTGCCCGGTACGAAGCCAGCCAATACGGCAGCCCGTACATCGAGACCGAACACTTGTTGCTCGGCTTGATGCGCGAGGACAAAGCCCTGGCGAATCGATTCCTGCGACAGCAGGGCTCGATCGAATCGATCCGCAAAGAAATCGAAGCACGCATCACCATCCGCGAACGCATTTCAACATCGGTTGAAGTGCCGTTGAGCGCGGAATGTAAGCGCATCCTTAATATGGCCGGTGAAGAAGCGGAACGGCTCGGCGTGAAGCACGTCGGGACCGAACACCTTCTCCTCGGCATTTTGCGCGAAGAAAAGTGCTTCGGCGCCGAAATTTTGATGGAGCGTGGACTGCGCCTTTCGACGCTGCGCGAGGAGCTCGCGCGCACGTCGGGCGAAAAGACCACGGCCGCGCGCCCGAAAGAGACCTCGCTGCTCGCTGAGTTCTCTCGCGACTTGACCCTGGCCGCGCAAGAAGGCTCGCTCGATCCGCTCGTCGGACGCGAAGGCGAAGTCGAGCGCGTCATCCAGATTCTCTGCCGCCGCACCAAAAATAACCCGGTGCTCATCGGCGAACCCGGCGTCGGCAAGACCGCCATCGTCGAAGGCCTCGCTCAGCGCATCTCCGATGGAGACGTTCCGCCGTTCCTCGCCGACAAGCGCATCCTCTCGCTCGACCTCTCCCTCATCGTCGCCGGCACAAAATATCGCGGCCAGTTCGAAGAGCGGCTCAAGACCATCATGAAAGAATTGATGGAGAGCCAGAACTCGATCGTCTTCATCGACGAACTTCACACCCTCGTCGGCGCAGGCTCGGCCGAAGGCTCGCTCGACGCCGCCAACATCCTCAAGCCCGCTCTGTCGCGCGGTGAAATTCAGTGCATCGGCGCCACCACGCCGGGCGAATACCGCAAGTCGGTCGAAAAAGATCGTTCGCTCGAGCGCCGCTTCCAGTCCGTCAAGGTTCCCGCTCCCGACGAAGAGCAAGCCGTGCAAGTCATCAGCGGTGTTCGCGAGCGCTACGAGAAATTTCACGCCGTCAGCTACACCGACGAAGCGCTGCGCTACTCCGTCTATCTTTCGAACCGCTACATTCCCGATCGCTTCCTGCCAGACAAGGCGATCGACCTGATCGATGAAGCCGGCGCCCGCGTCAAGCTGCGCCAGGCCAGCGTTCCCGAAGAAGTCGGCGAAGTCCAGAAGCGCGTGAAGTTCATCACGCACCGCATGGAAAGCGCCATCGCCGCCCACGAATTCGAAAAGGCGCGCTTCTACTCGGAAGAAGAGCGCAAAGAAAAAGAAAATCTGCGCGGTCTCCGAGAGCGCTACAAGCTCGACGACGCCTCCACCGGCATCGTCACCCGCGAAGACATCGAAGAAGTCGTGTCGCGCTGGACGGGTATCGGCGTCACCTCGATCAAGGAAGACGAGCAACAGAAACTCCTCCGCATCGAGCCCGAACTCCACAAGCGCGTCATCAGCCAGGACAAAGCGATCACCGCTCTCGCCCGCGCCATTCGTCGCAGCCGCGCCGGCTTGAAGTCACCGCTGCGTCCCGTCGGCTGCTTCTTCTTCCTCGGGCCCACCGGCGTCGGCAAGACTGAAGTCGCGCGCCGCTTGGCTGAATTTCTCTTCGGCAGCGAAAAGTCGCTCGTCCGCTTCGATATGTCCGAATTCATGGAGAAGCACTCGGTCAGCAAACTGATCGGCGCGCCTCCGGGCTATGTCGGCTACGAAGAAGGCGGCCAGCTCACCGAGCGCGTTCGCCGCACTCCCTACTCCGTCATCCTCCTCGATGAAATCGAGAAGGCGCATCCCGACGTGTTCAACATCCTGCTGCAGGTCTTCGAAGACGGTCAGCTCACCGACGGCCTCGGCAACACCGTAGACTTCCGTAACACGATCATCATCATGACTTCGAATCTTGGCGCGCGTCACTTGATCAAGCGCACCTCGATCGGCTTCGCATCCGGCGCGGATGAGGCCGGCATGAAGAGCATCGAAGAAATGGTGATGGGCGAAGTGAAGAAAGCGTTCAATCCGGAGTTCCTGAACCGCTTGGACGAGGTCATCATTTTCAATCCGCTCGGAGACGACGACCTGCTCCGCATCATCGACCTGCTTGTTGGTCAGCTCAACGACACGCTGATTCACCGCCAGGTCCAGATCGTTCTGTCGCCCGAAGCACGTCAGTGGATTCTCGAAAAAACGTGCGCGGATCGGAACTACGGAGCGCGGCCTTTGCGGCGGGCTTTGCAAAAGTTTGTCGAAGACCCGTTGTCGGAAGCGCTCATTCAGGGTGGGATCACAAGGCCTGCGACGCTCCAGATTTATGTCGCCGGGGAAGGCCTCGCGTTCCGTCCGGTGGGTGAGGCAACCCCGGTCGTCCACTAACGAATCAGACACAACGCATGGCTGGTCTTGCTCTCGCAACAAGACCAGCTTCACGGCCGGCCCGTACCGGGTACGGCGGGAGAAGGACAACTTGGGTTTGGGGGCGCGGCCTTGACCTCGTCAATGGCCGCTCAAATAAAAGTCTGTTCGCCGTTTAGGCTTCTGCGCGCTCGGTCTTTGTGGATCGTGGGCTTTGTGTTGTTGCTCACATCCGCGCTGCCCGTTGCTGGTGCGTCGCCGAGCGGACTCGTGGTTGCGGTCGCGCGATCATCCAAACGATTGGATTCCGCAGCCCCCGCGGACGTTTTATATTTATCGCAAGAATCGTCATCATCGTCGCCGTCGCAGGAATCCTCTTCAAAGCCCCAAGCGCAGCAACCCGACACGCAGCAGCCGCAAACTCAGCCGCCGCCAGCGCAGGACCAGCAACCCACGCCGCAGCCTCAAGCCCCGGCCCCGCAGCCCACCCAATCGCCGCTCGAAAACGCTCCGACGCAAGCAACTCCCGCCGCCGAGCAAAATTCTCCCGCGATCGTCGATCGCATCATCTTCATCGGCAATCGCCGCATCCGCAGCGACACTTTGAAAGCTCGCATCTTCTCTCGCGAAGGTGATCCATATAACGAAGAAACGCTCCGCCGCGACTTCCAGGCTCTCTGGAACACGCAATTTTTCGAAGACGTAAAGCTCCGCGTTGAAGATTCTCCCGACGGCCCCAATCACAAAAACATCATCTTCGAAGTCCGAGAGCGCCCCGTCATCCGCCGCATCCGCTACGACGGCATGCACTCCATCTCCGAGTCCGACATCCTCGATCGCTTCAAAGAACGCAAAGTCGGCCTCACCGTCGAAAGCAGCTTCGACCCGACGCGCATCAAGAAAGCCGAAGTCGTCCTCAAGGAACTCCTCGGCGAGCACGGCCGCCAGTTCGCCACCGTCACGCCGCAATATGAACGCATCGCTTCGAGCAACGCCGTCATCCTCGTCTTCAAGATTCAGGAAGGCCCGAAAGTTAAAGTCGGCCACATCCGCTTCACCGGCAATCACGCATTCAGCAACCGTAAGCTCCTCCGCACCATGCGTCACGATCGCCCCTACTCGATTCCCCTCTATTTCTGGGACATCCCGGTTCTCAGCAAAACGTACGACTCCGAAAAGCTCACCGAAGATCTCGAAGTCGGCGTTCGCGGCTATTATCAGGACAACGGCTACTTCAAGGTCGTTGTCGCGCCCAACGGCCCGATCCTCGAAAATTACGACACCGAAGGCTACAAACTCGGCGTTCCGCTCACCGGCCGCACCCACGGCAAAGCCGTCAACATCACCATCCCCATTGAAGAAGGCATCCGCTACAAGATGGGCACGCTAAAAATCGTCAGCGCCGACCCCGACAAAGCTCTCTCGCTCAAAGTGGAAGCCTTGAAAACCGTCTTCCCGCTCAAGCCGGGCGACACCTTCTCCGCTTCCAAAGTTCGCAAAGCCATCGAGGACTACGGCAAAGCCTACGGCCAGTATGGTTTCATCGATTTCACCGCCGAGCCCGAGTTCGACATCGACGATCCGTCCGCCACCATTAATCTCACTCTCCGCTTCAGCGAAGAAAAGCAGTACTACGTCCGCCGCATCGACTTCACTGGCAACACCACCACCCGCGATAAAGTCATCCGCCGCGAGCTGCTCCTCGACGAAGGCCAGCTCTTCAACAAGCGCGCCTGGGAAATCAGCATTCTTCGCCTCAATCAGCTCAACTATTTCGATCGCATCGAAGAAGACAAAGCCGTCGAGATCAAGCGCAACACAAAAGAAGGCACCGTCGATCTCACCCTCAAGCTGAAGGAAAAAGGCAAACAGTCCATCGGCTTGCAGGGCGGCGTCAGCGGACTCGCCGGCACGTTCATCGGCCTCACCTATCAGACCAACAACTTCCTCGGTCTCGGCGAGACGCTCACGTTCTCCGCGCAGTTCGGCGACTTGCAGCGCAGTTTCATGTTCGGCTTCACCGAGCCCTATCTATTCGATCGCCCCATCTCCACCGGCTTCACCATCTTCAGCAGCCGCTACAATTTCGACCAGGCCAAACAGGAAGCTCAGCTCCTCGGCCAGTCCGTCAGCATCAACCCCGAGTTCGTCCAGAACTACACGCAAAATTCCACCGGCTTCACGATTTTTGCTCAATATCCGGTCAAGCGCCTCTCGTTCACGCGCCTCTCCATCACCTACGGCCTGACCCACACCAACATTCAAACCTTCAACGAAGCTTCGCAATTGCTCTTCGAACAATTGCAGTTCACCAGCGTCTCGGGTCCCAGCGCGCTCACCGGCATCGTCTCCAGCACTATCACTCCCAGCGTCAGTTTCAACACCATCGACAACCCCCAAAACCCGCGCAAGGGCAAGAGCCTTTTCTATTCGGCAGCCTTCAGCGGCGGTCCGCTGGGCGGCAACGTCAAAACTTTCACCAACGTTTTCTCGTTCACGCAATTCCGTCCGTCCTTCAAAAAACGCAACGTCCTCGGCGTTCACTTCACTTCCGCTTTCACCACGGGTTATGGCGGCGGCGAAGTTCCGCCCTTCAGCCGCTTCTATATGGGCGGCGAAAACGATCTTCGCGGCTTCGACATTCGCTCCATCTCTCCGGTCGCCTTCATTCCCACCGAGACCTCGCAAACCATCGCCTTCGTCGACCCGACAACCTTGAGCGGCTCCGGCACTCCCCTCACGCGCTTCTTCAGTGTTCCCATCCTCAGTTACCAGGCCACGCTTCCGGGCGGCGACCTCCAGACTTCCGGCAACGTGGAATATCGTATTCCCGTCGTCGGCCCCGTCACCGTATCTCTCTTCCTCGACGGCGGTACCGACGGCATCGTCCGCACCGATGCTCTCAAGCTCAATCCCGCGGGTCTCACCAATCTTCAATCGGCTTTCCCGGGCGCGAATATCAGCGGTCAATTGCCCATCGCCGGCGGCACAAACTTCCGCCTCCGCGGTTCCAC
Organism: uncultured Acidobacteriota bacterium; assembly: GCA_963785605.1. Classification (GTDB taxonomy): domain Bacteria; phylum Acidobacteriota; class Terriglobia; order Acidiferrales; family UBA7541; genus Acidiferrum. The sequence goes on along the minus strand of CAWAWE010000020.1, from coordinate 359,848 downwards.
CGGTATCGAGTTTGGCGTTCAGCTTCCGATCGTTCAGGCGCCGTTCCGCATCTACTACGCCTACAATCTCAACCGCCTGCACTCCGAGATTATTTCGCCGCCCGACTACATCAATCCGAGCGAGCTGAAGCTGCTCGAAGACACGTTGCCGACTGAGGTCTATAAGAATCAGGTTCTGCCGTTGTTACAGGAGTTCAGTTTGAATCCGGGCCGTCTGAATTATTTCGAGCCCAAGACCACGTTCCGTTTCACCGTGGGCAAGACTTTCTAGCGACGTGCATTGAACGAAGTGTAGTGGCAGTTCCATAGCTGGCGGCCCGGATGGATCCGGGTAGGGCGCAACGTTGATTGCAAAACGTTGATTGCGAAAATTATCGCGCTCTTTGCGATAATCGCCGGACGTTTTGGCAGGGGAGGCAGGGGGAAATGAAGTTGCGAAAGTTTTATAGCTGCGTGGCGGCGCTTGTCGCTCTCGCGGGTTTCGGGCTGGAAGGTTGCGGCGGCGGCAGCGCCAACGTGGTCACGGTTGCCATGAGCCTGCCCTCAGCGCAGTTGGTCGTCTCTCAGGTGCTCAACCTGAGCGCCACCGTTTCCGGTTCCACCAACCTCAACGTCACCTGGACTTGCACCTTCACCACCACCACCACCACCATCGCTGCGAATAACACGCCCACCTCCACCACCAGCGCGGCCGCTCCTTGCACCGCTCAGACCGGCGTCCTCACCAACATCCAGGACACCACCGTCACCTACACCGCGCCTGCCAAGATCACCACTCCCACTCCCTACTTCTACCACCATCGTCTCGCCCCCCACTGTCACCGTCACCGCTACCGCACAGGCCAGCTCCAAAGCCACGGCCACCTGCGTTATCACTCTCGATTCCGGCATCGGCGTTACCGTCAACCCGGCCACCGCCGCTGTTCCGACCAGCCAGAATTTTCAGTTTGTCGCCACGCTCTCCAACGACCCCACTCCCAATGACGTCACCTGGCAGGTCACCCAGGAACCCCTCAGCACCGCGCAATCCCTCGCCGATCTCGTCACCTGCAGCCCCACCTGCGGCAGCATAGGTACTACCGGCGTCTACACCGCGCCCGCCTCCGTTCCTACCGTTGTTACTCCGTCCACCATCACCGGTAACACCACGCCGCAAGTCGTCACGATTATCGCTATCTCGAAGGTCGACTCCACCAGAATCGGCGTTGGCAGCGTCACCATCGTTCCCACTGGGACCATCAAATTCAGCGCCATCTCTCCTGCCATCGCACCTCAGGGCGGAATCCTGCAGGATGTCTATCTTGCCGCGACCAACGTCAACTCTCTCACCAGCATCTTTTTCGACGGCACCGCTTTACCGAGTACTCAGGTTGTTGTCGTTTCGCCTCCCACTGTTGGTTCGACGCCGAGCGGCGCGCGGGCTCGTTTGCTTACCGACCAGCTCACCAAATCGGGCACGCACACGATCAGCATTTGCAATCCTCCGATCGGCCAGACCACCTGCACTCCCGGATTCGAGCGGCGGCCCCTTCAATATCAATATCGCGGCTGAGCGCCCTGCGCTGATTTCCACTTCGCCCGATAGCTTGCCGCAAACGGCAAACGGTGCTCCTTCCGGCGGCGCTCTGACGATTGACGGCGGATTTTTTGGCTCGCCCAATTTTCCGCAGGTTTCCGCTCAATTCAACGGGAACCCGATCGCGGTTTCGCAACCTGCCTCCCGTCAGTTGACTCTCAATATGCCGCCGCTGCCCACCGCGGGCCTTTTCCCGGTGAGCGTCGTCAACAACAACGCTTCCCCGACAACCGCTGTCACCAGCCTCGCCGTTTTCCCGGACTATGGCGCGAGCAATCCGCCGAGCACTGCGACCCTGCTTCCTCTCACCGGAACGGCAACTCCCAGCGCTATCGCCGTTGATGACGCCCTCGGCGTTGCGGCTGTGGCCGAAGCGGGCACGAACAAAGTCGAATTCATCAATCTTGACTGGCGGCAATCCGGTTGTCATGCCCAGCCCTGTTCCTGTTGGCACTACGCCGACCGGCATTGCTGTGGACGACCTCGGTGTTACCGTCGGAGGTGTTCCAGGCACTCACGTTACCGCCGTTGTGAACTACGCCGATCGCACTCTCGAAATCCTCCGTACTCCGGCGCCCGGCGGGCCTGTCAACGCCACTCCTGTGGCGACGATTAATCTGTGCTTCGCTCATTCCGACGTCCGCGCCGACCACGCCTCCGACTCCTCCGCCATTTCCATACTCCGTCGGCATCGATCCGTTTACGCACACGGCGTTGATCGCCTACGCCAACAGCAATATCGGTTTCATCGCCGACATCAATCCGGGCAATGCTGCGAACAAGGCCGAGTGCCTTCTCGCCGGTCAAGCGCCGCCCTGCGTGATTTCGTCGGTCACTCTCAACACGGGTCAGTATCCGCAGATCGTTCTTCAACCGCGGATTCATCTCGCTTACGTAACCCCAGGCGGAGCCGGTTCGCTCCAGGGCGTCGATCTCACCAAGAAATCGACCACCGTCGGCATCGCCACCGCCATCCGCACCTCCAACGTCGTCACCATCACGACTACCGCGGCTCACAACATCAATCCCGCGAACCCGGGCACTGTTCTGATCAGCGGCGTCTCCACGACGAACACGAACTTCAACGGCACCTTCTCGGGCATTACCGTCATTGACGCCAACAACTTTTCCTATTCCCAGACTGCCGTGAACGACTCCGTCACCGGAGGAACCACTTCCGCTCCAGTCGGTACGGTGAGCTACGGTATCGGATTCTTGCAATTCGGCATCTCCCAAACGACGCAGGGCATCGCCATCAACCCGATCTCTCGTGCGGCCGTGATGGCCGATCCGAATTCGAATCTCTCTCAGGTTACTTTCCTGAACACGCTCGACCAGTCCCTCACCTCCGTTCTTCTCGATCAGGGCGTCGTGCTCGGCGGCACCGCAACGGGAGCGGGTGAAATCGGCGACACGGCTGTCGCCTATCAGCCGTACTCCAATACGGCTCTCGTTCTCAATCCGCGTCTCGCCGAGTTGTCTTTGCTCGATCCGGCGCGTCTTGCGCGAATCGCAATCGTTCCAACGGGCGGCGGCGTGACAAGCGGCACGGTCAACGTTCCCAGCGGCGGCTCGACACCGACCTCTCTTCCCATTCCAGGTTCGCTCGCGGTCGATGCCACCAACAACGTTGCGCTCGCTGTAAATTCCGGCAGCAACAACATCAGCGTCGTCCATCTCGGAACGATCAAGCCCGTCGAGATTAGCGAGGTCGTTGCATCCTCGACCGTTCCCGGCACCGTTCTTCCGCAAGCCGTTCTTTCCGGCAACTCGACTCCAACCGCTGGTGGCGCTGTCACCGTGCAGATCTTCGGCACAGGCTTCACTTCAGGCTCTCCCGCTCAGGTGCGCCTGGATGGAACCCCGCTCGCCACCGTCAACGTCGTCAACAACAATGAGATCGATGCGAGCATTCCCGCTTCGTTCGTCTCCGTGCCGCGCCGTTACGCTCTCGACGTGATCGTCGGTGGGGTTGGTTCGAACGCAACCGATTTCACCGTCATCCAGTCTGTGAACCTTCGGCCTTCCTGCTCCGGCTCGACGGCGCCGTCTCCTTCGGCGGTCGCGATCGATACCACCCGCAACATCGCTGTTGTCTCCAACAACGGTTGCGGCAGTATTTCCGTCGTCGATCTCACCCCGGGCGCCACGGCTCCTCTCAAGAAAACAATCGCCGTCGGCACTGCTCCAACCGGCATCGATGTGATTCCGCGCTTGGGCTATGCAGTCGTTGCCAACAATACCGACGGCACTGCCTCCGTCGTGAACCTCAATACCGACACGGTCGTCGCGACTCCAAGCACGGGCACGAATCCGACCGGTGTTGCCATCAATCAGTACTCCGGACTCGCGATCGTCGCCAACACAGGTTCCAACAGTATTTCGTCCCTCGATCTAACGTCGCTCAACGAGTCGACTTCCTCTGTCACCGTCAACACGCTCGGCATCGATCAACAGCCGATCGCTGTTGCCGTCGATCCCAATCGCGCCGCTTGCGCTACCACAACCACTTCCACGGGGGGCATCGGTGTCGCTGCCGTGACTGCGCTTCAGTTGGCCACCTCCGCCGGGACTTCTGCCAACGCTGTTATCGACTCGGTCGATATCAGCACCAACGTGCCTGCACAGTGCACCACAATTGCTGTTGCCACTACCGGCGCTACGCCCACCGGCATCGTCTACGATCCCGCCGGCGGAGCCGTCGCCACCAATGCGAATGGCACTCTGAGTCAGCCTCCCGGTGTCTTCTATGTGACTGGGAGCCAGACCAATTCGGTTTATGTCTTCAATCCGACGGCTGGCAGTGTCACGCCGGCTGCGGTCGGCATCAACCCGACTTCGCTCGCGGTCAACCCGAACACCGGCACCTTGTTGACGGTGAATTCGCTCAACAACACGATTTCGGTGTTGGATACGCAAACGTTGAAAACGCGGGCGACGCTGGGTATCCCCGGCTCAACGCAGTTTGCCGCGGCAATTCATCCGCTGACGAACATGGCCGTCATTGCCGATTCGGCCAACAATCGCCTGCTGATCGTGCCGCTGCCCAACTAAGCGGCATGGCAAGGCATGGGGCGGCTCACGGTCGCGTGGGTACTCTGTTCGCGGATTTGGCATGGACACCTGCCGTTCGCTCGCGCAGCGATTCGGTGGCGGATTCGATGTCGTTGTCCGCGATTTGCGGTGATGTGGCCGACACAGCTTTTGCCGTCGGATTGGGACATTTTGCTCGGCCAACCAGTGAGGCTCTTGCCGACATCCTAAATGGCAAGGGTGGGTCTGCCATCGTTTCTCATTGCAGCGGGCGGAGTGGCTCGGCTATACTCCGGAGTTTGCGTACTGCCTGTACGGCCCTCTGTGGGGAAGCGATACAAGCCAATCGATCTCGCTAACAAGGCGGCTGCGCGAGCGTCTTCTTAAAGAGTCTCGAGGGCGAGCTTGCGGGACGCGCTTTCGAGTGCGAGTTTGTAAGATCATTTTGAAGTGCAGGTTTGTAATACGAAATTCTAAGTACGAAGTTGTAAGACAAAATTTTGTGAATATTTTTTTGAGTACATTTTTTTTCGAGAATAAGGAGAAATAAAGTGAATTCGAGAATCACCACCGCTTCGCGGTTTCGCGGCAAACTGATGCGCGCGGCCCTGCTGGCCGGCGCGGCTCTGCTCGCGACCGCCGGCGCGCACGCTCAGACGGCTCCTGCCGCGGGCTCCGCAGCAGCCGGCAAGACCGGCGTGATCAACATTCGCGCGGCCATCGCTCAGACCGCCGAAGGCAAGCAAGCCAGCGCCGAACTGCAATCGCAGTTCTCGTCGCGCCAGAACGAGCTCGAAGCCATGAACAAGCAGATCAACGACATCCGTCAGCGCCTCGAGTCCAGCGCCGGCAAGTTGAGCCAGGACGAAGCGAGCCGCTTGCAGCGTCAGGGCGAATCGATGGCGCGCCAGCTCCAGCGCAAGCAGGACGAGTATCAGGAAGACGTCCAGGGCGCTCAGGCCGACGTGTTCGATCGCATCGGCCGCAAGATGGTCGATGTGCTCGACCGCTATGCTCGCGAAAACGGCATCGTCGTCGTGCTCGATTCCTCGGCGCAGAATACTCCGGTGCTCTTCGTTTCGCCGAACATCGACATTACACAGGACATCGTTCGTCTCTTCGACAACGCGTATCCGGCCAAGGCTGGCGCGGCAACAACTCCGGCGCGGCCCGCGGGCGGCACGACAACTCCGAAGCCGGCAACAGCAACTCCGAAACCGCAGAAGTAACTTCGCGGCTTTCGGCGCGACGTACGCTGCAACTCTTGCGCGTGTCGCTAACGCAATCTCGAAGCGTTGGCTCGATTCGCGTTATCGGAGTGGAACTGAACCGAACGAACTGCATCAAGTGAATCGAACCCGAAACGCCCCGGAATTTTCCGGGGCGTTTTCATTTTAATTTGGTTTTTTAGTCTCCTTGGGAGTGTTGATTTTGTTGTCGGTGTCCACGGAGAAGAGCGCGTAATTCGTGAGCGTGTGGCGGTGGTGATAACGCTTGTTGTGAAGCTGCAAGTACATTTCGGCGTACCAGGGCAGCCAGAGCGACGTCTCTCCATGATTGAAATTCACGGGGCCGTAGTCGACGGCGAGGTGATCGCGATCGAGCTCGAGCTGCGTCATGGGATCGCGCAAGTCGGTTTCCAGGTGCACCACGTCGTAAGTACTCGACGAAATCCATGCGCGGCCTTTTAGTGCGATGGGGAAAACGCCATGGTTGTTGCGCCACGTCATTAGCCGCGAGTCGACATCGCGCTTTTGCTCGAAGCGGATCTCCCACGCGGCTTGGCCGCGCCATTCGCTCAATCCTTCACAGCGATACGTAACGTCGTTTTGATATTCCGGGTCGAAGAGAAACACGCCGATTCCGACGAGGCCGCGCGACGCGAGCGACGTCGGGAATTCGCTGAGATTTTCGCCGCCGTCGCGTTCTTCGTCGAGGGACAACGAACCCGATTTATCTTCGTGAATGAAAACAAGATAGGTGAAATCTTTCGATCGTATTTGACCCGGGTTGCCGTACGCGTCGATCTCTTGATGCTCGATGTGCTCGGTGGCCATGAATTTCTCGAAATTGGCAATCTGTTTCATGGTGCGCATCTGCGTTCGCTGGAGCACGGTGTCGAGCGAGCACGGAATGTCTGGAGCGACGACATATTCTTTTGCATCGATGTCGGGGGGAGCCCACGGGCGAAGTGACATCGGCGGAGCGGGCGCGGGGTTCAAGGTGGGACTCGGGGAATTGCCGGCGGATGCGCTTGCGTTTCGCGCGGCTGCGTTCGGCGAAAGCCTCGAAGAGTCTGGCAAGCCCGGAGAACCGCTGGCCGCCGACGCCGATGCGGAGACGACGCTCACTGCCGGCGATTCCGCAGCTTTATCAACGGCAACGAGTCCAGCCTTTGCGTCCTTGGCCTCGGGGAGCGCCGGGAAATCGCGAATGACTCCGTTGAAAGCGTTGCGGGCCTCGGGGAATTTTTTTTCGGAAGTCAGGATGCGGCCAAGCAGGACGCGCGCTTCCGGGCTGTGATCTTTCCCGCCGAGATCGGCGGCGCGCTGGGCGTGCGTTTCCGCTTTTGCGAGATTGTTTTCCATGGCGTAGGCGAACGCCAGCAAGTAGTGCATGCGCCAATCGGCGCCATTCACCAGAAACGCTTTTTCGAGAGTTTGAACCGCCTGCGCGGATTGCTTTTCACGAATCTGGATTTCTCCGAGCGAAACCAGCGCACGCTCGTGATTTGGATTAATGGAGATCGCAGTTTCCAATTTTGTGCGCGCGAGATCGTAATGCTGCTGGTAATACTCGAGCATTCCCCACATGTATTGGACTTCGGGATTTCCGGGGGCCATCTTCGCGGCTTTTTCAAAATGCTTTTGCGCTTCGTCGAACTGCTGCTTGCGCATACTTGCGGCTGCTTTGTCGATCTCCGCCTGCAGCTTCGGAGTCATGGTCGTGGCGGTGGGCGGTACGCTCAAATTGCCCGCGGCCGATTCGGGCTGCAAATAAATGTAAACGGTGTAGTTCGCGAAGCTGGGCATGATGGCGGCGGTTTCGGTCTTGGTCTTGTATCCGGCGGACGAGACCTCGATCTGGTAGTCGCCGGTGCGCACGGGCGGGAAGGTGGCGTTGCCGGCGTCGCGGGTCGGCTGGACCATACGAACGCCTTTAAAGTCCGAGGAAACTTTTACGATGGCGTTGCCTGCCAGCGGACCGCCGCCCAACTCGCGGACGCTGACGATGATGGTAACGAATGAGTCCTCGGCGGGAATCGGGCCGGTGGTTTGGCGGCCACCGAACTGCGCTCGCGAAGCCGGCGCGAAAAGGCCAGAGAGAAGGAGTAGCGCAAGACAAGCCGATGCGATTCCGGATACACGGGCTCCGAGAAAGATGCGTGCGCTGTCAATCACTTGCGACACCCCTAGAGTTGGGAAACTTACGGTATTTGACTGGAGACAATAGCGTTGGGTGAGCAGAGTGGTCAATGGGTTGGATAGTAGCGACCAGACCCTCCCCCCGGGTGGTTTTGCGTAAGGATGTGATTCCAGGGAGGTTATACGCGCACACCGCGTAAGGATGTGATTGTAAAAGGTTTGTTGGGCGCGAGGGCGTGCGACCGAATCGCGAGGTGCGAGTTTGAGCGCGCCCCGCTGACGGTCGTCGGGATTGAACGGGCGTTGTCGAGGCGTGGTTCCAAAACGGGAAGAAGAGGGGTACACCCCCTATGTTTTTTGAAGAGTGTACAAGTGATGGAGAATCAATGGGTTGGCGAAGCGCGAGAAATGAGTGTGTGCAAGCGATTGAAAGGGAAGCGCTTAGGAGAGGGGGCTTTTCGAAGAGGAAGGGTGATTTCACAGACGAGTGTAACACGCCAAGAAATACATGTCAATAACGATTAGCATGTGGTAATTCGAACGACGCGTTTGAACTCCTTAACCGAGCAACTGCTTCGGCTTCCGACGTCCCCGACATTTGCTAGAGGGTTCCCAACGCCACGGAAGATGTTATTGTCCAGCTGTTACCGGTTGGACGACCACTCATCTCAATGCCTGGCGAAAGAAACTCAATTCGTTGGAAGTTCAGTTTCGCGTCGATCCTCTTTGGGGTGCTCGCCTTGTTCGTTGCGCCCGATGGCGCGCAACAATCCTCAAATGCTCCCACCCAGGACGCAAACCCTCCTGCATTCCGGCTGAGAGTCTCCAGCAGCCTGGTCCTTGTGCCTGTTGTGGTCCGCGACGCAAGCGGTCAACCTGTCACCGGCCTTCGCAAGGAAGACTTTAAGGTCTTCGATCGCGGCCAAGAGCAGCAGATCGGGCAGTTCGAAGTAGAGTCTCTCGCGCCAGCGCAGCCCCTCGCTACAACGCCGGCTTCCACAGGCAGCGCAAATGCACCCTCCAGTTCCACCGTCACGAACACGCAACCTCGCTATCTTGCCTTCTACTTCGACACCCTGCATGCGAGCGAAACCGACCTACAGCTCGCTCGCGATGCTGCCGGCCGCTACTTCGCGTCATCGCTCGGTCCCACCGACCGCGTCGCCATCGCTACACCCGAAACGACCCTCGTCGATTTCACATCCGACGCCGTCCGCATTCGCGACGCGCTTAGCAAACTCAACGTTAGCTCCCATGCGCGAAACACAAACAACGATTGTCCGAAGCTCAGCGATTACCAGGCCTCTCAAATCGACGAACTATCCCGACAATCTGAATCTCGATTCGTGGATCGCTGCGCGCGATGACGCCAAAAACTGTGGTTTTACTGCAATCGCCTCTGACGCTTCCATCCCCGCGTTCATTCTCAGTCAGGCGCATGCCATCGTTTCCCAAAACGAGGCGCTCACTCGCGGCAGTCTCGATGGGATCGATCGTCTTGTTCAGCATTTCGCGCAGGTACCCGCAGGTCGCCGCGGAATTGTGCTCGTCTCCCCGGGATTTCTGACCTGTGTCTCAGGAGTTTCAAATCGATCGCGTGATCGATCGCGCGCTGCGCGCGCAGGTCATCATCGACTCACTCGATCCGAAAGGCCTGCCCATCTTGCTCCGAACGAACGCCTCGGAGGCGTATGTCGCCTCTGCATCGGAGCCGCCGCGAAAGCGACCCGCAACGTCGATTCCATCGGCGAAAAGTTCCAAAGCGCAGTTCTCGATGACATCGCACAAGGCACTGGGGGCTCCTTCTTTCACAGCAACAACGACTTGCAGGGCGGTTTCTCCGCTCTCACGGGATCTCAGGTTTCTTATCTGCTCGGGTTCGCGCCAAGCGACGTGAAGGCCAACGGTACTTTCCATCCGTTGAAAGTCATCCTTGTGCCAGAGCGCAAAGGCATGACCATTCAGGCGCGCCGCGGCTACTTCGCGTCGAAACAGAGAAGTAACGGCGACAAAGACGACGACCAAGCGAACCAGCCGCCCGCGCCGCCCCCATCTCGCGAAGACGAAGGTTGGCACGCGAAAGTGCAGGAGCTTCTGCTCGCGAAATCGGAGACCGCCGAGCTTTCCGTCGATCTCAATTCCACAATCTCCGCCGACGCTTCCCAGAAGCGCACACTCAAGGTGTCGGCGCACGTCGATACTCGTAGCCTGCGTTTCGACAGAGACGCCGATCGCAACATGAATACAGTTATCGCGGTGGTTGGCGTGTTCGATTCGACGGATCATCTTCTACAAGCGCAACAGCGCCAGGCGAAAATCAGTGCCACCGACGACGAACTGAAAGCCGTGACGAAAAGAGGCATCGATTTCGTATACGCATTCCAACTCCCCGCAGGCTCCTACCGAATCCGCGCCGTCGTCACTGAATCCCGACAGCACCTGGTCACCGCCACCTCGCATCCCGTCCAAATCCGCTGACCTGTTGTCTCCACTCTTTCCCTGATCGGGAGTTAGCTGGCGTGACGGATTGGTAGAGGAGTAGTTGCGGACAGATTTCGAAGCGGGAACGCCGCGCGGTATTACAATCGCTTACTCACCATGGTTTGCGCTCCAGCACGCATTGGGATGTTCTTTTTTGCGGCAGCCGTACTCGCTGCGCCTCCTCCGCCGAGAGCAGCAAGATCCAAGCCCCTCTACTGGAATCCTCCCGGCACCGGCACCGGCACCGATTCCCGCGATCACACCAATGCTCCCAAATGCGATCTTCCCGCCGTTCTGGCACAAGCCGGCGTCCGCGCCAACGAACTCGTCACCAACATTCAGAATTTCACCGCGCAGGAACGCATCGAAGGCTTGGCGCTCAGTGGCGACGACCGAGCCGCCGCCACTGGGTTCGCTATTGCGTGCTTCATCATGCTGCGGTGACGATGAGCAGATGACGGGTGAGCGGATTCCGTCATTTGCGTAGATTCGATCTGCGACCTGTTGACATTCTACAGGGGAAGGCTTACTCTTCCAGTAGAATCTCTACAGGAGAACATCTTGAGTCCGGAACAAACCAATCTTTTGCAAGGGACGCTGGACATGGTGATTCTCAAGGCCCTGCGCTTGGGTGAAATGCATGGCTTGGGAATCTCTCGCAGGATAGAACAGCTATCGCAAGGCACGTTTGTGGTGAAGTCCGGATCGTTATTCCCCGCACTACGCCGGATGCAGGAAGAAGGCTGGATCAGCGCGGCTTGGGGAGAGTCGGAAACCAATCGCCGGGCAAAGTACTACCGGCTGACGAAGGCTGGCGCGAAACAGTTGGAGGAGGAAACCGCGAAGTGGGAGCGGATTGTGCTTGGGATTTCGCGGACTTTGGAGGCGTCGTGACGAAGAAGCGAAAGTTACGCCGGCTTTCTCGCGCGGTCAGTTTCTTCCGGAATGTTACCGGCAGGCAGAAAGACGAACTGGACATTGCGGCGGAAATGAGCGCTCACCTCGATTTGTTGATCGAAGAGAAGCTGCGATCAGGGATGAAGCCAGATGAAGCGGAACGAGCAGCGCGCATCGAGTTGGGGGGCATCGAGCAGGTGAAGGAACAGGTGAGAGATGCGCGGGCGGGAGCATGGCTCGACGCGCTGGTACGAGACTGTCGCTTCGCGCTCCGGATGTCTCGCAAGAATGCAGGATTTACCGCCATTGTCGTTCTTACACTGGCGCTCGGCATCGCCGCCAACACCACTGTGCTCAGTTGGATCAGCGCTACGTTGCTGAACCCGATTCCCGGAGTCGCTCACACGAGCGACCTGGTCACCGTCATGCGCGGCGATCGCAGCGATCATCCCACCCCGCCATTTTCTTATCCCGATCTTCATGACCTCAGCGAGCGCACTCAAACTTTTTCCGGGCTTCTCGGCTATCACGATGACTACATGTCTCTCACGGGCTCCGCAAAGCCCGAGCGCATCTACGGCGCCCTGACCACCGCCAATTATTTTGATGTTCTCGGCGTCCACGCGATTCTCGGCCGCACTTTTGTTCCCGAAGAAGGAACGCCGCGCGCCGGCGCTGCGGTGATCGTCATCGGTTACACCGTCTGGCAGAACCACTTTTCGGGCGATCCGCAAATTGTTGGCAAGACGGTTCAGATCAATCGCCATCCCTATTCCGTTATTGGGGTAGCGCCGCGGGATTTCACGGGCTGCGCGCCCGGCCTTCGCGCCGAACTGTGGATTCCGGTCTCGATGGATCGTGATGTTTGGGGTTTTAACCGTCCCGATTATCGCGGCATTTTCTGGCTGAACGTGCTCGGAAAGCTTCGCCCGGGTGTCACGAAGAATCAGGCGCAGGCCGAACTCAACCTGCTCATGCGGGGAATCGGCGAGCGGTTCCCGGAGGATCACCGGGATAGTCCGAACGAGATTTCTCTCGACCCGCTTTGGCGTTCTCCCTTCGGCATCAACGGATATCTCTACAAGATTCTTCCCATGTTGCTGGGGCTCGCCGTGGTACTGCTTCTGCTGGCCTGCGCCAATGTTGCCAGTCTCCTGTTGGTGCGTTCGGTCGGACGCCGCCGCGAGATTGCCATCCGGCTGGGAATGGGCGCCTCACGCAAACAGATCATCCGGCAGTTTTTGATCGAGAGCCTGCTGCTTGGTCTGCTCGGTGGTGCTGCCGCCATAGTGATTACGATGTGTACCTCGCGCAGCCTCGTCGCTTTCTTTCCGCCCAACTCTCTTCCGCTGACAAACGACGCGCACGTCGATCAACGCGTGCTTTTCGTGACGATTGCGGTTTCCATCCTCGCTGCGATCGTCTTTGGTATTGTTCCGGCCCTGCGGTCTTCGAGGCTGCCGGTGCAATCTGTTCTCAAGGAGGAAGCGACCAGCGTCTCACTTACTTTGCACAAGGGTCGTCTTTTGAGCGGCCTGGTGGTGGCACAGATTTCACTCTCGCTCGTTCTCTTGGTCTGCGCGGGACTGTTTACCCGCAGCCTTCAGAAAGCACAGCAATCGGATCCGGGATTCGAAGCAAGTCATCTGCTGCTTGCCTCTTATGAACTCTCGCCGGCCGGTTACACGCGCGCGACCGGTGTGGCGTTTAACCGGCAGGTGCTCGACAGGCTGTCGGCGCTTCCCGGGGTCGAATCGGTGACCTTGGCTGATTTTTCACCGCTGAGCTTCAGCATCCACACCGAATATCTGCAGATCGAAGGCTACGTGCCACAACCGCACGAATCGATGGAGATCAGCCGAGCGATCGTCGGGCCGAATTACTTTCGCACTCTGCGCACGTCCGTGATTTCGGGCCGTGAATTCACCGAAGCGGATACGTCAGATTCGCAACTCGTTGCCGTCGTCAACCAGGCCTTTGTCGATCGCTATTGGCCGGGTGAAGACGCTATCGGCAAACAGGTGACGGAGGGCCGTGATCGCTTCACCATCGTTGGGGTCGCACGCAATGCCAAATACCGCTTGCTCACCTACCCGAACGAGCCTGTCATCTATTTGCCGGATTACCAGGCCTACAGCCCTACGCACGACACCACCATTCACCTCCGCACAACTGGCGATCCGCGTGCCATGGCTTCTTCGGTGGAAGAGACCATCCACCAGCTCAATCGGGAGTTGCCGCTGTTCAATGTGAATCCGCTTTCCGTCACCATGCAGCTCGGCACACTTTTTGGACGCGTCGCGGCTACGTTTGCCGGCTCGTTCGGTCTTCTCGCGATGCTGCTCGCCGCCGTCGGCATCTATGGCGTCGTGGCTTACAGCACTCGCCAACGCGCGCGGGAAATCGGCATCCGCATGGCGCTCGGCGCGGAGAGGGGAGGCATCTACCGTCTCGTTCTTGGCCAGGGATTCCGACTCACGCTGGCGGGCCTTGTTGTGGGCACGGCGCTCGCGCTCGCATTCACGCGCTTGCTCAAGGCGCAGCTCTTTGGAGTCAGTGAGACCGATGCGATTACGTTTGCCTCTGTCGGGCTGCTTCTGGCCGTGGTCGCTCTGGTCGCCTGCCACATCCCCGCGCGCCGCGCCACGCGAGTTGATCCGATGGTCGCACTGCGGCACGAATAACAGTCCAAATCGTGATCTGTTTGCAGATCGGCGCTGAAGCGCGGATTGATTGTGGGCGTGGGCGGCCGGCGCGTTCGTGAGATCGATTTACGATGTCTTAAGGGCGGAATACAAATATCTCAACAGGCGCCGTTGGCTGGTCAAGGTGTGTACACAGGACAGAAACCGCTGGAGTCCCTCGAAGTTGGGAGCGCCCTCGGCCGCAACCAGTTGCTCTTTTCTTTTCTCGCGGGCATCGTGCCATTTCTTGGAGATGCGAGCGGCATTCTCGGTTGTGTCCGTGGCAGCCACCTGGGAAAATCCCGCTTGTTCCAATAGGCGCTCATTCTCGCCGGGTGGGCTGTAGAAATAAAAGCCGATCGAGCTACGTGTGGCGATTTCCTCGGCGGAAATCATTCCGCCGATTACGAGAGCGTCGCTGAACAATATTCGGCCCGATGGCTTCAATACGCGGAACATCTCGATCAGTAGATCGAGTCTTGCAGGAATATGGCACAGCACGTCGTTCGAAAAGGCGGCGTCAAACGTCTCGTCGGCGAAGGGGAGAGTTTTCGAAACGTCGCATTGTTCGAAACGTGCTCGTGAACCAAGGGCTCTCGTCTGTGCGAGCTCTTTTGCGCTACGGATTCCCGGCTCGTTGATATCCACGCCGACGACCTGGCAACCGAGTTTGTCCGCGAGGTACAAAGCATATCCTCCGGAACCGCAACCAATTTCCAGGACGGAGGAATCGGGACGCACGTCGAGCAGTTGAGGAATTTCCAGTGACTCTTCGGTTGTGACCCAACTGGTTTGGCCGAAATCCTGGCCATAGGTCTCGATACGCACGTATCGATATGGGTCCGAGGCATAGTTCCCGTATGCATTGTTGTACAAGTCGAACATTCTCTCCGCCTCTTCACGACACGACATGGAGCATTGTGACGAGCAGGTGGCAACTATACCTTCTGCGTCGCGTGAGGGGGGCTCGCTAAGCTTGCGGGTGGCAAGTTTGTTGTGTCGAGGGCGGGGGGAGCGTACGATGCGCGGCAGAGAGGTGTACTGGGAATTTGTGGCTGCTTAGCTGGGCGGAGTGAAAGGGCGAGGCGGATTGAAATGCGTGGCTTGCCTCCCGTTCGAGTTCGAAAGGGGATCGATGGGATCAGGACAGATTGATCGGCGTACGTTTATGAAGGTTGGCGGCGGAGTGCTGGCGGCGGGGCTCGCGCCTGCTGTGGCGGCTGAGGCTAAGGCGGTTGGAGCTAAGGCGGCTCGGGCGCTCGACGAAGCGCCGTATCCGGTGAAGTGGTATCCATTCACGGAGCATCCTGACTCGGACACGTGTTGGTCGCTTTCGGTGGGGCCCGATGGGCGGATTTATGCGGCTGCTTGCGCGGAGAGCGTGCCCGGGGGCGTGGTCAAGCCCGTGCGGTACAACGAACAGCGCGACGATCTCGACTATTTGTTTAATCTCGCGGAAAAGGTGGACGATCCGGGCGACTCGGGGCGCGCTTCGCAGTGCAAGATTCACTATAGCTTCGCGCCATCGATGCACGACGGTGTGCTGTATATGGCGACGCATCTTTCGGGGCCGCCGATCGATCTGCCGGTTTATTCGCCGTGGTATTCGTGGCACGACGCGAAGAGGTGCTTTCGCGGATCGGCGCTGCTTGCTTTCGATACGCGCACCGACCAAGTTTTGTGGTGGGACACGCTCATCCCGAAAGAGGGATGCCGCTGCTTGCTGCACGATGAAGAGCGGGGACTGCTCTACGCGATGAGTTATCCGCGCGATCATTTCATCATTTACGATCTGAAAACGCGCAAACGACGCGATGTTGGGCGCATCAGCTCGATCAATCCGCAGGCGCTATTTCTCGACAAGCAGCACCGTGTGTGGACGAGCAGCGATTATGGGCGGCTGGTGCGCTACACGCCGGAGACGGATCGGCTGGAAATTTCTCCTGGGCTGCTGGCGCATGATCTGAATTACCAAACCGGGTGGCATAGCGTGTTTTATGACGTGGCGCCGTCTCCTGACGGGGAGTGCGTCTACGCTTCGACGTGGTGTCCGAATCCGCGGCTGATGCGGATTTGGCTCAATCAGGGTGAGTGGCCGCGTGTCGAGGACCTCGGACCGGCGACGCAGGCGCGAGATTTAAGTTTTCCGATCGATATGTATGACGATCACTGCGGCGGGCTGACGTTTGGTGGAGACGGCAAGCTCTACTACGTGGCTTCGCGCTGGCGGGATGCGAAATACAATCCGACGCCCGAATCGCGGAAACAGAATGAGGGCGTGGTGTGGTGCCTCGATCCGCAGACGCTGAAGCGGGAGGAAGTCGCTCGGCTCGAGCATCCCACGGGGATGGCGCATTATGTTTCGCGAGGCGCTGTGGATCACAACGGCGATCTGTTCTTCGGGCACGTGGGAAATCATCCATCCGGTATTTTTAAAGTTTCCATGCCGGCGGACCGGAAGCGGAAAAATGCGCATCTTCCGATTCGGATGTGGGGCTGACGGATGACGATGATGCAGACGAAACCGAAATTCGATCCGAATTCGCCGGAGATCAAGGCTTATCAGAACGAACTCGCGCACCAGTTTGTTCGCGAGGGGACGATGGTGGCGTTTCCCACGTGCCTGCCGGGCATGACGACTCCGATACCGCTCGACGAGAGCCGCATCACGGCGCTCGACATCAACTCCGAGGGGCATGTTTACGGTGGAACGAGCGGACGGCAGGCGCACCTTTTTGGGGCGGCGTTCCATCATCTGACTGGGATCGTGCTGGATGCTGGAACGGTTTCAGGTTGCACGAGTACGGCGGCGGTTTGTTGCGGAGCGTCGCGCACGATCGCGTTCGTGAACGGACCGCAGGGTGGGCGCGCGGTGGCGGTGCCGCACATAAGACTGGCGGAAGACTGGATCCAGGAGTGGGGGCTTGCGCCACCGGTGCTGCAGGAACTCGGTGAATGTGTTCCGGGAGAGCAGGTGGTTCACGCCGTCGCGGTGTCGTCCGGCAAGACGGTCGTTGGTGCGACGACGAATCACGTGTTCACAGTGGATGTGGAGACGGGGCGGATTGCTGTTGTGGGAGAGGCGCCGGGGCGTGGGCAGCTAGCGATGGGTCGTGCCGGAGTTTTCGGACAGGATGACGGGACGCGACTGTGGCGCTTTGATGTTGCTTCCGGCCACATTCGGCGTGGCGCGGTTCATCTTCCCGACGGTGAGTGGACGGAGCCGATGCGATGGACGCGCGATCGCAATAGTAGTGTGCTCTTCACTGCCGACGCTGGCGGGCGGCTGTTTTCTTTCGATGAGAATAAAGGCTTTCGTTTGCTAGGACGCGCGCATCTCGCGCCGGTCGGGCCTATGGCGGTGACGCCGGACGGCAGGCTCTTTGGTTTCTGTGGAGCGGAGATGGCGAATCTGTTTTGCTGCGACACCGTATCCGGAAGCGTCACCAATCTTGGGGTCGCAGCTTCCGTTCTAGAGAAGCGTCGCTATGGCTACCAGTTCGGCGACGCGGTCACTGGACGCGATGGTGAAATTGTATTCGGCGAGGACGATAACGGGGGGCATTTGTGGCTGTACTTTCCGAAAATAAAGAGCATTCATGCTTGAACGGCTTACTGGCGCTGAAACGCGCTTGCAGGTGCGCCGATTCAGCTTCCTATCGCAAACGCTACGACTGATTTGAGACGCGGGATAGATTACGGATATGAGAAGACTTCTTCTGATGGCGATCTTCTTTTTGCCATGCGCGTTGGGGCAAGAAGCTTATAAAGCTCCAGTGGTGACGTCGGCTGGAGATGTATACACGCCGTACAACGTCGTGCTCGACGGATTGTTTGTGCTGAACGTGGGAATTGGGGACGACGGGAGCATCTCAAAGATTGAGAGTCTGAGAAATCCCGGAGCGATGATGGGGGCTGTGGAGGCGGCTGTTCGAACGTGGAAATTTCAGGCGGCACGTACACGTGGCAAGGCGCGAGCGTCTCGGATGACAGTGGCGTTCGTGTACCGGCCCGGGACACTCCCCACTTTTGGAGCGGCGCCGACGGAAGGGTTCACGCCGGTGATTCCAGCCGCTCATGCGGACGACGCAGGCAAGGACTATGTGCCGGTTGGCATTTTGGCTTTTGCGTATCCGGAGTATCCGGTGAACAGCGTGGCTTCGGGATCGGTCGTGTTGCAAGCAAGCGTGGACGGCGAGGGGAACGTTACCAATATCGATGTGTTGCACGGAATGGCCAATTTCAATCGATTTGCGCAAGGAGCTTTGAAAAACTGGCGATTCCAGGCTGCCAGCGTGAGTGGGAAGCCTGCACCTTCGAATATCGTCGTGGCATTTATCTTCCAAGCGCCTCCTTCGCCAGATTGAGGGCAGTTCGTCGCGGTGCAATCGGACAAAGACTCCCTTAAGACGATCTCTGTATCGGAAGGTGGCGCGCCGTCATCAGAGACTGTGTCAGCTATAGAAAAAATGGAGGAGTACACCCTTGGGACTTGCAACGAGTAAATTGGCGGGAGCGGCAGTCGGTCAGTGGAGAGGTTTTGCGCGATTGGTGGTCTTGTGTGTGTGCGTGGGGGCGATGCTTCCATCGAGCGTTCGCGCGCAGGTTCCCACTTACGAGGTTACGCCTGAGGACAGCTCGATTAAGTTCGACGTCGAGTCGTCAGTTCCAATCAAAGGCACATTTTCGCAATGGTCGGCCACGATGACGTTTAAGTCCACGGACGTCACGACAGGCGTTTTGGATATAAAGATTCAGGCGGACAGCGTCGATACGGGAAGCGGGATGAAGAACGGCAAGCTGAAGGGCAAAGATTTTTTTGACGCGAAGCGGGCACCGCAGATCACGTTTGTCTCGACCAAGGTGACGCAGACCGGCGAAGACACTTTCGAATTGGAAGGCGATTTCACCATTCGCGGAGTTACGAAGAAAGAGCACCTGGCGCTGAAGGTCAACGGACGTGGAACCGGCTCAGGATTTATTACGGGCACGATGGCTTTCGACCGGAAGGATTATGGGATGAACAGCAATATACCGTTCATCAAGATCGCCAATCGCGTCGAGGTGAACGTCGATCTGAAATGGAAAAAAGTCGGCGGGCCGGCGCTGGTGTTTCAGAAATAACACGCCATCTGGCTGGCGGACGAAGAACGGCGGCAGGGCTGATGTCGTAGCTCGACGTGACCGATGAGCGCTATTTGCCGAGGTGCGCGAGAGCGGCGCGGAGCGGGTCGCTGGAAACGAGAATCAGGCCGGCGTAGGGCGTGTACATCTCCAAGATCAAGAAGATCGCGCCCGAAACGGACAGGGCGCTGACGAACCAAGTTGCCACGACCATGGCGTTGCGGGGAGCGAAGATGCCCCAGCCCATGAAGATGATGGTCAGCCAAAAAATTAAAGTGACCATCAATGGTTTGGGAACCTGGGTGGACGATTGTTCGAACATCAGCCAGCGGGTTTGTGCGAGAGATAGTTCGAGGCTTACCGCCTGAGTCTGGATGAAGCGTTGCCTTTCGTCTTTCGGCATCAGAGCCAGCGTTTTTTCTGATAAAGATTCCGAGCTGACCGCGGCCGGGTCCAAATGTGATCCTGGCGCGCCTCCGCGCTTCCACAATTGATCGATGGAACGTTCGACGACGCTGCGCAGGAAAGCGCGGGACTCGTCGGTTTCGGGGCCGTAGTGAGCAAGCATGCGGTCGAGTAAGACTACCTTGGCGGACATCTCGGTCAGTTCGGCGTTCTGCGTGTCGTAGTAGGTTTTTGCGGAGGCGATCAGCAAACCAAGAACGAGAGCGCACATCGTCGCGACCAATCCCATCCCCAACTTAACGGAGTCTTTCGATTGGTCGGTCAGATTATTCTGCGGCATGGCTCCGCGGAGAAACATACCGAGTAGCGCGCCTCCGAAAATGAAGAGGCATGCGATTATGCCGACGGTCAGAGAACCCATGATCACCTTTCTCAACGGCGCGAGCGCTTGGTCCGAATTCAGACGCTAACAATAGCCTATTGAAGCCTACTGAACGTTTGGTCTAAGGCTCAGATGCGGGAGAGTACCGCCGTCGATACAGCGAGTTGTGGATGAACATACGGGGGGATGCGTATTCAAGTGGCTGGAGTCTGCGCCTATGGTCGAGATAGCAGGGAACCCTTGGGCTACGGAAAGGAAACGATATGAGCGAAGGCACAAAAGACGAAGTGAAGGGCAAGTTTCATGAAGTGAAGGGCGGGATCAAGGAAAAGGTTGGGCACGCGACGAACAATCCTGACCTCGAGGACGAAGGAACGGCGGAGAAGGTGGGCGGGAAGATACAGAAGAAGGTTGGACAGGTAGAAAAGGTTCTCGAGAAGCCCTAGATTTTGTGAGGGACTGCCTTCGTTGAGGCACAAATTCTGGCGCGGATGATTGGCGTGCGGTTCGGCGCGATCTCCGCGCCTTTTTGTTTTTTGAGTTCTCGAAACGAACTCGGAACGCGGCAATCTGGCCGTTCAGACCTGAGTTCGCTTGAGGATGTAGTCGAGGCCGCCGACGCGGAACCAGCGGTAGCCGTAGGGTTCGAGCAGGAGGCGGTGTTTGCCGGAGGGTTCGGCGGTGCTGTTGTCGCCGGAGAGTAAATTCACAAGACACTCGGAGTTTTCGACTCCTACGGCGAATTTTACTTCGCGCGGGATGGCTGTGAGGTTGTGGACTACGACCACGGAGTTGTTGCGCCAGTCGTAGCGAAGAGCCAGGACTTCCGGCGATTGGGTTTGTAGCACGGTGAATTTGCCCCAGCCGATTTCGGGGACTTCTTTGCGCATGCGGATGATGCGCTCCATCCAGTTCATCAGGGAGTTGGGATCGCGGCGTTGCTGGGCGACGTTGACGTGTTCGAATCCGTAGGGGCCGCCGCTGATTACCGGGAGGATGGGTTTGTTGCTTTTGGTGAAGCCGCCGTTTGGCTCGGCGGACCATTGCATTGGGGTGCGCGCGCAATTGCGCTCGGGGAGATCGAGATTGTCGCCCATGGCGATTTCGTCGCCGTAGCGGAGAACGGGAGTGCCGGGGAGGGCCATCATCAGGCTGTAGGCGAGTTCGAGACGGCGGCGATCGCCTTGCAGCATGGGAGCGAGGCGGCGCCGGATGCCGCGATCGTAGAGCTGCATATTTTTTTCGGGGCCGAATTCGGCGAAAACTTTTTGGCGCTGGGCGTCGGTGAGGCGGCCGAGGTCGAGCTCGTCGTGATTGCGGAGAAATTGTCCCCATTGGGCTGTGGCTTCGGGGACTTGCGTGTCGTTCAGCGCTTTCGATGAGCGGACGGCTGTCGCCGGAAGCGAGCGCGTAGAACAAATGCTGATTGACGGCGAAGTTGAACATCATCTGCAAGCGTTCGCCGGACTCGCCGAAATATTGCATGTCGGTTTTGGGGACGACGTTGGCTTCGGCGAGGACGATGGCGTCGCCCTGGCGCCAGGATAGAAATTCGGCGAAGGTGCGGAGCATGTCGTATTGCTCGGTGGGTTTTGTAACGTCGGCCCCCTTCGTCGCGATGACGAAAGGAACGGCGTCCATTCGAAAGCCTGAGACGCCGAGCTGAATCCAGAAGCCCATGATCTTGAGGATTTCGGCCTGGACCTCGGGATTCGAAGTGTTGAGGTCGGGCTGAAAATCGTAGAAGCGGTGGAAGTACCACTCGCCTGCGGTCTTGTCGTAATTCCACGTGGATTTCTGGACGCCGGGGAAGACGACACCGTCGTTGGCGTGCTTTGGTTTTTTCTTGGACCAGACGTACCAATCGCGATGTTTGGATTTTGGATTCGAACGTGCGTCGAGAAACCACGGGTGTTTGTCGGAGGTGTGATTGACGACGAGGTCGATGATGAGGCGGATGCCGCGTTGTTTGCAGCCGTGGGTGAACTCGACGAAGTCGCCGAGGGTGCCGTATCGGGGATCGACGTTGTAATAGTCGGCGATGTCGTAGCCGTCGTCGCGGAATGGAGAAGGTTGAAACGGCATCAGCCAGATGGCGGTGACGCCGATGCCTTGAAGATAGTCGAGGCGATTCATCAGGCCGCGGAAATCGCCGACGCCGTCGCCGTTGGCGTCCATGAAAGTGGAGATCGACAGGCAGTAAATGACGGCGTTTTTGTACCAGAGGTCGTTGATCATGAGAGTTTCATAAGATTTGGCTTAGGCGGTTAGATGCGCGGCGAGTGGTACATGGGCGCAGGTAGACGGGGAGGCGTGAAGACGGGTCTTGTCCGCAGGCGGTGGTTCCAACATAATGTTGGGCACCAACTCAGCCCATCCTTAATTAGCGCAGATCAAAACAACTAAAGCAGATCGAAAACGTCCAGGCCAACCCACGGAGAGAAAGTCAATGAACCTTGTTCGAAAATCGCTGTCGATTTTGATGGTGCTTCCTTTGGTGTCGATGCCCGCGTTCGCGGATTTCAAGTACACCGACACGTCGCAGATCACGGGCGGAGCGTTGATGGGGATGGCGAGCTTTGCGGCGAAGTTCAGCAAAGATTCGCGTGCGGCGATGCAGCCGATCACGACGACGCATTACATCAAGGGGAACAAGCTGCGGACGGATGGGTCGGACGGATCGATTCAGATTATCGATCTGGATGGGCGGCGCGTGATCTCGATCGACAACGCGAACAAAACGTATTCGGTGGCGACATTTGATCAGATTAAGGCCGCGATGGACAAAGCGCGCGCCGATGCCGAGGCGAAGGCTAAGGAGAATCCTGGCAACAAAAAGGATGCGCAGGAAGCGCAGCAGTTGCAGGTGACGCCGAAGATTACGGTGCTGCCGGGCGGCGGGACGCGCGTGATTCAGGGGCAGCAGACGAACGAAACGAAGATCAAGATGGACATGGAGATGCAGGCGCAGAACGCGAATGGGCAGCCTACGCAGGCGGCGCAGCCCGGGCAACCGAACAGCATCACGTTCACGATGACGATGGATACGTTCGTGGCGCCGAGCGTGTCCGGGTATCAGGAGGTCGGCGAGTTTTACCGGAAGATGGCGAAGGAAATTAATTGGATGCCGCCTTCGAACATCCACGTCGATCCGCGGATGTCGCAGGGCATGAGCGAGCTGGCGAAGAATTCAGATGCGCTGAAGGGACTGCCGATGCTGTCGTACGTGACGATGGGAATTCCGCCGCAGCCGGGGAGCAATCCGAATTCGGGGCAGACGGCTTCGAACACTTCGTCGAACGACAATTCGAAGTCGGCGGATTCGGGAAGCTCTACCCCGACGAGTCCCTCTGACGCGATGGTGAAGGGGCTTGGCTCGCTGTTCAATAAGAGGAAGAAGCAGCAGCAGGACGACAGTGCGAATGCGAATTCGAAGGCGGGGACTCCGGCGCCGCCGCCGAATCCGAATCCCGATCCGAACGCGTTGATGGAGATGACGACGCAGGTGTCGTCGTATTCGGATGCTCCGCTGGATGGGAGCTTGTTCGATATTCCGGCGGGGTATGCGCAGGTGCAGGGTGATCCGAACCAGATGCTGATGGCGCCGGCTGCGCCGCGGCGGCACTAATTCTGTGAAGGGGGGCGCGATTCCCTCAGCGGCTAAAGCCGATTTGCTCTTGCGCTCGGTACGGCACGACTAAAGTCGTGCCCTCCCACGCAACCGGGCCCCTTCCGAAACTCGGCGGCGCTGGTGCAATCGACGCTTTAGTGATCGAACGTTTCGTAGTGCGTTGACGCCGGTTCCATTTCGAGCAGGAAATTTTTGTCGAAGTCGTAGTATTTCGCGACGGTGATGTCGTCTCCCGCGAACGCGCGGACGGCGTCTTCGGACTCCCACAAGGTGACCATGAGAAAGTGCGCGACGTCGCCTTCGATTCGGCGAAGTGCGTATGCGCCCCGGTTGCCGG
The DNA here is from genome assembly GCA_963785605.1 of uncultured Acidobacteriota bacterium. Taxonomy (GTDB): domain Bacteria; phylum Acidobacteriota; class Terriglobia; order Acidiferrales; family UBA7541; genus Acidiferrum. The sequence goes on along the minus strand of CAWAWE010000020.1, from coordinate 335,933 downwards.
AAGTCGCACGGTAGTCGGGAATAGCGATCGAACGCATGAGTTGAAGATACTCGTCAGCTTTTGCGGCCGTGGTCCGGCCATGCCAGATTCGGGTAATCATAAGGGGCAGCCCGCCGAAGTAACGGGGCGCGGTCGATTTCATCATAGTTGTTTCGAGCCAGCTGAGGTATACCTGACGCGTGAAGACAGTTCGATTACTGCTGGCAGATGACACCGACATCGTGCGGCGTGCGATCTTGCAGGTCGTGGCGGAAGTGTGCCACGGCGTGGAGGTTGTCGGCGAGGCGAAAGATTACGACGAGCTAATGCGGATCGTCGCGGATGCGAACGCGGATGTGGTGCTGATGGATATGAATATGCCGGCGGACGAACCGGTCGAGCCGGATGCCTTGAAGGCGCGGATTGCGCCAGCGTGCCTGCTGGCGATGTCGGCGTGGTTCGACGATGCGACCGAGGAGAGAGCACGGGAATGCGGGGCGGTGGAATTATTAGATAAGACGAAGCTCGGTGAGACGTTGCGGGCGGCGATTGAGCGGTGTGTGCGTGGGACGGAGAACGCGGCGACGCGGTGAGAGAGCGCTGGAGCCTGCAAGCGTTGAATCGTGAGAAGGCTGAGCGCATCGAATCTTGAGCCTTACGCGCGCCGGTCGCGAGCAGGCGAGGTAGCAGAGCGTAGCAAACTTGTTGAGGGCATGGGATTTCGTTCCCCACGCCTGATTTGAGCGGGATTTTGATGCGATAATCGCGGTCGGTGGGCAAGCAGGCCTTACCTTGATTTTGTCGTGTTGCGGGAATATACTCATCCTTCGCTCTGAGGCGGGTCGCACGATGGAGTGGGCGCAAGCCCACTTTTTTGTTGGGCCGGTTGCAGTGCTCTGAATACCGGCATAGGCCGGGGAGTCTTTAAGTGAATTTGGAGAAAATCCGCGCAGCAGCCGAGCGCGTCGCGCGTTCGGAAGGGCTGGAAATTTTTGATGTCGAATGGAAGATAGGGAAGGAAAGATTCTTGCGGGTCTACATCGACCGCGTGCCACAAGTGAAGAATGTGGCGAAGGAAACGGCGAGCGCACCGGGGGGCGTCGAGGCTACCGACCATGCGCAGGCCGAAAGTACTGAGGGATCCTACGGAAATATCAGTCACGCGGACTGCCAGCGAGTCAGCCAGCAGCTGAGCGTGATTCTGGACGTGGAGAATCTCATCGAGGGCCCGGCTGGGTACGTGCTCGAGGTGAGTTCGCCGGGCCTGGACCGGCCGCTGCGGAATCCGGCGGACTTCGAGCGGTTTGCGGGGCGACTGGCGAAGATCACGACAGGCGAGCCGATCGGTGAAGGCGAGCAGAAGTTTTTTGAAGGGCGGCTCGCGGGAGTGGCGGATGGGCGCGTGAAATTGGAGCTGTCGGGAAAAAATGCGCGAGTGGTGGAAGTGCCGATGGAGATGATTCGCAAGGCGAATCTCGCTGTCGAGTGGTAGGAGACAAATAAGTAAGGACGCGTTGGCGCTGGGAGCGCAAAGGACGCGGAGAAGCGATAAGACGTAGGAACAACTCAGAGGACTTTTAGGAACGAACGGAAATGGCGAATCTGCTCTATCAACAAATTGAGATGTTGAGCCGCGAGAAGCACATCGAGCCGGAAGTCGTAGTGTCGGCGATCGAAGATGCGATGGTTGTGGCGGCGCGGAAACATTACAAGACCGAAGAAGATTTGCGCGCGAAGTTCAACCAGGAATCGGGTCAGGTCGAAGTGTTTTCGGTGATGACCGTAGTTGAGGAAGTGGTCGATCCGAAGAGAGAAGTGAGCCTGACGGACGCGAAGAAAAAGAATCCGTCGGCGGAAGTCGGCACGGAAATTGTTGCGAACAAGCCGACCGATGCGTTCGGGCGCATTACCGCGCAGACCTTCAAGCAAGTGATTTTGCAGAAGGTGCGCGAAGCTGAGCGCGACACGATTTTCAACGAGTATCACAACCGCGTCGGCGAGCTGGTGACGGTGGTGGTGAAGCGCGCCGAAGGGCCGGACCTGATCGTCGATATGGGGCGGACGGAAGCGCGGCTGCCGAAGCGCGAGCAGTCGAAGCTGGAGACGTACAACATCGGCGAGCGGCTACGAGTCGTGATCAAGATGGTGGACCGGGCGGCGAAGGGGCCGCAGGTGATCACGTCGCGTGCGGATGCGAGCCTGGTGCAGCGATTGTTTGAGATGGAAGTGCCGGAAATTTACGACGGCACCGTGCAGATTCGTCACGCGGCGCGCGAAGCGGGCGAGCGGACGAAGGTAGCGGTGGCGAGCCGGGATAAGGACGTCGATCCCGTGGGCGCGTGCGTCGGCATGAAGGGAATGCGCGTGCAGTCGATCATTCGCGAACTCCGCGGAGAAAAGATCGACATTATTCCGTTCAGCGAAGAGACGGTGGCGTTTGCGCAGAAGGCGCTGAGCCCGGCGAAGGTGACGCGCGTTCAGATCACCGATCCGGAAAATCACAAGCTCGAAGTGATCGTCGAAGATTCGCAGCTTTCGCTGGCGATCGGCAAGAAGGGGCAGAACGTTCGCCTGGCAAGTAAGCTGATCGGCTGGGATATCGACATCAAGAGCGAAGAAGAGAAGCGGCGCGAGATTGAAGAGGAAATGACCGCGCTGACGGCGCCGACGACTCCGCTGACGACATTGGCGGGCATCGGAGCGAAGACGATCGAGAAGATCGAAGCTGCCGGGATTACGAACGTCGAGAAGCTTGCTGGGATGACGCCGGAGCAGTTGATGGAAATTCCGGGCATCGGCGAGAAGATGATCGACAAGATTTATCAGGCTGTGAACCGGTTCTACGAAGGCGGCGGCGAAGCTGCCGCGGCAGGCGAAGTGGTTGCTGAGGGAGCGGAAGCTCCGGCGGAAGGAAGCGCTGAGGCAACTACGGAAGCGTCCGCTGAGACTGCCGAAGCGACTGAGACCGCCGAGGCAACTGAAGCGGCTTCTGGCGAAGGCGAAGAAACGCCCGCACAGACGACGGAAGAAGCGAACCAACAACCGGCTGATCAGGCGGAGACCGCGGAAGAAGGCGGCGAGAAAAAGAGTTCGGAAGAGGCAAATTCCTAAGGATTCATGACGACAGACCCAAATCAGGTACGAATTAACGAGCTGGCCCGCGAATTAGAGGTCAAGGCAAAGGCGATCATCGACCTATTGCCCGGGTACGGCGTACAAGAAAAAAAGACGCACTCCAGTTCGATTCCGGTGGATGTGGCTGAGAAGGTTCGCAAGCACCTTCACGGCGTCGCGGACGAAGAAGCTGCGGTTGAAGCGAAGGCTGAGGCCGACAAGCAAGCGAAGGAAGTTGCGGCAAGGGCGGCTCGGATGCGTCCGGCTGCTGCGCCAGCCGTGCCAGCGCCCGCTGCTCCGCCTCCGGTCGCGCCGGCTGTTGCTGCGCCTGTCGCGCCGCCACCTGCTGCGGTGCCGACTCCAAAGCCGGCGGTACCGGCTCCGGCTGCTCCGATTGCAGTTGCTCCGCCTGCTGCCCCACCGGCTGCCGCTGCGCCTGCGCCCGCTCCTCCAGTTGCGCCTGCGCCGACTCCCGCGGCTCAACCTTCTGCTGCGACTCAAGCTCCAGCGCCTGCGGCACCGCGTCCGGCTGCTCCGGCTGCAGCACCCGCTGCGCCTGTCGCACCGGCAGCTGCTACGCCGATTGCTCCGCGACCTGTCCCACAACCTGGAACACCTCTGCGACCGCAAGGCGTGCCGTCTCAGGGTGCACCGCGCCCAGGGGCGCCGAATGCTGGGCCAAGTGGTCAACGACCTTCGCCGAGCGGTCCTCGACCTTCGCAACCGCATCAATCGGGGCGACCTGCTCCGGGCCAACCGATGCGTCCGGCAGCTGCATCACCAGGAGCGCCGGGTTCAAACCGGCCGGCTCCGCGTCCTCCGATGCCCATGGGCGGAAATCGCGGCCCTGTGCCGGGGACGACTCCCGGAAGTCACGGCGGCGGTGGCGGACAGCAGCGTCAAGGTCCGCGCCCAGGCCAACCGATTCGACCGCTGTCGTCAGGCGGAGGTCCGGGCGGACAAGGCCGATCATTTCCTCCGCGTCCCGGTAGTGGACAGGGCGGGCCAGGTGGACCTTCGCGTCCATTTGAGCAGCGCCGTGGTCCGGTGCCGACGGGTTCGCGTCCAGGACCGCGCGCGCCAGGCCGACCTGGCATGTTGCCGCCACTGCCCGACAAGGTGCCGACCAGGGCGGAGCCAGGCAAGCCGCTCTATGCGCGCAAGCCGCCGCAGAGGCAGCGCCCGGTTGCAGATAAGCGCGAGATGGAAGGCGAGCGCAAGCTTCATCCGACGCGTCAGCGTCCGGGTGCAGGTGGCCGTGGCCCCGCAGCAGTCATTGCGCCGCCCGAGCCGCGTCCGCCGCGCGACGTGCAAATTACCGAAGGCATCAAGATTCGCGAGCTTGCGGAAAAGCTCGATGTGCGCGCGAAGGATTTGCTGAAGACGCTGATGGATCGCGGCGTATTCGCCAGCATTAACCAGGCGCTCGACGTTCCGACCGCGACGCAGATCGCGGAAGCGTTCAACGGCGTCGTCACCGTCGTTTCCTTCGAAGAGGAAATGGTCCTCGAAGTCGCGAAGGACGAGACCAAGGAAAACCTGAAGCCGCGGCCGCCGGTGGTTACCGTGATGGGCCACGTCGATCACGGCAAAACCAGTTTGCTCGACGCGATTCGCGAAGCGGATGTTGCGCAGGGCGAAGCGGGCGGCATCACCCAGCACATCGGCGCCTACAAAGTGATGGTTGGCGATCGCGCAGTGGTGTTCGTCGATACGCCGGGTCACGAGGCGTTTACGCGGATGCGCGCGCGCGGTGCGAAAGTTACCGACATCGTTGTGCTTGTTGTTGCGGCCGACGACGGCGTCATGCCGCAAACCAAGGAAGCGCTCGATCACGCGAGAGCGGCGAATGTGCCGATCGTCGTGGCCGTCAATAAGATGGATAAGCCGGAAGCGCAGCCGGAGCGTGTGAAGCGCCAGCTTGCGGATTTGAATTTGCTGCCCGCGGAATGGGGCGGCGATACGGAATTCATCGAGGTTTCGGCGAAGAATAAAACCGGAATTCCCAAGTTGCTCGAGACTTTGTTGCTTGTTGCCGATTTGCGCGAGCTCAAAGCGAATCCGGATGCTCCGGGTACGGGCACGGTGCTGGAGTCGCGTGTCGATAAGGGACGCGGCCCGGTGGCGACGATCCTGATTCAGAACGGCACGCTGCGCCAGGGCGACTTCTTCATCGTCGGCTCGGTGTTCGGCAAAGTGCGCGCTCTGTTTGACGATCGCGGACGGCCGACGAAAGACGCGACACCGTCAACACCGGTCGAAGTGCTCGGTTTGCAGGGTATCCCGGACGCGGGCGACAACTTCCAGGTTACCGACGAAGCGAAGGCTCGCCATATCGTGGACTTCCGCCAGGCGAAGGAACGCGATGCGGCCATGGCGCGTTCGAGCGGCGGCCGCATCACGCTCGATCAATTACACGAGCAGATGAAGACGGGCGAAGTCAAAGAACTTGGCGTCATCATCAAGGCCGACGTGCAAGGTTCCGTCGAGGTTTTGAGCGAGATGTTGCCGAAGCTTTCGACCGACCAGGTAAAGCTGAAGATCATCGGCTCGGGTGTGGGCGCGGTGACCGAGAACGACGTGCTGCTGGCATCGGCGTCGGGCGCGATCATCATCGCGTTCGGAATTCGACCGGACCGCAAGGCGTTGGAACTCGCGCAGCGGGAACATGTCGAAATCCGGCCGCACACGATCATCTACGAAGTCTCCGACGAAATTAAAAAGGCGATGGAAGGGCTGCTCGAGCCCGTCGTGCAAGAAACGTACCTGGGACGCGCGGAAGTTCGCAACACGTTCCGCGTCAAGGGTTTGGGAACGATTGCCGGTTGCTACGTTGTGGACGGCGTCCTCAAGCGCGATTCGCAGGTGCGCGTGCTGCGCGATGAAGCGGTGATCTACACGTCGAAGCTGAGCTCGCTGAAGCGATTCAAAGACGACGCGAGCGAAGTGCGCACCGGATTCGAGTGCGGCGTGGGCATCTCGAACTTCAACGACGTCAAAGTCGGCGATATTCTGGAATGCTTCCAGGTGACCAAGCTTTCGGCCGCCGAAGCCGCGGCGCAAAGCGGATCGCCGGCATCGCGCAAGTAGCGCGGTTGATTTGAAGCATGCGTCACGACAAATAGAGGCCGTTCATGCCGGTCGGCTTACTTACCCTCGAGCTGCACATCCCCGACGCGCAATCGCTCAAGGACAAAAGGCAGGTGCTTCGCAGCTTGAAGGATAAGCTGCGAAGAGAGTTCAACGTTGCGGTGGCGGAGCTGGAGCATCACGACGCTTGGCAGCGGTCGGTGATCGGTGTGGTAACGCTGTCGAACGAAGAGAAGCACGTTCGCGAGATGTTGCAAAAGGTGTTGGACAGAGCGGACGAGATGTTGGGATCGTTTTTGATCGGGCAGCGTTTCGAGATTGTTTGAGTGGCTAAGACTGCGTGCTGAAAGATTCGAACGGCAGTCGCGGCCGCAGTGAACGCAAATGACCACAACGAATCATCGACATCAACGCGTGGGCGAAGAAATCGCGCACGAGATCAACGCGATGCTGGCCGGCGAATTGAAAGATCCGCGGCTGGAAGGAAGCGTGGTCGTAAGCGAAGTCCGTGTGCAATCGGACATGAAGCATGCGCGCGTGTTTGTGCACGTGAAGGGCTCGAACAAAGAGCAGAACGATGCGATCAAAGCACTGGAGCATGCCGCGGGATTTATTCGCAGCGAGTTGATCGAGCGATTGCAGTTGCGGCGGTTGCCTGAAATGCACTTCACGCTCGATCAGTCTCAGGAGCACGTCGAGCGCATCGACCAGCTTTTGAGAGAGATGAAGAAGGACAAGCCGGCGGCTGCGTCGGAATGACTCTCGTTTTGTGACTTTGTTTCCAATTCATTCCAACTGAATTCAGGTAATCTCAGACTTCATGCCCCGACAACCTGTGCCTGCGCCGTTTGACGGCGCGCTCGTGATCGACAAGCCAAAAGGAATAACTTCGCACGACGTTGTGGACGCCGTGCGGCACATGGCGGGAATGCGGCAAGTCGGGCACTTGGGGACGCTCGATCCACTGGCGACCGGTGTGCTCGTGTTGTTGCTCGGACGGGCGACCCGGCTGGTGCAGTTTTATTCCGGCCGGCGCAAGAGATATTCGGCCGGTTTTCGATTTGGATTTGCGACGAACACCTTTGATTCCGACGGCGAGGCGGAAGGAGCGGATGCTGCGCCCGCCCTCGATCGCGCGGTGTTGGAGCGATTCGCGGCCGAGCGCGTCGGGCGATTTGAGCAGATGCCTCCGGCGTTTTCGGCGAAGAAGATTCACGGGCGGCCGGCGTACGAGCTTGCGCGCAAAAAGCAAGTTGTGGAGCTGAAGCCCGTCGAGGTCGAAGTTTTCGAGTACAAGATGACCGAGGTTGACGGGCACATCGCGCGATTTGTGATCGAGTGTTCGTCGGGGACATATATTCGCGCGCTGGCGCATGAGATGGGGCAAAAGCTTGGCTGCGGAGCGCATCTCGCCGAGATTTCGCGGCTCGCGGTCGGAGAATTTTCGCTGGAACAGGCGATCAAGTTGGAAGAATTAGCCGAAGGCGCGAAAGCGGGGAAATTCGCGGACTATTTGATCAAGCTCGAAAATCTGCTGCCGAATTTTCCACGAGCGAATGTGCTGCCGATCGTCGAGCGGCGCGTCCGCCATGGAACGAAGTTCAACGTGATGGTGGCGCAGATTCAGCCGGGCCGCTTCGAAGCGGCGCCGGGTGCGACCGCGGAGTTGGACGGCGGAGATCCGAAGGCGCCAAAGTTGCGCGTATTCAATCAACAGAATAAATTGATCGCGATTGCCGAGGCGGTTGTGCCGCGGACCTATCAGCCGGTGGTTGTGTTTGAGCCCTTGTGATGGCGACGGTCGATGATGGGCACGTATTGAACGCTGACGACGATGGCGCGAAATGTTTTGTTCGCTGAAGTTGCAGCTTGAGATTGTGCTAGCCGGGAGTTGCGAATGAGTGCTGCTTCTGTTCCATCCGCGAGTCAGGGATCGATTCCCGGGATGAGCAAGCTCGTCACCGTGAAGGATGCGGCCGGAGCGCACGAAGCCGATGCGCAACGAGGCCGCGCGCTTTGCGGCGAACTGGAAGCCGGCAATATTCTTTATTTCCCGCACACGCCATTTGCATTCCCGGACGACGATCTGAATTTTCTCCTCAGCCTGAAGCAAACCGACGCCAGCTTTCACAAAAACATCGCGTACCGGCCGGCGGAAGATCGCATCACCGGTCTCGACAAATCGGCGCAAGGCCCGGAAGTCGATCGATTGCGCACGATTGTTGCCGGATATTCGCGGCGCTCGGCGGAATTTTTGGGCTGGCTGCTGCCGCCCTACGCGGGCAAGTGGAAACTGGACTACGCGAGCTACCGGCCGCTGGAAGAGCAAGGGCGCCCCGCGCGTTTGCGCGCGCGCAATGATCTGCCGCATGTCGATGCATTCCCCACGCGGCCGACGAACGGCGACCGCATCCTGCGGCTTTTCACCAACATCAATCCTTCGCAAAATCGCGTGTGGATTACGAGCCAGATCTTCGACGTGATCGGACCGCAATTCGCAAAAATGCTCGGCTTGCCGCGCCGGCAAAGTTCGAATCCTTTGGCGAAGGCGCTCCGTGGAATCGCGAACGCCGCGCACATGCCCGGCGCGAATCGATCGCCGTACGACGACTTCATGCACCGCTGCCACAACGCGATGAAAGAGAGCGGCGAGTTCCAGGAAAATTGTCCGAAGCAGCGCTGGGAATTTCCGCCGCACTCGACGTGGATCGTCTTCACCGATTCGGTGAGTCACGCGGTGCTGCAAGGCCAGTACGCACTCGAGCAGACGTTCATCATTTCGCGCGATGCGATGGTGCGCCCAGAGAATTCGCCGCTGCGCATTTTAGAGCGGCTCGCGGGACATCCGCTGACGCGCGCGAGCTAGCCGGCTCCCGGCGCGCGCATCGCACGTTAAAGTCGTTACGGTTGAGTCGGAGGCTGCGGGGTTGGCGTCGGCGGCTGCTGACGAGGCGGCGGCTGCTGTTGTTGCGGCTGCTGCTGATCCGGTTGTTCTGGCTGGGGCTGGGGCTGCGGCGTGATTGGCTCCGCTTCCGGCGGTGCGCCTGCGCCGATCAAGCCGCGATTTTGCGGATCGCCGCGTCCCACGAAGATGCTGTGCGCCTGACCCACGCGAGACCGCAGCCGATGCGGCGTCACCAAAATCATGAATTCCGTGTAATTCGACGTGTTATTGTGCGTGCTGCCGGCATAGCTCAATCCGGGCACATCGGCCACACCGGGCAATCCGGTAAGCGAGCGCGTCTCTTCCTTGTCGAGCAATCCGCTGATCAAACTGGCTTGATCGTCGCGCACACGCACGACCTGGCTGAGCGTGCGGTTCGAAATGATCGGAATCCCATTGATGTTGTTTCCAGACAGCGCGCGAATTTCGAACTCAAGCTGGAGCGTCACTTCATGATTCGGGTGCAGCGTCGGCGTGGCTTTCACTTTCACTCCCAGGTCGACGTACTCGGCGCCTGGGTACGGCGTCTGCGTCGGCGTGGAGCCGGTGGCGAAGCTCGATGAGTCCTGGAAAATTGTGACGACGCCTTGATCGGCGGTCGGCCCGAGCGCCGTCAACGCGACGTCAGGCAATCCGGTGCTCGTGAGCGTCGCGGAAATAATCGCCGACGGCGTAGCCGGCGTCGCGACCTCGAGGCGCGCCGCGAATTCGGCACCGCCGACACCAACGTACACGCCCAGCGTGCTTACTCCTGCATTCGTGACCGCCAAGCTCGGCACTTCGCCGCCGGTGAAATTCGCGATGGTGATGCCGACGGGAGTCGTGGCCGCCGAAAGCGGCGAACCCGGCGCGAAGCTGAACGTCGCGTCGGCGTTCGTGCTACCCAAGATGATGCTGATCGTGTTGTCCGCCTGATTCACGACGGCGAGATCGGGGATTCCGTCCGTGTTGAGATCGCCCGCGGCAAGTGCGACCGGCGTATTGCCAACCGCGATCGGCGAACTGGTCGCTTCGGTGAAGGTCACATTGCCGGCGGTATCCAGCGAGCCGAGCAGGATCGCGACATTGTTGCTGTTTTCGTTGACGATCGCGAGATCGACTTCGGGTGCGGTCGAGTTCGGCAGCGTCGTGTTTTTAAAATTAGCGGTAGCGAGCGCGACCGGCGCTTTCTCCGAATTCGTAGAGTTGTTCTGCAACGTGAACGGCGACGCGGGAAACGCCGTGAATTTTCCAGTCCCATCGCCCTTGAAGAACGAAATCGAATTGTCGCCTTTGTTCGTGACCGCGAAGTCGAGATTGCCGTCGCCGTTTAGGTCTGCGACGACCACCGCGCTTGGATTCGTTCCGACTGCGTAGGGCGAGCCGGGCGCTTCCGTAAACGTGCCGTCATTATTGCCCAGCAACACCGTGACATTGTTGGTCGTTGCGTTGGCGATGACAAGATCGACGGGAGCGACGGTGACGCCGTTCGAATCCACCATCGTATTCCCAAACGTACCCGTCGCGATCGCGACCGGCCCGAGTTCGGTGGCCGCTAATTTAATGGGCGAATTCGCCTGGGCAACGAAATTGCCGTTGTCCTGGTTGAGCAGGATGCTGATCGTGTTGTCGTTCTGATTGACCACGGCAAGATCCGGCAACGTGCCGCCCGAATACGCGGCTGCCGCGAGCGCGACCGGATTGTTGCCCACATTAAATGTCGTCTGGGGAAATTGCGTGGCAGAGGGAAGCGCGCCGATCACCGGCACGGATGTGTTGGCAGACGAACCCGAGCCGGTGCCCAAGCTGCCCGACAACAACGAAAGCGTGATCGGATAGCGATCGCCGACGAAAAATGTCGCCGGCTTGCCATCCTGCGCGCGCATCAAAATCTGCCGGCCGCTTTGCACCAGCGTCAGCGCATCGGAAAAATTCGCCGCCGTCGATGGCAGCGTCAGCAAAAACGTCGAATACCCGCCGCCAACCAGCGTGAATCCCGGAATGCTCGTGATCCCTTGCGCGCTGAAAAGCTGGCCAAGAATCGTGAGCGCATTCGTAAGATCGGAAGCCGAACTCAGTGCCTTGATATCGTTCGGGCTGATGAGAAATGCTTGTCCCGAAGCCGGCGGCGTGATGCCGAGCTGCGTGGCTTTGTCTTTATCGACTTCGAGCAACTCGATCTCCAGCATCACTTCGCCGCGCGCGCGCTGCACCTGATCGATCAGCTCGCTTGCCAGCGCGAGCTTCTCGGGCGTGTCGCGCATCGTGATCGAGCGGCTGTTGGTATCGAGCTCCATGCGCGTCGATCCAGTCATCTCGCGCAACACGCGCAACAGCTCCGTCATCTCTTCGGGCGCAACCGCTGCCGACAGCGGAAACGTCTGCGTGGCTTGTACGGCAAACTGCTTCCGCTTCTCGTTCGTGTCGGCGGCCACGAAAATCATGTCTTCGCCGACCGGGCGCCAGAACGTGCCGCTCGACTGAGACAGCAGCGAAATCGCCGTCGCGAAATCGACGTCCTCCACACGCAAATGGATGCGGCGCGACGGCAAGTCGGGATCGAACGTCGCCTTGATGCCGAACAACTTTGTCACCATGTCGTAGGCGCTGCGCGTGTCGCCGTGCAGATCAAGGTTGTGCTTGCCCGCCTGAACGTTGAGCCTGGGCAAGCCTTGAATTGTCGACCGAGCCGGAGCGGCTTTGTCGTCATGCATCGCCGCGACTTGCGCCTCGCGTTCGGCGAGCGCGGGGTTCCCCGGGTCGATGCGCATCGCGGTGTGAAATTCCTCGATGGCTTTGACGACGTCGCCGTTCAGGGCGAATTGCTCGGCATTGTCGGTATGCGCGCGCACCAACTGCATGCGTAACGCCGCGCCTTTGCCAAGAACATCGAGGTTCTGCGGAGCGTAGTGCGCGGCTTCGTCGTATGCCTCCAGCGCATCGTCAAAGCGGCCTTCTTCGGCGGCTTTGTCGCCGGCTTCGACGTTTTTTTCCGCGCGCTTCGGGTCGTTCATCATCGCCGCCGGAGCAGGGTGCGAGGTCGCAGCAGTCGCCGCGGTCTGCGCGTGCGCAGGTACGCCGGCGAGCGCCAGGCAGACCAGCGCCGCGGGCATCCGCCCGCACATCCCCTCGAAAATTTGAGCCAAGCGCATCGATGAGGTATTCTATCGCGAAGATATAGGACCAGTAAGGTCCGGTTGACGGAAGTTCTTGTACAGAGTAAACTTAGGTCGTAGTTGCAAATGATTTACAACTGGAGTTGCCTTGCTTTCTGCGTTTCTCATCGCTCTCCGTGAAGGCGTCGAAGCCTCCCTCGTCGTAGGCATCATCCTGGTGTATTTGTCCCGAACCGGCCGTGCTCATCTGGCGCGTTTCGCCTGGTATGGCGTGGCCGCGGCAGTGGCGCTTAGCTTGGGCATCGCTATCGCGCTGGAACGGTTCCAGATCAGCGAAGACGGCTTCGAAGGGGTCATGCTGCTGGTTGCGGCCGCCTTCGTGATTACGATGATCGTATGGATGAATCGCGTTGCGCGCCACCTGAAAAAAGAAATCGAAAGTAAGGTCGAGGCCTATGCCGCCAAGGCGGGAGACGCCGCCGGGTGGGGCATCTTTCTCTTTGTGTTCCTGATGGTTGTCCGGGAAGGGGCCGAGCTTGCCCTGATCCTCCGGGCGGTCGAGCTTTCGACGGCCGGATTGCAGACCTGGATCGGCACGCTGACGGGTATCGCGGCGGCAGTCGCGGTCGGGGTCTTCTTCTTTAAAGGCACGTTACGGATTCCGTTGGCGCGGTTCTTTGCGGCGACAAGCGTGATTTTGATGCTCGTGGTCTTTCAGTTGGCCATTACCGGCCTGCATGAGCTAAGCGAGGCGCAGTGGCTGCCTTCGAGCCGGACCGAGATGGCCATCGTGGGGCCGATCGTGCGCAATGACCTCTTCTTCTTCGTATTCATTTTCGGCGCGGCCGCGCTGTTGGTAATGCGCGAATGGCAGAATGCCCGGCTCGCGTCGGCTGTGACCAAGGCGACCAATGACGCCGAGAAGCGCCTGCTCGAATCGCAGAATCGCCGCCAGCGGCGATGGATGGTCGCGGCAGCTTCGGCCTGCCTCATCGTGATTCTGGCGCTGACCGCCGATTTCATCTACGCGCGGGCAAATTCGGCGGCGCCGACGATCACGAAGATCGACGGTGCAGGGAAGCGATTTGCGCGTGCCGATCGCTCAGTGAATGACGGCGACATGCATCTTGTTTTCCGCCGATGTCGGCGAAGGCAAAACCGTCCGTTTCATGATCATCAAGAAGCCGACCGGTTGGGGCACCGCGCTCGACGCCTGCCGCATCTGCGGAGCCGAAGGCTACCGGCAGGACGGCCAAAACGTGATCTGCCGCCACTGCGGCTCGGCGATTTACGTCCCTACGATCGGCGAAGCCGGCGGCTGCAACCCGATCGGCGTCCCGTCGCGCGTCGATGGCGCCGACCTCGTCCTCGATATTTCCGCTTTGTCCCAGGCCACGCACGAGATTCCGAACTGAGCTGAACTACTACTGAAATGTTCATCCGCCTCGTCGCCGATTCGTTTAGCCGCCGCCCGCGCCACAAGTTCCTAACGGGCGCCGCGCTGGCGTTGGGCATGGCCGTAGCGACCGCGGCTCTGAGCGTTTCCCTCGATGTCGGCGACCGCCTCTCTCGCGAATTCCGCAGCCTGGGCGCCAACTTGATCGTCACGCCCGAGGCCGATTCGCTGCCAATTGAAATCGGCGGCGTGGATTACCGCCCCGCAAACGCCGGCGCGTACCTTCCCGAAGCCGACCTCCCCAAAGTCAAAACTGTTTTCTGGCACAACAATATCCTTGCGTTCGCTCCAACCCTTTCCTTGTCGTTGGATGGGAATCTTTCGGGCGTTGACCACGCCGCCGGTCCGCCAGCGGCAAAATTCCCGATCGTTGGGACTTGGGCGGATCATTCTGTCCCGCTGTTAGACGGATCTACGTTTAAGACGGGCATCGAAAAGACAAATCCGTGGTGGCACATCTCCAAGGGACGCTGGTTCGACGACGATGCGCTTGAGTGCGTTGTCGGAAAGAATCTAGGGCGAAAGCTTGGCTCGTACATCGATGGCAAGTTGGTGCCGGGCCTTTCCCTTGACGCGTATTTTGTCGTTGCCGGTCCCGACGGAAGACAGATCGGTCTCAAATCTGTCGGATTTCGTGTCGATTCCGGTGGATCGGAAGACAACGCAATCATCGTGCCGCTGCGCGTGGCGCAGCAGCTCGTCGGCAAGCCGCAGCAATATCAGAAACTCTATGTGAGCGCGCTGACGAAACCCGAAGACGATTTCGCGCGCCGTGATCCGAAGACGATGAACCCCGACGAACTCGAGCGCTGGAGTTGCGCATCGTACGTGTCGTCGATCGCGTATTCGATCAAACAGGTGCTGCCAGGTTCAGATGTGCGAGTAGTTCGCCGCGTCGCCGATGGCGAAGGGCGAATTCTCTACGCGCGTGCAAATGTTGCTGTGGCTCGTAACGATAGCTGCACTATTAGCGGCCGCGCTCGCCGTCGGAGCTTCCTCCGCTGCTTCCGTGATGGAACGCCGCAGCGAAATTGGTTTGATGAAGGCACTCGGCGCCGGCTCCGGAACGATCGGATTCTTGCTCGCCGCGGAACAACTGCTGCTCGCACTCGCCGGCGGTGCCGCAGGCTACGTGATCGGAATACTGCTCGCGCGCATAGTCGGCCAGAAAATTTTCGGTGTGACACCACAGCCGTCGTTGCTCGTGCTCGCTGTGATCCTCGGTTTGAGCTGCAGCCGTTACGCTGGCAGGCAGCGCAATCCCGCTGCGCCGCGCCGCGCGTTACGAACCCGCGCCCATCTTGCGAGGCGAATAACTTGGCTAACGCGCGATCCAATTCACGCCCCATGTTTTGGCGCATCGTCCGCCGCCTCATCGCCGCCAATCGCGGCCGCCTCATCGTCATTCTGCTCGCCCTCGGCGCAGGCGCAGCCGTCACCGCAGCACTCCTCAATCTCCAGATCGATGCGAAAAAGCGCCTCACCACGGAATTCCGCGCTTTCGGCGCCAACGTCGTCGTTGCTCCACAACCGTCCGGCACAAACGCAAACCAGACTCTCAATGAGTCCGTCGCGAAGCAGGTAATTTCGTTCGGACGCGAGCATCATGTCGCCGCCTTGCCGGTGTTGTACATCACAGCGTCCGCCACTGCATCGTCCTCGAAACAGCCGGTTGAACTCGTCGTTGCCGGCGGAGCTCGCGGCGTATCAGACGCGGCTATTTCCGGCAATCCTGAAGACTACAAATGGTGGGGCGTGTCCGAGAATGCAGCGCAGCCGGTTTGCATCGTTGGCGCAAGAGCAGCTGCGCATTTAAACATCGCGAAAGACGGCGATCTTGTAACTCTCCGGAGTGAAAACCGCGCCGGTGAGTGTCGCGTCGGACTGAGGCGCTCGATCGGCGGCCCGGAAGACGATCAAGTTGCCACAACTCTCGAATTGGCCCAGCGTCTCGCAGCGTTGCCGGGCCGCGTGAGTTTGGTTCAGTTGTCTGTCCCAGGGAGATCGCCAGAGATTCAAAGCTTCATCTCCGACCTGCAAAAACAAATCCCCGAAGCCGACGTCCACGGCATCCGCCAATTCACCGAAGCCGAAGGCAAAATTTACGACCGCATCAGCGGCCTACTCACCGCCACCGTCGCCGTCGTCCTCATCCTCACAACGCTCTGCGTAATGGCCGCCATGACCAACGTCGCGATGGAGCGCAAAAACGACGTCGGCCTCATGAAAGCGATCGGCGGCGCCACCCGCCGCGTCCTGCGTCTCTTCCTCGCCGAAGCCGCAACGCTCGGCCTCATCGCCGGTCTCATCGGCTCCGCAGCCGGACTCGCGCTCTCCGTCGCTCTCGGCAAAGCCGTCTTTGGCGTCGCGGCGCAGCCCCGCCTGATTGTGTATCCTGTAGTAGTCGCCCTGACGATCATCGTTGCCGTTGCTGGCGCGTATCCCCTGCGTCGGCTTGCCGGTATTCGTCCCGCGTCCGTATTCCGAGGTGAGGCGTGACGCCTCAAGATCAAACGCAAACCGCCCAAGTCGCCATCGAGTCGCTCACGAAATCGTACGGCGCACTGCGCGCCGTCGATTCGCTTTCCTTCAATATTCACGAGGGTGAATGGGTCGCGCTCATGGGCCCATCCGGCTCCGGAAAAACCACGCTCATCAATGTTCTCGGCGGTCTCGACACGCTGAGCTCCGGCCGCATCGTCGTCGATGGCACCGATCTCGCCAAGCTCACCGAAAATCAGCTCGTTCGCTATCGCGCCGAAAAAATCGGCTTCGTATTTCAGCAATTTCATCTCGTGCCCTATCTCACCGCCGTCGAAAACGTAATGCTGGCGCAGTATTTTCACAGCATCACCGACGAATCGCAGGCCGCTGAAGCACTCAAGCGCGTTGGCCTCGGCGACCGATTAACGCATCTACCCGCGCAACTCTCCGGTGGCGAACAACAACGCGTTGCGATCGCCCGCGCTCTGATCAATCAACCAAAATTAATCCTTGCCGACGAGCCCACCGGCAACCTCGACGAAAAAAACGAAACGATCGTCATGGAATTGTTCCGCGAACTCCACCGCGCCGGTCACACAATCCTGATGGTCACGCACGACCCCGACATCGCCCGCCAAGCCGATCGCCGCATCGAGCTGCAACACGGCCGCCTCCATTACGACAGCCTGTTGCAAGGCCCGAATCACCCGATGCTCTGCCCGCTCGCAAACACCGTCGATTGCTGCAACGCCGGCACCGGCGCCCCGACGGCCGACGATCAAATCCGCTTCGATCACCTGCTCGAGCAAATCTGGATCTTCGGCGAAGAAGGGAAGCCCGCCCGCGTCGATGCGCTCCAACCCACAGGCCCCGCAGGCAGCCTGCCGCTGATCACCGACGAATCCCCCGCGCGCATGCTCAGCCGAATGGTCGATGCGCAGCTCGTCCAATCCTTCAACGGCCACGTCGAGCTGACCGACGCCGGCACGCGCCGCGCCCGCGACGTCGTCCGCCGTCATCGTCTCGCCGAGCGCCTCTTCAAAGACACGTTCGCCGTCGAAGACTCCGAAGCCCACAATCAAGCCTGCAAATTCGAACACATCATCAGCCCCGAGCTCGACCAGCGCATCTGCACGTTCCTCGGCCATCCGAAAACCTGCCCGCACGGCAATCCCATCCCCCCCGGCGATTGCTGCGAGAAAAAATAGTCGACGCAACGGTTTTGTAGGGGCGTCCCTTCAGGGCGCCCATGCACAATGTCAGCGATGCTCCAGCTAGTTCCGGTTTTTGTCTTTCCCCGCTTTAAACTCTAAACTGTCTACCGTCGATCTCTCTCATGCCCGCACCTCTCGATCTCCGCAAAAAACCCGCCGCCGTAAAAATCCACGTCTCCACCGGCGCCGGCGTAGACATCACCTGGGCCGACGGCCACACCAGCCACTTCGATTTTGCTTTCCTACGCGACGAATGCCCCTGCGCCACCTGCAACGACGAACGAACGCGAAAAGAATCGTTCGGCGCAGCAAGTCCTTCATCTGCGCCCGTCCTGCCGATGTTCAAACCCAAAGTCACGGCACAAACCGCCCACTCCGTCGGCAACTACGCCATCAGCATCGCCTTCAACGACGGCCACTCCACTGGCATCTACAGCTACGATCACCTCCGCCAAATCTGCCCCTGCCCCGACTGCGCCCGCGATTTTCGATCCACCTGACGTCTGACAACACGCTTCCTCAAACATGAACATCGTGTAAAAACAACAACGCCGTCTCCACGTCCAGTTGCCCGTGAACGCGCATCTATGAAATGCTGCGCATATTTTCCACGAGCCAACGGAGGTATTTCCGATGGGTTGCAGTCCCGAAACGCTTCGCTCTGTGCCGCTTTTCTCGCTTTTCGACGAAGACGAAATCTGCGTCCTCGCCAACGAAGTCGAAATCAAAGATTTCGCGCCCCGCCAGCGCATCTACAAACTGGGCGACAACAGCGGCCGCGCCTACGTGATGGTGTCCGGCAAAGTCCGCGTCACCATTTTCGACGAAGACCATCAAGAGGTGGTCGTCGATGAGCCCATGCACGGCGAATTTTTCGGCTTCGCGTCGATGCTCGAACAAACGCCGCATCAGACCAACGCGATCGCGCTCGAACAGACGCGCTGCCTCGAAGTCGATCGTCATGATATTCAGGTGCTGATGGAGCGCAAGCCGCACGCCGGCATGGACATGCTCACCGTGCTCGGCCGACAGTTCCACGCGTCGCAGCAGCTTGTGCGTTTGCGCGCCAGCCGCAATCCCAATGAAGTGATCGAAGCCGACATGACCTTTGGCGAACGCATCGCCGACGCAGTCGCTGGTTTCGGCGGTTCGTGGACATTTATCATCTCCTTCGGCGTCGCCATCGTGGGTTACACCGCCGCCAATCAGATCCTTGGCAAAGGCGCCTGGGATCCGTACCCATTCATCTTGCTGAATTTATTTTTG
Organism: uncultured Acidobacteriota bacterium; assembly: GCA_963785605.1. GTDB lineage: Bacteria > Acidobacteriota > Terriglobia > Acidiferrales > UBA7541 > Acidiferrum. The sequence continues at coordinate 317,291 of CAWAWE010000020.1, read as the reverse complement.
TCGATGCTCGCCGCGATTCAGGCGCCCGTCATCATGATGAGCCAGAACCGCCAGGACACGAAAGATCGCCTCAGGGGCGAATTGGATTACGACGTAAACCGTCGTTCGGAAAAGGAAATCCAAAACGTGACGCAAAAAATCAGCCTGCTCGACGACAAGATCGACGACATCACCGAGTTGCTTCGGAATGGCTCCAACAGGCACGCACCACAATCTGAGGTTTGATCGCGATCGTCGTTCGATTTAAGTGATCGTCGTTCGATTCATTTCTCGCACGCCACCGACGCCGCGAAAATCAGCGAAATTCCACTGAACGCCAGCGCCACAAACATGCTCGTGATCTCATCCTGATTGTGAATCGCCGCCAAAACGCGCGGCAAATGTAGCGTCAGAAAAAACAGCGCAAACATGAGGCCGAGCCAGAAACCGGCGATTCTCGCCAGAATACCCGTCGCGATCGCCGCACCCGCCGCCATCATCGCCGTCCCCGTGAAATAAATCCAGAACGCGTGCGCTGGCAGCCATTTCTGCACTAGCCCTACGAGAAACTGCGCGTACATAAAATGCTGCCATCCAAAGAGCACCATCGAAACGCCAAACAAAATTCGGCTAACGAGAATCAACTTGCGATTCGCATCCGCGCTCATCGCAGCGAATCCTTCGACCGGCGACATGGCAGCCAGCGCCAACAGTCCAACTCCGATGCACAAAGTTTCAAACGCCCGCGTTCGGTCGTTGCCGTTGCTCCACACCGAACTCGCATGCTGCAAATGAAACACAAAGAAACTCAACACAAACCACGCGCCCGTCACGAGAGACAACAGTCGCGCTTGCTTGTTGAGCAAAATCGCCACGCCCGTCGCAAGCAAAAGCGCGCCTGCTAGATAAGCGCCAGCGGCACCGCCCTGCGCCCACGGTGGCATCGGCGGAAGCCCGCCTTGATACTTTCCGGCCACCAGATATTGAATCGCAAAGACCAGCAACGGAATCGCAAGAAAAAATCGTCCAATTTTCAGCAAGTGTCTCATTTGTGGTTTGTCCGAGTGCTGTAATTAGAGCACGCCGCCTCACCTGGAAAACTTCGAATCGCCCCTAAAAAGTGGCTATTCCAGACTTCGCCGAAGTGGATATTGACTCAACTCTCGTTTTACGTCCGCGAAGCCGCCAAAATCAATGTGTCAAAGCTTTTTCATCGCGCATCCAACGAGCAAGAAGAATCGAGGGCACAAATGAAGCCGATGGAAAGCAAAGTAATGCGCGCGATGCGTCTGGCAAACGCCGCGGGCAACAAGCCGCAACTCACCGAGTCCGAGGTGCCTCAGCCGAAGCCCGGCCCCGGCGATCTGCTAATCCGCGTTCACGCCGCCGGCGTTACGCCCACCGAAATCATCTGGTCTCCCACAACGCAGAAAAAGGACGGCAGTCCGCGCACAAACGCGATTCCTGCCCACGAATTTAGTGGCGTCGTCGCCGCGGTCGGCGCGGACGTGCGCGACCACCACATCGGCCAGGAAATCTACGGCATGAACGACTGGTTCGCCGACGGCGCCCTCGCCGAATTTTGCATCACGCAGCCCGCCGAGCATCGCGCCAAAACCAAACAATCTCACGCACGTAGAAGCCGCTACCGTCCCGATCTCCGCGCTCACCGCGTGGCAAGGTTTGATCGATCGCGCCGAGCTTCGTCCCGGCCAGCGCGTCCTGATCCACGGAGCCTCCGGCGGCGTTGGCCTCTTCGCCGTCCAGCTCGCCCACGATCGCGGCGCCCACGTCATCGCCACAGCCTCGGCCCGCAATCGCGACTTCGTCATGCAACTCGGCGCCAACGAGTTCATCGACTACACCACCCAGCGCTTCGACGAGCTTACCAGCGACATCGACGTCGTCTTCGATTGCGTCGGCGGCGAAACCTTCGAGCGTTCCTTCCGCGTCATCAAGCCCGGCGGCCACGTCGTCACCATCGCCGCCAGCGAAGAAGCCGAAGCCGTCAACGACGAGCGCAAGAAAAACGCATTCTTCATCGTCGAGCCCAATCAGAACCAGCTCATCGAAATCACCAAGCTCATCGAGGCAGGCAAGCTGAAACCATTCGTCGACGCCGTCGTCCCCCTCGAAAACGCCGCCGCCGCTTACGACGGCTCCCTCAAAAATCGCCAAGGCCGCGGAAAAATCGCCGTCGAAATCGCGCTCTGACCGCTCGCAAGTACTTCAAAATTCAGATCAATCGCTTAACTAGACTTCCCCCCCAAAAAATGCCAAGATTTTAATCTGCTGGTCGACATCACCCTTTCATGAGCAGTCCAACTAACCCTGCTGCGCCTCGCAGCCGCGGCAACGGCGTTCCGCGCGTCATCGTAGCTACCACGGCGCTGCTGACGTTCATCTCTTTTTGGCGCGCCGCCGCCATCGTTCTAAACGATTTGGCGTCGTCCGCCTATTACGCGGGCGGTGAAGCCGAAGGCTTCGTTGGCAAGACCGCTCCCTGGTTCATCCTCGCCATCATGCTCTTCTCGTACGCCGTCCGCGCGGTGTACGTCGAAAGTTGCAGCATGTTCGTCCGCGGGGGCGTTTATCGAGCGGTCAAACAGTCGCTCGGCGGCACCCTCGCCAAATTCAGCGTCTCCGCCCTGATGTTCGACTACATCCTCACCGGCCCGATCAGCGGCGTCGCCGCCGGCCAATATCTCTCCGGCCTGATGAGCGAGCTTGCGGTCTACTTCAAGCTCAGCGGCCCGTTCTCCGAGCATACCGTCGGCGGCATCTCCGCCACATTCGCCGTCATCGTCACCGTCTACTTCTGGTGGGAAAACACCAAGGGCGTTTCCGAATCGAGCGAAAAAGCTCTCCACATCATGAAGCTGGTCACCGTCATGGTGGTCATCCTCATCGGCTGGTGTATTTACACCGCGGTCCTGCGCCATTCTTCGCTGCCGCCATTCCCGTATCCCAGCAACATTCACCTCACGAAAGACGCGCTCGGCTGGCTCGCGCACAGCAGCCTGCCGCACATGTTCGGCATCATCGCCATCTTCATCGCGCTCGGCCATTCCGTCCTCGCCATGAGCGGCGAAGAATCGCTCGCACAGGTTTATCGCGAAATCGAAAGCCCCAAGCTGCCCAACCTCAAAAAAGCGGGCATGGTTATCTTCGTTTACAGCCTGGTCTTCACCTCGCTGGTTTCGTTTTTCGCCGTGATGATCATCCCGGACGATGTCCGCCAGGGCTTCCTCGAAAACTTGATCGGCGGCCTCGCGATGAACCTCGCCGGACCGTTTATCGCGCGTCTTATCTTTCACGCCTTCGTCGTCGTCGTCGGCACGTTGATTCTGGCCGGCGCCGTCAACACTGCCATCGTCGGCTCCAACGGCGTGCTCAATCGCGTGAGCGAAGATGGCGTGCTGAGCGAATGGTTCCGCCAGCCGCACCCGAAATTTGGCACCAGCTATCGCATCGTCAACATCGTCGTCATCCTCCAGATCGCCACGATCGTCATCAGCCGCGGCGATGTCACCTTCCTCGCCAACCTGTACGCTTTCGGAGTCATCTGGAGCTTTGCGATGAACGGCCTCGCCGTTCTCGTCCTGCGTTACACCAATCCCGGCGAACGCGAATTCCAGGTGCCGTTCAATCTGCGCATCCGCGGCGTGCAGATTCCCATCGGCTTGAGCGTCATCACGCTGACCCTCTTCCTGATCGCGATCGTCAACCTCTTCACCAAGCCCATCGCCACGATGGCCGGCGGCGTTTTCTCCATCCTGCTCTACATCGTATTCACCATCTCCGAGCGCCGCGGCAAGAATCGCGGCGTCACTCACGTCGAGATGGATCAATTCAACCTCGAACTCGAAGGCGAACTGAGCCCCGAAGCCGTCGGCGCGCGTCCCGGCAACATCCTTGTGCCGGTCAGCAATCACTTCAATCTCTATCACCTCGGCAATGTGCTCGACCGCCTCAAACCTGGCCGTCGCGACGTCGTCGTTTTACACGTCCGCTTGCTGCGCCGCTCCGGCTCCGGCGAAAACGAACTCGAAGCCGATCAGCTTTTCGGCAGTATCGAGCAGCATCTTTTCTCGCAAGCTCTATCGATGGCCGAAAAGCGCGGTAAATCCATCCGCCTCGCCGTCGTCGCCGCCAACGATCTCTGGGACGGTATTCTTCGCGCCGCCACGTCGCTGCAGTCCAGCACCATCGTCGTCGGCCACAGCGCCAAGGAAGTCACAGAAGAGCAAGCCCGCCAGATCGGCGAAGCCTGGGAAAAACTCGGCGATCAGAAACCCCAGTTCAACCTCGAAATTCACATGCCCAACGGGGACAAGATCTACAAAGTCCTCGGCCCCCACGCGCCGAATCTCACCGCCAACGAAGTCCACCTGCTCCATCGCCTGTGGCTGCGCTTCAGCGAAGTCCTGGCAGGAGCGGAGCTGCACCACCACGACGTAGTCCACTTCGCTCTGGAAGAAGTACAAAAAGAACTCGACGAAGGCGAAGAAGACCAAGTCGTAGCGCGCCTCCGCGCCCACCTCGAAGCCAACCAAACCAAGCGCAAGCCAAAACTCTAGCGCGCCGCATCACCACAGTTTTTCTTGGTAGCGCCGGCATCTCGCCGGCGTTTTTTGTTAGCACAGGCACCCCTGCCTGCCCCGAGCTGCGAAGAGCCTCTGTCCCCCGACGCGCAACCCCTCTAAACGCAAGCGGCGCCAACCGCATCTGGCGCCGCTCGCGTCAATCGCAAAACCTAAAAAAGCCACCACTGCAAAAACGCCTCATGTACGGGCGCAGCGCCGCTGCGCCCTATGTCCGCACAATCGTCGTGTCTTGAGCGCTTCGAGTTAAGCCAACTGCGTCGTGCAATGCCCGCACTTCTTCGCCGCAATCGGAATGCTCATCGCACACTGCGGGCAATCCTTCGTCGTCGCCGGCGCCGGCGGCGCAGGCTTGTTTGTCCACTTGTGAATGATCTGGATGATGATAAACACGCAGAACGCCACGATGAGGAAATTGATGACCGTGTTGAGGAATATGCCGTAATTTAGTGTTGGCGCTCCTGCTTCTTTTGCCGCGTCCAGGGTCTCGATAAGGCCCTTTGTCGCCCAAATTAATGAAGAAATCCGAGAAATCCACTTGCCCAAGAGCCCTGCCGATGGGCGGCATCAAAATATCATCGACCATCGACGACACAATCTTCCCAAACGCCGCGCCGATAATGACGCCGACGGCCAGGTCCACCACGTTCCCGCGCATCACAAACGCTTTAAAATCCGATCCTACAGACATAGTCGTTCTCCTTAAAATGGCTCCGCCCGTTGTGGCGCGGAATTATTCACGAATGGGCAGTCACAGTCCAGCAGGGAAATGCTTTAAGTCGAAACGAGCCGCAGTGGTCCTAGTCCTTCAGATAGCAGGCGAGGTGTGCGTTGAAAAATTAGCGAGGACGCAGGATCAACGCCATTCCGACTAGCCCGCGCAATGCAAGAATCACACCTGCAACAGCGAACAATTTTCCAATCATTATAAACGGAGCGTGTGCAATCCCGAGCATCAGAATCCCCAGCAGAATCAGCGAAACCCCGCGCGTCCACCGCTCTCCCTGAAGCCACCCGCGCGCCGGCCGTGCAAGCGCATACGCACCCCACGCGATCAGCGCCACGCTGAGAATCATCCACGTCGGCGTTCGCCGATCGAAGAAAATATGATTCGTCAGCCCCAGCCACACCACCAGCCCGCCGAGCAGCACAAATATCAGCTCGATCACCACCCGAATCAACTGCTCAGGCCGCACCATAAAAAATCATCTCCAACGAAATCCCCGCCACCAAAACGAAATCCCCACCACTAATTTGTAGGGGCGCAGCACGCTGCGCCCCAGCTTGGCACGATTCAACATCTTGTTCCGGAACCTTTTACCGCAGACGAATCGCGGCGAATCGGCTCGTGCTGCTTCGTTACTGCACCCGCTCGATCCGCACCTTCATCGTCACCGGCGTCTTCGGCCGATCCCCCGAATCCCGCGGCACTTTCGAAATCTTATCCGCAATATCCTGCCCTTCGACAACTTCGCCAAAAATCGAATGCTTGTTGTCGAGCCACGGCGTCGCCGCCACCGTCAAAAAGAACTGGCTCCCGTTCGTCCCCGGCCCCGAATTCGCCATCGACAGCTTGCCGGCCTTCGAATGCTTCAACGACGGATGAAATTCATCCCCAAATTTGTACCCCGGTCCGCCGCGCCCGCTGCCTTCCGGGCATCCACCCTGAATCATGAAATCCGGAATCACGCGATGAAATACCAGCCCATCATAAAACGGACGCTTTTCTTTCTTTCCCGTGCGCTCGTTCGTGAATTCTTTCGTTCCTTCGGCCAAGCCGACAAAATTCGCAACCGTATTCGGCGCTTCCTTCTCAAGCAATCGCACCACGACGTCACCCTGCGATGTCTCGAAAATAGCGTACGTTCCTGCCGGACGTGTCATGAAGTCTCCTTAATTGGTCGGTCGATTCATCGTACACGACGAGCCAAACCCGCGCCAGTTGCCCCAGCAACGTCAACCAGCACGCGCACTCTTATTTTCCGTGAGCCTCGTAGGGCCCATGCACCGTCTGCGCAAAGCAATCTCGCCAACAACCGCCGCCAACCGAGATGTATAGATGCCTTTGCATGGGCGTCCCTTCAGGGCGCCCATGCAGGACTGCCAACACGCCAAAAACCTGTTTTGCTTGTCAGCCCCGGCAGAAATACCAGTGCCACTCGCGGACCATCAACGTCGCGCTTTACGGCGCCGCCGCCACCGGCGGATTCTGCGCATGCGGCGTCAGCTTCTTCACCACAAATTCCTGCAACAAATTCGTCACCGCGTTCGCGCCAATCCCTACCAGCGCATTCTCAAACGTCAGTTCCGCCCCGTTGCGATCGACCTTCGCGTAATACAAATTTGAAATCCCGCCAGCCGCCATCGACCCCAGAATGCTCGAATACGCCGGCTGCCACTTCCCGTTATCGCCTTTGCAGATCACCGCATTCGCCAGCGCATACAGCGCCCGCGACTTCTTGCTGCCCGTGCCTTTATAAAAATATCGCGGATCCTGCTTGAACAGCGTCGGCAAAATCGCCCCGCCGATAAACGTCGCGCTCGCTCCATCCGCATACGCCGCGCCAAACCGCTTCGCATATCCCTGCGAACCCTGCCCGTATCCCTCAAACGCATCCTGCGATTGCTCGATCCCCGCAATCACCCCGGTCAGCGCAAAACTCACCGGATCGATGGTCGTCTTCCACGCCAATTCAAATTTCTGTTTCGCTGTCAGCGGCGCCGCATCCGAAACGTAACTGACGTAAAAATTCGGCACAAATCCCAGCACCCGCTGTTTTTCCTGCTCTTTGATTTCCGCTTCCGCGATTTCGATCTGCGACATGTTCACGTGAATCTCGGTCATTTCCGTCGCCAGCGACAGCGCCACCTGCGGCACCGAATAATTTTCCCCGTCATGCAGCAATCCGGACGTCCCCTGCGACGTAAACCCCGGCGACGAAATCGTCAGCTGAAAGTCGCCCGCCTTCACATTGCTGAAAGTGAACCGCCCGTTCTCGTCGGAAAACGTCTCTTCGGTGGATTGGTCCGGCCTGGTCACCGTGATCTTCGCCCCGACCACTGGCGCACCCGTCACATCGATAATCGAACCACAAATTGTCCCGGGCACGCCCTTCGCCTGGTTATTCGTAACCGGTGGCGCTTTTGAGGGAAGTGCCGAAGTCTCGGGATCGCTCGCAGCCTGTTGTGGCGCGGAATCTTGGGCGAAGGCGGAATGCGCCGTGCCCGCCAAAATCAGCGCCGCGGCAAAAATCGCGAGCACCAGCTTGCTGGAGTTTCGGCGCATCGGGGGAGTCATTCTGTGGTCGAGCAAGGGTTTGCGTGCGCCCATGAGCGTAAAATCCCGGACCTCTTCTTTATAACGTTCGATATCGCAAGGAGCAAGTACGGACTCTGCGAAGATGCCCAAGCCGTTTCCTGTACCGCCGGCCAAGTCTCACCTCAGGCCCAACCGCACCCCCACTCACGCAATTGTGATGCACGTTTGACGCGCCGCGTTGACGAAAAATTTCAATCCAATGAACGACAAATCGGCACGATCCCGAAAAACCTCGTGGTTCTGCTCCTGGCCCTTGTCATCGGTGTACTCGTCCAGCCGCACCTGTGGTTTTGTAGGGGAGTCCCTTCAGGGCGCCCTCGATCCGGTTACTCATGCCGCAGCGCTTGGAGCGGATCGATCGAACTCGCCCGCCGCGCCGGCAGGAATCCCGACACCGCCGCGACCGCCGCCAGAATCCCCAGCGCAATCAACCCCGTCGACACATCCGTCGGCGTCACCCCATACAGCTGCGACGTCACATATCGACTCAAAACGTAGGCCACAGGAATCCCGATCGCGATGCCGACCGTCACCAGAATCATCGTCTCTCGCAGGACAAGCCAAAGCACCGACGTTTTACGCGCCCCCAGCGCCATCCGTACGCCGATTTCTTTGGTGCGCGATGTCACCGAGAAGGCCACGACGCCGTACAAACCGAGCGCCGCGAGCGCTGTTGCGACGCCGCCGAACACAACCGACAGCGACGCGATCAATCGCTCCGTATTCAAAACTTCGTCGAGCTGCGTGTCGAGCGTTTTCATTTGGAAGACCGGAAGGACCGGGTCGAGCTTCGCGATGATCGAGCGTAATGCTGGAAAGAGCGCTTTCGATGAGGAGGCTGCGCGAACGTAGAACGTGGCTTGCAGCACCATGGGCGCTTCGTATTCCGAGAAATAGATCTCGCGGCGCTGCGCATCCTCTCGGGGGCTGCGATACGTCGCGTTTTCCACCACCCCCACGATTTGAAAGGTCGGTTCGTCCTGCAACAGGTTGCGGGCGTAGTGACCGACAGCCTTTTGCGCATCTCCATAGAAATGCTCGGCGAAGTTCCGGTTCACGATGCATACCGTCGGAATATGCTTCATGTCCTGGCCTTTGTTGCGATCTTCGTCGTTGAAATCACGCCCGGCGATGAGCGGAATGCCCATCGTTTTGAAATATTCTGGCGACACGATGTTGTTTGCCGCGTCCACGTCCTCTCCGTCTTTTACCTGGTGACCTACGACGTTGATCCCACCGCTCCATTCGTAGCCCTGGAGGAGAGGCACGACGGAAAACGCAGCGGAGGTTACGCCTGGGGTCGCGCGAATCTCGTTGAGCGCATTCTTGTACAAGGCTTGGGACGTTGGGCCCGTGTACCGGACGCCGCGCGGATCGATTCCGAAGGTGACGAGGTTGTCGATGTTTTTCATTCCCATGCTGGTGTTTTTCAGGTTGTAGAGCGTTTTCGCGAACAGGCCGGCGCCGACCAGCAGTAGAAACGAGAGTGCGACCTGCGCGGTGACCAGAATTTTTCGCATTCGCGCAGAACGGCCGCCGCTGACGATCGCGGCATCCTTGAGTGTCGAAGTGACGTCGAGCCGCGTCCCTTGCAGCGCAGGCGCGAGCCCGAAAAGCAATCCCGTTGCGAGCGCCACGACGCCGCTGAAAATGAGCACGCGCATGTCCGGATGCGCGTGGAGCATTACCATCGTTCCCTGATCCGGCATCATGGCCAGCAGCGCGCGAATCGCCGATTCCGACAAGACCAGACCGAGCGCGACGCCGGCGCCGGCGAGCAGCAAGCTTTCCACAAGCAAGCTGCGAATCAAGGTCCATCGGCCCGCTCCGATGGCGAGACGCACTGCAATCTCTTTTTGGCGTGCCGCGGCGCGCGAGACCAGCAGGCCCGCGACATTGGAGCAGGCCACCAGCAGAATCAGCCCGGCCATGCACATCAGTACAATCAACGCCGTCGAAAACATTCCGCGCATGTCCGAATAGCCGGTCGCCGCGGTTTCCACGGAAAGAGTGCGCTTGAAAAACAGCGCGCGGTCGTACGGGGAAACTTTCGAGAATGGTGGATCCTGCGTATCCGTCGATTCGGTTTCGAGCGATTCATGAAAGAGAGGTTGCAACGCGGCCTGTGCGGATTCCGCGGTGAACCCCGGCGCGAGGCGCGCGAAGGAATGGAGCCATTGCGTGCGGCGGCTGGTGAGCGATTCGCCGTCGATCGGAAGAACCGGAAGCATGAGCAAGGGAATGCGTACGTGCGGCGAGCGCGCCGGGTCAACTCCTGCGAATCCCGCGGCCGAGACGCCGACGATTTCCATCGGGTAATTGTTGACGAGAACTTTTTTCCCGACCACGCGCGGATCCCCGCCAAATCGCTTTTGCCAAAATTGGTAGCTCAACACGATCGAAGGATGACCCGAGTAGACCTGATCATCCAATGTCGAGTGGAAGACCCGGCCGACGGCCGGTTTGACGCCGAGCGTGTCGAAATAATTTCCGGAAACAAGCTCTGTGTTCAGCGACTCAGAGCTGCCGTCGATCGATATGGTCTCCCATGTGTTGTACGCGCACATGACGGATTCGAGAGCCGGAGATTTGCGCAAGTCGCTGCAGAACGGATAGGAGACGACGCGGTTTCCGTTGTTGTTTCCGAAGTTTGGTCCCTCGGGCCAGATCATCACGAGGCGCGACGGATCCTGCACCGGCAGCAGGCGCAGAACGAGTTGATCGAGGAGAGTGAAGACGGCTGTGTTCGCGCCGATGCCGATGGCGAGCGTCGCGATCGCGACCGTGGTGAAAAGCGGATTCCGGCGAAGCTGCCGCACGCCGTAGCGAACGTCGCGCCACAGATTTTCGAGCCAGTTGATGGATCGCGTTTCGTGGCGATCTTCCTGATGCACGGCGAGATTTCCGAATTGCCGGCGTGCCGCTGCCATGGCGTCCGCGCGCGACATTCCTTGTGCGACGTATCGCTCGGTGAGCTGCCGCAGATGCGCGCGAATCTCTTCGTCGATCTCGAATTCTTCCTGTTCGCGCGTTTCCTGCTTGGCGAACAAGCGGCGGAATCTTGCGGCGAGAGTACGGAGCTGCGCGATCATGGTTTTTCTCCTTCGAGTTTCAGGACGCGGCCGATTACGCCGGCGATTCGTTCCCACTCTTCGGTTTCGAGCGCGAGTTGCTTCGATCCTTCGTTGGTGATCGCGTAGAACTTCGCCTTGCGATTGTTGTCGGAGGTGCCCCAGCCGGCGGAGATCCAGCCTTGCTGCTGAAGGCGCAGCAGGGAAGTGTAAACAGTGCCTTCGTTGAGTTTCAAAACGTCTTCGCTCACTTGCTCGATGCGGCGCGCGATGCCGAAGCCGTGTTGCGGGCCGAGCGCATGGAGCGTCTTGAGGACCATCAGGTCGAGCGTGCCTTGGAGGACGTCGGATTTTTTGGTCACGGGTGGCTTTCCTTTGGACATTCCAAAGAAGCTAGCAACACTCCTTTGGAATGTCCATATGAAAGACGAAGCAGCGCTGAAAAAGTTCCGTGTCGATTTGGGAAGGAAGGGGGTATACCCCCCTATGTTTTTTAAAGAGTGTGGAAGTTATTGATTCCAGGGGCGTTGCAAGCATACAGAAAACAGGAGTGGGGAAGGTGTTTCGTTTCAGTGGGTTGGATGGGGTGGGTTTTCGAACAAGTGTGTGCCTGGCGCGGTGGGTTCGGTTGACACTGGGGGAACGGCGGGGAGAGGGAGATCGGCCAGCGGACAAGGTAATGCCTTTCTTCTCCGCTAGTTAACGACAAGGGTATAGTATCACAGATATAACGGGTTGTCAAGGGCGATTCCTGCCGTGGCGGGTCGCGAAGGGCACAGAGCGCGACCCATCCCTGGCGGATACGTGTTTGGTGCGGCTGCGAGGTCGGGCTGAAGCCCGCCCCTACAAAACCGTAGACGTTCGAAACTATTGACGGTCGAACAAACGATCGCGAGGTTAGTGGGCTTGGGCGAAGGGGTTTTCGTCTGCGCTGGGGCCGTAGATCGAGGGGACGGGGACCTCGAGCAGGCGAAGGTAGACGGAGAGTTGGCCGCGGTGATGGTAGAGGTGATTGAACATGATGTTCCGGATGAGTTCGACGCGCGGCATCGCGATGACTTCCTTGCCTCCTGCCGTGAGGCGCCAGGTGGCGGTGGCCATGGATTCGGTCAGGCCTTCGATGAATTCCTGCGCGGTTTTCGAGCTGGCTTCGAAGGCGTCGAGGATTTCTTGCTTGTCTTTGGGCTGCGGGGGAGCGAAGGCCGCGGGATCGATTTCGTGCACGTCGTTTTGGGCGATGCGAGAGATGCCGCCGGGGACGCTGGCGATGTGATTCGCGAGTGTGCCGATGGTCATGGATTTGACGTGCGGCGTCCAATCGAGCTTGTCGGCGGGGACGCGATCGAGGACGCGGCGGGTGGTTGCGCATTCTCGCTGGAATTCATTGAGCATGGGGGAAAGCGAATGCCACATTGTGATTCTCCTTTTTGGGTGCGGTGCGGTTCGGTGGTTGATGTTGAGTTTTTTGGTCGAGGTTGAGATCGGTCGGCGGATTTTTGTCGCCTCAGGATGAAATACGTTTTTGTGGAATGAGTTATTTCAATGGGAGAAGAAAAAGCAGATTGTGATTGGACTCGACGGCCGGGGGGGCCTGGGGCGCAGCAATGCTGCGCCCGTACATGATCGAGGTTGGCGGTTGGGGGTGGTGGTGACGTTGCAACCGTGGGCGGGCTGAAGCCCGCCCCTACAAATGTATAGACGGGCGTTAGGAGTTTTCGTGGTGGCAGCAGCCGGGGTCTTTTGCGGCGGCGGAGGATGGCTGATTGGGCTGAGGGTATTTGTCGTGATGTTTTACCCAGGCCATGGGCGGCATCATGTTGGCTTCGTCGCGGCCTTTGGGGGCGATGTCGAGCCAGTTGTAGGCGTTGATCATTGAGTCGAGGCCGCGGCCGAAGCTGGAATAGGTATGGAAGATGTTGCCGGCTTGGTCTTTGATGAAGCAGCTGGCGCCGGGGCCTTCGACTTCGGGGAAGCGCTGAGTGCCGAAGTTGTAGCCGGTGGTGCCGTTGTCCACCTGATCTTTGGTGAAGGAGACGTTGTAGTCGTAATTGAAATCGTTGGCGTTGGACGAAACCCAGTTGAAATTCCAGTCCATGCGCTTTTTGAATTCTTCGAGCTTGGCGAGCGGCGCGCGCGAAACTGCGACGTAGGAGATGTCGCGCGCGGCTAGATGTGGCAGCGAGCCGGCGATGTGGTCGGAGATGAAAGAGCAGCCGCGGCAGCCTTCGGTCCAATCGGGCGCGAACATGAAGTGATAGACGATGAGCTGCGATTTGTCGCCGAAAAGATCGGCGAGCGTCACTTTGCCGGACGGCGAATCGAAGACGTAGTTCTTCTCGACTTTTTCCCATGGAAGCTGCTGGCGCTGGCGGGTGATTTCGTCGCGCATGCGCGTCAGCTCTTTCTCTTTCGCGAGAAATTCCTTTCGCGCCGCGAGCCAGTCGGAGTGCGATACGACTTTATTGCTTGGATTTACCGCCGGTGCAGTTGCCATTTCACTTCTCCTTTTTGTTTTGGTCGTTGGACCAGAGTTCGATTGTTGAGTTTGAGGAATTTGAAAGTGAGGGCGCTGACGGCGCCGGTGGAGATGGTGGTTGCGATCAGGAACGTCGCGGATGCGAAGCAAGCAGGGCACATGGTCAGGACTCCTTCCTATGAGTACGACGAACGACGTGCAGGAAATCGACATGAGACATGACGAAACCTTAGTGGCGCGTGGCCTGGGATTCGGCGAGTTTGCGGATGCTCTCGAAAATGTGCGTCCAGCCCACGTTGATGCCTTTTTTAAAATCGTCGAGGCCGAACAGGACGCCGAATGCGTAGTGATGGAAGGTGAGGAGCGTTCCGCCCTCCACTTCTTTTAGACGGTACTGAACGTTGTGGGTCACCGGGAAAGATGTCATCAGCGGGCCGGAGACTTCGAGCAGCGTCGGGCGCTTGATGGCCTGGACGTGGCCCCAATGGTGGCCGTTGTTGTTGCCGAGGTCGCGATACCAGCGGCCGCCGGGCCACGGTTCGATTTTGAGGGCCATAGGAGTGCCGTCGGGTGTGGTGTTACCGGGGCCGAGTTGGGTGAGCATCGCGTCGAACGTGGTTTCGAGCGAAGCGCGGACGTGGATTTCCTTATCGAGCTGGATCACCAGGTCTTCAATTCTTGTCGCGGTCAAAATCATTTTTGCTCCTTGGTTTGAAATTAATTGGGGAATCGGGATTTTTCTCGGCTGCCTTGCGCTCAGCGAGTTCTTTGATTTGGTTGAGCTGATGGCGCCAGAAGCGCTCGAACTGCGACGTCCACTCGTGCAGCGGGCGGATGGCGTCGGCGTTGGTTTTGTAAAACATGTTGCGGCCGTCGCGGCGGACGTTTACCAAGCCAACGTCCTTGAGAACGCGGAGGTGCTTGGAGACGGAGGGCTGCTCCATGCTCAGGCTATCGACGATTTCGTTGACGGACCGCTCCTGAAGGGCGAGGTAATTCAGGATGTCGCGGCGCCGGGGTTCGGCGACAGCGTTGAAGGCGTCGGAGGTTGTGGAGGCGCGCGGCATGAGCTCAATATATTCCCATATGGGAATATGTCAAGAACTATTTTTTGGGGCAGGAACCAGGCGGCTGTGCTATTGATGTCGGCAACAGAAGTGGCGTCGGAACCCGCAATCAGGCCCCGCTTTGCAGTCCTATCGAAACTTTGACGGAGAGGTCGAATGAAATTGGGAAACGGGAATCATACGGTGAGGTTTATCGGTTTGGTGTCGGTGGTGTGTTTGGCGCTGGCGTGCGCGGCTTTCGGGCAGGAGAGCGGCGCGATCAAGAAGAGATTTACGAATGAAGATGTGATCGGCATGGCGCAGCTGGGGCTGACGGACGATGTGATCATCGCGAAGATTCGGGCGATGAGTGCGGCGGGAGATGCGATCAGTTTCGACACGGGCGTCGAGGGATTGAAGAAATTGAAGGCGGGCGGCGTGCCGGATTCGGTGATCAAGGCGATGATCAATCCAAGCGCGGCGGGGCCGACGGTGGTTGCGGCGTCGGGAGCGACGCCGATGACGGTCGATCCGAATTTGCCGCCGCCGGAAGTTGGCGTGTATTGGAAGGATCGGGCGAATTTTGTTTTGCTCCAGGGGCAGGCGCTGACGAATACGAAGGCCGGTGGGAAAGCTGGGAGCCTGTTTACGAATGGGATGAGGAATCAGCATTGGGATGCCACGCTCGCGGGGCCGACTTCGAAGAATGTGGTGAGAGAACGGCACCCGTCGTTTTATTTGTATGTGCCGGATGGATCGGACGCGGCGGACTATGTGTTGATCAAGCTGAACAAGAAAGGCGATCACCGGGAATTCCAGGTGGGATCATTTGGAGGAATTACCGGCGGGAAGTCGGGTGTGAAGAAGGACAAGGAGCTTGGGTTCAAGGCGGACCACGTTGGGATTCGAATGTACAAGGTGACGTTGGAAGAGGATTTGAAGCCCGGAGAGTATGCGTTTTTTATGGGGACTGGGCAGGGGGCGACGATGTCGGGGGCGCGCGGGGGGAATCGGTCGGGAGGCAATGCTGCGGGGCGGATTTATGATTTCAGCATTGTGGAGTAGTTGAGTTGAGTCGTGGTTGGGGCGCAGCAGTGCTGCGCCCGTACATGATCGCGATTTGGCCGAAACGGTGAACTGGTGCGGGAGCGCTGCGCTCGAGATGGTTCGCGCTTCGCGGTTTGTTAGTGGGCGGCGCTACGGCTGAGATCCTTCGGCCGCCTGGCGGCGGCCTCAGGATGACACACGTTTCTAATTGTGCTTGAACCCATCTGTGCTTGAACCCATCTGTGATTAAACCCACCTGTATGGATGGCGATCATTCGGAGCGGAGGGCGACGACGGGGTCGACCGTTGCAGCGCGGCGGGCGGGGACGAAGCTGGCTAGCAGGGCGGCGGCGGTGAGGATGGCGGCGACGGCGAAGAGTGTGGGGATGTCCCACGAGCGGACGCCGAAGAGGACGGCTTTCATCGCGGCGGCGGCGCCGATGGCGCAGGCGAGGCCGATGAGGATGCCGATGCTGGTGAGGCGGCCGGCTTCGCTGAGGATGAGTCGATAGACGGAACTTTGTTGAGCGCCGAGCGCCATGCGAACGCCGATTTCGCGGGTGCGCTGGCTGACGGAATAGGCGACGACGCCGTAGAGGCCGACGACGCTGAGGATCAAAGCGAGCGCGGCGAATCCACCCACAAGCCAAGCGGACGAACGGTGAATGTAGGCCGATGGCGAATCATTGATCAGAGCGGTCATCGTGGCACCGCGGAAGGCGACGATTTGGGGATCGATGTCGTGAATGGTGGCGGTGAGCGTGGGGAGGATGGCGGCTTCGTCTTGCGATGTGCGGACGGCGAGCATGAAGCCGGAGCTGGACTCCTGGTTGAATGGAATATAGAGGACGGGAAGATTCTGTGAGTCGAGCTGGCCTTCCTTGATGTCTTCGACGATGCCAACGATTTGAATCGGACTAACAGGATTGAGGTAGGAAAGCTGGTGGGCGAGCGGATCTTCGCCGGGGAAATAGGTGCGTTCGAATGAGCGATTGATGATGGCGACTTGTGGTTTGGTTTTGTCGTCGGACTCGTTGAAGTAGCGGCCACGAAGGAGTTTTGCGCCGAGCACGTTGAAGTAGTCGGGTGTGACGTCGCGATAGGTGGTTTCGTTGTGCTCACCGTGCCAAGGGCGTCCGAGAACGCGGAGCCAAGTGGTGTTGCCCCAGCCGTCGATGGGGAGAAGGCTGGAGGTGCCGACCGAGATGACGCCGGGGAGCGCGGCGACTTTGTCGCGGACGAGGCGATTGAGTGCAAGGCACTGGGGCTCTTTGGTGTAAGTGGAGTCTGGCGCGGAGATCATCATCGTGGCGATGTGATCGGGCTGCATGCCGGTGTCCACGTGGAGCAAGCGGGAGAGACTTTTACCAAGCAAGCCGGCGATGACGAGCAGGACGACGGCGGTGGCGAGTTCAAGGATGACGAGCTTCGAGCCGAGACGTCGCCAGGCGCTGCCGGCTGAGCCGCGCGAGCCTTCGGCGAGGTCATCGCGCATGTCAGGGGCGGCCGCGCGGACGCTGGGCGTGAGCGAAAAGAGAATCGCAGCGAGAAACGCGATGATAGCGGCGAAGGCGAGGACGCGCGGGCTGAACCCGAGATTTTGCCAGAACGGCATGCGGGCGATGAAGTCGGCAGGGATGAGGCTCGTAAGGATTCGCATTCCACCATATGCGAGGGCGAGGCCGAAGGCGGTGCCGGTGATGACGACGACGAGCCCTTCCGTTACGAACTGACGAATCAAACGCAGCGGAGACGCACCGAGCGCGCCGCGGACGGCGATTTCGCGGCGGCGGCTTTCGGCACGGATGAGGAGCAGGCTGGTGATGTTGACGCCGGCGATGATGAGCAGGAGCGATGCGCCGCCGAGAAGAACGAAAAGCATGGGGCGAATGTCGCCGACGATGTATTCGGAGAGTGGGGTGATGAAGGCGCCCTGATCGCGGTTGGAGTCGGGATATTCGTGCTCGAGTTGCTGCGCGATGGTGGTGACGTTGGCGAGCGCTTGCTGCAAGGTGACGCCATCTTTGAGGCGCGCGACGCCGTTCATGCCATGGCAGCTGCGGCGGAGGTCGCATCCCTGGTCGGGGTGCAGCGTTGTCCAGAATTCGGCGGGCTCCGCTGGAACGAAATGAAAGTCGCGCGGAAGAACGCCGATGATCGTGGTTGGCTTTTCGTCGAGGACGACGGATTGGCCGAGAACGTCGGGGCTGCCACCGTAGCGTTTTTGCCAGGCGGCGTAGCTGAGAATTGCGGCGCGCGGAGCGGAGAGTAGATCTTCACCGGCGGCGAAGTCGCGGCCGAGGATTGGCGCAACGCCCAGCAAGCGGAAAAATCCATCGCTGACGCGGCCGATACGGACAGGCTCGACGCCATTGCTGGTGGACATCGTCGCACCGTTGCGCTGGTAGATCTCGAGCGCGGTGAAGACTTCGTTACGTTTTTTCCAGTCGTAGTAATCGGGGATGGAGAGATTGCTTTCTTTGAACATCGCGATGGATTCGAAGACGCCGACGAGGCGGTTGGAGTCGCGATAGGGAAGCGGTTTGAGGAGTGCGGCGTCTACAAAAGAGAAGATGGCGATGCTGGCGGACATGCCGAGGGCGAGCATGAGGATTGCGGTGACGGTGAAGCCGAGATTTTTGCGGAGCTGGCGGAGGGAGAAGCGGAAATCCTGCAGCGTGGTTTCAAACCAGAAGCCGATGATGTCGCGGCTTTGCTCGCGGTGATAGAGATCGTTGCCGAATTCGCGATTGGTGGCGTGGCGGGCGTCCTTCGCGGTGAGCGCAGGATTGGAGGCTTCGAGGTCACGCTGCTTTAGTTCGCGGTGGTAGGCCATTTCTTCGGCGAGGTCGGTGTCGAACTTTTCGCGGCGAGCGAAGAAGAGAATTTTGTTGAGGAGGCGAAGGATTGGGTTTGGCATGGTGATTGGCTCCGTTGGTTTCTTAGCTCGTTGAGTTTGTGAATTTCGCTTACGCTATGCGTCTTGGTCCTGGAGTACGCGGGTGATGGCGGCGATGAGTTGGTGGAATTGAGAGAGTTCGGCACCGAGTTGTTTGCGGCCGGCGGCGGTGAGGGTGTAGAAGCGGGCGCGGCGGTTGGTCTCGGTCATTTTCCACTCGGCTTTGACCCAGCCTTGGAGGAGGAGGCGCTGGAGGGCGGGATAGAGCGAGCCTTCTTCGACGGTGAGGACGTCTTTGCGAGATGCGCTTGATGGAGAGCGCGATGCCGTAACCGTGGAGCGGGGCGCGGGTTAGCGTTTTGAGGATGAGCATGTCGAGAGTGCCGGGGAGGAGGTCGGGTTTGGGCATGGGTGTTGTTGGGCCTCTCGTTGTTTTGCGTTCGTTCTTGGTTATAGACGTTCAGAAATGGCTTAGGGATAGATTGTCTATGGGTAGAACGACTTCGGGAGAGGAAAAGTTCCGTGGGGAGGGAATTTTTTTGTGGGGTGGGGGATAGTTGAGGTTGGGAACGGGGAGTAGGGTTAGGTTGGGTGCCTGGGCGCCCTGAAGGGACGCCCCTACAAAACCGGGAACCAGGAAAACCGGGAAAACCAGGAACGGGCATCGAACGGAAGTTGGTGAGAGTGATGGGTGGAGAGCGAGGCGACGAATGAAGAAGGGGAGTTTGGCGAGTACGTCGGATCGAACGGTGATTATGGGGCGGCTGGGGAAGTTGAGGGCGGATAGTCCGAGGCTGTGGGGAAAGATGAATGCGCATCAGGCGGTGTGTCATCTGAACGATTCGTTTCGCGGGGTGATGGGCGACATTCAGCTTTCGGGGAAGCCGATGGCGATCGGCAAATTGGTGAAATGGGTGGCGTTGTATTCGCCGCTGATTGGACGCGGGGCACGCCGACGATGCCGGAGGTGGATCAGATGAAATTGGGGACGAAGCCGGTGGAGTTTCGGGCGGATGTGGGTGAGTTAGAGAGATTGGTGGAGCGATTCACGACGTCGCAGCGGGATTTTGTCTGGAAGCCGCATCCGTTTTTCGGGGAGATGAGCGAGGAGGATTGGATGCGGTGGGGGTGGCTGCACATGGATCATCATTTGAGGCAGTTCGGCAACTAGGAAAAGGCGAAGTAAAGAAGCAATGAAGTAAAGAAGTAACGATGAAGGCCGCAGCGTTGTGAGTCGCGGCGGTCTCGTGGGATCGGATTCGGTTTTATCTTTACTTCGTTACTTCATTGCTTCGTTGCTTCAGCCTTTGTCGCTTTGAAGCGGAGGCGGGTGTAGTCGGCGGTCCATTTGCCGAGTTCGTCGCAGAGTTGCGGCTTGAGCGCGGACTGCACTTCGGCGAGGTAGGCTTCGCGATCGGATGCGGGGAGTTTGTCGGTGAAATTGTGGGCGAAGACGCGGAGCCAGGCGATGACGTCGCCGGGCAGTAGCGTGGGGCGCGGGATGAGAGCGATGTAGTCGATGGTGAATCCTCCGCGTGTAAGGCGGGCGGAGTAATCTTCGACGGTGGGGAAAAACCAGAGGTCGGCGGATTTGCCGTCGATGTTGCGGCGGTCGAGGCCGGCGATGAGAGCCGTCCTTATTTTTTCTACGCAGCGGGCGCCGCCCATTTCAGCGACGAAGCGGGCGCCGGGGCGGAGTGCGCGGTGAACGCCGGAGATGACGGCGTCGGGATTGTTGCGCATCCAGTGAAGCGCGGCGTTGCTGAAGACGGCGTCGAACTCGTTTTCGAAATTTAGATTTTCGCCGTCGATGGTTTGCGCGGGGACGCCGAGTTTTTTGGTGGCTTCGACCTGGGCGGCGCTGGCGTCAACGCCGAGGACATCGCATCCGATGGATTGGAGTTTGGCGGTGAGGACGCCGTCACCGCATCCGAGATCGAGGATGCGTTCGCCGGGTTGCGGGGCGAGGAGATCGAGGACGGGGGCGCCGAGGTCGGAGACGAAGCGGGCGTCGCGGGCGTAGGTTTCGGGGTTCCAGGTTTGGGTCATGGGGATATTTTACGGTGAGGAGTTGGCGGCGGCCTCATTGGAAGGGTTTACGGTGCGTATTGAGATGGCTTATGTGCGCGGATGGGCCGTGCTTGAAGTGAAAGAAAGCGGATTCCTCGCTACGCTCGGAATGACGGTGTTTTTGTTAGCTTTGGACAACGGTCACGTCGAGCAGTTCGCTTGAACGGATCACCAGGACTTTTGTTGGCGCAGAGTTGTGATGTGGGCGGTGTGGTGTTTGCCGTGCCATTCGTAGATGAAGAGGAGCCAGTCGATATTTTTTTGGCCGCTGTCGGGGTGGATTAGTGGGCGGGCGAAATCGGATTCTTTCAGTGAGCGCCAGGTGATGTCCCAGCGTTCGTGGAGCGCGTCGAGAAGAGTTTGTGAGACGTCGATGGGGGCTTTGGCGTCGGCGAGTTTGGCCCACTCGGATTCTTCGTAGGTTTTGATCGTGGGATTGTTTTCGGTGAGCGCGAGGCGGAGGCGGATGAAGGCGTTCATGTGGCTGTCGGGAACGTGGTGGACGACTTGGCGGACGGTCCAGCCGCCGTCGCGATACGGCGTGTCGAGTTGCGCGTCGTTGAGGCCCGAGACAGCGGCGCGGAGTTTTTTCGGAGTTGAGGCGATTTCGGCGACGGCTTCGGCGCGGCGCTGCGGAGTGACGTTAGCGGGCATCTCGAATTTGCCGATGGGATAGCGCGGATCCATGGGTGAATCCTCCAGGTTGACGTTGCATCTAATGTTGCCGAGTCGGTGATCACCGCACTGCGGCGGCGGGCGTCCACGGACCCAGCGTACGGCGCGTGGGCGGAGTCGTCAAAGGCGGCAAGTTGTGGCGGCTCTCCAAATTGGATGGATGGACGCCCTGCGAGATGCGGTTGGGCTGAATGCTACAATGTTGGGGCTGATCGGTGGTCACACCTCCCGTGGCGCGAATGTTTTTGTAGCGCGCGGGCGCGCGGCGGAATCAAATTGTCAGGAGCGATCGAATGTACAACGTGGCGATTATTGGGAGTGGCTGCTCGGGCCTGACGGCCGCGATTTATGCAGCGCGCGCGAGTTTGCAGCCACTTGTCATCGATGGGCACGAGCCGGGCGGGCAGCTTTCGCTGACGACGCACGTCGAAAATTTTCCGGGATTTCCCGATGGCATCCTGGGGCCGGAACTCATCGAGAACATGCGGAAGCAGGCGACGAAGTTTGGGACGGAATTCAAGTCGGGGACGATTACGGAAGTCGATTTGAGCCAACGGCCGTTCAAGATCACGGCGGGGAAAGACGTTTACGAAGCGAAGACGTTGATTGTGGCGGCGGGAGCTTCGGCGCGATTGATTGGATTGCCGAACGAGCGTGCGCTGATCGGGCATGGCGTTTCGACGTGCGCGACGTGCGACGGATATTTTTTTCGCAACAAGCCGATCGCGGTGGTGGGCGGCGGCGATTCGGCGATGGAAGAGGCGAACTTTTTGTCGCGGTATGCGAACAAAGTTTATTTGATTCACCGGCGGGCGGAATTTCGTGCGTCGAAGATCATGATCGATCGCGCGAAGGCGAACGAGAAGATCGAGTTTGTCACGCCAGCGGTCGTCGATCAGATTATCGAGAAGGATGGTTCGGTCGAAGGCGTGAAGGTGAAGAACCCGGACACCGGGGAGACGCGAGAGATCGCGGTTCACGGAATGTTTGTGGCGATCGGGCACGATCCGAACAGCAAGATTTTCAAGACGAAGCTGGACATGGACGCGAACGGGTATTTGGTTGCGACGCACGGCAGCATAACGAAGGTGCCCGGAGTGTTTATCGCGGGCGACGTGCAGGATCATCGTTACCGGCAGGCGATTACGGCGGCTGGGTCGGGCTGCATGGCGGCGCTGGACGCGGAAAAGTTCCTGGAAGAGCACAAGGATTGAGAGGCGAGGTGGCCGCGCGACGCGGTCATCGGCGATAATCGAAGCATCCCATGCTCCGATCGATACTGCTGAAGCTGTCGGCTAGCCCGGGTTTTGCCCGCTGGGTTATCTCCAACAATTCCACGCGCAAGATGTCTCGCCGTTTTGTGGCGGGCGAAACGCTCGATGAGGCACTGGTCGCCGCACGCAAGTGCAACGAACTCGGGATGATGACGAGCCTCGATTATTTGGGAGAGAACGTTTCGACGACGACCGATGCGCAACGCGCGCGGGATGCTTACCTTGAAATTTTCGATCGCATAGCGGCGGAGAAGCTGGATGCGAATGTTTCGTGCAAGCTGACGCAGATGGGGCTCGATCTGAGTTCGGAATTTTGCGAAGGGCTGGTTTTGTCGGTTGTGGAGCGCGCGGCGTCGTACGGGAATTTTTTGCGCGTGGACATGGAAGGCTCGATCTACACGCAGCGCACCGTGGAAGTGGTGAAGCGGATTCGGGCGCGGAATGCGGCGATCGGGACGGTGATTCAGGCGTATCTGTATCGCAGCGAGAAAGATATTCAGGATTTGCTGGCGTATGGATGCCGGATCCGGTTGTGCAAGGGCGCGTATAAAGAGACGGCGGAAGTTGCGTTCGAGAAGAAAGAGGATGTTGACGGGAATTACGTTCGATTGATGCAGGCGCTGCTGCCGAGCGGCGTGTATCACGGGATTGCGACACATGATCCGAAGATGATTGGCGAGACGATTCGGTGGGCGGCGGAGAAGCAGATTTCGAAGAATAATTTTGAGTTTCAGATGCTGTACGGGATTCGGACGGACTTGCAGCGGCGGTTGGTGAAGGGCGGGTATCGCGTGCGGGTTTACATTCCGTATGGGAATGACTGGTTTCCGTATTTCATGAGGCGCTTGGCGGAGCGGCCTGCGAATATTGGGTTTTTGATGAGGAATTTCTTTCGGGGGTAGTCCGCGCGCATTTCTAACGCGCGTAAAATCGAAGAGATATCGCGACGAGGTTATTACGCCTGGGCATTTGGGGCGCAGCGGTGCTGCGCCCGTACATGTTCGTGGTTAGGGTAGCGTGTCGCCGGGTTGCATGACGTGGACTTCGAGGCCGGGGATGTTTTTCGTTTCGGATTTGAATTGGTCGGGCGTGCCGACAAGCGGTGGAAATGTGCCGTAGTGCATGGGGATCGCGTGTTTTACGCCGAGGAGGCGCGTGGCGTAGGCGGCTTCTTTCGGGCCCATGGTGAAGTTGTCGCCGATTGGCAAGCAGCGCGACGTCCGGCTTGTAGATCTCAGCGATTATTTTCATGTCGCCGAAAACGCAGGTGTCTCCTGCGTGATAGAGCGTGAAGCCGCCGGGCATGCGGATGATCAATCCTGAGGGTTCGCCCGCGTAGATGAGCTTGCCGCCCTCCTCGATCGAGTTCGAATGGAATGCGTTTGTTAAGGTGACTTCGAAATCGCCGAACTTTTGCGAGCCGCCTTTGCCCATGGGATGAGCTTTGTCGATGCCTTTGCCGTGCAACCACATCGCGGTTTCGAAAATCGCGAAAACTTTTGCACTGTGCTGCTTCGCTAGCTCGACGCAATCGGCGAAATGGTCGCCATGCGCGTGCGAGACAAAAATCGCGTCGAGGCGCGAGAATTGTTTTAGCTTATCCGGGCACGACGGATTGTGCATCACGAAGGGATCGATGAGGCCGACTTGGCCGCTGGGAGTGGTCAGCGAGAACGTGGAATGACCGAAGTAGGTGATCTTGTTGCCTTTGGTGTCGAGCATGCGCAGACCTCAATCGAAATTTGGACGGCTTAAAGTTTGAATTGCCGGGACGCTGTGGTGTCGGAATTCCGCGGTTCGGAACGCGTAGTGACGCTAGACGACGAAGATGCTACTTCACTTTCCAGCAGCGGCACTGGTGTTGGATGCCATGAGCTGGCGAATGGCCGCTTCGAACGTTTCGCGATCGGTTCCGCCGAGCAGGTGGCCGATCTGGTGTCCGTCGGGCGCGTAAAAGAATGAGGCCGGTATGGCGCCGTTCCAACCGGGCAGGACGGCCTCTGCGAAAGCATGCTCGCCACCCGCTCGCTTGCGGTAACTCGGAAACGCCGGCTTGTAGCGCGCGATGAAGCGGCGCGTCAGAATCAAGTCGCCATCGTCGTCGAGATTGATGCCGACGACTTTCAATCCCTTGGGCTGATACTCGCTGATCAACTCGTTGAGCATCGGGAATTCGGCGCGGCAGGGTTCGCACCATGTCGCCCAAAAGGTGATGAGCAATGGCTTGCCGTGATATTGCTCTAGAATTTTCTGATAGCCGGCGGCGTCGATGATCGGCGGGTCGTGCGGCGCGGTGGCTTGGGGCGCGGCGAAAGTCGCGGTGGCGACGGCCAAAGCAAGTGCGACGAGAATAGTCCGAGTTCGCATGATATTTCCTTCCGGATCTTCATTGTATCTGGACGCAACGCGGTTGAGAAAGTAATGCGTGCCGCGTACAATCGGAGCCATTGCTTGAGCATCTCGGACGTGATTTAGCGGTCGGACAAGCAAATTTCCGGCGGTCGCGCAGCGTGACTTGAGGGAGCACCGGTCCCGGGCAAAACGAGGAGATCTGGAATGGCATATGTGATTGCCGAGCCCTGCATCGGCACAAAAGACACAGCCTGCGTGGACGTGTGCCCGGTCGATTGTATTCACCCGCGCAAAGATGAGCCTGATCATGAGGGAGTGAAGCAGCTTTTTATCAATCCCGCGGAGTGCATCGATTGCGGCGCGTGCGTGCCGGTGTGCCCGGTGACGGCGATTTTTGCGTTGGAGGATTTGCCGGAGAAGTGGCAGAGCTTTACGCCGGTGAATGCGGAGTATTTCACGAAGAAGTAGCGGCGGTTGATTTGGAATTTGTTGATTGGCGATGATTCGAACTTGGGCGGCACGCTGCGGCGTGCCGCTTTTTTGTTGGGCGGCGATGGTCGGGCGGCGCCGTCGAGATTGATGATGGTGGCTTCCAACTCTTTGCTGGCGTCGCGCCATCTATCCTTGTGATGGGTGATGACTTGGAGCGAGGCTTGAGTTTGCTGAAATAGCGGATAACGCGGATGCGGATTGGTCGATGGTGCCTTAAGTCGTTGCTGCTCGCGTGTCGCGTTGGGCGCGTCGCCGGGTTTTGCGTTCGCTCAGACGGAAACCGGTGCGTCGAAGCCACAGGCTCCGATGCCGACGCGTGGGCAGGGGCTCGCCGGAAATTGGTCGGGTTCGCTGAAAGCCGGCGACAACGTTCTTCATTTCGTTCTACACATCGGAACGACGGAGTACGGCGTCGCGGTTGCGACGATCGACAGTCTCGATCAAGGCGTCTACGGGATCGAAGCTGGGTCGCTGAAAGAATCCGGCTCGACCTTTCAGTTCGACATTCCGTCGGTGAATGCGTCGTTCGAAGGAACGGTTGCGGCGAATCGCGAATCGATCGACGGAGTTTGGTCGCAGGGAGGCGCGCACCTACCGCTGTTGTTCCGTCGGCAGCCGCGTGTGGCGTTGGCGAAAAGTCCGTCCGGCGCGGTTTCGACCGCGGAAGGCACGTGGCAGGGCGCGATCGAAGCGAACGGAATGCGCTATCGGCTGCAACTTCACATTTCACATGACGCGCAGAGTCATCTGGTTGCCACGATGGACAGCATCGATCAAGGCATCAACGGTTTCCACGCTTCGCAGGCGACCGAGACTGATTCGCAGATTCATCTCGAGCTGCCGACGGTGCGCGGCACGTATGACGGCACGATCAATTCGGTGCGCAACTCGATGACGGGCACGTGGCGGCAAAACGGCGAGCCGACGCAGCTTACGTTTCATCGCTCCGATCAAATTTTGGAGTTAAGGCGCCCGCAGAATCCGAAGAAGCCGTATCCATATGAAGAGGAAGAGCTGACGTTTGAGAATGCGAAGGCGGGCACGACACTTTCCGCGACTTTGACTGTGCCGCGCGGGGCAGGCCCGTTTCCGGCGGCGATTTTGCTCGCTGGTTCGGGACCGCTCGATCGCGACGAGACCGACGGCGGGCACCGGCCGTTTCTAGTGCTTGCCGACCATCTGACGCGAAAGGGAATTGCGGTGCTGCGCTACGACAAGCGAGGCATCGGCAAATCCACGGGAAGCTACGATGAGGCGACGACAGCTGATTTTGCCAGCGATGCGGAGGCGGCTCTCGCGTTTCTGAAAACGCGTAGAGGAATCGATCCGCGAAAAATCGGCATCATCGGTCACAGCGAAGGCGGGATCATCGCGTCGATGATTTCGTCGCGTTCGAACAGCGTGAACTGGATTGCGGTGTTGGCCGGGCCTGCGACGAAGGGCGAAGAGACGCTGCTGATTCAGTCGGATCTGATCACGCGCGCGGCGGGAATGACGAACGATCAAGTTGCGAAGAGTCTCGATTTCGATCGGCAGTCGTACAACCTGGTTCGCCACGAGAAAGATCGAGCCGAGCTGGAGAAAGATCTCGGAGACCTGGTGAAAGTCAGCGGAATCGGGCCCGCGATGCCGCCGGCTTTCATGCAGCGGCAAATTCATTGGACGAGCTCGCCATGGTTTCGCTATTTCCTCGACTACGATCCGGTTCCGGCGTTGCAGCAGACGAAGGTCCCGGTGCTGGCGCTGAGCGGCGAGAGAGATTTGCAAGTGCCGCCGAAAGAGAATTTGCCGCTGATTCGAAAGGCGCTGGAGGATGGCGGGAACAAGGATTTCAAGGTGGTTGAGCTGCCGGGACTCAATCATGAGTTTCAGCATTGCTTTGCGGGTTTGCCGGCGGAATCGCGAGCGATCGAAGAGACGTTTGCGCCGGATGCGATGAACACTTTGTCGGAGTGGATTCTGCAACATACTGCTTCCTGACGGACTTGCACCCAGCGCAACGTTGACTGCATCGAACCCAGGTGCGCGTTTCACACAACGTTCATCTTCTGCGACCACGAAACCTCGCGTCACGGGTTATTCTTTCTATCGGGAGACCGTTTTAGCCTCCGTGCCCCCGAGCCTACATTTAGTTCTAGTCGTTCACGCTCACCAGCCGACCGGCAATTTCGATCACGTGTTCGAGCAATCGTTTGCGCGATGCTACGGGCCGTTCGTCGAGGTTCTGGAGCGGCATCCGAACGCACGCATGGGGCTGCACTACACCGGGCCGCTGCTGACGTGGATCGAGTCGCATCATCCTGATTATTTCGAACGGCTGCGCGAATTGGTGAGGCGCGGGCAGGTGGAGATGATCGGCGGCGGATTTTACGAGCCGATCCTGATATCGATTCCTTCGGCCGATCAGCGCGATCAGATCGTGCGGCTTGCGGATTACGTCGAGCAGCACTTCGGCAAGCGTCCTGAGGGCGCGTGGCTGGCGGAGCGCGTGTGGGAGCCGCAACTTGCGTCGGTGCTCGCTACGGCGGGCGTCGGGTACACGGTGCTCGACGACATTCACTTTCTTTCGGCGGGATTCGAACAGGACGAACTGTTCGGCGATTACATCGCGGAAGACAAAGGCGAGACGATTCGCATCATTCCGGGCCAGAAATCACTGCGCTATCTGATTCCGTGGGACTCGGTGGAAAAAGTGATCGCGGGGCTGCGCGAAATGTTCCGCGCGCATCCCGGCGGCGTCGCCGCGATGGGCGATGACATGGAAAAGTTTGGCGGGTGGCCAGGAACGTTCGAGCATTGCTACGACGAACGTTGGCTCGATCAGCTATTCGAAGCGTTCGAGCAGAATTCCGAGTGGCTCAACGTCTGCACGCCCGGCGAATACCTTTCGAAGCATACGCCGCTGGGTCGCGCCGATCTGCCGACGGCGTCGTACACCGAGATGATGGAATGGGCGCTGCCGACGCGCACGCGCGAGCGCTACAACGCGCTGCTGAAAGAGTTTAGCGGGCGCAACGATGTGCTTTCGTTTTTGCGCGGCTGCCCCTGGCGAGGATTTTTCCGCAAATATTCGGAATCGAATTTGATGCACAAGAAAATGTTGCGTACAGCCAGCCGCATTGCGAATACGCCGCGGCGTCGCAGCGGTTCGAAAGCGGCCGAAGAGCTGGCGCAGGCTCGCGACCTGTTGCAACGCGCCCAATGCAACGATGCCTATTGGCATGGAATTTTCGGCGGGCTATACGCTCCGCATCTGCGCACCGATATTTTGCGCAATCTGATTCGCGCCGAAGCGATTGCGGATCGCCACACGCCGGGAGCGGCGCCGCCTCGGGTCGAAACGCTCGACTACGATGGAGACGGTGTAAACGAACTGCTCTTCACTTCGCCGGAATATCAGGCGCTGCTCAAACCTGGAGATGGCGCGACGCTGCCGGCGCTCGATTTTCGGCTCACCGAATCGGCGCTGATCAATTCGGTCTTGCGGCGGCCTGAGCCGTATCACGCGCGGCTGCGCGATCCGAATTATCGGCCTGCGACTACGACGACGGCGTACGAGCAAACCAAGGTGAAGGAACGGAACCTCGATCGGTTCTTGATTTACGATCGTTGGGCGCGAAACACATTTCGGGTGTTCTTATTCGATCCCGCGAAGAGCGCTGCCGACTACGAAGCGTTGCGATTGGAAGAAGATCCGGGATTTGCGGCAGGCGCATTCTCTGTCGAAGAATCTTCCGCGCGTGGAGCGGAGTTGGCTCGCGACGGTTTCGTCACGTTTGGAGGCGGAAATTCCGACTCAACCGCGGAGCTCTCCGTCACCAAGCAATTTTCGTTCGGTCCTGCGCCGCGCGGTTGCGAGATTGCATGCGAGCTGCGGCTGAAATTCAAATCGACGCTGCAAAGGCCGATGGCGGTTGGAGTCGAATCCGTTGCGAATTTACTCGCGCCCGGTGCGACCGATCGTTTTTTTGAAACTCCCGACGGGCGGCAGGATCTGCGCTTTAGCGGAACTCTGCCGGGGCCGACGGTGCGGATGGAAGACGGCTGGCAGCGCGTGAAGATCGCTCTACACGCCCCGGGCGCGCAGCACTTTTGGATCGCGCCCATCGAAACAGTTTCGGAGTCCGAAGAAGGATTCGAACGCGTCTATCAGGGCTCGCAGATTTTGGCGGTGTGGTATCCCGATTTTGCGGGCGGAAACACCTGGCTCGGGCGTTTGGTCTGGCGGGTGGAGCAACTGGAATAGATAAGCCGCTGGCGACGCCAACAATCGTAGTGCGCTAGTCGCAGATCAGAAGATTCTGCGCGAACGGCCACTCGTCATCGATCCACTGCCCTTCGCAGCGAAACCCGGTGCGCTTCGCCATCTCGAGAACGTCCGCGGCGCGATATTTATGCGAGCTTTCGGTCCAGATCGTCTCGCCTTCCGCGAAATCAATGCGCGTCAATGCCGCCGGAATCGTGACGCTCTGAGCGCGCAGCGAGCGCAGGTGCATCTCAATGCGGCGTTCGTCGCGATTCCATCGAGCTTCATGATGAAACTGTGACAGATCGAAATCGGCGCCGAGTTCGCGATTGATGCGCGCGAGCAAATTCTTGTTGAACGCCGCGGTTACTCCGGCTGGATCGTCATACGCGAGAATTTGCGTCTCTTCATCCTTCTCGAGGTCTGTACCCAGCAATAGCGTGTCGCCGCGCCGCAAAAGTGCGCGCACTTCGCGCAGAAACTCGTCGCCCATCTCGCGATCGAAATTTCCGATCGTGCTGCCCAGAAACAAAACGAGCAGATGCTCCTGCGAATCGCGATTCTTCGCCACGGCGCGCAGGCCGTCGAGGTAGGTCTGCTCGAAACCGACGACGCTGACTAGATCGATCTGGCCCAGCTCTTTCTCGCATGCCGCGAGCGCGGAAGGGGAAATCTCGATCGGGTAATAGAACGTGCGCTGACGACGGGAGAGCGCTTCGAGGACCCAGCGCGTTTTCTTGCCGGTGCCGCTGCCCAGCTCGGCTACGGAAATCGGGCGGGGCAACCGCTCGACGATATCGCGCGCATGTGTCTCGAGCAATCGAGCGTCGGCACGCGTCAAGCCGTATTCCGGCAACACGCAAATCGTTTCGAACAGCGCGGAACCGACTTCGTCGTAGAGATACTTCGACGGCAGTTCTTTTTGTCCCGCTTTCGTCAATCCGTCTCGCACCGCGTCCGCAAATTCGGACACGTGACGAACGGGAAGGGAATAGGTCAGCATCTTTCTATCTGCTCCCAGGCCTCGAAATAAAAGACGGCCTTAGTCTTCTACGCAACGAAACGTTGCATAGACATATGGGTAGTGTGGTTGAAACCAGTTTCGAAACGAACGTCGCAACATACAGGCAGCCGTGCGGGGCGAGCCACCCTTCATGACGAAGTGCTTACCGTCAAAAAAATTAGCCGAATATCCCGGATAAAAGGACATCGGCTCGAATCCGGGAAATGGCTCGAACACGGTTCGCGTCCATTCCCATCCGTTGCCGACGATGTCATGTACGCCGAAAGCGCTCGCGCCTCGCGGATATGCGCCCACCGGACTCGGATCCCAATGCTGAAAATCGAAATTGCCGTACTTCTCGCTGGGCGCTTCATTGCCCCAAGGATAATCGCGCTCGACGCCGTCTTCCGAAGTGCCGTACGCCGCGCGATGGAACTGCTCTTCACTGGGCAATTTGCGGCCGAGCCATTTCGCGTAAGCGGTCGCTTCCGCGTGGCTTACATACACCGGCCAATCCAGAGGTAACTGGATGTCGCCAAACATCGTGCGATACATCCACAAATTTCCTTCGCGCCGCCAGAACGTCGGATGCGAGATGCCTTCCTCGTACTTCCACTTCCACGCTTCATCGCTCCATAGCGCACGATTCTGGTATCCGCCGGCCGTCATGAATTGCAGAAAATCGCGATTCATCACGTTGTACGTATCGATCGCAAATCCAGGGACGAACGTTTCCAATCCCTCAAACTCGTTGTCCCAGCCGAACTCCGCGTTGTCGCCGCGCTTCAATCCAAGCGTCGCCGTGCCTGCGGGAATATCGACAAGATGCGATTTCGCGCGCGCGGTCTTCCACACCGGCTCTTTTGGCGCACGCACCTTTCGATCCGCGGGAAGCTGATGCAGCATGTAGGCCAGCGTCTCCGCATGCATCAATCGATGCTCGATCGCAACCTCAATCATCGAGAGCAACATCGGATGCCCTTCGGATGGATTCGCGAGCGTGTGCGCGATCGCACGATCCAATTCGTTCACGCAGTCGTGCGTTGTACGCGTCGATCTCTTCCCGCTTCGGCCAATCCGAGGGCTGATCGGTCGGCAATCCACCGCCGACAGGATCGATTCCAAACGCAAACAATTTATCGAATGATTCGTTGAACGATTGAAGGCCGAACGCCCTCTGCGCGAGCAAATTCCAGTCGAATGACTCGACGTGTCCGACGTAAAAAATAATCCGATGCCGCTCCGCGATTGGCCGGTCGTACATCGCCTCTTCCCGCACGATCTTGAAAAGATCGTCGGTGGCTTTGCGGGCTTGTGTGAGTCGCAAATGTAAATCGTGGCGGATGCGAACGGCGCTGTTGAGGGCTCCCATGCGATCTTCTCCGAAGGGTTGGATGCCGCGTTCGTCTCAAGGATGCAGCTAAATGCTGCACCTTAGGTGCCACCGTCTGCGGGGATGCAGGGCGCTACCAAGTTCACGCCCTTTCTGAGACGATGTCAATCGAAACGCTGGCGAAACTCCTATTGTTATTCCCATATCCCCGACGAATGAAACCTACCATCGAGTTTCGCGAAGTGACATACAGCGTAACCCGTAAACCATCTGGGACTTCCGGCGCATCGTCGAGTTTCGACATCGTGAGCGGCGTTTCGCTGGAAATTCACGCGGGAGAAACAGTTGTCCTGCTCGGCCGCAGCGGCAGCGGCAAAACGACGCTGCTCCGACTGATTAACCGGCTGCTGGTGCCTCAAAAAGGGGCGGTATTCGTGCAGGATCGTGCAACTTCGGATTGGGATCCCATCGCTTTACGGCGGGGCATTGGCTATGTCATCCAGGAGGGCGGTCTTTTTCCGCATTTCACAGTTGCGCAAAATATTTCCCTCGTGCCCACGCTCGAAAATTGGGACTCAAATCGCACCAGTAAACGCGTACAGGAGCTACTGGAACTCGTAGGTCTAGAACCAGCTCAATTCGCGAACCGCCGCCCCAATCAGCTTTCCGGCGGCCAGCGTCAACGCGTCGGCGTCGCTCGCGCGCTCGCAGCCGATCCACCGATCCTGCTAATGGATGAGCCTTTCGGCGCGCTCGACCCTGTCACCCGCGCCGAGATGCAGCGCGAATTCAGCGACATCGCTCGCCGGCTCGGCAAGACGATCGTTTTCGTGACCCACGATCTGCGCGAAGCCCGCCGCCTCGCCACGCGCATTGTGTTGCTCAAGTCCGGCCGCATCGTCGCATCTGCAACGCCCGACGAATTTCTTGCGCGTCGATCATCCCGAAGTGCGCGCCTTCGCCGCTACGCTCGATGCGACGCCGTCCGATCTACGCGCGCAACCTCAGCCGCTCAGTCGCAAACATCAGCGCCAACGCCCGGAGCCCGCGGATGAGCATTTGGCAATTTTTCGTCAACACATCGCTCCGATATTTTTCAGGCGACTCTGACGCACTTGACGCTCGTCGCGGTCTCCATGCTCATCGCCATCGCCATCGCGGTTCCGCTCGGTATGTTCATCGTGCAGCGCCCGGCGTTGCGCTCCATCGCGCTCGGCGTCGCCAGCATTTTCCAAACGATTCCCAGCCTCGCGCTTTTCGGCTTTCTCATTCCGCTCCCATTTATCGGCGGCATTGGCGCACGCACCGCCATCGTCGCGCTCGTCCTTTACGCGTTGCTCCCTATCCTCCGCAACACCTACGTCGGCCTCACCAACATTGACCCCTCCATCCTGCAAGCCGCCGAAGCCATGGGCATGACCGACAATCAAATTCTCTTTCGCGTTCGCCTTCCACTCGCGCTTTCAATGATCCTCGCCGGCATTCGCACCGCTACCATCATCACCATCGGCGTCGCCACCATCGCCGCCGCCATCGGTGCCGGCGGCCTCGGCACCTTCATTTTCCGTGGAGTCGCCATGGTCAGCGACGCCGTATCCTCGCCGGCGCCATCCCCGCCGCGCGCTTGCCCTCATCGCCGACGGCCTCCTCGCCCTCCTCGAGCGCCGCCTCAAAGTCACCTAGCCTTCTCCGCGCAACCTCTGCGCCCTCTGCGTCCTCAGTGTTAGTTCCATTTTGCTCTTTCGGTTTTTCTCATTCATGAGACATTCCCAACCATGCGCCGCACTTTCTTCTTCCTGATCTGCCTCTGCCTTTTTCTCGCCGCCTGCGGCCCGTGCCAACCCCACATCACTGTCGGCTCCAAATTTTTCACCGAGCAAGTCATCCTCGCCGAACTCCTCGCCCAACACATCGAAGCCCGCACCGGCATCCACGTCGAGCGCAAATCCAATCTCGGCGGCACGCTCCTCTGCCAAAAAGCGCTGCTCTCCGGCGATCTCGATCTTTACGTCGAATACACCGGCACCGCGCTGACCGCCGTACTCAACGAATCACCCGCCGACAACTCCGATGCCCACGCTGTCTACGAGCGCGTCAAGCAAGGCTACGCCCAGCGCTTCAATCTAGACGTCGCCGAACCTCTCGGATTCGAAAACACTTTCGCGATGGTCGTCCGTGGCACCGACGCCCAACAATTCCATCTCGCCAAAATTTCCGACATCGTTCCGATCGCGCCGCGATGGCGCGCTGGCGTCGGCTACGAATTCCTCGAACGTCCCGACGGCTACCGTGGCTTCATCCAGCGCTACGGCCTCCGCTTCGCCGAGACGCCCAGCGTCATGGACCTCGGCCTCATCTATCGCGCCCTCGTCGATAAAAAAGTGGACATCGTCGCCGGAAATTCCACCGACGGCCTCATCGACGCACTCCATCTCGTCGGCCTGTCCGACGATCGTCACTATTTCCCGCCCTACGACGCCGTGCCCATCGTCCGCCACGACACGCTCGCCAAATTTCCGCCCCTCCGCGCAGCCCTCGCCGACCTCGCCGGAAAAATCTCCGCCGCCGACATGCGCCACATGAACTCCGAAGTAGACGCCGACCAGCACGACCCCGCCGCCGTCGTCCGCGCCTTCCGCGCCTCCAAGAATCTCTAACGACTCACCGCGACCTTCAGCAAAAACATGTAGGGGCGCAGCACCGCTGCGCCCCAGCTTGCCCAGACGTTAGCCCGATCTCGCTCTGTTTTTTCCCGCCTGGCTCGTCTATCTCAGCGACAATCTCTACGGCAACGCAAACGCGACGACGTAATCGCCCTGCTTCGTCCCCAACTTCCCGTGGCCGCCGGCGGCGATGACCACATATTGTTTGCCGCCAACGACGTACGTCATCGGCGTAGCCTGCCCTCCCGCGGGCAATTCATACGTCCAGATTTCCTTCCCATTCTCGGCGTCGAACGCGTGAAACATGTTGTCCATCGACGCGGCGGTGAACACAAGATTTCCCGCCGTCACGATCGGCCCGCCAAAATTGACCGTGCCCGTGTGCGCGTCTTTCACATAACTCCCCAGCGGCACATCCCAAGTTTTCGTCCCCGTGAATAAATCGATCGCCTCAGTCGTGCCCCAGGGCGGCGGCGTGCAAGGCGTTCCTTTCGGCCCGAGAAAAGTCTCGCGATACATTCCATAAGGTGAGCCGGCTTGCCGCGCAAATTCGCCGGTCATCCGATTTTTCTGCCGGTCGTCGTACACATCCTGTAGTTTGTCGCGCTCGATCAATTGCACACGCATCGCCAGATGATTCGTGTTCATGATCAGCAGATGCCGCTGCGGATCGAACGCGGAGCTGCTCCAGTTCACGCCTCCCGCGTTGCCGGGATAAACGATGGTCCCTTGCAGACTCGGCGGCGTAAAAATCCCTTCCGAGCGTGATGCCGCGATGCGATCCGCGCACCACTTGCGTTCTTCTTCGGTCTTGCCGAATGCGTCGCTCACTTTCAATCCCTCGGGCACGGTTGAAATCCCTGAAGGCTGCGTCGGCCAAGCTTCATCGCCCGGGATATCCGTTTTCGGCACGGCGACTTCTTCGACGGGCAACAGCGGCTTTCCGTTCAATCGGTTAAGCACGAATACGCGGCCCATCTTTGTCGTGATGGCGATCGCGGGCGTTTTATCTTTCCAGGTAAATAGTGTCGGCTGCGACGCGACGTCGTAATCCCACAAATCGTGATGC
Organism: uncultured Acidobacteriota bacterium; assembly: GCA_963785605.1. GTDB lineage: Bacteria > Acidobacteriota > Terriglobia > Acidiferrales > UBA7541 > Acidiferrum. The sequence goes on along the minus strand of CAWAWE010000020.1, from coordinate 281,673 downwards.
ACAACTTGGAATCCCCAGACGAATTCGCCTGTCGATGCTTTTAACGCGACGACCGAGTCCGCCCATTTGTTGTCGCCCTTGCGGATTCCGCCGAAATAATCCGGCGAGGCGCTTCCGATCGGTATGAACACAAGGTTGTGCTCATCGTCAACGGAAAGCGTTGACCACGCATTTCCCGCGCCGGTCCGCGGCTTTGTATCTTTCCCCCACGGAATCGGATCCCAGCTCCAGCGCTGTTTTCCGGTGCGGGCATCGAACGCGCGCACGATTCCGCGCTCCAGCCGCACCGCGCGGTTGTCTCCGATCGACGATCCCGTGATCACCAGATCGCCCGCAATCGCCGGCGCCGACGTCACCTGATAGTCGCCCACATCGCGCAGCTCCACGTCACGCGTCAGATCGACTTGCCCGTGGTCTCCAAAATCCTCGCAAGGTTTTCCCGTCGCGCCATCGAGCGCAATTAACTTCGCGCGTGATCGTCCCGATAAAAATTCGCAACGCACACGCAGACCCGCGCTTCGCCTTCGAATCGTGCCACGCCGAAACTCCGCGATTGGTGGCCTCCGAGTAGCTGTGCAGCAAATCCAGGTCCGGATCGAACTCCCAGATTTTCGCTCCCGTCGCCGGATCGAGCGCAAACACCTGCCCCCACGGCGTGCTCAGATAAAGTTTGCCGTCCACCAAAATCGGCGTCGTCTCGAACGTCGCTTTCTCATTCAAATCCCGCTTCTCGTCCAGCGCGCCTGTTCGAAACGTCCACGCCACCTTCAGTTGCCCAACGTTGCTAGCGGTCGATCTGCTTCGCCTCCGAGAACCGCGCGCCACCAGGATCGTTGCCGTAATTTGGCCAGCCGAGATCCTTCGTTTGCGCATCACACTCTCGCGCCCCAAACGCGCACAGAATCGCCACCACCATTACGACCCGAACTCCGCTCTTGATTCTCATTGGCAAGCTCTCCATCGAACGCAACTTTGATCGTCGTCCCAAATCCAGTTCGGCTCCAATTTCGCGCCAACAGCATCGACTCCAACTCGCATATTCGCAACGATTCCGGGACGACCGGGCCGAATTGTGCGATAACCGGGCCAGTACTACACTACGAACGGCGCGGGCCGAGCGCATCCTTCTCGCCCCGCTGCTCCATCTAAGTTTTGTAACCGAAATCTACTTCGCCCCTTCTAACCCGAGGCGATACTTTCGCAGGCGGACAATCGATGAAAAATAATCTGCTAATCGCATTCACCGCGTCCTTGTTTCTGGTGGTTGTTGCTCAGGCTCAGAAGCCCAGTGGCGGTGGCCAAAGCCAGGGCACCTCTTCAAGTTCGAGCGGCAACGCGAACGGGAACATAAACGGCAGCACGAACCGGCAGCCCGACATGGATTCGCTCATCCGCCAGGGTCACGCCGGCAGCTATTACGGCGGCACCGTCAAGGTTTCCGAAGGCGCGTTGCCGTGGGATCCGATTGTCGTCAACGTCGTTTGCAATGGCGAGACGAAGTTCACGACGGCCACCGATCCGAAAGGCAACTTTCTCATCGCGCCCAGGCAAGGCGACGCCGCTGCAAACGCCGCGGCCTCCACGCCCAATGGTCCCGGCGGCGACCAGCAAAATAAATTCGCGGCGCAATATGTCGGCTGCAACGTGCAAGCCGCGCTGCCCGGATACGATTCCAGTTCGGTGACGATCGCTCAACGCAATCTCACCGATGATCCGAATGTCGGCACGATCTCGCTCAAGCGGGCTGACAACGGCGCGGCCGCATCCACCAGCGCCACCACGGCCGCAGCTCCGAAAGACGCGGTGAAAGCCTACGAAAAAGCGCGCAGCGAGTGGGTCGAGAACAAACCCGATAAAGCGCAGAAAGATTTGCAAAAGGCCGTCCAGATCGATCCGCAGTTTGCCGAAGCCTGGTATCAACTCGGCAAATTGCAGGAAGCTGCAGAAATCGCCCGACGCGGGAAATTCGTTTCAGAAGGCGGTCGCCGCCGATCCGAAATTCGCTCCGCCTTACGAGCATCTCGTGCAGAGCCAGGTGCAGGCCGAAAAATGGCAGGATGTCCTCGACAACTCGAACAAAGAGCTGGAGATGAACCCGGCTGGCTCGCCGCGCCTCTTCTACTTCAACGCCGTTGCGAACATGAAGCTGGGCAAGAATGACGCCGCCGAGGAAAGCGTCAAGAAAGCCATCGCCGCCGATCCGCAACACACCGAGCCGAACGCCGAGCAACTCTACGCGGTGATTTTGGCGAACAAGCAGGATCTCCCCGGCGCGCTGGAACATCTGCGTACTGCCGCCAAATATATGCCGCCAGGTCCCAACCTCGATCTGGTGAAAAAGCAGATCGCCCAACTCGAGTCCGCGACCGCTTCTCAGCCCCAATCGAAGTAGCCCGCTCGGTAGCTTGGGTGGGCACTCCTGACGCCACCGATGGTTTTCGACGACGCCCGTAAAACCGTCAGGAATTATTCCACGTTACTGCCGGATACGCTTCCACATACTGTTCGCCGTTGCAACCGCAGTACGCAACCGTGCGCGCATCGAAATCGACGTCATAGCGAACGACTCCCGCGCGCCACGTCGCCACTAGGAATTCTGGAAACGTGCTCTCGCCCTTCTGGTCCGTCCGCAGGGCGCGAATGAGCGCTTCTTCGTTGAACTCGGGCACATCGGCCATTCCTGACAGAAGCGGTTGGCCCTGATGCACCACCGGCCCTTCCTTCGTGAGATACAAGCTCTGGCCCGACGGCAAGCTCCACAGATTTCGTGTCACGCCGGCACGTCGCAGCGTTTCCGCGAGATACGGAAACCCTCCCACCTTTGGGCGGCCGGCCATGGCTCGCTTCATTGCGGCTTCCAAGTTCTCGATCCCTTTGCTCATTCCGCTCCCTTATGCGCAAGTCCCAGCCCGGCCTTGCGGCGCTATGTTTGCGCCACTATCCCATGTGTAACTTGTCCGCGGCTGCGAATCAAACGAACTTCGAAATTCCTTCCGAGCATCCACAATAAATCGCCGCAGCCTTATTCCGCGCTCCGCCGATTATGCTGGCCGATTGGCGGCGCGACGATCAACCGCGCTTGTTCAACCGTGCGTCTCTGGCAAACCTCTTCTTCAATATCGCCAGCGCTCGCTCGGCGCGCTCAATCGCCTGATCTTCCTCGCTGCCCGGCTCCAACGGGCTCAGCCGCCGCTGCTCGATCGCAGCCATCGCCCGATACACGTAGTGCCGCTGCTTACCCGGATCCATTTCCGCAAGTGCTGCGATGTAATCGTCTTGCCACGAGTACAAGGTTTTGTTTTCTCCCGAACGCGGATATCCGCAGGCGAAAAAATGCGACAAATCGAGTGGTGTGAGCCGATTTTGCGTCGCGAAAGATAAACGCCGGATTAATTTCCGTTCGACGAAATGAAGGCGCTAAATTCCCAGCGATTTGGGGAAGTGGGCCAGCTCGTCCGGAGTGGATTCGTTCGGAATTGAGCAACCCGGTGCGGCGATGTACTTGGCTCCGGCTTGCGATTTCGCTGCCGTCCATTGCGTTCGAATTTCTTCGGTCGTCAATTTGCGGTAATCGATTTCGTCCACACCGCCAAGAATCGGCTGCGAATATTTCTGACGAACTTCCGAGATCGGAATGCCGCTCGTTTTGACCGAGTACTGAAGTACGGGCGCATTGAAATCCTTGAACTGGTCGAGGTACGGCCTCTCCAGATAATGCAGATGGAGGACCGTCAGTTTCGTATCGGCGAGCGCATCGAAAACGCGTTTGTCATAGGGACGGGTAAATTTTTGATAGTCCTCGACGGAGCCGAACTTGCTCTCCGCGTTGAAAACGCTCACCAGCGCGCCGGACGCGCCGATCTCTTTGCTTTTCTGGATATGGTTGATCGTCGATTGCGTGATCGCTTCCAGCGCGCTGTGCCACGCGTCCGGATTCTGCCTTTGAAACTCGTGGAGGCTCTGGATCTGCTCCGTTTCGACTTCGTCGGACTTCGGCTGGTTGGCAAATTGCGGCTGCGATTGAAACAGAATCATCGCGGTCATGTACGGGCCGTAGAGCGTGTCGATGAAGTACGCATCGCCGTTGAGCCCATCGCGAACGAGGCGCAGCGTCTCCAATTGCTTCGGATAGGGCGAATCCAGCGCCTTCAGGTCATACCACTTGGCGGAAGTTGACTTGGGGTATTCGAAGTCATTCATCACCTTGACGATGTCGGTTTTATAGGTGCGATGAAGTTCGAGATGATCCTGCGCTTCGAGTTGCGCCGTCGGTCTCCCGTAGTGGCGATAGAACGTGTACGGAGGACGATCGACGTCTTGGCCAAGCAAAGCCTTATCGACACGTTCCTTATGGCTCAAAAGGGAAGAGCCGCTCTTCCTTGCGAACGCGGGTCTCGAGAGTGCGAATCCCGCAGCAGCGGCTGCGGCAGCACCAGAAAGAAAATCACGTCGTTTCATCGTTAGGCTCTCCGTTCTCTACAAAATCTCAAATCCTGATTTGTCGTTGGGGCGTCCCTTCAGGGCGCCCGGCGCCAACAATTCCGTCGCTGTGATCATGCCATGCGGCGGGCGAAATCTCGCTTTAGTCGATCTCCAGTTCTTTCACAATGTCGGGCACGCTTTTACTCTTCCCAAATCGGCTGAAATTCTCGATGGAAGTGAACGACCGCGATCTGCATCTTGTCGATATAGATTGTGCCGCGGAGATGATCGATCTCGTGTTGCAGAATGCGCGCGTACCAGCCCCTCGCGACGACCGACTTTTCTTCCCCGAATTCATTCCGATAGTTGACGCGAACTTGACGCGCCCTCGGCACGAGCGCAGAAAAGCCGGCGAGACTCAGGCAACCTTCGAAGAACTCAACCGTATCGCCGCCGATGATCTCCATCTGCGGATTGATGATCACGTGAAACGGCACGGCCACCCGCTCTTTCTCTGCTAATTCTCCAGCCGAAACCGCCTTCAAATATTCTTCGCGATCTTCAATCACCGCCAGTTGCAACGGTAGCCCCACCTGAGGCGCAGCCAGCCCGACACCCGGCGCATCCTGCATCGTTTCCCGCATGTCGCGAATCAGCCGCTGTATCTCATCTCCGGTGATTTCGTCGCGGGTCAACGTCCGCGCCCCGGCCCGCAACACAGCTTCTCCAACCTGAACGATTTTCAGTCGCATATCGCACCACGATATCCCATATTGAACCGCTCTCGCTGTGACGCGCGCCGGCTGACGTGTGCATTCGGACTATTGGCCCGAAGCGAAATCCCGGGCGAAGCTATCTTCTCCAGCTTCATCCCCATTTACTCCATCAAACCATTTTTGTTAACGTGGAGGTGCCGCAGTTCAACGCTCAACTCGCGCAACCAGCGGCTGCTCTGAGCTCGCAGGGCAGGAGACTCGACGTGTCACTTCTCGATCCGCCCCCGGTAGTCACGCACAAATCGCGACCGCTGACTTTCACAATCGTCGCGCTCGTTCTCGTCGCCGCTGTCGCTCTTTGGTTCGGCTTCCGCTACTATCCCGAAAAACGCGCCGTTGCTCATTTCTTCGACGCCGTGGTCGCCGGTGACACGCAAAAAGCCTACGAACTCTGGAAGCCCAAGCCCAGTTATCGCATGGAAGATTTTGTCGCCGATTGGGGCGACAAAGGCTACTTCGGCCCGGTCAAGAGCTACAAAATTTTGCGCGAACATTCGCCGGTCGGTTCGAACGCCGTTGAAGTCGCCGTGGCGCTGAGCCCGTTCTCGCCGATGCCCAATCCCAACGACCCCGCACAAAAAGAGCAGAGTCAGAAGACCCGCGTCGTCGGCATCTGGGTCGTCACCCGCGATAAGAGTCTGACTTTCCCTCCATGAGTGTAGCCCCCATGGGCGGAGCCGAATGCGTAGTCACTCGGCCATCTTGGGTCTAATCCGGTCAAATCGCCCTTGACAGAGTGTTGCATCTGTGGTAATATACCCATTGTATAATGCGGAGAGGCGCCGGTAGTCCGGCGCCTTTTTCCATTTTGGGAGCATATTTTCGAACGACATGCCTTCTAACCTCATCCATCTAAAGCACTTCCGCACTCCTGTTTTCTGTAGGCTGCAAGCTCAATGGAATCAACAGCCTCCACACACTTCAAAAAACGACGGGGGTGTACCCCCCACTGTCCCAAAATGGAACTCGTCGCCTTTCGCCACGTCCCCGCTTTTGCTAAAGTCAACATTCGCCACCGGAGCCTTCATGCCCGTATCGAAAGATCTGCTCGACATTCTCGTGTGTCCAGAGTGCAAGACACCGCTCCGTCCGCTCGCCGACTCTGCCAGCGGTCTGCAATGCGATACCTGCCGCCGCATTTATCCAATTCGCGACGACATTCCGGTACTGATCATCGATCAAGCCACCAAAGCACCCGAATAAATCGCGCCGCCGCGCAACGAAAGAGCCAATCGCCAAGATCATGTCCACTTCGCCAGCTGACCTCGCCCACTCCACGGCTCGCCTGAAGCGTCTTGTCCCGCGCCTTCGCGGCAAACGCATTGGAGTCGTCGGCGACCTGATGCTCGACCGCTATCTCTGGGGCACTGCGTCGCGCCTCTCGCCCGAGGCCGCCGTCCCCGTGGTCGATTTCGTCGAGCAAAGCCAGTGTCTGGGCGGAGCCGGAAACGTGGCGGCGAATCTGGCCGCGCTCGGTGCTCGCGTCGAGTTGTTTGGAGTGATCGGACCGGGAAGAGCTCCGATCGACGAGCCCGGCGAATCGCTGCGCAAAGATTTGCGTGCCGCGAATATTTCCGACAAAGGCGTCATCTCGGACCCGCGCCGCGTCACTACGGTCAAGACGCGCATCATTGCGCGGCACCAGCATATTGTTCGCGTCGATCGCGAACGACGCGAACCGCTGCATCCCGAGACGCAGGGGAGATTGCTGCGCGCGCTTTCTTCTTCTCTGAAAAATCTCGACGCGATCATCCTCTCCGACTACGACAAGGGCATCATCACCGACGATTTCGCAGACAAAGTTCTTGGCGCCGCTCACAAGCTCAAGGTCCCAGTGTTCATCGGGCCGAAGCGTTCAAAGCTTTATGCCTATCGCGGCGCAAGAGCGATCGTATGCAATGCGAAGGAAGCCGGGCAGTTTCTGGCGCAATCGCTGACCGATGAAAAATCGTTCGACGACGCCGGCCGCAAGTTGCTTTCGCATTTCGGCTGCGAGTCGGTCCTGATTACGCGCGGCGAAAAGGGAATGACGCTGCTTGAGGAATCGTCGGCGCAACCGTTGCACATTCCCGCGACAAGTTTTGAAGTGACGTATGCCCGGGTGGGCAAGGCCGGCATCGATCACGGCTCCAACGGCCGCCAGGTTTTTGATGTGACCGGTGCGGGCGACACAGTGCTCAGTGTGCTCGCGCTCGCCGCAGCCGCGGGGGCGCCGCTCCCCGATGCCGCGAGGCTCGCCAACGCCGCCGCCGGTGTCGTCGTCGGCAAACTCGGCACAGCCAGCGTCGCGCCCGACGAGCTTTTGCGCCTGCTCAACGAGCTAAGCCGCTAACTCGAACAGACGAAAGTCTTCAGAAAATTTGAAAATAGAAGGATCGATCAAGAAAAACGATAGAAAACAGAAGCGATCGAGAAAAGGAGCGGTAGAAAAAAGACAACAGAAGACTCAGCGCGAAAAACTAGCCTTGGAGCGCGCCGCCAGCACCCTTCGGCAACTCGATTTCGTATTTCGTGCGCGCCTTCTCCGCATGCAGTTCCAGCGCGAGCCCAATTAGCTTGTCGAGAAGTTCGCGAAACGGAATACCGGTTGCTTCCCAAAGTTTCGGGTACATGCTGATCGAAGTGAAACCCGGAATCGTGTTCACTTCGTTGAGGAACAGTTTTCCGCCGGCGCGTTTCTCGAGAAAGAAATCCACGCGCGCCATTCCGCTCAGTTCCAGGGCGCGAAACGCCTGCACCGCCAGCTTCTGAATCGTCTTGATCTGCGCGGGCTTCAGCTTCGCCGGAATCAGAAGTTGCGTGCCGTCTTCGAGATATTTCGCAGTGTAATCGTAGAACTCGCGATGCGGCACAATCTCACCGGGAATCGAGGCTCGTGGATCGTTGTTGCCCAGCACGGAAACTTCGATCTCGCGCGCTGCGACCGATTTCTCGACAAGAATCTTCATCGCGAATTCCGAGGCGAGATTCAACGCCGGCGCCAACTCAGCCCTCGAATGGACTTTCGTCATTCCGACCGATGAACCCAGCGCTGCCGGCTTCACGAAAACTGGATACTTGAATTTCGATTCGATCGTCTTCTGAACCTGCTTGGGATTTTTCTCCCACTCGTAGCGATGCACCGTAACCCAGGGCACAACGGGAATCTTGGCGACCTGCAAAAGTTTTTTCGCGACATCCTTATCCATGCCGACCGCAGAGCCAAGCACGCCCGCGCCGACGAAAGGAAGCCCCGCAAGATCGAGCAGTCCTTGAATCGTTCCGTCTTCGCCGTAGGTCCCGTGCATCACGGGAAAAACCACGTCGAGTTTTTGCGAAGCCGCGCCGCTGTGACTTCCGTTGGCCCCGAGGGAAATCAAAGAAGCATCCGTAGGATCCGCTGTCATCGCCACTGGCTGGCCGCCGTGAACAATTTCGCTTCGGCAGCATTTTTTGCGCGCCGGCGCCGACGCGCCATTGGCCTTCCTTCGTGATGCCGATCGGAATCGGCTCGTACTTCGCGGGATCGAGCCCGCGAATCACCGAAGCCGCCGATGCCAGCGAGACTTCGTGCTCGCCGCTGCGGCCGCCAAACAGAATGCCTATGCGCAATCTTTTATCAGGGTTGGGCATTTGATCTTTCGCAATGACCTGTTGCCCGCTCGACCGGCGGACTGTGTAGGTCGTCTTGTCAGTTTAGCCCGGACGTTTGAGACCGCCAGCGAATCCGGCGCTCAAGTGCCTTCAATCGCTAACCGCACGTTGGGGCAGGACGAACGTGGTCGCTTCGACGCTCGAAAATGCGCCGGCAAGATGCCGGCGCTACCGGCCGCCGCTTAATTGAGCGACGGCCATCGGCGGGGGCGAGAGAAATATTGGGAACATTGCGAGACCATTGAACGTTTCTATCGTCAGTTCATGTGGCAATAGCACATGTGGGGAGGGCGGATGTCGCCGCAGCTTGAGATGTTGAAGGGAACATTGGACTTAATGGTGTTGCAGACGCTGGAGGCGATGGGCGCGCTGCACGGGTATGGCATCGCGCGGCGCATCGAGCAGGTGAGCCGCGACGCTATCTTATTGAATCAAGGGACCATATACGCGTCATTGGTGCGGCTGCAACAGCGCGGGCTAATCAAATCCGCGTGGGGCATCTCCGAGAACAACCGGAAGGCGAAGTTTTACGCAATCACGGCGCGCGGATCGAAGCGGCTGGCGGAGACGGCGGAGAATTGGGAGCAGCTTTCAGCGGTGATTGCGCGGTTTTTCGCGGCGGCAAAGGAAGGCTGATCGATGGGCGACGGCGTTCACATTCTGTGGGCGAAGATTCGGGCGATTTGGACGAAGTCGGATATGGACGACGACTTCAACGAAGAGCTTGAGGCGCATCTGGATTTGCTGGCGGCGGAGTACGAGAAGGCGGGAATGAAGCCGCAGGAAGCGCGACGGGCGGCGATTTTAAGAGTCGGAGGACGTGAGACCTTGCGTGAAGAAAATCGAGATGCGCGTGGACTGCCGTTTATGGAAGTGCTGAGCCAGGACGTGAAATACGCGCTGCGCACTTTGCGGCGCGATAAAGCATTCGCCATTTTTGCGATTCTGATCGCCGGGCTCGGCGTCGGCGCAAGCTGCACGGTTTTTAGCGTCGTGAATACTCTCCTCATTCACAAGCTGCCGTTCAAGAATCCCGAAAACCTTGCATGGGTAGCGAATCACAACGATGCGACCAACGATATGTCGGGAAAGACGAGCCAAGTCGATCACTTCAAAGACTTACGCGACAAGAGCCAGTCATTTTCGGAAATGGCGGCTTACTTTGCATTTTACGGCGTGGGCGACGCGAAATTGATCGAGGGCGGGGAAGCGGAGCGGTTGACGAGCGTGCCCGTGACAGAGAATTTTTTTCCGCTGCTTGGCGTCGAGCCCGTATTGGGCCGGCAATTTAGCGACGACGAAGCGAAATTTAACGGGCCGCACGCCGTGATGCTGAGCGACGCGATCTGGCGGCACAAATTCGGAGCCGATCCGCACATTGTCGGCAGGGCACTCGATTTCGACGGGGGGCAGAAGACGGTCGTCGGCATTTTGCCGGCGTCATTTGATTTTTCGACGATATTCACGCCCGGAAACCCAGTGGACATCTTCGAGTGCTTTCCTCTGACACCGGAGACGAACAAATGGGGCAACACGCTTGCGATCGTGGGGCGATTGAAGCCAGGAGTCACCGCGCAGAACGCGCAAGCGGAAGCGACGGTGCTCGCGAAGCTTCAATCAGAAGCACACAAAGACCGGAACGATTTCGATCCGAAGGTATCGATGCTAGCCGAACACGTCAGCGGAAGGTTGCGACCGGCATTGTTTGTTCTCGCAGCGTCAGTCGGCCTAGTGATGCTGATTGTGTGCGCAAACCTCTCGAACTTGTTGCTCGCGCGCGGTACGACGCGCCAGAAAGAGATCGCGATTCGCGCGACGCTTGGCGCCGGAAAGATGCGCTTGATCCGGCAGATGCTAACCGAAAGTTTGATTTTGTCTTTCTGCGGCGCGATTGTCGGGCTGATTTTTGCCTTTCTCGGGACGAGACTGCTGGCACATTTGACTTCCATGAGCATTCCACTGCTGGGTGAAGTGCATATCGACAGCACGGTATTGCTGTTCACAGTGGCCGTCGCAATCGTGACGGGTCTGATTTTTGGGTTGCTGCCCGCACTCCAAGTGCGTGACATGCGTTTGCACGACACACTGAAGGACGCAAATCGCGGTTCCAGTGTGGGTCGGGGTCACGCATGGGTGCGGAACGCGTTAGTTGTCGCTGAAATTGGATTGGCGTGCGTGCTTGTCGTGGGCGCCGGATTGTTGATCCGTAGCTTCATGCGCGTGCTCGACGTGAACATGGGCTTCCGTTCCGATCGCGCTTCGGTGGTGCGCGTCGATCCGAACGCATCCTACAAGACGCAAGAGCAGAGGAACGTGTACTTCACGGAAGTTCTCCGGCGCGTGAACGAGATCCAGGGTATCGAAGGTGCGGGAATGTCGGACGCGATTCCACTGGGACACAACCGAAATTGGGGAATTGGCGTCAAGGGCGTGCAATACAAGCCGAACGAATACCCTGATGGATTTCCGCGCATCATCAGCGAAGGGTACTTCCACGCCATCGGAGTTCCGCTGAAACGGGGCCGCGATTTTTCGGCGCGTGACGACAAAGGAACGCTGAACGTCATCATTCTGAACGAAACGTGCGCACGGAATCTGTTTGCGGGTCAGGATCCGATCGGAAAGATCGTTACGGAAGATGTGGATCGCACCGTTGTCGGTGTTGTCGGTGACGTGCATCACATGTCGCTGGAGGAAGGGTCGGGCAACGAGTTCTATATTCCGCTGCGGCAGATTCAGGACTACGGGTCGGTCGATCTTGTGGTGCGATCGTCCATGTCCACGACGGATCTTGGGGCGCGATTGCGCGAGGCGTTGTTGCCGCTCGAGCCGAATCTGCCGACGTCGAACATACGGACGATGCAGTCGATGGTGGACCGTGCCGTGTCGCCGCGGCGATTCGTGGTGATTTTGCTAGGAGGATTTGCGGTGTTTGCGCTGGTGCTGGCTTCGCTGGGAATTTACGCGGTGATTTCGTATTCGGTGAGCCAGCGGACGCAGGAGATCGGGATTCGCATGGCACTGGGCGCATCGTCGGAGATGTTGCAGAAGAGCATCTTGATGCAGACGTTGTGGCTGGCGGCGATTGGGGTCGTTGGTGGGATTATCGGTTCGTGGGTTTTGGCACGCGCGCTGAGTGGGATGCTGTTCGGCGTGACGCCGACCGATCCGATCACATTTGCGGTGATGGTGCTCATCCTGACGGGAGTAGCGTGCCTCGCGGGTTATCTGCCGGCGCGGCGCGCGTCGCACATCGATCCGATGCAGGCGCTGCGCGTCGATTGATGGAAATTGAAAATTGGGAAATAGAGATTGGTCACGGTAGCGGTTGCATCCTTGCGGACATGGGGCGCAGCGGTGCTGTGCCCGTACGAAGACGGCTGATGCCGGTGTTGGTTCCGTGCTGTAATACAGCAGGGAACTGACGATGACAGACGCCGCTGGCAAAGACGAGACGACCGAGAAATATTTTTTGAAGAGTGAGCGGCTGGGATTTCGCTGGTGGGGAGCGGACGATTTGCCGCTGGCGCAGCAGCTTTGGGGCGAGTTTGAAGTCACGAAATATTTTGGTGGACCGTTTTCAGAGGACGAGGTTCGAAAACGCTTCAAGCATGAGCGCGCGCGCAGGATGGTCCACGGATTTCAGTATTGGATCATCGAGTTGTTAGCGACCGGCGACTTTGTCGGCGTGTGCGGATTGCGGCCGTATCGTCCGGCTGAGGATGTCATCGAACTCGGATTTCATTTGCTGCCGAAATTTTGGGGGCAGGGGCTGGCGACGGAAGCGGCGCGCGCCGTGATTCCGTATGCGTTCGCGAACTACACGCCCAAAAAGCTCATTGCCGGGCATCATCCTGAAAATGTGAATTCGAAAAAGGTGCTCGGGAAGCTGGGCTTCCAGTATTCCCACGATGAGGATTTGGACCTCGGTGTGGGCATTCCGCGGTATCTCCTCGAAGGACCGAAGGAAGAAAAGAAGTGATGACTCGGATATGCAATGGTCGTCGTAGGGTTGGTCAATAGCGTTTTACGTTGAGATCCTTCACCCTTCTTCGGACGGCTCAGGATGACACGCGGTGGTTTGGTGCGAAATTGCGATTTGGTGGGCTAGTGGTTGGGCAGTTGGGAAAATTGAAGAGGCCGTTCGAGAGTTTTGAAGTGTGTTTCGGCTATGTCGGTCCAGTCGGGGTTGCTGGAGCGGATTAAGGCAAGCTTTTTGGAGCGACCCCAGCGTTTAAGTTCCTTTTCGCGGTCGATCGCGGCTTTGATGTTTGCGAAGAGTTCTAAGTATACGAGCGAGTGCAGATTGTAACGGCTAGTGAAGCCAGGGATGAGCTTTTTCTTGTGCTCCCAGATGCGACGGTCGAGGTCGCCGGTTACCCCGATGTAAAGCATGCGGGATGTGTTGGAGAGAATGTAGACGGCGTAGGTTTTCATTTGGCTGGTGGCGTTCGGCTGACGTCATTGCTACAATAGTTATCATAAAAGAATAATAGTATAAAGTAAAAATCAGTTGTCATCCTGAGGCGTCCGAAGGAGGCCGAAGGATCTCAACTGATGCGCTGGCAAAGAGAAGTGAGCGATCCGCCGGCGTCGGGATGGAAAGCGTCTGCGTTGTCCAATGGGTCGGTGTTGAAGTTGAGATCCTTCGCCGCCCTGCGGGCGGCTCAGGATGACACCGTCTTGTCGGTGGGTTAGTGGGCGGGGTTTTGTATGTGGGTTTGTGGGCGGGGTTCCTGGGTGGGTTGTGGATGGGTTTGGTAGGCGGTTTGTGGAATGGGGTTTTGCAGGCGTATTTGTGCTTTGGGTTTGTAGTTTGGGTGTGTAGGCGGATGAGGATTTCGGTTGTGAAAGCACTCCGCGAATCAGGCCGGCGCAGCGAGCGCTTATAGGATTTTTTGGCCGAGGGCGGAGAGGACTAGCTCTACGCCGAAGAGTGCGGTGCGATTGTGTTCGTCGAGGATGGGGTTGATCTCGACGACTTCGAGGGAAACCATGGACTCGCTGTCGGCAATCATTTCCATGGCGAGGTGGGCTTCGCGGTAGGTTACGCCGCCGCGGACGGGTGTACCGACGCCGGGGGCGTCGGCGGGATCGACGAAGTCCATGTCGAGGCTGACGGCGATGCCGGCGGTGTCGTCCATGGCGTGCTTGATGGCGTCGGCCATCACTTCGCGCATGCCGCGCTCGTCGATGTCGCGCATGGTGAAGACGTGGACGCCGGATTTTTTGGCGATTTTGCGCTCGTGCGCGTCGAGATCGCGGGCGCCGACGATGACGATGTTGCCGGGCTCGGCTTTCGGCTTGAATCCCATTAAATCAACGAGTTCGGGGGCGCCGTAGCCCATGATGCTGGCCAGCGGCATTCCGTGAATGTTGCCGGACGGCGAAGAGTCTGGCGTGTTCATGTCGCCGTGGGCGTCCAGCCAGATGTAGCCAATGTCTTTTTTCTGCGCGCGGTAAAAGCTGGAGACGCCTGCCGCGACTCCGGCCGCGATGGAGTGATCGCCTCCCAGAACCAACGGAAGAAAATTCTCGTGCAGGGATTTCTCGACAGTCTTGGCGATGTCGCCGCAAGTCTCGGCGATTTCCTGTAAATACTTGGCGCGCTTTTCGCCGATGGACATTTCTTCGGGCTGCTTCACTTCCATGTTGCCGATGTCTTCGACGGTGATGCCGAGCTTTTTGATGGCGGCCTGTAAGCCGGCGCTGCGAAGGGCGGAGGGGCCCATGTCTACGCCGCGGCGGCTTTGGCCGAGGTCCATGGGGACACCGATGATTCTGACTTTTTGAGGCATGGTGAGACCTGAGAACGGTGATTCGTGACTGGTGACCAGTGACTGGCGGGCGGACGCGAATTGATCGTTCGCTGGCGGACGGGGCCAGTTACTCGTGACGATCCACGATCACTCTGAAGTACGACGTGACGGAGCGGTAGGTGATCGGATTGAGGCGGGCACTTGTTATAAAGGCCGCCCAATTACCGAACACAGGCGCTAGCCACGCGGAAATTTGAGCCAAGATGCAACGGCCGGGCGGAGTGAACCCCGCCCCTACAAGGTCCGATTCCAGTAATAACGGGCGAGATGAACCCCACCCATGCAGGGGTCCGAGCGACTTAAGGATACACGCGGTAGAGCATGCGCGGGAAGGGGATGACCTCGCGGATGTGCTCGGTGCCGCATATCCAGGCGACGGTGCGCTCGAGGCCCATGCCGAAGCCGGCGTGGGGGACGCTGCCGTAACGGCGCAGGTCGAGGTACCACTCGAACGATTCCTGAGGTAAGTTGTGCTCTTTCAAGCGTTTAACGAGGAGGTCGTAGTCGTGGATGCGCTGGCTGCCGCCGATGATCTCGCCGTAGCCTTCGGGGGCGAGCATGTCGAAGGCGAGTGCCAAATCGGGACGCTCGGCGTCGGGCTGCATGTAGAAGGCTTTGATGGAGGCAGGGTAGCGGTGGACCATAACGGGACGGTCGAACTCGTTGGAGACGATGGTTTCTTCGTCGCCGCCGATGTCGTCGCCGAATTTCGAGGGGTTGCCGTGCTTTTGCAGCACCTTTATCGCGTCCTCGTACGAGATGCGGGGGAAGGGCGGCTTCACGTTTTCGAGCTTTTTGGTGTCGCGCTTGAGCGTTTCGAGCTCGCGGGTTTTGTTTTTGAGGACGGATTGGACGATGGCGCTGACGAGGCCTTCGCCGAGCGACATCATGTCGTCGAGATTGGCGAAGGCGGCTTCGGGCTCGAGCATCCAGAATTCGGTGAGGTGGCGGCGGGTTTTTGATTTTTCGGCGCGGAACGTTGGGCCGAAAGTGTAGACCTTGCCGAGCGCCATGGCGGTGGCTTCGATGTAAAGCTGGCCGCTTTGCGTGAGGTAGGCTTTCTGGTCGTCGATGTAATTCACTTCGAAAAGAGTGGAGGTGCCTTCGCACGCCGCGGGCGTGAACATCGGCGCGTCGGTGAGCGTGTAGCCTTGGCTGTCCATGTAATTGCGTGCGGCGCGTTGGGCTTCGGCGCGGATGCGGAGAATGGCGGCCTGGCGCGGCGTGCGCATCCAGAGGTGGCGATTGTCGAGCAGGAAATCGACGCCGTGCTCTTTGAGCTGGATGGGGTAAGGAGTGGACTCGTCCACCTTTTGCAGGACTTCAACTTTGGTGACGCCGATTTCGAAGCCGCCGGGGGCACGTTGTTCGGCGCGAATTTTTCCGGTGACGATGACGCTGGACTCTTGCGTGAGGCCTTTGAGCGCGGCGAAGGCGTCGGGGCTTTCTTTGAGCGCGACGACGCCCTGGATGATGCCGGTGCCGTCGCGAAAGATCGGGAAGAGGAGTTTGCCGGATTCGCGCTGATTGTAGAGCCAGCCCTGGATGGTGACTTCTTGCGCGTCGTGTTTGCCGGCGTCTTCAATGTTGATCGTCGTCATGGAGCGTTTTGTGGAGCGTACCTTTCGCGTCGTGGCGTGTGGTGCGTGTGCTGTGACGCAATAGAATATCGCGCTTTGCGCGTGGCTGGAAATTGCGAGGCGGTTCGAAATTGCGGCGTGGCGACACATGCTGGGGCGAGTGCATGTACAATCGCGGGCCGCGAATCACGGACGATGATGCGAAGATCGGGCACGGCGTGCCGTGCCCCTACGAGGAGTGGGAAAATGGCGAAGTCGCGCAGGGAATTTTTGGGGACGGCGTCGGCCGGATTTATAGCGGCGCTGACTGTGCCGGAAGCGTTGAAGGGTGCGCCGGCGGATGCGTCCGCGACTTCCGCGGCTTCCGCGATGCAGCAGCCGACGGAGGCTCCGGCGGGCGCGCCACCTGCGTATGGCGCCGGACCGGCGTTTGGGCCGGAGGTTTCGACGGCCACATTTTCTGAAGCCGAGAAGCTTGTCCAGATTTCGCTGAACTCGGAAGAGCGAACGGAAGCCGCGGAAAGCTGGCGCGTGACGATGGCGGCGTTGTACGAGCGGCGGGTGGGGCCGCGCAAAGTTCCGATCGAGGCGTCGGTTGCGCCGTATTCGCAGTGGAATCCGGTTTTGCCGGGGCAGCGAAGCGGGCCTGCGGTCAACCAGTTTGAGCGCAGCAAGGGCGATGCGGGGGCGCTGCCGTCGAGCGATGAAGCGATCGCTTACGCGCCGGTTGCGAAATTGTCGCGATGGATCGAATCGCGGAAGCTGACTTCGGAGCGACTGACGAATATTTATTTGGAGCGGATACAGAAGTTCGATCCGAAATTGCGGTGTGTGATTACGGTTCCACGTGAACATGCGATCGCGCGAGCGAAGCAAGCCGATGCGGAAATCGCGGCGGGGAAATATCGTGGGGCGCTGCACGGCATTCCGTATGGCGTGAAGGACTTGCTCGATACGGCGGGGATTCGAACGACGTGGGGCGCGGAGTTTTATCGTGATCGCGTGCCGGAGACGGACTCCGCGGTGGTGAAGCGGCTGAACGATGCGGGCGCGGTGTTGATTGCCAAGCTGAGCTTGGGGGCGCTGGCGCTGAACGATATTTGGTTTGGCGGGCAGACGATGAATCCGTGGCTGCTCGAAGAAGGCGCGTCGGGTTCGAGCGCGGGCCCAGGTGCGGCGACGGCGGCGGCGCTGGTGGGATTCGCTATCGGGAGCGAAACCGGCGGGAGCATTGTGGCGCCATCGATGCGTTGCGGCGTGACGGGATTGCGGCCGACATTTGGGCGCGTGCCGCGCACCGGAGCGATGACGTTGTGCTGGTCGCTGGACAAGCTGGGGCCGATGACGCGTGGCGTTGAAGATGGCGCGTTGATTTTGCGCGCGATTTCGGGGCCGGACGCGGGCGATCTGTCGAGTGTGCCGTGCAATCTGGATTTCGACGCAGGGCGATCACCAGCGGGATTGCGCGTCGGATATTTTCCGAAATGGATGAACGAGAAGCCGGCCACCGACGTCGATCGCGCGGCGCTCGAGACCGTTCGCAAATTAGGCATGAAGCCGATCGAGGTAAGTCTCCCCGACTGGTCGTACGATTCGCTGCAATTAATTTTATTTGCCGAGGGCGCGGCGGCGTTTGAGGAGTACACCCTTGATCGCCGCATGAATGAGCTGAAGGCGCAGGTGCCCGATGCGTGGCCGAATTTGTTTCGGCAGGCGCGCTTCCTTTCGGCGGTCGATTTTGTGCAAGCCGACCGCATGAGGCGCAAAGTGGCGATAGAGATGGCGCGGATATTTAGCGATGTTGATCTGTTGCTAGTGCCGTCGTTGCGAGACGAGATCCTGACGATCACGAATTTCACGGGGCAGCCTTCGCTGACGTTCCGAGCCGGATTCGTCGAAGTGAGCGAAGCGCGCAGCGATTGGGCGCCGGATCCGAAAAATCCGTTGCCAAAATTCAATCCGCCGCGACGAGTACCTCACGGCGTGACGCTGCTCGCATCGCTGTTCGAAGAGGGCACGATGTGCTCGGCGGGAATCGCGATGGAGCGAGCATTTGCGGTTACGGGCGAGCACCCGCCGGGGTTCTAGAAACTTTGTGTGTTGCGGCGTGCAAACAAGAAAAGCCGAGCGTCCGATTTATCCGACACCACGTTGTCGGCGATTCCTGCCAGTGTCGCCGGAAGCTGGTACTGGGCGGGCTACGCGAGACGAGCTTAATCGCTTCGCGCTCAGCTAGTTCGCGAAAAGTTCACCAAATTTTTTTTCGGCTGCTAAGATGCACTTCAATCCCCGTCCCTGACCGCCCTCACTTGCCTTGCTGTGCGCCCGGAGGAGGAACATGCCTAGACTTATCGCGCCAAAAATAATGTTGCTGGTCGGAGTGTGCGCGTTTGTTTGTTCGGGTGTGTTCGGCGCTGGCAAGTCGCACGGTGGCGGGTCCCACGGCGGAGGCTCGCACGGAGGCGGGTCTCACGGGGGCGGCGGGGGGCATTCACATGGCAGCAACTCTCACGGAGGAGGCGGCGGGTCGCGTCACTCCAGTGGCGGCGGCTCGCATTTCAGCGCGGGCCGGTCGAGCGGCGGCGGTGGCGGAAGCCACGTCTTCGGCGGAGGCCGGAGCAACGGCAGCGGTGGATTCGGCGGCGGTCGATCGTCGGGCGCGCGCGTCGATGGCGCGGTCGGGCGGCGCGCGACCTTATGGAGGCGGCGGATACGGAGCTGGCGGATACGGCGGCGCTCCGTCACGCACTTCGGGCGGATATGCGTCCGGTGCGAATGGCGGCGGTAGTTACGGCCGGGCGGGTAACGGATACCGTGGCGGATACGGACCTGGCGGAGCCGGTTACGGCAACGGCGGGAACGCAGGAAACGCCCGTTCGAACTACGGGAACAACGGGTACAACGGTGGTTACAGCGGAAGCTCTGGCGCTTCGCGACCAGGCGGTGCGTACGGCGGCGGCAATACTGGTTCGCGGCAGAGCGGCGCCAACGGAAACTCGTATGCGAACTCGGGTTACGGGCCCAGCTCTAGTGGGTCCGCAGCGAATCGCGGCAATTCTGGGATGACGGCGTCACGCGGACCGAACCAAGCAGGGAACTCCGGCTCAGCGCGTACATCTGGCTATGGTCACGGTGCTGCAAACGGCGGATACGATTCGAATCGTCCGCCGAGTGCGCAGCGCAACGACCTTGGCGCTCGCACGGCCTCGAACAGCGGAAACTGGGGCGGGAATCGATCGGGTTCACGAGACGCATACACCTCGGGCGGTTCTCGCGCGTCTTCGAACGACACAAATCGGCCCGGCGGCCGAACGATGACCACGAGTTATGCGCCGGGAATGCGCGGTGGCCCGTCGATGGGACGCGGTGTTCAGCGCGCCGGTTCGGAAGGCTTTCAGTCGGATCGTCCACCGAGCGCACGAACCATGCCGGAGCGATCTTCGGCGAACGGCGGCGGCTTCGGGGGCAGTCGCGGCGGGGCAACAAACATGGCGCTTGCGGGCAACAACCGCTCGGGCATGAATTCCGGCGCGTCCCGTTTTGGGAATGCGGGGCTGATGGCGCGCAACAACTTTGGCGGCGGCGGATTTACCAACGCCGGACTCGGCAGATTCGGACGCGGAAATTCCTTCTCAGGCGGATCGTTTGCCGGCGGCGGGTCGCGTTTCGGTAGCAACGGCGGATTTGGTCACACCGGATACGGTCACAGCTGGAACGGTGGCGGCTACGGTCACGGTGGATATGGTCGTTACGGTTACGGCCGTTACGGGTATGGACACGGATGGGGCTACGGTCGAGGCTGGGGCTATGGCCGCGGTTGGGGTTATGGCTGGGGTGGCTGGGGCGGGGACGGCTGGTGGCTCCTCGACGATCTCTTCGGACTGGCGCTTAACGCGACGAGCTACGCGCTAAATCCGTGGAGCCCGTTCGCGACGCTGGGTGCCGATCTGCTCGGCGATGGCGTGCAGGCGCTGGGCAATCTCGACAACAACAATAACTATGGCGGGGATTACGACGACCAAGGTTCGTACGGCGTCTACTCAAACGATCCGGGCTACTACGACAACAGCAGCTATACCGACCCGCCGTATCGGCAACCGAACCAGCCGTTGTGCGGGACCGAGGACTCGGCGGAAAACCCAGGCTGCGTACAATAGCGATATTGATGTAGCGAGCGATGGAAAGCGCACAGGCCATTCGCTCCGGCTTTGCGATGGAGATGAACTCCGGGTAACAAGACTGCCGGCTACTTAGTCCCAGTCTTCTTCCAAACGATCCAATGATTTTCGCGCGGCGTCGAGTTGTTGTTGCGCCGTCGGTACATCCGGACCGCTCTTCTCTTTCAACTCCAGCATGAGCGGCAGCTTCGTGCCGATATCCGGCGCCGTCTTCAATAGCTTGACGGCTTCCGTCCAGTCGATCGTGCCTTCGTATGGCGGCAAATGCTCGTCTTTCTCGCCGTGATTGTCGTGAATGTGGGCGCTCGCGACGAATTCGCGCATCGGCTCGAAACTCTCCGCAATACGATTTTCTTCGGCGCCGTCGGCTAGATGCGCGTGGCCGATGTCGAAGTTAAATCTCAGGTCGCTGAGTCGCGTTTCATCGATGAACGAGCGCAGATACGAGGGCGCGCCCATCTCGCTCGTCGTATTCTCCACGCAAATCGTCACGCCAACGTGCTTCGCGTGCAGAATCAAATGCTCCAGCGAACTGAACGCGGCGTCGCGCTTGCGTGGGTCGGCCGTTTCGCGGCTGCCGCCCATGTGAAAGATCATGCGCGAGAAGGGAAGTTCCTCGGCAACGTCGATGGCGCGCTTGAGTTCATCCATCGCTTCGATGCGGCGCACGCGCTCGACCTCGCAAATCGAAAGCGGCTGCCCCCCTTCGCGCGTGGCGCTGAGATCGCGGCTCGTCGGAGCATGCAGCGACACCAGCTTGAGTTTCGCATCGGCCAATGCGCCCGCAATGTTCTGAATCTCCGCCCGCGACGTGTAGTCGAAATGGCTTCGCGAGCAGAAAATCTCCACGCCGCTAAATCCAGCGTCACTGATTTGTGAAATGAGATCGCGCGTCAATTTCCGCGAGACAAAAAGGTAAGTCGAGAGCAGTCGTTCCATAGTTCGCCTCGGACATTATCCACGAGATTGAGCACGCCGCGGATGGGTTCGTCCAACCACTGTTGCGCTAATAAGAACGAGACAAAATTTGCCCGGCGGGGACTCAGGCGCGAGCTAGTAGCCGACGGCGGAGCCGTTGTCGCGCGGGTCGGCGGCGCCTTGGCGTTCGCCGCTTTTGGGATCGACGCCGATGGCGTTGACGAGGCCGATGTGGCCGCGGCGTTTGGTGGTGAAGCCGCGGGCTTGCAGGGATTTCTCCATCGCTTCAGGGAAGTTTTGCTCCATCAAAATCATGTCGGGCATCCACTGGTGGTGGAAGCGCGGGGCGTTGATCGCGGATTGTACATCCATTCCGAGGCGCATCCAGTTAAGGACGCTGAGCAACGTCGAAGAAATGATCGTCGGACCGCCGGGGGAGCCGGTGACGAAACTGAGCTTGCCGTCGCGCAAGAGAATTGTGGGAGTCATCGAGCTGAGCGGGCGATGGCCCGGCGCGATGGCGTTGGCGTCGGACTGAATCAGGCCGAAGAGCGCGTTGGGCACGCCGGGCTGCGTCGTGAAGTCGTCCATTTCGTCGTTCAGCAAAAATCCGGCGGGGCTCGTGACATGCGAGCCGTAGCTATCGTTGAGCGTGTAGGTGCTGGCGACGGCGTTTCCCGCGGCATCGACGACGGAGAAGTGAGTGGTGTGTGGGCCGTCGTTCAAGGTGACTGTCGTCGGCGCAGAATTCGGCAGCGGCGGCGGCGCGCACGTATGCGGCGTGCCAGCTTTCACATCTTTGCTCGGTGTCGCGTGTTGCGGATCGATTGTCGCGGCGCGTTCTTTCGCGTAGCACGGCGAAGTCAGCCCTGCGACGGGCACGTTCGAATAATCGGGATCGGCGAGATAGGCCGCACGATCGGCAAAAACGCGGCGCATCGTTTCGGCGACCATGTGAACGCTCTCGACGTCGTCCCAGCCTTTCAGCGGGGTGCTTTGCAGCATGTTCATCGCTTCGATGATGGCGACTCCACCGGAGCTCGGCGGTGGCGACGTTAGTACCTCCCACGAATGCGCGCTGCCGTCGCGGTCGTTCGCCTTGTATTCCGCGTGCAAAACTTCGCGAACCTTCGGCTTATAGTTCGCCAGATCGCCGAGCGTGATCAGACCGCCGTTTTTCGTGACGTCGTCAACGACGGCGTGCGCGGTGTCGCCGCTGTAAAATTCGGCTGCGCCATTTTTCGCGATGCGCTTCAGAGTCGCGGCAAGTTCCGGCTGCCGTAGTGTATTGCCCGCGTGCAGCATTTTTCCGTCGTTCAGAAAAATGCGGCGGCTGACAGGAAACTTTTCCAGTCCGCCTTTCTCTTCGAAAAATTCATGCGCGAGCTTTTCGGTGACGGGATAGCCATTTTCAGCGAGCCGGATGGCGGGAGCCATCACGTCGGCGAGCTTCATCGTGCCGTACGTCTTCAGCGCAAGTTCGAGTCCTGCAACCGTTCCCGGCACCGCGATAGAGCGATAGCCGATCACCGAACCCGTCACATCGTCGTTCGGAATCAGCTTGCCGTCGGGACCGATGTACATGTTCCGCGTCGCTTTGCCCGGCGCGACTTCACGATAGTCAAAAAAGCTTGATCGGCCATCGGCGAGCCGCACGAGCATGAAACCACCACCGCCAATGTTGCCAGCGGCCGGCTCGACGACAGCGAGCGCAAACGCCACAGCGACAGCGGCATCGACGGCATTTCCACCGCGCTTCAAAATTTCGACTCCCGCTTGCGAGCCGAGTTGCTCGTCGGTCGCGACCATACCGTGCGACGCGCGCACAGCTTGCTTCGGCCAATCTTTCGAATCGACTGGATGCGGCCGAAATTCCGCAGCCGCTTGCGATCGCGCGACGCCGGCGCAACCGAGAAGAAGCGCGAGCAGGAAAGCGAGACGCTTGGCGCGCTCGCTCAAGGCACGAAAAATTGTCATAAGACCGCAAACACTAAGGGATTCACGCAGCGAGGTCAAGACGCCTCGCCGTGGCGGTCGTCCCGTAATGTTGCCGAGAAAGCGCTACGCCGATGCGGCCGAACTCTTCGACGCCGCCTCTGCGCCTGCTCGTGCGGCTGGAGCTTGCGTTTGCGCGGACTGCTGAGTGTTAGTGCTGTGAAGCGAAAGACTCGGCGCATTCGATCCCGGTTGCGACGAAGAAGCCGAACCCTGAGGCGTCGCGGGTGCAGTCGCGTTCGAGGTTGAGGCGGATGAAGCAACCGTCGCCGACGCGCTTGTCGCGGACGGTTGCGCGGCTTGCGCCGACGTCGCCGCGCTGGATGTGGCCGCGGTTTGCGCCTGCGCTTCCAACTCATAGGCGAGGCTGGCAAACGCGGTCGGACTGTAATCGTTGGTCAAGCTGGCGACCTGATCGATTTGCTGAATGTCCGCGGCGCTGAGTCCGAGCGCGGCCAGCGCGTTGTTGAGCGAATCGAGCTGCGTCTGCTGCGCCACGCTGCCTGCGCTGGATGAGGATGAGGCCGAGTCCGAAGCGGCTGAGGTGGACGCGGTAGACGTCGTAGCTGCGGCCTGCGACGTCGCCGCGGTCTGCGCGCCCGCGTCCGACCCGCTGGACGCCGAGCTACTGTTGCTTCCAGCCTGAGAATTCGCCGACGCATTCGAAGGCGCGGCAATCTCCGCGGTGCTGTTCGTCACGCCTTGCGCCCCCACAGCACTGGAGCTCGACGGCAGCGCCGAAGTCTTCGGGCCACTAAACAATCCCGCCGCCTGTGCCGAACTGGCCACCGATTCCGTCTGCGTTGCTGGTGTAAATGTATCCTTCGGCAACGCCGACGCCGAGTTCGCCGACACCAACGCCGATGTCAGCGGGTGCAGGGAAGTGGTGCTGGTGCCGCTCGTGGACGAGCTCTGGGTCTGCTGGCTGTCCAATGCGCCATTCAAATGAACGGGGTTCGTAACCGACATGACTCACCTCCACGTTGTGACGACGCCGCGGCTCTTGTGAGGGGCGTCAAACAAACCGCATGCCTCGAAACGCGGTGTGAAGGGGGAGAAAGGTACGAAAACGCTCAGCGTGCGAAGCTTCTTTACAAAGCCTCTACACAGGGCATCGACCTAGCGAAGAAAAACTTTAGAAGGAAAAGCTGCAAGCGGGCGTGAGGCGTGCCGCAAAATTAGCTTTCGCTAAGAAACTCGACCGTCGGCGGCCCCGGCAGCAACCCCGCCGCGGTGCCTTGCTCGATGAGCTCTTTCACTGCTTGCTTGCCGCGTTCGCCGTAACCCATCGTCCATTTATTCACGTACATGGCGATAAATTTGTCGGCCAGCTCAGGTTCCATGTCGCGGGCAAACTCCATCGCGTAGGCGAGCGCCGCTTCGCGGTGGTCGAGGCCATATGAAACGCTATCGCGAATCGTCTGCGCGATCTGCCGCCCCAGCTCCGGCCCAAGTGATCGCTTCACCGCGTTCCCGCCGAGCGGCAACGGCAATTTTGTCCGCTCCATCCACCACGCGCCGAGGTCGATTACCTTGTGCATCCCAAGCTGCGGAAACATCAGCTGCCCCTCGTGAATCAACAGCCCCGCTTCCACCGATTCGTTCTGCACCGCATCCAGAATCTTGTCGAAGGGCATCACCACCGCTTCGAAGTTCGGCTCAAACAGTTTCATCGTCAAATATGCCGTCGTCGTCAGCCCCGGCACGCCGATCCGCTTGCCCGCCAGGTCCTGCTGCCGCATCGAACGCGACGCCACCACGATCGGCCCGTAACCTTCGCCAAAACTCGCGCCGCAATCGAGCAACACATATTTGTCGCGCAGCGCCGGATATGCCGCGAAGCTGATCGCGGTCACGTCGTACGTCTCTTTGTGCGCCGCGTCGTTCAGCGTCTGAATGTCCGAAAGAATGTGCGTGTATTTGTATCCCGGCGTCGAGATCTTGTGCGTCGCCAATGCGTAAAACATGAATGCGTCGTCTGAATCGGGCGAGTGAGCCAGCTTGATTTCCATCGGTTGTTGAGTGGTCCTTGGGGTCGCAGATGTGCCGGACATAATATTCGCCCTCTTTCTCAGCGCTGGGTGGCCGGCAGCCGTTCGGGTCCGACTCCGAGCAGCGGGACTAAGCCCAGGCAGTGTCCTTCCCGAAACGAGTCCTCCGCTGGGAGGCGTCAGGAACCGAAGGTAGGCGCGAAGCGAACGGCGCGTGCGCGTGGACAATTGTTACGTCGCGGCTGGGCTGAATTCCGCGCCCAAAGACTAGCATATCGGTGCGTACCGCAAAAGTCCCGCCACACCCGGTAGCGCCGGCATCTTGCCGGCGTTTTTCTCCAACGGTGGCGATAACGAACCGTTCAAAGGGAACCCTGATATGAGGGATCGAAGCGATCGCAACCCTAAAGCGCCGACACCATATGCGCAATCGCATCATCAAATGTCACAGCCCCGTCGAGGTACGGCTGCCAGAATCGATCCAACAATTTCAAATACTCATCCCAACCGCGCTGATACAGCCGTTCGCGCACCGGATATGGCGTGTACTCCGCGTTCGCGTTGCCGTCGAGACCCTTCATCACGGGTTTGATGACCTCGCCCGTCGTATAAAAGACCAGCGCATGCCATAGATCGCGCGGAATCGCTTTGTCGCGCTGGCGGCATTCGCGATTGATCGCCAGCTGCACCGGCTCCGCGATGCCGTTCGAAGCCTCGTGAAACAGAACCTCGAGCGCCGCGCTCCCCTGGTTCCGCGGATCGGTGCTCGAAATCACCACACGCAGCGGATCGATCGTCGTATACGCGCCGGCATAGTTCGCGTACGCCGACACATCCACGCGAATCCGCTGCTTCGGCCACCGCGTCTGGTAAATCTCCGCGAGCCGCTGCGAAAGCGAAACGCTTTTGTCGCGCACCAGCGGCGACACGCTCGCGATCCATCTGCGATTTGCGCGGTCGTGCTCCGGCCACTCATGCGCGCGATACACCGTTGCCGCCGCGTTCAACACCTGCGTCAGCTTCGGCGGCAATCCTGCGTCGCATGTTTTCCTTCTCGCGCCCGAAAGTTCGTCGCACTGTTCGAAATCGCCGAGCTGATTTTTCAGCAGGATCAACTCCGTGCTGAAGAGCAGATCCTTGTCCACATAATTCGCCGCGTAATACGCAACCGCGTTGTCCCACGCGAGTTCCTCGTTCGGTGTCCGCTTCGTGGCGCCGCCGGCGCTCGAAGGCATCCCTCGGCCATCGCGAGACGCGCGCGCCTGTCCGTAAAGCGTGTGATGGAGATTGATCCAGAAGCCGCTGTGCAATTCGAAAATCGGCAGGTTCGCGAACTGTTCCGGTTCGCTTTGAGGCGTGCCGCCAGGCGCCGCCCAAGCCATAGCCGGCAGCGACATCCCAACCATCAACAGAAGTGTGAAGCACCAAAACCGGCGACGAAGACCCATACGAAGTACTTTGATGTTATCTCCAATTGCGAGGGCTGCAAACTGTTGAAGTACGGATTGATGTTCCGGATGGAAGCGATCGATTGAAGCGTCTGAAGAAATGCGCGGAACAATGGTGCTCGCGCGGAAGACGGCTGGCCCGGAAATCACCCGCTCGCGTTTTTCGCCGCCTTCGCCAGCCACCGATCCAACATCGCCATCGCTTTGTCGGGCAAATTCAATCCCCAATTCACGCCCATCCCCAATCCCGGGCACATATACACAACCTTTGCCGGCGTCTCAAAAATCTCATCGCCGCTACGCAGCAAAATTTTCACGTTCGCGCCCGGTGGCAGCGGCTGCAGCGTGTCCACATAACATCCGCTGCGGCTCACATCCGATGACCGCGCATTCAACACGTTTGACGTCGCCAGTTCCGTGACGACCGCGACCAGCGTCAGCGCAAAGCGCGGCGAATCGCGCCGGTCGGTCATGACATCGCTCATGGCAGAGCTCCTGTTTCCTATCGATCTGCCCTGAATAAATGGGAAGCGCGCTTCAAATCGCATACGCGACGAGCGCCGCAAGAGGAGAGATGACCCTGCAATGATTGTCAGATTGCCGTGCCACCACAAACAAGCCGAAAACGCCGCGAACCTCGCCAATGCGTCAACTCTCGTGTCACGCTAAATGCGGCACGCACGCGGCTCACTCCGTTTTTGGCGATTCCGTTTTTGGCGGCGTCTCGATCTTAGGATCCGCTGGCGTCCCAACTCCGCCTTGCCTGTCCGCGCCATGAATCACGCCATCGCCCTGCGTCAAAAATGAGCGCTTCCCGGTGCGCCCGTAAACTTGCGGCGTCGCGGCCAGCGCATATCTCGCCGGCGCGCCCAGCGTGCTGTTGCTCTCCAGCACGTAGCGAAAGTTGTAGCCGCTCCGCGCGCCGGCAGCCAAGTCATCCTCCAGCATCCCGGCGGCTTCCGCTGAAGGCGCGCCCTTCGTCGGTGCCGCAAGATTCGCCAGCGACTCCGGCAGCCGCGTATACGTACGCCGATACTGCTCGACCGCCGCTGCAATCGTCTTCAGCGATTCGATCGCCGCCTTCTCCGTGTCGGCAATCTGCGCCGAATCCCACTCCACCGCCAGCGAAGGCAAATCCAGCAGCACGAGTCCCACCGAGATCAGCTTCCACTCGCCGTGTTCGCGCAGCAGGCCCATCCTCACGTGCAGCACGCTCTCGCCGGTTGTGTCCGTCGCGTCGCGTATTTCCACCGGCAGCAGCGCCAGATTGTCATCGACATCCGCTCCGCCGATTTGCATCTCCGCGACGCCGGCCGGAGTTTCACAGCGCACCAGCGGCCGGCCCGCCGCGCCTGTAACCAGCGATGGCTTGCCCGGCTCGTTCAACAATACGAAACGTTTCATCAACGCCACGCGCGCGCCCGCGGTCAACGCGGAAAATGTCTGCGCATTGCGCGTCGTCAGATATTTCGTGAATTCCGTTTCATCCTGCCGGCAAGCCGCCGACAAAGCTTGTCGCAGCGCCAGGCTCGGCCCGGTCAGCGCCGGCGCATTCCCGCTCGTTGCAGCCGGCGGCGTCCCGATATCGTTCGGCTTCGAACTCGCCTCCTGCGCCGAAACAACGCCTGCCCCCGCCGACGCAACAAATGCGATCAGCGAAGCCATCACAATCATCTTTCGCCAGAACAAATCTCTACTCCTTCGCGCTGCTCAAAATCTGCGCCAGATTCTGCGTGAACTTCGATCGCGGCATCACTTCATCGCATCCCGCCGCCCGCGCCTGCTCCGCCAAGTCAACTTGCACGTGCGACAAAAATCCCACCATGCGCACGCCGTTCTTCTCCGCGCGCACGCGCTCGATCGCTGGAATCGCCCCGCTCCGCGCGTTCAAATCCACAATCACCAGCTTCGGCGAAGTCGCCACCAGCTCCATCAGCGAATCCGCCGTGGCCGCCACTTTGAATTGCAGCCCAAGCTGCTTCGCCGTCTCCAAAACTTTCATCTGAAAAAATAGATCGTCCATCAACCCAACAATCTCCGCCATCCGTCCTCCCAATCAACACACATCCTTAAAACGCGACTACAATCTTCTCCATCAGGAGGCCGCCGATGCAACCCAGTCCGTCCACCACTCTTCGTCCCGCAATCTCGCTTATGGAGAAGACGCCGCAACTGCTCGAAACGATGCTTGGCGGTATCGCTCCCGACGTCGTCCGCTGGAAGCCCGCGCCCGATCGCTGGTCGATCTCCGAAGTCCTATCGCATATCGCCGACTGCGAAGACTGCCTCGCCGAGCGCGTGCGCCGCTTCGTTCTCGAAGACACGCCGCAACTAAAAGAGTACGAACCCCCCGCCGAAGGCTTCGCCGCAGGCTCGCCTCAAGAACACTTGTCGCGCTTCACTCATACCAGGCGAGAACTCGTCCAGTTTCTGCGAACTCTCCCACCCGACATCGGCGCACGCACCGCGCAACATTCCCAGCTCGGCCTGATCACTCTCGAACAAATGCTCAACGAGTGGGCCTCGCACGACCTCGGCCACGTCCGCCAGATCGCCGAACTCTACCGCGCCCGCGCCTTCCACCCCAACGCCGGCCCCTTCGCCGCCTATCAAACACTGAACCCCTGAATCGCTCGCTAGTCGAACACAAAAAAGAAAAAGGGCGCGGAACCCGCGCCCCGAAAGCCTTTAATCGTTACTTCGTTATTTCATTGCTTCCGTACTTCGCTTCTTCAGTGTCCCGTCCCCGGGCTATGCGCTCCCACCGTATCATCCGGCACCGCGCCCTTCCGCCCCTTCACCCGGTCATACACCGACACCTGGCTGACCGATCCCAGCGCCTCATTGTAAAACGTCGGCACTCCCAGTGCCGTCCGCAATTCCTCATTGAACTTACGCAAATTCTGCAAATGCGTCGCCAGCGCCGGCAGCTTGACGCCTTCATCCGTCAGCAAAAATTTCTGATACCCCGCGTCCCACAGCCGCGCGAACTGCCCTTTCACCATGATCGTCGGCAAAATCGTCAGCTGATAGTGATCGTCGGAGCCTTTGCGAAACTCCGCGCCGCACCCATACTTCTCCACGCGCACCACCCCGCGCGTGCTCCCGACGCTGAATCCCAGCGCCGCCAACCCTTCAATCGCTTTCGGATCAAACCGCTCGTCAACATTCCACATAGGGCCATTAGATTAAAGGAACCGTTCTCGGTAGTAAAGAGAACGCGTCGGCGGAGGCCGCGTCTGCGACAATCTTGACGATTAGAATTTTGTTTTGTGGAATCGCGCCGATCCGGCTCCTCGTGCCCGGCCGCCCGCCACGACCCTGCCGTCAATCTCGCTCTTCCGCTTCCGAGTTTGTCAGTTCCTCTTTCATCGCTTGGTAGTATCGAACCATGAATTCCGACACCTTCTTCGGGTTGTTGCCTTCATCCGCCAAAGCCTTTTGAAGCGTTTTTGAATTCTGGAACGCAATCGACAGCAACCCTCCTACTGCTTTCCCGTTCCCGTGAGACATCGCATCTCCTCAAGTCTGCGTTCACCACTCTCCGCAGATCTCCCATAAACGTAGTGAAAAGCACGAACCGGCACAATACGGCTTTGAGACCGTTGCCTTACGTGGAGTCCTGTATGCATTGCCTTAGGAGGAAGGCCGCTACTTCGATGCTAACGCAAAGGCTTCGCCCGAAGTCTAACGGGACGCATTCCTAGGGAGCTACACTCAACGATACCAAACGCGCAGATTAGGAGGACCCAATGCAGAATTACCTCAGGTTCATCGTTCTTGCGTTCGCCCTGCATATTGTTTTAGCCAACGCAGCCGCGCAGGGCGCAAAGGATCTCTACCCCGCGACGGCTCCTTTGGACCAATACCTGATCTCCGACGAGAAGTCCGAAATCGCGCTTGCTCGCAGTGCCGCGCCCGCTTCCATTTCGGATGGTGCCGAAGTCATGGTCCTGCGACGCGACGGATATCAAACCGCCGTAAAGGGCACGAATGGCTTTGTCTGTCTCGTCGAGCGCTCCTGGGGGCAGGGTACCGATGACGCCGAGTTCTGGAACCCCAAGATGCGCGCACCCCACTGCTTCAACGCCCAAGCCGCCAAGAGCTTTGCGCCAATCTATCTGTTGAAGACGAGACTCGTGCTGGGGGGAAAATCGAAGCCCGAAATCGCAAACGCGATCGCGACGGCTCTGGATAAGAAGGAAATACCTGCGCTGGAACCTGGCGCGATGGCTTATATGATGTCGAAGCAGCAGTATTTAAATGACCAGGGCAAGGCTTGGCACCCCCACACGATGTTTTTTTCCCCCGGAGACATGACGAAAAGTTGGGCTGCCGATGCTCCCAACTCACCCGTCATGATGGTGAACGACCCACAGGAGCGCGTGACGATTCTGCTCGTGCTGGCGGACAAATGGTCCGATGGCACGCCGTCGAAGACGCACTGATTCGCTTTCCCGAGTACCAAATAATCGAATCTGGCCGTTCGGTACGACCGATTACCGGTCGCGCAACATCCCATTTTTAATAAATTGTAACAATCGCCTCATCTCTCTCTAAAGAAGCGGTTTTTCCTTACTTTTTTCACAGCACCCGTCTCGATTTGCCCGGGTTCCCTGTGGTATATCTCTGCGCAACCGCAACACCTGACGGAGATAAAGGGGCTGGTAAGCAAAATGCACAAGTGCATTCGTTCTCTCGTGGTGTTTCTGGGCAGTCTGCTTCTTCTCTCTCTTCCTTCGTCAGCGCAGCAAACCCTCGGCGCAATCAACGGCACGGTCTCCGATAGTTCTGGCGCCGTCCTCAACAAAGTCGAAGTGAAAATCCGCAACCTCGACACCAATCTTGAAGTGGTCGCGTCCACCAAAGACGACGGTTCCTACCTCGTCAACGCGCTCCCGATCGGCCCCTATTCCGTCTCCTTCGCCCGCGACGGGTTCAAGACCGAAGTGCACAATCGAATCACCGTCGTCGGAGGCGTCACCGCCACCATCAACGGCTCGCTCCAGCCCGGCGAAGTCAGCACCAGCATCACCGTATCCGGCACTCCGCTCTTAAATCAGACCGACACCACCAACGGCTACACGCTCGGCACCGAACTCATCGAAAGCACTCCGCTCGGCACCGGCAGCTTCACGCAGCTCGCCCTTCTCAGCCCCGGCGTCAACGCAGACTTCCTCACCGGCTCCGGCACCAACGCCGGCATGGGTAATCAAAACATCTTCGCCAACGGTCAGCGCGACACCAGCAACAGCTTCGTCGTCAACGGCGTCCAGACCAACAATCTCTTCAACGGCAAATCTTCCAGCGGTGTCGCCGACAACCGCGCCGTGCTCAACACCGGACAGAACACCAACGGCTCTCCCGGCGGCGAAATCCAGACCAGCACCTCCGTCTACAGCGCCATCGGCCAGGCCATGCCCGCGCCTCCGCCAGAAACGCTCGAAGAAGTTCGCGTAAACACATCGATGTACGACGCATCCGAAGGTTCCTACAGCGGCGCGCACATCACGCTGCAAACGCGCACCGGCACGAACCAATATCACGGCCAAGCCTACGAATATCATCAGACCGACGCGTGGAACGCCGCTCCCTTCTTCTTCAATCAAGACAATACGCTCCGCAGCCTCGGCAAGACCGTTCCCGAACTCAAGCGCAACAGCTTCGGCGCGACCTTCGGCGGCCCGATCAAGAAAGACAAGCTCTTCTTCTTTGCCGCTTATCAAGGCCAGCGCGTTTCCGACGAAGACAGCTCCATCTCCGAAGCCAACGTTCTCCCCGGGCTGAGCGATTCCAATCGCGACGCCGCCAGCCTTGCCACTCTCGCCAATTCCGCCTTCGGCACCACGCTGACCGCCGCCGACATCAGCCCCACCGCTCTGAAGATCATGAATCTGAAGCTGCCCAACGGGCAGTTCTTCATCCCCTCCGAAAACAATCTCAACAGCGATCTCGGCTACAACTCGCTCACTTTCGGCCCCAAGACCACCTTCAAAGCCGACCAGGTCAGCGGCAACATCGATTACAACGTCAGCGGCCGCGATCGCCTTTCCGGCAAATATTATTTTCAGAACGATCCGACCTTCGCTCCCTTTGCCATCAGCCAGGTCGGCAACTTCCCGCAGGAACTTTCCGCCGGCTCTCATTTGCTGTCGATCCAGAACACCACGACGATCTCTCCCAACGCCGTGTGGACCCAGGGCTTCGGCTTCATCCGCGAAAAAGCCTTCGCGCACACGATCGATGGCTACACCAACAGCGACTACGGCCTCAACATCTTCGGCCTCTCGAACGTTCCCGGCATCAGCATCGGTCAGGCGAATCCGAATACTGGCGCCGGCCTCGGTATCGGCCCATCCAATAATTTCGCCAACGCCGGCATGTTCCAGAACACTTTCGAAGGCTCCACCAAATATTCGTGGACGGTCGGCCGTCACACCATCGTCGGCGGCGTGCAGATCGATCACAGCCAGCTCAACATCATCAACAAAAATGGCAATCAGGGCTTGCTCGACTTCGATACTTTCGCCGACTTCCTCCAGGGCAATCTCTGCAATCCGTCCGTCTTCTGTGGTGAAAACGGTTCTTCCGTTTTCGTCAGCGGCGAAACCAACCGCTACTACCGTTCGAACCAGGTCGGCGCCTTCGGCCAGGACACCTTCCGACTGAAATCAAACCTCACCGTCATCGCCGGTCTCCGTTGGGATTGGAACGGCCCGCTCGTCGAGAAAAACGGCCTGCTCACCAATTTTTATCCCAAGGACTACAGCTACGACTTCGGCACCGACACCATCAGCAACATCGGCATCGTCGTCGCCGGCAACAACAAGGAATTTCCCACCAAGGGTGTCAGCGATTCCACGCTCACCGGCCGGCAGTGGGGCTTCGCTCCACGCATTGGCGTCGCGTGGACTCCCGGCTTCCTGCACAACGTAGTCGTCCGCGCCGGCTTCGGCATGTACTACGATCGCGGCGAATACTTCGCCGAACTCTCACAGAGCGCCGGCGGCGGCATCGGCGGCCCATTCGGCGTCACCGTCCAGCAGCCCTTCTCCGTTCCGTTCTACAGCCAGCCTGGTAACAGTTTCGCGACTCCGTTCGGCACCACTCCGCCGCCGGCGCCGCCGAAAAATCTCTCCGGCATCGCTTCCTTAATTCCCAATATTTCCCAACTTATCGACAACACCACGCCCTACTGCACCGCCAACGGCATCTCGTTCTGCAGCCCGCTCATCTTCGCCGGCTACGATCCGACCAACAAGCTGCCCTACTCTGAAAACTACACGCTCAACCTGCAATGGCAGCCTCGCAACGACCTCGTGCTCGCTCTCGCCTTCGTCGGCAATCATGGCGTCCACGAAGTCATCCCGGTGCCGTTCAACCAACCGAATATTGCGACTCCGTCAAGCCCCATCAACGGCCAGATCTACTCTTACGGCTACACCGTTCCCGGCGTCGCCGCCGAAAATGTCTCGACGCTCGTCGAAGGCTTCGGCAGCGGCAACACCGCGCTCCGCGTCCCCTTCATCGGCTTCGACCCCAACTCGCAATACGCCAAAGCCGCCGGCCAGTCCAACTACGACGCGCTCCAATTCAACGTCACCAAGCGTTACAGCCACGGCCTCACGCTCTCCGGCTCCTACACGTGGTCCCACAGCATGGACGAAGAAAGCGGCGAGCAGCTCTTCTACAACGGCGACAACCCCGAAAATCTCCGCACCGGCTACGGCAACTCCGACTTCGACCGCCGCCACGTTTTCATGATTCAGTACACCTACGAATTTCCCAAGCTCGCCATGTTTCACGGTTGGGCCGATAAAATTGTCAACGGTTGGGGCACCAGCGGCCTCATCTCCGCCGAAAGCGGCCAGCCCTACAGCGTCATCGATTTCAGCGGCGGCGTCGCCAGCCAGTTCTACGGCGGCGGCAACGACTTCATCACCAACCCGCTCGTGCCCATCGGCGGCGTCGGCAGCACGCCCGGCGCAAACCCAGTCTTGCAGGGAACGCTCGGCGTGAATCCCGGCAGCCCGGTTCTCAACAGCGCCGCCTTCGGCATCCCGCTCTTGCAGCCCGGACAAAACGGCGTCCCACCCTGCGATCCCGTCACCAAAGTTTGCGACGTCTACGAAACCAACTTCGGCCCCGCCAGCCGCAACATTTTCGTCAGCCCCTTCCAGTCGCGCGTGGACATGGGCGTCTTCAAAAATTTCAAGATCAACGAGCGCTTCAATCTCAAATTCGATGTTCAGGCGTTCAACATCTTCAATCACCCCAGCTTCGACACGCCCAACAACAACGTCGAGTTCAACCCATTCTTCGAAAATCCGCCGCAGTACTCCGCGCCGTTCCCCGTGGACGGCCAAACCAACTGCGCCCCTCCCGACGCCTACGTCTGCGCCCCATCCGGCAAACTCGGCGTCATCCAGCACACCATCGGAAGCCCCCGCTTCCTCCAAATGGCCCTCCACCTCACGTTCTAGTCCTGGTTGTCGTTTAACAAAAAAGGGAAGGCCAGAATCGGCCTTCCCCTTTTTTCTAGTCTCGTCTTCGTTCAGTCGCGTTTCACCCAATACTCTGGGCGTCTGCTTCCGTGTGCGACCGCCCAAACAGCGATCCTTGAATCTTCTTCTTCATAAACCACGACAAACGGGAATCGCCATAGTGGAAACCGCCTCATGTTATCTTTTCGAAGCGCCCACCGAGACGGTGCTTCCTGAACGCTTGCCACCGCGCGCTTCAATTCCCCGACAAACTCCAAAGCCGCTCTCTCGCTTTTCTCGCGATACCACCCGACCGCAGCCCGCACGTCTTCTCTCGCTCCCGACTCGAACTCAACCCGTTTACCGCCCATTCACCATCGCCAGCAGTTCGCGATGTAATTCCTCCCATGGCACGGTGACGCTTCTTCCCGCTTTCAAATCCGCCTTTCGTCGCGCTATTTCTGCGTCCCACGCTTCCTCGACGGATTCTTCTGCTTTCCCGATGCTCTCGAGCAGCGAATTGGCCAGCGCCGCCCGTTCGTCCACAGAAAGTGTCAGCGCTCTCTTCAGCAGTTCGGATACGTCTGGACTCATGGCGACGTCACCTCAACCTGAGTGTGCCATAACTATGCAGTCTTGCCACGGTTCTTGATCCGCCGCAACGCCCCCAAAACAAAAAATGCGAGGCCAAAAGCCTCGCCGCCAATCTCGAATCCGAAACCTCAATCGCGCAATCTCTATTACCGCCCCGCCACCTGCTCCGCAAAACTCATCTGCAACCGTCCATCGATCTGCACTCCAACATACCGCGCGCATGCCGCCATTTCCCGCTCCGCCCACTCCGCGCAAGCCGTCTGCGTCTTCCCGATCGCGCCAACCAACTGCACCGCGCGATAATAAGCCTTCACCAGCGTCACTCCGCCCGACCCGCCCGGCGTCATGCTATGCATATCCGCCAGCGCCGCAAAGTCGCGCCCGGTGATCTCCTCGCTCGAAAGCCGCGCCGCCGTCCGCACTTCCTCGGACACCGGCAACTCCGCCGTTCGCAGCATGATCCCGCGGCAGTACAGCACCCCGAACCGAATCAGGGCCACCAGCGAGAACGCGAGTATGAATCCTGAGACCATCAGCTCCCTAGAAACTTTCTGCCTTCCTTCACGTGCAACTTTACGTGTCCCGACTTGCTGTGCAAATAGCCAGGTCGTACTACCCGCACTGGCACTTCCGGTGTTCTTTCGTACAGGCACAACTCAAAGCCAGAGCAGGTGTCACGGAGTAACGTGCCTTGGAAATAACCACGCCTCGACCGCGATTCGCGCGACCCCTGCGCCAACTCGAAGCTTCCGTCGCTATCAATTGGGACCACAATTGGAGGGAACACCACATCTTGGCTGCTGCAGTCTGCACTTTCGACTTTCAACCGTCGACTGTTGGCCGATTCCCACTCACTAATCACCCTCTCGCCCCACCGTCTCAATCACCCTCGACACCACCGCGCTCTTCCCCCCGCGCTTCGCCTCATACATAAATTCATCCGCACGCTTGATCATGTCTTCCGTCGAATCCAGCGCCACCGGGAACGTCACCACCCCAAAGCTAAACGTCACCGGCCACCCGCGCGGCCCGATCGACGCGTTCAGGTTGTGCCGCAATTTCGAAACGATCACGCCCGCGCTCGACTCATCCGTCTCCGGCAGCATCACCGCAAACTCATCCCCGCCCAGCCGCGCCGCCATGTCCGTAGACCGCACCGAAGTATCCAGCGTCGTGCCGATCGTCTTCAGCAACTCATCTCCCGTCGCATGCCCGAAGTGATCATTCAAATATTTGAAATTGTCCACGTCGATGTAAACCAGCGTCACCGGCCGCCCATATCTCCGCGACCTCTTTCCCTCCAGTGTCAGCGCCTGATAAAACATTCTTCGATTCGGAATCCCCGTCAGAAAATCCACGCGAGACAAATTCTTCTCACTCTCCAGCGCCGCTTGCAGCTTCCCCTCGTTCACCTTCAACGCTTCTTCCGTCATGATCTGCGCCGTCACGTCGTGCGCGTGCCCCAGCACATACGGGTCGGCGCCAAAATCCGCAACCACCCGATTCGAATACGACCACACCACTTCTTCGCCTTCCGTTGTCTGCATCCGCATCAGCCCGCTGTGCGAGTTCCATTCCGCGATCGCCGTCAAATACCATTCCAGTTTCGATCCAAAATCCGGCGCCACCAGCTCGCTCAAATTCTTCCCGCGCATCTCGTCGATCGTGTAACCCAGCGCGTTCGCCGCCGCTTCGTTCACCGCCAGCAAAAATCCCTTCATGTCGTGCACAAACATCAGCCCGCCGCTCTTCTCCACCAGGTTCCGATACCGCTCTTCGTTCTCGCGCAGCGCCCGCTCCATGCGATTCCGCTCGCTCACGTCGCGAAACACCACCACTCCGCCGTTCACCACGCCGTACTGCACCAGCGGCGAACTCGTATATTCCACCGTCGCCAGCGTCCCATCCTTCTTGCGCAGCCAGTCGTTCACATCGCGCGTCGCCACGCCTCGCGGGCTCAACGACGTCAACGCGCAATTCTCATTCGTGCATTTGCTGTCCTCGCCCCCGCGATGCAGCAATCCATGCGCGCTCAACCCTGTAACATCCTCCGACTTGTAACCCAGCAGTTGCTCTCCGACCGGATTGATGTAAACAACGCATCCATTCCGATCGACTTGCAGCAATCCCTCTCCCATCGTGTTCAGCGTCGCGGTCATTTTCAGGTGCTCTTGCAACAGTCGAAATGCCGACGTTTCCCGCTGCCGCGTGCTCCGATAAAAAAACGCGAAAACCAATGCCAGCACTCCCACCTGCATCAAGCCCGCCGAAAACAACACTCGCTTCCGCTTCCCCGCGCTCGCCACAAAAATCTCTTGCGCCCCATTCACGCGGTCCACTTCAAATCTCTGCATCGACGTCGCAGCTTCTTTCAACTTCTTCGCCGCATTCGTTTCGCCGCTCAGTCTCACCGCCGCGGTCGTCGCTGTCGGCGGCACATCGCTGTTCCTCTGCGCCTCGACCGCCGCCGACAGCTCCGCCATCCTCACCCGCGCGTACAATCGCAGCGCCTCCGCCCGGTCCCTCTGCTCCGGGTCGAAGCTCGTCATTGCTTCCAGTCTGTCCAGTGCGTGTGTAACTTTTGTCTCGGCGACGCCGTATTCCCGCCGTTGCTCTTCGTCGCCGCCGCGCAGATACGCTTCCTTGCGCGCCTCCGCGTCATCGATGTCCGCCTCCACCTCCTGCACGGTCAACGACGTCGCCAGCCCTTTCGAGATATCTCCCTGCGCTCGCCGGAATTGCCCGCTATTCCCGCGCAACATAAATACCGCTGCCACCAGCGACCCCGCCGCCAGCAGGAACCCCACAAGAAACCGCAATTGGAATTTGCGTTTCACCACTGAAAGGAGGAGCCTCCCCCGCTCGCTAATACATTCATTCGTATAGGGGTTTCTTGCCGGTACGCGTTTTCCCGCACCCTCGCTCGTAACCGCCACTCTTCCAACGATTTGTCAGGTAACTCCTGTACGCGTCGCGACGGTGAACCCGCCCCCGTGCTCATCAGTCTCGCCTTCGGAGTATTTCAGCTGTGATTTGATACACACTCTCGACCGCGCTCATATCACCACGTGCAAAATTCCAGCGGCCTATTTTTCGCCTTCTGCTTCCAGAAATAAGCACCACTTCCAAAAAACATCGCAAATTCAGCCAGGGTGCCGCACCCTCCTGCTTTTAGGAAGGTGCGGTTTTTCCGCCCCTCAGCACTCAACGATCCTTCTCGCACCCAACTAAATTCCGCGTCCGCTCGCGTAGTCGCTCATCCCTGGCTGGTTACCCGCCCAAGCACCCAAACCGCGCGACCATCCAAATCAATGCCTCCGAAATATCTTCGAAATCGCCATCTCCGCGTCATCCGCCGTCCCCCCCAAGCGCATCGCGATCCCCGTCACCCTCCCCACAATCTCTGCATCTCCCGGAAACGCAAATCGCCGCGTCGTGCAAGGCGAAAGCGGATGCGGCAACAACGCCAGCTCATTCCCCTGCACCTCGCACCACCCGCACGCATACCCATTCCTCAGCTCCAGAAAATAAATCGGCCGGTCAAACTCCGTGCGCCATCGCGACGGCTGAATCCTTCTCATCCGCGGATCGATCTGCACAAACGATCCCGGCCGCAGCAGCGGATACAACGTGTAATCGTGCATCCCGATAAATCCGTAGCTGTTCTGCCGCAGCTGCAAATGCCGCAGCACTCCGAACGGCACGTCGCTCCACTGCCTCACCATTCGCGAAAATAGATTCGTCCCGTTCAAATCAACGCCTTCGTTGAATTGAATCGGCACGGTCATGTCCGCATCGATTTCATTTTCTTCTGGCGCCATCAGGTAGGTCGTGCGCGACGCAACTTCAAATTGCCGCGTGCTGACGTGCCCAAGATCCACCCCATACAGCGTCAGCAATTCCGAAAATCCCACGTGGTAAATGACACTGAGGGTGACGAGCTTGTGGATGCTGGGTATCGAGTCCGTGTTTTCGAGCTTTGTCAGCCACGCGTTGGAAATGTAGAACTCCTCATTTCCTTCCGCCTCGGCTATGCCCTGACTCTTTTCTTCTACTTCTCTTGTCGTTATTCCTGATCGTACGCGGAACTCTCTCAACCTATCGCCAGATATCACGCTTACCCCTGAGTAGGACAGTGCTCTGGGTCGAGCGCAGAGTTTGGGGTCCCCTGGGCGAAACATTACCGAACGCATCCCAAAATGGAACTAACTGCCTTCGTTTTGCTTCGCTATAGAAGCAAAACGCTCAAATTTTCCACAGTTTTTATCCCTTCCTCATACTCGACTTAGGGTGCGCCGCATCATTTTTGGCGCGTTTCTCCGCGGTGTTGGTGTTTGCACCTCTCGCATGTTTCAGGCTTTAGCTCGTTTTTGGACGTGCGCTTCGTCACCAGCGACTTGAAGAATGTCGAGATCAGTTAGCTTTAAGAACGAGTACAGGGAATCCCGTATGTGATCGACGGGTTCGTTACTCCTCTTGGTAGCTCCTGCAACCAGACCGTGCAGGAATCGCATTTCAGACCTTCGGCTTTGTGGGTCGAAGCTTCAGCTCCGGCACTTGCCCACAAGCAGGAAGGGGCCTGTCGCCCCTGAAGTGATCGCGCACCGGATGCAACACCAGCTTCGCCAAGGACGCAAATGACCACTCGCTCCACCAACACCGCCGTTACCAACCGCCGCCGCAGCCAGCGCGTCTTCCTCAAAGTCCCCGTCGTTGCCCGCTTCCATCTTCTCGAACGCGAGTGGATCGTCGACGCCGAAACCCGCGTCGTCAACGCCCACGGCGGCACCCTTGAACTTTCCATCGCCCCCATGGCCCCCGGCGACATCATCACCCTCACCAATCCCGAAACCGACCAATCCGAATCCTGCCGCGTCGTCCGCATCGAATCCCTCACCGACCAGGGCTTCGAACTCTCCTTCACCTTCGACCGCCCCTCCCCCCAATTCTGGCCCATCGCCCTCCCCCCCACCGACTGGCTTGAATCCCTAATCGACCACGCCTAGTCCCGCTCCGTCTTCCCCGTCCACCTCGCTCTATCCTCTTCGTCTCTGTAGTGGCGGGCTTGCTCCGCCCGGCCTCCGCGTCTTGCTAAAAATCGCTCGCGAAAACCCACCGGTAGCGCCGGCATCCTGCCGGCGTTTTTGCGATCTGACGCCATAAATCCCTCGCGACCCAGCCCACCCAAACTGATCCAACTCGCTCTTCGCACCCAACAAACTCACCCAACACACCGCCCCCCCCCGTCGCCACCCACAAAAATCTCACCCACCATGTACGGGCGCAGCACTGCTGCGCCCCAAGTCCGCACGATCTATCCAACCCGCGCTATCCCATCCACACCACTCCCGTTACCTCATCCATTGAACAAATCCCCGCGATGTTCTCTAATCCCCAACGTCTCACTCATTAGGAGAACTCCATGCACGGCCTGGCCAACGATCTCCGCCTCACCCTCCGCCGCCTTCGCAAAAATCCCACCTTCACCCTCGCCATCGTCCTGACTCTCGCCCTCGGCATCGGCGCAACCACCGCCATCTTCTCCCTCGTCGAAGGCGTCCTCCTTCGCCCGCTCCCATTCAACGATCCCGATCGCCTCGTCGTCCTCGGCGAACATCTCGGCGACCGCCCAGGCACCTCCGTCAGGGCGCGCGAAATCGCAACCTACACCGACTCGACGCAAGCCTTCTCTTCGCTCGGCGCTTACATCTCCGCATCGTTCGAACTTTCCGGCGGACAGCTCCCCGAAGAAATCGATGCCGCACGCCTCAATTCCGCAATGTTCGCCACGCTCGGCGTTCAGCCGATTCTTGGCCGCGTCTTCAGCTCCGGCGATGAAAACGCTCGCCAGCAGCTCGCCGTCATCAGTTATTCCTTGTGGATGAATCGCTTCCACCGCGATCCCAACGTGATTGGCGCGGGCCTCGTCCTCGACCGCAAGCCCTATCAGGTCATCGGCGTCATGCCGCGCAGTTTCGAATTTCCCCTGGCCCTCGGCACTCTTTCCGGAACTCAAGTCTGGGTGCCCTTGTCCCTGACTCCCGACGAACTGTCGGAAGAAAACGCCGGCTTTTTCGGATACCAGATGGTCGCTCGCCTTAAGCCCGGCGCGACCGTTCAACAGGGCGCCCAGGATGCCGACCGCGTCGCGCACCAGATCATGAGCGAGTTGCCTCCCACCATGTCGGCGCTCAAATTAAAGGGCGACGTTGAGCCTCTTCGCGAGAGCGTAATCGCGGACGTTCGCCCGATTTTGCGCGCCTTGTTCATGGCCGCGGCCATCGCGCTGCTGGTCGCCTGCGTAAACGTCTCCGGCCTGCTCTTGGTCCGCGCCATACGCGAGCGCCGCGAATACGCCGTTCGCGTCGCCATCGGCGCCAGCTCCCATCGCATTATTCGCGAGGCCGCCGTCGAAGGAATGCTCCTGAGTATTCTCGCGGGTATCCTCGGCTTGGCTTTCGCGACCGTCGCCATCCGCGCGGCACTACACTTTTTACCCGCCTCGCTTCCGCGCATCAGCTCGGTTTCGATAAACCCTTTGGTCGCAGCTTTTGCGCTCCTCGTCGCCGTCGCCACGGGCGTGCTCTGTAGCCTCGCGCCCGCATTCGCTGCGTTGCGCATCAACCTGATCGCCACCCTGAAAGAAGGCGCGCAAGCCGGCAGCACGAGTCACACGTGGCTCCGTTCCGCATTAGTGGTTGCGGAAGTCGCCATCGCGCTTGTTCTTCTCACGGTCTCTGGAATGTTTCTGCGCAGCCTGCAAAAGATGCTCGCTGTAAATCCCGGTTTCCGCTCCGATCACGCTCTTGTCGCGGAATATCAACTCCCGCTCCAGCAATATCCAACCAACGCTTCCGTCTCCAGTTTCAATCGTGCCGTGTTCGACCACCTTTCCAGCAAGCCTGGAGTGAGCGCCGTCGCGATCAGCAACGCCGTTGCCGTATCCCAGAATTTCCCGCTCGCCGCGTACACCGTCGAAGGCGTCTCGGTCGAGCAGTGGAAACTGAAATTCGCCGCGTTCACCACCGTCTACGGAAACTACTTCGGCGCAATGGGCATTCCCCTCATCGATGGCCGAACGTTCGACAAACACGACGACGCCGGCGCCCCGCTTGTCGTAGTCGTGAATCAATCCATGGCCCGCGATTGCTGGCCCGGCCAAAGCCCTCTCGGCAAACGAATGCACGTCGGCAATCCCCGCAAGGGATACCCTTGGGCAACCGTCGTCGGTGTCGTCGCCGACACCAAGATCCCGCGCGACGCGCCCGGCAACGAGCAGTGGTACACACCGATCGAGCAGCCCGCCACTCTCAATGGCTCCACAACTTCAGGAAATCTCAGCGGCCCGTCCAGTGGCTACATCACCCTGCGCTCGCCGCTCGATCCCGCGCACATGATCCAGACTCTCCGCTCGACCATCGCCGAAATCGATCCGCTGCT
The DNA here is from genome assembly GCA_963785605.1 of uncultured Acidobacteriota bacterium. GTDB lineage: Bacteria > Acidobacteriota > Terriglobia > Acidiferrales > UBA7541 > Acidiferrum. The sequence continues at coordinate 238,396 of CAWAWE010000020.1, read as the reverse complement.
AGCCGTGCAAAACGTGCGCCCGCTCGACGACGCAATCTCTGAAGTCGAAGCCCCGCGCCACTTCAACACCGATCTCATCACCGCCTTCGCCGGAGCCGCGCTGCTCCTCGCCATCACCGGCATCTACGCCGTCATGGCCTTCTCCGTCTCTCAGCGCAATCGAGAAATCGCCATCCGCATGACCCTCGGCGCCCAGCGCGCCAACATCGCCCAAATGGTGCTCCTGAGCGGTGGCAAGCTAGCCCTTCTGGGCTGCATCATCGGCGTCATCGCCTCGCTCGCCGTCTCCCGATTGGTCGCCTCCTTCCTCTTCGACGTCAGCCCAACCGACCCCTTCGCCTACTCCGCCGCCGCCCTGATCATGCTGCTCCTCGCATTGCTAGCCTCAGCCATCCCCGCCATGCGCGCCGCCAGCTCCGACCCCATCCAACCCCTCCGCTCAACCTAATGGCCGCCGCCTCTCTCTCCGCGCTTCTCTGACCGCCGAGTCACCGGTTGCCGCAGAACGGTTCGGTAGGGGCGTCCCTTCAGGGCGCCCAGGCACGATCCAAACCCCTCCGACCAACCCGCGACAACTCGCTCGACCACCCAAAAATACCCGCTCCCTGCCTCCAAGCATCCTAAGCAATGAGCAAAATCAACAGCTTCCGCCGTTACCACAAATTTCGCATAAGTACTTGACAAGTAACCATTTATGTGCTATACATCCCACAGCGTGAATCGACGGACCGCCGCCGCACCCCTCAAAAACCCGTCCCAACCTCTCGCTCACCTCAAAATCTCCCATAACTCCCTTAGAATCACATTCTTGAGTGCTTTAGCGTCGCAACCCCTTTATTTTCAAATTCTTACGCAAAAAGCGTGGGGGGGTGGTCTGTCTTGACCCCCTCCACCCCAAAACCGCAGGTTGCAGCGCCGGTAGGCAAATCCGTCCTCGAGTGCATCGGCAACACCCCGCTGCTCCGCCTCGAGCGCATCGCCAAAGACTTTCCGCAACGTCGAATTCGCCGCCAAGGCCGAATGGTTCAACCCCGGCGGCTCCGTCAAAGACCGCCCCGCGCTCAGCATGATCCAGGCCGGCCTCAAGTCCGGCGCCCTCACTCCCGGCAAGACCATCATCGACGCCACCAGCGGCAACACCGGCATCGCCTACGCCATGATCGCCGCCGCGCTCGGCTACCCCGTAAAACTCGCGCTGCCCGATAGCGCTTCTCACGAACGCAAGCGCATCCTCGCCGCATTCGGCGCCGAACTCGTCATCACTCCCGGCGACGAAGCCACCGACGGCGCCATTCGCAAAGTCCACGAAATCGTCGCCGCCGATCCGCAAAAATATTTTTATCCCGACCAGTACAGCAATCCGGCGAACTGGCAAGCGCACTATCATGGCACCGCCAACGAAATCTGGAATCAGACCGAAGGCCGCATCACGCACTTCGTCGCCGGCCTCGGCACCAGCGGCACATTCGTCGGCACCACGCGCCGCCTTCGCGAACTCAATCCAAAGATCCGCTGCATCAGCCTCCAGCCCGACGGCCCATTCCACGGACTCGAAGGCTGGAAGCACATGGAAACGGCGCTTGTCCCCTCCATCTACGACGCCACTCTCGCCGACAAAAATCTCGAAGTCAGCACCGAAGATTCCTACAAATTGGTCAAGCGCATCGCCCGCGAAGAAGGCTTGCTGGTAAGTCCAAGCGCCGCCGCCGCACTCCTTGGCTGCATGAAAGTCGCGAAATCCATTCGGACGCGATGAACACGCCGTCATCGTCACGGTTTTCGCCGATTCCGCGTCAAAATATCTCAGCGAACGCTTCTGGGATGAACACTAGACGAAACGGATTTAAAGAACGCGAAGTGAAAAGAACGCGAAGTGAAAAGAAGCGAAGCGAAAGAAGGAAAGCGAAAGAAGCGAAAGAACTGAAGTCCGAATTGCGAAGTTAGAAAGCGAAGTAATAAAAGTAGAAGTTTTGTGAGCGACTTTATGAGCGACGTACCGATTCTCCAACTCACCCAGGACCTCTCGGATAAAATCCGCGCCCACGGCGCCGAAACCTATCCCCACGAATGTTGCGGCGCTCTCCTCGGCCGCGATCTCGACGCGCCAACGACGCGTTCCTCCGACGGCGCTGCTCTCCCCTCGCGCGAAGTTACCGCGCTTTTTCCGCTCGTCAATCGCCGCGACGATTCGCCGCGCAATCGTTTCGCCGTTACCTCGGACGACGTACGCGACGCCGAAAAAGCCGCTCGCGAAAAGGGCATCGACGTCGTCGGCTGGTATCACTCGCACCCCGATCATCCAGCCAAGCCCAGCCAATTCGATCAAGACCACGCCTGGCCCTGGTACAGCTACATCATCGTCAGCGTCGCCAACGGCCGCCCCGAAACCATGACCAGCTGGCGCCTCACCGACGACCGCACCCAATTCACCCCGGAGAATTTAGAGATCGCCGGCAACGACGCCGCCGCGCAATCAGCGCCATGACAATCTTGTTCCCAAATCTGTACGCCCGTCTCCCGCTTCTGAATTGTTTTTGAATTTGATTTTGAATTCGTTTTTGAATTGTTTTTGAATTCGATTTTGAATGATTTTGAATTTGTAGCGGGCGTCCCTTCAGGCGCCCAAGCAAGGACTCAACACATAGACGACCTTCCGATCAAACGTAAAATCTTTCACGCAACCTCGCACCAACTGGCACCAACGAACCACTTTGACTTAGAATCACAACTCCGATTGGAGCGTAACAAATGGCAGTGAAAGTAATGATCCCAACCCCGCTCAGGGTTTACACCGGCAAGCGCGACTCCACCGAAGTCAGCGCCGGCACCGTCGGCGAAGCTCTCAGCGGTCTCACAACGCAGTTCGGCGATCTGCGGAAACACCTCTTCACCGAAGACGGCAAACTCCGCAGCTTCGTCAATGTCTACCTCAACGACGAAGACATCCGCTACCTCGCAAAGGACGCCACTCCCACCAAAGACGGCGACACCATCAGCATCGTCCCCTCCATCGCCGGCGGCTGCATTCCTTCCTGTTGTTGTTGATTCCATTGAATTTTTGAGCGTCGATCCGCGGCTTGCATCGAGCCGCGCCGCATCACATCTAATCGAGCTTGAAGATAGAATTGTCTGAATCGATTGACTCGGCGTGACGAACGAAGCAAGAATCTGAGTACCGAACTAAGCGCAGAATGAACGTCAACGCACTGACAGAAAAAGATTCGAGGAATTGGAAATGTCAACGCAAGTGAAACCGCTCATCAGAATCGCCCGCCGCTGGCGCAACCCCCAGCCTGAGCAAAGAAGAAATTCTCCGCTACAGCCGCCACCTGATCATGCCCGAAGTCGGCATGGAAGGTCAGCTCAAGCTCAAAGGCGCGAAGGTACTTCTGCATCGGCACCGGCGGACTCGGCGCTCCGCTCGGCCTCTATCTCGCCGCGGCCGGAGTCGGCAAACTCGGCCTCGTCGATTTCGACGTCGTCGATTTCACCAACTTGCAACGCCAGATCGCCTTCGGCTCCAGCGACGTCGGCAAGTCCAAAGCGAAGTCCGCGCAGAAGCGCGCCTCTCCGATCTCAATCCCGACTATCCAGATTCGAAGCCTACGAATCGCAGCTCGACAGCAGCAATGCGCTCGAACTCTTCAAGGACTACGACATCATCGTCGATGGCACCGACAATTTCCCGACGCGCTATCTCGTCAACGACGCGTGCATCCTGCTTGGCAAGCCAAACGTGTACGGTTCGATCTTCCGCTTCGAGGGACAGATCACCGTTTTCGGCATGCCCGACGGCCCGTGCTACCGCTGCCTCTATCCCGAGCCGCCTCCGCCGGGACTCGTTCCTTCCTGCGCCGAAGGCGGAGTTCTCGGCGTGCTTCCCGGCATTGTTGGCTCCATTCAAGCGATGGAAACGATCAAGCTGATTCTCGGTACAGGCGACAGCCTCACCGGACGCTTGCTGCTCTTCGATGCGCTCGGAATGAAATTCCGCGAGCTCAAGCTGCGCAAAAATCCGAATTGCCCGATGTGCGGCGAGCATCGCACCATCAACAAACTCATCGACTACTACCAGTTCTGCGGAATTCGCGGCGAAGAAGCGGAGGCTCCTGACTTGGGCGTTCCAGAAATCACACCGAAGGAATTGAAAGCGCGTCTCGACAAAGGCGACGATCTTTTCATTCTCGACGTGCGCGAGCCGCACGAATATCAAATCTGCAATCTCAACGGCAAGCTGATTCCGCTCGGCGAAATTCCGCGCCGCGTTCACGAGCTCGACACTTCGCGCGAAATCGTCGCGCATTGCCGCAGCGGCAAGCGCTCCGCCGAAGCCGTCGATTTCCTGCGCAAAGCCGGCTTCAAGAAAATTCTCAATCTGAAGGGCGGAATCCTCGCCTGGTCCGACGAAGTCGATCCGAGTGTTCCTAAGTACTGAGTGCGAAGTATTGAGATCGCTGTCTCCGAAGTCGACAGTTCACAGGTGAAAGTCGAACGTAAAAAATCGGATTTGGATTTCCGATGAATGGAAGATGTCTGCGGGTTGAGTCCGCCGACATGTGTTGGAAAATTGAGTTAAACTCGACACGGCAACGAAACGAATTTATTCGCGCAGAAGTTCAGGAGACGTAAATGGCCGCAACGAAAATCACAGTCAACACCAACGGTTCGATCCGCGTCGAAGGCGATTTTGAAATTGTCGATCCGACGGGAGCGCCATTTGGCCTCGCCGGCCGCACCGCGATCGGCCTCTGCCGCTGCGGCGCCTCCGCCAACAAGCCCTTCTGCGACGGCGCCCACCGCAAAATCAATTTCAGTGATCCCGTCGTCGCCCGCGAGCTTCCGCCACCAGTTCCGAAGCCGCAAGCCTAACCGCGACGAGCTGTTCGCCTCAAATCCGCGCGTCGCGTCACGCTGAGACGCGCGCTGCTATCCCTGGAGATTTGTTTTCAGTTGAATCAGGAATGTGCGGATCGCTCGCATCGCGCGCCGTTTCTGGCACGCCGAGAAACAGAACCGCGAACGCTGCGACGCCGATCGCAGCCAATCCCAGGAACGAAGCGCTGAAGCTGATTCGCTGCACGAGCACTCCGCCAATCGCGTTGCTCAGCGCCGCTCCGATTCCAACCATCGTTGCGAGCGCGCCGGCAGCCAAGTTGAATCGCCCTGTACCTTCCGTCCGATCTTTGATCACCAAAATCGACACAATTACGAACACCGCGTTCGCGACACCATCGAGAAACTGAATCCCGATCAGCGCCGCAGGCGCGTGAACGAGCGTGTAAAGCACGCCGCGAATCGGCAGCACGCCAAATCCCAGCAGCAACAGCGCTCTTCGTCCCTTTGCCTGCGCGCGTACCGATCCACGCAGCGGATGCAGCAATCACCAACTGGGTCACGATGATGCACGCCGACATGAACGGCGGCGCCATCCGCGGATTCCCCATCGCCAACATTTCGCCCAATTCCGGCAGCATCGCGGCATTGCTCAGATGAAACAAGAACGACGCGGCAAGAAACGCGAGCAGTACGCGGTCTTTCACCAGCGCGGAAATTCCTTCGGGTTGAATCTGCTTGCCGTCATGCGCAGTTTCGGCGGCGGCTCCGCGCGCTCGTCGCGAAGTCGATCTGCTTGCCGTCGATTCCCAGCAGTGCGAGAAACGCGGGAATCGCCAGAACAATCGCGACCATGAAGATCCATCGATAGCCGAGCGTGTAACTGACTAACGCGATGAGAATGGCGGTGAAAACATTTCCCGCCGAATTGAACGCCTGATTTTTTCCGAACTGGCGATCGAACTGACTCGCGCCGACAATTCCCAACGTAATCGCAGCAATCGTCGGCGCAAGAAACGGACCGGTTGCGCCGATCAGAAATTGCGCGACGTAAACCGCGACAGCGCCATGACGCAACAGCAGCAATGCCGCGCCGCAAACCAAAACGCCCAAGCCCGCGGCTACCAATAATCTCTTCCGACGCGCCGCATCGACGATGGCTCCCGCGGGAGTCTGAAGCGCCACCGTCACAAGCCCGCCAAACGTCAGCGCGTAGCCGACATGCGCCGCGTTCCAGCCCGACGACGCCAGATAAGCGGCGATGAAGGGGCCGAGCCCGGTTTGGACGTCCGCGACGAAAGAAGTTGAGCCACTCCAATGATCGGAGGGTGCTTCCGGCCCGCGTGGGTATCGGTGTTCTAACCGGCTTTCGAAGCATCGTTCGAAGCGCTTTTCGAACTGGAATTTTGAGTGACGCTCAATGCGTGAATGACTCCTCGAGCGTTTTAATGGGAAAGCGGCGGGAAAAACATCCGGTAAATGCAGCACTCGAACCCGTGCGATTACCGAACTATTGGAAGATGCCTCAGGGGCTGAAGCCGCGTTCCTCGATGCTAATTACGGCACGGCTGAAAGCCGTGCCCTCCCTCCGGCGGAAGAGGTCGCCGCCCGGAGGGCGAAACCTCGCTCGGCCAATGCAGTCGCTCGCGCTCGAATACGCCCTAAAGCGCCTTTTGGAATACGGCCCGTATTGCGGGGAAAAGGCGGTTCGGGCGGACGGAGAATGGCGCCGTATCAATCGCGTGAGAAAAGCGTCTTACGGGGTAACAGCGGTCTCGGCACCTCAAATTAGAAATTCCCAATTCAGTGAGACGGGTCTCATTGTGAGAATTCTTCCTATTGCTGTTTTGGAACCTTCCGCCCGCTCCTAAGTGTCCAAAAATGAATTAGATAGAGAAGCATCAAAGGAGTTTCGCGCGGCTCCATGCCACCATCTCACCCGTTTCATTTTGCTGTGCGCTCCAAGTAACCTCTTCTGTAAGCTCCCACTAAATCAATCTGTTAGGGATGGTCATTTTCCCTCTGAGAAGGGACGTTCGCGTGCATTTATCCCGGTTTGTTACGGCTTCTCTGGGTTTCTTAGGTGTTTGGGGGGATTCGTGGGCGGTTGGACCAAAATTGCCGGGTTTCTGCGGCACCCGGCGACGAGGCTAGAGCGTTCGACGCGTGTCGGACCAGCCCTCGGCTGGCCTTTCCCGCCTGTCCATTCTCACCTATTCCATTATTGCACTCGGGTACTTCGCGCTAATCGCGTACCTGCGCTTTGTCGGCGTCACCGGCACCACCCAGAGCTACCTCTATCTTGAAGTCGGCGGCATCCTGATCAGCTTCTGCTACGCCGCCAATGCGCTGGTGCGCTTCCGCGGCACGCATGACCGCACCGCGCTGATTCTCGCCTTTGGTTTTGTTCTTTCTGGAATTATCGAGACCGTTGGCTATTTCGCTCTCAACGAGCGCCTCCAAGCCGGCCACGCGCTCCCGACCACCGTACCGATGGGCTGGATGGTCAGCCGCGTTCTGCTCGCGGTCATGCTGCTCGCAGCCATCGCGGTCGATCGTTATATGCCGACCGCTCGGCAGCCCAGCCGCGAAACTGCCGGCGCGCTGCTGGTTGTTTTGCTCGCGGCGTATCTAACGAGCGCAACATTTTTGGCGGCGCCAGCCGCACCTTTCTCTCACGCGGCATGGATTCTTTCGCGTCCCTGGGACCTGCTGCCCGGCGCGCTTTTTCTCGTGGCCGCGATCTGGTACGGCCAGCAACTCAAGAGCAAGAGCGCCGAAACGCGCGAAGCTCCCGGCCTCTACGAATATTCGCTGTACGGCGTCGCATCGCTCAACGTGCTTTGCCACGCGGCCGCGCTTTTTTCGCGTCATCTCTTTGATGGCCCGTTTTTCCTCGCCGAGCTCGCCAAGACCGCCAGCTACGTGATGATTCTCGCCGGCGCTCTGCTCGAGCAGGCGCGATTCTTCGAACAGGTTCGCTCGATGGCCGTCAGCGATTCGCTCACCGGCCTCGCCAACTATCGCCGCCTCATCCACGTGCTCGAAAACGAGCTCGATCGTTCGAAGCGCACGCAGCGCGGATTCAGCGTGATCTTGCTCGACATGGATGGCCTGAAAGCGATCAACGACCAGTTCGGCCACCTGACCGGCAGCCGCGCTTTGGTCCGCCTCGGCAAAGTTCTTTCGAATCATTCGCGCGCGATCGATACGCCCGCGCGTTATGGCGGAGACGAATTCGCGCTGGTGCTGCCCGAAGCGGCTCGCGAAGTGGCCACGCGCGTCGTTGCCCGCGTGCGCGAAAAGCTGTCGGCGGAGCCGGAGCGCCCGGCGCTGTCGGTCAGCGCTGGCGTTGCATCGTTCCCCGAAGACGGCGACACGCCGGAACAATTGCTGGGCGCGGCCGATCGCAACCTTTACGGCATGAAGCACCGCGGCAAAAACGGTGTCCAGAATCTCAAACGAATCGCGGCGTGCTTGTGAGGCTGACCTCTACCATGTCGCTCAAAAACGTATTCCGATTTCACCGCAACGAGCGCCGGATCCTGATGGAAATTCCGGTGGTGCTCGACAGGCATCAGGGCGCGCAGGGTGCGGAAGCGACATTTACCGAAAACGTGAGCGCGCGAGGCGCACGCGTTGTCAGCACGCGACGATGGGAAAAAGGCGAACCACTGACGTTCGCGTCGCGTACCGGAGAGTTTCGTTCGTTGGCTCGAGTGGCGTACTGCCAACCATTGCATGGCGACGGCTATGCGGTGGGGGTGGAGTTCCTCGATCCGGCAGGGCGATGGGTTGTTCAATCCAAAGACAGCTCGGCCCAACGGCAGGGCGGATAGGAGGGGAACGCCTGGAACAAGGAAGACACATAACTGACGCAAACAAAGAAATAGAATGGACTTGAAGCGCCGCGCGGAAGAGAAGGCCGCACGGCGCTTCATTTTTTTGGTGGCGCGGAAATTGCCGAGCACGTTGGTCAAACTACATCGTAGAAACTGCCACACATAGCGACATGATTCTGTGGTTCTTCCGCGTCGTGAAATACAGGAACGACCATTCCTTGATGATAGCTGTCGGTCCAATCCTGATCGAAACCTTCAATCTCTTTTCGATCTGCCGTTTGGAACGCGTACCTGACGCCCGGGAGCAGTGCGCTTCTTCCTGCGTCCGAGTCCACGATGCGTGCAAATCGAAGCTCGCCGGACCGCAACAGCGATTTGCGCCTTCGCTCTGTCCACCATCCGGCGACTAAGCCGCGCATAAATCGCAATCTGAGATAAGCCCGAGTCGAATGCCCCAATGCGGATCATCTGCCGACTGATGAGGAGGGACGATCAGTGAATAACTCGCGCCTGTCAACATCACCCAACCAAAAGCATCAACGAAGTTGCCCATCGAAAGACCCTCTTCATCTTGAGTCTTCGCGGGACATTTAGGCTTGCAAGGTGCGAAAAACGAGCGGGAACGACAAATCCGGCGTCCTGCTCCGTCGCCTTAGAGGCAGAGGGATCCGCCCCAGACTCGTGCTCGCTCCTGCGCAATTCCTTCCTTTGCAGAAAAAGTTTGACTCCCGTGCCGATCGTAAAAAGGCCGGCAAACGCAGAGACCAATGCGATTCCGATCCATTTCTTTGTGAAGAGCGACAAGACGAAGCCACTCGCCTTTTACCGAAGTTGAAAGGAAGGTCCCGGTTCCATGTTCCAATTTCGCCGATCGTCTGATTGTTCTTCGCCCCCTGGGATCTTTTCCGGTAACACGACGTATATACGATTGAGGTACTAGCCTCCGCCGGATATTGCATGGCAACGGCTGAGGCAATCGCCAATGCTCCCCAATAACCTTCCAACATCACTTAAACCGCAATATCTCGTGATGGTTCATCGCACAAGGCTCTGGAACGAAATACGTACGTACTGGAGCGAGGTTATGTTTTGGCAACGTTATCGGGTGTAGGGGTTTTGCCTGATAGTAACCGGTGATAGCAACTCGTAAAATTTTGTTCATGTGCCGGGTCCTGGTCGTTGACGATCATCCAATTGTGCGGAAAGCGCTCGTGTTTTATTTGCGGACGCGGCTGCGGGTGGAGTGCGTCGAGGCCACGAATGGCTATGAGGCGCTCAAGAGCGCTTCGGAAAATAAGCCGGATCTGGTGATCATGGACTATTCGATGCCGGTGATGAATGGCGTCGAAACGGCGCGGGTGATGCACAACACGATGCCGGAGATTCCGATCATCATGTTGACGGCGCATTTCACGGCGGCGGAAGCGGCGAGCAAGGATCTGGGGATTAAAGGCGTGTTTTCGAAAGATAATGTCGAGCCGCTGTTGTCCGAGACGCGGTTGGTTTTGAATCTGCATTCGATTTGAAGTTGTCAGCGTTGATGCACGGATTTTCCTGCCTGTGATTTTCCGCTATTTTCGCGTTTTGAGTTGTGGTTGTGTGCTGCGTCATGCCGCCATTCCTATCGAGGTTGCGTTTCGTGCCGTTCGTTGAGGTTGGCGGCGGCGAGCGAGGGCGGGCTGAAGCGCCGCCCCCACACTCCCAGATTTGAATTTCGTGATGGGCGATCACTTGGGCGAGGAGCGTTTAGCGGACGGCGGGGCGATTAGCGCCAAGACGCGGTGGAAAGACGCCGGCAAGATGCCGGCGCTACCGGTCTTGGGACGCGAAATCGTGCGGACCTGGGGCGCGGCGGTGATGCGCCCGTACAATTGCTGCTGGGAACTTTTGAAGGGGGCGGTGCGTAGTTATTCCTGTTGTTTTCCAAAAGGGGATGAGGCATGCTCCTTTTGGAAACCAAAAGGACGGCTGGTGCGTTTAGAGTGTGACGGCGGCGTCTTGGCGACGTGGATTCGTCGGGAGGGTTGGCGATGAAGGCGATGCGGCGATTTTTGGCGCGGGTGGGGAGTTTGCTGGGGCGGCGCGGGCAAGACGCGCGGTTGCGCGAAGAGATTGCCGAGCACATCGCGCTACAGACCGCGGACAATGCGCGCGCGGGGATGTCGCCCGTGGAAGCGCGGCGGCAGGCGATGCTGAAATTTGGCGGCGTCGAGGCGCTGCGGGAAGACTATCGTGCGGCGGGCGGGCTGATGATCATCGAGAATTTTGTGCAAGACGTGCGTTACGCAATTCGCAGCCTGACGCGCACGACGGGGCTGACTGCGTTTGTGATTTTCACGCTGGCGCTGGGAATCGGAATGGCTTCGGGGACGTTCAGCATGGTGGACGCGCTGATTTTCAGGCCGTATCCGGTGCCGCAGCCGAAAGAAATTGTGACGATCGTCGGGACGACGCGCGACAGCAATTACGAACATTTTTCGTATCGCGAATATTTGGACATCCGCGACAAATCGCAGAGTTATGCGGGAGTCGTCGCGAACGCCGACCTGGAAGAAGTCGGGTTCAGCGCGAGCCCGACCGAAACTCCGCGTGTAAAAGGCGGGATGCGGGTGTCGGGAAATTATCTGCGCGTGCTGGGAGTGGAGCCTTCGTTGGGGCGCGGATTTCGCGACGATGAGGACACGGTTCCGGGGAGAGACGCGGTGGTGGTGCTGGGGCCGTCGTTCTGGAAGCACGAATTTGCGGGCGATCCGAACGTGATCGGGCGAAAAGTCCGGCTTAACGGCGCGGAATTTACGGTGATCGGCGTGGCGCCGGAGACGTTTCCGGGGATGCTCATTTTCGGCGTGCCGGATTTTTATATGCCGCTGGCGATGGCGAAGGTTTTTTCGACCGACCCGCAGAAGAATTTTTTCGAGGATCGCGACGATCGCGAACTTCTGGTGAGAGGGCGGCTGAAGCCGGGAGTGAGTGTCGCGGAAGCAAAGAACGAAGCCGCGGTGCTGGGGCACAATTTTGAAAAGGAATATCCGAAAACGAACAGCGGCCGCGGGATGGCGGCGGCGACGCAGTTTGAGATGCGGACTCGAGATGACGAAGTGGAGTGGCGATTCAGCGTGATCTTCGTGACGCTGGCGATCGCGGTGCTGCTGGTGGCGTGCACGAATGTCGCGGGATTGTTGTTGAGCCGGGCGCGCGCGCGAAAGCGGGAGATTGCGGTGCGGCTGGCGATTGGCGCGGGGCGATTTCGGCTGGTGCGCTTGCTGATGACGGAGAGTTTGATTCTGGCGCTGCTGGGCGGGGCGGGCGGAATCGCGATCGGGTACGGAATTTGCGCATGGTTTCAATCGATCAAGAACATCGTGCTGACGAGCGATTTGCCGCTGATGATTCCGTTTCAGATGAACACGCGCGTGCTGGCGGTGAGCATTTTATTTTCGCTGGCGAGCGCGCTGATTTGCGGGCTGGTGCCGGCGCTGCAAAGCTCGAAGGCGGATCTGGTGGAAGGGCTGAAGGCGGCGGACGTGGATGTGCCGGGGCGGAAACGATTGTGGGGGCGGAGCGCGCTGGTGGTGGCGCAAGTGGCGATGTCGCTGATGCTGCTGACGGCGTCATTTCTGATGGTGCGCGGATTTCAGCACACGCTGCTCGATGGAATGGAATTCGCCAAGGATCATTTGCTGATGACGACGTTCGATCCGCGGCTGGTGCAGTACGACAGCGTGCAGACGAAACAATTTTTCAAGGTGCTGAAGGATCGGCTACGCGAAACACCGGGAGTCGAGAGCGTGACGTGGACGCAAAACGTGCCGATGGGGCGCGACGATTTCGATGCGATCTCGTTTGTGCCCGACGGGTTTCAGATGCCGAAGGACCGGCAGAATTTCACGTCGGTGATGAACACCGTCGATGAGGATTTATTTTCGACGATGCAGATACCGATTTTGCGGGGGCGCGCGTTTGTGAGTTCGGATACGGCGGATAGCCCGCGCGTGGCGATCGTGAACGAATATTTTGCGCATCATTATTGGCCGGGGCAGCAGGCGGTGGGGAAGAGGTTTCGGCTCGATCGCAGCGATGGCGTGCCGGTGGAGATTGTGGGGATTGCGCAGACGATCAAGGTGCGCGACACGTTCGATAAGAACGCGGATTTTGTTTATTTGCCGATGGCGCAGCATCCGATTTCGCGCATGGCGCTGCTGGTGAGGTCGAGCGGCGATCCGTTGCAACTGGTGCCGGCGGTGAAAGATGTCGTGCGGCGGATGGATCCGAACATGTCGATGCTGCACACGATGACGTACGAGGACATGTATCTGAATCGCGCGATTCGCGGGCCGGCGGTGGCGATGAAATTGGTGGGCGCGATGGGCGTGGTTGGGTTGGTGCTGACGGTGGCGGGATTGTACGGGCTGGTGGCGTACAACGTGAGCCGGCGGACGCGCGAGATCGGGATTCGGATGGCGCTGGGTGCGGCGAGGAAAGATGTGCTGCGATTGATGATGGGCCGGGGAATGGTGCTGGTGGCGATTGGGACGGCGATCGGAATTGCGATGGGAGTGGGCGTTGAGCAGATGATGAATTCGATGGTGTTCAATGCGGGCGGGGTGGATTTTGTGGCGTATGCGATCGTGGTGCCGCTGTTGTTTGTGGTCACCTTGCTGGCGGCGTTTGTGCCGGCGCGGAAGGCGGCGCGGATCGAGCCGACGCGGGCGTTGCGGTATGAGTAGAGCGAGAGAGAAAAAAAGGGCCAAGATCAGGAGGTCTTGCGGTGTTGCGGAGGGGGTGGCAATTTTTGAAGTCGGCGATATCGGATCGAGGGCGGGCTGAAGCCCGCCCCTACAGATTCTGTGACGGGGCTGACGGCTCGGCGGGCGGTTGCGATTTTTGGGCGAGGAGAGATTCGTAGACGGCGAGCATGTTGTCCACCATTTTGGGGGCGGAGAATTTTTGGTCGATGCGCTGGCGGGCGGCGCGGCCGATTTGCAGAGCGATTTCGGGATTGCGAAGGATGGCGGCGATGGAGTTGGCGAGCGATTCATCGTTATTGAGTTCGGCGAGGAGGCCGCTGCGGCCGTGCTCGATGATTTCGGGGAAGGCGCAGGTACGGAAAGCGACGGATGGGATTGCGTAGCTCATCGCGGAGAGCAGGGAAGTGCCGAGTCCTTCAAAGCGCGATGGGAAGGCGAAGAGATCGAGCGCGGGATAGACGGACTCCATAGCGCTGACGAAGCCGGCGAAGATTACGGCGTCGGTAACATTGAGTTTTGCGGCGAGATTTTGCAGGCGAGATTTGTCGGGGCCGTCGCCGACGAGCAGCAATTTCACGGACGGAAATTCGGCGCGAACGGTTGCGAGCGCGCGAATGAGCGCGTCCTGCCCTTTGTCGGGCAGCAAGACGCCGACGCAGCCGATGAGCGGCGATTCGTCGGTGACGCCCCAGCGCATGCGAGCGGCGTGGCGAATTTGCGGTGAGGGAAGGCGCGTGACTTCGACGCCTTCGTAGACGACGGTCATTTTTTCCGGCGGAATGCCGGACTTGGCGACGATGCCGGCAACCCATTCGGAAATCGGGACGATGCGCGTGGCGGCGCGGTAACGCGAGCGCGCGAAATTATCTTCCTTGAGCGGAAAGCCGACACGGCGTGAAACGACGAGTGGCACGCGGCGATGTGCGCGCGCGAGCCAAGCGGAAGTGACTCCGTGAGCTTCGTTGGCGTGGACGAGAGAAAATTGGCGGTCGTCGGCGTGAAGTTCGGGATCGGGGCTGCTGGAGCGAAGAAGCTCTGCGATTTTCAGCGCTGCGGAGATGCGCGTCGTGCGGCGCGAAACGGCGTGAACGGTGATGCCGCGAGCGGCGGCGCGTTCACCGAGAGCGGAACCCTCGGGAGCCAACAATTCGGCGACATGATGGCGCGCGTTGAAGCCTTCGAGCATCAAGAGCGCCTGATTTTGTCCTCCGCGCCATTCCGTATCCAAATCGACGATCAAAATTTTCACGAACGAGCGTTCCCCGAAATGCGATGAGATGCGATTAGTTTACCGAGCTTCGCATACTTGAGGCGAACGGTGCGTGCGGCCATTTGCGCGATGAGTGCTCCACGGTAACCATCGAGAAAACCGCCGCGAATGATGAAACTGCGAAACCAGCTCCACGGCGTGGCGACGAGGAGCGCGCCGCGCCAACGGCGGCGGCCTTCGGAGTACATGCGCTGCGCGGAGAGCGTGGAATATTTTTCGACGTTGGCTTGGTGCTCGTCGAAAGAGCGGACGGTGTAGTGGAGGAGATCGCCCGTGAGGCGGCCAGGCTGCCCGGTGAATTGCAGAGACTCGTGAATGATGCCGGCGAATTTCGCGGACGTGCGGCGATAGAGTCGGCGCTGAAAATCGGGATACCAGCCGGAATGTTTGATCCATGCGCCGAGATACCAAGTGCGGCGCGAGACTTCGTAAACGTCATGATCGGGCTTGCGTTTTTTCCATTCGAGGAGCGCGAGGTGGAGATTGCTGCTGAGTTCCTCGTCGGCGTCCATCGAGAAAATCCAATCGTTAGTGGCGGTTTCGGCGGCGAAGTTTTTCTGTTCGCCGTAGTTGGTCCAGTCGTGGACGACGAAATTTGCGCCGTATTCACGGGCGATTTCTTCGGTGCGATCGGAGCTGCCGGAATCGATGACGACAATTTCGTCGGCGACGCCGCTGAGAGGAAGCGAGGGCGCGGGCGAGATTTGCTTCTTCGTTGAGAGTGATGATGCAGGCGGAGATGCGGTTCATTGGCGAAGGCGGATGCGATGAGGTCGCGAGGTCGAGTCAGTATCTCACATTGACGTTGTAGCGACTGCGTGGCCGTTATCTGTTCGAACTGCGGACTGCCGGGTTACTTGGGCTCGAAAGTCAGGCGGAGCGTGGTTTCGCCGATGCGAAATTCGGCGCCTTGGCCGAGCATGGCGGCGCGGACGCGCTCTTTTTCGAAGAAGGTGCCATTGGTGGAGTCGAGGTCGCGGAGATTGACGTAATCTTCGCGGACTTCGACGACGCAGTGGTGGCGCGAGATTTCGGGATCTTGCAGGGCGATGTCGGCGCCGTCGCGGCCGACGACGACGCGTGGCTTATTGAGCGCAGTGAGCGATTCCCGCGCCCGGACCGGCGATGATGGTGAGGATGACGTTTTTCGATTTCGGCAAGACGGCGGTGGGATCCTGCATGACGAGCGAAGATTGCGCGCCCCCGCCGTTGCTGCTGCGAGCGAAGGATGGGAGAGGCGAGATGACGACAGTGGAGTCGGGATGTTTGCGAGTGTCAACAACGGTGGTAGTAGAGCAGCGGGAGCAGCGGAATTTTACTTTGGGGTGCGCGCCGATGTCGGCGTCTTTGAGCACGTGATTCGTGCCGCAATTACTGCAGGCTGCTTGCATGGTGAACTCAAGGTAGCACTGCGGAGTCGGGGATGATTGGAGATTGGCAAATGGGGTGTTGAGATGGTTATCGGGCGGACGGAAAAGGCGAAGTAGCGATGCAACGAAGTAATGAAGTAACGATGCGGAAGGAGAAGCTGATCGTTATGCTAGAATTGTGGATTCCGAATACAGAATGAATGCTGTCAGGAGCGTTGCACGTGTCGGACCATCTATCTCGCAAAGAGCTGAAGCAGGACAAGATTCACGACGCGCTGGAGCACGGCGCGGAAGCGGTGTACTCGCATAAGCAGGTGTCGATCATCGTGCTCGCGGTCGTACTCATCATCGCGGCGGGATACGGCGGCTGGAGCGTGTATCACGAGCGGCAGACGGTGTCGGCCTCGGCGGCGTTTGACACCGCGATGAAGGCGTACTCGGGACACATCGGGGCGTCGCCCGATCCGGCGGAAGCGGGGGAGCCGAGCTACGCGGACGAGACGGCGCGGTCGAACGATGCGCTAGCGAAGTTCACGGCGGTTGCGGACAAATACCCGAGCACGAATCCGGGGCGGTTGGCGCGATACTACGCAGCGCTCTGCCTGGAGGATTTAGACAAAGAGAATCAGGCGCTCGAGGAATTGAAGAAGATCAGCAACGGCAGCGACAAGGAATTGGCGAGCATGGCGCAGTATCAGACGGCGGTGTTGTATTCGCGCACGGGCAAAGCGGATGAGGCGGCGAAGATTTACCGCGCGTTGGCAGACAAGCCGTCGGTGTTTGTGACGAGGCCGGTGGTGCTGCTGGAACTTGCGGGCGTGCTGCGGCAGGCCAATCCGAAAGAAGCGGCGACCGTGTATCAGCAGGTGAAGAAGGAATATCCGGAGTCGGCGATTTCGGAAGAAGCGGATCGCGGGCTGGATACGCTGGGGCCGAAGTCGTAAGCTGACGCCGCTGCGAAATATTTGCAATCGTGCGGACTTGGGACGCAGCAGTGCTGCGCCCGTACAAATTCGTACTTTGTCGGATCGGTTTAGCCATTTTCATTTAGCGCGCCGTTAGCAGAAACGGAGCGACGCATCGATAGCCTTCCCACTCTCGCGCCTTGGGCCGTGCACGCGAATCAATCGCGAGGCCGGCGCTTTCCTGAAACTCCCCACAAATATCGAAGCGAATATGCGCGGGATCGAGACCGCATCGTGCACGCGCGCGCGTTTCGTCGGCTCGAAGCGAAGACGCAGGTTTTCACGATGCGTTTTTCGGATCATTTTCGCAACCGGCTGACGCACACGCTCGAGGTGTCGCAGATTGCGCGAACGGTGGCGACGGCGCTGGGGCTGAATTCGGAGTTGGTGGAAGCGCTGGCATTGGTGCACGACATCGGGCATCCGCCGTTCGGTCATGCGGGCGAGCGCAAATTGAACGAATTGATGAAGCGGCACGGCGGACGCTTCAATCACAATTTGCACGCGCTGCGAATCGTGGAGCAATTCGAGCAGCGGTATCCGGATCATCCAGGTCTCAACCTGACGTTTGAGGTGCGCGAAGGGATCATCAAGCACTCGCGCGACTACGCGGGCAAGGAAGCGGAGTGGCCGGAGCTTGCGGAATATTCGCTGGATTTGCGGCCTCCGCTGGAGGCGCAGCTCATCGATTGGGTGGATGAGATCGCGTATAACACGGCGGATCTGGACGATGCGCGCGAGGCGGAGTTGCTGGATATGCGGTGCTCGCGCGAGCCGTGCCGATTTTTGGTGAGGCGTACGAACGCGTGAATGCGAAGTATCCCGATGTAGCCGACAAGCTGAAATTCAACGATGCGTTGAAGGGCGTGCTGGATCAGTTGGTGACGGATTTGATCGAGACGACCTCGGCACGGGTGCGCGAGGCTGGAGTGCAGACAGTTGACGATGTGCGGAAGTCTCCGAAGCGGATTGCCGGGTTTCGTCCGGAGATTGCGGCGCGCAACGCGGAGCTGAAGAAATTTTTGTTCGCGAACATTTATGACCGGCCAATTATTACGGAGGACCGGGATCGGTCGGTGCGGTGTTTGGCGGAGTTGTTTGAATATTATTTTAGCTCGGCGGGATCGATGCCGGCGGCTTATGAAGAGATGGCGCATGTCGAGGCGCGGCATGTTGTGGTATGCGATTACATTGCGGGCATGACGGATCAATTTTTGTTGCGGCAGCATTTGCATGTGATTGGGCCCGGGGCGACTGCTGGGTCGAAGAATATTTCTGTGTGAGCGATGTTGCGAGACTCTGCCTTTTCCTTCCTCCCTTTGGTGGCGCTTGTACAATACGGTCTACCAATGTACGGGTTTTACTTTGGTGGGTTGAGGTATCGATGGGTGGCTTGGGTTGCGATGGGCAGAAAAACACCGCACCCTCCTAACCTGGACGGTGCGGCACCCCGGCTGATGTCGTAGTTGTTTCGTCGAGTTGAGTGAGGCTGAGATCAAAGAGATTCGAAGAGGAATTGGTTCGTGAGAGCTGTCCGAAAATTTGCGGGCTGGCGCGTAGCGTCGGTGGTTGTGGTGGTGGCGCTTTGCTTGGGCGGCGGTTTGGGCGCTGCGGGGCAGAGTGTGTCGTCGCTGCTGCAAGGCGGGGCTGCCAAGCCGGCGGCGACAGCGCCGGCGGCGAATGCTCCAGTCGATCCGTTGGGGCTGGGGCGCGAGACGCCGCGCGGGACCATTGTCGGATTCATTCGAATGGCGCAAGAGGAAAACGAGCGCGCGGCTGAATATTTTCAGCCACCGATGAAAGGGCATCGCGTCACAGCGGAAGAAGAGCAAGAGCTGGTGAAGCAGCTGAACACCGTGCTCAACGCGACGTTTCCGGCATCGGCATTGACGTCCACGAATGCCGATCCGGATGGGCGCGGCGACGACGCTCGAACGCGCGACGAAATCACGATCGGCGGCACGCACCTATTGAGCGAGTCGTTTCCGGTGACGCTGGTGCGGCTGGAGGACGTGCACAACGTCAAGCTGTGGTTCATCTCGAGGCAAACGCTCAGCAAAGTGGCCGAGGCTTATGACTCGCTGCGATTCCCACAGCTGGAACAAAAACTGCCGGGATGGCTGGTTCGAAACCGCTTACTGGCGATGCCGCTGTGGCAGTGGATTGCGATTGTTTTGTTCGTGCCGGTCGCGGTGGCTTTGGGTTGGGCGGTTGCGCTGGCTGGGGCGGATGCTTTTCAGCTGGTATCGGCGCAGCCGTGGATTGCAGGAACTCGCGCGACGCCCGCTGAAGCACTTTGGCCCTGGCGCGATGCTTATTGCGGTCGTGATTCACTACGATTTTGTGCGACGATCGGCAGTCGCTTCTGTACCGGCAGTATTACCGATATTTCCTGATTGTTGTTTTTGCGATCGCAACGTATTGGGCGATCACGCGGATTACGCATTGGATTTTCCGCGGCATTGCGGTGCAACTGACCGATCGGGGCAGATTGGCGGAGAGGTCGCTGCTGTCGTTGACGCGGCGCGTGCTGGATGTTTTGATTTTTCTGGTGATCGGACTGTGGGCGCTGAGTTCGATGGACGTGAATGTGACGGCGGCGCTGGCCGGCTTGGGCATCGGCGGTTTGGCGATTGGCCTCGGCGCGCAGAAGACGTTTGAAAATTTGCTGGGCGGGATTTCGATTCTGACCGACAAGGCGATTGTGGTCGGCGATCCTTGCAAGATCGGCGATCGCGCGGGAACGGTCGAAGATATCGGGCTGCGATCGACGCGAATTCGAACGGAAGACCGGACGGTGGTGTCGATTCCGAACGGCACCGTGGCGACGGCGACGCTGGAGAATTTCAGATTTCGCGACAAAATTTTGTGCAAGCAGTTGGTGCGCCTGCGATATGACTTGTCGCCAGACCACCTGCGCTATGTGTTGGCGCAAATTCGCGACGTGCTGGCGAAGAATCCGAAAGTCGAGGCATCGACTTCGCGCGTGAGGATTTTGCGATTTGGAGATTACGCCGTCGAAGTCGAGGTATATGCGTACATTCTCGAGCGCGATTACGGGCTGTATCTGGCGGCGCAAGAGGCGCTGATTTTGGACGTACTCGACACACTCGATCGAACCGGAGGCGCGTTGGCCTTGCCATCGCAAACGACGATCGTGACGCAGGATGCGTGGGTCAACCCAGAGAAAGCGGCTGCGGCGAAAAAAGCGATGGAGTCGGGCGGCAGCAGCACGGCGCCGGACGGCGGATCCATTTCAGAAGGTTCTCGGCGGATCGAGATAAGTTCTAGGACTGCGAATTAGATTTTTCCAAACACTGCCCGTCTAAAGTGTTTCCCGCAGACGCTACTGCGAATGCCTTAGAAAATTCGCGCGCGTGGAACGCAAAATCTCCGCAGTGCGCGGGCACTGCGCGCGATTCAAAACCACCCTCAATTGATTCAAACCGTGAGAAATAAGCGAGTTAAGTGTTGAGCCGCCGTTTGGCAGCCCCTTTGCACTAGTGGATAGCGTTGGTGGGAACGAGCGATTTGAGTATCAAGCTCAGGCCAGAACGAGTCTTTCCAGGAGGGGGCGGCAATGAGCGCAACGATTTTCGAGATGGCAGCGACCTGCGAGACGCATCAAGGACTGCTCGAAGAATGCAACACGGCGCAAAGCGAATGGAACGCTCGGCGCGCCGAGATCAGCAAACTGGGGCTACGAGGAAAGAAGATCGACAATGAGCTCATGCGACTGCAAGCCAGGTTTGCTAAGTCCTACGCGATGGTCCGCAATCATTTGCGCGGTTGCGAGTGCTGTCAATCTGCACGAGGAACTTATGACATTGCTCGTTACCAAGACACTGGTCGCGTCATACCTGATGTCCACATTCCGCTATTTTCCGGGATACACGAGCTTCATCGATAGGATGTCGACGTCGATTTTCTGGTGATGAGTTTTTGTCGAGCGCTTTTTTGAAGCGCCAACCGCAGATTCATTCCGCAGACTAGACTAATTCAGATCGTTCGTGCCGAAGGTGTTGCACGACGAGATCTGTCCTGAATTAAATCCCGCCGTAAACCACTTCTGCCGCTCCGCCGACGTTCCGTGTGTGAATGAGTCGGGCGAAATGTGTCCCGTTGACATTTTTTGCAGGCGGTCGTCGCCGACAGCTGCGGCGGCGCCGAGCGCCGACTCGATGTCGCCTTGCTCGAGCATCCCGCGCTGTTGCGTGGAGTGCGCCCAGATTCCCGCAAAGCAATCCGCCTGAAGTTCGAGTTTCACCGAAGAAGAATTAGCGCCCTGACGGCTACCTTGTTCAGCCTGGCGTTCGATCCCAAGAATATTTTGAATGTGGTGGCCCATTTCGTGGGCGAGAACGTAGGCTTGCGCGAATTGGCCGGGTGCGCCGAAGCGGCGACTGAGCTCGTCATAAAAGCCGAGATCGATGTAGACCTTTTGATCGGAGGGGCAGTAGAAGGGGCCGGTGGCGGATTCGGCGTTGCCGCAGCCGCCTTGCGTGTAGTCGCGATAAAGCACGAGATGAGCTTTGTGGTACTGACGATCGGATTGTTGCGGCAGAATTTCGGCCCAGGTTTTTTGCGTGTCGTCGAGAACGAAAGAGATGAAATGGACGAGCGGCTCTTCGGCTTGATCGCGAGCGGAGTTGGGCTGGCCCGAGGTCGCGGGGCCGGATTGAACGGCTGACCCGCCGCCTCCTCCGCCGCCGAGCAAGGCGAAAAAGTTTTGATGGAAGATGAGGCTGAGGACGAGAAGGATGAGCGCGCCGCCGATGCCGATGTGCATGCCGCCAAAGCCGAAGCCACCGCCGCCTCCGCCGCCGGATTGGTCGCGACGATCTTCGATGTCAGAGCTTTCTCCGCCGTCTTGCCAACGCATAGGGGGTCTCCTGTGTGCTGATTGGAGATGGTAACACTGGGGAAGGTTTGCGGTGAGTGGGCGGGGAAATGAAAAAAAGGCGAGCGGACGGAATGTGGATTAGCGAGGCGATTTCAGGAGTAGAAGAAAAAACGGAGTGTGCTTGAAGATTTCGGCTGGGCAAGCTGGGGCGCAGCAGTGCTGCGCCCGTATATGAGCTTGAACGCGTCGAGTGTTACGGCTTGGTTTGCGACGGCAAAACTTTTGTGTCGGTTGGGGTGAAGTCGAAACGCACGAGCCAGTCGCTGGGGACGGGCTGGCCGGAAATTTTGGCGGGCGTGAAGTCCCACTGTTTTGCGGCTTGGATGGCGGCTTCGCTGAAGAAGCGGCTGGGCGATGAAGCGGGAACGGCGGAAGAAACGGCGCCGGATTTGTCCACGCGAACTTTGACGACGACGCGAACGGTGCCGTGGATGGTGCTGCGCGCTCGGGAAGAAATTTCGGGCATGGTCTGGTTAAGCGGCGCGCCTGGCGTGACTGGGCCGGCGGGCAAACTTGTTGATGCGATGGCCGCGGTGCGCGAAGTTGCGGGGAGCGGCGTGGTTACAGCGGCTGCGCTGAGTGTTGCTGAATTTGCCGGTGCGGGAGCGGAAGCGGCGCTCGATTTTACGGGCGTGCGCTCGCTGGCGGGAGTCGAAGTCGGAGTTGCGTTCGCGGGCGGCTGATTCGACGAAACTTGTGGATAGCCGTCGATGCCGCCGTGATTGCGGGTTGGCTCGGGAGCTGAAGGCTTCTTCTGCGGCGGTGTTGCGTCGGGCTTGCTGTTCGATGGCGGCGGTGTCGGCTGAGCGGCTGGCTGCGATGCAGGACTTTGCGATGCCGGCGTCGATGATGTCGGTTGGGGCGAAGGCGCGGCGGACTGCGATGGCGAGATGATGTTCTGCACGAATTCGCGGAATTGCGGAACGTAATACCACGCTCCGACGGCAGCCGCGAGGAGAAGAACGATCGCGATGTACCAACCCTTGCTGGAACTTTTGCCGGCGTCGAAATGCGGCTCGACATTGGAGAGCGGAATCGAGAGAGGGTCGATGCTCTTGGTGGGTTTGGCGAGAGGCACGGCTTTCGGTTCGACGGACGCCGATGCTGGTGCCGGCGCGACGGCGACGGCGGCGCCGGTTGCGGCACTGGCACTGGCGGCGGCAGCGGTCATGCCGGCGGATTTCGATGGCAGCGGCTTCGGTGGCTCGGCGATCGCAATGGCGGCGGCTGGCGTTGCTGCGGCTGCCGGCTTGGCGGCGACTGGTGCTGGTGGCGGAGCGACGGTTGCGGTTTTTGCGGATGTCGGAGCAGGCTCCGCGATCGCCGCAGTTGAGGGATGAGGCGCGGCGTTCGGATTGAAACGCTTCGAGATCTCGGTGATGGTCCAGCGCGTTTTTGGATCGCGGCGGAGAGTGTTGCGCGCGATCTCGAGATACGGTTGCGGCATGCTCTCGGGGAAAGTCGGATCGCCGGATGTTTCTTCCGGGCGGCGCTGCGTCAGTGATTCCACGATTGACGCGCCGAGCGACCAGACGTCGCCTGCCGTGGTTGTGCGGCCGTTCGTTTCGGGAGCGACGTAGATATCAGGCTTGCCTGCGCCGATTTGCATGTCGCCATCGGGGCAGATCGAATCGCTCGAAAGTTTCAGCTGGTCGTCGATCGCGAGAATATTCGCCGGTTTGATGCGGCCGTGGGCGAAGCCTTGTCCGTGCAGATACCAAAGCGCATCGATAAAGGGTTCCAGCATGTCGTGCGCTTCGTCGGAGGAGAGCGCGCGCTGCGGCAAGAACTCGGCGAGATTTTCCTGCGCGAATTCGGTCACGACATAGAGCAGATCCAAGCCGGCGAGTTGGCAGCGGCCGGACTCATACACTCGGATCACGTTGGGATGATGAAATTGCGCAGCGCGATTCCAGCGTGAGAGTTGCGCCTCGGCGTTTGCGCCGTCGGCCTGGATGAACTTGATGGCGGCTTTTTCGTTCTTGTCCCTGCCGCGCAGCGTCGCAAACACGACGCTGTGGTCGGAGCCGCCCAGATGCTTCACGAGCGGAAACTGTCCGTCGATAACTTGGCCTTCGGAGTCGCGCCAGCTGTCAGACATACCGATACCCCCGGGTTTTTAGATGTCTAACGAACATCATACGCTTGCGGGTACTAGGGCAACTTGGTACCTCGGAGCGCGTCCGCATTTGGTAAATGGGGTGGTTTGGTGACGATCGGCGAGGCCAAGCCGGTCAGCGCTGGTCGAGGGGAGCGGTGGGATGCCGTTTATCGGCGATTGTTACGCGTTGAGGCGGGAAGTGCCGCTGACGAAGCGGCTGCCGCGCTCATAGAATCGCAGGAGGCGATGCGCGGCTTTGGTGATGCCGATCCGGCGGCTGATGCCCATGCGCGGTGGACGGTCGAGGTGGAGCTTTTCGGCATGTGTGGCGCGCGATGAGGCGAGTGCACCGAGCCACAACGGGCCGGGAGCGCAGAGATCGACGCCGTTGACGCTGAAGTCGATGTGCAGCGCTTGCGCGAGGCGGCCAGGTCCGCGCGCTAGATCGTAGAGGCGTGTAGTGCCGCGGCGGCGCTCCATCTCGGCGATGCCTTCGAGCGGCTCCAAAGCACGAATCAAGATACCTCCGCCTACGCCCGGCACTTCGGCACTGACGTTGAGCATGAAGTGGTTGCCGTAAGAGAAGTAGATGTAGGCGCGGCCGCGCTCCAGATACATCACCTGGTTTCGTGGCGTCGGGCCTCGGTAGTGGTGCGCGGCCGGATCTTTCGGCGGGTAGGCCTCTGTTTCGACGATGCGTCCGGCCATTCGCAATCCGGGAAGGTCGCGGACGACGAGCTTGCCGATCAGATATCGCGCCAGCGCCACCGTGCCGATCGGCAACTCCGACCGGCGCAGGTGCCGGATCGCTGCCTTTTGCGGAGCTTGAGTCGTTGCTTCGGCTGGCTTTCGACTCACGGACTTCGCCCATCTTTCGACTATAAGGCCAAAATACAGGTTCGAGTACCCACCTGCCTCCCCTGAAACCTGTATTTGCCGCTATGTCCAGGAATGATTCAATCAACCCGCGAGTTAAGTGACGGCAACGACAGAGTTTCCTTGGCGACCAAGTACTGTATCTCGACTCGCCGTTAACGCTCTCATGGGTCATGCCGCAACGAAACGGGCCCTCAACGATGAATTTCCACAGGCGGGAGCTGAAATCCCCTCCACTCCTGGGAGTAAATTTACCGATGTCAGAACCTCGCGTCTCGGATAGAATGAACGGCACAGCGGACTGTGCCTCCAAGCGTCCTGGTTTTCTCTCCCTGCTCGGCGCAGTCAGTGAGGTCGCTGAGGTAGACGTGAAAGTTGAAACGATGAAACAGAATAATCGCGCGATCGTTCGCAGGCGCACCCAACAGCTCGTGTATCTGGAGTTGGGGCGAGAGAACGGCGGCGTGATGTTGAATCTCTCCGAAGAGGGTTGCGGATTTCAGGCAATCACGCCGGTGAAAATCGGCGAAACGCGCTTCGGATTTCAGATCAACGGCGGACGCCGCATTGCAGGCGACGCGGAAATTGTGTGGGCCGACGAGTCTGGTGTGATGGGCGGGCTCCGTTTTATCGCGCTTCCTCCCGAAGCGCGCAAAGAAATCCGATCGTGGCTTGAAGAGACGAACGCGCCGGTGGAATATGGATACGCATCTGCCGCCGCCGCGTCCGCAGCCGCTGCTGGAGCAGGTATGGGCGCGCGGCCGAATCGCGTGAACGTTCCGCCGCCGGTTGCGCCTGATCCGTTTTCGCATCCGCGCGAAGCTGCGCCGAGCGTGAGAATTCCGCAGCACGAAGCTCCGCCGCCACCACCGCCGCCGCAGAGACCTGCATATTCCAACTCAAATGCGGCTTCGCTCGGATATCCGGTTCTCGACGAACCTCGCTACAACTCGCCATTCACCGAAGCGATCGTTCCTTACCAAGATCAACAGCAACGCAGGTCTGCATCGGTGTGGCGCGGCATCGCTGTTGCCGCGACTGTCGTCGCGGTGCTTGCGCTCGGCGTGATGTACCAGAAAGACGTGGGCAACTCGCTGATTTGGTTGGGCGAGACGCTGAGCGGCAACAAGACCAAGGCATCGAGCGTGACTCCAGCCGATAAGCCGGCTGACAGTTCATCGACTGCGCTTCCGACGAATAAACCGGAAGTCGCACCCGACAACTCTGCCGACAAGAATTCCAGCGCAGGGCTTCCGGATTCCGACCCGGTCGCTGAGTCGAAGAAAGCCGCCGAGGATACGGCAAAGCTGGCGGCGGCGACGAGACCGCGATCTTCGAGCGCGACGCCCGATGCCTCCAACGTTTCCGACCGTTCCACTTCGGCACTCGACCGGCAAAACGCCGCCGCGGCGGGTCAGAAGCCTGAGCCGAATTGGAGCGAAACCGACAGCGTCGAAACGCTCTGGGGCGCCGTGCAAGCCGGCTCGGTTTCAGCTGAAGTCTCGCTGGCAGAACGCTTTGCGCGTGGCGCCGGTGTCGATAAGAATTGCGATCAAGCCAAGGTGCTGATGAAGGCCGCGGCCGGCAAAGGCAATCGCGAGGCTCGCTTGCGGCTTTACGAACTCGAAACCAACGGCTGCCAGTAGTCCTAGCCGTAATTTCCAGGAAACCCAATTTTATTCGAAGCCTCCGCGCTTCCTTGACTTGGCGGCTAACCGCCCCAATAATGAGAAAGCATGAGCGTCAGCGCCGGAGGCGCAGGAGACATGTTTCTAGATATCAAGGACCTTGCTGTCCGGAAACAGGTCATTCGTAAGAGTTACGCGCCCGGCAGCATCGACTATCAGACGACGGAAGTGAAGCAGACCGACCCGCTGGAAGTCACGGCCACGGCTGAGCTTATCGAAGGCCAGATCCGGATCATCGGGGAAATCGAGACCAAGGTCGAGATGGTGTGCGCCCGGTGTCTCGAACCCGTCGTGGATGAAGTGCATCGCCCTTTCGATCTGTTCTACAGTCCGTTGCCGCAAGGAACGCGTCCGGAAGAGGCCAGGCTGAGGGACGACGACGCGGAAATCGGATTTTTCAAGGGGGAAGGGCTTTTCCTGGCGGACGTACTGCGTGAGCAGGTCCTGTTTGCGTTGCCGATGAAGGTGATCTGCCGCAGCGACTGCCGGGGACTTTGCTCCAATTGCGGCGCGAATTTGAATCACGAAGAGTGCCGCTGCGAGACTCATTCGACAGACCCGCGACTCGCGCCACTGGCGCGCCTGAAGCAGGACTGGCTGAAAAAGCAATAGGTTTCAGGGCCGAAAGCCCATACAATCCGGCCATATTCGGTCGGAACGAGGAGTAGTGTCATGCCTAACCCAAAACGCCGGCATTCCAAGCGGCGCACCAGCACCCGGCGCGCGCACGATTTTCTGGTCAAGCCCGCGCTGGCGAAGTGCCCCAACTGCCACGA
This sequence comes from uncultured Acidobacteriota bacterium, assembly GCA_963785605.1. Classification (GTDB taxonomy): domain Bacteria; phylum Acidobacteriota; class Terriglobia; order Acidiferrales; family UBA7541; genus Acidiferrum. The sequence goes on along the minus strand of CAWAWE010000020.1, from coordinate 211,024 downwards.
AATGAAGCAGCCTCACCAGGTCTGCCCTCATTGCGGCTTTTACAAGGGCAAAGCAGTCCAAGACGTCTCGGCCTAAGATTCGTCTGCGGAGCCCAAAGCTTATCTGCAGAGAAAGCGGCAGCCTTTCACCGGCGCTTTTTCCGGAATTGCCTGATCGAAGCCCTTCATGATCACAATTGCGGTTGATGCCATGGGCGGAGACCATGCTCCCCGTCCTGAAGTCGAAGGCAGTGTGTTGGCTGCACGTGAATTTGGCGTGCGCATTTTACTGGTCGGCCAGCCGCAGGTGATCCGCGCGGAATTGTCCAAGCACGCCACACCGAACCTTCCCATCGAAGTTGTCGCGGCGAGCGAAGTGATCACGATGGATGATCACCCGGCGCAGGCATTTCGCCGGAAGAAAGACAGTTCCGTTCACGTCGCCGCTCGGCTGGTGAGAGAGACGAAAGCCGATGGGTTGGTGAGCGCCGGAAATACCGGCGCGGTCATGACGGTCGCGCGGTTTTTGCTGGGCACGTTGGAATCGGTCGATCGCGTTGCGTTGGCGGCGCCATTTCCGAATGCGAAGGGCGGCGTTTCCGTTTTGCTCGATGTCGGAGCCAACGTCGACTCCAAGCCCGAGCACCTGGTGCAGTTCGCGGTGATGGGCGACATCTATTACCGCGCGACGTTCGGTCATCGCAAGCCGCGCGTCGGTGTGCTCTCGGTCGGCGAAGAAGAAATCAAAGGCAACGAGCTGACGCGCGAAGTGTACAACCGGCTGAAAAAAAGCCCGGTGCACTTTGTCGGCAACGTCGAAGGCGGCGATTTATTTTCGGGCGATGTCGATGTGATCGTGTGCGACGGCTTTGTCGGTAACATCGCGCTGAAAATTTGTGAAGGCCTGGCGCTGCAGATTTTTGAAGTGTTGAAGAAATCGCTGAAGAGCTCGCTGGTTTCGCAGTTTGGCGCGATGCTCTCGCAAGGCGCCTTCAAGGGCCTGAAGAAAAAGATTGATTACGCCGAATATGGCGGCGCACCGCTGCTCGGTGTGCGCGGTGTCTGCGTGATCGGCCATGGCCGGTCCAACGCCGCCGCCGTTAAAAATGCGATTCGCGTCGCCGCAGGCTTGGCGCGCGGTGGCATGAACGAAAAGATTGAACAGGGGCTCTCAGCCGCGGGCGTGCATCCCGACCGAATCGCGATGCGCTCGTAGCAGCAGGAAAAGGGACAAAGATGGGGAAAATCGCATTCGTATTTCCGGGCCAGGCTTCGCAATACCCGGGAATGGGCAAAGAACTCGCTGAAAAATATCCGGCGGCGAAAGCTGTGTTCGACGAAGCCGACAAGGCGCTGGGATTTTCGATTTCGCAGATGTGCTTTGCGGGTAGCGAGGAAGATCTCAAGCAGACCGCGAACACGCAGCCTGCGATTCTGACGTGCTCGGTGGCGACGTATCGCGTGCTCGCCGAAAACGGAATCACTCCCGATTTCGTTGCGGGTCACAGCCTGGGCGAATATTCCGCGCTCGTTGCCGCGGGCTCACTGAAATTTTCCGATGCCGTAAAAATCGTCCACAAGCGCGGCAAATATATGCAGGAAGCGGTTCCTGTCGGCGAAGGCGCGATGGCCGCGATCATGGGTCTGTCGCCGGCTGTCGTCACCGACGCTTGCAAGCGCGCCGCGGAAGGCAGAGTTTGCTCGCCCGCGAATCTGAATTCTCCGGAGCAGACGGTGATTTCCGGTCACGCTGATGCGGTGAAGCGCGCCGTTGAAATCGCGTCGCAACTCGGCGCCAAGCGCGCCGTGATTTTGGCGGTGTCCGCGCCATTTCATTCCGCGCTTATGATGCCGGCTCAGGAAAAGCTTGAAAAAGATCTGCGCAAGACCGAGTTTGCTGCGCTGAAGTTTCCGCTCGTCACCAACGTTGACGCCGACACCGAAACCAGCGGCGACGAAGCGCGCGACGCTTTGATTCGTCAAGTCACGATGCCCGTGCGCTGGGAAGAATCTGTCCGCGAATTGATCGAGGAGGGCGTGAATACGTTCGTCGAGGTCGGTCCGAGCCGCGTGTTGACGGGCCTGCTGCGCCAGATCGAGCGCTCCGTCGGCACGCTCAACGTCGAGGACGAAAAGAGCCTCGCGACCACGATCGAAAAAATCGCTCAATCGCGTGCCGACGCTGCGTGAACGTGAACGACACGCAATCTGCTCGCTCCGCACGCTGACTCTGTGAACTCAGCGCTCTCTGTGGTAAAAGCCTTTTGCGCATTTCTCGGCCCGAACAGGGGCACCTGCACCTTTCACTGGCACTGAGGCCATCATCGAAATGTTTAGCTTGAAAGACAAAGTAGCTCTCATCACTGGCGCGTCCCAAGGCATCGGCCGAGACACCGCGCTCGCTCTCGCGCAAGCCGGCGCAAAAGTTGCCGTCGCCGCCCGTAGTGAAGAGAAGCTCGCATCGCTCGTCACCGAAATCGAATCCGCAGGCGGCGCAGCGCTCGCGGTGAAAATGGATGTTGCCGACGCCGACCAAGTCAAAGCCGGCTTCAAGCAGGTCCTCGACAAATTCGGCCGCCTCGACATTCTTGTCAACAACGCCGCCATCACACGCGACGGCCTCTCGATGCGCATGAAGCCCGACGATTGGGAAGCCGTGCTGAAAACCAATCTCACTGGCGCGCATTTCTGCATCCAGCAAGCTCTCTCGACGATGATGCGCGCTCGCGCAGGCCGCATCATCAACATCAGCAGCGTCGTCGCGCAGTCGGGCAACGCCGGCCAGGCGAACTATGTCGCAGCAAAAGCCGGACTCATCGGCCTCACCAAAGCCGTCGCCATCGAAATCGCCTCGCGCAACATCACAGTAAATGCCGTCGCGCCAGGATTCATCGAAACGCCGATGACCGATGTGCTTCCCGACAAGGTGAAAGAAGAATTGAAAACGCGTATTCCGCTCGGCCGCATGGGTTCGCCGCGCGACGTCGCAGCCGCCATCGTTTTTCTCGCCAGCGACGAGGCCGCTTACATCACCGGCCACGTTCTTAACGTAAACGGCGGTATGCATCTGACGTAAGCGCCACACGAGGGAGACGTCAAAAACTTAGGCTGCGAATTTTCTGCGCATAAGTTGACCTTGCGTTACAGCCTAACTAGAATGTTTGAGTTACAAAAACGGGTCAAATGCAGCGGGGTAGCGTAGGACCGAGCGGTCCACAGTACTCTCACTCTCAAACCAGCACGACGAAACGCAGATCGTGGAGGATACAGGAATGGCCAGCGTTGAAGAGCGCGTAAAGCAGATCATTGTGGAACAGCTCGGCGTGGATGAAGCGGAAGTTACCCCCACCGCGTCCTTTGTGGACGATCTCGGTGCCGACTCGCTGGACCAGGTCGAACTCGTCATGGCTTTCGAGGAAGCCTTTGGCATTGAGGTCCCCGACGAAGACGCCGAAAAAATGGCGACCGTCAAAGACGCCGTCGATTACATCGACAAACACTCCAAGGGAAAGTAAGGGACCGCTGAGTTTCATCACCTCATCAGGGAGCAGAATCCTGTGACTCGCCGCGTTGTTGTGACGGGCGTTGGACTGGTCTGCGCGCTTGGCATCGGGACCGACGAGACTTGGAAAAATCTCGTCGCCGGCCAAAGCGGCATCGGCACCATCACGCTCTTCGATACCACCGGCTTCGACTGCACCATCGCGGGCGAAGTGAAAAACTTCGATCCGTTCCGGTGGATCGAGAAAAAAGAACTCAAAAAGATGGGCCGCTTCATCCAGATCGCTCTGGCTGCGGCGGATGCCGCCATCAAAATGGCGAACTGGTCGAAAGAAACGGAAAACGACCTCGACGAGGTCGGCGTTTACGTTTCCAGCGGCATCGGTGGATTCGACATCATCGAGCGCGAGCACCGGAAGCTCGTGCAGGGCGGGCCGGGGAAGATTTCGCCGTTCTTTATTCCGTCGGCGATCGTCAATCTCGCTTCCGGGCACATTTCGATTCGATACGGCGCTCGCGGGCCGAATTCTGCAACCGCTACCGCTTGCTCTGCTTCCGCGCACGCGATTGGCGATTCTTTCAAAATTATTGAGCGCGGCGCTGCTGAAATGATGATTTGCGGCGGCACCGAAGCGACGATCACGCCGATGGGCGTTGGCGGATTCGCTTCGATGAAGGCGCTGTCTACGCGCAACGATGATCCTTCACATGCCAGCCGTCCTTTCGACGCGCAGCGAGATGGATTTGTGGTCGGCGAAGGCTCGGGGATTTTGATTCTCGAATCGCTCGAGCACGCGCAAAAGCGCAACGCTCCGATTTTTGCCGAGATTGTCGGCTACGGCATGTCGGGCGACGCCTATCACATCACGCAGCCCGCCGAGAATGGCGACGGCGCGTATCGCGTCATGAAGGCGGCGCTGAAAGATGCCAAGCTTTCGGCCGATGACATTGGTTACGTCAATGCGCACGGAACTTCCACGCCGATCGGGGACGTGCTCGAGACGATTGCGGTGAAGCGTGTATTTGGTGAGCGCGCGAAAAAAATGCCGGTCAGCTCGACGAAATCGATGACCGGGCATTTGCTCGGCGGCGCGGGCGGACTCGAAGCGGGCATCAGCGTGTTGGCGTTGCGCGATCAGATTTTGCCGCCGACGATCAATCTCGAAACGCCCGATCCGCAGTGCGATCTCGACTACGTGCCCAATGTCGCGCGCAAAGCCGAAGTGGAATTTGTTCTCTCAAACTCGTTCGGTTTCGGCGGCACCAACGCCGCTCTGATTTTCAAGCGCTGGCCCGGGAACTAACTCCAGCCTGCAGCGCGACAGCGTTTTTTCTGGCATTCATTCGCTTTTGCCGATCCATCAAGGAACTCCGATGAACATCATCGTATGTATCAAGCAGGTGCCTGCCAAAGACGCGCCGCTTTCGATTAACGGCAATTGGATCAAAGAGTCCGACATCGGCTTTGAGATGAACGAGCCCGATAGCTATGCGCTGGAAGAAGCGCTGCGCCTGAAAGAAAAGCATGGCGGGGAAGTGATTGCGCTGTCGATGGGGCCGGAGCGCGTCAAGCAAACGATCAAGGAAGCATTGGCGAAGGGCGCCGACCGCGCGATTCATGTCGCCGACGATAATTTTGCGCAGCTCGATCCGCTGGGAGCTGCGACGTATCTCTCCGCTGCGATCAAGAAGGAAAAATTCGATCTCGTGCTGACGGGATTGCAGAGCGACGATCACGGCTTCGGCCAAACCGGAGTGTTGCTCGCGGGTCTTCTCGATCTTCCACACGCCACGATCATCATGGCGATCGAAGTACAAGACGGAAAGATGCGGCTCAAGCGCGAGTTGGAAGCGGGATGGTTCCAGCACATCGAGTGCCCGCTGCCTGCCGTTCTTTCGATCCAGTCCGGCATCAACAAAGTTCGCTACGCCACGCTGAAGGGCATCATGGCCGCGAAGAAAAAAGAAATCGCGACGATCACGCCGCAGTCGCTCGGCGTCACCGTGCAACCGACGCAAAAAGTCGAAAAGATCTACGTCCCGACAAAAACGAAGAAGACCGAATTCCTGACCGGCACACCGAAAGAAGCCGCCGCAAAGCTCGTAGAAAAACTGAAGTTCGAAGCGCGAGTCATCTGAGGTAGCGCCGGCATCTTGCCGGCGTTTTTCGTATCGATCGCACCGAGGCAACTATGAAAATTCTCGTCGTCACCGAACAGCGCCAAAACAAGTGGAACAACACCAGCTTCGAAACGCTCGCCGCCGCGCAGCATATCGCGAAAGACACGAACAGCACCGTCTCCGCGCTCGTCATCGGCAAAGGCGTCGCCGTGCTCGCCGATGAACTCGCCGCCAAAAATGTCGCCGAAGTTCTGCTTGTCGAAAACGACCTGCTCGAAAACTACACGCCCGACGGCTACTGCATCGCGCTCAAGCAAGTCATCGAATCCGCCAAGCCCGATCTCATTCTCTTCCCGCACACCTATCAAGTTCGCGACTTCGCACCAAAACTCGCCGCGATGCTAGGTAAGGGCATGATCGGCGACTCCATAGCCTACAAAAACGAAGGCGGCAAACTCATTTTCGTGCGCCAAATGTTCCAGGGCAAAACCAACGCCGACGTCAGCTTTCAAAGTGACGCGCCGTGGTTCGCCTCGTTCCAGGCCGGAGCCTTCCGCGCCGATCTCGTCGAGCCCAACGCATCCGGCAAAGCGCCCGTCAACGCCGTGAGCGTCAATCTCACCGCCGAACAAATTCGCACCAAGCCGCTTGATCTTTTCAAGGAAGCAAAGTCCGCCGTCGATCTCACGCAAGCGCCGCTCATCGTCGCCATCGGCCGCGGCATCAAAGCTCCCGAAAATATTCCGCAAGCCGAAGCGGTCGCAAAAGCTCTCGGCGGAGAAATCGCCGCCTCGCGCCCGATCTGCGACGAAGGCTGGCTCCCGATGGAGCGCCAGATCGGCAGCTCCGGCCAAACCGTCGCGCCCAAACTTTATCTCGCGCTCGGCATCAGCGGCGCCATCCAGCACGTCGTCGGCATGAAAGGCGCCCGCACCATCGTCGCCATCAACAAAGATCAAAACGCCCCCATCTTCGAAATCGCCGACTACGGCATCGTCGCCGACATCTTCGAAGTCATGCCCGCCCTAACCGAAGCCCTCGAAAAAGCCAAGTCCTAGAAACTCCTGCTCCTCGGCTCATTGGCGTAGGATTGACTCGCCATGAAGCTCGAAGACTACCATATTATTTTCTACCGCCAGGACGATGGCTCCTGGGTCGCCGAAGTTCCGGATATTCCCGGCTGTTACGCCGTTGATGGAAACGCGCGAAGCGGCGCTCGATTGAACTGAGCAAAGTCTTCGAGATGGTCACGATCAGAAAACTCCCGCTTCTCTGTGATCTCTGCGCCCTCTGTGGTGAATCCGCCTTTTCTCTTTCGCGCGCGTCGCCATCTCCGAAACTCGCGAATCCTCACGTTTTGCTAAACTAGCCTCATCCCATGACCGTTCAACGCGAACAGCTCGAAGCCGACGTTCTCATCGTCGGCGCCGGACCCGCAGGCCTGTCCTGCGCCCTCCACCTCTCCAACCTCATCCAGAAACACAACGCCTCCAACGCCAACTCCCAGCTCTCCACCGAAAATATCTACGTCCTCGAAAAGGGAAGAGAAGTCGGCGCCCATCAACTCTCCGGCGCCATCATGAATCCCAAAGCTCTCGCCGAGCTCGTCCCCGACTTCGAAAAATCCGCGCCGCTCGACACGCCCGTCACCGACGACGCAGCTCTCTTCTTCACTCAAAACTCATCCCTGAAATTCCCCATAACGCCGCCGCCCTTCCAAAACAAAGGCAACTACGTCGTCTCGCTCAACAAACTCGCCAAATGGCTCGGCGGCCTCGTCGAAAAATCCGGCGTCAATCTCTTCACCCAATTCGGCGGCGCCGAGCTCATCTACGAAAACAACGGCATCGCCGGCGTCATCACCGAAGACAAAGGCATCGACAAAAACGGCAAGCCCAAAGACAACTACACGCCCGGCTACGAACTTCGCGCCAAAGTCACCGTCCTCGCCGAAGGCACGCGCGGCTCGCTCACCAAAAAACTCGTCGAAAAATACAAGCTCGACAACATCAATCCGCAAATCTATAGCCTCGGGATCAAAGAATTGTGGGACGTTCAACCCGGCGCCATCGCGCCCGGCTATGTCGCGCACACGCTCGGCTGGCCCGTCGCCACCGATATGTACGGCGGCGGCTGGATCTACGGCCTCTCCAACAATCGCGTCTCGATCGGCCTCGTCATCGGCCTCGAATACGCCGACCCGCAATTCGATCCGCACGAAGCATTTCAAAAGTGGAAGACCCACCCGCACATCAAAAAAATTCTCGATGGCGGCAAACTCGTCCGCTACGGCGCGAAATCTCTTCCCGCCGGCGGCTGGTATTCGATGCCGCGCAATTATGTAGACGGCGGCCTCATCATCGGTGATTCGGGCAGCTTCCTCGACTCGCAGCGCCTCAAAGGCATTCACATGGCGATCAAGTCCGGCATGCTCGCCGCCGAAACAGTTTTCGAAGCGCTCAAAGCCGGCGACACTTCCGCCAAAACTCTCAGCGCCTTCCCGAAAAAAGTCGAAGCCAGCTACATCAAGAAAGAACTCTGGGCAGGTCCGCAACTTCCATCAATCATTCAAGTACGGCCTCTACGGCGGACTCTTCCACACCGGCCTGCAATTCATCACCGGCGGCCGCGGCCTCATCGATCCGATGCACGCCGAAGCCGGCTACAAGCACTATCACCACATCGACGGCCATCCCGCTCCGCGCGCGCTTCAAGGGCGACGGCAAACTCACCTTCGATCGCCTCACCGACGTCTACCACTCCGGCACGCGCCACGAAGAAGATCAGCCCTGCCATCTTCACGTCACCGATCTCAACGTCTGCGCCACAAAATGCACCGTCGAGTACGGCAATCCCTGCCAATATTTTTGCCCGGCCGCCGTCTACGAGCCCGTCACCGAAGCCGGCAACTTCAAACTAAAAATCAACGCCGCCAATTGCGTCCACTGCAAAACCTGCGACATCGCCGACCCCTACCAAATCATCGACTGGGTCGTCCCCGAAGGCGGCGGCGGCCCCAACTACGAAGGCATGTAGCGCCAAAACATTCACCTCGCCCTCAAGCGGTCCATGTACGGGCGCAGTACCGCTGCGCCCCAGCTCGGTAACACGTTCGCTTCAAAGCAAATCCGGGTCCTCTTCGCTCCGCAGACCATTTCGAAAATAAAATGGGCCGCCAAACCTCGGCGGCCCATTTCTTCTCCGATGCGTGCCTTCAATCGCTATGGCAGCAACCCATACACATCAACTTCCCCAAACGTCGTCGCCCCGCCGACCGTGTCATCACTCCCTCGCGTCCCGATGTACACCTTCCCGTTCGCCACAGTCGGCACCGTAAACTTCACAGCATTCCCCGCCTTATCGCGGCTCAAATTCTGCGAGCTGTTCCACAACTCCGTGCCGAGGTTCGTCGCATCGTAAGCGTGCAACACCGCCGGCCCCGCCGCTTTCGGCGTGCCATTGGTTCCATATTTTCCCGTGTCGATGGCCCAAACGATTCCGTTCTCCGTCGCCGAAGACGCCGAGATCGACGGCGACGCTCCCGCAAATCCAAATCCAGTCGGCGTCGCCGATGCAGCCGTCGTGTTAAACATTCCATTCGACGTGTTGAACGTGTAAATCTGTCCGTTGAGCGTCCCGCTAAAATTCACGCCGAAATAGTACAGCGAGTTATTCCAGAACGCCGGCGTCGAAAACGAGTGCGAACTCGGATTCGTCGTCCACTCCTGGTGCACGTTGTCCGCGCTCGTGTTGTATTTCCCCATTCCATTCGCGCGATCGATCACGTAAATCACTCCCGCCTTGCTTCCGCCCACCAGATAATTCCCGCCACCCGTTCCATCGATCAGCACGGATGTCCCGCTCGCACCGACATCCGAATCATTCGTATCCAGCGTGCTCTGATTCATCGGCGTGAAATAGTCCAACACGCCCAGGTTCGGCGTGCTCAACTTCAAGAAGCTGTCGCCAAAATCGGTCGGCAGCGTCGTCGAACCACTCGTACCGTCGAACGCCCCGTTCCCCGTCATCACATACATATTTCCCGCCGCATCGAACGCCGGCGCTCCGCCCGACATCCAGATTCCGCCTCGGCAATAGGCAAATCCAGACGCCGTATTCGGCGTGGAATTAAACACCGTTGGCACCGCCGTCAAATTCGCCGTCTGATACCCCAGCACCCAGCCGTGATACGTGCCCTCATCCCCGTGCGAAGCCCACGCGATATAAACCATCCCGTTCGACAGCGCCAATCCCGGCCGCTGATTTTCCCGATACGCGCTGAACGTATTCGTCGATCCGCCTTCGCACGTCCCCGGAAACGTCGCCGCAATCGTCACCGGCGAATTCGTCGCCTCCGCGCCTGTCGCCAGATTCAACGCATGCAGCCGCTGGATGTAATTCGGCGTTGTCGTCTTTGTTTTCGTCACCAGGTAAATCGTCTTCGACGCCGGATCGATCACCGGCGTCCCCAAAATCCCGATGTCCCCGAAAATATCTCCCGTGAATACATCCGCGCTCGCGCCATACGTCTCGCCGCTCGGTATCAGCGTCTTTCTTCCAATAGGGATTGGCGCAGTTATTCGTATCCGCGTCGAACACGTAAACCGAATCGCGCATCGTCGCCACAACAATCACATTGTGCGTCCCGCCCCCGATCGCCACATTCGGCACCCACAACGGCTGCGCATACACCGCGCCATCCACCGTGCACGCAAACAATTTCCCAAAGCTCGCCTGCTTCACGTTCGCCGTCGTCAGCAAATATTCCTGATTGTTCGCCCCATCGCGCGCCAGATCATTGTGATATGTCGTCATTCCCGCTAGATCCGTCACCGCGATCGTCGCCGTCGCGCTCTTCGTCGGATCGACCTTGCTCGTCGCCGTAATCGTAATCCCCGCTCCCGGCGAACTCGGCGCAACATACGTCGCCGTCCCCGCAGCTTGCGCGCTGAATGTTCCGCTGCTTGCCGTCCACGTCACGCCCGCTGCGCCAACATCGGCCGTCACCGTCGCCGTCAGTGCCAGCGACTGGCTCACCGCCAGCCCCATCACCTTCGGAGAAACCGTCACCGCCACGCCCGTCGGTGGCGGCCCACTCGAAGTAATCGTGACCGTCGCCGATGCCGACTTCGTCCCATCGCTCACCGACGTCGCCGTCAGCGTCACCGTCGCCGGACTCGGCACCGCCGCAGGCGCCGTGTACGTCACCGCCGCTCCCGAAGCACCCGTCGTCGCCGACAGCGCTCCGCATCCGCCCGCCGTCGCGCACGAAGCCGCCCACGTCACGCCCTTCGCCGCGCTGTCATTGCTCACCGTCGCCGTAAAACTCTGCGTCGCATTCGGCGCCACCGACGCCGTCGTCGGTGTCACCGCCACGGAAATGCCCGTGCTCCCGCCTCCGCCCGAACTCGACCCGCCTCCGCACCCGCCCAGATTCGCCGTTGCCGCCAGCGCTATCGCCGCAGCCAAAAAAATCCCGCCCACACCTCGTGCGCGCACTCGTATCACGTGTTCTCTCCGATAAATTCGTCGTTACAGTTTTTACAACGCGTAGCTTCCGGAAGGCCCGGAAGCGACCTGTTTCTTTCTTAGATTCTACGTCGGCCTGATTGGGTTGCGGAGCAGAGGGACCTGCGGCTCCGCAATATACGCATATCAATCAACATACAAAAAGCGCGGCAGCACCCTACCCCAGTGGGAGCGTCGCTTAGCCAAAACTTTGATGCTCCGGGCTACCCCGAGGATTGCTGCGGCCCATCCCGCTCCGCCCCCCGATTCCCGAACTCCGCCCCGCGATGCGATATACTTCCGCCCACCCAATGCCTCTCGCTTCCGGCACCAAGCTCGGCCCCTACGAAATCCAATCCAGCCTCGGCGCAGGCGGCATGGGCGAAGTCTACCGCGCGCGCGACACCCGCCTCGACCGCACCGTCGCCATCAAAATTCTCCCCGAACATCTCTCCGAAAATCCCGAAGCCCACGCACGCTTCGAACGCGAAGCCCGCGCCATCTCCTCTCTGCAATCATCCCAACATCTGCCAGCTCTACGATGTCGGCGAACAAAACGGCGTTCGCTACATCGTCATGGAATATCTGCAAGGTGAAACTCTCGCCGATCGTCTGAAAAAAGGCCCGCTTCCTCTCGAGCAACTCACTCGTGTCGGCGCTGAAATTGGCGACGGCCTCCAGTCCGCTCATCGCAACGGCATCGTCCATCGCGATCTCAAGCCCGGCAACATCATGCTCACCAAAGGCGGCGCAAAAGTTCTCGACTTCGGCCTGGCAAAAGCCGGTGCCGTCGCCGGCAGCGCTCACGACCTCATGGTCACTCTCTCCTCGCCGGCGCTCTCCGATCCGCTCACCGCCGAAGGCTCTCTCGTCGGCACCTTCCAATACATGGCGCCCGAGCAGGTCGAAGGAAAAGAAGCCACCGCCAGCAGCGACATTTTCAGTTTCGGCTCCGTCCTCTACGAAATGGCCACCGGCAAGCGCGCCTTTGAAGGCAAAAGCCAGATCTCCGTCGCCTCCTCGATTCTCGAAAAAGATCCTCCGCCGGTCGTAACAATCATTCCGACCGCGCCGCCCGCCCTCGATCACGTCATCCGCGGCTGCCTCGCCAAAGATTCCGACGCACGCTGGCACAGCGCCGGCGACGTCGCGCGCGAGCTCCGCTGGATCGCCACCAGCAGCGCATCAACATCTCAATCCGGCACGATCGCCGCGACTCCGCTCCCGGTCGGCCGCCGCATCCGCGAACGCGCAGCCTGGGCCGTCCTCTCAGCAGCCTTGCTCGGCGTCGTCCTCTACTTCGCACTGCGTCCACTGCCCGCAACTCCGGTCATCCATTCCTCAATCCTCCCGCCGCCCGGCGGCGTTTTCGATTTCGACGGCGACTTCTCCGGCCCGCCCGTTCTCTCCGCCGACGGCACGCAAGTCGCATACTGCGCGCACAGCGCAAAAGAACGCAGTTCCATTTGGATTCAGCCTCTCGATTCGAGCGCACCCAGAAAGCTCGTCGGCACCGACGGCGGAACCTTCCCCTTTTGGTCGCCTGACGGTGCATCCATCGGATTTTTCTCCGACGGCAAACTAAAAACCATTCCTGTCGCCGGCGGCCCCATCACTACGATCGCCGACGCACCAAATCCCCGCGGCGGCGCATGGGGCGCCGACAACGCCATCGTCTACACTCCTGACTATCGCGACCCCTTGTGGATCGTTCATCCTCATCAGGCCGATGCCAAGCGCCTCACAACTCTCGACCAGCATCTTCACAGCACCCACCGCTGGCCCAGCTTTCTTCCCGACGGCAAGCATTTCCTTTTTCTCGCCACCAACCATGGCGGCGCAAACATGGACAAATACGGCGTCTACATCGGCTCCACCGACGGTCACCAGAGCAATCTCCTCCTCTCTAGCGATTCCGCCGCTCAATATGCTGGCGGCTACCTGCTCTTCCATCGAGAGTCCCAGTTGATGGCTCAGAAATTGAATTGGAGAGATGGAACTCTCTCCGGCGCGCCCGTGACTCTCATCGACAGAGTCGACTACGACCCCGGAACTTGGCACACCACTTTTACCGCTTCCTCCAGCGGTGTGCTGCTCTACCAGGCCGCGAACGTAAAGTCCGGCTACAACTTCATGTGGCTCGATCGCAAAGGCAACATCGTCGGCAAGGCCGCGGACTCCCTCGCTTACAACGGCGAACGAATTTCTCCCGACGGTAAGCGCGTCGCCGTCGCGTTGGGCGATCCCAAACCCGACATCTGGATTCTCGACCTTGCTCGCGGTTCCCGCACGCGGCTCACCTTTGATACCGGCATCCACTCAATGCCTTCATGGTCAGGCGACGGCCAGCGCGTCTTGTATGTCACGCAGGTGGGCATGAATGACGCCAACGGTTCCAGCATTCGCGCGAAACAATCTTCCGGGACTGGGCAAGAGGAAATCGTGCTCGACGGGACAAACCCTTCCACCGGCCTGTTCACTTTCCTCTGGCCCCAATGGACGCCCGACGGAAAATATCTCGCCTATCAAAAACAGAACGGACCAGCCAACGCCACGTTCTGGGCCCAGCCCACGACGGGCGACCAAAAACCTTTCCTGGTTCTTCAGCCTCAATCGCCGCAGGGCAGAATCGTTCAGACGCGCCTTTCGCCCGACGGCCATTGGCTCGCCTACACCTCCACCGATTCCGGACGGGAAGAGGTTTACGTCACCACATTTCCGACGGCTTCCGGCCGTTGGCAGATTTCGCAGAATGGCGGCGGCTATCCGTTCTGGCGAGGCGATGGCAAGGAATTATTTTTCGCCGGCCTGCTCGACGCCACCGCCTACGCCGTGGAACTAAAAATCAACGGCACGCAGCTCGAATCGGGCATCCCTCAGCCCCTCTTCGTCGTACGCAACACCTCGTCGGTCGGCACGCTTTTCGACGTCGCACCCGACGGCCAGCGCTTCCTCGTCCCCTTAACTCAAAGAGAAAACGCCGACTCCCCCATCTCCCTCATCACCAACTGGCCCGCCCTCCTCAACAAATAAGAACGATAAACGCGGCGCAATCTCAGCAGGGAACTGCTTCTTCCAACATCGAGATTACTCGACTTTTTTCTTGTAGCGGATCTCCACACCCTCGGCACGATAGATGTGAGCGATGACCCGTCCCGCTTTGTCTGTCACAAAAAGATACGCGGCGGTATCGCCGCGCACGAAAAATCTCGATTTGCTCGCAGGTAACAACTCGGCCTTCGCTTCTCCCGCGTATTCGCCGAACAGCTTGTTGCCCTCGCGAGTCACCACGAAAGTCGCATCCTTATTCGCCGCATACGTCCCAACGTAGCTGTCGTAAAGTTTTGGATCGAGTTTCACAATTGCCAGCTGAGGCAAAATCAAATTTTCAGTGAATGCGATCAACTTCCACTCATCACCGACACGCGCGTAAGTCTCCGTGTCGAGATAGTTGCCCACCGATCGCTGCTCTCCGAAATCGCGAGTATCCTTCTCGCGATACGTCAGCAAAATCGTCTCGCCGAATTCCGTCGCCCGCACATCGCTCACTTCGACCGACATTTTGTATCCAATAAGTCCTTCCATCGAAGAGAACTCGCTCTTGGTCGAAAGCCGTCCACCCGCTTCAACGAACGAACATTTCTCCGCCACGTGCCGCCCCCAAGCCGCCGCATCGCGCGTTTCATACGCGTGCTTGCGTTCCCGCATGAACTGAATCACTTGCTGAACTTGAGCGCTGTACTGCGGCGAAGTAACCTGCGCCATCCCAGACTTGCCGGGGCGCGCAACAATCATCGAGATCGCGAGAATCACTCGCGCAACATTCTTGGACATGTGACCTGGAACCTCAGTGGTGGGATTCTCGCCGAAGTGACGAGCAATTCCCAGTGCGCCGGCGCATCCGCTTAGACGGCTGAAAACCGGGGACGGACGGAACGTTCCCTTTCCGCACCAGAGTCAACGCCTCGATCGTTTCCCATTTTGGGAATAAAATCGGGACTAAAACCGGGGGTGAGGCGGAACGTTTCCAAATTTCCCCCACTCGCGTTGTCGCGTCGGTCCTCTCCCATTTTGGAAATCTATCGCCCCGCCGCACGAATAAATCCCTACGCTTCAGTTTCTTATCGTTACTTCATTACGTCATTGCTTCTTTACTTCGCCTCTCCCGTTCGAATGTACTCTTGACAAACCTTTAATCTTGTGGTAACATCCCACGTGATTTTGTATCGTACATCCTTAGCCCGACCTCTTCGAACACTACCCCCTCGCAACTCATTGCAGCCGCTCGACTTGCGCACTCCTATTTTCTGTAGGCACGCAAGTCATTGCATTAAAATGACTTATTCACTCTTACAAAAACATAGGGGGGTATGGGGTACCTCTTATTTCGAAAACTCCGCCCGGTGGACGGCGCGAGCATCTTCGGTCAGCGAGAACCATGCCTCGGCGATATCCCGGACGCGTTCCAGCGCCTTCTGCATCTCGGCGTGCTTGGCTTCCAGCTCTTCCACCGAGGCATCCGCCGGCACAAAAATCGGCGGCGCAAACAGCATCACGCTCCGCGCAAACAACTTAGGCATCAGAAAATGATCCCACGTCTTCTCAAATGTCCTTCCGCGATCGACGCCCGATGTGAAACACCACCACCGGGCATCCCGTCTTCCGCGCCAGCATCACCGGACCCGGCTTGGCGACATACCGCGGCCCTCGCGGCCCATCGATCGTGAACGCGCAATCGAGCCCTTCGCTCAAGCGCCGCGCCATCACCGCCAGCCCGCGCAACCCGCCGCGCGACGAGCTTCCCTGCGCCGTCCCGAACCCCAGCCACTCGATCACTTTGCGCGTCCACTGCCCGTCGAACGCGGTCGTATTCATCACCACGATCCCGCGGTCGCGCGCCCACCACACCACCGGAATAATCACCCGGTGCCAGAACGCAAACACGCATCGCTTCCCCGAAGCGTGCGTCCGCTCGGCGTGCTGCCAGCCCAAAACCTCGAATCGCAGCGTCGGTCCCAGCACACGAATTACGCTGTACACCGCCGCGGCAATTATCGGAATCTGTATGCGGCGCGACCATTTCAGCTGCGGCAGCCGCGTGTCGTAGTGAACGTTCACCGGTTCCACCGCATCCGAACTAGCGGTGGTAGTCGTGTTTGTTTCGGCGGCAGTCGCAGGATTTCGCGGCTGTTGATCGGCTGATTGGGGCATGAGCTCGGCGTATAGTATAGCGAGCACCGCTCAACGCGAACGGCAAGTGCCCGTTTTAAACACCGCGTAACCATCGGCTCGAAATAATGCCCGTGGAATCGCCGACGAAATCGCCCAAGAAACCGCCAACGAAATTGGCGAATTGGAATGAAGGATAGGAAACTCGTTGCCGTCTGAGAGCAAACCCGGCGAAGTGAAAAGAGACGTCGCACTGCGTCCGCGCGCGATTTTTCTCACTGCGAGTTTGCTCGGTCTCGCCGCGTTCTCTGCCGTGAAGATAACTTCAGTCGCTGCCGATAACGCCAAGGCTCACAGCGCGAGCGCGGACAACGCGAAAACAAACGGCGCGGACGCTCCGGCCGACACTGCCGCCCACGCCGCTGGCATTCCCGACAAGCCAACCGGCGATGCCGTCGGCACGATCGAAGGCGATGCAATCGCCCTGCAAGGCCCGATGAGCGTCGAACTCGTTCGCGGCCAAGTCAAAACCATGCTGCGCAGCGGCAACGACATCCGTGTGAAATCCGGCCAGGCGCGCATCGATCTCGTCGAAGGCGGAACGATCGCCATCTGCGGCCCGGCGCACCTGTCGCTGCTGAAATCAGGCGGCTCGCTCACCATCGCGCTCGACTCCGGCATCGTTCACCTCAACGTCAACGCATCACCGTCGGTGACCGTTTACACCGCGCAAATACAGGCAAAACCGATCGCCATTGGCGACGGTGCACAAGACGTCTTGATCGGATTCGACGCTGCGGGCGTGATGTGCGTCCGCGCCGGCAATGGCGCGATCCGTCTTGAGAATCAACTCAGCGGACAAAGCGTAATCGTCCCGCAGGGCGGCGACATTCTGCTCAACAACGGCGGCCTCGATGGCATCACGAACACCGAAGGCCACTGCGAATGCGAACTCCAGGGCGGCAATGAGCCTCCGCCTGCACCCGAATTGAGCCGCCTCGCCACACCGGAAGAAATCCAACAGCGCGACGCCGGCAAAGCCGCCGAAGCTGCGGCAATGAAAGAAGCCGCCGACAACGCCGCGATGGACAAAGCTGCCGCCGAGAAGGATGCCGCAGACAAAGCTGTCACGGAAAGAGCTGCCGCAGAGAAAGCGGCTGCCGACAAACTCGCATCCGACCAAGCCGCCGCACAAGCTGCCGCCCAGCAATCTGCAGCGGCAAAGGCTGCGGCCCAGCAAGCCGCTGCCACGAAGGCTGCTACGGACAAATCGGCCGCAGACCAAGCTGCTGCACGAGCCGCTGCCCAAGAAGCTGCGCGGCAAGCCGCTGCACAGGCTGCCGCCCAGCAGGCCGCGGCGCAGCAAGCCGCACAAAAGGCGCCTCCACCTCCGGCTAACGAATCCGCAGCCAACAATGTGAAGCCGCCCGTTCCCTGGGGCGAATCGGCCCCGCGCCCCGCGGAACGAAGAGTCGAAAAAATCGAAGCGCCGAAACCCCAAGAGCCCATCTATCAAGTCTTCATGCCGCCGCTGTCTTACGACGCCAAAGCCGCCGCGCCGGCCGATAATTTCGATCCAAAACTCATCATGCTCGTCCGGCGAGTCCGCGTAAAACCAACTCTCATTTTTCAGGGCCGCGTCGAAGGCGAAACTCCCGTCGCAAAAAATGTTTCCGACGTGCACCCCGTAAGCACAACAGCCAAGGTCGGCCCCGCGCAACCGCCGAATGCAAAGGCAGCACCACAGCAAGGCGCCAAACCTGCAACCGCCGCGCCGCAAAACGACTCCGTCGTCAACCGCGTCCGCAACTACATCCGCCACCTTTTCTCGTAACCAAGTCTTTTCACTCAGGCGGCGAGTGCCACGGCGTACGGACGCGCAAAATTGAAAGTCGAGGAAAGACTCAATTCACTGAAACGGACTGCTGCTGAATTTAATTCTCGAAACGGCTTACTGAGATGACTTACCGGGAGATTTCAGAAGAACGATGTCGGCGGTGCGAGTGCCGCGAGCGATCGCCAAAGTTTTGCCGTCGCCGGACCAGATGAAGCTCTGGGACAAATCGGAAGTGAAATGCGTGAGCTGCTTGGCAGCCCCGCCAGATAGGGATTGGCGCCAGATGTTGGTGACGCCGCCGCGGGTGACCAGGTAGTCGATCGATTTTCCGTCGGGAGCCCAGACGACGATGCCGCCGCCGACCATGCGATCGAAGGTGTGAGTGGCGGCGCCGCCCTTGCTCGGGACGATGCCGAAGTGGACGGGATTTGCCAAATTTTGCGGGTCTTGCCAGGTGTAGAGGACAGATTGCCCATCGGGCGAAGGAATGTTGGCGCCCATGGAAGCGTAGGGCAGATCGAGTTTTCTGGGTTGACCGCCATCGATGGAAATAACGAAAACACCGGAGTCGCCCTGGCGATAGTAGACCGACTGCCCGTCGGCGGAGCAAACCGGCACGGCAAACGTCGAGGTGGGTACAAGGACTTTAGGGTTGGATCCGCTGGCATCTACCCGGAAGATGCTGCTGTCATCACCCTGGCGTTTTTGAAACACGATATGTTTGCCATCGCCGCACCCGTCGGCGAAGCTGACGTTCTGATCGGCACCCAGGATACGAGTGCTATTGGAACCATCGGTGGAAATGGACGAGAGTTCGCCGTTGTCGGTGAGAAAGAGGAATCGATCTTTACCAAGAGGTAAGACGCTTCGGACGGCCGAACCGGTGGAAGTTATCTGGTGGGCGCGGTTCGCGTCGCCGTCGGGAGCGAGCCAGAGATCCGCGGTGCGACTATTTTCGATTGCGGAGAGAGAGGAGGCGTCGCGAGATAGGTCCAGCCAAGGGAGGCTGTAATTGGTGAGGTCGTTGGAAAGGCGATGCGCCTGGCCGTCGGGATACGAAACGGTCCAGATTTGACCGCGATTGGAACCTGCGCGCTCGCGAATGACGACGAGAAGAGCGCTGCCATCGGGAAGCCAGACCGGTGCACCGACATCATCGTGAGCGGAGAAAAGAGCGCGAGCCTTGGAAGGATCGGCGACAGGAACGGCGGTGAGGCTTACGCGATAGTTGGCTTCGTAGAAAGTGGCGATGATCGTTTTTCCGTCGGGTGACCAAGCCGCACGCAGAAGGCTGTCGGGAGTGACGCCTGCGGATTTTTCGAGAAGGACATGAACGTCGGAGCCGTCGGATTTGGCAACCATCAAGTTGACGCGGCCGTGTTCGGGAACGCCGCGTATGAATGCGAATTGTTTGCCGTCGGGCGAGAAGCTGGGGCTGGTGTCGATGTCGGTGATGATTTTGACGGGAGTGCCGCCGAGCACGGGCATTTTGTAGAGCGAGCTGAAGAAATTGTTCTCGCGGCTGGAAGCTACGAAATAGATGTACTGGCCGTCGGGTGAGAACGCGAGTCCGTAATACGTGACGATCTCGGGAGGCACGACCGGAATGTCGGAGCCGGTGGCAACCTGGCGGACCATGAGGCTTTGTTTTTCGCCGTCGCGCAAAACGTAGACGACATATTGACCGTCGGGAGAAACGCCGACGCCGCTGGCTTTTCCGGTTTGAGTGAGCTTGCTGATTTCCATTCCTTGAAAATTGAAAGCGGCCTTTGCGCCGAGAAATTTGTAGCCGAGGGCGCCGGCGGCGGCGATCAGGACAAGCGCGGCGATGCCGATCATCATGCCTTTGCTTGATTTTGATTCTGTGGCCGGAGGCTGGACTGCGCTGCTGCCAGGCGCAGCGGCCGCGCCGCTAGAATGTGTCGCGTACGGAGCGGCGGAGCCGGAACCCGAGCTGGGATTTGCGCCGACGGCAGAACCGGAAGCCGGAGCTGCGTTGTTGACGTCGGAGATGCGGACGCGGCCGGAGCTAGAATCGCGCTCCAGGCGTTTGAGATCGGCGCGCATTTCGGAGGCGTGCTGGTAGCGGAGATTGCGATCTTTTTCGAGAGCTTTGTTGACGATGCGTTCGAGTTCGGGCGGGAGATCGGGATTGAGGCGCGTCGGCGGCGTGGGCTGGCGATTGAGGATGGAGTCGAAAATTTCGGCGGTGCTTTCGCCACGGAAGGGAAGCTGGCGCGTGGCCATTTCGTAGAGGACGGAGCCGAAAGAAAAAAGATCGGAGCGGGCGTCGAGTTCCTTGGCGCGGGCTTGCTCGGGAGACATGTAGGCGACCGTGCCGAGGGTGCTGCCGGGGCTGGTTAGCTGATCGGTATTGGCGCCGCCATCGGTGGCGAGCGTGTCGCCAACGGCGGGCTCGGAGCGCGCGCCGGTGACTTTAGCGAGACCGAAGTCGAGAATTTTTGCCTGGCCGCGCGTGGTGACGAAAATGTTGGCGGGTTTTATGTCGCGGTGGACGATGCCTTTGGAGTGGGCGGCGTCGAGAGCGTCGGCGATGTCGATGGCGAGTTCGAGAATGGTTTCAAGATCGAGCGAGCGGCGGGCGATGGTGTGTTTGAGCGTTTCGCCTTCGAGACACTCCATGGCGATGAAGGCTTTGCCGTCTTCCTGTCCGATGTCGTGGATCGTGCAGATGTTGGAGTGATTGAGCGCGGAAGCGGCTTGGGCTTCGCGCTGGAAGCGGGCGAGGGCTTGCGGATCTTTGGCGACGGAGTCTGGGAGAAATTTTAGAGCGACGAAGCGTTTGAGGCGCGTGTCTTCGGCTTTGTAGACAACACCCATTCCGCCGCCGCCTAGTTTTTCCAGGATGCGGTAGTGGGAGATGGTTTGGCCGGGCTCTACTGGGGCATCGGGCATTGGTGCGAGGAATAGTAGTGGGGAGGAGAAGGTTAGTCAACGAAACCGCGTTTGGCTGAGATCACGAATCAACGTGAATGTATCGAACAATAACTTATAGTTTTGCTAACATGACGGGCTCTTGTTACAATGCGGCAAGAAGTAGCCACGCATGTGATCCGATGAGGTGCCACGATGTTGGGAGCCAAAGATATTTCGAAACTTCTGAAGGATGTCCCAAAGGGGGCGTGGGTCGCCCTTTCAAATGACGAAGAACGAGTTGTGGCCTACGCCGCGGAACTACAAGATGCGTTAATCAAAGCAAGGGACGCGGGAGAATCGGACCCCGTTGTCACCAGAGCCCCGCAACATGGGCCATACGCCCTTATTTTATAAGCAGTGGCTACTTACCCACTTCCGTACAGTTTCATTCAAATCCCGCCCAGTGATGCGTTTCCGTCTGGGAGGATCGCGCCCCGGCCATATGTGAAACTCAGCTTGGTGAGTGGAAATAAAGTTTTGACCTGCTACGCCATGATCGATTCCGGGGCTGATTACTGCGTATTTCCTCGCTCATTTATGCTGGCGCTTGGAATCGACCCTCTAACGGCACCCATGGAAATGACGAGTGGTGTGGGTACGGAAGCCGTTCCGACGCACTTCGCGAACATATTCATCGATCTGCAAGGTTTGATTCGGTTTCCTGTATTTGCGGGCTTTACAGCCGGATTGGATCCACTCGCCTTGGGCTTGCTCGGACAGGTGGGATTTTTCGATCGATTCAATCTTGGGTTCCGACTCTCGGAAAAAACTTGCCTCATCGAAATTCCCGACCGCCCTAGCTGATATTTCTGAAACTTCCGCATCGATTCCAACCGCGAATTTGAACCCGCTCGAAAAATGTCTCAGTGGCCGAGGAATTTTTCGAGTTTGGAGATTTCGGTGTCGGCTTGGTCGAAATATTTTTGGGCGTTGGCGGTGTCGCCGCGTTGGAGGGCGTCTTTGCCCTTTTTAAGGAAGAGATTCATGCGTTGCTGGGCGGAGACCATGTCGGCGCGGAGGCCGAGGCCGGAGGCGGCTTGCTGCTCCTTGAGTCGGTCGAGGCCTTCGCTAACGGTATCGGCGCGGGTTTCGAGTTTTTCGCCATCGTCATCGAGGCGGTCGATCTCGGCGTCGGATGGTTTGGCGCTGGGGGCCGATGGCACGGCGGCGGGGGCGCTGGGTGGCTGTTGCGCCAGGGCTGCTTGCGATGCGGCGCGGGTTGCTGCCTCGGATGCGGCTGCGGACTTGCGGCCGCCAACTTTGACGGACGCGCCGCCGCCGGTGACGGAGGCTGCGCCGTCTTTGGTGGCGCTGACCGAGGCGTGGGGGCTCGAGACTTGCGCGTTGCCATCGGAGCCGGCCGAGATGCTTACACCCGGCGCTTTGACAGCCACGTTGCCGTTGTTATCGACGGAGACGCCGACGCCGGGGGCTTGGATGGAGACGGGGCCGTCGGAGTTGGCCGGCGGCGGAGTGGTTGGGCTCGATGGAGTTGAAGAATCGGCGGACGAAGAGGGGCTTAACGGAGAGCTGGGGGCAGCCGGCGAGTCGGTGCTGGTCGCTGGGTCGGCGTGAGTGCCCATGTGGCGCGGGATGTAGACGCCGCCGGCGATCAGGACGCTGACGCCGACGAGCGAGCCGATGGCGAGCCAGAGGCCGCGGTGCGTGGAGCTTGGTCGCGGCGGCGGCGGAGCGACGGGGGGCGCGACTACGACCGGGGGTGCGGCGGCTTGCGCTGGTTGTGGAGTCGGAGCGGCTTGTTGGCCCTGCGTTGGGATTGGAGTCGGCGCGGCGCCGGGGCGCGGGGTTAGCGGGCGGTCGATGAGTGTGGTTTCAGATGAGTAGGCTGCGGCTGCTGCCGGAGTTACCGCGGCTGGAGCCGGAGTCGATGATGGCGCGTTGGATGGGACGGCGGTGGTTCGCGCCGGCGGAAGTGCGCTGACGGGAATGGTTTTCAGTGCGGCGCGGAGAGCGTCGGCGGACTGGAAGCGCTTGTCGGGATCTTTGGCCATGCACATCATGATGATTTGGTTGAGCGCGGGCGGCAGATCGCTGCGCAGGGTGATGGGCGGCGGAGGATCGGTGTTGAGCTGCGCGGTCATCAGCGCGTATTGCGAATCGGTGTCGAAAGGAAGCTTGCCGGTGAGCATTTCGTAGAGCGAGGCGCCGAAGGAATAGATGTCGGAGCGGGCGTCGGCAACTTCGCCGCGGACTTGCTCGGGCGGCATGTAATTGAGCGAGCCGAGAGTGGTGCCGGTGGATGTAAGGGAGCCGACGTCTTTGTTGGAACGGGCGATGCCGAAGTCCATGAGTTTTACGACGCCGTCGGGCGTGAGCATCATGTTGGCGGGCTTGATGTCGCGGTGAATGATGTTCTGTTTGTGGGCGTAGCTGAGAGCGGTGAGGCACTGGTCGGAGTAGGCGATGACTTCAGCAGTGGAGAGCGGCGCGCGGGCAATGCGGTTGGCGATGGTTTCGCCTTCGACGTACTCGATGATCATGACGAGCTGATTTTCGTAGGTGAGCGCGGTGCGGAGCGCGGCGATGTTGGGGTGATGGAGCGTGGCGAGGAGGCGAATTTCGCGAAGGAAGCGGTCGGCGAGCGATTGGTTGGAGGTGAGGTCGGGGAGAAGAATCTTCATCGCCTCGACGCGCTCGGAGATGACGTTACGGACTTTGTAGACTTTGCCCATGCCGCCGGCGCCGAGGATGGAGATGATTTCGTAGTCGCCGATGTGTTGGCCGGTGGAAAATCCCGTGCTCATGCGGGCCTCCGTGGGTGGATGCTGGGGGAGATGCTAGGGAGGAGGATACACCAGATTGAGCCGGATTCGGGGTTTGGGCGATGAACGGATCGAGGGCGGGCTGAAGCCCGCCCCTACGGGTGCGGGGCGGATAGGCGTTTATCGGGCTGGAAGTTGAGATCCTTCGCTTCGCTCAGGATGACAACGATTTTTTTCGATGAGTAGAGAAAAAGGCGGAGCTTGTGGAGTAAAGAAAAAGGCGGGGCGCTTTGCCCCGCCTTTTATTGTGTCAGATTGGCTATTGGTTTTTGATGGCGTCGCCGACTTTGGCTGGGGCTGCGCCGGAGAAGGTGGCGGTGGCGGAGTCGTCGTCTACTTCGGTGACGGTGGCGGAGCCGACTTTGTCGGTGATGGATTTGATGACTTTGCCGGTGGCGGGATCCTTCACGACGCGGACGGGGCGGCTGACGTCGATGACGTCGCCGACATGTAGGCCGGCTTTTTTGCCGACGTTGATGATGAGCGTGTTGCCGGAGACGTCGGCGACGAGGCCGCTGACTTCGAGCTTTACCGTGGGAACTTTGGCGGCGTGGCGTCGAGCTGCGCGCCCATGTCGTCTACGGCTTTGTGCGTGGCCTCGCCGAGGATGGTGTTGCCGAAATTGCTGCTGCCCATGTCTACGGCGCCGCCACCACCGCCACCTCCACCGCCGCCTGCGCCTATCAGCGAAGTGCCGCCGCGGGAGGATTCACCGGTGCCGGTGACGGCGGAAATGATTTCGCCGGTATTTACGTTAACCATGCGGGCGGAGACGGCGACGACTGCTTTGGAGTTTTTGGTGCCGATGCCGCCGAGGCCGTATTTGGAGCCAAAACCGCCGCCGCCGATGTTGGTGTGCTTGTCGTCGCGGCCGAACTGGGTGATGGAGCCGATGATGATGGTGTCCACGCCGAGGAGTTGGCCGATTTTGGCGGCGCTGGTGGGATTGGCGCGATCACTATTGGAGAAATTTTGTTCGGTGAGGAGCTTGTCGAGAGCGGCGCGTTCGATGACGGAATATTGGCCGTCTTTGACGAGCTTTTCGATGAGCATGGCGGAGATGCCTTTGCCGATGTCCTGATCGGCGCCAAAGATGGAATTGACGGAGGATTGGACGGTGCCGTAGTCGAAGTTCATGACGGCGACGCGGTGTTTTGCGGGCGCGGCTGGTGCTTGCGCTTGAGCCTGCGGCATCGCGAGAGTTGCCGCGAGCGCTGCGAAAGTGACGAGAGGGATGAGGATGCGGAGATAGCGATTGGGCATAAGAGGGCTCCTATAGACGGGGCGCGATGTTCTAATCGGACTCGGACACGAACTTGGGAAACATGGATGCAAATGGGACCTGCTGGTCCCGCCTGGATGCTGCGGGTATCTTAGTGAATCGGGATTGTTGGTGGCAACGGGTAAGTGGGACAGGGTGCGGAGTTGAGAACTTGGAGGAATCATGACTCGGTTTCGTGTGAATGCGTTTGGGATTTCGATGGATGGGTTCGGGGCGGGAGCGGAGCAGAGTCTGGACAATCCGATGGGAGTGGGCGGATTGGCGATGCATGGGTGGGCGTTTGAGACAAAGACGTTTCGGGCGATGCATGGAGGAGAGGGCGGCGGGACCGGTGTTGATGAGGAGTTTGCGGCGGGGAGTTTTGAGAACGTCGGGGCGTGGATTTTGGGGCGGAATATGTTTGGGCCGGTGCGCGGATCGTGGGGAGATGAATCGTGGAAGGGGTGGTGGGGAGATGAGCCGCCGTATCATGTGCCGGTGTTTGTGCTGACGCACTATGAGCGGCCGCCGCTGGAGATGAAGGGTGGGACGACATTTTATTTTGTGACGGAGGGGATTGAAGAGGCGGCGAAGAGGGCGGCTGCGGCGGCGGGCGATGCGGATGTGCGGATTGGCGGGGGAGTGTCTACGGTGCAGCAGTATTTGAAGGCGGGAGTGATTGACGAGATGCATTTGGTGGTGTCGCCGGTGTTGTTGGGAGCGGGGGAGAAATTTTTTGGGAATTTGGATTTGGTGAAGGCGGGATTTCGGGTGACGCGGCAGGTGATGTCGGAGAGGGTGATGCATGTGGTGATGGAGAGGAAGCGGTGATGTCGTCGCGGGTGACGATGGATTGATGCGCTGACGGACGGGGTTGTAGCGGCGATCGAAAAAACGCCGGCGAGACGCCCGCGCTACCGGGAGGGTTCGGGGACTTCGTGGGGAGTGGGGCGTTCCTGGCCGGTGGAGATTTTTTCGGCTTGGGTTTTGATGCCTTCGAGCATGCCGCGGAAGACGAAGTGGTGGAAGGGGAGGACGCTGTACCAATAGAGGAGGCCGAGCAGGCCTTTGGGTTGGAATTTTGCGACTTGTTTGAGATTGCAGCCGTTATTTTGATTTGCGGGCTGAATGCAGAATTCGAGGACGGCGACGCCTGGGAGTTTCATTTCGGCCCGCAGCATGAGCGATTTGTCGCGTTCGATGCCGACGACGCGCCAGAAGTCGAGCGCTTCGCCGTAGCCGAGACGATCGGGGTGAAGGCGTCCGCGACGGATGCCGGGGCCGCCGACGAGACGGTCCATCCAACCGCGTAACGTCCAGAGATATTTGGCGGAATACCAGCCGTGATCGCCGCCGAGAAGCGAGACGGCTTGAAAGACGGCGTGCGGTGGCGCGTCGATTTGCACTTCGCGGACATCCTGGAAGACGGTGCCGCCGGCCCAGTGTGGGTCGCCTTCGATCGGGCCGGCCATCGACCAGCTGGTTTCGACTTGGCCATCGGCAGTCTTGCTGCGGGCGGCCTTGATGGCTTGGCGAACGGTGAGTAGTTCTTGCGGGATAATTTTCGTGATGCTGTCTTCGCGGGCGACGACGGGATTTTTCAGGCCTTCGGCGAGAGGGCGCGCGATGTCTTTGCTGAGCGGCGTGACGAGATGAATCCAATAGGAGCTGAGGAGCGGCGTGAGAACGGGAAGGGGGATGATGATGCGGCGGGGAAGGTGCAGCTCTTCCGCCATGATGTTCATGATTTCGCGGTAGCTGAGGACTTCGGGGCCGCCGATGTCGAAGACGCGGGCGGCGGTTTCGGGTTTTTCGAGGACGCCGGTGAGGTAGTTGAGGACGTTGCGGACGGCGATGGGCTGGCAGGGGGTTGTCACCCACTTGGGAGTGACCATGACGGGGAGGCGCTGGACGAGGTAGCGCAGAATTTCGAATGAGGCGGATCCGGAGCCGATGATCATGGCGGCGCGAAGAGATGTGACGGGGACGCCGCTGTCGATGAGGGCTTTTTCGACGGCGCGGCGCGAGGTGAGGTGTTCGCTGAGGTGGGCGCCGGTTTCGCCTAGGCCGCCGAGGTAGATGATGCGGGCGACGTTGGCTTGTTTTGCCGAAGCGGCGAAAGTGGTGGCGAGTTTTAGGTCGCGGTCGGCGTATTCGCTGCCGGCGGAGATCATGGAATGAACGAGGTAGTAGGCGGCGGACGCGCCTTGAAGCGCATGGGTGAGTGCGGGTGAGTCGGAGAGGTCGATTTCTTCAACAAGCAAGTTGGGATGGTCGGACCAGGGGCGGTCCTGGAGTTTGCGTTTCGAGCGGACGAGGCAGCGGACGGAGTAGCCGGCATCGAGGAGGCGGGGAACGAGGCGGCCGCCGATGTAGCCGGTGGCGCCGGTAACGGCGATTGTGGAGTTGGGCATAGCTGGTTATCTGATGCGATGGGGCGAATGTCGGGCTTTTGGCGGGGGAGACTTGTTGTTTGGAGCGGACGGAGATTTTGAATTGGTTGGCGGGGGCGATGGCGGGGGCGGTGACGTCAGTGCGGAGGCGGACGGTCGCGGTGGGGATCGAAAAAACGCCGGCGAGACGCCGGCGCTACCGGGAGGTTTTGGTGAACGTGTGGCAGGTCGGATAGAATCTGGAGTTTGTTTGGTGCGTCTAAACGGGCGCTGACGGGGCTATGAACGAAATTCGGGTACATAACACGCTGAGCGGCAAGGTTGAGCCGTTTGTGCCGCAGCGGCCGGGCGAGGTGAGTATCTACACCTGCGGGCCGACGGTGTACGACTACGCGCACATCGGGAATTACCGGACGTTTGTGTTTCAGGATATTTTGCGGCGATTTCTGGAGTTGCGCGGATTTAAATTGAAGCACGTCATGAATCTGACGGACGTGGATGACCGCATTATCGCCAACGCCGCGAAGGCTGGCGTTTCGATTCGCGATTACACCGCGAAATTTGTGCAGGCGTTTTTCGACGACTGCAAGACGCTGAGCATCGAGGCGCCGGAGCACTGGATTCGCGCGACGGATTACATCGATGACATGGTGAAGTTGATCCAGCGGCTGCAAGAGAAGTCGTATACGTATTCGGGCGAAGGATCGATTTATTACCGCATCACGAAATTTCCGGACTACGGCAAGCTTTCGAAGATCGATGTGACCGGAATTCAAGCCGGCGCGCGCGTCGATAACGATCGCTATGAGAAAGAGAGCGCGCGGGATTTTGCGCTGTGGAAGGCTCCGAAGCCGGGCGAACATTTCTGGGAGACGCCGATCGGTCCGGGGCGGCCGGGCTGGCACATCGAGTGTTCCGCGATGGCGATGCATTATCTGGGCGAGACGATCGACATTCACACGGGCGGAATCGATCTGGCGTTTCCGCATCACGAAAACGAGATTGCGCAGAGCGAAGGCGCGACCGGTAAAAAATTCGTCAACTACTGGATGCATGCGGAGCATTTGCTCGTTGAAGGCGAGAAGATGTCGAAGTCGCTCGGCAATTTTTTTACGCTGCGCGATTTGTTCGCCAAGGGATACAAGCCATCGGCGCTGCGCTATGCGCTGGTGAGCGTGCCTTATCGGCGGCAACTGAATTTTACGTTTGATGGATTGCAGCAAGCCGCCAGCGCGGTGGAGCGGTTGCGGAATTTTTCGGACCGGCTGACACGCGAAAAATTTCCGGAGGGGAATGGGCCGGGGATGGCGGAGCGAATCGCGAAGGCGGCGAATGATTTCGATGCGGCGCTCGCGGACGATCTGAATACGGCGATGGCGCTCGGAGCAGCGTACGATCTGGTACGCGAAGCGAATATCGCAATGGATAAAGGTGAGTTCCGGCAGGGTGACGTGGCGTCGGCGAAGGATTTCCTGGCGCAGTTCGATCGCGTGTTTGCGGTGATCGCGGATACGGATGCGGCGAAATTGGCGGAACTGGGTTACGGCGCGGGCGACGGGGCGATGAGCGACGGCGACGTCGAAAAGATGGTCGCGGAGCGGCAAGATGCGCGGAAGCGGCGGGACTTTGCGGCATCGGATCGGATCCGCAAAGAGCTTGCAGAGCGTGGTATAATTCTTGAAGATGGCCGCGACGGGTCTGTCCGTTGGAAACGCAAATGAATCACGCTAACCACAACCTGCTCAATATGTTCGTGGGGATTTCCTCACCGGCCGACGTGCGCCCCAACCTCTACGGCGTAGACTAAGTAACCCCTTTTTCTGAGCCGCACCTCCCTCCATGGCTTCGTCCATCCGGTGCCGCTCATCTGTAAGCCTAACTGTATCAATCACTTAACTGCCGCTACCGCCGCCGACTCCTGAGGACTCGCGGCCACCCCAAGGAGCCAATCATGATTGCAACCGAGACGAAGAATTCGCTGACGACCGACACGAACGTCGGGACGAAACTGCCGAACATTAAGATGGCGCTTCCGGGACCCAACTCGAAGCGCATCGTTGCTGAGGATGCGAAGTGGGTGTCGCCGTCGTACACGCGCGACTATCCGCTGGTGGCCAAGCGCGGATATGGCGCGATGGTCGAGGATGCGGACGGCAACGTGTTTCTGGATTTTGCGGCGGGCATCGCGGTTTGCTCGACGGGGCACTGCCATCCGGATGTTGTCGCGGCGGTGCAGAAGCAGGCGGCGGAACTGATTCACATGTCGGGCACGGATTTTTATTACGAAGGGATGCCGAAGCTGGCGGCGAAGCTGAGCGCGATTGCGCCGGGCAAGGAAGCGAAGCGCGTTTACTTCGGCAATTCGGGCGCGGAAGCGGTCGAGGCGGCGATCAAGCTGGCGAAGTATCACACGGGGCGTGACAAGATCATCGCGTTCGAAGGCGCATTTCATGGGCGCACGATGGGCGCGCTGTCGCTGACGGCGAGCAAGTCCACACAGCGCAAGGGATTCGGCACGCTGATTTCGGGCGTGTTCCACATGCCGTATCCGGACACGTATCGCGGGATGTATGGCAAGGGGCCGGAGACGGTTACGGCGGATTGCCTCGGCTATCTCGAGAATGAGCTTTTCAAGCGGCGCGTCGATCCCGAAGAAGTGGCGGGAATTTTCATCGAGCCGATTCAAGGCGAAGGCGGTTACATGCCGGCGCCGGTGGAATTTTTGAAGGGGTTGCAGGCGATCTGCCGGAAGTACGGAATCATGCTGGTTGCGGACGAAGTGCAGTCGGGCATGGGGCGCACGGGCAAGTGGTGGGCTTCGGACCACGCGGGAATCGAGCCGGACATCATGACGTCGGCGAAGGGAATCGCGTCGGGCATGCCGCTGAGCGCGGTGATTGCGCGTGAGAGCGTGATGAACTGGAAGCCGGGCGCGCATGCTTCGACGTTTGGCGGGAATCCGGTGTGCATCGCGGCGGCGCTGGCGACGATGGAGTTGCTGGAGTCGAAATATATCGCGAATGCGGCGCGCGTCGGCGAGCACATCATGAAGCTGACGGCGGATTGGACGCAGAAGTATAAGAACGTCGGGAACGTGCGTGGGCGCGGTCTGATGATCGGGATCGAGCTGGTGAAGGATCAGAAGACGAAGGAGAAGGCACCGGAGCTGCGGAATCGGATTATCGATGCGGCGTATCACAAGGGGCTGCTGATTCTAGGCTCGGGTGAAAACACGGTGCGATTCTGCCCGCCGTTGGTGATTGATGAGGAGCAGGCGGAGTTTGCGGTGAAGACGTTGGGTGAGCTGATTGAGAGAGAATCGAAGTAAAGAAGCAATGAAGTAACGAAGTAACGATGAAAATCTAAGAAGCTTTGAGCCGCGGCGCCTGATGGTTGGGTGCCGCGGTTTTTGTTTTGATGGCGAGGCGAGTATGTGTAATTATCGGTAAACTATATATATGCCGATATTTTCACGGATTATTTTTGGGATCGTGCGATGGGCTTCGCGGAAGGGGTTGCGCGAAGAGCGCGAGGTTGTGGGTGGGGAGGATTCGGCTTCGGACGAACTCGACGATGCCGAGGAGTTGGAGAATGCAATGCGGATGGCGGCGCGGCAGGAGGGGATTCGCGGGGAGACGTACGCGTATTGGTATTTGAGGCGCGCGGGGTACGTGTTTATCGCGCGGAATTTTTCGCCGCGAGCGGCGAAGGGCGAGATCGATTTGATTGGCTATGACGGAGAGACGCTGGCGTTTGTCGAGGTCAGGACGCGGACGGTGCGGGATGGGGATTTATCGGGGCTGCCGGAGCTGAGCGTGACGACGGATAAGCAGCGGCTGGTGGTGCGCACGGCGTTGCGATTTCTGGGGGAACGGCACGTGAAGGAGTGTCCGTGCAGGTTCGATGTTGTGGCGATCGATAATTACATGGGGATGCCGCCGGAGTTGCGGCTGCACAAGGATGCGTTCAGCGCGCACATCGATCATTGGTGAGCTGGGACAGCGACTAGCGCGATGAACGGAGTGTCCTGGGTGCTGGGCACGGGGGCGCAGTGGCGCGAGTTGCCGGAGAAACATCCTCCGTTCCAGACTTGCCACCGAAGATTCGAGATCGCGAATTTGCTTACGACGGCTGGATGGTGCGCAGCCGCCGCTCGGCAGCATTCGTGAGGCTGCGCTCCTCGGCCACAGCAATGAAGTACCGTAAATCACGAAGGTCCATCGTAATCATCCATGCTTTCAAGGCATGTCTTTAGCGTAAAAAGTATTTGTTAACCCGCAGGAATTCAGCGCATCGAATGCGGGTGCGGCATACCAATTGTTGTCCCAATTTTACCCGAGGGAGATTTCTATGTCTTTGCAACGCAAACCAACCATCGTGTTCTGCCACGGCATTTGGGCCGATGGCTCGTGCTTCAACAAAGTGATCCCCGCATTGCAGAAGGACGGGCATGAGGTGATCGCTGTTCAATATGGCCTAGACTCGTTCGAAGAGGACGTGGCTACCGTGAAGCGCACACTCAATCGCGTCGGCAGTCCGGTCATTCTCGTGGGCCATTCCTACGGTGGCGCTACCATTACGGCTGCGGGCGTCGATGAGCGCGTGGTCGGCCTGGTCTACATCGCAGCGGTCGCCCCGGATGCTGGCGAGACGGTGCAAAACCAACTCGATAAATATCCTTCGGACATCTTCACTCGCGTCGAAGTCGCGGACGGGCGCGCCTGGATGCTCCCGAACGGAACCGAGTTCTTTGCCGGAGACCTTTCGGACGAAGAGCAAAAGCTTGTTTGGGCCACTCATTGCCCGCCTGTATTCGATCTGTTCCAGCAACAGAAGCTCGACGCGAACAGCATTGGTTGGAAGTCGAAGCCGACTTGGTACGTTCTGGCTACGAAAGACCACACCGTGCATCCCGACCTTCAGCGGTGGGTCTCGAAGCGTATGGGAGCGACCGTGACGGAAGTGGAAAGCAGCCACGTTCCGATGCTCTCTAAGCCGGACGTAGTCATCGAAGTGATCCGAAAAGCGGCGGCGGCGGTGCAAAAGAGCAAGACAGCATAGGGGGGACGCAAGCTCTCTATTCTCGGCAGACCGTCGCGAGGCGGTCTGTCCTTTATAACGCGACACTCGATCCTTCGAGCGACTCGTATTGGTTTCTTTTTCTTGGTGGCAGCCATTGGCTCGTTTAAGAGTGAAACCGGGTGCGCGAGCGGCGGCTAGAAATCCAGCGTTTGCCTGAGGTTGGGCGACAAAAATTCATCACAGAGCTGTGTCGGGTACGGCAATGCCGCACTGTCCGACGCGATATGGATAATTGTGCGGCGGCGCGGGCGGGGCGGTGCGAGTCGCGGTACAATCACCGAGTAAATGGAGCGAGATAAGGTTAGCAGCCGAGTGCTCTCGCATTTGCTGTCCCCGAGCGTGATCGAGGAGGATTTGCCGTGCCGGAGTTGCGAAAAGATCCGATTACCGCACGTTGGGTGATCATTTCGACGGAGCGCGGAAGGCGCCCGATGGATTTCGTGCGCGAAAGCGTGGTGGTGACGGGGCCGCGTGGCTGCCCGTTTTGTCCTGGGGCGGAGAACAAGACACCGCCGGAAATTTTGGCGTACGGGCGAAATGGCGGAGGAGCGAACACGTCGGGCTGGAGCATTCGCGTGGTGCCGAACCGGTTTCCCGCGCTGGGAATCGAAGGCGAGCTGGATCGCGAAGGTGAAGGGCTGTTCGACAAGATGAACGGCGTCGGCGCGCACGAAGTGATCGTGGAGACGCCGCAGCATGATTTGAGTCTGGCGAGTTTGCCGGAGCGCGCGGTGGAAGATGTGTTGTGGGCTTACCGTGACCGCATGCTCGATTTGAAAAACGACAAGCGATTCCGCTACATCATGATTTTCAAGAATCACGGCGAGGGAGCGGGCGCGTCGATCGAACATCCGCACTCACAGTTGATCGCGCTGCCGATCGTGCCACGCAGCGTGCGCGAGGAAGTCGATAACTGCTGGCATTATTACGACGAGAAAGAGCGCTGCATTTTTTGCGATATCATCCGGCAGGAGCGCGATACCGGCGAGCGCGTGGTGAACGAGAACGAGCACTTCATCACGGTGACGCCGTACGCTTCGCGGTTTCCGTTCGAGATGTGGCTTCTGCCGAAGACGCACGGGTCGTCTTTCGAGAATAATCAGAGCTCGATTTATGCGAGCCTGGCGCGGATGTTGAAGGATGCGTTGATGCGGCTGGATTCGGCGCTCGACCGGCCGGCGTTTAATTTTATGATTCACACTTCGCCGATCGGTGAAGAGACGAACGATCACTATCACTGGCACATCGAGATTATTCCGAAGCTGACGAAGGTGGCGGGGTTTGAGTGGGGGACGGGGTTTTATATCAATCCGACGCCGCCGGAAGAAGCGGCACGGTTTTTGCGGGAAGTGCGGATTGCGGGAGCGGAGAAGAAGTAGCGCTTCGAATTGCTCTGCCGCTGGGCTACTTGAGTTGCTGAGCCACTACGGCGGGAAGTGGCGGCGAAGATTCAGCATCTAAAGGTTTGCTATACTCAATGGTTTGGCGCGGTACCCAAGTGGCCTAAGGGAGAGGTCTGCAAAACCTCCATTCGTGGGTTCGACTCCCACCCGCGCCTCCACCTTTTCCCTCACTATTCAACAAGTTAGCGTCGTCAGTTTTTCCGTGTCCCTCTGGCGTACCCTTCATTTCGAATTGCACCATGGGATCGCGACTCCACGCGCTCGCAAGGTCAGCCTCAAGTTGCTCTTGTCGCGATCGTACCCACGGGGAATAGTGTCTCTCGGTTACACGCACGCTTTGATGTCCGAGGAGAACCGAAACTCGTTCAATCGGCACACCGGCGACGAGCAACTCCACGGCGAATGTATCCCGGAACCGATGTGGGTGAGCGTCGGCGACCTTCGCAATCTCAAACACCCTCGCGAGTCTCTTGCGCCAACTCCCGACGATCGTCTCCAGATTCGAGACCCCGTCCCAGAAGAAGTATGAGTCGCTCGTCCTCGGCGTCGCCTCCAACGCGCGTAGCACAAACTCAGGCAACACCGTCTTCACTGCGACTCCGGTTTTTTGTGTGTAAAGGAACAGCCGGCACCCGTCGATTCTCTCCGCCGACAACCCCACCGCGTCACTGATCCTCATCCCGGTGTAGCGCAGCACAAGCACAAGCGCCCGGAGCCGTCTCGCATTCTCGGCGCCGCGGCCGGGGAACCCATCCTTATACCCCTCCACCGCCGCGAGAATCCGAATCATCTCCTCCTGTTCGAAGGGCATCGTGGGAACGAGGCTTACCCTCGGCGCTTTCAGCTGCACTCGCCGGATTCTCCGCGATCCACTTCCGACGCTGGGCGAATCGCAGGAACGCCCTCAGCCTCTCCAACTTCTTCGCGCTCGATCTCGGGCCGTCAGACCACGAGGCGCGGAACTCTCCGACGGCGGGGAGATCAAACTCCACGAGGAATCGCAATCCCTTCTCCCCGCGAACTCCTCCATCTGCCTTCGCAGCAGCTTGTACTTCCGCACCGTGGACCCCGCGAGCCTTCGCGCGTCGAGATCGGAGAGGAAATCGGTCCACGCGTCGGAGAGGGGCTTGGGCGCGGGGGCCGCCGGCCGCAACGCCGTCTCCTCCCACACCCGGCTCCGATTCAGCGCGAGTTGCCATTCTCGCGTCTTGAGCGATTCCCGGACCTCGACGCCACCGACAAAGCCATCGATCCAAACGGGACACTCGCACCTGCGGTACCCGCGGCCCTTGGAACGGTGGGGGCACTTCTTCTGGTGTCTTCGATAGATGGTGAGCATGGCGCGGATTCTACCCCCTCTCCCCCGTAGTCACTATCGTCATCCTCCGATGCACCCTCTCTGCGACCGACGCCGGGATACGCAGCGTTCGGTACCTGCGGCGAGAGAAGCGTGCCGGCGCGGGCTCGATGACGAGGACCCCCGGCTCGTCCTGGAACATCCTTCGGATCGTGTCCGCGCTCACTCCCCACGCCTGGGCAACCTCCGCGGGCGTGTAGTGCGGCTCCAGCGACGAAGCCGCATCCACTTGATTCTTGCTCATTCTTCGAATCCTTGAAGTCCCACCGTGGCGGGACGGATTTGTTACAAGACCCTCCTTTCCGATCGACGCTGACACAGGCCGCTGAACAGATCGACGCGGACGTTGAAAACACAGCACTTGCTGACTGCTGACGCACGCTGACGCTGTTCCGCAATAGTTTCCCTATGTACTTCCCCCCGGAGACTTCTCGATTCCAGCGTCAGCATTGTCAGAGTGTCAGCACAAAATGTTCAGCCCTAAACCGCGCCAACCGCGCGTGCCCTGATGACCGATGCGCTCTGTACGGATTCCGTACTGCTTCGCGAGACGGCCAAGGAGGGTCAGTTTTGGAGAGCAGATCTTCTCCGTTCTCCTCCGTCCACCTCCTGTAGCGCGTCCAGAGACACTCGACGTAACCGTGTGTTTCTCATCCAAGACGCAGCACTCGCTGACAAACTCGGCCAGCACATCTGTCTCTTGTCGGTACTCATCAACGGCCGACGCGACGCAGGCCGGCTGTGCGAGGCCTTCCTCTTGCCAAAGAAGACTTCCACGAACCGCGAAGGCGAGAATGCCGGGTGCCTCGGCTTTCAGCTTTTCCAAGAGGGAGTCGTCGCGATCCGCCTTATCGAAGATCCTGCTGTACGGAATCAGATCCATCCGTCGCCAGAAGCCGTGGGTGTCGTCGGCGACGATCGGTTTATGGTTGAAAGAAAGCCAGAGTTTGTGAGTGGGAGGGAATGTGGAGAAATTTTGATAAAGAGCCCTGGCAGTAATGGGATCGCCACCCGACAGTGCCTTGATTCGGCCCTCGTTAAAGCGGGCGCCGTCGGATGTCTCGGACGAGGTCGCAAAACGTGCGCCCCGTAACGTCACCAGCTCGTGAGTTGAGGAATTTCCGAAGCGTGACGCCTCCAACGCGCTGAAAGGGATGTTGACCGCATACTCGCCGAGAATATGGCGGATTGTCTCGGTAATCGTGCCCTTCCCGTTCGCACCGAGCCCGTAGTTGTTGAAGATCCGATGCTCCGAGATGTCTCCAGTTAAACAATAACCGATGACCTTCTGGATATACGGCGGAAAGGTCTGGGTGGTCGGGGAAAATGGATGGGAGAAACTTGTCGAAAATCGGCGCGCTCGCGTCCGGGTCGAACTGAACCGGGGAATGCTTTAGTATTCGATCGACGGGCCGCTCATCTCAGCTTTCCGGTCCTCAAATCGACGACTCCGTTCGCGACGCCTAGCAAAAGAGGGTCCGCATCCCAACCCTCTCCGGAATCTGAGATTCGGAGAGATTGATTTCGCCAGTTCGAGCATGGCGTTTACCATACCGAAGCTCTCGCTTTTTACCGCCCATTTCGACTCGTTCTGCTGTCGCGTGTCATCCCTACGATCGAGTGGGACTGCCAGCCTGCTGAGCAGCCCCAAGACGCCGGCGAGCGGATTGGACGGCCAACCAACGCACCTGTCCATCGTAATCAACGGACCAGCGCTTTCTTGTGGCGTTCCAGAGAAGCCAGTGACACCGCGAATGATCGAAGCGGACCACCGGCGCGAAAAGATGAGCAAATAGCTGCGCGTTCCCCGCGTCCTCGACGGAAATTTAGCGAGGTCCAATCTAGTGGACTTTACTTCGGAGGGATTTGTAAGGGTAGGGAGCGAACTAACTTCGGCTAGCATATCTATCATGGCTGGGATTCTCCGTTCCGTTTCGTTGAGATGAATGTTCTTTGACTTGCTGAATCAGGGCCGGGAGGCTGGGATGGGCCTCGAACAGCTCGCGTGCGCGGCGTTCAGCGCCGGAGAAGTAGGCGGACACATCGGATGACGCTGCGGGGTCGAGTTCGAACGCGACGAATCGTCCGTCGAGGTTCGCGGAGACGAGGCGATGGCCGCGGGACTTGAGGAACGAGGCGATTTCGAGTTCGGTGGTGCGGTAGGTGGGGGCGGCCGTCATGCGGTCTCCCGAGGAGTCAGAGTGATGTTGAGAGTTCGCGTCGGGAAATGCTGCGAAGTTGCTGAGACTATGACCTTCAGCGAATGCTTGTTGGCAAATGCGTAGAGGTCGCGGAAGGATTCGTCGGGCAGATGGTACGGTTCGACGACCAAGGCTTCACCATCGCGCGACACGTGGTCGAACCAATCGGGATTGAAAACGCCGTCGTATTCACGATCGACGAGTTGTTCGAACCATTCGGGTTTGTCGCCGCGAGAGAGTCCGGTGAGTTGCCACAAATCCAACTCCTCACCGCCGTATCCAACGGGGAGTGTGGCGATGACTCGAATACTCATCGAACCACCCCGAGCGAACGCTTGCGTTTCGTCACGCGACGTAGACCTCGTTGCTGCGGGATCGTCGCGGTCGCGGAACACTTGAGCGGCGTTTGTCCACGGGAGGTTGTTTCGTTTCGCGTCGCACGCCCAACAAAACACCTGGGCGTACTCACCAACTCGCGTTACCTTGGCGCCGAGGTAGGTGCCTGCCGGCGTCATTTTGAAGTTGTCATCTCCGACGACGGCGACGTTCGCTTCGGTGACGTCGTGAATGATTTTTCCGCAGTCAGCACAGAGCGGGCTGATCCGGAATTCATCCTGCCCACCGCGTTCAAGAAGAGTCCGACGAATTTCACTGAGGAGGTTGGGATTCATGCCGATCCCCCCTTCTCGAACTCGCGTCGCTGATCGTTTCTGAAGACGCAATTCGAACTGACCCATGGCGACCGGCCTGTTTCGTCACACGCCTTGTGAAGCCCACGCACCATCGCTGATGATCTCGAACGCATCCGCCGTGTCCACCTTTCCGACAGGAACCTCGTCTCTGAACGCTTCGTTCACCACGGAAATATTCGTGTCCTGAAATCGAGAATCGCTTTCCGATGAGCTACATTCGGGAGCGTAAACAATTTCGTCTCCGAATCCTTTTGCGGCGGAGGACGAGTGGACGGAGACGGGTGCCTTGGGTGGGGATGGGCTCGGGAGGGAGAGCGTTGTGAGATCGTGAGGCTTCGTGCGTGGAACTGCTGACTTCGTGGATCTGCTCATTCTATTTGAACTCCTGTAGGGATTTACTGCGAGGAACTGCATAGTGCGGGATTACTTCGTGGTTGACACAACTTGCGGGTGGGACTAGATTGAGGTTGTTCATTCCTTCTTTCGAGTCATCCGAGGCCGGGGCGCCGCTAGCGCTGTCCGGCCTCTTCTATTTAACTCTCGTTGCCTCCTGCCGAATTTTTCGAATCGACATACCGTGAGACAACTGCGTCACGCTGCTTTCTCAGCTGCATTTTTGCGTGCTCGTTCCTCGACAGCAGCCGCGGAAACTTTCCAAGTCTTATCGACCTTTCTTGCGGGAAGCTTCTTCGCGTACAGCAGGCGATAGAGATAGTCCAACGAAATACCTAGTCGAACGCACGCTTCAGTGGCTGTCATCTCTGGATCCATTTTGTCCTCCAATCTTTTCGTTGACCTCAGATAGGTCCTCTACTTAGTATTATACCTCTCGGTATCGAGTAGACCTAGGAGGAACACATGCGAAAGTATCGCAAGAAGAAGAGAAGATTTTTTCATCCATACCGAAGCGGTGGAACTGCCGAGCTTTGGCACAGGCGAGGCGGCTGAGATCCTGGACATTCCGATTTGGCGCCTCCAGAAATTCCTCAACAGCCGTGGGTACCATCTGTCTCCCGCTGGGAAGCTTGGCCGAGGCCATAGGTATCGACGAGTCTTCTCGCGAGAGGATTTGCATCGAGTGGCCCTGGCCCGCATGGCTCGTGAAGGATGGCTTCTCACCACAATTCCGTTGGGTCCGTCGTGGAGCAACTCGATGACAACCAGGTCGGTGTATACATTGGCGATGAAGGTGAAGAAGTGCCGCTCGTGTTGGCGTTATATCGTGGGAAGGAGGGGCCGATCGTGACGACTTTGAGAAGGGGTGCGAAACCTAAAAGGGCCGATTTACCGTACTACCGAGTGGATTTGAGCGAGTTATTTGCCCGGCTCGACGCCAGAATTTCAAACCGCAAAGCGTAACTTCAAATCTCTACTGCTCCGCCCGCCTGCGAATCAATTCTTCCAAAGCCTGAACCGGGACAACTCTACGACGGCCAAGTCGGACCGTGTGGAGTTGACCTGTCTTCGCGAGACGCCGGCAGCTGTTGAGCGAGATGCCGATCGACGCGGCGGCCTCCTGGAGCGAGATTGCAAAAACTGGCGGTGGGGTGGAACGCATGGCGGGAAACCTCGTGGGTGACGCTGGGGAGTTGCAATAGCGCGCCACAGGATGATCTTGCGCCTCACGGGCGGTAGAGGTCAAGGTGGGGGAAATTATTAACTTTTACCCTAGCAAAGGAGTATCCCACGCGAGTCGGGTTTCGCACTCCCGAGCGCGAGAGGTTCGCCGAGGGCGTTCGGCGCTGCGTCGCCGGAAGCCGGGTACTGCTTCAATTAGTACGAAGAAGTTATCCAATTTAGGGCCGATTGCGGTCAAATCGGTGGTTGACAGCCCCTTTTCGCGGAACTCTCGTGGAATGTGTGTGTTGTGAGGCGGGTCACTTTAGCCGTTTTGCAAGGGAAAGTGAAGGCGCAGAGCGCCTAAGTAATAGACAGATTTGTTCTTAAGGAGCGCCACGGGACGCGAAATCCGGTACCCCCGGCGGCTCAAAACATCTTCGTCGCTGTCCATCGTGTGACGGCGTAGTAGACGACATAGATCCACGAGAGGAATACTTGGATGGAGGCGCATCCGAGCGCGTGATTCGCCTCCCACGAGAGTACGGTCGCGAGCGCGGCGCCGACGCAGTAGCCGGCTGAGACCGTGGACTTGGCGAGGGATGCCGTCGAGGTCGAGAGCTCATCTACCCGAACCGTAGACCTCGTCGAGTCTGGACTCCAGTCGTCGAAGAGGCTATGCAGCCTCCGCATCGTCGGTGAAGTCATCCATAACCCCTCCCGGTTCGAAGGAGCCTACCATGGGGATGCCGGACGCGATTCGTTTCGTCCGCTCGGCGCGGTCCTCTCGCCCGACACCCCCGCCCCCACCTTGCCTCGTCGCGCGGGACTCGTGTATTCGTTGAGTGTGTTCTTATCGCACTCACTCTGCGCCTCACCCTAAGCTGCAAGGCTTCGTCAGTCGTGCCCGCGCGGCGATGCTGGTGATCGCCGTGACGGGGCTTCTAGTGTTCTTCGGGGTCTATGCCGCTATAGGGCTCGCGACACAATCGGAAGTGCAATTTCTCCGAGGGGGTAAATCTGCCAGTGCGATAGCAAACCCTAGTCCAGTGGTTGATGTTGAATATATCGGTGTAAGTTACTTTGCCGATCGCATATACGATCACTTCCTCAGAATTGATTCTGTCGTATTCGGCTTGGGGAAGAGGATCGCTCTGTGTTGTTGTTGTCCTGATATGAGCGGTCATATCGTGGACTTGGTTGGGCAACAGGAGAGCAGCGGAGGGCCCCATCCACGGGTCTACAACCTTATCGAAGTCAGGAAGAGGAGCAGTCTTCTCGACATAGGTGACTTGAAAACCAGACGCGATATTTTTCGCTGGGGTTTTCCCTACATTTTCCACGGGTATAGTTACAAAAACTGGCTTATCTACTTCAAAATTCCATTCCTTGATTTCTCCAAAACCGACCCAAGCTCGCTGGTCGGTTTTCATCCCTCCCCACTGAAAATAAACGACCAGTCCGGTTGCTCCGGCGATGAAGACCGCAAACGTCGTGAGGATCGCCATGATCCTCTCGGCAACTGTCATGCCCCATATCTTTTTTTCCAATGGCGCTACCTCGAATTTGCACTTGGAGTGATTACCGTCCTCTTTGGCGTTTTCTCGTGGGCTGGTGGGAGGAACAGTTGGGTGGCTTGTTGGAGGGCTTGTTTCTATGGCGGTCGGAGTGGTGGCTTTTACTCATGGACTCGCGTGGATTCTCACACATTGAGAATCGTACATTTGCGTTTACATATCGCACAAGGCACGGCTCGCGGCACGCGTATGCTGTCGGTTAGGTCGAGCTACTACTCTGCTTCATCTGGATTAAGGATTTGCGCCCGTCAATTTGGCTTGGAGCACCGAGACTTCGACTCCGTTCCCTCGGGACATCTCAGCCTTTCCAAAACTCCGCGTGGGGGATTCTAGGAAGTCGATGCGGCTGTCGGCGACTTCGCAGCGATCAACGAGCCAACCCGAGTTGCTCTATGCTATCTGCGAGCTCGCGGGATCGGCGTACACCCGGTAAGCTCCCGCCCCTTGTAGCTCCTGCCCGTCAAATCCTCCCGTTTGCACCGCGACTGCAGCCGCCTTCATCCGACGGGCCGCGAGGACATCCCATACGGCGTCTCCTACGATGAAGCAGTCCTCGGCCTCCCTTTCGAGCCTTTCGCGCGGCTCGACGAAAGAGGTCCGGAGCGGGCTTCGCGGCTTCCACGTCATCCGCGGTGAGGACGGGGCAGTCGGGTCGGTTTGGGATGCGGGCGAGAAGCCGCTTCGTTTGCGCGGCACCCCCACTCGTGGCGATTGCAAATGGGATCGATCGTCTCTTAAGGAGTCGCAGTAGCTCGCCCGCCCCCGGCAGAGCATCGATCCGGCCAATTGTTCGGTCAAAAAGCTTTTGGTGTGCGGCTTCGAGCCGTGTCACGAGCCCTTGCGAGTGTCGAAGCCCCTCATCCCGCAATAATTTTGGCAGAAACAAGTTTCCGCCCATCCCGATCGCACGATGGATTCGCCACTGCGATACGGCGAGTCGAGCTGTGCGTAAGGTCTCGTGCCAAGTGGCTACGTGCTGGTAGACGCTATCGACGAGTGTCCCATCCAGGTCAAAAATAATTCCAGGTGTTTTCAAGGCTTTCTCCAAACAAAAAATGGGGACCGCTTCGCGCGGTCCCCAGACTTCCCGAGATGGGCCTAAGCGGATACCCGAGCCGCGCGAGTATTTGTGACGCTTTCCGCAAGCTGGGTTAATTTGGCGTCTGCCTTCTTCTCCTCTTCCAGAGTTTGCTGAAGCGGGCCGACTGCGTCTTGCAACGACAGGGCTTTCGCGAAAGAAACGAGCGTCCCATACAGCGCGATCTCGTAGTGCTCCACCATGTTACCGTTCGCGATGAGCGCCGCGTCCCGTAGCGACGACTCTTCGATGTTCGAGGTGGAATCCTTCGCAGCAGCCGCCAACTTGGCCAGGATTTCGTTCGATTTTGATTCGGGTTTGACGCCGAGGGCGCCGAATACTCGCTCCAGCCGGGTGACGTGTGTTTGTGTTTCGCCTAGATGCGCTTGTAAGGCGCTCCGGAGCTCGGGCGAAGAGGCGGATTCGATCATGGAAGGAATGCCCTTCTCGACGAGCGTCTTCTCAGCATCGTAGGCATAGCGGAGTTCAATTTCG
Source organism: uncultured Acidobacteriota bacterium (assembly GCA_963785605.1). Taxonomy (GTDB): domain Bacteria; phylum Acidobacteriota; class Terriglobia; order Acidiferrales; family UBA7541; genus Acidiferrum. The sequence goes on along the minus strand of CAWAWE010000020.1, from coordinate 168,093 downwards.
AAAAGCTCACGGAGTGTTTTTACGTTTCCGAACATGTTGGGTCCTCTCAATGCAGAAAATTAGTCAGTACCTGGGACTGACCTTGAATCTCAATTTGACTGCAACGATGAGACATATGAATCGGTGAAGCCGGGTATCGCCTCGCGTGGAGAGACGGTAGGCAGCCGCGCCATCCTCTAGGCCGATGCGGTCTTGCGGCGTGAACGCCCTTCAGCCGACGGTTTCAGGACGACCTTGGTCCAACCGTTCGTGCGATCGTCGAAATTCTTGTAGGCCTTGGGCGCATCGGCAAGAAGCAATTCATGTGAAATGATCGCTGATGGCCTTGCTTTGCCGGCCGAGATTAAATCACGCAGCTTTCGATTGTAGGCTTTTTCGTTCGCCTGGCCCGTCCCCATCTTTTGCCCCTTGAACCAGAACGCACCGAGGTCGAATGCGATTTGCCCGTCCTTGGCGAGCTTATCCTTTGCGCCAGGATCTTTCGGAATGAAGACGCCGATAATTCCGAGGCCGCCGGTTGCTTTGACCGACTTCACGAGGTTGTTCATGGTCATGTTCGGGACTTCGTGGCCGTGGTGGTCGTGGCATTGATAGCCTACGGCTTCGACGCCGCAATCAGCGCCTTTTCCGTCGGTCAATTCGATGACTTGCTCCGCAGCGTCGCCTTTCGATTGATCGACCGCGATCGCACCGAGTTGTTTCGCCAGCTTTAAACGGTCGGGATGCTGGTCCACCACGATGATCTTGCTCGCGCCCTGGATTGCCGCCGACATTGTGGACATCAGGCCGACCGGGCCGCCGCCGAAGATCACGATCGAATCGCCCGGTTTAATGCCGGCGAGGCAAGTAGCGTGCCAGCCCGTCGGGAAGATGTCAGCGAGCATCACGTAGTCGTTTTGCTTTTCTTCGGCGTCTTCGGGGAGTTTCAAGCAGTTGAAGTCTGCGTAAGGAACGCGCAGGTATTCCGCCTGGCCGCCGTTGTAAGGTCCCATGCCCGCAAAACCATAGGCTGCGCCTGCTTTTCCGGGATTGGTCGTGAGACAGAAGCCCGTAGGCCTCGCTCGCAGTTTTCGCAAAATCCACAACCGATGTTGAACGGCAGGCACACGTAGTCGCCGACCTTGATGGAGTCAACCGCGTCGCCGACTTCGATCACCTTCCCAGGTTCTCGTGGCCGAGAACCTTTCCTTTCTCGACGTCCGTGCGGCCCTCGTACATATGAGATCGGAGCCGCAAATGTTTGTGGATGTGATCTCAACCAACGCGTCGGTAGGTTTTTCAATTCTGGCGTCCGGAACGTCCTTTACGGCGACGTCTTTCGGGCCGTTATAAACGAGTGCTTTCATGGTCTTGCCTCTCCGATGATGCGAAGTCGCATCTGTAAGTGCACAGTGATCGTGAAGGCAGGGCGAGGCAGAGCTTAATCGGATTAGTACGGTACTTCTGAAGTCGCGATGCGGTAGTGATGCTGACGATTTTTTCACTCTGTGTAGCGCGATTCGGGGAGCGCTTGCGGCGCGCGAATAACTCTTAGATAAGGCGAAGTTGGTGAAAACTCCACAACCACCCATTGAGCACTGCATGGACCGATATGGAAGGCGGCGGCGAAGTAGATCGAATGCGAGTTTCAGAGGAGGCCAGCAAGGGGTGAAAGCCTCCTCCGGATCGCGGCGAGCGTCCATACCCACCGCTAGCTGTGAGAGAAGAAGGCGATTCGGCCGCCGGTGATACGGTCTTCGATGCGATGTGTTTTCAAAAAGGTGAGGGCCAGCGCGGTCGGGTGCTGGCCCTCAGGAGTAAACGGAAGGAGTCTTATTAGGTGACCGAGTCGAGGATACTTCGCCGTCTAAAGGGATTCAATACAGTTCTTTACTGAGAACCCCTTAATCCGCCGTTTTCGCCAAGTCTTTCAACAGTTTCCTCGCTTTTTCCATATCTTCATAGTCGCCGATCACCTCAATTTTCCCTTTCACTTTCGAGAGTTTGGCGAGGTCGTCCGGCGTGAGTTAGCGTTAATCCGCTAAATACGTATCCCCCGAATACCTAGTTTGGGTGTCCGACTTTTCCGGCCCACAGGCTCCAGCCTTCCTGCATCCTCCCTTTCCTTCAGACGGAGATTTCTATGTCCTCCAATCCATCACCAAAAGTGCCACCGGGCGACGAACGTGTCTCCCGCGGCAAGAAAATCGAATCGACAAGCCCGATGCGCAAAGCCGGCTTCGCGACGCACAAGGCCGGAACTCAAACCGAAGCTGACATCGCGCATCACGGAAAGACTCCCAGTAAGAGACAAGCAATCAAGGCGCCCACGACGTTAAAAGGGAGGCCGTGATGCTGACCTTCGTTAACAACTATCACGAGGATATTTGGCTGGCATACATGTTTCTCGCGCAGGATGTTTGCGGAGAATACGGCGGATTCCAGGCGATCGGCTGGTATCACATCGCCCCGGGCCAGAGCTCGGTGCCGTACGCAAATTCACTCGGCGACGTGAACAACCGATATTGGTATTTCTACGCGCAAAACTTGAGCGGTAGCTATGTCTGGCAAGGGCCGTTCCCGGTTCAAGTCCCTGCAAACGGCGACGCGTTCAACACGTGTCAGGGCATCGGCAGCACCGCAGACATGCAAATCGGCCTGATGCAGTTCGACGTAGATGACCACGACGACTACACGGTGACTTTAACGTGAACGGGAATGCAGAATAGGGTCGGAGGCGTCAATGACGATACTCGACTCTGATCATGGTGGAGGAGACGCCGGCGGCGGAGAAGCGCCTCTGGTGGCGTCCGCCGACAACACCTGCACCTCTCACATTCACCTCGAAATCTCCGACCCGGCGACCGGTCGCAAGACGGTATTCGAACGCTCTCTTGAGCAGGGCTCAGACGGCGCACTGCGGCCGATCGTTAAGAAGAAACTCGTCCAGGCCACCGAGGAACCTGACTGGTCTGCCTGACGCGCTGGATTCTCGAAGCGGGGTAATCATGGTGAATGCAAAAACTCTGCGCGCAAAGGAATGGAGAGCGGTGACGCTCGCGCTCACGATGGCCCTGGTGGCGGGAGCAGTCGCGGCCGTAGCCGTAACCATGTGGGACAAGCCGCGGGTATGGGTGCCGCTTCTTTCGGGCTTCGCCGTCGGCATCATCACGTACGCTTTAATCGCGCCGCAGTCTCCCTAAGCCGATCCCTTGTCAGCCCTGATAAATCAAGTCGTAAAGTTTGTAATTGGCTGCGTGTCCGCCGATTCGTACAGGGCTCGCCAATCTAGCCCGTACTACGGGTTACGCGGATTGCGGGTAATGGTTGCGCTGGATAGCCACTGAGTGTATGGATTTTTAGAATTCGGTGCATGGAACACCACGCGAAATGGGTTTTGAGCTGCAAGAACTGTCATGCCGAATGTGTCTATGCCGAGATTCCGGACGACACGGCGAGTTATTTCTTTCCGAAAAAGCCGCAAATTCCGGCGAACTTCGCCCACAAATGCGAAAACTGCGGCCATCGCGACATGTACGAGCGAACCGACCTCAGGTATCGGGACGAAACGATGCCGTCGCATACGAAATCTTCAAAATGCGACGAGGGCGATGGGGCCGACGACCGGGCGTTCGGCGCGGCAAAATAAAATCTATACCGCTCCATTTCCGTTCGTCGAAGCGTGATCGGGACTTGGGCCAGCGCGTTCGGCGACGAAGTGACCGCCGCCTTTGATGTCCGAAATGGTGACGCGGCATAGCTTGTCGCCCATGACGAAGCGAGGCTCCAGGAGTTGACGCCGGTACGATGAATCCTAGTAGCTCTGAGGGTATGCCGGGGAAACTTCCACGTCATGCGCGGCTTGGGTAAGCCTCAATCATGTGAAGTCCGTGAGCATCAATCACAGACTCCAACACCTCGTGTGAAAACTTTTCGGCGTGGTAATGGCAGAAGCCTATGGCCTTCTTGTCGATGAAGTATTCGTCCACCCGTTTTTCGTACTCGATCACTTGTCGTTGCAAGACCGGGTCGCCAGAAGCGCGGGATATTTCTCCCGAGACACGGAAGCCCGAAAAACCGGCGTCCAGAGACTGGTTGATCAGCTTGCCCAGTTGATCGACGAGGGCAGAGGGATCGAAATTGCCACCGCCGAAATACACATCGTCTTCCAGGAGGAATACCAGGGAGCCCTTTGCAATCTCCCTTTCAGACATCAACATCAATCGCTCTGAGACCGAAACAAAGCCTTTCTTGCATCCTTTTCGTCTCGATGCAAAAACACTGTTCGCCGATGGCGAGGCCTTCCGCGACGTACCGTGTCAGCATCTCTTGGAGAGCTTGTTCATTTCGATACAGAAAGCAGATGTGCTCGCCATGACTGAATTCAGAACCAAAGTGTCCGCTTCGTGATTCGTGCTCGGATTCGGGATGGGGCCGGACTACTTCGATAATCAGCTCGAAGGGCCAAATCGCCAAAATTCTAGCGATGAAAAGAGCGCCGCGAATCACGCCGTAAGCTCTGAAGATCCGCCGCCACGGAAGTCTGTGATAGCGGTTCGGAATATTGGGCATAGGAAAGACACGATTGGTAGCCCAACCAGTGACTGCTTCGGCGAACAAGTCCCCAGAAGCGCGTGTGTTTTTATGAGGATTCTTTGAAACCTTGAGCATTTTGTTGCGAGCCAGACATCTCAACGCATCAGGCCAAGGTTAAACCAGATTACGGCTTAATCAAGCCGCTTCGTATCGCGTATTTGACCGCATCGACAACACCCTGGAAGTGAAGTTTCAGCATCATGCGGGCACGATGCCCCTCTACAGTTCTGACACTTATGCCGAGCCGTTCGGCGATGACCTTGTTGGTTTGGCCTTCAGCGATGAGGGATAGAATCTGTTGTTCTCGGGACGTCAGGGTTTTGTTCATAGGAGTAAGTCTTTACCTCCCGTTTTGGAATCCCCGGTTGTTCATAAACATACTATATCTTACGGGAACGTTACTAGCACTCTTTTCAATATTATGGAATGGGCATAAACTCCAAGCTAGTTGCGAATCTCCTTGCGGCCGGCGAGCCTCAGGCCGTCCCTCGTAGATTCCCGAGAAGAGGCCCTTGGTCGGGGCTGTCGTTTCGGAAATGGGTCTCAGTTTGAGGCCGCTTTGCGCAATCTGCGTTGCGCCACCCGATGAGCCATCGTCAGGATTAGCTGCCTGTTGTCGGGACTCATTTTTTCAAGGGCCATCACGAGCCTTGCGAGGTAGCGACGGGGTCTGCCTGAGTTCCCCCAAACCTTCTTGTTGCCTGATTTCGCTGGTGGCGGAGTGGGAGGTTCGTCGCCTTCGTAGAACAGACGATAAATCGGGACACCCAAGGCGCGGGCCATTTTCTCTAGCGTCTCAACTGCGGGAACAGTATGTCCGTTCTCCACGCGGGAGACGTAACAGCGCTTCAGTCCACTAAGCATCTCGATGTCGCCTTGCGATAGCTTCTTGTCCTCCCGTATTTCTCTGAGCCGAAGTCCAATCATCACGGAAGCCTCCTTTTTACTCGAAGGGTATCTATGTCTTTTATCTATGTATGACTCAGAAGTCAAGTACCGTTAATAGAAAAGGGGGTTGTTGACTGACTCGCGCTAAAGCGATATAGGGCGTCTATGGGAAACGGAGTGCGTGGCACGTCGAATAAAGACCTTGTGGGCCAATACGCCGAATGGCTCATCTGCCAGCGGTATTCCCGCACGACCCTGGAGGTGTACAACCGGGTTGCGAATCGATTCCTTGAGTACTGGGGCCGGCGGCATTTTTCGAAGGTGACTCACCTCGACGTTCGTAAGTTCATTCTGAAAATGGGAGAACGCGATCTCTCGGGCGAGATTGTTCACCGTTATCTGTGGGCGTTGAGGTCATTCTTTGACTTCCTTTGCATGAACGGGATCGCTGACAAGTCTGCACCGCGCCTCGTGCGTCCGCGGCCGACCAAGAGGCCCCTTCCGCGGGCGCTCTCTAAGCAGAACGTTCGGCGGCTCTTGAGAGCAGCCTTCAATACCCGCGATCGGGCGTTGCTGGAAGTCTTCTATTCGACTGGTTGTCGGATCAGCGAGATCATCGGTATCCGGCTGGAACATGTGGACTTCAATAAGCGAACGATCTTTGTCAAAGGAAAATCGGGCGAGCGGCAGGTCTTTTTCAGCTCTGCGGCCAGAATATGGCTGCTCAGGTACCTGGCGGGGCGAAAGTCTGGATACTTGTTTGAAAGCCGCCACCGCGTCCAGCGCGGATGCGTGTCGTGGAACGGAAAAGGCTGGGTCGGCTATTGGCTCGACTACAGGAATCGGAACGGCGAGCGAAGGCAGCGGTCGATATATCTAGGTCGCCCCAGGACGATGGGGCGAGGCGAGGCCTTTCGACGATTCCGAAAGCTCGTGCCGAATCCGGACGAAGGACATCTGCGCAGGAAGCCCCACCCAATTACCCGCTCTCACGTGTCCACCATTTTCAAAGTTACAGCGTTCAACGCCGGCCTCGCTGGCGTCACGTCACACAACCTCCGGCATTCCTTCGCAACCCACATGCTCGATAACGGCGCCGATATCCGACATGTTCAAGAACTTCTGGGGCACACATCCCTCGCCAGTACCAACCAGTACGCACACCTTGCATCCGTCCCGATCAAGACCGCGTACAGAAAGTTTGGGCCGCGAATATGACCAAGAATTACTTGAGTGCGAAGCTCTTGGTAAATGACGAGCTTTTCCTGCAACCGTGGTTCTTGCCGAAGGCGACGTATCTGAAGATCAAGAAGTTACTCCCCAGCAGTCAGCTGGCAAAGACGCGCTACTACTTCGAGGACTATGGTTGCCTGAAATGCGGTAGTCGGACTGCGCTGTACGGCAGCAATGGGATGTGTTCGGAATGCAGCATCGTCGTCAGAGGGCGAATCGCGACCTGTCTCAAGAAACGCTTTCGTAGGATCGGGGTAAAAACCGGTCGCGGGCCGTTGCAGCGGTACGCGAGACGATTGACGAAAGGTCTCAGGTAGAGCTGCCGTGGAGTATTGAGTCCTCGCCCACCATTGCCGGGGTATCATTGCGGGCAGAAATTAAAAAAGGGAAGGATCGTGAGGAGCAATGGCTAATCCAGTCGTGTATTTCGAAATCGGCTGCCGCGATATGGCGAAGACTCAAGAATTCTTCGGGAAACTTTTCGACTGGAAGCTAACGCCAAGCGGGCCGGCCACAATGATCGATACCGGTGGCGTAGTGCCCGGCCACATCACATCGCTCGGTCACGAACCTCATACCTTCACGCATTTCTACGTCCAAGTGGACGACGTGCAGACATATCTCGACAAGGTGACCGCACTCGGGGAAAGACATTGGTCCCGCCCGTCGAAATCCCCACCGGCACTTTCGCGTGGTTCGCGGACCCTGAGGGCAATGTCGTCGGCCTCTGGAAGCCCAAGACGTGAGTCGGGCGAAAGTCAGTTTTTCCAAGGATCAATTTACAGCGTCCTCGCGTAGAACTTCGTCGTAACCGGCATCAAGCCGTTGCTGTCCGGGCCCGTGCGACGACTGGTCGATTTCGCCCGGATTGAGAGTACACTCTGCCGATAGGCCCCGTACGTATCCCGCCCAACGAATTTGCACAAGCCTGTCCCAGCCACGCTCAGTGCGAAGGAGAATTCCCATGACGAGAAGTGGAACCGTGGTCGCGTGTGCCGTCGTATTCGCTGGGACAGTGTTCATCGGTGCGTGCTCAGAACCCAGCCACGAAAGAAACGAACACTACGTGTTTGTCGCTACGAATATCAATTTGCCGTACTGGAAGGAAGCCGAGGCGGGATTTCTAGACAGTGCCAAGACACTGGGTGTGACCGCTGAACTCGTAGGTCCCACAGGGTATTCCCCCAACGCCGAACTGCAAGCATTCAGGCAAGCCGTGGAACAGCAGCCGGCCGGGATTTGTCTCTCGGCAGCGCGGCCGGAGCTTTTTCAAGCGGACATCGACAAGGCAGTCGCGCTAGGCATCCCGGTGATCTGTGTGGATTCCGACGTACCCGGTTCGAAGCGCCTGTTGTACATCGGGACGGATAACTTCAAAGCCGGCAGGGAGAGCTTGCGGCGGATGGCGCCACTGGTTCAGAGCAAGGGGAACATCGCAGTCATCACGATCGAGGGTCAACGTAACCTGGATGATCGCGTGGCTGGAGTAGCGGATGCGTTGGCAAATTTCCCTGCTCTCAAGTTGACAAAGGTCTTGGATGACAAGGGCGACGCGAAGAGCGCTTTTGATCAGGTTTCTGATTTGATTCAGAAAAAAGAAAACATCGCCGGCATCATTTGCCTGGAGGCGACAGGTGGCGCGGGCGCGGCCGATGCGGTCCACCGCTTCAACATGGAAGGCAAGCTCCCGATCGTCGCCTTCGACAATGATCCGGAGACGCTGGACTGGATCGACCGTGGCGCAATTGCGGTCACCATCACCCAGAAGCCGTACGTGATGAGCTACTACGGATTGAAATTCCTCGACGACTTGCATCACAACGCGGTGCATCAATTCAAAGACTGGCGGCTGGCTCCGGGATCACCAATGCCTACGTCGATGGACACGGGCACAATGGTCATTGATAAGGCCAATCTCAAGGCCTACCGAGACGCTATCCCGGTTCATCCGAAGGGCCTGTAGAAATGGGTGGTTCGGGTAGTTTTCTCCGCGGAGCACAATTTTCCGCCCCGTAGCGGTCGTGTTGTTCGTATTGTACTCAGTACGACCGCTGTGGCGTTGGCGCACCATCCGAGGTGCTTGGCGTGCCGGAAGAGAACTACGGAGTACCGCCGGTGGTTCCGACTGTGGAGGATTCAAGGTAGGCATCTGTCCCGGCGTTGGAGACGACGAATTTCTCCACCGAGACGCTGGAGAGGGTGGACGAAACTGCAACTGCGCCGTGGATGCTGCTCGGCCACGTCCACGTGCACGCCGTCGTGCCGTTCTGGACGAAGATGACGGTGAATTCAATTCCCTTGGAGAGATTGGAGATCGTGGGGACCACGCTCGACGATGCCGTGGTGCAGGAGTACTGGAGAACGTTCCCTTTGGTGAGGTCGAGCGCGGGAGTCGTGCTGAATGCGACTGAGTTCACCGCCTCCTGGAGGGTGCCGGTTGAAGCCATCCCGCCGCAAACCGTAATCACCGTTGTCGCGGTGCAGAGGGCTCCGAAGCTGGACGTCGTGCCGCCGAATTGGAGACGTGCGAAAGCGTTCCCGGCGTTGTTCTTCAACTCAGTCTGACATCGCTCGGGCTGCTCATTGCAGAACGCCCGAACCAGCTGAGGTTGCTGCTTGCGCCAGCGGAAACAGTGTTGCCCGCCACCACAGCACCTGCGCTGGTCACCGCGAAAACAGAATTGCCGCCATTCACATGGAAATCGATTGATTTTCCGGCAAATCCAGACGGCCCGTTGATGGCGAAGGGCGTGCCGGATGTGTTGAACGAAGTCGGCGCCGCTCCTGTGGATGATGTAGCGAATAGGGAATGTCGTGGTCCCTGAGCCTCCCGTGAACAACGTGCCGTTGAACAGCGTACCGGCTGTCGAAGCTGCGCCCGCCCCCGAGAATTGCTGGGGCGAGGTGAAGTTGTTCGCGGCGTTCGTCACCGCGCACAGGGAGCACGATATCGCGGGAGCGTTTCCGCCGGAGGAGACGATGGGCGCGGTGCCCGTGACTCCCGTGACGGTGCCGGCGCCCGAAGTCGAGGGAATGGGGCCGATTGACGGTCCCCCCTGGGGCTGTTGAGCCGCAAGGATGCCGCCGATGAGTGAGAAGAATGACGAGAAAAAATGGAATGTGTCGTCGCATCAGATGTAGCTCACAAAACAGCCGTCGCCTGCGTTGTCCGCATCAACGACGTAGTTGGAAAGGTCCTCGGAGGCAGAGACCTGCTGCATCGTTACGGCGACTTGTCCCGAGGCGAGGATGTAGCGAATGGAAGAGGGGGTCGCGCGGCTCCCACCTTTCACGCAGATGTAGATGGCTCCTGTGTTCTGGACCGCAGGGGCAAGGGATTTCATCGGCTGGAAGTTGATCTTCGAGCACGATTTCGAGGAGGCGGAGATGGCGACTGCCGTCCCCGGCGTGGCGACAGTGATGAGACCTACAGCTTGCATACTCATCGCGTCATCCCTTTGCCGAGGCGGGCCGATGAGGGTGGGGGTGAAAAGAGGGTGAGAAGGAATGGAAGGAGGCGTCGCATGTCGGGGGACTCTTTGGAGCGGAGGGATTTGGAACCGGGAGAAGGGGCTGTCTACGAGAATCGAGGAGAATTACGAGGATTCAACTGAGGTCCTACAACACCATTTTACCATTTATCGCGGAGGGAAGGCGAGGTGTGGAGCGAGCAGATTGGCGCGTTTGCCAGAGGATCACAACGACTTCTACAGTGCGTTGACAGAGCGTGAAGGTGACTGTCAAGATCAGGGCGATCCATATCAGGGCCATGCGAGAAGGACGTTGCGCGCTGTGTTGTCAGCGGGGCGCACTCTTGTCTTCCGGCATGGTTAAAGCGGGCTCGTTGAGCTGATCGCGTAGCCCAATTTGATTTCGCAGTGACCCACCGCCAAAAGGCTGGTGGGTTTTTTGTTTTTGTACACGAGACTTTGGGCCGGCGGGCGTTGACGAGGTGTGACCCCCGGCGCGTTCTGACGATATAGCGAGGGAGATCGTATGCAGGTCACAACAGATGAAAACGTTACGCAAAATAATAACAGCGGTTTGCCGGTCGCTGAGATTGTGGTGGCAGCGGTCTCAAAAACGCCTCAGGAGCTCGCTGACATAGTCTCCGAGTTCGCTGCGCTTGATGTTTGGGTGGAGAAGGTGCGGCTGCGGAGCGATCGCCGCTGGTATGAGCGGCTTTATGTTGGATCGGATCACGACATCTGGGTGATTAGTTGGCTGCCTGGGCAAACGACTGGCTTCCATGACCACGGTGCATCGTCGGGAGCATTAATCGTTGCGAGCGGCATTCTGGAGGAACATCGTCCGGGTGAGCGGGCTCGCGTGATCCATCCGGGCAAACCACTCACGTTCGGTGCGGATTATGCGCACGACGTGCGTAACGTTTCGATTGCGCCCGCCGTCAGCATTCACACGTACTCTCCGCCGCTTACCGACATGAATGAATATGAGTTGGATGGCGGTCGATTGGTCCCGCGCGACGCAGCGTCCGCGAAGATTGAGACGGCAGAGGAAACGAGTCTAGCCCAGCGAGCGGATGCTTTGAGCATCGAGCAGATGCTTGCCGCGGCGCGGGCCCGGTTGCAGAGGAGACTCTCCCCGGACGAGGCGCACGCGGCGATGGTGGAGAGAGGGGCAATTCTAGTGGATATTCGTCCCGAGGCGCAGCGCGCGATCGAAGGTGGAGTTGCAGGCGCGCAAATCGTCGAACGCAACGTGCTGGAGTGGCGATTCGATCCAACGTCGAGCGCACGGCTACCCGTCGCGACCGATCATGACATCGAGGTGATCGTGTTTTGCTCGGAAGGTTATACGTCGAGCCTCGCGGCGGTCGCTTCGAAGGAACTGGGGCTTTGGCGCGCCACGGATATGATTGGCGGGTTCCAAGCGTGGAGGAATCAGTGCCCACCCATTATTCCGGTGATCTGAGTGGACATGCATCCGCACGAGTCGAGTTGAGCCACTCGTAAAATTGAACGGTGCTGCCTCGAACATAAGCATGCGCGGACCGCGCCATCTTGAGCGCTCTGCGCTGGTTCAGGACGGACTGACGGTGGCGCGCATGAAACACGAGACGGCGGAAAACTTACTTTGGCATCGATATCTACGACTAAATTGTTCTCGACCGAGAAAACGTTCGGAACTCCGTTGGCCTCGTAAGCCGGCAATATTTTTGTCCGTCGCATTGTCGGCCAACCCCGACCAACGTCACGTGTCCTCCCTTAACAATAATATGAATCGAGGGCACGGCTGATGCGGCGTTCTCGAAAGGGGATGGTTCGCTGTAAATAGCACCGGAAACCACACGGCGTTACTGGTCATCCATCGGAGCCGGTGGCAGCACTTCGATGTCGTTCACCACCGATGACACGCCCTCGACGCCCTTAACTGCGGCTTCGGCGTCCGCCTTCAGCGAGGGACGGACCACCTGACCGCTGAGTACGACCTTGCTTCCTTCCACTCGGTACGAGAGGTCATCGAAGACCGAATAGTAAGGCAGCAAAACTAGCTGGTGGCGGACCTCTTTAACTATATTCTGACCATTCTCCTGTTTTGTCAGTTCAATGAGCATCAGAACCCGCAGCGAGGGCTCGACTGCTAGCCACCCAATACGTATCGCTTGAAACATTTTCAATCTCCTTGGAGCCTTCCCAATCTCCCACACCTGGGAGGAGTGAGCAATACAGTCGCCTGCGTACGAAGTCGGAACCGATTGCGTAGTTGGACGCAGTGCTTCTCGTATCCGCAACTAGAATGTGATTTCATTGCTTGCTTCGGATTCCTAGTCCTGTGCACCGAGTGGTGGACCGACCACGGAAAAATCGTATTTCGGCCCAAGGGCAACGAGTCGCTCGATGAGGTCGGGCGTTAGTGCGCCGGGCGGCGGAAGGGTTCGAGCGGGAGCAGGCACGCCAATTTCCTGAACGAGCCGTTCCGAAGCCCGGCGGCAATGTCATTTGCATGAGCCTTGCTGGAGTGGAGCCTTCAACCCTGAATGTGTGGGGTATTCCCCTGGGCAGGAACATGTAGCCACCGCCCTCCATAAGGAACTCCCGGTCACCACAGTGAAAACGCACGCGCCCTTCGAGCACCAGGAATAAATCATCCCCTCGATGCGATGTACATGAAGTGGAGGACCGAAGCCAGGCGGGGCCAACTGTTCGAGGAGACTGAAAGCTCCTCCCGTGTCCTCGCCCGTCGCCTTGATCGTTATGAGTGTTACCAGAAACCAATAGGCATCGCCGTCCCCGGGACCGACTGCCCTTACTCTAGATGCCTCGCCCACAGAACCTCCGCTGTTCTTCACGCCCCAGCCACTAAGCCACAGGTGGAATCTGAGCGCCGGCCCCACCAAAAACCTAGCGATTCTCCGCAGTCATGGCTTTCAGCAACCAGCCTTGCAAGACCGTCAAGAAGTGCGGCTTCAAGCCACGAAAAGACAATCCCATGCCAAGCCGCGGATGTGTATATGCAACAACGGCCTTTGATTCAAGGAACTCGCCATCTGCGAAAACCCTAACAAACACGATAGTCCCCTCGGGTAGGGTGTTGAGCGCATCGACATAGCACCCGTGCAGACTCAACTCGCTCACGCGACAAGCTAGTCTTGCATCTGATCCTTCCTCAATCAGCTCGGCGCCGGCCACGAAGGGAAAGCGCGGCGTAAGTCGCTTTTCCATGAATTCTCCAGACGGCAATAAAGCGGAGGGTATCACTTCGTCCGAGTCCAGTGCGAGCGCGACGTTGATGAACGCCGTTACCGCCCAAAAGGAATCCAAAGTAGTTCGTTCGCTTAGACATCCTGACTTACCCACCGACCTTCGTAGACGGTGCGCCGCCTAAGTTTTAACCGAAAACTAATTTGACACGCGCCGCAGCCGGGTTATCTACTCAGCGCCCGATGATTCACGATGCCCGAGTGCTCAATCAAGAACTCGCCACACGCTTCGATCGATGGCTAAAGGTGCAGGAGTACACCGAAAGCACCAACGTGCATTATCTGAGAGCCATCGTCGCTCTTTGTCGATTCGTCGGTGATTTGGCCGTGACGGACATGACTCACCTCGATGTCCGAGACTTCCTGGCTTCGATCGCACAGCGGGAAGTCAAGAGCGCGACTCTCTGGCAGGCGTTGAATGCTCTTCGTTGTTTCTTCGACTTCCTGAACATGGGCGGACTCGTCGCTTGGTCGCCGCCTCGCTTCGTTCGGTTGCCCAAGAAGCGGCGGGTCCCCTACCGTGTTCTGTCCGAGACGCAGATGCGATCACTCGCCAGAGCAGCTCGGGACCTAAAAGAACGCGCATTGATCGAAGTCTTTTACGCCACCGGGGCCAGAGCAGGGGAAGTCCGCTCGATCCGCGTGGAAGAGATAGACTTGGACGCCCGACGAATCCGCGTGGTAGGAAAGACTGGATTCCGCTACGTCCTGTTCCCTCGCGCGACTACTCCAATACTCCGTAGGGTCATTGGAAAGCGAACGAATGGATATCTCTTCTGTAGACGTACAATTCCGCGCAAGCTGTCCCTGATCTCAACGCCGGATGGCGCATGGAAGCAGCACTACTACCGCTATGACGCAGCCCTGAAACACTCAGTTCGACATGCCTTATATCTTCCAGGATCACTGGGTCTTACACGAGAACAAGCGGAACGCGAAGTCAGAAGGAGACTCCCCGGTCCAACGGAACACGCCCCGATAGGTCGAAAGCCGTTGGCTGGCGTAACCATACGCTGCATCGTGAACCGTGTCGGACTGAGGATCGGGCTGTATGTCACACCGCAACTCCTCAGGCATACCTTCGCCACGCACCTCCTCGACCATGGCGCCGACATTCGAATCATTCAGAAGCTGTTGGGTCATGTGAGTGTGGCTACGACGCAGCTCTATACACACGTCAGCATGAAATACGTCCAAAAGGTCCTCGACAAATGCCATCCAAGAAATCTCTAAGTCGGCTTCCTGTCGCCAAACGGAAAAGGGCTTTTGCCTTCCCGAGTGCAGCGGACGCCCGGACTATACCGCCGTTGTTCGTTTCGAAGGAGTTGCGGAGGGCGATCGAGCGGATGCTCCCGACTCGACACCACGAACGATTGCGTAGGTACTTCGAGACGTATGGCTGTCTGCATTGCACGCAGAAAAATGTGGTCTACGGCGCGACTGGATTCTGCGACAACTGTTTTTCCAAGATAAGCAGGCGCTTGAAGAAGGTTGACGCAATGTTGAAGGCGAATTATCAAGCCGCCGCGCAGGAACGAGACGTTCGCGAAATCTACCTTCGTCCGTACCACTCTGCGCGTGAACTTCTGGCGGACCTGGTTCCTAAGTCGCGGAAGCCGGAGCCGCAAAAGCCCTATACGATCTACATGAAGTCGTAGCGGGCCCTATCACCACCACCAAGGAGGGTCCTCGGCCTTCTTCCCGGCGCGGCTTGAGAACAGGTATCCGAAAGAGACGAGAAGAAGCGAGCAGACGATTCGCGCATCAAGCGCGGTGAATGGGTTCGACAGGATCGAGATTGCGCAGATCGTCGTTACGACGAAGCCGATTGCAGAACCGAGTTGAAGCCACTTTCTCACTTTCGACCTCCACAGAAACGAATTTTAGCGCCCCGCAGTCGGCTTCGCTCCGATTTTTCGTTGCAATGTGACTTCCCTCGAAATCCAAATTCACCAAAAATTCATTGCACCGATTCTCGTCCCGGCGAGGGGATGGGCATGTCTCTTCCTACCCCCAGGGGAGGGTGGGGGCGGCCGGCGCGGGTGGGCGGCACGCTGGGCTGGGAAGCTCGCGGCCTCGCGCGAAGCGAATCGCGGGAGCAATTTCGATTCCAGAAAAGTGCGAAATTATTGTGATTTCTGCAAAATATCCCTTGACAACTTTTCAACACTGATATAAACATATATCAATGCGCAAGTTCTCGACGACCGAAGCGGCCGAGATGCTCGGGCTTCATCAGCCGAACCTGCAGCGGGCGATACGCGAGAAGCGAATCACCGCCCCGCCGCTGGTGAATGTAGGGCGGATGAAAGTTCGGCTCTGGTCGAAGGCGGATGTTGAGAAGGCGCGGAAGGAATTGAAGCAGAAATAAGTACGGGACGCGCCGGTGTATAAGCACCGAAACGTCCCTGACCAAATTCCTGTATTAGGAGGAAACAATGGCTACAGCTATTGTCCATCTCCGTCGCATCTTCCGCAACGACTCTCCCTTGTGTCAAGGGAAATTTCCTTAGCAGCATGTCCTTCCGTCCGCAGACACCACTCCCCCGGCACCACACCTTCTACGTCCCGAGTGAGACGACGCGCGGGGACCGAACACTCGTCCAACACATCCGCCGTCGCGGGATGAACCGCTGGCAGTGTAGCTGTCCGCAATTCTTCTTCCGGTGCGTCGCGCGGAGACGCCATTGCAAGCACATTCATCTCGTTCGCACCTCCCTAAGGGAATGCCCGCACGCGTTCGCCCTCGATGGGCCGATGCGCGTCTGCGGCAACACTCAGCCCTCGTGCCTCACTGATGATTGGGAAACGAAATGAAAAAGAAATCAATGACAGATCGTATGGCGCGTCTTCGAATGTCAACTCCGCACGAGCGGAGTCATCAATGCCGGTGCGACCATCGAACTCGGCTCCCTGGCAGATATTCGCGGGACGATGGTTTACGATCCAGAGGATGACACGCGCCTGAGGTGGCATTGGAGATGTACTCAGGCATTGAAAGATTCCCGACGTCGAGCGATCCGCGCCGAGGCTACGTGGCGATCGAGCGATCCGCAAGTCGCGATCGAGTCGAGGACGTTTCATCAAGCGCGGACCGCTCGACTGTCCAGATAGCCGAATACCCCACTCGCATCCCTTCGAGGTCGCGAGGGGATGCCATGAGGGGCATTCAAGGAGGAAATGAAATGCGAGTCGCAATCTACGCGAGGGTGAGCACCGCCGCCGGCGGCCAGGACCCGACGATGCAGACGAGGGAACTCCGGGAG
Organism: uncultured Acidobacteriota bacterium; assembly: GCA_963785605.1. Classification (GTDB taxonomy): domain Bacteria; phylum Acidobacteriota; class Terriglobia; order Acidiferrales; family UBA7541; genus Acidiferrum. The sequence goes on along the minus strand of CAWAWE010000020.1, from coordinate 151,407 downwards.
TATTGCGCCCACCGGGGATGGGATGTCTCAAGCGCGTACGTGGACGTGGGGATCTCGGGGACGAAGGAACGCCGGCCGGAGCTCGATCGCCTCATGGGAGACGCGCACAAGAGGAGATTTGATGTCATGGTCGTGTGGAAGTTTGACCGGTTCGCGAGAAGCGTCTCCCACCTCCTGCGGGCGCTGGAGACATTCAAGTCCCTCGGAATCGACTTCGTCTCCTTCTCCGAGGCGATGGATACCTCGACTCCCGCGGGGAAGATGGTGTTTACGGTCCTTGGGGCGGTGGCGGAATTGGAACGCTCCCTCATCGTCGAGCGAGTGCGAGCTGGCCTGCGGAATGCGAAAGCGAAGGGGAAGGCCCTCGGGCGCCCGCGTGTGTTCGTCGACGCCGAACGAGTCGCGGAGTTGCGTTCGATCGGCCGCTCCTGGCCTGCGATTGCCCGCGAGCTGCGCGTGGGCGTCGGCACTGCCTACCGCGTCCATCAGGAATACTCCCGCCACCTTACCGCGAGATTCCTTTCCACAATCCCTGTCTCTCGCGCCTCAGCCGGGATTGATTCCACGGGAGTTGCGCCGCCCCCTCGACCTTTCCACCAACAGTTGGTTGTGGAAAGGGTTGCTGCGAGCGTCAGCGAATGTAGGTCCGCGCCAGCCAAATTAAGACGAAATCGGAATCGCGATCGCCGCCACCAGTCCCGCCACGATTGCCCCCAGGAATACCCAATCCCTCCACGTCTTCGCCCGAGGCTGCTCCTTCTCCCGGATCAATATCCGATAATTCCTCCGATTCGCCTTCCAGAAGACGTGGAAGATGTCGCCCACCACCGGCACCCCGCCCACCGCCGTCTCCAGGAGGATGTTCGCGACCATCCTCGCGAGAGTCACCGGCGCCACTCCCCGCCGCCACGAGGCAAACACGATCACGCACGACGCCGCACCCGCCATCGCATCTCCGATCCCGGGGATCCATCCCACGATCGCATCGAGCCCGAACCGCACCTTCGTCCCAGGGATGCGCCACATGTCGTCGAGGAGCGACGCGATGTAATCGAGGTGTTCGGTTGATGGGAGTCGGTGAGGCACGTGGGGATTAGACTACTACACAGGCCAAGCGCCCGAGTGGACCACGCCGATCCCCGAAGGCTTCGACCCTGGGCTAATCGGAGGTAGCAGGAGTCGCAGGTCGCGGCGCAGCTCACCTAAAAGTTTGTACAGTAAAACCCGTGTTGCTGGCTCAATTCGCTCGAAGTAAACAACGAATCTGGAGCTTGTCGCAGGAATCGTCGCTTATGGGGTAATTGTTGCCGTCACGTGGTTCCAGTTGCGCGGCAAGGTCAGAAATTAACCGGTGCTGCCTCCGCTTGGTTCAGTCCGCCCGTGCAAGACTTCACGATACTTCCAATGGGATACAAATCGACGGGGAAGTAATCGTCGTTTGTCCCTACTGCCATAGGAGTGCTGTGCGTCGCGCAATCGACGAGAGGGCTCAATTCGTCCATGTGATCCGGATAACAACAGCAAATGAGACTGCAAAACTTGATATGGATTCATGCCCGAGGGAGGGCCTACACCGCTCAAACTTGAAGGCCACTCCGAGCATCGGTAGGCCCGAGGGTTCAACTAGGAACCCATACGGCAAGCGCCGTATTGCCGATCCTAATTCCTCGAAGAAAATAAGCCCATGGAGTCCTTGCCGAAGAAATAGCCCCGCTCGTTTCAAACTGCACGGCAAGGGATCAGTGGCACCGATGTTAACCATCGTTATCTCCGTGCTCGCGACTCTGCTAGTCGGTGGAATTACCCTTACAGCCTACTTTTGGTACCTCACGCCCAACCCTCGCGACCGCGTTTAATCCATGTTGGAGAGCACCGAGAATGCGTCATTGCCCGCGATGTTATAGTGAAGAAATTCGCAGGTCCAAGCGAAGAGGGATAACCGAACGCTATCTCCTCAGCGCGATTGCCCTGAAGCCCTTTCGCTGCGAAAAGTGCCGGAATCGCTTCTTTCGCTGGCCAAACCCGAACGAGGGATTATTCACCGCTCTCTGGCCCGATTCCCAATCCAGCAAGAAACATCAGCCGTTCTTCCTGTAATCCTCTCAGGCGAGAGGAAACGGGAAGGCACGATAGCCCTAGTCCCCGTCACTGTGATGCAAGGAAGTGCCCGCGCTTCGTTGTCAGCCATGGCACGTAGCGCACAGGGCATCCCTTCGAGATTGACCCCGGGCAAGCCTCGCGACCACAATCACCTCATATGAGGTGACTCCGTGCTCAAATCACTCTTCTCCGTCTTCGTCCTGGGAATCGTCCTCTTCATCCACGCCGCCCCAGCCACCTGCACCGGCTCCGACCCGTGCAACGCGTGCAAGAACTGCAAGTATTGCCGCCACTGTGCGAAAGAGGGCGGGAAGTGCGGGGTGTGTAAGTGAAAGGAACAACTGCGCTGGCACTCTACACTCTTGAAGGTCCCAAACGATGGATTCACCGCACTCATCGCCAGGGATTTCATCGCCTGCGGGCGCTGGCCTCAGCGACTAAGATGCCGGGTTGACGCACTCGGCAGCATGTTCCGTCCGGGCGACCGATTGAGCAGCGACCCTTTTCCCAGCGCTATAAATGGCTGCTCGTAGAACCGGAAGGAGAGCCAACTGAAGGCCGCGATTGCTATGAATCCCAACGGGGCTAGAGTCCGATAGTGAGCGAAAGTGGAGAGACGCTCCTGTTCTCTCCATAAGCGAAATCCCCACCGGATGGAACAAGTAAATCCGTAGCTGATTGAGCCCAAGAACACCGCCGGCCGCCACGCCAGCACTCGGCTTATTGAACTCGAAGGATGAAGTAGAACGTAGGTGATTAGACAAACGGAGCCGAGGTACACCAGCGAATACCCGAGGGAGTTGAAAAGGATTGTGTTCCCATCGCGATGGAATCCACGTGTGAGCGACAGGGCCGCGAAAACGACCGCAATCAACCCAAACGCCTTTCCCGCCCAATTACCCAAGACCTCAGCCGTGGCTTCTACTTCAACCAACACAGCCAAGAGGCTTCCCGCAGCCAATCCATCGAGCTGAAAAGGAGTGAGGTATAAATCGGCCAAGTCGTTGCAAAGAACGGTGTCGCAATGCCCCGCAGGATCGGCTCTGCTATCAACACTCCCGCCAGCACCCGAATCAGATGCTTCCGGTCCAGGTACCGAATCGCAAAGGGCCAGAACAGATAGAACTGTTCTTCAACCGCGAGCGACCACAGGACCGTCAACGACGCTGTTCCGTTTGGATGTACCAACGGCGCGACATTCGCGAGGAAGAGAGCCTCGTACACTCAACCTGGCGCCACGCGACGTTAGAGAATAGAAACGCAAGGATGAATGCAATCACCAGCGGCGGCAGGATGCGTGTGGCACGTTTGATATAAAAAAGTACCCAAACGACTCCTCCGTGCGACTCCGGCGGAGGATCGTCGTAATCAGAAAGCCCGACAGGACGAAGAATAGCGGGACACCTTGCCAGCCGAACCGCCCAATGTTCACGTGGATAAGAAAGACAAGGATGATCGCAACGGTACGTATTCCATCCAATCTTTCAATTCTATGGGATAGTCGTATGTTGGATGTTGATTCCACCGATACATTCTTCTTCAACTACGCCCTCGGGGTCTACTGCGGTCCTCGTACTTCTTGCGAGAGAGCTGGGCCTTTGGCGATCGCGTCCACGTAAAACGCCACGGGCCGTGTCCCTCTCGCGTACCTCACTGATGCGAGTTTTGCGATTGTTGCGAATCCAGCGGAACGTGGAATGAGTAACTTGCGTCCCCTCAATCCCCCTCAGAGTCCGACTCCCACCCGCGCCTCCACTCCATCCTCAATTTTTATCCGGTTTGAAGAGTGCAGCGGGAAGTGCTCCGTTGGCCGCGCCGAGCATGGAACTCACATGCTAAACGGTACCGATTCCCCCAGAGCAGAGATTTCGCATTTCAATCGTTCCAGGTCGGCAGTGAATTGATTGAACAGGTCTGTCTGCTGTCTGAGCTTCCAGAGATTTCGCTCAATTCCGTCTAGACAACTCCCCGCGCCTCTCACACATCTCGCCCGCGCTTCTTTGCGCGAGTCCAGTAGCCGGGCGGTTCGAACAAGCAGCCTGCCAGTGTAGAGGAGACTCAGTATGAGGTTACGAAGTGAGTCGCGAGAGAAGGCGCGAACGTGACGAACTCTGTCCTCTACCGAAGGCGATTCGGGAAAATCAGCGAGGTAAGGTTGCATCCGTAAATATTCGGGAGAATACATCAAGGACGCTGAGTGTCTTCCCTGTGTCGCGGTTCGCGTTTGAGTAGTAGTAAATCATTTATCTGGCGGGTTAATTCAAGAAGCTTACGAGGGTCTTGCTCGTTCGCGGCTTCTTGGCAAAGTTGTTTCCAGCGTTCTTCGCTTTCACGCACAGTCACCTCCGGGAGAGCTCGTGCGGTTCCGGGGTTAGGTACCAAAGGTAAGCGCCGAAACAGAACACAACGAAAAGAAGCGCGAGAAAGATGATTGGCATACTGCCCACCCAAGGCGAAGTTTTCGACGTTGTGAGGGCTGGCGCAATACAGGAGTTGCTTTAGCCTCCCGTAGATTGCCGAGAGTGACGGTCCTGTCCCCTCTTAATGGTTCCGCGTGAGCACAGTGGAAAGCAGTTCGCCGGCGCCGTCGCGCGCCGTCGCGTCCTCAACCTGCGTGAGTGTTGCGCAGTTCCTCGATGAGGAGGAGGGCGCGGCGGAGTTGGAGGCGGCTGAGGACGGAGTCGCTGAGGACTTTGAGAATTTGCATTTGTTCGGGGGTGAGGGTGCGCGGGGTGCGATCGATGACACAGAGCGTGCCGAGGCCCATGCCTTCACTGCGGAGCGGCATGCCGCAGTAAAAGCGAATATTGGGATCGCCGGTCACGAGTGGATTGTGGGAAAAGCGAGGATCTTTTTCCGCATTCGGCACGATCAATGGCTCGGGATGCTCCATGGCCTGGGCGCAGAAGGAAAATTCGCGCGGAGTTTCTTGCGAGTCCAGGCCGACGCGCGACTTGAACCACTGGCGGCTCTCGTCTATCGAGAGTGATTGTCGCGATGGGAGTACCGCAGACGAGGGAGGCGGCGCGTGTAATGTCGTCGAATTCCTCTTCGGGCGCGGTGTCGAGAATGCCGTAGGAGCGGAGAAGCTGGAGGCGATTTTGTTCGTCGGTGGGAGTCGTGACGGCGGGGGCATGCGGAACGAGGAGCAAGCGAGAGTCCAACGAACGAGGGAGTGTACGAGAGGGGCGTGAGCAGGGAGCGGGCTGGGTGAAAGTTTTCTTAGATTAAGGTGCGAGCGCGTTGCGGGTTCATTTTTTCGGATCGAGTATGAATTGGTAGCCGAGGCCGCGCACGGTGAGCAGGTGACGCGGTTTGGTGGGGTCGCGCTCGATGTAACGGCGGAGGCGAACGATGAAATTGTCGATGGCGCGCGTGTCGGTGTCCTCGTGGAGATTCCAGACGTCTTGCAGGATTGCCTTGCGTGAGACGGGCTTGCCGGTACTGCGGATGAGGTAGCGGAGGAGTTCGGCTTCCATGAGAGTGAGCTGAACGGTCTGTTTGCCGACCTTGAGTTGCAACGATTGAAAGTCGAAACTTTTGCCATCGAACGTGAATTTTTCATTCGCCGGCGCGGCGGTCGATGCCGTGGCGCCGCTTTGCGGAGTCCGTGCCGACGCGGAAGTAGGGTCTGGCGATGATTGGTGCCAATTCTTGCGTCGCAGCAGGCTTTCGAGACGCGCGAGCAGAATGGAGAGATTGAAAGGCTTGGGAAGATAGTCGTCGGCGCCGGATTCGAATCCTTTTAACACGTCCTCGGGGCGGCCACGGGCGGTGAGCATCAATAACGGGATGTAGTTTTTTGCTTCGCGCAATTCGCGCGCGACGGTGAAGCCGTCTTTCCCCGGCAACATCACATCCAGAACGAGGGCTTCGAAATCGGAATCTTTTTTGAGGAGCAGCTCCAGTGCTTCTTCGCCTTTGCCGCTGATTCGAACGGAGTGACCTTCGGCCTCGAGATTGAAACGCAAACCTTCGGCGAGATGCGTTTCGTCTTCGACGATGAGGATGCGGGTCATGCGCGATAAACCCGCGGAAGCGTGAGCGTGAAGGTGCTGCCCTGGCCTTCGCCGCCGCTTTCGGCGAAGGCATCGCCGCCATAACGGCGTGCGACGGCGCGCACGATGAAAAGGCCGAGGCCGGTGCCTTTCACCTGGCCTGTGGCGGGACTGTGAACGCGATAAAAGCGATTGAAGATGCGCTTGAGTTCGGGGCGGGCGATGCCGATGCCCTGATCGCGCACGCTGAGCGAAATGGTGTCGATGTTGGGCGTACGAACATCGACGACGATGTCTTTGTTCCCGCCGGAATATTTCACGGCGTTGTCGAAAAGATTGAAGACGGCGGTGCGAAGCTCTTCTGGATTTCCCATGACGATCAGATCGTTTTTGGGTTCCGATCCGAAGCGCAAACATTCCGGTGGGAGATGATGACGAAGCCGGGTGAGCTCGAGGGAATCGGTGACGACGGCGCCGAAGTTGATTTCCTGCCAGTTGCGCTTGTGAGTGAGATGGCGCGCTTCGCCTGCTTTTAGGACTTGTTCGACGGTGCCGAGCAGTCGTTCGGAATCTTCGAGCATGATGCGATAGAACTCGCGGCGCTGCGCTTCGTCGATGGGGCGCGATTGCAACGTTTCGAGATAGAGGCGAATGCTGGCGATCGGCGTTTTCAGCTCATGCGTGACCGCATTGAGAAAGCTGTCCTGGCGCTCGTTGCGCTTGATTTCGCGCACGATGAAAATGGTGTAGACGACGAGGCCGGCGATGATCGCGGCGAAGAAGACGATGCCCAGGATGAGCGGGACGATGCTGCGCGAGTGATAGATGATCCAGCTGACGTTGAGGAAGATCGCGACGGCCGTCAGTACGGCGCCCAGCGTGATGAAGAACGCGATTGTTCGAGTGCGGCTGGTGATTCGCATCGGTATGGTTAGTCTACTGGAAGGATGGCATGACAGGACATGTCCTACAGGCGGATTGCCGAGCTATTGCTTGAAGATCAGCGGCGGGCCGCTGACGCGATCGACATCGAGGTCAACGCTGACCTCGACGCGGTCGGCGATTCGAATGAAAGGGATGCCACTATCCATGCCGAATTCTTTTCGATCGAACGCCATCGTGCCTTTGATGTTGGCGTGACCCGCTGCCTTGTCGCGGGTGCCGGTAAAGGCCAGCGTCTCGGGCTTGGAAACGCCGCGAATCGTGAATGTTCCCGGAAGGTCAAACGCGAACGGACCCGTCTGCACAACCTTCGAAGAATGAAAGGTGATGTACGGATCCTGACTGGCGTCAAAAAAGTCCTTGCCCTTCAGCTTGTCATTTTTAATCCGGCTGCCGGTATTCACGCTGCCAGCCTGAATCTTGATGTCCAGAACGCCGTCCTCAACATGGTCTGACGTAAACGTGAGTGTGGCGTCCCATTTTTCAAACGTCCCTTCGATCGGCACGGACGCCTTTACGGCAAACTGAATCGTGCTTTTAACCGGGGAAACCTTGATGATTGGGACGTTTACGGGTGTTTGCGCGTGGGCGTGCATTGCCGATGCAATCACGATGTAACAGACGAGCCATCCGAGGCGACGCATGACGCAAAGTTTGTTTGAGCGCTCATCCTTTGTCAATCTTCGCTCCACATTCGCGCGCAATTCCACGTGCCAAAAAAACCGCACCCTCCCGAACGGCAGGAGGGTGCGCACCGAACTAGATTTAGATTCTGAATTAGTCGCCGGAGACGAGTTCTTCCTCGACGACCGGCAGCACTGGCAGCGCGGCAATGCCGGCTGAAATCGGAGCAGGAGCAGCGGCGCGTTGTGCGTCGTGAGCTTCGGGCGTCAGTTTGTTGAGCTTGATGTCCCACGCAAGGCCAAGCGCGCGCAGCGTGGAGATGCCGTACCAATTCATGTCGATCTCATACCAAGCGAGCCCGTGCTTTGCGGCCACTGGAACGGCGTGATGGTTGTTGTGCCAGCCTTCACCGAAGGTGAGAATCGCAACCCAGAAGCTGTTGGTCGAAGTGTCGGTGGTGATGAACCGGCGCGAGCCCCACATGTGCGTCGCGGAGTTGACCAACCAGGTCGAGTGCAAGCCGAGCACCGTGCGAAGGAAAACAGCCCAAAGCATTACGGACAAGCCGCCGAAGGCAAGCGTGACAACCGCCAGCGTGGTGATGGGCACCCAGTGGTACTTGCTGATCCACATATAAAAATTTTGTTTGCGAAGGTCGGGAACGTAGGGCAGGAGTTCGGCTGTGTTCTGGTGCATCGCCTGGCCAGTGATGATCCAGCCCATGTGCGCCCACAAACCACCGTCTTGCGGTGAATGCGGATCGCCCTCTTTGTCGGTGTTCTGGTGATGCATGCGGTGCGTTGCAACCCAGGCGATCGGGCCGCCTTCGAGAGCGAGCGTGCCGCAAACGGTAAGGAAGTACTCAATCCAGCGCGGCGTTTTGTACCCGCGGTGCGTCAGCAACCGGTGGTAACCCATGCCGATGCCGAGGCTGCCGGCAACCCAATACAGCACAACGGCGAGTGCGAGCGCCTTCCAGGAAAAGAAGAAGAGCGCAGCGATCGCGCCGACATGAAACAACAACATGAAAGAGGTGGTCGTCCAGTTCAGCGGCAGCTTGAATGTGCGGTCGTCATGCAGCAGGCTCATTCGCAGGATCCCTTGGCGCGGGCTACGCGCATCAACGAATACGAACGTAGCATGCGGGTGGGAAGCGCTCTGTAATACTTGTGTAATCGGTGGTACAGGCCGGACGAAATTGTAACGAGAAGGGAATTCGAAAATTAGAGGCGGCAAATGTCGCGGGAAAACGGGTGCAGATCACCCTTCGCGAATCAGTCTTTTCCGTCGGTTTGCAGGCGTTTCGCGAGAAATGGCACGGCACGTACGACGCGTTCCGAGCCGGCCTGAGCCCAATGCGGAACGCCGCGCGGCCTTTCCGCGAGCAGATTCGAGATGTGAATCAGCGAAGGGTGGCAGTCGGCGACGAGCTTTACAAACGCCGTCAGCGGCACGGCCAACAGCACGCCCATGATTCCCCACAGCCAGCCCCAAAACAGCATCCCCATCGTGGCAGCGACGGGACCAATGTTGACGCGGGAACCGATGAGTTTCGGAACGAAAAAATTGGCCGACACGATATGCAGAGCGACGGCCGCGGCAACGATGAGCACGAACGGCGCGGGCGAATCGAACTGAAAAATAGACGCGAAGAGAGGTAGTCCGGCCGCCAGAATCGCTCCTAGAAACGGAACAAGGTTCAGAAATCCGCTGGCGATGCCAAGCGGCACCGCTCCGGGCACCTTGAGCGCATACAACACCCCCACCATCACGGCAGCCATCAACATGCCGACGATGAAGTTTCCGACGACAAACCCGCGCACCATTTTTGCCAGCATCGACGTGAAATTCGGCACGTCCACCGTTTCTCCGAATGTGTGCGTCATCCAGTCGTAAAGGTGCGACTTGCGAACCAGCAGGAAGAACATCAGAAACGGGACGATGCCGCCGACGATGACGGCGCCCCACACGGATCCAACTCCGCGAATTAAATAGGAAGGCCAAGCGGGCGCGGGCGTGTCGGCGACGCGCACCATCGGTGGTGACTTCTTGGTGATTGGAGATGGCGCGGCGGCCGTTATGCTGCCGGCGCTCTTTTGTACTTGCTGGATGCGTTGATTGATCGGCTCAAAAGCTTCGTGAATGCGCTCCGCGTAGTCCGGCAAATCTTCAATGATTTGGTTTGCCCTGGCGTAGGAAGCGCGAACTGCCACCGCAATCCCGACGACTCCTACGATGATGAGCAAGCCGGTCGAGATGACACGCGGAATTCGAAAGCGTTCAAGGAATGTCGGGATTGGATCGAAGAGCAGAGCGAGAAAACTGGCGAGCAGGAAAGTGATGCAGAGCGAGCTGGCGAAATATGCAAAGGCAACGACGATGGCAATGACTACGACCCAAAGAAGGCCGACGATCCGCACCATCGGGCGCGGTTGAGGCTCGGTTGACGGCGGACGAGGCTCGGTCTGCGGGGGACTGGGTTGTGCAGACATTCACCTATCCTTTGAACAGTCTATGAGAACGTTCCGAGTCGCGACACGAAAGCGCGAACGAGCAAGAGTTTCAACCAGACTTCTGTTCGCTCGCGCTCCCGCATCGAATCCGTTATATACGCCCAAGAAGCAGCAGAATCACGAGGATCAGAACAACGAGGCCGAGACCGCCGCTCGGGTAGTATCCCCACCCGGAGCTGTATCCCCAAGTCGGCAGGGCACCTAGAGCAACCAAGAGTAAGATCACAACGAGTATGGTAATCATGTGTGTATTCGCCCCGTTTCCCGCGGCTTTCAGAGGTCGGGTCTGGGGCTATCAACCTCCGCCCGCGCATTAGATATCTGCAGGTGCTGAGCAACAATCCATACATTCGTGTAGCGAAGTGGGTGCCAAGCCGTATTTTCGAGAGACGGCGAGACAGGAGTTGGTGACGTCCCCTAAACGCAAAGAGCAGCAAATACAAAGCGAAATACATTCAGTCTCATCTCTGCCAAAATACAGGGAAAAAGGTATGTAACTGCCCCTGAGTGTGCTAAATGATGACCCAGGAATGCTCCCAAGGTCGCTGGAACAAACCCACGAGAGGACACGGAGTTTTCATCCGGCAAAATTAATGGCGCTTCGGATTGTAGTAGCGGACGATCACGATATTATTCGGCGCGGTTTGAAGCAGTTGCTCACCGCCCATGCAGGCTGGGAAGTTGTCGCCGAGGCGAAGACTGGCCGCGAGGCCGTGACCGTCGCTGAACAGCTTCGGCCCGACATCGTGGTGATGGACATCAGCATGCCCGACCTCAATGGACTCGAGGCCGCGCGCCGCATCAAGAAAAGCCTTCCGCGCACGGAAATTTTAATTCTTACGCTGCACTTTTCCGACCAGCTCGTGCGAGAGATTGTCGAAGCAGGCGTTCGCGCCTACATCATGAAGTCCGACGCCGACAAAGATTTGGTCTCCGCCGTCGAGGCGTTGTCGAATCATCGATCGTTTTTCACCGCGCGCGCCGCGGATATGCTGTTGGATGGATTCAGCCGGCCGCATGCCGCGCCCGATCCGCAGGCTTTGTTGCGCAGCCGCCTTACTTCGCGCGAAAGAGAAATTGTCCAGTTGCTCGCCGAAGGAAAGAGCAGCAAAGAGGTTGCCGTCGCCCTAGGCATCAGCGTGAAAACAGCGGAAACACATCGCGCGAATATCATGCGCAAGCTCGAGCTGCACTCGGTGAGCGAGCTGGTACGGTATGCGGTTCGAAATCAGATCATCGAAGCGTGATCTGACTTCGCACCATCGAAATTTCGGGACGCCTCGAATCTGCCAAGGCTATCGATACCTCTCCCGGGCAGGCTCTTCAGCAGCATCAGGTCCCCGTTCGCCCGTTGGTTGCTGTTGAAAGGAACATCATGCCCCGTGTGTTGATTGTCGATGATCATGCTGCCATTCGGCGCGGCGTTCAGGGCATCCTGCACTCGTTTCCAGAATGGGAACTCTGTGGCGAAGCGGACAACGGCCAGGAAGCTGTGCGCCTAGCGGAATCGCTCAAGCCGGAAGTCATCATCATGGACGTCTCGATGCCGGTGCTGAACGGTCTCGAAGCCACGCGCATCATCAGTGACGCGCTTCCGCAGACGAAGATCGTGCTGCTAACGCTGCACTCGTCCACCGAATTGGTGCGCAGCGCATTCCGCGCCGGCGCTCGAGGATACGTCCTGAAGTCCGATGCCGAGCAGGAATTGATCCGCGCGCTAAACGTAATTCAAGGCAACGGTACCTACGTCAGCCCGACCATCGATGAAGACGTCGCGAAGCGCGTCGTCGAGGAAATGGGCAAGCGCCAAAGGAACTAGACTTGCACCGGACGCATCCGGTGTTTCATGGATTCTCCTGGCCGTATTCTTCGAATACACTCATCATCGAATTCAGAGTTTGGGAATTCACAATCTGGAACGTCTGGAGCGACCCATGCACACTCATCGACGCCGCGACGACGACTACGAGCACGATGAATTCAACGATGAGCCTTCGCCGTCCGGCCAAGGTACTGAGATCGAAGTCCGCAAGAGAGGCGATGTGTCGGATAAAGGAAAAGCGGTAGGGACTTTGCTGTTGGGGTTCGGGCTAGGTGTTGGCCTGGCGATTTTGTTCGCGCCGCAATCGGGTGAAGAGACGCGCGAATGGATCAGCGCGAATGCCGAAGATCAGTTTTACCGCATGCGGCGCCGTGGCCGGCGTCTGGTTTTCGAGACGCAGGATTTGCTCGATCGCGGCGAGCAGCAGCTGAACCGCGTGGTGCGCAGCGGCCGCAACGCGCTGGATTCGGTTGCGTCCAAGCTCGAATAGGTTTTCTTCGTGCCAGGAGCGCGCGGAGCATCGCACTCTGCGCTCCGCTCCCAACAATTCACCGACACATTACAGCGTTTACAGGATAGGCCTCTGCTCGCGCCTCAGCCTATCGTGAGATCGTCATAAGATCGGGAGCGGTCATAGTCCCTTAGGGGAGTGACTACGCACGGTGGCCCTTGCCAGGCCTTCGTAGTTTGACTGGCTTGGAAGCCATCCTTGACCGCTCTCTATTTCTCGCATTACTCGCTCACATATTTCCCGCACCAGCACTTTCCTTCGAATTCCTCCACCGACACTAAGTCTCGTTACCGCACATTCTGAAAATTTCTACATCGACTTCCTTATTGAGCGCGCCCGCTTGTTAACGCAGATTGTGACGCAGTTCGCGCCGTTCACTGACGCGACTTGCCCGATACAGATGGAGAGCACTCCATCGCCGGTCCAAAGGAGAGTTTATGAAAGTACGGAGATTGAGTTTGGCTGTGCTGCCTGTCGTGTTGGCAGGAGCGTTGATGGGCTGCTCCGACACGAACAAGTCGCCCGATGTCAGCGACAACATTCGCAAGTCGTTGGATCAAGCCGGGTATAAAGATGTGAGCGTCAGCCAGGATCGCGACAAAGGCGTCGTGACTCTGTCGGGCACAGTTGCCACGGACAGCGATAAGGCGCAAGCCGAATCGATCGCCAAGGCGGGTGCGGGCGCTCAGGTTGTTGCCGATCAAATCGCGGTTCGTCCTCCGGGCAACGAGAGCGTCGCGAAAACAGTCGATTCCGATACGGATAAAGCGATCGAGAAGAATCTCGATGCGATGCTGGTGAAGAATAAACTCGATAAGCACGTCAGTTATGACGTGAAAAACGGCGTCGTCACGCTGAAAGGCGACGTCATGCTTCGCAAGGACGGCGGGCGCTCGTGGAAAAACTCGCCACCGGGGTGCCGGATGTGAAGCAGGTGGTGAATGAGATTGAAGTGAAAAACGCAGAAGGCCAGCGCCACGAGCTAACAACTTCTAGCGCAATTTCCATCGAAGCGGCGCTGCCACGCCGCGATTACCGAAGCCGGCCAGAACTCTAGTTCTGGCCGGCCTTTTGTTCGCATTGACCTCACGGGGCCGGCAGTGGAATGCCGAGGCCTTGCATTGCTCACGCGCCCTCTCGACTGAAAACAACCATACAAAACAAAAAGAGCGGCCCGGTTTCCCGAGCCGCTCTTCGCAACGTCCGTCCTGACGTCGAAACTAGTTCTGCATCGCAGCAACGGATTCCGGCTGCGTGAGGTTAAGCAGTTGCTGCCGCAAGCGTACGCGCGCGCGGAATACGCGAGACTTCACCGTCGATACCGTAATGCCAAGAGCCTGCGCAAGCTCTCGGTTCGTCCAGCCTTCCGCCTTTTGCAGAATAAAGGTATCTTGCAGAGAAGGATTCAAGCCATGAAACGCTTTGCGCGTCAGTTCCTTGCTGATGTACAGCCGTTCGGGATCTTGGCGCCCGTCTTCGATCTCGGGAAACGATCGCGACTCGTCATCTGAACCGCTCGGCGCTTGGTAATCCGAAATCCGTTCCGAATTGCGCTTGCGCAATTTCATCAGCGCTTCGTTGATCGTGATGCGCACCAGCCACGTCGAGAACTGCGAATTTCCTTCGAAGCGATCGATATGGTGAAACGCTTTCACGAGCACGTTCTGCAGATTGTCTTCGGCGTCTTCGCGATTGCGAAGCATGTTCAACGACAATCCATAAACCTGGCCTGAGTGCCGGCGAACCAATTCGGTGAACGCCTCTTCATTTCCCGCCTGGGCCCTGGCGACTAAAACGCGTTCCGGAACGCTCGATTGCGTGTCCATTTGTGCAAAGCTCCTTTGCTTAGGACATCTAGGCTTGATGAATCCGTTATAGAGGCGGGTCCCAGAACCAACAATACAGTGGTCCATGTAGTTCAAAATCTGGGAGCGTGTAGCGTGGAGGGCCGATTTCCGCAGTGGAAAATCGTTGGGCGAAAAGCGCAGACAAACTAAAACTATTACCGAGCGTTAAAATGTTTTTCTCATCGTCAAGCGTACATTGAATGCGCCCAAAGTTCCTCGATTTCGATGTATTAAGAAGCCTTAATCATCGACTCCGAATTTTCTTCGCGCGTCGCTGTTCGCGATCGGTCGAGCCTCAAACACCTGTTCCAATCCGAACCGAAAATCTTCAGCAATCTCTAAGTGGAACGCATCGGCCTGCGGATTCGCACCTCTCCCGCATGAAACCCATGCGATCTGTTTGACTTCTGGCGTTTGCGTGAAGCCGGGAATGGCCCCTCGTTTGCCCCACACTCCTCGGAGTTTTTGTGTCTCTTTGGCCCAGAACAATGCGTGCGCATCGCCCAACGCGCCAGGTTGCGTCGCGTCGTGCCTTGGTAGTTACGAGAAAGTCCGTGGCGGTCGTTCTCGCGGCCGCGATTGGTTTGGCTTTGCCATTCGCCACGGCCGCGCAAGAGTACGTGCCTGGCGAAAGCCGCAGCAAGGCGGCTTTCCTCGCCACATTTCCAAGTTTCGTCGATTGGCCCGACGGCGCCTTTCCTTCTTCAGACTCGCCGATCAACACGTGCGTGTTGGGAGATTTTCGCTTCGGTACCACCCTCGCGGAAGTCTCACGCGACTCGGCGCCGCACGGTCGTCGCATTGCCGTCCGATGGATTCGCAACGACCAACAAATCCGCGGCTGTCACATTCTCTTCGTCAGCAGTTCCGAGGTTGCGCACTATTCGAAGGTCATCGCCGTTGTGCAAGGCACCAGCACTTTCACCGTCGGGGAAACGACGGACTTCGTCTCCGCCGGCGGAATGCTCTCGATCGCCTTCGAGCATGAAGCCATTCAATTCGAAGTGAATCTCGCTTCGGCCAGAGAAGCCCACTTTCGCGTTAGCTCGAGGTTGCTTGCCCTCGCACATCGTGTCGTCGAACAAGTGGAATCTTCGAAGAATTAGCTGCGCCAGAAACGAAAGAAAGGAAAGCAAAATGACGGAACCAAACCATCCTTCGAATGAATCGTCGATCGATTTCCCCGAACTGCTCTCGCGTGTCGATAACGATCGTGAGCTCCTCCTGGATCTCATGTCGATCTTCAAAGAAGACTTCCCACGTCACGTCCGCGAGCTCACCGACGTCATCGCCGCGCGCGATCTCAAAAAACTGACGGTCGTCAGCCACACGCTCAAAGGCATGCTCGCGAATCTCGCCGTCTCCCGAGCAGCGGCCGCCGCCGGAAAGCTCGAACAACTTGGCCGCGACAACGCGACTGGGCCCGAGATCGCCGACGCGCTCCTCGCCTTCCAGCGCGAGGTCCACGGACTTCTCCCCGAGATGGAGGCTTACATGGCCGAGGTGCAACGTTGAAAATTCTCATCGCCGATGACGAGGCGCTCTCTCGCCGTCTCCTGGAAAAAACTCTCGAGCGCGCCGGATATGAAGTCATCGCCGTCGAAAATGGCCGCGCCGCCGTTCGCCAACTCTGTCAAGCCGACGGGCCGCGCCTCGCGCTTCTCGATTGGGTCATGCCCGAACTCGATGGCCCCGGTGTTTGCCGTGAAGTGCGCCGCCAGCAGGATGAGTCGTACGTCTACATGGTGCTGCTCACTTCGAAAGAGGCGAAGGAAGACATCGTCGCGGGCCTCGAGTCCGGCGCCGACGATTACCTCACCAAGCCGTTCAACGTCGATGAACTGAAAGCGCGCTTGCGCACCGGCGAGCGCATCCTTCATCTCGAAGGCCGCCTCGTCGAAGCGCGCGAGATGATGCGCTTCAAAGCCACGCATGATGCGCTCACTTCGATCTGGAATCGCGGCGTCATCATGGATCTCCTCGGCCGCGAGCTGATGCGTTCGCAGCGCGAGTCCGGCTGCACCATCGTGCTTCTCGGCGATGTCGATCACTTCAAAGCGGTCAACGACACGCACGGCCATCTTGTCGGCGACGAAGTGCTGCAAGAAATCTCGCGCAGGCTTTGCTCTCGATTCGCTCGTACGATTTCGTCGGCCGCTATGGCGGCGAGGAATTCCTGCTCGTGCTCAACAACTGCAAGCCGCAATTCGCCGAAGCGCGCGCCGAAGACATCCGCAAAATCGTCAGCAGCCGTCCGATTCAAACGCTTGCCGGCCCGCTGAATATCACGATGAGTTTTGGTTTGCTGCTCAGCGATGGGTGGGGAGTACGTCCCGTCGAGGAGTTGATGCACGAAGTCGATGCCGCTCTTTACGCCGCAAAAGCCGGCGGCCGCAACTGTGTCCGCGTAGCGAAGCCGCCTGTCGAACCCGAACTGCCCGCGCTGGCCATTCGCGAGCCGGTCCAGCGATCACGTTGATCGTCGCGCGCGTCGCGCTCGCGCTAAACGCTCGAAATGCCTCACTTCGATTTTGGCGATTCCTGCTGTAACACGCTGCGCATCGCAGCGGTCGAGCCGGGCGCTCGCTTTTCGCGCCACGCTTCCAGCCGATTGCAAACCTGTTCGATATTCAGAAACATCGTCGGATTCTTGAATGCCGCGCGCCACGCCGGCACGATCACGCGCATTCTTTCCCACACCACCCAGATCTCGCCGTTGCTCTCAAAAAATAGTTCGTCATCGATCAGCCCGCGATTCACGATGCTCGCCACCATCTCCCAATAACTGATCACCATGCGAATGTACGTATTCTCGTCGCCGCCCTGCGGATACTTCTTCATCGCCTCTTCCGGCGAGACGGGGTGGAAATGGTCCACAAACCACGCGCGTGCCTGCCGGAGTCGCGGCTCGCGGCGGATGTCGTACAGCCGTAGCATCAGATTGACTGCGTCGTAATTGGCCTGCTCCTGCGTCATTGCTTCCAGCTCCTGCCCCATTGTTCTAACTCGAAGGCTCTCACTCGAATGCTTTAGCTTGAAATTTTCGATCCAGGCGTTTCTTCCCGGATGGCATCGAAGATCGACGGCTGATAAGGATCGTCCGCGGTAGTGATCTCGATGCGATGCCGCTGAAATTCCATCTGAATTCTCCGGCGCAGCTCGCGCGCCACTTCGTCTTGCCGCAGCGGGGCGGTTCGCACTTGCACGCGCAGCGTTGGCCCGGAGCGCCCGTAGTCTTGCACGCCGAGCACGCGCGGCCCATCGACAATGGCTTGCGACCACGCTGGATCGGCGCGCAGCGTCGTCGAAGCTGTCTCGAGTATTTGCAGCGCGCGTTCCAGCGGCTCTTCCGCGCCCACCGTAATATCCACGATCGCGGCCGACCAGTCGCGGCTCACGTTCGCCACCCTGCGAATCTCGCTGTTGCCCAGCGTCACCACCGCGCCGCGCGCGTCGCGCACAACAGTACGCCGCAGCGTCAACTGTTCTACTTTGCCAATGATGTCACCCGTCTGAATCGTCTCGCCCACCGCGAACTGATCCTCAGATACGATTGCCAGCCCCGCGATCATATCCGCTATGAAAGTGCGGCCGCCGATCCCGAGTGCCAAAATCACCGCGCCGATCACGATCACCGCCGGGATCACGTTTACTCCCAGCTCCGCCAAGACCACAAGAATCGCCGTTGACCATACGAATCCACTTGCGACGCGATAAACCTGCTCCGCCATCGCGCGGCTCTGTTGCTCTCGTGCCTGCGCCCCGCGCGTCTGAGAGCTTGCGGGTCGCACCAGCCGGTTCGTCAGCCGCCGCAGCAACAAGCTGGCGACTTCCGCCGCCACAAATGTCAACAGAATGGAAATTCCCACTGCGATTGTGAGGTTAGGCCACGACGTGAACGGGCTGGACATCATATTCTTCGGGAGAAAAAGTATACCATTGACTAAGCCGCAACCGCTGCTTGCGGTCCTCGTCGTGACTCAGGAGCAAACATGAAAGTCCTCGATGATCCATCCCGGCGCAATGTTTTGCGGGTAGCCTCCGCCGCCATTTGCACCCTCTTCGCGAACACCGCATGGCTTACGCGAGCCGCCCAAGCGCCCGACCCTATAGACGCTTCGCAAGCTTCATCCTCGCGTCGCGACCGCAACGATATGGACCCGCCACTTCCGGCCGGTGCAAGCAAGAAGGCGCTTCTCGAGCAGCGCCAGAAAGACATCAAGAAAGACATCGAAAAGCTTTTCGATCTCGCCACCCAGCTCAAAACCGAAGTCGAAAAAACCGACGCGACGACCACGCTTTCGCTCCCCATGGTGCGCCGCGCCGAAGAAATCGAAAAGCTCGCCCGCCAAATCAAAGACAACGCCAAAGGCTAACTCTTCGGTAGCGCCGGCATCTTGCCGGCGTCTTTATTTGCCAACGCCGCTGGGCCATAATCTACCAGCACCCGCCGCGCCAATCGCCTGCACCAGCATTGCTCACTGCTCCCCGACGTCTCTTTCTCGACTCTCTCCTCAATGCACGATAGAATCCAATCTGCCGGTAAACTCGCCGGAGAAACACGCCGGGGCTGTAGCTCAACTGGATAGAGCGCTACCCTCCGAAGGTAGAGGTTGCGAGTTCGACCCTCGCCAGTCCCGCCATATCAACAACGCGGACCCGGCCCACTTTAAATGACAACGAGCCAACTCCACCCGTGACCACAGGCCGCCTGCAGGGAAAAACCGCACTCATCACCGCCGCAGGCCAGGGCATCGGCGCTGCCACCACCGCTGCTTTCGCGCGTGAAGGCGCGACAAGTCTCGCCACTGATATCAATGAAGACTTCTCAAAAAACTCGCCGCGGCGAATCCATCGATCAAAACCCGCACGCTCGACGTTCGCGACATCAACGCGGTCAACGCCCTTGCCGCCGAACTGGGCGCTCTCGACATTCTCTTCAATTGCGCCGGCTTCGTTCACCAGGGCACGATCCTCGATTGCTCGGAGTCGGACTGGGATTTTTCGTTCGATCTCAACGTGAAGTCGATGTATCGCACGTGCCGCGCGTTCATCCCCGCGATGGCGGCCGCGAAAAAGGGCAGCATCATTAATATGTCCAGCGGCGCTTCCAGCATCAAAGGCGCGCCGAATCGGTTTGTCTACGGCACGACCAAAGCCGCAGTAATCGGCCTTACTAAAGCGCTCGCGGTCGATTTCATCAAGCAGGGCAGTTCGCGTCAACGCCATTTGCCCCGGCACGGTCGAGTCACCTTCGCTGGAGCAGCGCATCGCTGCGCTCGGCGACGTCGAAAAGGCGCGCCGCGATTTCATCGCGCGCCAACCCATCGGCCGCATCGGCAAACCCGAAGAAGTTGCCTCGCTGGCCGTCTACCTCGCCTCCGACGAATCCGCCTACACAACCGGCGCCATTCACATCATCGACGGCGGCTGGACGCTTTGAGATCAGGCGCCTCGAAAGTGGCACAGGCGTCCTCTTGCTGTTGGAACCCCATGCGTGTTGAATCCAACGCACTCGCCCAACCCGCCTCATTTGCCGTAAACTCCTAACTCCAAATTCCATCGGAGCCCAAATGAAACTCCTTCGCTACGGTCAACCCGGCAAAGAAAAGCCCGGCCTGCTCGACAAATCCAACCAGATCCGCGATCTCTCCGCCGTAATCACCGACCTCACAGGCGAAACCCTCACGCCCGATTCCCTAAAGCGCATCAGCGCTCTCGACCCGTCATCGCTCCCGCTCGTCTCCGGGACGCCGCGCATCGGCCCCTGCGTCGGCCGCGTCGGCAAATTCATTTGCATCGGCTTGAACTACTCCGATCACGCCGCCGAATCCGGCATGAAAGTTCCCACCGAACCTGTCGTCTTCATGAAGGCCACGTCCGCGGTCTGCGGCCCCGACGACAACGTCATCATTCCGCGCAATTCCGTCAAAACCGATTGGGAAGTCGAACTCGGCGTCGTCATCGGCACCGAAGCGAAATACGTCGAGGAATCCAAGGCGCTGGACTACGTGGCAGGCTATTGCGTGGTGAACGACCTCTCGGAGCGCACCTTCCAGCTCGAAGGGACAGGCCAGTGGGTGAAAGGGAAGAGCGCCGATACATTTGGCCCGATCGGGCCTTGGCTCGTTACGAAAGATGAGGTTCCTGATCCGCAAAACCTGAATATGTGGCTCAAGATCAACGGCCATCAGTTCCAAAATGGAACGACCAAAACGATGGTCTTCGGCGTCGCCCACATCGTCAGCTACTTAACACGGTTTATGTCGCTCCAGCCCGGCGATGTCATCTCCACCGGAACGCCTCCGGGCGTCGGCATGGGGCAAAAACCACCGAAGTTCCTCCAGCCGGGCGACAAGATCCAACTCAGCGTCCAGGGCCTGGGCGAACAGAACCAAACCGTCATCGCCGCTTCGTAGCTCGCGGCGAAGCAAACGGCGCGCAACCTCTCGCCACCCACCAAATTCTCCGCGAGTCTCGGCGCTCTCTGCGTCTCTGCGTTAGATTTTCTCTTCCTTCGACTCGACTGCCGCACAAGACTGGCGGCGCCCTAAAACGCAAAAAGCGTGGCCTGCTTGCGCATGCCACGCTCCTCACCGATTCGTTTTTGCGGTACTACGCGCGAACTGAAACGATCGCGCCCAGTCGCTTCCGTGAGGCGAATCCCGCCATCAACAGAAGTCCGCAAGCGAGCAGCCCGATTGTGCCGGGCTCCGGCGCCTGCACCGACAAGGTTCCCACACTGGAGGGGATGCCGATGAGACTCGTATAAGTCCCGATGGCTTCAAAGGCTCCGGTCTGGAACACATAAATGGCCCCGTTCGTCAGACTTCCGAACGCAACGATGTCCCCGAGAAAACTGGCTGACAAGATCGTCACCGACGGAGTGAGGCTGTACGAACTGGTCAGGTCATTCTTGGTGAGCAGGAGCGTCTCATTCGGAGCAATGAAGCCCGAATTTGACGTGTACTCGAACGACCCGATCGAGCTGCTAAATGTGTAATTCACGCTGTCAGCTTTGGACGCGGGGACAAGCACGGCCATCGCGATGAGCGCCATACACAGATAACGTAGGACGGATGTTACTTTGTTAGACAAGCTGGGTCCTCCGTAACTGAACTTCTACAGCGTTGAGAAAGTTACTCGGACGTTAAGATGCTGTCGAGGTTCAATTTAAGGTAGGTCCTGGGTACTAATACTCCTATCGAGGTGTACCAGCTGGGCAATAGGGGCACTGTTGTGGTCCGTAGGCGTTTCTGGCCGCGGCTTCTCGGCCGCGTTATCTCGCTCGGCTTCGAGTGAATTTGACAAGATCGTTGAAGTGGACCACGCCGTGTTTTTCGCAAGAATCTGAAAGCAAAGGAGTTGTTCAGCGCAGTCCTTCGGTGCACAGAATCTGATTCTAGCCGAGTTGCGGGCGACAGTAGACACGAGAACAGCCGTGAGAGTTCAGGCACAACTCAGCCAGGGTGCCGCACCCTCTTGGGTTTAAGAGGGTGCGGTTTTTCCCACACACCTCCACCCACCGATCCGCCACGCCACCCCCAACTCCCAAGCGCGACGGGGAAAAGTGTGAAGGATGTCATGAGACAGCTGGAATCCGGTCATGAGCTCGACTCTTCGCTCCGGAGGCGGGTCTGCGTGGTTGAAGTGGCGTTCGATCGGGTTAGACTGCGCCGCAAGAGCAGCAGCAAACGTTTACCTGCACAATCGACGGAGTGTGCTTATGAGCCTGCATCGCCGCGCAGTTCCTCAAGAATTCCTCTTTGGCTTTGGCCGGGGCTGCACTGCTGCCACGGCCTGCGCTTCGTGCTGCGGCGGGGTTCGACGCCCGCATTGATGTGATGATGGACGAGCCGTTGGGCGTCATCTCGCCGGAGATTTACGGGCACTTCACCGAGAACCTGGGCGGGGTGGTATACGACGGGATCTGGGTGGGGCCGGATTCGAAGATTCCGAATACGCATGGGATTCGCAAGGCGCTGACGGATGCGCTCGTGAAGATCAAGTCCCCGGTGATTCGATGGCCGGGCGGGTGTTTTGCCGATAGCTACGACTGGAAAGACGGGATTGGGCCGGTGGCGAAACGGCCGAGGCGTTCGAATCTTTGGGGTAGCGACCCCATCCTGAAAGACAAAGGAAACATCCCCCAGAAGTACGATCCAAACCAATTTGGCACGAACGAATTTATTGAATTCTGCCGGCTCGCGGGCAGCCAGCCCTACCTCGCGGCGAACATGCGCAGCTTGCCTGCGCTCGATTTCTATCAGTGGATCGAATACTGCAATTCACCCGCAGGGAGCACGACGTTCGCCGACATGCGTGCAGCCGGCGGCAGCAAGGATCCGTTCAATGTCCGTTTTTGGGGAGTGGGCAACGAGTCTTGGGGATGCGGCGGGGATATGACCGCCACGGAGTACTCGACGGAGTTTCGCAAGTTCTGCGCCGAGGTTCCGGAGTTCGGCCCGGAGCTGAGTTTTGTTGCGTCGGGTCCAAACGATGCCGAATACAAGTGGACACGCGAATTTCTGCAAGGGATGTTGCAGAAGGGACCCGAACGGGTTGCACAACGTTTGGGGGCTTTCGCTGCACTACTACTCGTGGAATTTGAGCCGAGGCAAGACCAAGGATTGGAATGCGGGCAAAGGCGATGCCGTGAAGTTCGAGCCGGTGGATTGGTACGAGCTGATGCGCGAAGGCGACAAGATCGAAGAATACATTCACGGCCACTGGCAGGTGCTGAACGAGTTCGATCCGAAAAAGCGCATCAAGCTGGTCGTGGATGAGTGGGGACCGTGGTACAAGCCTGGTTCAGAGGTCGCGCCAACCCATGTTCTAGGGCAGACGATTACCCAGCGCGATGCGGTGATGAGCGCGGCGACACTCGATATTTTCAATCGCAATCCAGACAAGGTGGGGATGGCGAATTGCGCGCAGCTCATCAATAACCTCAATTGTTTGTTCCATGCCGACGGCGACAAATTCACGACGACCCCGGTTTATCACGTTTTCCAGATGTATGCCGCGCATCAAGGAGCGCAAGCGATTCGAGCGGAGTTTCTCAGCCCGAGCGTTTCGTACGATCGCGACGGGCAACCTGCGTCGTTCTGGGGATTGAAGGGTTCGGCGTCGATGAAGGACAAGACTCTGACCATCAGCGTCGTGAATCCCGATGTGTCGCAGCCGCGTGAGGCGGAGATTCATCTTCTTGGCGCGGAAGTGACGTCCGGTCAGGCAACAATTTTGGCGACGCAAGATATTCACGCGCACAATACTTTCGATCATCCTGATGCAGTGAAACCGCGAACCGAATCGTGGTCGCCTTCGGGACGCACTGCGAAATTCACATTTCCCGCCGCGTCTGTTACGGTTGCTTCAACTGAAACTTGCGTAACACATCGCCTCGTGCGAGGCCGCGTTTGCCTTCGCCATGCGCAACCAAGGAGCTTTGGAATGCGATTTCGATCGCTTGCCGCAGGTCTGATCTTTCTCTTCGTCGTTGCAGTGCCGCTTGCCACATCCGCCGATTCCCCATCGCCGGAATATGGCGCGAAAGATCGCTGGTCGCAGAAGCGGGCTAACGATTGGTACGCTTCGCAGCCGTGGCTGGTCGGCAGCAATTTCATTCCATCGACGGCGATCAACGAGTTGGAAATGTGGCAGGCCGATACGTTCGATCTGGCGACGATCGACCGCGAATTGGGCTGGGCGCAGAACATCGGCATGAACACGATGCGGGTGTTTTTGCACAATCTCGCGTGGAAACAGGATCCGGCGGGATTTCTCGATCGCATGGACAAATTTCTGAGGGTCGCGGACAAACACCACATTCGCATCATGTTTGTGCTGCTGGATTCGGTGTGGGACCCGAACCCGCAAATCGGCAAGCAGCGCGCGCCGAAGCCGCACACGCACAATTCCGGGTGGATGCAGGCGCCCGGCGCCGCGATTCTGAAGAATCCGGCAAGCTGGTCCACGGAGATCGAGCCGTACGTCAAGGCAGTCGTGGGGCGGTTTGGAGATGATCGGCGCGTGGTGATCTGGGATTTGATGAACGAGCCGGACAACGAAAACGGGAGCCAGTACAGGGCGGCCGAGTTGCCAAACAAAGCGGAGGCGGCGACGCAGCTTCTGGCGAAGGTTTGGGTCTGGGCGAGGAGCGCAAAGCCATCGCAGCCGCTGACCAGCGGCGTTTGGAAGAAGCTGGATTTCAGCGACGACGCGAAAATGAGCGCGATGGAAAAATTGCAGTTGGAAAATTCGGATGTCATCACGTTTCACAATTACGATCCGCCGGAAAAGATGACCGCGGAGATTCAGTCGCTGCGGCATTTTCACCGGCCGGTGATTTGCACGGAATATATGGCGCGGCCGCACGGGAGCACGTTCGAGACGGTGCTGCCGGTGCTGCACAAAGAAGACGTCGGCGCGTACAACTGGGGATTTGTAGCCGGGAAAACGAACACGATTTTTGCGTGGGATTCCTGGGAGAAGGAATATCCGGATGAGCCGCCACTGTGGTTCCACGATATTTTCCGCGCGGATGGAACGCCGTATAACGCGAAAGAGACCGAGTTGATCGGGAAGCTGGCGCGGACGGCGCCGCCGTCGCGTTGAGTCCGCATCCATATACAATATACGTTTTACGCTGCAACGAGGTCGCAAAAAGCCGCGCTGGTATTGCGGGTAAGCGTTTGCTCGAATACGGCCATTCACGCTAGAATGCGAGGACTTCGCCGCACACCCCGGGCGGATTCCGCACGATAGAGGCTCACCAATCATGGGCACTTCCAGCACGACGACAGGCAAGATGACGATGGGGTTGATCGTAGGCAATCGCGGATTTTTTCCCGATCACCTCGCCAAGACGGGCCGCGAAGAAATGATGAACGTGTTGCAGGCGGCGGGGATCGACGTGGTTGTGCTTGGGCCGGAGCAGAGCAAGCATGGCGCGGTCGAGACGCACGAAGAAGCGAAGCGTTGCGCGGAATTGTTCAAGAGCCAAGGCGGGAAGATTGATGGAGTTGTGGTTACGCTGCCGAATTTCGGCGACGAGCGCGCGATCGCGGACACGCTGCGGTTGGCGCGGCTGGATGTTCCGGTTTTGATTCAGGCGACGCCGGATGCGCCGTCGCACATGACGATCGCGCATCGGCGCGATTCGTTCTGCGGAAAGATGTCGGCGTGCAACAATCTGAAGCAGTATGGGATTCCGTATTCGCTGACGAAGCTGCACACGGTTGCGCCGGGCTCCGCGGAGTTTAAGGCTGACCTCGAATGGTTCGCCGGGGTTTGCCGAGTGGTAAAGGGACTGCGGAATTTGCGCATCGGGGCGATCGGTGCGCGGCCGGCGGCCTTTAACACGGTGCGTTACAGCGAAAAAATTCTGGAGAACAATGGGATTTCGGTCGAGACGCTCGATCTTTCGGAAGTGATGGGGCGCATTTCGCGAATGAAGGACGACGATCCGACGGCCGTCGGAAAACTGAACGCGATTCAGAAATACGTTTCGACGAGCGGGATTCCGCAGCAGGCGCTGCTGAAGATGGCGAAGCTGGGCGCGGTGGTCGATGACTGGATGCGCGCGGCGGACGTGAAGGTCAGCGCGGTGCAATGCTGGACGTCGCTGGAAGAGAATTTGGGCGTCGTGCCGTGCACGGTGATGAGCATGATGAGCGATTCGCTGTTGTCGAGCGCTTGCGAAGTGGATGTGTGCGGCGTGCTGGGGATGCATGTGCTGGCGCTGGCTTCGGGGACGCCGAGCGCGCTGCTCGATTGGAATAATAATTACGGCGCCGATCCGAACAAAGCGGTGTGCTTTCACTGCAGCAATTTGCCGAAGCATTTCTTTCGCGAAGTGACGATGGATTTTCAGGCGATCATTGCGGGGACGGTTGGCAAAGACAATACGTTCGGAACCTGCGTTGGGCGCGTGAAATCGGGGCCGATGAGTTTCGCGCGATTCTCGACGGATGATTTGAGCGGGAAGATTCGCGGGTACAGCGGCGAGGGGAAGTTTACGGACGATCCGCTGGAAACTTTTGGCGGCGCGGGAGTCGTCGAAATTCCGGAGATGCAGAAGTTGCTGCGCTACATTTGCGAAAATGGATTCGAGCACCATGTGGCGGCGAATTTTTCGACGGTTGGGCCGGTCGTGCACGAAGCGGCGAAGAATTATTTCGGCTGGGAAATGTACGCGCACGGAGCGTAGACGGACCGGGACAGACGGAGCCGGCGAGATGCTGGCTAAGTTAAGAATCGGAGCCGGCAAGATGCCCTTCACTTTTCGCTCAGGGGCTGCCGGCGCTAAGTTGGGATTCGGAGCCGGCGGGACGCCGGCGCTACCAATTCGGAGACACTCTTGGCCATTGTTGCGGGCGTCGATTTCGGAACACTGAGTGTGCGCGTCACGATTGTGGATACGCAGCGCGGGCGGCTGGGTTCCGGCGTTTCGGAATATCCACTGCATCGGCGCAAAGACGATCCCGATTTCGCCACGCAGAGCCACGACGATCACATGAAGGCGCTCGCGGATGCGACGCGCAAAGCGGTTGCGGACGCGAAAATTTCCGGCGATCAGGTCGCGGCGCTGGCGATCGATACGACGGGATCGAGCGTGATTCCCGTCGATAAAAATCTGCAACCGCTCGATGAATATTATTTGTGGTGTGATCATCGGTCTGCTCGGGAAGCCGCGCTGATCACGGAGACGGCGCATCGCAGCAAGCAGGAAGTGATCGATTGGTGCGGCGGGACGTATTCGTCGGAGTGGGGATTTTCCAAGTTACTGCACTGGTTGCGAAACAATCCCGATAAACGCGAAAAATTTGCGAGTGCGCTGGAGCACTGCGACATGGTCGCAGCGGTGCTGTGCGGAATCACCGATCCGGTGAAGGCGCCGCGCGTCGATTTGCGCGATGGGGCACAAGTGGATGTGGAATGCGGCGCTGGGCGGATTGCCGTCGGAAAAATTTTTGACGAGCGTCGATCCGCTGCTCGGCGGCGTGCGCGAAAAATTGAATGGGCGATATGCAGCGAGCGACCAGCTTGCGGGTACGCTCACGCCGGAATGGGCTGAGAAGCTTGGATTGAAGGCAGGGATTCCGATTCCGGTTGGCGCGTTTGATGCGCACTGGGATGCGATCGGAGCGGGAGCGCGGACGGGCGACGTCGTGAACGTTGTCGGGACATCGACATGCATCATCGCGATGAGCGATACGACGCAACTGATTCCGGGAGTGTGCGGAGTTGTGCCGGGATCGGTGCATCCGAAGAAAACCGGCGTGGAAGCGGGGCTTTCGGCGACAGGCGATATTTTTAACGCGATCGCGCAGCGCGCGGGCTCGACGGTGGCGCAGCTTTCGGTTGGTCTCGAAGCGTACAAGCCGGGGCAGACGGGATTGCTGCGGCTGACGTGGGACAACGGCGACCGCACGGTGCTGGTGAATCCGGAGCTGGGCGGGATCACGCTGGGCTGGCACCTTTCGACGACGGCGCAGGATGAATTGTTTGCGGCGATCGAAGGCACGGCGTTCCACACGCGGATTATTCTGGAGCGGATGGAAGAGCACGGCGTGCCGATCCACCGCGTGATCAACGGCGGAGGAATTCCGCAGAAGAACGAAGTGCTGAATCGCGTGTATGCAAACGTGTTGAACAAGCCGATTCTGATTCCGCAGTCGGATGTGACGAGTTTGGGCTCGGCGATTTTTGCGGCGATGGCGGCGAAAGCGTTCGAGACGATTGAAGAGGCGCAGGCGGCGCTTTGTCCGAAGCATCGCGTGATCGAGCCCGATCCGAAAGCGGCGAAAGTGTACGAGGAACTGTACGCGCTGTATCGCGATTTGTATTTTGGATTTGGGAAGGCGGATGCGCCGGCGGTTTCCGTTGGGCGCGTGCTGCCGGCGCTGCGGCGAATCGCGGCGAGCGCGCGAGGCAACGCATGATTTTGAAAACGCTGCGCGAAGAAGTGCTGGAAGCGAATCTGGAATTGGTGCGGCGCGGGCTGGTGCTCTACACGTTTGGAAATGCGAGCGGGATCGATCGCAAGCAGGGATTGGTGGCGATCAAGCCGAGCGGCGTGCCCTATGAAGTGATGAAGCCGGAAGATCTGGTGGTGGTCGATCTGGACGGCAAGAAGGTGGAAGGCGATTTGCGGCCGTCGTCGGATTTGCCGACGCATTTGATTTTGTATAAAGCGTTTGAGGGGATTGGCGGCGTGGCGCATACGCATTCGCGATTCGCGACGGCGTGGGCGCAGGCGGCGCGCGAGATTCCGTGTTTTGGGACGACGCATGCGGATTATTTTTACGGGCCGATCCCGGTGACGCAGCGTGCTGACGCCGAAACAAATTCGCGACGACTATGAAGTGAACACGGGGCACGCGATCGTGCGGCGATTTGCGAAATTGAATCCGCTGCATATGCCGGGAGTTTTGGTGGCGGGGCACGCGCCGTTTTGTTGGGGCGTTTCGGTGACCGAGGCTGCACATGCGGCGGTGATCGTCGAAGAGATTGCGGCGATGGCGACGGCGACGGTGACGGCAAATCCGAAGGCGAAGGCGATCTCGAAACATCTTCATGACAAGCATTTCCTGCGGAAACACGGCGCGACGGCGTACTACGGCCAGAAAAAATAAGCAGAAGTCTGGATGCAACGAAGGGAAGCGAAGCTGAGGCCGCTGAGGCTGCGCCTTGCGGGCATTTGGTGTGCGGGATCGCTGGTTAACGGAATTGCGGCGGCCCCGGGTGTTTTGCGAAAGATTGTCATTCTGAAGGACTTTATCCTGAATAGAATGAACACTTGCAGAAGTGCGGAATCCAAAGGGGTTACGGGAGATTTTATAGGTCGCGAACGGGCCGAACGGAATCCTGTGCGGGGTAGCGAGCGTGGAGTGAAAGGGAGACGAGACGTACACGGGAAATGGTAGCGCAAGGGCGGCCGATTTTTAGTGGGAATGTAGTGAGCGGAAGAACATCGCGAGTGAAGTGCAATCCTACGCAATGAATGGAATGTGTTCGAATTCGTTTGCCGCCGCAGGCGGCATCGGATATGAGTCACGCCCATGGCAAAAGTTTGTTTGCCGGCAAGTAGAGACTCGTTTTCGAACGGATTCGTGGATAAGTTCAAGACCGCGAAACGGATGGGCCGAGAGGCGCTAGTCCTTTTGTATTATTGAGAGACTCAGGCTGCGGTGATATTTCCCCAAGCTGGACCCAACTCATAATGCGGCTGCCGACTTCCCTACAAGTACGTGTGCGTGGAGCGATGGAAGGCAAAGGCGCGGGTGCGCGCCAGCGCGACACGGAAGAGGGAGGGCGGTCGTGAAGGGACTCGGGTGGCTGCGCCCGGTCGCGTTTATTGCGGTGTTGCTCGTCGTTTGGCAAGTCGCTATTAGTCGGCATCCCGACCAGCTTTTGCCGGGGCCATGGCAGACGGCGCGCGGCATCGGGGAGCTTTTGCATCACGGATTGTTGTTCAAGTATGTGGTGGCGTCGCTGTTTCGTGTGACGTGGGGATTTTTGCTGGCGGCGGTGACGGCGATACCGCTGGGGCTGGCGATTGGGTGGTTCGGGCGCGCGGAGATGGCGTTCAACCCGCTGGTGCAGATTTTCAGGCCGATATCGCCGCTGGCGTGGATTCCGATTGCGATTCTGTGGTTTGGCGTCGGGGATTTGTCGGCGATATTTTTGATTTTCGTTGGCTGTTTCTTTTCATTGCTGCTTACGGCGATGAGCGCGGTGCATAACGTTCCGGACATATATATCGATGTGGGGCGAAATTTCGGGTTGAGCACGCCGCAGTTTATTTATCGGGTTTTGTATCCGGCGGTGGCGCCGCAACTGATTGTGGGGTTGCGGATCACGCTGGGAGTGGCGTGGCTTGTCGTGGTGGCGGCGGAGATGATCGCGGTGAATTCGGGGCTGGGGTTTTTGATTGTGGATGCGCGGAACGCAGGGAATCGGTATGACCTGGTGGTCGCGGCGATGATCGTGATTGGAGTGATCGGATTGCTTTTGGATTTTGGGATGAGGTCGCTGGAGCAGGTGAAGTCGTTTCGATGGGGATTTCCGGAGAACTGAGAAATGTCGATGCAGGGTTCGGCTACGTCCGCGGCCGCTTCTAGTGCTGGTGCGAAATTGCGAATGCAGCACGTGGGCATGGTGTTTGAGCGCGATGGGAAGACGATTCCCGTGCTCGAAGATTTGAATCTGGATGTGCAGCAGGGCGAATTTATTTGCGTGGTTGGGCCGTCGGGGTGCGGGGAAGTCGACGCTGCTGAATGTGATGGGGGGATTTCTTTCGCCGACGAGTGGGTCGGTTTCGATCGATGGGGAGGTCGTGCACGGACCCGATCCGCGGCGGATTTTGGTGTTTCAGGAACGGGGGTTTTTCCGTGGCTTACGGTTGAGGGGAATATTGGATTTGGTTTGTCGAAATTGCCGGAAGCGGAACGGAAGCAGCGCATTGCGCATTATGTGCAGATGGTGCGGCTCCAGGGATTCGAACAGACGTATCCGTCGGATCTTTCGGGCGGCATGAAGCAACGGCTGCAGGTGGCGCGGGCGCTGGCGGTGAATCCGGACATTTTGTATCTCGACGAGCCGTTTGGGGCGCTGGATTCGGTGACGCGGCTGATTATGCGGCAGGAATTGCTGCGGATCTGGCAGGCGGAACGGAGGACGATTATTTTTGTGACGCACGATATCGATGAAGCGGTGCAGCTTGCGGATCGAGTGGTGGTTTTGAGTTCGAGGCCGGCGCAGATCAAAGATGTGCTAACGGTTGATATTGCGCATCCGCGGAATTTGAGTTCGGCGCGGTATCTGGAGTTGCGGGATCAACTGGCGAGCAAGATTGGGCTGGCGTACGTCGCATGAGCGCGCAGGCAAAACCCGCGAGCTGGGAGAAGATTTTTTGGCCGCTGCTGGCGGCGTTGCTGTTGCTGGCGACGTGGCATTACTCGGTCGTGTGGACGGGGACGAAAGTGTTTCCGTCACCGCTCAGTGTTGAAAAAGGATTGGTCGAGTTGGCGCACAAGCATGTGTTGTGGGCGGACATTGGGGATTCGCTGCGGCGCGTGGCGATTGGATTCGGTTTGGCGGCGATCGTGGGGATTCCGTTTGGATTGGCGCTGGGGTGGTATCCGGCGCTGAATCAGACTGTCAATCCGGTGCTGGAGATGCTGCGGCCGATTAGTCCGATTGCGTGGATTCCGGTGGCGATTATTTTTTTTGGGATTGGGGATAAGCCGGCGACGTTTCTGGTGTTTCTCGGGGCGTTCTTTCCGATTGTGGTGGCGTGCGCGAGCGGTGTGTCGAGCGTGTCGTCGATCTACCGGCGGGCGGGGCGGAATTTTGGATTGTCGCAGGCGCAGATTCTGGCGCGAGTGGTTTTTCCGGCGGCGCTGCCGCAGATTTTGATTGGGCTGCGAATCGCGCTGGGGATTGCGTGGCTGGTTGTGGTGGCGGGGGAAATGATTGCGGTCGATTCTGGGCTGGGATATCTGGTGATCGATTCGCGAAATTCAGGGAAACGGTACGACCTGGTTGTGGCGGCGATGTTGCTGATCGGAGTGATTGGGCTCGCGCTGGATTTGGCGTTTCGGCAGATTGAGAAGATTCGATCGGTGCGTTGGGGGTTCCGGGCATGAGTTTGAAATCGAAGATTGCGTTGTTTGCTGTCGGATGGCTCGTACTTATTTCGGGAGCGCATGCGTATTTGAATGTGAATTGGGCGGCGGTGCTGAATGATTACCGGCCGATGGAGAAACGGAAAATCACGGTTGGGTATCTTCCGGCGACCTGCCAGCTCACTTGTCCGGTGACGGATTACATTTCGAAATATTCGCAGTCGGGCGAACTGTATCTGCCGCGGTTGTTTCAGGGATTTCCGGAAATTAAGGAAGCGCTGATTTCGAATCGACTGCAGGCGGCGTTCATCGTGGCGCCGCTGGCGCTGGCGCTGAAGGCGCAGGGCGTGCCGATCAAGATCGTGTACCTGGGGCATCGCTATGGGAGCGCGTTTGTGGTTCGCAAGGATGGGCCGATCAAAACGTTTGCCGATATGCGGGGACACAACGTGGCGATCCCGAGTCGATTTTCGGATGAGCGGCTGCTGACGTTTCAGGCGATGAAGGTGTTTGGCATCAAGCCCAGCGAAATCAAAATGGTGGAGATGGCGCCACCGGATGTTTCGGGCGCGCTTGCGGCCAAAGCCATCGATTCATTTGTGATGGGGGAGCCGTTTCCTTCGCAGGCGGAGATGGCTGGGTTCGGGCGAGTGTTGTTTCAGGCGCGGGAGTATTGGCCGGACTACATGTCGTGCATTCTGGTGGTGCGGCAGGATTTGATCGATACGCGGCCGGAAGTGGTGCAAACGCTGGTGGATGGAATTGCGCGGTCGGGATTGTGGCTCGATAAGAGCAAACCGCATCGGGAAGATGCAGCGGATTTTGTGGGGCGATTTTATTTCAATCAGAAGCCGGCGCTGCTGCGGTGGGCACTGACGAAGCCGTTGGATCGCGTGGTGTATAGCCCGCTGGCACCGCGGAAGGCGGATTTCGACATGGTCCGGGATTTGATGATTGAAACGGGCGTGTTGGACAAGAAGCTGGAATTTTCGGAATACACGGATACGCGGTTTTCGGATAAGGCGAGTATTCAGACGCCTTGGAGATATGAGCCGGGGATTTCGGAGGCGCAGTAGGTTAGGGCGGTTTTGAAGTTAGAAATTTCGAGGATGAGTTTTTGGTTTTGCGGCTGAAGGAGGGATAGAAGATGCTTCGGCGAAAATTTTTTAAAGTGGTGACGATGGCGACGACGGGAGCACTGGCTCCTTTGGAGGCGATTTCGGCTGAGCCGAAGAAAGTCGTGAGCTATCAAGTGCGTGGGTTTAGCTGTGTGACGTGCGCTACGGGGTTGGACACGATGCTGGGGAAAGAGAAAGGGATTGTGTCGAGCTCGTCGACTTATCCGGAGGGGATTGCGACGATTGGATTTGATCCGGAGCAGACTACGGAGCAGGCGATCAAGGAGTTCATTGCGGGGTTGGGATTTAGCATTGATGACGAACACAAGGGTGAGACGCGGCTGAACGGGGCCGCGAAGAACTCGTAAAGTAGAAAAAGTTCGATGAACGTCGGTGAGCGTGCCGAGCGTGGGAAAAAACGCCGGCGGGACGCCGGCGCTACCTCAGAATGTTGTGGCGTAGATGGTGGTGATGCCGGCTTCGACGGTGATGCGGTCGACTTTTACGGTTTTGGCGAAGACGGTGCTTTGAAGGCGGTCGGGCAGAACTTTTAGGACGTCGCCTACTTCGGGCGGGCGAGTGGCGTTTCCCAAAATTTGCATGGGTTCGGCGGCGATCTGATTGACGCTTACGCGGGCGCGCAGGCGTGGTGGTTTTTTTGTGGCGGCAGCGGGGGCCTTTTTGACGGGTTTCTTCACGCTTCAATCATAACAGGGTGAGGCGGGTGTCGTGGTGAGGACGATTTAGCGCGTTGCGTTGTGTTCATCCGTTCAGTTCGCGCCGGGGTTGCAGCCGGGCGGAGCAAGCCCCGCCCCTACAAATACTGGGAGTTTGGTCGCGGCGCTGCGGAGCCGTTCGAAGCTCAGAGTAAACAGGCCTATTCCTACAAATGCTGGGCGTTTAGGTGGATTGCTGGACCCATTGTTTGCGCCAGGCGGGGGCTTCGAAGGGGTCGGTGAAGTATTGAGTTTCGTGGACGACTTTGGCGTCGTTGCGAAATTCCATGATGCTGACGGTGAAGGCGGATTGACCTTTGTATTCGATGGTGTATTCGGTGACCCAGACGTTGCCGCTGCCGACGATGCGCTTGATTTTGAAACCGGAGGGTTTGCCGGGGTGATGGCTGCGCAGGGCTTTCAGATTTGCGGGACCGAGGATGCGTTCGCCGGACTGGGGATAATCGCAGATGGAATCGTCGGCGTAGATTTCGTGTTCGGTATCTACGTCGCCGGAGGCTGAGGCTTGCCAGTGTTTGTCGAGGGCGGTGCGGATTTGGGTTTCTTGTTCTGGCGTGAAGTTTTCGCGTTGTAGTTTCGGTTCCATCTTTCGCTCTCTTCTTTTTACACTTTCAAATTATTTTCGCGGAATTATTTTCCGGTGGTCATGGATTTGGTTTGCGGGATGAAGCCGGGGACGCCGGTGCTCACCACGCTGTTCAGGCGCTGGCGTGTTTGAATGCGATTGATTTCGTCGAAGGCGTCCTGGGGAAGGCGGGCGATGTCGAAATTTTCTTTGGCGCGATCGGCGGAGCGGGGAGTGGTGAGGAGGGCGG
The DNA here is from genome assembly GCA_963785605.1 of uncultured Acidobacteriota bacterium. GTDB lineage: Bacteria > Acidobacteriota > Terriglobia > Acidiferrales > UBA7541 > Acidiferrum. Next base: position 116,747 of record CAWAWE010000020.1, on the reverse strand, counting down.
TGCCGCGCTGGATTGCCCAGGCGAGCAGGACTTGAGCGGGAGTTTTGCCGACTCGGGCGGCGACGGATGTGATGACGGGATCTTCGAGGAGGCCGGGCTTCATGCCGTGACCGAGCGGGGCGAAGGCGAGGAGAACGATGCCGTTTTCGTTGCAGTAATGCAGGAGTTCGGTTTCGGGGAGATAGGGATGTGATTCGACCTGGACGACGGCGGGCTTGATGCGCGCGGCCTCGTAGATTGGCTTGAGCGCTTCGAGCGAGATGTCGGAGAGGCCGATGGCGCGGCATTTGCCGTGATCGACGAGAGCTTCCATGGCGCGCCAGGTGTCGAGGAGAGTTGTGTCGCGGTCGTAGATTGGGTTGCCGTCTTTGTCGCGCGGATCGTAGTTGTCGCCGGGTTGGAAGGCGTAGGGAGTGTGGATGAGGTAGAGGTCGAGATCAGTGAGGCCGAGTCTTTGGAGGCTGGCTTCGAAGGCGGGTTCGACGCGGTCGGGGCGGTGGTTGGTGTTCCAGACTTTTGTGGTGACGAAAATGTCTTTGCGCGAGAGGCCTGTGGTGGCGAGGGCTTCGCGGAGGGCTTGGCCGACTTCGCGCTCGTTGCCGTAGCGTTCGGCGCAGTCGAAGTGGCGGAAGCCGGCGATGAGGGCGTCGCGAGTGGCGGAGATGGTGAGGGCGGGGTCGGGGATGAGGGTGCCGAAGCCGAGGGCGGGGATTTGGCCGGAGGCGTTTTTGAGTGGGATGCGGGTCAGACGGATATCGGCGGAGTCGGGCATTGGTTTGGTTTCCTCAACAGTGTGTCTAGAGTACTGCGTGACGACCCGGATTGGGAGTTGGATGCTGGGGCGTGGAGGGGGATGCTGAGTTTGTTGAGGTTGCGGAGATGGGGAGAGACGGTGACTTGGGCGAACGGTTTGGTATGGGTTGGGTGGGCTCTAAACCCGCACCCACTGAAGGCTGAGGGTGCGGCACCCAAGGGCTGAAGTACGGTTGACTGCGGTGCTAATTGATTTCGGAAGGTTTCGAATAGTTTCGGACTCGAAAGGGGGTCGTTTCGTGTAACATGCGGGGCGTTCGGGGTGTGTGGCGACTTCCAGCGGATAGGACAACTCGATGACGAGCGATGAGAATCGGAAGAACGAAGAGCGGCAGGTTTCGCGGCGGCAACTGCTTCGGACTGGCGTGGGGTTGGCTGGTGCGGGGTTGGTTGGGGCGGGGCTGGCGGGATCGCGGGTGAGCGGCGCGGAGTTGGGTGATGCGCGAGCGGAGATTGGCGAATCGTCGTCGGCTGCTGCGGCTGGAAAAAGCGAGTCGATGGTGGGCGTGAAGTTTGAGGCGCGTGATACGGTGCGGCTCGGCGTGATTGGCGTGGGCGGTCGCGGGACGGGGATGCTGGCGAATTTTCTTGCGATTCCGCACTTGCAGGTGAATGCGATTTGCGACTCGGTGAAAGAGCACGCGACGCATGCGGCCGAGATGGTGGAGAAGAGCGGCGGGAAGAAGCCGGAGATTTACGCGAACGGCGAGCATGACTACGAGAATTTGTGCAAGCGGAACGATCTGGATTTTATTTACATCGCGACGCCGTGGCAGTGGCATGCACCGATGGGGATTGCGGCGATGCGCGGTGGGGCTCACGCGGGGCTGGAAGTGCCGGCGGTCGTGACGCTCGAAGAATGCCAGGCGATTGTTGACGCGTCGGAAAAGACGCGGCGGCACTGCATGATCATGGAGAATTGCTGCTACGGCGAGAGCGAGTTGCTGGTTTTGAACATGGTGCGCGCAGGGATGTTTGGAGAGTTGCTGCATGGCGAGGGTGCGTACATTCACGATTTGCGCAAGATTGTGAATGAAGATCGCAGCGAAGGGCTGTGGCGGCGCGATTGGCATACGAAGCTGAACGGGAATATTTATCCGACGCATGGGCTTGGGCCGGTGGCGAACTACATGGGGATCAATCGCGGGGATAAATTTGATTTTATGGTGTCGATGAGTTCGCCGCAGGCGGGGCTGGATGCGTATCGCGAGGCGAACGTTCCGAAGGACAGTCCGAAGTGGAAAGAGAAGTATATTTTGGGGGACATGAACACTTCGCTGATCAAGACGGCGAAGGGGCGGACGATCGTGGTGCAGCACGACGTGGTGAATCCGCAGCCGTATGATCGCGTTAATTTGATCAAGGGTGTGAAGGGGATGTTTCGCGGGTATCCCGATCGGATTTTTCTGGATGGGCAGAAGGGCGAAGAGGCGTACACCGGGTTGGATTCGTATCGCGGGCAGTATGAGCACAAACTTTGGAAAGAGCATGGCAAGGACGCCGAAGATAAAGGGCACGGCGGGATGGATTACTTGATGTTGCTGCGGTTGGTGGAGTGTTTGCGCGAAGGGCTGGAGCCGGATATTGACGTGTATGATGCGGCGGCGTGGAGCGCGATCGGCGGGCTGAGTGAGAAGTCGGTTGCGGACGGAAGCGCGCCGCAGAAGTTTCCGGACTATCACGGGCGGAAAATGGAAGCAGTAGGAATGGATCGGCGCTATGAGCACGGTAGCGGGCACGGCTGATTTCCCGATGGTGGTGGAACAGGCGGCGGCGCGGCCGGTTGCTGCGGCGGCTGTTGCGCCGCGGAATATTGCGGTCGATGCATATCGCGGATTCGTGATGCTGCTGATGATGGGCGAAGTGCTGCGATTTTCGGAGGTGGCGAAGGCGTTTCCGGGCAATTGGTTTTGGAACATCTTGGCTTACAACCAGTCGCACGTGGAGTGGGTGGGATGCTCGCTGCACGACACGATTCAGCCTGGTTTTTCTTTTCTGGTCGGCGTTGCGCTGCCGTATTCCATCGCTAGCCGGGTCGCTAAAGGGAAGAGTTTTGGGGATCAGTTGGGCCACGCGTTCTGGCGCGCGTTCGTGCTGATTATTTTGGGATTTTTTCTGAGGTCGATCTACAAGCCTCAGACTTATTTTACGTTTGAAGATACGTTGACGCAGATCGGGTGCGGGTACGTTTTTCTTTTTTTGCTGGGATATGTGAAGAAAGAAAAGTGGCTGTGGGTTGCGCTCGGCGGAATTTTGTTCGGGTATTGGCTGGCGTGGGCGCTGTATCCAGCAGCCGGGCCTGGATTTAATTGGCAGGCGGTCGGCGTTCCGGCGGATTGGTCTGCGGCGCACAACTTTACGGGGTTCCTGGCGCATTGGAACAAGAATGCGAACTTCGGGAATAGGTTCGATCAGTGGTTTTTGAATCTGTTTCCGCGGACTTCGCCGTTTGTTGCGAATGACGGCGGGTATTTGACGCTGAGCTTCATTCCGACGCTCGGGACGATGATTTTGGGGTTGATTGCAGGGCGATGGTTGCGCGCGACGGCGCCGTTGATTCCGTTCAAGAAATTGTTGATCGCGGGAGTCGCTGGACTCGCGGCAGGACTGCTGCTGCATTTTGCGGGAATCTGCCCGATCGTGAAGAGGATTTGGACTCCGAGCTGGACGTTGTTCAGCGGCGGCATCTGCTTCCTATTTCTGGCGGCGTTCTGCTGGGTGATCGAAGCAAAGGGTTACAAGAAATGGGCGTTCCCACTTGTGGTGATCGGCATGAACTCGATGGCAGCCTATCTCATTGCTCATCTGACACCGGAATTCCTGATGTCTACTTTCCGCATCCACCTGGGGGCGCATTTCTTCGCGTTCGCGGGGACAGGGCTGGAGCCGTTCTTCGAGGGAGTCGCGGTGCTGGCGGCTTTCTGGTTGATACTTTACTGGATGTATCAGAAGAAGATTTTTCTGCGGATTTAAACGATCGCCGTCAGATCCAACCTCACAAGACTCATGTCGGATTCATCTGGGTTGCGCTTTTGCAGTGCGCACATCCCAGTTGCCCAGTTTGAGCGCGGTTGCCATACATGCATCGCGCAACTCATCCGCCAGAGCGCGGTCGGCCAAAGAGCGCGCCGCGACCATGCCGCCAATACAAAGGGCCGCGATGGCTCGCGCCTTAATGCGACGAGGCTGAGCTTTTTCTGCAACACTGCGCTCCAAAATGCTGACCATCGCCTTGAACACGGTCTCGTAAGCCTGCTTCACGCTCTTTCCGCTACGCGCGACATCGCTCGGCAACGCAACCATGGGACATGAGTTCTCGATATCCTCGAAATGTTGATGCGATAGATAGGCACGCACAACCTGCGGCCCCACATCCGTAGAGGACAGATCGACATGCACGCCGTCCCAGCAATTCTTCCACTCCGGGTCAGTGAGAAAGCATCCTAAAACTTCCTTGTAGAGATCGCTCTTGCTTTTGAAATAGCTGTAGAAGCCGCCGTGGGTGAGGCCGGCGCCTGCCATGATTTGTTGCACCGATACGTTTTCAAAGCCGTGTCGATTGAACAAGCGGCGCGCGCTTTGAACGATGGCTTTTTTGACTGATGCGCGATGCCCGGCGGGATAAGGCATGAAGCCTCCTATGTGAAGGCCGTGAGTATGGCCGAATCGTGACGCGCCGCCTAGCAAAACATTACTTTGAACATATTTTAGTTCCATGGTCCTATGCGGAAACGGCGGGCGAGTCACTGAAAGAGAGATTGAATCCGGAGGCAATGATGAACGAGCAAGAGATTCCGTACGCTTTGATGATTGGTCCGACGCGACGCAAGCTGATGATGGGGGTCGTCGCGGCTGTAGGCGCCTCGATGACGAGCCTTCCGATTTTCGGCGAATCGCAAGCGCCGGAGAGTCAGGAGAAAATCAAGGAACCACAGAGCACGGGAGTCGAAGGCCTTCTGACTTATCTGCATCAAGAGATTGAGATAAAGGCGAGCCGAAAGCGGGTGTATGAGGCGTTGCTCGAATCCAAGCAGTTCGCCGCATTTACCGGGATGCCAGCCGAAATCGATCGAGCGGCAGGCGGCGCGTTTTCTATTTTCGGCGGCCTGGTCACGGGCAGAAACGTGGAGCTGGTAGTGAACGAGCGGATCGTGCAGGCGTGGCGTCCCGCGGATTGGGATGCGGGTGTGTTTACGCTGGTCAAGTTCGAGTTGAAGGATTGGGCTTCACAAACGAAACTGATACTCGATCACACAGGATTTCCGGAAGGGAATTTTCGGCATTTGGACTCCGGGTGGTATCTGCGGTATTGGGAGCCGTTGAGGAAATTCCTGGCCTAGGTGGGTCGATTAGTTGGGGCGAGCCCGGGACACAACTACGAGATGATGCCTTTGCGGACGGCGTAGAGGATGAGTTCGGGGACGCCTTTCAGGTTGAGCTTTTCCATGATGTTGCTGCGGTGGGTTTCGACGGTGTAGACGCTGAGATTTAAGAGATCGGCGACTTCCTTGTTGGATCTGCCTTCGGCGACGAGCTGGAGGACTTCGCGTTCGCGGGCGGTGAGGAGGTCGTAGGAGTTTTCGCCGCCGGTGCGTTTTAGTTTTTGCACGTAGTCGTCGAGGAGGACGCGGCTGACGGTGGGGCTGAAGAAGGATTTGCCTTCGGCGACGCTGTGGATGGCGCGGACGAGGTCGGACTCGGCGGAATCTTTTAGGAGATAGCCGCGGGCGCCGGCTTTGAGGGCGCGGAGGATGTAAGTTTCGTCGGAATACATGCTGAGAATGACGATGGATGTTTTCGAATCGCTCTCGGAAATCTGTTTGGCAGCTTCGATGCCGTTGAGATTGGGCATGCCGATGTCGAGGACGGCGACGTCGGGTTTGAGCTGGGCGGCTTGAGCGACGGCCTGGCGGCCGTCTTCGGCTTCACCGACGACGATGAGTTCGGGCTGCTGCTCGATCAACAAGCGCAGGCCACGACGGATCAGAGTGTGGTCGTCGGCGAGCAGGATTCGAATTTTTCGTGGATTCGGGCTCATGCGGGTGTCGTGGCGGGCGGTGTGTTGGCACTTGTGCTTGGGTTGGCTTCGACGGGAAGCTCGGCGCGAATGATGGTGCGCGTGCCGGGACGCGATTCGATGGTGATCGTGCCACCGAGACGCTTGACGCGCTCTTCCATGCCGAGAAGGCCCATCCCGCGAGTACGTTTCGGATCGAACCCGGAGCCATCGTCTTCGATTTTGACACTGATTGAATTCGCCGACTGTTTCAGATCGACGGTGACGTTTTTCGCGTGGGCGTGGCGGCTCGCGTTGTTGAGCGATTCCTGAACCATGCGATAGACGCAGAGTTTGAGCGGATCGCTCAGCGTGTCGGAAATATTTTCGGCGCGGACTTCGACTTCGGTTTCACCGCGGCGCGACATTTCGCGCGCATACCATTCGACGGCGGGAACTAAGCCAAGATCATCGAGCATCGACGGGCGCAGCAACAGCGCCATACTGCGCACGGTTTGCACGGTGCGTTCGGCGACAGTCTTGATGCTGCGCACAATTTCCTGGCCTTTTTCATCGCTGGGGCCGAGTTGATTCGACAGGCGGCCGGCGTCCATCAATAACAGGCCGAGTGCCTGGCCGACTTCGTCGTGGAGTTCGCGGGAGATGGCGCGGCGCTCGGTTTCTTGAGCATCGACGAGGCGTGCGGAGAGTTGCTGCAATTCGGTGCGGCTGTTGACGAGTTCGGCGTAGCGGAAACGCGCCTGGCGCTCGAGGCGAAGGATGTAGATAGCGCTGACGACGGCGAGCAGGAAGCCGGAGATCAACGCGAGCATCAGGAATTCGCTGAGATTGTTTTGCAGGCGACCGAACTCGAGGAAATTCGCCTGTTTGGCTGCGATCGTTTCCTGATTGTTGAGCAGCTCGATTTTCTCGGCGATGGTGACGATGCCCTGGCGGCGCGGCAGGATTTCGCGCGCGATCATGTCTTGGCCGCGCAGACGGCGCTCTTCGGCGTTCCACGCGATGGCGGAGCGGAAGGCACGGTCTTCCTCCACGATGTAGTTCTGGAGTTGGGCGAGCAATGCGGCTTCTTCGTCGCTGCGGTCGGACGGATATCGTTGGAGCGCCTGGCGGGCGGCGTCGGCTTGGCGCGTGGCGTCATCGTCCGGCCCGATCGATGGGTCGGCTGGTGTGACGCTGAGGAGAAATTCCTCCATGTGATCGCTGTAACTATTCGTGGAGAGAATGACGGTGGAGAGGACGCGGCCGCGATCGAGCGAGCGAGTGCGAGCGGCTTCTTCGGCGCTGTGCAGATCGCGCAAGGTGTTGAGCGCGTTGGCGCCGGAGTAGAGCAAGAGGGCGAGGAGTCCGCCGAAACCGAGAAGAAGAATGATGCGGAGGCCGCGATCGGGACGTGACAGATCACTTTTCGGCGCCGATGAATCCGGCGCGGTTGCTGCGTGCTGCTCCGAGGGAGCCGCGTCTTGGCTGGAATTCATACGCTGAAATAAATCACTTTCCATAGTTCGAATCAAACTGCGCGAATGTTACGCCCGCGCGCGATTGAAGATAGAGAACGGCACGCTTAGTTTGATGCAGCAGTGGGCGAGTGCGCAAGAGCGGGTACAGCGGCGATGCGCCTGTACGTGGCGTGATTTCAACTACTTACGGGCTACTCAATCGTTGGGAGCGAAGATACCCAGTCGCCGGGAGATGCAGAAATCGAGAAGTGCCGTCTAATTTGAGGTGCACCGATGCAGGAACGTCGAAGCGTGACGAGCCCAGCCGGTCAGATCGAGTGTGAATGTTGAACCGAGTCGATTCGTCGAGGATCGATTCGGCGATGGACGAAATGATCGTCGAGGGTCATCCGGAAATCGAACGCAACGAAGCGAAATTCCGCAGCCAGGCAACGTCGCCAGAAAATATGGTCAGTCAATATCGACAAGCAACTCGGCGACAGGGAAATCGCGTCGGAGACGAAGCAACAGATCACAGATCGAGAGAGAGGGAAGCAGAAATGAGTGGACAGCAAATTTCGCGCAATTGGCTGGCGGGAGCCCTCGGGCTAGCGTTGGCATTCGGCGTCGGCGGCTACGCAGTCGCCCGCGCCAAGGATGGAGTCAGCACGACGCACGTCCGTGCATCGTTGAAACTGGCCGATCCGAGTGAAGCTCCGAGCAAGACGGGATTCGCACCGGTCGTGAAGGAAGTGCTTCCGAACGTGGTGAATATTTCGTCTTCGAAGATGGTGAAGACGAAAAATCAAATGCAGATGCCGGAAGGAATGGAGCAGGATCCATTTTTCCAGCAATTTTTTGGACAGCAATTTGGCGGACGCGGGCAAGGACGCGGCGGTAACGGCCCCGACATGCCACAGAGCCAGCGAGAGCAGAGCCTCGGCTCCGGCGTGATCGTAAGCCCCGAAGGCTACATTTTGACGAACAACCACGTTGTGGACGGTGCGACCGACGTGAAAGTGACGCTGTCGGACAAGCGCGAGTACAAGGCGCAGGTTATCGGCACCGATCCGAAGACGGACATCGCGGTGTTGAAGCTGACCGGCGATAAATTCAACGCGATTACGCTGGGCGATTCGACGAAGGTGCAAGTCGGCGACTACGCGCTGGCGATCGGCGATCCGTTTGGCGTGGGCCAGACGGTGACGATGGGCATCGTGAGCGCGAAGGGGCGCGGAAACCTCGGCATCGAAGATTACGAGGACTTCATCCAGACCGATGCGCCGATCAATCCGGGCAACTCTGGCGGAGCGTTGGTAAATGATCGCGGCGAGCTTGTCGGAATCAACACGGCGATTTTGTCGCACGGTTCCGGCGGCAACGAAGGAATCGGCTTTGCAATTCCGATCAATCTGGCGCGCAACGTGATGGGCCAGATCATCGATCACGGCAAAGTGACGCGCGGCTACATCGGCGTTGTGATTCAACCGATTACGCCGAATATGTCGAAGGCGCTTAATTTGGACAAACTTCAGGGCGCGCTTGTCGGCGACGTCAGTCCGAAGGGTCCGGCGAAAGATGCGGGCGTGCAGCGCGGCGACGTGATCCTGGCGATCAACGGGAACACCGTGAACGACAGCAACGATCTGCGCAACACGATCTCGATGATGCAGCCGGGGCAGACGGTGAAATTGACGATCAACCGCAGCGGCAGCACGAAGGACATCGACGTGAAACTCGGTGAGCTTCCGCTGTCGAAGGCAGAAGCCGAGGCGAATGATTCGGAGAATGGCAGCTCGAAGGAATCGATGAAGGGCATCACCGTCGAGACGCTGGATTCCGATACGGCGCAACAACTGCAACTGCCAGAAGCGACCAAGGGCGTGGTTGTGACGGGCGTTGATCCGTCGAGCGCCGCGGCCGATTCTGGATTGCGGAAGGGCGATGTGATTCAGGAAGTGAATCATCAGCCGGTGAAGAATGCCGCGGAGTTTGAGGCGGCGATGTCGAAGTCGGAAAAGAATGGAGCGCTGTTGCTGGTGAATCGCGGCGGGACGACGGTGTTTGTCGCGCTGTAACGGCAGCTGGCTCACAACAGATTAGGTCGAGTGATCGGCCTAATGCAGTCCACTCAATCGGCCGTGCCCGGACGGGGCGCGGCCGGTTTTGTTTTTGGTGGGGGGCAGCTGGAACGAAATTCGTCTGAGCGGGGAAGTCTAAGGGTTGGGGTGTGGCTGCTTTTGAGATTGGGGATGCGATGAGGACTTTGTTGTGTTCGGCAATCGCGGTGGTTTTGTGTGGCGTTGCGGCCATGGCGCGACAGCAGGGTTCGCAGCCGGCGGCGACACCATCGGCGGTGCAATCGTCGCAATCAGGGCAGGCGCAGGGTGAGCCGAAGCTGAAGGGTGAGATGGAGGCGGCGCAGTCGGACCAGAAGATTTCAGTGGAAGTGAAGGTCGTCAACATTTTGGCGAGCGTGCGCGATAAGAAAGGGTAAGACGATCGGCGGATTTGTCGAAGGACGATTTTGTTTTGACGGAGGATGGCGCGCCGCGGGCGATTACTTATTTTGCGCGCACGAGCGATTTGCCGCTGCGGCTGGGATTGATGGTGGATACGAGCTTGAGCCAGCGGCGCGTGCTGGGCGAAGAGCGCGATGCGAGTTACGGATTTCTCGATCATTTGATTCGCGTCGACAAGGATTTGGCGTTTGTGATTCATTTCGATCGCGAGGTGGAGTTGCTTCAGGAGTTCACGGCGTCGCGTCCGAAATTGCAGGCGGCGCTGGGATTGTTGCAGACGCCCGAGGGCGGAATGGGCGGGCGGCGTGGTGGAGGTGGCGGCAATGGTGGCGGTGGTAGCGGCGGGCAGGGTGGCGCTGGCGGTCCTGGCGGCTGGGGCGGTGGTGGCGGAGGAGGGCAGCGCGGACGCGGTGGCGCGGGAACGTTGCTCTACGACGGCGTGTATCTGGCGGCGGACGAATTGATGAAAAAAGAGCAGGGGCGGAAGGCGCTGATCATTTTGTCGGACGGCGTCGATCACGGGAGCAGCGAGACGCTGGCGACGGCCATTGAAGTTGCGCAGAAGGCGGACACGATCGTGTATTCGATTTTGTTCAAGGATGACGAAGGGTTTGGCGGTGGGCGCGGCGGATTTGGCGGGATGGGTGGTGGTCCGATGGGTGGAGGGCGGCGGGGCGGCGGCGGGCAGCGGATGCCGGAACATGTCGATGGGAAGAAAATTTTGGAGCAGATTTCGCGCGAGACGGGCGGGCGATTGTTCGAAGTGTCGAAGAAAGAGCCGATCGATAAGATTTATGCGCAGATTGAAGAGGAGCTGCGGAATCAGTACAGCATCGGGTATCCGGTGGCGAAGGATGCGACGCCGGGATTTCACAAGCTGGCGTTGACGGTGAAGAAGAAGGATTTGATTGTGCAGGCGCGGGATGGGTTTTACTTGGGCGACTAGATGCTGGTTAGCGCGATAGTGCAGCGGCGCGGGACTTTAGTTGTTGGGTTACGGCTTGGAGTTGATCGCGGGGGACGCGGATTTCGCCGATGAGTTGGACGGCGAGATGTTGGGCGCCGGCGTCCTGGAATTGGGCGGAGTTGATGGTGGCGTAGGGTTGGGCGGCGGGCGGGAGGGTGGCGCCGAGATTCGCTCCTTTTTGCATGGCGTTGAGGATGGAGTCGCGGATTTTTTCCTGAATCATTTCACCGAGTGAGCCGGTGCGGAGAAGTTCGCCGAGCGAGCCGTCGGCTTGAATGGTGCCGACTTCGGGATTGAGGCGGAGCTGCGTATTGTTTTGTTCGACTGCGGGCGTCAGGCGGATGGGGACGATGGCGTTGCCGGCGACGAGGCGCTTGGCTTGCTGTTTGCCGAAGGCTTTCACGCAGGCAAAGCGTTCGTAGTGGAGTTGGACTGTCGCTAGCGCGGCGGTGGGCGGCGCGGGTGTGAGTGTTGCTTGCTGGATTGCGATGCGCTCACCGCAGCGGTCGTCTTTGTCGAGCTGCGCGCTCAGAAGCGGCGTGAGATTTTCTTGCAGGCCGGTGAGGTCGGCGGTGAGTTGCAGGCGGAAAATTTCGGTGGCCGAGTTTTTCGAGTTCATCGAGACGATTGCCGAAGCGACGATGTAGGCCTGCTGGTCTTTCACGGTGAATGGGATTTTTTGCGGCGGGATTCTGAAAGTAGCGTCCTGCGCGGGAAGTACGTTCGGCGCCACCGAGATTACGGTCCACAAGAGCAGAACCGTGCGCGTTCGCCGGACAACTGATTTGCGAAAGCCGCGACGGAGCCGGTCTACTGCGGGAATGCACCACGATGACAGTTGCCACTCAGCGAAAGACGACACCTATGCGCTCCTCTGGCGGCACAGCGAGCCCTCCCAGGCGCCGGCGTATGTAGTTGTAGTGTTTCCCGAATGGATGGCGCTTGTGAGGGTTGTGGTTGCCTTGCGCCATCGGGATTGTGTTCGACGAATTCAACGACCAAGGTAAGATTGCGCCAAAGGAAGGTCGGCGATCACGATGAACAAAGAAGACATTCAGCTTCTCTTCGAATACGACCGCTGGGCGAATCACAGCGTTCTGCAAGCGGCTTCCAACCTCAGCGCGGAGCAGTTCACCCGCGATCTGGGCGGCAGCTTTCGGTCGGTGCGAGACACGCTCGTGCACATCATTAGTGGCGAATGGGGCTGGCTGACAATTTGGAAGGAGTCATCGCTCACATCTGCGTTCGTCACAGATCTGTGGACGCGAATCGGCACGACCTTCGATCCGAATACGTATCACGACATCGCTGCGGTGCAATTAAAGTGGGCCGAGGTCGAGCGAGAACAGATCGAGTTTGTGAGTTCCGTCACAGACGAGTCTTTGACAAGGATGCTTCCTATTCGTGCAACGCACCTCAGTCTTGGCCACCTGATGCAACACATGGCGAACCATTCTACTTATCATCGGGGCCAAGTATCGCTAATGATGCGCCAGCTTGGTGCGGAACCGGTGGCCACCGACTTCGCGCGGTTTCTACTGGTTGGTCGCGGAGCAACAGCTGGAGCTCACTGATCTCGACCATAAGTAAAAACGCCCGGGGCCGATTGGCTCCCGGGCGTTCTTGTTTCTCGGCGGCTACAGCAGCGACGTAAAGTCGCCGCTACAAACGCTGGTTAGTAGATGTCGTACTGCTCCCAGTGGAGGGTGGCGTCGGACTGGATGATGACGTGTTTGTGGGTGGTCTGCTCGAGTTCGTCGATGAGCATGGATTCGCGTGTCTTCAGAGCTTTTGCGATTTCGGGATGGACGCGCAGGGTCAGGTTTGGATTTTCGTGATCGGCGGCGGCCATTTTCCGCGCCTCGGCTTGGATTTCGTAGCAAAGGGTCGGGCTCGACTTCACCATGCCGCTGCCGGTGCAATAGGGGCAGGGCTGGCAGAGCACGCGCTCGAGCGCTTGCTTGGTGCGCTTGCGGGTGATGCAGACGAGGCCGAACTCGTTGAACGAAAGTGCCTTTGACGGCGCCTTGTCTTGCTCGAGAGCTTGCTGCAACGCGGACAAAACTTTTTCGCGGTTGCGGCGCTCTTCCATGTCGATGAAATCGACGACGATGATGCCGCCGAGATCGCGCAGGCGAATCTGGCGAACGATTTCTTTCACGGCTTCGAGGTTGGTCTTGACGATGGTGTCTTCGAGGCGCGTCGAGCCCTTGCCGACGAACTTGCCGGTGTTGACGTCGATGGCGACGAGCGCTTCGGTGTGGTTGATGACGATGTATCCGCCGGACTTCAACCAAACTTTGGCGCGCAACGCTTTGTCGAGCTCATGCTGGATGCCGAACTCTTCGAAGATCGGCGTTTCTTTGGTGTAGAGCTTGACGCGATTGACGAGCTTGGGCTGGAAGCGGCTGACGAATTCGACGACCTTGCCGTATTCCTCTTCGTTGTCGATCCAGATCGCGGTGAAATCGTCGCTGACGTAATCGCGGAGCATGCGCTCGACGAGGTCGAGGTCGCGATGCAAAAGCGCGGGAGCTTTGCGCTCTTCGCTCTTGGTCTTGATGTCGAGCCAGGTCTTGCCGAGGAAATCGATGTCGGCGCGAATTTCGTCGTCGGTCGCTTCGCCCGCTGCGGTTCGAACGATGAAGCCGCCGGAATAGGCGTTGCCGGCTTCGCTGACGAGACGGCGCAAGCGCGAGCGATTTTCGGCGCTCACGATTTTGCGAGACACGCCGGTGTGATGCACGGTCGGCATGTAAACCAGGAAGCGGCCGGGAAGCGCGACGTGACTCGTAATGCGCGCGCCTTTTTTGCCGAGCGGCTCTTTGGCGATCTGGATGACGACATCCTGACCGGCCTTGAGCATTTCGGAAATGAGTTGCGGCCGGCGGGGTGGGCCAGAGCGACCACCTTGATAGCCGCGGTCACTTCGATGTTGTCCGCCGCCACCTGGGCCGCGGCGCTGGAAGCGTCCGCCAGGGCGTCCACCGCGAGTGTCGCGACCCCCGCGATCACCACCACGATCGCCGCCACGGTCAGCGCCTCGGTCTCCACCGCGATCACTGCCACCACGGTCACCGCCGCGATTGTCGCGGCCACGATCGCCGCCACGGTCACGTCCACCACTGCGGAACGGGCGCTGGAATCGCGATCGCGGATTGCCGCTGCCGATGCGAGCGGAATCGCGCGGAGCAAACTCTTCGCGCGGCGCGCCCGCGGGACGCGGCGAGCGCGTCTCGCCGGGCAGCAGGATCGAATCATCTTCGCGCGCGGGTCCGGCCGATTCGCCGGCAGCCGCGATCGATTCGGTCTGGGGTTCGCCTTCGTGATGCCCTTCGTGATGATAGACCGCGTCGCCGTGCTCGTGCTCTTCCGAGCGACCTTCGTCGCGTGAGTGAGTGCCGGTTTCGGCTGCGTGAACGGCCTCTTCGTGCGCAGCGTCGGCTTCGATTTCGGCGCGCTCAAGCGGGCTCAGATTGCGAACTTCTTCGACGTTTTCGGATTCTTCGACGGCATCGTCGGAGACTTCGACTTCATCGATGGCGCGGACTTCCTCGACTTCGCCCTCTTCGTCCTCTTCCTCGTCGTCTTCGTCGAATGCAGCGCCGCCGACGATTGCGTCAGCGGGAGCGTGCGCCTGGACTTCATCCTGCTTCGCTTCGATGATGCTCGAAGCGAGAGCAGCGACTTCGTCTTCGCTCAACGACGATTCGGGCGTAGCTTCTTCCCGTGCGCCGCTGTGTTCGAACTCGTGAGCTTCTTCGCGATTCGGCGTCGTCGAGGTCGGGCTCTCAAGAGAGCCTTCGGCTGCTTCCGCAGCGGCCTCGGCTTCGGCGCCCGAGCCGGCAAGAAGCCAGCTTGGGAGTCCGGAGGAACGACGCGGCGCGTTCGTGTTTTGTGACACGGGCCCGCGCGAAATCGGCTCATCGATGATCGGTTGCGGTTCGTCGTGCGATTCATGCTCGACGACCGGCGCCACAGGAGCAGCCGCCGCGGGACGCGCGCGATATTTCGCGAGCGACTCGCCCGGTAGCACGATCTCTTCTTCGGTGCTCGATCCCTGCGATGCAGGGGGACGCGGTCCGCTGTCGGGCCGGCGATTGTCGAAACGTCCCGGTCCGCCACGATCACCACGGTCGCCGCGATTGTCGAAGCCGCGTCCGCCTTGATTGGGTCGGTTGCCGCGATCGAAGTTGCCACGTGAGTCGTTACCGCGCGATTCGTTGCCGCGCGATTCGCCCTGCGGCGAAGCGTATTTCGATGGCGGGAGATTGCGTCCGCCTGGCCCACTCGGGGCACCCGGTCCTGCTGGTCCTGAACGACCACCGCGACGCCGACCACCGCGGCGTCCGAAACGGCCGCGTCCACCGCGGTCACCGCCTTGATCTCCACCTCTGTCGCCGCCGCGGGCACCGCCACGGTCGCCCTCGCTTCGGCTGAAACCTTGGCTTCCGCGATTGTCGCGCGGGCCGCGATCGTTGCGCGGCGGATATTTCTGCGTCGGATTGTAATGCGGAGCAAAATTCTGCGGCGCCGATGCGTTCGATTCGGGCTGGCGCTCTTCGAACTCGTTGTGCGGCTCGACGTCGGCCTCTTCGCGACGGCCATCGGGGCGGCGTTCGTTGCCGGGATGCGCTACGTTGCCGACGTTGTCGTGCTCGTGCTCGTCGTGGTGAGCCTCGTGGTGTTCGGCGGCGGGATGTTCCTCGCCGTGCTCATCGTGATGCTCTTCGGCGTGAGCTTCATGCTCATGATGCTCGTCCTCGGTGTGAGGATCTTCGCCTTCGTGAATTTCGGGAGCGCGGCCCTGGCCAACGGTTTCACCGGGCAAAGCTTCGGTAACGACAGGCGCGGCTACTTGCGCCGTGCCGTGGCCGTGCGTATCGCCGTGGCCATGGCCGTGATCGTAGTCCTCAAGATTTTCGAATACGTCGCTGACGTACAGGAAGGCGTCGCCGTCGAGGCCGATATCGACGAAGGCGGACTGCATACCGGGGAGAACGCGGGTAACGCGGCCTTTGTAGATGCTACCGACGAGCGCGAATTCTTTTTCGCGCTCGATATAAATTTCGACTAACTGACCTTCTTCCAAAATCGCAACCCGCCGTTCGTGGGAGGCTGCGGAAATAACCAACTCTTTCGACATGAAAAGTCCTCTTGATATGCGGCACCGGAGATTCCGGAGCCGCCTTTCTGCGATTCGCCGGACGCAAAGAGCCCGCAAAGATTTGCGGACGCGCCGGAGTTATCGCTGGGAGCGGCTGCGACTGGATTGCAGCCACCGGACGGCATCGCAGCAAGCTTGTGCTCGACGGCGACGCGGACGAATACCCTGCTCTGCGGAACGCAGAGATACGAAGGCGATTGCTGAAAGGCGATGCCTTTGCGTACGAAGCGGAGGGGGCGGAAGGTGTGGAGCCCGGAGACACCGGGGTCATTCACAACGACGTCGCACTTCCTCTTGCTTACAAGGCCGGTCCGTTGCCGGGAGGGGCAAACGGCGGACGATGCTGTCCTCACACTAATATTCCTGCTTCTGAAACTATCTTCCGAACGGAGGCGGCGTTGAATCGCGAGTAGCGAATTCAGGCGGCGTGTTCGGGACTGGCGACTCGCTCAGTTGACGAAGCGGCGAATCCGGACGTTCATCACCAGACCTATCGCCAGGAAAACAAACAATGTGGCAGAGCCCCCGTAGCTCATAAGAGGTAGCGGGATGCCGGTGACCGGCATAGCGCCAATCACCATTGCCACATTTACTAAAACATGGAAACCAAGCGCGGCGGCTACGCCCATGACCAGGAACATGCCCGCACGATCTTTCGCGCGCTGAGCATTCTGCACGAGTCGGAGCAACAACGCCATATACAAACCCAAGGCAATCAGCACGCCCTTGAAGCCCTGCTCTTCCGCCCAAGCCGACATGATGAAGTCGGAATAACGAACGGGAATGTAGCCGAGCTGATTTTGCGTGCCGTTACGAAATCCCTTACCCCAGAAACCGCCGGAACCTACGGCGATTTTCGATTGGAGCAATTGATAGCCGGAACCTTTCGCATCATCTTCAGGATGCAGGAAGGAAGTGATTCTCTCACGTTGATACGGCTTGAGAATGTGCTTACTCACCGGAGGATAGAAAACACTCCCGACTAACAAAAGACCAGCCAAACCGAATACGGCTGCGTGCTTCCACTGCAAGCCCCCCAGGAAAGCGCCTACGATCAGCAGGGGCACGAGCACTAACGCGGTGCCCAGGTCGGGCTGTTTCAATATTAGCCCGAGTGGCAAACCAACCAACAGCCCAGCTTTGAGCAGGTCGCGAAGGGAAAGCTCATCGGTACGCACTTCCGCAAAGAAGCGCGCCACGAAGATGATTATAATCAATTTTACGAGTTCCGACACCTGAAGAAATTCGCCAACGATGGGGAGCCACCTTTTGGCTCCGAAGCGGGTATGCCCAAAGAGCAGGACCGCTACGAGGGCGACGATGCCGATCATGTAGAGGATCCACGCCTGATCGAGAATTAGATGATAGTCGAGGCGCGAAAGAACGAACATCAGGATGAAGCCAACCACCAGCCAGCGGATTTGCTTGGTGTGCATCCCGGCCAAGCCACTTCCTTGCGTGGCGGAATAGATCTCGAGCACACCTAAGGTGCAGATAGCCAATAGGATGGCGATCAGCCACCAGTCGTAGTCGCGCGTTCCGCGTGCGTCATTCATAATTCTTAAGTTCCTGTCGCCGGGATCGATTCCGGCGAATATTGTGTCGCCGCTACCGCTGCTGGCGCGGCTCCGGAGTACGCTGCCGCGCCGGAGTTGCCTGCGGCTCGGCGTCGCGCTTGTCCGCAGGTCGCATCACCGGCTGAACTACGGTCGCCGCTGGCGCTGCCTTCGCCGGATCGTACGGCTTGGCTGCGTCCGGTTTCGTCGCATCCGGTTTCGCCGCATCCGCGTTGATCACGCCTTCGGTGCGCTTGGCACGCTTGTCGTAGAACTCTTTTACGATATCGCGCACGACTGGGCCGGCCGCTTCGCCGCCGTGCTGGCCGCTTTCCTGAACCAATGCTGCGACGCAAATCTCGGGATTCCGCTTGGGCGCATAGCCAACAAACCATGCGTTATCAGCGAATTGCGATCCCTTTTTTACGAGGTTGATCTTGCTATAACCGATGACCTGCGCAGTTCCGGACTTGCCGCTGAATTCGACGCCGGTGAGCCGGAGTTTTCCGCCTGTGCCGTGCGGTTCGTTGATCACGCCATACATCGCTTCGGTGATCTTTTCCACCGTAGCTTCGGAGATCGGGAATTTCTCTTCAGGGACGTTCGGCGCGTCCTTCAGCATATGGGGTTGCTTGAAGACGCCGCCGGAGGCGATGCCGCCGATTAGACGAGCCAGTTGAAGGGGAGTCGTCTGAACGGCGCCTTGGCCAGTCGAAACCGAAATGACTTCACCGGCATACCACTTCCGATGGAAGGTCCTCTCAACCCATTCCTGCGAAGGCATCAGACCCGCTTCTTCAGCAGGCAAATCGATTCCGGTCTTGTGGCCGACGCCGAGGCCGCTGGCGTAATAGGCAAGCCGGTCGATGCCGAGCTTCATGCCGACGTTATAGAAGAAGACGTCGCACGACTCGAGGATTGCATCGTGTAAGTTAACGACACCATGGGACTTAGGGCCGCCCGTTTTTGAGTAGTAGACCCAGCAGTGATACTGGCGGCCAAAGAATACGCCATACCCCGGACAGGACACCGCGTAGTTCTCCGACGGCATGTGGTCTTCGAGCATGGCCGTCGCAGTGACGATCTTGAAGACCGAGCCGGGCGCCAATTGCGCTTGAATGGCGCGGTTTAGTAGCGGCTTTAATGGGTCCTCATTGAGGGTGTTCCACTCTTTCGTCGAGATTCGAATGGCGAAATCGTTGGGGTCGGGCGTCGGCCGGCTGACCATCGCCAGGATTTCACCGGTACGCGGATCGAGCGCTACCACCGCGCCGGGGCGAGCCCCCAGCGACTGCTCGGCGACTGCCTGAAGGTCGTAATCGACGCTGAGCTGGATTTGCTTGCCCGGAATGGCTTCCTGGGTCGGGAGGCGATCGACTTCCTTGCCGACGCTGTTGACGATGACCCGGCGCATGCCGTCCGTGCCCTGTAGGGTGTCGTTATATTGACGCTCCAGGCCGGTTTTGCCGACGAAGTCGCCCGGGCGGAACTTGCCGTTGCTGTCTTCGATTTGTTTTTCGCTGACTTCACCGACGTAGCCGCTCGCGTGGGCCATGAAGCCGTTGGGCAGATAGCGGCGGCGGTGAACCATCAGCATTTCGAGCAGCGGGATATCGGAGCGATGCGACTCGATGAACGCCACATCACCTGGAGTGGCTTCCGGTTTGATCACGATGGGCTGAAATTTGGGCAATTCTCTCGCGCCGTTGAGCTGGTCGTTTAGGTCGTCGAGAGACACGCCCAGGCCTTCGGAGATCGCGGGCAGGTTCTTGGATATGAGCGCCGGATCGTCGCGCAGGAGAAGAACGCTGAAAGACGGGTAGTTATCGACCAAAACGCGGCCGTCACGGTCCAACATGCGCCCGCGAGGCGCAATGACGGGAATCGAGCGGATGCGGTTGCGGTCGGCCCACTGCGAATACTTGTCGGAATCGATGATCTGGAGCTTCCAGAATCCGACCAGCAACAGGCCGATCATTCCTACAATGACGTAGGAAACGACAGCCAGCCGAGCCTGCGGTAACCGATTATCGTTGCGGAACCAGTACGACACGAAATCCCCGCGCGAGCGTTTTCCCAGGCGGCGATTTAGCTGCTGTCAGCCGCGCTTTCTGTAACGCTTCTTATCAGCCTGAACCGGAATGTCGGCGGCTGTCCGCGCCCTCAGAGTGACCACTTGCGGTCTCAATTTGCGCCAAAAAATGCGCTTAGAGGCCCATTTCCACGGTACACGCGCGGGGTTGGGCCTGCAAGCCGTCCGCAGGGGCAGGTTCCCTGAGTGGTACTAGCCATTAGGCAAACACCTGGCAGGGGCGGGGTTCGGCTCTTCTGCTATTCGTATCGGAGAGCGACCAAAGGATCGACTTGGGTGGCGCGGCGCGCGGGGATTAGGGCGGCGGTAGCAGCTACGACGAGAATCGCGGCTGCTGAAATCGCGAGTGTCGCCGGGTCGGTCGGCGCCGTTTCATAGAGCAGCGACTCCATCAGGCGGGTCAACGCGATGGCTCCTGCGAGACCGATCGCTATGGCTAGCCCTGCGAGTCCGAGTGCTTCGCGCAAAACCAATCGCGCAATTTGCCTGGTGTCCGCGCCCATCGCCATGCGCACGCCGATTTCCTGCGTGCGCTGCGTCACCGAATACGAGACGACGCCGTAGACGCCGATCATCGCGAGCAGCACGGCGATTCCCGCAAAGATCAGCAACAAGATGAGTTGGAATCGCGCCTCGGAAGCGGAGTCGGAGAAAACGTGATCCATCGTCTGGACTTCAGAGATTGCTTGCTGCGGATCGTAATTGTGAATCGCGGATTCGACCGGAAGGATGATCTGGTTCGGATCGTTCGGCAGTGCGAATGACCAGCGACACCCCGTAGGCGCCGGCCTGCGAACTCGCGAGAAAAATCGTGGGCTCCGGCTCGTCTTTCAACTTTGTTTGTCGCGCGTCTGCGACGACGCCGACAATGCGACCCGGATTTTTCACGGTCCAGCAGACGCTCGCCTGTTGACCTACCGCGTCCTTGCCGTTTAAAAACTTCCGCACAAATGCCTGATTCACGATCACCGACGTCGGTACGTCGCTCGTGTCGTGCTCGTTGAAATCGCGGCCGGCGAGAATCGGCGTTCGCATCGCGTCGAAATAGTGGGAACTCACGACGAGAAACTGCGCGTCCGGCTGCATCCGACGCCTTTTCCGGAAGTTGCGCACCCAACGCAAAACACGAACCCGAGACGCGATCCGTCAACGGCAGAGCATGTGTGAAGCCCGCGGCTGCGACGCCGTGAACGCCGCGCACCGCGTCCAGCACACCGTCGAGGTATCGCGCACGATCGGGAGTCGCATCGATGTTATTTTTCACAAACACGCGCATCGTGACGAGATTCTCGGTGCGAAAACCGAGATTCACCGAAGTCAGCCGCTGGAAGCTCCGCAGAAGAAGGCCCGCTCCAACCGAAAGCATCAGTGCGAGAGCGATTTCCGCGACCATCAGTGATTGCCGCACGCGGCGATTGCCGCCGACGCCAGTTCGCGAGGTTCCTTGTTTCAGCGCCTCAAGCAGATCGATGCGAGACAAACGCAATGCGGGCAACAATCCAAAAAGCAGCGTCGAACAGAACGTCAGGCCCAGAGCGAATAAAAAAACTGTGGTGTCGATGCGAATCGAATTCATCCTTGGCAGCGGGGCCGCTTCCGGAATCAATGCGAGCAGCGCACCGAGTCCCCACTTTGCGATTGCGAGCCCGCCGAGAGTGCCAACGATCGCCAGCACGAGATTCTCCGCAAGCAGTTGGCACACCACGCGACCACGCGCAGCGCCAAGTGCGACGCGCACGGCGAGTTCGCGCTCGCGTCCCGCGCCACGCATCAGCAATAAATTTGCGACGTTCGCGCACGCGATCAGCAAAACGAAACCAACTGCGCCGAGCAGCAACAACAGCGGCTGATGTACATCGCTCGTGGCGTCTTCCAGCATTGGCACTACCACAGCGCCCCAATCGATATTGAAGTTCGGCCGCGTTTTGATGGTGTAGTCCGCCACGCGCAGCATGTCTTCGTTCGCTTGCGCCAGCGTTATGCCGGGCTTGAGCCGTGCGACGACCCGCATGTAACGCCCTTCGTTCGGCGAATTTGGCGCTGCGGTCGATGGCGAACGGCAGGAAAACGCTGCCGCGCACGTTCGGCAAGGCGAAGCCGCGCGGCATCACTCCGATAATGCGTCGCGGGCCGTTCGTTGTTTCGTATTTTGCGTCCGACGATGTTTGTGTCACCGCCGAACTGTTGCTGCCAAAATTCGTAGCTGAGAATTACCTTGATCTCACCGCCTTCTTTGCCGTCGCCGTCGGCGAAGCCATTGCCGAGAAAGGGAGCGACACCCAGCACGGAGAAAAATTGCGGCGACACCAATATCGCTGGTACTTGCAGCGGCTCGTGTCCGAGCCCAAGCTTTGTTGAGTCGCCAACAACCGCGGCCATCCCGCTGAACGAGTGATTCTGTTCGGTCCAATCGAGAAAATTCACGGGATTGACGACATTGCGATCGGCGCCCAACTTAAAATCCGTCTCCCACACCTGCACGAGCCGTTCCGGCTGCGCGAAGGGAAGCGGACGAAGCAGCACGCTGTTTACGACGCTGAAGATCGCGGTGCTGGCGCCGATTCCGAGCGCGAGCGTTGCGACGGCGATCAAAGCGAATAGCGGAGTCTTGAGCAGCGCGCGGCCGCCGTAACGAACATCTTGCGCGAGATTTTCAACAGTCGGCAGCGTTCGCATGTTGCGCGTCTCCTCTTTTAAATACGTGGCGTTTCCGAGTTGGCGATGCGCGGCATGACGCGCCTCGTCATCATTCATTCCCGCGGCGCGGTTTTTGTCAGTGCGTTGAGCGAGGTGGAACGCGAGTTCGTCGTTGAGGTCGCGATCGAGCTGCTTGCGTCGAAACAGCGATTGAACGCGCAGTCGCAATTCGTGAAGCCAATCTGAGGGCACGATGTCGCTCCTTTACCGCTTCATTCCTGGCGCAGCGCCAGAGTCGGCTCGATGCTGGCCGCGCGCCATGCGGGAAGAAAAGCCGAGAATGCGGTGATCGCGAGAATGCCGGCAGCGACGAAGACCAGCGTTGCGGGATCGCTCGGGCTGACTTCAAAGAGCAGACCGCGTAACGTACGCGTCAGGACCAGCGAAAGCCCGCAGCCTGCGAAAATCGCGGCCAGCGTGAGCAACAGCGCTTCGCGCAAAACCATTCCGCCTACATCGGAGCGCCGCGCGCCGAGCGCCATGCGCACGCCGATTTCGGAGGTGCGCTGCGCCACGGTGCAGGAAAGACGCCGTAGATTCCGATGGCGGCAAGCAGCAGCGCGACGACTCCGAATCCCGAAAGCAGCGACATCGTGAAGCGGCGTTGCGCCAGCGAATCGGAGAGAAGTTGATCCATCAGCATCGGATTGAAGATGAGCGTGTTTTTGTCGAGCGACCAGATCTGTTCGTTGATCGCGGGCGTGAGCGCGCCGGGCGCGACCGAGCTGCGAACCAGCAACACACCGGCGTAACTGAACGGCGACTGCGTGTAGAGAAGGTACGCTTGCGGCGTCGTTGGACTGTCGAGGCCGTATTGATGAATGTCGCCGACGATACCGATGATTTCGGCCCACGGCTTGTCGTCTTGTCGCCCACCGAGTTGGATGTGTTTGCCGAGCGGATCTTCATTCGCAAAAATCTGGCGCGCCGTTTTTTCGCCGATAATGGCGACTTGCGCGGACGATTCCGCGTCGTCTTGCGTGAAATAGCGGCCACGACGAAGCGGAATGTGCGTCGTCGCGAAATAATCGGCGCTGACAACGTAACGATCGACGCTGGGAACCTGAGGAGTGGGCAGATGGCGATCCTGGATGTGAATGCTGGCTTGATCGAATCCGCCAAAATTTCCGGCAAGCGGCGGGACGCTGGTCAGAGAAACCGACTCGACGCCCGCTAGGCGGCGCACACGTTCGAGAATTTCGGTTTGCGCGGCGACGGTGACCTTGATGTCTTCATATTTCTTGCCCGTCAGCGAAAAATTGGTTTCGTACAAATTGTGAGCAGAGACGCCAGGATCGACGCCCCAGGCGCGAAGAAAGCTTTTCAGAAGCAGCCCCGACGCCACCGTAAGAACAAACGCGAGGCAAATCTGGGAGGCTACGAGAACCGCGCGGAATTTGCTTTGGCCGCCGGCGATGCCGCGAGACGCGCGCTGCAACGCCAGGCGATGATCGATGCGAGAAGCTTGCAGCGACGGAGCAAGCCCCATCACGATGCCGGTCGCGGTGCTGACGAGCAATGCGAAGAGCAGAACGCCGGTATCGACATGAATGTCGGCGACGCGCGGAATTTGCGGAGGCGCCCACTGCGCGAGCAATCGTGTGCCCCAGACAGCAAGCAAGACTCCAGCGATTCCACCGAGCGAGCTGAGCAGCACGCTTTCCGTAAGAAGTTGGCGAACGATGCGCGAGCGGGCGGCGCCCAGCGCGGAGCGAAGTGCGACTTCGCGGTTTTTCTGCGCCAGTCGCGCGAGCATGAGATTCGCGACGTTGGTACACGCGATCAGGAGGACGACGCAAGTCGCGGCGAGCAGCAGCCATAACGTGGTTTGCACCTTGCCGTACCAGGTGTCGCGCAGCGGCTGAACCAAAATATTTTCGTGCTCGGAGTAGTCGTTCGGGAATTCACGCACGAGTTGCGACGAGATGGTCGCCATCTCGGCGCGTGCTTGCGAGAAGGTGACGCCGGCGCGAAGGCGCGCAACGGAATCCAGATGGTGGCACGTGCGGCAGGCGAAATCCTGCGACATGTCGTAGCCGAGCGGCGCCCAGACGTCTGGCGGGCTGCCGGCATCGGTGAAAGAAAGCGGCTGAAAATTCTGCGGTAAGACGCCGACGATCTCGAACGGAACCTGGTCGAGCACCATCGTTTTGCCGATCACGTTTTCGTCGGCGCCGAATTGGCGAACCCAATAGGGATAACTTAGAACGACGACGTGCCAGCTGGAGGGATGGTCTTCGTCGGGCGTGAAATTGCGGCCGAGGCGCGGGGCGACACCAAGCGTGTCGAAGAAATTTTGCGTCACGCGCAAACCGAATACCATGCGCGGCGTGCCGTTTCCGGTGGCGGCGGGCGTCCATCCGCGATACAGCGCGATTTGATCGAAGGAGCGTGTGCGCGATTTCCAATCCTGGAACTGGCCGAAGGAAACTTTCGCCGGGTTGCGATTCTCCGCATCAGCAGGCGCCACTGTGACGAGACGCTCGGGCTGGCGATAGGGAAGGGAATCGAGAAGGACTGCTTTTACGACGCTGAAGATTGCGGCGTTCACGCCGATGCCGAGCGCGAGGGTGGCGATGGCGATGAGCGCGAAGCCGGGACTCTTGCGCAGCATGCGTGCGCCGTAGCGCAGATCTTGCAGGAGGTCTTCAAACGCGGCGAATGTTCGTATGCGGGTTGTGCGCTCCTTGATTTGCGTTGTGTTGCCGAGTTGACGATGGGCAGCGTGACGCGCTTCCGCGTCGTCCATTCCGCCGCTGCGATTTTTGTCGGTGCGTTGCGCGACGTGAAACGCGAGTTCGTCGCTGAGATCGCGATCAAGCTGCTCGCGATGAAAGAGCGAACGGAGGCGAGCGAGAAATTGTTTTGGTCTGCCTGACATGTGCGAACGCTCCTTTGCTCTATTCGTGGCGCAACGCCAACGTCGGCTCGATGCTGGTCGCGCGGCGTGCGGGGACGACACAAGCGACGATGCCGATTGCTAAAAGTAAAATCGCCACGCCGCAAATCGTCAGCGGGTCGTGCGCCGATGTTTGCCAGAGCTGACTTGCGAGAATTCTTGAGAGCGCGAGGCTGGCGACGAGTCCGATGACGATGCCGATGCCGATGACGCGAAGGCCCATGCCGAGGACGAGTTTCAATGCATCGGAGCGCGTTGCACCGAGCGCCATGCGAATGCCGATTTCGTGCGTGCGGCGCGCGGTGGCGTAGGCGACGACGCTGTAGACGCCGATCGAAACGAGCGCGAGCCCGACGATTGCGAAGAGCGTCATCAGAATGAAACCGAATTGCGGGCCGGCGTAGGACTGAAGATGGATGAAATTCTCCATCGTGCCGGAGTAGCTGAGCGCGACGCTGCGGTCGACGGCCCAGACTTCGCGGCGCACGGAATCCATCACCGACATGGGGTCGTTCGCGGTGCGCACGAGAATGCCGCGTTGGCCGGAGCCGGTCAGCGTGTACGGCAGCCACACTTCGGGCTCGACGGGTTCCTGCAAGCCTTTGTTGCGGACGTCGCTGACGACTCCAACGACTTCAAACCACGGATCGGCGACTCTGTCGGGAAAATTTGCCAGATCGGAGATGCGAATGCGGCGGCCGATGGGGTTGACGCGGTCGAAATATCGTTGCGCGAAGGTTTCGTTGATGACAGCGACTTTGCGCGCGTTGGCGACCTCCGTTTCGTCGAAGAAGCGGCCGTCGCGCAATTGAATTCGCAGAACGCCGAAGAATCTCTCGCTGCAAAGTTGAAACAGCGCGGGCCATTTCTCGGCGTGAACGGCGCCGGCGACTTCGATGTCGGTGGGAAACCCGCCGTAAGGAGGAAGCGCGCTGCTTTCGGCGACATCGGTCACGCCGGGAAGAGATTTCAAACGCGTGAGGAGCGGGCGATAGAAGGCTGTGAGTTGTGCTGCAGTTTGGTAGCGTTCGCTCGGAAGCGGCAAGCGCGTCACGAGAACGTGATCGGCGCGCATACCGAGGCTGACGCCGCGGAGCGCGACGAAACTGCGCATCAGCAATCCCGCGCCGACGAGAAGAGTAAACGACAGCGCGACTTCGCAGACGATAACGGCGTCGCGGAAACGCCCTTGGCCGATGGTGCCGCTGCCCGCGCCTTTGCCGGAATCGCGCAGCGGGCGCTCGAGGTCGTTGCGCGCAGCGCGCAGAGCGGGAACGAGGCCGAAGATCATGGGGGTGAGCATGGCCACTGCGAGGGCGAATGCGAGCACCGGAACATTGAGCGAAATTTCGGTTTCGGCGGGAATGGTGATCGGCGGAATCAGCGCGACGATCGAGTTGAGCCCGAGCGCGGCGAGGCCGACGCCGATTGCGCCTCCGCAAATCGAAAGAATCAAACTTTCGACGAACAACTGGCGGATCAAGCGCCAGCGGCTCGCGCCGAGAGCCGCGCGTACCGCGAATTCTTTCTCGCGTGTCGTGGCGCGAGCGAGCATGAGATTCGCGAGATTCGCGCAACTGATCAGCAAGAGCAGCGCGACTGCGCCAAGCGTCAGCGTGAGCGTGGTGCGGAAATTGCCGACGACCATGTCGGTGGCCGAAACAATTTTCACCACGAAGCGCGGCGGATAGCTTTTCGGATAAATCTTCGCGAGCTGATTTGCGATGACGTTGAGATCGGCTTGCGCCTGCGCGACGCTGACGCCGGGCTTCAGATGGCCCATCAGATACCAGACCGGCGGAAATTCACCGGCGATGTGGGCTTGTTCCGCGCGCGTCGGCTTGACGGGAAGAAAAACGTCGCCGCTGCCC
This sequence comes from uncultured Acidobacteriota bacterium, assembly GCA_963785605.1. Taxonomy (GTDB): domain Bacteria; phylum Acidobacteriota; class Terriglobia; order Acidiferrales; family UBA7541; genus Acidiferrum. The sequence continues at coordinate 89,707 of CAWAWE010000020.1, read as the reverse complement.
CAGCCGAAACGCCGCGGCATGATGCCGATGAGCGTGCGCGCGGTGCCGTTGAGAATGAAAGTTTCGCCGATGACCGATGGATCGCCGCCGAAATGCGACTTCCACGCTTTGTAGCCGAGGACGAACGTCGGCGGCGCGCTGGGCTCGTAGTCGGACGGCTCCATCGCGCGGCCGTAAAGCGCGGGCAGGCCGAAAAATTCAAACGTGTTCGGCGTGCAGAGGATGCCGTGGAGGCGTTCCATTCCGCCGCCGACTTGATAGAGAACATCTTCGCTCGCGTCGGCGATCGCGAGATCGAACACATGATTTTTCTCGATGTAGTCGAGAAATTCGGGTGAGGAATATTCGGCGCGGCCGGCGGCATCGACGTTGTTCGCGTCGTGAATTTCGACGGTCATGAAGCGGTCGGCGCCGGGATACGGAAACGGCTCGATCAGAACGTTTTCGATCACGCTAAAAATCGCAGTGGATGCGCCGATGCCGAGCGCGAGCGTGGCGATCGCGACGGCGGTGAATCCGGGCTTTTTACGCAGTGCGCGCGAAGCGTAGGTGAAATCGCGCCAGAGGGATTCGAGCGAGGTGAGAATGCGAACTTCGCGCGTGCGCTCTTTTACATTGGTGATGTTGCCGAGTTGGCGGTGCGCGGCGTGGCGGGCTTCCGTCGCGTCCATACCGGCCGCGCGATTTTTGTCGGTGCGTTGGGCGAGATGGAAGTCGAGTTCGTCGTTGAGATCGCGATGGAGCGCATCGGGACGCGATGTGGCGCGAATGCGCTGCCAGATTTTGCCGATCCATCTGTTCGCCATCGCCACTCCTTTCTCCCGAAAGCGTCTGTCTGTTCGTCTTTTGCACGGCGCTGCTTCGCGCGTCGCTGCTATGCGGATCGCAAAATCCGCGACGCTCACGCCGTTTGCAAAACGCGAGCGATCGCGCCCGACATGCGGCGCCAGTATTCGGTTTCCTGCATGAGCTGTTTTTTGCCGGTTGCGGTCAGGGCATAGAATTTCGCGCGGCGATTGTTGTCGGACACTCCCCACTCCGCCGAAAGCAAGCCGCGTAACTCCAAGCGGTGCAACGCGGGATAGAGCGCGCCTTCTTCGACGCGGAGTACGTCCTGCGAGCTGTCGTGAATCCACTCGGCGACGCCGTATCCGTGCATCGAGCCGCGAGCGAGCGATTTCAGAATTAATAGGTCGAGAGTGCCTTGCAGCAGATCGTCTTTTTTGTCGGGCATGGTGTTCTCTTACCATAAGACGTTTAGGGGAGCAAAGTGTTTCATGAGAATTTAGACCGGGCCGACAGGTGCGAGATCAGACGGGTTTGGCTCGGCTTTGTGTAGGATTCGGAGTTGGCCGTCGTAAAACCGCCGGCAAGATGCCGGCGCGACCTCTCAAGATGCAACGATCGTGCGGACATGGGGCGCAGCGTGCTGCGCCCCTACATGAAACGGCCGGGTGCGGCGGGCTGCGCCGGATTTTTTGCGGCGCGTGTTATCGTAGGGACGGGAAATTTATGGCGAGCCAAACGTCCCCTGCGCAGCGGATTGCATTGGTCGGCATGTCGGGCGCCGGGAAAACATTCTGGAGCAAGCGTTTAGCGGCGAACGGGCGGCCGGCGATCTCGTGCGACGATCGCATTGAGGAGCGGCTCGGCGGGCAACTGGCCGCCGCCGGGCACACCGGCATCAACGGCGTCGCGGCGTGGATGGGTTGGCCTGACAGCGAGACGTACGCGCAGCGCGAGGCGGATTACCTCTCGGCGGAGATCGCGGCGCTCGACGAAGTGCTGAGCGAACTGGAGCAGGACCCGGCGCGCGAGTTGGTCCTGGATACGACCGGCAGCGTCATCTACACCGGCAACAATATATTGATGCGGTTGCGGCGGCAGATGACGGTGGTGTACCTGGCGGCGTCGCAGCAGGAGCAGGACTTGCTGATTGGGCGGTATTTGACGGATCCCAAGCCGGTGCTGTGGCGCGGGGCGTTTCAGCCGAAGAATGGGGAGACGCCGCACGAGACCGTGGCGCGGTGCTATCCGAAGCTGGTCGCGGCGCGGCGGCAGAGTTACGAGGCGCTGGCGCATTGCACGCTGGCGGTGGCGGATTTGCATACGATGGCGGAAGCCGAGTCGAATGGCGATGGCGGCGAGGCGTTTTTGGCGAAGATTCAGTCGCAGCTTGCGAAGAAGACCGGGAGAGCGAACGGGCTGTAGTGCGGCGCGTTGATCTGCGACGATCGGACAACTTTTTCGGTGATGCGGCTGACATCATGCCGGGGCGCCCTGAAGGGACGCCCCTACAGTCCACTGGCTTCTGTTGTGAGAATGTGGCGAGTCGGCGTTCGTCCTACCTCCGAATTCACTTTGCAGAATTCGTCGGGATGCACAGGCGGAGTGTCTGTGCCACGTGGAGCCGCATCGAGTGATGATGAATTTGTTGGCTGCGATTCGGAGTTTCACCACAGAGTTCGCAGAGGGCGCAGAGACGGAATGATTGAGACGTTGAATTCGCAGAAAATGTACGCGTGAGATATCGAAGCACATCGCGGGAAGCGCCGCTGACGTCGCTGCGCGGAGCGGTGTTGCGCGGGCTCGCGCCTGACGGCGGATTGTATATGCCGGTGGAGATTGCGCGGCGTTCGCCGGAGGAGTTGGAAGAGTTTCGCGCGCTGCCGTTTACCGAGGTCTGCTTTCGCGTTGTGAAACCGTTCGCGGCGCCGGAAGTGCCCGAAGAAGTGTTGTGGCAGGTGGTCAGCGAGGCGATCAATTTCCCGGTGAAGATGGTTTCGCTGTCGCCGGGGCTGCACATTCTGGAGCTGTTTCACGGGCCGACGCTGGCGTTCAAGGATTTCGGCGCGCGATTCATGGCGCGGCTGATGGGTTACTTTCGTGCGCGGCGAGACGCGGACGCTCACGGTGCTCGTCGCGACTTCGGGCGACACGGGAAGCGCGGTGGCGCACGGATTTTTGGGCGTGCCGGGAATTCGCGTGGTGATTTTGTATCCGTCGAAGCGCATCAGTGAAGCACAAGAGAAGCAATTCACGACGCTGGGCGAAAACATCACGGCGCTGGAAGTGGCGGGAACGTTCGACGATTGCCAGCGGCTGGTGAAGCAGGCTTTCTCGGATGCCGAGCTGAACAAGCGCGCATTTTTGACGTCGGCGAATTCGATCAATATCGGGCGGTTGCTGCCGCAGATGTTTTATCACGTGGCGGCGTACCGGCAGTTGCCGGTGGCGTCGGTGCCGCTGATCGTTTCGGTGCCGAGCGGAAATTTCGGCAATTTGACCGCGGGGATTTTTGCGAAGCGCATCGGATTGCCAGTAGCGCGGTTTATCGCGTCCACGAACGCGAACGATGTCGTGCCGGAATATTTGCGGACGGGGGAATTTCATCCGCGGCCGGCGCAGCAAACGTACTCCAACGCGATGGACGTCGGCAGCCCGAACAATTTTCCGCGGCTGCTCGATTTGTGCCGCGGGCGGCTGGAGTATGTGCAGCGCGAAATTTGGGGGCACGGCGCGACCGACGCGGAGACGCTGGCGGCGATGAAGTCGCTACACGAGCGATTTGGGTATATTGCCGATCCGCACACTGCGGTCGGCGTGCTTGGATGGGAAGCTTACAAGCGCGAACATGCGGAGCCGGCGCAAGGGCTTGTGCTCGCAACCGCTCATGCCGCGAAGTTTGCCGAGGTGGTTCAACGTGCGATCGGGATTGCGCCGCCGCTGCCGGATCGGTTGGCGGCTTATCTCAAACGTCCCAAGCTTTCGATCCCCGCCACAAGCAAATACGACGACTTCAAGCAATTCCTGCTGAAGCATTAGCGATTGACCTGAACTAACCTCAACTAGCGCGCATGTTGCGGTGCAACTCCCTTCGGGAAATCGCGAAGCTGTTGGGATCTCAAGACGCAGTGATCGTGCGGACATGGGGCGCAGCGTGCTGCGCCCCTATATGTACCCCTCCCTCAGTTTTCATAAGTGCGGATTCTGCTCGACTTGAAGGGGTTTGTTTTCATACAGATTTGCAAGTGCGGATTCTAAAGCGTTTATGGGCGCGTGCGGACGGATGTTCACGCGAGACGAAACTCGAAAAACGTTCAGTAGGAAAAATAAAAAACGAGGCGTGGTTTTCTACGCGACGAGCGTAGCACAGCGCGCTTGCGCGATATTTGTTCGAACGCGGATGATCTGCGGCAAGTTGTAGTGGCCGCGCGATTTATTTTGCCAAAAAAAATTTGTGGAAATCGATTCGAATGAGTGCGAGTCGAGGGCGATCGGGATGGCGGATCAATTGGGGTGGTGGATCGAGGGCGGACTGAAGCCCGCCCCTACAAAACCAAGAGGGAAAACCAAGAGGGAAAACCAAGAGCGAAAACCAAGGGCGAGTGCGGGGCCAATTATGCGGTGTCGTGAGTTGCCGCGATGCGGGGTGCGATTTGCTGCGATGCGCGGTGTTGGGGTTAGTTTTTGCGGAGCTTATCGAGGAGCATGAAGAGGAAGACGCCGACGACGGCGTTGACGGCGGCGCCGATGGCGAGGTGCATGGTGAACCAGGGTTCGGGCTGCGCGAGCAGGAGGCGGCGGGTGAGGATGACGACGCCTTGATGCACGCCGAAGAAAATGACGGTGAGTGCGAAGCGGGCGATGGGATGTTCGGTGTCGAGGCGAGCGCCGATGGAGGAAGCGAGATAGCCAATGATGGTTTTGGCGATGCCGTAGAGGCCGATGGGAACGGTGGGGCCGCTCAGGCTGTCTTGCAGCAAGCCGATGGTCATGCCGAGCAGCAAACCGGTGGAAGGATTACGGCGGCTGAGGCCGAAGTAGATTGTGAGCAGCAACGGCAGGTCGAGGATCGCGAATTTCGGGAAGTGAACGGGAACGGAGGTTTGCAGCAACACCGCGACGATCGTCGCCATGACGATGGCGCCGCCGCGAAACTTGTGAACCTCAATATGGGCCTCGCCCATTCTCAATTCGTATGTGTCGTTCATGGCTTGGCCGTCTTCGATGCGCGTTCAGGTTCTTTCTTCGCGGTTTCCGCGCCGGTTCCGGCGCCGCTGCTCGCTTCTTTACTTTCGGATTTCGTCAAATCGAGCGGCTGGAGCGAGAGCAGCACGATTACATCTTCGAGGCTTTCGAGATTTGCGGCGGGCTTCAGGCGAATTTGTTTGAAAGGATTGCCGTCTTTGATTTGTGCGACGGTGCCGACGGGCAGGTCGCGCGGAAAGATGCGGTCCATGCCGCTGGTGACGACGTGCTGGCCGATGGCGACGGTGTCGTCGTTGGCGACGTACTTCATGGCGAGCAACGGTTCGCCCGCGCCGCCGACCGGACTCTGGATGTGAGATTCAACGAGCATCGCGCCAACACCGCTGTCTCTGTCGGTGAGCAGCAATACCTGCGAAGTGTTCGGATAGGTCTCGCTGATTTTGCCGACGACGCCGTCGGGCGTGATGACGCCCATATTGCGGCGAATGCCGTCGTGTTCACCGCGATCGAGATAAATGGTTTGCGTGGCCGAATCGGCGCTGGCTGCGATGACCCGCGCGCCAAGCATCGGGACGCTGTTATGCGATTGCTTGAAATTTAAAAGTTTCCCGAGGCGATCGGCTTCGTCAGCCTTGTTCTGGAGTTCGTTGAGTTGGAGCTTGAGTTCGGCGTTCTCGTGCAGGAGGCGTTCGTTGTCGCGAGACGCATTTTGCAGCGCGAAGTAGTGATTCCAGATGCCGCGAATGCCGCCGACGCCGCTCGCGCCGGCGCGCTGGAATGGCGTGACCGCGCCGACCGTCCAGACGCGAATCAGGCGGCCCTGTGAATCGCGCCGGATCTGGATGGCGAGAAACAGGATCTGCAATACGACAACGCCGATCAGCAGGAACAAACTTTTGTGGCGAGAAGGAATCGCTACCATTTTTCAGACCTGGAAACTCGAAAACTCGAAACTCGAAACTCGAAACTCGAAACTCGCTTCTACCTACCTAAGTGACTTGGTGATTCCAACTCGCGTTCAAAAGAACGCGAGCGGCATGCTCGTCGAAACCTAATCGATACTGACCTGGCGCAGCAGTTTGAAATCGCTGAGCATCTTGCCGGTACCGAGCACGACCGATGCCAATGGATCGTCGGCGATGGAAACCGGCAATCCGGTCTCTTCGCGGATGCGCTTGTCGAGATTTTTCAGCAGCGCGCCGCCGCCGGTCAGCACGATGCCGCGGTCGCTGATGTCTGCGGAAAGTTCGGGGGGCGTGCGCTCGAGAGCCACGCGCACCGCGTTCAAAATCGTGGCGACGCATTCGCCGAGCGCTTCGCGGATTTCGCTGTCGTCGATCGTGACCGTGCGCGGCACGCCTTCGATCAGGTTGCGGCCTTTGACTTCCATGGTGAGCGGCTTTTCCAGCGGATACGCCGAGCCGATTTCCATCTTGATCTGTTCCGCGGTGCGTTCGCCGACGAGGAGGTTGTACTTGCGCTTGAGATATTGCATGACCGCTTCGTCCATCTCGTTGCCCGCAACGCGAACCGAACGCGAATAAACGATGCCGCTCATGGAAATCACCGCGATGTCGGTGGTGCCGCCTCCGATATCGACGACCATGTTGCCCGACGGCTCATCGACCGGAAGCCCGGCGCCGATCGCAGCCGCCATCGCCTGCTCCACCAAATAAACTTCGCTGGCACGCGCGCGATACGCGGAGTCCTGCACAGCGCGCTTTTCCACCGGTGTAATTTCGCTCGGAACTCCAATGACAATGCGCGGATGAACCAGCACGCGCCGGTTGTGCGCCTTCTGAATGAAGTGCGTCAGCATCTTTTCGGTGACTTTGAAATCGGCGATGACGCCATCTTTCATCGGCTTGATGGCGACGACGTTGCCGGGAGTGCGGCCGAGCATATCTTTTGCGTCTTTGCCGACCGCAACGACTTCGCCGGTGGCTTTATTGATGGCAACGATCGACGGCTCGTTCACGACGATGCCTTTGCCGTGCGAGAAGACCAGCGTGTTCGCCGTGCCCAGGTCGATCGCCAGGTCGGACGAAAACAGACTGAACACCGACCTGAGGTTGTAACCGTTCTTATTCATCCCTCGATCCTCCGCGGAGATCGCTCTCCGCTGCCCGGGAAACGCGCTGCTTCAGACCGAAACGCGATCCAATTGTCCCCGACCGTCACGACCCGCTGAAAAGAACGCGTATCGGTCGCCCAAAGATTCGGCGCGGTGTTGCGAATCGCGCCACTACATTTCTTCTCCATCGGCCTGTAAGGCCGCAGCCATTACGCAGCATACGCGCAAGTTTCGAACGGCTAGCGCGGCACCACGATGGAAACTTGCTGCTTCGCCGTCCCGCCGCGGCGATTCTGGCCAATCACGACAATCGTATGCTCGCCCGGCGTCAGCGGATCGGTGAAGTAACGGAAGCTGCCGTCCGGCGAGATGTTTGGCACGGTCTGCCCGTTCACGATGAGGGCGGCGCCCGGCTCAGTGTGCCCGATAATCTCGGCGACGCGGCCGTGAAGCTGCGTGTCCTGAATCTCGAGCACCATTTCCTGCGTCTTGCCTTGCGCGACGAGCGTGAACTTGAAGGTGTCGCTGACTTCGCTGGATTCTTTCTTCGCATCGGTGGCGACGACGTTCCAGAAGTAATCGCCTGGGTCGAGACCGGTAATGTCTATGCTGGTGCCGGTCACCGTGGGCTGTTTCACCGTTTTCGTGAACATCGAAGTGGTGCTGATGCGCAGCGTGTAAGAAACCGCATCCTGCACCGGCTTCCATTCGAAATGGATCGAAGTTTGTTTCGGATTTTCGCCGATGATCGGAGCCAGATTCAGAGGCTGAAGCGGTTCGGGAGGCGCGAGGACATCGGTCTTCGTGATGTGGCCCTCCGCAGGCAACGTAGCCTTCTGGAATTGAGCGAGTTGAATTCGCTCGGCGCCGCGCTGCACTTCAGCAGTACCGCGCGCCATGACGACTTCGCTTTCCTTGCTCTCAGGATCGGCCTTCACAGCAGCCTGCGAGTTCGAAGCCAGTTGCGCGGTGGAATCTTCAAAGCTGACAGCCGCCTTCGAATCGGGCGACGGCCAGTTCGGCGTAGCGAGATCGACCGACCCGGTGTTGATGTGGACGGCGACGCTGGTCGGCTTGTTGCTCGCCATTACGTTTTCTTCGACCGTGATGAGCGTGTCGGGCTTGACGGTATACGACGTGCGGTCGCCGAAGGTGATGCGGGCGACGCCTTCCGGCCCGGTCTGCACCAGATCGCCTTTGTCGAGCGTGGTGTGGAAGTCCGCCTGAACCCACTGGACCGAATTCACTTTTTTCACGAGAACTTTTCCGTCGAGGTTGACGAATTTCGCCTGAGTTTGGCTGGCGGCGACGGCTTCGCTGTCGCTGTTGTCGATGGCGGTGCTGATTTTCTTGATCGTGTTTTGATAAAAATTGGGGCTGACGAGGTAGAGCACGCCGAAAATGATGGCGGCCGCCAGAATGACGTAGACCGCGACCGTCTTATAAGTGACGGCGGTCCAATACACCTCGACCCGATGAATTTTCGGATTCGCCGCGGTGTCGGAAGTGCGGCGTGGGTCGATTGGGTGTCTGTGTGGGCACGAGGTTTTGCGTACCGATAGCGCCAACTGTGGAATCTAGCACAGCGTTTTGGGGGCGTCCAAAGCGGCGGCGGAAGCGATGGTCAAATAGCAAATAGCAGGTGCGAAACGCTGTGGAATCAGGCGCGAGAGAGGGCGGGCGAAGTGCGCTTGGCGACGTCGATCGATATCGCGGCGGCTTGCGGATCGCTTCGCCTTCGCTAAGTGATTCTAGGTATTCGACTTTTTAACGCGTGGGGGCCGCGGCTTGCGCTGTGTGCAGGCGCAGAAATGCTAGCGTCAGGGCCAGGCTTCGGCTGCGGCAGTGGGGTTGTACGATGCGCGCTGGTCGCAGAAGAAACCGTGGTCGGCGTCGGAGAATTCGACGTTGATGAAGTTTTTGCCCGCGTCTGCGAGGGTGTCACGAACGGCGCGAACCTGGTCCTGGGTCAGGCTGTTTGTCTTTGCCGCCCCAAAATAAGCAGCACGGGGCAGCGGAGGTCTTTCGCGCGCGTGAGCAGGCCGGGATTGTTGCCGCGCGGGGCGATGCCGCCACCGTAATAAGAGGTAGCGCAGCCGATCGGAAGAGTCAGGCCGGCGAGGAAAGCGGCGCGGCCTCCCATACAGTATCCGATGGCGCCGATGCGGCCTTCGGTGACGCCTTGCGCGGTGAGCCAGTCGAACGCGGCGCGTTCGTCGGCTTCCATTTGATCGTCTTTCAGCGCGTTGATGTGCGGCACGACGGTGGGAAAGGCGTCGTAAGCGCCTTCGAATCCGGGGCCGGTGCGATGGAAAAGTTCGGGCGCGATGGCGATGAAGCCTTCGCGTGCGAAGCGTTGAGTGATGTCGCGGATGTGGCCGTTGACGCCGAAGGCTTCCTGGAATACGAGGAGGCCGGGGAGCGCGCCGGAGTCGGTGGGGCGGGAGGTCCAGGCTTGCATGGTGGTGCCGTCGGAGACTTTGAGTTCGACGTATTCGCTGCGGATTTCCATTTTTGGTCGGCTCCGTGGAGTTTCTGGTTTACTGCGGTTTGTTGGGTTGCTGCGATTGTTCGGTTTGTTTGCTGCTGCGTTCGAAGAATTTCTGTTTGTCGATGTTGCCTTCGACGGCGACGTCAAAAAAGCCGACCATCATTTCATCGTAAGTTTGGTCGCCCCAGCGGACGGCGCTGTCGGGATCGGGATTGTGCGGATTATTTTTGGAATTGTCGTACCACGCGATGGCCTGGAGTTCGGTGCCTGCTTTCAGCGGCAGAGGTTCGGCGAGTTTGTAGCTCATTTGCCAGTGGAAGTGATAGTTCACGCGGAGCAGTGTCTCGACGGGATTTTCGGCTGGGACATTTTTTTCTAAACGACCAGCAGTGAGATTCGATGCGGCGTGGATTGGGTGCACGATGTTGTATTCGAAGCGCTTGCCGCGCAGATGCATGTGAGGGAAGAGGCTGAGAAGGAGCGCGTCGTTGGGGAGCGTGCCGCGGGCTTCGACGCGATAGTCGGGTGCGCCGGGCGGGATTACAAAGTGATCGTTGGTGAGTTGGAGCGTGAGGACGCGCTTGGGCGGCGGATTTTTTGCGAAGCGCAGGCCGACGCGGGTTGTGTCGGTGCCGGCGTGGCCGTTGGTGGTGTAGTGCATCTGGAAGACGAGATCGGAGCCGGCTGGGACGAATTTGGCCATGGTTGGGGGAAATTCGTCGGGAGAGCTGCCCGGCGCGTAGACAAGCAGAACATCAGCGTCGGTCCAGTGCGCGCCGCGGCGATCTTCGGGGGCGGTGAGCTCGTCGGCGGTGAAGGGAATGCCGACGGGGGCGTGCTCGAGCCAGTGTGCGTTGGGTGGGCGGACGTAGACGACGGCGTGATGGACGTTGCCGCGGAGCGAGGGCAAGACTTCGACGGATTGGATCCAGCGGTCTTCGGTGAAATGCGTCGGGACGATTTCGTAGGTGTAATCGACGTCGCCGTCTTTGGGGATGGAGACGCCGCGGGTCATCGGGAAAATTTGGTCGGGCTGGGGGATGGTCCAGGATTCGGACCAGTGGATGGGCGGGGGCGCGTCTTTTTCGTTCCCGGCGGGAGCGCCTGCGGCGGACCATCCGGCGAGCGTCGCGATTTGTTCTGGAGTGAGCGAGGGGTCGTTGGAGAAATGGCCGATGCCGGGGACGGCGAACCATGGCGGCATGGATTTGGTTTTTGTAGAGGCGGCGATCGCGGCGGCGTGCGTTTTTGCTTGCGAGTAGGTTTGCAGGGGCATGGGGGCGATGCCGCCGGCGCGATGGCAAGTTTCGCAGTGGTGCTGGAGGATGGGCGCGATGTCGCGATAGAAGGTAGGAGTGGCGGCTGCTCTGGGTGATGCTGTTCTTGATTTCGATGGCGACGCCGGGTTCGAACGCGCATGCACGGCGACGGATAGCAATGCGATCGCAGCGGCCAGCGATGCGACGAAGAGGAGCGCCGGTGATGTCACGTTCGCGCGATTTGATGGGCTAGTGGTCATGCGATCTATTGCGAAGCAAGTGCATCGGTGATAGTTTTCCGCTCGCGAGAATCATCCCGCCTCCGCGCTGCGGATACGTAAGGACAAACAATACTTATGAACGTTCAGCAAGACCCAGTCGATCCGGCTTGCCGGATTCGAATTGCTTTTTCGTGTTGTCGCATACCGTTCAGTTTCACTGCGATCATCGCATTTCTTGTGGTGGCGATGTGCCTCGTGAGTTGCCCGCTCGCGAACGCGCAGACTTCGCAAACTGTGCAGGCAACAGATCCTGGCGGCAAATGCCCTCCGGCGACGCGAAAAGATTCAGCCGTCGATGTGCTCCACGGCGTTTCGATTTCCGATCCTTACCGATGGCTGGAAGATCAGGATAGCGCCGAAACGCGCGCGTGGCTCGACGCCGAAAATCGCTGCACGGCGGCGGCGCTACGTTCGGTGCCGGGCCGCGCACAAATTACGAAGCGGCTGAGCGAACTTCAAAAGACGGATTCCTATGGAACGCCGTTACAGCGGAAGGACGATTATTTTTTTGACAAGCGCGCGGCGGGGCAGGATTTGTATGTAATTTGCCGGCGGCGCGGGCTCAACGGGGCGGATGAAGTGCTTGTCGATCCGCAGGGGATGAGCGCGGACCATTCGACGAGCGTGGTGCTGAGCGCAGTGTCGGACGACGCGGCTACGGTGGCGTATGGCGTGCGTGGCGGCGGCAAAGATGAAGTGACGATGCATTTTCTCGACGTGAAGAGCCGGAAAGAGCTGTCTGACGTGTTGCCGCTCGCGGATTATTTTTCGTTTGATTTCGAGCCGAGTGGGCGCGGCGTTTATTACTCACGGATGACCGAGGGCGGTCCGCGCGTGATGCATCACGTGATGGGCAGCGATCCTGCCGGCGATGCCGAAATTTTCGGCAAGGGGTTCGGACCAGAAAAGATTATTCAGTCGCAGGTTTCACGCGACGGCCGCGACCTGTTGATCATGATTTTCTATGGCTCGGGTAGCACGCGGACCGACGTGTATTTTAAGGATTTGACCAGCAATGCGCCGGTGCAGCCGATTGTGAACGATACGGATTCGCTGTTCACGGGCGAGATCGAAGATGGCAAGGCGATTCTCGGGACGAACTGGAAGGCGCCGAAATGGCACGTTTACTCGGTTGATCTGAAGAATACGGCGCGCGACGCCTGGAAGGAGATCGTCCCGGAGAGCGATGCGTCGTTTGAGAATGTGGCTGCGTTTGGCGGGAAGATTTATGTGCAGTATGTGCGGAACGTCGTTTCGCAGGTGAAGATCTTCGATTTGGACGGAAAGCCCGCGGGAGAAATTCGGCTGCCGTCGCTGGGCGCGATTTCCGGTTCAAGCGGAAGCTGGAATTCGAACGAGATTTTTGTGTCGTTCGAATCGTTCAATATACCCGCGACCATCTATCGGTACGATCTGCGCGGCGGCGAGCTGAAGGCGTGGATTACGCCGAAGGTGCCGATCGATCCGAATGCTTACACCGTCGAGCAGGTTTGGTATGAGTCGAAAGACAAGACGCGCGTGCCGATGTTTCTTTTCTACAAAAAGGGAATGGTCAAGAGCGGCGCAACTCCCGTCTGGATGACCAGCTACGGCGGCTTTGATGTGAACCTCACGCCGGCGTTTTCTCCGTCGGCGGTGGAGTGGGCGGATGCGGGCGGGATTTATGCGCAACCGAATATTCGCGGCGGCGGAGAATTCGGCGAAGCGTGGCATCAGGCCGGCATGATGGAGAAGAAGCAGAACGTTTTCGACGACTTCATCGCGGCGGGCGAATGGCTGATCGCAAATCACTACACCAATTCGAGCAAGCTGGCGATCGAAGGCGGCAGCAATGGCGGTTTGTTGGTCGGCGCTTCGCTGACGCAGCGACCCGACCTGTTCCGCGCTGTCGTTTGCGAATATCCGCTGCTGGATATGCTCCGTTTTCAGAAGTTTATGAAGGGCTCGTTCTGGGTGCCGGAATACGGTTCGGCGGACGATGGGGAGCAGTTCAAATATCTGCTGAAATATTCGCCGTACCAGAATGTGAAGGATGGGACCGCGTACCCTGCGGTGCTCTTCATCACGGGAGACGGGGACACCCGGGTCGCGCCACTGCACGCGCGCAAGATGGCGGCGCGGCTGCAAGCGGCGAACTCGTCGAAATATCCGATCCTGCTTTTGTATGACACGAAGTCTGGGCATTCCGGAGGGCGTCCGCTGGCAAAGCAGATCGATGAGCAGACGGACACGCTCGCGTTTCTTTTTTCGCAGCTAGGTGTCACGGGTTATCTCGGGCCGCCGCAGTACTGAGCGGCAAGGGCGCCGCGGCCGTGCTTCGCCACAGAACGGGAACGACGTGGAAATCGGCAAGGGAGCCGAGTCGCGGTTGTGCCCGGCGAATTCTGGTTCACTGCTTTGTCTTACGCTAGCAGGCGATTTCCTTTATAATGTCTCGTTTGACCACACAGCCTTGATCACGTTGGAGCTTTCAGGAAATGGCATCTGAAGACAGGCAGCAGCTTTTCTCGCGCATCCTCTTGGGTGCCGTCGTACTCGTCCTTGCGGGCGGCATGCTTTTGTATCTCGTTCCCAGCATGCCCGGAACCGGGAGCGACGCCGCCACCTCGACCGACACGGTAGCCACCGTCGGCAGTGAATCGGTCAGCATGCTGGAGGTCCGGCAGCAGCTCGCCGAGATCGAGCAGCGCAACCAGGTGCCGAAGGCGCTCGAATCGCTCTATGCGCAGCAAATCCTGAAGCAGCTCGTTTTCCAGAAAGAGATCGAGTTCGAGGCCAAGCGGCTGGGCATCCATGTGTCCGACGAAGAGCGCGCGGAGCGCATCCGCCAGTTTCTGCCGACCGCCTATGACGGCGGCAACTTTGTCGGCATGGACCGATACGCGGCCGAAGTGCAGGCGCGCTTCCAGATGACCGTGCCCGTATTCGAAGAGCAGATTCGCCAGGGTTTGCTGCTGGAGAAGTTCCGCAAGCTTGTCACCGACGGCATCAGCGTCGGGCCGGCGGAACTGAAAGACGAATTTCTATACAAGAACGAAAAGGTCAAGCTCGACTACGTCCTGATCAAGCCCGAAGACCTGGCGGCCAAGATCAACCCGGACGAAGCGGAAATCAAGGCATCGTACGAGAAAAACAAAGCGAAGTATGTGGTGCCTGAAAAGCGCATCGTGCGTTATGCCCTGGTCGATGTGAACCAGATTCGCCAGACCACACAGGTTTCCGACGACGAGTTGAAGGTAGCGTATCAGGGCGACATCCAGCAATATCAGGTGCCCAACCGCGTCCACGTCGATCACATTCTGCTGATGACCGTCGGCAAGACGCCCGCCGAGGTCGAAGAGATCAAGGCCAAGGCCGAAGACGTCCTGAAGCAAGCCAAGAAGGGCGGCAAGTTCGACGACTTGGCGAAGAAATATTCGGAAGATCCAGGGACCAAGGATAAGGGCGGCGATCTGGGCTGGATTACGCAGGGCCAGACGGTGCCGGAATTCGAAAAGGTGGCATTCAGCCTGCCCAAGGGCGAGATTTCAGACCTGGTGAAGACGCAGTACGGCTTCCACATCATCAAGGTTCTGGACAAAGAAACAGCCCATACGAAGACCTTCGACGAAGTGAAGGACCAGATTCGCTCGCCGATGGTGCTGCAAAAGGCCGACCGTACCGCGAGCGAGCTTGCGGATAAGCTTTCGACGCAGATTCGCCAGTCCAACAAGATGTCACTGGATGATCTGGCGAAGCAGTACCACCTGACTGTCGGCGAGACGCGCCCCGTTGCCGCGACCGATCCGATCATCGAGCTGGGCAATTCGAAAGAAGTAAAGGATGCGATCTTCGGCCAGGCGCCCGACACATTGAGCCTGCCGATTCACACCGATCGCGGCTTCCTGATCTTGGCCGTTCGCGGCATTCTGCCGGCGCACCAGGGCACTCTCGACGAAGTCCGCGATAAACTCATCGCCGACTTGAAGCAGGAAAAGAGCACCCAGCTGGCCCGTATCAAGGCCGACGATCTCGAGAAGCGGCTCAAAGCCGGAGAAAAGTTTGACGCCGCCGCAAAAGCGCTCGGACTTGATCCTAAGGCGAGCGATTTGTTCGCGCGCAACGGCTCCATCGCTGGAGCAGCGAGCGGCAAACAGCTTTCCGCGGCCTTCCAGATGAAAACCGGCGACGTCGGCGCTCCGCTTCCGCTCGGCGCCAACTGGTTTGTCTATAAAGTTGCCGAAAAGCAGGAACCGAACCCCGACGATTTCGAAAAACAGAAGAAGGAATTGACCGATCAGGTCCTCCAACAGAAGCGCACGATGGCTTTTGAGGCCTTCCGGACCGCTTTGGAGAACCGGCTGCGGCAAGAAGGCAAGCTGCGGATCATGACCGAAAAGCTGAAGGACTTCGGTACGCTTGGCTAGATAAGCCGTTCATTATAAAAGACTTAAAATTTAACATCACACCCCCTTGCCACGGGTGTACCACCTCGGTACGCTACTTGTGTCCGTCTTGGTGGGTTTGACCCGGTTCCCGAGAGTCAAAAACAGACGGAAACCTTCTTCGGGTGACCTGAACTTGTAATTTTATAGGCTCGACCCCGGGCCAAGCTGCGATTGCTGAGAGTCCGCAACCTTTCTGACGGTGAACAACATGCCAGTCCGCACCTCGAACGTCCGCAACGATTACCGCTGCAGCATCGAAAAGAATCAGGGCGGCAAGTACTGTGTCCGCATCCGCGTGCACTATCCCCGGCACGCCTGGTCGCTGGGTGTGTTTTTTCTTGCTTCCAACTTCGATCGCGCCATGAAAAAGCTCGAAGAATCACTCGATTTTCTCCAGCGCCACGAAGAGAAGCTCTGGTTCTGGGGCGTCGATCGCGCCGAAGACATGGGCTTTTCCGCCGAGTTCCTTCGGGAAGTGGGCATGAAGCTCGATCAGCGCCTGGAATTTCCGCGCAAGGCTGCAAATCTGGCGATCGCTCCCGAGCGCGCCGTCCCCGCTTCCGTACTAGGCCCCATGCGCCGGGGACTCGCCGAATCGTTCGATTCGAGTCCTCGCACCGCGAACGCGGCCGACTGAAGCGCGCCGCTTCCGTTCGCCGCCCCGCTGCCAATCTGTTCGGATCGTTCTCCATCTTGACAACTCGCCCCCGCGCAGCCATCATTTCGCGCACTTGTTACGTATCCGCCTTTAAGCCTCTGTTCGACTGAACCCAGTTCTTATTCGAAGCAACAGTGTGTCTGTTGTCTGAGCTGAGGCGGCGCGGAGGGAGAGAACGAATGACGAAGATTCAGAAACTGTATTTGCCGTTTTTGCTGATTGGGCTGCTGATGTTGGGGACGATCAGCGTGCGGGCGGCTCAATCAACCGCCAGCCAGTCAACGGACCAGAGCCAGTCCGACAGCTCCACCACCACCAAGAAAAAGAAAAAGAAGAAGACCACCGACGATACGACGGCGGACGCAAGTTCACAGTCGGCATCGAGCGACGATTCTTCCACCACCACAAAAAAGAAGAAATCGAAGAAGGCGGCTGCGGCCGACGACTCGTCGCAAACCGCCCAGTCCGACGATTCAGCCACCACGACCAAGAAGAAAAAGTCCAAGAAGACCGCCGACGCCGACAATGCTCAATCGGCCGATACGAGCGCTTCGGCTGATTCCAGCACGACCACCAAGAAAAAGAAGACCAAGAAGTCGGCCGATGCCGACGCTTCCTCCGGCGCAGCCAGCGCCGACAACTCCGCGGCGGCCGACAGCTCCACGACCACCAAGAAAAAGAAATCGAAGAAGTCCGACACCGAGGCCGATGCTTCAACTCAGCCGGCATCCGGTGCGGCCGCATCGTCGAATTCAAACGCCACTGGCTCGTCCACGACAGCCGATTCGAGCACAACCACCAAGAAGAAGCGTACGAAGAAGTCCGACACGTCGGCCGACGCATCACAGCCGGCTGCGGGGTCCACTGCTGCCTCTTCCGCTCCGAGTCCGTCCGGCTCTTCGACCGCCAGTTCCAATTCCAAGCCCGCTCCAGCCCCGGCGCCCGCTCCGGCTCCTGCGAGCGCACCGGCTAGCTCGTCTACGGCGTCAGGCAATTCCGGCGGAGGCGCACCGGCCTCTTCCAGCAAGTCCGCTTCGACGTCGAAGCCGGCTTCGACGCCACAGCAGCAGACACCGCCCGCAAACAGCAATGGCATGGTGTGGGTGAACACCGACTCGGGCGTCTATCACAAGCCGGGAACCCGCTGGTACGGGAAGACCAAGCAGGGTAAATATATGTCGGAAGCCGACGCGCAAAAGGCAGGTTTTCGCGCAGCCGAAAAGGAATAACGCCGCGTCCTATTCGTCATAGCAGTAGCAACACACGCGTTCGAATGAGCGCGTGAACTCGAAAGGAGATCTCAATGAACAAACACTCGATTCGCATGATGTTGCTAGCTTTGCTGCTGTCGGTGGGGATGACGGCATCGATCTCGTACGCTAACGCCGCCAAGCAGACGCCCGATTCCGGCGCCGCGATGAAGGCGCAGACCAAGCCCTCGGACAAACTGGTGGACATCAACTCCGCCAACGCCGACGCTTTGAAGGCACTGCCCGGCATCGGCGATAAGTACTCGCAGAAAATCATCGACGGACGGCCGTACGTGAGGAAGACCGACCTCGTTCGCAAGAAGATCATTCCGCAGGCGACGTATAACAAGATCGCTTCGCTGATCATCGCAAAGCAGTAGCCGAAAACATCGGTCGTATTCCCGGAGGGGCGGCTGGGGCAGCAAACCGCCCCAATTTTTCAGGTCCCCGATATTTCAAGGTTGAAGGAGGACACATGGGTATTTTCGACGAAGTGGAAAAGATGGGCGGCTCGCTGCTCGGTGAGCAGCACGCCGGAGCATTGAGCGCGGTGACCGATTACATCAACAGCCCGCAGGTCGGCGGCATCTCGGGGCTGCAGAAGATGTTTCAAGAGAAGGGGCTCGGCGGAATCGTCGGTTCGTGGATCGGCACCGGGCAGAATCTGCCGATTTCGGCGGACCAACTTAACAGCGTGTTGCACTGCGATGCGCTAAATCAGGTTGCGTCGAAGTTCGGGATCGATCCGAACACGCTGCAGTCGATGATGACGCAGGTGCTGCCGCACGTCGTCGATCACATGACGCCGAACGGGCAGGCTGCATCGGCCGCCGGAGCAGGGCAGTAGTCGCTGAGTATTTTCGGGTTACGTTGGCCGGGGGCGTCGGGTCTCCGGCCATCTTTTTTTTGGCGATCGCTTTCGCCGGACTATTTCTCGCGAACGATGACTTCGCCCTGGCCCACAATTTGCTCATTCAGCCAAAGCTTATATTTAAAGCTCGCCGATTTCGTGCCCGGCCGCACGGGTCCGCTCAGCAATCGCATGCCGGGAGGCGCCTGAAACACGTTCGAATTGAACGGGCAGCGATTCACGTCGAACTCAACTTTTAGATTCCCCGCGTCCGAAATCCACGACACCTGATCGCCTGGATCGAGCACGACCGCCTGCGGGATAAGTCCTACCAATACTGGGCGTTCCGCCATTTTTCCTCGCTCAACTTGTTTGCCGTCAAAACGATAGCATATTTGCCGCGCTGCCACCGCGCGACGCTTCAATTGACGATGCTGGCCTTTGGTGCCAATTCACCTATCCCCGCACCTGTCCCATAGTTTGCTTGACCCTCGTTTTCGCGCTCCGTAAACTGAATAAGCTGAATCGTGCTGCTGAGTTTGCCCCTGCACCAAAAGCTCGCTCGCAAAACGCTCAGTCGAAGGGCGTCGCACGCCAAACTTTTCCGTAGGAAATTTCGCCGAGCATGGCCACCGCAGCAAAATCTCTGTCTATCCCTCTGCCGAATGGCGCGCGCATTTCGGTCGTCGGGGTTACGCCGTTTGCGATCATGCATTTGCTGGCGTTCGGCGTGTTTTTCGTTCCGTTCAAATGGTCGTATCTCATCACCTGCGTGGCGCTGGTTTTTGGGCGCATGTTCTGGGTGACGGCCGGCTATCACCGGTATTTTTCGCATCGATCTTTCAAAACGAGCCGCGTCTTTCAGTTCGTGATCGCGTTCATGGCCATGACCTCGGCGCAAAAAGGCGTGCTGTGGTGGGCCGCGCATCACCGGCATCACCATCGCTTTTCCGATCAGGAAGAAGATCTGCACTCGCCGACGCTGTTCGGATTTTTCTGGGCGCACATCGGCTGGATCGTTTCCGATCGTTACAACGATACGCGCACGCATTACATCGCGGACTTCGCCAAGTTCCCCGAGTTGCGCTGGCTCGACAAATATCACTGGGTGGCGCCGGCGACGCTTGGAGTCTCGATTTATCTGATCGGCGGTCTGCCGCTGTTTCTCTGGGGATTCGTTCTCAGCACCGTGCTGCTCTGGCACGACACGTTTACGATCAATTCGCTGTCGCATCTTTTCGGCACCGTTCGATACAAGACGACCGATACGAGCAAGAACAATTGGTTTCTGGCGCTGCTGACGCTCGGCGAAGGCTGGCACAACAATCATCACCACTACATGGCCGCTGCTCGCCAGGGATTTTTCTGGTGGGAAATCGATATTACGTATTACACGCTGAAGCTGTTTGCGGCGCTGGGGCTCGTCTGGGAACTCCGCCAGGTCCCCGCGCATTTGCTGCATTCCGATGAAGAGGAAGTCGAACTCGCGGCGTAGTCTCCCACCGCATCCATCGGTTCTTTACCACTCCAATCTTTCTTGCCGACCCACTCTGTAATGTTGTCATCCTGAGCGTAGCGAAGGATCTCAGCGTTATCCCCATCGCAAGCGTCATCTGCCGCCGCAGCATCACCGTTCCGTAATCTGCACCACGCGCAACCAGTGCTAAACTCTTCCCTTATTTCTGAGGAGCAAACATGCGCAAACTCGCCCGCCAGTTCCGCGCCGCAGTTTCAATTATTTTCAGCGTCGTCGCGATTTTGTTTCTTCTCGCGCCTGCCGCGCGCCCCGACACCATCATCCTGCACAGCGGCGCCAGCTACTCCGGCAAGCTCGACGTCGGCGCCGATTCGACGATCACCTTCACCGACGCGCAGGGAATCCAATACAACTTTCCGCTGCGCGATGTGCAGTCGCTGGTTTTCACTTCGACAAACGACATCGTCACGCTGCGAACCGGCAAGGTGTACTCGGGGCAATACACCGGCGACAATCCGATTCCATTCATGGACGGCCAAGGGGTTGGCTACCAATTTCCGACGAAAGATGTCGCGTCGCTTGTGTTGACACGTACGCAGCCGGCGCCGCCTCCGGCTCCAGCGGGACCCGCGATGGTGATTCCGGTCGGCACCGAGATCACCATTCGTACCGACGATACGATCAATGCGCGCGAATCGGGTACCGGTCAGTTGTACGGCGCGACCATCAGCCAGGATGTGTTCGACGCCAAAAATAATGTCGCGATTCCGGCGGGGACATCGGCCAAGCTCGTCATTCGCGATATCGGCACCGGTGGGGCGGTGCACAGCGCAGACCTAGTGCTCGATCTTTTTTCCGTCACCGTCAAAGGGAAGGAATATCGCGTCGATAGCTCCGACGTGAACATCAACAATAAGCGCGGCGTCGGCGCGAACAAGCGCACCGCGGAATTCGGCGGAGGCGGCGCCGCGATCGGCGCGCTCTTCGGCGGCATCTTCGGCGGCGGCAAAGGCGCAGGCATCGGCGCCGCAGCGGGGGCCGGAAGCGGATTGCTCACACAGATCTTCACTCGTGGCAAACAGGTCCAGGTCCCGGCCGAAACCTCGCTCATGTTCCGCCTAGACCAAACCCTCGTGCTGAAGCCGCGCTAGGTTTGGTAGCGCCGGCATCTTGCCGGCGTTTTTCTCCGCATTCAGGTATGCATGCCCGCATTCAAGCGCCGTTTGACGCGGTGTCCGAATTAGCGTATATACATAAATTATGTTCTCTGGGACAGGCAGAAGGCCCAGCAGAACTACGAGAAGCATCACGTCAATTTCGAAGAAGCGTCCACCGTGTTTGATGATCCGGGCGCTCTCGAGGTCGAAGACGTAGTGACTCCAGACTTTTCGGAGCAGCGCTGGAAATTGGTAGGGTTTTCTGAACGACATCGATTGCTGTTAGTGATCCACACGTACCGGAGATTAGACAATGGCACGGAAACGATCCGAATCATCAGCGCACGACAAGCCACAGCGGCCGAACGTGACCTATATGCCGGACGATAAGCTCGATTTAGTCGACATTCCCGAGCTTACGCCCGACGAAATGAAACGCGCTCGTCGCGTAGGCCGCCCCGCGACCGGCAATGCCAAGATGCTCATCGCCATCCGCGTCGCTCCGCACGTACTTGCAGGGCTGCGCCGCGCTGCCGCAAAACAGCACAAACCCTATCAAACCTACATTCACGAATTGCTGGAAAAAGCGGTCAGTAAGCGCATCGCCTGACCGGTTCCGTACCGTCGATCACCAATTCTTCGTTTTAATCGTTACTTCCTTACTTCATTGCTTCTTTACTTCGCTTTTCTACGCCCCGGCTGCCTTCACGCCGAGCTGCTGCAAAATACCCAGCTGATCCGAACTGCCCCATCGCTCGACCAATTTCCCGTTCTCAAATCGCGCAATCTGAACGCCTCGAGCCGAAACTTTCTTACCTGTCGGCGCAAGACCCATGAACTCGCCCTGATGTGTTCCGGTGATCGTGTACGCGAGCGCTACGCTATCGTCATCAGCGACCAATTTCTCTGCGGCAATGTTCAAGTCCGGAAACCCCTTTCGCAATTCCCCAAAATAGTGGATGAATCCGTCCGGCCCCAGCCCTTGCCCGGGTCCCGGATCATGATCCAGCGCCTTCGCATCCACCACATCCCTCAGCCCTTCCAGCTTCCCGCTAACCACCGCTTCCCCAAACTTAACCTGCGCCGCAATATTTTGCTCTTTGCCCATGACATGCCTCCGTTTTCGCGTGATTCATTCGACTTACACTTCGATGAATCCGCCACGAAGGAAGATGTACAACTTTTGCGGCATGTTTGGGCCGGGGTGCAGGTTGGCACAAGACGGACGTCAGTCGGTTACGTATTGTCGCCTTCGGCCATGCGCAGCTCATCTTCCAGGCTGCGGGTGCGGCGTTCGAATGAGGTGCGGACTTCGATGCCCAGGCGCGAGGCGTAGTACATCAGCTTCTCGAGGCTCTTGCCGGCGATCCGGCCATGGAGCAGTTCGCTGACGCGGGGTTGTGGCTCCTCAAAGAGATCCTGGAGCTCTTTCTGGGAGTAGTCGCGGGCGCATCGCAGAATCTCTTCATACAGGTCGGCTCTGAATTTCACGACGGTCTTGTCTTCCGGCGCAAAAACAACTCCATCCGACGCTTTCCACTTAATTACATAGGCGGGAGCTTGAATCTCGTTCTTCATCTCTCCTCCTTGCAGGGCAATATCGATGGCTGACGGGCGTTGCAGTTCATTCCGTCCCAAATTGGAACCATGTTCATGTTCCATCGCGCTTTGCAGGCCTCATTCGGAGATTATCGTAAGGTAATATATTGACAAGGTACCAGAAATCTGTTAGACTCTGTTGTGTTAAGTGCAACTCTATTCGAATCTCCCCGCAAAGGCAGCCTCCACAATAGGTTAGCGCCTGAACTGCTACGCTTCGGCCTTCGCTCGTGTGTCCGTCGGCTCGATCAACTCTGTACTTGGGCACGGTCCATGGAAGGCGTCGGAGCGGCACCCGTCATCCGAACCCAAACACTAAAGCCCATAGAATCACACTCTTGCGTAGTTTTACGACGTAAGTCACGTGGAATCACACTCTTGCGCAAAAATAGGCGGGGGGAGGGGTAGCGCCCAATCCAGCTCGAACGAGCCTCACGTTCGCGAGCGCTTCCAAATTGTCCGTTGCGAGCAGGTGTTCCGCTGGGGGAAAATTGGCCCGCGCTTCTTCGAGGCATAAAACATGAGCCAGCACCCACAGATCGGCGAACTTACTCCTCCCAATCGACTTATGCTCACTCCGGGACCATCTTCGATGGACCCGCGCGTGTACCGGGCATTGGCTACGCCGCTGGTCGGGCACGTCGATCCGTGGTTCCGCGGTTGCATGGACGATGTGCAGGTGATGCTGCGGCACATATTTCAGACCGAGAATCGGATCACGATGCCGCTGTCGGCGTCGGGTTCGGGCGGGATCGAAGCAAGCGTCGTCAACACGCTCGAAGAAGGCGACGAAGCCATCGTTGCCGTCAACGGGACGTTTTCGGATCGCATGGCGGTGATCGCGGGTGTTACTCGGGCCAAGGTGACGAAGGTCGAAGCGCCCTACGGTAAGCCTGTGGATGCGGACGATGTGCGTCGAGCAGGCAAGGGACGCAAGATCAAGATTGTGGGACTTGCGCATGGCGAAACTTCATCGGGCGTGATAACCGATCTCGATAGTTTCCGGCAAGTTGCGGACGAACTTGGCGCGTTGCTGATTGTCGATACGGTTGCGTCGCTCGCGGCGGTTCCCATCAACGTGGACAAGCAGCGGATCGATATTTGTTTCAGCGGGACGCAGAAGGCGATCAGCGCGCCTCCGGGAATGTCGCCGATTACGGTGAGTCCGCAGGCGGAAGAAGTGTTTCGCACGCGCAAGACGAAAGTGCAGAGCTGGTATTTCGATCTGACGACGGCAATGAATTACTGGGGCAAGGATCGCCTGTATCATCACACACCGCCGATCTCTCTGATTTTTGCGTTGCGCGAAGCGATGCGCATCGTGCTCGAGGAAACATTAGAAGGGCGCTGGGAGCGGCATCGCGTGAATGCCCTCGCGCTGATCGCGGGGCTCGAGGCGATGGGTCTCGAGATGCTCGTCAAGAATCCGAAGGACCGATTGCCGACCGTGACCTCGGTAATGATTCCGTCGGGAATTGACGATGTAAAGGTACGGACTCAGCTGCTCGATGAATTCAACATCGAGATCGCGGGCGGGCTTGGGCCGCTGAAGGCGAAGATTTGGCGCGTGGGCTTGATGGGCCATTGCAGCCAAAAGCCTTTTGTTCTGTTATTCTTGGCCGCGTTGGAAAAAACTTTGCTCGACCAGGGCTTCCGTGTCCCCAGTGGCGCTGGTGTTGGAGCCGCCATACAGAGCTACACTCATGTGGATACCGCAGCCGCCGCAGTCCGTTGACAAAGGCAGGTCGTCAAAGGACGGAAGAAAATCGTCCGACGCGACCGACGAACTCATCGATTCGTCGATGCGTTCGCTGAAAGTTCATCCGGATGAGCGCGAAGCCGAGAAAGAAACGCTGAGAAGGCGTCAGGGAGTACAAGTGACCACGACGGATATCAAGCAACACGAGAGCAACGCGACGGCTCGGCCGATGCTGCCGAATAACGGCGCGATGAGCACGTTTGTCGGCGAGTTCGATGTGACGTCCACGCTGACGAGCGAGAAATTTGTCTGCCGGTTTTCGCACATGTGGAACGGGATTGCGACGCGGCACGCCGACACGATCGATACGAAATTTTATGTGAACGGTGAAGCGCAAGTTGTTGGACTCGCGCACACGGCGTTCGTCGCATTTCGCGATAAAACGGGACGCGATTTGACGGATCGCGAAGCGAGTTTTATCGCTGCGGAATATTTGCGCGAACGGCTGGAGCAGGACGATGTGCGTCCGCTCTACGATGCGTTTCGCGACGATGTCTTGCGCCTGATCGACGCGATCGGAATCAAGTAACGTCGAGCCACGTTACGCCGAGACCGAGATTCGCTCATTTTCTGAACCGTTTCTAGGATTCTCGCCTGTATGCTCTTATTGCAATCCCAGATGGACCGCGCACGGCGATCGTCAGTCGAAGAACGGGAACATCCGTTCGCCTCCTGTGCAATCATAGATCTCACATGAAGCTTGCTCCGCTTCCTCCAAAGACAACGAGTGATCGGCTGACGACCGTGCTGTCATACGGCGCGTTGCTGCTGCTGATTTATCTGGTCTACCGGATCGTCGAGCCGTTTTTTGTTCCGCTGGCGTGGTCGGCGGTGTTCGCGATTTTCTTTTATCCGTTGCATGAGCGGTTGGAACGAAGGATGAAGCCGAACGCGGCTGCGCTGGTCAGCACGACGATGGTGACGGTGCTGTTGATTGCGCCGGCGATCGTTGTGCTGGTGTTTGCGACGAGACAGGCGATCGAGGCGACGACGCGACTGCAATCGGCGTTGATGGATCCTGACAAAGAATTGTCGATGCATACGATGGCGTGGATCCACGCACACCTGCCGGCGGCGTGGCAGGATTGGGATTTTTCGCAGCCGATCCGGCAAGGGGCGGAGCGAATCGCGGGATTTATCGCATCGAATTTTTCGGGACTGCTGAAAAATCTCACGACGTTTTTTGTGGATCTGTTTATCGTGATTTTTTCGCTGTTTTTCATGTTTCGCGACAGCGAGAGCATTGTGCGCGGCGTGAAGCATCTGATTCCGTTTGACGAGTCGATTCAGACGGACATGCTGGCGGAGTCGCGGGATTTGATTTTTGCGAGCGTTGCGGTGGGACTTGGTGATCGCTTGCTTGCAGGGATTGCTCGGACGGATTGGCGTTCACGATCGGCGGGATTCCGACGGCGGTGTTTTGGGGTGTAGTGATGGCGTTTTTCTCGCTCGTGCCGGTTGTGGGCTCGGCGCTGATCTGGGTGCCCGCGGCGTTGTGGCTGGGATTCGGCGGGCATTGGGGAAAGGGAATTACGATTCTGGTGATTTGCGGCGCGGTGGCGGGGACGGCGGACAATATTATTCGGCCGCTGCTGCTGCGGAATCGGACGCGGCTCAATGAGTTGCTGCTGTTTATTGGAGTGCTGGGCGGGCTGGAAGTTTTTGGGCTGCTGGGGTTGGTGGCGGGGCCGACGATTGTGGCGGCGGCGATGGGAGTGTTTCGAGTTTATATGGATCGGCGGGATGCGGTGGCGACGCAGGAAGCGTAGTTTTTAATTACATCGGGTTCATCAAACTTCAAATTATCTAGGACCGTGGTCGTCGTTGTGGCGTGGGCTGGGTTTCATCTAAACCCGCACCCTCTAAAAACTGAGGGTGCGGCACCCAAGTGCCGGGTTGCGTCATCAATACGGCGGTGACGAATCAGTGCGGCTGCGGATTGTGTGGTGTGGTGGATTGGTCTTGAGTACAGGATGCGAGATTTGAACAGGGTGGCGGGGAAAGTGGGTGCGGGGTTGGGGGCGTGTGCTATCGTACGCGATTGGGACGATGTATCGTGCGCGGTTGAGACGGAAGTATGAGACGAACTGAGAGTGAGATCGTGGGAGTGAACGGAACGAACGGATTGAAGCCGGCGGAGGTGCACGCGGAGCTGCCTACCGAGAAATTGCGGTGGAGGTGTGACACTTCGCGATTGCCGTTTGAGACGACGGCGCAGGCGGAGCTGCGGGAAGGATTTATCGGGCAGGAGCGGGCGCTGCGAGCGCTGAAGATGGGCGTGGAGATGTCGGCGCCGGGCTACAACATTTTTGTGTGCGGATTGGCGGGGACGAGCCGGGGCGGGACGATCGCGTCGATGATCGGGGAGCTGCATCCGGTTACGAAACAATCGGTGGACCGGTGTTACGTCAACAATTTCAAGATTTCGGATCGGCCGCGGTTGCTGTCGCTGCCGCGCGGGCAGGCGAATTCATTTAAAAAAGAAATGCAGGCAGGGATCGATTTTTTGCGGCGGCGGATTCCGCAGGTTTTTGAGGGCGAGCCGTTTCAGCGGCAAAAAGGGCGAATCGTCGAGCGATTTACGGTGCGTGAAAAGGAGTTGATGGACGATTTCACGCGGAGGATTTCGCGCGAGCAGTTTGCGCTGGGGCACATGCAGGTGGGCGCGGTGGCGCTGCCGGAGATTTTTCCTGTGCTCGAAGGGCAGATGGTGCCGATCGAAGATATTTCGAAGATGGTGCACGAAGGCAAACTGGATTCGCCGGTCGCGGAAGAGATCGAGCGGAAATACGAGCAGTTTCGCCAGGAATTTACGGTGGTGTACCGGAAGACGCTGACGTTATCGCGGGAGTTGGCGAGCGAGCTGAGTTATCTGGAGCAGGAAGCAGCGTCGGTGCTGGTGGAAGGCGTTGTCGAAGAACTGAAAGAAAAATATTCGAACGCGAGCGTGGCGGATTATCTGGAGGAAGTGCGGCATCACTTGCTCGACAATCTCGATCCGTTTAAAGAACGAGAGGGCGAAGGCGAAAGCGAAGGTGAGGCGGCTTCGTCACTCGAAGGCATACCGAAGCTGCCGGGCGGGCCGGAGAAGGATCCGTTTCGCGTTTATGGCGTGAATGTGATTTTGGCGCACGGCGATGATGAGGGTTCGCCGGTGATTTTTGAGACGACGCCGACGTACGCGAATTTGTTCGGGACGATTCAGAGGATGTACGACACGCGCGGCGGGTGGACGAGCGACTTCATGGATTTGCGTGGGGGATCGCTGCTGCGGGCGGACGGCGGATTTTTGATTATGTATTCGCTGGAGGCGCTGTCGGAGACGGGAGTTTGGCGCGCGCTGAAGCGGACGTTGAATCACAATCGATTGGAAATTCAGCCGTTGGATACGTTTTATCCGTTCGGCGGAAGTCCAATGAAGCCGGAAGCGGTGCCGATCAGCGTGAAAGTGATTTTGATCGGGGATCGGGATTTGTACGAGATGTTGTACGAGTACGAAGAGGATTTTCGGAAGATTTTTAAGGTGCGCGTGGAGTTTGACGAAGAGATGCGCATGAGCGACGGCGTGATCGCGGAATATTCGGGGCGATTGCGGGCGCTGTCGGAGAAGGAGTCGCTGGCGCCCTTCGATCGCGGGGCGTTTGCGTCGATTCTGGAATACGGAGTGAGGCAGGCGGGGCGGCGGAATAAGGTAACGGCGCGATTTGTGGACATTGCGGACCTGGCGCGCGAAGCGGCGTACGTCACATCGAATGCCGGCGAGTCCGTGGTGCGCGCGGCGCACGTGCGGGCGGCGCTGTCGGCAAAGATGGAGCGGCACAATTTAATCGAGACGCGCATTCGCGAAATGATTGAAGAGGGGACGCTGCTGGTGGATTTGGCGGGGACGCGCGTCGGGCAAGTGAATGGGCTGAGCGTGCTGGAGATTGGCGGGTATTCGTTTGGAAAGCCGGTGAGGATCACGGCGACGGCGGCGCTGGGAAAAACGGGACTGATTAACATTGAGCGGGAATCGAATTTGAGCGGGCGATTTCACGACAAGGGCATGCACATTATTTCGGGATTTTTGCGGAGCCGGTTTGCGCAGGACAAACCGTTGTCGCTGGCGGCGAGCATCTGTTTCGAGCAGTCGTACTCGGGAGTGGATGGAGATAGTGCGAGTTCGACGGAAGTGTATGCGCTGGTGTCGGCGCTGGCGGAGTTGCCACTGCGGCAGGATATCGCGGTGACTGGATCGATGAATCAGCAGGGAGATGTGCAGGCGATCGGCGGAATCAACGAGAAGATCGAGGGATTTTTTGATGTTTGCAAGATCGAGGGGCTGACGGGATCGCAGGGCGTGTTGATGCCGGCTTCGAATGTCGAGGATTTGATGTTGCGGGAAGATGTGCTGGAAGCGGTGACGGCGGGGAAGTTTCATATTTGGCCGGTGGCGAAGATTGAAGAGGGGATTGAGATTTTGACGGGGATGTCGGCTGGCTCGCGGAATGGCGATGGAGCGTTCGCCGGCGGGACGGTGTTTGCGAAGGTGGATGAGAGGTTGGGGAAGATGGCGCGGGTGATGAAGGAATTTGAGTAGGGCGCAGTGGTTGCGGCGATCCAAGAAGGAAATCAAAAGAAAGTCCAGATTTTTCGATTAGTGATGCGGGTCGCTACCTCATAGGCTGTTTCGCTCTCATTGACCATCGGATTGTTTCATCTATTTTGTCAGCGTCGGAAAGCGTCATGCTCCTTACGAGGCCAGATTGTGTCCTATTGACGGCTTCCTGGCGGAATGGACGACGAGGCGCGCGGATGGGCTTTGCGACTATGGGCATTCGAATACTGATGACGGCGTCGCATACGTGGAGAGGGCAATGTCCGGATGGGATGAGGCCGTTGGGCGTTGACGAGGAAAAAATCATGCGTCCGCCATTAACAGATGGTGAAAAAAGTATGCGGCCTCGATGACGTTAAATTTCAATCTCGCGATTCTGCAGTCTGATCCACGATAGATCTGAAGGGCAGGTGATGAGATTACGCTCGGGCTGGTTTGGGGCGCGGCGGTGCTGCGCCCGTACGAGAGCGGTGGTCAATGTTGAAGCATGGGTGGTGTTGAATCTAAACCCGCACCCTCTAAAAACTGAGGGTGCGGCACCCCGGGGCGATGGGGGCTAATGTTGAAGTATGGGCGAGGTTAGGTCTAAACCCCCACCCTCTGGGAACCGAGGGTGGGGCACCCAAATGTCGGTTACTGAGGTGGGGCGACGTAGGCGCGGCGGGCGGCGACGCTGTAGCTTGGCGTGGAAGTGGCGGAGTCGGCGGCGGACGGCGTGGGCTGCGGGGGGGTGACGCGGACTTGGAGGGTGTGGACTTGGCCGTCGTGTTGGGGCGGGGTGAAGGCGAGGCTGTATTCGTGGCGGATGAGTTGGGCGATTTGGGCGTAGATGGTGGCATAGTCCTGGGGATTTTGGGGGAAGTAGACTTGGCCGCCGGTGGCGTCGGTTAGGGCGCGGAGGAGGCGGTCGGCTTCTTCGAAGCCTTGTTGGGTGAAGGCGGCTTTGGCGGCGGCTTTTTGGGCTTCTTCTTCGTCGGTCTGTTTGTCCTTCTTTTTCTTCTTTTTTTCCTTCGTCGGTTGTTGCGCTGGTGCGCGCATTGCTGCGCTTAAAGAAATTGCCAAGAGGCGGACGTCGCTGATTTTCAGGCGCGTGAGTGCGGCGTCGATTTCGGCGGGGGCGGAGGTGTCGAAACCGGTGGAGAGGAGGACGATTGTTTTTTTGCCTTGGGTTTTGGCGAGAGAGTCGAGGATGGAGTTGAGGGATTTGGAGAGATTGAGGCTGCCGAAGCCGACGTAATAGCGGACGTTGGAGAGGGCGGCGTATGCGGCGGTTTTGTCCGGGGTGAAGTCGAGCATCAGTTGCGGGGCGGCGTCGTATTTTGCGACGGCGATGCGGTCGCCGGAGGAGAGGCCGTCGAGGAAAGAGTGGGAGGCGTTGACGTGAGTGGAGGCGAGGAAATAGACGGCGGGGCCGGCTTCGACGAGGAGGAGGACTTCGGCGGGGGAGATGACGTTGGCGAAATCGGTGATGGGTTGTTCGACGCCGTTGTCGAAGATGTGGAAATTTTCGCGGGCGAGATTTGGGATGAAGTTGCCTTGAGGGTCGGTGACGATGACGGAGACGTTGACACGGTTGACGGAGATTTGGATGGAGGGGGATTGGTCGGGTTGCTGCTGCGCGGGGGATTGAGTCGGTGATTGAGACGAAGAAAGGTTTACGGCAGAGGGCGCAGAGGACACAGAGACTGAGACAGCCAGCAAAGACGCGAGGAGCAGGAGGGGCGAGGAACGCATTCGAAAATCTAGCATGGGCTGACGAGGGTGTGATCGTTGTTGTGATGGGAGTTGTGTTGCATCTAAACCCCGCGATCTGGGAAAGCGATCGCGGCTACAGGGTGGCGGTCATTGGCGGTTTGCGACAAGACGCAGCGGCCGGGCGGAGCAAGCCCCGCCCCTACAAAATCGCGACACGAGTTCGATAATTTTTTCGGAATCACTGGAGCCATTGGTCGAAGTGGATGCCTTTTTCGTCTTTCCAGGAGGCGCCGGCCATGGTGTGGAGGTGGCGATGCAAGGTTTCTGGATTGGCGTCGGCCAGGATGTGCGGGACTTTTGCGGCGGCGGCTTTTTGGGCGGTGGTGGCGGTTGGTTTTTCGGCGGATTTTTTTGCTTCTTCGATCCAGCGGGCTTTGGCTGCGGCCCAATCCACTTTTGAAAAGTCGAAGAAGTAGAGGCCGTTGATTTTGGCGGGGTAGTCGGCGCGGGCTTCCTGGAAAGGCGTGACCACCATGGTATGCATGGTGTCGCGGCCGGCGATGGCTTCCTTTACGGATTCGAATTTGGGAGCGCCGTAGATGAAATTGGGCGTGACGCCGAGGTGATAGAAATTCCAACCGGCGACGCCTTTGGCGTTTTGTTTTGCGTTGAGCGAGATTTTGAGGAAGGTGGTGTCGCCTTCGGCGCGCTCGGAAATGATTTGCTCGCCGAGGAGCGTGCGCATGAGCTTGAGGGTTTCGGCTTTTTTGTGGATGCCGAAGACGTAGATGGATTTGTCGGGATCGAGAGCGGGGCTGAGTTGCATCGATGTGAATTCGCCGGTGGGCAACGTGAGAGCGTCGGCGATGGGCATGCCGAGTTTTTGCTGCGCCATCATCT
Organism: uncultured Acidobacteriota bacterium; assembly: GCA_963785605.1. Classification (GTDB taxonomy): domain Bacteria; phylum Acidobacteriota; class Terriglobia; order Acidiferrales; family UBA7541; genus Acidiferrum. The sequence goes on along the minus strand of CAWAWE010000020.1, from coordinate 58,241 downwards.
CGACCATCATCGCGGGATTCTGGCCGGGGGACATAGCGGCGAGGCCGCGTTTGAGAACTGCATAGAACGCGGGTAGATCGAATTGCGATTCGCTGTAGGAGATCGCGTTGGGCGGCATGATGGCGAGCGATGGCGGCGAGTCGACGCCTTCGGGCCAGAGATCGAGGAGAGAGCCGGGAGCGGTGTCGCCGAGAATGACGCCCTGGAAGCGGGTTTTTGCGCCGTCGAGCGTGATGCGGCCGGAGATGGAGCGGACGGCGTCGAGTTTGATCGCCGTGAGTACGGCGGGGAGATAGAAGCCGTTCGAGGTGCCATCGGCACTATTTTTTAGAGCAGGGATCGGCGCCGAAGAGTTCGAGGACGCCGCCGAGATGAGGCTGCGCTTCCTGGAATGCGGCGGACTGCGAGAGGGAGTCGGGCGGCGTGGCGCCTTCGAGGCGCGGAAGAATTTGTTCGAGGACGGCGGGATCGTTGGCGCTGGCGGCGTATTTGCCGTGCTCGACCCAGTAGGTGGTTTCGGTTTTGCGTTGAACTTTGAGAGCGGGAATGCCGGCGATTGTGGTTTGCGAGAGCTGCGGCAATTCTTTTTCGTTGTTGCGCATGCGGAGAACGGCTTTGGAGAGGAGAGCTTCTTTGCCGGCGCGATTGTAGATAAAGAAGATGCCGTTCCATTTTTCGGGCGGAGCGGTGGTTGCGCCGGAGGCGGGAGGTTTGGGCGGCGTGGCGCTGGCGGTCATTTTCGAATCGGGTTTGCTGAGATAGCCGAGGACGAAACCGTTTTCGAGGAGCGCGGAATATTCCTGAGTTTCGGCGGGAGTTAGGCCGGGCTTGGTTGTGGATTTGTTGTCGCCGCTGGCCGCGGTGGTCATGTTGTCAAACATTGCGGCGCGGACCGGGGCGAATTCGGGATCGTCCCAGAGGGCGAAGAGATTGTTGGATTTGCGGATTTCGCCGGCGGGCTCGCCGCGCCAGACGATGTAGAAGGCGGTGCGGGAGGGAAGTTGGGCGGGCTCGATGGGAGCTTGAGCGTGGGCGCGCGGGGCGGCAAAGAGGAGAGCGAGGAATACGATTGGCAGAAGAGTGCGGAATTTTTGGCTGGGGGAGGGGATCATTTGTTCTGGCTCCAGAGTGACGCGGTTGCAGTGAGGACGAAGTGACGGAGGCGCGGGTTTCCAGGGTTAACGGAGGTGGGATGCGAAGAAAACAAGGTTGAAGAACGCGGAGTTCGCCGGGCAGCTGGGCGCAGCGGTGCTGCGCCCCTACATGGCCTTGCTGCGACGGATGAGTTGAGTTCGGTCGGATGACGACCGCACCGAAATTTAAAACGCCCTGCGAGCGATTGCGCTGGCAGGGCGTTTTGTTCAAGAGCGGGAGTTAGCTACTGGTTTGGAGCTGGGTTTAGGGTTGGCTTGGCTGATGGGGTGGAGGAGGCCGGAGCGGCTGCGGGGGCTGCGGCTGGAGTGGCTGCGGCCGGGGCTGCGCTGGAGCCGCCTCCTACGCCTTCTTTCGGCGTGGAGAGGTAACCGTTGATGTCGTTCTTGCCGACGTCGAAGACGACGATTTCGTAGGGGGTCATGCGGCCGGCACCCTTGAGATAGAACTGGACGGGCTCGCCGGCGGTTTTGTCTTTCTTTTCGATCGAGCGATCGTCAACGAAGACGGTCATGGTGTACTTGCCTTTTTTCTGATCGGTCTTGTTGAGAGTGACCTGAACGGGGCCGACGCGCTGCGCGGTTTTGCTCTTGGAGATTTTGAATTCGTAGTAATTGCGATCGCCGCGGCGCTTGAGCTCGTCGAGGTCATCGTGATTGCGGGCGATGAGGCCGCTCATGACGCCCATGTCGCCATTGGCGCGCTCAAGCTTGCCCTTGGTGGTTTCGAGATCAGTGCGGGTGTCGGCGATGTCTTTTTTCGCGCCGCCGAGATCGGTGGATACGGCGCCGATCTTTTCGTTGGTTTCAGACTGAACGGCGGTCAGCTGCGTAGCGAGTTTTTGATCGGAGGCGAGCTGTTCGTTGCGAATCGCTTCGGCGCGGCTGCGGGCTTTGGCGAGTTCGGCGGCGGTGATGCCGATTTTTTGCTGCGTGACTTCGATGTTGCCCTTGAGCTCGGCGAGGCGCGAGTTGGCTTGATCGAGCTGCGCGCTGAGAAGTTTGTTCTGATCCTGCGCCTTGGTGAGATCGGTTTGCAGCTGCGTCTGCGCCGAGTGTCCGGCGTAGGCGAGTCCGGCGACGGCGACGGCGAGAACGCCGAAGAGCACGGCAATCCAACGGGGAGTCCCCGCGTTTGTTTCGTATGTGTACGACTCCTGTGGAGTCGGTACGTTCGGCGAAATGCTCATTCAACCTCCTGGAAGATCACCCCAATTTTAGAATCGTATCATTGCAAAAAGAGCGAGAGCAATTGGGGTGGGTACGACGGATTCGAATCGGCAACAGCGGCGAAACGGTTCGGCGATGCGGTTCGGCGATGCGGGTGACATGGGGCATGGGCGATGCCAAACGAGGCCGGCGCACGACGGAGCGCGCGTTGGCGATCGTGAGGAGAAAAACGTGATCGGCGGATGTGTTGACATCGTGCATGGGCGCCCTAAAGGGACGGCCCTACAAACCGGGATTGTGGCGGGTCGAGTTTTAGGGATTCCATTCGGAGAGCTTGGTGTCCTCTGGGACTTCGGTGGAGCTTTCGAAGTCGAGTTTGTAGCCGTCGGGGTCGGTGACGATGGTGACCCACATGTTGTTGCCGACTTGAGGCTCGGTCGCGCTAATACCGCGGGATGTGAATTCGCGATAGAGGGCGAGAGCGTCTTTGCACTGATAGTTGATGCTGACGCCTTCGCCGGGGTTGTTCAGGGGCGGGCGGGAGTCGTGGCCGTCGGTGCGGAACTCCTGAAGCATGATGGCGGCGGAGTCGCGTTCGAGCCAGCACCATTGGAGTTTGCCGTTGGGCGTCCAGTGTTTTTTTAATTCGAAGCCGAGGCCTTCGGTGTAAAAGCGGACGGAATTTTCGATGTTGCGGACGCGGAAGAAGGGGACGGTTAGCTCGATGTTGTTGGCGATTTTGGTGTTGAGTTTTGCGCCGGATGTCATGCGAGTGCCTCGTGTGATGAACGTTGTGACGATGTGAAGAGTTAACGGCGTTTGCGGGAATTTTTGGCGGCGGATTTTTTGTTGGATGCGCTGGGGAGTTCGGGCCAGCGGGCGTAGATGTTGGTGGTGAGGCCGCCGCGTGGAGTGAATTCGCCTTTTACGACGCACCATTCGGGATCGATGGCGGCGACGATGTCGCGGAGCATTTTGTTGACGGAATTTTCGTAGAAGATGCCGAGATCGCGATAGGAGAGGAGATACATTTTCAGCGATTTGAGCTCGATGCAGTGTTTGCGCGGGACGTATTGGATGGTGATGGTGCCGAAATCGGGGAGGCCGGTTTTGGGGCAGACGGAGGAGTATTCGGGGAATTTCGTGGTGATGACGTAGTTGGGGAATTGGTTGGGCCAGGTTTCGAGGGCGGGGAGTTTGGTTTTGATACCGGCGGCGGCGTGTTCGGCGGTGTAGTCGGGCATGGAGTGATTTGTCCTCGGTTGAAATTATATATGGAGTGGAGGAGATGGAAAAATCGATGCGGGGCGCAGAGAAGTAATGAAGCAATGAAGTAAAGAAGTAACGAAAGAGAGAAGAAAGAGAGAAGAAAGAGGCGAAGGCGTGGGGCTTCGCGATCGTCGCGAGGTGTTAGGGGCGCAGCATGCTGCGCCCCTACATGAGATTGCCGCGGCGATCGTTATTGCGGGGTTAGGGTGATGTCGTCGAAGGCGATGGAGAAGCCGGTGCTGGCGGCGTTTTTGCCGGCGACGGTGAATTTGAAGGAGTAGGAGCCGGCGGCGGCGAAGTTGAAGTTGCCGAGGTCGAGGGTGGCGTAGATGCCTGCGCTGGTTGCGTTGTATTCGTCTTGGAGCGCGCCGACGTTGGCGCCGTTGATGGCGAGTTGGTAGACGCCGCGCGTGTTGAGGAGTTTGGTTGAGATTTTGATGTCGTAGGTTCCGGCGGTGGCGACGTTGAGAGTCATCGTGACGCTTTGGGCTGCGGCGGTGGCGTCGAGAATGGTGCCGGTTGTGTCTGGGAATCCGGCATAAGTGAATTGTCGGAATGTGGGGCCGGAGCTTACGGCTGCGAGATTCGCGGTTTGGTAGACGACGGGAGTTTTGGCGCCGCCGGTGCCAGTGCTGCCGGTGCTGTAGGTCCAGGTGAGAATTTCTTGCGTGGCCGTGGAACCGCCGGTGCCCGCGGTGAAGCCGACGAAGGCGGTGTTGGCGCCGACGATCGACGGAATGTTGACGGGCCACGAGGTGGTGAAGGTTTGCGCAGTGTTCACGGTGTCGGTGACGGTGAGCGTCAACGTCGTGCCGTCGTAGGTGATGTGCGCTTTGAGGATGTCGCCGCTGTGGAGATTGACGTTGCCGCCGAGTGCGGTGGCGGGAGTGGTGGGCGATGCGCCGTTGGTGTAGAGACCGGTTGAGTTGATGCCTTCACCGGCGTTGCTGTAGAGGTCGAATTTCACGGCGACGCTCTTGCCGATGCCTGCTGCTCCGGCTGTCGAATCGGGGCCGTAACCCAGGCCGCCGCCACCGGGACCGAGAGCGGTGATGCCGGTGTTTTGAATGGTGAAGGTGAAGCCGTCGGCGGTTGGCGAGGTGAGCTGGAACGTGAAGTCGTTGGTGAACGATTGCACATTGACCGGCGTCGTCCAGAATGCGGACGCGGATTCGTTTTGCGCGGTGGTGTCGGTGAGTTGCAGGCGCGTGGCGTTGAGCTTGGTGTGACCGTTGAATTGCAGGCCAGCGGCGGTGAAGCCGGAGCCGAAGTTGATGGCGGCTGTGCCTGTGCCGCCGCCGGAGCTGATGGTGATGACGGATTGGGCGATGGCGCTGTTGCTGAAGCCGGTCTCAGTGGCGATGGCGCGGACGGTGGTCGTGGCGTTGACGACGAAAGCGGCTGTGTACTTCGTCGAGTTTGGCGTCGGGGCTGAACCGTCGATGGTGTAGAAGATGGCGGCGCCGGGATCGGTGATGGTGACGGTCTGCGCACCCGTGTAGGTGCCGGTGGCGGGAGCGATTGTCGGTGTCGGAGCGGCTTGGAGCGCGCTGATGGTGTAGGTGGCGCTGGTGACGGCGCTGGTGGTGAAGCCTGGCGCGGTGGCGAGGGCTTTGATGGTTGCGGTTGCGGCGACGGAGATCGGATTCGCGGCGGAGAATAGGAATGTGCTGCCGCCTGCGGTTGTCGCGGGAGAGGAGCCGTTCGTCGTGTAGAAGATGGTGCTGCCGGGAGTGGCGTCGGTCAGCGTGACGGATTGAGTGCCGGTGTAAGTGCCAGCGGCGGGACTGAAGAGTGGCGCGCTGGCTTGTTGCTGTGTTGTGCCGGTGCTGACGAATGTCCAGTTCTCGATTTTCTGGCTGGAAGTGGAACCGCCGGTGCCGCCGGTGAATCCGACGTACGCGGAGTTGCCGCCGACGATCGAAGGAATGTTGACGGTCCAGCTTGTTGTGAATGTTCCAGCAGTGACGCCGTCGGTGATGGTCATAGTCAGCGTGGTGCCGTTGTAAACCAGGTGGACGGAGAATTCGTCGCCGCTGTGCAGGTTGATGGCGGAGCTGGTCATGTCCGTCGAGGGAACGGTCGGCGAAGCGCCATTTGTGTAGAGGCCAGTTGAGTCTGCGCCTTCGCCATCGTTGCTGTAGAGATCGAATTTGACGGCGACGCTCTTGCCGATGCCCGCGGCGCCTGTCGGTGAGTCGGGGCCGTAACCGAGGCCGCCGCCCGCGGGACCGAGCGCGGTCAGGCCGGTATTCTGAATTGTGAAAGTGATGCCATCGGCGGCTGGGTTGCTGAGCTGAAAAGTGAAATCGCTCGTGAAATTCTGGATGTTCTGCGGCGTGTTGAACCAGGCGGTCCCGGCTTGATTGGCGAGGCCGCTAGTGAGTTGCAGCCGCGTGTCGTCGAGGCCGGTGCTGCCGTTGAAGGTCATGACGCTGGCGCTGGAGCTGAAGCCGACGGGGAAGCTGGGAGCGGAGCCTGCGGCGACGCCGATGCCGTAGGAGGCGCTGGCTTGTGGGCTGGCGGTGAGTGTGCCGGAAGTGGCGATGGCGTTGATGGTTTCGGATTGGCTGACGGTGACGGTCGCGGGACCGACGGATTTTGTGGACGAGGTCGTGGCGGGAGCGTTGATGGCGTAGTAGATCGTCGGATTGGGTGAGGCGTCGGAGATGATGACGGTTTGTGCAGTCGTGTAGTTGCCCGCGGCGGGAGAGAAAGTGGGCATCAGCGTTTGCGTTTGCAGGGTGTAGGTTTCGTTGTTGACGGCGCTTTGGAGGAAACCGGTGGCGGTGGCGATTGCGGAGATGGTTGTGGTGGTGCTGACGGTGATCGGGCCGGTGTATGGAGTGGAGGCGGTGGTTGCGGTGCCGGTGGTGGAGTAGAAAATTTGTGAGTTGGGCGTGCTGTCGGTGATGGAGACCTGAATCGAGCCGACGAACGATTCGGCGCCGGGATTTATGACGGGAGTGGCGGTCGGCGATTGGCCGTTGGTGAGGCCGTAGATGCTGAGTTGGTTTGTGGCTCCGACGTAGACTTTGCCGTTGGCGACAGTGGGCACGTTGAATTTGACGGCGCCGCCGACATTGTCGCTGGACTTCGCGGAGCTGTCGTAGAGCGTGTTACCGATGTTGGTGGCGTCGGTGGCGCGGAGGACGGCGTTGGTGCCGGAGCTGAAATTATCGGTTTCGAGGGACCAAAGGATGGGGCTGGCGCCGGAATTCGAAGAGATGACCGGGGTGGGACTGGGGAAGCCGATGGTGGTGGGGCCGGTGCTCGAGGCGCTGGTTGGGAATTTTCCGCTCGACATCGGAAATGTCTTGAGCACGTCGTTCTTGCCCCAGATGTACATCGTGTTGTTGAAGAAGGCGGGCATGCCCCAGATTCCGGCGGCGATGGGGAACGAGCCGCTGGCACCGTTGACGGGGATTTCTTGCGCGATGTTATCGGAGCTGCTGCTGAAGCCGCCCATGGTGTCGCGATCGACGATGTAGAAACGGCCTTCTTTGCCGGTCTGGAAGAGGAGGTGCGTGTGCGCGCCGGACTGATCGGGGAGGACGAGAACTCCGCCGGATGCGACATCTTCGTCGGCGCCGTTGAGGTTGGATTGATTGAGCGGAGTGAAATCGTCGGCGACGGTCATGACGCCGTTGTTGAGGTGCAGGCGGACGATGCTGTCGCCGTAGTCCATGGTGTTGGTGTAGGGAGTCTTTGCGTCGAAGGTGCCGTTGCCGGTGGCGACGAAGAGGCGGCCGCCGGGGCTGTTGCCGGTGGGATTGAGATTGTCGGAGGCGATGCCGGAGCCGCTCATCCAGATGCCGGCGCCGATGCCGTTTGCGGAGGAGCACCAGACGCTGGTCTGCTTCAGAGTTGAGGCGTTGTAGGCGAGAATCCAGCCGTGCCAGGGGCCGTTGTCGCCGTGCGCGGCGAAAGCGATGTACACGATGCCATTGAGGAGGAGGAGGCCGGCGCGATTGTTGTGCCACTTTTGGTCGAAGGTGAGTGTGCCGCCGGAGCTGCCGTTGCCGTTGCCGGAAACGGTGCCGGAAAGCAGGACGGGTCCGCCAAATTTTTCGGCGCCGCTGGTGATGTCGAGCGCGTGGAGGCGCTGCGCGTAGCTGCCATTTTCTTTGGAGGCGCTGACGAGATAGATCGTGTTGGTCGAGGGATCGATGACGGGCGTGCCGGTGATGCCGATGATGGGAGTGATGTCGGTGGTGCTGACGTCGCCTTGGGGGATCGCGGTTGCGCCGCTGGCTGCGCCGTGCGCCGAAGTGAGCATGCTGGCTTTCCAGAGCGGAGAGGCGTTTGTGCCGCCGTTGGTGTCGGCGTCGAAGGCGTAGACGGTGTCATTTTCGGTGGCGACGAAGACGACGTTGTGTGTGGTGCCGCCGATGTTGACGTTCTGCATGTAGAGAGGCTGGGCGTAGATTTGGGCGTCTACGGATTGGGAGAAGAGGCGGCTGAAAGTGGAGGGAGTGACGGTGGAGGGAGTGAGTTGGGTTTCGGTGGTGTAGGAGCCGGAGCGAGTGTTGTCGTAGTGCTGGGTGGTGACGTTTTGCGCGCTGGACGGCGAGGAAAGCAGGAGTAGCGCGGGCGAGAGCATGGTCGCCAACAAAGCTTGTTTGCGTCGAGCGGAAGATGTGAAGACACCACGGCAGACACTTAGAACAGTGCGAGCAAAATTGGACACGACGACTCCCCCTGAGTACGAATCACGCTTACGTTCAGTTTTTTTTCAGGCTTGCGACGGGACGGTCACTCGCCGACCACTTACTACGATTTACTTGCACTGCGAATACTCGGAGGGTTTGGGCACCGAGCAGTTCTCTCACTCGAACCGCGCGGAAGGGTTGCGCGGTAAGTGGGCAAAGTATATCCACAGAATTGCGGGCGACACAATAGAACGGCGGAAATTTTGAACGACGTGCACGTCTCAGTGTGGTAACGATGTGAATCTGCTGCGCGAGGCAACGGCAATCGTGGCGATGCCGTCCGAAGGCAGCAGTGGCACAGGTGGGTGCTACTCGCGTTTGTCGTTTTGAAAGCGGGAGATGCGAGATTAAGATAGGGCCGAAATTTTTTGGAGGCGCGAGTGAAGAGCATGAGCGTGAGTGCGGCGGCAATTGTGGTGGGAGCGTGGGTTGGATTCGGCGCGACGGTGGCGATTGGGCAGGTGACGGTGCCGCCGCCGAAGGACACGGAGTCGCGGCAGCGCGGATTTAGTGTGGAGCGAATTTACGGGACGTCGAGTTTGCTAGGGCATCCGACGACGGGGATTGTGTGGGCGCCGGATGGGAAGCATGTGAGCTACTTCACGGATTTGGCGGGTGGCGACGCGAAGCAAGGGCGGCGCAAGGAATTGTGGGAGATGGACGCGGCGACGGGCGAGAAGCAGTTGTTGGTGGGCGCGGATAAATTAGATAACGCGTTGCCGGCGGAAGCGCAGAACACGTCGCAGGCGACCGGGCTGGGGCAGACATGCTCCGGGGCAGTATCAGTGGGCGCCGAATGGCGAGGCGCTGTTGCTGCAGGGCGGGACGGCGCTGGCGTGGTTCGATCTGAAATCGCAGACGGCGAAGGCGCTGGTGTCGGGGAAGGAAGCGATTGCCGATCCGAAGATTTCTCCTGATTCGAAGTGGGTGAGTTTTGTGCGCGACCACAATTTGTGGCTGGTGCGCGTGGCGGATGGGAAAGAGCACGCGTTCACGAAGGGTGGGAGCGAGGAGATTCGAAAGGGTGAGCTGGATTGGGTTTATCCGGAAGAGTTGGAACTGACAACAGCGTATTGGTGGGCGCCGGATTCTTCGTCCATTGCGTTTCTGGAGATGGATGAGCGGAAGGTGACGCAGTATCCGCTGGTGGATTTCGAATCGCCGGTCGGTGGAACGGATGAGGAGCGGTATCCGGTGGCGGGCGGGGACAATCCGATCGTGCGCGTGTATGTCGGAAAAGTGGATGGCGGAGAAGCGCGCGTGATGGATACGGGCGCGGAGACGAACATTTATATTCCGCGCGTGCAGTGGCTGCCGGATTCGAAACGCGTGGCGATCGAGCGGCTGAACCGGGCGCAGACGGTGATCGATTTGTTGTTTGCGGAGGCGGGGTCGGGGAAGTCGCGCGTGGTGATGAGCGAGAAGGATTTGTATTGGATCAATGTGAGCGACGATTTGACGTTTTTGAAGGATGGGAAGCGATTTTTGTGGTCGAGCGAGAAGACGGGATACCGGCACATTTATTTGTATGACATGGACGGCAAGCAGTTGGCGCAGTTGACGAATGGTGAGTGGGAAGTGATTGCAGTGCAGGGAGTGGATGAGGCGAAGGGCGTCGTTTATTTCACGGCGACGGAGAAGTCGCCGCTGGAGCGGCATGTGTATCGCGTCGGGTTGGACGGGACGGGATTTGCGCGTATCTCAAAGGAAGAAGGGACGCATGCGGTGAAGTTTGCGCCGGGGGCAGGGGCGTATGTCGATACGTACTCGACGAATCTGGTGCCGCCGCGGCAGGAATTGATGCACGCGGATGGTTCGGCCGCCGGGGTGATCAATGAAAACAAAGTGGCGGCGCTGGAGGAGCTGCACTTGTCGCCGGTGGAATTTTTGCAGGTGAAGTCGCATGACGGCGTCGAACTGAACGCGATGATGATCAAGCCGCCGAATTTCGATCGCGGCGAAGAAGTATCCGGTGCTGGTTTACACGTATGGCGGGCCGCACGCGCAGGTGGTGACGAAATCGTGGGGCGGGGCCGGAACGTTGTGGCACGAACTGATGGCGCAGCACGGGTACATCATTTTTGCGCTGGATAATCGCGGGTCGGCGGGGCGCGGGCATTTGTTTGAGGAGCCGATTCATTTTCGATTTGGGGCGCAGGAGATGTCGGATCAGCGCGACGGCGCGGCGTATCTGAAATCGCTGCCGTACGTGGATGCGAAGCGCATCGGGATCCACGGATGGAGTTACGGTGGGCACATGACGCTGCATGCGATGTTTGAAGATCCGCAGGATTTCAAGGTGGGGTTTGCGGGCGGGCCGGTGACGGATTGGCATTACTACGATTCGATTTACACGGAGCGCTACATCGGGCTGCTGCCGCAGAACGAAGAGAGCTATCAGGAGTCTTCGCCGATCGAGAATGCGAAGAATCTGGTAGGGCAAGCTGTTGATTGCGCATGGGACCGGCGACGACAACGTGCACTATGCGAATACGTTGGCGGTGATCAACGAGCTGATTGAGAACGAGAAATACGCGGAAGTGATCGCGCTGCCGGGGCGCGGGCATGGACCGACCGATCCGGAGGCGCGAGTTGTGCTCTGGAATCGGGTGATGAAGTTCTTCCTCGACAATTTATAAGACGCAGTTTGTAAGAATCGCGCAGCCTTAGGGTTTCGGCTGGGGTTCTTTGGTTTCGACGGCTGGGCCGATCTTGATCGTGGAGCCGAATCGCTTGTAGTTGGCGTACTTGATGGTCATGCGAATGTGGACGGCGCCGGTGCTGAAGTGGAGTTCGTCGTCGGAACGCGTGTAGGTCGGAAACCAGTAGTGGCCTTCGATGTTTTCGCGGAATGTTTCGAAACGGGGGAAGACGTTTTCCTGGCCGTGCTTGATGATGTCGGGAACGGCTTTGCCGTCGGTCTTAACGATGGTGAGGTCGTGATCGTCCACCCAGATGCGGCCCTGGAAGTAACGCTGATTCTTTTCGATCTTCTTGGGCTTCACATCAAAAACATAAGTGCCTAGTTCGTCGAGCGCCTCGCGGCCGACGTAGGTCACGTCATATTTGGGCAGCTCTTCGGATGTCAGCACGAAGGGTTGCACGTGCTCGACGTCGTCGAGGTCTTGTTGCGACAGTTGGATGCGCTCGAGCGTTGGCTGCGGCGCGGAGATGACTTTTTCGTAGCGCTTGCCATCCGGGGTGAACAAAATGTCGCTGGTCATGCGGTATTCGCCGTCGGCGCGGCCGTCGAAGTCGATGGTTTGGACGACGAAGGTTTGCGTGTAGGTGTAGTTGTCGCGCTCTTTTTTGAATTCGAGTTCGCGGTCACCGAATTTTTTGATGACTTGATCGACGGGGATGTCGGGGGGCTTGGTGGAGATTTTGGCGGGCTCGTCGGATGAAGTGGCGTCGTCGGATTTTTTGGTGGGAGTTTGGGAGGCGGTTTTGGAGACGTCGAGAGTGGGGAGTTGGGCGAAGGTCGAGAGCGCGGGGAATAGTATTGTTGCCGCGACGACCGCGCAACGGAGCGCTGCCTTGGCGCCAGGCGCTCGGCGCACGAATAGCATCGGGGTCGCGATCACTTCAAGATTCTGTTCTGACATGATGCTTGGTCTCCCTCGCGGATGTCGAAGACGGGTACGGCGTGCTCTGCATTCACCTGTTTCAAGACATACGCGGTGCCGCGGTTTGCAAACGTGCGGCGCCCCAATATAGGACCTTCGCGGGGAACGTTAGGTTGCCTGAAAAGATGGGCAGGTTCCGCTGGGCGGGGTCCTCGCTCGCACGAGTGATTATCGCGCGTTTGGGAAGGGGAGAGAAGCGGGAATCGGACGTTGAAGGAGAACCGGGTGCGGGGCGGATTTACCTGCTTGCTCAAGGGTGCGATGGAGCTAGGCGGCTGCAGAAAATTTGCTCGCGTCTTACGCCGGGCGGAGTGAACCCCGCCCCTACAAACCCGCGGAGCCTTGCGGAGATTTGTTTGGACGTGATGCGGAAATCAAAAACGCCGGCGGGACGCCGGCGCTACCGGGAGCGTGCGTCTCGGCTTATCGCGCGATGTTCGCGATGTTAAGGAGTGATGATGTCGCGGCGTTGGGGTTTGACTTGGACGATGGCGAGGCTCGAGGCGTCCCAGCCGCCGCCGAGGGCTTTCACGAGCAAGACGCTGGCGACGAGGCGCTGGCCGTGGATTACGGCGGATTGCTGTTCGTTTTGCAGCAGGTTTTGTTGGGCGGTGACGACGTCGAGGTAATTGATCAGGCCGCCCTGATAGCGGCTGGTGGAAATATCGAGCGTGCGGCGCGCGGCGTCAACGGCTTGCTGCTGTTCCTGTTGCGCTTCGCTGAGGACGTTGAGCGCGGTGAGTTCGTCCTGCACTTCCTGAAACGAGCTGAGGACGGTTTGGCGATAGTTGGCGACGCTGGCGTCCCAGCCTGCGCGCGCGTATTGCACCTGAGCGCGGCGCGCTCCACCGGTGAAGATGTCTTCGGCGGCGTTGGCGCCTACTGCCCAGAAAATGCTTTGGATGCTCGCGAGTTTCGCGATGTCGGCGGATTGCCAGCCGGCCTGGCCGAACAGATTGAAGCTCGGATAGTAGGCGGCCTGCGCGACACCGACTTGCGCGTTAGCGGAGGCCATCAGGCGCTCGGCTTCGGCGATGTCGGGCCGGCGCTCGAGAAGATCGGAGGGAAGTCCAGCGTTGAGCGAAGGAGGCTCGCCTTCGAGTTCGCGCGCAGGAATATGAAAGTCTGGCGCGGCGCGATTGACGAGGACCGAGATGGCGTCTTCGAATTGTTTGCGCTGCTGGAGGATGAGCGTGGCTTGCGTGCGCGTGGTGTCGAGCAGTGTTTCTTCCTGCGCGACATCGAGGCCGGATGCGACGCCGCCGTTATGGCGGGAATTGACGAGGTCGAGACCTTTTTGCAAAGCATCGACGGTGCGGCGCAGGATGCCGATTTCGGAGTCGAGCTGGCGGAGATTGAAATAGTCGCCCGCGATTTGAGACGTGATGAGCAGGCGGACGTTTTGCAGGTCGGCGGCGTTGGCCTGATACGCGGCTTCGGCGGCTTCGATGCTGCGGCGGCGCTTGCCGAAAATATCGAGCTCGTAGTTGACCGTGAACGGAATCTGAAATGTGTTTTGTTGATAGGGAGTGAGCGGAATCGTGGAGCCGTTCGTTGGGCGATTGCCGGCGAGACGCTGGCGTTCGACTCCGGCGCCGCTGGAGAGCGTGGGGAAGAGAGTGGAGACTTGAATGGCCGCTGTTGCGCGAGACTGTTCGAGATGCGCGATCGAAATTTTTAGCGTTTGATTTTCGGCGATGGCCTGGGTTTCGAACGTGTTCAGGGCATCGTCGTTGAAAACTTTCCACCACTCGCCTTTGTCGAAGGCGTCTTTCGGCGCGCTTTCACGCCAAGGCTGCTCGACGTCCCAGTGTTGCGCAACGGTGGCGTCGGGCTTTTTGTAGTTGGGGCCGACGGTGCAGCCGCCGAGAACAAATGCAACGAACAGCGCTGCCGCCGCGCCAAGCTTCAGCGGCGATGACGCAACTCTCCTATTCGTTCCCCGCGGGGATTTGAAATGCATTCGCATTAAGGTTTTTTTCCGCTGGGCTCGGGGCCGCCGGGATTGCTTCCGCTCGGCGCTCCGGACTTATCGGAGCCGTTGGGGCTGCCGCCGCTGCTGCTTGGCGAACCGCCCTGTCCGGGTGCGGGGCCGCCCTGTGCCTGCCCCTGCTGCTTCAACTGTTTGACGTTGACTTGCATGTTGTCTTCGAGCGAGTCGGCGGGATTAAGAACGATCCAGTCGGTCGATTTCAGTCCCTGCAAGACTTCGAGTGTCGTGCCGTAGTCGCGGCCGATGGTTAGCTGCTGCAGATGCGTTGTGTTGTTGGCGTCGATGACGACAACACGCAAGCCTTCGGCGCGGAAGAGCAGTGCGTTGACGGGAACGACGAGATGTTCGCCGGTTGCTTTCACGCCGAGATGCACTTGCGCGTAGCCGCCGGGAAGAAGCTCACCGGTCTTGTTGGGCACATCGACTTCGGTGTTCAGGGTGCGGCTGGCGAGGTCGATGGCGTCGGCTGTGCGGACGACTTTGCCTTCGAATCGGCGGCCAGGATACTGCACGAGCTCGAGCGACGCGGTGAGGCCCGCGCGAATATTCGGTGCGTAGACTTCGGGTACGCGCACGTAGGCGCGAATCGGATCGGTCTGCGCGAGATTGAAGAGAGCTTGTCCGGCGCCGCCGTTCCCGGCGTTGATCAAATTTCCCGGGTCGATGTTGCGCTGCGTGAGCACGCCGCTGAACGGCGCGTAAATGTGCTTGAAGGATTCGAGTTCTTCGAGGCGGCGGACGTTTGCTTCGGAAGAGGCGGTCGTGGCTTTTTTCGCTGCGTAATCGCCGACCGCGTTATCGACTTCCTGCTTGGAGACGCCGTCGGTTTTGATCAGCTCTTGATAGCGGTTCGCTGTGATTTTCGAAAGGTCTTCGTTTGCTTTGGAGGTGCCGAGGTCGGCTTTCGCCGCCGAGAGTTGTTGATCGACTTCAGGTGTGTCGATGTCGGCGAGCAATTCGCCTTTCTTCACATGGCTGCCGATATCGTGGTACCAGCGCACGAGATAACCGGTGGTGCGGGCGTAAATCGGAGATTCGACGTAGGCCTGTGTGGTGGAGGGAAGAACGAGATCTTCCTGTCCGGGCGCGATGGTCGGATGAATGACTTGCACGTTGGGAACGGCCATTTTTTCGGTTTCGCTGGCGAGCGTTTTGAACTGCGAGCGGCGCGAAAAAAGCGTGATGCCGCCGATGACGAGAAGCACGAGGGCAATGATCACGAGAATGAGGAAGATGTGGCTCTTCTTTTCGGGCTCGCGATATTGCGAGTGCGTGCCGTATTCCTGATCGTAATGAGGTCGAGTTTCCGTCGTGGTCATTCGTTGCTCCGCATTGCGTCGGCCATAACTTTAGATGCTGGGACTTTCAGGCCGCTTCATGCCATAAAATTTTTCGCGGCGCGCTCGGCCAAAATGGGCCGAATCGCAGTCGCTTGCTGCTGCTAAGCCGTTGCCGGCGACAATCCCGATTCCTCTTCGCGGGCCCGCTTGCGTTCACGGCGTCCGTGAATCATCGAAAACACGACGGGCACGAAGAATAAAGTTGCGATCGTGGCGAAGAGCAATCCGCCGATGACAGCGCGGCCGAGTGGCGCGTTTTGCTCGCCACCTTCGCCGAGGCCGATGGCCATGGGCACCATGCCGATAATCATGGCGAGCGCGGTCATGACGACGGGGCGCATGCGAACGAATCCTGCTTCCAGAGCGGCTTCACGCGCGGTTTTGCCTTCGTTGAGCTGCTCGCGCGCGAAGGACACCATCAGAATGCTGTTCGACGTGGCGACGCCGACGCTCATGATCGCTCCGGTGAGCGACGGAACGCTGAGTGTGGTGCGCGTGATCAGGAGCATCCAGCAGATGCCGGCGAGAGCGCCGGGCAGCGCCGTAATAATGATGAACGGATCGAGCCACGACTGGAAGTTGACGACGATCAAAAGATAGACGAGGACGATCGCGCCGACCAGGCCGATGGCAAGGCCCTGGAAGGATGCCTTCATCGTCTGCACCTGGCCGCGGACGACGATGTGGCTGCCTTTGGGGAGTTTTGGTTCGGCTTCGTCGCGGATTTTCTGAACTTCGTCGGCAACGCTGCCAAGGTCGCGACCGTTGACGGCGGCGTAGACGTTGATCATGCGCTGGACGTTGTAGTGATTGACGACGGCGGGGCGCGAGGTCGTGGTCGTGGTGGTGAGGTTGCCGATGATTTGCGACGGAACGTTTGGCGATGCCGAGGTGATCGGCGTGTTGAGCAGCGCTTGGTAAGTGTCCACGCGATATTGCGGCGTTTGCACGGCGACGTTGTAGCTGACGCCGTTTTTGGGATCGAGCCAGAATGCGGGAGCGGTCTGGAAGCTCGAACTGAGCGAGACGAGCAAGTTTTGCGCGACGTCTCTCGCCTGGAGGCCGACGGCTTGTGCGCGCGTGCGATCGATATCGAGATGCAGCGTGGGTTCGTCGAGCGCTTGTTGCACGTGGACGTCAACAGCGCCAGGAACGTGGCGCAGCTTGGCGGCAACTTCTTGCGCTATCGCGAAGTTGCCGTTGGTATTGTTGCCGGTAATGGCGACGTCGATCGGCGCGGGCGAGCCGAAGTTCAAGATTTGGGTGACGATGTCGGCGGGCTGAAAGAAAAATTGCACGCCGGGGAAGCGGCGCGGCAACTGCGAGCGCATCTCGTTGATGTAGTCGGCAGTCGGCCCGTGCTTTTCGTGGAGCTGAACGAGGATTTCGCCGTCGGCGGTGCCGAATGTGCCTGAGTTGCTGTAGCTGAGATTGATGCCGCTGTAGGGGACACCGAGGTTGTCGAGAATCGTCTGGAGCTCGTTCGCTGGAATCGTTTGGCGAATGGCGGCGTCGATCTGATCGGCGAGGCGCGCGGTTTCTTCGATGCGCAGACCGGTGCGCGCGCGGAAGTGCAGGCGAATCTGGCCGGCGTCAACTTTCGGGAAGAAATCGCGACCCAGGACGAAGAGCAGGCAGCCGGAGAGAAGGCAAAAAACCAGAAAGCACGTTGAAAACAGGATTGACGTATCAAGCGCCGCTCCGAGCGCACGCCGGTAGGCGTCGCGGGTTTGTTCGAAGCGATGTTCGAACCTTTGCTGAATGCGGCGGAAAAATCCTTGTTTTTCGCCGCGATGCTCTTCGGGGATGTATTCGTCTTCCGAGCTGAGGAGATACATCGCCATGGTCGGCACGATGGTGCGCGACCACATATAGGAGGCGAGCATGGCGAACGAGACGGCTTCGGCGAGCGGAACGAAGAGATATTTCGCGACACCGGTAAGGAAGAACATCGGGAGGAACACGATGCAGATGCAGAGCGTCGAGACGAGCGCGGGGACGGCGATCTGCTGCGCGCCGTCGAGAATCGCCTGAACGGTTTCCTTGCCCATGGCGAGGTTGCGGTTGATGTTTTCGATTTCGACGGTGGCGTCGTCCACAAGAATGCCGACGGCGAGCGCGAGGCCGCCGAGGGTCATGATGTTCATCGTTTCATGGAGCGCGCTGAGCAGCAGAATGCTGACGAGAATGGAGAGCGGAATCGAGACGACGATGATGAGCGTGCTCTTCCAGTTGCCGAGGAAAAGCAAAATCATGATGGCGGTGAGGCAAGCGGCGATGAGAGCTTCGCGGAGCACGCCTTCGATCGAGGCGCGCACGTAGATCGACTGGTCGAAGAACATGGTGAGCTTGAGGCCTTCGGGCAGCGATCCTTTGTAGCTGTTGAGCGTCGCTTTGAGGTCGTTGACCATGTCGAGCGTGGAGGCGCTGCCGGTTTTATAGGCGGACATGAGCACGCCGCGCTGGCCGTTGGCGCGAACGATGTTGGTTTGCGGAGAGAAGCCGTCGCGAATGTGAGCGACGTCGCGCATATAAATCGTGGCGCCGTTGATGGTTTTGACCGGCAAATCGTTTAGCTCGGCGATGGTTTGCGGGCTGCCGTTCATTTCGACGGTGTATTCGAGCGTGCCGAGTTTGGCGGTGCCGGTCGGGAGAATCAGGTTTTGCGCGTTGACGGCGTTGACGATATCGACCGGCGACAAGCCTTTGGATTGAAGCGCCTGCGAATCGAGATCGACTTGAATCTGGCGCTGCTTGCCGCCGTACGGAAAGGGAAGCGCGACGCCGCGCACGGTTGCGAGTTGTGTGCGGATGAAGTTGTTGCCGAAGTCGAAGAGAGCTTGCTCGCTGAGCGAGTCGGAGTTCAAACCGATCTGAATGACGGGGACGGTGGAGGCCGAGAAGATCGCGACCAGCGGCGGAGTGGAGCCCGGCGGCAACTGCCGCAAAATCGTCTGCATGATCGCGGTCGTTTGCGCGAGCGCGGTCTGGATGTTGGCGGTCGGCTGGAAATAAATTTTAACGACGGCAATACCGTTGAGAGATTGCGATTCAATGTGCTCGACGTCGTTGACGAGCGTGGTGACGAAGCGCTCGGAGTTGGAAGTGATGCGCTCTTCCATTTCCTGCGGCTCGAGGCCGGCGTAATTCCAGACCAGGCTGATGACGGGAATGTCGATGTTGGGGAAGATGTCGGTCGGCGTGCGCGGAATCACAACACCGGCGAGCAGCACGATGACGAGCGCCATCACGATGAAGGTATAAGGTCTAGCGAGAGCTAATCGGACGATCCACATTTCGCGTCAATGTTCCTGTTGGGAATCCCTTTTGGGGTTCCGGTTTGGGCGCGCCTCAGGCACTGCCCTTCGGCCTAATCGTTTTGCCGGTGTGATTCGAACTTTTCCGTCAGGGTGACCGGTGCTCCTATTAGATTCGCGGGAGCAATTTTTTGGGTACGCTTCCCGAGTCGCGGTGCCGAGATAACGCCAGTTCAGATTAAAGGAGTCGAACCCTTGCGATTTGGCCTCACGCCCTTTTTGGAGTGGCAATCGCAGCGCCAAATGATGCGTGGCCGCTTTTCGAGAAGCAACTCTATAATTTTCAACGGCTTGCCGCAACGAAAAGACGCGAGTCGCTTCAGTCACACAAAAGATTGGATGCCCAAATTTCAACACTTGTTACATATTGGGCTGCGGCAACGCGCGGACTGGAATTCGGCAGATCGCGGCGGGGATTGAAGCTGGTGCGGCGTTGCGATCAAAAAATGCCGATAAGCGAACGGGCGTTCGCACATCGCACGAAATTGCGAAGGGATGTAGACCGTGCGCGTCGCGCGGTTGGCGACGATTGCGCGTTGAACTAGAAAGTGCGCGCTAGTCGCGGAAAATAAAATTCAGGCGCAGGCCGCTGACTTCGATCACGTCGCCATCGTTCAGTCTTTTCGGTCCGGTGATGGCGGTGCCGTTCACCTTGGGTGCTTTGTCGCCTGGGCCGACGTAGTAACCGTCGTCGCGCTGGTTGATTTGAGCTGCAAGCTGGGGTTTGAACCAGCCCTTGAGGTGCACGGTGGCCATTTTGGATTTGCCGATAACGGTGAGCTTGTTGGTGAGAACGTATTCTTTTTGATCGGTGTTGCCGTTGAGGACGACGAGCGTCGGGACTTTGATTCTCCCGGCGGCAAACTGAGTACGCTCGCCCATCGCAGCGGCTTGCTGGAGCATGTCGCGGCGGGCCTTTGTATCGAGCACCATGGTTTCGTTGATGCGCGGCGTTGCGGGGCCTTTCTTGCCGGTGTCGCCGAGCGAAGCGGTGTCGCCCGAAGCGTCCACCTTGATGTGGTGCTTGCCGACCCATATCGAATCGCCGTCGTGGAGAGTGGCGCGTTCGACGCGGAGATCGTTGACGAATGTGCCGTTGAGGCTGGCGAGATCTTCGACAACGAGGCGCCCGGCTTCGACATAGACGCGCGCGTGGTAGTTCGACACGGCCAGGTTATCGACGGGGAGATCGTTGTCGGGAGAGCGGCCGATGCCGATCGGGCGTCCTCCGACCGGGACTTCCTTGACCAGTCTGTTTTCGAACATAAGGCTTAGCTTCGCCATTTACTTTCCTCCTGCCGAGCCATTTGTTGCGGGTTTCTTTTTGGAGCTTCCGCGAAGCCAGGAAAACCAACCCTTGGGTTCGTCGCCGATGCGGACGACGATGGCGGTCACGTTGTCGGCGCCGCCCTGCTCATTTGCGAGTTCGACGAGACGTTCCGCAGCTTTGGTGGGATCGGGCTCGGCTTGCAGCGTGCCGGCGATCTCGGGTTCGGTGACCATGCGGGTGAGGCCGTCGGAGCAGAGCAAAAGCACGTCGCTGCCGAATAATGTGTGCTCTTCGGAATCGACTTCGATTTCATCGTGAGCTCCGAGGGCGCGCAAAAGGACGCTTTGCATGTCGCTGCGCTCGGCTTCAGCGGGCGTCAGAATGCCGCGGCGGACTTGCTCGGCGACGAGCGAGTGATCGCTGGTGAGCTGCTGCAAGTTGCCGCTGCGAAGCAGGTACGCGCGGCTATCGCCGACGTGGGCGATGCTCAGGCGCGCCCCGTCGATCCAGGCGGCCGTGATCGTGGCGCCCATGCCGCGTTGTTCGGTGTGCGTTTGAGCCGAGTCGAAAATGCTTTTGTTGGCGAGGTGGACTGCGCTCGACAGCTTTCGCGTTTTTTCGGTCCAGGCGCTGGGCATGTCGGCAAAAATGGTCATGGCGGGATCAACTTCGGTCTCGGCGCAATGCTGCGCGACGACCTCAACGGCCATCGCGCTGGCGATTTCGCCGTGCGCCTCGCCGCCCATGCCATCCGAAAGGATGTAGAGGTTCATCGGTTCGACGATACGAAAACTATCCTCATTGTTTGTGCGGACGCGTCCCACGTTCGTCACGCCGCCGCTTACAATTTGCACTGAGGCTCCTCGGCTTTCTTGGGTTGGCGCCCACTCGCCCACACCCGTGCCTGGCAGACTGCTCTTAACGTAGCAGACCCGGGGGCGGGGCGGTAGAAGCTGAATCCAACTGAATATTCACCATTTAGCTACAGTTTTATAGGTCGCTGAAACCAGTTTCGTTGAGCCGATCGGCTGCGCGAAGCTGCCGATCGCTGGGGTGACCCGGCTCCGTTTCAAAACGGGAATGCACGCCTGGTTTACACGCAAAAAGCGCCTGAAAAACGCGTTTTGCCTCTTGACACAGGGTACCTTTCGGGTTATCATACTACCTGATTAAGCGCCCGGCTATACAGCCGGGCGTTTTTTACCCGCCAAGACCGAACCAAACCTGATTCATTCGAATCTCGAAATCTGTAACACAATGAAAATAATGCATTTAGCAGTTGGTTCGTCCCATTTCGGGAAAACTGGACTGCCCAAACCTTGGCGCGCCTCGATGGCTAAGGTTACGACTCCCTTGCTCCACGGCGGGCGGATTCCGTTACAATCGCCTTTGCAGCGGGCGCGCTCTCGCAGCAGGGCGCGTTGGAAACAGGGGATCGTTGATTCACAGACATCTTTATAGAGTATTTCTCAACCGGGGCGTTCGACGCCTTGGCGCCATTGCCGTCGTTTTGGTTGGTGCGATGTCGTTCGCGCCGGGACTATTTTCGTCCCGCGTATCGGCCCAAGGGCACGAGTCTGTTCCCGCGGCATCGGGCGCTCGGATATTGCTGCTGCCGCGGCAAATTGTGTCGGGCGAGCACGCGACGCTGGCCGTGCTCGATGTGAACGGACGGCTTACCCCGGGCGTTCGAATCAACTTTTCGAACGGCGACCGCGTGACGACCGATGCGACGGGGCGCGCGCTTTTTGTTGCGCCGCTCGATACAGAGAAGATCTCCGCTTCGATCGACGGCCATCCGGGCCACGTATTCGTGACGATTTTGAGCCCGACGGAAGCGTCGTCGGATACGCTGCAAGTCGCAGCCGCGCCGCGCGTGGCGTCGCTTACGGATCGATTCGAACTGAGCGGGCGCGCATTTTGCGCCGATGCCGACGCGAACAACGTAACGGTCGGCGGTATGCCGGCGCTGGTGCTGGCGTCGTCGCCGATGTCCCTCATCGTTTTGCCTCCTAACGATCTTCCGGCAGGCACCGCGGATATCGTGGTGAGTTGCCAGAAGCGCGTGTCGGAGCCGTTTGCGATTCGGTTTGTGGAGCTTTCGCTGGAAGCGAATTCTGCGCCGCTATCGCCGGGCGACCATCGCACGCTCACCGTGCACGTGCATGGCACGCCGCACAAGATTGCGCTGGAAGCGCGCAATCTTGCGCCGAATGTTGCCGATCTTGCGGGTGGGAATCCGGCGCGGGTTTCGAGCAGCGGCGGGGAAAACAATTCGGCAGAATTTCAATTGGTCGGAAAACAGCGTGGGAATTTTGTTGTGTCGATTCGCTTGCTATCGCCGCCTGCGCCGCCTGTGCCCACAGCGCAACCCTAGTCGCATCGCCTTCGATTTTGCTTCATAGCTTTTCACAGTTCCTTTCACTAACGCACGTACAGAACGATCCCTTCGTTTTCGAATTTCATCAGCCGGTGAGGCGCGATGAGTTCGTCCACAGCGCGCTTTACACCGGGCCAGAAATCGCCGTAGTCATCCCAGACGATGATGCCGCCATTGCGGACCAGGCGCAGCGCGTTTTGCGTGTCAGACTTTGCGGCTTCGTAAGAGTGGCCGCCGTCCACGATCACCATTCCCATGGTTCCGTAGAGGCTTGAAAAATCGATTTCGCGGGAATCGCCGAGGATGAGCTCGATGCGGTCGCGCATCGCCGGATCTTGCAGGAATGCTTCGCCGGGGATGTAGTCCGGATAACTCGTGCCTGCTGTGTTTGCGGCGGCGTCAACGTTGCGGCCGACGTCTACAGTGTAAATTTTTTCGGTCGTGTTCAGAGCGAGGTTGTAGGTCGTGCGGCCGGTGAATGTGCCGAACTCGAGAATCGGCGAAAACCCGGCACGCGCGAGGCAACACAGGAACACCAGCGAATTGTTGTTGGTGAGATGCCCCCACTTCCAGCCGATTTTGGCGAGCTGGATGGGTTGGTTGAAGATGTCGGTGAGCGCCGCGTCGGCGCGCGCAATGGTCCTCATCGAAAATTGCTCCATAGAGTTTTCGAGAGGGAATTGCCGTTCGACGTTCGCAGCTGTTCGGAAGAATCGTGCGGACTTCGTTGCTTCGGCGCAGGAGCCGCCCAATCGGCTCCTGCAAGTGCAGAGTAACAGGCTGTGTGCCGATTTCAGTTTCGCGATGAGCCGGCTGACGCAGAAGATGCACTATTGGCCTGGGTGATCCGGGCGGGGACGTCGCCGGCGATTTCCGACCGCGACGAAAAATACTAAATCGCTGGCTTGCCGTGTTCGGCGGGAGGCGCGGTGGCTGCAACCCGCTTCAATGAGAAATTGGTCGCGCCGCCGAAGGGCTTGCGATCGTTGTCGAGCTGTTTGATCTCGTTGACGTTGACTTGCAGAAAGTTGGTCACGCCGCTGCCGGTTTTTGGTTTCAAAACATACACGCTTGCCGAAGCGTCGTCGGGCGTGCCTTTTTCGAGAGTCCAGGTGCCGGTTTCGTTGTAGGAGCTTTTTCGCTCTTGATAGGCGTGGTGAATGAAGTAGAGGCCGCTCGTCGCGTGCGGATCGGCGCCGAAGAGTTTCACGGTCGTGTCAATTCCAGGACAATCCGCGCACGGCAAGACCCCGTGGTAGATGGCGAGCAGTTTACCGTGCGGGCTTGCCGAGGCTTTTTGCTGCGGCGCTGCATCCTGCGCTTGCAGCGTTGCTGCTGAAAACGCGGCGGTTGCGGTGCACGCGCCCGTTAAAACGATCGCAGTTAAAAACTTTCGCCGAAAATCCATTTTCGTTCCTCCGAAGTAATTTTCTTACGAGGCTTTCGAAGTGCACATCGCGCTACCAAATCGTGCAGCGATTTTCCGCGGGACGCACCATGGCATCGCCGGCCTTGCAGCTGAACGCTTTCTGGAATTCCGGCGAATTGCTGAGCGGGCCGAGCACGCGATATTTGCTGATCGGGTGCGGATTCGTCAGCACGAATTGGCGTTGTGCGTCGGGACGAATTTCGTCGCCGCGCGATTGTCCCCACGAGATGAAAAATTGCTGTTCGGGAGTAAATCCGTCTTTGTTGGCGGGGCGAGGCTTACCTTCCATGGATTTTTCGAACGCGAGATACGCGAGTTTCACGCCGCCGAGGTCGCCGATGCTTTCGCCTTCGACTAACTTTCCATTTTGGTGGAGGCCGCCGTCCACGGTGTACGCGTCGAACTGGTCGATGACGCATTTGCCGCGATTCTGAAATTCCTTGTAATCGGCGGGAGTCCACCAGTTTTTCAGCTCGCCGGTTGCGTCGAACTGCGCGCCTTGATCGTCGAAGCCGTGCGAGATTTCGTGGCCGATCACGGGGCCGATGCCGCCATAGTTCACGGCGTCGCTGGCGTTCACGTCGAACATCGGCGGGAGCAGAATGCCGGCGGGGAAGACGATTTCGTTGAGTTGAGGATTGTAATAGGCGTTTGAGGTCGGCGTGGTCATGCCCCAGCGACCGCGATCGACGGGCTTGCCGATGAGTTGCGCGTCATCTTTCACCGCGAAGCGGCGGGCGGAGACGACGTCGGCCCAGTAGGCGTCGCGCGTGATTTCGACGGTGCTGTAGTCCTTCCACTTATTGGGGTAACCGACTTTCGGATTGAACGTGGCGAGTTTTTCGAGCGCCTTCTTTTTGGTGTCGGCGCTCATCCATGTCAGTGTTTGGATGTCGTCGTGGAGCGCGAGCAGGATGTTTTTCACCATCTCTTGCATGCGCGCTTTGGCTTCGGGCGAAAAAGTCTTCTCGACATATTTTTTGCCGAGCGCTTCGCCGAGATCGTTGTCGGTCGCTTCGACGCAACGTTTCCAGTGCGGCTTCATCTCTGCGGCGCCTTGCAGGATATTTTTGATTGAAAGCGAAATTCTCCTGCACGAAGGGCGTAGAGAGCGAAGGCGCGGCGGAAAGCAAAACCTGCCAGGTGAGATAGGTTTTCCAGTCGTTGATCGGAGTTTCTTTGAGCTGCTTTTGAAATTCTTCGAGGAATTTTGGTTGATCGACGTTGATCGGCACGTCCGGGCTAAGGCTCAGCGTGTCGAAATAAGTCTTCCAGTCGAAACTGGGTGTGAGTTTTTGAATGTCGTCGAGCGTCATCTTGTGATCGGTGGCGTGGGGATCACGGAGAGCGACGTTGTTGAGCGACGCGCCGGCGAAAGCAGTTTCCATGCGCATGACGATTTTTGCGTTGGCTGCGGAGGTCTCTTTGTCGGTTCCTGCGAGCACGAACATCGCGGCGATGTGTTGCAGATATTTCTCGCGCGTTTCTTTTGATTTGGCGTCGTCCTTGAAGTAGTAGTCGCGTTCGGGCAAGCCGAGGCCGCCGGCGCCCGCGTCGGCGATGACGGATTGCGGATTGTGCGGATCCTGGCTTGAGCCGAACGTGAACGGAACGAAGATCGCTTCTTCGTTGAGTTTCTGAATCACAGGCTGCAAATCTTCGGCGGAGGCCATCGAACGAATCCAGGCCATTTCGCGCTCGAGCGCTTTGATGCCGAGCGCGTCGATCGCTTTTTGATCCATGCAGGCGGCGTAGTAGTCGCCGATGAGGCGGTCGGTGGATTTCGGCGGCTCGTTTGGAGCTTTTTCGGCGGCGTCTTCGAGAATGCCGTGGAGAACGTCTTTCGTGGCTTCGCCGGCGGCCCAGCGCTTGCTCCAAATCACCATCGAGGCAGGGATCGGATTTTTCGCGCGCCAAGTGCCATTGGCGAAATCGTAGAAGTCGTTGCAGGGGTTTGCTTTGCGATTGAGATCGGAGAGATCAATGCCGTGGAGCGGCTTGTCCTGCGCGTGAATCGGATTGGCGATCGAGATTGCAGCAGCGACTAGAGCGGTTGTGAGATAGCGCATGGGGCCTCGAGGACGTTGGAATTGCTTTGCCGAGATTACTACGAAGCGGAAATAAATCCACTGGCCAACTCGAACGCACGTCGGAGGCTTTCGTCAGCCGGCATCGGAAGGATCGTCACTTTTCCCCTTTGGGAAACTTGCTGGCGAGGAGTTCGAGGGCGCGGTCCAGGGTTTGGCGGTTCTGCCAGAAGTCGGACCAGAGGTCGCCAACCTTGGCGATGCGGTCGTTGAAATTGCGAAGGGTGAATTGTTCGGCGGCAATGTCGGTTGTGAGTTCTTCGGGCGTGAGCGGTGTGGAGACTGTCGCTTTCGGAAACGCGCGCACCGAATAGGCGCAGGCGAGCGGTTTGCCGCTGGCGTTTTGCAGCGCGTCGATCAGGATGCGGCCTTTGGGGCGTTTGCTTACGGTGCGTTCGAATGTTGTGAGTTTCGAATTTTTCGATGCGACGAGGCGGCCGACGACTTCGGCGAAAGTGCGCGTTTGCTCGTAGGTGTACTTCGGCTCGAGCGGGATGAAGATGTGGAAGCCGGAGGCGCCGGACGTTTTCATGTAGCAGCGCAGCTTGATCGATTTGAGCATGGCGTAGATTTCGCGCGCGATGTGCATCACGTCGGAGAACGGCGTGTCGTCGGTGGGATCGAGGTCGAAGAAGACATAGTCGGGATTTTCCTGGCTCTGGGCGCGGCTCGACCAGGGATTGTGATCGATGCAGCCGAGATTGGTGAGATAGAGCAGCGTCGCGCGCGAATTGCAGAGGATGTATTGCATTTCGCCGCCGCGTTCTTCGGAATCGACGGTGGCGGTTTGGATCCAATCGGGTAGATAGGATGGCGCTTCTTTTTGGAAGAAGGCTTTGCCATTGACGCCGTCGGGATAACGGCGCAGGACCATCGGGCGATCTTGCAAGAACGGCAGGATGTAGCGCGCCATGCGGTAGTAGTAGGCGAGGAGTTCGCGTTTTTTGACGCCGGGGTCGGGAAAATAAATTTTGTTGAGATTGCTGAAGTGGAGGCGTTGACCGTCGGATTCGACGTCCATCGTTTCTTTGTTGCCGGCGCGGAGTTCTTTTTCAACTTCGGATTCGCGGCCGGAGGAGATCGAGATTGTTTTCGATGCCGCTTTCGGTGATGGCGCCGAATTCTTTGCTGCTTTCTGTTTGTCGCGAGAAGCTTTTGTTGGCGGAATCTGTGGGTCTTCCGGCGAAAGCTGTTCATCCTCGGTTACTTCAATGGGCTCTTCGATGGCCGCAACTTTAGCGGGTTTTTCTTTGTTCTTCTTCGGCGCTGGATTTTCTTTTTCTGCTTTCGACTCGAGAGCGGCGGTGCTCTCGGGCTTGGCATCCTCCATCGTGCAGTCTTTTGCGGCGCGATCGGTGAGCAGGCTCAAGAAGACGGGCGCGCGCAGGTGATTGTCGTTCGTCCAGTTCGCGTATTTCA
Source organism: uncultured Acidobacteriota bacterium (assembly GCA_963785605.1). Classification (GTDB taxonomy): domain Bacteria; phylum Acidobacteriota; class Terriglobia; order Acidiferrales; family UBA7541; genus Acidiferrum. The sequence goes on along the minus strand of CAWAWE010000020.1, from coordinate 31,078 downwards.
CGCGCGCGACGAGCGTTGGCTCGACCCAATCGACGTTTTCGCGGAGGCCGGGCGGCTTGGCGAAAGGTGATTTCTGGGTTCGCAAATCTTCGAGTTGCTTTGTGATTTCTTCCTGTTTGCTTTCGTCGAAGCCGGTGCCGACGCTGCCGATGAATTTCAGCTCGCGGCCTTCATAGAGGCCGAGGACCAGCGCGCCGAAAAATTTGCGGCTACCGCGGCCTTCGGTGTATCCGGCGACGACGGCGTCCACTTCGCTAACAATTTTCAGTTTCACCCACGTTGAGGTGCGCGCGCCGGCATAGGTGCTGTTTTTTAATTTGGCGATGATGCCTTCGAGGCCTTTGCCGCGAGCGGCTTCGTAGAGCGCTTCGCCCTGCTCAGCTATGTGCTCGGAAAAATGAATTCGCTCGTTGGGCGACAGAATCTGCTGCAGGAAATCCTTGCGCTCGACGAGAGGGGAGCGGCGCAGGTCGTAACCGTCAGCGTACATCACGTCGAACGCGAAATAATCGAGCGGCACGGATTGCATCAGTTGACGCGATGGATTTTGCACGCCGAGGCGATGCTGGAGCGTGTGGAAGTTGCTGCGGCCGTCGGCGTCGAGCGTGACGATTTCGCCGTCGATGATTGCATTGCGCACGCGAAGGCGCGCCGCCATATCTTTGAATTCCGGATACTCGAGGGTGACATCGCGGCCCGACCTGCGCCCACAACGTCGTTTTACCATTTTCGATTTGCGCGATGGCGCGGACGCCGTCCCATTTGATTTCGAATACCCAGTTCGGACTTGAAAATGGTTTGTCCCCGAGTTCGGCGAGAGTGGCGCGAACGCCGCTCGGCATCTTGGGCATCGGCGTTTCGATCGCACCCGCAAGGGCCGATGGATCGACGGCCCGGCGTTCACGCGAGGCTGGACGGCCTTCCCGAATGTCTTCGACTGTGCGACCGCTGACGACCGATTCGGCGTGTTGCTCCACGTCCCATTTCGCGTCCACGAAGGCGTCGCGATGTTTGATCAGCAGCCATTCGTTTTTGTTGCCGGGTTTTTTCAGCTTTACGAGGACAAAACTGCCGCGAAGCTTTTCGCCGTTGAGCTGAAACTTAAAATCGCCTTTCGCAAGTTGCTCTTTGACGCTGAGCGTCCCCTCGGGCGCATACGTGCCTTGATCCCAAATGATCATTTCGCCGCCGCCGTATTCGCCTTTGGGGATGGAGCCTTCGAAATTTCGATATTCGAATGGATGATCTTCGACCTGCATCGCAAGGCGCTTGTCGCCGGGATTCAACGACGGGCCTTTTGGAACCGCCCAAGATTTCAGCACGCCATCGATTTCCAGCCGTAGATCGTAGTGAAGGTGCGTGGCGGCGTGTTTTTGCACGACGAAAACGCGATCGCCGCGGCTCGGTTCGCCGCCTGCGGGTTCCGCGGTTTTTTTGAAATCGCGCTTCTTTTTATATTCGTCTAACACTGGCGATTTTTGTACAGCACGGCGTTGGGTTTGATTCGCGATATGCGAAAAACGAATGCGCCATGATACAGCCCACGGTGCGCGGCTTCGCACGAAAAGCAAAACCGCCAGCAGGTTGCCCTGCCGGCGGTTTCCGTTCATTGATATTGGTTTGACCCTTCGAAGCTGCGACCCCTCAGCGCTTAGCGCTGATGCGGACGTTCGCGTTCTTGAGCAGGACGATCCGTTCGCGCATTGTGCTTATCGCGATCGATGTCGCGGCTCACTTGATTCTGCTGATGATTCACCTGAGCGCGTTCCTGGCCGGTCAGATGGCCACCGTTGGCGGCGCGGTCGTTGTGAACTTCTTGATGGATCGCCGCTTCCTTGCCCTCGAGATGGCCGGTTTCACGCGGCGTCAATTGGCCCGAGCGAACGCCCTGGCCGATACGCGCCTGCTGATTGCCTTGGCGCTCGTTGACGCGGCCGTACGCTGCGTTCGCGGGGCGGCCGTGGTTCTCCGAGGCGAAGTTGGCATGGTTCATGCCCGCGGAGTGCTCATGTGAAACCTGGAGTGACGTGCGCTCGACGTGCTGTTCGTGCGCTGCGCGCATTTCTTCGGCGTTCTCGCGGCGCTCGATTCCGCCGGGGCCGCCGTTGAAGCTGGTGCGCACGTTGTTGTTCACGATCACGGTGCGGTTCACGTAGACGTTGCGCACAACGGTGGTGTTCACGCGAACGACTGCGGTGTTGTAGGCGAAGCGTCCGCCACGCCATTCGCCGCCGACGAAGCCGACGCCGCCGTAGCCAAAGCCGTAGTTAACCCCGCCGTAGAAGCCGACGTGAGGTCCCCAATAGCCGCCGTGCCATGCGTAAACGCCGCCTCCCCAGCCCCAGTAGCCGGGAGTCCAGAGCAAGCCGACGCGCGGAGGCGCAACCCAAACTCCGGGCACCCAGTAGTAGCCAGCAGGGGCGTATGCCCAATAGCCGGGCGTCCAAAGATAGCCTTCGGTCGGGCAAGGCGGCTGTTCATAAACGGGAATAGCTGGAGGTGCTACGCGGATCGATACTCCGACAGCGATCTGAGCCTTAGCCGGGGAAGGTGCGAGCGAAACCAGGCCCATTGATCCAGCCAGTAACAAGGTTCGAAGAGACAAAAGATGACGCATAAAAGGGTCCTCCCCAAGGGTCCCTTGCGCCCGGCAACCTCCGCGTTGGGGCGTCAACGAACCAAGTTTTTTAATGTTGCCGGCGAGTGATTCGAGGTCTTCCGGCTTCTGACCTGTTGAACCCCAGTCTGCGCCTGTTGTTGCGGAAGGATGGCGAAAATGGTCGGAAAAGTGCCGTATGGAGCACTATATAAGTGATTGTATTTAAGCAGCTTATTGTGATTTTGAAGAAAGAGCGTCGGTGGGTACTGGGACTATGTAAGAATCCTCGGCTTTGCGTCCGGCAAAGGCCTACTTATTAAGCGACAGAACGTAAATTCGATAGTCCTCGCCGGTGCCGAACCAGTCCTTATAGGTTTTTCCCATTTTGGCACCGAATTTCTTGTTCAGTTCTTGGCTCGGCCCGGGGCGGGCATGGCCATAGATTCGCTTGAAGTCTTGAGATACCCGGCCGATGAAAGCGGCCTTCAGTATCGCGCCGTAGCCCTTGCCCTGGTATTTGCTCAGGATCGTGTTCGAGTAGCAATAGATAGCTTCGGGATCGCGAGGAAATCCGATGAGGTCGTCCTTGCCATTCCAAGGCACGCCATAGGTCTCGCCAACGAGACGGCTGCCGTCGAACATCCAGATGGAGATGGCCGATCGCGTTTGCAGCAGATCGCGTTTGTCTGCCAGCGTCAGGCGCAGATTAGGGTGATATTCCTTTTCGAACGCCATCGTGCGTTCGATCGGGTAGTGAAACTGAAACGTAATGGCCATGCGCGCGGGTCCTCATCGAACGATAGAGTGCCGCGATTATCCAAGCAGAAGCGACTCCGGGCAAGTGCCGTTGCCGTTGAGCGGTTCGGTTGTCGAGCCGCTGAGAGGCAACGTAGAATGGGAAGACCGAGTGGAGTTGTGCAGGAGAGGCGTATGGCGACGGCCGAGACGACAATCAAGCGACCTGAATTTACAAACGAAGCTTTCGTGGATTTTTCGCGGCCCGAGAACAAAAGCGCGATGGAAGCGGCGCTCGCCAAGGTGAAGGCGGAGTTTGGCAAGGAATATCCGATGTACATCGGCGGCGAGAAGGTCTACACGACGGCGAAGATGTCGTCCACGAATCCGTCGCATCCTTCGGAAGTGATTGGCGTTTTTCAGGCTGGGACGAAGGACAACGCAGATGCTGCGGTTAACGCTGCGTGGAAAGCGTTCGAATCGTGGAAGAAAGTGCCTGCCGAAGAGCGGGCGGAATGTCTCTTTCGCGCCGCGAAGATCGTGCGCGATCGCAAATTCGAGATCTCAGCGTGGATTTGCTACGAAGTCGGCAAATCGTGGGCTGAAGCGGATGGCGACACCGCCGAAACAATCGACTTCCTCGAATTTTACGGGCGCGAAATGTTGGGCCTGGCTGGACCGCGAGCCGTCACGCCGATGAAGGGCGAGAAAAACTTCATGGTGTACATTCCCCTCGGCGTCGGCGCCGCAATTCCGCCGTGGAATTTTCCGGCGGCAATTGCGACCGGGATGGCCGTCGCTGCGTTGGTCACTGGCAATACAGTTGTGCTCAAGCCGTCGGAAGAGGCGACGATCGTCGCGTCAAAGATGGTCGAGATTTTGTACGAAGCGGGAATTCCGAAAGGTGCGCTGAGTCTTGTGACCGGCGCCGGCGAAATCGTTGGCGATGCGCTGGTGAAAAACCCGAAGACGCGCTTCATCACGTTCACCGGTTCGAAGGAAGTCGGGCTCATCATCAGCGAAGCGGCAGGGAAGAAGGCGCCCGGGCAAATCTGGATCAAGCGCACCGTGCTGGAAATGGGCGGCAAAGACGCGACGATCGTCGATGACGAAGCCGATGTCGATTCCGCAGTCGAAGGAGTCGCGCAGGCGGCGTTCGGTTATCAGGGGCAGAAGTGCTCAGCGTGTTCTCGCGCGATCGTTTCGGAAAAAGTTTACGACTCGTTCGTGCAGAAGATGGTTGAGCGCGCGAAGAAAGTCACGGTTGGGCCGAGCGAAGACCCGAAAAATTATATGGGTCCGGTTGCTAGCGCAACCGCGCTTGAAACGGTGCTCGGCTACATCGACGTTGGCAAGAAAGAAGGACGTGTGCTTGTCGGCGGAGATCGTGCGCCGGGCGACGGCTACTTCGTTCAGGCGACGGTGATCGCCGACGTCGATCCCAAGGCCCGCATCGCGCAGGAAGAAATTTTTGGTCCCGTCCTCGCAGTAATCAAGGCGCGCGATTTCGAGCATGCTTTAGAAATTGCGAACGGCAGCGAGTTTGGCCTCACCGGCGCCGTCTACTCGAAGAATGCAGAGAAACTCGAAAAGGCACGCGAGGCTTTCCACGTTGGCAATCTCTACCTAAATCGCAAGTGCACCGGCGCAATGGTGGGCGCGCACCCGTTCGGCGGATTCAATATGTCGGGGACGGATTCAAAGACCGGCGGGCCGGATTATCTGCTGCTGTTCCTGCAAGGCAAGAGCATCGCGGAAAAGATTCAGTAAAAATCCATTTCCCAATCGCAGACCAAAATCCCGCCGGCAGCTTTGTCGAGCGGGATTTTTTTATGCCTCGGCACCCTTTCGCGACGCGACAAATTTTATCGTGCGGTAGATCGGATAGCTCAGAATCAGCATCAGCAGCGCCAGGGGCGCGTTGTTACGGTCCGTCGCAATCGATCCGATCAGAAACAGGATTGATCCTCCCAGCGCGATACCCGTCGTGTAAGGATATCCCCACGCGCGATACGGACGCGGCATATCCGGTTCTTTTCGGCGCAGCAGGAACAGCGATGCGTACGAAAGCGTGTAGTTCGCGACGAAAAAAAACGACAGCATGGCGATGACGCGTTCGAACGAAAAGAGGACGAATACGATCGCAACCACTGTGCTCAGGAAGAGCGCGAACGCGGGAGTGCCGCCGGCGTTGACCTTTGCGGCCCGACGGAAAAAGAGACCGTCGCAGCTCATGGCGTAAAGAGTCCGCGAGCAGAAAAGTTGGTTGGCGTTCATACAGGACGCGAGCGAGATCAGCATGATCGAACGGATCACCGTGTCGCCATAAGGACCGAAGATCTTTTCGGCTGCGGTCCCGAGTGAAAACGTGTTGCCCGCGACCTCACTGAGAGGAAGCACGTACAAGACGGCGGCGTTGATCAGTAGATAGATCCCCATGATGGAAAACACGCTGCCGAAAATTGCTCGAGGCACATCGCGCCCGGGATTTCGCACTTCTTCGCCGAAGTAAACGACGCCGTCCCATCCATCCACAGTGTAGAGGACCGCTTGCAAGGCCAGCATGATGGCGATGGCGAGTGGCCATCCCGATTGCAGGATCGGCATAGACGTCGCCGCATGAGCCGTTCCGGCAGCGGCAGAAATAGCCGGAGTCGCGTTGCGCGCGTGACCTCCGAACACGAAACATGCAACGACCACGACGATAAATGCGATTGTTTTCATTGCGGCGGTGACGAGTTGCGTGCTGCTGCCCCACTTTATGCCGCGCCACTGCAAAAGAAAAAATGCGGCGATCACGCTCACGGCGATCGACTGAACGTGGCCTGCGAGCGGTGTGAATAATGAGCCGCTGTATTCGGCGATCACGATGGCGACGGCGGCGGCGGTGCCGCAAGTCGAGAGCCAGTCACTCCATCCGACGATGAAGCCGGCGTAATCGCCGATGGCACGCCGCGAGAAATTGTATTGGCCACCGCTGCGCGGAATCGACGCGCCAAGCTCGGCCATCGACGACGCGCCGACGAGCGCATAGAGGCCGCCGACAATCCAAACCCCGAAGAAGAGATAAATGTTGGGGAGCCATTGCGCGATGTCGCCAGGCGAACGCACGATGCCCGCGGCAATCGTGTTGCCGACGGCGGCCGCGATGCCGAACCACATGCCAAGAACCTTGAGCAGCCCGCCGCCGGAGCGGGTAACTCCGGAACCTGTCGCAACCGATGCAGTGGTCGTTGTGGCGTCGGATATGTTAGACAATGGATTCTCAGGGTTTCGCTTCGAGTGCATCCGTCTGTAAGCCGACGGAGTGGCTCGCCGCGAAGGCGCCATGATAGACGCGGACGCGGAAATTGCAAAGGAAACTGCGGCTATGCGTTCGCGATCGCGGTACGGCTAAGAAGCCTCATTTGACGACAACCGAAACCACCAAGACAAACGCGACGACGTTCTCGCCGCCCGATGCCGCCGAAAAGCCGGTGGACGTCTCCGTCGTTATTCCGTGCCTCAACGAAGCGAATTCCATCGGCATTTGCGTCGGCAAAGCGCTCGATGCGTTCAAGTCTGCTGGTCTGCGCGGCGAAGTCGTTGTTGCAGATAACGGCTCAACTGACGGATCGATCGAAATCGCTGAAAAACTTGGCGCGCGCGTCGTGAGCGTGCCCGCACGCGGTTACGGTTCCGCGTTGCGTGCGGGAATCGCGGCAGCTCGCGGCCAATTCATCATCATGGGCGACGCCGACGACAGCTACGACTTTGGCGACGTGCCGAGGTTCGTCGAAATGTGGCGTCAGGGCTATGACGTCGTGATGGGCAATCGCTTTCGCGGCGAAATTAAACGCGGCGCCATGCCGTGGCACCACAAATACATCGGCAATCCCGGATTGTCGCGGCTGCTCAATCTTTTTTTTCACGCGGGCATTGGCGACAGCCATTGCGGCATGCGCGGTTTCACGCGCGCGGTCTACGACCAAATGGATTTGCGCAGCACCGGCATGGAGTTCGCGTCGGAATTCGTGATCAAGGCGGCGCAACTTCGCGCAAAGATCACCGAGATTCCGATCACGCTTTGGCCCGACAAGCGGGGCCGTCCGCCGCATCTGCGAAGCTTTCGCGACGGTTGGCGCCATCTGCGTTTCATGCTGCTGTACGCGCCGAACTGGCTGTTTCTGCTGCCCGGTGCATCGCTCGTCGTCGTCGGACTCGCGCTCGTATTCTGGCTACTGCCTGGCCCGCGCATGCTCACGCCGCGCATCACGCTCGATGTCCACACGATGATCTTCGGCGTGATGTTCACCTTGCTCGGCGCACAAATCATCTCCATTGGAGCATTCGCGAAAGTTTTTAGCTACGCCGAGCGCTTCGACCGAAAAAACGTTTCCCTTCGTCGCGCGCTCACGCACGTGCGATTCGAAACCGGGTTGCTGCTCGGCGGCGGTCTTTTCCTCATCGGATTTCTCGGCTGCGCGTGGGTCGTGTGGGACTGGGTCTCCAGCGGCTTCGGCCCGCTTCACCAGGTTCGCGCCGTTCTGTTCTGGTCGATGTGGCTCTTCCTCGGAATTCAGGTGACTTTTTCTTCGTTTTTCCTCAGCATGCTTGGCATCAGCCGCGGCACCTACATCGGCGACTACGATTTGAAATAGATGGCGTACACAGGCCTCGACCACTTCATTGCCAAGCTGAGATTCCGCGCCGCATATTCCTTCATCCGAAGCGGATCGCGCGTCTGCGATCTCGGCTGCGGCCTCGACGCGGCTTTTCTGAATTACACCGGCGATAAAATTTCACACGGCGTCGGCATCGACGATCAGGTGGAAGACGGCGTACGCGGCCGTTGGTGGCGGATTCGCGCCGACATCACAGCGCCGCTCCCGCTGGAGCCGTCGCAATTCGATCACGTTGTGATGCTCGCCGTGCTCGAGCATCTGCGCGAGCCTGAGCCGGTGCTGCGCGAGGCGTATCGCATCCTCGCTCCGGGTGGCAGCCTCATCATGACGTGGCCGTCATCCGCCGTCGATCCGATCCTGGCGATACTGCGCGGCGCTGGTCTGATTAGTAGTGAGATGGAAAGCGATCAACATCAAAAGCGGATTCCGGTGGAAGCATTGCAAGCGATGCTGCGGCGTATCGGTTTCCGCGAATTCATCCACCGCCATTTCGAATTCGGTCTGAACAATTTGATGGTTGCGTCGCGAGATTGAATACGCAGCGGCCGCGAAGGTTTGTTAACCACGCACACTCGTTCGCTCGACGGGACGAAGCGTTATCGCTTTCGTAGCGTAACTCTGTCTCTTAGTTCCTCTTCGATATTATGAAGCAATGACATCGCTCCGTCTCGGATGGCTGTTTTGCGTTGGCTCCCTCAGCTTGGCACTCGCTTTCGCGACGCCAATCTTCGCGCAATACAAAGAAATCGATCACACTGGCAATGAATTCGCCAAGGAATTCATGAAGGCGCGACCCGAGGCAACAATTGTCGCGGTAGCCGATCTGCGCGACACGGATGGGACTAACAAGGACCAAGGGCACTACTTTTCCTTGATTCTGACTTCAGCAATCAGCCTGCACATGAAAAATGGGTTCGCGGTGGCGGACCACATTGGTTTTGATGCCGCACTGAAGAGTCGCGCGATTTCGGCGCAGGCGCTGGCCACGCCGAAGTCGATGACCGAAATCGCAGGCAAGATAAACGTAATCGCCGTCGTCATCGGAGACTTCCAACAAGATAAAACGACTATTCGCTGCATCTTTCGGCCATCCGCGTGTCGGATGGGACAGTTCTGTACTCCGCCGACAGCAAATTTCGCCACAATGAATTTCTTGATTCGCTCGCGAAACCCTTTCCGCCGCCCGAGATCACTCAACTCGTCAAATTGAAGACGCCCCCGACGCCGGATGACAACGACGGACTTCGCCCTCCGGAATGTGTGCGCTGCGAGATCCCAAAATACACGAGCACCGCCAGAGGTGCGAAGCTTCAGGGGACGGTCGTGTTTGAAGCGGTGATCTCCGACGAAGGAGAAATCGTCGCTGTCCGCCCGAGGAAAGTATTGGGTTTGGGATTGGACGAGGCTGCTTATGACGTCATTACAAAGCATTGGACAATGAAGCCGGGTACGAATAAGACGGAAAGCCGATCGCGACGCTCGTACCGATTGAGCTGTCGTTTCGCCTTCACTGATCGTCTTTATCACCTGCGGTCCTTAGGCGCAGAGTCCGGGATGTGTATGGAGCGAGATATGTGTTATCGGTGTCCGGCGTGACCAGCCAGATTTTGCGATCCTTAAAATAGTCGAGTAGTTTCGCGTTTTGTTCCGGGTCGATCTCTCGCGCCCACAAAACTTTCGCTCCATCGATTTCCGCGCCGTTGTAAACCCAATCATCGTGGATGTTGTGCTCGTCGTCGGTGTAGCGGACGAGAATTAGGTGTTTGCCGGGTGTGTGTTCGAGTTTTGTCTCAATTGTCGCGCGGCTGGGATCGCCCTCGCACGGCCAGAACAGCGGATCACACACGCCTCGCCCCACGTTGATGAAGACATCGAGCACGAGGCAAATGATTAGCACTCGCGACAATGCGATTCCCAGTGGACGTCCCCTCCATCGCATCGTCCTCAGATGTCGCACCGACTGCACGATCAGCAAGAACAAAACACACGTGATCGGCGCGGCATAGTGCGCGGCCGACCACACCACAGAGAACACGCCGGCGAGAACCAGCACCAATGCGACGATCGGCAACCGCATTTTCCGGTCACGCAGCGCGTACGGAATTCCCGGCACAATCAGCAGCAATCCCATCCAAAAATAATTCACGCCGCCGCGAAAAATTTTTCCCACGTCACGCGCCAGGCGTCTGCAAACCCGCGATGATAATTTTCGCGCTCCCAACCGTTGTAAAAATCTTCGAACTGTTGATTGCGATAATGCAGCGCAGGCAGCGGCTCTTGCCACAAAAACGGCTGCGCCGAATGATACGTCCGCGTGTTCAGCACGTGCGGCAGCAGCAGAGGGTTCCCCGTGAGCCGAAAATTGTAATAGCCCATCCACGCAAGAGTGAGCGCGACTATCGCCGTGAGCGGTATCGCCACGCGCCTGAATCGCACCGGAAGCGCGTCGCGCGCCTTCGTCTTTCCGATCAGCCACCACACGAACCACACCGCAACCGGCGCGCAAAACAAGAATCCTTCAAACGGCCGGCTGTTCGCCAGAATCGCAAGCCCGAGTCCGAGCCACAGCGCATCCCGCAAACGCGCGCGCCGAGAAATGCGCGCCATCGCACCCAGTACCAGCGCACCGCCTGCGGCCGCGACCGCTCCTCCCCAATAGCTGTTCACCCAATAACTCGCGACTCCGAATTTCAGCGCCGCCATCGCGCCACCGAGCAGCGCCCATCGCGACGGCAGCCAGCCTTGCAGCATCCACGTAATCGCGGCGCACATCGCCGCAACGCTCAGCACCACGCCAAACCACGGATTTCCGAGCACTTCACCAATCGCCAGCGCAACACCTTGCCCGGGCGGGTACATCGACGCATACGCCGGCTGCCAATTGACGTGAAACGTCTCGAAGCTGACCCACAGCGGATGCGTCGGATTCGCGAGCCGTCCGTGCGCGAACGTGTCGCCCATCAACAAATAACTGAACTCATCGTGAATTCCGGGAACGGGCGCGTGCAGAAAGGGAAGCGCGAGCAATCGCGCCACAATCACAAAAAGAAAAATCGCCGCGACGGCTCGTCCGCGCGACTCGGAAAATCGCGACAACGCCGATTCGCATCTCGCGAACCATCGGCCGAGCAGATTTGGAAAAACGACCGCGACCACTCCCAGAATCGCCGCAACGATCAGGGAAATTTCCAGCACACGAAGAGTGCGCAGGACATAGGCGTCATCGAGTCCAAGCATGAACCCGGAATTGTAGGATGGATTCCACGCGGCCGTGCGCGATTTCTACCCGCTGAGAGCTTCGGGCCGCCACAAAAACGAAACGAGGCTCCCTTTAGGAGCCTCGTCGAACAACCTCAAGATTCGCAAATCAACTACTACGGCTCGACCTCGATCTCCGTCAACCGCTCCTGCCGAACCTTCGGCCGCGCGGCTGACGCCAGGATTCTCAAGGTAATCCGACAGCTCCAGTCGCATGTTCCCGGGATTCGTCGAAAACTGAAGCCCAGTCTCGAAATCAACCGTTCCCGCGCGAATAAACTTTTCGATCACGCCGTCGAAATGCTGCATCCCTTCGGTATCGCCGTCGCGCATGGCGTCGAGCAGCGTCTTGCCTTCGCCCTCGCCCTTCTCGATGTAGTCGCGCGTTCTCATCGTTGCTTTCAGGATTTCGACCGCAGCTACGCGCCCTTGCCCATCTTTCTTTGGGAGCAGCCGCTGCGAAACGATAAAGCGGAATGCCTTTGCGAGCCGCGTCCGGATCGACTGCTGGTCAGCCAGCGGAAACACGCCGATGATGCGTTCGACCGTTTTCGACGCGTCGATTGTGTGCAGCGTGGACATCACAAGATGGCCCGTCTCCGCCGCTTCCAAAGCAATCTCGATGGTTTCGCGGTCGCGCATTTCGCCGACTAGAATCACTTTCGGCGCTTGCCGCAAAGCCGCGCGCAACGCGAGTCCGAAAGTCGGTGTGTCGCTGTGCAGTTCGCGCTGGTGAATCGTCGATTTTTTGTGCCGGTGCAAAAATTCGATCGGATCTTCGATCGTCAAAATATGAAATGCCTTTTCGGAGTTCATCTTATCGAGGATCGCGGCCAGCGTTGACGATTTCCCCGAACCTGTGGGCCCGGTCACCAGAACGATTCCATTCCTCAGATTCACCACTTCGTGCAACACCACCGGCAAATTCAGCTTTTCGAAGCCCGGAATATCCATCGGAATGACGCGCATCACGATGGCGTACGTCCCGCGTTGACGGAACACGTTCACGCGAAACCGGGCGACGCCGGGCAATCCGTACGAAAGGTCCGCCGAGCCGTCGGTCTCGAGCTTTCGCAATGGGTGATCGTTTTTCCCGATGAGGTCGTGTGCGATTAGCCGGGTATCGTCCGCGCTCAGACACTCCAACCCTTTAAATTTCAGCTCGACGAGTTCGCCGCTCACTTCGACTTGCGGCGCGCGACCCGGCGAGAAAATCAGGTCGCTGACATGCTGTCCCGACTTCAGCATCGCGGTGATGAGTTGCGCTGTCTGGATGCTTCGCTGAGTGGCGGGTGCTTGCGGTGGGGTGCCCATGAAATTCGCAGTCTCCGTAGAAAATGAGTTCGTCGAGGTATGAACGCCTGAAGAGGGCCTGTGGAGAACCCGCCTGGACAAGTCTAGTGTGTATGGGACTAGTACTTGCCCGCTAGCGAAGACCTTGCGGGCTGACGCGAGTCGATTACGTAGCTTTGTGGTGGCACGAAAAAAGAGGCACTCGAAAAGAGGTGCGATGCGATGCCCGCGTACACAGTGCTAGCGTCCGATAAAGCCCCGGCGCATCAGATACTTACGTCTGTAGTGACAACTGCAATGGCTGGCCGGCGGCGACGTCGCCGAGGGACACTTCGGAAAGATCGTTCACGATCCAGGTGGCACCCGCCGCCTTCAATAGTTCGTCCACCTCGGTTGTCCGCAGCGCCAGCACCCGTGAAGCCGCTGCCCGCCCCGCACGAATCCCAGCCGGCGCATCCTCTACGACCACGCAATCCGTTGGCGCCAATCCGAGCAACTCCGCACCCTTTAAATAAGGATCGGGCTCCGGCTTAAAGCGCTGCACGTCCCCCGAAGTCACGATCTTTCGTGGCCGTGGCAGGCCGGCGACGCGAATCCGTACTTCCGCCAGTGCCGGCGTGCATGACGTGACGATGGCCCACTGATCTGCGGGTAGCGCCCGCAAAATTTCCAGCACGCCAGGAAGTGGCACCACGCCGTCGGTGTCGGCGATTTCCCACTCCTCCATCTTGCGATTTTCTTCTTCGTAGTTGCCGTTCGGCATCAACTCGCGCAGCGTCACGATACTCGGGCGCCCATGCGCCTGCCGCACGACTTCTTCCGCGTTGAATCCATACTGCACCGCCCAACGCGACCAGCAGCGCGCCACCGCCGGCGTCGAATCCACCAAAACTCCATCCAAATCGAAAAGAATTCCTCGCGTTTGCACTTCCACTGGGCTGGCCAACGAACTTTCCTCCGGAACGTGGCTAAAAGTATCTCACGCTTCCAGCGACAGCCCGCAGAGCGGAAACGCGCGCCGCCCAACTTTGTGCGCGCCAAAAAAAAACACTCGCCCCGGCTAGCAGAGCGAGTGTTCACATCCCAAACCTAGCTAAAAATGGGTACGCGGGAAATCGCGAACGCTACCCGCGCGACGGTATCTCCGTGTCTCCGTACAATTCGTCGGGGTATTTATCGACCTTGTCGTTTGGCGGAAGGTCGCGCGTCACCGGATTCTTCACGCGTCCCGACTTGTTCACCGCTTCCGTCCGTTGTCGTGTCGGATTCTGCTTCGTGCGTCTCACATTTGCGCGTTTTGTATTCATATCGCACCTCGCTCCTCAAAACCTTGACGTTGCCGATCGCCTGGCAATCGCGTTACTGCGGAATACCAAATCACGCTTCCACCGAAACGAAAACAACCAACGAGTCCGTCTCGATCGTTTGATTGCCTTGACTACGACGACTTCTTCTTCCGCGGCACCTTCGCGCCCTTCTTGCGCGCTTCCGACAATCCGATGGCGATCGCCTGCTTGCGGCTCTTCACGGTTCCGCCCTTGCCGCCCTGGCCCGACTTCAGCGTCCCTTTTTTCTCGCGCCGCACTGCGCTCTCCACACTCTTGCCCGCCGCTTTTCCATAACGTGCCATCGCGTCTCTCCTCAGCAACTCTGCCCGTTATAGGCCCGCATACCCACCTCCGCCATACAGTCTGTGGAGTAGAACCGAATTCGAAAAAGGTGTAGCCCATTCATGCAGCGACAACCGGCCGACCAATCCTTGATGTTAGCCGTTGAGAAGTCCTCGTGCCCGTGTCGATGGAATCCACCGCCTCAACCGAGGATTACTTCGGCAAGTAACCTCGCCCTGACTGCCGATTGACCTACGCCAGTCCGTCCGAATAACATCTCCCTCACATGCCCAGCGATTCAGCCCTGATCGGCCAAACTTTTTCGCACTACAAGATCCTTTCGCAACTTGGCGTTGGCGGAATGGGAGTGGTCTACCAGGCCGAAGATTTGACCCTCGGCCGCCGCGTCGCACTCAAATTCCTTCCTGAGACTTCGAACGACGCTCCCAATGCCTACGAGCGTTTCCAGCGCGAAGCCCGCTCCGCCTCTGCACTCAATCACCCAAATATCTGCGTAATCCACGAAATCGGCGAGCAAGACGGCCGTCACTTCATCGTGATGGAGTTGCTGGAAGGTATGACGCTGAAAGATCGCATCGCCAGTGCGCCGATGCCGTTCGAACAGGTGCTCAACCTGTGCATCGAAATCGCCGACGCGCTCGATGCCGCGCATTCGCAGGGAATCATTCACCGTGACATCAAGCCGGCCAATCTCTTCGTCACAAAGCGCGGCCACGCAAAAATTCTCGATTTCGGCCTCGCCAAACTCGTCGGCGCCGGCGCTCGCTCCGGCAGGGAACTCACCGGCGCAGGGCACGCAACGTTGACATCCGGCGATATGTTCACCAGTCCCGGCAGCACCGTTGGCACAGTCGCGTACATGTCTCCGGAACAAGTCCGCGGCGAAGATCTCGATGCCCGCAGCGACCTCTTTTCCTTCGGCATCGTGATGTACGAAATGCTGACCGGCGCGCTGCCGTTCCGCGGCTCAACCTCCGGCGTCATTTTCGAAGCGATCTTGAATCGCGCGCCTGCTCCGATCTCGCACATAGGCGAAGCCGTGCCTCCGAAATTCGAAGAGATCTTGGGCAAAGCGCTCGAAAAAGATCGCGACATGCGCTACCAGGTGGCTGCCGAGCTGCGCGCCGACCTGAAACGACTGCGCCGCCAAACCGATTCCGGCCGCGTAACAAGCGATTCCGATTCGTCGGGTTCGATCGCAGCGAGTTCCGCATCGCGCTCGGCTGTCAACGCACCCGCCACGGTCCCCTCGTCTGCAACGATCTCCCGAGCGTCGAGCTCAACCGTTTTACAAGTCGCCGGTCAGCACAAGGTCGGAGTCAGCGTCGTCTCCGTCGTGCTCGCCGTCGTGGTCTTGGCCGCAATCTACGGCGCCTACAAATTTTTCGCGCCCAAAGACGCGATGCCGTTCGAAAGCTTTTCGATCTCGCCGATGACCACCACCGGCAAAGCTGCGTACGCAGCAATCTCGCCGGACGGCAAATACATTCTCAACGTGCAGTCCGACGCCGGTCAGCAAAGTCTCTGGCTGCGCAACGTCGCCAACAACAGCGACACGCAAGTCATTCCGCCCAGCGACGACATCTACCGCGCGCTCCATTTCTCGCCCGACGGTAACTATATCTATTTCGTCCGAGCCGAAAAGGAAGAACACAACATCAACGGCTTGTATCGCGCACCTGTTCTCGGCGGGACCCCGCAGCGCCTCGTGAAAGACATTAGCTCCAATATCAGTTTCAATCCCGCGGGCGATCACATCTCTTTTCTCCGAACGGATTTTCGCAAGGGCGAAGGCAACGTGATGATCGCCGCCGCCGACGGCAGCGCCGAAAAGGTGCTCAGCGAAAAATCGATCGGCGTGAACGGATTCGACACGGCGTGGTCGCCCGATGGCAAAACCATCGTTGTCAGCCTCCAAGACCCTGAGCCAACCACGAATGCACTCGGTCAGATTTTGGCTTTCGACGCCGCCACGGGGCGGCGCTCCACTCTCGCCGGCATACAGCAGCTTCCCGCGGACATCGGATGGTTCCCGAACGGTACGGGCTTGGCGCTGCTCGGCACCGGTCCCGACAGCAACTTCAATCGATTTCAGCTCGCCTATCTGTCATATCCAGACACTAAATTCCGCCGAATTACGAACGACACGAACAACTACCGATCGCTGTCGCTATCGGCCGACGCAAAACTCGCCGCAGTCGTCCAGACGCGCTCCACCGGCACGCTTCAAGTTGCGCCGTACACCGAGAAGCAGTTGGGTACGCCCAGCATCGTCAGCGATCGCCCAGTCGCCTGGGATTTCAACTGGACTCCGGACGGCAATCTACTCGTCACGCTCGAGAACAAAATTTACCGGATGAATGCCGACGGTTCGAATCGCGTGCCGTTGCTCAACGACGATTTCGCTTCTTCCAGCCCGGTATCGTGCGCCGACGGCAAATACATTTTCTTCGGCTCGGCGCTTCGCGACGGAAAGCCCAAGTACAACATCTGGCGCATGGACACGCAGGGCGGCAACATCAAGCAGATCACCACCGGCGATATTGAAAGCCCGGCGATGTGCTCGCCCGACGGCAAGTGGCTGATGTTCGAAGGCACGGTGAACGGCAAAAATTTGGCGGAGCGCGTTTCCGTCGATGGCGGCACGCCGACGCCGATCTCCGATGATGCGCTCGCCTGCGGCTGCATCAATTATTCGCCCGACGGCAAATTCATCGCCTATCAAGCGGAAGCCCGCGGCGGCGGTAAAGTCGTCATCCAGATTCTGGACTCCGAGACCTTCAAAACCATCCGCACGTTGGAGCGCCACGAAGGCGCGCGCGGCGAGATTCGCTATTCGAGGGACGGCAAATACATCGGCTACCCGTTCCGCGAAAAAGGTTTGTACGCGCTATGGGCCGCTCCCGTCGATGGCTCGCCCGGCCATGTGGTCACTCCGTTCAGCCCCGACTTGATCATCGATTTCCACTGGTCGCCAAGCAACGACCGCCTCGGCTTCATTCGCCTGCACAACGACAGCGATGTAATCCTGCTCAAACAAAACGCCGCAAGATAATTCCAGCAGCCTCGTCCACAGGTCGGATGGGGAACGAATCGGATGCGGAATGAAAAAGAAAAAACCAGCAAAAACGAAAACCGACAAGTTCTACTTCGCCAAGCTCGACGAACTCCACGAAAGATTCCCCTACCTTACCGATCTTGATCTGAGAGAAGTTTTTCTTACGGAAAATAGAACCGAACTCAGCCGCAAGCCCCCTCGCAATTCCGAACTGGAAGCCCGCCGCCTGTTCGATGAATGGGTGAAGAAGAAAAGCTCCCAAAAATAAACTTCGCACGAGGACGGGGATATGGTGGGAAATTGGGGTGGGAGACGGGGATTGAACCCGCGACATTCGGTGCCACAGACCGACGCTCTACCAGCTGAGCTACTCCCACCGCATACGCCGCGCCGGAATTCCACGCAGCCCCTCCATATTATCACCGTGCCACCCAATCCCGCTACGACTCCGCACGCGCAAACCGCGCGCCGAAGGCCGACAATCCTCTGCTCACAGAATTCAACGCACCGAGTCTAAGTTTCGATTCGACCTGCGCGTAATGGTGTGTCCGTAGGCCGACCATGAGCGCGCACCCGGCGATTGCCCCTGTCTTTTCATCAGCTCACTCAAATCCAAACTTCACCCAAGCCCGTATATTCACCTGAGGATGCATTCGTGAAGCGCAACACAATTCGCATTGCGATCATGCTGGCCGCTACGGTGACATCAACCGTCGCCGCACAGCCGCAACCGCAATCGCAGCCCACGCGAGCTTCCTCTCGCAACGCGTCATCTCCTGCCACTCCTCCCACGCACTCCGTTTCGCCCGCTCCAGCGTGGCTCCCATGGTCCGACTCCGTCTTCACCCAAGCCGCTCGCGACCACCGTTTCGTCCTGCTCGATCTCGAAGCCGTCTGGTGTCACTGGTGCCACGTCATGGACGTCACCACCTACCGTGACCCAAAGGTTCTGTCCCTCCTTCACAAAAGCTATCTCACCGTTCGCGTCGATCAGGATTCTCGCCCCGACCTTTCGAATCGCTACGAAGACTACGGCTGGCCCGCCACAGTCGTTTTCGACGCCGCCGGTCACGAGATCGTGAAACGCCAAGGCTATCTCACTCCCGAAGAGATGGCGTCGATGCTCCAGGCCATCATCGACGATCCATCTCCGGGTCCGTCGGTGCAGCCCGAAAAAGAAATTTCGTTCCCGTCCACCGACGCCTTGCCCGCCGTCCTCCAGGCGCAACTCGAAAAGGATTACCTGGCCGGCTTCGATTCCAAGCAGGGAAGCTGGGGCTTCGATCAAAAATATCTCGACGTCGATTCCGTCGAGCTCGCCATCGATCGCGCCGCTCATGGCGACTCCCGCGCCGCTGTCATGGCGCGCCAGACTCTCGATGCGCAGCTCCAGCTCCTCGATCCCGTCTGGGGCGGCTTCTACCAATATTCCACCGACGGTGTCTGGACCAAGCCTCACTTCGAAAAAATCATGTTGGTCCAGGCCGAAAATCTCCGCATCTATTCCGAAGCCTATGCCCAGTGGAAAGACCCGAAATATCTCCGCGCCGCGCAAGCCGTACAACAATTTCTCGCCACATTCCTGACCAGCCCCGACGGCGGCTTCTACACCAGTCAGGATGCCGACATCGTCGAAGGCAAGCACAGCGCGGAATACTTCGCGCTCGATGACCAGGCCCGCCGCAAGCAAGGCGTCCCGCGCATCGACACGCACGTCTACGCTCGCGAAAACGGCTGGGCCATCACCGCGCTCGCGCAACTCTACGAAGCCACCGGCGACGCAAAAACCCTCGACTCCGCAATCCGTGCCGCCAACTGGATCACACAAAATCGCGCTCTTCCCAACGGAGGCTTTCGCCACGGCGCCAAAGATGTCGGCGGCCCATTCCTCGGCGACTCCATCGCCATGGCTCGCGCCTACCTCGCTCTTTACCGGGTCACTGCCGACCGCAAATGGCTCGCCCGCGCTTCCGCCACCACCATCTTCATCCAAAACAAATTCCGCGCCGGTAAGGATCCCGGCTTCGTCTCCGCGGTCGCTCCAACCGACAAGGCCTACAAGCCGCATCCTCAGCGCGACGAAAACGTAGTCGTAGCTCGCGTCGCGAACCAGCTCTTCTACTACACCGGTGACGCCAGGTACCAAGCCATCGGCAAAACCGCGATGCGCTACCTCGCGGCAGAACCGATCGCGACCCGCCTTCCAGTTGCCAGCGTTCTCCTCGCCAACTACGAACTGACCCGCCCACCGCTGCACCTGACCGTCGTCGGTGCGAAGGCCGACCCCGCGGCCCAATCCTTATTCCGCGCCGCGCTCCAATACCCATCTTTCTACAAGCGCGTCGAATGGTGGGACACCCGTGAAGGCAAACTCCCGAATCCCGACGTCCAATACCCATCCGTCGCTCGCCCGGCCGCGTATATCTGTACACAGCGAACGTGCTCGCCGCCGATCTTCAGCGCCGGGGATGTTTCAGCCAAAGTGAATCGCGTATTGGGGATTCAGGACAACGTGTCGCCGCAAGCCTCGGCGAAAGCATCGGAGTTGAAATGATTTCCGGCTACGTGCGTCAAATAATGAGGTGACTTTAACATCCGCCGGCGCCTCGGCTTCCTGTACTAGGCTGGTACCTGTTCAGCGCGTTACAAGGATTTTGCAAGCATTTCGAAACTTTCACTGGCAGGCGTCTTCCCTTAGGCGTAAGGTTGGGAACGCCGTCTAAACCGTCCGGAGCTTGCAAGCTCGCAATAGCCCCGACGGGCCTGGTTCCGCAGTCGGCGATCCCACATCACAACATCGCCGTCGTACGGTTCCCGGCACAAGGTCTAACGGTCTTCAGGCAGCAATATGCCGGAAGTGCGGTGCAGTAAAATTTATCAGGAGGACGTTGGGGATATGACAAAGACAAATCGGTTTCTACTCGCTGGTGCGGCAATCGCAGGTCTTCTCTCGGGTACCGCGGCCACGATTCAGGCTTCGAACCTCGCGAAGGCTCCGGCTCAGGACGACGCCGCTAAGGCCGACAAGAAGGTGAAAGAAAAGCACGCCTGTAAGGGCCAGAACTCTTGCAAGGGCAAGGGCGGCTGCAAGGCGAGCGACAACGGCTGCAAAGCCAAGAACTCCTGCAAGGGCAAGGGCGGCTGCGCGACCGACGGCAGCAAGATGCCCGAATAACAACACCAGCATCAGTGACCGGCTTTTGCCGGTTGCATGTAAGGGGGCTGGTGATCACTCACTAGCCCCTTTGCTTCTGCCGCGACCGTCATTGGCTTCTGTAATGAGCCCTCAGGTCACGGCTTCCGTGATGAACCGTCAGGCCACGGGTTCTGTGATGACCGTCAGGGCACGGCTTCAGCCGTGCCGAAATTCGAGCTCCACTTGACGGGGCTTCAGCCCCTGCTCTGGCTTTTAGGCTTATCTGTACTCGCACCACGCACTTGGGAGACATCAGTAATGCCGGCCAATAAATTCAACGGATTTACCGACTACGGAATCGGTATCGGCCTGCGCGCCACGCACTACGATCACATTCTTTCGCGCAAGCCTGTCTGCGACTGGTTCGAAATCATCTCCGAAAATTTCATGATCGACGGCGGCCGCCCGCTTCAGATACTCGACGAAATTCTCGAGCAATATAAAGTCGTCCAGCACGGCGTCTCGATGTACTTCGGCTCCGCCGAAAAGCCCAATCGCGAACATCTCCGCCGCCTCAAAGATCTCGTCAAGCGCACCAACACTCCCTGGGTCTCCGACCACCTCTGCTGGGGCAGCGTGGACGGCCGCTATACACACGATCTTCTGCCGATGCCGTACACCTTCGAAGCCGCCAAGATCACCGCGCAAAAGGTGCGCGAAGTGCGCGACTTCCTCGAAGTCCCCGTCGCGGTAGAAAATGTCAGCAGCTACGCCGAATTTCACGTCTCCGAAATGACCGAGTGGGAATTCCTCAACGAAGTCGTCGAGCGCGCCGATTGCGGCATCCTGCTCGACGTCAACAACATTTACGTCTCATCGCAAAATCACAGTTTCAATCCGCTCGACTACGTCAACAGCATCCCCGCCGAACGCGTCGCGCAAATCCACATCGCCGGCCATTCGAAATATCGCAAATACATTCTCGATACCCACGATCACCCGGTGATCGATCCCGTCTGGAAGCTCTACGATCGCGCCATCCAGCGCGTTGGCCACACGGCCACGCTGCTCGAGTGGGACGACAGCATCCCCACCTTTAAAGAAGTCCACGACGAAGCGCTCAAGGCCAACAAGTTCCTCGCCTCCAGCGTTCTCGCCGCCGCGGTATGAAGCTCCCCATATGAAGCTCCTCGCCCTACAACGCACCATGGCTCGCGCGGTCATGCAGCCGCTCACCAAGTCCGAGCAAATGCAGCAGAAAGCTCCGGGCGGCGGCAAGATGCGCGCCTACGCATCGCGCTTCATCAAGCCCAACGATCGCCTCACGTCATTCGAACGCCTCGAAATCTACAATCGCCAATATTGGTTCCGCCTGTTCTCCGCGCTCGCCGAGGATTTTCCCGGCCTCCGCTCTGTCCTCGGCGACAAACAGTTCGACGCGATGTGCAAAGCCTACATCGTCGATTGCCCCTCCACCTCATTCACTCTGCGCAATCTCGGCTCAAAAATGGAGTCCTGGCTGCGCGCTCATCCCAAGTGGGCAGGGAAGAAGCAAACCCTCGCTCTCGACATCGCGCGCCTCGAGTGGGCCGACATCGAAGCCTTCGATAACGAATCCAAGCCCGCTCTCCGCACCGAAGACCTCGCGACCGCCGACGCCGCGACACTCACCCTCGATCTACAGCCCTACGTTCGCTTGCTCGACTTCGCGTATCCCGTTGACGATCTTCTCCTCGCCGTTCGCAAAGAAGACGACACCGATTTCGCCAGCAACGCCTTCGCCGAAAAGCGCAAGAAAAAGCACGTTCGCTCCGTCGCCAAGCTCGACCCTCAGCCCATTTTCCTCGTCGTATATCGCATCGATAATTCCGTCTACTTCCGCCGCATCCAGCCGGAAGAATTCGCCGTACTCAAGTCGCTGGGCAAAGGCAAAAAACTCGGCGACGCGCTCGCCGCCGCATTCCGCAAGAGTAAAATGCCGCTCGAAGAGCGCACCGCTTCAGTGCAAAAATATTTTCAGACGTGGGCCACGCTCGGATGGTTCTGCCGGCCGCAACAGAAAAAAGCCGCCAGCGCCTGATACTCAAATCAATTTCATTTCGTTCGCGCGATCTCAATTATGAATGACATGCTCACTCGTCTTCGCGGCCTCTATGACCGCTTCTTCACCCTCATCTCGTATCTACAGTCGCCGTTCTTGCTCTTCGTCCGCCTCTACTGGGGCTGGCAACTCACCCAGAGCGGCTGGGGCAAACTCCACAACCTTTCGAACGTCACCGACTTTTTCACCAGTCTCGGCCTCCCCATGCCCGCGCAAACCGCGCTCGCCATCTCCTGCCTCGAATTCTTCGGCGGCATCGCACTCGCCATCGGTCTGCTGTCGCGCTTCACCGCCTTCATCCTCACCATCAACATGATCATGGCCTACGTCACCGCTGACCGAGAGGCGCTCTTCTCGATCTTCAAAGATCCCGACAAGTTCTATGCCGCCGCGCCATACACCTTCCTCGTCGCGACCATCATCATCCTCCTCTTCGGCCCCGGCAAATTCGCCCTCGACGCCCTCCTCGAACGCAAGTTCGGACCATCCGCGTCACCTCCGATCGCCCACTGACTCAGGATCCCCACCTCTCAAATGGAACGGGAAGAAGCTGTCATCCTGAGGCCGCCTCAAGCGGCAGAAGGATCTCAGCGTCCACTTCAAGCAGCCCAGCCGAATCAGAACCCGGAAACGCCCTGCAACCCCGCAACGTCATTCTCTCGTCTAACCGTCAGTTTCGCGTGGGTTCGCCATGACTCGCATTCGTCCTCGCTCAACCGCTCTCCTATGCGCCGCGCTTGCTCTGCCCCTCGTCGCACTCGCCTGGACAATCGCGCACATCCGTTCTACACATGCTGACGACGACATGACCTCGACCCTCGTCATTTCCGGCTCGCGCATCGACGTCACCATCGAATCCGGCGATTGGAAAATCTCTCACGACGAAATCCTGCACTGGGTCAAGCTCGCCGGCGAAGCCGTCGCCACCTACTACGGCAAATATCCCGTTCCCCACGTCACATTGAAAATTTCTCCATTCGACGGCGTTGGCGTCCGCCACGGCATGACTTGGCCCCACGAAGGCGGCGGCCTCATCAAAATCGGCCTCGGCACAAAAACGCCGCCCGCCGATCTCAACGACGAGTGGATGCTCACCCACGAAATGGTCCACCTGTCGTTCCCGTCTCTCGCCGACGAGCATCACTGGATGGAGGAAGGCCTCGCCACCTACGTCGAGCCCATCGCCCGCATTCAGGCCGGCCAGATGCCCGCCATCCAGATGTGGACCGACCTCGCCCGCGATATGCGCAAAGGCGTTCCCAACTCCGACGAAAAAGGCCTCGATAACACGCATACCTGGGCGAGCACCTATTGGGGCGGAGCGCTGTTCTGCTTTCTCGCCGATGTTCGCATTCGCGAGCAAACGCACAACAAAATGGGATTGCAAGACGCGTTGCGCGGCATCCTCAACGCAGGCGGCGACATCCGCCAGGATTGGGACATCGAGAAAGCGTTCGAAGTCGGCGACAAAACCACCGGCGTCCCGGTTCTCACCACGCTCTACTCCAAAATGAGAAACGATCCGATGCCCGTCGATCTCCCCGCCATGTGGAAGCAACTCGGCGTCGAGCCGGATGGCCGAACTGTCCACTTGAACGACGACGCCCCCCTCGCCGCGATTCGCCGCGCGCTTACAAGCCCAGACTCCGCAAAACCTGCTCCGCAGTCAGGATCCAGCGCCACACCCCACACTTCTGCGATCTACGCCGGCCGTACCCGCTCCCACCCGAAAAAAACCGTATCGTCGTAACGCTCGCCTGAATCCAAAGTTTGTCGTTGCACGTAGTGTCTGTCTGCGATACCAATTTCCTCGCAATCGAATTGGGTCGTCGCGAACCGCTCAGTTCGAATCGCGCACCGCCAAATTGAACAACGAATGACTCGCAATATTCGCAGAACGATCATTGGCGCAGCCGCGGGCGCTTTCGGCTCTGCCGCTCTGGTGCTTACGCTCGGCCATCCCGTCTTAAGCGTCGCCTTTGGCGTCGCCGTCGGCATTGCCTACGCATTCTTCTTTGCTCCAACTCGCGGCGCCTACGTTGACAACGTCATGGCAGGCGCTGCTCTAGGCATTCCCTGGTGGGGCCTGATCAACATCATCCTGGTTCCGCTCTCCGCCAGCCGCACTCCCGAATGGGATGCCGATCAAATGCGCGCGCAAATCCCCGCTCTCGTGGGCTGGGTCGTCTACGGCTCCATCATGGGCCTGCTGGTGCAAGTCCTCACGGATCTCCTCCATGAAGTGCTGGGCCCCGAGCCGCCTCCGATCGATCCCTCGACCTTGCCCAAAAAGCACATCGTCATCCTCGGCGGCGGTTTCGCCGGAATGCAAACGGCCCTGTCTCTCGAAGATGAGTTTCACACCAGTCCTGGAGTGAGCTTCTCGCTCATCAGCGAAACCAACGCTCTCCTCTTCACCCCTATGCTTGCCGAAGTCGCCGGCTCCAATCTCGAGCCCAGCCACATCAGCACGCCCCTGCGCAGCAGCCTCCACCGCACGCAGTTCACGCGCGCCAGCGTTGCCAGCGTCGATCTCGAGCGTCGTCGCGTCATCCTCGCCAACGACCCGATCGATATGACCGGCCCGAACTCGGCTCAATCCGATCCCGGCGAAACTCACGAGATTCCCTACGATCATCTCGTCTTCGCGCTCGGTTCCGTTTCGAACTATCTCGGCATGGCCGACCTCGAAAAATACTCCTTCAATTTCAAAAGCCTCATCGACGCCATTCGCATCCGCAATCACGTCATCGAGATGTTCGAAAAAGCCGATCGCGAAACCGATCCCGCTCGCCGCCGCGCCCTGCTCACCTTCGTCATCGCCGGCGGCGGATTCGCTGGCGTCGAACTCGCCGGCGCGATGAACGATTTCGCCCACGGCATCCTCGCCGATTACCCGCGCCTTCCGCCGTCCGATCTCAGCGTGATCCTCGTCCACTCGCACGACACCATCCTGCCCGAGCTCAGCGAATCGCTCGGGCGCTACGCACTCCAGCGTATGGCCGAGCGCGGCGTCATCTTTCGTTTGAAAGCGCGCCTCCTCGACGCGAAGCCGGGCAGAGTCATTCTCACGGACGGCGAACTCGCCGCCGAAACTCTCGTCTGGACCGCCGGTGTTGCGCCCAGTCCCGTCGTCAAAGCTCTCCCGCTCCCGAAAGACAGGCGTGGCGCGCTCACTGTCGACGAGACTCTCGCCATTCCTGGCAGCCCGGGAATTTGGGCGCTCGGCGACTGCGCCGCCGTCTTCGACGCAAAATCCAAAAAGCCCGTTCCGCCGACTGCTCAATTCGCCCTGCGCGAAGCCGCGGTGCTTGCCAAAAATATTCGCGCGCAGATCGAAGGCCGTCCGCTGAAACCGTTCCACTTCAATTCGCTCGGCTCTCTCTGCGTCATCGGCCATCAGACCGCCTGTGCCGAACTATCCGTGCCCTTCGCGCGCAACCGCTCCATGCGATTCTCAGGTTTGCTCGCCTGGGCAATGTGGCGCGGCATCTATCTCGCAAAACTTCCCGGCCTCGAACAAAAAATTCGCGTCCTGATCGACTGGACCGTCGAGCTCTTCTTCCCGCCCGACATCGTCCAAACCATCGACCTGAAGCCAGGACAATAGAATCAAGCACGAGCTACCAAAAAATGTCAGCTGATCCAACCAACGCCGCAACCAACTCCGCCAACGCAACGCTGTCCGCTGCGCAAACAGCCACAAGCCCGAATGCCGCGCCAGGCCCTGTCACCATTCACAAGGCACCAGTCACCACGCCCGCGCAGCCCCGCCTCCTCGTGCTAGCAACCATCGGCCTCTTCATCGGAGCCGCCGGCGGCGCACTGCGAGTCGCCGCCATTCACACATCTGTCGCTCAATCTCTCATCTACGGCGCAATTTTCGGCGTAGCCTTCGGCGCTTTCTTCGCGCGTCGCGCCACCAGCGCCGGCGCCGGACTCATCTGGGGACTCGGTTTCGCCTTTCTCGCGTGGATTTGCTTTCCCAACGGCGCCGTCCGCCTCATCTTTCAGCACACCAACACCGCCATGTTCGCCGACGCGCGCGATCGCTTCCCGCATCTCGTCGCCTACATCCTGTGCCTCGGCGCTCCCGTCGGTTTAGTCTTCGGCATTTGGGGCGGACTTCACCCCACGACGCAACGACCGAAATTTCACATCGGCCGCGCCATCGTCACCGGTGGTTTCGCCGGAGTCGTCGGCGGCGCCATCTTCAGTTCCTGGGTCGCGACAGGTGACTACTTCCCGCTGCTCGCCGGTTACGGCACTCTTCCACTGTCGCGCTCAACCCTGATCCTTCTCCACTTCGGCGTCGCCGTCCTGATCGGCATCAGCTTCGGCTTCCTCTTCCAGCGCGACGTCCGCGGCTACGGCTCCTGCATGGGCTGGGGCATGTGCTACGCGATTTTCTGGTGGTTCCTCGCGCATCTCACGCTGCTTCCCTGGATCGCGGGTGGCAAACTCGATTGGTCCGCCGGACACGCCGCCGCGGTCTTCGGCTCCTTGGTCGGCCATATCCTCTACGGCCTGATCGTTGGCATCGCCTACGCCACCTTCGACAAACTCTGGCTCCGTCTCTTCGTCGAATCCGACCCGCTCAATCGCCAGTTCGAAGGCCCCGGCATCCAGACGCTCCGCTCTCTTTCCTGGGGCGCCATCGCCGGACTCATCGGCGGCATCGTCGCCTCGCCGATCCTCTTTGCCACCGGGGTCCTCCCGCGCCTCATAAACTCTCCCGACGCATCAACCGTCAAAATCCTCATCGCCCACATACTCGTCAGTATCGTCCTCGGCATGTTGTACGGCATCCTCTTTCGAAACGAGTCCTCGAGCGTCGGCATGGGCATCGCCTGGGGTTGGCTCTTCGGCCTCATCTGGTGGTACGCCGGCCCGATCACGCTCCAACCGCTCATCCTCACCGGCCAATGCGACTGGAGCACCGACGCCGTCTCCTACCTCCTCCCCTCGCTTATGGGCCACCTCATCTACGGAGCCGTCACCGGACTAGTCTTCATGACTCTCGAGTTCCGCTACGCTCGCTGGCTCCTCCTCGACCCGCGCGTCGCCGCTCGCATTGCCAACAGAGTCCGCCAGACCGGCACCCCCGCCCCAGCCCTCTGGCTCTTCGCCCTCGGCCTGGGCATCCTCCTCCCCATCCTCCTCGGCTAACCGTCTTTACCAGTCGCGCACGCCGCGTCAAGAGCGTTGTCATCCTGAGCCGCCCCAAAGGCGGCGAAGGATCTCAGCGTTCAATGCTATCGCCCGAAGCTCTGCCGGACCTTCGCCCGTCCTGACCATGCCTCCCATAAAATATGAATTCGCGTTTCATGTCGTGAAAGTGACACGTTTCCCTCAGGAACCACACCCCCATCCCCCGTCATCCCTTGCTAAACTTACCCGAACAGGTATGCGTCCCCGCGCATGAATCCACACGAAACTGATCGCCGCCACATCGAGCGGCAAATCGCCTACGCCCGCCCCATCACCGTCCTCATGACGTTGATCGCGCTGCTGCAGCAGCCATCGTCGCTGCACGCCAATCGGCCCATCTCCTTTCTGATCGGCTACCTGATCCTCTCGTTCTGCGCCATCCTGTTCGAAAAGATTTTCCCCAATCGAACCTGGCACCTGCCCCTATTCGTCGACCTCGTCGCCCTCGGTTATTTCATGATCGTCAGCCCATCGATGGTCCCGGCCTGGTTCCCGTATCTTTTCGTCTGCTATGTCGCCGGCATCCGCTGGGGCCTGAATTCCGCCTTTCCATTGGCCGGTCTGCTTTCTCTCGAAATCATTCTTCTCACCGTAGTCAAAGGCGAAATCCACTTTTTCCGCATCATCTCCTGGCTCGGTTTGGCCGGCGCCACCTTCGCGGCCGGAGCCGGTATCGCTTTCCTCGGCGACCGCAACCGCCTCTTCGCCGTCCAGCAAGAATTCTTCTCCCGCATCACCGCCACCATGGAGGTCGATCAGGGCCTGGCCGAGTGCCTCCGCCTCTTCCTCGAGGAACTCACCCGCGCCTTCCACTCCCAAGAAGCCCTGCTCGTCTACCGCGACATCGACCTCGAGCGCATCTTCCTCTGGCGCCACAAGGCCGGCGAGACCGAGCGCCTCATGCCCGACAATCTGCCCCTCACCCGCTCCGACGGCCTGCTCCTCGACGACGCTGACGCCACCATCTGCTGGAATAGCCTCTCCGGCGCAGGTTCCGGCTTCGGCTGGGACCGCCGCGATGGCCGCACCCTCAAAAGCATCCCCCGCTTGCCCGGCCCGACCCAGCAACTCCTCAATCTGAAATCCATGATGACCGTCACTTTCGACCAGAGCGGCAAGCCCGCCGGACGATTCTTCTTGCTCAACGGTCGTAACAAGTTCAGTCGAGACGATTTAGCCTGGTTCGAACGCATCTCGCGCCACATTGGCTCCGCGCTCGAAAACGTCTTCCTGCTGCGCCACCTGCGTGCCCGCGCCATCGAGGCCGAACGCAGCCGCATTTCCCGCGATCTCCACGACGGCATCCTTCAAACCCTGCTGAGCTTCGAAATTCAGCTCGACGTGCTCCGCAAACAGACCACTGCCAGCCCAGAAGAGGCTGCCGCCAGCCTCGCCAACCTCCAGCAGACCGTCAAAGGCGAATCCGCCGAGCTGCGCCGCATGGTCACCGACATGCGCCCGGTCCGTGTCCAAAGCGCCGACCTCGTCGATCTCATGATCGGTTTCGCAGAACGCTTCCGAAATGAATCGACACTGGCACTCGACGTTCTCATTGATTCTGTTGAGGTTCAGGCTCCCGACCGCGTCTGTCGCGAGCTTTTCCAGATTTACCGTGAAGCACTTAACAATATAAAAAAGCATGCTAAGGCTTCACATGTCGTGGTAAAACTGTCGCAGGACGACAGCAGGCTAGTATTAGTAGTAGACGACAACGGCGAAGGCTTTAGCTTTGCCGGACGTTTTACAGGTGACGAATTGGACCGTTTGCGGTTGGGTCCTATCTCCATCAAGGAGCGTACGCGTACCGTTGGGGGCGTGTTAACCGTCGAGTCCAATCCTGGACACGGTGCTCGCCTAACTATCGAGATTCCGCTCGGGTAAATGGCTAAAACTAAACAACAAATTCGTGTCCTCCTCGCGGATGACCACGCGATTTTCCGCGATGGTTTGCGCAAACTCCTCGGCTCCGATGAAGACATCATCATCGTTGGCGAAGCCCAGAATGGCGCTGAGTGCATCAAGATGCTCGCTAAACTCAAGCCCGACATTCTGTTGCTCGACTTGCGCATGCCCGACAAGGACGGACTTGCCGTTCTCGAGGAAGTCAATTTCGACACGCTTCCCACGCGTGTTGTAGTACTCACAGCCGCCGAAGACGATCGCGACGTCGTTCGCGCGATGCGCCTCGGTGCGCGGGGCGTTGTTCTCAAGCAGTCCGCCACCGATTTGCTCGTAAAGAGTATCCACCGCGTTTTCGCCGGCGAAATCTGGCTCGACAATCGCATGACCGCCGAAGTCATGAAGGCGTTCTCGAAATCTTCGGAATCCGGCCCGCGCCGCGAAAAGCCGCTTCTCAGCGATCGCGAAAAAGAAATCGTACAGCTCGTCGCCCAAGGTTTTCGCAATAAGGAAATCGGCGAGAAACTTTTCATCAGCGAGCAGACGGTGAAAAACCACCTGCACAACATCTTCGATAAGCTTGGCGTCTCTGATCGTCTTGAGCTCGCGCTCTACGCCATCCATCACCGCCTGATCGACCAGACGTAATCACGTTCGATCTCGAATCTATCTCGTCAGCGTCCTACATTCGCTACCTGCGTCGCGACAATATAAGAGCGAGTCCTCTGTCTGCGACAAACAGCTCACAAGTTGCAGATCGGGAGCGATCCAAACTCTGCTTCTCTTTGAAATTCTCAGGCTCAGTTTCGCTCTAACAATCGAATAAGAGAGCACTTAGCGATATCCGCGCATCGTGCTTTCTTCGCCTTTTCTTCATTCCAGTATCCGTCGTCGTAAACGGGATCTCGTATGCCGTCCAGAAACAGAGAGATTCCAGCCCAAAGCAAAATGCCCATAAACTGCCCATTATCAATCAAATACAGCAAAGGGTTCTGGGACTGGGTACTCTCTCCCATGTAGCCCGGTCATGGTACATCCGTACTTTTTATCTCTCCCTTTATTTTGAGTCTCCCGTCCTATTGTCCCTTTTTAGGCCCACGGCTAAACTGTTCCTTCAATCAGGAGGCTCTGTCTTGACTGGCTCCGAACGCCGCAACACCCAGCGATTTCAAATGCGGCTGCCGCTCACCGTCCGATGGACGACGGGCGCTGCAGTCGGCGAGACCAGCACGGAATCCCGCGACGTTAGCTCCCGGGGCGTTTATTTCTTTCTTTCCAAAGATGTCAAACAGGGTTCCGCTATCGAGATCCTCTTGACCTTGCCGAATGAAATTACGCTTGCAGGCCCGGTTCGCGTACGTTGTTTGGGTCGAGTGCAGCGCACCGAAGCGCGCGACGAAGGTGCAGTTGGCGTCGTCGCCGCGATCGAACGTTACGAATTTCTACGTAGCGACGACGACCGCAAGAAGTAACGTCGCACGTGAACTGCGCGA
>CAWAWE010000019.1:0-19507 GCA_963785605.1 uncultured Acidobacteriota bacterium | reverse complement strand
CGCAACGACGACGGTGGTCGTCGAGATGACTTCCTCGCGGCTCGGCCAGGTGACCTGCTTCATCTCCAGCCGGACGTCGTGCAAAAACTCGCGCGTGTCCGTAATCGTGCCGGAGACCTGACCGCCGATCTTGCTTGCCCCAGCGCCGATTCCGCCTTGCGAATCGTCGTTTTTCACTTTGACCGCCTGCGAAGCCATTCGTTCCTCTCTACTTCACCGGCTTGCGCCGGCCCTTGGTTCAATCTCTGGCAGGGGAGGAGGGACTCGAACCCCCATACCCGGTTTTGGAGACCGGAGTCCTAGCCGTTGGACGACTCCCCTAAAACCAAAACCGCCCTGCCAATCCGGTGCCTTACTTAACCTCTTTGTGGCCGGTGTGCTTGCGGCACGAATTGCAAAACTTCTTCGTCTCGACACGGTCCGAATGCTTCTTCTTGTTCTTCGTCGTCGTGTAGTTGCGATTTTTGCAATCGGCGCACTGCAACGTGATGATTTCTCGCATGACCTAAATCCTTTCCCAAATCCCGGGCTTCCGTTACGCGAAGCCGAAAAAATTACTCGATGATCTCGGTTACAGCGCCGGCGCCTACGGTGTGGCCGCCTTCGCGAATCGCGAAGCGCAGGCCCTTTTCGAGAGCGACCGGGGTGATCAGGCTGACTTCGCAGCTTACGTTGTCGCCTGGCATCACCATTTCCACGCCGGTCGGCAACTTCACGTCGCCGGTGACGTCTGTCGTGCGGAAGTAAAACTGTGGACGATAGCCGGTGAAGAACGGTGTGTGGCGGCCGCCTTCTTCCTTCGTCAACACGTACGCTTCCGCTTTGAACTTCGTGTGCGGCGTGATCGAGCCCGGCTTGCAAATGACCTGCCCGCGCTCCACGTCTTCTTTTTCCGTGCCGCGCAGCAGCAAGCCAACGTTGTCGCCCGCAAGACCTTCATCCAGCAACTTGCGGAACATTTCGATACCCGTCACAACCTTCTTCTGCGTCGGACGGAAGCCCACGATTTCGATTTCTTCGCCAACCTTGACCTTGCCGCGTTCGACACGGCCTGTGACCACCGTGCCGCGGCCCGAGATCGAGAAAATATCTTCGATCGGCATCGCGAACGGCTTATCGATGTCGCGCACTGGCTGCGGTACGTTCTTGTCCACCGCTTCCATCAAATCGTCGATGGCCTTTTCCCACTTGGCGTCGCCGTTCAGCGCTTGCAGCGCGCTGCCGCGCACCATGGCGACCGTGTCGCCGGGGAACTGATACGTCTTGAGCAGCTCGCGCACTTCCAGCTCAACGAGCTCGAGCAATTCGGCGTCTTCCACCATGTCGCACTTGTTCAGGAACACGACGATCGCGGGAACACCGACCTGGCGTGCGAGAAGAATGTGCTCGCGCGTTTGCGGCATCGGTCCGTCGGTCGCCGCAACCACCAGAATCGCGCCGTCCATCTGCGCCGCGCCCGTGATCATGTTCTTGATGTAGTCCGCGTGGCCCGGGCAATCCATGTGCGCGTAGTGGCGATTCGGCGTCTCGTACTCCACGTGCGAAACGGCGATCGTGATGCCGCGCTCGCGCTCTTCCGGCGCGTTGTCGATCGAATCGAACGCACGGAACTGCACCTTCGGGTTGTGCTTCGACAAAACCTTCGTGATCGCGGCCGTCAACGTCGTCTTGCCATGGTCAATGTGACCGATCGTCCCGATATTCACGTGCGGCTTTGTCCGCTCGAACTTCTCCTTGGCCATATTCCTCTGCCCTCAGTAGATCTGCGTCGTTCTTTTACTGCGACTGCTCGTTACCAAATCCAGTTCAATCCACTTCAAAGCTTGGAGCGGGGGACGGGATTTGAACCCGCAACCATCACCTTGGAAGAGTGAGACTCTACCGTTGAGTTACCCCCGCCCGGTGTTGCAAATCCTTTGAGCCCGCTTCCACATCCAACCTCCGCTTTACGGCTACAGACCGGAGGCACTGCTTGTTTCTGGAGCCTGGGACCGGGATTGAACCGGTGACCTCGTCCTTACCAAGGACGCGCTCTACCAACTGAGCTACCCAGGCCGAACCCGTAAACCCGCTCCCCCTGAAACTCGATCTCGACCGCTAAGTCCTGCGCAGTCAGCAACTCCATCTTCGCGGCGCACTTTTCCCGTACGGCGCCTGTGCCGCGTTTCCGTCCGCACTCGAACATCGCTTCATGCGATTGCCCTGCGGTTACTTGCGACCCTGTTCTTTTTTGGGTCGTTCCAGCGACTGCCGATTTCATCCCGTGCTCGGCGCGCTTTTACTGCTCAATTTTCTGACTTCGACTGCTTTGTGCTTCCGGCTTCGTATTTCTGGCCCGTCTTCTATATGAGGCCTTACCGAGTCATGGTGGACGGGGGAGGATTCGAACCTCCGTAGCCCGCAAGGAGCGGCAGATTTACAGTCTGCTGGTTTTAGCCACTCACCCACCCGTCCTCGAAAATCCGTTCGTCAACAAACTGCTTGTGTCACAACTTCTTACCGACAAACGATTGAAGAACGTGAGGGGCGGTCAAGCGAAAACACAAAACGGACTCGTGTCAAGAGACACCAGCCCGTCGATTTTGCTTTGAAGGATTCGCTCCGCTCAATTCCCCCGCGCGTCAGATGATGGAGCTGGCGGAGGGAATTGAACCCCCGACCCTCTGATTACAAATCAGATGCTCTACCAGCTGAGCTACGCCAGCGCTCTCAAACCGACAAAGAATAGCAGATGGTTCCGGGAGAGCGCAAGTAGCGGACGCCAAAAATACGAGCACGCCAGTAGCCAGCACTGTGGAAAAGGAAGGGTTGGTTCCCTCTCCGGCAACCCGCATTGTGCTGAAAATGCGACGTTTAGCACAGTTGACGACTTGTTGACTGTGGAAAACTCGCCTGCAAACCAGCCTGCTCGAAATATTTTTGCTTTAACCGCTTCCGATTGGATGTAGCTGTGGCCTTCACGATTCATCCTTACCACTTTCAGAGCGATTGAAGGAAAATGAAGTTCACATGAATCGACGCGTTTGGATTGGCGTGGTTATCGGACTCGCGCTTGTCGCGGTTGGCGCTTTTGCACTGCATCATTATTTTTCCGGTGGCGCAGGCGACGCGAGAGAAAGCGCGCTCGCGTTAATTCCCGCCGACACTGACTCTGTGGTCTTCGCGGATATTACGCAGCTTCGTACTGCGTCATTTTTTTCTTCGCTCGGCGATTGGGTGCCGCAACCACAGCAAGTCGATGCGGAGTACGCGAAATTTTTGAATGACACTGGCTTTGACTATGCGCGCGATTTGGATCGCATTGCGGTCGCGACGATCAAGCGGGGCGATACGACGGAGTTTTTCGCAATTGGCGACGGCCGCTTCGATCGCAAGAAAATCAACGCATATGTCTCGCAGTTCGGAACGCACGACAAAAAAGATGGCCGCGAAGTTTTTACGGCTCCGCTGAAGGGCAGCGCACGCAAGATTTCGTTCGCGTTCCTGCATCAGAATCGAATCGTGTTGACCGATGATCCCGATCTCTCGTCATTGTTAAGAAATCCTGTGCGCGGGAGCGATGCGGCGCAGTGGCATGAGAGGTTCGATCGGTTGGGCGGATCGCCGCTGTTCGCCGTGTTTCGCCAGGACGCCAGCGTCGGTTCGGCCCTCGCTGCCCGCACGCCGAACGGCGGACAAGCGCAGCAGCTCGCGGCGCTTCTGGATCAGTTGCAATGGATTTCGCTCGCGGGAGTGCCGGAACAAAACCGGCTGCGCATTGTCGCCGAAGGCGAAGCTCCGAACGACGCGGAGGCACACGATCTCGCGGACGTCTTAAACGGCATTCGAATGTTCGCGCAGGCCGGGCTGAACGATCCGAAGGTTCGCCATCAGCTCGACGATCAGACTCGCGAGGCCTACATTGATTTGGTTCACAGCGCCGACATCACGCGACTAGATCGCGGCGAAACGAAAGCTGTGCGATTGCTTTTGGAGGTCACGCCGGAAGACCTGAAAGCAGCTCGCTTCGCAACGCCGGTGCCGGCGTCAACGGCGGCACCGCAGCAAAACACACCTGAAAATCGACCTCGAGCAAAGAAGTAGACCGGACGCGCTCGCGCCGGAAGTCACAAGCAAAATTTAGGCAGAGATGCAGCCGAGAAGTTACGCCAGCGATTTAGAAATTAATCGCCGTTTACCGAGGCTGTTGTGGTCGGGGTCGCGGCCTTCATGTAGCGCCACGGATTCACCGGCGCATTGTTCACGCGCACTTCGTAGTGCACGTGCGGTCCCGTCGAGCGGCCGCTGATGCCCGTGTAGCCGACAACCGTGCCGCGCTTGATGCGCTCACCCGGGATCGCCGAGAACGACGAGAGGTGCGCGTACCAGGTGGTGATGCCAAAACCATGATCGATCACAACCAGCCGGCCGTAGCCTGCGTGATTTTCCGCGATCGTGATGACGCCGTCCGCAGTCGCGTGAACCGGCGCGCCATAGTCGGCCGAAACGTCGACGCCCGTGTGGAACGCGCCTTCACCGCTAAACGGATCGAGGCGTTCGCCGAAGCTGTCGGTGATATGTCCCAGCACCGGCCAGATCGACGGCGTGTAGGTCGAATCCGCGAAGCTCATCGACGGCATCAAGCGCAGGCCGCCGCTGGAAATTGCCACCGCCGCCGCATTCCGCTTCAAGAAGGTGTACTGCTCGACAGAGCGATCGAAAGCATCCTGCGAATCGGCTGGATCGTCGCTCTGGTCAAAAGCTGCCGGGTGATAGCGAAGCACGCCGTAGGTCATCGCGACTTCGGTCGCCAATGACTGCAAGGAATCGAGGCGCTGGTTGGTGTCGTCAACGGTGTTCTGCAAAGCGCGGTATTGCTTCTTTAGAGTTTCCTGATCGTGCCGGAGTGCGTTGTAATTTCCGACCTTCCACAGCATGCGAGAGTAAGACCCGGCCGCCGCGACCACGGTCACGGTGCCGATCAGCGCCAACACCGCGACGACGTGCAGCACGTATGCGGGGATGATGAGCTTCTGCATCTTCCCCGGCGTGGACGCGATGTAGAAAGTGTAGGTCTTGCCCTTCATAGTCTGCGGAGTCCTTTATGAAAACCTATTCATGATACAGACAGCCTGTATTTTTCTAAAACCGCCGCAATCCTCAGTTCATCTCAACTTACGGCGATCTACAGCCGAACTGCCCAATCAGCCTCGCGGTAAAGGGTGCCGCGACGGTGGGCCATACTAAAATCTGTAGGGCTTACAGTCAATCCTGTATTTGCCTGCACGAAGGGCAGCTGTGAGAAACTTGCCCGACACCTGCCCGAACGGCCAGTCCATTGTGTTTACGCTAAACTAGACGTGAATGGCGGCCAAAGGTCACTACATCGAATTCCTGAAAACATTCGAATGAACACCCCAGAGAATCAGCTGATTCGAAAAATTCTCGGGAAGTCGTGGCGTTCCAGCGATTTACGGGCTGGAGTGCGCGTCGGAATCGGCGATGATGCCGCTCTTTTCGTGCCCCGAAGCGGCTACGAAACTATTTTAACTTGCGATTGGTTTCTGGAAGGAACGCATTTTCTGCGCGATTTTCATCCGGCAGATTCGGTTGGGTGGAAATGTCTGGCGCGGGCGGCGAGTGATATTGCTGCCATGGGTGGGACGCCGAGATGTTTTTTGTTGAGCCTTGCGCTGCCGGGGGAATTGACCGGGCGTTGGTTGACGGATTTTCTCGGCGGGCTGCGGCGGGCTTCGCGGAAGTTGCGGTGTGCGATTGCCGGCGGGGATACGACTCGGCAGGAACGCGTACTTATTAATGTGACGGTCGTGGGTGAAGTTCGACGCGGCGCGGCGTTGGTTCGGTCGGGTGCTCGGCCTGGCGACATTATTTATGTGAGTGGGCGGCTGGGCGAGGCCGAGCTGGGGTTGGCAGCGTTGCGCGCGACCAAAGGCAAGATTCACGCTCGCGATCCGATGCTTCGGAAGCATCTGTATCCCGAGCCGCGCATCGCGCTCGGTCAATGGCTGGCCGAACATCGGCTGGCGACGGCGGCGATGGATCTTTCCGATGGGTTGTCGACTGACCTTGCGAGGCTGTGCGCTTCAAGCAAAGTAGGAGCGACGATCGACGAGTCAAAATTGGCGTCGGCAGCCGTCCAGCACGCCTCCGTTCCAAAGTGGGACAAACGGTTAGCGCTCGCGTTGAATGGCGGCGACGACTACGAGCTTGTTTTCACCGTCTCTCGAGCGAAGGCACACAAGATTCCTTCGACATACTTGGGATTGAAGCTGACCGCGATTGGCGAAATCACTCGCGGCCAAGCGTTGAAGTTGATGAAACCGACCGGCAGCACCGGCACGATAAAGCCGCGCGGATGGGATCCATTCGCTTAGTTTCTAAGTTTGCTCAGCGTTCAGCGCCCAGGTGGAATCGCAGCGGAAGTTGCGGATGTGGTTTTAGGCGGCGAAGCAGCAGGTGCAGCGTCGGCCGGCGGCTTCGCTTTGCGTTCCGCCGGCTCGTCTTCCGTCGGCGCAGTATCCGGCGTATCGACGTGGACCGCGTGGTCGTGCGCTTCTTCTTCCAGCGGAGTCACGTTCGCGAACTCGACTTCCGGCATTCCCGCCAGCGCGCCCTGCATGAATTCGAGCCAGATCGGCAGCGCGGCTCGCGCACCAGTTTCTTTTTTGCCGAGCGAAATCTGTTTGTCGTCGAAGCCGACCCACACGCCCGCCGTGACTTGGGGCGTGAACCCGATGAACCACGCATCGGTGTAATCCTGCGTGGTTCCTGTCTTCCCTGCCGCTGGACGGCCCAGCGCCCGCGCCTGCATGCCGGTGCCGAACTGGATGACTTCTTCCAGCATCGCCGTCATTGTGTGCGCCACTTCGGGCGAAATCACGTCGTGCACTTCGGGATGCGCTTCCTCAAGCAGCGCGCCGTCGTAGCTCGTCACGCGTCGAATCATGTGCGGGTCGATGCGAATCCCGTCGTTGGGAAAAACCGTGAACGCCGATACGTGTTCCGACAATTTCATGTCGGCCGCGCCGAGCGCGAGCGGCAGATACGGCGGCAGCGATGTCGTGATCCCAAATCGCCGCGTCACATCGACAACCGATGAGATCCCGACTTTCTCCGCCAGTTTCACCGCCGGCACATTGCGCGAACCAGCCAGCGCGCGCCGAAGCGTGATGTTGCCTTCGAATTTTTCGTCGTAGTTGTGCGGCGAATACGGAACGCCGCCGCTCATCACTGTCATCGGCGCATCGAGAATGGTGTCGAATGGCGTCGCGCCTTTTTCCATCGCATCGGCGTAGACATACACCTTGAACGAGCTGCCGACTTGCCGGTACGCCTGCGTCGCACGATTGAACTTCGAATCTTCAAAGCTGTAGCCGCCGACCATCGCCTTGATCTCACCGGTCGGATTGTCGATCGCCATGATCGCCGCTTGCGGCGCGGGTTGCTGCTCCAGCTGCACGCGCACCGTCGATTCTCCGATTTCCTTGATCGAAAACTGCGCGAGGTCGCCAACTTTCAGCAGCTCGCTCGGCTTCTTGCGTCCTGTCCACGCAAAATCCGCGGGAGCCAGCACCGCACGATACTGCCCGATCTTGATCGTCGCGTCCTTGTCGCCGACCGCCATCACCAATCCGGTGACATAGCTGCCCTTGTCGATCGCATGACGCCAGTCTTCGTCTTCGTACGAATCGAGCTTGCCGAGATTGTCGCGCAAAATATTCGGCAACCCGCCGCGCCAGCCGTGCCGCCGGTCGTAACTATGCAAACCGTCGCGTATCGACTGATTCGCCGCGCGCTGCATCCCGATATTCAACGTGGTGTAAACGCGCAACCCGCGTTCATGCACGGCTTCGGTACCGTAAGTCGATTCCAGATACTTGCGAACCTCTTCAAAGAAATACGGAGCCAGATCGTTGCGCGGATACTGCACGTGCAAACCGAGCGGCGTCTTCTTGGCCGCTTCCTCATCCGCGCCCGAGATCTTCCCTTCTTCGAGCATCCGGTACAGCACCAGATTCCGCCGCGATAGCGCTCCGGTGGGATTCGTCAGCGGCGAAAATTTCGGACCGTTCACCATGCCGGCGAGCAGGGCCGCTTCCTGCAATTTCAAATCGCCCACAGGCTTGCCGAAATAAAATTCCGATGCCGCCGCGAATCCGTAATTGCCGTGCGCCAGATAAACCTGGTTCGCATACATCGCAAAAATCTGCGGCTTCGTGTAGCGGCGCTCGATCTGCAGCGCCAGCAGCATTTCCTGCATCTTGCGACGAAAACTTTTGTCGCTGCGGTCGAGAAACAGGTTGCCGGCGAGCTGCATGCTGATCGTGCTGGCTCCGGCTGTAATGTGGTGGTGCAAGATGTTGCGCCACGCCGCACCCGCGATACGGGGAAAATCGATGCCCCAGTGTTCTTCAAAGTGCTGGTCTTCGATCGACGTGACGGCGCTGTACAAAATCTTGGGGCACTGCTCGTACGTCATCAGAATGCGCCGCTGTAGCGCAAAGCTTCCTACCAACTGCCCGTCGTCCGCATAAATTTCAGTGACGACGTTGGGCCGGTACGTTTCCAGCGCACGAATCTCCGGCAAATCGCTGGCGTAAACGAAGAGCAACCCAGCCGCCGCGCCCAGCGCGATCGAACACAGCAGCAGAAACGCCAGCGCCACGCGGTCGATCAGCTTCCATCCGCGCAACCGCAACGTAATTGGTGGCAAACTCAGCATGAACGACCAATTTTAGCGCACATGTTTCGCCAGCGAGAGGCCGCACGTTGCCTCAGGTTTCCATCACTGACGCGCGACCTCGCGAAGTCATGCACGCCGGCAGCCACGAGAGTCTCAGCTCTGATTGGGTTTAGAGCTGCGAGTAATACGTTTCGCCGGCGCACGCTCGACACAAAGTGCGTCCGTCCTGCAACACTTCTACGCAGATTTGTCCCGGGAAACATGTCGAGCGCGGTTCTGTCGAATGGTAGAGAAGAAGTCGGAAATCGCCGAGCTATTTGGTCGCAGGTTCCGAAGCCACCGACGATGGTGCGCCCAAGGATGGGGTCTCCGCGCCTCGATAATCGCGAACACGGCCATCAACACCGCAAGCAGCGCCATGCCCGCATCTTCCAAAACTTTCTGCATGTCGATCGGCTGCGGCGTCGCAAAACATCCGCAATTGATATTCATGTGCAGCAAATACGCTCGCGTCACCACCACCGAAAATCCCACCATGATCGCCGCCAGCATCGTGCCAAAAATCCGGAGCTGCCACCCGATCAACACCAGAAATCCCAGGATGATCTCGGTAAACGGCAACGTATGCGCCACAAATTGAACCCCGCCCGGCGACAGCAGCTTGAATGCCTCCACCTGGAACGCAAAATTAGCGATATTGGTCGAGAGCGAAAACTTGAAGAAAAACCACGGCCAAAAGTGACTGTTCGGCAGGAATGCCTTGGAATATCCCGCGTAAATAAAGACCGGCCCCAGAATCAGGCGGCCAAGCCACATTACGGCGCGGCGAAAATTGAGCGGGCTGGATTGCATCATTTTGATTTCGACGTCGGCGAATTCAGATTGTAACGCGCGGAGGCCAGTTATGGCCCGGAGGCTTCGGTTCCGCTTACTTGCCGCCGAGCAGCTGATCGAGGAACTGCTTCAAAATGTCCCAGCTCATCACGCCCGCATACGGAAACGTCTGCCCGTTGGCGTGAAAAACTGTCGTCGGCGTCTGGTTCACCCGATACGTGTTGTTGCCGATCGCCTGATCTTTCGTGATCAGCCCATCGACCGCGCCGCTCTTCACCAGCGCGCGCACTTTCGTCATTTCTGCCGGAGACAGCGCCTTTGCGACCGTCCCA
Organism: uncultured Acidobacteriota bacterium; assembly: GCA_963785605.1. Taxonomy (GTDB): domain Bacteria; phylum Acidobacteriota; class Terriglobia; order Acidiferrales; family UBA7541; genus Acidiferrum. The sequence continues at coordinate 9,658 of CAWAWE010000019.1, read as the reverse complement.
TCGACGTCGCCCGACGCTTCCCACTTATCCTGGTTCTGAAACAACACGTCTTCCACCGCCTCAAGTTTCCCAATCTGCGCCGCCGCCCGCGAATATTGCGCGGCGACCTTGGAATGCGCGTGCATCGGCAACGGGAAGTCGCGATGAATCAGGTACACCTTGCCCGTGTTGACGTAGTTGTCCATCAACTGGCGATTCGTCGCATCGTAAAGGCTTTTGCAGGCGGGACACTGAAAGTCGCTGAAGACCTCGATGACAACCGGCGCGGTCTTCGAGCCCAGCGCTGTGTGTGGATCAATGTCGGGAACAGATGCGGACGTCTGCGGCGTCGCCGGCGCGGCCGAAAGCGATGAACCCGAAACTAAGCCGGAAGCCGCGAACAAGCCCGCAACCAACAGACTGCCGAATCCTGAAATCATCCCGCGACGATTCACGCCTACCCTCCTGGCAACTCGGGCGAACAGGCGGCCAGAGTACCACACGACCCTCGTTCTTCTAAACCCGCCCAGCCATAGAAGGTTCTGGTCGCTAGCCTGCACCTCCAACCGACTCATTCCGTGACCGTTGGCCGCGCCCACCCCTCTTGTTCTGGTTCGTTCAAACCCTACCCCAGATCTCCTTCCTAGGTGCCTTTCAGCTTGATGCTCCTCCACTCAGCATCCTTTCCGTCGCTGAAGCATCTTTATCTCTGTCGGCTGAGGCATAGCCGAGCCAGTTTGGAAGGCCCGAGGGAGTATCGAAAGTGCCTCCGCCAGGCCCGCAGGAATAGCCAATAGCGGTGATGATGACGGCATTTTTAGCTACAAGCCACTGAAAATAATATCTTTATAAGCAGTATAAGATAATTTGACAAAGACACACTCAACCTGCTATAGTTGGTCCGCTCGACGTCGTGCGCCGAACCCAATCGCACCCTGCCGTCAACTGGACAGGCCCGCGACTCTGACTCAGAGCCAGCCAAAGCAAACGAGTTTAGAAGCAGAATAGGAAACAGCATCAGGGAGGATTGGCAGTTATGAGCAAGATTATCGGAATCGACTTGGGAACGACCAACTCGGTTGTCGCCGTCATGCAAGGCGGCGAGCCGGTGGTGATCCCGAACCAGGAAGGGGCACGCACAACGCCTTCGGTGGTTGCCATCACCAAGGGCGGCGAGCGCCTCGTCGGCCAGGTGGCCAAGCGTCAAGCCGTGACGAACCCGGAAAACACCGTGTATTCGATCAAGCGCTTTATGGGCCGCCGCTTCGACGAAGTGGGCGACGAAATGAAGCGCGTGCCGTATCACGTCGTCAAGGGGCAGCACGACGACGCACGCGTGGACATCTCGGGCAAGGTGTACAGCCCGCCAGAAATCTCGGCGATGATTTTGGGCAAGCTGAAGTCGGCAGCGGAAGACTTCCTCGGCGAGAGGGTGCACGAAAGCGGTCATCACCGTCCCGGCGTACTTCAACGACGCGCAGCGCCAGGCGACCAAGGACGCGGGCGAAATCGCGGGCCTCGAAGTCCTGCGCATCATCAACGAACCGACCGCGGCGGCGTTGGCGTACGGCTTGGAAAAGAAGGCAACGAAACGATCGCTGTCTACGACCTCGGCGGCGGCACGTTCGACATCTCGATGCTCGAAGTCGGCGACGGCGTCGTCGAAGTGAAATCGACCAACGGCGACACGCACCTCGGCGGCGACGACTTCGACCAGAAGATCGTCGATTGGTTGATCGATGAGTTCAGAAAGAAAACAAGGCATCGACCTGAGCAAGGATAAGCATGGCCATGCAACGGCTGAAGGAAGCCGCGGAAAAAGCCAAGATCGAACTGTCGCAGCTGGTGGAGACCGAGATCAATCTGCCGTTCATCACGGCGGATGCGAATGGCCCAAGCACCTGACGTCAAGCTGACGCGCGCGAAGTTCGAAGCAGCTGATCGCCGATCTTACTCGATCGCTCCATGCAGCCCTTGAAGAGGCGCTCGCCGACGCGAAGATGACGCCTCGACATCGATGAAGTCGTGATGGTCGGCGGTTCGACGCGCATGCCCGTCATCGTGCGCTCGTGCAAGCAACTTCTTCGGCGGCAAAGACCTCACAAGTCCGTGAACCCCGACGAAGTCGTAGCTGTCGGCGCGGCGATTCAAGGCGGGTGCTCGGCGGCGAAGTGAAAGACATCCTGCTGCTCGACGTGACCCCGCTCTCGCTGGGCGTCGAAACGCTCGGCGGCGTGATGACCGTGCAGATTCGCGCAACACGACGATCCCGACGCGCAAAGTCGAAACTCTTCTCGACCGCTTCGGACAATCAGTCCGGCGTCGAAATCCACGTCCTGCAAGGCGAACGCAAGTTCGCCAAGGACAACCGCTCGCTCGGCCGTTCAAGCTGGATGGCATTCCGCCGGCTCCGCGCGGCATACCGCAAATCGAAGTGACCTTTGACATCGACGCGAACGGCATCTTGAACGTCAGCGCGAAGGATAAGGCCACCAACAAAGAGCAGAAGATCACCATTCAGTCTTCCACCGGCCTCACAAAGAAGAAGCCGAGAAGATGCGCGTCGAGGCGGAGTCTCACTCCGAGGACGATCGCCGCAGAATGGAAGAAGTCGAATCACGCAACCGGCTCGACGGCTTGGTTTATCAAGCCGAGAAGCTGCGTGCGCGAAAATCGCGACAAGATCGCCGAGGCCGACGTGAAGTCCGCCGAAGAAGCGATCGACGACGCGAAGAAGGCCATGAACGAGGGCGGCACGGCACGGTTGCGGTCGGCGACGGAAAACGTCGAAGGCAAGCTGCACAAGATCGCCGAGACGCTCTACAAAACTGGCCAGCAGGCCGGAGCTGCCGCAGGCGCGGGAGCCGGTCCGTCGGCGGGCGCGGGACCCAGTGAAGGTGCGGGTTCGGCCTCGGCCGGTAGCGATAGCAAAGACAAAAAGCCAGACGATGTGATCGACGCCGAGTATGTCGACGTCGACGAAAACAAGCGGCCGAACTAACTGTAACGGAGAGTTTGGCCTGAACCGTGGGACCGGGGCGCAGCAACTTTAAAAGCTGCGCCCCAACATGGTTTAAACGCAGTGAAATTTGTTGCATGAATTTAATTTGATTTGAGTTTTGAGTCGCGCGCTTGACGCGCACACGATGGCCACTACGACCAAACAAGATTATTACGAGCTGCTCGGAGTCCCGCGCAAAGCGACCACGAAAGATATTCGCGCGTCGTTTCGCAAGCTCGCGCGCAAATATCACCCCGACCTCAATCCCGGCGACAAATCCTCCGAAGAAAAATTCAAGCAGCTCCAGGAAGCCTACGACGTTCTTTCCGACGCAAAAAAACGGCAGATGTACGATCAGGTTGGCTTCTACAGCGACAACTACCAAAGCCCGCCTCCCTCAGGACATGAATCGAGCGGCGGACCAAACGTCAATTTCGATTTCGGCGGCTTCGATTTTGGTCAAGGCAGTGGCTCCGGCTCACCTGGTTCGTTGGTGGAGGCGCCGGCGGTGGCGCCAGCTTCCGCGATCTCTTCAGTCAATTTTTCCGCGGCGGCGGGCGCGGCGGAGAAATGGAAGTCGAGCAAGAGCCCGGCGGCGATCTCGAATACCAGATCGAAATCGATTTCTGGGACGCGGTTCGCGGCGCCGTGAAAAAACTTCAGATCACGCGCATGGAAACTTGCGAGACCTGCCACGGCACCGGCGCGATCGGTTCGCCGCAAACCTGCCCGATCTGCGGCGGCACCGGCACGATTCAGCAAGCCGCCGGCAAAATGCGCTTCAATGTTCCCTGCACGCGCTGCGGCGGCACCGGCAAACTCCGCACCGTCTGCAAAACCTGCGGCGGCGAAGGCCGTCTGCGTCGCAACGAGACGATCGACGTGCGCATCCCAGCGGGCATTGCGAGCGGTGCCCGTGTCCGCGTTCCCGGCAAAGGCAACGCCGGCACGATGGGCGCCCCGGTCGGCGATCTCTATCTCCGCGTAGACGTAAAGCCGCATGCGTTTTTCGAACGCAAAGGCAACGATCTCTACGTAAAAGTTCCAGTGACCGTGGCCGAAGCCACGCTCGGCTCGAAAGTCGAAGTCCCCACGATCGATGGCCGCTCGCTGGTTCGAATTCCGCCGGGTACCAACAGCGGCTCAACGCTCCGCCTTCGTGAAAAAGGCGTACCCGGGCGTAATGGCACGCGCGGTGACGAATACGTCGAGATTCAAGTCATCGTGCCGAAGCCGACCGACGAGCGCGTGCGCAACCTGATGAAGGAGCTCGAGCAGATCGAGCCCGACGACCCGCGCAAGGATTTGTTCGCAAAAGCAGGCGGCTGACAAGAGGCCGTCAACATCACAGTTTTGAAATTTCGATCGAACAAGTACATTAGCAACGTAAAGCAGTCGAAGAGAAATCAGTATGGCGATACGAAGCAGAAAACGGGCGAAAGCCGGCTACATGATCAGCGCGGTGGCGGAGCTTTACAAACTCCATCCGCAAACTCTGCGCCTCTATGAACGCGTGGGCTTACTGAAACCGTCGCGCTCGCAAGGCAACACGCGCCTCTACACCGACGAAGATCTCGAGCGCCTCGACGTCATCCTCACGCTCGCGCGCGACATGGGCGTCAATCTCGCCGGCATCGAAATTATTCTGAACATGCGCGAAAAAATGGTCGAGATGGAAAAGCAGATGACGGAGTTCGCCACCGTCGTCCAGCAGGAGCTCTCGCGCGTCGCCGCTCTCCGCAGTGACCCGCCTCCGCGAAACGCGATCGTTCGCGCCACGCCACCCAGAGGCGCGGCGCGAGCGAATCTGCGCGAAGGCTGAACGCAAAGCTCAATCCACATCGCCGCATTCTCTCCGCGAACCTTCGCGCTCTCTGCGTCTCCGCGTTATCTTTTCTCCGCTCGCTGCCCACGCAACCGACTAGTATCGCGAAGCCCCTCCGCCACGAATTGTTTTATCAACGCAACTTCATCTCGATTCACAAATCGTCCACAGCACCGCTTGCCGTCTCTCCAACGGACTCGTATTCTGTCTTTCGCATACGATGCCCCTCGAAAATTGCCAACTCTGCCGCGGCACCGGATGGAAGCTCGTTCGCCCGTCCCGACGGCAAAGGTAAATTCGCCGTCGCTTGCGACTGCGGCATGGAAGATCGCGCACAATCTCGTGCTCGCCCGCGCGCACATCCCCAAGCGCTACGAACATTGCGACTTCGAAAGCTACGTCACCGACCTCGTAGACGGCAAAACCTGGTCCGCGCAGCACACGCAATCCCTCAAACTCGCCAAAAGTTACACCGAAACTTTCACGCGCGATTTTCCCGGCGGCTCCGACAAAGGCCTCCTCTTCATGGGTCCGTCCGGCGTCGGAAAAACCCACCTCGCCGTCGCCGCGCTCAAAGAACTGATCATCCGCGGCCACGCCTGCCTTTTCTGCGACTACCGCGAACTGCTCAAAGAAATCCAGGCCAGCTACAACCCGTCCAGCGAGTCCACCGAAATGTCCGTCCTCGATCCGATTCGCAGCATCGAAGTCCTCGTCCTCGACGACCTTGGCGCCAGCAAGCCCTCCGACTGGGTCCGCGACATCGTCAGCATCGTCCTCAACGCGCGCTACAACGAAAAGCGCACCACCATCATCACCACCAATTATCTCGACAATCCCGCGTCCGCCGGCGAAGCCACTCGCGGCCCCGGCGGCAGGCTCATTCCCGCGGTGCGCGAAGATTCGCTCGAAGAACGCATCGGCAGCCGCATGCGCTCTCGCCTCTTCGAAATGTGCCGCACCATCGAGGTGAGCGCCCCCGATTTTCGCCGCGAACGCACCCAAGCCGGCCGCGCCCACGCCTGATCCTCTGTGCCAGACACTCTTTTCTGTGCGCCTTTCACCGCCGCGATGTGACCGCATCCTTCGCGCGATCAGCCACCACGGCAGCGCACCAAAGCCCCGTAACATGCAACGAATTGCCCGCCAAAACCATCTATCTCATTACGTTGACACCGGGTTCCGCCGCCGCGTATCATCTTGGCGTTGCAGCGTTTGAACGCCCGCAGCACTTGTCCTCGGTGAGCGCATAACGGTCGTTTTCAGCAACGGACCACATCACGGTTGTCTATAGCGGTGACGGACCTGCCTTCTGCGTCTTTACTGCGCACCAAGGCTCAGGCCATCCCTTCGCCAGCCGTATCGCCCGTTACTTTGTACGACGTCGAGCAACGCAACGTTAAGCAGCAACAACGTTAAGAAGTACAACCGCGAAGCTGTACCCCTTGCGTCACTCAAATGTCGAGTTGAGAGATCGCAGGGATTCTCAAGCAGCACCCATGACTCCGGCATCGCCGGGTCACTAGACAAAGAAGCAGTACCTTCTGGAGGCCAACAACCATGTTTTCCGATAACGATAATCCGTCTTCCGCCGCAGCAGCTCCCGCACACGATCACGAGAAAGATCAAGCAGCAGACTCCCAGGCTCACACCGAGGCAGCTCACGCTGAGGCAACTCAGGAAGCGACAGCCGCGCCCGTAGCTCAGGCCGACGGCGATCCGCGCCCCGAGCAAGCCACGGCTCCGGCCGCGCCTTCAGCGGACGCTCAACATCAGCAGCAAGAAGCCGCTCAGCAGCATCTCGACCCCGAGGCCGCTGCCGCCGCAGAAGAAGCCGCCGGCTCCGAAGAAATGTCGAAGCTGATCGACCAGTACAGCGAGCCGGTCGAGAGCGCCGCCAACAACGAAATCATCGAAGTAAAAGTAGTCGCCTACACCGAGCACGGCGTCGTCGTGGACGTCGGTGGCAAGACCGAAGGGCTGATCCCGGCTGTCGAGTTCTCCGAAACCGACATTCCGCGCCCCGAGCCAAACACCACCATCGAAGTCCAGCGCACCGGCGAACACAAAGACGGCTACGTCATCCTCTCGTATCAAAAAGTTCTCCGCCGCCGCACTTGGGAAAAAATCGAAGCCGCGTTCAAAGCCAAGGAAACCGTCACCGGCAAAGTCGTCGATCGCATCAAGGGCGGCCTCGTCGTGGACATCGGCGTTCGCGCGTTTCTTCCGGGTTCGCAATACGACCTGCGTCCGACCGCCAACCTCGACAACCTGATGAAGCAAGAGCTCCAGGTTCGCATCACCAAGCTGAATCGCCGCCGCGGCAACGTCGTCGTCAGCCGCCGCGCGTTGCTCGAAGAAGAGCTCCACGCCAAGCGCGCTCAGCTCATGGAAACGCTCCACGAGGGCGACAAGGTCAAGGGTCACGTGAAAAACGTCACCGAGTACGGCGCTTTCGTCGATCTCGGCGGCATCGACGGCCTCCTCCACCTCACCGATCTGAGCTGGGGCCGCGTCAAGCATCCGTCCGACATCGTTAAGCCCGATCAGGAAGTCGAAGTCGTCATCCTCAAGTTCGACAAGGAAAAGCAGCGCGTCTCGCTCGGCCTCAAACAACTCTCGAACGATCCCTGGGTCGGCGCCTCTGAAAAATATCCAGCAGGCGGCAAAGTAAAGGGCAAGATCGTCGGCGTCGTTGACTACGGCGTCTTCGTCGAACTCGAGCAAGGCATCGAAGGCCTCGTCCACGTTTCCGAAATGAGCTGGAACAAAAAAGTCCAGCATCCTTCGAAAATCGCCAAGGTCGGCGACGAAGTCGACGTCGTCGTGCTCGACATCAAGCCCAGCGATCGCCGCGTCTCGCTCGGTATCAAGCAAGCGCTGCCCGATCCATGGCTGCTCACCGCCGAAAAATATCCTCTCGGCACGATCGTCACCGGTAAGGTCCGCAACATCGCCGAATTTGGCGCCTTCATCGAAATCGAAGACGGCTTCGATGGCCTCGTCCACGTCAGCGACGTCAGCTGGACCGAGCGCATCAAGAATCCGCACGAGGTCTTCAAGAAGGGCGAGCCGATCACCGCGAAAGTTCTCAAGATCGATCCCGAGAATCGCCGCGTCTCCCTCGGTATCAAGCAGGTCAACGACATCTGGAGCGACTGGTTCAAGCAGCACAAGGTCGGCTCCATCGTGAAGGGCAAAGTCTCGCGCATCGCCACCTTCGGCGCTTTCGTCGAACTCGGCGACAACATCGAAGCGCTTTGCCACAACACCGAGATCGAAGACCGCAAGCGTCGCGACGAAGGTCCCGCCGCATCGATGCATCGCACCTCGACCGGTCCGCTCAAGAGCGCGGGTCCGCTCGAGCCGGGCAAAGAATACGAATTCAAAATCATCAAGATCAGCCCGGAGACGCGCCGCATCGGTCTCAGCTATCGCGCCGCCGCCAAGCAGATCGAACGCCGCGAGATCGAACAGTATCGTTCGACCACGAAAACGTCTTCGACCGCGACCATCGGCGACGCTTTGAAACAGAAGCTTGCTGGGCTCAAGTAACTTTCGGGGACGCCGGGGCCTCACCCGCCCCGGCGTATAAGTCCTTTACCTGCGGGTCATTTTAGTGATAGTAACAAGGGCAACCGGGAGAGCGTGCCCCCGTAAATCGTTTCAGATCACAGTGCTGCGACGGTTTCGGCAACTGACAAGTGGCAGTCCCATCGAGGCAACGGGAAGATGACGAAGCAACCTACATTGACGAAGGCCGACCTCATCGAAGAGGTCCTCAAAGTCACCGAACTCCCGCGCAAGGAGTCGGAAACCATCGTCGAAACTATTTTCGAGAGCATCATCGACGCTCTTCAAAAAGGCGACAAGATCGAGATTCGCGGTTTCGGCAGCTTCCGCACGCGCCAGCGTCGCGGCCGCGTCGGACGCAACCCGAAGACCGGCGCCAAGGTCGAAGTCCCGCCGAAAAAGATCCCCTTCTTCAAGCCCAGCAAAGAACTAAAAGACTTCGTCAACACCGCCGACGGCGTCCCCGCCGCCTAATTTCGTAGCACTACAAAACTTCGCACCAATGGGTTTTGTAGGGGCGGGCTTCAGTCCGCCCTCGATCCACACCACAATTCGATCCGCCTTCAGCATTTCGTAGCGCCGGCTTCCATCCGGCGTTTTGTTTTTCGCCGCTCGTAAACGCATCTCTAATCCCTTCCGTACTCCCAAAACGTTTTACGTTATCCTTTATTTCGATATGGACTACGTCTGGACTCCCTGGCGCTACCAATACCTGAAACAAGTCGAAACCGGTCCGCGCCCCGAATGCTTTTTCTGCGACGCCGTCACTCGCAAAGACGATCACGTAACGCTCGTCGTCTACCGCGGCAAAAAAGTCTTCATCATCCTCAACCGCTTCCCCTACACATCCGGCCACGTCATGATCGTTCCCTACGCCCACGTCGGCGATCTCACCAGCGCCGACCCCGAAGCCCTCGCCGAAATGATGCAGCTCGCGCCTCGAGTTGAAACCGCCTTCCGCGCGCTCTATAAGCCCGACGGAATGAACGTAGGCATGAATCTCGGCCGCGCAGGCGGCGCCGGCGTCGTCGGCCACATCCATCTTCACGCACTTCCTCGCTGGTTCGGCGATTCCAACTTCATGACCGTCGTCGGCGAAACCCGGATGCTTCCCGAAGACCTCGACACAACCTACAATCGTCTTCGCGAATATCTCAACGTAAACTCCGGAGAAGCGAAGTGAATCTCGCTCTAACCGAAGACCAACAGCTCCTCCAGAAAACCGTTCGCGAATTCGCGCACTCCGAAGTAAAACCCCTCGCCCGCGAAAACGACGAGAC
>CAWAWE010000018.1:0-15482 GCA_963785605.1 uncultured Acidobacteriota bacterium | reverse complement strand
TGCTAGAAGTTGTTGTCGCTATCGTTGCCGCTGTTGCGTCTGTAGGTCAGTGTAGGAGCGCGCTTTAGCGCGATCTTCTTGCTTCGACTTTCATCGGCCGACTGTCAGCTTCTTCCTACCACATCCTCCTGATGTAATTTCATTTTCGGCGGCGTATGATACCGCCTCTTGGTCCCCGTAAGCCCAAGGCATCCCGGAGGGCCGTCCTATGGCTCACCGCTTCACGATCGGCGTCGAAGAAGAATTCCAAATCATTGATCCTGCTACGCTGGAGCTGCGTTCGCACGTCATGCAGCTCGTGTCGGCCGCTTCGCCCGACATCATCGAGCAGGTCAAGCACGAGATGCACCAGTCGATCGTCGAGACCGGCTCAAAAATTTGCGACAGCGTTGCCGACCTGCGCATCGAGATGCATCGCACTCGCGGAGAATTGGTCGCTGCGGCCGAGCGCGCCGACCTCCAGATCGTTGCCGCCGGAACGCATCCCTTCTCGAGCTGGATCGATCAAGTCATCTCTCCCGGCGAGCGCTACGAAAATATCGTTGAGGAATTGCAGCAGCTCGCGCGTTCGCTCTTGATCTTCGGCATGCACGTTCACGTCGCCATGCCCGACAAGCAGACCACCATCGACATGATGAACATGGTCCGTTACTTCCTGCCGCACCTGCTCGCGCTCTCCACCAGTTCCCCGTTCTGGATGGGCCGCAACACGGGATTGAAATCGTTCCGCACCACGGTCTTCCGCCGCTTCCCGCGCACCGGCGTTCCCGAACAATTCGAATCCTGGAGCGCTTACGAAAATTTCGTCAATCTGCTCGTGAAATTGAACTCGATCGACAACGGCAAAAAAATCTGGTGGGACGTTCGCCCGCATCCAACGTTTGGCACGCTGGAATTTCGCATGTGCGACGTCACCACAAAAGTCGAAGAAGCCGTCGCCATCGCCGCTTTGACACAAGCCATCGTCGTAAAATTACACAGGCTTTACACCAAAAACATGAGCTTCCGTTTGTATCGGCGCGCCCTCATCGAGGAAAATAAATGGCGTGCCGCGCGTTACGGCATCGAGGGCAAGCTCATCGATTTCGGCAAGGAAGCCGAAGTCCCGATGCGCGAGCTAGCCACCGAACTGCTCGAATTCGTTGATGATGTCGTCGACGATCTCGGCAGCCGCAGCGCCGTCGAGTACGTGCACACAATTTTGCGCGAAGGCACCAGCGCCGAGCGCCAGCTTCGCGTCTACCAGGAAACCGGCGACCTCAAAGCGGTCGTACGTCATCTGGTCGAAGAAACCCGTGGGGGCGTCATCCAGCCGAGAGCGTCATCCGCACATGCGATAAATTGAATGAACCAGTTGTCCGCGGCCCTGAACCGCGCTCGCTCGTCTCTCGATCACGTGAACCGGTTGCTTGACCGGTTGCCAGGCGGCTTACTTGAGGACGATGCGCGGCGCCATCACTCCGATCTGATTGAGGAGCCGATTCACCATGAGCCGGAGAAAGAATCAGAGAGCGGCCCTCAGTCCGAGCTTGATGCAGCCCTCGTTGCAGACGTTGTTGCAGACGTTGTTACAGACATTGATACAACCGATCCGCGAATGGAACATTCCGAATTCCATGCACCGTCCCCGGTTTCTGAGGAGCAATCGATGCAACCGATAAAGAAAGTCGGCCTTCTCTGCGGCCGTGAATACAGCTTCCCGCCGGCATTCATCGCCAAAGTGAATCAGCTCGGCAAGGGTGTGGGCGTCGCCGCCGAATTCGTGAAGATCGGCGGCACCAAGATGAACGAGCTCGCCGAATACAGCGTGATCGTCGATCGGATTTCGCATGAAGTCGAATACTACCGCGGCTATCTCAAGCACGCTGTGCTGCAAGGCTCGTACGTCATCAACAATCCGTTTTGGTGGACGGCCGACGACAAATATTTCAATTATTCCGTCGCCGCGAAGCTCGGCATCGCGATTCCGAAAACGGTTTTGCTTCCGCAAAAGGGCTATCCCAAAGACGTGGACATCACGTCCGAATCGCTGCACAACATGAAGTATCCGGTCGATTGGGATGGGCTGCTCGACTACGTCGGCCGCCCGGCAATTTTGAAGCCGTATTCCGGCGGCGGATGGAAGCACGTCTACAAGGTGAACAATAAAGAGGAATTGTTTGCCGCGTACGATCAGACCGCGCCGTATTGCATGACGCTCCAGGAATTCATCGACTTCGAGGGCTATGTTCGCTGCTTCACTTTCGGCAAAACCGACATTTTGCCCGTTCGCTACGATCCGAAAGAACGCCGCTATCTCGTCGAGCATGATTATCTTTCGAAGGAGCTCGGCGCTCGCATCGTGGACGACGCCCGCACCATCAATCAGGCGCTCGGCTACGAAATGAACACCATCGAATTCGCGATCAAAGACGGCGTGCCCTGGGCGATCGATTTCCTCAATCCCGCGCCTGATTTCGAACGCGATCGCATCACGGAGTTTTATTTCGAGCATGTCGTCGAGCAGATGGCGCACCTCGTGATCGATCGCGCGCTCAACGGCGATATCTCGAATACCTGGCCGCGCTGGGAAGAGATGCTCGGGCTCGGCGCGTCGAACGGTTTCATCGGCGCTCCAAAAGCTGCGACGCGCGTCGCTGCTGCGACCACTGCCGCAGTGAGTCAGCCCGCGGTAGCACAACCGAAACCCGAACCAGCCGCTAAATCTTCCGCTACGAAAAGCAAATAATGAGCGCCTCCGCGTATATCTCAGCGGCGTCTTCGGCTGGTGCAGCCGAACAGTGGCATACGCTGCTCCGGCCCGTCCTGGCGGGAGATCCAAATTTTCCGTCGGAGTTCCTGGAGCGACTTCGCGACGCCAAGCTCACGTTTGGCGATCGCGTTCACTGCCCTTTCCTGCGCCCATTTTTTCTTTCGCCCGAAGATGAGCGTCGTGTTCGCGTCGTCGCTGAAACGATCGCCGATCTCGGGGAGCGCGTCGTGACGGCTGCGCTCGAGGTTCCGTCGCTCTTCGCGCAGCTTCATCTGCGCCCCGAAGAAACGCGTCTCGCACGCCTTCCCGTCGGCTACGGCCGGGCAAGCACTTCGTCGCGTCTCGATGCCTTCCTGCTTCCCGACTCGCTCAAGTTTGCCGAATACAACGGCGAAGCTCCCGCTGGCGCCGGGTACACCGAAACGCTCGCCGAAGTTTTTCGCCAGCTTCCGATCTTCGACGAATTCACGCGCTCATTCGAAGCGCACAGCTATCCGCTGAGCGCCAAACTACTCGATGCGCTCATCGCCAGTTACATTGATTGGGGCGGCACCGACAAGCGGCCGCAAATGGCCATCGTCGATTGGCGCGAAGTTCCGACCTGGACCGAATTCGAAATCTTGAAATCGCGATTCGAACGCATGGGCGTTCCTGTTGTGCTGGCCGATCCACGCGATCTCGAATTCAACGGCAAATCGCTCATCGCTCACGGCAAGAAAATCGATCTGCTCTACCGTCGCGTCCTGATCAACGACATCGTCGCTCGCCCGCAGGAATGCGCCGCGCTCGTCAAAGCTTACGAAGCGAATGCGATGTGCATGACCAACACATTCCGCTGCAAAATTCCCCACGTGAAAGCGTTTTTCGCCGTGCTCACCGACGAACAAAACGCCAAGCTATTCTCGCGCGACGAACAGCAACTCATTCGCAATCACATTCCGTGGACGCGCGTCGTCACCGAGACTCGCACGCAGCATTACGGCGACGCGATCGACCTGCTCCCGTTCGTCCGCAAAGAGCGCCAGAACCTCGTCCTCAAGCCCAGCGACGAATACGGCGGCACCGGCGTAACGCTCGGCTGGGAATCCGACGAAAAATCCTGGGATGCCACCATCGAAAAAGCGCTGGCCGCTGCAACCGCCGGCGGCGACGCCGGATGCTGGATCGTGCAGGAACGCATCCCTATCCGCCGCGAAGTTTTCCCCTACATCACGAAACCCGGCAGCGCCGACTCCCCCGTCGATTTCAAAGACATGCTCGTCGATTTCGCGCCCTATCTTTTCCGCGGAAAGCTCGCCGGCTTCCTTACCCGCCTCAGCGCCACCGGCCTCGCCAACGTCACCAGCGGCGGCGGCCAAGTCCCCGCCTTCCGCGTAAACCCGCGCCCCTAAACTGAACACCAAAAAATATGAGCACCGGTGACGGTCCAGCGGACAAGAAGACTCGCATCAGTTTTGTGGTGATTTTATTTGTTCTCTTGGGAGCGGCGGGCTACCTCAACCACGGTAGGATGCGTGACTTCGGCGGCAGTCCCGATTCCTATCTCTGGAGGATAGGCATTCTGGCCGTTATCGCGATTTTAGTGTGCGTCTACGTTTGGTGGGCCAATAAGCGCGATTTCAAGTGAACTCCGACAGGCCGGACCGCACGCTGTAATCAGTTTGGATGCGTTATCATTCCTCCATCACGATGGCCGCCACCTAGTTCTTCTCTTCGTAGGGGCGTCCCTTCAGGGCGCCCATGCAAGATCTCCGCGTCTTGAGTCTCGATCACACACCCATATCGACCCCTCCGGCAAAACGCGCCCAAACCTCGTTCCAGTACATACGTTCCAGCGAAATTACAATCGAGTTGCGCTAAAATAAAAATATGATTACGACATTCGGCCCGCCTCAATCCGAGCTGATGCCGGGCGCCAAAAACGCCGTTGAAACTTGCCTCGCCGTCCAACCGCACGAAAACGTCGCGCTCATCGCTGACGAAAAAAGCCGTCCCGTCGCCGCTGCACTCGAAGTCGCTCTCGAAGAGCGCAAAGCTCGGTGCTTGCCGCTGCTTCTCGAAGACTTCGGCCCACGTCCGATGAAGGCCGCGCCCGCACTCGTTCTCGACGCGCTCGAAAGAGCCGACGTCGGCATCTTGGCCATGACACCGCAGCCCGGCGAACTGGGCGCGCGCATGGCCATCGTCAAAGTCGTCGAACGCCGCCAGATTCGCTACGCGCACATGGTCGGCGTTACCCCGGAAATCATGCAGCAGGGCATGCGCGCCGATTACAAAATGATCGATCGTCTCAGCGACAAACTGCGCGAACGCATGCTCCGCGCGCAAACGCTCACCGTTCGCACCGAAGCGGGCACCACCATCGACGCCCATTTCGATCGCGGCCTCGACTGGGTAAAAACCAGCGGCCTCATCAGCCCGCGCTACTGGTCGAATCTTCCCGCGGGCGAAGTTTTCACCACGCCGGCAACCGTTGACGGCACATTCGTTTGCGATGCCACCGCCGGCGATCATTTCAACGGCAAATACGGCGACCTGCAATCCACGCCGCTCACCCTGAAAATCGAAAACGCGCGCCTCGTCGAAGTCCACTGCGACCGCAAAGATCTCGAGCAGGAGTTCTGGGAGTATTGCCACACCGACGAAAACAGCGATCGCATCGGCGAACTCGCCTTCGGCACCAACCTCGGCCTCTCCGCAATGATCGGGAATCTCCTCCAGGACGAAAAATTTCCCGGCGTGCACATCGCCTTCGGCGATCCCTACGGCAGCCAAACCCACGCCGACTGGAAATCCAAAACCCACGTCGATGTCCTCACCCGCAACTGCGACGTCTGGATCGACTCCGATCAAATCATCTCCAAAGGCAAATACCAACTCGACCACCTCGGCCTGGCGTAAACGGTGGTACAGACACTCCTGCCTGCGCGCGATTGATGAGGAAGCGAATTCACGTCGCTCCTTATCACCATCCAAAAATACTTGTCATTCCGAGCATAGCGAGGAGTCTGCTTTCTGCATCCTCATCTCAACTGATCCGCCTGGCGCCATCCGCTGTCACTCCCCCTCAATCTCAATCGCCTCCAAATCAATCGACACCAGCAACGGTTCCTTCACAATCTGATAGTCGCCTTCATACGCATAAATCCGTCGTTTCGCAGGCACGATAATCCCATCAACATCCCGATAGTCCGACGCGAAGTTCAATCCCGTCGCGCCGCCAAGAATGTCCACGGTGTAGTCATGCCGCCGAATCAAACCGTCAGGCCCAAAACATGAAATCTGCTCCCGCGTGTGACTCTTGATTGCATCCGGAAACGTAACCTTAAGCCGCCGCCACGTCTCGCCATTTGAAACAATCGACGCGATCTCCTCCGTCTTAAATCCGTCCTGGGTGTAAACAAACGGCGTATTCAGATAAGTCCACAACGCCTCTCCGCTGAAATAAGCCACGTGCACGTCGTCCCACGGCGTGTCTCGCTGGTGTCCTTCGAACGACTTCTCCGGATTCTCGCGCTCCTCGATCACAGTTCCGTCGCTCTTCTCAATCGTCACGCGAAGCGGTTCGAAAATCGTCCGCTTGTTCCGTCCGGAAAAATCCATCACCACTCGTTCCCGTTTCGTCTCCGCCGTCAACACAACGTCCTTGAGGACATCGCCCTTGCCCTTCAGATACCAGATCGCGCCCCCGATCGACGCCGCAGTGCGAATCGACTTCACTTTGTTCCAGCGTTCCAATCCTCCATGCGCTCGAACAGCTAATTCCAATAGCTCATTCACAGTGTCCCCATTTCGAAGATGCCGATCCTTTGATCCTGCGTGCGTGCCTTGCATAGATGCCGCGCATCCAACGCTGGTGAACACAAATCAACGCGGCCGTCGTTTGATGTCAGCCGTCGCCCCACTAGTCACCTGCGTTCGCCTGGTCTATCATCCCCGCCGTGGAGGTCACGCCATGCCCATGCATGCTGACAAAGCTGAAGTTTCCTGGGACACCGCAAAATCCAAGTGGCTCGTTCGCATTCAGTCCGGCGACGAAGTGATGCGCCGCCACTGCGACATTCCAAAATCCGCCAGTGACCAGCAACTCCGCGCCGCCGCCGAACAAACCGTACGCGAAGATGGCTACGACATCGATCCGTCCTCCATCACCGTTCTCCCCATCTGACCCGCGGTCTGATCGCGTAAATCGGCGCGTGCTGTTTTGGTGGCACAAGCACCCTTGCCTATGCGCCGTTCGTAGCGCGCGGGCATTCCTAAATCACGCAGCTCAAGTACGCACGACTTCGTAACGGTCGAGGCGCTCTTCGTTGATGAACCTCTGCATCCGCCAGTCAGTGTACGAACCGTTCATTGACCTCCGCATCCGCCGCCATCTAACATGTCCCGTTCATGCCCAGCACCGACAAGCTCATCGGCAAAACCTTCTCGCACTACCGCGTCACCGAACGCCTCGGCGCCGGCGGCATGGGCGTCGTCTACAAAGCTGAAGACAATCGCCTCCATCGCAGCGTCGCGCTGAAATTCCTTCCCGAAAATGTCAGCACCGATCCGAGCGCGCTCGCGCGCTTCCAACGCGAAGCGCAATCCGCCTCCGCGCTCAATCATCCGAATATCTGCACGATTCACGACGTTGGCGAAGAAAACGGCCAAGCCTTCATCGCGATGGAGTTCCTGCAAGGCGCCACGCTCAAGCAACTCATCACGCATCACTCGATCACATTTGAAATGTTCGTCACGCTCGGGATCGAAATTTCCGACGCGCTCGACGCCGCTCACCAAAAGAACATCATTCATCGCGATGTAAAACCCGCCAACATTTTCGTCACCGAGCGCGGCCACGCCAAAATTCTCGACTTCGGCCTCGCCAAGCTTCACGACGACCAACCGTCGTTCGCCGGCGCAACTGCGATCAACACTTCGATCGACAGCGACGCCGCATCGGGCGAATCATCTGCGCCAAGTGCGAACACAACGTACTTGCGTGATTCCGCTGAAACGCAGATCACCAATACTGGCGTGATCGTCGGAACGATTTCGTACATGTCGCCGGAGCAGACGCGCGGGCACAGTCTCGATCGGCGCTCCGACATCTTCTCTCTCGGCTGCGTTCTCTACGAAGCGATCACGGGACAGTCTCCGTTCACGGGACCCAGCACGCTGTCGATCATGCATGACATTGCTACGGGAACGCCGGCGCCGCCGAGCACGTTGCAGCCTGGATTGCCGCGCACACTCGACGATCTCATTTTGCGGTGTCTCGAGAAGGATCCGGCGCGGCGGCCGCAGCGCGCCTCCGAGATCGTCACTGCGCTCAAGGATCTGTCCGTTCCATCGGCGGTGCTCGCCGCGACTCCGCGTGCAAGTGGGCGCAAATCCATCGCGGTCGTTCCGTTCCAGTTCCGCGTGCCATCGCCCGACGATCAGTTTCTGTCGGTCGCGCTCGCGGATGCGGTCGCGAATCGTCTCGGCTCTTCGCCGAGCCTCGTCGTGCGTCCAACGAGTTCGGTCGTGAAGTACTCGAAGGGCAATACCGAGTGGTCGCAAGTGGCGCGGGAACTCAACGTGGACATGGTTGCGGAAGGAAGCATCCAGAAGATGGGGACGCGCGTGCGCGTGCTCGTCCAGGTGTGGGAGTTGCGCGAAGGGCGCGCGACGCACTCGGACAAGAT
This sequence comes from uncultured Acidobacteriota bacterium, assembly GCA_963785605.1. Classification (GTDB taxonomy): domain Bacteria; phylum Acidobacteriota; class Terriglobia; order Acidiferrales; family UBA7541; genus Acidiferrum. The sequence goes on along the minus strand of CAWAWE010000018.1, from coordinate 7,058 downwards.
CGACGGCGACATGAGCGATCTCTTCACGCTGCAAGACAATCTCGCGGATTCGGTGTTCACCGCGCTGACGCCGCGCAAACAAGAGAAGTCGTCGAGCACGGATGTTCCGGCGGCGCGGCATCCGCTGGCTTACGAACTGTATATGCGCGCGGTCGATCGCTCGATGTGCTTCAACAAGTTCGATCTGAACAACGCGATCGAGATGCTGGAGCGCGCGCTCGAAATCGATCCCGACTTCGCCGAAGCGTGGGGACTTCTGTCCATCGTGTGCTGCCAGATCGGGATGCATCTCGATCCGGATCCGAAGTGGTTTGAGCGCGCCGAGAAAGCGGTGAATCGTACGCTCGATCTCGATGCCATCAACTGCAACGCGCTGTGCTCGCGGGCGTGGATCTCGTGGTCTCCGGGACGCGGATTCCAGGTGCGTCCCGCGCTGCGCGCGTTCAACTCCGCGGTGAAGATCAATCCCAACTTCTACGCTGCGCGCACGTATCGCGCGGCGATATTCTTCCATTACGGGTTTCACGAACTGGGAATGGAAGACACGAACGAAGCGATACTCGTTGCGCCGCAGTTCGCTCTGCCTTACGCCACGAAGGGTTTCATGGCTCTCTACGAGGGAGATTACGAACTGGCGGATCATTCGTTTCAGCAGGCGATGGCGCGCGAACCGGGATTGGTTCACGCGAACATTCAGGCGCCGCTTCCGCACATTTACATGGGGAATTTTGGGAAGGCGCGCGAAGTATTGCATCGCGCGCAGCAGATGGTTCCGGGCGAGCCGCAACTTACGGCGTGTGAAGGATTGATTTATGCGTGTGAAGGAAATTTCAAACGCGCGGAAGAATTAGCGGATGAAGCGTCGACTTCAAAACGCAGCGTGATTCATCTTCATCACATGATTCATACCGCCGCGGATATTTATGCGGTTTGCGGCAAACCGGAAAAAGCGGTGCAGGAACTCAAACGCGCCGCTGAAATAGGGTTGCCAAATCATCGCGCGTTTGAGAATGATGCGCATTTTCGCGGGATTCGCAATCATCCCGATTTTCTCGCACTGATGCGCGATTTGCGGCGCGATCATGAGCAGTTGCGGCACGAATTGGATTTGTCGAATCCGAGCGGGATTGCGCCGCGGCACGCGTGAAGGCGTGATGCGCGATTTGGGTTGCGTGGCGCGTGATGCAAGAAAAAGAAAAAGCAGATCCCTCACTTCGTTCGGGATGACAGGAAGTTTTATTTTGTGCGCGAAGATCGTTTTGGCGCGATGGTGAAGAAGCAAGTGCGGCGACGACGGAGCTGCAATCGTAGAGAAAAGCAGATCCCTCACTTCGTTCGGGATGACAGTCCTCTTTAACATTTGTACTGCGGTCGCCATCAGCTGATCTCTCGCATTGCTCGGTTTCATTTTAAAAATAATCTCGCGATGTGTTTGCGCTCTCCTCAAAATAACCGTCCGATGTATTCGCGCATTTCGGATTTCCAGTAGGGCCAGTCGTGGCCGCCTTGGGGGCCCCAGTCGTCGAGGGAGTGGCGGATGCCTTTGTGGCGGAGAATGTCGGAGAGGCGATAGGTGGGGGCGGGGCGCTCCCATTCGCCGGTGCCGGTGACGAGATGAATGTCGCAACTGGCGAGATGGTGGTAGGCCCAGGGGTCGCTGAGGTTTTGCAGGTAATCGACGGGATTGTTGAAATAAAAATTGTCGTCGTACATGCCGTCCATAAAATTTCTCAGGTCGTAAACGCCGGACATGGCGAAGCAACGCTTGATGACGTCGGGATGTTTGAAGAGCGAATTCGCGGCGTGGTATGCGCCGAAGGATGAGCCCATCGTGGAAATCCAGATGCCGGGGGATTGGCAGTTGTCGTAGATGAAGGGGACGAGTTCGTCGCGGAGGTAGGCGTCGAAGCGCGATTGCATATAGCTGCGGTGAAATGGATGGGCGTTTTTGTTGTAAAAGCTCGCTCCGTTGATCGAATTGATGCTGAAAACTTTCAATTTGCCGGCTTCGATGAAGTCGGAGAGCGCGCCGATCATTCCTTGATTTTCGAGTTCCCACTCGTCGCCGGCGCTTGTGGGGAAGCCGATCAGGGGCTGGCCGTAATGGCCGTAGACGACGACGCCCATGTCCCAGCCGATGCGGGGGGAATACCAGCGGTGATATTCGCGTCTCATGGGGTGCTTGATCTCCTTTGGGCCGGCGCGCGGCGATGGTTCCGTGCGGGTGCCAAAGTATGCCAGCGGAGGGTGGTTGCGGCAACGTTGGGTGAACGTGAGGGTAGGGGTTGGGACCCACCCCCCCGGGGGTTTTTGCGCAAGAATGTGATTCTAAGGGGGTTATGCGTGCGCTGAGTGCAAGAATGTGATTCTAAAGGGGTTGGGCGCGATTGAGGGGATTGGAGGGTGGGGAGCGGGGTGATTCGAATTGGCGAATGGTTAAACACGGAAGAGTGTATCAGATGGTAACGGGGATGTCAAGGGCGATTTGGGGGGATTTGGAGGAGAGGTTGGGGGAGAGGTCGAAAGTTGAGATTCGAAAGAGCGAAAGGGCGAGACGGAGATAAGAAACGGCAAGACCCACCCTTTCAAACCAAGGGTGGGGCACCCCGTAGCTGAAGGTCGAAAGGAGGGAAATGGGGAGAAGGAGGTAAGAAACGGCAAGACCCACCCTTAAAAACCAAGGGTGGGGCACCCGCAGCTGTCGAAACGTGGTTTGTTCGACACGTGGGTTTAGTGGTTCGAAACGCGAATGGGATCAGGCGCCGGCGGCTAGGAGTTCCATTTGGGATTCGAAGAGGCCGTCTTTGCGGAGGACGCTTTCGTAGCGGACGAAGAGCTTGGTGCCGCTGCGGTGGGTGAGGACCCAGATGCCGGACATGTGGCCGACCTGGAGGAACATTTCGAGGACGAGGGGGATGTTGTTGGTGCGGGGGACGGTGACGTCGTCGTAGGACTTGCCGATGAGTTCGTCCTGGGTGTAGCCGAGGAGTTTGCAGAATGCGGGGGAGACTTCGACGAATTTGCGGCGGGAGTTGACGACGGTGACGTATTCGGGCTGGACGCGGGCGGAGTGGTCGCGGGCTGGGCGTGGAGAACGGTCGATCTTGAAGAGTGCCGGCGAGGAACGGCTTGAGTTGAGCCATGGGAGGAACCCCCTTTTGCAGCAACGGTACGGCTGATATCACCAGACGTCAATGCTGTTGGACGGCGCAAGACGAAGGAAAGAAGCAATGAAGTAATGAAGTAACGATTCGTCGGTGATCGCGATGGGGCGAGTACGGAGGGCGGACCGGCGATAGGAAATCTGTATGGCGAACAAAAAGCGAATATGCTAATTTGAGTTTGCCATGGTCACCCTTACACGAGCGAATGTGCAGTTGCAGCCAAACCAGATTGCGTTGAAATGCCCGCTGTGTGCGGAGCAGTTTCACTTGCACTACACGGAAGATGAGTGGAACCGCGTGAACACGATGATTCTGAGCGCGCGGAAGGCGCTGCGGGAAGATCATAAGACGCGGCATAAGAATGATGCGGTGGAGATGAAGTGGAATCCGCTGAGGCCGTAGGGCGGGCGACTGGCAGCGAGCGGCGTTTTACTGCGCCTACGGTCCTCGTTCTAGCGGCGCTGCCATCCATTTCCGCGTCGACCCATCGTTTCTTACTCGACTCAAAGGTTCCCGTGGTCCCTCGCCGCTTCAATACGGCCTATTGAGAGCATGAATGTGTCTGCAGTTTGCCAATTCATCATGAAGGTACTATTATTTCGTGATTTTATACGAGGCACCCTTGCGGATAGCTATCATTCACATAAGCGATGTGCATTTTCACGAGAAGACGAATCCTGTAATGGAGCGAGTGGATCAGGTTGCAGGAGCGATCTTATCCGTTGAGGCGACTAGCGCTATTTATTTCATCACTGTATCTGGTGATATCGCCAATACGGGAGCGCCCGCAGAATACGCCACGGCCCTGCATTTTTTTCACGCGCTAAAAGATAAGATTCTGAAAGAACGACCGGGAGCGCGGGTCGAGTATATAACCATCCCCCGGCAATCACGATTGCACGATACCGAGTGACCAAATTGGCGTGCGCGACGCACTGATAGGCGGCTATGTAGCGTCTCTAAGAAAGAGGAGAGGAAGACACCGGAATCTTGAACGCACTTTTGGCGGCGCAAGATAATTACAACAAGTTCCGCATTGACTTGGGCGAGGCGAGCGGCACCTGGGACAAGGTCTCTGGCGCGACGTCGTTCTTACACGAGGGTAAGCAAATTCAGTTTAACTTGTACAACACGGCGTTGTTATCTCGGCGGTCCGAGGTCCAAGGCCAGCTTCGGTTACCCACGGATCGATTCTCCAATAGTGTCACTATTCCATCCAACGTGGATATTTCGGTTTTTTTCTCACCATTCCTATCCATGGATGGATTCCAACAATCTATTACCACTTCGCGCTCACGTCGAGCGAACTTCCGATGTAGTGCTGTTCGGGCACCAACACTTCACACACCGATTCTACAAAATCAATGCGACTGGAGAACAGGTTCTTTACCTAGAAACTGGAGCTTTCCAGGACGAGAAATACCAACAAAACAGTGTATTCGACGTATTGGTATTCGATCTCTCGGCGTTGGAGGAGAAAAGCGTTCGATTTCGCTGGAAAAACGGATTGCTGGTCAGGACGACGATAGACCATGGCGGCCATTCACACCCAATCGATCAGCTCGGGCAGGCCTAAAACTAACGGATCTCTTCGAATTGTACTTGAGAGATTTAGGTTCGACCGTCATTCACAAGACCAAAGGGCTGCTGAAATTGGACGATATATATGTCTATCCGGACTGTACTGTGCGCACCATGACAGCCAATGAGCCGCTCGAATTGAAAGGTGACGCGATCTTCCAGTACGTGGCTAAGACCTCAAAGATTCTTTTTCAAGGGGCAGCGTCCCACGGAAGAGCAGCTTTGGCAAAAGTGTTATTCAGGCAGCTTTACAACAACCATTTTGTGCTGCCGCTACTGCTCGATGCGAAAGGTCTTAAGATAGCCTCAGACAAAAAAGTCACAAACCACTTATGGAATCTGGCCGAAGCACAGTATGGGACGTCTTCATCAGAAAGCTATAGGACCTTGAAGGCGGACCAGAGGGTCTTGATCATAGATGACTGGCATCAGTCCCTACTAAATGGCGAAGGAAGGCGCGCCTTCCTCGAGGTCGCGAGTCAGTATTTCGGAAAAATAGTTCTCTTCACTGATGATCTGTATCAAGTGCAAGAAATTGCGGACAAGTCGACGGAAGTAATGATTGAATTTGAACATGTCGTCATTCAACAGTTGAGTCATTTTCAGCGAGGACGGCTAGTCGATAAGTGGCTGATGCTTGGTCGCGAGCACACTGCAACTCCTCTCAGTTTGGCACGTGAGACAGAGGAGACCGAAAAGTACCTGCAAAGCGTGATCGGCAAAAATACTCTGCCATCGTTGCCATTCATCATTCTATGTATTCTACAGGTCAAACAAGAAGAGAAGCCGGAATCACCGGAGGCAGGTTCGTATGGCTACCTTTACGAGGTATTGGTAACTAAAGCCCTCAATTCCACTGTAAGCAGAAAGCCTCAGCTGGAAAAAAAGTACGTGTTCTTGTCTTTACTTGCCTATCGAATGTTCAAGGAGAAACAAGCTTCCCTTTCGAATGATGCGGTGCGAAGACTGGCTGAAGAATACGCCGAGTCGTTTCAGGTCGATGTCGACGTCGATTCGATGCTCACAGATCTAACAAAAGGACGGGTGTTGGACAACAGCCGCGGCAACTTTTCGTTTGTCCATCCTCATTTGTTTCACTATTTTGTTGCACGGTACTACAAAGAAAATCTTGGTCGTGAGCATGGGGACAAGCTCAGAGACGAATTATTCACAATGGTAGACAACATATCCTGGAATCGCGACTCCACTGTTTTAATGTTCGTTTTGTATTTTGCACGTGACTCAGCCAGGCTGGTCGACAAGCTAGTCACCAATGCGGGACGAATCTATCAAGATCAAGCACAAGCTACTCTCGACAAGGAAGTCGATTTTTTGTCTGGTGATGAGGAGGCCCCTGAAGAAATCGAGCTCCCGGAGGAAGTGAATCTGGAAGAAAACCGCGCGCAGAGAAGAAATTATCGGGATGAGATTGTAAGGACACATCCCCAAGGCGAGGAAGATGGCTACGAATACTCTGAAAATTTATCTGACTCCAGAAACTAGAGACTTGGCTCTCAAGCGTATTTGACTTGCTCGGTCAGGTCATCCGCAACTTTCCGGGATCATTGCCCGGTCCTGAGAAACTCCGCATCTTGGAGGCAACGTATCAGCTGGGTCTGCGAGTCATCGGTGCGCTCTTTTGGAATTCTGCGTAGCTCATTGTCGAATTTGACTGAAATCCTAACCGACGCGCCTTCAGCTGACGCTGATCCAATTTTCGAGAAGAAGCTAGAGGAGTTGGTGGACTCTGTTAAACGATTCATCTACTTCACGGCCCGTCTATCATGTGTGTCCATGATTATGAGAATTGCGACAAGCGTCGGCCTTCGCGATCTAGAAAGGGCCTATGCGGAGGCATTGAAGAAAGTGGGAAAATCAAACGCCACGCTCCTGATAGATTTTGCGATCAGAATCGAACACTCAGGCGAGATTCCTTTAGACAAACTGAAGGACCTTCACAAATCCTCTCTGGAGCTATTTTAGCAGATGATGTACTTAAAATTCTAGTTATCACAAATCTTTTGAAATACGGGACAGACCGAAAAACTCTTCAACAAGTTGGGGCGGCCTTGCGGTTGAGGGTCAATTCGCCCCGCCTCATCGAGGCCACGCAGAAGAAAGACTGATTTTCTTCGGGCTAGATCTTTCCTCGCGCTTCAAACAAGCAAATGGCTTCGTGTCGATCGCCCGTATATATAATGGCGGCAACTCGTTCGACTGCGTCCGGCTCAGAAGACGACTTCGCGACGAAACAGGAGAGAAAACATGGCTACGACTTCCCAAAGTGGGAAAGTGACACCGGAGCGGATATTC
>CAWAWE010000017.1:0-92032 GCA_963785605.1 uncultured Acidobacteriota bacterium | reverse complement strand
GGCATTCGCGCGAAAGTTCGACACCCTCTTCAAAAAGCTTCATGGCGTCATCGAGGGAAAGTTGCGGAGACTCGAGCCGGCGTACGACCTCTTCCAGTCGTCCGAGAGACTTTTCGAAGTCGGGCTTTTTCGGCGGGCTCGAGTTTTTTAATCGGTGTTGTATTCAAAGTTGCCTCAAAGTTTATCGCAGCACACGAATTAGAAACTGCGCCTCGCGTCACTCGCGACAAATCCCTTCAAATAATCGACGAACGTTGGATGTGAAACGCATCACTGATGTTACGAGATTAAGGCAGTCCGCAGATATTTGTAAATGTCGCACCGGGTGATTTTGGGCGGTGTGCTATTTCTGACAGTGCGCACAGAAATAGGTCGAGCGATTGCCTTTCATGGTGCGTTTGATCGGATGCGCGTCGCGTTTGCAAGGTTCGCCTTCGCGCTGGTAGACGCGAAGAATGCTTTCGATTCCTTGAAACCACCAGTTGGCGTCGGTGAAATCGGGAGCGGGATTGAGACAGAGTTGCAGCGCGCGGCGAAGCACCGAGACGATCGCTTTGTAGAGGGCGCGCGGCTTCGTTCGGCTTCAGCGAGTTCGCGAGCCGAAAAGGACTGATCTTCGCGTGCCAGAGAGCCTCGCACGAGTAGATATTGCCGACGCCGGCGATGCGCGATTGATCGAGCAGAAATTCCTTTAGTGGACGGCGCGATTTCGATGTTAGCTGTGAGAACGCTTTCGCTGTGAATTCGGGAGACATCGCGTCGATGCCGAGCTCGTTGTACGGAGGGCAAGCTTCGAGCGATGGCCAGGCGTGAACGCGACCGAGATGGCGGCCGTCCGCGAACGCGAGAACGCCTTTGTCGAGTTCGAGAGCGACGTCGATGTGGACACCGTTCTCGGTTTTCTTGTTTGCGCGCGCGGAGAGTTCCCTTGTGTTTGCAAGATGGATGAGATGTCCGTCGAATCGAAAATGCATTTCGATCGCCGCGCCGTTGTCGAGGACAAGAAACAGATATTTGCCTTTGCGTTGAACCGACTCGATGCGGCGACCGGTAAGAAGTTTTGAGAGTGAGGCGCTGCCTGCGGCAGCGCAGCGATCGGATGAAAGACTTCGACGCTGCGAATTTTTCGCTTCTCAACAAGCGGCCGCAACGAAATGGCGACAGCTTCGACTTCAGGCAGCTCAGGCATCCGCTCGCTCGGCGAAGGGAAGAGTTGTTAATCGTGCGGATCGCTTCATCGGCATTGTTCTCACTGCGACGCCTTCAGCGTGAGGACGTGCTTTCGCTCTTTTAATTCGGCGGCATCGCTGAAGGGCGCATAAATTGGGCGACCTTCATACCAATAATCAAATTGATCCGCATAGTGACTGCTACCAGGCTGCCCCGATTGTCCGGCAGGGATGAGCAAAATCGACTGATCCCAATCGGCGGGGTTTGCGACGAAACGCATCGCGGGCCCGTGATGCGGAGTTGCCGCACGAACACTATAGTTTGTGCCCGACTGCGGCTTTCCCGTGATGCTCAGCCATTTCTTCAACAATCCGTCGCGACCGATGGGATGGAGCATGTCGAGCGCGTTGAAATTCTTCCACTGCCAGTCTTCGATGCGTGCGCTCTTGGATTCTTCGGCGAGCTTCGCGACGGTGCTGTCCGCAGCGGCGATCAATAATTCGTCGTAGCTTTTGTATCGCGCGGGGAGCCACTTCGACGAGCGTTCCGTCAGCGTCTTCTGAAGAAAGGTCGTCGCGCGCCACTGGTAAAGATTCGTGTCCGCACCGAGAAATGGCTCCAGCAATAGACTCAGTGCGGTTCGGCGGAACCGAACAAGAAATGTCACCTCGGAAGAATCGGCGTCCGCGATTCCATTCCAATCTTTCAAGCCTTCGATCAATTTCTTCGTGCGGTCATCCTGGGGACTTATGACCTTTGCGGCCGCAATAAGCTGATCCGCGAGAAAAACGTGCGGAAAACTGTAAGTATCGGTTTCGACCTTTAACATGTCGGTTGGACGCAGATCATGTTTGTCGCGCAGTAAATCGTAAATGCGCGCCGTGCGATAGGGCTCTTCCCAGTGATCGGTGAGATATGGTTTGTAGGCCGGGCCGACGACGCGCGCGTTTGCGGTCGCGATTAGCCCGTTTTCAGGATTCAGCGCCTGCGGCAATTGTTCGAACGGAATGTAGCCGGTCCATTCGTAGTCGTCGGTGTCGCCGGGCACGGGAACTTCGCCGTGTCCCTTTTTTCGAATCGGCACACGCGCCGACATGACGTAGCCGATGTTGCCTTGCGTGTCGGCGTAGACGGCATTCTGCGCGGGGCCCCAGACTTTTTTGATGATGCTACGGAATTCGTCCCAGTTCTGCGCTTTGCCGAGCAAATTGTAGACGTTGGAGAGGCCGCCAGGTTCGGTCGCGGTCCAGCGGAGCGCGTAGGCTTTTCCATTTTCGCGGCGGACGATTGGGCCGTGACGGGTGATTACGAGCGAGAGATGTTCGTCAGGGCGATCTTTGACTTTGATGATTTCGTCGATCGTTTGCGCCTTCACCCATTTCTTGTTGACCGAGTATTCGTCCGCGTTCGCGGGATTGAACGTCTCGATATAAAGGTCCTGCACATCGGCGCCATTGTTTGTGAAACCCCAGGCGAGGCGGTCGTTGTGACCGATGACGATCAGCGGCGCGCCGGGAATGGTGAGGCCTTTGACGTTCCAACCGGGAGCGGTGAGATGAATTTCGTACCAGATCGGCGGGATTGAGAGTTCGAGATGCGTGTCGTTGGCGAGCAGAGGTTTGCCGGTCGCGGTGTGATCGCCGGAGACGACCCAATTGTTGCTGCCCAGGCTGTGGCGAATTTCGGATTGCGAATCGCGAACGTAGCCGACGACGGAGTTCGCCAGCGCGGTCGTCAGATCGGTTGAGTGTTCGGACTGAAGTTGAGGCGCGCTATTTGGCGCGATGGTGTTTGCTTTGAGTACGCCGTCGGGCGACATGTCATCGTCGTCGTCATCATCATCGTTCGGATCGTCAGGATCGAGATGCGAGCGCTGTGAGCCGTCGTTGGTGACGTTCGGATCGCCGACGACGTAGTGATCCATCGCCGCGTCGGGAGAAAAGAGTTCGCGCGCGCGATCGGCGCCGACTTTGTCGGTCACTTTCGCGCGATCGATTTCTTCTTCCCATGAGTCGGTCAGCGTTTCGTACATGTAGCCAGAAATTACGAGCGAGTCCGCCGGAGTCCATGGCGCGGGTGCGTACTTCAATAGAGTGAATTCGATGGGGAGTTCGTCGGAATGTTGTTCGATGAAACGATTTACTCCGCGTGCGTACGCTTCGAAGAGTCCGCGTGTTGTCGGATCAACGAGACCAAGATCGCGTTCGGCGGCGCGACCGAAGCCGAGTGTGCGAAATTGCTTATCAATATTGAGTGTGGCGGGCCCAAGAATTTCCGAGAGTTGTCCGCGTCCGACGCGCCGGAGCAAATCCATTTGCCAGAGGCGATCTTGCGCGACGACATAACCCTGAGCCTCGGCCATGTCTTCCACGGAACTCGCGCGAATATGCGGCACGCCCCAATGATCGCGCTCGACGATCACGTCTTTTTGCAGGCCACTCAGATTGATGTTGCCGTCGAGTTGCGGCAGCGGGCGATAGACGTAATGCCACACAGCCGCGCCGACGATCACGAAGACGATGCAAATCACAATGAGCAGAACGCGAAACAGAGATCGCAAACGGGCTCCCGCGGGTTCCAGGTAGAGTGGCGAAAATCAGAGTCTAGAGTAGCGGGAGTGGGCGCGCAACCTCGCGCGACGCGCGTGTTTTGCGTCGAAACAACGCGATAGAGCGCCGAACCACGCTGCCGATACTGGGCTGATACAATGAGAGCAGGGGGCCAAGCCTAGCTCATGTTTGCGGTGCGCCTGATCGGCGTGCTTGCGCTCATCGCGCTCAACGGATTTTTCGCTGCGGCGGAATTTTCGTTGGTGGCGGTGCGATTGTCGCGCGTGCGCCAGCTCATCCAGAAGGGCAACGCGCGTGCGCGCGTGGTGGAGTCGCTGCTCGTCGATTTGCATCGCGTTGTTTCGGCCGTGCAACTTGGGATTACGCTGACGAGCTTGGCGCTCGGCGCGCTGGGTGAGAGCACGCTGGCGGCGATGTTGCAGCCGTTGTTCGCGGGAGTTGGCTCGGCGCGTGCGGCGTTGATCGCGCACGGAGTCGCGCTGGGGCTGGCGTTTGCGATGTTGAGTTCGATGCACGTTGTGTTTGGCGAACTCGTTCCGAAGACGGTGAGCCTTGCTCGTGCCGAACGCGTCGCGCTCTTGATCGCGCGGCCGTTTTCGTGGTTTCTGAGGACATTTCGTTGGGCGATTGACTTGCTCGACAGCGTTTCGACCGCGATCGTGCGCGCTCTGGGCGTTACAGAGTCCGCGGTGCACGGTTCGGTGCACTCGACGGAAGAATTGCAAATCCAGATTCAGCAGGCGCGCGAGCGCGGTCTGCTTGCCCCCGGCGAAGAAAAATTTATCTCCAGCGCGATTGAGCTTGGCCAGGTGCAAGTGCGCGAAATCATGGTGCCGCGGCCTGACATGCACTTGCTGCCTGTCGAAGCGAATCTCGACGAAGTGATGCGCTCGTTTGCGACGACGCAGAGATCGCGCATTCCTGTTTTTCGTGGCTCGGAAGATCAGATTCTCGGCTTCGTCCATATTAAAGACATGATGTGGGTTTTGCTGGATCGCGAGCGGCGCCTCGAAGAAAATCTCGCGCCGTTGCCGTTCGATCTGCGGCGGGTGCTGCGCGAAGTGTTGATCGTTCCCGAGACAAAACCAGCCAGCGAGTTGCTCGTGGAGTTGAGGAACCATCGTGTCGGAATGGCGTTGGTCGTGGACGAATTTGGCAGCATCCTTGGACTTGTGACGCTGGAAGATATTCTCGAGCAGGTGGTCGGCGAAATTCACGATGAGTTCGATGTCGTCGAGCGGCCGCAGAAACTCGCCGATGGAGCGGTTGTTTTCGATGCGGCGCTGAACGTGCGCGATCTCGACGCGCAGTACAACATTACGTTGCCCGACGATCCCGCGTACGCGACGGTCGGTGGATTCGTGCTCGATCAGCTCGGTTTCATCCCGCGGGGCGGCGAACACTTCGAGTACGACGGATATCGCTTCACCGTTGTGGAGATGGACGGGCGGCGTGTTGCACGCGTTAAGATCGAGCGAGTGCTTCCAATTCCGAATCCGAGCGAGTCGAAAAACGCGGCGAATGTGGGCACTGCCGCGAATAACGGCGCCGGCAACGATGTAGTGGTGTCCACCACTCCTGGTGCCGATAGTGCGTCTGTCGGCGAAGCCTCGAAAACTCACCCCGACCGCGCGGCGCGAACTCGCTGATGGCGCGCCATCTTCTGCAACGACTCCTTCTCGCCTTGCCCGCGCTGTGGCTCGTTCTCACGCTCGTCTTTCTGATGATCCACATTGTGCCGGGCGATCCGGTCGAGCAAATGCTCGGCGAAGGCGCGGCACCCGGCGAAATCGTTCAGTTACGCCATTCGCTCGGACTCGATCAGCCGTTGCTTGCGCAGTACGGTCATTACTTAAAGGGACTCGCTCATTTCGATCTCGGCCAATCGTTTAAGTTTCAGGCTCCCGTTCGCCAGATTATTTTTGAGCGGTATCCCGCGACGTTGAGTCTCGCGTTTCTAGCGCTGACGGTTTGCGCGGCGATCGCGATCCCTGCGGGAATCCTCGCGGCATATCGGCGTGGGCAGGGCGCCGATCGGGCCGTCGGACTATTCACGCTGTTTGGACTAGCGTTCCCGAATTTTGCGCTCGGCCCGGTGCTGATTTTGATTTTCTCCATCGAAATCGGCTTGCTGCCGGTTTCCGGCCGCGGCGGCCTGAGCTACTACATCCTTCCGGCAGCGACGCTCGGTGCAGCGCTGGCGGCGATTCTCACGCGCATGGTGCGCGGTTCGATGCTCGAAGAATTGTCGAGCGATTACGTTCGCACGGCGCGCGCGAAGGGTCTTTCAACGAGCGCAGTCTTGTTTCGTCACGCGTTCCGCAATGCATTGATTCCGATCATCACAATTCTTGGCTTGCAGTTCGGAACGCTGCTGGCCGGCACCATCGTCACCGAGACAATTTTCTCGTGGCCGGGCATCGGCCGCCTCACCGTGCAAGCGATTTCGGCGCGCGACTATCCGCTGTTGCAAGGCTGCATTCTCGTGATCTCGCTATCCTACGTGCTCGTCAATCTGCTCACAGATGTTCTGTATTCCGTGATCGACCCGCGAGTGAGGCTGTCGTGAGAGCCCGCGACGAGTTGCGGCAGTTTTTGCGCCAGAGCGTCTTGGCGCGAGTCGGGTTTTCCGTCGCTGCGTTGCTCATCGCGATTGCATTGTTCGCGCCGTGGATCGCACCCGCAAATCCCGCCGCACAGGATTTGCCGTCCCGCTTGCAGCCACCGTCGCGAGCGCACTGGATGGGCACTGACGAACTTGGGCGCGACACGCTCACGCGCACCATTTACGGCGCGCGCATCTCGCTCATGGTGGCGATCTCCGTCGTCTGCGGTTGCGGAATCACCGGCCTCGTGATCGGAATGCTCGCGGGTTACGCTGGTGGCTGGTTCGATCGGGTCGTGAATTTGCTGCTCATCAACGCATTTTTATCGTTCCCGGGGATTCTTTTGGCGATCGCGTTCGCTGCTTTCCTCGGCCCGGGCATCAGCAAAGTGATCATGGCGCTCGTCATCACGGGATGGGCGGGATACGCGCGTCTCGCACGCGCCCAGGTTTTGAAAGTGAAGGAGCTGGAATTCATTCTCGCGGCGCGTTCGCTCGGAGCGTCGCACGTGCGCATCCTCGTACGCCACATGTTTCCAAATATCCTGCAACCGGTTTTGATTCAGGCCACGATCGGCATGGCGGGGGCGATTCTTGCGGAGTCCACGCTCAGCTTCCTCGGTCTCGGCGTTCTGGCGCCGACGCCGAGTTGGGGTGCGATGCTCAACGATGCGCGCAGCCATCTTTTCGACGCACCGCATCTCGTCCTATTTCCCGCGGTCGCCGTGATGCTGGCGGTGCTTGCGTTTAATTTGTTGGGAGATGCATGGCGCGACTGGCTCGATCCGCGCACGCGGTCGCAAATGGCAGTGATGGATTTAACGCGATAGAAGGGAAGCGCCCGCAATCGCCGCGTCGCAAGGGAGAAAAGTGTCTACTTTATTTCGTCAACGTCACGGCGGCCCCTCGGCCCTGAGCTAGAGTCTTCGTGGCGCTGCCTTTATTCACACCGATCTCGATGTATCCGCTCGATCCAACGTAAGCGATCGCCTCGCCCGCCCCGCCAGAGGCATAGGTATCGACCATCTTCGACACCGATTGTGTTCCCACTTGAAAACCGACCTTACCCGATTGCTTTGCCTCATCCGACAAATCGTCCTCGCGGAAATTCGTAATCAGATTGCCAAACGCATCGACGCGCATGACCACGCCCTTCATCGCTCCGTCGGCGGCTTTGGGCCGCGGCATCGCAAATTTCTTATGATCGGTGATCTCCTCACCCATGCTCGCGGTCTGCCCGCTCTTCGCCAGCCACGCGGCGATTGGCGCGAAAACATCGCGGCCATGAAACGTTTTGCTGATTGGCTGTAAATAGTAATGTTCCACGTTCGCGTGCCGCACGACCGCATTGGGATCGCGCTCATAAATCAAAGAAAGCACGCCATTGTCCGGCGCGATGAAATATTGATTGTCCGCGCTCACCAGCAGCGGCCGCCGCGAAGTGCCGACTCCGGGATCGACCACGACAACGTGAATCGTGCGATTCGGAAAGTATGAATACGCAGCTCCGATCGACAACGCGCCATCGAGCAGATCAAACGGCGTCACGTGATGCGTGATGTCGATGATCGTGACATCAGGATTGATTTTGAGGATCACGCCTTTCAGCGTGCCGACCAAATGGTCGTTCGTTCCGTAGTCGGTCGTCAGCGTAATAATCTGGTTTGCCAATGGAGTCTCTCAGCGTGGGCATTTTTGCAATCCGCCGCGAATCACGCGGCCGAAATCGCATATCTTCACGCTAAAGGACCAATCCGAGAGGGTCAAGAATGCAGCGAGATGTTGCTGCGCAATCGCCAATGCGTCCAAGAGTGCAAATTGTTGGGTGGATAAGATTTCAGCGCGGATATTGGAGCGGGCGATGGGAATCGAACCCACGTCCGAAGCTTGGGAAGCTTCTATACTGCCATTGTACGACGCCCGCTCTGTGGGTCATTGTACCTGCGAATTGGCCGGCGGGAAAGTGTTGGGACTGCGGGCGTGTGGTGTCATCCCCGATCATTAGCAGTCGGGATTTACCTAGATACTTCGGTGTCTTGAGTGGACGATTTGTCGCGAGTTTAGTCGGTGTAGGCGGGCGGATCAGGCAGACTCCCGGCTGGCGGCAGGTGGCGGAGGTACACGACGATGGACCAGATTTCGTTGTCGTTCAGGATTCCGCTTGCACGGGGCATGCCGGTCGGCCACAAGCCATTTTTGATCACCCAGAAAAGTTGGCCGTCGGTGTAGGACTGCACGGATTGCGAAGCCAGCGAGGGTAGCGGAGGTGACATCGCATTCGCGAATGGCACGCCCGTGCGTTGGCCGTCGAGACCGTGGCAGATGTAGCAGTAGTGGGAAAAAGTTTGTTTCCCTTCGAGAATGCTTTGCGAATTTGCGGGAACGGGATTTCTTGCATTTTTGTTTCCAACCAGGAGCCGGTGCTTCGCGGTCGTGATTACGAACGTCTCTAGTTTTCCGGCGGGTTTTGCGGCGGCGCCACGAGCGAGAAGAAGCAAGCCCGCCACCAGGGCAAACAACACGGCACCGGCACACATCGCGCAAATCGTCTTGTACACGTAGACCTCTCGGCGAGGGTTACTCGACCACCTCGACCTGGAGGATCATCTTTCCGTGATCTGTGCCACAGAAGTGCGCGCATTGACCTGCGAAATGGCCCGTCTTTGTGGGTGTCAGAGGTACTTCGATGTCTTTGTCTTTTTTGATTTCCGTAACGGCGACATTCAATTCGGGGATTACCAAGCCGTGGGTCACATCCGTGCTGTGAAGTATTAGCACCACAGGCTCGTCTTTTTTCAGGGTGACTTCATTCGGGCTGTAAGCAAACTTGCTAGCGGCAATCTCAATTCGACGTGGAGTTTGCGGTCCGGCGAAAAGGGGACTGTAAAACAACAGCGCGGCAACAGTTGTAGCGGCGATTTTGTGAGCGAACATCCAAGGCACTCCTCATTTTTGGGTTCAGTGAGACTCAAAAAATTCATGGAGCCAGGAATTTGACGATCAAGCGTTCCTGTTCGTCGGTCAACACGGCGCGAACGCGCATATGCCGAACGACGGCGCGAACTTCACGTGGAGAGAGGCTTTCCGGCGGATTGTGGCAACGACCGCAGTTTGTGCGAAACAGTTTTTCGCCCTGAGCGCTCTGCGTTGCCGCGTCCGTTCGGGTGTTTGTTGAAGACGCGGTCTGTGGCTTGTCTTGCTTTTGCTGAGCTGTAGCCAACGTGCAAAACAAAATGAGAAAGCAACCGATGAAGAGGAGCGAGCGATGTTTCATTTGGACGATCCTGGCCAAGCCGGGAAAAGAAACCGGTACGTGATTCCGAAATCCCATACGTTGTTATCTGTTGTCTGCGCCAGAACCTGACGCCCGTAGCTGGCGTTCAAGCGAACTTCGTGGGGAAGGTAATAGTTCAATCCGAATGTCGGTTGTTGAGCGTTTGTGGTGGGGAGCCCATCACTCGGGACCGCTTGCGATCGAAAAAACTGCTGCATCGCGGAAAACGGGTTCGAGGCGACCGATGATTGACGTTTCGCCTTTGAATTGCGACAGGCGATAGGACGCTTGAATCCAATAGCCGAATCCACCTTGCGTGTGTGCCCATTCACCGCGAAGTTGGAGCGGTGCCTGGTAAGGCTCCCAGGTCAAATCCACGCCCTCTGAATTGGACCGCATTCCTTGCAAAGTTTTGCGATAGGACGTGCCCACTTCAAGTCGCGTCTTCGGGATGAAGACGCTGAGCCGGTAACCTGCGCCGCGTTCCGACGTCAACTTGTTCACCGTGCTCAATGTCGAGAAGTAGGCTTCGTAGTTGAGCGCGTAGTTGTGCGTAGCGATGAGGGCGCCGCGCAACATCAAGCCGTCGCTATATCCCTGGCCGGTGCCGATCGCCGCTACGTAAGGAGCGTCCTGGAGTTTGCTAATCCAGATTGGGGTTATGCGCTCGTTATAAATGTTGAAGGGCGTCAAGAAACGGCCCGCCGTGATCGTCAGGTGCGAATTCGCGTTGTAATCGAGCTGAAGATATTCGAGGGTGGCAAAGCCCTCATTCGAGTAAGAACCACCGGGGCCTTGCTGGAAATAAAACTCGCGCAGGTCCGCTCGAGATTCAATCAGCCAGTGGTCACCGAGCGGAACCGTCAGCACCGGCGCCAAGACGGGCTGCAAGAAGTTTGTTCCACCTTGCGTGGAGGAGAGAAAGCCCGCACCACCGGAAATGATGGGGACGTTCTCTTGGGCGCCCGCGAGCGAACACCCGGCCAAACACAGGAGACAAAACGACAGAATTCTAACTCGCATGTAAATCGTTACCCTGGACGTCTCATACATCCCGGCTCGGTTGCGGCATCACGCGCCGCGCATCGTGCCAAAGTGCTCACAGTTTCAAGCTAGGGCCGAGGCATGTCGCGAGTTGTCATAGCAAAGTCGCCGCAGTGTCACGATTTTCTTGAGCGGCTGTCTTCGGCGAGAAATCCGGCCTGAAAACATTTGCGGACACAAGGTTTGCAAATGCGAGATGTCTCGTTGACAAGTCAGGGCTGACCTTTCCTCTACCGTCGCTTTCTCAACTCTTGAGAAAAAAAACGGGCAGGAAAATGAACATCGTTGAAAGATGCAAGATTCTCTCGGTATCGACAAACGTATCGGCGTATGGAGATTTATTCGGCAGGTATCCCGGCGCGCGCGCGCGAGGAGCGGCCTGGGTGGCCAAAGCTCTTCTACTTTCATTTGCCGCGTTGCTGATGCTACTGGTTACACCAGAGCTTCCTGCCCAGACGCCCGGCACCGGCGCAATCGTCGGGACGGTCAATGATCCATCGGGGGCGCGCGTGTCGGACGCGCGCGTAAAGGTGGTCAACACTGGCACGGATTTCTCCAGAGAAGTTTTGACCACGGCGGATGGGATTTTTCGCTGCACGCTGCTACCGCCCGGAACTTACTCACTGACGATCCAAGCTGCCGGGTTCGAGACACTGTCCTCGCCCGGCATTGTCGTTTTATCGAGCAACACCACGAGTATCGATTTCAAGCTGCAGATTGGGACGAGCACAACGACGGTTGAAATCGCGGCAACCGTCGAGCTGGTCGATACGCAGAGCTCGGCACTAGGCCAAACCACGAATGGGCAAACGATCGAGGCGCTGCCTCTGGCCAATCGAAACTTCACGCAAATTCTTGCCCTTTCGCCTGGAGTGACCGTTGGCGTTCCCGATGCCGGCGCATTCGGAAAGAACACGCAGAACGTCATGGTGAACGGCGCAAAGACGACGGCGAACAATTTTCAGTTCAATGGGATCGATGCAAACAACCTGTCGGAGAACTCGGCGTCGGGTTTTGCACCGGAGCCTGGCATCGCCGTTCCGTCACCCGACACGATCGCAGAATTCAAAGTACAAACCGGGATGTATGACGCGGGCTATGGCCGCAGCACCGGCGCAAACATCGACATCGTCAGCAAGCAAGGCGGCAATGCGTTTCACGGCAGCGCTTGGGAGTTTTTCCGAAACGATGTGCTGAACGCAAACAATTTTTTTCTGAACGCAAACGGACAGCCGCGCCCCGTGCTCAAGCAGAATCAGTTCGGCGGCACGCTCGGCGGACCAATTCGCAGGGACAAGACGTTTTTCTTCGTGTCGTATCAAGGAAGCCGCCAGGTCAACGGCGAGGCGCAAGGCGCGTTGCAGACCGCGATCCTTCCTCCCTTGACGAATGATCGTTCGGCTGCTGCGCTGGGAGCAATTTTTGGAGGGCAATCGGGAGCCTTTGGCGGAGTCGCCGTCGCCCCGAATGGATCGAATATCAATCCAGTGGCCCTTGCGCTCTTGAATGCCAAGCTGGCGGATGGAAGTTTTGCGATACCCACGCCGCAGACGATCTCGCCGACCGGTGTCGGCGAGTCAACCTACTCTTTCCCAGGTCATTACCAGGAAGACCAGTTCGGCGTAAATCTCGATCAGAAAATTTCCGATCGGAATCAATTGTCCGGCCGGTTTTTTCATTCACACGACGAGACAAATCAGCCGTTCACACCGTTCAGTGCGACGGTTCCCGGCTGGGGCACGACGTTCACTTCGTCAAACGACATGTTCACGCTCTCGGACGTACACACATTTTCTTCGAACCTGACCAATCTTGCCCGTTTCGGCTATATGCGATTCACCGGACTTCAGACTCAGGCGAATCCGGTCAACGCCAGCGATATCGGAATGGCGACACCGGATGGTTTTCCGACACTCCCCGGAATCCAACTCACCGGGCTTTTTACGATTGGATCGTTCGGTGAGCCATTCTATTTTCAGAACACGAATACTTTCGTATGGCAAGACACTGTTTCGCTCACGCGCGGCCGACATAGCCTCCGAATGGGCGGAGAATTCAAGCGCCACCAACTTGTTTTGAACGTGCCATTCACAACGGCGGGTTTTCTTTTGATCCAGAGCTTCCCCGATTTCCTGCTCGGACAAAGCGCCGCACAAAACGGCAGCAGCCAGAGCAATATCTTTCAGAGCTCAGGATCCGCGGGGCTTTTCCGAAAGGATGAGCGCTACTTTGACGCAGCCGGATTTGTCCAAGACGATTTTCGCGCGACGAGGCGCCTGACAATCAACGCGGGACTGCGCTACGAGTTTTTCGGTCCGCCCAGCGAAACCCACGGATATCTTTCGAGCTTTGACCCGGCAACAGCGGTCGGGCCAGCACCGACGACGGGTACATTTTCCGGATTCACGATCCCAGGAAATTACAAAGGAAGCGTTCCGGACGGTGTAACGCAGACGCCAGGTTCGAGTTTCTGGAACCCGGATCATAAGGACTTTGCACCGCGGGTAGGGTTCGCGCTGCAACTGCCCGGCAAAAAAACTCTCGTTCTGCGCGGTGGATACGGAATTTACTACGAACGGCTTTCGGGCGAGTTGATTTTGCTGGACGTGGGGCAAATTCCTTTCTCGCTGACGCAATCGCGCATCGGTTCCCCCAACGCTGCTGCCACTCTCGCAAACCCATTCGTTCCGCCACTGCCGCCCAGCTCCTCCTTCCCAATCTTTTTTCCGCGCACGCCGGATAGTTCGCTGTCCGTAGGAGCAATCTCCGGATCGATCCGAAGCCCTTACTCGCAGCAGTACAACCTCAACCTGCAATACGAATTCGCGAACGATTTCCTGTGGCAGGTCGGATATGTCGGTTCGGGAACGAGGCATCTCGACGGTTGCCGCCAATTCAATCAGGCGCTGATTGCGACGCCGGAAAATCCCGTCAACGGTCAAACGACGACGACGAACGAAAACCTCGCCCAGCGCGTTCCGTTTCAGGGGCTTGCCGGTGGCTCGTATCTCTGCGAGACGTCGTTCAATGCCGGCTACAACGGGTTGCAGACCAGCCTCACCAAGCGAACCAGCTTTGGTCTGACTTTTCTTGCGAGTTACACGTTCTCAAAAACTCTCGACTACACCAGCGGAACCGGCGGAATCGATTCGCTGGAGCTCGATTTCATGAGCGGCGACCAGACTGACCGCCGGCAGTCTCACGGGCCGTCGGATTTCGATCGCACGCATCGAGTTGTACTCAGCGCGGTGTATCAGACTCCGAATCTCAGGTCTGGACCCGCAATCGCGAAAACACTGCTGTCGCGTTGGCAGGTTTCCGGCGTGTCGGTGTTGCAGTCGGGCTTGCCCATCACGGCAATCGATAGCACCGCGGGATCGGTCTTTGGAAATTTGGTCGGTGACACTCGCGCCGAATGCACCGGCGCGAATCCGGCTTCTTCCGGGTCGGTCACGTCACGGATCAACGGGTACTTCAACACGGCGGCTTTCGCGCCGGCCCCGGCGATTGGAGACGGCACCGGCTTTGGAAATTGCGGTGTCGGCATACTGCGCGGTCCCAGCGAACTCAATCTGGATTTGGGCGTGCAGCGATCATTCGCGTTGACGGAAAGGCATGTGCTCGATTTTCGTGCGGAGTTTTTCAATTTCACAAACACGCCGAAATTTGGAAATCCCATCAATGATTTTGCGGCAGGTCCCGCCTTCGGCGTGATCACCGCGACGGTCGGAAATCCCCGCATCATCCAGTTCGCACTGAAATACAAGTTCTAAGGCCCTGAATGACTGTGAGCGGAATACCAAACTCGCTTTTTCGCGCGCTCCGGTTCCAGGGCCCGGACTTGGAAGCGTTGCGAAAAATTACCGACGCCGAGTGGGAACGGATTCTTTCTACGTGGTCGACGGCGAGAATTATGACGTCGTATTTGCCCGGCCACCGAAATGAACTTCCAAATTGGGTCGGCAAAAAAGTTGATCAGTACCGCGCTGATACAGCTCAGCGGTTTCAGAAAATCAAACGTGCATATTCAACGGTAGCGAGCGAACTCGAACGGTCCGGCGCAGACCACGTAGTCATCAAGGGTTTTTCTCTTTCTCCAGGCTACACAGAACATCCGGCTTTACGTCCTCAAGGCGACATCGACCTCTACTGCCTTCCGGAATCAGTCCCTCGTGCTCAGCAGGTTCTTTTGGACCTCGGCTACCTGCCCGTCACTCACCAACCGGAGGGCCTCAAAGATCAGCTGCCTACGATGATGCCAAGCGTGGCGTGGGCTCCAGGTTCAAACATCTTCGATCCCGAAATGCCCATCGGCTTCGAGATTCATTTCCGGTTCTGGGATGAAAACTTCATGCGGTTTCGCGTCGATGGACTCGATGATTTCTGGAATCGTCGAATCACCCGTCAGATCGACGGCCTGACCTTTCCGAGTCTGCATCCTGCCGACAATCTTGGGTACACCGCGCTCAACGTCCTCCGCGATCTCCTGCAAGGAATGCCATCTCTTGAGCAGGTTCATGGCGTGGCGCGTTTTCTGCACACGCAGTCGAACGAGGAGCAATTCTGGGATTCATGGCAATCGCTTCACGGACCTTCTCTGCGACGCCTCGAAGCGATGTGCTTTCAGCTCGCCACGGACTGGTTTGGCTGCAAGGTTGCCCCGGAAGTTCAGGAAGAGATGGATCGGCTGTCACCCGCGATTCAGGTGTGGTTTCGCGAAACATCGAGACCTGGATTTTATCCGCGATCCGGTCAGGCGAAGGATGGCGCTTGGCTGCACGTTCTACTGCTTGAATCACTCCGCGACAAAGCGGATGTCTTGCGAGAGACGATCTTTCGCGTTGGCACTCCACCCGAGGTTGCACAGTCCGATCCCTCGAATACAAATCCGCCAAGCTTCAAGCCGAAGCGACGGCTCGCGAACATCGTTCGTCGCGCTCTCACCTATCCGACTTGGGTCGTTTCCCGGTCAGCCGTTCGAGTCGCGAAGTTTCCGTCCTTTTTCCGCTTGGGTTTCAAGATCTGGTTTTCGAGATACAACCTGGGCAAAGGTTTTTGGTCGTTCTTTGCCAGTTCCTTCTTCTTCGATCTTGGGATGTTCGTTTTCTTTGTCCTCTACAACTTGTACCTGCTCGACCGTGGCGTCAAAGAAAACGTCGTTGGTTTGATCACCAGCGCCTCGGCGATCGGAGGGATTGTCGGAGCGATCCCCGCCGGACTGCTTGCGCATCGTTTCGGACTGCGGAAAGCGTTACTGACTTGTCTGACGATGGTGCCGCTCACTTTTGCTTTGCGCTCGATTCTCGCCAGCCAAGCCTGGCTCATCGCCCTGGGTTTTCTCGGCGGATTGTTCATCACCATCTGGGCCGTTTGCATTTCTCCAGCCATCGCACAACTCACGAACGAACAAAACAGACCGGTTGGATTCAGTACCGTATTTTCTTCGGGAATTGCGATCGGAATCCTGGGCGGGCAAGTTGGGGGGCGTCTGCCCGGTTGGCTCGCCTCGGTTACGTCATCCGCATCCTCGGCGCACACAACGCAGATAGCTTTGCTGGTTGCCTGTGGTTTCGTTGCTTTAGGGGTGATACCGATATCGCGAATCAAGTTTTCAGCGTTGCCGGCCAAAGAGCGAAGAATTTATCCCTCAGGGCGCTTCATCAAACGTTATCTCGCGGCAATCGCTCTTTGGACTCTGGCGGGTGCTTGCTTCGATCCATTTTTCAACCTTTATTTCTCGCAGTATCTTCACGTCCCCGTACAACAGATTGGCGCGATCTATTCCTACGCTCAGCTTTCGCAAGTGATCGCGATCATGGCCACGCCGTTCATCTTCCGCAGATTCGGCATGGTGGACGGAATCGCGGGCTTGCAGGTCGCAGCGGCAATCACCCTCGGAGTTCTTGCATTTTGCACGCGAGCATCCGTAGCGACGATTATCTATGTCGGCTACATGGCGCTTCACTGGATGACCGAACCCGGCATCTTGCTCTTCCTGATGAATCGGGTCGCGCCTGAAGAGCGCACTGGCGCTTCCTCGCTCAACTTCCTCGTCATTAACATAGCGTCGGCTTTGGCCGCCGCGGTCGCCGGCGCTTCCTTCACAAAGTTTGGTTATCCGCTCGTCCTGACGGTCGCGAGCATCGTCGGCTTGGCGGCCGCATTTTTCTTCCGGCTGATGGTCGGCGAACGCGAGCACGGGGGCCTTCCGGACGCGAGGCTGAGTTCGCGGACCATTTCATAAAGGGGTGACATCGTGACGACTGCTGAATCCGCGGCTCGAACCGCACTGGATACAACGCCAAACTGGCCCCGAGACCCACTTCACTACTTCGATGAATTTCCGTTGCGCGCCACTCATTTTGCCAACGGAGTCCCTCTGGAAATTTCAACGAACTCACAAGCTGTCATCGATGCCGCTCGCAAAAGTTGGGGACCCTTCCCCAAACTTCTGGACGTCGGTCCGATTCACGTGCGCATCGGGGTCTCGGACAGCAAGCGAACCGATCTCCCGCCGGCTCCGTCGATCCTGGGGCAGCGCGGCATGATCTCGATCATCGGCGACGCCGAAAATTTCGGCATATGCGACGTGACTTCGGGATTTAGTTTTGGCTGGGTTACGCCTGCGACCGTCGCGGAACAGTCTTTCTTCCGCTACCACTTCATGGATTTGATGGCCGGGCTCTTGTACACCCCGCCGAACTTCGGCGTCGTCCATTCCGCGTGTGTGTCGCTGAACGGGCGCGGCGTATTGCTTTGCGGCCATTCGCGGGCCGGAAAATCCACTTTGTCTTTCGCGTGCGCGCAACGTGGCTGGACGTTTACTACGGACGACGCGGTCTATACCATTCGCAAGAATCCGGGACGCCGAGTGATCGGCAATCCTCTTTTGGTGCGTCTCCGGCCGGATGCGCCGAAAATATTTCCTCACTTGCAGAATCGAGCGGTCATCCTCCGGCAAAACGGAGAGTTCGGATTCGAGATTCCGACGGCCGAATTGCCGGAGATCACGACTGCCTTCACCTGCGAAATCGATCATGTCGTGATTCTGAATCGCGCTCCGGGCGGAGCCGCAAAAATCAGTCCCTTCCCGAAGGAATACGCGCGCAAATGGATGGAAGATGTGTTGGACATTACTTACACGTCCTCCGCTAACCCTGCGGGAAATCGGACGGAGATGTTTCTCGGCGATCCCCAGGCGCGAGCAGAGCAGAAGGCGTCCCTCGACCCACTGCTTGCCGGCGGCGTGCACGAGCTTTCCTACTGGGATCTCGATTCCGCCGTGGATTGCCTGGAATCGATAGTCCGAAACTGATTTTTGAGCATTACTTGTCGCTCTTGCGAACTTACGTCGCATCGGCGCGACAGGGAAGTCGCTGCGTTTCTGAGTCGTGAAACTTTTCTGAGTTACTAGCGAACACGCTATCGAAAATCTTGATGCGTGTGCAGCGCATAATCCCGCCAACGAAGCTGTAAATTCTTTGTAAAAACTGTGGTACAAACGTTTCACGAGTGGAGTGTGCCCGTTCGTGTGCCAGGGAGGCGTGTGATGACCTTGAATCTGTCCCGGAAGTGCGTTCTATTTTTTGCAGGTGTGTCTCTATTTTTATTTTTGACTACGAATAGCGTTTCGTTCGCGCAAGCTATTTTTGGAAATATTATCGGCAGCGTGACCGATCCCAGCGGCAGCGCCGTGCCCAACGCTTCGGTGGACGTCACCGACTCCGATCGTGGCAGTACCTATCACGTTGTCACCAACGACAGCGGCAACTTCGAAGTAACCCACTTGCTCGCCGGCCACTATAAGGTCCGCGTGACCGCGGCTGGTTTCGGCAATTTTGAGAGCGGCGCTGAAGTGCAGATCGACGCATCGACCCGCGTCGATGCCGCGCTCGGCCTCCAGCAGACATCGACTAAGATTGAAGTCAGCTCCGACACGCCGCTCATGAAAGTCGATCGCGCCGACGTCAGCACCACGCTGAGCACGCACGAACTCGGCAGCCTTCCCATCCTCAATCGCAACCTGACACAAACGTTGCTGATCACGCCGGGAACGCAGCTCAACGATTGGCAGCACGCATCGTCCGAAAATCCGCAAGGCGGCTATCAGATCGACGTCAACGGCCAGCAGTTCACCTCGAACGGCTTTTTGCTCGACGGCACGGAGAACAACAGCGCCATCCTCGGCATCGCCGTCATCAACCCGAACATCGACTCGCTCCAGGAATTCAAGGTGACGACAGGGAATTACGACGCCGCTTTCGGCTCCGTCGCCGGCGCGCTGCTTCAGGCGACCACAAAATCCGGCGGAAACAATTTCCACGGCTCTCTGTTCGAGTACCTCCGCAACGACTTCTTCAACGCGAAAGACTGGACGTCGCAACAGAGTCTTCCGCTGCGTTGGAATCAGTTCGGCGGTTCGGTCGGCGGCCCGATTCTCAAAAATAAGCTCTTCTTCTTCACCGACTATCAAGGTCTCCGTCGCCGCCGCGCCGCTTCCGTCGTCACGACGGTTCCGACCGCAGCAGAGCGCACCGGCGATCTGCGCGCACTCCTCGGCAACTTCATCTGCGCCGACGGCACATCATCCGCAACGCCATGCGCCGCTCCTGTCAACGTGACAACAACCGAGGGCACCCTGGTCCCCGCGCAAGCAGGAATGGTCTTCGATCCCACAACCGGCAATTCGGACGGCACCGGCAGGCTCGCCGTTGCCAGCGGCGGCCAAGTCAACGTGTTGCCAGCCGTCCCCGCAGCCGTGACAAACATTCTTAGCTATCTTCCTTTGCCAAACAGTGGCGGCGGCGCGATCGCGAACAACTACGTCGCCACCGGCAGCGAAGCCTTCAACAGCGATCAGGGCGACGGCCGCATCGACTACAACTTTTCCGACAAGCTCCATTTCTTCGGCCGCTACACGATCGCCGATTTCAGTAAGTCCGCTCCCGGAGCTTTCGGCGCCATCGCCGGCGGCCCGGCGCTCAATTCCATCGGTTTTGCCGGAACCGCAACCGCGCGAAATCAGAGCATCGCGTTGGGCGCGACATACACTCTCAGCAATTCGTTGATCACCGACTTCCGCTTCGGTTTCTATCGTTATCGCATTAGGGTTCAGCCGAACGGCGTTGGCACGACTCCAGCCACTGACGCTGGCTTCCCCGGTTTGAACCAGGGCACCGACGAAACCAGCGGCATGCCCGCCTTCTACGTCAACGGCGACGGCGGCTTCGACTTCGGTTACGCGCTCGGCGTCAATCAGTGCAACTGCCCGCTCAAAGAAACCGAAAATCATTTTCAGTGGGTCAACAACTGGACGAAGACGCACGGTAACCACACGTTCGGCTGGGGCGCGGACATTCGCCGCGCGCAGCAGCAGCGTGTGCCGAGCGACTCGCACCGTTCCGGTGAGATCACGTTCAGCGACGGCGTAACGGGCAACGCGGATGTTGACGCGCTCAACGCCGGCACGACCGGTTCCGCTCTCGCCGCATTTCTCATGGCCGACCCGAGCAACTTCGCGCGCTACTTCACTGGCGCTGGTTTCGAGCCCGGGCTTCGCCAAACGCGGCTCTTCTTCTACGGCCAGGATTCCTGGCGCGTCACGCGCAAGCTCACTGTCAACATCGGCCTGCGCTACGAAAATTATCTTCCGCAAACAGCAGCGAGCCCCGGCGGGGCAGGCAGCTTCGATCCCGCCACCGGCGATGTGCTTGTCGCAGGTGTCGGCTCCGTTCCGTCCAACATGGGCGTGCAAGCCTACAACACAGGCTTCGCACCGCGCGTCGGCATCGCGTATCAAGTCACGCAGAAAACCGTCATTCGCGCCGGCTACGCTCGCAGCTTCTCGCCGGCCGGACTCGGCGCCATCTTCGGTCAGGGTCCCGACTACGATCCGCCGATCACGTTGCCGCAACAGGTGAATCAGTCCAACAACTACTCCCCGGTCTTCAACTTGTTGGCTGGCCCGCCCGTTCCTGTCACTCCGGCGATCGGCGCGAACGGCCGCTATCCGCTGCCCGACGGCCTCAACGTCTACTACTTCTTCGATCCGCAATCGAGCTACAGAGTTCCGCTGTCCGATTCGTGGAATTTCACGGTACAGCGCGAAATCACGCCGACTCTCACCTTTGAAGCTGGTTACGTCGGCAACGTCGGCCGCCATCTATTCGTCAATCCCAACGTCAACCAGGCCGCGCTCGATCCGACTTGCACAGTGGCGACGTGCTCCGATTACGACCTGCGCCGCAAGTTCTTCGTCGCGTTTGCTCCCGAAGGCCGCGACGTGAGCCAGGGTCTCTATCAGACCTGCAACTGCGACAACTCCGACTACAACTCGCTCCAGGTGAAATTGCAGAAGCGCGTCTCCCATGGCGTCGATTTCCTGATCGCCTACACCTACGGCAAAGCGATGGCCGATTCCGAAACCGGCGGCGTGTTCTCGAACAACCTCGATTGGCGGCAAGACCGCGGTCCGGCAAACTTCGATCGCACGCACGCGCTTACCATCAGTCATGTTTCCGAGTTGCCGTTCGGTCGCGGCCGGAAGTGGCTGAATGATTCAAATCGCGCTGTCGATCTCGTCCTCGGTGGATGGAATTTCAGCGGTATCACGACGCTGGAGTCCGGCTTGCCGTTTACGCCGACCGTTTCCAGCGCACCAAACGTGTTCGCCGATCTCAACAGCGTGCGCCCCGATCAGATCGGCAGCGCGCACGTTTCCGATCCAAATGCGACTCTCTGGTTCAATCCCGCGGCTTACATCGCGCCGCAAGGTGTCGGACGTAACGGCTTGGTCAGCCACAATTCGCTTCGCGGCCCCAGCTTTAAGGAATTCGATCTTTCGTTGAGCAAGATCTTCACCATCACCGAAAGCAAGACGCTCGAATTCAAATGGGAAAACTTCAACGCGTTCAATCACGTGAACCTGGCGAACCCGAACGCCGTCGTCGATCAGTCCGGCGCAGGCCAGATCACTTCGGCGGCGGACATGCGCGAAATGCAGTTCGGCCTGCATTTCCGCTTCTAACCACCATCCGAGTTTGTGTAGGGGCGCAGCATGGTGCGCCCCATCTCGGCAAGGTGTAGGCCGTTCAGTGTTCTTCGCTCACGGCGGCTTTCTCTAAGATTGTTTGGCGAAACCCTACGGAGGAGTTTGCGCAAGATGAAATGGATATCTTTTGTTTGCATGCTGCTGGTCACCGCATTCGCTGCAATCGCAACCAACGCGCAGCAGGCTCCAAAAAACATGCCGTCCGATCCGCGATACAAAGTGGACATTCTGATCATCGTCGGCCACCCCGACGACGACATCGAAGTCGCCGCCTATACCGCAAAGTTGATTGAGGAGGAGCATAAGCGCGTGGCTGTTGTCTACGGCACGCGAGGAAACTCCGGCGGCAACGCGGCAGGCTGGGAACAAGGCAAGGCTTTAGCGGACGTTCGCGAAATAGAAGCGCGTCATTCGATCGCGTCCTACGGCATCACCGACGCGTGGTTCCTCAAAAATGGCTTGGATAGCCCCGGCGGCGACGTCCTTCGCTCGCTCGAAATCTGGGGCCACGGGCAATCGCTCGAAGAAGTCGTCCGGCTCGTCCGCCTCACGCGCCCCGAAGTCATCCTCACGTGGATGCCCGGCTACGTCGTCGGCGAAAATCACGAAGATCATCAAGCCGCGTGCGTGCTTGCCACCGAAGCGTTCGATATGGCCGGCGATCCGCTCGTTTTTCCGGAGCAGCTCACCGCGCCGCGCCAGCGCCTCGGCATCAACAACTACGGCGAAGGCCTTCGCACCTGGCAGCCGAAGAAGATTTATTTTTTCTCCGACGCGACCGATCTCGACCTGCCGAAGGGCAAAGGCCCGGAATACAAGACCAGCGACATTTCACCGTCGAAGAAAGTTCCGTATTCCGAAATCGCAGCCAAGGCGTGGGGCTACTACAAGACGCAGAACGATTTCACCGACGCCCAGCTCAAAGCGTTCACCGAAGCTCCCATTCGCTTGATCAGAGGGAAGTCGCTCGTCGGTGGCACGTTGACTGGCGACATCTTCGAGGGCATCAACGCGACGCCGATTCCATATCAGCCCAGCGTTTCTCGCGACACCGAAAAATCGCCAGCCCGCATTTGAGCTCGGCGGCCCGTGGTCCTTTTACCGCATGTTCGCCGTCGCGCACAATCTCACCGAAATGCAGAACTTCTACGCCCCCGAAGCGCAAGTCGCGCCCGGCGGCACCGACACCCTTTGGGTGCCGCTGCTCGTCCGCAACGACACCGACGCCGAAGAAACCGTGACCATCGAAGCGAAGCTTGCCCAATGGCTGGACGCAAAAACCAGCCGACACCACATACACCGTCGGTCCGCACGATGCGTATCCAATTCAACTGACCATCAAGCCGAACAACGATGCGGAAAAGGGAAGCTGGCAGAATCTTTCATGGACAGCCTCCGCCGGCGGCCAGCAACTCGGAACCGTAACGCTGAAGGTGCAAGTCGTCAGCAACGGCCTGCCGCAATAACAATCAGCCGCGCGCCACAACGTTGCAAGAATCGCTCGGGCGGCGCCGTCCGCCACCGTTTTTGTAGGGGCGTCCCTTCAGGGCGCCCCGGCACGATGTCAACAGTTCATCCGCGGCGCCCTCAAACATCAGCATTTTCTCGCCAGCGAAAATCAATCGCCGTTTCGCAACTCGGCAGCAAGCAATCTCGAGTCGCGAAACGGCGTAGTCTTTTCTCTTAAAACTATTGCAGCGTCTTCGTCAGCCAATCCACCAGCGCCCTCTTATACCACTGCAATTCCGGGTGCGGCTCCCAGTGATCCATCCCGTGTTCGCCACCCTCGACGGTGACTAGCTCGCACTTCGCGCCGGCCGCCTTCATCGCCTTGCACATTTCCACCGATTGCTCGTACGGCACATCTTCGTCCTTCGATCCGTGCATCAGCAAATACGGCGGCATGTCTTTGTGAATGAATGTGACTGGCGATCCCTGAATGAGTTTCGACACGTTCGTCGCCTCCACCGCCGAAATCCCAAACAGCTGATACATCTCGATCGGAATCGGTTTCCACTCTACCGCCGCCGCAACAAAATCGTGCACGCCATAAACGACACGACAGCCGCGATCTCATGATTCTTCTCTCGCGCCCCGACGTACGAGACGAGGTGCCCGCCCGCCGACTCTCCGATCAACGCAATCCGATTCAGATCGATCTTAAATTTCGCCGCATTCTTCCGCACATATTGAATCGCCATCTCCACGTCATCCGCCGGCGCCGGAAACATAAACTTCGGCGCGAGCCGGTAATTGATGCTGATCCAAACGAAATTCGCATCCGCCAGTGGCTTAAACAAATAGTTGATGTATTGCTGCTTGTCCCCGGCAATCCACCCTCCACCATGAACAAGAATCGCCCCACGGAACGGCCCCGCCCCCTCAGGAATGTGCGCATCCAGCTTCAACGCAACGCCCGCAACTTCGCCGTATTGGACATCGCGCAATTCTTCCGCGCCAACCCGCGAGGCAAGCGCTGCGATCACAACAGACAAAACTGCCACAACTTTTAGTGTTTTCATCACGGCTGAAATTATATCCCGCTCGGTCACGCACGATCGACGCGCAACGCCCGACGCGCGTTCTTGCAAAGCCTACACGAGAGCCCGCGGCTCGCCGTCGAAATTAAAACTCCAGCCGCAGCGCTACCTGCATCACGCGCTTGTCGGTCAACGTACCGGTCGCGAAGCCAAACGACGACTCATTGTCGATATTCGCGCTCACGGTATGCGGATCGAAGCGTACGCTGTTCGTCACGTTGAAGACTTCCCAGCGAAACTGGAGTCGCGCCCGCTCCGCCAGCGAGAAAGTCTTGTCCAGCCCCGTGTCCCAACTGTAGAAGCCGTCGCCGCGCAGCGGATTGCGCGATCCCGATTCGCCGGGAAGCGCCGCGCGGAAGCTATTGAAAACGGCAGTCGGGTCGGTGAACATCTGCGCCCCCGCGCCTCGATGTGCTGCGCCGACTGGAATCGCCTGTCGACTGCGTCGCGAATCCTTCGATGTCCCAGTTCGTCGGCCAGCGCGATCCGTTATCCACGCCGTACGGCAACCCGCTCGTCCACCGCACGATGCCCGTCAGTTCCCATCCGCCGATCAACGCATCCAGCGCGCGCCCGCTATTTGCGGCGAAATGGCGGCCCTTCCCCACGGGAATTTCAAACAAATAGTTCGCGTTGATCTGATGCGTCATGTCGAAGTCCGACACGCCCTGCAACTGATTCGGATCCCAGCTATTGATGATCTGCGCGCCGTTGACCGCTCCCGACGTGCCCAGGCGCTCGGCCTGCGACGTCCAGTCGATCGACTTGGAATATGTATAGTTCAGGTCGGCCTGCAATCCGCCGCGGAATCGGTGACGCACCACCACTTCCATCGCGTTGTAATACGACTTCGCGATCGACCGCCACGCATACAGCGCGGAATATTGATCGTGATAGAAGCGGTAGCTCGGATATGTGTGCGTCCCAGCGTTAATGCCGGCTCCCGTCTGCGAATCCGGCAAGTCCAGGCTGAACAGCGCATACGTTTCGTTGCCGAGATTGTTCGCCATCAGCTCGTAAACGTTTTGCGTTGCCGATAGCACTCCGTACCCGATATCCACGTTATTCAGCGCGCCGAATAGCGATTGCCAGTACGCCGAATTCGGCACCTTGCTAACGTCCGTCCCGGCATACGCCATCTTCGACAGCGCGGACGCTGCCGCAAAATAATCTGTTCCCTGCGCGTGCAGGTCCAGCGGCATCGCGACATCTTCTTGCACCAACAATCGATGCGCCAACCGACCGACGTAAGCAACTTCAATCGACGTAGACGAATTAATCTCGCGCGTCACCGAAAAATCAAGCATGTGCGAGTACGGCGTCTTCACCTTGTTGTCGATACCCCAGCTAATCGCAAACAAGCTCGGATCAGGCGTGGCAGGGAATCCTCCGGTTGGCGCAGGCGGAAGCAATCCGGTTGGAATATCCGTGATGCCCTGGAATCGCGGCGCCGTTGTCGTGCTCAAAAATCCCGGTGGATTTGAGATGTTGCTCGACAAGCCGAACGAACCCGACGTATCGAACGTGTTTACGATTGCCGCGCCGAAATGGTCGTAGATCAGTCCATATCCCGCGCGGATCGAACTCTTACCCGGTCCTCCAAAAAGCGCGCCGAGTAATCCATTTTCAAACGAAGGCGAATACGCCAAGCTCACTCTCGGCGAAAAATCGTGCTTGTCCGGCGTCCAGAAATCCGGCTGCCCGTTCGACCTTCCATTCAAACCAAACGAAACCGTCGGCACCGCACTCGCCGATCCGCCCGTCAACCCCTGCTGTGCGCTCGTATTGTAAAAATCCGTCAGCGCGTACGGCTGGCAGGTCGAGCCGCTCTCGACGCATGGACCTACTTGCAGTCCGTTGATTTCCGTCGGCGCCTGCAGATAAGACCACTTCAGTCCCGCCGTGACCGTCAGATCCTTCCGCAGCCGCCACGTATCCTGCCCGTAAAAATCCCACTCGTTCCAGTGGTATTCGCGCTGCACCGGCGCACCGAGCGCCAGCGCGGCTCCACTCTTGTTGTAGTTGTAGATCGCGTCGCCTTCCGTCACGACTCCGACCAAATCCATGATCGCGCTGTCGTAGTTGTAGCCGACCGATGGATCGACGGCCGCATATCCAGACGCCGCCGGATCGAGCGGCTGTCCCGTGTTCGCCACCGCCGACGAAGGCCCAAGCCATCCCGTATTGATCGAGCCATCCGGAAAAGAATTCGCCGTGCTCGTCCGTGCATCGTGAATCACACGCAGGTTCGTGCCAAACGTGAAACTGTGATTCCCGTGCGTCCACGAAAGGTCTTCGATGAAATTGTTCACCGGGATATGAAAGCTCGACGTGCGCGTAAATGCCTGCGGCGAATCGAGCCCCTGCAATCCAACGCTAGGATCCGTTGACGCGCCCGAAGTTGCACCGCCCTGGCGCGTGAATCCCCACCGGAAATTGCTAACCAGCGTCGGACGCAAAATCGCGGTATAGCCGACCGCGAAGCCTTTGTTATTCGTTAGTTGGCTGCTCGACGCGGGCTGCCCCGGAAATTGCGGGCTGCTGGGCTCGGTGTCGCCCATCAAATTGCCGCGCACAAACAAAATATTGTTCTTGCTCAGGTTGTAGTCGAAGCGCGCGATGTACGTGTTGTAGCTGCGGTGCAGCGTGTTCACAAATCGAAATCCGGCGGTGTTCAGGCCATCGCCAACGCCGGTGAAAACATTCGCTGTGGGATATGAATTGAAGACCGCGAGCATCGGCGCATTCAGTCCGACTCCGAGCGGATCCATGTTCTTGATCTGCGCCGGACCCAGCGCGTTGTAGCCCGCCGCGAAGTTATACGATTTCCCGCTCAGCCCCTGAACGCTTCCGCCCGGGCAATCCGCTGTATCGGGCGAGCCATCCGCATTCGTCTGACAGAGATATTGAACGACGCCGTCGCGCATCGCCGCGCCCGGAACGGTTCGCGTCTGCACGTCGCCTTCCGCATCGCGCCGCCCCTCGTAGTTCAAAAAGAAAAACAGTTTATCTTTCTTGATCGGCCCACCGACCGCCGCTCCAAAAACATTTCGGATCAATTGCGGCTGTTTATTCGGCTCTCCATTTTCGAGCTGCGTCTGCTTGTTGAAATAATCGTTAGCCGTGAAAAGCGCATTGCGGTTGTACTCGTAAACGCTGCCGTGAAAAGCATTCGTTCCGCTCTTGGTCACCAGCGTGACTTGCGCGCCCGATCCGCGTCCCGCGTCCGCGTTCGGGTTGCTGGTCGTGACGCGAAATTCCTCGACGGAGTCCTGCGTCATCCGCAGCACGCTGTTGAACGCATACCCTTTGTTCTGGTCGTTGACGTCTACGCCGTCCAGCGTCACGTTCGACTGGTCGCTCCGCGCGCCGTTCACAGCTCCACTGCGTGAGTCGCCGTCGTCGTTGCCGATCTTGCCGAGAAACGTTACTCCAGGCTGCAGGCTGAGCAGTTCCACCACGTTGCGGCCTTCGATCGGTAGATTTGCGACTTGCGACTCACCGAAGGCGTTGCCGAGCGTGGCGTCGGACGTATTCACCGGCGGTGCCGTCTCCGCCGTCACAACTACCTGTTGCTTTGCCGTCTGCACTCCCAGCGCGACATCCACGTTCGTCGTCGTCGAAACGAGCAGATCGAGAGCCTCGCGCCGTTGCGTCTGAAATCCGTCGGCCGACACCTCGACCGTGTATCGCCCCGGCTGCAGCTGAGAGAATTCGTAGGTGCCGCCGGTGTCGGTGACGATTTCGCGCACCACGCCCGTCGTCACCAGCGTCAATTTGACCTTGGCCTCGGCGATCGCCGCTCCGCTCGCATCGGTCACGCGACCCCGAAGAATTGCCGACGTTTGTGCGGCGGCGACAGAAGCAAATACAAAGAACGCAATGCAGGCGAACCATCGCTTCATGAGGGGCCCCTTTGATTTTGTTCGTACGTGCTTCGGTCCGGACCTACGTGCGAGCACACCAGACCTGGTGTTGCGATTGGAAATGCCAACGTGTTTATTGAAAAAGTAGAGCTCTGTCAAGCGGAATGCGCCGTTTACGACCGCGTCGGATGCGCTCGATACTTAACTTGTCTGCATTGTTTTTGACGATTCTGGTGGAGGCAGCTGCGACGAGGCACGGGATATCGCCGATCCAACCGATGTCCAAAATTGAACAGACGACGGTGCCGCCCGTCGGGTAAACAATCGCCATGCGCGATAACGAAGAGCGATGGAAGTATCTGTGCGAACTTGCCGCCAAAGAGCAGGACCCGCAAAAGTTGCTCGAATTGACCCGTGAGATCAATCAACTTCTGCTTTTCAAGCAGAAGCGGCTCAGCGGGGATGTGGGCAAGAAACCGGCATCGGAATAAGCGAGCTTTCAATTTTGAAATGCGAATGCCCGCTCGAAAAACGGGCGGGCATTCGCGTTACTGTCAGGAATTGGTTTCCTGAGTGTGTGGTGAGAGTTTTGCCCGGCCTATTCGCCTTCGCAGCTGACGTGATTGTTCCAGTCCACGTAGGCGCCTTGCGGATTCTCGCGCCACGCCCACACGTGCAATTCAAAAAATGGATCGAGTGCAAAGCGGTTCGGCGAGCCGACGAGTTGAAAGTCCTGGCCGTCCAGTGAGGGCGTAGCGCCGTCGTGGTCTTTCAGCCATTTCTTCATGTCAACGATGTATTCGACCCCGACGAGTTGACGCTTGTTTCCGATCGGCTCGTAAATCAAAGCCTGCGGATACTCGATGTCGATTTCGTTTTTCTTCACTTGCGCGCCGTTGATGTAGTGAATCCCCATCGCCCCGTGATCGGGGCCGCTGACACAGCCGAAGGCCGGCTCGTATCCCGCGGGTCCCGCGTTGTTGACGTCGATAAACTGCTTCGTTGCGTAGCGAACATCCTCGACGAGTTTGGAATTTTGCTGCTGATGATCAGCGTGATTTTGAGCTTGAAGCGAGTTGATGGCGACCGCGCCGCACATCAAAGCTCCGATCAACGTTCCTATCAGCCACTTGTGAACTGCATCTTTCTCTCTCGACATCTTCTTCTCTCCTTTTTATTTCGACCTGGTTCGCAGCAGCTAAAACAGATTTCCCCTCCCCAACTCTTGACTCGCGGTCTTCGTACTCACTTCGCGAGCGCTACAAGCGTTCTGCGCTGATGGAAACGGGCACGCCTTTGGTCAGCGAATCGTAAACGGGTGAATGGGTCGTGCCGAGCTGCACGACTTCCTGTAGCCGATCGTCGGAAACGTCCGCGTCGAGCTTGAATGCGACGCGGATGCCCTGATAGCCCTTGCGAACGTTCGGATCGAGATTCAGAAATCCATGCAGGTCGAGGTCGCCCTCGAAGCTGGATTCGATGGCGTTGATCTGAATGCCGCGCGCCGACGCGTGATACACCATCGACGTCGTGAGGCACGACGCGAGCGCGTGGAGTAAATGCTCGACCGGATTCGCCGCGGTGTCTTTTCCGAGAAGGATCGCGGGTTCGTCCGCTTCGAGGCGGAAGGGAACGGGATGCGACATCTCCTGACCGGCGCCGGTGAGAGTTGTGACTGTGGAGTGGTTGCGGCTTCCGTCTTCCCACTGATTGCGGACGCGGAATTTGAACTTTGCGATCGAGGGTGTCTTCTTGACGGCTTCGATGGTGGAGAAGAGCTCGCTGACGGCGACTCCGTTGAGGGTGATTGATTTTTGAGCGGTTGCCATGTGTGTTTCCTTTCTTTTGCTAGATTTCTCGAACAACTGTCGTTCGTTGCATCTGAAAGTAGCGGGATAAGAGGCTTGCGGCAAGATGGCAGATATGCCATTGTGGGTAGGCGATTAGGCCAAAGTGCTTAAATCGCGACGGCGCGGTGACAACGGGGAGACACGAAGGGAATTCGCGAGGCTGAGCTATGAAGGAAATTACGGTGTTGTTGCTCGATCAAATGTTTTCGTCCACGGCGATCGGCCCGGCGGAAGTGTTTCGTCACGCCGGTTCGCTGTGGGGATCGCTGACCGGCGGATCGTTGGAAAGGCGATTTCGCGTGACGACCGCGTCGGCCGGCGGGAAGCCAGTCGACTGTGACGGCGGGATTCAGATCAAACCGAACGTGGCACTGAGTGATGTCGGGAAGACCGATCTCATCTTTGTGCCGACGACGGGATTGAGCATCGACGATGTCGTCGACCGCAACGCGGCGATCGTGCCATGGTTGAAGCGCCGCAGCAGTCGTGGCGTAGCGGTTGCGAGTGTGTGCTCGGGCGTCGGCTTGGTTGCGGCGGCGGGATTGCTGGACGGCAAGCGCGCCACGACGCACTGGGGTCTCGCGGAGCGATTTCGCGAAAAGTATCCGCGCGTGAAGTGGATGCCGGAATTGATGGTCACCGAGGATCGCGGGTTTTACTGCGGCGGCGGTGTGAACGCGTCGCTGGACCTGAGCATTTATCTAGTCGAAAGATTTTGCGGGCACGAAGTGGCGATGCAGACGGCGAAGTCTCTTTTGATCGAGACGCCGCGCGCTTGGCAATCGGGCTTCGCGATCGTGCCGTTGAAGACAGATCACACGGACGACGCGATCTCGAGCGCGCAGGAGTGGATGCACAAGCATTTTGCGACGACGTTTCCGCTGGAGGATCCGGCACGACGCGTGGGCATGAGCGTCCGGAATTTCGTCCGGCGCTTCAAGCAGGCAACAGGGGACAGCCCCTTGGCGTATCTGCAAAAACTGCGGGTTGCCGCCGCCAAGCGCATGCTGGAGAGCCACCATCGCTCGATGCAAGAGATCAGCGACGCGGTCGGGTATCAGGACATCGCATTCTTCCGTTCGCTCTTCCAGCGTCACACTGGCGTATCGCCCAGCGCTTACCGCGAACGCTTCGGCGCAAGTTCGTAGTTGATCCGCTATAAGCGATGCCACAATCTCGCGAAGTCCGGACAGCGATCTGCTAACGCTTGCAACGAGTCTGCTGCAACCAAGTCTCGGTAATCCATCTTCTCTCGCAGAGATTCCGTTTATGGGTGACGATCGATGGGAAGCCGACATCAAACCATCCGTAGTCATCACGTAACGTCAAATTTGGTCGGTAAAAGGCTGTATTGCCTACGTCTATAGGGCAATGCAGATTGTGGGTCATGGAACTCGTCGCAGGGTTAGCTGCCTACGCTCTGATCATTGGTGTGACGCTCTTTCAGCTTCGCGGAAGAGTTCGCAGCTAGACTTTACCTCTCTCTAGAACGCGAGTCCTCGCGTCGGCACGTTTGTGCGCTCGGCCAATTCATTCCAAACATCGTGTTCGAGTTAGTGCTCGGTTCCTGAGTAGTCGTCCGAGTCTTGCTGGGCGTTCGAGGATCGGGCGAAGTGGTGTTGGCGGCGGCGCACGAGGCGAAGTCGTGTTGACATCTAGCCTGGGCGCCCTGAAGGGACGCCCCTACAGAATCGGGGCTACCCCCCCCCCGGTGTTTTTTTGTAAGGATGTGATTCTATGGGGGTTACCCGTTCAATGCGTGCAAGAATGTGATTCTATGGGGTTTAGGCAATATTTAGAGTTATGGCGGCCGCTTTTAATGGGGGCAAGACTTACGTTCGATCGAACCTGCTCCAACCATCCATGATCCGTCCAGCGATCCGAAACGCTGGATAGAGCCGAAACTTGGATACAAAGCTGTGGAAAAAGAAAAACGCCGGACGGTGGTCCGGCGTTTTCACGTAGTTTTAACTGGATTCAGTATAGCACACGTGCCTGTAATGTCAATATCGGTAGGGCGCGCGTCCACCCAGCTCGCGCGATAAACGAACCGACGCATCCGAAGCCGAGTCTTAGGCAAATTCAGCCCAGCGGTGCGAGTTCTTGGCTGGCGTTCCGGGGAGACTGGTCCTAGTCCCCTATTGCCGATTCCGTCGATGCCGAATTTCGGCATGTGCCGAATGTCGGCATGCACTTAAGGTGTAATAATTTATTTGTATTCAGCGTTTTGCGGTTGGTGCAGTGAATGCACCTAAGCTGTGCATGAGCCGGGCACATGACGCTGCGGATTGAGCAGAGCACGCAGCGAGGTAGAACAGTTCTGAAGCTGATCGGACAGATTCATTCAGAGGACCTCGAGGACTTCAAGGCGCAGACCCTCGCAGCAGGCCCTGATATGGCGTTCGACCTTGATGAACTGACACTCGTGGATGCGGGAGTGGTGCGTTACTTCGGTGAGTGCGAACAGCGCGGAGTCGAATTGCTGAACTGCCCACCGTACATCCGGGAGTGGATCAAACGGGAAAGAGACCGGGGATAAAAATTTAATGAGGGTGGGGGAATCCGTGGCAACTACTTTGAATCGAGCCAGTGCAGTCAATATCTGTATAGATTCGCCGGAAGTCGCGAGCCAAATCTCAGACATCGAGACGGTCGGGTACCACGAGCTTCTGGAGGCGGCCCGCGGCGGGGAACAGAGCGCGTTCGAGAGGCTCTGTGCGCCAACGAAGGCGCGCATATATCAGACGCTGCACCGCATTACCAAGAATCACGAAGATGCCGAGGACGCGCTCCAGGAATCGCTGCTGAGCGCATACCTTAATCTGCACCGGTTCGACGGCCGGTCGAGCTTTTCGACATGGCTGACGCGCATCGGGATCAACGCCGCGCTGATGACGCTTCGGAAGAAGCGGACGCATCGCGAGCTGCCGATCGACGGGCCGAGCGAAACGGGAGAGCGGAACGCATACTTCGAGGCTCCGGATCACGCGCCGAACCCAGAAGAGCGGTTCGCGCGGCAAGAGCGGGAAGTGCTGGTGCGCGAGGCGGTGCGGTCGCTGCGACCGACGATCCGTAAAGCGCTGGAACTTGGACAGATGCAAGAAAAGTCGATGCGGGAGACCGCGGAGACGCTGGGGATTTCCGTGGCGGCGGCGAAGGCGCGGCTGTTTCACGCGCGAGCGGCGTTGAAGAAGTCGCGGCAATTGAAGTCGCTTCGGAAGAAGTGGTTTCCGGGACGGTCGGGGCGGTTTGACGCGATGGGGAAGATGGGGCGGCCGCTCGCGGCGAACTGAAGCGAACGATTTTGTGGTCGATGCAGGCACAGTTACACGAGGAGGGCAAAGGCGATGGCTACTTTGAAAGTGAAGGACGGAACGGAGATTTACTACAAGGATTGGGGCAAAGGGCAGCCGGTGGTATTCAGCCACGGATGGCCGTTGAGCGCCGATGCCTGGGAAGATCAGATGCTGTTTCTGGGCGATCGAGGGTTCCGGTGCATCGCGCATGATCGGCGCGGACATGGGCGGTCGAGCCAGCCTTGGGACGGCAACGAGATGGACACATATGCGGATGATCTGGCGGAGTTGGTGGAGGCGCTGGATTTAAAGGATGCGATCCACGTGGGGCATTCGACCGGGGGCGGCGAAGTGGCGCGGTACATCGGCCGGCATGGAACGAAGCGGGTTTCGAAAGCGGTGCTGATCAGCGCGGTTCCACCGTTGATGTTGAAGACGGAGAAGAATCCGGCTGGGCTGCCGATCGAGGCATTCGACGAGATTCGCAAGGGCGTGCAGCACGAAAGGGCGCAATTCTTTAAAGACTTGAGCGCGCCGTTTTACGGAGCGAACCGGCCAGGCAACACTGTTACGCAGGGTTTGCGAGATTCGTTCTGGCTCCAGTCGATGGTGTGTGGTCACAAAGCCGCTTATGACTGCATCAAGGCGTTTTCGGAGACGGACTTCACAGAGGACCTGAAGAAGTTTGACGTGCCGACACTGATCTTGCATGGCGACGACGACCAGATTGTGCCGATTGGCGCAGCGGCGATGCTATCGTCGAAGATTGTGAAGGGTGCGACGCTGAAGGTGATTCCGGGTGCACCGCACGGGATGTGTTCGACGCTGAAGGATATGGTCAACGCGGAGTTGCTGGCGTTTTTTCAGAAGGCGGGTGCGGCGGCGGCGTAGTCGTGGCAGTCGAGGGACGATCGTTGAAAGTTGTGAGAAGGTCAGGCTGGGCTCGCACTGGTCGAATACGACGGCTGGCCGATTGAGATTCGGCTGGGGAAAAACCGCACCCTCTAAAGGCTGAGGGTGCGGCACCCGTCCTCGGTGAAATGAGGGTTGATCGAAGCCGGATCGACGGGGTGAAGTGAACCGAAGCAGCCCAGGTCGAACGGGTTCGGGCAGGGTCGGCTAATCCAAAAATTCAGCTTGGGAGGGACGTGTATGAGTGTGCTGGGAGCGTTTACTGTGTTTCATGTGTTGTTGAGCTTGGTTGGGATTGGCACGGGATTCATTGCGATTTTTGGATTGATTGCGGGGCGGTGGCTGAATCTTTGGGTGCAGGTGTTTTTGTGGACGACGATTTTGACGAGCGTGACGGGGTTTTTCTTTCCGTTCAAGGGAATCACGCCGGGGATCATTCTCGGAATTATTTCGCTCGCTGTGCTGGCGATTTCGGTGTTTGCACTGCGCGGGAAAAAGCTGGCGGGAGGATGGCGATCCGCTTTCGTGATTACGGCGGTGGTCGCGCAGTGGCTCAACTTTTTCGTGCTGATCGCGCAGTTATTTGAGAAGGTGCCGGCGCTGCATCAGCTTGCGCCGACGAACAGCGAAGGCCCATTCAAGATCGCGCAACTGACTGCGCTGATTTTGTTTCTGGTACTGGGCTTCCTGGCGACGAAGAATTTCCGACACGCGCAGTTGCAATCCGCTTAGCTCTTATGCGACAGGGCTTCATTTTCACTTCGTGGAACTTCGCCGCGAAGAAAACGAGGTAACCAGCGTCGGGGCGCGGGCATCCATACGAGTCGTTGCGGGGGATGTTCTTTTTCGGCGAAGAGAGTACAGTATCGCTCCTGCACGAAGGGCGAGACCGCGTGATATCAGATCGCTCCGGTGTGCGCGACGATCCAACGCAAGGATGCACAACTATGAGTTTTTCAATCGAGATTTTGCAACGATTGCGGACAAGTGTTTCTGATGGAGGCTACGAACCGATGCACACGAAGCGTTCGATGATCGGACGGGCTCGGCTTGTCGTGTTCACGCTCGTGTGCGTGTGCGTAGCCACGGGTGCTGGTGCTGGGTGGATGCCAAGCGCAGAAAGCTGCGCCGGCGCCACCGCCGCCCGACGTCGTTGTGACGCCGGTGGTGCAAAAGGATGTGCCGCTTTACAACGAGTGGGTGGCGACGCTGGACGGGTTCGACAACGCGCAGATTCAACCGCAGGTGACGGGCTACATCGTCGCGCAGACATATCGTGAAGGTTCTACGGTTAAGAAGGGACAAGTGCTGTTTGAGATCGACCCGCGACCGTTCCAAGCGGTGCTGGATCAGGCGAAAGCACAGCTGGCGCAGGCGCAAGCGCAGCTCGGAAAAACGAAATTGGACGTCGATCGCGATACGCCGCTGGCCAAAGAACGCGCGATCGCGCAGAGCCAGCTCGACAACGACATTCAGGCGAACCTCGCCGCCGTCGCGGCGGTCAAGTCTTCGGAAGCGCAAGTGGAATCGGCGCAGCTGAACCTGGATTTTTGCCACGTTACTTCACTGCTGGATGGAATCGCGGGAATCGCGACGGTGCAGATCGGGAATTTGGTGAATCCGACG
Source organism: uncultured Acidobacteriota bacterium (assembly GCA_963785605.1). Taxonomy (GTDB): domain Bacteria; phylum Acidobacteriota; class Terriglobia; order Acidiferrales; family UBA7541; genus Acidiferrum. The sequence continues at coordinate 56,229 of CAWAWE010000017.1, read as the reverse complement.
GCGGTGTTGACGTCGGTGTCGCGTGTGGAACCGATCAAGGCGTATTTTCCCATCAGCGAGCAGATGTACATGAAGTTCGCGAAGCGAATCAATGCACGGAACAACTACCGAGACGACATCGAAGGGCCGAAAGATGCGCCACCGCTGCAGTTGATTTTGGCGGACGGCACGGTTTATCCGCATCAGGGAAAGATTCTGTATACCGACCGGCAGGTAGACATCACGACAGGCAGCATTCGAATCGCGTCGTCGTTTCCGAATCCAGAAAATATTTTGCGGCCGGGACAGTTTGGGCGGATTCGCGCGGCGACAGAGCAAGTGAACGGAGCGCTGCTCGTGCCGCAACGCGCAGTGAACGAGTTGCAAGGAACATATCAGGTTGCGGTGGTGGGCGATGGGAACAAGGTGAGCATCCGCTCGGTGAAGGTGGGAGAACGGACTGGCGAAAACTGGATTATTCAGGATGGCGTGAAGCCGGGCGAGATGGTGATCGTCGAAGGTTTGCAGAAGGTGAGAGACGGTTCGGTGGTGAAACCGAAACAGCAAGCTGCGGGTTCGGGTACTGGTGTTGGCGCGGCTCCAGCTGCGGGATCGGCAAAGGGCGCCTAGATCATGTCTAAATTTTTCATCAACCGGCCGATCGTGGCGATGGTGATCTCCATCGTCATGGTGATCGTTGGAGCGGTGACGATCACGGCGCTGCCAGTCGCGCTGTTTCCCAACATCGTTCCGCCGGAAGTGCAAGTTGTGGCGACCTACGTCGGCGCGGATGCGCAGACGATCGAGCAGTCTGTGGCTACGCCAATCGAGCAGCAGATGAGCGGCGTGGACAACATGAACTATATGTACTCGCTGAACTCGACGGCGGACGGCGGGATGCGGTTGATCGTCGATTACGACGTGAAGACGGATCCGAACACGGATTTGATCTTGACGCAGATGCGCGCAACGCAGGCGCAATCGCAGCTTCCAGCGGACGTGAATAATTTCGGCATCACGGTGCAGAAGACGGTGACGGCGCCGTTGATGCTGCTGACGCTGTATTCGCCGAACGGGACATACGACGCGCAGTTTTTGTCGAACTACGCGTACATCAATTTGGCGGACCAGCTCACGCGATTGTACGGCATCGGCAGCGTACAGATTTTCGGCGCGGGGCAGTACGCGATGCGTTTGTGGGTGAAGCCGGATCAACTGGCGAAGCTGGCGATCACGGTGCCGGAGATTGTGCAGGCGATTCAGACGCAGAACGCGGTGAATCCCGCGGGGCAGGTGGGCAGCGAGCCGGCGCCGAAAGGGCAGGAGTATACGTATTCGGTGCGCGCTCAAGGGCGGCTGACCTCGCCGGAAGAATTTGGCGAAATTGTGGTGCGTGGTGCGACGAGCGGCGCGGTCGTGCGATTGAAGGATGTGGCGCGCATCGAGCTGGGCGCGCAGAACTACAGCGTCGTGGGGCGATTGAATGGAAAGCCGGGCGCGATTGTCGCGGTGTATCAGTTGCCCGGATCGAACGCGGTGCAGGCGGCCGAGGGCGTCAAGAAATTAATGAAGGACGTGAAGACGCGATTCCCGCACGACATCGATTATGTGACGTCGCTGGATACGACGCGCGCGGTGACGGAAGGAATGAAGGAGATCATCGAGACGCTGGTGATCGCGATCGGGCTGGTCATCATCGTTGTGTACATCTTCTTGCAGGGATGGCGCGCGACGTTGATTCCGTTGCTGGCGGTGCCGGTGTCGCTGGTCGGAACATTTATTTTGTTTCCGGTGTTTGGATTTTCGGTGAACACGCTGTCGTTGTTCGGATTGGTGCTGGCGATCGGGTTGGTGGTGGACGACGCGATCGTTGTGGTGGAAGCGGTCGAGCGGCACATCGAAGATGGATTGGCACCGAAAGCGGCGGCGCTCAAGGCGATGGAGGAAATTTCTGGGCCGGTGGTCGGCATCGCGCTGGTGTTGTCGGCGGTGTTTGTGCCGACGGCGTTTATTCCCGGGATTACCGGGCGCTTGTATCAGCAGTTCGCGGTGACGATCGCGATTTCGGTGATTTTGTCGGCGTTCAACGCGTTGACGCTGAGTCCGGCGCTGGCGGCGCTGTTGTTGAGGCCGAAAGAGGGCCGAGGCGGATTGCTGAAGGGATTTTTCGACTGGTTCAACCGGACGTTTGCGAGCGTCACGAATGCGTATGTGCGAGGCTGCGGCGCGCTGATTCGCAAGAGCGCGATCGCGCTGATCATCATCGTGATATTTGCGGCAGGGGCGGGATTTTTTGCGAGCAAGGTTCCGTCGAGCTTTTTGCCGGACGAAGATCAGGGATATTTGTACATCAATTTGCAGCTGCCGAATGCGGCGTCGCTGCAACGGACGGATGCGGTCGCGCGAAAGATCGAGGATGTGCTGGCGAAGACGCCGGGCGTGCAGTACACGACGAGCGTTATCGGGTTCAGTTTGTTGAGCTTTGTGCGGACGAGCTACAACGGATTTTTCTTCGTGACGCTGAAGCCTTGGGATGAGCGGAAGTCGCGCGACGTGCAGCTGCAAGAGATCAAGCAGCACATCAATATTGCGTTGTCCCAGTTGCCGGAAGGCATCGCGTTTTCGTTTTCGCCGCCGTCGATTCCGGGCGTCGGGACGTCGGGCGGATTTACGTTCGCGCTGGAGGATCGTTCGGGTGGCGACGTGGCTTTCCTTGCGAACAATTTGCAGACGTTCATGAACGCTGCGCGGAAACGGCCGGAAATCTCGAATATCAGCACGACATTCTTGCCGAGCGTGCCGCAGCAGTTCGTGGAGGTCGATCGGGACAAGGTGCTGAAGCAGCAGGTTCAGGTGAACGATGTGTACCGGACGCTACAGGCGTTCATGGGCGGACTGTTTATCAATTATTTCAATCGATTTGGTCGGCAGTGGCAGGTGTACATCGAGGCTGAGGGAGATTATCGAACGCGGGCGGAAAACGTCGGGCAATTTTATGTGCGGAATAGTTCGGGCGGGATGGTGCCATTGGCGGCGTTGACGCGATTCGAACCGCGGCCCGGGCCGGAATTCACGATGCGCTATAACGAGTATCGCGCGGCGCAGATTAACGGAGCGGCGGCGCCGGGATACAGCGCGGACCAGGCGACGGCGGCTTTGGAAGAAGTGTTTGCGCAGACGATGCCGCGCGAGATGGGCTTCGATTATTTGGGCATGTCGTTTCAAGAGAAGCAGGCGCAGCAAGGCGTGCCGGCGTGGGTGGTGTTCGCGTTTTCGCTGCTGTTTGTGTTTTTGATTTTGGCGGCGCTTTATGAGAGTTGGTCGCTGCCGTTCAGCGTTTTGTTGAGCACGCCGGTCGCGGTGTTTGGCGCGTTTTTCGTGTTGTGGTTGCGGCGCACGGTGCTACAAAGCTTTTTGCCGGCGTACATGGTGCAGATCGAGGGCGATGTTTACTCGCAGATTGGTCTGGTCATGTTGATCGGACTTGCGGCGAAGAATGCGATTTTGATCGTGGAGTTCGCGAAGGACGAATACGAGAACGGGAAGCCGCTGGTGGATGCGGCGCTCGAAGGCGCGCGGTTGAGGTTGCGGCCGATTTTGATGACGTCGTTCGCGTTTATTTTGGGCACCGTGCCGTTGTGGACGGCGACTGGAGCGGGTTCCGTGGCGCGGCAGATCATGGGAACGACGGTGATTGGCGGGATGCTCGCGGCAAGTTTGCTCGGCGTGTTCTTTATTCCGGTTGTGTTTTATGTGGTAGAGAAATGGTCGGGAGCGGTACGTGGGACGCCGCCTGCGTTGTCGTCGGAGCCGGGAATTGCGCCGGCGCCGGGAGATTGAGATGAGGAGTCTCTTGGCCAACGGATGGATTTCTGGGGTCGCGATAGTGTGCGTTTTTAGTTTAGGCGCGGGGTGCACCGTCGGGCCGAATTACAAAAAGCCGGTGACGAGTGTGCCGCCGACGTTTCGCGGACTCACCGACGAAGAGGTTGCGGCGAACAACGCGGCGTCGCAGGGCGATCAGAAATGGTGGGAGGTCTATCAGGATCAAGAGCTACAGGGGCTGATTCGGACTGCGGTGAAGCAGAACTTCGACGTGCGCATCGCGGGCGCGCGAATTTTGGCGGCGCAAGCGCAGTTGGGAATTACGCGGGCGAACCAGTATCCGAACGTGTCGGGCGGCGCGAGTCTCGTGGACCAACGGCAGGCGCGGACGCCGGTGACGCCGCCGCTTGAAGTCGGAGTCGGTTCACTGAGTGTTTCGGCAGGATGGGAGCTGGATTTCTGGGGAAAGTTCCGGCGCGCGACCGAGGCGGCGCGCGCGAATCTGGTGTCAACGGAGTGGTCGCAGAAGGAAGTGATTTCGACGCTGGTGGGGAATGTCGCCAGCGCTTATTTCCAGTTGCGGGCGCTCGATTTGTCGTTGGAGATTTCGAAGCGCACGCTGAGCTCACGGCAAGAGTCGTTGCGGCTGACTCAGATTCTTGCGAACGGAGGATCGACGTCGCTGCTCGACGTGCGGCAGGCGGAGCAGTTGGTATTTACTGCGGCGGCTGAAGTTCCGGTGCTCGAGCAGCAGATCGAGCAGCAGGAAAACTTGATCAGCATTTTGTTGGGCGAAAATCCGGGATCGATCAGACGCGGGCTCAGGTTGACGGAGCAGGTGCGTTCTCCGGATGTGCCACCAGGGCTAACGTCGGCGCTCCTGGAACGGCGGCCGGACATTCAGGCGGCGGAGCAGCAACTGATCGCGGCGAATGCGGAGATCGGCGTGGCGCGTGCGGCATATTTTCCGCAGATATCGCTGAGCGGCACGGCGGGATTCGAAAGCAATGCGCTAACGAGTTTGTTCAGCGGACCGGCGGGGACGTGGAACTATGGCGCGTCGTTGGCGCAGCCAATTTTTACCGCGGGGCGGATTCGTTCGAACGTGCGATTGGCGGAGGCGCAGCAGCAGGAGTCACTGCTGACGTATCAGCAGACGATTCAAGGTGCGTTTCGAAGCGTGTCGGACGCTTTGATCGCCCGGCGGAAATCGCAGGAGTTTCGGTCGCAGCAGGAATCGTTGTTTGCTTCGGCGCAAGATGCGGCGCGGCTTTCGCATATGCGGTATAACGGCGGCGTGACAGGGTATCTGGAAGTTTTGACGAACGAGACGAACGCGTTCTCGGCAGAGTTGGAGTTGGTGCAAGCCCAGTTGAATGAATACTTGGCGTCGGTGCAGTTGTATCAGGCGCTTGGCGGCGGGTGGCAGCAGCAGTAAACGCTCTTCCGCAAGGCGCTAAAGCGTTTCGCCTTTGGTTTCGCGGGCCGCGATCAAGCCAATCAGCGTTACCAATGATGCCAGCGACAAATAGTAGCCGACGTAGTTGAGGCCGTAGTTTTTCGCGAGCCACGTCGCGATATAGGGAGCCAGCGAAGCTCCGAAAATTCCCGCCAGATTGAATGTGAGCGAACTGCCGGTGTAACGCACGCTCGTGGGAAAAAATTCCGACAGCACCGTGCCGAGCGGGCCGTAGGTAAGACCCATCAGCGACAAGCCGATGATGAGCGCGAGCAGCGCACCGCGCTCTCCGGATTGCAGTAGCGGCGCCATCACGAATCCATACGCGGCGATGGCGACCGTCACCCAGATCAGCGTGCGGCGACGGCCGTGCTCGGCCAGTTTTGCGCTGAGCGGAATGGTGATCGCGAAAAAGATCATCGCCGCAAGCTGCATCACGAGAAACGTATCGCGGCTGTAGTGCAGCGCCGTCGTGCCCCACGAGAGCGCAAAAACGGTCATCAGGTAAAACAGCACAAAAGTTGCGATCGACGACAGCGTGCCGACCACGAGCATTCTGGGATGCGAGCGAAACACTTCGAACATCGGCACGCGCACCGTCTCGCGCTCCTTCGCTGCCGCGCGAAACACGGGCGTCTCCGTGATCGTCAGCCGCACGTAAAGCCCGATAAGCACGAGCGCGGCGCTGGCGAGGAAGGGAATTCGCCAGCCGTATACGAAAAAACTCTGATTCGACAGAAACTTCGATAAGCAGAGAAAAATGCCGCCAGAAAGCAGAAACCCGATGGGCGCGCCGAGCTGCGGAAACATTCCGTACCACGCGCGGCGATTTGGCGGCGCATTCTCGATCGCGAGCAGTACGGCGCCGCCCCATTCGCCGCCGAGCCCCAGCCCTTGCCCCAGACGGCACAACGCGAGAAGCACAGGCGCAACGACTCCTACGCTTGCATACGTAGGCAGCGCGCCAATCGCAACCGTTGAAATTCCCATCGTCAGCAGCGCGGCGACGAGGGTCGCCTTTCGGCCAACACGATCACCGAAATGGCCGAACAGCGCCGAGCCAAATGGCCGCGCGAAAAACGCGATCGCAAAGGTTGCCATCGACGCCAGCGTCGCCGACATCGGATCTTCCTTGGGAAAGAAAAGCCGCGGGAAAACGAGAACCACTGCGGTCGCATAGATGTAGAAGTCGAAAAACTCGATGGTGGTTCCGACGAGGCTGGCAAACAATACTTGTCCGGCCGTGTTCTTGCGCGCGCCGCGGCCCGGCGCCTCGTCGCGAATGTCAGGGCTGACAGTGGATGTGTCGCTCAAGCGACATATTGTCGATGGTTTCGAGCATCGTTGCAAATCGCAGCAGAAGCAAATTGTCGCTGGCGCCTATTGCTCTTTTCCGGCTGCGGGGCCCACGGCGGTAGCTTGCTTCGTCTTTGGATCGATGCCGATCAGGGCGACTCCGCCTACACCGGAGCGGCTGGTGGTAACCATGTGACCGCGAGATCGGAGGTCGGCCTGAACATCTTCTGGCAAGGTGATTGGAACGGAAAGGCTGCCGAGGGTGGCGCGGTCCTGGCCGAACGAGCTGATGAAGTGCGTTGTGGAGAAGCGCGGCGCCTTGAACGCTTCCTCGGGGCTCATGCCGAATTCAACGAAATTCAGGATGACCTGGATGGCGGCCTGATCCTGCTGGTCGCCGCCCGCTACCGAGATCGCCATCACCGGCTGATTGTCGTGGAAGAGCAACGTCGGGCTTAGCGTGATGCGCGGGCGCTTGCCGGCTTCGATAACGTCGGGAGTTCCTGCGAACGTGTTCAGGCTGCTGAGGCGGCTGCCGTGAATGATGCCGGTGCGTCCGGCGACGCCGGCTGTACTTGAGAGGCCGCTCGGAGTTGCCGCGATGACATTTCCAAATTTGTCCGTCACACACATCACCGTAGTTCCGCCATGCCACGGGCCGGTGATGGTGGGCGGCTTGACCGGCTTCATGTTGTAGGGATCGCCGGGGCGGAGTTCGAGCGATGCTTTCTTCGGATCGATCAGCTTGCGCCGCATTTCGGTGTAGGGATCGGAGAGCAATTGTTGCATCGGCACTTTTGTAAAGTTCGGATCGCCGTAATATTCGTCGCGATCCGCCAACGCGAGCTTCTCGGCTTCAATCACCGTGTGAATATAATCCGCCGAATTGAAGCCCATCGACTTTAAGTCGAAGGTCTCCAACAGGCGCAGGGTCTGCAAGAGATAAGGCCCCTGCGTCAGTGGACCGGCTTTATAGATCGTGTAGCCTCGGTACGTTCCTGTGAGTGGATCGACGATCGGAGTTTTGTGCGCGGCCAAATCCGATTTGCGTAGGAAGCCGCCCTTTTCGGTGTACCAGGCTTCCAGGGCATCGGCGATGTCGCCGCGATAAAAACGGTCGGAGACGGCTTGCAGTTTTTGCGCGCGTGTGCCTTTCGTGGTCCTTTCGGCGTCGACCAATTTGCGAAACGTCACAGCCATATCCGACTGCCAATGCACGCCGGTTTCGATCTTAGTGCCGCTTCCGGTATCGATATACCAGCTGGGGCCACCGGCATCCAGAATGGCCAGCGTCGGCTGCACGACCTCCTCGAAACTTTTGGTTCCGTAGACTTTCAGCAGAGTGACAATCGCATCGATCGTTCCAGGCACGGCGGCGGCTTTGACGTCGCCATCCGGGATGCCATGTTGCATGTACCATGCGATCGCTTTGGGATCGCGAGGCGCCTCTCCTTGTCCCTCCAGCAGCTTTACGTTTTTCTGCTGAGCGTCGAAAACAAGAATGGGGATCTCGCCACCCACGCAAAACGCGCCGACATACGTTACGGACAGCGCCAACAATGTGGCGGCGCCGGCATCGGCGGCGTTCCCGCCTCCCTCCAGAATTGTGATCCCGGCCGCCGTGGCGGCAGGCCTGCCGGAGACAACCACGCCGTGGCTACCAACGGCGACACTCGGTCCGTGCGGAGCGACCGGAGTTTTAGTGGCCTGCGGCCAAGCGTAGGGAACGAGCAAAAGAAAGGATACGAAGGCTATCGAAATAGCATTCCACATGAGAGATCAACCCACCGTTTTTGCCGGCGGTCATCGCCAGCACGCCATCAAGAATATATATCGGCTTACGGTTGTCGACCACAAAGCAGCCAGCGAGAGAAATCGATCGTGGATCGCGCGCGCGAGTGTTTCACGCCAAGCTTAAGGCCGGCGCGCTGTAGTGGGGGTTACGCTCACTGCGATTCTGCGGATTTCGTCTTCGGGATGGGATTCGTTCACCAGGATTTGGGCGATGCAAGTGCCGTCGTCGCGGATAACGTTGACGTGATACACGATGAGGTTTGGCTTTCCGCCGGCGCCCGGAATTGGCCTCGAGGAATAGAACCAGAGATTCGCTGAATTCTCATACACTTTGTCGACCTCGAGCGCTTTTTGATCTGCCTCGCTCATCGCCGCGCGTGCTCTCTTGGTTCCCGCAAGCAGCGTCGATTCGGTCTGTTCGGGAGCAATGACGTGGCCGGGCCACTTGGTTTGTGGTCTCCAGTCCGGCGGAATCGACATGCGGCACGCCCCGGTCTTGTCCTGAATCGTCGACCAAGTTTCAGGAGTGGATTGACGGCGCGATGTGCGAGGAGTTGTGGCCGCGGCGCGCCAACCGTAGCCTATTAAGAATACGATGAGAACGAAGGAGATGACGCGATCGCCGCCGGAAATACGCAGTCTCTTCATGAATAGATCATTTGCAGACGATGTTTTGTGTGTTCATGCCGAGGATGGTTTTCTCGGCAAGCCCCGGCTCGAATTTTGCGTAAACGAGTCCGTGCACTTCGGTGTTCTGGCCCTGGGCCCCGGGCTCGCCGGTGATTGAGACGATCATGGTGCCGTCGGGTTTGTAAAAGGTGTCTTGCGAACGCTGGCTGGCATATGCGTGAGTCTTCTTGAAGCCATGGAGTTGCGTGGCGTACCACGCCACGGTGGCGTCGACCTGGATACCGTTCGGCGAATAGAAGTTCATTTTCGCGTCACTGCTGCAGATTTTTGTGTCGGGCAGGACGGTCGGCTCATTGCCGAGATGGAGTCGGTCGGGGCTTGGAATGATCGGCAGGCCTGTCAGCGGGTCTGTCGTCAGAGTTTTATTTCCGGCTGGTGCGGATAGAGCCAGCCCAAGAAGAGCAAATCCCAACGAGAGCGCATATCGCTTCATTTTATTTTTCCTTTCTGAATTTAGAATGACTCTGCGTGGCTAGTTGCAGACGATTTTCCCTTGTGGCACGCCGTCGACGGTTTTCTGGGAGAGTCCAGGGGTATAGCGTTGGTAAGCTACGGAGTACGCGGCTGGGCTGTCATGGCCACCCGTGATGATTACGAGTACGGTTCCGTCTGAGTTGGAGAACACAACCTGAACGCGGCCAGACTCCGTGCCCTTGGCCATCTTGAAGTCTTTTAGATTTTGTGAGTACCACGCTGCGGCGGCGTCGGTGGTTGTGTGAAACAGGAGATAAAATTCTCCGTGTAGCTTCGACTTGCACACATTGCTGTCGGGCAGCGGATCCGGATTGTTGCCCCAGCCAGTATCGGTCGATGGACTGAGAGGAAGTCCCGTCAGAGGATCGGTCGTAAGCAGTTTGGGTTTTGTTTGCGCGCCAGCCGCAAGCGCCAGGCAAAGGACTACGAGGGCCGTCAGATACGTTTTCATTTTGTGTCTCCTTTTTGAACTGCCATAGAGCGAAATCTGGTTCTAGTCACGCGAAAGTTCGACGCGGCGGTTGCGGGCGCGTCCTTCGAGTGTGTCGTTGCGATCGATCGGGCTGGATGCGCCGAATCCATTCGTGGTCAAACGATCGGCAGAGATGTGGTAGCGCTCGACGAGCGCGGTTTTTACCGACGCTGCGCGACGCTTTGAGAGGTCGAGGTTGTGCGGGTCGCCTCCGATGTTGTCGGTATGGCCGTCCACGCGGAGTTTCCAATCGGGGTTGTCCGTCATCGCTTTCACGATTTCTTTGAGGACCGGTTCCGATTCGGGCTTAATCGTGTCTTTGTCGAAATCGAAATAGATTCCGTAGATGATGGCTTTCTTTTGCTTGGCAAGTTGTTCTTCGAGTTGCGGGACCGGCTTCTCGATGGGCACCGTAATCTTTACGATCTTGACCTGGAACACAGGGCCCTGTTTGTAGAGCAGGCAGATCGGATTGTCGGGATTGTCGGTGACATAGACCTCGGTTTCCTGGTTTTCGCTCTCCGCAGCTGTCATCAACTTCTTGATCTTGGGCGCGCCGCTGAAATTGACGACGCCTTTCAGGTGAATGGTCGGCACTTGAACTGGTTCATCATTGAGGATCAGCGGAAATGGGACGTCCTGCGATTCAACGCGCGCCAGATCGCCTTGAAAAGGGAATGGCACAAACCGTCCAGGCGATCCCATTCGGTAATACTCGCGGTATTCCCAGTGAATCTTTCCCGCGGACTTGACCTGTTGAAAAAGCTGCAACGGTATGGTTATCGCCGTCGTGCCTGGGAAAATGTTAGGGAAGTCCGCTTCGTGTTCGGTCATGAAAATTCGCGCTGCATCCAGATCGTTGCGGCAGAGGGTGCGCGATGTGTCCGTTTTTGTGCCTTCGGTGCTTTTGTTGTCCGGAAAGCCCGTGCTCGCGTGGCTGAACGTAACCTTATTTTTCTCGACGGAATCGATCGTGAAAATGCCTTCGACGTCCCCGTTGAAGCGGCGCCACGCGTTGACCATACGCATCCCGGGTTTTATCGGAATTCTTGCAGGATCGACTTTGTCGGGCGGCCCCTGAGAAGGAATTGAGCCCGAATATTCGGGACAAGAAGTCGCGGGGCTGTTCCCGACCATAAAACTTTCGGGAACGTCGTCGACGTACATCGGTAGAGGTTGGCTGTCGCCGAAAACTTGATCGAGGAGCCCCGATCCCTTTGGGCCTTTTTCCTCCGCGGTATCTTTTTCTGCGGGCCCTGCGGGTTGCGGCTGAGCATTCTTTTCTCTTGCGGATTGATCGCTCGTCGCCTTGCGGTCATCGCCTGTAATCTCCCGCTTGATCTCGTCGACTTTTTTCTTGGCGCGATAGCCGACGTAGACGACGCCTGCAATCCCAAGCGCAGCGCAGAGAAGAACTACGATGCCAACGATCAGCAGAGCTTTACCGCAACCGCCGGAATCGTTAGATGCGGGGACGGTTGCAGCGACTGGCGTTACGGGCGCCGCCGCTGGTTGCACAACACGGGGCGACGGTGTAGTTGGATTTGCCTGTGCTGACGAACCAGTGCGCGCGCCACATTTCGGACAGAACGCGGCGCCCGCGATGACTTGATTTCCGCATTTCTCGCAGAAAGCCACGGCTATCCTCCGCCTTTCTGCGAAGCGCACTTGTCTGGAATCTGAGTTATTCCATGGAATAGCCGGACCGGTTTCGTTTCCGCAATCGTTCCCACACGCTCGAGTTGATAGCTTGTGAAAACACTGAGAATCGCGTTCACGACATCCACCAAAAACTTTGGCAGCGAATATCCGATCCCGAAGTCCAGGAAGGCTTCAACGGTCGACTGTCGACACGGGAAACCTATATCGGGTGCACGTAATATCGTTCCCCCAAATCGGAGTTGGACATAAACGCCCGTGTTAAATCCGAATGCGCCGATGCCGACCATCACGCGAATCGCCGCCGACAAGATGATCGAATTGATTCCAACCGAAGCTCCGACGGTGGTTTGGCCAAGGTCGGTAACAGCTTTCAGCTCGCTCGCGGCGCCGACGGACCACTTTCCATTTTTCAAGCCCGCCCACAAACCGCCGCCGAACGAATAATTTCCAACCGCCTTGAGAACCGACGTCTTGGCGCTGAATCCGGTGCTTATATCCAGCATCGTGTCGAACGTTACCGAAAAGGGAACACCGGCCAGTCCATTCATTCCAAGCGGGATCTTGAAGTCGATCGGTTCCCACCAGCGCTTGTGAAGGTTCTGGGTGAACTCACTATTCGTGCCCGCTTCGGCCTGCATTTTTACGGCAAGGCCGCCGCCGATATTGACGCCGGCGGTCACGAACTTGCCGTCCTTGATGAGCAAGTCGAAATCGATGTGAGGGTTGTCCAATCCCAAAATCGCCGACGCGAACATCGTCATTCCTTTTTTGTTGTAGTAGAACTGAACGCCAATGCCGCTATTGCTCGCGACAGCCTCTGTTCGAACGTCGCTGATATTGGCTTTGGGTATAGCGCCCGCGACTTTTGCTGCTTCTACAGCGAGCGGCGTCATGTCCGGCACGCTGGGGATAGGAACCCCCGGCACGCCGGGCATCGACGGTGCCTGAGGCACCGCTGGGATTGCCGGCTCACCCCGCGGCGGCAGGGACAGGCGTACCCGTTCGTAGCCATTTACCAGTTGCAGCGGCGAGACATTTGCCAGCGAAACACGCCCGCTCGACCACTTCGCACCAAGCTTCCGATAGGTCACGCGCCTGCCGTCGGCATAGGTCTGCGCCACCGACGTCGGCGTCCACTTACCATTTTTGACATTCGAAAGCACCATCGTCTGAACGGCGCGATCGTTCGGCACTTCGTCGATGTTGTAGCTCGATTTTTTTTCTTCGGGCTGCTTCTCGGGTTCTTGCGGAAAATCCGGAGCGACGTACGAAATCATGTTGTCCGTGGTGATCGCCTGGCTCATCGCGAAGCTGCCGTTTTTGATCACGTCGGTAAGTTGAATCGGCGCAAGCGTCGTCGTAACGCTGCCGCCGTCACGCTTCAATCCAACGATTCGGCCAACGGCCAGGCCCGTGGCGAAGACAACTTTGCCTTCTTGAAATTCGTTGACGTGGGGCGCATTGGCGTCGAACGTCCAGCTCATGCCGTTCCCGCCCATTGAGCGGATCGCTTTGTCGCCTTCCTCCATGATGATCACGCCATCGACGTACTCAACTTCCTTCGTCCGTTTGGGCGCGATGCCAAACTGGATTTGCGACGGAGTCATTTTTTTCACATCTACCGGCGTCAGGATCGTCGCGTCGGGAAGCGCGCTCGGTCCGATGAGTCCGGCAGGCGGGCCACCTTGTATAGCCGTAGGTTCTGGCGTCGTCCATGGCGCCGGACCTTGCTGCACCGACGGTGATTCCGACGCCGAAGGTTTCACGGGAGACGACTTGGAAGACGGCGGCGGGGGCGGGAGCGTGGCGACGTCTTTCTTACAGCCGTCCAAGACTCCAAGCGATAGAACCAGCGCGATGGCGATGCAGCGACGAAAATGTTCCGCGAGTCTCAAATGCTGACTCCGGCTTGCTGGGCCGCGTATTTGCCGATGAAGGGAAGACGAAATAATTTCTGTTGGTAAGCCTGATACATCAGGAAGAGCCAAGTGCCAAAGCCAACCAAGCCCAGCAGCAGCATCACTGGAAGTGCGATGATGCCGAAGATTCCCGCCGTCAGCGGTGTGAGAATCGCCGAGAGGATCATCCACACCATCCACAGCGCGATCCACGCGACGTTGAAAAAGATCGACTGAAACGCGTGGAATCGGATGAACGAATTACTCTTGTAAGGCTCGGTCAACATGAAAACGAGGCCAGTGATGAATCCTGCGAGGTACGTCAATGCACCGGCGACATTCGTGGCCATTGGCTGCCCTACGGACACGTCCGCAACCGCGACTGAGCCCCCGCCTGCGGCTGCTGCCGCTGGCGTTGCCGCCGCCGGTGCAGTGACTGACGCTCCGCAGGAAGGGCAAAACATATTTCCTTCCGGCAATTCTTTACCGCACGCTTTGCAGAAACTCATCGCTTCTCCTTCTCATTCACAATTTTCGTCGTCCAGAATCTTCACGGCCGCGCTGCGACCGCATTCACAGCATTCGAATTGAACTTTTACGCGTACCACTCCGCTGTCCTTCGCAACCACTTCCTCCCACATCACCACGTAACGCTCGACGCAGTGACACGGCGCATCGGGACTGGATGTCACGTTCACCTCTAAAGCGCAGCTGCTAGTTTTTGAACGAGTGGTTCGACGGCAATCGTGTTGCACGGGCACGTCATGTACATCACGCGAATCAATTTGTCGCCCTTGCGCGCGATGATGCTGCTGTCGCCTGTGACGAAGGCTTCGTCTGCGATGTCGGGCATGTCTTGCGTTGCGGCGCCTCCGACGTAGGCCATGCTCTTTCGGTTGAGGTTCATTTGTGCAGCGGCGTTGTTGTCGTCGAGGCTGAAGTTGAAGACGAGGACGGTACCGTCGCCGCTGTCCGCATCGGACTTCTCGGCCTTGTCGGTCTGAAATGATTGAGCGAGAGCACCGGTGATCCCCTCGATCATTTTTTGGGTTTTTGGATCGGCGCCTTTTGTTGCCATCATGGCGCTCATATGCTTCGCGGTCATTTGGGCTTGCGTGCCCTTCGCGAAGTAGTTGCATCCGTTGTCGATGGGCTCGGTGCGTACGATCGGCACGCCGATCGCCGAGCCGACGGTATCGGCGCTCAAGTAACGGCAGACGTTGCCCATGGAACCCTTCGAGCTAGCCGATTTCGAGCTGCCGCCACCTCCGGTTCCGCCTCCAGACCCTGGGGTCGGTGAGTCGTCGCCCTGAAGTTCTCCCTTCACCATCGCGTGGACGCGCTGGCTCACGCGGTGCGCGGCGTAAATCATTCCGGCCACCGCTACGCCTCCGCCGACGAAGATGATCAGGATGGCGGCGATTGCCACTTTCGCTCCTGTGCTCATCCCTTTCGAAGCGGCGGTCGCTCCCTGGACGCCTGGCGAGGGCGTCGCTGCCGGCGCCGAAGCAGCCGGCGCGTTTGACACGTTGGCTGACGCGGGGGGCCTGGGAGCCGGGGTCCCTGTCGCTGAGGCTCCACACTTGCCGCAAAACTGCACGCCATCGTTAAGGCTGGATCCGCAATTCCTGCAAAATGCGCTCATGTTCATCTCCATAACCTTGAGAGGTCTTCGCCGGTTGGCAGTGGTCCGGCTGGTGTGCGGCTAAGATGAACGGCCTACCGCGGCGCGTCAAAGAAACAAGTTCCAAAGCCCTTCTTAACCCGTAAGTTATTTATCATCAGAGGGTTGAGAGGCCGTCTAAACCGTCCAAGCCCCCCATCGCATGTGATAAGCTCCGCGCAGTCATTGACCTATGGCGGACCAGGCATGAGCCCAGGCTCGAATTCGGCGGAGATTTACAGGTTTGGCGTCTTCGAAGTCCTTCCACGGCTCGGCGAACTGCAAAAGAGCGGAGTTCGCGTAAAGCTTCAGGAGCAGCCTTTCCAGCTCCTCGTCTTCCTATTGGAGAATGCGGGCGAGATTGTCAGCCGGGAGAGCGTTCGGCAACGGCTCTGGCAGGGCAACACCTTCGTGGACTTCGACGCATCGCTAAGCGTCGCTGTCGGCAAGCTTCGCGAAGCCTTCGGCGACTCCGCCGACAATCCCCGATTTATCGAGACAGTGCCCCGGCGGGGATACCGCTTCATCGCGCCGGTGAAGGCGGTCGAGAAACCATCGTTGCAATCGCAGTCGATGGCGCAGGCTCCGGTAGCAGCGTCGCAACCAACCGATCAGCAGTCAGCCATAAGCCAATCTGCACCCTCAACCGTGGTTGAGCTGCCGCCATCTGCGGGCGCGAGCGGTCGAGTCCTCCGCCGAGTCTTGGTCTTCGCCCTCGTGCTGTTGGTCGTCGCGCTCGCCGCGTGGCGTTGGTTTGGCAAAAAGCGCGAGATCGCCGCCAAGGCGACGCCTGCCGTTGCCGCACCTCCGGTGCACGCGCGCCGCTCCATCGCGGTCCTCGGCTTCCGAAACTTGCCCGGTCGGCACGATGACGACTGGATGTCGAGCGCGTTCACCGAAATGCTGGGCACCGAGCTCGCCGCTGGAGGCAGTCTCCGCATCGTGTCAGACGAAGATGTCGCGCGGGCAAAACGCGACCTTGCGACGGGCGATCAGGAGACGCTCTCACTCTCGACACTAAAACGACTGCGCAAGGATCCCGGAGCGGACGATGTCGTCGTCGGTTCGTACACCGCGATCGATGCGAAGGGTTCCAAGCGAATTCGCCTCGATGTGCGAGTTCAAGACACGGAAACGGGAGACACCGTCGCGGAAGATGCTGTGTCCGGTAGTGAGGAAGAGCTGTTCGAGATGGTCGCGCGTGCGGGCGCCGATCTGCGCACAGGTCTTGGCGTTTATCCGCTACAACCGGCTGACGCGAACCAGGTGCGAGCTTCGCTGCCGGTCAATAATGCGGCGGTGAAGGCATACTCCGAAGGGATGACGAAAATGTGGGCATTCGATTTCGTCGGCGCCCGGGGCGATCTTACAAAAGCACTAAAAGCAGATCCGAATTACCCGCTGGCGCACGCGGCGTTATCCGATGTCTTCTCGCATCTCGGATACATTGCAAAGAGTGTCTCCGAGGCGAAGCTGGCTGTAGATCTATCGAAGTCTTTGCCCCAGGAGCAACAGATGTTGATTTCCGGCCAATACGCCAAGGCGACCTTTGATTGGCCTTCTGCGACGAACATCTATAAGTCGCTGTTCAGTATGCGGCCCGACCGCTTGGACTACGGCTTGCAACTCGCAACGGCACAGTATCGCGCCAATTCTCCTGAGGTCGAAACGACGTTGAATACTCTGAGGCAGCTGCCGCCGCCTGCGAATGACGATGCGCGGATCGATTTGCTCGAGGCGTCGGCGGAAGTTGGCCTCGATCTGCCAAAGTCGCAGGCCGCTGCGAAGCGCGCGATCGCGAAAGGAACGGCGATCGGATCGGCGCTGCTTGTCGCGCGCGGTTACGGGATTTTGTGCCAGCAGGGAACTGTCCTCGGCTCCTCAATTGACGAACTGGCAGGCAATTGCGACAAAGCGATTCAAGGCTACGCGGCTGCTGGCGACCGATACAATGAGGCGCGCACTCGAAACGATTCGGCGGCGGTCTTCTATTCGCGCGGAGATTTTGCGCAGGCTGGAGAAGTCTGGCGCGCCGCGGCGAAGGAATTCAGCAAGCTTGATGAGCGAGAAGGGGCTGCGGCCACCCACAACAATCTCGGCGACGTGCTCATGTTGCAAGGACATCTTGTGGAAGCAAGGAAGACGTTGAACGCCGCCATTCCCGATTACGAGGCGATCGAGGACACCGGCGGTGTCGCCTTGGTCCTAAACGACTTGGCGAACTTGTCACAGGAAGAAGGAAACTTGCAGGCAGCCGAGGTCAATCTCCGTAAGGCACAGGGACTTGCGTCAGGTCGCGGCGACGGCAGCCCGCTCGCATTCGTGTACAGTTCGCTCGGAGACGTGCAGATGGCGCGCAATGATTTAGCGGAAGCGCGCAAATCGTATGAGAAGTCGTTAGCCCTCCGAACGCAGATCGGAGAGATTCAGAGTTCGGCGCAAACTCAGGTTTCTCTCGCGAAACTGGCGATCGAGGAAGGACATGCGGGCGAGGTCGAGCAGATATTGCGGAAGTGCAGGAGTGAATTTCAAGCACAAGGGCAGCGCGATGATGTAATTAACGCGACGATTGTCCTGACAGAAGTGCTGCTATCTCAGAAGAAATACGCAGAAGCAAAAAAAGAGATCGACAGCACGATTCCGCTACTACAGAAAAATCAAAACAAGCTCCTACAGTTGCAAGTTCGACTCGCATCAGCCCAAGTCGAACTCGCACTTGGACATTTGGACGCCGCCGGCAAAGAGATACAGGCGGTGCGCGCTGCGGCGACGGCTACGGGGTATGTTGCGTTCGAATTTGAGATCCGCTTGGCACTCGCCGACTGGATGGAAGCTTCCGGGAAATCAGCGGAGTCTAGAGCGCTCTTGGCGGAGTTGCAGAAGGCCGCGAATCAGCGCGGCTACAAGCTGATCGCGGACAAAGCTAACGCAAAGTTGGGGACCCACTCCAAGAGTTAAAATGGCGCGCCCGGAGAGGTTCGAACTCCCGACCTATGGTTTCGTAGACCATCGCTCTATCCAGCTGAGCTACGGGCGCGCTGTGTTGGAAACGCAGCAAACTGAAGCCCGAACAGTATAGCACATGGATTTCCGCGCACGCCCGCACCGCACGTTGCCCGATCTCAACGCGCGCGTAACGCTGCCGTAACACCGCGTCCCCACAGTTACGCCCAGCTTTTGGTCGCCCAGGTTCCAGGCGCGGCACACCGTCGCGTCGCAATGACGCATTGCGTTGCGCACCGCTTCCATCTACATTCTTGACGAAGCCGCGCGTCGAAAAGCACGAATCGCATCGAACAAATCCCTTTCTGAGGTCACGCTCTTGTCAATTTCGCGCTTCATCAGACTCGCCGGTCTCCTCTCACTCTTCGCTCTCGCATTATCGATTGCAGCTCCCACTCGCGCCCAAGTCCCCTCAGAACACAAGACGCAGCACATCATCTTCGTCATGACCGACGGTTTCCGCTGGCAAGAACTCTTCAACGGCGCGGAAGAATCTTTGATGACCAAGCAAAACGGCAAAGTAAAAAACGAAGCCGAGCTGAAAAAAACCTACTGGCGAGCCACCCCCGAAGAGCGCCGCGAAGCTCTCATGCCGTTCGTCTGGCAAGTCATCGCCAAGCAGGGCCAAATCTTCGGCAATCGCGACAAAGGCTCCGATGCCTTCGTCACCAACCACATGTTTTTCTCTTATCCTGGGTACAACGAAACACTCTGCGGTTTTCCCGACGACGAGCGCATCCACAGCAATGACAACATTCCGAATCCAAACGTCACCGTTCTGGAATGGCTAAAAGATCGCCGAGGTCTTGGTGGAGAAAACGACATCGCCGCCTTCGGCGCATGGGACGTCATCGCGAACGTATTCAATCCTCAGCGTTCCCATCTCACCGCGAACGCCGGCTACGTCCCGCTCGCGCTCACGCCGTCAACTCCCGAACTCGATCTCGTCAATCATCTCAAGCTCGAAACGCCACGCGTCTGGGACGACGAACCCTTCGATGCGCTCCCGTTCTACACTGCTGTTGAATACATGAAGCTCAAGCACCCCAAAATCCTCTACATCTCGCTCGGCGAAACCGACGACTGGGCTCACGCCGGCCAGTACACCGAATATCTCGATTCCGCTCATCGCGTCGATGCCTATCTCCGCGCCATCTGGGAACTCGCGCAGTCCATCCCAGAATATCGCGGCAATACAACGCTCATCTTTTCGCCCGATCACGGCCGCGGCAAAGCGCCGAAAAAATGGCGCGATCACGGCCAAAAAATCCCCGACTCAAAATATATCTGGATGATGTTCCTCGGCCCCGACACGCAAGCTCTCGGTGAGCGTGCGAAAATCGCACCAGTCACGCAAAGCCAGATTGCCGCAACCCTCGCCGCATTCCTCGGCCAAGACTACGCCGCCGACGTGCCCAAAGCAGGAAAGCCCATCACCGACGTACTACCCCACTGAGTCGTTACGCACGCTCAGAGGAAAACGTACGTTCTAAACGTTATTTAACAATCCTCCCAACGCTCATTCATGCGACTGTCACGTTCGCCTGTTTTACTCACGCCACGTCGTCGCATCAACATCAACCTATCGTAAGAACGGGTCGCTCAATTCAGTAAGCTCGGTCGGTTCGCACAAGTTGCGCCCAAGTGTTTTCTGTCTGCACGCTCGAACTCGATCCAAGGCGCATCTTTCTCTATAGGACGACGCAAAACTCGAGGGAGGCTATCCGTACGATGAACACGAAATCGTCTTGCTACACGTGTGTCTTCTTGGCGATCTGCTGCTTGCTCCTTACATTCGCCACAATTTCAACCCGCGCTCAATCGACGCAAGGGACAATTCTCGGAATCGTCAAAGACACTTCGGGAAGCGTCATTCCCGCCGCCGAAATCAAAATCACAAATCAGGACGAAGGCAACACTCTCTCGTACGCCACCGACGACTCGGGAAATTTTCTGATCCCCGATCTCAAGCCCGGCCGCTATCGCATCGAAGTCCAGAAAGACGGCTTCAAGGCTGAAGTGCACAACGACGTGCAATTGCTGGCACGCCAGGAAGTCCGCGAAGTATTCGTCCTCACTGTGGGAACCCGCGCCGAAGTCGTCGAAGTCAACGACGCCGCCACCGCGATCAATTCCGAAACGCCCGCCATCACCGCGAGCTTCGACTCGCAAAACGTTCTCGAACTCCCCGCCAACTATCGCGCCGACGGCAGCACCAGCCCCCTCAAACTCGTCCAGAGCCTCCCCGGCGTCCAGCCCGATAGCGACGGCAAATATTCCGTCCAGGGCGGCCTGCCCTTCATGTCCGAAACTTCCGTCGATGGCATCACCACGCAAAACGCCGGCAGCAACAATCCGCTCTCCGATGCCTGGCCATCCGCCGAAACAATCACCGAGCTCCGCGTCGATGGTGTCGGCAACAACGCCGAATTCGGCCAGCCCGGCGCGATCACATCCGTCACCAAGAGCGGCACCAACGACTACCACGGCGGCCTTTTCTGGTATCACCAGAATCGCGCTCTCGACGCGACCGCTTTCGGCGAAACCGAGAAGCCTCAGAAAATCGGCAACGATTTTGGCGTCACCGGCGGTGGCCCCGTCTGGATTCCCCATCTCTACAACGGCCACAACCGCACATTTTTCTACGGCACCTACGAAGGCTTCCGCTTTCCACTCGGCGAAGCCATCCAGAACATCGTCCCGACCCAAGCGATGCGCAGCGGCGATTTCTCCAATGACAAGTTGCAGACCACGCCCCTCAACAATCCCAACGGCGGCACCTACGGCTACCAACTCCCCAGCGTCTCGCCAATCGCACAAAAACTTCTGGCGCTCTATCCGCTCCCTAACGTCGGCGATCCCAACGTCTTCACCGGCGGCGTCAACTACATCGCCAACGAAGACAACAGCTATCACTCCAACCAGTTCGACATTCGCGGCGACCAATACATCGGCAAAAAGCTGCAAGTCTTCGGCCGCTTCTCCTGGAAAAATATCGATCAAGCCGTGCCGACCGCGCTCCTCGTGCCTTCCAAAAACACTTTCGACGACTACCGCATGTTCGTCGTTTCGGCCAGCTACAGCCTCCGCTCGAATCTCGTAAACGAATTCCGCTTCGGCTTCACGCGAAACAACAGCGGCTACAGCAATCCGTTCGACGGAAAAGGGTTCGCGCAGTCGCTCGGCATCGACGGCATCGCCAACAACAACCTCTTCTTCAACGGAATTCCCGAGCTCGACTTCAACAGCATCCAGAGTCTCAACGTCAATCGCCTCAGCGGCGTCAACAAGTCCAACATTTACGAATACACCGACACGCTAAGCTGGATCAAAGGCAAGCACACCATGAAGTTCGGCGCCGACATCCGCCACATTCAATCCGTCTCGCCCCTCAGCTTCGAAGGCGCCGACAACTACGGCACGTTCGATTTCAGCTCCGCGCTTTTCACCGGCAACGATTTCGCGGACTTCCTCATCGGCGTCCCTAACAAAACTTTCTACGACACCGTCAGCCAGGACAACAACGGCAGCTCGGTCTATTACAACTTCTACGGCCAGGACACGTTTCAAGTCACTTCGCGCCTCACGCTCTCGCTCGGCCTTCGCTACGAATATCATCCGGGCTACACCGACGCCGGCGGCAACATCGGCAACTTCGATCCGTCAGTACCGGGTTCCGGCCGCGTCGTTTACCCCGACGGTTTCTCATCGATCCTCAATCCCGGCTTCCTCGCCAACATGAACGCGTGCCCGCTCGGTCAAACCACCGGCCCGGTGGTGAACGGCGTTCCGTGCACGCCGGTGTTGTCCAACAGTCAGGCTGGTTTGCCCGCCGGGCTGCGCACCGCCGACAAAGATCGCTTCATGCCGCGCCTCGGTTTCGCCTATCGTCCGTTCAACAACGACAAGACCGCGATTCGCGCAGGCGCCGGCATGTATAACATCACCACGCTCGGCGCGATTTTCTACGCGCTCACCGGCACGCTGCAAGCCGGCACGCAAACGTTCCTCAACCAGAACACCGCAACCGGCCCGGCCTATCAATGGCCCGCTCTCAGCGCCGGCGGCAGCGGCTATGGCGCGCCGCAGTACGGCACCGATTATTTCGGCACCGCCAACGACATCCACTTCCACGATCCGCTCGCCTATCAGTGGAATTTCTCCGTCGATCACGAGTTC
The DNA here is from genome assembly GCA_963785605.1 of uncultured Acidobacteriota bacterium. GTDB lineage: Bacteria > Acidobacteriota > Terriglobia > Acidiferrales > UBA7541 > Acidiferrum. The sequence continues at coordinate 33,835 of CAWAWE010000017.1, read as the reverse complement.
GCCGGCAACATTGCTCTGCGCGCCTCCTACATCGGCATGCGTGTCAATCATTTGGTCTGGGCGCCCAGCTACAACGACATGAGCTACTCCGACACGACCGCTGCCACCGATCGCCCGCTCACCGATCGTCCATTCCCCAACTGGGGCATCATCAACAATCGCGCCAGCAGCGCCAATTCTCTCTACAATGCATTTCAGCTCGAAGCCGATCGTCGCTTCCGCAACGGCCTCTCGTTCAACTCCACCTACACGCTTGCGAAAAACACCGCCGACAACCAGGCTCACCAGCAGAGTTTCGCCGACGAAAACGGTGGCTCGCGCGCAACTTACTATGACGATCGCAGCCTCGATTACGGCGAAGTCTACGGCACGCGCCGCCATCGCTGGATCACCACTGCGCTCTACGATCTACCTTTCGGTCAGGGTCGCACGTTCGGTCACGATTGGGGCCGCGGTGTGAACGCAGTCCTCGGCGGCTGGCGCCTCTCGAACATTTTGCTCGTGCAGAGCGGCGCATTCGTCACGCCCTATTTCGACGGTGGCGATCCAAGCGGCACCGGCTCCGGCACGATCGACGGCCGCGATCAATATCCCGATCGCGTCTCCGGCGTCAGCACCGTTCCGTCGAACCAGGGCGCAAGCTCGTGGGTCAATCCCGCTGCGTTCACCTGCCCCGGCATCGCAAACTGGACGCCCGGCACCACGTGCAACATCGGCGCTGGCTCCGGAGCAGCGAATCCGATCGGCCGCTTCGGGACCGCGCGCGTCGGCGACATCGTTGGTCCCGGCGTCTTCAATCTCTCCACCGGATTGTCGAAACAATTTGCGATCACCGAGCGCGTGCACCTGAAGGCGGGCGCCAGCTTCACCAACGTGCTCAATCATCCGAATCTCGCCGACGACTCCAGCCACTTCAACCTGAACGTCGCCAGCGGCGACTTCGGCCAAATCTCAGCCGCCCGCGGCTCCGACTTCGGCGGCAGCCGTACCGGCCAAGTTTTCCTCCGCCTCGACTTTTAACCTCAACCACGGTCATGTAGGGGCGCAGCACTGCTGCGCCCCATGTCCGCAAGATCTAAACCGTTCAGCTTTACTTTTTTCGTCCGCATGGCGAACGCCGAAATAAAAAACGCCGCCCAGGCAAGACGTTGCGAACCAGCCACGCAACGTCCTTCGCCAAAGCGGCGTTTCCGTTCTTTTGTAGGGGCGGGGTTTACTCCGCCCGGCGTCAACTTAATCTCGGTCTATCCACGAGGGCATAACTGTTGCTCGCTGTCTCGCTAACTCTCCCCATCCTTCACAAACTTCCGCCCATGCGCCTCCGTCCCCACCGCCAACAAAATCGCCAGCGTCACAATCGTCACAATCTCAAATCCCGCCAGCGCCCACTGATACCCAACGCGATCGCGCAACGCATACTGAATCTGATTGGTCGGCGCCGCGATCAAAATCCCCAGCTGATACGCCAAGCCCGGCATCAACCCGCGCGCCGCGTCCGCCGACAACTCATTCAAGTGCACCGGAATCACGCCCCAAGCACCTTGCACTCCCGCCTGCATCAAAAACGCGCCCAAAATCAGCACCGGCAAGCTACCGCCAAACGCCCACGCCGGAATCATCACCAGCGAAAGCCCCAGCGCCGCCACCATTCCTTTGCGTCGCCCAGCCTTTTGCGACAAATGCCCGAACACAATCGCACCTAGCACCGCGCCGACGTTGTAAAGCATTGCGATGTTCGCGCGCGCCGCCGCCGAAACTTTATGCACTTCCTGCAAAAAGTCTGGATAGAGATCCTGCGTCCCGTGCGACAAAAACATCATGAACGTCATCAGCACCACGAGGTACGCAAACCTCTTCCACTCCCGCCCAACGACGCGCAACACCTCGCCCGTGCTCGCCGCGCGATGTTGCTTCCACGCTTCCGACTCCGGAACCTTCGTCCTTATATATAGGGCGAGCAGCGCAGGCAGCGCTCCGACCCAAAACATCGCGCGCCAGCCAAATGCCGGCAGCAGAAATCGCGCCGCAATCGCCGCCAGCAGATATCCGATCGAATATCCGCTCTGCAAAATTCCGCTCAAAATGCCGCGCCACTTCGGCGGCGCAGCCTCCATCGCCAGCGACGCGCCGACGCCCCACTCGCCGCCCATCCCGATGCCAAACAGCGCGCGCATCACAAAGAAAAATGTGTAGTTGGGCGCGAACCCGCACAGCAGCTCGATCACCGAAAAATAAATCACGTTGCACATCAGCGGGATGCGCCGCCCATAACGATCCGACAGCAACCCGAAAAGCACTGCGCCAACCGGCCGCATCGCCAGTGTCGCCGTCATCGTTCGAACGATGTCTTTTTTGGGAACGCCAAAATGATGCGCCAGCGTGTCGATCAAAAACACAACAACAAAGAAATCAAACGCATCCAGCGTCCATCCGAGAAATCCGGCGTAGACCGAAGCCCGCGCCCCGGGATTCATCGTTGTTTTGGTGGATTGAGTTGTTATGGGTTCGGTCATCGGCCAGCAGAACTAGTGTGAAATTGGCGCTCGCGCCGCTCGTCCTGGCATCACTCCCTCGACGAATTGCCCATCTTTCAGCACAGGCGTCCCGTTCACAAGTACAAACTGAACCCCCTCAGAATATTCCAGCGGATCTTCGAACGTCGCCTTATCGATGATCCGCGCCGCATCAAACACAGTAATGTCCGCATCCGCGCCAACGCGAATTCGCCCTTTGTCGTGAAACGCCGGCGCCCGTTTTTCAAGCCGCTGCGCCGGCAGCAATGTCATCTTGCGCAGCGCGGTCATCAGATCGAGCACTTTTTCTTCGCGCACGTAATGCCCCAACACGCGCGAGTACGTCGCTTGCCCTCGCGGATGAACCTTCGGTCCGGTGATGCGCATCCCGTCGCTTGCGACAATGATGTCCGGATTCGCCAGCGCAATGCGCACATCCTCTTCCGGAATCGAATGAATCACAACGATTCCGCCTTCTTTGCGATATTTCTCAAACGTCTCCGCCGTCAGCCGTTCGCCCGTGGCGGCCCACTGCAAATCCTTGAACGTAATCCCTTGCGCCTCCTGCCAGCCCGGATCGAAAACCGTCGATTCGATCGATGTGCTGCCCGCGGTGTACGGATAATTCTCGGTCGTCACGTCGATTCCATGCCGCCGCGCCCCTTCAATCATTGCAATTGCATCGGGCGTTGCCTTCAATTCCATGCTTGTGATGTGAACAACGTGCAGTGACGCGCCCGTTTCCGCGGCGACGGCGATCACTTCTTCCAACGCGGCAAGCCCTGTCATCGGCTCCTTCATCCCGCTGTAGCGCATGTGGACATGTACCGGCGCATTGTTCTTTGCCGCAACGCGAAACATCTCGATAATTTCCTGATGCGTCGCCGCAGGCGTGTAGTTGATTCCCATTCCCTCCGCGAGCGCGCCTTCGCGAAATCCGCGATCCATCAACGCGAGCATTTGCTTCATATCTTCAGGAGTCGCCACACGCCGCGCCGCATCCGCTGTTGGAATCCACGACGCCGTGTCATGCATCACCGCCATGCGAACAGGGATGTGTCCGATGCTCACGCCATAGTTGATGAGCGCTTTGCCTTCGCGCGCCGCGTACCACTTCGCGACATCATCGGTCCCGACTTCGAGTTCGAGCGAAGTCGTCACCCCGTCGTGCGCCTGAAATTGATAGTTGCGCGGTTCCGCCCCGTGCTCATGCAGATCGATAAACCCCGGCGCGACAACAAGCCCCTTGGCATCAATGATAGTTTTGCCCGAAAGGGAAGTAGTCGAAATCGCCGCAATCTTCCCATCGCGAACCCCAACGTTGCGCACAGCGTCCAGCTTCGATTCCGGATCCATCACGCGCCCGCCCGAAATCACGAGATCGTACGTTGCGCTAGCGTCTGCGTTGCCGGCGGTCGGCAGTGTTGCGGCTTCAGCGCTCGCTTTTTTCGAGCACCCATGCGCCAGAAAATAAATGCCAAGCGCGAGCGCAATCGCAACCAGCACTCCTTGCCAGTATTCCTTCTTCAACCTTGTCTCCCACCGACCGCGCAATTGAGATGCTGCCGCCCGCGCATTCGTTCGCGTCGTCCAACGGCGCTATGAGTCTAGTGTCTACGCAACAGAATGCAAGATGGCACGGACACGGTTGTCGGTGGTTCCCGCAGCACTGTCACGACGCTTTCGCCATCGAGCTCGAAGCGATTTCGTTCGGGATAAGCCTTCACAAGTTGCGGCGACCACGTTGAATTAAAATGTTCCAATTGTTTGCAGCGCGTGATGGCAATGCGGTTGCTCCCCGTTCCAGTCGGGAAGGTTGCGTTCGCATGAGCCAGGAATTGACGCAGCGTGCGGAGTTAGCTCGCGCCAAGCATCAGCAGGCGCTCGAACTGATGGACAAGCAACATTTGGAAGGATCGCTGCGACTGTTCGGCGAAGCGCTGGCGCAGGAAGAAACGTGCGAGCGGTGGAATGACTGGGCGGTGGCGCAGTTTACGAAGAATCAGTTTGCGGAGGCCGAACAGGGATTTCGATACGCACTTGAACTCGATCCGGCGAATCTGGAAGTAGCAGGGAATTTAGGAGTGCTGCTAGTCGAATGCGAACGCGAGCACGAAGCGCTTCCGTTCTTGGAACGCGCCGCGAGCGAAGCCAACACGGCCGCCTCGAGTCGTAGCACCGCGGAGGTGTTGTGGACGATCAGTCGCGACACGGTTGCGAAATGGCGCGACGAGTTCGAGGCGCAGTTCAGCGAGAAGCCGATCGAGCTTGCTGAAATTCCACGATGGCCACTGGCGAAGTATGCGCTGCGGCTCGCGCAGCTCGGCGAATTCCAGAACGCACTTGAGATGGTGAGGTACAACCGCCACTTTCAGCCGGCGGATATGGAGCTGATTCGGATGGAGGCGGCGCTGCAAGCGATTGTGGCGGAGAAGTTGAAGCGCGACCGAAGCGAGCAGGGAACGATTTCGGCATGAGCGCGAATTGGCCCAGTGTTTTCGATGCGATGAAGTTGCTGCAAGCGAACCGCAATCCCGTAGCGCGACGCTGGACGCCGCAGAGCAAAATCGGATTCTCTCTGAGCACGCGCGACCGATTTGTCTACACGATGCGAACGATCAAGTCACTCGATGCCGAAGGCGGATTCGATCTCATCTGGAACGACGGCAGCGAGCGCAACGAAGTGCCGGAACTGTCGCGTTATTTCGCGTTTCGCAACGCGCGCCTTGTCGAAGTGAACTACAAAGTGAAAGGCGGCGCAGACGCGGCAATCTGTTACGGGCTGCGGCGGCTTCTCGAACTCGGATATGACTTCGTTGGGCTTGTCGAGAACGATTTGCTTCTCTGCACCCGGATGGTTTGCGGCGATGCGAGACGCATTTGACGCAGCAAACGATGAAGGCGTCAACGTCGGCGCTGTCTCGGCACTTGGATACCAGAGCCGCGTGCTTGAGTATCGCAAAGACTATTCGCTCGATTGGGCGCGAGGCGCGGCGCTGGTGCTTTTCGCTCGCGAAGCTGCCCGCGCTTGTACTTGGAGAACTACTCCCATTTGGAAATGACGAGTCAACAGATTCGCGGATTTTACGCCGAGCAATTCGGTGTCGCTCTGCACGAGCCCGAGTGGGCCGTCGGCGGCCGCTGGATGGACGGACCGATGACGCTCGACTGGGTCTACGCGCCGTTGCTGTATTCGCATGGCTACGCATCTGTCGGAACGATTCCATCGTTTGCGCGCGATCTCGAATTCGATGTGCGAACCGTGTTGCGGACCGACTACGTGCGAGCGGAGCAGAACGCGATCCGGGCTTGATGCATCCGCAAATTGCCGCGCCGAGAACTGTTTTCCGCGATGCGAGCGATACATCGACTGAATCTACCGAATATGCGAGAGTCACGCGATGACGCTGAAAGCCGCAGTTGTCCTGACGACGGTGAGCGATCCGGCCTTGCTTGATGGTTACTTCGAGAATTTTCGCAACAACGGGCGGCTTGGCACAGGCGCAAGTCATCGTGATTCCCGATCGCAAAACTCCGAAGGCTGCGTACGAACGTTGCGCGTTGCTGGCGCAAAAAGGCTTTTCGGTGATTTGCCCGACGCTCGAAGAGCAAGACTGCTTCGTGCGCAAACTCGGGCTTCCGACCGGCTTCATTCCGTACGATTCCGACAATCGGCGCAACATCGGATATCTCATCGCGCTCGAGGGCAACTGCGACTTCGTCATCTCCATCGATGATGATAACTTCGCACCTCTCGCGAGGCGATTATTTCGGCGAACACTCCGTCGTTTGCGGCGAGACGCATGAATTCCGCATTCTCGAAGCGAGTGGCGGCTGGTTCAATGTGTGCTCGCTCTTGAATATGGAGCCGGAGATCGAAGTGTATCCGCGTGGCTTTCCGTATTTCGCGCGGCATGAAAAAGTGAGAATCGCGGCGCGAGTGTGCGGCTGCGACCGTGCGCATCAACGGCGGCCTCTGGACGCAGCATCCCGATCTCGATGCGATGAGCTGGCTCAATACCCCCGTGAAATCGAGCGCATTTCGCGGAACGTCGTTTGTGCTCGACCGCATCGACGTGGGCGCCGATCAACAGCCAGAACACGGCGGTGCATCGCAGCGTGATTCCGAGCTACTACTTTCTGCGTATGGGAGCGACCGTCGCCGGAATGAAGATCGATCGCTATGGCGATATTTTCTCCGGGCTACTTCAGCCAGGCTTGTGTTCGCGCGCTTGGCAATTCGGTACGGGTCGGTTCGCCGATCGCGACGCACGCGAGGAATTCACACAACTATTTGCACGATGCTACGCAGGAGATGGCTTGCATCTGCGTGCTGGAAGATCTCTTGCCGTGGCTGCACGAATTGATTCTGAGCGGCGAAGATCACGCCGAGCTGTATTGTTCGCTGGCCGATCAACTGGAGGCGGCCGTCGAAAAATTCAGCGGATTCATTTGGACCGGCGAGACGCGCGCGTTTTTCCACCAAACTGCCGGGATGATGCGGCAGTGGGCGAAGGTTTGCCAGACGATTGGCATTTGAAACGGCGCTCGTTCGTGCTTTAGAAACCGCGCTGAATCGCCAAAGTGGCGATGGCGCCGCGCAAAAACGCCGGCAAGATGCCGGCGCTACCGTCAGTCGGAGCGCAACGCTTCCATCACGTCGATGCGGGCGGCGCGTGATGCAGGCCACGCGGATGCTACGACGGCAGCACACAGCAAGACTGCGGCGGACACGATGACTGGAAGCAAGCTCGGCATACGGATGTCCATGACATAGCTGCCGACAAGTTTGGCCAGAATGTAGCCGCCGGCACCGCCGACAAGAACGCCAATCGCAGCCATGAGCGCGCCCTCGGCGATGACTTTGGTGAGAAGTCGGCTCGGTGGTGAACCCATCGCCAGACGAATGCCGAACTCGCGCGTGCGACCACTGACCGAGAAAGCGAGCACGCCGCCGACGCCAACGATCGCAATCGCGAGCGCGACGGCTGCGAATCCGCTGAACACGAACGTATTCAATCGATCCGGAGTAAGAACTTCGGCGCGAATGTCTTCGAGTGTCGCGGGATGCTCGACGGGCTGATCGGACGAGAGATTACGGATGATCTGTGTAACCGGATTCACGAGCGTGTACGGATCGCCTTTGGTGTGAACGAAGAGACGCCCGCCGAACACCGGAAATTCCTTGTCAGGATTGTCGTCGGGAATCTGGCCGAACGGATGATAGATCGTCAGAGATGGACCCGGCACCACGTGCTCGTCGTCCACATCTTTCGCCACGCCGATGATGCGGCGCGGACCCATGCTGATGTAAACGAATTTCATGACGGGATCGGTGTACATCAAATGGCGATTGATGGGATCTTCGCCGGGGAACATGCGCTGCGCCACGCTCTGGCTGATGATGATGACGGGCTCGCCGCCGCGTTTATCCTCTGTGTTGAAATCGCGGCCGGCAGAGAATCGGAACGCCGAGTGAAGCGAAATAGCCGGGCGAGACGACGCGGAAATTCGCACGAGGGTCTTCTTCTTTCGTGCCTTTGACTTTTCCTTCGCCGGTGAAAGAGAAGCCGGCGCCGAAGCTGCCGGCGTCGCGCCACGGCGTGGACGTGCCGAGCGAAACGTGATCGACGCCGGGAAGCTCTTCGATGCGGCGCATGACTTCACGGTAGAAATTGATGATTTCGTCGGCGGATTTTCCGTATGACATGACCGGAACGTTGAACGCGAGCGTTCGATGCATGTCGAAGCCGGTATCCACGGACTGAAGCGAAAGCAAAGTTTTGATCAACATGCTGGCGCCGGCGAGAAGGATGAAGGACGCGGCGATTTGCGTGATGGCAAAGATGCGCAGGCGGCGGCCAGTGCTGCCGGTGATGCGCACGCTTCCGTTGGCGAGACCCAGGCCATTGCTGGATTCTGCGGAAGGCAAGCGCGGAACGAAGGCGAGCAGAATCGCGGCGATGATCGCGAGCAGTGCGCCAACCCACAACATGCTGGAATCGACGGTGAGGTCGAGCGCGCGGATTGAGAATCGCGAAGCGTAGTGCGCGAGGATCCCGACCATCGGGCTGGCAACGACAACGCCGAGCAGCGCTCCGGCGGTGCACATCAGCAAGCTCTCGGCGAGCAGCGTGCGGCGAAGCGCGCCTGGGCTGGCGCCGAGCGCGGCGCGAATCGAGAGTTCACCTTCGCGGCGGACGCTGCGCGAAAGAATCAGGTTGGCGACGTTGGAGCACGCGATCACAAAAATCAGCAATGATGACGCCAACAAAACCAGCAGGACGGTTTTTGCTCCGGACGTGATCTGCTCTTTGAGATGAACCGCGGAAATGCGCGTATCGGCCGTGGGCGAATACGCGTCGGGATGTTCGCGCACCATGTTTGCGGAAACGGTGTTGAGTTCGGTGCGAGCCTGTTCGATGGTGGCGCCCGGAGCGAGTTTGCCGAAGAGTTCGGTCATGCGATGCACGCGGCCCTGCACCATCGTGGCGGAGAGGTGATGCGGGCTAGTGACGACGTTGGCGATGATTTCGGTTTCGGCGGGATAGGGAACGGTCGGCTCCAGCACGCCGACGATGGTTGCCGAGCGGGTGCCGAGGCGGACGGTTTTACCGATGACACTCGGGTCTCGATTGAACGCGGCTTTCCAGAACGGATAAGTGAGAACAGCGGCGCCTTCTGCATTGGGGCCGTCGTCGCGCATGTCGAGCAAGCGGCCGAGCGCGGGATGGAGCCCCATCACATCGAAATATGTGCCGCCGACGACGCCGGCGCGCACTTCGCGCGGCTCGCCGAGACCGATCATCGTAAAGCCGATGACGGAGAAGTCGCCGAATTCGGCGACGGACTTCACGCTGGCCTTGATGTCCACGATTTCGGGGACAGAGAAGTTGGCGTTCTCTACGCCGAGGCCCTTGGCGGACTGGCGTATATAGATGATGCGGTCTTCGTCGCGATTATTGAGCGGGCGGAGAAGCACGCCGCGGACGACGCTAAAAATGGCGGCGTTGGCGCCTATGCCGAGCGCGAGGGTGACGATGACGGTGAGCGCGAGGCCTTTGCTGCGCCAGAGGGAGCGCGCGGCGAATTTGAGGTCAGCGAGGAAGAGCTCGGGCTTCATCGATCAGTCTCCTGGAGATTGGTACGTTTACTCGGGATAACTGTGTAAACGGCACTGGCTGCGACTGCGTTTCCGGTAAGTGTGGGACAGATTGCTTTTTTATTGCAAGTGAAAATCGAAGACGGGCGGCGGAGCCATTTTTCACGAAGTGGGGACGTTTCCGCATCGTGAGCAGCGCGATTGCGCCAAGACCAAGTGGAAAGGCCGGTTATCTGGGAAACGGTCGCGGCTACAGGGTGGCGGGGTGCTGGTCGTCTAAATGGCCACGGTATGCGTGATTCGAAATGGGTAGGGTATACCCCCGTATGTTTTTGGAAGTGTGTGGAAGCTATTGATAATGCAGGGCTTGCGTTTGGCCGGGAAATGAGTGTGTGCAAGCCTTGGCGAATCAGAGAGTTGCGGGGGGTGCCTGTTCGACCTGACACAGCTACAAATTGAAAAAGGCGCCGGAGAGGCGCCTTTGCGTAGTTGTCTACGGGGAGAGTATAGCGCGAGATTGTGGGTTGCGGAAGAGGCATTTGGGTGGTTTGCGAAAAATTTTTGGTCATTGCGATGGAGCCTCGTTGATTTTGAAGGCCGGGTGATTCGAAGGTCTTCATATAGGCGACGTACGAGGTATGGGGAAATCGACACGGGGGCGACGGAGGGCGAGGAAAAAGATAACGCGGAGGTGCTGAGTTACCGGAGGGGCGCGGAGGAGTTCTGAAGATGCGGGAGACGATCGGGGAAAAAATCGGTCGGGGCGGATTGACGGCGCGGGTAACGGAACCGCTGATGGAGGATGTCGTTCGGGTTCTGGTTGGGTTGAGTCTAAACCCGCACCCTTAGAAGCTAAGGGTGCGGCACCCAACTGCCGGCTCGTGGGTCATCAGGTAGCCGATGGCGGCGTGAGGGATTTTAGGTAGGAGGCGAGTTGGTCGAAGGTGCCGGAGAAGCCTTCGTGGAGGGAGTCGAGCATGGATTCGAAGAGGGCGAGTTCTTCGGCGGTGGGATTGACGGGTTCGCCCATCAGGACCAGGCGGGTTTGATTGAAATGTTCAGAGAGAGTGAGCGTGTTGAGGATCTCAAGCGGCCACTTTGGGTTGAAGGGGGCACGGGTGACAGCGCCTTGCTGGTCGGAGAAGGATGTGACGAAAACGAGGCGGTCAGGCGGGAGGATTTCGCGATAGACGAATTTGCCCCACATTTCCTGGCCGTCGGGCATGCGGAGGCTGTAGAGGAGTTGGCCGCCCGGGCGGAAGTCCATGTTGCAGAAGCCGACGGTACAGCCTTTTGGGCCCCACCAGCGGCGGAGGTGATTGGGGTCGGACCAAGCGGCGAAGACGAGTTCACGGGGAGCGTCGAACATGCGGGAGATGGCGAAGCGGTGGTGAGTGGGGCCAGAGTGAGAGGGATTGGGAGTTGGGTTGGTGGCAGACATGGAGTTTTTATAGCTGGGGCGGGGTGGTTGTGTCCAGAAGTCTTGAAGTTTAAGGGGGCTCGACACTATCGGGAGGACTTGGGTATCGGTGAGGATTGGGCTGTGTTGAATCTAAATCCCCACCCTCAAACACCGAGGGTGGGGCACCCTGCGTCCGGTGATGGACGGATGGCATCCAAGCAGTCGGAATGAAGAGAGCGGAAAATGTCGAGTGCATAAGACCGAAGAGGCGGATTTATTTCTGTAAATTAATATTGGTGGGCTTGATTTTTACCGGGCGTCAATGTACGAACTGATGCCAAACAGGGGATCCAACGATCATTTTGGGGACTGAAGCGCGGATACGTTCACGTGTCGCGACGTGTAGGGATGTGCGGGATCCTTGAGCGGCTCGATTGGGGTGCGAGTGCCAGGGCGTTGGCGTACGTACAGGAGCTTAGGTGATGGCGGTTCTTTCCTTTCTCGATCGAGAAAGATCAGTTGCACATCCAGGATATAGCCGGTGGCTGGTGCCGCCGGCGGCGCTGGCGATACATCTGGCGATTGGACAGGTGTATGCGTTTAGCGTGTTCAAGATTCCGTTGTCGCAGCTGATTGGCGGGGCGAAGCCGGCGAACGGCGACTGGAAGCAGACGCAGATCGCTTGGATATTTTCGTTCGCGATCGTGATGCTGGGGTTGTCGGCGGCGGCGTTTGGAAAATGGCTGGAAGGTGCGGGGCCGCGGAAGGCGATGTTTGCGGCGGCGGTTTGTTTTGCGCTGGGATTTTACATTTCGTATTTCGGAGTGGTGACGCACCAACTGTGGTTGCTGTATCTGGGATATGGATTCGTCGGCGGGATCGGGTTGGGACTCGGATATATTTCGCCGGTTTCGACACTGATCAAATGGTTTCCGGATCGTCCTGGACTGGCGACGGGCATGGCGATCATGGGATTTGGCGGCGGGGCGATGATTGGGTCGCCGCTGTCGATCAAGTTGATGGCGTTTTATAAGACGGCGGGGGACATCGGCGTCGGGAAAACGTTCCTGACAATGGGGACGATCTATTTCGTTTTCATGATGTTTGGCGTGTTTACGATCCGCGTGCCGCGCGACGGGTGGAAGCCGGAAGGATGGACGGCGCCGACGAAGCAGAACGCGATGATCACGACGCATAACGTCGAGGTGAATACGGCGTTTGGGACTCCGCAATTCTGGTTGTTGTGGGTAGTGCTGTGCACGAATGTGACGGCGGGGATCGGGATCATCGAGCAGGCTTCGCCGATGATTCAGGAATTTTTTAAGGGCGCGATCGGGCCGGTGGCGGCGGGCGGATTTGTGGGGTTGTTGAGTCTTTTTAATATGGGCGGGCGATTTTTCTGGTCGTCGGTGTCGGATTACATTGGGAGGAAGCCGACTTACTTTGTTTTCTTTGTGCTCGGCGCGACGCTGTATTTCTTTTTGCCGCGGACCGGCGTGAATCATATGAATTCGGTGGCGTTGTTTGTGGGTATCGCGGTGATATTGATCAGCATGTATGGAGGGGGATTCGCGACGATCCCGGCGTACCTGCGCGATATGTTTGGGACGCATCATGTGAGCGCGATTCATGGGCGATTGTTGACGGCATGGTCGACGGCGGGAGTGCTGGGGCCGGTGCTGGTGAATTATTTACGGGAATATCAGATCGCGCATGGAGCGGATAAGGCGAGCGCGTATCAGACGGTGTTGCATGTGATGGCGGGGCTGCTGGTGGTGGGATTTGTGGCGAATTTGCTGGTGAGGCCGGTGAGCGAGAAATATTGGATGAAGGACAGCGGAGCGGTGGCGGATTCGGGCGGGCGTTAGTTGAGAGAGGCGATGAGATGAGCGAGAACACGAAGAAGTCTTCTCCAGCGATGATCTTGGCGGCTTGGGTCCTGGTGGGAGTGCCCCTGACCTGGGGCGTGTATAACACGCTGCTGAATTCGATGAAGCTGTTTCAGGCGCCCGCGGCTTCGACTGCGGCTCCGGCGAGTGGCGTGCCGACGAAGTAACGCTCCGTCGGGAAAGGACGCGATCATCATGGTCGAGTCGTGTTCTGATGGATTTCTATTATTTGCTTCAGCCTTGCACAAACTAAAAATCCAATCCAAGTGCAATTGCATCCGAACTTATGCGGTGTAGTGTGTCTCTGTCTGCCAATGTGGTGTTGCGAGGATACGAATGATTAAAGAATTGGCGATGAAGTGGCCGGTGATGCGGCAAATTTTTGAGGGCGGCGACGGGACTGGTCGTGAGGCGATGAGTGATGCGACGAAGAATCTGCGTCCGAAGAACGAAGGGGCGCAGGTGTCGCGGTCGGTTTGTCCGTATTGCGCCGTGGGATGCGGGCAGCAGATCTTTCACAAGGACGGAAAGCTGATTTCCATCGAGGGCGATCCGCATTCGCCGGTTTCGCGCGGGAGATTGTGTCCGAAGGGATCGGACAGTTTCGAATTGCTGACGCATTCCAAGCGCGTGACGAAGGTGAAGTACCGGCGGCCCTTCGGAACGAAATGGGAATCGCTCGATCAAGACACTGCGATGAAGATGATCGCGGATCGGGTGTGGGAGAGCCGCGAGAAAAGTTTTGTCGAGACGCAAGACCTGCAAACCTTGATGCAGACGAAGACGATCGCGCATCTGGGCGGCGCGACGCTCGACAACGAAGAAAATTATCTAATCAAAAAACTGTTCTGCGGCGGGTTGGGGATGGTGTGCGTCTCCAATCAGGCCAGGATATGACATAGCTCCACCGTGCCCGGTCTGGGCACAACGTATGGAAGAGGCGGAGCGACGACCGCACCGAAGGACCTGGTGAACTCGGATGCGATCCTGATCATGGGATCGAACATGGCCGAGAATCATCCGGTGGGATTTCAGTGGGTGATAGAAGCGCGCGAGAAGCATGGGACGCAGGTCATTCACATCGATCCGCGATTCACCCGGACGTCGGCGATGGCGAATATCTGGCTGCCGCTGCGCGCGGGGTCGGACATTTTGTTGCTGGGCGCGCTGATTCATTATGCGATCGAGAATGAATATTTCTTCCGCGAGTATCTGGTGCACTACACGAACGCGCCGGTGATTATTTCGGAGAAGTATCAGGACACGGAAGATCTGGAGGGTTTGTTTTCGGGTTGGAATCCGAACGAGAAGAAATACGATCCGACGAGTTGGCTGTATGAGGGAGCGGAGCCTGAACGGTGGGGTACCGCTGCTTCTTCGCATGGCGGACATGGGGGCGAAGGGCATGCGCCGGCGGATCTAAATCACTATGAAAAGGACGAGACGCTACAGCACCCGCGGTGCGTGTTCCAGTTGCTGAAGCGGCATTTTTCGCGATACACGCCGGAGATGGTGGAGCGGTATTGCGGAATCGACCGCGAGGCGTTTTTGCATGCGGCGAAAACGTTTTGTTCGGCGTCGGGGCCTGAGAAAACGGGAGCGATTTGTTACGCAGTGGGATGGACGCAGCATTCGACTGGTGTGCAGATCATTCGGACGGCGGCGATTTTGCAGCTGCTGCTGGGAAATATGGGGCGGCCGGGCGGCGGGATTCTGGCGTTGCGCGGACACGCGTCGATTCAAGGATCGACGGACGTGCCGACGCTGTATGACATTTTGCCGGGCTATTTGAGCATGCCGCACTTTGGCGAAGAGTCGCTGTCGCTGGACACCTATGTCCAGAAGTACGGATCGAAGACGGGCTGGTGGCACAACTTCGACAAATATATTGTGAGCTTGTTGAAGGCCTACTACGGCGAGGCGGCGACGAAGGAAAATGAGTTTGGATTTCACTGGCTGCCGCGCGTGACCGGCGATCATTCGCATCAGGGCTATTGGCTCGACATGATGGACGGAAAGATGGATGGGCTGTTTGTGATGGGGCAGAATCCGGCGGTGGCGGGGCCGAATTCGGGACTCGAGCGGCGTGCGATGGCGAAGTTGAAGTGGATGGTTGTGCGCGAGATGGTGGAGACGGAGACGGCGTCGTTTTGGTATGAGTCGCCGGAAGTGAAGCGCGGGGAATTGAAAACGGAGGAGATTGGGACGGAAGTGTTTTTGCTGCCGGCGGCGGGGCACGCGGAGAAAGCGGGGACGTTCACGAATACGCAGCGGCTTTTGCAATGGAGGCAGAAGGCGGTTGAGCCGCCGGATGACGCGCGAAGCGAAAATTGGTTCATGTATCACCTGGGGCTATTGCTGAAGGAGAAAGTGAAGAATGATACGTCGCCGCGGAATGCGGGGTTGCGCGCGCTGACTTGGGATTATCCGACGGAAGGGAAGGAAGTGGAGCCGGTCCCCGAAGAGATCTTGAAAGAGATGAACGGGTGGAAGACGGAGACGAAAGAGTTGGTGTCGGGATTTACGGATTTGAAGGCGGATGGCAGTACGACGTGTGGGTGCTGGATTTACAGCGGCGTGTTTCCGAAAGAAGGGCAGAACCGGGCGAACGAGCGCGACTCGAAAGATTTTTATGGGCACGGGTGGGGATGGGCGTGGCCGTCGGATCGACGCGTAATTTATAACCGGGCGTCGGCGAAGCCGGATGGGACACCGTGGAGCGAGCGGAAGAAATTAGTTTGGTGGGACGCGGCGCAGAAAAAATGGGTGGGGAATGATGTGCCGGATTTTGTAGCTACGAAGCCGCCGGACTATCAGCCGCCACCGGGTGCGGTGGGAGATGATGCGCTCGCGGGAGACAAGCCGTTCATTTTGCATCCGGATGGTTTCGGATGGATTTGGGCGCCGACGGGATTAGTCGATGGTCCACTGCCGGCGCACTACGAACCACTGGAGTCGCCGGTGCGGAACGCGATGTATCCGGCGGTGCAGAATAATCCGGTATCGGAAAACAAGAGACGGGAGCTGAATGACTATGCCTCGTCGCCTGATCCGAAGTATCCGTACATCTTGACGACGTATCGACTGACGGAGCATCACACGGCGGGCGGGATGTCTCGCACATTGTCGCACCTGGCGGAGTTGCAGCCGGAAATGTTCGCGGAGATTTCGACGGAGCTGGCGCAGGAATTATCGATTGTGCCGGGCGAGTGGATCACGGTGTCGACCGCGCGGGGAGCGATCGAGGCGCATGCGTTGGTGACGCCGCGGATGCAGACGTTGATGATCGACGGAAAGCCGATGCAGCAGGTGGGGCTGCCATTTCACTGGGGATACTCGGGATTGGTGAAGGGCGACATCGGCAACGATTTGGTGGCGATTTCGGAAGAGCCGAACGTGCGGATCATGGAGACGAAGGGAATTTTGTGCCAGGTGGCGCGTGGGCGCGCGAATCAGAACGGCAAGTCGCCGACGCAGCATATTTCGAAGGGCGGAAACTCGAGAGGCGAGAACTGATGCCGACGACTGCGTTTTTGACGGACGCAACAATTTGCATCGGGTGCAAAGCGTGCGAAGTCGCGTGCAAGGAATGGAATGAGGTGCCGGAAGACGGGTACGTGTGGAGCGGGCTTTCGTATGACAACACGAAGGCGCTGGGAGCTTCGACGTGGCGGCATGTTTTATTTTTGGAGCAGCCGGTAGCGGCGGGGCCGCAGGTCGCGGATACCGACAATCCGTTTCGGTGGGTGTTTTTGTCGGATGTGTGCAAGCACTGCGCGAATGCGGGATGCCTGGAGGCTTGCCCGACGGGTTCGATTGTGCGAACGGAATTTGGCGGCGTGTTTGTGCAGAAAGATATTTGCAACGGGTGCGGATATTGCGTGGTGTCGTGTCCGTTTGGAGTGATCGACAAGAGGTATCGCGACGATGGGCGCGCGTTTAAGTGCACATTTTGTTATGACCGGCAGAAAGTCGGGTTGATGCCGGCTTGCGCTACGGCTTGCCCGACGCAGTCGATTCAGTTTGGGGAAGTTGGGGAGTTGAAAGAGCGTGGGAAGAATCGCGTGGCGGAGTTGAAGGAGCGCGGGTATGCCGATGCGCGGCTTTATGATCCAACGGAAACTTCAGTGGGCGGGATTCACGCGATCTCGGTAATTTTGGGCGATCCGGAGGCGTACAACTTGCCACCGGCGCCGGAGGTGCCGACTTCGTATTTGAAGAGTGCGTGGACTTCGGCGTTTGTTGCGGCGGCGATTTTGATGGCGATCGTGTTGGCGGCGTTTGCGATACGAATGTAGTGCGATCCTCGTGGTCTGTGTGAAGCTCACCACCGTGAACAAATGACGATGTCTTCCAAAACGAAACCCAAAGCGACCGAGGAACGACTCGAGGAGATTCGCGAGTCGGCTCGACGAGTTGCGCCGCCTCCTCCGCCGGATATTGCGGTGAAGACTGCGGTGGGAGCGGTAAATCCCGCGGAGACGGGATACTACGGGCTGCCGCTGCTGAAGCCGCCGACTTGGACTTGGGAAGTTCCGCTGTATTTTTTTCTGGGCGGGATTTCTGGGACTTCGGCGTGTATCGCGATTGCGGCGCAGATTTTTGGGGCGCCGATAAATTTGATTCGAATGGCGCTGTGGATGGGATTGATTGGCGCGTCGATTTGTCCGGCGCTGCTGATCTCGGACCTTGGGCGACCGCTGCGATTTTTGAATATGTTGCGCGTCTTCAAGTGGCGATCGCCGATGTCGATGGGGTCGTGGATTCTGGTGGGATTTTCGGGATGCGTGTTTGTGGCGGTCGTTGGGATTGAGCTTGTGGCGCGCGGATATGGGTACCCGATTATTGTCGCGGTGTTGTGGCTCGGTGAAATTTCCGCGGCTTTGACGGGATTGTTGCTCGCGAGTTATACGGGCGTGTTGATCGGCGCGACGGCGATTCCGGTTTGGCACGAACATCGGAGGCTGTTGCCGGTACACTTTTTGACTTCGGGATTGGGCGGAGCGGTTGGGATTCTGGAGCTGGCGGGATTTCTAATTCCGGCGACGCAGATACTGGGATTTGCGACGTCGGGAGTCGAGACGGTGATCGAGATTTATTTGACGGTGCGGAAGGGCGTCGCGGACAAGCCACTGCATCATGGGATTTCGGGCAGCACGCTGCGGATTGCGGGGATGCTTGAAGGGCCGGCGGCGCTTTTGATTCGCGCGGTGTGGCACGCGGAGCCTTGGGGACGATACGCGGCGGCGATTTGTTTTTTGCTGGGCGCGCTGATGAGCCGGTACGCGTGGATTTGGGCGGGGCGAGAGTCTTCGCATGATACGGAGACGTTGTTTAAGTTACAGCGGGCGAAGTGAGGCGGATTGTTCGTGCATGTTTGCGGAGTTTCCCTGCACGGAAAGTAAAAACGCCGGCAAGATGCCGGCGCTACCAAGGCGGCGGGGTGTTCTTGTAAGTCCAATCAGATGAAAAATTTACAGCACATCCGGCGGCGCGCGCGCATCGTATCTATATAATGTAGGGCAGAACGAGTTGCATTGTTGGGCGGCGAAAGAGGCGCGCTTCGTATGCTGTTGTATCTATTGGCGTTTGTTGGGGGAGTTTTGACGATTGCGTCGCCGTGTATTTTGCCGGTGCTGCCGTTTGTGTTTTCGCGGTCGGATCAGCCGTTTCGGCGGAGCGGATTGCCGCTGCTTGGCGGAATGGCGGCGACGTTCGCGGTGGTGGCGGGATTGGCGACGTATGCGGGCGGATGGGTTGTGCGCGCGAATCAGATTGGACGATGGATCGCGGTTGTTGTGTTTCGCGGTGATGGGGCTGGCGTTGCTGTTGCCGAATTTTGCGGAATTTTTGAGCCGGCCGTTTGTGCGGTTGGGCGGGCATGTTCAGGGGCAGAATGCGTCACAGTCGCAGCAAGCGCCGAGCGTGGGGCGGTCGTTGTTGCTCGGAGTTTCGACGGGGTTGTTGTGGGCGCCGTGCGCGGGACCGATTCTGGGATTGATTTTGGCGGGGGCGGCGTTGCAGGGACCGAGCGCGCACACGACATTTTTATTGTTGGCATTTGCCGCGGGGGCGGCGACTTCGCTGGCGCTGGCGCTGCTGGCGGGAAATAAAGTTTTCGCGGCGATGAAGCGATCGCTGGGAGCGGAAGAGTGGATCCGGCGCGGGCTCGGCGCGGCGGTGTTGATTGGAGTCGTGGCGATTTCGTTTGGATGGGACACGGGAATCTTGCGGCGGCTTTCGCTGACGAGCACGTCGGGGATTGAGCAGAAGTTAGTCGATCGGTTTCATCCGGTGGCGTACGCGAAGATGGATGGCGGCGACGCGGCGGGGTCCGACGCTGCGGCGCCTGCGATCGATTTGAAACGCGAAGGTGCGATGCCGAGCCTGGACGGCGCGGTGAAGTGGCTGAACTCGCCGCCGCTCTCGACGAAGCAGCTCAAAGGCAAAGTGGTGGTGATCGATTTCTGGACGTACTCCTGCATCAATTGTTTGCGCTCGGTTCCGTACACTGAGGCGTGGTGGGAAAAATATAAGGACCAAGGGTTGGTTGTGATCGGAGTGCACACGCCGGAGTTTGCGTTCGAAAAAGATGTGGCGAATGTGCAGAAGTCGCTGGGCGATCTGAAGATTACGTATCCGGTGGCGGTGGACAGCAATTACGCGATCTGGAATGCGTTTCACAACGAATACTGGCCGGCGCATTATTTTATCGATGCGCAGGGGCAGATTCGCTATCACCATTTCGGCGAAGGGAAGTATGACGAGTCGGAAGAAGTGATTCAGCAGTTGCTGAAAGAGCGGGACGGAAGTTTGAAGACGGCGGGATTGGTGCAGGTGAATGGAGCGGGGGCGCAATTGGCGCCGGATTCGAAGGATGTGGCTTCGCCGGAGACGTATATCGGCTTTGCGCGGCAACAGCATTACGCTTCGCCGGAAGCGATCAAGCAGGACAAGGCGCAAAATTACAGCGCGCCGGTGCGGCCGACCGTGAATCAGTGGGGGCTGGTCGGGAATTGGAATGTGAGCGGGGAGCACGCGACGCTTGGTGCCGCGCCGGGGAAAGTGATTTTCCGATTTCATGCGCGCGATTTGCATCTTGTTTTGGGGCCGGGGAAAAATGGGAAGCCGATTCGGTTTCGCGTGAAGATCGATGGGACAGTGCCGGGTGCGGATCATGGAGTCGATACGGATGAAAGCGGTGCCGGCGAAGTGAAGGAGTACCGGCTGTATCAGCTCATCCGGCAAAAGGGTGCGGTGGAAGATCGGACGTTTGAGATTGAGTTTCTCGATCCGGGCGTGCAGGCGTTTGCGTTTACGTTTGGATGAGTGAAGAGAGGTCGCTATGCATTCCGCTAAAGATAAAGAAGAGCGTTCCGCTGCCGAGGCCAATTTGATCGGACGGCGAGGGTTTTTGGTCGGCGCTGGAGTCGCGGCCATTGGTGCGACGTGGTGGTGGTCGATGGGGCGACAGCCGATTTCTGCCGAGGCGGCCGGAGCCGGCGCGCCGAAGATGGTGACGATTATTGGATTTAAAGACGATGGGACGCGGACGACGAAAGAGAGCGTCGCGCGCGTTGTGAAAACCGAAGCTGAATGGCGCGCACAGCTGTCGCCTGCGGCGTTTGAAGTCGCACGACGCGCGGGGACCGAGCGGCCGTTTACGAGTGATCTCCTGAACGTTCACGATAAGGGCGTGTTTCGGTGCATCTGTTGCGACAATGCACTCTTCGATCCGTCGACCAAATTCGAATCGGGCACGGGCTGGCCGAGTTTTTACCAACCGATCGCGAAGGAAAATATTCTGGAATCGGTCGATATGAGTCTGGGGATGACGCGCACGGCGGTGTCGTGCCGGTTGTGCGACGCGCACCTGGGGCATGTGTTTGATGACGGCCCGAAACCTACCGGACTGCGCTACTGCATGAATGGTGTCGCGATGAGATTCGCGAAAGCGGGCGCTTAGAGCCGGCCGGTTGGAAAAGCTGCGCGTGGGCCGAGTGCATTTCGCGTGCTAGTCTATTGGCATGAACACACTTGAAGACAGCCGCGCTGCGGCGCTGCTGCAAGCCCAAGAGAAAGCGAACGAACTTTTCCACGCCGTCGAGTCCAAAGGACTCATCCGCCCAGGAATTTCCGAAACCACACTCAATCAGGACATTTACGATCTCGCGAAAGAGATGTACGGGATTTCGACGTATTGGCACAAACGAATCGTGCGCGCAGGGCGCAACACGCTTGCTCCTTATGATGAAAATCCGCCGGATTTGAAGATCGGCGACGACGACATTTTGTTTCTCGATCTCGGGCCGGTGTTCGAGGAATGGGAAGCGGATTTTGGCAGAACGTTTGTCGTGGGCTCGGATCCGGTGAAATTGAAGTTGCGCGACGACATTGCGGCGGCGTTTGCGGACGGAAAGCAATATTTCAAGGACCATGCCGACGTCAAAGCGGACGAATTATTTCGTTATGCACACGAACTCGCCGCGAGGTACGGCTGGGAATTTGGCGGACCGATCGCGGGGCATTTGATCGGACATTTTCCGCACGAGCGAATTCCTGGGGATAAGGTGTCGCTGTATGTCCATCCGGATAATCCGATTCGGATGCGCGGAGTCGGTGAAGACGGGCAAGAGCGGCACTGGATTCTGGAGATCCACTTTGTGGATCGTGCCCGCCAAATTGGTGGTTTCTACGAAGAACTCCTGACAGTAGGCTGATAGTTAGTTCTAATCGCGAAAGCCCCACGTCGCGCTTTCGCTGAAGTGCATTTCGCTGAATCGCATTCCTGCGCTATGAACATGGAAAACGTAACAGTCGAGTCGCGTCCCGCTGCGTGGAAGACGCTGCTGGCGTTCGGCATTATTTATTTTGTGTGGGGCTCGACGTTTCTTGCAATTCGAATCGGCGTGCATGAAGTTCCGCCACTGCTGTTTGCGGCGATGCGATTCGGAACGGCGGGGGCGGCGTTGCTTCTGTGGCCGATCGCGAAGGGCGAGCGCATGCCGCGAGGGAGAGAGTGGATCACGCTCACCGTGCTTGCGGCGCTGATTTTCTTGTGCGACTACGGCTTACTGTTTTGGGCGGAGCAGCGCGTGCCGTCGGGAATCGCGGCGGTAATGCTGGCGACGATTCCAGCGTTCATGGCGTTGTCCGAAATTATTTTTCTGCGGACGCAGAAGCTGACGTTGCGGCTTGCGGTGGCGCTGCTGATCGGGATCGGCGGCGTGGCGGTGCTGATGAGCCGATCGCTGAATTTAGGCGGAGCGCCGATCGATACAAAAGGCGCGCTGGCGTTGCTCGGCGCTTCGGTCACGTGGTCAATTGCGTCGGCGATTCCAAAGATGATGCCGGTTCCAGAATCAAAGGTGGTGAGTTCGGCGATGCAGATGTTCATTGGTGGATTGATGTTGACTGCCGCGGCCGGCGGAGCTGGAGAGTTTGCGCGATTTCATCCGGCGGCGGTTTCGCACAGCGTGTGGTGGGCGCTGATTTATTTGATTGTGGCAGGATCGATCATTGGGTTCACGGCTTATGTCTGGCTGCTGCATCATGAATCGCCGACAAAGGTTGGGACGTATGCGTATGTCAATCCGGTGGTGGCAGTGATCGTTGGATATTTTCTGGGCGGGGAAGCGCTCGATGCGCGTATTGTTCTTGGCGCCGCGTTTGTATTGGTGAGCGTGATTGTGATCACAACTTCAAAAGCGACCAAGCCGCAGGCAGTTCCTGCCGTGGCTGCCAAAGACGCTGCCGCGTAGCGTCAGATTCCGTCCGCCAATATGGCCGTCCACGGTGGTTCGCGAGCTGGCTTTCCGTTGCAATCGCGATGGACCCTCATTAGAATTCGCGCGCAAGGGGTGAATCATGAACAAAATTCTGCTCGGCGTCTTGCTGGGGGCGGTTCTCGGAGCGATCGATGGCGCGACGGCGTGGTTCACGCCAGAGGTGCGGCCGGCGATTGTAGGGATCATCATCGGAGGAGCGATCAAGAGCATTATTGTCGGCGCGGTCTGTGGGCGCGTTCGCGCGCAAAGTGCAATCGGTGGGAGCGGGCGTGTTGCTGGGATTGGTGATGGGCGCGGCTCTGGCGTTCATCGTGGCGCAACTGCAGCACGCGCACTATTTGGAAATCATTGTGCCGGGGACGATCGTCGGAATCATTCTGGGATTTGCAACGCAGCGATACGGCGCGGCGTCGAGCGCGGTGACTGCGAATTAAGCGGGCTCGCGATCTAACGGGCGATTTAGCTGGGCTGGAATCGGTTTTTCGTGATGCCGAGGCTGGCCATTTTCGATTCGAGCGTCTGGCGCGGGATTCCTAATTTTGCTGCGGCGCCCGACGGGCCGGAGACACGGCCATTGCTGGCGCGCAGTGCATCTTCGATGAGGGTGCGCTCTTCCTCTGAGTCGAGGCGGCCGAGTCCGCGCAATGGCGATATGGCGGACGAGGCCTCTTCCTGAGACGGCGCCTGACGCAGCCAGCTTTCATCGACGGAAAATGTCTCGCCGTCGCAGAGCAGCACGGCGCGCTCGACCACGTTTTGCAGTTCGCGGATATTTCCCGGCCACTCGTACCCGGCAAACAACTCCAAGGTGCGCTTCTGAATGTTTCGAATTTTTTTGCCGGAGCGCTTGCCGAAGCGATCGATCAGATATTCGACGAGCAACGGGATGTCATCGGCGCGTTCGTGCAGAGACGGAATTTGAATCGGGAAAACGTTCAGGCGATAGAACAGGTCGGAGCGGAACGTACCGGCTGCGACCGCAGCTTTGAGATTGCGATTGGTTGCGGCCAGGATTCGAACGTCGATCGCGATGGGCTGATTGCTGCCGAGACGTTCGAATTCCCGTTCCTGCAAAACGCGCAGCAATGAAACTTGAGTCTCGGCGGGTAGCTCGCCGATTTCATCAAGGAAGATCGTGCCGCCGTCGGCGGCTTCGAATCGACCCATGCGTCGCTGAAACGCGCCCGTAAAAGCGCCCTTTTCGTGGCCGAACAGTTCAGAGGAGATAAGCGAAGCTGGAATTGTTGCGCAATTCACGCGGATGAAAGCGCGGCGTCCACGGTTGGATTGCTTGTGGATGGCGCGGGCGATCAGTTCTTTGCCCGTGCCGGTTTCGCCGAGAATCAACACGGTCGAATCGGTCGGCGCGACGCGGCCGACGTCGGACAACACGCGCAGCAGTTTTTGCGACGAGCCGACAATTTCTTCGAACATCGACGAGCGATCGACTTCTTCACGCAGCGCCAGATTTTCGTTTTCAGTGCGCTGCACGGCGACCTTGGCTTCCTCGATGTCGGTCTGCGCCACGTACCAGCGCACGATATTTCCTTTTTCGTCGCGCATCGGATTGAAGCGGCTTACGAACCAACGATACGAACCGTCTTGTCTGCGGCGGCGAACTTCGACTTCGAACGGAGCATCACCCGCCAAGCCTTTGTTGCGCTCCGATAAATATTGCTGAAGGTCTTCCGCGTGGACGACGCGTTCGGGAACGCCATCGGCGAGCCACTCATCCATCGTGAGGCCGTAGTAGTCGAGCACGACGCGGCTTGCGTAGATGCCCTTGCCCTGCGAAGACAGAACGAAAACGTGGGTCGGCGCGAATTCCACGAGCTGGCGGAGTTCATGCTCGCTTTCGCGAAGCTTTTCCTCGCGGCCACGCAAGTCTCCGTACAAGTGGCGAAGCCGGCCCGCGGTTTCGTTGAACACGGCACCGAGCTGCGCAAGTTCGTCTTTGCCGTCGATCGGGATTTCGTGATCGAACTCGCCACGCGCCAATGCTTTCGAGCCTTCCATGAGGCGATGCAAAGGGTCGGTGATGCTTTGCGTAATCACGACACCGAGCAGGATCGCGAAGAGCAGCGTGACAAACAGGCTGACGGGAATGATCCACATCAGTCGCTGTTGTGCTCGTGCAATCGATGCCAGCATTACGATTCGGTCGGCAGCGACCGTTCGATCGACATCCTGGACGAGCTCCGCGCTGAGCGATTCCAGCGGCTCGACCTGATTCTTCAGCCGCACGCGCAATGCGGTCCAATCGCCGGTCGAGGCCAATGCGCGAATCGCTTCAAGGTGGCCGGGAAGCGAGCTTTGAATCGCCTCGAGTGTTGCGAGCACGGTCGGATCGGGTTTTGCCGACGGTGGCAGGGCACTAAACGCCGCTTGGGTTTCAGCCGCGTGCGCAATGAGCGACTTCTGGAGTTCGGCCGATTGCTGAACCAGCTGGTCCGTGCCTTCCGACTGCGCCAATTCGTTGAGCCTTGCGTGAAACGACCGAAGATGGGTTTGAAAACGAAGAACCGCGATCAACTCCTGATCGACACCCAGCAGATGCTCGCGCTGATATCGCACATAGCTGAACTGCCAAAGCAAGAGCGCATTGCCCGCCGTCATCAGCAGCACAACGAAGATGAAGCACCAGCGCAGCCTGGTTCCGATCGACGCGCTTCGAATCGGCGAAAGTGTTTTCACGAAGCTCATTTCGCGGGCGCGCTCGACGTCATGATTTCCGACAGTTGTTTTTGCAGAGATGCGGCTGCGTCTTCGGCATCTACTTTGTGTTCGAGCACCGAATGTAACGCCTGCACGTAAGCTGCGGACACAGCTGAATATTTATCTGCCGTCACGGTCGAAGGACGAGCCACCACGCCGGCACCGGAAGCGCCACCGGCGTCTTGCTGATGAACGTACGCAGCGAGAATTGTGGGCAGTTCGAAGCGCTTGGGGAACTCGGGCGCGGGTGTCGTGGCGCGCTGATGATCGAGCTCCGCTTCTTTTTTGAGCAGGAAGCGCACGAGCGCCATTGCTTCGGCCTGGTGCGTCGATGTTCGCGAAACGGCAAGGCCGAGGCCGCCGAACGCTCCGACGCGCATGGCTTTGTCACCCGGCACGCTCGTAATGCCCGCTCGATTGTTGAAGGGGTATGCCAAGACGGGATTCGCGATGAAGTAGTCCGATTCCCATCCGCGCTGAAAGGCAGCACGTCCCGAGGTCCAGAACGCGTTGGACGAATCCCATTCCTGATACGACAGGGCGGCCGGCGGAGAAATCGTGCCAACCCAATGCGCCGCTCGTTTCCACGCGCGAATTGTGTCTGCGTTGTTGACGTTGATTTGCCCGTCGGGCTCGACGATGTGACCTCCTCCGGAGGACGCTTGCCATTCGATGGCGTCGCAGAGAAGCGTCTCGCTTGCGACACCGGGCCACATGAAACCCCAGAAATCTTTTTGCCCGCTCGCTCGTTCACCCGCCTGAATGCGCGCAGCCATTTTCTCGAGCTCATCCCATGTTCGCGGAGGCTCGCGGTAGCCGTATTTCTTGAGCAGGTCGGTGCGATAAAAAAGTACGCCGACGTTGGAGTGGTAGGGCATTGCGACGAGTTTGCCCTTCACGGAGTTGTTCGCAATCAACTCGGGATCGATCGCCTGAACTTCGGCGGCGAAGTACGGCTTGAGATCGACGAGATAGTCGCTGAGGATGCCTGGCCAGACGACGTCGATGCCGTAGACGTCGGGCGTTGCCGCGCCTTTTTTCAGCAAGTTCCGGGTCAACTCGAGTTGCGCCGAAGCATTTTCGGGCGCGGGCAGGTGCGTGACGCGAATTCCGGTTTCCCTGGTGAAATCGGTGAGCAACACTTCGTGAGAAGCGTCGCGTTCGCGATTGTCGTGAGACCACTCGGGATCGAGAAAGGTGAGGGTGACAGGCTCTTTGACGCAGTTTGTTGGCAGCCCGCGAGGAACGCGATTAGACACGCGAGTGCTGCGATGTAACTCGCTCGGATTTGGCGGGGACGCGCTGATCGTGGCGAAGAGACACCTGCGTCGTAATGAAGACAGGGCAACGGGTTACGCATGATCTGGGGCTCTTTGCGGAACTAATCTACAGCAGTTCGGGAATTTCTGCATGAGAGCTGGAGAGAGTTGGCCGCCTGGGGCGCCGAACCGGGGCAGGCTACCGATCTCGAGCATTTGCGCAGCAGTCAAACGGCGGCCCGTCAGCATACACAGGAGCAACTCGAATCGGATCAGTGAGTTAGCGAAATCCGTCCGCTGCGAGTCGGAATTTTTTTGCCGTGGCTGTCGATTTTCGATTCGCTCGACCGACATATGTATGTAAGAGGAATTGAGGGAGCGGAGGTGGAATATGTTGGCGAGAATCAAGGCGAACCAAATCGGACGAATCGGCGGTCGGGTGGCGGCAGTTCTGGCGGGCTCGCAGCTTACGGTCGCGGCGGCGAAAGTTGGGGATCACGCGAAGCTTGCGGGTGATTGCGCGGGCGGGAGCGCGTTTCAGTTCGCCATCGCGCTGGGCCAGACGGCCTGGAGCATGCTGGACGGGTGCATGATTGGCCAGATGGTTCACGTCGCGGGCGCGCTGCTCGCGTCGGATTCGAACAGCAACACGGTCCAGGCGGTCGCCGGTATTATCGGACACGAAGTCGTCGGCTCATCTGGTGTCGATTCGTCTTTCAGATTCTCTCTTAAGGGCAGCACTTCGCGCGGTGCATCTAGCAAATTGCGGTCGCAATTGATAGCATCCGCCGCATGCGCAAACCAATCTTTGCAGTTTTGAGCTTTCTCCTCGCTACTTCGACATTCGCGACCGACCTTCCCACGAAAAAGTATCTCAACCTGGCGACGATCAAAGTGATGGTTGCCGCCGCTGAAGCTGAGGCGAAAACCCGCGGCGTCGAGGTGACGATCGTCGTGGTCGATGACAGCGGAAATCTCGCTTTTCCTGGAGAAAGCGGATGGCGCTTCGCTGAAACGATCCAATTTGCACAGAAAAAGGCGCGACATGCGGCTGCCTATGGCGCACCTTCCAAGGATGGCGCCGATTATGTAAAGAAGGGCAACATCGACGGGCTGGCGTTTCCTGACTTTTTCCCGAATCAAGGTGGGTTGCCGATCAAAGTAGACGGCAAAATCGCTCGGCGGAATTGCGGCGAGCGGCGCGAAATCGGAAATCGATGAGGCCATCGCGCAGGCGGGGATCGACGCGGCTTTCAAGAAGTAATGGCAAGAAGTAGCGGCGGGCCGATTTCGCGACGAGTAGCGGTACTCAACCGCTAAGAGCTTACTAACTCGGCAGATACGACGCGACACCCCTGTTGCAATTCTCGATAGGGCACTCATAATTGAGTTATTCTGGTGACCTAGACCGCCAGCTCAATGCAATGCCCTTTATGTCAAGCCGATAACCCGCCCAGCGCGGACCACTGCACGAAGTGCAGTACGCCGCTGCCGCTGGCTGACACGACCATGCCACTGCATGGCGAAACCCTTGGTGGAACCATGGGTGGGACGATGGGCGGTACGCAAGCATGGTCAGTGGCGGTCACGCCGCGGCCATCGAGCGAAGCTGCCGCCAAAGGGCAGCTGGAACCTGGATTTCTCCTCGCGGAACGATTTGAAATTCTCGCTTTATTAGGACAAGGCGGCATGGGCGCCGTCTATAAGGCGCGCGACAACGAGCTCGAGCGGCTTGTCGCGATCAAGCTGATTCGTCCTGAATTAGCCAGCCATCCTGAAATTTTGCGGCGGTTTAAGCAGGAGCTGATCCTTGCGCGCGAAGTGACGCATCGCAACGTCATTCGCATTTTCGATCTTGGGCAAGCGCAGGGAATCAAGTTCATCACCATGGAGTTCGTCGAAGGGCGAGACCTTCGCGGGCTGATTCACGAAAAAGGGAAGCTGACGGTAGACGAAGCGGTTCCGATCATTTTGCAGATTGCGGCGGCGCTGGATGCGGCGCACACGGCGGGTGTCGTTCATCGCGACTTGAAACCGCAAAACGTAATGTCCGATAAAGATGGCCGCGTGTACGTCATGGATTTCGGTATCGCGCGGTCGCTCGAGTCGCAGGGCATGACGCAGACCGGCGCGCTGATGGGCACGCCGGAATATATGTCGCCGGAGCAGGCGAAGGGCGAGAAGGTCGATGCGCGATCGGATTTGTTTGCGCTCGGGATTATTTTCTATGAAGCGCTGACGGGAATTTCGCCATTCAAAGCGGAAACCGCGATGGCGATGATGTTCAAGCGGACGCAGGAAAAAGCGACGCCGCTGGTGCAACTCGACCTTGGAGTTCCCGGCGTGATCAGCGACATCGTCGCGAAATGTCTCGAGATCAAGCCGGCCGACCGGTATCAGACTGCGCGAGAAGTCATCAACGATCTGGAAGCCTTCACGGGTGGAGCGCAGCGCGGAACGATCATCGCGCCATCGCGGCGCATCAAAGATACGCCGTCGTATCAGAAGTGGCTCGTCATTGGCGGAATCGTGGTTGTGCTCGGCGCGGGCGGCTGGTTCATTCACGATCGCGTGGTGATTCGGCCGGGCGGTTCGTCGGCCGGGCCGGTGCAACCGGTTTCTTTGGCGATTCTGCCGTTCCGTAATACTTCAAACGATGCTTCGATCGATTGGGTTGGCAGCAGCCTGGCAAATATTCTGAGTACGGACGTCGGTCAGTCGGCGCAGCTGCATACCGTATCGTCGGATCGACTGTTTCAAATCTTGAAAGACTTGCACCTGCCGGCCAACACCGACTTCGATCCCGACACGCTGCGCCGTATCGCCGAAAATTCCAACGCCGACATTTTGGTTTATGGGCGCTATGCGAAATACGGCGACCAGATTCGCATCGACGGGACATTGCAGGATCGCAAGCACGACCGCACCGTGCCGTTGCGCCTCGACGTGGCGAGCGAAAAAGATTTTCCAAAAGCGATGGATCAGTTCGCCGAACAGATCCGCACGAACCTGTCGATGTCGTCCGATGTGCTGAAAGAGCTGAAAGCGAGCTCGTTTCAGCCAACATCGGAATCGGTCGCGGCGCTTCGCGAATACAACCAGAGCTTGCAGCTCATTCGCGAAGGGAAAAACCTCGACGCGATCAAAGGGTTTCAGGCGGCGATCAAGGAAGATCCGCAATTCGCACTGGCGTTTTCACGGCTTGCCGAAATCGATCTCGACCTGGGTTATGACTCCGACGCGGAGCGCAACTCGCGTCGCGCGATGGAGTTGAGCGATCAACTGCCGAAAGCGGAGAAATATCTCATCCAGGCCAATCACTGGCGAGTGATGAAAGATCCGAAAAAAGCCATCGAGGCTTACGAGAATCTCGCCAAGACATTTCCGCAAGATACCGACGTCTTGTATGCCCTTGGCAGTTTGTACGTGGATCAAGGCGACTACGCGAAGGCGCAAGCGGCGTTTCAAGACATCTTGAAGTCCGACCCGAAGAACATCAAAGCGCTGTGGCAATTGGGCACTGTCGCATTTTTGCAAGACAACCCGCAAGGCGCACTGGTGCCTTTGAATCAGGGGTTGGGTTTTGCCGTCCAGTACGACAACCAGGAACAGAAGGCGCTGATCCTGCAAGCGCTGGGCGTTACTTATCGCCACATGAACAGGCCCGAAGAGGCGATGAAGAATATCGACGATTCGATGGCGATTTCAAGGAAGCTCGGGCTGAAGCGCTTGCTGGCGAACAGCCTTTCGGAAAGCGCTCAGATTCAGATCGCGATGGGCAAGCCCGACGCAGCAATGGCGAGCTACAACCAGGCGCTGCAAATCCTGAAAGAGATTGGGATCAAGAAAGACTACGGCGACATTTTGATTAATCGCGGCGTCCTCTACGAGAACCGCGGCGACCTCGACAAAGCCCTTCAAGACTACAAGGACGCGTTGCAGATCGAGCGCGACGCCAACGATGAAAATTACGTGGCCGTCTGTCTCAGCAATATCGGTTACATCTACTTTGCCAAAGGCGACACCGACAACTCGTTGATTTATTACCAGCAGTCGCTGGCGCTGCGTGAAAAATTGAATCAGCCCGTCTATCTGACCGAAACGCTTAGTTCGCTCGGCGACGTGTATACATCGATGGGCGATTACGACAAAGCCCTCCAGATGCTCTTGCGCGCGCAGGACATCTCTCGCAAGGCAAATGACGCGCGTGCTGCTGCTGGTGTATCGATGCTCGTGGGCAACGTGTTGACGTACGAGGGGCGTGTCGGCGCCGCGGTCAACGCGATGCAGGACTCGGTCAACGGCTATCGCACCGCGAATAACCAAAGCATCGAAGTGGTTGACGCTCTGAATGGTCTGGCGGGCGCTCTCGCTCTCGCGGGCCGCCCTTCCGAGTCTGGCAAGCCCCTCGACGACGCACGCAATTTGGCGAAAGATATCAAAAGCGAATCGGCGAACAGCGAACTTTTCAACACGCAAGGCGATGTCGCCTATTACAGCGGCGATTGGAAGGCGGCTCGCGGATTCTATGAGCAGGCTGCGAGCGCGGCGGGACGCGCGAAAGATCGCGACAAGGGTACGATTGCGCGACTGAACCTAGGTCGCGTGTCCGTGGCGGAAGGGAAGCCTGCGGCGAGCGATCTCAAGGCGGCAGTTCAGCAGGCTGACTCGGCACATCTCACGTATTACGCGATGCGCGGCTCGGTCGATCTGGCGGAAGCGACGATCAAGAGCAAAGAATATGCGCAGGCGCGGCAGATGCTGGAAAACGATTTGACGCGTAGTGAGAAGCTGGGCTCGCGCATCGAGACCGCACGCATTCACTTTTTGCTGGGCGAAGCGACTCGACTTGGCGGCGATCCGCGTGGGGCCACAGGCCAATACGGTCAAGCGATGCGCGCACTCGACGATCTGAAAAAAGAAGCTGGTTCCGAGCACCTGCTCGATCGCGCTGACCTCAAGGCGATTTACGGTGAAGCCAGCAAACAGTTCTCATCCGGCGGCGCGTAAGTTTAAGCGGCCGGATTTCGCGGTCAATCCAAAACATCCAAAATGCATGCTTCCGCGGAGTCTTTCGAAGTCGCGAGGCTGAGGCTCGGCTTGGCTCGGATTTCTTGCCCGGTACGATCCATGTCTCGCACAAAGTAAAACACATGCACAAAAAGAAGAAGCGCCCGTCAGATTCGACGGGCGCTTGCTGAACGTTGTGTTGTAATCCGTTCTACTGTGTGACTTTCGTCGTCACAGTCACGGTGTTATCGCCCTTGATCGTATCGGTATTCGACGACGTGACTGTCGCCGTGTCGCTGATGCTCTTGACGCTCGCCGGCGCCGTCACCTTGACCACCAGCTTGATCACGTAGCCGGTGAGCCCGGGCAGAATCGGCTTCACGGTGGGAGTCATGCAAGTCACCACGTTTCCGCTGGCGTTGCACGAAGAGCCCGTCGTCAGGTCGTTGCAACCCGCCAGCGTGCACGACACGATTCCAGACACCGCGCTGACGAAGGTCGTATTGGCCGGGAGAGTGTCGGTCACCACGACATTGCTCGCCGTGTTCCCGCTGAGATTCAGCACGAAGATTTTGTAGGTTAGGTTGTTGCCGCTCTTAACCGACGCGAGCGGGTTCGGAATGTTGGCAATGGCGAGTTCCACGGAACCAAGCGCCACATTGTAGGTGACCGAAGTCGAAGACGGATTGCCCGCGCAATCGACGGCGCGAACCGTATGCGAGCCGACTGCGGCTGCCGACGTATCAATCGTCACTGGCGTGTTGAACGAGGCCAAGCCGATCCCCGGCGTTCCGGAGCAAACCGAAACGGTTTGCGTGCCGCACGTCGCCACACCCGAACCGCCAGCGTCAGCGCAAGTGAATGTGCCGATGACGTTCTGGCCGACGGTGAAGTTGGTGCCCGACACGTTGAATTTCGCCGAGAACGTCGGCGCGGTGTTGTCGATCGGTGTTGCGAATGGGCCCTGCGCGTTCGATACGTTGCCGGCAAGGTCGTTGATCGTTATCGCCGGAATCTGCGCTGTGGCGCCGGTGCCGCTGGTGCTACCCGTTTGCGTGCCGGAAGGGCTGCCTTGCAACACAGCTCCGTTTGTATTTGCCACCGGGCTTCCGGGCGCAAAACCCGAAAGATCGTCGCTCGCGCTGCAGCTTGCCGAGACGCCAGTCGTGTACCAGCCGTTGCTGCCGTTCGGCGCGCTCGGAGTGAGCGTGCAAGCGGCAAGCACCGGAGCGGAGTTATCGACGCCAAACGCCAGCGTGCGGAACGAAGCCCAGTTCGCGGTTGGATCCGTCAATTGCATCCCTTGCGGATTGAAGAGCAATTCTTCGCTCAACGCGCAGTCGGTAGTGAAGTAGTGCAGGTTATAGATACCCGATGACTCCACGAGAGCCGCACTGGAAGGGAACGAGAGTGGAATGCTCCCAGGGCAAAGCGGAAGTGATGTGGTGCTCGGCGGCGTCGGTGCTCCGAAATTCTGATTTACGCCGGGAGCCCAATTTGTCGTGTCGCCCGAGACTGGATACGTAGTGTCCGGCACAGGGCTTGATGCTGGCGTGATGCCATAGGTCAAGCTGTACGGGGACGCTTGCGTGAACCCATTTGCCGCTGGTGTCGTGGCCGTGTAATTCGCCGCTTTCGAGATGAAGTTCACCGTGACTGCGGTGTTGTTCACCCAACCGTTGCCATTGATGGCCGGCGTCGTCGTTGTGGTGGTGTACGGCAGCGGCATGTTTACGACCGGCACAAAGATCGAGTTCTTGCCGCTCGTCGTGCTGCCGTGAACCGGGTCGGCCGCGCCTTCAAATTGAGTCAGTGTATTCAGCGGGCAGATGTCGCCGGTGAGGCTGCCTGTGAGCACGCAGTTCGCAGCGGCGTAATTCGAGCCCGTGTTCGTTGTATGCGTATCGAGTTCTACGCTCGTGCAAGTGGTCAGGGCACCTGCGGCCGTTCCCGGAGCGCAAAGCCAGCCATCGCTCCCGAGCAGCATGCCAGGACCGATCAAGGTCGGCGTCGTCGCGTTGAGATTTGTCGAGGCGCAATTCGTACCGCTCGTGGCGAAGCTGCACGCGGTGCCGAGGAAGTTGGTTCCGTTGGCCGGCGCGTCCGGCGATTCAAATCGCGCGATGTCGAGCAGGTTACGTGCAGCGCTGGCATCGG
>CAWAWE010000016.1:0-29326 GCA_963785605.1 uncultured Acidobacteriota bacterium | reverse complement strand
ATGACAGAACTCACACCAAGACGCCGAAATCGGGTCTACAAGGCTCTGCATAAGCCCCTCACGTATCTCGGGGTCGAGCGCACCGTCTTCTACTTCGTTTGCGTTGGAGCAGTCGGAGCTTTCAACCTGTTCAACTCGCTCCTCACCGGAGCCGCAGTCTTCATCGGCGGGTACATCTTCGGTCGTTGGATCACGACCACTGACCCGGCATTTCTCAAGATCATGGGCAAGTCCGAACGCTTCAAGTTGCGCTACGACGCCGCCAAGCAACAAGTCCCGAATGTGGAGATACGCTGATGCTACGACTCGCGAAGATCATCAAGCCGTGGACTGAGGCCGGTTCGCTCAACGCGAACATCAACCTCTACGGCTTCTGGGATGAAACCACCTTCCTCACCAAGAGCGGCGACCTTGGCATGATCCTCAAGGTCTGCGGAGTGGACTTCGAGAGCCTTGACCAGGCGGGACAGGAGTTCGCAGTCAAACGGTTGGAAGCGGCCCTCAAATCTTTCGGGCCGGGATTCCACGTCTACCAATACCTCTTCAAAACCAATCGACCGAAGATGCCATTCGCCCGCTATGGCGACTCGCTGATCGACGCGGCCATCGACCAGCGACGTGAGTTCTTTGAGGCCAAGCTCGACCATCTCTACGAGATCGAGATTTACTACGCGGTGGTACTCGAAGGAGCACGGTCGAAGACCGGCATCATGGCCGCGTTGGGACGCCTCCCAAGCGATCCAGAGGGCGCAGTTCGAGAGCTCAAAGCGCAGTTCACCAGCAACGTCATGAAGGTGTTGCTCCGCTCTCAGATACAGCGCGATCTTCTTCGACTCAAGCAGCGTGTGGAGGCTTTTGAGCAGCAACTCCGCGACCAGGTAGAGATCGAGATACTTTCGTCCGACGATCAGTTCCACTTCCTTCGCCGTCTGCTCAACTTCGATGCGTGGCGTATCGCCGGCAGACCCCAGACCTCGCAGTATCTCGACTTCCAGGTAGTGAACTCCGATATCGAAGCGGAGCGCGACCACCTCCGCATCGGCGATCACTTCGTGCGCCTGCTGACGATGCGGGAGGCCATCACGGAGACACGCCCGCTGGTGCTCGACAAGCTGCTCAAGATCGAGGCGAACTTCTATGCCGTTACCGAATGGACTCCGCTCGCAACGGACGCGGCGAAGAAGGAGGTTGTGAAACGGCGGCGTCACGCCAATATGTCAAAGGCCGGACTCATCTCTTCGATGAAGGATGAGAGCAAGGTCAACCAGCGTGACGTGCTGATTGACGAAGGAAAACAAGCTGACATCGAGGTTCTTGGAGATTGCCTTCGCGCACTCAGCGACGGACAGACCCTTGGCGACCTGTCGCTGACCATCGTTCTGTATGGCAAGGACAAGGCCATCATCGACCGCGAGATTGCCGACTTCGCTACCGTCTTTACGAACGCAGACGGCTCGCTCTTCCCGGAGACCTACAACCAGCTCAATGCGCTCTTCGCCGTGGTCCCCGGCAACTACGCGCAGAACCTCCGCAAGATGTACATGCTGCTGAGCAACTACGCCGACCTCTCATTCTTCTTCACCATCCTGCAAGGCGAGAAACACAACCCGCATCTGGGGACTGAGTACCTGGCTGTCATGGAGACGGACAACGCCACGCCCTACTACCTCAACCTGCATAACGGCGAGGTGGCGCACACACTCATCCTCGGCATGACCGGTTCAGGCAAAAGTTTCCTATGCAATTTCTTGCTCACCAATGCCCAGAAATACAAGCCGCTGACCTACATCTTCGACATCGGCGGTTCGTTTCAGTCGCTCACGGAGATCTTCGGCGGGAGCTACTTGAACGTCGGCCAGGAGTCGCGCGACTTCCGTATCAACGTTCTCTTTTGAGCCGACCAAGGAGAACCTGCAATTTATCGTTCTTACGGTGTACGCGTTGGGCACGCAGTTGTCGCCCGAGACCGTCCCGTTGATCCCTGGGGACTGGCACTGGATCAAGTAGCCTTTGCACATCGGCTGGCCGAACGGGTCGGTTTCACCCGTCAAGCGCAAACAAACTGCGGGCGCTGCGGACTTGTTCTTGACGAGCTGCGAGAAAAGATTCTGCGGGATGCCGATGTCGGTAACGATTGGCACAGTGCCGTTCGGAATCGTGACGGTTCCTTGCTGCTGCGCCGTCGAAGTGCTCGTCGTAAATCCGATGTTCTGACCGCCGCCGTTGTCGAACGTAAACGTCTGCGTCTGCGAAGATGGATCATTCGTATTAACCGGGTTTCCCGTGATCGAGCCGCCGGGTACGGTGCCCGCCAGCGTGCAATTCGTCACGAGGTGAAGAGCCGCAGCGCCAAGATCGCCGCCCGCGTCGTCGAGTTCGATTGTCAGTGCCTGAGTCCCAGCCGTCAGAAACGACGAGATGTCAATCACCGGCACGCCATAAGTCGCGATGAAGCTTCCGGGTTGTCCCTGCCCGACCGGAACTGTCGCCAAATCAGGGTTCTGACCGATGTAACTGGTCGCGGCGCTTTCATAAGCCGGTTGAAAGCAGTTTGTCGTATTTGCTGGGAAACCAGTAAACATTTGGAAATTAGAGTCGCCGCCCTTAGGCAAACGTTCAACGTTGTCGTCGCGCTCCCGCCGCTCGGCGTGTTGACGATACTCATCGTGTTGTCTTGGAAAACTTGCCCGTTGCCGTCTGGAGTGGACGAAAGCTTCGCGATGATCGCAGGCGCTGTCGCCGGGCAGGATAGCGCAATCGTATTGGTGCTCACTGGCTTTCCCAAGGCTATTCGGCCACGTCACGGTCGGTGAAAAGCGATGGATTGATGTTCAGCGCGCCGAAGATCTCGATTGCACCGTACGCACCGTTCATAGGCACCGAGAGGCTGTTCGGATTTGCGTCGCTGCTGATCGTAAGAGTCGTGGATTCCAGAGTGCTCGCCGGCGTTGCGATGCGGTGAATACGACGCTCACTTGGCAGGTCGTCGGCGCCGTCAGCGTCCCCGTGCAGGAATTTCCGTTGACCGCGAAATCGCTATTTCCGGTGGTGGCCCCTGTAAATGTGACCGTGCCGCCACCTTGAATGTTCACCGTGACCGTTTGCGGCGCGCTCTGAGGATGAGTAGCAGGGGCGACCGCAGGTGTCCCTGTCGGCACGCCAAACGACAAATCCGTCGGCGAAACCGTAACGTTAACGCTTTGCGCCTGCGCACTTCCCACCCACATGCCGCCCGCGACCACTAA
Organism: uncultured Acidobacteriota bacterium; assembly: GCA_963785605.1. Taxonomy (GTDB): domain Bacteria; phylum Acidobacteriota; class Terriglobia; order Acidiferrales; family UBA7541; genus Acidiferrum. The sequence goes on along the minus strand of CAWAWE010000016.1, from coordinate 26,081 downwards.
ACCACCCAGCGCGCGCACAAACATTTTACAAACCCTCATCGCAGCCTCCTTCAGGGGCTTTCCAATCACGAGCACAATTTTTTCTGCGGGGCCTTCGACCAAGACCGTTATCGTGTGCGCTCGGGCGATTCGAGGGGACGGGGACCTGCGCCTGTGCCGACCAGCGCGACGATTGCGGCAGGAATTGTCATTCTCCCATCCCGGCGATGTCAAGGAAAAACCCGATTGACACGGTTCGTTCTAGCAGTACTACGGTCGCCGGACACCACAGACCAAGTTGCGCAAACAATTTCCCGGGCTCGCCAAGCGTGGCCGCTCCCGATTTAGATAAATCAACTCGTAACCGCAACGACTTAAACGACCAATGACACTTGTTGCTGGAATCGTTGCACTTCGGGTGCCGTCGAAGGCCGCTATCTCGGGCTGGTCGCCGGTCGGCCCGATCAGGCGCGTTCCGAGTTGAAACTCGCTGACAACGCGCAAGATGCGCGAACGATATCGAGAGGCTGATCTCTCGCCGCAATTGACGCCACATTCACATCCCCGGCTCGACGTCACCTTTACTATCCGAACCGATAGCCTGCTGTATCCACTCGGATAGCTTCGCGCGCATCGCGAACTACGCTCGGCGTCTGCTATACTTGGAGGGTTATGCTTTCCATGAACAATGTCACCATGCGCTTCGGTCCGCGCGTCCTCTTCGAGGACGCCACCGCTACCTTTATGGCGGGCCGTCGCTACGCCATCACCGGCCCCAACGGCGCCGGCAAATCCACCTTAATGAAGATTCTGACCGGCGATCAGGAGCCGACGACCGGCTCGGTCACACGCCCAAAGCGGCTCGGCATCCTGCGCCAGGATCAGTTTGCCTTCGATGAATTTCGCGTGATCGACACCGTCATTATGGGCAACGCCCCGCTCTGGAAGGCGCTGCAAGAGCGCGACAAGCTTTACGAGAAGCCGCACGATGAGTTGACTGACGCCGACGGCATGCGCCTGGGTGAACTCGAAGGCGTCGTCGGCGAAGAAGGCGGCTACACCGCCGAATCCGACGCGGGCGCGCTGCTCGACGGTCTCGGCATCGAGAGCGATCTTCACGAACGCAAAATGGGCGAGCTGCAAGGCGGACAAAAGGTTCGCGTGTTGCTCGCGCAAGCGCTCTTCGGTACGCCGACCGCGTTGCTCCTCGACGAGCCGACCAACAACCTCGACCTCGATTCCGTCCACTGGCTCCAGAAATATCTGAACGAATTCGAAGGCGTGCTGATCGTCATCTCGCACGATCGCCATTTCCTGAATTCGGTTTGCACGCACACCGCGGACATCGACTACGAAGCCGTCATCATGTACGTCGGCGGCTACGACGACATGGTGGTCGCCAAGACGCAAGTGCGCTCGCGCATCGAATCCGAAAATGCGCAGCGCGAGAAAAAGATTGCGCAGTTGCAGGACTTTATTGCCCGCTTCTCGGCCGGTACGCGTTCCGCGCAGGCCACCTCGCGTAAAAAAGAAGTCGAGCGGCTCGCCACGACCGAACTCGCGCGCTCCAACATTCAACGTCCGTACATTAAGTTCGACATGAAGCGCAATTCCGGCAAGCATCCGCTCGAAATCAAGAGCGTCGAAAAATCCTACGACGATGTGAAAGTGATTCCGCGCTTCACCGCGAGCATTGGGCGCGGCGAAAAAATCGCGCTGATGGGCCGCAACGGCACCGGCAAGACAACGCTGCTGAAGTCTCTCGTCTGGAACGCGCCGGGATTTATCGACGAGGTCGACAAGAATTTTCCGATCAACGGCGGCCAGGTCAACTGGGGACACGAAGTTTCGGTCGGATACTTTGCACAGGACCACGCCGAGTCTTTTACGAGAGACAACACCTCCTCGATCGATTGGCTCTGGCAATTCGACCCGAGCGCGAATCAGCAGGAGCTTCGCGGCTTGATGGGGCAGATGCTTTTCAGCGGCGACGACGCGATGAAACCGACGCGGGCGCTTTCCGGAGGCGAGACGGCTCGGCTGATTTTCTGCCGCCTGATGTTGCAGAAGCCGAACTTCCTCGTCCTCGACGAGCCGACCAACCACCTCGATCTCGAATCGATCAACGCGCTCAACATCTCGTTGCAGCGCTACGACGGCACCGTGCTTCTCGTAACGCACGACCACGACGTCATCGACGAAGTCGCCACGCGCATCTGGAGTTTTCGCGATGGCAAGATCGACGACTTCAAAGGCAACTACGAGGAATTCGCGGCGTATACCGAGCAGAAGGCCGCGAGTTCGACCCAGACCGCAAGCCGCGGCCGCTAGCAATTTCGCTCGGCTTCAGTCGCGCAGATTCGTCAGGCAAATCAATCGCCCGGATCAGTCCAGCAAATCCATCACGCTCAAGACCGTGAACGAAATCGGATCGTAAACCACCACGTACCCGTCGAAATATCCCGCGATGTAGCCGGGCGGCGGAGGCGGCATGTAGCCCACCACTCCCGGCGGCAGCGGCCGAAAATATCCGCGGTCGCCAAACGGAATAAATCCTCCGATCGTAAAAATTGGTCTCCGTCCTCGATTGATGTATCCAAAATTTCGCCGGTAGTAGTGACGCATGCGATCGCGGTCGCCCGGTCTCCACGCATAGGGCGGCGGCGGTCCCGGCGGTCGACCGGGGCCTGGTCGTGGTGGCCTGTAACCCGGCCGCCCATTCGTCGGTCTGCCCGGATTCGGACGCGGTCCGGGCACGGGCTGAATGGTCGGCTGCCCGGGCCTTCCATTCGTAGGCCGCCCCGGTCGGTTGCCGGGACGTCCTGGTCCGCCGCTCCGCGGTGGCGCTTGCGTTCGTGGCGGAGCTTGTGCGGCGGGCGCTTGTGCCGCCGCTTCACTCGACAAGCCGAATGTTCCGACACCGGCAAACAGCGCGCCGATCATTGCAAATCGCCAAAAACCAAACGTGAATTTGGATCTCATAGTTACACCCGTCTAAGTAATCGTGACCAGCGCTGCTTCTTTGACGTACGTCGAACGCCGCTGTGTACAGCGTCGTACTGAATCGAGAAGTCGGGCGTCCGAACGGCGTCGATACACGCTTCCCTCGACGACTCTTCAACGGCGATGAAACATTCATCGCCTAAACAGCGTCTCGTGTACGATAACGCTCCATCCTGATTCGACAAAGAGGGCACTTTGAAAAAGGTTGCACTGCTTCTGTTCTGCCTCGGGTTCGCCTCAACGGGTTTCGCTCAAACCAAGCGCACGCCGACGATCGATGAGCAGCTGAGCCTGAAAAGCATCAGCGGCAATCAAATCTCGCCCGATGGGCACTACGTCGCGTACCGCGTGCGCGAGACCAATTGGGAAGACAACCTCTACGTGAGCCAGCTATGGATCGTGAACATCTCGACGGGCGCGAGCTTCCAACTGACACGCGGCAAAAAGCCCATCGGTGGATTCCGCTGGTCGCCCGATGGAAAGTGGATCGCGTTCACCACCGAGCGTGAACAAAGCGCGATCGTTCCGCCCGACAAAGAGAAGAAGGACGACGATTCCGGGAAGAAAGACGACAAGAAGGACAGCGACAAGTCCGATAAGGACAAAGAGAAGAAGGACGCGAAGTCCGGCGACAAATCCGGCAAACCGGCCGCCCAGCAGATTTGGCTGATCTCACCCGAAGGCGGCGAAGCCTGGCAGCTCACGCGCCAGGAAAGCGACATTCAGGATTTCGACTGGTCCAAAGACGGCAAGCAAATCGCATTCACCGCATCCGCCAAAGAATCGAAGGAAGACAAGGATCGCAAAGAGAAGTACAGCGACTACGAAGTCTTTGAAGAAGACTACAAGCAGAGTCAGATTTGGACTGTCGATGTACTCGCCGCGCAAGCGAATTTCCTGCCCGCAAAAGCGCGTCAAATCACGCGCGACGAAAAGCTCAACGTCACCGGCTTTTCTTGGTCGCCGGATTCCACGCTGATCGCCTATTCGGCAACCCCGAATCCGTTCCTCGCATTTCAGCGGCGACGAAGACATCTACATCGCCGACCTTGCTCACGACAACGCCATCCACAAAGTCGTCGCGCTCGAAGGACCCGACGGCGGCCCCGTTTTCTCGCCCGACGGAAAGCAGCTTGCGTTTTCCACCGCACTAGCTTCGCCGTACTTCTATTACACCAACGGCCACATCGCTACCGTTGACGTCGAAAAAGTTCTCGCCAAGACCGCGACAACTCCCGCCGACGTCCGCGATCTCACCGCAAAATTCGACGAAGATCCGCGCCTCGTCGATTGGGGACCCGACGGCATCTACTTTGAGGCGCTGCAAAAAACTTCCGGCCATCTTTTCCGCCTCGATCCATCGACCACCCAGGTCACCCGCATCACTTCGCCCGACACCTTCATCGGCGAAGCACGCCTCGCTGACCAAAGACTTCAAGACCGTCGCAGTGACCGCCGAAGACGGCTCGCACATGGCCGAGCTTTACGTCTCTCCGGTCGATCACTTCGCGCCGCGCAAACTCACCGACTTCACCGCGCAAGTCCGCGACTGGACTCTCGGCGCAGCCGAAGTCGTCAGTTGGAAGAGCCAGGACGGCGCCACCGTCGAAGGCGTCCTCCACAAACCCGCAGACTACGACCCGTCGAAAAAATATCCGCTGCTCGTCCTGATTCACGGCGGCCCGACCGGCATTTCGTTCCCGACGCTGTCGCCCAACGACCGCTACTACCCAGTGCAAATTTTCCTCGCAAAGGGCGCGCTCGTCCTGGAGCCAAACTATCGCGGCAGCGCGGGCTACGGCTCCGCATTCCGCGCGCTCAACGTCCGCAATCTCGGCGTCGGCGACATGTGGGACGTCATGAGCGGCGTCGATTCGCTCATCAAGAAGGGAATCGTCGATCCCGCGAAGCTCGGCTCGATGGGCTGGTCCGAAGGCGGCTACATCTCCGCGTTCCTCACGACGCACACCGATCGTTTCAAGGCAATCTCTGTCGGCGCCGGCATCAGCGATTGGATGACCTACTACGTGAACACCGACATCACTCCGTTCACGCGTCAATATCTCCACGCGACGCCTTGGGACGACCCCGCCGTCTACGCAAAGACTTCTCCGATCACCACGATCAAGCAAGCCAAGACGCCGACGCTGATTCAGCACGGAAGCGTAGACAAGCGCGTTCCCGTTCCCGACGGATTTGAACTCTATCGCGGCTTGCAGGATCAGCATGTGCCCTCGCGGCTGATCCTCTATCAAGGCTTCGGTCACCCCATCACCAAGCCGAAATCAAACCGAGCCGTCATGCAATCGAATCTCGACTGGTTCAGCCATTACATCTGGGGCGAAGCATTCCCGAAAGATTCGCCAATCCTTGGCTCCAGCGAATTCGTTGAATCGACTCTCCAAGTAAGTATCGAACGAGACAATCGGAAGGACCTCGCGGCACGAGTCATTGAACCCAGACGCTTTAGCACGCGACGTGGTACTGTGCGTACCAAGACCATTTGCCCATTCGTTCGGCGTTGTTTCTCATTGGACCTCATCCGTATAATTTCAGTCTCTTAAGTCTTCCGCAGACTGACTTCGAGAGCTCCGCCTCGATGTGGTGTCGTTGTCAGTGAGTTGAGCGAAAAAATCTGGAATATTTCGCCGAATCCCCGAGTCTTCTCAGTGACTCGCGTGTTCAAGGGCCTCAAGGACTACCCTGTGATGAAGTGTTCTCGTCTTTCCGGCGGCGAAGTTCGCCTGACCAAGGGTCTCGGAGTAGCTCGCGGCTTTGTGCGGAGCTTGCTCGCGTTCACACTGTTCGCGCTGGCATCGTTTCCATCCGTAGCCCAAGTTAACGTCCTCACCCATCACAACGACATCGCCCGCACCGGCCAGAACACCAGCGAGACCATCCTCACTCCCACGAACGTGAACCAAACGACCTTCGGCAAGCTTTTCTCGTACACGATCGACGGCTACGCCTACGCCCAACCGCTCTACTACGCCAACCTGACCATGGGCGCGGGCACCGCTCAAGCCGGCACCATCCATAACGTCTTCTTCATCGCGACCGAAAACGATTCAGTCTACGCCTTCGACGCCGATAACAACGGCGGCGCCAACGCAAATCCCTCTCTGGCATGTTTCTCTGATCGATTCCGCACACGGCGCGGGTTCCGGCGAAAAGCCGATGCCCAACACCGATGTCGGCACCACCGACATCGTTCCGCTGATTGGCATCACCGGCACCCCGGTCATCGATCCCACCACCAACACCATGTATGTCGTCGCGAAGTCCACTGTCTCCGACACGACGTTCATCCAGCGCCTTCACGCGATCGACATCACCACCGGCCTCGAAAAGTTCGGCGGTCCAGTCACACTCGCCGGTCAGGTGCCCGGAAACGGTAACGGCAGCGCCGGCGGCGTTCTAAAGTTCGATCCCATGTGGGAAAACCAACGCCCAGCGCTCCTTCTGGTTCACGGAATCGTCTACATCGGTTTTGCTTCCCATGGCGACAACGGCCCTTGGCACGGATGGCTGCTCGCCTACAACGCGGCAACGCTTCAGCAAACCAGCGTCTTCTGCACGTCGCCGGGCGGGCAAGGCTCCGGCATCTGGCAGGGCGGTGCGGGCTATGGCTGCCGACATTCCCGATCCCGTGAATCATCCGTATGGCCGGATGTTCCTCGCCACCGGAAATGGTACTTACGACGCCACCACTCCCTATGCCAACGGGATGGACTTCGGCGACGACGATCTCCGTTTCGACCTTACCAATGGCGTCATGACCATTCAGGACGCGTTCACTCCCATGAATCAGGCGAACCTGAGCAGCACCGACGAGGATCTTGGTTCTGGCGGAGTCGTGCTGCTTCCGCCCCAAACCGGCGCGCACCCCAATGAACTAGTGCAGGTGGGAAAGGCCAAGGTGATTTATCTTGTCGATCGCGATGCCATGGGCGGCTACAACCCGAACTCCGACAACATCGTGCAAGAGATCTCGGGCCAGCTCGAAGGCGGCATCTGGGGAATTCCCGCGTATTGGAACGGCAATATCTATTTCTGGGGCCGTAACGATCGTATCCGCGCTTACTCGATATCGGCGGGTAAACTTTCGGCCAGTGGACGTCGCAAGGCCCGGTTGTGACGTCCTTTGCGACTCCAACGCCGTCGGTCTCCTCCAACGGCGCAACGAACGGCATCGTGTGGGCGATTGAAACCGACACGTTTGGCGCCAGCGATCCCGGCATCCTGCGCGCTTACGACGCCACCAATGTCGCCACCGAGTTCTACAACAGCTCCCAAAATTCCTCGCGCGACACCGCGCCCCAGGCCGTCAAGTTCACCGTCCCGACGATCGCCAACGGCAAAGTTTACGTGGGCGGCGCAGCTGAAAGATCAGCGTCTACGGCCTGCTCAACGGTGTTCAAGCCCGCCGCGACTCCCGCTGATCAGTCCTGCGGGAAAATCATTTACCGGCAGCATCTCCGTCACCATCACCGACACCACGCCGAACGCGACGATCTTCTATACCACCGACGGCACCACGCCAACTGCGGCTTCGACGGCGTACACCGGCGCCATCACCGTCACGAATACCGAAACGATCACGGCGATCGCCACCGCAACCGGCTTCGTCAGCAGCCAGCCCGCCTCGCAAACCTACACTAATGGGTCACAAGCGCTCGCGCCGACCTTCAATCCCCCCGCGGGCGCATACGTCTCGGCACAAACCGTGACGCTCAGCGACGCCTCGCCCGACAGTAAAATTTACTACACGCTCGACGGCACGACGCCCACTCCCGGCAGTCGGCACGACGAAACTCTATTCCGCCCCACTCGCCGTCACCCAGACCACCACGATCATGCGCGTTCGCCACCGCGACCGGCCTCTCCAACAGTCCCGTCGCCACCGCGTTCTACACCGTCGGGCCAAGCTTCACCGTTGGTTTCGCGGCAGCCGCCGTCCTTGATGACCTTCAACGGCAGCACCGGCCTCGACGACACCCGCTTGCAGCTCACCGACGGCGGACAGAACGAAGCCGGCAGCGCGTTTTTCAACGTCGCCGCAGAACATCCAGAGCTTCACAACCGACTTCACCTTCCAGCTCTCAAACCCCGCCGGCGACGGCATGACCTTCACGATTCAGAACGCCGGCCTAAAGCGCTCGGCCCCAACGGCGGCGGCCTCGGCTACGGTCCCATGCGCCCGGCGGCGCGGGCGGCATTCCCACGAGCGTCGCGATCAAGTTCGATCTCTTCTCCAACCAGGGAGAGGGAGCCAATTCGACCGGTCTCTATACCAACGGCGCATCGCCGACCATTCCCGCCATCGACCTCACGCCATCTGGAATCAATCTGCACAGCGGCAGCACCATCAGCGCGCACGTCGTTTACGACGGCACCAATCTGACGATGACGCTGACCGACACCACGAGCGACACGTTCACTCAGACTTGGCCGATCAACATTCCACAAACCATCGGCAGCAACACGGCGTATATCGGGTTCACGGGCGGCACTGGCGGCAACACATCCAGCCAAAAAATCGAATCGTGGAGCTTCACCAGCACCGTCGCAGCCTCCGCCGACGCTCACCTGCCGCCGCTGACTTCACGATGAAAGCGGAGTCGGCGTCGCTCACCGTCGCCGCGGGAGCGCAAGGCACTTCAACGATCATGGTCGCTCCGTCAACCGGAGCAAATTTCACCAGCGCTGTGGCGCTGACCTGCGCTGTGACCGGTTCGGCCACGCCCCTGCCGACGTGCTCGCTCTCGCCGGCAAGCGTGACGCCCGGCTCGCAGGGAGCGACTTCGACGCTCACGATTTCCGTTGCGGCGTCGGCGGCACTCTTACTCGCCTTCTAACCAGCTCAGATATTTCGACAGTTGGAAAATCGTCGGACACGAGTGGCACGCGGCTGGCGGTCTTTGCCTCGCTCTTCGGCGCGATTCTGTTGCTGCTGACTCTCTGCGCGGCCCACCGTAGATTCCGCCCACATTACGCGTGGCTCGCGGCAGCGTTGTTCGTCGCATTGATGGCAGACGGCTGTGGCGGTGGGGGCACCGGCGCCGGCGGAACAACGACGCCGCCCGAAACAACCGGCCAGAGCTATACCGTTACCGTCAACCGGCGCTTCGACGACAGCCAACTCGGTGAAAATCCAGCACGCTGCGACGATCACCGTCACGGTTCCGTAGCGAACTTCGCGCCGCATCGGTGCGAACGCTCTGTTGCTGAAGGACATCGTTGCCGGCGCTTCTGCGTTGCGCCTATGATTTTCTGCCAGAGCGACGCAGTCAAAAGCCCACCGACCTTCAGCGTCTCTCGTTCTTTACGGAACCCCGCTCGTACCAGCGCGCCTTCGTAGTCCGGCAAGCGCGTCACCCGAAGTCCCGTCGTCCATCGAAACGCTTCGTACAATCCTCGAACGATCGCGGCGTCGATGTGCCGCGCGATCCCGCGCCGCGGAATCCGAAAGTCCGACAACAACAGCCTGGCGCCCGGTCGCGCGAGCGAAGCGAGCTTCCGAGCCACGCCCACGACTTCGAGTTCGTCAAAACAATCGAGAAAGAAGTGCGCCGTGATCAGGTCGTAGGCCGCCGCATCACCCGGTTTAAAGCACCGAACATCACCGGCGTGAAAATTCGCCCGGCCTAGCGCCTGCGACCCCACCGCATTTAGCCTTCGTCTCGCCACGTCGATCATCCCGGCGCTCAGATCGACAAAATCGGCGCAAACCTCGCGATTCGCCCGCAACAGCTCAACCAGAAATCTCCCGTCGCCATCCCCGCACAATAGCGCTCTCCGGGAATCCGCAGCCTCGCCGAGAAACATCACGCGGCAGCTTTGCAGCGCCCCGCCAAACGAAAGACGCTCCAGCGTCTCGTAAACGCGCGCGACTCGGTCGCAATTCATCTTCGCGATCGGCCCTGCGCCATCGTCGCGCAATACGGTCGAATCGCGTGAAACCACGGATGTGTGAATCTCTGCCGTCATCGAAATGCCAACACCACAATCGCGGGCACGAGCAACGCAACATCCACCAACACTCGCAGCGCATCCGCTGAGATTCGCTCTCGCGTTAAATCCAGAATCAAAATCAACAGCGCGCTCACCGCGATCGCCGCCCCAATCGCGCTGAATTCCCCGCGCAGCCGCACCACAGGTGTCATCAGCGCCGCGCAAATCGCCACCGCCACCGCGAATCTTCCCGAAACAAAACCAAAGTTCTTCGCCGGCAGCGATCTCTCGCCGGCGCCAAAATCACGCTCGCGCAAGCTCTCCCACTCTTCAATCGCCACGCAATTCAGCGCACAAACCGCCGCAAACAATACCGCCAGCAGTGAAAATTCCCATCTCCGATCCGCCAGCCGCGACCACGCCGGCAACACGACACCAGCCGCGAAAACTCCGCCCACCGCGATTTCCTTCGGCAATCGCGACAGCACCCGCCCGCGCCCCAGATGCACCCACGCCATATACAAAACGAGGACGCATCCAACGGGTACCGCCAACCGAAGAACGATCTCGCCAATTTGCGTCAAAACAAGAATCCCAGTGAATGCCGCGATCACCGCCGCCACGCACGCGATTCTTCGCGCATAAATTCGGTGAAACACATGCCTCTGCCGCAGCGGTGGCCCGAACGCCCCAACGCGATCCCGCCCTAACATCCTCGGTCCCGAAGCTTTCCGCCGCCGCGGCCGCCCGTCCATCCAGCAATCGGTCAACCGTGTAGATGAGCCAAACCACTAACCCCAGCGTCGCCATCTCCGCCGCAGGTATCGCCACTCCCGCCGACTTCGCAAATACAAGCGCCCACGCGACCGCCACCATCGGCGCATCCAGGCTCAACACATTCCACCACAGCCACCACGGCGCCTCAGCCAATTCCTCGCGGGCAATTTCATCGAAACTCGATGCAGGGCGTCGCGAGTCAGCGAGCGTATCGACACCAGCCTCCACGGGAACTGGAAGGGAAGCGTTCTCCCACTTCGACGTCGATTCCATGCGCTCGCCGGCAATCACGTAGCCCGGTGAAAACTCCGCAGCGACATTCGATTTGAAATCCGGATCACCCACTCGCATCCTCTTTCACTCGCCCCACCAATTTTAGACTCGCCCGACCACGAATCCGGCACAATCGCGATGCCTCAGCGCTTCTGGCGTCCAGCGCGCACAAATCAGGCAACTTCCCGACTCTCCTCAATGGTTGACCGGATAGGCTCCTACCCCTTGTCCTCCTAACATGACCCACCGACGAAAGCTTTCAGGCCCACACTTCCACGTCGAGGTGAACGATGAGCGCTCCAACCAGAGCAGTGGCGAATGATGTTGTGGTTCCGACCTACGCACCCGGCAGCGCCGCAACCGTCGGATACGATGCCTACGCTCCCAATCGCACCGAGGCTTCGGCTTCCGGCGTCTCCTGGGCTGCGGTATTTGGCGGTGCGTTTGCCACCGCCGCACTCTCATTGATTTTGCTTGCTCTCGGAGCCGGCGCCGGCCTCTCGTCGCTTTCGCCTTTCTCAAGCTCCGGCCTCTCGACCACCGCCGTTGGCTTCGGCGCACTCATCTATCTCTGCATCACCGAAATTATTGCCTCCGGCGTCGGCGGATATCTCGCCGGACGCCTGCGCACCAAGTGGGTCGATCTTCATACCGACGAAGTTTATTTCCGCGACACTGCGCACGGCTTTCTCGCGTGGTGCGTAGCTCTCGTGATGAGCGCCGCGTTTCTCGGCGCCGCCGCCGCCGGAATGGTGGGCGCCGCGACGAGCGTAAACGCGCGCGCCGCAAGCAGCTCTGGCGCAGCCGACACTGCCGCCCTCGAAGCCAATCGCTATTACATCGACAGCTTGTTCCGCGGCGGCAAAGCTACGGGCAACGCGGACGAAATTGCATACAAGGCTGACGCAGCCGCCGTCTTCGCCCACGCGATGGCGAATCGCACGACGCTCTCGCCCGACGATCGTAACTACGTCGCCGGCCTCGTCTCTGCCGCGACAGGCATCAATCACAGCGAAGCCGAAACTCGCGTCACCGATGTTTTTGAGCGCGATCAAGCTTCGGTCGATCAGGCCCGCAAGTCCGTTGCGCACTCGCTCTACTGGCTATTCGTCGCGCTGCTGCTCGGCGCATTCACGGCCAGCTTCGCCGCAACGGTGGGCGGACATCGCCGCGATCACCTGCCGGCGCTGCGCGCCGCGTAATAGTGGGCGCCAAAACGGCTCGTTCATCGAGCTTGTTTTAGAAAAAGCTTTAGCGCGGAATTTTGAAATCAGTTAAAGGAGAAAAAATATGCGCTCGATTCTCTTGCTTTTGCTCGGAGTTCCTCTCCCAATCATCATTTTGATCGGTCTCTTTTCTCACTTCTAGGGCGTGTGTTACTCTCCCGGCGGCGAAACAGGGCTTCGCCTTTGGCGAAGCCCTGCGCCACAAACAGCCTGGAGAGAACGTTGCAAAATCCCAGCCGCACTGCCCGTGTACTCGCGCTCCCGTTGACTTTTCTCGCCGTCGCTCTGCTCTTTTCGATTCTGATCAACTCCCAGATCACGCAAGCCCAACCGCTTCCACAGGGCAACCAGGGCGCCGCGTTTCTCGGGCAGTGGTGCGCCCAAGGCGATCCCAATAAGCAAGCTTCGATCACGAGCAACGGCGGCGTCTTCTTCAATCTCACCAACGAAAACGGCGACACCTCTCCCGGAAATCTTCAGGGGCCGAACACCATGAGCGCGCCCGGATGGCAATTCGTCACCGGCACGATTACGCCCGACGGCTCGCAGATCAATTGGTCCAACGGCACGTATTGGGCGCGCTGCAATAACGGCGGTGGCGGCGGCTGGAACCGTCCGCGCATCGAAGGCACCTGGTATCGCGGAGGCAATCGCTCGCAGCGTTGCACTATTCGCCGCCGCGGCCAAACCTATCGCCTGACCAACGAGGCGAACGCCAGTGCAACCGGCTCGTGGGATTCGCGCCGCCAGCTCACCACCAACTGGTCCGGCACCGTCATCTCCGGCATCGTCACCAGCGGCGGCAACCGCATCAACTGGGACAACGGCACCTTCTGGTCCCGCTAATCTCGCACGCGCCGAACTCAATCTTTGCGATCGTCACCACTCTCCGTTGTAGGGGCGGGGCTCGCTCCGCCCGCCCGATCCGCCTCGGCACAACCTCAAATTTCACGCATTTGTAGCGGCGACTTTACGTCGCCCCTCGCCCGCGCCCAAATTTGTCATCCCGACCGCAGCGAGCCGACGCATTTCCCTCGCGTTCACCTCCTGTGAACGCGTCGGCTCGCGCAGTGGAGGTACCCCGGCTGGATGTCAAACACTCACAAATCGATGAGCGACGCGACCACCGTCTCGCGTCAAAGGCAACGCATATCGCATCACGAGGCATCGACCACTGAGGGGCCCGCCTTCAACACCCATTGACACGCGCCATCTCGAATCCATAGGATAAAGACTCGTCAAATTCTTGAGAAAGTACCTGTCACGAATGTAGTTGCTGTGACAGTGGGGCAAGCGCGAGCGCTGTGCGTCTGATTTTCAAAACTAAATTTTTATGATTACAGTCACCGATCTAACGAAGAGGTATGCCCGGCATACCGCTGTTGACCACGTTTCCTTCGAAGTGCAAAAAGGGCAGATCGTCGGTTTTCTCGGCCCCAACGGCGCCGGCAAGACCACGACCATGCGCATGTTGACATGCTTCATGCCGCCAACCGCAGGCACCGCCACCGTCGCGGGTTTCGATGTCCTCGAGCAGCCGTTTGAGGTGAAGAAGCGCATCGGCTACCTGCCGGAAACGCCGCCGCTCTATCTCGAAATGACCACGTCGGAATATCTGGAATTCGTCGGCAAGCTCAAAGGCTTGTCGGGAGACGAACTCACCAGGCGCATCAGTTTTGTTTTAGAGCGCTGCTCCGTTGCCGATGTAAAAGACAAGCTCCTCGGCAAGCTCTCGAAAGGCTATCGCCAGCGCGTCGGTTTGGCCCAGGCCATCATCCACAATCCCGATGTGCTGATTCTCGACGAGCCGACATCCGGCCTCGACCCCAAACAGATTAACGAGACGCGCGATCTGATCAAAAGCCTTGCCGGCGATCACACCATCATTCTCAGCACGCATATTCTTCCGGAAGTCGAACAGACCTGCCAATCGGTGCTCATCATTAATAAGGGACGCTTGGTGGCGACGGATTCCGTCAACAATTTGCAGAATCGCGCACGCGGCGCCGAACAGCTTTTCATTGAAATCGCGGGACGCGGCGCGGACGTTGACGCCGCTGTGATTCAGCAGCGGCTTGAGCGCGTGCCCGGCATCACGCACATCGTTTTCAAAGAGAAGCGGGAAAACCGCAGCGTCTTCGAGATTGAAAACCACAAGGACAGCTTCGTCCGCGGCGATCTGGCGCGCGCCGTCGTCGAATCCGGCTGGGATTTGAACGAGTTGCGGCCCGCCGCGGTCAGCCTCGAAGAAATCTTCTTGCAACTTACGGGCGAGCCCGCTGCCGTCGAATCCAGCGACGCGCCTGTCGCGACGGGAGCCGCGTGATGCGCAACGTTTTGGTGATTTTCCGCAAAGAGCTGCACGGCTATTTCACGTCGCCGGTCGCTTATCTGCTTCTTGACGATGTTCGCCGTCGTGTTCGGACTGTTTTTCTGGAACGCGCTCGGCGCCTTCGTCTACTACTCGATGGAATCGCAAATGCGCGGGCAGTCGTTCCCGATGAATCTCAACGAAGAATTGATTCGGCCGCTGCTCTCCAACATCAACGTGATTGGACTGTTTTTCATTCCGATGATCACCATGCGCTTGTTCGCCGAAGAAAAGCGCTCGGGCACGATCGAGTTGCTCGTTACTTCGCCGATTCACGACCTCGAAATCATTGCGGGGAAATGGCTCGCGGCACTGGCGCTGTATGGCTGCATGTTGCTAGTGACCCTGGTCAATCTCGCGTTTCTTTTTAAGTATGGTCAGCCCGACTGGAAGCCCGTCGCAATTGCGTACCTCGGAATGATCCTGCAAGCCGCGGGAATGCTCGCGGTCGGCATGTTTATTTCGACGCTGACAAAAAATCAGATCATTGCGGGCGCATCCACTTTCGGCGTTTGCCTCGTGCTTTGGGTGATCGGTTGGACCGGCAGCTACGAGACCGCGACCTGGACGCAGGTGCTTTCGTATTTGTCGGTAACGACGCACATGGATCCTTTCTCGAAAGGACTGCTCGATACGCGCGACACGCTGTATTACCTCAGTTTGATTGTGGTCGGATTTTTCCTGACGGCGCGCTCGCTTGAGTCGCTGCGGTGGAGGTCGTAATGGCTACCCCCGCATTTTTGAAAGCTCGGCAAACGAAATACGCGGCGTACGCCACGATGTATATCGTGGTTTTCTTCGCCATCATCACCGTCGCCAACGTTCTCGGCAACCGCTACAACAAGTCGTGGGATTCAACCTCCAACAAGCGCTACAGCTTGTCCGAGCAGACCGCGAAAATCGTCAAGGGATTGAAGCAGGACGCGACGATCACTTATTACGATCAGTCCACGCGATTCTCGACGGCGAAAGATCAGCTCGATCAGTATGCGAATCTTTCGCCGAAAGTGAAGGTCGATTACGTAGACGTCGATAAGAAGCCGCAGCTTGCGCGCGAAGCCGGCATCAAGAATTACGGCACGACGATCGTGCAGGTCGGTGCGAAAAAAGAAGAAGCGAAGAGCCTCACCGAAGAGGGAATCACCGGCGCTTTCATTCGCGATCTGAAAAACACGACGCGCACCGTTTGCTTCGTCACCGGCAGCGGCGAACACCAGATCGACGACTCCGAGCGCAGCGGATATTCAAAATTCAAGGAATTGCTCGGCAAAGACAACTACGAAGCGAAGTCGATTTCGCTGCTGCAAAAGGCCGAAGTTCCAACCGATTGCACGGTTGTCGTCATTGGCGGTCCGACCGGCGACTACCAACAGCCTGAAGTCGATGCGCTGAAGAAATATGTCGAGGACGGCGGTCGTGCGTTAATCATGCTCGACCCGCCGCTCCAGATCGGCCGCTCGATAATTTCCGACAACGATGCGTTGTCCGCACTGCTCGCGAGCTGGGGCGTGACGCTGCAGAAAGATTTGATCCTCGACTTGAACCCGATCGGACAACTCGCCGGACTCGGTCCCCAGGTTGCGCTCGTAACGACGTATGCGACGCAACCGATCGTGGCCGAAATGAAGGGCACAGCCACGGGCTTCC
Organism: uncultured Acidobacteriota bacterium; assembly: GCA_963785605.1. Classification (GTDB taxonomy): domain Bacteria; phylum Acidobacteriota; class Terriglobia; order Acidiferrales; family UBA7541; genus Acidiferrum. Next base: position 9,851 of record CAWAWE010000016.1, on the reverse strand, counting down.
CGCTTGTTCGTTCGATGGACATCAAGAGCGAAGGCAAATCGACCGTAGAGAAATTGTTTAGCTCGTCGGATTCGAGCCTCGCTACGACAAAACTGAATTCGCCCGACATCGATCCCAACGATCCGAAAAATATAAAGGGACCGCTGACGATTGCGGCTGCAGGTTCGTACAACACAGGAAAAGAAAATTCGCAGGGGCGCTTCGTCGTGATCGGCAGCGCCGCCTGGGTCGCGAATTCGTTCTTGAATTTCAACGGCAACCGCGACCTTGCGTTGAACACGATGAACTGGCTCTCTTCGGATGAAGATTTAATCTCGATTCGTCCGAAGGCGCCGGAGGACCGCAAGGTCACGATGACGCGCGCGCAGATGAGCATTGTGCGCATCACCAGCCAGTTTGTGATCCCACTGATTGTGATTTTCGCGGGCGTATCGGTTTGGTGGCGGCGTCGCTAGCGCGAGCGCGCGCATTTTTTGGCATGTTAGAAACGAGCCCAGGACTCCATCGATGAAAAGCACCGGACTGCTGATTGCCGCCGCACTGCTCGCGGTGCTTACTGGAGTTTTGTATTGGTCGAATCATCATGCCGCCGAGGACACGACGAAGCCCGCGACTCCGGCGGCGATTAAGCTGCTGACGATCAAAGACGCCGACGTCAGCAAAATGGAAATCGAGAAGAAGGGAACGGAACAAGTCGGGTTGGCGAAGTCGAGCGACGGCAAGTGGGAAATCACTGCGCCGCAGAAGTTGACCGGGGATCAGGATGCGATCGCCGGAGTGATTTCGGTTTTGTCCGGATTGAACTCGGAGCGCGTCGTCGAAGATCACGCGCTTGATTTGAAGCAGTACGGATTGGCCGATCCGTCGGTACAGGTTGATTTCACGACCAAGGATGGCAAGTCGCAAAAGCTGTTGCTCGGCGACGACACGCCGACGGGGAATGCGGTCTATGCAGCGGTTGGCGGCGATCCGCGAGTTTTCACGATCGCGAGTTACTCAAAAAACAGTCTCGACAAATCTGTGTCCGATCTGCGCGACAAGCGGCTGTTCACGGCGAACTTCGATAAGGTCAGCGAAGTCGATCTGACGGCAAAAAAACAGACTGTTGAATTTGGCCGCAGCAAAGACGCGTGGCAAATCGTGAAGCCGCGTCCCCTTCGCGCGGATAATTTCTCGGTCGAAGATCTCGTGCGCCGATTGAAGGACGCGAAGATGGATTTGTCCGCGGCGGCTGACTGCGGATGAAAAAAAGCTTGCTGCTGCGTTTGCGTCGGCGACTCCGGTTGCGACGGCGAAGGTTACGGATGCGACCGGCACGCAGACTCTGGAAGTGCGCAAGAACAAAACTGACTATTACGCGAAGTCGAGCGCCGTTTCCGGAGTGTACAAAGTTGCGGCCGATCTGGGGACTGGACTCGACAAAGCGCTCGATGATTTTCGCAACAAAAAGATTTTCGACTTTGGATTTGACGACGTGAGCGCCGTCGATATGCATGACGGCTCGAAGGAATATTCGCTGGTAAAAGGCGGACAGGATTGGTGGTCGAACGGGAAGAAGATGGATGCGATGAGCTCGCAAGCGTTCATCGACAAGTTCCGCGATCTCGCGGCCACGAAATTTCCGGATTCTGGTTTTACGAACGCGACGATCACGATGAAAGTGACCTCCAACGGCGGCAAGCGCGTTGAGAACATTGCGATCGCAAAGAGCGGCGACAACTACATCGCCAAGCGCGAAGGCGAACCTTCGCTGTATCAGCTCGACGCCAAAGCAGTTGAGGAACTTCAGAAGGCGGCCGCCGATATTAAGCCTGCTGAAGAGCCCAAGCCTGCGCCGGCTCCGACTCCCACCAAGAAATAGCAGTTGAATAGCCAGCCCGTCGCGTCATCGCTCGGTGTCGCAATTCAAGAGCGCACGCGTATCGATCTCAATCTTCTGAACGACTGTTAGTTCTGCCGGGGAAGTTGTTTGAGAATTTCCTCGACGATAAGTTCCGGTTGCAATTGCACATCGACGACGATCGCGTCGTTCGGTTCTTCCAGATCGGCAAATTGCGCGGCGAGAATTTTGTCGTCGGCGAAATGGCCTTTGCGTTCGCGCAAGTGCGCGTCGATCACTTCATAACTGCCTTTGAGATAAACCAGCTGTACCGAAAGTTTTTCGCGAAGCGTTTGCCGGTAGCTACGCTTCAGTGCAGAGCAGCCAAGCACGACGCTACGATGCTCTGCGTACGCTTTCGCGAGATATTCGTGCATTGACGGCGAGCCACGGCATGCGATCCGCGTCGGTCAGCGGAATCCCGCGATGCATCTTGTCTTTGTTGGCGGCGGAATGAAAATCGTCGGCGTCGGCGAATTCCGATCCAAGGCGCTCCGCGAGCATTTTGCCGACGGTGGTTTTCCCCGATCCCGTCACGCCCATCACGATCACAATCATCGGTTCGGCAACCTCACTTGTTTCCGCGCAAAAGTAGAATCACGTCGAGCAAGACGAGCACTGCGACGACGACTTCCACGACGAACATGCGCCGTTCATTGAACTGGGCGACCATGAATTCGTATAGCTCGCCCGCCGTTTTCAACTTTTCCGAAACCAGCGTCTTGTAGTCGTTGACGCCGATTCTCGCCGAAGCCACGCGATACACGCGCGCGTAGTACGTGTCGCTGATGAATTTGACCGCGTACTCGGTGCGTTCCGCGAGATCCATGATGTCGAGGCGCAATTCGTTGAGCCGGCCTGCGCGCCCGGAGAGACGGAATCGCTTCCAGAAACTCTCGCGCCCTTCGAGCGAGCTGTAAACGTCGGTCAAAACATTCGTCAGCAATTCGTCGTAATAACGAAACTCGAGCAACTGCGTGTTCGCGTATTCGAGCAAATCGATCACCGACGAAGTCGCTTCCGGCTTGTCGTAAACGAGCGCAGCCGCCCAGCCGACGACAACGAGATCGGTCGGATAATACGACAGTCCCGAGCGTACGACCTCTTCACGCTCGCCCGCGGAAAGCGTGACCAACTCTCCGCGCACGGCGCGCGTGATCGGATCTCCATAGTTTTGCAGCAGCTCGGCCGCGGTTGCGGCCCCGGCTCCGTCGCCGCTCTTCGCAGACTGCACATCGATGATCAAATAGTCTTCGTCGAGCCATTTCTGCGACGGCTTGATCATCCCGGGGCGAAATCGTTCGAGGCGCGCACGAAGCAAATCTTCGGCGGCCTTCTCGACCTCGGGCGCATTCATCCAGCGATACGAATGTGTGGGAAGCGAATCCAGCTCGCACTCGAATGGAATGACGATCTCCACGCATGCGACTCCGAACCAGTAATATTTAATTCTGCTGTCGAGCGATTCGCCGGTAGGCAGGCGGATCGTTCCCGTCGTCTCAATGATCGGAGCTGTTGGAGCTTGGGCGTAATCGGGAGCACGAACCGTGGGTGCGGTTGTTTTCGGCAGCGCGTCGGGCTTCAACAGAATATTGAGGCGGTCGAGCTCGAAGGCCTCGCTGACATCGAAGAAGCTGAGAACCCGGAAGTAGCCTTGAACGAGCATTCGCGAAAGAACTGCCTTTCATAGAGCGAGCCACGAATTGGTTGCAATTATTGGAGGCAGTAGTGTAGCCGAAGCAATCGGCTTATTTGATGAACGGCTGTAATGCGAAGAAAACAAAGGCGAAGAGCAAGGCGCCGTGATCGTGCGGACATGGGGCGCAGCGTGCTGCGCCCCTACACTTGCCCTCTGCCGATTTTCTGCATGTGCTGAAATCTAGCCGTCGTTGTCGCGATAGGCTGGCGGGCTGCGGGTCGTGTTTTACTTCGCCGTAGCGGGCGGCGAGCCAGGCGCGGGCTTCTTCCGGGTGATAGTTGAAGGGGCCCATTCCGCCGGCGTAGGCGATCTTGCCGTGCTCGTCGATGATGTAGATGCGTTCGGGCCATGCGGAGTAGGCGTCGTTCGCGGCGTTGGTCATGTCGTCGATGCCGAAAGGGACTGGATATTTCTGGCGCTCGACGAAGTCGTTGGCGATGGCGATGCGCTGCTCGAGAGTTTTGGGCTGCGCGTAGCAGACATCTTCTTTCACGTTGGACTTCATCTGCCACTCATCAGTGGGATGCGCTTCGCGCACGTAGACGGTGAGGAAGTCGGCGTGATCTTTATAGTCGTTGTAGATCTGGACGATGTCGCCGACCTGGCGACGAAATGGCGGTCAAGTGTAGCTGCCGAAGACGACCATCAGCGGGCGGCCGCCGATGCGATCGTGAATCCGGAATTGCTCTTTGCCGCTGAGCGCGAGCAGGGGAGCGTCGGGAGCGGCGTCGCCGGGCTTGAGTTTGCCGCGATGCATGTGCGGCAGGGCGTAGCGGATCATGCCGTAGGCGTCTTTCGGGCTGCCGGCCATCATCGAGAGGCCTATGAAGGCCGCAATTAAGAGCACGCCGAGGACGGCGGCGATCCATATCCACATTCGTTTCACGGAGCCGCTTTCGAGGAGGCTATTTCCAGAGACATTCTACGCGTTCCGAATCGGGACTGAATAGTAGGGAAGCACTGACCGTCACTGAGGCGTCTTGGCGGAGGGGCTACCGCACCCGCCCCTCGGGGGTTTTTGCGCAAGGATGTGAAACTAAACGAGATACGGGACGAGTGTGTGCAAGAATGTCATTCTAAAGGGTTTACGACGGGCCGCCGGGGTTAAGTTGCTGAAACTAAGTTCGTTACGAGGATTGCCGCAGAGCGCTTCGTGACGCGAGTTTACCTGAGAAGAGTATAGCTCATTCGTTAACTTAAGTCAAGTGGAGTTCGGCGCATGGAGCCGAGAAAGCTGCCACGAGCTAGATCAGACCACTCTTCGAATTGCGCGGTTACGGCGCCAACCATGGCTTGGGCCTACGACCAAGTCGTTCTGCATAGCCCTAATCCCCCTCCAAGGCAATCTGTATATATTCGGTCTTCGCGCAACTTTCCCGGTGGCAGACTCGTATCCTCTCTCACGAACTGGGAGGGTCCTTGAGAAATCTGATTTCTGATATTCGCTATGGCGTCCGTATGTTGTTCAAGCAGCCAGGGTTTTCGCTGGCGGCGATTGTGGTGCTGGCGCTGGGGATTGGCGGGAGTACGGCGATGTTCAGCATCGTGGATGCGCTGGTGCTGAAGCCGCTGCTGATTCGAAACGCCGATCAGATCGTCGGGTGTTTCAGCCGCGACACGCAGAGGCCGGACTCGTACCGGGGATTCTCGTACCCAAATTACGCAGACCTGCGCGCCGACAACGGCGTGTTCAGTAGTCTAGCGGCGCACAACATGGCGCTTGTGGGAATCAAGGAAGGCGACACGACGCGACGGGCGTTTTCTGACGTCGTGACCGCAAATTATTTCGACACGCTCGGCGTTCCGCTGTTTCGCGGCCGAACGTTTACGCCCAGAAGAAGAACAACCTGGCAGCGGCATCCCCAGCCTGATCGTGAGCTATTCGAGCTGGCGGAAGACCGGCGCCGATCCGGATTTGCTCGGCAAAACGCGGCAGATCAATGGGCGGATTTTTACGATTGTCGGAATCACCGCGAAAGGGTTCACGGGAACCAACGCGATGATTAGTCCCGAGATGTACGTGCCGATGGGAATGTACGAATCGGTGGTGAACGATTTCGACGGGCACGGGAGGAAGCTGGCTTCGCGGGATAACCACGCATTGATCGTGATCGGCAGGTTGAAGGAAGGGATGACACAGCAGGCCGCCGACGCATCGCTCGCGGTGGTCGCGAACCGGATGGCCCTGGCATATCCGGGAGAGAACAAAGATCAAACGTTCATGGTTCACACGCTGTCTCGGAACAACATATCGACGAATCCGCCCCACGGGAATGAGGCGGCGTTTCCGGCGATTCTGGTGATTTCGATGGCGGGCGTGGTGCTGCTGATTGCTTCGCTGAATGTGGCCAACATGATGTTGGTGCGAGGAGCGGCGCGCCGGAAGGAAATCGCGATCCGGCAATCGCTGGGTGCGAAGCGCGGAAGCATTCTTCAGCAATTGCTGATCGAAGGGCTGATTCTGGCGTTTATTGGCGGTGCGGCTGGGCTGGCGTTGGCGGCGGTTGGCAGTTCGGTGTTGATGCATTCGCTGGCGCGGTTGGCGCCGGTTGATCTGGTGTACAACGCTATCGCCGGATTTGCGTGTGTTGCTGGCGACGACGGGATTCTGCGTATTCAGCGCGATCATCTTCAGCCTTGGACCGGCGCGCATCGCTTCGAAGGCCAGCATCGTGAACATCGCTGAAGAGCGGAGAGACGCAAGAAAAAGTCGGCATCGGTTGGGCGAGATTTTCGCCGCGCAATTTGATGGTGGTCGGGCAAATCGCGCTTTCGTTGACGCTGCTCACGGCGGCGGGCTTGTTTATTCGCAGCGCGAGGACGACACAGGAAGTGGAGCCGGGCTTTCGCATCGAGAATTCGACGCTGATTGAATTGGATCCGAGCTTGATCGGATATGACGAGGCGCGTGGGACGGCAAGTGTTTCGGACAGTTCTTGACCGGCTTCGTGCGGTTCCCGGCGTGGAATCGGCGGGCATGGCGGCAACGGTTCCGTTCGGGATGGTTTCGTTGGGGAAAAGAATTCAGCGGGCGAGCGATCCGCCGAGGGAGAGCTCTAATTCGAAAGAAAGCGAAGGAATGTCGTGCCGTTACAACGTCGTGAGCGAAGACTATTTCACGTCGCTTGGGGTTCCGCTGTTGCGTGGCCGTGCGTTCCAGAAAAATGAAATCGATAATGCGAAGTCGGATTCGGTGGTTGTCCTGGATCAATTGGCGGCCGAACGTTTGTGGCCCGGTGGAAATGCGGTTGGGCAGCACATCCGGTTGCTGGCGGGTGGTGAGTCCAAAGGGAGCCGCGATGCTGAGGTTGTTGGGATTGTGGCTAGCGTGCAGGAGGAAGTATTGGGCGAGGGCTTGCAGCCTCATGTTTACGTGCCGTTCGGCCAGGAGTATCAGGCCGATATGACGATCCATTTGAAGACGACGAGGGAGGGTGTTGATTTTCTTGAGTCGCTGCGCCGCGAGGTCAGCGCTGTGGACAGCCGGCTGCCCGTGATCGAATTGCGGACGATGCGGACGCATTTGGAAGCGAGCTTTGATTTGTGGGTCGTGCGCACGGCGGCGCGCATGTTCTCGATTTTCGGTTCGGTGGCGCTGGTGCTGGCGATGGTTGGCTTGTACGGGCTGCGGGCTTACACCGTGGCGCGGCGCACGCGCGAGATTGGGATTCGACTGGCGCTCGGAGCGAAACCGGGAGACGCGCAACGGATGATTTTGCGTGAGGGATTGGTGATTACATCCGTGGGAGTCGTTGCGGGACTTGGGTTGTCGCTGCTTGCGGGCAAGGTGCTGGCGAGCGTGCTTTATAAAGTGAGTGGAGTGGATCCGCTGGTGTTTGTCACCGCTACCGTGGTGATGGGCGGAGTTTCGCTTTTGGCGTGCTATCTGCCCGCGTTGCGGGCGTCGCGGGTGGATCCGATGGTCGCGCTGCGATACGAATAGATGGTGATCACAGGGTCGTGTCTGTTGGCCGTTGCCTGCCGATCGGGGGCATAGCGAGGTGATAGCCGTTGTTCTGGGCCGAGAGGAATGCGAAAGATTTTGTGCAACCAAGTTAGCGGCGGTAACTCCAATGCGTTATGAGATTTGCGCAATGGGGGATTTGAGATGAGACGCAGAGAGAAGCTGGTGATTTTGGTTGCGGTGCTTGCGGTGTGTGGTGCGGTGGCTGGGTCGGCGGCTGGGCGTGGTGCTGGTCGGGCGGCTGGTTCGGCTGCGCCGGTGGCGGGCTCTGCGGATGACAAATATTTGCTGAAGACGGCGAGCGGGATCGCGTTTGCGGATTTCAAAGGGTACGAGGATTGGGCGGTGGTCTCTTCGGCGCGGACGGATGAAGTGCTGAAGGTGATCGTCGGGAGTCCGGAGATGATCAATGCGTATAAGAGCGGCGTGCCGTTGAACGGGCAGGCGTTTCCGGATGGGTCGCGGATCGTGAAGCTGCAATGGAAGCCGAAGAAGAGCACGGAGGCGCCGTTTGTGGTGGATGTGCCGGACACGTTTTCGCAGGCGTTTGTGATGGAGAAGGACAGCAAGAGGTTTCCGAAGTCGGGCGGATGGGGGTACGCGCTTTTTAATTATGATCCGAAGACGGATAAGTTTACGGCGGATGCGGCGCCGGCGGACTGCGGAAACTCATGCCATGTGGCGGTGAAGGCGAAGGATTATATTTTTCATCCGTATCAGAAGCGGTGAGAAGTGTGTCCCGGCAATTCACCGGTGAAGTAGAGGCGCGAATACGAGACGGCTTACGACGTGATTGAGAGCTGGTTTCGAATTGTGTATTCGGCGTCAGCGGTGCGGTGGACTCCTATCGGCAAGCAAGGCTAACGCTTATCCTTAAGCGTGGCTGAAAACCCAGAAACATCTCGACGAAGTCTCCAAAGAGCGCGATTCGATTTGTAATTCAGTGGGTGCTCATTGGAGTGGTAGCGATGTGGGCGCTGGCTGCGCTGACGCTGGTGGCGGCGCGGTGGATCGATCCGCCGACTACGGCGGTGCATGCGGAGCGGCGGCTTCAGGCTTGGGTTCATCATGCGAAGTATCAGGAGCGGTATGAGTTTGTTTCGCTGCGGCAGATTTCGCCGGAGTTTCAGCATGCGGTGATTGCGGCGGAGGATGGGCAGTTTTATCAGCATCATGGATTTGATTGGCATGCGATGGAGATTGCGGCGGAAGGCGACATGGAAGGCGCGAAGCTGCGCGGAGGATCGACGATCACGCAGCAGTTGGTGAAGAATTTATTTTTCGGGACGGGGCGGTCGATTTTGCGAAAGGGAGCGGAGTTCACGCTGGTGCCGGTGGCGGAATTTGTGTTGGGGAAGCAGAGGATTCTGGAGCTGTATTTGAATGTGGTGGAGTGGGGGCCGGGAGTCTATGGGGCGGAGGCGGCGAGTCGATATTGGTACCAGGCCGGCGCGGAGTATCGATCGGGAGCGAGGGGCGCGGCTGGCGGCGATTTTGCCGTTGCCGCTGAAGCGACGGCCGGAGCACATGGAGCGGTACAGCGGATTGATTTTGGAGCGGATGCGGCAAGTGGGGTGGTAGAGCGATGCGGTGAAGGCGCGTCGCATCCTGAAAAAAACGCCGGCAAGATGCCGGCGCTACCGGAGGCTCCGGTTAGCTCGGAGGCTGTCGCTACTTGGAGACGAGTTTGCCCATCAGGCGTTCGCGTTCCTGTTGGTAGCGGGCGAGGGAGCGCTCGATGACGGTGAGGGCGGCGTAGGCGGGGCGGATGTCTTCGACTTCGACGCGCTTGCCCTCGAGTTGTTTGTAGTCGGAGAAAAAGCGTTTGAGGACGAGGAGGCGGTGTTGCGGAAGATCGCGCGCCTCGACGTAATCGCTGAATTCGGGGTCGTTGGTGGCGACGGCGATGACTTTGTCGTCGCTGGCGCCGGAGTCGATCATGGTCATGAGGCCGATGGCGCGGGCTTTGATGAGCGCGAGCGGCTGGACGGGTTCCTGGCAGAGAACGAGGACATCGAGAGGATCGTTGTCTTCGGCGTAGGTCTGCGGGATGAAGCCGTAGTTGGCGGGGTAGAAGACGGCCGAGTGGATGATGCGATCGACCTTGATCAGACCGGTGGGCTTGTCGAGCTCATATTTGACGTTGGAGCCGAGAGGGATCTCGATGACGGCGGTGAAGTCGCGCGGTAGCTCGTTGCCGGGTGAGACGTCGTGCCAAGCGTGGGTCATGTGGGAGAGTCCTCAGGAAAAGCTTTGATTGTTTATTATCGCTGGGATTGGGCTGGGGGACAAATGATGGAGAGGCGATC
>CAWAWE010000015.1:0-29977 GCA_963785605.1 uncultured Acidobacteriota bacterium | reverse complement strand
GCCAATGGCTCACCCTTTTTGAATCTTGCGCTTTGACTCGATACGATCTGACAGAATCCGCCCGAATCCTGGATTAAACCAGGTTGTAAACCGAACGTGTATCCCTGCAATTCGTGAGAAGAGCGGGATACATTTGCGTGGCATGACCCGCACACCATAGCGGGTTGAGCCACGACTACTTTAGAAAGGAGGTGATCCAGCCGCAGGTTCTCCTACGGCTACCTTGTTACGACTTCACCCCAATCATGAGTCATACCTTGGGCGTCTGCCTCCTTGCGGTCAGCGTGACGACTTCTAGTACAACTCACTTTCGTGATGTGACGGGCGGTGTGTACAAGGCCCGGGAACGTATTCACGGCGTCGATCTGATACGCCATTACTAGCGATTCCGGCTTCATGCAGTCGAGTTGCAGACTGCAATCCGAACTGAGCAGAGTTTTTTCCGATTAGCTCCCCCTCGCGGGTTGGCAACGGTTTGTGCCCTGCATTGTAACACGTGTGTAGCCCTGGACATAAAGGCCATGCGGACTTGACGTCATCCCCACCTTCCTCTCCGTTATCCGGAGCAGTCCACGTAGAGTTCCCTCCTTGCGGAGTGGCAACTACGTGCAGGGGTTGCGCTCGTTGCGGGACTTAACCCAACACCTCACGGCACGAGCTGACGACAGCCATGCAGCGCCTATACTCTTGTCCCTTGCGGGAAGGCCGTATTTCTACAGCTAGTCAAAAGCATTTCGAGCCCAGGTAAGGTTCCTCGCGTAGCGTCGAATTGAACCACATGTTCCACCGCTTGTGCGGGCCCCCGTCAATTCCTTTGAGTTTCAGTCTTGCGACCGTACTCCCCAGGTGCAGGACTTAACGCGTTAGCTCCGGGACGACACCCGAACGGGTGGCACCCCAAGTCCTGATCGTTTAGGGCTAGGACTACCAGGGTATCTAATCCTGTTTGCTCCCCTAGCTTTCGTTCCTCAGCGTCAGTAGTGGTCCAGCGCGCCGCTTTCGCCACGGGTGTTCCTGCAGATATCTACGCATTTCACCGCTACACCTGCAATTCCACGCGCCTCTCCCACACTCAAGCACAGCAGTTTCGGAAGCAGACTCTGGGTTGAGCCCAGAGATTTCACTCCCGACTTGCCACACCGCCTACGAACCCTTTACACCCAGTAATTCCGAGCAACGCTGGCCCCCTACGTCTTACCGCGGCTGCTGGCACGTAGTTAGCCGGGGCTTCTTATACCCGTACCGTCAATCCTCTTGCGAGGTTTTCGTCCGGGTCGAAAGGGGTTTACACTCCGAGAAGCTTCATCCCCCACGCGGCGTCGCTGCATCAGGCTTTCGCCCATTGTGCAAGATTCCCCACTGCTGCCTCCCGTAGGAGTCTGGACCGTGTCTCAGTTCCAGTGTGGCTGGCCATCCTCTCAGACCAGCTAACGATCATAGCCTTGGTAGGCCGTTACCCTACCAACTAGCTAATCGTGCGCGGGCTCCTCCTCCGACGACTTACGCCTTTGAATCCAAAAACCAAGGTTCTCGGAATGTTATGCGGAATTAGCTCGCCTTTCGGCGAGTTATTCCCCTTCGAAGGGCAGATTACCCACGTGTTACGCACCCGTGCGCCGTGCGCCATCTGTATTGCTACAGACGCGCACTCGACTTGCATGTGTTAAGCACGCCGCCAGCGTTCGCTCTGAGCCAGGATCAAACTCTCGTTTGAAACTGGTTGCTTGGACGAAAAAAATGCTCCGATTTGCATCGGAGCCAGCCTGTCCAAGCGAATTGTTGTCGCTCGATAAACTCAGACTATTGCTCGTCGCTCGAAAAGGACGAATAGTTTCGAACGGATTCTGGCACATCGTATCGGTTGTCAAAGAGCAGTCCTCCCTGTCCAGCAGAAAGGCTTACAAATGCTGCGAACAACTTGATGAGAATACGGGAAGAGTCCTCATCTGTCAACACTCATTTCGTGATTTCCACAATAATCCTCAGCGCGCGAATAAGTCCATTTGTACTCACAGGTTGCGGGGAAAATCGTGTGACTCTTTCGCGGCGTGCTACGATTTCGCTTTCCGCCGCGAAGGCGTTTGCCCGTGAAAAAACGAAATAGCCCGATTTCAAAAAGTGGCGCTGGCAGGCGTTCCCGCCTGGCCTCGGAGGTGCTTGCCGCGATTCAGCGCGGAGTATACCGACAGCCGTTGTTTCGCGCCGGAGATCGCGTCGGCGTTGCCGTTTCGGGCGGAGCGGATTCGGTGGCGCTGCTTCATCTTTTGCTTGAGTTGCAGCACAGACTCGGCGTCGTGCTTTCTGTCATTCATTTAAATCATCAGTTGCGCGGCCGTGCGGCTGACGCCGATGAAAAATTTGTTGCGAAGTTGGCGAAGGCGCACGGACTGGAATGTTTCGTCAAGCGCGTGGATGTCGCTGCGCGAGCGAAGCGCGAGAAATTGAATCTAGAAGATGCGGCGCGGCGTACGCGCTACGAATTTTTCGCCGCGCTAGTGAAGGAAGGAAAAGTCGCGCGCGTGGCTACAGCGCATACCGCGGACGATCAAGCGGAGACAGTCCTGGCGCATATTTTGCGCGGCGCAGGATTGGCGGGAGTCGCCGGGATCCATGCGAGGAGCGGCAATGTTGTGCGCCCGCTGCTAGAAATCCGGCGAGCCGCTTTGCGCGTATACCTAAAAGAGAAGAAGCAAACGTGGCGCGAGGATGCCACAAATCGCGACACGACCAAGTTGCGAGCCCGTATTCGCAAGAAGCTGATTCCCCTGCTGGAGAAAGAGTTTCAGCCGGCCACCGTTGAACATCTGGCAGCGCTTGCAGAGTTTGCTCGCGAGGACGATGAATTTCTCGAGACTGCAGCTGAGCTCCAATGCGGTGCCGCTGTTAAGGAAACTGCGACTGGCGTTGCGATTCCGGTCGATAAGCTTCACATAGCACCGAGTATTTGCAGACGAATCGTGCGCCGCATCGTCAAAGACATGAAGCCGCGAGTAGGGGAATTGGGAGCCAAGCAGGTCGAAGCAGTACTCAACCTGGCGAATGTCGGCGAGAATGGGACATCGGTGCAACTACCTGGAGGAGTTGAAGTTCGTCGCCACCGCGATGAACTTTTGTTTTGCGCTGCGGATCCGGCGCAAACGCAAAGAAGTGCAAGATTGATGAGCGGACCCGCGAAATCACACCTAAAAGAGTTCGAGCATCCGATCGATTTAGAGAAAAAGCAAGCGACCGTCACAGTGCCGTGCCTCCAACGCTCTTTTCGATTCACAACGATTGACGGGCCGGAAAAGACAAGGGAAACTAACTGCAACGGATCGGTTCTGAATCGCGACGCTCTTTGCAAGCCGCTCGTGCTACGGAACTGGCGCCCAGGAGACATCTTCCAGCCATTGGGACATCGCAAGCCGCACAAGCTGAAACGCTTATTCAACGAGACGCGTGTCAGCCGATGGGACAGAGACGGATGGCCCGTTTTGACCAGCGCGGGTGTCATCGCGTGGGTCCGGGGGTTTCCCGTAGGAGCGGCGTTCGCGGCCGGTGCCAAAACGACCGCGGCGCTCCGAGTCGAAGAGTGTGCAATTTCGTCCCATTGACGACGCGGCCGCTGGCAGAAGCAATGCGGCGGGCGTACAATGGACAGATGGGTTGAAATGCGGCGACTAATCCGGCGGGTAGGTGCCGGGGCAGCTCGTTACGGCGATCCAGCTACAATGACTTTAGCGTTGGCGGCGCATCTAACATAAGTGTAGGTATGCTGTGGCGGTTGGGCAGTCCTCGATCTTAGGCACCATTTGAGGTTGAGGGGCACCATCGGCGTCTAAAAGCTTTGCAGCGTGTTTTGTGGCGTCGGGTAATTTGGGGACTGAGCTTGGGGGCTCGGTGCCTGGGCCAGCAAAATATCTTCCGGGCGCGGGATAGAAGTGAGGGCGATGTGAATTCGAGTTCGACAGTTAAAACCATCCTTTTCTGGATCTCGATCGTTTTCCTGGGCGTGATGCTCTGGAAACTCGTGTCGGCCAACGGCCAGTCGGCCAAAGAAGCGGAGCCGAGCTATAGCGAGTTCCTGACTCAGGTCAACGAGGGCGACGTCAAAGAAGTGACGATGTATCTCTCGCCCAACAGCTACGAGTTGCAAGGCGAATACAACAAGCCTCCGAACACGAAATTTCACGTCCCCATCTTCAAGGAATCCGCGCCCGACATCACAAAAGCGCTTCGCGACAAGAGCGTCCCGCTGAAAGTTAAGGAAGTGCGCAGCGGCGATTGGGTTTTGATTCTGCTGAATGCGGCGCCGCTGCTGCTGCTCGTCGGATTCTGCTTGTTCCTGATGCGGCAAATGCAGGCCGGCGGAAACAAAGCGCTGAGCTTCGGCAAGTCGCGCGCTCGGCTGCTTTCGGCGCAACAGAAGAAAGCGACGTTTAAAGATGTCGCCGGAACCGATGAAGCCAAGGAAGAGCTCCAGGAAATTATCGAATTTTTGAAGGACCCGCAGAAGTTCCAGAAGCTGGGCGGGCGCATTCCGAAGGGCGTGCTGCTCGTCGGGCCTCCGGGCACGGGTAAGACTCTGCTGGCGCGAGCAATTGCCGGCGAAGCGAATGTGCCGTTCTTCTCGATCTCAGGTTCGGATTTCGTGGAAATGTTCGTGGGCGTTGGCGCGAGCCGCGTTCGCGATTTGTTCGAACAGGGCAAGAAGAACGCCCCCTGCATCATCTTCATCGACGAAATCGATGCGGTCGGTCGCCATCGCGGCGCCGGTTTGGGCGGCGGTCACGACGAGCGCGAACAAACGCTGAACGCGCTGCTCGTCGAAATGGACGGATTCGAATCGAACGAAGGCGTGATTCTGATCGCCGCAACCAACCGCCCCGATGTTCTCGATCCGGCGCTGCTCCGGCCGGGGCGTTTCGATCGTCGCGTTGTTGTGGCGCGGCCCGACGTCAAGGGACGCGAAGAAATTCTCCGCGTACACACGCGCAAAGTACCAATCTCCGACGATGTCGATCTCTCGATCATCGCGCGCGGCACTCCCGGATTCTCGGGCGCCGACCTGGCGAACCTGGTGAACGAAGCTGCTCTGTGGGCAGCTCGCCAGAATCGCAAATTCGTGATGATGGCCGATTTCGAAATGTCGAAAGACAAAGTGCTGATGGGCGTCGAGCGCAAATCGATGATCCTGTCGGACGAAGAGAAAAAGAACACCGCGTATCACGAAGCGGGACACGCGCTGGTTGCCGCCATGACGCCGGGCGCCGATCCAGTACACAAAGTAACGATCATTCCGCGCGGCATGGCGCTCGGCTTGACCATGCAGCTACCGGAAGACGACAAGCACACCTATACGCGCGAATATCTTGAGACGATGCTCGCCGTGTTGATGGGCGGACGCTCGGCGGAAGAAATTTTCCTCGGCCACATCACCACCGGTGCCGGCAACGACATCGAACGCGCCACCGAAATCGCTCGCAACATGGTTTGCGAATGGGGCATGAGCGAACTCGGTCCTCTCGCGTTCGGCAAGAAAGATGAAGCGATCTTCCTTGGCCGCGAGATCAACCAGCATCGCGACTACTCCGAAGACACCGCGATCCAGATCGACAAGGAAGTCCGCCGCATCGTCAACTCGGGTTACGACAAGGCGAAAAACATTCTCGCCAACAACCGCGAGGTTCTCGAGCGCATCGCGCAGGCACTGCTCGAGCGCGAAGTGATCGACGCCAACGAAGTGAAGCTGTTGATGGAAGGCAAGCCGCTGCCCGAAAAGCCGCGGACCCCGCCGACGCCGCCTCCACAGGCTGCGACCAGCGCGGATCCGAAGGTGGTTCGGCCAGAATTGCGGCCGGCTCCAGGCTTCACGCGCGGAGAAAATCCGGCGAAGGCCTAACGCTCAACTCAACGCAGCAAACCTTCAGGGCGCGATTTCCATCGCGCCCTTTTTCTTTTCGCGCCGCCGGCCAACGCCCCGTCGAGCATTAACTCGCTCGTGTCTGCTAAAATAAGAGGGAATATGCTTACCCAAATCAATGGGTTCGATGCCGCGGCCACGCTGCATCCTCGGCGCAAAACGTATGGCGTGAAGGTCGGCCATGTGAACGTCGGCGGCGGCGCGCCGATCGTTGTGCAGTCGATGACCAACACCGACACAGCCGACATCGAATCAACCTTCAAACAGACGATGGAGCTGGCCGAAGCCGGCTCGGAAATCGTGCGCTGGACGGTGAATAATCCCGAAGCCGCGGCTGCGGTGCCCCAAATCAAAAAGCGCCTGCTCGCGGCGGGCTGCAACGCTCCGATCATCGGAGATTTTCACTACAACGGCCACGTACTACTCACGAAATATCCCGATTGCGCGGCGGCTCTCGATAAATATCGCATCAATCCGGGTAACGTCGGCGCGGGACAGCGGCGCGACGAACAATTTTCGACGATCTGCAAAATCGCCGTCGATAACGGAAAGCCCGTGCGCATCGGCGTCAACGGCGGCTCGCTCAATCAAGAGCTCGTGATGCGCAAGATGCAGGAAAACACCGACCAGAACCTCGGCAAAGAGTCGGAAGACATCATCAATGAGTGCATGGTGCTGAGCGCGCTGCAATCGACGGAGTTGGCTCTCGAGTCGGGGCTGCGGAACGATCAGATTATTATTTCGTGCAAGACTTCGCGTCCGCGCGATTTGATCACGGTCTATCGTGATCTGGCGACCAAGACGCAGCAGCCGCTGCATCTCGGATTGACCGAAGCCGGAATGGGCATGAAGGGACAAATCTGGTCGGCGGCTTCACTCGGCGTGCTGCTTTACGACGGCATCGGCGACACGATTCGCATTTCGCTGACACCGCGCCCCGGCGGCGACCGCCGCGAGGAAGTTTACGCGGCATGCGAATTGTTGCAGGCGCTGGGCCTCCGTTCGTTTTCGCCCAGCGTGACGGCGTGCCCGGGTTGCGGGCGCACCACCAGTTCGACGTTTCAGGAATTGGCCGAAGCCATTCAGGATTACATTCGCAACTCGATGCCGATCTGGAAGACCCAATACGACGGCGTCGAAACCATGACGCTGGCCGTGATGGGCTGCATCGTGAACGGCCCCGGCGAATCGAAGGCCGCGAATATCGGAATCAGTTTGCCCGGCACGGGCGAAGCCCCGCGCTGCCCCGTATACATCGACGGCAAAAAAGACGTCACGCTCGAAGGCACGTACGACGAACTCGCCGCCGCGTTCCAGGCGCTCGTCGATAACTACATCACCACGCACTATCAGCGAAAAAGCGCCGAGGTGGCTTCTTGAAAATCAGCCGCGACGATGTTCTGCGGGTGGCCGAACTTGCGTATCTCGATCTCACTGAAGACGAACTCGCGACCTACGGAAAGCAGCTCAACGAAATTCTCGATTACATCGGAAAGCTGAACGAGCTCGACACCGCGAATGTCGAGCCGATGGCGCAGGTGTTGACCGACGATCAGACTGCGGACGCGACTTTGCGCGAGGATGTCGAAGTTCGTTGCAACGGAGCGGCAGAGTTGCTGAAGCAAGCACCCGATCCGGAACCCCCATATTTCAGAGTGCCGAAAGTCATCGAACGATAGCGAAACAGAACAAAGGGCGAATGGCTGAGAACTGGACAATCGATAGCGTCAAAGCAGCGCTCAGTGCCAAGAAAATTTCGGCGCGAGAGCTGACGAAGGATTATTTCTCGCGGATTGCGGCGAAGAACCCGCAGCTGAACGCGTTCCTCGCGCTTTCGGAAGAGCGAGCATACGCGCAGGCGGATCGCGTTGATGCTTTGGTTGCCGCGGGCAAACCCTTGCCGCCGCTGGCGGGTGTACCTGTCGCGGTGAAAGACGTCTTGAGCACGCGCGGCGTGCACAACAACTTGCGGCTCGAAAATTTTAGAGAAGTACATACCGCCTTATGACGCCACCGCGGTCTCGCGGCTAGAAAATGCCGGTGCCGTAATTCTGGGCAAGACCAATTGCGACGAATTCGCAATGGGCAGCTCCAACGAAAATTCCGCGTACGGCCCCGTGCTCAATCCCGAAGCGCTCGATCGCATTCCCGGCGGCTCCAGCGGCGGTTCTGCGGCAGTTGTCGCCGCGAATCTCGCCGTGGCTTCTCTCGGAACCGATACCGGCGGATCGATCCGCCAGCCCGGCGCATTGTGCGGCGTGCCCGCGATGATGGGCAGTTACGGCCGCGTCTCGCGCTACGGATTGATCGCGTTCGCCTCGTCGCTCGATCGCATCGGCCCGTTTGCGCACAACGTGAAAGACGTCGCCAACGTTCTGCAAGTGATCGCCGGGCGCGATCCGAACGACTCAACTTCCACCACCACGCCCGTCCCGGACTACGTCGCAGATATAACACAAGCCCGTGAACGGAATGCGCATCGGCATTCCCGAAACAATATTTCGGCGAAGGCATGGACGGCGAAGTTCGCAAGAAAATCGAAGCCGGAATCGAGCTCCTGAAAAAGCTCGGCTGCACGCTGATCGACATCGACATGCCTCACACCGACTACGCGATTGCCATCTACTACATCATCGCGACGGCCGAGGCGAGCTCCAACCTCGCGCGCTACGACGGCGTCCGCTACGGCCTGCGCGTCAACGACGATTCCCTGCTCGCCATGTATCGCAAGACGCGCGGCGCCGGCTTCGGCCCCGAAGTGAAACGCCGCATCGTGCTCGGCACCTATGTCCTTTCCGCGGGATATTACGACGCATATTATTTGAAGGGCCAGAAGGTCCGCGCGCTGATCGCCCAGGATTTCCGCGAGCGTTCACCAAGGTCGATGCGATCGTCACTCCCACTTCACCGGTCCCCGCATTCAAACTCGGCGAACGCACCAACGATCCGCTGCAAATGTATCTCGCGGATATTTACACCGTCACCGGCTCGCTTGCAGGAGTTCCAGGAATTTCGGTACCCTGCGGAAGAGTCGGCGGCAATCTCCCCGTCGGGCTGCAAATATTCGGACCCGCATTCGGCGAATCGCGAGTCCTCCAGTTGGCGTATGCATTCGAACAGGCGGGCGGGGCCACGGTCTAATCGTGGATTCCCGCGTTTAATACCGGATTTATAGCGGGCCAAAGTATTGGGCCACGAAGCAAACAAGTGCACCCTGTTCAGGTGCCCGGCTCGGCCAGCCTCAATACCACCTAAGCGTTCGTGTCGAGACTAGCTCCCATCCTCGAGAAACTGGCGCATGCGCAGAGCCGCATGTTAGGCACTGCGGATGAGGTGCCCCCGGATCAGTGGCGGACGCGCCCCAAGAACGGCGGCTGGTCCGCGGCCGAAATCATCGGGCATTTGATCATGGTGGAGCGCAGTGTCGTGGGCTCGGCCGACCGCGTTATCCAGCACCCTCCCAAGCGATTCTCGCGCCTCCAGAAGCTGCACTTCCCCCTCGCCTTGGTCCAGGCAAGGGTCGTCAAACGCCAGTCCCCGATGCCGGTCGATCCCGAATTGCTCGCTGAGAAGGAAACGATGCTGGCGGCCCTCCGCAACATCCGGGAGCGCATGCTCGCTTTCATCGACGAAACCAAAGAACGCAACTTGGGCATTTACCGCTGGCGCCACCCCTTCCTGGGCAGCCTAAGCGCCTACGAATGGTTCGAAATGGTGGCCCGTCACGAGCTCCGCCACGAAAAACAGATGCGGGAAATAGCTGCCGGCTACAAGAAGCCATAGCAAGTCTTGCAAAAGTAGGACATTTTTACCTGCTCCTTGGTACAGGGGGGCAAGTATTCGTAATGCCGAAATTCACCGCTTTTCCACCGAAAACGTCCGATTTCATTGGGCTTTGGAATAAAAGTACCAATCGAGAGATTTCATCGATATGGAACGGAACGACTATTGCTCTGATGTCCGTGCAGCTAATACGATACACGCAGCATCGAACGGTGCTGAACGCATCGTAAAAGCGGCGAGTCCAGAAAGAGGCCAAGGCCATGGTTACCGTGAAAGCCAGCCAGAAGATCTTCACCGACTCGGAAGTCGCGACGCTGACAGGCATTTGCGTCGATCACCTGCATAACTTCGCCAAGAGCCGCCACCTGGGCTTCATCGCCCGCGCAGCGGAAGCCGCGGGCAAACAGGCCGACCAGTGGTTGTTCACGCTGTCCGACCTGATGGTGCTCGTCACCCTGTTCCCCAAGTGTACGCACTAAGCCTCTGCGACCGCGCCGCCAGCACGTGACCCCATACGCGTGGCACCGCGTGACACCCTTAACGATTTGAATTCGACAGGCTCTCCGCCTAACCTCGGAGAGCCTTTTTTGTTTTTAACAAGATCGATCGAATTCTACTGCCCGTAACAATCTGATTCTAAATATCTTAGCCACGCTCAAACCAATCAATAAACCGCGCCGCTTCATCCCATAATTGCTCGCCGCCCGTTTCCTGAGTTACCATCATCGGCCAACGATCCCATCCAGTCGGTAAGTCGTTTTCGCTGCGTGGTCTCGGTTTTGTAGGGGCGTCCCTTCAGGGCGCCCATGCTAGATCTAAACCCCACCGGGTCGTGAGGTTCTGTCATGGCTGGCATGGATTTCATACGTGACGGGTCTGGGCACGACGCATCTACTTCTACAGATTCTACAGGGACAACCATGGAATATCGACAACTCGGCGGCTCCGGCCTCAAGGTCCCCGTCCTCAGCTTCGGCACCGGCACCTTCGGCGGCGGCAACGAATTCTTCAAGGCCTGGGGCGCCACCGACGTCGCCGAAGCCACCCGCCTGGTCGACATCTGCCTCGACGCCGGCCTCAACCATGTTCGACACCGCCGACATCTATTCCGACGGCCTGGCCGAGGAAATCCTCGGCCAGGCGATCAAGGGCCGGCGCGACAAGGTGCTCATCTCCACCAAGGCCACCTTCCGCATCGGCGACGGGCCCAACGACGTCGGCTCCTCGCGCTACCACCTCATCCGCGCCGTCGAGGCCAGCCTGCGGCGCCTCGGCACCGACTACATCGACCTCTACCAGCTGCACGGCTTCGACGCCCTGACGCCGGTCGAGGAAACGCTCGACACGCTCGACGACCTGGTGCGCGCCGGCAAGATCCGCTACATCGGCTGCTCCAATTTCTCCGGCTGGCACCTGATGAAGTCGCTGGCCGTCTCCGAGCGCTACGGCCTGGCCCGCTACGTCGCCCACCAGGCTACTACTCGCTGGTCGGCCGCGAATACGAGTGGGAGCTGATGCCGCTCGGCCTCGACCAGAGAGTCGGCGCGATCGTCTGGAGCCCGCTCGGCTGGGGCCGCCTCACCGGCAAAATCCGCCGCGGCCAGCCGCTGCCCGAAAGCCAGCCGCCTGCCACAAGACCGCCGACATGCGGCCCGCAGGTCGACGACGAATATCTTTACAAGGTCGTCGACGCGCTCGACGCAGTCGCCGAGGAGACCGGCAAGACCGTCCCGCAGGTCGCGCTCAACTGGCTCCTGCAGCGGCCCACCGTCGCCAACGTCATCATCGGCGCGCGCAACGAAGAGCAGCTCCGCCAGAATCTCGCGGCAGTCGGCTGGAACCTGACCGCCGAGCAGATCGCCAAGCTCGATCAGCGAGCGAGTCGCCGCCCGTCTATCCCTACTGGCACCAGCGCCAGTTCGCCGAGCGCAATCCGCCGCCCGTCCCGCTGAATCCGTAAGAAGCGTCGACGTTGGACGGCGCGGGTCTGGCTTTTGTAGGGGCGGGCTTCAGCCCGCCCTCACCGCGTGAGTTGCGTGGGCCGATCTGCGCCGGTTCGGCGCGGTTGCGTGGGCTTCGACGCGAGGCTATGCTCGATTTTAGCGGTCAACCTGCGATGCGGTGAAGTGCATCGCATAGGGTGCTTGACGCTGCTCAGGCTCGCATGGTCTTCCACAGTACATTTCGCAAGCTGTCGATTTGGTTTGGGTGTGCTGCACTAGCGGCGCTCGTCGGCGTTGGTGTGTCGGCACGATCGGCGGCTCAGAGCGCGCAAGCGCAAGACAGCGGAGCGGATTCGCGAATTACTCGTGGCAAGAAGCTCGTGCTGAAGGACGGCACGTTTCAGCTGGTGCGGAGTTACGAGAAAAACGGCGAACGGGTGAGGTATTTCAGTCTCGAGCGCGGCGCGTGGGAAGAGATTCCCGCGTCGATGGTGGACTGGGTCGCCACGGCGAACGCAGAGAAAGCCACGTCGGCGGCGGACGATGCGCTGGCAGCAAAGGTCCACAAACAAGAAGAAGCGCAAAACATCCAGACAACGCTGGACGTCGATGCGAGCTTGCAAGTCGGCGGCGGAGTATTTCTGCCGCCTGGTGAAGGAATGTTCGCGGTAGAAGGAAAGTCCGTAATTCCGATTCCGCAGGTCGGTTCGGCGGTGCGGACGGATCGGAAGAATCAACTGAAGCGTGTGTTGTCGCCGATACCGATCATTCCGGCAAAACAGAACATTACGCTCGAAGGAAAGCGCGCAACGCTGCGGATCAATTCGTCGAATCCGGAATTTTACTTGCGCGAGCTGACGACAGAAGATGAGCAGGAGTCAGGACTCGAGCGCACCAGCCGGCAAAGCACGACAGGTCCGGATGTGGAGTTGCTGCGCGCGACGATCAAAGGAAACAAGAGAATCATCGAGTCGATTCGCAGCCTGATGGGCCAGGAGCTGGGACGCGAAAATAAGACGATTTCGATTCAGCAGTGGGAAGTGGCGAAGAGAGTTTACCGCTACACGCTGAGCGAGCCGTTGCCGCCCGGAGAGTACGCGCTTGCGGAAATTTTGCCCGGGGGGTTGAATTTGTTCGTCTGGGATTTCGGCGTAGACGAAAAAGGCGAAGTAAAGAAGTAACGACTTTTTTTCGTTCTCTCTTCCCTCCCTCTGCTTCCTTCTTTTTTCTCCGCGTCTCTGTGGTCTCTGCGAACTCTGCGTTAAATTCTTTCTCGTTTTCTAGCGGGCCGGCTGGATTTGTACGAGAGTACGACTTGCGCCGCGGAGTTGTTGTGGCGGATCGGTGAACGCGGAAGCGTCGGAGAAGCCGCGTTGCAGCATGTTGGCGGTGACGATTCCGGTGCGGACGTACGATTTTTCGCAGTCGGCGGTGCTGGGGCCGCGCATGTTGCCTTCCATCCAGGCGAGGCCGGGGCAGCGGGTGCAGCTGCCGAGATGCGAGCAACTGCTGCACGTCGTGAGATGTTTGCCGCGAATGCCGCGGACTTCGTTGAACTGCGGCGAATTTTTCCAGATGTCGGTGAAATCTTTTTCCAGCACGTTGCCGCAGGTCATCGGAAATTGCACGCAGGGGTAAACGTCACCCCACGGCGAGACGTAAGCCGCGGTATGACCGGCGCTGCACGGATAACCTTCGAGCGTGTCTTCGTCAATCGCGGTTGGCGGCGCGCAGAATTCTTCGACGCTTCCGACCAAAGTCGAATCGTTGAAGACAGTCCGCAGGCTGTCGGACGTGATGCGCAGGCGCAACAGCGAAGCGTCGCCGCTCATCATCGGCGTGATCGTCGGATCGAGCGTGTAGTGCGCGCCGACTTCTTTCGCCAATTGGCGGACGCCTTCGGCGTCGTCGAGATTTCCCTTCATCAAAACATTGGCGATGGTGACTTTGAGGCCGTGTTCTTTGAGCAGGCGGATGCCGCGAATCGTGCGATCGAGCGAGCCGGGAACTTTGGAAATTCCGTCGTGGACCTGAGCGCGGTGCGAGTAGACGCTGATCTGCACTTGCTCGACGTTGAGTTCGCGCAGACGGCGCGCTTCTTTTTCGCGAATCAGGATAGCGTTGGTCTTCAGCTTCACGTTGAAGCCGAGCGAGCGGGCGTACGCGATGATCTCGAAGATGTCGGGACGGATAAGCGGCTCGCCTCCGCTGATCGTCAGAAAGAAGACGCCGGCCGCTGCAAGTTGATCGAGCGTGGAAAGAATTTCGGCGGTGGACATTTCGCCGTCGCCGTCGTGATCGAGATAGCAATGTTCGCAGCGCTCGTTGCACCGATAGGTGACGTCGAGGTGAATGGAAAGCGGGACCCCGCGATCGAGCGCCTTGCGATTGAGATCGGTGATGAGGCTCATTTGTAGTTAGTTTCGTGCGGGCGCCGGTTCGGGCGAAAGATTCAAAATGCCGAGCGTAGCCAAATTGGTGACGAGAGCTTCGGCGTCGCGATATGCAGTTTCAGGTTCAATGTCGAATTCGGCGCAGATTTTATTTTCGACGATGTCGCGCAGTGATGTTTTTCCGTCGGCGGCGTTCCAGATTAACGTGGCGGTTTCGTTGAGGCTGAAGAGCGTCGAGTCTGTGGCGGACATGATCATCATTTCGCCGGCGAGTTCGCGCGCGGCGACGGCGCTGCTGCGAGAAACATAGGTGTTGGCGTTGGGCGAAGTGGCAGTGTTGAGAGCGGTGGCGGTCGTTGTCATCGGATAAACTCCCAGGCACGCGCGTCGGGCGTGAAGATGAGCTGTGCGACGTGGACGCGCGAGACAAATTCGAGAACGGAATCAAAAATATTTGCGACGAGGTCCTTTTCTTCGGCGAAGAATAGGACGTGGCGCATGAGGGCGCGGGCTGCGTCGATTTTGGAAATGGGCTCGACGCGATTTTCAGGGCCTTGGACGAGGAGATAAAGAGCTTCGAGCGGCGCGGAAGTGTTTGCGCCGACGCGGGCGAGTTCACCGGCGAAGGGCGTGCCGAAGGCGACGTAATTCTTTTCGCCATTTTTGTTTGTGGCGCGGCGAATGTAGGAAATTTCGTCGGTGAGGACGGTGGCGTCAGCGGGAGCGAGGCGCGACATCGTCGTTTTTCCGGCGCCGGAGACCCCGGCGAAAAGGAATGCGCGACTGTTGCGAATTGCGCTGGCGGCGTGAAGAAGGAAGCCGCCTTCTTCTGCAAGCACGAGCGAATGGGTGATCCGGAGAACGGTGTCGATCGAATAGGGATTGGGGCACTGGGTGATGCGGCCGTGGCCGGTGCGCGGATTCCAGGTGGCGTCAAAATCGCCGCGGCGAAAATTCCAGATAGAGCCGGAGCGCGTGACGCGGGCGTCTTCATCGGAGGCGCGGCCGCTGGGATCGAGATGAATTTCAAAGCGGCAGGCGGGCTCCGTTGTATCGAACGAGTTTGCTCCGATGATTGTCGCGGTATTGCGAGTGGCGAACGTTTCGTAGCGGGATTCGAGGACGTCGCAGAATTTCGGATCGCTCGGCTGAAGCAGGATGGGGATGCCGCCGATTTCCACGGTGACCGATGGCATCTCTGCGTTTGCGTTTTGCGCTTGCGAAAGAGGCTGACCGCACTCGCGCCGTCGCTCATGATTTTGCTGGTAGGCGGCGGACTCGGCGAGTGCTGCGCGGGTCATCAGGCGAATCCCTGTAAATGGTCGGAAGCGGTGCGATCGGCGAAATCGGAGCGCCCGGCGATGCGCATGCGCAAGGCGTGGACGGCGAGCAAAAGACGCGTGTATGCCGGCGAATTGCGGACGGCCCAGCGATGCGCGCGGACGAAGGAGCCGGGCTTGGCGACGATTTCGACGTACTTGCCGCGCCGTTGAATTGCGGTGACGCGGCCGAGAAGCTGGCTGGCGTCCACGGACGGATCTTCTTTGGGGAGCGCGTCGCCGCGAGTGGCGAAAGCGATGCGATTGCGCTCGGGCCATTTGCGCGTGACGCGATGTACGAACGGGCGGCCGCCGAGCAGGAAGAAAACAATTTCGCCGCGGCGCGATTCGGCTACAGCATGCGAGCGGACGGTAAGAAGATCGCCGGGATAGATCGACGGGACCATGCTGCTGCCGTGCGCGATGAAGCGGACTTCGCCGAAACGGTGCAGGACTTCAGCGGCGAGATCGAGGCGCGTGTCATGCATCGTTGTTGCGAGCGGCATGGCCGACGACGGACGCGCTTGCGGCGCGGCATATTTTTGACCGGCGCGATTCGGCGCGCCGTTGAAAATTACGTCGGACGTGGAGCTTGCCGTAGTTTCTCGCGCAGGAGCGGCTGCGGTAGCGTTGCGGAGCGTCAGGAGTTCCTCCGGTTGAAGCGGCATTGCGCCTGAGTCGGGCCGAGCTTTCCGCAAGCAAGCGCCATCGTCTCGAAAACTTTTTCATGCTGAAAGTCGGGCTTGACGTAAGCGCGCTTCGGCTTGGCCGAAGAATCCAGATCGTTACCGGCGGCGCGCTGATTTTTTTTTGAGTCTTGCATCATAGCCTCATTGCCTTAGTTCAAGGCCACTTGCGTGTATTTGTAGGCCGCGTTTGTTCCTACTGACGAAAAATAGATGCTCGACGCCTGAGCGCTGCCGCTGTTGTTGTCGATAATCATCGGCGTAACTCCGGTACTGGAGTTCGGCAATGAGCCGCCGGGCGGCTGAACCGGAGCAGCCGTCGTGCTGAACGGCGCGGTGATTGTCTGGCGGGCCCAGTTTGGCACGCCGATCAACAGCCCGAAGAAGATGTAGTCATTCCCGTCCCTGCTCAAAAATTCCGTCAGCGGCGTGTACTCGCCGAGGCGGGTACCGATGTTCGTATTCTGGGCCGCAGCAGTGCCGGTGTTCATGTTCCGACTTGCGTCGAATGTGACTTTATAGAAGGTGAGGTTGGAATTCGACGAATCATAACCGGCTGAAACGACAAACCAATTTGAAGAAGTGGCGCTTGTGAAGTATGCATCGTTGAATGCAGGCGCGTGAATCGACTGAAAACCACCATTGCCGACAAACGCAATTCGAGGCGAGCTCAAGTCTGTTTTCAGTTGAACAAGAACTGCATTGGCGGGCGTGATGGCGCCGGCACCGCTGAAAGTGTAGACGAATTGATTGAGCGAATCGACGATCGGGGCATCCGCTATGTCGCCGAAACCGGTGCCGTTCCCGATCGCAACAGGCGAATTCGGTAGCGCTGCACCGGTAGATGTAAATCCGTAGAGATTGCCGTCTGAACAGCCAACGTAGACGTTGCCTGTAAAGAAGTCCTGAGTAGGACCGGTGGCAACCTTATTTGCGCAAACCGTAACAGAGCCGCCGCTGCCAAAGGTTGGATCAAGGCTTGGTGCGGCATTGCCGCACGTTGGCAAAGTACAAAACACATTTCGGATGCGAAACAATACGCCCTTATCGTTGGCGACATACGCAGTGTCATTCGAGTAGTCGATGTAGGGGGAAGAGTTTGTATCGTTGGCACTTCCAAACGCTAAGTCTGTTGCGGTGCCACTGTTTGCGACCGGCGCGGTTGAGATGAAAGTTGTTATGGAGTCTAGGTTTTGGTTCTGAGTGACAGACTGGCGATTCGCGCCGCTACCAGCTGTGTAGGTAACGGTTTTCCCTGCCAAAACGTGAAAATGAGCTGAATTGCCGCCGGACTCCACAAAGGCAACCTTCGTGCCATCGAAAGAAAGCGTGGGAGAGGTCGCAACAGGCGCACCGCCGCTGATTGCGCGTACATCGTAGGCCCACATCACCGTCGCTGAACCCTTGTTGTCTGTGTTCACTCCGACGGCGTTAGTTCGCGAGCTGCACAATCCAGTTGGCCCTGTGCCGCTGTAGAGGTTGTTGAACGCCACGATGTTTGGTTGAGTCGCGGACGACTTAACGTTGATAGGATAAACGACAAAGTCGTTCGTGCAATCTGGAGCGGCGTTTACGTTGAAATTGTATTTTGCCGGAAATTGTGACGGTCCAACCGAGCCATTGCCGAGACTGATATTCCAATCGGCTTCAAGACCGGATGCGGGTATGCGCTGCGGAAATCTGCGCGGAAAGTTACGCAAGCCGATTCGCAAGTTACTCGCGGGAGCAGCGCCAATACGATTTGCAGCGAGGCGCTGTTCCACCTCTTGCCATCGGAACTTGGCGCGCGGATCGCGCTGCGCGGCTTCGAGTGCGCGCGATGTACCGAACTGCGTGTACATCGCATGCCGCGTGGTCCAGTCGATGATTTTGGGAGTTCGCTGGATGTCAGCTGGCAAGACGGGGATGCGCGGGGCTGCTGGGGTTCGCGGGGCGGCGATACGTGATGTTCCTCCACTCGGATCGTTCGGAAGCGCACGTTGAACCTCCGAACGCTGTTCGGCTGATTGGACAAACGGGAGTATGCCCACGGGTAAAAACAGGAACAGGGCAATGCGCCCAGTCCAAGGCAGATTCTTGGCCATGGTCGTTCTGCTTCCTCTTACGAGCAATCTGTATATTTCCAGTGTCTTACGGGCGAGTAAGAGAGTCCGATAACGAAAACCAGAGGTGTGGACAAAAGGTAAAGGGCCGTACCCGTACGCGCCCCGCAAAATAACCTGGCAGTTGGGTGCCGCACCATTAGCCTTTCAAGTGTGCGGGTTAGACTTCACGCCACTCACACCGATCCGCCCCGCCAACCCCCATCCCCTGGTCCCCTCCGACTCTCAATTCCCGCCACCAACGTCTCCCTCGTTCGAATGACCATTCAATACCTGTTGACAGTTCCGTTAAACAGTGCTACACTCTCTAATGAATACGCCCCCCATTTCGAAAGCACCCACCCTCCATCCCACGCATTTTCAGCAACTTCCACACACTCATTTTCGGCGCCTCCGCAACCCATTCATTCCAAATAATTTGTTCACTCTTGCAAAAACGACGGGGGTATACCCCAAAAGAGCGAATGTCAGGCGAAAGTCTTCGCCTTTCTCTGTGAACTCTGCGATCTCTGCGGTGAATTCTCTTCTTGCCGTCGCCAGCTTTGGCGGC
Organism: uncultured Acidobacteriota bacterium; assembly: GCA_963785605.1. Taxonomy (GTDB): domain Bacteria; phylum Acidobacteriota; class Terriglobia; order Acidiferrales; family UBA7541; genus Acidiferrum. Next base: position 11,299 of record CAWAWE010000015.1, on the reverse strand, counting down.
TCGGGGCTAGCGCTTCGCGAGGGGGGCGGAGGCGAAGATTTCGCGGAAGATGGCGAGGACTTCGGAGATGCGGAAGGGCTTCTGGAGGCGGCGGGGTTCGTCGGAGCCGGCGGGAGACGGATCGACGAGGTCGCCGGTCATGTAGACGACGATGGGCTTGCTGGCGCCGGCGGCGGAGAGGATTTGTGCAGCGGCTTCGTGGCCGGCGAGGGAGTGGCCGTTGGCGGTGAGATTGATGTCGCAAAGCAGGATGTCGTAGCTGCGATCGCGGACGAATTGCACGGCGCCGACGGGCGTGGAAGCGCAGTCCACATGAAGGCCGTGAGCGGAGAGGCCTTCTTCGAGGAGCATGCGGATGCTCTCTTCGTCGTCGAGGACGAGAATGGAGCGGCCGCTGAAAATGCCGGCGTCGATGGCGCGGATGGTGGTAGGAAGCGCGGGCGTGGCGCCGTCGAGAGCGGCGATGGTGGATTGCGCGGAGGAATTCGCCAGGCCGGATGACTCCGCGGAATCTTTTTCGACGGCGAGCGGGAGAAAAATCGTGAAGGCGGAGCCGCCGACCGGAAGAGTTTCGACGTCGATGGAGCCGCCATGTTCGCGAATGATCGCGGTGCAGATGCTGAGGCCGAGGCCGGTGCCGCCGCCGGGGCGCTTGGTGGTGTAAAAGGGATCGAAAAGTTTTGTGAGCGCTTCGGGGAGAATGCCGACGCCGTCGTCCTGCACGGTGACGGAAACGTTGGCGCCGATGCGGCCGACGCGAATCTGAATGCGGCCGCCTTCGCGGACTTCGCGGATGGCGTGCTCGGCGTTGCTGATGAGATTGAGGAAGACCTGGACGAGCTGATTGGCGTCGCCGACGACGGAGTAGAGGCCGGCCTGCGGCTGATATTCGACGGTGATGTTGTTGCGGCGCAGCGAATGTTCGTGCAGCTGGAGGGTGCGCTCGAGGAGATTGCTGACGTCGAGCATTTTCTTTTGCGGCGCGGCGGGGCGCGAAAATTCGAGGAGATTCTGGACGATGCGCGCGGCGCGGCGGGCCTGGCGATGCGTGAGGTCGAGCTGGCGCTTGGTGGAATCGTCGAAGCCGGCGCGTTCGCGGAGGAGTTCGGTGACACCGAGAATGGCGGTGAGCGGATTGTTGAGCTCGTGGGCGACGCCGGCGAGCATCTGGCCCATGGCGGCGAGTTTTTCGGCCTGGATGAGCTGCTCTTCGAGGCGCTTCATGTCGGTGACGTCGCGGCCGGAAATGATGACGCCATCGATCTTGCCGGTTTCGTTGAAGAGCGGGCTGAGGTGGCAGCGGACGCGGCGCCAATCGCCGCTCTTGTGGCGGACGCGCATTTCGAGCGAGCCGAACGAGCGCTGGCCGGTGAACATTTCGGCGAAGAGAGTTTGCAGAGCCGGGCGATCTTCGGAGTGGGTGCGTTCGCCGAGCGCGCTCCAGTCGTAGTCTTCGGGATCGTAGCCGAGAATTTCTTTTACGCGCGGGCTGGTGAAGGTGTAGTGGCCCTCGGCGTTGAGGACGAAGATGAGGTCGGGGAAGCTGTCGATCAGGCGGCGCGCGAATTCCTGCTGCTGATAAAGACGGCGCTCCATTTCGCGGCGCTCGGTGATGTCCATGAGCGCGCCGTGATAGCGGAGAACGCGGCCGGAAGTGTCGCGAACGACGGCGGCGGTGTTGAGGCAGATGATCGGGTGGCCGTCTTTGCGGATGAGAGTCAGCTCGCGGCCCTGGAGCATGGGCTCGGTATCGACTTCCTGGCGAAGGAGGCGGCGCTGCTGCGCGTCGGGAAGGACATCGGCGAGGCTGCGCGAGAGCAGCTCTTCTTTCGAATCGTAGCCGAGCATGCGGACGAGCGCGGGATTTGCGTCGAGAATGCGATCGTCGGGCGTGACGATGTAGATGCCTTCCTGCAGAGTTTCGAAGAGCTCGGTGAAGCGGGCTTCGTTTTTGCGGGAGGCGGTGATGTCTCGCGCGAGGATGGTGACGCCGTGAACCTGATCGCCGCGCATCATGGCGTGGGCAACGCAGTCGTAATAGAAAGGCGTTTTGTGGCCTTTGACTTTTAGATGGACGACGCCGGTCCAATGGCGGCGCTCGATGAAGCGAGGCATGGCGCGTTCGATGAGGGTGCGTGCTTCGCCGTTGGCTTCTTCGAGGAATTCGCTGACGTGGCGGCCGACGATTTGCTGGAAACGCATGCCGACGATATCGGCAAAGCTGCGATTGACGGCGCGGACTTCACCGTCGAGCGTGAGGGCGAGAAGGACGTCGTCGAAAGAGTCGATGAGGTCGCGGTAGCCCTGCTGCGAGCGTTCGATGACGGCGAAAAGTTTGTCGAATTCGCGATCTTCGGCGGGTTGCGCGTTGCGCTGCTCGAGACCTTTGACGAGGCCGCGGAGCTCGGACATTTCCTGAGAGCGCTTCCAGGTGTACATGCCGAAGAGGGCGATGAGAATGACGAGGCCGACGGGAAGGGCTTCAAAATGAAGGGCGAAGGAGCGGATGGTGTCCCAGGAGACGAGGGCGAAAACGACGGAGATGACGAGGAGCAAGAGAAAGGTGAGGCGCCAGAGTTCGCCCTGGCGGCGTTCGAACTGGGCGAGGCGTTCGGAGACGGCGGGGCCCTTGGGGGCGTTGCAGTCGTTCGCGGGAGGTTTGGTGAGGTCGGACATGGGTTTACGCGGACCCCGCATGCGAGCCGCATTTTTCTGGTACTAGACCTGACACGTTATTTTGGAATGGGGCGGGAAGCGGGGCAAGAAGAGGATTCTGGCGAGTGCTCGAACGATACCTGTAACTCATTCCGTACAATGGGCCTAGAAATTGAGAAGAAAAACAAAACCGGCGCTTGGTGAGAGCCAAGCGCCGGTGGGTGTTCGTTCGAATGAATTGGCTAGGCGGGGTTGCCGCCCAACCCATTGATAGGATTAGGCTTCCGAGGCTGCGTCGGCTTCGCTTCCCTTTTCGAGGAACTCGATCGCGGCGGCTTCTTCCGCGGTGAGTTCGGCGGCCTCGGGAATGTCCTCGACAGGAGCAGGCGCGGGCATTTCCGTCAGCAACTGAATGCTGCGGTAGTGCTCGAGACCCGTACCAGCCGGGATGAGGCGGCCCATGATGACGTTTTCTTTCAGGCCGCGCAGGTAATCGACCTTGCCGGCAACAGCGGCTTCGGTGAGTACGCGCGTGGTTTCCTGGAAGCTCGCGGCGGAGATGAACGAGTCGGTCGAGAGCGACGCCTTGGTGATACCGAGGAGCAGAGGACGGCCCGTTGCGGGGCGGCCTCCATCCTTGATCACCTGATCGTTCTCTTCGCGGAAGCGGAACTTGTCCACTTGCTCTTCGAGGAGGAACGAGGTGTCGCCAACGTCTTCGACCTTGACCCAGCGCATCATCTGGCGAGAGATGGTTTCGATGTGCTTGTCGTTGATGTTCACACCCTGTAGGCGATAGACCTCTTGAATTGCGTTGACGAGGTAGGCCTGGGTGAACTTTTCGCCGAGGACCGCGAGCAAGTCGTGCAGGTTGAGAGGACCGTCGATCAAAGCCTCGCCGGCCTTGACGTGATCGCCTTCCTGAACGTTGATGTGAATACCGCGGGGAATGGAGTATTCCTTCGTGGTCTTGCGGTCTTCGCTTTCGACGTAGATTTTGCGCATGCCCTTGGCGATATCGCCGTAACGAACCGAGCCGTCGATTTCGGAGATGACGGCAGGATCCTTGGGCTTGCGGGTTTCGAAGAGTTCGACGACGCGCGGGAGACCACCGGTGATGTCCTTGGTCTTGGTGGTTTCACGCGGGATCTTCGCGAGTACGTCTCCGGCCGACACTTCATCGCCATCCTTAACCATCAAGTGAGCGCGTGAAGGCATGAGGTACTTGCGGCGAACCTTGCCAGCAGAATCGCGAACAAGGATCGCAGGCTGATGCTTTTCGTCGCCCGGCGGCAGGGTGACAACGTCCTGCGACAGGCCGGTGACTTCGTCAACTTGCTCTTCGATGGTGAGACCGGGGCGCAGGTCGTCGAACTTCACGGAGCCGGCGGTTTCGGTCAGGATCGAGAAGGTGAACGGATCCCACTCGGCCAGGATCTGGCCGTGCGTGACGGATTCGCCTTCGACACAGCGGAGGCGGGCGCCGTAGACAACGTGGTAGCGCTCTTTTTCGCGGCCCTTTTCGTCAACGATGGCGATCAAGCCCGCGCGATTCATCGCGATGTGGGTGCCACCGCGACCTTCGACGTGCTTGAGATCCACGAACTTGACGACACCGTTGTTGCGCGCTTCGAGCGTGGAACGCTCGGAAACGCGGGTGGCGGTTCCGCCGATGTGGAAGGTACGCATGGTGAGCTGCGTGCCGGGTTCGCCGATGGACTGCGCGGCGATGACGCCGACCGCTTCGCCGAGTTCGACCATGCGGCCCGAAGCGAGGTTGCGGCCGTAGCAGAGGGCGCAAACACCGCGTCGCGATTCGCAGGTGAGCACGGAACGAATACGGACGCGTTCGATACCGGCACCCTGAACGGAGTTCGCAAGCTCTTCGGTGATTTCCTGGTTGACGTCAACGATGATGTGGCCTTCGAAGTCCTTGATCTTGTCGAGCGAGACGCGGCCAACGATACGGTCGCGGAGCGGTTCGACTTCGACGCCGGCTTCGATGATGGGTTCGACGAAGATGCCGTCGGAGGTGCCGCAATCGCGCTCGTTGATGATCACGTCTTGCGCGACGTCCACGAGGCGGCGAGTAAGGTAGCCCGAATCGGCAGTCTTGAGAGCCGTATCGGCCAAGCCCTTACGCGCGCCGTGCGTGGAGATGAAGTACTGCAACACGTTGAGGCCTTCGCGGAAGTTGGAAGTAATCGGCGACTCGATAACTTCGCCCGACGGCTTCGCCATCAGTCCGCGCATACCGGAGAGCTGACGAATCTGCTGTTTCGAACCGCGAGCGCCGGAGTCGGCCATGACGTAGACGGGGTTGATGCCGCCTTCCTTGTCCTGGTTCTCGAGGGTCTTGAAGAGTTCGTCGGCGACTTTTTCCGTGACGTCGCCCCAGATGGCGATGACTTTGTTATAGCGTTCGCCGTTGGTGATGGCGCCGTCGAGGTATTGCTGCTGCACCTTGACGACTTCTTTTTCGGCGTTTTCGACGAGCTTGGGCTTATCGCCCGGGATGAGCATGTCGTCGATACCGATCGAAATGCCGGACTTGGTGGCGTACATGAATCCCAATTCCTTCAATTGATCGAGCAGCACGACGGTGCTTTCCAAGCCGAAGCGCAAGTAGGCGTAGTACACGAGCTGCTGAACGCCCTTCTTTTTGAGCAAGCCGTTGATGTACGGGAAATTGCTCGGCAAGTGGTCGTTGAGAATGACGCGGCCGACGGTGGTCTGAATGAACTGACGCTCGAGCTTCACGGGAACGGTGTGAGGCACGTCCTGGTCGTCATACGCGGTGGTGAGGTCGATGAGTTCACCGGTGTAGCGCAGACGAATGGGAGTGAGCAGTTCGACTTCGCCGGCTTCGAGAGCGAGCACGACTTCGTCGGTTGCGCCGAAGACGCGACCTTCGCCCTTGGCGCCGGTGCGGGACTTGGTCAGGTAATAGATACCGAGAACCATGTCTTGCGACGGAACGGCAAGTGGCAGGCCGTGCGCCGGCGACAGGATGTTGCGCGAGCTGAGCATCAGCACGGACGCTTCAACCTGCGATTCAGGCGACAACGGAATGTGAACGGCCATCTGGTCGCCGTCGAAGTCCGCGTTGAACGCGGTGCAGACGAGCGGGTGAATACGGATGGCTTTACCTTCGACGAGAACCGGCTCGAACGCCTGGATACCGAGGCGGTGCAAGGTCGGAGCGCGGTTGAGCATCACTGGATGTTCGCGAATGACGTCTTCGAGAATGTCCCAGACGACTGGATCTTGCTGCTCGACCATTTCCTTGGCTTGCTTGATGGTGGTGCAGTGCCCCTGGGCTTCGAGCTTGTGATAGATGAAGGGCTTGAAGAGCTCGAGCGCCATCTTTTTGGGGAGACCGCACTGGTTGAGCTTGAGTTCGGGACCAACGACGATGACCGAACGGCCCGAGTAGTCCACGCGCTTGCCGAGCAGGTTTTGGCGGAAGCGGCCCTGCTTGCCCTTGAGCGTGTCGGACAGAGACTTGAGCGGACGGTTGTTGGTGCCGCGCAGCACGCGACCACGGCGGCCGTTGTCGAACAGAGCGTCGACGGCTTCCTGGAGCATGCGCTTTTCGTTGCGGACGATGACGTCGGGCGCGCGAAGCTCCATGAGCTTTTTCAACCGGTTGTTGCGGTTGATGACGCGGCGATAGAGATCGTTGAGGTCGGAAGTGGCGAAACGGCCGCCGTCGAGTGGCACGAGAGGGCGCAATTCCGGCGGAAGAACCGGGATCACGTCGAGAATCATCCACTCGGGCTTGTTGCCGCTCTTGCGGAAGGCCTCGAGAACTTTGAGGCGCTTGGCGAACTTGATCCGCTTCTGGAGCGACGGATCGGTCTTCATTTTTTCGCGAAGCTCTTCGGACAGTTTTTCGACTTCGACGCGGCGGAGAAGTTCCTTGATTGCTTCGGCGCCCATCTTGGCGGTGAACTGGCCGGGATATTCTTTTTGCAGCTCGCGATATTTATCTTCGAGGAGCACTTCGCGTTCGCGAAGCACGGCGACTTCGCCGGCATCAACGACGACGAACGCTTCGAAGTAGAGAATGCGCTCGAGGTCGCGCATCGAAATGTCGAGCAGGTAGCCGATGCGGCTGGGCAGGCCCTTGAAGAACCACACGTGCGAGCAGGGTGAAGCCAGCTCGATGTGTCCCAGGCGTTCACGGCGGACTTTGCTCAAGGTGACTTCGACGCCGCACTTGTCGCAAATCACACCGCGGTGCTTCATGCGCTTGTACTTGCCGCACAGGCACTCCCAATCGGTGACCGGGCCAAAAATTTTGGCGCAGAACAAACCATCACGCTCAGGCTTGAACGTGCGGTAGTTGATGGTCTCTGGTTTTGTGACTTCACCGTGAGACCACGAGCGGATTTTCTCAGGGCTGGCCAGGCTGATACGGATGGAATCGAAATCTGCAATCAAACTGGCGCGATCATAAGGGCTGCTGCGATACAAGGTTGTTTCCTCCCTCCCCGGCTTTCGCCGAGGACGCGATCAGGTGTTTTGCACCGGACCGGCTGAGAACCCAAACTGCTAAGACTACGAACTGCTAAGAACTTGCTGAAATGGGGCGCAGCGTGCCGCGCCCCCACATTGTTATTGCCGGTTAGTCGGCTGCTTTTGCTTCTGGCGGTTTCTGACGCTTCATCAATTCAACGTCGAGGCAGAGCGACTGCAACTCGCGAACGAGAACGTTGAACGATTCGGGCACGCCGGGCTCGATGCCCGGCTCGCCCTTGACGATGGCCTCGTAGATTTTCGCGCGGCCGTAAACGTCGTCGGACTTAGCCGTGAGCAGCTCTTGCAGGATGTGCGCCGCACCGTACGCTTCCAACGCCCAGACTTCCATTTCACCGAAGCGCTGGCCACCGAACTGCGCTTTGCCGCCCAGAGGTTGCTGAGTGATGAGCGAGTAGGGCCCGATCGAACGAGCGTGAATCTTGTCGTCGACCAAGTGCGACAGCTTGAGCATGTAGATGTAGCCGACAGTGACGGGCTGATCGAACTGGTCGCCGGTCATGCCGTCGAAGAGGTTGATCTTGCCGGCGTGCGGCAAGCCCGCGACTTCGAGCAAGTGACGGATTTCCGTTTCGCGCGCGCCGTCGAAAACCGGCGTGGCGAATGGAATTCCTTCGCGGAACCCTTCGGCGTATTCGAGCAACTCATCGTCAGACAGTTTTCCGAGCGTCCGCCAGATGGTGGTGTCGGCGAAGACTTCCTTGAACCAGCGGCGAATCGCTTCAGCGCGATTTTCCTTGCTGAGCAAGCGCTTGAGGCTGTTGCCGAGTTCCTTGCCGGCCCAACCGAGGTGCGTTTCGAGAACCTGTCCGACGTTCATACGAGACGGAACGCCGAGAGGATTCAAAACGATCTCGACCGGAGTGCCATCCGGCATGTACGGCATGTCTTCCTGGGGAACGATGCGAGCGATGACGCCCTTGTTCCCGTGACGTCCGGCCATCTTGTCGCCGATGGAGAGCTTGCGCTTCATCGCGATGTAGACCTTGACGAGCTTGATGACGCCCGGGGGCAGTTCGTCGCCCTTTTTGAGTTTTTCTTTGCGCTCTTCGGTGATCTTGCGGAGCACGTCGATCTGGCGCGAAGTCATTTCCTCGATCTCTTCGATCTTCTCGATGAGCAGAGGATCCTTTTCGTTGAGTTTCAGACGCTTGAGGTTGCGCGTCGAAATCTTCTCGATGATGTCGCGTGTCAGGTCAACGCCCTTGGTCAAGAGGCGCTTGTTGGTCTTTTCGTCGTGCAGGTCGGCCTGGAGAATCTTGCCACCGAGAAGATCCGAGAGGCGCTTGAGGCGCTCATCCGTGAGGATGCGGATTTCGTCGGCAAGGTTCTTTTCGAGCTTGAAGACCTGAGTGGCTTCGATGGCCTTATGGCGCTCGTCTTTTTCGCCGCCCTTGCGGGTGAAGATTTTGACATCGACGATGGTGCCTTCGATGCCCGGCGGGCAATAGAGAGAAGCGTCGCGAACGTCTCCGGCTTTTTCACCGAAGATGGCGCGGAGCAGTTTTTCTTCCGGCGTCAGCGTGGTTTCGCCCTTGGGCGTAACTTTGCCGACGAGGATGTCGCCCGGCTTGATGACGGCGCCGATGCGAATGACGCCGCTCTCATCGAGATTGCGCAGGAACGACTCGCTGATGTTGGGAATATCGCGCGTGACTTCTTCGGGTCCGAGCTTGGTGTCGCGCGCTTCGATTTCATATTCCTCGATGTGAATCGAGGTGTAGTAGTCGTCCTTAACGAGCTTGTCGCTGACGAGGATGGCGTCTTCGAAGTTGTACCCGCGCCAGGGAACGAAGGCGACGAGCACGTTGCGTCCGAGAGCGAGTTCGCCGCGTTCGGTGCAAGGACCGTCGGCGAGGACCTGGCCCTTCTTGACGCGATCGCCGACGCGAATCAGCGGCTTCTGGTTGATGCAAGTGTTCTGGTTGGAACGCTTGAATTTGATGAGCTGATAGATGTCAGCGCCGACTTCGCGGCTGAGCACGCCGGAGTGATCGGATTCGACGCGAACGATGATGCGTTCGGAGTCGACCTGATCGACGATGCCATCGCGTTTGCAGAGCACGACCGCGCCGGAATCGCGAGCGGTGACGCGCTCCATGCCGGTGCCGACGAGCGGAGCATCTCCGCGAATCAGAGGCACGGCCTGGCGTTGCATGTTCGAGCCCATCAACGCGCGGTTGGCGTCGTCGTTCTCGAGGAACGGAATCAAGCTGGCGGCAACGGAGACGAGCTGCTTCGGCGACACGTCGACGTAATCGACTTCGTCGCGGCTCTTGAGCACGAAGTTTCCGGCCTGACGGCAGTTGACGAGTTCCGTGGTGATCTTCAAGCGATCATCGAGCGAGACGTTGGCCTGCGCGACGACGTACTTGTCTTCTTCCCAAGCGGAAAGGTAGAAGCAGTACGGCTCGACGGTGACCTTGCGGCGCTTGAGCTCTTCGTTGAGCTCTTCGACGCGATCTTTCTCGACGATTTCGCCGGCTTTGAATTCGCTATCGCCGGCGTTGACGATCTGAACGTAGTCGATGATGCGGCCGCCCTTAACTTTGCGGTACGGCGACTCGATGAAGCCGTAGTCGTTGATGCGCGCAAAGCAGGAGAGCGAGCTGATCAAACCGATGTTCGGACCTTCCGGCGTTTCGATCGGGCAGATGCGGCCGTAGTGCGTCGGGTGAACGTCGCGGACTTCGAAGCCAGCGCGTTCGCGCGAAAGACCACCGGGTCCAAGAGCGGAAAGACGGCGCTTGTGCGTGATTTCGCTCGAGCGGATTGGTCTGGTCCATGAACTGGCTGAGCTGCGATGAACCGAAGAACTCGCGGATTGCGGCCATGACGGGCTTGGCGTTCACGAGGTCGTGCGGCATCGCTGTGGACATTTCCTGGTACACGCTCATCTTTTCCTTGATGGCGCGTTCCATGCGGACGAAACCGATGCGGAACTGGTTTTCGAGCAATTCGCCGACTGCGCGAACGCGGCGGTTGCCGAGGTGATCGATGTCATCGACGACGCCGATGTTTTTGCGGAGCTTGAAGAGATACTTGATCGCCGAAACGAAGTCGGGCGTATCGAGCGTGCGATTGTCGAGCGGGGTGTCGAGCCCCATCTTGATGTTGAATTTGAGGCGGCCGACGCGGCTGAAATCGTATTTGCGCGGATCGAAAAACATGCCGCGGAACAAGTTGGTCGCGGTTTCCAGAGTCGGAGGATCGCCGGGACGCAGCTTGCGGTAGATTTCGATCAGCGCTTCCTTGGAGGAGCGGATGCCGTCCTTGTCAAGCGTGCGCGAAAGGACGAGACCGATGTCGTCGCGCTCCGGGAAGAAGACGTCGACTTCGGTGATGCCGGATTCGGCGAACGCCTGCCAAAGTTCGGGCGTGAGCGGCTTGTTGGATTCCAGGAGGACTTCGCCGGTCTGACGATTCACGACGTCGGCGACGCTGTAGGCGCCTTCGAGATCTTGCAGAGCCGAACGAACCTGCGAGATCTTGGCCTTGATGAGTTCCTTGAAGAGATTTTCGGTGATGCGCTTGTGCGCGCCGACGATGACTTCTTCGGACTTCGGATTGCGGATTTCGTGCGTCAGCTTGCGATCGACGATGCCCGGCGAAATATTCCAGAAGAGATCCTTGTCGCGCAGAGAAATGCGCTCGACCTGATAGAAGGTGCGGAGGATGTCTTCGTTGGACTTCATGCCCAGCGCGCGCAGGAAGATCGAGCCGAGGAATTTGCGCTTGCGATCGATGCGGACGTAGAGAATGTTTTTGGTGTCGTACTCGAACTCGACCCAGCTTCCGCGGTACGGAATGATCTTGCCGAGGAAGTAGGAGCGGTTGTTGGCGCTCTCGAAGAAGACGCCCGGCGAACGATGCAACTGGCTGACGATGACGCGCTCGGTACCGTTGATGATGAAGGTTCCGTTCTCTGTCATCAGCGGAATGTCGCCGTAGAAAACTTCCTGCTCCTTGATGTCGCGAATAGTTTTCGCGCCGGAATCGGGATCCTTGTCGTAGATGGTGAGACGAATGGTGACTTTTAAAGGCGCGGAATACGTCATGCCGCGCTCCTGGCATTCGTTCACGTCGTATTTCAACTGCATCG
>CAWAWE010000014.1:0-91039 GCA_963785605.1 uncultured Acidobacteriota bacterium | reverse complement strand
ACGCATGGGGTTTCGACCTTAGTGCTGCTTGCAGTGGCTTTTTATATGCACTTTATGGAACAGGCGCAAGCTTTATTGAAAGCGGCAAACACGAAAAAAGTATTGGTAGTAGGTGTTGACAAAATGAGTGCCATTATTGATTATACTGACCGTAATACCTGTATTCTTTTTGGCGATGAAGCGGCAGTGTTTGAGCCAAACGAAGAAGGCTATGGTTTATTGGATAGCATACTTAAAAGCGATGGTGGCGGCGCACCATACCTTCACATGAAGGCGGGTGGCTCGGCAAAACCCGCTTCTATTGAAACAGTAACCGCCCGTGAACATTTTGCCTACCAGGAGGGTAAAACGGTGTTTAAATTGCCGTTGTAGGCATGGCAGATGTTAGTGAGGAGATTATGAAACGCAACAACCTTACCGCTGACGATATCGCCTGGCTTGTGCCGCACCAGGCTAACCTTAGAATAATTGATGCAACTGCCAACAGGGTAGGCTTGCCAAAGGAAAAGGTTATGATTAACATAAACAGGTACGGCAACACAACCGCGGCTACAATTCCTTTATGGCGCGATTATTGACGGTGGAAGACAGGCGTCTTGAAGAGGATCGGCTTCGGACGAAGTATTGGAAGCGCTGGGGATCGTACCTATCCGAGCGGCAATGGGGAACCGTCCGCGAGGATTACAGCCCGGGGGGCACGGCCTGGGAATACTTGCCCCACGACCATGCGCGTTCGCGCACTTACCGGTGGGGAGAAGACGGCATCGGGGGAATCAGCGACCGGCACCAGCTGATCTGCTTTGGCCTGGCGATGTGGAATGGGCACGACCCGATTCTGAAAGAGCGGCTCTTTGGGGTGAATGGGCACGAAGGCAATCACGGCGAAGATGTGAAGGAGTACTACTTCTATCTGGATGCGACGCCGACGCACAGCTACATGAAGATGCTGTACAAGTATCCGCAGGCCGAGTTTCCGTACGAACAGCTGATCGCGGAGAATGGGCGCCGCAGCCGTAAGGAATCGGAGTACGAATTGATCGATACCGGCGTATTTGCCGAGAACCGCTATTTCGATGTGTTTGTGGAATACGCGAAGGCCGACGTCGAAGACATCCTTATAAAGGTTACGGCGTTCAATCGAGGTCCGGACGAAGCGCCGCTGCATTTGCTTCCGTCGCTGTGGTTTCGGAATACATGGTCATGGGGAAGAGACGATCGCCGGCCATCGATCACGCCGGTGAATGCAGTTCCGGGCAATACCTGTCTTGAGATTCAGCACTGGCAATATGGCAAGCGTTGGCTGATTGCGGAAGGGAATCCGCAGCTGCTTTTCACCGACAACGATACGAACACGCAGCGGTTATTCGGCGAAGCGAACCAGGGTTTCGTCAAAGATGCGTTTCACGAGTATCTGGTTCAGCGGCCGAAAGTCTGCCGTCAATCCGAAGTCGACCGGAACAAAGATGGCCGCGCTGCATTCAATGATTCTCAAGGCGGGCGACAGTGTGACGCTGAAGCTGCGGTTGACGGATCGTGATCCGTCGGTTGCGGCGAATCTCAATGGCGGTGCGAGCTCCGGATCGGCAAAGCAGGCGGCTTCGGCAGCGGGATCCACAATGGAGCCGCCACCGGCCTTGAGCGATTTCGGAACCGGCTTCGAATCCGTTTTCGCAGCGCGCATCAAGGATGCCGACGATTTTTACGCGTCGAGAAATCCGCCCGAACTTTCTGACGACGGAAAACTAATCATGCGCCAGGCATTCGCTGGGATGCTGTGGTGCAAACAGTTCTATCACTACGATGTGCGGCACTGGCTCGACGGCGATCCGGACAGCCCTCCGCCGCCGAAGGAGCGACTTAAGGGGCGCAACAAGGATTGGACGCACCTTTATAACGACGACATCATCTCGATGCCGGACAAGTGGGAGTATCCGTGGTATGCGGCGTGGGATCTGGCGTTTCACTGCATCCCGATTTCGCTGATCGATCCGGATTTCGCGAAGGAGCAGCTGATTTTGCTGCTGCGCGAATGGTATATGCACCCGAACGGGCAGTTGCCCGCGTATGAGTGGGCGTTCGGCGATGTGAATCCGCCGGTGCATGCCTGGGCGGCGTTTCGCGTTTATAAAATCGAGCGCCGAATCCGCGGAGTTGCCGATCGAGGCTTTCTCGAAAAGGTATTTCACAAGCTGCTGCTGAATTTCACGTGGTGGGTGAATCGTAAAGATCCCGATGGAGCGAATATTTTCCAGGGCGGGTTTCTGGGGCTCGACAACATCGGGGTGTTCGATCGCTCGCAGCCTTTGCCGACCGGCGGTCACCTGGAGCAATCGGACGGGACGAGCTGGATGGGCATGTATTGCCTGAACATGCTGGCAATCGCGCTGGAGCTGGCGAAAGACGATCCGGCGTACGAGGATGTGGCGAGCAAATTTTTCGAACACTTCGTGGCTATCGCTTCGGCGATGAATGACGTGGGCGAAGAGAACCGTTCGCTGTGGGACAACGTGGATGGGTTTTACTACGACGTTTTGCAGCTGCCGAACGGCGAAGAGCATTTCATGAAGATTCGCTCGATGGTGGGATTGATTCCGCTGTTCGCGGTGGAAACGCTCGAGCCGGAAATTGTCGATCGGCTGCCTGGATTCAAGCGGCGGATGCAGTGGTTCATCGACAATCATGCCGACGTGCCGGAACATATCGAATCGACCGAGCGTGGGGCGCGCGGCGTGCGACGGTTGCTATCGCTGGCGAATCGCGATCAATTGCGGCGCGTGCTTGTGCGGATGCTGGATGAGAGCGAATTTCTGTCGGATTACGGCATTCGCGCGCTGTCGCGGTATCACCTGAACAATCCGTATGAGGTTGATGTGAACGGGCAGATCAGCCGGGTCACTTACGAGCCGGCCGAATCGACGACGGGATTATTCGGCGGCAATTCAAATTGGCGCGGGCCGATATGGTTTCCGGTGAACTATTTGCTGATCGAGTCGCTACAGAAGTTTCATCATTATTTTGGCGAAGACTTCAAGGTGCAGTGTCCGACGGGCGCGGGGAACGAATGCAACTCTGTGGCAAGTCGCGGCGAGAGATTTCGCGGCGGCTGATCCGGATTTTCGAACGCGACGCTGACGGACGGCGTCCGGTGGCGGGCGGCGTCGATCTTTTTCAGAACGATCCGCACTGGAAGGACTTGATTTCGTTCTACGAATATTTCCACGGGGATAACGGCGCGGGGATTGGCGCGAATCATCAGACGGGGTGGACGGGTTTGGTGGCGAAGCTTATCCAACAGAGTGGCGAGTAGCGGGCAGAGTGGTGAGTCTAGCGGGCAAGGTGGCAAGTGCTGACATTGTGCCTGGGCGCCCTAAAGGGACGCCCCTACAGAACCACCGCACAGAACCGGCGTACGGAACCGGCGTATAGAACCGTTGGTGATTTTGGGGAAATCGAGATTTACTGGGCGCATTCGGGGCATGGGGCAACGGGCAAAAGCGCGAGGCAGATGCGCGCGACGAATTGTGATGAATAGATTGGAAGGCGATGGCTTCGAATCGAACTGACAAGGGGAAAGCGAAGGCGGAGACGGGAACGGAACGGCTGAGAGCGCGACTTCGGCCAACGTCACTGCGACCGGGGAGACGGTGCCGCGGAAAAAAAATACCGGCAAGGCGCGCGCGCCGCGAAAGAAAGCTGCTGCGGCAACGACTGCTACGACTGCGTTCATTCCTGAAGATGCGCGGATCAAATTTGGGCGCGAGGTTTGCGGCAATCTGGAAACTGCGGATGGGCGGGAGTGGCTCGTCACGAATGGAATTGGGGGATTTGCGTCGGGAACGATCTCGGGGAATTCGACGCGGCGCTATCACGGATTATTGATTGCGGCATTGCAGCCGCCGGTTGGACGGATGCAACTGGTTGCGGGAGTGGATGAGATTGTTCGCTACGCGGGGGCGGACTACGCGCTTTCGACGCATCAGTGGATGAGCGGCGTCACCGATCCGAAAGGATTTCTGAGCATCGAGAGTTTTCGTTTGGAAGGCATGACGCCGGTGTGGACGTATGCGCTGGCGGATGCGTTGTTGGAAAAGCGCGTATGGATGAAGCACGGAGAAAACACGACGTACGTGCAATACACGCTGCTGCGAGGAACGGCGCCGGCGGAAGTTGCGCTGAAGGCGCTGGTGAATTATCGCGATTATCACGGCGCGACGCATGCGGGCGACTGGCGGATGCAGATCGATGTGGTCGATAGCGGCGCGGGAGTGAAGGTGACGGCGTTCGAAGGGGCGACGCCATTTTTTCTGAAATGCGCGGATGCGTCGTGCGAAGTGCGGCATGAGTGGTATCGCGACTGTTTCATGGCGGTGGAGAAAGAGCGCGGGCTGGATGATCACGAAGATCATTTGTTCGCGGCGTTGTTTCAGACGACGCTGAAGGTGGGGACGAGCGCTACGTTTGTGGCGACGACGGAAGCGGGGGGTGCTGCTACTGCGGCGGATCGAACGGAGGCGCTGGATCGCGAACGACAGATTTTTGAATCGTGGCGAACGCTGGACGGCGGCAAAGCCGCAGAGCGGGGAGCCGAAGTGGGTGCCGCAGCTGGTACTTGCGGCGGATCAATTCATAGTGAAGCGGGCGCTGCCGACGAATCCGGATGGGCGCAGCATTATCGCGGGCTATCACTGGTTTGGGGATTGGGGGCGCGACACGATGATCGCGCTGCCGGGATTGACGCTGGCGACGGGGAGAGCCGATATCGCGCGGCAGATATTGCTGGCATTTTCTGAGGTCGTCGATGGCGGAGTGCTGCCGAATAATTTTCCGGATGCGGGAGGCGATCCGCAATACAACTCGATCGATGCGGCGCTCTGGTTTTTTGAGGCGGTGCGGCAATTTTTTGCGGCGACGAAAGATGGCCGGACGTTGCTGCAACTGTTTCCGATTCTGGGCGAGATCCTCGATGCGCATGTGAAGGGGACGCGATTCAATATCAAGGTCGATCCGGCGGATGGATTGCTGTTTGGAGGCGCGCCGGGAGTGCAGCTGACGTGGATGGACGCGAAAGTTGGGGATTGGGTGGTCACGCCGCGTGTGGGAAAAGTTATTGAGGTGAACGCGCTGTGGATCAACGCGCTGGAGACGATGGCGGAGTTTGCGAAGTTGCTGGCGCGGCCGGGCGAAGGGTACGAAAAGCTGGCGGCAAAGGCGAAGAAAAATTTTCAGAAATTCTGGAATGAAGAGCGCGGGTGCTGTTTTGATGTGATCGATGTGCCGGGTGGGGCGAATGATGATTCGCTGCGGCCGAATCAACTTTTTGCGGTGTCGTTGCCGGTGTCGCCGTTGAATGAGGAGCAGCAGCGCGCGGTGGTGGATATGTGCGCGAAACATTTGCTGACGTCGTATGGGCTGCGGAGTTTGGCGCCGGGGGAGCCTGGGTACAAGGGGCACTACGCCGGTGGGCCGCGCGATCGCGATGCGGCTTATCACCAGGGGACGGTTTGGGGCTGGCTGGTGGGGCCGTTTGTGCTGGCGCATTTGCGCGTTTATGGCGATCCGGAAGAGGCGATGCGATTTCTGGAGCCGCTGGGGATTTCGGTGCAGATGTATGGGCTGGGGACGCTGGGCGAAATTTTTGAGGGGGACTCGCCGTTTACGCCGCATGGGGCGATTGCGCAGGCTTGGACCGTGGGGGAAGTGCTGCGGGCTTCGCGGGAGATTCAGAATTTTCAGGGGAGTTGAGGCGGGGCGGCGGGATGGATGGTTGGTTGTTCGGGCGCGCGTGCGTTTCGAATCTTGCTCGACGGCGGAATTCTTTTGTGATGGCGCAGAAAAACGCCGGCGGGACGCCGGCGCTACCGGTTATTTTTCGTAGAGCTCGATCAGGACTTTGTCGCCGCTGGGTGTGCGGGCTAGAAAAAAATTGATGCGAGTGTTGTCGGCGCCGGGGCGGGTTTGGGGATAGACGGGCTCGACGGCGAATTTTGCTTTCAGGACTGCTGTTGCCGCGTCGACGTTGCGGCACCGGTATTCGACCTGCTGGATTCCTTCGCCAAATTTCGAGAGATAACGTGCGATCGCGCCTTGAGCTTTTGGGTCGCGGGTGGTCAGGATGTCGAGGGTGACGCTGCCATCGAAATGGAGTTCGAACTCGCGGGCGTCCTGGTCAGGGGGGACTTCAGCGAGACGCGGAGAGGCGTTCGCGTCGCGGATTGCTTCGAATGTGATGGGATTCACGGCCAAGCCGACGGTGCAGTGAGGCTCGTTTGAGCTGTTGACCGCGAGGAGCGCGGCAAACTCCGGGTCAGCTCGCCATTCGCGCGAGGCTTCATCGGCGAGTTCGCGGCCTGCGCGATAGACGTCTCGCGCGCCGGCTGCCCGTTCGCCGGGGTCGGCTGAACTCAACATCGCGATTGCGGCTGGAAGCGCACTGGACATATTCGCCGACAGATTGTAGCGTGAGGATGAAACCAAAACGAAGCGCGGCGAAAAAGAAGTAACCGACACGCCGCGGGTTTCATCCCAAAGACCATGCCGAAGCCTGTATTGCTGACTGTCGATGACGACCCGGAAGTGTTGCGCGCCATTGAGCGGGATTTGCGCGGGCATTATGCGCAAAATTATCGCGTCATGCGGGCAGATTCGGGCGATGCGGGGCTTGCGACTTTGCGCGAGCTGAAGGCACGCAACAATCCGGTTGCGCTGGTGCTGGCCGATCAACGGATGCCGCACATGGATGGCGTCGGATTTTTGGCCGAGGCGATGGATATACATCCGCAGGCCAAGCGCGCGCTGTTGACCGCGTATGCCGACACGAATGCGGCGATCGACGCGATCAATGAAGCGCGCATTCACTATTACTTGATGAAGCCGTGGGATCCGCCGGAGGAGAAGCTGTTCCCGGCGATCGACGATCTTTTGCACGACTGGTCTTCGGAGTTTCGTCCGCCGTATGAAGGAATTCGCGTGCTGGGGACGCGGTGGTCGTCGCGATCGTATGAATTGCGCGATTTTTTGGCGCGAAATCAGGTGCCGTATCAGTGGATCGACGTGGAAGTGGCGGCGTCGGACGGGGATGTACGGCGTTTGTGCGAGTCGCTCGGAGCGGAAGCGGAGAATTTGCCGCTGATCCTTTTTCCCGATGGGCAGCGCATTGCGGAGCCCACGCAGCAAGCTGTTGCCGACAAGATTGGGCTTCGCACGCACGCGCTGACAAACTTTTACGACCTCGCGATCGTTGGCGGAGGACCGGCTGGGTTGGCGGCCGCGGTTTACGGCGCTTCTGAGGGGTTGAAGACGGTGATGATCGAGCGCGAGGCGCCGGGCGGCCAGGCGGGACTGAGTTCGCGCATCGAAAATTATTTGGGATTTCCGTCGGGGCTGAGTGGCGCCGATCTGGCGCGACGCGCGGTCGCGCAGGCGCGGCGGTTCGATGTGGAAATTCTGGCGCCGCAAGAGGCGATGAGTGTTCGCATGGACGGGCCATATCGCTACTTGAAGCTTGGAGATGGTGTCGAGATTTCTTGTCACGCGTTGCTGCTCGCGATGGGAGTGCAGTGGCGCACGCTCAATATTCCGGGCATCGAGCGGCTGCAGGGAGCGGGCGTTTATTATGGCGGCGGAACTTCGGAAGCGCTGTCCTGTAAGGGCGAGACGGTTTTTATTATCGGAGGAGCGAACTCGGCGGGCCAGGCGGCGATGCATTTTTCGAAGTTCGCGAAGCAAGTGATCATGTTGGTGCGCGGCGAATCACTGGCGGCCACGATGTCGCACTATCTGATCGAGCAGATCGAGAAGACGGCGAACATCGATGTTTGGACGTCGGCGTCGGTGACCGAAGTTCACGGCGATCAGCGGCTGGATTCGATCATGGTGAAGCGCGGGTCGTCGTCGGAGCCGCACAAGATTCCGGCGTCGAGCTTGTTCATTTTTATTGGCGCGCAGCCGCGGACGGAGTGGCTGGGCAAGACGATCGATCGCGATGAACGTGGATTTATACTTACGGGGCCGGACTTGATGCACGACGGCAAACGTCCGGTGACGTGGACGCTCGATCGCGATCCTGGATTGCTCGAGACGAACGTG
Organism: uncultured Acidobacteriota bacterium; assembly: GCA_963785605.1. Taxonomy (GTDB): domain Bacteria; phylum Acidobacteriota; class Terriglobia; order Acidiferrales; family UBA7541; genus Acidiferrum. The sequence goes on along the minus strand of CAWAWE010000014.1, from coordinate 82,954 downwards.
CCGGGAATTTTTGCGGTGGGCGATGTGCGGCACGGCTCGGTGAAGCGAGTTGCATCGGGAGTCGGAGAGGGCGCGGTTGTGGTTCAATTCATACATCAATATCTGGCGAAAGTGCAGTGAGCGGTGGGTACGGTTCGATGTCGCGTCACGATTCAATCGGCGAAGGTAGTACGCGGTTGCGGTGCGCGTTCGTGAGAGTGAAAAGCGAATGACCGGCATTCCGGACGACACAAACGAACTCTACGGCACGCTGAAGGGGCCGGAGCATCCATCGGATCGCGCGGCGGTGATTGAAGCGATTCGCAAGGTCCCGGTGTTCGCGGATGTGTCCGAAGCCGACCTGAACTGGTTCATCGATCGGACGCACGAATTTCGGTTTGAGCCGGGCGAGTTGATGATGAAGGAAGGCATGCCCGCCAAGTTGATGTTCGTGTTGCTCGAAGGTGAGGTTCGCGGGCGAAAAGAGTCGGGTCGTGAAGGACCCGTAATAACGATGGAAGCTCCGACGGTGACGGGGCTTTTGCCATTTTCGCGGCTGAAAAATTATGGGCTGACGGCGCGGGCGACGCTCCCGATCTGGGGACTTGCGTACTCGCACGCTTATTTTGGCGATTTGCTGCAGCATCTGCCGGATCTTTCGCAGCGATTGGTCGGGATGTTGACGGATCGCGTGCGGACGTACACCGAGGTCGAGCAGCAAAGCCAGAAGCTCGCGGCGCTGGGGAAGCTTTCGGCGGGGCTTGCGCACGAGCTGAACAATCCTTCGGCGGCGGCGCGGCGTTCGGCTGGAATTCTGCGCGAATGTTTGGCGCGGCTGCGCGAGGCGGTTCGCACGTCGTCGATCGGGCCTGCGGATTGTGCGATGCTTGCGGAAAAGGAAGAGAAGATTCGCATTTCGCTGAAGCCGCCAGAGTACAAGGACGAGTTTGCGCGCATCGAGCGCGAAGAAGCGATTCAGACGTGGCTCGAACAGCGCAAGGTCGATAACGCGTGGCAGCTCGGGCCGCTCCTGGCGGAAGCAAATCTTAGCGATGCGGATCTCGAGACGTTCGCCAAAGCTGCCGGTGAATCGGTCGGACCCGAACTGACGCGGTTCGGGACGCTGCTCGAAATGGATCGCATCGCCGATGAGCTCGACAACAGCACGGCGCGTATCTCCGATCTCGTCAGAGCAATCAAGGAATATTCCTACATGGATCAGGCGTCCATGCAGGAAGTCGATCTCATCAAAAGTCTCGACACCACGCTGACGATCATGCACCACAAGCTGAAGCGTACAATCACGGTGACGCGCGATTATCAGCCCGATGTGCCGAAGGTTCTCGCGTACGGCAGCGAACTCAATCAAGTCTGGACCAATCTGATCGACAACGCGGCCGACGTGATGAAGGACGGCGGCAAATTGGGCGTGCGCCTCGCGCGTGACAACGATTACATTCTCGTCGAGATTTCCGACAACGGCCCTGGCATTCCGGCCGAAATCCAAAACAAAATTTTCGAGCCATTTTTCACGACGAAGGGCGTCGGTGAAGGCACCGGGCTCGGCCTCGACATCGCTTATCGCATCATTCGAAAAATTAAAGGGCTGATCACGGTTAAATCAGTTCCCGGCGACACCCGCTTCGAAGTCCGCATTCCCATCAAACCCGCTGTGTAAGTTCTTGGAGGCGCCATGGCTGAAACTTGTACACACACTGATGAAATCAAGGATGTGAAGCCGAAGACGAACGGCTGCGAAGAGTGCCTCAAGATGGGCGACACCTGGGTGCATTTGCGGCTGTGCCGTGAGTGCGGACACGTGGGTTGCTGCGACAGTTCGAAAAATAAGCACGCCACCAAGCATTTCCACCATACGAAGCATCCGATCGTGCAGTCCATCGAACCGGGCGAGGATTGGTTTTGGTGCTACATCGACGAAGTCATGTTTGAACCGGAGTAGAAAGCTGCGAACGGGAGTCTTTCGCGAGAATCGGAAATCGTTGCGGAGGCGGAGAAAAACGCCGGCGGGACGCCGGCGCTACCGTTAGGCTGAGGTTTTCTGGCGTTCGGGAAACGCCAGCGATGCCACAATCGCGAGCAGCAAAATTCCGCCGACAGTCAACAGCGAAACAAGCGGCGTCACGTGAAGCCAGTGTTCGACGAGCATCTTGCCGCCGATAAACGCCAGCACGAACGCCAAACCCACCGTCAAAAAGCGCAGCCGGTTCAAGAATCCCGCCAGCAGGAAGTACATCGCTCGCAAACCCAAAATCGCAAACACATTCGACGTGTAAACGATGAATGGATCGCGGGTAATTCCGAAAATTGCCGGGATCGAATCGATCGCCAGCGTGATGTCCGTTATTTCCACGACGAGCAACACCAGAAATAGCGGCGTCGCAAATAGTTTCCCGTTATTCCGCACAAAAAAATGCTCGCCGCTGTAATTCCGCGTCATTCGCAAGTGCTTGCTCGCAAACTTGAAAAAGGCGCTGTCGCCGGGCCGGATATTCTCTTTCTTCGCAAACAGCATGTGCACGCCGGCGTACACGAGAAACGCGCCGAAGATGTACATCACCCACGAAAACCTTTCGATCAGCGCCGCGCCGGCAAAAATCATCACGCCGCGCATCACCAGCGCGCCCAGAATCCCCCATTCGAGCATCCGGTGCTGAAATCGCTCATCGATCTGAAAGGTACGAAAAATCACCAGGAACAAAAACAGATTGTCTACGCTGAGGGCCTTCTCGATCAGATAGCCGGTAAAAAACTCAACTCCCCGCTGCGGACCCGAATAGTGCCAGACGCCGAATCCGAACAGCACCGACAGCGCAACCCATGCGACGGTTGACCAGAGCGCCTCGCGCAGCTCGACCTTATGCAGCCTGCGGTTGAAAACGCCCAGGTCGAGCGCTACCGCGATCAGCACGAACACATTAAAAGCAATCCAAAGAAGCGGCGTTCCCATAGGATTTCGCGTTTCGGCGAACTAATTTTTGGAACTGCCGTGCGCGTCGTTCGCGGCGGAACTTGCGCGCGCGTCGATGGCATTCAGGTTGGTCAATTCAACTCGTGTGCTTCGTCCGTTCTGGATCGAAACGGGCACATCCCAGCGCAATCGCGCATCGCCGGCGCCCGCATCCAGATTCAGAGTGCTCACCCAATAATTCCCGGACGGCAGGCTCGCCGTCGCGTGGCCGTCCAAATCCGTATCCACCTGCGTCGCCAGATACTTCGTCTGCGCCAGCTCCGGCGCTTTGCGCTGCACGCGCTTCTGCCGCTCGGTTTGCAAGAGCGACCATTTCGCTTGCGGATTTATGCCAGACAGCTCCAGCTCCACGCCGCTCATCGATTCCGGATGCGTCTGAATGAATTTTTTCAGCGCCACGAAGTATTCGTCGTGTTGTTTCTGATATTTATCCGGGTGCGCCGTCTTGTCCGCGTCGGCGTATTTCGGCTTGGGAATTCCATACGTCACGCCGCCGCTGTTGGTCCGCTGGTACGCCAGCAAAAATTCCGGCACGTGCAAAATATCGTCTGGCGTGATCGTCTTGTCCAAATTCGGCGAGGTCAGATCGAGCTCGTCGTGGCCCTTCAGCCACTCTTTGAGCTCGTCCGAGACTTTTAGATCGCTGATGAATTTGTCGCGGTCGGGTGGGGCGTCGTTCGCTTCGACATCCTTGACGATGTCTTCGTAGCTCTTGGTCAGCACGTAAAACGTGAACTGCCGCACGGGTTCCGGCCGCGCCGCAGTCGGCGTAATCCGCGCCATCAGGTCGAGCGCTCCGTTCCCGCCCTGGGCGCTCGCCGTGCCTCCGGCAATCAGCGAGCTAAACAAAATTGCAGCTGCCAACAACGTGTTTCTCATGGCCTCATCGTAGCAGATTGCCCGCGAGCCGGACGCGCCGCTTCGTCGGAGTTTCCACTTTCTATCGAATTGTGCTGCGAGTCGCGCGCTCGTCTCGTGCGATTCGCCGCGCTAGAACAGACGAAACACCACTTCAATCGTGATCCACACGGGAACAATGTTTCGAGCGGCGTCTCGCGCCGGAGCGAACTTCCATCCGCGCACCGATTCCACGGCGCGCTCGTCGAGCCCGTACCCAATCCCTCGCGCCACCCGAATTTGCGCGGCGCGTCCGTCCGCACCCACGAGCACGCGCAACATGACGGCGCCTTGCATCTTCACTTTGCGCGCTTCATCCGTGTAAAGCGGATAAGGACACGTCACGCAAACGGGCATCGTCATTCCACGCGAATATGGCGCGCCGCTCTCGCCTTCGCCCGCATCGCCGCCCGAGTTATCTCCCATTCCTCCACTCGGCCCGCTGCCGATTCCGCCGTTCTTGCCAGGTCCCGCTGAATTCGTATCGTTCGGCATCCATGGCAGTCCCAACTGCGGCACAGCCGCGACGACCGGCGGCGCATTTTCGTCGAGCGTTGTCACCGGGACCGCCAGCACGTGCGGCGCGTTGTCCGGCAATCTCGGCGGGGCCAATTGCAACGACGAACGTAGCGCAAGAAATCCAGGCGTCGCCGCAATCGGATTCCGCTCGCCGCCTCCGCCGTTATGCCCGAGCGAAGCATGCTCGTTTGCGATTTCGCTCGGTGGAGAGAACAACAAATGCCCTTGCACGACATCGATCCCATCGTTCAGTTGCGTTCGCACTACGTGCGATTGGAACGCCAGCAATGCGAGCGCGCCGATGATCCCGGAATGCGTCAGCAGCGACGCCAACTGGCCACGCCCGGTCTTTGCCGTGCGATCGAGCTCGAGCAAGTGAATCGGCGCGCCATTCGACGATGAATGCGTCAGCCTCGTCGAAGCAAAGGCCTGACGAAAATTATCGCGCACGCGCGTAAACCAGGATTCCGAATTCAGAGGATGACGCAGGAAGGGAGCGCCCAAGGATGCACCTCCAGAACGCCGTACGATCGCGCCGGTGAGCCGCCAGCTCCTCGACAGAACTGCGGCAGCGATTGCACTGTCAGAAGTGCGGACGCGGAGATAGGTTGCCCGCCCGAGACAAGGTGAGCATCAACTGTAAATAGCGGGAAGGGAATCGAGAACAGCAGAAGAGCGGCAGATTAGTGTTTTGGCAAATACCAGGAGTAGACAATCGCGCCAATGGCTAAAACCAGAGCAGCCAGGATCAGCGCTGCGAAAACGCGTTTGGCGAACCTCGGCAGTCCAAGGGAAGGGAATCCTTGCTTGCTAGGAGGACTTGGCGGATCGATCACGCCGACACCTACCGATTTTCGCGGAGGTCCGCCGGCGCGCCGCGATCCGGCTTGCGCTTCCGGCTCCTCGTCCCATTCAGCGAATTCGTACGGCATGGCTTCTCAAAAAACGCTGCAAGAATGCCCAGGTTTTAAAACAGGAGGTTGAGACTTAGTACAGCCGGAACGTCACTTCGATCGGCACAATCGTCGCAACCGGCTTTCCGCTCGGTCCGACGGCGGGCTTAAACTTCCAGCCCTTCACAGCCTCGATCGCCTTTTCTTCCAAGCCGAGGCCGGGACCCTTCACCACTGAAATGTTCACCGCGCGCCCATCCGTCGTGATCGTCACCTGCAACACGACCGTGCCCTGATACTTCGCCTTGCGCGCTTCGTCCGAATATTGCGGAGTCGGGCAGTACAGGCACACTGGAACGCCGACGCCGTTGACGCCAGCGCGAAACGCGCCGCCGCCGGTGCCGCCGCCTTCACCCGGACCCAACCCGCCGCCCGAGCCGCTGCCGATACCCGTGCCGTTGCCGTGTCCCAGCGAATCCGAAAGCGCATTCGCCAGCGGATCGCCGAGCCCGTTCGGGCCATTCACTTTCAAATCCGGCGGCCCGAGCAGCGAAGGATCCATCGCCAGCTTCGGATTCGGATTCTGAATCTTGATCTGTGGAGGCGTGAACTGCGTCCACTTAAACTTCGGTGGTCGCCCTTTGTTCGGCGGCGTCAGCGTGTGATCGTTTGCGCCACCGCCACCGCCAGCCTTGGTCGCGCCAGCGGGCAGCTTCGCCAGGTACGGCGAAATATCCAGCGGCGTGACATCCATCTTGGTGTTTGCCGCGGCGGGCTGCTGCTTCCACCAGATCAGCGGCACAACCAGCAACGCGATGATCACGATGTGAGCGGAGAACGCAATGATCTGCGTCCAGCCAAAATTTTCGTCCTTCGTCCAAATATCTTTGACTTTGACCGGCTGAATTCCAGGCGGCAGCGGCGGCTGCTTCGTCGGCGAGAAAAATTCTTTCAGCCGGTAACCGAAGCCGCCGAAGTTCGTTCCCCAGTTCACCGCGAGCCGGCTGTTCATCGGCCCCTTGGGCACCGGCTTCGACTTGAAAAAGTCTTTGAGGTTTTCGCTGAAGCCGCCGCCGTATTCATCCGGCATCAAGGTGGAATGCACGTTCGGATTCACCTTGATCGGCTTTTCGGTCAGAAACTGTTTGAGGTTCGACCAGAATCCGTCGGTCACAACATGTTGTGGCGTATTGAACTTGGGCACTGCGGAGGCGGGCACAGGCTTCGCTTCGTGCACGGAAGGATCGGTCACTTCCGGCTTGTTCATTCCTGGCGGTATGAGGTTTAAAAAATCGCTCGGCACGTGTTCCCCTAACTCACCCCTGCCCGTATAGACGCAAAAGTCCCTGCTTCGGTGGCGGTCTCAGTTACGATTCTAGCGCTTCCTGATAGGTTGCACCTGTACTGGGCTGACTGCCTGGACGGTTTCATTGTAACATACGTGATTACGCTGCTTTCCGATGTTTCCCCTGCCTGCACTGAGGGTATCCGAAGGAAATGACGGATTAGAAGGGAACCGATTCCATCGCTCCATGGCCGAGCCACTTGAACTGAAGAAAACTCTCAACCTGCCCAAAACCGACTTCTCGATGAAGGCGGGCCTTCCGCAAAACGAGCCCAAACAGCTCGATGCCTGGCAGGAATCGAATCTCTACGAGCGGATTTTGGAGGCGCGGCAGGGCAAGCCTCTGTTTGTGCTACACGATGGGCCGCCGTATCCGACCGGCGAGATTCATCTTGGCACCGGGCTGAACAAAATTTTGAAAGATTTGGTTGTGAAGACCAAGAGCATGGCGGGGCACTACGCGCCGTACGTGCCGGGGTGGGATTGCCACGGGCTGCCGATCGAGACGAAGGTTGAAAAGGAGCTTGGCGGCAAAGACAAAGTTACGCCGGCGGAGTTTCGCGCGAAGTGCCGCGAGTTTGCGGGGCGCTACGTTGAGCAGCATAAAAAAGATTTTAAGCGGCTGGGGATTTTTGGGCGGTGGAACGATCCCTACCTGACGATGAATTTCGGTTATGAAGCCGTCATCGCCGGGGCTTTTCTCGATTTCATGGAGAAGGGCTATGTCTTCCGCGGCAGCAAGCCGGTCTACTGGTGCATTCACGATGCGACCGCGCTGGCTGAAGCCGAAGTTGAGTACGAAGATCATCACAGCCCGTCGATCTGGGTGAAGTTTCAGATCGTTAGCGGCGGCAGCGGGGAAGCGGCGAAGATCACGCCCGACGTTAGTGCCGTCATCTGGACAACGACTCCGTGGACGATTCCGCACAATCGCGCGCTCGCGTTTCATCCTGATTTCGATTACGTCGTAGTGGATACGCCGCGCGGCAAGTTGCTGTTGGCGGCGGATCGCGTCGCTGCGCTGCAAGCCGAATGCGATATCAAGGAAGCGGTTGAGGTCGCGCGGTTTAAAGGCCGCGACTTTGAAGGCATGAAATTTCAGCATCCGTTTTTGCCGATTCAGGTTCCGGGTGTGCTCGCCACGTATGTCACGCTCGATCAAGGTAGCGGCATCGTTCACACCGCGCCTGGACACGGCGTGGATGACTTCAACACCGGCCAGCGATACGGCCTCGAAACCTACGCGCCGTTGAATGATCGCGGCGTGTACACCGAAGGTCTGCCCGAATACAAAGGCAAAGACGTCTTCACCGCGAATCCGATCGTCGTGAAGTTACTCGGCGAGCGCGGCGCGCTGCTCGGTCATCACAATTACAAACACAGCTATCCGCATTGCTGGCGCTGCCACAATCCGGTCATCTTCCGCGCGACGGAGCAGTGGTTCATCCGCATGGATGCCGCCGCGAACGACACGAAGAAGACTCTGCGCGAAGCGACGCTCTCGAAAATCCGCGGCGTGAAGTGGATTCCGTCGTGGGGCGAAGACCGCATGTACGAAATGATCGCCGAGCGCCCCGACTGGTGCGTCTCGCGCCAGCGCTTCTGGGGCGTGCCGATCATCGTTTTCTACTGCGAAGGCTGCAACAAGCGTCTCGAAGATTTCACGGCGCTGCGCAACGTCGTGAAGTGGTTTGAAAAAGAAGGCGCCGATGCTTGGTACAAGCACTCCGCCGAAGAGCTACTCCCCGCTGGCACGAAGTGTTCGTGCGGCGAGTCGAAATGGCGCAAGGAAAACGACATTCTTGACGTGTGGTTCGACTCCGGCTCGTCACACTTGGCCGTTTTAAAAGGCCCCGAGTGGCCCGCCGACGTTTATCTCGAAGGCCCCGACCAATATCGCGGCTGGTTCCACAGCTCGCTGTTGATCGGCATCGGCATCCACAACAATCCGCCCTACAAAGGCGTGGTCACCCACGGCTGGACGCTCGACGAAAAGGGCCAGCCGATGTCGAAGTCGCTCGGCAACACGCTCTATCCCGCCGAGATCTGCGAACGTTGGGGCGCGGACTTGCTCCGCCTCTGGGTCGCCAGCGTCGAATATCAAGCCGACGTGAAGATGAGCGAGCGCGTCATGACGCAGCTCAGCGACGCGTATCGCAAGATTCGCAACACGTTCCGCTACGGCCTCGGCAACCTTGCCGATTTCGATCCGTCGCGCCACGCGCTTCCCAACGATCAGCTCGACGAAATGGATCGCTGGATGCTCGAGCGCACCGCCGACCTCGTCAAAAAATGCCGCGACTGGTATTCCGCTTACGAATTCCACCGCGTCTATCACGCGATTCACGATTTCTGCATCGTCGATCTCAGCTCGTTTTATTACGACGTGCTGAAAGATCGGCTCTACACCAAAGCCGCCAACAACAAATCGCGCCGCTCCGCGCAAACCGCCGTCTGGAAGATCAGCAGCGCGCTCGTGCGCCTCGCGGCGCCGATTCTTGTCTTTACCGCCGAGGAAATCTGGAAATTTCTGCCGAAATCGGCCGAAGAACCCGAGAGCGTCCACATGACGCTCTTCACCGAAGACGCCGACATGCGCAGCAGCATCACCCCGAAACAAGTCGCGAACTGGGAGCAGCTCGCGAAAATCCGCGGCGAAGTCTTGAAAGCGCTCGAAGCCGCTCGCAACGAAAAGAAAATCAACGCCGGCCTCGAAGCGAAGGTGTTGCTCAACGCTCCGCTCGAACTCAAAGCCAAGCTGAAGGAATATCTGCCGCAGCTTCCCGGCCTGTTCATCGTCTCTCAGGTCGATTTTCTCAACGCGGGCACCGGCGATTTTCGTTCCGACGCAATCCCTGGCCTCGAAGTCACGATTCAAAAGGCCGAAGGGAAGAAGTGCGACCGTTGCTGGAACTACTCGATCCACGTCGGCGAAAACCCGCGCTACCCGACAATCTGCGAGCGCTGCAGCGAAGCCATCGCCGAAATCGAGCTGGACGCCGAAAAGGTTTCGACGGCCGGTTGAGCGACGGCGGCCGATATAGCACGAGCGCCGCATAAAGATTCGCGTCGGAAGAAACACTCTGTGCGGGCCACCGTCGAACACCTGAGGTTAAGAAGTCGCCGGTTAGAAGTCGCCCCGCAAAGGCGTAGTAATGCAAGAAGATCGGGAGGGCACGGCTTCAGCCGTGCCCTCACGTCGCCAGCAAGACAGGGCTTCAGCCCCTGAGGCCACGAGCAAGCAAGCCAGGAGAACCGCAACATTGATCATCCCCGGACGACTTCGCTGGCTCTGGCTCACCCTCGCCGTCGTCGTCATCGACCGCGCATCCAAAGCCTGGTTCGAAACGCAAACCTTCGAAGGCTGGCACCGCGAGCTCGTCCACGACTTCATCTATCTCGTCCACAGCCGCAATCCGGGCATCGCCTTCGGCGTCCTCGCCGACTCCGCCTCTCCGTGGACTCGCGTCCTCCTCATCGGCGGCTCCATCATCGTCATCGCCGCCCTTGCGTGGCTTTTCGCCGCCGGACACGCTGGAGGCACCATGACCGCCGCCGGCCTCGCGCTGCTACTCGGCGGCGCCGCAGGCAACGTCACCGACCGCATCTTCCACGGCGCCGTCACCGACTTCTTCGAAGTCCGCTTCGGCAGCTACCACTATCCCGCCTTCAACGTTGCCGACTCCGCCATCGCCATCGGCGCCGCCCTCATCATTCTCGACGTCCTCTTCACCTCCAAACACCACGCCCCCGAAGTCTCGAAGCCCGAAGCCAGCTAATTATTTTCGCATGTTACCTGCTGGGGAGATGGCCGCCAAAAACCCAAAACCATACGATCAGGACAAAACCCAGCACAAGCAGTACCGTCGCGGCGTCCGCGAAGCTTGCGAGCTTACCTTCAGGGTAAAGCTGCTTATATTTCTTCCGAACTTCAGTGCCCCACCAAAAATACGAAATACGCTCTCTCTCGGGCACCCGTTCATTGATTTTTCCGATCATGAGGGAATAGAAGATATTCCCGAGCACTGCGATGGATCCAAAGGTGAAAACGAGGATCAAGTCTCGAAGGGTGGGTAGCGATTGGGCGGAGCCGACAATAGCAGCCATAACTCGATACCGGAGATAATACACACTGCGAGGCTACGGGTCTCACAGCTGTGTCCAGCGGTGTTTTAGGCGATAAGCCATCGTATTATTGACTCTCCCATGACCCACGACTTCACGCCCACCCCCGACGACCTCCACCAACGCCTCGACCGCGTCGTCGCCACCCATTGCCCCGAACTCTCCCGCACCCGCGTCCAGGAACTCATCGACTCCGCCAACATCCTCCTCAACGGCAAGCCTTCCAAAGCCTCCTACAAACTCCGCGCTGGCGACCGCGTCACCGTCACCGCCGAGCCTCGCCCGCCCATCCGCGCCGAAGCCGAATCCATCCCCCTCGAAACCCTCTACGAAGACGACGACGTCCTCGCCATCAACAAACCCGCCGGCATGATCGTTCACGCCGGCGCCGGCAATCACAAAGGCACGCTCGTCAACGCGCTCCTCGGCCGCGGCCAATCGCTCTCCCAAGGCGGCGACATCCTCCGCCCCGGCATCGTCCATCGTCTCGACAAGGAAACCTCCGGCATCATCCTCGTCGCCAAAAACGATCTCGCCCACGCCCGCCTCGGCGAAGCCTTCCGCAATCGCAAAGTCAAAAAAACCTACATCGCCCTCGTCGAAGGCCATTTCGACCACGCCACCGGCATCATCGATTTCGCCATCGCCCGCGACCCCAAGCGCCGCATCCGCATGACCGCCCGCCGCAGCCTCATCCTCGCCGGCGCCCGAGAAGCCCGCACCGACTGGCGCGCCCTCGCCCGCATCGGCCCGGCCACGCTCCTCGAAGTCCAGCTTCACACCGGCCGCACCCACCAGATCCGCGTCCATTTCTCCGCGCTCCATCATCCCGTTGTCGGAGACACGCTCTACGGCGCCGCCGACAACCTCACCGTCAACAAGCTCGAACTCTCGCCGCTCGACGCTGACCGCAACTTCCTCCACGCCGCCAAACTCGGCTTCGCCCAGCCCACCACCGGCGCCTGGATCGACCTAAAAGCGCCCCTCCCCGCCGTTCTCCACGCATTCCTCCAGCAACTCGCGTCCGCCGCAGGAGATTCTCCGCAAAGAATTGACGCTGCACTCGCCACCTACCTATAATCGACCGACCAACATGCGCCGCGCACTGACCTCAGGCTTCCTCGCATTGCTTTTCACTTTTGGCGCCGTCACCACCGACCGCGCGCAGCAGCCCGCGCCTCCTCCGCCGCAAGATCAGCCTTCCGGCAACCAGCAGCAGCCCCGCATCACCCAGACCGTCAACCTCGTTGACGTTCTCTTCACCGTGCTCAATCGCCGCAACAAACTCGTCCCCGACCTCGAGCAAAACGACTTCAAGATTTCCGACGACAAGCTCCCCCAAGCCATCCGCTATTTCAGCAAGCAGACCGATCTCCCGCTCCGCATCGGCCTTTTGCTCGACACTTCGAACAGCATCCGCGACCGCCTGAAATTCGAACAAGATGCCGCCACCTCATTCCTCTTCTCCGTCCTGCGCCGCAACAAAGATCAATCCTTCGTCATGACTTTCGACGATGAGCCCACCGTCCTTCAAGGCTTCACCGACGACGCCGGTCGTCTCCGCGACGAAATCGTCAAGACCCGCGCCGGCGGCGGCACCGCTGTCTACGACGCCATCTACTACGCCTGCGAAAAAGAGCTGAGCCATCCGCCGCGCCCGCCCGGCGACCAGCCCGACGTCGTTCGCCGCGTCATGATCGTCATCAGCGATGGCGACGACAATCTTTCGAATCACACGCGCGCCGAAGCCATTGAAATGGCGCAGCGCTACAGCGTCGTCATCTACACGATCAGCACCAGCACGCAGTGGATTCAGCTCTCACAAACCAATCCCGACAAGCTCGCCGATCGCAAGACGCACCTCACCGAAGGCGACAAAATTCTCGCCGACCTCGCCGAAGAAACCGGCGGCCGCGCCTTCTTCCCTTATCATGTGGACGATTTAGACCAGTCGTTCCAGGACATCGGCGACGAGCTCCGCAATCAATATTCGATCGCGTACATTCCCACCAACTCGCAGCTCGACGGAAAATATCACCGCATCCGCATCGAAACCCCCGACCACAAGGGCTACCAGGTCCGCGCCCGCCGCGGCTACTACGCCAAAGCCAACTCCACCCCCGGCCACAACCCCAGCAACGACACCCCCGCCCCAACCGGCGCCACAACCCCCTCCGGCAAAAAATAATGTTTTAGCTAGCCTGGCATCCTAAGGTCGCGGTCACGCCCACATCATAAATGCGTTGTCATCCCTCTCCGCCCGAAGGGCGGAGAAGGATCTCAGACGCAAACGCGGCTACCACCGCGCAACGAAGCGCAAAAAACACCAAGCAAAATGTATTGAGGAACCGCAGGTTTGATCGTTACTTCATTACGCCATTACTTCTTTACTTCGCCTTGCCCGCATCCCTCAGCAGCACCGCATCCGACTCCGTATGCGCCCGCTCGATCGCAATCTGCGATCCGTCCGCCGAAAACTCAAATCGCGCGATCCTCTCCGACGTGAAATGCGTCAGCTGCCGATAACCGCCCGCACCGCCCCCCAGCGCTTGCTCCCACAAATTGTCTACACCGTTCTCGCGCACCGTGTACGCAATCGCTTTTCCATCCGGCGAAAACGAAATTGGTTCCGACGCACGCATGTCGATATTCTGATACGACAGCTTTTTGTCCGCGATGCTGAACATATTTAGCACCAACTTGTGATCCAGTTCGCGCACATCCAGTTGCGCCACGAATTTCCCATCGCGCGACAAGTCATAGCCGGACGAAGGCTCACTATTCACCGTCTCCGGTGTACCGCCGTTAATCGACACCCGCTTCAGCGCCAGATTTTCTGGAATCGAAACGTAGTAGACCCACTTCCCGTCCGGCGAACACGTTGGATGTTGATCGTTGTTCCCGTGCGTCAATTGCATCGGATTCGCACCCGACGTGTCGGCTCTCCATAGATTCAGCGCTGGAGATCCCACTGCTGAGAACTTCCTGAAGACGATGTATTTCGTTCCGCACGGCGCGCTTTGGTTCGGCGCTCCTTGCTTATCCGACAGCAAGACGTTCTCGGCCCCGGCCGGATCAACCAGCTTCAATTCGCCGCCCTGCGGGATAATCAGCTTTCCATTCGGCATCCAGTTCCATTGCCAGATGTTGAGTTGCGACATCAACTGCACCGGCTTCAACTCGTCCGGCTTCGCCGTTGGCGCGATGCCAAGGCTGAAAATGTATTTGCTCTCGGTCGCTGCCACCAATTTCCCGTCCGCGGAAACGCTCGGATGCAGATATGTATTCGTATCGGTGGTCAGAGCCCGGAAGTCGCCCTTGGGAAAACTCACAAACCCCAATTGGCGCACCATGAAAGCCATCTCCCGCGACCCTGCGGAAAGTACGAAGCCGTTTCCGCCAGGCAACCAGGCAGGCTCGTAATAAATCCGATCGGGGTTCAGCGCCACGTCTTCGCGTTTCGCGGTCGCCACGTCGAACATCGCCAGCCCGCCCAGTGAATTCGCCGTTGGCTGCGAAACCGGAATCACGATGCTCTTGCCGTCCGGCAGCCACACCGGCACGGCGCTATCCGTCAGCAACGTCTGGTTCGTGAAGACCGCGTGGTCCGGCGTCCCGTCCACATTCGCCATCAGCAAATCGAAATTCGGCGTGTCGTGCCGTTCGCGCAGGTATACAAATTTTTTCGCGTCCGGCGAAAACGAAATCGGGCTGTCTATATCTTTGACGAGTTCTTTTGGGGTACCGCCCAACACCGGCGCCGAATACAAAATCGAAATCGTGTGTTCCGCCTCGTCCCGCCTCACGAAATAGATGTAACTCGCGTCCGGCGAAAACATCAGCGACGAATAGCGTGTCGCCGCCGGCGTAACCACCTGCGTGTTGCTGGCCGTCTGGATGTGCCGCAGCCATAATGACTGCAATCCATTTTCGTCATGCACGTCCAATAGATATTTTCCGTCGGGAGAAATCGCCGCCAGCGACACGTGTCCGTTGTTCGTCAGATTCTCGATCGAAAAATGGTCGAATGGAACGTGCGTGGTCTTCGTCAACAGCGAATACACGCCGAATCCCGCCGCCGCAATCAACGCCAGCGTGATCAAAATCCCCGCGCCCAACCCGAGCTTGTGCTCCTTGGCGGCGTCCACGAATGCCGAACTGCCCGGCTTCGCGGCTGGGGTCGGCGCCGACGGCGTCAGTGTGGCGACCGCAACTCCTCCGCCTGATGGAGTTGCTTCTGCAATTGCGCCCGTTCCGCTCGCCGCGCTTCTTTGCGCTGAACCCGCGCCGCTGGAAATTGCCGGCGTTCGCCCCGAATCGCTCTCGCGCTGTAGCCTCTTCAAGTCCGACCGCATTTCCGCCGCTACTTGGTAGCGAAAATCTTTGTCCTTCTCCAGCCCCTTGTTCAAAATCCGTTCAAATTCGGCTGGAACCGAAGGATTCAGCGTGACCGGTGCCACCGGCGGATGATGCAAAATTTTGTCGAACACCACCGCGCTCGTCGTGCCGGGGAACGCCTGCTTCCCCGTCACCATCTGGTAGAGCACCGTGCCTAGCGAAAACAAATCGCTGCGTCCATCCAGCTCCTCGCCGCGCGCTTGCTCCGGCGACATGTATGAGATCGTGCCGACGGCCATCCCCGGGCTCGTCAGCATATTCGTCGTGTCGCCGATTGTGTCGCCGTCGCCCACGCCCTCATCCACTTCCTTCAGCAATTTCGCCAGGCCGAAGTCGAGCACCTTCGCGGTCCCGCGCTCCGTGATGAAAATATTCGCGGGCTTGATGTCGCGGTGAACGATGCCTTTTTTGTGCGCCGCATCGAGCGCATCCGCGAGCTGAATCCCGATCTCCGTCGTTCTTGCGACCGGCATCGAACCCTTCGCGACAATCCTGTCGAGCCCCTCGCCTTCCAGCAATTCCATCGCGATGAACGTCCGCTCTTCGTATTCTTCAATCGCGTAAATCGTGCAGATTCCCGGATGGTTCAGCGCCGACGCCGCACGTCGCCTCGCGCAAAAATCGCGCTAGCGCCGACGAATCCCGATCCGTCTCGACCGGCAAAAACTTCAGTGCCACCAGCCGCCCCAGCTTCGTATCCTCCGCCTGATACACCACACCCATTCCGCCGCCGCCCAGCTTGCGGATGATCTTGTAGTGCGCAATCGTCTGTCCGTCAGTAATCTGCATGCACAAATTTCCCGCTACGTCGCACTCTGCTCGTGCGTAAATCCGTCGTCGATCGGATGGGCAATCCAACAATCCTAGACGTGCCCACCCCCACGGTCAACGCCGCACCATCACAATGTATCGCCTTCGATGTACGGGCGCAGCACCGCTGCGCCCCATGTCCGCACGATGAAACCAGTTGTTGCGTTCTCGCCTTTGGTAGCGCCGGCATCTTGCCGGCGTTTTTTCGATCCGCGCGAATGGATCGTCGTCGAACTCGGACGCTTCGCGTGAGTCCTGCCCCTTTAACCGTCGAAGAAAATCGTCCAATATCTGTCGTTTATGCCCCCAGGAAATCTCACCCAGAAACAAGCCGCCAAGAAAGCCGCGCGCCTGCTCGTCGAAGCACATGGAAACGCTCAGCCCGCGTCGCGCCGCCGCCATGATGACCGCCCTACGCGGCTTGGCGTTTAAGACTCCCGCCCCAAAACATCGTTAGCCGCCTTCTCGGATCTAAACTGCTCTTGACTTCACTCGTAACTTTATGATACCATTACCTTTAGTGTTCGAATGGATGGTATGCCTATCATGCTTCGAAGCACCCCACCACGTAACTCTCACAATCTAAAGCACATCCACACACTTGTTTCCCGCCCGATCGTAAGCTATTCAAAACAGGCCCCTTATTCACACTTAGAAAAACATACGGGGGTATACCCCTTAAAAGCGAATCTCAGGCGAAACCGCACCATCCCGAGCCAGAACGGCAGCCGAAATGAAGCCTGAAATGAAATGGCTTGAATGGTCCCGCCGCCTCCAGGCGCTCGCCCAAAACGGCCTCACCTACTGCAAAGATCCTTATGACGAGCAGCGCTACAACGAGCTGCGCACCATCGCCGCCGAAATCATGGCCGCCGGAGCCGGCCAGTATGACTCCGCACCCGTGCTCGCTGGCTTCCGATTCGAGGAAGGCTACGCGACTCCAAAGATCGACATCCGCGCCGCCGTCTTCGACGACGAGAAAATCCTGCTCGTCAAAGAACGCTCCGACGGCTTGTGGACGCTCCCCGGCGGATGGGCCGACATCGGAGATTCGCCAAGTCTCGCCGCGATTCGTGAAGTGAAAGAGGAATCCGGCTTCGACGTCGCCGTGAAAAAACTCGCTGCCGCTTACGATCGCGACAAACACGAGCATCCGCCGATCCAGCACCACGTCTTCAAACTTTTCTTCCTCTGCGATCTGCGCGGCGGCAGCGCCGCCGAAAGCGTCGAAACCAGCGGCGTCGATTTCTTCGCGGAAGATGCGTTGCCGCCGCTTTCGCTGACCCGCGTCATCGAGCCGCAGATCCATCACATGTTCGAGCACTACCGTAATCCAGCATTGCCAACATCGTTTGACTGAAGCAGAATCGCGCGGAGAATTTTTGTAGGAGGAGCGAGTGAAACGTCGAAAAAACACGGCGATCGCGGTGGCAATGATTGGTCTCGTATTTATCGGCTGCCAGCAAGCTCCGCCGCCTGCTGCCCCGGCTCCCATCGCAGAGGCGGACGCCGCCACGGTGGATGCGAACGGAACGTTGCACGTCGCGCGCGTCGTCCCCATGCCCTCGACCGTTTCGCCGGAAGCGCAAAAATATCTCGACGGCCTGAATCATCGCAAAGCGACCGCCCCCGAATCGCTCGAAGATCGGCGCAAACACACCGACGAATGGCGTGCCAAACAATCCGCTGAAGCCAAGCGCCTCTTTCCGGTGAAAGTCGAAGAGACGACCACCGCCGGAGTGCGCACCGACATCATTACGCCTCTCGAGACACCCGCCGCGAATCGCGACCGTGTGCTCATCAATCTTCACGGCGGCGGATTCAATTCCGATTCCGGCTCGCTGATCGAAGGCGTGCCCATTGCGAATCTTGCCAAAATCAAGGTCGTCTCCGTCTATTACCGACTTGCCCCTGAAAATCCATTTCCCGCCGCAGTCGATGACGTCGTCGCTGTTTACAAAGAATTGCTGAAGACCTACAAACCAAAAAAGATTGGAATCTTCGGAACGTCGGCGGGCGCGACGCTTACCGCCGAAGTCGCCTCGAAGTTGAAGCAAGCGAAACTGCCGATGCCCGGCGCCCTCGGAATGTTTTCGGCGCATCCCGACTACTCGCGTCCGACCGATTCGCAAGAGATTTATACGCTCGCGGGATTTGCCGGCGCACTCTCGCCGCGCGATCCCAGCAAACCGCCCGAAGATCCCTACGCCGGATCGACCGATCGCAAAGACCCGGTGCTGTCGCCAACTTTTGCCGATTTGAAAGGCTGGCCGCCCAGTTTGCTCGTGACCAGCACGCGAGACATCCTGCTCAGCGACACCTCGATGTTTCATCTCGCACTGCTAAACGCCGGTGTCGATTCGCAGCTGCTCGTCTACGAAGCTCTGCCGCACGCCTTTTGGTATCACTACGACTTGCCCGAAACCACCGACGCCCTGAATCACATGTCGAAATTCTTCGTCGACAAACTCGGCAAGTAAATCAGCCAAACAAAATCAAGAACGGAGATTGAGAAAGGGAAAAATACAAAACCAGAAAAAAGTGCCGAAGAAACGACTCAGCGAAACGCGAAGTTTTAGGCGCGAAGTTTGCCTGTGAAGTTAAGTTGAGCGTTCAGTCGCGAAGTTCAGTCGCGAGGTTGAGTCGCGAGGTTGACTCGCGAAGGTTAGTCGAGAAGTTTACGCGCGAAATTTAGGCGAACGCAGCGTTGAGATTCTCGATCGCTTCATCGATCTCGGAGGTGTTCTTGTAACCGACCGTGACGGCATCGACGCCCGCGTGGCGGAAAGCGAACTTCATCGCTGCCTGACGATCTTCGCGGCCAAAGCTGCCTTCGCCGACCAGCTTCATGCTTATGACGCCGGTGTTATTTTTCTTCACTTCCTTCACGTGCGTCACGACTTCAGGCACATTGCCAAGTCCCGAGGTCGCGAAATCTTCGGCATCCATGCTCGTCCCTTTGTGGTTCATGCGAATCATCGCGACGTCGAGCCACTTGAATTGCGGCGCTTGGCGCAAAGCCGGCAAGCCATGCATCGAAGCTCCGTGGCTCACGATCGCTTGCCGATGCTGCGCTTCCATGATGCCGTCCTGCCACCGCACCGTGTCCTGCGGCCAAGTGCCGGTGTGCTGCCAGTGGAGCAGCATGATGTCGAAGTACTCGGTGTTTGCCAGCTTTCGCAGCTCGTCGAATTTCTGCTGCGGATCGACGCCGTCATGTGTTGTGACCTTGGACATGATGCGGTAGCTGTCGCGCGGAATTCCTTTCAGCGCGACGCCCAACATCCGGTGCATGTCGCCATACGATTCGGCGGTCTCATAGAAGCGAATGCCGCGATCGTAAGCGTAGCGAACAAGCTTCGTGAATTCTTCCTGACCGAGGTCGCGCTGCACTTTGCCGCTGAAGCTGCCCGTGCCGAACGCGAGCCGCGTCACTTTGACGTTGGATTTTCCGAGCGTCACCCATTCCGTAGCGGCTTGTGACGAAGCCTTGGCCGGGAGCGCTGCGCCGAGCGCTACGGCGCCAGCAGCCAGCGAAGCTGTCTTGAGAAAGTGACGGCGTGAGTGCGGGCAAGACATTGGAGCACCTCATTCGTGCGAATGGCTTTGCAGTTCGGTCGAGGCTAGGACGCTACCAGCGTGAACGAAGCAAGGAACGCGGCAACAGAGCCATCGTAGTACGAAGATGCTCCGGAGTACACCCGGGTTTTCCAGGGCGTTCAGGGCCTGGAGGGTAGCGGATGGAGATTGAAAGAAGAATCGAGTCGGTGGTCGGCGGTTCGGCTACACTGTGGCGCGTTTAACGCCGGGCGGAGCAAGCCCCGCCTCTACAAATACGAAGGGGAGCGCGATGACGAATTCGAGGCGAGATTTTCTGACGGCGGGTGGGGCGCTGGCTGGCGGAGCGTTGCTCGGCGGAACGGCGGCGGCGAGTGCGGCGAACGCTGCGAATGCGGAGAGTGTCGGCGGCGGAGCGCAGTTTTCGCCGGCTGCTGGGCGAAAAATCAAAGTTGTCGTTTGCGGCGGGCATCCGGGAGATCCGGAGTATGGCTGCGGCGGCACGGTGGCGCGGCTCACGCAGATGGGGCACGACGTCACGCTTCTTTATCTGAACGATGGCGGATGGCCGCCGACTTCTTCCGAAGCGCGCGTCGCCGAGGCGAAGAAAGCGTGTGAGTTGTTGAATGCGCGTCCCGTTTACGCTGGGCAGCAGAACGGCCACGCGATTGTCGATAACGCGCACTACGAGGATTTCGCGAAGAAGATCGACCTCGAAAAGCCGGACGCGGTGATCACGCAATGGCCGATCGACAATCACGCCGATCATCGCGCCATCACGAATTTGGCTTACAACACGTGGAATCTATCGAAAAACAAATTCGCGCTCTACTACTACGAAGTTTCGGACGGCGAGGACACGCTGCAATTTTCGCCGAATCGCTACGTCGATATCACGGAAACGGAGCCGATCAAAAAAGCCGCGTGTTACGCGCATGCCAGCCAAACGCCCGATCGTTACTACGCATTGCAAGATGAGGTCGCGCGATTCCGCGGAGTCGAAGCCGGCGTCACCCGCGCCGAAGCTTTTACATTCCAGGTTCGCAGCCCGTACGATATTTTCCCATTGGCCGACCGCTACGTGATCAAGTGAATTCACGGGGTACATTTGCGAATGCGTCGGATATAATTCCGCAATCTTTCGGACGGGAGCTCCCAACATGACGAAGCAGAATCGCATTATTCCGTTGTTCATCGCAGCGATGTTCTTATTCGGTCCGGCGAGCGTTGGAGCAGCGGCGGCACGCGGCGCGGCCGCTGTTCCTGCGCGATCTTCCAGACCTGCTCGACCTGCGGCCGACACTTCTTCCTGCAAGGCCGTTTTTGACGCGACCAGCAAGACGCTCGAGACGCCGAATCACTCGTATATGGACGGTCTGGGCGCCGCGGGAAAAGGCGAGATGATCACGGTCAATGGCGATCGATACCTGCTGGTGAATGGAAAGTGGAGCAAGAGCCGCATGACTGTCGCTGCGACGAAGGCGCAAGAAGAAGAAAACATCAAGACCGCAAAGGTGATTTCCTGCAAGCGGATCGGAGACGAACTCGTCGGTGGTGATGCCGCGACGGTTTATTCGGAACACAGCGAAACAGCAGACACCAAATCGGATGGGAAAGTTTGGATTTCCAAGACCCGCGGTGTGCTTCTGAAAAACGAGATTGAACTGGATAGCGGTGACGCAACGAAGCAACACATCACGATTCGCTACGAATACGGGAACGTGAAGGCGCCGATTTAGACTGTCGCGTGTTAAAAAAAGCGGCGGCGAACGGGTTGGCGCGGGTGTTGTTGAAATCTAAACCCGCACCCTTAAAAAGCTAAGGGTGCGGCAACCAAAACCCGTTCCGATCGGGAACGCTCAGCCCTTGGGGGCGTAGTAGCCTTTACGGGCCAGGACTTTGTCGTCGTGTTGGGAGACATCGACTTTGATTTTGCGGAATTTGCCGTCGCGGGCGGTGTTGGCGGGGTAGTAGCCGAGCGTGTACTGGCTGCGCAGTTCTTCGGAAATTTGGTCGAACGCTTCCTGGAGATGTTTTTCGGTGTTGGCGACGATCATGCGCCCGCCGGTTTCTTCGGTGATTTGTTTTGCGACGCCGCCGTTGCCGCCGAAGCGTGAATCGGCGACGAGCAGAATGTGAATGACGGTGTCGGTGCGCTGCGCCGCTTCGATCGCTTCTTCCTTGCGAACCTTGCTGCCTTCGTCCTGCGCGTCGGTCACCACGACAATCGCTTTGCGCCCAGCTTCGCTCGAGAGCTTCTCATTGCACGCAAGATAAATCGCATCGTAAAACGCGGTACCCGTAACGTTGCCGCCGACCGGGCCGGGATTGATCATTCCGCCGCCCATCGGCGCATTGATGCGCGTCTTGCGAATCGCGCGATCGAGCAAGCCGCGATCGTCGGTCCAATCGGCGAGCAGATCGACGTCCGTATCAAACGACATGATCATCGCTTCGTCTCCCTTGCGAAGCACGCGACCCAGAAACTGCCCACCCATGTCCTGAATCGCGCCGAGCATGAATTGTTCCGATCCAGACGTATCGAGAAGCAACGCGAGCGTGATTGGCAGCGTCACTTCTCTGGAGAAGAAGGCGATCTGCTGATCCTGGCCGTCTTCCTGAATCTTGAAATCCTGCTGCTTGAGGTCGGTGACGATGCGCTTGCTGTGGTCGCGGACGGTGGCGAAAATGTTGACCAGGTTCACCTGGCTCTTGATGATCGGGCCTTGCGCTTGCGAATCCTGGGCCGGAGCGGGCGTTTGAGCGGCGCGTGCGGAGGCGAGAACAAAGACAGCGGCGACGACGGCAACGAAAGCCAAAGCGAGAGTCGCCGGCAGAAGCTTCTTCACAGAACGCATGTATAATTTCCTTGAGCAGAGATGCCCGGCACGAAACGTTCGCGGCTGGGATGGTTCCGCCCCGTATGATGCCGCGATATGGCGCGGGGGATGCGCGGCTCAAAACCCGCCAGAGCTAGCTGAAACCGAAGAAAGTTTGGCCTGATGATAATGAAAAGTCCACGAAAAATAGCGATTGGAATCGGTTTGGCATTGCTGCTCGCTCCATTGGCGCATGTCGCGGCGCAGAATCCAGTGAAGCCGCCGAAGCCGACTCCGGACACGCAGACGCAGCCGGCGCCGGAGCAGACCCAAACACCGCCCGCGCAGACTCCTGCACCAACTCCGGCGAACCGGCCAGGCGAGAATCCGCCGCGTCAGAGCGACGTGCAGGCGCGCATCACGGTAAATTCGAACCTCGTGATTTTGCCGGTGACGGTGAAGGACAAAAAGGGCGAGCTGGTGCCGGATCTGAAGCGCGACGAGTTTCGCGTGTTTGAAGACAGCATCGAGCAGCACGTCGATATGTTCACGGCGGAGGCGTTTCCGTTGTCGATGGTGGTGTTGATCGACAACGATTTGAAGGATAAAGATGCGGCGAAGGTGCAGTCGAGCCTGATGGCGATTCTTGGAGGCCTGGCCACCGACGATGAGGCGTTCATCTGCCGCTTCGATCAGTTTTTTCATCCGGGCAAAGGATTTACCACCGATCAAGATAAGCTTTCGACGGAATTGAAGCGGACGAGCCTGGATACGCGGACGGATGTGGCGCCGCCGAGTCCGGCGTTCGACGGACCGTCGATCAACAATCATTCGGCGACGAGCGATGCAGCGATCGACAAAGGCTTGCGCGAGATCAAAGGGCAGCCTACGAAGGCGCTCGATGATGCGGTGTTCGCGGCGGCGCAGTTGCTGCACGATCGTCCGCGGAGCCGGCGTCGCGTGGTGTTGCTGATATCGGATGGCGTGAACGGCGGGCGGAAGTTCAATAAGGTCACGACCGAAGACGCCATCAAAGCGCTGCTCGCGGATAATATTTCGGTGTACAGCATCGCGGTGCCGACCGCGTTTCTGGAGCGAAAGATTTCTCCGGTGGATAAGGAGAGGTCGCCGCTGATTCGCTACGCGAACCATACGGGCGGAGAAATCTACTATGCGACGGATGAGCGTAGTTTCGAGACGTTTTACTCGCGGCTGACGGAACAGGCGCGGAACCAATACACGCTGGCGTACATACCCCGCGGCACGGACCGCAACGCGGACTATCACACGATTGAAGTGCGCGTGAAACGGGAAGGGCTTGATATCAAAACGCGCGATGGGTATTACTCGGATATGGTGCCGCGGGGACAGAAGCCGTAAGAGAGGAATTCAACACAGAGGACGCGGAGAGCACAGAGTTCAGAAGAGAAGAAGAAAAAAAAGATTGAAACGACGAAGGGCGCTGCGATTCGCGGCGCCCCTCTTTTTTGGAAATACCTACTTGCCCTTTTTCTTCGCGGGCTTTTTTTTCGTTGCTTTTTTTGCCATGCCGGGCTCCTGCACATTTTCTCAAGCGGCTGCGCTTGCGCAGTCGCCTCTTCGCTTGTTTGTATACGGGTGGTGAGAGCGAGAGTCAAGATTATTCGTGAAGTGACGTTCGATTGATAGGAATTTTTTTAGGAGAGGAGGCGAATGTTCGGAGTTGTCGTTGTGAGATGGGCGAGGCTAAGTCTAAACCCGCACCCTCTGAAAGCTGAGGGTGCGGCACCCGACGTCCATCCACTCGCGCGTCACGTGCCGAGGGATTCTTCGTAGGCGGGGCAGATGGGCTTGTAGGCGCAGCCGCGGCAGGCGAAGCCGCGCTTGGGATCGAATTGTTCGGCGCGGATGTCGGCGGCGGCTTCTTGCACTGTTTTTTGCGCTTCATCGAGTTGCTTGTCGTTGCGCGTGGTGGACTGGACCTGGTTGTTTTGCAGGTAATGGAAGGCGAGGCGGACGGGATTCAGCTCCAGAATTTCTTTGGCAGCGATGGCGTAGATGCTGAGTTGTAGATCGCGGCGCGCGTCGGCCTCTTTGCGCGACTTGCCGGTCTTGTAATCGATAATCTCGACGTCTTTCTTGCCGAGGGAATTGATCTGGTCGATGCGGCCGTTGATGATGACGTTGTTTTCGAGCGGGAGCTCGAAGGATTTTTCCTGCTCGAGGACTTCGGGCGGATTGGCGAGAAATTCGGCGTGGAAGACGCGGAGCTGCTCGATGCCGTCCTTTTTGTATTCGGATTCCTGGTATTCGTCTTCGTAGCCCGCCGAAGTCCACTCGGTTTCGAACACGCGAGCAACTTCTTCGAACGGCAACTTCACGCCCTTGCGGTATTGCTCGATGAATCGGCGAACGGTGGTGTGCATGACGGAGCCGAAGCTGAGCGTGGCGGCCGGGCCTTCCTTGAGCGACCAGAGGCGACTGAAGGAGAAAAGCTGCGGGCACTTGCGATAGGAATCGACGGCGGATGCGCTGAGTTTGAGCGGTTCGGGCGTGGGCGGATGGTAAGTCTCGGCCCACGTGGTGATTTGCGAAAAAATGCGCGGGCGTTCGGACTGAGAAGGGAAGAGGGTTGTGGTGTTTTTGCCGGCGGCGTCGTCGGCGCCTGCGTCGCGAACTTTCACCTTTGGCGAAATTTGAAGGACGTCGCGCTTGCGAACGGTCGGGTCCATCAGGATGTCTTCGATGAACGTGGGGACTTTGCCTTTTTTCTCGGTGAGCGTGGTGATCGTGAGTTTGCGTTCAGCGCGAGTGAGCGCGACGTAGAAGAGGCGGCGCTCTTCCTGAATGTGGAAGCTTCCTGCGGGTAGATCTTCTTTCATCAACTTAATCGGAAATTCGAAAAGCGGCGAACGCTCCTTCGCGGGGAAGCACCCGTAGTTGATGCGGAGCAGAAAGACGTGCGGAAATTCGAGGCCTTTGGCGCCGTGCACGGTCATGAGTTGGACGGAGTCGCCGGGTGCTTCGTCGTCGAGGCAGATGTGGCCGAGTCCGGACTGTTCGAAGTAGTCGAGGTATTCGAGAAATTCGGGGAGCGATTTCGTTTCGCTCTTAGGTTCCCAGGTTTTGAGAAATTCGGTGAGCTGGCGGACGTAGCGTTGCTGGGCCGGGCTGGCGAGATGCGTGATTTCGAGCCAGTCGATCAGATTGCGGACGATTTCGGCGGCGTTGCGGCGCTTTAGCAATTTTCGCTGGGAGCCGACGAATTCGAGAAGCTCGGCGATCGCTTTGGGCGAAGGATCGAACGGCAGATCGGATTGCGGCGATTGGAGAATATCGAGGATCGACGTGCGTTTTTTGCGCGAACGTTCGGCGAGGCGGACGAGATCGACGGGTTCGAGATGCCACGCCGGAGCACCGAGGACGCGGGCGCAGGCGATGTCGTCGAACGATTTGTTAATGAGACGAAGGTAGGCGAGCACGTCGCGCACGAGGGGATGCTCGAGGATCGAGAGGCGGGAGATGACGAAGGGAATTTTGCGGTCGGCTAATTCTTTGGCGAGACGATCGCGATGGTTGTGCTGGCGATAGAGGATGGCGAAGTCGCGCCACGGCGTTCCGGCGCGATGGAGGCGCTCGAGTTCGCTGGCGACCCAGGTGGCTTCTTCGTCGTCGTTCGAGAGTTCGGCGATGCGGATGCGTTCGCCTTCGGGATGCGTGGGCGAGAGAACTTTGTTGGGGAAGTCGGAGCTGACTTCGTTTTGGGCGATGACTTGCGTGGCGACGCGGAGAATGTTGGGCGTCGAGCGATAGTTTTCAGTGAGCGTGACGCGATAAGGCGTTGAGTCGCGGCCGGTCTTCCAGCCGGCGAAACGTTCGAGGAAAAGTTTGAAGCTGCCGAAAGATGCGCCGCGGAAACGGTAGATGGCTTGGTCGTTGTCGCCGACGGCGACGATGTTGCGCGGCTCGGCGGAGAGGAGATGGAGAAGTTCGAGTTGGGCGATGTTGGTGTCTTGAAATTCGTCAACGAGGATGTGTTTGAAGCGCTGCTGGAGCTTTTCGCGGAGAGCTGCGTCGTTGCGGACGAGATCGATGGTGCGGGTGATGAGCGCGCCGAAGGAGAAGAAGTTTTTCTCGCGGAGGATTTCTTCGCTGACTTTGTAGGCGCGGGCGATTTCTTTTTGGAGGGCGACGTTTTCGAGGCGCTCAGCGAAGGTGTCTTCATCGACGAGTTTTTGATCGATGAGGAGGTCGGCTTCGAGTTCGTCGGCGAAAGCCTGGAAGTCGTCGCTGGAGACGAGTTCGTCCTGGCAGCGCGAGAAAAATTTGAGGAAGTCGCCGAGGAATTGGCCGGGCTCGGCGAGGCGGCGGAATTTTTCGAGTTTGAGGCGCGCCATGTTGCGGCGCAGCAGAATCCAGTGGTCGACGTCTTCGAGGACGGCGTACTTGGCGCCGTTTTCGCGGAGGATTTCTTCGCAAAAGGCGTGGAAGGTGAAGATTTTGACGTCGCGGCCGCGTTCGCCGCAGGTTTTGACGATGCGGGATTTCATTTCGCCGGCGGCTTTTTTTGTATAGGTGAGGGCGAGGATATTTTCGCCGCCGAGAGAGGGGTCGGATTCGAGGAGATGGCGGATGCGTTCGGTGATGACGCGGGTTTTGCCGGTGCCGGCGCCCGCGATGACGAGGAGGGGGCCGGTGCCGTGCGTGATGGCGCGGCGCTGGGCGTCGTTGAGCTTGAGGTCGCTGGTTTCGAGTGGGGAGATGTCGAAAAGCGTGGGATTCACATGAATAGGTTAGCGGAAATTGGGGCGAAGAGGAAACGAAGACGCGGAAGGGCTGTGAATGCTTGTGAAAAGGTTTTGTCGCGCGTCGATCCGCTGGCGTCAGCGCTGGGATTTTTTTCCGGCGGCGACGTCGGCGGTGAATTGAGAGGATTGGCCGCGGGGGACGCTGAGCGATTGCCATTTGCCGGTTTTGGCGGCGGTCATGTGTTTTGCGGCGAAGACGATCTGGCCGATGTGCATCGCGTAGTGGGCGACCTGGCGGTTGATTGCTTGCATGACGGAGTGAGGTTCGTTGCGGATCGTCACTTCGCGGCCGATGTCGCTTTCAACGAGAGACTCGAGCGCGTCGAAAACATATTTCCAGCCGGCGCCCCAGATGGCCATCAGCTCTTCGCGAGATTTCGGCGCGTTCTCGAATTCGGTGTCGCGATTGCGGTCGGGCTTTTCGCCGTCGGTGGTGAGGAAATTGCGCCAGCGCGAGCGCATGTTACCGACCATGTGTTTGACGATGATGGCGATGGAGTTGGATTCGGGATCGAGCGCGACGAAAAGATATTCGTCGGGGCATTGTTCCATGGCGCGCTCGGCGAGCTTTTTATATTGGCGGAAGAGTGCGAGTGAATCCTGAATGTAGGACGTCGAAAATTCGTGTGGCATAAGAGAATTGTCGGCAGAGAGGGATTTTGGCGCAAGAGCCGAAGCGGCCTGAAACGCCCTGAAACGGAAGTTGAGGAGAGCCGTCTAGAGGCAGGGCGGGTCGGTGGAATGTTGTTGACATTTCGCCTTTTCTTCGCCTATGATGTGCGCCGCCTGAGTCCCAATCTCGACGCTGGAGGATTTGCTTATGACAATTGGACAATCGATGTTGCCGGAATTTGATCAAGAGATGAAGAGCACGCGGACCGTGCTGGAGCGCGTGCCGGATGAGAAATGGAATTGGAAGCCGCACGAGAAGTCGGGAACCGTGGGCTGGTATGCGTGGCACCTCTCGACGCTGCCGGGATGGGCGACGATGACGATCAATACCGATAATTTGGACATCGCGCCGAAGGACGGCAAGGGGCCTGAGATGCCGAAGGCTGACAATGCGAAGCAGGCATTGGCCCAGTTCGATAAGGACGTGGCGGAGGCGCGCGCGGCGCTTGAGAAAGTCAGCGACGCGGATTTGATGGCGAACTGGAGCCTGCTGATGGGCGGGCAGGCGATTCTGACGATGCCGCGCGTGGCGGTGTTGCGCGGGATGGTGATGAATCACCTGATTCATCATCGCGGGCAGTTGACCGTGTATTTCCGGATGCTCGATGTGCCGGTGCCGGCTCTGTATGGGCCGAGCGCGGATGAAGGGCAGATGGGGAAGCCGGCGAACGCGTAGAGAGAGACGGATGCGTTTGTCTCGCGGCTGACATCGCAGGGCGCGCTGAAGCGTGCCCCTACAAATTCATCAGACGAAAGGGCGCTGAAATATAGCGCCCTTTTGTGTTCCTGCGGCGGATCGGGCGATCTCGTATAATGGTGTTTCGGAGGTTTCGTCATGGAAACGCCTGTCATTTTGTCGGCTGTTCGCACACCGGTTGGGAAATTTCAGGGTGGGCTGTCGTCGTTTGCGGCGCCCGAGCTTGGCGCGAAGGTGATTGCGGAGGCGGCGCGGCGCGCGGGGATTGACGCGAAGCAGATCGACGAGGCGATTCTCGGGAATGTGCTGCAGGCGGGACTGGGGCAGAATCCGGCGCGGCAGGCGGCGCTGAAGGGCGGGTGCGATCCGCGAGTTGCGGCGCTGACGATCAATAAGGTGTGCGGGTCGGGGCTGAAGGCGGTCGGGCTTGCGGCGCAGGCGGTGCAGCTTGGTGAGTCGGAGATTGTGGTTGCGGGCGGGATGGAGTCGATGACGAACGCGCCGTATTTGCTGCCGCAGGCGAGGAGCGGGTATCGGATCGGCGACGGAAAACTGATCGACTCAATGATTCACGATGGGCTGTGGGACTCGTACGAAAATTTTCACATGGGGATGACGGGCGAGCTGGTCGCGGAGAAGTATGGAATTTCGCGCGAGGAACAGGATCGGTTCGCGTTTGAGAGCCACCAGAAGGCGATTCGGGCGCGGAAGTCGTGCTTTCTTGAGGCGCAGATTTTGCCGATCGAGGTGCCGCAGAAGAAAGGCGATCCCGTGGTGGTGAAGTATGACGAGTCGCCACGCGAAGATACTTCGATGGAAGTGCTGGCGAAGTTGAAGCCGGCGTTCAAGAAAGATGGAACGGTGACGGCGGGGAATGCGCCGGGGACGAACGATGGCGCGGCAGCGTTGATTGTGACGAGCGAACGGAATGCGCAGCGGCTTGGGAAGCAGCCGATGGCGCGAATTGTGGCGCAGGCGGTGAGCGGCGTCGAGCCGAAGTGGGTGATGATGGCGCCGGTCGAGGCAGTCGAAAAGCTTTTGGCGAAGACGGGTTGGGATCGCGACAAGGATGTCGATCTCGTGGAATTGAACGAGGCGTTTTCGGTGGCGGCGATTGCGGTGATGCGGGAGCTCAAGCTGAATCCTGAGAAAGTAAATGTGAATGGCGGCGCGGTGGCGATTGGGCATCCGATCGGTGCGAGCGGCGCGCGGATTTTGGTAACTCTGCTGTATGAAATGCAACGGCGCGATCTGAAGCGGGGAATTGCGGCGCTTTGTTTGGGCGGGGGGAATGCGGTGGCGTTGGCTGTGGAGCGTTTTTGAAATGATTGAGCGATGGAGAGAGCGGACGAGTTCGACGAACGAACCCCTATGAAATATTGTCCTGTTTGCGATTCGGAATATCCGGATGGCCACGCGATGTGCAGCGTGTGCAGTGTCGAGCTTGTCCTCGAGGAGCTGCGAGGACAACCGCTCGATGAGCGCCAGCGTAAAGAAAAAATTGTGCTGGTTTGGAAGGGCGGAGATCCGCTCTCTGTGAGCGAAGTCATTCATATTTTGCGCGATGCGGGAATTCGTCATCACGTTCAGCCGACCAACGAACATCTCGTTTTTGAGTTGGGAATGCCGCGGCCGAAATACGCGGTGCGCGTTTTCTTGTCGGATCAGGCGCGGGCGAAAGAGCTACTCGCGGACGTGCGCGAGAGCGCGCCGTTTGTGCTCGACGAGCCGGCGGAGAGTGCCGGCGATTCGGACGCGCTGGTAAACCGCGAGAACGACCCTTCCTGGAGTTCTGGTACAGCGACGGCTGTGGTTTGGAGCGGGGAAGACACTGCACTGGCCGATCTGCTCGAAGCGTGCCTGCGTGAGAATCGAATCGGCGTACGACGTGAAGACAGCACGAACGCGTCTGCCGGCGAAATGAACGAGATTCGTTTATTCGTGCCGCCCGCGGCGGAAGCGGCATCACGCGAGATTATTCGCGAAGTGCGCGAAGCGACTCCACCCGCTTAGCAGTTAATGACTGCGATTGTTTTGCTATGGGCGTTGCACTACTGCTGTGGTTGCGCTTGTGGTGCTTGTTGCGACTGCGCCGCCTGAGCTTGCGTGCGGATTGACTGGCGCCACTTTTCGATTTCTTCGTAGTGGGCGTCGGTGAAGGCGATGCTGGCGGGGTTGAGCGCTTCCGCTACTTTTGCTGATGCCGCGGTCATGTTGCGTTTCTTCATCAGGGAGACTTGCTCGGCGCGGCTGAGCACGTCGATGGAAATCAGATAATCACGGGTGGTGAAGTTGTGTTTTTTGAGCAGGGCGGTGCATTGGCTGACTTGCGCGTCCATCATTTTTGCTTTTTCGGTGAGCGATGCGTCGGTGTAGGCCGGGTCGGCGGTTAACTGGTCCCATGGCGCGCGATTTTGTTTTCGACAAGCGGCGATTTCGCCGAAACTTGCGGTGATTTGATCGAACTTGGTCTGATCGAGAACGTAGGCCTTGATGTCTTTTGCGTCTTGATTTTCGGTTGGCTGCGCGGCGGCTTGCTGCGTGGCTGCTTGTTGCGTCGCCTGAGTTGGTGTTGCGGCGAAGCATGCCGCCAGGGTGGCGACAGCGATCGCGTTGATCAGAGTTTTCGGAAGCTTATTCATCGCACGTTCTCCCAAAGCCAAGATACCAGATGGGTTTACCCCTACCGCAAGGCTGAGATGCGGCTGGTTTCCTTGGCGGTTGGATGGACGGCGCGATGAATCGGTTTCTTTGGGGAATGTCGCCTAACGACCCCAACGAGGGCGACCCTGTTCAGCTTTCTAACGCCGGCAAAGGTGGATTCGCCGGATCGACCAGAGGAACGGCGCGCAAGTCGCACGCGCAGTTGGGGCAGTATTTATCGTCTTCGGCGACTTCCTGTTTGCACTGGGGGCAGGACGGGTGCAGATTGCATTTGCAGGCGGGGCAAAAGTTGAAGCGCGCGCCGACCATTTTTCCGCATTGTGGGCACGCGTAGGGAAGCGGCTGGCGCATCAGGAAGTATAGGATGAAGCCGATCGCAAAGTAGGCCGGCGACAGGACGATCACGAGAAAAGTCCACAGCGCCGAACTCATGCCGCGGCGTTTCGCGTCGCGGTTCACGTATGCAGTCATGAAGATCCAGCTGGCGAGGAAAAGCGAGACCATCGTGACGAGGCCGGCCAGAGCCAGGGATGCGAGCGCGGGATTGTCCTGCAATTCCGGCGGAAAGGCGTGGCCCTCGCTCAATCGAGGATCGAGGTTGACGTACGTGGCGATCACGAGCGCGAGAACATACAGAACGGCGACGGTCCATCGCAGCCACGCTGGGATGAGCTTGAATTCCTGCCAGAAGCGCAGGCCCTTTTCGCGCTTGCGGCGGAAGCGAATGAGGCGCATTCGCTCGCTCCAGGATTCACTGACTTTTTGTGGGTACTCCGTCATTGCAGTCGTCTCCGCTTCTGCCACTCGTTGAAATCGTTTGTTATAAATTCTCATTCAGATCTACGCGTGAAGTCCGGGTTCCCGCGCTCTCGGCAAACAAAATTCCGGCGGCGATGATCGCCGGCAAGGCCCACCAGACGCCGAAGCCCATCTTCCATACGAGATCCGGAACGCCGGCGCGGTGGCCGAGCCATTCGAGGACGCGCCAGATGTATGGCGCGGTGGCTGCGCCTGCGACCCAAGAGGCGCCGCACATCATGTAGACGAGCCGCCAGCGTGGCTGACGGACGGACTGCATCTCTTGCGCGCGCAGGCGTACGCGAAACTGTGTGCGTGCGGCCAGGCCGCGCGGCGCGGTGATGTGCGACGAAAGCAACGAACGTAACGCTTGCTGCGTCCCTTGCGCATTTAGGCTGCACTGCGTGCACTCGTGAAGGTGAGCGGCGAGCCATTCCTGCTCTATCGGCGCTAGACCTTCAACTCGCTCCTTCGCGATAAGCGATGCGGCGCGCGCGTGCGATTCGTTCGTGTTGTTGAGTTGCGAGTTCACGCGGCACCGCCTGCCAACAAACCTTTGAGCGCTTCGAGTCCGCGATACAGGCGCGATTTTACGGTCGAAATTGGCGTCGATTGAATTTTGGCGATTTCGTCGAGCTGCATTTCTTCGCGGAACCTGAGCAACAAGACTTCGCGGTAATGTACCGGCAAGCGGTCCAGCGACGACTGCACTTGTTGCTCGCTTTCGCCCTGCAGGTAAATGTGTAGCGGCGACTCGGCTTTTTCGTCGGGCAGCTCGATCGCTCTGCCTTCTTCTTGCGGATCGAGCATCGAGTCGAGACTGATCGCTTTTTTCTGGCGCTGCCAATCGATGACGAGGTTGCGGGCGATCGTGAAGAGCCATGCTTCAAATTTATGCTTGCCGTCGTATTGGTGGCCGCGTTCGAGGACGCGAATCCATGTTTCCTGGAAAAAATCTTCGGCGCGCGCTGGATCGCCCGTGATGTAGATCAAATAGCGATAGAGGCGATGCTGATATTCCTCGATCAGCTGATCGAGCAATTCGGGATCGCGCTGGCGCAATCCTTGAATGAGAATTTTTCTGTCGTCGGCCATCACTGGCGAGAAAAGAAAAGTCGATCTTGCGGCGTCCGCCAGCGAACTAAGAGCTGACGACAAAGCGCCGGGAGCGGAGTTGCAGATCGTTCCGGCGACCGCTGTTTGCAACCGGGCTTGTGTGAACGTGGCGAACATTCTAGTCGGAATACGGGTGGGGCCGCGAAAAAGACTCAATAGGGCAGGGGGAGGGCGGCTACAGCTTGTTCATTGGATACTCGCGGCGGCTACGGTTTGTAAGTGGCTGATGAGTCAGTGGGTTAGCGCCTTGCTGGCGGATTGCCCGGTACGGATCACGATGGCTGGCGGAACTGTGTTTGCCGGTGCAACGGAAAAACGCCGGCGGGACGCCGGCGCTACCGGGACTACAGGTTCCGATTGATGTCCACCGATTTGCGGGGCGTAGTAGACTCTGCGCGTGTTTCGAGCGGTTCCGCCTCTCAAGGAGAAAGTTCATGTGCGCTAGTCCGGCTGCTGGATCTTCATTGATTCTGCTTTGGGCGGGCGAGGACCCGGCCTTCTATCAGACGTTGACCGACTCTTTGAACGCGGCTGGGATTCCTTCGCGGAATATGGCGATCGGAGATGATTCGATCAAGCCGGATTCTGATCCGCTGCCGATTGATTGGAAGGCGCGTTTTGGGTTTGAAGTGGCGGTGCAGTCGGTGGATATGACGGCGGGACAGCAGATTCTGGAGAAGTTGCTGGCGCAGGAGCCGCAGGATATGGAGATTCCGGCGCTGCCGTTGGCGGCGAATGCTGAGAGGCCGCTTACGGATGAAACCGAGGAGCATCCGAAGGTTGAGATTTGGAATGGCGGCGATGATAAGACTTCGGAATTTTTGACGGCGGCGCTGCAAGAGAACGAGATTCCGATGCATATCGAGACGCCGGACGGGCAGACGCATATTTTTGTTTCGGCGGGGAATGAAGAGCGGGCGCGGGAGATTGTGCGGGAGATCACGTTGGGGCGGCCGCCGAAGTAAGCGCTACAAGGTTCCACTGTTGATCGTCGATTAGATCGATTCGCGGTTAGGTAGGATACCCGTCGGTTGAGCGGAAGCTTCAATACTGGCGGATCGTTTGTGGTAGCGAGCGGAAAAACCGCACCCTTCTAAAAACAGGAGGGTGCGGCACCCCAGTGTCAACCTTGCCGTCCTCGTCCCCAGTGTCAGCCTTGCCGCTCATCGCTCCGATATTTCTTTTGCGATTGCGGCACCCAAAATATGGCTAGCTTTTGATTGTGTTGGTGGCGGCGTCCCAGGTTGTGGGGGCGTGGCGGAAGAAGGATTCGTTGGCCATGTGGCAGGCCAAGGCGGCGTGGTGGCCGAAGATGGCGTCTTCGGTGACGGTGCCGTTGTTGCGGACGGCCTGGAAGAAATTCCAGAGGTGGGGCTTGAGTTCATCCCATGAGGCGCCGGTGTAGGTGAAGCCTTCGAGGGTTGGCTCCTTGCCGGGTTTCGGATCGTGCTCTTCGTGCCACTGCTTGGCGTAGGCGGCGCGCATGGCGTTTGGAAAGCTGCCGGTGTAATAGCTGGGGGAGTCGTTTTCGCCAGTCTGCGGGAGATACTTGATGTCGTATTCGGTGACTTCGAGCGTGCCTTTGGAACCGTAGAATCGATAGGTTTCGGGTGAGGCGCCGCCGAGATTGAGGCGCAGGTAGACGGGCGCTTGCAGCGACGGATATTCGTAAAGAGCGGCGTGGACGTCGGGCATGTTGCGGCCGTCTTTCCAGCGGATGATGTTGCCGAGGGCTTGTACGCGGTTGGGCTGCTCGTTGATGCCGAGCATGAACATCATGCCGCTGACGAGGTGAACGAGGAGATCGCCGGCGACTCCCGTGCCGTATTCCCGCCAGCAGCGCCAGCGTGCGAAATATTTCGGCGACATGTCGGGATCCCATGCGCGCTTTGGGGCGGTGCCTTGCCACGTTTCCCAATCAAAATTTTGAGGAGAGAGTCCTGGGGGCGTGGGGTAAATCCATGCGCCGTTGGGATCGTTGCGGCCGTAGGTGCCTTCGACGAGGGTCAGCGTGCCGATGGTGCCTTGGGCGAGAATTTCTTTGGCTTTGGCGCAGATGACGGAGCTGACGCGCTGGGAGCCGATCTGGACGAGCCTTTTTGTTTCGGTTGCAGCGGCGACCATTTCGACGCCGTCGGCGGCGGTGTGGGACATGGGCTTTTCGCAATAGATGGGTTTGCCGGCGCGCACGGAATCGACGACGACTTGTTTGTGCCAGTGGTCGGGGACGGCGGCGAGGATGCAGTCGATGTCTTTGTTGTCGAGGAGTTCTTTGTATTTGCGGGTGGTGAAGAGATTTGGCTTGGCGGTGATTTCGCGGGCGAGAAGGTGGCGCTCGTCGTAGAGGTCGGCGGCGGCGACGCATTCTACGCCGGGGAGCGCGACGGCGTTGGAGAGGACGCCGGAACCTTCCATGCCGATGCCGATGATGCCGAAGCGGAGGCGGTCGCTGGGCGGAACGTTGGCGGGGAAGGCGGCGGCTTCGAGGCGGTGATCGGGGAGAGCGATGGCGTTCGCGGCGGCTAGTGCGCCGGCGGTGGCGGCGGTGCGTTGGAGGAATTGGCGGCGGGTGTAGTTGTTGGGGGTGCGGGGCATTTAGAGGCTCCTAAAGAGAGTTGACGGTCGAGAGTTGAAAGTTGAAAGGGAAATAAAAAACGGCGCGTGGTGCGGTTGAAGTCTGGGCAAGCTGGGGCGCAGCGGTGCTGCGCCCGTACACGGAGTCGGGTGCGGAGCGCATCAGGGAAGCGGGGCGACGGAGACTTCTTTGAAGAAGACGATGTCGTTGTCGCTGTGATTTTGGAGGCCGATGTAGCCTTCGTCGGGGCGGCGGCCATGTTGGGGTTCGAAATCGAATTTGCGATCGGGGACTGGGCCGCCTTCGGTGTAATCGGTGACGCGGACGCCGTTGACTTCGACGATGGTGCGGGAGGCGTTGAGAGTGATGATCATGGTGTTCCACTCGGGGCCGGGCTTGCCGGGGCGGGCGAGGGGCTTGGTGAGCGAATAGAGCGTGCCGGTAACGTGGTACTCGTCTTCCTTTGAATCTTCGGGCTGATTGTCGATCTGGACTTCGTAGCCGTAGTGGACGGGCATCCATGGCTCGCGCGGCTCGAGGGGGATGCGGATGAAGACGCCGGAATTGTCGTTGTGGTCGCGCATTTTGTAGACGACCTTGATGCGGCAGTTGCCGAATTTTTCTTTGGTCCAATAGAGGAGGCCCATGCCGCCGTGGGTGCGGATCAAGCCGTCTTCGACGGTGTCTTCGCCGGGGCCGACGTGCTTCCAGCCGTCGAGATTCTTGCCGTTGAAGAGTGGGCGCCAGTGTTCGTCGGCGGCTTTGGCGTTGGAATGGCTGTGATTGGGAAGGGCGAGGAGGAAGGTTATGGCTGCGATGGAGAGCAGGGAATTGCGAGCGAACGAGCTCATCTTGGAGGCTCCTGGGTTGCGGCGGGTATCGTAGAACAGCGAGGCGTGCGGGGCAAATGGAAAGACGAACGCGAAAGCTCTTCGTCAGGACGATGAGACTACTTGCAAGCTGTTAAGAACCGACTACCACACAACCTCCAAGTCTTCGTAAAGACGAAACTTTTCGTCACACGTGATGACGGGAATTTCCTCGGATATCGCCTGCGCGATGATTTGGCGATCAAATGGGTCTCGATGGTGCACCGTCATCTCGAAAAGACGAGTGGCGTGTTTGGGAGTGTAGGAGACCAATTGAATGTGAAGATCCTCCAGCGCCCGCTTCACCTCGTGTAACGGCAACATCGTTTTGCCGACGGCGTTCTTGATCGCGATTTCGGAAAGGGAAATCGCGCTCAGGAGAAGATCTGTTTCGGGGTCTGCATAGATATCGGCGACACGGCTGGACAGGCGTTCCGGCGCTTTGGCGGCGAAGTAGAAAGCGACCGTGTCGAGCAGGAATGGCACTAGTAGCGCCCTTCCTCCAGGAACGTCTCGACTTCTTTGTCGGTCATCGGCTTCCACCAGTCGGGATCGTTGACGATGAATTTGTCGCGGAGAGTGCCGAGCTTGCGCGGTTTACGAATGGCGTCTTTGGTGGGAACGAGGTCGACAGCGGGGGCACCGCGGCGGCAGATCGTCACGGTTTCACCGTTTTCGACGGCTTTGATGAGCTCCGAGAGCTTGTTCTTGGCTTCGGCGACGCTGACTTTCATGTTTTTAAGATAGCCATTTGAGATGGCTATGTCAATATCTGACGGTTTTAGGTCAAGAAAGCGAAAAGGGCGCCGGTGTCGGCGCCCTTTTTTGATTCGGCTTAACTCGTTTGGTTTAGTGGGCGGTGGAGCGGATGCGCATGCTGTAGAAGCTGCGGTAGACGAAGATGAAGGAGATGGCGAAGAAGACGGCGGCCAGGATGTGCGTCAGGCCTTCGCCTTGTGATGCGGTCAGTTGGACGGCGAGTTCGACGGCCAGGAGGCCGAAGAGGGTCGTGAACTTGATGACCGGGTTGAGGGCGACGGAGCTGGTGTCCTTGAATGGATCGCCGACGGTGTCGCCAACGACGGTGGCGTCGTGGAGCGGCGTGCCTTTTTGCTTGAGCTCGACTTCGACGATTTTCTTGGCGTTGTCCCATGCGCCGCCGGCGTTGGCCATGAAGATGGCTTGGTAGAGGCCGAAGATGGCGATGGAGAAGAGATAGCCGATGAAGAAGAAGGGCTCGACGAAGGCGAAGGATAGAGTCGCGAAAAAGACGGCGATGAAAATGTTGAGCATGCCCTTTTGCGCGTACTTGGTGCAGATCTCGACGACTTTTTTGCTGTCGGCGACGCTGGCGGCGACGACGCCGTCGAGCTTGATGTGGGCT
Source organism: uncultured Acidobacteriota bacterium (assembly GCA_963785605.1). Taxonomy (GTDB): domain Bacteria; phylum Acidobacteriota; class Terriglobia; order Acidiferrales; family UBA7541; genus Acidiferrum. The sequence continues at coordinate 45,060 of CAWAWE010000014.1, read as the reverse complement.
TTGATGAATTCGACTGCGCGGTAGGCGCCGGTGGTGACGGCTTGCGTGGAAGCGCCAGTGAACCAGTAGATCATGGCGCCGCCGGTGATGAGGCCGAGGACGAACGGCGCGTGAAGCAGGGAGAGCTTGTTCACGTTGGCGGTGAGGCCGTGGGTGAGCGCCATGATGATGGAGAAGATCATCGTGGTTGCGCCGACGACTGCGGTGCCGATGAGCACGGGCTTGGCGGTGGCTTTGAAGGTGTTGCCGGCGCCGTCGTTGGCTTCGAGCATTTCCTTGGCGCGCTCGAAGTTCACGTCGATGTTGTAGTCCTTTTTCAACTCGGACTTGATGTTGGGAACCTGCTCGATGAGCGAGAGTTCGTAGACGGACTGGGCGTTGTCGGTGACGGGGCCGTAGGAGTCGACGGCGATCGTGACCGGGCCCATGCCGAGGAACCCGAAGGCGACGAGACCGAAGGCGAAGACCGGCGCGGCGATCATCTGGGCGCCCAAGCCCAAGTTGCTGATGAGATAGCCGACGGACATCAAGAGGACCATGGCGAGTCCGATGTAGTAGGCGGAGAAATTGCCGGCGACGAAGCCGGACAGAATGCCGAGCGATGCGCCGCCTTCTTCGGCAGAGCTAACGACTTCTCTCACGTGGCGCGACTCGGTCGAAGTGAATGCCTTGACCAGTTCAGGAATGATCGCGCCTGCCAGCGTGCCGCAGGAGATGATCGTCGCAAGCTTCCACCACTGCGTGGAGTCATTGCCGAGCATCGGGATGATCAGCCACGAAACTCCAAAGGTAAAGGCGATGGAGACAACTGAGGTGATCCAAACGAGCGAAGTGAGAGGCGCTTCGTAGTTCATTTCATCGACGTTGCCGTACTTGGCTTTGGCGATGGCGGTGTTGAGGAAGTAGGCCAAGGCGCTGGCGACGAGCATGACGATGCGCATGACGAAGATCCAGACGAGCAACTGAACCTGGACGGTGGGGCTCTTGACGCCGAGGAGGATGAAGGTGATGAGCGCGACGCCGGTGACGCCATAGGTTTCGAAGCCGTCCGCGCTCGGGCCGACGGAATCGCCCGCGTTGTCGCCGGTGCAGTCTGCGATGACGCCGGGGTTGCGGGCGTCGTCTTCTTTAATTTTGAAGACGATCTTCATCAGGTCGGAGCCGATGTCGGCGATCTTGGTGAAGATGCCGCCGGCGATACGGAGCGCCGCGGCGCCGAGGGATTCGCCGATGGCGAAGCCGATGAAACAGGGGCCGGCGTAGTCGCCGGGGATGAAGAGCAAAATCAGCAGCATCATTAGTAGCTCGACGCTGATGAGCATCATGCCGATGCTCATGCCAGCTTGCAGCGGCGTGTCGTAAATCGGATAAGGCTTGCCGCGAAGGCTGGCGAAGGCGGTGCGGGAGTTGGCGAAGGTGTTGACGCGGATGCCGAACCAGGCGACGCCGTAGCTGCCGGCGATGCCGACCAAGCTGAAGAAGAGAATGATGGGGAGCGTTACGGCGACGGATTTGCCGGGAACTGGAGCGAGGACGCCGAAGTACAGAATGATGACGACGGCGATGAACAGCCAGAGAAGCATCAGGAACTTGCCCTGCGTGAAGAGGTAGGTCTTGCAGGTTTCGTAGATGAGTTCGGAAACGTCGAGCATCGAGCGATGCACGGGGAGATTTTTGAGCCGGCTGTAGATGATGAGACCGAAGGCCAAGCCGAAGATGCAAAAGAGGATGCCGAAGAGGAGAAGCTTGTGGCCGTCGATGCCGAGGAACGAGACGGAGGATAGGTCTGGAAGCTTGAGGGCGGCTTCTCCGCCGACTTCTTCCGTGGCTTGGGCTTGCGCAGCGAATGAATGCGCCGCGATGAGCAGCGACAACGTTGTCGCTACCGCGCCAAATTTTGCGATTCGACATGCCAGTGACCGGGCACTTGTGAGCCAGGTGCGCATCGACACTCCTCCAGTAATCGGTACCAAAGATGTAGGCGAACTTATATCGAGTGGCCGCGGAAACGGCACACTACCCTGAGCGAACGAAATAGACTGCTACAGATTCGAGAGAATGCACTTCGTTAACGCAGAACTGGGACGTGTCACCAGAACGCCCTGACTACCCGGCAGGACGTTTCGCAGCACGCTGGGCGTACGACGAACCGCTCAACAAAGTGTTGGTTTTATAACATTTACGAGGGGGTTGGTCAAACGAGAGAAGAGCACAAAATTGGGGATCTTGAGGAAAACTGTACGTCCGATAAAGCTCGAAGCGGCAGCAAAACTTGTGTTCGAATGGGGCCTCGAGAGTGCCTCCTTGTTGGGCTGCGTGCTACTATTCAGCGACCATGCGTGTGCCGATCGGTTGGCTGTAGGGGAGAAGCAGGTTAGGCTTAGGCTGTAAACCTTGGTGCGGGGGATCATGGGTACTCAGGTGATGGGAATGGCCGGCGGGCCGGTCGAGGGCGGCGCTTTGAATGGCGCTGAGTCGGGCGGACTTCGGCACGATTGGACGCGCGATGAGGTTGCGGCGATCTATCAAACTCCGCTGACTGAGCTCGTGTTTCGGGCGCAGACTGTGCATCGCGCCAACCATGCTCCCGATCGAGTGCAAACCTGCCAGCTGATTTCAATCAAGACGGGCGGATGTCCCGAGGATTGCGCGTATTGTCCGCAGAGCGCGCACTACGATGCGCCGGTGGAGCGGCAGGGACTGCTTGACGCGCAGCATGTGATTGGAGTCGCGCGAGATGCGGCTGAGCGTGGCGTGACTCGCTTTTGCATGGGGGCGGCCTGGCGGCAGGCGCCTGAAGGGGCTGAGTTTGAGCGCGTGTTGGAAATGGTGCGCGGAGTTTCCTCGCTCGGGATGGAAGTTTGCTGCACGTTGGGGATGTTGAACGAGGGGCAGGCTGCTCGGCTTAAAGAGGCGGGTTTGAACGCCTATAATCACAACTTGGATACTTCGCCGGAATTTTACGGATCGATTATCACGACGCGCGTGTACGATGAGCGTCTGAGGACGCTGGCGGCGGTTCGCAAGGCGGGGATTACCGTTTGCTGCGGCGGAATTTTGGGGATGGGCGAGCGCGAGGGCGATCGCATCGGATTGCTGCAACAGCTTGCGATGCTGGCGCCGCATCCGGAGAGCGTGCCGATCAATATGTTGGTGCGCGTTGAAGGGACGCCGTTGGCGTCGATGCCGGCGCTCGATCCGCTGGAGATGGTGCGGGCGATTGCTACGGCGCGGATTCTCATGCCGAAGTCGCGGGTGCGGTTGGCGGCTGGTAGAAAGCAATTGTCGCCGGAAGCGGTTACGCTTTGTTTTATGGCAGGGGCGAACTCGATTTTTGTCGGAGAGAAACTTCTCACCACACCGAATCCAGGGCCGGATGAGGACGAGCGGTTGTTGCAGACCCTGGGACTGAAGCCACTCGAATCGCATGCCAACTGAGTTTCAACAGAGCATTCCAGCGCGAGATGCAGAATGGGCTTCGCGAACTGGAAAAGCAGGGACAGCGGCGCACGCTGGTTGACGTTGATCCGCCGCGGCTGGCGTCGGCGCGTCTCGCGCGGTTACAAATCTTTGCTCGAACGATTACCTCGGGCTGTCGCAATCGGAAGAATTGCGCGCGGCGGTCGTCGAAGCTGTACGCGCGGTGCCACGTGTCGGCGGCACTGGCTCGCGCCTCCTTTCGGGGCACTCGCGCGACTGGGATTCGCTCGAACAGGAATTCGCCGAATTTGTGGGAACCGATGCCGCGCTTTATTTCGGCAGCGGCTATACGGCTAATGTCGGGCTCCTGGCGTCAGTCTTGCGCAAAGATGACGTCGTATTTTCCGATGAGCTGAATCACGCCAGTTTGATCGACGGCATGCGGCTCTCTGGTGCGCGCAAAGTGATTTACCGGCATCTTGATCTCAACGATCTGGAGAGCGCGCTGCGCCGGGCGGCCGGAGATGGCGGGCGCAGATTTGTTGTGTCCGAGAGCGTGTTCAGCATGGACGGGGACGTCGTTGATGTCGCGGCGTTAGCTTTGCTTTGCGCGCGGTACGATGCGGGCTTGATTTTGGACGAAGCACACGCTACGGCTGTCCACGGCCCCGAGGGGCGCGGCGTCGCTGCTTCTGCGCAACTTGCTGGCGAGATGATCGCCGTCACGCATACGTGCGGCAAAGCGTTGGCCAGCGCCGGCGCATTTATTTGCGGGAGCGCGGCGCTGCGGGAACATTTGATCAATCATGCGCGGACTTTTATTTTCAGCACGGCGATGCCGCCGTACATGGCGGGGCAGATTCGCGCTGCGCTGCGCATTGCGCGGGGAATGAACGCTCAACGGGCACGGCTTTTTAGGAATGCGGAGCGCTTGAAAGCTGAGCTGCAATCGCAGGGCTACGACACCGCGGCGTCGGCGTCGCAAATCATTCCTGTGATCATCGGTGCGAATGACGAAGCTCTTGCCGCGGCTGAATTTCTGCAAGGCGAAGGCTTCGCGGTGCGCGCGATCCGCCCGCCGACCGTCGCTCATGGCCGCGCGAGATTGCGGCTCTCACTTACGAACGCGATTTCGACAACCGAATTGGATCGTCTGGCAAATTGCCTGTCAGCATGGCGAGCTCAGCGTGTACCGCTGGCGGCGGGGTGTTCGTGAGGAATCACTTTTTCATCACCGGCACCGATACGGGCGTCGGAAAGACGACGCTGTCGGCGCTGCTGTGTGCCGCGCTGGACGCCGTTTATTGGAAGCCGATTCAGACAGGCACGCTGGAAGGATCGGATCGCGTCACGGTGATGCGACTCGCTGGCATTGGCACTGACCGGACGCTGGATGAAGTTTACAAATTTGTGCCGCCGGTTTCGCCTGATTTGGCGGCGCGCTGGGCGGGTACTGAGATCGACTTGAATCGCATCACGCTGCCAACCAGCTTGCACAATGATTGGCTCGTCGTTGAAGGCGCGGGCGGCGTGCTTGTGCCGATCAATCAAAAGCAATTCATGCTCGACATGATGGTGAAATTTATGCTGCCGGTGATTTTGGCGGCGCGCAGCGGCGTTGGGACGATCAATCACACGCTGCTTACGCTTGCGGCGCTGCATGCGGCGGAGTTGCCGGTTCACGGTGTCGTGCTTATCGGCGATCAGAATCGGGAAAATCGAGAAACGATCGAGCGATTTGGGCACGTGCGCGTGATTGGGGAAATTCCGCGGCTGCCGAATCTGCATCGGACTGCGTTGATGCAAGTGTTCATGAACAATTTCGATCGCGCTGCGTTCGCTCAATAATTTCCTCGCCGCCAAAAATCCTGAGACAATTTGCTGCGACTTCAAACGGAAGAGTCGTTTTTCATGTCCACTCCCGACTGGCTCAATCTCGATCACGTCTGGCTGCCATATACGCAGATGAAAACGGCGGAGCTGCCGGTGCCGGTCGTGTCTGCTTCGGGAGTTCGTTTAAAACTCGCCGATGGCAGGGAATTGATTGATGGCATTTCCAGTTGGTGGACGGCTTGTCACGGCTACGCGCATCCGCATATTTTGAAATCCGTCCGAGAACAACTTGAGAAAATGCCACATGTGATGTTCGGCGGGTTGGCGCATGAACCCGCTTACAAGCTCGCCGCGCGCCTTGCGGCAATGTTGCCCGGAGACTTGAATCACGTCTTCTTCAGCGAATCCGGGTCTGTCGCCGTCGAAGTCGCGCTGAAAATGGCTGCGCAGTTCTGGCTGAATCAAGGCGAGCGCCGGACAAAGTTCGTCAGCTTTCGCAGTGGCTACCACGGCGATACGTTCGCCACGATGGCGGTCTGCGATCCCGACGAAGGGATGCACAAACTATTTCGAGGTGTTGTGCCAGAGCAATTCGTTGTGGATTTGCCCGACACGAAAGAGCATCAAGTGGCATTGGATCGCCTGCTCGACGAAAAGTCTTCTGAAATCGCCGCCATCATCGTCGAGCCATTGGTCCAAGGCGCCGGCGGAATGAAATTTCACGATGCCGCCGTTCTCGCGGAATTGAAAAGCGTCTCGCAGCAGCACAATGTCTTGCTGATCTTCGATGAGATCTTTACGGGATTTGCGCGCACAGGCTCGATGTTCGCGTGCGAAGAGGCGAATATAATTCCCGACATGATTTGTCTCGGCAAAGCTCTTACCGGGGGCGCAGTCCCGTTGGCGGCGACCGTCGCAACTGATCGCGTCTTCAATGCGTTTCTTTCCGATGACGCTGACGCCGCGCTGATGCATGGTCCGACCTACATGGCGTATCCGCTTGGGTGCGCTGCTGCCAACGCGTCACTTGATTTGTTCGAAAGCGAACCGCGATTGGAGCAAGTCCGCGCCATCGAAACGCAACTCACCGAGGAGTTGTTCGTCTGCCGCGGCGTTCACGGCGTACACGATGTCCGCGTCAAAGGCGCGATCGGCGCGATTCAAATGGACGCGCCCGTAGATGCGATCGGTTTGCGAGCCCGATTTGTGGAACAAGGCTGCTGGATCAAACCGTTTGGCGACGTCATCTATCTGACGCCGCCGTTTGTCATCGAGCCGAACGATCTGTCGAAGCTAACGCGCGCCATTTAGAGGAAGTTCGAAAAAAGTAGCGAAATTCGGGAGGGTTTTTGTTGCAGGGCAACGTAAGCGGCTGGAAACAAAAGATTGTTGCATTCGCCGGCGGGTTGGGTTGGCCCGGGCTCTTCATGATTTCGTTCCTCGATTCCTCCGTGCTGACGTTCCCGGTCATCAACGATTTGCTTTTGATCTCGCTGTCGATCCAGAGGCCGTCGCGCATGATTCTCTACGCCACGGCGGCCACCACGGGTTCGGTGTTGGGTTGCATCTTTCTTTATTTTCTGGCGCTCAAAGCGGGCGAGGCGGCGTTCCAGAAAAAAGCTGGGAAGCGAGCAGAGAAAATTCGCCATTTCGTAGAAGAAAACGGATTCGTCGGTATGCTGGTATCAGCACTGCTGCCACCGCCGACGCCTTTCAAGTTTTTTGTGCTTGCCGCGGGCGTGTTTCGCGTTCCGCTGTGGAGTTTTACAACGGCCATCGCGGTCGCGCGCATCGTGCGCTATTTCGCGGTCGGATATCTCGCGGTGCGCTACGGTTCGCAAGCGTTGCCGTATCTCGCGACGCACAAATTGACAGTCGTCGCGGTTCTGATCGTTCTCGTCGGCATCAGCTTCGCCGCTTCAAAATTCATCATGTACGAAAAGAAAGTCCACGAGCGCAAGGACTAGCGCGGCTTGATATTTCGCGCCCAAACAAGCTCATCGACTAAAACTTTTCCACTTGGATCCAAAACGATGCGCGCCCGGATTTCGCGCTGCGTCTCGCCGGTTTCGGCATATCGAAGGTCGCGTAGCTCGACATCGATATCCGTCGGCGGTGGTTTCGATGTCCGCTTTGGGGAACTGCGCTGCGGCAAGAAATTTTCGCGCGGCTGCCGTACGCTGCGCCTGATCGAGAATTGGCGAAGGTTCCGGCTTGAACAGTGTCAATCCGTTATCGGCATCAAATTGCGAGCTGGTAAAAATGCTGATGTCAGGCTCGTGGAGCGCGCGTTCGGTTTCGACGATGCCGTGCCAGACAAATGGAGACGCCGCGTCGGCGTATGCGGCGACGCGATGCGGCTGTCCGCTGTCGTAGCCGCGACTCCGCAGTGTCGCGAGCGCATCGCCGTGAAGATCGGCGCGCATGCCGACGTAGAGAGCAAGGACGACGAGGCCGATGATCGCGCCGACGCGGCCGCGTGCCCCGCGCGATTTCGCTCCGATCTCATCGGTCACGAGGCGAGTGAGTTCGGGCAACAAGAGCGCGGCGAGCCAGATCGCGATGATCCACGGGTCGATGTGCGGCAGCCAGTCCAGTGCGACACGTCGATGATTTACGAGGCCAGAAAATCATTGCGCCGTCGGATTGAGCGGCATCCAACGTCGAGATGGAGAAACCCGGCAAAAACGGCGGCAGCAGAAAAAAGCAGATTGCGACACATTTCGTGTGCGGATTGGTAGTCGATCGATTCCCGGCGCGATCGCGTGTCGCGAAGACGTAACCCGTCTGCCAGTGCCAAACTGAAAACGAGCGAAACGACCGCGGAATGCAAATATGTCCGGTGCCAATCGATAAAAGCGCTCGGGCTTACCATCGCGCTCACAACATCGATGTTGGCGATGCTTCCAGCAACTACGATCACAGCCCACGCCCGCCACGGAGCCCGCGGAACGAATGCGCGAGCGATGACGAGTGACGCCAGACCTTGCGTTCCTATATCCATCGTCAATTTAAACTCAGAGTTCAGGCAACAGACGCGAACTTTTTGAGTGGCGCTGTCCTGCGGAACTAGTAGCCTCAACGCGCGGGGGACGATCTTGAACTCAATCGGGCAGACGCGCCAGCGGCTCGCCGTCAACCTGCGCGTAAACGGGATTGCTGTCCAGCGGCTCGCAAATAACGGAGTCCGCCTTCCAGAAATGAACGCCGTCGGTGCCGCGCAGTTTGTTCATCCACAAGCTCGGCAGATAACTCAGATAGCGGAAGCCGCTTTGCGTCGTCAGCGCCATCAACTCGAATTTGTCTTCGAACAAATCCGCGTCAGTCGTGATTTTGAATGGGCCGCCATAATTTTTGGTTCGGCCGACGATCACAAGGGTGGAATTGATCCGCACATTGCCGGCGATTACGCGAAAATGCGGAAATTTGTAGCGCAGCACTTCGCGCGCGCCTTGCCACCAATAGGCGAGAATGCCGACGCGCGCCTTCAAATCGAGATCGACGGCGTAGACGATCATTCCGTCGGGACCCGCGCCTGCGACGCTCAAGAACCAGCGCTTCTTTTCGGGTTCGTTAAGCGGCGTCGCCAGTCCCAGAGCAATATCCCGAACCTCGCCATGCAGCAATTTTTGCGCGGCGCCGGGAATATCCCAGGGAAGATTCAATTCCTTCGCCAAAATGTTTGCTGTGCCGCCGGGAAGCAGCGCGAGCGGCACGCGATGTCCGTTTTGCGCGCCTGCGAGGCCGTTGACGACTTCGTTCAACGTGCCGTCGCCGCCGCACGCGATCACAAGATGCCGGCCTTCGTTTGTAGCGCGCTGCGCGATCTCTGTTGCGTCGCCCGGGCCGCGTGTTTCGACGAGCTCCGCTTCGATACCGCCCGTCGCAAGAATTTTCCGCGCTTGATCCAGCAGAGGCCGTCGTGCCTTGCCGCCGTTTCCGGCGTTCGGGTTGTGAATCAGCAGCGCGTTTTGTGGATTGGCGGTCATCGGCCGTCCTGCGTGAAATTCCGGTGGCACAGAACACTCTTGCCTGTGCGCTTCTGTACGTGACTCCTGCCGTTACTGGCGGCCGCGCGGACTGCTCCGCGGAAATCCCATTCTATATAATATGAATTAGAATCAAGTTAACGTTCTCTCGAGGGTTCCATGCCCAAGGCTGTTCCGGCGAAGCAGGAAATCGAGCAACTCCGCGACAAAATTCGCCACCACGACTATCAATATTACGTTCTCGATGAGCCTGAGCTCACCGACGCGGCCTATGACCGGCTGATGAACCGGCTGAAAGAGCTGGAAGCGGCCAATCCAAAGCTGATTACGCCCGATTCGCCCACTGCTCGCGTCGGCGGCACGCCACGTGCTGGGTTTCAAACCGTTCAGCCATGCCCGTCCGATGCTTAGCCTCGATAACGCGTTTTCTTATGAAGCGCTGGGCGATTTCGATCGGCGAGTGCGGCAGGGAATTGGGCGCGAGAAAATTGAGTATGTCGCCGAACACAAATTCGATGGGCTGAGCATTTCGCTGCAATATGAAAACGGAATCCTGGTGCGCGGAGTAACTCGCGGTGACGGCTGCACCGGCGAAGACGTCACGCCGAACGTAAAGACGATTCGCTCGGTCCCGCTGCGCATCGATGCCGCCTTCATCAAAAAAGCGAAATTGAAAGCGAGCTTCGAAGTCCGCGGCGAAGTTCTTGATGACGCGCAAGGCGTTTCGAAGCGATGAACCGCCACCAGGAACAAATGGGCGCAAAGATTTTCGTCAACCCGCGCAATGCTGCGGCGGGTTCCGTGCGCGTGCTCGACTCCTCCATTACCGCGCAGCGCCGCCTTGAATTTTTCGCCTACTACCTCCTCGTCGATGGGCTTGAGCCCTTTGCCAAGCATTCCGATTCTCTCGAAGCTTTAAAGCAATTGCGATTCCGCGCATCCGACGATTGGAAATTGTGCGACGGCATCGAGAAAGTGATCGCCTATTGCGACGCGTGGGAGCCTAAGCGCGAGAATCTGCCTTACGAAATTGATGGCGTCGTCATCAAAGTCAATTCCACCGGAATCCAGCGCGAATTGGGCTTTACCGCCAAGGCGCCGCGTTGGGCCATCGCCTACAAATATCCTGCGCGGCAGGAAACGACGGTCGTCAACGACATCCGCGTGCAGGTCGGACGCACGGGCACGCTCACGCCGGTCGCGGTGCTCGAGCCGGTGCAGGTTGGAGGCGTTACGGTCAGTCGTTCCACGCTCCACAATATGGATGAGATCGAGCGCCTCGGTCGTGCAAATCGGCGACACCGTGCTGATCGAGCGCGCCGGCGAAGTCATACCGCATGTGCTGAAAGTCATCAAAGAAGGCGCGAATCGCCGCCCGTTTGAAATGCCGGCGAAATGCCCCGAATGCGGCAGCGCGATTCATAAAGCCGAAGACGAAGTCGCGTATCGGTGTGTTAATGCCGCATGCCCTGCAAAACGCCGCGAGTCGCTGCTGCATTTCGCCAGCCGCCATGCGATGGACATTGATGGCCTGGGCGAAAAAATCGTCGATCAACTTGTGGCCAAAGGATTCGTGAAAGATGTCGCCGATCTCTACATGCTGAAACTCGACACGCTGATCGATCTCGAACGCTTCGCCGAAAAATCCGCGCAAAATCTGATCGACGAAATCGAAGCCAGCAAAAAAGCCTCGCTCGCTCGACTGATCTACGCACTCGGAATCCGCATGATCGGTGAACGCACCGGCCAGCTTCTCGCGGCGCATTTCTCGTCGCTCGATGAGCTTGCCGCAGCGACCGAAGAGCAGTTGCTTGAAGTCGGCGAAGTAGGGCCAAAGGTCGCCGCGAGCATCGCCGAATTTTTTTCCGAATCGGCCAACCAGAAAATTATCAAGAAGCTCGACAAGTACGGCGTTAAGCCAACTGCCGAAAAGCGCGTCGTCAAAAGCGAGAAATTCGTCAGGCAAATCCTTCGTCTTCACCGGCGGCCTCGCAAATCGCTCGCGCGAAGCCGCCGCTGAACTCGTCCAGCAACATGGCGGCAAAATCTCCGGCTCCGTCAGCAAGAAAACCGACTACGTCGTCGTCGGCACCGACCCCGGCTCCAAATACGACAAAGCCAAAGAACTCGGCGTCACCATTCTCACCGAAGACGAATTCGACAAACTCCTCAAAGCCAAAGGGTAGCGCAGGCGTCCCTGTCGGCATTTTTCCGATCCTCACTGCCACCCTCGTAAGTCTCCGAGGAAAAACGAGTTACGAATTCCTCCGGTGTGCTCCGCGCACTTAACCCATTTACAATCACACTCTTGCACAAATTCAAGCTCTAACTAGCCCAGAATCACACTCTTAGAATTAAAAGGGGGAGGGGGTGGTAGCGCACCCATTCCCAAAGTGGGAACGGCACTCTGCGAAGTTCGCGGTACAATGCCCAAAGCGGGTGAGCCGGGTGATCGCTGGCTGAGCGTCGCAAGGCGCGAAGCGGGAGGAAAGTCCGGACACCGTCCCGAGTCATCGGGAGCAAGGGCAACGCGCCTGGTAACGCCAGGGGAGCGGCCGCGCGACGCAGGTTTCGGCCTGCAAAGCGCGATTCGTTCACGGAAAGTGCCACAGAAAATTAAACCGCCGCGGAACGGCACGGTGGCGTCGAGCAGGAAAACCTGCAAGATGTCTTCGCACGATTCGCTGGTAAGGGTGAAAAGGTGGGGTAAGAGCCCACCGCTCGCGCAGTAATGCGTGAGGCACGGAAAACCCCGCGTGGTGCAAGGCCAAATAGGAGGGGAGAGCCGGCCCGGCTCGTCGAGTTAGCGTTTGCGCAGTTTGCCGCTTCACGGCGGCGACTGCGAGGACGCGCTCCCTTCGCGGCGGCGCAAGCCGTCGCAAAGAGCAACCCTCGGGTAGGCTGCTGGAGCCATGGCGCGAGCCATGGCCTAGAGGAATGATCGCCGCGCACGCGCTCGCAAGAGCCGCATGCGGCACAAAATCCGGCTTACAGGCTCACCCGCTACTGTTTATCATCCCCGCGCACGTTCCCGGTCGCAGCGCCGGCAATCGTTCCATCCCACATTCCGCCGAAGCAAACTCGCAAATATAATATACTGCATTGTGATACTAATGCTGGCGGCTTTGCGGGATTCGTCACTCGGCAACCTGCTCGGTTGCATCGCCCGGGATCACATCGACCAAAGAGATCAGATTGAAAGTGTGCTTCCAGTGAACGGTCAGAAACGCGGAGGCTTGATCGTTGAGAAACAAATCCTGGCGAAGCATCGCCCAAAGCGACGCCGATTTTGCCGAGGCCGCTTGCTGAGGATCGCCGGGGTCATAACCGAACGCCTGGATATCGCTGGCCGTTTCTCGCTCGACGGCCAGAGTGCGCTCGAAAGGTCGCCGCGGCGTCATGCGGCTGTCTTGATCAATCGTGTGAACGAGTTCGCGCAAGCGCAGCGGAGATGCAGCGGGCAGCCGAGACCGAAAATGATAATGCGCGATCGCAACCGATCCATTGAATCTCTGGAGGCACGACGGATCGGAACTGCCATTGGAGGACACACAAGCGACGCGATTGGTCAGCGAATCGCGAAAGCGCAAATTGTTCAGCGCGGAGTTGTCGAAATATTGCACGCTCATACGAATTTCGCACTCCGGAGTCAGAAAACGGAAAATAGGCTCGGGATTCTTTTCCGGCTTGCGGGATTTCGGCGCGAGCCCGAACCCCGCGAAAGAAAACAGGAATGAGCGACGGCCGAGAGAGTGAGAAATTGCGCATCGAAGTGGCTGACATGATCTGCTCCGAAAAGTAGGATAACAACTACATTGTAGTAGTAATTAGACGCACGTCAACCACTTCTGGCATGGCGCCAAATCGCTTGCCTTTAAGTCTTTTATATTCTGTCAGTTAAGGACGAAATCGATGGCTCAAGCCCACCCAACGCCCTGGAAGGCTGTTCGCATCGCATTTACCCTTAGTACTGTCGGCTAAACACTCCCAACCATCGTCCTATAGGAAGCAGAGGCACACTCCCATCTATCTTGGCTACAGCGGGTGAGGGTCTCGTGTCCGAGCTGTTGTTGCCCGGCGCGAGACGTCTCTCAAACACGGCGGCCATTGGTGTAACCCGTCGAAGTCGCCGTAGAAATTTGACGTTAGCTCCAAGTGCGGGTTAGGACCAGGTCCCTGGTATAGACGTCATGACGGACGCGATCGATAGAAATTCAAAAAAGCCGAGCGAGCATGCCGCGTTGCAGCAAGGCATTCAGGAACTCGAGTGCGGCCTGAAGAAAGACACGCGCTTCACCATCCTGGAAATCACGGGATTGGCGGTCGCTGTCGTGCTTTTGTTCGTTCTTGCAAGGTGGGTTCGGTGATCGCCCGGTGGCGACGGTCGTCGTCGGGGCATTGATTTCTCTGATCGGCGTGAGCCGCGCGAACGCGATGATCCGCCACAGCGACACGAAAATCGTGTTGCAGCGGCAGATTCAAATCGTCGCCAAACACCGCGTCAAGGCCGACAAACTTTACGATCTGTCGATTCTCGATCCGCTGACCAGCCTGCACAATCGCCGCTTTGGTGAGTTGCGCCTGAAGGAAGAAATCGCGCGCTCCGAACGCACCGGCGATCCGCTCGCGGTGGTTTTGTTCGATCTCGACTACTTCAAGGAAATTAACGATAAGTTTGGCCACGCTGCGGGCGACGCGGCGCTGCGCGAATTTTCACGCCGCCTCAAGCGCGCCATTCGCGCGTGCGACATTCCAGTTCGCCTTGGCGGCGACGAATTCTTGGTGATCTTGCCGGAGTGCCCGCGCGATAAGGTCAACGTGATCATCGAGCGCACCGGCACGCCGCAAATCGAATTCAACGGCGAGAAAATCCACGTCTGCTACTCCGTGGGAATCGCGCAGTATCAATACTCCGACACGTCGGAAGCGATGCTGGCGCGCGCCGACCAGGTGCTCTACGTGAAAAAGCAGGCGCGGCCCGCGGCGAAGACGGTTGCGAGCATCGCGAAGAACGCATTGTCGTTGGATCCGGATTCGGGTGCGACGCCCCTGCCGATCGACACGTTTAATCTGACGGCGCGCTTGCGCGAGCAGCCGGCGCAAGGCATCGAGATGGATTTGGAACGGTAACGCGTCCGCCTAGAACAACGCGCGCAACATTCCCGGTCGCATCGCGCGGTCACATCTCGCTCAAAACTAAAATCTTAGGACCTACTGGAACGAGGCAACCGCCTCGGGCATTTCGTTGTATACGCTGAAAAGATTCAGCAAACCCACCAGCTTCAAACTCTGCACGGTAAAAGTGGTCGGACGGTAAAGCCGAATGGCGCCGCCGCCTTTTCGCGCGGCGGTCAGATGGCGCATCAACGCGCCGATGCCGCTTGAATCGATCATCGGCATTTCTTCCACATCGAGCACGATCTTGCTCTCGCCGTTCGCCAGCATCTCCGTCATATCGCTGTTGAAGCGGTCGAGGGGCGCGCCCATGGTAGAGTTTGCCCTTGAGTTTCACCACTTTGACGCCGTTCTGTGTCTTGATTTCAACTTCCAAGTTTCGCCGCCTTCCGCAAACTGCTGCGATCGCCCGGGTGGAGCCAACAGACCGGTTCGAGCCGTTGACACTATATGAGGCCTTTGTTAGAGTGCGCGCACAAATTAATTAACCCGCGCGGAAAAAGCAAGAAACATCGGTGTTCTTCGGCGCCTGAGTGGTGTGCGGAGGAAGCAGCGCGGAGGAAAGTCTCGTTGCCCAATACGCAGCCAAAATCCTGCCAGTGGTGTCGCTAATTTCTTCAAACAGTTGGTCGAAGAGCAGGAAGTGGCGTTGCGCGCTCGCGTGATCGCGAATTTTGCGGGCCAACTGGTTCCGCTGACTCGGCCGCGTGTGTTTATACCATCGCATCCGAAGGCGACGAGAATTACTGGGTGCCGCGGGCGATAATCGGCGATGCGACGATTCACGAGCACGCGATCGCGGCCGACTCCGGTTTGCTGGGCGATCTGTTTGATGGCGACTTCGAGCCGATCACCCAGTCCGCGCCAAACTTGCAACGCGAAGATTATCCGCATATCGATGCGCGCCGCACAGTGCGCTCGATGAGCTACATCCCGCTGATTCATGGCGAAGACTCTGATCGGGGCCGTGGAAGTGCTTTGTTTCGGCGACGAAGCGACTCCCGATGCGATCGAAACGCTCGTCGAGATTTCGGAACCGGCCGGAGCCGCACTGGTTTCCGCGCAGCAGTACGAAACCGAACGCAACGATTCGCTGAGCTCCATCACGCGCCTCACGCAGCTCTACGATCTGGAGAAAGTATTCTCCTCGACGCTGGAGATGCAGGAGCTTCTGCCACTTGTCACGACGAAATTTCAGGAAATCTTGAATTGCGAAGCTGTGAACATCTGGCTCTTGCATCCAGACGAATCTCTCGAGCTGATGCATCAAGCGGGACACGACCCGACCGCCTTCAAGGGGCAAATGATCCAGGCGGGCGAGGGAATCATCGGCAAGCTCTCGAACGACGGCGAAAGTGTTTGCATTATCCGACGAAGAGGATGCTCGGCTCGTTGAGCGCAATCGCGAAGCCGAAACCGACCGCGTTCGCACGCTGCTCGCCGTCGCTGTGATGGATCGCGAATCGCTGGTCGGCTGCGTCGAGGCCATCAATAAAAACGAAGGCGAACTCTTCGATGACGACGACCTTTTCATCCTGACGAGCCTTGCGGGAACGGCATCGAACGCGCTGCACAACGCCAGCCTGTTAATGGCCGAGCGCAAAGTCGAAATTCTCGAAACGCTGAACACCGTCAGCCACGAAATTACATCGACGTTGAGTCTTGAGCGCATGCTCCAGACGATCGTGAACGCGCCTCAGGCGGTTATTCCGTATGAGCGCGCCGCGATCGCGCTGGATTACCGCGGCCGCTTCAAGCTTAGTGCGGTGACCGGAAGCATGCAGGTCAACATCGATCATCCGGACATCGCACCGCTGAATGATCTGCTGCAGTGGGTGTCGCTATCAGAAGATGTTCTGCACGTGCGCCAGCACGGCGACGAAATAGATTCCGACCGTGAAGAGACCGCCGCGAAGTTCAAGCAATATTTCGCGCAGTCGGGCATGCGCGGCTTCTACGCGATGCCGTTGATCGACGACACCGGCCGCGTCGGAGTGCTCGCGCTGGAGTCGAGTGATCCCGATTTTCTTGGCCCGGCGCACATTGAGATTCTTCAGCTACTCGCGAGCCAGGCGACGGTCGCGCTTCGCAATGCGCAGATGTACAAAGAGGTTCCGTTTATTTCGGTGCTCGAGCCGGTACTGGCGCGCAAGCGCAAGTTCATGGCGATGGAGAAGCGGCGCCGCACACTGATTATCGCGGGCGCTGTTGCTGCGGTGATTTTCCTCGTCGCGTTTCCATTTCCACTTCGCGTCGACGGCGATGCGGTGGTGACGCCGCTGCATCGCGTGCAGATCCAGCCGGAAGCACCGGGCGTCGTCTATCGCGTGCTGGTACACGAAGGCGATCACGTCGGCGCGGGCGATGTTCTCGCTGAGATGGAGAATTGGAATTCGCGGTTCGGCCTTGCCGAGGCACAGGCCAAACACGAATCCGCGCTCATGCAGATGAATCACGCGCTCGCGGTCAACGATGGCAGCGCCGCGGGGGCGCAGCAGGTGCAAGCGGATTATTGGCAGGCGGAGTTATCGAGGGCGCAGGAAGTCCTCGACAAGTCGAAACTGCGTTCCCCGATCGACGGAGTTGTCGCGACGCCGCGCGTCGATTCATTCGCTGGGAAAAAGCTCGCGCTCGGCGATTCTTTTGCTGAAGTCGTGGACACGTCGCGGGTGATCGTGGATGTCGCCATCGACGATGACGACGCGGGCCTGCTCCGCGCCGGACAAGCTGCATCGGTGAAACTGAACAGCTACCCGACGCGCACGTTTCGCGGCCAAGTTTTGCTGGTCAGCCAGAAAGCGGAGAGCGTGCACGAAGCGCCGGTATTTTACGCGCGCGTGGCGATTCCCAACGCGGATGGATTGTTGCGCTCTGGAATGGAAGGGCGCGGCAAAGTGAAAACGGGAACGTACCCCGCGGGCTATGTTTTGCTGCGCCGCCCGTGCATCTGGTTTGTGTCGAAGATTTGGGATTGGATGGGTTGGTGAGCATGAGCTTGGCGAGAACGTCCAATCTGCTTTCTGTTGTGGCAGTCGCTGCATTCGCGCTTTCGTGCGGGTGCAGTGATGACCGCGCGATGGCGCCTTCGACGACAAACGCGGCTTCTGCGGCTTCTGCGCCCGGGAGCGCGCCTCTAGCCAGCCCGATACCTGCGGCATCCCCGGCTGCTGCCGACGTTGCGAATGCATCGCTCGTCGTCACCGGGCCGATCATCGTTGAGCATCAACTCGACCTGACGGCGCAGCGCGACGGCGTCGTCACGAAATTGCTGAGCGACGTTTCGTCGCGTGTCAAAGCCGGCGCGCTCATGGCCCAGCTCGACGATCGGCAGATCACTGCCAATCTGGAAGCCGCGCGCGCAAAAACACGCGGCATCGACGCGGAAATTCGCGACCTGAAAGCCGAAGCCGAAGTCGTGCAAGCCGACTATGGCCGCGCGCAACGCCGCTGGGATCTCGGCGTGATCTCCGAAGAAGAATTGCAGCACGCAAAATACAAAGCGGAATCCGAGCAGTGGGACATCAAGCGGGTGATTGAGCAGCGAAGCACCGCGTTACAAGAGGAACGGTCGCTCGAATTGGAGTTGGAAAAAACGCGTATCATCGCTCCGTTCAGCGGATTGGTCGCGCGCCGCTACGTCCGCGAAGGCCAGAGCGTTGCCAAAGGCGATCGTCTCTTCTGGATCACCGCTGAAAGCCCGCTGATGATGCGCTTTACGCTGCCCGAAAAATATTTCGGCACGCCTGCGTCATGGCCAGAAATTCGAAGTGACCTCCGTCGATCTTCCCGGCGAAAAGCACACGGCGTCTGTGCGCGAAGTCAGCCCCGTCATCGATCCCGCCAGCGGCACGTTCGAAGTCCTCGTCGAGCTAGCTCCCGACCACGGCTCCGATCACAGCAAGTTTCGCCCCGGCATGAACGCCTCGGTACATCTCGGCGCCAACCCGTGAACCTCACCCGCGTCCTCAGCGTCGCGCTCCCCGAAATCCCCGCGCGCGTTCTGGGTGACAAACCACCGCGCTTTCCACCCGACGTCATCTCGAAAGAACACGTGGAAGAGGGCCAGCGCGTAGTCCGCGTCGTCGTGCGCGGTGTGGACTCGATGTTTCGATTTCCTCCGGCCAATTGGCAGTTGGCACAACTTTTCGACGGCACCCGGTCGTACGCTGAAATCGCCGAGGAGTATTCGAACAGGACGAATACGCTGTGCTCGGAAGACGACGCCCGCGAATTTGCCCAGAACCTGGAAGAGCATCAGCTTCTGGCATCGGACAGCGCAGGAAAAAAACATCCTGCTCATGCAAAAAGACGCGGACAGGCGTCGGAAGACCTTAAAGGCCACCAAGAGCAGATGGGGCGATCTGTCGGAAATCACTTTTCCTGCACTCAACCCCGACAAGTTTCTGACGTGGCTCTATAACCGAACATCTTGGATTTACACGTGGTGGTTCACGGCGCTCACGCTCGTACTCTTCGGCGTGATGATCGGGATTACCGTTGCGCACTGGAGCGAAATCGGTCGCGATACGCTTGAGTTTTATAATTTCACGCATAAAACCTGGGGTGACGTGGCGGTCTTCTGGGTGGCCACCCTCGTCGCGATGTGCTGGCACGAGACCGCTCACGGACACTCGACGAAGCACTACGGCGGCAATGTTCCGGCTATGGGATTCCTGCTCATTTACCTGGCTCCGGCGTTTTACACCGACACGACCGAAGGTATGGTCACAGGTTCCCGCTTTCAACGGTTCATAATCGCGATGGCCGGCTCGTGGTCGGAATTCTATCTGGCCGCCTTCGCCACCATCATCTGGTGGGATAGCGCTCCGAACACGCCAGTTCACAACGCGGCCTACATCATGATGCTCGTCACCGGTTTCGCCGCCGCATTGATCAATTTGAACCCGCTGATCAAACTCGACGGTTACTACATGATGTGCGAGGCAATTGGACTGAATGAGTTGAAGGAAGACTCCACGGCTTACGTAAGCGGTTGGGTTAAGCGCAATATTTGGGACCTGCCCGTCGAGGTGCCGTATGTCCCACGCCGGCGCCGGCTCGGTTACGTCGTTTATGCTCTGCTTTCGGGTGTGTACAGTTACACGATCCTCTATATCCTTGCTCGATTTGTCGGCAACGTGTTTCGCAATTTCGATCCCGATTGGTCGTTTATTCCAGAACTTGTTACAGCGGCCTTCATTTTCCGGAGCCGCATTCGCAGCCTGGTGATTTTTATGAAACTCGTTTATCTAGACAAACGGGACCGCGCTCGCTCTTGGGCGATTTTTCGGCACCCGCTATATCTCTTCGGCGCGCTGGCGTTGTTCGCGTGCTTGCCGTTATGGCACGACACCGTCCAGGGTCGATTTATTCTCGAGCCTCAGCACCGCGTCTTCGTCCGCGCGCTTGTTCCCGGGACGGTCACGCAGGTCTACGCGGCCGAGGGCATGCAGGTTGCGGCGGGCGCGCCGTTGCTTCAATTGAATAACCTTGCGCTTCGCTCGAACCAGGGCAAGAACGCCGCCGACTACGCCGCAGCAGGTGTGCGGGCGACGTCGGCGCTCCTGCACTACTCCGATTACGGCGCCGCAACTCAGGACCGCGAACGCCTTGCCGAACAGATGCGCGCCGTCGATGCCCAGGCTGCGACTCTCGACGTATCCAGCCCGATCGCGGGTGTCGTGCTTACGCCGCGCATGAGCGACCGGCTCGGCTCGCATATCGCCGAAGGCACGGAGTTGGCGGAGGTCGCCGAACTCGACACGATGAAAGCGCGCATGTTTGTGTCGGAGTATGACTTGCATCGGCTCCGGGTGGGCGCACCGGCAAAGGTGATGGTCGAAGGTTCGACGCGCAAGTTGGGCTCCACCGTCGAATCGATCGCCCAGCGTTCTTCCGAGATAGACCCAGGGCTGGAACAGCCTGAGAAACTGAAAGGGCTAAGCGCTCCCAATTTCTACGTAGTCGATCTTCCGGTTGCAAACCCCGCTGGTGCGCTCAAGCCTGGGATGGTGGGCGTGGCCCGGATTTATGGGCCGAGGCGCAGCCTGGTCGGATTGATGTGGGTGTCGGTGAGGAGAGGCGTGGTGCGGAAATTCTGGTGAAAAAAAGGAAAAGGCCCCGACAAATCGGGGCCTTCTCGAAGCATTGGGGTAGAGCTTAGTTGATGGCGCGGGCGCGGCGGGTGCGCTTGCTCGGCTTAGCAACGCGGGCCCTCACCGTGGTGCGCAGAGCCTTAACCGGGCTCGCAACCGAAGCCGATGCGGTCACTTCTTCCTTCACGACGTTGGCTTTCTTGGCGCTCTTGAGGGTGCTGATCAAGCTCTTCTTTTGGATAGACATTGTAGACTCTCCTCGCTGAATTTTTTTGCTCCGTCCGACGCATTCCTATATTGCATGGCGCGTGCCAAACTGCGCGCCGCCCATCCTTGCTCACCAAACTGTCGAAATTGCGCCATACAGCGCGTTTCGGTCCGGCAGGTCGCCGCCGAAGGCCTGCGGAAATTCACCAATGGTTAAAAATTAACCTTCGATGGGTTAATTTTTAACCCTTATCACTGGACCTTGTGCTTCCGGCAGAGGTATTTCATCCGCTGCGGGTCGACTTTCAGCAGCGCCGCCGCCGCGCTCTTCTTTCCACCGGTCCGCCGCAGCGCCGCGTTGAGGTACGCCAGCTCGATCCGTTCCAGTTCGGCGTCGAAATCGACGCCCTCCTCGGGAATCAGCATCGACTCCTGCCCGGCCGCGCTTGATTGCAGCATTTGTTGCGGCAAGTGCTCCAGGGTCACCGTCTGGCTGTTGACCATGACCACGATCCTCTGGAGCACGTTCTCCAGCTCGCGCACGTTGCCTGGCCACTTGTAGCCTTCCAGTAGTTCTAGGACGTCGGGCTTCAGCGTCTTCAGCGGCTTCTTCGCCGAGGTGCAGTAGATCCTGAGGAAGTGATCGACCAGCAGCGCGATATCGCCGTCACGCTCGCGCAGCGGCGGTACGATAATCGGCACGACGTTGATGCGGAAGTAGAGGTCCTCGCGGAAGCGACCCTTGCGGACGCAATCCTCAAGGTCTTCGTTGGTCGCGGTGATCAGCCGGAAGTCGATCTTCTGCGCGTGGCGCCCGCCCAACCGCTGGCTCATCCGCTCTTGGAGCACTCGCAGCAGTTTGCTTTGCAGGTTCGGGTTCAGCGTCGTAATTTCGTCGAGAAACAGCGTCCCGCCGTGCGCCATCTCGATGAGCCCGGGCTTCGCGGTGTCGGCGCCAGTGAACGCACCCTTTTCGTAGCCGAACAGCTCCGACTCCATCAAATTTTCGGGCAGCGCCGAACAATTGAGGCAGATGTACGCCTTGTCGGCCCGTTCCGAGCACTGGACAACCGCTCGCGCGATCAGCTCTTTGCCGACCCCGCTCTCGCCCCGCAGCAGCACCGACGCATTCGTATTCGCCACCGCCTCGATCGACCCGTATAGCTTCTGCATCGCAGCGCTGCCGCCCACGAGCCCGCAGAACGATACTTTCTGCTCCGCCTGCGCGATCACCCGGCGGCCTTCGAGTTCCAGCGCACGCTTCTCCAGCGCGCGCGGCAACACAATCTTCAGCTCTTCAAAATTGAACGGTACGAGAAAAAACTCGTCGGCACCGGCTTGCGCCGCCTTCAGCGGCAATGTGCGCTGTGTCGTGCGCGTAAATGCCGCCAGCACGAGGTCGTCGCGCAGCCGCCGCATCTCTTCGAGGACTTCGAGACCGTCTGCCGTGCCGTCGCCTACGCAGTCGAGGTCGAACAATACGGCGTGAATGTCCGCGTTCTCAAAGACTCTCTGATTTCGTCTTCGGTTTTTGCTTGGAGAATTCGAAACGTCGCGCCGAGATGTTCTCGGATGGCGCGAAAATGCTCCGGTTCGTCAGACACAACGGCAACGAGATGTCGCTCAGCAGCTTCAAATTCGGGCAATGGCAACTCCGCCGTCAATTGCGGGGATTATAGGTGAGACAGGTTGTGGCAGGGAAGAGGTGTCCGAGGAAGCGCGAAAAAGAAAAGCCGTCAAGTTATCCGCCGTTAATCGCGCAAAGTGTGTCTTTCAACCGCCATGTCATCAGGCGCCGCGTCGCAGGCGCAGCTGCCGACCGCATCATCAGCTCTTCAAACATCTTCGTGAACTTCGGCAAATTCACGTCGAGCTGGGCGTGTACCAGCTTCACGTCTTGGTTCGGCTTGAGCTTTTCCGTCCACGTCAGCGTATCGCCGTAATTCACGCCGTGATCGATGTTCACATCCATATATACGATTTTCTCTTTCGTGATGATGCTTGGATCGAGCCACGCGCACGATGCCAGCTCGTCCCACATGTAATAGCGCTCTTGCGAAAATTTCGCGATGTACTGCGCTGCCGGATTCGGCGACTTCGCGATCGCGTCGATTATTTCCTGTGTGAACATCGCTTTCAGCGAAATGTCCACTGTCGTGACATCGATGCGCGGCCAATTCGCGCGAAAACGTTGTGCGCCGCTTCGGGATCGAACCAGAAATTGAACTCGTGCCGGGGACTCGTCGAAAACTCCGGATCGTCGGTCTGCGGATTCAGGCTGCCACCCATCATCACAATGCCCTGCGTCAGCTCCGCGAAATGCGGGTCGATCGCGATCGCAATCGCCACATTCGTCAGCGGCCCGCCCTCGTAAATCGTCACCTGATGCGGATGCGTATGCACCTGCCGGATCATGAAATGCGCCGCATCTTCCTCAATTGCCTTCGTGTGCGGCTCGCCCTCCACCATCTTCGGAATCACGTACGGCCCGTGCATCGGCGGAGTCGCCGGGACCGTCCCTGGCAGCGAATCCGTTTGCGGTTGTACTCCCCACGCGCCGAGCCACACAACTTTTCCGTAAAGTTGTAAGTCCAGCTTCGTCTCGTCTTCTTTACGCACCAGCGGATACACCGCGCCCTGCACCACCGGCACATCCGTGCGTCCGATCAATTCCAGCATGCGCAGCGTGTGCGCCGTCTCTTCGTCGCGCCACGCGTTGCCGGTGACCATCGTCAGTCCCAGCACATCGACATTCGGCGACAATAGCAGCGCCATCATCGCCATCTGGTTCGATCCGCCAGGGCCCGAGCCGTCCTGATCGACGATGATCATGCGCTTTTGCGCGAATGCGCCCGGCGCCAGAGCCAAAACGCAAAGCGCGGCAACCACCGCGCCGCTAAATTTCAAAAATCGTTGAGTGAAATTCCTGCAGGTCCGTTCCATGGCCCGACATTCTCGCATAACGCCGCCCAATCTCAATCTCGCCTGCCATCGTCGCCGGCACGCAGTTCGCCCCATCTCCCATCCAAACTTTTTCTCCGCTCGTCCGCAATTTCCATCGCCCGCTCCCGCCAGATTTCCTGTATTGTTTCGCGCAGCCAAATGGCATCGTCCGCCAGCGCCTCTAACAGCTACGGTCTTCGCGCAAACGCGCTCTCTCCCATGGAGACCCTCGCGCAATCGGTTTCCACGATCGCGCCCACAGCCACGCCAGTTGTCACCATCCCGTTGGTCTGCGGCCTCGCCGGCAACGGCACCTGGCTCGCCTACCTTCTTGCAACCACCGCCATCCTCCTCGTCGCCGTCTGCATCTCGCACTACGCGCGCCACTCCGCGTCCCCTGGTTCGCTCTACACGTACGTCGAGATGACGCTTCCGCATTCGCTCAGCGCCGTCGCGGCCTGGAGCCTCCTCCTCGCCTACGTCGCCACCGGCTCTAGCGTCATCGGCGGCTTCTACCATTACGCGAATCTTCTCCTCCACGACGCCAGCGGCCACGTTACCTCCGCAGCCGCACTCGCGATCATCGTCACCGGAATCTCCGTAGCAATCGCATGGCGCGATGTCAAAGTTTCCGCCCGCCTGATGCTGTGGATCGAAGGCGTCTCCGTCACACTGATCCTGATCCTCGTCGCCCTCGTGCTCCTGCGTCACGGAGCCCACATTGACCCGATGCAGCTCCACCTCGCCGGCATGACCGGCAGCGGCCTCCGCCTCGGCCTCGTCCTCGCGCTCTTCAGTTTCGTCGGATTCGAAAGCGCCACCACCCTCGGCTCCGAAGCGCGCAATCCTCTCAAGACGATCCCGCGCGCCGTTATTCAGAGCGCAATCCTTTCCGGCGCACTCTTCATCACCTGCTCCTACGCCGAAGTGCTCGGCTTCCGCGTCGCCGGTCAAAACCTGGGCGAGAGCCAGGCTCCGATGCGCGTCCTCGCCGTCGTCGCTGGCGCTCCTATCCTCGGCCTGCTCATCGACATCTTTGCGCTCGTCAGCCTCTTCGCGTGCACGCTCGCGTGCATTACCGCCGCCGCGCGCGTGCTGCTCCTCATGTCGCACAACGGCCTCGCTCACAACGGCCTGCGAGTAACTCATTCGCGTTTCGAGACGCCCGCTCGCGCCATTATCGTCACCGCCATCGCCGCCGTCGCGCCTCCTGCAATCCTCGGCGCTCGCGGCGCAAGCGGCCTCGACGTTTACGGTTGGCTCGGCTCGCTCGCCACATACGGCTTCATCGTCACCTACGCGCTCGTTTGTTTCGCTCTTCCTCGCTACCTCAAGGACCATGGCGCCGCAGGCTCCGCTCCACGTTTTCTTCCCGCGGCGGCGTGCATCGCGATGCTCCTTGCACTCGTCGGCAATCTCTATCCCGTCCCCGAAGGCCCCTATGCAAAATTCCCCTACATCTACCTCGTCTATCTCGCGTTAGGCATGCTCTGGTATTTCGCATCCACCCGCCGCAAACCGCAGCCCGCTTAGCTTTCTCACTCTGTTCAAACGGGAAATTGAAAAATCGATACGTCTCAACGAAAGAATGCGTTTCGATTTCCACAAGACTTCACGCTAGCTTGCTGCAATTCGATTTATAAAACGGGCCGCGCAAAGCGGTCCGCAAGCACCAGGGTGCCAAACACAAAAGTTTCATCGGTCGTTTTGGCAGGGTCTGTTCCACATTTCTGATTTCGTGTACATCACAGGAGGGTCCCACCGAATGTGTCGGAGAACGACTCTATCCGTTTTTGCTCTCGCCTCGATTCTCTCCTTCATCACCTCGATAACCTTCCTCTCCGCCCCAAGCGCTCGCGCTCAGCAAACTCTCGGCGGAATCACGGGCACCGTGGCCGACAGCACCGGAGGAGTCCTCGCCGCCACCACGGTCACTCTCGTCAATGACCAGACGACGCTGACGCGCAACGCGCAAACCAACGAAGCCGGCGCCTACGACTTCGTCAATCTGCCCATCGGCACCTACACGCTCACTTTCACGCACGCCGGATTTCAGACGCAAAAGATCCCCTCGATCACCGTGCAAGGCGATCGCACCGCAACCGTCAACACAACGCTCAAGGTCGGCGAAGTCGGCTCGACTGTGACCGTCGAATCCACGCCTCTGCTCAACTCCGTCGATACAACGAACGGCTACATCCTGGAAAAAGATCAAATTGAATCTGTACCTCTGCCAACCGGCAGCTTCACAGGCCTCGCCGTGCTCTCGCCCGGCGTCAGCTCCGAACTCGCCGGCAGCACCGGCGTCAACAATGGCCTCGGCAACAAACCCATCTGGGCCAACGGCCAGCGCGACACCAGCAACACTTTCCAACTCAACGGAGTCGATGCCAGCAATCTATTCAACGGCAAGAGCACCAGCTCGGTCGCTTCCGCGCGCGTCGTCAACAACACCGGCCTCGGCGGCTCCGCAAGTCTCTCCAGCACAACGGCCGCGCCTATTCAGAGTTCCGCCTCGCCCTATCTCGCGGTTGGCCAGGCACTGCCCACGCCTCCGCCCGACTCGATCGAAGAGTTCCGCGTCAACACATCGATGTACGACGCGCAGCAAGGTTCGACCAGCGGCGCGCACATCGACATGAGCACCGCGTCCGGCACCAACGATTTTCACGGCCGGCTCTACGGCATTCGCGGCACCGACGCCCTCAACGCCGCCCCGTTTTTCTACAACGCCGATCCCAACATTCCCGCCGTCCGACAAAGTTCCTTCGCAACATCGCTACACCGCGGGCGGCGCGCTGGGCGGACCCATCCTCAAGAACAAGCTTTTCGGCTTCATCAGCTACCAGCACGTTCACAACTCCGATCAGGAAATCGGCAGCTCGCGCAACATCGTGCCGGCCGGGCTCACCGACGATCGCAGCCCCACGGCAATCGCCGCGCTCGTAAACGGCAATTTCCCCGCTTCCGCCGACCGTTCTCCCCACGGTTGGCACCGCACCCGGCGAAATCAATCCGATGGCTTACGGTCTCCTCAATTACAAGCTGCCCAACGGCCAATTTCTCATTCCATCCGCCGGCAGCTTCACGCCCACGATCAATTTCCCCGAGAACACATTCACGCCCGGCACTTCCTACTTCATCGCCGACCAGGCCGTCGCCGACCTCGACTACGTCGTCAATTCCAAAGACACGCTCGCGCTCAAGTATTACTACCAGCATGATCCGACCACCGCGCCCTTCGCATACTCCGAGTCCCCGGGCTTTCCGCAGACATCTCGATGCCGGCAGCCAGGTCGCCTCGATCACCAACACGCAAACGCTCAAGCCCAACCTCAGCGTCTCGGAAGTTTTCGGTTTCATCCGCGAAAAGATTTACAGCACCATCGGCCAGCCCTTTACGCCGCAGCAATTCAGCACCTACGTTCAGCAGCTCACCGGCTTGCCCGCGTCCGAAGCCACGATGAACACGTTCGGCTCGAATTTCTGGCCCGGCATTTCCATCGTGGACAACTACGGCAACGAAGCGCCCTACAACGTGAATTTCGTTCCCAACGGCGGCACCAACATCGGCAGCGGCTCGAACTCGCAAAGCGCGTTCACCGGTGTTTTTCAGAATCGCTTCATGCCGTCCGCCAACGCCATCTGGACCGTCGGCCGCCACACCATCACCTTCGGCGGCAGCTTTGCCTACACTCAGCTCAACACGCGCGATGAGCGCACCGACAAAGGCGTCATCGCTTTCGCCGACTTCTCGCAATTCGTCCAGGGACTCGAAACCTCTTACAGCCCGAACGGATTCGTCACCAGCACCTTCATGCAAGGCAACGCCAACCGCTACTACCGCTCCAAGGAATCCGGCGCCTACCTTCAGGACAAATATCAACTCCGCTCCAACCTCAGCGTCACCGCGGGCATTCGTTTCGACGATCACGGCGGCCTCACCGAAAAAAACGGCCGTCTCTACAATTTTGAGCCTTCGCTTTACAACTACGACGCCGGCACCGATACGATCGTCTCCAACGGCCTGATCTACGCCGGCAACAACAAACAATTTCCCTCAAAAGGTGTTAGCGATTCGACGTTGACCGGCCGCCAGTGGGCGATTGCTCCGCGCGTCGGCCTCGCCTGGGCTCCCGGCGCGTTTCAACAATAAAGTCGTCGTCCGCGCCGGCTGGGGCATGTACTACGACCGCGGCGAGTTGTTCTCTTACCTTTCTCCTGGCGTCGCCGCCGGCGTCATCACCGGCGGTCCATTCGGCACAAATCAGACGCTGCCTTTCGTCAGCGGCCAGATCTGCTCGTCCATCGGCACGTTTTACGAAGGCTTCATCCCGACGTGCGATCCCGCTTCTCCCACCGGCGGCTCCTTCAACAATCCTTGGGGATGCGGCTCTTGCCCCTGCGCCCAGCGGCAATCCTGCTTCGATCGTTCTTCCCAACGCCGCGGCCATCGAATCCGGCGCGCAACTGTTTGCCTTCGCCGACTACAACCGCAAAAACAAGCTGCCTTACACGCTGAATCAAATGCTCGACATTCAGTGGCAGCCCCGCAACGATCTCTCCGTCGAAATCGGCTACGTCGGAAACTTCGGCCGCCACCAGATCATTCCGATTCCGTTCAATCAGGCGCAAATCGCCACGCCGACTCATCCGATTCACGGCCAGAATTACACCTACGGCTACACCGTCCTCGCTCCGGCCGGATGCAATCCGACCTCGAATCCCGCCGCGTGCAACTACACGCCCGATTGCAACGCTACTTCCACGGCAGCGTGCTCCTTCATGGGACTTCCCGACGGAACTTCGATGGTTCAGACCTACGAGGGCGGCAACGTCGATCTTCGCACTCCGTATCTTGGCTTCTCCTCCGAAGCCGAGTCGTACACTGCCGCTGGGATCTCCGCGTACCACGCGCTTCAAGCGCACGTCGAGAAACGTTTAAGTCACGGCTTGCAGATTGGTTTTTCTTACACCTTCTCGCACGCCACCGACGAGCAGAGCGCTCTCGGGCTCTTCTACAACGGCAACAATCCGCTCGATCTGCGCAGCGGCTACGGACTCTCCGACTTCGACCGCACGCACGTCATCAACTTCACGTATCTCTATCAGTTTCCGAATCTGTTGCAGCAATCGACGTTTGCCGGAAAAATCGCGGACGGCTGGGCGATTGAAGGTGTCGGTATCATTCAGAGCGGCCAGCCCTACAGCGTCATCGACTATTCCGGCGCCGTGGGCAGCGTTTTCTACGGCACGTCCGATGGCATCACGAACCCCATCGTTCCGCTCGGGTCGTGCTCGCCGTCGCAAGCCCTCACCGGCCACAGTGGCGCGACCGATGGCCTTCCAGCGCTCAACGCGAACTGCTTCACGCTTCCGTCGCTTAGCCCGGGCGATCTCGGTGGCGCTATTCCCGCCGGCGACACGTTCGAGACGAATTTCACCACCGGTCAGCGCAACATCTTTCGGCAGCCATGGCAGAAGCGCACCGATCGTATCAATCGTAAAACTGACGAAACTGAACGAACGCTTCTCGTTCAAGTACACGTTCGACATCTTCAACCTGACCAACACCGCCAGCTTCGACGTGCCGGTCGATAACGTTTCGCAAAATCTTTTCTTCAACGATTTTCCGCTCTACGGTCAGCCGCTCTACTCTTCGCCGACCGCAAGCGGCTTGGGCGTCGTCAACAAGACGATCGGCGGTCCGCGCCAGATTCAGATGACGTTGAAATTTCTGTTCTAGATGGCTGCGGCCGCGGCTGCAACGGTAACCGGCCCACGCGTTCCATATGGGTGCGGCTTCTCGGCGCCGCCTTGATCGACAAATGAGTGTCGCGAACCGATCGATGGCGACGCCTCGACGCGACGCCGCTGGTTTTTGAATCCGATCCTCAGGCGGGAGGTTTCGCGGTCGATCCCCGGAGGATCAACCCCGTTTCCAATTCGATTTCCTTGCCGTTTGGCGAAACATCCCGGTTTTCCGCTTCACCGCGTAGCGCCTCGAACGCATAATGCGCGAGCTGCTTCTGCGACATGCGCACGGTCGTCAGCGGCGGCGTCGTAAATTCCGCCAGGCGAATATCGTCGAACCCGATGACCGATAATTCGCGAGGAATCGCAACGCCGCGCTCATACGCTTCGCGCATCACGCCGACCGCGGTCATGTCGTTGGAGCACAAAATTGCTGTCGGCAGCTGTGGCATGGAAGCCAGCTTCGCGAACGCGGCCACTCCGCCTTCCACTTTGTGATCGCCGGTGACGATCAATTCCTGATCGACCGCCAGATTATTTTCTTCCATCGCAGCTTCAAATGCGGTTCGCCGCGCCATCGCTGATTTCAAACTCGTCGGGCCGGTGACGAACGCGATGCGCTTGTGTCCCAATTCGGCAAGGTGCCGGACTGCTTCGCGGATGCCTTGCTGATAATTTACGCGGATGTTGGTGATGCCCGCGGCTTGCGGGCCGACGTCCACAAACACCAGCGGCACTTTGCGGAAACGCAAATCGGCAACCAGCGCGTCTTCCATCCCGAAGGTCAGAATCGCCACGCCATCGACGCGACGCTCGATCATCCGCCGCACCGCCAATTCCATCCGCTTCGGATCGTGAACTGTCGACGTCAGCAAAATTTCATAGTGATTCTCGACGGCGATGTCTTCAAACGCCTGCACAATTTCGGGGAAAAACGGATTCGTAATCTCGGAAACGATCAGCCCGAAGATGCGGCTCTTGCCCGACACCAGCGCGCGCGCTTGCGTGTTTGGGTAATAGCCCATGTCCTCGATGACTTTGAGCACGCGCTTGGCCAGCGCGGGATCGACCGTCGGCACGCGGTTGATCGCCCGCGATACGGTCGCGGTCGATACCTTGGCGCGCTTTGCGATTTCTCGTATGTCCATCGGCCCTGACTTGTAGGTGTATCCAGTCTAGACGTCGTGAATCAGCAGCCCAAGCTCAAGTAACCACACAACCGACTCAAAATTCAAATCGTTGGTTGCGGCAGAATCGTTCGTCAGATTCTGATGCTGCGGGCATTCACCAGGTCGCTCGAATGAGCGAAACGGCTTGCCTCGGTAGGTCGAAGCGGAGCGTGATGGCTCCGTGTTCTTCCGTCATCCATTCGGGTGAGGATAGGAGTTGCAGTTGCCCCGCTGCTTCCAGCTCCCGGTATTGCTTCTCTGAAGGTTGTGGCGGCGAACCCATTGCCTTCCACGCTTCGAACGCATTGCTGTGCGTCGCATCGATTCGAAAATGCTCGACGAGCACGCGTTTCGTAGCAGGCAAGCCATTCATTTTGAGTTCGACCGGCGCCGCAGCCGCTGCAATGTCGTCATCGTGATAATTCCAGACGAGCACGTCGGCCTCATGTTCCTTGCCCGTTGCGACGACCGATACGTCAGCCGATCCGCGCACACCTGATTTCAGGACATCGTTCGCAGGCAAAGCACCGGAACTCTGCGTAGCAAGCTGCTCTCCTCCGAGTAGGCCCATCATGCGAAATAAATTGAGCACAGGCTTGTCGATGCCGTTTGTCGCCATTTCGCGGAAGCCGGCGAAGGGAGGTTGGTCCTCGAACTCAAACGACCAGTTCACCGCGGCGCGCATCTGGACACTACGTTGAGCAGCTAATTCTTGAATTCTCGCCAAAACTTCTGCCGTGTAAGAGGCATACAGCGGACCGTTGCGATATCCGTTCTGCGGATTTTGCTCTGCGGAACATGCCGCGCAGCCTTCAGGATCGGATTCACCAAGGATGATTGGTGTCGCTTTCCATTCCGGAAACGACGCAATGATGGAAAACCCCTGATCGATGGCGGCGAGTTGATGCGAAATTCCCATCTGTACGTGATCGCCCAGCCACTTCGGCGATCCTTTCGGATGAAAGCTCACGAAGTCGAGGCGTGTTCCCGTTTTGCCGGTCGCGAAATTCTTTCCGTGTGCGCAGTGCTCCAGAAAATCATGCAGGAACGCGATCGCCTTTGGCGATCCGGGGCCGGTGCTGTCCGGGCCGCCGATGTGCGCTTGTGGCACCGCGCGCAGAACGGCGTCAACGGAATAGTCGTACAGTTTGAAATATTCCTCCGGCGTGCCATGCCAATAGTCGATGTCGGGCTCGTTCCAGACTTCCCAGAGCCACGATTTCACTTCATCGTCGCCGTAGCGTTCGCGCAGATGTTTCGCGAATTGAAAAACGAGCTCAGACCATTTCGAATAGTCTTTCGGCGGATACGTCCAGCCGGTAAAGATATTTCCCTTCGGGAATGTGTGACGGTAAGGATCGGGATGCGTCGAAAGTGCTTCTGGCATGAAGCCGAGTTGCACGAGAGGTTTTACGCCAGTCTCGCGAAACGTGTCGAATATCCGATCGACAATCGTGAAGTCATAGACGGGCTTTCCTGAAGTGTCCTCGGTGTAGACATTGGTCGAGCCCCACTTCAGCGATGCTTCTCCGTCGCCCGTCGTAAATAAATTGTGTACGCGAATGTAGACGGGATCGGGACTGAGCTGCGCGAATTCACGCAGCAGTTTTTTGCCGTTCGCCGCATAGGTGTAGTTCGGTTCGTCGTAGCCCCAGAAATTCCAGATCGAGTGCCACGCGCCCTGGCGCTTGTCGGCGTGCACTTCGATTTTCACGCCCGGTGGGGCGGTTTGCGGTGCCGATGCGACGCCAGCCGAAACGACGAAAAATATCGTCGCCACCGCGAGAGCGACTCCGACGACGGCACGAGCTTTCACTTTCGATTCCATATCCATCTCCGACCTCTCGGCTGTCGCCAACATCTCCGCGCTAGTCTGCGAACTCGGCGTCTCCGCGTTAGCTTTTCACTTTTCTCTTCTCTGCATGCACGGGCAGCATTCTGGCATACTGAAACCAGCCGACCGAATGAAACTGACTCGCCGCGCGCTGTTGCAACTCTCCCTGGGAGCCCCACTGCTCGCTTCCGCTTCTCGTCTCTTCGGGCAGGGCATGTCCACGCACACATCGAAGGCCCAGGCAAAACTCGCGCCTTCCGGCAAACCGTTCGACGCGCATTTCACCGACATCGCAGCGCAAGCGGGCCTCATCGCTCCGTCGATCTACGGAAGCGCCGTCAACAAGGATTACATTCTTGAAGCGGCCGGCTGCGGCTGCGCTTTCATCGACTACGACAACGACGGTTGGATGGACATTTTCGTTTTGACCGGAACGCTCCTCACCGGCGCGCCGCCGAATACGTCGAATCGCCTCTACAAAAATAATCGCGACGGAACATTTACCGACGTGACGCAAAGTGCCGGCCTCACCGACGTCGGCTGGGCATCGAGCGTGTGCGTCGGCGACTACAACAACGACGGCTTCGAGGATCTGTTCGTTACGTATTGGGGACAGAACAAATTCTATCGCAACAACGGCGACGGAACTTTCACCGATGTCACGAAAGATGCCGGATTGATCGGCGAAAAATCGCGATGGGGCGCGGGCGCCACGTTTGTCGATTACAACCGCGACGGGCACCTCGATCTCTTCGTCTCGAACTACGTCGATTTCGATTTCAAGCGCGTGCCGAAACCGGGCGACAACATCGACTGCAACTGGAAAGGCGTCGCCGTCGAGTGCGGCCCACGCGGATTGCCGCACGGCACGCACTCGCTGTATCGCAACAATGGCAACGGGACCTTCACAGACGTCACAAAAGAATCGGGCGTCGGTGGATTCAAAGGCAGCTACGGAATGACGGTGGTGGCTGGCGATTACGACGAAGATGGATGGCCGGATATTTTTGTCGCGTGCGATTCCACACCGAGTTTGCTTTTCATGAACAATCACGACGGGACGTTTCGCGAAGAGGGTGTGATTCGCGGCGTTGCGCTGAGTGAAGACGGCCAAGAGCAAGCGGGCATGGGCGTCGGGATTGGCGACTACAATCTCGATGGGCACGTCGATCTTTTCAAGACGCACTTCGCCGAAGATGCCAACGGTTTGTTTCGCAACGATGGCAAGGCAAATTTTGAGGATGTGACGCGGGCGGCGCGCATCGGCGTCGAAACGCGCTTCATTTGCTGGGGAGCGGGGATCGTCGATCTCGACAACGACGGCTATCCGGATATTTTTCTGGTGGCGGGGAATGTCTATCCGAACGTGGAGAAAAGTCTGCCGCAGTATCCCGACAAGTGTCCGCGAATGATTTTTCGGAATCTCGGCAACGGAACCTTCGAGGAATTGGGCGACGACACGGGGCCGGGGATTTCGACGCCGCACTCAAGCCGCGGATGCGCGTTCGGCGATTTTGATAACGACGGCGATCTCGACGTCGTGATCGTCAATTTGAACGAGCCCCCGTCGTTGCTGCGCAACGATCTCCGCGGAGCGAGTCACTGGCTGAAAATTAAACTGATCGGGACGAAATCGAATCGCAGCGCGATTGGCGCGCGTGTTGTCGTTCGCTACGGAAAAAAGGTGCAGGCACAGGAAGTCGTGAGCCAGTCGAGTTTTTATTCGACCAACGATACGCGTCTGCATTTCGGATTGGGTGCCGAAAAAGTCGCCGACATTTCGATTCATTGGCTCGGCGGCGGCCGGGAAGAGTTGAAGGCGGTCGCGGCCGATCAGTTGGTCGTGGTGAAAGAAGGCGCGGGGATCCAGAAGGAGCATGCCTGGACCAAGGCATTTGCCGCGAAGAAAACGTTTACCGATAAAACCAAATCCAGTGCAAAATAGCCGCGAGCGTACCGTTCGTGCGCGCTTTGGTTCGCTAGCGACATCGAACGCCAAGTTTCGCTGAGCCGTGGCGAAAGTCAGCCCGCGCCCGACGACCACGCGAAGTTCAGCAAGCGCTCGGCTGTTGCGTAGGTGGAGTTTGATTCGGTCTTACTGCACGAGATCGAGTTCGGAAAACGGAGAGAGTCCATGACGACTTCCAATCCTGTTTCGCGCCGCAAATTTATTGAAGCGTCGACCGCTGCCGTTGCGGCTGCGTACGTTGCGAATCCTGCTGTTGCGTTCGCGCTCGGCAAATCTTCAGCCCCGGCGGGCGGAGTTGATTCGACGCAGTTGGCATGGCGCGATCAAGGTATTTTGAATTTGGCGAATTCGCCGTACGCGAAGTTACACAGCGTGCCGGTGCGCGCGGTGACGATCGAAGAAGGATTCTGGTCGAAGCGGCGCAAGACCAACGTCGATAGCAGCATTCCGACAATGCGCGACGAGATGCTTCAGCACGGGCGCATGGACAATTTCCGCCGGCTCGTTGGCAAGAGCTCGGAGCCGCAAAAAGGTCCGATGTATTCGGACTCCGACATTTACAAGTGGATGGAAGCGGTCGGCTTCGCGCTGCAAACGAGCGACCTGCCGGACGTCCACAATCAGACGGCGGCGATGATCAAGGAAGTGATCGCGATTGCGGAGCCGAGCGGCTACATCAATACGTACTACGTTGGGGATCGCGCGTCGCAGCGGATGCAGCAGCACACCCAGGAAGTCGGCCACGAACTGTATAACCTCGGCCACATGTTGCAAGGCGCGATTGCGTATTACCGCGCGACGGGCGACACGACGCTGATGGATGCGGGCGCGAAGATGGTCGATGGTTTTCTGATTCCGAATTACGGGCCGGGCGACGGCAAAAATCCGATCATTTCGGGGCATCCGGAAATCGAGATGTCGCTGATCGAGCTGTATCGCACGACGGGGCGCAAACAGTACGTCGATCTCGCGGGATATATTCTGCACGGCGACGATCGCTGGAAGATTCAGCCGCGGCAGATCGTTTACATGTACTGCGGGATTCCATTTACGCAGCGAACAAAGCTCGAAGGACACGCGGTGCGTGCGATGTATGCGTGCTGCGGCGCGACGGATTATTACCTCGAGACCGGCGATCAGGCGTATTGGAAGACGCTGACGACGCTTTGGGAAGATTTGTCGCAGCGGCAAATGTACATCACGGGCGGGGTGGGCGCGCGCAGCGCGGGTGAATCGTTTGGCGAAGCGTACGAGCTGCCGAATTCGCAGGCCTATGGCGAGAGCTGCGCGGCGATCGGCAACATGATGTGGAACTGGCGCATGCTCGCGGCGAGCGGCGAATCGAAATACGCGGATGTGATCGAGCGGGCGCTCTACAACGGGATCAATTCGGGCATGTCGCTGGATGGGACGACGTATTGTTATCGCAATCCGCTGGCGTTCAATCCGGAATCGGGCGAGACGATTCGGAATCCGTGGTACGACACGACGTGCTGCCCGCCGAATCTGGAGCGGACGTTCGCGTCGCTGCCGGGATATTTTTACAGCACGAGCAAAGATGGGTTGTACGTGCATCTGTACGACAACTCGACGCTGGATTGGCGGCTGGAAAATGGCACGCCGTTGAAGGTTGTGCAGAAGACGAATTATCCGTGGGACGGCGATGTAAAAGTGACGGTGTCGCCATCGGAGCCGGCGGATTTTGCGATGAATCTACGCATACCAGGGTGGGCGAAGAGCGCGAAGGTCGCGGTGAACGGAAAAGCTGTTCGGGGGCGCGAAGCCGGGCGAATATTTGACGATTGAGCGGCGGTGGTCGCCGGGCGATACGATCACGCTGGCGTTTCCGATGAGCGCGGAGATTGTGGCGTCGAATCCGCGCGTCGAAGAAAATCTTGGGCGCGTGGCGGTGCAGCGCGGGCCGGTTGTGTATTGCATGGAAGGGCTCGATCAGAATCCGGCGGCTGCGGATTTTTCAGAAGTCGCTATTGTCGTGAATCCGAAATCGCTGAAGGCGTTTGAAGTGGAGCATAAGCCGGCGTTGCTCGAAGGTGTCACGGTGTTGAAGCACGGCGGGGCGGTTCATGACAATGCGGCGGACAAGGGACCGCTGTATGCGGACGCGACGGCGGCTACGCCGAAGACCAAGACGGAGAGTTTGACGCTGATTCCGTATTACGCCTGGGCGAATCGGAAGTCGACGGAGATGCAGGTCTGGATTCCGGCGACGAGGGCTTAGCAAGCGGCGCAGCGCCACCTCGCACGTTTTGGAATCGCCCAAGTGCCCGCGCTGTAAGGCTCATCGCTCTTCTCTTCTGACAAGGTCACCAACAGGGACAAGTCACAGGCTGCGATGCAAAATCGATTACTTGAAAGTTATATAGTAATCGAAATTTGTCTTATAACTTGATTACACGATGGAATCCCGTCCCCGCCGGGTTTGATTGATTCTTTGCGTCGGTAGCCGTCACCAAAAATCACGCACATATCAGGGAGGCGAGCACATTTGTGCTCACCAGCGCGTGAGCCTTTTGCTCAGCCGCCTCGTCGTACCTTACTAAGTCATTGATTTAGTGGACATAACAAACGTGGTATAGAAATTGCAACCTTATGGGTTCAACCGTCGAACTTTGTCCCATTTTCAAGACGTTAAATAACAGGAGCGTCCGTGATACGTTCTCGAATTCTATTGGTTTGTTCAATTCTCTGGGTAGCAGGCTGTAACCAGTCTCCGAGCCTGTCCACCGTTCAAGTCCAGCCTTCCAGTGCGGCGCTCACATTTGACGGCCAGACGGTTCAGTTTCAGGCAATTGGTACATACCAACGAGTGGGCCACCCTTCCAATTCCCAGGATATCAGCGGCAGTGTGACCTGGACGTCGAGCAATCCAGGCGCTGCAACTATTAGTGCCACGGGAATGGCCACAGCGGTTGGTAACGGCTCGACAATGATTACCGCCACCACGTCATCGTACGGTGGAGCTGTGATTGGGACGGCGGCGCTTAGCGTATCTGGCGAGACGACGCATGATTTAACGTCGATCACAATAGTGCCGGGAGGCCAACCAACGACTGAGGTTGGCGAGCCTGCTCAGTTCCTAGCGTTCGGCAATTACAACACTCCGCCATTCACGGCGGAGATTACAAATTCGGTGCGGTGGGTATCGAGCGATGTGAGCGTCGCAACTGTTAATTCGACGGGCCTGTCGCTCACAAACAGCCTGGGTATGACCACAATCACGGCGATCGGAAAGTCGAACAGCGGGGCCGATATTTCGGGCTCGTCGGTTCTTACGGCTGTTGGCGATCCAGCGACAGGGGTCGTTCAAATCCCCTCGCTGGCTGTCTACGAAGTCGGGCTCGGGACCGGAACGGTGACGAGTTCGCCCGCATCGATCGATTGCACTTCCGGCGTCGGTTGCACGGGAGAATTCGCTCTAGGGACTGTCGTCACGTTGACCGCGGTTCCAGTGCCGGGGTCGAGTTTCGCCGGATGGTCTGCCAACTGCGCTGTTACTTCAACTAATTCATGCACCGTTATCCTGACCAACAATGAGCCGGTTGGAGCGATCTTCAATCGGCCGCAGTGACCCCGAATTTTTAAACTGGCCACGCAAACGTCCCGACTCCTGAAATTACGCCTCTCTCACCAGCCAAGAGACAAGGATCTCGTGAGCTTTACGAAAGCGGCGACGGGGGCGCACACATTCGGCGAGATGGATATCTACCTGGGATCAGATGGTGATGACGAGTTTGCCGAAATGGGTGGCGGTGGTTAGGTGGCGGTATGCGTCGGGGGCTTGGTCGAAGGGGAAGACGCGGTCGATGACGGGCTTGATTTTGTGTTGGGTGATGGCGCGGGTCATGTCTTCGAACATTTTGGTGGTGCCGACGTAGATGCCTTGGAGATTCGCACCCTTCATCATCATTGTAAGGGGATTCGTGTCGCCCTTCGATCCGGCGACTACGCCGATGAGGGCGATTTGGCCTTCGGGGGCTACGGCTTTGTAGGATTTTGCGAGGGTGCCGGGGCCGCCTACTTCGATGATGTGATCTACGCCGCGCTTGTTGGTTAGCTCGGCGACCTTCTTCTCCCAATCAGGAATTTCTTTGTAGTTGATGCCTTCGTCGGCGCCGAGTTCTTTGGCGCGGGCGAGTTTGTCGTTGCTGGATGAAGTGATGATGACGCGGGCGCCTGCGGCTTTCGCGAATTGAAGGGCGAAGATGGAGACGCCGCCGGTACCGAGGCAGAGGACGGTTTGGCCGGGT
Source organism: uncultured Acidobacteriota bacterium (assembly GCA_963785605.1). Lineage (GTDB taxonomy): Bacteria > Acidobacteriota > Terriglobia > Acidiferrales > UBA7541 > Acidiferrum. The sequence continues at coordinate 6,404 of CAWAWE010000014.1, read as the reverse complement.
TTGGTGCGATTGCGAGTCGCATGCAGTGCGTGCCATGCGGTTACGGCGGCGCAGGGGAGAGTGGCGCCTTCTTCGAAGGAGTAGTTGTCGGGAAGAAGGACGACACCGTCTTCGTGGAGGGCGACTAATTCGGAGAGCATGCCGTTGGTGGAGCCGCCCATGGCGGGGCGGGAATATTGCATGGCGCCGTCGTACCAGGTTTGGAAGAAGGTGCCGGCGACTTTGTCGCCTTGTTTGAAGCGTTTTACATTTGGGCCGACGGAGATGACTTCGCCGGCGCCGTCGGAGAGAGGGATTAGGTCGGACTTCATGGGGCCGTTGAAGTAGGCGCCGTTGGCGACGAGGTTGTCGCGGAAGTTGAGGCTGGTGGCGCGGACGCGGATGAGGACTTGGTTTGCGGTGGGTTGGGGTTCGGGGAGGTGGGTTTGTTTTAGGCCGTCGAGGGTGGAGGAGTCTTTTTCGAGGATGTAGGTTTTCATTTTGGGTGAGGGGATAGTTTACTACGGGAAGAGGTCTACGGTCGACAGTTGAAAGTCGAAAGGGAAGAAAGAAAAAGATAACGCAGAGGCGCTGAGGGCGCAGGGATTCGCGGAGGCATCGGAATGAAACGGGGCACGGCGTTGCGGCCGTGCCCCGTTTAAGTTGCGACGACTGTGTTGATTTGCGATGGCTGCGGCGTGCTGGCTAGAGGGCGGCGCAGACGGATTTTACTTCGGTGTAGTGTTCTAGGGCTTCGTGGCCCATTTCGCGGCCCCAGCCGGATTGCTTGTAGCCGCCGAAGGGGAGGGCGGCGTCGAAGACGTTGTAGCAATTGATCCAGACGGTGCCGGCGCGGAGTTTGTTGGCGATCTTGTTGGCTTTCTTGATGTCGCGCGACCAGACGCCTGCGGCGAGGCCGTAGATGGAGTCGTTGGCTTTTTTGACGATTTCGTCGAGGTCGGAGAACGGGGTCGCGACTACGACGGGGCCAAAGATTTCTTCCTTCACGACTTTCATATCGTCGGTGGTGTCGACGAGGACCGTTGGCTTGACGAAGTAACCTTTGTCGCCGTGGCGTTCGCCACCGGCGAGGGCCTTGGCGCCGTCGTGTTTGCCGGAATCGAGATAGCCGACGACGCGATTCATTTGCTCTTCAGAGACGAGTGGGCCCATGTCGCATTCGGGATCGAAGCCGGGACGCACGCGGATTTTCTGCGCGCTTTGCGCCATGCCATCGACGACTTTGTCGAAGACTTTTTTGTCGACGAAGAGTCGCGAGCCGGCGCAGCAGCACTGGCCGTGATTGAAGAAGATGGCGCTAGCGGCGCCAGGGATGGCGGTGTCGAGATCGGCGTCGTCGAGGATGACGTTGGGGGATTTGCCGCCGAGTTCGAGCGAGACTTTTTTGAGGTTGCCGGCGCTGGCGTGGATGATGAGCTTGCCGACTTCGGTGGAGCCGGTGAAGGCGACTTTGTCCACGTCGGGATGCGCGGCGAGCGCGGCGCCGGCGGTTTCGCCGAAGCCGGGGACGATGTTGATGACGCCTTCGGGGAAGCCGGCGGCTTCGACGAGTTCGCCGAGACGGAGGGCAGTGAGCGGCGTTTGCTCGGCAGGTTTCAGCACGATCGTGCAGCCTGCGGCTAGCGCTGGGCCTAGCTTCCATGCGGCCATCAGGAGCGGGAAATTCCAGGGGATGATTTGGCCGACGACGCCGACGGGTTCGCGCAGCGTGTAGGCGAGGAATTTGTTTGGTGGCGCACCGCCGAGCGGAATGGTGTTGCCTTCGATCTTGGTAGCCCATCCGGCGTAGTAGCGGAGATTTTCGATGGCGAGCGGAACGTCAGCGACGCGGGCGACGGCGAGAGGTTTTCCATTGTCGAGAGATTCGATTTGAGCGAATTCTTCGAGGTGCTCTTCGAGGAGATCGGCGAGCTTCCACATCATGCGGGCGCGGGCGGCGGGTGAAGTCCTGGACCACTTGCCGGTTTCGAATGCGGCGCGGGCGGCCTTGACGGCGCGGTCGATGTCTTCGCGGTCGCCTTCGGCGACGTTGGCGAGGACTTCGCCGGTGGCGGGATTATAGGTGGAGAAGGTCTTGCCGGAAGCGGAGTCGACCCACTTGCCGTTGATGAGCATTTGGCGCTTTTTTGTGATGAAGGATGCGACGTTGGTGTTGATCGAGGGGGTTGCGACTGCGGTTGCCATGAGAGCTCCTTTTCGACGGTGAATGAAGCGAATCTCGGCCAGGATTTTGCGTGGGCGCTCGGATTTTTGCGCAGAGCGGGCCACGTTGCTTGGGAAGGTGGGAGCGACGACCTGGTTGCCTGCCCTTGCAGGAGGAAGATAGTCCGGTTGGTGGGGGAATACAAGGGGACGTGGGGACAGGGTGGGAGAGATTTCCGGAAGGAATGGGCGGGGTGTCATCTAAACCCGCACCCTTGAAAAACGCAAGGGTGCGGCACCCAAAGGCCGGCTTGTTCGCGATGGGTGGTCGATGAGGTTGCATCGAACCCCGCGATCCGGGAAGCGCTCGCGGGTATAGGGTGGCGATCGGCGTTAGTCGGCGGCGGTCGCGGAGGGGTGGCGTTGAGTCGGGGTGTCGGGGTTCGCGGCGGCGTTTGCGGCGGTGGTTAGGTCGGCGTGGAGGAGGCGGTGGAAGAGGTGTTCGCCGGCTTCGCGGCGGACGCTGAGGCGGCCGGCGACGTAGGCGCGGGAGTGGAGGCCGCGCTGGACGGCGTCGCATATGGCCATGTCTTCGTCCTGGACGATTTCGCTGACGGCGATGCTTTCGCGATTGTGTTTTTCGGCGGCGGCGCTGATGTCGCCGAAGTAGTAGTCGAAGACGACGGCGCATTTATCTGGGCCGAGCGGGAGGACGAGGTTGGTGTCCATCACGCCTTCGTAGGCATTGATCATAAAATTCGGATAAATCCAGAGATAGAAGGCGCGGCCCTGGCGGGTGGCGCCGACTTCGGCGTTGGTGTTTGCGTCGGAGGAGAGCGGGCTCGATTGGAGGCAGGAGCGTTCGAAATTTTCGATGGTGTATTTGGTGTATTCGATGACGCTGCTGAGGCCCTTGTGAGCGTGGGGGACGTGATAGCCGCCGTCGAGATAGTTGTCTACGTAGACTTTCCAGTTGCAGTTGAGGGGGTAGATGCGGCGGTCGAAGTAGTTGAGTTTTTTGGTGAGCTGGAGAGGCGCGACTAATTCGTGGACGGCGCCGAGGAATTTTTGGAGCGGCATGGCCTTGCTGTCGAGATTGACGAAGACGAAATTTTCCCAAGTGTCGATGCGGATGGGAACGAGGCCGTTGTCGGCGCGATCGAAATTGCACACGCCGTCGAACTCGACCATGCCTTTGAGGGCGCCGTCGATGCCGTAGGTCCAGCCGTGATAGGGGCAGCGAAATTGTTTGGCGCAGCCGTGGGATTCGGGGACGACAGCGGCGGCATGATGGCGGCAGACATTGAAGAAGGCGCGGAGTTGGTTGTCGTCGCCGCGGACGACGACGATGGGTTCGCCGGCGATGTCGGCGGTGAAGAAGTCGCCGGGGTTTTTGAGTTGGTCGAGGCGTCCGATGGCTTGCCAGGTGCCGGCGAAGACGGATTGTTTTTCGAGGGATTCGATGGCGGGGGCGCGATACCAGGGGGCGGGGATGGTGTAGGCGTGGTCGAGGGGGGCGTTGGGATTGTAGAGGTTGAGGAGATCGTGGATGGATTCAGGCATGAGTGGGTTTTATCGCGAAAGGGGCGGTGTGGGGAAGGGGGAAATGCGCGGAGGAGGTGAACGGTTTAGAGCTCGGTGGGGCAGCAGAAAGCAGATTCCTCTCTACGCTCGGAATGACAGTGTTTTTTCGATTGTGGCAAGAAGTAAGCAGCAACGAGTCAAGCGAGCTAGCGGGGGAATAGGGCGGAGGCGTTGTCGTGGAGGATTTTTTGTTTTGTGGCGGAGGTTAGCGGGAGAGCTTGGAATTTGGCTACGTTTTGGTGCATTTGGTTTACGCCGGGGCTGGGCCAATCGGTGCCCCAGAGGACTTTGTCGGCGATTTCTTCGATGCGGGGGAAATATTCGAGGAGCTTTTGCGGGGGGATGCCGCTGATGTCCATGTGGAAATTTTTGTGGCGGCGGACGAGGAAGAATGCTTCGGCCATCCAGAGGGGGCGGCCACCGTGGGCGAGGATGATGGGGAGATCGGGGAAGTCGACGCCGATGTCGTCGCAGAAGATAGGTTGGGCGTGGGTGTTGCGGGCTCCGGGGAAGATGCTTGTGCCGGTGTGAATCATGATGGGGAGGCGGTGGTGTTGGGCGCGTTCGTAGATCTTGCGGAGCTCGGTGTTGCCGGTGAGGTAGGAGTTTGGAGTTAGGGCTTGGTGAGATGGGTGGATTTTGATGGCACGGATGCCGAGTTTGGCGATGCGATCGACTTCGGCGCCGGCGTCGGGGACGGTGCCGGGGTGGACGCCGCCGAACGCGATTAAGCGGAAGGGATCGGCTTTGGCGAAGCTGGCGACCCAGTCGTTGACGGCGGAGGTGAAGCCGATGATTTCGGGGGCGACGTAGTTGATGAGACCGGCGCGGGCGGTGTTGATGGAGTCGAGATATTTTAGGAAGAGCTTTGGGTCGTGACAGAAACGTTCTACTTCTTCGAAGTCGGTGCGGCCGCGGGTGATTAGCTCCATGGGACCGGGCTTCATCATTTCGTGAGGCATGATGTGGATGTGGAGGTCGATGACTTGGGGAGAAGACATTTTTTTGTGGGGAGAGTTTAGCATTTTCGGAGTCGGAGAATCGGGGAGCGAATGGTGATGTACCGATTTGTCGCCACGGGGTTGGGGAAAAACCGCAGCCTCCTAAAGTCAGGAGGGTGCGGCACCCCAGTTTAAAACGGGCACGGCGGATGGATTTTCGTCAGGGATGGGAAAAACGCCGGCAAGATGCCGGTGCTACCGGCGGTCCTGCTGGAATTTTGCGAGTCGGAGTGTGGCGTCGAGTTAGTTGAAGCGGACGTATTCGAAATTTAGGGGTTGGCTGTTGATGCCGCGGATTGGGGGGGCGATCCAGTTGGCGAATTTGCCGAGTTCGGTGACGCGGCCGGTCATCAGGGATTGGACGTATTTGTAGTCGGCGTCGGTGGGGAGCCATTCGGATTCGCGCTGCTTCCAGGATTCTTCGGTGAGGACTTGGCCTTCGGGGCTGATGTGCGTGCCTGCGAAGTTTCCGATTTCGCGATGGAAGCCTTTGTGGGGAAGCGTGAGCTTGAAGGGGATGCCGGCCGCGTCGATCACTTTTTGCCAGCGGGCGACGCCGTCTTCGATTTCGCCGATGTAGTCGTCGCGGAGGCGTTCGTTGAGCGCGGTGAGCGCGGGGACTTGCTTGCCGACGATTTTGTCGCCGATGACTTCCCAGACGGTGTAGTCGGACTCGGCGAGAATGTGATCGTCGGCGAGTTTTGTTTCGCGGAAGCGTCCTTTGAGGCCGCTGGTGTAATAGTTTGCGGCGTTGGAGGAGACGTCGGAACCGTAGAGGTCGAGCGTGACGCTGTAATGGAAATTGAGATAGCGCTGGATGGTTTGCAGATCGATGACGCCGAGTGCGCGGACGTCGGAGGGATCGTCGATTTTGTTTTCGTTCATGATGTCGCAGGTGCGCTGAATGATGCGGGCGACGCCGGTCTCGCCGACGAACATGTGATGGGCTTCTTCGGTGAGCATGAAGCGGCAGGTGCGTGAGAGTGGATCGAAGCCGGATTCGGCGAGGGCGCAGAGCTGAAACTTTCCGTCGCGGTCGGTGAAGAAAGTGAACATGTAGAAGGCGAGCCAGTCGGGCGTGGGCTCGTTGAAGGCGCCGAGGATGCGGGGATTGTCGGTGTCGCCGGAGCGGCGATCGAGCAGGGCTTCGGCTTCTTCGCGGCCGTCGCGGCCGAAATAACGGTGGAGAAGATAGACCATCGCCCAGAGGTGGCGGCCTTCTTCGACGTTCACCTGAAAAATGTTACGGAGATCGTAGAGAGAAGGGCAGGAGAGGCCGAGGGCTTTTTGCTGCTCGACGGACGCTGGCTCGGTGTCGCCTTGTGTGACGATGACGCGGCGGAGTGCTGAGCGATATTCGCCGGGGACTTCTTGCCAGGCGGGCTGGCCTTTGTGGCGGCCGAAATTCACGAGGCGCTGTTCGTCGCGCGGCTGAAGAAAAATTCCCCAGCGATATTCGGGCATGCGGACGTAGCCGAATTGCGCCCAGCCGTCGGGCTCGACGCTGGTGGCGGTGCGGAGATAGACCTCGTAGTTGGAGGATTCGTTCGGGCCCATGTCGGACCACCAGCCGAGGAAGGCGGGTTGCCAGTGTTCGAGGGCGCGCTGGAGGACGCGGTCGCGGCCGAGGTCTACGTTGTTGGGGATTTTTTCGGTGTAGTCGATCATGGGGACCTC
>CAWAWE010000013.1:0-112273 GCA_963785605.1 uncultured Acidobacteriota bacterium | reverse complement strand
GCCACAGTTCTCGCTGCATCGCTGATCCAGGTGGCCTATGCGCAGGACCCGCAGCAAGCGCCGCCACCTCCCGATCAGCAAGGCCCGCCGCCGGATCAGCAGCAGCAAGGCGGCTACGATCAGGCTCCGCCGCCATCCTATCCACCCGCGCAACTCGACGGCATCGTCTCGCGCATCGCGCTCTATCCCGATCCGCTACTCGCCCAAATTCTCACCGCCTCGACCTACGGCAACGATATTCCCGACGCCGCGCGTTGGTCCGACGAGCATCACTACCTCAGCGGCCAGCAACTTTCCGACGCCATCAATCAGGATCAACTCCCGTGGGACCCCAGTGTTCTCGCGTTGCTCCCCTTCCCGTCCGTTCTCGACATGATGGCCAGCGACATCAACTGGACCAACGACCTCGGCAACGCCGTTCTCGCACAGCGTCCTGACGTGATGGACGCCGTCCAGCGTGAACGTCACCGCGCCTATCAATACGGCTACTTGCGCAGCAATCAGCAAATCGTCGTCACCAACGGCCCGTACATCGATATCGAGCCTTACAACCCGGCGTTCATTGTCGTGCCGACCTACAATCCCGTCGTCGTCTACGCGCCTCCGCGTCCCGGCTTCTTCGTCGGCGGCGCCATCGGCTTCGGTTTCGGCGTCACCATCGGCTCCTACTTCCGCCCGTGGGGCTGGGGCACCAGCCATTTCGTCTGGAGCAATCACGTAGTGATCGTCAACAATCGCCCCTGGGCGCGCACCTGGGTCAACCGCCGCGTCTATGTCCACCCGTATGAAGTGCATCGCTACGCCGCGCCACCCAATAACGCTCGCTTCGTCGAACACCACGAAGCCATCCCACGCAGCGAACACGAACGCACCGCCGTCCGCGAAGGCCGCCCCCACGTCGAAGAACACGACCACCACCACTAATCTGTAGCGTCGTGAACAACGGCGCGCCGAATCGAAAGTCACAGCGGGCGCGGATTCACTCCGCGCCCGTTTTATTTCCTGCCACCATTTTTAAGTGCGTTGTCATCCTGAGCGACGCGAAGGATCTCAGCACTCACCCCAAGCACACTCGATCCACCACCAGGATGTTGTACGGGCGCAGCATTGCTGCGCCCCATGTCCGCAAGATGTAAGCCCGTCGCTCCCTCTTTCCCTCTCAACTTTCAACTGCCGAACTTCTCCTCCGAGCGACTCCGTGCCCTCTGCGCCTCCACGTTAACTTTTCTCTTTCTCCCCTCCTGCTAAACTACCGAATCCCATGTCCGCCCCCGCCTACTGCAACGTCGCCCTCCCCGTCCCGCTCCGCACTCTGTTCACCTACTCCATCCCCGATCATCTCCGCGAATCCGTCCAACCCGGCACTCGCGTCCATGTCCCCTTCCGCAGAAAATCTTTAATCGGCGTAGTCATCGAGCTCACCGACACCGCTCCCCAAGACACAAAAATCCGCGACATCACTAAATCCATCGACGACAAGCCCTCTCTCACTCCCAAACTCATCGAACTCGGCCAATGGATCGCGAACTACTACCTCGCTCCCGTCGGCGAGGTCTTCCGCGCCATGCTCCCTCCGCCGATCGAAATCCGCACACAGCGCCTCATCGCCATCACCGCCACCGGGCGCGAAGCCGCATCCAGCCTTAGCGGCGGCGAACTCTCTCACGGCCTCTCGCGCAACGAAGCCGACTTCCTCGCCAGGCTAGCCGCCAGCAACGATCCTTTGCCATATGCCGCCGCCGCAAAATTCAAAATCACCGCACCCACAATCGACCGCCTGCGCAAGCAAAACCTTATCGAAATCCGCGAATCCCTCCTCGGCCGCAAACCCAAGACGCAGCGCGTCATCGCCTGGAAGTCGCAGCCGCCAATAGATAACGCGCCAGCTCTCGACGAAAAGGCCACTCGCGTCCGCGACCAACTCGTTGAACGCGGCCCTCTGCCTTTGCCCCACGCACTAAAGCTCGCCAACGTCTCCCGCGCGATCATTGAACGCATGCTCCGCGCGAACCTCCTCGAATCCTGGGAAGAACGCATCGATCCCGCCGACGATCCCTTCGACTCCGGCTACGAAGCCCCTGCCCACGAACTCAACCCCGGCCAGGAGTCCGCCTTCAACGCCATCCGCACGCGCTTCGAACTCGGCGAATTTGGCACACTCCTCCTCTACGGCGTCACCGGCAGCGGCAAAACCGAAGTCTACATGCGGGCCGTGGAGGAAACACTCGCGCGGGGCAAAACGCCATCGTCCTCGTCCCTGAAATCGCTCTCACTCCATGCGTTGGCCGCCAGTGCCGCGCGTGGTTCGGCGCACGATTCGAGGCGTCGCCGTTCTCCACTCCGCGCTCAGCGACGTTGAACGCGCACGCGAATGGCGGCGAGTCCGCAACGGCGAAGCCTCGCGTCGTCGTCGGCACGCGCTCCGCTGTTTTCGCGCCGCTCCAAAATCTCGGCCTCATCATCGTCGATGAAGAACAGGAATCCAGCTACAAGCAGGAAGAAACGCCGCGCTACCACGGCCGCGACGTCGCCATCGTCCGCGCCAAATTAGAAAACGCAATCGCGCTTCTCGGCTCCGCCACTCCGTCGCTCGAAACCTACCATCACGCGCGCAACGGAAAATACGAACTCCTCACTCTACCCGCGCGCGTCGCCAATCGTTCCATGGCCAGCGTCGAAATTATCGACATGCGCGAAGATTTTCAGCGCACCCACAAAGCCGGCCCGATCAGCACCGCTCTCCACGAAGGCATTACCGAATGCCTGAAGCAAGGCACGCAGGCACTCGTCCTCATCAATCGCCGCGGCTATTCGTGGTCCGTCATGTGCCGCAGTTGCGGAGCATCCGTGCAGTGCGTCAATTGCAGCATTTCAATGACGTATCACAAGGCGCGCAATCGCCTCGAGTGCCACTACTGCGGCTCGATTCAATCCGTGCCCAAAGAATGTCCGAAGTGTAAGTCGCAATACATTTATTTTTTCGGCGAAGGCTCCGAGCATCTCGAAGAACGCCTGCGCAAGGAATTTCCCGGAGCGCGCATCGCGCGTCTCGATCGAGACACCGCGCGCACCAAGCGCCAATACCAGGAAACGCTCGGCGCATTCGCTGGCGGCGCCATCGACATCCTCGTCGGCACGCAAATGCTCGCCAAGGGCCACGACTTCCAGCGCGTCACGCTCGTCGGCGTCATCAGCGCCGATTCATCTCTGCACTTGCCCGACTTCCGCGCCGCCGAACGCACTTTCCAGCTTCTAACCCAAGTCGCCGGCCGCGCCGGACGCGGCGATCTACCTGGTCGCGTCCTCATCCAGACTTACTACCCCGAGCACTACGCGATTCAAGACGCCGTCCGCCAGGACTACGCCTCCTTCTTCGAACGCGAAACCCAATTCCGCCGCGCCATGCAATACCCGCCCTTCACATCGCTCGCCAACGTCATCATCCGTGATTCGAACCTCGAAAAAGCCATCCGTTACGCGCGCCAACTCTCCGAATATTTCGCCCCCAACGACGGCAAATCCCTCCGCGTCCTCGGCCCGGCCACCGCCCCCCTAGCCCGCCTCAAAACCGAACACCGCTACCAATTCCTCCTCAAATCGCCCCGCCGATCCGTCCTGACCAACATCCTCTCCGGCGCCCTAACCTACGCCGACACCAAAGAAATCCCCCAAACCGCCATCCTCGTAGACATGGACCCCCTCAACCTCCTCTGAACTCCGCGCCCTCTGCGTCCTCTGTGGTAGAAACCTCCGACTCCGTTATAGGGGAGCGGCTTGCTCCGCCCGGCCGCCGCATTTTGCCGCCAATTCCCCGCAAAGCCGGACCAATTTGCCCCGCCGAGCCTCGGCCATGTCTGCTCGTTGAAATGCCGGTTGACAAATCCTGTATCCGTGCTATTCTGGGTGGAGTAGGATTTTCGCTTACGCGCCGACCAACCGGCGCTTTTTTTTTGCCTGAACGACGTTCAGAGGCCAAGCAGACCCCGACCTCTTCGAACACACCACTGACTTAAACGCCTTATTTTCAGCAGCATCCACACACTCATTTCCCGCAATATCGCAAATACCTGATTCTAAATAACTTGCACGCACTTCAAAAAACATAGGGGGTATACCCCCACCGTCCCATTTCGGAACTCGCCACTTCCACGGAACACGAAGCACGAAACAAGAAAAACGGAACACGGAACTCGGAACTCAGAAGCTAATCAGCGCAATCCCAACAAAAATTCCCGCGATCCCGACCCACTGAATCTTGCGCAGGTGCTCCCGCAGAACCACCGCCGCCAGCAGCACCGTCACCGCCCCATAGAGCGACGACAATACGCTGACCACCGACACCTGCTCTAACCGCATCCCGAGGTTGTTCATGAGGAACGCCCCCGTATCCAGCACACCCATGCTGAGTATCCATACTCCGACTTTGCCGTCGCGAGGCAACGCAATCGGTTGGCGTCGCACCAGCAGAAACAGTACCGTCACCGCCGACGAAGTCAGCCGGATCATCCAAACCGTCGCCGCAAATCCGACGTGCGGGATCGCGCGATTCCCAAGCACCCAAAACAAAACGCCAAACCCCAGCGCCGACAGCAGCGCGATCCCGATTCCCGGCACTCTCGAAGTTGCCACGCCCGGCGCATCTTCCAAACTTTCCGACGCGCTCGCCTCACCGCGCGCAACTACAACAACGCCAACCAAGATCGCCACGATCCCCGCGAGCCGCAGCGCCGTCAGCCGCTCCCCGGTAAAAAACGAAATCGCCATCGTCAGCGCCGGATAACTCGCCGAAATCGGCGCAACCACCGACATCTTCCCAATTTCAAACGAGCGATACAGGCACAGCGTCGAAAACGCATTCAGGCAACCGACGCCGATTCCCCACGCCCACGGCTGTCCAGCCCGAGCCCGAACAAATGTCCCCAGCCGCCGACCCAGCGCAACGTCAGCGGTCAGCATCAACAGACCGGTGAACTGCATCCACAGCGTCGTGCGAATCGATCCGATTTTGCGCGACGAAAACCGCGCGAGAAAATCCGAAGAGCCCCACGACAGGGCCGTCAGCAATCCAAGAAGAATTCCCATGATTTATTGGACGACGAATGCGCGAAACAAACTACGAAGTCTTGCCGGTCGAAGTCGACTTCGCGCCGCGCTTCACTTCCAGGCCAAGCTCCGCCATCACCATCTGCAAATCTTTCCAGACGTCGGCCTTCGCAGGCGGGTTACGCAGCAAATACGCCGGGTGGTAGGTCGCCATCAATTTTCGCCCGCGGAATTCCTGCCACTGTCCGCGAAAATGCGAAATGCCTCGCGTCGTTTGCAGCAACGTCTGCGCCGCGCACGCGCCAAGCGCCACGATCACTTTCGGATCGACCACTTCCAGCTGGCGCATCAAAAACGGCGAGCACGTCTTAATTTCGTCTGGTTCCGGCAACCGATTTTCCGGAGGGCGGCACTTCACTACGTTGCAGATGTAAACATCTTGCCGTCGCAGTCCCATCGCTTCGATCATCTGCGTCAGCAATTTTCCCGCGCGCCCGACAAACGGAAGCCCCTGCATGTCTTCGTCGCGACCCGGCCCCTCACCGACGAAAACCAATTTCGCTTTGGATCGCCATCGGCGAAAACAATTTTGTTTCGTCCCTTGTGCAGTTTGCACCGGGTGCAGTCGCCAATTCGTCGCGAATCTTCAACATCGAGTCGCCCGAGATTTTTTCGGTGGCGTCGAACAAAGCGGCTTTTGGCGCCGGAAGGACGACCTTAGGCGCCGCCGGAACGTGCAACGCAGGAGCGGGCGGCAGCACTGGTTTGCGCGGAGTTCTTGGCAAAGTGTCCTCGAGTATCGCGGGGACTGCGATTGTTTCTGCGATTTCTATATCGACGGGTTGCCCACATCGTCAAATACCGGCTCAGGCGATTCGCTTCCCAACGCAGGGGATGACGCCGTCGCAGCCCCGGCGCTCGATGATGAACGCAGACTCGAAGCTCTGTCGCGATAAAAAGATCGATGCCGATGTCTTCGTAAAAGTTGAGCCGTGCGGAGAGTTTCTGCTGGAGAGCGTCGGAAATGCGATCGGCCATGGTCAGAGCGCGGTGCGCTCTGCGGAGTGTAACACGGAGCGAAGCCGCAAAACTTCATCGAGAATGCGCTGCGCGACTTCCGCTTTGCTCATGCGCGGCAGCGCGACATCGCGTCCATCGCGCGAAAACAATGTCACCACATTCGTATCGACATCAAAGCCCGCACCCTCAGCCGTGACGTTATTCGCCACGATGATGTCCGCGTTTTTTGCCGTCAATTTCTTGCGCGCATTCTCCGCGACGCGTTCCGTTTCCGCCGCAAACCCGACCACCAAACGATTGCCTTTGTTGCGCGCAACGGTCGCAAGAATATCCGCATTCGGCTCGAGTGTAATTGTCAGCGGTTCTTTCTCACGCTTGATTTTCTGATCGAAGCTCTTCGCCGGACGATAATCCGCAACTGCCGCCGCAAAAATCGCGATCGTCGCTTCGGAAAACTTCGCCTCGACCGCGCGCTTCATCTCTTCCGCTGTACGCACGTCGACGCGCTGCACACCATTCGGCGCTTCCAACGAAGTCGGCCCGCTGATCAAAATTGTTTTCGCCCCGCGTCGCGCCGCCGCGTCGGCAACGGCGTAGCCCATCTTTCCCGACGAACGATTCGTCAGATACCGCACCGGATCCAGATCTTCGCAGGTCGGCCCGGCGGTAATCAGCACGGTCTGCCCTTCCAGATCGCGTTTGAAACGCAGCGCTTCGCGCACCGTGGCAACAATCTGCTCCTGCCCCGCAAGCCGCCCCGCGCCGGTCATGCCGCACGCCAGATAGCCTTCGTCGGGATTGACGACGTGAACTCCGCGCGAACGCAGCACATCGAGATTCGCCTGCGTCGCCGCATGATTCCACATGTTCACGTTCATCGCCGGCGCAACAACCACCGGTGCAGTCGAAGCAAGGTAAAGCGTCGTCAGAAAATCGTCCGCAATCCCTTGCGCAAATTTTGCGAGGATGTCTGCCGTCGCTGGCGCGACAAGCAACAGATCGGTCCGCTGAGCCACCGCAATATGTTCGATCGCGGAATCGAGATTCGCATCCCCATTCGCTTCCGGCCCGGCAAACAGATCGGTAATGACCTTCTGCCCGCTCAGCGCCGCGAACGTCAGCGGCGTCACAAACTCGCGCGCCCCGCGCGTCATCACAACCTGCACGGAAAAATCATCCTGCTGCAAACGGCGCACGAGCTCCGCAGCTTTATACGCAGCTACGCCTCCGGTGACGCCGAGTGTGATCGCAGTGGATTCATCCGATTTTCACTTGCAGAAGTGTCACTTATCGAAAGTCTTCAGGAAGCCTTAAAACTCGCTTGCAGAGAACTCATGGCCCAGGTTTGTACACCCTTGGCACACCCAATTAGATCCCGGCGACCGCGGCAAGCTACTTGCGGCGCTTGTTGCCGTCTTTGTCTTCGTCGATCGAATCGGGCTCAACGAAATCGTACTCGATGTACCCGCTGTCGAGTTCTTCGCACGCGATGCGCGTCGGCTTCAACGTGCGCGGATTTTCAACCAGCGACGGCGCTCCAGCCATGATCTGCCGCGCGCGCCTTGCTGCCAGCACGACATATGCAAACTGGCTTTCGGGAGCTTTGGTTAACACATTCATCAGTCTTTCCCTCCAAACGACGCCAGAAGTTGTTCCACCCGCTTGCTGCGCCGCGCGCTCTGACAACGTAATGCGACGACGATTGCCTGCGCTTCGTTGCCCGCGCGCTCGACGTCTTCATTCACGACACAATAATCGTAGTATTTGCCGAACGCTTCGATCTCGTCTCGAGCCTTGGCCAGGCGCCGCGCGATTTCTTCGTCCGAGTCCTGGCCGCGGCCGCGCAGGCGGCGCTCCAACTCCTCGCGCGAAGGCGGCAAAATAAAAATCGCCACCGACTCCGGGAGTTTTTGCTTTACCTGCGCCGCACCTTGCACATCGATCTCAAGCACAAGATCCAGATTTTTGCTGCGCGATTCCTCGAGCCACTTTTTCGGCGTGCCGTACGCATGCTTACCGAAAACCCGCGCATACTCGAGAAATTCTCCGCGAGACACCATCGCGTCGAATTCCTCTTCCGTTACGTAAGCATAGCACTTCCCACTTGACTCAGTCGCGCGACGCTGCCGAGTAGTACATGAGATCGAGGGCATCGTCCCCGGCAATTCCAGTATCTTTTGGACCAGCGTCGATTTCCCCGAACCCGACGGGCCCGACACGATCAGAATCAGCGGCTCACTTTCGGACCCGGTGGTCATTCGATGTTTTGCACCTGTTCGCGCAATTTTTCAATCTCGGCGCGGATTTCCAGCGACAGCGCGGTGATGGTGAGCGCTTCGCTTTCCACCCCCGGCGTTTTTGAGAGCATCGTGTTCGCTTCGCGATGCATTTCCTGCAGCAAGAAATCGAGCTTCTTGCCGAGCTCGCCGGCGCCGTCGAGCAATTTTGCGAATTGCTGCAAATGGCTGCGCAAACGGTCGAGCTCTTCGCTGATGTCGCTGCGCTCGGCCAGCAGCGCCGCCTCTTGCGCAAGACGCGCGGGCTCGATGCCTGTTCCGCTCAGCAATTCCTTCAGCCGATTCTGCAAACGACGCGCGAACGCCGGCGTCAGGCTGATCGCGAGTTCGCGAACTTTTTCAGCTTGCTCGCCGATTTTCGCGAGCCGCGAGCGCAGCTCCTCGGCCAGATGGCGGCCTTCGGTGTGGCGCATGTCGTCGAGCTTGGTAAGCGCTTCGCGCAAACAATTTTCGAGCGCGGTGCCGAGCTGATCCTGCTCCGCATCATCTTCCGGTAATGGCGGTGCGAGCCCGCCGATGACGCCGGGAAGACGCAACAGCGAGACGACATCGAGATCGGTTTTCACCTGCATCTGCTGGCGCAATTCTTCGGCGGCGTGCGAATACGCTTGCAACAATTCCTTGTTTACTTGAACGGGCGCGGATTGACCGGGCTGCACGTTCACATTGATGTCGAGATGGCCGCGATGAATTTTTTCGCGGATGATCTGGCGCAGCCGCAATTCGTAGACATCGAAGCCTTCGGGCATGCGGAATCGAACGTCGAGAAAACGGTGATTGACGCTCTTCACGCTGATGCGCAGCGCCCAGCCGTTGGCCTCCGTGCGCGCTTGCGCGTAGCCGGTCATCGAGACGCATTCGGCTCGCTTTCCAGCGGCGCCTTGCGATTGTGATTTTGCAGGTGCGGTGTTCTGGCTCATAGAGTGGTGCCCGGGACCGTAAGATTTCGCGCAGCGTGCAAAGACTCCAGCACGTCCTCGCTCGCGAACTGCAAGCTATGCAGACGAGCATACGTGCCGCCACGGGCCATCAATTCGGCGTGCGTTCCGCTCTCGCGAATCTGTCCTTCTTCCAGCACAAGGATTTTATCCGCGCGACGCACCGTCGCCAAACGATGCGCAATCACGAAGGTAGTGCGGCCGACCATCAAATTGGCGAGAGCTTTCTGCACGTACATTTCCGACTCGGCATCGAGTTCCGAAGTGGCTTCGTCGAGGATCAGAATCGGCGAATCCTTCAGGATGGCGCGCGCAATGGCGATGCGCTGGCGTTGTCCGCCGCTGAGCCGCGTGCCGCGTTCGCCGATCACCGTATCGTAACCCTGAGGCAGTTCAGCGATGAAATCGGCGGCCAGAGCGGCGCGCGCGGCAGCCTCAACGCGCTCTTTCGGCACGTTGCTGAGGCCGTAGCAAATATTGTTCCACACCGTATCGTGGAAGAGGATATTTTCCTGCGCGACCATGGCGATTTGTTCACGCAGCGAGCGGATCGTTACGTTGCGGACGTCGATGCCGTCGATCAGGATTCGGCCCGCTGTCGCTTCGTAGAAACGCGGAATCAGATTGACCAGTGTGGTTTTTCCGGCGCCGCTGGAGCCAACGAAGGCGATCACTTCGCCGCGCTGCGCGCGCAAACGAATATTTTGCAGGACGTTTGTGGACTCGCTATACGAGAAGCTGACGTCGTCGAAGAGGACTTCTTTCGCGAATGGCGGCAAGGTCTTCGCGCTCGGCTGCTCGGTGTGCTCTTCGTCGAAATCGAGATACGCAAAAACTTGCGTGCTCGCGCCTTGCGCGGCCTGAAACTGCTGGTAGACCGTGCCCATTCGCTTGAGCGGCGTGTACGCCTTGAGCAGCGCGAAGATGAAGGCGAAAAAGACGCCGAGCGTCATGATGCCGCGATGAATCTGATCGCGCGCAACGAGAATCAATACCGGAATCACAATCGCGCCGAGCAGGTCCATCATCGGCGAAGTGATGACAGCGGCGCGCACCCAGCGCATGTTTTCGCGCAACAAGCGGCGCGCGGTTTCCTTGAACTTTGCGATCTCAAAAGACTCCATGCCGAAGGCTTTAACAACGCGGTTTCCGGTGACCGTCTCTTGAATAATTTGCTGAAGCTCGCCGAGGCGCGACTGGCTATTTTCGGCGGATCGGCGAATCTTGCGTCCGAATTTGCTGATCGGCGCCACAACCAATGGCAGGAGAACGATCGAACCCAGCGCCATGCGCCAATTCAGGCAGACAACCACGGTGATAAACACGATGAGCGTAAACCCTTCGCGAAACATATCGGCGAGGTGTTCGGAAAGCGCAATGCGCGTGCGTTCAACATCGTTGATCGCGACGGAGAGCAAGCGGCCTGTCGGATGGTCCTGAAAGAAACCGATGGGCTGCTTGATGATCTTGGCGTAGACATCGTTTCGTAGATTGGTGACGGCGGCGTGGCCGACGTACTGGATTTGCGTCGAACCCAAATACTCGGCGATGGCTTTGATGCCGAAAATCATGAGCAGCGTGAAAAAGAAAATCGTTTTGACGTTGTGAAAGCTGGAGGGAAGAAAGGTATTGAGGTAGACGACGTGATCGGTGAACGGAATTTTTCCGAGGGGCAGAGCCGAGCCGACGACCGAAGGATCGAGCACGTAGTCCACCGCCGGCTTGATCATCAGCGCGACGAGACCTTCGGCGATCGCGACGATGGCAAGGAGAACGATACCTATCGCGAGGCGGAGAGCATACGGGCGCACGTAACCCAACAACCGCTTCAGTTGTGGTGAAAATGCCGACGCCACGCTTCAGGCTCCCCTGGATTGCACAACAGGTACGCTATTCGGCGCGGTGAGGCGTGTCAAGTTTGCGACGGGGGTACAGCACGGCGACAACGGCTGACATTGAGCAAACGCGGGTGGCGACAATCGGTGACATCGTGCGGACATGGGGCGCAGCGGTGCTGCGCCCGTACAAATTGATTGCTTGGACATTATTTTTCGATGTCGCGGTGGACGACTTTTGTGGAGTAGCCGCGCTTGGAGAGGGCGTCGCTGATCGACTCGGCCATCATCACGGAACGGTGGCGGCCGCCGGTGCAGCCAAAGGCGATCGTCAGATAGCTTTTTCCTTCGCCGATGTAGTGCGGCATCAGGTACACGAGCAGCGCTTCGATGCGCTTCAAGAACTCGGTGCTTTGCGGGAACGAACGGATGTATTGACGAACTTTCGGATCCTGGCCGGTGAACCTGCGCAAGCGCGGAACGAAGTGCGGATTGGGCAGGAAGCGCACGTCGAAGACGAGATCGGCATCGGAAGGCACGCCGTAGCGATAGCCAAAGCTGACGCAGGAAATCAGCATCGGGCGCTTTTCGGGATTGCGGAAGCGATCGGTGATGAAGTGACGCAGTTCGTGAACGTTGAATTTCGATGTATCGATTTTGACGTCCGCAAGCTTGCGGATTGGCTCCATCATCTTGCGTTCGTGGTTGAGGCTTTCGCGGACGCTGAGATGCTGGCCGACGGGATGCGGACGGCGGGTCTCGCTGTAGCGCCGCAGCAGAGCGTCTTCGGCGGCTTCGATGAAAACGATGGCGATCGGATGGTGGACGCGAAGATGCTTCAGGAGCGCGGGCAGTTTCTGGAGCTGGTCGCCTTCACGAGCGTCAACGAGAAGCGCGGCGCGCGCGAAGCCGCCTTCGCCGGCAGCGTGAAGCTCGGCAAAAATCGGAATTAATTCGACGGGAAGATTGTCGACGCAATAGAAGCCCATGTCCTCGAATGCATGCAGGACAGTGCTTTTGCCGGAACCGGAGAGGCCGGTGAGGATGACAAGCTGGCGGGATTCGCGGTGAGCGGGTAAATCGTGGCGGGCGGGAGCCTTGTGCTTGCCGGAAGCGCGACGCACGCTCAGTTTTTCACCCGGCGCTGATGCGTACTGGGGATGCGCATGTCTTCGCGATATTTCGCCACGGTGCGGCGCGTGACATGGATGCCGTTGTCGTCGAGCTTTTTCGCGATCTGATCGTCGGTGAGCGGCTTGGTCGAGTCTTCTTCCTCGATCATTTTCTTGACGAGGCGCTTGAGCGTGAGCAGCGACATGGCGCCGCCCTCGGGGCCGTTGACGGATTCGCTGAAGAACGAGCGAAGCTCGAGCACGCCCTGCGGCGTATGCGCGTATTTGCTGGCGACGGCGCGGCTGACGGTGGAAGGATGCACGCCGACTTCTTCGGCGACTTCCTTGATCATCATGGGCTTGAGCGCATCGGGACCGTAAAGAAAGAATTCGCCCTGGCGCGCGATGATCGATTGGCAGACGCGCAAAATCGTGTGTTTGCGCTGCTCGATATTTTTCATCAGCTGAATCGCGGCGGTGAAGCGCTCTTTGACGTAGTTGCGAACGTCGCGATCGCTCGCGTCTTTGACGAGCAGGCGGCGATACGTCGGGCTCAGGCGAAGCTGCGGCATGTCGTCTTCGTTGAGGAAGGCTTGCCACTGATCGTCTACTTTGCGGAAGTAGACGTCGGGCTCGACGAGGCGCGGCTCGGTCTTGTTGTAGCGAAGGCCGGGGCGCGGATCGAGTTTCTTGATGACGTCGAGAGCGCGCTTAACGATGTCGAGCGGGCGATTGAGGGCGCGGGCGACTTCCTTGAGCTGGTTGGCCTGCACTTGTTTCAGATGTTCGGAAACGATCTGCTGCGCGAGCGTGTTCGTCGGATCGAAGGCTTTGAGTTGGAGAAGCAGGCATTCGCGCAAATCGCGAGCGCCGACACCGATGGGATCGAAGTCCTGCACGACGGCGAGCGCGTCGTCGAGATCGTCCTGCGTGTACTTGCCTTCTCCCAGAAGCTCTTCGGTGGAGGCAGTGAGGTAGCCGTTTTCGTCGAGGTTGCCGATGATGCTTTCGGCGAGCTCCTTCACGGTGTCGGAGCTGATCGTGACGCTGAGCTGCCACGCCAGATGATCGGTGAGGCCCGTGGAGGACGAGAGAAATTTTTCGAACGATGGGCGTTCGGAGACTTCGCGCTCGACCGACTGGCCGCCATCGCCGCCGGAATCGAGATATTGATTGAAGAATGTGCCGACGTCGAATTCGTCGAAGTGATTGGGCTCGGGCTTTTCTGGCACTTTTTCGGTTTCGGTCTTCAGGAAATTTTCGTCGGCGTAATTGTCGGTTTGCGTCGGCTCTTCGCTCTGCTCTTCGAGAACGGGATTCGCGATCATCTCCTGATTGATCATCTCGCGAAGCTCGAGGCGATTGAGCGCGAGCACGCTGACCATCTGCACCAAGCCTGGCGTCAGAATCTGGCGCTGCGAAACCTTCAGATTCAGTTTTAGTCCCTGCCAAGCCATGTGAGTTCGATCGTGCCTTTCGAGTGCCTGTGTTTAATTCAGGCGGAAGTGGTCGCCAAGATAGACGCGGCGAACTTCCGGGTCGTTGCTCAGTTCGTCTGGCCGACCCTTCCTGAAGATTTTCCCATTTCTGAGGATGTATGCGCGGTCCGTTACGGTGAGTGTTTCCCGGACGTTATGATCTGTGATTAAAACGCCAATGCCCGAGCGGCTGAGATCGCGGATGATTTCCTGAAGATCTTTGACCGTGAGAGGGTCGATGCCGGAAAAAGGCTCGTCGAGCAAGATGAAAGAAGGCTGAAGCGTCAGGGAGCGCGCGATTTCGAGCCGGCGGCGCTCACCGCCAGATAATGTGTAGGCTTTGCTTTGCCGCACGGTCTCCAAACCCATCTGCACCAACAATTCCTCCAAACGATCGCGCTGCTGTTCCGGCGTTAGGGGAAGAGTCTCCAAAACGGCGAGAAGATTCTCTTCGCTGGTCAATTGACGAAACACCGAAGGTTCCTGAGGGAGGTAGCTGATTCCGCTGCGGGCCCGGAGGTACATCGGGAGGTCGGTGATTTCGTCGCCGTTGAGGATAACGCGGCCGGAATCAGGGCGGGCCAGACCAACGATCATGTAGAAGGTGGTCGTTTTTCCGGCGCCGTTGGGTCCCAGCAACCCGACGACTTCACCTTGACCGATTTCCACTTCCACGTCGTCTACAACTTTACGCCCTTTGTAGGACTTGCTGAGTTCGACGGCTTGGAGCTTCAACATACCTCAGTCGTGGTGGAGCAGGTCGCGGATTGCGGTCAAGATTGGGAACTTCACTGTTGGACTCGGTGTTTGGTCAGTGTACGCGAACCATTTTCCGAATCGACGATGATCGTATCATCCGCTAAAAAGAAGGTCAATTGAGTGCCGGTGGTGGTGCCTGCGGAGCCGTCGTAAAGAGTGGGCTTGCCGCCGCTCATGACGAATTTGCCGGAGTCGGCGGAGTATTCGCCGCGATCGGCGACGGCGCGGCGGTCGCCTTCTTCGACGGTGACGCCGCCGGTGCCGACGGCGCGGGAGATTTGGCGGGAGCCGGACGCTTGCGTGGTTGTTGACGACGTTGAGTTGTTTGCGCTGCTGGCGTTGTCGGCGGCGAGAGCTTTCGTGAAATACAGATCGAGGGTGGGGCCGCGCATTTTTTGATCGGCGGATTGGACGACGACGTTTTTTTCAAGGCGGGCGCGGCCTTCGATGTCGTTGTAGGTGAGTGTTTCGCTGGTGGCGTGCCAGAGTTGTGACTTTTTCGGGCCGACTTGCGAGGTGTTCACAGGGCGCGAAGGCGGATTGAAAGATGGCGGATTGTTCGATTGCGCCGGGGCTGTTCCTCCGGCGGTCGGAGCGCGAGCAGCTTGCGGGAAGACGGCGCGGACATTGCCTGCGGCATTGAGGACGTGCGTGTCGCGCAAGAGCTCGATGGAATTTGCTTCGAGGACGGAGTCGCCCTGCCAGAGGCGCGCTTTGCCGGTGTAGAGCGCGCGGCCTGATTTTGAGTTGGCCTGGAGCTGATCGGCGGTGATGTTGGCGGGGGCGGGCGCGAGTTGAACCGCGCTGGCCTTCGCGGTGAAGTCGGTGGAGCGGACGCCCCCGTCGGCGAAGATGTCGCCGGTGTTTTGTGTGAAGACGATGCGGTGGGCTTGCGTCTGCGTGGTGGCGTCGCGCGCGATGGCGTGACCGGTGAGCGCAGCGGTTTGCGCGGCGCGGTCGAAGCTGGCGTGGTCAGCCTGGCCGCTGCGGTCGGCTTCCTTTAATTTTACGTCGCCTTGCAGATCCATTTGCGACCAACCGCCGTCCGCCGACATGAGCGCGGTTCCGGTGGCCGCGGTTGCGGTCTGCACCGGGTGGCCGGTGATCCAGCGTTCGGTGCGGACGTTGCCGTTGGCGTGGACCTCTTTCGGCTTGCCGGTGGCGCTGGTGAAGGTCATCGCGAGCTTGTCGGCCTGGAGTTGCGATCTGGCGGGAACGATCGTGCTGCCTTGCGTAGCGGAGTCGGTCCACTCCATCGTGCCGGCGGCAAGCGTTTCGGCGGTGAGCGGCTTACTGGATTCGTGCTCCTTGCCGCCGCTGAACTCCATGCGAAAAGCCGCGGTTTGCAGCGTGCGCGTGCCGCCGGACTTCTCTTCTTTCGTTCGCAGGAGGACGTTGCCGTTTACGTTGAGTTCTTTTGGCTGGCTGAAGCGCGGCCAGAAGGTGAGCGAGCCGTTGTCGCCGGTCATCGCGTCTTCGTCGGCGGCATTTTTGCGCATGCCGGTAACGTGGCCAGTGGCATCGAGCTTTGTGATCGAACCGTCGGGAATAAAATGCGCGGTGAGATTGTCGGATTCAAGATTTATCGATTCGCCGGGCTTGGTGGAGACGACGCGCGGGCGATCGGTGCCGGTGGTGGAAGCGATGAGCGTTTGCGCGCGGAAATCTTCGTCGAGCGTAAGCGTGAGTTCGCCGGCGGTGAGACGCTCGGCGGAAGTTTCGGCTTCGGTGGGGCCGAAAAGATGGAGGAGGCGCGAATCGCGAGAGAAATCGAGCGACGAACCCTTCACGCGGATATCCTTGCCGGCTTTGGGATCGACGGAGGCGGAGATGCCGTTTTTTTTGGCGGCGGTGGTTGAGGCCGGCTGCGTGAGGCGAAGGCGGACGTCGTGCTGAAGATGAAGCGTGCCTTCCTCGGAGTTATATTCGAGGCCGGTGCCATCACCGGTGCCGCTGGGAAACGAGAAGGTGACGCGTTGATCGGTGCGCGCGAAACCGGTGGAGCGATTGAAGGTGACGCCGCGCGTCTCGACGCGAGTGGCGCGGGCTTCGGCGAGCGAAGGATTACGCGCGACGAGATCGGCGTCGGCGACGCTCATAGCGTCGATGCGGACGTCGCCGTCGCAAGTGATGTCTCCGGATTTTTGGTCGTACTGGCAACTGTGCGTGCGAATGACGTCGTGGCGGTCGCCGGCCTTGCCGAAAATGGTGACGACGACCTCTTCGAGCAGGCTGGCGTCCTGGCCTTTGAATTCGGTGGATTTGGAGGCTTGCACCTGGAAGATGGTGCGGTTCTGCTCGACCTTTTTGAAATTGATGCCGTTGGATTGACGGGTGACGTCGTTGGGCGCGGCGGGCGGCGCTTGCTTGCGCTCGATGTGGCGCGTCCAGCCGCGCTTCAGATAGACGGCCGTGGTGATGCCCGCAAGAATCAGGGCTACCGCCGCCGACCAGCGCGCGTAGCGCGCCGCTTCACTTCTGCGCATGATTTAGTGTAAGCAAAACCGGGTTCGCGGTGTAGAGATGCTGCCGGGTATCAGATGCGATGGGGCGGTGTCTGCGTTACCTGTGGCGTGGTAAAATGAAGGCATGCAAGTGACTGTCAATATACCCGATGAGTTGGCTGCCCAGGCGCGCGAGAAGGGCTTGACGGTCGAAGTGTACGTCGAGCAGGTGCTGGCGACGCAATGCAACGGACACGGCAGTGATTCTGAAACGACTCGGTCTGACGCAGATACCGCCAAGATCAAGGATGCCATCGCCCGCATGGACGAACTTCGCAAGGGCGTCCGCCTGGATGGCCTCAAGATAAAAGATCTCATCAATGAGGGTCGCAAGTACTGATGGCAGTTCTCGTCCTTGACGCGTCCGCGAGTCTTGCGTGGTGCTTCGAGGATGAGACTACGGATGAGATCAAACGACTCTTCAGGCGATTATCCACTGGAGACAGTGCAACCGTACCCGCGCATTGGCCAATCGAGGTTTCCAACGGGCTCCTCCTTGCAGAACGCCGCAAGCGCATATCGCCAGACTTGCGCCGCCAATACTGGGATCAATTTTCCGACCTTCTGATTCATGTCGATCGCCCACTGGACAGGAGCGACGTGAACCGCGTGTTGGCACTTAGCGAAAAACACGGATTAACAACGTATGATGGCGCCTATGTTGACCTTGCGCTTCGTCGAGGGGCGGCACGAGCTTCATTGGACGCAAGTATGACGCGGGCTGCCAAGGCCGAGGGCGTCGCTCTCCTTCTCTAAGCAAAACAGAACATTCGGGAAAAATGCTCAGCTGGCGGATTCGGCTGGGGTGGTAACGGTGTCGGGCAGGATGCCGACGTTGGCGGCAGCAACGCTGTCGCGATTTGTGTTTTTCACGAGGTACATCGCTTCGTCGGCCAAATGCAACAAGCCTTCTTTGGTGCGCGAATCGACGGGGTATGACGCGACGCCGACGCTGGGAGTGACGCGGACGCTGACGCCGGCGTGGTCGAGCCATTTGCCTTCACGGATCAGCTTGTGGAGGCGGCGCGCGACGTTGAGCGAATTTTCTTTTGACGTCTGCGGCAGCAAGATCACGAATTCGTCGCCGCCATAACGAAACGCAAAATCGATCAGGCGGCAATGGGATTTTAGCGCTTCGCCGATTTCGGCGAGCAAGCGTGAGCCAATCAGGTGGCCGTGCGTGTCATTGACCTGTTTGAAGTGGTCGAGATCGATGAAAACCACAGAAAATTCGTAGTTGTAGCGCTGCGAGCGATAGATTTCTGTGTCGAGGATGAATTGCATGTGCCGCGCGTTGTACAGCGACGTGCAATCGTCGGTGATCGTCAATTCATGGATGCGCTTGACGTGGCGCGCATTTTCGAGCGCGATGGCCGCAAAGTCAGACAACGCTTCGAGCAATTTCAAATCGCGCGCATCGAAACCGTCGGGGCCGATGCAATTGATCAGCTCGATGACGCCGAGGCATGTATCGCGAAATTTCACTGGGACGGCGACGATCGACTGCGTCTCCATCTTTGTCTTTTCATCGACCTTGCCGAAAAAGCGCGTGTCCTTCGACGTGTCGGTGACGACGACAGCTTCGCCATTTTGCGCGACCCAGCCGGCGATTCCCTGCCCGAGCTTGACGCGCACGTCCTTCAGCGCCTGCGACGCCTTGCCAACAGCCAGTTCAAAATAAAGCTCGTTGGTGTTTTCATCGAGGAGCAACAACGACCAGTTGTCGGGCCGCAGAAACTCGTCGATTTTTTCCATGATGGTGCGAAGAACCTGGTCGAGCTGGAGGGAAGAAGTGAGCGCTTTGCCGAGTTCCTGGAAGACCGCGACTTCGCCGGCCTCGCGTTTCTCGAAAGCCGCGCCGGGATTGCGGCGGCGCTCGACGGCGGGAAATTGTTTCACGTCCTCCACGTTCGTATAACCTGTTCCTTTAGCGGCATTCCAGCGAAAATGGCATAGACTTCAGCCGTGGGGACGCAAACGGCCGCAGTACGCCTAACCTCGCCAGTATGGCGCTGCTGAAAAATCGAATCAAGAAAGTCGTGGTACAGGCGTAGCGAGGTTGCAACGAGCCGCGAGCAGTGGAGAGCGGAAGCATTGGCGTAAACTGTTCGTTTGCATAGATATGCCGTTCGGGAATTCGTCGATGACTGAAGAAATTCAAAACTCGGGCACGCTTCCGGCCCTTCGGGAGCTAGTGAGTGACGTCGAGCGCCATCGCTCACTGTGGAACGTTGACCGCATTCGTGACCGCATCGCGGTGCTGGACCGGTTCGACGCTTACGCTCTGGACTCGCTGCTCGTCGAGACGGCCGCGGGCGAAGGCGAAGCGGCGCTATTTCGCCGTGCGATCGAACTCCGCGCCGAACTCGAAATGGTAAATTCCCGCCTCTACGACAACATCCGCAGCGAGATCCGCCGCGGAGATGGCCGCAAGGCGCTGATGCTTT
The DNA here is from genome assembly GCA_963785605.1 of uncultured Acidobacteriota bacterium. Classification (GTDB taxonomy): domain Bacteria; phylum Acidobacteriota; class Terriglobia; order Acidiferrales; family UBA7541; genus Acidiferrum. The sequence goes on along the minus strand of CAWAWE010000013.1, from coordinate 92,840 downwards.
GGTCGTCGAGAATCGAAAGCGACGCGCCACTTCGTGCCGAGCCGAGTCAACATCGCGACGGCGATAGCTATAACTATCTCGACGAGGTGGTCAGCGGCGTCTTGCGCTTCAGCGCTCCAGGAGAGCCAAAAGCCGAACTGACGCCAGAGATGGTGGCCTATCAACCGACGCCTGTGCGGCACATCTTTGAGCTAATCCGCCGCACCCGACTCATCGCGACAAGACGTGCTTATCGATCTCGGCTCTGGGTTGGGTAACGTGCCGCTGCTTGTTGCGGCCTGCACGCAAGCGCGCGCCGTCGGCATCGAGATTGAGCCGTCGTACGTTGACAGCGCCCGACAGTGTGCTGAGGAGTTAAATCTGGATAACGCATCATTTCTTGCGCATGACGCGCGAGAGGCCGATCTTTCGAGAGGGACTATCTTTTATCTGTACACGCCATTCCGTGGCGAGGTTCTCCGCGCGGTATTAGATCGGTTGCGAGGCCACGCCGAAGCCAGCACGCGGGAAATTCGCGTCTGCACATTCGGCCCGTGTACGCCAATCGTCGGATCGCAATCCTGGTTGGTGCATGAGCCAGCGGAATCGGGCCACATTTCTGTATTCCGATCGCAAAAATAAGATGGCGTGCGGCGCGGCTACTTCGTCTTGATGAAATTGCGGATGTAATCGGCGATTGGATCGGCCGCGGTATCGAGCGCGAAGTGGCCGCCATCGACGATGTGCACTTCGGCATTCGGCACATCGTGTTTGTACGAGTCCGGCTCGCTCGGATCGAACGACAACTCGTACTTGCCCCAAACGACGAGCAAGCGCGGTTGATTCTTCTGCATCCACGCTTGCCACTTCGGATAATTCTCGACGTTGGTGCGGTAGTCGTAGAAAAGATCGACCTGAATGTCGCCTTGTCCCGGCCGATTTAGAAAATAATATTCGTCGGTGTAGAGATCGGGATCGTGGCGCTCGACGTTGGGATCGTTGCCGACGTGTCGCGCTTTCGTGGCGGCCAGCGAAAGCAAATTTTCACGCAAAGCAGTCTCATACCTCGGCCGGTCGGCCCAAAACGCGCGCCGCGTCTTCCAGTTTTCGCCGAGTCCCGTGTTATGCGCGACTCCGTCCTGAACGATCAGCGCCTCGACTCGCTCGGGATGCGCCAGGATCATGCGAAATCCCACAGGTACGCCGTAGTCCTGCATATATAGGTTGTATTTTGTGACGCCGGCCGCTTCCACGAAGTGATTCATGACTTCGGCGATGTGGTCGAAGGTGTACGCGAATTTCTTCGGATCGGGCCAATCGCTATGGCCGAAACCCGGATAGTCGGGCGCGATGAGATGATAGCGATCGGACAGGCGTGCAAAAAGCGGCTCAAACATGCGCGACGACGACGGCAACCCGTGCAACAAGAGAATCGTCGGCGCGTCTTTCGGGCCGGCTTCGCGATAGAAGATCGACAGTCCATCCACCTGAATTGTGCGATACGTCGTCGGATTTTCCACGGAGCGCTCCTTGCCCGCTGCTCGGCCTTGCGCGTGTGCCGGCGATAGGAACGACGCAGTGGCTAGCGACAAAAGTAACAACCAGCGTAGGACTCGCATCCAGACAAACCCCTCCGAAGGCCGGCGAAATTCGCAGTTTGTGGCCGCGCCTATCTCCGATGAGGCATCGCGGACACGAACTAGATGCGTGTGCGTTCGCCGATGACGCAGGGAAATTGCGTGTCGAATTTTTGTTTTGGTAGCGACCGGCCTCATCTCACCTGAATAACAAGTGTGACGTCGGTTTTATTCCGGCAGCTTTTCGCCGGATTGTTCGCGGACCATGTATTCGGCGTACCAGTCGGGCCAGTTGGCATCGGCGGCTCCGATGCGCTTCTCGTGTTCGCCGTGCGCCGCCGACGCGCGCCGCATCGCGCTTGCGAGATCTTTTACTGAGGCAAATTTCGTTTCCGCGGAGTCAACGCGGCCCGGCAGCCTCGCAGTGATCTCCTGAAACAGCCAGCTGTTGCCGTCGGGATCATCGAACGAAGCAAACGAGCGGTAGCTGCCATGATTGGGATCGGGACCGCTGACGCGATTCTGTCCAAATAGAAAGGGCTCGTCAGACCCGGCATACGCACCGTTGCTGTGAAACACATCGCTGACTTCGATGCCGCGATTTTGCAGGTCTTTGCGAGCAGCCTCGATGTCGGACACGATCAGGTAGAGTCCTTGCGACGAACCCGGCGTTGCCCCCGTGACGCGCTTGCCGAAAATCACCGAGCAGCCCGAGCCAGGCGGGGTGAACTGAACGACGCGAAAGTCTTTGTCGTCGGTCGCGAAGTCGGCGTCGAGCCGCCAGCCGAGGCGTTGATAAAACTCCTTCGCGCGATCGATGTCGGAGACGGGGATGACGACGATCTCGAACTTCATATCAACCGCCGCGGGAATCGGGGTGAGTGCTGGTTTTGTGCTCATCGAAACCTCCTTCGCAATAGATGCAAGTCTTGGGTGAAGTGCTATCGGGTTTTTGTTGGTCGAACGGGCTGAAATTCACCAGGGGCGCCGAGACTACCACGATCCATCAGGCGTCCGCGTTAAGTCATGGTGAATCCGGCGCCGCATCAGCCATGCCTGTGGGACGGGACGGGTCGAAATTCGTGAGCGGTGTTTCCCGACGAAGTGAAGCGCTCAGTAGCGTGTGTTGAAATTCATGAGGTTCCACAGCAACGCGAACCAGAGCAGCCCGGTGCATGCGAGAGCGACGACCGTGCCGTGGATTTTCATCCACGGTCGTACATTCGTTCCCTTCCACCCGCGCAGAGCTTGCCACCAGAGGAGCAGAGTTCCGAGCGAGCAGAGAACTCCAACGACACCGAGCACAACAATCCAGCGGCCAAGGCCCGTCATGATAAGGACAAAATCCTGGAGGCCGACGACAAAAACGACGGCCCAACCGAACAGGAAGACGCAGAACAACGCGCAGACCAGTCGCGCGACGATCCGCAGAGTGCGCTCCGCGGTCGAGAGAGACAACGGACGCGAGTAGTGCTTGCGAACCAACGCGCCAACGGGCCAGAAAAGCAGCGTCAGAACGACGATCCCCAAGCCAACGACCAGAACGAAGTAACTCAGCGATTTTTTCTGCCCCGGGCTTACTTGAATGAAGATCCCGTCCGGCGCGCTCACCTGCATCTGCATCTTGCCATCCCAACCTCGGCGGAACGCAGCGCGTTGATGGTTTTCCGCGTCTTCGTAAAGTAGCGGTGCAATCGGGCGGAACTTGAGTGGCTGTCCTGCTGCGTCCTCAAAACTCTCGATGCGAAGACTCTTGTCGGGTTCGACGGAAACTTCGACTTGGCCGTTCGGCGCGGGAAACAGTGCGATGAGTTTGAGGACGGAACTCTCCCAACGCCGAGTCGCGAGATACATGCCGCCAACCTCAGCATGCGCGGCGTCTCCCGCTTCCGTGGTTTTCGCAGCGTCGCTCGCCGCGATAGATGCCGCCGGGAAATAGCGATCCATGAACATCTGGAGCAGCCGCTGCCGATCCATCGCGAGATCGCCATTGCCTTTGCTGTTGTACGAGACGAAGAAGCCGGTCTTCGCATCGAGTATCAAATGCAGGTCGCTGTGAAAGCGCTGCAGGTCGCCACCATGACCAATGATGCGATGCCCATTCGTGGATTCTTCGTAAAAGCCATAAGCCCAGCTGTTCATGCGGCTATCGAAACTGAACGTTCGCGAGTGCATCAGCCGCGCCGTCTCCGAAGAGAGGATCTTCGCGCCGTTGAGCTGGCCGTCCTGCAAATGCGCGAGCATGAATTTGCACATGTCGCTTGCCGAAGCCGACACGCTGCCCGCCGGAAACGAATTCATAATTTCGAATGGGCCGGGCGGCGATGACGCCAATCCATAGCCTTGCGAAAGCATCGCTGCGAGATCGGACGGAACAGGCTGCGCGAACGTCGTGCGGTTCATGCCGAGCGGGCGAAGAATATTTTCGTCAACGTACGTCTCGAAGCGTTTCCCCGAGATGCGTTGCACAAGATAACCGGTGAGCGTTGCGCCGTAGTTCGAATACGCCGAAACTTCGCCGGGCGGATAGATGCGCTTTGGAAGATGCGTCTTCACGTACGGTTCGAGCTGAAGCGCCTGCGCGGGATTCTCGACGCCCATGTCTCGCCACGTATCTTCGAATCCGCCACTGTGCGTCATCAAGTTGCGCAGCGTGATCGGCTTGCCGAACGCAGGCGGAATTTTGAAGTCGAGGTACGTGTTGACGTCTTCGTCGAGGCTGAGCTTCTTTTGCTCAACGAGCTGCATCGCCGCTGTCCACGTAAGCAGTTTCGAGATCGAGCCGATGCGGAAGAGCGAGGCGTCACCGGTCGCTGGGATTCGCTTTTCGACGTCGGCGTAACCGTAGCCCTTGGCGAGCAGAATTTGGCCGTCTTTCACCACACCGACAACCGCACCAGCGACGTCTTCGCGCGCGAGTTGGTCGTTGATCAGCAGGTCGAAAAATTCCTCGGCATCCGGCCGAGTCAATTCATGCGTATTTGCCGCGCTTGCTGGGGTTGTAACACCCGCCGTCGGCGGCGTGGTTCGCGGCTTGGCAGCCGGTATCTGCGCCGTACCCAGCCGAGCCACACAGAAAATCGCAGCAGCAACGAATACCGCGGCGAAAACACGATGAGCGTACCTTGAACGGTCGGCGAAAATTCGCACAGATCTCCTTGGAAAAAATGCCAATCGATGCCGCGGATTCTATCGAACAGCGCGGCCAGCCGCAAACCTCACGCGCCAAACCGCCTCGCTTCCGCCGTTTGTTTGACACACCCACCACGCCCTTTTATAGTGCCCTCGAGAGCGATTTTTTCTGGAATTCGGCGCGGTCTTCGATCGAGCCGGCGCGGCGCGCTCCGGCCTCGGTGATTCGGGTGTTGGGCATCTCCCCGGCTTAATTCACCAACAGTGCTCCACGGTAGCACGCAGTGGCATCGAAGTTGCTCCGCTGCATACGGGATTCGGCTGCATGAATAAAGGAAGTTTCGGCGAACTACTAAAACGAGAACGTGAGCTGCGCGAAGTGACCCTCAACGAAGTGACGGTCGCGACGCGCATTCCGCCGCGTTTTCTAGAAGCATTCGAGCGCGAAGACTGGGAAAAGCTGCCCGGCGGCGTGTTTAACCGCGGTTTTGTGCGCGCCATCGCGCGATATCTCGGGCTCGACGAAGAAAATCTGCTCTCCGAGTACGATCTCGCCTACGGCGAAAAGCTGGCCATGATGCCGGCGGTCGCCGAAAATCCGATTCCAACGCCACCCAAGTGGATGATTGCCGCCGCGGGTATTGCCATTTTGATACTCGTCGCCGGCCTGATTTGGGGCTCGATCCACGGCTGGCGCTGGTACGCCGCGCACCGAGCTGCGAAACGCGCTGCGTTGACCGCAGCCGCGATCACCCCGGCGCAATCGCAGCCGCAAACGCTGCCGACGACTGCAACGCCCGCTGCTCCGCCGAGCGCCAGCGGCCCCGCCGCGAATTCTCCCGCTTCTACTGCTGCCGGTGCTGCGAACTCGAACTCATCAGTCCCCCAGCGCCTCGACCTCGCCATCTCCACTTCCGCCCCAACGCGCGTCCGCGTGGTCGCCGACGGCCGCGTGATTCTCGACACTCGCCTGCCCTCCGGCGCCAACCGCCATCTCTCCGCCAAAAATCAATTCAACGTCTCCGCCACCCGCCCCGCCGCGGTGTTGCTGGAGATGAACGGCCAGGCAATGCCGCCGCTCACCTCCGCGGGACCGTCCGGTACAATGGTGCTCAGCCAGAAAGACTTAAGGCAGGCACCCAGTGGAAACGCTCAGCGTTGAACTCGTCGAAGAACTTCGCAGTGGTCGCGCCAGCCGCGAGAACAAGCTCGCCGTCTGCTCCGGTGGCGCGCAACTCACAGCCGTAGATCGCGCCGAAGTACTCGCGGTGCTCGCCGCCGATCCCGACGCAGCCGTCGCGCAACACGCTGAAGAGGCCGCGCTCACGCAACCCATCGCATCGTTCGTCGAAGCCATAAAGCGTTCGACGGCAACACCTGCCCTTTTCGCTTACGCTTCCCGCAATCTCGCCGACAAGCCCGGCATCGCCGACGCGCTGATTGGCAACAGGAATTGCCCGGCCGAGCGGTTCGTCGGCGTCGCACCGACGCTGCCATCGTCTTCGCTTAAGGAGTTGATCGAGGATCTCGATCGCATCTCGGACTCCAGCGCACTCGCATCCGCGCTGCTCAAGAATCCAGCGCTCACCGAAAGCCAGCAGAGAGTGCTTCGCGAAGTTTTGAACGACGCGACGCTCGGCGAAGTGGCATTGGCCGACGCGGCCGCGGATGCCGAGCCGGACGTCGCGAAACGCCAAACGTTGATACAAAAGCTCGGGAAGATGACGGTTTCGCAGCGCGTGCAGTTCGCCATCAAGGGCGGATCGGAAGCGCGCCGCACGCTCATTAAAGATACGAACAAAGTCGTACAGCGCGCCGTGCTGCAATCGCCGCGCCTGACCGGCCAGGAAGTCGAAGCGTTCGCGTCGATGTCGTCACTGACGGACGAAATCCTGCGGCTGATCGCTACGAATCGAAATTTCCGGAAAAATTACGTGGTTGTCAAAAACCTGCTCAACAACGCCAAGACGCCGCTGGACGTGAGCTTGAACCTGCTGCCGATGATGAACCCGATCGACCTCAAGCGTTTGACCACCAACAAAAACGTCCCTGAAACATTGCGCACGACGGCGATCAAGCTGCAAAAACAGCGCGCGGAAGCAAAAAAGGGCTAGCCTCCTCGGCCAGCCCTCTTAAAAATCACATCCCAATTATTTCTGCAATCTTCCGCGGCTTGATTCCCTCCGCGAATCTCGGCGCCCTCTGCGCCTCTGCGTTATCTTTAATCTTCTCCGATAAAACGTTAGCGCCTCCCGGTGTTCCCCGCGCCGTTTTTTGTCGCCGAGGGATTGCCCGGCGCCACGTTCTGCCGCATCTCTTTCGCTTCCTTCAAATGATCCTGCAATGTCGGCAGCGTCTGCGTCGCAAAATCCTTTACCGCCGGACTGTGGCCGCCGTTCGCTTCCTTGTTGAAATCGGCGACATCTTCTTCGTGGTCGCGAACCATATCGCGAGCGTAGGCGCGGTCAAACGCCGCTCCCGACAATTTCGAGAGCATGTCGTACGTCGCCTTGTCCTTCGCGCTCATATCGGTCGGCAGCGTGATGTTCGATTGCGACGCCGCCTGCTTCAGCTCATCGCCGGCCTTGGTGTGGTCCTCGACCATACGCGCGCCAAATTTCTTCACCGATTCGGCAGTTCCCTTTTGTTGCGCGAGTTGGCCCATCTTTACCTCGGCCATGCCGCCCTGCGCTGCTTTCTTGGCGAATTGAGTGTCAGTGGTGGCAGCTTTGTCCGCGGGCGCGCTGTCGTTCTGATACGCAAGCGCCGCCCAGCAACCCAAAAACGTGCAGAGGGTCGTCACCGCCGCTACGTAAGACGCTTTCATCCAAGGGCTGTTCCAGTTGAGGTTTTTCCAGTTGCGCATGACGATCTCCGTTGCCCACTGCGAGGACGCTGCCTAGGGGTGCAGCAACAGTAGCGCGGCGCAGAACTACCACCATCCAGACTTGCCTGTAGAAAGTCGCAGAACGAAATCGTAGGCGATTGCAGAATTGATGTAGGGGCGCAGCACGCTGCGCCCCATGTCCGCACAATTTCAACAACAGAGGGTTTTCTGGTTGTCGCTAGTTCGACGTCTCAGCGCAGCTAATTCTTCCGCAGCACCAGACAGCTCGCGATCATGTCGTGCAACGCCTGCCGCTTCTCGGTAAATCCCGCCATCGCGTATCCGATGCCGAAAGTAAAGTGGGTCACCAGCTTCGCGAAATATCGCCCCGTAGCTCGCAGGAACGTGACCCTGCGACCCTGCATATCCGTGACGATTAACCCGAGAACTCTTTTGCCCGCTGTGCCCTGCCATTCCGAACTTTCCAGGAGCGCAAAGTAAAGCCAGGTTCCGAACACACCGAGCCCCCAGCAAAGGATCATGAAGAGGATGAACGCCGGAGGCGGCCCGTTCAGAAACGGGTCCTGATTGTGGATCGCCTCTTCGATGATGCTCCCTACGCCCAATGCCATCGCGCCACCTATCAGGATGGGAATCGAGAAAAGCCCGAGGACGATCATGTCGATGAGGTACGCGAGAACGCGGAGCCAGAAACCGGCGTAGGCCACCCGTGCAACGGGCTGCACATATACTTGCGGGACCGCGCCGTATCCAATCGCATTTGGAATTTCGGCAATGACAGGCACTGGTGCGCCCGCCGCCGGAACGAGCGAAGGCGACACTCCGGTCTGCGCTCCGCATCGGCTGCAAAACGTGGCGTCGTCGGCCAGATTGCTCCCACACTTGGAACAGTACACGTTCACCCCCGGGTCCAATCGCGTTTCTACCGCCTGCCACAAGCAAGCTTCTGATGGCGTGGCGAAATCCTACGTTGCGCCGCGTGGCCGGTCAATACAACGCTGCCTGGACTAACAACTTTGCTCAGATCGATCGGCACAGCGGCGGAACTAACCGGCTCGTTGGCCCAGGGCAACTCAACCTGATATGCTGCGCCCGATCAAACAACTCAATCTGAGGGCTCGATGATGCATCGACGATTTGCGTTCCCTTCCATCTCTGCCGTTCTCCTGCTTCTCGCGGCGACCACGTTTGCCCAAACAGCCGCAAAACATTTTTCCGGCGACGCATGGTGGGCGCACGTGCAATTTCTCGCCGACGACAACCTCGAAGGCCGCGAAACCGGCAGCGAAGGCCTGCGCAAAGCCGAGGCCTACGTCGTCGATCAATTCAAGAAAGCCGGGCTTGAGCCCGCCGGCACCGACGGCTTCTACCAGCCGGTGAAATTCGTCTCGCGCGAAATCGTCGAGAGCGAATCTTCGGCCGCACTCATTTCCGGCGGCAATGCGCAACCGCTCGTTCTCGGTGACGACGCCTATTTTTCTACACGCGCCAATCTTTCGCCCGACGCGATCACGGCGAAGCTGGTCTTTGTTGGCTATGGACTCAAAATCCCCGAACAAAATTACGACGATCTGGCAGGTCTCGATCTGAAAGGCAAAATCGTCGTCTATCTCGCCGGCTCGCCGGCCGACACGCCGACAGCTTTGTCCGCTCATTATCAGACCGGCCTCGAACGATGGAAGTCACTGAAAGCCGCGGGAGTCATCGGCACGATCGCCATCCCAAATCCCGCATCGATGGACATCCCGTGGTCGCGCATCGCGTTGAGCCGCACGCATCCTTCGATGGATCTGGTAGGCAAGGAATTCGACGAGACCGAAGGACTCAAGCTCTCTCTGGTCTTCAATCCCGCGAACGCCGAGAAGCTTTTTGCAGGCTCGGGTCACACCTTCGCGGAACTTGCCGAACTCGGTAAAGACCGCAAGCCGCTGCCGCGCTTTCCGCTCGCCGTTTCTCTCAAAGCGCATGCCACGGTGAAGACCAAGGACGTCGAGGCCGCGAATGTGATCGGCAAACTTCCCGGCAGCGATCCGACGCTGAAAAACGAATACGTCGTTCTGTCCGCGCATGTCGATCACGTCGGCGTCGGTGAGCCCATCAACGGCGACAAGATCTACAACGGCGCGATGGATAACGCCGCCGGAACCTCCGCAGCGATGGAGATTGCTGCTTCGTGGAAAGGTCAGCCGCATCCGAAGCGCTCGTTGTTGTTCGTCGTGGTGTGTGGCGAAGAAAAGGGACTGCTCGGCTCGAAATATTTCGCGGCGCATCCGACGGTCCCGCAAAAATCAATCGTCGCCGATGTGAACATCGATATGTTCTTGCCGATCGTCCCGATCAAAGTTCTGAAAGTCCAAGGAATCGCGGAATCGAATCTCGGCGACCTCGCCAAAGATGCCGCAGCAGCTTATGGCGTTCGCGTGCAAGCCGACCCGCAACCCCTCCGCAACGCTTTCATCCGCAGCGATCAGTACAGTTTCATCCGCCACGGCATTCCGAGCGTAAAACTCGATCTCGGCTTCGATCCCGGCTCGCCCGACGAAGCCGTCTTCAAGCAGTGGCTCACCGTGCGCTATCACGCCCCGTCCGACGATCTCTCGCAACCCGTCGATAAAGCCTCCGCCGCAACCTACGAAGAAATCCTACGCCAGCTGCTGACGACAATCGCCGACACCCAAGCGCGCCCGCAGTGGAAGCCCGATTCCTTCTTCCGCCGTTTCGCGAACTGATCAAAGGGGTCTCAGATCGAAAGCGGTCTGGGCCCAACGGGCTACTACGAATTCCAATGCGACAAACTATCGCGTTGAACAACGATTGGCGAACATCGCAGCACTCGCCTATAATCCCTCCACTTTCGCGGTCGCTGCGAATTTGTAGGGGCGTCCCTTCAGGGCGCCCATGCACGGCGCCCAATGTGCCCGAATCCGTTTTCACTCTGCGAAAGCATCGAGGTGCTTCATGCGCATGTCCTATCTCTCATTCATCACAATCCTCACCTTCGCAATCGCTCTCACTCTCGCGACAACGAACGGCCACTCCAAGCCGAAACCTTCATCTTCCAAGGGCCTGCTCGTCGTCGCCAATCAATTCGAGCACACCGCGCTGATCGTCGATCCCGAAACGCGAAAAGAAGTTGGCAAGATTTCGGTCGGCATCAACGGCCATGAAGTCGCCGTCAGCCCCGACGGCAAATTCGCCTACGTGCCGATTTACGGAAACTCCGGCGTCGGCAAACCGGGCACCGACGGCAGCACCATCGACGTCATCGATATCGCCAACCGCAAGCTTGCCTACTCGATCGACCTCGGCAAGCCGTTGCGTCCGCACAATCCCGCGTTTGGTCCCGACGGCAATCTCTACGTCAGCGCGGAGCTTTCGCAATCGCTCGACGTGATCGATCCGAAGACGCGGAAGATCATCGCTGAAATTCCCACCGGCCAAGACGAATCGCACATGTTCATCATCCGTCCGGATGCGAGCAAGCCGACCGCGTACACGGCCAACGTTCACGCCGGCACAGTCAGCGTTCTGGATATCCCCGGCCGCAAACTGATCACAACGATTCCTGTATCCAAGATCGTGCAGCGTATCTCCGTCGAGCCCGATGGAAAGTATGTGTTCACGCACGACCAGATCGCGCCGCGCATCGCCGTGATCGATCCTCACTCCAACACGATTTCCGGATGGATCGACCTGCCGGAGATGGTCTACGCCTCCGAGCCGACACCCGACAGCCGCTGGCTTGTTTGCGCCGGCATGAAGGGCCACATTTTTGTCGTCGATCTCCAGACGCGCAAAGTCGCGAAGACTTTCGACGCACCGACGACGCTCGGCAAGGTCTTGATTCGCCCCGACGGCGGCGTCGCTTACATTTCGTTCCTCGCCGCCGGAAAAATCGAAGTTCTCAACCTAAAGGATTGGAAGCTCGAACCCTCGATCGACTTGACGCCCGGCGTCGATGGAATGGACTGGGCTCCCGCAAGCTGACAGCAATTTCTTTCCGACGGCTACAAGGCGTTGTCATTCCGAGCGCAGCGAGGAATCTGCTTTTCATTTGATCTTGGCGCCGAACTATCCCGAGAGCATCGATGCACATCGAAGAACTCCGCAAGCATTGCATGAGCTTCCCTGCTGCCACGGAGCACGAGATCTGGGGCAACGACCTCACGTTCAAGGTCGGCAACAAAATGTTCGCGCACACCGTGCTTGAAGTCGCGCGCGTGTGGCTTTCTTTCAAAGCATCCGATGAGAAATTCGCGGAACTGGTGGAACGCCAGGATGTGATTCCCGCGCCGTATCTGGCGCGCGCAAAGTGGGTGGCCCTTGAAAGTCGCGAAGCGATTCCCGCCGCGGAACTGCGTGAGTTGTTGCGCGAAGCCTACGATCTGGTCGTCGCTAAATTGCCGAAGAAAACGCAAGCAAGCTTGAAAACGAAAGCCAAAACGAATCCGAAAGTTAAGGCAAAAACGAAGGCGAAGAAGAAGTCCGCGAAGAAGACCAATCCCAAACAAAAGCAAACCAAGCGGCCCCGTTAGTTCGGGCCACGAAATCTACTTTACGCACTGTGCTGCGAGACTTCTCGACTGAAGTGGTCAAACAATATCAGGGACGATCTTTTTCCTGATCGTCGTACTCGAGCGGAACATCGTCCTCCAGCACTTCGTGCGTGACGACTTCGGATTCCTCGTCGCCGGCGCGTTCGACGCCCGAGATGATTCCCGCCTCGAACGATTGCCCCTCTTCGAGCAACTCGTCTTCGCTCTCGGAATCGGCTTCCTCGACATTGGAGATTCCCTGAAGATCGCCGCTGCCCGCGCCGGCGCGCGCGACACGCGAACGTCCCTTGGGCCGCACAATCTCGACTTCCTGATTCGCGCGGAAATCCGTGTCGGAATCCGCCGCTCCACGGCGCGGCGCAGTGCGCGCTTTCGCAACCGTCGTCTTCGCGGCCACAGGCTTCGCCGCAACTTTGCCGGGTTCCGCCTTAGCGACAACCTTGCTCTTTGCGGGCCTTTACGGCGACTTTGGCCTTTGCCGACTGCTTTCGCTTTTGCCGGCGCGGACTTCTTCGCCTTCACCGCGGAAGATTTCGCCGCTTTCGCCTTCTTCGGCGCAGGCTTCTGTTTCTTCGATTTCTTGGGAGCTGCCTTTTTCTTGGCCATGCGGGGAGTCTAGCACCAGCGCGTTAAAGTGCAAATACATCGATAGCTCTGTAGCCGGGCTGCGAAAGACCGTCGCGGTTTCGGACGCGGGATCTAGCTTCCGACGCCGCGCAGAGAGTTGAAGCGAGACTTAAATCTTCTCCAGATCGATGAACTCCGACCTTCCACGGTTTCACCGCCAAATCCAATCGCGCGACGGTGATCGGCAACGTGAAACGCCGCGGGCCGGCGCTGCCGGGATTGATGTAGAGGATGCCGGCCTTTTCGGATTGGAGATATTTGTGGGAGTGGCCGCTGACGATGATTTGGAATCCTGCGGCGGCTGGATCCAAATCCAGCGCGTGGACATCGTGCAAAACGTAGATCGAGACGTCGCCTGCTTGCGCCACGGCAGTTTCGGGGAGTTCGCGGCGCGCCCATTCTTCGGTGTCTACGTTTCCACGAACGGCGACGACTGGGGCTATCTTGCGGAGTTGCGTGAGGATGTCGCGGTCGCCGACGTCGCCAGCGTGGACGATCAGCTCGGAGCCGCGCAGCGCAGTGAGCGCTTGTTCGCGCAGCAAGCCGTGTGTATCGGAAATCAGTCCGATCTTCGTCGGGACTTTGCCCATACGCAGACTATATCGCGACGCAGAAACGCGGTGCGGATAAAGACTCCATCGATTCGCGGCGATTGTCTGACTTGGTGGTGAAGCGTACGCCGGGCGGAGCAAGCCCCGCCCCTACACGACGGAGAGGAATGTTCGCGGAAATTTTGCGGTCGGAAATCGCGCGGGATTTTTAGAAGGCGTCTCAGCCTTGGGCGACGGCGACTGGCTCGCGATTGGCGATGTGGCGGCGCATCGGTTTCGCGCCGGGAGCCGGGAAAACCATGTGCCAGAAATTCACGTCTTTGCTGGTGAATTCGAGGCCGACGTGGACTTTGCCTTCGCGGGTTTTCTTGATGGTGGCGACGCGAGCTTCGGTCTGCTCATGCGTCCCCGCGTTTTCGACCATGAGGATGTCGCCGAGCTGCACCGGGTATTCGAGCTCGAGCGAAGCGCCGTGGAGGCTGATCGTGTGAGATTTGGTTTCGACGGCGAAGGTGTCGCCATCGGTCGAAATTCCGTGAACTTTCAGGGGGATGCTGAGCATCACCCGAACTGTTCTGCGGCGCTCTTTAGCGCGAAAATGAAGAATTGCCATGGCTCGTTCCCCTCAGTCCACTTTGCGATGCGGCGCCGGCTGGAAGGCTGGCGCGCGCAACTACCGCGTGTAAGTGATATTGCGGGAGCGAATTGCAGCGAACAATGGCATGTCGGTACCACTCACAGGGCCTACTGCGGCAAGTACGGAGGTACCGAGGAACTGAAGCCCCCCACCCCCCCTCCCTTTTTGCATAAGAATGTGATTCTAGGGAGTTTGCAGTCGCGCATTGCGCAAGAATGTGATTCTACGGGGTTTATTGGCGCCAGGAGTGTACGGCGCACACCGGCGGGAAGGCGTTGAATGCTTCGCAACGGTCTGATAATGAGAGGGTTAGCGCGGCGACGAGGGGAAAGATAACGCAGAGGCGCTGAGTGGCCAGAGGAGCGCGGAGATGTCGCGACGCGGTTAGACGGCGCGGAGACGGGAAACCAGGGAGATCAAATTTTTGCGGTCTTCTTCGCGGACGGCGGTGAATTTGAGGCCCATGCCCTGGCCTTCGCGGGAATGGCGGACGGTGGCGTCGGCGCGAATCGTGCCGTCCTGCACGAGGAAATGGAGGTTGGTGATGGCGCCGATTCTCTTGGGCTTCTTGGTCTCGATGAACGCGCCGCCGACGCTGAGGTCGCGGACGCGGGCGATATCGTCGCGGCCGTCGCAACGGAAGTAGACCCAGACGTGCGGCGGATTCATTACGCGGCGCGCGATTCGTTTGGTGGAAATCGAAACCGTCAACGGATGAAGAATGCTTCGCATGCAAGCCCCCAAGGTCTGCGGAATTAAGCCGTTATCAAATGCACGAACGGACTGGGATGCCCGAATGTTATTCGTCGAAGCCGCTGAACTCATCAAGTTTCGGAATGAAAGTAAACGAAAAGCGGTGTGGAAGCTACCTGTTCGAAAGGGCAGGTTTTGTGGATGATTTTCAGGCGTGCGGCAAGGCGGGAGTATTACAATCGCTCGCGTAACATCGTTCCTTACAGAAGCGCATACGTGACCTCGTTCGCCTAAATGGGCCGCACTCCAGTTCGCCTTGCTGTTCTCTTCTGCGCCACAGCTTTCCTCGCACTCGCCGGGGTTTCCGCTCAACAGGAGCCAACGCAAACAGGGCCGGTTATCAAGGTCAATGTGAACTCGGTGCTTGTGCCGGTGGTGGTACGCGATGCGCAAGGTCACGCAGTTGGGGATCTCACAAAGGAAGACTTCCGACTTTTCGACAAGAACAAGCCACTCGAGATTGTGGGTATGACTGTCGAGCGACGCGCTTCGTCGCCGACCGGCGCCGTGAAAGCGACGTCGAACCCTGCCTCGACTTCGTCTGACGCTGCGGCTCCGATTGCAGCATCGGCAGCGCCATCCGATCGCTTCGTCGTTTTTCTTTTCGATGACCTGCACATTTCGGCCCCCGATTTATCCACGTTGCGAACAGCCGCAAAAAAGGTTCTCAACGAAAGTCTCAGCGCCGGTGATTACGCCTCTGTTCTCAGCGTCCTCGGACAAGACGACAGTGGTGTGACCAACGATCGAGCAAGGCTCGAGGCTGCGATCGACAAACTCAGCGCGCAACGGAGTCCCTACCGGCCTGACGCGCATGGCTGCCCAAACGTCGATTACCTTCATGGCGATCTCATCGAGAACAGGCATGACGAGCGTGTCTTCAACGCTGCCGTTGACGAAACGATGACCTGTGCGCACCTTCCGCCCGATCAAAGATCCATCGCCGAACAAATGACGCACCAGGCGGCGCAACGAGCGGTCGCGCTCGGCGAACAAGACGTGCGCATGTCGTACGTCTATATGCGCGAGGTCGTGCGGAAGATGGTCAATCTTCCCGGCCAGCGGACTCTCGTGCTGATCTCGCCCGGATTTTATTCGGAAACGCCGGAAGCCCTTGTGCTGCAAAATCAAGTCATTGAAGCAGCGGCGCGTGCCAACGTGACCATCAGTGCGCTCGATGCGCGTGGCCTGTTTACATACGCGCCGAAAGCGGAAGAAGAGTTCTCCGGTCTGGCGAAAGAGACGACGGAACGAATTCGCTCCCATGTCGAATCACTCAGCGCTACGGACGCTGTGATGGCTGGTCTTGCGGACGCTACCGGCGGAACGTTTGTGCACAACTCGAACGACGTGGAAGGCGGGCTGCGGCGATTGTCGGCAGCGCCGGAATACATTTATCTGCTGGAATTCTCGCTCGCCAATACCAAAGCCGACGGCGAATATCATCCACTGAAGGTGAAAGTGGATCGCGATCACGTGCAAGTCCAGAGCCGGCGCGGATATTTCGCGCCGAGTTCCGAGAGACTGAAGAAGATGATGGCGGACTCGGATGTGACGGCGCCGGCGCCACCGATCAAGCCGAAACAACTTGGGCTGTCGCGATCGGTTGCCGCGCAAACGGCGGACGTTGCGCCACCGTCGCCTGCTCCGACGCAAAGCTCGCCGGAACCGGCTGTGACCACGACGGCGAGTCAATCGATGACGCCGCAGGCGAACCCGACTTCGGCGAATGCGGATGACGCCGCATCGGACTCCGGACCCGACGCGATGGCCGAGGCGGAAGCCAGAGAGACGGGCATTCCAGTGCCGTCATCGGCTCCTTCCGCAGCGGCTACTGCGCGGCCGGCACAGCCCCCGACGCGCGCCGAGAAGATCGCGAAAATCAAAGCGTTGTACTGGAATCCGCCTGATGTCGATCCGCGGAAAGAGGATCGCGTCGATGCGTCGGAGTGCGAACTCGATGAAGTGTTGACGCAAGCCGCGGCGCGCGCGACTGAACTTGTCACGAATCTGCAGAATTTCACGGCGCAGGAGCACATCGTGTATCGCGTCCTGGGCGGCGGCGCGCAGCAGATCGACAGCGGTATCGGCGATTTCGATTACAACGCGCTGCTGGTGCGCCACACGGAAGGATTCAAGGTTGCGGAGACGCGCGTGGCCGAGCGCGGCTCGCAACCTTTCCCGGCGGCTTTAAACAATATCGGTTTACCGGAGATGGCGCTGATTTTTCTGCCGGAACTTCAGCAGAACTATGAGATGCATTGCGGCGGAGCGGCACTTTGGCAGGGGCAAGCGGCGTGGCTGATTACGCTGCGGCAAAGGAAAGACCGGCCGGATCACACGGCAAGTTTCAGCGCAGCGAACGGGGATATCTTCCCGGCGCCGCTCAAAGGGCGCGCATGGATCGCGCAGGATTCCGGCGACATTTTACATCTCGAGGTCGGGCTGGTGCACCCGATGGCGCAGGTCGGCGTGGCGGGCTGGTTTCTTTCGATCGATTATGCGCCGGTGAAATTTCGAACGCGCAATGTCGAGGTGTGGCTGCCGAAGTTCGCGGAGACGTATGGTGATTCGGACTATCGGCGGACGATCGTGTCGCACGAGTTTTCGAAGTTTCTGCTTTTTTCGGTCGAGACGAATCAGCATGTGAGTTCGCCGGCATCGCCATAAACCGCGCTGTTTGCGGTCAGCCGCAACCGTATTAAACCGCGAAAAGAATTCACCACAGAGTTCGCAGAGAGCACGGAGAACGGAGGCCGGCGGCTATTGTTTGCCGACGATTTCCATGGCGTTGATGCGGGCGTGGTCGATCTCGAGGCCCCAATGCAGATGAGGGCCGGTGACGCGGCCTGTGGCGCCGACTTTGCCGATCACGTCGCCGGCTTTTACTTCGTCGCCGACTTTCGCGTCGATCTCGGAGAAGTGTCCGTAGAGAGTGTAGATGCCGAAGCCGTGGTCGATCACGACGGTATTCCCCGCGAAATAGAGTTCCTCTGCGAGAACGACACGGCCGCTTTGCGTTGCGTGGACCGGAGTTCCGGTTGGCGACGGCAGATCGACGCCAGAGTGCGGGCTGTTTGATTTTCCGTTGAGGACGCGGCGCTTGCCGAAGTTGCCTCCGGTTTTCACGCCGTCGAGCGGGATGCGGAACGAGCCGGTCCAGAGTTTTTCGGGCGTCACGGTCGCGTAAATGGCGCGGAGTTTTTTCTGGTCTTCGGCGGCTTTTGCGGCTTGCTCGGGATTGGGTTCGACGAAATTGGGGGCGACTTTCAGGCGCTCGGTGGGAAATTTTCCGGTGCGGACGGAGATGGGAGCTTCGCAGGCGAGGGCTTTTCCGTCGGAGGATTTTCCGGTGACGCTTAACTTGTAGTCGCCGGCGGCTTGTTCGAGATCGACGCCAAGCAGCGCGCGCCAGACGCTCACACCTTTCAGGGTGCTGGCGCCGGTTGCCTGCCAAAAGGAGATGTCGCGGTCGGTGAACTTCCCTGAAATGGCGCTTAGCGTGTCGGGGCTGCGGACCTCCGCAATGAGTAGCGTGCCTTGGGCTGGGGCTGCGGCGCTGACCCTCAACTCGACGCTTCCGCCGCAATCTATCTTCGAAGGCTTCGCAGGGGTTGCGATCGGAGGCTTGCGTTGAGGCTTTTTTGTTTGGGCATGAACAGTGCTCGGCAGCACGGAAAAAATCGCGAGCGCGAGGGTCAAAAAAGCGGATCGGTTGCCCGTGCCCCTTCGATGTTTTGCAAAGTATTCAGAAACGCTCCGGGATTTCATTCTTGCCTCGGCTTACTCAGGTTTTCGTTCCGCGATTTTTCTGGGCGGTGTTGAACCTAACCCCCGCGACCTGGAAAACGATCGCGGCTACAGGGTGGTGCATCATTCCGCAGCGATATCGGATTGGCGACGCATGCGGTTTGAATTGCTGGGCTTATATTTTTCTAACAACCATCTCAGGACTTCCGAATCAGGCGCGACGCACCATGGGTGCCATGGGGACGCGACCTTTACAAAGCCGCCTGCACCTCCTACACCTCGCGACGGCGTTCATACCCGCGTCCCCATATTGATATGGCGACCATCGTTTTATCGACGTTTGCTTTGCTGGGCTGTGCTTTCTTGGTTTATGCGTGGCGTTTCGCTTGGCGGGCTGCAGCGAAGAGCTCGATCTGAAGCGGCCGGCGCATCGAGATCGAAAGCACGCACCGCAGCCACCACCTTACGTAATTTACAAATCGCGGTAATAAAGCATTACATGTCGAGGCCGATGATGCGCATGAGGGCGATGGCATTGCTTTTGGTGACGACGCCTTCGCGGAGTTGGTAGTCGAAGCGCATCTCGTTGCCTTCGACTTGATCTTCGAAGTGAACGTTGCGGATGACGTCGCCGACGGCGGCGGTGATTTCGGTGAGAGCGAGATCGTGCGTTGTGACGATACCGATCGCGCCGCGTTGCAGCAGACCCTGGATCAGGCGCTCGGCGCCGATGCGGCGGTCTTTTGAGTTTGTGCCTTCCAACAATTCGTCGAAGAGAAAGAGCAGGGCTCGCGACTCGGGGTCCGTTGCGGCTGCGCCATTTGCAGCGTTTGCGTTCTGAGTGGGTCTGGCGCCCGCGAGGTCGAAGACTCTGCGGATGTGCAGGATTTCGGCGAAGAAAGTGGAGCGGCCTTCTTGCAGGGAGTCGGAGCTGTGGATTCGCGTGCCGACTTGAAGAGGCGAGAGGAGGAAAGAATTGGCGCGGACCGGCGCTCCCGCCATGGCGAGCACGGTGTTGATGCCGACGGACCGGAGCAGAGTGCTTTTGCCGGACATGTTCGAACCACTGACGAGCAGGACTCGCGTCGAATCATCGAGCCTCACTGAATTTCGAACACATTTTTCAGCGGGAATCAGGGGATGGCCCAATTCGACGCCGTCGAAGAAGGCGCGTGGAGTCGGAACGCCTGTACCGTTGGACGCCGAAGGCTCTGCGGATGACGGAGCGACGAAATCGGGGAATGGATCGGCGGGATGCTCGTAGGAATAGGTTGCCAGAGAGAGCAGCGCTTCGATTTCGCCGACGATTTCTACGCTGGCGCGCATGCGGGGTCCGTGGCGGTGGCGCCACCACTCGGCGATGAACGCGACCTGGACGGAGTAGAGCAGCGGGAGTTCGAGAATGTGGCCGATCAAGCTGTGGTGCGCGTCGATCCAGTATTCGATTTGAGCGAGCTGGCGAATCGAGCGGCTCGCGGAGGCACCACTGCGATTGAGTTCGGCCGTCATCGATTGGAGTCGTGTCGCAGCGAAGGACTCGCGCTCCAAGCGTTGCAGTACACGGGCGAAAAGCACGAGGCCTTCCGCGTTGCAGGAGACGCCTTCGTTGACGTGGTGGGCGCGATGGTAGAGCGCGCGCCGAAAAACAATTTCGAGGACGAGCACGCATAGAACCGGCCAGGAATTGAGCTCGGCAATCGACCACGCGAAGGTTGCGACAAAAGCGATGGCGAGGAAAATCGCGGCGAAGTGCCAGACGGCGCCGGGCATTTCGCGCTTGGCTTCGGCCCAGGCGACGAGCGATTCGGGATTCAGGCGGGCGCGGAGTTCCTCGCCCATGACGCCGAGGTCGTGTTGCAGATCGAGTTTGTCGCGAAGTTCGGCGACGAGCTGCTGGCGCTCGAGAATTTCTGCGTGGGATGACGGTGATTTCAGCCAGGCGGCAAGCTGATTTTCGCCCATGGGGAGGCGCGCAGTGGAGAGCAATTCGAAGAGGCAGCCGCGACCGAAGAGGTCGAGGTCGTCGGCATAGACGTGTTTTGGATCGCGGAAGCGGTCGCCGGTCTGGCCGGTGCCGGCCCAGCGGTCTTCGATGCGGGCGATGCCGCGACGGTACATGGCGACGGCGGTTTCGGCGCGCGTGCGTGCGCGGATGATGCGCTGGTGGATGAAGGCTAGGACGAAGTACGCGGCGATGGGAAGCCAAAGCCACTCGGAGCTGAAAGCGTGGCGGGCGAGGGCGAAGTAGCCGAGGACCAGCCCGGCGAAGACGACGGCAAGTTTCAGGTTTCCGATCTGGATGTGAACGCGATTTTTAGCGGCGGCGATTTGAAGGTAAGAATCGAGGCGCTTGGAATATTCGGCCTTCGGATCGGACACGCTGCCCCTTTTGCCGGCGCATGCTGGATTTAGCGCCGCTATGCCGCCGTAGGAAGTGTACGCTGGGCGACTTTATTTTTGGAGTGCGGGCGGTGGCGACTTCAAGGATTTGACGGCTGAGGCGTGGAGAAATCGCGGAACTCAAGTTCTGATGATCTTGCGGACTTGGGGCGCGGCAATGCTGGGCCGTACATGAGCTTGCTGAGGTTTATTCTTCGCCGATGTCTTCGTTCCAGACGGCGGGCTTTTCGACGATAAATTTTTCGAGCAGGTCGATGCACTCTTGCGATTTTAGGTCGATGACTCGGACGCCGTTTTCGATGAGCCAGTCGAGGCCGCCGCGGAAGGTTTTTGATTCGCCGACGATGAGAGTGCCGATATGGAACTGGCGGACGAGGCCACTGCAATACCAGCAGGGGGCGAGGGTGGTGACCATGATTTTGTCGCGATAGGTGCGCTGGCGGCCGGCTTTGCGGAAGGCATCGGTCTCGCCGTGGACAGAGGGGTCGCCTTCCTGGACGCGGCGGTTGCGTCCGCGGCCGAGCAGGCTGCCGCGGTTGTCGAAGAGGGCTGCGCCGACGGGGACACCGCCTTCCTGAAGGCCGAGGCGGGCTTCGTCGATGGCGATGCGGAGCATGGAGCGGGCTTGGTCGAGATCGGGGTTGGCGGGGTCGAAGGGCTTGTTGTCGGGGCTCACGTGTGCCTCTCACGGCGATTTACGGCGAGCGAATCTTGACGCATCGCGCGGTTCAATGAAAGGGCTGGCGTGTAACCCGTTGGGACGGCGGCGGGCGGCCTGAGCCACAGATCGTGGGCGAGGCGCCACGTTTGGGCCGATGGATTTCACAGTAACCATCCTATTTACAGCAACATACGTAAGGCTAGGGTCTTGCATTGTTCCTGACAGAAGCAGGCGGCGTGCTCTCGGTAAGTCAGCGGGCGCCTGGGAGGCGAAGATGCGGATTCGAATTGCGACGGTTGCTATTTTCGCGGCGGCTGCAGTGTCGAGCTGCCTGGCTGCCATTGGGTGCTCGGGGCAAGCGGCGTCGGTGCGTCAACGTCAGGAGACAGCGCGGGCTCTGGCTGCATCGGCTCCGCAGCCGACCTTAGCGACGGTGGCCAAGGCTTCCGAACATTTCGGCAAACTTGCCGCGCGGGACTCTGCGTTCGCGAGATACGCCGATCCTGGGTATGGAGTTTCATTTCGGTACCCGCGGAATTTTGCACTGATTGATTCGGGTGACTTTGATTCGAGCAAAGGGGAAAGCGATTCGGATCGGGTGATTTCGTGGCAGCAGGCGAAGCAAGCTGGGGCGGGAATTCGGACGGCAGAAGAACTGAGCGGAGATGACCCGGGAGCAGCGCTGCTTGCGACGATCTTGGTGCCGGATGATGCGTATCCGAACACGTCGTTTGCGGGCGGGTCGGTGCAGTTTGCGGTGAATCGGTATCAGACAGCGGCGTCGTGCCGAGCAAATTTGGCTGCACGAGTGGGGGATGCTCGGGGGGCAAGCGGAACAGTTATGTCGCAGGGGGTCGCTTTTGCATGGGTCGATACGGACGCGGGGGACGGCAGCACCGAATTCTCCGAGCGGGATTATGCGGGGTTTGCCAACGACGCGTGCTACGAGTTCTTCGTGCGGGTCGGCGTGAAGGCGGCGGGCGGAGGTGAGGCGACGCTCCAGAACGTATCGAGTGGCACCGCGGTTGGCGTTACCGACGGCACAGCGGCGGCAGGCGGGCCTTCGAGCGTAACGAGTGACGAATCAGCGGGTTCGCGGCGGCCCGATGAGCGCCGGATCATCGCTCACTTAGAGAAAATCGTCGTGAGCGTGCAGGTCGAGAGCGCTTCGGCGTCGGTGCTCGATAAGCCACGGTACAAGTCCGCGCCAGCCTTTCCGGCATCCAACTGAAGCGTTATTTCTTGAAGCAAGGGGTTGAGCCGGGCAGCTTGCGCATCACCGGACGGGAAAGCTACGCTGGACTGAGTTCGTTGATCGGCGAAGACTTGCATGCACTTCGCACGAAGATAAGGTTTGATCGTGCCCGTCAGGCCTTCCCTTCCGGATTTCCGCCACAGGTGTCATACAACGATGTTGGATCTCAAGAAGAGCCCGCTGAAGAATGGCAGTAAATTGCGCGGCCAAGGTGGCGGCAAGGAGCGGCGCGTCGAGCCGCGTTTTCCTGTCGCGGCCATGGCGGAAGCTATTGATATCAAGTCACATACCCGGATCGGCGGCCGCATCAGCGATATCGGCGTGGGCGGGTGCTATTTCGAAGTGATGAGTCCGTTCGGTGCGGGCGCCGAGCTGCAGGTTCGCATCACGCGAAATGAACAGACCCTGGCAACCAGCGCGCGGGTGTTGTACTCGACCGGTGGGATGGGGATGGGGCTGCTTTTCACTAAGGTCGATCCCGAGCAGCGGCATCTGTTGCTGCGGTGGGTCAGCGAACTGAGTGGGAAGCCGATCGCTTCGATCCATGAAGCGGAATCAGAGAGCCGTGAAGGGGTTGGTGCTCGGCGAGGCCGGCTCGGCGCAGGGAGGTTTGGCTCAGGCAGGCGCTGCGACGGACCTGTTTCATGAGCCGCCTGCGGCCGCGGAAAAGAGCGGACTGAACGAGGACGCGCGCAACGTGGTGAGCGAGTTGATCACGCTGCTGATGAGGAATCGCGTGCTGACGGATACGGAAGGAAAGAATTTGCTGCGGAAGTTGATGTCGTAGGGCCGCGAGTCGCCGATTGCGGCACACGCCTCGCTGGGCTTACCTTCGCACAGATGAGTTAGCGAGAAATTAGAGATTCGAAGCGTCGAAAGGCTTCGGGAATAAGTCGCGCATTTGGTGGACTTCCGATTTCCCCTTCAGGTTCGAAAGCACGACCGGCACATCTCCGCAAAATTCCCAAATTAATTGACGGCAGGCGCCGCACGGTGGCGTGAGTGTGTCGGAATCGGTGACGACGGCGATGGCGTCGAAACCGCGCTCGCCTTCGCTGATCGCCTTGAAGATCGCGACGCGTTCGGCGCAAACGGTAAGTCCGTATGTTGCGTTTTCCACGTTGCATCCGCCGAAGACGCGGCCCGACGTCGCGCGGAGCGCCGCGCCGACACGAAAATTCGAATAGGCGGCGTGCGCGTTATCGCGCGATTGTTTCGCGACGCAATCAGATGATCGAAGTCAGACATGCAGAGATTGTCTCGCAAACCTGATCTCGACGACGCGAGAAAATTTCACGCAACGTTTCCGGGCGGCCAGTCAGCGGAACGTCAGAGTGTCTGAGCGATTCGCGGAATAACAGCCTTCAGCAACGCGATGAAATCGTTCTTCACTCGCGCGCCGGTTTCGAACACTTCCTCGGCGGTTAACGATTCGCCGGTTACTCCGGCGGCCATATTTGTGACGCAGGAAATTCCCAAGACGCGGATCTGGCTGTGGCGGGCGGCGAGAACTTCCGGAACTGTAGACATACCAACGAGATCAGCGCCCAGCGCACGAAACGCGTGAATTTCCGCGGGCGTCTCGTAATTTGGCCCCTGCAACGCGAGATACACGCCCTCGTGCAAGTTGAGTTTCAGTCGCTTGTCTTCTTCGGAGACAAACTGACGATATTCCTTGTCATAGGCGTGCGTCATGTCCGGAAAGCGCGGCCCAAAACGATCATCGTTCGGCTCCGATCAACGGATTCGCACCTTGATAGTTGATGTGGTCGCGCAGCACGACCAACGCGCCACGCGAGTACCCGAGATTGATTCCGCCCGCGGCGTTTGTGACGATGACGGCCTTGATTCCGGCGCGCTGAAACACGCGAATCGGAAACGCCACGTGCTTCGCTGTGTAGCCCTCGTAGAGATGCACCCGTCCCTGCATACCAACGACAGGAACGTCGCCGACGCGACCAATCACAAGTTGACCGACATGCCCGATCGCGGTCGATTGCGGAAAGTGCGGAATCTTTTTGTACGGGATGCGCGTCGCGCTTTCGAAATTCGTCGGCAAATGCACCAAGACCCGAGCCGAGAACTAGCGCAATCTTCGGTCGAAGTTTCGTCTTCGACAGAATGAATTTCGCCGCGCGCGTCGCTTGCTCGAACTCGCCCGATCCTGATTTTGTATTTGCGCGCCATGCGATCAGCATCTGACTACGAAAAAATCCCGACGATCGAGGCCGAGATCAGATTCGCCATTGTTCCGGCCAGCATCGCGCGGATACCGAATTTAGCCAACTGGCTCCGCTGTTCCGGCGCAAGCGCCCCGATGCCGCCGATTTGAATCCCGATGGAGCTGAAGTTCGCAAATCCGCAAAGCGCAAATGTCGCGATCGTAAAGCTGCGCGGATCAAGAGTCGCTTTGATCTGCCCGAGCTGGGCGAAAGCCACAAATTCGTTCAGCACCATACGCGTGCCGAGCAAATTCCCGATCGCGGCCGCATCATGCCACGGAATTCCGATCAGCCATGCGACAGGCGAAAACATCCATCCAAGGATCATCTGCAAGTTGTACGGAAACCATCCGATGTGCAGGTGAATCCAGCCCATGCACGCATTCACGAAAGCCAGCAGCGCAAGAAACACAATCAACATCGCGCCCACGTTCATCGCCAAGTGCAAGCCATCGACCGTGCCGCGCGCAATCGCGCCGAGGACGTTCGATTCCTTCTCGGTCGCCGGCATTTCCACGCGTCCCGCGGTGAGCGGCTGCTCCGTTTCTGGCACAAGCATCTTCGCCATCAACAAGGTGCCTGGCGCAGTCATGATGACCGCGGTCAACAAGCTCTTCGCGTCCGCTCCGCCCACACGAATGTACGCCGCCATCATCCCGCCGGAGATGTGCGCCATGCCGCTGGTCATCACCGTCATCAGTTCCGACTTCGTCAGCTTGGGCAAAAACGGACGAATCGTCAGTGGCGCCTCGGTCTGCCCCATGAAAATGCTCGCCGCCACGTTGAGCGATTCGGCGCCGCTGGCACCCATCACGATGGTCATCACCCACGCCGCGGCGCGAATGATGATCTGCATGACGCCGATGTGATAGAGAATCGCAAAAAACGCCGCGATGAAAATAATCGTCGGCAAAACCTGAAATGCAAAAACCAGACCCAGCGAAGAATTGGCTTTTCCGATTTCACCGAAGAGAAATTCCGAGCCTACGTAAGAAAAATCGAGCAAATGTTTTGCGTAGTAACCGAGCGTGCCGAAAAGAGCTTGCCCCGCCTGCACTCGAAGCACGAAGAGCCCCAGCGCAAGCTGGAGCCCGAGGCCCCAGGCAACGGTTTTGAGTTTGATCGCGCGCCGATCGGTCGAAAAGAGATAGGCAAGGCCGATGATGGCCGCGATGCCGAGCACCCCTGTCAGACGTCCCATGCGATCAACCTCTTTCCATCACGCAGCGCTCAACAAAATCAGCCCTGCCAACCGACCGTACATCGAATCAGCATCGGCTTGAATTGCGGCTCATCCGGCTTGATGCGATAGCTCGCCGCGATCATCGACTTGGCGTCGTCGAGTCGAGCGTCGTCATTGTAATGAATCGTGACCAACGGCGCTCCTTGCTCCACACGATCGCCGATGCGCCGGTGAAATTCGAGCGCAACGCCGTAGTCGATCGTGCTCTCTTTCGTTTCTCGGCCCCCGCCTAAAATCGCCAGCGCCAGCCCCAATTGCTCACACTCGACACTCTCGACGAATCCAGCGTTCGCCGCCACAACATCGACGCGCGATCTCGCCGCCGGCAAGCGCTCCGGCTCATCCATCACGCGCGAGTCGCCGCCCTGAAGCGCAATTCCTTGCCGGAACTTCTCTTTCGCTTTTCCGTTTTCGATGAGTTCGTTGGCGAACTCTCGCCCTTGATCGACCGACTCGGTGCGCTCTCCCAAATAAAACATCCAAGCGGCCAGCTCACAGCTCAGCTCGCGCAAATCCTCCGGACCTTTCCCCTTCAGCACGTCGATGCACTCGATAATCTCCGCAGAGTGCCCGGCAAAGCGCCCCAGCGGCTGATCCATGTCGGTGACTAGCGCGATGACCTTCTTGCCCATGCGCTCGCCGGTATCGACCATCAACTCCGCCAGTTGCGTCGATGCCTTCTCGGTCTTCATAAAAGCGCCAGAACCTGTCTTCACATCGAGCACGAGCACGTCGATACCTTCCGCCAGCTTCTTGCTCATGATGGAAGCGCAAATCAGTCCAACATTTTCGACGGTCCCGGTAGCGTCGCGCAGCGCGTAAATCTTTTTGTCCGCCGGCGCAATCTCGCCGGTCTGCCCAATTAATCCCATGCCACATTCGCGAAGCACGGTGCGAAATCGATCGAGCGAAAGGTTAACGTCAAATCCTGGAATCGATTCCAGCTTGTCGAGCGTGCCGCCGGTGTGCCCGAGTCCGCGGCCGCTAATCATCGGCACAGTCAACCCGCCCGCCGCAACGATCGGCGCGAGGATGAGCGACGTATTGTCGCCGACGCCTCCGGTCGAATGCTTGTCCACTTTTTTCCCAGGTATCGACGAAAAATCGAGCACCTCGCCCGAGTGCAGCATCGCTTCCGTCAGCGCCGCCGTCTCCGCGTGCGACAACCCGCGCAGCCAAGAAGCCATCAGCCACGCAGCCATCTGATAATCGGGAATCACACCCCGCGTATAGTTCGAGATCAAAAAATCAATCTCTTCGCGGGTATGCTCACCGGAATCTCTTTTTTTTCGGATCAGGTCTACGGCGCGCATGCGGTTTTCGAAACGAACGAGGCGCGAGCGTAGCATTTCTGAGGACGAACGGCCAGAGGCGTACCGTTAGACGGAAAACCGCACTCAGCAAATAATCGCGGAGGCTAAAATTTAGGGGTTAGAGCGGTTGCTGCGCGCCCGGTGGCAGAATCGTGATCTGTCCGGAAACAACCCGCCATCCATGCGGCGTGTTGATGTAAACGTGCATGGTGCGCATCTGGCTGGCAAATCTCTCGTCGCGATAAACGCCCCGCGCCGACCACAAACTGGTCGCGACAGCGGCGTCTCGAAACAGCTTCACACTTACATCGCTGACGTTAAATGAGTCGTACTTCACTTCGCCGTTTTGCACCGCGTTGATGAATGTGATCTTGTTGACGACTTGCCCGTGAGAGAGCGTCCCCGCAAAATCGTCGGCATACACGCGGCGAAAAAACGTCCCGGTGTTGGTCTGAATCGCGCGCGCCGCTTCCTTCTCCAGATTGACGATCTCTTCGCGCTGCATTTCAGGATTCGGAGGTGGATCGTCGTCAGGAAGCTGTCCGCCGAAATGCAGCGTCAGCGCCAAAATCGTCAATGAGAGGACCCTGAACATACCAATGCCTTTCTAGAGGCTTGCCGCGCAGCCGGGTTTGCGTGGCTTTCTAGTATGAGTCTCCTATCGAAAGGAGCTAAACGGCTTGGTTTCTGATGCATGGGTGACGATTTAGATAGCCGCAGAATAGACAAACGGCCGCGGATCGAATTCGTCCGCAAGCGCACCATAAACGAACAAACGGCGCCCAATCCGAGGGAAGTCTCGGACCAGGCGCCGCCTGTGCGACGCTCCCTGGAAGTACTCTGGCTTTACGACTTACAACGAGCGCAAGAAGTTGAGCACATCCTGCTGTTGTTGCGGCGTCAGCTTGTGCTGAAACAGCTGAACGACCCCGTTCGCTTCCGATCCACGCCCCGCATGCTGATTGATGGTGTCGAGCAAATCGTTCGATCGCCCGTCGTGCAGGAAGAAGGCGCGCTGCCCGAGTCCCCAAAGGGGCGCAGTACGGAACTCGTCGCCTGCGGCGCCACCTTGCGACACGCCATCGGCGAGATTACTGCCCATGTTGTGCACGAGCAGATCGGAGTAGAGGTTGACGTCGGCGTTGCTGAGGCTCGCCGTGAACTTCGACGTGCCCGTCTTCAGGGTCGGCGTGTGGCAGAGCGCGCATCCGATTTGGTTGAAGATGTGCGAGCCATCGGCGATCGACTTCGCTCCGCCGGGCTCGGTCGTTGACGGAGTCGGCGGAGCCAGCAATCGCATGAACATCGCGAAGCCGACGGTGTCGCTCGGCACGCCCGTGGTCTGAATCGCGGTCATGTCGGTGACGTCCTCGGGCGTCGCGTTCACCCGGCAATTCGCGGGCAGGCCGGCTTCGTCTGGACTCGAACGCTCGTTCATGAACAGTTCGTTCGTAATGCCCATTTCGACGTTGTAGGCCTCGCCCGAGAAAACTTCGAGCGACTTGTTTTGCGCCTTCCAGCCGAAGCGGCTGACCGTTCCGTCGTTTCCGTTGCGGTTCGGATGCCCAGAAATTCCCGCGAAGCGCTTGAGCGCCGGATTCGCGTTCATGTTTGCGAGAATGTTTTCATCCGGAATATTTTCGATAAGGCCAGCCCCGAACACCGGCGTCGGAATGCGGAAGATGACATTTCCGATTTTCAGGTTGTGCGCGAAATCCGGCTGTTGAATCGAGCAACTGCCCGCGTCCGGCCTCCCTGAAATGACCCACAGGTCGTGAACTCCGCCGTCAGGCATGTTCTGATTCATCGAACCGTCGCGATTCAGGAAAAACTTGAAACGCGCTTCGCGTGCCGGTCCGTCGATCGTGATGAATGACGGAAACGGATTTTGCAGCGAGTTTTCCGTGGTGACGAGAGTCTCGGGATTGGGTCCGATGAACGGAAACACCGTCGTGCTCGGGCTCGACCCGCCGATCGAGGGCTGCGCGTGACAACTCGAGCAGCTATTGCTGTTGAAGCGCGGACCGAGGCCATTGTGATTTCCGCCTTGGACCGATTCCACTTCCTGGAAGCGACTCTTGCCGTCCAAAAAATATTCGTCAGCGGGCGAACCGACAACCGACGCCAATTCATTTCCCGAATCGACTGAACCCGCGCGCACACCCGGATCTTTCGCGGGATTTTGCGCGACGACCGCTCCGGTGCCCGATAACACGAGCAACGACGCGATCGACAAATTTATTTTGTTGCGACAAACAAACCTCCACGAACGTTGCACACCTCTACCTGTAAACAGGGACATGGCCTGTCTCCTCCCCTAAGGAGCTCGGTGGTCCCCAGAGCTAGGCTCTGGGCTGGCGGTAGACACACATCGGGCATCCGACCGAACGGCAAACTAAATTTCGAGAACGACTATCGGGCGTAACGACGTCGCGTCTTGGGCAAGCCGCGCGTCGGGCTGGACAATGGATGCGAGAGTAAGTGCGAGTTGAGTTTGAGTCACCTGAACCGATGGACAGTTTTAGGACATTGCTCCCTCAGGGGTCAAAAGGGGGTAGTACATGGCGGGTTAAATTGCTGGAGCGTTACTAGAATCCCGCGTTCATCGCGGTCGCTTAATGAACAAGTTCGCGTTACGAGCATGCGCTGCCAAAAAAAAGAAGCCGCATCGTGAGCGGTGCGGCTTCTTTTCTTCCATAGCATCTCTCTACTAAATTGTCGGTCGCTAGAACTTCACGAGAATCGCCAGGTCGATTCGATTCTCGATCTTCTTCAAATCCGGAGTGAATCCCGGCACCAGCGATCCTGGCGTTCCGCAGATGTTCTCCACCAGCGGCGCGCTCGGGCACGTTGGCGTAATTCCGCCTGGGCCAGAGAAGTACGGCACATTCGCCGCGCGATGATCGAATTCCCAACGGAACGTGATGTATTGCTTCGGCATATAGTCAAACGTCGCCGAAGCATCCCACGCCTTGAAGGGATCTCCCGGATTCTCGGTGAAGTACGGCGTTCCCGACGCCGCCGTCGCTCCATTGATCGGCGGCAACAGCACGAGATAACGTCCCGGGTTGTTGATTTTCCCGCCGCCCAGCGTCAGGCCAAGTTTGTCGCGGTCGAACCATATGCGGTTGTAAAGCATGAAGCCGAGAAAATCCTGCTTCGGCCCTTTTGCCGAATTGGTGTCGCAGCTCACGCCGCCGCCGTGTTCGCAGCCGATGTCGCCGGTCAGAGAAAACGCCATCTTGCTAATCGCGTTGTCCGGCTTGTCGTAGTATTTGATCTCGATGCTGTCGTCGCTGTGATACCGCACACGTCCGGGCGTGTTGAGCGCGTCTTCACCAAGCAAATACTCGTTCCCCAACACCGACAACCATCCCACCGGACGCCACAGAATCTGAAAACCAAATCCAGGCCGGCCGTTGAATCGGCCATACGATTGCCACCCGTTGATGAACCACGGCTCGATCTTCAACTTCTCCGTCGGAAAAATCTGCACACGGACGCCATTGAAAAACCAGGGCGTGTTCGAAGAAACATACGAAGGCTGGTACGCCCAATTGTCGAAGTTGTAGTAACTGAACAGGCCGATGTACGACATGAAAATGCCGGCGTCGACGTTGACCCCGTGCATCCAGTTGAAGTGATACCCGCCGTAGGCTTCCGAAAGATAGCGATACGCGTTGTCGAGATTCCATTGTCCTCGCGATCCGCTCGCATCGTTGCGCGGCGTCGTCTGCGAATACAATCCGAACTGCGTCATCACGCGCGCGCGCACATTGTCGTAATGAAAATCACCGCCGACGCCGAGCTGCGTCACCTGCACTTCATCCGATCGAAACACTTCGCTGGAGCCGCCGATCGTGTCGTCCTTCGGATGATTGAAGTCGTAGACGTAGTCGATGTCCGCGCGAATTTCCGGCGTGAAAAACTTCGTATCCATCGGCGAATCCTTGGTCCGCGCATTCCCGTTCAGCCAGGTCCAATCGGCGAACGCAAACGGCTCCGCCTTCTTCGGCTTTGCCGAAACTTGCGTCCCGATGGCAACTGCCGCGTCCAAAGACGGATCCGCGGCAACAGAACTCGACTTCGCCGCCGCAACAGATGTCGATTCCGCCGAATTGGAGCCATTCGCCTCGCTTGCGCCCCCAGCAAGATCATGTACGGGCGCAGCATTGCTGCGCCCCAAGTCCGCAAGATCTACTGAGGTCGCACTCTTCGCAATTTGGGTTGCTGCAATCGAGGCACTCGCGCGCGCCGCGTTCGCCGTCACGCTCGGATCACTCTTCGCAACCGGAACGGCCTCCCCAGTTTCCTCCGCCTTCTTCGGCGCAGCGCCCTTCGCCTCCAACTCCTCTACGCGCCGCTCCAATTGGTCCACGCGATCGAGTAGTATCCTCTCACGCTCGCTCAGAGCCGCCGGCGCATCAACTTTCTTTTCCGCCTTCGCGCTGCCACCGGAATCCGTCTTCGCCGAACCCGCGGCAGCATTTTTCACCGCCGAATCCTTCGCTCCGCCATCATCCGCAAGCGCGCGTCCCGGCGCACTGAAACTCAAAATCCCCGCCAATCCAAACACACCCATCCACTTCACGTTCTTCACGAACGAGCCCATATCTCTCTCCCTGCAACGATGCAGTCGAACATGGACCGCCAACGCCGCGCACGCCCCCGCATTCCAACATCACTCACCTCATCGAGAGCACACACACGCGTCGGCCGCGCTTCCGAGCGCAGCCTACTTCGTTGCCTTCATACGTTAGGGAGACCGCCGTAAGGAAACACCAAGCCCAGCGTTAAAAATCCATAAGCCCAACATAAGCCAACTGTGAGTTGAGTTTGGTAGCGCCGGCGTCTCGCCGGCGGTTTTTCGTTCGGTAGAGACCGCGTACCCATCATCGCCGGCGTGCCCTGGCCGCTCGGCAATTACCTCGGAACCTAATTCGCATGTGACTGGCCACGATTATTCGCGCCGGTCATCCTGAGCGCGGCGAAGGATCTCAGACGCAATCCCCGCGCAAACCGATCCGACGTAACGCCGTGGCGATACCATCGCGGCTTACTTCCCCGCCAGTGCCCGCCCTTCACTAATCGCGGCCTGAAACTCCGCTTCCGTCTTCTGCGCCAACTGCATCAACTGTCCCGTTTTCCGCGCCAGCGACAACACCTGCGGATCGCGCGACGACAATTTCTGGTCTCCCGAATTCATCTGCGCCATTCGCAACAACGCTTCTTTCATCGCCGCAATCAACTGCCGCGAACGCGCCACGTACGTCGTCTTCTCCGCGTACATTCTCTCTTCCCATTCGCCTCGCCCCGGAAAATCCGCCGCATTCCCGCCCAACACGGTCGTCGCCACTTCCGACTTCCCGAGCGGTTCCAGCCGATCCAGCGAAGCCTCGGTAGCCTGCAATCGCGCCCAGGCCGCGTCCAGGGAAGCCTGATTCGCGATGCCGCCGCCAGCATCTCCTGACGCTGACGCCGAGGCGGCTTTCTCGCCGGAACCGGTGGCGCCGGCCGAAGTCATCGGCATTGCCGCCACACCCGAACCCAAACTGTCGTCGGTGATCACCGTCTTCGCCGCCGGAGTTTTGTCCTTATCTTTCTTCGCAGCAGCAGCCGCGCGCGCCGCATCTGCCACCGATGGCTGCGCATCCTGCGCCTGCGCATAGCCGCAAGGCACAGTGAGCATCACAGCTCCAGTCGCGATCAGCACCGCCACTCCAAATTTCGAAACATCCATCCAACGCATCGCGATAACCTCCGTCGCCACAACGGCGACAATTCGGCCGAGGGCGCTTTCCACATCAACCGAAAGCACACCGGTCCAGCGATGATCGTGATATTTGGAAGCCCTACCCGACCATAGGCGCAAAGTACCGCGATACCCTAAGCAGCACTGTTCTCAAGGACATGCCGCAAATCGCGCCAAATCAGCCTTCGCGTCTCAGCGGCAAATCCGGATCACGCCCCGAAATCTCCAGCGCCACCTTCTGCGTCTCGTCGTGAATCAATCCATTCGTCGCCAAAATCATCTGCCCGCCCAACGCATACGGCTCCCCGCTCAATCCCGTAATCTTCCCGCCCGCCTCTTCCACCAACACAACTCCCGCAGCCGTATCCCACCGATTCAGCCCAAATTCCCAAAACGCCTCAAATCTCCCCGCCGCCACGCACGCCAAATCCAACGCCGCCGAACCATCTCGCCGCACCCCGTGCGACCGCAGCGTAAATTCCCAGTAATAATGAATGTTCGGGCTCGCTTTCCTCTTGTGCGCCGGAAATCCCGTGCACAACAAACTCGTCGAAAGCGTCGGCACCTTCGACACATGAATCGGCTTCCCGTTCAACTTCGCGCCTTCGCCGCGCGCCGCCGTAAACAGCTCGTTGTAAATCGGATTGTAAATCGCGCCCGCAATCACGCGATCCCGCTGCGCCAGCGCAATCGACACGCAAAAGCACGGATAGCTGTGCGCAAAATTCGTCGTCCCATCCAACGGATCGACATACCACCGAAATTCCGAAGCCGCCTCATGCCCGCTTCCCTCTTCCGCCACAATCGCGTGCTCCGGAAAATATTTCGTCAGCCGCTCGACGATGCACTTCTCCGATCGCTTGTCCGCCTGCGTCACCAGGTCCGCGTCGCCCTTATAAACAATCTGCGGCGGCCGTTCATACTCCTCCCGCAAAATCTTCCCCGCCTCCAGCGCAATCTCCGTAGCCGCATCCAAATAGTTCATCGCCATAGCTCCACTTTACCACCCGCCAATTTCTGCGGCGCAACTGCTAGAATCCACCGATGCGCTCGCCGGCCGTCAGCCTCCTTCTCGTCTTACTGTTCGCCGCACCGTCCTCGCAATTCCCGCCTCCAATAACCCCCAACGCAGGCCCAAACACTAGCCTCCGGGGCCTCTCGTCCTCCCGATCCAACAAATCCCAAATACTCTGGAGCACAGGCAGCAACGGCGTCATTCTCCGCTCGTCCGACGTGGGCAAGTCTTGGTCCCGCCTCCACATCGATAAATCTGACACGCAAGACCTCCGCGGCGTCCAAAGCTTTGGCTCTGACGTCGCCTATGTCTTCTCCGTAGGCACCGAAAACAAGTCCCACATCTACAAAACCTCCGACGGCGGCAAGACCTGGCGCACCCAATATTCCGACCCGCGCCCCGCCTTCTTCCTCGACGGCCTTGTCTGCCGCTCCGAAAAAGTTTGCTTCGCGATCAGCGATCCCGTCGACGGCAAATTCCCCATCCTCCACACTGAAGACGGCGAACACTGGACCGAACTCCCGAAAGAATCCGAACCCGCAGCGCTGCCTGCCGAGGGCGTCTTCGCCGCGAGCAACACTTCGTTTATCCTTTGCGGCTCGAATCAAAACGACATCTTCTTCGCCACCGGCGGCCCCGCTGCTCGCGTCTTCCATTCCGCCGACAGCGCCCTTACTTGGTCGGTGGTCACCACCCCAATCCTCAGCGGCAACGCTACCTCAGGCATCTTCTCCATCGCCTGCTACAACAGCACGCTTGTTGCCGTGGGCGGAGACTACCGCGAGCCAAAGGCCACAAAATCCGTAGCCGCCTACTCCAACGACATGGGCGCCACGTGGCATCTCGCCGACCAACCTCCTGCGGGTTACCGCTCTGCCGTCACATCCCTCGGCCCCACAAATCCAGAAGTCTGGGTCGCCGTTGGCGTCACGGGTGCCGACATCTCCAGCGACTCTGGTGTCCACTGGTCTTCGTTCAATCATGAAAACGCCAACGCCGCCCTCACCATCGCCCCGGGGCTCGTCTTAACCGTAGGACCCAAAGCCGCCATGGCCCAACTTCATTTCGCTAAGCCACACCACCCGTAGGGCACCATCCGCCTCCTATCCCGTCACCAATCATTTCGATAAAACGCAAACCTTCTGTCCATCGTCTCTATCTATACGAACAACTTCACCCCGCGAGGTGCGACCAACCCATGCGCAACCTAATCCAAGACCTCCGCCAATCCCTCCGCACCCTCCGCCACAACCCCGCCTTCGCCATCGGCGCCATCCTCGTCCTCGCACTCGGCATCGGCGCCAACACCGCCATATTCTCCCTCGTCAACGCCGCCATGCTCCGCCCGCTCCCCTTCGACGATCCGTCAAAACTCGTACAGATCTGGCACGTTCCGCCCGCTAAAAGCTTCCCCGGCATTGACCTCTTCTCCGTCTCCCCCGCCAACTATCTCGACTGGAAGGCCCAAACCACTTCCTTCGACTCCATGTCGATCTACGGCGGTCGCGGCCTCGCCTTCGGCGGCACCGATCATCCCGAAGTCATCAAAGCCTCCGCCGTCCCACCCGACTTCTTCACCGTCCTCCGCGCCAAGCCCCTCCTCGGCCGTACCTTCACCAAGGACGACGACCATCCCGACGCCCGCACGATCCTCCTGAGCTACAACCTGTGGCGCAATCGCTATGCCTCAGACGCCGGCATCGTCGGCCGCGACATCACCGTCAACTCCCAGAACTACACCGTCGTAGGCGTCATGCCCGCCAATTTCCGCATGCCCGACTTCGCCTGGGCCTGGGTCCCTCTTGGCTGGACCGATGCCGACCGCGCCGTCCGCGGCAACCACAACTATCTCGTCATCGGCCGCCTCAAGCCCAACGTCACGCTCGACCAGGCCAAGTCCGAACTCGCCGCGATCTCCTCACGCCTCGAACAGCAATATCCCGAAGACGACAAAGGTTGGAGCGCCACCTTAATTCCACTTCACCAGCAACTGATCGGCAACGTTCGTATGGCGCTGCTCGTGCTTCTCGGCGCCGTCGCCTTCGTGTTGCTCATCGCCTGCGCCAACGTCGCCAATCTCGTCCTCGCCAAAACTCTCGCCCGCGGCAAAGAAATGGCCATCCGCAGCGCACTCGGCGCCGGGCGAATGGTTCTCTTGCGTCACATCCTCGTCGAAACGCTTCTGCTCTCGGTCATCGGTGGCGTGCTCGGCTTAGTGCTTGCCCGCACCGCTATCGCGCTCTCCGTAAAACTACTCGCCGACCACCTGCCCGCTTTCATGAACGTGAAACTGGACGGTCAAGTTCTCGCCTACACGCTGCTGCTCTCCGTCGCCGCAGGCGTCCTCGCGGGACTTTTTCCGTCGCTCCGTTTCTCGCGCGTAGACCTCAACGAAGCCCTCAAGCAAGGCACGCGCGGCGGAACGGATGGAGGCGGTAAGGCACGCAATCTCCTCGTCGTTTGCGAAGTGGCGTTGTCGCTGGTGTTGTTAATCGGCGCCGGGCTGATGATTCGCACCCTCTGGGAACTGCGCAACGTCCGCCCCGGCTTCGACCCCAGAAACGTTCTGACGGTGAACGTCGCCGTCCCGCGAGACTATTTCCCCACTGCGCCCAGCGAAGCAACTTTTTTCCAACAGGTCTTGCAGCGCGTCCGAGCGCTGCCCGGCGTCGAAGAAGTCGGCGCGATCGATTCTCTTCCGCTCGATGGTGGCGGATCACATCAGCCATTCGCAATCGAAGGCCGGCCTATTCTGCCGATGGCCGACCAACCCGAAGTGAACGTTCGCGCAATCAGCGCCGGTTATTTGCATGCCATGCGCATGCGGCTGGTTCGCGGTCGCGATTTCGCCGACTCCGATACAGCCGAGCGTCCCGGCGTCGTACTGATCACTGAATCGTTGGCGCGCCGCTTCTTTCCCAAAGAAGATCCGATCGGCAAGCACCTCACTCTGACTTTCTTCTCTGGCGTTCGCGAAATCGTTGGCATCGTCAGCGATGCCAAGCTCGACAGGCTCGACGATAGTCGCCCGGCGGACGCCATCTACATGGCCGCGGATCAGTTGACCCCCAACGTGAAAACGCCTTGGCGGTCCTACGACCTTTCGCTTGCCGTGCGCACGAAAAACAATCCGCACCTGATGGCCACCGCCGTAACCGACGCGATCCACCAGGTCGGATCTGACGTTCCTGTGACCGACGTCCTCAGCATGGACGACATCCTCGCCGGTTCGATTTCGCCACAACGGTTCAACATGATGCTGCTCGCCGCATTCGCCGGGCTCGCATTACTCCTCGCCGCCGTCGGCATTTACGGCGTCCTCAGCTACACCGTCCGTCGCCGCGTCCGCGAAATCGGCATCCGCATGGCCCTCGGCGCATCCCAATCCGACATCCTCCGCCTCGTCGTCACCGACGGCATGAAGCCCATCCTCCTCGGCGTTGCGTTAGGCGTAGTCGCCGCCATTGCCCTCAGCCGCCTGGTCGCCACCCTACTCTTCGGCGTCCCCCCCACCGACCCGCTGACCTTCGCCGCAGTCTCCGTCTTACTCGTAGCAGTCGGCGCCGCCGCCAACATGCTGCCTGCCTACCGAGCGACACGCGTCGAACCCACCCAAACCCTCCGCGAAGAATAACTCGCAAATTTTCTTGGGTTTGTAGGGGCGGGGCTTGCTCCGCCCGACGTAGGCACGACTACGATGCATCCGCCCACCAATCCCGAATGCCTTGCTCGGCGCGACACGGCGTACGAAGCTTCAGCGCCGCCTTTACGGCCCAAACGGTCCCCGTCAATCTTCGTTCAATCACGGTCAAACCCCGCCACCCTGTAACCGCAATCGCTCCCAGATCGCGGGCCTTTCCCACCCCAGCGCCAATCGCCCAGCCGCGCCCGCCGTTAACCATTCGAACATCAAAATAATGTTTGACAAATGGTAACTATCCGGCTATCATTCCCGTGTCCGTCCAACTCCCAGACAGATCCAAAGCGAAACTCCGAAATCCGTAACCCACTCATGCACAAACCATTAGGCACTCTTTTCATCAAACGACATCTTCACTTCGCTCAACTCATTCAATCCAAACCACTTCCACACACGGAGAAAAACGACGGGGGTGTACCCTAGTTATTTCGAATTGCCACGCCGCTCGCCCAAATCTCATCGAACAGGTAGGCTTCCCCTATGCAGCCTTCAACGGCGAAATCCGCCTCTCCGCCACCGACGTGAGCAATCACCTCGCCTGCCGCCACCTCACCGAACTCGAACTCTCCGCCGCTCGCGGTGAGCGCGACATCCCGAATTGGGAATCGCCCGACATGAGGGTCATTCAAGAACTCGGCCTCCGCCACGAAACCAAATATCTAAAACTCCTCGAAAAAGAAGTCGGCCAAGTGCTCAACCTCAGCGGCATGGACGAAGGCCGCATCCTCGAAGAAACCCGCCGCGCCATGGAAGCCGGCGTCGAGGCGATCGCGCAAGGCGCCCTGCTCCACGGCCGCTTCTTCGGCCGCCCCGACGTCCTTCGCAAAGTTCACGGGAAGCCGAGCCGCTTCGGCGACTGGTCCTACGAAGCCTACGACTGCAAGCTCTCCAAAGAAACGAAAGCCACCACGATCCTCCAGCTCTCTTTCTACTCCGAACTCCTCGGCGAAATTCAACGCCCTCCGAACGCCACCACCACGCCGTCGCCCGCGCCCGATTCAAAATCAAAATCGAAACCCAACAAATCCCAAAGCGCATTCGACTTCGACGCCGCACAAATTTCCTCCGCCGACTATCTCCCCGAATTCATGTGGGTCGTCCCGCCTGGCAAAGAAACCGCACCCGAGCAATATCGCGTCGCTGAATATTCCGCCTACTACCGCCACGTCAAAGAGCGCCTCGAAAAATCCACCAACAACGGCCACGCCATCGAAAGCTATCCCGAGCCGTGCCAGCACTGCGACATCTGCCGATGGTTCCGTGAATGCGACAGGCGCCGCCGCGACGACGATCACCTCTCGCTCGTCGCCGGAATCCGCCGCCAGCAGCGCGATCAACTCATAACTTGGGAAATCGACAAGGTCGCGAAGCTCGCCACAATGCAACATCCGCTCCCGCGCGAAAAAAAACCGCTGCACGGTTCGCGCGAAAGCTACGACCGCGTTCGCGAACAAGCGCGCATCCAGGTCGAAAGCAAAGATCTGGAAATCCCGCGCCACGAACCGATTCTCCCCGTCGTCGAAAAAACCGGCTTCTGCAAACTCCCCGAGCCTTCAGACGGCGACGTCTTCGTCGATCTCGAAGGCGACCCCTTCGTCGGCGATTCCGGCCTGCAATATCTTTTCGGCGTCGCTGTAAAAAACGCCGACGGACAATTGCGCTACGAAAAAATCTGGGCGTACACACCCGCCGAAGAAAAATCCGGCTTCGAGTGGTTCGTCGATCTCGTCATCGCGCGCCGCAAAGAATTTCCCGCCATGCACGTCTACCACTTCGGCGGCTACGAACCCGGCGCATTCAAAAATCTCATGGGCCTGTACGCCACGCGCGAAGAAGAAATCGACAGCATGCTCCGCGCCGGCCTCTTCGTCGATCTTCACGCCGTCTTCAAACAAGCCCTCCGCGCCGGCGTCGAAGAATATTCCCTTAAAACTCTCGAGCTCTTCGCCGGCTTCAAACGCAGCATCCACAAAGACGACTCCCGCGCCGCCATGCGCTACATCACCCACAGCCTCGAACTCGGCTGGGCCGATGCAATCCCCGCCACATTTCATCACCGACATGGAGTCCTACAACCGCGACGACTGCTTCGCCACCTCCGCCCTCCGCGACTGGCTCGAAGCACAACGCGCCGCCCAAATCGCCGCCGGCCACAAAATCGACCGCCCTCCTCTCGGCGATGGCGCTCCAACCGAAGAACTCAACGCCCGCCAACAGCGCGTAAAGGCCTTAGTCGAAAAACTCACCGCCGACATTCCCGTCGATGCTGCGAAGCGCGACGAAAAGCAATCCGCCACATGGCTCCTCGCCCAACTCCTCGACTTTCATCGCCGCGAAAACAAAGCCACCTATTGGGAAGGCTATCGGCTGGCCGAGTTGGATGATGACGACCTGCTCGACGAACGTTCCGGCCTCGGCGGGCTCAAATTCATCGAGCGTCTCAAGGTCGAGCGAAACATTCCGACGGATCGTTATTCGTTCGAGAAACAGGAAACCGAAGCTCGCCTCGACAAGGATTTGTATTACGGCGCCGAGGTTTCAAAGTTTGGCTGCGTCGTCGAAATCGATCCAGCCGCCTTAACCATCGACATCAAGAAAACAAAGAAGACGGCCGATTTACATCCAAAAGCCGCATACGTGTGGGATTCGCCGCTCAACCCGGAGAAGATCGCCGATTCCCTGCTTCGCACTGGAGATTGGGTGCTTGCGTCTGCCATTGATGCGCCAGGCCCGTTCCGTGCCGTGCGCGATTTGATGCTGCGCAAGCCACCTCGTCTCCTACACGGCGAAACATTAGCGACGCTGCCGGGAGAAGGACCGAAGGAAACAAGCCTGCCGCATCGCCAGCGCGCTCGACCGCTCCGTCTTCGCGATTCAAGGCCCGCCGGGCGCCGGAAAAACGTTTCACGGGCGCGCGAATGATCTGCCAACTCGTCAAACAAGGCAAAAAAGTTGGCGTCACCGCGCTCAGCCACAAAGTCATTCGCAAATTGCTGGAGGAGGTTCTGAAAGCAGCTGCCGAAGATGGCGTGCCACAGGTTCGCTGCATGCAAAAACTCAGCGAAGGCGACGACTTTGAAGTGATTCCGGAAATTGCGGTCGTCCGCGACAACAACGCGCCTCTTGTCGCCCTGCAACAAGGAACAGCGAATGTTGTCGGTGCCACGTCGTGGATGTGGCCTCGCGAAGAATATTTCGAGTCGGTCGATGCGCTCTTCATCGACGAAGCGGGACAAATGGCGCTCGCCGATGTCGTCGCCGCAGGACAGGCCGCGCACAATCTGATTCTCATCGGCGATCCGCAGCAACTCGAACGCCCGCTCAAAGGCAGCCATCCGGTCGGCGCAGAAAAATCCGCGCTCGAACATTTGATCGGCGAACACAAAACGATCCCTGCCGACAAAGGCATGCTGCTCCCCGAAACCTGGCGCCTGCATCCGAATATTTGCGATTTCACTTCTGAAATGTTCTACGAAGCTCGCCTGCGCCCTCACGCCGCACTGGATCAGCGCGTAATCGGCGGCCATCCGTGGATCGATGGCGCCGGCCTCTGGTTCGTTCCGATCAAGCACACGGGCTGCCGCAACTCTTCGCCGCAAGAAGTCGAGATCATCAAGAAACTCGTCTCAAGCCTGGCAGCGCAGGGTGTGGAGTGGTTTCGGACAACAACAACGAAAAGGGCGATGACGCTCGACGATGTACTCGTCGTCGCGCCGTACAACGCACAAGTTTCCGATCTGCTGACGGCACTTCCGAACGGCGCAAGAGTCGGCACCGTCGACAAATTCCAGGGACAGGAAGCGCCAGTGGTGATTTATTCGCTGACGACTTCAACTCCGGAAGATGCGCCGCGCGGAATGGAATTCCTCTACAGCCTCAATCGCTTCAACGTGGCGACGTCGCGCGCGCAAACCGCCGTGATCGTCGTCGGCAACCCACTCCTCTTCGAGCCCGAATGCAAAAGCCCGCGTCAGATGCAGCTTGCCAACGCATTCTGCGCGTACCTCGAACGCGCACAAATAAAAGAGCTGGCTTGAGTTCGCAGCTCACTGCCGCTCTCGAATCAATCGCCGCACCGCGATTCTGTAGGGGCGTAGCACGCCGCGCCCCAGCTTGCCCGGGCGTAATGTGAGTTTTATTCCTGCTCGCTAAAAACCTGAGCGTAGCTTTTGCCGTATGGATAAAACCGATTCTTTTCTCCGCGCTGCCAGGCACCTTTCAGCTCAGCACTTGAGATATCCCAGTCGGGCCGGCACTTTCTCAGAACAGCGCGCAAATCCTGACGCAACTCTTCATTCGTCGGGCGCCCAAAAAACCAATACCCGTTGTAGACCTTGAAAACGACAAGCCCCGGCTCCAGCACAATCGTATGCGGAATCATCGGATTGTGAGACGGGTCGGTATACTCCGCGATGTCCAAATCCTTTTGCACCATCGCGGCCCGCATCCGACAAAAACGTCCAGTGCGCGCCAACGCCCCGCGAAATTCGTTCGTCTCGAGCAAATTGTCTGTCGTGATCGTGACGAGGCGGCAGTACCCGACTTCCATCTCTCGATGCAGCTGCAAAAGATTCTCCGACTGCCGCCGGTCCTTCGGACAAAATCCGCCGCGCCCTAAAACAAGAATCAGCGGATCTTGCCCTTGCAAATCGGAAAGTTTGCGCCGCTTGGAGGTGTGGTCAGAAAGCTCGTAGTCCGGAAACTTCGCGCCGGGAACGATGTCAGCTCGCATAGATGTAGCCTTTCTTTTCGGCGGCGATGCAAGTCACTGTCACCGATTGTGGCGATGGTGAGGAAGCTTAGGATGAGAAGATGTTCGTATCCAGAAACTCGTTGCGGAATTTCCCGCTTGGATCGAGCGACTTCGCCAACTCTACGAATTCGCCCAATTTGCCGTAGCTCGCATGTAACTGCTGTGGAGTCATCGTGAAAAGCTTGCCCCAGTGCGGACGCGCGCGGAACGGAAGAATTTCCTTCTCGATCTGCGGCAGCAGCGCACGAACTTCGGGCCACTCCGGCTTCCACGTGAAATGAATCGTCACGCAATCCTGGTGACGGCACGGACTCATCCACAAGTCGTCTTCCGCGATGCTGCGAATTTCCGTGATCAGCAAATGCGGCGTGATCTGCTCGTGCAATTTTTCGACAGCCATGATCGCATCGACCGCGCTGTGCCTCGGGACGAAATACTCCGACTGCAATTCCTTGCCGGCGCTCGGCGTAAAACCCATCTTGAAGTGCGGCAGCCGGTCGTACCACGGCCCTGGCACACCCATCTGCTCGGTGCAATTCTCGGCAGATAGCGCCGCGATCGGATGCATATTTTTCTTCGCCAGCGTCGCGCCGAAAAACTGCGGCTCGGCTTTGAATTTCTCTTTCGCGGTCACGCGGCTCTTCAGCCATACTTCGCTGAATTTCTGACCCGACCAGTCGGTGAACAGGCTGACGCTGTACGCCGCGCCCATGATCTGCTCGAAGTGATCTTTCAGCGCCGGCATCGGCAGATTTTCGTAGAGTACCTGCCGCACCTGATACGTCGGCTGAATATTGAGCGTGATTCTTGTAACCACGCCAAGCGCACCCAAATGAACGACGGCGCCGAGAAACTTCTCGCCATCGTATTTGCGCGACAGTTTCAGCACATCGCCCGACGCGGTGACCATCTCAAGCGCAGCAACCGCGGAAGAAAGATTGCCGTTGTTGTCACCGGAGCCATGCGTCGCCGTTGCGCATGAACCCGCGACGGAAATATGGGGCAGCGAAGCAAGGTTGTGCAACGCCCAGCCTTTGGAATCGAGATACGGCGCAAGCTGCCCATAACTCATCCCCGGCTCGACCGTGACCGTGCGCTCGTTCTCATCGATCGAGACCGCATGATCGAGCGGCTTCATTTCCAAGAGGGAATGCTTGCTGTTCGCAATCTGGTTGAAGCAGTGGCGCGTGCCGAGGGCCTTCATTTTTTCATGCGATTTGACGTACTGCCGCACCTGCTCCAGCGATTTCGCCGGAGTCACATCTTCGGTACTGAACTCGAAATTGCCGGCCCAGTTCGTCAGCTTTTCACCCGCGGCCCAGCTCATAAGCGGAGACAAAATCGGAGTCGCTGCAACCGCCGACGAAAGTTTCAGGAATGTCCGTTTGTTCATTGGCATGAATGGTGCCGCGTGAAAACACTCTCAATCCCTTCGTGAGTTCGCGAACGCTGCGATTGTACACCGTGTCGCAGTGAGATTCGCGCCCGGCATCTCGCGCGATGCTTCGAAGGGCGAGAACGCGGACTACTTCACGCCTTTGGATTCATCCCACCAGCCTTTTTCGCGGCGAATGTAGATGATCTGGCCTGTGTGATACGCGTTGTGCGTG
The DNA here is from genome assembly GCA_963785605.1 of uncultured Acidobacteriota bacterium. GTDB lineage: Bacteria > Acidobacteriota > Terriglobia > Acidiferrales > UBA7541 > Acidiferrum. Next base: position 48,506 of record CAWAWE010000013.1, on the reverse strand, counting down.
CCGATGTGCGCGATGCGCGATGCATTCTTCTCGAGCGTCGCCTCGTCACAAGTCTCAACAAACTGCTCGATGTCGGTCATCACTTTGTCGAGCTGCGCAACGGTCGTTGCCCACGACTTCGCATCGAAATTGTTGAACGTCTCATTATTGTCGCCGCTGAATTTCGGCGGCTCCTGCCCTTTCAGTTTCGCAAGCGACTCTGTATTCCAGAAAACGAGATGATTCGCGAGCTGCCCGATCGAATGATTGCCGCTGTTATCTTTCCACGACGCCTGCTCGGCCGTGAGACCAGCGACGGCGAGACTCGGCGGCACAAACCAATCCTGCTTTTTGTGGGTCGTCTGCAATTGCTCAAGGAGAATGCTGCGGAGTGTTACCGGTTTCTTTTCTTTTTCCTGGGAATACGCGGATGCACAAAACACAGTGAGGACGGCGACGAGTACGATCGTACGTTTCATTTTTCACCCCATGGAAGTAAACGTTGTTGTATTGGACGGAGTATACGGCAGGGGGTGAGCTACTTCGATTCTTCTGCTTTTATTTCCTGGCGGAAGCTTCAGCTTCTCGCTTCTCTTCGAGCTTCATAAATTCAACCAACAACTGTCGCGCACTGTTCAGCCGCGTTCCCGATTTCAAGTCAGAAGATCGGCGGTCACGAAAGCCAGTCCAAACAAGGACCACGATCACAATCAGCAGCCCTGAGAACGGCAGCGCAACTAAAGGGTTCATTTCACTCAATCCTTGCCCATGCGAGTGCCTGCAGCCAATGATACACCTCCCAGCGCAAGTATCGCTGTCGCGATGATGAAATCGACAGCATGGGGGCTAGAACCTTTCAGCAGAGCTTCCAGGGGACCAAAAACGACAAGAAGAATCCGATTTCTCTTAACGATTCGGCATTGATATCTCGCACTGGTTGCGGCATCGGCCGGCCATTATTGACCAACCTCGATAACTATACAAGTATATTAATAGTAGGTTATATAACCTGGACGGCTATTGGGGACCGGTGAGGTAGGTCTTGCGGTGGCGAACCTGATAGTTTCCGTCCACTTTCACTTCAATTTTGCGGTAAGAGTTCGCCGGCCCGCGCGGCTCGGGATAGTAGCCGAGCCGATACTGCGTGCGCAGCTCGCGATTGATGCGATCGAAAATCCCATCGAGCTCCTGAATCTGATCGGGATAGAACATCGCGCCGCCCATCGTGTCAGTAATCGTGTCGAGCGCGTGCTCGCCCGCAGTGTTGCGGCCGCTTTCGTTCTTCACGGGCCGCACAACGATCGTGTAGAGCAGCGCGCCCGATTTCACAGCCGCCTTGCGCGCATTGTCGAAATCGGTGTAGCTCGTGGTCTCTCCTGCGTCAGTCACCATAATGATGACGCGCCGCCGATCCTCCGCGCGGCGCTCCAGTTGCCGCGACCCTAGCAAAATCGCGTCATAGAGCGACGTGCCAGAGCCCGCCGGCATCTTGTGCACAGCGGATTCCAGCGTGCCAATGTTGTCGCTGAATCCCGCAAGCTGCACGACGTCTTCACCAACGCTATATACCGCGAGGCGGTCATCTGGGCGCAGGATCGCGCGAATGAACCGCGCGGCTGCCTCCTGTTCAAACGAAATTTCCTTGTGCGCGCTGAGGCTCGCGTCGATCATTAGCTCCAGATCGAGCGGTTGTTTCGTCTCCGACTTCAAAAACTTCCAGCTTCTGCTCGACACCTTCTTCGAAGACATGGAATTTCTCACGCGCAATGTCGATCGCAGGCCGGTTGTGCTCGTCGAGGACGCTGGCAAGCACGCTCACAAGCTGCACGTTGACCTTGATGCGTCCACGCTGTTGCTGACTATCGGCGGGAGGATCGTCCGCCGGAATCGGCTGCACAATGGGCGCCGGATTGGTCGAAGCGGCTGAGCTTGCTCCGGAATTCCTGGATGAATCGCTGCCGCTGCTGTTTGAACTATTTGAATCGTTTGAGTTGCTCGATTTATTCGAGCCGGTTTTGTTCTTACGCGCCCAAGGCGGGCGATCGGTCTGTTGAGGCGGCGGTGGCGGAGTCGGTCCGGGTTGATCTTGCGCTTTTACACCGCGCACAGCAAACACGCCCGAGCAGCAAGCGAGCACGAGGAAGAAAGCAAGAACGCCGTCGCGCTGAAGTCCGCCCATACACAATCCAGCCAACGGACTCCGTCCACGCGAATGTTGCGACGGCACTCTGTGGAAGGCGTTCGTGCGGAGTGGGGTTGTCGGCATTGAGATATTAAGATGCAGGTTTCACAATCCGCGTGGCTGAAGCCGAGGCGCCAGAGGTCGCGGCCTCGGGTCGTGGCGGAGGCAGCTCCCCATCAGCCCACACCGCTCCGTCGGCAAAATACTCCTTCTTCCAGATCGGCACAGTACGCTTGAGCGTATCGATCGCAAAGCGACACGCGTCGAAGGCGGCGGCACGGTGCGCCGCGCTGATCGCGATGAAAACGCTGGTCTCGCCGATTTCCAGCCGGCCCAATCGATGCGCGATACCAACGCGGTCGATGGCAAATCTGGCATGCATTTCAGCAGCAATCTCGTTCAGCTTCGCAACCGCCATCGATTCATAAGCTTCGTACTCGAGATAGAGCGTGCGCCGGCCATGCGAATTGTCCCGCACGCACCCATCGAATGTGACCACAGCTCCATCGGAATCCGTTCGAACGTGACGCACAAGCGCAGCGCTATCGATCGGCTCCCGGCCGAGATGGATGAGATCGTTTGTTGAGGTGTGAGGCATAACGAGGGTCGCCGCGGGTTCAGCCGCCGCTAACTGGGGGCAGGAACGCAACTTCGTCCCCAGCCTCAAGCGGCGTCGTCCACGCCGCAAACTCGCGATTGCGGGAGACGGCCATCGCGGCGCGGTGCGCGCCTAACTCTGGGTAGCGCGCAACACACTCAACGAACAGGTCCTCGATGCTGGAGCCTACCGCAATTTCCATGGACTCTTGACCGTGACCAATGGTGTCCTTCAATCGTCCAAAAAAGAGCACATTCAGCCGCATGGTATTGGTGTCTTTGACGTGCACATGGGGATTGTAGCCCCGGGTCGTGATTGCGGCCAGCAGAGCGGGTATGTTGGGTTCAGGCATGTTAGGTTCGGGCATAGTTGGGCCTGAGAGTGGAACACGCAGCAAGAGAAGATAGTTGCGCCGTGCAGCCGCTTCGGGGGAACCAGATCGCCCCGCTTGACGTACTAGAGTGTCTAGGCATCGGAGTTGGCAGGGTCGCTTGCGAGATCGAGGCGCGTCTTCGGGAGAGTGCATGAAAGTATTGATAACAGGTGCTACCGGCCTTGTGGGCACGGCGCTGATCAAGTCGCTGGTGGCCGACGGGCATTCGGTGTGCCGGCTGGTGCGCCGCGAAAGCGTGGCGCCCAAAAAAGGCGCGCGGAAAAAAGACAGCACCGCGCCATCCGACGATTCACGCGTTGTGGATGTCCCGTGGGACCCGGAAGCCTCGGACGGCCTGTCGCTGGCGGACTCTCAAGGAACGATCGCCGGCGCCGAAGCGGTTGTGAATCTCGCCGGCGCTTCCGTCGCCGACGGCAAGTGGACGCAACAGCGCAAGATGGTGCTGCGTTCGAGCCGCGTGAAGACGACCATGGCGCTCGTCACGGCGCTCGGAAAGCTCAAGTCGCGGCCGAAAGTTTTAGTTTCGGCATCGGCGGTCGGATTCTACGGCGACCGCGGCGACGAAACTCTGACCGAAGAGAGCACGCCCGGCCAAGGATTCTTGCCCAAAGTAACGGTGGATTGGGAAGCCGAAGCGCGTAAAGCCCAAGCGATCGGAATGCGCGTGGTCCTGACGCGCTTCGGAATCATCCTGGCGAAGCAAGGCGGCGCGTTGCCTCAGATGATGAAGCCATTCAAATTTTTCGTCGGCGGCAAATTGGGCTCAGGCCGCCAGTGGATGTCCTGGATCACGCTCGACGACGTGATCGCAGCAATCCGCTGGGCCCTCGATAGCGACTCCGTCAGCGGCGTCGTAAACGTCGTTTCACCGAAACCGGTAAGAAACGCCGAGTTCACCCGCGAACTGGCGCAGGCGATGCATCGCCCGGCAATTTTCACCGCTCCCGCATTCGCCCTCCGCGCAGCCATGGGCCAGGAAATGGCCGACGAAATGTTGCTCGTCAGCGAACGCGTCGTCCCAAATCGCCTCAAGCAACTCGGCTTCGCCTTCCAACACGAAGCCTTAGGCGACGCCCTGGCGAGCATCCTGTAGCCGCAGAAAATTCGCCCCACCCACGAAAAGAGCCGCACCCGTTGCTGCACGGTGCGGCCCCGATCCTTGGATTTAACGAAATCGCAACCTACTTCAACACATTCAGCGTTACCTCAATTTTCAGCAACTTGCCGTTGAGAGGATCCGTCGCCACCGTCGTCTCGACGGTCTGCCCGTCTCGCGCTATCAGATATTCCTGCGTCTTATACTGGCCAATGACAGGTTCTTTAAATTGCGCCCCCGCTGATCCGCTTTGCGCCTGGGTCGAGGCATCGACGGGAATTGCAACGTCCCCTTGAATCCACGAACGCTCTAACGCAATTCGCAATCCGAACTTTCCGTCATCCAACCGATCGGCAGTGCAATCGAGATTTGTGCCAACATCGACGTATTGGAGTCCGCCATCTTTGCCGGTGAAGAGCGGAACGCGGCTTCCGATGCGCAACTTCATCGAATCGGGTGGATGTCCTGGGTCGGACGCAAATATCGACACATAAGGCATGCTCTTGGTCTTCTTGTCGCCGTCATACTCAGTGAACAGAAACTGCACCTTGAGTTGCGTGCCGTGCGCCAACGACAGCGCCTTGTCCTCAGGTTTTAATTTTCCCTGCGCCCGCAAAGGCTGAACGACCAATGATACCGCCGTCAAAATTATGAGCGCCGCACTCACAGTTCTCATTTGCCATGTCCTCCGTTAGACTGAAAAAAAATTAAATGTCTCATTTCCTGCTGATCGCCTCGCTGTCTCCGATGGGTGGCACCGACAGCGACGCAGTCTGAATATCGGGCACATTCAGCGGCGCGACTGCCACATCTCGCTCCGGTACGCGTGCCGACAACGCAAGAGCAATTCCTTCACGTGGCTGGACGCCAGCAATGAAGTGCTCCAGTGCGATTCGCTCGTCCGGCGGGACGAGCACCTCCGGCAGTTGCCCCCCAGATCTACCTTGATGGCTGCCTGTCCTACGCACTTCGACCGCGACCGCGCGCTTGGCGGCTTCCGTTTCCGTCGGTGTTTGAGACTTCGGCGTCTTAGTAAAGAGCTGCATCTGATCGACTTGCGGGCTCTTGACCACAGGTGGACTGGTTCGTTTGACGTCATCGATTTGCGGTCTATGTCGAGCAACCATCACGAGGACCACTGTTGCGAAAAAAAGTGTCGCTAACGCGACGGCTGAAATTGACGCGAAGCGCAGCGTGCGTCGAGATTGGGGCTGCTGGGCAATTTGCACATCCAACCGCTGAAGCATCGCCGCCGGAACCGGCGCGTTCATCTGGCGCGACACAACCGCATCCATCGCACCGACGAGCGATCGCTGCTGATCCAACTCAACAGCGCATCTCGCACACCCCTCGACATGCGCGCGCACACCCGGCGCAAGCTCGGCGCCGCCCACCGCCGCTTCAATCAACGCGTCTTTGTACTTTTCACATAGCATCGCAACTTCTCCGCTAACTGCCTCTTTGCCTTAAACAATCGCGACTTCACCGTCCCAATCGGCAGCCTCAGCATCTGCGCCACATCGTCCAGCGGATGCTCCTCCATCGCCGCCAGCAACAACACCAGCCGCAACTTCGGCGACAACTCATCCACCGCTCGATTGAGATGCATCTGAAACTCGCTCGACGCCGCCAAATCTTCCGCCGTGTCCGCCGGCCTCTGCCGAGCCCACTCCGTCTCCCTCAACTCACGCCGCCCAGCCGACCTCGCCCGATCCAGCGCTAGCCGAAACGTGATGCGCACCAGCCAAGCCCGAAACCGCGAACGATCCCGCAGCCGCTCAAACCGCCGGTAAGCGCGCAGCAACGCCTCCTGCGCCACATCCTCCGCGTCTGCCGCATTGCGCAACACTCCGCGCGCAACACGAAACGCCAACGGCCCGCACTCCGCCAGCCGCTCCTCAAACTCGCGGCGCACCGCGGCAGCCGCCGCAGCTTTCGCTTCGGCGTCGCCGGACCAGCCCGTTCGGGCTGCACTGGTTGGCTGGGTCAGAGCCAGCTCCCGCATGAATCAGTGGCCGAGCCAACTGCGCCCGCCTCCCTGTACAGCTACCAGACGCCACCATCAGCAAAATGGTTCGCTAGCGCTTAAGGAGGGCTATTTTAGGGTTTCATCCAGCCAGTTGAAGACGCGTAGGTCGCGAATGCCGGTGCCCTGAGGTTCGCAGTGCAGATCCGCACCGTCGCTTTCGGAAAAGGGGACCAGCATTTTGGGGCAAGTCAGCAGATCGTAAAGCTGCTTCGATTGCCCAGGCCAGTAAGACTCGTTCGCGGGTTCAGTAATTAGCATCGGGCAGCGAATCTGCCCCGCTACGCTTTCCAGATTGTAGGACTGCGCCGCTTTGAACGTGTCGTAGGGCGAAGTAAAGCCGTAGGGTCGCACGCGGAAGTTCAGAGTGGCTTTCAACGCGGGGTTTAGGGCCTTGGTGAGGAAGCTGTCGAACTCAGCTTTTTTGCCGGCATTGAGCAGTTCTTGCAATGGTTTCGGGATGCTTGCCGTCCATGATGTGGAAACATCGACGACGCCGGGGTCGGCGATCGTCGCCGCGATCCGTTTTTCAAAGGCCACCGCGCGCGGAACCCAATAGCCGCCCTGGCTAATGCCCTGAAGCGCGATGCGCTTTGGATCGACCTCGCGTCGCGTAAGCACGTAATCGACGACCGGCGTGATCACTTTTTCCCAGTCGGGCCGGAAGAAGATTTTTTGCTTCCAAAGCGCGTAGCCCTGCCCTGGGCCATCGAACGTCAAGCAATCGTAGCCGCGAGCGAGAGCGCCGGCCGCGCCCCAAAGATACATATCCAACAGTGAGCCATCGCTTCCGTTGACGAGGATCAGCAATGGTCGTTTTTCCTTGCGCGGATTCGGAGCGCGAAAGAAAAATCCGTGAAGCTGCGTGTTTTCGTAAGGAATGCTGACCGGTTCGATCGGTGGATCGAAGAGCGGCAGCGATTTCAGCCAGCAATCGTAAAGAAGCTCCCACGTCGGCTCGAGACGCGACCGATCCGCGGAACCGTCCGCAAAATAGGTGGCGCTGTCGTAATAATTTTGCGCCCAGAGATAGGCTTGGCGGGCGCTCTCTTTGTGGCCGCCGGCGAGAGATTCTTCGGCTTGCGTGCGCGCTTCGTCGCCGGCCGATTTGAAGGCGTTAAAGGCTGTCTCGAAATTTCCGTCTTCAACCTGGCGCGTAAGGTACAAAACTTTGCCGACGTTTCCGGCGGAACCATAGGCGCGTCCAAGAGCGGTCAGAAAGATGATCTCGAACGTAGGATTCTTGAAGAAGTAGCGGGGCTTGGCGGCAGCGGTGTTCGATTCGGCCGCGGGCTTGTCTTGCGTTGCTTGCGCGTCGGTTGCAATCGCAGCGCTAAGACCCGCAAGCGAAGCCGTCAGGCCAAATCCAAATTGTCGGCGATTCACATTCACGGATTTATTCCCCGGCGCGGGCAGCACAATTCAATCTTCAAACGTTGTGAGCGAGCAAACAATTGGTGGATATGTTAGAAGGATGGCGGCGTTTTTGACAGTCGTAATCTTCAGGTTCGCTTTTTCGTCTATGAAGCCGGCTCACGGGAATTCCAGCCATCGTCAAACGCCCTTCCGCCTGTTGTGGGTGGTGATGGCTGCTTTGGTCTGGGGATTTTTCGCTGCCGCGATGCCGGCGTTCTCGCAGAACGTGCCAGACTCCGACTCGCGGACCCCACCGCCACATCCGCAGCCCCGATCGCCGGCCACAACAGCCTCTTCCCTTTCGGGCTCCGGCGCGCGTATCCACGGCATCGTGAAAGTCGGCACAATTCCCATGGGAGGCGTTCGTGTCGTGGCGGCCACTCTTCCGCCCGCAAAGAGATTTTCGACGCTGACCGATGCGGCTGGGGCGTATTCGATCCATCTGCCGGCGAATGCGCGATATCTCGTGCGCGCCGACTTTCGCGGGGTGACATCGGCATCGGACGAGATCGCGTTCGCCAACGCTGGCGGAAACCGCGAGGTGGATTTTTCGATCGTGTTGAACGCAAGCAATCAGGCGGCGGGCTCGACCGGCACGAGCAGCATCGCATCATTGTGGCCGCCGCTGCTGATGCCGCCAGTGACGCCCAACAGCATCGCGATGCAACCCGCGAGTGGCAGCACCGGGGGAAGCTCCGGCGCCCAATTTCCAAGCTTCGCGGGCGACGCAAGCTTCTCGGGCGACACATTTTCCGTGAATGGGCAAACGCTCATCGTGATTCCCTATTTTCAGATGGCCGATCAGATGCGCCAGGATTTTGAGGATGGGCACGAGTTGCAGGGGGCGTCGGTCGGGCCGGTTACCAGCAGTGCTGCTTCAAGCTCGGCTTCGAACGCAAATTCGAGCTCCGGCAATTCGAGCGGCGCCACCGGCGCCAGCAACCACTCTTCAATCCAACCACACGGACAACTTTTTTGGACCGGTGGAAACTCCGCGCTCAACGCGCATCCGTTCGTGATCGCCGGCCAGCCGGCACCGAGCCCCGGTTACCACACGAATGGGTACGGCGCGACCCTCGGCCTCCAGCCGTTTCTTCCAGGTATCACCAAGCCGAGCGCGCGTGATTCGCTTGTGCTCAGTTATTCGGGACAACTTTCGACAACGCTGGTGAACGACTATGGCATCGTTCCGACCGATGAAGAGCGCCAGGGAAACTTTTCGCATCTCCTCGATTCGAACGGCGTGCTGAATCTCATCTATTCGCCGACAACCCCGACGCCGTATCCAAACAACACGATTAACACGCCGCTCGATCCGGCGGCCCTGGCTCTTCTGCAATTTGTTCCTCACGCAAATCTGAACAGCACCGGCATCAACTACCGATTGCTCTCCACGCAAGGCGCGCATACAAACACAGTCGGCGCAAGCTTCACACACAGCTTTGGACCACTGGCAAATCTGCAAGGCGCCGCGAGCGCAGGAGCGCAAAACCAAGGGCAGGCGCGAACTCTCTACGTGAATTTCAATTTCGGAGATGTCGCGACCGATGTGATCAACATTTTCCCGGAGCTCGGCGGCAAACAACGCGTGCAGGGCTACTCGGTGACGGCCGGATACACGGAAACCCGCGGCGATTGGATCACGACATTCAGCGTGAATTCGAATCGCAACAATTCTCGGGTGACGAATTTCTTCACGAACGAGCAAGACATCGCTTCGAAATCGGGCGTGTTTGCCGATTTTTTCAACAACCCGATCAATACGAATCCGCTCGACTGGGGCTTGCCCAATCTCGTCTTCAATAACTTCACGGGAATCAGCGAGACCCAGCCGAATTTTCAGCTGACGCAAACGACCGGCGTGTCGGGCGCAACTTCCTGGACGCGTGGCGCGCACGTCCTGCGATTTGGCGGAGATCTGCATCACGTTGATTTCAATCTGTTCGGTGGGGTAGACGCGACCGGCACATTCATCTTTACGGGCGCTTTCACACAGCTTCCGGGAGAACCGAGCGGAAACGAGGTGGCGACGACCGGATCTTCGTTTGCAGACTTCCTGCTCGGGCGGCAGCAAGAGAGCAAACTCGAGTCGCCGGATCAGAAGGCGTACACCCGGCAGACCAACTGGGATTTGTTCGTCCGCGACGACTGGCGCCTGCTCCGAAATCTCACGTTGTGCATCGGGTTGCGCTACGACTACTTCTCGCCGTTTGTCGAGAAGTACGCCCGCCTTTCAACGCTCGACTACAATGCTGATTTCTCAGACATCGCCGCGGTTCAGCCGGATGGTGTTGGCGGCGTCACTGGCATACGGTATCCGCGCAGCCTGATCAAACCGGACCGCGACAATTTTTCTCCGCATGTCGGTTTGGCATGGCAGGCGTCGCGCGACACGACCGTGCGCGCGGCGTATGGCATCAATTACGGCGTGGGTGAATACGGCGGCCTTATTCAGTATTTGGCGTACCAGCCCCCGTTCGCCGACGTACAGGCAAACGCTAACGTCCCACACTTCATTGCGCCGTTCCGCTTGGAGGCTGGGTTCGGAAACAACGTGGACATAGGAAATCTTGCGATCAGCAGGCACTACAGCTTGCCGTACATCGGGACGTGGTATTTGGACGTGCAGCAGTCGCTGCCGCTCGACATCGTCTTGGATGTGGGTTACACCGGCGCAAAAGGCACGCGGCTCGACATTGTGAGCGCTCCCGGGCCGATCAATATGTTGCCGTTCGCGAGTGCGTTTTTTGATTTCGACGATTCTTCCGCATTTTCGAACTTCAATGCGCTGGTGGTGCGAGCCAACAAACGCATGCGCCGCGGGCTGGCGCTTCAGGCAACCTATGCCTTTTCGCATTCGATCGACAACGCTTCGTCCACAAATGCGGGGTCCGTTGTGGTCGCGCAGAATCCCGACAATCTCTTGGCGGAAAAGAGCAATTCCAGTTTCGACATCCGGCACCAGGTGACCGGCTGCTTTTTGTATCAGTTGCCATTTGGTACGAAGCAGCCGCTGTTCAACAAAGGCGATTCGGCTTCGCGGATTTTTGGGAATTGGTCTCTCTCAGGATTTTTGACCCTGGCGACGGGAGTTCCGCTGACACCCTATATCTCGGCTTCAGTCGCGGAAGTGGCGCGAGGAACCCACGGCTCGCTACGGCCGAATCGCGTGCCGGGAGCCCCGATCACGCTGGGCGGCGGGAGGCTCGATCACTGGTTCAACACGGCGGCGTTTTCCGCCACCTTCGCAGACGGGCAGCTGTACGGCACGGCTTCGCGATACTCGATTCCAGGACCGGGGCAGCAAAATTTGAATCTGTCGCTGTCGAAGCTGATTCCCTTCCACGAATCGAAGACTCTGGAATTTCGCGCGACCGCCAACAACGCCCTCAATATCGTTCAATATTCCGGCGTCAACACCCAGATAAGCTCCAGCACCTTTGGATTTGTCGATGCCGTGCAGCCGATGCGCCAGTTCACTTTTCTGGCGCGAATGAGTTTCTGATCGCTACGACTCTTGCGGCGACAGCCACGCCCCGCCAAAAACCAACCCCGGCCCCAGCGAAGCCAGAAATATCGGCTTCCGCGCCGACTCCGGACACCCACGAAACATTTGCAGCGCGCTATGAAGCGCGGCGCCGCACGTCGAAGACCCAAGATTCCCCGAAGTCGTCGCGATCGGCGGAAACGCCCGAACGGAAACGCCGGCAACTTTCGCCAACAGCGTCAGCAGCCGCGGATTAGGCTGATGCGTCGCAAAAGCACCGACGGCCGCGCGCGGCACCGAACTCAGTTTTTCAAGAGCAGCGATAATTTTTTCCAGCCGCGAAATCGCAGCCCGAGACAGCGCTTCCCCTTCAAACACGACCGCCAGGCTGCCGTCGAGTTTTCCCTCGACCTTCACCGCATCGGCATATTGATCGGCGCAGCCAAACAGAAAATCGCGAATCCGGTAAGCCAGTCCGAAACCAACGCCGGCGCCAGATGAAGGTTTTGCTTCGTCCGCCGCGCGCACCAGAAAAGCGCTGGCGCCATCCCCAAACAGCCCGCCGAATTCCCCGGCGACTCGGCCGGGGACGAGCGTGCGACTGTGCAGATCGGAAGTCACAACGGCTACCGTGCGCGCCTGTCCGGAAACAACCTGCGCCTGCGCCACCGAAAGCGCATTGATCAGACCCAGGCACGCGCCACCGACGTCGAACGCCCCGCACGTCTCGCGCGCGCCGATTTCCGAATGCAGCTGCGCCGCAAGCGACGGATAAATATGATGCGTTTCACTGGTCGCGATGATCGAGTCGATTTCGTCCGGCGCGCAACCCGCCGATTGCAGAGCCTCGTTAGCCGCTTGCGCGCCGAGGGTAACTTCGGTCTCGCCTTCCGCGGCGTAAGCCAGCGACTCGATTCCGGCGCGTTCGCGCAGCTTGCCCACCGGCATTCCGAAAGCTCGATCCACTTCCTGTGACGCGATGATCCGCGAGCCTACAACGAAACCCGAAGCTAAAATGAGCGCGGCTGCTCTCGGCGCTTGCGCCGCGGCTTCGCGCGGACGCTGATTCTCTTGTTCATCGGTGACGAGCATGGATGGTGGGTGACTTGCCTCTCTGCAGAACGGGGTCGGGGGACTGCCAGCTACTGAAAGCATCTTCCGGCAGATTTACCGCGGTTGCCAGAAAAGTTCGGCCCAAGACGGAGTAGGAGTTACTGACCGTTTCGAACGCTAAGTTGGATGCGAGCCGCATGCCGTGGAGATGTTCAGCGCGAACCCGTGAATAGCATGTTACGGAACAAAAACAGTTTGCAGGAAGGAGGGATCTCCGGGACCGCAGCTCTCAGTGACACCGAATGGATCGAAGCAAAAAAAATTAGCCAGGGTGCCGCACCCTCCTGATTTTAGGAGGGTGCGGGTTTTCCCCTCCCAGCCACTCATCGATCCCCAAAACTACAAAACAAAAATACTCGTCATCCCAACCGAAGCGAGCCGCTCGCCCGCAGCCGTCAATTCCGCCGCTGCAATTTCGACAACAGCCGCAACATCTCCAGGTACAGCCAAATCAGCGTCACCATCAGCCCAAACGCCCCGTACCACTCCATATACTTCGGAGCACCCAGCCGCGCCCCCGTCTCGATCATGTCGAAGTCGAGCACAAGATTCAGCGCCGCAATAACAACCACAAAAAGGCTAAACGCAATCCCAATCGGCCCGCTTCCATTGATCGCAGGCACCGCAACATGAAAAAATCCCAGCACCATCTCAGCGAGATAAAACAGCGCTATCCCGCCCGTTGCCGCAATAACACCCAGCTTGAAGTTCTGCGTCACCCGAATCGTCCCGGTCTTGTAAGCGACAAGCATCACGGCAAGAACGCCAAACGTCAGGCCAATCGCCTGAAACGCGATGCCGGGATACTGCTTGTCAAGAACGGCGGAGAGCCCACCGAGGAACAGCCCTTCGAACAACGCATACAGCGGCGCGGTGATCGGCGCCCAGTTGCTCTTGAAGATCGTCACCAGCGCAAGGATCAGCCCGCCAAACACCCCGCCCAGCATCCACGGCATGGCGCTTTCCGGCTGCGGCGAGTGCGAGAGTCCCCAAGTCCACGCGGAAGTCGCGATCACGCACAGCAGCAGGACGCCGGTCTTGTTGACCGTGCCTTGCACCGTCATCGCTTGGCCGCCTACGCCTACGGCGCCTTGGAAAGCTTTCTCGCTAAGCGCGGGATTCGACGATCGGAAAGGGTTAGGCATGGCGTTGTCCTTCTCTCGGTGCTAAATGAAGCAGTAACGTCTCCCTTTCAGTTTACTACCGACACTGTCGGAATCCCAATTTACACCGGGCCAGCGGCCGATATCCGCCTTCGACGCAGGAAGATGACGAGCATGACGACCACGGGAATGTGCGAATATCGTTTGATACTAATTCGATTTCGATGGCGTTGACGATGTCCGCGCTCCGTGAATCATTAATCCAGCGGCGAACGCGCTGAGAATGGCGAGCCCCGCGCTGAACATCATAAGTTCCCGAAAGCCCGACACAAAAGATGTATCGATCGCTTGGCGCACCGCTTCGCGCAGCGCCGGATCGAGGCCAGCGGGAATGTTTACGCCGGCGAGATCGAAACGTTGAGCGTACAGCGAATCGCTCGCAGTCGTAGGCAGTGGGATCTTCTGGATCGACTCCGCAAATCGGTGCGCAAAAATCTGCAGCATCACGATGCCGAATACCGCGACCGACAATAATCCCCCAGTGCGTGAAACAGCATTATTGACGCCCGACGCTATTCCCGCCCATCGCGCGTCCACCGCGTTCATTACCGTCGTGGTCAGCGGAGCGACGCTGATCGCCATGCCGACGCCGAGAACGACGATCGCAGGAAAAAACATCGTCCAATAATTTGCGCTCGCGTCCGGCCTGAGGAACAGAACGAATCCAGCGGCGACAATCATCGGCCCGGCCACCAGCGGCACACGGCTTCCATAACGCGCGACGAGCCCACCCGCCCAGCGCGACAGAATGAACACGATGAGGATAACGGGAAGAAGTGCGGCGCCCGCTGCCGTCGGAGAAAACCTTTGCACCTGGATCAGATTGAGCGGAAGAAAATAGAAAAGCACCGGAAAGCGCCGCATAAAGAAGAAAGGTGAGGAGATTCGCCCCGGAAAAATCCATCGAGCGAAACAGCGCCAACGGCAGCATCGGATTTTCCTGCCGCGCTTCGACGAAAAAGAAAAGTGCGGACGCGATGACTCCGGTAATCAGCGCGGTCAAAACCATCTCGTTGCCAAAGCCAAGCGACGAAGATTCGATCAATCCATAAACAAGAGCGCCGAGACTCACGGTAGCGAGAAGCGCGCCGAGCCAGTCAAGTTTGCTGCCCGATTTTTCGTCGCGGCTTTCAGGCACATAGCGGAACGTGAGCACCAGAGCCGCGATCGCGATCGGCACGTTGATGAAGAAAGCCGCGCGCCACGAAACGTGTTCGATGAGCCATCCACCAAGGACCGGACCGACAGCCATTGTGATCGAAGTGAACGCCGACCAGGTTCCAATCGCTCGACCGCGCTCCTCCTTCGGGAACGAAGTGCTGATGATGGCGAGGCTGCCGGGCACGAGCAGCGCACCGCCGATTCCCTGCAACGCGCGCGCCGCAATCAAGTGCGTGATGCTCGGAGCCAACCCGCACCAGATGGACGCGATCGTGAAAAGCGCGACGCCGGAACTGTAGATTCGACGCCGACCGAAATGATCGCCGAGCGAACCTCCAACCAAAAGCAGCGCCGCGAGGAAAAGCGCATAAGCTTCGACCACCCATTGAAGATCGACAGCCGTTGCGTGGAATGTCGATTGCAGCGCGGCGAGCGCCACATTCACGACCGTGCTGTCGATGAACGCCATGCTCGTGCCAAGAATCGTCGCCGCGAGCACGAAAGTTTGAGCCGATTTTTTACAAAGCGCCGTAGACGATTCGTCAGCGCCGGCGTGCCGTTGCGACGCGATTACCCCTCTGTCGCACGGTGAATGAGCGATGTTCGTCATAGCAGCGTTAAGAGTACGCGCGATCTACGCGTAGAGATGAGATGAGCGCGACTTCAAGAAGGATAGAACATCGATCGAGTTCAAGAAGAATAGAAGATCGATCGAGCTCGAGACGAACGGAACATGGATCGATTTCGAGAACGACAGAACATGGACGCGCAGCGAATCATGCGCCCCAGCTTCGGCGTTGTCGCCGATTGGGGTCTAGAAAATTCGTGCGTTCAAGTTGTGTTCGATGACCGCGGAAAGATTGCCGGAAAAGTTGGTAGCGCTAACGGGAATCGAACCCGTATTTCGGCCTTGAAAGGGCCGCGTGCTAACCGTTGCACCATAGCGCCAAACACGGTGGGAACAACCCAATAATTCTAACAGACTGCAGCCAATTCGCGGAATCGTTTGCGTTTCGCCGCGGCAATTTATTTGAAGGTGGATGCCGACTGCTTCCGTGCTGTGTCGAGTTGCGCCGCTTGGGCTCCTTCGGGGTGCCGCATGCAGCGACGCACGGTCGATTATTTCAATGCGGCGTCGAGTTGGGTTAGAGCGGCTTCGGAGTCGGGGAGCCAGGCGGCGCCGAGTTTGCGGACGGCGGCTTGGATTACGCGAAGCGGCTGGTCTGCGAGCTTTTTGCGGAAAGTTTTGCCACTCGTTGCGAAGCGTTTGGACTTCCTCCGGCGAGGCGTCGGAGATGTAATTCTTCGCGGCTTTCGTCGGCGATCCATAGGTGTTGCGGAAATCTTGATGCAAGTATGCGGAGAAAAATTCGCTCAGTGTCGGATAGTCTTCGGCGACGATCGGCGCTTGCACCGGCGCTGCCGTGGATTTGCCTTTGGTGAGGCGCTTCATTCGCGATCCTCGGGATAGGTTGTGAACACGAAAAATCCTCCGTCGCGATCGGCCTTTAGAACTACTACGGCGCCGGAGCACGGTTCGGATGTGCTTTCATTGTGATGCATGGTGCGGCCAATCGGGCGGCCAGCGTCGTAATGGAGCGCGAGGTTGGCGCGCGGAAAACCGCGCTCGTTCCAGCGATCGATTTTATCTTGATTTCGCGCAAGGCGGCGGCAACGGTTTCTTCCGCGGCAGTGCGATCGGTCCAAGTGGAGGCGGCGGAAATGTCGCGCTCACGGTCGAGCCGTTCGCGAAGCTCTGCGTCCGTGCGGCCGACGTGTTTGTCGAGGGTGTGTCCGCCGCGCTGCTCGTCGCGACCGAGATCGTAGCGATCGCTCGCGCCGGACTTCCCTGCCGCATCGCGTTCGCCAGCGCGATGATTAGAGGCTCGCGGTTGCGCGTCTCTCGAAGGTGCGGCGGCGGATGCTTCACCGCTCGTCGCGCGATTTTCGCTCGGCGCCGACTGACAAGCGACGAGCACAAAAGGAAGCAGCAAGAATGCAGCGAACGCCAACGTTAAGCTGCCTCGGCTGAGAATTTTTGCGAGACAAATGCCTGCGCTGCCGCGCGTCATTTTGCGAAGCGAGGAGTCACGCGATGCGTGTCGCACGGAGATACCCCGCGCGGTGCGGACGCGCGATGCCGCGCGCGAAAAAAATCGAAGTGGGGTCGAACAGGACACGTTCAGCTTTTACGATCTTCCCATTCTTCGTGCCAGGCTTGCTGGATCGCTTCGAGTTTTGACTCGTTGGATTTTTGCGGATCGCCGGCGAAACCGGGGAGTTCGGTGACCCACTTGTGCATGTCGGTGAAGCGGACGGTGTAGGGGTCGGTGTCAGGATGCGCGTCGGTCAAGCCGATGGCGATGTCGTCGAGATTTTCCCAGTCGAATGAAGGCATGCTTTGTTCCTCAGTGCAGCTTTTTTAACGGCGGATTTCAGTTCGCCGCTGTGCGTCGTCGAGACGAAAAAGATTTCATCACAGAGTGCGCGGAGTTCACAGAGATAAGACTCTGGTGAGGGGCCGTTGGTCGCGTTTGGCTTTCTCGCTGTTTCGCGCGGGCGGATCGCCCTGTTCGATTCGCGACGGGCAAACGGCCGGCCCGGACGACGACCGCACGGCGAACGTCAGTGGTCTTTTTCTTTGACGTGGTTTTTGTTCCACTCGGGGATTTCGACGACGATGTCGGTGGTGCCGTCGGGAACGGTCTGGCAGCCGAGGCGCGATTTCGGCGTGATGCCGGGGGCTTCGTCGAGTTCGTCGAGTTCGGCGTCGCTGGCTTCGTTGCAGGACTCGAGGCCCTGCTTGACGATGACGTGGCACGTGGAGCATGCGCAGACGCCGCCGCAGGCGTGGTCGAGGCCGGCTTTGATGCCTTCGGAAATGTCGAGAATGCTGCCGGGCAGGCCGTTGTGGCCGTATGGAATTTGCGCGGGATCGACTTCGATGGTTTTGCCGCTGGGAAGAAATGTGACTTTGTATTTCTTCGTGGCGGGAGTGTATTTGACTTCTTCGATGTATGGGTTGCTGCCGCCCATGGTGCTCTCTCCTTCAGAAAATCTAAAAAACTGTGCTCGGCGTCATGACGGGCTGCCGAACTTTTCAAAAATCAAAAACACTGCTCGGCGGTGCTGACATCTTGCCAAGCTGGGGCGCAGCAGTGCTGCGCCCCTACATAATCTTGCTACTGCTAAACTTCGGCCAGTTTGCGGCCTTCTAGTGCTGTTGATACTGCGCCGTTCATCACTAGTTCTGCAAGGCGTTCGGTTGCGTGGTTCAGTTCGTCGATGCGCTTGCGGATTAGTTTGTAGTCGTCGCCGGCTACGGATTCTTTCAGGGCGGCGACCGATTTGTCTATCGTCGCGCGCTCTTCTTGCGGGAGCGATGCTCCAGCCGGACTCGTTAGAGCTTTTTGTGTCGCGGTCAGGATGGATTCGGATTCGGTGCGGGCTTCGATGACTTGGCGCTGGGCGAAATCTTGTTCGGCGTATTCGATCGATTCTTCGAGCATGCGCTCGATCTCGGTGTCGTTGAGGCCGTAGCTTGGTTGGACTTCGATGATGTGCTGCTCGCCGTTGCGCAGGTCTTTTGCGGCGACTTGCAGGATGCCGTTGGCGTCGATCAGGAATTTGACTTCGATGCGCGGCAGGCCGGCTGGAGACGGCGGCACTTTTAAAATGAAGCGGGCGAGCGAGCGGCAATCTTTGGCGAGTTCGCGTTCGCCTTGCAGGACGTGGATGTCGATGCCGGTCTGGTTGTCGACGCCGGTGGTGTACATCTCCTGCGCGCTGGCGGGGATTGTGGAGTTGCGCGGGATGACTTTGGCGACGGCGCCGCCGTAGGTCTCGATGCCGAGCGAGAGCGGCGTTACGTCGAGCAGCAACATGTTTTGGACGCCGCGATCGAGAATGTTTGCTTGAACAGCTGCGCCGAGAGCGACGACTTCGTCGGGATTGAGTTCGGTGTGCGGCTTGCGGCCGAAATAATTTTCGACGGTCGCGCGGATGAGCGGTGTGCGGGTGGTGCCGCCGACGAGAACGACTTCGTCGATTTCGGTTGGCTTCAGGTGTGCGTCGGCCAGAGCTTGCTTCACCGGACCCATGGTGCGATCGACGATCGGCTTGATGATGGCGTCGAAGTCAGCGCGAGAGAAGTCGTGCGCGAAAACGGCTCCACCGGGCAGCGGAAAACGCACACTGGCGGTTTCCGATTCGGAAAGTTCGTGCTTCGCGGTGATCAGCGCTTTGCGAAGTTCCTGCGCGAGTTCCGGCTGCGCGGAAACATCGACACGGTGATGCTCAAGGATTTTCGCCCGAATCAACGATTGCAGAGCATTGTCGATATCGTCGCCGCCGAGGTGCGTGTCGCCGTTGGTCGAAAGAACTTGGTAGATGTCGCCTTCGCTGGTGGAGATGAGCTTGAGAACGGAGATGTCGAACGTACCGCCGCCAAGATCGTAGACGGCGACGTGGCCGCGCTGCTTTTCGTGCAGGCCGTACGCAAGAGCAGCCGCTGTCGGTTCGTTGACGAGACGCAGAACTTCGAGTCCGGCGATTTTGCCGGCGTCTTTTGTGGCTTGACGCTGGGCGTCGTTAAAATATGCGGGCACGGTGACGACCGCGCGATCTACTATTTCGCCAAAGTGTGCTTCGGCCCAATTCTTGAGTTCGCGCAAAATAAACGCGGAGATCTCTGGCGGCGTGAAGGTTTTGTCGCCGAGCTTGACGCGGATTACGTTTTTGCTCGATGGATCGATGCGGAACGGGAACAGCTTCAGTTCATCCTGAATGTCGGCGACGCCGCGGCCCATCAAGCGCTTCACGGAATAAATGCTGCGCTCGGATTGCGTGAGCAAGCGGCGGCGCGCTGGTTCGCCGACGATGACGCTTCCGTCGGGATCGATGCTGACGACCGACGGGCAAAGCGTGCTGCCGTTTGGACCGACGATGCACTTCGGCGCGTTCGTCGCTGGATCGATGTATGCGACGAGGCTGTTTGTTGTACCGAGATCGATTCCTACGATTCTTCCCATGTCTTAGGCTAATTCCTTTGCGACGCTGTTGACCAGGTTACGGATGTACGAGCGGCGATTGAGCAGCTCGTTGAGGCGGACTTTGATGGCGTCGCGATCACTGTCAGAGGCGTTTGCGTCGATGGCTGCGTCCCATTGTTTTGCGGAGGAGAAAAGCTGCTGATCGACGTCGAGCAGTTTTTGCTGAAAGTTCGTTTCGGCGATTTCCAGTTTCGACTTGAGGCTTTCGAGGTCGGCGCCGCTCTGCTTTGCTTCGCGCAATTCGTCGAGAGATTCGTTTAGTTCAAAAACTTCTTCGAGCAGCTCGGGCGGAGCTTTCTGCTTCTGTTCGCCTTCTTTGCGGGCGCCTTCGATTCCGAGCAGATATTCGACGCGGGCGACGGGGTCGCGGAGAACGCGGTAGGCGTCGTTGAGAGCCGAGCTGCGCTTGAGGGAATCGGCTTGCTCTTCGGCCGAGGCGTTTACGAAGTTATCGGGGTGGAGCTTCCAGCTGAGTTGGAGGAACTTTTGTTCGAGGCCGGGCATTTCGATCCAGAGCTTGCGCGGCAGGCCGAAGAGGGAGAAGTGGTCGGCGGATTTGCCTTGTGCGGTGGATGGGGCGGTCATCGTGAGGCCACCAAAGGACTTATTGTTGCGGTTTCAATTTGGAACTGCGCGAAGTTTCGCCTGGGCTTCGCTTTTAGGGGGTATACCCCCGTCGTTTTCTGAAGAGTGCGCAACTCGTTTGGAATGAATGGGATGCGAAGTACCAGAAAACAAGTGTGTGGAAGCTGCTGAAAATACTTGGGATAGCTGAGGGGTGTTTTCGAATTGGTGAGCGTATTCATCTAGGAGTATAACGATATTTTATAAAGTTGTCAATAGGCATCGATCGTTCACGCCGGCCCAGGACTTGACGGGCGTTGACGGCCCTGCTTGCCTAGTTCAAATCTCGCCGCTGGCCCGATTGCTACTGCGCCTGCATATGACCGCGCTCGGCGGCGAAGGGTCGGTCGTGCTTACGTTGAGATCCTTCGCTCCGCTCAGGATGACAAGTCTCGGGAGTGGATGACAACTCCGGGAGCTAATGACAACTCCGGGAGCTGACGAGAACTCCGGGAGTTGATGAGAACTCCGGGACTACCTGAGCACGAATCTCGGGGCGCACAAGAGCGCCGGAAAACAAAAAAGTGGCTGGCGATGGGCTGCCGGCCACTTCGAAACGACCCGGTTGCGTTCACGGCTGCACAGGCGATTGATCCTGTGGCTACTTCTTACGCGGTGAACGAACTGCCGCAGCCGCAGCTTCGCGCGGCGTTGGGATTCTGAAAGACGAATCCCTGGCGCATCAGAGTTTCTTCGTATTCGAGGATGGTGCCGGCAAGATAGAGCAGGCTCTTCGGATCGACGAAGATGCGGGCGCCGAATTCCTCGAAGATTTTGTCGCGATCGCGGGATTGCGTGTCGAGACGCATGGCGTAGGAGAGGCCGGAGCAGCCGCCGCCTTGGACGCCGACGCGGAGGCCTCCCTGTTCGAGAGGCACGCCATCTTTTTCGAGCAGCGCGCGGATCTTTTGAGCGGCGCGCTCGGTGACGCGAATTGTTGGAACGCTTGGAGAGATTGTCTCTGTTGCCATGATCTGACCTTTGGTGCCTGGGCCTCAGTTGAGATCCTTCGCCTACCCTCGTCGGGTAGGCTCAGGATGACAACGCCTTACAACGGTTGCGGTCGAATTCGGACGCACGAAAAACTAGTGAGCGGCGGTCTTTTCGTGGGCCGGGACTTCGATGCCGTGCTTTTTCTTCCAGTCGCCGATGGCGGCCTTGATGGCGTCTTCAGCGAGGACCGAGCAGTGAATCTTGACCGGGGGAAGCGCGAGTTCGCGAACGATATCGGTGTTCTTGATATTGAGCGCTTCTTCGACGGTCTTGCCCTTGACCCATTCCGTCGCGAGCGAGGAGCTGGCGATGGCCGAGCCGCAACCGAAGGTCTTGAACTTGGCCTCTTCGATGATGTTGGTCACGGGATTGATTTTCATCTGGAGCTTCATCACGTCGCCGCATTCGGGGGCGCCGACAAGACCGGTCCCGACGTTGGGATCTTCTTTCGGCAGGCTGCCGACGTTGCGCGGGTTGTTGTAGTGTTCTACGACTTTTTCACTGTAAGCCATGTGGTTGCAGCTCCTTTACTTCCAAACTTTTGAATTCGACAAATTCAACTTCGACAAACTTAAATTCGACCGCCGTAAAATTCGATAGATGTAGCTTTGCGTCCGTACAAAAAACTTTATCGACCCGCGCTGACTTTGGCAGTCGCTTGCAGACCGGAACTCTTCACGAGGTCTTCGGCGATGGCAACGTTGGGAACCGAAGCCGAACGGCCGGCCGCGAGTTGCCGCTGCACGTCGCGAATCACTTCGGCGTTGACGCCGAGGCTTTTCAAGAACGTGCGAACCTGCTGGACTTCGTGAAACGAACGAATGCCCGCGGTGCCTTCGCCGTCGGAGTCGTAGGGCACGAACGATACCCGAAACGCCGCGCCAATGCCACCGATCGAACGGTGAATCCTGATTGTCCCTTCATTAGCAGCCATGTGCTTTGTGTCCTCTTCCCTTTGCAGTCGAAATATATGTCAGGCGGCCGTCCATTTCACCTTGGAAATATCGATGCCTTCCTTAGCCATCTCGTACAGGGGCGAAAGCTCACGGAGTTTGCTGACGACCTGAACCATCTTGTCGATCACGTAATCGACTTCTTCCTCGGTGTTGAAGCGGCCGAGGCCGAAGCGAATCGAGGTGTGAGCCAGGTCTTCGCCCACGCCTAAAGCTTTGAGTACATAACTGGGTTCGAGGGTTGCAGAGGTGCAAGCGGAACCGCTCGAAACAGCGATGTCGTTGATGCCCATGAGGAGGGATTCGCCCTCGACGTAGGCAAAGCTCATGTTGAGGTTGTTGGGGAGGCGATGCTCCATCGAACCGTTGATGAAAACCTCGTCGAGCTTAGCTTCGAGGCCTTTTCGGAGGCGTTCACGAAGCGCGAGAAGACGGGCGCCTTCGCTGGCCATTTCCTGCTGAGCGATTTCGCAGGCTTTGCCGAGGCCGATGATGCCGGTGACATTGAGCGTTCCGGAACGCATGCCGCGCTCGTGGCCGCCGCCGTCGATGATGGCGGAGAGCTGAACGCGTGGGTTGCGACGGCGAACGTAGAGTGCGCCGACGCCCTTCGGGCCGTAAATCTTGTGCGCCGAGATGGCGAGCAGGTCGATGTTGTCTTTCTGCACGTCCACGGGAATCTTGCCGACGGCCTGAACGCCATCGACGGCGAAGATGATGCCGTGCTCTTTGGCGATTTTGCCAATTTCCTGAATCGGGTTGATCGCGCCAATTTCGTTGTTGGCGTACATGATGGTGATCAGGATTGTTTTCGGCGTGATCGCTTTGCGGACGTCTTCGGGATCGACGCGGCCGTCTTTTTGCACCGGCAGATAGGTGACTTCGTAGCCGTATTTTTCAAGGCGCTTGCAGGTGTCGAGGACAGCTTTGTGCTCGATGGCCTGGGTGATGATGTGGTTGCCCTTTTCGCGGTACATCTCGGCAACGCCCTTGATCATGAGGTTGTCGGATTCGGTGGCGCCGCTGGTGAAGATGATTTCTTTGGGCGTGGCGCCGATGAGCGAGGCGATCTGCTGGCGCGCGGTTTCGATGGCTTCTTCGCCGGCCCAACCGAAGGAGTGGTTGCGGCTGGCGGCGTTGCCAAATTTTTCGCTGAAATACGGCAGCATCGCATCGACGACACGAGGATCCGTCGGTGTCGTTGCGTGATTGTCCATGTAAATCGGGAGCTTTACGGCCATTTTCCTGTCTCCTACTTCTCGAATAATTTCTTTGCTGCTCGCTTTGATCGGCCCTTAGAGCGGGGCCGAAGAAAGCGCGACGAGCGCAGGTTCGTGATGCTCTTCGCTCATCTGAGAAATCGTTACGGTGCCGAGCACTTGCAAGATGCTTTCGTTTACCTTACGCAGCGGCTCACGCACGGAGCACTTATCGGTGGCGTCGCAGATGCCGTGGCTCGTGATGCAACTCGTGATCAGCACAGGACCATCGATTGCGGAAATTACGTCGAGTGCGCTGATCTGGCCGGGCTCTTTTGCTAGCTGGTAGCCGCCGCTGGAACCGTGCTTTGCTGCTACGAGGCCTTGGCGCGCGAGCTTTTGGAGCACTTTCGCCATGAGCGTCGTGGAGATGCCGTACTCTTCGGAAATTTCGTTGGCGCTGCACGCGTGCACATTGCGATGTGTCGCGAGGTGTTTTACGGCGATCAGGCCGTAGTCGGCTTTTTTGGACAGCTTAAACATCAGTGGTTAACACTCTCTCCGGTCAAATGCGACAAAAACGGTCCCAGTTGGAAGCATATCCTTTCAGGAGCCGCAAGTCAAACCGAAAGGGCGCCTTGGGCTTGTGCAAATCGTTGATTGCGAGCGGGTTATAGTACTACGTGCAGAATATCGCCGGTCGAGCAGATCCCGCCTCGCGTGATAGGCTTACGCACGTATTGGATGAGGAGAGTCGTATGCCCCGTTACATACACCGGAGTGGATTTCTGAGGATTTTGGCGATTTTGGTGATTGGGCTTTGGGTTTGCAGCGGCGCTCTGGGGCAGACGGCAAGGCCGGGCGATGCCCCGGTGAAGGCTCGAGCAGGTGCGGATGCCGGTCAAACTACTGAGGATAAGGTATTTACGCTGGTGGGGGCGGGCGATATCGCGGGATGTGGCGCGGCGCTGGCTGGCGCCGAGGCGACCGCGAAGCTGATCGAGAAGATACCGGGCGAGGTCTTTGCTTCGGGCGATCTCGCGTATGAGCACGGGAACGCGGCGGAGTTCCACGAGTGCTATGGCACGACCTGGGGGCGGTTTAAGGAGCGGACGCACCCCACGCCGGGGAATCATGAGTATGGGACGCCGGAAGCGCGGGACTATTTTCGATATTGGGGGGAGAGGGCGGGGCCGGTGGGCAAGGGGTATTACAGCTTTGACCTCGGCGTGTGGCACATCGTTGCGCTCAATTCGAATTGCGATGCGCCGGGATTGGGCGGATGCGCGGCGGGGTCACCGGAGGAGACGTGGCTGAAGAAAGATTTGAGCGAGCATACGGGGTCTTGCATTGTCGCGTTTGGGCACCATGCGCTGTTTAGCAGCGGGATTTTTCGGACGCATGCGGTGCATCCGGAGCTGAAGGCGATTGTGCAGGATTTATATGCGGCGCATGCGGATTTGCTGCTGGTGGGGCATGAGCATTCGTATGAGCGGTTTGCGCCGCAGGATCCGGATGGGAAGATTGATCCGGAGCATGGGATTCGAGAGATTGTGGTGGGGACTGGCGGGCGGAGTCATGATCCGTTGGGATTTGCGATGGATAATAGTGAGGTGCGGAATATGGACACGTTTGGCGTGATTAAGGTGACGCTGATGCCGCACGGGTATACATGGGAGTTTGTGCACGTGGAGGGGGCGACGTTTACGGATTCGGGGTCGGGGGTTTGCCACAATCGGGCGCCGGTGGAGGCGCGGGTTGGCGGGGCGGAGTAGGGAGAGCGGCCGGCGGCACTGGCCATCTGGAAAAAATCGATTGGATGGCAAGCATCTGGGGAAAAACGCCGGCGGGACGCCGGCGCTACCGGGCTATTTTGCGCAGGTGCCGCCGGTGCTGGCGGCGTCGATTAGTTTTTGGACGGCGGCGGTCGGGAGTAGGAGGAGTTGGGCTCGCGGTTGGGCGAGTTGTGTGATTGCGGCGGTCTGGCTGGTCTTCCAATCGGCGGGGGCGGCGGTGCCCTTTGCGATGTAATCGAGCGCGGCGAGTCCGGCGACGCCGAGGGCTGAGAGATTTTGCGAGACTTGTGCGATTTCTTTTACGAGGAAAGAGCGCTGTTCCAGCGGCTGGAGTTTGGCGTCGTTGTCGCGCCAGATGATGAATTGAGCGCGCAGACGGGCGGCTTGGTCGGGGTCTTTGCAGGTTGAGGCGAGGAATTTATCGATTAGGTCGCTGAAGTCGCGGGCTTTGTCGCTTTCGAGGTTTACTGCGTCGACGACGCGATTCATGGGCGTCATGCTGGTCGGCTCCACGGGAGCGAGCTCTTCGCGTTTGTAATCTTTCACTGGTTCGACCACGTCGGCGACGGTTTTCAGCGCTTCGAATTCATCGGGAGTTGCGGCGCCGGCAATCCGCTGCAACATTGCGCGGTAGTAGCTGCGATGCGTGAGGTCGAGCAGTTCGAGGCGCGTGCTTTCGGCGTTCATGCGGACGTACATTGAGGCGACATCGGTGGTGCTTTGGGGCGACCAGAGGCGCTCGGCGATCGCGGCGCTGCGCGGCCAGACGCGGGAATCCATGTTTTCGGCGTTGACGTACTCGGACCACATGGTGGCTTCGCCGCCGAGGATGAGCTTCTGCTGCTCGGGCGTGAGATTCGCCGCGGCGCCGCCCATCGGATCGACCGCGTAGTGGCGCGCGGCGGACCAGCCGAGATCGATGTAGTAGCCATTCGAAAGAATGCCGCGATAACCCTGTGAGGCTGCTTCGGCGAGCGAAGCCTGACCGCGCCACGACTGAATCACGATATCTTTCGGCACGCCGGGGATGAAGACTTCGTCCCAGCCGACGACGGCTTTGCCGTGTTTGGTGACGAGCTTTTGCACGCGGCCGCTGAAATACGCTTGCAGATTTTTGTTATCCGCAATGTTGTGGGCTTTCTTGAATTCCTGAATTTTCGGATTGGCATCCCACTGTTTGCCGTTCACTTCGTCGCCGCCGATGTGGAAGAAATGGTCGGGGAAAACTTTGGCCATTTCGCCGATGAAGTCGTCGAGGAGTTTGTAGGTTTTCTCGTTCGTGGGATCCATGGCGGGATCCATCACGCCCCACTTGCGTTCGATCTGGTATGGGCCGGGGCCGCTGGCGAGATCGGGATAGCCGACGAACCAGGCTGTGCTGTGGCCGGGCATATCGAATTCGGGAACGACGCGGATGCCGCGCTCGCGCGCGTAGGCGATGAAGTCGCGGACTTCGTCTTGCGTGTAATAGAGATTGTCGGAGCCGAGTTCGTGGAGCTTGGGGAATTTCTTGCTCTCGATGCGGAAGCCTTGATTTTCGGAAAGGTGCCAGTGGAAGACGTTCATTTTTACGGCTTCCATGCCATCGACGTTGCGGCGCAGTACGTCGAGCGGAATGAAATGGCGGCCGACGTCGAACATGATTCCGCGCCACGGGAAGCGCGGCTGATCGTTGATCGTGACGACGGGGACGTCGAAGCCGGCGGCGCCGGGCTCGACGAGCTGCAAGAACGTTTGCAGGCCGTGCATGGTGCCGAGCGGAGTGGCGGCGTTGAGTTTCGCGCCGTCGGCGGTGACTTCGAGCGTGTAGCTTTCGTCCTCGCCGAGTTCCTGAATTTCTTTGCTGGCGTGATCGGTGTGAATGGTCAGCGTGGCTTTGCCGGCTGGTTGGGCCTTTAGCAAGGTTCGGGAAAGCGGTTTCGCGATTGAGCTGCGTGAGGAAACGTGCGACGGAGTGATCGAGGCGCGGCTCGGTGTGGCCGGTGAGCGCGACGGAAAATGTGGCGTCGATGCGGAGTTCGCCGGTGCCTTGCTGGATGCTCGATGGCAACGGCATAAGGCTCAGTTGGCGTTGTGACTGCGCGTTCGCCGACGGCGATTGTGTGAGTGCGCTCACGAGCATCGTCCCCAGCAGCAGTATTCCCCGAATCGACGAACGGTGCATCATCTTCGCGTGCCCTCCGCGTGAATTTCCGCCACTAATACGATTCAATACCGCTTGGCATACTCGCACAAGCTCCTGCGCGGCGAAACTGGTTTGTGGTTCAGGAGTTCACTGTGCCGGGGTTCATAACAGAGGAAAGCGGTCCGATTTGGCAGCAGGCCCAGGCGGTTTCGGCGAAAGATTTGCGGCTCGTGGGCTCTCGCGGCTGAGTTAGAATATGGCCAGCGGTTTGGCGCGCAGATCTGCCGCGCTATTTGACGATGAAAACATCGATTGCAATTTACCCAGGCTCGTTTGACCCGGTCACGAACGGCCATCTCGACCTGATCGAGCGCGGCGAGAAGATGTTCGACCTGGTCATCGTTGCGGTGTTGAAGAACGCGGAAAAGCAGCCGCTGTTTACGGTGCCTGAGCGCGTCGAAATGTTGCGCGAGTGCACCAATCGCTGGAGCGGAGTCGAAGTCGATGTGTTCGACGGCTTGCTTGTCGATTACGCGCGGAAGCGAGGCGCCGGAGTGATTTTGCGCGGGATTCGCGCGGTGTCGGACTATGAATACGAATTGCAGATGGCGCTGATGAATCGAAAGCTGGAGCCGCGGCTCGAGACCGTGTTCATGCTGCCGGGGCAGCCTTACAGTTTTCTGAGTTCAAAGCTGGTGCGCGAAATCGCGCAGCTCGGCGGGCCGCTGGAAGGACTCGTGCCGAGCGTCGTGGAAGAAAGAATACGCGCCAAGATCGCCCTAGCGTGAACAACTGACAGAGCGCGCAAAAGATTCGCAGTCATCGACAGGAGAAACAGAAACAGTGCAACTCACCGAACGCATCAACCGCATACAAATCTCGCCGACCTCGGCGGTCATCGCGGAAGCCGACAAGCTCAAGGCGAAAGGCGTGGATATCGCCGACTTCGGGCCGGGCGAACCGGATTTTCCGACTCCCGATCACATCAAGCAGGCCGCTATTCGCGCGATCGAAAACAACTACACGAAGTACACGCCGACGGGCGGGATCCTGCCGCTGCGCGAAGCGATCGTCGCGTGGCATAAGCGCGAGCTGGCGTCGAGCTATGAGCCGAAAGAGTGCGTGGTCAACGTCGGCGGCAAGCATTCGATTTTTAATTGCGTCAGCGTGCTGGTGCAGCAGGGCGACGAAGTCATTATCCCGGCGCCGTATTGGGTGAGCTATCCCGACATCGTGAAATACGCGGGCGGCACTCCGGTTTACGTCGATAGCAAGCCGGAAGATGGATTCAGCGTGAAGGCGTCGGTCATCGAAAAAGCGATCACGCCGAAAACGAAGATGGTGATTTTGAGCTCGCCGAATAATCCGACGGGCGGCGTGATTCCGCCGGATGAGTACGAGCGCATTCTCGCTGCTTGCAAGAAGCACAATGTGTGGCTGATGGGCGACGAGTGCTACTCGCATTTCACGTACGAGCAGAACAAGCCGTACTCGATCGCGAGCGTTGCCGGCTCGAAGGAAAACGTCATCATCATCGGATCGATGTCGAAGACGTTTGCGATGACCGGCTGGCGCGTGGGGTATACGCTCGCGCCGGAAGCGTTGATTCAAGCGACGGTGAAATTGCAGAGCCAATCGACGTCGAACCCGACTTCGATCGCGCAGCATGCGGCGCTGGAAGCGATGCGCGGCTCGATGGACACGGTGCCGGTGATGCTCGCTGAGTACGAAAAGCGGCGCAAGCGCATCGTGGAAGGATTGCGCAAGATCAACGGCGTCACTTGCGAATGGCCCGGTGGCGCGTTCTATGCGTTCCCGAATGTGTCGGCGCATCTGGCGAACGGCAGCAGCGGGCAGGCGTTGGCGAAAGATACGACGGAGCTGGCGAAGCTGCTGCTCGACAAAGCGCGCGTGGCGCTCGTCCCCGGCGATGCGTTTGGCGCGCCGGGATATTTGCGGCTTTCGTATGCGACCTCGATCGAGCGCATCGACGAAGGACTGCGGCGTCTCGATCACTTTTTCTCGCGGGCCGAGGCTGCGGCCTGATTTGTCGCGCGATTTGAAGCCCGCGCCGCAGCGGCTCGAGCCGATTTTCAGCCCGCGGATTTGGGGCGCTCGATCGCTTGCGCCGCTCTACCCTGAAAAATCGGATCTGGCCGAGCCGCTTGGCGAAGCTTGGCTCACCAGCTTCGACAGCAAAATTACAACTCCGGAATTTCGCGGCAAAAGTCTGCGCGACGCTTGGCATGAAATGCCACCCGAGTGGCGCGGTACCCAATGCGCTGCGAGCGAAGAGTTCCCGCTGCTCGTGAAATTTATTTTTCCGACGGACATGCTGTCGCTACAGGTTCACCCGGACGACGCCTACGCTGCTGTTCACGAGAAAGCTGCGGGGGGGCGCGGCAAAACCGAAATGTGGCACGTTGTCTCGGCGGAGCCTGGCGCGGAATTGCTGTTCGGTCTGAAACCGGGCTCAAACAAGCAGGAATTTCTTGCGCGACTTGCTGATCAGACGCTCGAATCGATCTTTCAGCCGGTGGACGTTCGTGCCGGCGACACGATTTTCGTTCCGCCGGGAACTCCGCACGCGATCGGGCCGGGCATGATCGTGATTGAAGTGCAGGAATATTCCGATCTGACGTATCGCGTCTACGATTACGGACGCGTCGATGCGCACGGAAAGCCGCGCGAGCTGCACATCGAGAAAGCACTCGAAGTCACGAATTTTGCTTCGACCTTCCAAGGCAAGACAAAACATCTTCCACTGCCCGTCGAGGGAGACCTTGTGCGGGACGATGTCGAACGCAAGTTGTTGGCCGCCTGCCCATTTTTCGCGACGGAATTGTGGGAGTCGGCGTCGCCGTTCGCGATTCCTGTGAGCCGCTCGCACTTCGATCTGATTGTGGTGCTTTCTGGGCGCGGCGTCCTGCGTTCGACGGATTTCGCATTTCCAGTCGAGCAGGGCGAATGTTGGCTGTTGCCGGCGAATCTGGAAGAGTGCCATTTAACTCCAATTGAAGCGATGAAGATGATTCGCACGTATGTCCCGGATATCGTTGTTTTGCGTGAGGAACTCGACCGCGGCTCCCGGCCCGCTTCGGTGGATAATACTGTCTTCGACTGAGCTGACTGATTTCTTATGGCCGCGGAAAAACTGACAACACACGCCGTGATTCTTGCCGGAGGGCGTGGCACACGATTTTGGCCGCGCAGCCGCACGCGCACGCCGAAGCAATTGCTCAACATCGTGGGTGAAGACACGATGCTCGAGCAGACGGTTGCGCGATTGCGACCTCTTGTTCCGCCCGAGCGCATCTGGACGGTCACGAATCGCGAGCAGGCTGCGGGAGTGGCGAAGCAAGTTCCGCCTTTAGCGCGCCAGCGCGTTTTGACTGAGCCGATCGGGCGCAACACCGCTGCTGCGATCGCGCTGGCCGCGTTTCATGTGCGGCACGCCGCACGCGGCGATGCCGTGATGGCGGTGCTACCTGCGGATCATTACATCGCGAATCCCGAGCGCTATCGCGTGATCGTGAAAGCTGCGCTTGAAATGGCCGCCGATCCGAAGAAGATGATTGTCCTCGGCATCCCGCCGACGCGGCCGGAAACTGGATTCGGATACATTGAGCGCACCGGCAAGGCGCTCGATGCAAAAGGCTTTCCTGTTTATGCCGTGCGCCGATTCACGGAAAAGCCTGCGCTTGCGCTGGCGAAGGAATACGCAGGCTCTGGGCTTTATCACTGGAACGCCGGAATGTTTTTCTGGCGCGTCTCGACATTTCTCGACAATCTGGAAAACCATTTGCCGAAGACTTACGCTGCACTCGAAACGCTTGCGGAAAGCATCGGCAAGAAGACGTACGACAAAAATCTTCGCGACGTCTATCCGACTCTTGAAAATATTTCCGTCGATTACGCGATCCTCGAACCAGCGACGCGCGAGCAAGGCAACCCGCGCGTCTTCGTGATTCCCGCCGAAGTCGGCTGGAGCGACATCGGTTCGTGGGGCGCCGTCTACGAATTGCTGGCCAAGCGACCTGGCGAAAATATATTCGCGAACAAGGGCGCTGGGTATGCCATCGATGCCGAGGGCAATTTTTTCTACAGCCCGAAGAAATTCGTCGCCGCCATCGGCATCAAGGATTTAGTGGTGGTGGAAACCGCCGACGCGCTGCTCATCTGCCCGCGCGAACGCGCGCAGGACGTCGGCAAAATCGTGAAAAAGCTCGAAGAAGCGAAACTCGAAAAGCTTTTGTAACACTCACTCGAGGCAACTGGCGGCGAGCCTACCTTCGTCGCGTATACTCAAAATTTATGAATGCGACTGCGATCAAATTTGGCACGGACGGCTGGCGCGGCATCATCGCCGACGATTTCACTTACGCGAACGCGCGCATCGTCGCGCATGCCATCGCTCGCTATGTCGTTCGCGGTGAAGACGCGCGCAAAGGCGTGCTGATCGGCTACGACCACCGTTTCGCGTCAGATGTTATTGCTGCCGCGGTCGCCGAAACGATCAGCGCGACCGGCACGCCGGTTTGGGTGACCGACAAGCCTTGTGCGACTCCCGCAATTTCCCTGCTGGTTCGCCAACGCAACGCCGCGGGCGGACTGATGATCACCGCCAGCCACAATCCCGCGCGATGGAACGGCATCAAGTACAAAGCCAGCTATGGCAGCAGCGCGCTGCCATCGATCGTGGCGCAAATCGAAGCGGAGCTCGCTGGCGTTGTCGAAACCGGCGTTCCGCCGCTGCCGCCGCAAAGAAATTTAATTCAAAAGCTCGATCCGCGCGCACCTTATATCGAAACCATCGAAAAACTCGTCGATTGGGATCGTCTGCGCAAAGCGAAATTCCGCTACGTCTCCGACGCAATGCACGGCTCGGCCGCGGGCATCCTGCCCGAAATTTTCAAGCGGAACGGTATTGCCTGCGACGAAATCCGCGGCGCGCGCGATCCGCTTTTTGGTGGCGCGCATCCGGAACCCATCGAGCCTCACATCGAGCCTCTGCGCAAAGCGGTGCTTGGCGGCAAATATGATGCGGGCTTCGCCGCCGATGGCGACGGCGACCGCATTGGCGCCATCGATCGCGACGGCTCCTTCATCAATCCGCACCAGATTTTCGCGCTGCTCGTCTGGCACCTCGTAGGCACGCGCAAACTCGAAGGAGAAATCGCCAAAACTTTCTCTGTCACAAAACTCATCGATAAGCTCGCGGCGAAATATTCGCGCAAGCTCCACGAAGTTCCCATCGGATTCAAATACATCTGCGAGCTGATGCTGGAGCAAAACATTTTGATCGGCGGCGAAGAGAGCGGCGGCATCGGCACCCGCATGTACCTTCCCGAGCGCGACGCCACCGTTTCCGCATTGCTTCTCGCCGAATTGATGGCGTGGCATGGCAAGACTCTAGGCGGACTCCTCGCCGCTCTTCACAAAGAATTCGGCGAATATCACTACGGCCGTGTCGATCTCGACGTCAAGCCCGGTCAAAAAGAAAAGGCGATCGACCATTTCTCCGGCTCCAAACTGAAACAAGTTTTCAAGCTCGATATCACCAATCGCGAAAACATGGACGGAATCAAACTTTATCTCGGCAGCGTGGGATGGGTGATGGTGCGCGCTTCGGGCACGGAAAACCTGCTGCGCGTCTACTCCGAAACCAACAAGGCCGATACGACCAAAAAGGTACTGTCCTCTGTCACGGATATCGTGCACTCGCTGTAGCAACCCGCACCGCGACGCAGGTA
The DNA here is from genome assembly GCA_963785605.1 of uncultured Acidobacteriota bacterium. Taxonomy (GTDB): domain Bacteria; phylum Acidobacteriota; class Terriglobia; order Acidiferrales; family UBA7541; genus Acidiferrum. Next base: position 15,397 of record CAWAWE010000013.1, on the reverse strand, counting down.
ATATCAGTAGCGAGTATTACGAAAGGACGTCGCCTAGCTCGAGCTCAAGCTTCAGCGCAATTTTCATCTCGTCAGCTCAGCAGTGACACTCACTCTCTATGGAACGCCGCTTCTACACGCTCGACGTTTTCACCACGACTCGCTTTGAAGGAAACCCGCTCGCGGTTATCACGGACGGCGACGGTTTGTCGGACGATGCGATGCTCGCGATTGCGCGCGAAATGAATTTGTCGGAAACGGTGTTTGTGCAAAAGCCGACGGAAGACAACGCGCTTGCCCGCCTTCGGATTTTCACGACGCAGCAAGAGTTGAAACTCGCCGGTCATCCCGTGATCGGCACGTGGTTTCTGCTCGCGGAGCTGGGCGTCGTTCCCGCGCAGGAAGGCGGCGTTCACGTTTCGCAGCAAACGGGCGCGGGAGTTTTGCCGGTCGAGATCCGTTTTAAGGAAGGGCGGCCGCAACGCGTCACGATGACGCAGATGGAAGCGAAGTTTCGCCCGGCCAAGCTCAACAAGAAGGCGCTCGCTACTGCGCTGGGCCTCGCTGTTTCGGATTTAGACTCCAAACTCGATCCCGAGTTTGTCTCCACCGGTATTTTTAATTTGATGGTGCCGCTGAAGAATCGCGCGGCGCTGGCGAAAATCGAAATGAACATGACGGCGCTGCGCAAAGTCATCGGCAAGAATGGCACGATGGCGTATTGCTTCACCACGAACGGGGGCAACGGAAAAGTTTTCTCGCGCGGCATGCTGCCGTGGGAGCAGTACGAAGACGCAGCTACCGGTTCAGCGGCGGGATCGCTCGGCGCGTATCTCGTGCGGCACGGCAAACTCTCGGCCGGTCACACGCTCAATATTTTGCAGGGAGAAGAGATGGGGCGGCCCAGCCACATCGAAGTTGAAGTGACGCAAACGGGCAAGAAACTGGTGCCGCGAGTCAGCGGCGCCGCCGTGCAGGTTTTTGCGGGGACAATCGGGGGATTTTAGAAGCTGAGCTGAGCTGCGCCGTCCGCGCGACGATCGCAACGCGCGCATCGATGAGACGCGCCGATCTCTACTGAGCCGGCGAACTGGGCGAACTCGCTTCGCCAGTCGGCAGCGTCTTCCGAAAGGCGTCGAGAATCCCGTTCACAAATGCGCCCGACCCTTCGGATGAAAATTTCTTGGCCAGGTCGACCGCTTCGTTGATTACAACTTTCGGCGGCGTATCGCCGGTTCGCAGCTCGTGCATCGCCAGCCGCAAAATCGCGCGGTCCAGGATGGCCATGCGCTCGAGCTTCCAATTCTCGGCGTGCTTGACGATCAATTCATCCAGCGAAGTCGCCTCTCGCGCCGCGCCTTCGAACAATTGATTCGCAAAATCGCGCGTGCTATCTGCCGCCTTCGCGTCGCGCCAAAAATTTCTCTCGAGCCGCTTCGGTTCCTGGTGGCTGATGTCCCACTGAAAGAGCATCTGCATCGCAAATTCGCGTGATTTCGAGCGCAGTGATGACACGTTATTTACGCCGCGACTTTCCGCGCGTCTACGCGCGCGCCCGACGAACTCGACGACTTAGCTCGCGAACCAGCCGAGGCACCCGCACTCGCCCGCAGTTTTCGCGACAACTGCGCCATCTCAATGGCAGCCAGCCCCGCTTCGAAACCCTTGTTCCCGCTCTTCAGTCCCGCGCGGTCGATCGCCTGCTCCAGCGTGTCGCACGTCAGCACACAAAACATAATCGGCAGCCCACTATCCATCTGCGCCAACTGCAACCCGCGCGCCGTCTCCGAACAAACATAATCGTAATGCGAAGTCGCGCCGCGCAACACGCAACCGATCGCAATCAGCGCGTCGTATCTCCCCGTGGCCGCCATCTTTTTCGCCGCCAGCGGCAACTCAAACGCGCCCGGCACATGCGCGACATCCACATCGCCGTCCGCCGCGCCCGCGCGTTCCAGCGCATCGAGGGCCGCCGCCAACAATCGATCTGTAATAAAATTATTGAACCGGCTCACAACAATCCCAAATCGCAAGCCTGCGCCGCTCAACTCGCCGCCGATTTTCCCCGGCTTCAATTTCTCCGCCATCCTCTTAATTCATCCTCTCTACTTGCCTTGAAATTTCGCGGGCCGCTTCTCCAAAAACGCCTTCGTCCCTTCGCGCATGTCTTCCGTAGCGCACGACAAGCCAAACAGCGTCGCCTCCAGGAACAATCCTTCTTCCTGAGGCATCTCCACGCCGCGCTCGATCGCTTCCATCGTGTACTTCACAGCGAGCGGCGCGTTCGCGATAATTTTTTTCGCCATCGCTTCGGCGGCAGGCAGTAGTTCCGCTGGCTCGTAAATCCGATTCACCAAACCGATTCGCTGCGCCTCTTCCGCCGTAATCATCTCACCAGTCAGGCACAACTCGTGCGCGACGCCTTTGCCGCACAGCCGCGCCAGCCGCTGCGATCCGCCGTAGCCAGGAATAATCCCCAGCTTCACTTCGGGCTGCCCCAACTTCGCGTTTTTGCTGGCGATCCGAATCGAGCACGACAGCGCCAGCTCGCATCCTCCGCCCAACGCAAACCCATTGATCGCGCAGATCGACGGCTTCCCCAGCGTCTCCAGCAAATGAAACACGCCCTGCCCGAACAGCGAAAAATCCTTGCCATCGACCGGCGTCCGTTGCGCCAGCTCTCCAATATCCGCGCCCGCCACAAACGACTTTTCGCCCGCGCCCGTCAAAATCACAACGCGCACCGCCGCGTCTTCGCGCGCATCCACCAGCGCATCGCGCAACTCTTCGACGGTCTTCCGATTCAGCGCATTCAACACCTTCGGCCGGTTGAACGTGATGAACGCGATCCCATCGCGCTTCTCAACAAGCAAATTCTCAAACGCCATGTTCCCTCTCGAACTTCGACATCACTAGAACCCTGTCACCCTGAGCCGCCCAAAGGCGGCGAACGATCTCAGCGTTACGCCTCAACCGACCAACCCAACGATAGCCTGTGCTCGAACCTAGAACCTAAAACTTCATCGCCTTAGGCTTTGCCGGATCCGCATAATCGTAAAATCCGCGTCCCGCCTTCCGCCCGTTCCATCCCGCGAGCACCATCCTCTTCAACAGCGGCGGCGAAGCGAACCGCTTCTCGCGAAACTCCTCAAACATGATATTCGCGATGTAATACGTCGTATCCAACCCCACAAAATCCAGCAGCGTCAGCGGCCCCATCGGGTGCCCGCAACCAAGCTTCATCGAATTATCGATGTCTTCGATCGAACCGACGCCCTCTTCCAACGCGCGAATCGCATCCAGCAAATACGGCACCAGCAGCCGGTTCACGATAAATCCCGTGCTGTCGTGCGCGCGCACCGGCACTTTCCCAACTTTCGCGCCGAACTCCACCATCTCCTCATACACCGCCGGATCGGTCGAAATCGTCCGCACAACTTCCACCAGCTTCATCACCGGCACTGGGTTGAAAAAGTGCAGCCCGACAAATCGCTCCGGACGCTTCGTCGCCGTGGAAATTTCCGTGATCGTCAGCGACGAAGTGTTGCTCGCAAAAATCGCGGACGGCCCGCACAGCGTATCGAGCTTCGCAAATAATTCGCGCTTCGCCGGCAATTGCTCGATGATCGCCTCGATCACCAGATCGCAATCCTTCAAATCCTCAATCGCCGTCGTGCCTTTCAATCGCCCGCGAATCTCGCCCTTTTGCGCCTCGGTAATCGTGCCCTTCTCCACCAGCCGCGCCAAATTCTTCTCGATGCCCTTCAATCCCTTCTCAACAACTTCCGGCGCCACCTCGCGCACAACCGTCTCGAATCCCGCCGCCGCGCAAACCTGCGCGATCCCCGATCCCATCAATCCACACCCAACCACGCCTACTTTCTGGATCGCCATGTCCCTCTTCCCTGGTGAACTCAACTTATGTACGGGCGCAGCACTGCTGCGCCCCATGCCCGCATGATCTAAACACGAATTCAGTTTTGTCGTTACTTCATTACTTCGTTGCTTCTTTACTTCGCCTCTTCAATTCAAACTCTCCACCACCATCGCAATCCCCTGCCCGCCACCAATGCAAGCCGTCGCCAATCCATAACGCAGCCCATTGCGCCGCAACTCATTCAACAACGTAATCACGAGCCGCGCGCCCGTAGCCGCCAGCGGATGCCCCAGCGCGATCGCGCCGCCATTCACATTCGTCTTATCGCGATTCAATCCCAAAACTTTCTCCACGGCCAGATACTGCGCCGCAAACGCCTCATTCACCTCGACACGATCCATCTGCTCCAGCGTCAGCCCCGCCAGCTTCAGCGCGCGCTGCGACGAAGGCACCGGCCCAATTCCCATGATGCTCGGATCGACGCCGGCGCTGGCCCACGAAACAATTCGCCCAATCGGTTTCAGCCCGCGATCCTTCGCAATCTTCTCGCGCGTCACCACCACCGCCGCCGCGCCATCCACAATCCCGCTCGCGTTCCCGGCGGTAACGATCCCATCTTTCTTGAACGACGGCGGCAGCTTCTCCAAAATTTCCATCGTCGTTTCCGGACGGCGGTGATCGTCTTCGCTCACGGTGATCACTTTCTTTCCCTGCTTCACTTCCACCGACACCAGCTCTTCGCGGATCCGGCCTGCCTTGTACGCCGCATCCGCCGCCTGCTGCGATCGCAGAGCGTACGAATCGGCCTCTTTACGCGTAATCCCCTGCTGCTCCGCCAATTTCTCCGCGGTCATCGCCATCGGCATTCCGCAAAATGAATCGGTCAGCCCGGCCATCAGCGTATCCTCCAGCGCGCCGCCACCCAGCCGCAATCCGTTGCGCGCGCCTCGAATCACAAAGGGCGCCTGGGTCATATTTTCCATTCCGCCCGCCAGTACCATCGCCGATTCTCCGAGCAAAATTCGCTGCGCACCCTGCGTGATCGCCTCGATGCCCGATCCGCACAAGCGGTTCACGGTCACCGCCGGCGTCTCCACTTTCAGTCCCGCTTTCAATCCCACGTGCCGTGCGCCGTAGAGCGCGTCGGCGCTCGTCTGCATCACGTTCCCAAAAATCGCGTGATCGAAATCCGCCACATCCACTCCCGATCGCTTGATCGCCTCTTTTGAAGCCACCGCAGCCAAATCAATCGCCGACACATCCGAAAACGACCCGGTGTAACGCGCCATCGGCGTCCGCGCCCCCGCCACAATCACCACATCCGTAGGAAACATATCCTCAGCCCCTTATCTTTTCTGACCCGAAAACCAATCGAGCTCAATGCCTGCTGTAAAAACGCTTGTCATCCTGAGTCGCCCGAAGGGCGGCGAAGGATCTCAACTTATCGCAATCGCAAACCAATGAATCCGCTGAGCGTTTCAAATCCTCGCTCTTTCCAATTTTCCTTTTCCACTTTCCATTTTCCAGAAATCAAATCTTCGGGCTCTCCAACGTCACAATCGTATCCCCGCCCGCCTTCCGCGCCTCTTCCGCTGAGGTTTCCGCGCGATTGATCAAATCCGTCACGATGTCTTCGTTCTCGTAATCCGGCTTCGCCACCGCCTCCACAATTCCCGCACTCAAAGTCACCTGGGTCGAATCCCACGGTGGCCGCACTCCCGAAGCCGCACGCCGCAACTTCTCCGCGAGATTTTCCGCGCCCTGTAGCGTCGTATCCGGCAAGATAAACGCCAATGACCAAGAAGAATATTTCACGGCAACGTCGTTCTGCCGCACGATCGGCTGCAACGACCGAGCCAGTTGCTCCAAAAATCTTTCCACCGGCGACTCGCCGTGCTGCCGCAAAATGTCCGCGCCGCGATCGATCTGCAAAATCGCCAGCGCCAGCGGCGTTCCCTGCGTGCGCGAACGCTCCGCCTCGGTCAGCAAGCAACTCTGATACGAACTCCGGCTCAGCAGGCCTGTCCGCTCGTCCGACACGCCCATGCGCCGCACCAGCGAACGCAGCCGCGTGTGGCTTACGCTCATCAGCATCTGGTCGCCGATCGCCTGCAAAAAATACGCCTCGTTCGGCTTCCACTTGTGTTCCGCCGCATGCCCGACGATCAGCATCCCGCTCGCAACCTGCGTCTCTTTGTCGGTAATCATCACGCCGAGCGCGGTCTCCAGTCCCAACTCACCCAGGATCGGTGCATCTAGCGCGTTGACCGTTAATCCGCCCAATTCATCCGGCTCCGCCTTTTCCATTTGCGCGAGTAACAACACCACTTGCGCTCCCGGCGCCGTCTTCAATCCCTGCCCACAATATTCCGCGGCAAGCTCCGGCGGCCGCCCCGCGGCGCCGATCACTGCCAGCGCTCGCGCCGCACGCAAATACCCGCCAACTTCGTTCACCGCGGTGTTCAACATCGCGCGCGGAGTCTGCTGCCGAAAAATCTTCTGATTGATCTCAGAAATCTTCGACAAATCCCGAAGAGTGTCCGCCGTGTAAGTTCCCGTCTTGTTCGGCGACGCAGCCGCAAACGATTCCTGTCGCGGCGGTTCTTGCGTTTGCACCGGAGGCGGTGGTGGAGGCGGAGGTGCTGCCGGTAGCGCCGGAGCGGCCGGTTTCGTTTTCGGCACTCCTTCCGGCCACCAATTCGCCAGCTCATACAAATTTCTCAGCCGCGGATATCGCTCCTCTTCACCCGGAAACATCGCTGCGATTTTCTGAAGCCGCTCCATCGCCTTCGCTTGCAGCGAGTACTGCAAAAAAATCTCGGTCTGCACGATCAAATCTTCCAGCGCCTGCGTCTTTCGCGATTCATCGCCGGGCGCGGCAGCTCCGGAATCGCTCGCAGCCGGGCGCGCAGCCGGCGTTGCGGCAGATCCCAATCCACTGGAGCCCGCGACGCGGCCCGAGATACGCCTGAAGAATCCATCGTCGGCGCGCCCCTTCAACAGCGCGATCCGCTCCTGATTGCGGTGATCGTACGCGTCGATGTCCAGCAGCTTCTCGACGACATCGCACGCCTTCGGAACGTTTCCCGCCGCCAGGTGCGCGTCGAACAACCGGATCAGAATTTCGAAGTATTGCGTTTCGCGGTTCAGCTCGTTGTAGAGCTGCGCCCAGAACTCGATGATCGGCAGCGAATCCGCGTGTTTCGCACCGATACCGTCCATCTGTACCGCAAACTCATTTTGCTTTTTGTCGGCAAACATGCGCCGCTTGAGCGTGGTCAGGATCTCGACGGCTTTTCCTTCCATGCCCATCGCCACGTAGCCATCGACCAGCTCAAACAGCCGCGAAATTCCTTCATTCTTTTCACGCAGCAATCCTTCCAGCACAACGCGCGCCCGATCGAGTTGTCCCGAAGACATCAGCGCATCGGCATAGGTATCGAGAAAAGTCGCGTCCTTTTCGTTCGCCGCAAACGGTTCCAGCAGCGCCGCCGCAGTCGCCGCATCCCCGGATTTCAAAGTCGCGTCCGCATACAGCAGCGCAACGCCGCGCTCGTGCGGCGCCAGCTTGTACGCATGTCCCAAATGGTTCAGCGCTTCCGCCGTCGCTCCGCTCGCCGAGGCAAGCTGCCCCGCGCGCAAGTAAGCGCGCGCCGCCAGCGCCGTCTTCTTCAATTTCTCCGCGGCTTCCGCCAGCCTCAGTTGACGTTGAATATTGTCTGGAGCAAGCTGCGCCGTCCGCTCCCAGCAAAACAGCGCATCCTCGGCGCGTCCCGCTTCCGAAAACATCTCGGCCGCGCGCGAATACTGCTCGATCGCTTCGTCGTATCGATTCTGTTTTTGTTGCAGGAAGGCGTAGCGCGCAATGCGTTCGGGCGGCTGCTGATTCGCAACCGGCCGCAAAAACCGGTTGTAGATCGCCAGCGCCTTGATCTCGTCGCGCGGCTCAACCAGCAAATCAAACAACATCCCGTAATATACCGCCGCGCGATCCGGCTGCTCCATCCGCGCGTACAAATCCCCCAGCGCCTGAGTCGCCTCCTGGTGCTGCGGAGCCGCCTCAATCACCGCGAGATACGCTTCGATCGCATCCTCGACACGATTCTTCTCGAGGAAGCGCTTCGCGCGCTCCAAATGTTTGCTGATGTCTGCGGCCATTCGTCAGCCAGCCCCTACATCGGGCCCCTTGCTTCCAGTTCGAGTCAGGCTTCTATCCCCAACGCCCTCAGTGGCATATCGGGGCCTTTGTTCGCCCCTACACCATCGCAAAATGGCAAGTGGTGTGACTAAGAGCGCCGTTCGAAGATGGTCCGTGCGCCTACCGTTCGCACATACCCGATTCCACTATATACCGCGGCTCAACTCCTCAGCAAAACCGCGCCATTTCACGATGCGGTAAACGCCACGTAGCGTATGCGCCCGAGCTCCGTGGCCTAGACCGATTCCGCCGCGACGGCTGCGAATCAATCCGCGTTCGCAATCCGCAGCGAGATGCTCCGCAATCTCGGTCACCGCGAGAAAAGGGGTAAAAGCGCGTTGCGCCTGATGCCTGTCTTCATTGCCGGCGTTTCTAATACTCGTTCTTCGTCGCTACTTCATTACCTCGTTGCTTCTTTACTTCGCTCGTTTACTTGGCGTCGCGGCTTCTTACTTCGTTCCTTCTATGGCAAACTGAATGATTACTGGGCACGGTTTTTACGCAGAGTGCGGCGCTGTCCTCGCGTGTTGGAAGCTCCTGCCGAGTAGCAAACATCCATGGATCCAAAGTTCATACGGAATTTCTGCATCATCGCGCACATCGACCACGGTAAGTCGACCTTGGCCGATCGGCTGCTCGAAATGACCGGCGCATTGTCGCAGCGCGAAATGGTGCACGACCAATTTCTCGATTCGATGGATCTCGAGCGCGAGCGCGGCATCACGATCAAGGCCAAAAGCATTCGCTTGCACTACAAAGCAAAAGACGGAAACACGTATCGGCTGAACCTGATTGACACTCCGGGACACGTGGACTTTTCGTACGAAGTTTCACGCGCGCTGTCGGCGTGCGAAGGCGCGTTGCTTGTGGTGGATGCGAGCCAGGGCGTCGAGGCGCAAACTGTCGCGAACACGTTTCTCGCCGCGGGGCACAATCTCACGATTCTTCCGGTCATCAACAAGATCGATCTGCCGGCGGCACAACCTGACTTCGTGAAAGAGCAGATCGAAAATGTGCTGGCGATTCCCGCGTCGGACGCGCTGATGATCAGCGCGAAGAGCGGCATCGGCGTGGAAGACGTGCTCGAAGCGATCGTGCAGCGCGTTCCTCCGCCGAAAGGCAGCGCGGAAAATCCGCTGCAAGCATTGATCTTCGATTCCTGGTTCGACATCTATCGCGGCGCAGTTGTTTTGGTGCGCGTGATGGAAGGCCGCATCACGAATCACATGAAGATTCGCCTCGTCTACAACAACGAAGTCTACGAGGTCGAGACGCTCGGAACGCTGACACCGAAACCGGTTGCGCTCGAGGAACTCGAAGCCGGCGATGTTGGATTCGTCGTCGCAAATATCAAGGACGTTGCGGATGCGCGAATGGGCGATACGCTGACGGATGCTTCGCGTCCCGCTGCGGCGCTTCCGGGATTTGAAGCGACGAAGCCGATGGTGTTCGCCGGATTGTTTCCGGTGCTTGCGAACGATTACGAAACGCTGCGCGATGCATTGGGCAAACTGAAGCTGAACGATGCGGCGTTTTTTTACGAAGCGGAAAATTCCGTCGCGTTGGGATTCGGTTTTCGCTGCGGATTTCTCGGATTGCTGCACATGGAAATTGTGCAAGAGCGGCTCGAGCGCGAATTCGGATTGAACCTCATTACGACAGCGCCGAGCGTTCGTTATCAGATTACGGGCGTTACTGGAGATGTCATCGAAGTCGATTCGCCTGCGAAATTTCCGAGTCCGAGCGATATCGCGAAGATCGAAGAGCCGATCATCAAGGCGATGATCATCACGAATGATGAATCGGTTGGCGGAATTTTGCAGCTTTGCCAGGACAAGCGCGGAACGCAAAAGGGATTTGAGTATTTGTCGCCGACGCGCGTGATGCTGACTTACGAATTGCCGCTCAACGAAATCGTTCTCGATTTTTACGATCGCTTGAAGAGCGTTTCACGCGGTTACGCTTCGCTCGACTATCATCTCGCGGGTTACTCGGAAGCTGATCTCGTCAAGCTCGACGTTTTAGTTGGCGGCGAACCTGTCGATGCGCTTTCGATGATTTGCCATCGCGAACAGGCTTACGAACGCGGCCGCGAACTTGTGTCGCGTTTGCGGAAATTGATTCCGCGGCAAATGTTTGAGGTTCCGATTCAGGCCGCGATTGGAAGCCGCGTGATCGCTCGCGAAACTGTCGCCGCGATTCGCAAGAACGTTTTGGCCAAATGCTACGGCGGAGACATTTCGCGCAAACGCAAACTCCTCGAGAAACAAAAAGAAGGCAAAAAGCGCATGAAGCGCGTCGGCCAAGTTGACATCCCGCAAGAAGCGTTTCTAGCCGTACTAAAAGTCACCTCCACATCCGACGAAGAATAGGCACTTCGTCGTCGACTTGATTGCCTGCGTTAAAAAGAACAGATTCCTCGCTTCGCTCGGAATGACAGTGTGCGCTGAGTGTTCGCAGGAGGTCATGATTTCGTTTCCTCCTTTGCGGTGACGGAGGTGGTGAGGCGGCCTTGGTGTAGGCGGAGGGTGACGGCGTCGCCGACAGCGACTTGGGTGGAGGAGCGGAGGATTTGGCCGGCGGCGTCGGTGGCGATGGCGTAGCCGCGTTCGAGGACGCGGAGGGGGTTGCGCTCTTCGAGCTGGAGACGGAGGCGATCGAGGCGATCGCGTTGAATGCGGAGGAGGCGTTCAGCACGGACGGCGAGCTCGTGATCGCGGCGCTCGAGGCGGCGATGCAGGCTGGCGATTTTGGCGCGGAAATCGATCGACACGAGGCGCAGGTGTTGGGCGGCGTGACGGCGGCGGCCTTGATCCACGCGAGCGCGAAGGCCGAGTTCGAGGCGAGCGGCAAAGTCGTTGCAGCGGCGGCGGTGCTGCGCGATCTGATTGCGAAAATCGAACGAAATGACGCGCAGATGTGCTGCCGTGTACCGCTTGCGAGTCAACGTAAGGTTGTCGCGGAGGGCGTGCGCGATGCGGGCGGTCATTTCGTCGGCGCGCTGGCGCTGCTGGCGGAGCAGATCGAGCGGGCGGCGGAAACCGCGGCTGGCGCCGAGTTCGTGGACGCGGCGGCTCTGGACGAGGATGCGGTAGCGCATTTGATCGACGAGCGTTTGGCGCAGATCGGCGACGTGTTTATCGAATTCGCGACGCGTGTTGACGACGAGCTCGGCGGCGGCGGAAGGAGTGGATGCGCGAACGTCGGCAACGAAATCGGCGATGGTGAAATCGGTTTCGTGGCCGACGCCGGAAATCACGGGAATGACGGATTGCGCGATGGCGCGCGCGACAGCTTCTTCGTTGAAGGCCCAGAGATCTTCGAGCGAGCCACCGCCGCGCGCGACGATCAGGACGTCAACGGATTGCTCGCGATTGAAAAATTGGAGAGCGCGGACGATTTCGGCGGCGGCGCCGTCGCCCTGGACGCGGACGGGAAACAACGTGAGATGCACGTTGTGAAAGCGGCGGCGCAAGACGCGGACGACGTCGCGGACGGCTGCGCCGGTTGGCGATGTGATCAGGCCGATGCAGCGCGGCAACATGGGCAGCGGCTTCTTACGATCGGGTGAAAACAATCCTTCGGCTTCGAGACGCTTTTTCAGTTGTTCAAAGGCGAGTTGCAGAGCGCCGAGTCCGACGGGCTCGATGCTTTCCACATAAATCTGATAGTCGCCACGGGCTTCGTAGACGCTGATGGAGCCACGTACGGTGACGTGCAGTCCGTTCTCTGGGCGGAATTTCATGGCGCGGACTTGCGTCTTGAAGCAGACGGCGCGGATTTGCGAGGTCTTGTCTTTCAGGACGAAGTAAATGTGGCCGGATTGCGCATCGTGGCAGTTGGAGATTTCGCCTTCGACGAGGATGTCGGTGAAGTTGCGCGCCAGCAGATCGCGGATGCGGCCGGTGAGTTCGGTGACCGAGTAGACGCGGCGCTCGGGCATAAGGTTGAACTGGAGCTGGCTCACAGTGCGCGCACCGTGATGCGTGTTTGGCGATCCGGGTTCCGTGATTCAAGATTTGTGAAAAGCGGTCGAGGCGGGAGGATTGGGGCTGGTACGACGGACGTATTCGCGCTTCGGATGAAGGGTTTTGAGGGTTCAGACCCTCCCCCCCGGGTGTTTCTTGTAAGGATGTGATTCCAGGGGAGTTGTACGTACGCGATGTGCAAGAATGTGATTCTAGGGGAGTTAGCGGGATTGATTTTTTGGGTTGGGTGGTGCGGCGAGCTTGCCGGAGTTCCGTTTTGGGAAAGCATTGGGGCGGGTTGGAGGCCGGCGTTTATTCTTTGGCGGATTTTTATTTTGTCGTTCGCTGTCACTGAAGGCACGTTGCCATGTGGGGCACTGGTTGGTCAAGAGACAACAGAAAAATGGCTGTATGCGGTTGAGTGGATTGTGGTTGCAGGAGGGGGTCGTTCGAATGGCAATTTGAATGGGCTGAAAAAATGCGAAACGAGGGGACGGCGGCGGATTACATCGAGGCAAGACGCAGCGGCGGGCAGGCTGAAGCCAGCCCCTACAGAATCGCGGAGGGCATCGTGCGGAAATTTGCGTGGCGCGAATGGATTGAGGGTGGGCGACGGCGAACGGGTGAGCTGTGTCAAGACGCAGCGGTGGGCCGGGCAAGCCCGGCCCCTACAAAGCCGGTGGTGGAGGCGGGGATAGGATTTATGGGCGGGTTCGGCGGGGGGTGAGGATTTCGTCGAGGGTTTGGGCCAGGACGTCGATGGTGGAAGGTTTGAGGAGGACGCGGCGGATGCCGATGGAGGCGGCGTGTTGTTCGTCTTCTGGTCGGATGTAGCCGGAGGCAAGGATGATGGGAATGTCTGGCCGGATGGAGAGGATCTGGCGCGCGACCTCGAAGCCGGTGATGCGAGGCATGGAGAGGTCGGTGACGACGGCGGCGAAGCGATGCGGATCGGCCTGAAAAGCAGCGAGGGCGGCGAGCGCGTCCACGTGACCGGTGACGTGGTAACCGAGCCTTTCGAGGAATCGCGAGCCCAGGACAACGAGAGGCTCTTCATCGTCGATGAAGAGAAGGTGTTCGCTGTGACGGGCATCGTGAGACGGTTGGCCAACTTGCGTATCGGCGGCGGGGCCTGAGCCTTCCGATTGGGCGGCGGGAAAATAGAGAAGGAACGACGTTCCCTGGCCGAGCTGGCTGTAAACAGAAATAGCGCCATCACAACTATTCACAATGCCGTGAACGACGGAAAGGCCGAGACCAGTGCCCTGGCCGACAGGCTTAGTCGTAAAGAAGGGATCGAAAACACGATCGAGAGTGGCGCGATCCATGCCACAGCCATCGTCACTGACGGTAAGACAGACGTAGCGTCCCTCATGCAAGCCTGGGGTCCCGAGGCAATCGTCGGAAGTGATGAGGCGGCTGGCGAGCCGGATTGCAAGATTGCCGGGACGGTCGCCGATGGCGTGAGAGGCATTGGTGGCCAAATTCACGATGATCTGATGGAGCTGACCGGGATCGATGGAGGCGAGAGGAAGGTCCGGAGCCGACTTGAAGTCGATCTGGATGGAAGCCGGCAAGGTGGCGCGAACGAGGGTGAGCGCTTCCCGGACGACGGGTTGGATCGAGGTGGGTTCGGATTTTGCTTCCTGGGGACGGCTGAAAGCGAGAATGCGACGAACGAGGTCAGAGGCGCGCGCACCAGCTTTGGAAATCTCGGTCAAATATTGACGAACAGGGTGGTGGGGAGGCAAATCTTCCAAGGCCATGCTGGCGTTTCCGTTGATCGCGGCGAGGATGTTGTTGAAATCATGAGCGACGCCACCCGCGAGGGTGCCTAAGGATTCCAGTTTTCGAGAGCGCATCTGAGAGGTTTGAGCGCGTTTGAGTTCGGTGAGATCGGAATTAATTTCGAGAATACAACTTGGTTTACCAGCGGCATCGTAGTGGAGAACCCATTGGCTGGCGACAGTAATGGGACGGCCGTCGCGGGTGCGGTGATGAAGTTCGCCTTCCCATGAACCGTCGCGATGGAAAGCCTTTATGACCTGCGCCAGCGGCGAGGGAAATTTCGTTTGCAGCATTTCGTGAGAAGACCGGCCGAGAGCTTCTTCTCTGGAAAAGCCGTAGAGCTGCTGCGCGCCGCGAGTCCAAAGAATGATGCGGCTTTCAATATCGCGAACGAGGACCGGCGCGAGGTCGAGAAGAGCGGCCTGTTGACGGAATTCTTCATCGACGCGCCTGCGGTCGGTGATGTCGCGAAGAATGACGGTGAAAAGTTTTTCGCCGTCCACTTCGGTTTGAGAGATGGAAGCCTCGACGGGAAATTCCTCACCGTTGGAACGCACGCCAAAAATGGAGTTCATGCGGCCCATCTTGCGACGAGTGGTATTGGTTTGGCCGAAGCCGCGGATGTGATCGGCGTGGGAAGAGCGAAAACGTTCCGGGATGAAACGATCGATGGGAGAGCCAAGGGCGGCCGAGGCCTTGCAACCGAACATCGTTTCAGCAGCGGGATTGAACATGGTGATGCGGTGATCGGAGCTGATGGTGATGACGGCGTCCATGGCGGAGCCGATGATGGCGGCGAGGCGAGCTTCGTGTTGAGCGACAGAATGCTCGATCCGGCGATGATCCGCGGTGTCGCGGGCGGGGTTGGGAGAGTCGGGGATGGCGGCGGAGGAATCGTGGAGCGAAGAAATGGAGAGGGAGACGACGGTGCGATTGCTCGAGCAAAATCCCAAGAGACAGAGCAAAGCGCCGGAGAGAAGAAAACACGCGGCGGTGAGAGGCTTAATCGCCCCCGAAGCGATGAAAAGGGCGATGGAAGTCAGGATCGCGGCGATCCCTACGGCGAACGCGAGCGTTCGGAGGCGCACCTGGAGCGAAGTCATCGCTGGCCAACCTTATCGAAGGAGCCTTCGCGGAGAGGTGCGCTAGGCGTTTGCTGGAAGGGGGAACTGCTATGGAGATGTTACTGGGATTTTTAGGCGGCGGGGAGCGATTGAGGAAAGTTGGGGCGAAAAAGTAATGCAAGTGCGGGCAAGTGCGGGGACCGAGGCGTTGTGTCAAGACGCAGCGAGGACGGGTTGAAGCCGGCCCCTTAGAAGACCGCGAAAACGGATTTGCTCGCGAATAGGATCGAATGCGCGGCGTGGTGGGGAAACGCGGCTGGGGTTTGTGGCGTCGAAGAAGTAGGGCTGCTGGAGGGGTGGATATGACTTCTGCCACTTATCGTTGGGAACATCAACCAGCGTTTTTAATAATGCTCGACGTCGCGCTGGCCGTGGTGTGTTTTTCGAGCGGCATGTTGGAATTGCGCGGACAAGATGCGAATTCGGCGAGTGCAGGTGCGCCGGCCGCGCAGCAGGGCGGGCA
>CAWAWE010000012.1:0-439727 GCA_963785605.1 uncultured Acidobacteriota bacterium | reverse complement strand
CAGCGCGGCGCGGGCGAGCCGTCCCCAGGTTTCGCATAAGTGCGGATTCTGCTCGACTTAAAACCCTGTGGAATCAACACATACGGAAGTGCGGATTCTACGGGACTTAGGCGGCTGGATTTTGGAGGAAAAATCCGACAGGGGCCTGGGCGAGGTTGAAGCTAGAACCCATTGCAGCAGAGACTGAGAATAACACAGGAGTTACTATTTGTCAATATGATATCGTAAATGATTCTTGCGACTGAGTTTAACGGAGCGTTCGAATCACGCGGCTTGATACGCGGCACTGCGATTCCCCGCGATAGCGAAGATAACCCGCGCGTTTTGTGGTAGTTTCGTCGCAGCTTGGAGGGTCGAATGAATTCGTCGGTGAGAATCTTGTGTTTCGCGGCATTTGGTGTGGCGGCTTCAGCAGCGTTTCTGAACAAGGGGGGCAAAGCTGAAGGAGCGGCCGGACAAGAAGCCAAATCGGCGGCGCCGGCGAGCGATGCGGGGTTGGAGAGGTTTCGGTCGATCTATAAAGAGCTGGTGGAGACGAATACGACGCTTTCGGCGGGGGACTGCACGGAGGCTGCGCTGCGGATGTCGGTGCGGCTGAAGGCGGCGGGGTATCCGGCTGAGGATATGAAGATTTTTGTGCCGGAGGGGCACCCGAAGGAGGGCGGGCTCATTGCGGTGCTGCACGGCACCGATCCGAATGCGAAGGCGATCTTGATGCTGGCGCACGTCGATGTGGTGGAGGCGAAGCGCGAAGACTGGACGCGCGATCCATTCAAGCTGATCGAAGAGAACGGATATTTTTACGGACGGGGCACGGCGGACATGAAAGCGCAGGCGGCGATCTGGGTCGATAACATGATCCGGTATCGCGAAGAAGGATTTAAGCCGAAGCGATCGATCAAGCTGGCGCTGACCTGCGGAGAAGAAACGAACAGCGCGCTGAACGGCGCCGGATGGCTTGCGAAAAATGAAAGGCAGGCGATCGATGCGGAGTTTGCATTGACGGAAGGAGTGGACGGCGACCTGGACGCGAAGGGAAACAAAATCGCGCTCGAAGTTTTGGCGGCGGAAAAAACTTCGCAGAACTATGTGCTGGAAGCGACGAATCCCGGCGGACACAGCTCGCGGCCGGTTGCCGACAATGCGATCTACCACCTGGTGCGCGCGGTGGATCGCGTGAGCCGGTACGAATTTCCGGTGCAGCTCAACGATGCGAACCGCGGATATTTCACGGGGATGGCGAAAGTGGTGGGCGGCGAAAAGGGGAGGCGATGCTGGCGGTGGTGAAGAATCCGCAAGATCACGCCGCGGTCGCGGTGCTCGACAAAGACGTGAACTGGCACGCGATGCTGCGGACAACATGCGTGGCGACGATGCTGACCGCGGGTCACGCGACGAACGCACTGCCTCAACGCGCGCGCGCGAACATCAATTGCCGCATTTTTCCCGGCGTTTCTCGCGAAGAAGTGAAGGCGCAACTGATCAAAATCGTGGACGACGCGGCGGTGGCGGTGACGATCCCGGAGGTTCGCGGGCCGGAAGCGCAAGCGGCTCCGCTGACGCCGCAAATTCTAAAGCCGATCGAACAAGTGGCGCATGAAATGTGGCCCGGCGTGCCGGTGATCACGACGCTGGAACCGGGAGCGACGGACGCGCAGTTCATGAATCCCGCGGGAATCCCGACGTATGGGGTCGATGGAATTTTTAGCGATCCGGATGGCGGGTTCATTCACGGGTTGAACGAGCGGGTGCGGATTGAATCGGTGTATGAAGGAAGGACATTTCTGTATCGCCTGGTGAAAATCTATGCGAACGCGTCGAACTAGGAGCAGTCGCGCCAAAAGTGGCTCTGCACAAATCAAATCTGCCAGCGGCTTGCTGCTGTTATTCGTACTCGCGTGGGCGGGCTGCGCAAGGCATCCGAAGATGATCGAAGCGGACAAGAGCTACGATGGGCGCACGCTGACATTGCACGCGGGCGATACGTTGAGTTTGTCGCTGGCGGAAAATCCGACCACGGGATTTCGCTGGGATCTAAAAACGAAGCCGGAGCCGGAATTCGAAACTCTTACCGACACGTTTGAAAGCAGCGGCGGTTCCCCCGGAGCCGGAGGAACCCACCGCTGGCAATGGAAAGCAATGCGAACCGGCGCAGCGACGATTCGCCTGGAATACCGCCGGCCCTGGGAAACCAATGCGCCGCCGGGCCAAGTGTTCAGCCTGAACCTTCAGGTTCAGTGAACCAAATTATTTCGACGCTGCCGTCAATCCACGAATCGTCCAAAAATCGTCCGCGAGGTTGGGGTCGGTGAGATACGCGTAGGGCATCCGGAAGTAGCCTTTCTGCCCCCAACTTGTGCCCCACGAATTCCGAATGATGAATTGGTGCTTGGAGTCGTCGTAACCCACGGCGAGAACCGCATGACCGCCGACGGTCTGCTCAGTTGGCGCGGGCATTGGCACGATCCCGGTTTTCGCCACCTCTTCACTTTCAAAACTCTGATAGACCGTAAACCCGAAAACGAATGGATAGCCTTCGGCAAGGCATCCCTTCAACGTATTGAGAATTGGCGTGAGGCGCTGGTAGAGGGTGACGGTGGTCTTCTTCGCCGCCGTGTAGCATTCCGGAGTCGGCTTCTTGGCATACGGGCACGTGGGACACGGGTCGGGATCGGTGTTTTGGTCGCTGTAGGGCCAAAGCTCCTCGGAGCAGACACCGAGCTTGGCGACGCTCTTGATGCCATCGCGAATTTGAGCGCCCGCGTCGGTGGTGACCGTATGTTCGATCACGCGCTCGTTGTAATAAATGAAGAGGCGTGATGGATTGAAGTCGGAAATCTTCAGCTTCAATTGTTCGAACTGCACCGCTCCCGCGATCGAATTCCCGGTGCAGCTTCCCAGTTGTCCTTGATCGTAAACCGGCGGGCATTGCGGGGTCATATCGACGTGGGCCGGCAAAGCTTTCGCAACTGCGTGGGGCGCGGCATAGGTAAGGTCGCGATGGTCGGGGAGGTCGGGAGTCCAACCGTAATAGCGAATTCGCCGTTCACCTGCACCGAGTTTGGAAAAATGTGGGGCCATGTCATCTCCTTTGCGATTTGAACGTGGATCTGCTTCGACGAATCAGGCGAAGTCGACCAGCTTGATTCATCGTGAGGAGCGGAGGCGTGGAGCCAGCGGCAATGGAGCGGGAATTGCCGTAAAACTTCGTGCCTGACTGGGCTGAAGGGCCCAGATCTCCTGTCACCAACCATTCGGCAGATGGAATTGGCGAGAAAAGCTGGCGGTACGGTAGTGCGAGGTTGTTAGTGTGTCAAGACACAAATACGGAAATCACAGCGACTGGGGCGCACTGGTTGGCTTTGCAACCAGCTGTTGGACTTGGCTTTTGGGACGAAGCTAAATCTTCTCTTCCACGACGTATGGCGCACGATATGTGCCACGCAACATTACGTTGGCTTCTTCGTCGCCGACGACTTTTTCCGTCTTGGGATCGAACTTCAGAGTGCGGCCGAGGCGGTACGAAACGTTTGCGAGGTGTACAAGCGTCGTGGACTTGTGCGCCTCCTCGATCGGCGAGTTGATTTTGCCGGCGTCGCGCGAGCGTATGCAATCGATGAAATTTGCGTAGTGATCGCCGCTGGCTTTGCCATGCGGACCGGGCTCGACGTCGTCGGTGACCCACGTTCGATAGGCATCGTAGCCGTCGATGGCGAGATAGCCGTTGGAACCGTAAAAAATATTCCCGACGGTGTTGGTCTTGGCGTCTTTCGGGCCGAGCGATGCGGTTTGCTGGGCTGCGGCAGCGGATTTTTTCGCGGCGGTGAGGCCGGCGGGAGGAACCGAACTCGAGCCATAGGCGCCGGTGCCAATTTCCGCTTCGTGATTCGTGATCCAGTGACGGACTTCGATCTCCATCATTTTGCGTTTGCCGTCGGCAGTTTCGAAAATGTACGCGGCATTGAGGGTGTTGGGCGTTTGCTGATCGTCGTCGAACATGAAGTGTCCGCCAATTGCGGAAACCTGCACGGGGAATCCGACGCCGAGGCCGGCGCGCGCGATGTCGATTTCGTGGATCGCCTGATTGCCGATGTCGCCGTTGCCGGTGTCCCAGATCCAGTGCCAATTGTAGTGGAAGCGATTTTTCGTGAATGGCTTGAGCGGAGCGGGGCCGGTCCACAGATCGTAGTGAACTCCGGCGGGCACCGGCTCTTGCGGCGCTTTGCCGATGGACGGACGCCACTTGAAGCAAAGACCGCGCGCCATGTAAACGTCGCCGATCGTGCCGTCTTCCTTGAGATGTTTCATCGCTTCGATCAAGCCGGGATTGGAGCGCCACTGGCTGCCATGCTGGCAGATGCGATTGTATTTTTTGACGGCGGCGACGAGCTGGCGTCCTTCAAACGTATTGTGCGAGCACGGTTTTTCGACGTAGACGTCTTTTCCGGCTTGCAACGTCCAGATGCCAATCAGCGAATGCCAATGATTCGGAGTAGCGATCGAAACGGCGTCGATCTCTTTGTTTTCGAGAAGTTTGCGAACGTCGGTGTAGGCCTTTGGTTTCGGACGGCCGAGTTTTTCGACATCGGCGAGGCGCTGATTGAGAACATTTTCATCGACGTCGCAGAGCGCGACGATTTCGACGTTGGGAACTTTGTCGAAGCCATGGATGTGATCGACGCCGCGGCCGCGCGTGCCGCAGATGGCGACGCGCACGCGATCGTTGGCGCCGAGGACGGAGTGAGGCTTGAGAGCGAGGGTGGCGGCGCCGACGGTGAGAGCCGCGGTGGTGGATTTGATGAAGTCACGGCGTTCGATGGGCATGATGGGGCGTCCTTTGCGGCGGGGCGTTGTGTGTTTACGCCAATAATTTAGCACTTTTGGCGAGGGCAGGAGCGCGAGAATCTGGGGGCTGGGCGTTTGGGGCGCAGCGGTGCTGCGCCCGCACATGACCTCGATCGATGGTCAGGGATTCGCGGGCGCGTTTGCGGGCGGCGCGGATTCTTTCGAGGACAGGACGAACTGGCGGACTTCGGCGCGTTGCTTGTCGAGATCGGCGAGATGCTGAGCGCGGAGCTGCTGATAGAGGGCAAGCTCGGGCTGCGCGAGATCTTTCTGATTGGTGCGAACGTAGGCTTGGCCGAGGCGATAATGCGCGTCGGCCAGATCGGAATTCAGCGCGATGGCGCGCTTGTAGTAAGGGATCGCCTGCGCGTAGTGCGACTGGTCGGAATATAAGTTCCCGAGCTGGAGCTGCGGTTCGGCGAGCGACGGATCGAGCGCGATCGATTTCTTGAGAAGCGCTTCGACCTCGTGCAGATCGACACTGGGATCCTGCGCGCGTTTCCCCTTCCACAAGCTCATCGCGTAATAGTATTGCGCGCGGCCGTTGCGGGGCTGGGCCTCGGCGAAACGCCGAAAGCGTTTGATGACCTCGTCGGCCTGCCCGGGCGAGCTGTCATACGCGCGCGAAAGGAATGGATAGAGCCGCGCGTCGTTTGGACTGAGATCGGCGGCGCGAAGCAGCGACGTCACTGCATCGTCGTATTTGCCGAGCGAGTAAAGCGCCATGCCGAGGCCGATGGCGAGGCGCGCCGACTGCGGATAGCGCTGCACGGCGTCGCGAAAAATCGTGATCGACGGCTCAAGCGTGCGATGCACGAGAAGATCGCTGGCCCAGTCGAATAGATTGCTCTCGCTCGGGTCCATGTGCGCGGCGGCTTCGTATTCGTTGGCGGCGACGACGAAATTGGCGTCTTTTTCTTCGACTTCGGCAAGCAGGTTGTGCAGCTCGGCGGTGTTTTTCCGCTGTAGCAGCGATTGAATGAGAGCGCGCGCGTCTTTCGTGCGTCCGACGCTGATGTAGGCGAGGGCGAGGTCGTAGCCATTGTCGTAGTTCGAGGCGTCAATGTGCTGCGCCTTTTCGAGATACGGGGCGGCGTCGGCGATTTTGCCCTGGCGAATGTAGGCTTCGCCGAGATTGTGATTCGCGTCGAAATTGTCGGGCTCGAGCTCGACGGCTCTGCGGAAATGCTGCTCGGCTTCGACGCCTTTGCCAAGGCGCGAAAGATTGGCGGCGAGATTGGTGTGCGCCTCCGCGGATTTCGGATTCAGGCGGGCAGCTTTCTCGAGATATGCGTTCGCTTTGGCATCTTGCGACTGCCCCGCATAGTCGAGCCCGAGGAGTTCGTGCAGCTCGAAGCTCTGTGGCGCCGCAGGGAGTAGTTTCTCGATTATCGCAGCGGACTCGGCATAGTGGCCGGATTCGTAAGCGGCCACGGCTTGCTGGAATTGGCGATCGAGATCTGCGGTGGAAGGTGCCTGCGCGTTGGCGGGAAACGCCAGGCAAAGAAAGCACAACCCGAGGCAGAGAAATATGCAAAGCGGTAGCAGGCGCGGCTTGCTGGATTTGCGCGTGGCAATCACTGAATTGATGTTAGCACCAGACAATAACCCGCGAATCCACCGCGAGAGCGCGACGCACATCGCGCAGAAAGCCCCCACAAAATAAAAACGCGGGGAGCGCTTTTGGGCGCTGCCCCGCGTTTTTTGGGGTGGTTAGAGCCTCAGTAAAAGAACTTGAGTGCGAACTGGATCTGCCGCGGATCGTAGGGAGCATCGCGCGTCGAACCGATTTCGCCGAAGGTCGAGCTGTTGTAGTTGCCCGAGTTGGAGATGGCCACAACGCCGTTGCCGCCGAAGTTCGGTGCGTTGAAGTTCGGGTGGTTGGCGATGTTGAAGAGTTCCGCACGGAACTGCAGGCGGAAGCGCTCCTTGATCGCGAAGTCCTTGAAGAAGGACACGTCGAGCCGGTGGAAGCCGGGTCCCGGAACCTGGGTGATGCCGCCGAGTGCCGCGGTGCCCGTCAGAGCAACGCAACCGGCAGGCGAATTGGGGATTGGTACCGAATTCGGTCCAAGGACGCAGGGCTGTGTGAATGCTCCCGGATTGCCATACCAGCTAAGTTTTCCGGCTGCATCGTTGTGTAGGCCGAGGTTAAGAGCCTGACCCGTGAAGAGCGCGCCGCAGTTCGTGCCGGCGGTCGTTCCGGAGGGGCAGCTCAACTCGATCGGCTGACCGCCCTGGAATGCACCGCTCCAGTTGACGCTCCAGCCGCCGACGACTTGGTTTTTCCACCCGCTCGCGTCGGACATGAAGTGCTTGCCCTTACCGAACGGCAGCTCATATCCGCCGCTGATGTGGACGACGTTGCGGATATCGAAGTTAGCCAAGGCGTAGTCAGCCTGGATGCCGACGCCCGGAACGTAAGGGGCACGGTATCCCTGAGAGCTGCCGCCGTTGAGGAGGTCGCCTGCATCGGACAGGGTTTTCGAGTAGGTGTAGGTCAACAGGAAGTTGAGACCACCTTGGAACTGCTTCTTGAGTTTCGCCTGGAGGCCGTTGTAATTGCTGGTGCCTTCCGTTGCCGCATAGCTGGTGCCGCGCCCGAAGTCGGGGAACGGAACGAAGTTTTGCGCGTTGAGGCTGGAGCCATCGGGATTCTGCGTCGGCAGGATCGCGGTGACCTGGTTGAGACCCGGGAACACTTCCAAATGCCGTGCCAGCGAGTTGACGTAGGCGATCTGGACCGACATCGACGGAGCCACCTGATATTGAACCGTGAGGTTGCCGCTCATCGTGTAGGGCGTGATGTAGTTGAACTGGATGCCCAGCAAGCCCAGTCCGCTGGCATTCACCGCCAAGGGGTCGAGCGGGGTGCAGGAGAAACCAGTTTCAAACGTACCAGAGGTGCCCGGACCCGCTGTCGCGCAGCCTGGGAACGTAATCGGCGTGTTTGCGTTCGGTTCCGGATAGTTGAACTGGAACTGGAACGGATAGTTTTCACCGATGTTCGGCGAGTATCCGCGGTTTTCAAACCCGTTGTAGAACATACCCCAGCCGCCGCGCACGACTAGTTTCGGCGTGATCTGATACGCCAAGCCGATGCGTGGAGCGAAGTTATTCTTCTGCGAACTGCCCAGTCCGGAGCCGTATTTGTTGCTAACGAGGACGTTGATGCCATCCGCAGCCGTCAACGCCAGGAAGCTCGGCGAGAGGTTACCCGAGTTCGGGCCTTCCGGAATCAGGTATGTGGGCGCCGTGAATGGACCAGAGCCTGCCGGAACGAAGTTCGCCTGGTTTGCGTGGTGTTCATACACCAAGCCGAAGAAGTCATAGCGAACGCCGAGGTTAACGGTCAGCTTGTTGGTGATCTTCCAGTCGTCGTTGACGTAACCGCCCCAGTAGTTCTTGCCATCGTCGGTTTCGGCGATGTTGGACGCGCGAATGTCGGTTGCGCCACCGAGGAAGTCTACGCCTCCGGGCACGGAGGCCGCGGTCGGTGTCAGCAAGAACTGCACGCGACCCGTGTTGCCCTGGTTGCTGTTCGGGATGTCGGTGTAGTCGCCGTTGTAGTCGAACTCACCGCGCGACCAGGGTGGCTGCAACGTCGAGAACTTCACGTGCTGCCATTCGAAGCCCATCTTGAACGTGTGCTTGCCGAGAATCTTGGTCACGTCGTCGGTCAACTGGAAGGTCGAGCTGACTTCGTCGGAGGGCAAGAACGCGTTGCTACCGAGAGTCTGGAGGCCGCTGATACCGAAGGCCGGGAGACCGCCGTTTTCCGCGAGCTGGGGAATGTTCTGAATCCCGAATGTCGACGGAATGTCGGTCAGATCGTTGGCCGAGGGCGAAACGCGGGTCGTGTGCAGGTAGTTGAGACCCGCGCGAGCCACGTTGATCAACGTCGGCGAGAAGGTATGCGTATAGCTCAACGCACTTTGCTGTGCGTTCGCGGTCTGATTACCCTGTTGGAATCCGCCGCCATCCGCAACGCCGCCGAAAATGCCGGGGATGAATTGCGGATCATCCGCCAAGCTGAAGCGGTAGAACAACTGGTTCTTTTCGTTGAAGTTGATGTCCAAGCGGGTATCGAACGAATTGCGGTGTTCGAACAGCGCCGGAGAATTGGCGTAGTTGGAGAAGAGCGAACCGTTCGTCGGAGACGGATAGAGGTTCAAGAGCTTGATCGCGTTGGGATCCAGGCGGCCGCCGGGAATGATGTTCAAGCCGCAGCCCGCGAGCGTAAACGTTGTCGTGGACGCTGCGCAGGTCCCGAACGGATCGCGCACGAAACCTGTCGTGGTCGCGACCAATCCGGATGTCGGATCGACGTTGCCGGCGGTGACCGCACGGGTCGTGGCCGGATCCAAAACGGTGCCGACCGGAATCAATCGGCCCAAGTCATCGGTGCGTGGTGCCGACGATGCCTGGCCCGTGATCAGGTCCTGGAAATTGGTGTAGCCGCTGGCGCGCTCGGCGTCTGTCGGAACCGAACCGGTGAGAATCGTGCCCTGCACGCGGCGCAGGCCTTCGTAGTCGCCGAAGAAGAACACTTTGTTGCGGCCGTTGAACAGGTGGGGGATGACAACCGGGCCGCCGGCGGTGAAGCCGAACTGGTTCTGCCGAAGTTCGCCCTTGGGGACGCCACCGGCGTTTTCAAAAAAGTCCGCGGCGTCGAGTTTGTCGTTCCGGAAAAATTCCCAGGCCGCGCCGTGGAAGCTGTTGGTTCCCGACTTGATGGACGCGTTGAGAACGGCGGCACCAGAGCGGCCGAACTCGGCGCTGAAGTCGGAAGTCTGAACCTTGAACTCTTCGATCGCATCGACCGGCGGTAGAACGACGAAGTTCGTCCCGTTCAGGAAGTCGACCGTGTCGGAGTTGTTGTCGATGCCGTCCAGGAGGTAGTTGTTCTGCGCGGGGCGGTTGCCGTTTGCGGAGAACGCACCGCTGGCGGCGTTACCGCGCGTGTCGGCCTGCGGCGTGTTCACGCCGGCGGCGAGCTGCGCGAGAAATGTGAAGTTCCGGCCGTTGAGCGGCAGGTTGTTGACGCTGCGGCCATCGACGACTTGTCCGACGGACGCGTCCTGCGTCTCGAGGACTGGGACCGTCGAAGCGACTTCGATCGTTTCATTGACGGCGCCGGGCTTGAGCGCGAAATTCGCGACCACGTCCGCGCCGACGTTTACCGTAATGTGCTTCTGGGTCAAGGTCGAAAAGCCCTGGAACGTCACCGTGACCGTGTATTGGCCGATCGGCAGCGGAGTGAACTTATATTCGCCGTCGTTGCCGCTCGTGCTGGACAGCGTGGCGTTTGTGCCTTCGTTGGTGACAGTAACCTGTGCTCCGCGAACCTGGGCACCCGAGGTATCCGTCACGTTTCCTAGAATGGCGCCGCTATCCACCTGCGCGCGGGCCGGTGAGCTCGTCAAAAACAATAACAGGGCAGCCACTGCCAACGTCAGGGATGCTCGCCGAATCAACTCTGATACGGGCGTCCTTCTCATCTCATTCCTCCTAATTCACTCGGGCCCGACTGCATCCTCGACAGCGGTAACACTAATGATGGCGGTGGGCGCCTGTCCGGGGTGAGGCAGGGCGCAAACGCAAAAATGCGGCACTGGAGCGCAACCGCTCCGGCCGCTAAGAAGCCAAGATAACGCTTACTGGAAGTCCCCCGACGCGAGGGACGAATGTAAACCGCTTCACCTTGACAGCCCCCAAACAACTTAACCGCTTAACCTAGTGTTCCTGAAATAGCATGCGCTCACTTTCATTGTCAAGTATTTTTTTTTCTTCTATACTGCGCAATCTTTGCTGCTTCTCTGCTTTCGAGGACCTTTTCCCTCTATGGCTCTTACCATTCGCGATGTCGCCAAGGCCGCCGGCGTTTCCACCGCGACTGTTTCCAACGTCCTCAACAAGACCGGTAAAGTGGGCCGCCAGACCCATCACGTCGTTCTCTCCGCCGTCAAAAAACTCGGCTATTTTCCCAATGCCCATGCTCGGCATCTCGCGTCGCGCGATAGCAAGACGCTCGGGATTATCGTTTCCGACATCACTAATCCATTTTTTCCCGAGGTCGTCAAAGGTTTCGAGACCCGCGCGCGCCAGCTCGGCTACGACGCCATCCTGAGCGATACCAACTACGATCCCCGCCGCACTCAGGAAGCCGCCGAGCGCATGATGGAACACAACGTCCGCGGCGTCGCCATCATGACGTCGGAAATAAGCTCGCGCCTGATCCAGGAACTCGCCCGCCGCCAGATCGCGGTTACGTTTTTGGACCTGGCTCCCGCCCGCGGCCACGTCAGCAAGCTTCGCATCGATTATTTTTCTGGCATGAAGCAGATCGTCGAATATCTGCAGAAGATGGGGCATCGTCGCATCGCGTTCGTGGCCGGCCGCGCGAAGCTGAAATCCAACGTCGCGCGTCTCGACGCGTATGAAACGTGCATGCGTGATTTTGGACTCGAACCCGGGCCTGTGATGACGGGCGACCTGCGCTTCGAGGGCGGACTCGCCGCCGGTGCTGCCATCGCGAAGCTTTCGCCGCGGCCGACCGCGGTCATGGCGGTGAACGATCTGACGGCTGTCGGCGTGTTGAAAGGGTTACTCAAAGCTGGGCTGCGCGTGCCCGACGACATTTCCGTCACTGGATTCGACAACACGCGGCTCGCCGAATACAGCAACCCGTCGATCACCACCGTCGATGTCCATCGCGACATGCTGGGACAAATGGCCGCCGACGCGCTCCACGAACTGTCCGCCGCGTCGAAACCTCATGGCAGGGAATACCAAATTCCAGCAGAATTGATCCTGGGAGATTCCTCGGGACCCGCCCCAGCGGAATAGTTTGCGCTTGAGATTATTTTTCATGGAAGAGCTTCGCCGTAGCGATGCGGTTCGTCGTGTGCGCACGATTGCGCTCGCAGCGGGCGTGTTTGCGATGCACGCATGCGTCGTGCCTGCCGCGCTCCTGCCCTCCCAGTCTTCCGCTGCGAGCCGTCCCGCTGATGCGGCGCCCACCGATCCGGCGCGCCAAATCGAAGCCGTCCGCAATGCTTTCGCCGCCGGCCACAGCACCGAAGCTCTGCGCCTCGCCACCACATTCTCTGCCCAACAAAAAGACAACGCCGAATTTCACACGCAGCTCGGCGTCGTGCTGGCCACCAACAAACAATACAAAGCGGCGCAGCTCGAGCTCGAAAAAGCCAACGCGCTCAACCCCGACACCTTCGAGATTCTCTTCCCGCTCGCCCAAACCTACATTCACAACGGCAAAGACAGCGACGCCGAACTCACGCTCAATCGCGCTCTGAAGCTCCGCCCCGACTCGCCCGAAACGCAATATCTGCTTGCCGAAATCTACTTCCGCCAGGCGAAATCGTCCGATGCGCTCGACTTGCTCGTCCGTGCACACAAGGCCGCGCCACAAAATACCGACATTATCTTTCTGCTCGCCCGCGTGAGCATGACGCAAAACTATTTCGAAGACGCGATCCCTCTGCTCGAATCCGGCATCCAGCTTGCGCCGAAACGCGCCGACCTGCGCGCCGCGCTCGGCGAAAGCTACTTCATGGCCGGCAAAGACGAAAAAGCGATCGAGGTTTTCAAATCGCTCATCGAACTCGACCCCGCCGCCTCGTCCTACGCCTTCATGGGACTTTCCTATCGCCACCTCGGGCGTTTCGATGAAGCGCGAAAATATTTCGAGGCCGGCCTGAAAAAAGATCCGCGCAACCCATCGTGCCTGTTCAATCTCGGCTACATCGAAGCGCGCCAGGGCAACAAACAGCGCGCGGAAGACTTGTTTCAGCAGGCGCTGCGCTATAAGCCCGACATGCCCGAAGCGCTGCTCGAACTCGCAAATCTCCGCATCGACAGCAAAAAGTTCGCCGAAGCGGCGCCGCTCCTCCGCAAATACGTCAAAATCACCAAGGATCCCGCCGCCGGCTACTACAAACTCGCCATGGTCGAGCGCAATCTTCATCAGAACGAAGCCGCCGAACGCGACCTTAGCGTTTTTCAGACTCTTTCTAAAAACGCCGCGCCCGGCCCGTACCCATTTCAGAATCTTTTCGATTACGTCGGCACTCGATCGAATCTTTCCGAACGCGACCGCGCCGAACTCGACTTGAAGCAAATCACCGACGAAATCGCCAAGCATCCCGACCAGCCGCAAAATTTCTACCTGCTCGCCGAAGCGAATCTGAAACTCGGCAAAATCAGCCGACGCACGCCAGGCTGTCGCGCAACTCGACCAACTCAGCAGCGGCGATTACCGCACGCAAGCAGGAGTCGGCGTGCTCCTCGCTCGCTATCGCCTGTACGACGACGCCGCTCCTGCATTTCCAAACCGCACTAAAAGCAAATCCCGAATCGGACGATGTGAAATTTGATCTGGCCGACGCCTTTTTCCGCAAACGCCGCTACCAGGAAGCGCTCGACGCAGCGAATCAAGTACTCGGAAAAAGGCCGCCAGGACGACTCCTTCCTCGCGCTTCTCGGCGACATATATGCGCATCTAGGCGACTCCGCGCACGCAACGGAAATTTTCCGCGACGCGATCCACCGCAATCCTGACAACGATCAATATTATTTGTCTCTCGCCCTCGCTCAATTGCGTAGCAAAGACATCGACGGCGCCGCCGCCACGCTGCGCCAAGGGCTCGCGCGCATTCCATCGTCGGGAAAAATCTCCTGGGGCCTCGGCGTCATCTCCGTTCTCGAAGGAAAAACGCCACAAGCCGCCGAGCGCCTTGAGCGCGCCGTCAATCTTCTTCCCGAATGGCCCGGAAGCTACTCCACGCTCGGCATCTTCTACTATCAGACCGGCGAAATCGCGAAAGCCCGCGAACTCCTCGCTCGCTTCAAGGGCAGCAACGCCGGCGGCCTCGACGTGAATCAAATCGAACAAGCGCTCGCGCAAGCACCCGATCGCCCGTCAACGTTGAACCAACCGATGCCAGAAAATGCTCGCGCGCAATTCTTGCAAATAGCGCTCTCGGTCGCCGACCGCACGCTATGACGCTTCACAAAATTTACCGCGCCGCGCGCCTTTGGTAGCGCCGGTTCACACTGACGAAGGAAGGGCGTCTTGCCGGCGATTTTTCTTCCGATCAAGCAAAGTCGCGATATTCGTGTTCGCCATCCTGCTCGCCCTGGCCGCTGCGACGTTGTCCGACTTCTGATCGCACGAATCGCCCAACGCCGACTGCTCATCGCGCGCGCAATCCTCCGCCAAATCAAAACAAAAACCAGAGCCGCTCACCCCAGCAATCCCAGTCAGATACGTCGATGTCCTCGCCCACAGCGGCATCACCTTCGTCCAGGACTCCACGCAAACCGAAGAAAAATATTATCTGGAAACGATGGGCACCGGCGTCGGCTGGATCGACTACGACCAGGACGGCCTGCTCGATCTCTACTTCGTTCAATCCGCCGCCACCGACATCTACAATCCACCGCGCCCACTGCGTTCCGCGCTCTATCACAACAATGGCGA
The DNA here is from genome assembly GCA_963785605.1 of uncultured Acidobacteriota bacterium. Classification (GTDB taxonomy): domain Bacteria; phylum Acidobacteriota; class Terriglobia; order Acidiferrales; family UBA7541; genus Acidiferrum. The sequence goes on along the minus strand of CAWAWE010000012.1, from coordinate 425,380 downwards.
CGGCACTTTCACCGATGTCACGGAACATGCCCAAGTCGGCGGCGAAGGCCACTACGGCCAAGGCGTCGCCGTCGGCGATTTCGACAATGATGGCTTTCCCGATCTCTACGTCACCGGTTATGGCGGCGCGATTCTTTATCAGAACAATCGCGACGGCACATTCACCGATGTCACTGCGAAAGCAGGCGTCGCCGACGAAGGCAACTGGTCGACCAGCGCCGGCTGGTTCGACTACGACAAAGACGGCTATCTCGATCTGGTCGTTACGAACTACATCGAGTGGGATTCGAAAAATAATTTGTGGTGCGGTGAGCGTCGCCCCGGTTATCGCTCGTATTGCAATCCCGGAAATTACAAAGGCCAAAAAACGAAGCTCTATCACAACAACCGCAACGGCACGTTCACCGATGTCAGCGACGCCAGCGGCGTCGGCAAACCCGAATCAAAAGGAATGGGCGTCGTGCTCGCTGATTTCAACAACGACGGCTGGACCGACATCGCCATCGCCAATGACACGTGGCCGAATTTTCTCTTCATTAACAAACACGACGGCACGTTTCAGGATGTCTCTCTCGTTTCCGGAATCGCAGCAAGCGAAGACGGCCGCTATGAAGCCGGCATGGGCATCGACGCAGCCGACGTCGATGGCGACGGCTGGCAGGATATTTACGTCACGCATCTCGATTTCGAGTTGAATCGCCTCTATCACAACAATCTCGGGCTGACGTTCGACGATTACACGTACAAAAGCGGCATCGGCAATAAAGCGATCACGCTCAGCGGCGTCTCGATGAAATTTATCGACTACGACAACGACGGCTGGCCCGACATTTTGCAGCTCAACAGCGCGATGCTCGACAACGTAAATCTCTATCACGGCGAAGTGCAGTACAAAGAGCCGCTGCTGATGTTTCGCAACCTCGGCAAAGGACAATTCGAGAAAGTTTCCGACAAACTCGGCCCCGATTTTATTCGGCCGATTGCCGGGCGTGGCATCGCGACCGCCGATTTTGACAACGACGGCGGCATCGACATCGTCACCAACAATCGCGGCGCTGCGCCGAGCCTGTTGCACAATGAAGGTGCCACCGCGAATCACTGGGTTGAAATTTTGCTGATCGGAACGAAATCGAATCGCGATGCGATTGGAGCGGTGTTGAAGCTGACGGCGGAAGGCGTGACGCACACGGAGCAGGTCAAGGGCGGAATGGGCTACATGTCGGCAAATGATCCGCGCGTTGCGTTTGGTCTTGGCAAGCGCGCGAAGATCGATTCACTCGAAATTACTTGGCCGAGCGGGCAAGTCGATAAACTGACGAATGTTCCGATCGACAGCATCATCGCGGTGAAGGAAGGCGCGGGCATTGTGCCGCATCCATTTCCGAAATTCGCGCCGCGCGCCTCGGCTGATGCGCCAAAGAAGGCGGCGGCCCAGTGATTCGTTTCCCTCGGCGGAGATTTTTGGGCTCGTCGCTGGTCGCGCTCGGCGGCGGCTTGCTCGAAGCGCTCGCGACGCCGCTGTGGAAGTGGAATCGATCGCTGATTTTGGAAGCAGCGCAGGCGCCCAAGAAATCCACGGCCGCACATTCTGCCGCGACTGCTAAATCCGGGGCCGCGACGGGCGCCGGTGGCGTGCAATTCGTCGATGTCGCGAAAGAAGCCGGCCTCAACACGGTGAACGTGTGGGGCGGCGTCGATCGCAAGCGCTACATCATCGAAGCCAAAGGCAGCGGCCTCGCTTTTTTCGACTACGACAACGATGGCTGGCTCGACATTTATCTCACCAACGGCACGCGCTTTGACGCGAACTGGAAGCCGGGTGAAGAGCCGACGTCGCATCTCTACAAAAATAATCGCGACGGAACTTTCACCGACGTCACCGCGAAATCCGGGCTCGCGCGCACCGGCTGGCAAACCGGCGTTTGTGTCGGCGACTACAACAACGATGGCTTCGACGATCTTTTCTGCTGCTTCTGGGGCCACAATATTTTGTTTCACAACAACGGCGACGGGACATTCGCTGACGTGACGAAGAAAGCCGGTTTGTATCGCGACGAAGTTCGCTGGGGCTCGGGCTGCACTTGGATCGACTACGATCGCGACAGCCATCTCGATCTTTTCGTCTGTAATTACATCAAGCTCGATCCCGAGCAAACTCCGCTGAAAAGTGGCGAGCCGGCGGTCTGTCAGTGGAAAGGCATTCCGACGATGTGCGGCCCGCGCGGTTTGCCCGGCGACACGAACATCCTCTATCACAATAATGGCGATGGGACATTTTCCGATGTCACGGAAAAAGCTGGCATTTTGAAACCGGGACCGCGTTATTCCATCACCGCCGTTTCCTACGATTTCGACAACGACGGATGGCCCGACATTTATGTCGCCGTCGATTCGCAGCCGAGCATTCTTTTCAAAAACAATCACGACGGCACATTCAGCGACGTGGCGGTGATTGCGGGCGTGGCTTACAGCGAAGACGGCCACGAGCAGGCGGGCATGGGGGTCGGCGTCGCCGATTACGATTGCGACGGCTGGCTCGACATTTTCAAAACGAATTTTGCCGACGACACCTGCAACCTCTATCACAACAGCAAAGACGGCGCGTTCAGCGATGTGACGTTTGCATCGGGCGTCGGCATCAACAATCAATATGTCGCGTGGGGCTGTGGCTTCGTCGATTACGACAACGACGGCTGGGCCGACATTATTCAGGTGAACGGCCACGTGTATCCGGAAATGGAAGGGCACGACACCGGGCAGCAATACAAAAATCCGCGGCTTGTGTATCGCAATCTTGGGAATGGAAGATTCAAAGACGTTTCGGCGGAGATGGGGCCGGGGATTACGGAGAAGTTTTCGAGCCGCGGCGCGGCGTTCGGCGATTACGACAATGACGGCGACATCGACGTCCTGATTTTGAATATGAACGATCTGCCGTCGCTGCTGCGGAACGATGGCGGCAACAAGCAGAACTGGATCAAGATCAAGCTCGTCGGCACGAAATGCAATCGTACCGCGATCGGCGCGCGAGTCCGCGTCGTGACCGGCACGCATTCACAGATCGACGAAGTTCACAGCGGCACCAGCGTAATGTCGCAGAGCGATTTGCGGCTGCACTTCGGCATCGGCAAAGCGCAAGTGATCGACGCGATCGAAGTAAAATGGCCGACAACGCAAAAAATCGAAAAGTTCACTCAGATCAAGCCAAATCAGATCCTGACAATCCGCGAAGGCTTTGGCATCGTCGATAAATTCGTCCCGAAAAAATCCTAGCGCAAACTTGTCCGTCTTGACGGAATTTGGGTGCCGCATCCTCCAGGTTTCAGGAGGGTGCGGTTTTTCCCCAGCGTCACCATGATCTTAGCGATCGGCGACAGAATTCACTTCGAGATCCCGGGCGAATTCTTCAAAATCACCAAAAATTGTTTCAAATCGCGGTTTTGTTCCTCCGCCTGCGCGCTCTCAGCCTTTTCCGCCGATTGATACGTATCCATCTCACGCTTTGCAGCCGAATCGTCGCCCGTACGCTTGTAAGCCAAGCTCAACCGATAGTGCGGCTCGCTCAATTCCGGGCTGGCGGCGATCGCCTGCTGGTAATTTTTGATGGCTTGCGCGAAATCGCCGCGTTGATCCGCAAGCGAACCCAGCGCAACGTACGCGGCGCCATATTTCGGATCGAGCCGCACGGCTTTTTCGAGCAGCGTCTGTGCTATCTGAGTATTTCCGGCGGTGCGCGCATTCTTCTCGTGTTTTATCAGTGAAACCGCGTGGTAATAGTTCGCGGCGGCGTTCGCGGGCTGCTGTTCGGCAAATTGCGCGAGCTTTTCTTCGGCGCACGTCAACGGCACGTTCACTGTTTTTTCCATCTGCCCCAGGAAAAGATAAGGAGCAGCTTCTTTCGGTTTCAGATCGCTCGCTTTGCAAAGGCTGCGCGCCGCGTCTTCGTAAGAGCGCACCGCGTATTGCGCCGCGCCGAGTCCGGCGAGCATTCGCGCCGACTGCGGGTGCAGGCCTACGCCTTTGGCAAATACTTCCACGGCTGGTTGCGCCGCTTTGTGGAGCAAGAGTTCCGAGCCCCAGTCGAAATAATTCTGCTCGCTGGGATACATGCGCGCCGCGCGCTCGTATTCACGAACTGCGCCGAGCGGCTCGTTCAATCTTTCATCGAGGTCGCCGAGGAGATGGTGGCCTTCGGCGTCGTCGCCGGCCGCCAAAGCTTTCTGCGTGACATCGCGCGCACCGGAAAAATCACCCTTCGATTCGAGGTCGATGGCGCTCTGGTATTTTTGCGTAGCTGCCGGATCGGCGTGCGCGATTTTCTCGGCGTCTTCGCCTTTCAGATGCGCCGTTTCACGGGCGAGCGCGTCGCTGGTTCGCGCCGTCGTGTCGGAACCGTGCAGGCCGAGGTTGGAGCGGTCCGTAATTCCGGCTACGGTAAAACTCGGCTCGTCGCTGAATTCAATTCCGCTACTGCCGCTCTTCGCGTTCGACGAATTCACCGCGGTCGCCGTCTTCCCTTTTGCCGCTGAGGCGTTGCTTCCAGAATCCTCGCTCTGATTCCGCGAATTTTCCATGACGAGTTCGATGCGTTTGTTGACGTCTCGCGGCAACTCGATGGGATCGCTCTGATCTCCGGTCCAGCCGGACTTTTGTGCGCGCACGGTGTAGGTACCGCCGTGATCGACAGTTAGTTTGAAGCTTCCGTCCTCGTCACTGACGGTGTGCGCTTGCGCGGTATTCTTTTTATCATCGAGATAAATGTCGGCGGCCGGGATCGGTTCGCCGCCGGCGTTGTGCACGACGCCGTTCACTGTGATGGACTTTGCGGCAGCTGCCTGCAACTCTTCAGCGCGAGTAGCCGCGGCAGCGAATGCAGTCAGAAAACAGAGCGCGACCTGCGCGGCAGCGAGCGCCGCGAAAAATCGGAGCGTTTTGCATTTCGAGTGTGTGGCGCGCACGCGCAAGGTAGTGGCACTCCCCTTGCGTTAGAATACTCCTGTGGCTGCCACCTCTCCCATCGTCACGTCCGCGCCGCCTCAGAGCGCTTGGGCGCGGCTCAAGCGCACGCTCAAAGTTTTGTTCTACGAAGTAGCCGGAGCCGTTTTCGCCGTGCTCGCCCTGGCCTGGTTAAATCTGACGATTCGCGGCTATCTGACGCGCGATGCTTCGCCTTGGTTTCTGGCGATTCCGCTTTGCGTAGCGGCGATGTTCGTTTTCTTCGCCGTCAGCTCGTTTCTCCGTGCGAGGAAACTCTGACGATGGCGGACAAACAGAATTCGCCAGAAAAAACCGCCGGCAAGGATGCCGTTCGTTCCTCAAGGCAAGCTGGCGACACCAAACTCTCAGCTGCGTTGAGAGAACGCAAACAGCAATTTGCGACTCTTTCCGGCTTGCCGATTGAGCGGCTTTACACCGAAGAAAATCTCGCAGGCCACAACGCCGAAAAAGAAATCGGGTATCCGGGCGAGTCGCCGTATACGCGCGGGATTTATCCGTCGATGTATCGCGGGCGACTCTGGACGATGCGGCAGTACGCGGGATTTGGGTCCGCGACAGAGTCGAATCAGCGTTATCGCTATTTGCTCAGCAAGGGGCAGAGCGGCCTTTCGGTCGCGTTCGATCTGCCGACTCAAATTGGGATGGATTCCGATAGCGCGCTCGCGCTGGGCGAAGTCGGAAAAGTTGGAGTTGCGATCGATTCGATCGAAGACATGCAGACGTTGTTCGACGGCATTCCGCTGGAGCGCGTTTCGACGTCGATGACGATCAATTCGACGGCGGCGATTTTGCTGTGCCTGTATGTCGCGGTGGCGAAGAAGCAAGGCGCGAGCTTGCAAAAACTTTCGGGGACGGTGCAGAACGATATTTTGAAGGAATACATCGCGCGCGGGACGTACATTTATCCTGTGCGGCCAGCGATGCGCATCGTGACCGATGTTTTCGCCTGGTGCCGCACAGAGCTGCCGAAGTGGAATACGATTTCGATTTCGGGTTACCACATTCGCGAGGCGGGATCGACGGCGGTGCAGGAAGTAGCGTTCACGCTGGCGGATGCGATCGCGTACGTGCAGGCGGCGATTGATGCGGGGCTGAGCGTCGATGAATTCGCGCCGCAGCTTTCGTTTTTCTTCAACGCGCACAGCGACTTGCTGGAAGAAATCGCGAAGTATCGCGCGGCGCGGCGGCTGTGGGCGCGCATTATGACTGAACGGTTTGCGGCACGCGATCCGCGGTCGCTGCTGTTGCGATTTCACGCGCAGACGGCGGGCTCGTCGCTCACGGCGCAGCAGCCGGAAAATAATATTGTGCGCGTGGCGATTCAGGCGCTTGCCGCGGTGCTCGGCGGATGCCAATCGCTGCACACGAATTCGCTCGATGAAGCGCTGGCGCTGCCGACGGAAGATGCGGCGTTGATTGCGCTGCGCACGCAGCAGATCATCGCGCATGAAACCGGCGTGACGAATACGATCGATCCTGTCGCGGGCTCCTACGCGATCGAAACGCTGACGAACGAAATCGAAAGCGGCGCCGTCGCGTACATCGAGAAGATCGATGCGATGGGCGGAATGCTGCGCGCGATCGAATCGGGATTCGTGCAAGGTGAAATTCAGAAAGCCGCTTACGAATTTCAGCGCGCCGTGGAAAAGAAAGAACAAATCGTCGTCGGCGTGAACGATTTCATCGCGGAAAAAGAAAATCCCGTGCCGACGCTGCGGATCGATCCGAAGATCGAAGGCGACCAAGTCGCACGCTTGAAAGCGATGCGCGCGAAACGCGACGCCGCGAGTACCGCGTCCGCACTCGCTGAGTTGACGCGTCGCGCCGCCAGCGGCGAAAACCTAGTCCCCGCCATCCTCACCGCCGTCGAATCCCACGCCACCGTGGGCGAAATCTCCGACACGCTACGTGCTCAGTTCGGCGAATACCAAGAATCGGTCGTACTGTAGCGGATGGCGAAGTTGCCTGAGCTGTTTTAAAGATCCGAAAATACTTTTTCTGCCGGCATCTGTCCCCAGGTTTTACTAAAAAAGACCATCTTTACCCGTGCCGACACGAAGAAGTAAATGAGCCAGGCCAGCAGCACAAGCCATCCGGAGAGATTCCGAACAAGGGTGTGTGGAAAATAGAGAATGTCGAAAATCAAGGTGATCCCATTCAGGAGCAATGAAGCTACAAGTGTGAAGCGCAGCCGCTCGACCCAGACGGAGTTATGCTCTCGGAGCAGGAATGTCGAGACGACCGCGACAATGGCGTAAGCAGCTAATCGAAGCAAAGTTATGACTACAACTAGTTTGGAACCGGGTCTGGCCACGGCCGGTGTTGCAGGAAACGCTTTGGCAACGATCGGAATGCTGCCGAGGAGCACGACGACTGCGCCGACATATATCTGGGAAAAGAAAACCAATAGCCAACCTCCGATTTCTTCTTTTCGCCGGAAGTAACTCAGCAACGCCAGCAGAATGACAACCTCTGGGGCGAAATGATTGATGGTCGCAGTGAGAGGGTTCATATTCCAGGCGCTATGCGGCGCGTACCTTATCGCCAGCTTACCGGCGCGTCAACCACGGTATTGAAGATGAGCCTGACCGTTCGCACAGCTGTTTCGGTGGGGCGGTTGATGTAAGCTGACGGGACAGTGACCAGCAGACTGATATTGGCTTCGGCTTCGCCGCGGCGGGCAGAGATTTTGCACAACGCGGGGTACGCGTTTGCGGTGGTGTCTTCGGCGATTGATGAGACGCCGATTCCGGGCGAGTCCGCCCCGGAGATGGTGCAACGGCTGGCGGATGCGAAGGCGGAGCTGGTTGCGGCGCGATCCGTTGGGCCGGCGATTGTGATCGCTGCCGATACGGCGGTGTTGGCTGGTTCGCAAATTCTTGGTAAGCCGCGGACGACTGAGGATGCGCGGCAGATGTTGCGAGCGCTGTCGGGCGTGATGCATTCGGTGGTTACGGGAGTGTCGCTGGTTAGGCTGCCGGACGGGGAGCGGCGGAGTTTCGTCGAGACGACTCGGGTGCAGTTTTCTCCGCTAAGTGCTGAGGACATCGAGGATTACCTCGCTACCGGGGAGCCGTTTGACAAGGCTGGCGGGTATGCGATCCAAGGAAGGGCTGGCAGGTTCATTCCACGGATCGAAGGGTGTTACTTCAATGTGGTTGGGCTGCCGCTGGCGCGGTTGGCGCGGGAGCTGGCGGAGCTGGGCTACCATCCGGGGATGGCGGACGCTGCTGGGGTTTAGGAATCGGATTTGCGGGGCGGGCCGCCTGCAACACCGGTGTTACATCGCTGATTTTATTTGGTTTAAATTTTTAGTAAGAATTTTCATGGAACAGTAACCCGGAACGGCGATGACGCATCTACATTAGTAACTAACCACTTCGAGGACACACCCCGGGAAGCAGTTAGGCACCAAAGCCTAGCTGCTTCTCTTCTTTTAGGGCTGCTTTTTCGGCGCTATTTTACCCGCAGGGGCTGAAGCTCCCTCTCCCGGCTTAACTTTTGGCACGGCTCAAGCCGTGCCCTCCCTATCGTCCTTAATTTTCGATGCCTTAAGCCGTGCCCTCCCGCCTCGACAGCCCAATTTCCCGGTTCCGGCTCAGACCCTCAAACTTGGCGTTCGAAATAAGAGGGGTATACCCCCTATGTTTTTGGAAGAGCGTGCAAGCTGCTTAGAATCAATTAATTGCGAGCGGCCGGGAAACAAGTGTGCGGAAGTGCTTTTGAATCAGAGATTTTGGGGAGCTAAAATTCGAAAACCGGCGGGCGCCGGTTGGGGTGAGGCTCAAAGTTGATCGGAAAAATGTACCAAGACAGAATAGCAGAATTTGGAGATTTGTCAAGGGTGGGGGAACGGATTGAACGCCGAGGGTTTGGACGGGGGTTGTGCTGACGTCGGGCAGAGCAAGCCCCGCCCCTACAACGGAATCGGATGGAAATGAACAGAGGCGCTCTGGAGAGCGCCTCGGGGGCGAAGACTAAAAATTGAAAGCTAAATGAATTGAACGACGGTAACGGCTACGCCTTCTTTTGTTCGTCGGGGGCGCTGACCGGGGGCGTGGTTTGGGCTGGCGGCGTGGTGGGATGCGTCTCGCCGGACATGCCTTGTTTGAAGCTGCGGATGCCTTCGCCGAGGCCCTTGGCTAGCTCGGGGATTTTGCGGCCGCCGAATAGCAGCAGTATCACTGCGAGAACGATCAGCCAATGAATCGGACTAAATTCACCCATAAACAACCTCCACGCGGACTGCCTATTCGCGCGCTATTCGTTAACTGTAGCGCACGGGGACGCTTGCGGCAAGGTACCGGCTCTGTCAGCGGATACCCTATAGGATAACACGCTCGTCGCCGGAGCGGCGGGTTACGCGCTCGCGATCGAGAAACTCAAGCAGCGGGATGGCGTATTTGCGCGTGACGCCGGTGAGGTCCTTGAACGCGGGGACGGAGATGCGGTCGCCCTTCTCTTTCTTATACGTAGCGAGGCGGGCCTTCAGATGAGCGAGGGCGTCGCGATGAAAGACGAGTTCGGGCGTGATGCGGAGCAGGATTGTTTCGCGGAGGAGGAGATGGAGGATTTGGTCGGCGCGTTTGGGATCGATTTTAACGTTTGCGAGGACTTCTTTTACGGCGGGGACGGTTAGGCCGGCTTCGGCGAAGGCGGCTTCGATTTCGGATTTGGTGGAGGCTTCGTCGGTGTCGAGGCGGATGGCGGCGCCGGGCGGATTTACATTTTCACCTTGCACGTCGAGTTTTTTGGAGGCGGCGAGTTCGGCGAGAACGGCGCGGAACGTTTCGGCTTTTACGAGGCGGCCGAGGCTGGCGCGGAGATCTTCGCGGGTGATTCCTTGAGATAGCGGATTTGCGCGATGGAATTGTTCGACGCGGGTGAGGATTTTTTTGCGGGCGTCTTCGTAGAGAGCGGCGGAGACGAGCAGGAGGGGATCGGCGACGTTTTTGGCGCGGTTTGTGGTGATGAGTTTTTGGGCGGCGATTTTTATTTCTGCGTCGAGCCAACCGGTGCGGGAGGCAATTTCAGCGTGGGCGATGCCGGTGCGGGAGCGGTCGAGCATTGCGGCGAGAATTTCGGTGGGGTCGCCGCGTTCGATGGTTTCGAGGAACGCTGTGCGCGTGGCGTCTTTAGTGGAAGGGCGACGAGATTGCGCATCGAGGACTGCGCCGCCGCCAATTGTGGTGACTGGGGAAAATTGGCGAATGATGAAGCGGTCGCCAGGGAGCAGCAGGATTTCTTCGCTGAGGCGGAGGTGCGCAAGCGCGGATTCTCCGGGCTTCAGTTCGCGCGCGTTGTAGAGATGAACTTCGGCGATGGTTTCGGATGTGTTGGCGTGGAAGTGGACGCGGGCGCGATGTTTGAGTGGGGCGGCGGAGCGCAGGAGTTGAAGACGAACGTCGATGCGCGTCGTGGTGCGAAAGCGATTTGGCTCGGCGAGAGTCATGCCGCGCCTGAGTGCGGTGTGCTCGATGCCAGCGAGGTTGACGGCGGTGCGCTGGCCTGCCGTGGCGCGCGCGGCGGATTTTCCGCCGGATTGCACGCCGCGGACGCGGAGGATTTGGCGCGATGGGAAAAGTTCGACTGGATCGTCGGCGCCGACGCTGCCGGAGATGAGAGTGCCGGTGACGACGGCGCCGAAGCCTTTGATGGCGAAGGCGCGATCGATGGGGAGACGGAACGGACGCGATGCGTCTTTGCCGGTGGCTTGCGTCGCGGCTTCGTGCAATTCGCGTTTTAGGTCGGCGAGGCCCGCGCCGGTTTTTGCGCTGACGGGGACGATCGGTGCGTTTTCGAGGAATGTGCCGCGCAGGTAGTCTTCGATTTCAAAGCGCGCGAGTTCGATCGTGTCGGAGTCGGCGAGATCGCTTTTTGTGAGCGCGACGACGCCGCGTTTTACGCCGAGAAGACGGCAGATTTCGAAATGCTCGCGCGTTTGCGGCTTGATCAATTCGTCGGCGGCGATGACGAGGAGAACGAGATCGAGGCCGGCGGCTCCGGCGAGCATGTTGCTGACGAAGCGTTCGTGGCCGGGGACATCGACGAAGCCGAAGCGGATGCTTTCTTCTTCGAGGAAGGCGAAACCTAGATCGATGGTGATGCCGCGGCGCTTTTCTTCGGCTAGGCGATCGGGATGCGTGCCGGTGAGGGCTTCGACGAGCGCGGATTTGCCGTGGTCGATGTGGCCGGCGGTGCCGACGATGATGCTTTTGAGCGCGTTTTCTAACGAGGCAGACATGCAGAGACGATTATTTCAGAAACTTCACTCGGATGGCTGGGTGCCGTGAGTGAGCATCGCGGCGGCACGATCGAGCGCGCCGGGATTGCGGGATTCGCGCCACTTCATATAGAGGAAGCCGAGGACGAGAGCGACGGCGAAAACGTAGGGCGTGATGTTGTAAGGCCAAGCGGGCTGCGGATAAATCGTGACGAATAGAACGGGAAGCAGGCAGAGCGTGGCGATCCATGGGACGACGCCGTGTTGCCAGATGGAAAAATGTTGCGGCTGCTGGCGGCGCATGTAACGGGTGAGCGCGAAGTTGGACATGACGTAGAGGACGATGACGGCGAGGGTGGCGACGGTTTCGAGAAAGCCGAAGATGGTGTCGGGGTTGAGCAAGAAGCCGACGAGGAGAATTGAGATGGTGCAGGCGATCAGGAAGAAACCGATCGCGTAGGTGGGCGTCTGATGCACGGGATGGATGCGCGCGAATTTTGCGGGGAGCGTGCCGGCGCGGCCCATGGTGTACATGACGCGGGAGGTGGCGTTGGTGGCGGCGAGGCCGACGCCGACGGCGCTGTTGACCAGCGCGAGGACGACGGCCCACCAGCCGATGCCCCAGAATGCGTGGCCGAGTGTGTAGTAGGGATTCGCGCTGGATGCGAAGGCGGCCATGTCTCCGGTGCCCCAGCCGATGGCGGCGGCGTAGGAAGTAAAAATGTAGAAGCCGCCGATGGTGAGTAGCGAGAGCGTGATGGCTTTGGCGATGAAGCTGGCGGGGCGCTTGGCTTCTTGCGCCATGGGCGCGGGGGCTTCGAATCCGCTGAGCGCGAGGACGGAGAAAACCATTCCGGCGAGGACGCCGCCGAAATGATTTGGCGCGTTGAGCGGATTAAGCGGCGCGGTGTATGAGGAGCCTTTGCCTGGATGAATCAGAAATGTGAGCGACATCGCGAGCATGATGAGGATTTCGACGCCGCCGAGAATTGCGGTGACGCGCGCGGAAAGTTGGATGCCGCGATAGGTGAGGGCCCAGACGAGAGCGATGGTTGCGAGTGAGATGAGGTACCACGGGATGTTGAGATTAAATTCGGTGTGCAGCATGTCTGAAACGAAGTAGCCGAGAAAACCGGTGAGGCCGGCGTTGCCGGGAATTTCGTAGGCGAGATAACTCCATGTGGCCATGAAGCCGGCGCGGCTGCCGAGTCCGCGCGTGGCGAAAGAGTAGTAGCCGCCGCTGCTGGGGATGTAACTGGAAAATTGCGAGACGGTGTTGCCGATGAAGAGGCAGACGATGGTGGCGAGGAGGAGGGAGATCGGCATTACGGGGCCGGCTTTGAGAGCGATGATTGGGAAGGCGAAGATGACGTTGCTGGCGGGGGCGATGTGGGTGACGGCCTGGAAGACGAGTTCGGAGAGGCCGAGGGAGTTGGAGCGGAGTTGAGGAGGGGCGTTCGGAGTGTGGGTCTCAGTGCTCAAAGTGTTTGCTCGCGGCAGATGCTACTCCGGCCGGGGGATTTGGTCAACGTTGCGCGTGTAACGTTTCACGTGTTACGCTGCCCGTCTTGAGTGATGGTCGCTGAGAGGAACGATGCGTAGGAAAGGCAAATTACTGGATCCGGTTCATCCAGGTGAGATTCTTCGAAAAGATTTTCTGAAGCCGTTGAGCTTGACGGTCAACAAACTCGCTCTGGAGCTGCATGTGCCAGCTACGCGCATGGCGGAGATTGTGCATGGTCGGAGACGGGTGACTGCGGATACGGCGTTGCGGCTGGCGCGGTATTTCAAGACGAATGCGGAATTTTGGCTGAATTTGCAGAATTCTTATGATTTGGAAGTGTCGCGGAGGTCGGAGGCGGGGGCGAAGATTGAGGTGCAGGTGCAGCCGGTGGGTTGAGACGGCGGCGGGGTAGAGCGAAGAGAAAAGTTGACGTCGTTGAGATCGAAGAGAGATTCCTCCACTGCCCGGGCCGACGCGTTCGCTCGGAAGCGAACGCGAAAGAAAATGCTCGGCCCGCTACGGTCGGAATGACTGTGTGGGCGGCGCATTGCCAGAACGGATCGGTTGAGGTGCGGCTTCAGTTGAGATCCTTCGCTACGCTCAGGATGACAGCGTTGTGGCGTTGGGTGATCAACAGATCAAAATTGAGGGCGGGCTACGAGTAAAACGCCGGTGGGATGCCTGCGTTACCGAAGGCTCGCTGCGCGACGGGGAGGTGGTGCTTGAAGTTGACGCCGGGCGGAGCGAGCCCCGCCCCTACAAGAAAAAGGCGAGATGGCGACGTGAAGTCGCCGCTACAAAGGCAAACAGTGCGGGAATTTCTGATGCGGGGATTTTTTTCGGTGGATTATTTTGCGGAGGAGATTTCGTCGACGATGGATTGGGCGGCGGCGCGTGGGTCGGGGGCGGCGGTGATGGGGCGACCGACTACGAGGAAGTCGGCGCCGGCTTTGATGGCTTCGGTGGGGGTGGCGGTACGGGCTTGGTCGTCGGCACGCGCGGCGGGCTTGGACTTTGCCGCGCCAGTGGAGCTGGCGTCGGATTTTATTTCGGGGCGGACGCCGGGGGTGACGATGAGGAAGTCGCGGCCGCAGGCTTTGCGGATGGCGCGGGCTTCCTGGACGCTGGCGACTACGCCGTCTACTCCGGCGGATTTTGCGAGCTTCGCTAATTTCACGACGCGTGTTTTGGGCGGGCCGCCGATTCCGACTTCGCGAATTGCTTTTGCGTCCATGCTCGTCAACACAGTGACGGCGATGAGGCGCGGACGATCGGCGCCCATTGGGACGCCGGCGCTGATGGCTTGCGCGGCTGCGTGAAGCATGGCGGTGCCGCCGAGCGCGTGCACGTTAACGAGTTGCACGCCGGTCATTGCGGCTGCGGACAAAACGGCGCCAGCTACGGTGTTCGGAATGTCGTGAAATTTCAGATCGAGAAAAATGCCGGGGCCGAGCGCGGAGATTTCTTTGATGGCAGCGGGGCCTGCGGCTGTGAAAAGCTGGCTGCCGATTTTGAACATGCCGACGAGATCGGCGACTTGCTGGGCAAATTTCAGAGCGCTTTTGAGCGAATCAAAATCGAGGGCGACGATCAGGCTGCTGCGCGGATGTGCGTCGAAGTTCAAGGTGGTTTAGGCGGCCGGCGCTCCACTTTTTGCACCTGCCGCCAAAGAAGTTATCGCTTTTGGGGCAGTTGCAGAAGCTCGAGCCGGACCTGAGTGACGCCCGAGTGAATCAAGCCAATCTGCCGGGCTACGCGGTAGGATACATCAATTTCGCGCCCTTCCTGATAGGGACCGCGATCGTTGATGCGCACGATTTCAAACTTGCCACTGCGGGGGTTGACGATGCGCACGACGGACCCGAACGGCAGGATAGGGTGAGCCGCTGTGAGGGACTCGGAATCGAATTGCTCGCCATTGGCGGTCTTCTTACCGTCGAACTCCGGCCCGTACCAGCTGGCGTTGCCCACCCAGGTCTTAATGGCCTTGGGGGGATCGCTGCGGTGAGCCACGAGGGGGGCCTCCATCGCAGGGGCGATGAGGAACATAAGGGGAACCCAGCGGAGAGCAGCCCAGATAACAAAGAGTGGTCGTCTCATAGTGTGTTCTTTATGCTACAAACATCCAGAAAAGTGTAGCAATGAAACATCGGTTTGTCAACCGATTTCCGCACTAAAATTTGTCATTATCTCTTTGATAGTAAACGCTTTAGCTTGCAAAATAGCGTCTTCGAGGCCGTTGACGAGTCGCTGGGTGACGGTTGGGTCCGAGAAGCTGGCGGTACCCACCTGGACGGCTGACGCTCCCACGGATAGGTAATCAAGCACGTCGTCCACCCTTTCTACCCCCCCCAGGCCCACTACGGGAATATTGACGGCCTTGCGGACCTCCCATACCAGCTTGAGGGTGATGGGTTTAACGGCGGGGCCGGAAAGGCCGCCGGATGGGTTGCCGAGACGGGACTTCCCGGTGCGGAAGTCGATGGCCATAGCGGGAAAGGTATTCGCCACGGTCAGGGCGTCGGCGCCAGCCTCGGCGGCGGATCGTGAGATAAGTCCAATGTCTGTAACGAGGGGGGAGAGTTTAACCCAGAGGGGGCGCTTGACGGCGGCTTTACGGGCGGCGGCTACCACGTCGGAGACCAGGCAGGGGTCGCAGCCGAACTGCATGCCGCCCTGCTTGACGTTGGGGCAGGAGATGTTGAGTTCGTAGCCGGCGAGGCCGTCGGCGTCTTCTAGGATGCGGATGACTTCGACGTAGTCTTCGAGGGCGTAGCCGAAGACGTTGGCGATAACCGGCGTATCGTATTTTCGTAGTACGGGCAGTTTTTCCGCGACGAAGGCTTTGGCTCCCACGTTCTGGAGGCCGATCGCATTGAGCATGCCGCTGGCGGTTTCGACGACACGGGGAGCGGGGTTGCCGGCTATGGGCTCGCGTGAAAGACCTTTGACGACGAAGGCGCCGAGAGAGTTGAGATCGACGAGGTGGGAAAATTCGGTGCCGTAGCCGAAGGTGCCGCTGGCCGCAATGATGGGATTGCGCAGGCGGAGTGAGCCTACGGACGTGCTGAGGTCGATGGCGGCTGCGGTCGTCACAGCGCGGGAGAAGGTATCACGGGGTTGTGGACGAGGGTATCGGAAAGATTGTGGATTTATGAGGGGGGGAACCGCAAGATTCGACTTGAGGAGCGGAAAAACGCCGGCGGGACGCCGGCGCTACCGCGGATGATCAGCGCGATCGACTTGAGGCGGGCGTTAAAGGTCGAGGGGGCCGGTGGAGGGGGCGGGGACTGGGGGCGGCTCGCTGAGGAGGCTTTCGAGGTCGAGGCGGCGGGTGTACATGGCGAGATTGCCTTTGACGTCGTGGGGCCAGAAATCGCGGGGGCGATCCCAGTAGAGTTCGACGCCGTTGTCGTCGGGGTCACGGAGATAGATGGCTTCGCTGACGCCGTGATCGGCGGCGCCTTCGAGCGGAATTTTTGCGGCGAGGACACGGCGGAGTGCGGCGGCGAGTTCGGGACGGGTGGGGTAGACGATGGCGGTGTGGTAGAGGCCGGTTGTGCCAGCGGGCGGCGGATCGCCGCCGAGGCTCTCCCATGTATTGAGGCCGATGTGATGGTGGTAGCCGCCGGCGGAGAGGAACGCGGCGGAGTCTCCCATGCGCTGCATGATTTGCAGGCCGAGCACGCCGGAGTAGAACTCGATGGAGCGTTCGAGGTTGGAGACTCTGAGATGGATGTGGCCGATGCGGACGCCGGGATGAGCGACGTAGGGCTTTGCGGGTTGATCGTTGGTTGGGGACAAACTCATGCGAATCGATCCTCTGTTTTGGTGCTACGGGGCCGGCGTCGCTGTTCGCGGACGAGCTGGTCGAGCGGGCTTGGTTGTAACTGCAATGGCTTCGGCGAGTATATGGCCATCGCGTGGGGCTAGTGTAACGCCTGTTAGCGCGGCGAGCGTGGGCGCGATATCGGCAGGCGTGACTTCGCGGAAATATTCGCCGGGCTGGACGCCGAATCCCATCAAGAGAATGGGGACGTGCTGATCGTAGTTGTAAGGGCCGCCATGGCCGGTGCCAGTGGCGTGCGGGTTAGCCGGTTTCGTGGCTTCAACCAACCAGTACGGTTTGGGAACGAAGTAGAGGTCACCACTGCGGCCAGCGAGAAAGCTGGTTCTGACGGCGGCGCGGATGCGGTCTTGGGAGAGCGCGGAGTTTTGTATGTCGTCGGACCAGTAGACGCCGCCGACTCCCGGAACGGACATTGCGGCGTCGGTGACGGCTTGCATCGCACCGGCAGTGTCGCGGATACGCTCATTGAGGCCGGAGGCAAAATAAAGATCGCCGCTGGTAATTTTCGCGATTGGGTACTTCTGGGGGTCTGCGTTGGCGGCCTTGGGGAAATTGAACGGTTCGAGTGCCTTTACGATTTTGTCTTTCAGTTCGGAGACGTCGAGAAATCCGGTATCCACACCGGTCTTTGCGAAATCTTCTGGTATTGGCGTTGCGCCATGATCGGCGCTGAGGGCGACGACATAGTTGCCGCGGCCAACTTTACGGTCGAGATGAGCGAAAAGTTCGGCGAGATTGCGGTCGAGCGTGATGAGAATGTCTTGAATCTCGTGGCTACGCGGACCGAAGTGATGACCAACGTAGTCAATTGAAGAGTAGCTGACGCCGAGAAAATCGGTGGCGCCGCTCTTGCCGAGGCCGAGTGAGTCGATGGCAGTTTCGGCGAGATGGGTGAGGTAGTCGTCGGCGTAGGGGCTGGTGGCCCACTGGTCGTAAAATTCGTTGTCAGATTCGGGCGAACTGCCTTTGCCGCGAAGGGCGTGCGGGAAGGTGAGGTCCCATCCGGCCGGAGGAGCGGCGCCGGTGGCTTTTTCGTCGTAGAGATATTCGTTTTCGGGGAGCGCGAGCTTCCAAGTCTTGCCGTAGTCTTCCTTGATCGGATGCTCTTTGGCGTACGTCTCGATGAAAGGCATCGTGCCAAAGGCACTGGAGGTCACCAAGCCGTTGTTATCGACCCAGGTCGCCGCATCGCCTTTGTGGCCAGCCATGGTTATGGCTGCACGCGCCTTCAGGGAGAACGTGACGACGCGAGTGGCGCCGCCGGTTTGGAACTTTAATTCTTCGGCGAAGGAGGGCATGAGCATGCGGACGGCGCTGTCGCCGGAAGTCGTGGGTATCACGCCTGCATAGCCTAAATTCTTGACGCTGGCATCGGCGGTGCACGTTACCGATTTTTGCGATGCGCGATCCCACCACTGATTTGCGATCATGCCGTGGGTCATTGGGAATGAGCCGGTGGAAATGGTGGAGTGGCCGACGCAGGTTTCGGTGGCGGCGTAAGGATAGGCGGCGGCGCGATACCATGCGCCTTCCTCGACGAGGCGCTTAAGACCGCCGGTCCATTGGTAGCGGAATTTGTCGATGTAGTCGCCGCGCATTTGATCGACGACGAGGAGGACGACGAGTTTGGGGCGTTTGGTAGGAGCGGCGGACGCGGTGGATGCGGCGGCGGGCTTGGATTTTGGTGTTTGCGCGGCGGTTTGCGCGGGCGTTTGCGCGAACGTTGGCCGGGATGCGAACGCGGTGAGCGCGGCTGCGAAGGAGATTGCGAGGAATGCAGCGCGGCTGCGGCAGAAAGCACTAAGATGAACGGGATTGTTGCGTTGAGTGAATGGTGGGATCGCGGTCATGTGGGCCTCGTGCCGACGAGGCGAGTTTAGCATGAGGCGTTTTTCGAAACGGCAGTCGAGATATTTGATTCTGAAGCCGGATGGATGTGGGGAATGGGTAAGCCAAAGCGAGACGTTGACGAGCTGCGTGACCAAATTGAGGGGATCATCCTGCTTGGGGCGGGAGACTTTTTTGATGCGGCGGAGGACCGGTCGGCGCTCGAGGTGACGGTGCGGATTTGTTGCGAGTTTTACGATTTTTTAATGGGCGCGGGGGATGAGCCTGATTCTTCGGATGCGAATTACATGGCTTCAACGATTCGATCGGGGATGGAAGAATTTTTCACGATGGAGCAGTACGGGAGGATTTGGAGCGGTTTGAAATTGCGGGAGGGATTTTCGAGTTCGGGCAAGCTGCCGCAAACGTTTGCCGAGCTGAAGACCGAATATGAAGTGATCTTTCAGCAGGTTCTGGATTGTGAAGTCAGCGCGAAGGCGTTTGGGTTGTTGCTGTCGCTGACCCGATTGATGCTGCTCTTCGTAACGGCGTATTTTCAATCGTTCGGGAACTATTCGGGGTAATGAGGGGCTATGTTAGGATTACGGCCGACATGAAGATGGTTGAAAAAGCGCAGTTGATGTCGGCGTCGGAAATCGACCGCACGTTGCAGCGTGTGGCGCACGAGATCGTCGAAAAGAGCGGCGGGACGAAGGATTTGGCGCTGATCGGGATCCGGCGGCGCGGCGTGCCGCTGGCGCAGCGGATTGCCCAGGCGATGCGCGGCATCGACGGCGTGGACGTGCCGGTGGGAACGCTGGACATCACGTTGTATCGCGATGATTTGTCGAAGGTGGCGTCGCACGCGGTGATGAAGTCATCCGATATATCGTTTGACGTCGATAACATGAATCTTGTGCTGGTGGACGACGTGTTGTACACGGGGCGCACGATTCGCGCGGCGATGAACGGGTTGTTCGATCTGGGGCGGCCGAAGCGCGTGTCGCTTTGTGTGTTGATCGACCGCGGCTGGCGCGAGATGCCGATCGAAGCGCAATTCACCGGGCGCGTCGTACAAACGAGCGCGAGTGAAATCATCGAAGTACGGCTGCGCGAGATCGATAATGAAGAGCGCGTCGTGCTGGTTGACCGTGTAGACTAGAAGCAATTCAGGTTGAAGGCCGGGCGCAGGAGAGTAGAATTCGGCAACGAGTGACAAAGTGACGCATCGCTTTCGCGACTTTCTGGCGCTGGAACCGCTCAACGCGGACGAACTGACTTTTCTTCTCGATCAAAGCAAAAACTTTCAGGAAATTCAGCGGCACCCTTTGAAGAAGCTGGCCGTGCTACGCGGCAAGACCGTGGCGCTGGCGTTCTTTGAGACATCGACGCGCACGCGCATCAGTTTTGGCACTGCGGCGTCGCGGCTTGGCGCCGACCAGATGAATCTGCAGGCGGAAGCGTCGAGCCTGAAAAAGGGCGAGTCGCTGCTCGATACAGTGCACACGCTGGATGCGATGAAGCCGGATATTTTGGTGATGCGGCACGCGGCTTCGGGAGCGCCGGAATTTGTGGCGCGGCACCTCGAAATTCCGGTGATCAACGCGGGCGATGGGACGCACGAGCATCCGTCGCAAGGTTTGCTGGATGCGCTGACGATTCGCGATCGGAAGGGCACGATCGAGAATCTGAACGTCACGATTCTGGGCGACATCAAACATAGCCGCGTCGCGCGTTCGAACATTCATTTCCTGGGAAAATTCGGATGCAAGTTCACGCTGTGCGGGCCGTCGATGTGGCTGCCGAAGGAACTCGAGCAGCTGGGCGCGGCGAACGGAACGAAAATTCGGCGCGTGTTCAGAATTGAAGAGGCGCTTGAAGATGCGGATGTCGTGCTGGCGCTGCGCGTGCAAAACGAGCGGCAATATGAGCCTTCGATTTCGCTGAACGACTACATTTTGCTGTATCAACTGAGCGCCGATCGTCTGCGGCACGCGAAGGCTGATGCGATCGTGCTGCATCCTGGTCCGCTGAATCGCGGGATTGAGATTACGCCGGAAGTTGCGGACGGGCCGCAATCGTGCGTGCTGGAGCAGGTGACGAACGGTATTGCGGCGCGCATGGCGCTGCTGTTTTTGCTGACTGCGGGTGGCGCGGACGCCGGGGGGTTGCCGGCGGGCGATGCATCGTCGCAATCTTCGGGCGATCAGCCGCGCAATCGGCGCTCGACCGACAAGCAATCCGACTCAAATACCGGCGCGAAAGAGGTAAAGGATCCCTCGCATGCTTCTCATTAAGAACGGCCGCGTGTTGAATCCGGCGACGAAAACGGATGCGGCGATGGATGTGTTGCTCGACGGCGATCGCGTCAAAGAAGTTGCGGCGACCGGGAAGACGTCGGCCGGCAGCGCGTCGCAATCGCAAAATGGACTGGAAATTTTTGACGCGAGCGGATTGATTGTCGCGCCGGGATTTATCGACATCCACGTGCACCTGCGGGAGCCCGGGCAGGAAAATTCGGAGACGATCGAAACGGGCACGCGTTCGGCGGCACGCGGAGGGTTTACCGCGGTCTGCTGCATGCCGAACACGAAGCCGGTGAACGACAACGCGAGCGTGACGCACTTCATCATCGATCGCGCAAAAAAGGCCGGCGGCGTCCGGGTGTGGCCGATCGGAGCGGCGTCAGTCGGCAGCAAGGGCGAAGCGATTGCGGAGATTGCGGCGATGCGCGAGGCCGGCATCGTGGCGGTGAGCGACGACGGAAAGCCGATCGCGACGGCGAAGCTGGCGCGGCAGGTGATGGATTATTGCAACTCGCTCGGGATTCCGGTGATCGAGCATTCGGAAGATGTTTCACTCGCGCAAGGCGCGGTGATGCGCGAGGGAGTTACATCGACGCGACTCGGATTGCCGGGAATGCCAGCGGCGGCGGAGTCGGTTTGCGTTGCTCGCGACGTGCAGCTTGCCGAACTGACGGGCGCGCGATTGCACATCGCGCATCTTTCGGCGAAAGGCTCGCTCGATCAGGTGCGTTTTGCGAAGCAGCAAGGGCTCAAGGTGACGTGCGAAGTCACGCCGCATCACTTCACGTTGATCGACGAAGATGTGCAGTACGATTCGCGATTCAAGATGAATCCGCCGCTGGCCGCGCGCGAAGATCGCGATGCGTTGATTGCGGGGCTCGCCGATGGCACGGTCGATTGCATTGCGACGGATCATGCGCCGCACGAGCCGGCGTTGAAGGATGTGGAGTTCGATCGCGCGCCGTTCGGGATTTTGGGATTTGAGACGGCGATCGCGCTATCGCTCGAGCAGCTTGTTCACGCGGGAAAAATTTCGCTGATGCGCATGGTGGAGCTTTTTACGACCGGTCCGGCGCGCGTGCTTGGGATGGAGCGAACACTTGCGGCGGGCCAACTGGGCGACGTGACGATTTTTTCAACCGATCGCGAGTGGACCTATGACGTGAAGGCTTCGCCGAGCAAATCGCGGAACTCGCCGTTCGATGGGCGGAAGTTCAAGGGCGGGCCGGCGGCGACGATCGTCGCGGGCAAAATAATCTGGAAACAGTAGTCGCACAGCGAAAATCTCCGAAACGGAATCGCCGTTCGCGCGTCTAGTTGCGAATAGGACAAGGCACAATCCACTGAATTGCTGACGTTGTTTGGAGGCTGCGATGCCATCCCTCCCGTCTCTCGCTTCTATCTGGCAGGATTTGCGCTACTCCGTGCGGCTGTTGCGCAAGGCGCCGGCGTTCACCGCGATCGTGGTGCTGACGCTGGCGCTCGGCATCGGCGGCAACACAGCGATTTTCAGCCTCGTCAACACCGCCTTTTTCCGCGCGCTGCCGATTCCTCAGCCCGACCGCGTTTTGCGGCTGCTCGATTCGCTGCGCGGTCCCGACGGCCACCCGCGCACGTTCGGAATGCACAGCAACATCATCGCGACGCTGCGCGAAACGAACACGGCGTTCGACGGCATCGTGGCGCTGCGGGGCGAAGATCTTACATTGCTGGGCGGCGACGAACCGGAGCGCGTGGCCGTGATTTATCGATCGGAAGGCTGGCAGCAAGTGCTGCGCGTGCAACCGATTCTTGGTCGCGATTTCACCGCAGAAGAAGAGAAGCACGGGACCGGGAGCGGCGTCGCGCTGATTAGTTACGCGCTGTGGCAGCAGCGTTACGGCACGTCGGCGCGTGCGCTGAATCAATCGATGCGCATCGACGATCACACGTATCGCATCGTCGGCGTAATGCCGCGCGGATTTAATTTTCCGTACGACGCACAGGTGTGGGTTCCGTTTTCGGTGAATGGCGGCGATCGCGCGACGGATTTCGCGGTTTTTGCGCGAGTGAAGCCCGGCGTCACGATGACGCAAGCGCATCAGGCGCTTGACGCGCTGACGACACGTGTGAAGCAGCAGTATCCCGAGACGCTGCCGGGTTACGCGGTGGCGTGGATCACACTGCGGCAAAATTTAACTGACAACGAAGACAGCACGATTCTGGCGCTGCTCTGCATCGTGGGGTTTTTGCTGCTGCTCGCGTGCATCAACGTAGCGAATCTGCTGCTCGCACGTTCGGCGGTGCGCGCGAAGGAGTACGCGATTCGCGCCGCGCTCGGCGCAAGCCGCGCGAGACAGATCCAGCAGATGTTGACGGAGAGCGTGCTGCTCGCGGCGCTCGGATGTGTTTGCGGATTGATATTCGCGACGTGGCTGAATCGCTACGCGGACACGCTGCTGCCATCGAACATCGGCTCGCAGATGGGATTGAGCGCGGCGCAACTCGATCTTCGCGTTCTTGCATTTGCGATTGGCGCGTCATTGCTCGCGGGCGCGATTGCGGGCATCGTGCCTGCTTTGACGCGACGCGGACCCGATACGACGGAATCGCTGAAAGAAGGCGGTCGCGCCGGTGCCGGAGCGAGCCGCGGCACGAATCGCGTGCTGAGCGGATTCGTCGTTGCGGAAACCGCGCTGGCGCTTGTACTCGTCGCGGGTACCGGCTTCATGATCCAGAATTTTCAGCGCTTGCAACATCGCGCGCTCGGAATCGAGCCACATCGTTTGATGACGATGGAATTTACGCCGACCGAGGCGAACTATCCGCTCGGGCCGCGACGTAACGCGTTGATCGAGCATGTGGTGAATGAAGTGAGCGCCGTTCCCGGCGTCAGCGCGGCGGCTGTGACGACGGTGAATCCGCTGGGCGGCGGAAATTGGGGCGCATCGGTGTTGATCCAAGGGTTCGGCACCGGCGATCCGAGCGAAGCGATCAACATCAATCATCGTCTGGTAACGCCACAACTATTTCGCGCGATGAGCATTCCACTTTTGCGTGGAAGAGTCTTTACCGATCACGACAATCTTGCGAGCGAAGGGGTCGCGGTAGTCAGCGAGGCAATGGCGCGGCGCTTCTGGCCGAATGAAGACGCGGTCGGCAAACGACTACGAATTTCGCGGCCGCCGAATTCGCCGTGGCTCACGGTTGTCGGTGTCGTCGGCAACGTTCACGATTTCGGCGACCCCGGCGATCCCATCGAAACGTGGTATCTGCCTTATGCGCAGCAGGCGGCGACGCCTTCGGCCAGCGAGTCGATTCATTTGATGGCGCGTGTTGAGGCTGATCCGGCTGCGGTGGAGCCGGCGATCAAGCAGGCGGTGTGGCGGGCGGATTCATCGCTGGCGGTGTTTCGAATTGCGGAGATGGATCATTTTTATTCGGAGACTCTCGAGCGCGATCGGCTGGGAACGCGCGTGATGAGTTTCTTCGGCGTGTTTGGATTATTGCTGGCGGCGCTTGGAGTTTATGGTGTGATGGCATTCGCGGTGGCGCAGCGGACGCGCGAAATCGGAGTGCGCGTGGCGTTGGGCGCAGATCGCAGTGAAATCTTGGCGCTGA
This sequence comes from uncultured Acidobacteriota bacterium, assembly GCA_963785605.1. Classification (GTDB taxonomy): domain Bacteria; phylum Acidobacteriota; class Terriglobia; order Acidiferrales; family UBA7541; genus Acidiferrum. Next base: position 401,072 of record CAWAWE010000012.1, on the reverse strand, counting down.
TCCTCAAGCGTGGATTGACACTTACGATTTTGGGATTGGCGGCTGGCGCGATCTTGTCGATCGCGTTGAATCGCGTTCTGATCACTTTTCTCACGGAAGTGCGCGGAGTTGAGGTTGCCCCGCTGGCAATCGCGTCTGTGCTTTTGTTGGGAGTTGCGTTTGCGGCGTGCTACTTGCCGGCGAGGCGGGCGACAACGGTCGATCCGCTGCTCGCGTTGCGTTCGGAATAATTTCGCGTCGCGTTCGAGAGTTAGTGCGCGCCGGCTTCGGCTGCTGGATGCATGCCGTGCTGCGGCACTTCGTGGATGCCGCGCGCGGGCGGCTCAATCTTTTGGCGGTAAAAATGATCGAGTGGAGCGCGGCCTTTGCCGGTCGGATAGCTTTTCTCGATCGCTTTGGTCACGTATGCCTTCGCGAGCATCGCGGCTTCGCGAAGCGGCCTGCCTTCCGCGAGTTGCGCGGCAATCGCGGAAGCAAAGGCGCAGCCCGTGCCGTGCAAGCTCTCTTCCCGCACGCGCTCTCCAGCGAGCGACACAATTTCATTTCCATCGAACAGCACATCGACGGCGCGATTCTCCATGTGGCCGCCCTTGACGATCACGGCGCGCGCACCCATCTCCACGATTTTTTTTGCGGCGGCTTCCATGTCGCCGATGTCTTTGATCGTGAGGCCGGACAAGATTTCGGCTTCGGGAATATTCGGCGTGATCACCGTCGATCGCTTCAACAGTTCGGTGACGACAAACTTAATTCCCGCTGCGTCGAGCAGTTCTCTTCCGCTGGACGATTTCATCACCGGATCATGAACCACATTCGCGTATTTGCAGGCGTCAAGGAATTCGGCGACGACCGCGGCGTTTCCACGATTTCCGAGCATGCCGATTTTGACCGCGGCAATTTCAGAATCGCTTGCCAACGAATCGAGTTGCGCGCGCAGTGTCGCGCTCGGCGTGTTTTGCACGTCGGTGACGCCTTGCGTGTTTTGCACCGTCAACGATGTGATCGCTGCGACGCCGTAGCATCCGTGCGCGGCGAAAACTTTGAGATCCGCGGCAGTTCCCGCGCCACAGCTCGGATCGAATCCGGCGATCGTAAGCAAAATGGGCGGTGTTGCGCTGGAACCGTTGCTGCCGTTATGAGTGCTCATGATTTCGTGCTTCTTGCCCCACAATTTCCAAAATTTTTTGGGCCGGAAATAATTTCGAGCGTGTTCTTCGCGAAAAAAAACCGCGCAAAGCACAAAGTGCCGATACGTCCCGCCAAAAGCGAAGGAAGCACCGGCACTTGCGAATGTACGCGCGTTAGTTTCGATGGCGCAAGAAAATATTTCGTGTAGGGGGCAGTAGCATCAACCCGTTTGGTCGCGAAGCGTACTGAGAAAAGTTAATTTGTGCTTTTGATTTTGGCGACACCGGTTCCGTGCGTCGCCGCATCGATCACGGAAACAAACCGCGCACAAGCAGCGCTTCCGAAACGCGCCCGACAGCAAGAATCATTGCGCCGGCTCGCGGCGGAACGTGATGCCTGCGCATCGTCTCCACCATTTCGTGGAACGAGCGCACCATAATCTTTAGCAGCCGCGCATTCACTTCTTCGACGTCCCACGCAAGCCCTTGCTGGTTTTGCACGGACTCGAAATGGCTCACCGTCATTCCGCCGGCATTGGCGAGAACGTCGGGCAGCACCGTGATTCCGCGCCGCGCCAAAATTTCGTCGGCGTGCGGAGTCGTCGGCCCGTTGGAAGCTTCGGCGACGATGCGCGCCTTGATCGCTTCGGCGTTGTGCAGCGTAATCGCATTTTCCATCGCAGCGGGAACGAGGATGTCGCACTTCATCGTCAGCAAATCATCGTGCGAAATACGCGAAGCGCCGGGCATGCCGACAACCGTCGCGGCACGCTCTTTGTAACGGAACGCTTTCATCGGATCGATGCCGCGCGGATTGGCGACGCCGCCACGCGTATCGCTGATCGCAACGATCTTTGCCTTCTTCTCGGCAAAAATCCGGGCAACAGCTGCGCCTGAATTGCCGAATCCCTGAACTGCGACGCTCGCGCCGCGCAGCGACATCTTTTTGAGCTTGCAAGCTTCTTCGACGATTGCGACAAGTCCACGCGCAGCTGCGTCGTGGCTCCCGACGGTTCCGCCGATCGACTGCGGCTTGCCGGTGACGACACCATGCGTCGCGCGGCCAACCGTCATCGCATAGGTGTCCATGATCCACGCCATGGTTTGCGAGTCGGTGTAGACGTCGGGCGCCGGTATGTCGCGGTCGGGCCCGATGAGCGGCAGAATCTCGCTGGCGTAGCGGCGAGTCATGCGCTCGAGTTCGCTCTTCGACATGCGCTTCGGGTCGCAAACGACGCCACCCATCGCGCCGCCGAGCGGCAGGCCAACGATGGCGGTCTTCCACGTCATCCACGTGGCGAGCGCTTTGATCTCGTCGAGCGTAACGTTGGGGTGAAAGCGCGTGCCTCCCTTGCCGGGTCCGCGCGCGACGTTGTGTTGCACGCGATAGCCGGTCAGGACCTTCACCTGCCCGTTATCCATCTTCGTCGGAACTGAAACTTCCAGGACGCGCTTGGGCGTTCGCAAAATTTGCCGCAGGCCCGGATCGAGCTTGAGGAACTCCGCTGCCATGTCGAACTGAATCTGCGCGATACGGAATGGATTGAGATCTTCACGCGGTGCTATGCGCGGAACGATCGGTGGTACGGCGGGCTTGGCGACCGTGGCCATCGGCTTTCGGTCCTTTCGGGTTCGCGCCCTGTGCGCGACCTCACTCGACTGCGGTCGAGTGCATTGCGTCCGTGCTTTTCACTTGGCCCGACAACAACCACAAAATCTTAGACTTGCGTTCAGCTCGACCGTTTTCAGCCGTTGGCCGCAATCTTCTTTACGTCCGCTCCAGGGCTGGTCAGCAGATACTGATCGCGGCACTGAGCCGAGCAAAAATGAACCAGTTCGCCATTTTCGCGCAGCGGGATGGCGAGAACTTCGGCCACGTGCGCTCCGCAAACTGGGTCGCGTACCAATCGGCGCGAAACCCCGACCGCGCCGCCCGAATTTCTGGAGATCTCAGGCTCTCGTTGGTTTGCCGACTCCGCCGAACCCTGAGTCGCGCTTCGCACCATCCAGCCGACAAGCTTCTTCAGCAGGGCAACGCTCCACGAAACGACGAGCAGCCAAAACAGAAACCTAAAAACCCGAGCAATGAAATCCATCGGTACCTAGTCCAGAAACTTGTCGCAACTTGATCCGGCGATTCACGGCTCGAAGCGCCCGGCGAATCGCCAGCAGGCAGGTCTATAGTCTCGCCCCAAGCAGCACCAGCTGAGTGCCAAGAGCGAGTGTATGCAACCCGAAAAGTAGGAGTCAAACGAAAACGAGTAAATTCAATGAGTTGCGTGCTAATTGAAGGATGGGTTAGCCCTAGAATTACCGCCCAGACTGCCAGCTAACAGTCATCTTATCAATGGGATAGCTAAAACTCGGTTGCGCCCGGCGCCTCGACCCGCCAGTGTAGAGGATGTTTTGGGGCCAGGCGCCCTCAGGGAGCCGGAATCCGGTCGATGCCCATATATGGACGCAGCGCCTCAGGGATCAGGATCGACCCATCCGCCTGCTGGTAGTTTTCGACGACGGCGATCCAGGTGCGGCCAACCGCCAGGCCCGACCCGTTCAGCGTGTGGACAAAATCGCTCTTCCCGCCCGCCTTGGGCTTGAACCGGATGCCCGCCCGCCGCGCCTGGAACGCCTCGCAATTCGAACAAGACGAAATCTCGCGAAACTCATTCCCGCTCGGCAGCCAAACCTCGAGGTCGTACGTTTTCGACGACGCAAACCCCATGTCGCCCGTGCAAAGCAGCATCGTCCGATAATGCAAGCCGAGCTTTTGCAGGATCGTCTCCGCGTTGCGCACCAGCGCCTCGTGCTCTTCGTAACTTTTGTCGGGATGCGTGAACTTGAAGAGTTCCACTTTCTGAAACTGGTGCTGCCGCAAAATCCCGCGCGTATCTTTTCCCGCCGCGCCCGCCTCCGACCGAAAGCATGCCGTCCACGCCGTCACAAAAACCGGCAATTTGTCCTCGGCCAGCGTCTCGTCGCGATGCAAATTGTGCAGTTCGACCTCGGAGGTCGGCGTCAGCCAGAAATCCGTGTCTTGCACTTTGAATAAGTCCGCCGCAAACTTCGGCAACTGCCCCGCACCCATCAGCGAAGCCGTGTTCACCAAAAATGGCGGCAAAATCTCCGTGTATCCGTGCTCGCGCGTGTGAACATCCAGAAAGAAATTCGCCAGCGCGCGTTCCAGCCGCGCTCCCCAACTTTTATAGACCGCGAATCGCGCTCCGGTAATCTTCGTCGCGCCGGCCAAATCGAGAATCCCTGCGCGCTCGCCGACTTCCCAGTGCGGCTTCGGCGTAAAATCGAATTTCGGCGGCGCGCCCCAGCGCCGTACTTCGACGTTGCCATCCGCGCCATGCCCCAGCGGCACGCTCGCATGCGGCACATTCGGGATCGTCAGCAAAAACTCGCGCTGCGTCGCATCCAACTGCGCGATGCGTTCGTCGCCCTGCTTGATGCGCTCGGAAACCTGCTTCATCTCCGCGATTTTTTCGTCCGCGGGCTGCTTCGCTTTTTTCAGCGTGGCGATTTCGTCGTTAGCCTTGTTGCGCTGGGCTTTGAGCTGCTCGGTCGTAGTAATCAGCTCGCGCCGCTCTTTGTCGAGCGTTCGAAACGCGTCCAAATCCAGCGTGGCGCCGCGCTTTTTCGCCATCTCGGCGAACACATCCAGGTGTTCCCTGAAGTAATTGAGATCATGCATGGTCAGGAAAGAATAGCGTATTCAGGCATCGACGCGAAGCGCGCGGATAAAGGGAATTGCGCATCGGCAAAACCTGACGCGGCATTCAACTAGCCGACAAGCCGGGCTAGTGGCTCTGCGTGGGAGCCCTCTGATCGCGCGCCGGAGCATGCACGTACATCACACCGTAGTGAAAATTTTCATTCGGCAGCACCGTTACGTGCCGGACAGAACCGATCACAAACGACGGCGGCGTGCCCACGTAAAACGGCACCGCCACTTCTAACTCACAGCCGATCGGATACTGTTTGCGGCTTCGAAACGCAAATCCCCGCCTCGACAGATTCGCGCACTCGACAATTTCTTCCGCCTTTTCGTGCCGCACGCACGCGGAAAGATTGACGCGCGTTCGCACATCCTTCCGCCGGTTCGCCGCCTTCGCCACCACTGCCGATGCCATCGGCGGCAGAGCCAACTCCGGCAACGCATCGCTGACCAATAACTCCGCGCCAGCCAGGCGAGGCCGCGTCCCCGCGCTCACTCTTTGCTTTCGACCCTGAGCCGAATTCTGCTCCGAATTCTGGAATCGACTCGCCACACCTGCATTCACCGGCGTCGCACTCACTTCGACGGCGTCTTCCGCCGCGTGCATCTTTGCCGTCACCACTCCATCCGGCGCACGCCGCCACACCGTCGGCGTCCCGCAATAGATGCAATACCGCAAGATCGATTCCGACAGCGCAAACACGTCCGCTTCGACTTCGCTCTGATCCACCAACTCGCACTGCTTGCACGACTCGCACTGCATCGGCCCGTCTACGTTGACGCTCCACCCTGGCGCCGGCGGAAATTTCAGCTCCCAGAAATCCTCTTCTTCATCGACAAACGCCACGCCATATACAAAGCCGCGCGCGTCCTGCCCAAGCTGCCCGACCAACCGGATCGCCGTCTCGGTCGATCCGCCCGAAAAGCGCATGATCAGCAATCCATCGAGTGATAATTTATGTTTGGAAATAATCCCCGCGCCATGCCGGCTCAACGTCACGGTCTGCGTCTCTTCCGAAAACACAGTGCCATTGCAATCCATCCCGAGCAGCAGGATTCGGATCTCTTTCGCGATACGGCCGCTGCGGCGCACCTTTCCCATAGGCGGCCGTTGGGACGGCCAAAGGCTTTATCGGTCGTTGCGCCAAAATCTTTACCGAAGCGCCGCCTCCACCTGAAGTACCTCAGTACCGATTTCCGGCCCACCGAAGTACCTCTCCAAATGTGCCACCCGTTCTATCGACCCCAACAGCCTCTCCCGGCAAAATGATTGAGTGATCGGGAGTTAGTTCAGTCTTCGGAGCCATTCGGATGGTTATCGGGTGTTTGCTCCTGTGCATCGTCCTGCTGCTCGCGAGCGCAGCGGAACGGCCCGCCTCTAGCTCAGCTCGAGGCGATGATTATCTGAATTGATTTCTCGGCCATAGACCCTCAATTCCCACGCCCGAGCGGCCGGTCCCCCCACCGGCCGCTCACTTTTTTTGCGCACAACCCTTTTAAAATCAGTAAATTAAGACGAAACGGCGCTTACGAACCGGCGTCCCTCGCCAAAAAGCCATCGATCTTCGGGAATCATTTCCAGCCCAGGTGGGAATCTATTGATGGACAAGCAAGTAAAGCGGATGGATGCGAAATGAAAAAGGACGCAGGGTATAAACCCTGCGTCCTTAAGAACTTAAATCACCCACGGGAAGACTTTTTCGAACTAACCTTTACCCCACTTCGAAGCATTCGAGTTATTGAAAAAGGGGGCTGGTGCAAGCCCCCTTTTTCTGAACTGACCCCCCAAAACCAGAATCCGAGTCGAGGTTCGGTTCCGGCCACCCCGGGAAGCCAATCTTGTATTTCAGTTGCGCGTATATAGTGCAAACGGTATGCCAGCGCCCCGCCAAATCTCACAATGCTTATAAGACGCTGGAAAGGCTAGATTTAACAATTCGTAGACATCGAGAAGGCATCCCTATAGCGCTCGCCACCTACAAAATCTCACAGGTCCGCCTACATTACATCCAGCATTCGGGAGACTCACTCATCCGCGTTCCCAGCATTGGGACAAATTCAGCCACGCGGTGATCGCACGTCGATCCTGCGAATCAAGCTTGCAACCCGAGCCATCCCCTCAGGCCCCGATCGAACTCCGCAGCGCATCCGCAACCGACTGGCTAAATCTCTGCACGTCCGCCTGATGCTCCGCCTCCACCATCACGCGCGCCAGCGGCTCCGTCCCCGAATAACGCAACACGATTCGCCCGTTGTCGCCGAGCGCCGTCTGCGCTTCGTCCAACGCCTTCGCCACCTGCGGCAGCGATTCCAGCGGCGGCTTCGACTTCACCTTCACGTTTACAATCACCTGCGGGATAATCCTTCAGCCCTTCAATCAGCGATTCCAGCTTACCGTTCATCGACACCAGCGACGCAACTTTCAACGCCGTCAGCAATCCATCTCCCGCCGGCGAATCCTGCAAGAAAATCACATGCCCCGATTGCTCGCCGCCGATCACGTTCCCGCTGCGCAGCATTTCTTCCAGCACATACCGATCGCCGACATTCGCCCGCGCCAGCGAAATCCCTTCGCGAGCCAAAACGCGCTCCAGCCCCAGGTTCGACATCGACGTCGCCACAACACGCGTCCCCTTGAGCTCGCCCTTCGCCTTCAAATATCGCGCCACGGCCAACAAAACTCCGTCTCCGTTCACAATCCGCCCGGTCGAGCACACAAACAGCGCCCGGTCGGCATCGCCGTCAAACGCCACGCCGAGATCGACGCCTTCTTCCTTCACGCGCTTTTGCAAACCTTCCAAATGCAGCGACCCGCAGCCCGCATTGATATTCCGCCCGTCCGGCGAAACACCCATCGTCGTAACCGTGGCGCCCAGCGACTTGAACAATTCCGGCCCCAGCTTGTACGCCGCGCCGTTCGCGCAATCGAGCAAAATCCGAAATCCCTTTAATTTCGCGCCCGGAATCACGCGGCCCCGCAAAAACTCCAGATATTGCGCGTCCAGCGATTCATCCGCTTGCAGCAACGGCGCATTTTTCGGCGCGCCCTCGCCCCGCATCTTGAAAATGTCCTTCTCCAACTCCTCTTCATGCGCGTCGGGAAATTTCATCCCCGCGTCCGAAAAAAGCTTCACGCCATTGTCGTGAAAAGGGTTATGCGAAGCGGAAATGACCACGCCCGCCTGAAAACCGTTCTGCCGCACAAGACAAGCCACGCCCGGCGTTGTAATGATCCCCGCAAACGCCGTCTCGGTTCCCGCCGCCTTCAATCCAGCGGCCAACAGCGCCGCGATGTGCGGCCCAGACTCGCGCGTATCCATCCCGATCAGCACACGGGGCGCGCGATTCTTCTTCGCCAGATACGTTCCCGAGCGCTCGCCCAGCCGCATACAGCGTCGCGTCGTCGAGCGGCGGTTTGCCTGGTTCGCCGCGGATTCCGTCGGTACCGAAAAGTTCTTTCGCCATGTTTGGGGGACCTTATTGGTTCTCGACCGAGATTAGCACGCCACAACTTCACCGTTCTTTTCGGCGCACTCCAAAGTTCCTCGATGAAACGTGCGCGTCTAGACACACCGCTAACCGCTTGACGCAGCGTCACGACCTCACCGGAAACCAGCAAGATACGCTCCGTTCATCGCACAAATCTTAGCCTTGCCACACTCGAAACCCGCGCCCGGCCGCATGGCAAGAGGCGTGCTCATGTGTGCTACCGTGTTTGGCACGGAGCTCATTGTGTCGGTGACGGAAACGCCTCCGCCGGCCGTCGTTCGGATCTCGGGATCCAACTTCAGCCTGCGAGTGATTGCGGGCGCAATCATCCTCTTGTTCTGTTATTACGCGCAGGGCGTGGTCATCACGCTCTTGTTGTCTATTTTGCTCGCCTATTTTCTCGATCCCGCCGTTGAAATTTTGGAACGCGTCGGAATTCCGCGCACTGCGGGCGCTATGGTCATGGTGCTCATTCTCATCGCCGTCCTCGGCGCCGTCGGCTACGGACTCGGCACTCGCCTTTCGAACTTCGCGGAAAACTGGCCGAAGTACAGCTCCGTCCTTCGTGGCGCCGCCGACACCGTCGAGGGAAAAATCAACGGCATCGAAGGCCGCGTCGCGCCGGGAGCCGATCCCGGACCCGGTGGCGGCACGGGAGAACTTCGCCGGCTCGAACCCGATCTGCTGCGCACGATGCTGGCGCGCGGAGCCGGCTCGCTCTACGCCATTTTTCTGGAAATCACCTTCGTTCCATTCCTCGTCTTCTTCATGCTCGCGGGCAAGAGCCAAGTCTGGCACGGCACGCTGCAACTTTTTCCCGTCGGCAAGCGCACTCAGGTCAAGGAAACGCTCGAAGATTTGCGCGAAGTGCTGCGCGACTATCTCGCGGGCATGTCGATCGTCACCGGCATGGTCATCGCCGCCAGCAGTCTCTTTTTCTGGATCATGGATATCGACTATCCGATCCTCACCGGCATCGCTTCCGGCTTGCTGAACATGGTGCCGTACATCGGCGCCGTCATGGCCTGGGCGCCAGCGTTCATCATCGCGTCGGCAAAAATCAAAACGTTCGGCTCGTTCCTGCTCATCGCCGGAGTTCTCACGTCGATCCACGTGATCGCTTCGAACTTCATCGCGCCGGCATTGGTCGGCCGCCGCGTCCGCCTCAACGCCGTTGCCATCACCGTCGCCCTGCTCTTCTGGGGATGGGTCTGGGGCGGCATGGGCCTGCTTCTCGCCATTCCAATCACCGCCGCACTCCGCGTCATCTGCGACCACAACGAAACCTGGCGCCCCATCGGCCGCTGGCTCGGCGCCTGAAACTCCGCCAGCTCGCCCGCGTCTTTTGTTTGCGTTTTTTAGCAGCGGGTTTATCCTGCGATTTTCTGCTCGGTTCTATCTTGGTTTTGTAGGGGCGGGCTTCAGCCCGCCCTCGCTCTAACGGCGAGATCGATGTGCTTGCGTCACCACACTGCTAAAAGGATCCTCATGCGTCCGACCACCGCGGCAATCTTCCTCGCCCTCTCCTCCGCATTCCTCTCCTCCCCCACCCACGCCTGGGGTTGCAAAGGCCACGAAACCGTCGCCCTCATCGCCGAAAAACACCTCTCCCCCGAAGCAAAGGAATTCGTCCTGACACTATTGAAAGAAAATCCTCTCGACCCACAATTCAAACGTTACTGCGGCTCTGCCGTAAACGACCCAATGGGCGACGCTTCGACCTGGGCCGACGACATCCGCAACGAACGCCACAACGGCCCATGGCATTACATCGACATCCCGCGCGGGGTCACTCGTGAAAGCGGCGACGGCAATCTAGCGCCATACTGCGGCAAAGACGGCTGCGTCAACGAAGCTCTCGCCGCTCAAATCGAAATCCTGAAAAATAAATCCGCCGAACCTGCCAAGCGCGCCGAAGCCCTCCGCTACATCATCCACTTCGTGGGCGATCTCCATCAGCCTCTTCACTCCACAACGAACGACGACGAAGGCGGCAACTGCGTCCCGCTAAAATTTTTCCGCCGCAAGCCGCGCGAACACCGCAACAGTTTTTCGCCCAATCTCCATTCCGTCTGGGATTCCGCAATCATCGAACGCGACGCCGAAGGCGCCGACTCACACGAATACGCCGATCGCCTCGAAGAAACCTACGCCTCTTCGTTCGAGCAATGGCAGAAAACAGGAATTCGCATCGATGACTGGATCTGGGAAAGCCACGACGTTGCCGAGAAAAATGTCTACGCGCCGCTAACTCCAAACGTCGCGATCGAAAAACCAATGCCAGTCCACGCCTGCACCGACGACAACAACATCGGCGCCCGCCTCCTGGACGAACACATCTCCATCAGTGAGCCCTACCAAGACCAAGCCGCCCTCATCGCCGAACGCCAAATCGCGATCGCCGGCATCCGCCTCGCCTTAATCCTCAACGACGCCGCCAAGCCAAACTGATCCTGGGTGCCGCACCCTCCAGGTTTCAGGAGGGTGCGGTTTTTCCCCAGCCCACTCTCAATCGATCCGCAGACCTTTAATGCAAATCCTTCGACTTCAATCCGAGCGATTTTATATAAGTCACCAACTGCCACCTCTGCGGCTCCGGCAACTTCGACCAAACCGGCATCCCATGCCACACAACTCCATTCGTCAACACCCAGAAAATCGCGCCCGGCGTAGCTTCCTGCACATCCGCACTCCGCATCGTCGGCGCGCGTAGCGTCCCCTCCGTCGTCTGCCCGTGACACTCCGAACAGTGCATCCCGAACAATTTCTTCCCTGTCGCAACCGCATCCGGATCATGTTCCAGCGGATTCGCACGCGCCTTCCACTTCTCCGGCGCCTTCGCCATCTGATTCTCGCTGAAATCTTTTTCCGGTAATGCCGGTAACGCCGCTCCCGGCCGCGCCTGCCCCGCCGAAACCACCAGCAGCACCGTCGACAATCCCAGCATCGCCATCCAACCGCCCGTTTTCACTCCGCCTCGCGCTCTCAATTCTTGCCTCCAAACATTTTTCCCACCAGCTCACCGAATCCCGCGAACTCGCGCGAAACTCCCCAACGCAGCAAAAACTTGTGGCTCTGGTCGTTCAATCCCCATCCCGCCGAAAGCCGCAGCGTCCAATCCGACGGCAGATTCACCGCCATCACCGGTGCCAGGTATTGCGACGTGTCTTTCAATCCAAAACTATGTCGATCGCCGAGTCCGCCATACATCTCGACTCCCGCAATCACATTTTCGCGGCAAAAATTGCAACGCGTCGGCGTCGCCTTCAATTTTAGCGGACGACTCGCGCCCATCGCGTATCCGAACTCCCATGGATCGTTCGAAAGATTCTTTGTCGCGATCGTGTTCTCCACGAAGTTCCAGCCTTTGTGCGTGCTGGAGAGTAACAGCTTGAACTCCATCTCGTGATCGTGGTCGTGTCGCGAAACCGAATTCGGATCGCCGTAATCCGCTTCGACGTCGTGGCCTTCGACCTCCTTCAAAATTTTATCCGCGCCGCTCGTGTTCTCGTACTCGATGTACAGCACTGGATTGATGAAATGCTCGTGCTTCAGCGGCCGAATTCGATTCTCGAAACGAAATCCCGTGAACAGCGTGCTGTCGTTAAACGTCGTCTGCCCGTCGAGATAAAACTCCGTCGTCCACCAGGCCGTCGCCCCGTATTCGAACTCCATCCAGAACGCGTGAAAATCGTTTCCGCCGCGCTGCGTCCCAAACGTCGAAAAATATTCGACCTCCAGGCTCCCCGGCTCCTCCATGTAATGGTCGTACGCCACGATGTAAGGGCTCTCTTGCGCCGCGACCCGGCCCGGCGTTCCCAACACTGCTGCCAGCCCCACAAAAACCGCTAGGACCCACCAACTTCGCCCCGCCCCGGACACTCCTCCGCATTCAGACCTGTGACTCACACTCTCTCCTTGCAACTGATTTGCAATCAGACGGATCTCAGACTAATTCAGTCCGCTTTTTCTGCAAATCATTTGCAGGTCACTTCCTTGTCTTAAATTTGTCTCGCCATTGAAATGCCCGCACGTGGTTTCACCGAGCTGATCCGCCGATCAAATCAGTTCAAAGTAAACACCTTGCACACTCTTCAGAAAACATAGGGGGTTTACCCTCATCTTCTTCGAACGAACTTGAAAATCTCGGGCCACTCGACCGCGACGCCCGGTGCCATTGACTACTCCGCGCGCCGCGTGAAATTCACCGAGCTCCCCTTCACACGCCCTTGCTAAACTCTTTCCGACGCGAGCCTCTCTCGCGTTTCGTATTTCGCGTAAACAGGCAAAACAGCCCGCCCGGTTGGCTCGACCCTCTCGTCCCCGGGAAACAGCATCACTCAGCGGACGCCTCCCCGTTCGGAAAGCTCAAGGTCATCATGCCGTCTCAACTGCGGACCGAGCATTTGCTCGCCGCAATTCTGTCGTCAACCGAAGACGCTGTCCTCAGCTTCGGACTCGACGGCACCGTGCAAACATGGAGCCCCGGCGCGCAACGCCTCTACGGCTATTGCGATTCCGAGATCATCGGCCAGCCGCTCGTGCGCCTCTTGCCGTCGTGCGGCACGCCCGGCTTTGACGGACTGATTCGCGCTGCGATCTCTGGCCATTTTCCGCACCACGAAACCTCGGCGCGCTTGCACAAAGACGGCTCGCAGACGCTTGTCCGGCTGACGCACACACCGGCGCGCGATGACCACGGTCACATCATCGCGATCGTCGAAAACGGCTCGAGAGTCGCATCGAACTCCGTCGAGCCCGCAGGCGAAGCGCATCTCAAACTATTGATCGATCAGATGCCGATGGTCGTCTGGACCACCGATGGAGAACTCCGCATTACGTCATACCTCGGTGAGCGATTGCGCGGTGCAAAAGTTCGCAACGAGGAACTCGTGGGCAAGTCCGTCTACGAATATCTGAAATGCCAGGATCCGCACACCACGCCGGTGGTTCAGCATTACGACGCTCTGCGCGGCGTGTCGTCGCAATTCGAGTACAAACGCAACAACCGCACGTTCGAGCTGCACCTCGAGCCGCTGCGCTCGCCGTCGGGAGAAATTATCGGCGTCGTCGGCGCCGGCCTCGACATCACCGAGCGCAAGAGGAACGAAGAGAAGGTTCAACATCAGGCCACGCACGACGCGCTCACCGGCCTCGCAAACTATCGCGAATTTCTCGATTCGCTCGAACGCGAAATCCGCCGTGGCGAGCGCAGCAATCGCTCGTTCGCAGTGCTCCTGCTCGATCTCGACGATTTAAAAGTGGTCAACGATCGCTTCGGCCACCTCGCCGGCAATCGCGCGTTGAAAAGGCTGGCGGAAGTGATGAAGGAGCAATGCCGCGTCACGGATCTGGCGGCGCGTTACGGAGGAGATGAATTTGCGGTACTGCTTGTCGATGGCGATCCCGGCATGGCGCGTCAGATCGCCAGCCGCATCGAACACGCGCTCGGCGCGCGCAGGGAAGAGCCGCGCCTCAGCGTTAGCATCGGCATCAGCATTTTTCCGGATGACGGCCGCAGCGTGCAGGACCTGCTCGAAGCCGCCGACCGCGAACTCTACCAACGCAAACGCGGCACCCGCGGCCGAGTAACCCCCGCTCGCGCCCGCTAAACGATTTTTTCGCCCTGGAGATTAAAATGTTTCCGCGATGGCACCGATAGCGCCGGCGTTTTTTCGCTCCGTCTCGGCAACCAACGATGCATTTGTAGGGGCGGGGCTTGCACCGCCCGGCGTTAGCACCACCGCGATGCCTCCACGCAGCGAGATCGAAGGAGCCGACTCGCGCTTTGACTATCTACGCCTTGACGCCGCGCTCCCACGGCGCCGGAACGCGCACGGACGCCATGCCCGCAGCCGTCGCGGCCTGAATCCCCATCTCGGTGTCTTCAAACACGAGGCAATCCTTTGGATTCACTCCCAACTTTTCCGCCGCCAGCAAAAACGGCTCCGGATCGGGTTTCCCCTTCTTATAGTCGCCGGCGCAAACAAACACATCGAACTTATCGAGCAAGTTCACCGCCGTCAGCGAAGCGACCACCGACTCGCGTGTGCCGCCCGACACAACCGCAAACGGAATCCGCCGATGCTGCGCGTGGATATGCTCGACGACTTCTGCAATCGCTTTCAATTGCGGCAGCATCTCGTAATAGAGATTTTCCTTTTCCGTACAAACCGTCTCGACCACCATGGCGAGTCCTTGCCGTTTGTTCAGCGTCGCAATAATTTCCGAGGTCGGCATCCCGCCCCACGCATAAAACGTTTGCTCGTCAAACTCGCAATTCCATTTTCCCAGCGCCTGTTTCCAGGCGACGTAATGCAGCGGCATCGAATCCGCAATCGTTCCATCGCAATCAAACAAATACGCTGCAAATTTTCCCGCGGGCAACGCAAGCTTCATCGCTTTTTCGTTCGTCACGCTTTCAGCCATCGCGATTCCATTTCTCCTCAGAGTTTTCTCGCACGACTCGACTGCGCCGTCAGCGCCACAGTTGTTTCAAAGCCGAGACGACTCGCCCAGGCTCCGCAGCATCTTGAAACAAACGAATCGCAGCAATTCCCGCAGCACCCGCCGCAACGCATTCGCCGGCGTTTTCGACAGTGATCCCGCCGATCGAGATCACCGGCACAGACACTGCGCTGCAAACCGCCGCAAGTTTTTTCACTCCTTGCGGCTCACCGAACTTCGCCTTCGACGGCGTCGCAAACACCGGCCCAAAGAAAATGTAGTCGGCTCCATCGCGCACAGCGGCCTTCGCGGCTTCGAGCGAATGACACGACGCGCCGATCAAAAAATCGCCGCCGGTCGCGACAGGGAATTGCGATACAGCACCTTCATCGCTCACGACGACTCCGGAATCGGATCGCTTCACCCGCTTCGCCACATCGGCGACGGGCAAACTCGTTTCGCCGAGGTGAACGCCGCCAGCTTTTTCCGCGACCGCCACATCGACGCGATCGTTGACGATGATCCGCGTTGTCCCGTTCGAGCCAAGCTGCCGAACCTCCGAAATCGCTTCTCGCGTCAATGCCGCCAGCTCGAGCGCCGACAAGTCCTTCTCGCGAATCTGCACCCAATCGACGCCCGCAACCGCGATCGCCACAATCTTCTCGACCAGAACCGTTACAGCGGCCGACGGCACCAGCAAATTCCGCCGGTCCGTCACGTAGCACAAAATCGGATTTTTGCGATCGATCACCGGCGAACCACCAAGTCTATTGTGGCCGCACACTCGAGGCTGGGGCAGCGGCGCTACCATTGGAGCTGATCATCCGAATCGCCAGAAAAATATCCAGAATTCCAAGCCCGCTCACCGCGCCGCGAAACGAAGGGTGCAGTAGAATCGGCATCAACGAAGGAAAGTGCGACAGGAAATAATTCTGTTCCCACACGCCGGTCCACGGCAGATAAAACAAAACCGCGCCCATCATGCAGCACACGACAACGAGGATCGCGCTCACAACGCGATTCATCGAGGACCAATCCCTTCGCGTTTCATGAGTGCGATTTCACTATCGGGTTGTTTTTTGCAGAGCGGCGATGCGCTCGCCCACGTCGCGATAATCAATGTTGACCGCGTAGACCTGTGAAAAACTTTTGAGTGCTGCGTTGGATTCGCCCGCCGACTCCTGGGCCACACCTAAATCATACCGCAACGCGAGGATGCTTTCCGTCTCGACGCCTGGCAAACGCAGCGCGCGCTCGTACCACATCGCCGCGATTGACGGCTGCGCGCGATCCATGAACGCGAGCCCTAGCAGCGTGTAGCACTGCATGACGTACGGGAACTTGCGTCCGTTTTCCGCAGCCTTGGCGACCTTTTGGAATTCGCTGATCGCTTCGTCGAGCAAACCCATTTCGCGGAACGCGATGCCAAGGTTGTAGTGCGTCTCGAGATCTTCTTCTTCGCCGCCCATTTCGCCCAGTTCGGCGCGGAATTCGTCGAAGACTTCCTTAAGCGGACCGACTTCGATTTGCGAAACTTCCGGTTCGCCGGCAGCGGCGTTGTCGGTGTTCGCTGGAACCGCTTCGTGCTTTGCAGCCGGCGCCGACGGAGCCGAAAATTCCGGCGACAGTTCGCCGATGCCAAGCTGATCGATTTCGTTCGCAAGATCGGCCAAAAATTGATCCGACTCCAAGCCGGATCCCGCATTCTTTGCGACGGGTTCGGGCTCGCGCGGGACGATCGGAGTCTCTGGCGGCCGCTGGTCGTGCGCGGGCACGAGCGCCTCTGGCTCAAGGACAAGCTCGTAATCTTGCTCGACTTCGAATTCCGACTCGGGCTGCCCAACTTTCGCGACGGGCGCCTTCGCCTCGGCAACAGGCTGCGCGGAAACTGCTTCGACCGCTTCCGGCTGATGCTCATCCACCGGAATCGAAATTTCTTCGGCGTGCGGCGCAGTTTCTTCTGCCGCCTGCACCGGCTCCGCTGCCGCCATCGGAACTTCCAGCTCTTCCGCGACGGGTTCCTCGGTCGGAATCGAAAATTCTTCCGCGGTCTCGTCGGAGTGTGCCGGCGCGGCAGGAGCGTGCGACTGCGGGGCAGCCGCTACCGGCTCATCACTCGCAATCGAAAATTCCTCGACGCCGGAATCCGCAACGGGCTCCGCCGAAACCTCAAACTCTGGCGCAGACTCCTGCGGTGCAGCATGCGTAGGCGCGGCAGTAGATTCGCTCGCCGGCTCTTCCAGCATGCTTTCCCATTCGTTCGACAAGTCCACTTCATGCACTGCCGGCTGCAACTTCGGTGAATCTGCCGGCATGCCATTGACTTCTTCGATCTCGATGGACGGCTCTTCCTCGAACGACGGCGCAGCAGTTTCAGCCTCAGCGGCAGGCTCGGCGGAAAGCTCGGGCAATGCCTCGACTGCGGCAGCCTCGATTTCGTCCTCCGTAGCCGCAACTGGCGCAACCTCCGCAACAGGCGCCACAACTTGCTTCGGGCCAAACAAATCTTCGTCGGTCAATCCAGCAGCGCGCTGGAAGCGACGGCGCAATTCCGCAAACCGCTCGGCTCCGCGAGCATCGGCGCGTTCGCCATAAATTGTTTCGAGCTTCGCCGCGAGCTCCGCGGTGCGGCGATCGTCGCCCGCGCCCAACACGAAGTCGAGCAGCTTCTCGAGCGTCGGCGTATGCCGCGGCGCGCGCCGCAAAATCGCTTCGAGCAGCCCGATCGCCTTCTGCGTCAGGCCGTAGCTCGCAAACAAATCGACATCGGTCAGCGACTGCGCGATAAATTTCTGAGTCTCGTCGTCGAGCGCGGGCTCAACCGGCGCAGCGGGCGCTTGGGGCTGTGACGGTTGCTGCGCGACAGCTTTCGCCTTCACTTCCGGCGCTGCAGACTCAAAGTCGGGGCGCACCTTCGGCGCGGGCGGCATCGTCAGTTCGACCGCTTGATCTTCCACTGGAATCGACATTCCGGCGGCTTCCGGCGCCAGCAATCCCATCTTGCGCAAAACGTCGTTGAGCTTGCGCTTTGCAGGCTCGCTCTCGGGCTCGCGATCGACGAGTTGCTCAAAAACCTGTTTCGCGCGCTCCAGCTTGCTCTCGCCAACCAGCGCGTCGCCCAAATGCGCCAGCGCATCGGGCAAGCGGAACGAATCGCTCGTCCGGCCGTATAACTCAACCAGCCATTCCAGCGGCTCTAGGCGTCCCTGCGTGCGATCGGCAAGATCGGTCAGCAGCTTTCCGACAATTTCGTGCTCGCCGGCATCGATCATCGGGATGCGCGTGCGATCCAAAATCGCCATCGCGCGATCGGTCTGCCCCGATTCGAGCTCCGCTTCCACGAGCTTTTGCGCCGGACCAAAATTTTTCGGATCGGCATCGAAAATCTTCAACGCCAGTGCGCTCGCCTGATCCCACTTCAAACTCTTGATGTACAGATCGAGCAGCAGCTCCGCCTGTTCGCCGCCCTTTTCGAGGTCGGGAACCTGCTCGAGCACTTCGGCAGCTTGTGCGAAATTGCCCTGCGTGGAATGCACGCGCGCCTTGAGAATGACGGCCGCGAGATTTTTCGAATCGAGCTTCAGCGCCTTGTCGGCAAGTTTTTCGCACTCGGCCTGATCGCCGCGGGCGAGCGCGCGCTGGCTGGCCGCGATATAGGCGTCCACTGCTTCGCGGCTCTGACCCATCGCCGCATACAAATCGGCGAGGCGCACCTGGATGCGCAGATTGTCGGGCTCGGCGGCCAATAATTTCTTCAGCAGCGCCACCGCTTCGGGCTGGCGATTATTTTTAAGGTGAATTTCGGCCAACTGCAGGAACAGCGGCCGCGCCTCGCTCATCACGCCTTGCTGCACATACAAATCAGCAAGCTTTTCGAGCGGGCGAATCTCTTCCGGCGCCAGTTTCGCGATGCGCTTGTAAACGGCGATCGCCTTGGTGAGGAAGCCGTCGCCAACGAAAATCTGCGCCAGCCGCTCGAAGTAATCGATGGCCTGAAATGTCTCGCCCTGGCGGATGTACAGCTCGCCGACGGTCATCAGCGTGACCTGATCGCGCGGCTCATGCTTCAAAATCTGTTGGTATTCCGCGATGGCCTGGGCGACCTTGCCCTGGTTGAGGAGTTTTTGCGCGGCTTCGACGTATTTGCTTTTGTTATAGGCCATTCGCGAGCTCAGACAATTCGCCGTCCGCGCCTGCACCAGCGACGCAATTCCGCGCCGCGCGGCGTGAGGCCGGCAGTAGTCGTGCTTTAGCTACGCTACAGGCGGAGAAAACCCAAGTCAACGAACCGAAAGTTTGGTGTTAGCCACCAGTTATCCCCGTTGCTAGTAGGAAACTTGTTGGCGAAGCCCCGGCGAAGGCTGCTTTCATCGCCTCACTCGAAACCCGCTCATTCGATTGAGCTTTGCTAAGTCAACTCTTACGTGCTTTTAATTCCGAGGACCAGGTTCGCCCCTAGGAGGGTAGAAACTTGATTGAAGGAGCATCGTCAGGCCAACCACAAGACCCAAGAGCGACAACAGCAGACGGGCGCCTCTTTCTGCACCGATATGAGCCCTGAACACCCACGGTGAATAGCGCTCGACCTGTGTAATCACGAGGAGCAAGATCGCGATACCAAAAACGAGTCGGTCGCGGAAACAAGTAAAGTCCACAATCATTTTGGCGAACATGCCGGTCAACAGGATGGCGAAGAGCAGAAGGGTCAAGTCGGGTTGCGACGGCCCTCTGTGCAGCGCGAGCCAGTTCGTAAGTGTTGCCAAAGAGAAATACGCGACGACGAAGAGTGCACTTCTCCGATGCTTAATGGGGCAGTAGTTAAAGTGGCTGTTCGGATCGAAAAACTCGCTGCTTTGATCGCGCATCGGGACTACGTCGTAACAGGATCGGGGAGGAGATCGATCTGCACCGCGCCGCTGGCCCAGCACCCTGCTTCGCGCACCGGAGAGAACGAATACCGATGCAGCGGCGAAGCCCCATGCTTCCGCAGCGCCTCGAGATGTTCCGGCGTGGCATACCCCTTGTGCGCCGCAAGACCGTATTGAGGATAGACCGCGTCGAACTCGTGCATTCGTGCGTCGCGATAGGTTTTTGCCAGGATGGACGCGGCCGCGATCGACACACAGCGCGCGTCACCCTTGATCAGCGACTTCTGCTCGATCATCACGTCGAGCTTAACCGCATCGATTAATAAGTAATCGGGCTGAATTGTGAGTTGTTGCAGTGCCGCGATCATCGCCTGAAGGCTGGCTTGATAAATGTTCCACGCGTCGATGCGCGCCGAATCGATTTCGGCGACGGCCCAGGCGACTGCGTGCTCTTTAATGCGCTCGGCAAGCACTTCGCGCTTCTCAGCCTGAATTTGCTTGGAGTCGTCTAGCCCGACGATGCGCCGCTTCGGATTGAGAATGACGGCGGCGGCAACGACGGGACCGAAGAGCGAACCGCGGCCGACTTCGTCGAGCCCGGCGATGCGCATCCAGCCCAGCTTGCGCGCTTCCCGCTCGTATCGTGAAGAGCAGAGGCGCGTCATTTGTGATCGATCAACGACATAGTCTGCGGAAAGGCTGCCCCGCTGGCGATTCTAGCACGCGATTTGCGTGGGTGGGTCATCGGATGTGCGAGTTGTTGTGCGAAATTGGCAACGGGTGAGTTGGACGCGGCGGCCGTGAGCCCGCCTCGTCGACGCGCCTTCGATGACCGCAACTTTGGCGCTTGACGCCGCCCGACTTGTTGGATAAACAAAGCGCATGAAAACTCTCCCACGTTGCAGCGTTTTCGTTCTGCTTGCTGCTACCGCACTCACCGCTCCTGCGTATTCGCAAGAAGTGCAGAAGCTCGACCCCGCGCTCGATCAAATCGTCGCGCCCGATGTGAAAGCCGAAAAAGTCGCGGGCGGCTTCAACAAATGGACGGAAGGGCCCGCATGGACGCGCGACGGCAGCCTGATCTTCGCCGAAATTCCCGCGAACAACATCGATCTGTGGGTTCCCGGGAAAGGCTCGCACGTTTTCATTCATCCCAGCGGTTACGAAGGCGCGGAGCCATATAAAGGTCCGGAGCCTGGCTCGAACGGAATGACGCTCGACCCGAAAGGCCGCGTCACGATTGCGGGTCATGCGCGCCGCAACGTGTGGCGGCTCGAAACTCTCGATCCAAAGGGAAAGATTACGGTCCTCGCCGATTCTTATGACGGGAAAAAACTCAACAGTCCCAACGATGTCGTTTACAAATCCGATGGTTCGCTTTATTTCACCGATCCGCCGTATGGATTGCCGACACAGGAAGATAATGACCCGCTGAAAGAACTCAAGTTCAACGGCGTGTATCGCATCGTTGACGCGGTCAGCCACAAGGCTGGCGCGCCGCCCGATCACGCGAAAATCCAGCTGATCATCAAGGATTTGCCGCGGCCCAACGGCATCGCGTTTTCGCCCGACGAAAAAATTCTCTACATCGCCGATTCCGGCAAACATGTCTGGATGAAATATCCAGTGAACGCCGACGGCTCCGTTGGCGAAGGCATAGTGTTCGCCGACGCAAACGTGGACAAAACTCCCGGCAGCCCCGACGGCATTCGCGTCGATAAAAATGGCAATCTTTACGGCTCGGGTCCCGGCGGCGTTTGGATTTTGTCGCCGGAAGGCAAGCACCTCGGCACGGTCAAAATTCCTGAGGTCGTCAGCAACGTCGCCTGGGGCGACGCCGATGGAAAAACGCTCTACATCACCGCAAGCACCAGCCTCTATCGCATCAAGCTGAAAGCGACCGGCGTGCGCAACTAAGCTTCATCGCCTAACCCGGTAGCGCCGGCATCCTGCCGGCGTTTTTTCCATGCAGAGGCGGGTGCGCTCCGCCCATCGCTAGTTTCGTCGCGACGCCGCGTACGCACATCTTTCGTTGCGCCCAATCGCGGCAAATATCGGACCGGCCTCGCTTTGTCTCGGTTGACGCGCCTTTCAACGGCGTGTCAGCATACCTTCGCAAATTTGCCGCATCGGCTGCGCGCCCGCGCGCAACGCTCTGCCGCAGACCTGAAGGAGTCTTCATCGATGCACTCCAACGACGACCAATCGTCGCTTCCGGCCACTAAACTTTTGCTCGGTCTTATCGTCGCGGCCTTTGTGTTCGTCCTAGCACCGTCAAACTCAGCGCAAACGCCGAGCGAGCCGCCTGCTTCCGCGCAATCGCCGCAGCAATCGCAACAACCGGCCGCTCCCGCCCCCGCGCAACAGCGGTCGCTGCCTCCAGCGCGCACGATCGAACTCGACGACCTCGCCAAAATTTCTTCCGTCTCGGATCCGCAAATTTCTCCCGACGGAAAATCGATCGCCTTCGTGTTGTCGCGCGTCAATCTCGAGCAAGACCGCGCCGACCGCGATTTGCTCATCATCGACATTGCGAGCGGCGCTCCGCGCGCGCTGACGCACGATCGCAAAGGCGTCGGATCGCCGCGTTGGTCGCCCGAAGGCGACCGACTCGCGTTTGAAGCAGTCGATACGTCCGCGAAAGATCCCAAGCTCCAGCTCTTCGTCCTGCCGATGACCGGAGGTGAAGCGCATCGCCTCACCGATGTACCCGACGGCATCGAGCAATTCGCATGGAGCCCCAACGGGCAGCAAATCGCCTTCGTCACTTCCGACGAACCCGAAAATAAAAAGGAAATCGAGAAGCACCTCGACGCCTTCGAAGTCGGCGACAACGATTACCTCGCCACCGCCGCGCCCACGCCGTCGCATCTCTGGCTCGTTGCCAGCGAAGGCGGCAAACCACGCCGGCTCACACAGGGCGCGTGGAGTCTGGCGAAAAGCGCGCCGCCGAGTTCGCCCGCGTCTCCGATCAATTGGTCGCCCGACGGAAAATCGATTCTGTTCACGCGCCAGGAGCATCCGCAATTCGGCGATGCCGATCAGACCACGCTGCAAATCGTCGACATCGAATCGGGCGCGATGCGCCGCGTCACAACGCACGAAAAATTCGAGAGCTTCGGGCTGTTTTCGCCCGATGGCACAAAAGTCGCCTACTGGTATCCGCGCGATTCCGATCCCAACAACCAGATTGAGATCGTCGTCGCGCCAACTCCGGCAGCGAGCGGCTCGCCTGCCGACGGCGCCATCGCCACAGGCGCGATCGATCACAACATCGCGCGCGTCATTTGGATGCCCGACAGCAACTCGATCATCGTCGGCGGACACGACGCCACCCAGGTTTCGATGTGGTTGCAACCGCTCGGCGGGGCGAACGCAGCCGCAATCGCGCCGAAAAAACTCAACCTCGGCGACATCAGCCCCGCGTGGTCTTTCTGGGTCGATGCATTCGTCGGCCGCAAAGGCGAAATCGCGTTCACCGGCTCGACGCCAACGCAGCCGTCGGAGCTTTACTACATGGCATCGGCCAACGACACGCCGCGCCGCCTCACCAATTTCAACGCCAACATCGCCGCGCTCAAACTCGGCAAACCGGAAAAGCTCGAATGGCAAGGTCCCGACAATTTCGCGGAAGACGGCGTTCTGATTTATCCGCCCGACTACGACAAAGATAAAAAGTATCCGCTCGTCGCTTATATTCATGGCGGCCCGACGGCTTCCTCGATCACCGCGTTCAGCTTCTTCGCGCAATATCTCGCGTCGCGCGGCTACATTATTTTTTCGCCCAACTATCGCGGCAGCGACAATCTCGGCAACGCCTACCAGCGCGCCATTTTCAACGACGCGGGTGACGGCCCTGGCCGCGACGTGATCGCCGGCATCGACGCCATCAAGAAACTCAACATCATCGACGAAAATAAAATCGCCGTCTCGGGCTGGAGCTACGGCGGCTACATGACGAGCTGGCTCATCGGCCATTACAACTTCTGGAAAGCGGCAGTCGCGGGCGCGCCCGTCACCGATCTCTACGACGAATACAATCTTTCCGACGGCAACGTCAGCGGCCGTTACAGCTTCAAAGGCTCACCGTACGTCGGCGACAATCTCAAAGACTATCGCGCGCAATCGCCCATCACGTATTGGGACAAAATCAAAACGCCGACGCTGCTGCTCCACGACACTGGGGACGCCCGCGTCACAATCACGCAATCGTATTCGCTCTTTCATGCGCTGAAAGACAACGGGGTCGAAGTGAAATTCTTCGCCTACCCCGTCGCCGGACATTTCCCCGGCGACCCCGTTCGCGTCATGGACGTCTACCGCCGCTGGACCGACTGGCTCGACCAACATCTGAAATAGCCTGGTCGGACAACGACCGCGACGCCGCGACGCCTTTGTAGGGGCGGGCTTCAGCCCGCCCTCGCTCCACCGCCACGCATTCTCAATCCATCGCGACCAAAAACAAAAAAGCCTCGCAACTCGCGAGGCCTCTTCGGAAAAAGTTGAATTGTCTGAAGCTTACGCCTTCGACTCCGCCGTTCCAGCCGAAGCCGCAGCCGCCACCGGCGCCACCTCTTCGCGGTCAGCCCGGCGAATACGCGCCGCCTTGCCACGCAATTCGCGCAAATAGTACAACCGCGCGCGCCGCACTTTACCCTTGCCGACCACCACGATCGAGCTGATCGACGGCGAGTGCAGCGGGAAAATTCTCTCGATGCCGACGCCAAAACTCACGCGCCGCACCGTAAACGTCATTCCCGACGCCCGGCCCTTCTTCGAGATCACCACGCCCTCAAACACCTGGATGCGCTCTTTTTCCTTTTCGCCTTCGCCTTCTTTCAGGCGGACATTCACCTTGACCGTGTCGCCAGGCCGGAACTCAGGCAAATCTTTGCGCAGCTGCGCTTCGTGTAGTTTCGCGATGATCGGATTCATTTTCTTCTATTCCCTGCAGACCCACTCAGGCGGGGCCAGCACTGCAAACACAAACAAGAAGTATACCCAAAACCGCCCCATCTGCCCACAAATTTGAGTTTGTGACCCTAATGGGTGGCTGCCCGGGCGCTATGTAAGGACTGCTTCGACGGGCTGCTTAATGCTTGAGGGCTGACTCTTCTTTCCTGATCACAGCGCTCGCAAACCGTTCCATCTCTTCGAGTTGCGGGCTGAACTGGAGCAGCAACAGCTCCACCCCCGCCTTTTCAAACGCCGCCACACGCTCCGCTACCTGCTCCGCCGTCCCGACCAATCCCGATCGTAGGCCGCGATTCGACACCGAGTAATCTTCC
Organism: uncultured Acidobacteriota bacterium; assembly: GCA_963785605.1. Classification (GTDB taxonomy): domain Bacteria; phylum Acidobacteriota; class Terriglobia; order Acidiferrales; family UBA7541; genus Acidiferrum. The sequence continues at coordinate 376,132 of CAWAWE010000012.1, read as the reverse complement.
AGCGATACGCGCTGCTCAAGCTGCGTCCCAGCCAGCCACTGCTGATAATTCGCGTAGCCCGCCGCCGATTGCTGCACGTCGGTTATCCGCTTCACTTCGTCCTGCGCCTCGCGCTCGGACTCGCGCACGATCGCATAGCCCGCCACGCCAAACTTCATCGGCGCCAGCTTCGAATGCTTCGCGCGCCGCATCCGCAAATCTGAAATCTTCTCGCCGACGCGCTCCGGAGGATCGCCATGCATCAGGTACGCGTCGCATTTTTCCGCGATCAAATCCTTCGCCGCCGGCGATTCGCCTCCCGCATAAATGCAAGGCCGCGGCTTCGACACCGGTTTCGGCTCCAGCACGTTGTCCTCGACGCGATAATATTTCCCCTCGAATGAAAAGTGATCGCGCGACCACACGCCGTTTACAACATCGAGCCATTCGCTCGTCCGCGCATAACGATCGTCGTGCTGCTCGAATCCCACGCCGTACTTCCGCGCCTCATCGGCCCACCACGACGACACAACATTCAACGTCAATCGCCCGCCGCTGATGTGATCGATGTTCGCCGCCTGCTTCGCTAGCAGCGCCGGCAGGTGAAACGTGGGCCGCACCGCCACCATCAACTCAATTTTTTCGGTCACCGCCGCCAGCGCCGCCGCCGTAGACCACGCATCCAGCGAATTCGCCTCCACTCCCTTGATGTCGTTCAAATTCAATTCCGCGATCAGCGAGCAATCAAACCCAATCTCTTCGCTCCGCTGTGCCAGCCGCTTCGCGTATGGCCACGAAGCTTCCATCTTCTCGTCCGGCACATTCCGCAGCCACCCGCCAAACACCGGCATCCAGTATCCAAATCGCATCTTGCGTTATCTCCGCGAAACTCAGCGTCCTCTGCGTCTCAGCGTTACCTTTTCCTATTCCTCTGTCGTTACTTCTTTACTTCGTTGCTTCATTACTTCGCTTCTTGGTTTCAGCGATTCGCCCCAACTTCCACGCGCTGCTGCGCCTCCGCCATCAAAAATTCCGCCAGTCTCTCGTACGGATTAAACCCAATCATCCGCACCGGATCGGCGACAAAATTCGAAAGCGCGTTCAAATCGTAGTAAAGCAATCTCCCCGTCGGCTCATCGACCGCATACTCCACGCCGCCAACCTCAATCCCCGCCTCGCGCATCATCCGCTCGACTTCCCCAATCACTTTCGCCGGCGCCTCGTACGCCTCCACCGTCATCCCCGTCTTCGGCGCGTCCACTGGGCACGCAATCCGCGTCAACTCCTCGCCGCGCGTGTTCTTGCAAATATCCGCCGGGCACAAATCAAACGTCTCGCCGGTAATGTGAATCTGTATCGCATACAAATATTTCCCGCCTAAAACTTCGACGCGTGTAATCACGCCATCGCGCGCTATGAACGCTTCCTGCACTAGCGCGACATTATCGACGCCAAAATAAAGCTCGTTCGCATCCACCGCCGCCTTCAATTCCGCGCGCGACGAAAACTTTTTGATTCCCGCCCCGCTCCCGCCGATGTTCGGCTTCAAAATCACCGGAAACCCAATCCTGTCCGCCGCCGCGACCGCCTGCGAAGGATGATTGATCACGATCGCCTTCGGATACGGCAGCCCCAGCCGCTCCAGCATATTCAGTTGCAGCGCTTTCGACGTCTCGCTGACAAACGCGCGATACCCGTTCACCACGCGCACGCCGCGATCCTCAAGATGCTTCAAATAATTCAGCGTATAGAAAATCCCGTGCCCCACGCCGCGCTGCCACGCCGACGGGCTCATCCGATTGAAAATCAGCGCAAACTCCGACTCCTTCTCCGCCGGATCGTAAGAATGAAACCGCGCGTCGATCTTCTCCCAGTTCGCCCCCTTGGCATCCAGCGCCGCAAACAACGGCACAAACCAATTCGGCTGCTCAAAATAAATCCCAATCTTCTTCTGCGATCCATTCCCGTTATCGCCGCTCATCCCAGAAACTCCGTTTCTTCACTTACTGTCGATCAACTCTGGTCGATTTCTCCGCGTCTTCTCCACCGCCGCCGCTCGCCGCCACTTCGCCACTTCCGCATGATTCCCGCCGATCAAAACTTCCGGCACGCTCCACCCCCGAAACTCCGCCGGCCGCGTGTAGTGCGGAAAATCCAACAACGCCTTCACCCTGCTCGTCGAGTTTGCTTCGATTTCCGCAACCGTCATCTCCGCAAACGATTCATTCACGCTCGAATCCTCATTCCCCAACGCCCCCGGCAACAGCCGCGTCACCGCATCCAATATCATCACCGCCGGCAACTCTCCGCCGCTCAAAACAAAATCCCCCACCGACACTTCGTCCGTCGCCAAATGCTCCGCCACCCGCTCGTCCACACCCTCATACCGCCCGCATATAAAGATGACCCGCGACAGCTTTGCGTAACGCCGCGCCGTCTCTTGACGAAACAATTTACCTGCCGCAGACATCAGCACAATCGCCGTCCCAGGATCCCGCTCTCCAACCGCCGAACCCGACGCGGCCGCCGAGCCCGCAACTGACCACGCGTCCCCCACCGAATGCCCCAGCAGCTTCTCGACGGCCTGAAACAGCGGCTCCGGCTTGAGCACCATCCCCTCACCGCCGCCAAACGGCCGATCATCGACCGTCCGATGCCGATCCTTCGTAAACTCTCGCAAATCCTGCACATTCACCGAGATCAGCCCAGTCTCCTGCGCCCGCCGCACAATCCCATGCTGCAGCGGCCCCGCAAAAAACTCCGGAAATATCGTCACCAGGTCGAATCGCATGAGCGGTCAATCTTACCGAACTTTGCCGTAACTCGGCAGGCGCGCAGGCTTGGTCGCGCGACATCCCTGCCGCCCGTTCTCTATAGTGCGATCAAGCCGCTGAGTGCCGCGAGTCGAGACACAAAAACGCCCGGCCGGAAGCAACTCCGGTCGGACGAATCGGCGAAATTTTCAGGAGTGCTTAAAGCAGCTTTGCAACAGCGTGGCTCAAAGCCTTCAAATCCACATACGCCGGACCCGGCCCCGGCGCAAACGGATTATTCCGCAGCGCATCAATATTCGTATTCCACCCCGGCCCAAAAATTTTTGTCGGCGATTCCTTGTAAGGATTCACGAGCATCTGGCTCTCGTCCTTCTGTTGGTACGTCAGCAGCAAGTACGGATTCTCCTGCGCCTCGCGCAAACTCGGCGCCGCCGTCGCGTCGCTCTTCGCGACAGGCGCAACAGGCAGCGTCTTCGCCGCAGCTTTATGCGTCGCCGCCGCCGCGGGCGCTGGTGACGCTGCAGAAATGTTTCGCGCCTCCACTGTCGCCACGCTATTCGAATCGCCGTCATTGCCATGATTCTGCGTCGCGTTCTGCGCGAATCCCGCCGCGCATGTCATCAGGTAAATCCCCGCTACTGCCGTCATCACCACGACTCGATTCTTCATGTCCATCTCCTCTGCGCTCCCAATCTCTCGAAGCTCTCGCTTCTGAGAGGAAGTAATGCAATGTGGAGACCAAACCTAACTCCCTTTTATTCCGTAACTTACAAATTCACGACAAAATCCCCAGTTCGTAAATTCCCGATCCCTCGTGATTTTCTTCGTACGGAATCACCCAGAGAAAGCTCAATTCCGGACTGTAGGGCGTCGCCAGCGCATGTCCTCCCGGCCGCAGCGGCCCGGCGCTTTTTCTTTCACGTTCGCTTCCGAGCGAACGTGCCGGGCCGCGCAGTGGAGGGACCCTGGCTTGGTGTCAACCCAAAATCAATCGATGAGACCGCGTGCGATTTTTACGGATCACGAATCACGACGCACTCAACGGCCACTTCACCATTTCTGTACTTTCGACCAGTTTCGGCCGCCGACTGCACGCCTCTACGCTAGTCGCGTACCGAATTTCCCTTGCCCAAATATCTGCGGAGAGTTCGACTGATGACGCCAAATCACGAAGCGCCACGCCCTCTCCATCCCCGCGCGTATCTCCGCGAGAATCAACTCCTTGCGTCCAATCGCCGCCTAACAGGCGTCAAATCGCATCCTTACCTGAAAACCGGGGGATGGGGCGCCAATCACGAACTCCTTCACCAACTCGTGCTGATTTTGCTCGTCTGTTTGTTTGTGTTTGAAATCGTCGGCTGCGCCGGTGGAATAAAAAGTGGAACAACCACAACCGGAACGGGCTCCGGTGGCAGTGGAACAGGAAGCGGCAATACCGGTGGCAGCGGCACGACAACAACGATTCCGACAGCGCCAACCGGCGTGATGGCAACCGCAGGCAACGCGCAAGTCGCAATCGCTTGGATGGCAAGCACCGGCGCGACGAGCTACCACGTGAAGCGCGCCACCACGAGCGGCGGGCCTTTCACGCAAATCTCCGCGCCAACGACGACAAGCTTCGCCGACACCGCCGTGATGAACGGCACGACCTACTTCTACGTCGTCTCCGCGCTCAACTCCGCCGGCGAAAGCGCCAACTCAACCGCAGCCAGCGCAAAGCCGACCGCGCCGACGCAGCCGCAATCGCAAATCCCTCCGACGCCAACTGCGCTCGTCGCCACCGCAGGCAACGCACAAATCTCTCTCACCTGGTCAATCAGCTCCGGCGCCACGAGCTATCACGTCAAACGCAGCACCACCACCGGCGGCCCCTACACGCAAATCTCCGCGCCAACCGCAAACACCTTCCTCAACACCAGCCTCACCAACGGCACAAAATATTTCTACGTCGTCTCCGCACTCAACTCTTCCGGCGAAAGCGCCAACTCCGCCGAAGCGAACGCAACACCGTCCGCGCCGCCCGCAAAGCAAACGCCCGACGTCACCATCACCATCAACCCCGCAATCACGAAACCAATCTCGCCTTACATCTACGGCCTCAACTTCTACTTCGGCGAAACCGATCCTCCGCCGATGGCCACGCTCGATCGCGACGGCGGCAATCGCTGGACCGCTTACAACTGGGAGACCAACGCCAGCAACGCGGGCAGCGACTATCTCTACGAAAACGACAGCTACCTCAGCGCCAGCACCGTGCCCGCCGAAGCCGTCCGCGGCTTCATCGCGCAAGATCAAAACAACGGTCTCGCCAGCCTCGTCACCGTGCAAATGCAGGGACTCGTCTCCGGAGACGAAAGCGGCCCGGTGAGCACGAGCAATCCTCCCGATCTCTCCCGCTTCAAAACTGTCGTCGATAAAAAGAGCGCCGTGTCCGCGACGCCCTTCACCATCACGCCGCCCACCACCGACGCCAACGTCTACATGGACGAATTCGTCTGGGCGCTCAATCAAAAGCTCCCTGGAATTTTTGGCGCCGGCGCCGCGCATCCAACGTTCATCAATCTCGACAACGAACCGGAACTCTGGAACTCCACGCACCTCGAGATTCAGGGACCGAATCCCGTCACGTCCGACAACTACATCACCAAAACCATCAACCTCACCAAAGCGATCAAGGATCAATTTCCCAACGCGATCATCTTCGGCCCCGTTCACTATGGCTTTGAGGGAATTTACAGCTGGCAGGGCGAACTCAATCCAACGCCGAGCGGCACAAACTGGTTCCCCGACAAATATCTGACCGCGTTGAAGACCGCCTCGACCACCTACGGCCATCCGCTGGTCGATGTCTACGACTTCCACTGGTACGCCGAAGATTACGACGCCAGCGGCACGCGCACTCTCGATCTCACCGGCGCTACGCTCACCGACGCGCAAGTCCAGCTCATCGTGCAAAGCCCGCGCAACCTATGGGATCCGACATTCAACGATCAGGCCGCGGGCAACAGCAATCCGTGGATCTACCAAACGCTCGGCAACACTCCGATCAACATCCTCGGCCGCCTTCAGGCGAAAATTAACGCCGAAAATCCCGGCATGAAGCTCAGCGTCAGCGAATACGAATCCGGCGGCTGGAATCACATCGCAGGCACGATCGCGCAAACCGACAATCTCGGCATCTTCGGCGCGCAAGGAGTTTTCGCCGCCAGCTTCTGGCCTCCTAACGGCACTTATTCCTACGCGCTCGCAGGCTTCCGCGCCTTCCGCGATTTCGACGGCGCCAACTCCGTCTTCGGCGACACTTCGCTGCAATCCACATCCAGCAACGTCGCCAATGTCGTCGTCTACGCCAGCACCGACACCACGACGCCCGGCCGCACCATCTTCGTCGCCATCAACCGCTCAAAATCTCCCCAAGTCGTCGCCATCAACGGTGCCTCCCTCACCGGCACCGCCCACCTCTACCAAATCACCGCCGCTACCGCCGCCACGCAATCCTCCGGCGGCAACCCAGTCGCCCCGGTAGCCGCCGGCACAATGCCCGCCTCCGGCTCAACGCTCACCGTAACGTTGCCCGCCCTGAGCGTCACCACCATCGACGTCCACTAAAAGTTTTTTCAGGAATTCAAATCTCTCAGACTCATGAATCGCCGCAAGCCAATGTACGGGCGCAGCACTGCTGCGCCCCAGCTTGCCCGGGCGTAAATCTCATCGCAATCTGTTTTTGAATTTTTCGCTTTTGACTTTGCAGGGGCGGGACTCACCCCGCCCGGCGTCAACACGAAGAAAACCTCAGCCCTGCGAGCACGAACGCCACACGCCGCGCTCAACCACCAGAATTCAAATCCCGCAACCCTTCCGGAAGAACCACCTCGATCCTTCGTCCAACAACATCAACCCGCTTGCAAATATCTTCCGCCAGCGGAATCAGCAACTCTTCGCCGCGCACATCGACCACAAGTATCGGCGTCCCCGCCTGCTGCGCTTCACCCGTCGCCTGCACATACACCACTCTGCCGATCAGCATCGGCGCCTCACTCATCGCGCAAGGCGAAGACGCAACCACCGCCGCGCCACCATCGCCCTCACTCGCGCCCGCCAACTCAAACACCGAGCACCCCACCAAATCCTCCACAAAATATTGCCCCGCCGGCAGCACCACCCGCTGCTCAAACGGAATCAGCACATCCAGCCCACGCAACTTCTCCGCCTCGTTGATCGACAAAAAACCCTCGAACCAATACACCGCCTGCCCCACATGATTCCGATCCACCCAAAATTCGCGCACACCCACGCGCCGAGGCGCACCGCCACGTTCGCCATCGCTCGCGCCATCGCCCAAAAACACTTCCTTCAGCTCTTTCAATCGTTGGGGAAAATCCGTGAGGAGTTCGACCGCAACTTCGCCCTTGTTGCCGCGCGCGCGCAAAATTCGCGCCAACGCCACCCACTTCCGCCTCGGCGCACTTGTCGCATTCACACTCGACTCAGCCAATCGTCAGCTCAGTCTTCCAGAATTTCCAGCGTGAACCGCTTATGCACTTTCACGCCGGCCGCGCCCAGCAGCGTACGCACCGCCTTCGCCGTGCGCCCTTGCCGTCCAATCACTTTGCCCAGGTCATCCTTGTGTACGCGCAATTCCAGAATCGTGGCCTGCGCTCCGTCGATGGACTTCACCTGCACATCGTCCGGATGGTCGACAAGAGCCCGTGCGATCGATTCGACCAGTTCCTTCATAAATCGTCCCTACACTTTCACCACAGACACGCTGCGCGCCCGCTCGCAGACCTCTCGCCTCCGGAAATTTCATGCCCGCCGGAAGCAGAGTAGCGCAAACACAACTCTCCCTGTGCGCAATCCCTAAGGGAGAAGACGCACTTGGGCAGCAAGAGGATGCGCGGCAGCGAAAGAAACTTCCGACCCAATCAAATGAGAAACCGGGTCACAGGCGGGTGTACTTCGACAACCGTCTTACGCGATCTTCTGCAACTTGATGAAACTACGTACCGTATCGCTGGGCTGTGCGCCAACGCCGAGCCAGTGCTTGATGCGCTCCGCATCCAGCTTCAATTCCGCAGGCTTCTTCAGTGGATCGTACGTGCCCACCAATTCCACGACGCGCCCATTCCGCGGCCGAGTCTTCTCAATCACCACTACGCGGTAGTAGGGCTTCTTCTTTTTGCCAATCCGCGACAACCGAATCATCAACACAAAAATACTCCTCCTCAAGAGCCCTCTATTGTACCTATATGCCCCCGTTTGAGGCAATGTTCTTGCTGCCGCGCCTCCTGTTAGCCGGGTTGCCACTAGCGGTGACTCGGCTTGGAGCCATTTAGATTTGGTTCGCGCCCTAAGTAGCGTGGCGGCTACTGCAAGCGGTTGAGGCCGTTGAAGGCGGCAGTCTTGTAGCATTCGGCTAATGTCGGATAATTGAAGACGGTGTTTTTGAAGTAGCTGACTTTGCCCTTCAACAAGAGCACGGCTTGGCCGATGTGCAGCAACTCGGCGGCGTCTTCGCCAAAAATGTGGACGCCCAGCAGCTCCAGCGTCTCGCGATGAAATAGCAATTTCAGCCGCCCATCGACGTGGCCGGTGATTTGGCCGCGCGCGATTTCGCGATAGTAGGCGACGCCAACTTCGTAGGGCACGTCTTCGTCGGTCAGCTGCTCTTCCGTTTTTCCAATGAACGAAATCTGCGGAATCGTGTAAATCCCGTAGGGATAGCCCGCGGGATCGCTATGTACGTCAAGCCCGAACGCCCGCGCGGCTGCGATGCGGCCTTGCTCCATCGACACCGACGCCAAACTCGGAAATCCAATCACATCGCCGACCGCGAAAATGTGCGGCACCGACGTGCGGAAATCCTGATCGACCTTGATGCGTCCGCGGTCGTCGGCAGTCAGTCCCGCCGCAGCCAAATCCAAAGGCTCGACGTTGCCCGCGCGTCCCACCGCATACAATAAAGCGTCGGCAATGATGCGCTTTTTGCTGGCGAGATTCGCCGCCACTTTTCCATCGGGCAATTCTTCGACGCTTTCGACTTCTTCGCTGAGCCGCATCGTCGCGCGCCGGTCGCGCATGTGATAGCTCAACGCTTCCACCATTTCGGTGTCCGCAAATTCCAGCAGCCGGGGCCGCTTTTCCACAATAATCACCCGCACGCCCAGCGTGGCGAACATGCACGCATACTCCACGCCAATGACGCCGCCGCCGACAACGATCAAAGTGCGCGGCACCTGCGGCATCGACAAAATCTGATCGCTATTAATAATGTTGCGCCCGTTGATCGGCACCTTCGGATTTGCGGCGGGTTTCGTTCCCGTCGCAATGATCACGTATTCGCCTTCAAGCTCGGCAAAACCGTTGTTGTTTTCCACGCGAAGGTGATGCGGATCGATAAATTTCGCCATTCCGTGATAGATATCGACGCCGTTGCGCTTCAGCTGATCCTGAATCACCGAGATTTCGTTTTCGATGACGCGCTGCACGCGAAAATTCAGATCGGACATGGTGATCTGATCTTTCGAATGATAGTTGGCGCCGTAAAAACTTTGGTCGTAGAAACCCGATAGATGCAGCACGGCTTCCCGCATCGTCTTGCTCGGAATCGTTCCGGTGTTGATGCAGACGCCGCCCATCGATTGCTTTTCCACCAGCGCCACGCGCTTGCCGGCTTTCACTGCGTTAATAGCGGCGCGCTGCCCGCCGGGACCCGAACCAATCACGACCAGCTCATACGGCTGCATTTATATTTTCCTGTGTGTCAGATTCGTCCGGTGGGGTAGTGGGGCCGGGCTTCACTTCAGGAGCAGTATAGACGACCTGCGCGGCCACGAGTGGTCGCGTGCGCGGAGAATCAATAGTGCCTGATGCAACACGCATCAGATGCTCCTGCACCGAAAAGCCATGCCCGTTGCGCACGGCACGGGGACGCGAGTATGTGCCGTCGGAGTTCAGAACGCGAGCCTTGCGTGTGTCGGCGAGATAGGACGCCAGGATCTCGTTGCAGATGCGCTGTGCGATTTGCGGGTCTTTGACTGGGAACATCGCTTCGACGCGATCGTAAAGGTTGCGCGGCATCCAATCGGCACTGCCAAGATACAACTCGGGCTTGCCGCCATTCTCAAAAAAATAGATGCGGCTGTGTTCCAGGAAGCGTCCGACGATGCTGCGCACGCGAATCTTGCTGCTCAGTCCGCGCACCCCCGGAACAAGCGCGCATTGCCCGCGTACGATCAGATCGATCTCCACTCCAGCCTGCGACGCGCGATACAGCGCTTGAATCACCGGCGGATCGACCACGGCGTTCATCTTGATGATCATGCGCGCCGCGCGCCCGCGCTTTGCATGGCGAGCCTCGCGGTCGATCATGGAAATTACGGTTTTCGCCATGTCCCGCGGCGCGATGATCAGTGGCTTGTAGTGCGGCTGCTCGGAATTCGCCGTAAGGAAATTGAAAACATCGTGGATGGCGGAAGTGATTTCTTCGTCGCTCGTAAACAGGCTGAAGTCGCTGTAGAAGCGCGCAGTCGATGGATTGTAATTGCCTGTCCCGAGATGCGCATACCGGCGAATCTTTCCATCGGGATCGTTGCGCACGATGAGCGCGAGCTTCGCGTGCGTTTTCAATCCTGCGAGGCCGAAGGAAACCTGCACGCCCGCGTCTTCCAGGCTTCGCGCCCAGTGAATATTCGACGCTTCGTCGAAGCTCGCCTTCAATTCCACGACAACCGCAACTTCTTTCTTTCCTGCCGCATCCAGCAGCGCTTCGGCGATCGGCGAATCGGTATTCGTGCGATACAGCGTCTGCTTCATCGAGAGGACGCGAGGATCGCTGCTGGCCGTCTCGAGAAAATGAACGACGGTGTCGTAAGACTCGTACGGATGGTGCACCAGAACATCCTGGTGACGCAGAGATTCAAACAGCGAATCGGCGTCGTGGCCGATGCGGATCTGTTTGGGCGTGAACGGCGGATATTTCAGGTCGGGCCGCGGCGTTTCTTCGTATAGATGAAACAGCCGCTGGATATTGACCGGGCCGCGCACGCGAAAGACGAGCGATTCGTCGAGCTCAAATTCCGAGATGAGGCGCTCAACGATTTCGGGATGCGCGCCTTCCTCGATTTCCAGGCGGACCGCGACGCCTTTGCGGCGCTGCGCGACTTGCGAGTCGATCGTTTCCAGCAGCGTGCGCGTCTCCTCCTGCTCGAGATAAAGGTTGCTGTTGCGGGTCACACGGAACGCGGTGGAAGCGATGATGTCGTAGCCGCGATACAGCTTGGAGGCATACGTGGAAATGATGTCCTGCAAAAATCCGTAGTGAACGGTGCCGTCTTCCGTCGGAAGGCGCAACAGCCGGGGAAGCGTGCGCGGTACGGTGAGCACGCCGAAATACGGTTTGCCGTTTCCATTGCGCTTTTTATGCAAAAGAAACGCGATGCAGAGCGCTTTATTCAGCACATGCGGAAACGGATGCGAAGGATCGACCGTGACCGGCGTGAGCATCGGGTAGACCCGGCGATCGTAAAACGTCTTGGTAAATTTCAGCGTCTTTGCGTCAAGTTCACCCGTGGATGTGACTTTGATGTTTTGCTTCGCCAGCGCCGGCAACAGCTCGTCGTTCCAGCATTTGTACTGGTCGCGCACAAAGACATGCATGGCCGCGCAAATCTTGTCGAGTTCCTGTTGGGTGCTCAGGCCGTCGGGGCTGATTTCGGTGGAACCGTGCTCGATGCGCTGTAAAAAACTGGAAACTCGGATTTCGACGAACTCATCCAAGTTGTTCGCCGTGATGGCCAGAAATTTGACGCGTTCGAGCAGCGGATTGCCGATGTCGCGCGCCTCTTCCAGCACCCGGCGATTGAATTCGAGCCACTCTACGTGGCGATTGAGATAGTGGCGCGGATCGTCGAGCGCTTGGCGTTTCATAAAGGTCTCTTGTATGGGACGCAGAGAAATAGCGCACTGGTGTTACGGGCTGATGAATGCTGCATATGCATTCGGGGCCGAGTGGCCCGAGTGCTATGCTGCTGCGGCGCAGCGTTGAATGCGGGAGGATACAGCCCATGCGAATCGCGCGATTTTGCGTTTTGACGGCTTCGGTCGCGGTGCTTTGTGTTGCCGTGGCGCTGAGCGTTCATGTGTGTGGAGCGAGCCTTTTCAAGAGCGTTGCGGCCGGGGGGCCTGCCGTTGAGGACCCGATGATACCCAAAATCGAGGCTATCTTCGCGTCTTTGAGCGATGCGGGTTCTCCGGGCGTGGCCGTGCTGGTGCGGCGCAGCGGCCACGTTGTTTTTGAGCGCGGGTATGGCGTGCGCGATCTGCATTCGCGCGCTGCGATCGATGCGGAAACGAACTTTCGGCTGGCTTCCTGCACGAAACAATTCACTGCGATGGCGATCATGCTGCTCGTTCACGACAAAAAGTTGAAATACGAGCAGAGCCTCGCTGAGATTTTTCCAGAGTTCCCTGCTTACGGAGCGACGATCACGATCAGTAGTTTGCTGCACCACACTTCCGGGTTGGCCGACTACGAAACGCTGATGGAGCAGGAGGAGAAAAGCGGCGGGCGGAAGTGGACCGAAGAAAATCAGATTCACGACGCGGATGTGCTGGCGCTGCTGGAGAAAGAGCACATGACGCAGTTCGCGCCGGGGACAAAATGGGCGTACAGCAACTCCGGATACGTCGTGCTGGGATTGGTTGTAGCAAAAGTTTCTGGAAAGAGTTTTGGTGAATTTTTGCGCGAGCGCATTTTCGCGCCGCTGAAAATGGATCAAACGATCGCGTATCAGCGCGGACAAAATGAAGTCGCGAATCGCGCGTTCGGACATTCGCGCGACGGCAGTGCGTGGAAACAGACGGATCAGAGTTCGACTTCGGCGACACTCGGCGACGGCGGAGTGTATTCGTCGCTGTGCGATCTCGCGAAGTGGGATGAAGCACTGGCGAAAAATACGCTGCTGAGCGAAGTCGAAATGCGCCCGGCGCTGACGCCGGGAACTCTGATGGGCGGCGCGAAACCAGTGTGGCCCGCGGGGCAGGATCGCACTGCGGGAACTCCGGTGGCGTACGGCTACGGATGGTTTCTCGATCCGTATCGCGGGCATCCGCGCATGTGGCATTACGGAGATACGATGGGCTTTCATACTTACATCGAGCGGTTCGGCGCGAGCGCAACGGAAAGCGGACGGCCCGATCAGAGTTCGATGTCGATCGTTGTGCTGTGCAATCGCACCGATCTCGATCCGGAAGCGCTCGCCGCAAAAGTCGCCGGCCTCTACCTCAAGTAACGCCCGGCCTTCGATTTCAGCGCGGCGGCCACGACGTCGCATCCACGGAAGCATCGCGCGCGTCTGTAAATATTATTCGGGACTTTGATTCGCTCTAGGCAGATGAACCGGCGGACCACAAGCCGAATAAATCCACTACGCGCTAAAAGAGGAAATTACAACGAAGGTGTATTGCCTGATTGAAGTCCGCTACGGTCGCGTCTCACGAAGATGCATACTCAACTTCGCCGCATCTCCGCCCCGCGCCTCCGGTTGCGCCGCATACTTCGGCGTCATTCGGCTCGAAAACACCGCCTGCTGCGTCTCAAAGCTTAGCCGCAACGACGGCCGCAAAAATCTCCATCCACACTCCACGCATCGAAACGGCCGCACAAACGCCGCCGTCAGCAGCGTCCGCTCCAGCACTCCCTTTCGTCGAGATCGACGAACGCACCCGCTGCGGCAAGCCGGGCAGCGCGGCGAAGGCAAATTGATAGACACGGCGAAACTCCCTCATGAACTCAGCTATTGACTCAGACAACCGCTCGTAGGTGGGGGACGAACCAGCAGCAGTACCAGTAGCCGAGAACCTACCATAAATCCCACTCCTTCTGTGAGAAATGCCCTAAATCCTGCAGCCCCGTCCCTAAATCCCTGTATCCACGATCAAAAACATGTCTGCTCTCTTTTGACGCCTTCGAGATTTTGTACGGGCGCAGCACCGCTGCGCCCGATGTCCGCACGTTCGATCCGCCCCGCTTTTTTCTCCGCATCATTGATCCGCCACCGCGACTCCCGCTTCCCATTTTGGAACCTGATTCGAACTAAGTAACCATTTGACAATCAGTTAAACTATGCTATACTCGTCACGTGGCTCGCTTTTCGTCCCTCCTAACCCCGCCACACTCACCCAGACACACACACATTCGAACACCACCACCCCCTAACCCCAACATTCGTAAGCGTTTCCGCACTCCTGTTTTCTGTAGCCCCGCAACCACCACAAAATCAACAACTTGCACACTCTCCAAAAAACATACGGGGGTATACCCCTCAAAAGCGAACCTCAGGCGAAACCCCTCGCCGCAGACCACCTGTTGCCGCTCCCGCCGACTCCCATCTCCTCGCCGCGCGACCCAGTTCCGCGACCCTGCTATTCTTAGGAGCCGGCTATCCACATCGAATAGGTCACCAAATAATGTTTGAGAACCTTACAGAAAAGCTCCAGCGCACTTTCAAAAATCTCCGCGGCCAGGGCAAGCTCACCGAAGAGCACCTCGACGCCGCTCTCGCAGAAATTCGCGAAGCCCTCCTCGAAGGCGACGTCAACGTCGGTGTCGCCGATGAACTCCTCGCCAACATCCGCGCAAAAGCCATCGGTAGCGAAGTCATGCTCCAGCTCTCGCCCGACCAGCAAGTCGTCAAGACCGTCCGCGACGAGCTCACCGCAATGCTCGGCAAACACGCCAAGCCGCTCTACGCCTCCAAGCCCCCTTCCGTCTGGATGATCGTCGGCCTGCAAGGTTCGGGTAAGACCACCACCACCGGCAAACTTTCAAAATGGCTTCACAACAACGGCCATCGCCCGCTCGTCGTCTCCACCGACGTCTATCGCCCCGCCGCGCGCGAACAGCTCGCCCAGGTTGCCAAAGCGGTCGGCACCGCGATCTGGCCCGGCAAAGGCACCGACAAGCCTCTCGAAATTGTTCGCGGCGCCATCAAGGAAGCGAAGCTCTCCGCCAGCGACGTAATCCTCGTGGACACCGCAGGCCGTCTCCACATCGACGACGAATTGATGGGCGAGCTCAGCACGCTCAAAAAAGAATTGCAGCCCACCGAAATTCTTTTCATCGCCGACGCCATGATCGGTCAGGACGCCGTCAAATCCGCCGGCGAATTTCACAAACGCCTCGGCCTCACCGGCATCATCCTCACCAAGCTCGATGGCGACGCCCGCGGCGGCGCCGCTCTCTCGATCGGCAAAGTCACCGGCGCCCCAGTAAAATTCGTCGGCCTCGGCGAAAAATACGATGCGCTCGAAGGCTTCTTCCCCGAACGCATCGTCTCCCGCATCCTCGGCATGGGCGACTTGATGTCGCTCATCGAACGCGCCGAAGCATCCGTAGACCGAAAAGCCGCGATGGAGCTCGAACGCAAGCTCCGCAAGGAAGAATTCACTCTGGAAGATTTTCGCGATCAGTTGAAACAGATTCGCAAGATGGGCCCGCTCGAACAACTCGTAGACATGCTTCCGAAAGTCGGCCCGCTCGCCAACCTTCCCAAAGACGCCAAGGTAGACGAAAGCATGCTCAAGCAAGTCGAAGCCATCATCAGCTCAATGACGAATCAAGAGCGCCGCGACCACAACGTGATCGATGGAAAACGCCGCAAGCGCATCGCCGCCGGCAGCGGCACCACCGTTCAGGAAGTGAACCAGGTCCTCAAGCAATATCTGCAAATGCGCACCATGATGAAGCAATACGGCGCCATGGCCGCCCGCGCCAAAATGAAAGGCCTGGGCAAACTCGCCGGCATGGGCTGATCGCTATCCATCGACCGTGGACGCCCGGGCTAGTGTGAATACCGGTGATCGACAGACAGAAAATTGAAGAAGTGGAGAAGGTGATTCGCCCTTATGTGAGGCGGACGCCGGTGATCCACGTCGATGCGGCCGATTTTGCAGTGCGCACCGAGTGCAACGGCGCGAGCCGCGGTGGGATTGTGCATGGCGGCGTTGGCAACGGGAATATCCGTGCGAATCTGGCGCTGAAGTTGGAGTTGATGCAACACGGCGGTTCGTTCAAAGCGCGCGGCGCGTTTGCGAATTTGCTGACGCGCAAAGTGCCTGCGGCAGGAGTGGTCGCCGCTTCGGGCGGCAATCACGGCGTCGCGGTTTCGTACGCCGCGATGAAGCTCGGAATTCCGGCAAAAATATTTGTGCCAAGTGTCGCTTCGCAGGAAAAAATCAACCGGATTCGCGCGAACGGCGCGGAGTTGGTGATCGGCGGCGAACGCTACGCCGATGCGCAGGCGGCGAGCGAGATTTGGCGCACGGAGTCTGGCGCGATGATGGTGCATCCGTACGACCAAGACGAAACGATGCTCGGCCAGGGTTCGGTTGGCCTCGAATTTGAGGAGCAGGCGCCGGAGCTCGATACGTTGCTGGTGGCGGTGGGCGGAGGCGGGCTGATCGCGGGAATCGCAGCCTGGTACGCGGGCAAGATCAAAATTATCGGCGTGGAGCCAGAGGCTGCGCCAACACTTTTTAACGCGATGGCCGCCGGGAAGCCCGTGGACAGCGAAGCAGGCGGAATCGCAGCGGATTCCCTCGCCCCAAAGCGCGTGGGCGACCTGATGTTTCCGATCGCGCAAAAATTTGTAGACCGCGTGGTGCTTGTGAAAGACGACTCCATCCGCGACGCGCAGCGCGCCTTATGGAGAACACTCCGCGTAGCGAGCGAGCCGGGTGGGGCCGCCGCAATGTCGGCAATTCTGTCCGGCGCCTACGTTTCTGAGAAAAATGAAAGAGTCGGTGTCCTGGTCTGCGGCGGCAACACAACCGCCGTCGATTTCGGAAGGTAACGTCACGAGCACGGCGACGTTTCGGGCCGAATTGGACTAGCGTTTCAAATTGGGATTTCGCGATTTTCGATCGCGAAGCGAGCTGTTCCTTTCTGCCGCGAATCCTCCACAAATAATCGGAATTAACGAGTGAATCCCGAACAATTTCGGAATTCGGGTTGCTGGAGAGACCAGCGTTGGTTGTGGTGTGCGCAGTGATGCTACCGGACTGGGAAAAAGCGAGGCGGCGGTGACGGTTCGCGTCAAAATCTTTGTGATTTTGGGTGTGATGACAGCGGCGATGCTGGGCGCGCTGTACGTCGCGTCGGACTATGTGATTTTGAACCGGTTTATCGCGCTGGAAAAGCTGAACACGCAAGAGACGATGAACGTGGTGCGCGAAGGGTTCAACGACGAACTGGAGAAGCTGGATAAGTCGAATTCGGATTTGTCGGTGTATGACGGGACGTGGGAGGCGATGGCGGGGAAAGACAGCGCGAAGATCCACGAGTTCATTCACTCGTTGCTGGCGGACAGCAAAGGCGGGTGGCAGGCGCAGCAGGCGGTTCAGTACGTGATTTTCGCGGATGCGGCGGGGCGAGTGGTGTGGGCCACGGGATACGATGCGGCGCGCGAAGATGCGACGGCTGTGCCGGCGGATTTGGTGGCGCATGTGCACTCCGGCGATGCGCTGCTGGGATTTCGAACTTCGCAGGACAAGCTGGGCGGGGTGATGTTGCTGAAAGATGGGCCGGTGCTGATCGTGTCGCGGCCGATCGTGAAGACGAATTACGACGGGCCGATACGGGGGACGCTGGTGACGGTGCGGCGGCTGGACGAACGGGCGATGCGGAGACTGAGCGAGAAAACGCACGAAGAATTGTCGGTGTTTCCGTTTGCGGCGGAAGATGCGCCGGAGGATGTGGCGGACGTGCGCGGACATTTGTTCGCGTCGGGTTCTGCGTATGTGCGCTACGCGAACAATCAGCGGATCGACGGCTACATCATGCTGAAAGATGTGTATGCGCAGCCTGGCATTGTGTTGCGCGCGGATATTCCGCGCGCGATTTACGGGCAAGGGCGGCGGAGCCAGCTTTATTTTGGCGGGTTGATGGTGCTGATCGTGTTGTGCTGCGCGATTGTGACGGACTGGCTGCTGTCGAAGTCGGTGAGTTCGCGGCTGGAGGCGCTGAGCGGGAGCGTCGGGTCGATTGCGGCGAGCAGCGACATGGCGGCGCGCGTTACGTATGACGGCGGGGATGAGATCAGCTCGCTGGGCGCGGGAATCAATTACATGCTGGATTCGATCCAGACATCTCAGGAGCGGCGGCAGAAAGCGGATGAGGAGCATCGCCAGGAATTGCTGGGAGCGAAATTGGCGGCGGAAGAAGGAAGCCGGGCGAAGAGCGAATTCCTGGCTACGATGAGCCACGAGATTCGAACGCCGATGAACGGCGTGATCGGGATGAGCGAGCTGCTGCTGGATACGGAACTGACGCGCGAGCAGCGCGAGATGCTGATGATGGCAAAGATTTCGGCGGACTCGCTGCTGGCGCTGCTGAACGACATCCTAGATTTTTCGAAGATCGAGGCGGGGAAGCTCGATCTGGAGACGATCGACTTCAGTTTGCGGGACTCGATGGAGAACGTGCTGCGGGTGTTGAGCGTGCAGGCGCACCAGAAGAAGCTGGAGCTTTCGTGCCGCGTGATGCCGGACACGCCGGACCGGTTGCAGGGCGACCCGACGCGGCTGCGGCAGATCTTGATGAATCTGGTGGGGAACGCGGTGAAGTTTACGGCGAAGGGTGAAGTGGCGGTGCGCGTGGAGTGCGAAGAGGATGGCGACGAAAGCGTGCTGATGGGATTCGCGGTGCGCGACACGGGGATCGGAATTCCGGCGGATCAACAGACGCGAATCTTTCAGGCGTTCACGCAGGCGGACGGATCGACGACACGCACGTATGGCGGAAGCGGGCTGGGGCTGGCGATTTGTTCGAAGCTGGCGGAATTGATGGGCGGGTCGATTCGCGTGGAGAGCAAGGCGGGAGCGGGAAGCACGTTTTCGTTTTCGCTACGATTTGCGCTGCAAAAGGGCGCAGCGACGGCGACGGTCATGGCGGCGAAACCATCGATGGATGCGTCGATGCTGCGCGGCGTGACAGTGTTGATCGTGGATGACAACGAGACGAACCGGATTATTTTGAAAGAGCTGGCGCTGAAATGGGAGATGAAGCCGACGCTTTGCGAGAGCGGCGAAGAGGCGCTGACGCTGTTGGAGTATGCGCATTCGCAGGATACGCCGTTTCCGCTGGTGCTGCTGGATTCGCAGATGCCGGGGATGAGTGGATTTGAAGTGGCGGAACATTTGAAGGAGAAGCCGCATCTGGGGCACGCGAATGGTGATCATGCTGACGTCGGCGGGGTTGCGCGGAGAAGGAGCGCGATGCCGTGGGCTGGGGATTCGCGCGTATTTGCCGAAGCCGGCGCGGAGAGCGGATTTGCTGGAGGCGATGAAATTGATTTTGAGTTCGCCGGCGGGGGCGCGGGGCGGGGCTGTTGCGGGCGATTCGGGCGGGACGTGGGCGGTGGCTTGGGATTGCTGACGGTGCACACGCTGCGCGAGCGGCGGACGCAACTGCGGGTGCTAGTGGCGGAAGACAATGCGGTGAATCAGATGCTGGCGCGGCGATTTCTGGAGAAGCGCGGGCATACGGTGGTGATTGCGGAAAATGGACGAGCGGCGCTGGATGCTCTGGAGCGGGATGCGTTTGATTTGATTTTGATGGATGTGCAGATGCCGGTGCTGGGCGGGCTGGAGGCGGCTTCTTGTATTCGGGAACGGGAACGAGTTGCGGGTGGCGGGGCGAGGATTCCGATTATTGCGTTGACGGCGAATGCGATGGCGGGGGATCGGGAGAGGTGCATTGGGTCGGGGATGGATGAGTATTTGACGAAGCCGATTCAGGCGCGGGAGTTGTTTGCGGTGATGGAGAGAGTGATGGCGGGGGCGCAGAGTGAAGTTGTGAAGCAATGACGGAGGAAGAAAAAGATAACGCTGAGACGCAGAGATCGCCGAGGCCCCGCGGAGAGGGCTAGATGGGGCGGCGGATGTTGAGTTTGCGCATGCGGGCTTGGAGGGTGGTGCGCTTCATGCCGAGGACGGAGGCGGCGCCTTTGGGGCCGGCGATGCGCCATTCGGTTTGGCGGAGGGCGCGGAGGATGTGCTGGCGCTCGGCTTCTTCGAGGGTGGCGACTGGAGCGGTGGCGGAGCCGCCTGGACTCGGCGGAGAGAAAACGCCTCCGTCGGAGGGGATGTCGGTGGAGACGTCGCTGACGGAGAGGGTGGCTTGTTTTAATTCGGCGAGCGGGACGCGGAGTTCTTTGCCGGGGCTGAGGAGCACGGCGCGCTCGATGAGATTTTCGAGTTCGCGGATATTTCCGGGCCAGGCGTAATTAACGAGGGCGTCCATGGCGTCGGCGGGGACGTACTGCACGGTTTTGTTGAGGCGACGGCTGAAATTCTGGACGAAGTAGCGGACGAGCAGGGGTACGTCTTCGCGGCGTTCGCGGAGCAGCGGTCTATGGGGAAAACGTTGAGGCGATAGTAGAGTCGCTGCGGACCGGTCCCTCTTACATCTACTATTTAAATACTATTACTACCTAAACTTTCTAATTCCTATTCCTACTAACTCAGGTGAAGAGATAAGGACGGAGGAAGATATTTTTTGTGGCGACGGCGCGGAAGAACCGGAGTGCGTTCGTTCATGTGATTGGAGATGAGTTGGAAATTGAGCCAGGGTCCCTCCACTGCGCGAGCCGACACGTTCGCGCGGACGCGAACGTGAAGGAAAATGCGTCGGCTCGCTTCGGTCGGGATGACAGGTTGGTGGGTTGGGTGACGGAGTGATCGTTGGGTGATTGGATTGGGGAAAAACCGCACCCTCCTGAAACCAGGAGGATGCGGCACCCGCCCTGGGTGATTTCACACGCGAGACGAAGAACAAGAAGGAAAAGACAGATTGAGATTGAGGATTACGGCTGGGCAAGCTGGGGCGCAGCAGTGCTGCGCCCGTACATGAGCGTGCGACGGATTAAATGGGGCGGCGGATGTTGAGTTTGCGCATGCGGGCTTGGAGGGTGGTGCGCTTCATGCCGAGGACGGAGGCGGCGCCTTTGGGGCCGGCGATGCGCCATTCGGTTTGGCGGAGGGCGCGGAGGATGTGCTGGCGCTCGGCTTCTTCGAGGGTGGCGACTGGAGCGGTGGCGGAGCCGCCTGGACTCGGCGGAGAGAAAACGCCTCCGTCGGAGGGGATGTCGGTGGAGACGTCGCTGACGGAGAGGGTGGCTTGTTTTAATTCGGCGAGCGGGACGCGGAGTTCTTTGCCGGGGCTGAGGAGCACGGCGCGCTCGATGAGATTTTCGAGTTCGCGGATATTTCCGGGCCAGGCGTAATTAACGAGGGCGTCCATGGCGTCGGCGGGGACGTACTGCACGGTTTTGTTGAGGCGACGGCTGAAATTCTGGACGAAGTAGCGGACGAGCAGGGGTACGTCTTCGCGGCGTTCGCGGAGCGGCGGAATCTGAATGGGGAAAACGTTGAGGCGATAGTAGAGATCGCTGCGGAATTCGCGGTCGGCGACGAGGCGCGTGAGATCGCGATTGGTGGCGGCGACGACGCGGACATCGACGGTTTGGGTGCGATTGCTGCCGAGGCGTTCGAATTCCTGTTCCTGCAAGACTCGGAGGAGTTTCGGTTGTAGCTCGAGCGGGATGTCGCCGATTTCATCGAGGAAAAGAGTGCCGCGATCGGCGAGCTCGAAACGGCCAATTTTTTGGTTGATGGCGCCGGTGAAGGCGCCGCGTTCGTGGCCGAAGAGTTCGGCTTCGAGGAGGCCGCTCGGGATGGCGGCACAATTCACTTTGACGAAAGTGCGCTCTTTGCGCGGGCTGAGATTATGGACGGCGCGCGCGATGACTTCCTTGCCGGTACCGGTTTCGCCGAGGATGAGAACGGTGCTGCCGGCGGGCGCGACGAGTTCGACCTGGGCCATGACGCGACGAATCGCGGGGCTGTCGCCGACGATTTCTTCGAAATTGTAGGCGCTGCGAATTTCTTCTTCGAGGTAGAGCTTTTCTTCGGCGAGTTTTGTTTTCAGCGCATCGATGTGTTTGAAGGCGATGGCGTTTTCGACGGCAATGGCGATCTGCGCGGCGACCTGCTCGACGAGTTCGATGTCGGCGGGCGTGAAGCCGTCGGTGCGGCGGCTGGCGAGATTGAGGGAGCCGAAAGTGCGGCCACGATTCGTGAGCGGGATGCAGCAAATAATCTGCATGCCTTCGGAGCGAAGAAGGCGGACGACTTCGCTGGAGTATTGATCCATTTCGGCGCCGCGCGAAATGAGCGTGCGATTTTCGATGATGGCGCGGCCGGCGGGAGACGACTCGCGCGGGATGGTGAGCTCGGCCTTGATGAGCGACTGGCGGCCGGGAAAATCGAGCGCGTGAATTTTGAGGAGGCCGTTGGCGGGATCGAGCAAGGCGAGGCTGGTGTAGTCGTGATGAATGACGCGCTGGAGCGTGGAGACGATGCCGCGGAAGAGTTCGTTGGTCTCGAGGCTGGTGACGAGGACGTTGTTGACTTCGAGGAGGACGCGGAGGCGATCGCGTTCGCGGGCGAGCTGGGTTTGATAGGCCTGCGCGTTTTCAAGATTGAGGGCGTTGTCCACGGCAACGGCGACCTGGCAGGCAACGCGCTTCATGAAGGCGAGCTCGCTGTCGTCGGCGGTGATGCGGCGCGGAATGATGCGGCCGAAACCCATGGCGCCGAGACGGCGCTGCGCGGTGGTGAGCGGGACGAGCGCGAAGCTGCGGACGCCTTCGTCGCGGAGACGCTGCATGAATTCGGGGTAGCGCTCTTCTTCGGCGGTGTCGCTGACGATGAAATTTTCCTGAGTGCGCCAGACTTCGCCGGAAGGGTGACCGTCGATGGGGGATTCGGCGCCGATGTGTTTGTCGTGGGGGATGCGCGTTTCGAGAATGTGGAGGCGCATGACGTTGCGGACGGGATCGTGGAGTGTGAGAGTGAGGAAATCGAAATCGACGACGGTGTGGAGGCGTTCGGAGAGATCGTGGAAGAGTGCGGTGAGGTCGCGCTGTTGGGAGATGGCTTCGCTGACTTCGAGGAGGGCTTCGAGCTGGCGGCGGGAGTGCTCGTGGGGTTCGGCGGCTTGTGCGTTCGTGTTTGAGTTTGCTGCTGATGATGGTGCGGGTACTGTCGCTGTCGAAGCGGCGGCCGGGATCGCAGCCGCGGGGTTGGCGGGAGTTGGAGTTGCGACGTTCGCTCCGGTGGCGGCGGGCATCGATTCAGGCGAAGTGATGACCGGGTCCGGCATATAACGAGAATAGCATCCGGGTTGGCGAAGGCTCAACCTGTGGCCGATCGGTGCGGCGTGGCGAGCGTATTTTGTCGAGAGAGCGCGCTGACGCGTTACTTTTTTGGCTTGGATGACGATCGGTCGGTCGCTTCGCCGATCCAGCCGGGAGGATCGCTTGCGGGGAAGGATTCTTCGGAGGCTTCCTCGACAGGATCGACAGCGGGGGCGTCGTCTGCGTTCGGGTTTGCGGCGCGATCGGGTATCGCGGGATTTTGTTTTTTGGTTGGTTGCGCCATGTCGAAATCATAGCGCCGGGACTGAAGGCGGGGCATACAGTGAAACGTGGATGTCTGGCGAAATAGCGGGCAAAACGCAGGGGGCTCGAGAGCGAAGACTGTCTTCGGAGGAACGGTAGGCTCGTGGGGACTCGAACCCCAGACCTCCACCGCGTCAAGGAGGAGGTGCCCTCACAGCTATCCTCAATCAGAAAAATATGAATCCGGCTGGTTCGGTACATCATCAAAGTCGCTTCATCTATGAACGACGCCTCCACATCCGCTGCCACCATTAGCGAAAGTACGCAGTCTTCGGGCTCTGCTACTACGCTCTCCAGTGAAGCGCTGCTGGACGCGCTGAAGATGATCCTCATGGGGACGTCCCTCGTCGATGTCCTTATTAGCGTCGCCCGTTTGATAGAGGCCCACAGCAACGGGATGATCTGTTCGATTTTCCTCGTCCAGTCAGACGGCGTGCACATGCGGTACGCGGCGGGCCCCAACCTGCCTGATGCGTATCGGAACGTCACTGATGGTGCGGTCATTGGCCCTAAGGCTGGACCGTGTGGCCAAGCAGCCTACCGGCGAGAACCCATTTTTATTGCTGATTACTTGACCGATCCGAATTGGGCGCATTTCAGGGAGAAGCCTCTATCGTCAGGATTGCTCGCGGGTTGGTCCCACCCGATTCTTGGGCAGAACGGGGAAGTGCTGGGCACCTTCGGGATGTACTTTCGTGAAGTTCGCAATCCGAGCCAGGACGAAGTGCGGCTTATCGCTTATGCAAGTCAAGTCGCCGGGATTGCCATTGAGCGGAACCGTTCGCTCGCCGCACTGAGCCTGGCTTATGAGGAAATCAAGAAATCCGAAGGACAGCTGCGACAGACTGTGGACGCGATACCTCAAACGGTGGTCGTGCTAGGACCGGATGGCAGTGTCGCGTACGTGAATCGGACGGTTCTCGACTATACCGGCTTATCACGGGAAGAAGCTATGGAGCGAGACTTGCGCGAGCGAGTATTCGATCCGGAAGATCTCTCAAAACTCCGCGAAACGCGACGTAAAGGCTTCTCCGGCAAAATCCCCTGGGAGAATGAAGTGCGTGTGCGAGGTAGGGACGGTGCGTATCGTTGGTTTCTGATTCGGTACAACCCTCTGTTCGACAATCGCGGAGATGTGGTTCGCTGGTGTGCGGCTGGCACGGACATCCATGATCGCAAGAGCGAAGAGGAAAGGCTGCGTGAAGAGAACTTCGCCCTGAGAGAGGAGATCAGCCGCTCCTCGCCTTACGAAGAAATCGTAGGTTCTTCGATGCCGCTCCGCAGAGTTTTCTCACAGATTGCAAAGGTCGCCCCAACTGACACGACAGTTCTCATACTGGGTGAAACTGGAACTGGAAAAGAGTTGATTGCCAGTGCAATTCATCAGCGCTCGAAACGCTCGGCGCGACCCTTTATCCGTGTCAATTGCGCAGCCATCCCTCCTTCACTGGTCGCCTCGGAACTCTTCGGCCATGAAAAGGGAGCATTTACCGGGGCGCTCCAAAGGCGTCTCGGTCGCTTTGAAGCAGCGGACGGCGGGACCATTTTCTTGGATGAGATCGGCGACCTGCCGCCAGATACACAAGTAGCGTTGCTTCGGGTACTGCAGGAGCGAGAGTTCGAGCGCGTTGGGAGTAATGATCCGACCTCCGTCGATGTTCGCGTGATCGCCGCTACCAATCGCGATCTGCAGGCCGCTGTCGCAGCCGAGACATTCCGCGAAGATCTTTTTTATCGCTTGAACGTTTTTCCGATCCGCATCCCGCCGCTCCGTGAAAGGAAGGATGACATTCCGCTTCTCGTGGAATACCTCGTCGAACGGTTTGCGAAAAAGACCGGAAAACGTTTTAGGCACATCGAGAAGAGCACTTTAGCTCTTTTCCAAAATTACGATTGGCCTGGCAATATTCGCGAGCTTCAGAATGTCCTTGAGCGCGCAGCCGTTCTTTGCGACACAGAGACATTTTCGGTCGACAAAACGTGGCTGCAAGGAACAGCAATTCCATCGTCGACGCGAATTCTTTCCGGGCATGGCCTCCTCGCCGAGGTCGAGAAGGAGTTCGCCGACCGCGAGAGGAAAATAATAGAGTCAGCACTTGAGGCGGCTGGCGGACGGGTTTCGGGAGCACATGGCGCCGCCGAGAAGCTCGGCGTCCCGCCGCAAACGCTCGACTCCAAGATTACGAGCCTCAAGATCGACAAAGGCAAGTCGAAGTCCCCAAGGTCCAGACGTCCTCGTTCCTAGCAGAACCTGGTAGAACCGCGCAAAACTCTCAGCCGGCATTTTGAATATGCCGCAAAGTGTCGAAGCATAGTTCCGCTCATCTACTCCATTTCTCGTCCCGTTCCGACCATCCACGGTTTCCATTTGCCGAACCTTCAGGAAATCCTGAGATTTCAGGTTTTCGTCGAAGTCTATCTCTTTTCCATTCAACAAATTCTTTTGGTACGCGTGTTGCACTCGGTCTAGCTGCCGTTTGAAAAACAAAGCGACGGGTGCCTTGAAGATCGAGACGGAATCGCGCGGCAAAAGAACGACGATTCGCCTAGTAGGTCACTTCCAGTTGGATCACGTCGAGGAATTGACCAGGCACCTCCAGAGATATGGGACGAAGGTTGTGCTGGATTTGAAGGAGTTGGCGCTCGTGGACGTGCAAATCGTTCGACTTCTCGGAACTTCTGAGAGATCTGGCGCAAGAATCACGAACTGCTCCCAGTACATAAGGGAATGGATTGATCGTGAAAGTCAGTTCGGTGATCTGGATTAGGAATGGGCGAAAACACCGTCAAAAATCGAGGAAGTTCCGCGATTCCGAATGACTTAACCGACGCTCTTGGCGTGCCCAGAACCGGGGAGCGCGGAATTGAGGGCGGGCACACCGACGACGGGTCGGACCGAGTCTACGCCCCCGTTCTTTCGCCGGCACAGATCGAGAGAGTTCAGTCGTTTGCCCGGCTCAAACAGGTCCAGGCAGGTCAAGTGCTGTATGAGCCCGGGGAAGACACACCCCGGTGTATGTCGTTCTTTCAGGGCGGATCAGGATATTCGCTCGCACGGGAGACCGAGAACAAGTCGTGACGTCGTACGGCGCAGGTCAGTTCTCCGGAGAGTTGTTGATGATCGCCGGCAGAAAGTCAATTTATCGATGCCAGGCGATCGAGGCTGGAACGCTGCTGGAGCTCCGGGCGGAGAACTTGCGCACACTCATCGCCAAGGATGCCGAGCTCAGCGAAGTCTTCATGAAGGCGTTCCTCGCTCGCAGGCTTTCGCTGAAAGAGCATGGGCACGGCAACGTGGTGATTCTCGGCTCCCGTTATTCCGCGGCAACGCTGGCGGCCAGGGAATTTCTCTCACGCGATGGCCATCCGTTCGCATATCTCGACCTGGACACAGACCAAGGCGCTCAGGAAGTGCTTGACCGTTTTGGAGTGTCCGCGGCCGACATACCGGTAGTGATATGCAACGGCACGCACATATTGCGGAACCCATCCGCGCAGCAAATCGCGGAATGTCTGGGCTTCAATTCGAACATCGATGAAACGCAAGTTCGTGATTTGGTAATTGTCGGCGCGGGGCCGGCAGGACTGGCTGCGGCCGTTTACGCCGCATCGGAAGGCCTCGACGTTCTCGTTGTTGAAAAGGCCGCTCCCGGCGGACAAGCCGGGGCCAGTTCGAAGATCGAAAACTATCTTGGTTTTCCCACCGGACTGTCGGGACAGGAACTTGCGGCCAGCGCCATAGCGCAGTCGGAAAAATTCGGCGCACAAATCATGGTTGCGCGAACCGTTGACCGCCTGCACTGCGAACACCGGCCCTATCGAGTCCATCTCGACAACGGTCAGGAGATTACGACGCGCGCGATCGTGCTTGCCACGGGAGCGCAATACAACAAGCCTTCGCTCCCGAATCTCGATGTGTTTTCTGGGAAAAGGCATCTATTTCAACGCCACATTTATGGAAAGTCAGTTGTGCGTGAGCGGAGCAAGTCGTCGTGATCGGCGGCGGAAACTCCGCCGGTCAGGCCGCGGTCTTTCTTTCGCAAAACTCCGAAGGAGTGACGATGCTCGTCCGTTCAGAGAATCTTGCCGCAACGATGTCGCGGTATCTCATCCAGAGAATCGAAGAGAACCCACGGATCGACGTTCACTATTCCAGCGAACTCCACGCCCTCGAGGGTGACGGACACCTCGAGCGCGTGTCGTGGATAAACAGGAGCACCGCCGAAATAAAGACTCTCGCCGCCAGGCATCTTTTCGTAATGACCGGCGCTTCTCCCAAGACCGATTGGCTTTCTGGCTGCGTCTCTCTCGACAAAAAAGGATTCGTTCTCACGGGGCGCGACCTGGAGGGTACCGCTGCTCCGATTCAATGGCCCTTGTCTCGTCCGCCACACATGCTCGAAACGAGTCTGCCGGGAGTCTTCGTCGTGGGGGACGCTCGTTCCGGAAACGTGAAACGAGTCGCCTCAGCGGTCGGTGAGGGATCGATCGTCGTTAGTTTGGTTCATCAGGTTCTGCGAGAAGGCGTTTGACACTCGCGTCACCGGACATCGCTAGTTGATACGACTTGGTATAACGAGGAGAAAGAGAATGAACGCAATCGGGAAAAGCGGTCTGGCGGCAACACAATTCAAGACGATCGACAGAATGAAAGTCCGCTTCGCAACCAACGGGAAGACGGACGGCGATCCGATCCTTCTACTCAGTCCTCTGCCGGAGAGTCTTCTGGCGTTCCTTCCCACTTGGGAGATGTTCTCAGCTCTTGGTCCCGTCGTTGCCGTTGACCTTCCCGCGTTCGGTCTTTCGGAAAGCCGGCCGTACGTACGCGCTCCCGAACCGATGGGCAACTTCGTTTTTCGCATCATTGAGTCGTTTGGCCTTTTGAATCCGCACGTCGTTGCTCCGGATGTGGGCACTCCTGCATGTCTTTTTGCGGCGGCAAACCACCCCGGCATTTTCAAGAGCCTCGTGATTGGCAGTGGAGCGACAGATCCCAACGATATTGGAGACATCCTCGACAAAATCGTGAATGCGCCTTCTCTCGAACCATTCAAAGATTTGACCGGCGAACAGTTTGTGCGCGGCGCACTCGAAAACATGAAGACGTACAAGTTGCCTGACTTCGCGCTGCAGGACTATCTCGCGTCGTACACAGGCGATCGGTTCTGGCATGCCATGGCATTCGTTCGAGAATATACAAATTCTCTTCCTCGTCTCGCCAAGCGCCTACCGGATATCAACGTGCCGTGCCAAATCACTGTAGGCCGCCACGATCCTTTCGTCCCGGTCTCCAACGCGGAAGGTCTACACAAAGGACTTCCGAAGAGCAAGCTCAACATCCTTGATTGCGGACACTTCGTTTGGGAGGACGCCGCTTCCGAGTACGGGAAGCTGGCGTGTGACTTCATTCAGGGTGGCTACAAGAAGTTTTGACCCTGGATCGATCGCTTGCGAATCGATTCCTGAAAAATCAACTGAGAGGAAGCAACGGTATGAAAACTGCAAAACAACTGCTCCAAGCTTACATCGACGGTACGGCACAAGAATCAGCGTCACTTTTCGCCGACAGTGGCGCGCTCGAACTGCCGTATCTCGCGGATTTAGGCGTCGAGCCGCGCTATGAAGGACCGAAGAACATCGGCGCGTTTCTCAATTTCCTGCACGAGAAAATGTATCCGGGCTTCAAATTTGTTGACGTCAAGATCTACATCGACACACCGGATCAAGCGTTCGGCGAATACACCATCCATCAGAAATCAGGGATTTCCGGCAAGCCAGTCCACCAGCGGTTTTTCGGTCACCTCACGGCAGCCGACGGAAAGGTCGTCTTGCTTCGGGAAGCATCTGAATGTGCTCGCCGCCGCGGACGGAATGTTCCCGAACGGAATCGCAGACGTCATCAATAAGAAAAAGTAACGCGCCGAAGGTCACCGAATCCGAGTTGGGAGAAAGTCAATGTCCGAGGACCGTACGCTGTCGCTTTCGACGGCAACTGCAATCATTCAAGCACCGATCGAGAAGGTGAGCATTGCCGACTGGCTGCTCCACCTCCCAGATGCCGAGTACCAACGCTGCTCAAGCGCCCATATCGCGGGAGCGAGTTCTATCAGCGACGACAGGCGCCCGATGTCCATCAACGTCGAAACGATTGGCGATGCCCTCGTCGTTCAACATTACGTTGCTGAAATTCGGACTCCACACTTCTGCCGCATGGCTTCGATCTCGGATTCCATCTCGGCCGCCGGCCGAACAAAATTGCAAGTCGTATGGGAATTGAGTGTGAAAAGGATCGACGACCACAGTTGCGAATACACGAATCACATTCACTCGACCGCGATCGATCAAACTCTGGCGTTTTTCAAAGAGCACAACATTCCCGTCGAAAGCGCCCGTGCCGCCCGCCAACAGGCATCGCATGCTCACAACCTGGAGGAAACACCCAAATTTGCGAAAAGCATCGAGCAGACGAGCTGTTCGCAGCGCAAACCCAAACGGAGGAAGAGTCATGAAAGTTCTGTTCGTAATCAGCAATTCGGAAACCGCGTTCTGGCTTTCGGAAGTGACCCATCCTTATTGGCACCTGACGGAGCGTGGCATCGAAATCGACTTCGCCAGTCCGCAAGGCGGCAGAGTTGTTTTCGACCCTTACAGCGACCCCTATTTCGAAAGATCCACGGAACCCGAAGATCTCGTCAGCAAAGGCTTCCTGTCGGACCCGAAGCTGAAGGGTAAGTTGGAGACGACTCTGAAATTGAAAGACGTTGATTTGAGCCGCTACGACGCAATCCACGTCGCAGGCGGTCGAGGCGCGACCTTCGATCTCTTTCCCAGCGAAGACGTCGCGAAGGCGCTCGAATATTTCTGGTCGCGTGACAAGGTCGTCGGCGCCATTTGTCACGGTGCAATCGCGCTCGGAAATATTCCCAACCGAATCCGTGGCCGGCAGGTTACGGGATACACGCTGGAAGGAGATCAACAGCTCCAGGCGATGTTCGGAAGTGGTTTCGTAATTCCGCATTATCCGCAAACGGTGCTCGAAGAAACTGGCGCACTTTACAAGCGCGTGGGAGCCAACGATCCCTGCGTTGTCGTGGACGGAAAACTGGTGACCGGCCAGAACCAACAATCCGCTTCCGAATACGCTCTCGCACTACTGCACGTAATGGCTGGTCAGAGCCCGGTATCACGCGCATAAGCGCAATACCGAAGGGAGCGTAAGGATGCTGTTCCACGTATTGATGAATGTCCGTATCCCACGCGACGTCGATCCGGAGCAACTCCAGAGACTTGGCGCCCTGGAACATGAGCGCGCCAAGGTGCTGCAGGAACAGCGCAAGTGGCTTCATTTGTGGCGCGTCGCCGGCAAATTTGCGAACGTCAGCATTTTCGATGTCGACGGCCCGGCCGAACTTCACGAGATATTGAACTCACTTCCTCTTTATCCGTTCATGGAAGTAGAGGTAACGGCTCTGTGCCGGCATCCCGGAGCAATCTCTCAAACGGATTGACGAGTCCCTCAGCCCGAACGAACGGTGCGCAGGAGAAGAGTGATGTCGACCGACATTCAGAAGCCGGAAGCAAACAAAAAGATCGTCGTTGGGTTCTATCAGAAAGCCCTTTTCGAAGGTGATGTCGATGCGGCGATACGGCTGTATGGCGGTAAAACCTACACGCAGCACACACCCTTTGCCGCGGACGGCTTTGATGGCCTTCGCAACTACGTCAAATGGATCGCCACGAATTATCCCAACACCCGCGGTGAAATTAAACGCGTCTTCGCGGAGGGCGACTTTGTCCTGCTTCACTGCCATTACACGGGCTTTTTCGGAGAGAACGGCGACGTCATCATCGACATCTTTAGGGTGGAAGACGGCAAGGTCGTCGAGCATTGGGATGTCATTCAAGCCATCCCGAAAACGTCACTCAACGAAAACACGATGTTTTGACCGGGAGTGCAATCGATCTATGAAAGCGGGTAAACATTCCCAAGGGGGGACCAGCATGACAGAGCAGGACAAAAAGGAAATGGCGCAAAGCTTCATTCGCGGCCTCGCCAATCGCGACGCCAAGTTATTGCATTCCATCATGACTGAAGACGTTGTCTGGAGCCTGCCGGGCGAAAGCCCGATGTCCGGCGAAGCAAAAGGCGTTGAGTCCATCCTAAACGCGCGAGCACCCTTCACGGCTTTAACGTCAAGATCGGAATCGAACGCGTGGTTCACGGCTTGCGGGACGTAGTGCTCCATTTGCACAATACTGGGGCGTACGCCGGCAAAGCTTTGGATGAACATCTCACCACGGTCATCCACCTGGACGGGGGGGGCAAAATCCACCGACTGGACACCTTCATCTCCAACATTCAGATGCTCAACGAATACTTCGTCTAGAGATCGAACAGCTTGGGGGGATTGTATCGGTGAGGACAAAACATGCCGTGGATTAACCTGACCATGCGAAAAGGAACATTTCCCAAAGAAGTGCAGCACGCCGTGATGGCGAAATTAACCGACGTTTTGATGTTTTGGGAAAAGATCCCCGACACCCCGGAAGCCCGCAAGAAGATGAAGGGCTGGGTCTATCTTGTCGACGAAGATTCCGACTACAACGGGGGCAGTCCGCGTCATAAGGATCCCTTCTATTTTATTGAAGTGCGACTGCCCGCCGGGCGATTCGACATACTTACCAAGCAGCATATGATTAAGGACTTCACGAGAACTATGCTGCTTGCGGAGGGCAAGCCGGATGACGCCGAAGGTGCGAACAGAATATGGGTCACCCTTCTCGAAATTCAAAGTGATGACTGGGGAATCGGTGGCCATACAGATTGGCTCCGCGACTACGAAAGCGCTTTGAATACTCTTGGCACGGACTTCAAGCCGAGGTGAGTGGTGCTTTTTGCTGAGCCTCGCGACTCTTCTCGCCGCACATCTTTCCGCGAGGATGCGCCAGTCGCGTCGATCCTGTCGTCGCGTACCGCTACGAATGACCCACGAACCGAATGAACGTTCGGCGAACTCCACGAGGTCCATTCCGAATCGGCGGAAATACTTGGAGGTTCGACTGGCCGGTATTGGCTGTGCATTGAGTCCGATTGGGACGCCGACCAATACCAGGGCGCCCCATATCTGTTGTGCTCAGTTCCAATTTCCAGTTTTTCATCACAGTCGGGGTCTGTCCAATCAAAGGAAACCGATTTTGCAGGAATTTTTACGTGTCGGAAAATGGTTCGGACACACCTTTTCGTTCCTGACGAGTCCTGGTTTTACCTGTGCCTTCGGTGCGGATCGAAAAGCCACAAACACGACCGAGAATTACCCAACCTCTCAACCAGGTTTTCTCGTGCGTGATGCGTCCCACGGCAGACCGTGGAATCTCAAGAATCCAATCCGCGCTCAATACAGAGTGCTCAAGTAGGATTAGTCGGAGTTGCGTAACTGCAAGGAGACACGGCCGAGCGAATCGCCAGTTCTGGCGCTCCGAAACTTGTCGCGAACAGCAGATTACCTCTCCATCGTCGAGGACCACGTTTTTATTGCTTTCAGCCGCCATCGAGAACGCGTAGCGGGCCTTATATGGCGCGGAAAATCCGAACTCATAAGTCCGACTGTAGAGCTTGTGGCGATTGGCTCCGAAAGAAACATTCCCAGGCGTGCCATGGTCGCTTCGTCGGCCGGTAAGGGAGTAGGACCCTCCTTCATCACTTCCTCAAAGCCAGCCGCTGACCGCGCGGTCAACGCCAGTCGGGCGACGGAAATCGAATACCATGGCGCCCTTTTTAACTTCCCAAGCTGAGCCAATTCGAACGCGAAACAAATGTTTTGTTGGGTCATCGATTTGAATCAGCTAATAAGGACAGTTGCTCCGAATCTGACCCCACGGGCAGTAGTGCGAATCGGCTTGCAGGCTTACTCTTTCGAAAGTAGTCCCGCCGCAAAATCGAGATTTTCCAAGACCGCCTGACATCGTGGCCGTATGTCTACGGCCGGCGATGGAAAAAGCCACGGGGGCAGCGTGAAGCGTTGGGCACTGATGTTTCTCACGGTATTGGCGATAGTGATTGCAGGATGCGCTGAAGCCTACCTACCGGGCTCGGGGCCTGACGGCCCTGGTCTAACCGCATTGACCGTTACACCTTCTGGCGCAGCCATAGCGGGTGCTACGCAGCAACAGTTCTCTGCAAAAACGGGCGACGGATCCCGGCCCGCCGTCAATTGGTCGGTCAACGGCGTCGTTGGTGGTAACGCCATGCTCGGAACGATCGATTCCAAGGGCATGTATTCCGCGCCGGAATTTCCTCCAGCGCCCAACGCCATCACGGTCAGCGCCGTGGAGTCGTCCGACCCGCGCAAGCTTGGCAATGGCCCCGCCACGTTGAACAATCCCACGCCGGTGTTGACCAGTTTGCTGCCGCTCGAGGTGCTCCAAGGACCCTTCACCGTAACTGTGAATGGACGGCACTTCGCACAAGGCGCGACGGTTTATCTGGGCACGCTGGCGCTCACGACCAGCTACGTTTCGTCAACCCAACTGACCGCCACGGGCACCGCGACGCAAGCGCTCGCCGGAACACAAGTCGTCACCGTGCAAAATCCCGCTCCCGGGCCGAGCACTTCGACGGGTCTGAACTTCATCATTTTCGGTGGCGCGAAGGTAACGATCGCGCCGGCGGCCGCCTCAGTACGTCTTGAAAGCCAACAAACGTTCGTTGCCACCGTGACCGGAGCTCTCAACACGAGCGTCACCTGGAGTGTGAATGGCGTCGCCGGCGGCAATCCGCCAGTGGGCACTATTACGGCCGCAGGTGTTTATACGGCGCCCCTCACGGTGCCAAGCCCCGACACCGTTACCGTGACCGCGACCTCGGTCGAAGATCCTACGAAGTCAGCCAACGTTACCGTCACGGTCGAGAATCCGATCCCGGTGATCACCGGCGTGACGCCGGCCATCTTGACGGTCAACATGCAATTTGCGATTGCGATTAACGGCACAGGCTTCCTGCCCACCTCCACGGTGAAACTCGCCGGAACGTCGCTGGCCACCACGTACATCGCGCCGACACAATTGCTGGCCACCGGCACGCCGACGTTGGCACAAGTAGGCAACGCCGTCCCGATTACGGTCGTAAATCCCAACCCGGGTGGCGCAACTTCGGCGCCGTTCAATGTGCAAGTCGTCGGTCCGAATTCGAACATCACCGTGACGATCGCGCCGAAAACCGCCACGCTCGGTGCCGGTAACGTGCAGCAGTTCGTGGCCACGGTGACGGGCACGGCCGATCTCACCGTGAACTGGTTGGTGAACGGCGTGAATTCCGGAAACAGCAGCGTCGGCACCGTCGATTACCAGGGGAACTACACGGCCCCGAACAATATCGTGGGCCTCGGCAGCGTCACGGTCACCGCAACAAGCCAGGCGAACACCGCGAAATCCGACAGCGCGGTGGTAAAGCTGACAAATCCGGTGCCGACGCTCTCCTCGATCACACCGGAAACCTTGGGGCCCGGCGCGTTTCAGATGACTCTCTACGGGACAGGTTTTGTGGCGACCTCGAACGCGACGTTCGGCGGCCAGACGATGCAGGTGACTTATGTGACCTCCACCATGATCACGGCCATCGGCAACGCCTCCGGTTCCCAGGTGGGATCAATCCCCGTCCAGGTCACTAACCCGGCTCCCGGCGGCGGAAAGTCGAACACTCTCAATGTCAATGTGACCACAAGTGGTTCGTCGGTAAGTTCCGCGGCGGCCGTACGCTTCCTCGAACAGAGTTCTTTCGGGCCGGACCTGGAAAATGTCAACCAGCTGACGGAGTTGGGTTTCGGCACGTATCTCCAGAATCAGTTCGCTGCGACCGTCACGCCCTATCCGGACCCGCGGCCGAATGACGGCGTCAACAACGTGCAGCAGTCGTACTTCCTGAATGCCATTGCCGGTGGCGACCAACTGAGAATGCGGACAGCGTTCGCACTCAATAACCTCTGGGTCGTGAGCGCCAACACGATCTCGGATCCGCTTGGCTACACCAACTACGTGCGGACCCTGGATAAGGACGCGTTGGGCAATTATCGAAACCTGATGACCGATGTGACCCTGACGCCCGCGATGGGCAATTTCCTGAACATGGTCGACAACGACGCGCCGCCACCCGGCGAACATGCCAACGAAAACTACGCTCGCGAATTTATGCAGTTGTTCACCCTTGGTTTGAACCAGTTGAATCCCGACGGAACTCCGGTGCTCGACTCGCAGGGCAATCCGATTCCGACGTACACACAGAACGACGTGATGGCAATGGGCCGAGTGCTGACCGGATGGACCTTTCCGGTAAAGCCGGGCATGTCGTCGCAGAATCACAATCCCGAATACTACGGCGGCCCGATGCTCCCGGTGGAAGGTCTCCACGACAGCGGATCGAAAACACTGCTTGGCCAGACCATTCCGGCCGGTCAGACCGCGGAAGGGGATTTGGCAGCGGCGTTCAACATCGTCTTCAACCATCCGAATATTGGGCCTTTCGTGGCCACGCAGATGATCGAGCATCTGGTAACCAGCAATCCGAGCCCGGCTTACGTACAGCGTGTGGCGACGGCCTTCGACACCGGCAGTTTCGACGGCTACGGCTCCGGGAGGCGAGGGGACATGCAGGCGACCGTCGCTGCCATCTTGCTCGATCCCGAAGCGCGCCGCGGAGACAATCCCGCGACGGTTGTGGACTCGGACGGCAAGTTGCGCGAACCGGTGGTCATGATCACCAGCATCGCGCGGGCGTTCCATGCCAGAACCGAAGCCGCGAATTTTGCTGGGGTCGGCGACAGCATGGAGGAGAACGTTTTCTATCCCGGAAGCGTTTTCAATTTCTTCCCGCCCGTCAATCCCATTGCGGGAACCACGTTGAACGGACCCGAGTTTTCGATTTTCGACACGAACTCCAGCCTCGCGCGCGTGAATTCGATCAACACAGTGGCGTATGGCTCTCTGGGCTCGGACACCACGCTCGACTTCAGCGGGCTGATGAATGCCGGCACATCAGACCAGATGGTGTCGTGGCTTGACGTGTTGTTCCTGCACAGCAGCACGCCGGACCAGATGAAGCAGTACATCTTGACGGCGCTTTCATCGCTCAGTCCCAGCGACAAAACCGGCCAAGCCAAAGCTGCGGCCTATCTTTACCTTTCGTCTTCTATGTATCAGGTACAGCACTAAACGATTGGAGCCGGATAATGACGAAACACACACGACGAGACATGCTGCGGCTGGCTTGCTGCTCTGCGGCGGGCGCCAGTCTCGTCAGCGGTCTTAGCAAACTCGGCCTGGTGAGCGCGCTCGCTCAGGGAGCCTCCGACTATAAGGCCCTGGTCTGCATCTTCATGTTCGGTGGGAATGACAGCAACAACATGGTGGTGCCCACAGACAACCGGTACTCGCAATATTTGCAGTCGCGCAGTGTGCTGGCGCTCCCGCAAAGCCAACTGCTGCCTTTGCAGATCAACGGGCAATCCAATTACGGCCTGCATCCGAATATGCCGGAAATGCAGGGCTATTTTAACAATGACAAGTCGCTGGCGATCGTCGCGAACGTAGGCACGTTGGTGCAGCCGACGAACCAGGCCACTTACAGGGCGTTCAGCAACCTTCCCCGAAATCTTTACTCCCATTCCGATCAACAAGACCAATGGCAGACCGCGCAGCTCTCTGGAATGACGGCTGCCGGATGGGCCGGCAAAGTCGCCGACAATGTGCAGACCTTCAATACCAACGCGCAGTTCCCCCCGATCCTTTCCATCGCAGGCAATCCCATCTTCTGCACCGGGGTTACCTCGCGGCCTTTCTCGATGAATCCCGGCCAGGTGCCGGGCTTGCTCGGATTCGATAGTTCGGCCGCTTCGCAGGCCCGTTATACGGGCAACCAGCAGTTGCTGACCTTTGACAGCGGCTTGTCGATGGTCCAGGCCGCCAACGCCGTAACCAGCCGGGCGGTACAGTTTGCGCAGGTGCTTTCGAGTGCCTTGCAGAGTATCGCGCCTCTGCAGACCAAGTTCCCGAAGAACTATCTCGGGGCACAGTTGCAACAGGTAGCGCAGGTCATTGCCGCCCGAAGTGCATTGGGCGTGCAGCGCCAAATCTTCTTCGTTTCCTACGGCGGGTTTGACACGCACGCAAACCAGTTGCCGCAGCAAGTGCAATTGCTCACCACGGTAAACCAGGGCATGGCCGCGTTTTACCAGGCGACGCAAGAGCTTGGCGTGACCAATGATGTGACGACGTTCACGCTGTCCGAATTCGCGCGGACGCTCGAACCCGGCTCCAATGGCGGCTCCGATCACGCTTGGGGCGGTCACCAGTTGATTCTCGGAGGAGCGGTAAAGGGGAACGCTATTTACGGAAAGTTTCCGACGCTGGCACTGGGCGGCCCCGATGACGCCGACGAAAACGGACGCTGGATTCCGACGACGGCGCTCGATCAGTACGCGGCGACTCTCGCGACCTGGTTTGGGGTAAGCGATGCGAACTTGCCGGCAATCTTTCCGAATCTGGCGAACTTCACCACCAGCAACTTGGGTTTTATGGGCTAGTCGAAACTTCGGGGG
Organism: uncultured Acidobacteriota bacterium; assembly: GCA_963785605.1. Lineage (GTDB taxonomy): Bacteria > Acidobacteriota > Terriglobia > Acidiferrales > UBA7541 > Acidiferrum. The sequence continues at coordinate 338,269 of CAWAWE010000012.1, read as the reverse complement.
AGGGCGGCACTGTTCTGAGTGATGACTATGAGGATCCTTCTAACGTTACTGCTAATTTCACTCTTCACGCCATTGGCTCATGGCCAGGAGCCGATTGCTGGCGGATTTTCTCCGGTACAGGAAGGTGGTATTGGTTTTTCCTATACGCAGGCCAACATGCCCTCGGAAGGCCAGATGCGGCTCAACGGCCTGCAGGCGGTTTTTAGCACGGACGTTAACCGGCGCTTTGCGATAAAGGCGGACTTTGGCTATTCGCGCTCCTTCGATGCGTTCCACACGGGACGCAGCGCCGATCTGATGACCTATATGGCCGGACCTGTGTTCTATGCCGTGCGGCGGCGGCAACTGTCGGTGTACGGCGAACTGCTGCTCGGTGCTGCGCGTCAGACGGGCGTCAACTTCGAGAACAACGGTCAGTTGGTTTTGGGTTACGCGAATGAGTTTGCTTGGGCTGGCGGCGCTGGAGTGCAGTACGAGATCGTTCCTTCCTTTTCTGTGCGTGTCGGAGCTGACTACTTGCGAACTTCTTTCTTCAATTCCAATGTGGCGTTGCAGGCGCAGCCTAACTTGCGTTCGTCGGTTTTCTTGATCTATACATTCGGGATGCACGGAAGGCGGCATTAATTACAGACCAGTTTCATGCACCAGGATGCAGCGGATCGTGGCAATCCGCACGCTCTGCACGACCTTCTTAATGTCGCGCCTTAGACACTCGCAGCAAATGCTGTTCATATCCCAGTCTAAAGACCGGTAAAGCCGTTACCGGTAAAGTGAATTTAGTGGAAAACCACAGGTCAGGTAACGACCCCCAGTCTTCATAAATCTGCGGAACTATGGGCGCCTCGACGGTTTGCATGTCATATCATGTTTGGGTAAAGGAGCAATACCACCCCAAGCTATGCATATGCGAATCGCTTGCCTCCTCTTGGTCCTGACCTCGGTCTTCAGCTCGTCTGGCACGGATTTTTCCATGAAGGTGACCGACAAGAATTATCTCGACACACAAGGCTTCAGCGTTTTTCTCTACGACAGCACGTACCACCCCGTGTTTGTGGATCAGAAGAATACGGCCATGGAGATGATTCTCCACGGCCAGCGCATCGCCACCAATGGTGACGTGCGCCTGATGCCAACGCCCGAACAGTGGGACTTGGTGGCAACGCTCAAAGATCGCCATGTGGACAAAACGAACAGTCGGCTCACTGCTGATCTCGCATTCCCGACGTTTGACTTCAGCTACACACTGGAAGTGGCATCGGAGCCTGGCGGGGTGAAAGTCAGCATCAATCTCGATAAGCCACTACCGCAGAAACTCGAAGGGCGAGCGGGCTTCAACCTGGAGTTCCTGCCTTCGATCTACATGGGCAAGGCATACATGGTGAATGGAACCCAAGCCGGCTTCTTCCCGCGAACGCCGAACGACGCGATGACGAAGGTTTTGCCTTTAGCGGATGAACCCAAAAAAGCGTACTACCTGGAAGACTGGGATAAAGCCAAGGGATACACACAGCCGCTGCCGTTTGCAGAAGGAAAGAACATCACCCTGGGTGTGGACGACTCGATCGCCCGAGTGAATGTGGTTTCGGATACAGCCAACCTGATGCTGTTCGATGGACGCGACCGCGCGCAGAACGGTTGGTTTGTGTTGCGTTCACTGATTCCTTCCGGCAAAACCGCAGGCGCGGTCGTTTGGCACATCCATCCGGACGTGATCCCGAACTGGACGCGGCCGCCGATGATTGCGCACAGCCAGGTAGGTTATGCGCCGGACTTCTCGAAGGTGGCGGTGCTCGAACTCGACCCGAAATACAACGGCCCGAAGACGGCCCGAGTGTTGCGGTTGACGCAGAGCGGATCGTACGAACAGGTTTTCGAGGGCGCGATTACACCCGCGACGCCGTGGCTGCGCTACGTGTACTCGAAGTTCGACTTCACTTCCGTTAAGGAACCCGGCCTTTACATGATCGAGTACGCGGATCAGCGTACCGCTCCCTTCCCAATTTCACAGGACGTCTACGCAAAGGTTTGGCAGGACACCCTGGACCATCACATTGCGGAGCAGATGGATCACGTCGCGGTTCGCGAAGGATACCGGGTGTGGCATGGCGCTTCGCACCTCGATGACGGGCGCATGGCGCCGGTGGTTGGAGAACAATTTGATGGCTGGAACCAGGCCACTGCGACGGATGGAAAGTTCAAAGGCGGCGATCACATCCCCGGGATGAATGTGGGAGGGTGGTATGACGCCGGGGATTTTGACCTGGAGGAACCGGCGCAACTGAGCGTGATTCAGAGTCTGGCGCTGGCGTATCGGGAATTTCATCTCACATACGACGAGCTCACGGTGGATGAAAGCACACGTGAGGTAGAGATGCACCGGCCCGATGGCGTGCCGGATACGGTGCAGCAGGTGAAGCATGGCGCGCTGCTCATCCTGGCGCAGTTCCACAACATCGGACACGCGATCCGCGGCACTCACGAACCAGATCTACGGCAATACACCCAGGTAGGCGACGGCGCTTCGAAAACGGACGGTCGCATTTACGATCCGAAGCTCGGCCCGAACGAAACAAAGGGTGATCACTCCGGCAGGCCGGACGATCGCTGGATCTTCACCACGAACAACCCTTTTTTCCAGTGGAACGCCATCGCTGCGCTGGCTGCGGCGGCGGATGCGCTAAAAGGATGGGATGACGCGCTAGCGAAAGACTGCCTGGATACCGCGATTAAGGCTTGGAACGATGAGAAGGCTCATCCAACGCAGAATGCAGCGGGCGGCGGCTTAGGCGGAGCGGCTCCGGCAGGCGCGCCGGGAGGTGGCGTGTTGGCCGCGTCGCAGGGTGCGGTCTCTGGCGCGCAAAGCGGCGGCAACGCAGCGAGTATTGCGGGCCGTCCGACAAGCACGAGCACGACCGGCGCGCAAACAACAGATCCGGCCGTCCCGACACGTGGAGTATCTGGCCCCGGCCTGGAGTGGGCTGCGGCGCTGGAGTTGACCATCGCCACGAATGGAGCGGAGCCATATAAGTCTCGGCTGAAAGAACTGTTCCCGCAGATGATCACGCCGCAACAGTTGGATTCGCGTGGCTGGAGCGCCGTGCGGGCTTTGCCTTATCTCGAGGCGGACGCGAAGAGTGAAATGCGCGAAGCGGTGAAGAAATACATGGCGGATTTGAATCAGCGGCTGGACGCTACCCCGTTTGGGGTTCCGCCGAGTGTCGGCACGTGGGGCGGCTCGGGCGCTGTGGTCGACATGGCCATCCGAATGTATTTCCTGCACAAGGCTTTTCCGGATCTGGTCGGCCCCGAATACACACTTCGCGCGGTCAATTACATTCTCGGGACGCACCCGGTATCGAGCACTTCGTATGTGGCTGGAGTTGGAACGGTGTCGAAAACGATGACCTACAGCAACAATCGCTCGGACAATTCCTACATTCCGGGCGCGGTGATTCCTGGATACATCGTCATCAAGCCGGATTTTCCGGAGTGCATTGATGATTTTGGGTTTCTGTGGTTTGAGGACGAAGCGGTGGTGGCCGGGTCGGCAAGCTGGGTGGTGGCTGGGAACGCCGCTGAGGCGATCATCAAAGAAGCGAAGTAGAGACTCTACTGAACGCATCTAGGTCTCCCAACCGGCCGATAGTTTTGTCGGGAAGAGTTAGGTCACGGCGCGATGCTCATCATTACTAGAAACTAGAAAGCATTCACTGGCAGCTCGCTTGAAAGCAGAGGTTTTGGCTGAAGAACGGCATCACATGATTTTGAAAGCGGTCAGCCACTTTGCTTGTGTGCGTGCCGGAATAAACTTCGAAGCTGTTCGCGATCCCATATTCATCTAGAACTCCGTGGAGTTTTGCGGTATCGACTCGCAAACCGTCCTGGTCACCCACATCCAGTGAGATTGCCCGATACCGGCGGAACCCGCCGATGTACTGATCCATGAAAGCGAGCGGCGCGTTTGCAGCCCATTTCTCGAGAACGTCCGGTTGTGGCGCTCCCTCTTTCGTGGGCAGGTCGAGATAGAGCGGCGGATTCTTTGGGTTGGGAGACCATGCTGCAGCCGAGGCCAGCGTGGCGCGTGCAAAAAACGGCAGGCTTGCGGAATCCGCAGGCGTTTTGGCTGCTTCGAGGCTTTTCGCGATTTCCGGGCTCACGGGTGGCCGGGGGGATAAGCAACACGGACTCATGATGTACAAGCTCCCGAACACGTCGGAATGCTTCATGCCAATGCGGGTAGCACCGTAACCTCCCATCGAGTGGCCGACGAGTCCGCGGCTTTGGCGATTCGAAATCGTACGGTAGTGCGCATCGATGTACGCGACCAGGTCGTGCGCGATGAACTGCTCGAAATCGCCGGTGGTCACGGAACTCGAATACATCGAACCGTTGTGCAGGGTCTTCGAATCGGGGAGGACCACGATCATTTCTTTCGCACCTTGCGCGAAGGCGCCTTCGATTGTCTGCGGTACCTGGATTTCATGCGTCCACTGCTCGGCGCCGATGGAGTAGCCGTGCAGGGCGTAGACGACGGGATAGCGGCGAGATTTTTCTAGCGAATAGCTGGGTGGAAGGAACACAAAAACGTCGCGATCCGCTGCGTCGCCTTCCAAATTGCCTTCCAGTGTCGTGCCGTGAACTTTGATGTGTTCGACCGTCACGGGTTTTGCACCGACAACGGGCGGGGGCACATCTGTTTGCACTTGCGCGGTGAGTTGAGGAGCTAGTGCTACAGCAATCGCAATTAGAATCCCACCGAACCACTTCACGGTTGTCATCGAAGCCCTTTCTTGAAACAGGATCAGTCTAGGAGTGCGATCCAGCTTTACTGTTCGACTGCAACGACTGTTAGGGATTTTGACTCCAATTTGAGAATTAGCTTGCCGTCCTGCGCTTTCGCAGAAATAGGCTTTGGTACAACTATATGGGGGGCGTCGAAGGTATTTACGCTGTCCACCTTCGGTGCAGACAACGTTTCGCCTGCCGCGGATTTGGCATTGCTACGGAGCAGAGTGAGTTCGACTTCAGCGGACTGATTTGGATCAAGGTTGGTTATCGCGAGCCACAATTTTCCGGCTTTATCTTTTGCTGCTATTGCGTCGATTCGAGGAAGAGTGATGCCGTCACGTGTGAATGTACCAGCGTCGAAAGTGGCTGGAAGAAAAGTCGCATCCTGAAATGGCAAATACATTTTGTAAACGTAATAGGTAGGCGTGAGAACCATTTTCTCTTTGTCGGTCAGGATCATGGCCTGGAGCACGTTGATCATCTGCGCGATATTGGCCATGCGAACGCGGTCGGCATGGCGCGCAAAAATGTTGAGGTTCAACGCCGCCATCACTGCATCGCGCAAACTATTTTGCTGTGCCAGGAATCCGGGATTGCTGCCGGGAAGCGGCGCGTACCAGCCGCCCCACTCATCCACAACGAGCGCCACCTTTTTGCCTGGATCATACTTATCCATGATTGCCGAGTGCTTCTCAACGAGGTCGTTCATCTCCAGCGTGGATTTGAGAATCTGCGCGTACTCGGCCTCTCCGAAACCCACGGACGCATAGGAAGGCGGCCATTTCACAACAGTGTAGGAATGCATCGAAAGTCCGTTCATGTCCCAGCTCCAGGTGTGGCTCTGATACGCCTTCATGACGGCTTCCGTCCACTCCGTCCAGCGGGAATCGCCGCCGCCGGGACCCACGGCAATCTTCAGCATCTGTTGCTTGTCTTGCTGTTCTGGATTGAAGTTGCGGACGAAGCGGCTGTAGATTTTGAGCTGGCTCAGATAATAATCAGGCGTCATGTTGCCGCCACAGTCCCAGCTTTCGTTGCCGATGCCAAGAAACGCAACCTTATAAGGTGCAGGATGTCCGTTGGCCGCGCGATCCTTGGCGAGAGTCGTCGGCTGAGCGGTGGTTAAGTATTCCAGCCATTCCGATGCTTCCTGTGGAGTTCCGGAACCGACGTTGACGGAGAGATAGGCCTCCGCGCCAATCTGGTCGAGGAAATCCATGAACTCATGCGTCCCGAAAGTGTTTGGCTCGATTACGCCGCCCCAGTTGGGATTGAGTGTTATTGATCGTTGCGATCCGATGCCTTTGCGCCAATGATACTCATCCGCGAAGCAGCCGCCCGGCCAGCGCACGTTCGGCACGTTTATCGCTTTGAGCGCAGCGACGACATCGTTGCGAATCCCGCGCGTGTTCGGAATTTTGGAGTCCGAGCCGACCCAGATGCCTTCGTAGATGCCATGGCCGAGATGTTCGGCAAATTGGCCGAATATGTTGCGGTCAATCTTCGCGCCCGCTTTGGTTGCGTCGACGGATATCTGGACTTTCTGCGCTGTCGTCACCGGAACGGCTACAGCGAAAAGAGTCAAGCCAACAAGGAGTGAACGCACGAGCGAAGATCCCACTTCAAGCGCGGGAAGAAACGTCCGACGAACCTGAGATCGGCACAGGACTCGGTATTGAATCGTTCGGAAAAGTCGGAAAGGAAGCTTTTGATTCATTTACGATTGCCTCTGTGGTTCGGTTAGATCGCGAATTTTGAGTGCTTGTTTTTCAGATCTCAATCCATGAAACAGGTTGTGTACATTCAGCGCGGCGATGGAGAATCTATCACGCATTTCCGAGATAGGCCTGAACACAATGCACACTCAACTTCGGCGTGAGCACTATCGCAAATCCTTCCAGAGGTTATTTCCAGCATGAAGGCACTCGTATTAAAGAACCCCGGCGAAGCGTCCGTCGAAATAGTTCCCGATCCAGTGGTTGGACCCGGAGAATTATTACTGAGAGTCCGAATGGTTGGGTTCTGCGGAAGCGATCTAAACTCGTTCCGCGGACGAAATCCACTCGTCACATTTCCGCGGATCCTCGGTCATGAAGTGTCAGCCACGGTCGTGGAGGGAGATAGTTCACTGCCCGCTGGAACCGATGTAGCTCTTTCTCCATATACGAGCTGCGGCAGGTGCGCTTCGTGTCGAAGAGGACGTTCGAATGCGTGCCAGTTCAATCAGACTCTCGGCGTACAACGGGACGGTGCGCTCGCGGAATTCGTCGCAATGCCAACAGAGAAATTGTATCCGGCGAAACTCACGAGGAAAGAGCTGTGCCTGGTCGAACCCCTGACGGTGGGATTTCATGCTGCGGCGCGCGGAAGGATAAAGGCGAACGACACTGTCGCCATATTGGGGTGCGGTGGTGTGGGGCTCGGAGCCGTCGCTGCTTCGAACGCACGTGGAGCTCGCACGATTTGTATAGATATGGATGATGAGAAGCTGATCGTGGCGCGAGCGGCCGGCGGCTCTGATGCGATCAACACTGCGAAAGAATCACTTCACGATCGGCTGCAAGACCTGACGGAGGGTCGCGGACCGGACGTAGTGATCGAAGCGATCGGGACACCTCAAACCTTTCGAGCCGCTGTTGAAGAGGTCGCGTTCACCGGACGAGTGGTTTACATCGGCTATGCCAAGGAACCAGTAAGCTACGAGACCAGGCTCTTCGTGCAAAAAGAATTGGACATTCTCGGTTCGCGAAACGCGTTACGGGAAGATTTTCTCGCTGTAATCCAGCTTCTTGAGAAGAAAAAGTTTCCCGTGGATCAGGCTGTGAGTTTGGTGGTGCCGCTCGAAGAGGCGGCGGATGCCCTGCGATCGTGGAGCGAGAATCCAGCAAGTTGCAAGAAGATCATGGTTTCCGTGGATTGATGCTGCACAGGTAGGGATCAAGCCAGTGGCGAGTCTGGGTGACGAGATCCTCGTTCACCTCTTCGCCAAGCTTCGTCGAATCCAGGTGGCCGTACCTCGCGAAAAGTTTGAGCTTGAGACTTCGTGTTGCTTCGCCATTTCTCGATTGGCTGGAAGGAAGGTCACACAGAGCGCGAATCACCCGATACCGTTGCGGTTCGGAGAAGGCCATTAGATTTTCGGCAAGCGCACTGCGCTTGTTCCCCGCTTCAAAGGCGTATCGGGCGTGCGGGATCGTGACGTTCCATTCCAAAGCGAAAGCAGTACAGTGCCGGACGATTTCCGCGCCAGTCAAACCCTGATTTGTGTCGCCAAGCACCCCGGCGGCATGATCGACGAACACGGCAGACAGCGATGGCTTCGAAGGGTTGTCCCCAGGTCCATTCGTCGTCGCTGGCCTAAGAATCATTTGAATTCGTTTCGAATTCCGAGAAAGTCGGATCGATGCGCCTTCCGCGCCCTTCTTGGGCGACCCGCCTCAAGCGCTAGACTCTCGGTAAAGTTGGGGAAAAGTTGGGAAAATAATCTGTGAGCTTCGCGTTCAACTTACGGAAGTTGTGCTTGCCCGCATAAAGACTGGTCGGAAGAATGGTAGGCTCGTGGGGACTCGAACCCCAGACCTCCACCGTGTCAAGGTGGCGCTCTAACCAACTGAGCTACGAGCCTACTGGCACGGAATCGTGCGGGTTGGCGGCTTCAATTCTACAGTACGTTCATGCGGTTCACAATTGGTGGAGGCTCTGTTTTTGAGGCGCTTTCGGCGTTGAGAGCTGGGCTGGGCCGAATTGTGGACGAATGCGGCAACGGGGAACTCTTTGAGCACCGGCGGGCGGGCATCGGGTAGGATGAGCGGATGCAAGTGACGATTGATGATGGGTTGAGGCGGAAATGTCCGCGGACGGCGCTGGGGTGCGTTACGGCGTCGGTGGAGGCGCCGGTTGCGCCGGCGGAGTTGGTGGCGCTGATGCAGCAGCGGGTGAATGAAATATTGAAGCTGCCGTTTCCGCGTGGAGTGTTGGAGGCGCCTGAAATTACGGCGACGCGTGCGGCTTACAAGGCGCTGGGGAAAGATCCGGCGCGTTATCGCGGGAGCGCTGAGGCGTTGTTGCGGCGCGTTGTCGGGGGCAAAGGGTTGCCGCAAATTAATGCGGTGGTGGATGCGATCAATCTTGTTTCGGTGGAGAGCCGATTTTCGATCGGGCTCTATGATCTGGTGAATGTTGAGGGCGACATTGTTTTTCGCGCGGGGCGCGGCGGCGAAACTTACAAGGGCATCGGGAAATATGATTTGAACCTGGAGGGGCTGCCGGTGTTTGCGGACGCGCGCGGGCCGCATGGGAGCCCGACGAGCGATTCGGAACGCACGATGGTGACGGGCGAGACGCGACGGGTGATCGCGATCATTATTTCGTTCAGCGGAGATGAGATCGTGGAGCGGTGGACGCAGCGGCTGGTGAATATTTTTCAGCTGTATGCGGCGGGGACTTACTGCGCGCAGTCTGTGGTGAGGTAAGCGGTAAGCGAGCTTTCGCGTTCGCGGGGATAGTTTAGCGAATTGGGATTTTTTGGCCGTCGTGGGCGAACTCGACTGGGCCTGCGTACGATGCGTGGATTGAGCGGAGCACGTCAGCTTGATGGTCTTCTACGACAGGTGGGATGTGGCTGAGCAGAACGTGTTTGGCGTTCGCGGTTTTTGCGGCTTCGCCGAGTTGTTTTGGCGGCGTGTGGAGCGTCAGCAAGATCGCAGGAGTGGCTGGCGGATCGAGAATTGCGGCGTGGACGACGAGCAGATCGGTGTCTTTCGCGAGTTTTTCGAGATTGCTGAGGGCGGATGCGTCCATGTCGCCCGAGAACGTGATGCTCTGATTTTTGAACGCGACGCGGTAGGCGACGGATGGGCAGTCGCCGTGGTGCGTGGCGATTTCGCGGATGTGTAAGCCGCCTTCGGAAAAGATTTCTGTCTCCGGCGTGTTTAGCGCGACCGGGAGATCTTTTCCATCGATCGTTTCTTCGACGCCGAAACCCCGCTGGTATTGATAAATTCCACCGCGATCGAAAATTAGATTGAGAAATTTTGTTGTGCTGGGGAATTCTCCGCCGCCTTCGGGGCCGAAGACGTGATAGGTGATGGGATCGTCGGCGGAAAGCGAACGGGCGTTGAAGACGGACGGCAAATCGGCGCTGTGATCGATGTGGAGATGCGTGAGGAGCACGACGTCCATTTTGTCGAGATCGAGATCGAGCGTGCCAATTTCGACAAATGCGCCGGAGCCGGCATCGACGAGGATGCGAGGGACGCCTGAGATGGAGACGATGTAGCTGGTTTCGCCGCGTCCGGTGGCACGCGGGCCGCCGGAGCCGAGGACGATGAGTTCCATCGCGGGTTGGGCGTGCGTGACGGGATGCTGCGCTTTGGTTTTTTGTGCTGTCGCATTCGATGCGCTCAGTGCGGCGGCTGAGGCGATCAACAGAGATGGAATGAGGAGAGACGCCGCGACGGTGCGCCGTCGATTTGTGTTCATAGGACGCGGCTCCGGATGCGCATCGATGGTAACGCCCGGAGCCGCGCGGAGATAGCTTCAGCTTTGGACTTGCTCGGTGACGGCGTTTTGTTCGGAGCGGCGCGGAGTGCTGGCGCTGCCGCTCGTACTTGCGCTCGGCTTGCCGCGGCGAGGAATGAATCCGCGCGACGCGAGCAACTCGGCGTTGAGAAGTGCGGCGCCGGCGGCGCCGCGCACGAGATTGTGCGAGAGCAGGGTGAGCTTGATGTCGAGCAGCGGGCATTCGCGCACGCGGCCAACGACGACGGCCATGCCGTTGCCCGTGTTTACATCGCGTTTTGGCTGCGGGCGATTGTCGTCGTCGAGGACTTCGATGGGACGGCGCAACGCGGAGGGCAGCGAGGCGATTTCGGGATCGACTTCGAAGGTGCGGAGAGCTTCGCGCACTTCTTCGGTGGATGCGATTTTCTTCATGCTGATGCTGACGCATTCGAGGTGGCCGTCGAGAACCGGCACGCGATTGCAGTGCGCGCTGAGGCCGAGTCCGGCATCGACGAAACGGCGGCCGTCCCAGCGGCCGAGAAGTTTTTGCGGCTCGGACTCCAACTTTTCTTCTTCGCCGCTAATGAAGGGCACGACGTTGCCTTGGATGTCCATGGAAGCGACGCCGGGATAGCCGGCGCCGGAAACGGCTTGCAGCGTGACGACGAAGATGCGCTCGAGCCCGAAAATATCGGCGAGCGGTTTTAAAACGACGACGAGGCCGGCGGTGGAACAGTTTGGGTTCGTCACGATGAAGCCGGTGGTGTAGCCGCGCTGGGCTTGCTGGACGCGGATCGCGTCGAGATGCGCTGCGTTCACTTCGGGGATCAGAAGCGGAACGTCGGGATCCATGCGGTGATTGCGCGAGTTGCTGACGACGGGATAGCCGGCGCGTGCGAATTCTTCTTCGGCTAGGCCGGCGACGCTGGAATCGAGCGCGGAGAAAACGAAATCGCAGTCGAGTGTTGGCTCGAGGCTTTGCACGACGAGATTTCGCGCTTCTTGCGGGATGGGAGTGTCGAGATGCCAGCGCGCGGCTTCTGCGTACGTTTTTCCTGTTGAGCGTTCGGAAGCGGCGACGGCGGTGAGTTCAAACCACGGATGATTTGCGAGCAATTTTACGAGGCGCTGGCCGACGAGACCGGTTGCGCCGAGGACGCCGGCGCGCCACTTGCGCGATCCGCGCGGAGTTTGCTCGGTTAGCATCTGCACGTATTCCAAGTGGCGCTTTGGCGCGAAATCGCGCTCGTCTGTCAGAGAGATTTCGTGGGTTTCAAATACTTCTGCTTGCCATTGACCGCTCACGCTGCACCTTCCTGGGATTGAGATTGTGAATTTCGTTTTTGCAATTGCGAATGCGGCGGGAGTTTCGTCCCGATGCGAGTGCCGCGAGCTTGCGGCTTGAACGTGTTGCGAACCCAAACGGTCATCTCAGTGGAAGCGGCGAGCGGCAAGACGTGTGGATGCAGAACTTTCGCTCCGCTGGCGGCGAGAGCGTGGGCGTCGTCGTAGCTGAGGTCGTGGAGGAGTTGCGCCTGCGCGTCTTCGTTGGGATTGGCGGTGTAGATGCCGTCGACGTCGGTCCAGATGACGAGTTCGTCGGCATCGACGACGTGCGCGATGATGGCGCCGGAAAAGTCGGAGCTGTTGCGGCCAAGAGTGGTGATGCGGCCGTCGGGAGTGGCGCCGATGAATCCGGTGACGACGGGGACGATATTGTCTTCGAGAAGCGGAGCCAGTACGGCGCGGCCGCGGCGCTTGGTTTGATCGAGCTGCGGCTTCGCGTCGCGAAACGTGTCGCAGGTGAGGACGAAGTCGGACGATGCGACCGGTACGGCGGCAACGCCGACGCATTGGAGCGCGGCGGCGAAGAGACGCGCGCTGAGGCGTTCGCCGAACGAGGCGAGATTGTCGAAGAGTTCGGGCGATGCGACGACGGATTGGCGCGCGGGGACCGCGTGGAGCAGATCGCGGCCGAGCGAATCGAGTTCGCGCGTGACGCGGTCGTGGGCGGCGGGTTCGAGCCCGAGCGATCGCAGTGCGTCGTGATGCAGGCGAAGTACGAGTTCGGCTTCGACACGCGCGCGGAAATTTTGGCGGTCGGCGAGAAATTGAGCGATCGCGAGGAGTTTGTCGGTCACGCCTTTCATTGCGGAGACGACGACTACTACGTTGGAATTTTGTGCGACGGGTTTGACGAGTTCGGCGGCGTGCAACATGCGCGCGGCGCCGAGAAGCGAAGTGCCGCCAAATTTGAACGCGACGATTTCTTTGCGACTACAGCCGAGCGAAGAGAAGGCGTCGCGCTTTGCAAAGGCGCGAGTTTCACTTTCAAGCGACGCGAACACGCGAGGATCTGTGTCGCGCGACGCGGTGAGTGCGCAACTACGCGACGTAGTGGCTTCGCCTTTCGCGAGCAAGACAGGGACGAGACGCGGGGATAAGTCACCCTCCGCGGATGATTCTGACTGGACGTTTCTGGCGTTCATGGTGCCGCTCCGTTTGGTTTCCGCTGGAGCGACTCTGGAGGAGGGGTTGAAAGAAAAAACCCACCGCCAGTTCGCTTCGGCGGTGGGTTGGAAACTTTTGGGTCTTGCTTAGTTTCTAGCCTCGCCGTTAGCGGTAATCGACTTCGTCGTAGTCGAAATAATCGACGACGTCGAGGTGGTCATGCGCTTAGCGGCGAGAGAAAGATTCATACCGAGGACAAAAGTAGCACGGCGGGAAGAATTGGCAAGTGAAAATTTGGAGAAAGGAACGTATGGCGATTCATTTCTAAGTGTTGGCGATTATCGGCCGGCAGAAGGATCGTTGGCGTGCGGCTGGGCGCTTGGGGCATCAGTGCCGCGCCCGTACATGACCGAGGGAACGGAAGAGGATGTAGGAGGCTGGATCGGCCCCTCCCCCGTTTTTTGTGTAAGGATTTGATTTGATTGGGGTTAAGCAGCGAATTTGAGGCGAAGACGCGCAAGAATCTGAATCTAAAAGGGTTACGTGAACTGCAAGGGCTAACTTATCCGGTTGATTCTGTACTGCGGAATCAACGCCGAAACGATCCTCTCTTGTGTCCCGAAATCGCCGAGAGGATTGGGACTTCACGCTCCGTCCCCCTTCCGAAGCCGAATCTCTCGCTAGTTTTAGTACTACATCTTAAGTAATTGATAATAAGGAAGTTAGTAGTGCAACTTTACCTCGGAACGAGTGTTTAAAGTCAGCAGTGGGCGCTGGGCACGCCTCCGGGGAAATTCCAAACCAGAGAGAGAAAAGGAGTGGTTATGAAACCGAAAAAGTGGCTTGGCGTCATTGCGGGCGCAGTGGCTTTGGGAGTCGGGTTGACCGGATGCGGAGGCTCGACGAGCTCCAGCACGTCGGCCTCGACGACTGCGGAGAATGGGCAGGTGTTTGTTAGCGGCACGGACGCGCCGCTTTCGAGCGTGGTGTCGTTTCAAGTGGATATCACCGGCATGACCGTGTCGGATGGCGTGAACGCGCCGATCTCGGTGCTGAACGGGACGCAGACCGTGGACTTTGCGCGCTTGGACGGACTTCACACGCTGCTGGACCTGAACACGATTCCGGCCGGCTCATACACGAGCGTCAACATGACGCTCGCGAACCCGCAGATCGTGTACATGAACGTGACGAGTCCGCAGACGACTCCGCCGACGCGTCCGACGGTGACGACGCTGAATGCGACGACATCGCCGGCGGCATCGCTGACGACGTCGTCGGTTACGGTGAACTTGACGAATCCGTTGATGGTGAGCGCGGACGCGGTGATCGGATTGGCGTTTGATTTTGATTTGAAGGATTCGGTGAAGGTTGACGGAACCGGCCAGATCACGGGAGCGGTGACGCCGACGGTGTCGATCAAGGCGGTGACGCCGGCGGACGTGGATGCGTACATCGATGACTTCGTGGCTGGAGTGACGACGACGGCGACGAACTCGTTCACGGTGCAGGGCCCGCACGGACACACGTTCACGGTGAATGTGAACGACCAGACTGAATGGGAAAATGGCGAGACTATTACGAGTCTGACGGCTTCGTCGATCGTGGAAGTTTCGGGCACGCTCGACAAAACGTCGGGAGCGATCCTGGCGGACACGGTGGCGATCGTGTCGCAGAATAAGTTCTGGGCCGGCGGCTTGATCACGTACGTCGATCCTTCGACGAATGCGGCGACCGATTTCGATCTGTATGTGCGCAGCGTGTTGCCGAGCGGGACGGGCTTTAACTCGGAGCAGATCTCGACGATCAACCTGACCGGCAACGAGAAATACTTCGTCTACTTCTGGCACAACAAGTTCACCAACTTCCTTTTCAACCAGAGCCTGCTCGTGCCGGGACAACACGTGAGTATTGCGGGACAGCTGAACAACGGCGACGTGACCGTGGGGCGCGTGGTGCTTCGCTACGAAGGACACAACGGTGCGTGGGTTGTGGGCAGCACCAATATTGGAGCCAACACGTTCCAGTTCAACTCGGACGGAGTGGCGGGTGTGCTGTTCAATGGGCCGGTGACGGTCTATTGCACGCCGTTCACGAAGTTCAAGGGCGGACTGAGCGGATTGGGCAGCTTGACGGGATCGGCGGCGTTGGATGTGCGCGTCGTCGGGCTTGTACTGAAGGATCCGGTCAGCGGACAGCCGGTGCTCGTGGCGCACAGCGTCGAACAGATGTCGAACTAAGCGCTGATTACGAAACGTTGTTCATTCGGTTGTTCATCGGCGGCCACCTCGGAGGTTTCGGGGTGGCCGTTTTTTGTTTTTCTTGAGCATCTTCGCCGGGGCGTGGTGATACTGCTGACGATGACCAGTTTTCCTCTGGAGCACTAAGCCCGGTTCGCGCGATCAAGCCTCAACGCTTCCATAAAAATAGGCTTCGTCCATCCCGGCGCCTTGTCCAAGTTGATGTGTCGAACGAGTATCCCGTCGGCCAAATGAAGGATAAGTTTTGGGTCCGGAATGGTTCGAGCGCCTTCGTCACTGTTGTCGTAGAGCCGAAGCTCCGACAATAAGGGAAGTAAACGCAGCAGGTTGGAACGACTCTGGTCGTACCGTTCGCGAATTTTTTCTTCAGGTATATCGTGTCCGCCACGAGCGACGCGCGCGCGTACGCGCTGAATGTGAAGTTCGGGCGAGAGCAGCCCCACATACCAAACGCGGACCCGAACTCCGGAGAGTGCGGCGGATTCGAGAAGAGCTGTAATCGTGCGCCCACCGAGGGTCGTCTCAAATGCAAATCTGAGGCGTTGGTCAATCGCCCGTTTCAAAAGGCGAACGCCCGTTTGCCAAGCGGCCGCACTCGAGGCTTCGATAGACAGCGACAGGTTCACCGAACGAAGGCGTTTTGCGGCCTCGTCGGGATTGAACGATTCGACGCCATGTTCAAGAAACATTTCACCGGCGACGCTGCTCTTGCCAGCACCGTTGGTGCCGGCAATCACAAAGATGCTAGGTGCGCCGGAAGGCCCTGCGTTTCTTTTGATGGGACGCTTGCGCATCCGGGTTAGACACGGCGACGCGCGGCTTTTCGCGCGACACGGCCGAGCTCTTTGGGTGATGCGGAGAAGGCCGCTTCCATCGCGGCGGCGGACTCGGGGGTTTGCATATGATCGAGGAGAGCGTCGAACTCAGCTGTCAGTAAGTTGAGTTCGACACCGGGAGCTTGCGAGAGAGCATGGAAGTCTTCGATCGAAAGGAGTACGGCCTTCGGATTTTCGTGCTTTGTAATAACGACCGGTTGGCCGCGCAGAGCTATTTCAAGAATCCGAGCAAATTCGTTTTTTGCGTCAGTCGCGGTAACGGAAGTCGAATGGATGCGTTCGCGCGGACTCACGACGCTCAACCGATTTGAGTTCACCGCCGTTTTTCTTGAGGACATCGGCTTGCTGTTTCGAATTCTGGCCATATGTGTGACCCTACAAAAGCAGCTATAGCCATTATAACTAAAATGGCTATTTTGGCCACTTATTCTTGCTGCGTGAAGATGAGGCTGGAGCAGGTTAGGCCGGATTCGGCTTTTTGGAGTTCGGAGATGTCGAGGGGGGTTACGTGGAAGTCGGCGGATTCGATGCGGGCGCGGGTCTTGGGGAAAGAGGCTGGGAAGATGATGGTGTCGGCGACGGCCAGGGCGTTGGCGGCGTGAGGTTCGGCGGGATCGACGTCGATCCATTGAAATTGGGGGGACGTGCTTGTTTCGAATGGCTTCGTGTCGAACCAGGGGCGATTTGCGAGGAGCGTGTTGCGGCCGAGGTAGGTCACGGCGGATTTGAGATGTAGGCATCCGGTAACGGGAACCGGGATGACTTCGTAGTTGTGAGGCGCGAGGATGGCGGCGAGTTGGCGGACGCCTTCGGCGTCGGTGCGCGTGGTTTGGCCGACGTAGAGAGTGCGGTCGATGCGGAGGACGTCGCCGCCTTCGATGGCGGCTGGTGCGGAGATGCTGGCGAGCTTGCGGTAGGGAGCGAGAGCTTTTGCGAGCGATTCGGCTTCGGGTTGGCGTGATTTTGTGCCGAGCGGAAGGATGATGGCGAGTTCATCGAGAACGATCGCGGGGTCTTCGACGAACATTGAGTCAGGGAGATCGGGCTCGGCTGCGAGCGAGTGGACGTGAACGCCCAGTTTCGCGAGGAGGTGTTCGTAAGCGGTGTGCTGGGATTGGGCTTTGGCGATGTCGATGGACTGGCGATCGACGAAGGTGAGTTCGCAGCTGGCGAGGGCGGGGCTTACGGCGCGAGTGATGGCGGTGAGCACGGCGAAATTTTAGCAAGATCGGCGGCGGCGAGCGAACCGAGGGTGAAGCATTGAAGGCCGGGCGGCTTGCGGATACACTCGGCGGGCAATTTTGGCGAGGGTACATGAATTCCTGGAATGTGCGGAGCGGGTGGACGGTGATCGGCGCGTTGCTGTGCGCGGCAAGCGCGACTTTGGTTTTTGCGCGCAATGGCGCGGGGCAAAACGCCGCTGCGAAAAGCAACGGCAATGAGCAGAAGCTGGAGGCGGCGGTCGATGAGGTGTTTCAGGATTTGACGGCGGCGGGATCGCCTGGGTGCGCGCTGGGCGTTTATCGCGGCGGACAGATTATTTATGAGAAGGGCTACGGGCTGGCGAACATCGAGGAGAACGTGGCGATTTCGCCCAAGTCGGTGTTCGACATCGGATCGACGTCGAAGCAATTCACGGCTTCGAGCATTTTGTTGCTGGAAAAAGCGGGAAAGCTGTCGGTCGATGACGACATCCACAAGTACATTCCGGAGCTGCCGGATTACGGGAAGAAAATCACCATCTTGAATTTGCTGAATCACACGAGCGGGCTGCGCGACTATCTGGCGCTCTTCGATATCGCGGGGGTGAACGGCGACAGCGTAACGACCGACGAAGACGCGATGGCGTTGATCACGCGGCAAAAGGGGCTGAATTTCGCACCGGGTTCGGAATATCTCTACAGCAACACGGGGTTTTTCCTGATGTCGGTGATCGTGCAGCGAGTGAGCGGGAAAACGCTGCGCGAGTTTGCGGCGGAGAATATTTTTTCCCCGTTGCAGATGACGCATACACAGTTTCGAGACAACCACCGGTCGATCGTGCCGGAACGCGCGATGGCGTATGACGAAAATGAAAAGAAAGATGGATTCAAGCTCGATGTTTCTTATTTCGAGCAGACCGGCGACGGCGCGGTGCATACGAGCGTCGAGGACTTGCTGAAGTGGGACGAGAACTTTTACAGCGGGCAAGTGGGCGGAAAGATCATGCTCGCGGAGCTGCAAGAGACGGCGAAGCTGAACGACGGCAAGAGACTGAGTTATGCGAAGGGGCTTGTCGTTTCGGATTATCGCGGATTACGGATGGTGAGCCACGGGGGATCGTGGGGAGGATACCGGGCGCAGCTGATGCGATTTCCGGAGCAGCATTTTTCGGTGGCGACGCTTTGCAATTTGGGCAGCTCCGATCCGACGCGGCGCGCTACACAAGTAGCGGATGTTTATTTGAACAGCGTGATGAAGCCGAAGACGGTGAAGTCGGCGGAAGCGGATGATGAGGAGCGGAAGAAAGAGGCGGCGACGATTCAAGTGACGAAAGAGGATCTCGCGCCGTATGCCGGAGACTATTGGAGCGAGGAGATGGGGGTAAGCTACCGGCTGGCCGTAAAGGACAGTGCGTTGAAGGTGGTCGCGGTGCTCGACAAGATCGGGATTCCGCGGACGAATAATTTTGCGAAGGAAGAATTTCGGCCGACCGGGATGGATGTTTTCACCGTGGGAGAAGACGGAATGTCGGTGAAGTTTAAGCGCGATGGCGGAACAGCGTCTGAGTTTCAGCTCGACGCGGGGCGCAGCACGGGCATTGTGTTTCGGCGTGTGAAGTAAGAGGCAGACCGCGAACTGCGGCGTCGCGTAACTTTTGGCCCGCGGGGTCCAAGTTCATTAAAGGTTGCTGAAACGGGGCGCAGCAGTGCTGCGCCCGTACATGATCGTGGTGCGGTGCGCGAAGACTATGGCCAAGGCGGCGAGATCAGCGACGGCTGATCGAAGTGGCCGATCCAGAGCCGCGTGATGCCGGCGCCGAGCAACATGCCTGCGACGATCAATGCGATGACGCCGATCGTGATCCAGAGGTCGGTTTTCTTTGGTGCGGCATCGGTCTCCGGCACCAACTCCAATGCTTCCTCTTTGATCTCGCCGTTCGCCGCCGATGGCGGCGCGGGAAATTCCGTAAACTCCGGCTGGACGACGAGGCAGTAGCCTTTGCGCGGAACGGTCTCGATGTAAACCGGCTTGTCGCAGGAGTCGCCGAGCGCCTGGCGAAGCTTGTTCACCGTGGTGTTGACGTTGGCGTCGTAATTGACGTGGGTTTCGTTGGGCCAGAGGCGTTGTCGCAGCTCTTCGCGCGTCAGCACATCGCCCTGCTTCTCAACCAGCGCGAGCAGCACCTGATAGACCTTGCCTTGAAGGCGAAGGCGCGAGCCGCTTTTGGTTACTTCCTGGCGCTGCTGATCAATCTGAAACGGGCCAAACCGGATATACCGCGCAGGGAGCTGGATCGTCCGGGCCGCTCCTGTGGCCGCATCAGGTTCCATCGTCGAACTCAGGTCAGAAAGAGACATACACCCCACCCATGAGCAGATAGACGCAAGAGACATACTTCCGTTTTCTCCAGAGAATACGAAAAGTTGAGAAGAACGTTTCGCGTAAATCGCAGAAAGACAAAGAGGTTACAGAAATTAAGATAAGTATATAAAGGAGTACCGAAAATTGATGTCGGGCAGAGGCGGGGCCTGTGGTTACATCGGCTGTGACACGCACGACTCGTGATTTCAGTTCGATTTACCTGCCCGAACTGCTTTCCTTTGAAAAAAGCACCGTCTAACCCCACCAAGATTCCCTCTGGGCAGCTGCATACGGAGAAAAACAATGAGAATTCGGCAGGGCGTGATTTTGGTGCTGGTGTTTGGATTTTGTGTCACCGGAAGCGGTACCTCCGGTGTGTCGGCTGCGGCATGGATGACGGCCGGGGAAGATGGCGTTGCTGGCTGGGCAGCTGATGCCGAAGGATCGCTTGGTGAAGAAGCGAACGCAGCCTGGGTGGCGAAGGATTGGGAGCGGTCGGCCAAATTATACGAGCAACTTTCGAAGGAGAAAGACGCGCCGCCGCGGGTGTGGTTGAGGCTGGGAGCGTCGCAACGCGCGCTGGGGAAATTCGAGCAGGCTTTGGCGACGTTTCAGAAGGCAACCGAGCTAGGCGCGGGTCCGTTTGCCGAATATGGAAAGGCGTCGACGTACACGGGGATGAAGCAAACGGAGAAAGCTTTCACAGCGCTGGAGGCAGCGGTAAAACAGGGGTTCACTGATTTGGCGATGTTGAGCAGCGATCCGAATTTGCAGGAACTTCACGCGGATGCTCGATTCGAAAAGCTTGTGGAGCAAGTGAAGCGCAATACGCGGCCGTGTGTATATGCAAAAGAAAATCGGCAGCTCGATTTTTGGCTGGGCGAATGGGATGTGAGCACGACGCAGGGCGGAGTGCCGGCGGGCAATAGCAAGATCGAGCTGATTCTGGAAGATTGTGTCGTGCAAGAAAATTGGCAGAGTTTAGGTTCGCCGTATACGGGGAAGAGTTACAACATCTATGACGCGGCGCTGAAGAGGTGGGAACAGTATTGGGTGGACAGCACGGGCGGCAACATTTTTTTTCACGGAGAGCTGGCCCAGGACGGAGTGATGGATTACTGGACGGATGATATTCCGCAGAGCGGCGGGCCGGCGCTGCGGCGGCATTTGCAATTTATTCCGATGGGAGCAGATAAAGTGCGGCAGTTTAGCCGCGGATCGACGGATGGCGGGAAGACGTGGAATGTGGAGTACGACTTTACGTATGTACGGAAAGCGAAGAGCGGGAGTTGATGGCGGAAGCGTTTGACGAAGATCGTGCTGAGATCCTTCGCTTCGCTCAGGATGACCGCGTCTCTTCAATTTGCGCGCTAGTGCGCTGCGTTTGTTGTGGCGGATTGAGTGGCGTTGGGGAGAATTGATAGCTCGATGTGCGACGGATATTGGCTCGAGCGGTAGATGTGCTGCGTGGCCTTCTGATAGTCGGAGGCTTTGGCTTCGAAAATATTGGGCACGAATTTTTGGGGGTTGCGGTCGTAGAGCGGGAACCAAGTGCTCTGAACTTGGACCATGATGCGATGACCCTTTTTGAAGACGTGATTCGTGGTGTGCAGATCGACGGTGAAGGGCGTCACGGTGTTCGGCGTAATCGGCTCTGGGTTTTCGAACGAGTTGCGATAGCGGCCGCGGAAAATTTCGTCGGCGACCATGAGTTCGAACCCGGAGAGTTTCCAATCTTTCGGCATGCTTTCGGGATAGACATCGATTAATTTGACGACCCAGTCGGAGTCGGAGCCGGTGGTGGAGGCGAAAAGCTTGGCGGTGACCTGGCCGGCGAGCGTCACGTCGTCATTGAGCGGCGGCGTTTGCCAGGTGAGGACGTCGGGGCGCTGATCGACGAAACGCTGATCTTGCACGAGCCATGTGAACCAGCTGCCGGGGTGGTCTTCGGGATAGGTCATGTCCACGGGACGGTGCCGATTTGGGACGGGGTGCGCGGGGTCGCTGATGTAGGCGTCGAAGTCGGTCGCTGCCGCTTTCGCGTCCGCAGTCGTGCGGTTATCGGCTGGTGAAGCTGGTGACCCTGCCATTGCGGGCGCGGTGAACGAAAGTCCGCCATCCTCCCTCATATATATGTTGCGAGTTTGGGCTTCGTGGGGCGGCCATGAATCGTATTTCACCCACTCGTCGCTGCCAGTTTGAAACGTGATCGCTTCCTTTAGCGGCAGTTGGCCTTTGTCCTTTAACCAATACGCGAAAAACGGCGCTTCGATATTTTGGCGGAAGTAGGCGCTCGTATCGCTGCCGAATGGAATGTCGCCGAGTGAGCTGCCGGCGCCGTGTCCCCAGCCGCCGTGGTTCCACGGGCCGGCGACGAAGTAGTTGAGATTTTTTGTGTCGGACTTTTCGAGGCGTTCGTAGGTGGCCGTCGGGCCGTAGAAATCTTCCTGATCCCACCAGCCGGCGACGTTGAGATTGGGGACGGTGGGCTGCTTCAGTCCGTAAGCGATGGCGTGATGCTTCCAGTATTCGTCGTAGCTCGAATGGGCGATGAAATCGTTCCACGTGGGAATTTTGTCATGGAAATATTTTGCGTTGGCGTTCGAAAGCGGACCCAGGCGCAGATACCAGTCGTACAGATCGAAGCGATCGAAAGGGAAGCTGTAATTTTCGGCGGACGTTTCGAGTAGCGCGGCGTATTCGAACGCGTAGCTGAGGCGGAACGCGCCGTTGTGAAAGAAGTCGTCGCCGAGCCAGGTGTCGCCCATGCAGGCTTGTTCGGACGCGGCTTTCAGCGCGGGATGCGGATTGATCATGCCCATCGTGACGAGGTAGCCGTCGTAGGAAATACCGTCCATACCGACGCGGCCGTTGTTGTGCGCGACATTCTTGATGAGCCAGTCGATCGTATCGTAGGTGTCGGTGGCTTCGTCGATTCCCTTAGGATCGGC
Source organism: uncultured Acidobacteriota bacterium (assembly GCA_963785605.1). Taxonomy (GTDB): domain Bacteria; phylum Acidobacteriota; class Terriglobia; order Acidiferrales; family UBA7541; genus Acidiferrum. The sequence goes on along the minus strand of CAWAWE010000012.1, from coordinate 315,916 downwards.
CTCGGGATCGTGGACGGGATGGAGCATGACGAATTTGCCTTGCGAGGCGTAGCGGCCGCGAATGTCCTGGAAGACGAAGATGTAGCCTTCGGAAATCATTTCGTTGTAGCGGGCGAGCATGGAGCTGTAGCCGCCGGGGGTGGAGCTGGAAATTCCGTAAGGCGTGCGTTCGAAAAGGATGGGAAGCGGCGTGGCGGCGTTTTTGGGCGTGTAGATTTCGGTGTGAAGTTTTGCGCCATCGCGCACCGGGATCATGACTTCCTGTTTGTCGAAGAGCGCGGTGTAGTCGTAGGAGGGTTGCTGGGCTTGCGTGGAGGAATGGCGAGGCAGGAGTGGAATGAGAATCGCGCCGATCGAAAAGAATGCGGCGGTGAGAGTGAGAATACGCAGGCGGGGTCGGATCAATTCGTGGCTCCTGTCGATGCTGTCGCCGAAGTCGTCGATGGCGCACCCGCTGCACTTGGACTTGCGCTGGCGCTCGCGTTTGCGTTCGCGGGAAGAACGCTGATCGCTACGCTGGACGGATATTTTTGCGAGCGGTAGATGCGCTGCGTTGCCGGCTGGAAGTCGGATTCTTTCGCTTCGAAAATATTCGGGACGAATTTTTGCGGGTTGCGATCGATCAAGGGGAACCAGGTGCTTTGCACTTGCACCATGATGCGATGACCTTTCTTGAAGACGTGGTTGGCGGTGTGGAGATCGACCGTGAATGGCGTGACAGTGTTGGGCTTGATCGGCTCTGGCTTTTCGAATGAGTTACGGAAGCGGCCGCGGAAAACTTCATCGGCAACCATGAGTTCGTAGCCGGAGAGCTTCCAGTCGGCGGGCAATTTTTCGGGATAGACGTCGATAAGTTTGACGATCCAGTCGGCGTCGCTGCCGGTGGTGGAGGCGAATAGTTTCGCGGTGACCTGCCCGGCGAGCGTGACGTCGTCGGTAAGCGTGTCGGTCTGCCAGGTCAGCACGTCGGGGCGCTGATCGACGAACCGCTGATCTTCAACGAGCCACGTAAACCAACTGCCGGGATGATCGTCGGGATAAGTCATGTCGATCGGGCGATGGCGATACGGCACCGGATGCGCAGGATCGCTGACGTAGGAATCGAAGGCGGTGTCGTCTTTGACGGGTTTTTCTTTTGGCGCATCGAACGAAAGTTTTCCGTCTTTGTGGAAATAAAGGTTACGCGTTTGCGCTTCTCGCGGCGGCCAGGAGTCGAACGAACTCCACGTCTCACTTCCGGTTTGATAGAGCGTTGCTTCTTTGACGGGCAGCGTACCTTTGTCTTTCAGCCAGTACGCGAACCACGGCGCCTCGATTTTCTGCCGGAAGTAGAGCGCGGTGTCGTTGCCAAAGGGAATCGCGCCGAGCGAATTGCCTTTGCCGCGCGCCCAGCCGCCGTGATTCCATGGGCCGGCGACGAGATAGTTGAGATGGTTCGGGTCGTTTTTCTCGAGGATTTCGTAGATCTTCATCGGGCCGTAGAAATCTTCCTGATCCCACCAGCCGGCGACATTCAAATTCGGTACAGTCGGTTTAGTCAGGATGTACGGCATCGCTTCCGACTTCCAGAACTCGTCGTAATTCGGATGCGTGACGAAGTTCGTCCAGGTTGGAATGGCTCCGTGCGTGTATTTCGCGTCGGAGTTCGAAAGCGGGCCGAGGCGGAGATACCACTCGTATGTGTCGAAGCGATCGAAGGCGAACGAGAAATTCGTCTTGTCAGTCTCCATCATCGTCGAATATTCGAATCCATAGCTGAGGCGGAACGCGCCGTTGTGATGGAAGTCGTCGCCGAGAAACATGTCGGCGGGCGAGGCTTGCTCCGAGACGGCTTTCAGGGCGGGATGCGGCTCGAGCATGCCCATCACGGTGAGCCAGCCGCCGTAGGAAATGCCGAGCAGCCCGACGCGGCCGTTGTTGTGCGGAACATTCTTGACGAGCCAATCGATGGTGTCGTAGGTGTCGGTGCCTTCGTCGATCGCTTTCGCATTTTTCGGATCGCGCACGGGACGCTGCATCACAAACTTACCTTCGGATCCGTATCGTCCGCGAATATCCTGAAAAACAAAAATGTAGCCTTCGGGAATCATCTCGTCGTAGCGGACGAGCTTCTTGCTGTAGCCGGCTTTGTCGTCGTTCAAACCGTACGGCGAGCGCTCGAAAATAATCGGCAACGGGCCGGCTGCATTTTTTGGCGTATAGATTTCGGTGTGCAGTTTCACTCCGTCGCGCGCGGGAATCATGACGTCGATCTTGTCGAAGAGTTTCGAGTAGTCGGTTTGCGCCGTTCCGTTCTCTTGCGCCGCGACACCGACGGGCAACATCGCCAGCACACAAAGGATGGCCGCGAAAAGAAATCGCGGCGCCGAGCCAAGCCCCGTGGATTTTGGACGCATGCGCAGCTCCGAGTTCGTAATCCGTTCGATCTATCTTGCGATTCGACCGGTCTTGATTCCGTCTTTCAAATCGAAAATTCCGCCAACCGTGCCGACAACGCAGGAGTGCCGGTTGAGTCCCATCTTCCGGCGCAAATAATAAACGCTTTCGATGCCGGTGCAATGGGCGCCCATAAGCTGCGCGGTCTGAAATTCCTTCAGCTTGTCGGCTGTCCAGTCGAGCGTCGCGTCGCTGGCGCTGAAGAGGTGGAAGCCACCGATCGCGGCATCCACCGGAGCGGGGCGAATTTCTTTGCGCGCGTAAGTCAGCGTATTGATGAGCCCGGAGTGGCCGCAGCCCGCCAGCAAAACGAGGCCACGATCGGTATTGAAGACGAGCGACTGATCGTCGGGGACATTGTCTTCAACCCATTTGCCGTCTTCTTTTACTTCGATACCCGCCGGATAATTTTTTTCCGGATAAACGCGCGGCACCGGGCCGGTAAGCCACACACCTGGAAAAATCTCGCTGAATGTTTCGTGTTCGATGAATTTTCCGCCGGTCGCTTCGAATTCCTTCTTCACGGCGATCATCGGATTCGTATCACCGATTGCGCTTTGAGAATTGCCTTCTTTGCTGCGCCGCTCGAGAAAAATCCCCTTCGCGACGTGCACGCGGGAAAGCGCGGCCGGATTTTTCTTCATATACTCGCGTCGGAGCGTCATCAGCCCGGTCGTGTGGTCGTCGTGAAAGTGGCTCAGGATGACGTCTTGCACATCGCTCAAATCGATTTTGAGTTCCTTGGCGTTTTCGAGAACGGTATTTGGGTGGGCGCCGGTGTCGAAGAGAATTTTGCGACCGTCCACTTCAACGAGCGCGGCAAATCCCCACTCGCCGATACCGTCGTCCGCGAGCATGGTCGAGAGGATCGTGATTTTTAGCGATTTGATCTCCGGATGAGGATCGGGAGTGGACGCGTTGGCAGCATTCTGGGATCGAGGCCGAGGCGAAGGTGCCACCGTCGTGGCGTACGTGCAGAAAACGGTGAGAAGCAACCAGGCGAATTTCGATTTTCGGGCCATAAATACCTCGGCTAGCCGCCTTGGGCGCCAGACATGAAAATTGTGCAACACAGCATACACTCGCTGGCCGCAAATCGCCGCGTCTGTTAAACTTAAGCTTGCTCGACCGCACCTAGAGATAAGGAGATTCGTCCAGGCTGCTGGTTGTTTCAGCAGCTATTTTTGTATCTGCTCCCCGCCGAGCGCCCCTTGGCACCACGATGCGCTCACCCCCATCGGGAGCAGCCACTTTGACGGCAACACTATGAGCCAAAATATTCGCAACATCGCTATCATCGCGCACGTTGACCACGGCAAGACCACGCTGGTCGATGCCATGCTCCGCCAGAGCGGCATCTTTCGCGCCAACCAGGAACTCGTCGAGCGTGTAATGGACTCGAACGATCTGGAACGCGAACGCGGCATCACGATTCTCGCCAAGAACACGGCGCTATTTTTTCACGACACGAAGATCAACATCGTCGATACGCCGGGCCACAGCGATTTTGGCGGCGAAGTCGAACGCGCGCTGCGCATGGTGGACGGCGTGGTCGTGTTGGTGGACGCCAGCGAAGGGCCACTGCCGCAGACGCGCTACGTCTTGCAAAAGGCTCTGGCCGCGAAACTGCCTCCGGTGATCGTGCTGAACAAGATCGATCGCGTGGACGCGCGCGCGGCCGAAGTGCTGGATGAAATCTATGATTTGTTCATTGACCTCGACGCGACCGAAGATCAGCTCGATTTCCCAGTCGTTTACACCAACGCGCGCGATGGCGTCGCATACAACAAGATCGGCGACGAATCGAAAGATTTGCTGCCGCTTTTTGAGGCGATCGTTAAGGCCATTCCGCCACCGGCCGGCGATCCCGAAGGCACGCTGCAGATTCAAGTGATGAATCTCGATTACAGCGAATTTCTGGGCCGCATCGCGATCGGCCGCGTCTTCAACGGCACCATCAAACGCGGCACCGATGTTGGCATCAGCAAGCTCGACGGCAAGATGGTGACGACGCGCATCACCAAGCTCTACACCTTCCGCGGGCTCGACCGCGATGAAACGGACAGCGTTGTTGCGGGAGATCTCGTCGCCATCGCCGGCGTCGAAGGCATTCAGATGGGCGAGAGCATCGTGGACGTGAACGATCCAAAACCGCTCGAGCCGTTGCAAATCGACGAGCCGACGCTGGCGATGATCTTCACGGTAAACAGCAGCCCGCTTTCCGGTAAGGAAGGCAGCTACCTGACTTCGCGCGACTTGCGCGATCGCTTGGCGCGCGAGTTGCTGACCAACGTTTCGATTCGCGTGGAAGACACGGACACGCCGGAATCGTTTCGCGTGCTCGGCCGCGGCGAATTGCAGCTCGCGATCTTGATCGAGACGATGCGGCGTGAAGGCTTTGAGCTGATGGTCGGCAAGCCGGAAATCGTCGTGCGCAGCGAAAACGGAAAAAAGCTCGAACCGCTCGAGCGGCTGGTGATCGACGTACCGGAAAATTTCATCGGCATCATTTTGGAAACGCTAGGTTCGCGCCGCGGGGAAATGCTCAAGATGAGCAATCACAATTCCGGGCGCGTGCGCATGGACTTCAAAATTCCTTCGCGTGGTTTGATCGGCCTTCGCAGCCAGTTGCTGACCGACACGCGCGGCACCGCGCTGATCCACTCGATTTTCGATGGCTGGACCGACTACGCCGGCGAGATGGCGCTGCGGCCGACGGGTGCGCTCGTTGCAGACCGCTCCGGTCCATCGACGGCGTTTGCGCTCTGGAATATTCAGGAACGCGGCGAACTCTTCATCGGCCCGGCGATTGAAGTATACGAAGGCATGGTCGTTGGCGAAAATTCGCGAGAGCAGGATATGGATGTGAACGTCTGCAAAGAAAAGAAGCAGACCAACATGCGCTCGTCGAGCGCCGACGAAGCGATTCGCTTGATTCCGCACCGCGAGTTGAGCCTGGAACAGGCGATCGAATTCATCGCCGACGATGAGTTCGTCGAAATCACGCCGAAATCAATTCGACTGCGCAAAAAAGTGTTGCAGGCCAACAAGCGCCCGCGCCGCTGGCAGGAAATTCGCGCCAGCCAGGAAACCACGAAGTAAGAGCAGGCCGTAGCGACCGGATCGATTTTTGCGGACATGGGGCGCAGCGTGCTGCGCCCCTACCTTTTCAGAGACGTTTATGACGCCCACGCTCGAAACCGCCCGTTTGTTGTTGCGTCCCGTCGAATTGGCCGACGCCGAGCATATCCAGGGGACGTTTCCGCAGTGGGAAATCGTAAAACACCTTAATAGCAAAGTTCCGTGGCCGTATCCGCCGGACGGTGCATTCGTCTTTCTTCGTGACATCTCGCTGCCTGCGATCGAGCGTGGCGACGAGTGGCTCTGGACGATCCGTCGAAAAGAAGATCCCGCCAAAATCATCGGCATGATCAGCCTGGCGAAAAATGAGAACGAGAATCGCGGCTTTTGGATCGACCCGGCATGGCAGCGACTCGGCTTGATGACTGAAGCCAGCGACGCGGCGAATGATTTCTGGTTCGAAACCCTGAAACACAAAGTGATGCGTGTAAAGAAAGCGATCGCGAACGAAGGATCGCGCCGGATTTCGGAAAAGCAGGGCATGCGCATCGTCGCGACAGGCGAGAGCGACTATGTCTCCGGACGCCTGCCCTCTGAAATATGGGAAATCACCGCCGAGGAATGGCGCGCGCGCAAGTCCTCAAAGGCATAACCACTTACCGCCGCCGAGAGGGAGACGTTGCGACTTTCAAAATCGGTCTTGACAAAAGGTAGCTGTTGTGTTACGGTATCTTTTGTATAGAGGCTCGGCGGACTGCCGGGCCTTGTTTCCCGCCGCAAGCAGAAATCCTACATCTGATTCGAATCCCGAATTTGGAATTGGCCGCCGACACGCGTACCTGTTTCCCCACAATCCTCTTGACACTATGTCGCGACACGCTATAGTTGTGTGCGATATAGCTGCTCACGTCATAGCGGACATCAATCGATCATGTCAAAACTTCCGGAACCGTCGTCTCCACTCACATCGGCAATGTTCCACGTCCTGCTCGCGCTCGCCGGGGAAGACATGCATGGGTACGCGATTCTAAAAGACGTCGAGACGCGCACCGACGGCGAAGTAAAACTCAGCACCGGCACGCTCTACGGAATCATCAAGCGCCTGCTCAACGACGGCCTGATCATCGAGCGGCGCGAACGCCCGTCGGCCGCCAACGATGACGAACGCCGCCGCTACTATCGGCTAACAACAAAGGGCCGCGAGGTCGCCGCCGCCGAAGCCGAGCGACTGGAAAAAGTGGTGGCACTCGCGCGCTCTCGCCGCCTGCTAAAGCGCACGCAAACGGCTTAGGTTTTCCCGCTCTCGCAACAAAAGCAACGTCGCGGCAGATCCGGCAGCAACAAGAGGCACCCATGAACACCAAAACGCCACGCAACGATTCAAAACCGCGCTCTCGCACCTTGCAACTCTTGATGCGATTGCTGCCCGCCGAATTTCGGGGCGACTATGGTCCGGAGATGGAGCAAGTCTTCGCCGAACAGCGCGAAGAGGCTGTACGCAGCGGCGACAAGATGGGCATCTTGCGATTGTGGTGGGAAACCGCGCGCGGCATCTTCACGACGGCTCCCAGCGAGCACTGGTCGATGCTGAAGCAAGACAGCGGCTTTGCGCTGCGCATGATGCGCAAGAATCTCGGCTTCACAATCGCAGCGATCATCGTTCTGGGCCTGGGCATCGGCGCAAACACCGCAATCTTCAGCGTCGTAAACGCGGTGCTGCTGAAGCCGCTGCCTTACGAACACGGTGAGCGACTGCTGATGCTCAGCCAGCGCACCGTGCCCGGCGGTGGAGTCGGTCGCTCATCGGTGCCCGAGCTGAACGACTATCGCGCGCAAAGCCGCAGCATGGACGGCATCGTCGAATACCACAACATGCAGTTCATCTTGCTGGGCCGCGCGGAACCCGAACGCGTCGAGACCGGCGTCGTCTCGTGGAATTTCTTCGACGTGTTCGGCGTGAAGCCTTTGCTGGGTCGCATGTTCGAACCGAACGACGAAAAGCACGACGCGCCAGCCGTGCTTTTGCTCAGCTACGAATACTGGCTGCGCAGTTTTGGCGGCGACCCAACCGTCGTGGGCAAAACATTTCGCATGAACGACAAAGCGCACTTAGTGATCGGTGTTCTCCCGCCTTTTCCGCAGTATCCGCATGCAAACGATGTGTACATGACTTCGTCGGCCTGCCCGTTCCGCTCCGACCCCGAAATGATCGCCGATCGGAAAGGCCGCACGCTGCGCTTGTTCGGACGCATGAAGCCGGGCGTGACACCGGGGCAAGCTCAAGCCGATCTCTCAACCGTCGCCGCGACGATGCAGCGCGACTTCCCCGACGCGTACTCGAAAGACGCGACCCCGAAAATGGAAGTCACGCCGATGAAGACCGAGCTCACGCGCGACGCGAAGCCGACGATGCTGTTTCTCTTGGCCGCGGCGGGCTTTGTGCTCCTGATCGCATGCGCAAACGTCGCCAACCTGAATCTCGCGCGCATGGTGCGGCGCGGCCGCGAAATGGGATTGCGCACGGCGATGGGCGCCAGCCGCGTGCGACTGTTCCGCCAACTTCTGACCGAAAGCTTTTTGTTGGCGGCCGGCGGTGGCTTGCTCGGACTACTCCTCGCCACCGGCGGACTAAAGCTCCTCACGACGTTCGTCGCGCGCTTCACGCCACGCGCCAACGAAATTCACATTGATGCGCAGGTGTTGTTCTTCACGCTGGGCATCGCGGCGCTCGTGAGCATTCTGACAGGCACCGCTCCCGCACTCGCCCGACGCGGAAATCTCGCCTCCGCGCTCAAAGAGGGCGGCACGCAGTCCACCGAAGGCGCTCGGCGCGGCAGGACGCGCGGCGCGTTGATCGTCGCTCAGGTCGCAGTGTCTTTCCTTTTGTTGATCGGCGCGGGCCTCATGGTGCGCAGTCTCGTCAATCTTCAACACGTCGATGCCGGATTCCGCCCGGAGAATGTTTTGACCGTGCAGATGAGCCTCGATTTCTCGAAATATATGAGCAACCCCAGCATGCTCAACTTTTCCGATTTGCTTCTCGAAAAAGTTCGTGCCATGCCCCAAGTGACGTCTGCCGCGATGTCGGGCGAGTTTCCGCTCGATAAATCGCCTGCGTCCAACAATGAATTCCTGATCGAAGGCCAGCAAGCAAATCCGAACGATAAGCCAACGTCAGAATTCAACGCCGTCACTCCCGATTATTTCCACACGCTCGGAATCCCGCTTTTGAGCGGCAGAGATTTCGACGGGCGCGATCGGCCCGACAAACCGCTGGTCGCCATCGTGAATCAATCCGTCGTGAACCATTATTTTCACGGCCAAGATCCCGTCGGGCGCCGGGTGTCGTTCGACAACGGTAAGAAATGGACTGAAATCATCGGTGTCGCCGGCGACGTGCGCGAGCGTGAGCTGAGCCAGACGGCGAAAGACTACATCTGCGTGCCCTACGCGCAATATCCGCAAATGGCGCCGGGCTTGGTCGCGCTCACGCAAGGCGATCCGATGAATATCGCGCGTACGGTCGTGACACATTTGTACGAAGTCGATCCGAATCAGCCCGCGGGAAAAATTCAATCGCTCGAGCAGGTTCGCGCGGAATCGATCGCGGCTCCGCGGCTGACGACAAATCTGCTCGGGCTGTTCGCGTTGCTCGCGCTGGCGATCGCGGCAGCCGGCATTGGCGGCGTGATGGCGCTCTCGGTCAGCCAGCGCATCCACGAGATCGGCGTTCGCATGGCCGTCGGCGCGCGGCCCGTCGAGATCGTCGCCATGATTTTGCGGCAGGGAATGGGGCTCGCGTTGGTCGGCGTCGCACTCGGTCTGGCAGCCGCGTTCGCGTTGACGCAATCGGTCCGCAGCTTTCTCTTCGGAGTGACCCCGACCGATCCGCTCACATTCGTTGGTGTCGCGGCGGTGTTGACGCTCGCCGCGTGCGCCGCGTGTTACATCCCCGCTCGCCGCGCCGCGCGGATCGATCCGTTGCGGGCGCTCCGCGTCGAATAGGCCGGAAACGGCTTCCATCATCTACAGTCTAAGCCTCGTGACACGTTCGATCGCAGTTATCGGAGAAATCGTGTGCCGACATTTACGCAAGGCGCTATCACTCTCCTCGCGCGCTGGTTGATCAGCGTTATTTTTGTGACCAGCGCTTACAGCAAAATATTCGGCTGGAGCGCCAACGTCGAGTATATGCACGCGAAACACATGCCGGCTGCTATTGCTCTGCTTGCCGCTGCGCTGATCGTTGAAGCCGCTGGCTCGTTTTGCCTAATCACAGGTTTCGGCGCCCGTATCGCGGCGACCGTGATGTTTTTCTATATGGTTCCGGTGACATTTTTGCTTCACGAATTCATGTCCGTGAATTTCCAGAAAAATCTCGGAATCATGGGCGGGCTGTTAATGATCGCCGCGTTTGGTCCTGGTCGCATCGCGCTCGAGCTACGCGTCGCCGTCGCGCCCGCTTCCGCCTCGAGCTAGATTCATTTCAGCGATCAGTGCGCTGACTTCTCGAGAATTTCCGCCATGTATTGCTTCCAGATTGTCGCAAACGTGTGCGTGCCGTGCCCGTGCGTCTGCTCGCTCGCGGGGATCAAAACGAACTTCCCATTCTTCAGCCGCTTCACTTCGCGTTCCGCGATTCCCAGGTCCGGCGGATTGATGAAATCATCCGCGGAATTCATCCACATCACGGGCACCGTGATCTTCTCGAGGTGTGGCGACGGATCGTAGTTGCGCGAAGCGTTCACTTGATAGAGAAAATCATTCGCGTCGATTCCCGACGCGCGATCGTGAAAGTATTTGTCGAGCCATTTGTCCGCGTCATCGCGCGTCGGTAGAGAATTCTGCATCGGGATCGGCGCGCTGCCCGCGATGATCAGAAAATCGAGCGCGATGCGAATGCCCTGCGGCGGCTGGGTCGTGTAATCTCCATTTTTCCATTCGGGATCCGTGCGGATGCCGTCCATCACCATCTTTCGCCAGATGCGGTTGCGTCCCGCAAGCTGCACGGGCAGGCACGCCATCGGCATCAGCGCATCCATGAAATCGGGGTAGGTCTCGCCCCAGACGAACGAGTGCATGCAGCCCATCGACGTGCCGAAAATCAGCCGGAGATGATTCACTTTCAATCCGTCGATGAGCAGCGCGTGATGCAGCGCCACCATATCGTCGTAGTCGTACTCGGGAAAATGTGCGCGGAGCCCGTCGCTCGGCTTCGAGGATTTTCCATGTCCGATGCCATCCACAAGAATCAGGTAGTAGCGCGACGCGTCGAGGATCTGCCCCGGATTGAACAGCTCGTTCGCGAAATACGGCGCGAGGAATTGATGTCCACTGCCGCCGGTGCCATGAAGAATCAGCACCGCGTTCGTCGTGCGCCCTTGCGCATCCTGCGCCGGTTTCCCCAGCGTCGTGTAATGCAGGCGCACCTCAGCCATCGACTGCCCCGACTTAAACTTGTAGTTGTGAACGACGAAGTCGCCTTCCGTCGTCGGCGGATATTTCGCATCGCTCGAAGAAGCCGTCTGCGCTCGCAAATGCGCCGCCGCGGACGCGATCAAAAGAACACACGCCACCGCTAAACCAAATCGAACTCTTCGCCGCATCGATTCACCTCGACGCGCGAGAATCTATCACACTGACTAACCGTCTTGTCTTCCGCGTGAAGGCGGGCTGGTGCGTGGCGATCCGCTTTCAAAGCCCGAACTTCACGGCAACAAATTCTTACCGTCAGCCGTCGGCAGCGGCAGTCCCGCTTCATGCGCCAGCGTGGGCGCAATGTTCCGCATATCGATCAAGCCCACATCTTTCCCGGCAGGCACCCCCGGACCGATCAAGAAAAACGCCGCCCGCAAATCCGGCACATCGGGCAACTCGCCATGCGTCCCGCCGACTTTCGTCTTCGTCAGCAGCGGCGTCTCCGCATCGCTGCCCGTGCGCCATCCCGGCTTCAAACTCACAAAAAACGAAGCCGTCGGATATCCGCCGCGCTCATGAACCTGGTCGGCATCCAAGACGCGATCCACTCCATTTGCTGGATCGGCCGCAATCTTGGCCAGCAACTCCTTCACCTGCTCGCTCACCGCCGCGTCGTTCGGATCCTTCAGCACAATCGCTGCCGACCCGCCCGTCACCCACGGCATCGCCCGCCAATCGGTAATCTTCCCCTTCGCATCGAGATCAAACAGCTTCGCCTCGTGAAACGCGGCGAATAAATTCAGCTGCGCGTCGGTGCGCGCGAAACCATGATCCGACACGACCGCCACAAACGCATGCCCCGGCGCCAGCCGTTCCGCCGCCTCCCATACGCCGCCGATCGCCGCATCGATCCCTTCCAGCGTCGCCACTGCCTCCGGACTGAACGGCCCCGTCTCATGCTCGATGTGATCCAGCGCGATCAAATGCAACGTCAGCAGCGCGGGATGTTTTTTCTCCAGAATCCACTCCGCATACTTCCCGCGATTCTTATCCGCCTCGACCGTCGAATCGACTCCGCCGCTGTACGGCCCAATCTCCGCCGTCGCTTCCGCGATCAGCCCCGGCGTCGAAACCGCGCGCAGCAACTTCGCATCGTCCGGCGTATTCGCGCGCCAAAATTCGGGAATCACCCAGTTGATGTGCGCGCCCACCGTCACGGGCCACTGAATGCTCGCCGTCGTGCGCCCCGCCTTCGCCGCCGCGTCCCACAATGTCGGCACGCGAATATCTTCCGCATACCAATACCAGCCCTGAAAATTTTTCTGCAACGGATCGAACGTCGTATTTGCGTAAATCCCGTGCTTCGTTGGCCAAACTCCCGTCATCAACGTCGTGTGACTCGGATACGTGACCGTCGGCACGACTCCTTGCACGCCGTCCGCGTACGTTCCCTCTTTCAAAAATCGCCGCAGATTCGGGATTTTCGCTCCGTGCGCGTCCGCTTGCGTCACATAGTCCGGTCGCAGCCCATCCACCGAAATCACCACCAGCAGCGGCGCCACACGGCGTTCGCCGCCCACCGCGCGGTCCTGAGCCTGCGCGCGCCAGTCGCTGGTCCCGAAACTCGCGATCGCGCCCGTGCATACGATCACCGCCACGAGCAGAGGCGCCACCCGCCGAACCAAGAGAGGACCTCGCACCCGCACCCTCGATTTCGAACTCATCTTGCTCCATCCTCCGCAAACTGGCAGCATAGCTTAGCCCTCCCACATCGTTTCACGGATCGACATTTGGCACATGACTGCGATATGAATGTGCCGCGCGCCCCAGAATCGCTTGGGAAGCGACCCTCGAAACGCTTGAGGGCTACTGCTCCCTCGGCGCACAAACGCAAGATAGGACTGACGTTTACATGCCACAAGGCACCTTACTCCATAACTTGAAACCTACCTCCCCAGCCATAAATAATGTAGAGTCTAGGGCCGGAATCGTGTGGCCCGAGGGCGCTGCCGATTTCGAGTCATGCGTCGCCGTGCCGGCGATGGTTAGCGGCTCAACCGCGCCGAACGAGACGGGGGATCTCCTTTGAGTACTGAAAACGTATCTGCGCCAACAGTGGTTGCATCGTCGTCGCAGCCAGTGGCTGTCACCATGCCGCCACCACGAGCCGCGACTCCACATCCATTCATCCTCGCCACCGCGACAGCCGTACCCGAACACACCATTACGCGCGAAGACGTGAAGTATCAAATGGGTCGCGTTTTCGACATCCCAGAGCGCAAGCTCGAAGCCATGATGTCGATCGTCGATAACGCTCAAGTTCACAAGCGTCATTCGATTTTTCCGGTGGAATACATCGTCCAGCCACGGGGTCTCGAGAAGACCAATCAGGAATACATCGAGCACGCCATCAAGCTCGGCCGGGAAGCCGCCGAAAAATGCCTCGAACGCGCGCACCTTCGCGCGGACGAAATCGACCTCATCATCACCGTCAGTTGCACCGGCTTCATGATTCCGTCGCTCGACGCGCACCTGATTAATCTGATGGGCTTCCGCAGCGACGTCCGCCGCATGCCGTTCACCGAACTGGGCTGCGCCGCCGGCGCAATGGGACTCGCTCGCGCCGCCGATTATCTGAAGGCTTACCCCGGCGGCAACGCGCTGGTCATCGCCGTCGAGCTTCCGACGCTCACCTTCCAGCGCAAAGATATTTCGCAGGCGAATCTGATCTCGTCGATTCTTTTTGGCGATGGCGCCGCCGCGGTTATCGTCAGCAACAACCCGAAAGCGGTCGCCGCGGCGCCCTCTTCGATCGCAACCGCGCACACGAATGGCAACGGCAATGGCAGCTTCGCCGCGGGCGCCAGCTCGCACAAGCCAAAAATTCTGGTCACCGAAACCTATACGTTCCCCGACTCTCTCGGCGCCATGGGCTTCGATCTTCGCGACGCCGGCTTCCACATCCTGCTCGACAAAAATGTTCCCGACATGATCGGCTCAAAAATCAAGTCGCTCATCGACGGCTTCCTCGGCCGCCACGGACTCACGCAACAAGACATCAAGGGCTGGATTCTCCATCCCGGCGGCGCGCGCCTGCTCGGCAACGTCGAAATCGCGCTCGGACTCAACAAGTCCGAAACGCAGCCCTCTTGGGACGTCCTCGCCAACGTCGGGAATCTCTCCAGCGCCACCATTCTCTTCATCCTTCAGGAGTGGCTCGAAAAGCGTCCGCTGAATCCAGGCGATATCGCTCTCGCGGCCGCGTTCGGCCCCGGCTTCAGCGCCGAATTTCTCCTCCTCCAATGGACCTGAGCGTCATCGCGTTTCTAGCGCTGCTGCTCGTCGTCGCGGCTCTTCGCATCATCGAGCTTCGCGTTTCGCGCAATCATCAGCGCGCGATGGTGCCGCGCGGTGCGTCCATCGTCGCCGAGCCGCTGTATCCCTGGCTCGTCGCGGTCCACACTCTCGTTCTGATCGGTGCCGCCCTCGAAGTCGTCGCTCTCAAGCGCCCGTTCATCCCTGCGCTCGCCGCCCCGATGTTCATCATTTTTGTCGCAGCCAACTTCGTCCGCCTCTGGGTCATTCGAACGCTTGGCAATCACTGGAACGTTCAAGTGATGGATTCCACCAGCGCCGGCGTCATCACCACCGGCCCATTCCGCTTCGTCCGCCATCCCAACTACACCGCCGTCACGATCGAGTTGATCACGCTTCCTCTGATCCATACCGCATGGATCACCTCGATCGTCGGCACGCTCGGCTACCTCGCTGTCCTCTCGCAACGCATCCCGCTCGAAGAGCGCGCCCTGCTCGCCAATCCCGACTACCGCGCCGCGATGTCCTCCAAGCCCCGCTTCCTCCCCGGCCTCTTCTAAATTCCGAGTTTCGCTTTTCGAGTTTCGTCTTTCCCTCTAAACTCCTCCTCATGTTCCAACCCACTCTCTTCAAAGATCGCGCCATCTTCATCTCGGGCGGCGGCACCGGCTTGGGCCGCAGCATGGCCCTCGCGTTCGCCGAACTCGGCGCGCAAATTTTCATCATCGGCCGCCGCGAACAACCTCTCAAAGATGTCTGCGAAGAAATCCGCCGCGCCGGTGGCTCCGCCGCCTACGCCACCGCCGACGTCCGCGAACCGGCATCGGTTGAATCCGCCGTCGAAGCCGGCTTCCAGCAATTCGGCCGCATCGACTCGCTCGTCAACAATGCCGCCGGCAACTTCATGGCGCGCACCGAAACGCTCAGCGCCAACGCCTTCAATGCGGTTGTGGGTATCGTGTTAAACGGATCGTTCAATTGCACGCAAGCGCTCGCCAAACGCTGGATCGCAGACAAACAAGGCGGCAACGTCCTCAGCATCGTCACCACGTACGCCGCCGCAAATTGCGGCTCCGCCTTCGTCGTCCCATCCGCTTGCGCCAAAGCGGGCGTCCTCGCGATGACCACTTCACTCGCCGTCGAATGGGCGAAATACAAAATCCGCCTCAACGCCATCGCGCCTGGCCCATTTCCAACCGAAGGCGCCTGGTCGCGCCTCATGCCCTCAAAACAGTTCGAAGAGCACGCGCGCGAATCTCATCCGATGAAACGCTTCGGCCACCACGACGAACTCACCAATCTCGCCGCATTTCTCCTCAGCGACATGTCCCCATACATCAACGGCGAATGCGTCGTCATCGACGGGGCGCTGTGGCTCCGCGGCGCTGGCGAATTCAACGATTTGTTGGCGTTACCTGAGAGTGCGTGGCAGGAGATGGAGTCGGCGCGCTCGAAAAAATCCCAATAGGTTGCGCGCGATCGTAGGTTTTTATTCTGGTAACGCTTTCTTTCTCAGCTCGACCTTGAGCGAGATTTCACCGACATTCTTTCCTCCGGACTCAGCGCGAACCGTAACAACCTTCGCGTCATCGCGCGTTTTTGATTTGTCACTAAGCACTCCCAGCGCAATCTCCACCCGCGTCCCCGCTGTTTGATTCGCGCCGACCTTCACTGTGCCCGCGCCGCTCGTAACCGTCCACCCCTGCGGCAACTCCGCCGACAACTTCACTTCGCGCACCTCACTCGCCGAGTTTCTTACCCACAAAGGAATAACGAGCGCTGTATTCTCTTGCAGCGCAATCTCCGGCGGCTCCGGATGCGGCAAATGCGTCAGCTGATGCGCCGCGCGAAACTCCGCATAAAAATTCCACGGACCGGCCAGCGTCACCGCCACATCGCTCTTCGGTGCCTCCACCGCAAACGCCGCGCGCCGAAACGGAATTGAACCGCTCTCGATGCCCGAAAAAATCGGGTCCGTCGTCGCTCCTCCCACCAGCGACTTCCCCAGCACGAATCTCTGTTCGTCGGCCCAGCCATCCGCCTGCATCATTTTCTCGATCGCCGCGTCATCCATCTTGTCGAGCCGGTCCGCAAAACTCTTCGCCTGCGTTTGATGCAATCGAAACGCATCCAGCGAAGCCCGCCAGTACGGCTTCTTCGACGACTTCGAAATTTCCTTCACCGAATACGACGGCCCCATGCCTTTGAAAATGTCTTCCCGCTCTGCATCCGGAAAATAAAAAATCTTCTTCGGCTGCCACGGCCGCAGTCCTTCGAGATATGCCTCAAGTCGTTTCAACGGCTCGGCAACTTGATTCGGAAACACCGTCGGATCGCCCGCAAGATCGAACGCCTCCGTCGCCACCACTCCGGCCGCCTGATGATCTCCGTGATCTTCACCAATAAATGTGCCCGGCAAAAATGTCAGCACCACTTCCGGACGCGTCAGCCGCATCAACCGCACAAGCTGTTCCAGCGCCGCGCCGTGCTGCCAATTCGCCAGCGACACAAGCACATCCTGTCCCGCCGTATCCTTCCCGTCCAGAAACCAAACATTCGTGATTCCCAAAGTCGCATTCGCCCGGCGCGCTTCGATCTCTCGAATCGCCGCCAGCCCCGACGCCTGCTCCGTCCCGACTTCATTTCCTCCGTTGCCGCCGCGCGTCCCGTACACCACCGCAACGCGCTTGCCCTCATCGATCGCCCGCGCCAGATACGCCGTCGCCGCCCCCTCATCGTCCGGATGCGCCACAACCAACAGAATGTCCGCCTTATACCGCGCATCCGGCTCGCGCAGTTCCACTGCCACCGGCGTCTTCGCATTCGGCGCCCCACTCGACGTGTCCTGCGCACTCATTCGCCCACCACCAATAAACCCAAAGCACACGATCGCAACTACCACACTCCAAATTCGCAATTCAATTCGCTCTGACATCCTTCTCCCCTGGACCGTAAATGCTCCGCACATCACGCGCGCCACCTGAAGCCCAAAAGTGTACCGCGCCCGCAAAACCACACCCAAACAATAGCGACCGACGCGACTCCCGGTTGTTTCTTGCCCCGCGTTGTGCCATCTTCCGTTCACAACCCCAAGGCCGACAGCGACCACCCACGAGGGAATCGTGAAAGCAATCGTCTACTACGAATACGGTCCCCCGGACGTTCTCCGATGTGAAGATGTTGAGCAGGCGATTCCCGGCGATGCCGAAGTCTCCATCAAAGTTCGCGCCGCTTCGCTCAATCCCTACGATTGGCACTTCATGCGCGGCGAACCATACGCCATCCGCCTGATGGCAGGTCTGGGCAAGCCCAAAAACAAACGCCTCGGCGCCGACGTTGCTGGCGTTGTTGACGCGGTCGGCCGAAACGTTACCCAATTCAAACCCGGCGACGCGGTCTACGGGGTTTGTCAGGGCGCATTTGCTGAATTTGCCTGCACCGCCGAAACAAAATTGGTGAAGAAGCCCGAAGCTGTGTCTTTCGAACATGCCGCATCCATACCGATCGCAGCGCTCACAGCTCTGCAAGCGCTGCGCGACAAAGGAAAGCTTCAGCCGCAGCAAACGGTTCTGGTTAACGGCGCCTCCGGCGGCGTCGGCACATTCGGCGTGCAAATTGCCAAATCGCTTGGCGCGAAAGTGACCGGCGTCACCAGCACCCGCAATCTCGATCTAGTCCGTTCGCTCGGCGCCGACGACGTCATCGACTACACCACGCACGACTTCACCAAAGGAAATCAGCGCTTCGATCTAATCCTCGATTGTGTAGGAAATCACTCTTTCTCCGAGTGCTGCCGAGTACTCAATCGCGGAGGAACACTCGTCCCCGCGGGCGGCAAGACCGACAACTGGATGATCAAGCCCATCGCGAGCATGGTTTCGGCAAGGGTGCATTCCATTTTCGTCAGCCAGAAACAAGTCTCGATTTTCGCAAAAATGAATCAACCCGACCTGCTCTCCATAAACGAATTGTTGGTCGACGGCAAAGTGACGCCCGTCATCGATCGCTCCTGCGCGCTGCACGAAATTCCCGACGCCATCCGCTACCTCGAACAGGGCCACGCGAGGGGAAAAGTAATAATGTCGCTCCCCGCTTAGACCAGCGATTCGCCTTTGTCTTTACTTCGTCACTTCTTCGCTTCCCCACCTCGCCTTTTCTGTTCACCAGCTATACTTCCTCACAAATGCATCGCCTCCTCGCGATCATCCTCATCGTCTGTCCGCTCGCATCGGCGCAACAAAAACCGATTGCGCCCGTCCCCGGCCAGATTGACCTTCACCGCATTTGCGCTGCGAAGCCCGATCAAACCTACGCGCTCTACCTGCCTTCGTCTTACACGCCCACAAAACAGTGGCCCATCATCTACGCCTTCGATCCCTCTGCACGCGGCGATCGCCCTATCGACACGTTCAAAGCCGCTGCTGAAAAATATGGATACATCGTCGCCGCCTCCAATAACTCTCGCAACGGCCCCTGGCCTCCCGAGATCGAAGCCGCCCAAGCCATGTCCGACGACACGCACACCCTCCTCGCCATCGACGATCGTCGCGTCTATTTCACTGGATTCTCCGGTGGTTCCCGCGTAGCAGCGCAAATTGCGCTCGACTGTAAATGCGCCGCGGGCGTTTATCTCAACGGCGCAGGATTTCCTCTCCATATTGCGCCGTCGTCGAAAGATTCCGTTTTCCCGGTATTCGCCGCGGTTGGCAACATCGACTTCAATTTTCCCGAAGTCACGCATCTCGATGAGTCACTCGCGGCCGCAGGCTACTCACACTTCCTTCGCTATTTCGAAGGCCCGCATCAATGGGCGCCGTCCGAAGTCGCCGAAGAGGCCTTGGCTTGGTTTCGGCTGCTCGCAATGAAAAAAGATGCAACGCCGAATGACGCCGATTTCATCGCGCAGCAGCGCGACGCCGAAATCGCCCGCGCCAAATCTCTCGAACAAGCCGGCAATCTCTTCTACGCATGGAGCGAATACAACCAGGCGATCGCGACGTTCGATGGCCTTACCGACATCGCACCGTTGCGCGCAGCCGCAACGTCTCTGGCGACGCAGAAGAATGTCCGCGAAGGCCGCAAGCGCCAGCAACGCGACTTCGATGAACAACAAGATCTCGTCGCCGACATAACCGCGGCCATGGTGAGTTTCCCTACGCTGAACTCAGACCTCGCCGCCACCGTCTCCGCCACGAAACTAAAAATCACCACTCTGCGCGAAACAGCCGCCCACGAAAAAAAGCCCGACAAAGCGATCGTCTTTAAACGCGCCGTCGCCCAGGTCTTCGTCCACGCCATGGAAACTGGCAGCGAGCAGATCGATCAAAAACAGTACGCCCTCGCCAAAGACTATTACCTGATGGCCGTCGAAGCGATGCCCGACAGCCCCAATTCCCTTCGCAACCTCGCCTACGTCCAAGCTCTCGACAACAACCGAAAAGGCGCGCTCGAAGCCCTCCGCCAAGCCAAATCAAAGGTCACCGACATGCCCCATTTCATCGAGTGGCTCCAATCCGAACCCGCTTTCGCCCCCTACCACGACGACCCCGCCTTCCGCGCCCTCCTCACCCACTAGTCGCCGTGTTACCTTGACCGCCTTGGACACGGCAATTAAGCTTGGTGTTTCTTACTTCGGGTGAAATCACAGCATGGCGTCGATTCAGATTACGTTGCCGGATGGTTCAGTGCAGGAAGTGCCGCAGGGCACAACTCCGGCGGATATTGCGCGCAAAATTTCGCCGCGTCTCGCCGACGCCGCTCTCGTCGCGCGAATTTCAGATCCGGCCGCGGCGAATGCTTCCGCGCAATCGGCTAGCGGCGCATCCTCCGCGGCGGCAGGCGTTGACGACGGCTATCAGAGCAACAGCGCCGGCGAACTGATCGACCTGCGTCGCCCACTCGACCACAACGTAAAACTCCAGATCCTCACCGAAAAAGATCCCGACTCGCTCTACGTTTTTCGCCACTCCGCCGCGCATCTTCTCGCCGCCGCTGTGATGGAGCTTTATCCCAACGTAAAGCTCGGCATCGGCCCGCCGATCGACACCGGGTTTTTCTACGAGTTTTTGCGCGAGCAGCCGTTCACTCCCGAAGATCTTGAAAAAATCGAGAAGAAGATGCACGAGCTTGCCGGGCAGGATCTGCCAAACGAACGCAAGCTTCTCCCGAAGGCCGAAGCCATCGAGCTCTACAAGAAATCCGATCAGATTTTCAAGTGCGAGCTGGTCGAGGAGAAAGCCTCCGACCCGATGGTTTCTTTCTACACCACCGGCAAGTTCATCGACTTCTGCCGCGGCCCACACATTCCCTCCACCAAGCGCATTCAAGCTTTTAAATTGATGAGCGTCGCCGGCGCCTACTGGAAGGGGCACGAAGGGAATCCGCAGCTGCAACGCATTTACGCGGCGTGCTTCTACACACAAAAAGAACTCGACGCGTACCTGCATCGCCTCGAGGAAGCGAAGCGCCGCGACCATCGCAAACTCGGCGCCGAACTCGATCTTTTCAGCATCGAGGACGAGGCCGGCCCAGGCCTGATTTTCTGGCACGCCAAGGGCGGATTGATCCGCACCATCGTCGAAGACTGGCTGCGCACGGAACTTTTCAAGCGCGGCTACGACATCGTCTACACGCCGCACATCATGCGCCGCGAGCTCTGGAACACCAGCGGCCACACCGGCTTTTACAAAGACAATATGTTCGGCCCTGTGGAGGTCGAAAAAGCCGAATACCAGCTCAAGCCGATGAATTGCCCCGGCCACATCCTTATTTACAAGTCGCGTCTTCGCAGTTATCGCGATCTGCCCGTGCGCCTCGCCGAACTCGGCACCGTCTATCGCTACGAGCGCAGCGGCGTGCTTCACGGATTGCTGCGCGTGCGCGGTTTTACGCAAGACGACGCGCACATTTTCTGCATGCCGTCGCAAATCGAAAGTGAAGTCGAAGCTTGCATCGACTTCGCCTTCGCCGTGATGAAGAACTTTGGCTTCGAGCAATTCGAGGTCGAACTTTCCGACTGGGACGAATCGCATCCCGAAAGTTACGCCGGCAAGCCGGAAGATTGGCACCGAGCCACCAACGCTCTCGCCGAAACCATGACGCGCATAAAAGTTCCGTTCAAGCGCATCGCCGGCGAAGCGGCATTCTACGGCCCCAAGATCGACGTCAAGCTGATCGATGCGATCGGCCGCTCGTGGCAGCTCACCACCGTCCAATTCGATTTCAATTTGCCGGCGCGCTTCAAGCTCGAATACGTGGGCGAAGACGGCGCCCGCCATCAACCTTTGATGGTCCATCGCGCGCTGCTCGGTTCCGTCGAGCGCTTCTTCGGCATTCTCGTCGAACATTACGCCGGCGCGTTCCCGCTCTGGCTCGCACCGGTGCAAGTGCAAGTCTGCCCCGTCAGCGAAAAGGTGATCGATTACGCGAAGCATGTCACCGACACGCTGAAGCGACACGGCACGCGCGTGCATCTCGACGAGCGCAACGAAAAGCTGCCCGCAAAAATTCGAGATGCGCAGTTGCAAAAGATCCCGTACATGCTCGTGGTCGGCGGCAAAGAAGCCGAAGCCGGCACCGTTTCCGTTCGCCACCGCACCAAGGGCGATCTCGGCCCCAAGCCGCTCGCGGAATTCCTTGCGTCCCTCCAAACCGAAATCGACACGCGCACGATCGCGTAAAGCCAAGCCCGCATCGCCAAAGCGACCGGCACTAACGCAACCGTTGCCGGCGGAAGTCGCCGCGGCCGCGACAAAACCGCTCGTCCACGTAACCGAAGAATTTTTCGCCGAAGCAGTCCGCGAACTCATCGCACGCGACGCTGATCTCGCTCGCGTCGTGGAAAAATACGGCGTCCCGCCGCTCTGGGTTCGCGAGCCCGGTTTCCCGACGCTCGTCTACATCATTCTCGAACAGCAAGTCTCGCTCGCATCCGCCCGCGCGCTGTTTCAGAAGCTCGAAAAAGCTGTCAGCCCCTTCACTCCCGAAAAATTCCTCAAGCTCACCGAAGTCGAAATGCGCAAACTCGGCTTCAGTCGCCAAAAAGCGCACTACACGCGCCTGCTCGCCGACGCCATGAAGCAACGGCAATTCGATCTCGACGCGTTACACGAACTCCACGACGATCACGCCCGCGAAAAACTCGTCGCACTAAAAGGAATCGGCCGCTGGACCTCCGACATTTATCTCCTCAGTGCCCTGCGCCGCCCCGACATCTGGCCCGTCGGCGATCTCGCACTCGCCATCGCCGTCCAGGAAGTAAAACAACTCCGCCAACGCCCCTCTCCCGAAAAACTCGAAAAAATGAGCGCTGCGTGGAAACCTTTCCGCGCCATCGCCGCCCGCCTCTTCTGGCACGCCTATCTCTGCAAACGCGGCCAATCCTCCGCCACCATCAGCCTGTAAACAAATCGCGATTGTCGTCCAGCTTGGTAGCGCCGGCATCTTGCCGGCGATTTTGAAATCGCGCATCGCTGATCAGCATGTGATGCGTAGCAGCACGAAAGACTTGCTCCGCCGTGAATGATCGAATCTCTTTTGTGATACCTTTCGCGCATGCACCGTGTCTCTCGGCGACGATTCCTGTTGACGGCAAGTGCCGCTCTCGTCGCCGCGCGCATCTCACGCTCAGCGCCACAGGAGACCGCTCCCAAATTGCTCGATCATATTTTGGTCGGCTGCCCCGATCTCGATGCAGGCATCAAGTTCGTCGAAGAGCGCACCGGAGTGCGCGCAGCATTCGGCGGCGTCCATCCTGGCGCGGGCACGCGAAACGCTCTGCTCTCGCTCGGCACGAATCGCTATCTCGAAATCATCGCGCCCGATCCGAAGCAGCCCGCCACCGATGACAAGCGCAACCTGAGTTCCCTCGAGGAACCGGTGATTGTCGGCTGGGCGCAGCATCCCGGCGACATCGAAGCGTTCGCTCAGCGTCTCAAGGATGAAGGCGTCGACATCGTTGGCCCACAGCCAGGCTCGCGAAAACGTCCCGACGGCCGCATCCTGAATTGGAAAACGCTCGCACTTAAGGATGACGCCGGAGGCCTGTTCCCGTTCTTCATCGAATGGGGCGCTGGCACGATGCATCCGTCCATCGACGCGCCGCAAGGCTGCCACCTGGAACTCTTTGAGGCGATCTCCACGGAAAAAGACTTGGTCCAAATCCGCCACCGAGCTGGCCAGCTGAACCTCGATCTAAAAATCACCTCCGGCCACACTCCCCATCTCCACGCCATCATCGCCGGTCCAAAGGGTCGCCTGGACATCACCTTTTAGCGTTTACGTGCCTCACCCCTCTGAAATAAAGGTGCCGGCCACTGCGTTCCTCTAGGTGTAAGCCGCCTACGTTGCACATTGAAGCCACGGACTCGGCGTTCGCGGATTCTATGCCACCGTCACCGGCGCCCGGCATCTAAGCCTTGCTGTTGCAACCTGCCTACGTGCTATACTTTGAAGCCCGTCTCTCAGTATTTTTTGGCTTGAGCGGCGGGTGCGCGCGGTTCTCGCAGCGGCAGCGCAAACAGTCGATTCAGGGCAGTACCCGGCGAGGCGGGTATCTGGCGCCTTAAATTTGTTAGGGGGAAATATCGCAGAACGTAACTTCCGGCAGCAGAGCGACCGCACTCGGGTGAATGAACGTATCCGGGCTCGTGAAGTCCGGGTGATCGACGAAGAAGGCGGGCAGCTTGGCGTCATGCAACCGTACGAAGCGGTGCGGATGGCGCGTGAAAAGGGACTGGATCTGGTGGAGATTTCACCGACAGCGGACCCTCCCGTTTGCAAGATCACGGACTACGGAAAATTTCTTTATCAACAAAACAAGAAAGCGCACGAGCAGCGCAAAAGCAGCCGCGGCTCGCAGTTGAAAGAAGTCAAGTTTCGGCCGGCAACCGCCGAACACGACTACAACGTGCGCAAGAATCAGATCATCCGGTTTCTGGGTGAAGGTCACAAAGTGCGCGCGATGATTTTTCATCGCGGACGCGAAATGGCGCACCAGGAAGTGGGCCGCGCGAAGATGACGCGGTTGTTGGGAGAAATCACCGAGTTCTGCCAGATCGAAACGATGCCGCGGATGGAAGGCAATGTGTTGGTCGCATTGCTGGCGCCGAAAAAGGGCGCTCCTGCTCCGGCCAAGCCAGCGCAGCAACCGGCGCAGCAAGCTTCGTAAGGCAACCCAAACGATTGAGTTTTGGGATTCGGATTCAGGGCACGGCGTCGCCGTGTGAAGAGAGGATTTAGCAATGCCAAGAAACGCTTCGAAACCAAAGTTGAAATTGAAGACGCACCGCGGCGCCGCGAAGCGGTTTAAGGTGACGGCGGGTGGCAAAATCATTCGTTCGCACGCGGGCAAGCGCCACATCCTGGGCACAAAGGCTCCAGGCCGCATGCGCAAGCTGAAGAAGCTGACGTCGGTGAGCAAGGCCGACACGTTGAAGACGAAGCAGATGTTGCCGTACGCCTTCTAAGAGTTTTTAGTTTTGCCTTCGAGCTGCGCCCTAGAGTGCGGCTAAATGGAGAGCGAAACTGAAATGCAAGACGCAGGGCGCAAGCTCTGCCGCGAGGTTTCGACCTCGCACCGCGGGATGGAAATCCCGCACATCGAGCCAGGCAGCGCTACACGGGTGCCTGCCGGCCGATATGCCGCAGCGATCGATTCGTGCTTTGCTTTGCAAACGCGAACGATTTTGCCGCGGCGCAGTACCCCCGGAGACAAACCCGTTGCGTTACGCGTGTCTTTCCTCATTTTTATTTGAGGCGCGCGCCCGCATCGTGTTGTCTCCCTAAACAGAAAAGGAGAAACCCATGGCTCGCGTAAAACGCGGCACAAAGCGCCGTGCGCGGCGCAAGAAGTACCTCAAGAGGACCAAAGGCTTTTTCCTCACAAAGAGCAAGCTGTACCAATCCGCACAAGAAGCGGCGAATCGAGCGGATCGCTATGCGTTTCGCGATCGCCGTGTTAAAAAACGCCAATATCGCCGGCTGTGGATTCAGCGTATCGGCGCGGCCGCGCGGTTGAACGGCATCACGTATGGCCACTTGATTCACGGATTGAAAGTGGCTGGCGTTGAGCTGGACCGCAAAGTGCTCGCTGACATCGCGGTGAAGGATGCCGTGGCGTTCGCAAGCCTGGCGGCGACGGCGAAGGCTGCAGTTCCGGCGCCGAAAAAAGCGGTACGCGAAAAAGAATAGTCGCCTCACCAAAGTCTGTGTAGGGGCGGGGCTTGCTCCGCCGCAGTTAGCAACCAAGCCAGCCGCGAAGACGCAGTAGCGTTTTTCAGGCTGTGATTGAACTAAACGGAAGACGGGCACGGCTTGCCGTGCCCCTACCGGATTTCGATCATGACTTCTTCGGACAACAAAGCCGCGCAAACCCTCGCCGCGCTCGGTGCGACGGAGCCTGCGCTCGTCTCCGAGCTCTTCGCGGAAATCGTCGCGCGCTTCGACGGCGAAATCGCCGCCGCACACGACGAAGCTTCGTGGAAGCAATTCCGCGATGCGTGGCTCGGCCGCAAATCGGGCGTGCTGACGCTTGTCACCGACAACTGGCTGAAACCCGCGACGCCAGAGTTAAAGCGCGTGGTCGGCGCCGAGCTGAACAAACTGCGCGGACACGTCGAATCGCAAATCGAAGCGAAGCGCGTAGCGATCGAAGCCGGCGCTGACGAAGCTGCGCTGACACGCGAACGCGTCGATCTATCGCTGCCCGGCGTGACGCGGCCCGTCGGCACCCACCATCTGATCCGCCAAGTTTTCCAGCAAATCGAAGACATTTTTGTGTCGATCGGATTTTCCGTCGTCGAAGGCCCGGAGATCGAGACGCCCTATTACAACTTCGAGGCGCTCAACATTCCGGAGTTTCATCCCGTTCGCGACGACATGGACACGTTCTACATCGACTTGCCGAAGGGTGCGCCGTCGCCTTTGCTGCTGCGCACGCACACTTCGCCGATGCAGATTCGCACGATGGAGAAACGCCAGCCGCCGGTCCGCGTCATCGTGCCCGGCAAGGTCTATCGCCGCGACAATCCCGACGCGACGCACTCATTCGCGTTTCATCAAGTCGAAGGGCTGGCCGTCGATACCGACATTACATTCTGCGACTTCACCGGCACGATCGAATATTTCGTGAAGCAGTTTTTCGGACCCGGCGTGAAAACGCGCTTCCGGCCGAGCTATTTCCCGTTCACTGAGCCTTCGGTAGAGTTCGACGTCACGTGTGTCTTCTGCGGCGGCAGCGGCGTTTCCGCCGGCGGCGGAACGTGCTCGAAGTGCAAAGGCGCGGGCTGGATCGAGCTCTTCGGCGCAGGCATGGTCGATCCGGCGGTATACGGTTTCGTCGGCTACGACGCGAAAAAAGTCAGCGGCTTTGCGTTTGGGATCGGCATTGACCGGCTCGCGATGCTGAAATACGGCATCGACGACATTCAGGTTTTCTTTCAGAGCGACGTAAGGTTTTTGCGCCAATTCCCGTAGTTGATTTTGTAGGGCGCAGCACGCTGCTCCCCATCTCGGCAACATCGGAAGAGCTTGGCTGAATTCGACAGTTAAATTCTTTATGACCTTCACCGATTCAAAGCAGCGGTTTTCTTCGCGCGTAGCCGACTACGTCCGCTACCGGCCCAGTTATCCGCACGACGCGCTGACGTTGCTGAAGAGCGCATGCGGCCTGAGCTCCGGACATGTGATTGCCGACGTCGGCTCGGGCACCGGATTTTTGAGCGAGCTGTTTCTGAAAAACGGCAATCGCGTTTACGGCATCGAGCCGAACAAAGAAATGCGCGCGGCGGGCGAGGAATATCTCGCGTCGTACGATTCGTTTGTGAGCATCGACGCCGCGGCAGAAGCCACGACGCTGGAAGACGCGACGATCGATTTCGTCACCGCAGGCCAGGCGTTTCACTGGTTCGACGCGCCAGCGGCGCGGCGCGAGTTTGCCCGGATCCTGAAGCCGGAAGGCTGGGTCGTCGTGATGTGGAACGATCGCGAAATGAATTCGCCGTTCGCGACCGCGTATGAGGATGTGCTCGTGAAATTCGGCAACGATTACAAGCGCGTGCGCGAGTCTTATCCCGAATTGCCGGCGATGCAGGAGTTTTTCGCAGGCCCATCGGTGCAGGAGCGCAGCGTGCCGAACGCCCAGATTTTCGATTGGGATGGGCTTGTCGGACGATTGCGCAGCAGTTCGTACGCACCGCAAGAAGGGCAGCCGAATTACGCGCCGATGATGGCGGCTCTCGATGAATTGTTTCGCGCCAACCAGATCGACGATCGAGTGAAGATGGAATACGCGACACACGTATATTACGGGCGATTGCCGAAGCAGAATTAACGCAGTGAAGGACAGAGACAGCGAATGAAGGTTGTCTACAACTGGCTGAAGGATTTCGTCGACGTGACGGCGACGCCCGACGATCTCGCGTCGCGGCTCGCGCTTTCGGGCACGAACATCGGCGGCGTGGAAAAAGGCGCGCACGGCGCGGTGATCGACGCGGAAGTTTCGTCAAACCGGCCAGACAGCTTGTCGCACTACGGAATCGCGCGCGAAATCAGCGCGGTGTACAAGCTACCGCTGAAAGCCGTGCCGCAGCCGAAGCTCGCCGAATCGTCGAGCGCAAAAGCAAGCGACGCAGTACACGTCGATATTCAATCGCCGGAATTGTGCGGACGCTTTACAGCGCGCGTGATTCGCGGCGTCAAGATCGCACCTTCGCCGGCGTGGCTGCGTGAACGTCTGGAAGCGAGTGGCGTGGCAAGCATCAGCAACGTCGTCGATGCGACGAACTACGTGATGCTCGAACTCGGCCAGCCGACGCACGCGTACGATTACGACAAAATTCGTGATCATCGCATTGTCGTGCGCACCTCGCGCGGCGGCGAAAAGATTCGCACGCTCGACGGCGTCGAGCGAACGATCGACGCGGGAATTTGCATGATTGCCGACGGCGATGGGTCACGCGGAGTTGGCATCGGCGGAATCATGGGTGGCGCCGACACCGAAATTTCATTCTCGACGAAAAACATTTTGATCGAAGCGGCGTGGTTTGAGCCGATTGCGGTGCGGCGCAGCGCGCGCAATCTGCGGCTGCACACAGAAGCTTCGACACGATTTGGGCGCGGCGGCGACCCCGAAATCGCCGAGATTGCTTCACGGCGCGTGGCCGAGCTGGTTTTGCAGCTTGCCGGCGGTGAACTGCTCGCGGGCGTCGTCGATGTGTATCCCGGCAAGCGTGCTGCGAAAAAGATTCGGGTGACGCGCGCGGAAATCTTGCGCGTAATGGGCGCGGATGTTCCCGACAAGGAAGTCGAGTCGGCGCTGAGCGCGCTGGGTTTTGCGCCGGTGCGTGTCGATCAGAATCGCGGCGCGGAAGGCTCGCTGCTCGCGACGTGGGAATGCACGCAGCCGTCGTGGCGCGCGGATGTCGAGCGCGAGATCGATTTGATCGAAGAGATCGCGCGCATTTATCGGCCTGGACAAATTCCCGCCGCGGTTTCCGGTCGCGCGTCAGGGTGCGGCCCGGTTGCCGCACTACGATGCGCAGGCGCGTGTCCGCGAACGCTTGATCGGCCTCGGCTATCAGGAAATTTTGACGATCCCGCATGTCGATGAAGCGCGTGACGCTCTATTTCGCGCGGCGGGTACACAGACCGCGCGCATGGCGAATCCACTCTCGGAAGAAGCGGGCGTACTGCGTTCCACTGGCCTCGTCACCATGGCCGCGGCGCTCGAATGGAATTTGAATCACGGCCAGCGCAACGTGCGCCTATTCGAAATCGGCCGGCATTATCGACTGAATGGCAGCTCGCCGGTTGAGACGCGCGTGCTGACGATCGGCGCGACGGGCGATGCGCGCGAGAAAAATCTCTACGACAGCGCACGGGCGTACGCCTTCGCCGATCTGAAGGGCGACATCGATTCAGTCGGCGAATTGGCCGGCGGTGTCCAGTGGCGCGCCCATGCGCCGTCAGCGAATGACTGGGCACACGCGGCGCGCAGAGGACAACTTTTGCTTGGCGGCGATGCTGTAGGCGCCGCAGCACAGCTTGCGCGGCGCGTTGCCGATCGACTAAAGCTGCGACAAGACGTGTTCCTCGCGGAGATCGTTATTGATCCCATCTACGCGGCCATCGAGGATCTAAGAGAATCGCGCCGCTACGAACCGCTTCCGCGCTTCCCAGCAGTCGAGCGCGATTTCTCGCTGCTTCTTAGCGACGGCACAAGCTTCGACGCCGTAAAAAGCGCGATCGAGTCTCTGAAGATTGCGGAAGTTGAAACGGTCGAAGCCGGCGATCTGTATCGCGGCAAAAACGTTCCAGCCGGAAAATATTCCCTGATGGTGCGCGTCGTATTCCAGAACCGCGAAGCAACTCTGACCGACGCACAGACGTCCGATTTTTCTTCGCGTATCGTGACTGCGCTCGAGAAGCAAGTCGGCGCGCAGCTCCGCGCCAGCTGAACTTGGTAGCGCCGGCATCTTGCCGGCGTTTTTTCTAAGCGATCGTCGAACATTCAAATTGGCGGCTCGAGCCGCGCATCAAACCCCGCCGGCAAGATGCCGGCGCTACCAAATGCCTCACGCTGCGCTACAATGCCCGAGCGGCTCAACCGCGGCGGAGATTCGATGAGCGGACCAGTCAAAGTACAAATTTTCGGGCAGAGCTACACGATCCACGGCGATCTCGATCCCCTATACGTCCAAAAACTCGCCACATTCGTTGACGAAAAGATGCACGCCATTTCCGACGCGACGGCGACCGTCGATACGCACAAAATCGCGGTGCTCGCCGCGCTCTCGATCGCAGATGAACTCCAGAGCTCACAGCGCGACCTCGGCGAAAATAACGAGCTGATCCGCGAGCAGGCTGAGCGCTGCCTGATGCTCGTCGAGCGCGCCCTAAAACAGACTGCCTGACCTTTCGGCAACCGATTTCGCTGCTGCGGCCTCCGACATTCTCCACAACTCGGCCAGCCCAGGAAATTTCATTTTGATCGCCGAGATGATTTCCTCGGCCTGTGAAGCGTCGACGTACGGCAACAAAAGTGGCTCTCCGGTTGCTGTCACGGCGTAAATCCCTTGGCCGCCAGAATCGTGCTCCTGATACTCCAGGCGATAAATCTTTGCGGTCAATATCGTAACCGCACCTCTACGTGAACTCCCGCCCTCTGGTTCGCGATCGTCGGCGCCGTCAAGTTGGAACTCAAATTTAGTCGCGAGCAATCGAGCCGTGGTTGCGCGAAAAAAAACGGTGACGCACAGGCCCGCTGCAATCGCCACAACAGATCGCCACAGACTCGGTAGGTGCGCGCCGATTACGAACCAGACCAGCCATCCGGCGAAACCGCCGCAAACGACGCGTAGAAAGAGCGAGATCTCGTTGCGAACGAAAATTTTCAGACTATCGCCCGAATCTTGAATGCTGTAGTGAACGGCCACGGAACGGTACCGCTATTGGCTCCACTTCGTAGGCTTGCGATCCCAACGATGTTTCCGCAGCTCGGTGTGCAACGCGGCAGGTAGCGGACCTTTGTCGCTGGCGGCGATGTTGCTCTCGACGTTTTTGATTTTGCGCATCCCAGGAATGATTGTGCTCACATCCTGATTGTTGAGGATGAAGCGCATCGCCATCTCTGGCATCGTCATTCCGTCTTTCAACAGCGGCTTGAGTTTGTCGCCATGCTCGACGCTGCTCTTCAAATTTTCCGGCACGAAATATGTATTGCGCCAATCGTCCGCAGGCCATTTGCTGTCGAGCGTCAATGTTCCGGTGAGTGTGCCTTCGTCAAACGGCACGCGCGCAATCACCGCGACATCTTTTTCACGACACCCAGGGAATAGTTCGTCCTCGGGATTCTGATCGAAGATGTTGTAGATGACCTGCACCGCGTCGAACAATCCCGCGCGCACGGCCTTCACGCCGTTGGTCGGTTCCCACCGATTGATGCTGATGCCGACGGCGCGCACCTTTCCGTTCGCGACAACTTTTTGCAATACGCGCGGCAGCCTCTCGTCTTCCATCCACGCGTCTTCCCACGTGTGCAGTTGAATCAAATCGAGCGTCGGCACGCCGATATTCGCGAGGCTCTTGTCGATATACTCTTCGATGTATTCCGGCGGATAGCAATCGTCGAGCTTGAATTCGCGTTTGCTCGGCCACTCACGGTTCTTCGGCGGGACTTTCGTCGCGGTATACAAAGTTTTGCCGCGATTCGCACGCAAAACCTTGCCGAGTAACTGTTCGCTGTGCCCTTCGCCATACGCCCACGCTGTGTCGAAAAAATTGCAGCCGAGATCGATCGACCGCTGCAGCGCTTCGAGCGATTGTTTATCGTCCGAACCGCTCCACTCGCCCATGCCCCACATTCCGTATCCCACTTCGCTGACGTTCCAACCCGTGCGACCAAAACGGCGATATTTCATGAAGTCCTCTCGATGAAGAGTGGACATTATAGCGAGGGAAATGCGAGTTGACAGTGGTCGGTTGAAAATCGAAGGATCGCCGCTACCGTTCGACGCACTTCGCGCACGCAAGTTCGGCGCCGATGCGCGACGCGCGCCCTTCCGCCGTCGTCACCCACGGGCGGCTTTGCCACGGCGGATCATGTCGCACGTGTTGCGTGTGCCCGCACTCGAGATCGGCGACCCAAGCGCCGCCATCATCCTGATGGAACGCAACGACCTTGCGATTCGGCCGCACCGTCGCTGCGGATTCATACAATTTTGATGCGGGTTTCGGTTCCATTCTTTGATAAGGTTTACTAAAGTATTTTACGCGAAAACCCCAGCGAAGCTCCTCCTGGATCGGGCTGGGCGCAAGACGAATTTCAATTTTGCAACAATAGCGGATCGGTACTCAAAACCCCGCTTGGAGGAATCGCCGTGAACGTCCCCAAAAATTTAATTCTTACCTGCGGCCTTGCCGTAGCAATGGTTTCTGCCGCAACCGTCGCACCGCGATTGCTGGCTCTGCCGGCATCACCCGCTCCGCAGACGGCGACCACCGCTCGCTCGCTCAAGGCACTTGATTACCGCCGCGCCGGATCTTCGGTGAACATTTATTTCGTCCCAACCGATCAAGCCTCGGGTGCGGCGGGCACTGCGAAAGTGCAGAGCAAAGCGAATCGCATTCAGATTGATGCGAAATTCACCGGCCTGCCGGATTCTTCCAAGTTCGGGCTCGAGTATCTCACCTATGTCTTGTGGGCGATTTCGCCGCAGGGCCGCGCCGTGAATCTCGGCGAAGTCATCAGCAAAAGCGGCAACGCGCAACTCAAGGCCAGCGTGGACATGCAGACGTTCGGCATGATCGTTACCGCCGAACCCTACTACGCGGTGACGCAACCGGGCGATGAAGTCGTGCTCGACAACGCCGTGCCCGAGAAGATGCTCAATCGCGTCGAAAATGTTTCGACGACCTATAACTTGATCAGCAAAGGCAGCTATTCACAGTCGAACACGCCGATCGAAAACGCAATTTTTGGCGTTGATCGCAAAGCGCCCGCCGATCTATTCCAGGCGCGCAACGCGGTTCGCATCGCGCGCAACGCCCACGCCGACACCTACGCCGCTGCGAGCTTCAAGAAGGCGGCAGATCAGTTGCAGCAGGCCGAGACCGCGTATCAAAACCGAAAGAACTCCAAGATTGTGATCGCCGCCGCGCGCAACGCCATCGAAACTGCCGAGGAGTCGCGCGTGATCGCGGTGCAGAAGAAAGCCGAAGAGGACGCGCAACTTAAGGCTGAAGCGGAGCGGCAGGCGGCTGCGGCACGCGAAGCAAAGGCGCAAGCCGATGCAGCGGCACAAGCGGCGGCGCGCGCGCAGGCCGATGCCGAACGCCAGGCCGCGGACCAAGCTCGCTCGGAAGCTGAAAAAGCGAAGGCCCAGGCTGACGCAGCAGCGGCAGCGGCTCTAGCGCAGCAAAAACAAGCCGAAGCAGCACGCGCGGCGGCTCTCGCTCAGCAGCAGGCAGCCGAAGCGGCGGCAGCGTCGGCGCAACAAGCTGCGGCGCAGGCTGAGAAAGAAAGAGGCGACATGCGCGCTCAACTTTTGGCGCAGCTCAACGCCGTGTTGCAAACGCAGGACACCGCACGCGGCTTGATCGTGAACATGTCGGACGTTTTGTTCGACACCGGCAAATACACATTGAAGCAACCGACACAGGTGAAGCTGGCGAAAATCTCCGGCATCTTGCTCTCGCATCCGGGATTGACGGTACAGATCGAAGGTCACACCGACAGCGTCGGCAGCGACGAATTCAATCAGAAACTCTCGGAACAGCGTGCCGATGCGGTGCGTGATTTCCTTGCGTCGCAGGGCGTGCCGGCTTCGTCGATGACCGCGAAAGGCTTCGGCAAGACCGATCCGATCGCGAGCAACGACACGCCGGAAGGCCGGCAGAAAAATCGCCGCGTCGAGCTCGTCGTCAACGGCGCCGCGATCGGCAACGCAGCACCCGGCGCGCCGGCTCAAGCGCAACCTCAATGAAGACGTAGCCGGTCATCGGCTATCTTTTGGATTGGATCGGAGTTCGAGGCGCGAAGCGATGAATGATCGCCGCGCCTCGAATGCTTTTTCGGCCCACAAAACCGTTGCAAACGTTAGATTATTCTTAGGAAACCAGCAACCATTCCCAGTCGCCATCCGTCTAAGTCTGTTAGAATGGGTGTCTCCGGAGTTCGATCGTAAATGCGGCGTTTCTCTCCATCCCGGTTCTTCACTACCAAGTTAGCGCGCCAAGTGCTTGCCGTTCTCGGCTGCGTGGTCCTTCTTTACGTCGTGTCCGGTCTCGCGTTTCTGCACCATCACACCCAAGGTCCCGAGACGACGTGCCACGTCTGTCAGGTGCTGCACGCTCCGGCCCTCGCGTTTTCTCCGCATGATTTGATTCCGGCAGCGCATCAACTTGCGCGCCAGAGCTCGACCCTCGAGCTTTTCAACGCAGAGAATTTCGTTGCATCGCATCGCACTCCCCGCGCCCCTCCTGTCGCCTAATCCATTCTCCTGAATCGTTAACGAAGTTCGCGCCCTCTGCGCTCGAGTTGCATTCGTCTCGATTTCCTCTCGCGCATTTCGGCGCCACCGCTGACTTTCCAGCGGCTCTATCCACTCATCCGCACCGTCGCCACGCGCGACATTCGTCCCTCTCGATGGGACAGGAGAAAAAATGGCACGGAATTTCTGCACCTCTCTTCACTCGCATTGGGTTAAATCCGCCTGGACACGGATTTCATCACGGGTTTTATTTGCCGCGATGGGATTGTTGTTCCTGGTCGCATCCACGTTCGCGCAAGGAAATTCAGGATCGATCGAAGGCATCGTCAAAGATCCGTCCGGCTCATCAATCGCCGGCGCCACCGTCGAAATCACCTACGCAGTCAGCAGCTTCCACCGCGAAACGACCACCGGCACGGACGGAGCATTCCGCTTCACGAACATTCCATTCAATCCGTATCACATGGTCGTGACGTCGACCGGATTCAACTCCTTCACGCAGGACGTCGAAGTCCGCTCGACCGTGCCGACAAACGTCCAAGTCGCTCTGACGATCGGCACCGCCAACACAAGTGTCACCGTCGAAGCTAACGGCGGCGATCTCGTCGAAAACGACTCCACGTTTCACACCGACGTCGATCAGGGAATCATGAATCGCTTGCCTCTCGAAAGTGCATCCTCATCGGTGACTTCGCTCGTCACGCTGGTCTCGCCAGGCGTCGCCGCAGATTCTAACGGCAACATGCACGGCCT
Organism: uncultured Acidobacteriota bacterium; assembly: GCA_963785605.1. Taxonomy (GTDB): domain Bacteria; phylum Acidobacteriota; class Terriglobia; order Acidiferrales; family UBA7541; genus Acidiferrum. The sequence continues at coordinate 280,925 of CAWAWE010000012.1, read as the reverse complement.
CGGCGACCACGCGCAAAATTCCTTCTCTGTCGATGGCCAGCCCATCACCGATCAGACCAGCAAAGTTTTCTCCAACCAAATCCCGTCTGACTCAATTCAATCGCTCGAAGTAATTTCCGGTGCGCCGCCAGCGGAATTTGGCGACAAAACCAGCCTGGTGATCAAGGTCACGACGAAATCCGGCCTCGGCGTCACCAAGCCCGCAGGCAGCATCACGACGTCCTACGGCAGCTTCGGCTCGTCGAACGTCGCCTTCGATCTCGCCTACGGCAACGACAAATGGGGCAACTTCATTTCGGCGAGCGGGCTGAACAGCGGCCGCTTCCTCGATCCGCCCGAATTTCAGCCGATCCACGACAAAGGCAACGAAGAAAATATCTTCGACCGCGTCGATTACCAGATCTCGCAAAAAGATACGCTTCACGGAAATTTCCAGTACACGCGCTCGTGGTTTCAAACGCCCAACACGTTCGACAACGAAAATGTGCTCGACCCAAGCGGCCTCAACCTCGGCCAAACCGATCAGCGCTCGAAGATCGGCACATTCAACATCGCGCCAACCTGGACGCACCTCATGGGCCCGAACGCCGTCTTCACGCTCGGCGCTTACGTTCGCCAGGATCAGTACAACTACTATCCCAGCAACAATCCCTTCGCCGATCTCGGTCCGATCAATTCCGAAACGATTTCGCAAGATCGCCGCCTCACCAACGCAGGCGCGCGCTCCGACTATTCCTGGGTGAAGGGTATTCACAACGTGAAGGCCGGCATCACCTATCAACAAACGTTTCTAAATGAAAATGACGCCTTCGGCATCATCGATCCAACGCTGCTTCCGTCAACGCTCGACGCAGCCGGAAATCCGTGCTTCAACACGCTCACCGGCGTCGCCGTTCCAAGAACGCCATGCGCAACGCTGCTTCCGAACGACCTGACCCGCGGCGGCAACCTCTTCAATTTCCGCGGCAGCACCGACGTGAAAGAACTCTCGATGTACATCCAGGACACGATCACGAAAGGCGCGTGGTCCTTCAACCTCGGCATCCGCGGCGACATCTACAACGGCCTCTCGACTGCGCGCGAGGCTGAGCCGCGCGTCGGCATCGCCTACAACATCAAGCCGACGAACACGGTGCTTCGCGTTTCGTACGCGCGCACTCTCGAAACTCCATTCAACGAAAATCTCATCATCGCAACAGAAGGCTGCAACGTGCCCGTCATCGCCGCGCTGATTCCGTGCGTCCCCGCAAACTCGCCCGCCGGCTACCGCAATGAATTCCACGCCGGCTTGCAGCAAGCCTTCGGCAAACACCTCGTCATCGATGGCGAGTACATCTGGAAGTACACGCACAACGCGTACGACTTCAGCGTGCTCGGCAACACGCCGATCACTTTTCCGATCGACTGGCACAACTCGAAAATTCCCGGCTTCCTGCTGCGCGCCAGCGTGCCCAATTGGCACGGTTTCAGCGCGCTCGTCGTGATGTCGAGCGTCGCCGCGCGCTACTTCCCGCCACAAACCGGCGGCCTCGGCGTGACCGTCGGCCAAAGCGGCGGCGTCTTCCGCATCGACCACGACGAAAAATTCAACCAGACCACGCACCTGCAATATCAGCCGCTCAAGCGCGGCCCCTGGGTCGGCTTCAATTGGCGCTACGACAGCGGTCTCGTCGCCGGCGCCGTCACCGACTACGCCACCGCGCTCACATTCGACGCCGACCAGCAAGCTGCAATCGGCCTCTTTTGCGGCTCAACCTTCGCCACACCGACCAGTCCGATCCTCAGCTGCCCAGCCGGCACAAACCGCGGCGCAACACGTGTTTCAATCCCCGCCGACGGCACCGAAAACGACGACAAGAATCCGCCGCGCATCTCGCCGCGCAATCTCTTCGACATCGCCGTCGGCCACGACAATCTCTTCAACGGCGACCGCTACAAGTGGAGCCTCCGCTTCACCGTCGTCAACCTGACCAACAAGGAAGCCCTGTACAACTTCCTCTCCACCTTCAGCGGCACGCACTTCGTCACCCCCCGCGCCGAAACCGTTGAGCTCGGCTTCCACTTCTAGCCGGCACCAACAAGACGAGGCCGCGAGAGAGAATTCCTCAACGGAATTCGTTCTCGCGGTCTTTTTGGATCGACTCGCTTGGTTTCCCAACCAAGTCCTGCTCTGTTTTTCGAATCTGTCCCCGTGTTATTGAATCCGTATATTGACGTTGACTTGACCCCTATTCGCCACTATAAGACTGCGCAGCTTCAACACCGGCCCCAATCAGTGACCCGCAAGAGCCGACTACCATCCGTTCGACGGATCGTCGAAGGAGTTTCACGTGTCCACATTCCGGGAGGTTTTGGCGGAAGAGAACAAAGTTGTATCGGCAACGTCAGATTCCGGCGCGTTTCAGGCTCGCCCTGCAACCACTGAAGCTGCCCCCGAAGAAACGTACGGCTTAGCTTTTTCCGGAGGCGGGATCCGCAGCGCAACTTTCAACCTCGGTATTTTGCAGGGACTCGCTCAAGCCAAATTACTCCCGAAGATGAAATACATCTCCACCGTTTCGGGAGGCGGATACATCGGTGCGTGGCTTATAAGTTGGATCAAACGCGCTCCAGGCGGCGTCGTGGAAGTGCAGGAAAAATTGGGCGATTACGAAAACCATCGAGATCAGGGTGGTGGAGTCGCGGAGCCACGCCAAGTTAATTTCCTCCGTGACTACAGCAACTACATGACACCGCGCGTAGGCTTGGTTGGTGCAGACACCTGGACCGGCGTCGCTACGTACCAACGAAACGTTCTGCTGAATCAATGCATTCTGATTCCGTTTCTTGGAACCCTCGTCTTCTTGCCTTGGCTATTGGGATCTACCGCGATTTGGCTTGAACCCTTCACCCAGCACTTTCACGGCGTACGGGTCACCGTTGCAGTTGCGTTCTTTCTCTTGCTGCTCGCTCTGATTATGGCTTCGCGGTATTCAGCTTGTGCATCCATCACAGCGCGGGTCACGCAACCGAGTGCCAGCGCAAGCGTTACGGACAACGAGCAGGGAGCCAGCCAAGCGCGGGTCATGGCCTTGGTTGCGGTACCCCTATTTGCGAGCGCTGTCTTCGCGGGATTCGCGTTTTGGCTCTGGCCTGCGGCGCAAAAACAACCGTTCTGGCTTTGGGCAATCGTCGGTGGTCTCGTTTATAGCTTTTGCCACGTTTTCGGATTGCCAGGTCGATACTACGTTCTTCGTTCGGCCAAACAGCAATCGAAGCTATCCCGCGCTCAATTATTTGGAATCCCGGTTACTGCCTTTGTGTCAGGCGCCGTCGGAGGTTTGTTCCTACGAATCTGCCACCAGGCGATTGCTCAATGGAACGCCTGGGGTTCAAGCCAAGGAAGTGCGTGGCATGTAGTCGCATGGGGTCCCCCAATCCTTGTTGTTTCGTTCCTTCTGGTCGGCACCCTGCATATCGGTCTGCTCAAGCTAATTATCGGCCCGGAAGAGCAAGAGTGGTGGGGGCGTTTGGGCGGATTGCTGATGCTGGGAGTTCTTGCCTGGGTCGCAATTTTTGGCCTTGCGATATTCGCCCCGTGGATAGCAGAAACCGAAAGTCATTGGGTGAAGACGAAAACGGGTCTGCTTCTTGGATGGATCGCGACCACTATTTTTGGTCTGCTTTCGGGTAAGAGCAGTCACACATCCGGCGGCGCGGGCGCGCAGGTCGCAGGTTCTTCGGCGAAAAACAGTTCCTCGATGGAAGTGATTGCTGCGATCGCGCCGTACATTTTCATCGTCGGTACGCTGTTTCTTCTTTCTCTCGGCGTCCATGCGCTTATTATTTGGCAAATTGCGCCGACGGTCGCGGGCTACTGGAGCAAGGTGAGCGCGATCCCGCCGTTATGGCCAGTTGTTGCAATGGTTGTCTTGGGAAGCGTCGCTGCAATTTTGGCATGCCGCGTAGACATAAACATTTTCTCCATGAATCTGCTTTATCGAAACCGGCTGATTCGTTGTTACCTGGGCGCGAGCAGGAATGTCGGTGAGCGACAGCCCAACCGCTTCACCGGCTTCGATCCCGCGGACGACTTGCTGCTAACGGAATTCGACGGTTCCATCGCTCGAACGGAACATCCGGAGCTTCCTGCTTACAAAGGACCGTACCCGATCATTTGCGCCGCGCTCAACGTTACTCACGGCGAGCGACTCGCATGGCAAGAACGCAAAGCGGAATCTTTCGCGTTTACGCCGAGGTTCTGTGGCTACGAGTATCCGGAAATGAAATACGAGCCAAATCCGGCGGCCCAGGGCACCTATCGCACCACCGATAAATATGCTTATCCCCAAAACTCCCGGAGCGCGTTACATCTCAAAGCAGGCGGAGTTCATCTCGGCACAGCCGTCTCGATATCCGGCGCCGCTGCTTCCCCCAACATGGGTTTTCACACATCGCCACCACTCGCTTTTCTGATGACTCTGTTTGACGTTCGCTTGGGATGGTGGCTGCCTAACCCGCGTTACGACAACGATCAGCTCTCAGGCAATCGGACCGAAGGAGGACCGCAATGGTCTCTCTTGTATCTGCTGAAAGAGTTGCTTGCATCGACGACCGACGAATCGAAGTACGTCTATCTGTCAGACGGCGGACACTTCGAAAATTTGGCGGTCTATGAGCTTGCCCGGCGGCGATGCAAATACATCATCGCGTGTGACGCAGACGCTGATGCCGGCATGACATTCGGAGACTTGGGCAACGCCATTCGGAAATGTCGCAGCGATTTTGGAGTCGAGATCACGATTGATCCGACGCCAATACAATTGCCCTTGGGCGGATTTGCCCGGGCGCACGGCGTCGTTGGAGAGGTTCGTTATCCCAATACCTCAACGGAAGATGGATTCGTTGGCGAGATCCTCTACATTAAGCCCACCCTGTCCGTTGATACGCCTCGAGACGTTCTCGCATACCGCGCCGGGCACCCTGAATTTCCCGATCAATCCACTGCAGATCAATGGTTCGATGAGTCGCAGTTCGAGAGCTATCGCAGGCTGGGTCTCTACACCATGCAGAAGCTTGCCGGCATGCCCGGCAATGCTCCTCAGGATCCTCCTCTTCCCGTTCAGGAGCTTTTTCGGCGAGTGCAAGCCGTAAACAACGATCCGGAAATCGCCCGCCCGTCCTAGCCCGGTTTGGTCGCGCCCTCGCTGCCACGCTACAATATCCACCGGAGCGGCACTTCGAAGCAGGTGAGGGGACGAAAGCTGTTTGAACCAATGCAGAATCTCTGAGGAGCTGCGGATAGTCAGCCTGTGTGCACGGCCTGTCCCTTTGGCTTCCCGGCCGATGGCCGAAGCAGCCATCTCCGCTTCCCGCGCAACGCACGACTTTGCGTGACCCGTTACGACAAGTTACGGGCGGCGGGAACGGGAAGCGAACGGGGCAGGAAAGCCTAACGGTTGGCTCGTGGCGCCCACTTAGTCCAGAGGTTCACGGCCTAGTTTCCCACGGCCAAGCAGTCCGCTCCTTTTTTGTGCTCACGGGTGGAATACCACTCGTCGTTGCCATCAGTAAACTGGCTGCCGAACTCCGCCGCCAATCGAAACTCGTTTCACCCATCTATGCGCATACTTTTCATCGGTGACATCGTCGGTTCGCCCGGACGCCAGATCGTGCGCGATCGCCTGGCCGACCTCGTCACGCACCGCCAGCTTGACCTCGTCATCGCCAACGGCGAAAACTCCGCCTCCGGCTTCGGCATCACGCCCAAAATCGCCGACGACCTCCTCTCCAACGGCGTTGACGTCATCACCGGCGGCAACCACAGCTGGGACCGCAAAGAAATCCTCGAGTACATGCCCCACCAGCCGCGCCTCTTGCGCCCAGGCAATTTTCCCGAAGGCAGCCCTGGCAGCGGTACGTACGTAGGCACCGCGAAAAACGGCGTCAAGTTCGCCGTCATCAATCTTCAAGGCCGCATCTTCCTTCCCGCGATTGACGACCCCTTCCGCAAAGTCGACGCCGAGCTGAAAAATCTCCCCGAAGACGTCGCCTTCGTCTTCGTCGATATGCACGCCGAAACCACCAGCGAAAAAATCGCCCTCGGCTGGTATCTCGACGGCCGCGTCTCCGTCGTCGTTGGCACCCACACCCACGTCACCACCGCCGACGAGCGCGTCTTGCCGCAAGGCACCGCCTACATCACCGACGTCGGCATGACCGGCCCGCACGACGGCGTCATCGGCATGGATCGAAATGGGATTATCAAGCGCTTTATCGACGGCCTGCCGGCGCGATTCGAGCCGGCAGGCGGCGACGTCCAGATGAACTGCGTCCTGATCGAAACCGACGACGAAGGTCAGCGTAACTCCGCAGGTCGCGTGAAAGCTAAGTCCATAGAACGCCTGCGCTTAAGAGCCGACTAGCGCGGACGGGTACCGCTCCGCGTTCGCATGGGAAGAGCCTCGTAGGAACCACCTCGGTTGCTGCAACGTGGGGCAACCTTCCGCCGTCCAAAAGCTATCTGAGGACTCATGCAAAAAAGGAAGGCCCAGCTTCTGACAATTGCAGCCTCGTTGTGTCTCCCGGTCTGTGTCGCCGCCGTCGCGGCTGTCTCCGCCCATGCGGGTCCGCAACCGTCACGCAACCGCCACCGCGTCATAGCGCTGCCCCCCTCTCAACTTCCGCTCAAGACCGCGTCTTTGTCCAAACCGAAGGCGACATGACCGCCAAGACCCGACTCTTCGGCCCCATCGGCCCAGGCTTGCGCGCCGTGCACCGCTCTGCCGACGGCCGCACCTACATCCTCGCCTCTCCATCTCCCGGATTGGTCGTCTTCGACGCAAAGGGCAAGCAAGTCTTCAACGTCACCGAAACCGCCGCCACTCCCGGCTCCAAGCCGACCACCGCCGGAATCACCTTTGGCGAAGACTGCGATATCGACACCGAAGGCCACACCTACATCGCCGACCGCGGCTCCAACATGATCGATATTGTTGGCCCCGACGGCACCTTCGCGAACTCCTTCGCCGCTCCCGCTCCCGTATCGATCGCCTGGCTCGGTGATGGCGAACTTGCCGTCGTAACCCTTCGCGAAGACCACCTCGTCATCGTTTACGACAAGCGCGGCCACGAGACCCGTGACTTCGGCGACCCCGAACAAATCTCCGATCGCGAAGACCTGAATCGCTTCCTCAACGTCGGCGAGCTCGCCACCGACGCCGCGCATCACATCTACTACGGCTTCAACTACACGCCTGAGCCAACCGTCCGCCAATTCGACCGCAACGGCTACAGCGCCGGGCCCGACGTGCAATACGTCGCGCTCGAAGCCGCGTCGCAAGCCCAGGCGATCCGTCGCGAAATCGTGAAGCAGGAGAAAAACCGTAAGTCGCCATCTTTCAAGCGCATACTCACTGCCCTCGGCGTCGATCCGATAACCGGCGAGGTCTGGATGGCCGTCGGCAACACGCTTCTGCACTTCGACAAAGACGGCAACCGCCGCGCCAGCTATCAGATGTACACGCCGGAAGGCGCTCGCCTCGAAGCCAACACGATTCTCATCGAACCCGATCGCATGATCATCGGCGGCGACCCGATCGGAATTTACGAATTTGCTCGACCCGACAAAAAGCTTCCCGCCTCTAAATAAATTTTTAGTTTTCCTCAGGACATTTTGAGACGTCGCGCGTCGCAATTTGGCGCGTCGACGCATTTTTGTCGTAGAATTTCCTTTCAAATCATCGCCTCACAGTTTTCTTGCGCGTGATTTTGCTTTGTGGAAAAACTGTGAACCGTGTGTGAAACGCGATTCGTTCACCGCTTCTCCTTCGCACACTTTTCGCTTGCAGGCCACGCTTCAATCAGGGACAATCCCGCGCTGTCTTAGAACGACGGTGACTCGGGTGTGAGGGCAAACCGAGTTCGTTCCGGGCAACAGGGGCATTGGCAGTACATTCCATCGAGGGTTAAACCCCGAAGTCTAAAGAAGGACGTTGACGGCCCGCTTTCCCACAGCATATTCACATCTGTGGAAATTGCTAAGGCCTCTTATTCTCTCCGCAAATGTCGACAGCTACTCAAACCGGGCGCGAACCATTCAACTCTTGGGATAAATTCCTGGACCGCGTGAAGCAACGCGTCAGCATCAATACATTCACCACCTGGTTCCAGCCCACGCGCCTCAATCGCGCCGAAGGCGATACGCTCTTCATTCAGATCCCCAGCACGGTTTTCCGCAACGTGTTGACTCGCACTTACGGCGAGATCGTCAAGGCTGTCTTCCACGAGATCGGCACGCCGAATATGCGCGTGCAATATGTCTGCACCGAGGAAGAAGCTGCCGCGGCCGCCGCTCCGGCGCCGCCTGCGTCTGCCGTCATTCCGGTGAAGCAGTCGAAGCTCGATTTTGAGAGCAGCGATCACCAACTCAATCTGCGTTACACGTTCGAATCGTTCGTGGTCGGCAAGTCCAACGAGTTTGCGCACGCAGCAGCGCGCGCCGTCGCCGAGCAGCCCTCGAAAGCCTATAACCCGCTCTTCCTCTATGGCGGAGTCGGCATGGGCAAGACGCACTTGATGCACGCCATCGGGCACACCATCAAGAAGCGCAACCCGGCGATGCGGCTCAGCTACGTCAGCGCCGAAAAGTTCACCATCGAAGTAATCAACTCGCTGCGCTTCGATCGCATGATCACCTTTCGCGATCGCTTTCACACCGTGGACGTGTTACTCGTTGACGATATCCAGTTCATCGCCGGCAAAGAACGCACTCAGGAAGAGTTCTTCCACACCTTCAACGCACTCTACGAACAGGGCAAGCAGATCGTCATTTCGTCCGATTGCCTGCCGAAAGATATCAACTCGATCGAAGAGCGGCTGCGTTCGCGTTTCGAATGGGGCTTGATTGCGGACATCCAGCCGCCCGATCTCGAAACCAAGATCGCGATTTTGCAGAAGAAGGCGGAGAACGATCGCTTCCCTCTGCCCGACGACGTCGCCGAGTACATTGCGCGCGCGATCAAGTCCAACGTACGCGAGCTGGAAGGCGCGCTGACGCGCTTGATGGCCTACGCGTCACTGACGGGCGCCACCGTTTCGCTCGCCACCGCACAACAAGTTCTCCGCAACATCATCGCGTCGCAAGAAAAGCGCGTCACCATCGATCTGATTCAGAAACGCGTCAGCGAACATTTCAATTTGCGCGAGCAGGATCTGAAAGTTCGCAGCAACACGCGCGCGATTGCGTTCCCCAGGCAAGTCGCGATGTACATCGTGAAGCAGCTCACTACCGCGTCCTTGCCCGAGATCGGCCGCCAATTCGGCGGCAAGCATCACACGACGGTGCTCCACTCGATCCACAAGATCGAAGAGATGCGCCGCTCCGACAAAGACCTCAACCGCACCATCACGCGCTTGATGGACGCGCTTCAGTAACTTCCACATTTTTTTCGCTTCAAACGTTCTTGCAATACATCCGGTTGCGACCCGATCCTCCCGTCGGGTCGCGCAGGCAACTCACTCATGTTTTAGTAGCGCCGGCATCCTGCCGGCGTTTTTTCTGCCTTCCGTGGAAGTCGGGACGGAGTTGCGTGGCGTGGAGCGATAGATCGACCGACGCTTGAATAGCCTCGCTTCGTTCACCGCCGTTGCGCCCCAAGCATCGCTCGCGCTCCGTCCTCAGGCGGATCCAATCGCGGCCGATACCCATTCGCACGGCTCGAGATCGATAAATTCCCGCCCGTCGCCCCGAGCAATTCCTGGAAAAATTCATTTACGCACGCCGTCGGCACATTCGCAGCCAGTGCTTTCAACCCCTTCTCCGTCAGCACGGCCGGAGTCGCCTCTCCGCCGCATCGCCCAACGGCAAGCTCCGCAACTTCAACCTGATTCGCCGGCAGCGTGATCATCACCAGCGACATCGCTTCCAGAACGATCGGTCCTGCTTGCTGAATCGCTTGCAGCGTCGCTTCATGCGCCGCCTCGCGAAACGCATCCGCGTTCGAATCAACGGCATGGTAGCTGCCGTCATCCACCGAAATACTTACGTCGGTCACGCCCAGCCCCGCGGTGCCCACATTGCATGCATCCTGAATCCCACGCAGCACAGCGGCCGAAAATTGCGCCGGAATATTTGCTCCCGCGTTCCAATCCAAAATAACACCGCGGCCACGTTGCCCAGCTCGAACAGTGACGCGCACATGCGCGTACTCGCTTCGCACGCCATGTTGCCGGACGAACTTCGCTTCGCCAGTGCTCGACCCCTGCACCGTCTCGCGACAAAATATTTTGCTGAACTCAGAGTTCATCTCAAACCTTGCCAGGAAATCTTACATCGCTCTCCGCGATTGGACTGTCCACCGGATCGGTAAGTCTGTCGAGCGACATCACGCATTCGCTGTGGACAACACTTGCGTAACGTGCGGAATTTTTGTGGAAGACTGTGCACAAATTCCCGTCTCACTTGAGACGGCCACGCGACCGCACTGAGTTTTCCTCTGTTCCCACAATTCGCCACTCGCACACAACGCGCGATCCAGCGCCAAAACAAAGCCCACAAAATCTTTTCCACCTTTCCACAGCGATCATCACAACAACAAGGGTTCAAATCGTTTTTAAATCAAAATCTTTTTGTCTTGATGCTTGATTGCTTCTGCTTGTGCAAAATCCAAAACCAACCGCCTGTCGCGCTCTCTCTACAAATCAAAATCAACGAACACTTCACCATCGCATGACACCTCCCACAAAAAAAATCCTCACATTTCCTCAAGCCTGTCCGCTCGGCCAGCCCTCGTTCCGCTTTGTTCTTTCCCCAAAAGCGAGTAGAGTACGGCTACTGCATTACAATCTTTAAGGAGGCGGCGTCCGTCCCCCCGGGCCGCGCAAACGATGAGCGCACCTGCAACCGCACGCGAGGATCACCAAGCGATGGAATTTAGCGTATCTAAATCGGCGCTGCTGAACGAACTCAGCACCACGCAAGGTGTCGTCGAACGCAAAACGACGATCCCGATTCTGTCGAACTTGCTGGTCGAAGCCAAGGGCGACAAGCTCAACATCACCGCCACCGACCTTGAGCTGAGCATCCGCACCTCATGCGATGCCAAGGTGAAAAAAGAAGGAGCCGGCACCATTCCGGCGAAAAAACTTCTCGAACTCGTGCGCCTGCTTCCTGAGGGCGAAATCAAGTTCAAGCTACTCGAAAATCACTGGGTCGAAATCGTCAGCGAGAAAAAGAAATACAAGCTCGTCGGCATGGCGAAAGAAAATTTCCCAGCTTTGCCGGCGATGCCGCACACGATCGTTCAGATCTCCGCCCCGGTCATGGAGAGCCTGATCGGCAAAACAAAGTTCGCGATCTCCATGGAAGAGTCGCGCTACACGCTCAACGGCGGCCTGCTCATTCTCAAGCCCGACACGCTCGCCATGGTCGCCACCGACGGCCACCGCCTCGCGCTTGCCGAAACCGATCAAAAACTCGCCGGCCTCAACGGCGAAATGAAAGTCCTTATCCCGAAAAAAGCGATGGACGAAGTCTCCAAGCTCGCCAGCTCCGCCGATGCCGATGCGCAAATCGACTTTGCAAAGGACGAAAGCCATCTCTTCTTCCAAGTTGGCCACCGCTTACTGATTTCGCGTATTCTCACCGGCCAATTCCCGAATTACGAAGCCGTCCTGCCGCGCGACAACAACAAGACCGTCACGATCGAGCGCGGCGAACTCTGCGACGCCGTCAAGCGCGTCTCTCAACTCGCCGATCAGCGCTCGCACGCAGTCAAGCTCGCCGTCAGCCGCGACGGCATCGAAATCTCCGCGTCGAGCCCCGAATACGGCGAAGCGAAAGAAAACATCGAGAAGGAATACAAAGGCGATCCGATTTCGATCGGCTTCAATTCCACTTACATGCTCGATTTCCTCGCTGCCGCCGCCGATGGCCCCGTCAGCATCGAGCTAAAAGACGAACAGTCCGCCGGCCAGATGCGCCCCCTAGCCGACGAAAGCTATCGCTACCGCTACATCATCATGCCTATGCGCATCTGAGGTTGATTTTCCTTCTGGCCGTTCTATAATTGATGTGTGAATAAGCAACTAAGTAATATTGGCGCCTCGACACCACTCGTCGCGACAAGCATTCGTATCATTCGCGGCGTTCGCGTGATACTCGACGCCGACATTGCACACCTCTACGGAATTACGACTTTCAATTTGAACAAAGCAGTCGCGCGAAACAGAGATCGCTTTCCAAGCGACTTCATGTTTCGACTGGACGCGCGTGAGCGTAGAAACTTGATATTCCAATCTGGAATATCAAGATCGCGCCGCTGGGGAGGCGCGCGCCACGCACCCTACGCGTTCACAGAGCAAGGGGTATCGATGCTTTCGAGCGTTCTTCGCAGCGGGCGTGCGGTCAACGTGAACATTGCAATCATGCGTGCCTTCGTAGAGCTACGGCGCGCGTTGGCTACGCATGAAGAACTCAGAAGGAAGATTGAGCAGATGGAGCGGCGCTACGATGCGAAGTTCGAGGTCGTCTTTAGCGCAATCAAACAGATGCTTGAACCGCCGCTAAAGAGGAAATCAACAATAGGATTTCATCCTGCCATGAAGCAACTCAAGCCTTGAATCGGGCCGATTTTCGCGGCAGTTTTGCCGATCCTCAGACGTCAACTTGATATTCCAGTTTGGAATATCAAGTCGCGACGGGGGCATTTTTTCGCGAGAAAAAACACCGTCAACAATATCCGGCTAAGTTGTTGTAAGTCTATAAAAATACAGTCTTTATGCGATATTCAGACATTTTCTTTTGCTTTGGTTTTTTCTTTGAATCAGTTACAATGGTGCGTTAGGTTTTTGCGCATAGTTCCTCCTGTTTTTCGGTCCGCCTCGCGCAATCGAGGCACGTCCGCCAAGCCAGCGAAGTTCAGTTTTCAGCCCTGCGCCAGGGGCCGGAACATCGCGCTTGGAAATAAACTCCGCGAACGCAATCCACGTTCGCTGGGTTAACGAGTCTTCGCCACGTCTCGCTGCGCGAGATGGGATGGAGCAGGGGCCCTACGAGTTCCATCGCACGCGTTCGCGCCTGCATCGGAGCCAAAGGGTAAGGCGACGCACGGAGAAGTCCGCACTCAGCCTTTCCTCGCTTCAAAGAATTTGAATCAGGTTATAGCGACTGCGCTCGTGCGCTGTCTCGCGGTTTGTTTGCGCCGCAAAAATTTTCGCCGGCCCAGGTGCCGCGCGCCGTTTTTCTGCGAAGTGAAGTCAGGGAGATTGAATGGCTGAAGAAAAAGATCCGCAAGCGCAGGGACACAAGTACGACGCAAAATCGATCAAAGTTCTCGCCGGACTCGAAGCCGTTCGCCTGCGTCCTGCGATGTACATTGGCTCCACCGGTGAAATGGGTCTCCACCATCTCGTGTGGGAAGTCGTAGACAACTCTGTTGACGAAGCGATGGCCGGCCACGCTGACGAAATCGATGTCACCGTACACGCAGACGATTCCGTCACCGTCGTGGACAACGGCCGCGGCATCCCCGTGGACATGCACGCCACCGAAAAGCGCCCCGCCGCCGAAGTCGTTCTCACCGTGCTCCACGCCGGCGGCAAGTTCGACAGCGACACCTACAAAGTTTCCGGCGGTCTTCACGGTGTCGGCGTCAGCGTCGTCAACGCGCTCGCCGACTGGCTCGAACTTGAAATCTCGCGTGACGGCTCGGTCTGGGAGCAGACCTACGAAAAAGGCAAGCCCACCTCGAAGCTGAAGCAAACCGGCAAGACGCGCAAAACCGGCACCAAACTCACCTTCCACCCCGATCCATCAATTTTCGACAAGACCACCTACAGCTACGACACCCTCGCCCAGCGTCTGCGCGAACTCGCCTTCCTCAACAAAGGCCTGAAAATCACGCTCACCGACGAGCGCTCCGACAAAACCGCCGAGTTCAAATTCTCCGGCGGCATCACCGAATTCGTAAAGCATCTCAACCGCGGTAAGACCACGCTCCACGATTCCCCGATTTATATCGAAGGCAAGCGCGGCAACGTCGAAATCGAAATCGCGCTGCAGTACAACGACAGCTATGGCGAAAACGTTTTCGCCTTCGCCAACGCGATCAACACCGTCGATGGCGGCACGCATCTTTCCGGTTTCCGCTCATCGCTCACGCGCACTATCAACAGCTTCGCCTCCAACGCCGGCATGTTGAAAGATCAAAAAGACGAAGTGTCGATCAGTGGCGACGACGTGCGCGAAGGTTTGGTCGCTGTCATCAGCGTTCGCCTGCCGCAGCCCCAGTTTGAAGGCCAGACCAAGGGCAAGCTCAATAGCGATATCAAGGGCGACGTGGAACAACTCGTCAACGAGCGCCTCGGCGACTGGTTCGACAAGCATTCCACCGTCGCGCGCCGCATCATCGCGAAGTGCATCGACGCCGCGCGCGCGCGTGAAGCCGCTCGCAAAGCGCGCGAACTGACGCGCCGCAAATCCGCGATGGATTCCAGCGGCCTGCCCGGGAAGCTCGCCGATTGCCAGGAACGCGATCCGTCGCGCTGCGAACTTTTCGTCGTCGAGGGTGAATCCGCGGGCGGCTCCGCAAAAATGGGCCGCGATCGCAAATCGCAGGCGATCCTCCCGCTCAAAGGTAAAATTCTCAACGTCGAAAAAGCGCGCTACGACAAGATGCTCGGCCACGAAGAAATTCGCGCCATCATCACCGCTCTCGGCACCGGCATCGGCAAAGAGGACTTCGACGCCGGCAAGCTCCGCTATCACAAAATTATTCTGATGACCGACGCCGACGTCGACGGCAGCCACATCCGCACGCTGCTGCTCACTTTCTTTTTCCGCCACATGAAAGAGCTCATCGACCGCGGCCATATCTACATCGCGCAGCCCCCTCTGTATCGCGTCAAGCGCGGCAAGACCGAGCGCTACATCCGCGACGAAAACGATTTCGCGCACGAACTGATGAAGCGCGCCACCGAAGATCACGTCGTAAAAGCTAAGGAAGGCGTTTCGCTCGAAGGCGCTACGCTGACCAAATTCCTGCTCAACGTGCAGGAATTCACCGCTGCCACTACAAAGCTCGGCCGCCGCCTCCACGATCCGCTCCTCGTCGACATCCTCGTCGAAAGCGGCCTCGAAAAGAAAACCGACTTCGAGGAAAAGAAGCCGCTCGAGAAATTGCTGAAGGAAGTCGAGAAGGCGAAGCTCAAGCTCGAAGGCAAAGTTGTCTTCGACGAAGAGCACAGCTTGTACGAACTGCAATTCGGCCCGCCGCGCAACCAGAAAATCAACTGGGCGCTTGTCTCCACCGCCGAATACAAGCGTATGCGCGGGCTCTCACGTTCGATCGAAGAGTTCAACAAGCCGCCCTTCACCGTACAGAGCAACGGCACCAAGGTGATCAAGGAAAAAGCGCGCGACGTCTTGAACTACGTCGTCGATGACGCCAAAAAAGATTTCACCATCACGCGATTCAAAGGCTTGGGTGAAATGAACGCCGAGCAGTTGTGGGAAACCACGATGAACCAGGACACGCGCACGCTCCTCCAGGTCAGACTGGAAGACGCCGTCGCCGCCGAAGACATTTTCACCACGCTGATGGGCGAAAACGTCGAAGCGCGCCGCAAGTTCATCGAGGAAAACGCCCTTGACGTCCAGAACCTGGATATTTAGTCGCTGTTCGATGCCATCGATGATCTATCAGCGATGATTTATCAACTCGGTTGGTCAACGTTGCCCGGTCTGCGCGGCTTGAGCTGTAGCGATTTTCGCGCAACGCCGACCGACGCGCCCGACACAAATCGCGGTGTAGCGATTGAATTTGCAAGCGAAGCAGCCCGTGACGAATTCTTGCGCCGCATCGAAGCCGAATTTGCCCCGCGCCGCTTCACCAACGCCGCCGACGCCTTCGACACCGTGAAGGCTTACGCTTTGGGCGCCGTTTAGGAAGTAAAACCGGAATCGACTTTTTGTTTCATCACTGAGGAAAAATGGCGGACGAGAAAAACACTTCAATCCTGCTCCCAATCGATATCGAAGCCGAGATGCGCAAATCGTATCTCGACTACGCGATGAGCGTCATCATCGCGCGCGCATTGCCCGATGTGCGCGACGGCCTCAAGCCCGTCCAGCGCCGCATCCTCGTCGCGATGAACGACCTCGGCCTCGCCTCAAACCGCGGCTACCGCAAGTGCGCCAAGATCTGCGGCGACACCTCCGGCAACTATCACCCGCACGGTGAAGCCGTCATCTACCCCGCGCTCGTTCGTCTCGCGCAAGATTTCAACCTCCGCTACATGCTCATCGACGGCCAGGGAAACTTCGGCTCCGTTGACGGCGATCCCCCAGCGGCCATGCGGTACACGGAAGCGCGCTTGGCGAAGATCACCGAAGACATTCTCGCCGATCTCGAAAAAGATACCGTCGACTTCACGCCCAATTTCGATCAGACGCGCGAAGAGCCCGTCGTTCTTCCGTCGCGGATTCCTAATCTTCTTGTCAACGGCGCCAGCGGTATCGCCGTCGGCATGGCCACCAACATCCCGCCGCACAACCTGCGCGAAATCGTTGACGCCGCGATCCTCCTGATCGAAAAGCCCGACACCCCGCTCAAAGAAATCATGAAGATCGTCCCCGGTCCCGATTTCCCGACCGGCGCCTACATCGCGGGCCGCGAAGGCATCGAAGCCGCCTACAAGACCGGCCGCGGCAGCTTCGTCATGCGCGCGAAAGCCGCCGTCGAAGAAGTCGGCAAAGACCGCGAAAATATCGTCATCACCGAAATTCCGTATCAGGTCAACAAAGCCAGGCTCATCGAACGCATCGCCGACCTCGTTCAAAATAAAAAGCTCGAAGGCATCGCCGACGTTCGCGACGAGTCCTCGCGCGAAGGCATGCGCATCGTCATCGAAGTGAAGCGCGGCGAAGAAACGCAGCTCATCCTCAACAATCTTTTCAAGCAGACGCAGATGCAGGAATCGTTCGGCATGATCCTGCTCTCCATCGTCGCCGGTCAGCCGCGCGAACTTGGCTTGATCCCGATGATCAAGCTCTTCATCGATCATCGCATCGAAGTCGTTCGCCGGCGCTCGCTCTACGAATTGCGCAAAGCCCGCGAGCGCGAACACATTTTGATCGGTTATCAGATCGCGCTCGATTATCTTGACGACGTGATCCGCATCATCCGCGGTTCGGCCAGCCGCGCCAACGCCCGCGAAAACTTGCTCGCATTTTTCAGCGAGCAAGACGTCACGATCACCGAGAACGGCAAGCCGAAGAAAATCACCGGCGTGAAGCTCGACGGCCGCAAATACAAAGTCGGCCCGCTCGAAGGCGAAGCTGCCGTTGTTTCGCGCAGCGGAGCCGTCGGCCTCACACCGGTTCAGGTCGATGCGATCCTCGAACTCCAGTTGCATCGCCTGACGCAACTCTCCGTTGACGACATCCTCAAGGAATTGAAGTCGATCCGCGACATCATCGACGAACTCGAAGAGATTCTGTCCAACGATCGCAAGCTCAAGGCGGTCATCACTGCCGAGCTGAAGGAAGTCCACAAAGCCTACGGCGACGATCGCCGCACGCAAATCGTGGACAAGGTCGACGAAATCAAGCTCGAAGACCTGATCGCCGACACCGAAATGCTGATCACCGTCAGCCACGCCGGCTACATCAAGCGCACCGCGGCCGAAACCTACCGCCACCAGTCGCGCGGCGGCAAGGGGCGCATCGGCGCCAAAACAAAAGAAGAAGACTTCGTCGAGCATCTCTTCATCGCATCGGCGCACAGCTACATTTTGCTGTTCACGTCGAAGGGCCGCGTCTACTGGCTCAAAGTCTACGAGCTGCCCGAAGCCGCTGCCGCCACGCGCGGCAAGGCGATTTCAAGCCTCGTGAAATTCTCCGAAGACGAGAAGCTCACCGCGCTTGTCGCCGCGCGCGATCTTGAAGAAGCAGGCCGCTTCGTCTTCATGGCGACCAAGAGCGGCACGGTGAAAAAATCGGCGCTCGCCGAATTCTCGAATCCGCGCTCCAATGGCATCATCGCCATCAACCTCGAAGCCAAAGACGAACTTATCGGCGCCAAGCTCACCGACGGCCAGAAGATGATCTTCCTCGCCAGCCATGAAGGCCAGGCGATCCTCTTCCGCGAAACCGAAGTCCGCCCGATGGGTCGCAACGCCGGCGGCGTCAACGGCATGGATCTCGACGAAACCGATCACGTTGTCAGCATGGACGCCGTGCAGCCCGACTTCGAGATCATCAAAAAGGAACACAAAACCGAAACGCAAAATCTCGAAGAGCTCGAGAACGAACAAATTAAAGACTCGCTCACCACGCTGATGCTCACCGTCGCCCAAAAAGGCTACGGCAAGCGCACCCCGCTCGCCGAATATCGCATCACGTCGCGCGGCGGCAAGGGCGTCGTCAACATGAAGACGACCGATCGCAACGGCTCGGTGATCAGCACGCTGCAAGTCACCGAAGAGTCCGACGTCATGATCATCACGCACAATGGCAAGGTCATCCGCGTCCACGCCAACGAAATTCGTGAAGCCGGCCGCTCCACCCAAGGCGTCCGCCTCCTCCGCCTCGACGACGACGACTCCGTAGCCGCCGCCGCTGTCCTCCAGGAAGAAAGCGAAGAAGAAAAGAAGTAGCTCCATTCCTTCAAACTCAGCCCCACCACAAATCTCCATCGGATCGAGCAATGATCCAGGGTGCCGCACCCTCCTCTTTTTAGGAGGGTGCGGTTTTTCCCAAAATACTTGGCGCAATTTAGCCTTCGTCGTCGTTCCGTTCCTGATTCCACTCACCCCGGTCAACCGACACCAGCGCAGTTGTAGGGGCGGGGCTTGCTCCGCCCGGCGTCAACTCCAAGCACAAATTTCCCGTATGCTACAATCCACTCGTAGAAACTCTCGCTCGGACGTCTCGAACCCAAAACACCCGAATCACAATTCAACCTAAAGTGCCGAAGTCCGCATGCACCCAGGTTCCGACGTGTTCGAAAACGCACCAATCGTAAGCCCATCAAAACAAAGGCTTTATTCACTCTCGTTTCCCGCCTCATCGTAACTCACTCATTCGCCAAGACTTGCCCACTCTTCAAAAAACGACGGGGGTGTACCCCTCTTCTTCCCAAAATGGAACGTACGCTCCGACCGAAGCGCGCCCTGAGCCGACTCTGCCGCAGCCAGGCCCGGTTAAGAGCCGGTTGGCGTGGCGGTTTGCGTGAAGTGCTACAATTCCCGCCCTATGAAAAATTCACGCCGTAGGCTTCTCTCATTCGCTCTTCCAGCAGTCGCGGCGCTAGCCGCCGTCATCGCGATTCCCGCCTGGGCCCGACATTCCGCCGCCGCTGCTCCCTCTGCCGCTACGGCTGCGGTGGCGTCACCAGCGAAGCCCGACAAAGCCCCGTTCTACCTCGCCTACGTCGGCACCTACACGACCAAACAAGAAAGCAAAGGCATCTACGCCTTCAATTTCAATCCCGCCACCGGCGAATTCACCCCGATCGGCCTCGTCGCTGAAACGAAAGATCCCTCCTTCGTCGCCGTCCACCCCGACGGCAAACATCTCTACGCCGTCAACGAAGTCGGCGACTACAACGGCGACAAAAGTGGCGCCATCAGTTCCTTCGAGATCGATCGCAAGACCGGCAAGCTCAAATTTCTGAATCAAGTCTCCACGCACGGCGCCGGCCCCTGCTTCGTCTCGCTCGATAAGACAGGCCGCTTTGTCCTCGTCGCCAACTACGACGGCGGCAGCGTGGCCACATTCCAGATCGAGCCGGACGGCAGCCTCAGCGTCGCGCGCGGCTTCGTGCAGCACAGCGGCTCCGGTCTCGACAAAGAGCGCCAGGAAGCCCCGCACGCCCACTGGATCGCCACGTCACCCGACAATCGCTTCGCGCTCGTCGCCGATCTCGGCCTCGACGACGTGCTTGTCTACAAATTCGACGACGTGCAGGGAAAGCTGACGCCGAATTCGCCACCGTTCGCGCAGGTGAAAGCCGGATCCGGCCCGCGCCATCTCGCGTTCGCGCCCAACGGAAAATTCGCGTACCTCATCACCGAAATGGCATCGACGGTCGTCGCGTTTTCCTACAACGCCGAAAAAGGCACGCTCACCACGTTGCAAACTCTTCCGAATCTTCCCAAGGATTACACCGGCCTGAAAGAAGCCGCCGAAATCACCGTGCATCCCAACGGCAAATTCGTTTACGCATCGAATCGCGGCTCGGCCAACAGCATCGCGGCGTATAAAATCGATGGCGCGAAGGGAACTCTGACGCCTATCGGAATCTTCCCGACCGGCGGCAAAATTCCGCGCCACTTCACGATCGACCCCACCGGTAAATTCCTCATCGCCGCCAACGCCGATTCCAACAATCTCGTCACCTTCAAGATCGACGAAAACACCGGCGCCCTCACGCCCACCGGAAAAGAAGTTTCGGCCCCATCGCCGCAATGCATCGCCTTCGCCGGCACTGAGTAAATCTTGGTAGCGCCGGCATCTTGCCGGCATTTTTGCGATCGTCAGGCAATAACAATCGAAGGCCGAAACAACTCGTCAGCACAACGCGAGCCACAGAAAAATCATCGCCAAGGATGCCGCCGTCGCTCGTCTGCGGTACAATCCCCGCTGTTTTGACTAGGGCAAGGAGAAACAGATGATGCATTGGGCGCGAGCGGCGAAGTGCGTTTGTGCGGCGACATTGTTGGCGGCGACGCTTGGTGGCGCGGCTAGAGCGGGAGACGGCGAGACGCAGCCGGCGCGTGGCGCGAATCAGCCCGTCGATGAGGCCTACACCGCGAAAATCAAGAAGTACACGACCGAGCCGTATTTCACTTCGCCGCTCGTCGATTATTTGCCCGCATCGAAAAATGTGCCGACGCCGGAAGTCGTTCTCGGCGACGTGTCGGGCGCGCCGGGAATTTTGCCGTACGCCGAAGACGTATACAAATATATGCGCCTGCTCGAGAAGGCGTCGCCGTCACGCGTAAAAGTCTTCACCATCGGCCACACCGAAGAAGGCCGCGAGATGATCGCGGTCGCGGTTTCCTCCGAAGCAAATCTGAAAAACCTGGAATCGAATCGCGCCGAACTCGCGAAGCTGGCCGACCCACGCACCATCAAGCTCAACGATGCCGAGGCCGACAAAATCGTCGCGCGCGCCACGCCGATCTACTACATCACCGGCACCATCCACTCGCCCGAAACCGGCGCACCCACCGCGCTGATGGAATTGGCCTATCGCCTCGCCGTCGATGAAAGCCCGTACGTGAAAGAAATTCGCGACGGCGTCGTCACGCTGATCACGCCGGTCGTTGAAGTCGATGGCCGCGATCGCATGGTCGATATCTACAAATGGCACTTGTCGCATCCGAACGATTTCTATCCATCCCTCATTTACTGGGGCAAGTACGTCGCGCACGACAACAATCGCGACGCGATGGGCGTGACGCTCAAGCTCACGGAAAACGTGTTGAATACGTACACGACGGTGGAAGGCGCAGGTGCTCCACGACCTGCACGAATCCGTGCCGTACCTATACGACAACACCGTCGGCGATGGCCCCTACAACGCCTGGATCGATCCGATTCTCGCCGACGAATGGCAGATGATCGGCGCGCGCAACGTCGCGGACCTGACGAAGTTCGGAATGCCCGGCGTTTTCACGCACGGAGATTTCGATACATGGTCGCCCGGCTATCTGATGTTCATCGCGGCGATGCACAACGGCATCAGCCGTCTATACGAAACGTTTGGCAACGGCGGCGCCGACACGAAAGAGCGCACGCTCGATCCGGAAGAGTACGCGCGCACCTGGTACAGGCAAAATCCGCCCCTGCCGAAGACGCTGTGGTCGCAGCGCGACAACAACAATTACGAAGAGACGGGCTTGCTGACTTCGCTCCACTACTTCAACGAAAACAAGCGGATGTTCCTGAAAAATTTTTACATCAAGTCGAAACGCTCGATTCAGAAGCCCAATGCGGAAGGCCCCGCGGCGTACGTTCTGCCCGGCGACGATCCGCGTTCTGAGCTGCAAGCGGAATTGTTGCAAGTCATGGACAAGCAAAAGGTGGAAATTTCGCGCGCGACTTCAGCATTCACTGTGACATTCCCGCCAAAGAAAAAAGCGGAAGACATCAAGCACGCTCACGGCGCCGCGACCCCCGCCGACAAAGAGAAAGCGGAGAAAGACAAAAAGGACACCGAGCCGACCACGCGCGAATTTCCCGCCGGGAGCTACGTCATCCGCATGGATCAGCCCTATTCGCGCATCGCCGACGCGCTGCTCGATCATCAATATTGGAGCCCCGACGATCCGCAGAAGACACCCTACGACGACACCGGCTGGACGTTTGGCGAATTGTTCGGCGTACAAGTTGTGCGCGTCACCGATGCCAAAGTGCTCGGCGCCGCGATGGAACGTGTAAGCGCTGTGAAATCACCCGGCGGAGTGAAAGGTGACGGCACCGTTTTTGCGATCAACAACAATGCGCAGCCGACGCTCGCAACACTGCGTTACAAATTGAAAGACGCAACGATGGATGCGGCCGAAGAGCCTTTTGAGGCTGCCGGAACGAAGTTCAATCGCGGAACTGTTCTTGTGAAAGGCGTGAACAAAGGAGATCTCGACAAAGCCGCTGCTGAAGCGGGCGTCGAGGTGGTTGCGATTGGAAGCGCGCCCAGTGTGAAAACACATCCGCTTGCGCGCCGCGCGCGTGGCGTTCATCCACACATGGCTGAGCACGCAGACCGAAGGCTGGTGGCGGCTCGCGCTCGACAACATCGGCGTGCCGTACGACTACATGAGCACGCAAGCGATCGCGAAGATCGACGACCTGCGCGCAAAGTACGACGTGATCTTGTTTCCGCCGGTCGGTTTCAACGCGCCGGCGTCGGCAATCATCAACGGCCTGCCGATGACGTGGGGGAATCCGCTGCCGTGGAAAAACACGGCGGAGACGCCGAACCTCGTCGGCAAGAACGATTCGACCGACGATATGCGGCCCGGTCTTGGCTGGGACGGCCTCGCCAAGTTGCACGAGTTCGTCGCGAAGGGCGGCGTGTTGCTCACCGCGACCGATACATCGAGCTTCGCAATCGGCAGCGGATTCGAGAACGGCGTGACGCTCAACCCAGCGCAGAAATTGAATATCGTCGGATCGGTGCTGAGCGCGCATCTCGTCGATGGCGCAAGCCCGATTGCTTACGGCTACAGCGACAAAGTTTCGGTTTACTGCGACAACGGACCGATTTTTTCGCTGACAGCAATCGCTGGTGAACGCCGCCGCCGCCATCTCGGCAGCCACTCAAAGGAACGGCCGACAGGACGCGGCACGATGGACGATCCCGATTTCGCGGTCGGCCGGCCGGCGACAGAAACTCCGGACGAGAAATCGACGGAGGTTTGGGAGATTCCGGAAGTCACCGATGAGCAGAAGATGAATAATCCGCGCGTGATTCCAGAGGCCGAGCTGCCGCGTGTGATTTTGCGGTATGCCGACAGCAAGGATCTCCTCGTGTCAGGCTTGCTCGAAGGCGGCGACGAAATCGCGCAGCATCCGGCCGTCGTCGATGTGCCGTCGGGCGCCGGTCACGTGATTCTTTTCTCGATCAATCCGGTTTACCGCGGCGAAACGCGAGGGACGTATTCCTTGGTGCTGAACGCGATTATGAACTGGGACAGCCTGAACGCGGGGCGGAAGCCGGCGGAGAAGCAGTAGCGTCAACACAAAAAACTGCGTGGCAACAATTTTGCCGAGAGGGGGCGCGGCGCGCTGCGTCCCAACAAATCACACTTCACTGCACGTAATTGCCAATTCAACAAACGCCGGCAAGATGCCGGCGCTACGGCAGACGGTCGGCTACAGTGGTGTTTTTGGGTGATTGGGGTACAATCCCGGCCTTATGGCGAAACGAGTAATCAAAGTCCGCAAGGCGCGACGAAAACCCACTACCGGCGCGCGAAAAAATGCTTCACGCAAATCGGCGAAAGACGCAAAGCTGCCGAAAGAGGCGGTCACTCTCGTCGTATTGCTTAAATCGCGCGAAGGTCAGGAACCCCTGCTCGAAGCGGAACTCCGCGCGCTCGTCGGCCCCACCCGCAAGGAAGACGGTTGCATCACCTACGATTTGCATCGTGGCGCCGACATACCAAGCTCGTACTTGCTGCATGAAGTCTGGGCGTCTCGCGAAGCCCATCGCCTGCACACACAGACGCCACATTTCATTCGGTGGAATGCCCGCAAAGACTCGCTGCTCGCGAGCCGTGACGCAACTTTTTGGACGCAGATTATTTGAGCTCATCCGGTTAGCAACTCAAGTCGAACTTCGGCTTTGAACGCTCGGCTCTGAACGCACAACGGGAAGATGGCGACACGAAGTCGCAGCTGCAAGAAAATTTCCGTGGTAACGCTGGCGCGCGAGAGTGAAGACGCGAAGAAAACCTGAGATCCCATCTTACGATTCTGGCGGTCCGACGTAGTATCCCGGCCGGCTGCGGATCTTCCAGTCCTTGGAATTCTTCACACCCTTCGTCGCGCCCTTCTCCAGCGAAACTTTGATCTCGTGGTAACCGTCGGCGTTCGTGCCCGTCGGCGCGTAACTGACGGAATACTGCGAATGCAGCTCGCCGCCGATTTGATCGATCGCAGTTTCGATCGAGCGATCCTTGAATGTCGCGATATGTTGGCCGCCGGTGCCCGCTGCGGCGAGCTCGAGCGGATTGCCCTTCACTTTGTCCTTCCCGTGCTTCACTGCCCAGATAATCGCCTGCCCCAAATCGCCGCTCCCGCGCCGCGCCGCGTCGGTCTCCGGCGTTTGCACCGTGCCAGGCATCGGCGGAGTTCCGAACGTGCCAGGCGGCGTCACCTGCGGAGTATTGTCGCGCGGCTCGGCTTGCAACTGCGCGCGCGTCGTTGAAAGCCCGACGCTGTAAATCGTAATGTTGGCGAGCTGCGCCTGCCGCAGCACTTCGCCGAATTGCGTTCCGCTGCCGTCGTCGGTCGCTTCCGAAATAATCAGCATCACGCGGCGCCTCCCCGGCTGATCGGAGGTCGGCTGCGGCTGGCCGCTTAGCATTTCGATTCCCGCCGTCATCGCGTCGTAAAGTTTCGCGCCCGAAGTTCCCGGCTGCAGGTGCGTGAAGACATTTTCAATTTTGTCTGCGTTGTGCGTGAAGCCTTGCAGCTTATCGACCGAATCGTTGAAGCCGATGATGGCCGCCTCGCCGCTGTCGCCCATGACCGTTTGCGTGATGACGATCCCTGCTTTGCTGATCTGTGGAAGGAAAGCAGCGACGCGCGCGCTCGTCTCCACGAGCACGACGAGCGACAGCGGATCGCCGCCCATGTCGAAATGTAGAATGCGCTGCGGCACGCCGTTGTCGGTGATCTGAAAATCTTTCGCGTCGAGCGTGTGGATCATGTTGCCTTTGTTGTCGCGCACGGTGATGGGCGTGTTCACGAGCGACACACTGACGCCGATCTTCGCGTCGCGTTGCGGCGGAGGCTGCTGAATCGCGGTGCCCGGCTGCGGCGCGATCGGGCCGGATGTCGACTGCGCGAAAAGGGAAGGCACCGATGAGAGAAACGCCGCTGAAATAGCGGCGAAAAGCAACCGCAAGGCGGGTAAGCGGTTCATAATCGAGGCGAGACCTCCGCGCACAGTGTATCCAATTCGACGCAGTTTCAAGGACAAGCGTTGCCGCCAACGCTATCTGTTTCTAAGATGGTAACGGACATTTTTCGGAGCGCCCGATGGCGGCACGCCAGACGAAATCAAGAACGAGAACCAAATCAACAAGAGCCCGCGCGAAGTCAGAATCCAGCTCGGCACAGAAAACGAACATCAAGAAGCTGAAACCCATGCCGATGCGTGCGCCGTTGGCGCCGTATAAAGACCCCGCGTTTCTGGACAGCACGGCGGCACGGCCCATCCGCATCCTGACCGAGTATCTGCATCCGATGGTGCAGCTCAAAAAGGAAGGCATCGGCGACACGATCGTGATGTTTGGTTCGGCGCGCATCGAATCGCGCGAGAGTGCGCTGGCTCGCCTGGGAAAATTGAAGAGCCGGGCCGCGCTGAAGCGCGTTGCCGCACAACGCGCCGCGTATCGCCAGCCCTTACGCGATGCGCGCAGCGCTCTGGAAATGTCGCGCTACTACGAACAAGCTCGCGAACTCTCTCGCCGCATCACGAAATGGGCAATGACGCTTGGCGAGCGGCCGCGGCGCTTCGTGGTGTGCTCCGGTGGCGGACCGGGAATCATGGAAGCCGCGAACCGCGGCGCGATGGAAGCCGGCGGAAAATCGATCGGCCTATCGATCGAGCTGCCGCACGAGCAATTCGCCAATCCGTACATCAGCCCGGAGCTAAGCCTCAACTTTCACTACTTTTTTATGCGCAAACTCTGGTTCGCGCAGGTCGCGAAGGCGCTCATCGTTTTTCCTGGCGGCTTTGGTACGTTCGACGAGCTGTTTGAGATGCTCACGCTGCTGCAAACGGGCAAGCTCCCAAAAAACAGCCTCATCCTTATTTACGGCCGCAAATATTGGGATCAGGTTCTCAACTTCCGCGCGATTACGCGCTGGGGCATGATCAGCCCAAATGAATTCAAAATGCTTCAGTTTGCGGACACCGTCGACGAGGCGTTTGATCGCATCAAGACTGGGCTTGAGAAATACCACATGGAACTCGAGTCAGATCTCTAGCTTACCGCCGCCATTTCCTGTAACTCGTTATATATCAGCATGTTATGGCGTTCTCTCTCCGCCTTACTACAGCCTTTTCCTGATACGATTCCGGTGCTTGCCCGATAGCAAAAATCCGCTCCAAAACCTATTATCCGTCCGAGCCTAGCAAGTATTCTCTCGGAGGTTGGCATGGAAATCGAACGTCGAACCGGAATTCTGGAGTACGTAAAGCTCGCGGCCACGCTGACGGCCCTGGGTGGATTCTTGCTTTTCACGGAGGCGCCGAGCGTGAAAGCGAGCGAGGCCGAGTGCCAACATCGCACCGAGAAAGCCGACCACGATTTACATCAAGCGATCAAGCATCACGGCTATGACAGCAAGCAGGCCGAGCATGCGCGGCACGAATTGTCGGAAGCGCGTGAGTACTGCTGGGCGCAGGATCACAAGTGGTGGGACGTGGAAGGGCACGAGTGGCGCAGCGAACACAATTGGGATGACGCGCACGGACGTCCGTAATTTCTGAAGAGTCTTGTGAGGTAAGTTTCGAGAGCGTCCTCATCGACGTCTCGAAATAAACAACTTGAGAGTTGTCGAGCGCGGCGAAATGTTTTCGCCGCGCTTTTTTTATGCGTTCGCTGCCGCTATCGCATTCGCCAGTGTTTATGCGGCTTTCCGAGTCCCGCGACATTTCCAACCGCAGGGTGTTTCATAACTACCGGCAGAAACCCCAAGCAAGGTCGGGGAAATGTTTCGAGGAGGATGTCATGCAATGGCACACGTCTGTCTTGAAATCAATTTTTGGCAAGGCGGCATTGGCCGCGACGGCGCTCGGTGGTTTCATGTTTTTCGGTGGAGCGTCGAGCGCGCAGGCTGCGCCGGTGTATGTCTATCATCGGCCGGTGGCGCGCTACTACGTGGCGCCCGCTTATCGGCCGGTGCCGGACCATTGGCGCTATGAGCATCGCGTGTACGCGCGCGGCTTCTACGATCGCTTCGGCTGCTGGCATCGCTATTAAGGCGAATGCGAACGAACAATTCGGAGAGAAAATCGAACGGGGCGCTTTTAGCGCCCCGTTTTTGCTGCGTGATTTGTGCGGTGCGAAATTTGTCGATCGAGAATCCGATGGAACGAAAGAAGTCGAGGAAATCAGCTCGCCAAAATCGAACCGTTCAAATCGATCGGTGACTGTTAACCGGAATCTCTTCCGGTGAGAACACCGCTTCAAATCGCCGCGTCTCGTCCTGATCGTGCAGCATCACGACGGGAACGACGCGTAACGACTGGCCGCATGAGCGGCACTGCGTGACTTCGCCTTGTAAATCCTGCAAAAAACCATCCGTGAAATGATATTGCGTCCGCTCGCGCCGGGCATTTTTCTGGCCTCGCGTGCCGCAGTGGGGACAAGCAAATTCGACTCGGTCCTCCTGCGGATCGCGGTCCAGAGCGGCCCAACCGGTGCGGCGCACGCCAACAGTTTCAATATTGCGCCGATCCATGATTGTCGCCTCCTTCAGATCCACGTCCACACGCAATGAGATGCGATTAGGTTTCATTTTGATACAAATATCTAAATGTCGCATTTTGTTGGAGCTGGCGCGGCTTGGCGTATTCGCCCCGGTGGACGGCAAATTGTCGCTGGGAACTTGCCGCGGCCATCGGTGTCCAAGCAAGTGAGGACGCGCGCAACCCTCACATCCCTGCGAGCGCGGCGCTGAAGCCTGCTAGCAACCAGCAGAACTTTGGCGCCGCAAATTTTCCCAAGTGGTTCGCGGCAATTTTGTGTGGAGGTGTGTGCGATGGCTCACGATTTGTTGAATGGGTGTCTGGTCGATGGAGATTCGGAGCAACGAAAGCGCGAGAGAAAAATTCGGCGGCGCGCCCTGGCGATTTCGATTTCGCTTCAGGCGATTGCGCTGACGGCGCTTTTGTTGATGCCGCTGCTCGGCAAGCCCGCGCTACTCTCGGTCCCAATTTTTGTGCCGGTGCCGAGGTATTACTCTCATCCGCCCCAAGCGCATACTCCGGTGGCGCCGACGGTTCATCCGCGTGTCAGGCCGACGGGGTTCTTCGCACCCACGCGAATTCCTCAACGCCTCGACACTTCTCCGCAGCCGCCACAGCAAATCGTGGCCGGCGATCCGCTCAACGGAGCAGGAGTCAACATTGATGGAGCGATTCCGATTGTCGATCCGCACGCTTTGGTTCAACCGGTCACGCCGCCAATTCAACCGAAGGCGCCGAAAGTCGTGCATTTGTCGCAGATCGATGCGTCGAAGTTGGTCTCTCGCATCGAGCCGACTTATCCCGTGCTCGCAAAACAGATTGGGCGATCGGGCAAGGTCGAGCTGCACGCGATCATTGGTGAAGACGGAACGATTCAGTCGCTGGAATCGGTCGGAGGCGATCCAATGTTTTTTTCTTCCGCGATGCAGGCCGTCAAGCAGTGGCGCTATACGCCCACGATGTTGAACGGGCAAGCGGTGAAGGTCGATACGTACATCACTGTGATTTACAACCTCGCGCGGTGATCCACTGTGCGGACGCCGGCGAATCGTGAGGCCGTAATTCGCGAATTTAGATCAGCGGTTCGCCGGAGTTTTGCGCGATGACGTGGCGCGTTTCGTCGCGGAGGCGAATGAGCTCGTGCCAGTCGGCAGACTCGTTTGAGTTATTTGTGTTGCCGGCTGGCGCGGCTGCGGCCGGTCCGCGCGGATAAATCGGCGGCGAAAGTGTGATTGTCACATCGGTCGGGCGCGGAAGATAAGTTCCATCGCGGAGAAATTGTCGCGAGCCGGAAATCGAAACCGGGATGATCGGCGCATTCGCGCTGACAGAGGCCTTGAACGCGCCAAGTTGAAATGGGCGAACGCCGTCCTCTTTCGCAAACGTGCCTTCGGGAAAAATAAAAACGGACTCACCTTGTTGCAAAAGTTGTTCGATCTGTTCTTGCTGTCGAAGACGCGCGTCCCCGTCTTTGCGATCGAACCAGACGTGCCCCATCTGCTTCAGGAACGTGCCGATGAACGGATAGTGGAGAACTTCGAGTTTCGAGACGAAGTGATAGGGAACTCCGAGGCCGAGCATGAGCGGCAGAACATCGAAGAAACTGGTGTGATTCGACGCGTAAATTTTTGCGCCCGGCGTATCCATGTATTCCTTACCGATGACGTGGACACTGCAGCCCCCGATAGCGAACAAAACTTTCAGCGCGGCCGATGTGAAGCGGCCGGCGGCGCGATGATCGTTGATGAATCTCACGATGCCGCACGTCGGGACGATCCAGATCAGGAAAACGATCACAAAATAGACGCCGTGAACAATTTCCCACGCGCGCCGAGCCTTTGCCGCGATCGTGCGGCCAACGGTTTTTAATGCACCGCCGGCGCCGAGCCTCGCGATCTGCACCCACACCGGCGGGCGCCCTTGCGACAGCGAACCTTTTTTGAAAAGTTGGCGCGTTTCTTCACGCCGCAGTTTTCCGCTCGATGTTTTCGGAATGCTGCCCGCCGGCACGAGCTCGACGCGATCGGGAGGCAAGCCGAGTCCACGTGAAATTTGGTCGGTGACCGCGGCTGAGATCGGTGCAATCTTTTTCGGATCACGATCGCGCACTTCCGCGACGACGATCAGCTTCTCAGTACCGGTTGCTTCGTCTTTCAATCCGAACGCAACGATGCAGCCTTTGCGAATTCCATCGACCCGCGCGGCCAGCTCTTCGACTTCGTGCGGATAAATATTGCGCCCGCCCTTGATGATGATGTCTTTGACGCGGCCTGTGATGTAGATCTCGCCGTCGGCTTGATAGGCGCGATCGCCGGAATCGATCCAGGCGAATTCATCGGGAGATTGTGCCGCTCCCTGCGGCAACAATTTTTCGGTCGCAGCGGAATTCTTGTAGTAGCCCGTCGTCGCAGAAGGTCCGCGAAACCACAGATAACCTTCCGTGCGCTCAGGGACTTCAGTGCCTTGTGAATCGACGAGGAGAATTTCGTGCTCGGGCAACGAGCCGCCCGAAGATACAAACGAAATCGCGGTGTTTGTCTCCGCGTTCGCCTGAACCGCGCGGCCCTGCGTCGTAAACGTTTCGCGATCGACGCGATCGATTTTCGGCCCGCGATTCAACGGTGGTACGGTGACGGCCAGCGACGACTCCGCGAGTCCATAGACAGGCAGATGCGTTTCGTTGCGAAATCCGTATTTTGCAAATCGCTCGGTGAAACGCTGCATTGTTTCGGGATTCACTGGCTCGGCGCCGTTCATCGCGACGCGCCACGAACTCAGATCGAGCCCTTCGATGTCTTTGTCGGCAATTTTGCGCACGCAGAGTTCGTAGGCAAAATTTGGCGCAGCCGCAATTGTTCCGCGGTGCTTGTGAAACGCCCAGAGCCAGCGTTCGGGCCGCGTGAGAAACGCCAGCGGCGACATCACCGTGAGCGGCACGCCGAAATGCAACAGCGTGAGCCACGCACCGATCAATCCCATGTCGTGATAGAGCGGCAGCCAGCTCACGCCGACATCGTTCGCCCCCATCTGTGTTGCTGTGCCGATGGCGCGCATGTTTGCGAGCAAATTAGCGTGCGTCAGCGTGACGCCTTTCGGATCGCCGGTCGATCCTGAAGTGTATTGCAGCAATGCGATGTCGCTCGAGCGCCGAGCGCGCGTGCCGGTGAGATGCGCAGGCAACGCCCCGGGCGGCGGTGGAGGCGCTTTATCAGCAGCTTCGAGCAACCGCTCCGCATCGACGACGCCAACGAGTGACTTCACGCGCGGCTCGAGCAACCGCGCAACGGCTTCAGCGCGACGAAACGTCAGTAACAGGCAGACTTCAGCGTTGTTGAGAATCGCCGATTGGCGCGCGGCGTATTCTTCGATGCGATCCGCGCGAAATGGCGGATAGATGGGAACCGGAATCGCGCCGGCGAGAAGGATTCCCGCATACGACACAAAAAATGCGCGCGACGTCGGCAGCATCAACGAAACGCGCCCGCCGGCGGGCACACCGCGCCGCGCCAGTTCGGCCGCGCAACGTTCTGCCGCAGCATAGAGCTCCCCAAAAGTCAGAGTGACGTTGCGCTCAACGCCGTTTGCAGCTTCTTCGGAGATGAGGAGATGTGTTCGCTCCGCATCGTGCCGCGCCCGATAGCGCAACACGTCGATTAGAGTCTGGCTCGCGAAGATTCCCTCGCCCGACTCGTCTTGGTGCGTGGATGAAGGAGATCGCCGCGCAGCGTTTGGGGAGGCGCGCAGGATCGATGACGATTCATCATCGACGCTTTTTGCGCCAGGAGCTTGCAACAGCGCGTCCGACAATTGATCGGGTGTGTTCGCATCGGCGCCGACTTGATCCGGCACGCGCACGCCGAATTCTTCTTCCAGGCGCGACAGCAGTTCGACACGTTCAAGGCTGCCGAGGCCGAGATCGCGATCGAGCAGCGACGATGCCGTCAGCATCGGAATCACGCCTTGGCTGCCGAGTTCTTCCAGCAATACGCGCACAATTTGTAAGACGCGTTCGCGAGTTGCGGATTTGTCGAGTTGGGTGGTGGGCGTCGCCACAGTGTTTAAAAGAGGAGTTGCCTTGGGTCAGAGGCTAACACGCGGGGACGCATAATTCTATTAGTGGGCACTGCAAGTTGCTTTAAGCATTCGACTTATATGAATGCGAGATGCATGTGGTGAGGCTTATTCGTGGGCGCATTCTGGGTAATGGCTATGCGCGTTTCGAAAGCGCCGCAGCGGTGACACCTTTAGGCAGCAGCGTGGTCGAGAGATCGACGCCGGACAGATCGACGCCGCTAAGATCGGTCTCGCGTAAAATCGCGACGCCCAAATCGGCGCCCGCAAATTTGGCGCCGCTGATGTTCGCCAGGCGGAAGTTTACGTTGCGCAGCTGTGCGCGCTGAAAATTGACGTTACTCAAATCGCAGCGGAAAAACTCGATGCCGCTGGCTTGTGCTTCGCTGAGATCGGCGCCGGGGAGAATCGATTCGGTCAAGTCGCAGTTGCGCAAATCGGCTTTGTGCAACTTGGCGCCGGTGAGGTCGGCAACGGCCAGCTTGGATTTGCGCAAATCCGAGCCGGATAAATTCGCCTCGCGCAAGATAGCGCCGTTGAAATTGCGGGCGCTCAAATCGGCGTTCGACAAATCGGCGCCTGTGAGATCGGCGCGTATGCCGCCTTCTTTTCCGCGAAAGAAATTGTCGTGTGCCTGAAGAATCTCTTCCAGCGACTTGCCGCCGTGCTTGATGCTCTTTGCCTTGCGTAAACCCATGTCCCTTTAGCCTTCCTTATTCTCGTTCTATTTTACCGGATGTGCGGCTGCTCTGAAAGCGAAGGACGTGCAGTTTGCAGACCGCGCTCAGGCCGCCGACTCTCGCGAGACGAAGCTCAGCCGAGGCGCGCCGAGCACAAAAAATTACGTATCGCCCGCAATGGAAGTCGTACTATGGAGCCTCAGGGCAGGCTACCCGCCAATGAACTCCAGGTCCGACCTCATTCGTAACTGTTTGCGCTTCACTCTTTTGGTGATTCTCGGGCTGGGCGCCGCAGCCGTCCAAAGCCGCTCCTCCGATCCGCAAGTCCAGGAAACCGAGGGCGAGATCGTTGCGAACCTGGCCGGCGGGCGCGTCATTGTGCATGTCGCAAAAGACGACCTTATTCTATTTGCAACGATCGATCATTCCGTCGAAACGGGGGCGCCTCCTCCTCGCGTCCTGTCGCTCGACACCACGCACATCGGAATTCTGCTTGGCGCTTCGGAATGGCGTGAGCCGGCCGACCCGAAGCCAATCCGGCTGGATAAGGATTACCAACCGGTTGGACGACGCGATCCGCGCTACGCCGATCCGTCAGGCGCCGAGCCAGACCTAGAAACCGTGGGCGTGACTTTTCTGGAGCGGTTGCGGCCGCTGACAAGCCAACTCCATCACAAAGTTGAAATCAAGAAAGACGATCCGCTCTTTGAGATTGTCATCATTGGGTTCGGGTCGAATCGCTACGGGCCTGAGGTTTGGACCGTCGAGTACCGCATCGAGCAGTCGGAAGTCGGCACGCGCGAGGGGTATCTACAGACGCGCATCCTGCGTCCACGTTTCGAACAGCTCTATCCGCCGGAGAAAAAGGCGCCCCGATTCCTGGTAGAGACTCGATACCCGGAATTTGCTGGACCAACAGTGATGGAGTTGATCCAGGAGAGCGACCCGCGCGTGGCGAAGCTGCGGTCGAGCGATCCGAAGATTGAGAAAGCGGTCGATCTGATTAGTCGCGGCCAAGCGCAAAAGGCGGACGATGCGGCTTCCACCGATTTCCTGCGAGCGCTGCTTCCACTGATTTCGGATAAGGCGAGCTTTACGATGGGCAAGATGCAGGAGCAGGGTGGGTTCGACTGGATCGTTCCGCCGGAAGAGCCGGTCGAGAAAACAAAGGCCGGCGAAGAAAAGGATCGGCCGCCAGATGCGCCCAGCCTCCGCAAACGCACGACTCCGAACCGTTAACCGATCCTAGCGACCTTAACGGTTTGCGAATTTTACTAACCGCAATGACCCGGGTCAGTGGTTTTCGGATTTTATCGAAGAATGAGGACTCGTTCGAAATTAGTTGCCTCAGAAATTCTAGCTCGACGAATTCGTATCTAAGCACCTGCAACGTCAACACGTTTCGACGATCGACCGATGTCTCGCCGAAAATGCATGCCGTCAAATTTAATCTTGTCCATGGCGGCGTAGGCTTTTGCGAGTGCCACATCCAGCGATTCGCCCGACGCCGTGACTCCAAGCACTCGACCTCCCGCAGTGACGATTGCGTCGCCAGATTTCTTCGTTCCGGCGTGCAGGACCTTCACACCTTTATCACTGTCTAAAGCGGTTAGTTCGCGAATCTCTTTTCCAGCTTCGAATTTACCGGGATATCCGCCCGAAGTCGCCACGACGCACACACTCGCACCCGGTTTCCATCGCAAGTTTGCATCGCCGAGCCGTCCGTTCGCCGCGTCCATCAGAACCTCGGCGAGATCGAAATCGACGCGCGCCATGATCGCCTGAGTTTCGGGATCGCCGAGCCTGCAATTGAACTCGAGGACCTGCGGGCCGGTGGCCGTGAGCATCAAGCCGAAGTAGAGGAACCCTCGATACACCACTCCGTCGGACTTCAGCCCGCGCATCGTCGGCTCGACGATCTTTTCCACGATCGTTTTGCGCATCGCGTCGGTCAGCAGTTCGTCTGCTGAGTACGCGCCCATGCCGCCCGTGTTCGGTCCTTTGTTCCCATCAAAAGCGCGCTTGTGGTCTCGGGTGGGAACGAGCGGCACATAGTTCTCGCCGTCGGCAAGGATGATGAAGGAAAGCTCGTCGCCCTCGATGGCCTGCTCGAACATCACGTTTCGCCCGCCAGACCCGAGTTCGTTGCGATCGAGAGCGCCCTCCAGAAACTCCACCGCGGCAGCGCGATCAGGAGCGATCAGAACTCCCTTGCCGGCGCAG
The DNA here is from genome assembly GCA_963785605.1 of uncultured Acidobacteriota bacterium. Classification (GTDB taxonomy): domain Bacteria; phylum Acidobacteriota; class Terriglobia; order Acidiferrales; family UBA7541; genus Acidiferrum. Next base: position 245,758 of record CAWAWE010000012.1, on the reverse strand, counting down.
AGGCCGTCTGCCTTGATGACGAGCGGCCACGAAACATTGTCCAGGGCTGCAATCGCTTCCCGCGACGATTCGTAGGTGCCAAGTATGTTGGGAGTCGCGACACTGTGACGCTGCAAGAATTGCTTCGCGAAGATCTTGCTCCCCTCGAGTTGGGCGGCCTGGCGGGTCGGCGCGACGATCGGCCAGCCCTTCGCGGCGAACGCATCGGCGATCCCGTTGATCAGCGGAAGTTCCGGCCCGACCACAGTCAAATCTGGTCTCAGCGTCGAGGCTAAATTCACCACCCCCGTCACGTCGCCTGGGTCAATCGCGACGCACTCTGCCTCACGGGCGATGCCGGCGTTGCCCGGCGCACACCAGATTTTTTCGACGCGCGTGCTCTGTGCCAACTGCCACACCAGCGCGTGCTCTCGACCACCGCCACCGATCACAAGAATTTTCATGGAGTAAAGGCCAATTCTGCTTGGCTACAACGACGATATCTGGGGCGTGCACGAGTGTCAACTCGGTGCGATTTTGCCGAAGGATTAAGCGAGGAAGGTTGGGCAGCCAGCGTGGTGATAAAAGTCCGGGTCCCCAGGAATCTTCGCAGAGCGGTGGGCGGAGACGTGTTGGTTGCCGGCGAACGAAAGGAAAATTATTGCGAATGGGTAGGGCGAAATTCGGAAGAGGAGAAGACCGGAAACTATGCTCCGCCAACCGCGCGAATCGGAATCGTCACGCCGGTCGAAGCGTCTGACGATGCAAGCATGTGGCAGCGTCCATCGAAAATCCCGCCCGGGTCAACGACCATGCACGGCGAATGCACCTCGCCCGTGACGACGCCCTTGGCTTGGATCTCGACGCGGCCCTTCGCGAAAATCACACCATCAAAGCGGCCGGCGATCACGACGCGATTCCCTTCGATCTGACCCTCAACGCGGGCGCCTTCGCCGAGCACAACGGTCTGCTCGGAAATGATGTTGCCCTTCACTTTGCCGTCGATGCGGAACGTGCCCTTGAGCTGGAGCGTTCCCTCAAGGATCACGCCTTGATCGATAAAGCCGGTCCACTCTTCGGCACTATTTCCGTTCGTTGAAGCGCTGGGCCACTTCCACGCCATGACTCGACAAACCTCCGATGACCTTTCTACTTTAGCTTGTGGCGGCGGCAAGTCAACGGAGTGCGCGAGCGAGAGTGTCGAAATAGGTGACTGAACCGACGGACACAGCGCGGAGGCCGCTCGGACAATCGGGTCGAATTTGATCGGGGAACCTGCGGTAGGTGTGAGATAGCTCGAGGAAGGGAGAGTTTCCGTCGCAGCGAACGTGATCGTCACTCTTGACGCTCGCGCGGCCAAAACTTCAGCATTGTCGGCGGTCAACCGAATGCGCCAGTACTGATCGGCGCGCGGGTTACCGCATCAGCCGGTCGTAAATATTCATCAACTGGGCGTCGTCGTAATACTCGAGGATAAGCTGCCCGGGCCGCATTCGAGTCTTCTGCCGGAGCAGTGCCCGAGTCCCGAGATGTCGCTGCAATTCTTCGAGCGCGGCGCGGATGTTCGCGTCCATATGAAACTCCGCAGGCGCCCCGGTTCCTCGCGATCGACGTGAGGCAAGCCGCTCAATCTGGCGCACAGTCAAACCGCCGCGTGCAGCCCGTTGGGCGAAGCGCATTCGCATCTTCGGATCCTGCACCGCGAGCAGTCCGCGCCCATGGCCCGCCGTCAACTTTCCCTCTTCAATCCAATCCTGAATCGTCGGCTCAAGCTTCAGCAATCGAATCGCGTTCGCCACCGAGGCGCGATCTTTCCCAGTACGTTCTGCAACCTGCTCCTGGGTCAGCTGAAACTCGTCCATCAGCCGCTCGAACGCGCGGGCCGCTTCCATGGCGTTCAGATCCTCGCGCTGGATGTTTTCGACGAGCGTCATTTCGAGCGCGAGTTCGTCGGGAACGTCGCGAACGATCACGGAGACTTTATCTAACCCTGCGCGCTGCGAAGCCCGCCAGCGTCGTTCACCCGCAATAAGTTGATACCGCTTCCCGCCTAGCGACCGCACAACGAGCGGTTGAATGATTCCGCTGGCTTTGATCGACCGCGCGAGCTCGTCGAGCGCCTCTTCACGGAATCGCGTGCGCGGCTGAAATGGGCTCGGATCGATGAGATCGATGTCGATCTGGAGTGGCCCACCTGTCGGCGCGCCGTCTCTTGCAGGGGCTACGGCGGCCCCACCTGAAGTAACAGCGAAATTCTGGACTGGAGGCGGCTCGACCGGGACCTGTGGTTCAGGCTCCCGAATGAGCGCTCCGAGCCCCCTTCCCAAGGCGTTTCTCGTCATTGAGGACGACCTCCTGAGCAAGATTTGTGTATCCCTCGGCCCCTCTACTGTGGATGTCGTAAAAAATGATGGGTTTGCCGAAACTGGGTGCCTCCGCGAGACGAACATTTCGCGGAATAATCGATTGGAAGACCTGCGCGCCGAAAAAGCTGCGCAGGTCGGTCGCGACCTGGCGCGAGAGCGTGGTGCGCTCGTCGTACATCGTCAGGAGGATGCCCTCGATCTCAAGCTTCGGGTTGAGCGTGCGGCGGATGCGCATGAGCGTGTCGAGAAGCTCGGAAACGCCTTCGAGAGCGAGATATTCGCATTGAATCGGGACCAACACGGCGCTGGCCGAAACGAGCGCGTTCAAGGTCAGGAGGTCGAGGGCCGGCGGGCAGTCGAGAATAATGAAGCGATACCGGCCGCGGATACCGTTCAGCAGCTTCTGGAGGCGATATTCGCGATTTTCGGCGGTTACCAGCTCAACGGCCGCCCCGGCAAGGTTTTTGTCGGCGGGCAACACATCAAGGCCCTCGACCTGGGACTTCTGCACAACTTTGTCGAAAGGCTCATCTAGAATCAGCGAGTGATAGAGGGTATGGCGGGCGGGATCCTTCGGGAATCCGATGGCGGCGGTCGCATTCGCCTGGGAGTCACAATCGACGAGAAGCGTCGGCTGTTCGGCGGCCGCGAGGCATGCGGCCAAGTTGACGGCGGTCGTTGTCTTTCCAACTCCGCCTTTTTGATTCGCCACCGCGATAATTCTGTCCAAAAATCCCCCGTGCGCAAAACGTAGCAAACAGCAAAGAGCGATGCAAGGAGTTTCGTCTAATTTTCGCATGCGGACGGATCTAATTGAGGAAATCTAATTTCTTGAGCGAGTGTTTTGAGCGAGGTGTTCCACGTGGAACGTGTCGGGGGCGCTAGAAGTCAAATTGGATGTCAGCGGAGTGACCTGCATGGTCGTTCCGCCGACTATTAGAGAATTCTAGATTGATAGGATGTGAGCCGGTAGAAGAGTTGCCGTGAATGGGCGTTCCACGTGGAACTCTCCTCGGTTTTAGCCGTTCCACGTGGAACAACACACGCGAGGGCGAGGCGCTGAAGCGTTCCACGTGAAACATGAACACTTCCGAGTCACTGAGTGTTCCACGTGAAACATCGCTTGGCTCCCTCGCAGTAATTGCCAGAGCCTCGGCAGATTCTTCCCCCGTCACTCCGTCTGACTTGCCCCGCAATCCAACCCCACCGATCGAAGTCCTCGATGTCGTCGAATTGCGACGTAGCGGCTTGGTTCGCGCTGTGCGATCTGAATTCTGGCAGGTGTTTCACGTGGAACGGCTCCCGAGGCACTCACCCACTCAAGCCGTCAGCATCGGGCAGGCTTTCGGGCAGGCTAGAGGCCAAATCCGGAACTGCTTCAGCTCCGATCATTGCGCCGTGCCGTGTCTTCCAAGACGGACTTATCCGAACTCCCAGCTCAAATTTTGTGATGTTTCACGTGGAACGCCTGAATACAAGAATGCCGAAACTCCGCTTTTTGTACGGACGGGTTTCGAGCACCGAATGTTAGGGGCGCCCGGAAACGAGATGACTAGAGATAGAAGATGGATGGTCAAATGTCCGCCACGACTCAATTCGGCGGTCTCATTTGATTAAGGACGACGGGCGACATTGGCCCCTGCCCGAACGCTGTCAGTCCTTAGTTGAGTCTGAAGTCGATCGATTCCCAACTAGCACATAACGCCGCAGCGATTGCGGGATCGCCACCGGCTCGTCCCATTCCCACTCTTTGCTCGCCCGTGCTTCGTCCAGATCTCGACCGCCGATCCAGAGCATGACTTTTCGAGATCCGATCTTTTCCGACGACGCCCATTTCAAAAATTGACCGAATTCGCCGACCGCCCGAGAACACGCAATATCCAGTGGCGCGATTTCCTCATCGAGCTCTTCATATCGGCTGACCAGCACTCGCGCTCCGCGTAACGCCAGGTCGCGAACCACCTCAGCTAGAAATGTCGCCTTCTTCACATTCGAATCGATCAAGCACACTTCTAAATCGGGTCGTGCGATCTTCAACGGCAGTCCGGGGAACCCTCCTCCCGAACCAACGTCGGCTAGCCGACTGCTGCCGACAGGGATGAGGCTTGCGCCGAACATCGATTCACAAAAATGACGGTATAAGATTTCCAGTGGATCTTGAATCGCGGTCAGATTCATGGCGTCATTCCATTTCAATAAAAGCGCCATGTATCGCTGCATCTGTTGAATCTGCTCATCGCTAACGGCAACGCCGAATTCGGCCGATGCGCGGCGAATCGTGTCGTTCGAGGGAGGGACCGGTATAGCTCGGGACATTAGGAATGAGTTCCTTCAGGATCAAATCAAAGTGCTTGTTGCGGTAACCGTATTATTATTAATGAGATAGCGCTGTCCGGCGATCCCAGCGACAACGTCTACCGCGGCGTGCCAAGCGACCACGGGGATGATGCTGCCCGTAAAAGCGCGGAAAACACCGAATAGCAGCCCGAGAATTCCGGTCCCGATCAAACCACCGCGTCCCTGATAAAGGTGAGCCGCGCCGAACAAGACGGACGATACCACGACCGAGGCCCAAATCGGGAATCCAGCGCGAAGAAACGCGGCCATCGCGAATCCCCGATACAAAAACTCCTCGCAGCAGCCAGCCGTGATGGCTAGCGCGAAGAATGGCACCCGCTCAGATTCTGACTGAGGAAGGATTCGCGTCGCCATCGCTCGCACCCGGGCGGGAAGCTTGTCGAGCGAACGGCCCATGCGACGGAAATTCATCCAGTGCAAGGATGCCAAAACGAGGGTGCCGAGTACGCCCACGACAATCGAGCGAAAGAGGTTAGGACCAGTACCGATGCCCAGCTCGCTACGCGTGTACCCGTGAGCCCATGCCCTCCACCCTGCAATGCCCGCGGCAATCCATTGGAATGTGATCGTCGAGAGATAGAGTGAAATGCGCTCGCGTGGTTCCACGCGGGGCTTCGCGAGCAGTTGTTTCAACCGCATGCGCCCGCGCCAAGGAATAACGACGGCGAGCACCAGAAAAATCAAACAGATGTCCCAAGGCATGTCGGATGAAATCACGTTTACGCCAGGCAAGCAACTCAACGAGCGCCACGTGACTTTTGCCGGGCTGGCGCTCGAACACGTGTGCGGTGTCGCGTCACGCGACCGAGTTGTCGCGCATCCGTTACAATGACACGCGCATTCAGAGCAAACGAGAAGGGAGTCGGCGCCATACGTTTCGCCCGCGCCGCACTGGTTAGGAAAAAATATGTCGACCGCTTCTCCAAAACTCACGTCGATGGCGAAAGCCGCCGGCTGCGCTGCGAAATTAAATCCGGCGACGCTCGACGCGGTGCTTCGCAAACTGCCGCGGCAAACCAATCCAAACGTACTCGTCGGCTTCGACACAAATGACGACGCCGGCATCTACAAAATTTCCGAAACGCTCGCGCTTGTGCAGACGGTCGATTTTTTTACGCCGATCGTTGACGACCCAAATTTGTTCGGCCAAATCGCCGCGGCAAACGCGCTCAGCGATGTGTACGCCATGGGCGGCACGCCGATCTCTTCGCTTTCGATCGTCGGCTTTCCAGAAAATGGCGATCCAGAAATTCTCGAAGCAATTATTCGCGGCGGGCTTTCCAAAATGCACGAGGCGAATTGCAGCGTGATTGGCGGACACTCGATTCGCAACGAAGACATGCTCTTCGGCTACGCGGTTACAGGAACAATCGATCCGCAGCGCGTGTGGAGAAATGTCGGCGCAAAGACAAATGACATTTTAATTTTTACAAAGCCGCTCGGCACAGGCGTGATTACAACCGCGTTGAAAAAAAATGCGGCGAGTGCGGAATCGCTCGCCGCGGCAACGAATGCGATGACAACGTTAAATCGCGCAGCGTCGATCGCATTGCAAGAGTTCGAAGAAAAATCAGAAACAAAAAATCCAATCCACGCCGTAACCGATGTCACCGGATTCAGTTTGCTCGGACACGCGCGAGAAATGGCGCTCGGCGACGCAGCAAACGACATCGCTGCGGTCTCTCTCGAAATCGATCACGCCGCGTTCGAATACTTTCCTGGTGCAATCGATTGCGCGCGTGGCGGCCATCTTTCCGCCGGACTGAAAAATAATCGCGCGTTCATTGGAGATTGCGCTGCGTTCGCGGAAAACATGGCGCCGGAATTCGAGGTTTTGCTTTTCGATCCGCAAACATCCGGTGGCTTGCTCGTCGCAGTTGCGCCAGAGGCTGCGGCCGACGCGCTCACCGTGCTGCAACGTCATGGCGTGCACGCGCGCGCTGTTGGCCGCGTTGTGGAAAAGCGATCTCCGCTTATCGCCGTCTATTAGCCCAGCTCCATTCGTCGAAATTTTCTAGTGGCACCGAAGACTCGGCTCGTGTACTTTCCACGCTTCCAAGGCACAGCACGAACCGCTCGCTCAACGACGAAACGACTGAACGATGGACACAATCACCCACGGAATCGCCGGCGCGCTCATCGGTAAAGCTGTTTTTCGCGGCGACGAAATGTTTGCGCGCCGCCCGATGAATCCGCAGCGCATCGTCACCTGGTCGCTTATGCTCGGCGCGATTTTCCCCGACGCCGATGTCATCCGCGGCTGGTTTCAGCACAACGACATGCTGATCATGACGTGGCATCGCAGCATCACACATTCGCTGATCTGCTTGCCGATCTGGGCACTCGTGCTCGCATTGCTGACGCGTGCGATCGCGAAGTGGCGAAAGTGGGAAGCGCCATCGCTCGCCGCGCTTACCGCGATTTACGCGGTGGGAATCGCGAGCCACATTTTTCTCGACCTCGTCACCGACTTCGGCACGATGGTTTGGTCGCCGCTGAAATGGACGCGGCCCGCGTGGGATCTCATCTTCATCATCGACGTCACGCTCAGCGCGATTCTTCTTGTTCCACAATTTCTTGCGTGGATCTATGCGAAGAAAGAAGGGCTTCGTCCACGCGCACTGTCCTGTTGGATTATTTCAGCTGCCATCACGATCGTCGCCGCCGCGTTTTCGCACGTTGTCGGCGCGCCGATTTCGGTGCGCTATGTTTTTGTGACGATCGTCATTCTTGCAGCAGTTTTTCTTCTGCCGTCGCTTCGCAATTTCGGATTGAGCCTAAAGCGCTCGACCTGGAATCTCGCCGGGCTAATCCTCACCATTCTTTATATCGGCGCGGCGTACTTTATGCATGACGCCGCTTTCGCGCGATTGCAAAAATTTGCCGCGGCGCAACATATCGAGGCGCGTGCGATGGCGGCGTTTCCGCTTCCCCCATCCATGGCGCACTGGGACGGGCTCATCCTGGGGCCGCGCGGCGTCTACGAAACGCACATCAACTTTGGCGATCTCTCTGGCGACGCCGACGCGAATCGCACCATCGTCTCGATGGCGGATCTTCGATCGCCCGCGAACTCGCAAACTCCTGCCGCCGACTTGTCGCGCGTTCAACAGCTTCCGCCGATCGAATACAGTTATTTTCCCGACGCTCCCTCAAATCAGTTCATCGAAGCCGCAAAGCATCTTCCGCAAGTCGAAACGTTTTTCTGGTTTGCGCGGTTTCCGGTCACGCGCTTTCACAAGGAAGGATCGGATTCAGTTGTGGAGTATTACGACGCGCGCTTTCCGCATCGCGACCGCGGCCCGTCGCCGTTTACGTATCAAGTGCGCTTCGACGCCAACGGCGCAGTGCTCTCTCAAGGTTGGAAAAAGTAAGTCGGCGGAACCACACGCAGCGAGAGTGAAACTACCGTTGTGCAGCGGCGCTTCCGCTTCCCGCAGCCTCAGCCGGATGAATCACCACTTGCCGCTCTTCGCCCACGCCGGCGCTCTCGGTCCTCACGCCGGCCATCTCTTTCAGCGCCATATGTACAATTCGCCGCTCGCGCGATGACATCGGATTCAGCCGAAACGATTGCTTCGAAGCCTGCACTCGCTCCGCCGCAACGCGCGCCGTCATCCGCAGCTCTTCAAATCGCAGCGCGCGATACCCACCGCAATCGAGATGAATTTTTTCGTGGAACGCCGGCTCAAGCCGCAACGCGCGATACGCCAAGTGTTCCAGCGCCTTCAAAGCTTCCGCGCCGCGCTCGAGCAGAAACTCTTTGTCGCGTCCGTCGAGATCCGCGATGATTTCTTCTTCGCGCGACGAAGACGAAGTGGAAGCGCCAGCGCCGTCGGGAGCACTCAGGACGCGCACGCTGACCGTGAGCTGTAGCTTTCCCGCGCGCACAGTGTCTTCCAGAAATTTTCGCAGCGCATCCGCAGCAGCGTCGCGATCAAACTGCCCATTTTTCACAATTTCAGGAGGCACGGCTAAATCCCCCTTGGTCGATCGATGAGGTCAACTGCGGAGCCCGCAATCCTTACTTTACTTCGCTACTTTTTCTTCTTCGCCGGCACCGGCACGACCGCTTTCACCGGATGCTGCCGATTCAGCCAATACTGTTGCCCAATGCCCACCAAACTGCTCGTCAGAATATACACCGCCAAGCCGCTCGAAATCGGCGAGATGATAAAGATTCCCGCCATCGTGATGGGCATCACCTTCATCATCATCTGCTGCTGCGGGTCGGTAGACGTCATCGGCGTCATCTTCGACACCAGATACATCGACAAGCCCATCGCGATCGGCAACGCATAATAAGGATCGCGCGCCGAAAGATCGGTGATCCATCCAAACCACCGCGCGTGCCGCATCTCGATCGCCGAACGCAGCATCGAGTTCAGCCCAAACCAGATCGGCATCTGCAAAAACATCTGGAAGCAGCCGCCCACGGGGTTAATTCCCTCGCGCGAATAAACGGCCATCACTTCCTTGTTCATTTCCGCTTTGCGCGGATCGCGCATCGTGTACTTCTTATATTTGTCCTGGATCTGCTTGATTTCCGGCGCGACGCGCTGCATCTTCAGCGTCGTCTTGTAGCTCGAGATGCGCAGCGGAAACAGCAACATGTTGATGACGAGCGTCAGCACAACGATCGCCCATCCCCAGTTCGGGATGTAGGTGTGCAGCCACTTCAAGCCGTGGAACAACGGATCCGCGATGAACTCAAGCCAGCCAAAATTCACCAGCGAGTGCAGCGGCGGCCGCATTTTTTTCAGGTCGTCGTAATCTTTCGGCCCAACGTATACGCGCAGACCCATTGGCTGCGGCGTTGCGGCTGCGACTTGTGGAACGGCCTCGGGCGTATCTTTCCCATCGACCAGTATGTTGCGCGAATCACGCCAATAGCGCGCTTCCAGTGTGCCCGGCGCTGGTCCCGCGCCCGGCAAAAACGCCATCGCGAAGTAGCGATCCTCGATGCCGGTCCAATCTTTGCCGCCCTGCCAGACGCCATTCGCCCACTTTTCGGGCCCGTCGAGCTTCTTCGCCGCGATGTTCGTTAGCTTGCCGTTCTCATCGTAAAACACCGACGTCGAATCGATCGGCGACGGATTCTGCACCGTCAAATCGCCAAATCCACCGAGCCACGCAAGCCCCGCAACTTTTGGCGCGCCATCCAACTTTGTGATCGTCTCGACGTGCACAACGTACGAATTGTCGAAGTGAAATCGCTTCGTGATTTCGAGGTGCCCGTTGCTCCACGAAAATTCCGGATCGCTGCCGCCAAACTTTGCGCCGCCTTCAGCCGGAGCTTGTTTGACAAGGTAAAGCCCGTCGTTCGCCGCCGCTTGCAATTGCGGATCGTCAAAAATCAGCGCGAGCGGCCAACCGCCGGTCGCCTGCGCCGCCTCGGGGTGCACGACATTCAGCACCTTCTGCGGCTTCGAATCGTCCATGTACTTCTTCAGTTCCCAGCTCTTCACCACCGCGCCGCGATTCGAAAACACGACGCGATACAAATCGTTCTCGACAGTGACCGCGTGTTCTTGCGTGTCCGCCTTCGCAGCAACCGGCGGAGCCTGCGCTGCGGCAGCTCCCGCTCCACCTGCAACGTTCGCCGTGCCCTTCGATGGCACCATCGCCGTCGCGCCCGGTCCCACTGGCTGCCGAATTCGCGCCTGCGGATCCTGCGATCGCCGGCCCGCTCTGCGCCGTCGCGCCATTCTTTGTCAGCGATGCCGGCGGCTTCGGCGCGAAAAACTTCGTCCACAGCAAAATCACGCCCATCGACAACAGCGACGCCGCCAACAGCCGCATCTCGTGCCCAAATTTTGGTTTTGCCGCGTCGCTCAACTGTGTCCCTCGAGACTCTCCGCCGTCACTGCGTGCCGATGCCCGGCGCCGTGAACGCCATCGCCTTCATCGCAACAGCCGTCCGGCACCGGATCAAACCCGAATTTCCCCGAAAATGGATGGCAGCGCAGCAGCCGCTTCAGCGTCAGCCACGATCCGCGCGCCAACCCGAATCGCTCCACGGCTTCATACGAATATTGCGAACAGCTCGGCACAAATCGGCATTGCCCGGCGAATAGCACCGACAGGTAAGCCTTGTAAAAGCTCAGCGCCATCAACCCGACGCGCGCCGGCAGCCCAACCTGTTCAGGCGCAACGCTTTTCGGCGCAATGCCGCTGTGAACGCCGCCGTACTCCACATCGGTCTCGTTTGTCTGCGCCACCGGCATCGTCGCCATCACGCCATCCCGCTCTTCACCGCTCGTAAAAACTCGCTCGTCACCACGCTAAATTCCGACCGCACCACAACCTTCTTCGGATGGATCACCAAATCCCATCCCGCCCCGATCTCTTCTCGATGCAGCCGCACAATTTCGCGCACACGTCGCCGGATACGATTGCGCACCACGGCCCCGCCGATTTCCTTTTTGATGCTGAATCCGAATCGGCTGTAAGGCATCTGGTTGGCTCGAAAAAATACGGTGAAGTGGGAATTCGACTTGCGCTTGCCGGTCCGATACACGGCATCAAATTCTCCGCGTCGCACCAGCCGCACTGCACGAGGAAATCCGTGGCCCTCCGTCTTACTCAGGGGTGAGCCGATGACGCCCCTTCTTGCGGCGCGCCGCCAACACCTTGCGGCCGCCTACGGTCTTCATTCTCACTCGAAATCCGTGCGTCTTCGCACGCCGCCGCTTCCGCGGCTGATAAGTCCTCTTTGGCAAGGTACTGCCTCCCTATGTTTCACAAATATTGGCGTCGCTTTGTATTACGTCCCGCGACCTCGCCGAGTTTCGTGCTCCAAATCGCGCCCGGCATCGCGCTCAGACCGGACGCACCCGCGCCCATTTCCGAATCAGTAAGTGTAATTGCCCCTCACGCAACTGGTCAAGAAATCTGCGCATTCCGCAGCTTTTGGGTGCCACACCCTCAGCAATTAGAGGGTGCGGGTTTAGATCAAGCCACCTTCACACCAAATCGATGATCACAATCGCCGTTACTCCCCTTCGTCCCTCACCTTCACATCCTTCACTTCCGCAATCTCCGAGATCACAATCGCCCGCATCCCATTCCTCTCAAACGCAATCCCCGTCGCCCGCACATACTTCCCCACAAACGGCATCAGCTTCGTCCGCTGATCGTAGTCAGGCATCTTGTCCGAAATCGGCAAATACAAATCGCCATCCTTCGTCAAAATCGCAATCGGCGATCCGCCCTTCAAGCAATCCGTCACGCATTTCAAACTCATGCTCGTCGCTTTCCCGTCCAGATTCTGAATCGGGCAAGCCACATCGCGCACCAACCCCTCGATCGTCACCTTCGACCGATTCGCCCGCGACCATTCCATCGAAGTTTTCTGCGCCTCCCGCGGCGAAGCACTCGCCCCCAAATACATTGCACCGATTCCGCACCCAGCCAGCAAGCATAGCCTCGCGATTCGCTGCATGTTTTCTCCTTTTGTCGAAGTCGAAACTAACACGTCTATACTCTGGAGGAACGAAGAGACCATCGTGCATTCCGACATTCAAAATCTCGACGTCGCTTACACCGCATCCCGCTCCGACGCCCAAGCGCTCATCGCCAACCTCACCGAAGCTCAAGCCACATGGCGCCCGCATCCCGCCGCTTGGTGCGTCGCCGAATGCCTCGATCACCTCGCACTCACAAATCGCATCTATCTCGCCACGATGCAGCCCGTCGCCGCTCGCCGCGCGCCGCGACAACAAACTCCGCCTCCGTCCCGCGCTCCCCGGTTTTCTCGGCGCATGGTTCGTTCGCTCCCTCGAGCCGCCCTCGAAATTCAAAGCCAAATCGCCCAAAAACATCCAGCCGCGCATCGCGCCCACGCTCGCCGATGCTTCCGCCGCTTTCTTTGCCGCACACGCCGACGCCCAACATTTCCTCCGCGCCAACGCCGACCTCGATCTCGCCTCGATCACGTTCCCCAATCCCTTCCTCAAAGGCCTCCGCTTCTCACTCGCCACGGGCCTCCACGCGATTCCCGCCCACGAACGCCGCCATCTCCATCAGGCTCGCGCCGTCCTCGCCGCATCGCAGACGAAACCAACCTAGCCCCTCCATCCGTCGAAGTGATACATTCCCGCTCGCATCGCGCCTCGCCGCCGATGCGCAATCGAGAAAACGTTTTCATCGCGTTCTAAGAGGACTATCACGTGACCAAACTCACTCGCCGCACCCTGATTCAATCCGCAACAATCCTCGCCGGCACCGCCGCCGCAAATCTCCTCCCCGACCTAAACGCAAATGCAAACGCCGCCTCCGTTTCCACCGCCGCCCCACCCCCGCCACAAAAAACAAACTCGCCCGCCCCCACCATCGTCGCCTCCGACGAAACCAACATCGTCGAAACCTCCGCCGGCAAAATCCGCGGCTACTCCCGCAACGGCGTCCACACTTTCAAAGGCGTCCCCTTCGGCGCCAGCACCGAAGGCGCCGCGCGTTTCATGGCGCCCGCCAAGCCCAAGCCATGGACCGGCCTGCGCAGCTCCATGCAATACGGCTACGTCTCGCCGCAGCCCGCGCGCACTGGCTGGGCCGAAGACGAAAACGCCTGGATGTTCAACTGGGCCGACGGTATCCAAAACGAAGACTGCCTCCACCTCAACGTGTGGACGCCGTCCATCAACGACAACGCCAAACGCCCCGTCATGGTTTGGCTCCACGGCGGCGGTTACGTCGCCGGATGCAGCCAGGAGCATCCCGCCTACGACGGCGAAAATCTCGCGCGCTATCACGACGTCGTCCTCGTCTCCGTCAATCATCGCCTCGGCGCCGTCGGCTATCTCGATCTCTCGCAGTACGGCGAAAAATACAAAGACTCCGGCAACGTCGGCCAGCTCGACATCGTTCTCTCGCTCGAATGGGTGCGCGACAATATCGGCCGCTTCGGCGGCGATCCCGGCAACGTCACAATTTTCGGCCAGTCCGGCGGCGGCGGAAAAGTGAACACGCTCCTCGCCATGCCCTCCGCCAAAGGACTCTTCCATCGCGGCATCATTCAAAGCGGATCGATGCTTCGCGGCGCCTTGCCCGAAGCCTCCGCGAAACTATCCGCGCAAATCGTCGCCGAGCTAAACGTCAAACCCGACGATCTGCAAACAATTCCCTATCGCCAGCTCGTCGACGTCAGCTCGGCAATCGTCGCCAAAAATCGCCCATCCGGACCGCCGGATGTCCGTCGCATGGCTCAACTCGGCTTCGCGCCTGTCGTTGACGGAAAAAATCTCCCCGTGCACCCCTACGATCCCACCGCTCCCGCCATCTCCGCCGACATTCCCATCATGGTCGGCACCGTCCTCAACGAATTCGTCAACGGCATCGGCCATCCCGAATACGAATCGATGACCGAAGAAGAAGTCACCAAGCGCGCCTCAACTTTCTTCGGCGCCGATCACGGCCCCGCAATTCTGAAAATTTTCAACGAGCAGCATCCCGGCGAAAAGCCCTTCGACATTTATTCCCGCATGATGGCCGCATCCGTCCGCCAGGGCGCCGTCACCCAATGCGAACGCAAAGCCGCCCAGGGCGGCGCTCCCGCCTACCTATATTGGTTCCAATGGAAAACGCCCGTCCTCGACGCGCGCCCCCGCGCCTTCCACTGCGCCGAAATCTCCTTCGCCTTCGACAACCAGTCCCGCGCCGAAACCATGACCGGCAACAGCCCCGAGTCCCAATCCCTCGCCAAAAAAGTCTCCGCCGCCTGGATCGCCTTCGCCCGCACCGGCAACCCCAACCACCCCGGCCTGCCCCAGTGGCCCAAATTCACCGCCGAAAAATGCCCCACAATGATCTTCAACAATCAGTGCGAGGCCAAAGACAACCCCGACACCACCGAACGCAAAGCCATCGAAGCCGCCAAAGCCTAATCCCGGTAGCGCTGGCGTCCCGCCGGCGTTTTTTCCGTGTTCGCGGTGACAACCGTCTCTCCGAGAATTTGTAGGGGCGGGGCTCGCCCCGCCCGGCGTCGCCCACACTAAACACCTTTCCATCGAGCGCAAATCGCGCCACCACCACGTTGTCATCCCGAACGCAGTGAGTGATCTGCTTTTTCTCCCTCAGCCGCCAAGCCCCACGTTTCGCCCGGTGTGTCGCGGCTTCAGCCGCGACGCGGCAACTCACCGATAAGAGGCTTCACCCCCCTGAAGCAACTTCGTCCTCACTCCTCCCGCAACGCCACCGTCGGCTCCAACCTCGCCGCCCTCCAAGCCGGCGCCGCACTCGCCACAAACGCCACCACCATCATCACCGCGCAAGCCACCCCAATCACCCCCGGCTCAAACGCCCGCACCCCATAAAGCATATCCGCCACAACCCGCCCAAAAATCGCAAACCCGCCAATCCCCACAACCAATCCAATCGCCGCCAACATCAACCCGCGCCGCACAATCAGCCGAAACACATCCCCCTGCTGCGCCCCCAGCGCCACGCGCAGCCCAATCTCAAACGTCCGCCGCGCCACCATCTCCGAAAGCGCCGCATACAATCCCACCGCCGCCAGCAACAACGCCGCCCCAGCGAAACAACTCAGCATCGCTGCTTCAAATTTCTGCGACTCTGTCGAACTCATAATGAGCTCATCCATCGTATTCACAGCAAAAACCGGCAATGCGCGATCCAGCCCGGCAACCACTTCATGCACGGAGTTCAAATACGCCCGTGGCTCTCCGGAAACGCGCATGATCACGGCCTGCGGCGAATAAGTCGCCTGATCGTACGGCAAGAAAAACGCCGGCTTCGGCGTGTCCGTTAAATCGGCCGACCGAATCCCCGCCACGACTCCAACAATTTCGAACCAAGCCGGCGATCTCTCCATACTCCACGAAATCCGGCTGAATCGATTTCCCGATCGGATCTTCATTTGGAAAATATACGCGAGCGAATTCCTGGCTCACGATTGCGACGCGCTTTGCGTTCCGATCGTCGCGCACGTCGAAAGTGCGTCCCTTCAACAGCGGGATGCGCAGCGTCTCGAAATAGTTCGCCGTGACCGACATGCGATTGGCCACGGGCAAATCATTTGGATCGAATGATCTTCCCGCAATGCTGAACCGGCCCGATATGTCGTACGACAACGGAACCGGATAGGAGCTGCGTCACCGACTCGACGCCCGGAATTGCGGCAAGCAGCGGAAACAATTGGCGAAAAAAGAGCGGCGATTTTTCCAGCGGATACTCGACGGCCGACATGCCCAGGCGAAACGATCAGAACGTGATGGGGGTCGAAGCCGGGCGGCACCCGCATCGTCTCCACAAAGCTGCTGATGAGTAATCCTGAGCCGCCGAGCAGCACCAGACTGATCGCCGTCTCTGCGATCACAAATATCGCGCGCAATCGATGCTCGCCGCGTCCTCCGCTGATTCCACGGCCTGCACGCCACAGTCCCGACGAATCCGATCGCGATGCCGCCCACGCCGGAAAAACTCCAAAAGCGATTCCCGTCACGAGAGAAACCGCGAACGCAAAAGCCATCACGATCCAGTCGATTCGTACCTGACTGATTCTCGGCAAATCCGCCGGTGCAAGAACCAGAACTGTTTTCAGCAGACGCAAGTGCGATGCCCACGCCGATCGCCCCGCCGCATAACGCTAGAACCGCCGACTCAATCAAGACTTGACGCATGATCTGCACGGACTTTCGCGCCCAGCGCCACGCGCACGCTGAACTCGTGGCGTCTCGAAAATCCGCGCGCCAGCAAAAGTCCGGCGACATTCGCGCATGCGATCAGAAGTAGCGCCGTCACCGCTCCGAACAGTAGATACAATGCCTTGCGATAACCTCCGCTTCGACCACATATTCCAGCAATGGCTGAACTTCGACTGCGTACGCGTTGCGATCTTCCGGATATTGCTCCGCCAAGCTTCGCTGAATCGCGTTCATCTCCGCTCGCGCCTGCGCGATGCTGACGCCGGGCTTTAGCCGCGCCATTACCTGTGTCGTGCCGCTCGTTTCTTCTCGATGTACGGCTGACAGTCTCTTTCTGCGGCGATTCCACTCGCGCTCACGCCGATCGTACTTCCCTGCATGAACGTTCCCCAGAAACGGCACTTCGCTGCGGCCGGAAAACTAAATCCCGCCGGCATAACGCCGACGATCGTTCGCGACGCGGTCGCTGAGCGAATTCCTTTGCCAACAATGTCAGGCGAAGAGTGAAACTCGTTCACCCAGAATGTGTGACTCAAAATATTGGCTGGTTTTCGTCTGTCTCGTCGCCGGGTGAAAGCACGGCCGAGAATCGGCGCCATTCCCAACACGCGAAAAAAATCGCCGGACACAAATTCCGCATCGACGAGCCGTGACGGCACTTCGTGTCCCGCGTGGTGTGAACTTTCTCGTCGTGCCCGGACGCGAACGAAGCGACCGCTTCAAACGTTTTGCTCTGTTGCCGCCAATCGAAAAAATCGGGAAACGAAACATCATCGAATACTCCGGGGTTCGCAGTTAGCGAGCCCGCGTTTGCGCCCGCTCTGTCGAGCCTCTTCCATCTGCGGATAAACAATGGTTTGCAGCGAAACAATCCGCTCCGGCTCCGGAAACGGCAACGCCCGCAACAACACTCCGCTCACCACGCTGAAAATCGCCGTCGTCGCCCCGATCCCCAGCGCCAGCGTGAGCACCACGATCACGCTAAACCTCAAATTCGTCCTCAACTGCCTAGCGCAAAAACAAAATCCCGATCCATATCAACCTCACATCACTGACATCGCAGCCAACACCCGCGCAGTCCAATATCAATGACGCCGAACCCCGAAATTGTCGAGCGATTTCCCAACCTGCGCCGCGACTCTGCCACTGCCTCGACGTTTCCGTTCGCCACGAGTAAATGATCGCTGTCATTCCGCAGCTGAACGAGGAATCTGCTTTTTGGTTCGGCGCCAAGTTCACCACGAAGAGCAACCCTTTGTTCCTCACATCTTGAACCCAAGCAAATTTCTCTCATTCCGACCGGATCGAGCCGACCCTTTTTCTTCCGCGATCGCTTGCCAACGCGGGGCTCGCGTAGTGGAGGAACCCCGGCTTCATCCACCGTAACTACAACACACTGAGACATGCTTCTCTCCGCATCTCAGTATCTTTTTCTTGCAACTCTCAACCCTTGCGCACTCAACCACACCGCATTACTGTTACCCGACCTTAATCCAAAGGACTCCCATGCCCCTCCGCAAAATCGCGCCAACCCTCGCCCTTCTCTGCGCACTCCCGCTCGCCACCGCAGCGCAAAACTCCGCAACAACAAACCACCGGCACAAAATCCGACGTCGAAAAGCGACTCAAAGCCGAAGAAAAACCAACTTCCGCCGCGCCCGAAATCGACGCCGTCGTCAAAACTCTCCGCGCCGCGCACCGCTTCGCCGAAACCGAAATCTCTCCCGACGGCACACACGTCGCCTGGGTCGAAACGCTCACCGGCAAAGACGGCGCACCCAACGGCAACACCGCCGTCTACGTCAAAAATCTGAAAACCGATTCCGCACCGGTCCGCGTCACCGCCGGGCTCGCCGGCACATTCCACGCCGAAGGCAACA
This sequence comes from uncultured Acidobacteriota bacterium, assembly GCA_963785605.1. Classification (GTDB taxonomy): domain Bacteria; phylum Acidobacteriota; class Terriglobia; order Acidiferrales; family UBA7541; genus Acidiferrum. Next base: position 227,512 of record CAWAWE010000012.1, on the reverse strand, counting down.
TCGCCTGGTCCAACGACAGCAAACAATTCGTGTTTCTCTCCGACGCCGCCAAAAAAGATCAGCAGCAGCTCTACATCGTCGCAGCCGACGGCGGCGCATCAAGAAAACTCACGCAGATAAAAGGTTTCCTCGACGCGCCACAATTTTCGCCAGACAACAAAACCATCTCCGTCCTCTTCACCGAAAACGCCACGCGCGCTTCCGGCCCGCTCGTCGCCGAAACGGCCGAAACCGGCGAAATCAAAGATTCATTTTTCGAGCAGCGCCTCGCCATCATCGACGTCGCATCCGGCTCATCGACATCGCCAAAAAATCTGCGGCAAATCTCGCCGGCCGACACGTATGTCTACGAATATTCCTGGTCGCCCGACGGCCAACATATCGTCGCCACCGCCGCGCAAGGCAATGGCGACAACAACTGGTACATCGCCGAGCTCGACATCCTCGACGTCGCCACAGGCTTGATGAAATCGATCTACAAGCCGCAACTGCAGATCGCGCGCCCCGCCTGGTCTCCCGACGGAAAACACATCGCCTTCATCGAAGGCCTGATGAGCGACGAGCCCAGCGTCGGCGGCGACATCTTCGTAATTCCAAGCGCAGGCGGAAACGCGAACAACATCACGCCCGGACGAAAATCTTCCGCAAGCTGGCTCGATGTGGACTTCCGACAACAAAATCCTCTTCGCCGAAATTCTCGACGCCGATTCTTCCGTCTCTCTCGTCGATCCGCAAAATCCCGCCGTCTCGAATCTGTGGCGCGGCGCCGAAAGCATCACCGCAGGTTTGTGGAATCCAAATCTTTCCGTCTCTTCTGATGGAACTCATTCCGCCGTGATCCGCAGTTCCTTCAGCGCGCCTCCCGAAGTCTGGGCCGGCGCAATCGGTCAGTGGAAACAAATCACGTCGCGCAACAAAGATCTGAAACCAGGCTGGGGCGACGCGAAAAGCATTCAGTGGACCAACGACAAATTCGACATTCAGGGCTGGCTCATCGCTCCGAAAGATTTCGATCCATCCAAAAAATATCCGATGGTCGTCGGAGTTCACGGAGGTCCAGGCGCAGCCACGCAATCTGCGTGGCCCGATGGAAGCAGTTTTGAAATGGCGCTTCCCGCCGCGGGATATTTCCTGCTGCTGCCGAATCCGCGCGGCAGCTTCGGCCAAGGCGAAGAATTCACGCGCGCCAACGTAAAAGATTTCGGCTATGGCGATTTCAAAGACATCATGGCCGGCGTTGACGCCGCGCTAAAGCTCGCACCGATAGATCCTGGTCGTCTGGGTCTCACCGGTTGGAGTTACGGCGGTTACATGACGATGTGGGGCGTCACGCAAACGAATCGCTTCAAGGCTGCGATGGCTGGAGCGGGAATCGCCAATCTCACGAGCTATTACGGCGAAAATAAAATCGATCAGTGGATGATTCCGTTCTTCGGAAAAACCGTCTACGACGATCCCGAAGTGTATGCGAAAAGTTCGCCGATCAATTTCATCAAGAACGTCAAAACGCCGACGCTCGTTTTAGTTGGCGACAGCGACGGCGAATGCCCAACGCCGCAGTCCTACGAATTCTGGCACGCGCTGAAAACGCAAGGCGTCGAAACCACGCTCGTCGTCTACGAACACGAAGGCCATCACTTCGCCAAGCCCGCCGACGATCGCGACCGCATCGCGCGCACCGTCGCCTGGTTCAACGCTCACCTCAAATCTCCGCAGCAGTAGCGCCTTACTCTTCTTGCCGCCTCGCCCTTTGGCCTGTCATTCCGAGCGTAGCGAGGCACTCTGCGCCATCGCGCAATTTTCGCGCCATGAATCTGCTGTTTCTTGCTTCCCGTTCTTTCCGCGACTCTTCGCTCACAGCGAAATCCATCCGATGTGAATGAAGTAGAGACTGGTTATAGCGACGATGATCCAGAGCGCGATGCCTTGCGCGAGCGGGCGCCATCCGACCTTCTTGAGCGATGCGCGAGAAATGCTCGAGCCGATCAAGAACAATGTTGCCGTGAGGCCGTAGCGGCCGAGCGTGAATAATGTCGTTGAGAAAAACGAAGCGCTGGCGATGTACGTGTTAACGACAGCGGCGAGACAGAACAGCAAAATGAACCATGGCAACTTCACTTTGGACTTGCTGCGCTTCACCGCGGCGGTTCCGAGCGCGAGCGGAACGATCCAAAGCGCGCGCGCCAATTTCACCGTCGTTCCAACGATCAAAGCTTGCGCTCCGTATTTCGACGAAGCTCCGACGACAGAACTCGTGTCGTGAATCGCGAGCGCAGCCCACAATCCGAATTGTGTCTGCGACAAATGCTGCGCCGCGCCGATCAGCGGAAACGCAATCAGCGCAACCGAATTCAGAATGAATATGGTCGCGAGCGAAACCGCGGTTTCCTGTTCGTCCGCCTGAATGATGGGAGCGATCGCGGCAATCGCGCTGCCGCCGCAAATCGCGGTTCCCGCCGTAATGAGATACGAAGCGTTGCCGCGCACTTGCAGAAATTTGCCGAGCGATAATCCAACGATCAGCGCGAACGAAATTCCCAATGCTGTGTAAACAAATCCACTTTTGCCGGCTTTGATGACTTCGTGCAGGTTCATGCCGAAGCCGAGCGCAACAACGCTGGCTTGCAGCAGGAATCGCGAGAGGTCTCTGCTGTCCGCGGGAAGCGGATGCGAAACGCTAAGTCCAAAAATAATTCCAACGGTGAGCGCGATCGGCGGCGAGACGTATCCGCTGGCGGAAATGATCAGACCGGCGAAAAACAGGGTCTTGATGAGGATCGTTTTAAAGCTTTCGCCGGCGATCTCGTATTGCATAGTTCGTCTCTACGCCCGACAACAACAGCGGCAACATCGCACATTCGCAATCCTTTCGCAACGAGCTGCGATCAAGTTCAAGCGGCGTGCCGAGATGGGGCGCAGCGTGCTTCGCCATCCACAATACGCGCATCAGATTGCGGTTGGATAAATTGGAGACGTGTAAGCGGCGCAATCGATCACGGCTTGTTCGCGTGCTGCGTTGGATTTGTGCTTGGCGCGTCTGTAGCGGGCGCTGCAGGCTCAGCCTTTGGTGATTCGGATTTGTGTGCGGGCGTCGCGCCGGCGTGGCCTGTGACTTCGGCGATGATTTTCGTGGTGCGGGCTTTGCTGATCGGGCAGCCGCGATCGTAGATGCGGCACTGCGCGAGCGTGAACTGGCAGCCGCAGGTGCAGCCTTCCGCGTTGAAGCGATGCAGCGCGACGGTTCGCTGCTCGGGCGTCAGCTTCGTCATGTCCACGCCGGGAAGCGTGCTGGCGCGATCGGCGTGCTTCAAGAAAATTTCGCCGGTATCTTCAAAGGTTTCGACGCGCGCAGGAATAGCCAAATTACTTAGCGAGCGAATTTCATATTCATAGAGCAGCGGATTGCGCAGGCCTTCGTGCTTTTGCACGACGCGGCCTTCCTTATCCAAAACAAAAGATGTTGGAAGCGCGGCGACTCCGCCGTACTGAATGCGAATCTCGTTCGTCGCCATTCCAACCGGATAGTTGATGCCGTTTTTCTCGACGAATTTCTTCACTTCGGCAACGTCGTCGTCATCGACATCGAGGCCAATGATCTGCAGAGTGTCGCCGTATTTTTTCTGAAGCTCGATCAGATCGGGAATTTCGGCCCGGCATGGCCCGCACCAGGTCGCCCAAAAATTCAGGAGGATCACTTTGCCGTGCGCAGCCGCAAGCGAGAGCGGCTTTCCATCGAGGTCGTCCAATTTGAAATCGGGCGCCTGATCGGGATTGCGGACGAAGCGGATGACGGGGCCGGATTCAGGTGTTGTCGGCGCGGCCTCTTGAGCGATGGCCGACGAACCGAGTCCCAAGACGATCGCGAGGAAAAGTACAACGCAGAGCGCGTTCGCAAGTCCGGAAGTCTTTTGTTTTGTGTGAGTTGAAAGCGAAGGGACCCCTCCCCCCACTTTTTTGCAAGAATGTGATTCTAAGGGGGTTACGGACGCAGTGGTGCAAGAATGTGATTCTACGGCAGTTATACCTGCGGCGAGGGCCGCTGCTAGTTCGGCCTTAGGACCGATCGGCGAAGCTGAGCCGCCGACGATTTCCGCGCGAAAGGCCTGGAATTCGAGTGACACGCCGGAATTATACCACGCGATTTTTTCGCTCCTGGCCTAGCTGCTGAGCAGCTGTGTTCCATCGCGCATCGGGAATAAACCTGATTCGGCGATGGTTCCCTTATTCAGGCGCCGTGAAAAACACTCCTATAAGTATGTCCGCAGAATGGCAGCGGTCGATAGGCGACGCTGACATGTGCCATAATATGGGCAGATGTTTACGAGGCCAAATATGGTCTGCTGCCGACGGGTGGGCAGCGCTTTTGATTCTGCGAACTCCTTAGAATGATCTAAGATCAATCAATTGTGGTATTTAGCGAAAGTCAAAATGCTGAGTCCGATGGAATGGCAAGTGCATCTCTAAAGAGCCGCTGAGAGCTATCAATGCTAAGAATCACAACTGAACAGAAAAAAGGGAAAGTCGTTCTGACCGTCGAAGGCCGGCTAGCTGGACCCTGGGTCGGAACGCTCGAACATTCCTGGCGCGACGCACGCGCCAATAACGAAAAGGTGTGCGTGAATTTGTGCGGCGTGAGCTTTATCGATCCAGCCGGAAAAACTCTGCTGAAAGAGATTCATCACCAAGGGGGACTTTTGACGGCGGAGGGATGCTTGAACCAAGCGATCATTCGAGAAATCGGGGCCGAGGCTGGAAAGAAGCGCAGCGATGGCGGCGAAGGCGAATCGGGCAATGGAAACAAGGGCTCGCACATCGTTTTCTACACGCTGCTGTTTGGCTTGCTGTTTAACCCGAACATCGCCCGCGCGCAATCGAGCAAGCAGAACGGATTGCCGCCGCAAGCACCGACGGGAGTCGTGCGGTTGACGCTGGAACAGGCGGTCAACCTGGCGGTGAAGCAAAACACGACGGCGCAGATCGCGCAGATCGTGGCGAAGCAAAGCGTCGAACAGAAAAACATCGCGCGCGCGGAATTGCTGCCGCAGGCGAACCTGAACGTCGGCGAAGAATGGCAGCGCATCAACCTAGCCGCGGAATTCGGCGGCGGAGGTTTTCCCGGTCTTCCGCCGGGCACGACTTTTCCAGGCCACATCGGACCGTTCGCGTTGTTTTCGGCGGGCGTGGGCTTCAACGGGCAAATTTTCGATCTGACGCTGTTCCGCCGTTACCAGTCGGCACGCAGTTCGGCGGACGCGAGCAGGCTCGATGCGCAATCTTCGCGCGAGCAAGTGATTTTGCTGGTTGTGTCGCAGTACATCGGAACGCTGCGAGCGACCGCGGATGTAAAGGCTTCACAATCGCGCGTCGATCTGGCCCAAGCGCTGTACGACCAAGCGTCGGATCTGCAGAAGCAGGGCGTCGGCACAGGAATCGACACGCTGCGAGCCAACGTTGAACTGCAGAACGAAAAGCAGCGGTTGATCGAAGCGCAGGCGCAGCGCGAGACAAACATTTTTGGATTGAGCCGGCTCCTAAATCTCGACCCGCGGCAGGAAGTCGATCTTGCGGACTCGCTGAGCTTCTTTGAAACGCCGCAACCGGAGCTCGAAGCAAGCATCGAGCAAGGCCTTGCAGCGCGACCGGAATGGAAATCGCTGGAAGAGCAGGCGAAGGCTGCGAATTACGAAAAGAAGGCGTCGAGCGAATCGCGCCTGCCTTCGGCGCATTTCAACGGCAACTACACGCAGCTGGGTATGTCGCCGACTGAAGTGATCCCGACATATACGTACTCGGGTTCAGTGACAATGCCGATTTTCACCGGGGGCCGGATTCACGCGGAAATCGCGCGAGCGAATCTGGAAATTCAGCGCATCGAGCAGCAACAGCAGGATTTGCGAAATCAGATCGCGCTGGAAGTGAAAACGGCGTTGATCAATCTCGGTTCGGCGCGGAATGAAGTGGCGGTCGCGAATTCGGGTGTGCAGCTTTCGCAAGAAGAAGTGGACCAAGCGCGCGACCGTTTCCGGGCCGGCGTAGCGAACAACATCGAAGTGATTCAAGCGCAGGATTCACTGGCGCGCGCCAACGACAATCAGATCGCGGCGCTATACCGGTTCAATCAGGCGCGTGCGGACCTGGCGCGATCGATCGGCCAGATGGAAAAGATTTACGCCAAGTGAGGGTGCAATGAGTGTGGACATCGAAGAACAAGTGGAGAGCCCACGAGTGAAAACGGAAACGACGACGATCCGGGATTTCCCGGTGGAAGAGCCGAAGAAGGGACTCGGGAGTCCGAAGGTGCGAGCGGTTCCTATTGATCGGTGGCGTCGTTGCGGTCGCGCTCATCGTCGGATTGTTTTTGTACTACCGCGATCGCGAAACGACGGACGACGCGCAGGTCGATGGACATATCACGCCGGTGGCGTCGAAGATTTATGGCCGCGTTGCGGAAGTGCTGGTGCTGGACAACCAGCCGGTGAAAGCCGGACAGGTGCTGGTGAAGATCGATCCTCGCGATTACCAGGCGGCGCTGGATCAAGCGAAGGGGCAGCTCGCGCTCGCGGAAGCGGACGCGCAGTCGGCAGGAGTGGACGTGCCGCGCACGCGCGAAAACGTGGCGAGTGGAACATCGAGCGCGGACGCGCAACTTTTGGGAGCGCAAGCTTCGCTGGCGATGGCGCAATCGACGTATGAACAGTCGCAGACTGCGGACATGGCGTACGCGCAAGCGAACATCGACAAGAGCAAGGCGAACGCGGAGCTCGCGAAGGCCGATCTGGCGCGCTACAAGCCGTTGCTCGACAAGGGCGAAATCTCGCAACAGCAATATGACGCGGCGAAAGCGAACGCGGATGCGACGGCGAGCTCGCTGAAGGCGGATCAGGAAAAACTCGGACAGGCGCAGCGCAACATCGACATTTCAAAGTCGCAGGTTGCAGCAGCGCAGGCGCGTGTTGAACAAGCAAGAGCAGGAGTCGCGTCGGCGCACGCGGACACGAAACAAGTGAACATGCGCGCCGCGGATGCGCAGGGCAAAGCGGCGAAGGTGCAGGAGATGCAGGCGGCGGTTGCGGCAGCATCGCTGAACCTGAGCTACACGCAACTCATCGCGCCGGTAGACGGCGTGGTGACCCATAAACAAGTTGAGCCGGGACAAATCGTGCAGCAGGGTCAAGGGTTGATGGTAGTTGTGCCGCTGCAAGACGTGTGGGTCACGGCGAACTTCAAAGAGACGCAGCTCCGAAACATGAAGCCGGGACAGAAGGCGGAAATTCACGTCGATACGTACGGCAAAACATTCGAGGGACATGTGGATTCAATCGCCGGTGCGACGGGAGCGGTGTTGAGCTTGCTGCCGCCGGAAAATGCGACGGGCAACTACGTGAAAGTTGTGCAGCGCATCCCGGTGAAGATCATCGTGGACAAGATTTCGCCGGACGTAGCGGTGCTGCGGCCGGGGATGAATGTGGATGCGACGGTGATTACGAAATAAGTGGATTGAACGTCGAAAACGGGAATGGTGCACGTCGTCAGGTTATGGGCGGCGTAGCAAAAAGCAGATTCATCGCGCGAAAGCCGCGCGATGGCGCAGAGTACCTCGCTTCGCTCGGAATGACAGGGATTTTTGTTTGGCGTGATTGCGGATGGTTTTGCGACTGTTGCGGCTGGTGACGATCGCTGAGCGGTTGGTACAGGTGGTGGTGATTGCGGTAGCCAAGCGTCGTTGAATTCGGTGGGAAACGGGATTTGGGTTGGGGCGTCAAAGTAGATGAAGCAGAAAATTCTAGCGAAGCTGAGGACGCCGGACGGTCACATCAATCCCTGGGTGATCGCGTTGACGGTGACGCTCGCGACGTTCATGGAAGTGCTGGACACTTCGATCGCGAACGTTGCGCTTCCCCATATATCCGGAAATTTGTCGGCGGGCGCCGATGAATCCACTTGGGTTCTTACTTCGTATCTAGTATCGAACGCGATCGTGCTGCCGCTGTCTGGCTGGTTTTCGTCGCTGATCGGACGCAAAAAGTTTTACATGATTTGCGTGGCGATCTTCACGGTAAGTTCGTTCTTGTGCGGGTTGGCACCGAGCCTGGGCGTGTTGGTTTTGTTCCGCGTGCTGCAAGGAATCGGCGGCGGCGGATTGCAGCCGAGCGAGCAAGCGATTTTGAACGACACGTTCTCGCTGGAAAAGCGCGGCATGGCGTTCGCAGTGTATGGACTCGCGGTGGTTGTGGCGCCGACGATCGGGCCGTGGCTCGGCGGTTGGATCACCGACAATTTTTCATGGCGCTGGATTTTTTATATCAACGTGCCGGTGGGAATCATTTCGCTGATCTTGACGTCGTTCCTGGTAAGCGATCCGCCGTACATGAAGAAGGCGAGCCTGAAGAGCGGATTCCGGATCGACTACATCGGAATCGGGCTGATCAGCCTTGGTCTGGGCAGCATGCAGATCATTCTGGATAAAGGCGAGCGCGACGATTGGTTCTCATCGGGCTTCATTCAAGTTTTCTTCCTGCTGATGCTGGTCGGAATTATCGGTGGAATTATCTGGGAGTTGCGCCAGAAAGATCCGGTCGTCGATTTGAAGATGTTGAAGAACCGGAACTTCGCGGTGGCGACGATCGCGATGTTCTTTCTGGGGTTTGTGCTGTATGCGAGCACGGTGCTGATCCCGCAGATGCTGCAACAGTTGTTGGGATACACGGCGCAGCTTTCGGGAATGGCGTTGTCGCCGGGCGGCGCGGTGATCATGTTCATGATGCCGGTCGTGGGATTTCTGGTGTCGAAGGTGGACACGCGATTGTTGGTGACGTTCGGTTGCGTGGTATCAGCGACGGCGCTGTTCGTGATGGCGGGATGGGATTTGCAACTCGACTATCACCACGCGGTAACGGCGCGCATGTTGCAGAGTTTCGGGCTGGCGTTCTTGTTTATTCCGATCAACGTGTCGGCGTTCGCGTACGTGCCGAAAGAAAAGATGAACATGGGCACGGGCATGATCAACCTGGCGCGAAACATCGGAGCGAGCGTTGGAATTGCGACGGTGACGACGATGCTGCAACGTCGCACGCAGTACCACCAGTCGCAACTGATGGAGCACGTGAATTCACTGAGCGTTGCGTATCAAAACGCGATCGCCGGGACCCAGTTGAAGTTGGTGGCTGCGGGCTCGACAGTGGCGCAGGCGGCGGCTCAGGCGCAGGGAATGATTTACGGAACGGTGCAACGGCAGGCAATCATGCTGGCGTTCATCGACAACTTTAAATTGTTGGGCGTGGTTTTCTTTGCGGTCATTCCGGTGTTGCTGCTGTTGAAAAGGCCGCGAGGCAAGCCGGCGGGAGATGTGCCGGTGCATTGAGGTTATGCGAGGAGTGAGCTCTGCGGGGTGGTGCAGTAGCAGCGAGAAATTTTTAAAGCGTGCTGAGCGTAACAGAGTAGAGATCGAATGGGGGACCTGATGGCGACACAAGCGGCAGTTGTTGGGACAACGGCAGGCGTAGTGGCGGCAAGCGGGGCGCAGTACAACGAAGATAAATTGATTCGCGCGGGACAACGCGGCGATCAGCAGGCGGTGGACGTGTTGTTCGAGCGTTATCACCGGCCGCTGTTTCAGACTGCGCTGCGCGTTTTAGGAAATGCGGAAGACGCGGAAGATGCGTTGCAGGACGGATTGCTGTCGGCGTATCGCAACTTGAAGCGATTCGAAGGGCGATCGCAATTTTCGACGTGGCTGACGCGGATCGTGATCAACGCGGCGCTGATGCGGCGGCGAAGTGCGAAGTCGCGGCCAGCCGTGTCTTTGGATGAACCACCGCGCGAAGACGAATTGCCGGTGGTGGAGCGGTTCGCGGCGAAGGGGCCGAATCCCGAGCAAGTGTTTGCGGGAACGGAATTGCGCGAGATGATCAGCGCAAATCTTGACGAGTTGTCGCCGCTGCTGCGCACGGCATTTGTGTTGCGCGAGGTCGAGGGTTACTCGACGGGAGAAGCGGCGAAGAAGTTGGGCGTCACGGAAAATACGCTGAAGGCGCGGTTGTGGCGCGCGCGGCATCAACTGGCGGAACGGTTGGGGCGGCGGCTGCGGCGGCTGAGCGATGACGTGACGGGGAAGAATGGAGATGGAGCTGCGGGGATGATGGGTGAAGAGGCTTGCAGCTACTGCTAAAGAGCGTAAGGCGAAGTAGAGAAGCAACGATGTAACGAAGTAATGAATCGGAAGTTTTGGCCGGCGTGAAGTTTGCGCCGGCCTTTTTGTTTTTCGCGGCGTGGTGGCGCGAAAGAAAAAGCAGATTTCTCGCTACGCTCGAAATGACAGTGCTGGGTGGTTGGTCGATATGCGGCGACTATTTGCTTGCGACGGAGCGGGTCGGATCGGTTTTGGCGGCGGCGTAGAGGCCGAGGACGCGGAGATCGTCGGTGGCTTTGCGGGCTTCGGCTAAGGCTGTGTCGAGCGATTCGGTTTTGTCGGCTTCGATCTCAAGGATGAAGCTGTAAGCCCAGGGCTGGCCGTGAATCGGGCGGCTTTCGATTTTGCGCAGATTGATATTGTGGCGCGCGAAAGGTTCGAGCGCGGCGAGAAGCGCGCCGGGTCGATGCGCGAGCTGCATTGCGACAGACATTTTGCGCGCGTCGGCGGTGGGCGCGATTGCGGCGGCGTCGGATTCGCGGCGCAGCAAGACGAAGCGCGTGAAATTTTCGGAGTTGTCCTGGATTTTTTCGGCGAGGATTACGCCGCGGTAGTAATCGGCGGCGCGGCGTCCGGCGATGGCGGCAGAGATTGTGTCGCCGCGGCCGAGGACTTCGCGGACGCTGCCGGCGGTGTCTTCGGCGGGGACGCGCTTGAAGAGCGGATGCTGCGCGAAGAAGCGTTCGCACTGCGCGAGTGCCATGGGATGCGACGAGACGGTTTTGATCTGGTCGAGCGCGGCGCCGGGGACAGCGATGAGATTGAGCTCGATGGGGAGAATTGTCTCGGCGGTGATGGTGAGGCGATTTTCGAGCATGAGGTCGTAGACGCGGACGACCGAGCCGGCGAGAGAATTTTCGACGGGGACGAGCAGCGCGTCGGCGGCGTTTTCAGGGATGGCGCGAAAGACGGCGTCGAACGTGGCGCGCGGGACGGTAGTGATTTCGGGGCCTAGGAGCTGGATGGCGGCGGCTTCGCTGAAGGCGCCGGGTTCGCCCTGAAAGGCGACGCGGAATGGTTTTGTAGACGGCGGCGATGACGGCGATGATGGCAGTGGCGGCAACGGGCCGAACTCCTTGGGCAAACCAGTGTATTGACGGCTTGGCGGTAATCAGTATGATTCGCGCAGGTTTGAGAGACAACGAAATTGCGCGGACGCTGGGGTTGCGACGGTCAGTTTGAGTTTCAGCGCGGGGCGATGCGAGTTACTTGCGAATTGCGTTTTATGACTGTCTGTGCGCATTGGATGTTGCTGCTGTTTTGGAGCTTGAGATGAGCTACGTGCGAAGAAGTTTGGTGCCGGGCGAGACGCTGATGTACGACACGCGGCACCACTGGATTGTGCTGATCGGGCCGCTGATTCTTTTCTTTTTGTTGGTGGCGCTGGGTGTCGCGTCTATTGGCGAAGTGTTTGCAGCGCGAAGTGGGCGTGGATTTTTGGTCGATGCGCCTGCGAATGAAATGCATGCGTTTGAGATCGCGGGCGTCGTGCTGATCGTGATTGCGCTGATCGCGTTGGCTTGGGGATTTACGAAGCGCAACGCAACCGAGATGGCGGTGACGAATAAGCGCGTGCTGATCAAGACGGGGCTGGGGAATCGGCGGACGCTGGACGTGATGTTGTCGCGCGTGGAAAGCATCGGCGTCGAGGAAACTTTTTTGGGGCGAATGCTGGGGTATGGGTCGGTGACGGTGCGCGGAACGGGCGGGACGCCGGAGTCGTTTGTGATGATTTCGCATCCGCAGGAATTTCGGCGGAGCGTGCAGGCGCAGATCGGGCACGTGGAGCCGGTCAGCAGCAATGTGCCGCCGCCTCCGCCGCCTGTTGCGAGAGCGTAAAGTTTGTGGGCTCCTGACGAGCGCGCACTCGGCCGGCAAAACTGAGCCGGGCCACTTCGCGGCGTGGCGACAGAACGTCAAGTCTTCAACTAAACACAGATTGTGATAGCGCGCGTGGATGCGATCGGCGTGGCGTGATGAAATGAAAGCGTCATGTCGTGGTCCACGCTTACGTCGTCGCAGCGCGCCTGGCGCGTGCTGCTTTCGGTCGCGATTGTCGCCGGAGTGCCGGCGCTGGCGGCGAGCCACATCTTTTATGTCTCGGCGATTGCGAGCACGTTCTATCCGTACGTTTTCGCGAGCGTCGTGTTCATTCATTTGCGGATGCGATTTCGTTGGATGGATGTTGGCGGAATCGTGCTGCTGGGCGCGGCGTTTGCGCTGCTCGATCAATTTGCGATTCATCGCTCGGACACGGTCTATGTCGTAACGTGGGTTTCATTTTTGGGGATGGCGAGCCTCGTCGTCATGGGGCTGAACGCGGTTTGGCTTGACGGCGAGGAGCGCAAGACGGTGCTGCTCGCGCTGGTGCCGAGCCTGTTGATTCTGGCGTCGAATCATTACGCGGGCTACCTGCATAAGTTCACGGAGAACGCGCACCCGAAGGTGCTCGACCTTTATTTGTATTCGTTCGATGCCAGTCTCCGCGCGCCGATCGCGTTTTGGATGGGTCAGGTGTACGCGAAGTGGAAGCTGCTTGGCGACGTGAGTTTTGTGTTTTATGTAGGGCTGCCGTTTTCGCTGGCGCTGGTTTACGCGGGGCAAGCCTCGCGGCTGCGCGGTAAGGCGATTCCGATCTTCGTGGCGTTCTTGCTCATGGGTCCGATCGGCGGAATTTTCTACAATTTGTTTCCCGCGCTGGGGCCGGTGCATCTCTTTGGCGCTCGATTTCCGTGGCAGCCGCTGGCGGCGGAGCAGGCGCGGCGCCTTTTTCTCGAGCCGGTCGCGCTCATGGGATTACGAAACGCGATTCCGTCGCTGCACATGGGCTGGACGCTGATGTCGTGGTGGTATTCGCGCGGACTCTCCATCTGGGAGCGCGCGATCGCGGTGCTGTTTGTCGTGTTCACCGTCGTTGCGACGATGGGGACCGGCGAGCACTATTTCATCGACCTCGTTGTGGCCTTTCCGTTCGTGCTGTTTTTGCAGGCGATGTGCGCGACGTCGCTCAGGTGGAACGATTCGCGCCGGCTGTCGGCGTTCACGTTCGGCCTCGCCGCAGTACTCGTCTGGCTCGGCGCGCTGCGATACACGCCGCACTTCTTCTGGTACTCGGCGGTGATTCCGTGGATCCTTTGCGCGCTGACGATTGGCGCGACTGAGAAACTCCGCCGCGGATTCCGCGACATCGCCGTCGGAGTTCCTTCAACTCTCGCGCCGATTCCGGCAAACGCGGCTACACCCGCCATGGCCGAGCCCGCCCGCTAGAAGCCACCCGCTATCGCCTCCCGCTAAGCTCGTAGTGCTCCCGTAACGACGCGCGAGTATAATGTCGTGCCATGAGCTCCCCTAAATTTGCGCTGACGCGGCCCGAACCGGGCGAATATCCGCCGTTTTACGAAACCTATGTGTCGAAAGTGCCGGGCGGCGACGTGATCGCGCAGCTCGAATCGCAGCGGCTCCAGACCGCGCAACTCTTCGCGGCGAGCACCGAGCGCGACGGAAATTTCCGCTATGCTCCCGACAAGTGGACGATCAAGGAAGTCGTCGGCCACCTCAGCGACAGCGAGCGCATCTTTTCCTACCGCGCGTTGCGTATCGCGCGTGGCGACCAGACGCCGCTACCGGGATTCGAACAAAACGACTACGTGACAAACGGCAACTTCGCCGAGCAATCGCTGGCCGACCTGGTCGCGGAGTTCGGCGTCGTGCGCGCGTCCACGCTGGCGCTGGTCCGCTCATTCAACGCCGAAGCATGGACTCGCCGCGGCACAGCGAGCAACAATCCGATCACCGTACGAGCTTTGGCGTTCATCATCGCCGGCCATGAGCTGCACCATCGCGACATTTTGAAGGAACGCTACTTCGCTGCCATCCCGCGCGCCTAGCTCAAGCCCTCAGCATCGCGCGTTTGAAGCCCGCACATCCGCGCGGCCCGATCAAGCACGCACGCGCACGCGATCGACATAGCCGCGATGATAGGGCAGCCGCGCGCGGTGGCTAACGCCCCGAGCAGCGCTCCGCGAAGCCCGCGCCACGTCCGTCTTGCGCCAGTCCGTGCGAGCCACATGCGACCGCAGGTCCGGCGCATCTTTGCGGTGTTTGTTTGCCAAGTGAAACAGCTCCGCCAACAACGTGATCGACGTCGCCATAAAGAATGCGCCGGCGAACAACGCGTAAGACTGCGACGCCGCCGGGCTGGTGAACTGATCCGCAACGATGTATCCCCCGCCCAAGAGCAGCGCGATCGCGAAGAAAAACATGGGCGCGGCGAAGACGCGAAAAGCCCCCTCGCGCTTCGCCGCCGTCTTGTTGGGAAACATGCGCACGCCCGGAATCACGACAGACTTAAACATAGCTCCTCCTCTTTTCCCGGCATCGCCACCGGCCTTGGCCGCGCCAGTGGCACCGGGGCCTGCGCCGCGGGCGGCTCATCGATGCGCAGGAACTCGAGATACGAAAATGACGGCGCCGCGTATCGCTTTTTCATGATGTCGCCGCATGCACAGCGCGGATTCTGCCCGTGTATCTCTCCGCTGATTTCCACCACCACTTGGCATCCGCAAGCGGGATTCAAGCAGAGCCAGCGTTCTTTCGCTTTCATCAACATGTCGCCCCCTCAGTGCGCAGACTGTTTCACATGCCGATGCGGTTCCCGACCGTTCCGCAGTTGCATGTTAACGGACAGGTAAAATACCTAAACGTAGAACTTGACGCAAGTATTACTTTTAAGGAAGAGCGCGGTAGCTGGTTGGCGAGTTGTGTATCGGTCTAGTACGCGGAGTGTTGGTGGAAAGTAACCGAAACTCGAAACTCGAAACTCGAAACTCGAAACTCGAAACTCGAAACTCGAAACTCATTCCCTCTCACCCGTGAGCTTGGGCACGAATGTTCGGCGATTGTTTATAACGCAGCTTTTGCGACAGTCAGGCGACGCAGCAAATCCGACGCGCACTTCGTCGCTAACGAATGCGGCCTCGGCCGAATTGCGCTGGCATTGGTGGAACTCCGCGGCGCCCCATTGGAATGTATTTTCCAATCGCTCGAATTCCTTGGTCAGCGTCGTGAGCGAAACCGTGCGGCAATCCGTATTCACCGTAACGTGCAGCCCTTTGCGAAACAGCCGATCGATCGGATGCTCCGCCAGCGAATTCGTAGCACGCGTCTGCACGTTCGACAGCGGACACATCTCCAGCGGCAGCCGCGTCCGCTTTGGCGCGCTCCTGCAATTCGCTCGATTCCTCGATGCGAACGCCGTGGCCGATGCGTTCAGCACCAAGCAGATCGATCGCTTCGCGAATGCTCTCGGGCTCCCGCCGCTTCTCCAGCGTGAACGGTCCGGCGCAGCCCTTCGCGCTTCGCCAACGCAAACGCTTCCGCATGAGGCGCCCCGATGTACCGCGCCTCGTCTCCCGCCAGATCGAGCGCGCAAACTTTGTCGCGATTATTCACCGCCAGCTTCGCAATCTCCAGGCTGCGCTCACCCGATTCATGACGCAGGCAACACACAATCAGCCCGGTCTTCATCCCCGTCTGCCGCTCACCCTGCTTCAATCCTTCATCGACCGCATTCAAAACTTCCTGCATCGTCAGCCCATTGCGCAAATGCAGCTGCGGCGCAAACCGAATCTCGCCGTAGATCGTACCGTCCGCGGCCAAGTCCTCAACAATTTCGCGCGAAATCCGAACAAGATGCTCGCGATGCTGCATAACTTCCAGCGCCAGATCGATCCGAACAAGATAGTCGGCCAGATCGATGCAGCATTCAGGAGCGACAAGCGCCGGCTCCAGCGGCACCGGCAGCGAGAGTCCAATCTTGCGCCCAAGTTCGCCAACGGTGGACACGCGCACCGACGCATCGAGGTGACAATGCAGTTCAATCTTAGGCAGCGATTTGAAATCGACAGTCATTTGCTCGCTCCAAATGCGGCCCGTTCATTATGGAATAGGGACGTTTGTGCGGGAAAGGTGCCACCGACAGGAAAAACAAGAGGGGCACGGCGTGCCGTGCCCCTGCGGGTGAAACTCGTTTGTGATCGACGCATTCGTCGATGGTTACAGGACCGACTCGCTCCAATTCTCCAACGTGTCTTTCACTTTGTGGAGAAACTGGTGCGCAACGGCGCCGTCCACGACGCGATGATCGTAGCTCAGCGTGACGTAGCACATCGACCGAATCGCGATCGAATCGTTGATGACTACAGGCCGCTTTTCGATGGCGCCGAGCCCGAGGATGCCAACGTTCGGCTGACTGATCACCGGCAGCCCAAACAATCCGCCGAACACGCCAGGATTCGTGATGGAGAACGTGCTCTCCTGCACTTCTTCCGGCTTGAGTTTTTTCGAGCGCGCGCGCTCGGCGAGATCATTCAAATTGCGCTGAATGCCGAGAATATTTTTCTCGTCCGCATTCTTGATCACGGGGACGATCAATCCCCAATCGAGCGCGACAGCCATGCCCACGTTGATTTCCTTGTGCAGCACGACGTTCGTGCCATCGAGCGACGCATTCATCGTGGGATACGCACGCAGGCCGGCGACTGCCGCCTTCACAAAAAACGGCATGTAGGTGAGCTTGGTCTCGTAGCGCTTCTCGAATTCGTCGCGTGATTTTGCGCGGATCGCGGCGACTTTCGTCATGTCGATTTCATCGACGCTGTAAACGTGCGGCGAAACGTGCTTCGACGCGATCATATGCTCGGCGATGCGCTGGCGCATGATAGTCATCGGCTGCACTTCGTAATTGCCAAAGTACATGCGCTCGCGCGGCACGGCGGTTTCGAACGCGACGTGATGCTGCCCACCCATGGTGCTGGCTGGCGGCGGAGCCTGCGGAGGCGCCTGGCGCTGCGGCGGAGGTGGTGGCGGCGCTTGCTGCTGCGCATAGGACGGCGTCGACGTCGTCGAGACCGGCTGCTGCGCGTAAACGTCGGCCTCGGCCGGCTCGGTCTGCTTTGCTGCTTCGTTGGCAGACGCGCCGCTGGCGAGATGCGCTTCGAAGTCTTGTTTGCTGATGCGGCCGCCCGTGCCGGTGCCTTGCACCGTCGAGAGATCGACGCCGTGCTCCTTCGCCATGCGGCGAACGAGCGGCGAACTGTGGATGCGCGCGCCTTCGCGAGCGGGAGCGGCTTGTGCGGCTGGCGCAGCCGGTTTCGCAGCGGCAGGCGGTGGAGGTGGCGGCGCAGCTGCGGGCTTCGCAGCTTGTTGCGGAGCGGGAGCTGCAGGCTTGGCCGGTTCGGCCTTTGCAGCGGGAGCAGGCGCCGGAGCCGCAGCTTGCGCCGCGCCGCCAGCCGCATCGATCACGCCGACAACCGTCTGAATCGGCACCGTCTTGCCTTCGCCGACCTTAATTTCTTTCAGCACGCCCGCCGACGGCGACGGAATTTCCGCGTCAACCTTGTCGGTGGAGATTTCAAACAGCGGCTCGTCGCGCTCGACTTTGTCGCCGGGCTTTTTCAGCCACTTCGTGATGGTGCCTTCAAAAATGCTTTCGCCCATCTGGGGCATTACGATGTCAACGGCCATGTCTGTCTCCTGAGAAACCGAAAAAACTTTAAAATCTTCCCTCAGCGGTGCTTCATCGCCGAGTTTGTTGCCGGCTCTTGCGGCTGAGATCCTTCGCTTCGCTCAGGATGACAGCGTTTGGAGTCGGGGCTGAAAATCGTTCGTCAGTACTTCGCCAGCTCCCGCGCCGCGTGCATGATCTTGTCCGTATTCGGCAAGAAGTGCGCTTCCAGTGGCGGCGAGTACGGCACCGGCGTATCGAGCGCGGTCACGCGAAACACCGGACCATCCAGATCGCCGAACGCCTTCTCGCACAAAATCGCCGCGATTTCGCCGGCAATCCCACCTGTCTTCGTATCCTCGTGCACGACGAGCACGCGATTCGTTTTCTTCACCGACTTCAGAATCGTCTCTTCATCGAGCGGAAGCAAAGTGCGCAGGTCGATCACTTCGATCTCGATGCCTTCTTTCGCCAGCGCCTCGGCCGCTTCCAGCGAATTGTGCATCATCGCGGCGTAAGAGAGGATCGTGAGGTGTTTTCCCTCGCGCCGCACGGCCGCTTTGCCGATCGGCACGGTGTAATCTTCCGCCGGAAGCTCTTCCTTGATGCGGCGGTAGAGGTACTTGTGCTCGAAAAAGAGCACAGGGTTATTATCGCGTATAGCCGCTTTCAGCAAGCCTTTCGCGTCATACGGTGTGGAGGGATAGATAACCTTCAGCCCCGGCGTGTGCACGAAATACATCTCAGGATTCGCGGAATGGAACGGGCCGCCGTGGACGCCGCCGCCGGAAGGTCCGCGCACCACGATTGGCGCGGGCGCGTTCCAGAGA
The DNA here is from genome assembly GCA_963785605.1 of uncultured Acidobacteriota bacterium. Taxonomy (GTDB): domain Bacteria; phylum Acidobacteriota; class Terriglobia; order Acidiferrales; family UBA7541; genus Acidiferrum. Next base: position 208,989 of record CAWAWE010000012.1, on the reverse strand, counting down.
TAATGCCCCTTCGCGACGAAATTCGTCAGCTGATTGAACGCGCACACGATGAAGTCGATGAACTGCATCTCGCAGATCGGCCGCAGACCGAGATAGCTCATGCCGCACGCCGCGCCGATTATCGCGCTCTCGCTGATCGGCGTGTCGATGACGCGCTCCCAGCCGAATTTCGCGAGCAGGCCTTCGCTGGTTTTGAACGCGCCGCCGTAGACGCCGACGTCTTCGCCGATCACCACGACCGACGGATCGCGCTCCATCTCTTCGTACATCGCTTGCTTGATGGCTTCGAGGAATGTGACTTGCGTGGGCGCGTTTCGATCGCCCTTGCCAGTTTTAGTTGCCGGAGCGGTGGAAGTTTTTGCCATGGGTTACCTCCGGCCTTTCTTCGCCGCGCTTTTGACGGGTTTTGCTGCGGCCTTCTTTGCAGATTTGGCGGCGGGCTTTGCTGGTGGCTTTGCTACGGTTTTGCTGCGGATTTCGCGACAGGCTTGGCCGCAACCCTCGCCGCATTTTCGCGACGGGTCCACCGATGGCGGTCCCGACGATCGGCGCCGCTATTTTCGCAATTTTCTTCAGCGCCGGAGCGGCCCTTTTGACAGCAGCGAATTTCTTGCCGGCGCCGTTCTTCGATTTCGCTGCGGTTTTCGCCGCGGGCGCCTTCGCCGCTGGCTTGATCACTTCTTCCGTCACAACTTCTTCCGGCGTCTCCGGCGAAAGCTTCTCTTCGACCTCTTTGCGCTCTTCGCTCTGCGCCGTATCGCCAAAATGAATCGGCGCCACGCCGCCACCTGAACCTTTACCGCGGCCGAATCCTTCGACCATCCAACTCGCGTCGATGCTCGCCTTCGGTGGCGTCACTTCCGAAATGTCCCGCTCCCACTTCGGCGCGATCTTGTGGCAATCATCGCCCGTACAATAGACGCCCTTTTCCGCAAGTTCCGGCGGCGGCATCGGCGAACTCTCGGCGAAGTCGCGATCCTTCGTGAGGATCGCGTCCATCTTCGCCTCGAGCTCTTTCTTCGTTGCGTCGTCGAGAAAACCGTTCTCCGTCAGGAATTTCTCGTGCAGCAAAATTGGATCGCGCGCTTCCCAATACGCCCGCTGATCTTTCGGGACATACTCGGCCGGATCGTGCTGTGCGTGCCCCATGCGGCGGAACGTTTTCGCTTCGATCAGAATTGGCCCTTCGCCATTGCGCGCGCGTTCAACAGCTTCTTTCGCGGTCGTGTAAACGTCGGCGACGTCGTTGCCATCCACGATGTAACTGTCGATGCCATAGGCCTTTGCGCGATCGGCAAGATTTTCGATGGGCACTTGGCGCTTCACCGGTGTCGAATACGCCCAGCCGTTATTTTCGAGTATGAGGACGAAGGGCGCCTTCTGCGTCGCGGCGAAATTGAGGCCTTCGTGAAACACGCCGGTCGAGCTGCCGCCGTCGCCGATCCACGTCATCGCCACAATCTTTTGCCCAAGGTAGCGGCCGGCCATCGCGACGCCGGTCATCACGGGAATCAGGTCGCCGAGCATCGAAATCGGCGAAACGATGTGTAGATCTTCGAGATCGCCAAAATGGCTCGTGCCGTCTTTGCCCAGCGTCGGCGAAGTGTACTTCGCCATGTGCTGCGTGAAGATATCGCGCGGCGGAACGCCTTTCACCAGCAGAGCCCCGATGTTGCGAATCATCGGCGCAAGCCAATCTTTTTTCTGTAGCGCCGACGCGGTGCCGACTGAAACCGCTTCCTGCCCAAGGCTGGAGTAAAGTCCGCCGACGATTTTGTTCTGGCGGAACAGCTTGACCATCGTGTCTTCGACGGCGCGGTTGAGCCGCATGTGGTAGTAGAGATCGAGATGCTGCTGCCGTGAGAGCTCGACGTTCTTCATTCTGTCTCCGGTGAGCAGGCGTCGTGCCCTGGCTCACGGTCATGCGAATCTCGTTTTCAGCGCGCGCCGCGGAGCGCCGTGATACCGATGCTCAACATCCCCCGCACCGTCATCCCAACACTCCCACACTGTCATCCCGAGCGTAGCGAGGGATCTGCTTTTTGCCGCTAAGCCGGAACCGCAACCGCCTGCTGCTCGAATCTTTCCAGCGCCGCGAACAAATCCTCGCGCGATGCCTTCTGCGGCTCGCGCCCAAAAACTTCCCCAAAGTATTCGACGATCTTCGTCGCCGCTTCGTTCCGCTTCACCGCGCGCCCCAAAACTTTTTCGAGCGACGTCGCTTTCCGCTCCGCAATCCCGCACGGCACGATCAACTCGAAATACCGCAAATCCGTCGCAACATTAAACGCAAACCCATGCGACGTCACCCACCGGCTGATATGCACGCCAATCGCGCCAATCTTCTCCGGCTGCGCAGTGCTGCTCTCCGAACTCTGTGAACTCTGTGTTCTCTGTGGTGAATCCTTTTTCTGCGGATCGATCCACGCCCCGGTTTTACCTTCTTCGCGCCCCGCCGCCACACCAAAATCCGCGCACGCCCGAATCATCACCTCTTCCAGCATCCGCACATACCACACAACATCCCGCCGAATCGCCGCCAACTGAATCACCGGATACCCAACTATCTGTCCCGGCCCGTGATACGTAATATCCCCGCCGCGATTCGTCTCGTGAAGCTCCACGCCCTTTTGCGCCAGCACCCGCTCCGACGCCAGTAAATTCTCGCGCTTCCCGCTGCGCCCCAGCGTAATCACATGCGGATGCTCGCACAGCAGCAAAACATCGCCGATCGCATCAGCCTTCCGCGCCGCAACAATCCGCTTCTGCAGCTCGAACGCCTCCGCATACCCAATAAATCCGAGATCGACAATCAAACAAGCCGTCATATTCCGTTCTTGCTGCCTCGGCTTCTTCCCGCCTACCTCTGCGAATCTCCGCGCCCTCAGCGTCTCCGCGTTATCTTTTCTCTTCTTTGCTTTCGACTTTCAACTGTCGACTGTCAACTTCCCACCAAACTTACACGTTAATCTGCAACCCTCTCACGCTCGCAAACCCATCGCCCATCGCTTCCCACACCGTCGGATGCGCGTGAATCATCTCCATCATGTGATCCACCGTGCCCTCGAGATGCAGCACCGCCGCCGCCTCCGCCAAAATTTCTGTCGCCAGCGGCCCGATGATGTGAACGCCGAGTACCTCGCCATACTTCTCGTCCGAGACAACCTTGATGAATCCGCCGTGATTCCCGAGAATCGTCGCCTTGCTGTTCCCCACAAACGGAAATTTGCCCACCTTCACCGCGTGCCCCGCCTCGCGCGCCTGCTTCTCTGTCAATCCAATCGACCCAATCTGCGGCTCGCAATACGTGCAATTCGGAATCCGCGTCTTCACGATCGGAGGCGGCTGCTTCCCCGCTATGTGCGTCACCGCCGCGATGCCTTCCATCCCCGCCGCGTGAGCCAGCTGCGGCAATCCCGCCACGATGTCGCCGACCGCAAACAAGCCCGGCTCATCCGTCTCCATATAAGGACCAACATGCACGAACCCGCGCTCGACCTTCGCCTTCGATTTCTCCAGCCCGCAACCATCCGTCATCGGCTGCCGCCCAACCGCCAGCAACAACTTCTCCGCCGCCAACGTCTGCGTCTTCCCATCCTTATCCTTAAACGTAACCGTGACGCCCTTGGCGTCCTTCTTCACCGACTGGACCATGCTCGACGTAAAAATCTGAATCCCGCGCTTCTTGTACGTCTTATCGAGCTCCGCCGAAATCTCTTCGTCCTCCACCGGCACAACCCGTGGCAGCGCCTCCAGAATCGTCACCTGCGTCCCAAACGAGTTGTAAATCGACGCAAACTCCACGCCCACAGCGCCCGCGCCTACGATAATCAGCGACTTCGGAATCGCCGGCAGCTCCAGAATCGACCGATTCGTCAAAATTTGTTTGTGATCCGGCTCAATCCCCGGCAGCGACCGCGCCTCCGACCCGCTGATCAGCAGCACGTTCGACGCCTCGATCATCGTCTTCTTGCCGTCCTTCTCGACGCTGACCTTGCCCGGTCCCTCGTACCGCCCCCAACCCTGCACCCACTCCACCTTATTCTTCTTAAATAGAAACTCGATCCCCTTGGCGTGCTTCTTAACGATCTTCTCTTTGCGCCCAATAATATTCGCCCAATTGATCTTCAGCCCGCTGACGTCAAACCCCAGCTCCGCGCCATTCTTAAAATGTTCGTAAACGTCGGCGTGGTGCAGCAGCACCTTCGTCGGAATGCACCCGACGTGCAAACACGTGCCGCCCAAAAACGGATCCTTCTCCACCACAATCGTCTTCAGCCCCAGCTCGCCCGCCCGGATCGCCGCGATATACCCGCCCGGACCGCTCCCGATAATCGCCACATCATACTTAGCCACGCGCATTCTCCTTCACGCCGTTCGAAATCTCTTTTGACTCAAAAGTCTAGGTTGACTCGAAAATCTCTGTTGATTAGATGGCAGTCGATCCGCCCGCGACGCAACCCGTCCGCGCTACCGCACAAGCTAGCGAAATCCTTCTTTTGACTTGGACCAGGAAAAGCCACCAGCGCTACCCAACGCCGAAAGCAACGTCCCGCCAAACTTTAAATTTTAACAGCCGCCCCACCCCGCCGCAACTTGACGCAACTAGAGAGGTTTCCACGTCGCCGCCGCCAAAATGGCCTATTAAATTGCCCCGTGGGGCATATTCGCGCCGTCAGCTTTGCTCACGATAGCCAAACCACCCAGTCAAAGGTAGTATTCCCCCCGGAAGCCGCTGACCGAGGTCGCTCGAAATGAAGCGTAGCTGGAACCCAATCGTGTGGGCGGGATTCGCCCTCACCCTCGTAAGCCTTCCGCTCTACTTCATCTTCCTCGTCCGATACCAAAGCACCAGAGAATTCCCCTGGGTAACTTTCCTTCTCTTCGCACTCGCCGCTTTCATGCTCGCCCTGGGAACCTGGCGCGCCTACAAACGCCCTCAAGAGTTCCGCGGAAGAGTAGCTGGCCCAATCCTGTCCACGCTCAGCTTCCTGTCGATGATTTTATTCTTAGTGATTATCTATTCCGGCGTCAGAAATCTTCCCTCCTCGATGAACGCTCCTCAGCTCGGCCAGCGGGTCCCCGACTTCACTCTGCCCGACTCCGAAGGCCAGCTGGTTACACTTTCGACCCTCGAGGATCAACCGTTCGCCTCGAACGATTGGCCGCCCACAGCCGCAGCCACTGCCGCCGCTGGGAAAAAAGCCTCCGGCACAGTCCTGATCTTTTATCGTGGATATTGGTGACCAGCCTGCAACTCCGAGTTACGGAGTTTCCAGGAGCATCTCCCAGAATTCAACGCGCGCGGCATCCGCGTCATCGCGATCAGCGTGGACGCCCCCGGCGAATCCGAACATCTTCGGCAAACCGCCGGATACTCATTCCTATTCCTCTGTGACGAAAAGCTGCAACTCATCCGCAAGTGGGATCTCGTGCATCCCCACGCCCGCCACTCCGACGATGCAGACATAGCGCGCCCCGCCGAATTTCTGCTCGACACCAACGGCACCGTCCGTTGGGTCAATTTCACCGAAAGCTATCTCGTTCGCGCGCGCCCCAAACAAATCCTGGACGCCGTCGATGCCAACCATCTCGCCGCCAACTAACCCGCCGCCACATTCCCATTAGCATTGCCATTCTCAACTCGCTTTCAGGCGCGCGCTGCGTATAGTAATGTCCACCGAGCCAAAATGCCCGCCAAACAAACCTACTGGCAGCGACTCCCATTCGTCTCGATGGCTCTGTTCCTCGCGGGAGTATTCTTCATCTTCGCCATCACCGGCGTCGCCACCGATATCTTCGACGTCGGCCGCCAGCCCGCCGGAAAATTCATCGTCAACATCCTCTTTGCTGGCTGCACCGCGATGGCCTACGCCGTTGCCGGTTTCACACTGCGCAAAAAATTCTGGATTGCCTTCCTCCCCATTCTCGCCGCTCAGCTTTTTTTCGGTAATCTGATCGCCGAGCGCCTCCACAACCTTCCCACGCCCACGCAAATGGATGCGGCGGCGATCGCGGCCCAGCAGCACAGACTCGCTGTCGATGGCTACGCCATCATTATCGCGACAGTCTTGGGCTATATCTGCTTCTTGGTCGTAAATATCAAGGAAGGTCGCCGCTACTTCCGCGTCCAGGCCGAAATCGAACTCGCCACTGAAGTCCACCGCATCCTCGTCCCTCCCATCGAAACAAAACTCGGCGCCTGGGAATTCTACGGCCGCTCCTCGCCCAGCGGCGAAGTTGGCGGCGACCTCATTGATCTTGCCGGCGACGCCGACAACTGGGTCGCCTACGTCGCCGACGTTTCCGGACACGGCGTCGCCCCCGGCGTCGTCATGGGCATGGTGAAAAGCGCCGCCCGCATGTTGCTCACCTCCGGCGACGACGCCACCCATCTCGCCCCGCGCCTCAACGAAGTCCTCTATCCCCTCAAAAAGCCCGACATGTTCGTCACCTTCTGCTTCCTCGCCAAAACGCGCGACGGCCTCCGCCTCGGCGTCTCCGGCCACCCCGCCATTTTGCATTTCTCGTCGCGCACCAACGCCGTCATCCAATACGAAGCCGCCAACATGCCCCTCGGCATCCTCCCCGAAGGCGATTTCGCCAGCACCGCGATCGAAGCCGAGGCCGGCAGCCTCTTCGCCCTCTACACCGACGGCTTCGTCGAGTGCGCCAACGCCGCCGGCGAAGAATTCGGCGTCCAGCGCCTCCAATCCGAATTCCAGAAAAATGGCAACAAGCCCCTCGCCGAAATCCACACCGCCCTCGTCGCCAGCCTCCGCCAACACGGCCTCCAATTCGACGACCAATCCCTCCTCCTTATCCGCCACCTCCCGTCCTAAGAGTCGCGCCACACATACCCAAACACGGTAGCGGCTCCTCACCCCATGGCGCTAAAAATCACTGTCATTCCGTGCGTAGCGAGGAATCTGCTGTTCTCTTGCATTTCGCATGCGCAGACAAACGTAGTGTCGTCACCTCACCCCCGAAACGATTTCCCCTTCCCTAGCGTCCATAGCCTTGCGAAACTACCTCCGCCGCCTCTGTAATCGTTTTCTCCCATCAGATCGGCGCGCAGCACATCTTCAGGTGAAGAATGAAACGAACTTCCAAGTCGAAGTCCCTCGTCGCGCTTCTCGCAACAATTTCCTTCGCGACCGCCATCGTCGCATCAGCCGCCGCGCGCCGCCCCCAAGACCCACAGAAGCCCGCGACCGCCGCTGCTCCAGCCGCTGCGCAAAACGGCCCTGCCCCGCTCAAAAAGCAGCGCCGCCCACCGCCTCCCGAAAATGAGGAAGCCGCCCGCGGCCAAACGCAATTCACCGCCTCCTGCGCCTTCTGCCACGGAGCCGACGCCACCGGCGCCCGCGGCCCCGACCTCTTGCGCTCGCCCATCGTCGCCCACGACGTGAAAGGCAACATGATCGGCGACGTCGTCCACAACGGCCGCCCCGACAAAGGCATGCCCGCTCTTCCGCTCACCGACGCGCAAATCTCAGACATCGCCGCCTATCTCCACTGGCGCATCGCCGAAGGTCTTTCATCGTCGGAAGTTCCCAGCGGCTATCCCGCCGAAAAATTGCTCACCGGCAACGCGCAAGCCGGCAAAGCCTTCTTCGATGGCCCCGGCGGCTGCACCAACTGCCACTCCGCCACAGGCGATCTCGCCAACGTCTCCGGAAAATATTCCGCCGTCGATCTCGAAGCGCAAATGCTCTATCCCGAGGGAAATTTTAAAACGGCGAAAGTAACAACGAAGTCCGGCGAAGTCGTCGAAGGCAAACTCAATCACCTCGACGAATTTTCCGTCGCCATCACCGATTCGAACGGCTGGTTCCATGCCTACTCGCTCAACGAAGTGAAAGTCGAAGTCACCAACAAGCTCGCCGCGCACCGCGCCTTGCTCGACAAGCTGACGCAAAAGCAGATGCACGATCTCTACGCCTACGTGCACACGCTCGAAACGGGGGCCAAATGAGCGTGCTCCGGAATCACGACATGAACAATCCAACTCAACGCCGCCAGCACCAAACCAGCTTTGCACGCAGCTTCGCTACCCTCGCAAGTGCCGTGAGCGTGCTGCTGCTTCTCGTCGCCATGCACGCCCCATCGCTCCACGCCCAAGGCCTCGACCCAAAGGCTCTGCTGCAAAAACAACCCACCGACACCTGGCCCACCTACAATGGCGATTACTCCGGCAAACGCTTTTCTCCGCTCGATCAAATCAATTCCGACAACGTAAATCAGCTCACGCTCGCCTGGATATATCGCACGCACGGCCAAGGCATCAAAGCCACTTCGCTCGAAGTGAACGGCATCTTGTATTTCACCGTCCCCGACAACGTCTACGCTATCGACGCGCGGTTCGGCCTGCCGATCTGGCATTTCGAACGCAAAGTCGCCGGCGATCACATCGGCCATCGCGGCGTCGCCATGCTCGGCGACAAACTTTATTTCACGACGTCCGACTCGCACTTGCTTTGCCTCACCGCCAAAGATGGAAAGCTCGTGTGGGACGTCGAACTCGTCGACGCCAAGCTCGGCTACTTCGCCACGATGGCGCCGCTCGTCGTTAAAAATCACATCATCGCCGGCGTTTCCGGAGACTCCACCGACATTCGCGGCGTCCTCACTTCCGTCGATCCCGACACCGGCGCCGTCCAGTGGAAGTGGTACACCGAGCCCGATCCCGGTCAGCCCGGTTCCGAAACGTGGCCCGATGCCGATGCGTTGTTGCACGGCGGCGGCATGACCTGGATGACCGGCACGTACGATCCCGAACTCAATCTTTTGTATTGGGGTACCGGCAATCCGAATCCCGTTTTAGTCGGCGATCGCCGCCTCGGCGACAATCTTTACACCTGCTCGATCGTCGCGCTCAATCCCGACACCGGAAAATTGCAGTGGGCGTTTCAGCCGTCGCCGCACGATCTTCACGATTGGGACGCCGTGCAAACGCCGATTCTTTTCGACGAAGCCTACAAAGGAAAACAGCGCAAGCTTCTCGCCCAAGCCAGCCGCAACGGATTTTATTTCCTGCTCGATCGCACCACCGGCGAACATCTCGCCACAAGCGAATTCATCGATCAGACATGGGCGAACGGCGTCGATAAAAAAGGACGCCCAATCGCGAAGCCCGAAGCAACTCCGACTCCCGATGGCGCGCTCGTCGAGCCAGGCTCCGACGGCGCCACAAATTGGATGGCGCCCAGCTTCGATCCGCAAACCGGACTCTTCTACGTGATGGCCCGCCGCATCCTCAGCGTCTACTACCGCACCGTCGAAGGCCAGGTCGAAGGCTGGGGCGGCCGCGATCGCAACCTCTATATGGACTCAACGCTCCGCGCCCTCGACTACCGCACCGGAAAAATCGTCTGGAATCACGAACTCGGCGAAGGCGAAGACACCGCCGGAATTCTGACCACTGCGGGAAAGGTTCTTTTCACCGCGGATCATTTAGGAAATCTACTCGCGCTTAATCCCTCAACCGGCGCCACGCTCTGGCACCTCAACGTCGGCGACCACGTCGTCGCCTCCCTCATGACCTACGAACTAGCCGGCCGCCAATACCTCATCGTCCCCGTAGGCGACACCATGTACGCCTTCTCGTTGCCAGAAAAAACCACCGCCAAAAAATAACCTAGCCAAGCGGCAGCGACATTAAATAAGAGGGTTGTCATCCTGAGCGGAGCGAAGGATCTCAACGTACGATCCGCCGCAGTTCTTCATTTCGCCCCAGTCGATCGCCGAGTTATCGTTTGTAGGGGCGGGGTTCACTCCGCCCGGCGTCAACTTCATTCACCCACGATCCGTTCAATCTCAAAACAGTGCGTCGCCACCCTGTACCCGCGATCGTTTCCCAGATCGCGGGGTTTAGACGAAACCTCACCCATACTTTTCCGCCTGAGCAAAACTGCTCGCGATTTTGTACGTGCGCAGCACTGCTGCGGCCCATGTCCGCACGATCTATCCGCCCGCCGGTTTACGTAAGGCCGCGAAATCCTCAAATCTCCTCATCCTTCTGCACCACCAAAATCAAAACAATCCCCACCACCGCAAACATCCGAAACGCCGCCTCCTGCCCATTCCACTTCTGCGACTGCCACATCAAAAACCACTCCGCCCCAACCGTAAGAAACGCCACCAGCCACATCAACAAGCTCAACGTAAGCCCCGCAATGGCGATATTTTTCGCTTGGTGGAATGTAACCGCTGGCGCCTTAAGACTGCGCACCAGCCGAATCCCGCCCCACCAACACAAAATCATCGTCACCGCTTCCCACGCAATCACGCTGGCATAAAACAACGTATGAATCGCCGGCGAGTTAATCGCCCGCCACATTCCCGCATTATTCGGAAACGTCGAATCCATCATCAACACATGCCGAATAAATTGAAAATTAGAGTCGTAATCGGTCGTGTTGTTCAGCACGACGAGCGTGTAGTAGAGCGCAATCGCGAAGACGAGCGAAAACTTTGCCACGCGAGAGATCATGGCGTTTTGCTCTTCTTGTCGTCAGTGAACGTCTGAAAATATTTCGTCAGCGCATTCAACGTCGCCGTATCGTAATTCGTAAATCCCGGCATCTGCGCCTTCGAATTCTTCGATTTCGGATCGTGAATGTAAGCCGTGAAATATTCCGGCGACGCCGTCGCCCAGGTCGAAAGCACCGTCCAAGGCCTCCGCGCCTTCATCCCGCCCTCATCCCCGCTGTTGTGACAGCGAAAACAATTCTGCTGCGCGATGCGGTACCCGTCCTGCACCTCGCGCGAGTCCGCCCCAGCTCCGCGCGGCCGAATCGCATCGAAAACCGCAGCCTCGCTCTGAATTTCAAGCCGCACAACGCCCCAAGGAATCTGCGGCTCATCTTCATGCGACAAAACTTTAAAGCTGGGTTTGAAGTCAGGCGAAGAAATCAGATACGGACCCATGTCCGCTCCGCCTTCAAGTGCTTTCGGCCACTCCGCCGGATCCTTCCCATTGATCTTCAGCACGAGCACCGGACGATGCGCCGTAACATAAGCTCGCGGATAGTGCGTTTCATACTTGTCGCTGCAAACCGCGACAGCCAACTCCGATTCCGGATTCTCCGCTAAGGCTTTTAGGATTTCATCTAGCGCAACGCCGCTGATTTGCGTCGGCCCGCTGAAATTGGCGTCGTTCGTAACGGTGTAGCTGACTTGCGGCAGCGCAAGCAGTTGTTCGCGAGTGGCGTAGCGTGCGCTCTTCGCTGGCGTGCCCAGCAGATCGCCGCTAATTTCCAGATCGGACGGCGCCTCCCGCTTCCACCCGAGCCGCGCATACAAGGGTTTTTGCGCCTGCGCCACCGCGCCGGTGGTCTGCGCCTTGCCGTCATGTAAATTCAGAACGCCGAGAAGTCCCGCCACAAATACCGCGCCGCGAAGAATGGGCCGCCACGGAATTTTCATGCGCACATCCTAGCTCACCTCCACAAAATCCCTACGCGAATTTCCCGCATCACGATCACAAGCAATCGGTTCAATTCGGACGTCGCGATCAGGCTACGGTTCGGCCGAACGCCACGATTTTGTACGGGCGCAGCACTGCTGCGCCCCATGTCCGCACGATCTATCCGCTCGACGGTTTACAATACCCGCGTGAACTCTCCGCAAACCCCATTCGCCCAACTACACGCCGCCCTGCAATCCGGCGAAATCACCCCGCTCGCTGCCCTCGACCAACATCTCGCCCGCGCGAACTCAAATTCCGGCCGCAACGTCTACATCACACTCGACCGAGAACGCGCGCTCCGCGAAGCCGATGAAGTCACGCGACGCTTCGTCGGCCGCGCGAAGCCACTGCTGTACGGCATGCCGATTTCACTGAAAGACTGCTTTGACTTCGCCGGATTCGTCACGACAGCCGGCACGAAGTTCTACGCCCAACACAATCCACCCGCCCGCGAAGACTCCGCAGTCGCCGCCCGATTGAAAGAGCAAGGCGCAATCATCGTCGGCAAGACGCACCTGCATCCACTGGCCTACGGAATCACCGGCGAAAATCCCGACTACGGCGACGAGACCCAACCGCGCGATGCCATGTTGCTGACCGGCGGCTCTTCAAGCGGCGCATCAGCAAGCGTGCAGGAAGGTTCAGCAATCGCCGGCATCGGCACAGACACAGGCGGATCGATCCGCGTCCCCGCTGCCCTATGCGGACTCGCCGGCTACCGCGCGTCCATCGAACTTGCGCACGAACGCGGCCTCTGGCGCGGCGGCGTCCATCTCTCGCAAGCCTTCGACACGCTCGGCTGGCTGTTTCGCGATTTGAACGACGGCCCGCTGCTCGCCAGTGCGCTGTTCGGTTTGCAGTTTCCTCCTGACGCCGCCGCGGGCAGCGCGGGCTCGACGCGAAAAATTCGGATCGGCGTAGTCGCTCCGGAATTTGTGCACGATGCCGAGCCTGTCGTGATGCAAAGCGTTGCGCGCTGGACCGAGCGGCTGCGCGACGTGGGCACGGAGTTAGTCACGTTCGATTCGTCGCACTGGCGCGAAGCCTGGGATATCTACGCCCCGATTCAAGCAAACGAAGCCGCGAAGATTCACGCCGCCGCTACCGGTGGCGATTACTCCTGCTTCGAACCGCGCATCGCCGAGCGCTTGGCTTGGGGCGCATCGCTGCCTGCGGTCGAGATTGAGAGGTTTCGGACAAGGCACGCCGCGTTTCGCGCCCGAACCGACGCGTTGTTGCGCGAATTTGATTTTGTGATAGCGCCGTGCTCGCCCGTGGCCCGGCTTCTAGCCGGAACCGATCACACGAACGCGCGCAAGGCGATCCTGAGCTATACGACGCCGATGAGTCTGGCCGGAGCACCGGTTGTGACGCTTCCCGCAGCCGAGGGCGCCGGCATCCAGTTAGCCGCAGCGCGCGGAGCGGATGCCCGTCTATTGGCATTCGCAGCCCAGCTCGGCGCCTAAGCCCTCAACCCGCTCTTGACAAATCGTAACCTACGTGGTACTATACTCTGAGGTAACACAATGCTTCGAAAGCTCGACTCCGCAAGCCCCAGTAGAATCAATCGATTACACACACTTGTTTCCCGTCACTCCGTAAACGTCTCTATCTAAAGGGTTTGCGCGCACTTCAAAAAACATAGGGGGGTATACCCTCTTCTTCCCAAAACGGAACTACTCCGAACGGAGTAGAGGATGTCTTGGGACTGAGTCTTAGTGGGTGGCCGACTCGAATTCATGGAAGCGATGCTCTAACTCCCACTGTTGCTTGGCTTTAGGACTCGAATTCAAAAAGTTGAGGCATGCTTGAGAGGGCTTTTCGCCGCCGAGCGGATCTTTCGCGCAGGCCGCGACGACCGCTTTGAAGACATCGAAGTTCTGCCAAAGGCTGTCGCCCTGCTGAAAGCTGTGGTTCATCCCGGTGCGCACCATCTGCTTCAGATCGGCATACCGCAGCCCGTAAGTTTCGACCGCGCGCACATATTCATGCGTCAGGTTAATCCGCGAAACCCCCTCGTCGTCCGTCGAGAGCGAAACCGGGACGTTGTGCTTGCGGTAGATCGGGAACGGATGATCTTTGCCGCTGATGCCGAGAATCAGATCGTTGCTCGAGAGCGCGATTTCGACCATCACGTGGTCGTCGGCCATTTTCTTCAGCACCGTGTCCGGATCTTTCTCGTGCATAACGTCTACGCCGTGGCCGATGCGCTTGGCGTGGCCGAGTTCGACGGCCCAATGAACGTGGCAGCAGAGTCCTTCATACGGAACGAGGCCGGGAGCGAGTTCTCCCGCGTGCATCGTGACTTGAACATTTTTGTAGCGCTCTTGTTTCAGCAGGTAGTCGAGCATTTTCATCTGCTCTTCAAAATCGGCCATCGATTCGCGGCCGTCCTCCGGCATGACGAAGTTGATGCCGACAACGCGCTCCGGATTGGCGATGATCGTTTCAAATCCGAGCAGTGTTTGCGCGAAAACTTGCTCTTTGGAAAATCCGCGCAAAACTTGATAGATGAATTTTTGCGTCACCTGGCACGCAGGCTGTGCCTCAGCTGTTCCGCAGTGCCCGAGCTTATCCCGCGTTTCTTCGGCTTCTTTGAAAAACGCAAGGTCGTCCTCGCGATCCTGCTTCAGTCCATCGCCTAGCTTGGCAAGTAGAGCTTCGCGCATTCTGTCGAGATCGGGATACCAGCCGACTTCACGGGCCGCCGCCGCGGAACGGCCGAATGGTGGCGTTTCCATCAACTCCATGTACTGAATATTTTGCGCCGCGGCGCGCGTCGCAACTTCGTAGAGCCACTCGCCCTTGTGGCGTTCGCTCGTGCCGTGGAAGCGGTTGAACGAGTCGAAGAAATGATCGTGCCCGCTGGTGCCCGTGACCGGAACGAAGCTCCGCATCGAAAACGAATCGATCAGTGCGTCATACAGGTGTTGATCTTTAAATGCTTGTGAAGCGGGGACGTTGCCGGCCAGACATGCTGGACCTTTGGCGTCGTCCTTGGACTTTTGTTCAGGCTTTGTGAAGGCGAGCGCGGAAGGATCGGCACAAAGTTGATCTTCGGCGGCATCGCGAATCAAGGTTTCGGCGTAGACTGCGCCGGTCAGGTGATTGTGCAGATCCGTGCCCTTGGGCATGTCGGTGAGAAACGCTTCGAGCTCCAGCGGGTTCGCGCGGACGTTTTCGAGAGCCTTCGATGTTTTTAATTCGGCAGGCGTGAGGACTTGGGCTGGCGCGGGCGCGGCGAAAACGGTTGCGAGGACGGCGACCGCGATGGCCGTGGTACTGCGGGCGACGATCTTGGGCCAAAAGAGGGCGGGTCGGAACGGAGTTTTCATGTTGATCCTCAGTAAAATTTTTGTCGGGTGACACTTCATCACAATTGGCAAGCGGCGACAAGAGTTCACGGGGAATTCGTGATATTTCAGCGAGTTGCGAGCCTGATATCGTCCATCGGACGGTACAGGTATGGATTCTTTGGAGACACTGTACTTCAGGTCTCTTGTCAGGGTTCGGGAGCGGGCCTAAAATAAGGATAGAGAGTAGGGGGAAAAAACCTTGCAACTCGACGATAACCTGAAAAACCTGCTGCGTGAGCTGGGCCACGCGATCAACGACACAGTTTCCGAATCGGAGCGCATCACCGGTGCGATTGCCGGCGTTCGGGCGCATGGCTATGACATTGTGCTCAAGCTGGATGCGACGATCGGCCTGGCGAAGCGCGATGGATCGGCGCCGGAATCGACGTCGTTGACCACGCAGGACAAGCGATTCCTGGAATCGCTGCGGATTCAGGTCGATCAGGAATCGTTCGAACAGGATGCGGAACGCAACAAGCCGGTGGGCCGGCTGGCGATGACGCCACAGGATTTGCGATTTTTGAAGTCACTGCGTATTGCAACAGACGAGGCTGAATAGTTTTCGCAAAGGCGAAATTCTTAAAGACTTTAAAATGAAACTGCTGAACAAAATCGCGTGGTTGAGCTTGCCGGCACTCGTGCTGGCTGGGTTGTCGTGCTCGACTGCGTTGGCGCAGGATCCGTCGATCGTGATACCGGTGGTGGAAACGGCGGTGCCGATCGTAGTGAACACGATCAAGCCGAAACCCCTGCCGAGCGGAATCGCGAAGTTCGATGGAACCGTGATGAACGCGACGACCGCGCAAATCACCGTGAAAGCCAAGGGCGACGATATGACCATTCGCACGTTCGCTTTGGCGCCCGCAGCTTCGGCGAAGATGCAGGAAACAATCGCCAAGGGCGGCTATCAATACGGCGACAAAGTCAGCGTGTTATACAACCAGAGTTCGGAGCAAGCCGTGAAGATCAAGGGCAAAGCTTCGAAGTCGCTGTAAATCTATCTCCGATAGTTCCTCCTTCTTCCTGATTTTCGTCTCACCCAGTTTTTATCTTTTCCAATTTTCAAATGACGTGGTGTTGTGCATTCTGGAGTTGCGATGCTTCGACTTCCCGCAGTAGCCGGACGTTTTTATCCTGCAAATCCCAACGAGCTTGCTGCGACTGTTCAGTGCATGAGCGCGCCGCGCGACTCTGCGCCATCTTCACTCACGGCTTCGTCCGCGATTTTACCAGCGGGCAGCGGCGAGAAAATTTCGGTTGCGGCTTGTCTTGTGCCGCATGCGGGCTACATGTATTCAGGCGCGGTTGCCGGAGAAGTGTTTGGGCGCATCGCGCTGCCGAAGAAAATTGTGATTTTGGGCGTGCGGCATTTTCCGCGCGGAGAATCGGCGGCGATTCTTTCGAGCGGAGCGTGGCGAACGCCGCTGGGAGATGCGCCGATCGATACGGAGCTGGCGATGGCGCTGCGCGATGCGTGTCCGCTGCTGCGCGAAGATTCAGTCGCGCACAGCCAGGAGCATTCGCTCGAAGTGCAAATTCCGTTCTTGCAGGTGCTCGCGCCAGGATTTTCGTTTGTGCCGGTGGCGCTGGGGACGGTGCGATTCGACGATCTGGTGCGCGTGGGAGAGGCGGTTGCGCGCGTGCTGATGGCGGCGCGAGAATCAGTGTTGCTACTCGCGACTTCGGATCTGAATCACTACGAAGATGACGCGACCACGCGCGTGAAGGATGCAAAGGCCATCGAAAAATTATTGGCGCTCGATGCGCGCGGGCTTTTCGATGTTTGCCGCACGGAGAAGATTTCGATGTGCGGATTGGGGCCGGCGGTGGCGACGATTACGGCGTTGCGTGCGATGGGGGTAACGCGAGGGGAATTGGTTCGTTACGCGACCTCAGCGGATGTATCGGAGGATACAAGTTCGGTCGTGGGGTATGCGGGGATTGTTTGGGGGAGAGGCGACTAAGGACGCAACGAAGTGGTGAATGACGATCGACATTGGGACATCAAGTTTGTTGTTAGGAGTGAAGGGACGAAGCCGACCGTGAATCGACGAATGCGTCGAATACTAGTTGAGGTTTCGCGGATTCATCCTCTCCGTTACAATTTTTGTCTTCGTGGCTGACTGCTCCATCGCTGTGTTCGATCTCGGCGGCGTTCTGGTTGACTGGGACCCACGGTACCTGTACCGCAAGCTTTTTGATGGCGACACCGAAGCGATGGAAGAATTTCTCGCGACGGTGTGCACGCAATCGTGGAACGAAGAGCAGGATGCTGGACGTCCATTTGCCGATGCCTGTACTTCACTGAAGCTGGTTCATCCAAATAAGGCAGAGTTAATCGATGCCTGGATCCTACGGTACGACGAAATGCTAGCCGGGCCAATCCAAGGCACCGTCGATATTCTTGCGGAGCTGAATTCTCTCAGAGTCCCTTTATATGCGCTGAGCAACTGGTCGGCTGAGACCTTTCCGTCCGCTCTAAAGCGGTTCGAGTTTTTGAAGTGGTTCAGGGGAGTCATGCTTTCCGGCGAAGTGAAACTGCTGAAACCTGATCCGCGGATTTTCGAGCTTTTCCTGCAAACTTTTGCAATCGACCCTGCCTTGACCGTTTACATCGATGACCGCCAACCCAACGTGGAGGCGGCCGAGGCCTCGGGTATGCATGGCATCGTATTTACAGACGCGCCCTCGCTTCGGATCGAACTGCAAAGTCTTGGCCTGTTGCACTAACGCGCGGCGTGATCGAATCAGACGGATCCAGGCACCGGAGCAAACCAACGCTTATCCACAAGGGATCCTCGCCGCGCGGTCTCCGAATTTTGCGCGGGGCTAGGGCAGCGCGATGTGGTTGGGATACTTGGATTGCAGGGAGGTGACTAAGGATTCGAATTCGGGGAGGTCGCGAAGGTTGCTGAGGTTTGGATCCTTGATAAAAAAGGGCCAGCAGGCGAAGCCGGTGCTGACGCTGCGTTCGAGCCATTCGAAGGCGGCGGCACGATTATTGAGCAAAGCGAGAATGCACGCGATTTGATAGTAGCTGTGATGGGCATGCCCAAAAGATTTAGCGGTAGAGCATGCGGCAGTCATCGCGACAAGCGCCTGATCTGCTGAACCGGTCATGGCGTGATAGACGCCTTGCAGGCTCAGGAAGAGTGGTTCGTTCGGGCGCGAGTTGAAGGGCTTCTTCGAGGAGAATTTTTGCTTGCGGCAAATCTTTGGTCGCCATGGCCAACTGAGCGGCGAAGTGGACGGCGTATTTGTTTGCCGGGGTTTCGGCGTGCCACTTTTCGATCTCGTCGCGGGCCAGGTCGTATTCCTGGCTCCACATATACGCCTGAACGACGCTGTGACTGATGGCTTTCCGGGGATGAAATGAGCGAGCCCGTTCGTACATTTCCCGAGCCTGATCGAGTAGCCCGATGTGAGCGAGTATCGTTCCCAACCGGTTGTAGGCCTGCGGCAGATTATTTTGCAAAGCCAGCGCGCGTTTGAGTTCGGCGATCGCTTCCAGATGCTGAAAATTTTTCGAAGGCCCCCACAGCAGGAATGCATTGGCGACGTGAGATTCGGGAAGATCGGGATTGAGTTCCAGCGCCTTGCGGCAATGGAGTTCGGCTTTTTCCAACCACACATTCGAGGGATCCACTTCGAAATGGCGCGAGGCGCAAACCACCGAAAGCGTTGCGTGCGCCAGCGCGAACGCAGGGTCGAGAGTGACAGCCTTACCCAGATACCGCGCGGCTTCGTCGAACTTGCCCGGATTGCCGGACGAACTCAGGCGATAACCACGCATGAATTCCGCGTAAGCCACCGGGACTTTGCTGTACCTCGGAGCACGCAGCTCGGCGGGCGGGCGTAGCGGCCGATGGAGCGCCGCTGAGATTTGGGTTGCGAGTTCATCCTCCAGGTCGGACAAGCGAGCGACGTCGAGGTCGCATTTCTTTTTGAAACAGATCTTGCCAAGTTGCGTGTCCAGCACTTCCAACGAAAGGCGCCATTGCCCTTTCAGCATTTGAATCGCGCCATACACCACGAAGCGAACGCCCAAGCGGGTCGCCGTATCCGTGGGCGGCGCGCCTTGGGGCAAATCAACTACAGCGGAGGTCGGTAGTACGTCGATGTCCGACAGATTTCCCAGGCGGGTGATCAGCGCGTCCGCAAAACCCAAACAGATGCCGTGATCTTCCGAGACCTTGCCGACAAGGGTTAAGGGCAACACCGCCAGCGACGAACGATCGGTTCGCTTACGCGGCGTCTTTTGTTCTGCCGCGCGATCACCAACTGCGCCTCTGTCGGCCGAAGAAGAGCGAGCAGCGATCAAACGCAGCGGTCCGACAAATCTGTAACCTTTGCCCACAACGGTTTCGAGAAAGCGTGGCCGATCTGAGTTGTCACCGAGGGCCGTACGGATTTTCCTGACGATATTGTTGATGTTTGGCTCGGTATCAATGAAGAGCGCCGAGCGCCAAAGCTTGGCGACGATCTCCTCGCGGGTGACCAAGAGGTCTCGCCGACTCGCCAGAAGAATCAACAGCTCCATTGGCTTTTTTTCGAGCCGAATGCGACGGCCGTGACGCCGCAACTCGTAGCGTCCCAAGTCCAGTTCGAGATCGACCTCTGCGGATTTCGAGCGTTGCATATCGTTGGTTTCGCCGATTATCCGCCAAGAATCAGTAATTTGCGACGATATAGAAAAGATAGAAAAGCGGTATGCGCTCTTCATTGGAATCGTCTTCCTCAACATGGATAATCACGCCAGTTCAATAGGAGCGATGGAGGCTCTCATGATGAAGAAGTATTTATTCCCAGCAGTAGCGACCGCGGTGCTGTTCACTTCGGCGGGGTTGGCCCTTGGCCGAGCCGCGCAAGACCACACCCACAAGAATGCGTTCACGCCGGACACAATTCATTGGGGACCGGCGCCACCAGTCGTCGAAAAAGAGGCACAGTTCGCCGTGCTGGAAGGGGATCCGACCGCCTCTTCCGGCGATTACACGATTCGTTTGAAGATGCCGGACGGCTTTCGCATCGCGCCGCACTGGCACCCGCTGCGCGAAAACGTCACGGTTATTTCGGGGACGTTCAAAGTCGGGATGGGCGATGCGTTTGAAACAAGCAAGATGGGCACGTTTGCGGCCGGCAGCTTCGCGTACATGGATCCCGACATGCACCACTACGCCATGGCATCCGGCGAAACGGTCGTCCAGGTTCACGGACAGGCGCCAATTCAGTTCAACTACGTGAACCCGAAAGACGATCCCAGCAAGAAGTAAAAGCGGATCAGGCAGAAAACGGGCGAGCACTCTAAACCGGAGTGTTCGCCGGCTTTATTGAGGTCGACTTACGGTATAACTCGACCATCGGTCCTCATCCTAAGGCGACGATTACTCCCGCAACCGCACAGTTAGTGCGTCGGCGGCGCTTCCAGCGTCTTGAGTTTTTCTTTGGCGTTGTCATTGTCGGGGTCCAGCTCCAGCGATTTTCTGTAGGTGTCGATCGCGAGCTGCTTTTGTCCGGACTTCATGTAGGCTTCGCCGAGGCTATCGTAGGAATTCGACGAAGTTGGGAATACCTGCACGTTCAACTTGAGGAGTTCGATTGCGTCACTCAGGTGGTTCTTCTCCATTAGGTCGAGCCCCCACAGGTTCACCGCCGCCTCATCCAGTTTGAAATCCGGATTGTCTTTCAGCATTGCGGCATAGATTGCTGGAGCGTGATCGAAGCCCTGCTTTCCTAGCTCTGCACGGAACGCATCGAGGGTGGGCGCGATGCCTTTGGCCGCACGAAAGTCCACGGTCAACATGTGCGGGGGAACTCCAACCTCGGCGGGCGTCTTTTTCAAAAATGCCATCGCCTCCGCGTCGTGCTTGAGATATGCGTCGAGGAATGCAAGCGTGTAGCGCGCGATCCAGGCATAGCCGACCATTCCATCCGCGCGCGAGTAATCCGCTTTTCGATGCCTCGGGTAACTTTTCCATATGTCTTCATTTCGTTGGTACATCGAGCTGTGCTCGACGTGAACCAGAGCCAGGTCGTCCACGGTGATCAGATCACCGTGCGTCCACGCATTGAGCACGTTGGGGCCGTCATTTTCTTTGCTGGTGGTGTTTCGGGCTTGCTGCTCCAGCGAAGTCGGACCCTGCGTGAAGAAAAGCAGCGGTAGCGTCATTTGTTCCGGATGTACGTCGGTTGCGGCCTTCACCAAGCCTGGGAAATAGCGCATGCTGCCGTCGAGCGCAAAAAGTGCGTCGATGCGGTTGTCGCGCGCCGCCGCAAACAGATTTGAGATTCCGCCCCAGCTGAATCCACCTACGGCAATCTGCGACATGTCGGTGTTCGGGAACGTCTGTGCGTAGCCGATCAGAAACGAAATGTCTTGCGCCTGTGCGTTGATGCCGCTGAGGTCTGCAGTCATGCCACGAGCTGTCGCACCCATGTCGGGGCCGGCCACCACGACGTAGCCGTGGCTTGCCAGGTATTCGCACAGGTCCGCGTTTTCCCACGACATCGAGGAAAAACTCGGCGCGTAGATTACGAGCGGGAATCGTCCGGTGAGTGGTCGGGCGTCGCGGACCGCCCACATCGAATCCTTCATTGAGGGCTTCATGCTGTCGAGCCATTGCTTCCAATCCGCGGTGATCTCGGGTTTGCCGAAGGTGGTTTCCGTCGCGACGAGTTCGCCGTAATCGCCGATGGTCATCGGTTTGCCGCTGTTTTTCTGCGCGGGATACCAAATGAGCGTTTGCAGAGGGCGCGCGCGTTCGCCTTGATAGGGCTTGCCTAACTCATCGGTGAGGGGGCGATAGGTGCGCGTGAAGTCGTATTGCTCTACGACTTTCAGGCCGACAGAGCTGGGTCCGGGTTTTTGAGTGAAGTGAAAACGCTCGTCGCCGGATGCGGGCGTGGTTTGGGCGTGTGCGACCGGAAGGAAAACGGTAAAGAGAAAAGCGACGGCGACGAACATTGAGCGCATCGCGACGATTTGTTTTGCTTGGAGGGAGTGTTTCGGGGGCGTATTGGGTGTAGTTGTCATTTGTCAGTCCTCCTTACAGTGCGTGGCCGTGTTCACGAAAAACGCCGGCAAGATGCCGGCGCTACCGTTAATGTTTGGTGGTGCCGAGCCATAGGATGGCGTTTTCGAAGAGTTTGTTTTGTGTTGCGTCGGTGAAGATTTTGTCGCCGTGGCCCATGTTGATGTAGAGCATGTGGAAGCGGGTGTTGGTCCAGACGACGGGGCAATCGCCGCCGGTGATCGTGTCTTTGAGTCCGATGGGATAGTTTTGCGGATCGAGGGTGAGGAGGACTTTTACGTCTTTGTTGAGGCGAGGACTCGGTTTCCAGATGTACCACTCGTTGGCGGGGGCGGGGAATGTGGCGGGGAGATTTTTTGTGACCGCGTGAGTGCGGTCATCGACGATCAACTTGGCCGGGAGCGGCGGCCAATTGTTGCCAAAGAACACGGAGCCGCCGAGGAAATCGACGAACCAGGGCCAGTTGGTGCTGTCGTCGTTGTACGCGGCGACGTGAAAGCCGAGCCATGCGCCGCCGTGAGCCATGTAGTCCTCAAAGGCTTTGCGCTGCTCGGGAGTGTGCGGGAAATCGTTGAGCCAGATGACGAGCTGGACGTCTTTGAGCTTGTCGGGGCTCATGTCGTTCCAGTCGGTGGTGGAAGACAGGGAGAAATTGTTTTTCTTGGCGAAGTCGCCGTAAAAACGCAGCGCCTGGAGGGCGAAGTCGATATGGTCTTGTTCGCCTTTGGTGGTGTAGAAGGCGAGGGCGTGGAACGGCGGATGCCCGGATGGTTGCTGCGCGGCGGCGATGGCAGGGAGAAAAATTACGGAGAGGCTGAGTGCAAAAGCGTAAAGAAGGCTGGGTCTATTTCGTCGGATCGCAGCGATGTTGCAGCTTCGTTGGGTGGCCGGCGATCTGAAACATGAAAAGGGCACTTGAAAACGTCTCCGAAGCATTGCGATCATCCTCTTCCTGCACTTTCATCGCTCGAAAATTGCGAGGGACCCATTTATAACAAAAATAGAAAACTCGCCGACAAAATAATCGGCGTTGCGCTCGTGGTCGGCCTCAGCGCCACGGCATGGGCGAAACCGCAAGCGACTTCGCCATCGGCTCAGCCATCGACATCGCTTCTGAACGCCACGCGCGCGATTGCGCTGAATGCGATGACGGGGAAAGTCTACGCCATCGATCGCTCGCAAGACGCAATCGCGGTATTCGATCGAGAGAAAAAAGCCGCGGTTAGCGTGAAGGTGGGCAAGGATCCAGTCGCGCTTGCGATCAACGAGGCGACGAACCGGATCTATGTTGCGAACAATGCGGGCGGGTCCGTGAGCGTGATCGACGGGGCGAAGGACGTCGTGGTGGCGACGGTGAATGTCGGCCAGCTGCCTTATGTGCTGGCGGTGAATCCTGTGACGAACAAGATTTTCGTGTCGAACACCTTTAGCGACAAAATCACGTTGATCGACGGCGAGACCAATGCGATCAGCACGATCAAGGCGGGGTCGGCTGACTCCATCGTGATCGATACGAAACGGGATCGGGCGTATCTCATCGGATGGGAAGGAACGAGTCTGACCGTGCTGGACAGTAAGCCCACGATCGTTGGCAAAATACAAATGGGCGGGATGCATTTGTGGGGGATGGCTGTCGATGAAGCGGCGGGGAAACTGTATGTGACTCGCGCGGGAAAGGCGGAGTTGGCGATTGTCGATGAGGCGTCGGGGAGCGTGACGAACATTGCGACGGGCGCGATTCCGTGCGCTGTGGCGCTGAATCCAGCGACGAAGCGAATTTACGTCGTGGACCACGAAGATGCCGCGGTGACTGTGATCGATGAGACACAAGGCAAAGTTTTGGCGACGGTGAAAGTGGGGGAGAAGCCGCAAGGTATCGCGATCGACGCGAAGGCAAATCGAATTTACGTGGCGAACGTGCATGGAGACAGCGTGTCCGTCATCGACGGCGCGCGGAACGCTGTGATCGAGACGCTGCGCGTGGGCCACAATCCTTATGCGCTCGTCGTGAATGATAGGGGCGATCGGCTGTATACCGTTCTTCAGGGTGAAGCTCCGTACACGGTGACCGATCTTAAGGAGAAATAGCACCACCAACACGGTCAGGTCGGACAGGGTCACGTTGCGTGGAGAATGCGTTGCGCTGAGGATTGCTATAAGATTTGCTTAAGGCACGAGCGCAACGACCCAGCGTGCGAACTTACGGAGGGCACTGTGAATCACGCAATCTTCGGTAGATTTACGTACACGCGCGGGTGGCGAATCGTATTCGCGAGCGCGACTGTCGCGGCGCTTTTGTTTCTGGCGTCTTGTTCCAACCAGACGGCTACCGGGCCACATGCAACCGTGTTGATGCGGGACGGCTCGACGCTGGCGGGCATGGTCACGGCCACTTCGCCGACGGAAATCACATTGGCCGGCGACGACAAAGTTACGCATACGGTGCCGATGACGCAGGTGAAGTCGATCGAGTATGACGAAGCGCCGGCAGCGCAGGCTGCTGCGGCTCAAGCCCCAGCTCCGGCTGCGGACACTTCGGCGCCACCGGCTGCGGCTGCTGGGCAGGCTTCCGCTGCCAACACTGCGGTGCCAATCCCGCCACGTTCAGCGGCGTCTCGAGCGGACGACGCTGAGCACGAACATCATTACCATCCTACGCAAGCCGCGATTCGTACGAAGACGTACGTGTTGCCCATAGGCTCGCGAGTGCCGGTGCGCACGGAAGAGACGATCGATTCGGGGACCGCGGCCGAGGGACAGACTTATGCGGCGGAAATTGCCGACGATGTTCCCGACGCGAATGGAGACACGGTCGTCCCGCGCGGCGCAAACGCTCAGGTGATCATTCGTTCGGCAACAAAGGGAAATCGTTTTCACGGGCAATCTGACCTTGTGCTGGATCTGCAGTCGATCTCGGTTGGAGGCAAGGAATATCTGGTCAGCACAACCGATTTGCAGCAGAAGGGACGACAAGGAGTCGGCGCGAACAAGAGGACCGCGGAGTTCACGGGCGGCGGGGCTGCGCTCGGCGCGATCATCGGCGCGATTGCGGGTGGCGGTAAAGGCGCGGCGATCGGAGCAGGGGCGGGGGCCGGAGCCGGCGTGATCGGGCAGGTGGCGACCAAGGGCGGCGCGATTAAAGTCCCGGCGGAGACGCTGCTGACCTTTCAGCTCGACAAGCCGGTTCAAATCGTTTCGGCGCAGTGAGTTTGCTGGGGGCGTAACAGGAATGGCTGGCGGCTGAGATTCTTCGCGTCGCTCAGGATGACAGGCACTCGCTGACAGGCGCTCGCCAAGGCCGGTGTTTAGCTGAAATAAAAAGGGCCGCCAAGATGGCGGCCCTTTTTGTTTTGGTCGGAACTATGTCAGTGGGGGCGGGAGCCGCCGGAGGTGCCGCCGCTGCTTCCGCCGGATGGGGCGGAGGAGGCGCGAGAGGCGGAGGAGCTGGCGCTTGCGGCTGAGAAACCGCCGGAGCGAGAGCTGGCGTTGCCGCCGGAATTGCCAGCGTTGGCGCGACCGAAGGCAGACGCGTTGGAACGCGATGCTGCGGGCGGCGCCACGGAGCGCGAAGCCGTCGAGAAATTGCGGGCCGGTGCTGCGGTTGGGCGGGCGCCGGGGTTCGCGGTGCGCAATGCGTTCGTCGAAGATGGAGCTGCACCGCGGGCTGCGCCTGCATTAGCGCCGTTCATTGCGCCGACGCGCGCGTTGGTTGCGGCGGGGGCGCTGGAATTGACGAAGCGGTGCGAGACGGCGTCGTACGCGAGAGATGAGTTAGCGCCGAGGCCGATGCCGCGGGTCGCGGAATTTCCGCCGGCCATGGTGCGCTCGACGCGAACGGGAGCCGTCGTGTTGGCGACGCGCGCGTTGACGGTGTTGGTCGGAACCGACTTCACGGATTTCCATTGTTCATCGGCGGTGGCCGGAGTGATTCTGCCGATCGTGCCGTTGTTGACGGTGAAGACGCCGCGCGTCAGATTTTGCGGAATCTTGCTCTTGGCGTCGAGCGGATGCGTGGGAACGATCCCGATTGGGCCTTTGCCCTTGCCGCCGCGCAGCCATGTGCCGGTGACGGGCGAGTAGCCGTTGATGAAATTGCCGCCGACGCCGGGAGCCCAGAGCCAGCCGTATAGGGGATCAAAGATCCAGCCGCCATAGTGGTACGGGAGCCAGCCCCAAGGCTGATTTCCGATGAAAGACATGCCGATCGATGGATCGAGTGCCCAAGAGCCGCTGTCAAACGGTGACCAGCCGAGGCCGAATCCATACGGACGCCAGCAATTGCCAAACTGGCAGGGGTAGAAAGCGCCGTAGGTGTAGAGGCTGGAGAGGCCCGAGGAATAGTTGGGCGAGTTGACGTATTGCTGGGCGGCGGCAGTGCCGTTGTACTCGGCGCTGATGCGGTTGGCAGCCCATTTGTCGAAATCGTCGCCCGTGGAAGTATTCGTCGCGACATCGAAATTCTTTGGATCATCGGCCTTCATGGAGAACGTCTGGCCCTTGGCCAATTCCGTCGAGCCTTTTTTGCGCAGGACGTTGGCGCGGCCCTTGATGACGCTGACGCGGCTGCCGTCGTCGAAATTGTCGATGCGGAATTCGGAGCGGCCATCGGCTTCGACGCTAAAGTCGCCGCCGGTGACGCTGAAGTAGTCGCCATTGCTGGGATTGATCGAAAAGGATCCGGTGCCCTGGCGGAGAATCAAGCGCGTGGTCTTGGAGCCGTCTTCGAGCGACAGATCGAAAAATTGTAGAACGGTGTTATCGCCAATGAGAGCGAGCGAGCCGTTTTCAAATTCGACTTCGGCGTGGCCGTTGCCGGTGGAAATGACGAAGCCTTGGCGAACGGGGAGATTAAGCTCAGCGTTCTCCCAGAGGACATTTTCTTCGCCGGCGAGCGGGTCGCCTTTGACGTCGCGGGCGAAGCGCACTTCTCCCTGGACATAGCTGATGCGAATAATTCGGATATGACTGACGTCGGCGGAAGCGGCGGGCGCGCTGGAGAGAGTCGCGAATAGGAAGAGAGCAAGAGCGCCGATGAAAGTAAAAGCGAAACGAATGTTGCGGGACAACATGTTGTCACCCCCTGACGGGGACACTGCTATTTATGAGACGGATTAGACACAACGGACGTTGCAGCCGCGCAACGCCTACCTGGTCTTCCTCCATACTCTGTGACGGGGACGCCGCCGTCAAGGGGCGTGGGTGCTTGGGGCGACGGTTTGACACGGATGAGACAAAGCGAAAAGTTTCATGGCTGTCGGCTTGACAGCAAATGGGTTGGAACGCTAGTTTCATGGCAGGGGTGGAGTTGTGAATCCGCGAGTTGTCCAAGTTGACCTTCAGTGTTCGTGTCGTTGTTGTTCGTGTTGACCGCACTGAGCCCACGCACGTTCACGATGTGTCCTTAGTATTCGATTCCAGTTCATAACAGATCGCGGAACGATTTGGCCGGTTGTCATCGTTCCAGCGGTTCATTCAAGACGGCCGTGATATCGAAGGCGGCCGGCACCTAGGGGGATTCTTATGAAGGGGATGTCTCGATTTTTAGTGGCCGCCGTGTTTTTTGTGGCGTGCGCGTTGGCCGGTGTTCCGACGTACGGACAGGGAGGCGCGACGGGAGCGATTGACGGCGTCGCGACTGACACGACCGGCGCGGCCGTGGAAGGCGCGGATGTGCAGATCATCGACCAGCGCACGGAAGCGCTGGCGCGCAAGGTGGTGACGAACGCGGACGGTGAGTTCGTCGTGACGCTGCTGCCACCGGGGCTGTACTCGGTGGTGGTGAATAAGTCGGGATTCGCGGAAGCGAAGACGACCGGCATCGAGGTGCAAGTTACCGAAACGGTGAGGGTGACGATTCCGCTCAAGCCGGGTTCGGTGACCGAGAAGGTGGAGATTTCGGCGCAGGTGACCAGCGTCGAGACGTCGAACGCGACGACCGGGCAATCGATCGGCACCGAGACGGTGCGCGAATTGCCGCTGGCGACACAGAACTATCAGCAGCTGCTGACACTGTCTGCGGGAGCGCAGAGCGACTTGAACGCAGCGGCGCAGCTGGGGCGCGGCTCCGCGAAGCTCTTTGTCAACGGTCAGCGCGAAGACAACAACAACTATTTGATCGACGGCATCAGCGCGACCGACTACAACGTGGCGCAGGCGACCTACGTGCCGCTGCCGAATCCGGACGTGATTCAGGAATTCAAGGTGCAGACGTCGCTCTACGACGCCAGCCAGGGACGCAACGGCGGCGGCAACGTCAACGCGATTCTGAAGTCGGGAACGCGCTCGTATCATGGCGACGCGTACGAATTTTTCCGCAACGATGTGCTGAACGCGAACGACTTCTTCTTGAATCAACAAGGACTTGGCGCGGCCGTCGGTGAAGCAGAACATTTTTGGCGGCAGCCTCGGCGGGCCGGTGGTGAAAGAAAAGCTGGGCTACTTCTTTGTGAACTATCAAGGCACGCGGCAGCGCAGCGGCCTTTCGCCAGGCACGTTTATCAGCACGACGATTCCGACATTGCCGGCGGATCGCTCGGAAGCGGCGATCTCGCAGACGTTTTTCGGCAACACCACGACACCGATCGATCCGGTAGTACTGAAGCTGTTGCAGTTTCAGGGCAATCAGTTCGGCGCGCAGCCGGGCGGTTTCCTCATTCCGAGCGGCGACCCGACGACGGGCGCGTTCGCGGTCAGCGAGGCCGGCAAATATACGGACGATCAGTTCACCTCGAACTGGGACCGCGAATTCCGCGGTGGCCAGGACAAGGTGTCGGTGCGATTCTTCTTCTCGGATTCGGAGAGCCTTCTCCCGTTCGGCGGCGGCGACTTGCAGGAATCGCTAGGCTCAACGCTGGCCAGCGCCGTCAGCTCGAGCTCGCTGAACTTTCCATTCGACACGCCGGTACACGCGCGCTTCCTGAACATCGGCGAGACGCATCTTTTTTCGCCGACGCTGGTGAATGAGTTTCGGTTCGGATTCGTGCATATCAACGACGCGCTGAACAACGAGCCGCCGGTGACCACGGCCGACCTGGGGATCGATCGCCCGACGAACAGCTTGACCGATTCGATCTATAGATTCTTTTTCGAAAGCTCGGGCTTCGAACTCGGGCCCGCGCCGTTCGGCAACCAATCGCAAAACCAGAACAACATCAACTTTGTGGACACGGTGAGCTGGGTACACGGCCAGCATGTGTTCCGGTTCGGCGGCGAATTTACGCACGTAAACCTCGACAAAAACTTTCCGCAAGTGTTCAACGGCGAGTTGTTCTTCACGAATACGCCGGACGGGCACACCGATTTCCAGAACTTCCTGCTCGGCGTGCCGGAGTTCAGCTTCGGTGGCGGCGGTCTTTCGAATCACGAGTACCGGTCGAACAATTTCGCGGTGTTCGCGCAAGACGACTGGAAGATTCGTAAAAACCTTACGCTGAACCTCGGATTGCGCACCGAAGTGCTGGGCGCGTTCCACGACGATCTCTGCCACATCAGCAACCTCGATCCGTCGCTGGCGAACGCGGGGACTTTCCCCTTCGTCTATCCAAGCTGCGTGAACAAGCTCAATGTGACGGGCCTGACCGGCGATGCCAACGGCACGACGTTCAAAAACAACTACGCGACCGGAATCGGGCCGCGCATTGGCATGGCGTACGACTTGTTTGGCCACCACAACACGACGATTCGCGCCGGCTTCGGCATTTATTACGTGCGCGAAGACGTGGGCACGGCCGACCAGCTTTCCTTCAACCCGCCGTTTTTGCCCGTGACGTTTGGCGGCGGCTCACCCGGCTGCCTGGGCACATTCTTTTCGGCTACGCCGTTGCCCGGCTGCCCGAATCCGAATCCCAACGCGCTGCCGCAAGCGGGCACGCTCGACCCGAACTTTGTGCCGTGCTTGAACGTGTTTCAGGGCTTCCCCGGCGGTAACACGACGCTGGCGGCGAACTATGGAACAGCGGCCGGCGCAGGTTGCCCGGGGCCGCTCCAGACGCTCGGAATCTTCGGCCTGACGGTGCCGCAACACTTCGTTACTCCGAGCACGCAACAGTGGAACCTGACTGTGCAGAGAGCGCTGGGCAAACAGTGGGTGCTAGAAGTTGGTTACGTCGGCACGCATGGCGTGCACCTGCGCGAGACGCGCGATTCCTTGCAGTCGCAAGACGCCACGCCCGCGAATCCGGTGGTGGTCGGCGGCGAATCGATCACAGCGAATACGTTCGACAACGCGATTGCGCGTTCGCGAGCGCAAGGCATCAACGGCTACAACGGCTTCCAGCAATTTGCCAACGATGCGTACTCGCACTACAACTCGCTGCAAGCGACGGCGTCGCGACGCTGGAACGCCGGTTATTTCCAGGCGGCGTATACGTTCTCGCGTTCGACGGATGCGACGTCGAGCGGGAACACGGCGTTCAACACGGCGTTCAACGATGAATCCACACTGAAGGATTCGTATGGTCTGTCGGACTTCGATCGCACGCATCGGCTGGCCATCAGCTACCGATACGATTTGCCTTTCTTCCAATCGGCGGAAGGCTGGAAGCGCAAGGCGCTCGGCGGATGGGCCGTCGCGGGCATCACGATCGTGCAATCGGGCTTGCCGTTCTCGGTGATCGATTCTGGCGCAGGGACTGCGTTCCTCGGTGCGGGATCGGCTCCGGGCGTCACAGGTGGAAGTCTTGCCTCAGGCGCGACGATTGCCGGCGGATACTCGCAGGGCAGCATCGGCACGCGCGTCAACGGATACTTGAATCCAGCGGCCTTCGCGCCCGCGCCGTTGCTCTATCCGGCGCAATGCGATCCGAACCAGGGTGATCCGACAATTTTCCCGAACGCGAACTTCTGCACGACGAACTTCGGCGACCTGGGACGCAACACATTCCGTGGCCCCAGCCAGGCGAACTTCGACTTCTCGCTGATCAAGAATTTTCATATCACCGAGCGGCAGGCGCTTCGCTTTACGACGGACTTCTTTAACATTTGGAACCACGCCAACTTCGCGAACCCGGCGTTCCTCGATGTGGAGAGCATCGGCACGACGAACAGTCCGTTCGGCAAGATCACCAGCACGGTGGGTACGCCGCGATTGATTCAGTTTTCGCTGCGGTATTCGTTCTAAGGCGAGGCGATCGAGCTATTCGATCACCTGACGTCATGCGAGGGGCGCGATTTTGCGCCCCTCGTTTTTTGTGCCAAGCTTTCTGTCTTCACAGGAGACGCCATGTCCGCCACCGCACCGCGCATCCCGCTGCTCGAAAGAGATTCCGTTACACCCGAAACCCAGGCGATCTATGACGCGCTGCTGGCGCAACGCGGCGTCGTGCCGAATATGTTCAAGGTGCTGTCGTACAATCCGGGAATCGCGGCAGCGATGGCGGGGTTTTTGAAGGCGTTGCTGAGTGATGGCGCGCTGAAGGGCTCGTACAAGGAGCTCATCGCGGTGCGGATTTCGACGCTGATGAAATCGGAGTACGCGATTAAGGCGCATAACGCCTCGGCGCGGAAAAAAGGCGCGAGCGAAGAGCAGGTCGCCGGAGTACCCGATTTCGAGAAAGGCCCGTACAGCGGCAAAGAGAAATTGGGTTTTCGGCTTGCCGATCGGCTCCATCGCGGCCCGCAGGAAGTTGACGATGCTTTCTACGCCGAGCTGAAAAAAGAGTATGCCGACGCCGAACTCGTGGAAATATTTCTGACGGCGGCCGCGTTCGAAATGTTTCCGCGATTCATCGACGGCCTGCACATTCCCGTGACACCACTGCCATCCTCAAAGTGATAGGATTCTTTCGCCATGAAGCCACTTGCATCACGTGTTTCACAATTGAACGGCGAAGGCGCGCTGGCGGTTTTTTCGCGCGCCAAAGAGCTCGAAAAGCAGGGCCGCTCGATCATCCATCTTGAGCTTGGTGAGCCCGATTTTCATCCGGCGGCGCCGGTTGTAGATGCGGTGCGCGCGGCGGTTGCCGAAGGGCGCGACCGTTACGTTTCGCCGCGCGGTGTTCCGGCGTTGCGCGAAGCGATCGCGGCGTACCTGAAGCGCACGCGGCATCTGGATGTCGCGGCTGAGGAAGTTTTGGTTGCGCCAGGGTGCAAGATGGCGCTTTCGCTGACGATGATGGCGCTGATCGAACCCGGCGACGAGATTTTGTATCCCGACCCGAGCTTTCCGATTTATCCGTCGTTTACGCGCGGGCTCGGCGGTAAAGCGGTGCCGTTTTATCTCGAAGAGAAAAATCAATTTCAGCCTGACATTGCGGAGATTGCGTCGAAAATTACGCCGCGGTCGAAGGCGCTGATTTTTAATTCGCCGAATAATCCGACGGGAACCGTGTTCAGCGAAGAAACGCTGAAGCAAATCGCCGCGCTCGCGGTGAAGCACGATCTCTGGGTCATCGCCGACGAAATCTACGCGCGCATTCTCTTCAATGGCGAATACAAATCGATTTACGCGATGCCGGGGATGAAAGAACGCACCATCATTATTGATGGATTCTCGAAGTCGTTTGCGATGACCGGCTGGCGCCTCGGCTACGCGGTTGCGCCGAAGTCGTTCATCGACGCGCTCGATCTGCTCGTGCTCAACACGTTCACGTGTACGGCGGAGTTTTCGCAGGTCGCGGCGATTGAAGCGTTGAACGATTCCACGAATGCGGTCGATGCGATGGTGCTCGAATATCGCAAGCGCCGCGATCTCTTCGTCGATCGGCTCAACAAGATTCCTGGATTTCGGTGTCTGGTGCCCGACGGCGCGTTCTACGCCTGGGTGAATATTGAAGATACCGGGCTGCCGGCCGAGGAAGTTCAGCGTCAGTTGCTGGAAGATGCTGGAGTCGCCGGAATTGCGGGCGCGGCGTTCGGTCCGGCGGGCAAAAATTATCTGCGGTTCTCGCTGGTCAGCGCGCGCAATCTGTTGGAAGAAGCGCTGGAGCGGATCGAGCGCGTCTCGGCGAAGTGGCGTGCCGCGGTGGCGCGTTAACTGCGAGAGCGATGCAGGTCAAACTGAGTTTTGAAGAAGGGCGCAGATTTCTGCGCCCTTCGACTTGTAAAGTTGCAGTGCGTTCG
Source organism: uncultured Acidobacteriota bacterium (assembly GCA_963785605.1). Classification (GTDB taxonomy): domain Bacteria; phylum Acidobacteriota; class Terriglobia; order Acidiferrales; family UBA7541; genus Acidiferrum. The sequence continues at coordinate 176,071 of CAWAWE010000012.1, read as the reverse complement.
ATGAAGATCGTTGCAGGCCAGGGCCGAAACCGATCCAGCCGGGAGCCGACTCACATGAAACATTTGCTTCATTTTGCGGTCACACTATTTGTCGCGTTGCTTGTAACCGCGACGGTCGGCGCGCAAGCTCGGCCACTGGCCGGTTCCGACGTCCCAAAAATTTACGACCGGCTGCTCGCGCAAATCGAAAAAATTCCGCTCTACGATAATCACGCGCACCCGGGCTTCGGCGACGACAGCGATGTCGATGCGATGGCCGCGCCTCCGGGCGAAACCGATTTCATGCGGACGCGCGCCGATAATCCCGAGTTCATCACCGCCGCGAAGCAGATGCTCGGCTATCCGTACAACGATTTCTCGCCCGAACACATCAAGTGGCTGGCCGACAAATCGAAAGCGGCCGAAGCGACGGGCGACACAAAATATTTCGACTCGATTCTCGACAAGCTCAATACCGAAACCGTTCTCGCCAATCGCGCGATGATGGCTCCATACCTCGATCCCAAGCGCTTTCACTGGGTTTTCTTCGTCGATTCGTTTTTCTTCCCGTTCGACAACAGCGAGCGCACCGCGAGCACGCCCGACATGGGCGTTTACATCCCGCTCCAGGAGAAACTGTTCGCGCGCTACAAAAAGATGGAAGGCGTCGAGGGTCTGCCCGCCGACCTTGCCGGCTACGAAGATTTCATCCGCCGCACGATGACCGACAACGTCGAAAAGCACGGTGCTGTGGCGATGAAGTTCGAAGCCGCCTATTTCCGCTCGCTCTATTTCACCGATCCACCGCGCTCCGCTGCCGAAGCGATCTACGCGAAATATCACGCGGCCGGCGTGCCAACGCCTGAGGAATACGTCACGTTTCAGGACTACATTTTCCGCGTGCTGCTCAATCAGGCCGGCAAGCTGCACATCGCCACGCATATTCACAGCGCGGTCGGCATCGGCGATTACTTCAGCCTGCACAACGGAAACGTGTTGAATCTCGAAAACGTTTTGCGCGATCAGCGCTACAAAGGGCAAACGTTCGTGCTGCTCCATGGCGGCTGGCCTTACTACAAAGAAGCGGCCCTGCTCACCGCGGTGAAAAACGTTTATCTCGACACTTCATTCCAGTCGGAGTTTTTGTATCCGTCGCAATTCAAGGACGTGATCAAGCAGCTCATCACGCTCTTCCCGGACAAAATGATGTACGCGTCCGACGCATTTCCGTTCAACGACGCGCTCGGCGCGGAGGAAAGTTTCTGGCTTTCGGCGCGCAGCACGCGCACGGCGCTGGCCGCCGCGCTTGCGGAACTCGTTTCCGAAGGCGCCTTCACCGAAGCGAAAGCGCTGGAGCTCGCGCACATGTATCTGCACGACAACGCCGCAAAACTGTATGGGGGAACGAAATGAGCACGCCTGGGACGTTCAAATATATTCCGTGGAAAGATGTCGAGCGCGAAAAATTGAATCCGTTGATCGATCGCGAAATGGTCGTCGGCGACCAGGTGATGCTCGCGCGCGTGCTGATGAAAAAGGGCGCGCACGTGCCGCTGCACCAGCATCACAACGAGCAGGTGACTTACATCCTCGAAGGCGCGCTGAAATTCGCGATCGATGGAAAAGAAGTCGTCGTGCGCGCCGGCGAAGTCCTCTGCATCCCACCCAACATGCCGCACGAAGCGTGGGCGCTCGAAGAAACCATCGATCTCGACGTCTTCAATCCGCCGCGCGCCGATTGGCTGAACAAAACCGACGACTACCTCCGCCACGGCCGCTAACTGCGAAATCAGCCCGTCGCGTTATCGGGCCGAACTGTTGCGGTTGTCGCAGCACACACGAAAGAAAATAAACAATCACCGCACCGGTGTGTTTACCGTAGTTCAAGGGCTAACCTGGAGCCGTTGAGGCACACACATCCGTGAATGAGTTCGTCATGCGGGTTTCGTTCGTCGCCGCGCTGTTGATGCAGGCGTGCTTGGCGTGCGGAGCCGCGCGCGCGCAGACTCAGATGCATTCGTTCGCAGCCGGTACCGAGCACACAATCGGGGTTGCGCCTTCACTGACGATTAACGCGGCGCAGTTTCCGCCGACGGATGACTCGCTCATCGCACAAACGCAGCTCGGCTACAATTCGTTCTCTTCGTTCTCCGTTGCCGATCCGGGAAATTTAACAGCCCGCTCACCGGTCGTCGCGATGCCGGCGAATGCCATTCCTTCGCCAGCGGCGAGCTCGGCGTTCCCTTCACCCGCACCGAGGCCCAAGCCGCGCCCGTACTACTACGAAAATCCAAACAAATGGCAGCTCGGCATCACCTTCGCGCTCGTGCGCTTTCGCTCGTCCGTCTATTACGCCAGCGCGCCGGGACTCAACACATCGCTGGCGTATTGGTTGAGGGAATGGATCGCGATCGAAGGCTCGGTCACAAGCGCCTTTGCGCCGCCCGTTTTTGAGAACGAGCATTTTCGCTATCTGAGTTATGGCGCCGGTCCGAAATTTTCCTTTGGTCACGGCCGCGTCGAGCCGTGGGCCCACGCGCTGGTCGGCGGCGTGCACCTGATTCCGCAAACCGCAAGCGGCGGTCAGAACGGCGCCGAGTTCACGATCGGCGCCGGTGTCGATTACGCGCTCAATACCGTGATCTCCGCAAAGGCCGGCGTCGATTATCTCGGCACCCACATGTTCGGCGAATGGCAAAGCAGCGCACAGATTCTCGCCGGCTTCTCGTTCCGGTTCTGATCGCGTGCACGGCTCACGAATCGATCGAAAACAAAATCAATAAATGCCGTGATTCGAGCCGCTCGGCGTGACCTTGCCGCCCTGCGTTGAAAGCGAATAGCTGTCGCCATCGTCGCTGCTCCACGTCTTCACGTTGAACGATCCTTGATCTCCGACGCGGTGCACGGAAATCCCGTCAATCTTCAAGCTGCTCGTTGTGGCGGAAAACTTCCGCGGGATGCTTCGCCTCCAGAAAATAAGCCGACCCTTCGCCGACAATTTTTCCGTTGCCATCCGGCTCCAGCAAGTACGCCACGTTCTCTTCGATGGCGATCGCGCGGACCTGCTTCGCCCAATCGTCCTGCAAAATCCGCGCCATGAAAACGAGTAGCCGCCCCATCCGGTCGCGTTTGGCAAAATGGGTATCCGTGATGACGCCTTTCAGCAATGGAATCGTCAGAAACTCGCGCGAAATCGTGATCTTGTTTCCGAACGGGTCGGCCAGCGCCTCCGGCGAATGCACCGTATCGATGATCGACGCGAACGAAAACTCCCCCAGCACCGCCAGCCCCGCGCTCGAGCCGCCAATCGGCTTCCCCGCCGCGATATGCCGGTTGAGCGCCGCCTGCACCGGCGTATCCTGCCAAAATCTCAAATAATTCGATTGATCTCCGCCCGCGATAAAAATCCCCTCGGCGTGATCGATGATCTGCACAAGCGTCTCGTCATCCGAATCTTCGCGCTCTTCAAACACGATCGTCGCCGCCGAATTCAGCCGGCACATCGCGAAGATCTCTTTGTTCACGCCTTGCGCGTATTCGTCGTCGGTGTTCGCCCGCAAAATCAGAAAGTCGCCGCCGTTCGTCCGTTCGCACAAAAAATGAAACGCCGGATCCTGTTTCGCGCCGCCGCCCATCAGCGCGTAGCCCGTCTTCGGTACGACTGCTACGTCGGTCGGACTCCCGGTTCGCGTATAGCGCCATTTCGCCGCCGCGCGCGGCGCGGCCATCGCGCCCAGCGCCAACACTCCCGCTCCAATCGTCAACATTCGTGCCATAACAAACCGGTTCATTCGATTTCTCCCGAACAAAATTCTAGCGCACAGAGTCGTAAACGTTTTTGCCGCGGCGGTCAAGCGGTCGCGGTCAGCTCAGGCGCTACGCTCAATGAAGGTTTTCGCTCATCGCCCCGTATCCATCGAATGACGAGCCCGACTTTTCAAGATTGACACCTCGTATCGCACATTTCATACTCGCCCCAATGTAATTTGGTGCCAGGTTGCCCAGGGAGGGAGGGCCCATGTCCGACAATCACTGCAACAACGCCCTGACGCAAATCAGCGTCTTGGTCGCCGCCGGAACACTCGTATCCGGTTTGTAGCCTTCTTCTCAACAAATGTTTCATTTTTCTGGCGGAGCACTGCTCACACGTCGGGGTGTGGCGCAGTCCAAACAAATATCTCGAAGTGTTCTTGAAGAGGGGGAGTCCAGGATGACTCGGCAACACAAGTCTGTTTGTACGTTTCTCGTATCTCTGTTTGCAGTTCTGTTCATCATTTCGCCGTCCAACGCGTTCGCACAAACCGCGCAAGGCCGCATCAGCGGCCAGGTGACCGACTCGACCGGCGCGACCGTGCCAAACGCATCCATCAACATTGAAAATCTCGGCACGCACGTCAGCCGCACGCTCCAGACCAACGAGACCGGCGACTACGTTGCCACAAGCATCGATCCCGGCGTTTACTCCATGACCGTCGAAGCTTCCGGCTTCACCAAAGTCGTCCGCGAGCGCGTGCAGATCGAAGTCGGCAACGACGTCAAGATCGACTTCCATCTGAAAATCGGCTCCATCAACGAAACCGTCGAAGTGAAAGATGAAGCTCCGCTCACCGAAGCGAGCAACGCCGTGCTCAGCGGCGTCCTCTCCAATAAAGCGATCAACGAACTGCCGCTCCAGGGGCGCGACTTCCAAAACCTGCTCCCTCTTCATCCCGGCGTGCAGCGCGATCCCGGCGGCGGCTTCCACACGCTCACGTCCAACGGCAATCGCCCCGACGACAACAACTTCATCATCGACGGCGCAACCGACAACGATGCCTACTACGGCGAAACCGTCCTGAACGATGCCGGCATCTCCGGCACTCCCGCCAGCACGCTCCCGCTCGACGCGATTCAGGAATTCGCCACCACCGAACAGCCCGGCGCCGACTACGGCTCAAAACCCGGCGTGCTCGTTAACATCGGCATCAAGTCCGGCACCGATGAAATGCACGGCACCGCCTACTATTTCCACCGCAACTCCGCCTTCGACGCGCGCAACTATTTCAATCCGAGCCCGCAGCCGCTTTCGGCGCTGCTGTTGCATCAGTTCGGCGCCTCGCTCGGAGGCCCGATCAAAAAGAAAAAGTGGTTCTACTTCGTAAACTACGAAGGCGTCCGCGACAAGGTCGGCAATCCGTTCGAAGTCTTCACTCCTGCGACCTCGTCGCTGATCGGCAATCCGCAAACGGCCGCCAGCGGCATCGATCCGACCGAATACAGCATTCCCGACGCCGAAGCCGCCGCCGGCTGCCCCGCAGCCTGCAATCCGCTCAGCTTGAAACTGCTCAGCCTCTTCCCCAAAAACCCCGGCTTCACCGCCGATCCCAACGATCCGTCCGCGATTAATTACGACCTCAACAACACGAACCGCGAAGACAATCTCGTCGTCAAGTCCGACTACCACATCAACGACAAGAACACGATTTCCACCCGCTACATTTACGCGAACACAAACGAAATCGAAGAAGACACCGACGCGCTGGGACCGCAGTGGCTCACCACTGCCAAACCCACCACGCACGTCTTCGGCATCGACTGGACCTTTACTCCGAACTCTTCCGTGACCAACGACGCGCGCTTCAGCTACAACCGCTTCTACGAGAAAATCGTCCCCGTCGATTCCAACACTCCTCCATCGGCGTACGGTTTGAACACCGGCATCAACGATTCGCGCCTCTACGGTCTGCCGCGCATCAACGCCAATTCCTCCGACTTCGACTATCTCGGCGGCAACTCAAGCTGGCCGCTCTGGACGAATCCAAGCCACACCGAAAACGCTTCCGACACCGTTTCCTTGATTCGCGGCAAGCACACGCTCCGTCTCGGCGTCGGCTACAGCCACGGCGGTGTCGATTATCTGCGCGCCACCGAAGGCCGCGGCCGCGTCGATTTCGACAGCCTTACCGATTTCCTCACCGGCAGCGTCGAAGACTGGAGCCTTCAGTTCGGCGAACCCGCGCGCAACGTTTCGCTCGAATCGTTCAACTTTTTCGCGCAGGACGATTTCCGTATCACCCGCCGCATCACGATCAACCTCGGCGTGCGTTACGACATCACCTTCCCCATTTCGGAAAAGAACAATTTGCTCGCGAACTTCGATCCGACGAAGGGTCTCGTCCAACTCGGCAGCGGACTCAGCCAGTTGTATCCAACCCACTACAACAACGTGTCGCCGCGCCTCGGCGTTGCTTGGGACGTCTTCGGCACCGGCAAGACCGTCGTCCGTTCCGGCTTCGGCATGATCTACATTCAGCCTTCGATCCGCACCTTCATGTTCGGCGGCGGCGGCCTCAATCTCAATCCCAGCGGCTTGCCGAAAGTTTTTCCCGGCGGCACAACCGTTCCCGGCACCGGCAATCTCGACACGTTCCTGGTCTCGGGCGCCGATCCAAGCCTCATCTCGTGGAATGAAGCCGGCCCAATCTTCCCCGTCAGCGGCACGTCTTCAAACTCGTGCAGCACAGAAGTGCCCTGCACGGTTTTCGCCGTCGATCCGAAACTCGCCACGCCCTACGTGCTGAACTGGAATCTCAACATCCAACACCAAATCACGCCATCCATGATGTTGCAGGTCGCTTACGTCGGTAATCGCGGCGTCAAGCTCTACAGCATCGTCGATCAGAACCAGCCGAATCCCACGATCGCCACTGACCCGGCAACCGGCTGCTACTCCTCGTTCTCAGACAACACGCCCTGCTACCAGCCGGCGCGTCCCTTCTCCACCAATTGCCCGGTTTCGCTCGGCGGGCTCGGCACAGGCGGCCCGTGCTTTCCGTACCTCGGCTTCGTGAACACGCTCGGCAATCAGTCGAGCTCGATCTATCACGGCCTCCAGGTCACGCTCACCAAGAAATATTCCAAAGGCCTTTACATGGTTGCTGGCTACACCTATGCACACGCCATCGACACCGCCGGCGCCACAAGTAACCTCGCCGACGTTCCACAGAACTCGCTCGACTACGCGGCCGAACGCGGCAGCGGTGACTATGATCTTCGCCACCGCTTCACGTTCTCCGCAACGTACGAGCTCCCCGGCATCAAGTCGCCCTTGCAGATCCTTCAGGGCTGGCAGATCACGTCGCTCTTCACCGCACAGGGCGGCTATCCGATGGAGTTCTACGACGCCAGCTCCGACTTCACCGGCACCGGCGAAGGCTTCAACAACGCCGGCAACGATCGCTGGAACATTCTCGGCAACCCGAAAAACATCAAGTGGTCGCAGAATGGCGCGATCCCGTTCGTTGAGCCGGGCGATGCTGCGTATTCCTCGTGCCTCTCGGCCGCCAATACTCCCGCGCTTCAGGAAAGCCTGATTGAAGAAGAAGGCTGCTACGTGCAGAACGGCACCGTCATGTATCCCAACGCGATCGGCACCTACGGCAACATGGGACGCAACATTTTCCGTGGCCCCGGATTCGTCGATCTCGACAGCTCGGTCGGCAAAACCTGGAAGCTCGGCGAACGCCTCAACCTCCAGTTCCGCGGCGAAGTGTTCAACGTCCTCAACCACCCGATCTACGCGCAAGGTTCGATTCGTAAGAACCTGTCAGGCAGCAACCTCGGCCTCGCGCGCGCCACTCCCGACGTCTGGGCCTCCAACCCAGTCATCGGCAGCGGCGGCTCGCGCCACATCCAACTCGGCCTGAAGCTAATCTTCTAGCCGCGACAACAGGGTCAAAATAAAAACGGCGCGATCTTCACGATCGCGCCGTTTCTTTTTCCGCAAAAAACAACTCACCAAATCTTGCAAGCATCCTCCCTCACCATCGCCGTCCCCGCTTCTGACATCCAAACGCCTTCCGAAACGCCTCCATATTCGACAACGGCCCATTCACCCGAAACTGTGGCAACGGATGCGGATCGGTGTTCGCCAACAACCGCGCATACTCCGGCCGCAAATTCATCGCCGCCACCGCCGCATACCCCACAAAAAATTGCTGCTCCGGCGTAAATCCATTCGCATCTTTCCCCAGCGTCTTCCCCGCAATCGACTTCTCGAACGCCGCATGAGAAATCGTCAGCCCGCCCAAATCAGCAATGCTCTCGCCTTCCACCAGCTTCCCGTTCTCGTGCAGCCCTTTCTCGACTTCGAACCCGTCAAACTGCTTCGCGATGCATTCACCGCGCTCCCCGAAATTCTTCAAATCTTTTTCTGTCCACCAATTCTTCAAATTCCCCTTCGGATCGAACTGCGCGCCCTGATCGTCGAATCCATGTGTAATCTCGTGCCCGATGATCGAACCGATCGCCCCATAGTTATACGAATCGGGCCGATCCGGATCGAAAAACACGCCCTGCAAAATTCCCGCCGGAAACACGATCTCGTTCAACTGCGGATTGTAATAAGCGTTGATCGTCGGCGCCGACATCCCCCACTCCGCGTGATCCACCGGCTTGCCGATTTTCGCAAGGTCGCGCGCGTTTTCAAATTCCGTCGAGCGAAACACATTCCCCGCATATGACTCGCGCTCGATCTTCAGCTTCGAATAATCGCGCCACTTGTCCGGATACCCGATCTTCAGCGCAAACGCTTGCAGTTTTTCTTCCGCCGCCTTCCGCGTCTCCGGGCTCATCCATTCAAGCCCCTTCAAATCTTCGTGCAGCGCTCCCAATAAGTTGTGCACCATCTCCAGCACGCGCGCTTTCGCCGCCGGCGGAAAATATTTCGCCACATACATCTGTCCCAACGCCTCGGGCAGTCCATCGTCCACCGCCGCCGAACAGCGCCGCCAGCGCACGCGCATCTCCGTCGTCCCTTGCAGCACACGCCCTTCGAAATCGAAATTCTCTTTCACAAACGGATCCGACAGCAGCCGCGCCGACCGGTGAATCAACTGCCACCGGTAGTACGTCTTCCAGTCCTCCATCGGCACGCTCGTGAGCAATCCGTCCATCGCCTTCAAAAATTCCGGCTGCGCCACGTTCATCTTCGCAATCTGCGGGCTGCCGATCGCGCGGAAATACGCGTCCCAATTCCATTTCGGCGTCAGCTTCTGCGCATCCGCCAGCGGCATCATGTGATAGTTTTTCTGCGGATCGCGCAGATCGACATTGTTCAGCGACGCCTTCGCCAGCGACGTCTCGATGTTCAACACGGTCTGCGCTTCGGCCGCCGCTTTCTCTTTCGCATCGCCCATCAGCACAAACATCTTCGTCATGTGCTCGATGTACTGCTTCCGAATCTCTTTCGACTTCTCGTCATCGCGCGTGTAGTAATCGCGATCCGGCAGCCCGATCCCGCCCTGCCTCACCTCGCCGATCACTTGCGTGCTGTCGGCGAAATCCTGATCCGAGCCGTACGCAAACAACACGCCGGTCCCGACCTCCTGCAATCGCGCAGTGGTTTCCAACAGCGACGCGCCGTCATGCATCGCGGCGATCTTCTGCAAATACCCATCGATCGGCTTGTACCCGTTCGCATCGATCGCCTTCGTATCCATGCAGCTCGCGTAGTAATCGCCGACCTTCTGCTCGTTCGAACCCGCCGCCGCCTTGTTTGCCGCCGCCGCTTCCAAAATGTCGTGCAGCCGCGCCTCCGTCCGCTCAAACATGATCTGATCCGGCCCCCAAGCCGGATACTGCGGCGGAATCGCATTCTTCTTCATCCACCCGCCGTTCACATATTTGTAGAAGTCGTCGCAAGGCTTACAAGTCGTATCCATGTTCGCCACGTCAAACCCAAGCTTCGCCTTGTCGTCCGCTCCGCCCTGCCCGCCCCCGGCGAACGCCAGCGTCCCGCCCGCCAAAATCGCCACACCCAGCCCCACCACTGCACACAGTCGCCGCAGCATCATCGTTCTCTCCTGAATTTCACCTGAATAGTCACACGATTCCCCGCCCGCTTAGACGCCATCCTTCGAAAAATGAGAGCTTTACCACCAGCCACTCGCCCCAGCCGTTTCGAAAGCTCGGCCCAACTCCCGCCCTTCACCCCGCCCCCTTGGCGCTCGTCCCCTTATTTTGTAGGGGCGTCCCTTCAGGGCGCCCTGGCACGGTCTCAGCACAGCGCGTTTCCTTACAGGGCCTTGACAATTGTTAACGCTCAGTGATACTATTCCTTGGTAGCTAACTGCGTCCCGACTTTGGTAGCGCCGGCATCCTGCCGGCGTTTTTTATTTTCGCCGCCAGTAAACGCCCTAGAATCACACTCTTGCACGCCGTGCAGGTATAAGTGCTTTACTTTCACATTCTTGAGAAGAAAGGGGTGGGGGGGAGGGTCATTCCCGATTCCTCCGCGCTCCTCTGCGTCCGCTGCGCCTCGGCGTTATCCTTTTCTTCTGTTCCTAACGTAGCGCGGTCCCGTAAAACACATTCTTCCCCCCGCGCAGATCGCGACCATAAATCAACACCACCGTCACGCTGCTCAAAACACGGATCTTGCACTGCGCTCCCGTATCCCAAATCCACTTCTGCGACCCAAACAATCCCGATGAATCCGCAATCGCCCCGTTATCGACAAACGGTCCCAGCTTCACCGTAAAAATCCCGTTCGAGTAAACGCGTTTGTCCACTTCCCAGTTCGCCAAGAAATATCGCCGCCCCAGCGGAGCCGCACCCTTCCGCCCGTCGTCGGTCCCGGCGCGACCGCGCAGCCACAAATCGTTGTCGCGCTCGATGCCCAGCTGATACAGCTCGTCGAAAGGAATATCGCCAAACGCTTCGCCGGCGCGGACGCGCGCCAGCATTTCGTAATCGTCGCCGCGCGCCTGCGGCAGCCAATGCGCCGTCAACGATCCGCGCACCGCGCCATACGAGCCGAAGCCTGTCGCAAATTCGCGCCCGACGCGTCCCTCGCCCGATCCATCGACGGTGAATCGATGCTCCGGCAAACGCAGCAGCGAACGATCGACGCGCCCCCAATACGAAATGGAATTTCCATCCGTAAAAAATACTTTGCCCGCGGCCGACTCGGTTGCCTCCGGAGTCAGATTCCGGAACGATCGATTCGCAATCTCAACGCCCGTGCTCCAGCTCCATCGGCCGTTCATCACCGAATGCAACTCCGCGCCGCCCGCAACGCGCCGCACGTTCAAATCGCTCAGTGCCGGGCCGCCGCCGAAAAACGTATTCGTCAAGTTCCAGTTCTCGTTGCGCCCGTCGAAATAAATATGCAGCCTATATTTCGATTGATGCAGCAGCGGCATCGACCCATCGACAAACGCGCGCCGCTTCTCCGAATCCCAGCGCAACAGCGACGTCACGTTGATCGCTTCGTGCCCCAGGTTGTAAACCTGCGGATAAACCGTCGCGTACGGCAACCCGCTCAGCCACGTCAGCGCGCCCATCCACCAGGTGTCGCCCCAAAGGTTTCGCTCCGGCATGTGAAACGTCGCGTCGTAATTTCCGTCGCCCGCCGGAGCCAGCTCTTCGCGCCGGTGCGGATAAATCTCTAAGTTATCGAGCCGAACTTCCGCGCCGAGCAACGCATCGCGAGTTAAAACTTGCGGCGCATTGAATCCGATCGCGTTTTGCAGCAAGGCTGGATCGAGCGTTGGCGGAGGCGCGACCGAGACCTTTCGTAGCCGCGGTTTCTCGATCGCGTTCCAATATTTCAGCGCCGCTTCCGTATTGCCATCGAGAAAATAAAGCGTGCCAAGAAATTCCAGCGTGTATTCGTCTTTCGGTTCGATCTTCAATGCCGAATGCAATTCACGCTTCGCAGCACGACTGTCTTTGAGTTTGTAATCGACTCCCGCAAGCTCGATCAGAAATCGCGCTTGCTGCGGCTCTTTGCGATGTCCCTGCAGGAACGCCGCGCGCGATTCCTGCCAGCGCTGCAATTTCGCCAGCGCGAGCCCAGCGACAAAATCCAAATTCGCCGACTGATTCGCCGGACCGTGAGCGATGCGTGCCGCTTCGTCGTAATGCTCCTCATCGAACGCCTTCTGCGCCGCGGCAAGTCTCCCGCCGCCGTCTTCGATCGACTCCGCATTTTGTAACGGCGATTTTACGTCGCCATCCTGCTGTTTCGGATTTGAAGCAGGGGAAGACTGCCGAGCGAAACTGAACTCGCTAAATAAAAGGTTCGATGCAACAAGGCAAAAGGCAAGAACAACGAAACGAACTATTCCGCAGGAGCGGACGCCGGCACCGCCAGCAACAAATAATTCTTGGTCGCCTGCCATTCTTTCTCGAATTCCGCTTTCTCGATTCGCAAAAGTTTGCCGCGCGCCGGATCGTTCACAAACACAGCTTCGCGCTGCCAATCGATTCCGGTCGCGACAACATAGTGTAGCGGAGCGTGCGAACCTCCCGGTTCGATGCTCAGAATCAGCGGACGGCCTTTCGACAAATGATCGCGCAGATCGCTCCACTCGCCGTGCAGCGCAAACACGCGAAATCCAGATTCGCGCAAATACTTTTCGAGATCCGAAGCGTAGATGCCATGTCCCTTTCGCGAATAAAGCTGCTTCTGAATCGCATCCGCATCTGCACGTTCCGGCGTCACCTTCGTCCCATGCGCGGACCAATACTGCAGCAGCATCGCAATCGACGCCGATCCGCACCCCTCAACCGTTTGCTTGATAAAAGGAACGTCGAGCCAAATGCCCGCTTTGCTCGAATCCGAATCCTGCGCGCCGACTGCAAACCCGGCACCAGCAGCAAGCAAGGCAATCAAAAGAATGAGTCGGCGCATGATTTTGTCGGGCGCGATTGCGGATGCGGCGCTATGTACGGGCGCAGCACTGCTGCGCCCCAGGTCCGCACGATGTAACCCGTTATATCGGTTTGCGTTCGCGGCGGCGTTCAGCGCAGCACAACAATCAAGATAATCACGATCAGCGCAATGATCAAAATCAACAGAAGATCGTGATCGCTCAAATTTCCCGCGGCGAAATCGTGATCGATCGCTCGCGCGCGATCCGAAATCCGCGCCACGTCTTCATCGCTCATCGAGCTGACAGCCCGATCGATTTTCGCGTATTCGACGTTCGCCGTCTTCAGCGCCTTTTGCCCATCAACGGTCGCGAACAATTGCCGAATCTCCGCTTCGTTCGCGCGCCGCGTTTGCGCCGGCCCCGCGGCATCCTTGCTCAACTCACCGAGCGAGACGACATGCTTGTCCGCTTGCGACTGCGCCAGCATCGGGCCTGCGCTCACAGCCGCCGCGAGCATCATCGCTGCCAGCCGCGTGATCTTTTTCGTCTGCATGAAAAAGCCTCCTGAGAATTCGTCCACTGGGTTGTCACTCAGTGTACGAACGGCTCAGGAGGCGCAAGCGAGTTTCTGTTGCCTTTGTGCCTGTTCTGAAAATGGCTGCCCTTCGGCCGTTTTACGCCGGCCAGAGCAGCCGCGACTCAAAATACGAGTGCAAGCACGACAATCAAAATTACGATTAACACGATCACGATGATGAGCGTTTGCGACAATCCGCCCGCGGCGAAATCGTGATCGGCTTGGCGCGACTTCTCTGCGACCGTCGCCAGGTCGTCGTCGCTGAGAGTGCTGATGGCCTTATCCACTTTCGCGTAATCGACCTTCGCCTGCTTCAACGCCTGCTGACCCGCTTCGGTCTGCAACAAATGACGCACGTCGGCTTCATTCGCCTGGCGCGTCTCTGCCGGCTTGGCCGCATCCGACTTCAAGTCATCGAGCGAAACCACGTGATCGCCGTGATCCTTGTCCTGGGCCGCGACGCGCGAAGGCGTCGCAACGCCGAGCGCTAGCGCCAGCCCCAGAGTCCACATCCAAAGTTGCCCGCGTACTTTCATTTTCGATTCTCCGATCGTTTCACGGATTCCGCACCGCATCCGTTTCGCTGTCGCCGATTAGACTGCGCGAACCACGCAAACGGTTTCCGCAGCTCTCACGAAATAAATGAAGCATCTCAGAACGGCTTAAATGATCGAGATATTGATGCGCTCTTCGTGAAACCTACTGATTGCAGTCGCGCCATGAGGAGGCCATGTACGGGCACAGCACTGCTGCGCCCCATGTCCGCACGATCGAGGATGCTTGAGACTGTCTGTTGTCGAGGTTAAGCGTGATTCTCGGATCTGAATCGCAGAAAACTACTTCGCCGCGGTCACCGGCGTCTGATACTTCGTCATGTCAACCGTCTTCCAGTCGCCCTTTTCAATGCCTTCGCGAATCTGTGCCGCAGTCTTGCCCTTCTTGGTCTGCTCATAGGCGTAGAGGCCTTCGCGCAGGCAAACTCCGCACTCGGCCGCATGCTTTCCGGTGTAGCAATCGAGCAAGCTGCCGTGTCCAGCGTGGCGGTCGCAATAGCAGTAGCACGGCTGTTGGTACAAAACTTTTTTAATCTTGGCTGCGAGCGCATATGCGTTCTGCACAGTTGCTTCGGTAAACGTGTCAGGAGCAAGCGTGTCGGGCATCGGTCCCGACGGAACTTCGTTGTGATACGCGGGCACCGGATCTTTCGGGCTGTCCTGCGCGGCTTGATGCGCAGTCGATGCGGCGTGCTGCGGAAGCAGCATCATGCAGAGCGCCAGCACCGGCAGCGATACGAAACTCAAAATCAATTTCTTACGCGGCACATTCGTTGCGGTCATACGCAGAACCTCACCCCGATCCATTAGACGCTTCAGCCACGAAACGCCTCGGCCCTAAACAATAATTTTACGACTACGAGATTTCGCCGTTCAACTCTCAGCTGCCAGCCCAACAAACCGATGACTAAACCAGTACCGGCCTTGGCGTCCCCGTCGTGCTGTACGCCGGACGTGCGCTCGCTGCGCGCGACGCGATGTGCCGCTCTCGCAAATTCTTCTGTACGCGCCAGCCCCACGTGCGCACGAACGAAAAATTCATCGCGCCGCCAATCGCGGAACTCGCCAGCGGAATCATGCGGCCAACCCACTTCTCGGCCGCTTCCGCTCCAAGCTTGCTCGCCAGACGGCCAGCAATCTTCGGCGCTACTTTCTCGATCATCTGCTTCTCAACCAAATCTTTGCCGTAATCGACGCCGGTCGCGGTCGCAGCCGCCAGCCATAACTCCATTCGGTCATCGACGCCGCGCTGCTCAAATCCATAGAGCAGGCACAACCGCTGAATCAGCCGCAGCGTGATTGCTGTCAGCAATCCAGTGTCAGGAATGATGGTCATCATTCCGCCCAGCCCAAAGCCCGCGCCTTCCGCCAGAGCAAGCCGCTCCGCATCGCGGATCAGCTTCTTCGCGATCGCGTCGAGCCGCTCCAGCGGCACGTCGTGCATGCGCGAAAAGTTCGGCACCCACACACCGTGCTTGGTCGCCAGATGCTTGCGGAAGTCGTCGGGATTTACCTCGATTGATCGGAGACCGCGCATCACGCCCAGCCGAAAAACCCGCCCGAATCCTCGACTCGCCAGAGACTGTTTAGCCATAATTTAAGCCCGTTTTACCGCACAGTGACATTTCTGAAACTTCGGTGCATCTAACAGCATCCTACGGCGGTTAGAACCCGGGGGCAACCCCGGCGTTGCTTGGATGCTTCGCAGCAGGGGTAGGGGTGGCACCCACTTCTTATTTGATTCCCAAAATGGGAACAGGGTTATCTTGTTGGGAACGCGTGGCTTACGTGCTCACCACGACCCAGGCAACAGTCAGATAAGTGGTACTGGCCTTGCCAGCAAAGCCACAGCCGCCATTCCGTACTACTTGACGCGGAGACGCTTTTCGGTAAACTGCATTTTTCTTATGGCCTCGATCGCACAAATCGTTCCGACCCCCGAAGTCACCACAGACTTCGCATTCCCCCAGCGGGAAGCGGCATTCTTCTACGGCTTGTTCCTGCGCGGGCATTCGCCCGAACAGCTTCGCCGCGACATCGAAGTGCCCCAAGCCGTCATGATCAAATGGCACCGCGACGCCGAGCGCGACCCCGAACTCCGCGACATCTTTCACCGCATGGTCGAATATCGCCGGCACGTCCTCGCGATCTTCGATTCCCTTGTGGGCTGGGACGCCCAGAAGCAACGCGTCCAGTAGTCGGCTTCGAGTTCTCGTCAATTCCAATTCGGGACCGCCTCCCTTCCGCATTCGCGATTTCTGTAAGAAATTTTTCCTGCTCAAAATCCCGCTAAATCCGAGGAAGCCGTGCGATTTTCGCGCAGCGTGAAACCAGACCTTCGTCCAGTCCGTCCTCCTAAAATCCCCGTACGATGGAACAGGGCGAATTTCCCGAGGCAACCCCAGGAAATGGCTCGCATCCTACTGTCAATCGGGGGTCAAGTGTCACAAAACGCAGGACATTCGCTGATTGACGCCACCCTTGGCGCCAGAGTAGAATCCCTGAGTTCAGGAAGTTGAGGTGGTCTCTATGTTCCGGGTAGTCCGTACCCTGTCTGCTGTCCTTTTCTCTCTCTCCATTTGTGTGCCTCCGCCAATTCAAGCTCAGGGTGAATCCCAAGCTCCGGCGACGCAGGCCCCGGTTGATCCCACCGCGGCCCCACCTCCACTGAAAAAGCTCGATAAAGAGCAAAAGAGAAAGCTCAAAAAAACGCTGAAGGAGCTCGATACTCCTTACAAGCAGTGGCTGAACGAAGACGTTATCTACATTATTTCGCCGGAAGAGCGGCAAGCGTTTTTGCAACTCGCGACGAACGAAGAGCGCGAACAATTCATCGAGCAATTCTGGCTGCGCCGCAGCGCGAATCCAGATCTGCCCGACAACGATTTTAAAGAAGAGCACTATCGCCGAATCGCCTACGCGAACGAGCATTTCGCCTCCGGTATTCCCGGATGGAAGACGGATCGCGGCCGCATGTACATCATGTGGGGACCGGCCGACGAAGTGGAATCGCACCCGACGGGCGGCACCTACGATCGCCCGATGGATGAAGGCGGCGGTTCGACCACGACGTATCCGTGGGAAACCTGGCGCTATCGCTACATGGAAGGCATCGGCGAAAACGTGATTTGGGAATTCGTCGATCCATCAAGCTCTGGCGAATATCACCTGACGATGGATCCGGGCGAAAAAGACGCGTTGCTGCATGTTCCCGGCGCCGGCTTGAGCTTGCTGGAAGAAATGGGCATGGCGTCGAAGACGGATCGCTTCACGCGCGCCGACGGCATGACGACGCCGACCTCGCTGGGCGGCACACCGTCGAGCATGGACGAATTCAACCGCCTCGAGCAGTACTCGAAGGCATTCAAACCGCCCGAAGTGAAATACAAGGACCTGGAAGCAATCGTGACCGCGCGCATCGTGCGCGACCAGATGAAATTCAACTGGGGCACGGACTACGTGAAGGTGACGAACGACACCGTGCTGGTGCCGATCACCGTTCAGGTTCCGAACAACCAGCTTTCGTTTGCCTCGAAGGACGGCGTCTATTCCGCGACGCTCAACGTTTTTGGTCGGGTCAGTTCGCTGACCGGCCGCGTCGTGCAGACGTTTGAAGATCCCGTCAGCCGCGACTTTCCCGAAAGCCTGTATCAGCAATCGCTGAAGCTCCAATCGATCTATCAGAAGGCCGTGCCTCTGCGCCCAGGTCTTTATCGGCTGGACATTGTCATCAAGGACGTAAAGAGCGGCAACGTCGGCGTGGTGAACACGCGCCTGCAGGTTCCGCGCTTTGAAGACGACAAGCTCGAAGCCAGCTCGCTGATCGTCGCCGATGGCGGCAAACTCGAGCACGTTCCGTCGAAACAGATCGGCACCGGCCAGTTCGTGCTGGGCTCGACCAAAGTTGTTCCGCGGCTCGACGGCGCGTTCATGAACAACGAGAAGCTCGGCATCTACATGCAGGTTTACAACCTGAAGCAAGACGACAAGACGCACAAGTCTGCCGCCACCTTCCTCTACACCGTGAAGAAGGGCGACCAGCAGATCATGCAGTTCAAGGAAACGTCGGAAGAGATGAAGCAGACGGGCGAGCAGGTGACGATCGAACGCTTGCTGCCGCTTGCGACGCTGACGCCGGGCAAGTATTCGCTCGAAATCGTGGCCACCGACTCGAACACGCAAAAGACCATTTCCAAGAATGCGGACTTTACAATCAAGCCGCCAGTTGATACGAAGACGGCTGCCAACACTGCCAAAACAGCTCCGGGGAGATAAAGCGAAGTGAAGCAGACACGACTCCGAATCCTGGGCGCGTTTTTTCTCGCCGGGACGTGTCTGTCGATCTGCGTTTCGATTGCTCCCGCGCAGCAATTCAAGTCTGCCGTCGGGAAAGTCGCCGGCGTCGTAAACGACACCAACGGCATTCCGCAGCTCGGCGCGACCGTGCAGCTCGTCTCGGAATCGACCGGCATCAATCCCGCGATCGATTTCCTCACCAACACGCAAGGCGTTTTCCGCAGCGACAAGATTCTGCCGGGCACGTATACCGTGCGCGTAACGCTCGCCGGATTTTTGCCAACGATCGAGCAGCACGTGCGCATCAATTCGCACGTGACAACAGTGGTGCGCATCCAGCTCGAGTCGATGTTCGCATCGCTCGACACCCTGCGCCGCGCACCTTCGACGGCGACGATCGAAGCCGACGACTTCAAGTGGGTGCTGCGTTCGGCGTCGGCGACTCGCCCGGTTTTGCAGTGGGTCGATGACGACGATGCGAATGCCGACGTCGCCTCGAACACCAACGTGGTCGACACGCATATGGCGCATCCGCGAGCGCGCCTCGATTTCACGGATGGCGCTCGCCGGCCCGGTTCCCCTTCGGGAGTTCCATCGGCGCCGGCCACCTCGTTCGCCTACGACCAGCGGCTCGGCAACACGGCTCGCCTGCTGATGGCAGGGCAGGCAAATTACATGGACGATGCGCCCGGCGGCGGCATCGCGACAATCTGGTTGCCGACCGGTTCGCTGTCGGGTCCGCAATCGACGATGGTTTTGCGTGAAGCGAAACTCGGCCCCGATGGGCAGACGTTTCGCGGCGTTCGCCTGCAGCAGGCCGGCTCGGTCGGCATAGGCAATCGCCTGAAGATGCTGTACAGCGGCGAGTATGTGATGGTCGGGCTGGACAAGGCGGCGACGTCACTCCGGCCGCGCCTGCAACTCAACGCGCAGATTTCGGATGCCTGGCGCGCAGAAGTGATTTTTGCGGAGGAGCCGGGCGGGATGGCGCCGCTCGATCCCGACGATCACGACGCCAGCGCGGACTTGGCCGCTGCGGTCAGCGAACTCGATTCATTCCCAACATTATTGTGGCGCAACGGTAGTCCCGTTTTGGAAGGCGGCTGGCACGAAGAGATCGCCGCTACGCGCAAACTTGGGCCGCACAGCGACGTACAGGTGGCGGCGTTCCACGACGACGATCGCAACACCGCGCTCTATGGCCGCGGCGGCGATCTTCCGGCCAACGACTATTTGCAGGATTACTTCTCGAACGCCTTCGCTTATGACGGCGGCTCGATGAATAGCTGGGGCACGCGCGTCGCGATTCGCGAAGAGCTCAGCGACAATATATCGGTTACCGCGGTTTACTCGTACGCCGGCGCGCTTACGCCGGACGAGGTCGCCATAGGCGCCCTGCGCGATATGCTGAAGTCGGCCATGCACAGCTCGGTGGGCGGATCGGTTACGGCGAAGATTCCGCGCTCGGGAACTAAAGTGGTCGCCGGGTACAACTGGATTAGTGGGAGCGCACTCTCCCCGGTGGACAGCTACGGCGCCGCGCAGTATCAGACCGATCCGTACCTGCACATTGGGATTCGCCAGACGCTGCCGCGGTTCGGGCTTGGCCGTTGGCAGGCGATCGCCGATTGCGACAACATTTTGGCGCAGGGGTATGTCACCCTGAACACGTCGGATGGGCGAACGACGCTGGTTCCGGCGTTTCGGACGTTCCGAGGCGGGTTGAGCGTCCAGTTTTAGCAGGGTTCAATCGTTTTAAAAGCTGTATGGCCGCTTCCATAAAGTGTATCTCCCCGGGTGGTCGCGACAGAGAACTTCTTAAGTATTTGAATTTGCATCACTTAAGCAACGCTTCGTCCTACAGAACATTGGAAGTCGGTGTGCACCAAGTTCTAAGTACGAGTGTGCCCAGTCCGCTAGAAGTGTGGCTCGGTTAGATGAAACAGAACCTCAGAGTCAGTCTAGGCGCGGTTGTCCTTGCCCTGGCCACCTTGGCCGCGGTGATCTACGCCTGGATTAACTTCCGGCAGCGGGAGATTTTCGAGATCCCGGACGACGGCGTGGCGTGGCTGGATACCACGACAGGCGCCAAAGCCTGGAACGTGACCCCGAATTCGCCGGCCGCCCGCGCCGGTGTTCGCCCCGAAGACATTCTGATCGCCATCGACGATAGTGCGGTCCATAACCAGGTTCAAGTCACGAAGCGGCTGTTTCGCGCGGGGCTTTGGACGCAGGTGCGCTACAAGCTGGTGCGCGACGGGCGCGAGTTCGAGACGCGGCTGATCACGGTCCCCGCCGAAAAACCGGCTTCGATCGAGAACTACGAGCGCGTTGTCGGGTTGCTGTACCTGTTTATTGGGTTATTCATCTTCATTCGCAGATGGAACGCGCCGCGCGCGATTCACTTCTACGTTTTCTGCCTCGTGTCGTTCGTGCTGTTTTCGTATCACTACAGCGGCAAGCTCGACGCATTCGACTACGAGATTTATTGGGCGAAAATCGCCTCGCTGATGCTGGCTCCGGCGCTGCTGTTCCACTTTGCGCTGGTCTTCCCGGAGCGCGCCGAGGGTGCTGCGAAATCGTTCTCGAAATTGGCGCTGGTGTATGGGCCGCCGTCGCTGCTGATTCTGTTCCACGTGGGAGTCGCGCTCAATGCGCTGGGCTTCGTGCCCTGGCTGGGTTCGCGGATCCTGCTCGACAAGATTGAATACAGCTATCTCGCGATTTATTTTGTCGCGGCGGCGCTGGTTTTCTACAAGAGCTTTCGCGAGGCCCCGTCGGGCGTCCTGCGGCAACAGCTGAAATGGCTGACGTTCGGCACGCTGGCGGGCACGCTGCCCTTCGGGCTGATGTACGTCGTGCCGTTCGTGCTCGATGCTGTGCCGCCGACGTGGACGAAATTCTCGGCGTTGAGCCTGGTGCTCATCCCGCTCTGTTTTGGCTACGCCATCATTCGCTACCGCTTGATGGACGTGGACATCATCTTCAAGCGTGGGTTGGCGTACACGGCGGCGACGGCGGCGATCGCTTCGATTTATTTCGCGTTGATCGCGCTGATCGCGGAAATTTCGCACGCGCAGACCACCGGCCCCGTCGGCGGCATGATCGCCATCGTGATCGCGGCGTTTTTGTTTCAACCGTTCCGCGAATGGATTCAGGCGCGGCTCGATCGATTTTTCTATCGCGACCGGCTCGACTACCGGCGAACGCTGATCGAATTCGGACGCACGCTGACGAACGAAGTGCGCTTCGATCCGATGCTCGGTTCGGTGATGGACCGCATTTCACAGACGCTGCTCGTCGATCGGCTTGCGATTTTTATGGAAGACCCGCTGCAACCCGGACAGATGCGCCTGGCGCGTTCGATGGGTGTGCGGCTGTCGGAACCCATGGACCTTACTTTCCTCGAGCCGGCCCGGCCCGAGTTCGCCCGTGGGGCACTCTTTTTTGAGTCGCCCCGCGCGGCGAGAGACGTCAGCGACTCGGTTCGCCAAACGCTCGAGCAGCTCGACCTGAATTACTTTGTGCCGTGCCGGATTCGCGAGCGGACGGTTGCGGTGCTTGGGCTCGGCAAGACGGTTGACGGCGATTTTCTGTCGAGCGATGACGTCGAGCTGGTGCAGACGATCGCGGGATATGTCGCGGTCGCGCTCGACAATGCGCAGCTTTACAACTCGCTAGAGCAGAAGGCGCTCGAGATCGCGCGGTTGAAGGACTTCAGCGAAAACATCGTCGAGTCGTTGAACGTCGGCGTGCTCGCGGTCGATCTCGGTGGCATCGTCGAGTCGTGGAATACGCGGATGGAGCAGCTTTTCAACGTGCCGCGGAATGAAGCGGTCGGTCATCAATTGCGCGCGCTGTTGCCAGAAGAGTTGGCGAGCGAGATTGCCGCGCGCCGTGACGAAGAACAAATCACCGGCATCTATAAGCAGAGGCTGCACCATCAAGGCAAAGTTTTGACGATGAACGTTTCCATCACGCCGCTGGTGAGCAAGTCTGGCGACCGCATCGGGCGCCTGCTGCTGTTTGATGACGTGACGCAGCGCGAGCGGATGGAAGAGCAGATGTCGCAGACGGAAAAGCTGACTTCGCTTGGTCTGCTTGCAGCGGGCGTGGCGCATGAAGTCAACACACCGCTGGCTGTGATCTCAAATTACATTCAGATGCTGGCGAAGCAGATGCCGGAAGGCGATCCGCGGCAGGGCATCATCGAAAAGATCGTGAAGCAGACATTTCGCGCGAGCGAGATCGTCAATAATTTGCTGAATTTTTCGCGCACGAGTGCAACCGAACTGGCGGATCTCGACGTCAATCGTGTGGTGGAAGAGACCTTGTCACTCGTCGCGCATCCGTTGAAGACATCGCAGATTCAAGTGGTGAAGCAGCTCGGGCCGACGCTGCCCGCGGTGCGCGGGTCGGCGAACAAGCTCCAGCAAGTGTTTTTGAATCTATTTTTGAATGCACGCGATGCGATGCCGGGCGGCGGCATGCTGGAAGTGCGCACAACAGCGCACAACGGCAGCGTGGAAGTGGAAGTTGTCGATACCGGCGCCGGAATTCCGCGCGAACATATTCACAGGATTTTCGATCCGTTTTTCACCACCAAGGCCAGCGGCCGCGGCACGGGTCTCGGGCTTTCAGTCAGCTACGGAATCATCAAAGAGCACGCTGGAAAAATCGATGTTCGCTCAACCCCCGGCAAGGGCACGTCTTTCCACGTCGAATTCCCCGCGGTAAGGAAAGCGGTTCATGTCTAAGGGCTCCATCCTTGTAGTTGATGACGAAACAGAAATTCGCGAAGGCCTCGAGATGCTCCTGGTGGGCGAGGGCTACGGCGTTTCGAGCGCAGAGACCGGCGCGGGCGGGCTGGCGAAGCTAGATGAGCGTCCGTACGATTTGTTGCTGCTCGACGTAAGTTTGCCCGATCGCAACGGGCTCGATTTGCTGCGAGAGATTCGTCTGCGCGATCCGCAGCTTTCGGTTGTGCTGATTACCGCGTACGGTTCGATCGATATGGCGCGCCAAGCGTTCAAGGGCGGCGCGATGGACTACATCACGAAGCCGTGGTCCAACGACGAGTTGCTGGCGCAGGTGGCACAGGCTGTTGAGTCGCGGCGGCTGCGTGATGAAAATGTCCAGCTCAAGCGGGCGCTGAAGCAGCGTTTTAATTTCCCGAACATCATCGGGAAGAGCGACAAGATGCTGACGCTGTTTGATCTTGTGGCGCAGGTGGCGCCGTCGCGATCCACTATTTTGATCAGCGGCGAGAGCGGAACGGGTAAAGAGCTTATTGCCAAGGCGATTCATTCGGCTTCGACACGCGCGGACAAGGCGTTTGTGCCGGTGAATACGGGATCGATTCCGGTCGATCTGCTGGAATCGCAGCTTTTTGGACATGTGAAGGGCGCGTTCACGAGCGCGATCGCGTCGAAAAAGGGGCTGTTCGAGGTCGCGGATCAGGGCACGATTTTCTTCGACGAAATCGCGACGATCAGCCACGAGACGCAGGCGAAGTTGCTGCGCGTGATTCAAGAGCGCGAGTTCATGCGGCTGGGCGGAACCGAAACGATTAAAGTCGATGTTCGCATCGTAGCGGCGTCCAACATTGAGCTTATTACGCTCGTGCGCGAAGGCCGATTCCGCGAAGACTTGTTTCACCGCCTCAACGTCATTCATTTGAAATTGCCGCCGCTGCGCGACCGGCGCGAAGATGTGCCGTCGCTGCTGGCGCACTTCCTGGACCGCTACTGCAAGGAAAACGATAAGACGATGCGGCAGTTCACGCCGGCTTCGCTGAAGCTGCTGATGGACTACGATTGGCCGGGCAACGTGCGCGAGCTGGAGAACGTTGTCGAGCGCGCGGTTGTGCTTTCGACGACGGAACGCGTGGACGTTGACCTGCTGCCCGACAGCATTCGTAGCAAAGAGATTGTGCGCGGCGTGCGTTTGCAGCTTTCGGAGTTTTTGCCGCCGATGCCGGGTGAGCCGGGTTCGCGCGCGGCCGCCGATCGGCCCCATCCGTCGTTGTTTCAGATCATGGATGAGATTGAGCGGCGGATTATCGTGGATATGCTGGAGCGCACCGGGTGGAATCAGACTGAGGCGGCCGAGCGATTCATGATTCCGCTCTCGACGCTGAATCAGAAGATCAAGAGGCTTGGCATTGATGTGCGGCGTCGCGGGCGCAGCGACGATTCGTTCAGCGCTTCCAGCGGCGGCTAGGTTTTTCGCGATTCGCCCAGATGCCGATCTATCGCCGGTCGGGGTCTTTCGCCGCGGGCCGATACGCAACATCTCAAGTTAACTGCTCGCTGACTCCCTCAACTTTAATTTCTATTTCGTAAATTTCGGCTTGCATCCTCGCGCCGGAGTTAGGCAGAGTACCGTGGAATGGTTCTGCGCCTCTCCAGCTCGATCGCGCGCGCCACACTTCTTTTCGTCGCCGCAGTCCTCGCCGCCGCTCTCGGTTATTCGAGCACACGCAACGCGCTTGCCGCGCATTTTGCCGGCATGGAGACGCGCCAGGGCCAGGAGCGCGCCGTGCAGCTCGAGCCGGGTAATCCCGAGGCGTGGTTTCTGCTCGGGCGCTATTGGCAATACAACCTTGAGGAGCCCGACGCGAATCGCGCCGTCGCGGCGTATCGCAATGCGCTGTCGCTCGATCCGCATTCGGCGACGACGTGGCTCGATCTTGCCGCATCTTACGAATCCGAAGGCAACGCAGCCGCGGCTCGCGATGCGTTTCAGCAAGCGAAGCGCGTGTATCCGATTTCGGCCGAAGTCGCCTGGCGTTACGGCAATTTCCTGCTGCGGCAGAACGAGATTCCCGCGGCATTCGCGGAGATTCGGCATTCCGTCGAGGTCGATCCGAAACGTGCCGCCGAAGCAGTTTCGCGTTCGTGGCGGCTCGATCCCGACATCAACTCGATCATCGAAAATGTGCTGCCGCCGACGGCGCCGATTTACCTCGATGCGATTCGCGAGCTGGATGCCGACGCGGCGATGGATCCGGCGCTTGTGGTCTGGGACAGGTTGCGCGCGCTCCAGCCTCCGCCGCGAATCGACCTCTCGCAAGTCATCCAGTTCACCGACTCGTTGGTGCAGGCTCATCGCATCGACGACGCGCATCGCGTCTGGACGCAAGCGGCCGGGCTCGCCGACTTAAATCCTCCGCCCAACGACGCGCCGGGTTCGCTGATTTGGGACGGCGGCTTCGAGACCAGCGTCAACAGCGGCGGATTCTCGTGGGTTTACGCGCCGGCGTCGCTTGGCGTGCAGTCGTCCACCGATACAAAAGAAAAGCACTCCGGCGACCGGTCGCTGCGCCTGATTTTTGATGGCCGTCGCAACGTCGATTTTTCCGGCATCTGCCACATTGCGTTTGTTGAGCCAAACGCGTCGTATCGATTCTCTGCGTGGGTCCACACGCAGGCGCTAACGACGGACCAGGGCGTCCGCTTCCGCCTCGAATGGACCGAGAACGCGCACAGTTCCGCCGTCGAAACGCCAGAAATTCACGGCACGCAGCCTTGGACCGAGGTCAGCATCCCTTGGACCGCGACCGGCGATGCATCGCGCCAGGTGCGCGTCTGCATCAGCCGCAAGCCCAGCGACGAATTCGGCAGCCGCATCCACGGCTCGGCCTGGATTGACGACGTCGCACTGACGCCCGCGCCCAACGCGCAGCCGTCCGCGCCGCCAATCACTGCGGCTCCGAACGCGGTATCGTCATCAACTCCGTCGTCACCAACGGCGCATCCAAAATCAACACAGCCTCAACCGGCAAAGAACCCGGCCGCCGCACCAAAATCGAAATCTCCGACTCCCAAGTCGCCACCCTCGTCCCCGGGTCCGGCCACATGAAATTCCTCCGCATCTCCATCTGCCTACTCATTGTCTTCGCCGTGCTCTCTCACGGCGGCGTCGAAGACTGGGCGCGCGCCATCATCGAAACCGGCGCCGGCCTCCTCTTCTTCCTATGGGCCTTCCTGTTTTATTTCGACAAAAGCGACGACCAAAAGCGCGTCTACATCTCCCCACTTCTTCCGCCGCTCGTCCTGCTGGCCGCTATCGCGCTCGGCCAACTGCTCCTCCGCGCCACCGCCTCCACCTACGACACGCGCATGGAGCTCAACCTCCTTGTCGCCTACATCCTCATCCTCTTCCTCGCCACACAAGCCTTCCGCTATTCCGACGATTGGCGCGGCTATATCTGGTTCATCATGATTTTCGGTTTTCTCGTCTCCACGTTCGGCATCCTCCAGCAGCTCACTTTCAACGGGAAGCTCTACTGGTTCCGCGAGATGCGCTATGGCGGAATCCCCTTCGGCCCATACGTCAATCGCAATCACTTCGCCGCCTTCGCCGAGCTCGTCATCCCGGTTTCGCTCGTGCCGCTCGTGCTCGGCAAGGTTCGCCGCGAACGCTGGTTCGTCGTCGCCATCTGCGCGCTGCTTCCCATCGGCGCGCTGTTCCTCTGTGCGTCGCGCGGAGGCGTGGTCAGCTTCGGCGTCGAGGTCGGCCTCCTGCTACTGATCACGCTGCTCCGCCGCACCGGCGGCCGCCACGTGCTCGCCGGCGGCCTCATTCTCTCTCTCGCGTTCCTCTTCGTCTCCTGGCTTGGCGTCAAACAAGTCCTCGACCGATTTAACTCGCTCCAAAGCCTCGAAGTCACCACCGGCAAGCGCGCCTCGATGCGCCAAGACACCCTTCGCATCTTCCTCGACCACAAATACACCGGCACGGGCCTCGGCACCCTGCAAACCGTCTTTCCAGCATACGAGACCCAGTACGATGGCAAGATCGTTAACCATTCCCATAACGATTACCTCGAAATGCTCGCCGAAACCGGAGTCGCCGGCGGAATTTGCTGCGTTTGGTTCCTCGGCGCGCTTTTTTTCATCTCTCTGCGCCAAGTCCTCCAGCGAGACAAGTCCTTCGCCGCCTCGCTCCATCTCTCCGGGCTCCTCGGCTGTAGTGCCTTTCTGGTACACAGCCTGGTCGATTTCAACCTCCACATCCCTGCCAACGCCTTACTATTTCTTGTAACCGCCCATCTCGCCACGACCTCAGTTATTCCATCCCCGCCTAGCGATTTGCCGCCTCGACCACTTCGACACCAACGTTGAAATCTTTGTTGACTTTGGCCTTTTAACTGTGTAATCAACATGTGGGGGTCTTATAATCTATGCAGCCAACGGGCCTGCGCGCCTTGGCTCTGTCTCTGTGTTGTTCCGGTTTCTTGCTGTTGCATGCGGCCCCCTCCCTCCGCGCGCAAAACGTGGAGACGTCCGACAAAGCCAACGAGCGCCTTCGAACGCTCGCCGCTTCTTCCAATCGCACTCCCGCTCCGAGCGACTACGTCATCGGTCCGGGCGATCTCGTCAATGTTCAGGTTTTCGATGTGCCCGAAATGTCGCGCGAACTGCGGGTCAGCCAGACCGGCACGATCGGCATGCCGCTTGTGCCCGTTCGCCTACACGTGGCCGGCCTCACCGAAACGCAAACCGAGCGCAAAATTACCGAAGTACTTGAGGCCAACGGCCTGATCTCCCATCCCGAAGTCAGCGTCACCGTCAAAGAAAAGAAGAGCCGCCCGATCACGATCGTCGGCGCCGTCGCGCATCCGCAAGTCTACGAGGCCGACCGCCAGGTCACCTTGATCGACGTGCTCGCGCAAGCCGGCGGCATCACTGCCGACGCTGGCGACCACGTCATCGTCACGCGCCCCGAGCGCGACAATTTGCAGGATACAGCCGACGCAGCGCAGAACTTGGCGCCCGCCGGGTTCGCGTCCGACGCAGCGCCTGCCGCAGCTCAAAGTTCCGACAAGCCCAACGCCGAGCCACCGCAAATCCCGCCGCCGCTCGTCAACACCATCACCGTCAATCTCAGCCAAATTCTCGAAGCCGGCGACATGGTCAACAACGTCGTCATCCAGCCGGGCGACGTCGTCACCGTTCCGCACGCCGGCATCGTCTACGTTCTCGGCGCCGTCCCCCGTCCAGGCGGCTACACCGTCACCAACGATCGCGCCCAGCTTTCCACGCTCAAAGTCCTGTCGCTCGCCGGCGGCCTCGAGCGCACCGCCAAATCCGATCGCGCCGTCATCGTCCGCAAAGACGCCACCGGCAAGCAGCAAGAAGTCGATGTTGACCTGAAAAAAATCATGAAATTCGAAGCCGAAGATGTGCAGCTCCGCCCGTCCGACATTCTTTACGTTCCCCGCAGCGCCGGTAAGCAAGCGGCCCTTCGCGCCGCCGAACTCGCCACGGCCATTGGTACGGGCGTGCTCATCTATCGGTTGGTGCCCTAATCATGGCTGACGAATACAACTACATCCGCGACGTCCCGGTCAGTACCGCCACGGTAGACATCATTCCGCAAGCATCTCAGCCGCACCTCACACGCCCCGCGTGGGAACTGGCGCCGCGTGAGCCGCACCTTTGGGACTATCTCCTCATCCTGCGCAAGCACCAGTGGCTGATTCTTTCCTTCATGCTCGCGGTGGTCACCATCGTCTCCATCGCCACGTTCCGCATGCAGCCCGTTTACGTCGCCACCACGCGCATCGAGCTCGGCCGCGAGACCGCCAACGTCCTGCCATTCCAGAGCACCGATTCGTACGACTACATGCTCGATCTCGAAAATTACATCGAGACCCAATCCAAAATTCTGACCAGCGAAACGCTCGCGCTGCAAACCATCCGCACCGGCGTCCTCACAGGCGTAGCGAGCGGAGCCGACTCGCCGTCCGACGCCATCGCCACCGGCAGCCTCGCCAATCAAAAGCGCCCGCCCGAACTCGGCGCTTTCCTTGGCTCTCTCAGCGTCAAGCGCGTGCCCAACAGCCGCCTCATGGACATCACCTTTGAGGCCAACACACCCGAGCTTGCCGCGCAGGTCGTCAACGCCCACATCCGCAACTTCATCGATCAGAATCGTCGCAGCCATTACGACGCGACGACGGCGGCCACCACTTGGCTCACCGACCAGCTCGACGAACTCAAAATCAAAGTCAAAAATTCCGAAGACGCCCGCCTCGATTACGAGCGCAAAAATCAGATATGGGAAGTGGACGACAAACAGAACATCACCACGCAGCGCCTCTCCGAGCTAAATAAAGAACTCATCGACGCGCAAAGCGAGCGCATGAAAAAGCAGTCGATGTACGACTATGCGAAACAAGGCGACGCCGATATCGTGCCGCAGATTCGCGATAGCGCTGCCGTCCAGGATCTGCTCAAGCGCCGCAGTGAGCTTGGTGGTCAATATACCGAAGCGCTCGCGCAGTACGGCCCCAATTTCCCGAAGGTCCAGCGCCTCCAGTCCCAGGTAAAAGAAATCGACCAGAACCTCGAGCGCGAGAAAAAAGCCGTCGTCGTGCGCCTCGGCAGCGAATACCATGAAGCCCAGCAGCGCGAAGAGCTTCTGAGCCGTACGCTCGAGCAGCAAAAGTCGGAAGCCAATCTGATGTCCGAGCGCATGGTGCAATACAACATCCTCAAGCGCGACGCCGAAGCCGACAAAGCGCTCTACGATGGGCTTGCTCACCAAGCTGAAGGAAGCCGGCATCTCGTCGGCACTCCAGTCGTCCAACATTCGCATTGTCGATCCTGCGATGATTCCGCCGACTCCGGCGCGTCCGGCAAAAATGCGCAACGTCACGCTGGCGTTCTTGGTTGGCCTCGTCGGCGGCGTGGGCCTCGCGATTTTGCGCGAGTACATGGACAACACGGTGAAGACGCCTGACGACATCGAGGCGCTCTCGCGCTTGCCGTCGCTCGCGGTCGTTCCCGCGTTCCAGGATTCCGAAGGCGACGCGCCCAAGCGGCGCTCGCTGAAGGACTCGCTCGGCAATGGCCACTCGCGGCACGTAGAGCTTGTCGCGCAGCATCTGCCGAAATCGCAGATGTCCGAGGCGTTCCGCGCGCTGCGCACCGCGCTCTTACTTTCACAAGCGGGTCATCCGCCGCAGGTCATTCTCGTCACCAGCGCGTTGCCGCGTGAAGGCAAGACGACCGCCGCCGCGAATCTCGCCGTCACGCTCGCCCAGCTTGGCGATCGCACGCTTCTCATCGATGCCGACCTTCGCAAGCCCGGCGTTGGCCGCCTGCTGAATCTCAACGGCAGCAAATACGCCGGCCTCAGCTCGTATCTCGCCGGCGTTTCCAGTCTCGATCTCGTTACCGTGCAGCATCCCGCGATTCCCAATCTCTCGGCGATCCCGACGGGTCCGCTGCCGCCCAATCCGGCCGACCTGCTTTCTTCGCATCGCCTCGCCGATGCGATCACCGAGCTGCGCACGAAATTCAAATTCATCGTCATCGATACGCCGCCGGTGATGGCCGCAACCGATGCCGTCATCCTCAGCGTCAAAGCCGATGGCGTTGTGCTCGTCGTCCGCAGCGGCGAAACTCCCAAGGAAGCCTTCAATCGCACCCGTGAACTTCTCATGAGCGTGAAATGCCGCTTGCTCGGCGTCGTGCTGAACGCCGTCGATTCCAGCGCTCCCGATTACTACTACTCGTATCGCTACTATCCGTATTCCTACGGCTATGGCGCCAAAGATTCCGCACCCGATACGCATTCTGCTGATGGCGACGCCGACGAGGGTGACGCCGAGACGGCATTTGCCGGCGCGGCGCATGGCGCGCATCATCACCGTCGCGAGCGCGAAGACGACATTCAGCAGCTTTAGGCCTGTTTAAAATCGACGGTCGCGAGGCTCGATTCGCGGCATAATCTTATTTCTGTCCCCGTTTGGAGGATTTTTGCGATTTCTGATTACCGGCGGTGCCGGCTTCATCGGCTCACATCTCGCGGAGCGCTTGCTCGAACGCGGCGACAATGTCGTGCTGCTCGACAATCTTTCCACCGGCAGCATGGACAACATCCGCCACCTCAAATCCTTCGACCGGATGCAATATCACCTCGACAACATCGAGAATCGCCAGCTTGTCGCCGAACTCGTCGATGACGCCGACGCCGTGATTCACCTCGCCGCAGCTGTCGGCGTGAAGCTCATCGTCGAAAGTCCCGTGCGAACTATCGAGACCAACGTCAACGGCACGCAGATGATTCTCGAAGCCGCGAACAAGAAAAAGAAGCTCGTTCTGACGGCTTCGACCTCCGAGGTCTACGGCAAGAATACCAACGTGCCGTTTCACGAGGACGCCGATCTCGTTCTCGGCCCCACAACGAAGGGCCGCTGGAGCTATGCCGCTTCGAAAGCGCTCGACGAATTTCTCGCGCTCTCCTACTGGAAAGAAAAGCATCTCCCGGTCATCGTCGTTCGTTTCTTTAACACTGTAGGGCCGCGGCAGACCGGCCGCTACGGCATGGTGCTCCCCAACTTCGTCAAATCGGCGCTCGACAACACTGCGATTCAGGTTTACGGCGACGGCAAACAATCGCGCTGCTTCTGCGACGTTCGCGACACAGTCGAATCGCTCCTGCGCCTGCTCGACACCCCAAAATCCATCGGCGAAGTCGTGAACATCGGCAACACCGAAGAAGTCACGATCGAAGCCCTCGCGAGTCGCGTCAAGGAGCGCACCGCGAGCCGCTCGTCGATCGAATACATCCCCTACGACAAAGCCTACGAGCCTGGTTTCGAAGACATGATGCGCCGCGTCCCCTGCGTCGATAAGCTTGAAGGGCTGACCGGCTTCCGCCCCCGCACCAGCCTCAACGAAATCATCGACCGCGTCTCCACCTTCTTCCAACAAAAGTCCGAGCCGCCTCCGCAACAACCGCGCGCCGCCGCCAACTCCGCCGTCTAACCGCGGTCGCCGCCAGCCCCGCCGTCTAACCGCGGTCGCCGCCAGCTCCGCTGTCGACGTACAGTCCGCTCGCGGGCAACAACTGGAATGACTGGATCTACATCGAAGGAAAAGCTCCGGATTTCACCGGCATCGCGCCTTCTTGGCTTCGCGTAGGGCCGCATTACTTCGAGACGGTCGGAACGCGATTGCTCGAAGGCCGAGTGATCGATGAGCGCGATGTTCCGGGTGCGTCGCGCGCCGCCGTTGTGAACGAGGCTTTCGCGCGCAAATATTTTCCGAAGGGCGACGCGATCGGACACCACTTTGGCACCGAAGACGTAAAGCACAATGGTGATTTCGAGATCGTCGGCATCGTCGAAGACGCGAAATATCAGGACACGCGCGGTCCCGCCTATCCGACTTTCTTTTGGCCGCTGCTCCAGGTTCCGCCGGGAGATCCGCTGCGCGGCTGGGCGCGCTCCATACAGTTGCACGTCGCGGGAAGGCCGGGGAGCGTCGAGTCCTCGGTACGCCAAGCAATTGCCGGTGTCGATCCGCGCATCACGGTTTTGAAGGTGCAAAGTTTCGGCGAGCAGATCGCGCTCAACTTCAACCAGGAGCGATTGATCGCGCGGCTGACGGAATTGTTCGGCGCGCTCGCGCTGATTCTCGCGTGTCTGGGACTGTATGGTCTCACTGCGTATTCCGTTGCGCGGCGCACGAACGAAATCGGAATCCGCATGGCACTCGGCGCCGATCGCAGCAATGTCCTCAGTTTGGTCTTGCGCTCCGCACTGTTCCAGGTCGCTTTGGGCCTGACGATAGGTATTCCCACTGCTCTCGCCGGTGGCTACTTGCTCGCCAGCCAGCTGTACCAAGTGAAGAGCTACGATCCATTCATTCTCGCCGCAGCCGCCGCGATTCTTGCCGGTTCGGCAATCCTCGCGGCATCGATTCCCGCCCGCCGCGCCAGTCGCGTCGATCCCATCATCGCCTTGCGCCACGAATAAGCAGCGCGTGCCCATTCTTCGCCGCCACGCGTCCAATGGCGCAAACCTTGGCGCGCCAAAAACACCGGTATTAACGGTGCATTTGTAGGGGCGTCCCTTCAGGGCGCCCATGCGTAATCGTTGCGTCTTGAGGCGCGTCTCTTCCTCGCGCCCGCTCGTGCGAACCAGCGCACAAACCCTCCACTGCATATACTCAAAATACAACCTAGTACTGTAAGATAAAACCCACGATGCTCCCCGCTCGTTCAATTGCACCGGCGCCGCACCTCGCCACTGCTGTGGCAGTGTCGCCCAACGAACCGCGTGCGCTTGAACCGGTCTCGTCTTTTTCCAACGGCGCTGCACACAAGCAAACCTCTCCTTTGCGCAATGCGACTCGCTGGCTGCTTGTGCTTTTTGTCATCTCGCTCGCGCTGATCAATCCATGGGTGCGAGGAGACGGTGTCGGCTACTATGCGTTCGCACGCGCCGTTCTGATCCAACACAATCTCGATTTCACGCCGGATTACAACGCGGCGAACGCGAGCTTCCGCGACGCGCGGCTCGACGAAAACGGCAATCCCAAGCCGGTGTTTCACACGGTAACGAATCACCTCGAAAATCATTTCACCGTCGGCCCGGCGATTTTGTGGGCACCGTTTCTGATCGTTGCGCACGTAGGTGTGCTCGTCGCGCGCTCGCTCGGATCCAGTGTTACTGCCGACGGATTCTCCGCGCCGTATCGATTTGCGATGGCTCTGGGAACCGCGGTATACGGATTCCTCGGCTTGCTGCTGGCGATGCGCATCGCGGCGAAATATGTTGGCGAGCGATGGGCGTTTCTCGCGACGGTGGCGATCTGGTGGGCGAGTTCGCTGCCCGTGTATATGTATTTCAATCCGTCGTGGTCGCATGCGCATTCTGCGTTCGCGGTGGCGCTGTTCCTCTGGTATTGGCACGAAACGCGAGAAGAGCGGAGCACGATGCAGTGGATTCTGCTCGCCGCGATCGCCGGGCTGATGCTCAACGTCTATTATCCGAATGCGATGGTGCTCGCGGTCTTGGTCGTCGAGGCATTGTGGCAATACTTTGCGGTGCTGCAAGGAAGGCAATCCGGCGATCGCCGGCCGTCTGAGCGCGAACCAATTCCGACGAGACCGCAGGCGAGCCTTCCGCAACTCGCAATGACCCACACGCTGTTTGCCGTCGTGATGATTGTCTGCGTGGTGCCAACTTTCGTCTCGCGATATGTGATCTACGGAAATCCGTTCGAGTCGGGATACGTTTCGCTGAAAGACTGGGCGTGGCGCTCGCCGTATTTTCTCGCCGTCCTTTTCTCCTCGGAACACGGATTGTTCGCGTGGACTCCGGTGATTGCGTTGGCGTTCATTGGTGTCGTGATGTTGGCGTTGCGCGAACCGCGCGCCGGAGGCGCGATCCTCGCTGCGATGCTGACGTTTTATTTCTTCATCGCGTGTTATCCCGATTGGGCTGGCATTTCTTCGTATGGCAATCGATTCTTCGTATCGCTGAGCCCGATCTTCGTCATTGGCTTGAGCGTTTTCTTCGCTCGCGCCGCGCGATTCCTCGCGTCGCAGCGAACCGCGATGACGACACTCGCCACAGCGGTGGCGTTACTCGTCGTTTGGAACCTGGCGTTCATCTTTCAATGGGGAACGCACCTCGTTCCGGCGCGCGGGCCGATCGTCTGGGGCGAAATGATTCACAACCAATTCGCGGTCGTCCCGCGAGAAATCGCGACGAAAGCGCAAGGATATTTGTTCCATCGGTCGAACCTGATGCAGCAGATCGAACAGCGCGACATCGAGCAATTGCATGGCAAATAGCTCACTACGCGGCAAGCCTTTGCGGCACTCCGACGGATTCGCGCCGCGGGTAGTACTTGGCCGCGCATTGCAGGAAACACGAGTGCTTGCCGCGGATTGCAATTCGAGCGGTTTTGATAGTCTGGTTGGGAACGATCTCAGCTCATTTGATTTCTTCGCGCGCGCGACTTGTGCGCGCCACGATGCGCGTCTGAAAGTTTGATGGCGACTACCACTCGACCACCGGCTTCGGCCGGCGACACTCTTGCCCCCGCAACGGCGCCTGCGACCGCCATGCCGCTCTCCGCTATGGCGCCGGTGATCGTACGCATCGAGCCGCCGCGCGGCTTGCTTGAGCTGCGGCTGCGCGAGCTTTGGGAATATCGCGAGCTGCTGTATTTCTTCGTCTGGCGCGACGTCAAAGTCCGATACAAGCAGACGGTGATTGGCGTTGCGTGGGTGATTTTGCAGCCGCTGATGACGATGGGCGTCTTCACGATTTTCTTCGGACGCCTGGCGAAGCTGCCTTCCGAAGGGCTTCCATATCCAGTTTTTTATTTTGCGGCGCTGGTGCCTTGGACGTATTTCGCGCAGGCGCTGCAAAACTGCACGACGATTGTCGTTGCGAATCAGCACGTCATCACCAAGGTGTATTTCCCGCGGCTCGTGCTGCCGCTTGCGGCGGTCTGTTCGGGATTGCTCGATTTTGTGATCGGCTTTGCGGTGATGATTATTTTGACGTTGAGTTTTGGAATCCATCCGCCCGCGACGGTGGTGTTGCTGCCGGTGTTTTTGCTGCTCGCCGTGGCGACGGCGCTCGGAGTCGGGCTGTGGACCTCGGCGCTGAACGCTCTGTATCGCGATGTCGCGTCGATCATTCCGTTCATCGTGCAGTTCTGGATGCTGGCGTCGCCGGTGGCGTATCCGAGTTCGCTGGTGCCGGAACGGTGGCGCTGGCTTTACGGGCTGAATCCGATGGCGGGAGTTATCGACGGGTTCCGATGGGCGTTGACGGGAGTTGGGAAGCCTCCGGGAGCGCAGATGGCGGTTTCGGCGGTCGTCGTTTCACTGTTGCTCGTCGCGGGATTGATTTTCTTCCAGCGAGTCGAGGGAACGGTCGCAGATCGCGTTTAAAGGGGCGAAGTAAAGAATGGCGACGGCGGTGATTGCGGCGGAGGGGTTGGGGAAGCGGTATACGCGCGGGGCGGTGGAGGCGCGCGGGATGCTGCGTGACTCGATCATGAGGTTTGCGCGGAATCCGATTGGGGCGCTGCGGCGTTCGAAGCAGGAGACCTTTTGGGCGCTGAAGGATGTTTCGCTGGAGGTGAAGGAAGGCGAAGTCCTGGGGCTGATCGGGCGGAATGGCGCGGGGAAGACGACGCTGCTGAAGATATTGTCGCGGATTACGCGGCCGACGACGGGACACGCGGAGATTCGCGGGCATGTACGGAGTTTGCTGGAGGTTGGGACGGGATTTCACGGCGAGCTGACTGGGCGCGAGAACACTTATTTCAGCGGGTCGCTGCTGGGAATGAGGAAGCGCGAGATCGATCGCAAACTGGACGAGATCATTGCGT
This sequence comes from uncultured Acidobacteriota bacterium, assembly GCA_963785605.1. Classification (GTDB taxonomy): domain Bacteria; phylum Acidobacteriota; class Terriglobia; order Acidiferrales; family UBA7541; genus Acidiferrum. The sequence continues at coordinate 139,869 of CAWAWE010000012.1, read as the reverse complement.
TTGCGGAGATCGAAAAATTTATCGACACGCCGGTGAAGCATTATTCGAGCGGGATGTATGTGCGGCTGGCATTTGCGGTGGCGGCGCATCTGGAGCCGGAGATTTTGCTGGTGGATGAAGTGCTGGCCGTCGGCGATATCAATTTTCAGAAGAAATGTTTGGGCAAGATGGGAGACGTGGCGCGAGCCGGGCGGACGGTGGTGCTGGTGTCGCACCAGATGAATCAGATGCGGCGATTGTGCGATCGAGTGGTGTGGGTGGATGGCGGGGCGATTCGAATGGTCGGCGCGGCGCACGAAGTTGTGAGCGCGTATGAGTCGGCGATGTCGAGTGGCGATCGCCAGCAGAGCGCAACGATTGCGAAAGGGGAAGTTGCGGCTGAATTCAAGGGATGGGAAATCGAGGGAGCAGAGCCTGATAGCCGTCACAAATTGGAATCGTTCGGGCCGGTTACGATCAAATTTGCTTTGCAGGTCAACTCGCCGATTCGTCATGGTCATCATGGCATCGCGCTCTATAACCACAATCGAGAGATTGTCTGGGGGAGCGCGGTCGATGGATTGAAACTTGAAGTGGGGCACCACGAGCTTCGCCACGCGTTCCCGATGTTGCCGCTTCGGCCGGGAACGTACAGCTGGACCGTGAGCTTTTGGGAGCAGTCAGATCTGACTGATCTGTGCGAATGCGTGCCGGAATTGTTTGTGATGACGGAAAGCCATCAGCATCCCGACGACAGGTGGAACGGCATCTTGAATTTTCCTGTGCGGTTCGATGCTGAGCGAAGAGTTCAAAATTAAACTTTGCGATCAAGGAAGAGTCTGACGCTCGATGAAAAAACTTCTCGCTAACTATCCTGAAATTTCAGAGCAACGCTGGACGAGTTTCATGGATGAGCTGAACGACGTGGCGAGGCGGGGCGGCCTGGCGGAATACAAGACCTACAGCCGGGTTTGGGAATATCCGTGGTTGTGGTTTCAATTGGAAAATTCGGCGCGTTCGCTGCAAGTGCTCGATATCGGAAGCGAGAGGAGCGCGTATCCGTGGCTGTTGGCGGAGAAGGGTTTTGATGTGATGGTTTCGGATGTGACGTCGAGTTACTGGGGACTGTGGCGGAGCGCACAACGCAGCTTGGGCGTGAAGCCAGTTTTGAAGATTCTCGACACGCAGGCCTTGGCGCTGCCTACGGCCAGTTTCGACGTGTACCAGAGCGTCTCCATCCTCGAGCATGTGCCGGATAAGGCGAAGGCTCTCGAAGAAGCGGCGCGGGTGCTGCGTCCCGGTGGACTACTGCTGATGAGTTTCGATATTTGCGAAGCGGAAATGGGGATGACGTTTCCCAAGTGGAATGGCCGGGCAGTTTCGATGGCAGAACTCGACAGCCTATTCGCGAATTGTCCGTGGTTTGAGCGCGGCCTATCGGACATGACGTGGAACGTTGAGACAATCAAAGAATATTGGGATTGGCATCGGACAACGGCCGAACATCACAACTACATAACCGGAGCGATCTCAGTCCGGCGGACTCCAGAGCCTTGGGTGGAGCAGGCGAGCGACCCCGGACCGCGAGAAGCTTCGTATCAAGAGATTAAATTGGAGATGCAGTGGTGGTTTGGTGAGTTCAGCAAGCAGGTTAAAGGACAACTGCCGAAGCCCGTGCATTCGCTGCTGAAGCGCGTCATCCGCGGCTGACGACATGAAAAAAGAAAATCGCAATGCACGAGACGGGCGGAATGCCTCGCGATATTTTCTGAGGCTGGGGAAACTCGTGGGCGGGAAAAAAATGGAGCCGCTCGAAACGCTGCCTGATGCGCCGGATTTGTTTCGTGTATATCGGAACTGGCTTGCCCAACCAGGTGTGACACGTAAGCCGGGAGGATGGGAATACAAAGGCAGATTTTATCCGGATTATTTGACGGTGGGTGGCGCGTGCCATGCGATTTTTCCGGAAGCCCTGAAGTGGTGCAAGGGCGAGGGCATCGACGTTGGTGCGGGATTGTGGCCGTTGCCAGGTGCGGTTGCGGTGGATATCTGGAGAGGGCCGGGAGCGTCGACGAATATCGACGAGATTCCCGCGGGCAGCCAAGATTTTGTCTTCAGTTCGCATTGCCTTGAGCACAACGTCGATTGGGAAGACAAGCTGCGGGATTGGATTTCAAAACTGAAGCCGGCTGGCATTATTTTTCTGTATCTGCCACACCCGGAATGCGGGATATGGGAAGTTGGATCGCCTTTTGTGGGAGACGACCACAAGTGGACGCCGACGCCGGCGATTATTAGAACGGCGCTTGAGCGAAATCCGTGCGAAGTTATCGCAAGCAACGATGGCCCCGACGCGATGTACAGCTTTTGGCTCTGTGCACAAAGGGGAGTGAGTTGAAATCAGCTCGGCCATCGAGCGCGTTGAAAGAGATCAGCGAGTTTTGCGTCCGCTATTCGCCCGACCTTGCCGGGTGCCTCAAAGCGCTTGAACAGTGCGAACTGAACTCGCTGCTCGATCCGCGGCGTATATTGGCTGTGCTCGAGCTGGTGAAACTCGCCGCATCGCATTCCGACGGCGAAGTGATCGAGATGGGCGTGTATCGTGGAGGAAGCGCGGCGGCGACGGGCTGGATATTGAGGCGCGCGGGTCTCGAACGCGCGGTACATCTCTTCGATACGTTCGGAGGCATGCCTGCGACCGGAGAACTGGATACGCACGAAGAGTTTGATTTTTCGGATACGAGTGCGGCCGCAGTCGCTGAAAGTCTGAATCGTGTCGTTGCCGGATTTCCATTTCGATTTCATCCCGGATTCTTTTCGGAAACTTTGAGGGAAGTGAGCGAACATCATTTTTGTTTTGCTCACATCGATGCCGATCTGTATCAGAGCGTGCGAGAGGCGTGCGAATTCGCTTATCCGCGAATGGATGCGGGCGGGATCATGCTGTTCGACGACTACGCCGCGCCGTCGTGTCCCGGTGCGATGAGGGCGGTCGATGAATTCTTTCGAGACAAGACTGAGAAACCGGCGTTAGTGTCGGACTGTGCGTATGCGATCCGCAAAGGCTCGGAGCGGGTCGAATTCCCAGAGCTGATTTCGAAGAGCAGCTTCAAGGCGTCGCTTGTGAGTGCGGCTTACAGGGCGCCGGCTCGGTTTGCCCGTCGAACATTGGCGCGTGCCACGAAAGCCATGATATCGCCGCGGATGACTTCGATTTATGCGAGGCCCTTTGTTCATCGCGGCGGAAGTGTTTCTAGCGACGGCCAGAGCGATTCGGTGTTGGCGTGCCACGCGAAGAATATTCTTGTGATCCGGCAAGACAGGCTCGGCGATCTAGTTTTGAGCGCTCCATTTCTGAGGGAGTTACGCCGGTCGAATCCCGAAGCGCACATAACGTTTGTCGTCGATTCGAAGCTGCTTAATCTTGTCGAGCTTTGTCCCCATGTGAATCAGGTGCTGGGCGTGGACCTATCATACTGCGGCGCGACCGTTAACCTTGGGCGAGTGCTGGATGCGCTCCGCTTTTCTCGACGGCATCTGCGAGGGCGCCGATTTGATTTGGCGGTGATACCGCGGTGGGACGCGGATCTTTATCATTCCTCGTATCTTGGGATTTTTAGCGGCGCCAGTCGGCGAGTTACGTACTCGGAAGATGTTTTGAGCTCGAAGAGCAAATTGAATCGCGGATTTGATTTGCTGGCGACGGATGTCGCCCATGATGCGGCGCCGAAACATGAGGTGGAGCGAAACCTGGATTTGCTGTGGTTTGCCGGCGGGACGGTGCGGGATCCGGGCTTGGAACTTTGGTTGTCGGAGGGCGACCGCGAAACGATTCGGCGGACGCTGGAGTTGAATGGCGTGTCTGGCGGTGAACTCGTGATTGCGCTCGGAGTCGGAGCAGCGCACCGGCGCCGAAGATGGCCCTTGGCGCGATTTGTTGAGGTGGGAAGATTTCTTGAGGCAAAGTACGGCGGGAGAATCGCGATTGTTGGAGGGCTCGAAGACAAAGCGTTTGGCGAGCGCGCAGCGTCGGCGATCCCGAATGCGATCAATTTCTGCGGGAGCTTGACGCTACGGGAGACGGGTGCGCTCCTGGAGCGGGCGCAGCTCACGGTTGCAAATGACTCGGGGCCAATGCACGTGGCGGCAGCGGCGGGAAGCGCTGTGGTGGAGATTTCGTGTCATCCGAGAAATGCAGATGCGAATCACGAAAATTCTCCGGTGAGATTTGGTCCGTGGACGCGCGCGTGTGTGGTACTTGGTCCGGAGGCGCCGACCGAGCCGTGCCGGCGTGGTTGCGAGCAAAATCACGCTCACTGCATCCTTGGTGTGAGTGCGGAGGAAGCCAAAGCTGCAGCTGAGTCGCTGTTGTTTTCGCGCAGGCGTGCGATCGGGACGGCAACCCTTGCCGAGATGTCTGCAAAAACATGCTGACGTTTTTCACCACGGCGAAGCCGTTTGTCGGGCACATCGATATCATCCAGCGGAATGCGATTCGAAGCTGGCAGAAGCTGCATCCGGACGTCGAGATTATTTTGATGGGAGACGATGCGGGGGCGGCGGAAGTGTGCGCGGAGATGGGGTTGCGGCACATTCCGGCGGTGCGGCGCAATGAACATGGGACGAAATATTTGGCGGATATTTACGAACAGGCGCAGGCGGCGGCGCGGCACGACCTGCTGTGTCATATCAACTGCGACATCATATTGAAGGCGGATTTTTTGAGCGCGGTCGGAACGGTGGCGGCGCATGGTAAGAAGTTTTTGATGGCGGGGCGGCGATGGGATGTCGATGTGACGGCGCCGATCGATTTTGCGCACGGAGATTGGGAGCAGCGCATCGACGAGTTGGCGGTGATGGAAAAGCGACAGCGGCCGCCGCAATGGATCGATTATTTTGTGTTTTCGCGCGGATTGTATGCGGGCGAAATGCCGGCGTTCGTGATTGGGCGGCCGGGATGGGACAACTGGCTGCTGTGGTATCCGCTGTCGCTGGGCGTGCCGGTGGTGGACGCGTCGCGCGTGGTGCGTGCGGTGCATCAGAATCACGATTATGCGTATCACCCGGAGGGCGAGAAGGGCGTTTGGGAAGGCGAAGAGGCGCAGGAAAATTATCGGCTGCACTCTGGGAAGTTTGCGACGCTGGGTGATGCGACGTATTTGCTGACGGAGCGCGGCGTGCGTCGGAATTATAGGGCGGCATGGGTCACGGCGCGGCGGCGTGCGACGAACGGATTTTATGAGGCGTGGTTTCGAGTGCTGCATTTGACGCGGCCGGCGCGGCATCGATTGGGAGTGAAGAAGGGCGCAGCAGAAACGAGCGCGGGTAAATAACAAAAGAGCATAATGAAGAAGCAAGGAAGTAATAACCGAGAAGCGATTGCGCGGGGTCGGGTTGGCGGGCGGCGCGCTTTGGGTTTCTGATAACTCATAAATAATATACTTGACTATTTACTGTTATGATTTTAGGATTTGCGTCCCGAATCCGGTGCGGCGATGTGTGAACGATCGCCAGCCGGTGCGGATGAGATCCTTGCGTGCGATTGAGGGAGGCTGCCCGGCCATGTCCCCAGTGAATGACGGTGTGTCTTTTCAAGTTGAGGATAAGACGGTGGAGGTTGGGTGCGAGGCCTGCGGCGGGACCGGTCACGGCGCGCTGGCTGCGTCCGTTGGTGCAACCGATGACGCGGACGTCGGTTCTGGCAAGACGTTTGACGGGGGCCTGGGCAACACCATTTCGCTAGCGCTGACAGCGTTCGATACGCGCCACTACCAAGACCTGATTCGAACGCGAGCGGCTACGATTCGGCGAGTGGTCAGGGCGCTGAAACCTGCGCTCGGATTGCACAACGCGCTCGATGCGGGATGTGGCGTCGGATTTTTCACCCAGACTTTGACGGAGCTGGGGCTGGCGACGCGCGGGTTCGATGGGCGATTCGAAAATGTGGTCGAGGCGAGGAAGCGGTTTCCGAAGATCGCGTTCGAACGCGGAGATATAGAGAGCGCGGAGATCGCGGCGCTGGGAACGTTTGACCTGGTGCTCTGTTTCGGGCTTCTGTACCACCTGGAAAGCCCGATGCGGGCGATTCGGCATTTGCGCGCGCTGACCGGGAAAGGATTGCTGCTTGAGAGCATGTGCGTCCCGGGCGACGACGCTCATATGCTCTTGCGGGACGAACCTCTCCAGCAGGATCAGAGTTTGACGGACGTAGCGTTTTATCCAAGCGAGCCAAGCTTGGTGAAGATGCTGTATCGCGCTGGATTTGCGCACGTGTATCGCGTGCCGAGGCTGCCGGAGCATGACGACTTCCGCGAGACGAGCGATCATGCGCGGCGGAGGACGGTGCTGTTCGCATCGCACCGGCCAGTGCAGGCGGCTTGTATCGAGCGCATAGCGGAACTTCGAGCAGGGCGTGACCCGTGGACGAAACTGGACGCCGAGCACGAGACGTTAGCGGCGCGGGTGCGGCGATTTGTGGCGAAGCCGCCGAGGCTGCGGTATGTCGCGCTGGCGAATCGAGTGAGACGGTTAGTTCCGTCAATGCCCGTACCGCTGCGGTTGCCGTTTGGCGCGTGGTGGCTGGCGGGGCGCAGCGCGCTGGATCGCGAGCTGATCCACGATGGATTCGAAACAGCGGAGGCCGCGTTTGTTATGCGTTTCTTGCGGCCGGGAATGATGGTTCTCGATGTCGGCGCGCATCACGGGCTTTACACGTTGCTGGCGTCGAAGCTGGTGGGGCGCGGCGGGCGCGTGATTGCATTCGAGCCTTCGTCGCGCGAACGGCGGCGGCTGGCGCGGCACCTGTGGATCAATCGGTGCGGGAATGTCGACGTTCAGGCTTGCGCGCTTGGGGATCAAGCCGGTGAAGCGGATTTTTATTTGGTGGAAGGCATGCACGACTGGTGCAACAGTTTGCGCGCGCCGAATATTGAGGAGAGGACGTCGAAGATTCGGGTGGAGGTTCAGCGGCTGGACGACGTGCTCGAAGGGATTGGGTGGCCGCGCGTCGATTTCATCAAGCTGGACGTCGAGGGTGCGGAGCTTAGTTTCTTGCATGGAGCGCGCCGGATGCTTTGCGCTGACGTGCGGCCGGCGATCTTGGTAGAGGTGCAGGATGTTCGAACGGCGCCGTGGGGATATGCAGCGCGGGAAATTGTGCGATGTTTGGCGGATGCGGGCTATGGCTGGTTCGCGCTGGCGGATGACGGGTCGTTGGAATCGATCTCGAACGAGCTTTCGTCCTATGATGGCAATCTCGTAGCGTTGCCGCACGAGCGTTTTGAGGAATTCAGCGAAATGGGATTGGAATTATCGAGCCTGTCGAGCGGAACTTTGCAACGGCCTCCAGGAACGGTGCGGGCGTGCCGCGAACATGAATTTGTGGGCGGCTGAAGGAGCAGGAAAATTGCCAGCAACTTTGATAGCGCGCGGGTATCCAATACGCTGAAAGCCACGGTGATGTGCCCGACCTTGGACGCAGCCCGGAGTTCAGCTTATGCCGACGCCTATCTTGCCTCCTTTTACCGCGGAATCTGCTGCCGCGAAAGTTCAGCTGGCTGAAGATTTGTGGAACACGCGCGATCCAGAACGGGTTGTGCTGGCGTATACCGTTGATTCGGAATGGCGGAATCGAGCGGAGCTACTTTCGGGGCGCGAGCAGATCAAGGCGTTTCTCTATCGCAAGTGGACGCGCGAGCTCGATTACCGGTTGAAAAAGACGCTTTGGACATTTAATGAGAACCGCATCGCGGTGTGTTTCGAATACGAGTGGCATGACGATTCGGGCCAGTGGTTTCGGTCGTACGGCGTTGAGCTGTGGGACTTCAATTCGGAAGGGTTCATGCGCCGGAGAGTCGCGAGTATTAATGATGCGCCGATTCAAGAGGGCGACCGGCGTATTCGGTGAATGTGGCCGGTACCCCGTAAAGCGAGTTTCAGCAAGCTGAGGTCGCGTGTTTTTCTCCTCAGAAAGCGTTTTCTTGACAGCGTGAAATGCGCGGCGGAAGATGACCGTTGCGACCCCTAGCGAGAGCATTTGCGCGGGCGGGCGGACGGACGGAGGTCCTCTTACGTGCATTCCCGAAGAAAATTTCTCACCTGTGCTGGCGCTGCTCTAGGCGCGGCGTCGCTGCCATCCAAAATTTGGGCTATGACGCCGGCTGGCTCTACGGCCGGCAGCGGTGCGCAAAGTAGTGCGCCGAACGCGCCGCTGTTGCTCGGCGTCGATTACTACCCCGATCAAACGCCGGAGTCGCTGTGGGAAGAAGACGCGCGCATGATCGCGGACTTCGGCTTCACGAACGTGCGTGTGGCGGAATTCGCCTGGTCGCTCATGGAGCCATCGGAGGGGAAGTTCGATTTTGCATGGCTGCATCATTCGGTCGATATTCTTCACAAGCAAGGCATCGGCGTAATTCTCGGGACACCTTCGGCGGCGCCTCCGCCTTGGTTGACGCAAAAATATCCCGAAGTGCTGATGGTCAACGACGAAGGCATGACGGTTTCGCCAGGCGGACGGCGATTCACATGCCCATCGAACAAGACGTATCGCAAGTTGTCGCTCGCGATCGCGACGGAAATGTCGCGCAGCTTCGCCGACACCAAGGGCGTGATCGGTTGGCAGATCGACAACGAATTCACTCTGCAGCGGTGGGGCCGATGTTATTGCAAATATTGCCGTGCTGGATTTCAGGAATGGCTGCGCGGAAAATACGGCAGCCTCGAAACGATCAACGCGAAGTGGGGCACTGCGTTCTGGAGCCAAATCTATACGGACTTCAGCCAGATTCCGGTGCCGCTGCCGTCGAACGGCGATCCGAATCCAGGGCTTGCGCTCGACTATGACCGATATCAGTCGTTCGCCAACGCCTCGTTTTCGAATCAGCAGCTCGCGGTGCTGCGCAAGAATTGCCCGCATCATTTTGTGACGACGAACAACGTAGGCGCGCCCGTTGATACGCTGAACCTTCACGACCTCTACAAGGACCTCGATTTCGTTTCGCACGACAACTATCCGGGATTCATTGAAATCTACGCTCCCAATTTTCCATCCGAAGTGCTGCCGTCCATCGTAGGAATGGGGCACGACTCGATGCGCGGCGTGAAAGACGGCAAGCCATTTCTGATTATGGAAGAGCAGTCAGGCAAAGCCGGCCAGCGATTCTTTTCACCGCAGCCTCACCCGGGCCAACTGCGGCTTTGGGCTTTTCAAGCGGTGGCGCACGGCGCGATGGGCGTGAATTATTTTCGCTGGGACACGGCTGATTTCGGTGCGGAAGAGTATTGGCACGGAATATTGAATCACGACCGTTCGAAGAGCGCAGGCTTCGATGAAATCAAGCAAACCGTGAAGGACATGAAATCGCTGGGCGAGGATGCGTTGCACGCGTCTTACTCCGCCGACAGCGCGCTGATTTTCGATGTTGACTCGGACTGGGCATTACAGATTCAACCCGGGCAACGCGACCTGACGTATATGTCGCACGCCATCTCCTGGTACGCGTCGATTTCCAGCATGCACACCGGAGTCGATGTGGTCGCGCCCGAATCGGATTTATCCCGTTACAAAGCGGTGTTCGCGCCGTTGCAATATGTGTTATCCGAAAAACAGGCGGCGCGCATTCGCAGCTACGTGGAAGGTGGCGGAGTGTTCGTCACCAGTTTCCGTCTGGGCGCGAAAGACGAAAGCAGCCAGATCGTTCGAACGCCGCTGCCGGGATTGCTCCGCGACGTGATGGGCGTGACCGTGAAAGACTATGTGCCCATCTACAGCGAAAAAATCGGCGTCAAATTTTCCGGCTCACTCGCCGGCCCAGACGGCACGTGCGCACTGTGGGCCGATCGGCTTGAGCCGTCGTCGAGCGCGGCGGTGCTCGCGACCTACACGGCCCCATTCGCGGGTGACGCGGCGATCACGATGAACGCCTTCGGCAAAGGCAAAGCGGTATATATCGGCGCCGATCTCGACCCGATGAATCTCGGTCGAGTCCTCGCCACGCTGGTTGCCCTATCAGGCAGCAAATCGACATTCGAAATTCCGCGTGGCGTCGAACTCACGACGCGAAAATCCGGCTCAACACAGTGGACTTATGTTTTAAACCACACCGCCTCCGCCCAAGCGATCACCGTGCCCGGACGTTTCAAAAATCTGTTGGGCGGCGGGGCGGTCGAATCGAAAACGACCATCGATCCCTACGGAGTGCTCGTCTTACAGCCGGCCTGATATCACCAAAAGCACAGAATTTCGTCGTGTGCGCAATTGCGAAATTCCTTTCTATCACCGCCGAAGTAATTTGCACTTTGTTGCCGTATCAAGCCGCCGTACTATGTCTTCACCCAGACCTGCACAATTTTGTTTGCGGTATTGGTGTCTTCAACTTGGAACGCCCGAGGAAGCCGAGCTTGAGCCAAACGATAAATTCGCGAGACGCGCAGCACGTCTTGACGCTCGAAGAAATTCGAAATCTCGCCAAAGACAGTGGCAAGCCGGCGGAGACCCTCAGCAACGTAGTGGCCCTTATCGCAGGCCGATTCAAGACCGATGTCTGCTCGATTTATCTGCTCGAACCCGATCGCGCGCGTCTCGTTCTCGCCGCAACGCGTGGCCTCCGGCCAAAGTGTGTCGGCACTCTCCGGATGGCGCTCAGCGAAGGACTCACCGGCTTGGTCGCCGAACAACTGCGGCCGCTTGCGCTCGCGCACGCAAAGAAGCACCAGCGCTTTAAATATTTTCGGGAAGCCGGTGAAGAAGCCTACGAAGGATTCCTCGGAGTCCCTCTGATCGATCGAGGCGTTCTCCAGGGTGTTCTCGTCGTCCAAACTATCGAAGCGCGCAGCTTTCGCGAAGACGAAGTCCGCATGTTGATGCAAGCCGCCGCGCAAGTGGCGCCGGTCGTCAGCGAAGCGCGAAGCCTCGACCGTTTCATCGCGCCGATGCAAGAGAAGCTCTGGTCGCTCGCACGAAATCTGTGGTGGAGCTGGGATAACGATTCGACCGCGCTGTTTCGCGATCTCGATCCCGGCCCGTGGCGGCAGTTCAATCACAATCCGATTTCGATGCTCGGCGAACTTCCGCTTGCGACTCTCGAGCAGCGCGCCGCCGAGCTCGCCATGCACAGCCGCATCAACTACGCGTATCGCCGCCAACGCGAATACTTAAACGACGACAGCAACACCTGGGGCGCGCGCCACGCAGGCGTTCTGCGGCCGCGGCCAGTCGCATATTTTTCGGCAGAGTTCGGATTGCACGAATCGATTCCAATTTATTCCGGCGGCCTCGGAATTTTGGCCGGCGATCACATCAAGAGTGCGTCCGATCTCGATATTCCGCTCGTTGGCATCGGCCTGTTCTACAGTCAGGGATATTTCCGTCAGCGGCTCGACAATGAAGGTTGGCAGCAGGAAGAGTACACCGAGAACGACGTGAACCATCTCCCGATGGAACCGGCGATCGGCACGAACGGCGAGCCCGTACAGGTGCAGATCGATACGCGCAACGGTTCGATTCGCGCGCGCGTGTGGCGCATGAAAGTTGGGCGCCGCGATTTGCTGCTGCTCGATTCCAACGTCGAAGCCAACGCGCCGGAAGATCGCGAGCTGACGTCCCACTTGTACGGCGGCGATCGCCGCATTCGCATCCGGCAGGAATTGCTGCTGGGCATCGGTGGATTCCGCGCCCTCAAAGCGATGGGCATCACGCCCGGCGTGCTGCATCTCAACGAAGGCCACAGCGGCTTCGCAGTTCTCGAAGCGATTCACAATCGTATGCAAGAAGAAGGGCTGAGTTTCGAAGCAGCTTTGCCCGACGTCGCTCGCGAAGTCGTTTTCACGACACATACGCCTGTCCCCGCGGGTCACGATCGCTTCAGCGCCGACTTGATCGAAGAACATCTCGGACCTCTGCGCGATGCGATCGGCCTTTCGCACGATCGCTTGATGGAAATCGGCCGCGAAAATCCAGGTAATCGCGACGAAGAATTCTGCATGACCGTACTCGGCTTGCGCGTCGCTCGCCGCGCGAACGCGGTGTCGTCGTTACATGGCGAAGTTTCGCGCGCGATGTGGCGCGGTTTGAACCCTGGTAAGGATGAAGATCGCGTGCCCATCGGCCATATCACCAACGGCGTCCACGTTCCGTCGTGGCTCGCGCCGCAAATGTCGCGCCTTTACGATCGCCATCTTGGCGCCGGCTGGCAGCAGCATGGCGCCGAAGCGAAAATTTGGGAAGGCATCGAGAACGTTGACGACGGCGAACTTTGGGAAACGCATCTCAACCTGAAAGCGCGTTTGCTCGAATTTGTGCGCCGCCGCGCGATGAAGCAAGCGGAACGTCGCGGTGAGCCGCAGGAAGAGCGCCTTCGTCTCGGCAGCGTGCTGAGTCCCGATGCGCTGACGATCGGTTTCGCACGCCGGTTCGCCACCTACAAGCGCGCCAATTTAATTTTGGCCGACATCGAACGCCTCGCTTCGATGGTCAACGATCCGAAGCGCCCGGTGCAGTTTGTTTTCGCCGGCAAAGCGCACCCGCTCGACGAGCCGGGCAAGCGCGTGCTCCAGCAGATCGCGCAGATGATGCGCAACACACGGTTCGGCGACAAATTTGTTTTTGTCGAGGACTACGATATCAACGTCGGCCGCCATTTTGTCCAGGGCGTGGACGTTTGGCTCAACAATCCGCGGCGGCCCCTGGAAGCGAGCGGCACCAGCGGACAGAAAGTTGTTCTCAACGGCGGGCTCAATCTTTCGGTGCTCGATGGGTGGTGGGCCGAAGCGTACGACGGGCAAAACGGTTTTGGAATCGGCACAGGTCGCACGCACACGAACATGGATGTCCACGACGCACGCGACGGAGAAGATCTGTATCGAGTGCTGCGCGACGAAGTGATTCCTCTTTACTATCAGCGCGACCAGGATGGATTGCCGCGCGGTTGGATCAAGCGCATGAAGCGCACGATTCGCACGCTGGGGTGGCGATTCGGTGCCGATCGCATGGTGAAAGATTACACGTTGAAGTGTTACGTTCCGGCCGCGGGCGGGACCTCGAGCGATATGAGCGCGTGCTACTGATGCGATCACCCGCGTGACGTTTCGACTCGATAAGCTCAGTACACCAACTTCAAGGAAAGCTGAATCTGCCGCGACGGTCCCGCCGTTTTGCTGATCGTGCCGAATCCCGTCCCCAAAACCGTGTTCGCCGGCAAACTGAAATTCACAACGTTGAAGACGTTGAAAAACTCCGCGCGAAACTCGATGATGCCGAGTTCGCCCTTGCCGCGACGCCCGAACGGCGTGTCTTTGATCAACGCCATGTCGAGCTGCTTAAAGCCAGGTCCGCGAAATGTGTTGCGTCCCAACGTGCCAAAGGTGCCGTCATTCGGGCCGCTGCCGCCGGACACATTGATGGGAATCGAAAAAAACGAATTGTTGTTCGCGCCAAGCCCGAAATAATCTTCCCGAATCGGCCGGCTGGTCGAAAAGTTGGGCATCGAAACGAGATCCGGTCGATCGGTGCCGCCGGCTCCCGCCCCCGTTTGCTGAATTCCTGAGTACACCGTGAATGGTGATCCGCTCGTGATGCTGGTCACGTTTAGAAATTGCCAGCCGCGCGTGACTTTTTTGCTCACCGGCTCCAAAAAGCCGATGCGATCGAACGGCAACCCTTGAATCACGCTCAACGAAAACACGTGGCGCACGTCGAAGGTCGACGGCCCTTTGTCCACTTCCGGGTTGCGCGGATCCTGCGGCAGCGTTTGCAAAATTGTGCCCGCGTTTGCGGGCAGGCCGCCAAGCACCGCGCTCGAGTCGTCGATTGATTTCGAAAACGTGTAACTCGCCTGCAGGCTCAAGCCGATTCTCGAATAATTGTCCGTCACACTGGTTTGCAAGGCGTGATAGCTCGAGTGTGAGCCGTTGCTCATAATCGATTCGGGGCCGAATCCTCCGATCGCGTGCCCCGCGGAATTGAATTGCGTGAACGGCGCGAACTCCGGATCGGCGCCCGCATAACCGTTCGGTGAGAAAACGGTCGCCAGATGCACGCCCGCGGTGCCGACGTAAGCCGTGCTCACCTTTACGCCGTGAATATCCTGGTCGAGTCCGGCTGTCCAGGTGCCGATGTAGCCGTTCTGAAATTCGCGAGAGATCACGCCTGTCGAAAACAGTTGCACTTCGTGGCCAGGAGTAATCGCGGCCAAATCGTTTTGAAAGCGTTGCAAATCGACGACAGTGTTGGCTGGAACTTTGGAACTGTCGCCGTTCGGAAAGAGCAGTTGGCCGTTGATGTTGTAGACGGTCGGCAGCTTTACCGGCGTCGCGACATTCGAAAACGTCACGGGCACGTCAGCCAGCGCTGTGATCACAGGCGAAAAAACGAGCGGAAAAGCGCCCGTTACGAAATTGTCTTGCCATAAATTCGGCAGATTCGTTGTGATCGCGCCGCCGGCGTGAAATGTCGTGTGCGAAGTCAGCGCGTAATCGACCGAAAGTCGCGGGCCAAATCCCTTTTTATCGAGCGGATAGATCGGTTGCGGATTGTAGATATAAATTTGCGTCGCGCCCGGCGTCAAAAACGACGTTGGGTTGCCGTTCGCGTCGATCGGTTGCGCGACCGATGTGCGATTTTGCGATTCCTTGATGCGGCTGTTGAGTTCGTAGCGCAATCCGTAGTTCACGCTCAGCTTTGGCGTCGCTTTCCACACGTCGAGAAAGTATAAGTTGTAGGCTTCGCGGCGCACCGAGGCTTCGTCAAAGCGATTGCCGCCCGGCGTCAGTCCTTCGAGCGCGCTGACCGTGTAGGAATATGGCGTCGCGGTCAGCAATCCGGTCAGCGCATCGGGCAGTGGCTGTCCCGGCAAAATGTCGTGCTGGCCGCTCGCCGAAGGAATCAGCACCTGTGAATAGGCCGTGCCGCCGCCAAAGATATACGCGCCGTTCGGATTGACGCCGAAGATCGTCGCGTCTTTGTTCAGGCGAATCTCGCCGCCGAATTTGAACGCGTGCGAGCCACGCGTATACGTCAGATCTTCTTTAACCTGATAGACGTTGCCGAACGAGCCATAGATCGAGCCATCGCCTGTATTGAATCCCTCATATAGACCGTCGCCGTAGCCGATCGATGGATCGGTTTGATTGGTCGTCGGAAATGTCGGCGTGCTGCGAATGTAGCCGAAGGAAGTCGCCGAGGTCATTCGCGGAGAGATGATTCGCGTGTAGCGCACCGCGGCGTTGCGCTGGTGATCGAAAAACTTGATTCCGAAATCGGGATCAATCGCTGTCTGATCGGGATTTGTCGTCGGGCCATTGACCTGGTTCAAGCTAAATCGCGTGAAGAGATTCGCTTTGTCTGAAATTTTGTGATCGACACGGATCGAGAATTGATCTGTGTTGGTCACAACCTTTGAAGACGCCGCGTAAGTTCGGTTCCCGTAGGGGCCGGATGCTTCGTTTGGCAGCGGATAGCGCGCGAGGATGGGCGCGATTTTCGCGCTGACCGGAACGAAGAGTGTGTCGCCGGGGATCGTCGTCGCGTCGATGCCTTGGCGTTCGGCAGCGGTCGGGACGGCGAATACCTGCGTCGTGCCGAGCACTTGACGGAATCCTTGATATTCGACGAAATAAAAGCTCTTCCCGCGGCCGTCGTAGATTTTCGGCAGCACGATCGGCCCGCCGTTCGTCACGCCAAACTCGTTGCGCGCGAACGGTGGAATGCGGCGTGGATCGATGGCGCTGCTGTGGTCGAAAAAGTTGCGCGCATCAAACGCTGCGTTGCGTACGAATTCGAATGCGCTGCCGTGGACGAAATCGTTGCCGGATTTGGTGACGACGTTGGTGAATCCCGCGGCACCATGCCCGATGTCGGCAGACATCACGCCCGAGCTGGATTGCACTTCCTGGATCGCATCGACGTTGAAATTCGAAAACGTTGCGCCGCCGAGCTCGGGATCGGTTGTATCGACTCCGTCCGTAGCGAATACAGAGGCCACGCCGCGTTGGCCGTTCACGGCGAATTGCTGCGTGAAGTTCGCAGCCCCATTCGTGTCCGTCATCGTGCCTGCAGCGAGCAGCAACAGCTTGCTGAAATCGCGCTCGTTCAGCGGGAGGCTTGAGACCTCGCCGCTCGAAAGATTTTCGCCGCCGCTGCCCCGAGTGCGCTGGCCTCCGCCCGTGGCGAGTACTCGGACCGTTGCGTCGCCGGCCGAGAGTTCGAGCACGCCCGAGCTTGCAATGTCTTCTTTGAACGCGACAGCGCTCGTCGCCGTCCAGCTTTTCGTGCCGACGGTCACGCGCAACGTATACGTGCCTTCGGCGATTTCACCGAACGCAAAACCCCCAGTCGCGGATGTTTTGCTCGAGTAGTCGTGATTGCCGGCTGTTGCATGAAGTTCGATCGAAGCATTCACGACCGGATGCCCATCCGCATCGCGCAACACACCGCGCCAAGACGCCGGCGCAGCTTGCACCTGAGCTCCCGCAACGATGAAAAAGAGAAGAAGGAAAAAACCGAAACGACGAGGTCCGGCCCGCATAGTCAGAAAGTATAAACCGGATCGAATTTCGAGCCCGCCGTTTTTACAGCCAAATATCGATTTTGTTTACCCGTTTCCAAAGGCCTCAGCACGCGCCATAATAGGCGTCGCCACAAGCGCCAGACGGAGCCCATTGATGACCCGAGACTTGGAATCGACCGCAACTCCTCTCGAGAAAGCCGCGCCTTCCTCCGAAATTAAACAAGACATCGATCAACCGAAGGAAACCGTTTCTCGCCGGTCGTTTATCGCGAAGACCGCTGCGACTGCGGCCGCTTTCACGATCGTGCCGCGCCATGTTCTCGGCCGCGGATACGCGCCGCCCAGCGATCTACTCAACGTCGCCGGTGTCGGCGTCGGCGGCATGGGTCACACCAATCTCGTCAATCTTTCCGATCAAAACATCGTCGCCATCTGCGATGTCGACTGGGGCTACGCCAACAAAAGCCTCGATCATCTCGACGCAGAGATCGCAAACTGGCAAAAGCGCCTCGAAAATCCGCCTGTGTTGACGCCACAGCAAATTGCCGAGGGCTACCAGCCCTTTAATGCCGAGCGAGCAAAGATTCGCATCGAGCGCATGACGCGCCTGAAAGACGTGCATCTCCCTAAACTCAAGCGCTACTCCGACTATCGCGAGATGCTCGACAAGCAGAAAGATATCGACGCCGTTTTCGTCGCGACGCCAGATCATATGCACGCGACGATCGCGCTCGCCGCGATGGATCTCAAGAAAGCCGTCTACGTCCAGAAGCCGCTCACATGGTCCGTCGCCGAGGCGCGTCAACTCGCAAAGCGCGCGCAAGAAACAAAAGTCGCGACGCAGATGGGCAACCAGGGCCACTCCACCGACGACGCGCGCACCGTCATCGAATACATCCAGTCCGGCGCGATCGGCGACGTTCGCGAAGTTCACATCTGGACGAACCGCCCGCTCGGCTTCTGGCCGCAAGGCGTGCCGCGCCCCGAGCCGCTCAATCCGTCTTCGCCCGCTCCCGGCTGGAGCGGTCACGACGTCAACGTACGCCAAGCCGCATCACTCGCCGCCGAAGCCACGCCGATGCCTCCCGAGCTCAACTGGAATTTGTTTCTCGGCGTCGCGCCCGAAGTTCCGTATCACCCGATCTACCATCCGTTCAATTGGCGCGGCTGGGTCGATTGGGGCATGGGCGCGATCGGCGACATGGGCGCGCACCTGATTGATCATTCCATGTGGGCGCTCGACCTCGGCTACCCCACGACGATCGAAACAATTTCCACGCCGTTCAACGGCGCGTCGTATCCGCTCGCCACGCAAACCTTCTACGAATTTCCCGCGCGCGGTTCGAAGCCGCCGGTCAAGCTCACGTGGTACGACGGCGGTCTGCTCCCGCCCAAGCCCGTCGAGTTGCCCGACGACGAGCAACTCAACAAAGGTGGCGGCGCGCTCCTCGTCGGCACGAAAGGCAAACTCCTGCACGACACCTACGGTCTGCGCCCGCGCTTGCTCCCCGCGTCGCTGCACGCCAGCGTCGGCACTCCGCCAAAAAAATTGCCGCGCATCCCCAACGAAGATCACGAGATGAACTGGGTCAACGCTGCCAAAGGCACGACGCAAGCCTCGTCGCCGTTCGAATACGCCGCGAAGCTTACCGAAGTGATGCTGCTCGGCGTCGTCGCCCTGCGCGCCGGCCGCAAAATCGAATACGACGGCGCCGCCATGCGCGTCACCAACGTCGCCTCCGCCAACGATTTCCTCCAACGCACCCCGCGCACCGGCTGGTAACAACTCGCCGGCTCCGCTCCGTGTCACACATCCCGTTGCAGTATGCGCAACGTCGCACACTCACGCGCCGTCGGATTTCCTTCTCCGCTATACTTCCCGCGCCGCCATGCCCTCGCGTATCAACCTGCTCACCGTCGCATCCATCGGCATCTTCGCGTTCGGCCTCGAGCCTATCGTCCACGAAGTCCTCGGCCACGCGATCGTCTGCTGGCTCACCGGCGGCAAAATCATCCTCATCTCTTCCACCGCGATGCAGACTGCGTCCGCCTCGCGCCTCGTCCCCGCCGCCGGCCCGCTCGCCAACATCATCTTCGGCCTCGCCGCGCTCGCGCTTCTCCGATCGCTCACACCGCAACGCGCAAACTCCTCCGCACTCACAGTCGCCCGCGCACACGCAACGGCCGCCGCGCCCGTCGCCTCCGGCCTCGCTCGCATCACACTCACTCGCCTCTTCCTCTACTTCTTCGCCTTCGCCAACCTCTTCCTCGCCTTCGGCTACATCCTCTACTCCGGCCTCATCAATTTCGGCGACTTCGCCGCGGTCATCAAAAGCCTCCGCCCCGCCTGGATCTATCGCATCGCACTCGTCATCGTCGGCGCACTCGGCTACCGTTACGCCATCGCGCAAGCCGCGCACCTCCTCGCTTCAATCTTCGCGCGTCCCAACGCACCGCTCACCCTCCCCGCCGCCCGCCGCATCACCCACACCGCCTGCTTCGCCGGCGGCTCGCTTTTCTTCCTCGCTTCGTTCCTCAATCCCATCAGCCCCAGCCTCATCCTCTACGACGGCATCTCCGGCACCATCGGCCTGACCCTCGGCTTCTTCCTCGCCCTCACCGACCTCCGCCAATCCGCCGCTAAATCTGTGACCAGCGCAGCGCAAAACTCCAATGTCGCCCATCCCGCGCCCGAAATCGAAGTCCCCCCGAACCTCCCGCTCACCATCGCCGCCGCAATCTTCGCCGCCGCTTTCCTCCTCTTCATGGGACGCGGCATCTCCCTGCGATAAAATTTCCCCGCCCGCCAGCCTCTGTTATCATCCCCACCGCGAGCCGCCAGCGCGCGCAGCGACGCAGCCAAGCTCAACAACAATGCCCCTTCCCCAACGCCTAACCGAAATCCGCGACGGCTTCGAGCGCCCCTTCTGGATCGCCAACATCTCCGAAATTTTCGAGCGCCTCTCCTACTACGGCGCCTTCTCCTCGCTCGCCGTCTACCTCCAGGAAAAGTTAAATTTCTCCACCGAACAGACCGGCACGCTCACCGGCATTTTCGGCGGCATGGTTTGGTTCCTCGCCATTTTCGGTGGAGCGATCGCAGACCGTCTCGGCTTCCGCCGCGCTCTTTCGATCGCCTACTTGATTCTCGCCGCCGCCTACTTCCTCATCGGCTCCGTCGGCGCATCCTGGCTCGCGCCCATCCGCAACGCCGTCCCCCTCGGCCTCTTCGTCGGCGTCATCCTCATTCTTCCCGCGCTCGGCATCTCCATGGTCAAGCCCAGCGTCGTCGGCACCACCGCGCGCGCCTCCAAACCCAACGTCCGCAGCATCGGCTACTCGATCTACTACACCATGGTCAACATCGGCGGCGCCGCCGGTCCCTACGTCGCCGGATGGGCCCACAAGCATCTCGGCCTCGAGCCCGTCTTCCGCATCTCCGCGATCAGCGTTTTCGCGATGTTCTTTCTCGTCCTGTTTCTCTTCCGCGAACCAAAGCGCGCCGCCGACGAGCCCGCCCCCACCATCGCGCGCACGCTCCGCAATTTTCTCGTCGTCCTCGGCAATCCCCGCTTCATGCTCTTCCTGCTGATCTTCACCGGCTATTGGATTGTCTACTGGCAGCAGTACATCAGCCTGCCCGGCTACGTCCACGCCTACATCGATCCCAACGCCAGCGTCGAATGGATTCTCGTCACCGACGCGGCCGCCGTCATCGCCCTCACCCTGCTCATCAATTATCTGACGCGCTCCATCCCCGCCTTCTCCGCCATCATCATCGGCACGCTCATCACGTCGCTCTCCTGGCTCATTCTCGCCTTCCATCCCACCGTGCTCGCCTGCTACCTCACCATCTTCGTCCTCGCCCTCGGCGAAATCATTCATCAGCCGCGCTACTACGAATACATTTCCCGCCTCGCCCCTCCCGGCCAGCAGGGCACCTACATGGGCTTCGCCTTTCTCCCGCTCGGCATCGGCTCCCTCCTCGGCGGCTGGTTCGGCGGCCGCGTCATGCACCACTACGCCGAAGTCGAACACCACCCCGCCCAAGCCTGGTACGTCATCACCGCCGTCGGCGTCCTCACCGCATTGTTGTTGCTGATTTACGACAGAGTGGTTAAACCAAGCCAAGCCACGGAATAGACTCTTTACATAAACTCGTTCTATTCGGCTGGTTCACTTCTTGACGATGCGAATCTTTCGTTCGGTCGCCACAACAAAGCACCCGGCCCACTGTTCGACATCTTCCTCGCGAAAAATCCCTGCAACTCGCTCGCTGAGATGTCGCCAATCGGGCGAATGCAACCGCACCAGCAGAATTCCGTGATGTGATCCGGGAGCGAATCGCCGCAAATCGGCGAAATCTAGGTCTTGAGTTATGAGAAATCGTTCTTCGCGCTGCGTGACCGACCAGATCTCTGCGTCGCTCTTTCCCGCCAGACCCTCTTCTATTGTCGTGTGCACTTTATGACCGAGGCTTCTCAGAGCGGTCGCCAGACCGAGAGGTAGGTTCTCGTCCAGCTTGATCTTCATCGCACGTGGGGAGTTTCAGGAACGGGTAAATCCTCTTCAGCCGATGCCGCTGCAAATGCGATGGCGGCCTGGACATGTCTTGCCTTCAGTGTAGGAAATTGCTCGAGGATTTTTTCAACCTTCTCGCCCGCGGCCAGAGAGGCAAGCACGGTGCGCAAAGTCACGCGCGTCCCTTTGAAGACAGGTTCACCACCGCAAATTCGCTTGTCGCGAACGATGAGCTCACCGTATCCATTCGTTTTGTCAGCCATTTGCTTCACAAACCCAGCCTCAACCAAAGCCTATCACCTCTTCAACCGCTGTCTGAAGTGACATTCTTAAACTCGCAGCGCTACGTTGAGGCGAGAGTCACTGTGGAAATCCCCGCTAATAATCAACATTCCCGCACCCCACTCCCTAAAATCCCGCATTTTTCCTAGCTTTTCCGCCCCTTGCCGCTTGCATTCCGCGTAAACACTGGCTTATAGTCCAATGCGGCCCGGTTTTTCGTGCTTCAGAGGGGGAGAATCCGCGGCTGGTCTCGAAAATTTCCTTCGACGCCGATTTGAAAATCTGAGGAGGATAGAAATAAAAGATGGCAGCCAAGCCTTTGAGCAAGACCAAGATCGTTTCACACCTCGCCGAAAAAACGAGCCTACCCAAGAAAACCGCAGCTCTCTTCTTCGAAGAGCTTTTCAAGCTCGCCGTAAAAGAAGCCAAGGGTAGCGCCGGCAAATTCGTGATTCCGGGATTCGGCCGCGTCGTCAAGGCGCACCGCAAGGCTCGCATGGGCCGCAACCCCCAGACCGGTGAAGCGATCAAGATCAAGGCAAAGACCGTCGTCCGCCTGCGCCCGTCGAAAGCGCTCAAGGATGCCGTTCTCAAGTAGCTTTTTCTCCTCGTGATCCGCGCGCCTATTTCGACGCGCCGCGAGGTCGGGCCCCGCATCAGCGCGCCGAAACCGGCGGCCACTCAGCCAATCACCATGGAGTCGCCGTTTCGTCCAGCGCCGCAATCCTGGGTACCTGTTGGATTAGATCATCTAGCTCTTTCGACAAAGAGCCACTTCGATCATCAAGTTCGCCCTCCGGCAAGTGAGCCACTCACTCACCGGAGGGCTTTTGATTTGAAAGCCGCCTTTCGCCGCTTCCAGGCGTTTGTAGGGGCGGGGCTCGCTCCGCCCGGCGTCAATTTCAAGCCAACCGAAAATACGCATCACCCAAGCGCTCCAGCGATCTGTTCTTCCCTCCGAATCGTTACCTCATTACTTCTTTACTTCATTACTTCGTTTTCCCGCTCTCCAAAACAAAAAGGCGCAGCTCAAAGCCGCGCCCGTCCCAACTTCTCATTTCCAATTCTTCCAATTTCCGCCTTCAGTTCACCATCTTCCTCAACGAATCCAACGCCTCCCGCGCCAACGCATACCTCGGCTCAATCGACAGCGACTGCTGAAAACACTCAATCGCCTTCCCATACATCTCTTTCCCCAGATACGCCCGCCCCAAATTGTAATGCGGAAAATGCCGCGGCTCATATCGCGCCGCTTCCACCGCCCGCTCCAGCCACGGAATCGCCTGATCAAACCGGTTCAGCTCGATCAAATACGCCCCGATGTCGTTGTACGGATTCCCAAACTCCGGATCGATTTCGATCGCCCGCTTGCACTCCGCGATCGCCTCATCCAGCTTCCCCTGAAAGTGATACGTCCACCCCAGAAACGTGTGCGCTTCCGCTGTCGGACAGAGGTCCAGTGAAGATTGATAGAGTTCGATGGCGCGGTCGTAATCGCCTTCCATTTGTGCCTGATAGGCGTCCTGTAGCACTTCCCACGCGCTGCGATAGAGTTTCCTGGCTCATGATGAATCGATTGTGGCAAGCGTTTCGCCCCGAGTCATCAGTACGATGGTGCAGCGCGTGCGCTACGTAGAACCTGTACTTTATGCCGGGAAAAGTCGCCAAAAATACACCGCACTGTCTGCCATTCCGTCTCTGTGCCCTCTGTGAACTCTGTGGTGAACTCTTTCCGTGTTTGTACCGGTGACTTTAAGTCGCCAGATTCCCCGCTTTTCACTCGCCAGCCCGCACCGCAACCTCCGCGCCCCTCTGTGTTCTCCGCGCCTCTGCGTTATCCTTCTCTTCTCGCCTTTCTTCCTCGCACCGCTCAAAGACTGGAAATTTGCGCTTAGAACATGGAAAATAGAGCCACTTATGCGGGCGCACCATTCCTGTCGACGCTGCGTCCAATTAAGGTATTCAGCCTAATAATTTTGTGCCCGCAAATCGCGCGTCCCGCAGCCTATTTCGTGAACGCGATGCGAACTTCAGGGGGAATCGTGAATCGCAATTTTATGGTGCTCGGAGCAGCAATCCTGGCCGTAACCAGCGCGGTCTACGCGCAAGACGACGCAAAGCCCGCCACAACGAAAAAGTCCGCCGGCTCGGCCCCCAACGCCGCCGCCATCGCCCGCGGCAAAGACGTCTTCGACAAAAAGTGCACCGTCTGCCACTACGCCGACAGCGACTCCAAGAAAATCGGCCCCGGCCTCAAAGGCATCGGCAAGCGCGGCACCTTCACCGTAAACAACAACAAAGTCACCGACGAATCCCTCAAAACCTGGATCGAAAACGGCGACACCATGATGCCCCCCTTCAAAGAAGTCCTCGAACCAGCCCAAATCAAAGACGTCGTCGCCTACGTCAAATCCCTCTAATTCCGTCTTAATTCCCCCGGGTGCCGCACCCTCAGTTTTCAGAGGGTGCGGTTTTTGACTTTGCCCTTGCCCTTGTTTTTGACTCTATCTTCTTGCTTCGGGTGCCCCACCCTCGTTTCGTGAGGGTGGGTCTTCTGACTTTGTTTCTTTCTTTGACTTTGCCCTGGCCTCTCGCCGGGTGCCCCATCCTCGTTTTGTGAGGGTGGGGGTTTAGATGAAACCCCACTGACCAACCATCCGCACTATCACCCACTCCCCAAGTGTTGTCATCCCCGAAGGGGATCTGCTTTTTCTTTGCCCTTCCCGCGCACCGACTGGCACTGGTTGCCCCACCGTTACCCGTCGAGTTTCACAGCATTCGAACACCACCCTCCCCATCCCCAACAGTCCAAACGTGTTACAAAATATAATTTGACCACTCCATCAACACCCGCTATCATCCCCACGTGAGCGCCACCCCAAGCGCCCGACAGACTCACCCTCGCCCCCACCCCAATCCTCCGCCCAGAATCAAAATCCCCATAACCCCCATAGAATCACATTCTTGCGCTATGTCGCGACATAACTCCCCTGGAATCACATTCTTACGCAAAAACAGGGGGAGGGGGAGTCATTACGTTAACCAACTTCTCCCTTTCCGTCGCCACACGCTTCCTCGCCTAACCTTTTTCCATCATTCGGTCGCTTCATCTCTCCGTGTTATCCTCCCCGTTCGCAAACCACAGGAGACCAAATGACCACCGCGACAAACTGGAACGATCTCGAACAAAAAATCGGCACCGCCGTGAAATTCGCCCGCCGCCCCGTCGCAGTCACCTTCCTCGACTCCGCCCCAGCCGGCGTAACCCAATTCTCCGGCACCGAACCCTCCAGTTGCAGCTTCTGGCGCCTCGCGGCCAACGGGAAAACGTTTTATACCGTCCCCGAAAACCACTTCAACTGCGCCGTCGGCGCCTACACCCACAACATTCCCCTCTCCCCCGAGCGCGCCGCCGAAACCGAACAAACCCTCAAGATGATGTTCGATCTCGGCTACGTCAAACCCGAAGAAGTCCCGCAGATCCCGCGACTTCCCAAGACTCCAGCCGCAATCCTCTACTCCCCGCTCGGAGATTCGCCAGTCGATCCAGACGTCGTCCTGTTCGCCTGCAAACCATCCGCAGCCATGCTCCTGAACGAAGCCGCCGGTCGCGCCGGCGTCGCCAGCGGTCTCCCCGCCCTCGGCCGCCCCACCTGCATGGCCCTCCCCGCCACGATCGCCCATGGCTCGATCATGAGCCTGGGGTGCATAGGCAACCGCGTCTACACCGGCCTCGGCGAAGACGAAATGTATTTAGTTTTGCGTGGAAGTGATTTGGTAAAAATCGCGGATGCGCTCGGCGTAATCACCAGCGCAAATTCCGCGCTACAGCAATACGCAACGGGACGCCGCAATGATCTCGCTACGATTTAGAACGACGCTCGGAGCAAGCGAGGAGCCTCGCATCCGCAAGGCAGCTACTATTTAGTATCTGCGATAATTGTTTAGTAATAGACGATTGTAACTATTCGCCGAGCGCGGCGTAAAAATGCGCGATCGCTTTGATCCCGCTGAAATAATTCTCCAGATAAAGATGCTCATCCGGAGCATGCGCATTCTCATCCGGCAAACCAAACCCGATCAGCACGCACGGAACTTTGAAAGTGTCATACATCTGCGTGACGAACGGAATCGATCCGCCTTCGCGAATGAACACAGCTTTCTTGCCGAATCCCTTTTCCAGCGATGCTTGCGCCTTCGCGAATATCCCAGCGGTGAACGGCGCAACCCAAGGCTTTCCCGTACTTAGCACTTCAAACTTCATCTTCACTGTTTTCGGCAGCAGCTTGCGAAGCTGCTTCTCCACAGCCTTCGCAATCTTCTGCGGATCTTGATTCGGCACAAGCCGCGTCGAGAACTTCGCATACGCTTTCGACGGAATCACCGTCTTCGCGCCTTCGCCCTGATAACCGCCCCAAATCCCATTCAACTCAAACGTCGGCCGAATCCAAAGCTGCTCGACCGTCGTAAATCCTTTTTCGCCGCAATAGCTTGGAGCTCCGACAGCCTTATCGAATTCCTTCATCTTCCACGGCAAAGCGTTCAATGCTTTGCGTTCCGCAGCGCCGACTTTCGCGACATCGTTGTAGAAGCCGGGAATCGCGACGCGGAAACTCTTGTCGTGCAGCTGAGCGAATAATTCGGTGAGAATCGTCAGCGGGTTCGGAACCGCTCCGCCGTAAACTCCCGAATGCAGATCGTGCGCAGGACCAGTCAATTCGATCTGGTAATAATTCAGTCCGCGTAATCCGTACGTGATCGAAGGAACGCCTTTCGCCAGCATCGATGTATCGGAAACTACAAGCGCATCAGCCTTCAACTTATCTTTGTGCTTCTTCACGTAATCCCAGAGGCTGACGCTGCCGACTTCTTCTTCGCCTTCGATCAAGACTTTTACATTGATCGGAAATTTTCCGTTCACTTTTTGCAGCGCTTCGAGCGCCTTGATGTGGATGTGAACTTGCCCTTTGTCGTCGGCAGTTCCGCGGCCATAGATATTTCCGCTGCGAACCGTCGGCTCAAAGGCGGGCGAAGTCCAGAGGTCGAGCGGTTCGGCGGGCTGAACATCGTAGTGACCGTAGAAAAGGATCGTGGGCTTGCCGGGAGCTTCGAGCGACTCGGCATAGACGAGAGGATGCAAAGCGGTGGGAACGACTTGAACGGTTTTAAATCCGGCGTTTTTGAGTTTCTCGGCGACCCATTGTGCCGCGCGCTCGATGTCGGGCTTGTGCTCGCTTTTGGCGCTGACGCTCGGGATGCGGAGAAATTCGCGGAGTTCTTCGAGATGCGCGTCGCGGCGACCGTCGATAAATTCAGTAAGGTTCATAGAGGACGTTATGAGAGCGATCCTTTCCGATAGAAATACGTTTTGGATAATCTGAATGTTGCAGCCGGGGAGAGCGCGAGCGATGCTGCAACGAAACTATAAGGGCGCGTCAGATAGTTTAGGGTGTTCCGGGCGCCTGACACAAGTTTCAGCCGGATCGGGAAGGCGGCGCGGAGGTGAAGTGAAGTAAGGAAGCAACCAGGTAATGAAATAACGATACGGCGAAAGTGACGCGAAGAGACCGCTTGGGTCGTGGATATCGATATGGCTACAGAGTTCGTTTGCGAGGCGTCACACCTGTACTTTCGGTCAATTGACCCGCGCGATGGCGCGGACGAACATGGTTGTACTATGAGCGCTACAACCTATACCACCGCGCCACGGCGCAGCGGCCGTGTGTTCCACAAAATGACCGTGCAAGCGCATGGGCGCGGGCACGATGGACGCAAATTTCGCGAGACCTGCCAGACGATGGTGGTGAACTCTCACGGTGGACTACTGCTGCTGAAGCACGAGATCGATCAAGGCGAGATGATCGTGCTGACGAATCCCGACACCGACGAAGAGCAAGAGTGCCGCGTCGTGTTCCTCGGCGAGCCCAACGACAACGGCCAGCGCGTCGGCGTCGAATTCCTGACCCCCGCCCCCCGCTTCTGGGGATTGGAATTCGCCGACGGGTTGGTTGCAAGCTCAGGGCAAGAAGCTGCGGTTTAGAGTTAGGCGATTTTCCAAAGCGGCGCCGTACCAAACACCTATCAGCTCACAAAAAGTTCGCTACGCCCCGTTCGCGCGCAAGAACCGACGAATCGTGTCGCGAGGCCCCACACCGCCTGCAGCTGGTAGCACCTAACTCATCAATGATGAAGCCGGGCCGGGGCCTTTGCGGCCGGCTCCGTGCCACTCTGACTCGGCGTGAACTTCCAGCCCGTCTCTACAATTTGCTTCTTGGCTTGCTTATATTGGTCTTCCATTCTCTGTTTTTTACCCTGCGCATAACTCATTCCCGCGGCGTTGTTCAACGCGTTCGAACACGACGCCGGATAATTGGATCCGCTCTTGAAGGCATACTTTTCTTTCAGAAACGCCACGTACGCATTCTGGACGCTGTGAAAACTGACGCCCCGCTGTCCACTGGGGTCCGGATCAGCCAGGAAGAAATCGCTGAAGTAGATGACCGGCGCATCCGTGTCCGAAAAGCAATATAAGTACAGCCCTCCTGAGGCGGTTGGCGAGGCTGACGCCGGCGCTGCTGATGCAGATGCCGCCTGCCCCGGAGTGAACGTCCACTGGACATGTACAACCTCCGCCTTGCTTGCGGCCCATTGCTTTTCTTCTGAGCTCAGAGTGAATGCTTGCTGCGCCGGCACGGCGCTCACAAGCTCGCAACGATCCGAGCCAACCTTAAGATCGGCAGTTTGATAGGTCTGCTGCATATATTTCTGAAACGCGATCAGGAGATTGTGCGATTCCGAAGCATTCACAACAATTACCTGATTGGAATAAACGACCGGCTGATTCCCCTTAAGCCCTCGCGAGATGCAATGGTACGGATTCGTAGGGCCCGACGAGGTGGCAGCCGCGGCTCCCACCGGAGTGGATGCTGCAGGCACTGTTGCCGCAGGCGGCGTGCTCGCCGGCACTGGCTCCGGTACTGCCGCGCTGAGCACGAAACTCAGCGTAGTTCCCGGCGGCAAAACAACTCGCTGTCCCGATGCCACCGCCGATAAAGCCGTCGGCGTATTCGCGTGATGCCCAAAGCCGCCTAAGACCGAATTCACAGCCTTCGCGGCACCTTGTGCTGTGCCGGTTACATTGACGGAACTACTGCTGACCGCCATCATCCGACCATTAATGAATACCGCAGAAAGCTGCGTGGCCCAGACCGATCCGTTTTTAGCCAGCGTAACGGCGGCGCTCGCACCTTGCGCGATATTGGCCCCATTCCCCGCGTTGACCGGCTTCGTTACGGAACCGTGATATTGCATTCCGGCTGGATCACTTGCCGAATCCACCGCATCCGCCATTTTCACGACCACGGTAGTGCCAGCCGGGGGAATATTTTGCGGGAAGGCCGTTACGCCAGAAAAAAACACAGTCAAACCAACGCTCAGTGTCGCCAGTAAACGTTTCATCTCTCAGGGCTCTCCATGTCGTTACCGCTAGCGGCACGCCTTCGCAACCGGCAATAAATTCGAAAGTGGAGCTCGCCGGTTGTGCGACAATGCACGCACCTGCTCACGCAAGTTCGGGCAGCCTACAGTGCGTCCCCTAGATATGTCCTAACGGAAGTCCGAAGAACCCTGAAGGATTCCCAAGGAAGCTCGTTTTATGGCCCCAATTGCGCCCCCCGTGGACAGCCGGCAGGTTTCAGCCCGAGTGTGGCGTTTTGCGGACTGCGAATTTGACGAATTGAGCCGCGAACTGCGGGTGCGGGGATTTCTCATTGAAGTAGAGATCAAGCCGCTGGAAGTGCTGCGCCAACTGTTGCTACGTCCGGGAGAGGTGCTCACCAAAGAAGAGTTGGTTGAATCGGTGTGGCCGGGGCTAACGGTTGTAGACTCCTCGCTCACCACGGCCGTTTCCAAGATCCGCAAAGCCCTCGGCGGCGAAGAATCCAACGTGATCGTGACCATCCCGCGGATCGGTTATCGGTTGGGCGTCCCCGTCGAATTAACGGAACAGGTTCCTACTCGAGGCCGTTTGGCGGTGGCAGCTCCTACCCGCAAACGCTGGAAGTATGTCGCGGTTCTATCCGCTGCATTGCTGTTGGCAGGTGGATCTCTCTATCACCGGTTCGCATCATCTAAAACAGCGGTCGCCTCTCACCGTCCGATCACTTCCATTGCCGTGTTGCCGATGGCGAACATGTCAGGCGATTCCGCGCAGCAATATCTTGCCGATGGCATGACGGAACAACTCATCGCGGAACTCTCGAAAGTCCAGGCGCTGAAAGTCATCTCACGCACCTCGGCAATGCAATATCAAGGTGTGAAAAAGCCGCTGCCAGAGATTGCGCGAGAACTGAATGTTGACGGGATCGTAGAAGGCTCTGTTGTTCGCTCGGGGAACCGCATCCGCGTCACGGCACAGTTGATCGATGCGAACTCCGACACACATCTGTGGGCGGAAAGTTACGATCGCGACCTCGCCGACATTCTCAATCTCCAGCGGGAACTCGCTTTGCAAATTTCGCGTGCGGTCAACGTGACGATACGGGCGTCGGAAGTGAAGCAACTTGCTGATTCCTCGCGCGTCAATCCCCAGGCCCACGAGCTCTACTTGCGTGGCCGCTCGTTCTGGAATCAACGCGCACCGGAAACTTTGTACCGAGCGGCGGAAAGCTTTCGCGAAGCTACGCAGATTGATCCCAACTATGCGCCTGCGTATGCGGGATTAGCGGATACCTACATCGAACTCGTGAGCTTTGGCGACATTGAACCGGCGGAGGGAATTGGCAAGGCCGAGGAAGCCGCTCGCCGCGCGACAGAACTGGACGACTCTTTAGCGGAAGGTCACGCGGCTCTAGGCTACATTCACGCTCTGGAGTGGGACTGGTCTGGATCGGACCAAGAGTTCAAACGGGCGCTCGAATTAAATCCAGGTTACGTGGTCGCGCTCTATCAGTATGGCTTCATTCTTTCGATGTGGGGACGTGAGGAAGAAGCGGCTGCGTTGGCGCAAAAAGCGCTTGAGCTCGATCCTTTTTCGCCGATTGTCTTGTATCGCGCCGGCCGCATTCAATTTCATGCGCGCCACTACGATAAAGCGGCTGAATTGTTTCGCCGAATATTGGAGCGAGACCCGGACGATCAACTGGGACGGTATGGGCTGGGCCTGGTGTATGAAGCGCAGGGGAAATTTACGGAAGCGGAGTCTACGTTTCAGGAACCGTACCGTCAATCACGCTTCGATCTCATCGCCACGTATGCCGCTGCGGGAGACAAGAGTAAGGCAGTTCATCGGCTCAGTGCGGAGTTACATCGTTTGCAGGCCGAGAATTCTTATATACGCCCCGGCTATCTTGCCGAGGTTTATACCAATCTCGGAGAAAAAGACGAAGCACTCCTGTGGCTGGAGCGCGGCTATCGCGAGCATGATGTCTGGCTGGCGTTACTGAAAGTCTGGCCGCGGTTTGATCCGTTGCGTGCCGATCCGCGATTTCAGAGTCTCGTGAAGCGTATGAACTTTCCGGGTGAACGGTAGAAATCCGCAGCGGCTTGAAATTCAGCTTTGTCCAAATCGGGCAATTCGTTATCGGAGAAATTTCTGCCGACGAGGTGTCGTCACGGCACGCCTTCTGGAACGAGGTGGGGATATAAATGTAATAGAATTGAAGGCGGAGGAGTGGGTGAGCGGTTGAAACCGGCGGTCTTGAAAACCGTTAGACCCGAAAGGGTCTCGGGGGTTCGAATCCCTCCTCCTCCGCCATTTCGAATACCTACGCTGACTAAATTCTGAGAAATAAAATGGCGCGGTCTTTTTAGACCGCGCCATTTGTTTTCTTACGATCGGATACCGCTGTGACTGACTCGCTTTAATTTTGGGCGAGATCGTAGCGGTCGTTGTTCATGACTTTGTGCCAGGCGGAGGCGAAGTCGGCTACGAAGTGGGCGGCGGAATCGGAGCAGGCGTAGCGTTCGGCGATGGCGCGGAGTTGGGAGTTGGAGCCGAAGACGAGGTCGACGCGGGTGGCGGTCCACTTTGCGGTGCCGGTGGCGCGATCGCGGGCTTCGAACAGGCCGGGCGTTGGAGTGGCCTGCCATTGGGTTTTCATGTCGAGCAGGTTGACGAAGAAATCGTTCGTCAGAGTTTCGGGGCGGTCGGTGAGGACGCCGTGTTTCGCTTTGCCGAAGTTGGCGTTGAGGGCGCGGAGGCCGCCGACGAGGACGGTCATCTCGGGCGCGGTGAGCTTGAGCAATTGCGCGCGATCGACGAGCAATTCTTCGGCGGGGCGATGCTGGCCGTTGCTGAGATAGTTGCGGAAGCCGTCGGAGGCTGGTTCGAGCACGGCGAAGGATGACACGTCGGTTTGCGACTGCGACGCGTCGGTGCGGCCGGGCGAGAACGGAATTTTTACCGCGTTGCCGCCTTTTTTCGCGGCTTCTTCAATGGCGGCGTCACCGGCCATGACGATGAGATCGGCGAGCGAAACTTTTTTCTTGCCGCCCTGCGAGCTATTGAATTCTTTCTGAATCGCTTCCAGTTTGGGCAGAACTTTGCCGAGTTCGGCCGGCTCGTTCACTTCCCAATCCTTTTGCGGTGAGAGGCGAACGCGCGCGCCGTTGGCTCCGCCACGCTTGTCGGAGCCGCGGAATGTGGAAGCCGAGGCCCACGCGGTGTTCACGAGTTGCGCGAGCGACAATCCCGAGTTGAGAATTTTCGATTTCAACGCGGCGACGTCCTGCTCGCTGACGAGTTCGTGATCGACGGCGGGAACGGGATCCTGCCAGATCAGAGTTTCTTTGGGAACGAGCGGGCCGAGATAGCGCGCTTGCGGGCCCATGTCGCGATGCGTGAGCTTGTACCACGCGCGGGCGAATGCGTCGGCGAACTGATCGGGATGATCGAGGAAGCGCTTGGAAATCGTGGCGTAATTCGAATCCATTTTCAGCGCGATGTCGCTGGTGAGCATGCCGGGGGCGTGACTTTTCGATTTGTCGTACGCGTCGGGAACGGAATTAGCGCCGCCGTTGTTGCTTGGCGTCCACTGCCACGCTCCGCCGGGCCCCTTGATGCATTCCCACTCGAACTTGAAAAGATTTTCGAAATAGTTGTTGCTCCATTTTGTTGGAGTTGTGGTCCACGCGACTTCGAGGCCGCTGGTGATGGCGTGCGTGCTGTGACCCGGGCCGTAGGAATTTTTCCAGCCAAGGCCTTGCTCTTCGATGGGCGCGCCTTCGGGTTCGACGCCGACATATTTTCCCGCGTCGGATGCGCCGTGCGTTTTGCCGAAGGTGTGGCCGCCGGCGATGAGCGCGACGGTTTCTTCGTCGTTCATCGCCATGCGCGCGAATGTTTCGCGAATGTCGTGCGCGGAGCCGATCGGATCGGGCTTACCGTTGGGGCCTTCGGGATTGACATAGATGAGTCCCATCTGCACGGCGGCGAGAGGAGCGTCGAGTTCGCGTTCTCCGCGGTAGCGTTCGTCGGCGAGCCACGTGCTTTCAGGTCCCCAGAAAATATCTTCCTGCGGCTCCCAAACATCTTCGCGGCCGCCTGCAAAACCAAAAGTTTTGAAGCCCATGGATTCGAGTGCGACGTTGCCGGTGAGAATCATGAGGTCGGCCCAGGAAAGTTTGCGGCCGTATTTCTGTTTGATGGGCCAGAGGAGGCGGCGCGCTTTGTCGAGATTGGCGTTGTCGGGCCAGGAATTGAGCGGCGCGAAACGCTGCGTGCCGTAGCCGGCGCCGCCGCGTCCGTCGGCGATGCGATACGTACCGGCGCTGTGCCACGCCATGCGAATGAAGAACGGGCCGTAGTGGCCGAAGTCGGCGGGCCACCAGGGCTGCGAGTCGGTCATCAACGCGTGGAGATCTTTGATGACGGCGTTGAGGTCGAGCGACTTGAATTCCTTCGCGTAGTCGAAGCTCTCGTCCATGGGATTGGAGAGCGCGGAATTTTGGTGAAGGATTTTGAGATTGAGTTGATCGGGCCACCACGCGGCGTTGGTCGGGCCGCCCGCAACGGTATGTTTGCGCGGGCCGGTGGCGCCGGTAAATGGGCACTTTGCTTCGGTGGGGTTGCTGGGGTTTGCTGCTTCGGCTCCAGTGAAATCGGTGGCCATGTTTGTTGCTCCTTTGATTTGTGATTCTGAATTTTGTGTCGGCTACTGTTTGTGTTGGCTACTCGCGATCAAGATTTACGGCGCGCTTTGCGTTCGGCGCACTTGGTGCACAGGCCGCGGAAAATGAGCTCGCACTCGCGCAGGACGCGTTTGCCGAGAAAGCGCGAGGCTGGATTCGGCACGTTATACCACTGCACGTCTTCGACTTCGCCGCAGCGATCGCAGATGAAATGGTGGTGGCGCATGCCTTTCGCGTCGTAGCGCGCGGCGCGGCCTTCGACGGCGACTTCGCGCACCAGGCCAGCCTTCACCAAATCGCGAAGATTGTTGTAGGTGGTGGCGCGCGAAGAACGTGGATCGACGCGATTGACGGCTTCGAAGGTTTCGGCGGCGGTTGGGTGGCTGTTGTGGTCCATCAAGAAAGACATGACGGCGTAACGCTGCGGCGTGCAGCGGAGGCCTTTGTCTTCGAGCGAGCGCTTGATGGAATCCACGTCCATACCTAGATTGGAATATATCTAATTTGAGAGTTTGTCAAGACGGGAGAGGTGCGAGGAAAGGCGGAGCGGATTAAAAGCTTGTTAATTTTCGAGTTGGATGGAGTCGCGGGAGATCGCTGCGGGCTGGCTACCGTTTTTGTTTAGCGACCCGGCAGTCGCGGCACGTTCCGTGGCGTTTTTGCGACGCGCGAGGTTCGCGGTCAGGCGGCGAATCGCCAGGCTCAGTCCAGTGAAGGCGAGCATCGCGCCCCCGGCTGCGGCGATTGCCGCGACAGATTGGCCAGTCAGGCCGCCGGCTTCACCGGTGTGCGTGAAGCGAATCCACGCGCGGAGTTGGCGGCCGGAGTTGTAGCTGGAGAAAGGTTCCCAGCGCACTTCCGCGCCGGTCTTACGATTGAGCGTGAGTTGCGAGCGTTTGTCGGGGCGACCGCCGTTGCCGGAGTCGATGGAGAAGGCGAGGTTTGGGTCGGAGGGCGAGGCGAGCCGAACGGTGATGGTGCGCCATGCGGGGACGCGCTCTTCGGCGTGATGGCTTGCGGCGTCGAGCCCTGCCCATGGCGAAGTGCGGTCACCTTTGCCGGATGAAGGTGACACGGTGTCGTGATTGCGATTTCGCTGACCGTTTGCTCGTGAGCTTGCGCCAGCC
Source organism: uncultured Acidobacteriota bacterium (assembly GCA_963785605.1). Taxonomy (GTDB): domain Bacteria; phylum Acidobacteriota; class Terriglobia; order Acidiferrales; family UBA7541; genus Acidiferrum. The sequence goes on along the minus strand of CAWAWE010000012.1, from coordinate 105,326 downwards.
TGCTGTTGCGCGTTCGGCGGAGGTGGAGGATTGCCCGTCATTTTGTATACAAGATTGTTGGCCCATGGATAGGACATCACCACGGCGCACAGAACGATTACGGCGAGCGGGATACAGGTCCAGAAGCCGATCACGTTGTGCCAGTTGAAGTCGCGCGCTTTGCCGCGGAGAGAAAATTTGAAGCGCGTGGCGGCTCGGACCGCGGCGCGTGTCCAAGTGCGCGGCAGCCAGAGGAACGGGCCGGAAAGAACGAGAAAAAAGAAACCAAGGTTGCAGGCGGCGGTGACGGCTCGGCCGATCGCGCGATTTTCCTGCGAGACGGCGAGCCAACGGTGGACGTCTTCGACGGAATGAAAAAATGCGCGCGTGTGCTGAGCGCCTTCGCCGAGGATTGCGCCTGAATACGGATTGAGCAGCAGGGACTGGTTGCGGCCAACGGCGATTTCGACCGGAGCGAATGGGTCAGACTTCCACGCAATGCTCATCGGGGCGGTGGGATTCAGGGCGTGCGACTTTTCGAGCAATGCTTCCAGTGTCAGGCGTTGCGCGTGGGCAGGTGGATCCATACGAAAACTGCGCTCGGCGAAGGAAATGATCTGGCGTTCGAACGCGAGCAAAACTCCGGTGACGCACATCGTCAGGATGACGACGCCAGCGATGCCGCCGACGGTGAGATGGCACCAGAAAATAATTTTGCGGACATTCATGTGGTGGCGCGGCTCCGGCTTAAGTTCAGGTTTCAGGCGTCGACCCAACGGCGCAAGAGGTTGTGATAGACGCCGGTCAATTGCACGCCCGTCGATGGATCGGAAGAAGTCTGGTTGACTTTTTGAATTGCGGTGTCGAGATCGAAGAGCAGCGTGCGTTCGGCATCGTCGCGAACCATGCTCTGAATCCAGAAAAAGGAAGCGATGCGTGCGCCTCGCGTCACCGGTTTTACGTGATGCAGGCTCGACGCGGGATAGATCACCATGTGGCCTGCGGGCAATTTCACGTTGTGGAATCCGTAGGTGTCTTCGACGATGAGTTCGCCGCCGTCGTAGTCTTCGGGCGTGGCGAAAAACAACGTCGCCGAGATGTCGGTACGAATGCGGTGGCCGGTTCCGGGAATTTGCCGGAGCGCGTTATCGACGTGCGTGCCGAACGACTGGCCTCCCGAGTAGCGGTTGAAAAGCGGAGGGAAAACATGCCGCGGCAGTGCTGCGGAAATGAACAGTGGGTTCTGGCCGAGCGCGTCCAAAACCATAGCGCCGAGTTCACGCGCGGCCGGGCTGCCTTCGGGCAATTGCATGTTGTCCTTCGCGCGCGCCGATTGGTGGCCGGCTGTGACTTTGCCGTCCACCCATTCGGCGGCGTTCAAGATTTCGAGCGAGCGGTTCACTTGCGCCGCAGTCAAAACGTCAGGAATTGTCAGAAGCATTCTTCGTTCGTCTTTCCTTCGTCAGAATTTGAAATTCAGTCCGACGAGAGCCGTGAATGCCGGACCGGGAACGATGTGGCCGGGATGCGGTTCGTCGTAGTAATAGCGATTTGCGAGATTGTAGAAATTGCATTGCAGCGAGATGCGCTCGGTGAGCGGGTGGCTGGCCATCGCGTTGAAGACCCAGTAGCTGGGAATCTGCTTCACTAAGCCCGTCGTTGGATCGAGCGGCACCGTCGAACTCGCTGTGCGGCTGTCAACGAACTGAGTTCCGGCGCCCGCTGTGAAACGCCATGGCAGGATGTAGGTCGTCCATGCGTTGAATGTGTTTTTCGGTACGTTCGCGAGCTGAGCACCGATCGCCGCTGGGAAAAATTGCGAAGCGATGACTTTGCCGTCGAGGTACGCGTAGCTCGATAAGAGTTGCCATCGGCTGGTGATTCTGCCGGTGACCGAAACCTGAAAGCCGTTGACGCGCTGCGTTCCCGCCAGCACGACCAGCAATGGATTGGTAGGCGATGTTTCGCGCGCGTTTTCTTTTGTGGTCTGAAAAACGGCCGCGTCAACGGAAAGCCGCTTCGAAGGCAGATCCCACTTGGTGCCGACCTCATACGTGCGATTTTTCTCCGGCGAAAGATCAGCCGTGCCGGCGGAGAGCGCCAGCGTTTCCGCCGAAGGATTAAACGACGTCCCGTATTCGAAATAGACGCTGCCGTAGTTCACCGGCTTGTAGACAAACGCGGCGCGATAGCTCGGCTGCTGATCGACGCGGCTGAATTGAGACGGAGCTGCCGCCGTCGGCGAATGCGAGTGATAGTCGGTGTCGAACCGATCCCAACGTAGTCCGCCGATCACATCGAAGTGGCGGCCAAGTCGGACGGTATCGACGGCGTATGCGCCGAAGCTGATCGAGATCGCGTGAACGTCCGAACTCACGGCCGAAGTTCCGCTGAAGGGTTGGCTTTCGTCGGGATTCAACAGGCTCGTGGTTGGAACGCCGGTCCACGCGAAACGCGTCGGGCTCGAAGTTTCGCGGCTGCCTTCGACGCCAGTGACGAGCGAGTGCTTCAGGAAGCCAGTATCGAAGTTAAAAGTCGCGTCGAGCTGATCGTCGAGAAATGTTTCGAGACTGTTCACCGCGATCTGATTGCGATTGACGTCGATATCTTCGAGCGGCGTATCGAGGTCAATGGTGCCGGCGACTTTCGCTTCGGTGATCTGCACCGCGCGTTTGTAGTGACCGTAGCGCGCCTGGTTGCTGACTTTGATCCAGCTATTGACATCGTGCTCGACCCTCGCCGTCGCGACATCGACGTCGGTGCGGAGAAAATTTCCGTGCTCGAAGCCGTAGTAATTGTGGCGCGCGACTGGCGCGGGTCCATTGAAGAGCCACGGAATTCCGTAGTCGGGATTGTCGTCGGACTGCTCGTGGAGATAGCTGAGCGTAAGCCGCGTCGATGTTCCGAGACCGAACGCGAGCGTCGGTGCAATTCCGAAGCGGCGATTTTGCGCGATGTCGCGGCCCGCGACTCCTTGATCGACGCCCATCAGGTTGAGACGGAACGCAGTTTCTTTGCCGATCGGCTGGTTGATGTCGGCCGTGATACGCCGCGTCGCGTCGCTGCCAAACATCAGCGAGCCATTGATGAACGGGCGATCGACGGGAACTTTGCTCTCCTGATTCACAACACCCCCGGTGGAGCCGCGACCAAACGTGACCGAAGTCGGTCCCTGCAAAACATCGACGTCCTGATAGTTGAATGAATCGCGATAGTAGCTGCCGAAATCGCGCATGCCGTCGAGAAAAATATCGTTGCGCGCCGTGAAGCCGCGGATCGTCAGGTTGTCGCCCTGCGCGCCGCCTTCGCCCGCCGCGAGGCTGATGCCCGCCACATTGCGCAGCGCATCGCGCAGCGTCGTCGTTCCTTCTTCCTGCAACAGAGCCTGGGTCACCACGCTCACCGTCTGCGGAGTTTCAAGGAGCGGCTCGTCGTACTTCGGCATGCTCGTGATCGTCGTTGCGTCAGCGGTGACATTCACCGAACTGCTCGCCGCGGCGAGACGCAGCATCACAGCATCGGACGCCGTGAATTTGTAGGTGACTCCCGAATCGTCGAGCAGCCGGACGAGCGCCTGCTCATCGGTGTACATCCCTTGCACTCCAGGTGACGCGAGAGAGCGAATCCCGTCATCCACAAAGCTCACATGGATGTGCGTGATCGTTTCGAATGCGGAGATGGTTGCCTCGAGCGAACCCGCCGCGATTTCGAAGCGGCGAGTCGTTGTAGGCGCGCCGCTCGCCTGGGCTTGGGCGGTCGATGTGAGATCGGGTGATTGCGCGAGCGCGACTTTGCTGGCCCCAAAGGCGGTGTAAGCCATTAGGGTCCCCATGGCAACAAACCGGTACGTGACCGGCCATTTCGAGGCCGTCGATTCCTTTTTTGCCTTGCGCTTAGCGGTGTTGCGAGACAGTCCTAGTGTGCTGCGATTCATAAGGCCAACCATCCGAGTGAGTTGGAAACTCCGTCGCTTCGTCAGTTGCAAATCTATTGCAACTAACTAGGACCAGTTTGGTCCTCTTGCAAATTGGTGTCAACTAGCGGCCAGTGAACGGCGCATTAATAGACGTTAGCCGTCGATATGCGACCGGAACGGTCGTATTTTGCATTGAATGGCAAGACGCGAAGAATCAATGGCTAGGGCCGGAAGTCGCACTGCGCTTGAAAATTCTCTTCAAATGATATGTAGTGCGTTGTCGCAACCACGGCGTCTACGGGTGAACCTTCAGGGAATGACTTCCGGCGAATCAAACGAAGACAGCGACATCGATTGTCGAGACTGGCTGCGACTCTCGGTGAGACCACTTCATGCATTCCGATTTGTATTCGTCGGCCTTGTGACGGCGCTTCTATCCCTATCTTCATCGGCGCGTACGTCTCAGAGCGATCATGAATCTCCCGTCATTGTTCAACCGGGTGCGCCGGGCAAACCCACCAAGTCCCTTCCGCCGGATACGAAAGCCACGCTGCCGCCGCGTTCGAAAGCTGACGTCGAATTCATGGAGGGCATGATCATGCATCATGCGCAGGCTGTGGAGATGACCGCGCTGATCGCGTCGCACACCGAAAACAAAAATCTGCGATCGTTGGGCGCACGCATCAGCAGTTCGCAATCGGGCGAGATTCGATTCATGAAGCGGTGGCTGGCGACGCGTGGCGAATCGTTGTCGATGAGTATGGCGGGAATGCCGGGCATGGATGCGTCGGGGAGCGCGATGTCGTTGATGCCAGGAATGCTGAGCGCGCAGCAGATGGAAGTGCTACGCAATGCGCGGGGCGCCGAATTCGATCGATTGTTTTTAACGGGAATGATTCAGCATCACGATGGCGCCCTGACGATGGTAAAGGATCTGTTCGACACGGCCGGCGCCGGCCAGGATGCGGAAATTTTCAATTTCGCGACCGACGCGGACAATACGCAGCGCGCAGAAATCAAGATTATGCAGTCGATGCTGAAGAAGAAAACGATTGAGGAGAATCGATGAGCCGAGTGTCGAGTCTGAATCTGAGTCTGACGATCCGCGTGCTGGGATGCGCCATTCTGCTAGGAATGGGAGGGATGCGAGTGCAGGCGCAGAATCCGGCCCCGCCATCGACGCCGCCCGCGGCGCAAAAGCCGGCGGACGCCAACAAAGAGGCCGAAAAAGACAAAAAGGATGACGACGGCGACGAGAATCCGTTCGCGCCGGAACCTCCGCCCACACTGCCGCCGGGCATGAAGGGCTCGGACGCAAACGATCCGCGCGCAAAATTGACGCCGGGCGTGTACGACGCCGGCGAAACGTCGATGGGCATGAAGCATCTGGCGCTCATCAAGAAGCCCGACGCGTTTCAGTTGGGGACGTCCGACCCCGAAGCGGCCAAAGTCAAAAAAGTAATGGAGCAGCTCGGCATCAACGATCCGAAGATTCCGAAGGAGATGAATCTCGTGATCGCGCAGCTCGCGTTCGCCAATTCCGACATGGCTTTCCAGGGCACGCACCTGTTCCAGGGAAATTTCTACGGAATGAACATTTTCGACATTTCGAATCCCGCAAATACGAAGTTGCTGACGTCGATGGTGTGCCCCGGCGGACAGGGCGACGTCTCGGTCTACAAAAATTTGATGTTCATGTCGGTGGAGATGCCGAATGGACGGCTGGATTGCGGCGTCGAGGGATTCCCGCCGGAGCCGCCGCCGCCGGCCGACGCTGACAAAGATCAAGATAAGGACAAAAACAAAGAAAAGAAGCGGAAGATTCCCGCGGCGCAGAAGGAGCGTTTCCGCGGCGTGCGCATTTTCGATATTTCCGATATTCGCAATCCGAAGCAGCTCGCCGCGGTACAGACGTGCCGCGGTTCGCACACGCATACGCTGGTGCTCGATCCGAATGACAAGAACAACGTCTACATTTATGTCTCGGGTACGTCGTTTGTGCGGCAGCCGGAAGAATTGGCGGGGTGCTCGGGCGAAAAGCCGGACAAGGATCCGAACACGGCGCTGTTTCGAATCGAAGTGATCAAGGTTCCCGTTGCGGCGCCGCAAGACGCGAAAATCGTTTCGAGCCCGCGTCTATTCATCGATGCTCGTACAGGCGCGTTGAATGGCCTTAGCAACGGCGGATCGCACGGCAAGAAGGGGCCGGAGAAGCCGTCCGACACCGATCAATGCCACGACATCACGGTGTATTCGGCAGTCGGCCTGGCCGCCGGCGCTTGCTCCGGCAACGGCATCGTTCTCGATGTCAAGGATCCGGAACATCCAAAGCGCGTCGACGCTGTGAACGATCCGAATTATTCCTATTGGCATTCGGCCTCATTTTCGAACGACGGCAGCAAAGTCGTGTTCACCGACGAGTGGGGCGGCGGACTGGGCGCACGCTGCCGCGCCAATGACCCCAACAAGTGGGGCGCGGATGCGATCTTCAATTTGAAAGATGACAAGCTAACCTTCGCGAATTACTACAAGCTGCCGGCCGCACAGGGTGACACCGAAAATTGCGTCGCGCACAACGGTTCGCTCGTTCCCGTGCCGGGACGCGACATCGAAGTGCAGGCATGGTATCAAGGCGGAATTTCGGTGATGGATTTCACCGACACCGCGCATCCATTTGAAATCGCATATTTCGATCGCGGACCCATCGATCCGAAGATGCTCGTGCTCGGTGGCGACTGGTCGGCGTATTGGTACAACGGCAACATTTACGCGTCGGAAATCGCGCGCGGGCTCGACATTTTTGAGCTCACGCCAACGAAAGACTTGACGCAAAACGAAATCGACGCGGCGAAGACGGTCAAGGTCGGCGAGCTCAACGTGCAGAATCAACAGAAGATCGAATGGCCGGCGCAGTTGGTGGTGGCCAAGGCGTATCTCGATCAGCTCGCGCGGTCACAAGCATTGCCTGCGGATCAGATTGCGAATTTGCAGAAAGCGATTCACGCCGCCGAGGCTTCGCATCTGAGCAAGGGCAAAGTGAAGAACCTGCAGAAGATGGCGCCGTCGGTAGAGCAGAGTGCCGGCACGGCGAAGACTCCGGCAGATGCCGCTCGTCTCCGCGCACTGGCGAAAATCCTCGAGCACCCGGTCGCGTAACCGCGACGGAGTGCCGTCCGGATTCCAAGCGATCGCCGCCGCCGCCGAAATTCGACGGCAATGCTTTCGCTTTCCTTAACCCGTGAAAATATTATTGAAGATCGTCCTTGTCGTTTTCATTCTCTGGGTTTGCGCAGTCGTGGCGTCGATTTTCGGAGGAGTCGCCGGCGCACTTGCGGCAGTGCTCCTTCATGCAAGCCCGTTCACCATCACTTTGATCGTGAGGGTCTTCACCACAATCTTATTTTTCGGCTTCGTTCTCTTGGCTTGGGTGATCTATTCGCGCCGCCGAGCTCGTAGACTAGCTCGCAAAAGCAACACACCCTGAGAACCTCGAACTGCGAGACTAGCAAGAGATTGGCGCCCACCTGCCCGTTTGCACATTCGCGCCATCCATCTCCACTCACACATCATCGCTCAATGAAACGGCTTAGCATTGAGGCCGGCCTCGTACCATCTGCATCGAGGTCTGTGATGCTAGAATAGTATCTACTGGTAATAGGTACTGATATATGACTAAAATACACAGATGGAGTCAGCCACGAATCGCGTAATCGTCGTAACCGGCGCAGGCGGTTTCATTGGGGGTGCACTCGTCGCGGATTTGCGGCGACGCGGATGCCCGTCCATCCGCGCGGTGGACGTCAAACCCGTTCACCATTGGTACCAGCAATTCGACGACGTCGAAAACCTATCGCTCGATCTCAACTTCAAAGAGAACTGCGACATCGCGACACGCGGGGCGACCGAGGTTTACAGCCTTGCGGCAAATATGGGCGGAATGGGTTTTATCGAGAGCAATAAAGCCTTGTGCATGCTATCTGTGCTCATCAATACGCACATGCTGCAGGCGTCGCTGAAAGCCGGCGTGCGGCGGTATTTTTACTCTTCCTCGGCGTGTGTTTACAACGCCGACAAACAAAAGGGCTTCGAGGCTCCGTCGCTGAAGGAAGCGGACGCCTATCCCGCGCTCGCCGAAGATGGCTACGGTTGGGAGAAATTGTTTTCCGAACGAATGTGCCGCCATTTTCGCGAGGATTTTGGACTCGAGACCCGCGTCGCGCGCTTCCACAATGTTTACGGCCCCTGGGGCACCTGGTATGGCGGGCGCGAGAAGGCTCCCGCCGCAATTTGCCGCAAAGTCATCGAAGCGAAGCGCAGTGGCCGCCACGAAATTGAAATCTGGGGCTCCGGCGAACAGACGCGCAGCTTCATGTTCATCGACGACTGCATCGAGGGCGTCGATATGATCGCGCGGTCGCAAATCATTGAGCCGATCAACCTTGGCTCGAGCGAAGCCGTCTCGATCAATCGCCTGGTCGATCTCGTGGAAGAAATCGCCGGCATCAAGCTGCGCCGTAAATATGATCTGAGCGCGCCAAAAGGCGTAAACGGCCGCAACAGCGACAACACTTTGATTCAGCGACTCTTGAATTGGGAGCCCGACACGACGCTGCGCGACGGTCTCGACAAGACCTATGCGTGGATCCACGATCAGATCATCGCTCGAGAGCGCGGTGATGTAGGCGTCGTGAGCGAACCTGCTATCGCGGCTCGAATCTGATTCTCGCGCTGACTCGCTTACCCGCGCGCTTCGCGTATCGCTCGATTCGAATTCACCAGAACATCGCTTGGGGCCTCCGAGCCAGGCGTGTTCCCTGGAAGTTACCCCTGCTCGTTATCCTTAGGCCATGCTGTGCGGAAGCGACACTCCGCGGCCCCATTCTTCCCACCTAAAATCAGTTGAACAAGAGTATGTCTTCGCCCCGATCAATCATCGCATTCATAGTGGTGTGGCTGCTTGCGATAGCTACCTACGCCTCAATGTCGCTGGTCTATCCACACGGAAGCCAGCAGCTTTCGACGTTTGGCAACATCGCGCAATGCATTGTGCCCCTTGTCGCGAACGCGTTCTTGCTGCTCAATGCCGGCACGCCGCATTGGCGCCGAAACATTTTCTGGATGCTGCTCGCGCTGAGCTGCACGCTTTGGATGCTCGGCGAATTTGATTGGACGTATTGGGAAGTCTACCGGCACGAATCGGTGCCCACGATGTACGGCGGCGACATCGTTTTCTTTCTCAAAGGCATCCCGATGATGGCCGCGCTCGCGCTACAGCCGCATCGTCGCCAGGCGGAACTTCAATTGCGCCTTGGCTATCTGGATTTCGTCTCGCTCCTCACCTGGTGGACGTTTCTATACGTCTTCGTCGTATTCCCGTGGATGTACGCGCTCCCTTCCGAAGCGCAATACAACTTCAACTACGATCTCATCACCAACATTCAAAACATGGTGATCGTCGCCGGCCTGGCCTACCTGTGGCTGCGTTCGAAAGGCGCGTGGCGGCTTGTCTATGCGAATCTCTTCGGAGCGGCAACGCTCTACATGCTCTCGTCGCTGACGATCAACGTCGCTATCACACTGCACCGCTACTCCACCGGAAGCCCCTACGACCTTCCACTCGTCTCATCGTTTTTGTGGCTCGCGTTTTCCGGGCTTGTGGCTTACCGCAATCGCGCCGACCTCGAGCCCGCGGAAGACGATGAGCCGGTCGACGCCGACGCGACAAGCCGAGGACGAAATTGGGCTTCGCGGCTCGCCATGGCCGCGGCAATCTCGCTTCCTCTCTTTGCTATTTATTCGGTCCACTACTCCAATGAGCCACACGAAATTCGCGACTATCGCACTCTGACGGTCCTGATCGCATCGATCCCATTGATGCTGATCATCTTCTATCGCACTTACATCGCCGACAAGGATCGCGTGCGATTGCTTTCGCGCTCGGAGCAGTCCGTTGAAAATCTCCAGCGCCTCCAGACGCAGCTCGTCCAGACGGAAAAGCTCGTATCCCTCGGCCAACTCGCAGCGGGCGCGGCGCACGAAATCAACAATCCGCTCGCGGCGATTCTCGGATTTTCCGACTTGCTCGCCGACGATCCTTCGCTTACCGAAAAGGCCCGCTCGACCGCCGGAAAAATTCGAGATCAAGCCCGTCGCACAAAGACGCTCGTCGGCAACCTGCTTAGTTTTGCGCGCCAGGTGCCGCCGGAACGCACGCTTCTCGACATCAACACCGTCGTCACCAACGCGATGCAACTTCGTGCGCTCGATCGTTCTCCCAAGACGCGCGTCGAATTGCAGCTCGAGTCCGTCCTCCCCGGAGTTCGCGGCGACGGCAATCAGCTCATGCAGGTTTTCTTCAATCTCATCAACAACGCTGTCGATGCGATGGAATCCCATGAAGGCGGCGTACTGACCGTCAAAACGGCGCGTGATCGCGGCAGCGTCATCATTCTTTTTTCCGACACGGGTCCGGGCATCAAAGAGCCGCATCGCGTTTTCGATCCGTTTTACACAACGAAGCCGGTCGGAAAGGGTACGGGCCTGGGCCTGAGCATCTGTTTCGGCATTGTCCAGGAACACGCCGGAAAAATTCTGTGCTACAACGCGCAGACCGGTGGCGCCGTATTCCGGGTCGAGCTGCCCGCCGTACTCGCGGCGCTTCCGACACGCGAACCAAGTCTGGCCGGCGCGACCCCGCTACCGTTGCCACCAAAGCGTTGATCGAGACCTTTCGCGCCAAGCCTTCGTTCAAGTTCAATCGACAAGCCGTACCCTTCCTCGTGCTACAGTCGAATTCAGCAACGAAATTCCAGGGCTAACCGGCGTTCAACCGCCATCGAATGAACGAACCCGCCATCCTCACGGAGAATCTGACACGCACGTTTGGCGCTCTCACCGCCGTTGACGGTGTCAATTTATCCGTCACCGCAGGCCAATTCTTTGGTTTCCTGGGCCCAAACGGCGCCGGAAAATCGACCACGATCAAGATGCTTACGGGCTTGCTGGCCCCGACATCGGGCCGAGTCCGCTTGCTTGGCACGGACTTCGCTTCCGATCCCGTCACAGTAAAGCGCCAGATCGGCGTCGTCCCCGAAGGCATGGGACTGTTCGAGCGGCTTACCGGCTCGGAATACCTGAATTTTGTCGGCCGAATGTACGGCCTCGATCGCGAAACCTCGAAGCGTCGTTGCGACGAGCTGCTCCACTTTATGCAGCTCGACGATCGCCCGAAATCGGTCATCGCCGACTATTCCCACGGCATGCAAAAGAAATTGGCACTCGCAGCCGCTGTAATTCATGGGCCGCGAATCCTCTTTCTCGATGAACCGTTCGAAGGAGTAGACGCTCTTGCCGCGGGTGCGCTCAAGGCGCTGCTCGCCCGCATGACCGAGCGCGGCGTGACGATTTTCCTCACATCGCACGTTCTCGAAATCGTCGAACGCCTCTGTAGTCACGTCGCCATCATCCACAAAGGCCGCCTCGTAGCCCAAGGCTCGCTTGATGAGCTTCGCGCCGGCATTTCATCCGACGAATCCACGCCTCGCACGCTGGAGCAAATCTTCCTGTCCATCGTCGGTCAGGGCGGCGGCACTCGCTCGCAGTTGGAAGAGCTTTCGTGGCTGACGTAACCGGCGGCCCCGGACTCTTCGCGCAGATTCGGCTTGTCGCCGAACTGCGCTGGCGCACTCTCGGAAACCTCATACGTAAGCGAAATTCGCGCCTCGACCTCATCGGGCTCGTTTTCGCCACGTTTTTTGCTGGTCTATTTGTCATCGGACTCTGTGGGCTGTTCTGGTGGGGCGCATACTCTTCTGTTTCGAACGGGCGTCTCGGTTGGCTCTTGCTGCTTTTCTGGAGCATCTTTCTTTTCTGGCAGGCCTTTCCGCTCTTCATCGCTGGCTTCGGGGCGCCGTTCGAATTCCGCACGCTGCTCCGTTTTCCCTTACGCTTCAGCGCGTTTTACATCATCGGCTTGGCTTATGGTCTCGCTGATTTTGCGGCCGTGTGCGGCACGTGCTGGCTCTTGTCCGTAGCCGTCGGCATCGGAATGGCGAGGCCGGCGCTCATTCCGTCGGTGCTGTTCGTCGTTCTCTTATTCATTTTGATGAACATCACTTTGGAGCGCCTGCTCAGCTCCTGGCTCGAGCGTTTGTTAGCTCGCAAGCGGACTCGCGAATTGCTGTTCGGATTCTTCATTCTTCTCAGCGTTTCCGCGCAATTCATACGACCCGCGATCATTCGCTTTACCCAAGGAGCGCACGCTTCCGTATCTGCGCAACACCTCCTCTCCTATCTCTCGCCGTTTCCGCCTTCTCTTGCCAGTTCCGCTGTCACTGCTGCGGGTGAAGGTCACCTTTCGCAATTTGCGACAAGCATTGGTGCGCTTTTTATTTACATCGCGATCTTGAGCGCGCTTCTGTGGCGCCGGTTCGCCGCTCAATATCGTGGTGAAGAATTAAGCGAGACCTCGGCGCCGGCTCGAGCTGTGCCGGCGCTGTCCGCCGTGCCGCAACACACGAAGCCCGATCCCCTTGGATTTCTCTCGCCGCCTGTGGCGGCAATTCTCACCAAAGAGATTAAATATCTCCTGCGAAACGGCTTCGTCCTCATCTCTCTCTTGATGCCTCCGTTGCTCGTTCTTCTGTTCAGCTCTCAATTCGCGGGCAAACATCCGTCCGTCACTCACACGCGAATCACTGCCGACTCTTTTTTCCCAGGCATGATGGGCTATCTCATCCTGATGTTGATGACTCCTGCCTACAATTGTTTCGCATATGAAAGCAAAGGCATCCGTAATTACTACACCGCTCCGATTCGTTTCCGTGACGTGCTGCTTGCCAAAAATCTGATGTATGCGTTGATTCTGGTCTTTGAGATCGTGCTCTCGATAACACTGCTTTCGATCCGGATCGGTTTGCCGTCGAGCCCCGTTTTTGCCGCAACGATCCTGGCTCTCGTTTTCGCGGTCGCCGGCCAGTTCGCGATCGCCGATTGGGTGTCGCTCAGCTTTCCGCGCAAGCTTGAATATGGCTCGATGCGCGGCCAGCGTGGCTCCGGAGTGTCGATCTGGATTGCGTTCGGCGTGCAGATTCTGTTGGCCGGGATTTGCACTACCATTCTTTTCACAGGCCGCTGGATGGGGAATCCATGGTTGCCGGCGGAAGCGTTCGCCGCGCTTGCGGCAGCGTCGCTGGGCGGATATTTTGCGGCTCTCGATGCGCTGAGCGTGGTAGCGGAAAAGAAAAAGGAAGTTCTGATCGAAACTCTGTCGAGATAGCTTTAGGTTCCGAATTTCATCGCTTCAACATATCGGTCAGCAATGGCTCGCCAGCTAAAGTAGCTTTCCTGCGCCCGGGCGCTGCGCACGCTCAACGTTTCACGATAGGCCGCATCCGTTGCAATTCGTAGGACAGCTTCGCCGAGTTCCGCCGAAGTATTGCGTGAAACCAAAACGACTCCACCCTCAGTGATGGGAGGCGCCGTCTCTTTGCCTCGATACGCGATCACCGGCTTACCGCACGCGATTCCCGCAATCGCGCTCCCGCGCCGCGTCGAAATCGCTCCACGCACAAAAAGGGTCGCGTCAGCGTTGTGAATTGCAGAAGAGACTCCATCCGCAGGCAACAGTCCATCAAAACGCAGCGCGACGCGCACACCCTTCAGCTTTTCACGCATTTCCGTTTCCCGCTCCGCAGCTCCTCGTCCGAACGCGTGCAATTCGAGCTTCGCTCCTCGCTCGGCCGCAAACCGTAGCGCGCTCGCAATCTCCGAACACTCTTCGCTCCCCGCTGTTCCTCCTGTAATCCCATAGACCGCGATTCGCGTGACGCCCAGACTCTCTACGCCGTCATGGTCAGTTCGCGCCTGGGTGAGGCTCGCGGGAAGGTTTGCGCCAACCGGAATAAAAATCGCCTTACTCGATGTCCGAAGCCACGAGACCACGTCCAACGAAACCGTGAACACCGCGAGGTCGGCGATGCGCAACATCTGCCGCATGACTCGCAATTGCACTTGCCGCCGCAAAATGTCTACAGCACGCTTTCCCGCAAACGGCTCGACGTCGTGAAAAACCACGCCAACACGCGCCCCCGCATCTTTCAGCAGGCGCAAAGCTTTCGGCACATGCCGCGGAAAGCCACGCCCCGACCAGGCCAACGCCGTGTATTGCAGAAAAATCCATCGGCCACGCCAGCTCGCGGCCTTTCGACGCAATTCCTCGAGTGCGTCGGCCCAGCCTCGCTCGTTCCAGGACACGCGTACAACCTCGCCCTTCACCGAGCGATTGCCCCACGCGTCGCATAGATATTCGCAATATTCTTCAACCGCGTCGGTCGGCTCATCTTTACGTCCGAGCAGCAGAACCACTTCGGAGTTCATTTCGGCAGGGCGAGAATGTGGTTTTCGTCACAGTCCTCGCAAACATAGTCGAAGCGCGAAAATTCGCTTAACACCAGCTGACGGTTATCTTCGCTGTGAATCTCGCAAAGTACGCGCGGCCGCTGCTTTTCCAGCAACCGGCGAGCGCCCTGAAACACTTCGCCCTCAGCGCCTTCCACATCGCATTTGATGAAATCGGGCGGCCGATAATTTGGCGAACAATCATCCAACGCGATCGCGCTGAGAGTTACAACCCGCTCATTCTCTGATTCCACGACGTGCCCGACGCCGCGATCCGGCGATACCTTTGCATCGACGCGCTCAAACATCACCGTTCCCGATTCGCGCCACGCCGCTTTCTGCTCGACGTTCACCCACCCGAACGAGTTTCGCCGCGCATGTTCCCGCAACCGATCCGCGATTTCCGGATCCGCCTCAAATGCAACCACCTGGCCGCCCGGCCCGACGATGCGCGCCGCCAGCATCGAAAAAACGCCAATGTTTGCCCCGACGTCATAAAACGTCATGCCAGTGCGCAAATGATCGCGCACGATCTCCAACTCCAGACGCTCTCCGGTTCCGTCAATGATCCCCGCCGCTGTTCGCGGATTCAATCGCAGCCAAATTCCCTCAGCCGGTCCGCTCTTCACTTGCATCCACGCTCGCGCATCGCGCGGCACGGCACGCGAAGCCGCCCAGGTCAGCAGTGGCCCAACGACCGGCAACTTTCCCATTCCTCGCAGCGACTCATAGTGTCGCTGAAAAATCCGTCCGATCGTGCCTTCGGCGGCGCTCAAATTATTTCTCCACCAGGAAACTTCCGATCACGAGTCCATCCATCCCCGAGCTGAAGAATGTCCGAATCGCATCCGTCGGTGTGTTCACAATCGCTTCGCCGCGCAGATTGAACGACGTGTTCATCACCACCGGCACGCCCGTGCGCTTTCCAAATTCATCGATCAGTCGCCAGTAAAGCGGATTTGCCGTCTGCTCCACCGTCTGCGGCCGCGCGCTTCCATCCACGTGCGTGACTGCAGGAATCACACTCTGCTTTTCCTGACGCACCTGCGCCGTCAAAATCATGAACGGCGAATCCGTCGCGCTCTCCACAAACTCTCCGGCGGTCTCGCGTTTCATCGATGGCGCAAATGGACGCCACCATTCTCGAAACTTCACCGCGTTGTTCACCTTCACCGTCATTTCCGGATCGCGAGGATCGGCCAGAATCGATCTTCCGCCCAACGCGCGTGGACCAAACTCCATCCGTCCCTGAAACCATCCCAAAATTTTGCCTTCGCTCAAAAGCTGAGCTGCCGCCCCAGCGGGATCGCTCACATGCGTGTAACGCAGCTTGTAAGTCTTCAGCGCGATCTCGATCGCACCATCATCAAACGATGGCCCGAAATACGCGTGTCGCATTGCTCGACTCGGTAATCGGTTGTCGCGATCGAGATAAGGCGCAAGCGCCGCGCCCAGCGCCACTCCATCATCCGAAGCCGCCGGCTGCACAAACAAATTCTCAGCGATGCCCGCTGCCGAGATCTTTCCATTCGCCTTCGAGTTGAGCGCCACGCCGCCCGCAAGGCAAAGATTCTTGCTGTTCGTCTTGCGCAGCGCAGCGCGCACCACGCTCATCATTGCCCGCTCGCAATAATCCTGCACCGCGAACGCAATATTCTTGTGTCGCGGCTCGATTTCGCTCTCCGCCACGCGAAGCGCACCCAACGCCGCGGCAATTCCCGCCACCGCGCCGGTTCGCCCGCCATGGATTCGCTTCGTGTGCACATGGTACGGCGTTCCATTCATCGTTTCCGGCGTGATGAACGCATCCAGATTCACGCCCGGCTCGCCATACGGCGCCAGCCCCATCACTTTCCATTCGTCGCTGTTCGGCACAAATCCCAAATACTCCGTGAACGCGCTGTAAAACCCACCGATCGAATTCGGAAAGGGAATCGTCTGCACATGCTCGATCCGCCCGTTCTTTCCGTGCCAGATCGACGTCGCTTCCCACGCGCCGCGCCCGTCCAAGACGACGATCGCCGCGTCATCGAACCCCGAGTATCCGTAAGCGCTGATCGCGTGCGCAAGATGGTGATCCACGAACCGCATCCGCGGCTTCGAGGTTCCAAACGTGCGTTCAAACACACGCGCGCCCGATTCCTGGTGCCACATGCTCAAAAAATGCCTCGAGGAATTCAGAACGTTGAGATAGGTCGCCGGCCACTGCCCGGTCCCGTACATTTTCAGGTCGTGGCGAAACACCGGCCCGGCCGTCTGCCAGCCGAAGCAAACTTCATCCACCTGATCGGCGCGCACCTTCGCGAAGCCCAGGCAGGCCTCGATCGCATGCACCGGAAAGCCCGCGTCGTGTTTCACGCGGCTGATGCGCTCTTCCGCTACTGCAAAGAGCAGTTCGCCGTCGCGCACAATGCACGCCGAAGAATCGTGCATCTGCGAATAATTGACGCCAATCGTTAGCATCGCATTCGATTACGTTCCTTGCTCAAGCTTTCGCTCAAATCTCAAACTAGTTGCCGTTCGCAAAATCCCGAGCGCCGCTGTCATCGGTTTCCTTCGACACGTTGAGCCGATAAACGCGGTAGTCGCGCGCATGAAAAACCTCTCGCGCGCCGGCCGCTTTCATGTCGTTGCCCAACCGAACTGCGCTCCACTCCGGATCGATCAAAACCGTCGCATGAATCGCCCGCAAAAACTTCACGGATTGCGCCTCGCTCTGCTCCGGGCTCAAGGCAGCGACCCGGCGCCCCGTGAACAATGCCAACGACCGTGGCTTCGGGAACACGATGACATCCTCCGGCGCCGTATGCTCGCGCACGAACGCGAACATCTCCGCTGCACCAGCGTCCGCCACGTTCGGCTCTGCGGGTATCGTGCTTTCGTGTCTTATTTCTCCAGCGTAGCTCACCGTCGCAAATCCAACGAGCGCTCCCAATGCGATGATTCGAACCGGTAACCTCGCCGCCTCAAAAAATCCGACCCACTCACGCACTCCGTAAAACAAAAAGAGTGGCAGGATCGGAAGGAGGCCGCGAAGTCCGATTTCCGAGTTCCACGAAATCAGCAAGGCGACATATCCCAGCAGATAAAATTCTTTTACACCATGCTCGCGCCAAAGGCTCTTTGCAAAACATAAAGCTGCCGCCGCCGTGAACAGCAGCGCGAAAACGATTTGAAGTGCCTTGCTGAATCCGTTCGCCCAAACGTACGAAAGAGTTTTGCCGTAATAGACCAGATTCGCCGCTACACTGCGCGGCGAAAAATGAAACGCATCGATGTAGCCTTTCGGGGATGTGAACAGCAGCGTCTGCGCACCAATGAATATCCCAGTCAGTGCAAGAACACATAGAAGAAATCGGCTCGGTCGCCTGAACTTGGCCAGATCTGCCGCGATGAGCGCGAACACCAATGCAATCCCGACTGTTCTGGTGCCGTACGCGCAATAAAGCAGGACTGAAATGAGCAACGCTTTTCCAATCTCAATCCGATTTCGCCCTAAGGTCGCGTAAACGCGCTCAAGCGCCAACAGAGCCGTGAAAGAAAAGAGCAGATACGGGAACTCCGAAAGAATGAAGTCTCGTTGCCCCCAGAAGACGGGATTGAAGCTGATCAGAGCCGACAAAATCGCAGTATTCGCGACTCCAATCTCGTCACGCGTCATCCGCGCGAAAACTGCAAGAAAACCAATGAAACACAACACGGTCGCGATTTTGAACGCACGCAGGTCCATCCCCCAAAGGCGATAAACCGGCGCCAGGATCATCGGATAAACAGGTGGATAGCCAGTCGCTGGCGAAAGCCACATCGCGTCCGGGTTCGGGATGTATCGAATCTCCGAGTAAGGCTGCCCTTCAACCAAATTCCTCGCGTGCATGATGTACGCCGCGAAGTCATCGTTCACAAAAACGTGCCCAGGCCTTAGTGTCGCGAAGTAGCAGATTGCGATGATGGCGATTGTTGCCACGACGACAAGTCGTCCCGACGCAAACGCGCCGAGCGCACTCGCGCGCGATGGCTCGACACGAAGCCGCTCGCCGCCGATGACGGCGCCGCTCACGGTCCCAACATCCACGCTATTTACATCCGTCTCGATGCTTCCTCCGCACTTACGACCCGCAAAAACAATTCTTCCAATTTTTCCGCCGCGCTCGACCATTCGTATCGCTTCATCGATTCCTGCGCCGCGCAACCTAGCCTCTCTCGCAGTTTTTCCGAATCCGCCAATCGCGCGATCGCCTTCTCCAGAGCGGCGTCGTCCGCAGGCGGAACGAGCAAGCCATTGAACCCATCCTGCACCATATCCGGCATTCCGCACGTTTCCGCTGTGATCACCGGCATGCCGCTAGCCATCGCTTCCAGTAGCACCGACGGCAGCCCTTCCATCAGCGATGGAAAAACGAAAATGTCATGTTCTGCGTAAAGCTCCTGCATGCTACCCGCCGCAATAACCGGCCTTACTTCGACATGCGCAGCGAGCTTCGGACCAAAAAACCGCATCACTTCTTCCGCCGGCGCTGCGGGTCCCGCGATCGTCAGCTTCAGTCCGGGAATTTTCGGCGCCAGCCGCAGCATTGCTTCGCGAATATAAAAAATCCCCCGCTGATCCAGCCAGGTTCCCGCATACAACAAGCGTAGCGTCTCGCCGCGTGAATACCGCCGGTATGCGGCTCCAAAAAATCTTCGCTCCACTCCGTTCGGAATGTAAGCCACGCGCTCCGGCGTGAGCCCATATTTCAGCTGCAGCAAATTCCAAACGTCCCGGCTATAAGCGTGCGCTCCATCCGCTGTTCGAATCGCCCATCGAAATCTCGGAAAGTGATACAAACTGTGCCAAGCCCGATTCTTCCAGCCGAAATTCCACGCCCGGCCCCTCTTTGCTTCGCGTGTCATCACGTCCACGCGCCGTTCCTCCAACCCATGCAGCGTCATTACATACGGTGGCCGGCTCTTTCGCCCCAGCCACTTCCGCTTCAGGCCGTAAACAAGCCCCGCGGGCGCATGCAGATTCAGCAGTGAAAATTCGCCCTGATGAGCAGCTATATATTTCGCCAGCCGCGCCGAAAAAATCAGCTCGCTGAATCGGGGCGACACAGAATCGGGCGGCACAAGGTCGTCCAGAAACACATACGTGACGCGGTGCCCCCGCTGCTGCATCTCTCGCCCAAGGTTGTAGACAATGGTCGCGACGCCGCCCTCGCGTCGCCTCGGAACTCCCGCCGCCATTAAGATGTCGAGTTTCTGAACTTGTGAGCGCTCCACTTCCGCGATCAAACGCTGGATCTCCGATCCCGATCGACGTGCCCCGGTTGGAGGTAGGGCAGCCACTTTTCGCGCGTTCTCCGATACAGTCCATTCATCGCAAACTGGCGTTTCCAAGAGTAATAAATCTTCGGCGGCAGGACGCACGCCGGCAGCAGTGTCGCGCACTTGAAAATCCAGTGAGCTATCGACGCCGACTTGTGCGTCACTCGATAACTCTGTAATTCGGTTTGGACGGTCTTCCATGGCATCCCACCATCCGCTGTCAGCAGGAGTTGATCTGCTTCGTTTTTCACCCAATCCACAATGATTTCCGTAATTTCGCGCGCAACCGCTCGGCGGCGCAATTCTTCGCGCAGTGCATGCGCCAACGCCGCCAACACTTGCCCCTTGCGGCGAACCGCTTCGACATTTCCGTTGCTGAACTGAAACAGGTTTGCGTCGTGAAGCCGATAAAACGTCAGCGGCTCGCGCAAAATCAGCACGTCGGCAAAAAGTCCCGCCAGGGTAAAAAGATATTCGTCCGCCTGAAAACCGTAGCGTTTCTGGCACGCGCCCGATCTCGCGCAAGACTCGCAGCGCGATACGTCATTCGGCTCGTGCCCAGGAAACTCTTCCTCAGCCGAAACGCCTCCGCGCCTTCCCGCGAATTGATCCGAAACCGCGGGGTGTCGCGGACCAACTCCGTTTCTCGCCGTCCATCCGCAAAAACTTGCGTAATCCCATGACCAACGAGTCCAACGGCCGAATCCGCCGCCAGCGCATCCGCGACCGCCCCCAGCTTGCCCCGCGCCCACCAGTCGTCGCCATCCAAAAACGCAACAACCTCGCCCGCGCACTCCGGAATACCCGCGTTGAACGCCGACGCCTGCCCGCCATTCTCTTTGCGAATCAGCCGGACCCGCGGCGCAAATTTCCCAACGATCTCCGCCGTCCGGTCGGTCGAACCGTCGTCGACGACGATGACTTCGCGCTCCGTGTCCGCGACGTCCTGCTCCAGCACGCTGACGAGTGCTTCTTCGATGAACCTCTCATGGTTGTACGTATCCACGAGAACGCTGATGTAAGGCCGCGTCATTCGTCTGTGCGCGCGGTGTGACCCTAAACCGGGTGAACTCTGCGCATCGCTCCATTGCTCTGAACCTCCTCAGTCTACGTCGGCTCCGCTACAACAATGCCGAGACTCTCTCTCGCAATTTCCATCTCGCAAAGCACCGCAACCATCTCGCAACCTATCTCGGTCTCGCAGCCCAACTAAATCTCGCAACGTAACTACAAATTTCCCGCCGGACGCCGAAGCGCATGCGTGATCGCGGTTCTCCACTCATCCAGCTTGTGAATATTCTTGTATCCAACGACCAGCGATCCCGCTGCATTCAAATACGTCACCGCCCGATGCCGCCACGTCATGCGCGCCCTGAAATGCGATGCGTACCTTACCAGGTGGCGTGCAATCTTGAGCCTTCCCGGCGTCTCCAACTCGAATTCATCGCCTTCCTGCGTCAGCTCCCATTGTTTGAATAATTCATTCAGTTCGGGCCGCTCGAGTTCGTACGCGCGCTCGTCGAGCCAGCTTCTCATCGCCTCGACCAAAGCAGCCCGCGTCCGCATTCGCAGTTCGCCCCTACGCGCATCCGCCTTTCCCCCGTTAGCGAACAGATTCGTCGAGTGAATGCGATACACAGCCAGCCGATCCGTGACGGCCACCACGGGAGCCACAAAAATCACCAGCGCCGACAAAAAAGCATCGGCCTGAATCGTCAACTCCTCCGGAATCGGCAACAGCAGATCGATCGCGCTGCGGCGAAACGCCAAAAACGACGTCGGATATAAAACATACTTCAGCAATTCGTCGTGGTTCGCCGGCAAGAATCCCGACACGAGCGGCAGCTCGGCCTCACGAAAAATTCCCTTCGACGCAATCCACTCGCAATACGCGTGATACACCATCCCGGCGTCCGGATTCCGTTCAAACTCCTGCGTAATCCGCGCCAGCTTCCCAGGCAGCCAATAGTCATCGGCATCTAAAAGGGCGACATATTTTCCAGCCGCGTATCGCAGTCCGAAATTGAACGCCGATGCCTGCCCTCCATTCGGTTTCCGAAAATACGTGATCGCCTTCCCGAATTTCCTGACCCGCTCCACGGTGTCATCCGTCGAGCCATCGTCCACAACCAGAATCTCTCGCTCGCTCGCAGGGAAGTCCTGCCCGATCGCGCTTTCGATCGCATCCTCCACGTACTGGCCGTAATTGAAGGTGTCGATCAACACTGAAATCGTGGGCTTAGGCATCGCTCTTCTCGCTTGCTCAACCAACACTCGGCGGCCGTCGGCGCAATCCTTCCAGTCCGCCCTGCCGGAACCCCAGCGCATGCCGGAAATGTCGCGTCGCGTTCAGCATCGGATGCCAAACGTGCGTCTGCACCGCGGCTTCCGACCTTGTATACCCCAAAGTCGAAATCCGCCTCGCCGTCCACCACGGATACGCGAGAGCAGCAAACGAATTGCGTCGCATCCCCGTCGTCTTCAGCCGATACGGAGCCGACCCAATCGACCGCAGATGTCCCCATCCCCCGCCCAGCTCAAGATTCCGTCGCGACTCGACGTCATCCCACACTCCGTGCTTCCCCTTGGGGTGATACGCATAATCGTGATTCTGGTGCACCGCAACGACGGCGTCCGACGCATCGATCACCGCTGCTTTCAGCTGCATCGCCTTCCACAGCAGCCAGTCGTCCCAATGAACGCGCCCCACCACCATCGGTGGCACGCTCGAGCCATACAACGTCTTGCTGAATGCGAAATAGTCGATCCATTCTTCCGACCGCTGCACGCCGCGCATCAGCGCCGCGCCTTGCAGCCGCGACCTCCAGCTCGCCTGCAAAAAGTCCACCGGCTCCGGCATCTCGATGTCCCAGCGCCGTCCCACCATCAGGAATTTCGAGTGCGCCGCGCGCACCTGTTTCAACGCGCGCGCGAAATCGTCCATCAAAATGATGTCGCAGTTCACATAGCAGAGAATGTCGTGATGCGCGATCGCCCGCGCCGTGCTGAACATATAGTCGAGCCGCTTCGAGCCTTGCTCGCTCCGCCTGACAAACGGCTCGTAGCGTAGCTTCAGTTCCCGCGCGGTTGCCGCCGCCCCAGCGTCATCGCCAAACAAAATCACTTCGACATTGGGATGCAGCAGTGTCCAGCTCTTCAGCGCATTGCGTTGGATGATTGCGCTGTGTCCGACGAAGGGTTTCGCCGTGGTGAAAAGGGTTAGCATTCGCCGGTCTCCGTCTATCCCGTTCAGTTAAGTATACGTATCGGTAAATAACGGGAGACGGATACTACACCCCGGTAGTAAAGATGTCTACATAATAATATTTAAAAAAGGTAGTCGTAAAGCGAGGGCAAAATACCAATCAGGCGGGAGGCTTTCAGGAGTTGTGTTGGCGACTCACGCGTTCGGTCGCCAAAGCTCTGGTGAACTCAGAAAAACGGTCGCGTCTCTATTTCGCTCCCGACGTAACCCGCGCCGCCAGCGTCATCTCTTCCAAAATCGAATCGATTCCGCGCGTGATGCTCCATCGCGGATAATGCATTTTCAGCTTCGACAAATTCGAGATGTAGCAAATGTGATCGCCCTTGCGATTCTCGTCCACATACTTCCAATCCATCTTCCGTCCCGTCAGCTCTTCGATTTTCGCGATCGCTTCCAGCATCGAGATGCTGTTCTCGCGCCCGCCGCCCAGGTTGTACACCTCGCCCGGCCGCGGCGCCGCGGCAAACTCTTCGATCGCCCGCACCACGTCATGGCTGTGAATGTTGTCGCGAACCTGCTTGCCCTTATATCCAAAAACCGAATATTTTCCGCCGGTCACGCCCATCTTCACCAGATACGACAAAAATCCGTGCAGCTCCACTCCCGAATGCGACGGCCCCGTCAGGCATCCGCCGCGAAACACGCCCACCTTCATCCCAAAATATCGCCCGTATTCCTGGGCCACCAGATCCGCCGCCGCTTTCGACGCTCCAAACAACGAATGCAGCGTCCGGTCGATCCGGCAAGTCTCATCGACTCCGTCGTAATCCTCCGGCCGCGCATATTCCCACCGCGTCGCCAGTTCCTTCATCGGGATCTCGTTCGGCGCATCTCCGTAAACCTTGTTCGTGCTCATCAGCACAAACGCAGCCTCGGGACAATGCTGCCGCGTCGCCTCCAGCAAATTGATCGTCCCCAGCGCATTCACCTCAAAATCCAGCAGCGGAATATCCCGCGCCTTGTCGTGCGAAGGCTGCGCCGCGCAATGTACGATCAACTCAAACTTGTGCGCTTTGAATAATTCGTCGATTCCCGCGCGATCGCGAATGTCCAGCTCCGCGTGCTGGAATCGCTTCGTCGATTTCTTCAGCCGCTCCAGGTTCCACAGCGTGTCTCCGGCCGCTCCAAAAAACACGCGCCGCATGTTGTTGTCCGCGCCGACAACATCGTGTCCCTGCGCATCGAAGTGCGTCACCGCCTCCGACCCGATCAGCCCGCTGCTGCCCGTCACCAGAATTTTCACGCGCCCCCGCCTCCATTAAAAGACTGCCACAAACACATGCCAACCAGGCGTGTCTCGAATGCTCCTCAAACCCAGGTTGCAACTATCGAGGTTGCAACCCCGGAAAGTCGCCAGCGCCGCCGATTGACCCTTCCCTACAAAACGCTAGACTAATCCTGCGCTCCGGAACCTGCATCTCCTCTCGCCGGAAGCACCCCTTCAGATCGCGTGACGAACATCGTCGCCTTCCGCATTCTTGTGTCCGCGTGGCGCCTCGGCATCGGCAGCACATCGCCAGCCTCCGCGTCTACGTGCTCCCACGTCCATTCGCTTTTCTCCGCGGCAGTCTTCGTGACTCCGCGCCTTCACACGTTCCTCGCTTGGCCCCACGCCATGGATCACGCCGCCACGAACGCCGGCGTTCCCTCGCTCCGTCACAGTTACTCTCCGTCCCTCGTTCTCCTCTCCATCGCCATCGCCATCCTCGCCTCCTACGCCGCACTCGACCTCGCAGGCCGCACTTCCGCTTCCGAAGGCCGTGTCCGCTTCGTATGGATCGGCACCGGCGCATTCGCCATGGGCCTCGGCATCTGGTCGATGCATTACGTCGGCATGTTGGCTCTCACGCTCCCCGTGCGCGTCCTCTACGATCTGCCGACGGTTTTGCTGTCGCTTCTTGCCGCCATTCTTGCGTCCGCCGTCGCGCTCCTCTTCGTCAGTCGTTCCGCACTCCGCCCGGGCCCCGTCCTGGCTTCCAGTCTCGCCATGGGCGCGGGTATTTCCGCCATGCACTACATCGGCATGGCTGCGATGCGCCTCCCCGCAATCTGCGTTTTCGATCTGCGCACCGTTGCCGCGTCGATCGTCATCGCCGTCGTCGTTTCCGTCGTCGCGCTGATGCTGACTTTCCGGCTGCGCACCGTGGACAGCGAATTGAGCGGCCCAAAAATCGCCGGCGCCGTCGTCATGGGCTTCGCCATCGCTTCCATGCACTACACCGGCATGGCCGCGGTCTCTTTCTTCCCGTCACCCCTTATCGACGACATCTCCCACTCCATCGAAGTCACTTCGCTCGGCGCGTTCGGCATCGCCATCGTCGCCGGCGTGGTCCTCGCTGTCGTCACCATCACCTCCGTCCTCGATCGCAAATTTTCCGCGCAGGCCGCCCAGCTCGCCCTCAGTCACGAACGCTACCGCCTCGTCTTCGAGCGCTCCATGTCCCCGCTCCACCGCAGCACGCTCGACGGCCTCATCCTCGATTGCAACGACGCCTGCGCCCGCGCTCTCGGCTATGAATCGCGCTCCGATGCCCTCGCCGCACGCGCCCGCATCGAGTTCATCGAATCCGCCGACGAAGAAAATTACAGCGAATGTCTCTCCACCTATCGCCAGCTCACCGACTTTGAAGCCCGCCTTCGCCGCTGCGACAATCGCCCCATCTGGGTCCTCCAAAACGCCAATATGGTGGACGATTCCGCCACTGGCTCGCGCATTATCGAAGGCAGCTTCATCGACATTTCCAGCCGCAAAGAAATTGAGCGCGAGCTTCAGCGCACCAAGCAGCACGCCGAAAGCGCCAGCGCCGCCAAAAGCGAATTCCTCGCCGCCATGAGCCACGAAATTCGCACGCCGATGAACGGCATCATCGGCATGGCCGACCTTTTGCTCGACACTGCGCTCCATTCCGAACAGCGCGAATTCGCACTCACCCTTCGTCACTCCGCCAACGCATTGCTCGCCATCATCAACGACATTCTCGACTTCTCGAAAATCGAGGCCGGCAAGATGGCCATCGACCCCATCCCCTGCGCGCTCGACACCGTCGTCTACGAAGTCGCCGAACTGCTCCAAGGCAAAATGCGCGAAAAGGAGCTCGACTTCACCGTGCGTTACGCGCCGTCGCTTCCAGCGCGCTTCATAGCCGATCCCGGCCGCATCCGTCAGGTCCTCACAAATCTCATCGGCAATGCCGTCAAGTTCACCGCGAAAGGCAGCATCCGCCTCGATGTCGAGCGCGTCGAAGCAGACGCATCCGGCGCAGCAGCCGTCTCAGCGTCGG
This sequence comes from uncultured Acidobacteriota bacterium, assembly GCA_963785605.1. GTDB lineage: Bacteria > Acidobacteriota > Terriglobia > Acidiferrales > UBA7541 > Acidiferrum. Next base: position 79,183 of record CAWAWE010000012.1, on the reverse strand, counting down.
ATTCCGTGAAAGATTCCGCGTCTGCGCCCAAACTTGTCCACGTCAAGTTCTCTGTTTCCGATACGGGCATCGGCATCCCTGCGGAAAAACTCGGCTCCATCTTCGAAAAATTCACGCAGGCCGATGCATCCACAACGCGCCACTACGGTGGCACCGGCCTGGGCCTCGCCATCTCGGTGCGCCTCGCCGAACTCATGGGCGGAAAGATGGGCGTCCACAGCGCCGTCGGGGTCGGCTCCACGTTTTGGTTCACGCTGCCTCTCACGATCGACGCCGCTGCGCCAGACTCCGCCGCACCGCAGCTCGATGTAACCGCGCTGCGCATTCTTCACGTGGACAAAAACGACGCCAATCGCCACACCCTCAGCGAACAGCTCAAATATTGGAAGCTGCGCAACTCCCACTGTGCTTCGTCCGAAGATGCTCTCAGCCTTCTTCGCATCGCGCATCGCACCGGCGACCCTTTTCGAATCGCGGTCATCGACGATCAGGTGTCCGGCGCCGATCCCGAAGCGCTGGCACGCGCCATCAAGTCCGATCCGCAACTCGCCGCCACGCAGTTGATCATGCTTTCTTCGCGCGGCCATCGCGGCGATGCGCGCCGCGTCAGCGAGGCCGGATTCGCCGCTTACCTCGTCCGTCCCGTTCGCCAAACCTTTATGCTCGAAGCGCTCCGCGCCGTGTGGGCCAACGCGCAAAAGCCAAATGAAATTCATCCGCTGGTCACGCGCCATTCGCTGGGCGAACGCCTGGCGCAAACCACTTCGCAAGCCCCATCACCACCGTCGAGCGGACCTCGAGCACAACATCGAGCCCAATGTCGAGCCCTCCGTCGAATGCCGAGACGGAACGATTCGATCCAGCAACGCCTCTCGCTGGCGAAACCCGAAGCGACGCCGCGCCTTCCGCCTCCCAACTGAACTCCACGCCGAACGCCGCGCCGCGTCTTCTCCTTGTTGAAGACAATGCCGTCAACCAGCTCGTCGCCTCCCGCATGTTGCAGCGCCTCGGCTTCACCGTCGAATTCGCCACCGACGGCAAAAAAGCCGTGGACATGGTCGCCGCCAATCGCTACGACCTCGTCTTCATGGATTGCCAGATGCCCGTCATGGACGGCTACCAAGCCACCGAACAAATCCGCCGCACCGAACCGCACGGCCGCCACACCGTCATCGTCGCCATGACCGCCAACGCCATGCAGAGCGACCGCCAGCGTTGCCTCGATTCCGGCATGGACGACTACGTCTCCAAGCCCATCAACAAATCCGAAATCGTCGCCGTCCTCAAACGCCACCTCCCCGCCTCCGCCCTCCAACCCACCGAGCCCCTCCTCCAATAAAATCGCAAACCGCCGCTCCGTTGGTTTTGTAGGGGCGGGGCTTGCCCCGCCCTCGATCCGCCCCGCACCAACCGATGTCCTGCCACAACCCATGTACCGCCGCGGCACCGCTGCGCCCCATGTCCGCACAATCTCCCCTTCAACCTCGCTCCGCCTTTTCTCCCCAATCTCCGCTAGAATGCCCCTTCCTTCGGAGGCCGCATGAACCGCATCCGCACTCTGACCATCGCCGCTCTCCTCTCCGCAATCCCGCTCCCAGCGCTCGCCCAATCTCCGCTCCTCCATGAACGCGACGTCGCCTCCCTCGCCCAGGAACTCTCCGGCGAAATCGCCAAGCGCAATCTCGAAGGCATCACCCGCTTCCATCGCCAGCGCGGCTCGCAAGGATTCCACTCCGCCGCCGAAATCATCGTCGAACGTGCCCGCGCCTACGGCCTTACCGACGCGCAAATCCTGAAATTTCCCGCCGACGGAAAAATTTATTACGGCACGCAGCGCTCGCGCCCGCCGTGGGACGCCGACTTCGCCGAGCTCTGGGAACTCGTCAACAATCAGCCCGCCATAAAACTCGCCAGTTACGAAGCCGAACCCGTCACGCTTGCCGAAGACAGTGAAAGCGCCGACCTCACCGCGTCTCTCATCGACGTTGGCGACGGCACAAAAGAATCCGATTACGCCGGCAAAAATGTAAAAGGACAAATCGTTTTAGTCGCCGCGCAGCCCGGTGCCGTGCAAGACCTCGCCGTAGGTAAGTTCGGCGCTGTTGGAATCGTCAGCTACGCGCAAAATCAAAAAACCGCCTGGTCCGGCGAAGACGAAAATCTGATCCGCTGGGGCCACCTCGAATCTTTCTCGCCCAACAAAACTTTTGCCTTCATGTTTTCGCTCAAGACCGCGCGCGAATATCAGGCCCGCCTCGCCGCAGGCGAAAAAATCCAGCTCCACGCCACCGTCAAAGCCGGGCAACATCCCGGCTCTCTCGAACTCGTCACCGCCACGATCCCCGGCGCCGACCCCAACCTGAATGAAGAGATCGCGTTCAGCTGCCACCTCGATCACCAGCGCCCCGGCGCCAACGACAACGCCAGCGGCTGCGTCACCATTCTCGAAGTCGCGCGCACGCTCCAGCGTCTAATCTCCGAAGGAAAACTCGAGCGACCCGCGCGCACCCTTCGCTTCATCTGGCCGCCTGAAATCGAAGGCACGCTTACGTTGCTCAACGCGAAGCCCGAGTTCGCCAAGCGCATCAAAGCCGTCATCCACATGGATATGGTTGGCGGCAACCAGAACACCAAATCTGTCTTCCACGTCACGCGCGGCCCGATGAGCCTGCCGTCTTTCGTTTACGACGTCGGCTGGGCCTTTGGAAATTTCGTCAACGAGCAGTCTTACAATTTCGCCGCCGGGCTCCCCGCGCAATATCCACTCGTTTCGCCTGAAGGCGGCAAAGAGCCGCTGCAAGCAATTGACGCGCCCTACTCGATGGGCAGCGATCACGACGTCTATCAAGACTGCTCGTTCAAAATTCCCGCCATCTATCTCAACGACTGGCCCGACCGCTACATCCACACCAATTTCGACACCGCCGCCAACATCGATCCCACAAAACTAAAACGCGCCGCCTTCATCGGCGCCGCCAGCGGCTATTACCTCGCGACCCTGATTGGAAGGCCATCCGACGACTTGATTGCCGTCATAGCTGCGGGACGCGCAGCACGCATCAGTTCCGCCTCGGCCCGCGCGATTCTGCTGCCCGAGCCCGAACGCCGCATCTTTTGGACCGGACAGACCAACTATGACAACGTGTTGCTTCCGCAAGTGTGGAACTTCCTCGGAAATGCCGCGGGTTACGTCCAGTTCAAACCCGCACCGGTCACCGAATCGGCAGCGACTGGCGACGGTTTATTAATTTTCAATCGCAAGCCTGAACCTAAGGGGCCACTCACCGTCTTCGGCTCTGACTATTTCGTCGACCACGCCAAAGCCGCCGGAGTTTCAGCAACGCCAAAGGTTCTCGATTACCAAGGCATTTGGGGTAGCGGCGAGGAATACGCCTATGAAATTCTCAACTTCGCCGACGGCAAGCGCAACGCACAACAAATTCGCGATCGCGTCTCCGCGGAGTACGGCCCGGTCCGCCTCGCTCTGGTCGTCGAATACCTGAAAGCCCTCGAAAAAATCGGCATCCTCGAGCAGGCCAAGTGATCCTCCGCACCTACCTCCGCACGCTCGCAACCATCCGTCATTCCGACCCAAGCGATCTCCCCCCACTCAAACACGCACGGTTTTGTAGGGGCGTCCCTTCAGGGCGCCCGCGCGCAATTCGCTCCGCCTCGCCTCACTCCGCCTTTCTCCTCTCCCGCTCCGCGGTTCTTTGCAATCTTTGCCCCTTCCATTCGTCCGCCACTTCACCGTCGGCTCGCGCAAAACACCACCCCGCGCATTCTCAACGCAACGACCCATCATCCTTCCTCCAATGACTGACGCCACCTCCACCACCATCGCCGCCCGCATCGAGCGCCTTCCCCTCGGCCGCTTCCACCGCCGCTTCATCACCCTCGTCTCTCTCGGCAATTTCTTCGATCTCTACGACATCTTCGTCGTCGCCTACATCGGCGCGGCGCTGCAACAATCCCGCTTCCTCACCCTTTCGCAATTCACCGCATTCATTGCCTCGGGCTTCTTCGGCATGTTCGTCGGCACGATCGTCTTCGGCATGGGCAGCGATCGCTTCGGCCGCCGCATCGTTTTCATGACGCTGCTGCTTCTCTACTCCGTCTTCACGCTCGCTTGTGCCTTCGCTCCTTCCGCAACGTGGCTGATCGTCTTGAGGTTTTTTGCCGGCGCGGGGATCGGCGCTGAAATCATCATCATCGACGCGTACGTCAGCGAAATCGTTCCCAGCCGCGCGCGCGGCCGCTACGTAGCCATCACGCAGGTTGTCGGTTTCGCCGCCGTACCCGTCGCCGCTTTGCTCGCGCGCGTTCTCGTGCCGACGCACTTCTTGATGGCGGGTTGGCGTTGGGTCGTACTCATCGGCAGCGCAGGCGCTCTGCTTACCTGGTGGTTCCGTCGCCACCTTCCCGAATCGCCCCGCTGGCTCGCCAGCCGCGGCCGCACCGCCGAAGCCGAATCCGTCCTCGCCGCTCTCGAATCCGAGTCCTTCGCCAATCTCGACGAAAAACATCTCGCGCGATCGCTCGCATCGCGTCAGCAACTCCACAGCGCTCACGGCGCTGGCATCGGCGCCGGCGATGATGCAGGTGGATCCGCCGCCGCTCCGAATCCCGCCGTGGAAAAAATCTCTTTCGCCGAACTTTTCCGCCACCCATATCTCGGCCGAACGACGATGATGATCGTCTTCCAGGCGCTGCAAACCGTCGGCTTCTACGGCTTCGCAAACTGGGCGCCCACATTTCTCCTCAAGCGCGGATTCTCTCTGCTCCATTCGCTCGAGTACACGATGCTCATCGCCATCGTCTCGCCGGTCGGCCCGCTCCTCGCCGCCGCAACTTCCGATCGCATGGAGCGCAAGTGGACGATCGTCGCGCTCTCCATCCTCGTCGCCGCGTTCGGCCTCGGCTTCGGCCACGCGGGCACACCGTTCACCGTCGTCGCTTTCGGCGCGCTGCTCACGCTCTCTAATTATTGGTTCTCCGCCGCGTTCCACGCGTATCAGGCCGAACTTTTTCCCACGCGCATTCGCGCCACCGCCGTTGGCTTCACTTACAGTTGGAGCCGCCTCAGCGCCGCATTTTCTTCGGTGCTCATCGCCGCCGTTCTCACGCGCAGCGGCGTCGGCGCGGTCTTCACTCTTCTCGCCATCGCCATGTGCGGCGTCGCTTTCGTCATCGGCTTCTTCGGCCCACGCACCAATCGCATTCCGCTCGAAGAACTCGCCAAATAATCGACCGCAATAACGTGGCAAAATGATTGATAGTTTTTTCGCGCTGTGTTTTTACCGCGTCCTGACGAAATTCTTACCCGCTTAGGCTAAGATTCTGGAATGGATACGAAACTCGACCCGCTGGTCAAGGAGCGGGCCTTTTTTTCTGCACTTTTGTCGGGGAATATCGATTCTCTAGATTCGATTCTGGCGGATGATTTTGTCATGGTCGATCTCATGACCGGCTCCGAAATCACAAAACCCATGCTTCTCGCCGCCGTCGGCTCGAGTCAGGTGAAGTTCGAGGCCATCGATCCCGTCGAAAGCAAGGTGCGCTTCTATTCGTGCGACACCGCCGTCGTCGTCGGCCGCACCGAAATGCGCTTTCGCGCCGGCGAATCTTCCTTCAGCTTCAGCAGCCGCTACACCCACGTCTTCGTCATGCAAGACGGAAGCTGGCAGTTAGCATCGGCGCAAGGCACGGAGATTCGCTAACCGCCAGCCACCAATCGCAACGATGCCGCCGCGCGTGCTCGACAACGCACCGTGCGAGTGTGTCTCTGGTTGCCGCGCTTATCCGTTCGCAGCCTGCCCGTGTACCACGAGCGGCCGCACCTCGATCGATCCCACGCGCGCCGACGGAATCCGGCTGGAGATCTCGATCGCTTCGTCGAGATCCTTCGCCTCGATCATGTAAAACCCGCCGAGTTGCTCCTTCGTCTCCGCAAACGGCCCGTCGGTCGTCAGCCGCTTCCCGTCACGAACGCGCACGGTCGTCGCGGTCGCAATCGGCTGCAACTGGTTCCCGCCCAGGTGATTCCCCTTGGCCTTGATGTCCGAGGTGAACTCCATGTATTCCCCGTACATCTTGCCCTGCTCCGCCTGGCTCATCTTGGCCCACTCTTTCTCCGAGTCGTAAATCAACAATAGATATTGCATGGCGTTATCGCCTCCTGCCCATACGTCGCCCATCCTGCCTCGAATCGACAAATCCTACCCACTTTTCCTTTGACGGACGATAAAATCTCCCATGTGAAGCGGCATGTGCTTATTTTCGGGCTTGTGGGCGGCGTACTGATCATCACGCTGCAGTACACACAGTACCGGTTCGTCGTGATCGAGCATTCCGTCGAGATTTATGGGGCGCTGGTTGCCGCGATTTTTGCTGCGTTTGGGATTTGGCTGGGGCTGCGGATTACGAGGCGGCGCGAGGTCGTTCGCGAGACGGTTCGCGAAACGATCGTGGTGAGGGAAGTGCCTGTCCCAGCGGAGATGCCTCGAGATGCTGTCGCCGGCGAACCCTTCGCTCCCAACGCGGCCAGCCAGCAATCCCTCGGCATCACGGCGCGCGAGCTGGAGATTCTGACGCTGGTCGCCCAAGGCCTTAGCAATCGCGAAATCGCCGCTCAGCTTTTCGTTTCTGAGAACACGGTGAAGACCCACTGCGCCCGCGTGTTTGACAAGGTGGGGGCCGCCCGTCGCACCCAGGCCGTCCAGCGCGGCAAGGAACTCGGCCTTCTTCCCTGATCTCAATCGCCTGCGCCGGGTGCCCCACCCTCGGTTTGTGAGGGTGGGCTCTGTCGAAGCGCGGCATGTCATCCGAAAGTACGATTTTCCGCCCCATTCCTGCAAAATCATCCGAAAGGATGACGACATCCGACACTGGTTCGGCGCATTGTCGCTCCGTTCACAAGCGGTCCACACTCGCACGGGGAGCTTCACATGAAGAAAGCGGTTCTCACATTCGGCATCATCGCCGGCGTCATCATTTCGGTCCTGATGGATCTGTCGCTGGTTCTCTCGAAGTACATCGGTTCCGGGCACAGCATGATGCTCGGCTATACCATCATGGTGGCGTCGTTTCTGCTGATCTATTTCGGGATTCGGAGTTACCGAGACAATGAACTCGGCGGACGCATCTCGTTCGGCCGAGCGTTCGCTTGCGGGATTCTGATCACGCTCATCACCACGGTCTTCTACGTCGTCTCGTGGGAGATCCTTTATTTCAATTTCATGCCGCACTTCATGGATGGCTATTTCGCGGCGCAGATTCGCCATGTTCAGGCTTCCGGGCTTGATTCCGCCGTCGTTGCCGCACGGGTAGCGGCGATTCAGCACTCTCAGGAGCTGTATCAGAATCCATTGGTGAACGCGGCTTACACCTTCATCGAGCCGTTCCCGGTCGGCCTCATCATCACCCTCATATCGGCGGCAGTCCTTCGCCGTAAGTCGCCGCTTCAACCCGCCGGGGCTGTCCCCGCGGTCTCGACCACATAGGTGGAAGCCTGCGTATCGTCCGCCTCGGCGACCAAAACGCGCGCCGAACACCTTGACAAATAGTTAACTCATGCTATACTTTACTCGTGGCTCGCGTTCTGTCCCTCCCAACGTCGCCACTCCCGCCCAGACACACACACGTTCGAACACTCATACCTCCTAACCTTCACATTTCAATATACTTGCGCACTCCCATTTCCTGTAGGCACATAACTGCCGCGAAATCAGTAACTTACACACTCTCTAAAAACATAGGGGGGGTATACCCCCAAAAGCGAAGCTCAGGCGAAAATGATGCCTCTTCGTTGCTGGCCGGTACGCCTCTCGGGGCAGACGTCGTGCCCGGGCGCCCTAAAGGGACGCCCCTGCAAAACCTTATTTGGAGGATCGAGCCGTGCTTGGCCGGCAATCCCGAATCGGGCCGCGGCTACTCGATGCGGAGGGCTTTCATGGGCTCAATGCCTGCGGCGCGATTGGCCGGGATGAGCGCGGCGAAGAAGGAGCAGATCGCCAGCGCGACGGCTGCGATGGTCAGGGCTGTCGGGTCCCAGGAGGAGACGCCGTAGAGTTGGGCGGAGATCAGTTTGCCGGCGCCGACGGCGAGCGGCAGACCGAGCAGGAGGCCGAAGGCGACGCGCTGGAAGGCGCCGCGGAGGACGAGGCCGAGCACTTTGCCGCGGTCGGCGCCGAGCACCATGCGGATGCCGATCTCGTTGGTGCGTTGGGCGACGGAGTAGGCGGTGACGCCGTAAAGTCCGATGGCGGCGAGGATCAGGGCGACGACGCCGAAGAGTCCGGCGAGGCTGGCGACGGCGCGTTCCTGGTCGAAGGACAAATCGATCTGCTGCTGCATGGTGCGGATGTGGTTGATGGTGAGATTGGGATCGATGTCGGAAAGGGCCTGCGTGACGAGAGGCTCAAGCTTGCCGATGGGCAATGTGGTGACAAGCAGGAGTCCGCCGGGATTGTGAGTGCGTGCCTCGAACGTGGCCATCAGCGCGTTGTCGTATTTCACGAATTGCGTGGTCGGAACATAAAACATAGGTCGCGCAGGTTTGCTGAGAGCATAGCCCGCGAATTTGGCGTCGGCCACGACGCCGACGATGCGGAATGTACCGGAGAGTTCTTCCAAATCGAGACCGAAGTGCTGGTCGATGGGGTTTTCATCGCTCTTGAAGAATCGTTTGACGAACGCTTGATTTACGACGGCGACTGGCGCAGTGGTTTCGTTGTCGGCCTCGGTGAAATGCCTCCCTTGGAGCACCGGGACGCCGAGATGTTGCAGGTAGTCAGGACCGACGCGATCCCAGGAAGCGCCCGACTCTTCGTTTATTTTGGCGGGCGGATGGCCGGCGACCATGATGAGTTCGCCCCAATTGTCGGTGAGCGGGTTGTACATGGCGACGTCGGCGCTTTCAACGCCGGGAATGCGGCGCATATTGTCCTCGAGCCGGTGGGCGAAAGCGATCTGGGCCGGCAAAGGCTTCTCTGAACTCGGGCCGAGGATTTCGAGCTCGACGCGATTTGCGACCTGGAAGCCAAAATCCTGATGCTCGAGTTTGTTGAGGCTGCGTCCCAGCATCGTTGCGCCGGCAACGAGCACGACGGAAAGAGTTGCTTGCGTCACAAGAAGCGCTTTGCGCGCGAAGGTTGAGCGATCGGTGTTGCCTCGGCCCGTTCCGCGCAGCGCATCGGCGGGATCGGTGCGCGTGGCCAACCAGGCGGGCGCAGCGCCGAAAATGACGCCGGTAATCAGCGCAAGCGCGAAGGCAAATCCGAGAACCATGAGCGAAGGTGCGGTGCTGATCGGGAGGAAGTGCGCGCTGTGGAACGCGAGAGAAAGAAGCAGTTGAGCTGCTCCCATGGCAACGATCAAGCCTGCAATTCCACCGAGCACGGCGAGCAGCACGCTTTCGGTGAGAGCCTGCATGATGATTTCGCGCGGTGTTGCGCCGATGGCGAGACGTACCGCCGTTTGCGCGCGGCGGTTGACGGCGCGGGCGAGCAGCAAATTTGCGACGTTGGCGCACGCGATCAAGAGAACCATTCCGCAGACCGCGAGCAGAATCTGGAGGCTGCGGCCGTATTCTTCTTTCATCACGGCGACGCCAGCGCCGGCGGGAATCACGCTGATGTTTTGCTTGGGCAGCAAGCGTTGTACATCAGGCAGAAACGCCGCTGGGTAGCCGGAGTCGTTCACCATCCACGTGCGGAGAACGCCGGTCAGACGCGCGGACATACCGTCGGTGGTTGCGCCGGGTTTTAAACGACCGATGGCGCGGAGCCAGGCGGAGATGGACTGGCGGACGAGCGAGGTGGCGCCGCTGATGTTCACTTCCTGCTGAAGGGGAATCCAGATGTCGGGTGGATCGCTGTTGAGGGTCTCGCCGAAAAAGCCGGGCGGCGCGATGCCGACGACGGTGAAGGGATGACCCTGAACGTCGAAGGAAGAGCCGATCACGTTGGTGTCGCCGGCATAGATGGTTTGCCAGGCGCGGTGGCTGAGGACGATGACGGGCGCGGAAGAAGGCGTGTCGTCTTGAGGAGTGAACACGCGGCCAGCGAAAGCGCCGACGCCGAGGACGCCGAAATAATTTCCGGTGACGTATTCGGAGCGCAGGGCTCGAGCAGCTTGCTCGCCTTGACGGCGGACGGTGGCGTGCCAGCTTCCGGCCTGAAACGCGGTGACTTGCTCGAATTCGGGCGCATTGCTCGCGAGCCTTTGGAATAGAGGATAGGAATACATGCCCCAGTTGTCTTGCGGGCCGCCTTCGACGCAGCAATCGTCGCCGACGCCGATGCGGTAGAGGGAAGCGGGGTCGGCAACGGGGAGCGACCGAAGCATGATGGCGTGAATCAGAGTGAAGATGGCGGTGGTGCCGCCGATGCCGAGGGCCATGGTGAGGATGGCGGTGGCGGTGAAGATGGGCGCCTGGCGGAATTGGCGCAGGGCGTAAATGATGTTGGCTTTCAGAGTGTTCATCGGGTGCCTTTAATGGGTCTCGGAGAAAAGAACGAGATTGGGCGGACGGATGTTCCCTGCAATGACGATGCGGAGGGGATGATGGTTAGGTTGGGATCGGCAGGTTGTTGTGGATAGGGAGGTTAGACGGGGGATTTCAAGACGCGGGTGATCTTGCGGACTTGGGGCGCAGCAGTGCTGCGCCCGTACATGGATTGGGCAACGACGGCGAGAGCGTCGCCGAGTTTGGCGAGATTGGCGTGTTAGGATGGAAGTCCGCACCAGGTAGCGATTCGATTCGGAGCATCCTTCCCTTATGGCCCTTATGGCGAACACGATGAAGGCTTTGCGCAAGGTACAGGCGGCGCGGGGACTTTCACTGGAGAAAACGGTGGTGCCGACGATTGGGCCGACGGATGTGCTGGTGCGCGTGCGGACGGCGTCGATCTGCGGGACCGACCTACATATATATGGATGGGACCGGTGGTCGCAGGGGCGGATCAAGCCGCCGGTGACGCTGGGGCATGAGTTTTGCGGCGTCGTGGAGAAGGTTGGCGACGAAGTGACGGCGGTGAAGACGGGAGATTTCGTCAGCGCCGAGATGCATGTGAATTGCGGGCATTGCCGGCAGTGCCGCATCGGCGAAGCGCACGTTTGCCAGAATCTGAAAATTATCGGGATCGATCAGGATGGGGCGTTCGCGGAATTCGTGAAGATTCCGGCATCGAACATTATCAAGCTTGGATCCGGCGATTCCGGAACATTACGGGGCGATTCTCGATCCGCTGGGGAATGCGGTGCACACGGTTTTGGCGGGGCCGATTGCGGGGATGACGGCGCTGGTTACGGGATGCGGGCCGATTGGGTTGATGTCGATCGCGGTGGCGAAGGCTTGCGGAAGTTCGACGGTGTTTGCGACGGAGACGAATGCCGAGCGGCGCGCGATGGCGAAGAAGATGGGCGCGGACGTGGTGATCAATCCGGCGGAAGAAGATACGGTGCGGCGGATTTTGGGCGAGACGGATCAGACTGGCGTGGATGTGTTGCTGGAGATGTCGGGGAATCCGACGGCGATTCAGCAGGGATTTAAGGCGTTGCGAGCGGGTGGACGGGCATCGTTGTTGGGGATTCCGACGGAAGCTGTGTCGCTTGATCTTGTGAACGATGTGATTTTCAAGGGCGCGACGGTGCAGGGGATTTATGGGCGGCGGATGTATGGGACGTGGGTGCAGATGACGGCGCTGCTGAAGGCGGGAAGGTTGAATCTGGAGCCGTTGTTTGGGGAACGGGCGGCGCTGGAGGGATTTGAGGGGGCGTTTGCGAAGTTGCAGGGGGGATTGCCGGGGAAGATTTTGCTTTACCCGGATGGGATTAAGTAAAAAAGGCGAAGTAAAGATGTAATGACGTAACGAAGTAACGATTCGGAAAGAGAGCGCCGTGATTTACGTTGGCGATTTACGGCGATTTTTTTAGTTTGGATCGGCCGGGCGGAGTGAACCCCGCCCCTACAAAGAGAAAAAAAGAGAGACGAACGAGATGAGTGAGACGGCGGTGCAGAGTGGGAAGCAGAATCCGATGCAGTTTGTTTCGGATGCGCTGAATGATTTGCGGGCGCGCGGGGTGGCGCCGAAGTTGCGCGTGTTGCAGGGGGAGCAGAAGACGCATGCGGATTTTGATGGGAAGGAAGTCATCAATCTGGCGTCGAATAATTATCTGGGGCTGACGACGCACAAGGCGTTGAAGCGGGCGGCGATCGAGGCGGTGCGGAAGTATGGCGCGGGTGCGGGGGCGGTGCGCACGATCGCGGGGACGATGAAGCTGCACATGGATCTGGAAGAGCAGATTGCGAAATTCAAGAACGTGGAAGCTTGCGTGGTGTTTCAGTCGGGATTTACGGCGAATGCGGGGACGGTGTCGGCGATTTTGGGCAAGGAAGATTTGATTATTTCGGATGAGCTGAATCACGCGTCGATTATCGACGGTGCGCGGTTGTCGAAAGCGACGATCAAAGTTTTCAAGCACAAGGATGTGGCGGACTGCGAACGGATTTTGCAGGAGACGAAGGATTTTCCGGGGCACAAGCTGATCATTACGGACGGCGTGTTTTCGATGGATGGGGACATCGCGCCGCTGCCTGCGTTGTGCGACCTGGCGGAGAAATATAACTGCATCATGATGGTGGATGATGCGCACTCGTCGGGCGTGCTGGGGCGCGGCGGGCGCGGGACGATCGATCATTTTGGCGTGCATGGGCGCGTGCATATTCAGGTGGGGACGCTGAGCAAGGCGATTGGGGTGATGGGCGGGTATGTTTGCGGGTCGCGGGATCTGATCGACTTTTTGTATTTGCGGGCGCGGCCGTTTTTGTTTTCGACTTCGCATCCGCCGGCTTCGGCGGCGGCGTGCGCGGCGGCGTTCACGCTGCTGGATTCGCCGGAGGGCGAGCGGCTGGTGAAGAAGCTGTGGGCGAATACGAAGTTTTTCAAGCGCGAGCTGAAGAAGCGAGGGTTTCAGTTCAAGACGAGCGAGACGCCGATTGTGCCGATCCATGTGGGGGAGGCGGCGAAGGCGTATGAGTTTTCGAAGAAGCTGTTTGAGGCGGGGGTTTTTGCGCCAGCGGTGGGGTTCCCGACGGTCGCGGAGGGGAAGGCGCGGCTGCGGGCGATTATTAGCGCGGCGCATAAGCGGGATGAGTTGTTGAAGGCGGCGGAGGTGTTGGCGGAGGTGGGGAAGACGCTGGGGGTGGTTTAGGTAGTTGGTGGCAGGCTTGAGCGGCGATGATCGGTTGAGGTCCTTCGGCCTCCTGCGGAGGCCTCAGGATGACAAATCGCTTGCTAGTGATGGGTGGGGAAATTGATGTTGTTGGGTTGGTTGAGTAGAATGGAAGTACTGTGACTTCATTTCGAACTAGATTGACGGATTTCATCTCTCATAACTCAAACAAAACAGGGTGGTTACGATTGGCTTCTTTTGTGCAGGATGATGACACTGCGGGATTGGTGTCGCAATATGATGGTCCCCAGCCCTTGCAAGGCCCGCGGAAGGGAGTACGCGCCATGAAGAAATTCGCCGCAGGGATGGTATTCGCGGGCGCGCTCTTGGGGTTTTCCGCTACTCACGCCAGCGCTCAGACTCCTCCAGAAATTGAGAAAGATACGAAGGTTGTGGCGTCTACCGAGACGCCAGCGCCGGTGATTTCGCCATTGGGCGTAGGGACGGCGTTTAATGCGTCGCTGGATGAATCGATCGATACCCGTCATGCGAAGGCGGGGGATGCGGTCGCGGCGGAGGCTGCCGAAGACGTTTCGTATCAACGGTGTGTGGTGCTGCCGAAGGGGACGAAGATCGTCGGGCACATTGTGAAAGTGACCTCGGGCAGCAAGGGGCGTACGGGATCGGCCATTTTTGTGACGTTCGACAAGGCGGTGATGAAGGACGGGCAGGAGATTATTTTCAACGCGGGGATTCAGGCGCTGGCGGTGACGGCGGTGCCGGAGAGCGCTCGGAGCTCGGTTTCGGAAGCGCAGGCGGTTCCGGTGGAGAATACGGATGGCGCGTCGGCGAGTGATTCGCTGGTTTCGACTACGTATCAGCAGCCGCAAGCGGTGGCGGCTCCGATGGCGCCGGCGGTTCGAGCGCAGGGCGCGTTCAACTCGGATGGATTGTTTTCGAGCGACAGCAAGGGAGCGTTTGGGCGGCCGGATTTGAAAGTTTATACGCCGACGTCGGAAGGGTCGCACGGGACGGTGATCTTGTCGTCGAAGAAGATTTTGCATTTGGAGCCGGGGACGCACTTGTTGCTGGTGGTGCAGCCGCCGCCGAGCGATGGGGCGGATGGCGGGGCGGCGAATGCGCCTGAAGTTGAGCAGCAACAATAGAGGGCGAAAGTTGCATCGAACTTCATGAGGAGTCGGCACACGGTGTCGGCTCCTTTTTTATTGGGGAGTGAAAATATGCGATTCCGAAGAGTGAGCATTGGCTTTGCGACTACTGTCGCGTTGTGTTTTGGTGCGCTGAACGCGCTGCCGGCTCTTGCGCAAGAGGCGCGTAGTGAGCAGGCGGAGGCGACGCTGGTGGCGGGGACGGCGATTTTGGCGGAGCTGAATGCGGGGCTGGATTCGAAGAAATTGAAAGTCGGGGACGCGGTGGTGGCGCACACGACGGAGCCGATGAAGTCGAACGACGAGCGGACGATCATGCCGCGCGGGACGAAGTTGTCGGGGCACGTGACGCAGGCGGAGGCGCGGAACAAGGGCGGGAATGCTTCGACGCTGGGGATTCAGTTCGATAAGGCGACGTTGAAGGATGGGACAGAGATTGCGCTGAACGTGGTGATACAGGCGATGGCGCCGCGGGACTTTTCGAGGCCGGTGAACGGAGGAGATGACTCGAGCCCACAACAAATTGGGACGAGTCAGACTTCGCCGATGGCGGGGCGCGCGCCGGTGCCGAATAGTGGGCCGCCGACGGCGGGCGGTGAAGGTGCGCCGGCGGGGAATTTTCCGTCAGGAACGGGAGTGCGGTTGGATGCGCGGAGTCAGGGTGCGGTGGGGATGAAGGGGATTACGCTGGACGCGCAGGCGGTGGATGGGCGCGGGGCGACGGTGATTAGTTCGAATGGGAAGAGCGTGAAGTTGGATGAAGGGACGCGGATTTTGTTGGTGGTGCAGGAGAAGAAGGAAGCGGCGGCGCAATGAGGTAGGAAGCAGCGAAGTGATGAAGTGACGACAAAATGCGACGGCTTCTGAACGACGATCCTGCGGATTGAGTTGCGGTTGTGTGGAATGTAAACACCGCGATCTGGGAAGCGATCGCGGGTACAGGGTGGGGCGGCAAAATTCGGCGGCGAACGGAACGATTGGGGCGCTGCAAGGGAAAAACGCCGGCAAGATGCCGGCGCTACCAGCGGCCGCTACAGGCGCCGCGTTGTGCGGCGCTGTTATACTGAGTGAATGGCGGCAGCGAAGAAATTATTTTTGGTGGATGCGATGGCGCACGTGTATCGGGCGTTTTTCGCGCCGATGGTGCGGATGAATGCGCCGTCGGGGATGCCGACGAAGGTTCCGTTTCTCTTCAACAATATTTTGAGAAGGCTGGTGAAGGATTATCAGCCGGATTATATCGGCGTGGTGTTTGACACGTCGAAGCCCACCTTTCGCGACAAACTTTTCGAACAATACAAAGCGCATCGGACGCCGATGCCGGATGAGCTGAAGCAACAGCTGCCGTATGTGAAGCAGCTGTGCGAGGCGCTGCGGCTGCCGGTGATTCAGTACGACGGGTATGAGGCGGACGATATTCTGGGCGCGCTGTCGGTGCAGGCGGCGAAGCAGAAGGTCGATGTGCTGCTGGTAACGAACGACAAAGACATGATGCAGCTGGTCGGGAGCGGCGTGCGGGTGTTGCGGCCGGGCACGGGCGGGATGAAGAACGACGTGATCGTCGATGCGGCGAAGGTGAAAGAGATTTTGGGCGTGACGCCGGAGCAAGTGGTCGATTACATGGCGCTGTTTGGCGACAGCATCGACAACATTCCGGGGGCGAAGGGGATTGGGGAAAAGGGCGCGGCGGAACTGATCGTGAAATATGGGACGGTGGAGAACGCGCTCGATCACGCGGACGAAGTTTCGAACAAGCGGTATCGCGAGGCGCTACAGCAGCAGCGCGAGCAAGTGATGATGTCGAAGCAGCTGGCGCGGATCGCGATCGATGTGCCGGTGACGCTTGACCTGGAAAAAATGAGGCGGCAGGAGCCTGATCCGGCGCTGCTGACGGTCTTGTATCGCGAGCTGGGATTTAATTCGCTGCTGAAAGAGTTGGGAGCGGACGCGGCGGCGCAGGCGACGGCGAACGAGCAGGCCGCGGTGGCGACGGATTATGCGCAGCTTGCGAACGTCGAGGAGTTTCGCGCGTATGTGGCGAAGCTGCCGGCGAAGGCGCCGATTGCGATTTGGCTGAATCTGGAGCCGGGCGGGCGCGAGGCAGAGGGATTTGGGTCGCGCGTGGCGTCGATCGAGGTGTCGTCGAAAGCGGGCGAAGGGCGATCGATCTGGGTGGACGAGAAGGGTGAAGTGTTGGCGGCGCTGGTGCCGGTGATCGAAGATGCGAAGCGGCCGAAGATCGTGCACGATCCGAAATTGCTGCAGATTTTGGGCGGGCGGGCGAAAAATATTCAACATGCGACGCAGATTTATTCGTATTTGTTGCGGCCGACGACGGGGGCTCACGATTTCACGGATGTAGTGATGCGGCAGTTCAATGTGATTTTGGGTGGCGGGGCTGGCGAGCGCGCGGATTATTTGCATCGTGTGGCGCCGCTGCTCGCGGAAGCTGTTGAAGGGCACGGGCTGACCCACGCGTACGAGAAGATCGATCTGCCGCTGGCGGCGGTGCTGGCGGATGTGGAGCGCGAGGGGATTCGCGTCGATCCGAAGGCGCTGGATGCGATGTCGGTGACGATGGAGAAAGAGGTTCGCCGGCTGGAGAAGGAAATTTGGGAGATGGCGGGCGTGGAGTTCAACGTGAACTCGCCGACGCAGCTTGCGGAAGTTTTGTTCGACAAATTGAATTTGCAGGCGCCGTTCCGGCGGGGCAAAGGGCGCGTGCGTTCGACGGCGGCGGATGTACTGGAGGATTTGGCGAATCAGCATCCGATGCCGGCGAAAGTTGTTGAGTTTCGCGAGCTGTCGAAGCTCAAGGGCACGTACGTCGATTCGTTGCCGAAGCTGATTTCGCGCGATACGGGGCGCGTGCATACGAGCTTGTCGCAGACGACCGCGGCGACGGGGCGGCTGAGTTCGTGGGATCCGAATTTGCAGAACATTCCGATTCGGACAGAACTGGGGCGGCAGATTCGAGCGGCGTTTGTGGCGGGGCCGGGGAATGTGCTGATCGCGGCGGATTATTCGCAGATCGAGTTGCGCGTGATGGCGCATCTGTCGCTTGATCCGGTACTGCTCGAGGCGTTTCGCAATGCCGAGGATATTCATGCGCGTACGGCGCAGGAAGTATTCGGCGTCGGGCCGCTGTTGCAGACGGCGGAGCACCGGCGGGCGGCGAAGGTGATCAATTTTGGAATTATTTACGGCTTGTCGCCATTTGGGCTGGCGCAGAACCTGAGCATTCCGCAGAAGGAAGCGGCGCAATTCATCACGGCGTATTTCACGAGGTATCGGGGTGTGAAGGAGTATCTGGACCGATCGCTGGAGGAAACGCGAAAGACGGAGATGGCGAAGACGCTGTTTGGCCGCATCCGTCCGATTCCGGAGATCAATTCGCCGCAGATTCAGCTGAGAAATTTTGCGGAGAGGACGGCGCTGAATTCTCCGCTGCAGGGAACGGCGGCGGATTTGATCAAGATGGCGATGATCAATATCGATGAGCGGATGAAGAAGGAAAAGTTTGAAGCGAAGATGATTTTGCAGGTGCACGACGAGTTGCTGTTTGAGGCGCCGAAGCGCGAGGCGGAGAAATTGACGAAGCTGGTGAAAGACGAGATGGAGAGCGTACACAAGCTGGCGGTGCCGCTGGTGGTGGAGATCGGAATTGGCGCGAATTGGCGAGATTTGGAAGACGTTGAGGATGCGGCCTGAGGCAGGGCGGTCTGCCGGGCCTCTAGTAGTATCAGTACGATTGTTAAGGGCGTAACGTAACCCGCGGCCTATCCCCCCGGCCGCGCGAATAACCTACATTTGAAGCAAGTTTGATAGATTGTTGGGACTTCACCAGTGTCGGTTCATGACAGTGGTGCACGACAGCGAGAGTGTCTACCGATGCGACCAGGTACTGTGACAAATCCACGCACGCGTTTGAAAAAAGCGATCGTTTCGCTTGGCGTGCTCTCGTTGCTGTCGGTGTTAGCGGGATGCAAGACGGGGACGGCGGGGAAAGTGGTGTCGGTGAGCGTCGATCCCACCGGCGTGAACATCGTCATCAAGACCACGCAGCAATTCAATGCAACGGTGCTGGATACATTTAACACCGCAGTGACCTGGAAGGTGGCGGGCGGAAGCGCGAACGGCACGATTTCGGCCAACGGACTGTATGCGGCTCCCGCGACGGTGCCGACGCCGGCGCAGGTTGTGATTATCGCAACGTCGGAGAAGGATACGTCGAAGACGGGCACAGCGACGGTGACGATTACGACGAAGTCGGCGCCATCGAATGTAACGGTGCAGGTGTCGCCATCGACGGCGAGCATCGCGAGTTACAGCACGCAGCTTTTTACGGCGACGGTGGCAGGCTCGACGAATACGAATGTGACGTGGTTCGTGAACGGGCAGCCGGGCGGGAGCCGGACGCTGGGATTTATTTCGTCGTCGGGATTTTATGTGGCGCCGGGAAGCGTGCCGACAACTTCGGACGGCAACGGCGGAAGTGTGGCGACGACGCTGAATGTGGCGGCGGTGTCGCAAGCGAATACGAGTGCGGCGGGTTCATCGACGGTGACGATCGTGCCGGGGAATCAGAATACGCAGACGGGGCCGATCGAATTGGGAACGTCGGGCGGGAACGGCACGGATCAAGTCATCAATGCGGCGGCGCACACGATTACGTGCTGCGGCGGGACGCTAGGTTCGCTGGTGACGCGCGGCGGGACGCAATACATTTTGAGCAACAACCACGTGCTGGCCAAGAGCGACACGGCGGCGCTGGGCGATCCGATCGTGCAGCCGGGACTGATCGACGCGGGGCTGACGCCGGATTCAAAGTGCGATGCGACGGCGGCGACGACGGTGGCGAATTTGTCGCAGTTCGTGAATCTGGAGTCGGAGAGTTCGAACTCGTCGTCGAACATTGATGCAGCGATCGCGCAGGTGGTGCCGGGTGAGGTCGATCCGGCGGGGAACATTTTGTTTTTGGGCGGAACGGTGGATTCGAATGGCGTGCCGGTGCCGGGCGCGCCGGACGCGGGTGCGGGAATTCCCGCGACGCTTGGGATGGAAGTGGCGAAGAGCGGGAGATCGACGGGGCTGACGTGCTCGACGGTGCTGTCGGTGAGCATCGATACGGCGGTGGAGTACAACAAGAGCTGCGATGGGACGGGCGCGAAATTTACGGTGGATTACGACAATCAGGTGGACGTGACCGGCGGGGATTTTGCGGCGGAGGGAGATTCGGGGTCGCTGATCGTGTCGCAGGATACGGCTGATCCGGTGGCGCTGCTGTATGCGGGATCGGATTCGGACGTGGTGGGGAATCCGGTGTCGCAGGTGTTGGGATTTTTTTCGAGCGGGGGAAGTCCGACGACGTTTGTGGGCGGCGGGCAGCACGGGGTGATTGGGTGCACGTTGCCGAGCGGGGCGCAGTCGGCGGCTGCGCGGGCGGCTGCGATGGCGGTGAGGACGCCGGTGGTGGAGCAGAGTGAAGTTGCAGCGGGCTGTTGTGGCGCGCGACGCGCGGGCTTCGGCGCTGATGGCGCAACCGTCGGTGCAGGCGGTGGGAGTTGGCGCAAGCCTGGATAATCCGGGCGAGCCGGCGATCGAGTTTTTTGTGACGCGGGGAGCGTCGCACGCGGGGATTCCGAGCGAGGTGAATGGGATTCGGACGCGGATTGTCGAAGGCGATTTGTTTGCGAAGCGCGGGGCGGAGATTTCGGCGGCGGATAGCGCGGCGAATGAAAAGGCGGGAGCGGGGCCGCGGCTGGTGTATGCGATTTCGGCGGCGGAGATGTCGCGGGCATACACGGTGAAGACGGCGCACGCGAAGGAATTGATGAAAATGGCCGGAGTGCAGGGAGTGGGCGTGACGTCGAGCGTGGATTCGCCGGGGGAAGCGGCGCTGATGATTTTTGTGATACGCGGCGTCGAGCGGGCGCCGATTCCGGCGGTGATCGATGGGTTGCGGACACGCGTGCGCGAGTCGAGCCGGTTTAAGGCGGGGAATGGCGGGGCGGAGCCGCGGCGTACGGTTTGCCGGGTGCCGGCGGCGAAGGCTGCTTCCGCTGCTGCATTGAAACGCTGAGCGATTTCCCTAATCCTGATTCAATTTTGCGATTCAATTTGGCTGGCTGATTTCGTTGCGTCGATTCCGATCGCGCGGAATCCGTGTGCTAGGCTGTTTGCAGGCATTCCAACGCGAATATTCGGAGGAAGAAGATGGCACACGCGGAGCAGTTTCTGAAGATTGTGAATGACGCGAAGAAGCGGGTGAAAGAGACGAACGTCGCGGACGTGAAGAAGCGGCGCGATGCGGGTGAGAAATTTGTGCTGGTGGATGTGCGCGAGGACAACGAGTGGGCTGCGGGGCATGCAGCAGGAGCGGTTCATCTCGGCAAAGGAATTATCGAGCGCGACATCGAGAAGACGGTGACTGATCCCGCGGCGAAAATTATTTTGTATTGCGGCGGCGGATTTCGCTCGGCGCTGGCGGCGGATAATTTGCAGAAGATGGGTTACACGAATGTCGAGTCGATGGATGGCGGATGGAAGGGCTGGGTTGAGGCGGGGCTGCCGACGGAGAAGTAAGCGGGGAAGTCGATCGTTCGAAGTTGGAGGTGAAAGCTCGGACTGGCGCGGTAAATGCTTTGGCCGGGGCGTTTCCACGTTACAAGCCGCACCCTCAGAAACCCAGGGTGCGGCACCCGATGATCTAGTTTGACGCTGCGTAGAAATAGTAGTCGGCGGAGTAGGTGGATTTTGATTCGGCGTTGCGGTGCGCGTCGTCGCAGCCGGATTGTGGGGGTTGGCCGCCTTTGGTGTGCAGGCGTTGGATCGATGCTACTTTCGAAAATACTCCGACGCCGGAGTGACTGGCGGCGGTGAGCAGGAGCCAGGGGATGGAATTCGCGTCGGGTGAGTCGAGACGCGCCGACACTTTTCCAACGACTTCACTGCCGTCGTTGTGCTTCCAGGTTGGTCCCGCGAAGTGTTTCGCGATCACTTTTTCTTGTGCGTCGAAAAGTTGCGCGTCGGGAGCTTTCAGAACCCACGTCAGTTTTGCATCGGTGTCCGACGCAGGCTTGCAGACATAGATTTGATCGCCTGTAGCGTGAGCCTGAAGGATTAATGCTTCGCCGGGAGCCGGTGCGAGCTTGTCGGGGACGTCGGGACGGGCGAGTTGTTGCGCGGCGACTGGTGTTAGCGAGAGCAGGGCGAGGAGCGAAACGAAAAAGAGTTTGTGCATAGCGCGAAAAGTTTATCACCGGCGTGTGCGGCGAAAATAAACGACGAAATAAAAGGGGAGCCGAAGATTCCGGCTCCCCTTTTGGTTTTGAAGTTGCGTTTTTAGCGGCGGCTGAAATCGCCGTTGAAGCCGCGGCCCTGGATGCTGATGGATTCGATTTCATTGCGATCGTGATTGAGGAAGATCTCGGCGCGACCGCGCGCGGGACCTTGGCTGGATTCGGTGATGCGCATGGTGATGTGACGGTCGTCGGCTTTTACGATTTCGCCGAAGAAGGTGACCTTGAAATCGCGGGAACCCGAGAGCGCGACGGCGGGGCGGCCTTCTTTGGTGTTGAACCATCCGCGCGTCACCTGATTGGAGCCGTAGCTCTGGCCGGTGAAGGTGCCGCGACCGGAGCTGTCGGCTTTTATGCGCGGGTAGTCGGTCATCGGCGGGCCGAAGCCGGGGCCGCGATCGTACTCGTCGCCGCTCCCATTGCCACCGCCGGTGGCGAAGATGGCGCGGCAGCCGCGATCGACCCACAGGCCGCGGTTATCGACGCCCCACGAGCGGCCTTGCTCGCAGGGTGTGCCGCTGATTTGTTGCTGAATGGTGACTTGCGATCGGGGATCGACTTGGCCGCAATATTTGCGGTTGCCGTCGTTGGACTCGCACTTGATGGTGGCGCCGGGGTCCGCCGCCGTTGTCACCGTTGTATCCGCCGTTATTACCACCGTTGTTGTAGTTATTGTTGCCGCCGATCAGAAAGTCGGCGCGGCAGCCGCGATCGACCCAGAGGCCGCGATCATCGACGCCCCAGGTGCGGTCCTGGATACATTCGGAGCCGCTGATCTGGCGTTGGAGACTGACCTGGCCGGGATTCGGGGGACCGCAGTGCTTGCGGCCGCCGTCGTTGGATTCGCAAGTGATGGTTTGCTGCGCGGGCGTGGCGATGGGGACCAGCAGCGCGGCGAAGACAAAGCAGAAGAACAGAATCAACCTGGTTCGCATTGCAGTTCTCTCCTTTAGAGACAGCTTGTGAAGATATAGATGAACGCCGGTGAGGAAAGGGCTTTGGGCGGAACCGGCGAGGTAAGAGGTTTCCTTGCGGCGATGGTATCACGGCGGCGCGGCGGCGACCCTGAACGCTGTGTAAACGAGGGTTGGGGATAGGGCGAGAGGCAGGAGTGTGGAGGTCTGAAGAAAAAATGGCTGGGGCGGAAGGATTCGAACCTTCACCGTCCTCATTAACAGTGAGGTGTCCTACCAGTTGGACCACGCCCCAGCAGGGGCAAAACGCCGGAAACGCGGGCCGAGCAGCGCAACAGTGGCCACGCGAGTGCAGGTTGACTCGGGCCGCCAACGCGATGCGGCACAGAGTTCTTAAAAGATAGCACGACCTATGGGTGCAACACGCTAGTAGAAGATTTTATGGGAAGCATTTGCGGGCCAAATAGGGCGCGGAAATAGCCGGGGCGAACTTGGAAATACGTGAAGCAAGAATAACCGAAGGGAGAGGAGAGGGCGAACGCGGATGGGGCGCGGAAGGAGTGAGAACCAAATCGGAACCTCAAATTGGAAAACGCGAAGGAAGAAATCCGAAATGGGACTATATCGGTCCGCGATGTATCGGCAACTTTTCAAAAGTTTTGAACAGACCGAGCGTTTCGCGCGCCATGACTTTATGGAAATGTAACCAGAAGGTTCGCGGAGATGTTGCAATCCAGAAAGTTTTGTTGGAAACTCATCGCGTCAAATTGGACACGGGCTCGCACAACCCGGAACGTAGCTGGTGGACGCGTAGGTATTCGCTCCCTCCCGGAGCGCTCACCTCCAGAGTGCACACATAGAACATGGCGCAGATTTTTCATCGAAGTACAAACTTCATCTCCAGGGTCAGTGTCTTTGCGGGCGTGTTTCTGGCGGGCATCGCGCTGACGGGTGTGCTGCTGGCGGCGCGGTCTCCGTATTTGACGAACCAGAACGTGACGCGGGATCAACCGATCCAGTTCAGCCACAAGCATCACGTCGGCGACGACGGAATCGACTGCCGCTATTGCCACACGGCGGTGGAGAGCTCCGCGACGGCCGGCGTGCCGCCGACCAAGACGTGCATGAACTGCCATTCGGTGCTGTTCAACAATGTGGGATATCTGGAGCCCGTGCGCGAAAGTTATCGCACGGACAAATCGATTCACTGGGTGCGCGTGCATCGCCTGGCGGATTACGTTTATTTCAATCACAGCATTCACGTGGCGAAGGGCGTGGGTTGCTCGACGTGCCATGGGACTGTCGATCAGATGCCGCTGATTTTCCAGGCGTCGCCGCTGAACATGGGCTGGTGCATCGATTGCCACCGCAATCCGGAGGCGGTGCTGCGGCCGCAGGATCAGGTGTTCAACATGGAGTGGAAGGCGCCGGCAAACCAGGCGGAACTGGGCGCGCAGTTTGCACACGAGCGCAAGATTCGCTCGACGGCGGATCTGACAAGCTGCTCGACGTGCCATCGGTAGGTGGAATGTAGCGCAGCGATTGGTCTTTGGTTTTTGTGGTGTGTGGTGGGTAGCAAGCAAGCGCAACGGATGTTTCACGTTTTACGACGGACGGTATGAGCGACGACGAACGCAAATATTTCGCGATGCACCCGAGCGGCGGGGCTTCTCACGGCGATGCGCACGGCAATGAGGAAGAAGCCGAGCAGCCGCTGACGCCGATCGACCGGCCGCTGGATCTGGCGGCAGTGCGCGCCAAGCTGGGCGCCAAGACGGGCAAGCAATACTGGCGCACGCTCGACGAGCTGGCCGAAGATCCGCACTTCGATGAACTGATGCACCGGGAATTTCCGCGGCACGCGTCGGAGTGGGACGAATCGGTCGATCGCCGCAACTTTTTGAAGCTGATGGGCGCTTCGCTGGCGTTCGCGGGGATGGCGGGCTGCAAGTCGAACGAGCAGGACTCGATCATCCCGTACGTGAAGCAGCCCGACGGCATGGTGCTGGGCAAGCCGTTGTATTTCGCGACGGTGATGCCGTTTGGCGCCGACGCCATCGGCGTGCTGGTCGAGAGCCACGAAGGCCGGCCGACGAACCTCGCGGGGAATCCGGATCATCCATCGAGCCTCGGCGGCCTGGATGCGTTCACGCAAGCATCGATTTTGAACTTGTACGACCCTGATCGCGCGAAGACGGTGTCGTTCGCCGGGTCGCTGCGGACCTGGTCGGAGTTTTCGCAGGCGGCGCAAGCAGCCGCGGCGGACATCAAGGCGGCGAGCGGCGCGGGCTTTCGCATCCTGACGGGCACCATCACTTCGCCGACGCTTGCCGAACAGTTGCAAGGAATCCTGAAGATCTATCCGCAGGCGAAGTGGCATCAGTGGGAGTCGGCGGTCAGCGACGGCGTGCGCGAAGGCGGCAAGCTGGCCTTCGGCCGCTATATCAACACGGTGTATCGCCCCGAGCGCGCCGAAGTGATCTTGTCGCTCGATTCCGATTTCCTCGCCAGCGGCCCCGGGCACATTCGCTACATGAAGCAGTTCTATCGCCGGCGCAAGCTGGACACCGATCCGGGCGTAGAACGGGTGGGCGGCGAGATGAACCGCCTGTACGTGGTCGAGCCGACACCCACGGTTACGGGTTCGAGCGCGGACCAGCGCCTGCCGTTGAGGGCCTCGCAGATCGATACGTTCGCGCGCGCTTTGGCGGCGAAACTGGGGGTCGCCGGCGCCGAAGCCGCAGTGCTTCCGCCCGCCGCCGAAAAGTGGCTCGAAGCGGCCGCCAAGAATTTGCAGGGGCATCGCGGGAGTTCGCTGGTGATCGCGGGCGAGCAGCAATCGCCGGAAGTGCATGCGATCGCGCACGCCATCAACGCCGCGCTGAGCAATGTCGGCAACACGCTCTATTACACCGATCCGGTCGAAGCGGGGCCGGTGAGCTATGTCGAGTCGTTGCGCGAACTCTGCGCCGACATGGATGCGGGCAAGGTCGATACGCTGCTGATGGTCGGCGTGAACCCGGTGTACGACGCGCCACACGATTTTGATTTCACGAGCAAGCTGCTCAAGGTGCGCAACACCGTGCAGCTGAGCACGCATTTCGACGAGACCGCGCAGCATGTGAAATGGCACGTCGGCGAGTCGCACTACCTCGAAACCTGGGGCGATGCGCGCGCGTTCGACGGCACCGTCAGCGTGATCCAGCCGTTGATCGCGCCGCTGTATTACACGCGCTCGGCGCACGATGTGATCGCGGCGTTCAGCGACAAGCCGGGAATTTCGGCGTACGACGCGGTGCGCGACCGGTTGAAGGCGGCGAATCCGGGCGATTTCGAGAAATTCTGGCGCAAGACGCTCAATGACGGTTTTGTGGCCAACTCGGCGTTCTCGCCGATCAGCGTGAGCGCCAAGGTGAATATCGGAAGCCTGCCCGCGCCGCGAGCCGCGGCCGGCGAAGCGCTTGAGTTCATCTTCCGCCCCGACCCCAGCGTTTACGACGGGCGGTTCGCCAACAACGGCTGGCTCCAGGAATTGCCGAAACCGTTGACGAAGCTGACCTGGGACAACGCGGCGATGGTCAGCCCGAAGACGTCGGAGAATCTCGGCCTGACGCACAAGGTTGCGGCGCGCGGCGGCGAGCACGGACAGATTACCTCGCCGCTGATCGACATCGCGCTTTCGAACAGCAAGGTCACCGCGGCGGCGTGGACGCTGCCCGGTCAGGCCGACGGCGTCATCGTTTTGCCGCTGGGCTACGGGCGCATGTTCGCCGGCTACTCCGGCACAAACAAGGGCTTCAACGCCAACGCGGTGCGCATCTCGACCGCGCTGTGGGTGGCGAGCGGCGGCAAGATCACCAAGACCGGCGACGAATATCCGCTGGCGTGCACGCAGTATCACTTCAACATGGAAGGCCGCAAGATTCTGAGCGCGGGCACACTCGAGGAATACAAAAAGAATCCTGCATTCGCGCACGAAGGCGACGAGAATCCGCCGAAGGAAGATTCGCTCTACAAGGAATACGCGTATCCCGGCTATGCCTGGGGCATGGCGATCGATTTGAAGAACTGCAACGGCTGCAACGCCTGCGTGGTCGCGTGCGGCTCGGAAAACAACATCGCGATCGTCGGCAAAGACCAGGTGATGCGCGGCCGCGAAATGCACTGGATCCGCGTGGACCGCTACTACATGGCGGAAACCAGCACAAACGATCCGAGCACGAACGAAAACGACGCGCTCGCCAATCCCGAGACGTATTTTCAGCCGGTGCCGTGCCAGCAGTGCGAAAACGCGCCGTGCGAGCTGGTTTGCCCGGTGGGCGCGACGGTGCACAGCTCCGAAGGCCTGAACGACATGGTCTACAACCGCTGCGTCGGCACGCGGTATTGCTCGAACAACTGCCCGTACAAAGTGCGGCGCTTCAACTTCCTGCGCTTCCAGGACTGGGAGACGCCTTCGCTCAAGCTGCAGCGCAATCCGGAAGTTACGGTGCGCAGCCGCGGAGTCATGGAAAAGTGCACGTACTGCGTGCAGCGCATCAACAACGCGCGCATCGAGTCCGAGAAAAAGAACGTCCGATTGCCGACGGCGACATCGTCACCGCGTGCGAAGCGGCGTGCCCTTCCGAAGCCATCGTATTCGGCAACGTCAACGACCCGAACAGCCGCGTCGCCAAGCTGAAGGCGCAGCAGCGCAACTACACGATTCTCGGTGAGCTGAACGCGCGCCCGCGCACGACGTACCTGGCGTCGGTGCGCAATCCGAATCCGGAGATGGACAAGGCATGAGCGCCCCCCAGCCTCCCGTCAATTCGCCCGAAATCCGCCGGCTGACGCCGGTGCTCGAACCGGGGCACACCTACGCCACGGTTACGGACAAGATCGCGTCGATCGTCCTGACGCGTCCGGTTTCGCTCGGCTGGCTGGCGGGATTCGGTCTCGCATTTTCGCTGGTGATGATCCTGAACGTGGCTGTCGGCTGGCTGATCATCAAGGGCGTCGGCATCTGGGGCGATCAACATCCCGATCGGCTGGGGCTTCGCGATCGTCAACTTCGTCTGGTGGATCGGTATCGGTCACGCCGGAACGCTGATCTCCGCGATTTTGTTTTTGCTGAATCAGAAGTGGCGCACATCGATCAACCGCTTCGCCGAAGCGATGACGCTGTTCGCGGTCGCTTGCGCGGGCTTGTTTCCGCTGATCCACACCGGGCGTCCGTGGATGGCGTATTACATGTTCCCGTACCCGAGCACGATGGAGATCTGGCCGCAATTCCGCAGCCCGCTGATCTGGGACGTGTTCGCGGTTTCGACCTACGGCACGGTTTCAGCGCTGTTCTGGTTCGTCGGCCTGATTCCCGACCTGGCGACACTGCGCGATCACGCCATCGGCAAGCCCAAGCAGATCATTTACGGCATGCTGGCCTTGGGATGGCGCGGTTCGGCGCGTCACTGGCACCGCTACCAGTCGGCGTATTTGCTGCTCGCGGGCCTGGCGACGCCGCTGGTGCTCTCGGTTCACACGGTTGTGAGCTTCGACTTCTCGGTGGCCATCGTTCCCGGCTGGCACACGACGATCTTCCCGCCGTATTTCGTTGCGGGCGCGATCTATTCCGGCTTCGCGATGGTGCTGACGATCGCGATTCCGCTGCGCGCCGCGTATGGCCTGGAAGACTTCATCACCATGCGGCACCTCGAGAACATGGCGAAAGTCATGCTCGCGACGGGACTGATCGTGGCGTACGGCTACTTCTTCGAGTTCTTCTTATCGCTGTACAGCGGCAACAAGTTCGACGTCTTCCTGGTGCACCAGCGCTTGCACGGCCCGTACAACTACTATTACTTCGCGCTGATCCTGTGCAACATCCTGACGCCGCAGCTGCTGTGGTTCCAGAAGGTGCGCACCAACGTCGCGGCGCTGTTTGTGATGTCGCTGGTGATCAACCTGGGCATGTGGCTGGAGCGGTTCGTCATCGTGGTCATCAGTTTGACGCGCGACTTCATGCCGTCGGCGTGGGGCCGGTATTCGGCGACGATCTGGGATTACGCGACGTTCGTCGGCACGATGGGCTTGTTCACGATGCTGCTGTTCCTGTTCGTGCGCGTGTTGCCGGCGATTTCGATCGCGGAAATGCGCGAGCTTGTGCATGAGACGTCCGAGGATCACGAATGATCGAGCATCGCTCACACACGTATGGCGTGCTGGGTGAGTTCGACACCGAGCACCAACTGTGCAACGCGGCGCGCGCCGCGCGTGCAGCCGGCTGGGTTGACATCGAAGGTTACACGCCGTTCCCGGTCGAAGCGCTGAATGACGCGCTGGGATTGAAGCGCAACATGGTGCCGCTGATTACGTTGATCGGCGGATTGTGCGGCGGCCTCGGCGGCTTCTTCTTCCAATACTGGGTCAACCTGTACGCCTATCCGATGAACATCGCCGGGCGCCCGCTCAACAGCTGGCCGGCGTTCATTCCGGTGACGTTTGAGCTGACCGTGCTGGGCGCGTCGCTTTCAGCGGTTTTTGGGATGCTGGCGCTGAACAAGCTGCCGGAGCCGCATCATCCGCTGTTCAACATCGATCGCTTCGTGAAACACGCGACGACCGACAAGTTTTTCCTGTGCATCGAAGCGCGCGACAAGAAATTCAATGTGGACGACGCGAAGCGCTTTTTCGAAGGCGTGCATGCAACAAAAATCGACGAGGTGCAGGATGACGATTAAACCTGCACGCATCGCGTTGTGCGCCGTCGCGTTCGCCGCGCTGCTCGGCGGATGCAGCCTGAAGCAGGACATGGCGCTGCAGCCGAAGAACCGGCCGCTCTCGCCGTCCGACTTTTTCACCGACGGCCGCTCGGAGCGCCCGATCATCGAGAACACGGTGGCGCGCGGTTCGCTGGCCAACGATGCGCTCACCGTTCCGAAGGAATCGAATGCGTTCCCGCTGCCGGTGAATCAGGAGCTGCTGGAGCGCGGCGAAGGACGCTACAAGATTTTCTGCACGCCATGCCACGGCTTGCAGGGCGACGGCAACGGCATGGTGGCGATGCGCGGCATGAAGCATCCGCCGACGTACCACCAGGCGCGCTTGCGCGAAGCGCCGAACGGATATTTCTACGACGTGATCACCAACGGCTTTGGCGCGATGCTCGGATATTCGGCGCAGATTCCGCCGAAGGATCGCTGGGCGATCATCGCGTACGTGCGCGCGCTCCAGTTGAGCCGCAACGCCAGGGTTTCGGAGTTGCCGGCCAGCGTGCGCGAAGAGTTGGCGCATCCGCATCCGGCAGCCGCGCCGGCCAAGAGCGAAGGAGCGAAGGAATGACCGCGCAGGATTTCAAGGCGCCCGAAAGCGTCAGCCGCCTGCAGCAGCGCGCGCTCATTGCCGGAATCATCGGCGTCGTCATCTGCATCATCGGCTATGTGAAGTCGCCCGAGACGCTGATGCGTTCGTACCTGATGGCGTTCATGCTGATTCTGGGTTTGTCTCTCGGCTCGCTGGGTTTGCTGATGCTCCAGCATTTGACCAGCGGCAACTGGGGCATTGTGATTCGTCGCCCGCTGGAATCGGCGACCCGGGCGCTTCCCCTCGTCTTCATCCTGTTTGCGCCGCTGTTCTTCGGGTTTCGCTATCTGTATGGCGCGTGGCTGAATGCGCCGCCGCCGGGACACGAAGGCGCGCTTTCGCCTTTCCAACAGCACTATTTCACGCCGGGCTGGTTCCACATTCGCGCGATCGTTTATTTTGCGGTGTGGCTGCTCCTGATGTGGATTTTCAACGCATTGTCGCGCCAGCAAGACGTCAATCACGACGATCGTTCGCTGCGCCGCCGTCTGAAGATGCTGGCCGGGCCGGGCATCATTCTCTACGTGTTTGCGATGTCGTTCGCCGCGATCGACTGGGTGATGTCGCTGTCACCGCACTGGGCTTCGACGATCTACGGTTTTCTCTACATCGCGGGCCAGCTCATTTCCTCGATGGCGCTTATGATCTGCGTCGTCGTGCTGCTCTCTCGTGCCCCGGCGTTTGCTGGTGTGTTAAAGCCGCGCTACCTGCATGATCTGGGCAAGTTGCTGTTCGCCTTCATCATGCTGTGGGCGTATTTCAGCTTCTCTCAGTTGCTGATTATCTGGTCGGGCAACGCTCCCGAAGAGATCAGCTTCTACCGTTCGCGTCTCTACGGCGAATGGGGATATCTTTCCGTCTTCATCCTGATCTTCCATTTCTTTGTGCCGTTTTTCCTGCTGCTTTCGCGCGACCTGAAGCGCAATCCTTCGGTCATCCCCAAAATTGCGGCGTGGATGATTCTGATGCGGCTTATCGACTTGTTCTGGCTGACGCGCCCCGAATTCACGCCCAGCGCGATGCCGACGATTTGGGATTTTGCCGCGGCGCTGGCGCTCGGCGGATTGTGGCTCTTCGTTTTCGCCTGGCAATTACAGAAGATGCCGCTTTTGCCTTTGGGTGAGCCCAAGCTCGAAGAGTTCCTGGAGCCCCATGAGCACTGATATGCACCACGGCGCCGCGGGTGAACTTCCGCGGAATGACGATGTCGCCTACGAGCCGGCCGATGTCCATCCGGCGACGATCTATTGGTATTTGGGCGCGCTCGCGGTTGCCGTCGTTCTTTCGTATGTTGTCTGTATCTTTGTGCTGCGCGTGACGACCAAGATCGCGGTCGATTACGACACGCCCCCGCCGGCGATTCGTCAAACGATGGGCGCTTCCTATGATGCGTTGCCGCCGGAGCCACGGCTGCAAGGGGTTCCGGGGCATAACGAAGACCCGCAAGCCGATTTGCGCGTCAAGCGCGCCGCCGACGAAGCGGCCAACGCGACGACCGGCTGGGTCGATCAGGGCGCGGGCATCGCGCAGATTCCGGTTTCCGAAGCGATGAAGATCATTGCTGAAAAAGGATTGCCGGGGGCAGCAGCCTCGGCGGAGAAAAAGTAGGAATGAAGCGAGTTCGAACAATTGCGAATTGGGTTGCGGTTCTGGCGCTGGCAGTGTTGCTTGCCGGTGGCGCGAACGTTTCCGCGCAGACTGTACCCAGCGACACGGGCACGCCCTCGAGCGGGATGCCTCTGGCGTTGCGCAACGTCGGCTTCGAGCCTCCGCTCAACGGCCAGATGCCGCTGGCGACGCATTTCAAGGACGAAACGGGGCGCGATGTGGCTCTGGGCGAGTACTTCCACGGCAAGCCGGTTGTTCTCGCGCTCGTTTATTACGGCTGCCCGATGCTCTGCAATCAAGTGGAACAGGGCGTCGTTGGCTCGCTGAAGATGCTGTCGTTCAATCCCGGCACCGACTACGAAGTGGTGTTCGTCAGCTTCGACTCGCGCGAATCGGCCGACATGGCCGCGCAGAAGAAAACGTCGGCACTCGGGCATTTTCAGCGTCCACAGACGGCCGGCGGCTGGCACTTCCTGACCGGCACGCAGGATTCGATCGACGCGGTCACGCAGGCGGCGAATTTCCGCTATTCATTCGACGCGAAAACCAATATTTTCGCGCACGCGAGCGGCGTGTTGCTGCTGACGCCGGATGGGCGCATCTCGCGCTACTTTTATGGTGTTGAATACCCGTCGCGCGACATGCGGCTGGGCCTGGTCGATGCCTCGGCAGGCAAGATCGGGACTCCGATTGATCATCTTTTGATGTACTGCTTCCAGTACGATCCATCGACGGCGCGTTACAGCGCCACGATTCTTCGCATCGTCCGCATCGGCGGGCTGCTCACGATTTTCACCATCGTCGCGGGGATTTTGATCTTCCGGCGGCGCGATCACGCGCTCGATCCGAAAGCGCAAGGAGCACACTAGAGCCGTGCAGTCGCAACTACCACTGTATCCGGAGCAGGCGTCCAACTTCGCGCCCAGCGTAGACGCCCTGATGGTTTACATCACCGCGATCTGCCTGTTTTTCGCGGTGGCCATCACCATTGCGGTCGTCTTTTTCTTCTTCAAGTACAAGCGCAAGACTCCGGGCGAGGTCGGCGTTCCGATTCACGGCGACATGCGGCTGGAAACGGTCTGGCTTGTGGTGCCATTGCTGCTTTCGCTGACAATGTTTGCCGGTGGCGCGGTGATCTATGTCGATTACCGGCGCGCGCCGCTGGATACGCTCGATATCTACGTCATCGGTAAGCAATGGATGTGGAAGGCGCAGCAGCCGACAGGGCTGCGCGAAATCAACGAGCTTCATGTCCCGGTAGGACGCAACGTAAAGTTGATTCTGGCCAGCGAAGACGTCATTCACAATTTCTCGGTTCCCGACTTCCGCGTGAAAATGGACGTCGTGCCTGGTCACTACAACACGATGTGGTTCCGGCCGACCAAGCCGGGCAAGTACCATTTCTTCTGCTCGCAGTATTGCGGCACAAACCACGCGTTGATGGGCGGATGGGTCACTGTTATGGAGCCGTCCGACTACGAAGCTTGGCTGTCGGGTTCGTCCGCGGCCGATGCGAATCCAGTCGTCGCCGGCGAAAAGCTCTTCACCGAAAAAGCGTGCGCCACGTGCCACTTGCCCGACGGCAAGGGCCGCGCGCCTTCACTCAACGGGGTTTACGAAGGCAAGGTGCAACTTGCGGACGGGTCTGCGGTTACCGCGGACGACGCTTATTTGCGCGAATCGATTCTGGCGCCGAATGCCAAAATCGTCGCCGGATTCCAGCCGCTGATGCCTACGTTCCAGGGCCAGCTCACCGAAGAAGAGATCCTGGCGCTAACGGCATATATTAAGTCATTGCAGTCGCAGCCGGTTCCGGCCACAGGCGCGGGCGTTGCGCCGGCAGGGAAGAAATAATCATGAGTACGTCGAACAACCTAGCTGCACCACCATCGAACGCGGGCGGATACCAGCTGCCGCGCGAGCACTATCTCAATGCCACGTACGGCATCCGTTCGTGGCTGCTGACCACCGACCACAAGCGCATCGCGCTGCTCTATCTCGTCTCGGTTACGTTCTTCTTCTTTATTGGGGGCACGTTTGCCTCACTGATTCGCATCCACTTGCTCACGCCGGGCGGATACCTCGTTACGCCCGAGACATACAACAAGCTTTTCACCATGCACGGCGTGGCGATGATTTTCTTCTTCCTGATTCCGTCGATTCCAGCGGTGCTCGGTAACTTCCTGATTCCGCTGATGATCGGCGCCAAGGACCTGGCGTTTCCGAAGATCAATCTTCTCAGTTGGTACATCTACCTCGTCGGCGGCGGTTTCGTGCTCTACTCGTTCGCGACCGGCGGTCTCGACACCGGTTGGACTTTCTACACGCCGCTAAGCAGCGTTTATTCGAACTCCGCGGTCACGCCGGCGGTCATCGGCATCTTTATCAACGGGTTCTCGTCGATTCTCACCGGGCTGAACTTCATCGTCACGATTCACACGATGCGCGCCCCGGGCATGACCTGGTTCCGGCTGCCGCTCTTCGTCTGGGCGCATTACGCCACGAGCATGATCTTCATTCTCGGCACGCCAGTGATCGCCATCACCCTGCTGCTTGCCGGGCTGGAGCGCATGTTCCACCTCGGATTCTTTAACCCGGCGCTTGGCGGCGATCCGATTCTCTTCCAGCACTTATTCTGGTTCTATTCGCATCCGGCCGTGTACATCATGATTTTGCCGGCCATGGGTGTGATCTCCGAGATCATTCCGACATTTGCGCGCAAACCGATCTTTGGCTATAGCTTTATCGCCGGGTCGAGTATCGCGATCGCGGTCATCGGCTTCTTCGTCTGGGCGCACCATATGTTCCTCACCGGCGAATCGGTCTACGCTGCGTTGACCTTCTCGTTTCTGAGCTTCCTGGTGGCTATCCCTTCCGCGGTTAAGGTGTTCAACTGGACCTCCACCCTTTATAAGGGATCGATCTCTTGGGAAACGCCGATGTTGTACGGCCTCGGTTTCATCGGTCTGTTTCTCATCGGCGGGTTGACCGGTTTGTTCCTTGCCTGCCTCGGCTTGGACATCCACCTTCACGACACGTACTTCGTCATCGCGCACTTCCACTACATCATGGTCGGCGGCGCGGTGATGGGCTACGTCGGTGGACTGCACTTCTGGTGGCCGAAGATTACCGGCCGACTGTATCCCGAAGGTTTGGCGAAGACGGCCGCAGTCACTCTTTTCATTGGGTTCAACCTGACGTTCTTCCCGCAATTCATCTTGGGCTACCTCGGCATGCCGCGCCGTTATCACAGCTATCCGCCCGAGTTTCAGGTGTTTAACGTGATGTCCACGGCGGGAGCCTCGATTCTGGCGCTCGGCTACTTGCTGCCGATGATCTATCTGACTTGGTCGATGCGCTACGGCAAGATTGCGGGCCCGAATCCTTGGCCGGCGACCGGACTCGAGTGGAAGACGGCATCTCCGCCGCTTACAGAAAATTTCGATGTCACGCCCGAAGTAAATTGGGAGCCATACGACTTCGACAATCGTCACGATCTGGGTCTCGACGTAAAGGGTCATCCGTCGCTGGCACCGGCTCACGGGGACGATTAAGCGGACGAAGTATCCGTGAAATTCAAGACGCGCGGGCCCGCGTAGCGTAAAGGTCCAAAGAGGAGCGCCGAGTGCATCGCACCGGAGAGTTGTACGGACAGTTTGAGACGTTGGACCAGCAGCGCGAAAGCGCTTCGCTGGGCATGTGGGTATTCCTGGTCACCGAAGTTTTGTTCTTCGGCGGCATGTTCATGACCTACACGCTGAACCGTTCCACGTACCCCGACGTTTTTGGTGAGGCCAGCCGGTCCATCAACCTCACGCTGGGCGCGATCAACACGGTCGTCCTGATCGGCAGCTCTCTGACGATGGCAATGTCCGTCTGGGCCGCGCAAGTTGGCAAAAAACAGCTCGTTACGATCTTCCTGATCCTCACCCTCGTCCTCGGCACGGTGTTTCTTGGCATCAAAGGCGTCGAATATCACGAGAAATTCGTCGAGCATCACGTTCCGGGCTTGAATTTCAATTTCGAGCCGGGCGCCGACGCGGCGACGAACGCTCACGCGCAACTCTTTTTCTCTCTGTACTTTGCGATGACCGGGCTGCACGCGCTTCACATGATCATCGGCGCCGGGCTGCTTCTCTGGCTGATTAAGGAATCGTTCAAAGGCCGCTTCAACGCCGAGTACAGTACGCCCGTCGATCTTGTGGGCTTATATTGGCACTTCGTCGATATTGTGTGGATTTTTCTGTTCCCGTTGCTCTATTTGATCGACCGGCATTAGCGGAAACCGCGAGAGAGGCATTGTGTCTGACAATTCAGCCGACACTCATTCTGAGCATCACATAGTCTCGCCGAAGCTCTACCTGACGATCTTCGCTGCGCTGATGGTGTGCACGTTCCTCACGGTCGAGGCCGCCAAGCACGATCTCAACGCTTATTTCAACGGGCTCAACATCATCGTCGCGCTAGTAATCGCCACCTTCAAAGCGTCGCTCGTCGTGCTTTTCTTCATGCACGGCAAATACAGCCCCAAGCGAACGAAGCTTGTTATCGTCTGCTCGGTGTTTTGGCTTGCGATTATGCTCTTCATGACCATGAGCGATTACGTCTCCCGCCCCTGGAAGTAAGTCACTAACACTCACCAACCGTAAAGCGTCGATCGGACAAATGTTCCTGCGCTCGACTGGATGGTCACGCGCATATGTGCGCGCGTCTTCATACGATTCCATGGATATGTAAGTGAAATCGGCTACGTAGCGGCACACCTTCGCCGATTGGGTGCGTTTGGGGTGTTTTTGGGAGGTCGGCGAAAGTGCGAAGAAAACCGTGAAAAGTGAAAGCGAAACTTGTGACGCGAATAAAAAAGGGGGACAAGCGAACCGGCCCAGCCCTCAATCCCCTAAAGGGATCCTCGGCTCGCGTCCCCCGGCCCAAGAAGGTGCAAACCATGAGCCATTTCTAACGTTCCTGTTTTCAGTCCTGTGACTTCGGCGCTCTGCGTAAAAATGCGGTACTGCCGTTCAAAATTACCAGACTCTCAGGCGTACTAAGGTAAACGCTGTAAGCCTGTGGAAAACTGTGAGTTAGCGGCGTTCTTGCGCTCACACTTCGAATTCCCAAAACGGGAATCTGTCGGCGGAAAAAGAATTCCCTAATCATTTTCGACATCGATGGTCCCCAACTACGCGAGGCGGCACACAGACTCTTCGGAATAAATCTGTGCGGGAAATCTCGCCGATTTGACCAGCCAGAATCGCACCTGCTATTGTGAGAAGTTATCTTGGCCTCATTGGGCCCACTGTACGCCGCCGCTCTCTGTGAGCCCGGCTCGCGGTGAGCAGCAGCAAGGGACTCCATGCCGTTGACCAAACTGGTTGTGCGCGGTGCGCGCCAGCACAATCTAAAAAACATCAGCGTCGAAATACCGCGGAACACGTTGACCGTCATCACCGGCCTGTCCGGCTCCGGCAAGTCGTCGCTCGCCTTCGACACGATTTATGCCGAGGGGCAGCGGCGTTACGTCGAGTCGCTGTCGG
This sequence comes from uncultured Acidobacteriota bacterium, assembly GCA_963785605.1. Lineage (GTDB taxonomy): Bacteria > Acidobacteriota > Terriglobia > Acidiferrales > UBA7541 > Acidiferrum. The sequence goes on along the minus strand of CAWAWE010000012.1, from coordinate 42,140 downwards.
CCTATGCGCGCCAATTTCTCGACCAAATGGAGCGCCCCGATGTCGATGTGATTGAGGGGCTTTCGCCCTCCATCGCCATCGAGCAAAAGACCACAACCAGGTCGCCGCGTTCCACAGTCGGAACCATCACCGAGATTTACGACTATCTCCGCGTCATCTACAGCTCCATCGGCATCCCGCACTGCCCTCAGTGCGGCAACCCGATCACGCGGCAATCGAGCGAGCAGATCGTCCAGTCGATCCTGACCGGCGAACTCTGCAAAACCGACGACCGCGTCATGATCCTCGCGCCGATCGTCCGCGGCCGCAAAGGCGCGTATCGGAAAGAGCTGGAGAAGCTGGCGCAAGACGGCTACCTCCGCGCGCGAATTAACGGCGAGCTCGTGCAGCTCGACGAAATTCCGGTCCTCGACAAGCGGAAGAACCACACGATCGAGGTCGTAGTTGATCGACTACTGGTAAAGCCTGGCATCGCCGCGCGCCTCGAGCAATCGATTGCGACGGCACTGAAGTTAGCATCGGGACTTGTTACGGTTTCGATTGTCGGTGGCGCCGACCACGTCTTTTCCGAAAAGTTGGCCTGCCCTGATTGCGGAATTTCCGTTCCGCAGCTCGAGCCGCGTTCATTCAGTTTTAATTCGCCTTACGGCGCTTGTCCTGCCTGCAACGGTCTCGGCTCGAAATACGATTTCGATCCCGCGCGCGTGATTACCGATTGGACGCGCCCGCTCTTCGATGGCGGACTTGGCCCCGGCTCCGGCTCGGCGGTGCTCAAGCGGACCTTGCAGCTCGCTGCTTACGCGCACGGATTCAATCTCGAAACGCCGTTCGAGAAAATGCCGGCTGCCACGCAAAATTTGGTGCTCTACGGATTTCCCCCGTCGAACAACGGAGGCGCGTCGGCCGCCAAGAAAGCGAAGACGGGCGAAAAGGGTTTTCGCTTCCCGGGAATCCTCAAATTTCTCGATCGCAATTTTCAGGAATCGAATTCGGACTCGTATCGCGAGTGGATGACGCAATACATGTCGGCGACGCGCTGCACGGTCTGCCACGGCAAGCGCCTGCGCCCCGAATCGCTTGCGGTGAAGCTGGCAGGGCACTCCATCGCCGAATTCACAGCGCTATCGTTGAAGGCGGCGCGCCCCGCGGTCGCGAAAATTCTCGGCGAGATTACGCAACGCCAGCACGCCGTCGCGGGCCGCCCATTGGAAGAAGTCGCCGAGCGGCTCGATTTTCTTCTCGCCGTCGGACTCAGTTATCTCAGCCTTGATCGCTCCGCCGCGACGCTTTCCGGCGGTGAAGCGCAGCGTATCCGCCTTGCGACCCAAATCGGTTCCCGCCTGCGCGGAGTGCTCTACGTTCTCGACGAGCCTTCGATCGGATTGCACGCGCGAGATAACGATCGCCTGCTCGGCTCGCTCGAACAGCTTCGCAATCTCGGCAACACCGTCCTCGTTGTGGAGCATGACGAAGACACCATTCGCCGTGCGGATTTTGTGGTCGATCTCGGTCCTGGCGCAGGAGAGGCCGGCGGCCATCTTGTCGCGCAAGGCAAGCCCGAGCAAGTCGCCGCGACTCCCGAATCACTGACGGGCCAGTATCTTAGTGGTGCAACCAGCATCCCGGTCCCGGAAAAGCGACGCAGCCCCAACGGCAAGTCGATCCAGATTCTTGGTGCGCACGAAAACAATCTCAAAGATGTCGATTTCACTTTGCCGCTCGGCCTGCTTACGGTTGTCACCGGCGTTTCCGGTTCGGGCAAATCCACGCTCGTCAACGACATCCTCTATCGCGCGCTGGCGCAGAAACTGTATCGCTCGATGGATCCGCCCGGCGCGCACAAGAGCGTGACCGGCATCGAGCACATCGACAAAGTCATCGAGATCGACCAGGCGCCAATCGGCCGCACGCCGCGCTCGAATCCCGCAACGTATACCGGTGTTTTCGCGCCGATTCGCGAACTTTTCGCAATGCTCCCCGAATCGCGAGAGCGCGGCTATAAGCCTGGCCGCTTCAGCTTCAACGTAAAGGGCGGCCGCTGCGAAGCGTGCCAAGGCGACGGACTCCGCCGCATCGAAATGAATTTTCTGCCTGACGTATATGTGATGTGCGAAGTCTGCCGCGGGCGCCGCTATAACTCCGAAACGCTGGCGGTGCGCTTCAAGGGCCATTCGATTTCCGATATCCTCAACATGCCTGCGACCGAAGCGCTGAAGCTGCTGGAAAATATCCCAGCCATTCAACAGAAATTGGCGACCGTCGTTGAAGTCGGTCTCGGCTACGTGCAGCTCGGACAATCGGCCACGACGCTCTCGGGCGGCGAAGCACAGCGCATCAAACTCGCGCGCGAACTTTCGAAGCGCCAAACCGGCCGCACACTCTACATTCTCGACGAGCCCACGACGGGCCTTCACTTTGACGACGTGCGTAAGCTGCTCGACGTTCTCCAGCGCCTCGTTTCGCTCGGCAACACCGTGCTCATCATCGAGCACCATCTCGACGTCATTAAACAAGCCGACTGGATTATCGACCTGGGCCCCGAGGGCGGAGACGGCGGCGGCCGCATCGTTGCGCAAGGTTCGCCCGAGCAAGTCGCGCGCAACAAGAAGTCATATACAGGTCAGGCGCTGGCGCGTGTGCTTCACTTCAACGCCGCGAATGGGCACAACTCCAATGGTCATTCTTCTCCGAAATAATCGCTGTTTCTCATCAGCCTTCGTGCCCGGCTTGCCATTCGACTTCATCCAATCGCCGCGCTAAAGTACTCGTTCGCCCATGTCCCTCTACTCGACAAAACCACTTCCGCTTTCTTCGGTTCACACATATCCGCTTTCGTCGCGAAAGAGCAAGGTCCACGTCCGTGACTTCGCGAAGCCGGTGCCGGCGAATGCATCGTTGAAAAAATTCTTCGACTCGCTCCCGAATATTCTCGCTGCCCAAAATCTGCGTGAGATCGCGGCCGCGATTCACGCCGCGCGGAGCAGGAAGAAATCAATTCTCTGGGGCATGGGCGGCCACGTGATCAAGGTCGGCCTCGGTCCGATCCTCATCGATCTGATGCGCCGTGGTTTCATCACTGGCGTCGCGATGAACGGCGCTGCATTAGTCCACGACTTCGAAATCGCACTTGCCGGCAATACATCCGAGGATGTCGACGCATCTCTTCCCGATGGCCGCTTCGGCATGGCTGAGGAAACCGGCCGTTACGTCAACGAGATCGCAAAGCTCGCGTCGCGCATTCGAATCGGCTATGGCGAAGCCGCCGGCCAATTCCTCAACAGCGGGATCATTCCAGCGCCCTACGCCGAGCAGAGCGTTCTGGCCTCAGCCTACAAACTTAAGATTCCCGTCACGATTCATCTCGCGATCGGCACCGACATCCCGCACATGCATCCCGCCGTCGATCCCGGCGCACTTGGCGCCGCGACATACACCGATTTTCGTCTCTTCAGCGCACTCGTTCAGGGGATGCATCCCGGCGGCGTCTACCTCAACTGGGGAAGCGCGGTGATCCTCCCTGAGATTTTTCTTAAGGCGGTCTCGGTCAGCCGCAATTACGGCGTGCCGCTGCGGCCGATCACGACGGCGAACTTCGATTTTGTGCAGCACTACCGGCCCCTGCAAAATGTCATCAAGCGGCCAACCGCGCCGCCTTCGCAGGGTGCGCACGAGCCCGCAATCCCACGGCTACGCCATCACCGGGCACCACGAAATTCTTTTACCGCTGCTGGCAGCCGCGCTTACATGCGATTGGGCAAAGAGTTCTCCGCAGAAAGCGCGGCGTGGCAGAGCGCGATGATAGATTTCGACGACAATCCGGACGACCATTTTTCGCGCGATGCGGAACCGTCGTCGAACACTCCATCCGAGCATCGACTTGGTGAAGTGCCCGCCGCCGCGCTGCCACAGTCGCCCGAAGCGATTGACCCTTCCGCACCGCTCGCCGGCGATCCCATCCTGTTTGCTGGGCAGTCGCCACCCGTCATTCCAGCTTTCACAGCGAATGCCGTCATCCCCGAAGACCTGCGCATCTCCTGGTATTGGCCGCACCTGATCCTTTTTGTTTTTTTCACGTTCGCGAGTTTTCTGGTCGTCCAGACCACGATGTTCGTCTATTACGGACCCAAGCAGCCGATGCCGAAAGAGCAGCTGGAACAATATCTGCTCAACAAGCCTCAATTTCTTTTTGGCACAAACATTCTCTGGTATGCCTCGGTCTTTCTTTTTCTCTATGTCACGCTGGCCGTTCTACGTGACGCTCCGTTCTGGGCTTCGCTCGGTTGGAAAAAATTGTCGGCGCGGCTGTCTTCCACGTGGGGTGGGCCGTGGTCGTATTTTCTTTCCGGCTGCGCGCTCGCGATTTTTGTCGGCGTTGCCAGTTCGCACGTGAAAGATCCCGAAAAAATGCCGATTCGTGAGCTCTTCAAAAATCGCGAAAGCGCAGTGCTGTTGATGTGCATGGCGGTCTTTGTCGCGCCTCTTGTTGAAGAGACCGTCTTCCGCGGCTACTTGTATCCGCTGCTCGCGCGCATGGCCTACGGCATCACGCGGCGTTTCGGCGTTCAGCCGGCCGAAGCGATTCGCGCCGGCATGTTCAGCAGCGTCGTGATCACCGGCGTGCTATTCGGCCTGATGCATGGCGCGCAGCTCGGTTGGACCTGGAGCTTCGTCGGGCTTTTGATTCTGGTCGGCGTGATTTTTACGTTTGTTCGAGCGCGGACGGGCACGGTGCTGGCGAGTTTTCTGCTTCATCTTGGCTATAACTCGATGATTGCAGTGACGACCATCGTTGGCACGCACGGCTTTACCAAGCTCCCCACCAGTCCTTAGATTTCGCAGTAACCCAGGCGACGCAACTCGTTTTGCCCGCCAACCTTCGCTACAATATTCTTCTCGACTCCTATGTATATCGCTCAACCGATTGAATGGACCGACCGCGGCGTAGTCATGCTCGACCAGCGCCTGCTGCCGACCGAAGAAGTTCACTACACGTACACGACATATCAAGAAGTTGCCGCCGCAATCAAAGACATGGTGATCCGCGGAGCGCCGGCGATCGGCGTTGCAGCCGCGATGGGCGTCGCGATTGGCGTGCTGCATTCGAAGGCAAAGAGTGTCGCCGAACTGAAGCCCGAATTCGACGAGATTTGTTCTGTGCTTGCGAAGACTCGCCCAACGGCCGTCGATCTTTTCTGGGCGATCGATCGCATGAAGGCGAAGTTCGCAGCCGTCGCAGCGCAAACTTCTGATCTCGATAAAATTCGCGCCGCGATGATCGCGGAAGCGAAAGAAGTGCATCTTGAGAAGAAAGCGTCCGACGAAGCGATGGGTCGCTTTGGCGCCGAACTCATGCCCAGCGAAGGCCGCGTGATGACGCAATGCAACGCGGGCGCGCTCGCGACGGCAGGCATCGGCACGGCTCTCGGCGTCTTCCGCGTTGCGGTGGAGCAAGGCAAAAAGCTTCACGTCCTCGTTCCCGAAACGCGCCCCTACCTTCAAGGCGCGCGCCTCACGGCGTGGGAACTCCACAAAGGCGGCATCCCGCTTACGCTGATTACCGACAACATGGTCGGCCACTTTCTGAAGACCGGCACCGTCGGAGCCATCGTTACCGGCGCGGATCGCGTCGCGGCGAACGGCGATACGGCGAACAAGATCGGCACCTATCAGATCGCGGTGCTCGCGAAAGAAAATAACGTCCCGTTTTACATCGCCGCGCCGATCTCGACTTTTGACTTAACGATTCCGGATGGCACTCACATTCCCATCGAAGAGCGATCTTCCGACGAAGTCGTCTACATCAAAAACATTCGCATCGCGCCCGACGTGCAGGCAGCGCATCCCGGTTTCGACGTAACTCCGGCGCGCTACATCACCGCCATCATCACCGAACGCGGCATCGCGCGTGCGCCCTACACCGAGTCACTTCGCGCCTTGGCCAACGCGAAACAAGCCGCAACCGTCTAGCTTCGTGCGGGCGACCATGTGAGCGTATGATGCCGTCCATGCCGATCCGCTCACGCGCAGTACTCTTGGCAGCAGTGCTTCCGTCAATCTTCTTAGCGACCGCTCTCTACTCGTCGCCGCAGTCAAAGCAGCCGCCCGCTCAACCGATTCGCCTCCACCCGCAGAATCCGCATTACTTCCTCTTCCGCGGCAAAGGGATCGCGCTGATCACATCCGGCGAACACTACGGCGCGGTGTTAAACGCCGACGTCGATTTCAAAAAATATCTCGCCACCATCGACTCCGACGGCCTCAACTACACTCGCATTTTCGGCGGCTCCTACATCGAAGTACCGGCGAAATCATTCGGCATCTTTCGCAACGACCTCGCGCCCCAGCCGAATCGATTCATTGCGCCGTGGGTGCGCAGCGATACTCCCGGCTACGCCGGCGGCGGCAACAAATTCGACCTCACAAAGTGGAATCCGGAATATTTCGAACGCTACCGTGCATTTCTGGCCGAAGCATCCAGGCGCGGCATCGTCGTCGAAATTAGCCTCTTCTCTTCTCACTATGACGAAATGATGTGGAAGATCAGCCCGTTCCATCCGTCGAACAACGTCAACAGCACGAGCGACATCGAGTGGAAGAAGCTCCAAACGCTCGAGAACGGAAACATCCTTGCGTTCCAGGAAAAATACGCGCGCAAGCTGGTCGACGAAGCCCGCGACTTCGACAACGTCATTTTTGAAATCCAAAACGAGCCGTGGTCCGATCGCCCCACGCTAACTTCCGTCGTGAATCCCTATCTGCGCCCGCCGGGCCGCGACCAGTATCCCAACTCCATCGACATCGCCGACGATCTTTCCGTCGCATGGCAAGCGCGCGTCGCCGAGTGGATCACGCAGGAAGAAGCGCCTCTCTCAAATCACCACCTCATCGCGCAGAACTACTCCAATTTCGTCGCCTCCATCAGCAAACTCAGTCCCGGCGTGGACGTCGTCAATTTCCACTACGCCTACCCCGACGCCGTCACCCTCAACTACGGCCTCGGCAAGGCGATGGCCTACGACGAAACCGGCTTTCTGGGCCGCGACGACGATGCCTATCGCCGCCAGGCTTGGAACTTCATGCTCTCCGGCGGCAGCATTTTTGACGCGCTCGACTATTCGTTTTCGCCCGGCCACGAAGACGGTGCCGACCTCGAGCCCAACGGCCCCGGCGGCGGCAGCCCAACCTTCCGCCATCAGCTGAGAATCCTGCGCGAATTTCTCGATCAATTTTCAATTCTCATGCTACGACCCGACACAACCACGGTGAAGCATGCCACCGGCGTTATCGCTCACGCGTTGTCGAATCCCGGCCTCGAGTACGCGATCTATCTCGATGGCAATGGCCCAGCGGAGCTGACACTGACTTTACCGGCAGCGAATTACAGAGCGGAGTGGTTTAGCACAAGAACGGGCGCGATCGATAAATCCGAGAATTTCTATCACGCCGGCGCTAGCAAAAGTTTGATGTCTCCGCCGTTCGAAAACGGCATCGCCTTGCGCATCGCGCGCACCGACAAATAGCCGCCGCGCGAGCGGCTTTACAGATCGCAACATCACACTACGCCGGCGTAATCACCAGCACATCCCGCTTCGCCTTCCGAAACACGGCAAACAAATCGAATATCCGCTTCAAAAAATATTTCTGCGACAATAGCTTCAATCCTCGTTCCGCCTCAGCGCCGTCCACAACCCGCGCCTTCGCCTCGATCCAATCTCCCAACAACCCGCCCGTTCGATTGCACGGAGCAATCCTCACGGTAGGATTATTCCGCACCCGCCTTACCTTCGGAGTGTTCTCGATCGTGTAGATGTAGAGCTTCGCGTCACTCGATCGAATATCGCTACTCGGATCAGCTGCAAACCAAACCGGCGTCCGCACGCCCGCGCCATTCTTGCGAAACGTCTCCAGGCTCAAATAGCTATGCTTGTCCAATGCCGCAAAATTGTTCCCGTCGCTCATGCCGATTCGATGCCTCCCCAGGCCCCGTCGATACAAGCCAGCCTGTTTGCATATTCCGCATTCCCACAAAACAAAAAGGGAGCCGGACACTCCGGCTCCCTCGGTAGCTACCTCTTGGGTTGATCTTCGATCTTCGACCTAGAACGTAAACTTCACGCCCAGACGAATCGTCCGCCCGATCTGATAACGGTTCGGCAGTCCGTATCCGCTGCCCACGGTTGCTGGACCGCCTGTGGAGTTTGTAACCACCGCGTTGTTCAGCAGGTTGCTGATGTTGTACGGGTGGAAGCTTGCGGCATAGAACGGCGTTCCATCGCTTGTGGTGCAAGCAAGTGTCGAGCTTGGAGGAAGTACGTTCTGATTTTGCGAGCACGCACTTCCGGTGAGCGGAAACGGAGCGGCAAAGTTAGCTGCGAAGCCGCTCGTGATGTTCTCTTCCACGCTGGTCACAGAACGCTGATTGAACAGGTTCTGCACCGTCGCCGAGAAGCTCACCAACTTGGTCTCGCTTATCCGATAGCTCTGCTGGAAGTTGAAGTCGGTCTGGATGTACCACGGTGTCCGCTGCGTAATCGGATTGCCCACGGTAATCAGACCCGACGTCGGATCCTGCGTGACCGGCAGGAACTTGCCCCGGTCCGCAACGTACGTCGGGAACGCGCCACCCGTCAGTCCGCTCGGGAACGCGTTGCCAACATCCATATAGCTGCTTTCCGGCGACCCTTGGTAGAACACCTGGAAGATGCCGAAGTCGCTGACGAATTTATGCGCCCAGCTCATGGTGTAATACGTATACCCCTTGAAGGTGTTCGGCCGATCGGTCGGCAGCAGCCCGCTCGAAGATCCGCCATTGTCGTTCCACGAGAATTGCGGCTCATCAAACGAACGGCTGTTGTTCGGTGAGTTGCGCCCGCCGCCGCCGTCCGCTTCGTCCGAACTGGTCAAGCCGGTGTAGTTGCCCCACAGCCTGCTGTAGGTGTACGACAACATCCCCGACCAGTGCTTGGCCGACTGTTTCGTCAGACGGAATTCCACGCCGTCATAGTCGCGCTGCGCCGGAATCGTCGGAGGGCACGCCGAACCGCACGGCGATGCTCCCGGCTGTCCTGGCTGCAACCCGTAGAGGAAGTTGTAAAACTTATCGTACGTGCTGTTCACGCCCTGTCCCGGGTTCACGATGACGAACGTCTCGCCGATGTCCGGATTGACCAGCGCCGAGTCTTCGATCACGTGATCCAGCCGCCGCCGGTCGTAGCGAACTTCAAACGCCAGCGTCGGATTGATCTGATAGTCGAAGCCGACCGTCATCTCATGCTGCTTGTAGGGCTTCAGGCCCGGCGCGACGCCCTCTTCCGTAATCGTGCAGGTCGAGCAGGTCGTCGGGTTCGTCCGGAAGTTTTGGTTCTCGAGGAAGGTCAATCCCGCCGGAGTCGTTCCGCCGAAATTGGCTTGGCTCGCAGAGTTCGTGCCGATGCCGCCGCAATACCGGTTCGTGCTGCTGAACACTGGATTGATTGACGACACATCCGGGGTATCGAGCGCGTAGTAGCAGTTGCTCCAATACTGGCCACCAAACGAGCTGATCGCCAGGTTGAGCTTCATCTGGTCATAGAACTGCCCATAGCCGCCGAAGATTTTCATCTTGCCGCGACCCGTCGGATCCCACGCCACACCGATACGCGGTGCGATTTTGTCTCCCCAACTAAAGTCAATTGGGTGTGTGATGCCGCCCGCGGGCTGGTTCTCTGCCGGCAGATATTCCTTCTCGACACGGAGACCCGCATTGATCGTCAACTTTCGCGTAATCGACCAGGAATCCTGAGCGAAAAACGAGTGGTTGACGCTTGTCGCCTGACCGCCGGAACCGTAGTCGAGGACGTTGATGTACCCGTATTGACCCGTGCACGCTCCATAGAGAGCGATGAACGGCGCGCAATTGGCTTGGCCAACAGGGCCAAACGGTGTGTAGGTCGAGCCCTGCCCAACGAAGTACTGCACGTTTGGCACGTTGTAGTGCTGATCGATGCTGTTGTTCAGGTGATTGAGCTGATAGCCGAACTTGAAGTTATGCGATCCCAGCCATCCGCTCTTGAACCATGCCGCGTTGACGTCCGCTTGAATCCCTTTGCTCGCGTTGTGGCCTGTGAAGTTTTGGCTGTTCGCGACGTTGAAGAATCCATTCGGCTCTTGCAGCGTTGCCGGCAACAGAGCGCCAGTGTTATCGAGCGCTCCGACACCGTTCGACTGCCACGTAGTGAGCGTGCCAGTCGTCGGTAAGCCGAAATCATGATAGTTCTCGAAGTAGTAGCCGAAACGCCCGGTCAAAATCAGGCGCTGCGTCAGGCTGTAGTCTGCTCCGGCATTCACCGTGAGGTTCGGAGCGGTGAAGCCCACGTTGTGTGAATACGCCGTAGGATCAACCGTCGAAGCCGCGTTGAAGTAGCCTTGGCTCGAATCCGCCGTCGGCAGATTCTCGCCGTATTGCTTCGAGAGTTGATAGAGCCACGATCCGTAGACGCGCAGCTTTTTCGTGACCTCGGCATCGACGCGCGCCGTGGTGTAGTACGTCCGCGTGTTCTGAGAGAAATTGACGACTCCAAGTCCTCCCAAGCCCCCGGCCTGATCGTAGTTCACCGCGCGCTCATCGTTCGCAAATTCGGGGTTGAATCCGACAAAGAAGAAGATGCGATCGCGCAGGATCGGTCCGCTGAAGGTGAAGCCTGGAAATACGTCACTCGTGTGATCCTTCTTCGGTTGATATTCCTGGAATTGTGGATCGAGCACGCCCCACGACGTGGTCGTCTGGCTCGACAAGGGATTGTAGCGAGCGAAGGTCGGGAGCTGGTTCGCATCCATCGCGTCGTTTTCGAATTGCGCGAAAACCGAACCGTGATAGTTGTTCGAACCTTTTTTCATGATGACGTTCACGACGCCGCCAAGTGCGCCGCCGTGCTCCGCCTGAATGCCCGAGTTCTTGATTTCCACTTCCTGAATGAAGTCGAACGGCACGCTCGTGTGCGAATAGCCGCCGATCAGGTTGGCCGTCTCTTGTCCTTCCACAAGGTAGGAGTTTTCCGAGTCCGATCCTCCGGCAACCGAAAACCCGAACTGTCCGCCGTTCGCCGTGCTGCCTGGTGACGAACCGCCGGTCCCGTTCCCGCCGAAGCCGCCTGCCGCGTTATTTCCCATCAAGGGTTCGTTGCGGGCTGCGGGCGCAAATTGAATAACCGACTGGAACGACCGTCCGTGAGGGATGTTCTGAATCACATCCTCGGTGACGTTCGTGGTCGTAACGTTCGTGGTTGTGTCGATCTGCGGCGCCGCGCCAGTCACCTCAATGATCGACGTCGTCTTGCCGACCTCGAGGGTGATGTCCACCGTCGGCAGGTGGCCGACTTCCAGCACGAACGTGCGCTTTTCGGTCGTGAACCCTTCCGCCGTTATCGTCAGCGTGTAGCTGCCGGGCGGCAGGTTTGCAAAGCGATAGTTGCCCGAAGAATCGGTTTGAACTGTCTTGGTACCGACCAGCGACGAAGCCGCCACGGAAACCGTGGCATTTGGCACCGAAGCGCCCGAAGGATCCTTCACGGTTCCCACGATGCCGCCCGTCGTTTCTTGAGCGAATGTGTAACCGACAAATAGAAGCAATACCAACAGAGACACCACTACAGCCTTAATGAAACGCACTCCCACCACCATCTTGTTTCCTCCTGAGTTGCAGGGACGGAACTACACCCCGGCCAATGACTGCCTGGCGGCAGCCTCAACCGAACCTACTTTGCCCACCTGTGACTTACTTGGCCCCACCACCACGACTACTGCTCTTGTCTCGTGTATGCTGCAAATCGACTACGTGCCTGCAGCGACACCACCGCGCCCTGTTTATATAAACTTTCTGCCGATTGCAAGAAATTTCACAAAGTTTAGATAAGGTTGGACTGACAAGACGGCATTGCCCCCGTGCGAGCGAGAGGTTTCTAACTCCAGTCTTCGTCCCTTCACGTGAGCTTTCGCGAGTGAAGTATTCGAAGACGTACCTGTTGGATCGCCGTCAATCGCTCACAAAGTCGTGAGGGATGCCCTGAATCATCAAATTCGTGTGAACAACGCACTGCACGAATTCTTCCACCATAAAAGCTATATAACGTATCGACAAATTCATGACTTAGCGACAAATTGGCCCGATGGGGTTCCGTTTAAATGTATGAATATACGGAAGTATGTATTTCGCGAAATCGCGTAACGATACACCGATGCAGGTAATGGAACCATCAGTACTCATGTTGACGTAATTTCAACTTCTTCTCAGCTGGTAGGTGTGTGACGAATTCGTTCCGCTAACGTGCGAGCTCGCTGTCGCGCGATTTCTACGAACTGGGGGTTTCCGGAAATCTGGTCGAGGGTCTTTAGCGCACGCTGCGGCTCCGGCAACATGTTCCGGTTCAGATCCGTTTCGAATTGCAGCAGCGCATCGTTGATGCCCAGCCGGTCGTACTTCATCCGCCGCTCCAGCAACTCGACCAGTTCCTGCTGGCGAGCCAGCCCCTCGAAAATCTGCAACAGCTGCGCAGCAGCCGTGTTCAGCGTGTAGTTGAACTTAACTTCGTGCGCTTCCGACCCCTGTTCCCACCGAAACGTCTTCTCTCCCAGATTCGCAATCTTCCGATGTACATCCAGATCCTGATTCTGGAAATGGTTCATCTGTCCCGCTAGATCAAACATCTTCGCCCGCAGCGCCGTGCTCACTTCAAACGGTGACTTCTCCGGATCCTCATCGATCTGCCGGATCTCATACGTCGCCTTGTCCGAATCTTGCGACACGACAATCTCGATGAATTCCGGCGTGCTCTCTTTAAACACTCGCCGAAACGTAAGCTTCGCCGCCGCCGAAGCAGGCCCAGCCTTCGACGCCGCTGAAACAGTTGTGTTTACGAAGTGGGATGCCGTCCCAGAAACCAAACTCGCCGGCGCGCAAAAGCAAAACAAGAAGAAGCAAATCGCAGTCAGTGTGATTCGAACAGCTGCTTTGAAGTCCATCCCGCTCATAGCACGCTTAGATGCCAACCACGCTAACCGGCGTTTCACGCCCATTTCGCCGGCTCGGCCTCTCGCCTCGCGCCATCCGAACCGCCGCCGCACTCGTTCGAACCGAAGCAGCCCCGCTCGCCGCCACCGGAATCCCAAATCGCACCCGCGCCTGATCCGCCTGAATGTGGCAGAGCGCCACCGCCAGTGCGTCCGCGGCATCCGATGGCTCCGGCATCTCGCTCAACGACAGCAGCGCCCGCACCATCAGCTGAATCTGCCGCTTATCCGCATGCCCATAACCCGCCACCGACGCCTTCACCTCGCGCGGCGAATAACTGTGCACCTAACGCCATTCTGCGCCGCCGCTAGCAGCACCACGCCGCGCACCTCGGCCAGCCGCAGCGCCGTCCGCACATTCAGCGCGCTAAAAATCGACTCCACCGCCACCACGCTCGGCTCAAATTTTTGAATGAGTTCGCAAATCAATGAGTGAATATCGTGCAGCGCCGCGCCCGCGCATTCCTTCTGCCGCTTCGCATCGACGCGAAACGCCCCATAATCCAGCATCTTGCAGCGCCGCCCGTCCGTCTCGACGATGCCATACCCTGTCGGCCCCGCCGACGCGGGATCCAACCCCAGCACACGAATCGCACGTTTTGTTTCCACGCGTCTGCAGCCGGAAGGGAACTCATCGTGTGACAGTCTACGGCCTTCCGGAGGCCGCTTCCAGCGGTTTCCCGGTTGCAGTTGTCACCAGCAAGCTAAATCTAAATTTGGTTACGCAGAGAACGCCGCGAAACGCCGCGCATACGAAAAGCAAAAACCTAATTCGCCCCGACCGCTTCCTGAATTTCCTTCTCATCAATATCGAAATTCGCGTAAACATGCTGCACGTCATCGTGCTCTTCCAGCGCCTCAACCAGCCGCACCATCTGCGTCGCCTGCGATCCCGTCAACTTCACATAATTCTGCGGCACCATGCCGACTTCCGCCGACGCCGGCGTAATCCCCGCCTTGCCAGCGCTTCCTTCACCTTCTCGATCGCTTCCGGCGGAGTCGTCACATACCAGCCCGACCCATCGTCCTTCAGATCATCCGCGCCCGCCTCCAGCACGATGTCCATCACCTTGTCTTCCGACGCCTGCTCCTTCGGAATCACAATCTCGCCCTTCCGGCTGAACATCCATCCCACCGCGCCGGCCTCCGCCATGTTCCCGCCGTTCTTGCTCATCAAATGACGAAACTCGCCCACAATTCGATTCCGATTCGTCGTCACCACCTGAATCAGCATCCCCACGCCGCCCGGGCCGTATCCCTCAAACGTCGCTTCCTCATACTGCTCGCCCTCGAGCTGCCCCGTGCCGCGCAAAATCGCGCGCTCGATATTTTCGTTGGGCATGTTCTCGTTCTTGCCCGCCAAGATCGCCGTGCGCAGGCGCGGATTCGAATTCGGATCGGCCCCCCCGATGCGCGCCGCAATCGTGATTTCGCGAATCACTCGCGTGAACACGCGGCCTCGCTTCGCGTCCGTGGCCGCCTTCTTGTGCTTGATTGTGGCCCACTTTGAATGCCCAGACATGGCACGTCCTCTTTGTCAGCGACCGTGCATCGCATGCCGTCGCTCGGCGTCGGCGTTTTGCGCGATCGAGTGGATGAATTTTTGGGCGTCCGGCTCGCGTTTTTCATCGGCCGGTGCGCGCTACTTGCTGTGCGGAGACTTCGGTATACCGCTTACCCTGCGGAACCCACGCAGTTTAGCACAGCCAGTGGCGTCAAGAAACGGGCTATACTCGCCCAAAGGTTACCTTTGAACGCTCATTTTGCCAATCACCGCCGCGCCTCGCGGCACTCGGCATCCTGCCGGTTCCACGCACTGAGGCCGCTTCATGCCTGACCGCAAGCTCCGCGTCCTCACCATTTCCTCTCACCCGATTCAATACGGCGCCCCTCTCTTCCGCCTCATGGCGAAACATCCCAAGCTCGATTTCCAGGTCGCCTACTGCAGCCTCCGCGGCGCCGATTCCGCCGCCTACGATCCCGAATTCGGCGCCAACGTTCAGTGGGACGTCCCGCTCCTCGACGGCTACAAGTGGACCCACATCCCCAACCGCGGCAATGGCGCCGAAAGCTTCTTCGTCTTGGCGCAACACCGGCCTCTGGCATTTCATTCACCGCGGAAATTTCGACGCCGTCATCTCTCACATCAGCTACACCCGCGCCACATTCTGGATCGCCTACCTCGCCGCCCGCACCAAACGCATCCCCTTCATCTTCGGCACCGACGCATCCAGCATCCAGCCGCGCGACGCCAGCAAACTGAAACTCGCCGCAAAAAAATTCGTCTGGCCCGCCGTCTTCAGCCTCGCCGGCCAAATCCTCACCGCCTCCTCCGCCGGCCGCGACATGATGATCTCCCTCGGCTTTCCTCCCGACCGCGTCTCCATGACCCTCGACACCGTGGACAACGACTGGTGGCTCGCCCAAGCCAACTCCGTCGATCGCGATGAAGCCCGGAAATCCCTCGGCTTCGCTCCGCAAGAAAAAATAATCCTCTTCTGCGCCAAGCTCCAGCCCTGGAAGCGCCCGCTCGATCTCCTCCAAGCTTTCGCCTCCGCTCGCAATCCCAAACTCAAAATTAGTCTTCGCAGGCGACGGCGCCCAGCGCGCCGAACTCGAAACAGAAGCCGCCGCCCGCAACATCGCAAACAAAGTCCAATTCCTCGGCTTCGTCAATCAATCGCAGCTCCCCGCTCTCTACAAATCCGCCGACCTCATGGTCATTCCCTCGTCCTACGAACCCTTCGGCCTCGTCGTCAACGAGTCCATGCTCTGCGGCTGCCCCGTCATCGCCAGCGATCGCGTCGGCGCCGTCCGCGACCTCATCGCCCACGGCGAAACCGGTTTCGTCTATCCCTGCGGCGACACAACCGCACTCGCAAAAACAATTCGCGACGCTCTGCAAGACTCCAACGCCCTGACATCCATTCAAACAAACGCTCTCGCCAAAATCCGCGCCTGGTCACCCCAAGCCAGCGCCGACGCCTTAGTCGCCGCCGTCGAAGCCGCAATCGCCCGTCGCCATCCCAAACTCCGAAGTCGTCGCTGTCTCCTCGGAAAAGTACACGTGAAGCTCCTGATTTATTCCCACTACTTCGCCCCCAGCGTCGGCGGTGTCGAAACGATCGTTGCGCTCCTCGCCCGCAAGCTCTGCGAATCGCAGATCGCTCAGCCTCGTCGGCGATAAATGGGATGTCATCGTCGCAACAAAAACTCCCGCAGACGGATTTGACGACCGCGCATTCCCATTTCGCGTCGTTCGCGCCCCTTCTTCGCTTCAACTTTGGCGCCTGATTCGGTGGTCCGACGTCATTCATATCGCCGGCCCGTCCCTCCTCCCGATGTTTCTCGCCAAACTCGAGGGCAAGCCCTACGTCGTCGAACATCACGGCTACCAGGCCATCTGCCCAAACGGCGTCCTGATCCATCAGCCCGACCGCGCCATCTGTCCCGGCCATTTTCAAGCGGGCCACTACGGCGCCTGCGTTACTTGTCAGCATCAGGAAATGTCGTCGCCGGCCGCTATCGCAAAGTTGCTTCTCATGTTTCCGCGACACGCGCTGAGCCGCAAAGCTGATCTGAACATCGCAATCACTCACCACAGTCTCGAGCGCCATCGCCTGCCTCGCGCACAAGTGATCTACTACGGCATCGAATCGTTCCAGCAAAGCGAAACTCAAGAAACGTCATCACCGCGAGAAGCTCGCAAATCAGAAATCGACCCACCCAACTTCGCCTACGTCGGTCGCCTCGTCCCCGAAAAAGGCCTCGACGTACTTCTTCGCGCCGCCGCACTTTTGAAAAACGAGGGTCACCGCTTTCAAGTTCTCCTGATCGGTGACGGCCCCGAGCGCGCAAATCTCGAATCTTGAATCGCGAGCAACAATCTCCACGATGTCGCCCGCATAACCGGCTTCCTGCGAGGCCCCGCTCTCACAGAACAAATGGAGCAGCGTTGACGCTGTCGTCATGCCCTCCACCTGGGAAGAAACCGCCGGCCTTTCCGCCATCGAACAAATGATGCGCGGCCGCCTCGTCATCGCCTCCGACATCGGCGGCCTCGGAGAAATCGTCGCCGACGCCGGCCTGAAATTTCCCGCCGGCGACGCCGCAGCTCTCGCCGACCAAATGAAAAAAGTGATCCAGCACAACGCCGAGGTTCCAGCGCTCGGGAAAGCCGCGCAAGCCCGCGCCCACTCCCTATTCCTCGCCGACCGTATGGCCTCCGACCACGCATCCGCCTACCAAAAGCTTAGCTGACGCCGAGCTCTTGTAGGGGCGCAGCACGCTGCGCCCCATGTCCGCAAGTTGTCAGCCTTGGGTTGGTTTTTGTTGCCCCGCCCCGGTTGACACCCTCTTTTCTCTATCTCATAAGTAAACTAAATGATAATCTACCGCACGTATAACTAAATCCAGCAGCTCTCCCGGTCCTCGCATGATCGCAACCACCACACCCTCACTCCCCCACGACCTCGCCGTGATAACCACTGCGAACTCCAACTCACTTCCCGCCCGTCTCCCCATCTTGTTTGGTGGCAAAATTCAAACGATGCAAAATTTCTTCATCCGCAAGGCCGCCCAGTGAGATCCGCCGCCGACTCCTTCCAGCCCGGCATGCGCCGCGGCGTCGTCGTCGGCTTCGTCTTCCTCGCCGTCGCCCTTCTCGGCGCCTACGAACTCTCCGGCCTAATCCTCACCAACGATGTCATCAGTCTCTCGCTCGTCGGAATGATCTGCGTAGCCGGCGCCTTCGTCCTGGCAATCCTCAGAAACTGGCGTCACGGCGTCTATTGCCTCATTGCCTGGTTGCTCTTCGAAGATTTCGTCCGCAAATACGCCGGCAACAACATGGCGATCTACTTCGTCAAAGATATTCTGACCGCCATCGTCTACCTGTCCTTCTTCCTCGCGTATCGGCGCAGAGATAAAGATCTCGTCGTCGCGCGTCCCCCGTTTCTTCCTGCTCTTCTCGTCTTCATCTGGTTCGGCGTCTTGCAGATCTTCAATCCCGGCTCGACCACCGTCTTCTTCGGCCTGATGGGCATGAAGCTCTATTTCTATTACACGCCTCTCTTCCTCGTCGGCTATTCCCTCATGAATTCCGAAAAGGATCTCCAGCGCTTCTTCTATTTCAACCTCAGCTTGGTTTCGCTGATCGCCATCCTCGGTATCGCTCAGTCTGTGATCGGCCCATCGTTTCTCAATCCCACCGTCATCGCTGACGACATTCGCTTGCTCAGCCAGACCTACCGCGTGGCGCCAATTTCCGGCGTAAGCATTTACCGTCCCACATCGGTCTTCGTCAGCACGGGACGTTTCGGAAACATGCTCGTCGTTTCGTGGATGATCGTCTTTGGTTTCAGCGGTTATATGCTGATGCGCATTCGCTCCGGAAACAGGAAAAGATTCTTCCTTTTCTTCGCGCTCGCTCTCATCGCAGCCGGCTGCGTCATGGCCTCGTCGCGCGGCGTTTTCATGTGGACCATGGGCAGCAGTATCGTCGGCGCCGCCGCCTTCATCTGGGGCGCGCCTTGGCGCCAGGGAGAAGCCCGCCGCATCATAAAAACTTTGCAGCGCGCCTCGCTCGGCATCGCTCTCGGCATGGCCGTGCTCTTCTGGATCTTCCCCGACCAGTTCGAGAATCGCCTCAAGGTCTATTCCGAAACGCTCGATCCCCGAAGCCCCATGAATGAGTTGGCCCTGCGCACGCGTGATTATCCTTGGCAGAATTTCATGGGCGCTTTCGGCAGCGACCGCTGGCCCTACGGCTTCGGCATCGGCACCGCATCCCTCGGCGGACAATACGTCACCCGCATTTTTCAGGTTGCCGCCCCCACCGAAGGCGTCGAGAGCGGTTTTGGCACCCTCGTCTTGGAGATGGGCGTTGTAGGATTGGCCCTCTGGTTTGTCATGGCCGGGGCCGTCTTGATCTCCGCCTGGAAAGTCGTACGCAAACTTCGCGGCTCGCCCTGGTTCCCGCTCGGCTTCATGATTTTTTGGTACGCGTTTCTCCTGCTTCTTCCGTTCACCTTCCAGGGCATGCAGCCCTATCAGGACTTCATCATGAACGCCTACCTCTGGCTCATGCTCGGCATCTTGTTCCGTCTTCCAACGCTGCCTCTCTCCGCGCAGCCAGCCTCGGCCGCAAACCGCGCCTCAGCGCATGTTCCTCTCGTCTCTCCAGCCCCATACGCATCCGGGAACATCTGACTTGCGGTTAGCGGTCGTTACTCCGTTCATTGATCGCCAGCACGGCACCGAGCGCTCCCTCGCCGAACTCCTCGATCGCCTCAGCCGCGATTACGCCTGCGAAATTCATCTCTACGCCGAACGCATCTCCGAACTTGCCGTAACGCCATCAGGCCGCACCCCGTCCGAAACACCGACCCACAATGCGGCACAAATCCACGTCACAGCACCGTCCGGCGATGCGTCACGAAACCCGGCCACCGCCCACACCCAAGAGCCTGTCATCCTGAGCCGTCCGCAGGACGGCGAAGGATCTCAACTCCCACCGAGCCGACCACGTACCGGCTCCATCACATGGCACCGCGTGCCAAGCATCCCCGGCCCGCACCTCTTCAAATTTCTATTCTGGATCGTCGCCAATACAACGATGCGTTGGTGGCATCGCCTCGCCAAGGGCCTGCGCGTCGACCTCGTCTTGTCCCCCGGCATCAAT
Source organism: uncultured Acidobacteriota bacterium (assembly GCA_963785605.1). GTDB lineage: Bacteria > Acidobacteriota > Terriglobia > Acidiferrales > UBA7541 > Acidiferrum. Next base: position 22,414 of record CAWAWE010000012.1, on the reverse strand, counting down.
TGCCTCGACGCCGACTTCATCATCGTCCACGCAGTGTTCCACCGATTGCGTGAACTCGCTTCCGAGCAGCCCCAGCAACCATTCATCCCCGAAACCCGCAGCAGCACGCCGCGCCGCCTGCATCGCAGCGCCTACTACGCCACGGTCGCCGCCCTCGAACGCATCGTCTACCGCAACAAAAAAACAAAACTCGCCGCCGTCTCCCACCGCACCGCCGAATTGCTCGATCGCTGTTTCGGCCGCAAGGATGTCCCCGTCATTTTCAACGGCATCGACACGATCCAGTTTTCGGTCCCCGCTCGCTTAGCACGCCGCCAGGGCGCACGCTTCCGCCGCAAACTCTCCGACGACGAACTTGTACTGCTGCTCATCGGCAACGACTGGCGTGTAAAGGGACTACCCGCAATTTTGGAATCGATCGTGCTCGCGTCCGACCTGCCGCTGCGCCTTATCGTCGCAGGCTCCGACATCCCCGCAAATTTTCAGGGCATCGTCGAACATTTAAAGGTGGGAAATCGCATCCTGTGGGAACCCGCTCGTCCCGACGTGATCGACTTCTACGCCGCCGCCGATATCTACGTCAGCCCCAGCCGCGAAGACTCCTTCGGTCTGCCCGTCGCCGAAGCCATGGCCTGCGGCCTCCCCGTAATCACATCCAAATTCGCCGGCGTCTCCGAACTCATCGCAAACACCCGCGACGGCTTCGTCCTCCCCGACCCAAAAGACTCCGCCGCGCTTACCGCCATCCTCCGCACCCTCTACGCCGACCCCGCACTCCGCACTCGCATCGGCGACTCCGCCTCCACCGTAGCCCAACTCTGCACCTGGGACCGCAACGCCTCCGAAATCCACCATTGGCTCCAATCCCCACTGAATTCGTAGGTGAATTTGTGGGTGAATTTGTAGGGGCGTCCCTTCAGGGCGCCCATGCACGGCGCCAACACGTCGCAAACTCTCGTTTCAAACGTACACCTCTGCCCGCAACTTCCTCGAACTCCCGCCGCTTCCCAATCCTACTTCGACCCCATCCTACCCTCCACCGCCTTCCGCGTCGCCTCCATCGTAAACTCCAGCGACTCCTGCGGAATGCTCGTCACAAACGGCTTCACCAACCACCCCACCCCCGTCGGAATATCCCGCGTCAACGACACAACCTCACTCTGCACATAAACCCCGCCATCCCGCTCCACGATCCGCCACCACGTATCCATCCGCCACAAATACCCATCATCATCACCCGCCGGCTTCAATCGCTCATCCTTGCCACCCGGATTCTCCACCTGCGAAATCCTCACCGTGGAACTCCGGCTATGCCCCACCGTCGCCGAATCGCGAAAATACCTCACGTCATGCTCCGTATCGAGCACCACCGTCACAACCTTCTTCCGCCGAAATCTCAACAACACCCGAAAATGATCCCCGTCACGCGACTCGATCTTCGACCTCTCCACATCCGGCGCGTAGTAATTCGAGTGATGATCGTAATCCTCCAAAATCGCCAGCACGTCATCCACATGCGCCGCCGGAATAAACGCCAACCCCACCCAGTGATGAATCATCCCGCCCGGCACCGGAATCTCCGCGCCACCGTCGCGTGTCTCCAGCTTGCTCATCTTGACCGCGCCCTGCTTCAGTTCGGCATAAGCCTTCGCCCGCTCCGCCTCCCCCAGCGAATCAATCCACAGCAGCTGTTTGCCGCTCTTCAGCTCTTGATCATTCCGCTGATCCGTCAGCCGAACATACCGATCAAACGCCGCATTCGTAGCCGCTCGAAGCTCGACTCCCGGCAGCGCAAACCCCGGCGCCGCAAACATAGGTGTGCCTCCGGTGACGAAGGCGAGAGCGAAGCAAAGTACGGCCCGCGCTATCTGCCGCACGCAAGCGCCACGAAAGCTCCCTCGAATGCCCGCGACCGTCACTCGAGCGCGGCCAAGCATCGCTCGAACGCCGCCGAACCCGTCGTGAACGCTTCCAACCCTCGCTCGAGGGCCGCTGAACCTCGCACAATCGCGGATATAGCCGATCTCCATAATCCCGATTCTGGCTGACCTCGCCCCTTTAATGAAGCCCTTTCGTCCCTGCCCGCGTGACCTCCGCGTATCTCTGCGCTCTCCGCGTCTCTGCGTTATCTTTTCCCGCCATTCGAATCTCTAGCTGCCCCAGCCGTTCGAATACCTGGCCGCAAGTTATTGATTCACAGGGTGTTGCAAGCGCGTCCGGCCACCCACAGTGAGCCTAACCCCCATAGAATCACATTCTTACGCATTTGCGCGCTCTAAACCCCACAGAATCACATTCTTAGAAAAAAAGTACGGGGGGGGGGGCCAACTCTGCCCACAAAAACAAACAGCGCCGGTTTGCACCGGCGCTGTTGAGAAGGGAAGCTAAATCTAAATCTGGCGGGTTGGGTTAGCTCGCACACGACCCCTTTCGGAGCCGCTGTCCCCGCGCGGCCCCCAACCCGTTATAAACAATTTACGGGAGGTCTGGATTTAGCTCAATGGACCGAAAGCCTCAAAGATTTCGGTACGCGGGTTTTGGTACCAGTATTTTCACGCCCCGCAACAGCCTTTATTTTCAATGACCTACCGGGCAGAAAAGGAGGTGAAAGTACTAGGGACCCCCATTTACCCCACTCAGGAACCCTCCGAGATGCCCCGTCGCTGAAATCAAAACCATCCCCACCAATTCCAGCGCATATCGCCACCACACGGGAATCGCTAAGCCGCCTTTCCTCCGAGCGAGGAAATGGAGCGTCCAAATCGTCCAGATTGTTAGACTTGAGAGCACTCCGAGGATCAGGTGCAGCCGCAAAATCCCCTTCAGCGCCTGCCCCTCCAAAGCGAACTGCCAAGCCAGGATCCCCGTCGCCATCACCGGTATCGTAAACGCCGCCGCAATCGTCAGGTTGTAGAAGGCCGCGTCGGCAAACGCCTTCCGGTTCTTCCACAGGGCCGCCACGTCGAAGGCAATTCCCGCAATGCAAAGCGCGATCGGGAAGTGCACCAGCACTACGTGCTGTGCGTGCTTCGCCATCAGCGCGTTCTTCAGATCGAACGGATTGAGTGCCGCTATTACTGTGAGCATTTCAGATGGATTCAGCATCGTCGTCACCCCGCTCTCTTCGGGCTAATTTGATTTGTCATAGTCGTTATCCCAGTTACTGGACGATTACCTTGCCGGTCATCTTCGGGTGAACCGAGCAGAAGTACGGAAAATTTCCAGCCTTGTCGAAGGTGAACGAAAACTTCTCGTCGGTATCGAGCACCTTTGATTTGAAGACCTTGTCGTCGCTCACAACGGTGTGAGGAATGTCGTCGCGATTCGTCCAGATCACCGTCGTGCCCGGCTTAATCGTGATCGTCTGCGGCGAGAAGCTGAAATTATCGACCTTCACTTCCACGACGTTGCCCGCAGGCGCAGCTTGCGCCGCCTGCGCTGCTGTCTCTGCTTTCGAGATCCCCGTTGCTGCCGTCACCGGCGTGCCGAATGCAAAAACTTCTTCCACACTTGTTGTTGCCATCAGAGCGGAAAACACTGTTGCGAGAACTGCAATTCCAATACGCACACCAATACTCATGGCTTTTCTCCTTGTCATTTCAGATTTCAAAATTTGTCTTGCGTGTGTGACTTGGCCTGACCCTTGCGACTGTTGCTGTCGATAATGTTTTGCTGGAACAGGTTCAGCGAAGCTGAATTAGCCCAGCTTTGAATCGACGACGGCCAGCGCGTGCTGTCCGCGCACATAATTCACCGACGTGATCCCCAGATAACTTCGCAGCTGTTCCGCCGGCACCTTCATCGGTCCCGGCGAAGGCGCTTGTCCCGGAGCAGGTTGCGGAAACGCCGTCGAAGCCGCCGTGTGAAAGGTCACGTTGCCTTCCACCTTCTGCATCACCTGATGGATGTGTCCGTTCAACACGCTGACCGAACCGAACTTCTTCAAGTATCCAAGCGCCTGCGCGCTGTCTTCCGTTCCCCATCCCCAATCCGGATACACCGTCCACAGCGGAATGTGCGCGAAGACCACGATCGGCGTGCTCGCCTTCAGGTGTTTCACGTCGCGCTCCAGCCACTCGAGTTGATCGTGGCCGAGCGTGCCGAGCCCTCCGGCCTTCAGGTTCATCACATTTACAAGCCCGATGAAGTGAACGCCTTTCTGGTCGAAGCTGTACCAGCCGGAACCTTTCGCGTTCTTGCCGTACCGCTCCAGGAACTGCTTGCCGTCGTCTTCCAGCACGTCGTGCTCGCCCGGAACAAAGAACGTCTGCTTCCCCGTGCTCTTCAGAATCTGATCGACCGTATCGAATTCATCCGGCCGCGAAAGATGGCTGACGTCTCCCGTGTGCAGCAAAAATTCCGGAGCCACCGGCGACGCATTGATCTTGTCCACCGCCGCCTTCAGCGTCGCCACCACATCCGGATTCGCCGCCTTGTTGAATCCCATGTGGCTGTCGCTGATCTGCACGAAGCTCAGTTCGCCTGCAGCCGCGGCCGACTTCGGATCAGGCAGCCGGTTCATCGCGAACGACTTCAACACGCCGCCCTGCATCACGCAGAGCGTGCCCGTCCCCGCCCAGGCCATGCACTTCAGAAAGCCGCGACGATTGATGCCGTCGTGATTGTGGTCGTAGAGAAGTTCGTCTTTCTTGGTTTCGTTCTTTGAATCGTGATTCGAGTCGCTCATCTCAATCCTCCTTGCCACGTCAGCCGTTGCATCGCACCCTGTCGCGAATAACACGGGGCGGCGAGGTCGTGAGTGTGTCCAGGGTTTCCGCGCCGCCCCGCTGACGTGTTGCACCTTGCTCAACCGCGACCCTCCGGCTTTTATTCCGTCGGGCAGCTCTTTTTTTATTTCGTAGTTCGTCTGAAACATCGGGAATAAAATCAAAGGCTGGGTGGTCTATAGCGATGAGTCCGGGTGTCGAAGGGAACGAAGACGTGTTGGATCTGCAGGAACGAGTGCGCTTCGAGCAGCTCGTGCTGCCCCATTTGGACGCGGCGTTTAACCTCGCCCGCTGGGTGCTGCGCGGCCGCAACGACGCGGAAGACGTCGCGCAGGAAGCTTTACTGCGCGCGTATCGATTTTTCCGCGGGTTTAATGGAGCCGATGCGCGCGCGTGGCTGCTGCAAATCGTCCGCAACGCCTGCTACAGCTGGCTGGAGAAAAACCGCCCCATGGACCTCTCGACCGAATTCGACGAACAGCTTCATCCGCAATCGAGCGCGACGCCTGAATCGCTTGCCATCGCCGGCGACGACAAAGAACGATTGACGCGCGCGCTGGAAACTTTGCCTCCGCGCTTCCGCGAAGTTCTCGTGCTTCGGGAACTCGAAGGATGCTCGTACAAAGAAATCGCATCGATCACTTCGATGCCGATCGGCAGCGTGATGTCGGCGCTTTCTCGCGCGCGGCAGCGGCTGCAACAATCGCTGACGCAATCGGGCACAGCGAAAAACGTGGAGGCGCAACGTGAGCTGTGAAATGACGCACTCCGTTCTCCACGGATATCTCGACGGCGAACTCGACGCCGCGCGTGCGGCCGAATTCGAGCGCCATCTGCTTACGTGTCCGCAATGCGTTGCGGAACTCGAAGCGCAAGAGAGTTTGCGCTCCACGATTCAGCGCGCGGGATTGCGCGAACGCGCGCCGGAAAAGCTGCGGCGCAATCTGCAGGCGGCGCTCGGCGGAACGAGCACAACGGGCGAACCGGCGAAGAGGGTAACTCCAATTCGTCCCAGGACATCGATTCGTCCAACATGGTGGCTGACACTTGCCGCCGCAGCCGTCTTCGCGATCGTACTCGGTTCGCGTTTTCTTCCGAATCTGACGCAAAGCCACGGCGGAGACGAAATGACCGCCGCGATCGTCGATGCGCATTTGCGCTCGCTTCAGCCGGGCCACCTGGAAGACGTGATCTCCACCGACCAGCACACGGTGAAGCCGTGGTTCGACGGGCGCATCGATTTCGCCCCGCCGGTTCACGATTTCGTGTCCGATGGATTTCCGCTTCAGGGCGGACGCCTGGACGTTGTGCGAGGAAAAACAGTCGCCGTGTTGGTGTACGGCCGTCGCAAACACGTCATCAATGTTTTTGTTTGGCCGACGAACGAGCGCGACGAATCGCCGCAACAAGGCTCACAGCTTGGCTATAACTGGATCGATTGGCGAAAAGGCGGGATGGAATTCTCTGCGATCTCTGATGTCAGCGCGCCGGATCTGGTGGAGCTGCAGAAATTGATTTCGCAGTAGCGCAATCGACTAAACAAAAGAGAAGAGAAGAAAAGAGAAGAAAAAACGGATTGTGCTTGAGGCTTGCGGTTAGGTAACTGGGGCGCAGCAGTGCTGCGCCCGTACATGACTTCGAGCGCTGCGCGGTGATCGCGGGGCAATTCTAGTTTTGTTGTTCGTAGGTGTGCGTCGCAGTGTATTGCTTGGGGTCTTCCTTCTCATGAATCGCGTGCAACGCGACATTGCGGGTTTTGCCGGGATGCACCGCCACATTTTCCCAGTCGCTGGAAACACCATTGCTGGCTGCGCGGAATTCGTAGACGTCACCCTTGAGCTTTGAAACCGTGAAGTGTCCATGGGCGTCGGCGTGCGCCACGTGAGGCGCCCGGCCACCGGCATTTTGATAGGTGATGACCGCGTTCGGAACCGGCTTGTTGTCGGCGCCAAGCACGACGCCCGTGACGACACCGGAGCCGCCTTGTGGCACAGCAGCAGCGCTGGAAGCGCCGATCAAACCGCCAATCAGTAGCAGCGTCGCTGCCACAAGCACGTTATTTTTCATCGAATGTCTCGTTTCCATTGCGCGTATCGATCGGTCTGGATCGAAAGCGCTCCGCCGGCAGGCGCGCGCTGATCACGGCCCACTCTAATGATTCCAGTGTAACGGGGGATTGAAATCGGCGGCGTTCTGCGCGGGCCAGTCGTGTCTCACACCAACCTGACCCATCGGACAGGCGGAGTTTTCGCCCGGTGAAATGAGTCCCCGAGAGCCTCGCTTGGTCACTTCTCGTCGAGAATTTCGCGCACCATGCGAGCCAGCGTCGTTGGGCTATACGGTTTCTGCAGATATCGCCCGGTCGTTCCTTCCGGAACCAGCTCCGATTCAGATGAGTATCCGCTGGTGAAAACAACGCGCACGCCCGGATATTTCTGCGCCAGTTGCCCGGCTGCGGCGGAGCCGCCCATTTTTGGCATGATGACATCGAGAATTGCGAGTGCCGGCCGCTCGTGCTCCGAGAGTCGCATCGCTTCTTCGCCGTCGGCGGCAGAAAGCACGCGATAGCCGAGGCTCACCAGCGTCTGCCGCGCCATTTCGCGAATCGATTCGTGATCTTCGGCGAGCAGAATCGTTTCCGTGCCGCGCATCTCGGCGCGCGATGGAACCGTGGATTTCGCCGCCGTGCCGTGCAGCGCGGCGCCTTCCATCGCGGGCACATACACACGAAACAAACTGCCGTGCGACGGTTCCGTGTAGACGTGGATGAAACCGCCGTGCTGTTTGACGATGCCGTAAACGGTGGCAAGACCCATCCCCGTGCCCTTGCCGCGTTCCTTCGTCGTAAAAAACGGCTCGAAGATCCGTTCGCGCGTTTCGGGATCCATTCCCGTGCCCGTGTCGGAAACGGAAAGCACCGCGTAGCGTCCCGGCGTAACGTAGGGATAAAAGCGGCAATACGGTTCGTCGAGCTCCACCATTTCGGTTTCGATCACAAGCCGCCCGCCTTGGGGCATCGCGTCTCGCGCATTGATGCAAAGATTCATCAGCACTTGCTCGAGCTGCGTCGGATCGGCCTTCACCGGATCGAGCGGCGTCGTCAAAATTTCACTTCGATGCTCTTGTCGATCACTTTGTCGAGCAAGTTGTGCAGCCCGTCCGCGACGCTGTTCAAATCGACGGCGCGAGGCTGCAGCACTTGCCGCCGCGCGAACGCCAGCAACTCTCGTGTCAAAGCCGCAGCGCGATCCGCCTGCTCGCGGATTCGTTCGAATCGCTCCGTCATGTCGGCATTGTCGCGGCTGTGTTCAAGCCCGATTTCAGCCCATCCCAGAATCGCGCCGACAACGTTGGTGAAGTCGTGCGCCACGCCGCCGGCGAGCTGGCCAATCGCCTCGAATTTCTGCGATTGCCGCAATTGCCGCTCGAGCGCGCGCAATTCGGTCACGTCCTCCGCGATCACTTCGTATGTGTCGGGATCGTCGTCGGAAGAAAGCCGCCGCAAGTGCAGCCGAACGGCGAGAATTCCGCCGTCGCTGCGTTTCCATTCCACTTCCGCGCCATGCAGCTGGCCGAACTCGCGGCACGCCGCCATCAGCCGCGCATAGTGTTCCGGGAAGCGAAATAAATCGCGCGCGAGATTCAGATTCCCCACGCCGACTTCCGAATCGCAGCCGAGCATCCGGCACAGCGCGGGATTGGCATCGAGAAAGGCGCCGTCACCGGAAACGCGCGCGATCCCATACACGGCGTGCTCGACAAGGCTGCGATTTCGTATTTCGGAAACACGCAACGCCTCATGTGCGCGCTGATTCTCGTTGCGAAGCGCTTTTTCGCTAAGCGCACGATTCAATGCGATCGGCAATCGCTTCAAACGATCTTTGAGAATGTAGTCGCTGATGCCCTGCTTGATGCAATCGACGGCAGCTTCTTCACCCAGCGTCCCGGTGACCAGCAAGAAAGGAATGTCGCGCCCGGACGCGCGCAGATCGGCGAACGCGTCGAGACCGGACCAGCCGGGCAGGCGGTAATCGGCGAGCACGGCATCGAACGAGCCGCTGGCCAGGGCGCGATGAAATTCGTCGCGCGTTTCGACTAAAATCGGCTCGACGCGAAATCCGGAATCGCGGAGCTCGAACAGAATCAGCTCGATGTCGTGAGACGAATGCTCGACAAGCAGGACGCGCAGCGGCGCCGTCGCGTGAACGAGCGGCGCCTCTTCCATCCTGGGAACGACGGGCAGCACCGGCGATTTCATGTTCGTGCTCCAGGATCGCAATCGAGAAATGCCGCCGTCGGCGGCGGCTGGTTGACCCGCAGCCAATACGTGCCGAAATTGCGAACGGTATCCTGAAACTGTTGCAGATCGACCGGCTTCTGAATGTAGCTGTTCGTTCCGGATCGGTAGCATTCCACCAGATCGCGATCCTGTGCGGATGAAGTCAGCACCACGACCGGGATCGAGCGCGTGCGCGGATCGGACTTGATCGCGCGCAAGACTTGATGCCCGCTAACCTTCGGTAATTTCAGATCGAGCAGAATCAATTTCGGCGGTCGGTCGAATTTTCGCCCCGCGTAGGAACCTCGGCAGAAAACAAAATCGAGCGCCTCGGCTCCATCTCGCACCACTTGAACGTTTGTCGTCAGTTTTTCCTTACCGATCGCCATCAAGGTGAGTTCGGCGTCGGCCGGATCGTCTTCCACTAAAAGGATTTCTTCGTTTCGATTGTTCATGAGATCGCTCCAATCGGCTCTTTGAATTCCGTCACGGTGGCCGCGACGCTGGGCACGCTGAAGTAGAAGCACGCCCCCTTGTTGAGTTCGGACTCCGCCCAAACGCGGCCGCCATGTTTTTGCACGATGCGATGCACGGTCGCGAGCCCGATGCCCGTGCCTTCGAATTCGTCCTGGCGATGCAAACGCTGAAACACGCCGAAGAGTTTGTCGGCGTGACGTGGATCGAAGCCTGCGCCGTTGTCGCGGACGAACATGACGGTCATGCCGTTGCCCTCGAAGCTGCCGATTTCGATGGTTGCGACTTTCCGGTCGCGCGTAAATTTAACGGCGTTGGATAGCAGATTTGTGAGGACCAGGCGGAACAATCCCGGGTCCACTTCCAGTTCCGGAAGCGGACCGATTTCCCAGCGAACATCGCGATCGATGCATTCGGACTCGATCTCTTTGAGCACGTCGTCCACCAGCGCACGCATCGGTTGCCGCTCGCATCGCGTGGCCTGACGCCCAACGCGCGCAAGCTGGAGCAAATCTTCGACGAGCTGCGACATGTGCTTCGCCGCGCCGCGAATACGCTCGAGATAATGTTGCGCGCCATCGGGCAACTGCGATCCGTAGCTCTGCTGGAGGATGCGCGAGAAACCGTCGAGATGCCGCAGCGGCGCGCGAAGGTCGTGCGAGACGGAGTAACTGAACGCCTCGAGCTCGCGATTCATTTCTTCGAGTTCGGCCGTTCGCTGTTTCACCCGGCGGCCGAGATGCGTGTTGAGGTCACGCACTTCCTGTTCCGCTTTCGCGCGCGCGCGAATCTGGGCGTGCAAGTCTTCCAGGACGTGGCCGAGCTCGGCGCGCTGGCCCTCGAATTTCACGCCGAGCATTTCTTGCGCGCGGCGCAAGCCGCCCTCGACCGTCGCGCGCATCAAAATTTCTCGCTGCACGAGAAATACCGCGGTGGACAGGATCAGCCCGGTCAATAGAGTTGCGATGAGCAACACCGTGCGCGTGCGTGCGCCGTTGATCTCGATTGCCGCCGATCGTTGAGCCATCAGCGTTCGCTCGTCTCGTTCCATCGTGTTGAACAGTTCGCGCACGTGATCGGACGGTTGAAACGGGAGAGACCACGTCGACGAATCGGCCTGCGATGCATTGCCTTCGATCGCATCGTCCATCGCGTGCTGCAACAAGACGAGTTGAGTCGTTACGAGCGGCGCCAACTCGTCGAGAATTCGACGCTGCTCGGGATTGTCGGACGTCAGAGCTCGCAGTTCGTCGAGATCTCTGCGGAGGCTTTCCATATCTTCGTGAAATCGCGCCGGCAATTCGGGATTGCGAGTCACGCGAAAGGCCCAAAGCTGATTCATCAGGCGGGAACGTCCGAACCGCGCCTGGCTGATTTTGTCGAGCACTTCCTCGGTGTGCGTGGACCACTCAAACAGCGACTTGGCTTCGCTCGCGCTGCGCCAGGCAAGGAGAAATGCAAAAGCGAGAATCGCAATCACGATAGCCGCGACTCCCCACAAGTTGCGCCGGAATTTAAGGGCGCGATTCATTTCACGCGATCTCGAATGTCATTTCCGCACCGTACTGGCATCCTGCAGCTCTGCGGCCGCGATCGCGGCATTGCCGCACTGCGCGTCTGTCTGCCGCGTTTCGTCTCGCTGCGCTTCGGGCCGCGGCGCCTCAGTCCCTGCGTGCCGTAGTTGCGATTCCACTTCGTCGACAAATTCGCTGAAGCTGCGGCCGCTTCGCCCCGTCCACGCTCCGACGGCGAGCCGCAAGTCGATCGGGCCCCAGGGCGAGCGCGTCTGATTGTGGACGGCGAGATGTTTTTCAAGGCGCTGGAGCATCACGGGAGCGCTCGGCGCGATCGCATCGACGGCCAGAACCGCAAACTGCGCCGGGCCGAGCCGCGCGACCAGATCGCTGCGCCGGCAACTGCCTGCGAGAAGCGTTGCGACATCGCGCAGCGCGTGATCGGCGGCGCCGGGACCGAAGCCGTCGCGCAGCGTGTGCAAATTTTCAAACAGCGCGCAGATCAACACCATCGATTCGCCGGTGCGACGCGCTTCCTCCATGCACCGAGAGCCGAGCGTCTGCAACCCTTCGCGCGTGTAGAGGCCCGTCATCGGATCGCGCAGCAGATCGGCGAGGCCTTCGAACGTGTTTCGTTCGAGCGCGATGCGCAGAACGCGGCCGAGTGTGCGCGCGTCCATGAAGCCTTTGAGGACGTAGTCCATCGCGCCTTCGCTCAGGCTCTGCGCGGCGAATTGTTTTTGCGATGGATCGGCGAGCACCACCAGTGGAATGCCGGGCGCCGAGCGGTGCACGAGATGCACGGCGTCCAGCGGATCGCGCATGCTGAGTTCGAGGTCGAGCAAGATAATTTCGGGGTCGATGAGTTTTACGGTTGGAACCAGCGTGGCCATCGTCGAAACGACGGTAAGGTCAAGGCCGCCCGTCGCGTCGGGAAAAAGCGCGCGGAGAGTGTCGGCGGTTTCGCTCGGTTCGGTTTCCGCGAGCAGGATGCGCAATTTTTTTTGAGCCATGCCTCACCTCGTCCCCTGGGTCAGCGGGGGAGCGGGCAGCGCGATTTGCTGTTGGCGGTTGAGAGGTTGGGGCGGAATGCGGCGACGCGCTCATACGTTGATGCGAGAACGTCGTCGCTGTCGCTGTTAACCTTGCCGCGGCGGCAAAAATTCGCTGCGCGACTGGAGAGGACAGTCGTTCGTTTACACAAATGAGAAAAGTGCCTGGAAGGGGGTGCGTTTATTTTCGCTGAATGTGAGGAAGAGTCAAGGTCGGTTCGAGGTGGAGTTGCCATGGGATTACGAGGGGGCCGCGTGAGGATCTGTAAGACTAGCGCTCGATCATTAGAATGCTTTCATTTCGCCGTGGTGCTTGCGGTCTTCGTGGCGCTTCCGGCTCGCCGGGCTGCCACGAATGCTGCCAGGCCCGCGATGATTCCGCCCACGACGATGACGCCTTCCCAAACGAGTCCGGCTGCAAGGACGAAAGGTCCGGCGGCGCCGAATGGAGCGAGCAGCGCGACGAGGGCGGCTTCGCGAACGCCGATGCCACCTTGGGTCAACGGGAGAAGCGCGGCGAGTTTTGCCAACGGCCAGGCGAAAAGCCAAACGCGGAGCGGCAGGTACAGTCCGCACGCGGTTGCGAGCCAAGCGGTGAGAACGAGAAACGTCGATTGAATTGCGATTCCTGCGAGCCAGCCGGCGACGAGTACGTGCGGGCGGCGCGAAACGCTGCGGAGTGCGTGGCGAAGTCGCGCGAGTCGGCGGAGAAATCGGATGGAGCGTCCGCGAAGTAAGGCGCCTCTGAGAAAAAATACGATAGCGAACAGGACGATGCCCGCCGCGAGCCCAATTAGCACTGTTCGCGTTGCGATCGATCGCAACGATTCGGGCAGCGAGCCCGGCAGTAGAACGAGGCCAAGCGCGACGAGGCTGCCTTGCGCCGCAACATCCAGAAATCGATCGACGACATTTCCCGCGAGCACGGCTGCGGGGCGCGGGCTGCGCCGCAGTCCGACGGCGAGGCGAATAACATCGCCGCCAACAATGGACGGCAAGAACAATGTCCCGAAGAGGCCGCCGCCGTAGCACTGCAAGCTGGTTGCGAGATCGAGTTCAGCGCCGGCGGCGTTTACGACCATGCGCCACTTCAGGACGCCGAGAGCGTGCGCGAGCAAGTAACCTGCGAGCGCCGCGGCGAAATGTTGCGGCGGCACACGCGCGATCGCAGAGCGGACTGTCGCAAGCGGAAGAAAATGCAGCAGCACGCCGATCACGGCAAGCGCGGCAATCCATCGCAAAGCGATGAGTGTCCACCCGCGGGCGCTCCGCCGCGTTCGTTGCGCCTGCATCATGAAAGGGAAATCACAACGGGAAGGTTATCGCAAAACGCCCGGTATATTGCCGCGTACTCGTAACGGCGTGTCGGCTCATGAACAGCCCGCCGATCGACATTCGTTCAACAAACTCCAACGGTCATCCGCCAAAGATTTCGTCGATCTTGCCTGCAAGCTTGAAATCCAGGTCGCTGAGGCCCTTCACATCGTGGGTATTCAGGTCGATCACGACTTTGTTCCACACGTTGAACCACTCCGGATGATGATTCATCGACTCGGCCACCAGCGCGACGCTCGTCATTTTGCCGAACGCAGTGACGAAATCCTTGCACGCGAACTCACGATGAAGTTTGCCATCGACGAGCGCCCAATTCTTGTGCGTTCCAAGGCGCTCATTCACTTGCTCTTCGGTTAATTTTTTAGCTGCCGGCATGACTGCCCTCCCAAAATCTCCAGATTCTCTATTTGCGTCCGTCTTCGCAGGCGAAGTTGCTCGCATCGTTCTCGTCGCCGCTGCCTTTATACTTCGCCACTTTCGGATACGCGCACAACGTCCGCGTCATTTCCGCGTGACCCGAATTCAGCGGCCCGGAAAATTTCGTCGCCACAATTTCTTTGGGCGCCGTGCCGCGCTCCACCCACTGCTCGATCGACACCTGCAAGCTTTGATGCGCGTCCGTAAGCCCCGGCCACGGCCCATTTTCGCCAAACGAGTCCGCGCCGACCCCGCCGGCGCAGTGCTGCATGCCCGGCACCATGTACACGCGCGCGAACGAGTCGAATGCGTCTTGGCCCATCGCGCCGACAACGCTCTGGTAATAGTTGATCGTGTTGACTGCGGAAATCGCGGGATCGTTCCAGCCGTGATAAAGAATCAACTTCCCGCCCCGCGCTTTGAACGCCGACAAGTTCGGATCGGTCGCATTCAGCGTTTTCGCCAATTTTGCATCCGCCGTTTTCACGATGTCACCGACGTTTGCATCGCGAAAATTCCAGTCGGGCTTCTCGAACACCATGTTCGAGAAAAATCCGACGCCGAACGCCTGCATCAAGCTCTTGCCCGGTTCCGGCCCCGTGATCCACAATCCCCAGCCTCCGGGTCCATCTTCGGCGCCCGGCAACAACCCGGGATAAATCTGCGTGCCGCTCGAATCGCTAGGCCCGGCGTAGATCTTCTTCAATGCCGTCACTTGCGCGTTCGTCAGACAAGCGCTGGAATCTTCCGCTTTGCACAAGCATCGCCGCCGGATCGAAATGGCATTTCCTCGGTTCATCCAAAATTCCATCGGCAGTTCCATCCATCGTATCGCACGCGGCATCGACCGCTTTTGCAATCGCCGGCAATTTACTCGCGGGGATATAGCTAGCGGAATCCATCAATGTCGCTTGCATCTGCCAGATCGCGCTGGTTACCAGATGCGTCCAGTAATTCGCCGGCGCTCCCGCAATAATTCCGTCGTAATCGGCGGGGAATCGCTGCGCCTCCATCAACGCTTGTCTTCCGCCGTTCGAGCAGCTCGCGAAATACGCACGTTGCAGCGGATGCTTGCCGTAAAACTGTTTCACGACGAGCTTCGCGTTTTGCGTCATCTCGTGAATCGCCCGATAGCCGAAGTCCGTGACCTTTTCGGGATGCCCCATCGCCCAGCGCGCATCGGTGCCGCTCGCCGCGTGACCTGTGTCGGTCGCCGCCGTGGCGTAGCCCTCATGCACTCCCAGCGCTAGCGTAAAATCGTCGATCTCGCCCGCGAACCCGCCATTGCCGCGGCCTTGCAGCTTGCCGTTCCAGCCTTCCAGCGGCAGCCACACTTCGATCTTGATGTCGGAATCCGGACTCGGATGGGATGCGACGCGAACGCGGCAAAATGCCGACAGCGATCGGTAGAGCGCATCGGCCTGCGCCGCCCACGGCGTCAGCGAAGTGCTCGGCTGGAACGATCCCGTCGCAACGACCTCCGCTGAGGTGACCGTGGCGTTCGGCAGCGAGAGTTTGCTCAATTTTTCGCAATTCGCCGCCTGCGCCTCCGCCTTCTCGTTCTTCTGCGCGAGCGCGCCGTGCGACAGCGTGAACGTCAACAACGCCAACACAAAGATCCTCAGCATGGATGCACCTCTCCTCGACGAGCCGTCATAGAGACGCGAGAGCGTGCGCACATCCTAGCGGAATCGCTGGATCAAAACAAAAGTAGGAACGCCAGAAACAAAACCGCGCCGGGGGAGGAACCGGCGCGGCCAACTGCTACTTCGTCTGAGGGGAAAAATCGTCTTACTACAAATCCTTACGAAAAATTCTTACGGCACCAGGCGCGTGTTGTGTACACCCGCATACAGCGACATGCTCGTGCCCGCCGTTTGCGGCACCCACCACAATTTCCGCATCCAGTCGTGGTGCGAAGTCATCATGCGCTTGCCGATGAAATCCATCACCAGCGGGCTCACCTGCGTCGCGGCATACATCGCATTCGAGTGCGAAAACGGCCGCAGCATCGGATTGCCTTCCACGCCGTAGCCGCCAGAAATCGCGCGCCGCGTGGACCACGCGTCAAACGCCGCCGCGCCGCTGCCCGTAACCGAAAGCGTGTACCACAGCTTGCGCTGCATCGGCGTTTCCGACCGCGAAGTCGCAGACTTCATGCCGCGCAGCGGAGCGCCTGCCGAACGAGCCGAAACCGCAGCCGGCTGAATGCCCGGCTCGATTTCGGCATCCGTCGCAACTTTCGGCGCCGGCGCGGATGGCAACGGTTCAGAGAGGGAAGAAATCTTCGCGGAATCTGCGGATTCGGCGGAAATCGTAATCGCTACGGGTGCGTTTTCTACCGCTTTTACTGTGCCCTCGATCTGCGGAACGGGGCAGAGCAATAAGATTGTCGCCAACAACATGGTGTTCTCCTCAGGTGTTGCAGCGTTGGATGCCGTACCGTTCAAAAGTACATGCCTGCAACACCTGAACTTTACTGCGCACAGGTTCAGGTAGCACTGGCCCACTGGTCACATTTCCGTTGGTACTCGCCTCTGGGATTCTGGTTTAGGACGAGCGGGACTGATGTACTAGCACCGCGCCCGCTGCCAAAGCTGTGGAAAACGTGCGATGCAGCGAATCTCCCGCGGTGGTGCGGCACAAATTCATCACGCCGATGCATCGCCGCAAATCTTTGCGCCTTGCAACGTCTGCAACCACGTCGCGCCCGTAAACGACTGCTGCTATAATCCGTCGCGATTTCGTTTTACAGTCGAGCAACGCAAATCCGCAGCCCGCGCGGATCCACGCGGTAAGCGTGGGTGATTCCGAAGAGCGACACCGACCAATGTCCAACGAATCGTCTTCCGCCAAACGCGCCCCGATTCCAACGCGCGGCCCCCAAGCCCCCCGCTTCATCGTGATCGAGGGCCCGCTCCGCGTCGGCAAAACCACGCTCGCCAAGGTCCTCGCCGAACGCCTCCACGCGCGCCGCGTTTACGACTGCGAAGACAATCCCTTCCTCGCCGATTTCTATAACGAAAAGCCCGGCTCCGCCTTCCGCGCCCAAATGTACTTCCTCATCGAGCGCCAAAAGCGCCTGCGCGAAGCCCTCGCCGTCGAATCGCCCGGCCCGGTCCTCTCCGACTACCTCATGGAAAAGGACCGCATCTTCGCCAACCTCAATCTCAACGACGAAGAGCTCAAACTGTACGATCGCTACTACGAAATTCTCGCGTCCGAAGTCCCCGCGCCCGATCTCGTCATTTATCTACAGGCCAAGCCAGAAGTCCTGCGCACCCGCATCGCGAAAAAAGCTTCCAAAGACGAAACGCAAATCTCCCTCGAGTACATCGAAGAGGTCGCCCGCGCCTACGAGCACTTCTTCTTTCACTACGCCAAGAGCGATCTGCTCGTCATCAATACTTCCGACATCGACTTCGTCGAGCGCAGCGCCGACCTGCAGCAACTCCTCCGCCGCCTCGAAGATCCCGTCAAAGGCACGCAATACTTCCTGCCCCTCGGCGACGCCGAATAACCGCCATCGCTACCGCGACGCGCAACAGGCTTGTTCGTGTACGGGCGCAGCACTGCTGCGCCCCATGTCCGCACGTTGTAATCCGCATCGCGCCGTCCGTTCACAGCGCCAGACTCGCGAACGGCCGAAGGGATCGCTCTCGCGCAACTCGGCATCGCGCGCAGGCATGCGCTCGCCCGGCGAAAAAAGCCTCGCCGCCTGCGAAAATTTATTTAAATGTGGAAGGATGCCGATCCCGATTTTTCACTACCTGCAGGCTCGAGCGGAATACGGCAATCTGAAATAACTCGCGCCAAAAAAATCCACGCCAACGTCCCGCGTCAGCGCAAACACACAAACACAAATTCAACTCTCGCGCGTCCGATCTTTCCCCGCGCCGCCCGCCGATTCTTCGCGCTCGCCTTCGCCTGTGCCGTGAATAAATTCTCTCGCTTCCGCACCTTGCAGCGTCGTCGGCTGGCTCAATTGCATCGCCATCAGCAGCCACTTGCGCAGCACACTCCGGTAGTGTGGCTTCACGTCGCGAAACACCAGCCCCATCCCCAGTGCCGGGGTCGCGTATGCCACCGTCGCGTTCGCCTCGAAATACTCGCCCGGCATAAAAATTTTCACCAACACTTTTGCTCGCGGAGCCAGCGGCGAGGCCGTGTCCAAATAGCAGCCATACAAGCTCAACTCTTTGACATTTCCGCCGATCGGCACGCCCGTCTCTGGCAACACGGCTGCCGGCGCAACGAAGGGGTAACGCGGGGTCCGACGTTGTACGGGATACTCTTCGGAGCTCATTGCTCCGAATGTATGTTTTTCCCGCCAGTCATGTAATCCACTACTGGCCCGGGTTTACGCCAGACAACGCTGTAGGTGTGCCCCATTGAAAACAGCTTGAAAACGGGCGGCTTCCCGGTTTTCCACAACACCTCCGAAGGCCTCGCCACGACCTGTTCCGAGGGACACGTCGTGCTCCTTCCGCACCGATCAGTAACCACTCTATCTGCATATGAATAAATGGCTTATGTCGGAGTTTGAGGGTCGATGTCCCCCCGTACCATTGGCGCAGTCTGCGAGTACTACGAAAATTTGGTCACGCCGCGAGCACTTTTTGCAATGCGGCCCGAAACAGTGCCCAAGGAGCACTCAGGCAGAGCCGAAATGGAACCCCGCCCCATATCATCGACGCAGGCGCAGGCCCCGGTTCAGGTGCGGTCCGCCCGCCCGGCCCAGCCGTCTCGTTCCGATAGCGGAACGGGCTTCGGCGAGCTTCTCCTCCGGTTCGCCGCCCCGATTGCCGCCTTAGCGGTCGTCTCGACACTGGCTGGATTCGAGGTCGCCCGCCACTCTCACTCAAAGTGGGCGAGCATCGACCAGGTGCAAGCCGCGACTCTTCCGGGCAACGAAAACGCCGCCGCCACACCGGGCCAGCCCGTCGCCCCCATGAGCATCGAAGCCATCGGGCGCCTTGCCCCTCAATCTCAGGCCGAGCATCTACTCGAACTCGCCATCGCGCGAGACTTCGATTCGCTCGACGCCATCAATAACAAGCTTCCCGTCTGGCGCGGCCAGATCCGCAATACCGATCACCTTTACGATCTCGTGCACACCGCGCTCAATTCCGACGATCTTCGCGTGCGCGGTTCCGCCATCGAGATCGATCTCGTCGCCAGCAACATCGACAAAACGCCCGACAGCGTCGCGCGCCTGGTGCAGCAGCTTCACGCCGATCCCGACGACCGCACGCTCGCGCTGTGGCAACTCGGCGCACTCGGCAATCGCGGCATCGAACAGAAATTAGTCCTCGCGCAGCTCCTGCATTACGTTCACGACGGCAGCGAAGTCACGCGCTACTGGGCCGTCGAAGGTCTTGCATTGCTCGGCACCGACGCCACCGTTGATCCGCTCCTCGATCGCTTCGCGCACGATCCCAGCGCCCGCGTCCGCAAACGCGCCGGCTGCAATCTCGCCAAGACCGGCATGCTCACCAAAGAGCAGCGCCTCGCGGCTGTACCCGAATTGTTAAACATGTTCGACGACGACGCGCTCGACGCCACCACCCGCAGCTGGGTCTACGGCGCCCTCCGCCTCATCACCGGCGCCCAACTCGGCAACGACTCCAACGCCTGGCGCCAATGGTGGGCCAACCGCACCACCGCCCACAAAAAGCCCGTACTGCACAACCAACTCCTTCTCGCTTAGAAAGACCGACGTCGCAAACTTTCCCGCGATAAATACCTCTAATAGACTGTCTCTCGGCGTCTAGCGCATCGCGGCGTTCGCAACGCGGCAACAAACTTTTTTCTTCTTCGCCACCGTCACTTCTCTAGTTCCAGCGCATAAATCTCATTCGTTCCCACGTCGCGCATGAGGAGCACCGATCCGTCGGGCGCCAATCCCGTCCAAGCGGGCCAAAAGGGCATCCTCGGCTGATCGATCGTCTTCAGATTGGCGATCTCCTCATCCTTGTGGTCCGCCAGTCGGATCTGGTGCACTGTTTTCGTTCCCTGGTTGCTGTAAAAAGCCGATTTGCCGTCCACAGTAAATCCATAGTCACCGACAGGCGCCTTCGTCAGTTCCGACCACTGTTGTTTCGCAAAATCGAAAATCTCCAACGTGATGGCATCGGCGTTCTCGGCGAGTAGATACTTGCCGTCTTTCGACCAATGAGGTACCCACATACCTTCCGAACCCGGCAGCTCGGAAACGCGATGCGATTCCAGCTCGATCTTCAACAGCTTGACTCTCCGTTCGCGTGGGACAATTCTGCCAAAAATGATCGCTTTTCCATCCGGAGACCATGCCGGACTCAATTGGCTTTTGGCTTCAACCAAGAGAGGTTCGAGGCTCCCGCCGTCCGCTGAAACGATATAGATCTGCCAAGGTTTTTCTGCGTCCGCCGCAGTGAAAGCGATTCGCTTGCCGTCATGCGACCATCGCGGTTGCACCACCAGCATCGGCGTTTGTGTCAACTGCAGCTTTTCGCTTCCGTCCACCCGGCTTCGCCACAAGACGTTATCCGGATAGCTCACGTAGGCAACCCACTGGCCGTCGTCCGAAAAGGTCACATGCCCCGCGGATATCCCCTCGAGGACCGGAACAAATGCGTTGGCCTTGTGGTCGTATCTCACGAGTTGTGACCGACGCAGTGCTCCGAACACGAAGATTTTCTTCCCGTCGCGGCTCGGCGTCGGCACGGAGTATGTAAGAGGCCCGGAAGTAAATCGTATGGGATCCGCCCGGCGTCGGAAGAAGCGCCCTCTCGCTGCAAGCGCCCAGATATCGTTGTTGTTCGCGCGGTGGCTGACGAACACGATGTAGTCGCGGTTTGCACTGTACACGGCGGAAAATTCCTGCATCGGATGGTTGAATCCTTCGGGGACGATCAAGTGAGATTCGCCGTTTTCCAAATTCACTTCTGTCGGAGTTAAGCGGCTGATTTCGGAATTCTGTTCGTCGATCAACACGCGACCCTCGTCCGGATACGAGGTCATAAACAAAGCTTTATCTCCTTCTTTCAATGCAATCTTCCGGTTGCCGCTACCGTCTGCATTGGCAGTGAATAAACCGCCGTTTGACTGAACATACGTTATGCGCTGGCCGTTCGGAGACAACATCGCCGAGTAACCCGTCAGATCGCCAATCCGTCTTGGCGATCCACTCGGCAAGGGCAGGAGCACGAACGAACTGTCTATTGTTACCCCAGACCTCACGAGCAGTGCGGAGCGAATCACCGAGTAGTCTTGTATCACTGGATCCGGAAGGGCCGTCGAAACAATGGATGTGTCGCCACCCGCCGCCGAAACCTGTGCGACCGCTATCTTGCCGTCCAGCGCCTCATCAAAATAAATCCGGCTGCCATCCGTTGCCATCTCCTCGCCCTTCAATTTGCCATCGTGTGTGATTTGCGAGATGCGGACGACGTGGGGGACCGATGGCGCCGCAAGAAATTCCGCGGCGACAAAGATCAGGGCTGCGACACCTGCCATTGCTGCGATCGCGAAGATCCGTTTGCGCGAGCGCGGGGCGGCAGCGGTTGCGCCTGAAGCGGACGATGTTGTTGCTTGCGGGAGCGGCGCTGACGCTGAGTCGCTGCTTGCGGCGGAGACTTTGCCGGAACTGGTGTCGCGGCGGAGGCGCTTCAGATCGACGCGCATTTCGGCGGCGCTTTGGTAGCGGTCTTCGCGGTTTTTCTCGAGGGCTTTGTCGATGATGCGGTCGAGTTCGATGGGGACGGCGGTGTTCAGCCGCAAGACCGGCATCGGCGCGCGGTTCAGGATTTCGTCGAAAACGACTCCAGAGGTTTCTCCACGGAACGCGAGCATCCCCGTCGCCATTTCGTAAAGAACTGCGCCGAAGGAAAACAGATCCGTGCGAGCGTCGAGATCTTTGCCGCGCACTTGCTCGGGCGACATGTATGCGACTGTGCCGAGCGCCGAGCCCGGGCTGGTGAGCTGCGTTTCGTCCACCGTCGGTTGCGAGAACGTCGGCGGACTTCCGCTGCGCGGTTCGACTGTCGGCGTCGGAAATTTTCGCGAGGCCGAAATCGAGAATTTTCGCGTGGCCGCGCTTGGTCACGAAAATATTTGCCGGCTTGATGTCGCGGTGGACGATGCCTTGCGCATGCGCCGCGTCGAGCGCGTCGGCGATCTCGATCGCGACGTCGAGCAGAACTTTCGAGCTCAAACGGGCGGCTCGCGATCGCGTGCTTCAGCGTCACGCCATCGAGAAATTCCATCGCGATGAAGGTGTGCGCATCCTGGCGCGAGATTTCGTAGATCGTGCAGATGTTGGGATGATTCAGCGCGGAGGCCGCGCGCGCTTCGCGGCGGAATCGTTCGAGGGCTTGCGGGTCGTTGGCAACTTCGGTCGGAAGAAATTTCAGCGCGACAAAGCGGCCGAGTTCGGTGTCTTCGGCTTTGTAGACGACGCCCATTCCGCCGCCGCCCAGCTTCTCAATAATCCGGTACCGCGAAATCGTCTCGCCGATCAATCAATCTGCTCCGCGCGATGTGTGCAACTGAAGTGCGAAATATGGTGCGCAGATGTTAGGTGTGTAATTGACGTGAAGTCAACGTATTCAAGGTGAACGGTGCGCGACAGCGCTC
>CAWAWE010000011.1:0-223924 GCA_963785605.1 uncultured Acidobacteriota bacterium | reverse complement strand
AGGAAGCAAGGGGACAGACGGAACGTTTCCTCAGAGTCTTGCAACGTGACAGCTAGCGATTGCTAAACATATCCCATCCCGTCCAACCGAGACGATCTGCACCATTCTTCACGCGACGACCGTCAGCGCAGGTAGCCCCAGTTGTGGAGTCTGTCGGAATCTTCCGCCCAGCGGTCGCCGATGTCGGTGCGGTAGTACATGTTGGGGATGAGGATGTTTTTGATGCGGGTATAGACCTGAGCCTGCGCTTGCTTCATGGTCTGGCCAGTGCCGACGACGGTGAGGATTACACCCGACGTGCCGGCGATGAGCCACTGACCGTTGACCTGTTTCACGTCTTCGATGTGGATCTGTTCCGGCGTCCCGCGTTTGAAAACAATCGCGTTGTCTTTCGAGAACGATTCGAACGTCGGTTCATCGTCGAACGGAAATGGCGGGACGACGATGCGAACGCCGATCTGAAACCCGCTGCGCGTGCGCCACTTGGGATCCTGGCCGTTCGCGAGTTCCCAAAAGAATTCGCTGATCGGCGTGAGAATGCCTTCCTGCTGAATAAAAATCGTCGGATAGCCGAAGCGTGAAGTGAACTCCAGCGGGTAGATGCCGTTGTTGTTCACAATGCAGTTGAGGTCGATGTACCCGACGTAGCCTTCCAGCGCGAGCTTTGGCTCCATCTTGAGCAGCGTGCGATAAAAAATCGCGTTGGGCTCGCTCCAGAACATCGAAGTGCCCATTTCGCCGGTCGGAGGGCCGACTTCTCCGGGGAACAATTTCTTGTGTTCGAAATTGATATTGATCGGCGTAATAAAATGCTTGCCGTTGAAGAAGCCGCCGACAGCGACCTCGACGCCGTGGATGCGGCGCTGCAACTGAAACACTTTAATCTCGTCGGCAAAAGCGCGCTTGTAAGCCTCGAGCATTCGAACAACGTCGTCGCCGTCTTCCTCTTCGCCGACAAAGAGGCGCCGCTTGACGTTTTGCGCTTCCCCGCTCGGCTTGATGACGTAGCGGTCGGGATTTTTCTTCACGAACTCAATCGCGGGATCGAAAGACTCGAAATCCTCGTACGGAATGATGTTGACGCCGGCTTTCTTCAGCTCTTCCTGCCCGAACGAGCGATCGTCTTCCAGGCGATCGGTGTACTCGCTGCCGCCGATGACGGGCTTGCCCGCGTCGCGCAGAGCTTTCGCTTTTGCTCCCTGGCCAAGCGTGTCGTCGAAAACGACGATGTCAGCCCACTTGACGTCCTTCTCCCAATCGTTGGTCTTGGGAACGAAGCCGTCGGCGATGTCGCGCTCTTTTTCGTTGTCGATGTAATAGCGGACTTCGTGGCCTTCTTTGTAAATTTGCCAGGCGATGTCGCCGATCAAAGCGGAAAGCGAAACGAAGAGAAATTTGCGTTTTTCCATTTTTTAGAAGGGCCCAGCCTCGAAGGCGGGCAGCAACGAAAGTGTAGAGGCGGACGGGCCGCGAAATGTAACAGTTTGTTTAAAAAAGTCGGGCGTTGTTTCGATGAGAGGCGGCCGCGTCGCTTCCGTGGATTCCCACTGGTCGCCCGTCGCTCGCTCGTTGCAAAAAGCGGAGGCAACCTTTTCCAATCCGCTCTAGCTCTCACGAGATAACGGCAGCCAGGCGACCGGAGTGCCGCGTAAGTCTCGGGAAATATTGGGAAAATCCGGCTGACCTGTACTTTCGATCAGGTATACTGGAAGAGACTCGATCCCAGTTGAGAGCTGTTAGCCCAGACGTAAGTGCGCGCGAGTCTGACGAGGGTGAGACTCCAGCCAGTCCATATTTTGGGAGAGGTGAAAGCTTGCATTCCGCTTTTCGAACAAAACCCTGGAAATTTCTGACAATCTTCGTTCTGGCCGGTGGGTTCGCAGCGCTCAGCGCGACCCAATCCGACGCCCAGATCCTGCACAAAAAAAAGAAGGTAGACAAATCCACCTCGCAAGACAACACCGCCGAGCCTGACAAGGTTTTGTACGAACGCGCGATGGACGACCTTAAGCGCGGCCACCAGGAAGTCGCGCGGTTGAGCCTTCAGACCCTGATCAACACCTACCCGGACAGCGAATACCTCGCCAAAGCAAAGCTGGCGATCGCCGACTCTTACTACAAAGAGGGCGGATCGGCCAACATGACGCAGGCGATCCAGTCCTATAAAGATTTCGAGATTTTCTTTCCGTTCCTGCCGGAAGCGTCGTACGCCCAGATACAAGTCGCGAACACGCACTACAAGGAAATGGCGAAGCCCGATCGCGACCGCAGCGAAGCGAAAATGGCCGAAGAGGAATATCAGACTTTCCTCGAAAAATATCCAAAGGATCCCCTGGCGCCGCAGGCCGAACAGCGGTTGCGCAATGTGCAGGAAGTCATTGCCGAGGGTGACTACCGGATCGGCTACTTCTATTACGTGAAGGGCGACAAGCGCGCCGCCGCCGCTCGATTGATCGCGCTGACGAAACGATATCCGCTCTACAGCAAATCCGACCATGCGCTCTGGATGCTCGGAGACGTTTTCGAACGCAGCGAACACAGGGAAATCGCGCAGCAGTACTACGCGCAAATCGTGCGCAACTATCCCTTGTCACCGCTCGTGGGTGACGCGAAATATAAATTGAAGGCGTTCAACGTGCCGGTTCCGCAACCCGACCCGAAGGCTCAGGCGTGGATGGTTGCCGAACAAAATGTACCGCGCGAGCATGACACCCTGATCAAGAAGCCGCTGGCGCTGATTCGACCCGGACCACACACCGAATTTGTCGCCGCTGCCCGGACGGGCACGCCGAACTTGACGCCTGAATCGGACAATACTTCCGCGACCGACATCCTGACGCCCGGCAACCGCTCCACGCTCGGCGTGGGTTCCTCGCCGGCCGGCAACGCGGCCGTGGTTGAAGTCGTAACGCCCGGAAGCCCAGGTTCCTCGTCGGCTGGTTCGCCTCCTGCTGCGGGCACCGACGCGAACGGAACCTCCTCGGGCACCTCCGACGGAACGCCAACGCAGCCGGCGGACACCACCGGCACCAATCCTCCGGGAGCGTCTGGCGATCCGAAGGCTGCCGCCACTCCGGCTCCGGCACCGGCGGGAACCGATCCCTCCACGAATCCGGTAACGACGACCACCACGACCGGCACCGACGCCAAGGCAGCGGACGGTTCCACTCCGGCTGCCGCCGGCACCGATGCCAACGGAAACCAGGACTCGACCACCACAAACAACACCGGGAAAGAATCCAGCAGCAAGAAGAAGAAAGGCATCAAGAAGATCGTTCCCTGGTAGCCGTTCGAAGCGCTCTCGAACTCAAAGTTCGATACCCAATACGACACTGTCCAAGAGCGCAGCTTCGGTTGCGCTCTTCGCTTTTTTGCGCCTGATTCCGCGCGTTTTCCACGCAGGCCTGGGATATTCACGCTTCAGGGTGTTCCCTTCCGACACACTTACCCTGTGTTTGCGTTGACGCCTCCAAACCCCGGTGCTTGAATAACGAGAGTCTACCAACAGCGCGTCTTTGCTATCGCTGCGTTCGGAGACGACCAGCTGTATCCGGGTGCTAGCCCGGCAGCGGAAATTGGGCGATAAACGGGAGAGTTCCCGGAGGAATTTCGGTGGCCAAGATTCTGGTTGCGGACGACAACAGCAATATCCAGAAAATGGTCGGTCTTGCGCTGAAGGACCACGGAATCGAAGTGGTCGCGGTTGGAAACGGCGAAGCCGCCGTGCGCAAAATTGCCGACATTCGCCCGGACCTTGTGCTCGCGGATGTGTTTATGCCGGTGCGCAACGGCTACGAAGTTTGCCAGTTTGTGAAAGCCGATTCGACCCTCTCGCACATACCCGTGATTTTGTTGGTTGGCGCGTTCGATCCGCTCGATGAGCAGGAAGCGCAGCGGTCCGGCGCCGATGGAGTTCTCAAGAAGCCATTCGTTCCGCCCGATCCCTTGATTTCGATGGTGAAGTCGGCGCTGGTTCGCGCCGGCGTTGCGCACGCTGGATTTACACCTGCCAAGCCCGTGGAAGAGGCTCCTGCGCCTGTCGCAGAAGTCGCTCCGCCTCCGCCTACCCGCAAGATTTCTCTGCCTACATTCTCGGAGCCCGAACCTGTTGACGAGACTCCTGTCGCGTCCCGCCGAGGTCAAGATCGATTCCGAACAGCAACCGGTTGCGTTCGGCAGCTTGCTTGGCACCGACGAAGAAGCGGACGCCGAAAACGCGGTGACGGCGCAACCCGCGATCGATCGCGATTGGCGCACGGAAGAAGTTGAGGAAGAGGAAGAAGAAGAAACCGATTCCAAAGCTTCGTGGCGGCGTGACGGCGGCGACGAAGACGCCGGCAACGATATTCCCGCGCGCGAAGGCGGCTGGCGCGAAACGATTTCTCAAGAGCAGCCCGTTCATGCTCACGTGAAGCATCATGAAGCATGGACCCCGACGCGAGAGAAGCAAGACCTGACCGCCGCGGCAGAAGCAGAAGAAACCGTCGCATCTTCACCGATTTCCGATTTTCGAAACATTCCTGCTGCTCCATTTTCGGGCGAAGCATGGGCCGCCGCGATTGAAGCTGGAAGTTCGAACAAGACTGCCGTTGCAGAAGCGGAACATCCAGCCGTTCTTGAGGCACGCGTTTCCGATCTCGATACGCTCGTCGGACGCGCTGAACCCGCCGCGGAAGCAGCTTCCGCCGTCGAAGAGCAAAGTTTTGTGACTGAAGTTCCTGTTCAAGAGCCCGTCGCCGAAGTAGCCGAAGAGCACAACGCCGCGCCGGCAGTTGCCGAATCGGAGCCTGTGCAAGCGGCGTCGCACGAGCAACAAGCCAAAACTCAGCCGTCCGTTTCGGAAGCTCCTAAGTCCACCGCTACCTCTTGGTTTTCAACTGCGCCAAACCCTTGGGACGCCGAAGCTCAGAAGGCAAACAAGTTGGCATTGGCATGGGATGCTCCCGCTCCAGCAGCGCCGTCTGCTCCGGAATCCGCACTCTTGACGGCTCCCGACGAAATCGAAGTCGTATCCGGCGCGGTCGCAAGCGCCGTCATTCCTGCCGCAGTGGAAACCGCGCGGGAAGAGGCACACGGTTCGGCTGACGTGGACATGAACGCCGTCGTCGAAAAAGTGATGGCGCGCATGAGCCCCGAAAAACTTCACGAACTCACGCGCGATCTATTGAAGCCCGTCATCGAAGGCATCGTACGCGACGAGCTCAACAAAAAGTCCTAGTTCCTTATCCGTCCTAGTTCCTTATCCGACTGTCTCCACCGTGAGTCATCCTTTTTGAGCGTATTCGGCGCTCATTTCCATAGAATTTCCCGTCGAATTGACCGCGTTCCCGCGGCCTCGTATAGTCAAGGACTACCCTCTCGGTGAAACTTCAATCCGTAGAGACCAGAACGCAATTTACAGGGAGTTTCACGTCGGAATGGCTCGAGAAATCGCCAAGGCGTACGAACCGCAGCAAATCGAACCACATTGGGCGAAGTATTGGGTCGATGAACAGCTATTCAAGGCCGACCCTGCGGCTCCGGGCCCCGTTTTCTCGATCGTAATCCCTCCGCCGAACGTGACCGGATCGCTCCACATCGGTCACATGCTCGAGCACACCGAGATCGACGTGATGACGCGCTGGCATCGGATGTGCGGCTACAACACTTTGTTTTTGCCCGGCACGGATCACGCGGGTATTGCCACGCAGCGCGCGGTCGTCAAGCAACTCTACGATCAGGGAATCAACTACCACGAACTGGGCCGCGAGGAATTTCTCAAACGAGTGTGGCAGTGGAAAGAAGAGAGCGGCGGCACCATTCAGCGCCAGATGCGGGAGATCGGCGAGAGCTGCGACTGGACCCGCGAACGATTCACGCTATCGCCGGAATTGTCGCGCGTCGTGATTGAAGTGTTTGTGCGCTTGTATGAAGAGGGCCTGATCTATCGCGACAAGCGCATGACGAACTGGTGCCCGGTGTGTCTCACCGTGCTCAGCGATCTGGAAGTGCTGCACGAAGAGCGCCAGGGCCACTTGTGGCACATCAAGTACCCGGTGGCGGGCAGCAAGGAATCCCTCGTGGTCGCGACGACGCGGCCAGAGACGATGCTCGGCGACACCGCGATCGCGGTCCACCCCGAAGACGAGCGCTATAAGCACTTGATCGGTCGCAGCGCAATCGTGCCGCTAGTGAATCGTGAGATTCCGATCATCGGCGACGAGATGGTGGACCGCGAATTCGGCACCGGCGCGGTGAAAATCACGCCCGCGCACGATCCCAACGACTTCGAAGCGGGGCGTCGCCACAATTTGGCGGAAATCGACGTGATGACCGACGACGGCAAAATGAACGCCGCCGCGGGTACTTATGCTGGTCTTGATCGGTTCGAAGCACGAAAAAAAATCGTTGAGGATCTCAAGACTCTCGGCCTCCTCGAAAAAGTCGCCGATCACAGCCACGCCATCGGCATCTGCGAGCGCAGCCGCACAATCGTCGAACCGCGCGCTTCCACGCAGTGGTTTTGCAAGATGAAGCCGCTCGCCGAACCCGCGATCGCGGCGGTGGAACGGGGAGAAATACACATCGTCCCGGACAACCGGCGCGAAGAATTTTTCAACTGGATGCGCAACATTCGCGACTGGACGTTGTCGCGCCAGCTTTGGTGGGGCCATCGCATCCCCGCGTGGTATTGCAAGGAACATCGTCACGTCATCGTGGCCCGCGAAATGCCGGCGAGGTGTCCGGAATGTGGGTCGGAGCACCTTACCCAGGATGGCGATGTGCTCGATACGTGGTTCAGCTCGGGTTTGTGGCCCTTCTCGACGCTGGGGTGGCCCGAAAAAACGGCCGACTTCGAGAAGTACTACCCGACGACCCTGATGATCACCGGGTACGACATTTTGTTTTTCTGGGTCGCGCGCATGGCGATGCTCGGGATTCACTTCACGGGCAAAGTGCCATTCCGCACGGTGTACTTGCACTCGCTGGTTCGAACCGCAAGCGGCGAGAAGATGTCGAAGTCCAAAGGCACCGGCCTCGACCCGGTGAAGCTGAATCAACAGTACGGCACCGACGCGATGCGATTCTGCCTGGCTTCAATGGCGGCGCCGGGCACCGACATCATTTTGTCGGACGATCGACTTGCCGGCGCGCGTAACTTTGCGAACAAGATCTGGAATGCTTCGCGCTTCCTGTTCATGAATTTGGACAAGTTCGAAGAGAGCGGCGGCACGTCGTTCGAACAACTCGCCGGTCCCGACGTTCGCGCGCAGGCGCCTTACGCGTATAAAGACAGCGTGCCGCTGATCGACGAGTGGATCTTCGAACGGCTGAGCTCTGCGCGCGAAACGGTGAATCCAGGCGCTACGCAGCTACCGTTTTCATGAAGCAGCACAGACCGATTTATCAGTTTTTCTGGGGCGATTTCTGCGACTGGTATATCGAATGGATCAAGCCCGATCTGCTAAATTCCGATCGCGATCGCGCGGATGTGGCGTGGAAGAACTTATTCGCCGTCTTCGATGACGCGTTGCGGCTCCTCCATCCTTTCATGCCATTCCTGACGGAAGAGTTGTGGCATAAGTTGCCGCAGCACGCCGGTGCGAAGTCCATTGCGCTTCAGGACTTCGCTACCAGGCGCCGTAAGACGGGCGATGAACCTCGCGCGCACGAGTTTGCTCTGATCCAAGAAACGATCGGCGAGATTCGAAACATCCGAGCGGAAATGAAGCTCGACCCGAAAAAGAAAATCGCGGCGGAGTTCCACAGCTCCTACGGCTACATCCGCGACACGATCGAACGCAACCGCGACGGCATCCTGCGCCTCGGCATTTTGTCGGATTTGAAAGTTTCGGCCGTGAAACCTTCGGAGACCGGCGGGACCATGCGTTCGACGGCGCGATTTGATGTGCGCGTCGCGCACTCCGTCGATGCGATTGACGCGCAGGCGGAAAAGGCCCGGCTGAAGAAAGAGATCGAGAGCCTGGAGAAAGCGATCCAGTCGAAACAAAATCAGCTCGGCAACGAGACCTTCCGCAGCCGGGCGCCCGAGAAGATCATCCAGGGCATGGAAGCGACAATGGCAGAGCAGCGTATTGAGCTCGAAAAGCTGCGCGCGCGCCTTCGCGATATCTCACGAGTCTAGTTCCGAGAACCCGTCAGTAATCACGACTTGACAAGCCTCGGAAATTTCAGTCACTGGTGTGGTTCATCCGACTCATCGGGATCGAATAGCAGGATCGTTCACTGCCAAAGGAAGCGCCGTTTGCGTGTTCAGGAACTTTTGGCGGGAGACGCAACGTGATGGCACGAATTCCAGTTGTCCGGTAATGCGACTAATCGGGACCTAGGCCCGATTTCTTAGACCGGTGAACTGGACAACTCTTCTTTTCTGAGCCAGCATAAAATGCATGCGACTCTCCCCCAATGAGTACGCCATTGAAACTCCAATTGTCTTGCTCATTCTGATTCTTGTCGTGGCTCCGCTCATTTTCTTTGGGATTCAATATGAGCTGAAAGTTCGAGCGGAAACTCAGGCGAAGGCAAAACGCGAAACCACTTATCAGGCGGCCCTGCACACCTACGGTCGAATCATCAAACCCGGTATGAAAAGAAAAGAAGTCGAAAAATATCTGCGCTCTAACAAGATTGAGTTTGTTCAATTGTCGCTGGACGATTTAACAAAAATCGGTGAGGACGCACCTACTTGGTTTTGCGGTTCTTCCACAGTTTACGTGAAGTTCCAGTTCATCGGCATCAAGTTCCCTGAGCCACAATTAAGAGTCAATGATGAGGACACACTAGATGAACTCAAGATATTCCACTGGGCGGATAACTGCCTTTGACGTTCGATGCTACTGGAGAACAGTGCCAAGCGCCTGAAAAAACAACGTAATCGGTAAAGTGGAATTCGGCCCATAGGCACTTGTCCGGTAACACGACTTATCAGGACTTGGCCTTGGTCTGAGCATAGCCCTGCAAGAAAAGCCCGGCTTGCCGTTCAGATTAGCGAGGTAGAATCGCGGCGTGATTTCGCGTGCGAAGAAAACGGCGGTAGTCGTTGCGTATGTATTGTTGTTCACCGGATTACCAGCACGCTCATGCTCGTGGGCGGTCGGTTATTTTCATCAAGTCACCGCCTTGAAGGGGCAAGTTGTTGGTTCAACTTACCACGGCCTCCCACGCTGGTTACGGCAGTTGTTCGCGAAAAAGCACGCAAAACTGGCGCTGTACGAATATCGCTGGCCGAGGGTTCGAGATCCCATGCCGCCTCTTGTGAAGACGCTCGAAACGGACGCCAACGGCGCGTTTGATTTTGGTCCTCTTCTGACTGGTCATTACACGCTCGTGATCGATGGCGAAGATTCGTTTGACGTTGAAATCAAGGAATTGCCGCTAGTAACGGCTTCGGTCACGATCGATGTATCCCCGATCTACCCAGACTGCACCGGGGGACATGAGTTCAACGTGAGAACCACGAGATGAGCGAGTAGGTCCCGGTAAACGCCGTTACCGGAGAAGCGGAATTATGGAAAAGGGATTTGTCGGTAACGCGACTAACCAGGAGTCCGCTAAATCCCAGAGAAGTCCTGACTGGCATGATATAAAACGCCAGTGGGACGACAAGGTCGATTGTGGTCTTCTTCAGCCTGCGACCGAGGAGTTAGCGCCAGTGGCGGGAGGAATTCTTCAGATACTCGTGGGAGTTGTAGCCATTGTGTTCGGGTTCATCGCGGACGAATTTTATACGGGCTTCATGCGCCGGCCGCGGCCAGACGAAAAACCTATGGCCAAGTGGCTAGGAAGGACGATTTCTGTTGCAGTTGGAATTGCCTTCATACTCTCAGGACTCTCCGACTTGCGGCATCACTAGTTAGTTCGCCCCAACAGGGCCATGGGAAGTCGCTCTCGTCTGAGCATGTGTCGCGACCGCCCCGGTAGAACAACGCTAAATGCTCAACTCCTGGTAAACGCCGTAACCGGTAAAGTGAAATATCAGCCAAAAGCACATGTCCGGTTATGCAACTTATCGGGCACGATAATTCGTCGACTGGTGTCTAACATGGATAGTGACTCGTGAAAGCTAATCATTCGCGGTTGATGGTCGCCTTCGTGACTTCGTTTCTGACGGTGAGTGTGTTCCAACCTCTCGCCCTTGGAAAGGCCCAAACACACACTTCGAATGGCAAACAAATCGAAATCAGGCTAGTTCCCCGTAAGAAAGCCATTCGAGTCGGAGATTCCCTTGAGGTCCGAGTTGAGATTTGGAACGTCGGCCCCCATCCATTTTTCATCGAAAAAGCTATTTATGAACCGTGTGGACCGTCCTCGCCTTTGTCGTTGCGGCTCGAACTAGGTCCGCCAATAAAACCTCAGGAAGGGTACGGTCAAGGGTGCGCCGCTGATTGCCTCGACGGAGGGGACAACTTTGCAAGAAAGTTGGTTAATCGTTGGACCTCTCTGCCGCCCAAGACGTTCTACGGGACAGTCTTGACGATGGACCCAGATTTCTTTCCACAACTCAAGACACCAGGTCGATGGCGGCTGCGCGGAACGTATAGGTCAATCGGTGGTTTGTCGTCCGGGGTGTGCTTAGACTCGGTCCTGCACCCTGAGGACGCTCAACAAATCAGCGCACTCCCTTATGCTGCTTGGGAAGGGGAAGCAGAGACAAATACCGTGTGGGTTGAAGTTTTGCGTCGTGAAGGTCCATCCCCTAGGTAGCGGTGGCTTTCCTCAGGTCCCGATAAACGCCGTTACCGTCCATGTGGATTTCATACGAATTAAAGATGCGTATGTTCCTCTCACGGACAGTTTGATCGTCGTTGTAAGAAGCGAAGGAAATTCGTCGCGCGCTTATCGGCTCGGTTGTGATGGAAGCATGGAGGTCGAACCAACTCCCGTTATCGGAAGCCAGAACCACGATCAGGCACTTTTCCGGTCATCCGAGTACCGGAAGTCGGGTGCCATGCGCTTTAGTTGAGCGTAGGTCTTTTCCGGCTTTCGGGCTTACACTTCCCTTTCTCATGGCCAAGCGTGCCGTCCAACAGCCGCTCCCCGGAACGACCGACCGCCGCATCGCCGCGCTGCTGAACCTCCTCGCCGAAAACGCGACGATTGTTGTGAGCGGTGCGCGCATCGCGCGCGAAATTGGCGTATCGCGCTCGACGGTGTGGCGCTGGGTCAATCGCCTGCGCGACCTCGGTGTGCGCGTCAAAGGCGAGCAGCACACCGGCTACTTCCTCGAAAAGACTCCCGACATCCTCTCGCCCGACACGCTGCGCCAGCGATTGAAAGGCAGCATTTTCGGGAAACGCGTTCACCACTTCTTCAAAATCGATTCGACGAATCGCGTCGCGATGGACCTCGGTCACGCCGGCGAGCCTGAGGGCACCATAGTCATCGCCGAGGAACAAACCGCAGGCCGAGGCCGCGCCGGCCACTCGTGGCATTCCGAGCGCGCGACCGGGCTCTATTTCACAATCCTTCTCCGGCCCAAAATTTCGCCGGTCCAGGCTTCCCTGCTGACGATGATGGCCGGCCTGTCCGCCTTCTCAGCCATTCGGGCGCAAGTCGATCTCGAGGCTGACCTGAAATGGCCGAATGACATTCTCGTCGGGGGAAAAAAACTCGGAGGCATCCTGACCGAGATGCACGCCGAGCCGAACCAGGTTCGGTTTGTCATCGTCGGGATCGGCATCAATGTGAATCAGGAGAAATTCCCAGCCGAGCTAAGCGCGATCGCCACATCGCTGCGTGCCGAGACGAACAGGCCGCAATCCCGGCTGGAACTCCTGGTCAGGTTGCTGCGCCAATTCGAGACCGACTACAATCAATTCATCGCCAACGGCTCCGAAAGCGTGATTCGCAATTTCGAATCGGTGTCGAGGTTCACGCGCGGCGAGCGCGTCCGTGTCACGAACGGGCCTGAGAGCTACGCCGGTGTCACCGATGGACTTAGCCCGGAAGGTTTTTTGCGCGTGCGGCCGGATGGCAGCGGAGCCACGGTTTCAGTCATCGCAGGGGATGTGACCTTGGACCGCGCGGTCGTGGCGCGAGCGAAGAAGCAGAGCAGCGAAAACAAATAACGATCGGGATTTCAGCGAGAGCGGATGCTACTCACAGTCGATGTCGGCAACACCAACACGGTCCTCGGCGTCTTTCGCGACGACGAGCTCATCGCCAACTGGCGCTTGACCACCGCGCGCGTCCAGACGGTGGACGAATACGGCGTGCTCACGCGCAATCTCTTCACCATTGCCGGAATCGACGTTTCCGCGATCGGCGGCGTCATCGTCAGTTCGGTCGTGCCGCCGATGAACTGGACGCTCGGTGAAATGGCGCGCATCTATTTCGGCCAGAAAGCTCTGTTCGTGGAAGCCGGCGTCAAAACCGGCATGGCGGTGCACGTTGATAATCCGCTCGAAGTCGGCGCCGATCGCATCGTCAACGGCGTCGCCGCGTTTCACAAGTACGGCGGCCCGTGTATCGTCGTCGATTTCGGTACGGCGATCACTTTCGACGTCATCTCCGCAAAATGCGAATATCTCGGCGGCGTAATCGCTCCGGGGTTGGGCATCGCGTCCGAAGCGCTCTTCGCGCGCGCCGCTCGACTCCCGCGTGTCGAAATCAAAGATCCCGGCCGCGTCATCGGCACAAACACTGTTAGCCACATGCAAGCCGGCCTCTACTACGGCGCGATCGATATGGTTGACGGCATGTTGACGCGCATCAAAGCCGAAATGAATACGCCCGCGACGGTCGTCGCCACCGGCGGCCAGGCGCCACTCGTCGCCAAAGGTTCGAAGCAAATTCAGCACACCGACGAATTTCTCACACTCACCGGCCTGCGCCTGATCTGGGAAAAGAATCAGCCCGCCGACACTCACGGAAAATCCGCGGCAAAGCCCGCCGCGCCGCAAACGAAGAAAGCTTAGGTCACGACATTGTCTTCCGACGCAGGCAGCGCTCCCGCCATGGACGGCTGGAACTACTTCAACTATTTCACGGAGATCGAAGAATATTTCTGGAAGAAGCGCGGCGCGCATCTTCTGGTTTCGCCACTCGATTGGGCGATCATGGAGACGTGGCAGAAAGCCGGGGTGCCGCTCGAAGCCGCGCTCAAAGGAATCGATAGCGCGTTCGAAAGCTACGGTCGCT
Source organism: uncultured Acidobacteriota bacterium (assembly GCA_963785605.1). Taxonomy (GTDB): domain Bacteria; phylum Acidobacteriota; class Terriglobia; order Acidiferrales; family UBA7541; genus Acidiferrum. The sequence continues at coordinate 210,784 of CAWAWE010000011.1, read as the reverse complement.
CTCGGCGCGGCGCAGGCAAACCGCTGAAGAGCCTCGCGTATTGCACCGACGCGGTTCTCGACGCTGCAACGGAAATCCAGGAATCCGCCGCCGGCGCGCAACCAAAAACAAAGAAGCCGGCGCCAGACCCATTCTCTCGCGACGAACTGCGAGCGTTCTTCGATCGCAACATCAAGCAAATCGCATCCGCCGCCGAAAAACGCAAATCCACTCAATCCGATGTCGCAAATCGGCTGACCGAATTCGCCAACTCGCTGACGTCGATTCAATCTCTTCTCGACGCGCCCGGCTCGCTTGACCTCGAAGACCTGGAGCGCCGCCTCACGATCCTCGACGAAAAGGTCCAAGCGTCACTCACGCAGTTCGCCACCGAAGACCAAATGCTCCGCATCCGCCGCGAAGTCGATAGCCAGCTGACCCAATATCGCCGCAAAATGAAAGCGGAACAAATTGCGCTGGTTGAGCGACAATATATACAGAAGCGACTGCTGGAAGAGTTTGGTTTGCCAAGGCTGAGCCTCTACTACTTTTCCTGAGCCCGGTTTTCTTGATGCCAGGAATTCCCCACGCGCCCAACGGCGGAATGGATTGCATTTTATGTCAGATGAGTTACAGTTATCGATTGAGAAGCTTGTCTATGGAGGCGACGGTTTGTCTCACGCCGACGGCAACACGGTGTTTGTGCCGTACGTCATACCCGGCGAAGTGGTGCGCGCGTCCGTCAAGACCAAGCGCAACAAACTGATCTGGGGCAAGCTCGACGAAGTTATCACCGCCGATCCGCGCCGCCAGAAAGCGCCGTGCCCGCACTTCGGCACATGCGGCGGCTGCCACTACCAGCACATTCCCACGCCTACGCAGGTCGAATTCAAGGAATCGATCCTCCGCGAAACGCTTTCACGACTCGGCCGCATTCAGTGGGATGGGCCGATCAAAATTCACTCCGCGGAACCGTTCGGCTATCGCAACCGCGCGCAGTGGGCCTTTCGCGACGCCAAACCGATGGCGCTGGGATATTTCCTGCCCGAAAGCTCGATCATTTTGCCGATCGACACCTGCCCGATTCTTTCTCCGACGCTGCACAACACATTCGAAAAGCTGCAAGACCTGGCGCGCGCCGGGCATATGCCGGAAAGACTCCAGGAGATCGAAGCCTTCGTCGATTCGAAAGACGAAAAAGTCTCACTCAATGTCGCGTTCGAACGATTTCCCGAAACCCGCCGCCGAACTCGCCGCGATCTTTCGAAACGCTGTACCCCGACTCGAAAGCTTGCTGCTGCTCGATCAGAGCAAGGATCGATTCGAACTCACCGGCCCGGGCTACCTGATGCACGAAGCGGGCGGATTCAAGTTCCGCGTCAGCCACCTTTCGTTTTTTCAAACGAATCGATTCCTCGTCGAAGATCTTCTTGCAGACGATGACCGCTGGCGTAAAAGGAGATGTCGCGCTCGATCTCTTCTCCGGCGTCGGCTTCTTCACGCTTGCCGCTCGGCAAAGCGTTCAACAAAGTCATCAGCGTAGACGCCAATCTCGCCGCCACAACCGACCTCTACGCCAACGCCGAAGCCGCCGGCGTGACCGTCACTTCGCACAACGAGCACGCCGAAGAATTTCTCCGCAAGACACAGGAAAAGCCAGACTTCGTCGCGCTCGATCCTCCGCGCGCAGGATTGGGAGCACCCGCGGCGACCGCGCTGCTCGCTCTCGGTGCACCAGAAATTCGCTATCTTTCTTGCGACCCGTCTACGCTTGCTCGCGACCTGGCGATCTTGACCGGCTCAGCAAAGAAAAGGCCCGAAGACGCAGCCGAAACCGCCGCAACTCATCGTTACGAAATCGCGGAGGTCCATCTCTTCGATCTCTTCCCGCAAACCTTTCACATCGAAACGCTCGTCCACCTGAGGCTCGCTCCGTGAAAGCTCCGGTCGTAGCCATCGTCGCAGCATTCGTGTGCGGCATTGCGCTCGGCCTGTATCCGCCGTTTGCAGAATTCAGCGCGTCTGCCGCAAAACTCGTCGCATGTTTCGTTGCGTGCGCGCTGTTCGCAGCCGTCGCGTTGTGGCTGCTTCGATCCGAAAAACTTGTCGCCAGCGCCGCCGCTTCGCTTCTCTGCTGGTTCGTCCTCGGATTAACAAGTTCCGCGATCGCTCAGCAACCACTGCCACCGAATCACGTCACTCAACTCCTCGATCACAACCAGCTCAGCCTCAAGACTCCTCTCCGGTGGCACGGAATCCTGCGAGACGAACCCACTCATCTTCCCTGGGGCAGCGGCTACGAAATCGATCTCCAGTCCGTCGAGTACCACGCCGCCACAATGCCCGTGGTCGGCGGCCTGCGCCTCAGCTTCTCGCCACACTCTGCGACTGACACCGCTCTCCTCCCTGCACTCCACGCCGGCGATTCAATCGATGTCATCACCGAAGCCCGGCGCCCGCCTTTCTTCCGCGACGAAGGCGCCTTCGACCGCCGCGCTTACCTCGCAACCCAAAACATCGATCTCATCGCCACTCTGCGCTCCCCCAAACTCCTCCAAAAGACAGCAAGCGCTCCACGTCGATCGCTCTCTGTTCGAATCGCCCGCATCCGCATCACGTCTCCGCGACGAACTCGGCTCCCTCCTCGCCAGTGATCCACAATCTGCCGCCACCCTTCGCGCCATGCTCCTCGGCGATCGCACCTTCGTCGATCGCGACGAATCCATCGCCTTCCAGAAGACGGGCGTCTTCCACATCCTCGTCGTCGCCGGCCTCCACGTCGCCGCACTCGCCGCTCTCATCTTCTGGACGACGCGCAAACTCCGCCTCACTCCGACGCTAACCATCTTCATCGTCGTTGCCACACTCACTGCCTATGTCGCCGTCGTCGAAGTCCGCGCCCCCGTCCTCCGCGCCACTCTCATGGCATGCGCTTTCGTCCTCGGCGGCGCATTCTATCGCCGCCTCGATCTCCTCAACTCGGCGGCCCTCGCCGCGCTAACGATTGTCATCGCGAGTCCGCTCGCCATCCGCGATTCCAGCTTTCAGCTCACATTCGTCGCCATCGGCTGCATCGCCGGTCTCGCAACTCCCTGGCTCGCTGCAACCGTTCAACCTTACGCCGTCGCACTTCGCGGATGGCGCGACGTAACTCGCGACGCCGGTCACGAACCTCGCGCCGCCCAATTCCGCCTCGACGTTCGCTACGCGCTTCGCTGGATCGCATCGCATTCTCCGTCCCGCGCCGCCGCACACATTCAGAACGCGCTCGCCGGCAGCCTGGCCATCTACGTTTCGAATCGTCCGAACTCCTCGCCCTCACCATCCTTCTCCAAATAGGCATGCTCCCCCTCATGGCCGCCAACTTCCACCGCATCGCACTCTCATCTCCCGCCGTAAATCTCGCCGCTGTCCCGCTCACCAGCATCATCGTTCCCTGGGGATTCCTGACTCTCATCGCAGGCCTACTCTGGCCACTCCTCGGCAAACTCCTCGCCGCACCACTCGCACTGATCACCACACTCCTGCTCCATATCGTCGCCTGGTTCGCCGCTCTCCCCCATTGGAGTTACCGCATCCCGACTCCGCCACTCTGGCTAACAATCCTCTTCTTCGCGCTCGCCATCGCAATCGCAACCATCGCCCGCCTCAACAACGCGCTCCAACAAACAAATCGCCGCCTAACGCTCCACGCCCTATCAGCAGCGTTTCATCGTCACCGCCCTCCTCGTCGCCACATTTCCGTTCGCCCCCACTCACGCCTCCGAACCTCCTCGAATCCACAATCCTCGACGTAGGCCAAGGCGACTCGATCTTCCTCGTCTCCCCTCACGGCAAGACCATGCTCATCGACGGCGGCGGCGCCTTCCGCGGCTTCCCCGGCCGCGAAGACCACACCGGCACCGATCCCGGCGAAGAAGCCGTCTCGCCCTATCTCTGGTCGCGCGGCTTCAAAAAAATCGACGTCGTCGCCCTCACCCACGCACACCAGGACCACCTCGGCGGCCTGACCGCCATCCTCGAAAATTTTAAAGTCGGTGAACTCTGGATCGGCCGCGAAGTCAATTCGCGCGCGCTATCACAACTCGAAGCCTTGGCATCGCAACACGGCACTCAAATCGAACACGAAATCCGCGGGCAAACTTTCGAATGGGATGGCGTCGAAGGCCAATTCCTCTGGCCCGAGATCGCCGCAACAGAAATCGCCCCGTCCGCAAAAAATAACGACTCGCTCGTCCTCCGCCTGAAATTCGGCGATCGCACGCTGCTCTTCCCCGGCGACGCCGAAAAAGCCGTCGAGCGCGCAATGCTCTCCGAAAATGACGAATCCACGATCCACGCCGACATCCTGAAAGTCGGCCACCATGGCAGCAAAAATTCCACCACGCCCGACTTCCTCTCGGCCGTAAACCCGCAACTCGCAATCATTTCGTCTGGAGAAGGAAACCCCTACGGACACCCAAGCCCTGAAGTTCTCGATCGCCTCGAAACCGCCGGCGTTCGCACGCTACGCACAGACACCAACGGCGCCATCCACATGCTCACCGACGGCAAGCAAATCGAAGTCACGTTGCTTCGTCGCCTGCCCCGCGCCAACCAGCACCGGTAGCGCCGGCGTCTCGCCGGCAGTTTTTCACTCAGCGAAAGCAACACAGCAACCGTCAAATGGCTCTCACCCCTAATTCCCCAGCCGCAACCGCCACTCAACCACCAACAGCGCCAGCAACAATAAAAATCCAATCGCCGCCCGATACTCCCGATTTTTCTTATACTGTGCCAGCGAAAACGCCCGCTCCACTCCTAGCCCCAATTTCGCCGCCGTCACCCTCGGAAAAAACAACGGCACCGCCTTCGCATACTCCTCAAACGCCGCACCGTGATGAAACAACAGCTCGCCTTCTTCCTTCCGCATCACCACAGAATAAAAAATCGCAAAATACGTCAACAGCAGCGCCGCCGCGATCCACGAATTCATCGCCACCGCAGCCCCGACCGTCAAAATCGCGCTCCCAAAATAAAGTGGATTCCGCGTATGCGCGTAAGGCCCGCTGACCGTAAGCATCTCCTGCTTATGCAAATGTCCCGCGGCCAGTGCCCGCACCCACAACCCGATCAATCCAACGGCTCCACCAATCGCAATGCTCTGAGGCGTCGGACGCGCCACCACAAGCACCACAATCGCCAGCAGATATCCGACGCGCACGCGCCAGCGGGCAAAAAACGTAGCCCGCATTGGCGGCCTCGTCGGTTCGCTCGCCTTGTTCAAATTTCCCGAAACTTCGCTCACGCGAGCGCACCAATTCTTCGTCGCACCGCCTCAAACACCGCATCCACTTGAATCGCCAGCATCGACGGATCAACCACATCATTCCGGCTATGCGAAGTCGTGCTGCCCGAAGCGCGCAGCGTAATGTCCCCCGCGCAAGGATCGGTATCGCGCGCCTCCCCCGAATCCAAAATCGGATCACCCGTCACCAGCGACGGATTCCGATACGGCCCGTTCCGCGCCGGATCAGTCGGCCCATACAACGCCACCGCCGGCGTTCCCAGCGCAATCGCCAAATGCAGCGGCCCCGTATCGCCCCCAACAATGCATGCCGCCGACCGCAGCAGTGCCATCAACGGCCCAAGCTCCGTATTCCACATCACAGGTTCCGCCGCACCACTCGCCGCTTTCACCGCCGCAGCCAAATCATCTTCGCCCGGCCCGTAATTCACTACGCACCGCATCCCAAACACATCGCGAATCTTCTGGCACAGCGCGCCAAATCGTTCCGGAGGCCAACACTTCGCCCGCCACCCGCCTCCCGGACTCAACACCACATACCGCTCGCCAATTCCCGCACGCGTAAGCTGCTCGCGCGCCCGCGCCACACTTTCGCCAGAAACCGACAACTTCACATGCCCAACGCGCCGCCGCGCCCCCGCACGCCGCGACAACTCCCCGTTCTGATCCGCGATGTGAATCGTCTCCGCCTTCACGCGCTGGTTGTAAAGTATCGGCACGCCAAACTCCCGAATCGTATGCGAAGAAAATCCAATTCTCCGCTTGACGCCGCCCAAAAACGGCAACGCCGCCGACTTCCACAACCCTTGATAATCAATCGCCGATTGCCACTCCGCCGCACGCACAGCCGAAATCGCCGCCCGCACCGATCCCCAATCCCGCGACTCCACGTTTCGAATCTCCGAAGCCAGCCCGCTGCTCTCGACCAGCCCTCTCCATCGTGGATGCGTGAACCAGACAATTTCGGCGGTGGGGAAAGAATCACGCAGCGCCGCAACAGCAGGAAATGTATGGACGATGTCCCCCAGCGATCCCAATCGCACTACCAGGAATCGGGGCTCAGTCACTGCGGCGCCTTGCGCACTGTCTCGATAAATCCGCGCGTGGAATGATTCTTCGGATCGCCGACAATCGCCACGCGAATCCCCAATCGCGCCGCGGTCTCGCGCTCCGGCACAGTCTCGGCCGAATAATCCGTGCCCTTGGCATGGACATCCGGACGCAGCAATTCCAGCAGCACCTCGACATTCGGCTCGTGAAACAACACGACGTAATCAACAGCCCGCAACGCCGCAACCAGCTCCGCGCGCGCACCCTCGTTCAAGATCGGCCGCCCCGGCCCCTTCAATCCGCGCACGCTCGCATCATCATTCACCGCAACAACCAAAACATCTCCCTCACTCCGCGCGCCGTCCAGATAACGCACATGCCCCACATGCAGCGTGTCAAAGCACCCATTCGCAAACACTACGCGCTTCCCGTCGCGCTTGCGTTCCGCAAGCAATCCGCGCAGCTCATCGCGCGACACCACTTTGGTAGCAGACGCCGACATGTCTACGCTTCCGCCCCCGAAGCCTCATCCCGGATGACCTTCAATAATTCCTCGCGCGTCACCGTCGCCGTCCCTCGCTTCATCACCACAAGCCCGCCCGCAATGTTCGCAATGTGTGCCGCCTCCAGCGCCGTTGCTCCGGTTCCTAACGCCAATGAATAAGCCGCAAGGACGGTATCCCCCGCGCCCGTCACATCCACCGCCTGATTGCTCCCATGAACCGGAATGTGCACCGCGCGTCCCGGCGATTCGAACAGCGCCATCCCATCGCGCCCCCGCGTCACCAACAACGAATCCAGTTTCATCGCCTCAAGCGTCACGCGTCCGCATCGCTCCAACTCCGCGACATCTCGTCCGATCGAAGTGTGATGAATCTCCTCCAACTCCGCCTCGTTCGGCGTAGCCGCCGAAATCCCCGCCTTCGCGTACGAGCCCATTCCATATCTGCTGTCGAGCGTTGTCACGAGCGATTTTTTCTTCGCGACAGAATCGCGGACCAAGTCAGGCGACGCCACACCAAATCCATAATCCGAAACCGCCAACACATCGGCGCGTCGCAACTTTCCGCGCAAAATCCCCGCAATCCTCTTACGCACAGCCGCCGGCAACTCCCCTTGCGGCTCGCGATCCACGCGCAACACCTGCTGCGCCACCGTGTGCGCCCATCCCGCCAAAAATCGCGTTTTCGTCGGCGTCGTGAATCCCTTCACTCGCACCACGCCCGACAGATCCATCCGCCGCTCGCGAAAATACCCGACGAGCGCATCCCCGGCCGCGTCCGTACCCACAACGGTAACAGGCAATACCTTCGCACCCAGCGCCGCAAAATTATTCGCCGCGTTCGCTCCTCCGCCCGGCACCAACTGCGTCTCCCGGTGCCGCAAAATCAAAACCGGCGCCTCGCGCGACACGCGCGAGATCTCGCCAAACTGAAACTCGTCCGCAACAAAATCGCCTAACACCACAACCGTCTTGCTCGCAAACTGCTCGACGTGCTCCGCCAGCGCTATTAGATCAACCGACGTCGATCGCGCCACCGCATCCGTCGCCGCAACTCGCGTCCGCGATCTCTTCATCTCACCCGCTCCGAAACCGCCGCCACACTCTTCAAAATCCAGTCGACCGCACCCACCAAATCATTCGCCACGAAATCCGGCTGCCTCACCCAACCCGCCCCATTCATCCGCAAATCCTCATCTCCATAACCCGTCCGCACCAACACACCTCGCCCGCCATTCGCCTGCGCCAACTCCACATCCCCGTACCGATCGCCCACAACGAACGATCGCATCAAGTCCACACCGTATTCCCGAGCAGCCTGTCGAATCATTCCCGGCTTCGGCTTCCTGCACTCGCAATCATCGTCCGAAGTGTGCGGACAATAATAGACCGCCGTGAGATGCGCTCCCGCCGCGGCCAGTTGCCGCGTCATCTCGTCATGGACAGTGTGCACCATGGACTCCGCAAAGAATCCGCGCCCCACACCCGATTGATTGGTTACGACAATGACCGGCAGGCCCGCATCATTCAGCCGCCGAATGGCTCCCGCCGCGAACGGAAACATACGAAATTGGCTGACGTCATTCAAGTAGCCAACGTCTTCCGAAATGGTCCCGTCGCGGTCGAGAAAAACCGCCGGCCGCGACAACGCCACGTCAGGCAGGACGCACCTCCGCGCCAACGCTAGCACCCGCCTGCGAAAGCCACGTATGCGCCGCCGCCGTCACGCTCTCCGCCGATACGCGCGTCATGCACCGATGATCCGTCGGACATCGCCGCAGAAAACACGGCGAACAGTACGGCTTCTCCTGCACGATCGTGCACTTCGGCGTCACCGGCGCCGTCCCGTACGGGTCGGTCGGCCCAAAAATCGCCACGACCGGCAATCCCACCGCCGACGCAACGTGCATCGCCCCCGAATCATTCCCAATAAAAAGTTGGCATCGCGAAAGCAGCGCCGGCAATTCCGCAATCGCAGTCTTCCCCGTCAAATCGATCGGCTTCCGTTTCATCCCCGCAACGATCGCGTTCGAAACCGCCGTCTCACCCGCCGTCCCAAACAAAATAATCTCCGCGCCCGACTCGCTCATCAATCGGTTCGCCACCTCGGCAAATCGTTCCGGCAGCCAGCATTTCGCCGATCCATACGAAGCCCCCGCCCCAATCGCCACGCGCAGCGCGCGCCCGTCGTCCGCGCGCGACTGCACACCGGCCGCGATCAGTTTGTCTTCCGCCGCGTCGCCGCTCTCGCGCGAAACCGTCAGCGAAATCTCGCTCTCCCCCTCAATCCTGTCCGCCCAACCCGCCCGCCGCACCAACTCCAAATAATAAAATTGCTCGTGCGCCGGAATTTCCCCCACCTTCGGCACCTCAATCGCTTTCGTCAGCAAAATTCCGCGCCCATCCCGCGCATACCCGATGCGTTCTGCAATCCCCGCCCGCCAGGCCAGCCAAGCCGCATCAAAAGCATTTTGCAGCAGCAGGGCCGAATCAAATTTCCCTTCACGCAATCGCGAAGCCAACCGCTCGCGCCCGCCAATCCCCTTCTCCGCTCCGCGCGGATCGTAAGCAATCAACTCATCGCAAACGTCCTGCCCGCGATAAATATCCGCCACATAGGGCCGCGCCACGATCGCGATGTGCACTCCGGCAAACTTCGCCCGCACCGCACGCAACGCCGGCAGCGCCATAATCGCGTCGCCCACCCAATTCGTAGCGCGAATCAGAATCTTCAAATCGCCGCCCCACGCTTCTCCCGCAACACTCGATCAATCGCCGCCACAAACTCACTCTCCGCCGAAATCACAAAATCAATCACCGCCACCCACACCGGCCTTCGAAATCTTCCGCCCGCAACCGCAAGATTCGCCGCGTCTTTCTCCGTCGTCACAAAATCCGCCGCCGAAACCTTGTCGGCCTCCGCTTCCAATCGCTCCACATCCAACTCCGAATACGCGTGATGATCGCGAAACGCCCGCTCGCCCGCCAACTCCACCCGCCAACTCACCAAATCCGCAAAAAACGCATCCGGATTCCCAACCCCACAAAACGCAAACGACGGCGCCCTGCTGATCGTGCTTCCATGTTTCAATTCAGGCGCCCCAACGCCCAGCCGTCGAAATTCCACCAACCGTGTCTGCGCAAAAAAAACAGGCTGCCGTTTCGAATCGATCGATTCAACCGGAGCCTTCTCGCCGCTTCTCGACACCACCAAAATATCCGCCCGCCGCGCACCGGAAACCGGCTCCCGCAACGACCCCGACGGCAACATCGACTCCCGCTTCAATTCCCGCATCCCATCAATCATCAAAATATCCAAATCGCGCGCAAGGTCCCGATGCTGAAATCCATCGTCGAGCAAGAACACATCGACGCGCCGCTCGCTCTCCAACTTTGTCTCCCGACGCAAATCGATCCGGCCCGACACCGAATCGCACTCCATCTCCCAACCGCCTCCGCATCAACTCAATCTCGTCGCTTGTCCCGCCCGACCCCTTGTACCCGCGGCTCAAAATCGCCACGCTCTTGCCCTGCGCCAAAAGTCGCGCCGCCAACCACAACACCATCGGCGTCTTGCCCGTCCCGCCCGTCGTCAAGTTTCCGACGCTGATCACCGTCCCGCGCAATCGCCGCGCCTTCAGCCACCCCGCGTCATACATCCAATTTTTCGCACGCACCACCCAGCCATAAACAACCGAAGCCGGCCACAACGCCACCGCCAGCCCTCGCGGAATCCGCGTCACGCCGGCCGCCCCAAATATTTCGCAATCTCCTCCATCGCCCGCGCCGTCGCACCGCGACTCTCATCCACCAACCGCCGCGCCGTCTCGCTCATCCCCCGCGCCCGCTCCGGATCGCGCAACATCTCAATCCACGCCACGCCCGCATCTTCCGGGCTCTCCACCTGCACCGCCGCCTTCGCCGACACGAATCGCGACGCCATCTCCGCAAAATTTTCCATCGACGGCCCAAACACCGGCACCTTCCCAAACGCCGCCGGCTCCAAAATATTGTGCCCACCCGACTCCACCAGCGACCCGCCCACAAACGCTCCATCCGCCAGCCGATAAATCGACGCCAACTCCCCAATCGAATCCAGCAACAACACCGTCACATCCTTCGATATCGAAGCCGCTCCATCAACCGCGCCCACCGATCCGGCGCTAACAGCGCCAGCCGCAACTCCGCTCGCTTTCCGTTTCCGCCGATCTTCAACTCCGACCGCCTCACAAATTTCCGCCGTGACTCATGAATAAAATCCGCCGCCTGCTGAAAACACTCCGGCTTCCTCGGCGCCAGCACCAACAACGCATTCGGAAACTCCCCCTGCACCACGCCAAACGCAATCAGCGCCAGCGGCTCTTCGCTCGACACCACACTTCCCGCCACAATCAACGGCCGCCGCCCGCCCGCTCCACCTCGCGCGCCAGCCACTCCGACATCGGTGTCGCATCCGGCACCGCCTGGTCATACTTCAAATTTCCACTCACCGTCACGCGCTACGCCGGCGCGCCCAACTCCCGCACCCGCTCCGCATCCCGCGCGCTCTGCATCAAAAACGCCCGCGCATGCCCCAGCGCATCGCGCAAAAACGGCCGCAAATAAAATCCCGCCCAACCAAAAAATTTCTGATACCGCGCAAACGACTTGTCCGAAATCCGCCCACTCACAAAAATCACCGGCACCTTGCGCCGGTCCGCTTCGCGCAAAAAATTCGGCCAGATCTCCGTCTCCAACACAATCACCAGCGCCGGCTTCACCGCATCCAGCGCCCTCCGCACGCAAAACGCCCAATCGAACGGAAAATAAATCACCGCGTCGGCCGCCTTCACCCGCTCGCGCGCCAACGCCTGCCCCGTCTGTGTTGTAGTGGAAATAATCAGCGGCCGCTGCGGATACGCCGCCTTCAATTTCTGCGCCAGCGCCACGCCCGACAAAACTTCACCCACCGACACCGCATGAATCCAGATCGCCCCCGCCCGCTCCGCCGCAACCGACCCATCACCCTGCGTCGTGCTCTTGCTCAGCGTGCTCAGCCCAGGAAACGATCGCCCCAACCTCTCGCCCAAATTCGAAAGATACTTCCCCTGCCGCAACCCCTTCCAAATCCAAATCGGCGAAAGCACCGCCGCAGCCACCGCCATCAAAAAACTGTAAACGAAATACACTCAGTCAAACTCCCTCAGTCCTTGCGATAACTCTCTTGCCCTTGTAGGGGCGGGGCTTGCTCCGCCCGACCGTTGCGTCTTGGCACCATTTGCCCGTTCGCCACAGTCATGTACGGGCGCAGCACCGCTGCGCGCCAAGCCCGCACGATCCTTGCGTCTTGAGCCTGCGCCCGCTGCCCACACCTAAACCCACGACGCGCGCGAAGCAACCCCGCTCTCCCCCCACGAATCTCAGGCGACAATATGAGAAAGGTTTATTATAACCCGATGCGAAACCAGGTCCTCGCGCACTTCTCCGCACTGCACCATCACCATCATCACCGCCGCAACGCTCCTCGCATCCGCCCACGCGCCCAAGCAAACGCCACGCCGCAAGCCCAACAAGACTCCCTCAAAGCCGCCTCCCTCGAATCCCACGAAGGTCTTACCGTATCGGCGCTTCCTTGGACCCTCCCCTCCCAATACAAAGAAAAATTCTCCAAGAAATCCCCGTTCGACGGCGGCGTCCTCGCCGTCCAGGTAAATTTCCGCAACGACTCCGACGAACCTCTCCGCATCAACCTCGACAAAATCCGCCTCAACGTCCAGCTCGACGAAGACCATCGCCAGGAAGTCCCCTCGCTCAATCCCGAACAACTCGCCGACGCCGCCCTCAAACCAAAAACAAAAGATCCCACCGCATCACGCGGCCCGCGCCTCCCCGTCCCGCTTCCCAGCAAAAAAGGCGGCCGCGACAAGCACTGGGAGGAATTAGAAAAGGAAGCCGACAACGCGCAAGTCCCCACCAGCGTCGTCGCCCCCCACAGCACCGTCCAAGGCCTCCTGTACTTCGACCTCGGCGGCCAATTCGATCTCCTCCAAACCGCTCACCTCTACATCCCTCAAATCTCCAAAATGAATCACTCCGGCACCCTCACCTATTTCGACATCGACCTCAGCCGCCGCCAATAACTCACAACTCATATTTTCCGACCTCATCCGATCTCTGTGACCTCTGCGTCTCTGCGTTATCTTTAATTCTTCTGCCCGTCGATGGGCTAATCACTCACCACGCCAAAAACTTTTCCACCGCTCGTTCCTAAGCAAAAACGCGCAAAGTTTGCACCCCTCTCCCCCATCCACTAAAATGACTTAGCGAAAATATTCCGACGACAACGTCGCGCGTGACCCACACTCCGAAAACCAAAAATGCAAAATCTCCTGGACCAACTCAATCCCGAACAGCGTCGTGCCGCCGAAACCACCGAAGGCCCCGTCCTAATCCTCGCCGGCGCCGGCACCGGCAAAACCCGCGCCATCACTTTCCGCATGGCCAACCTCATCGCCAACGGCACCCCCGCCGAATCCATCCTCGCCGTCACCTTCACCAACAAAGCCGCCCAGGAAATGCGCACCCGCGTCGCCGATCTCCTCCTCAAAGCCGGAGTCCCGCCCGCCACGCCGTGGCTGTCCACCTTCCACTCCCTCTGCGCCCGCCTGCTCCGCCGCGAAGCCGCCGCCGCCCAGCTCCCCAAAGATTTCGCCATCTACGACACCGACGACCAACTCTCCGCCGTCAAGCTCGCCATCGCCAAGCTCGCCATCGACTCCGAAACTCTCACTCCGCGCAACGTCCTCAGCGCCATCAGCCACGCCAAAAATCACGCCACCACTCCCGAAAAACTCCGCTCCGAAGCCATCAGCCCCGACGGCCGCAAAATCGCCGACATCTTCGCCGAATACGAACGCCAGCTCAAATCCAGCAACGCGCTCGACTTCGACGACCTCCTCCTCCGCACCGCGCTCATGCTCCGCCACAATCCGTTCGTCCGCGAAAAATGGCAAGCCCGCTTCCAATATCTCCACGTTGACGAATATCAAGACACCAATCGCGTCCAGTACGACCTGATGCGCCTCCTCACCAACGCCAAGCAAAATCTCTGCGTCGTCGGCGACGAAGATCAATCCATCTATCGCTGGCGCGGCGCCGACGTCTCCATCCTGATGAGCTTCTCGCGCGACTTCGGCAACGCCAAAGTCATCAAGCTCGAGCGCAACTATCGCTCCACCCAAAATATTCTCGACGCCGCCGGCGCCGTCGTCGCCAACAACCCCGATCGCCTCGGCAAATCGCTCAGCGCCGAAAATGGCCCCGGCCTCAATCTGAAATATTTCGAAGGCCGCGACGCCTTCGCCGAAGCCGAATTCGTCGCCGGTGAACTCACGAAAATCCTCGACGACGATTCCTCGCTCACCTGCGCCGTCGAATACCGCACCAACTTCCAGTCACGCGCGTTCGAGGAAGTTTTCCGCCGCCGCGGCATCCGCTACAAACTTGTCGGCGGTTTCAGCTTCTACAATCGCGCCGAAGTCAAAGACGCCCTCGCCTACGTTCGCCTAGCGCTCCATCCCGAAGACGACGTCTCTCTTCTCCGTGTTTTAAACGTCCCGCCGCGCGGCATCGGCAAGACCACCATGGACGCCCTCCGCGAAACCGCGCGCACCGACAACACCCCGCTCTGGGACGCCATCAACAAATTCGTCTCCGGCGAATCCGGCGGCCGCGCCGTCGCACCTCTCCGCGCATTCCAGGACTTGATCGCGAAGCTCCAGGAAAATTATCTGAAATTGAACCCGCCCGAATTCCTGCGCAGCGTCCTCGAAGACACCGGCTACATGGAGATGTTGAAAGACCGCAACACGCCCGACGACGTCGCCCGCATCGAAAACCTCGAAGAACTCTCGCGCGCCATCGCCGAAAGCGACGAATCCGGAGAAGACTTCTCCGACTTCCTCGATGCCGCCGCTCTCGTCAGCGACGCCGACCAGTTCGAAGACAAACCCGGCGTCACGCTAATTACTCTTCACAGCACCAAAGGCCTCGAGTTCGATCACGTCTTCCTCACCGGCATGGAAGAAGGCATCTGCCCACACAGTCGCTCGTTCGACGATCCCAAAGGCATCGAAGAAGAGCGCCGCCTGGTCTACGTCGGCATGACCCGCGCCCGCAAATCGCTCACGCTCACCCGCGCCGTCTATCGCCGCATCTTCGGCAACGAACAACAACTCCGCGCCTCGCTCCCATCGCGATTCCTCGCCGAAGTCCCCAGCGAACTCGTGGACACCGTCCGCGGCTCGATGGCCGAGATCGGCCAAACGCGCCGCTACGAGCCTGATCCCGAATACTCTTACTCCCCCGAAGAATTCTCCCGCCGAGTCCGCGGCACACCGCCGGCAGGCCGCACACCTTCGCGCAGCACTTCAACCCCGACCAAAACGCCAAGCTTCGGCAAATCCGCCTCCGCCTTCGCGTTCGGCAAAAAATCCGCCAACGCCGACCCCATGCTCGGCCAAAAAGTCCGCCATCCCGAATACGGCGTCGGCACCGTCGTCGGCGTCGAAGGCGACGAAGACGACCGCAAACTCGCCGTAACCTTCCCCGGCCGCGGCACCAAAAAATTCATCGAACGCTACGCCCAACTCACCCAAGCCTAACCGCCGTCGTACGTCTTCCCTATGTAGCGGCGATTCCACGTCGCCAACTTCCATGTTTTTTTCTTTGTAGGGGCGGGGCTCGCTCCGCCCGTCCGATGCGTCTTGACACCACCACTGATACGCCGTTATTCCGAACAGCACGAGCCGACGCTCTGTTTTTCGCGTTCGCTCCTGCTTGCCTTGAGGTTCGAAGCACCACTGTCTGGCCCGAAGCTTCGAAGGGTGCGCGCCAGTCGGTAGTGAGTCAGATTCCGATTACGCGACTCATCGGGAGCTACCAGAGAGCGGTCCGAATGGCTTCTCGGGTATTATTCATCTGTATCAAAGCGGGAGGACCGGATGAAGAAGATTCACTTCGTTGTCTTTACGATTCTGACTCTCGTTTTGCTCACTGTTGCGGCCGACAGGATCACGCGGGTCAAGCCAGGCTTCGTTAGGAAACCCGATTCGGCCCGCGTGCAGCCGCCCGAGCCTGAACTCACGCTCAAAGACCTCGATAACAGGGACGTTTCTCTCAGCCAGTACAAAGGCAAAGTGGTTCTCGTGAATTTTTGGGCGACTTGGTGCGAGGCTTGCAAAGAGGAGGTCCCGTCGCTAATCGAAATGGATCGCCAGTACGGTCAAAAAGGCCTAGTCATCCTCGGCGTTTCTATGGACGACGAGGGCAGGGGTGTCGTTGCGCCGTTCGTCGAAAGAACACGCTGGGATGTAGACGGTCAGAAACTCCCCATGAATTATCAGGTCGTGGTTGGCAATGAGGACGCCGCTGATAGGTTCGGCGGTGTCATCGGCCTTCCCACAAGCATTCTCGTTTCACGAGATGGTAAGCAAATCAGGCGCATCACCGGGGTCGTTAGCTACGACGAAATGGCCAAGGCAGTCGAATCTCAGCTCTAATGCTTACGATTCTCGGCTTGACGCCCGAGCCGACAGCCGTTACCGGAAACTCGGATCACTGTCCGGTTACGCGACTACACGTCCGAGTGGAATTGAAGCGGTAAGAGACACAAGCGCTTTTGTCATCACTAGAGGCAACCAGTTCAGCGGTCTCCGTCTCAAGTGTTTGCGCTTGAGTTGTTTTCGGGGAAGTCGCTGCCGATATGTTGGGAGCGAAATAGATACTCGGTCTCGCCAAAACGGGTACGCTGGAGGCAATCAATCAGCCGGCCTCAATCGCCGCCGCACTTTCCATCGAAAAGAAGGATGTGCAGCACCCGAACGAGTGAACCACCGGGACTGCTCCGAAAACCTCAGAACCGTCGTGGAAAAGGATGAGTGAAATCGCATGGATGCACAAACCTCAATCGCAATAAGTGATTCCTATCGAAAAGCAGGATGGACGGCAATTGCCAGCGGAGTCATCGGTATCGCCGCCTTCGGCCTGCTAATGATTGCCGTGACTACGCGTGCGAGCTGGATCCCATCCGACAAGGTTTGGATGCTGTTCAACACTCATGACCTCGGAGTTGCTCTTCAGTTTCTCTTACTGCTCTTCGCGATCTTTGGGCTGCGAACGCTCGCAGACCAAACTCCACCAGGACTTGGCAAGGCCGCATTCGCCACAGGAGTGTGGGCCGTGATCTTTGTCGTGCTCTTCGTACTTCTCGGTGTCGGCGGGAAGATTGTGTCGAACGGCCTTTACATGTTTCCACAAGGAATTTTGGGAGCATGGCTCATCGCAGCGAATTGGCGATTATCCGGGGCCCTTCCAGCCTGGCAGCGATGGTTTGGAATGATAGTTGGATTAGGTCTTGTCCTTACCGGGGTTTGCTTCGTTGGAATCACTTGCGTCTATTTTCCGGACTCTCTCGCTATACCCGCAGTGTCCCCAGAGAATATTAAGGAAGTGATTTCCCCTGCCAATACTTTTTTTCATCAGCTTCTCCCCATCTCTGCCTTCATGGGTGTTGCCACACTGCCACTCTGGACCATATTGACCGGCTACCAGCTGCTCAAGAAAAGACGGCCTGCTTACGCATAAAGCCCGCTTCCGAGTCGATATACGTCCAGAACGCCTCGTGTGAGGCGCGAAATCTGCTGCGCGATTTTCGCCCAGTAGACGTTTGGAAATGTCCGCCTGCGGTTCTCCGCAGCCAGATTTCCACAAACCGCAGCACAAGCTTGTCTCGAAATTCTGATAAAGGCCGTTACGGAAACTTGAATCCACATGTCCGGTAACGCGACTAATCGGGACTTTGGCAGCAAGAGTAAGTTCAGTGGTCAGACGACTTAGTCGCTTCAACAATCGTGTACACGACAAGCTTCGTATTGAACGCTCCCAAATGTCCCCATCCTGGTTTGTACGCTTTCCGAATTGATTCAGGCAACTTTGGGTCAGGCTCAGGTGGTCCGTAAAACTCGCCCTCGAAAACGACTTTGACCTTGCCTGATGTATCCATGATTTTCTTCAATCGCTTTTTATTCTGATTCGACCGGAGAACAAGTTCGACCCAAGTCCCTTGCCCTGGACATTCAGCATTCTTCAGGACGCCCATATCAACACCGGAACTGTAGGTCCCAGAGACTCGAACGCTTCTGCGTGCCCCTTGCGCGACTTGCTGCTGTAAGTTGCAGAGGGAATCGCGCGTCTGGGCACAAGTGCCGTGATCGCCAACGAACATGAGAACGGATATGATCAGTCTCAATTCTCTTGCTTGGGCCATTGTGTCCTCTTTAGAGGGGTGCTTCTCGAGGAGTATTAAATCACAGGTTGCCAGACAACTCCTGGTAATCGCCGTTACCGGACATGTGGCCGCTGCTTCCGTAGTAGGTAGCTAAAACGTGCTGCGAGAGTTGCGGTAGCTGCCAGGATCAAAACTTCTCGCCAAAATGATTCCAAATGGGTCGCAAAGGCACCATACGGTGAGATTCCCACATCATGCGGACCCGTCCATGCCGCGACGCTCCCGCCCATCAAGAGGCCGACGATCGCTCCAAAGGACAAGGCTTGCGTCGCAATACCTATCAGCGACAACGCAATGCCGAATCCGGCTGCAACCAAAATTGCCAAAAGACGCCAGTAACCGATACTGATGTCTTGAAGTACCGGAGTCGTGAGCCAAAAATTGTACGGAACCGCAAATAATGCGGCTTCGATGTTGGCGTGAATGACCCAACTCAGTTTGCTCGGACTCATCTCGGAATTAGACACCACCGGCGCGCGCTTTGCGCCAACTCCCGATTAACGCCGTCGGCTCAGGCGGTCGACGCAACACTTGCCTGAAGTTTATCTGCAGGAGTTTGGAATCCTAAGGTCTTTCTCGGCCGTTGATTCAAGAGCAGCGAGACTTGGTCGAGCTGCTCTTGAGAATAGCCAGATAGATCGGTGCGTCGTGGGAAGTATTGCCGTAAGAGGAGATTAGTGTTTTCGTTTGTGCCGCGTTGCCAGGGGCTTTGCGGATCGCAGAAATAAACCTGCACATCGGTGGCGACTGTGAAGTCCTTGTGTTTCGCCATCTCCAGTCCGCGATCCCACGTCAGCGAGCGTTTCAGCGTGGCGGGGAGCTTGCGAACATGCCGGCTCAAAGCAGCAACTACAACTTCCGTTTCTTTGCTGCGTACTTTAATCAACATGGCGAAGCGTGAGTGGCGTTCCACCAGCGTCGCAATATAGCTATTCTTGGCGCCGCTCAGCAGATCGCCTTCCCAATGACCAGGAACCGCTCGGTCTTCCACTTCCGCAGGTCTTTCGCGGATCGAGATGGCGTCGACGATCTGACCGCGTGACTGTCCACTGACGGTTGCGTGTCGCGAGCGGCGCATGCGTCGCTTCGATCGCAGATGATCCATCAGCTCTTTTTTCAGCACTCCACGCGCTTGAATGAAAAGGCTGCGGTAAATCGTCTCGTGGGACACTCGCATGCTCGCGTCATCGGGGAACTGAATTTTCAGCCATCCGGAAATCTGCTCGGGCGACCAGTTCAGGACCAGTTTACTCGCAACGATGTTGCGTAACTTGCGACTGACGGCAAGCAGGCACTTCTTCGGTCGCAAGGCCGAGTCCCACGCATGGTCATCCGCCACATGGGCACGATAGATCGGACGGCCGCCGTTGCGAGAAATCTCCCGGCTCAATGTGGACGCTGCTCGATCCAGTCGTCGAGCAATCTCACGGAGCGGCAATCCGGAAGCGAGCCCTCGCGAAATATCCTCTCGCTCTGCCAAGTTGAGCGAGAGGCGGGAGCGGCGACGAGTGATGGGAGGGATGCCTCCGCTAGGCAACAACAACTTGCGAATGGTGGGATGCGGCCTGCCATGAGCACGCCCGATTTCGTGCAAGGACTGCCCGCACTTCCATCGGCGCCATATGTCGTTCTTCTCCGTGGGAGATAATCTCGACCTCTTCCGTTGGATCATAATCACCACCTTTGAACAGATCAGTTCCTAGATGGTGTTGCGTCGACCCATGAGATGCACCGCCGTAACCGGAAACTGACCCACTATCAGCCAGTCCGCACGCTTTCTAGGATCTTGAGCGTCAGCGCCGGCATCCTGCCGGCGTTTTTCCCCACCACCGCCACTAATCGATCCAACCAACCACAAAACTCAACGCACTGTCATTCCGACCGAAGCGAGCAGTGGAGGAACCCCGGCGCAACACTCAGCCCATCGCCGCTCGACGAGATCCCTACCCATTTGCAACCGTTCGAACCACTCGTTCGAACTACGCGTTCGAACAGTACGCTATAGTACCTATTGACAACTCAGCTAATGTGTGCTACCCTGCTTCATGATTCGCACTCAAGCCCTGCTTTTTCGAACACCCACCCCGCGCAACTCACTCCAAACAAACGCCTTGCGCACTCCCGTTTTCTGTAGCCCCGCAACTCCCGCGTTTCCAACGACTTCCACGCTCTTAAAAAAACATACGGGGTATACACCCAAAAAGCGAACCCCAGGCGAAACTCAACAACGAGTCGCCCCCAAAGCCCCTCCCGCGCTGCTCCCTTCACCGAAACGCGGCGCAGCCCCACCCCTCTTCTCCCTTCCATCACAATCATTCCGCTCCAGTTGCGCCCCAATCCCTCTCCATGTACAGTTTGCTCCTTCACTTCAGCGCGCCAGGCGGCTTAGCCCTCACTTCGGCTCGGCCCTCGGTCAGGAACGATCGGAGATAACGAGTGTCTTCACCGCTCTTCAACTGTAAGAACATCGATCAGCTCCTGTCCGACTCCGAACACGCCGAAGTGAAGCTCAAGAAGTCCCTCGGCTGGCTCAGCCTCACCTCGCTCGGAATTGGCGCCGTCATCGGCTCCGGCATCTTCACCATTGTCGGCACCGCCATTGCCGGCCAAAAGCTTTCGGCCTCCTCGATCCTCAACGCGCCGCTCCTCGAATACCTGATCTACCACTCGAAATCGTTCGGCCGCCCTGGCGCCGGGCCGGCAATCGCAATCTCCTTCATCCTCGTCGCCATCGTTTGCGGCTTCGCTTCGGTCTGCTACGCCGAACTCGCTGCCATGATCCCCATCGCCGGCAGTGCTTACACCTACACCTATGCCACCATGGGCGAACTCATCGCCTGGATCATCGGCTGGGACCTGATTCTTGAATACGCCGTCAGCAATATGGCCGTCTGCGTCGGGTTTTCGGCTCACATCGTCGATTTCCTCGACTGGTTCGGCATCCACCCAAGCCTCCGCTGGATCACTCCCGCATACCTGCCCGGCGGGCTTAGCGATTTTCAGGGCAACACGCTCTACACGCCCGGATGGCACTTCGGTTTCAACTGGCCCGCCTTCATCATCGTGATGGTCCTCACCGTGATTCTGGTGCGCGGCATTCGTGAATCCGCCAAGACCAACAACATCATGGTGCTGGTCAAAATCATCGCCATCCTCGTCTTCATCGGCTTCGCGTCACACTACATCCACCCCGCCAACTGGCACCCGTTCGCGCCCAACGGCTGGTCCGGAATTCTTACCGGCGGCTCGATCGTTTTCTTCACCTACATCGGCTTCGATTCCGTCTCCACCGCCGCTGAGGAGTGCAAGAATCCGCAGCGCGACGTTCCCATCGGCATCATCTCCACTCTCGTCGTCTGCACGCTTCTCTATATCGGCGTAGTCGTCGTCCTCACCGGCCTCGTGCCCTGGCAGACACTCATGGACGACGCCGCCCCAGTCGTCAACACGCTCAAGAAAATGAATCTCAGCACCGTGCGGCTCATCGTTCTCATCGGCGCTCTCATGGGCATGATTTCTTCCATTCTCGTCTTTCAGCTCGGTCAAGCGCGTGTCTGGTTCGCCATGTCGCGCGACGGATTGCTTCCGCGTGTTTTTAGTCGCGTCCATCCCAAATACTGCACTCCCGATTTTTCGACGTGGATCGCTGGTGTCGTCGTCGGCATTCCCGCCGGTCTGCTCGACATCGGCACGCTCGGTGATCTCGCGAACATCGGCACGCTCTTCGCCTTCGCGCTCGTCGCTGCCGGCGTCTTGATTCTTCGTTATCGTGAACCGGATCGTAAGCGCGCTTTCCGCGCCCCGGGCGGCCCGATCGCTCCCATCATCACGATTCTCACGTGCATCCTGCTGATGGCCGGACTCCCGATCATGAATTGGATTCGATTCTTTGTGTGGCTCACGATTGGTCTCGTGTTCTACTACTTCTACGGACGCAAGAAGAGCACGCTGCGCGCGGCAAATCAGGCATGAAGGATTGGCTTAACGGATTGAATTAAAGAATCTGGCTCAAAGGATTCGCAATGTTGCGGCACTTCCGCAGATCGAACTCGAATGCAGCGATTGACAAACAGTCGACCTGCATTCCTGCGCCTGCAAAGTGCAGTCAAACGAATTCCGCGACCCGCTCGGGCGGCCCGCGTTCTCAGTTCACGCTCGCGACAATCGCCGGCATCACTTGCATCGCGATCGCTTTCATCGCTCTGCTCGTGCCGCGCGACACCAATGCCTGGAACGCAAACGCACAGCGCATCATCGTCGGCAAAGCCATCGACACGCTTCCACCCGACCTGAGGCCGTTTTTCGACGACAATCGTTCCTATCTCGCGCTTCACGTCGCCGATCCACTCGACGCCGAAGCCAAGACGCCCACCGAAAAACACAACCACTTCATCTATCTCGACCGCTATGGCCGTTTTCCCTACACCACGCTCCCTCGCGCCTACAAAGCTGCCGTTAGCAAATACAGCAAATCAAAACTCGAACAAACCGGCTTATTGCCGTGGCAGATCGGCGTCTATAGCGCCAAGCTCACCACATCGTTCCAGCAAGCACACTGGGACGAAGCGAAACTCAATGCCGCAATCCTTGCCGGCTATGTCGCCGAGGCGCACGACCCGTTCAACACTACGGAAAATTTCGACGGTCATTT
This sequence comes from uncultured Acidobacteriota bacterium, assembly GCA_963785605.1. Classification (GTDB taxonomy): domain Bacteria; phylum Acidobacteriota; class Terriglobia; order Acidiferrales; family UBA7541; genus Acidiferrum. The sequence continues at coordinate 187,989 of CAWAWE010000011.1, read as the reverse complement.
AACTCTGCAGAACGGCGTCAACGATCGCTTCGGCGCCACGCTCATCGATCGCTTCTCTTCGTTTTTTCCGATTCGCCCGAACGACGCTTCATTTATCGCCGATCCGACCGACCATGCGTTTGAAGCATGCCTGAGCGCCCACGCCGCGCTCGAAACAATTTTGCTCGCCGATCGCAACGCGCGCGCCAGCACAAAAGGCTACAACGACGAATACTTCGATCATTTTTACAACATGACCGCCGCCACCTTGATTCGCCAGCTTTCCGACGCATCCACGGATGTCGGCTCGTACTGGCTGACCGCGTGGACAAACGCCGGCAAACCCGCCGTGCCGCAAGCGCAGCACTAGTCGAGCGGCCGCAATCAAATTTGAACGACGAAAGGAAAACGCAACACGTCCCCGAAGAACGAACCCGTCACCGGTAGCGCAGACTCACGTCGCTCCGCCAATTTTGCGGAGTTACACCTTCATCTTGAAGGATCGATCGAGCCTAAAACCGTTTGCGCGCTGACACATCGCCACGGCGTCTTCTTCACCGAAGCCGATGTCCGCGAGAAATACGCCTACAAAGATTTCACCGGCTTCCTCGAAGCGTTCAAGTGGGTAACGTCATTTCTTCGCGAACCCAAAGATTACGCCCTAATTCTGAACGACCTCGGCGAATATCTGTTGGCGCAGCGCGTCATTTACGCCGAAATCACGCTCTCGGTCGGCGTGATGATTTTGCGGAAGCAAAGCCCCGAAGCGAATTTCGAGGCGATGCTCGCTGTCGCGGATTCTTTCGCGCAACGCGGACTGCAACTCAAATTTATTTTTGACGCTGTTCGGCAATTCGGCCCCGCCGCGGCGATGGAGGTTGTGAACGCCGCGTCGCGTTCGCAGGACAGAGCCGGGTCCATCGTCGCATTCGGAATCGGCGGCGACGAACTTTCGATCGAAACAAAAGAATTTCGATCCGTCTACGACAAAGCCGCAGGAATCGGATTGCACCGCCTGATGCACGCCGGCGAAGTCGGCGGCCCAGACAAAATTCGCGAAGCGGTGGAATCGCTCGGCGTCGAACGCGTCGGCCACGGCATCGCCGCCGTCCACGATCGTGCGTTGATGGACTTGCTCGCGGAACGCCGCATACCGCTGGAAATTTGCCCCGCGGGGAATATCTGCACCGGCGCACTCGCAAAACAACTTCAGCAAAAAGACGCGCGGATCGAAGATCACCCCTTGCCGAAATTATTGCGCCATGGAATTCCGATCGTCCTTTCCACCGACGACCCGGCGATGTTTCACACGACACTGCAAGACGAGTACGAAAACGTCGGCCGCATGCGACTCACGGAACGCGAAATCGAATCGCTGCGGCAAGCCAGCTTCGACCACGCATTCGCCTACGACCCAGGGGTATCTACAACCCGGGAACAGTAGCCGAACCAACAGATTGCAAACCGTAAACCACAGGGCTATCGTCGTTGGCACACACGGCGCGTTTAGGAATCTGATCGACGGAGCGACCCTCGCCGTTTTCTACCGAACGCTTTCAAATACGAAAGGAAATCAAAATGAAAAAGAAGCTCCTGTTGGGCACCGGACTGGCCGCAGTGCTTGTTATTGCAGGCGTCGCAGTCGCGCAACAACCGGCAAACAACATCGATCAAAGACGTCATCCGCATCTCGCCGCTGCGCAACAACATATCGTGGAAGCGTGGCAACAAACGGAAACGGCGCGCACCGACAACCACGACGAATTGGGCGGCCATGCCGAAAAGGCGCTCGAACATCTACAGGCGGCGGACCGCGAGCTGAAGGAAGCCGCTGAATACGCAAACGCGCATCACCACTAGAAGAATCGGGTTCACCGCGGCGCATGCGGAGAATCACGAAGCTAAGTCACAAACGCTTGAAGAAAACGGCCGAACCGCGAAATTTCATCGCAGTTCGGCCGTTCGCTTTTGCGACGGCGCACTTCCCTACGGAACGCCGGCCGATCGAATCTCGCGGACGGTGAGTGCGCACTCGTGACGGTGAACTCTGCTTCGCGGTCTACTTCAAATACTTGTCCCACCAGGCGAGATAGCGCTCCATGCGGTCGTGGATGTAGCTCGGGCGCGTGAAAATATGAAATTGGTCAGGATAAATTACCAGCTGTGTCGGAATGCCGAGCGTGCGGAGCGATTGATACATCTGCTCGGTGCCGACGAGCGGAACGTTGAAGTCGGCGCGGCCAACCATAAAGAGCGTCGGCGTCTTGATGCGGTCGGCATGGTAGAAGGGATACGAAATCTTGATCCAGGTATCGAGATTTTTCCACGGCGGTCCGATCTCGTTGTTGTACTGGCGAATGTACTGGTCGCTTCCATACATGCCGAGTTCGTTGCCGATGCCGGCGCCGGCCATCGCCACTTTGTAGCGCGGGTCGGATGCGATGGTGAAGTCGGTCATCATTCCGCCGTAGCTCCAACCGCCGACGCCGAGCTTGTTGGGATCGGCAACGCCGCTTGAAATCGCGTAATCGACGGCCGCGGTCACATCCAGAACTTCTTTTTGGCCCCAATCGGCCGCGATTGATTTTGTATACGCCGCACCGCGCCCGCTGCCGCCGCGATAATTTACCGCAAGCACAACGTAACCTTGGGCCGCAAACATCTGCCGTTCCACTTGCAGCGGATACAAATTGAACGGCAACCCGTGATCGTCCTGCATGTCGGGGCCGCCGTGAATCCAGAGCAGCAACGGATATTTCTTGCCGGACTGATAGTCGGGTGGCTTCGTCATCAGACCGTGGACTTCGCTGCCGTCTTTCGCTTTCGCGGAAAAATCTTCGACGGCGCCGAGTTGAATCTCGCTCATCCACGCGTCGTTTTGCGAAGAGAGCTTGCGCAGCTTGCCGGATTCAAGCGCGAAAACTTCGGACGGGGTCGAGTCGGTGGTTGCGGTCACCGCGGTGTGTCCCGCGGCCGAAGTGCGCTGCTCGATGACGGATTCTCCGTGCGTGATGCGTTCCACTTCCCCACCGTTCACGGAAACGCGGCCGAGATAAACCCGGCGGTCGTCGTCGAAAAGAAATGTGATCGCTTGCCCGTCGTCGGTGAATTCTGGCGCGATAATTCCACGGTCGAGCTTCTCGGCGAGAGTTTTCGACGTGCCGCCCGAAGACGAGATCACGTGCAGCGAATTCTGGCTGTACGCGCCGTATTTCAGCTCGAAGCCTTCCATATACAGAATCGACTTGCCGTCGGGACTCCACCGAATGTGCTGGCCACCCGGAGAGTTGAACGACGCGATTTTTTGCGGCGTCGCGCCGGCCTTCGCATCGACCACATAGATTTCGTCGATGCTCGTTTGATCGGGATCGCTGGTGCGATCGCTGACGAAGGCAATCTTCGAGCTGTCCGGCGACCAGGTCGCATCCTGGTCATCGTAGCGGCGGTCGTTTGTCAGGGCCTCGAGCTTTTTGTCTGCGACGTCGAAGATCGAAATCTGACTGCGTGATGCGTCCGTGAGATAACCCTCGATGTCCGCTTTGAACTGGTAGCGATCGATCACGATCGGCTTTGGCGCTTTGTGCGCCTTTTTATCTTTGTCGGCGTCCGCCGTTTCGTCGTCACCGCTCAATTGCAGCGCGATCTTCTTCCCATCGGGCGACCACGAGAAGCCTTCGATGTCACGCTTTACGTCGGTGAGCGGCTGCGCTTCGCCTCCACGGCGATCGAGCAGCCAGATTTGCGTTTTGCCTTCGCCCTTTTCGTCTTTGTGCGTCGAGAGGAACGAAAGATATTTTCCATCGGGACTCCATTTCGGCGACGACGCAGATTCGGGGCCGTAGGTCATTTGAAGACTTTGCGTGCCTTCCCAATCGACGGTCCAGATTTGTGTTTCGAGGCGGTCGAGATCGCGATTCATTGTGGTGACTGTGTAGGCGATCCACTTGCCGTCGGGAGAGATTTGCGGCGCGCCGACTTCGCGCATGCGGTAGAAGTCGTCGGGGCCGAGGTGCCGTTTGGTTTGGGCGGCGACGTTGGCGACGCAGAAGAGGGTTGCGATTGTCGCGAGACAGAGAAATAGGAAGCGGTTGGACTCGGGTCTGGAAATTTGCATCCGGGCATGGTCTTTGATTTGGAGGGTCTGCGTCAAGGAGGTGATGAGGGACGCACGAACATCAGGAGCTAAAGCCCCTTGCTCTTTGCAGCTGATGCGGCACGACTGAAGTCGTGCCCTCCCGACACCGATCGTCGTGCCTTCGACGCACATTTAAGTCGTGCCCTGTCGAGTCTTGCGATCAGCCCATGCGTTGGTTTTTAAGGGTGGGGATAGATATAATCGCGGCAACCTATGCCCATCGCAGCGGGAACGAAGCTTGGTCCGTATGAAATACAGTCGCAGATTGGCGCCGGCGGCATGGGCGAGGTGTATCGCGCCCGAGATTCGCGGCTTGGGCGCGAAGTGGCGATCAAGATTTTGCCGGAGTCGTTCGCGACAGACGCCGAGCGATTACGCCGCTTCGAACAGGAATCGCAAGCCGTCGCAGCCCTGAATCATCCCAACATTTTGGCGATTTACGACGTTGGAACGCGCGACGGTTCGCCATACCTCGTTTCGGAGTTGCTCGAAGGCGAAAGCCTGCGCGCAATTCTGGAAAAAGGCGCGATCCCGCAGCGCAAGGCGATCGAGTACGCGGTGCAGATCGCGAATGGGCTCGCGGCGGCGCACGACAAAGGGATCGTTCATCGCGATTTGAAGCCCGACAACCTCTACGTTTGCCGCGACGGCCGCGTGAAGATTCTCGACTTCGGCCTGGCGAAACTGGCGACGAAGGAAACGCCCGGCGTGGACGGCGCAACGATGACCCAGCACACGGCCGCGGGCGTCGTGATGGGCACGGCGAGCTACATGGCGCCGGAGCAAGTGCGCGGCGGACAAATCGACGCGCGCACCGACATGTTTTCGTTCGGTGTTGTCCTTTACGAGATGCTTTCGGGCAAACGCGCCTTCCATCGCGATTCGGCGCCGGAGATCATGACGGCGATTCTCCGCGAAGACATTCCGGAATTTAACGCGAGTGCGACTGCGACGGCGGTTTCGCCGGCGCTTGAACGAATCGTTCGACGATGCCTGGAGAAATCAGCTGACCAGCGATTCCAGTCGGCGAAGGACCTGGCATTCGCGCTGGAAGCGGTTTCGCAAATTTCGGGACCGAAGAGCGGCGCGCAAGCTCCGATCCTGGCTGCCGAGCCGGAACACAAATCAGCCATGCCGATTTACGCCGGAGCGCTGGTCTTCGCGGCGGCGATGCTGGGACTCGGCTGGTGGCTCGGCCACAGCAAACCTCCAGCGTCGCCTACATACCGGCAATTCACATTTCGCTCCGGATTCATGGGAAACGCTCGCTTCGTACCTGACGGCAGCGTGATCTACAACGCGACTTGGGAAGGCAGCGACATGCAGTTGTACATCGCGCCGGTCGATTCTCTGGGAGAGCGCGAACTGCCTTTCAAAAACGCCGAGGTTCTTTCGGTTTCGAGCAAAGGTGAACTGGCGATTCGATTGAATTCGACGGTCCGAGGCGGATACGCAACAACCGGGACCTTGGCGAGGGTCAACTATAGCGGCGGAACGCCACGACCGATGCTGGAAAACGTACAGGACGCGGACTGGAGCGCCGACGGCGAGAAGCTGGCGGTAGTGCATTTCCTGCCAGAGACCGGGCACTGGCGTCTGGAATATCCGATCGGAACTGTGTTGCTGGACTCGATCAATTGGATGACCTCGCCGCGAATTTCAGCGGACGGAAAATCAATCGCCTTTCTGGATCACGAAAACACCATCGGCGACGACCGGGGCACGGTTGCGGTCGTCGGAATGGATGGTAAAGAAAAAAAGTTGTCGAGCGGTTGGAATTCCCTGGAAGGCGTCCTGTGGTCACCAGCGGGATCGGAAATCTGGTTTTCCGGATCCGACGTTGGCGCCGAGGACAACGTCTATGCGGTTTCGCTGGATGGCAAGCGCAGGACACTGGCGAATATCCCGGGAGGGCTCTGGGTACAGGACATCCGAAACGGGAAAGTGTTAGCAATTGCAAATCGCCTGCGATTGAACGCGAGGGGCATGCCGCCGGGAGGCAAGGCCGAAGTGGAACTCGGGTGGCTCGGATGGACTTTACTTCGTGACATCAGCCGCGACGGCAAACAAGTCCTGTTCGAAGAAGAAGCCGAAGGTGGCGGACCCAATTACACCGTATTCCTGCGCGGTACGGATGGCTCACCCCCGACGCGCCTGGGCGAAGGCTTGGCCCGGGCTCTTTCTCCCGACGGGAAATGGGTTGTCACACAGGACCTCAACTCGACCGCGCTGAAAATTGTGCCGACCGGCGCTGGCGACGGACGCACGCTGACCCACGACAACATTTCGTTTATCAGGGTCAGATACATGCCGGATGGAAAGCATCTGATCGGCAACGGCGCGGAGCCCGGAAAGAGCGGCCGCACGTACCTCATCGACGCGCAGACGGGCGAATCGAAGCCGCTGACGCCGGAAGGCTATTCCGGAACGGCGTTTTCGCACGATGGAAGCAGAGTGGCGATGCGCGGCCCGGATGGGACCTGGGGCTTGTGGACGATGGCGGACAGCAAGTTTACGCCGATCCCGTCGCTCGATCCGAAATACGGCGTGATCGATTGGACCGGTGATGATCGTGAGCTGCATGTGATCTCGGGGCGGGCGGAAGAGAGGCAGTCGCGGGTGTTTCGGCTCGATCCGAAAACGGGCAAGATGGAATTTTGGAAGGAGTTCGGCGGGAATATGGCTGGACTGCAGAGTGTAGGAGCGCCGATATTTGCGCAAAATGCCGACGCCTATGCGTATGTCTATACTCAGATACTGTCGGAAGGATATGTCGTGACGAATCTGCAGTGATCGGCGATATTCCTCGGCGGGCCGCTTTCGAAGAGTCGTGCGCGCGATGGTATAATTTCGAGCCATGAAAGCACACGTTTGGGTTATGCCGAAGCGCACGGTTCTCGATCCTCAGGGGCAGACGATTCATCACGCGTTGACGGGGCTGGGATATGGCGAGATTAAAGATGTTCGCCAGGGGAAATTCTTTGTGCTGAATCTCGATGGATGGAATCGCGACGAGGCGCAGAAGCAGCTCGAGAAGATTTCGAAGGAAGTGCTGACGAATCCGGTGATCGAGGAATACCGGTTCGAGATTGTGGATTGAGCGAGACCCGCGCACGAACGCGCAATGATGGATCGTCGGCGAGCGAAGATTCGAGGGCGCGCTGAAACCGCCTCTACACGACCCTCAGTTAGTGCTATAGCCGCTATGCAACTGATATCAGGGCAGTTACGCGTTGTGCTCTCCTAGTACGCCACTCCTAAGCCACATCGGTACCAAGGTCACCCTGTGCGCGCAAAAACCGCGTGCTACGCTTTTCTCATCAGGCGGTAGTGTTTCTGAGCAGCAGACGAGCAGCGAAATCACGATAGCAAGCGCCAGCAACGGCAAGCGCCAGGAGAAGTCCCCGCATGTGCGGAATTGTCGGCTATATCGGTTCGAAAAAAGTTGTACCCGTCATCGTTGAAGGGCTGCGGAAGCTGGAATATCGCGGCTACGACTCGGCGGGCATCGCGGTTGTCACCAAAGAAGGCAAGCTCGAGATTCGGCGCGCGCCGGGCAAGCTGCGCAATCTGGAAGAAGTGCTGGCGAAGGCGCCGATCGATGGCACGTACGGCATCGGCCACACGCGCTGGGCGACGCACGGACGCCCGACGGAAGAAAACGCGCACCCACATCGCGACTGCACCGGCAACTACGTCGTCGTGCACAACGGCATCATCGAAAATTATCTGGAGCTGAAGGAACAGCTTCAGGCCGAGGGACACAAGTTCGTCACGGAGACGGATACGGAGATCGTGGCGCACCTCGTCGAGAAAAATTCGCAGGGCGGCAAGCTGTGCCTGGAAGAAACGGTGCGGCAGACGCTGAAGCAGCTGCGCGGGATTTATTCGCTGGTGATGCTGTCGGCGCGCGAGCCGCAGAAGATTGTGGCGGCGCGGCTTGGGCCGCCGTCGGTGATCGGGCTTGGCGACGGCGAATATTTCGTCGCGAGCGATATTCCGGCGCTGCTGGAGCACACGCGCAAGATTTTCTTCCTCGCTGATGGCGACATCGCTGTCCTGACTCCGGCCGGCGTCAAGGTGATGGATCACGAAGGGCGTCCCGTCGAGCGGCCCGCGCAGCACGTGGCGTGGGATCCGATCATGGCGGAAAAGGGCGGCTACAAGCACTTCATGCAGAAGGAAATTTTCGAGCAGCCGCGCGCCGTGCGCGACACGCTGCTGGGCCGCATTTCGCAGGACACCGGCAAAATCTTTTTGGACGACATGCAGATCACGGAGGAGCAGTTCCGTTCGTTCGAGCATGTGCGCATCGTTGCGTGCGGCACGAGCTGGCACGCGGGGCTCGCCGGGAAATTCATGATTGAGAGGCTGGCGCGCATTCCGGTGGAAGTCGATTACGGCAGCGAGTTCCGCTATCGCGATCCGATTCTGGATTCGAAGACGCTGACGGTTTGCATTTCTCAATCGGGCGAAACCGCGGATACGCTGGCGGGGCAGCGCGAAGCGAAGATGAAGGGTTCGCCGACGCTGGCGATTTGCAACGTGATGGGCAGCATGGTCACGCGCGAGGCGGCGGGCACGATCCTGACGCACGCGGGGCCGGAGATTGGCGTGGCTTCGACGAAGGCGTTTACGTCGCAGCTTACGGCGTTGCTGTTGCTCGCGGCGCATTTGGGACAAGTACGCGGGAAGATTACGCCGGAAGCGTCGAAGCAGTTTTTGCAAGAGTTCACGCGCATCCCGCACAAGATTGAGATGGTGCTCCAGTTGGAAGAGTCGGGCGTGTACGAGGCGCTCGCGCGGCAGCTCTTCCGTCACACTGATTTTCTTTATCTCGGGCGCGGCATTCACTATCCGATCGCGCTGGAAGGCGCTTTGAAGCTGAAGGAAATTTCGTACATTCACGCCGAGGGATATCCCGCGGGCGAAATGAAGCATGGGCCGAACGCGCTGATCGATGAGAATTTGCCGGTCGTGGTGCTGGCGACGCACGATGAGAACGATCCGGACTCGGTGACGCGCTATGAAAAGAGCGTGTCGAACATCCAGGAAGTGAAGGCGCGCGACGGCATTGTGATTTCGATTGTGACGACGGGCGACAAGCTCGCGCGGCAATCGTCGGAGCACGTGCTGGAAGTGCCGTCGGCTCCGGAACTGCTTGCCCCGCTGTTGGAAATCATTCCGCTCCAGCTACTGGCCTATCACATTGCGATTCGCCGCGGGTGCGACGTCGATCAGCCACGCAATTTGGCGAAGTCAGTCACGGTCGAATAGTTTTTCACCGCCGATTCGGGCTGCCCAGGCCAGTCGTCGCGCCTGTTGCAACCTTGACACATATTTCCGGTAAACTACGCTCATGCCAGGTTACACGCGTACGTTTGCGTTCGCGCTGTCGGTTGCGGCGTTGACTCACAGCTTTTGTGCTTCGAACGCCGAAGCTCAGACTCCCCCTCCGCCCGCATCCGCGGCCGGGCAGAACAATTCGACCGCGATTCTTCGCGAAATCAGAGCCGACGGACTGAAAACCTTCACAAACGACCAGGTCACCGCGCTGAGCGGCCTGCAAATCGGCCAGCAGGTCGGCAAAGACGATCTGCAAGGCGCGGCAGACAAGCTCGTGGAGTCGGGCGTCTTCGCTCACGTCAAATATAACTTTCAATCGCGCGCTGACGGGCTCGTCGTGATCTTCCATCTCGACGAGGCCGAACGGATTCCGGCATATTTCGACAATTTGCCGTGGTTTACCGATGGCGAGTTGAACGACGCGATTCGCGCGAAGATTCCCTTTTACAACGGGGCGCTGCCCGGTGCGGGCGCGGTTGTCGATCAGGCTGCGGACGCTGTCAGCCAATTTCTCGGCACGCACGGATTGCAAGCGGCGGTCGAGCACAACGTCGTCGCGAATCCGAATGGCGAAGGCACAATTCAGGAATTTCACATTGAGGGAAGCTCGCTCTCGATCGAAAAACTTGAGTTCAGCGACGCATCGTTGAATACGTCGAAAGTTGTGCAGCAGCAGCTTGCGGAGCTGAAGGGCAAGCCGTATTCGCGTATGGCGATCGATTTGTTTCTGACCGAGCAGGTGCGCCCGATTTATCTGAAACAGGGATATTTGCGCGCAAAGCTGGGGCCGCCGGAAATTCGGCTGACGGGAAATCCGAATCAGAAATTGCCGGAGAAGATTCCGGTGTTCGTTCCAGTCGATCCCGGCGCGATTTACAAATGGAAGGGCGTCGAGTGGTCCGGCAATTCCCTGCTCTCGACGACGACGCTGATGAGCGATTTCGGGCTGAAGCCCGGCGATGTCGCCGACGGCATGGCGATTGAGGCGGGGCTCGAGCGCATTCGCGAAGAGTACGCGCACGTCGGTTATCTCCAGGCGAAGATCGATCCGGTAGCGAATTACGACGATCAGGCGCACACGGTTTCGTATCGAGTGCGCGTCGATGAAGGCGGCTCGTACAAATTCAATGCGCTGACGATCACCGGCTTGTCACCGGGCGCTGAGAAAAAGCTGCGCGATGCGTGGAGCATTCCGCAAGGCGAAGTTTTCGATAAGACGATCTTCGAGGATTTTTTGACGAAGCTCGAAACGAAACCGAAAGATGTGTTTGGCACCTTGCCGGTGCACTACGACAACGTCGGCCATTGGGTGCAGCCCGACGACGCGAAGCACACTGTCGATGTGCTGCTCGATTTTAAGTAGGTAGCGCCGGCATCCTGCCGGCGTTTTTTCCCTCGACGCGCACGAAATAGGAAAGCCGCCGCCAGCATTTTTGTAGGGGCGGGGCTTGGTCCGCCCGGCCGCTGCGTCTTGTTACATCTTTCGCGGCTCCCGCTATCCATATACGACGAAGCACTGCTGCGTCCCACCGCCGCAGCGTTACGACCTTTTGCGTCTCTTCCGCCGCGCTGCTGCATCGAACCTTTGCGCTATACTTAGGTTTCGATCATGGCCGCGATCGTTCAAATTCGAATCCCGCAGACCGACGAGCCTTCCGCCGACGAAAAAGAGCGCCAACTTTTCACGAATCTCGCCGCACTGCCATCGGTGATTGTCGCACTTTCGGGTGGAGCAGACTCCGCTTACCTCGCTTGGGCCGCACAAAAGGCCCTCGGCGCGCGAGCGCTTTCGATGACCGCGCTTTCGCCGAGCTATTCGACGCACGATCGCAACATCGTCGAGGATTTTGTTCGCGCGCACGACATCCATCACGAATTCGTTGAGACGCACGAGATGGAAAATCCTGCGTATCGCGCAAACGCGGCCGATCGTTGCTTTCATTGCAAAGATGAGTTATTTGGCGTGCTCGATGCCATCGCGCAGCAACGCAATTTTGCAGCGACGGCGTACGGAGTGAACGCCGACGACACGCTCGACTTTCGTCCTGGCCATCGTGCCGCAAAGGAACATCGCGTGCTGGCGCCGCTCCTCGACGTGGGAATGCGCAAGAGCGAGATCCGCGAACTCTCACAACGAGCAAGTCTCCCTACATGGAATCGCCCGGCGTCGGCGTGCCTCGCATCGCGCGTGCCGTACGGCACTGAAGTGACGCCCGAGCGGCTCGGCTTGATCGAACGCGGCGAAGCGGTTTTACGCGACCTCGGCTTTCAACAATTTCGCGTGCGCCTGCACGACAACGACAAACTCGCGCGCGTCGAAATCGCTCCCGAAGAAATGCCGCGCGCGTTCACGCCGGAAATGTCCGCCGAAATTTCCGCGCGCCTCAAAGCCGTCGGCTTCGCCTACGTCGCGCTCGACCTTGAAGGCTACCGCCAAGGCTCGCTCAACGAAGCACTCAAACGCCCCGTCTCCGCAAGCCAAGCCAGCGGGCTGTAGGGGCGTCCCTTCAGGGCGCCCTGGCACGATCTCAGCACCTCGAACCCAAGCCCGACTTGAGTCGCAGCCGCCTCCGGAACATAATCACCCCGACTTGCGTATCTAGTCGTGAGTATCGTTGCCGCATAAGCGGCTGACACAACGCTCCCTGAGCGTTCGCGAGCGGCTTATAAGCCCGCGGAAATCGCGGCTGTGATGGAGAAAACATGAAGGCCCGTCCACGAAATTTATTCCTCGGAATTGCGATTGCCACTCTCGCCATCTTCGCGTCGGGCTGCGAAATGGGCCCAGCCGCAACCGGCGCATTCGATCGCAGCTTCTCCGTCACCGCTCCGATTCGCCTCGAGCTCACCAACGCCTCCGGCAACGTCACCATCACCGGCAGCGCCGACAACAAAGTCCACGTTCACGGCGACGTTCGCTCGTCTGGCATCGGCTTCGACAGTCCACAAAAACGCCTCGACGCCGTCGTCGGCAATCCTCCCGTCGAGCAAAAAGGCGACACGATTCGCGTCGGCAAAGATTTGAGCAAGATTCACAACGTCTCGATCGCATACACGATCGAAGTTCCTCACGACACGGAGCTCAGCACGCAAGTTGCGTCGGGCTCGCTCGACATTTCCAACGTGCGCGGCCCTGTGAAAGTCGATTCTGCATCGGGCTCTATCAAGGTGAATAACGTCGAGCGTCAGACCACACTCAACACTTTGAGCGGCTCGATCGAAGCTGAAAATATTGGCGACGATCTGCGCGCATCGAGCGCATCCGGCAGCGTGACCGCTTCGAAAATCAAAGGCGACGTGCGTATCAGCGCGCTCTCCGGCGGAACTCAGATCATCGGTCCCGGCGGCCGCGTTGACGCAGACACAGCCAGCGGAACTGTGGACGTGCAAGGCGCGACGCGCGACGTGAAAGCGCACGCCATTTCGGGCACCGTAAATGTACAAGGCAATCCGAGCGACACGAGCTACTGGGATCTCAAAACTGCGTCTGGCGTCGTGCACCTCGGCGTTCCCAGCAACGCGAATTTCCGCCTTTCGGCCGAAGCCTCTTCCGGACAGATCAAGACCGACGTGCCCATCGTGATCGAAGAGCAAGGCAAGCATTCGCTGCGCGCCCGCATGGGCAACGGCGGCGGCCGCGTCGAAGTCCACACCATCTCCGGCGAAATCCGCGTCAGCGCGTCGTAGTTCGCGCATTTTCCACAATTTTGCATAGAATGGGGTGAATGCGACGGTGCGCGCGAGCCCTGACGGTCGTCCTTGCTTCCCTGCTGGCGGCAGGCTCTGTTTGCGTCGCGCAGTCCACTCAACAATCGTCGCCTCCTCCGAAATCATCGGGCAAACAAAGCGACACGCAGACTCATCCGACTCCCGACGAAGAATTGCAGCAAGCCATCGACAGCGCCGGCAACGATCGTGCCGCGCTCGTACGCAATCTCGAAGCCTTCCTCCAAAAATATCCCGAAGCACCGCAGCGTACCCGCATCTATCGCGCGCTCGTCGAGTCGTGCCTGCAACTGCGAGACAACGCGCGCGCGATGAATTACGCCGAGCGTATCGTCGCGCTCAATCCCGACGACATCTCAATGGAGCTGATCGCGATTCAACTGCTGGAGCAGTATGGCGACGAAGCTGGGCTGAAGCGCGCTGTCAGTTATGCCACGCGCGTGCTCGATTTCGTCAATCGTCCTAACGATGAGAAATCTCCCAAGGTTTCGCAGGAAGAATATGTCGCAAGCAAAAATCACGACCGCATGACGGTGCTGGTGTTTCGCGGGCGTCTGTATCTCAAACTGAAAGACAACGCCAAAGCTGAAAAAGATTTTGAGGATGCGTATGCGTTTGAGCCAAGTGCCGTCGCGGCAGAAAAGATGGGCGAGATCGCCGAGCTGAATAAGGATTTGCCGCGCGCGATTCAGCAGTACGCTCGCGCGTTCTCGCTTTTCGAGGGATCGAAATCAGCGGCGGAACGCCGCGAAACGCGGCAGAAACTCGGCAACGTCTGGCGGCTTGCGCACAGCACGGACGAAGGACTCGGCGCCTACCTATTGAAAACTTACGACGAACTGAACGCCGCTCCGCCAAAATCCGCAGCAGTGATGAAGAACTTCGGGGTAACGGATCCGTTCGGATTCACTTTGCGCCGCGTGACCGACAGCTCGGCGCTGGCGCTGTCGGGCGAAAAAGGAAAGATTCTCGTCGTCAATTTCTGGGCGACGTGGTGCGGCCCGTGCCGCGCGCTCGAGCCGCAATTCGATCGCGTCGCGATGAGCTTTCAGCAAAATAAAGATCTCGTGTTTCTCGCCGCCGATTGCGACGAAGACGAGACTCTCGTCGCGCCCTACGTAAAAGAAACCAAACCGCAGATGACGGTCGTTTTTGCCGACGGCCTCGATCGGCTGCTGAGCATCAATTCGTTCCCGACGATCGTGATCATCGACCGCTCAGGAAAAATCGTCTATCGCGCCGAAGGCTACGACGAAGAAGGCTCGCAGAAAAATCTCATTTCTGCAATCCACGAAGCATTGGGCCAACCCAGTGCCTCCGCATCTCAGTAGCGGTGCTCCAGCAGGCTCAGCCTCGTTCGCCTGCGCCTTTTTCTTGCAACCTTTTCCTTCTCGTTTTCCTTTTTCGGCTGTCATCCTGAGCCGTCCGAAGGACGGCGAAGTATCTCAGCATCCAGAATCGGCACAGCCTCCGCCGAAGCAACGGCTTAGTTCGACGCGGCGTTCGCTGCCGGGTACATCGCCGACACTTCGCGAGCGGTGACGATCGTGTTGACGTGAATGCGCACGGTGTCTTCGACGCGGCGCGCGTAGCCACCAGCGAGCGTGGTGACAACGGGAATTCCGACACGCCGCGCTTCTTCAAAAACTTTGCGGTCGCGTTCGATCAATCCGTTCTTCGTGAGCGACAAGCCACCGAGTTGGTCTTCGCAAAATGGATCGGCGCCGCCGACATAGAAAATCATGTCGGGCAGAAATTCGCCGATCGATTTCTGCACGGCGGGAATCAGCTCGTCGAGATATTCCTCGTCATCGGCTCGATCCCACATATTGAGATCGAGATTCGACGCCGGCTTGTATGGCGGATAGTTATTGAGTTGATGGATCGAAAGCGTGAAGACAGTTTCGTCGTCGCCGAAAATCGCGGCGGTTCCATTGCCGTGGTGCACATCCGTATCGATGACCATCGCTTTGCGAATCGCGCCATCTGCTTGCATGCGGCGAATCGCAACGGCGACATCATGGATCGCGCAGAAACCTTCGCCGTGATTCGCGTGCGCGTGGTGGAAGCCGCCTCCAATGTTGCAGCCGAATCCATCGCGCAGCGCCGACTGCGCCGCGAGAATCGTTCCGCCTGCGGCGAGCCAGACCGCTTCCACTAGCTCCGGCGAATACGGTACCTCCAGCTTCGCCACCTCGTAAGGAGTCAGTGTGCCGGTTTTGAGTTTGCTGATCCACTCCGCTCCGTGGGCGCGCAACATGTCTTCGTCGCTCGCAGGCTTCGGTTCGAGGAAATCCTGCGGCTCCGCGATTTTTTCTTTCAGCAAGGTCTCGGCAATGAGGCGGAATTTCTGCGAGGGGAAAACGTGGGCGCCAAGATTGAGATCGTAGCGCGGGTGATAGATGAGTTTGAACGGAAGCATCGTGGACTTCCTGGTTTTCGCGTGCCGCAGCGGCGGCGACTGGAGCGATTTAGTTTTCGCGCTCGAGGATGAAGTCGGGCACGGTGAGCAGCGCGCGAGCGTATTCGGAATCGCTACCGTTCAGGCAAGCCTTCGCGCGTCGAGCATAGTCGTGCGCAAGAGCACGCACGCGATCGAGAGCGCCCGATTCGCGAACCAGCGCGACCAGAGTTTCCGGCTTCACGGAATCGAATTCTTTTTCTTCCAAAACGCGGGCGACCAGTTCGCGCGCGTGGCGATGGCCGTTTTCCATCGCGTAGATCAAAGGCAGAGTGACTTTGCCTTCCTTCAAGTCGCTCAGAACGGGCTTGCCCAACTGCTGCGCGGAGGCGGTGAAATCGAGCAGATCATCGACCAACTGAAACGCGAGACCAGCGTAGCGACCGTATTCAGCGAGGGCGACTTCGTCGGCATCTTCGACTCCGCCGAGAACGGCGCCGAGGCGCGCGCAGCCGCTGAAGAGGCATGCGGTTTTATATGTCGCGAGTTGCAATGCGTCTTCTTCGGTGATGTCCATGCGGCCGATTTTCGCAAGTTGCAGCAACTCGCCTTCGACCATTTTTTGCGTGAGGTCGATCAGCACATCGAGAATGCGAAAATTTCGTTCTTCGAGCGCCATCTGAAACGACTGCATGTAGAGCCAGTCGCCGGCGAGAACGCTGCGATGATTGCCCCAGCGCGAATTCGCGGAAGGGCGGCCACGGCGTGTGTCGGCGCCATCGATGACATCGTCGTGAATCAACGTCGCGCTGTGAAGGAGTTCGACGACGGCGGCGAGCTTAATCGCCGATGGACCGTGATGGCCGGCGTAACGCGCGGAGAGCAGCAACAGCGCGGGACGAAGGCGCTTGCCTCCTCCGCCGAGGAGGAAGCTGGAAATTTCAGAGACCGGCAGAAAAGCAGTCGCGGCTTGTCGCGTCAGTTCTTCTTCCACAAGGACGAGATCGTCTCGGACGAGATCGAAAATCTCCCTGGCTGTGAGCAGCGCGATGGCTTTCCTCCCTGCCTGCATAAACCTTTCAGTCGCAACATTTACCGCAAATCTGCTGCGAAAAGCGGTTGCGAACTTCAGTGCCGAAACGCGTTTCGATTAGACCGCACAGTATCCTGTGCGACTACGAAACCGTCAATCAAATTCACCCTGTCGGGCTACCCTGGCGGCTGCGAAAGCTTGAGGCGAGGCCTCCGTCAAGGCCCAATACCTGCCCGTCACGAAGCGGTTTGCGGCTTCGATTCGAGCTTGAAAAAGCGGCGAAAATTCGCCGCGGTTGCGGCAGCCACTTCTTCTGGGCCCAAGTTTCTCACAGATGCAATCGCCTTAGCTACTTCGGCGACATAGGCGGGTTCATTGCGCTTGCCGCGGTAGGGCTGCGGCGCAAGGAACGGCGAGTCCGTCTCGATCAGTATTTTCTCGAGCGGCAGAGCTTTCGCAACGTCGCGAATGTTCGATGCTTTTGGATAGGTTGAATTGCCCGCAAACGATATCAGGAAGCCCATGTCGAGGCCGCGCTGGGCGTCTTCGAGCGTGCTGGTGAAGCAGTGGAGGATGCCGCCGAGGCCGGTGGGCTTCCAGGCTTCTTCGAGGACGCGGAGCGTGTCGGGCCAGGCGTCGCGGCAGTGGATGATGATCGGGAGCTTTGCTTGATGCGCGAGCGCCATCTGGTCGCGGAAGGCTTTGTCTTGCACGTCGCGAGGGGAGTGGTCGTAGAAATAGTCGAGGCCGATTTCGCCCCAGGCGATCACTTTCGGATGCTTTGCGAGTTCGGCGAGTTTGTCGAGGTGTTGCGGCGTGGCCTCTTTCGCTTCGTGGGGGTGGATGCCGATGCTGGCGTAGATCCAGTCGTACTTGTCGGCGTACTCGATGGCGAGGTCGAGCTTTTCGGGACGCCCGGTGCCGATGGCGAGGATGTGCTCGACGCCGGCGGCGCGAGCGCGATCGAACATGGCGTCGCGGTCATCCGCGAATTGCGGCAAGTCAATGTGCGCGTGTGAGTCGATGAGTTGCATAGTTCAATCGAGAACGGAGATCGGGCCGATTGTCGCGGCCCGATCGAATTCAGAGTCGCAGCAGCGTGTCTGCGCGCCGCGGCGTTGTCGTTATTTCAACCGGGCGCCGACTTCGACGTCTTCGGTGAAGCCGGCGAGGACGGGGCGGCCTTCGGGGCCGATGCTGGCGGCGACGATCATGCCGTTGGATTCGACGCCGCGGAGTTTGCGCGGGGCGAGATTGGTGACGACGACGACTTTGCGGTCGATCAGTTTTTCTGGCTCGTAGAATTGGGCGATGCCGGCGCAGATCTGGCGGATTTCGGTGCCGATGTCTACGGTGAGCTTCAGCAGTTTGTCGGCGCCGACGATGCGTTCGGCGGTTTTGATCTGGCCGACGCGCATCTCGACTTTGGTGAAGTCTTCGATGCCGATGCGTTGCACACCTTCGGGTGCGGGCGCCGCTCCTGCGGGTGCGGCCCCGGCTGCCCCTGCCGGCGCTGCTGCGGGCGTTGGCGCTGCGGTTGGCGGCGGCGCTTTCTGTGCTTCGTTCTCCATGGCTTCCATCCTCTCTATGGCTTCCGCTTTGTCGATGCGCGGGAAAAGTGTTTGCGACGTGCCGAGTTGCGTGCCGGGCTTGAGTTGGCCCCAGCTCAGGCTTTCAAGATTGACGGCGCCGAGCGGAGTTTGCTGTCCGAGCAGCGCCCAGACTTTCGTGGTGCTTTCGGGCAGCACCGGATAGGTGAGCGCAGTGACGATGCGAAGGACTTCCGCGGTGGTGGCGAGAATCGCGTCGCGACGTTCTTTGTCGGCCTCTTTAAGCGCCCACGGTTGCTCGGTGGTCAGGTATTTGTCGGCGGCTGAGATCAGCGACCAGATTTGCTCGAGCGCTTTGGAGAAGGCGAGCGCGTTGTATTGCTCGAGCACTTCGCCGATGGTTTTTTGCGCGTGCTGCGCGAGCGCTTGATCCTGCGGTTTGAGATCGTTTACGCGGGGAATTTTTCCGCCGCAGTCTTTTGTGATCATCGCGGCGGTGCGGCTGGCGAGATTGCCGAGGCCGTTGGCGAGATCGGAGTTGTAGCGCTGGACGAGCGCGTCGTAGCTGAAGTTGCCGTCGGCGCCGAAGACGGTTTCGCGGAGCAGGTAGTAGCGCAACGCGTCGAGACCGAGAACGTGGACGATCGGACGCGGGCGCACAACGTTGCCGAGAGACTTGCTCATCTTGGCGCTGTCCATCAGGAGCCAGCCGTGCGCCCAGATTTGTTTGGGCAGCGGAAGCTGCGCGGCCATCAGGAACGCGGGCCAGTAGACGGCGTGGAAACGGATGATTTCCTTTCCAACGAGATGCAGATCGGCGGGCCAGAACCCGCGACGCTCGAAGTCGGGACCACCGACGGCGCTGAGATATGCGGTGAGAGCGTCGAACCAGACGTAGAAAACGTGGGGCTCTTCGCCGGGAACGGGAATGCCCCAGCGGATTGACGTGCGCGTGATGCTGAGGTCGCGCAGGCCGCCTTCGACGAAGGCGAGGACTTCGTTGCGTCGCGCTTCGGGCTGAATGAAATCGGGATTCTTTTTATAGAAATCGAGCAGGACGTTTTGGAATGCCGAGAGCTTGAAGAAATAGTTGTCTTCGGTGACGGTTTCGGTCGGGCGGCCGCATTCGGGGCAAGGCTCGCCGGGTTTCACGTCAACGTACGCGTTGTCGTAAATGCAGTATTGGCCGGTGTAGTGGCCGGGATAGATGTAGCCGTTTTCGCGGCAGAGTTTGAAGAGCCACTGTACGGTGCGCGCGTGGCGGACTTCGGTGGTGCGGATGAATTCGTCGCCCTGGAGGCCGAGTTCGTCCCAGAGCGATTTCCATTCGGCGGCCATTTTCGCGACGAATTCGGATTCGGGCATGCCGGCTTTTTTCGCGGAGCGCTCGACGTTGACGCCGTGTTCATCGGTGCCGGTGGTGAGGATGACTTCGTAGCCGAGCATGCGCTTGTAGCGGCGGATGGCGTCGCACACGATCGTGGAATAGGTGTGGCCGATGTGCGGGAGGCCGTTGGTGTAGTAGATCGGAGTGGTTAAGTAGAATTTTTTCGTTGGCGGCATGGTCTCGATTTTAGTGGTTCTCAGTGCCTTCCTGATAGCGACGGAGGGCTTCGGTGATGACTTGTTGGAGCGGGACGTTTTTTTCTACGGCGAGTTTGCGGCAGTCGTCGAACTCCGGGGCGGCGTGCTGGATGCGGCCGTTGATGCGGCTCAGCTTGATACGGACGTCGCCGAAAGTTGTGGAGACGCTGATGTGTTCGCGCGGGAGGATGCGGCGCTGCGCGGTGGTGGTTCGCACACCGAAGGTTGTTGTCTCAGCGAAGATCAGAGTTGTGAGCGCGCCGGCGTCTTGTGGTTTGCAGAGGACGGTGAGCAGCGTGCCCGGGCGGTTCTTTTTCATCTGGACCGGCGTCGTGTAGACGTCGAGCGCGCCCGCGGCTAAAGCTTTTTCGAGAAAGTAGCCGTAGATCTGCGGATTCATGTCGTCGAGATTAGCTTCGATGACGGAGATTTCTTCGTCGAAGCCGGCGACGAGTTTTTCGGCAGATTGGCCGATCATGATGCGGACGACGTTGGGCTGGCCTTCGAGGTCGGCGGTGCCTGCGCCGTAGCCGATGGCGGAGACGGTCATGGGCGGCTGCGGGCCGAAGCTGTCGCAGAGCGTTGCGACGATCGCGGCGCCGGTCGGCGTGGTGAGTTCGCGCTGGATGCCGTTGGAGTAGGTCGGCTTCCCTTTCAGCAAGGCTGCGGTGGCCGGAGCGGGCACAGGCAGGATGCCGTGAGCCATTTTTGCGGTGCCGCCACCGACATTGAGCGGCGAGCAGGCGAATTTGTCGATGCCGAGGTGGTGGAAGCCGATGCAGGCGCCGACGATGTCGATGATGGCGTCCACGGCGCCGACTTCGTGGAAATGAATCTTGTCGAGTGGGACGTCGTGGACGTGGGCTTCGGCTTCGCCTAGCTTCTGGAAGATTGCGGTGGCACGGGCGCGGACCTGAGCGTCGAGCTTGGAGTTTTTCAGGATTTCGAGGATTTCGGTGAGGCCGCGATGTGTTTTCTGGTCTTGGGCTTTGACCTTGGCGTAGGTGGCGGACGTGCCATTTTTCACGACTTTTTCGGCTGAGATTTCCCAGCCGGGGAGCTGGAGCGACTGAAGATCGGAGCGGAGGCGCGCGAGGTCGCAGCCGGCGTCGAGGAGGGCGCCGAGCGTCATGTCGCCGCTAATCCCTGAGAAACAATCGAAATAGGCGAGATTCATGGAGCCTGACCACGATGCGCAAGGACGGGGTTCTGGAAAAAGTGTCTGCGACGGGTGCAGGTTGATACTATCGGCGGCGGTTGGGGGTGTCAATTTTTTGGGAGCGGGTGGGGGGTATACCCCCGTCGTTTTTTGAAGTGTGAATAAGTGGTTTTGGTTTGTTGGAGTTGCGGGAGCGCGGGAAACGAGTGTGTGGAAGGCGTTTGTTTGGAGTGGGTTGCGGGGTGGGTGTGTTCGAAGCAGTGAGGTGATGGTAGCGAACATAGAGCATGGTAGCATAGATTTACGGAGTTGTCAAGAGGTACTAGAACGTACTGTTCGAACGGGACGCGTAGTGATTCGGAGTGTGAGGATGACAACTGTAGCGAGGGATGAGGGAGCTTCGTTTGAATCGTGATTTATACTGGGGTGATTTTTTGCGGCGAGGCTGGAAGGTGAGGGCGCGTGTATTTGACATTGGTTGAGAGGTTGAGGGGGGCGTTGGGCTCGCACATACGGGAGGCGTATGGGGTGGAGCTCAGCGTGGTGTTGGAGCGGCCTCCGAAGATTGAGATGGGAGAGGCGGCTTCGCCGGTTTGTTTTGAGTTGGCGAAGAGGTTGAAGAAGGCGCCGCGGGCGATTGCGCAGGAGATTGCGAATGCGTTTGGCGCGGTGCCCGGGATTGCGCGGGTTGAGGTGGCGGGCGGCGGTTATCTGAATGCGTATTTCGATCGCGGGGGATTTTGGGGTGAGGTTGGGAAGAGGCACGAGCTGAAGCTGCCTCCTTCTTCCGGCGGAAAGACGCCGGCGAGCGGAAAAATTATTGTTGAGCATACGTCGATCAATCCGAATAAGGCGGCGCACATTGGGCATGTGCGGAACGCGGTGTTGGGCGACACGATGGCGCGGACGCTGAGGGCGGCTGGGCACAACGTGCAGGTGCAGAATTACATCGACAATACGGGCGTGCAGGTAGCGGATGTCGTCATTGGGCTGCTGGAGATGGAGAAGCGGACTCCGGTGAGCGTGAAGATGATGGCGATGGAGCCGCGGTTCGATTATTTCGCGTGGGATTTGTATGCGGCGGCGACGAGTTTTTTTGCCGAGGACAAGGCGCGGGCGGCGGCGCTGCGTGGAGCGACGCTAAGAGCTATTGAAGAGAACCGGGGCGAAGAGGCGGAAGTTGCGGAGACGGTCGCGGACGCGATCGTGAGCTTTCATCTGCGGACGATGGCACGGCTGGGGATTCGCTATGACTTGCTGGCGCGCGAGAGCGAGATTTTGCATTTGCATTTTTGGGATGCGGCGTTTGAAAAATTGAAGGAAGCGAAGGCGATCTATAAGGCGGAAGTCGGGAAGATGGCGGGATGTTGGGTTATGCCGTGGAGCGACAGCAAGGAAGGATCTACCACAGAGGGCACGGAGGACGCGGAGCGAAGAACGGACGACGAAGAGAATTCGCAGGACAAGATTATTGTGCGGTCGAATGGGACGGTGACGTACGTCGGGAAGGATATTGCGTACCAGCTTTGGAAATTTGGTCTGCTGGGGAAAGATTTTCGGTATGCGCGGTGGAAGAATGCGCCGGAAGGCGAGACGGTGTGGGCGACGACGGCGATGAAGGGCGAGGCGGATGCGCCGCCTTTTGGCAAGCCGGCGGTGGCGGTTTTCAATGTGATCGATTCGCGGCAAGCGTATTTGCAGCAGGTGGTGGCGGCGGGATTGAAGGCGCTGGGACATCCCTCGGAGGCGGAGCGGTCGATCCATTTGTCGTATGAGATTGTGGCGCTGACGCCGCGATGCGCGGCGGAGTTGGGCTATGAGCTGAACGAGGAAGAGTCGAAGAAAGCGTACGTCGAGGTGAGCGGGCGAAAGGGATTCGGCGTCAAAGCGGACGATTTGATCGACAAGCTGGAAGGCGCGGCGCTGGCGGAAGTGATGGAGCGGCATCCGGACATGGACGACGCGGAACGGCTGCGGACGGCGCATGCGATTGCGATTGGGGCGCTGCGATTCTTTTTGCTGAAGTTTACGCGCGGGTCGATTATCGCGTTTGATTTCAAGGATGCGCTGAGCTTTGAGGGCGAGACGGGGCCGTATTGCCAGTACGCGGTGGTGCGGATTCGCGGAATTCGGCGTAAGGGCGCGGAGGCGGCATCAACAGACGGGGCGCGTGTGGCTGTAACAGCGGAGTCGGCGGCGAAATTTTTGAGCGGCGCGGATGGAGCAGGATTATGGGAGCTGCTGCTGGGCGTAGGATCGCTGGATTGGGCGGTGGATGCGGCGATCACGGCGCAGGAGCCGGCGTTTTTGGCGAAGTATGCGTTTCAGCTGGCGCAGGGATTTAATAATTTTTATCACAAGCACCATATTTTGTCGGAAGGCGATGCGGAGAAGCGCGCGTTCTTGCTGGCGATGACGGAAATTGTGGAGCGGGAGTTGGTGCGGGTGCTGGAGTTGTTGGGGATTGAGGCGCCGGAGAAGATGTAGTGCGGAGAGAGGCGAAGTAAAGAAGCAATGAAGTAATGAAGTAACGATTTCGGATTTCGGAGAAGAAGGTAGCGGCGGGCGAATTTTAAGCTCGCCGTTTTTGTTTTGTAGTGGCGATGCGGCTGAGATCCTTCGGCTGCATTCGGCCGCCTCAAAATGACAACCGTTCTCTCTACTGCTTTTAAGAGCGAGCGAGGGCGTCGGCGTCGATGATGGCTTGGGCGAAGGCGGCGGGGGCTTCTTGCGGGAGATTGTGGCCGATGCCGCCGGTGATGACGCGGTTGGCGTATTTGCCGGAGAATTTTTTGGCGTAGGCGCTGGGGTCGGGGTGAGGGGCGCCGTTGGCGTCGCCTTCGAGGGTGATGGTGGGGACGGTGATGACGGGAGCGGCGGCGAGGCGCTTTTCCGTGGCGTCGTATTTGGACTCGCCTTCGGCGAGGCCGAGGCGCCAGCGGTAATTGTGGATGACGATCGCGACGTGGTCGGGATTGTCGAACGACGCGGCGGTGCGATCGAAAGTGGCGTCGTCGAAATTCCATTTCGGCGACGCAAGCTGCCAAATCAATTTCGAAAAATCGCGACGATATTTTTCGTATCCTGCGCGGCCGCGGTCGGTAGCGAAATAAAATTGATACCACCATTGGAGTTCGGCTTTCGGCGGCAGCGGCGCTTTGCCGGCCTCCTGAGAGCCGATCAGGTAGCCGCTCACGGAAACTAACGCCTGGCAGCGCTCGGGCCAGAGCGCGGCGATGATGTCGGCTGTGCGGGCGCCCCAATCGAAACCGCCGATGACGGCTTTCTGAATTTTGAGTGCGTCCATGAGGGCGATGATGTCGAGCGCGACGACGGACTGCTGGCCGTTGCGCAATGTTTCGGCGGAGAGAAAGCGAGTCGTGCCGTAGCCGCGCAGGTACGGGACGATCACTCGGTAGCCCTTCGCTGCCAGCAAGGGCGCGACATCGACGAAAGCGTAGATATCGTAGGGCCAACCGTGCAGGAGGATTACGGCTGGGCCATTGGCGGGACCGGCTTCCGCGTAGCCGACGTTGAGAAGGCCCGCGTCGATCTGCTTCAGCGGCGCAAACGAGGTGTTTGCGGGTGGCTCAGGTGCGCCGGTGCGTAAAGCCGCCGGCGTTACACCGCCGATGTCATGTGCTTCCGCGGAATCGAACGCTGCGAGTTGGGTGGCAGCAACCGTCATGGCGGCAGTGCCAAAAAAGCGGCGGCGATTCAGGTTGACGGCTTCGGACATTTTTGCGAAGTCTCACTTTTTGAAGTTGCTTCCGTTTGGAGTCGTTTCGCAGTTGCGTAGTTTCCTAGTTTCTGTGGCGATCGTGCTCGTATTTCCCTTTTCCGGTCGAACCGCTTTCAGAGATCAAGGCGAGTAACGGGTAAAAACGAAATCGCGCGCCTGGACAGGCTCGTGGCAAGAAAAGCAAGTTTTGAGCGGGGCTTCGGAGGCGGGCTTGCCGTCTTGATCGAATTGAGCAAAGCCCCAACCCCCGGTGGCGGCATATTTTTTTGAGTCTTTGACCATGAACTGGAGATGCCAGGGCGGGGCCGATCCGGCGACGAAGGATTGTTGGCGGCCAAAAGCTTTGTTGTTTTCTTCGGAAGGGACGTAATTCCAAGCGATTCGCGCGATGATGGCGCCGTCTGGGAACGGAAGCTGCTGTTCGCGGTAGGCCTTGATTGCGACGTCGTTGCCGAGGATGGCGCGAATGTCGTTGAGCTTACCTTCCTCGTGGGCGACCGAGACGAGCTTCCAGTCGCGGTAGCCGGCGGGAATTTTGATGCCGAAGATGGGGACCGCTTGTTGGCCGGCTTGTCCGGGATCTGGGACGGTGGAGGCAACAATGCCTGACGCCGTCAAGATTGCAGCGAGCAGCAAGGCGATCCCGCTCGCGCGGCATCCGAATTGGCTCATAAGGGACTCCTCCTGAGCTCAGATGCGAAATTGATTTCGTTGGCTCCTGGAATTTTTCACAGTTCATGGCTCGCAGCCGGTCCCATCCGGCCGTTTCTCGTGGGAGAAGTTCAACCACTCTGTGGCTGGACATGCGGAAGCCTGACGCGCGGAGACAGCGTAATGAGAATTTCTTAGAGGTAGAGGTGCCTGGGCCAGTTGGCGGCGGGGATTTTGCGGCGGAAGGACATGCGCTTGAGTTCGGTCCAGGCGACGAACGAGAAACAGTTCAGGACGAGCCAGGACCATTCGAGATAGTGACTGGGGTTGAAGAAAAAGATGGAGAGCGAGATCACGGTCAGCCATTTTGCGGCGCGGTAGATGCGGGCTCGCGCGGGCGTGTAGATCGGAAGAAGCGGAACGGCGAAGACGACGGCGGTGAGGATCGCGGCGACGATGGCGATGCGCGCGATGAGCGAGGCGGTCGCGTTGACGCCGGCGGTCACAGCGAATGGAATGGTGAACGGTGCGGTGATGGTGGCGATGCCGTAGGCTCCGGCGGCGCAGATTGCTGCCGCGGCCGGCACGATGGCGAGCAGGCGTTTGCGAAGCGGCGTGGCGCTGAAGAAGCGCGCTTCACAGGCGCTGCTGCGCAGTAATTTCGCTTCGGAGCGCGTGATCAGAATTTCGCGATACTGAGAATTGGCGGCGCGTGGGTCGCCGAGTGCGGCGACGGCGGAATGGTCGGCTTCGTCGGCTGTTGCGCCGGAGCGGATAGCGTCTTCACGCGCGGCGTCGTAGTGCTCGGCGATTTCGGCGCGGACTTGCGCGGCGGATTCGGCAGAGAGCTGGCGAGTCGCTCGGGCGAGCCAAGTGTCCAGAGCGGTCGAGTTTTGCGACGTGTTGAGCATCGGAGTCGGCGTCATTTTATGCTTCTCCCAAAATTACGGTGACGGCTTGTGAGATGGCGCGCCATTCGGCGCGATCTTTGGCGAGCATGCCGCGGCCGGATTTGGTGATGCGGTAGTAGCGGCGAGGGCGATTGTTTTCGGAGCCTTCGTAGGATTCCACGTGGCCAGCGGTTTCGAGCTTGTGGAGCGCGGGGTAGAGCGTGCCTTCTTTGAAATCGAGGATGCCTTTGGAGCGGGATTTGATGGATTGGGCGATGGCGTAGCCGTGGGACGGGCCTTGGGCGAGGGATTCGAGGATGAGGGTGGGGAGAGTGCCTTTGAAATTCATATCGATACCTCGGATTGCTATGCATAGGATAGAGGAGAGCGCGGGTAAGTCAAGGGAAAAGAAAGAAGGGGCACGGTGGTGGCGTGCCCTACGATAGCGGATCGATTGTGGCAAGACGCGGTGGTCGGGCGGAAGTGATCCCCGCTCACCACTAGAAGGAAAAACGCCGGCAAGATGCCGGCGCTACCGGGTGCGTCCTCGGTGAGGATCGAGGGCGGGCTGAAGCCCGCCCCTACAAAGGCAAGAAACTACGACTGGGACATGACTAGGTTGACCAGGGTGCGGAGGGCGATGCCGGTTGGGCCTTTGGCGAGCCAGGGCTTAGCGTCGTCGTTCCAGGCGGTGCCTGCGATGTCGAGGTGGATCCACGGCGTGTCGCCGGCGAATTCGCGGATGAACCAGGCGCCGGTGATGCTGCCGCCGCCTTTGCCGCTGCCGATGTTTTGAATGTCGGCGAAGCTGCCTTTGATGAACTCGCGATACTCGTCGTCCATCGGCATCTGCCACATTTTTTCGCCGACGGCTTTCGCGGAGGCGAGGAGCTTGTCGGTCCAGGCCTGATCGGCGCCGGAGAAAACGCCGACGTGGATGCTGGCGAGGGCGACGACGATGGCGCCGGTGAGCGTGGCGGCATCGACGAGATGCGTGGCGCCGAGTTGCTTGGCGTAGTGCACGCCGTCGGCGAGGATGAGCCGGCCTTCGGCGTCGGTG
Source organism: uncultured Acidobacteriota bacterium (assembly GCA_963785605.1). Lineage (GTDB taxonomy): Bacteria > Acidobacteriota > Terriglobia > Acidiferrales > UBA7541 > Acidiferrum. Next base: position 160,733 of record CAWAWE010000011.1, on the reverse strand, counting down.
TTCAGGACTTCGATCGTCTTGCCGGACATGGCGGTCTGGATATCGCCGGGCTTTTGCGAGGCGCCGCCGACCACGTTTTCGGTGGCGGGAACGACGCAGATGACTTTGACGCTGGGCTTGAGCGTCGCGAGCGCGCGCATCACGCCGATCATCGTGGCGCCGCCGGCCATGTCGTACTTCATTTTTTCCATGCCGTCGGCGGGTTTGATCGAGACGCCGCCGGTGTCGAAGGTGACGGCCTTGCCGACGAGGCCGATGACGGGAGCGCCAGCTTTTGCGCCGCCCGCGGGCGTGTAGGTGATGACGATCATGCGCGGAGGCTCGGGTCCGCCTTGCGCGACGCTGAGGAGAGCGCCCATTTTAAGCTCGGCGATTTTCTTTTCGTCGAGAATTTCAACCGCCAAGCCCGCTTCTTTGGCCATGGCCGCGGCTTTGTCGGCCAATACTTTCGGAGTGAGCTTGTTCGAAGGCTCGTTGATGAGATCACGCGCGAAGTTCTGCGACTCGGCGATGATTTGACCTTTGGCGAGGCCTTTTTCGCCGGCAGATTTATTCGAATCGTTGTAGCCGAGAATCGCGATCGATTCGATGTCTTTGCCGGGCTTTTTGTCGGACTTGTACTTGTCGGTCTCGAAATCGGCGGTGACGGCGCCTTCGACGACGGCTTGCGCGGTGTTGTCGCTGAGGTCGTTTTCGCGAACGAGGAAACCAAATTTCTTGATCGAGCGCGCCTTCAAGTAGCGCGTCGCGGCTCCGGCAATTTTGCGGAGCGTGGAGACGTCGAACTTTTCGCGCTTCCCTGCCCCTACGAGCAACAGGCGTGCCGCTTTGAGGCCGGCGGGCGCGTGGATCAAAGTCATTTCGAGCGGCTTGCCAGAAAACTCAGCGCCCGTAGCCAGCTTCTTCAAAAGTCCATTTGCGGATTTATCGATGTCGGCGAGGGAGCCTTGAATGGGATCGGTTTCATCGAAAACGTAGGAGACGATGGCGTCGGTCTCGAGATTGGCGTACGGGGTTGTGTCGATCTTGATCTGCATGATTGAGTCTTATCGCCTCCGGTTGCGATACATGGCTTGATCCGCTTCGCGACGAGCTTCCTTGGTGCGCTCGTCCTGGCGGCGGTCCCAGGTCTTCTTACCCTGGGCCAGGGCAATTTCGCATTTCGCTATGCCGTCTCGGAAGTATATCCGCAGAGGGATAACGGTTAAACCTTTGGACTCGACGCGACCGGCGAACTTGTTAATCTCGTTTTGATGGAGGAGGAGCTTGCGGGAGCCAAGAGGCTCGTGATTCCACGGCCCGCCGGGCATGTACTGGGCGATATGGGCGTTGACCAGCCAGGGGCCGCTGGGCTTGAAGTCGATATAGGCGTCACGAATGTTGGCTTTGCCTTCCCGAAGGGCTTTGACTTCGGTACCATGGAGGACCAGGCCGGCCTCGACTTTATCGAGCAGGTGGTAATTGTAGGAAGCAGCCCGATTCTGGGCGACGACAGTTTCCTTCTGCGCGTCCTTCCCCTTGGGGGTCTGCTTACCGGGTTGTTTATGAGGAACGGGCATAGGTTTGGGCGCCTTTAAATCCTGTGTGACTATAGGATTAAATGTTAGATGCACGGGGGTTATGTATGCAAGACAGCCAACCCTTGGTTGCTTGTCCCCCCTCTAACCCGGTGCTAGAGTTCTACCGAATCAAGCCCGAGCCACGGAGAGTACATGCGAGGATGGACCAAGGTTATATTGTGCGCGGGTGTGGGGCTCATGGCCGCGGGCTGCCCAAAGGGCAAGCCTGAGTATACGCAGGGACGCAAGGCCGAGAACCTTCAAGATTACGATGCGGCGTACGACTTCTATCTGAAGGCGTTGAAAGAAGAGCCGGAGAACGCCGAGTATCAAATCAAGTACAACCAGGCGCGGTTTGAAGCGGGCGCATTTCACGTCAAGCAGGGTGTGAAGCTGCGCGAGCAAGGCAACTTGCAGGCGGCGCTAGGCGAGTTCCAGCGCGCGGCGGCGATCGATCCTTCGAGCTCGATGGCGGATCAGGAGATTCGCAAGACGGCTGATTTGCTCGCCGAGCAGGAACACAAGGCAGCGGCAGCGGATGCCGCAACGTATGCTGCAAACTCAGCGGAAATGCCGTTGCTGGCGGCGGCGCCTCCCGAAGTTAAACCGCTATCACACGCACCGATCAGCCTGCACATGGTGAATGACGCGAAGATCGTGTTCGACACGATCGGCAAGTTGGCGGGACTCACCGTTGTGTACGACCCGGACTTCCCTGCGCGGCGCATCCCGGTGGATCTGACCGGAGTCACGCTGCAACAAGCGCTCGACATCGTGTCGATGGAGAGCAAGGCGTTCTGGAAGCCGGTCACCGAGAACATTATTTTTGTGATTCCCGATCAGCCGCAGAAACGCCGCGATTACGACGAGCAGATCGTAAAGACATTCTATTTGTCGAACACCGTGCAGGCGCAGGATTTGACTGAAATCGTGACGGGCTTGCGGCAGTTGCTGGATTTGAAGCGGCTGCAACAGTTGAACGCGCAGAACGCGATCATTATTCGCGACACGCCGGACAAGCTGGCGATCGCGGAGAAGATGATCAACGACATCGACAAAGCGCGGCCTGAGGTTGTGATTCAGGTGCAGGTGCTGGAAGCGCGGCTGGACAAGATGCGCAACCTGGGCATTTTGCCCGGGCAGTCGGCTTCGATTGGCGTGGTGCCGCCGGGAACGACGACGACAACGACCAACAACGGAACGACAAACACGAGCGGCACTACTTCTTCCACGACAAGCAATATTTTGACGCTCCAGAATCTGACGCATTTGAACGGGGCGAACTACAGCGTAACGTTGCCGAGTTTCACAGCAAACGCGCTGTTGAACGATTCTTCGACGAGAATTATCCAGAATCCGGAAGTGCGATCGGTGGACGGGCAGCCGGCGAAGTTGAGGATCGGCGACCGCGTGCCAGTGGCGACAGGCAGCTTCCAGGCGGGCGTTGGCGTGGGATCGACGGCGGGCTCGGGATTCGTGAACCCGTTGGTGAACACGCAATTCCAATATATCGATGTCGGCGTGAACGTGGACATTACGCCGCGCGTACACCCGAATCATGAAGTGAGCATGAAGGTGAGCGTGGAAGTTTCGTCGGTGACGGGTCAGACGAACATTGGCGGCATTCAGCAGCCGATTATTTCACAGAGAAAGATCGATCACGAGATTCGCCTGAAGGAAGGCGAGGCTAGTATCTTGGGCGGGTTGGTCGAGAAAACCGACACGAAGAGCCGCAACGGCTGGCCGGGTCTCGGCAGCGTGCCGCTGCTGCACTATTTGTTTGCGGAAGATACGAAGAGCTACGAAGACGACGAGATTCTGATTATTTTGACGCCGAAAATCGTGCGCATGCCGGAATGGACGAAGGCGAATCTGCGGCCGCTATACACGGGATCGGAAGCGGTGGTGCAGGTGAAGCGCGATTACGAAGTGCGGGCGCCGCAAAGCGACGCGGCTCCGGCGGCCGGTGCGACGGGAGGCGCTGCGGCACCGGGTGCGGCGGCGGCTCCAGCTGCTGGTGCGAATCCGGCGCCGAATGCGCAGTCGGCGCAGATGCGCTTCGAACCGCGGAACTTGAGCTTGAAGGTCGGCGAGAAAGCGACGATTGGAGTTGTCGTCGATAACGTGAACGATCTCTTCTCGGTTCCCTTTTTGCTGCAATACAACCCCGCGGTGATCAGCGTGGAAGAAGTGCAGCACGGCGGATTCCTGCAAGGCGGGAATCAGGAAATTGCGATCGTGCAACGCGTCGATCCTACGCGCGGGCAAGCGATTATTTCCGCGACGCGACAGCCGAACACGGCGGGCGTCAGCGGGACCGGGACCATCATGGGCGTCGTCGTAAGGGCGATTGCGCCGGGAAATTCGAACCTGTCGATCGTGCAGGTCAACGCGAAGGACTCGCAGCAAAAGCCGATTCCGCTGGTCACCAGCGAGGCGACGCTACAGGTGCAGCCGTAGTCTGGTTGACGAGACTGGAACTCGACTGGACCTCGGTTGGCTGAGATGAAGTGCATGAGTCAAACAACAGCAAAATTCGTCGCCGGCCGGGATTGGTCCGGTGCGCGTCGTCGCCGGCGTTCCGCGATCAAGGCGACGGCTGCGGGCATGACGCTGATCGAGTTGATCATCGCGTGTTCGATTTTGCTGGTGCTGACTTCTATGGCGATGCCGATCATGCGGTACACGCTGGTGCACAAGCGTGAGGAAGAGTTGCGGTATGACTTGCGCCAGATGCGCGATGCGATCGATCGGTACAAGGATTTGGCGGATCGGAATTTGATCCGGATTGAAGTCGGGAAGCGAAGGGTATCCGCCTGATCTCGAAACGCTGGTCAAGGGCGTGCAGCTTGGCGCGGGAAACGATCGCAAGATTCGATTCTTGCGGAAGATTCCGAAGGATCCGATGACCGGGCAGACCGACTGGAACCTGCTTGCCGTTCAGGACGATCCCGACTCCACGAGTTGGGGCGGGAAGAATGTGTTTGACGTACACTCGAAATCGTACGGTACGGCGAGCGATGGGACGAAGTATTCGGAGTGGTGAGAGCGGTTTTTGTTGAGTGAGATTTTTGTTTCGTGGCTCGGTTGTTGAGGTAGTTCGATTGTTCGTTGTTTTTTGAAGGTGAGGAATGAAGGGATTTTCGATTAAAAATCGGCGGCGGGCGGGCGCGGCGCGACGGCGGGTTTACGCTGATCGAGCTGATGATCGTGATTACGATCATTTTTATTTTGATTGGGATCGCGGCGGCGCGTTACGACGTGTCGGTGCAGCGCGCGAAAGAAGCGACGCTGAAGACGGATTTAGCGGTGATGCGGCAGGCGATCGACAACTACACGCTGGATAAAGAAGCGGCGCCGCAATCGCTGGATGATTTGGTGAATCCGCAGGCGCCGTATTTGCGCGAAGTGCCGACCGATCCGATGACGCACCAGAAAGATTGGCACACGGATTACGGCGATTTGGTGCTGAGCCCGGATCAAACGAACAACGGGATTGTGGATGTGCATTCGAGTTCGGCGGCGACGTCGAAGGTCGATGGGACGGCGTATAGCACCTGGTAGCTTTCGCGAACGCGCCGTTTGCGTTTGCGTTTGAAAAATCAAAAATTGAAATTGGAAATTTGGGCGTGATGCGATTTTGCATTGGCGCGTTTGCGTTGCGTGTCGGTGTGTGTTTCGCATCTGCGTTGTGCGTGCGCGCGTGCGCGGATTTTGCTGTTTCGCGGCGTTGCCTTTCTTCTTTTGGATGCGATGTGCGCATGTGACTTTTTTGGCTGCTTCCGCGGCGATTTGACGGCAGATGAACGAACCGTTATAGTCGTTATGCGGGGTGGAGCAGCCTGGTAGCTCGTCGGGCTCATAACCCGAAGGTCGTCAGTTCAAATCTGACCCCCGCAACCAATTCTTAGTTTAGAAACAACGGCTTGGGAGACTCCACTCCTGAGCCGTTTTTGTTTTCAACCAACGAGCCAAGGCCAAGAGTCGGGCTGTCAATTTCATGCGAGTTTCGCAAGAGGCGCGAAACTCGGGGCCGAAGGTCGTCAGTTCAAATCTGACCCCCGCAACCAATTCTTAGTTTAGAAACAACGGCTTGGGAGACTCCACTCCTGAGCCGTTTTTGTTTTCAGCCGAGCCCCGAGGCCAAGGCCAAGAGTCGGGCTGTCAATTTCATGCGAGTTTCGCAAGAGGCGCGAAACTCGGGGCCGAAGGTCGTCAGTTCAAATCTGACCCCCGCAACCAATTCTTAGTTTAGAAACAACGGCTTGGGAGACTCCACTCCTGAGCCGTTTTTGTTTTCAGCCGAGCCCCGAGGCTAAGGGCAAGAGTCGGGCTGTCAATTTCATGCGAGTTTCGCAAGAGGCGCGAAACTCGGGGCCGAAGGTCGTCAGTTCAAATCTGACCCCCGCAACCAATTCTTAGTTTAGAAACAACGGCTTGGGAGACTCCACTCCTAAGCCGTTTTTGTTTTCAACCAAGACCAAGGGCAAGAGTCGGGCTGTCGATTTCATGCGAGTTTCGCGAAGAGCGCGAAACTTGGGGGGCGAAGGTCGTTGGTTTAAATTTGCGGGAGGCGAGGAATTTTTCGCGTGACGCGGATTCTTTTGAGGCGGCTGAGCCGGTCGCTTCTTTTGTTTTGCGGGGCGGATTGCGGCGTGGGTTGTTATTGGGGGCGGAATGATGAGCGAGAAGACAAAACTGTTCACGGCGGCTCTGTTCACGGCGGCATCGTTCACGACGGCACTGTTACCGTGGTTCAATGGGAGAGCCGGGAAACTTGACACTCTTGCGGAGGCGAGATGGAAAACTTGATTACTAAACTGCTGGATGATTTTGATTGCGGGCGCATGACGCGACGGCAGTTGATTAAGAGCCTCAGCGTGGTTGCGGCGGCTGCGACGGGAGCGGCGCCGGCGCTTGGTGAAGGGTCGAAGGGGTTCAAGGCGGTTGCGGTCAACCATATTTCGTATCAGGTCAATGATTACGCGAAGACGCGAGATTTTTATGCGGATTTGCTGGGGATGAAGGCCGTCGGAGATACGGGAAAGCAATGCAACCTGGTCATCGCCGGGACGAACACGTTTTTGATTCCGCGCAATGCGCCGGAGGGGATTACGCCGCCGCGCATCGATCACGTTGCGTACACGATCGAGCATTGGGATAAGAATGCGGTGAAAGCTGAATTGGAGCGCCGCGGTTTGAACCCGCAGCCCGACACGGAGAATAGTTTTCACGTGAAAGATCCGAATGGATACGACCTCCAGATTTGTGGCGCGGAGATGAAGCCTGTCTGAGCGGGTAGGTTCGGAGTGTGGGTTCGCGACAGGCCAATTTGGGAATCGCAGGCCGGGCAGAGGCGCCCGGCCTTTTGTTTTGGCGGGCGGTCGGCACGTGGCGGTTGCGAAAGGTGGTCGAGGCGAGTTCCAAAATGGGACGGAGGGGGGTATACCCCCTATGTTTTTTGAAGTGTGTGTAAGTGACTGTGGATTAAGGGGTTGCGGAGGGGCGGGAAATGAGTGTGTGCAGGCGATTGAAAAGAATGGGTTTAGGTGGGGGTGCTTTTCGAAGAGGAGGGGTGAGTTCACGGACCAGTATAGCGTGCGGGAGAGTACTTGTCAATGACGATTTATGGAGTGGTAATTCGAATGGATGATTCGAATGAGGAAGTTGATGTTCGGACGCGACGAGTGAGGAAACGTTGCATCTGTCCGCTGGTTTCCCTGGTTCAACCGCCGGCCAGCCCTCGCGCCAAGGCGTACAGGGCAAGCTCTGTTGTCTTATGCACTCCCATTGCTTGCATCATATTTGCGCGGTGAGCTCGCACAGTATTCACGCGGATACCAAGCTCGCTCGCGATTTGCCGGTGCGATTTCCCCTGTACGATCAACCGTAAAATCTCCAGCTCTCGCTCGCTCAACGGCCGCGTCATCTCGCCGAACACATTGCTCTGTGCCAGCCGCTCATCCAGAACAAACCGCCCCGCCGCCACTTGCCGGATCGCCTCCGCGAGTTCGAGATCGACCGCGCTCTTCAACAAATATCCGCTCGCCCCCGAATCCATCGCCGCGCGAACGTAACTCGGTTCCGAGTGCATACTCAAAATCAGCACCGCCGTCTTCACCGTCTTCAGTATTTCCTGCGTCGCCTCAGCCCCCGATTTCCCCGGCAGCGCAAAATCCATCACCACCACGTTCGGTTTCAGCCGTCGCGCCGTCCGAATCGCGCTGGCCGCGTCCCCACTCTCGCCGACCACACGAATATCGTCGGCATCTTGCAGCGTGCGCCGCAACGCCAATCCGACTAGAGCGTGATCTTCCACCAACAAGACCGAAAGAAGGCGCCGAGCCGCTGAATTGTTTGAAGAATCCTGAGACGACATGCTGGAAAAAATGGAACACGATTGAGATTGTGCGGCTGTAAAACCGTACGCGCTAGTCTAGGCAGGAAACTGCTTTGTCACCATACTTCAAAAGCACTACTAATCGCCGCTAGAACAGAAATCCCGCAACCTGCTCCGCCACGCGCAACGTCGTTTCACGCACCGTAGCTTGATCCGCCGTGGTCGCCGCCGAAATCGAAACCACAAACGCGCGTTCGCGTACGCGCCCTACGACCCGTTCTGCGACTCCATTTCCGGCCATCGCTGCGTCACAAACCTCCGCCTCACTCCCAATCGCGCGCACAGGCTGACTCCCCGCCCCGCATCGCGCCCGAAACGCAGGAAACGCCGCCGCAACATCGCTCATCGTCGCAACCTCGATGCGTAGTCGTGTAGTTCCCGACGCATCGCGACGGACAAATTCGCAAATCGCGTCTCCGACTGTCACAGAAGTCCCCGTTGCGGTCGCCGCGGCGGCCGCCGCTTTGTCCGCCCCCGTCGAATTGTGCGTAATCGTGGTCGTCACATCGCCTTTCAAAAAGCCAGCCGCAGTCGGCTCATTAATCCACGGACACATTTCCTTCGCACGGCTACCGGCTCCAGCCGTGCCAAACAAAACAGTGAACAACGCAACGCATCGGGCAAGAAAGACCAGTCTCATCGATTCGCTCCAACCGACCCGCTCGGTGTCGGCGCACTGGCCCCCGCCGGAGCATTCGCCGGATTCGTCTTCTGCCCATCCGCATTAAACTCTGGCGACGAATCCGTATGCATATGCCATGGCACGCTCTCCGTCGAAATCTCTGGATGCTTCATCAAGAAATCGAACGAATACGTCGGTGCCCCAGGATCGACCTTCTTCGTCCGGAACATCGCCTGTTGCTCCGCCGACTCCTTATCTTTCCCCATGCGACCATACAAAATCGCCAGGTTGTAGTGGGCGGTCACATCATCCGGATCGAGCACCTGCAGCGCCTCGAATTGCTCGATCGATCCTTCTGTATTTCCCTGCCGATAATACGATTTCCCCAATTCCCGCCGCGCATCCCGCGACATCGGATACTGCGCCACAACCTTCTTCAAATCCATGATTTCCGCTTCCGAGTTGCCTGATCTCCGCTCGACCAGCGCCATGTAATACAGCGACCTCGCATTGTCGTTAGCCAACGCCAGCGCCATCTTCAAATTCTTTCGCGCTGAATCGTATTTCTCCCACTCCATTTCCGTCAGCGCGATATTCGTGTACGCATCCGCGTAGTCCGGCCGCAGCTTCGCCACTTCCGTGAACGCCGCCACCGCATCCGCATACTGCAATTGATCCAGCGACGCGATCCCGTAATTATTCCATCGCATCCAGTCCAGATTGTCTTGCGGATCGGGCTGGGCATCCGGCGCGTTCTCGCCCAATGCCACCGTCCGCGTCTTCCGCGAAAGCTCGATCACCGGATAGGCGGGATGATCCGTCCCAAAAATGTTGTTCAGGTAACTCTGCCGCAGGTGCCGGTAATTCACGCGAGCCGTGATTGTCAGCGGCCCCCTCGCAGTCGGCGGAATCTTGAATTCATACCGCACCAGCGACGATCGTCCCGATTGAACTGTGTTGTCATACGCCACCGAGTGAATCTCAAACACGCGGTGGTTATCGACAAAAATCCCGTGCTCATCCACGGGACGATTCGTAAAGCTGTGCGCCCGCGTATCTAGCGAACCATCAGGCTTCAGAAAGCCGCTGTGATAAATCTCCGTTCCGTCCTGTTCGGTGACCGTGAATTCCGTCCACGCTTCATACAGATCGCGCACTTCCGGAATCAGCGAGTGCCCAATGTTCTTGTTCTGGATAACGACCATCGTCTGCACCGTGTCACCTGCCCTCAGCGAGTAAGCCACCGTGCCGATCGGACCAACAAAGCCGTTGCCGTCATCCTTTTTCTTGAACGCAAACAGATCGACGTTGAGATAATTCCCGGACTGCAAGAATTCCGTCGTCTTCTTCAATTGCTCGTCGAATCCGTAGTAGAAGGGCACCGCCGTATTCCCCGCCGTCCATCGATGCGAGGCAAACGTCCCGTTCTTCGCTCCATATTCCGTCAACGTCGGCGCCGAGCGCTTCATGTGGCAGTTTTGGCACGTCGTGTAGTCGCCGGCGTAAAACGTCAGCGGATTCCGCTTCGAAAACTTCGAATTCTGCCATTCATCGAAAACTGTAAACGCGCGCACAAACTTATAGTCATTGAGGGTGTCCGGGAGATTCGCCTTGTGGCACGCTGAGCAGAATTCCGGCGAGCGATAGAAGTCCTTCATCACAGCCTTCGAGTGCCGGTCCGGATGCTTCATGATTTCTTCGTAAGGCACTTCGCCCTGAATCCGGTTGCCGTTCTCATCGACTATCACCGACGGCAAGCCAAGCTCGAATCCGCCGTTCCCGACGGTCGGCTGCAGCTTCTGCACCGAATGGCACGTCAGGCAGGTCAGCCCATCGCGATCGAACCCGCGATCCACTTTCGAATCCTGCGTCAGCCCGCCCGTCAGCACGCCTACCGGGTTATGGCAGCTGTCGCAGTGCCGCGTAAACTCAATCCCCTTCGAACGCAGCAAAATATTGACGCTCGTGCGATAAAACGGCGTTCGAAACGAGTTCGAGTGCAGCGCCTGTCGCCAGTTGTTGTAAGCCTGCGCATGGCACACCGCGCAATACGTCGCCTTCGGGAACGAGCCAGCCTGAACGAAGTCATTGCCTTCGATAGCCGCATTCCCCGGAATGGAGATGACGCCGGCGCCGAATCGGAAGTTGTAGCTCTTGCGAACTTCATCCGCATACGCCTTTCGCTCATCGGCCTGCTTCGACTGCTGTGGAGTTTGCGCCGGTGCCGAACCACTCTGCTCTGCCTGATTTTGCTGCGCTCGAGTTCGCTGCGGCTGGCTCTGCTGTCCTTGCGGCTGCGCCAGCGATGCGCCCAGACCGCAAATGAACAGCACACTCGCCCTAGCAAGCGACCAACTCTGTCGATTCCATGCGTTCATACGCGCCTCCAGACCCAGGGTCGCGATCTGTAAATCGAAAAATTAGTGAGTGGTCCCGTTTTCCGTCGTTTTTTGCGTTGAAGCCCTTTGCTGCTGCTGTTGCGCAATCGCGTCGTAAACGCTCGCTACAACACCTTTTCCCTCTTCAATCGCAAAAAAACGATCCACCGACGGCAGCGCAATCTCTTCCTTAGCCCCGTCCGGCCATCGCACTTCTACCTTTGTCACCGACGTGGCATCGCCAATCCCAAAATGCAGCCGCATATCGTTCGACGACTCATAACTCCCGCCGCTCATCACGTCGCCGCGCTGCTTCACGCCACCCGCCGTCAGGTAAACCACCGCCCCAACCGCGTCGCGCGGGCTCTTCGGTCCGCCCGTCAGTTGCAATCCCACCCAGTGATGTTTGTCAGGACTCACGTTGCGCAGCAGAGCCGGCTTGTGGTCGAGGCAATTGATGACCACATCAATCTTCCCGTCGTTAAACAGATCGCCAAAGCCCGCCCCGCGTCCTGGAATCACTTCCGCCAGCCCAGTCCCTTCCACCGCGGGCACCACCTCAAACTTTTCCCCATGCCGGATGTTGTGAAACACAAACGGCCGCTGTGCGAACGACGTCCCAAAATTGTGTTGATCCACTTGCGGATAGACGTGCCCATTCACCGCGAAAATATCTTTCCATCCGTCGTTGTCGTAATCGATGAACTCCGTGCTCCACGTCAGAAACGGATACGTAAACTGCGCGATGCTCATCTCCGGCGCAATTTCCGTGTAATAAGCCTTGCCGCCATTTCGAAACAGCGGTTTGTAGTCGTCCGAAAATGTCCCCGTATACAAATCGAGCAGCCCGTTGTTCCGATAGTCGCCGATCGCCATCCCCATGTTCGCGACTTCCTGCCCGTCCTGGTTCAGCGCGAATCCCGACGTGAAGCTCGCATCCTTGAACGTTCCATCCCCATTATTTAAATAGAGATAATTCGGCGTCGAATCGTTCGCCACCAGCAGATCGACTTTCCCGTCGTCGTTCACATCCACAAACACCGAAGTAAATCCGTAGTAGTGCTTCTTGTCCGAAACTCCCGCCTTCTCACTGACATCCGTAAACGTCCCGTCGCCATTGTTGTGAAACAGATGATCGCTCTCGCCCTGCAATCCGCGCGGCCCGCACATCACGCCCACGCCGCGATACTGGCAAAAATTCACCGCGTGCGCCGCCGGATCGGGTTTCGGCGGTAGCTTGTCCATGTCCCAATGAATGTAGCCGGGCACAAACAAATCCAGCTTCCCATCGCCGTCGTAATCCCCAAACGTTGCACCCGTCGACCAATTTCCGAGTTGCACGCCCGCCTTCTCTGCCACATCCGTGAACGTCCCGTCGTGATTGTTGTGAAAAAGCCGGTTCTTCCCGTAGTTCGAAACGTAAATGTCCGAGTACCCGTCGTTGTCGTAATCCCCGATCGCCACTCCGTATCCCCAGCGATCGTTTGTCACGCCCGCCTTTTCCGCCACGTCCGTAAACGTCCCATCATGATTGTTGTGAAAAAGCGCCGCGTGAGGAGGCGTTACTTTCCCGCTGAGCGCATCCACCGTCGAACCATTCACCAAATAAATGTCCATCCACCCATCGTTGTCGTAATCCAGTAGCGCAGCTCCGGAGCCCGTCGCTTCAATGATGTAATTCTTTTCCGGCGTGCCCATCGTGTGCCGCCACCCGCCCAGCCCAGCTTTGTCCGCGATATCGACAAACAAAATCGGCCCCTGCTTTACAAATCCGCCCGCAGTGATCGGCCGCTTCTCCGAATCCAGCACCGGAGCAAACACTCCGGCCGTTGCCGCGCCGGCCTGCCCGCCACCCTGTGGTGTCGATGTCCCGCCATAGACGGCCTGTCCCGCGGGATCAGGCGACTGTGGCTCGCCACCGGAATGCGCGTGTACTTGCCCACGCGCGCAAAAAAGAGTCGCCGCAAATACACACACGGACAGAAACAAACACTGTCTTGTCTTCATAAGTAAGCGACCGAATCTTCGGGACAACTGCTCAGAGTTGTTTGTACGCGTGGGGATGCGCGGAAACAATATGTCGAAACTACTATTCGCGGCGCCGGTCGAAGTGGACGCGGCGCCAATGTTCTGCGTTGCGGGTGTCAGTGAGTTGTGGGTGAGATTTTGTCGACGACTACGGAGCCGGATTTCATTACCCAGATGACGTGGTGGATGGCGACTTCGATGTCGGAGAGGGGGTTGCCGTCGGTGACGGCGAGGTCGGCGGTGTAACCGGGGGCGATGGAGCCGAGGTCGGAGGATTTGTCGAGGAGGGCGGCGGCGGTGGTGGTGGCGGACTGGAGGGCTTGCTCGGGGGTCATGCCGGCTTTGACGAACCAGGCGAGTTCGCGGGTGTTTTCGCCGAACATGGTGTAGATGGCGTCGCTGCCCATGGCGATTTTTACGCCGGCATTGTGGGCGCGGCGGGTGGTTTCGAGATTGCGCTGGATGAAGGCTTGGAGGCGATCCTTGAAGCCGGGGGCGTAGCCGATCTTGTCGCCGTTGTCGATGTAATAGCGATTGTGGTCGATGGTGGGGACGTAGTAGGTGCCGCGCCTGACCATGTCGCGGATGGTGGCGTCATCGAGATCGGTGGCGTGCTCGAGGGAGTCGGTGCCGGCGCGGACGGCGTCGCGTGCGCCGTCGGGGCCGTAGGAGTGGATGGCGATGCGCTTGCCGAATTGGTGGGCGGTGTCCACGGCGGCTTTGATTTCGTCGTAGGTGAAAGTCTGGAAGCCGGTGACGTCGTCGTCGGTGCCGGTGGAGGCGTAGAGCTTGATCCAGTCGGCGCCGGCGGCGATTTGCTGGCGGACGACGCGGAGAACTTCGGGGACGCCATCGGCGATGCCACCGGCGGGTGGATTGATGCCGGGCTTGTAGGGCGTGTTGGTGATGTAGAGGCCGTAGCCGACGACGAACATGCGCGGGCCGAGCATTTCGCCCTGGTTGATGAGATTGCGCATGGCGATGTCCATATATTGATCGGCGCCGAGATCGCGGACGGTGGTGACGCCGGCTTCGAGAGTGCGGAGGGCGCCTTTGCGGGCGAGGAAGACTTCGGTGGCGGGAGAGTTGGCGGTGATTTGCTTGAGCATGGGAACGCCGGGAGTCTCGTCGGTGTACATGGTCATGTGGGTGTGGACGTCGATGAGGCCGGGGAGGCCGGTGTATTTCGTGAGGTCGATGATCTGGGCTTGGGGCGGGATGTCCGCGGGATTTGTTGTGACGGAGCGGATTTTTGTGCCGTCGATGATGACGATGGGGTTGGTGGGCCAGAGTTTGTGGCCGTCGTAGAGGCGGGCGAGTTTGATGGCTTTGAGTTGGGATTGAGTGTTTTGAGCGGCGGTGGTTTGTGCGCGGAGGTGAGGCGCGACAAACGGAATCAAGAGTGCGATCGAGCAGAGTGCGAGTGATTCGATGCGGAGCGGTCGAGTCATGTGGCGGCCTTTGTGATGCTGGGTGTCACGAAGGGCGACATTATATATAGGCGCGAGTTGTTGGGCGTGCGGATTTGTTTGGGGTTACGGGGCGCAAAAACGCCGGCGGGACGCCGGCGCTACCGAGGCGTTCTGGCATCGCGGATTTCTGATTATGGCGCGGGGTCGTAGTTGAGGTTGGGGCTGAGCCAGCGTTCGACTTCGGCGACGGTCATGGCTTTGCGCTGGCTGTAGTCGGCGACTTGATCGCGGCCGATTTTGCCGAGGCTGAAGTAGCGGGACTCGGGATGAGCGAAGTAGAGGCCGCTGACGCTGGAGCCGGGCCACATGGCGAAAGATTCGGTGATGAACATTCCGGTGTTGGTCTGGACGTCGAGCAGGCGCCAGAGCGGGCCTTTTTCGGTGTGATCGGGGCAGGCGGGGTAGCCGGCGGCGGGACGGATGCCGCGATATTTTTCGTGGATGATTTCGTCGTTGGTGAGATTTTCGGTGCGGCCGTAGCCCCATTCGTCGCGAACTCTTTTGTGGAGGCATTCGGCGAAAGCTTCGGCGAGGCGATCGGCGATGGCTTCGGCGAGGATGGCGTTGTAGTCGTCGTTTTCGGCGCGGTAGCGATCGCAGACTTCCTTGAGGCCGATGCCGCTGGTGACAGCGAATGCGCCGATGTGATCGGGCAGGCCGGTTTCTTTGGGGGCGATGAAGTCGGAAAGAGAGCGGCAAGGGTCGCTGCCTTCGCGATTGGCTTGCTGGCGGAGGAAGTGGAAGCGGTCGCGCACGGCGTCGCGTTTGCAATCGGTGTAGAGCTCGACGTCGTCGCCGGAGGCGTTTGCGGGGAACATGCCGTAGACGCCGCGAGCGGTGATCGATTTTTGGGCGATCATTTTGTCGAGGAGGGCGTTGCCGTCGGCGAATAATTGGCGGGCTTGCGTGCCGCGTTCGCCTTCGTCGAGGATGCGCGGGTAGACACCTTTGAGGCCCCAGGTGTGGAAGAAGGGAGTCCAGTCGATGAAATCGCGGAGCGCGGCGAGGGGAAAATCGTTGAGGACGCGGACGCCGGTGAACTCGGGAGCGGGGATGTCTTCCTTGCGCCAGGTGATGGGAGTGCGGCGGGCGCGGGCTTCGGCGATGGGGATGACTGGCTGGCGCGGAGCGGCGTGAGTTTTTCTGACGGTTTCGTATTCGGCGCGATGCTTGGTGACGAAGTCGGCTTTATTTTCGTCGCTGAGCAGGCTGGTGGCGACGGGGACGGCGCGGCTGGCGTCGAGGACGTGGACGACGGGCTCGCTGTAGTTTGGGGCGATTTTTACGGCGGTGTGGGCACGGCTGGTGGTTGCGCCGCCGATGAGCAGAGGAAGCTTGAAGCCCTGGCGCTCCATCTCGCGGGCGACGTGGACCATTTCGTCGAGCGAAGGAGTGATGAGGCCGCTGAGGCCGATGATGTCGGCGCGCTCGGCTTTGGCGCGTTCGAGAATTCTCTCGCAGGGGACCATGACGCCGAGGTCGATCACGTCGTAGTTGTTGCAGGCGAGAACGACGCCGACGATATTTTTGCCGATGTCGTGGACGTCGCCTTTAACGGTGGCGAGGATGATTTTGCCTTGGGTTTTGACGGTGTGGCCCGCGGCGATGAGTTCGGCCTTTTCTGCCTCCATGAAAGGCGTGAGGTGCGCGACGGCTTTTTTCATTACGCGGGCGGACTTCACGACTTGGGGGAGAAACATTTTGCCGGCGCCGAATAAGTCGCCGACGACGCTCATACCGGCCATCAACGGGCCTTCGATTACTAGGAGCGGGCGGCCGAGCTTTACGCGGGCTTCTTCGGCGTCTTGTTCGATGTAGGTGTCGATGCCTTTGACGAGCGCGTGGGAAAGGCGTTCTTCGATGGTTCCGTTGCGCCACTCTTCGGTTTTCTTTTCGGTGGCGGCGGTGCCGGCATTTTTTAGCGTCTCGCCGAAATCGACGAGGCGCTCGGTGGCGTCGGGGCGACGATTGAGCAAGACGTCTTCGACGAGCACTTTCAGCTCGGGATCGATCTCTTCGTAGACCTCGAGCATGCCTGCGTTGACGATGCCCATATCCATGCCGGCGGAGATGGCATGGTAGAGGAAAGCGGAGTGCATGGCTTCGCGGACTTTGTTGTTGCCGCGGAAGCTGAAGGAAATGTTGGAGACGCCGCCGCTTACTTTGGCGTGGGGGAGATTGGACTTGATCCAACGGGTGGCGTTGATGAAATCGACGGCATAGTTGTTGTGCTCCTCCATGCCGGTCGCGACAGTGAGGATGTTGGGATCGAAGATGATGTCTTCGGGCGGGAAACCGACTTCATCGACGAGGATGCGATAGGCGCGCTGGCAGATTCGAATCTTGTCTTCGAGGGTTGCGGCCTGGCCCTTTTCGTCGAAAGCCATCACGACGACGGCGGCGCCGTATCTCAGAACAGTTGACGCGTTCTGGCGGAATTTCTCTTCGCCCTCTTTCAGCGAAATCGAATTGACGATTCCCTTCCCTTGCAGGCACTTCAGTCCGGCCTGAAGGACTTCCCATTTCGAGGAGTCGATCATGAATGGGACTTTGGCCACTTCGGGTTCGCTGGCGAGCAACTGAAGGAAGCGCGACATTGCGGCGACGCCATCGATCATGCCCTCGTCCATGCAGATGTCGATGACGTTGGCGCCATTTTCAACTTGCTGGCGGGCGACGCTGACGGCTTCTTCGAACTTCCCTTCTTTGACCAACTTCGCAAACTTCGGCGAGCCGGCGACGTTGGTGCGTTCGCCGATCATGATGAAGACGCCGCGTTGTTGCGTGAAAGGTTGAGAGCCGGAAAGGCGGAGCGGCTTTGGTTCAGGGTTTAGATTTGTGTTGGTCGTGTCCTCCGTCGTCACGCGGCGATCTCTTTCTCTTGCAGCGCGCTCGGCAATTTTCGGGGAGCCTGGCCCTCGAGCGCTTTCGCGATGGCGGCGATGTGCTCGGGTGTATTGCCGCAGCATCCGCCGGCGATGTTGATCAGTCCACCCTTTGCGAAATCACTTAGATAGCGGGCCATGTCCGCGGGGCCTAAGTCGAATCCGGTTTCGGAAAGCGGATTCGGCAAACCGGCATTCGGGTAGCAAGAAATTGCTACGTTCGCCTTTTCGGAGAGGTCGCTGAGAAATGGGTACATCAGGTCGGGGCCGAGAGAGCAATTCAGTCCGACGGAGAGCGGCTTGACGTGTTTCACCGCGTTCCAAAACGCTTCGGTAGTCTGCGCGGAAATCAGCGTTTCGCCGCCACGCCCGACCGCGGCGGAAATCATCACCGGGATTTTTTTGCCATCCTCCTCAAAGACTTCCTGAATTGCGACGAGGGCGGCTTTGGCGTTGAGGGAGTCGAAGATTGTTTCGACGAGCAGAAAGTCGACGCCGCCGGCGATCAACGCGCGGGCTTCTTCGGCGTAGGCGGTCTTGACCTGATCGAAACTGACGACACGAAATCCTGCGTCATCGGGGTCCGGCGAGTTCGAAAGAGAGACGGTCAGAGGCCCTAATGCTCCGGCAACGAAACGTTGCCGGCCGGTTTGGTTTCCGACGCGATCCGCCCACTCGCGGCATTGCTTGGCGGACTGCTCGTTGATCTCCCATGCGAGATCGCGCAGAAACTTGTCTTGAATGATCTTGTCGTAGAACTCCGGGTCTTTGCGTCCGCCGTGCTCGCGCGGGTCATCGACGAAGAATTCGCTTTGGGTGATGCTCGTCGCTCCGAACGTGTTCGTTTCGATGATGTCGGCGCCAGCTTCAAGGAAGCGACGGTGAATGTCACCGATCATCTTCGGCTGAGTCAGGGAAAAGAGGTCGCCGTTGTTGAGGAGATCTTTCTTTGAGTTCTTGAATCGGTCGCCGCGGATGTCGGCTTCCTTCATGCCGTAGGTACGGATGGTCGTGCCCATCGCTCCGTCGATGATGGCGATGCGCTGTTCGAGAATTTTTTCCAGCGGATGCGTGATCTGTTTCTTCATTTTGAGAGGCCTGGCATGGCTCGCCGAGGTGTCGACCGGCGAAGATGCTTGATGTTGTGCCTGCCTTTATTATAGCGACTTTGGCGTGCAGAGACTGGGTCGCGCGAGCAGCAGGTATACCCGCGGACACTAATTGATGCGCCGGGGCTCGCGATCGATTCAGCGGCCTCTAAATGTCTAAACTACAAGCACTTACAAAGCCGAGGCTAATGACTGCTCACAACTCTGGTCACGTAGCTTCCAGCCGATTCAACCGGCTTTCATCTCGATCGTTGCCTGAATCCATTGTAAGATTCGCGTTTCGAATTTTCGCTGCACCACTTCCATTCGATCGAGGGCCCATGTCCACACCCAGCCGAGCACGTCGCATCGCCATTGTGGGGTGCGGCATGGTCGGATCGACCACTGCTTACGCGCTGCTGCTCGAAGGGTTGCCGGCGGAGATCGTGCTTATTGATAAGAATCGATCGCTGGCGGAGGGGCAGGCAGACGATCTGCGCGATGCGCAACTCTATTCGCATGCGGTCAACATTTTCGCGGGGGATTTTGCGGACTGCGCCACGGCAGACATCATCATTCTTACCGCGGGTGTGAATCAGGCGCTGATGGGCAACTCGCGGATCAACGACACCGCGACTGCTTGCGGAATTTTGAAAGAAGTCGTGGAGGAAATTCGGAAGCACGATCCCGGCGGAGTGATTTTGGTTGCGACCAATCCGCTGGATGTCGCGACGTACGTCGTCGGCAAATGGTCAGGGCTGCCGCCGGAGCGGGTGATCGGGTCGGGAACGTCGCTCGATACGTCGCGATTTCGCCGGCGACTGGCGCAACATTTTTCGGTCGCGCCGGAAAATGTACACGCGTACATCATCGGAGAGCACGGAGATACGCAGGTGCCTGTGTTGTCGTCCGCGCGTGTCGCCGGGATGTCGCTGGAAGATTTTTGCCGGGAACAGGGCTTGCCTTACGATGAAAGCCTCTTCCTTGCGATCGCGAAGAAGACGCGCACGGCGGGTTACGAAATACAACAGGCGAAGGGCGCCACATACTATGGGATCGCGACGGCGCTGACACGGATCGTTCGGGCGATTCTGAAAAACGAAAACTATGTTCTCTGTGTGTCGCGGCTGGTGCCGCCCGAATTCGGGCTGGGCGACGTTTGCCTCTCGCTTCCGGCGCCGCTTGGGCTTCATGGGGCGGGGCGGCCGCTGAACATTACGCTGAACGCCACGGAGCGCGCTGGGCTGCAACATTCCGCCGATACACTGCGGCAGTACATTGCGCACGTAGAGGTGTGAGTTGCCGTGGGCGAACGTCAAAAACGCCGGCGGGACGCCGGCGCTACCAGGGGCGCTTGGGTTTCGGGGTGTTGACGGAGGGTCGAATTAGTATCACAATGTATTTCTAATGCTTGGCGAATTCGAATATCTGTTGATCACGGCGGCGGCGGGGCTTGGCGAGGACGCTTATGGAGCGGCGATTCGCGAGGCGATCGAGAAGCACGCCGGGCGGAAATGTTCGATCGGGGCGCTGTATACGACGATCGAACGGCTCGAGACGAAGGGGCTGCTGAAGACGTGGATGGGCGAAGCGACGGCGCAACGCGGAGGACGAGCGAAGCGCATGGTGCGTGTGACGCCGAAGGGCGTTCAGGCGGCGAGCGATTTTTATGAAGCGATTACCGCGGTCAGCCGCGGGGTCGCGTGGGCGAAACGAGAGGGGAGCGCCACATGACGAGTCATTGGGCGTTGGTGGAGTACGTCGCGCGCGTGCTGCCTGCCGAAGAACGCGAACCGGTGCTGGGCGACATGATGGAAGCGAACGAGAGCGCGTTGGAAGGGCTACTTGGAATTGCCGGACTGCTGGTTGCGGCGTCAATCCGAGCAATGGAAAAGCTGGCGGCCGTGGCTGGCGGGGTTTGGAGTAGCGTTGCCGAACAGTTTTCTATTGATGGGAGTTTCGCTTTCGGTGTCGTGGAGTTACATGCGGCTGCTGTGCCCGGATTTGCTGGCGCAAGCTGCGCTGACGAAGCCATCGGCGATTGCGGTGCTTTTGTGGCAAGCGCTGCTGTTGATCGGAGCGGCATGGACCGGCGGGTTTGTGGTCGGCTCGCTTTCGAAGAGAACGCTGTGGGCGAGCACGCTGCTTTGCTATTCGCCTTGCCTGATTTGCCTGTCGAGGTATCACACTGACGCGTTGTCGCGATATTGCCTTTTTCTGTTTTTGTTGCCGGCGATCTGGGGAGTGCATCGGGGCTTGCGAATTCGGAAGATGAAATTTTCGTTCGCGGTGATGCTGGCTCTCGCTTTATCCGTGATGATACTGCGTTGGAACGGTCAAAATCTTATGGTGCAAAACGCGCCGCATGCGCTGATCAACTGGGCGATGAGCGTTCCCGCGTGGTATTTGGTGTTCTCGGCGTGGAAGCGCCGGCAAGAACCGCAAGTCGAACAAGCTGCCTGAAATCATCAAAGGTACTTTTCTTAATTTCGATCCCATCCGACGCGACACCGAAACATCAAACGATCGTGTATTGGAGATACTCTCTGGATACTCGTGTATGCATGCGTGTGCAGATGTTTGTGAAATGTGGGACTGTCGTATTAGAGTGACGCGGCTCTTATGTCGAATACTTACACACCTCCGACGATCGACGAATATCTGCGCAGGCGGCTTATGCCGGTTGAGGGCGCGATCCCGCACGTCCAGGGGATCGAGATGTATGGCAATTCCCTGCCGGCGGGAAACGTAGGTGGCGACCTTTTTGAGTACATAAATTTTGCGCAACGGTACGACGTCGATGCGCGGATTCAGCGGGCCGTGCAGTTGTCGAAGGAATTTCTGGAGAAGCAGCCAGCGAATGCGGCGCCGCGAAATTCGGTGGACGACCATGTGCTGTGGTTGAGAAAACAGCCGGGCTTTACGCCGGAAGTCGAGACTGAATATCGGAAGGCGCGAAGCTCGGAGCAGGTGCGCGTTGCCGAAGATTTGAAGGAACTATACACGACGGCGGGCGTTTTGCTGGTTGACGCTGAGGGGCACGGAATTATTGCGGCGAAGATTGCGTCTACCGTGCACGACACGTTTCAGGCGCTGATGCTTTCGGAACTGGATCATCGCGGGAAGACGACTCCGGAATTTTTTGAGAGGCTCAATTTGCGACTGGCGCAATCGGCGACGGCTCGCAATGCGCTGGGAAAGAGCCAGGACGAGAACACGCAAGAAATTGCGACGATGCTTTACGGCGAAGTGCGACCGTATGGACTTTTTCGCTTCGTGAATTTTGGGCATCCACCGCCACTGGTTTTTTCGGCGGAGTATCGCAAGTTCATGGATGTCGATCGGAGCCGCATGGTGCAGTTCCTGCCGCTCGGCGTGCAGATTCCCGAGGATCATCCAGACCGGAAGAGGTATCTCTCGCTGGATTTCCGTAAGCGGCGAGTGAAGGCGTCGGATGTGGCGGAAATGACGCTGATGAGTCCGGGCGACATTTTCTTTTTATACACGGATGGCGTTTACGACGGCAGCGACAAGGAAGAACGGGCGAAATTGGAGAACGTGATGCGCGATCATTATCGCGAACCGGCGAAGGATATCTGTAATGCGCTGCTGGACTACGCGGCGAAGCGAGACGAAGTGCTGCGGCAGGCCGGCGAGCAGTATCGGATCGACGATAAGACGGTGTTCATCATCAAACGCAACTAAGCCACAAACGGCGCTGTCCTCAAATCAAATCCAACGACGATGTCCGGAACCGACGCTCCAGACATCACTGATTTATTGAAGCGGGAGGAATCCGTGCGGTATCCTGCGTTCGATGAGCATCGTCGATTCGCAGCCGCGTGAGCTTATTTCGGACTATCGCGAATACTTGCCGCCGGTGGCGCTGCGCGAACATGTCTTGTGTTTGTGGACTCAATCTATTCGAGCTTTAAGTGCGGCTTACGCTCATCGCGTTTTGCCGGATGCTTGCGTCGATCTCGTCTTCTTTCAGGGGCAACCTCCCGCTGTTGTCGGACCGTGGACAGAAGCGTTTCTCACGAATCTCGCGCCAGGTACGAGAATCACAGGAGTGCGATTTCGGCCGGGAAAAGCGGCGGCCGCGCTCGGCTTGCCCGTGTGCGAACTAATCAATCGACAAGCGGATGTTCGCGATCTGTGGAATGCAGGCGCGCGAGCGCCCTTCGCGCAGGTCGGAGAATTGACTACATTTCGCGGCGCTAGGATCGCGTTGGAAGCGGCGCTGCTTCGACATCTGAGGGATGCAGCGTCGCCTGATTCCAGTGTCGTCGCCGCGATCGACTGGATCGCGCGTCATCCGAGTGCTCGCGTCGAAAAGCTGAGTGAGTTTGCTGGTGTGAGCACCCGGCAGATGCACCGGCGATTTTCAGCCGCGGTTGGCTATGGACCGAAAACGTTTCAGTCGATACTTCGTTTTCAGCGGCTTTTATATGTTGCGAGCACGACTGCCAACGAGTGCGGCTTGGCTGACCTCGCATCGTTGGCCGGTTATTCCGATCAGTCGCATATGACGCGCGAGGTGCAGCGTTTTGCAGGAAGGTCACCGAGCCAGTTGCTCCCTCTCGCGGGCTGCACCCTGAAGCTCGCGGATTTGGTTACGGCGAATGGAATTGACTGCGTCGGCTCCGCTCCTTAACGACGGCGCCGCGTTGCGACGCGACTGCGGATTAACCTTAGTGGCGAATTCGGTGAAAGCTCTCCAGGCTTTCGAGCTTTTCTAGAGTCATCAGGGCGCGCCATTCTTGCTCAGCGATTTTCCAGGCAGCGGGATCTCTGTCGCTCCAGGACCAATTTAACGGCCAACCGCCGTCTTCTTTTTGCATTCCGATGATGTAGTCCAGGTTTGCGTCGACTTCTTTTTCGAGGCCGGGATAATACGGCGAATTCGGTGAATCGATGAACGAGAGTGGCTGTATTCCATAGGTAGCCCATTCGTGCGGATCGCGCACCACGACGGCGTTGAGCACGGTTCGAAGTTTCTTGATGGAGGCGTCGCGCTGAGGATGATCCGGAGGGAGAAAGCGCACAAGTTCGGTGAGCATGTCGATATCGGACATCTGCATTTTTACAGGCGCGTCGGACAAGTACTTTAAAGACGAATCGGTGATGCGCATGAGTAAGCCATTGGGCAGCAATGACTTGTAGGCCTGCAAGTATCCGGCGAGCGCAGCGGTGGGAAAGACGGGGCTGTCAACATCGCACTTGCCGGAGTCTTCGTGGACATGCCACCAGGGGGCGTGCGGAGCAGCGTTCGCATCTTTGGGGAGCGACCGCCATGTGCCGGTGGATTCGTCGAAGGTTGACAGCAAATATTTCACCGCCGCCTGCACGCGCGGATTTTGAGGCGCAGCATTTACATCCGTGAGGATTTTCAACGCGACTCTCGTTCCGTTCGGTGAAGAGCCGGTCCAGCGGCTGTCGCTTTCGAGATAGGTAGCGAAGCCGCCGTCGGGATTTTGAAATTTCGCAAGCGCCGTGATCACGTCGTCCACGCTGCCGTGTTCGAAGTGAAGTTTCAGACGCGCGCGTTCCAGCGGCCGACCTGTGCGATTGATGAAATCCTTCGCGCTTGCGAAAGATTTTGCGCTCAGCATCATTGGGTCTTTCGAGTTGGCTAAGCAAACCGTGGCGACGCATGCGGCCGCCGCCGATGTCGCAATTGTGAACCAGCGAATCCATTGTGATCGAGACATCGCGAACCTCCCTCACGTCTGGACGCGAGTATGCCAACCCGAATGAGGCTCGTATTGAACGATTCGGACATGCGTGCCGACTCGGAACACGGTAGAAGCGGTATCGATGGATCGGGTCAGCGCACACGCGGGAGCACCTGTGCCACAGCAGCAGATCCTCCATGGAGTCCACAGAGAGAGCAGAGTCCGGTTTTGCTCAAGCAAGAGCGGGCGCGCTGGAGATTACTGAAGGACCCAGGTGCCATTTTTTTCGGTGAAGCGGCAGCCGTAGCGCGGGTAGTTGGTGTCTTGCCATTCGGAGCGCATCACTTTTGCTTTGCCGACGGTGCCGGGGGAGTTGGGGAGGCTGACTTCGATTGTGGCGCCGATGTGAATGTCCACGTTGCAAGCGCATAGGAAGCCGTTCTGGCTGACATTTTCGGTCATCGTCAGAATATCGAACTGAGAGCCATCGGCGGCTGGACCAGCGATGCGAATCGGCACGCGGAGTTTGACGCGCACTTCGGTGCGGCGTTCTTTCCTGCCAGTGCTCAAGAGTTGCGTGAGAGTTTGTTCGAGAGCGTCGAAATCAACGGGCTTTTCGAAGTAGGCGGTCACGCCGAGATCGCGGCAGAAGCTTTTCGTGGTCGAGCCGGCTTCGCCGCTGATGACGAGAACCGGGATGAGCTTCGTGGAGCTGAACGTGGTGAAAGTCTGGGCGAGTTCGTAGCCGGAATATTTCGGCATGCGGAGATCGAGCAGGATGGCGTCGGGCTTGTGCTCGAGCGCGAGGGAGAGCGCGGTCTCGGGTTCGCCAGTGTCCACGATGTGATATTTGTCGCCGAGATTGAGGCGCATGAGGCGGCGCATGGATTCTTCGTCGTCGACGACGAGGAGCGTGGCCACGCGCGCCTCCTTCGCTGTTGTTGGATGCGGCAATTTTTCTTTCACTTCTTGCGACAGTTCTTGCGTGAGTTCCTGCGTCAGTTTTTGTGTCATGGCGATGTCAGTTCCTTTGTCGAACGAGTTCGGCTGTGTCGTCTTCCAGGACGCGCGAGTCGCTGCGGCTCGGGCGTCCGTCGAGAACGTCGCGCACCTTGCGGATCAAAACTTCTTCTGTGAAAGGCTTGTGGAGAAGGAAGGTGCCGGCCTCCAGCACGCCGTGGCCAGCGATGAAGCTGTCTGTGTAACCGGAGATGTAGAGGACTTTAAGTTTCGGTTGCTTGGCGAGCAGCCGATCGGAGAGAGCGCGACCGTTCATTCCGGGCATAACAACGTCGGTGACGAGCAAATCGATCGGGTGGCCGTACAATTCAGCGACGCGAATTGCTTCTTCGCCGTTCGAAGCGGTGATCACCTGGAATCCGTGATCGGCGAGGAAAGAGTGGGCGAGCTTGCGAAGTGCGTCGGCATCTTCTACGAGCAAAATGGTTTCGGTGCCGCGAAGGTTGTCAGTCGGAGCATCGGCCGTAGGTTTTGAAACGGTCTCTTCGACGCGCGGTAGATAGATCTGAAAACTCGAACCGGTTCCGGGCGCGCTGTCTACCCAGATGTAGCCGCCGCTCTGCTTCACGATGCCGTAGACGGTGGCGAGGCCGAGGCCAGTTCCCTTCCCGACGTCCTTGGTGGTGAAGAACGGTTCGAAGATGTGCGCGAGCGTTTGCGGAGTCATGCCGGCGCCGGAGTCGGTCACGGACAACATGACGTAGCGACCAGGCTTGGCGCCCGGATGTTCGTTGCAGTAGAGCTCATCGAACTCGCGATTGCCTGTTTCGATTTGCAGCTTGCCGCCGTCGGGCATCGCGTCGCGCGCGTTGACGGCAAGATTCATGACGACTTGTTCGATCTGACCTTGATCGGCTTTGATGCGGCCGAGCGATGAATCGAGGTTGATGTCGATGGTGATGTCTTCGCCGATGAGGCGCGGCAACATCTTCTGCATATCGGAAACGAGCGTGTTGAGATCGACGACGGCGAGCGTGAGGATTTGCTGGCGGCTGAAGGCGAGCAGTTGGCGAGTAAGAGAGACGGCGCGCTGCGCGGCTTTTTCGACTTCTTCGGCGTGTTCTTTCAGCGGGCTGCTGGGATCGAGCTTGCGGCGCAAAACCTGGCTGTAGCCGATGATGACGCCGAGAAGATTGTTGAAGTCGTGTGCGATACCGCCAGAGAGGCGGCCGACGGCTTCCATTTTTGCGGCCATGCTCAATTGCTTTTCGAGAGCGCGGCGCTCGGTGACGTCTTCGGCGAAGACTTCGTAAACCGAGGCGGCCTGAAGACTTTCGTTGAGGTGGCGGCCGCTGCAACGCACGGTGATGGACTTATTGTCCTTGCGCTTCCATTCGACTTCGACGTCTTTGAATTCGCCCTCGCTGCCGAGAAGTTCGACGAGTCGGTCAAAGTCGCTGACATTGCGGAAGACACCGGTGCGCAGATTGGTCTGAACGAGTTCGCCGCCGTTTGTGTACTTCAGCATCCGTTCGAGAGCGGGATTGACGCGGAGGAATTTGCCGTCGATCGCCGCGCGGTAAATGCCGTAAGGCGCGCCCTGCACGAGAGAGCGGAAGCTCGATTCGGATTGACGCAGCGCTTCGATGGCTTCTTTGCGGTCGGTGACGTCGCGGCTGACGATGACGAGTTTTTCGGGGACGCCCTTGGCGTTAAGGATGACGCTGGAGGTCGATTCGAGAACGCGCCAGGAGCCGTCTTTGTGGCGCATCCGGTATTCGAGGGTCTTGCCCTGGCCGGTGCGGCGCGCTTCGGCGCCGGCTTCCTGCACATGGGCACGATCATCGGGATGGATTTGGTCGAAGCCAGAAGAGTTTTTCAGTTCGGCGATCGTGTAGCCGAGAGCGCGTTCGTAAGACCCGCTGTTGTAGATGCGATTGCCGTCCATATCGACGACAGCGATGAGATCGGCGGCGTTTTCGCCGATGAGACGGAAAAGCTGTTCGCGCTCGAGGAGCTGGCGACGGATGCGATGGATCTGAAGTTGTTGATAGATGGAGTAAAGATCGAACAGAAGGACGAGGCCGATCAGCCCCCAGACCGCCTGCTGGAGCTTGAAGAGGTTCTCCCAAGTTTCGCCGGAATGCAGGAGAGGCGGGAGGAAGGAAATGACCGCTGCCGTGAGCAGCAGGGTTACGAGTACGGTCGTGGCCCAAAGCCACCACTCGCGCTGCTCGATGCGGCGAAGACCGTAGCGCGGTGCTTGTTCATCGGTCGAATTAGCGTTTGCGGCTTTTTTCGTCATCTGGGCAAAGCTCCGCGAAATCGGCGCCTCGTGAACAGGAGTATTCGGAGGGCCGATTTATAACAGTGGAATTATTGCGATTGCTGGGGAGGTCGGGGGAAAGGAGTGAGGTTTGCTTCCAAAGGGCAACACGCGAACGAAAGCGGTTGATTAAGTTGTGAATGCCGGGATCGGCGGAAGAGAGATGGAGAATTGCCCGCCATTTTACAGGCTCAGATCGCGTATTCAGCTGTTAAATAAAGGGTTAGAGGGGAACGAGTTGCGGCTGCGGATTTGACACCAACCGATAAACGTTCCCGGCCGGGCCTCGTCCGACGTGGCCTTGTGTATCGTTTTAGTTACCATCGACTTCGGAGTGCTTCCGAACGGAAGCGTGGAGGGCCGAGTTCGCGCTGCCCGACGTCTGCTAGTCCGGCAGCACGTCTCCACCATTCAACGGAATCCGGGCTTCGACCAATGTGCCGGGTTCGGCGCGCGTCAGCACCAACTCACCGCCGATTTGGCGAAGACGTTCGCGCATTCCGGTAATGCCAACGCCCAACTGAGCCGAACCATCCATCCTGGCGATTCTGGGCGAAATTCCCTTCCCGTAGTCGCGCACTCTGACGATGATTTGTTCGGATTGGCCGACAACTTCCACGCGCGCGCTCTCACTCTGCGCGTGGCGATACACATTGCCGAGCGCTTCCTGAATGACGCGGAAAATGGTCATCTCGATTTCCTTCGGAACGCCGGGAAGAATATCGGGATGGAACGCGAGCGAGATCTGGAGTTTGCTGCGCTGCATAAGGCCGTCAACGTACCAGTGCAGGGCGGCGCGCAGGCCGGCTTCGTCGAGTAGCGGCGGATGAAGCAGATAAGAGGTTTCGCGAATCTTTTGCAGGATCGCGCCCATGGCATCGCTCAATTCCCTGCCGCGGCCGCTCGCATCAATCTCCATTTTTACAGCGGTGACATGCTGGGCGAGGTCGTCGTGGAGTTCGCGCGCGATGCGGCGGCGCTCTTCGTCTTGTATATGTAGAAGCGTGCCGGAAAGTTTTTGGAGCTCCATCGTTCGCAACTCAATCACACGGCGAGATTCGTCGAGTTGTTGAACGCGAGTGCGCAGTTCCCGATTGAGGGCTTGCAAGCGCTCGTCGGCTTCGCGGCGAGCGGAGAGATCCTGCGTCACTTTTGCGAAACCGTAGAGACTGCCGTCGGATTCGCGGAGCGCGGTGAGCGTTACCGAAGCCCAGAATGTGCTGCCGTCTTTTTTGACGCGAAGACCTTCGTCGCGAAAGCGGCCTTCTTTGATGGCGAGAGCGAGTTCGCGTTCGGGCCAATGGCTATCGACTGCTTCTTTGGGATAAAAGACGGAGAAATGTTTGCCGACGATCTCTTCGCGTGTGTAGCCCTTGATCGCTCTTGCGCCGGAGTTCCAGGTGAGGACATAGCCGTCGGGATCGAGAATGAAGATGGCGTAGTCTTGCACGGCATCGACGAGCAATCGAAAGGCGACGCCGGTCTTGTCGGCTTCGTCTGCTGACAATGGGGGATGTTGAATCGGGGTAGGCACTCGCTGATTCACAACGTCGCTCCTTACCGAAACATAAATTTTGCCGTATGCTTCGGCGGCCTTTGGGAAGCCTGAGCCGCGATCAGACCTGCTGTCCTTGATTGTACCCGAGACCGCGGTCCCGTGTGCTATAGGTGCTCTCGCAAGGAGTCCATCGTGCCGCGAGCGATCAGCGTTTCGGATTCGTCACTGCGTGAGGCTCTTGCAGAAGCCTACATCGTCAACGATGGGATGAATCAGCTCATGCTGGAGCATCTCGACCCGCGCGCGTGGCGGTTGAAGCCGCCAGGAGATGGGGCGAGACCGATCGTTGCGATCGTCACGCATATGCACAACATTCGGCGGAAGTGGATCCGGCTGTCGGCGCCGCACCTTGGACTGCCGGTGGAACTGGATCGCGCGCGGTGCACACAGAAACAGGCGCGGAAAGCGCTGGCGGATAGCGCTCTAAAATGTGCAGAGATGATTCGCGAGGCGCTTGCGAGGCCCGGAGGGCGCGTGGCGAAATTTCATCGGGACGGATGGGCGCCGAAATGGGCGAGCGGAGCGGGAATGTTTGCGTATATGGTGGCGCACGACGGGCATCATCGAGGGCAGGTGTGCATGCTCGCGCATCAATTGGGATACAAGCTGCCGATAAGGGTGATTTCTGAAATGTGGAGCTGGGAGAAATTGTGGAAGGACTGCGGATTCGTCGGGCCGCGGTGAACGCGGATCGATCTGAGATGTTCGGTTTGCTTTCGGCGAGGCGGTTTACGCGAGGTCGGCGAGCCAGGCATCGATCACGGCGCGCTGCCCGATCTCTTCGAACTGGACACCCATGCCGACGTTGAGCTCGCTGTGAACGACGAGGCCGACGGCGTCGAGCTGCTTGTTCTGGTGGGTGACATTGATTTTCAGCCGCGTGCCGGTTGGAAGAGGATTGAGCATGTCGAGATAGATGCCCTCGCGGCTGATGTCGCTGGTGCGGGCCACAAGGCGGGCTTTCGTGCGGGTCTCGACAACTTGAGCCGACGCGATAAATGGAAAGCGCGGAGATCTTCGCTCGACGACGTACATAAGTCCTCTACTTTTCAGCAGAATTGCCGGGAATGCCTTCGATAGTGCCAAAAGTCTGTGCGTTTGAGGTGTTGGGCGCGGCCGAAGGTGTCGAATCGCGCAACCGGTGGAGGGCAGCGGGTTCGCGGTAACCGAGTTATTTCATTCGAGCAGCGACGACTTCGGCGCAGGCCTCAACGAATTTGCGCTCGGCTTCCACGAAAGTGTTGGCGAAGTAGCTTTCGGCGTCGAGTTCGGCTACGACTTTCTTGTTGGCGAAGATGGGGACGACGACTTCGGACTTCACCATCGAAGAGCCGGGCAGGTAGCGCGGATCTTTTGTGACGTCATCGACGACCACGACTTTGCCGGAGGCGGCAGCGGCGCCGCAGAGTCCTTTACCGAGAGCGATACGAATATTCGGAGTGAAGCTGCCGGCAAACGGGCCGACGACCAGATAGTTCGGGTCGGCGGGATCAGTGACGTAGAAGCCGACCCAGTTGTATCGCGTCATTTTTTCGTGGAGTTCGTCCGCGACATGCTTCATCAGGACTTCGGCGCTTGGCGCAATCCTCGCGTAGGCGGCGAATTCTTCGAGCAGCTTGGACTGTGTGGCGTTCATAGGGCTCCATTCGCGCGGAAATCCTGGGACCCGGATCCAAGTTGGTTGGCGCGTTCTTCGAAATCATAAGCCGCGCTGGGCAGGCGAGGGGTGAAAAGCGTTGGTCGCGTTCGAAAGACGAACGTGACTGTTGCGAATGGTTCGGGGAGCGTCGCAGGGAGAAGATTTTGGATCGACTGCGATGCCTACCCGATATGGCGCTCGCACGTAGGGGATTTGCCTGATTGTTGCGAGAGATTCCTAGCGGCGAACATTAAGGCGCCCGGCACGAGCGTGAAACCGCCTCAATCCAGAGAAAGATAGGAATCGTCAATGGCTGAACAGCTCTTGCAGGGTATTCGTGTAGCAATTCTAGCGACGAATGGTTTCGAGGAAGCGGAACTCGTGGAACCCAAGAAAGCTTTGGAAGAGGCAGGCGCTCGCGTGTTGGTGGTCGCCCCAGAGAACGGTTCCATTTACGGAATGAAGCATCACGACAAAGCGGGAGAATTGATGGCCGATTTGTCTCTCTCATCGGCAAAGTCGGAAGAGTTCGACGCCGTGGTGCTGCCCGGCGGAGCTCTCAACGCGGACGCGCTGCGATCCGAAAAGCAAGCGCAGAGATTTGTGCAAGAGATGGATCGCGCGGGCAAGCCGGTCGCTTTTATTTGCCATGCGCCTTGGCTGTTGGTTTCGGCCGGGCTGACGCGCGGAAGGAAGCTGACCAGTTACCACACCATTCAAGACGACATTAAGAACTCGGGCGGGGATTGGGTTGATCGCGAAGTGGTGCGCGATCGCAATTGGGTCAGCAGCCGGAAGCCGGACGATATCCCAGCGTTCAACAAGGAAATGATCTCGCTGTTCGGGGAGAAGAAAACTCGAGCCCAGGCTAGCTAGTCGTTCAGAAACTTGGCTTCAGGTCCGAAGTGATTTTGTAAGTATAACTTTCAAAGGAGAAACAAATGGCCGATTCGAAGAAGTGTGCGCATCCGAGCTGTACGTGTCAGGTGTCGGGGGCAAAATATTGCAGCGCGCAGTGTGAGGCGATGGAAAAGACGCCGGACATTGATTGCACCTGCAATCATCCCGGCTGTGGCGGAAAAACGATTTAGTCGCGAAGAAGATCGGGGCGCTAGTTTCTCTCCAGCTTGGTAAGGTTCGCTTGCCAAGGAGAAACTCAGCGGCCCACGAACCCAGATAGACCGAGAGCGCGACTCCGTGGCCGCTGTACCCACCCAATACCACGGCTTTTGCGCTCCTCGGGTGTAGTTCGAACACCGGCCTCCAGTCCTCGGTTATAAGGATAGGTCCTCCCCACCGATGAGTGATTTGCACGTCGAGCAAGGCCGGGTGAAGGTGACGCACCCGGTTCTCGAGTTTGTCCAAAAGCTCGCGAGCTTTGCCGGACCGGACATCGATCTCGGTCAGTTCTCGCCAATTCGAAACGTCAACCAGGCCGCTGCCAAAAATGACTCGATTGCCGTGAAGCAGGCGTCCCCAGAGGTAAGGCAAGTCGGTGGTGTAGCTGGGTTTGCCGTCGGCCATTCCAATGTGGGCAAGGTTTTCGTCGGAGAGCGGGCCGGTCGCCAGCGCCATCGTCAGCTTGGGCTGCGATCTGCTCGCGAGCTCCGTGAGTTCAAGGGATTCGGAGTTGGTCGCAAAGACTACGCGGTCAGCACGAACGACACCCCCGCCGACGTGCAGCGTCATGGGATCATTGAACTCAACGCGCTCGACCCGGCTGTGTTCGAGTATAAGGACGCCGCGAGTTGCAGCCGCTTTCGCCAACCCGCTTACCATTTTGCCGGGATCGATGGAGCCGCCTGGAACTTCCTTCGCTACCCTCAACTCGCCGGTGTCGGTCCAATGAATCGGCGACTTGCGGTTGACCGTGGTTCGATCGAGTTCGTAGACTCCCGGAAGTTCCAAGTCGCAAGAAATCTCCAGGTGGCGGAGGACCGCCGAAGTTC
Organism: uncultured Acidobacteriota bacterium; assembly: GCA_963785605.1. GTDB lineage: Bacteria > Acidobacteriota > Terriglobia > Acidiferrales > UBA7541 > Acidiferrum. Next base: position 128,191 of record CAWAWE010000011.1, on the reverse strand, counting down.
CAGCCAACACATCGCCAAGACCAGGCAAATCGCCGGTCGCCGTTTCCGCCAGGGCAAGGCCGCCGGTGTGCCCGCTGGAGCGCGCGCCAACGGTTTCGGCTTCGAACAGAACCACACTCTTCGCCGGATCAAAGCGTTTCAGGTTCGCGGCAGCCGACAGCCCACTGAAGCCACCCCCAACTATGGCGACGTCAACGTGGCTGGGCGGCGTGGCGGGCTTCGGCTTGAAGTCAACGGTCCAAGGCGTCTGTCCCCAGCGGATTGGGTTCGAACTTTGCGTCAACGGTCCACCATCACTTTCCTTTGGGCTTATACAGATGCCAGCTCACAATTTCAGGATACGACCACCCGATCCGATGCCTTGGGCGCGCCAATAGAGACTTTAGGGCCATCAAATAGAGTCTTTAGTCCCTATTCCAAAAGGGGTATTTCACCCGGTCATCCGGCTCCCCTGACCTTCGCCACCCGACCTCTTTACTTCACCGGCACGCAGATTAGAGTAGATAAACAGCACGGGTGTTCCTTTCAGACGTTTCTGACCCCAGCACAGGCGGGAGGCAAGCAATGGCAGTTCGACCAACACCGGTGAGCCGAGTCGCAGAGCGCAGGACTGCGCTACGGTACCCCTTGAGGCTGCCGGTTGTGTTCTCGTGGCAAGACGACGCGGGCCGGGTTCATGGCTGCGACGGCTACTGCCGCGACCTGGGTAGCCGGGGTATTTATGTCACCGCTCAGCTTGTGCCGCCCCTTGGCGCCTCCGTGGAAATGAATGTCTTCCTTCCCCGCCCGGGTCACTCGACGCGCCCTTCCGAGATCCACGCGATCGGGCGGGTCATCCGTTCGGAGCAACGTACGCCGATTTCGGAGTTGCCTGGATTCGCGGCGATGAACCATACGACGCGCCTCCGCGAGACACGAGGCGGCCAAGTCGAAACGGAAGACTACGCAGTGGATGACCTGAGCATCGGAAGAACAGGCGAGCGAGACGAAACCCTTTCTGAAGAATAAGTTACGTATGATTATGACGAAGCTTTTTAGGGCAACTGAAAGCGGTGAAGCGGGTTTGTAGTCAATGGTACCTCGGGTCTACTGGCAGGCAGTTCGAAGAGCGGCAAACTGGGAGAGTACTTTGGTACTGCGGTTCAAAAACGTAAGGTCCATTGGCCGAAAGGACAGGTGGTGGCAAACTTGTTCCGTGGCCCAAGCTGTGTTGCCGCTACGTTTTTCAGCCGTTTGTTGCGAAAAGGGTTTGTACGAATCAAGGGAATCTCAGGCTCGCAAATCGTTTGGAAGTCAGTAGTTACAAGGGCCTCCAAGTCGAATGTGAGTCAAAGGGCGGTAGCTTGCCCTCGAAGTGCGAACCACGGGCGTAAAAGGGTTGAATGCTAACGGAAGGTAAAAAACACGGAGACGAGCTGCCAGATGACGCGCAAGATGAATCCAATGAAGGAGGAGTCGGAGTTCATCCCTCGGATTCAGAACAACTTGCGGACGATGCAGGGGTTGTAATTCCCGAGGTGCAGGGCGCACCGTGGTATGCGATTCGAGTTCGACCGAATTACGAAAAGCCGGTAGCGGCGGCGCTTCGCGGCAAGGGGTTTCAAGAGTTTCTGCCGCTGATCCGGAGCAAGCGACAGTGGTCGGATCGAGTCAAGATTATGGATCTGCCGCTGTTTCCCGGGTATTTGTTTTGCCGGCTGAATCTGGAAGCGCGGCTGCCGTTGCTCACGACCCCCGGTTTCCTTTATCTGGTGGGAGTCGGAAAGAATCCGGAGCCGGTGGACGAAACAGAGATCGCAGGGATTCAAGCGGTGCTGCGGTCGGGTTTGACGGTAACGCCGTGGCCCAACCTGGTGGTCGGGCAGAAGGTACGGCTCAAGCACGGACCGCTGCGAGGACTTGAGGGAATGCTGACGCGGATCGCGAACCGTCATCGAATTTATGTTTCGGTGACGCTCTTGAAGCGATCGATTTCGGTGGAAGTCGATCCGGACTGGGTTCAGCCGGTGAGCGCGGACAGCGAATTACGAGCCGTTTGAGAATTTGAGAGTTTCGGCAACAAAGATTTCTCGCAGTACGGGAATCTGGAATTGAGAAGAAACGATGAGCAACGAGAAGTGTGGAGAGGTGGGTCGATGACAACTCTACGAGGGAATGCAATCGGCCTGGCGATGTTCCTGGCGGCGTTCGGAATGACGCCGGCAAGTTCTTCCGTGGCGGCCGACGTCACGCAGCCGCCCTGCAAAACGGATGTTGTGCGCTCGACGTATCTTTTGGGCGCCGACGACCAACTCCAGATTAGTGGGCCTGAGCCGGATGAGGCGGCTGGTCCGCCGAAAATCGTTGGCGTTGATGGCCAAGGCGATATTCAGGTGGCGCTCGTCGGCCGTGTGCACGTTGCCGGCTTGACGGTGCAGCAAGCTGAGCAGGAAGTGAACAAGAAGCTGGCGGTGTATGTGAAGAAACCGCAAGCGACGATCGACGTGAAGGAACTCCGCAGCCAGCCGGCGTCGGTGCTCGGAGCGGTGAACCAACCCGGCGTGCACCAAGTGGCCGGACACAAGACCCTTCTCGAAATGATCTCGCTTGCAGGTGGCGTGCGACCGGATGCGGGTTACAGCATTCGAATCACGCGACAGGTTGAGTGGGGCTGCATTCCACTGCCGGGCGCAACACTCGATGCCTCAGGGCAATTCAGCGTGGCCCAGGTGAAACTCCAGGACATCATGGAGGCGAAGGTCCCGGAAGAGAACATTCAGATTTTTCCACACGATGTAATTTCTGTCCCCAAGGCTGAACTAATTTACGTCACGGGTGACGTAAAGAAGTCAGGTGGGTTTATACTTGGCGAAAAGCAGAACATGTCGGTTCTTCAAGCCATCTCGATGGCGGAAGGGCTCGGCCAAGCGCCTGACACGAAACATGCCAAGATTTTGAGAATGACCCCGGGAGCTGATAAGCGGACCGAGATCCCGGTTGACCTGAAAACAATTTTGGCCGGCAAGGGTCAAGACGTACCTTTGCAAGGCAACGACATTCTGTTCGTCCCCGACAGTACAGGCAAGAAGATCGCAATCCGAGCGCTGGAAGCAGCCATCACGACCGGCACCGGTGTGGCGATCTATCGCCCGTAGGGTCCAATCACACGAGAGAGAAACGCGTATCTGCATGATGTCAATTTTGAGCCGCAGGGCGGAACGGCAGGTCATAAATGTCTAAGCACTTCGATCGAGTGAACAATCGGACGCGGGCGATACAGGTGAGCAACTATCCGGACAGTCGTCCGGTTGTTTACCAAATGCAAGAGCAGATGCCGATGGACAATGGCGGCGGAGACGCGCAGGGCTACGACAGCCTGCTCGGCTACTGGCACATCCTCGTCCGCAATAAGGTGACGCTGCTGTGTTTCGCGCTCGCCGGACTGGCGGTCGCCGTCCTGTTCAGCCTCGTGCAGACGCCGATTTACCGCGCGCGCACGTCGATGGAGATCCAGGACTTCAACTCGGACTTCATGGATTCGAAGTCGATCGACCCGACGCAGTCGAATCAGAACGCGAACAACGATTCGTACTTCCAGACGCAGATCAAGATTTTGCAGAGTGATTCCCTGCTCGAGCGCGTGACGAACAAGATGAACACCGAGGAAGAGCGTCCCGAAAGCGGTTGGGGCGCGTTCTCGGCAAAAGTGCAGCACATGCTCGGGCTCGGCGATCACAACGGGGACCAGAACAAAGACGCCTTCATGGCGAAGGCGCGCCAGAGTTTAACGGTTCGAGCGACGGGCCAGACCCGCCTCGTCGAAGTAATGTACGACTCCGAAGACCCCAAATTTGCAGCGCAGTTCGCAAACACTCTCGTCTCCGAATTTGTGGAGCAGAGCCAGGAGATGCGTTGGAAGGCCAGCCAGCGCACGGGTGAAGGTCTGGAAGCGCACCTGAACGAAATGAAGGCGAACCTCGAGAAGTCTGAAGGCAGCCTTCAGGCTTATGCGCGCTCTTCCGGCTTGACGATGACGGAGAAAGAAAACATCACGGAAGGCCGACTGAAGGAGCTTCAGGACGAACTGGACAAGGCGCAAGCCGATCGCGTCGATAAACAAGCGAAGTTCGAAGAAGCCAAGACTAAACCGGCCGAGTCTCTGCCGGAGACGATCGACGATCCCACGCTGCGCGAGTACCGCCTGAAGCTGGCGGATTTGCAGCGGCAACTCGTCGAACTCAGCGCAACGCTGACTCCCGAGCACTACAAAGTGCAGCGCGTTCAAGCGCAGATCAACCAGATGCAAGCGGATATGGAGCGGCAGCGCACGAACGTGATGCGCCGTGTGGGCAATGAGTTCGCCGCGGCCACGCGACGTGAAAAACTGCTGCAACAGTCCTTCATCGAGCAACAGAAGACGGTCGCGAATCAGTCCGACAAAGCGATTCACTACGACACGCTGCGCCGCGAAGTGGATTCGAGCCGCCAGCTGTATGACACGCTGCTGAATCGCGTGAAGCAGGCACAGCTTGTCTCGGCAATGCGCGCGAGCAACGTGCTTGTCGTTGACGAAGCGAAACCGCCATTTTTGCCGGCGAAGCCGAACGTTCCAGTGAACTCCGCGGTCGGTTTGTTCTGCGGAATCTTTCTGGGACTTGGCTTTGTGATCTTCCGCACGCGGTTTGACCGCAGCATTCAGGCGCCTGGCGATTTGCAGGCGTTCCTCAATCTGCCCGAACTCGGCGTGATTCCGATGGCAGGCGTCTGCGATACCCCGGCTGTGAAAAACGCGAAGGCTCTCGCTCCGGCCGATCCGAACGATTGCCTCGAGCTCGTCACCTGGAAGCACAAGCCCTCAGCGGTCGCGGAATCGTTCCGCGCCATGCTGACCTCGATCCTTTTGCCCGGCCAGAATTCCGAAAGCCCGCAAGTCATCGTCGTAACGAGCCCGGGTCCGGCGGAAGGCAAGACCACGGTTGCCAGCAACCTCAGCATCGCCATCGCAGAAATGGGACGTCGCGTCCTGTTGATCGACGGCGACTTGCGCCAGCCGAAATTGCACAAAATTTTCGGATCGTCGAATGCGCGCGGCGTCAGCGATGTGCTGCTGGCCGACACGCAACTGGAAACGGTGCCATTGAATCAGCTTGTGCTCGAAACTCGCATCACCGGAGTTTCGCTGCTCCCAAGCGGAACGCGCACCAACAACATCTCTCAACTTTTGCACTCGCCGCGCATGGAAGCGCTGATCGCTCGCCTGCGCACTGAATTCGACATGGTCATCATCGACGCACCGCCGATGATGCACCTCGCGGATGCCCGCCTACTCGGCGGATTGTCCGACGGCGTCGTCCTCGTGGTTCGCGCAGGCCACACGATGCGCGAAGCCGCCTTGATCGCCAGCCAGCGTCTGTCGGAAGACGGAACGCGCATTCTCGGCACCGTGCTGAACAGCTGGGATCCGCGCAAGACTCCGGGTCGCACTTACGGATATGGCTACGGCTATGGTTACGGATATGGCTACGGACAGAGCGCCGAAGCCAAGGCCAGCCACCCGCCGCACGCGTAACTTATTTATTGGGCGCCTGAGTTCAGCAGGTTCGACTTAGGCGCTCACTTCTCGTACCGCAAGTTTCAGCCTTAACCGTCGAGCAACGTCCCCTGTCCGACTCGACAAGCGCCAGCCAGCGCAGTCTGTAACGCACGAAACTCACGGACAATCATGTTCCCCAACAGACAAAGTCCACGTATGCGCGGAGCCGGCAGTGTAGTGCGCCCGCTTGCCCCGGCTTCAACAAACGAAAGCCCGATCGCAACCGTTGCGCTCTGGCTGCTTGCGCTTTTCGTGTTCTCCGTACCGCTGGAAAACTCGATCGTCGTTCCTGGAATCGGAACGATCGGTCGCATCATCGGCCTGGTCGCGTTCGTCGCCGGAATCGTCGCGGTCGTGGAGACCGGCAAATTCCGGACGCCGATCGTGCCGCACTTGATGATGGTGCTGTTCGTCGTGTGGGTCTGCTTATCGTATTTCTGGACGATCGGCCCCGAAGAGACGACCGAAGAAATGATCAGCTACGTGCAGCTGATCGCGATGGTGTTATTGATTTGGGCGGAGGCGCCAAGACCCGATCAACAACAGCGACTGATGCGAGCTTACGTCATTGGTGCGACCGTTCTCGCAGTAGCCACGGTCATGACGAACGAAAGCTCGATCGTCGGCGTCCGCCAAGGCGCATTCAACATGAACCCGAACGACATCGGGTTGCGCATCGTGCTCAGCGTGCCGATGGCTTTGTATTTGGCGGTGGTGGACAAGCGGCCGATATGGCCGTGGATCTACCGAGGTTCCATCATCGCCGCGTCTTGCGGTGTGTTTTTCACAGCGTCGCGCGGCGGATTCGTCGCGCTGATCGCAGCATTCCTGATGGTTCCGTTAACGCTGAAAGCCTGGACGCCAAAACAGAAGCTGGCGACCGTCGTACTCGTGATCATCGGTTCGTTGGTCGCGATAAGAATGGTGCCCCAAAGGGCCTGGACTCGTCTTGGAGAAACGCAAAGCGAAATCACAGAAGGCACGATGGATGCCCGAACCGTGATTTGGCACGCCGGCTTGGAAGCTTATTACGATCACCCGTTTCTGGGCATCGGCGCCGGTGCGTTTCCTATCGCCGTGCAGCAAAAGACGGCGACGGCGTGGGCGCCGCACAACACGTTTCTTTCCGTGTTGGTCGAGCTGGGCGCGATTGGATTCGGCATCTTCGCAGTGATGTTGTTCAGCATGATCACCGCGGCATCTCGAATGCAAAATCTCGAGCGAAGCTTATGGCTCGTCATGCTGCTTTCGTGGGCGCTCGGCTGCTTCGTGATGAACTGGGAGTATTACAAGCCGACATGGTTCTTGTTCGCGATGCTGGCGGCGCAAAGCGGCGCATATGCGTCAGCTGTGCCAGTACGGCAGCGATTCGCCCAAGGCTTGCGGCAACCCTACCGCGGACAGCCGGGACGTGTGCCGCAGCGTGTTCGCGAGTTCTGGAATGCCAACTTTGAGCAGCCAGTGGGCGGTCCACGCGTCGAAGAGCGCAGCTATCGCCCGGTACGAGGCAAGCGTTGAGTTCGATCGGTCAGCGAGAGTGGATGAACTCGTCAGTCCCCACAGCCCAGGCAAGCACCGAAACAGTTAGCCAGCCCGCGAAGACGGTTTCACTCCGGTGGAACTTCAGCTGGACGTTTGTCGGCAACGTGATTTATTCCGGTTGCCAGTGGTGCATGTTGGTGGTGCTGGCGAAGCTCGGAAATCCGACGATGGTCGGGCAGTACGGCTTGGCGCTGGCAATCGCGACGCCGGTCTATGCTTTGTCAACGTTGCAGCTTCGCGCGGTGCTGACGACCGACGTTCACGAGCGAATTCATTTCGGCGAGTATCTCGGCTTTCGGCTGCTGACGACCGTCATCTCGATGCTGGTCATCATCGGCGCGGCGTTCGGCATGCACTATTCGCCGCAATCGACGCGCATCGTTCTCATCATCGGCTTTGCCCAGGGCTTGGAGATTGTCAGCGACCTGTACTACGCGAAGATGCAGTTCCATGAGCACATGGACCGCATCGCGATTTCCATGATCATTCGTGGCGCGATCGGACTGGCGGCGATGGCCGCTGGCGTGTACTTCGCGGGAAGCATCATCTGGGGAGCGATTGGGCTGACTCTGGCGCGGGCAGTGGTGCTCGTCGCGTATGACGTTCGCAAGCGCACGCACTTCGATCCGCACAGCGTTTCGGAGATGCAGGAATCCGCGGAAACGCTCGCGGCGCGCGACCAATCGCTGCGGCCTCGATGGAATCGCGCGGTGCAGATCGAACTCTTCCGCACGTCGATCATCTTGGGCGTCATCGCATTTTTGGTTTCACTGCTGCCGAGCATCCCGCGCTACTTCATCGCGGGTTCGATCGGTGAACGACAACTCGGCATTTTCACGGCGACTGCGTTTCTTGTTTCGACCGGGAACCTGATCATCACGGCGATGGGGCAATCGGCTTTCGTGCGTCTCGCGAAGCTGTACGGCAATGGCGACATTCGCCGGTTCAATTCCCTGTTGATGAAGTTGGTTGGAATCGCAGCGACGTTGGGCCTCGCCGGAATCGGCGTCGCGGTATTCTTCGGACATTTGCTTCTGACGCTGCTCTATCGACCTGAGTACGCCGAGCACACGGATGTTCTCGTCGCAATGATGATCGGCGGCGCGATGAGCTACATCGCGGCGCAAATGGCTTCGGCGATTACTTCGGCACGCTGCTTTGCTCCACAAATTCCTGTGCTTGCGGCTTCGGTTGCGGCCGCAACGCTAGCCAGTCTGTTCCTGGTCCGGTCGCACGGAATTCTTGGCGCTGCCTATGCGGTCATCATCACGTCGGCGGTTTTGCTGATCGGCGAAATCATTTTGTTGACGATTGTGTTGCGCAAACGCCAGCGCGCGATTTTAGCGACAAGCTGAGTTGGACGAGTTCAGAGGATTTCGCCATATCGTGAAGCTTTCTCCGCGAATCGGCTTCCTTCTTTTGTTGTTGGCTCTTCCCTGTCGCGCTGACGTGCCGGTGCCGGCATTTCCCGGAGCGCAGGGCGGCGGCGCCGCCGCAACCGGCGGGCGCGGCGGTCGAGTCATCGAGGTCACAAACCTCAACGATTCGGGCGATGGCAGCCTGAGAGCTTGCGTCGCATACGAAGGCCCTCGCACCTGCGTTTTTCGCGTCGGCGGAGTAATCAAAGTCGGTGATGGCATACGCGCTTACAAAGGCGACCTCACCATCGCGGGACAAACCGCTCCCGGCGGCGGAATCACACTCGACGGCAGCAACGTCACGAAGCAAGCGGTTTTGTTTCTCTCAGCTTCGAACGTAATCGTTCGCTATCTGACGATTCGCGTCGGCAACGGGCCGACGCACAAGCCAGGCCCTTCGACGGGAGCCGTCGCGTTTCAAGTCGCGAACGCGCAATGCCACGACATCATTTTCGATCACGTCACCGCAAGCTGGTGGGACAACAAAGGCCTCGTCTTCGTCAGCAACTACGTCGGGCCAAACACAAAAGTCACGACACAGTGGTCGATGTTCTACGAATCCCACGCCGGCCATCCGGTGGGGCCGTCGATCAGCTCGAATCCTGAGAAGGGGCAGGGCTTCGACAATCTCGAAACCGATCTCGACTTTCATCACGACTTTTTCTCAGATATTGGTCACCGGATTCCGCAGCTCTGGAATCGCTCGACGCGCTGGGTCAACAACATCACTTACAACTGGGATTTCTACGCGTCACAGTTGCTGGGCCAGATCAACGCGGATTTCATTGGAAACAAGTACAAAGCTGGCCCGCTGAACGGTCAGGCACAGAAAAGCGAAATCGAAGCATCGCCAAAGGGCGCGTTTGAGAATCCAGGCGCGCCGACGCTCTACCTGCTCGGCAATATCGGACCGAATCAACGGAACCCCGGCGGCGATCAGTGGGCGATGGCGGCTCAGATTTCCGGCGAGAACGGCAAAGAAACCGGCCCGATTCCGCGAACTTGGCGTCGCGCGGAACCTTTGGCGGCGGAACAATATCCAATCGTCGCCGATCCGGCTCAGGAGCTGGACGCAAAGATTCTGCCGACGGTCGGCAATTCGCTACGACTCGATTGCGACGGCAAATGGCTTTTGCGGCGCGATTCGGTCGATCAGCGAATCATCGCCGAATATAAAAAAGGAACCGAAGGGGACTTTTACTCCTACGCCGATTACGAGCATCAAATTCCCTGGATTGCTGCCGGTGAAGCGTGTACCGACAGCGACCATGACGGAATTCCGGATGCTTGGGAGAAAGCTCACGGGCTGAACCCGAACGATCCGAGCGACGCGCAGAAGTTGAACGCGGATGGCTATACCAACCTCGAGCACTATTTGAACGGATCGGTTTCGGCAGAGACGCAATTTGCGATGCTGGCGGATGTCGGCGGCGAAGTGGCAGACCCAGGAGTTGGATCGAACGAAGTGACTCGCACTTCCCCGTTTTCAATGCGGTTTCAAGCGGGTGTGGTTCGCTTCGGATACCACCTCCGCGCAAGAGCAGCCCGGGCGCGGTCGGAAATGTACTGGATGATCCCGACGTTCGCAGCAGCGGCCTTGGCGGTGATCGGATTTGCAGGGTTTCGTTACCGGCGGCGTGCACGCACGTACCAGCCGAAACTTCGAGCAAGACATATTTAGGAGCAACGCAACAGTGACTCAGACCCAGGAATTACTCGAACTCGACTCACATTTTTCTTTCGGCGAAAACTGGTCGCACTACTCCGAGAAGATCGATGAAGCGCGCATCGAAGAAGCCGAGAAATCGCTGATCCGGCTCGTCGGCCGCGAAGCGATCGAAGGCAAAACGTTTCTCGATATCGGCTGCGGCTCGGGACTTTTTTCACTGGCGGCCGTGCGCCTCGGTGCAAAGAAGCTGCTCGCGGTCGATCTCGATCCCAAGAGCGTCGAAACCACGCGCAAAACGTTGTCGCGTTACGCCGCGGGCAAGAGCTGGGATGTTCAGAACATCAGCGTCTTCAATCTCGACCCCGAAAAGCTCGGCACGTTCGATGTCGTCTATTCATGGGGCGTGCTGCATCACACCGGTGCGATGTATCAAGCCATCACCAAAGCCACGACGATGGTCGCGCCCGCCGGAATGATTTCGCTGGCGCTCTACGGCAAGACGCCGTTCTGCGGCATGTGGCGCATCGAAAAGCGAATTTATACCAAATCGCCAAAGTGGATTCAGAAGGCAATTGAAGCGGTCTACCTCACGGCCGTTCGCGCGCGTCTGGCGCTCAAGGGCGAAAGCTACGAGAAGCGCCGCGAAAAATATTGGAAGCAGCGCGGCATGGACATGTACTACGACACACGCGACTGGCTCGGCGGCTATCCCTACGAATCGATTTCGCCGGAAGAAGCGATGATGTTCATGCGCGGACTGGGCTTCGACCAACTCCGTTCGTTTGTGGAGCCGTGCATCGGCCTCTTGGGCGCCGGTTGCGATGAATATTCGTTTACGCGTACAGCAGCGCGCGGTAACAGCATCTAAACTGTTTGACCCGAGCAAGACGCACGACACCTTTCCAGATTCGAGGTCATCGCCGGTTTGAAGATTCTCTTCCTGAGCAGGCAACTGAACATCGGCGGCGCCGAGCGCCAGCTCGTTACGCTAGCGAATGAGCTCGCGGCGCGCGGGCATGAGATCGTCATTGCGTCTTACTATCCTGGCGGCGCTCTCTCAGAAATGATCGATCCCAAGCGGATCAAAGTGATTTCGTATGAAAAGAAATCGCGCTGGGATCTTTTCACGCTATTTTTCAAAACTTTGAAAATCGTCCGCGACGAACAGCCCACCGTTTTGCACGGCTGGATGCACACGCAAAACGTCGTCGCGACCGTGGCCAAGATTCTGAATCCGAAGGTCACGATGGTGTGGGCTGTCCGCGCCTCCAATCTCGAGGTTCACCTCGACTGGGCCGAAAAGTTCACCATCTGGCTCCAGGCGCGGCTCTCGCGATTTGCGACGCGCATCACCGTCAACTCAATGGCTGGGTTGGAATACGCTGCCGAAGGCGGATTGCCCCGCGAAAAAATGATGTTCGTCCCCAACGGTATCGACACCAACGTGTTTTACCCCAGTGAAGAAGAACGCCGCCGCGTTCGTGCCCAGTGGAACATGGGAGATGACGTAAAGATCGTCGGCAACATTTCACGCTTCGACCCGATCAAAAATCACAAAATGTTCTTGAAGGCCGCGGCCGCGGTCGCCGCCGAACGGTCGGACGTTCGATTCGTTTGCGTCGGTCACGGAAAAGAATCGTACCTGCAAGAGTTGAAGCAGCTCTCACGCACGCTTGGCCTCGAAGGCAAAGTTCAATGGATTCAGGCGCAGTCCGACGTACGCGCCGTTTACAACGCCGTGGATGTGTTCTGCTCTTCCTCGGTCAGCGAAGGTTTTCCCAACGTGATCGGCGAAGCGATGGCCTGCGGGCGTCACTGCGTTGTCACCAATGTTGGTGATTCTGCGCTGGTCGTTGGCGACACCGGAGTCGTCGTCCCGTCAGACAACGCGCAAGCTTTTTCCGCGGGGTTGTTGGATCGGCTCAACGCAAGCGACACGCTGAATCTGCGCGCGCGCCAGCGCATCCTTGAAAATTTTACCGTCGCGCATCTGGGCGACAAAAGCGAATACGTCCTGTATCAGGCCGTACAGCACATGCATCCGAATTTAGCTCCCGACCAAGAAGCGGTTCGCTCCGCGGACGCGTAGTCCGAAGGCAGAAAAATCTATGTGCGGCATCACAGGTTTTCTCGATACATCCCGTAGCAAGTCCAGTGAACAGCTCACGCTGATCGCTCGGCGCATGGCGACCAGTCTGAGCCATCGCGGACCGGACGCCGACGGTGTGTGGGTTGACCAAAACACCGGCGTCGCATTCGGCCACCGCCGCCTCTCGATCATCGACCTTTCGCCGATGGGCGCCCAGCCGATGCATTCCGCCAGCGGCCGCTACGTCATCACGTTCAACGGCGAAATTTACAACTTCAAGGCATTGCGCGCGGAACTCGAGCAGCTCGGCGAAAAGTTCCGCGGTCACTCCGACACCGAAATCATGCTCACTGCGATCGCTCGCTGGGGCGTCGAGGCTTCGCTGAAAAAGTTCAACGGAATGTTCGCCTTCGCTCTATGGGACCGCGAAGAGCAAACGATGTACCTGTCGCGCGACCGTGCCGGCGAAAAGCCGCTCTACTACGGTTGGGCTGGCAAAACGCTGCTCTTCGGCTCAGAGCTGAAAGCGCTCCAGCAACATCCCGATTTTCGCGGCGATATCGACCGCGGCTCCATCGCAGTGTATCTGCGCCACAACTACATTCCGGCGCCGCATTCGATCTACAAAGGCATCTACAAACTCCCGCCAGGAACTTTCCTGACGATTCGCGGTTTTGGCACCGATGCTTCGCCGAAACCGTATTGGTCCGCGAAGGTCGCCGCCGAAGACGGTCTCGCAAATCCATTTCGAGGCAGCAAAGACGAAGCGGTGAACCAACTCGACGCGCTGCTGAACGACGCCGTCACGATGCGCATGGAAGCCGACGTTCCTCTCGGCGCATTCCTGTCCGGCGGCATCGACTCCTCGCTGATCGTCGCGATCATGCAGGCCAACAGCAAGCGGCCCGTCAAGACATTCACCATCGGTTTCGACAATCGCGAGTTCAACGAAGCCGAATCCGCAAAACTCGTCGCGCAACACATCGGCACCGAGCACACCGAACTCTACGTGACGCCCGAAGAAGCGATGGCGGTCATCCCGCGCCTCCCGACTCTGTACGACGAACCGTTCGCGGACTCTTCGCAAATTCCAACATTTCTCGTCTCGCAACTCGCGCGACGCAATGTCACCGTCAGCCTTTCCGGCGACGGCGGCGATGAACTCTTCGGCGGCTACACCACGTATCAGTGGGGCCGCAGTGTTCACCAAAACGTCGGCTGGATGCCAAGGCCGCTCAAGAACGGTTTAGCAAGAACAATCAAGCCGCTCTCGAAGCTCGACTGGAACGCGCTCCTCGACGGGCGTCAATCCGTCGTGCCAGAAAGCCTGCGCAGCAAAGACATCAACAAGGTCCTCAGCAAGCTCACCGGCATTTTGAAAGTGAACGAGCGCGAAGCGTTGTATTGGATTCTGCTTTCGTACTGGATGGAGCCTTCCTCCGTCGTGCTCGGCGCGAACGAACCGCTCACGCAACTCACCGACAAAACCAAGTGGGCCAAGATCGACGACATCATGCACGTCATGATGTACCTCGACACGATCATGTATTTGCCCGACGACATTCTCGTGAAGGTCGATCGCGCTTCGATGGGCGTCAGCCTCGAATCGCGCGTGCCATTGCTGGATCACCGCATCATCGAGTTCGCCTGGAAGCTGCCGATCGAAATGAAAGTCAAAGGCACACTTGGCAAAGTTCCGCTTCGGAACCTGCTCTATCGCTACGTGCCCAAGCAACTCGTCGATCGCCCGAAAAAAGGCTTCGGCGTGCCAATTCACGAATGGCTGCGCGGTCCGATGCGTTCCTGGGCCGAAAATCTTCTCGACGAATCGCGCCTGAAAAGCGAAGGCTACTTTGACGCGAAGCCGATTCGCCAGAAGTGGAATGAACACGTCAGCGGCCGCCGTAACTGGCAAGCGCAACTCTGGGCTGTGCTGATGTTCCAGGCGTGGCTCGAGCAGCAGAAGACTCACACCGAAGTCGAGTCTGAATTCCCTGCTGAATCCGTGCAAATTCCGCGTACAACCAGTGCAGCATCCGCGCAACCAAGCGCGACGTAATTACTCACGGCTTCTGATTTGCTTTTCGCCTGGGCCCCTGTTACCTAGATTAGTCCCCCAAAGGCATGGCGCAAACATGAGTGCAAAGTTTTTAGTGCGCTTTGATGATATGTGCCCGACGGTCAACTGGCCTCTCTGGCAGCAGCTGGAGCAGGTCATGATCGACGAAGACGTCCGCCCAATCCTGGCGGTCGTTCCTGACAATCTCGATCCTTCTCTGCACGAAGGCGAGCGCCACGAGCGATTCTGGGACGTGGTGCGCGGGTGGCAAGCGCGTGGATGGGCCATCGGGCTCCACGGTTATCAGCATCGTTACGTCAACCGCAACCCTGGCATGGTCGGCCTGAACCACTACAGTGAGTTCGCCGGAGTTCCTCTCCAGGAACAGCGCGCCAAACTCATCAGCGGATTGGAAATTTTCAAGCGCGAGCGCGTTCGCCCGGATTGCTGGATCGCGCCGGCTCACTCCTTCGACGAAACCACGGTGAAGTTGCTCTCCGAGCTGGGCGTCACGACGATCAGCGACGGCCTGTCGCTTTTCCCGCATCGCGACGCCAGGAACAAAAACGTCGTTTGGGTGCCTCAACAACTCTGGAGATTCCGCTACGTTCCCTTCGGCGTTTGGACGATTTGTATTCACTCCTGCGACCGGATGTACAAAGATCCGAAACATTTTCGCGAGCGCATTCGCCTCTTCCGAAAGTCGATCGTGACTTTGCCGGAGATCGTCTCAGCCTATTCCGATCGTCGCGAGTCGGTCGCCGATGAATTATTTGGCGAACTTTGGCACATCGCGATTCGCGCAAAAGGCGCAATTTCAGGGCCTCCGCGCAAAGAACACGAAATCCTCGGTGAAACGAATCGCGACACCGACGGCCCTCAACGCGTCAACGCGGCGCTGTAGCCTTACTTTTTCGTTCGCGATCCACCTCTAAATGTCTCCAAGCCAAACCACTCCGGCATTCGGCGCTCTTGTGATCTCGCTCGATTTTGAGCTGCACTGGGGCGTGCGCGACAAGCGCCCGGCCGACGGCCCGTATCGCGAGAATTTGCTCGGCGCTCGTGAAGCGATTCCGCGCATGCTCGATCTCTTTGAAGAGTTCGGTGTCGCCGCAACCTGGGCAACCGTCGGTTTTCTTTTCGCAAAAAACCGCCGCGAACGCGAAGAGTTTTCGCCGTCCATTCGGCCGCAATACAAAAATCCGAAACTCGACGCCTACACCGAAACAACCGGCGACAACGAAGACGACGATCCGCTGCACTACGCAGCGAGCCTGATCGCGCGCATCGCAAAAACTCCAAAGCAGGAAATCGCCACCCACACGTTTTCGCACTACTACTGCCAGGAATCTGGCGAAACGCGTGAAGCGTTCGCCGCCGATATCGCCAGCGCCGTCGCGATTGCCCGCCATAACGGCTTCGACATTCGCTCGATCGTCTTTCCGCGCAATCAATTCCGCGCCGGCTACGAGTCTGTACTAAAAGACGCCGGAATCACCTGCTACCGCGGCAACGAACCGAACTGGATGTACCGCCCTCGTCCTCGCGATGAGGAGACTCTAGTCGTGCGCGCTCCGCGTCTCCTCGACGGATACATCTCGCTGTCGGGACCAAAATTCATTCGCTGGGAAGAAATCGCGCAGTCCAGCGGTATACACGATGTGCGCGCCAGCATGTTTCTGCGACCGTATTCGACACAGCGAAAGAGCCTCGAGCCAGTCCGTCTGCGCCGCATCGCCGGCGGCATTCGTGCCGCGGCAAAAAATCGCGGAATTTTCCACCTCTGGTGGCACCCGCACAACTTCGGCAAGAACATCGCCGAAAATATCGAATTTCTCCGCAGTGTCCTGAAAGTTTTTGCAGAACAGCGACAAGTTCACGGCATGCAATCACTTACCATGATTGACGTGGCATCGCTTGCGCCCGGCGTTACTGCATCAACAGCAAACGCAACTCCCGAAGTCCCCACCGAACTGGAGCGCGTTTCGTGATCGGCGTCACTCACATCATCGCGGGCCTTGAGCCCGACGGCGCCGAGCGAATGCTGCTCCGCCTCGTTTCAGGGATGGACTCGAGCCAATTCGAGAACGAGGTCATTTCACTGACCGACCTCGGTCCGATGACCGAGAAATTCCAAGCAGCTGGTATTCGCGTGCGCGCTCTCGGCATGAAGCGCGGCAGCGCCAATCCGTATTACCTCGCGAAGCTCGCCGGATGGCTCCGCAAATTGCCGGCGCAACAAATCATTCAGACGTGGATGTACCACGCCGACTTGGTTGGCGGTCTCGCCGCAAAGCTCGCCGGTTGCGCGGGCCTCGTCTGGAACATCCGCCACAGCGAGTTGCATCCCGGCGTCGACAAGCGCCACACGATCTGGACGGCGAAAGCCTGCGCCGTTCTGTCGAGCCACTTGCCTCGCCGCATCATTTGCGCCTCGGAAGCTTCACGCACCTTTCACGAAAAGCTTGGCTACGCGCATGACCGCATGGTGGTCATCCCCAACGGATTCGACCTCGACCTTTTCCGCCCAGACGCTGAGGCCCGCGAAGCCGTTCGCGGCGAACTTGGGGTGGGCGATTCGACCGTGCTCATCGGCTACGTCGCCCGTAAGCACCCGGTTAAAGACCACCGCACGTTCCTCGAAGCCGCTGGCTTGCTCCACAAACAATTCCCCGATGTCCGCTTCGTTCTCTGCGGAGACGGCGCCACTCAACAGGACGCCGAACTGAAAGACTGGTCCGAAGCAGCCGGCGTACGAGACGCCTGCTTCTTCCTCGGTCGCCGCGACGATATTCCGCGCGTAATTAATGCGTTCGATATCGCAACCTCTAGCTCAACCAGCGAAGCCTTCCCGAACGCGCTAGCCGAAGCCATGGCCTGCGGCATCCCCGCCGTCGTCACGAACGTCGGCGACTCCCGCTCAATCCTCGGCGAAACCGGCTCCGTCGTGCCGCCAAAGGACCCCAAAGCCTTATCCCAAGCTTGGGTTGGCCTGCTTCAGGCCGGCCCCGACATTCGCGAACGCCTCGGCGAAGCCGCCCGCGCCCGCGTACAGACCCATTTCTCGATGCCCAACGTCGTTCGCCGGTACGAGGCCCTTTACACCGGGATCGCGGCCTCCGTGGTACCTGCCAGCCAACACTCCAGCACGGCAGCCCCGGTTCCAGCTCGTTCCAAGGCCCCGGCAGCCAGACCATCCACATCCGGCGCCCAACCCCGCATCCTCTTCGTCGATAACGACGTTAACTCCTTTCATGCCTACAGGATAGACTTGGCCCTAGCCGCCCGCGACGCTGGCTTTGAAGTCCACGTGGCCGCCCCCCCAGGCAAAGCCGCGGAAATCCTTCGCTCGGAAGGCCTCCAATACCACCCTATCCCGATGACTAGGAGCGGTTTAGCCCCGTGGAAAGAATTTTCCACTATTTCTACTTTGTTTCGCCTGTACCGAAGGACAAAACCCGACCTCGTTCACCATCTTCGACTTAAACCAGTTCTTTACGGGGGTTTAGCGGCCTACGGCGCCCGCGTTCCAGCGGTAGTCGGATTGCTCACTGGACTAGGGTACGTCTTTATTGCGGAAACCCGCAGGGCCCTGGTGATGCGCAAGCTGGTCGTCTTAAGCTGCAAGGTAGCCTTCCGGCACAGCAACCAACGCATCGTTTTCCAGAACCCCGACGATCAAGGCGTGTTTATTCAAAACAAGATCCTCCCCGCGGCTCAGACTGTCCTGATCAAAGGCTCTGGTGTCGACGTCCACACATACGTCCCGACCCCCGAGCCCGAAGGCGTGCCTGTCGTCGTTCTCGCCTCCCGAATGCTCCGCGACAAGGGCGTGGTCGAGTTCGTCGAGGCAGCCCGTGAGCTTCGCGAAGCCGGAGTCGTAGCCAGATTCGTTCTCGTAGGTGATACCGATCGCGGCAACCCCACAGCAGTCAGCGCCGAACAGCTTCAGGCGTGGGCTGACGAAGGCGTTATCGAGTGGTGGGGCCACCAAAACGACATGCGTAAGGTCTTGTCACAGTCGAACATCGTCTGCCTTCCGTCCTTGCGCGAAGGCGTCCCAAAGGTTCTCATTGAAGCAGCGGCCTGTGGCCGCGCCATCGTTACAACCGACGCCCCCGGGTGCCGCGAAATCGTCCGCGAAGGCGAAAACGGCCTGCTCGTACCGGTTCGCAACAGCAAAGCTCTGGCCGACGCTCTTCGCCTTCTGATTGAAAGCGCTCCGCTGAGAGCGCTGATGGCAGCCAAGGGCCGCGAGATCGCAGTCGAGGAATTTTCGGTCGAGCGCGTCGTCAACGAAACGCTCGGCGTCTATCGCGAATTGCTCGCGGCAAGCGGTCCGCGCAGTTCGCAGCACCAACTCAATATCGTGGAGCAACAGGCTCGATGACGACGGAATCCATCAATCACAGCGAAAAAGCGAAGCGCGCGTTCGACTTCACGCTTTCGCTGATCGCCTTGATCGTGCTCAGCCCGGTTCTCGTCGCCGTCGCGCTGATCATCAAATTCGGCTCGCCCGGTCCGGTTTTCTATCGCGGCCTGCGCATCGGTTTGAAAGGCCGCCCCTTCCACATCTGCAAGTTCCGCACGATGGTCATCGACGCCGAAAAACTCGGCGGCTCGGCCACGGCCGAAGACGATCCGCGCATCACGCCGATCGGCAAATTCCTGCGCCGTCACAAACTCGACGAGCTGCCGCAATTCCTCAATGTCTTTTTTGGCGACATGAGCCTCGTCGGCCCTCGCCCCGAAGTCGAGAAGTACGTGCAGATGTACAACGACGAGGAGATGGCCATCCTCGATCTAAAGCCCGGCATCACCGACTGGGCCTCCATCTGGAATTCCAATGAAGCCGCGGTTCTCGAAGGCAGCAAAGATCCCGAGAAGACCTACGAAGAACTGATCCGGCCCACGAAGCTCGCGCTGCAACTGTTCTACGGCCGCAATCACTCGCTGAGCATCGACATCAAGATCCTGGCCCATACGTTTTGCAAACTGCTGTTAAAAGATTGGACGCCGCGAGAGCTCGAACCTTTCGGCAAGGTCAAGCTGTACAAAGTCGTATCGCAATCCCAGTCGCCGGTCGCAACACAGCAGGTTTCGACGCAACAAGTTTCAACGCGGTAGACGCACCAGTTTTTGGCTTGAAAGCATCAAACGTCGCAGATTTTCGCGGGCCGTCCTCACCCGCAGGCATCTGCGCCTAACCCAAAGGAGCACTCATGTCTGCAAGTGAACGACGAGGAGAAAACGAACTGCCCGCCATCCACGGCGGCCAGCCGCTCTTTTCTCAACGCTTCCGCTTCATCCGGCCTACGTTGCCGGCTCTGGACAGCGTCGTAAGCCAATATCGTTCGGCCTATGAAAATGGCCTGATCACCAACGCCGATATCGTTGGAAAATTTGAAGCCGCCGTGGCGGAACGCCTCCAGGTCAAACACTGCATCGCCGTATCGAGCTGCACCAGCGGACTGATGATGTCGCTGCGCGGCCTCGGCGTCACCGGCGAAGTCATCATCCCCAGCTTCACCTTCTTCGCCACCGGCCACTCGGCCCGCTGGAACGGACTCACCCCGGTCTTCGCAGACTGCGATGCAAACACCTGGAACGTTGACGTCGCCGACGTCGAGCGCAAAATCACCGAGCGCACACGCGCGTTGCTCATCGTTCATCTTTACGGAAATCCCGCGAACGTCGAAGCCCTCACGAAAATCGCTCAGAAGCACAACCTCAAACTGATCTTCGACGGCGCCCATGCCTTCGGCAGCCAGTATCAAGGCAAGCCCATCGGCGGCTTCGGCGATGCCGAAGTCTTCTCGCTCTCGCCGACCAAGCTCCTCGTCGCCGGCGAAGGCGGCCTCGTCACCACCAATGACGCGTCGCTCGCCAAAGCCATTCGCCTGATGCGCAACTACGGCGACAGCGGCTCATACGATCCGGATTGGATCGGCATGAACGCCCGCATGTCGGAATTCAACGCCGCGCTCGGCCTCACCGGTCTCTCCGAAGTTGACGACCGCGTCCGCCGCCGCAATCAAATCGCGCGTATGTACGACGAACAGCTCGCCGGGCTGCCGGGCCTGCGCTTCCAGAAGGTCGATCATCGCGACGTCAACACCTTCAAGGACTACTCCATCCACGTCACGCCGTCGGAGTTCGGCATGAACCGCGACGAACTCGCCGCCGGCCTGCTCGCCGAAAATATCGAAACCAAAAAATATTTCTATCCACCGATGCATATGCAGACGCTCTACAAACAGTTCCACAAGGCAGGCGGCCGCGATTTAAAAGTGACCGAAGAGGTTACGGGCGGTATCCTGAGCCTACCGATTTACGAGCTCCTGCCCGATTCAACCATCGAAACAGTTTCGCTCGCAATTCGCCGGTTGGCGAACCACGCGGGTAGCCGCAAAGAAGTGCTCTCGGGGAGGCAGTAGACCAAATGTTAAGTTCGTTACGAAATTTCAAAACTTCGCAAGCGTTACCTCGCATGCTGGCCGACTTCGCACTCGTCCAGGTCTGCATGATCATGGCGCTCGGCATTCCCGTCGTGTTCCTGCTCTCGCGCGGTGACTCGGTCGCTGCAACGGCCCGCCTCGAAGAGGCTCTGTCCTACTACATCCCCTACTTCCTGTGCATCTCCGTTGTGTTCCCGCTCGTCTTCCTGTTGAACGGGTTCTACACACGTTCGCGCGCCTACATCGGCCGCTACAAGATGGTCGTCGTGATGCGCGGCGCCGGCATCGGCATCCTCACGCTGCTCGCCGTCAACTACCTCTTCTTCCGCACCAACTTGGTCCCGCGCCTCGCGCTTCTCTTCTTCGCGGTGCTGACCATCATCAGCCTTTCGCTCACGCGCCTCGCAAAAGCCTTGCTGCAAGAGCGTTACGAAATTCGTGCTCGCGGCACTGTCAATCCCGAAGGCACCGTTCTTGTTCTCGGCGGCGCCGGCTACATCGGCTCCAGCTTGGTTCGCAAGCTCCTCGAGTCCGGCCGCAAAGTGCGCGTCGTTGACAGCCTCGTCTACGGCGACGAACCGCTCCGCGGCGTCTTCGGCCATCCGAACCTAGAGATGCGCATCGGCGATTGCCGCAACATTCAAGACATGGTTGCCGCCGTTCGTGGCGTTGATTCCATCATCGACCTCGCCGCCATCGTCGGCGATCCGGCCTGCGAACAAGACAAGCAGACCGCGCTCGAAATCAACTACGCCGCGACTCGCATGCTGATCGAAGTCGCCAAGGGCCACGGCATCCAGCGCTTCATCTTTGCGTCGAGCTGCAGCGTCTATGGCGCGACAGACGTGATGATGGACGAACTTTCCGCCGTTAAGCCGATTTCACTCTACGGCCAGACCAAGCTCGATTCCGAGCACGCGTTGCTCGCGGCGAAATCGTCCACGTTCCATCCGACGATCCTGCGCCTCGCGACAGTCTTCGGCCTCTCGTTCCGCCCGCGCTTCGACCTGGTCGTCAACCTACTCATGGCCAAGGCGTTCAACGAAGGCGTCATCACCATCTTCAACGGCGAACAGTGGCGCCCATTCATCCACGTTCACGACGTCGCGGCCGGCATCATCAAGACTCTCAATGCCCCGCTCCCCGTCGTCAGCGGCCAGATCTACAATCTCGGCGACACCCGCCTCAACTACACGTTGACGCAGATCTCGCTCATGATCAAAAAGATGTTTCCCAACACGCAGGTTCAGCACATCGAGGACACCGATCGCCGCAACTACCGCGTCTCGTTCGACAAGATCGAAACGCAGCTCGGCTTCACCTGCTCGTGGCAAGTGGAAGACGGTATGCGCCAGCTCCGCCAGGCGTTCGAAGACAAGGAAATTACCGACTACACCGACACGCGCTACTACAACCAGAAATTCCTCAAGATCGCGGGCAGCCCTTCGCGCAACACGCTCGACGAACACTTGATGGCCGCGTTCGCCAACGCTCCCAAGAACCTGACTCCGTCCGATGCGGCCGTCCTCGGCCCCAAACCGAGCGGTCACACCGAGACGATTCACTTGACCAAGGGCGCCGGCGCCGGTTCCAACTAAGCTCTGAACACGGCTGTACCGAAATCAGAAATTTCGGTGCAGCCGTACTCTTTCCACTTCACAAGTTTTCAGCGAATTTTAGTTAGAAGCGGTAGGCGTAGTCCGTATCGAGATAGCTCAGCGGCCACATCTCGGGAATCGGTCCGAGGTTCTTGTTGCTCACAATGATGTGCAGCGGCCTGTGCCGCGGCGCTGCGACGAATCCTTTGCTCTTGATCAGGTCGATCGCCGCACGATCGAGCCGCGACACAACAAAAGACAAAATATATCCGCCGCTCTCGAATACGCGCCGGATCGCGCTCGACAGCACCATTCCCATTTCTTTTTCCGCGCCGGTTCGCCACCAAATCGCCAGCCGCCAAAAATCAGGCTTCCGCTCTCGCCAGATGAGCGCGGCAGCGTGAGGATCCGAGCCTCCCATGTGGAAGCAAGTCTCGGCCTTCACGTGCGGTGAATCGGTGATCTGCCAGCGCAAATACTCAAAATCGTAGCGAGCGTAAAAATCGCTGCGCCGCTCAGGCTCTAGAAACGCCGCGAGCTTTTCTGAAACACCATCTTCAAAACAAATCGCATCCGAGCGCACGCGCCCGGGCCATCGCACCGGAATCCGGTTCACAATCTCAATCGCATCCACCGGCAGGTTCGGCTTCTTGCGTCGCACGACCCGCAGCGCGGCTCCAACACGCAGCGGCAGGTGGTACACGACGCCGGCATCATTCTCGGTCATCGACGACAGCCGCCCCACGATCCGCTGCGTCGCATCGTTGCCGCCAAGCTGAGTCAGAAATTCATATCGATTCTGCGCTTGGCGCATCAACAAGATTCCGACGCCCTTCGCGCTCTGATCTTGCACCGACCAGTCGCAAGTCCAAGCCGCATCCGCGACGCGGCCGTTCAACACCACCTGGAACGGCACGAGCCCGAGGAAGCCGCCGATCTTTCCATCTTTCACCCACGCATAACCGCGCTCGCGGCCACGATTGAATCGCTGGTTGAAATACTTCCATCGGACAATGTCGGCGGGAAAATCTTCGCGTCCTAGATATTCGACGAGAAGCTCTGGATCGAGCGCGCTAAGAGGCTGAAAACTCGGAGGCATCGCGCAAGGATTATACAGAATCCCGTCGCCGCAAAAATTTCCGCCGCACGCAAGAGCGGCAGAGCAACCGTTTCACTCGATCAATTCTTCGTTCATCCGCAAATCGATACACGAACAGGCTCGGACGCACTTCGACGAACGACGATGTTGTGCCGCGCCACTCCCTATGCCCACATTGGAATCGCCAGCCGCCAGCGCTATTCGAAACAACTCGTCTGCCCAAGATGGCCGAGAATCTTCGCACTCGCCGAAATCGGCCGCGAGCAAAATCATCCCGATCGCGCTTCTCCTGCTCTTCGTCGCGCAATGCGCCTGGTTCATGCGCACGCAGTCGCTGACCAACGACGAAGCCCTCCACATCGTTGCCGGCACCGAAGCGTGGCGCTTCCACCGCTTCGAGCGATGGAACGATCACCCGCCGCTCGTCTTCCTTCTCTCGACTCTTCCCGTCCTCGCCACCGGCGGCGAGATCAGCATCGGTTACGACGTCCGCTACGCCGACGGCATTTCGCCGAGCCCGGAAGTGGTCGCTTGGTCCGCTCGCATTGTCATCGTCGGCCTGGGAGTTCTCCTCGGCATTTTGGTCTGGCTCACCGCGCGCAAAATGTTCTCGGAGGGCGCTGCCAACTTTGCGCTCGCCATTTACGCGTTCTCGCCAGCACTCATCGGCAATTTCTCAATCAGTTGCAACGACGGCGCAACCGCTCTCATAACTTTCGCTGTCGCCATGCAGCTCGTCTATTGGCGCCGCACGCAATCCTGGCGACGCGCCATCGGCCTCGGCCTGCTCCTCGGCGCGATGATCGACACCAAGTTCAGCCTGCCCGCGATGTTCGTACTCGCGCTCGGCCTCGTCCTCATCCTCAAACCCACATCCATCGCGTGGAATCCGAAGGACTGGAACTGGCGCCAGGCCATCGCAATGACGGCGATCTCACTCTTTTTCGTCTGGGGCTCGTTCTTCTTTCACCTGACCAAAGTCGAAGTGAAAAACGGCTTCGTCACCGTCACGTCGCCCAATCGCACCAAAGCCACCACCGGCGACACGCATAAACATTTCAATCTGACCGCCTACATTCCCGCCGGCGAATACATCGAGGGCATGGGCCGCGTCGCGAATCACCTCAATCTCGGCCATCCAACTTATTTCCTCGGCCAAATCTCCCACGACAAAGGCTGGAAAGCATATTTCCCAACAGTCGTCGCCCTAAAATGGCCGCCAGTCGTGCTCGCTCTCTTCCTCGCCGCAATCGCACTCGGCATCGCTGGCAGAATCAAATTCCCGACCGACTTGCTGATCTTCGCCATCTTCCCCGGCGTCTATTTCTTCATCGCGATCTTCTCCAAAGTCGATCTCGGCGAGCGCCACATTCTTCTCGTCTATCCATTCGCGCTGCTCTTCGTCGCGTCACTCTGGAAATACGCGCAGCAAAAACGCGCCATCTTCGTTCTGTTCCTCGCGCTGCTCATCATCAACGCCGCCGACGTCCTGCGCTACGCTCCCGGCTATCTCTCGTATTTCACGCCCTTCGTGAATCCCGCGACAAGCTGGAAGCTCCTCAGCGACAGCAACCTCGATTGGGGCCAGGGCCTGCTCGCGCTGCGTGAATACCAGCAGCAACATCCGAACGAGACCATCCATCTCGACTATTTCGGCACAATCGATCCCAAGATCTACGGCATCCGCTACACCCAACTCCAGCCAAACGAACGCGTCACCGGCACCGTCGTCGTCAGCGCCACAAATCTCTCCGGCCAACTCCTCGACGATCCGAACGGCTACCACTGGCTGCTACAATATCCAGCCAAGATCCTCGATCATTCGCTCTACGTCTTTGAAGTTCCCGCCGACGCAAAGTAACGCGAAAACGAACGCGAACGCCACGCGGACCGAATCCATTCACACAGATCCAGCAAACAGGAATAAACTCCTTCTCCCATTTCCGTGAAGAAAAGCCCTCTCACAATCTGGTTCGTCTTCTACCTGGCGCTCTTCGCAGGCCTGTCCGCTTTCGCGCTAAAACAACCCACTTACAGCTGGGACTTGATCGGCTACATCGGCACCTCAATCACCAGCTCCGATCCCCAGTTCATCTATCACGAAACTTTCAAAGCGATTGCGCCAATCCGCTCCAACAAAGGCATGCAGCTCGAAAATCCCTATCGCGCCGACGTCGCCGCAAATCCCTACCACTTTTCCGAGCAACTCCCGCTCTACTCGATCAAGCCCGCATACGTCGCACTGATCAAGTCGCTCCATCGCTCCGGTCTTCCCTACCCCAAATCCGCAGTCGTCATTTCCGCCGCCAGCAACTTCGCGCTCGCGATGCTGCTCTGGTTCTGGCTCGCATCCCACCTCGAAGGCATCTCCCTCTTCGGCGCCTCCACCCTCATCATGCTTTCGCCCAACGTCCTCGAGCTCTCGCGCTGGGCCACGCCGGACGCGCTCGCGATGTTCGTCGCCGCCGCAGGCCTCTATCTCATCCTCGCCCGCGACAAATATTTCTGGGGCTCCGCGCTCCTCGTCCTCGATGTCTGGATTCGCACCGACTCCATCGTTCTCGCCGGCATCGTCATGTTCGTCTTGCTTCTGCGCGGCAAGCTCGAATTCCTCCAGTTCGCTTCCCTTTCCACATTAGCGCTCGCCAGCTACTTCATAATCGGCCACTACTCCGGCGACTACGGCTGGACCGTTCTCTTCTACAACTCCTTCCAAGGCGGCGTAACCGCCCCAGCCGAAACGGTCCTCCATGTCTCGATGAAGATGTACCTCGCGCAAGTTGTTAAGGGAATCTATCTTCTGCTCGCAGACGGCAGCTTCGCCGTTTACGCCTTGCTCGCCGGTCTCGCGCTGTGGCTCCGTAGCTCTTCGCCCTACGCGCAAATGGCCGCCGTCGTTCTCAGCGCCCGCATCGTTTCCTATCTTCTCTATCCCAACGGCGACCCGCGCTACACCGCCGTCCTTTACGTGATGGTTCCCGTCGCTCTCGTCATCGCCATCAGCGCCGAAATCTCCGATCGCCTTTCAGCTCGAACGACCGGTCGTCCGCAAACGCCCGCTCAAACCGCGTAGCGCCGTTGTAGGGGCGGGCTTCAGTCCGCCCTCGATCCGCAAGGCAACCGATTCCACAATTATCGACGGGTTCCATACAAGCCCAGTTCGATGGCCCGGAAATGAAAAAAGGGAGCGGCTCTCATTCCGCCCCCTTCTCTCAAGTTTGGTTAGGTTGAAGTTAAACTTATTTCGGGCTCGTCCCGTTCAGATAATTCTCCAGGTACGTATACCCGTTCGGTGCCGTCTGCTTGTAAAGCGTCGAATCGGACGTGCTCAGCCCGTTCGCCGACTTCCACGCGTCTGGAATTCCGTCATGCAGCGATTCCGAGCAAGCGGATCCAGCCGGAATCGACGGCGCGCTGAACTGTCCGGTGAAGAAGTTGCCCGGACCTTTCGCCTGATACTGAGCGATTACGCGCGCATCCTGCGAGTCGCGGTTGCTGACGAAGTTGCCGCCGCAATCCAGGTGCTGCGAATTGCCGACGGTGTTCAGCATCACGTTGTCCAGGTCGCTGACCGAATCCGCCTGAATCGGGAACGTCTCGCCCTGCTGCGGTGAGCCCCGGAACCAGCTGCTCGGAATCGCGCCGCCGCGATCGCCCCCTTCCCAGCCCTGCGAAGTCATGGCCGTCTGGCTGCTGTCGTTCGGCGAGGTCGTCACGTTCGAGTTGTGCGGACCCAGGTTGTTCACCAGGTAAAGCGATGGTGGCCCAGGGTTGTCGCACGGGTTTCCGCCGATGCAGTTGTTCGATTGATCGGTCGAGTCGTCGTTGTTGCCGTCCGAATCGAACTCGTGGTTCGAATTGCCAGAGTTCAAGTTGCCCGGCACATACTTGTTCCCGATGTAGTCCATCTTCGCGCCGCCAAACGTAAGTGCCGCGAAATAGTCCCAGTTGTAAACGATGTTGTTGACCCAGCGCATGCTGCCGATATCCACCAGCGGCAGCCGGTGGCCGGTGTTCGCAAAGAAGCTGTGGTGCCAATCGATGTTCGTGGAGTTGCGCGCCGAGCCCGACGTTGCATCCGCCATCGGTCCTACCGGGTGGCCCGCATTCGGCTCGTAGCACATGATCCACTGATACGAGATGTCGTGCACGTTGCCCGCGTCGTTCGACAACGCGAGGAACGGCTTGTTCCCCCACCAGCGGCCCGACAGGTGGTCCAGCACAACGTTGTAGATGTTGCCGCTGGCCAGTTCAAATCCAACGGTGCCCGTGTCGGGTCCCGTCGCTGTGTTCGGGTTGTTGCCGTCGTAGGTGACGTAGCGAATCACCACGTCGTGCGTCGAGATAAAGATCTGTTCCTGCTGCTGGTTCGGTCCGCCGATCACGATCCCGCCGCCTGGTGCCGTCTGGCCGGCAATCGTGATGTACGGATTCTTGATCTGCATGCGCGACTTGCCGGTGATCAGTCCCGACACGCGGAAGACGCAGGTACGTGGTCCCGAAGCCTCCAGGCAAGCCCGCAAGCTGCCGGTGCCCGTATCTTGCAGGTTCGTGACTTCCATCACCACGCCGCCGCGGCCGCCGACCGACTCCGCTCCGCCGCCTTCCGCGCCCGGGAACGCCGGGCAGCCTGAATTGGGGCAGCTCGCCGATGTGCTCGGTGGCGTTGGATTCGAAGAACCTGTGCTAGCTCCAGACACGGTAACCTTCGCAGACGCCGACATGCTGTCGTCGGCATCGCTGGTCGCCGTAATCGTGTCCGTGCCAGCCTTCGATGGCGCTGTGTACGTGCCCGAAGTACTGATCGTGCCCAGAGCCGCGCTCCAGTTCACCGTCTTGTTGCTGACGTTGCCCTGAACCGCAGCCGAGAATTGTAGTTTGGCGCTCGCCTTCACCGCTGACGTAGCCGGCGTAACCGTAACGCTCGTCACCGCTGGGGACGAACCCTGCGCCGTAACCTTCACTGTCGAAACGCCCGACTTCGTCGGATCGGCCACGCTCGTCGCGGTAACGACGTCCGTGCCCGCCTTCGATGGAGCCGTATATTGACCGGCCGAAGTAATCGTGCCGAGCTGCGCGCTCCAGGTCACATTCGTATTCGTGGTCGTGCCCTGCACCGCCGCTTGGAACGGCAACGTGCCGCCGGTCGCAGACGCCGCCGCCGTCGGAGTCACCAGAACCGCGGTAACCGCGCCCGTGCCAACGCTTCCGCTTCCGCCGTCGGAAGGGGTCGTTGATCGGCCTGCCACCGCAACCGTCGCGCTGGCCGAGAAAGTCGGATCCGCTACGCTCTGCGCCGTAATCCGGCCGATTCCGCCCGTCATCGGCGCCGTGAAGACGCCTGCCTGGGTAATCGTGCCGAGCGTCGTGGACCACGTAACCGAAGTATTGGCCGTCGCGCCCTGAATCAGCGCCGCGAACTTGATCGTGCCGCCTGGCGCCGGGGTCGACACCTCCGGCGAGACCTGCACGGTGCTCACCTGGGGCGTCGTATCTGAGCCCGAGCCGCTCAGCGGCAACATCGCAGGACGGTGCGCCGCGTCGGTCATGACCTTCACCGAGCCTGACACGCTGCCCGTACCGGTTGGAGCGAATTTCACGTTGAAACTGGTCGCCTGGTTGGCCGCCAGCGTCATAGGGGCGGTCGTTCCGGTCACGCTGAAGCCCGTACCGTTCACGACAACCTGGCTGACCGTCACAGGGGTGGCCCCCGTGTTGATCACCGAGACTGGCACCGTATTCGACGTTCCGACCTTCGTACTCACGGATAACGTCGCTGGGGCCACGGATAGAGACGGCAGCGGCTCTGCCATCCCTGCGCATCCAGCCATCCAAGCAACACCAAGGGCTAGGAGGCTCGATAGTACTAGAACTCGATTCTCGCTCAACACTTTCATGTCGATCCGGTCTCCCTACGACAAGTTCAGATTTTTCTTAGCTATCCACCGTTTTGCAGTGCCTGAGGGGAGGGGGGACATCAGGCACTTCCATCGTAGATTTGGTACTTACTATCGCCAAGGATTGTGGAGTTCAGATTTAGGACGGGTGTGCAATTCCATTTCGTACTGGTACGGACCCTGTACTTTTACTTGTACTAAGGTCCAATACGGTTTTTTCGGTATTCTCAGCCGTTAGCTATCTGTTCTGGGTAGGAGATTAGTAACGTATGCCGAATATAGACAGGTCGCAGCTTGAGATTTTCTCCACGACGCCCCAATCCAAGGACTTCCCGCGCGATACCTACGTCCAGCAAGTCATCAACGTCGCGCGCTGGAGCGAAGAATCCGGCTGCACCGCGATACTTGTCTATACCGACAACTCGATCGTCGATCCCTGGCTCGTTTCCAACATCATCCTGCAGAACACCAAGTCGCTCTGCCCGCTTGTCGCCATTCAACCTGTTTACATGCATCCCTACTCCGTCGCGAAAATGGTCGCCAGCTTCGCGCACCTCTACGGTCGCCGCATGTACCTCAACATGGTTGCCGGCGGATTCAAAAACGATCTCGCCTCTCTCAACGACACAACGCCGCACGACGAACGCTACACGCGCCTCATCGAATACACGACGATCATCAAGCTGCTTCTCTCCACCGCAGCCCCCGTCAGCTTCGACGGCAAATATTACAAAATTGAAAACCTCCGCATGACTCCCCCTTTACCGCCAGAGCTATTTCCTGGGATTCTGATGTCAGGGTCGTCAGATGCCGGACTCGCTGCTGCCCGCGCCGTAGGGGCAACTGCAGTTAAATACCCAAAACCGGCAAAAGACACGGAGTCCAACATCGAATCGGAAGGCGAAAAATCCGGCGTTCGCGTCGGCATCGTCGCTCGCCCCACAACCGAAGAAGCGTGGCGCGTTGCGAATGAACGTTTCCCCGGCGACCGCAAGGGCCAGCTCGCGCATCAAATGGCCATGCGAGTCTCTGACTCGGTCTGGCACAAGCAACTTTCCGAAATGATTAAAGAAACGGGCGGAGTGCAAGGCGTGTATTGGATGTGGCCATTCCAGAACTATCAGACTTTCTGCCCCTACCTCGTCGGCAGCTACGAAGAGGTCGCGGGCGAAGTCTCGCGTTATATGCGCAATGGCTTTAAATCGTTCATCCTCGATATCCCACCCAGCAAGGAAGAGCTCACACATTCACAAGCCGTCTTTGACTACGCCCTGAAGGGCGCTGCTACGTGAGTCTGGCTACACTCGATCCAGAATTAGAAACTGAGACTGAAACCAAAGCCGCATCGGTAACGGTTCCACGACCGTCGGAGACGGCCCACGCCCTCCGATTTCTTCAAGACAATTGGACAATTTTCGTTCTCGTCTCCGCAGTTGTCCTGATTCCTTGCCTTTGGCATCGTCACATTGAAGCCGGAGACCTCGGCAGCCACGAGTACATCTCCTGGCTCGCCAACCTGGTAGCGCAAGGCCGCGTGCCCGGCCTCTTCATCGCGCACAACCAGTGGAACAACATCGTCGTGGATTTCGGTCTGACCTGGCTCGGCCCGCGTATCGGTTTTATAGCCGCCGAAAAAATCATCGTCTCGGCGTGTGCGTTGACTTTCTTCTGGGGCGCATTCGCGTTTATCGCAGCCTCGACACGCCGCTTTCCCTGGGCTGTAACGCCGGCAATCGCGATCGTCACCTACGGATTCACGTTCTACGCCGGCTTCATGAATTTCTACCTCTCACTGGGCTTCGCCTTTTTCGCGGTCGCGTTCACTTGGCGCGCAAAGCGCTCGGATTGGATCATTGGCGCGATTCTCGCCGCGTTATCTTTAATCGCGCACCCGATGGGATTCGGCCTCCTCGTGGCGATGGTGATTTACATCCACGTCGCGGAGTCCGTCCCCGTTCGCTACCGCTGGCTCGTGCTTGTCGGCACGTTACTGTTGGTCGTCGCAATCCACTTCGCTCTGCCGCATTTTTTCCGCACCGAGTCTTGGCGCGGCACAAAGCCGCTGGCGATGAATGGCTCCGATCAGTTGGTTCTTTTTCGCCACGCCTACGTCTATCTCGCGCTCGCCGCCTTTGCCTTCGGCTCCTGCGCATTTCTGGTGGCCGCGTTCGTCGATCACAATCGAGAAAATCTCGCGCCGCGCATTCGTACGCCGATCGAGCTGTGGACGATTTTTGTGATCGCCGCCACCATGGTTCCCGCCGCGATCTGGCTACCGGAGTACACCGCGGCGGTCAGCGCGATCAACACCCGCATGACCACAGTCACCGCGATTCTCGGCCTCTGTATCTTGGGCGCCGTTGCACCGCGCAAATGGATTTTCGGCGGCCTAAGCGCAATCGCTCTGATTTTCTTCGTTCTGCAATATCGCGACACTGCCGTCTTCAACGACATGGAGCAACAAGCCGCCACTCTCGTAGCTGGCATTCCCTACGGCAGCAAAGTCAGCTACACGATCGACCAAGGCAGCTTCAGCCGCATCAATTCCCGGCACTTCGTCGATCGCGCCTGCATCGGCCACTGCTTCGCCTTCTCGAACTACGAACCCGGTTCGAAACAATTCCGCGTGCGCCTCTCACCAGAAGGCAGCAGCATCGTCTCCCCCGACGGCCTCGATCTCGAACTGGGCAACTATCTCGTTCGCGAACAAGATCTCCCGCTCTACCAAATCTATCAACCCGACGACAACGATCTGTCCAAGCTAGCGATTCGCCCCCTAGCCGCCGGCGAAAAAAACGGCCGCATCGGCCACCGCATCCCGCAAGACTGATTCGCGTCAACAGCGGCCACCACACGGACGGCAACGTCGCGCCGATTGCTGGCCCCGGCTTCACCTCGGTTTTGTAGGGGCGGGCTTCAGCCCGCCCGCAGCGTAAGACTCGTCGCCAACTCCCTGTGCGTACACTCCATCGCGAGACGCTGCTCAGCAACTTCAAGCACAATAAAGTGTTCGCTTTATAGATCTACGTTTGTCTGAGGACCACCAGATCATGGACCGTTTGCTCCAAAGCTGGGTAACGCAGCAGGCCGAAGCCAGGCCCGCCGAAGCCGCAATCGTTTCCGGCGCCGATACGCTGACCTACGCCCAACTCGAACTCGCCAGCAATCAGCTCGCTCACCTGCTGCAAACCACCGGCTGCCAGAACGGCGACCGCGTCTGCATCCTCATGCCGAAATCCGCCGAATCCATCGTCAGCATGATCGGCATCCTCAAAGCCGGATGCCTGCATGTCCCCATCGACGTCGCCACTCCCGCAGCCCGCATCCGCCACATCTTCGACTCCTGCGAAAATCGCGTCATCGTCGCCGGCGGTAAAGTCACGCCACTGCTCGACGAGTTGATGTCCGACGAATCGCTGCGCTCGCGCACCACAATCGTTTGGCTGGACAATCTGAGCGCATCCGCCGCTGCACTGGCGGCACCTGAAGCGAAGAACTTCAAAATCGCCTATTCGACGAGCGATTTGAAGTCCGCGCCGTCAACCGCGCTGCCGCAATCCCGCACCGCCTCGGACGGCTCACACATCCTCTTCACCTCCGGCTCGACCGGTGTCCCCAAAGGCGTCGTCATCACCCACTCCAACGTCTCCACTTTCGTCGCTTGGGCCCTCAAACACTACGGCATCGACCACACCGACCGCTTCTCTGGCCACACGCCCTTCCACTTTGATCTCTCGACCTTCGACATTTTCGGCAGCATCACCGCCGGCGCACAGTTGCACCTCGTCCCCAGCGAAACCGCCCTGCTCCCCCCAAAACTCGCCGAATTCATTCGTACATCGAAACTCACGCAATGGTTCTCCGTTCCATCCGTGCTGAACTACATGGCGAAGTTCAACTCCGTCCAGCAAAACGACTTCCCCGACCTGCGCCGCGTCCTCTGGTGCGGCGAAGTCTTGCCGACTCCCGCCCTGATCTACTGGATGGAGCGCCTGCCCAAAGTTCACTTCTCCAATCTCTACGGGCCGACCGAAGCCACCATCGCCAGCAGCTACTACGACGTCATTGCTTGCCCGACCGACCCGAAATCGCAAATCCCCATCGGCACGCCCTGCGACGGCGAAGACCTGCTTGTCCTCAACGGCAAGCTCGAACCCATCGCGCCTCGCGAAATCGGCGACCTCTACATCACCGGCGCCGGCCTCAGCCCTGGCTACTGGCGCGACCCTGCCAAGACCGCAGCCGCCTTCATCCCGGACCCGAAGGCGCCCCAAGACCCAACACACCGCCTCTATCGCACCGGCGACCTCGCCTATCGCGACGAACAGGATCTCGTCTGGTTCGTCGGCCGCGCCGACACCCAGATCAAAGTCCGCGGCTACCGCATCGAGCTGGGCGAGATCGAGACAGCCCTCAACTCCATGCCCAAGTTGCAGGAATGCGCCGTCGTCGCCATTCCCACAGACAATTTCGGCGGCTACATGATCTGCGCCGCTTACGTCGTTCGGGCCGGCGAAACTGCAACGCTCGCCGACCTGCGCGAACACCTCAAAAAGCTTGTCCCTAACTACATGATGCCGGCGCGCTGGACCGCCTACGAAGCGCTGCCCAAGAACGCCAATGGCAAAATCGACCGCCCACGCTTGAAAGATGCATTTGCCCGGAACGAAAACGACGGGAAGCCGGAAGAAGCTAAAGAGACTCCGTCTACCGATAAGAGTTCCAGTACTGCTAAAACTGCAACGGATGCGTCTTTTTCACCCGGCGGCAACACTTCGCAGGTATAGTAGTGCCGCCTAATTTTGTCGTTCGCCCTTATTTTTGGAAGTCGCCGTTCATGTTGCGGTGGGGTTGTTTCGAGCATCTAACGTTGTGCGCGTGGCCGGCCCTCGTCCTCCGGGTAGTTGTCTGACTGGTTGTCTATGCTTCTCTACGTAATTCTTCTCGCGGGTTCTGTTGCTCTGTCGGCGCTCCTCACTGTATGGGTGCGCTCGACTGCGGTCGCCTATGGTCTGAAGGCGACGCCCGTCTATGGACGTCACACCCACACCAAACCGCTGCCGCGGCTTGGCGGCATCGCCATTTGCGTCACCTTCATGACGGGCGCGCTCGCGTATATTCCGATCGCCCACTTTCTTCACGTCGATATATCTGTCCGAAATTATCTCGGCATTCTCGTTCCCGTGATGCTGATTTTCTTCATGGGCGCGTACGACGACATCCGCCCGCTCAAACCCAAATCGAAGATCATCGTGCAAGCCACCGCCGCGATCCTTCTTTATTTGTCGGGCTTCGGCATCCACTACTTCCAGTGGCTCTTCGACGGCAAGGACGTCGGCCGCCTCATCGATTTGCCGCTCACGATTTTCTGGGTCCTGCTGATCACCAACGCCTTCAACCTGATCGACGGCCTGGATGGTTTGGCCGCAGGCTCGGCGCTGATCTCCGCAATCTCAATTCTCGCCGTCGCGCTCGTCGGTCATCACGAGCTGATGATTTATCTTGTCGTTGTTCTGATCGGCGCGATCTGCGGATTCCTTCCGTTCAACTCATTTCCCGCCAGCATCTTCATGGGCGACTCCGGCAGCTTGTTCATCGGCTTCTTACTCGCCGCGCTGGCAATGGGCGCCGGCCGCAGCATCGACGCCACTGGCGGCGCCGCGGTGCCGATCTTCGCGTTCGGCCTGCCGATTCTCGATGTAACACTGGCCGTCATGCGCCGTTCGCTGCGCGGCCATCCGCTCTTTCGCGGCGACACCGACCACATTCACCACAAGCTCCAGCGTCAGGGCCTATCGCACCGGCAGGCGGTGATGGCGTTGTACGGAGTTACGGCTGCATTCGTTCTTGCGAGCTTGGCGATTCTCCTCGACGAAAAATTGCTCGTGCCGGTTTCCTTCGCCGTCCTCCTCGGCATCTTCGTCGGCGTCGCGCGGTTGCGCTATCCCGAGTTCACGAACCTGTTCAAGCCCGCCGCTCGCCGTCGCCAGATCGTTACCAACGAAGCGAACATTCGACGCGCCACCGAAGCCCTCTACACTTGCTCGGATTTCCGCACGATCTGCCAGGTCTTGCAGGAATCGCTCCAGCCCGATGGCTTTGAAGGTCTGCGCCTCAAGAATCTCGGCAAAGACGGCTTCCCCATCGCGCTTTTCCACACACTGCACTACGACTTCGAAGGCCACTGGTTTCTGGAGTGGTCCGAGCGCAAGTCTGACGATTCGCGGTGGGAATACTCCTTCCAGCTTGAGAAGGATTCACACGGCACACTCGGCTACGCGTCGTTCTTCCACATGTCGCCCAACGAAGATGTTCGCAATCGCGCCGACATGCTCGCCGAAGAATTCCGCTCCGCGCTCTCGGACGCCGTCGCCCGTTCCAGCAACCGCATGCGCCTCCTGCACCAGTCTGAAATCAACTCCGACCTGAACCTGGTCCGAGCCGCCTGCCGCGCCGCCGATTAGGCGCCGGACTTCGCGTGCGCCTTTTCGCTAGCTTCATTACAAGTTCAGCCACGCAAAAATAAAAACGGCTCCCAAATTCGGGAGCCATCTGTTTGTTGCCTTTGTAGGGGCGGGGCTTGCTCCGCCCGGCGTAGACTTCAAGCGCGCAGTTAGCCTAAATCGCGGTCGCTGAAACGGGATTATCGCTTGCGCCGCTCGAAGGTGAGCCTTCGTCCCCGCCCGTCGCGAGTTGGAATAATCCGCTGACGAGCGAGAATTGATTTGGGTCGGCGACGGACAGGTCGATCTTTTTGCCGGTTTTGTTTTCGATGTAGACGATCACATCGAGAAAATCGAATGAGTCGAGCAGCCCTGAGCCGAGAAGCTCGGTGTCGGCTGTAATTTTGAGATCGGTGGATGTCTGCTTGTTCGCCCGAAACCACTCTGCCAGCAGCTCTACGAATTGATCCTGATTCATCGCCTTTGCGTTCCCTTGGATTGCGGCTTCGCGACTCGGGGTAATCGCGCTTCCGCCAAAGTTGATCTACAGAAGTTGACCTACTCTCGTCGTCCTACGTCGTGACCGGCGCTTCCTCGCGCGCAGTCTCTTCTTGCCGCAGGCACGACAACACAAGCTCGACGCGATTGGAGACGCCCAGCTTGTCAAAAACGCGGAACAGATAATTTTTTACCGTGTGCTCGGTCAGGCCAAGCTGCGCGGCGATTTCGCGATTCGAGAGGCCTTCCACAGCGAGACGAACGACGTCGCCTTCACGCTTGGTCATACGATTCTCGACGGTCGGATCGACCTTGCGCTGCTTGGGCGCGCGCATGAACTCTTCCATCACATACCGGAGTTCTTTCGAATTCGCCCAGATCTGGCCCTTCGCGAGCGCGTCCACGGATTTGCACAGCATGTCGAAGGGACTGTTACGGCAGAAAACGCCGTCGGCGCCGAAGCGAAACGCTTCGATCACAAGTTCGCGATCCGAAGAACTCATCGCGAGAAGAATCCGCGTCTCAGGATTGGCTTTGCGAACCTCAGGAAGTATCCGAAGACCGGACAGCGGGCCATCGGCGAGGTTGTCGCTGATGATCGCAACGCTCGGGCGATGTTCGCGCACCTGCGCCAAAATATCGGCAGTGGTGAAGGCCGTGGCAACTACATGAAATCGATCGGGAACGCTCAGGAACGCCATGCTCAACAAATCGCAGTACATCTTGCTGGCTTCGGTGACAAGGACCGAAGGGCGAGTGTCGACGGACGGGTCTTTCGCGGGCGTCGGTGCGGTCATAAAGTTTGAGCGATAACTGTACTACGTGTGTGGGAGGGAATGCAGGTCAAAAGACCGTAAAAACGCGGACTTCCCCCACGAACTGGTAGATGAGCATTCCTCTTGCCATTAACTTCGTCGGCATCAGAGGCTGTAAGTATCACAAAATAGGATTGTTACAGAGACGGTCGCAACTGGCCTCTAAGTTCCAGAACTCACCGTATCCTTCTAAGGACAGGTTCTGCCGAAATTGCGCAAAGAAGCTGGCAACAGCAGGAAACCCGTCACCTTTCGGCTACGCGATGCTGCGCCTTGCACTCAATTCCAGACGCGGTCCTACGCCGAAAGAGTCTGGAAGGGCGTCACAATCTCGCGCACGCCGCGTTTTCCACAACACATTGCCAGCGCAAAGTCTTGTTACACTGTAGCTACGACGGAACATTGAAGTTAACCCACGGTTGAGCGTGATCGTGGACGATTCGTAACAGTCGGCAATCGAATTGCTGTTTCTGTTCGATTGGATCGATTCGTGTCCACTTTGTGTGTCTGCGTGTTTTGCATTTGCGTTTGGAAAGGAATCTCGGGGTCATGGCGAAGGTCCTGGGCATCAGCGGGTTTGAGAATTCGATTCCGTTCAAAAAGGCCCATTGGCCCGGACTCGAAGAGCGGGAATATCGGATTTCTCAGGGTCACGATTCGGCTGCGGTTCTGTTGGTGGACGGCGAGGTCGTCGCCGGCGCCGCCGAAGAGCGGTTCAGCCGCAAGAAGCACACTGGCGATTTCCCGATCGGCGCAATTCAGTATTGCCTCGATGCAGCAGGAATCAAGATCGGCGACGTCGATGAAATCGCGCACGGATTCGATTACACGCCTTATCGCGCGGCGTTCATGCTGGACAAAACCAGCAAGCAACAGTTCGAGGAAGTTTTTTCTCGCGAGAAATTACTCGCAGAAGTGAAGCAGCATCTCCCGACCTTTTCCGCTGAAAAAGTGCATCAGGTGAATCATCACCTGGCACATGCGGCCAGCGCCTATTACACGTCGGGATGGGATGAGTGTTTGATCGTCGTACTCGACGGGATGGGCGAGGCGCACAGCGTCACCGCATATCGCGCCAAAGGCAATCAGATCGATAAGCTGGCCGAGATTACCGCAAAAGACTCGATCGGCATTTTGTATTCGGTGATCACGCTGCACCTGGGATTCGATTTCAACTCCGACGAATACAAGATCATGGGACTGGCGCCGTACGGCGATCCATCGCGCTACCGCCACTTTTTCGAGCAGGCCGTGGAGTTGCTGCCGAACGGCACGATCAAGATTCCGATTTTGCGATTGAACGAAGCGCGCGACGATCGCGAAAATTACGGCGCCACGCGGCGCTATCTCGAAGAGCATCTGATTCCGAAGCGCACACCCGACTCCGACATTACGGACGATCATCGCGACATCGCGGCCGCGCTGCAAGAATGCCTCGACAAAGTGATGCTGCACATCTGCGGTCATTTTGGGAAAACTAGTGGGCTGCGCAAACTGGCGATGGCTGGCGGCGTGGCGCTGAACTGCACAGCGAACGGGCGATTGCTGCAATCGGGAATTTTTGACGACATCTACGTGCAGCCCGCAGCCGGCGACGACGGAACCGCGCTCGGCGCAGCCCTGTGGCGCGGCTCGCGCAACGGCGGCGTTCGCAACTACCGCTTCCCTGTTCCTTTCTTCGGCCCAGCGGCGACGCAAGCGGAAATAGACAAGGCGATCGCGGAGACCGGCAATCGCGTCGAGGTGACGCGCTTCGCTACGCTGGAAGAGGCGTGTGCTGAAGGCGCGAGGCTGATCAAAGATGGCCGCGTGCTTGGCTGGTATCGCGGGCGGATGGAGTTCGGGCCGCGTGCGCTGGGACATCGCAGCATTGTCGCGGACCCGGGACATCCGGAAATGCGAGACCGCATTAACGCGATGGTGAAGATGCGCGAGGCGTTTCGGCCGTTTGCACCGGCGGTTTCGCTCGAACAGGTGCAAGACTGGTTCGAGGTGCCGAAGGGTCTTGAGCTGCCCTACATGATCATGGTGGCCGATGTTCGCCCACAATTCCGCGAGAAGTTGCCAGCGATCACGCACGTGAATGGTTCGGCGCGCGTGCAGACCGTTTCGCCCAAAGACAATCTCGAGTTCCACACCCTGCTTAAGGCCGTCGGCAAGCTCACCGGCCGCGAAATGGTGCTCAACACCAGCTTCAACGTGAAGGGCCAGCCCATCGTCAACACCCCGCGCGAAGCGATCGACACCTTCCTCGGCACCGGCATCGAGTTCCTCTTCCTCGAGAACACCCTCGTCCACCGCGCCGCCAAGTAACTCCCCTCGCAGTGCAATGCGCTTGGCGGTTGTAGGGGCGTCGCTACAGGGCGCCCTGGCACGGAGTCACCACGACCGCAGTTGCTGCGTGCCCAATCCTCGCTCTCAATCCCCTCCCAGTTCCCACTCCGATTCCTACTATGTTCGTTCCGATTTGGGACGAGGGGGTGTACCCCCCTATGTTTTTCTAGGAGTGCGCATCTCGTTTTGAATCTATTACTTGCGGGAGTCGAGGAAACAAGTGTGTGTATGCTGCTGCAAATAGGTCACTTACGAGCCGGCGAATTCGAAAAAATTGGGCTGTTTGAGGGTGATCGAGGCTGAGATTGTGCCTGGGCGCCCTGAAGGGACGCCCCTACAACTACGGGTGGGCGGATTTGTCTACTCAGGTAGATTACCACAATCGAACAGGTTGCGCAAGAGGCGATTGGGGGGCGGCGGGGGAAGTGAGGCTATTCAGACGCTGAACGGTCGTCGATGTAGAAGAGTTCGAAGGGGCGGAAGACGGAATCTTCCTTGCAGCTTGGGCAGCGGCGCGTTTCGCCATCGGCGGGTATGGGTGGGCGCTGAACGACCCGGAACGGATCGCGGAAGGCCTGTTCGAGAGCTTCCGAGGCGATCGTGCTATGAGGAAATTTGTGACTGCACTTCGGACACCTCAACATCCAACTTGGCATGTCTCCGCCTTGGTCCCTGGTCCCATAAGTCTGATGATCGCGAGGTGGAAAAGGACGCGACGCGATGGACAGTATTTTTGGGGGCTGATATCACCGAGGAAAAAGATATTTCGCTTCGCTCGAAGCCGCGCACGTCCCAGGAAGTCCAAAACATTCTCGATTCCGCAAACCGACGAGAAGTGAGTCGTCGCGCGCGTACTAAGGTAAACTCCCTGAACTTTGGGAGGTGACCATGAGAGGTTTCAAGGCGTTTTTGTTGCGTGGGAATGTGGTCGATCTGGCAGTTGGTGTTGTGATCGGAGCGGCGTTTGCGGGGCTTGTGAGTGCGATCGTCAAGGATTTGCTGACACCGCTGGTGTCGGCGATCGGGAGGCTACCCGATTTTTCGGGACTCAGCTTCACGATCAACGAAAGCAAATTTCTCTACGGCGATTTTTTCAATGTGCTGCTCGCGTTCGTCATTGCGGCGCTGTCGGTCTATTTTCTTGTAGTCGTGCCGATGAATCATCTGATGGCGAAGGTGAAGAAGACGCCCGATCCGACGACGCGGGCTTGCCCCGAATGCCTCAGCGACATTCCGCGAGCGGCGAAGCGGTGCAAGTTTTGCACCGCGGTTAGCGCGTAGACGAAACCCAAGGCGCGTCGAAGTTGACTCGTTGGCTGAAATGGGACGCAGCGGTGCTGCGCCCGTACTTATTTGGTGGCCGGCGCAGGGTGCGACCGGCCGGCATGGCTCGCGTTACTTCGATTGGTCCACGAGCATATCTCCACTGCCGTCGATTCGATCATGATTCGAGGAACCTGCCGATGGTGGCGACGGAATCCCTACTAGAAACACCGTAGCTGCGGGAGGGCACGAGACGGGCCGAAGACGAAACGCGGCGGGTCCGTTTCACGTCGTACATTCGTTCCGATGGTGGAACCTTAAGGTCAACTCAGGCATCCTTACCCTAACGCGGTCCAGCCCATTCCATGGGCGGGCCTAGACAAGGATTTCTCTCGGCGCCAGCCCAACTCGCTACTCATGGTGTTTGCCCAGGGCTCAGCCGGCAAAGAATAAGAATATGGACGATTCATTTTCTTCAGAATCTTCTCAACCGAAGACTGACGGTCGGAGAGTCCGGCCCGATCACTACTTGCCTCCGCCCCCGCCGCAGAAGTCGAAGGGGCGTACGTGGGCGTGGATCATACTCGGCATCGTGCTGGTGTTTGTGTTCTACCTGGCGTTCCGCCACCACGACGAAACGCAGGCCGCCGATAAAAAAGGCGGCGCCGGCAAAAAGGGATTTGGCGGGCCGGTGACGCTCAACACGGCGACGGCGAAGCAAGGCGACATCGGCGTGTATCTGACGGCGATCGGAACGGTGACGCCGGTCTATACCAGCGTGATCACCAGCCAGGTCAACGGGATCATCAATTCGGTGCATTACAAGGAAGCGCAGATCGTACACAAGGGCGATCCCTTGATCGACGTCGATCCGCGGACCTATCAGGCACAGCTCTTGCAGGCGGAAGGCACGCTCGAGAAGGACACACACATCCTCGAGCAATCGCGCATGGACCTGGAGCGCTACCAGAAAGCATGGTCGCGCAACGCGATCGCAAAACAGATTCTGGACGATCAGGAAAAATTGGCGCTGCAAAACGAAGGCACGGTAAAAAACGATCAGGGAGTCGTTGACTACGATCGCGTGCAGCTGGGCTATTGCCACATCGTGGCGCCGTTCGACGGCCGCGTCGGCCTGCGGTTGATCGATCCGGGAAACGTCGTGCAATCGAACAGTACGACGCCGCTGGTGGTCGTGACGCAGATGCAGCCGATCACCGTGGTCTTCACAGTTGCTGAAGATTATCTCGGAGAAATTCAACCGCACATCCAGCAAGGTACACCGCTGAGCGTAGACGTCTTCGATCGCGCGCAATTGACCAAGATCACCACGGGTAAATTGCTGGCGGTGGACAATCAGATCGACACGACGACCGGCACAGTGAGGCTGCGCGCGCAGTTCGACAATCGCAAGAGCGAGCTGTTTCCGAATCAGTTTGTGAACACGCGGCTGCTGGTGAACACGCAGCACAACGTGACGCTGGTTCCGACGTCCACGATCCAGCACAACGGAAACGTCGCGTTCGTTTACTTAATTCAGAACAATACCGCGCACCTGCAAAACATCAAGCCGGGCGTCGAAGACAACGGCATGACCGCGGTGCAAGGCATTAACCCGAACGACGTGGTGGCGAACAGCAGCTTTGAGCGATTGCAAGACAAAGCACAGGTCAAGATCTCCAACACACCGCTCCCTGCCTCCACTTCCGAGACCAACGCTCCGTGAGTCCATCTCGACCATTTATCGAACGGCCGGTGGCGACGTCGCTGCTGATGGCGGCGATCCTGCTGGTCGGCCTGGTGGCGTATACGCAGCTACCGGTGTCGGCGTTGCCACAGGTCGATTACC
This sequence comes from uncultured Acidobacteriota bacterium, assembly GCA_963785605.1. GTDB lineage: Bacteria > Acidobacteriota > Terriglobia > Acidiferrales > UBA7541 > Acidiferrum. The sequence goes on along the minus strand of CAWAWE010000011.1, from coordinate 85,588 downwards.
CAACGATTCAGGTTATGACGTTCTATCCCGGCGCAAGCCCCGACGTGATGGCGACGACGGTGACGGCACCGCTGGAGCGGCAATTCGGCCAACTCCAGGGATTGAACCAGATGACGTCGACGAGTTCGGGCGCCACGTCGGTGATCGTTTTGCAGTTCGCGTTGAGTTTAAACATCGACATTGCCGAAGAGGAAGTGCAGTCGGCGATTAACGCGTCGCAGAGTTTCTTGCCATCGGATTTGCCGACGCCCCCCGTTTACAACAAGACGAATCCCGCGGACGCGCCGATCCTGACGCTGGGAATTACGTCGAGCTCGATGCCACTGTCGCAGGTGGAAGACTTGGTGGACACGCGGCTGGCGCCTAAGATTTCGCAGTTGAGCGGCGTCGGACTGGTGAGCATCAGCGGCGGCCAAAAGCCCGCGGTGCGGATTCAGGCGAATCCAATTGCGCTGTCGTCGTATGGAGTCACGCTAGAGGCGGTGCGAACCGCGCTGACGCAGACCAGCGTGAATTCGGCCAAGGGCAATTTTGACGGGCCGCAGCAAGGCTATCAGATCGATGCGAACGATCAGCTGTCGAAGAGCGAAGAATACCGAAACGTCGTCGTCGCCTACCGCAACGGCTCTCCTGTCTTTCTTAAAGATGTAGCGACGATCATCGATTCGGTCGAGAACCAGAAGCAAGCTGCGTGGATGAACAAAACTCCGGCGGTGATTTTAAATGTGCAGAGGCAGCCGGGCGCAAACACGATTCGAGTGGTGAAAGCGATCCAAACGCTGTTGCCGCAGTTGGAGACGAACCTGCCGGCGGCCGTGAGTGTGACGGTACTGACCGACCTCACAACAAACATCAACGCGTCGGTGAAGGACGTGGAATTTGAGCTGATGCTCACCGTCGGCCTCGTCGTGCTGGTCATCTTTCTTTTCTTGCGTAATCTTTCGGCAACGATTATTCCCAGCGTCGCGGTTCCGCTTTCTCTTGTCGGCACATTCGCGGCGATGTACGGGCTTGGCTACAGTCTCGACAACCTGTCGCTGATGGCGCTCACGATCTCGACGGGGTTCGTCGTCGATGACGCGATCGTGATGATCGAAAATATTTCGCGCTACCTCGAAGAGGGCATGCCGCCGATGGAAGCGGCGCTGAAGGGCGCGGAGCAAATCGGATTCACGATTTTGTCGTTGACGGTTTCGCTGATCGCCGTGCTGATTCCGCTGCTGTTCATGGGCGACGTCGTAGGGCGGCTGTTCCGCGAATTTGCTGTGACGCTGGCGGTAACGATCATCATTTCTGCGGCAGTGTCGCTGACGCTCACCCCGATGATGTGTTCGCGCATTTTAAAACATAAGCCCGAGAGCGAGCAGGGCCGATTCTATCGCGTGTCGGAGCACATGTTCGAGCGCATGATCGCGTTTTACGGACGAACGCTCAACGTCGTGCTGGAATATCAGACGATCACTTTGCTCGTGGCGGTCGCGACCCTGGTGCTGACGGTGGTGCTCTACATCCTGATTCCGAAGGGCTTCTTCCCTGTTCAGGACACGGGCGTGATTCAAGGCATCACGCAGGCGCCGCAGTCGATTTCGTTCGACGCGATGTCGCAGAAGCAACAACAGATGGCCGACGTAATCTTGCAAGATCCGTCGGTGGAGAGCATTTCGTCTTTCATCGGCGCGGACGGAACGAACACAACTCTGAACAGCGGGCGCATTTCGATCAATTTGAAAGATCTTGACGATCGCAGCGTCAGCGCGTCCGACGTAATCCGCCGGCTCCAATCGAAATTGGGGAACGTTCAGGGAATCCAGATGTTCATGCAGCCGGTGCAAGACATTTCGGTCGATGACCGTGTGAGCCGGACGCAGTATCAATACACGCTGGAAGATCCCGACGCGAACGAACTCGACGACTGGGCGAACAAGCTCGTGGAGAAGATGAAGCATCTGTCGCAGTTGGAAGATGTCGCGACGGACCAGCAGATGGGAGGCCGAGCGGTGTCGCTGGTGATCGATCGCGTTACGGCGTCGCGGCTGGGCATTGCGCCATCGACGATCGACAGCACGCTTTACGATGCGTTTGGGCAACGGCAGATCAGCACGATGTACACGCAGCTCAACCAGTATCACGTCATTTTGGAAGCGCAACCGCAGTTCCAGCTTGATCCCTCGAATCTGGCAAGCATTTACCTTCAATCGAACGCGTCGTCGGGTGCCAGCGGGCCGGGCGCAACGAATTCGTTTGCGTCGTCGGGATCTTCTTCGGCGGGATCGAACGCGACAACGACATCGGTGTTGTATTCGCCTTCGGCGGGACAACTCAGCGCGCAGAACAGCGGAATCAAAGCGATCGGAAACGCGCAGAACAATGGGACGACCTCGGGAATCGGGCAGTCGAGCTCGACATATGGCAATTCGGTGCCGCTCAGCGCGTTCGTGCACATTTCAAATACGACTGCGCCACTTTCGATCAACCGGCAGGGGCAATTCCCCGCTGTGACGATTTCATTCAACCTGGCGCCACGCGCGGCGTTGGGCACGGCGATCGAAGAGATCGACAAAGCGGTGGCCGATCTGCACATGCCGCCGACGGTAGAAGGCGACTTTCAGGGCACGGCGGCATCATTTCGCAATTCGCTTTCCAACGAAGCACTGCTGATTTTGGCGGCGCTAGTCACCGTTTACATCGTGCTCGGCGTTTTGTATGAGAGCTTCATTCACCCGATCACGATTTTGTCGACGCTGCCTTCGGCGGGTGTGGGCGCGTTACTCGCGCTGATTTTATTCCGGCAGGATCTCAGCGTCGTAGCGATCATCGGCATCATCCTGCTGATCGGCATCGTGAAGAAAAACGGCATCATGATCGTCGATTTTGCGTTGGAAGCAGAGCGGCATCATGGCAAGAATTCGCGTGACGCGATTTACGAAGCGAGCTTGCTGCGGTTCCGGCCAATCATGATGACTACCATGGCGGCGCTGCTCGGCGGCATTCCGTTGGCTCTTGGCACGGGATATGGCTCGGAGTTGCGGCGGCCGCTCGGTATCGCGATGGTCGGCGGATTGTTGTTGAGCCAGGTTTTGACGCTGTATACCACGCCGGTGATCTACATCTTCTTCGACCGGCTGGCGCAACGATTCTCGAAGAAATCGAAGTCCGAAGCAGCAGAAACGCCGGATATTTCGGACGCAAATCCAGCACCGGGCATATGAGTCTTTCTTCCACATTTATCGAGCGGCCGGTGGCGACGACGCTGCTGACGATCGCGATTGCGATCGCCGGGGCGATTGCGTTCGTGGTGTTGCCGGTGTCGCCGCTGCCGCAGGTGGATTTTCCGACGATCGCGGTAGGAGCGAGTTTGCCCGGAGCGAGCGCGGAGATCATGGCGTCGTCGATTGCAACGCCACTCGAGCGGCAGTTCGGCCACATCGCGGGCGTCAGCGAAATGACGTCGGCGAGTTCGCTGGGCACGACGTCGATCACTCTGCAATTCGATCTGAATCGCGATATCGATGGCGCCGCGCGCGACGTGGAAGCGGCCATCAACGCGGCGCGCACCTATCTCCCCGCGAACCTGCCGGCGAATCCGACGTATCGCAAAGTGAATCCAGCGGATGCGCCGATCATGATTCTGGCGCTGACGTCGAAAGTTTACGATCCCGGGAAGTTGTACGACGTGGCGTCCACGGTGATCGAGCAGAAGTTGTCGCAAATCAGCGGCGTCGGACAGGTTTCGGTTGGCGGAGGGGCGCTGCCTTCGGTGCGCGTCGATGTGATTCCGACGCAGCTCAACGCCTATGGCCTCACGATTCCGCAAGTGCAGTCGGCGCTGGGTTTGCAGAATTCGGACCGGCCGCGCGGGCAAGTTTCGAATGGATTCGTTACCGCGGACATTATTACGAACGGTCAAATTTCGAAGGCGGACGATTATAAGGATTTGATCATCGGCTATAACAAAGGCGCCGCGGTTCGGCTTGCGGACGTCGCCGATGTTACAGACTCAGTGCAGAACATCCGCGCGGCCGGCTATTTGAACGGCATTCGCTCCATTCCGATCATCATTTCGCGGCAGCCGGGCGCGAACATCATCCAGACGGTGAACCGGATTCGCGAAGCGATTCCCTACATCAAGGCGACCATTCCGCAGGGCATCGATTCCGAAATTGTGCTGGATCGCACGACGACGATTCGCGCATCTGTGAACGACGTGGAGCGGTCGCTGATTTTGTCGGTGATCCTTGTGATTTTGGTGGTGTTTCTGTTTTTGCGGAACTGGCGCGCGACGCTGATTCCGAGCGTGGCCGTACCCGTGTCGCTCATCGGCACGTTTGCGATTATGTATTTGTGCGGATACAGCCTCGACAATCTGTCGCTAATGGCGTTGACGATTTCGACTGGGTTCGTCGTCGATGACGCGATCGTGGTGATGGAAAATATCACGCGGCATTTGGAAAACGGCATGAAGCCGCTCGCGGCGGCGCTGAAAGGCGCGCAAGAGATCGGGTTCACGGTTTTTTCCATCAGCGTCTCGCTCATCGCGGTGTTCATCCCGATTTTAATGATGGGAGGAATCGTAGGCCGCTTGTTTCGCGAGTTTGCGGTGACACTCTCCGCGGCGATCGCAGTGTCGATGGTGATTTCGCTGACAACCACGCCGGCTATGTGCGCGCACCTGATGAAAGAGCACGACGACGAAAAACACGGCCGGCTCTATCAGTGGAGCGAGCGATTCTTTGCGGGGGTGTTGTCGTTTTACCGGCGATCGCTAACGTGGGTGCTCGATAATCCCGGGCTGACATTGGTCGTGCTGATCGTGTTGGTGGGCTTGAACGTGCTGCTGATCGTGCGCATTCCCAAAGGATTTTTCCCGCAGCAGGATACCGGAGCCGTCGTCGGAGGAATGCAAGGCCCGCAAGATGCTTCCTTCGCGGTGATGAACAATTCGATTCAGAAGCTGGTTGGCGTGATGAAAGCCGACCCAGCGGTGCAGAACATCATCGGGTTCACCGGCGGAAATGGCGCGACGAACACGGGATTTTTGTACGCGGCGTTGAAGCCGCTGAATCAGAGACATGTCAGCGCGACGGACGTCATCAATCGATTGCGCCCGAAGATGAATGCGCTGCCGGTGGCGTCGGCGTTTCTACAAGCAGCGCAGGATTTGCGCATCGGCGGCCGCGGCAGCAACGCGCAGTATCAATACACGATTCAGTCCGACACGGTGGAGAATCTTGTTCATTGGGGACCGATCTTGCTCGGCGAGATTCGGAAGCTGCCGGGATTGCAGGACGTCAATTCGGACCAGCAGAACGGCGGCCTGGATGAAGTGCTGACCTACGACCGCGTGACCGCGGCGCGACTCGGAATCACTCCGCAGAGTTTGAACTCGACGCTGTATTCGGCGTTCGGCCAGTCGGAAGTTTCGATCATCTACACACAGCTCAACCAGTATTATGTCGTGCTCGAAGTCGCGCCGCAGTTTTGGCAGGGTCCCGAAGGTCTCCGCGACATTTATTTGAACACGCAGAAAGCCGGCAACGTGCCGCTGGCGGCGGTGGCGACCAGCCGGCCGAGCACGACGGCGCTTGCAGTGAATCACTCGGGCCTGTTCCCTTCCGTGACGGTGTCGTTCAATTTGGCGCCGAATGTTTCGCTGAGTCAGGCCACAGCCGAGATCGAGCAGATGAAAGCGCGGTTGGGTGCGCCGAGCACGGTGCGCGGTTCGTTCTCAGGCACCGCCGCAGCCTATCAAGCATCGTTGAGCACGGAACCGATCTTGGTGCTAACGGCGCTGCTCGCGGTCTACATCGTTCTGGGAATTTTGTACGAGAGCCTCGCGCACCCGATCACGATTATTTCGACACTGCCTTCGGCCAGTGTTGGCGCGATGCTCGCGCTGATGTTGTTTAAAGTTGATCTCAACGTGATTTCGATCATCGGCATCATCCTGCTGATCGGCATCGTGAAAAAGAACGCGATCATGATGATCGACTTCGCGTTAGCAGCTGAACGGCAGGAACACAAATCGACCCGCGATTCGATTTTTGAGGCGTGCATGTTGCGCTTCCGTCCGATTTTGATGACGACGATGGCGGCGCTGTTCGGCGCGCTGCCGCTGGCGTTTGGAACGGGCACCGGCTCGGAGTTGCGCCGGCCGCTCGGCATCACCATTGTCGGCGGGCTGATCGTCAGCCAGGTGCTCACGCTTTACACCACGCCTGTCGTTTATCTCTTTATGGATCGGCTGCGGTTGCGCCTTGCAGGCAAGGAATTTGACGAAGTGCCCGGCGCAACGCCGCATCCAGCCGACTGAAAGGACTGAACAGCTCGAACGTTTGCCTATGCGACTGTCTCGATCTCAATCGAATTCATCAGTGAAGCTCGCACGCGCTTCCCGCGCCGCGGTTCGCTTATCCGCGATGCCGCTTCTCGCCGCTATGTTTTTTTCGGGCTGCTCGGTTGGCCCGAAGTATCACAAGCCCGCAGCGCCGGTTGCGACAACCTATAAAGAGAATCCCGAGAACTTCCCCGAAGCACAGCAGGTGTGGAAGCCGGCGGACTCAAACGCCGCGATGCTGCGCGGCAAGTGGTGGGAACTTTTCAACGATACCGAACTGAATACGCTGGAAGAGCAGCTCGATTCCGGCAACCAGAACATCGCGCAGGCATATCAGAATTACATCGCAGCGCGCGAAATTGTGCAGCAGGCGCGTTCACAATTTTTCCCGACGATTGGCACGTCACCTGCCATCAGCCGTCAGCGCTCATCCGCAAATCTGGGCGCCGGCGTCTCCGGTGGTGGCGGCACCGGGACTGGCAGCGCGAACGTTTCGCCGACGAACCTATTCGAGGTGCCGGGAAACGTTTCGTGGGAGCCCGACCTCTGGGGCAAAGTGCGCAATACGGTTGCGCTGGAACAATATGCAGCACAGGTGAGCGCGGCCGACCTCGCGAACACGAAGCTATCGCAAGAATCCAGCCTGGCGCAGTTGCTGTTTGAGATTCGCGGCCAGGACGCTCTGCAAAAATTGTTCGACGACACCGTCGCGGCCGATCGCAAGACCGTCGATTACGCGCAAGCGCAGTACGACACCGGCGTCGGCGACAAAATTTCACTGGTCGAAGCGCAAACGGCGTTACAGAGCGCCGAGTCCGCGGCAATTGCCGTGCGGTTGAGCCGTGCGCAGTTTGAACACGCAATCGCCGTGCTCATCGGCAAGCCGCCCGCCGACGTTTCGATTCCGGTTAAAATTCTCGACTCCGTGCCTCCACCGGTGCCGGTGGGAGTTCCATCCCATCTGCTTGAGCGGCGTCCCGATGTCGCCGCCTCTGAACGAACGATGGCTGAAGCGAATGCTCAGATCGGCATCGCGTACGCGGCGTACTATCCCAATGTGACGTTATCGGCGGGCGGCGGATTTGAATCTTCGTCGTTCACGAGTTGGTTCGCATGGCCGAGCCGCTTCTGGTCGATCGGTGCATCGCTATCGGAGACGATTTTCGATGCCGGGTTGCGACGCGCGACGGTTCGACAATTTATCGCGCTGTACAACGCCGACGTCGCCGGCTATCGCCAGACTGTCCTCAATGCGTTCCAGCAAGTCGAAGATTCCCTCGCAGCGGAACGCATTCTTTCCCAGCAGACCGAGAAGCAGAAAGAAGCCGTCGGTTCGGCGCAACAATTCTTCGATCTCGAATACGATCGCTATCAAACGGGCATCGATCCGTATATCGATGTGCTGACCGCGCAGAACACGCTGCTCGGCGATCAACAAACGCTCGTCAACCTGCAAACGCAGCGAATGACATCCGAAATTCAACTCATCATCGCCCTCGGTGGCGGGTGGGATTCGTCCGATCTACCGACGCCCGCGCAAGTCACCGTGAAACCAGCTGCGGCCGACGTAACGAAGCAGCAGTAGCGGCCGTTTCGCTTCGACGGCGCAGAATTGCTACGATCGATCCTATGGGATGGCTTGCAGAAAATCGCGAACAGCTGAAATCCGAGATCAGAAATCAGCGGACATGGGACAAGAAGTCGTCTCTCTGGCGAACCGTCCTCCACGAATTCCGAATAACAGTTCGCCCCACGGACGCGCCGTCGATCGATTCCGCCAAAACAGTTCACGTCTCCATCGACCAAATCGAAGGCGACGACGCGGATTCCTACAGCTGCTCCCGCAATGAAGTTCTTGGTTAAGTCTTCGCAGTTCTGGAAACAAAATCCCGAACTACTCGACAACTCCGCTACAGCTTCACCGTTCCGCCGGTTTTTGCGGCTTCGTAAATCTTCATCATGATCGTCAGGTCGCGCAGGCCTTCTTCGCCGGGCGTGAGCGGCTCTTTATTGTCCATCACGCATTCCGACATGTGATCCATTTCCAGCGCGAAGTGATCGCGTACCGGCAGCGACACTTCTTCGAGCACGTTGTTCTTGTGAACGCGCATCCGCAACCCGCTGTAAATCGTGGCCGGCTCGAGTTCCACCCACCCGTCGGTGCCCACCACGCGATAGCGATTCTGCGAATCGTAGCCGTAGCTCGACGAACAATTCGCCAGAACTCCGCTCGGAAAGCGAAGCTGGAAATTGATCGTCTCTTCCACTTCCTTGAACCGTACGTCACCCGGCGTCGTGAAACTCATCGCGGTCAATTCCGTCGGCTCTTCTCCAGTGAGGTAGCGGGCCGCGTTCAGGGCGTAGATCCCGATGTCCATCAACGAGCCGCCGCCGGCGAGTTCGCGATTGAGGCGCCACTGTTTCGGATCGCCGATGTTGAACCCGTGCTCGGAAACGATGACTTTCGTTTTCCCCAACTCACCTGAGTGCGCCATGCGAATCGCTTCCCGGTTGTAGGGCTCATAGCGGCAGCGATACGCCACCATCAGTTTTCGATTCGCTTTTTTGCCCGCATCGATCATCTGCTGGCATTCGCCCGGCGTTCGCGCCATCGGCTTCTCGCTCAGCACGTGCTTCCCTGCCTGCAGCCCTCGGACCGTGTATTCCGCGTGCAACCCGTTCGGCAGCACGATGTAAATCACATCGACCTCCGGATTGTCGCGAATCGAATCGTAGTTTTGATAGTTGTAGATATTTTTCGGATTCACTCCGTACCGAAGCGCCAGCTTGTTCGCTTTGTCCGGATGCCCGCTCACGAGCGCGACCACGCGCGACTTTTCGCACTTGGCAAAGGCGGGTAAGATTTCGTTGATCGCCAGATATCCCAGTCCGACGACAGCCCATCCGGTTTTCTTGCCCGGCGCGTCGGGAACTTTGAGTTGAGGCGATGCCGAAGCGGCCCCAGTTGGTGGCGACGTCGCGTTTTCCGTTGCTGACACGCCGTCACTCGCCAGCGCACCCGCGAGGTTGGCCGCGGCGATTCCGCCGCCGACTTCCGTCAGGAATTTGCGTCTGGTCCACTTGTCAGCTTTCGACCGAGATTTCGGATCCATCGAGAGACTCCCTCAGAAATTTGATCGCACTGACGATACACCATAGCGGCCAAGGCGACCGCTTCCCTTCGCCGGTTCCGTATCAACCCCGACTTATCAATAATGGATACGCACTCCCGCGGCCCTTCGCGACCTCCGCCCCGTCGTCGCTTTGTTACCCTAAAGCAGAATCGATCACTCTTCATATCAGCGAAATCCCATGCCTACCGCCGCTCCGCCCATCGAGCCTTCGCAGACGCAGGCCACGCCGCCGGCCCTGGTCAGCTTTTCTACGCGTTTTCGCTGCGCACTCGAATCTTACTTTGCGCGACTCGTTGAAATTACGCAGACCGAAATTCCCTGGGACTCGACCACCTATCTGGCCTTAGCCGCGCTCCTCCTTCTGTGGGCCGTTCGCATGTACACGACGTACGGAACCTGGGGCAATCTCTCCATCGATTCCGGCCACGAAGCGTACGTCCCCGCGGTGCTGGCGCAAGGCAAGATGTTGTACCGCGATGTTTTCTGGATGTACACGCCGCTCGCTCCTTACGTCAACGCCGCGCTCTTCCGTCTCTTCGGCATCCGTCTCGAAGTTCTCTACTGGGCCGGCTCGCTCGCCGCGCTCGGCTCGGCGATTTTGCTTTTTTTCATCGGCAAGCGTTTCTCGTCCAGACTATTTGGCTGGACTGCGGGAGCTGTCGTCCTGCTCCAGGCGTTCCACGCGTGGCACTTCTGCTTTCCGCTGCCGTACAGCTTCGCACCCGTTTACGGCTGTCTGACCGCGTGCCTTTTTCTTTGGTGCGCTGTGCAAGCTCCATTCTCAAAAAGCACCGTCTGGGTTTTCGTCGCGGCCTCGTGCGCCGCGATCGCGCTTTTGTTGAAAGTCGAATTCGGCGTCGCGTGTTACGCGGCCTTGTGTCTGATCGTCGCCACGTCCGCGATCATTCAGCGCTCATGGAAAGTCGTGCTCATTTCCGTGATCGCCGCTCTACCCGGCCTCGTCGCCTGTGCGCTCGTCATCCGCTGGATGATCAACATCGCCGGAGCCAGCTTCATCACGCAAGAGAACATCATGAGCTGGCCCACGCACTATTTCATGCGCACCTACGGCAAGATCTGGCTCGAGAAAACCGGCGTTTCGCTCACTCCCGCCGCGCTTGGTGAGGCCGCCGAGCGCGCGCTCTTCTTCGCCGGGTTCATCGCGCTCGTCTATCTCATGTTTTGGATCAAACGCGTCGATGCGAAATCTGCACTGCTTCGTCTCGGTCTGCTCGCCGCGCTGATCGTGTATGGAACGCTGATCGGTTTCCATCCGCTCGGCGTGCTCGCGGGCGGTCTCTTCCCGCGCGACATGGTTCTTTACGTTTGCATCGCTACTGTTGGTGCGCTCTGGTTTTTCTGGCGGCGTCCGTCTCCCGCCGCCGCGAGCCTGGCGATTCTGTTGGGCTTCTCGGGACTCCTCGCCGCGCGCCTTCTGCTGAAAATGGTTCCCGGCGGCTATCCCATTTATTACAACGGTCCCGTTGTGCTCGCATTTTTGATGCTGCTTCGCCCGATCGTTCCACGCCGCGACCAGCCGCGCCGGATCATCGTGCGATCCGAACTTATCCTTGCCATGGGTTGTGTTGCGGTTGTTGCGTTCAACGCCGTCAACCTCACCGCCGATCGCTCCGACCTCGTTCAACTGACGACCAAGCGCGGCTCGATTCTTGTGCCTACGCAAGTCGCAGCGAATTACAAAGCCGGCATCGCGTTCATCGAAGAAAAGAATCGCAGCGGTGAACTGGTGCTTTCGGTGCCCGAAGACGTCAGCTTGTATTTTCTATCGGGACAAGATAGCCCGACGCGGCTTTTCCAATTCAGTCCAGGCGTTGTGGCTCCCGGGAAAATGACGGATGGAGTGATCGCGGAAATCGACAGGCAGCCGGTGGAGTATCTGCTTTGGTCCAATCGAACATACGCCGACTATGGAACGACGACATTCGGCAAGGATTACAACCAGGATTTGGGCGGCTATTTGACTTCGCACTATCGCGAGGTTGGTGCGCTGGTGCCGCATTCGGATCTGGATTGGGAAGCGAAGTTCACTGTATGGCAACGCAAGCCCATCGAAGTCACTACGTTGCCTGCGCCCGCCGACGTGGGCTCATCCGATGTGCCGCTCGCGCATTAGCTAGGCGACTATACCGACACCGTTCCAGAACAACCTCTAGTCGCCACCCGTCAGCGAATCTTGTCGCGCGAAAAAAGCAAGTCCACGTAACCCGCACTCCCGAGTAGCGCGCGTATGGACGCCTCATCGCTTACGGGCTGAAGCGCCTCACGCGTCAGCGCATAAAATTTGTAACCGCGCTCACCGAAAAATTTCAGGAGCGCCGACGGCTCGAACCCCAACTCTGCAATCGCCGCCGGCATAAACTCCAGGCAGACTCTCATACCCGGAAACTTCTCCAGCGTGCGCGACATCCCTTCGCAAACCGCCGTCTCATATCCCTGGACATCGATTTTGGCGAACGAAATGCGCTCCAGCTTCCGTTCCGCCACGAAATCATCCACCGTGGTCACCGGAACGCGCGTAACTTCGTTCGCGTCCGGCCGGACTTTCCGAAATTCCTCCGTCGCCACGCGATGATCGGCGGAATGATCCTTGTTGTGCCAAAACTCGAGAAAACCCTTCTCGCTGCCCACTGCCATGTTGAGTGGCTCGACTACCTTCGCTAACCTCTTCGTTCGAATGAGCTCCTCGAGCATCGCGTACGTCGTACCGTCCGGTTCGAACGCGTACACTTTCGAACCTGCCGCGACCGCTTCCGAAAAAACCCAGGCGGTGTAGCCGATGTTCGCGCCGATGTCCATGACGTCGCCCGATTGAAACACTTGCGGCATTCGCTTCGCGAAGCCCCAAAAGGGATCCTCATAATATTTTTTGTAGGCGAACGAAGACGCGACGAAGCCCCGCCGCACGATCGGGACTTCGAGTATCCCCGTCTTGCGCACCAGACTGTACGCCCCGGTGAGCATTTGGATGACGCCTTTACTTCGCATAAATCTTTGGGTCGCCTTTACGCTCGACGAATCGCCACGAATGCAAACAAGCCCAATCGCGACATCTGCTTCTTCATCAAATTCTCGACACCCAACCAGGCGCCGTGTGTAAATCCTGGCATCAGATTTCGCATCGTCACTCCACCGGACACCAGGTAGCGAAAAGGCATGAACGGCTGAATTATTTCGACCGACAATTCCGGAAATTCAGCTTCAAACTTTGCCCGATCGCGTTCGAACACGATCCACGGCATCGCGTTGTTCGCGCCCGAAAGAGGCCCCCGCGCCGGGAATGTCCACTCCGCGGAATTCGGATCGAACGGTTCATGATGCAAGCGCGTGTAGACAATCTTCGACCAGGATGTCACCCACGGCTCGATCATCAGGATTTTTCCGCCGCTCCGGAGACATCGCGTCGCTTCCTTTAAGAATTCGCGCACGTTCGGAATGTGATGCATTACGTTGGTCATCACGATCGCGCGCAGCGTTCCGTCCTCGAACGGCATTCGCTGCGCATCAACCACCATCTGCACCGTGGAGCAAGGAAACGCCTCCGACGTGATGAGTCCTGGAATGAAGTCCGAACAATAACCGCCCCCCGATCCCAACTCCAATACTTTGCCGTCGATCGGCGGCAGTTCGTCGGCCAGCGTTTGATACCACTCGTCGTAAATCGCTTTCAGGAAAGGTTTCGACGCAATGATCTGCTTTCGCAGCTCCGTCGTGGCCGGATCGTCGATCTGCATCGACGCGGTCAGCGGGTGCGCCAGCAATCGGTGAAGAAGCGCGGCAGGCAAGCAGCCCTATCCCCCCAACCGCTTCCAGGCATGCCAGCAAATTCGAAACATGCGCGCGCCGTTGGCGAAGACGCGCGTCATCTTGGTCACACCAAAAATGCGCTCCTGATAATGCACTGGCACTTCTACAATTTCGAGATGCAGCTTGCTCGCGCCGAACAGCAATTCGTAATCGCCCCACAAATCTTTGATGCCCCAGTTTCCTAGATTTTTTTCCATCCGCTGCCAGTCTTTTTTCCAGAGCACCTTGGTGCCGCACAGCGTGTCCTTCAGCCGCTGGTCCAGCAAGAACGAAAACACCACACCGAAACCCTTGTTTCCCAGCAAATTCGCGAATTTCATCGCCTGCTGTTGCATCGGGTACACCAGCCGGCTTCCGTTCACGAAATCGCCGCGAGAACTGACGAGCGCTCGCAGAAACATCGGCAACTCCTCAGGCATCACCGTCAGGTCCGCGTCCAGAATCATCAGGACGTCACCGCGTGCCGCGCGAAATCCCGTCCACACATTCTCGGCTTTGCAGATTCCCGGCCCGTTCAACAAGCGGATTTCCTTCTCCGGATACAGCGCCTGCATCCGCCGCACTTCGTCTGCGGTCCCGTCGGTAGACTTGTCGTCGCAAAAAATGATCTCCGTTGCGGCACCCATTGCGGGCATGCGTTCCACTGCCGGCTGAATGTTTCCTTGCTCGTTGCGGCAAGGCACAATCACCGACACCGTCACATCTTCTTCGCGCTTCGGCGCCGTTATCGGGCGAGCCGCCATCACCTGCATCAAGCAGAGTCGCCGCAAGCCTGGAAGCCGCGCCAGAAAATCGTTGCAGAAGCTCGAGAACAACGGGATCCACTTCGGAGACAGAATGAATCGCCGCTTCCGCACGGGCCGGAATCCCGCAAGCTTCAAAAATCCGCGAATATCGTTTTCGCTGACCCAGTTCGGCTCGACGAGTTTCGACCGCAATCCGATCTTGCTCGCCAGTTCCAACACCGGCTGCCACACATAGTTGTAATTGATGATCAACAACAGCGTGTCCGGCGTCGAATGCGCCTTGATCCGCTCCATCGCGCGCAAAATATCGACCGTATCGAAAATGTGATTGAAAATGATGTAGTCGAACGTCTCGTTTAGCTCGAGCGTCTCGAGATCGCTCTTCACAAAATAGAGTTCCGGGTGAGCTTTCCGCGCGCACGCGACCATCTCGTCGCCAATTTCAACGCCCACGCCATGCGACGGCTGCACTGACGCCAGCATGTGCCCGGTTTCGCAACGCAGCTCCAGCACTCGTTTACCCGGCTCGATGATGAATTGCAGCGCTTTTCGAATGCGATCGTAGAAATAGCGATTCGAACGGATCCACTGATCGCGCTCGCGGGCGATCGAATCCTGCTGCTTGCGTCCCGCGTCGCGCGCGTCTTCCAGCGCGTCGGGGCCCCAGGACTCCGTCGTTTGCACTTCGTGTTCGGCAATCATTGGCATGGCGAGATAGCTACTATTTGATGATGCGGCGTCAATTCCCGCGTCGCAAGCGGCTCAGCGGGGTGTGTCGCTTTGGCGGTAATGCGCCATAGGCGGCGATTTCCACTTGCCCTTTCGGGCAGGTATCCTTATTTCTCCGGTTTCGCCGACACGAACACGGCGGCATCCTTATCCTCAAAAACTAGCCGGAATCTCCCATCCCTCTTCAATAGCTCCGTCAGCGCATATTTCTTGTCCGCCACAACCAGGTTCGCGGCCGTCAACTCCGGGTCCGAGTCCCATCCCGCCTTCCCGTTCCACACTTTCCAATCCTGCTCCACGCGCGCGTCGCCGTGCACGTTCGTTCGTCCGTCGTTCGCGACGCGCATCTGCGGCAACCGCCAGATTAAATACCCGCCCCACGTGAAGTCGTTATAGAGCGGCCCCGGCAAATGATGCTGCTCGATGTAACCGATCGATGCTTCCGGAAAGGATCCCGCCACCTGCATCGCGATCCAATCGTTCGAAACGTCGTTGTTCCGATAGGCCAGCAGCAGCACCGCTAAAACTCCGGCTCCCACAAACACACGGTTGCGCCAAATTTCTCTCGCTGCCACGGTTTTTTCGCGAACAGCTGGCGACTGCTCCCAACCATCCGCGATTGCGCACGCCGCAATCACGCTCAGAAACCAGATCTCCTTCACCGATCGAAACGCCACCAGCGACGAAACGGCGAGCAGCATCGGCCACAGTGGCCGGAGCTCTCGCCTCCAACCGATCGCCATCGCCGCACACAGCGCCAGTAACGCGGCCACGTAGTGCTCCGGCTGCCGAAATGTCATCGCCTTCAGTTCCATCACCAGCGCGTACGATTTCGGCTGGTGCATGTACTCGATCACCGTCGAATACAATTTCGGCCCGTACGGATTTACGAATGTCGCCAGCAAACATGCGCCCAGCGCGAACCAAAAATACTTTGCTCGCGCGAACGCCTCGCGAGTTTCGTCTTCGTTTGCCAGCCGCAACACCGCGCATCACGATCGGTTCGCACGCGAATACGCCTAACAAGCCGAGCCCATACAAAAATTGAATGTGAATATTCGCCCACGCCACAAAAATCGGCATCAGCAGCCACAGTTTTTTCGCGCTCTCGCCACGGCGCACCGCCAGCACTATACCCAACTCGAGAATTGTGAAAATGACCGTCGCCATCCCCGGCCGTGGCGCGTAAATATGGCTGACCGCGTACAAACTCACCGCCGTCAGCGCCACCGCTCGCCAGAAATCCGGCAGCAGCGATTTCACCAGGTGAAACAGCGCAACCGCCACCAACACGTGCACCGCGATCTGTAACAGGAAAATTCCTACCAGTCCGAATCGCGCGAACAGCGTCTGCACTCCGACGTCGAACGCCCAGCTGTACACCAGCCACGGCCGCGTCGCCCCATACATTGAAAACGGATCGTTCACCGGCAACGCATGATGCTGCAAAATCCATCGCCCCGTCGCCATGTGCCACCAGATGTCCGGGTCGAGCACGCCAAACTTGCGGATCATCCGCAACGCCGTATACGAATACAGCCCGATCAACGCCAGCATCTGCACCACCGGCATCTGCGCGATCGCATTCAGCTTCGCGCGCAATCGGCGCACACCATGCGTATCTTCACGGCTCATCGTCGCGTCACGACCGTCTCGGTCTCGCGCGTCTGGCGCGTCCGCCGCAGACACACCCGTCTCTTGCTCCATCGTGGTGCCCATCACTCCAGTAGTACCACGCCGCAAACGCACCGGCTCAAAATCGCGGCTCGTCTGTCCCCAGCAATACATTGGCTTTTTCGCACGGAAATAGGTGACGTGCCGCGATTCGCAGAGCGGTGGGTGCGGCACCGAAACCCAACGAATTGGCCACGATTTGGCTGTCAGGAATCGATGCGATATGGCGGAAGCGTGTGAGAGTCGAACTCACCATTCGGACCGCGAAGGACCGAATCGACGGCTTTGAAGGCCGTGAAGGTCACCGGACCCTTTTCGCCTCCAGTGCTATTTTAGTCTAAATTTGGCCTGTGACCGCGCGCGTCTGAGCGCATCCAATATCGACGACACCGAGACCAGCGACCCCATGGAAATTGGCATCGACAGCTTCGCCGCAGCGATATCCGACCCGGTCTCCGGCGAAAAAATCGCCCCGGCGGACCGCCTCCACCGCCTCCTCGACGAAATCGAACTCGCCGACAAAGTCGGCCTCGACGTCTTCGGCATCGGTGAACATCACCGCCCCGAATTTCTCGATTCCGCGCCGCCAATCATTCTCGCAGCCGCCGCTGCGCGCACAAAAAACATCCGCCTCACCAGCGCCGTCACCGTGCTCAGCGCCGCCGATCCCGTCCGCGTTTTCCAGGAATTCGCCACGCTCGATCTCATCTCCAACGGTCGCGCCGAAATCGTCGCCGGCCGCGGCTCGTTCATCGAGTCCTACCCGCTCTTCGGCCTTCAACTTGAAGACTACGATTCCCTTTTCCAGGAAAAACTTGAGCTGCTGTTAAAAATTCGCGAGAACACGCACGTCACCTGGTCCGGCAAACATCGCCCCGCGCTCACCGGCCAAGGAATTTACCCGCGCCCGCTCCAAAATCCTCTGCCCATCTGGGTCGGCGTAGGCGGCACGCCGGAATCTTTCGTCCGCGCCGGCATGCTTGGACTCCCGCTGATGGTCGCGATCATCGGCGGCGAACCGCATCGCTTCCGCCCGTTGATCGATCTCTATCGCAAAGCCGGAGCACGCGCCGGTCACGCTCCCGAAAAATTAAAAGTCGGACTCCACTCGATCGGCTTCCTTGCCGACACCACCGATCAAGCCGCCGACGACTTCTTCCCCGGCTACGCGCACACTTTCAACGAAATCGGCAAAGAACGCGGATGGTCACGCACCACGCGCGCTCAGTTCGACGCAACGCGCGGCCCAACCGGCGCGCTCCTCATCGGCGATGCCAAAACCGTCGCCGAAAAAATCCTCTACGTGAACGAAGCGCTCGGCGGAATTTCGCGCCTCACGTTTCAGATGGGCGTCTCGACGCTGCCCCATCCAAAAATGATGCGCGCCATCGAGATCCTCGGCACCGAACTCGCGCCGATCGTGCGCAAAGCCCTCGCGCCCGCGGCCGTGTGACAGCTTCGCAGCAATAACCTTCTTCTTGCTGCGAAACGCTCTCTTTTCCATTACAGTATTCATCCATGAATAAGCTAACGCGTCGCCGTTTCGCCCAGACTGCGGCCGCAACCGCCGCCACCGCATTCGCAACCGCTTCGTTTCCTAAATTCGCCCTCGCGCAAGGCAAACCCGCCGAACTCAAATTCCCCTCCGGCTTCCTCTGGGGCTGCGCCACCGCCTCCTACCAAGTCGAAGGCGCCGTCGCCGAAGACGGCCGCAAGCCTTCGATCTGGGACACCTTTTCTCACATTCCCGGCAAAACGCACGACGGCGACACCGGGGACGTCGCCGACGATTTCTATCATCTCTACAAGCAAGACCTTCAGACACTCAAGAGCCTCGGCTGCAAAGGCTTCCGACTCTCGATCGCGTGGTCGCGCGTTTTTCCCGACGGCACCGGGCAGCCTAATCCCAAGGGCCTCGACTTCTACAATCGCGTCATCGATGAGTGCCACGCCAACGGCATCGAACCATACGTCACGCTCTTCCACTGGGACCTCCCGCAAGCTCTCCCCAACGGCTGGCAATCGCGCGACACGCCGAAAGCGTTCGCCGATTACGCCGGCTACGTCGCAAAACATCTCTCCGACCGTGTCCATTATTTTTTCACGACGAACGAATTCGTCTGCTTCACCGATCTCAGCTACAAAATCGGTCAGTTCGCGCCCGGACTGAAACTCGACGACGCCGGCGTGAATCAAGTCCGTCATCACGGCATCCTCGCCCATGGCCTCGGCGTGCAAGCCGTCCGCGCCAACGCAAAGTCCGGCACAAAAGTCGGCCTCGCCGAAAACGCCAACGTCTACATGCCGATCATTGAAACAAAGGAACACATCGAGGCGACGCGCAAAGCCACGCGCATCGGCAACGCTTCATTCCTCACGCCTGTGATGGAAGGTAAATATCCCGACGAATACCTGCAAAAAGAAGGCGCCAACGCACCCAAGGTCGAACCCGGCGATATGAAGGCGATCGGCAGCCCGCTCGATTTCGTCGGCCTCAACGTTTACACCGCCGACTACGTGCGCGCCGACGCCTCAAACCCGCTCGGTTTCGAGATCGAAAAGCGACCGACGTCGTATCCGCACATGGCGTCGCCATGGATCAACGTCGCGCCCGAGTCTCTCTACTGGGCGATTCGAAATCCCAGCGACATCTGGAAAGCGAAAGAGTTCTACATCACCGAAAACGGTTGCTCCTCCGACGACGTAATCAACGCCGCAGGCCAAGTCGAAGACACCGATCGCGTGATGTACCTGCGCAACCATGTCACGCAGATGCATCGCGCCGCCGCCGAAGGCTACCCCATCAAGGGCTACTTCCTGTGGAGCTTGCTCGACAATTTCGAGTGGGCCGACGGCTACAGCAAGCGCTTCGGCATTTGTTACGTCGATTTCAAAACCCAAAAGCGCACGCTCAAGCAAAGCGCCGAGTGGTATCGCGAAGTCATCAAGCGCAACGCCGTCGTTTAATCGGCTTCGCACACGCGCTGTAACATCGCGCATCGCAGCGGAAACTGCCCCAAACGCCATTTACCGCAACTCGTTTCGCCCGCATCCAATCGAGATGAGAGATATCGCGTTAGCCATCCTCGCAGGCGGCGCCGCAGCCGCTCTCTTGGACGGCCTCGCCGCCACAATCGATTTCAGAATGCGCGGCATTTCGTTTGCGCGCTTGTGGCAAGGCGTCGCCAGCGGCGCGCTCGGCCCCTTAAGCTTTCAGCGGGGCAACGTCTCGGTTTTCCTTGGACTCGCGTTTCACATTTTGATCGCGACGACGGCAGCGCTCGCCTTCAACGTGAGCGCGAATTTCGTGCCGCAGCTGCTCACGCACTACGTCGCATCCGGAGCGCTCTTCGGCATCGCGGTCTACATCGTCATGAATTTCGTCGTGATCCCGCTCTCAGCGATGCCGCCGCGTCCGTTCGTGCTAGCCATCACGATCAGGCAGCTTCTCATCCACATCGTCTGCGTTGGCTTACCGATTTCGATCGTGGCCCACTCGTTCTCCGCAAAATAAAATGGCGATGGACTAAACCCATCGCCCGCAACAACGCTCGCCGCCAAATCGCTCGCTAAATCGCCAGACGCGCTAGACTGCGGCTTCCTGCGTCCGAATCAGCGCCGCGACCAAATCATAAAGCGCCGCACTCGTGCAAATCTCGTAATACGGATGCGTTGACGCCACACCAATCGTCCCATCCGGCCGCAGCTCCCGCGCCAATCCCCTGCGCAGCACCAGCAGCTCAACCGAATCCCCCATCGGCACTTCGCCGTAATGCAGCGTCACATTCTCTTTGCCCCACGGCATATCCAGTTTCGTCTCGATCGAATCCAGCGAAATCTCTTCCGACAATTTCTGAAATCCCTCTTCGTTCAGCTCGATCCCGTTCATATTAAAACGCACCAGAAACTCATCCAACTCTTCCGCCGAAGCTCCCTGCATCGCCGTTAAAAATTGAAACACCGAAAAATGCGTCTTCTGCCCCGTCAGCAACCGCTTCGCAATTTTTGCGCAGCCCGAAAGCCGGTCCGACAGATTCAGCGCTTTCGAAATCATGATGCGCGAATCGCCATCCACCCAATACGACGGCGCCGACCCCTGAAACGCCACACCAAGCCCGAGTTCCAGCCCAGGCAAATCCGTCGTCGCCGCGCGATCGTTATACGAATTGCACACCGACAAAATCTGCCGCGACAAAATGCAAGCCTTGGCCACAGCCCGCGCGTATGCCTGATTCGAATCCGTTTCGAAAATCGCCAAAATAATCGCGTCACCCTCGATAAAAACTTTCTTCGCCGAATAACGATCGAGCAATTTCTTCACCGGCTCGTGCAAATTCAAACTGAAGTGCGACGCTGGGCTCAGCCCGCGCGACAACAAATCCTGCGTCATCTTCGTCGATCCGCGCACGTCGGCCTTGATGATCACGTGCGACACCACGTGGTCCTGCTGCGGCTTCGCCTCTTCCGGCAGCACGCACTCATACAATTTGTTGTTGATCCGCGACAGCTCGCGCGCCTGCTCCGTCGCGATCAGGCTGACCCGCTCCATGCACGCCGTCAGGTGCTCCGCGTTCCTCAAATCGCGCCGCAGCCGCAAGAAATCACCCGTGAATCGCACCACAAAACTCAATTTCTCTTCCCGCGAATATCGCCGCAACTTCTTCGACAGATCTTCGATTGGCTTCAGCGAAAGCTGCCGCGCCGGCACCTGTTTCAAAATCCCCTCGACGCGCTTCATCTCCTCTTTCGAAACCAGCGCCTTTCTCAACTGCTGCAAGTGCACCGGCGGGCAATACTCCGTCAAAATCGGCCGGATCTCATAGCTCGCCATCACGTGATAAATAATCTCTTGCTGTTCGAGCCGGTCCAGCAGCGCCGCCAGCAATTTCCCGCGCTCCGAATCTTCATTCACCGCAACCGACGTCTGATCGAACATCCGCTTCGCGTTTTCCGGATCGTTCAAGAAATCGCCAAGCTTTCCTTTGTAATCCTTCGTGAAAAATTCGACCTTCTGCCGCGCCGCCTCGATCTGCGGGCCAATCTCTTCCAGCTTCGTTTCCTGATGCTTCAGCCGCGCCTCAACGTCAGTCAGCGACGCCTTCGTGTCGGCGGGATCTGCCTGGCTCAAAAATTTATTCAGAAAACTTTCGCCGCGATCGAGCCGCTTCCGCAAACTCTCGCGCTGCTCTTCCAGATTCGCGATTTCGCCGCGCATTGCCGTCGCCAGATCGAGCAGGTTCTGATGCGCCTGTCGCGCATCGACGTACGCCGGCTCTTTCCCCATCCCCAGCCCGGATTCGCCGATGAAATCCTGAAACAACTCGTCCATCGCTTCAAAACGATCCGCGTCCCGCGCGTAATTCCCCAGCAGCACGTAGTGCTCGAGAAAAAAGACGTCGTCCTTACCGCCATCCAAAAACACGAGCTTGTTCTTCAGCAGGTCATAGAGCGGCGCAAAATCATCCCCAAACAGCGCGCGCCGCGCCTTCGAAATCACATTCTCTTCAACTTCCGTGAGCACCAGCGCAATCTGCTGCCCCACCACGCGCACCACGCCCCGCCGTGCCGATTGCAGCTCCGACAGCCGCGACTTGATCACATGCGCCTGCTGGCTCCGCTCAAAATGTTCCCCGCGCTGCCGAATCCACTCCTTGCCTTCCAAAATCAAATTCGCAAACTGGTGCGCGATCTCCGTCGTCAAAAATTTCAGCAGCGCCAGCCGGAACAGCAAATCGATTTCGATATTTTTATGAAATTTCGCCTGCGTCAGCGAACTCTGGAGCAAATCGGTGAGAATCTTGCGAAACGCCGCATTGTCCGGCGCCTTCACCGTTCGCAATTCGATGCCGGGGAAATATTTCGCCTTCGTACCCTGCCGGATCAAATCAAAAAGATAGTCTCGCGCGCTCTGCACGAATTTCGGGCTGAGAAGAACGTCGTGGTGAATATTATCGACGCCAATCGCCAGCGATCCCATCGGGATCGTTTCGTTGTAGCTCTTCAGCTCAACGCGCGCTTCTTCGGTCGGATTGATTGTCAGGAGTTCGGGAGCCATGTCGTCGCGCAAACGGCGGCTCTCCCAAGCTATCAGTCGTATCCCATGTGAGCAATTGCACGCGCGTACCAACGTAGCGAGAAAGTAAGCGCACTACAACGAGGAGTGCCGTGGCGTTATCGGACGCAACTCACCGCAACCGACTGATTGCAAGCGACTTACAAGGAACCCGCGCGGATCGGCACTTGGGTGCCGCACCCTCAGCTTTTAGAGGGTGCGGGTTTAGATTTAACCTCACCCAGGTGCATCCCGACGCATCGAGACCTACCCCACCTACCCCACCGTAATCCGCCGCGAGTCCCCACCCATATGCTCCAACTTCAACCTCACCTGCGGCCAAGGCGCCTGCAACGGAAACTTCTCCGACCATTCCAAAATCATCACCGCCGGTTTGCTGAACACATCTTCCAGCCCCAGCGTCTCGAAATCATGAAAACTCTCAATCCGATACAAATCCCCGTGATAAACAATATTTTTTGTCGCCGCCGACTTCAAACCAGCACCCGAAGCCGTTCCCTCGCTGACACCGCCATCATCCCCATAAACATGTATCAGCGTAAACGTCGGACTTGTCACATCCTCTTCCTCCGCCGCGCCGAGCCCCGCCACAATCCCCTTCGTCAACGTCGTCTTCCCGCTCCCCAGATCTCCCGTGAGCAGCACCAGCAGCGGCGCCTTCAACCCGCGCGCAAATTCCCTTCCCCACGCAATCGTCTCTTCCGCCGACCGCGTCACCACGCTCTTCGCCTCGCTCAAAATCCCGCCTTGCGTTTGATCAGCCACGTCGTCGCAACTCCCGCAGAAGTTCCAGCCGCGCATGCGGTACCGCACTCGCCACGTCGCTCGCCACAAGCCCCGACAAATCCGTCCCTCGCGACGCAACTTCCGCCGCCGCGCCATGCAAATACACGCCCAGCGCCAGCGTCCGCAACCAATCGTCCGTCTTAAACTGCCCCGTCATCGCCGCCAAAACACCCGTCAAAACATCTCCCGATCCGCCCTTCGACAATCCCGCATTCCCCGTCGTGTTCAC
Source organism: uncultured Acidobacteriota bacterium (assembly GCA_963785605.1). Classification (GTDB taxonomy): domain Bacteria; phylum Acidobacteriota; class Terriglobia; order Acidiferrales; family UBA7541; genus Acidiferrum. Next base: position 62,058 of record CAWAWE010000011.1, on the reverse strand, counting down.
CAGGAATCGCCCATCCGGCGCCGCAATAATCGTATGCGATCCCTTCAAAATCACGTGCGCATTCCACCGCTTCGCCGCGTCCGTCGCCGTCTTCACGCGATCCGCTTCCACATCTTTCACCGACGAGCCCAGCAGCCGCGCCATCTCCCCCGGATGCGGCGTAATCGCCAAAAATTTGGTCTGCCGATCCCCCAACTCGTCCGCCCGTTTGGCAAAAGCGTTCAGCCCATCCGCATCCAAAATCGTCGGCAGCTTCGTGCTCTTCACAGTCGTCCGAATAAACTCCTGCGTCTCCGCATGCTCTCCGAGCCCGGGTCCTACAGCCAGCACCGTCTTCCCGTCCTGAATGCGCATGAATGGAATTTTGAAGTTCTTCGTAAAATTCGCAATCTCGTCTTCGCTCGCCGTCTTCGGCGGTGGTGGATGATCAAACAGATTCCGCTTCGAGATCGTTCCCTTGTCTGTCGAAAAAGCGATTCCGTCATGTATTCCGGATGCGCCGCCGCAACGATCGGCAACACCACATCCGGCGTCGCCACCGTCACCAATCCCGCGCCCGCCCACAGCGCCGCGCTGCCCGACATCACCGCAGCCCCGCTTTTCCCCAGCGATCCCGCCACGATCAAAATATTTCCGTATAGCCCCTTATGCCCATCGCTCTTCCGCACGAGCGGCATCCCAGCAAACTCGCCGGCATCGCTCCACCGCACCGCGCTCTTCCCAATCTCCTCAACCAACTCACGAGGCGACCCAATATTCACAACCCGCAGCGAACCCACTGCCGCCGAATTCCGCGAAATCAACTGCCCCACTTTCGGCGCCGTAAACGTCACCGTATGATGCGCCTTCAATATCGGCTCTTCCCCCGCCTCGCCGTCCGACGGCAATCCCGAAGGCGTATCCACCGCCAAAATCAGTGCAGGCGATACCGCCGTCGCATCCTTCGACTTCTCATTCACAACGCGAATCGCCCGCCCAATCGCACCGTTCGCCACCCCGCGAAATCCCGTCCCAAACATCGCGTCAACAATCACATCCGAAGCCAACGCGCGCGCCGCAATCGCTCCCCACTCGGCTTCATCAGCCACAAACAAGACTTCCCCGCCAACCTCGCGCCACCGCGAAAAATTCGTCGCCGCATCGCCCTTCAACTCTTCTTCGCGAGCAAACAACACAACGAACACGTTCGACGTGGCAAAAACGCTCCTGTCTGTGCTCCCCGCTTGCCCCGCCGCCATCGGCCGCAAATGCCGCGCCACCACAAACCCGTCCCCGCCGTTGTTTCCCTTCCCGCAAAGCACACAAATCCCGCGTGGCTCCAGCCCCGCAGCGCGAATAAATTCCGCGAACGCATTCGCCGCCAGCGTGCCCGCAGTCTCCATCAATTGCAGCCCAGAAACTCCATGCCGCTCGATCGTCAACCGATCAACTTCGCGCATCTCCGCCGCAGTCAGCGCCTTCATGAGCAGGCAATCCCAACATGGAGTACGGCACCGAGGCGCCACCACCGCGATATATTGGTCAGCAAGATATTCACCAAAGGAGAGAACTGTCGCGGCGATCTCAAATGATTCGCATCCGCAGAAAAAGTCAGAACAAAAGTTGGATGCTCGACAGTCGCCGTTTGTCGTTACTTCTTTACTTCATTGCGTCTTTACATCCGCTTCCGCTACAGCATCCACCCGCCGCTAACATTCACCACCTGCCCCGTCACATACTCCGCCTCTTCCGAAGCGAAATACCCCACCGAATGCGCCACATCTTCCACCGTCGGAGGCCGTCCGATCGGAAACCGCGCATCGCGAATTTTCCGTGCCTCGGTCAGCGTCAATTCATTCTCATCGATGCTCGACGGATTCACCACATTCACCGTGATCCCGTTCTTCGCCTCTTCCAGCGCCAGCGATCGCGACAACGCCACCACCGCCGCCTTTGCCGCAGCGTAAGCCGAAATCTTCGCCTGCCCGAACGCGCGCTCCGCACCCACCGCGCCCAAATTAATAATTCGCCCCCAGTGCCCGCGTCGCATGTGCGGCAGCGCCGCGCGCGTCACATACAGCACCGTCATCAAATTCGACGAAATAATATTCTGCCAATCCTCGATCGGCGATTCCGCCAGCGTTCCCCAGCGAAAATCCCCGACGTTGTTCACCAAAATATCCAGCCGCCCAAATCGATCGACCACCGTGCGCACCAACTGTTCCGCCCGCGCCGGATCATTAATGTCGATCTCCACCGCGACGCAATCCGTCCCGCCCTCTTGCAGTTGCCGCAGCGTCTGCTGCGCCGCCGCCTTATTCGACCGGTACGCGATCGCAATCCTCGCCCCATCCTGCGCCAGCTTCACCGCGATCCCGCGCCCAATCCCGCGGCTCCCGCCCGTCACTAGCGCCACTCGATTCTGCAACCCCATCTCAATCCCTCACCAAAACTCAGTGACACAAACCGCCAACCTACAACACCCAGCTCACGCAACATCTGCCAATGGCTACGAGTATAACGTAGCCGCAATCGCGCAAGCATTTCGCTCACCCCGTCGTGCGAATCACTCACCCATCGCAAACAGCCCCGGATCAATCTCTCCTCGAACCTCGGCGCCCTCCGCGTCTCTGCGTTAGCTTTTTCTTCCTCTCCCCTTTCGACTTTCAACTATCGACTGTCAACTTTCTTCAAGTACCAGCCAAACTGTGCCTTGACAACCATACTCGGATTCCGATATATCGGTTTCCGACCATGAAACACGACTTCCACGCTTTCCTCCCTCTCTCCCCCGCCGAGCTCCACATCCTGCTCGCCCTTGCCTCCGACGATCTCCACGGCTACGGCATCATGCAGGAAGTCGCCCGCCAGTCGCAGGGCCGCTACAAACTCGGCCCCGGCACGCTCTACGACAATCTCAAAAAACTCATGAACCATCGCCTCGTCGAAGAATCCGCCAGAGCGAACGCCGCTTCCGCTTCCGCCTCGAGCGAAGACCGCGACTCGCGCGACGCCCGCCGCCGTTACTATCGCCTCAGCAACACCGGCCGCGGCGTCCTCGCCGCCGAAGTCGAGCGCCTCGACCAAGTTTTGCGCGAAGCAAAAGTGCACCTCCGCGCACTCAAGCCCGCGTTGAAGCCAGGGAGAGCCTGATGACAAACTTGTCGCGGTCGCTCTACAGGTGTCTCGTTCAGTTGCATCCGCCCGCCTTCCGCCGCCAGTTCGCGCCCGAAATGCTTTGGATCTTCGACGAAATCGCCGACCACGACGCACGCATCGAGCTTTTCACCGACGCCCTCGCCTCCCTCGCGCGCCAGTGGGTTGTGCGCGTTGCGATTCAAAAATTGCTCGTCGGAGAATTGCGGCTCGGCCCGCTTCCGGCAACAGGCTCAGGCAACTTCTCTTGGGAGCGCATCGAATTCGACGATCGCCCGCTTCCGCCGCCGCGCGTGATTCAAGGCGGCGTGGTCGCCTTCGCGTTTTTCACCTGCATCACGATGGCCGCGTTCCATGCTGGCGAGTTTCGTCACGCATCGATCTCAGCCAACGGCTCCAGCTTCAGCAATCTCCCGGCGGCATCCGGTCCGAGCAGCCCGGGTGGCAGCGACTCCGACGGCCGCGAGGCCGCGGCAACGGTTGTTACCGCGTCCGTTACAGAGGAGCAACAACAGCGGCAAGAATCCGCTCCTCCCGACGATCGGATGCCAGCGAGAATTCCGGATACGCCGGCGGGGCATCAGTTCTTTGGCTGGCTCGACGCTTTCAATGCCGGCGACAAAGCCAAGCTCCAACAATTTCTCAAGGAGCACTATCCCGCTCGCGCCGGCGACAAGGACATCGACGGAGAGTTGCAATTTCGCGAGGAAACCGGCGGCTTCGAGTTCAAAGACTTCGATCGCGACGCGTCGGATGCAAACAAATTCGTCGGCATCGTGAAAGAGCGCGGCTCCGACCAATTCGCTCGCCTCGTCGTAGAAGTCGATCGCGCAAACGAAAAGAGCATCACGGGCTTGTCGCTCATGGCGATTCCGACGCCCGCGAAATTCGCGGTGCCTCGCACGTCGGAACGCGATGCGATTGCCGCCTTAAAAGAAAAACTGCAACAGGAATCGGCCGCCGACCGCTTTGCAGGAGCGGTCCTCGTCGCGAAAAACGGTACGCCGATTTTTACATCCGCCTACGGCATGGCCGATCGCGACAAGAAAATTCCCGACACGGTGAACACGAAATTTCGCATCGGCTCGATGAACAAAATGTTCACCGCCACCGCCGCTCTGCAACTCGCTCAATCCGGAAAACTAAAACTCAGCGATCCGGTCGGCAAATATCTCACTAACTATCCGAACAAAGACGTCGCCACCAAGGTCACGATCGAAATGCTTCTTTCTCACACCGGCGGCACCGGCGATTTCTTCGGCCCCGAATTCGACAAGCACCGCCTCGAACTAAAAACGTTCGACGATTACGTGAAACTTTATGGCGCCCGTGAGCCGAAATACGAACCCGGCTCACGCTGGGAATACAGCAACTACGGCTTCCTCCTCCTCGGCGTCATCGTCGAAAAAGCGTCCGGCCAGGACTACTACGCGTACGTTCGCGAACACATCTTCAAACCAGCCGGCATGACTTCCACCGATTCGCTTCCCGAAGACCAAAGCGTTCCGGATCGTTCCGTCGGTTACACGAAAATGGGCGGCAGCACTGCGTGGAAGCCGAACACCGATACGCTTCCCTATCGCGGCACTTCCGCTGGCGGCGGCTACTCCACTGTCGGCGATCTCCTCGCGTTCGCGACAGCCGTTCAGAATCACAAATTGCTCGACGCGGAGCACACCGAATTGCTCACCACAGGCCACACGCAAATATCCGATGGCGAAAAATATGCGTACGGCTTCATGGACAAAACCGAAGCCGGCGTTCGCTCCTTCGGTCACGGCGGCGGCGCGCCCGGCATGAACGGCGAGCTCACAATCTATCCAGCGTCAGGTTACGTGATCGTCGTGCTCGCGAATCTCGATCCGCCAGCCGCCAGTCGCCCGGCCGCCTTCGTCGGCAATCGTCTTCCGCAATAAATCGCGCCCGCACGAACTGCATTCCTGCGGATGGTGGTGTGTCATAGCGGATACCAAGCACATTGTCATCCTGAGGAGCCGAAGGCCCTCAGACCTAAGCGCCCGCACGAACTGCATCCCTACGGATGGTGGTGTGTCATAGCGGATACCAAGCACATTGTCATCCTGAGGAGCCGAAGGCCCTCAGACCTAAGCGCCCGCACGAACTGCATCCCTACGGATGGTGGTGTGTCATAGCGGATACCAAGCACATTGTCATCCTGAGGAGCCGAAGGCCCTCAGACCTAAGCGCCCGCACGAACTGCATCCCTACGGATGGTGGTGTGTCATAGCGGATGCCAAGCGCGTTGTCATCCTGAGGCGCCCGCAGGGAGCCGAAGGATCTCAGCGTTCAACATGACCACGATCTTCCCATCGACTCCGCTTCTCTCTCAGCCGTCCCTTCCAACTCTAAACTTTCGACTGTCGACCTCTTCTCTCCTAATTCATCCGCGCCACAATCACCGTCATATCGTCCGCCTGCTCCGGCGTGCCCGCCCACTCTTCCGCTGCGTTCATCAGCGATTCCGCCACAACCTTCGGCGGCGCATTCTGCACGTAAACCGCGGCTTGCTGTAATCGCTTGATGCCGAACTCTTCGCCGTACACATTCTCCGGCTCGACCAATCCGTCGCTATACGCCACCAGGATCGAATTGTCGGGCACGTGCACCATCTCTTCGTCGTAACAGCAGTCTTCCACCACGCCCAGCACCATTCCGCCTTTGCTCAAATGCATCGCACCTTCGCTCGAAATCAAAAACGACGGCAAATGTCCCGCATTCGTATAGCGCAGCGTCCGCGTCGCGCTGTCATAGACCGCAATGAAAAATGTGGCAAAGCGATCGTCTCCCGTGTTGCGCACCAGATGCCGGTTCAATCGCGCCACCAATTCCGCCGTGCTCGTCGTCTCGCTTCCCGCCGTCAACAGTTGGCTGCGCAACGCCGCCTGCAAGCTCGCCATCAGCAGCGCCGCCGAAATTCCCTTCCCCGAAATATCCGCCAGCGCGATCGCAATATGCGTCGGGCTCAGTTGAATGAAATCGTAGTAATCGCCGCTGACCGAGCGCGCCGCCTTGCAGATCGCTTGAATATCGACGCCGGGGACCTTGGGCAACACGCGCGGAAACAGCTGGCTCTGCACTTCGCGCGCGATCGAAATTTCGTTCTCCAGCCGCTGCCGCTTTTTCTGTTCTTCGATCAATCCGCTGATCGAACCGGTCATCAGGTTGAAGGATTCGGCCAGCACGCCGAGCTGATCGCGCCGCTCGATGCGCACCCGATGCGTCAGATCGCCGCTCTGTACGTACTGCGTTGCGTGATATAGGTCCGCGATCGCCTTGGTAATTTGCCGCGTCAGCACGACGCCGGTGATAAACGCCGCGATCCAGATCAACAAGAACACAACCGCAAAAACCACGAACAACAAGAGATAGAAATCGCGCAGCTCGCCCAGCGTCGAAAACATCCGCCCGTTCAGCCGCGTCGGCCGCGCACTGAACACCGCAAACACAGGATTCGGCTTGCCCACAACTCCGTTGCCTTGAATCCACGCCGCGTCTTCGAGCCGCGATACTACGTTCACCGACGGCTCGAACAAAAATCCCGCCGGCTGCAACGTTCGATCTTTTGCGATGATCGGCTTCGCGGTCTGATATCGCTCCGCGGGTACGCCATTTGCTCCCCCAGTCGAATAAATTACGCCGGTTGGTGCGCCGCCGGTGTAAGGCTCGGTCAGATTCAATTGAATCGCGCCGAGGTCGGGCGCGACCGTCGCCAAAAGTTCCGGCGTCATCGGTACGCGCAATCGCACCATCCGCCGGTTGTCCGTGTCGCCCAGCAATCGAATGCTCACCATCGACAGCGTCGCGTCTTGTTGCAACAGTCCGGAAAAATATCCGCGGCCGGGCGTGTGGTCTTGTTCCAACAGGCTCTGAAATTCCGCGACATTGTTGGAAAAATCGATCGTCAGTCCGGGTAGCTCGCGGTCGTGAACGGTGTGGGACTGCGCCGCGAGAATGCGCTCGGCCTCCGCTTCCGAAACTCCCTTCGGCTGGAACCCGTGCGCGGCAGCGATGTGCTGCCCGATGTCGGTCATCATCTCGACGCGGCGGTGCAAATCTTCATACAGCAGATACGCGCCGAGCTGCGAGTACAGAAAATTCCCTGCGAGCACGACAAACGTCATGATCAGCAGAATTGGAACGACCGCGATGAAAAGATAGGCGACAATGAGCCGATTGCGCAGGCTCCACAACAACCGGTTCCGGCCCCAGCCGATGCAGCGCACGACGAGGTAAATCCCCGCCAGCAGCGCCAGATACTTCACGAAGCTGACCGCGCCCCCCGTAAACGACGTGACCCAGGCCAGCGCGCCGGCGACAAATATCACGAGTGCGACCATGTCCAGCCGCGAAAGGCGGCGCCAGAAATCCTGAAATTGGGGACGGGCAGCACTCATATTTTGGGCAAATTCCCACCGGCCCGCACACGGACGGGCCAAGAGTCTACTCTACCTGAACTCCACGCATCCCCGCTGTCCAGCCCGGGACCCATCACCCACCCCCCGATAGCCAGGCCTTTGCCCTGACATGCTTACTGGACATGCTCACCGTAAGAGTCGTAGTTCTCCGCCGGCACCCAACTCTCCGCGTATCCCCGCGCCCTCTGCGTCTCCGCGTTATCTTTCTCTTCCCGCCCAAACTGACGCCACCCTCCGCCCCCCTAAGCTGACCCTTGACATACCGTTACATTTGTGATACTATAGCTTTGTTGTTAACTAGCGGAGAAGAAAGGCCTTACGCTGCCCGCTGGCCCAAACTATCGCGTCCCCGATTTCACCCCCACTCCCCGAACCCACTTACCCACGCTCCGACTTCTTCGAACAAGACCCCCATCCAAACAACTGAAACCAAACGACTTTCTCACTCCTATTTCCTTGGCGCACGCAACCCAAGCAGAATCAGTCACTTCCACACACTTAAAAAAACATAGGGGGTATACCCCTCTTCTTCCCAAAATGGAACGGGAGAAAGCTAACGCAGAGACGCAGAGGGCGCAGAGACACGCGGAGAACCGTGTAGATCCCGATGGGAAAGATCCTGCGGACATGGGGCGCAGCAGTGCTGCGCCCCTACAAAAAACCGAAAGAGGATCGGAATGGCTATTCCGAAAGTTGCGGGTTGCGGACTTTGCTGTGTTTCACGCTGTAGGTGTAGTAGACGACCAGCCCGATCACGAGCCAGATGATGAGACGAGCCCAGTTGGGCCAGCCAAGCTTGTACATCATGTAGCCGTTGAAAAGGATGCCGAGCACTGGAACGACGGGCACCCACGGAGTGCGGAACGGCCTCGGTTGTCCGGGATTCGTCCTGCGCAGAACCATGACCGCGATGCACACGATGATGAACGCCAGCAACGTGCCGATGTTCACCATTTTTCCGATGTCGTCGATCGGAGTGACGCTGCCCACGATGGCAGCAAGAAAGCCGACGGCGATCGTGTTTTTGTAAGGCGTGCGATATTTCGGATGGATCGCGGCGAAAAATTTCTTCGGCAACAGGCCGTCGTTCGCCATCGAATAGAGCACGCGGGTTTGACCGAGCAACATGACGAGCATGACGCTGGTCAGTCCGGCGAGCGCGCCCAGCGTAATCACGTGAGAAGCGGTGGTCAGGCCCTTATCGAGGAAGGCGCGGGCGATCGGCGCTTCGATATTCACTTCCTGCCAGGGCACCATGCCGGTCAGGACGCCGGCGACCAAGATGTACAGCGCGGTGCAGACCACCAGCGAAACGATGATGCCGATCGGCAAGTCGCGTTGCGGATTTTTGGCTTCCTGCGCCGTGGTGGAAACCGCGTCGAAGCCGATGTACGCGAAGAATATGTAGGCGGCGCCCGCTCCTATGCCCGAAAAACCGTAGGGCGCGAAGCTGTGCCAATCCATTCCCCAATTTGCAGTCGAGATATAGCGGGAACCGAGGGCGATCACGAACAGCACGACAGAAACCTTGATGACCACGATGGTGGCGTTGAAGCTGGCGCTTTCCTTGATGCCGATGCAGAGAATGAAGGTGATCAGCAGCGCGATGACGAATGCCGGAAGATTGAAACCAATCTCGAAGCCGAATACTTTTGGCGCGTTCATCAAATCATGAGCGCGCGCGACGAGTTCCGGTGAATGCGCAGCGCTGATCATCAACACTTTGTCGATGAAGGCCTGCGTCCCCGGAACGAGCGATGTATCCGAGGCCACCGCCATCTGGCGGGCAATGGTGTTTTCTGCGGTGCGCAGCGCCGTCCAATGGTCATAGGCGAGCCACAACGGCATCTTGATGTGGAAAATATTGAGCAGTTCGATGAAGTGATTGGACCAGCCGGAAGAAACCGTGCTGGCGCCCATCGCGTATTCGAGGGTGAGATCCCAGCCGATAATCCAGGCGAAGATTTCGCCCAGCGTGGCATAGGCATAGGTGTACGCGCTGCCTGCCAGCGGAATCATTGCTGCGAATTCGGCGTAGCACAGCGCGGCAAACGCGCAACCCAAACCGGACAGGACGAAAGAGAGCATCAGGCCGGGGCCCGCATAGTGAGCGCCAAGACCCGACAGCACGAAAATGCCGGCGCCGATAACCGCTCCGACTCCCAATGCGGTGAGCTGGAAGGGTCCGAGCGTGCGCTTCAGGCTGTGTTCGCCTGTTTCTTTCGCCTCCGCCAACAGAACGTTGATTGGCTTCTTGGCAAATAAACCACCGGCCATGCGAGGTCCTCCGTGAAAGACCGCTTATGAAGAGTTACGGAAAAGATGCTGCAACAGCTGAAAATCGATGCCTGCAAAATTCCGACGCAGGCGAATTCCGGGTGACAGAAAACTCTACGTTTTTTCCGGCGTACCGATGCGCGACCACAGCATGTACACCGGAACCCCTAGCAGCACGATCACCAGCCCAGGCCACGCGGTTTGCGTCTTGTACAGCAGCAGGACCACCATGATCGCGATTGCCGACACTATATACAGAGCGGGCACAAAGGGGTAGCCGAAAGCGCGGTATGGGCGCTCCAGATCCGGGCGCTTGGAGCGCAGGACAAAGATGCCTGCGATCGTCAAGGCGTAGAAAATAAGCACGCTGAAAACGACGTAGTCGAGCAAGTCGCTGTAGAGATTGCCGTAGGTGACCGCGCCGGCGGCTGAAACGTGGCGAGTGCGGAGCAGGATCAGAATCACGACCCAGGCGCATTGATAAACGAGGCCGCTCGCAGGAACTCCCTTTTTGCTGAGCGTGCCGGTGGAGCGGAAGAACAAACCGTCTTTGGCCATGGCGTAGGAGACGCGGGCGCCGGCGAGGATGAGGCCGTTGTTGCAGCCGAACGTGGAGATGATGATGGCGACGGCCATCACCGCGGCGCCTGTGGGGCCAAACACGGATTGCAACGCCAGGCTCGCCACGCGATCGTCTGGCGCGTTTTGAATTGCGTTGAGCGGGAGCGCGCAGAGATAGGCGAGATTGGCGAGGCAGTAGAGCGTGATGACAATGATGGTGCCGAAGGCCATGGAGAGCGCGACGTCGCGCTTGGGATTTTTCACTTCGGCGGCGGTAAAGCCGATGTTGTTCCAGGCGTCGGCGGAAAAGAGCGAGCCGACCTGAGAGACGCACAGAGCGACGAAGAGGCCGATGCCGCTGGCGGCTGTGACAGTGGGAACGAGAGAGCGGAGGAAATTTGCGCCCGGTTCGATCGGTTGCGCGCCGCGCACGGCCCAGAAGTGGCCGAAATTGTCGGAGATCGCAGTGGCGTTTCGCGCGACGAAGAGGCAGAGCAAGATCAGGCCGAAGAGCGACAGCGTTTTGGCGCTGGTGAAAATATTTTGAATGAGCTTGCCGATGCGCACGCCCTGCATATTCAGGAAGGTGATGAAGATCACCATCACGATGCCGACAAGCTGTTGGACCGAGAGACTGACCGCGTATTTGGAGCCAAGGGCGATGGGTTTTACCAACCACGCTGTGGCTGAGATCGAGGGCGCCAGAACGCCGAAGTAACGCGCGAATCCCACGGCGACGGCAGCGATCGTGCCGGTTTGAATGACGAGAAACAGCGTCCAGCCGTAGAGAAATCCCCAGAGCGGCGAGTAGGCCTCGCGGAGATAGATGTATTGGCCGCCGGCACGCGGGAAGAGCGCGGCGAGTTCGCCGTAAGAAAGAGCGGCAGCGATGGTGAGCAGGCCGGTGATGATCCAGGTGAGAAGCAGACCGCCGGGCGAACCGGTCTGGCGCGTGATGTCGCTGGCGACGATGAAAATGCCGGAGCCGATCATGGAGCCGACGACGATCATGGTGCCGTCGAAGAGCCCGATGGCGCGAACGAAGCCGGGTTGGGTGGAGGAGGCGGGCGGCGGAGGGATTGGGGTTGTAGTGGTGTCCGCCATGGGTCGTTTGTTACGCCGACATGCCCTTCTGGGCCTCGGGTGCAGCTTCGCCGAGCAATTCGAGATATTGCTTGGCCCGCTTGGCTCGATCGGGTGCGCTGAGAATGTCGCTGATGACCGCGACGGAATCCGCGCCTGCGGCGATAACTTCGGCGGCGTTTTCCAACTTGATGCCGCCAATGGCGACGATCGGCTTGTCAGTCAATTTGCGGACTTGCTGTAGCAGTTTCGTCCCTACGACAGGATCGGGATTAACTTTGGAGGATGTAGAGAAAATCGGGCCGACGGCGATGTAGTCGGCGGAACTTTGCGCGGCGTCTTCAAATTGCTCGAGGTTGTGGGTGGAGACGCCGATGATTTTTTCGCCGACGAGCGTGCGCGTTGCTTCAACGCCGAGGTCATCCTGGCCGACGTGAACGCCGGAGGCGTAGGCGATTGCGGCCACGTCGGGGCGGTCGTTAACGATGAACTTGACGCCTTGCAGCTGGATCGTGGAGGCGAGCTGCTTCGAGATATTCAGCATTTCGCCGGCCGGCGCGTGTTTGTGGCGGTACTGCATCAGGCGCACACCTGCTGCGGCAAGCTCCTGCGCACAATCGATTGCAGAAATGGGTAGCAAGGTTGCGTCCAGTATCACATAGAGGCGAGGGAGGACGAGGCGGGTTGGCATCGGTCGGTGTGCGAGTGTGCACGATGCGGGCGGCGGTTTGCAAGAGCGGGGTAGCAGCTATGGATGGCGGGGGCGTGATCTTGTTTCAGCCGAGAACTTGGATCGATCAAGAGCAGGAGGCGGCGGTTGAAATTGTGATGATGCCGCAGACAGCAGATTCCTCGCTACGCTCGGAATGACAGTTTTTTGGAGTGGTCGAAATCTTGGCGGCGGTGGAACGCCGCGCGGTTATTTGTTGGTGGGTGGCAAGAGGCGTTCGATGAAGTGGGTGTCGAATTTGCCGGCGGCGAAGTCGGGGTCGGCGAGGATGCGGCGCTGGAGCGGGATGGAGGTTTTGATGCCTTCGATGACGAACATGTCGAGGGCGCGCTTCATGCGTGCGATGGCTTCGGCGCGGTCGCGGCCTTTGACGACGAGCTTGGCGATCATCGAATCGTAATACGGCGGAATGACGGCGTCGGCGTAGGCGGCGGAATCGACGCGCACGCCCATGCCACCGGGGGCCTGGAACGTGGTGATGCGACCAGCCGACGGAACGAAGGTGACGGGATCTTCGGCGTTGATGCGGCACTCGATGGCGTGGCCATTGAAATTGACTTCGCCGACGGCGTCGTCGAGGCGTTCGCCCGCAGCAATGCGAATCTGCGCTTTGACGAGGTCTACACCGCTGATGAGTTCGGTGACGGGATGCTCGACCTGGATGCGCGTGTTCATCTCGATGAAGTAGATCGAGCCGTCTTCGTCCATCAGAAATTCGACGGTACCGGCGTTGGTGTAGCCGATTTTTTCGAGAGCGCGGACGACTTTGGCGCCGAGGTCTTTGCGCTTTTTCGGATCCAGCGCGGGGGATGGAGATTCTTCGAGAAGTTTCTGGTGGCGGCGCTGGATGGTGCATTCGCGTTCGCCGAGGTGAATGACTTTGCCATGCTCGTCGCCGATGACCTGGAACTCGATGTGGCGCGGATGCTCGATGAATTTTTCGGCGTAGACATCGGGCGAGCTGAATGCCTGCCCTGCTTCGGTGCGCGCGGTCTGGTACATCGACAGCAATTCTTCGTGCTTGCGCACGATACGCATGCCGCGGCCGCCACCGCCTGCGACTGCTTTCAAGATGAGAGGGTAGCCGATTTTTTCGGCTTCCTTTTCGAGCTGCTCTTCGCTTTCGACGATGCCGTCGCTGCCGGGGACCGTGGGCAAGCCCGCCGTTTTCACTTCGCGGCGCGCGCGATCCTTCTCACCCATAATTTCAATGACTTCGGCGGTGGGGCCGATGAATTTAATTTCGGAGGCTTCGCAAACCTTGGCGAAGTTCGGATTTTCGGAGAGGAAGCCGTAGCCGGGATGAATCGCGTCCACGTTGGTGATTTCGGCGGCGCTGATGACTTGCGGAATGTTGAGATAGCTTTCGGCGCTGCGCGGCGGGCCGATGCAGACGGCTTCGTCGGCGAAGCGAACATGCAAAGAGTTGCGATCGGCTTCGGAATAAACGGCGACCGTGGAGATGCCGAGTTCTTTGCAGGCGCAGATGACTCGCAGCGCAATTTCGCCGCGGTTGGCAACTAGGATTTTCTGGAACATAGGCAGGCGGGCCGGCTACTTCTTCCGGCTCGGACGGATGCCGAACAGAGGCTGGCCGTATTCGACCGGCTGGCCGTTTTCGACGAAGACGCGCACGACTTCGCCGCTGGTGTCGGATTCGATTTCGTTCATGAGCTTCATGGCTTCGACGATGCAGAGGGTTTGGCCCGATTCGACGAAGCCGCCGACCTTGACGAAAGCTTCGGCGCCGGGGCTTGGCGAACCGTAGTAAGTGCCGACGATCGGTGATTTCACGAGGTGCATGTCGTCGGAGGCAGAAGGCGCAGCAGCAGCGTGCGCAGCGGGTGCGGCTGCGGCCTGCGAAGCGGTTTGCGCTCCGGCGACGATAATTTCAGGCGCGGCGTGGGCTCGTGGCGCTGGCGCGGCGGCGTAAACCGGGGCGGCCGACGGCTTCTTCAGCCGGATGCGCACGTCGCCATTCTCGAATTCGAATTCTTCGAGGTTGTGCTCGCTCATGTAGGCGAGCAACTGCTCGATCTGTTCGAGTTCGGTCGCGCTAATTTTGGATTCCGTGTTCGATTTCGAGGACGGTTTGCGTTTCATGCCTTTTCTATTCAGGTTCAGATCTCTTTAGATCTCAATAATATCCCGCGGAGAGCGGGTGAGCACTTCGGATTCGCCCGAGTGTACCGCAACATCATCCTCGATGCGGATGCCGCCGACGCCGGGAACGTAAACTCCCGGTTCGATGGTGATGACGTTGCCGGGCTCGAGCTTCTGCTTCTGCCCTTTCGCGACGCGAGGGTCCTCGTGAACTTCGATACCGAGGCCGTGCCCGGTGCTGTGGGTGAAGTAGCGGTCAAGCTTGTGGCCGGCGAGAACTTGCCGGGCCGCAGCGTCCACTTCCCCGCAGGTCGCGCCCACTCGCACAGCTGCAACCGCCGCCGTTCGAGCTTCCTGAACCGCTTTGTGCCAGCCGCGAACCTTTGGCGACGCTTTGCCAACTACGACTGTGCGGGTAATGTCGCTGCAATAGTGGGCGAGTATAGCACCCATGTCGAGGACGACCAATTCGTTTTTCCTCAAGCGTTTATCGGTGGGGCGGGCGTGCGGAAAGGCGGAGCGTTCACCGAAAGCGACGATGGTTTCGAACGCGGGGCCGGAGGCCCCGAGCAGGCGCATCTGATATTCGATCTCGGCGGCGATTTCCAGTTCGCGAACGCCGGGCTTCAGGAGCGTGAGCGCCTTGGCCATGACTTTGTCTGCCAGAGCGGCCGCACGGCGCATTACGGCTAATTCCTGCGGGTCTTTGTGGCCGCGCAGGCGTTCCACGTAGCCTTCGGCGGGCGTCCAGCGGACTCGTGGGCCTGCGGCGCGTTTCATGGCGCGGAACTGGGCGACGGTGAGGTGCCCCGAGGGAAATCCGATGTCGCTGCGACCGCGGCCTGCGGCGGTCTTCAGGAATTCGCCGACGCTGGCCGAGAGCGCGTGGGTTTGCTGCACGACGCGGACGCCGGGAGATTCGCGGCGCGCCTGTTCGGTAAATCGGCTGTCGGTAATGAGCGTCGTGCCCTTCGCGGAGAATACGAGAGCGCCCGCTTCGCCGGTGAAGCCAGTGAGGTAATACCAGCTCGCGGGCTGCGTGACGATGAGCGCGCTGAGGTCGTCTTCGTCGAGTTGTTTTTTTAACGCGCGGCGACGCTGGGCGAATGGAGTCGTCATAAAAGAATCGAGGAGACCGTAGTCTCCTCGATTTATCCCTAAATTGTAGCCCTGAATTGCAACTTCTGAATCGGGTTGAAAGTTATGCCGAAGGAATAATCCGCGGCGTCAAGAAGAAGAGCAGCTCGGAGCTGTTCACGCTGGTCGAGTTGCGCTTGAAGAGGTTGCCGATCAGCGGGAGGCTCCCGAGGATTGGCACCTGCGTGATGTTGACCTGCGACGAGGTGACGATCACGCCGCCGACGACGATCGTGGCGCCGTCCGCAACGGTGACTTTGCTTTCGGCCGACTCGGTGTCCAACGCGGGAACGCCCTGAATGCGCGGGATACCTTGATCGATCTGCGTGTTCTCGACGACCACGTCCATGAACACGGTGCCGTCCGCGGTGATCTGCGGCGTGACGACGAGTTGGAGAACGGCGTCAATGTACTGCACAGAGATCGTGTTGTTGATGGTGGTCTGAATCGGAATCTTCACACCTTGCTTGACCGTGGCCTTTTCGTTGTTCTGGGTCACGATGCGCGGCTTGGAGAGCAATTTGCCGACGCCCTTGGATTCCGCCGCGGTGATGAAGAAGTCGAGAGCGAAGTTCGGCGAACGCGTGGAGAAGCCGAAGCCGCTGGTCGGAGCCTGAGCGCCGAGGTTGACGTTGAGAGGAATACCGGAAGTGGCGCCGTTGCCCGTCGTTTCACCGCTGGTGATGCCGACCGGGGATGCTGGAATGCCGGTGCCTGTGGTAACGCCGCTGCCGCCGACGGCAGGCGAACCGCTGTAGAGCGAACGGCCGCTGGTGGTGGTGGCTGCAAATCCGAGCTGGGTACCGATGTCTTGCGCGAAGGCGCGGGTTGCGGCGACGACGCGAGCTTCGATTTCAACTTGCTGCGACTTGCGATCGAGCTGGCGGAGCAAGTTATCGATATTCGGGATGACCGACGGAATGTCGTGGATGATGAGCTGGTTCGAGCGAGCGTCGAACATAATGTCGCCGCGGCCGGTCAGGAATTTCTTCAACGTGGGCACGAGCGACTCGGCCTTGGCGTAATTGAGCACGCGGGTGACGGTGGTCATTTCCTGCGCATCGTTTTCCGCTTTGCGAACGTCGCGCGCGGTCTCGGCTTCCTTCTTGATGGTGTCGAGCGTAGCGATGCGGAGCACGTTGCCGTGGAGCTGTTTGTCGAGTCCGTTGTTCTGGAGAACGATGTCGAGCGCCTGGTCCCAGGGAACTTCGTCGAGGACGATGGTCAGGGTGCCCTTGACGTTGGGATCCAGAACGACGTTCAAGCCGCTGATCTCGTGAATGAGGCGGAAGAAGTCGCGCAGATCGACGTCTTTCAGGTTTACCGAAATGGGCTCACCGGTGTAACGGCTGGGCGCAGCCGCGGTCGCCTGGGGAGCAACCGTTGCGGCGGCGTTGCCGGCTTGCGCGGTTGCCTGAGCGGCCGCTTCCTGCGCGGCGATCGGACGAACCGGTTCGTCTTTCTTCCCGTTGAACGATGCGAGTACGACTGAGGGCTGGGTCAGTTCGCCAGGCAGCGCGAAGCGAGGAGCTCGATACGGAACTTTTGCGACGGCGCGAACGACATGAGGCGTCGAATTATTGTATTGGCGCGAGTGGTTCGACACCGTCGTCGTGGCGACGCTGGAATCGACCGGAGATTCCGGCTGCACATCGAAGGCAACGACGACCGCCGGGCCTTCGCGCAAAATCTGGTAAGGAGCCGCGGCCGTGAGATCGACGACGATGCGAGCAACGTCGGGGCGATACTGGCCCAGACGCACGCCGCGCACGGGAGCCGAAACGCCGGGCATAGTGGCGTGTTGCGTGGCCAGCCGCGCGCTGCTGAAGTCGAGCACGAGGCGTTCGGGATTCTGCATCCGCGAAGGATGAACCTCGAGCGGACCCTGGCCTTCGACGCGAATGCTTTCACGCTGCGAAGCCGCGGTCACCGCCACGCTGGAGATCACCGAAGCCGTCGCGGACGCGCCGCCGGGCTCCTGCGTCTGTGCGAACGACGGGCTCACGAATGCTGCCGCCGCGATAGTCAGGCAGCCAAATCGAAAGGCCGGCCGGTTGATCGTCATTGCTGTTCTCCTGCACTGGCGTAGATTCTCTTTTGTACCGAGCGTTCAACTGGCTTACCGAACGCGTCCTTACCCAACTCATGGAACGAAACACCGTCCATGGCAATCTTGTCCACGCGACCGTCGTACAGCTGGTCGCCTTCGCGGAGGAAATAGGTGCGCGCTTGCGGATTGGAGACGACGGCGATCATGCCCGCCGAAGAGCGGACGATGCCATCGAGCCGGAGCGTGCTGACCTGTAAGCCCGCTTTGCCCGGCGGAAGATTCTTGCCGGCGTTTTGATCTTTCTGGCGGTTGACGAGCGACTCGAAAGGATCGCGACGCGAACCTTTGTCGCCGCCTTCACCCTGCGCACCGGCGACATCGGCCGATGAGGCAGAGACCGGCACCGCTTTCGGCGTCGCCGAGCTGGCGGCTTTGGTTTTGGCAGCGGACTTGGGCTTCGAGCCCTTGGAGCTCGACGACTTGGACGCAGCCTTCGCCGGCGGATTGGACTGCGCTCCGCTAGCGGGGCTGGTCTGGGCCATTAAGCCGGGGACCGCGGCCAACAAAATCCCTACGATGATTGTGTTTACAGAACGCATGTATCTGCTCATTCCGTTCACATCTTCCCTGCGGGCGACGCGGGCTTGGCAGCTCCCGTATCGGCGGGCTTGGTGAAGAAAGTGGTTGCTGTAAAGACTCCGGTTACCGACGTTCCCGGCCGGATGGGGTAGTTCGCTTTTTTCTGGCCTTGAGCGTCTTCGAAATCGATGTCGCCGACGTTGATGATGCGCGACAAGCGGCTCAACCGGCTGAAGAAGTCGAGCAGGTTGAAGTACGGGCCGTCGGCCTGAAGTTCAAAGGGCATGTCGTAGTGGTATTCGCGCGCGACGACCGGCTTGGCGGTAAAGCGGCGAATCGAAACGTTGGAAGCGGACGCGGCACCCTGCACCAGGCGGATGAACTCGTCCTCTTCTTTTTCTTCAGGGACGATGGTCTTGAGCGTCTCGAGCTGCTTGGAGAGCGCGTCCATCTGCGATTTCAGTTCGCCGTAACGCTGGCGATAGACCTGAAGCTGAGTGACTTCCTGATTGAGTTGCGAGCGCTGCCGGACCGCCTTATCCACTTCGTCGCGTTCCTGCGCGATCGGTGAGAACGGCAGGTAGACTCCAACGACGACAAGGACGACCGTGATGGCCACGGCCAGCAAGCACTGCATGATGACGGACATATCGCGGAGTGGGTTCGCCATATCGTTTACCCTACCTTCGGCCGAGCCGCGCTCGCGGGAGGCGCAGCTACCGGAGCGCTCGCGGGCTTCGCCGTGGTGGCCGCTGCCGGAGAACCCGGAGGTGTGATTTGTGCTGAAATCGAAAAATTGAAAGTCTGGATGGCGGCGGCTTTCTCGTCCTGCTTGGATTCCTTGATTTCGATATTCGAGAAGTAGCCGGAACGCTTGAGCGCGGTGATGAAATTGGCGACGCCGTTGATGGAGGCCGAGGCGCCGTCGATGGTCAGGTTGTTGTCTTTCTTGACCATCGAAATGAGCCAGAGATTTTCGGTGCGTGAAACGGTGCTGGCGACCTGGTCGAGCAGCTCTTGTGCGCCGGTACGATCGCGCTGAAGCTGTTCGATCGTGGAGACGCGCTGCTGCAGGACGGTCTTCTGCTTTTCAAAAGCTTCGACCTGAAGCTTGACCTGCTCGAGGTCGGTTTTCTGGGTTTCGAGCTGCTTGATCTTGGCGTTTTCCTCGGTCAGCTGGTGCTGCCAGTTGTAGTAAACGTAGCCGAGGATGAGAGCGCCGAACAGAATGCCGGCGCCGATGAAGAGAACCGGGAGGGCCGCGCCCGTATCGACGGGACGCCGCGACGCTTTGGGTTTCGCTTGTCCGAGAAGATTTATGCGGATCATGACTAGTCGAAGCTCCTCAGCGCCAGGCCGACCGCAATGGCAAGCCTCGGACCCATTTCGCGAATCTGGTCGTCGCTGTGCTTACCCGGGTTCACCAGCACTTTTCGGAACGGATTGAGTTCTTCCACCGGCATCGCAAACTCTTCGCGCAGGAGGTCAACCAGGCCGGGGACGCGCGCGGTGCCACCGGCAACGACGATGCGCTGAATGTTTTCGCCGCTGGCGGTCGCACGGAAAAAGTCGAAGGTCTTTTGAATTTCGAGCGTCAGAATGTCGGAGACGCTGCGCAGAATCTGTTGTTTCTGCTCGTCGGTGACGCTGGGGAGCGTGTCGCCCTTTTTGAGGCGCTCGGCGTCTTCGTAGCTGAGATCGAGTTCCTTTTGGAGCGCGTCGGTGAACTGGTTGCCGCCTACGCTGACGTCGCGGGTGAACAGCGGAATGCCGCCGCGCACGATATTGATGTTCATGACGCTGGCGCCGATGTTGAGGAGCGCAACGGTCTGTCCCGCGTCGGGCTCGTAGTTCACTTCAAAGCAGTTCTGCAAGCCGAAGGCGTCGATGTCCACGACGACCGGAGTCTTGCCGGCCTGCGCGAGCACGTTGGTGTGGTTCAGAATTTTGTCTTTCTTGACGGCGACGAGCAGCACATCCATCTGCGCGTCCATTGATTCGAGAAGCTGATAGCTGAGGTTCACGTCGGCGATGTCGAACGGAATGTGCTGGCTGGCTTCCGAAGGAATGCGCTCGTACAACTCTTCCTCGGTCATCAGCGGAAGCGGCACGCGCTTGACAATGACGGAGTGTCCCGAAACCGATGTGGCGACGTTTTTCGTTTTAATTTTTTCGGAGTCGAAAATCTTGCTGATCGCGTTGGCGACTTGCGGCGCGTCCATGATGGCGCCGTCCACGACGGTGTCTTGCGCGAGCGCTTCGGTGCCGAAGCTAACGAGTTCATAGCCCGCTTTGGTGGACTTCAGTTCCACGGCCTTGATCGAGCTCGACCCGATATCCAGTCCGACCAGTTGCTTGTTTTTTCCGCCAAATAACGCCATATTCGCGGCCCTCTTTCCCTTTCGCCTCGCCCGACTACCGGCGCCGTACGTGCGCCTGGCTCATCTTGCGTTCCATCCAGCGATCCAGGATCGTCTTGCGCAATTTCCAGCGATTGCCCAGCTTGAATGCGGGAATCTCACCTTCGGTGATGTAACGGTAGAGCGTATCCGGGCTGATCCCCAGATATTGCGACGCTTGCCGCACATTCATCACTTCGCGAGATTCATTCACGAGGATCGTTACCCCGGCGCCCATGTCGTTCGACATCAACGAAACGCCCGATCAACCTGTTGGCGCACCCCGACCGACCACTGCGAGCTTGGGAGGCGCACCCCGTGAAATGGTTATGACATCCCCGAGTTGAGAGGGTCAAAGAGAATTTGTGCGCGAGTTGTCCTATCTGTATGGGTTGTTTCCGATTTTTGTCGGGTTTCTATGGTACTGCATCTATATCTAGCGTATCCCCCTTCTCAGTACTACCGCATATAGACGGTTCACTGCGTTTTTGCCTGTTCGCCGGAACAGTAATCGTTTCGGCTCAAACCACCCTCGCATTTGTCCTCCACGGCTCGCATTTGCGGCAGCGCTCGGCGATTTTTCCGGCTTGCTCATTGGCCAGTTCCAGAAACTCGAAGCCGTAGAGCATGCCGAGTTTGTGGCGCACAACGGCGGCGGTGTCCACGCCCGTAACTGGCTGTAAACGAACGACATCGCCGGGGGCGAGCGCGCCGCGGATCATGGCCGACATGCCGCTTTGGCTCAGCTCGACGCTGACTCCGTCGAGGCAGGCTCCGTCCGGGCGGCAGACTTTCATGGGTTCGCTGAAGCGGTAGCGAGGGTGGCGGCGGCGATCGATCGGATCGACGGAATTCGCATCATTCGCAGCGCCTTTGGGCACGCTCGCGGCGCCGGCGTAATCCTGGTCTTGGCGATCAAGTGGCTTGGCTGGCTTGCTCACACGGACCTCAACCTCCGTATCGGCCACGGGGTGAAGGGCTTGAATTATGTTTAGGAAGAAGCGTTTAAACTGCGCTGGGGATAGCGGCAGCGGGACGAGACGAGTCTGATACCAGCAGGCGGCTTAGAGGCCGAGTGACTTCCAGAGCGAGTCGATTCTCGCTTTGGTCTTGGCGTCCATGAGGATTTCATCCGGCCAGGGACGCGTAAATCCTTCGGTGGGCCATTTGCGCGTGGCGTCCACGCCCATTTTTGAACCGAAATCTTGCATGCGTTGCGCGTGGTCGAGGGTATCGACCGGGCCGAGCGAAAACTGAATGTCGCGTTCGGGGTCGAGCGCGCAGAGCGCTTTCCAGACGACTTCGCGATAGTCGTGAATGTTGACGTCGTGATCGACGACGACGATGCACTTGGTGAACATCGCTTGGCCGAGCGACCAAATCGCGTTCATGATCTTGCGCGCGTGGCCCGGATAGGATTTGCGAATCGCGACGATCATCAAATTGTGGAAGATGCCTTCGGCGGGCATGGCGACGTCCACGATTTCGGGATACTGCATTTTCATCACGGGAAGGAAAACGCGCTCGACGGCGTACCCCATGTAGAAGTCTTCCTGGGGCGGCGGACCGACGACGGTGGTCAGGTAGATCGGATCTTTTTTGTGCGTGATGCACTCGACATGGAAGACGGGAAATTCCCCTTCGAGAGAATAAAAGCCGGTGTGATCGCCGAACGGGCCTTCGGTGCGCATTTCGTTGAGAGAGACGTAGCCTTCGAGAACGATTTCAGCGTTGGCGGGAACTTCGAGGTCGTTGGTTTCGCACTTCACCATTTCGACGGGGTCGCGTCTTAGAAATCCGGCGAACATCATTTCGTCGAGGTCCGGCGGGATGGGCAGCATGCCGGCGAGCGACGTGGCGGGATCGGAGCCGATCGCGACCGACACAGGAATTTTTCCATCGGGATTTGCGGCGCGGGCGCGGCGAAAATGTTCGGCGCCGTGCTTTTGCGTCTGCCAATGCATGCCCGTGGTGCGCGCGTCGTAAACCTGCATGCGATACATGCCGACGTTGCGCTTCCCCGTTTCAGGATTGCGCGTGAAGACCAGCGGGAATGTGATGAAGCGGCCGCCGTCTTGCGGCCAGCATTTGAGGATTGGGAAATCCAGGAGATTGACGTCGCTGCCGGTGCGGATGACATCTTTGCAATCGCCGTTCTTCACGCTTTTCGGAAAGAAGGAGCCGAGCTCGGCGAGCTTCGGCAACATTTTGAGTTTGTCGAAGAGTCCTTGTGGCGTTTCCATCGCGAGGAAGCCGCGGATGCGGTCGGCAACGTCTTCGAGGCGATCGACTTCGAAAGCGAGTTCCATGCGGCGAACGCTGCCGAACGTGTTTACGAGCAGCGGAAATTTTGAGCCTTTGGGCTTTTCGAAGAGCAGCGCCGGGCCGACGCTGTTCGGTTTGCGGTTGGGGTCGCGAGCGATGCGCTGGGTGATTTCGGTGATCTCGAGGATGGGATCGACTTCGGCGCGGATGCGCTGGAGTTCGCCTTCTTTTTCGAGCTTTCGGACAAACTCACGCAAATCGCGATACGCCACTCGCTCCTCCAGAGAGCTTTGCTGCCGATGTCGAGATGAAAACTCTAGCACGAACGCCGCGGCGGCATGGAACGCGCGACCGTTCAGAACGTTCGAAACTTTCTCCTAACCGCCTCTCGCGGCATCGCATCCAAGCCGCAGCCAGCAAAATTCACGATAGGACGAAAAAACATGGCGAAAATGAAAGTCGCGGTTGTCCCGAAGCCCGGGGCCGATTTCGTGATTGAAGAGCGCGAAATCCCAACGCCCGGACCAGGGCAGGTTCGCATCAAAGTGCAGGCGTGCGGCGTCTGCGCCAGCGACCACCTCGTCAAAGATGGGTTGATGCCGTGGATTCAGTATCCGCGCTCGCCGGGCCACGAAATTGCCGGCGTGATCGATGAGGTCGGTCCCAACGTCACGTCGTGGAAGAAGGGCCAGAAAGTCGGTGTCGGCTGGCACGGCGGCCATGACTTCACGTGCATCAATTGCAGGCGCGGAGATTTCATCAACTGCGTCAATGAAAAGTGGGCCGGCATTCATTACGACGGCGGCTATGCCGAATATATGGTGGCGCCGTGGGAAGCGGTCGCGGCGATGCCGGACGGTTTGGATCCAGTGGAAGCGGCGCCACTGCTGTGCGCTGGAATCACAACCTTCAACGCGCTTCGGCGTGCCGGAGCGATTCCCGGAGATCTTGTCGCTGTGTTGGGCGTCGGCGGGCTGGGACATCTGGGAATTCAGTTCGCGAATAAGTTTGGATACAGAACGGTCGCGATCAGCCGGGGCAAAGACAGTGAAGCGCTGGCGAAAAAACTTGGCGCACATGTTTATCTCGATAGCGATGCGGTGAACGCGGCGGACGAATTGAAAAAACTCGGGGAGCACGATTGATCCTCTCGACGGCGCCGAGCGGCAAGGCGATGACCGCGCTGGTCGATGGACTGGGAGCGAACGGCGAGTTACGGGTGATCGGTATTGGGCCCGACCCGATTTCGGCGAGCTCCGTTCAATTGATCATCGGCAACAAAGGCGTAAAGGGCTGGGCCTCGGGGACGGCGGTGGATTCGGAAGACACGCTGCGATTTTCGGAGTACTCGGGCGTGCGCGCGATGATCGAGAAATATCCGCTCGAGAAGGTCAACGATGCGTGGGCGCGGCTCGTCAGTGGAAAAGCGCAGTTCCGCGTCGTGCTGACGATGTAGGTTAGATTCTTCAACCGCGCTTCATCCCGGAATGCAACTCGCTCAACGTTCTTTTCCGTGCGACGCTTTACGGATCGGCGCTGCCCTGTTGCGAAATTATTTCGCGTCGGTCGCGGGAAGAAAGCGATCGAGCGGGACGGTGACGCTTCCGATTAAGCCGCTTGCTGGATCGCGCACGACGACGCGCAGCGTTCGCGTCGATGCGAGCAGCGTGAGCGGAACGTAGAGCTCGTTGCCGCGATCCAAAGCCGCCTGATAGTCCTCGGGTTTGAGATCCAACTTGTACGTTAGCGGGCGGACGGCGACGGTTTTCTCTCGCCCGTCCATTTGGGTAAACACCGTGTCGAGGCTGCCTTTGTGGTGGCCATCGACTACGTTCAATCGCAGATCGCGAATGTCCACGCCGACGCGCAGATCGAGCTTCCGAGTTGCGGGAAAAATTCTTTCGACCTTTGCGGTGATGGGCAAACCAGTGGCGTCCACGGGACTCCGCGTGGCGGCCTGAAGCGCGTCTGTCGTTTCGACCGCGTTACTCGGCGGATCAGCGACGGCGAAGTACCCTTTGCGGTATCGCAGGACGGCGTGCGCTTTTTTCACGCGGAGTTCGAGCGTGTGATATTCGCCGTGCCATTCTCCGGTATCGGGGTAATAGCCGATGTCGTAGGTGCGCCGCGAATCGGCGAGCGTGCGCTGGATCGCGCCTTTGAAATCGTTGGTGTTGAAATAGGCGCGGCCGCCGGTGCTTTTGGCGAGATTCAGCATCGTGTTTTCTTCGTTTTGCCCGGCACCAAGTTCCATCGCCGGGCGTCCCCCGCTGAAAGGGTGCGCCTGGCTTGTGTCGAATTCTCCGTTGGTGAGGATGCCCCGCGCATCGACCGGATAAATCGCCAGGTTCGATTGATTCAGAGCGCGGGTTACGCGATTGAGTTGCGGCGTAAAATTTTGCGCCTTGCTATCGACGGGCGACGTGTCGTTGCTGTCCAGCAAAATCGAACTCGGGAAAGCTCCCGACACCCAGATGAGGCTCTTGCGGCCAGGGATATCGGCCACGTGATTCGCAATGGCCTCGATCGCCTGCATCGTGATCTGAACGCGCTTCACATCCGCGATGTCAGCGTTTTTGGAAACCATGTCGTTCATCATATTTGCCAGATGCGACGCGCCACGGAAGTCTCCGATTCCCATGTCCGAGGCGGTGAATGTGGAGCGCGTGGAGTTGGCTTTCATGATGGACGGCGACGACTGAACGCGCTCGATCGCTTGCAAGAGCGACTTCGAGTCCTGCGTGAAGTCGTTGATAACGATGAGCTGCGTGGTCAGCAGGTAAATTGCGACGTGATCCCGCGGCTGGAGTTGGCGGAGAAACGCGAGGACTTGCGTTCTGGCGTAAACCTGATCGGAGAAGGAAGTGTTCAACGCGTCGAGAAGAATCACGGCGACGCTGCCGGGATTTTCGTCGGCGTGTCGAAGGCGGTTGCCGAAGACGTTTGGCGGCGGATCGGTTTTTGCGTCGGTGAATTCCGCGTTGGGAGATGCGGCACCGGTGGTTGCGTTTTTTGCCGGGAGCGTTTCCGGTTCGCTCGAAAACAACGTGATGTTTTGCGGCTTTCCGTTGTCGAGCAACGTGAAGTCTTCGCGCTTTAATCCTTCGATCGGCTGACCCTTTTTATCCTGAGCGATGACGTTGAGTTGCACGAGGCGCGTCTCGGCACGCAACACGACTTGAGGATTTGTCTTTGTGTTTGCCGGCGACGCCGCGGCTGTCGATGGCGACGCTGCCACAGCAGGAGCCGAACTGGGACTCGAACTCGTGCCTGGTTCCTGCGCGTGTGCGAAACACACGAGCGAAAGCCCTGCTATAAATACAAAAAATCTCCGTCGTAGCATTGCGCCACAACGCAGAACACCCATCACTCGCATTTGCGCGGTTTGACGCATCCATGTATCGGTCGTTAGCACGAGACAATACTTTGACAACTCACTCGTCGGCCTGCGTCGCAATGCACCGCCAGGAGGTCCGCCGAAAGTCTGACGTCGTCTCTTTTTGTCCGGTTCATGTCCTATTTAGTGCTGCGCGACTTTAGGCCTGCCGGACGGCGAATTTAGTGTTGCGCGGTCGAGAACACTTCCTTTAGCAAGGATGTGGTTCGGGCGGCGGGATTGGTGCGGATCTGTTTCTCTTGCTCGCCGAGTTCGTAGAAAAGACCGTCGAGGGCTTTTGATACGACGTAGTGATCGATGTCGAGGCTCTTGCTGCTGGCGAACGGAATGTTTTTGTACTGCTCGGTCAGCGCGTCGTATTGCTTCACCACGCCGTTTTCGCCCATCGTCTTTTTGACGACGGGCGTGAATGCATCGGTGAGTTGGCCGGTGGTTTTCTCTTTGAAGTATTCCGTCGCCGCGGTGTTGTTGCCCGACAGGATGCGTTTCGCATCGTCGAAACTCATCGCGAGAATTGCGTCGATGAAGATTTTTCTTGCCGCCGGTGCAGCCGCTTCGGCGCTGCGATTCATGCTCAGAATGAATTCGTCGATCTTTGGACCGAATCCGATCGCGCGCATTCCACTTTCGAGGGGATGCAGATCTTTCGGCATGACGATTTTAATTGCCTCGTTGCTGAAATATCCGTTCGGCTTGCCGACAATTTTCACGGCGTTCTCCGAACCGACTTGCAGCGCTTGCTTGAGGCCGGAAGCAACTTTCGATTCGCTCAGCCCGCTGGCGCCGTTGACGCCGATGCGTTTCTCGATCTCGTCGAGCTGGGCCCGCACAGGAACAGAAAACAGAATTACAAACACAGCAAAAATCAGTGATCGAATCATTTTCTTCCTTCTTGACTAGCGTTCGCGATCGAGTCGGAACATTGCAGCTTGGTAATCCCCTTTTAACTCGAGGTTGATGCCGTGGTGCAGCCACCAATCGCCGGAGGCGGATTCGGGAGTGCCGGGCAGAGGCTTGCCTTCGATTGTGGTGAGTTTGTATTTTGCGTTGGGATCGAGGCCTTGGAGTTGGAGCAATGGGAAAAGGCGGCCGTATTTTGTGGCGACGGTGAAGGCGAAGACGACGGATTGAGATTTGTCGGGCGAGACGGTTTGCGTGGAAGAAAATTCGCTGTCATCGCGCGGGGTGACGAGGCGATACAAATCGCCTTGCGTGATTGTTTTTTGCACTTCGTGATAGGCGGCGATCAAGCGCTTGGCGGTGGCGAATTCTTCAGCGGTCCATTTATTGAGATTGTCGCCGATGCCGAGCGAGCCTTGCATGGAGCTGAGCATGCGATAGGCGAGCGTGGTGTTGCGGCCGTTTTGCCAATGCGGCGATGCGGTGACCCACGCCATCATGATTTGCGGCGTGTAGGCGTAGGTAAAGCCGTCCTGCATGGTGAGGCGATCGAAGGGATCGGTGTTGTCGGACGGCCAGACTTCGTCGGTGTAATGCAAGATGCCGAGATCGACGCGGCCGCCGCCGCCGGAACAGGATTCGATTTCGATCTGAGGATGTTTTTTGCGGAGTTCGGACAGAACCCAATAGACGTTGCGGACGAACTCGACGTAGACCTTTTTTTGTTCATCGATGGGAACGGCGTCCCAGCCGGGCTCGGACCAGTTGCGGTTGTAGTCCCACTTCAAAAAGGCAATTTCGTTTTCGGTGAGGAGTTTGTCGAGGAAGCCGAGGACGTAATCGCGCACATCGGGGCGCGCGAGATTTAACACGAGTTGATTTCGAGATTCGGAGCGCGGGCGGCCGGGAAAATTGAGCACCCAGTCGGGATGTTTTCGGTAGAGGTCGGAGTCGGGATTGATCATTTCGGGCTCGACCCAGAGACCGAAATCCATTTTCAGCGAGTGAACTTTGTCGATGAGCGGCTTGAGACCGTCGGGGAATTTTTCTTTGTTGACGTACCAGTCGCCGAGTCCGGCGTGATCGGTTTTGCGCTGGCCGAACCAGCCGTCGTCCATCACGAAGCGATCGATGCCGAGACTCGCAGCTTTTTCGGCGAGGGCTACCTGGCCGGCTACGTCTACGTTCATTTCGGTGGCTTCCCAGGAGTTGTAGATCACGGGGCGCGGCTTGGGATTCGGCGACTGCGGAAGAATGTGCTGCAACTCGAATTTATGCAGGATGCGGGATGCGCCGCCGAGACCGTGATTGGAGTAGCCGCCGTAGAAAATTGGTGTCTCGAGTTTTTCGCCGGGCTTGAGCTTGTAGCCGAAATCGAATGGATTGAAGCCGCCGGTGACGCGGACGGAATCGAGCTGCGTTTTTTCGATGGTGAAGCGCCAGGAACCGGACCAGGCGAGCGCGCCGAACCAGACTTCGCCGTGTTCTTCGCCGGCGGAGAGCGGGCCGTTGGATTTTTGGCTGTCGTCGCGCGAGATGGCGAACCATGGATTCGCTTGATGGCCGGTCGAGCCGCGGCGGCTTTCGATGACGCGCGAACCGCCCTGGATGGGTTCTTGATTCAGTGTCCACTCGGCGCCCCATCGGCCGGTGAGATAGCTGAGCGTGTAACGCGACGGCGGCAGAGTCCATTGCGCGGCGGCGGCTTGTTCGATGATGACGGCGTCTTTGTCGCGATTTTCGATTACGGCGGAGCGGGCGAGGATGCCGCTTTCGGAGTCCATTGCGTAGCGCAGCGTCACGTAAATTTCGCGCGAGATGTCTTTGGTGAGGACCTCGTACGCGCCGGCGGTGGATTTGCTGCTGACGTAGTGGAGGACAAGGTCGCGGTTGCCGTCGGCGAATGTGATTTTTAACGCGGGCTCGGTGAAGAGGCCGGCGCCCCATGCGGCGTATTCCTGTGGAGTGGTCGTGCCCGGCGAATCGAACGAAGCCATTTCAGGGAGTGAATGCGCTGCGGCAACTTTGTCGCCTTGCGCAAGCTTGCCGCCCCAGTAGAGCGCTTGCAGTTCACCGCGCTCGTTGACGCCGAAGATGTAGGTCGCGTCGCCGCCATCTAGTCGAAACATTTGGCCAACGCCGGCAGGTGGCGCGGCGTAGGTAGTGGCGCACGATCCGAGAATGATCGCGGCGGTCAGAGCGATCGCAATGCGAAACCGAATGATGATCTTGATGGCGTTCATTTTCGTCGTATTCATCGCGACGTCATCGTAGCACTGCCACTTCCCTGTTCTCTCGAAAAGCGCCCTTCCACTCAATTTTTATCCTGCGGTCCAAGGATTAAATAGTTCGCAGCCAGCGCCGGAGAAGTGCTCCGTGTCTCTAGTCACCATAATGAGTTGATGCACACGTGCAGTGGCGGCGAGAAAACAATCGATTGCGTTCATGCGGCGACCGCGAGCCTCTGTTTGCGCTTGCACAGTCCCCCACTCGGCTGCGATGGCCCCATCGACAACCAGCAGTCTTGAGCCGAGGCGATCAACGAGGCTGTCTCTCAGCCAAAGCTCAAGGTTGACTCTTCGCGCGCCAGGAGCGAGCCGTTCGATTCCGAAACGAAGTTCGGCCAGCGAGATCGCGCTGACGAAGAGCAAGTCTTCATCGACATCATGAAGCCAGTCTTTTACAGCAACATCCGGACGAGGCTTGGAGCTTTCGGACAGGACGTTTGTGTCGAGGAGGAAGCTCACAAGTCAATCTTCCGTGGCTCATCGTTAACGCGCTCGATCACAATGCCGGAACCTCGCAGAGGAGAATTCCAGAGAAACTCGGCGAAAGAGCCTTTGCGTTTGGTTTTGCGTTCCCATTCCGCGGCGGAGACAACGACGACGGCGGGTTTGCCGTGGCGGGTGATGGTTTGAGGGGTGGAGGATTCGGCTTGTTGGATGAGTTCGCTGAGGTGGGACTTGGCTTCGGCGACGGTCCAGGTGGTGCGGGCGGCGGTAGGGGTGGGAGTTGTGGCTGTGCGTGGCATGGGTGGCTCCTTTGGGAAAATGACCATTGTGGTCATTATGGTCATTATAGTCATAATTGGGCGGAGAGGGGTATACCCCCCGTCGTTTTTTGAAGAGTGAATAAGTGCTTTTGTTGGAATGACTTGGCGACCGGCGGGAAACGAGTGTGTGCAAGATGATTGGAATGAGTGGGTTAGACGGGCCTTGATTCGAAAGTGTGTGTGTATCCGGGTGTTGGATGGGCGGCGGGAGGGAGTTGAGCGCGGATTCACGACTGATGGTAACATGGAACTTGTACTTAGTCAATAGATAATTGATTGGTTAGCATTCGAATGGTGGTGGTCGTTGTTGAGGCGTCGGTTCGGTTGAGTCTAAACCCGCACCCTCTGACGGCTGAGGGTGCGGCACCCGGGAGCCGTCTTAGGGTGGTGTTAGTAGTATTCTGGGACTGATATGAAACGGGTTTATTTCGATTGCAATGCGACTACGGCGGTTGAGGCCGCCGTTTTGGAGGCGATGATTCCCTATTTTTCGGGGGAGTATGGGAATGCTTCGTCGATTCATGGGTTTGGGCAGACGGCGCGCGGGGCGGTGGAGACGGCGCGGGAGCAGGTGGCGGGGCTGATTGGGGGGCGGGCGCAGGAGATTGTGTTTACGAGCGGGGGTACGGAGGCGGATAACCACGCGATTTTTGGGGTGGTGCGGGCGGCGATTGCGGACCGGGCGAACGCGGGGGTAGATGGCGGCGCGAGCGATCTGAAGTTGCAGTATCCGAACAGGTTGCGGGCGGATGAGGCGCCGCATGTGGTTACTACGGCGATTGAGCATGAGGCGGTGTTGAATGCTTGCCAGGCGCTAGAGAAAGAGGGCGTGGCGGTCACTTATGTTGAGGTTGATCGCGGGGGGCGGGTTGAGCCGGAGGCGATTCGGCGGGCGGTGCGGGCGGAGACAGTGCTGATTTCGGTGATGCACGCGAATAATGAGATTGGGACGGTGCAGGCGCTGGAGGAGATTGGCGAGATTGCGGCGGCGGCGGATGTTTATTTTCATACGGATGCGGTGCAGTCGGCTGGGAAGGTTTTCATTGATGTGGGGGCGATGAAGATCGATCTGCTTTCGATTTCGGGTCATAAGATGTATGCGCCGAAGGGGGTTGGGGCGCTGTATGTGCGCGGGGGGACGCGGATTCAGCAGCTCATGTACGGAGGGCATCATCAGCGCGGGTTTCGGCCGGGGACGGAGAATGTGGCGGGGATTGTGGGGCTGGGGAAGGCGGCGGACATTGCGCGTGGGGCGCTGGCATGGGGATGCGGAGCGGGTTGGTGGGCTGCGGGATGAGCTTGAGCGCGGGCTGCTTTCGCGCGTGGCGGATGCTCGGGTGAATGGGGCGGGTGGGGCGCGGACGCCGAATACTACGAATATTACGTTTGCGGGGATCGATGGGGAGGCGCTTGTGATTGCGCTGGATTTGAAGGGGCTGGCTTGTTCGACGGGGGCGGCTTGTTCTTCGGGGGCGGTTGAGCCTTCGCATGTGTTGATGGCGATTGGGATGAGCGCGGACGAGGCGCGGGGGAGCTTGAGATTTAGTTTGGGGCGGCATACGACGCGGGAAGAAATTGCGTTCGCGCTCGAAGTCATTCCCGCGGCCGTGGCAAAACTTCGGGAGCTGTCGCCGGTATCTGGCAAATCGGCGGCGAGCTACACGTAAATTCGCCGAATCCGCTAAAATAAAAGGTTGCATGAATACCGAAACACAATTCGAGACTTTGCCGACCGACGCTGAACCTCGAGCCGGATTGGTGGCTATCGCGATGTCGGGCGGGGTGGATAGCTCGACCGTTGCGGCATTGCTGCAAGAGCAGGCGCGGGCGGTGATTGGGCTGACGATGCAGTTGTGGAATCAGCGGCGGCTGCCGGAGTTGCAGGGGGATGGGCCGGCGCAGCATCGGTGTTGTTCGCTGGACGATGTTTACGATGCGAAGCGGGTGGCGCAGCATCTGAATTTTCCGCACTACGTGGTGAATTTCGAGAAGCAGTTTGAGGAGCGGGTGATTCGGCCGTTCGTGGATCAGTATTTGTCGGGGCGGACGCCGATCGCTTGCACGAATTGCAATACGGATGTGAAGTTTGAGCCGCTGTTGCGGATGGCGCGGCAGATTGGCGCGGAGAGATTAGCGACGGGACATTACGCGCGAATTCGCCGGAATGATTTGCGCGGGCGATGGGAATTGTTGCGGGCGCGGGATGACTCGAAGGATCAGTCGTACTTTTTGTGGGGATTGACGCAGGAGCAGTTGTCGAAGAGCGAGTTCCCTCTCGGCGAGTTGACGAAGGATGAGGTGCGAGCGGCGGCGCGGCGCGTGAATCTGCCGGTGGCGGAAAAGCCGGAGAGCATGGAACTTTGCTTTGTGCCGAACGGGAATTATGTGCAATTTATCGAGGCGTATTCGGCGGAGCGCGGGACGCCGTTGTCAAATGCGAGCGGCGAGATTGTGAATGAGGATGGGGATGTCGTTGGACGACACAACGGGGTGCACAATTTTACGATTGGGCAGAGGAAAGGATTGGGATTCGCGGCGGGCAAGCCTTATTACGTGCTGGCGATCGATCGGGATCGGAATCGGGTTGTGGTGGGCGACGATGAGGCGCTGCGGTCTACAGTTTGCGAAGTTGAGGGAGTGAATTGGATTTCGATTGGGCGGCCTTCGGAGACGGTGAGGGCGGCGGTGAAGATTCGGCATAAGCATGTGGCGGCGGCTGCGACGGTGGAGGCGGTGGGCGAGGATCGGGCGCGGGTTACGTTTGATGAGGCGCAGAGGGCGATTACGAGTGGGCAGGGCGCGGTTTTTTATGATGGGGATGTGGTGTTGGGTGGCGGGTGGATTGCGGACGCGCGGAAGAAGTGACTCCGGATCAATCAAGGTAGCGTTAACGCTGAGATCCTTCGGCGCCTTTCGGGCGCCTCAGGATGACAACGCTTTTTCAACGGGGCGACATGCCGTTATTGAAGTTTAGAAATTCGAAAATCAGATGAAGAGTTCTTCGCCGTCTTCGACGTCGGCGCCTTCGGGGCTGCGGCGGCGGGTGCCGCGGCGGGAACGCAGGAAATCCAGACCAATTTTGATGCCGCTGATAATTGCGGAAGCTTTTTGCATGGGCTTCCAGACACCGCGCTTGAATTGAGAGCCGGCTTCTTCGACGGTTTCGAGCGTGCCGGTGAGGATACGGTCGGCGGTGACGATCTGGCCGCGGAGGCGGTCGGTGGCTTCGCTGACGACGCGGTCGAGTTTTTGCGCCTGGCCGCGGGCGAGGTAAACGACGTGTGCGGCGTCGGCGACCATTTCGGTGATTTTTGGTTGGGTGTCGTCGAGAAGAAGCTGGACGCGGCTGAGAATCGGGCCGACGCGGGTGTGCAGATCGTCGGTGAGCTTGTCGACGCGCTCGACGGTTTTGCGCATCTGGACGAACATCATGGCGAGCATGGTGGCCTGAAAGACGATGGCCACTGCGGCGATCACGACCGATACGACTACCCAGGTTTCCATTCCTGCCTCACCCACGCCGAAAGAGGCGGTCCCAAGAGAAAAGCGCAAAGCGATAAACGTTAGATGCCCGGTTCGATTGCAGTGGCTCGCCAGAACGGTGGCGGCGAGTGCGGCAATCGAAGTGTTGCAGCAAGGCGGGGTGAACCCCGCCCCTACAAAGTCAAAAACCGTCGAAGACAAAAATCGTCAAAGGCAAGTCGTTAGAGGCAAATCGTCAAAGGCAAAAACCGACCGAGACCGGTTACGACTTGGATTCGCGGAGGTACGCTTCGCGGCCGGCTTCGACAGCGGCGGAGAGCGAATCGCGCTTGCCCTTGGCGACATCTTTGCCGCGCTCGACGAGTTCATCGGCGCGTTCGCGGAGTTCGCGGGCTTTGCGTTGCGCGTAGTCGCGACCTTCGTCGGCTTTCTTGGTGAGATAGTCACGAGTTTCTTCGCCTGATTTTGGAGCGAAGAGGACTCCGACCAAAGCACCGATGCCGAGACCTACGAGGAAAAAGCTAACCTTGGAACCGACGTTGTCCGCCATAGCAGCCTCCGGAAAAAAATTAGCACGGGGAAGTGGGGGGTGCAATACGTGCTAACCATTAGTTGCGGTAAATAAGGGTTAGACACGTTGAGAAGAATTCGGGGTGGTTCGAGTGAAGGATGAGGAAGGCACACAAAGAAATATCGGTGGCTTGCGCGGTTGAGGCCCGGGCAAGCTGGGGCGCAGGGGTCCTGCGCCCGTGCACGGAGGGCGCGGGCGGATCGGGATTGCTCGGGTTGAAGAAGTCAAAGACGCCGGCAAGATGCCGGCGCTACCAATGCGCCGACGGGGCTAACGTTTCGGGTCAGCCGGCTTGGGGAGGAGCGGATTGGGAATCGAGGTGGGCTAGGATTTTTTCGGCGGATTTGCGGGAGATGACTTTGGAGAGGGCGTCGAGGCCGGCGCGTTGGATGTTGGCGACGCTGCCGAATTCGCGGAGGAGTTTGCGGGCGGTGGCTGGGCCGACGCCGGGGACTTCGCTAAGGGCAGTTTTGGTCTGGCGCTTGGCGCGGCGGAGGCGGTGGAAGGTGACGGCGAAGCGGTGGGTCTCGTCGCGAATCGACTGGATGAGATGTAGGACGGGGTTGTGGCGGTCGAGCTTGATGGGCTCGTTTTCCTGGCCGTAGAAGTAGAGGATTTCTTCTTTTTTGGCGATGCTGGCGAGGGGTTGGTTGATGATGGCGAGAGACTCGAGCGCTTCGGCGGCGGCGTGGAGTTGGCCGATGCCGCCGTCGATGAGGATCAGGCTGGGGAGAGATTGATTTTCTTCGAGGACGCGTTTGTAGCGGCGGGTGACGGCTTCGCGCATGGAGGCGAAGTCGTCGTTTTGGGTGTGGGCGGGGCGGGAGTTGATGGGGATGACGCGGGCGAGGGGGACGAGGGGAGACGGCGGCGTGTTGGGGATGGTTGCGGCGGCGGTCGGAGATGACAGATCGAGGAGCGGCACGTCGAGGACGGGTGGCGCGTCGATCGGAGACGGCGCATCGAGAGCGGGTGGCGCGTCGATTGGAGATGAAGGATTGATGGGTGGTGTTGCATCAAGGGCGGAGTGAACCCCGCCCCTACAATCGGAGGGGGCGACCGGCCGCGGGTTGTCGATGATGGGCTCGGGGATGGGGCGGCCGGCGAAGTCGCCGCGGATGATGAACTTGCGATAGTCGGACTTTTTCATGCGGCCGTTTTCCCAGACGACCATGCTGGCGACGGTGTCGCTGCCTTGAATGTGGGAGATGTCAAAGCTTTCGATGCGGCGCGGCTCTTCCAAGAGATTGAGCGCGTTTTGAACGGCTTCGCCGATCATCTTTGAAGTGGGCTTGAGGACGCGGAAGCGCTGTTCGAAGGCGTGCTTGGCGTTATTCGAAACGAGATCGAGGAACGCGCGCTTGGTGCCGCGCTGCGGCGTGAAGATTTCGACTTTGTGACCGGCGCGATCGGTGAGGGTTTCTTCGAGCAGCTCGCGATCTTCGAACTCGATGGGGACGTGGATCGCTTTCGGGAGATAGGCGGCGTCGAGATAAAGCTGTTTGAGGAGAGAGGGGACAAATTCGTTGGCGTCGAATTCGTCGAGATCTTCCCAGAAAAATTCGCGGCGATCGACGACGCGGCCGCCGCGCAGGTGGAAGAGATTGGCGGCGACAAGCGGGGCTTCAGCGTAGAAGGCGAGGACGTCGGTGTCGTCGCCTTGGGCTTGCGCGATGCGCTGGCGCTCTTCGATGTCTTCGAGGGTGCGGAGCAAGTCTCGATAGGCGGCGGCTTGTTCGAAGAGTTCTTTTTCGGCGGCGGCGGCCATGCGCTCTTCGAGCGATTTGATGAGGTCGCCGCGCTTGCCATCGAGGAAGAGGCGGACATCGCGGACGGATTCGGCGTAGGCGTCATC
The DNA here is from genome assembly GCA_963785605.1 of uncultured Acidobacteriota bacterium. Classification (GTDB taxonomy): domain Bacteria; phylum Acidobacteriota; class Terriglobia; order Acidiferrales; family UBA7541; genus Acidiferrum. The sequence goes on along the minus strand of CAWAWE010000011.1, from coordinate 26,045 downwards.
TGCGGCGAGGCCGGAGACGCAGGGGCCGTGGCAACGCTTGATGTAGTACTGCAAGCAGGGGCGCGGATGATCGCGCGTGAGATCGACGTTGCAGCTGGGAATCATGAAGCGTTTGTGGACGAAGGTGAGGATGCGTCGCGCGAGATTCGCTGGGAAATATGGACCGAAGTAGGCGGCGCCGTCTTTTTTAACTTTGCGCGTGAAATAGACGCGGGGATATTTTTCGTTGAGCGTGAGTTTTATATACGGGTAAGTTTTGTCGTCGACGAGGCGGATGTTGAATTTGGGCTGGTAGCGCTTGATGAGATTGTTTTCGAGGGCGAGGGCTTCGCGCGGATTGTCGAGGACGATGGTGTCGAGGTCGGCGATTTCGCGGGCGAGCGAGCCGGTTTTGGCGTCGAACCAGCGGGATTCGAGGAAGTAAGAACGGACGCGGCTGCGGAGAGATGTGGCTTTGCCGACGTAGAGGACGGTGCCGGCGGCGTCCTTGAAGAGGTAGACGCCCGGACTGTCGGGGAGGAGCGCGGCTTTTTCGCGGGGTTCCATGGTACGGAGTTTGGATGCGGCGGCTTAACACGCGTGACGCGGCACATTACTATGATAGCGCGGTCGCAAAATCGGTGTCGGTGCGGCTGCGCGGGTTGGGATGCAAGTGGCTTGCGAAGGAGAAGCGAGTGGCGTCGGAACGAGTGCGAATTAAGGAAGTGAAGACGTTGTCGGACGATTGGTACGTGCTGAAGAAGACGACGTTTGATTTTTTACGAAGTGATGGGACGTGGCAGGAGCAGCGGCGCGAGACTTACGATCGGGGAAACGGCGCGGTCGTGCTGCTTTACAACCGCGAGCGGAAGACGGTGGTGTTGATACGGCAATTTCGCTTCCCTGCTTACGTGAATGGGCTTGAGGACGGAATGCTGATCGAGGCTTGCGCGGGGCTGCTTGATAAGTCTGACCCTGAGGCGTGCATCCGAAAAGAGGCGGAAGAGGAAGCGGGATTCGTTGTGCATAATCCGCGGAAGGTTTTTGAGTGCTATATGAGCCCGGGTTCTGTGACGGAGAGGATTTTCTTTTTTGTGGCGGAGTACGAGCCGGGTCATCGGGTTTCGGCGGGCGGAGGGGATGAGACGGAGGGGGAAGATATTGAGGTGCTGGAGATTCCGCTGGAGAAGGCGATGAAGATGATTGAGGCGGGCGAAATTTTGGATGGGAAGACGATTATGTTGCTGCAGTATGCGAAGTTGGCGGGGTTGGTCGATTGAATTGCGGAGCGGAGAGAGCTATCACTAATTTCTGTGAGTGAACTTTGTACGAAGATTTCGTTTAGCGGCGCTATGATGTTCGGCGAAAGACGAAATCGACCCACGGAGGGCTGAGGATGAATACGCGATGGACTTTGTTTGGCGCGGCGATGCTAGTGCTAGCTTGCGGTGCGACGGCGTGGCAGACGCAGTGGAAGGCGCATGACCGGAATCGTCCGGCGCCGAAGGTGATTGAACCGGGGACGTGGTCGTCGCAGGAAGCGGCGGGCAAGGCGCCTTCGGATGCGACGGTGCTGTTTGATGGGAAGGATTTGTCGGCGTGGGTGAGCAGCAAGGACAGCAGCCCGGCGAAATGGAAAGTGGCGGACGGATATTTTGAGGTCGTGCCGAAGACTGGGCAGATCCAATCGAAGCAGGCGTTTGGCAGCATGCAATTGCATCTGGAGTTTCGCGAGCCGTCGCCGGCGGTGGGCGAAGATCAGGATCGCGGGAACAGCGGCGTGTTTTTGATGGGGCTGTACGAAATTCAGGTGCTCGATTCGTATCAGAGCAAGACGTATCCGGATGGGCAGGTGGGCGCGGTGTATGGGCAATATCCGCCGCTGGTGAATGCGGCGCGGAAGCCGGGCGAGTGGCAGTCGTATGACATCGTGTTTCATGCGCCGGTGTTTAGCGGGGATACGGTGTCGAAGAAGGCGCGCGTGACGGTGATACAGAACGGTGTGTTGGTGCAGGATAATGTGGAGATTCAGGGGACGACCTCGACGGAGAAGCCGGAATATAAGAATACGGCGGCGAAGTTGCCGCTGGCGTTGCAGGATCACAATCATCCGGTGCGGTATCGGAATGTTTGGGTGAGGGAGATTGGGGAGTGAAGAGGAAGAAAGTTGACTGTCGATAGTTGAAAGTCGAAAGAGACGGCAGGAAAGAACGGACCGAGGTCGTGTTGACTACCGGGCAAGCTGGGGCGCAGCATGCTGCGCCCCTACATTTCATGGGGCTGTGATGAGAGTTAATGGGTGGATGAGGACGGTTGTGATGGCGGGCGTCGTCATGATTGCCTGTGCGGCGGGACTGTTCGCGCAGGAGCCGGGGCAGGATCCGGCGACTCCGGAAAAGCCGGCGGATGCGCCGCCGGCTACGCCGTCCGAGAAAAAGCCGCTGCCGAAGGCGAATAAGGATAATGCGACGGAATCGGCGGAGGATCAGCCGAAATGGGATCCGCAGCGGGCGGAGAAAGACATTCAGGTTGGGCAGTATTACATGAGGAAGGGCGACGTCGATGCGGCGATCGATCGGTTTACGGACGCGACCGTTGCGAAGCCGGGATATGCGGTGCCGTTTAAATATTTGGGCGAGGCGCAGGAGAAGAAGGGGCTGAAGAAGCCGGCGGCGAAGTCGTATCAGAGGTATTTGGATTTGTATCCGAAGGCGGAGGACGCGGAGAAGATTCGGAAGAGGATTGAGAAGCTTTATAAAGAGAGCGAGAAGGAGAAGAAGGATATTCGGTAGTCTTTTGTTAGGCTGCGGTGCGACCGCGGATTCGCGATGGATTGGGAGATGGTGTTAACGCTGAGATCCTGAGGCCGCCTTCGGCGGCCTCAGGATGACAAGTTCGTTGTTTGGCGGCGTCGTGGTTCCTGATTGGGCTTGGCGAACGGCACAAACTTCGCGGATGCGTCAGCGGGCGAGGCGGTCGAGGATTTTGCGGGCGCGGTCGAATTGGGGGAATTGTTTTTCTTCGGCGCGAAATTCGGGTGAGTGAGAGATTAGCGAGCAGCCGGAGCGGCGCGTGGGATGTTTGACGTGCAGCATCTCGTGGTACAGGACGTACTCGACGGCGCATTGAGGGACGTTGGGGCGGTCCATGCGGCGATTGAGCAGGATGTGATTGGGGCCGGGATCGTAGCAGCCGAATTGGCGGCGCCAGGGGCGCGTGCTCCAGCCGATGTTGGGGCGAGAGAGTTTTCCTTCGAAGTATTTCGCGTTTAAATCATCGAACAGTTTTTCGAGATCGAAGTGGCGGCCTTGCGGCTGCGTCGTGGCGCGTACGCGTGTGCCGCGCATGCGATTGATGCGGGCGCGCGTTTTATGGGAGCGGGCGTAGTCGAGATAGGGGGCAGTGAGTTCGCGCGACGCCCTGCGGCGGTAGACGCGAGCGAGGAGCAGTGCGGCGGCGGCTTCGAGGACGGGGAGCGGGGCGCGCTGGAGGAGATCGGAGAAGCGGACGAAGACGGTTTCATCGCGGCGGCGGATCGTGAGGGTTAGTGAGGAATAAGGATAGAAATCGACGTGGAAGCGTGGCGGGCGGCCTTCGCAGTTGAGGCGGGTGTAGACGCGTTGGAAGAGGGCGGCGCCGCCGGGGACGGTGGTTGGAAGTTTAGGCATCGGCTATGGATAGTTTACGAATGGGGACTTGGGAGGTCAAAACGGGGTTACGAGAGTTGATGCGGATTTGCGCGGTTGAGGGGGAGAGTCGAACGGATCGATTTGAGTGTGGGAGCGGAAAAACCGCACCCTCTGAAACCTGAGGGTGCGGCACCCTTGTTACATGTGATCGAGGCAAGCACGTCGATGGGTGGCGTTAGATCGACGGCGGGGTAAACCCCGCCCCTACAAAGGCAGTGGCAAAGACGCGGGAGGCGGGGCTGCTAGCTTTTGCGTCTTACTGGTGGGGGGGCTACGGCTTTTTTGGCCTTGTCGGAGTCGGTGATGGCGTCTTTTGTGCCTTCGATGGCGTCGTCGAGATTGTCTTTGTAAATGTCGAGATCGACTTTGTCGGCGGCGATTTTGTTGAGGGCTTCGAGGAATTCTTTCGCTTTTGTGTTGATCAGGTCTACGCCGGCGCGGATGTTTTCCTGTTTTTCGATGCCGAGTTGCATGAGGTCGGCGGCGTCATCGAGACAGCCGACGTAACCATTCATGAGGCCGTTGAGCATTTCGCCGTGGCGATTCGCGGAAGGGTGTTGCAGCTCGTACTGAAATTTTTTCAGGCGATCATCGGCGAACGTGACGAAAAGCTTGAGGCGATCGTTGGTGGTCTCGGCGTCGCGGATTTTGTCGGACTCCATCGACGAGAGGTAGTCCTTTTGTTCGAACTGCGCGCGGAGGTCGCCGCAGGTGGAGAGCGCAATGCCGCAGGTGACGACGGCGGTGAGAATGCAATTTTGGATATTCATGTCGGACTTCTCCTGTGAATCGGCGGATGGCTCTGTTGCGTTCGACGTCACGCTCGGCGTTCCACTTGAATTGGATTCTGATGAAACGGCGGGCGCTGCTTGCGAGTTGCCGCCCGGAGTCTGCTCGAGCGCGCTGCCCGACGGCGGCGCAGCAGAGGCAGGGTCGTTGTTCGCGATCGGCTGATTTTCTGGCGTGCTGCCGGCAGGGTGTGGCGGCGGAGATGGAAACAAACTCTGCAAAAGCTCGTCATCGATCAGAGACAGGTCGTGTTCGACGATACCGAGAGGTGGTTTGTATTCGTCGGGAGCGAGCAAGATCGTCTCTCGGAGATCGCGAATCGCACGGCGAATGTGAATCTGGAGCTGCTTGTAACCGTTGATCTGATGTTCGGCGTTGGGATGCTCTTTTTTCAGTGAATCGACGGCGGCGCGCGCGTTGTCGCGGTATTTCTCCATGATTGTGCCGACCGCGTTGTAGTCGCTGGATTGCGAGGCGTGGCGCACTTCCGCGAGCTGCTCGTCGCTTAATTTTTCGAAGAGTTTGGCCTTGTGGACGGAATTCACTTCGTGATCGAAGCGAGCTTGCAGTTCGCTTATCGCGGGTTTTGCTTTGTCGAATTCCGCCACCGCGGAAACCCGAGCTAGCAAATCCGGATTCATGCAGCAGACAAGCGCGATCGCCGTCATAAAAATGCCGCACTGGAGCCACACGCGCATCTATTGCCTTTTCGCTTCGAGTTGGTGCTGCAAAACCTGAGTCCGCTGCTTCGCCTGCCAGACCTGATCGGGATTCTTATTTTCATCCATCGACAAGAACTGTTGGTACGCCGCGAGCGCCGGCTTGATTTGATGCAATTTATCGTAGCAAAGGGCGCGAATGAACCAAGCGCCAGCGCCCGGATGCTCGACCTTGGCGATGACGTCGAGGCCCGCGAGCGTTGAGACGCAATCGCCCGACAAGTAGTAAGCGGAGTTCATGTCTTTCCACAGGGTAACGTTGTTGGGTTCGAGCTGAATCGCGGCTTTGAACTGTTTTTCGGCGGAGGGGTAATCGTGTTTCTGGAGATAGATGCGGCCGAGGCCGGCGACGAGCTGCGCGTCCTTGGGCGTGAGCGCGATGGCGCGCTGGAGAGTGGCGATGGCGTCGTCGAAATGTTTTTGCGCGATTTGAATGTCGGCGCGGAGGCGGAGCGTGTCGGAGCTCGGAGCTTTGTCTTTGTCGGCGCGGTCGAGTTCGGCGAGCGCCTCATCGTAATTTTGCTGCGCGACGAGGTCGTGGACAATGCGAGCGCGGGCGGCCTGGTCGTTGGGCTGGAGCGCGAGATATTTTCGGTAGGCGTCGGCGGCTTCGGGCTTCCCTTCCGCGTCGAGCGTTTGCGCGAGGCCGAGCGCGGCCACGGTGGAATTTGGATCGGCGTTGAGCAGGCTGCGGAATTTGGATTCGGCTTCGGCGGGGCGCTTGAGCTTGAGGTAGAGGCGCGCGAGGTGGAGAGTGGCTTCGGTGTCGCGCGGGTCGAGATTGACGGCGCCTTCGAAAGAGGTTGCGGCATCGGCGAAATGACCGGCGCGCTCCTCTGCTACACCGAGGAGAATTCGTGGGCGCGATTGTGACGGCAAGAGATCGACAGCTTTTTTTAGCGGCGCGACGGCGTCGGCGGGAGCGGGATCGGTGAGCAGGATGCCGAGATTGAGATAGGCCTCGGTCATTTTGGGGTCGATGGCAATGGCCTTTTCGTATTCGGCGCGGGCTTCGGGGACTTGCTTCAGCGCGGTGTACGCGTAAGCAAGTTGAAAATGCGCGAATGCGACGTCGGGTTTTTCGGCGATGAATTTCTGAAGCGGCGTGACGGCGGCGGTGAAATCGTTTTTGTCGATGTCGCGCTGGGCTTCGTCGAGATAATCGTTGAGCGGATTGCGGATGGTTTCTTTGCGCGATTGAGGTCCCGACGATTTTGGTGCGGATGATTGTGACTGCGCGAACGCGATAGTGTCGTACCGCATGCCGCCGATGGCGGGGACGAGATGCTGCGCTCCTGCGAAAACGAAAAGAGCGGCGATGGCGCGGCAGCTTGCGGCGGTCATGATTCCGAGGACGGGGCGCGGGCTCCGGATTCGATTGTAGCTGAAGCGCTCGATGATTTGGATGCAGCGGTGGGCTGGCGCTTTGCCTGTAGTTTGTTTGCGTCGCCGCCGTTGGAGTTGGGAGGCGCGTCGTTGTGAGCGGCGAGAGCGCGAGCGAGAAATTTGCCGGTATGCGACTGCGCGTTGCGCGCGACTTGCTCCGGCGTGCCGGTGGCGATGATTTTGCCGCCCTGATCGCCGCCTTCGGGGCCCATGTCGATCAGCCAGTCGGCGGATTTGATGACATCGAGATTGTGCTCGATGACAACGAGCGAAGCGCCGGAATCGAGCAGCTTGCGGAATGCGGTGAGAAGTTTTGCGATGTCGTCGAAGTGGAGGCCGGTCGTCGGCTCATCGAGGATGTAGAGGATCTCTTTGTTCTCGCTGCGGGTGAGATGCGACGCGAGTTTTAGACGCTGGGCTTCGCCGCCAGAAAGCGTGGTGGCGGATTGGCCGAGACGCAGATAGCCGAGGCCGATTTCGTTGAGTACGCGGAGTTTCGAGGTAACTTTCGGGACGGCGGCGAAGAATGTGAGCGCTTCGCGGACAGTCATCTGCAAAACATCGTGAACATTTTTTCCGTGGAAGCGGACTTCGAGGACGGAGCTTTTGAAGCGCGAGCCGCGGCATTCTTCGCAAATCAGCTCGACGTCGGCGAGAAACTGCATCTCGACGGTGACGGTGCCGTCGCCCTGGCAGGTTTCGCAGCGGCCACCGGGGACATTGAACGAGAAGTGGCCGGCGGTGAAGCCGCGGCGCTTGGCGTCGGGCGTGTCGGCGAAAACTTCGCGAATGGCGTCGAACGCTTTGAGGTAGGTGGCGGGATTCGAACGCGGCGTACGGCCGATCGGCGATTGATCGACGATGACGAGCTCGCGAATTTCGGCGTCGCCTTCGATGCGATCGCAAAATTCCTTGATGCTGCTGCCGTTGCGTTTTGCTGTGAGCGCTTTGTAAAGGACGTCGTGCACGAGCGTCGATTTGCCGGAGCCGCTGACGCCGGTGATGACGGTGAGCGTCTTGAGCGGAATCATCAGATCGACGTTCTGCAGATTGTGAACGTTCGCGCCGAAGAGGCGGATGAATTTTCCGTTGGGCTTGTGCCGGCTGTTGGGAACGGGGATGCGGAGTTCGCCGTTGAGGTAGCGGCCGGTGATCGACTTCGGATCCTTGAGCATCGCGTCGTACGTGCCGGTGAAGAGCAGCTTGCCGCCGAGTTCGCCGGCGCCGGGGCCGAGGTCGATGACGAAGTCGGCTGCTTCGATCGTGTCGGGGTCGTGTTCGACGACGAGCACGGTGTTGCCGAGGTCGCGGAGCGATTTGAGAATGTCGATGAGGCGCTGCGTGTCGCGCGGATGCAGGCCGATGGACGGTTCGTCGAGGACGTAGAGCGCGCCGACGAGATGTGAGCCAAGCGAGGTCGCGAGCTGAATGCGCTGCGACTCGCCGCCGGACAGTGTTGAGGTCAAGCGCTCGAGCGTGAGGTAGTCGAGGCCGACTTCGTCGAGAAATTGCAGGCGCGAGCGGACTTCGTCCAGAATTTTGTCGGCGATTTTCGCCTGGGAAGGCGTCAATAGCAGCGTGCCGAAGAAAACGCGCGCTTCTTTTACGGTGAGCTTGCAAATTTCGGTGATCGATTTGCCGGCGACTCTTACGGCGCGGGCTTCGGGACGCAGGCGCGTGCCGCCGCAGTCGGGGCAGGTTGCGTATCCGCGGTAGCGGCTGAGGAATACGCGGACGTGGAGTTTGTATTTTTTGCGCTCGAGATAACTGAAGAAGCCTTTGACGCCTTCGAACTTGCTGGCGGGATCGCCTTCGAGCAGCATCTTGCGCTGGTCGGACGTAAGGTGCCGCCACGCGACGTTGGTGGGAATGTTTTGCGAGCGCGCGAACTTTTTCGCTTCTTGCATCAGGCCGCGATAGCGCGGCTTGGTCCACGGCTCAATTGCGCCGTCGTCGAGCGATTTGCTCGAATCGGGGACGACGAGATTTAGATCGAAGTCGATCGTGTTGCCGAAACCCTGGCAGCGGGGGCATGCGCCCCACGGATTGTTGAATGAAAAGAGGCGCGGCTCCGGCTCCTGATAAATTGTGCCGTCGTTTTTGCATTCGAAGCGATCGTTGAAGACGAGCCGTTCGCCCGCTGTGCCCGCATTTGTATCCGGCGGAAATTCGAGAATGGCTTCGCCGTTCCCTTCGCGGTAGCAAATCTCGATCGAATCGACGAGGCGCGCGCGGGATTCGGCGTTGACAGCCAATCGATCGACCACAACCCAGACCGGCTTCGCAAAATCGACTTCGAGCAGCGTCTCTGGCGACGAAAACTCGTGCAGGCGGCCGTCTTGATACAGGCGATTGAAGCCGCGCTTTTGAATATCGACCAACGCGTTGCGCACGGATTCTTGCGATGGCGCGATCGGCTTTTTCTTCAGCAATCGTTTAACGGCAGGCGCAGCCATCGGTGGCGCGGCCACTCGCAACTGATAGACAACATAAAATCGCCGCCCCGGGGCAAGCGACAAAACCTTCGTGGCAATCTCATCTGGATTGTCGCGGCGGACTAATGCACCGCACTTGATGCAGTAGGTTTCGCCGCAGCGAGCGAAGAGCAACCGCAAGTAATCGTAAATCTCCGTCGCCGTCGCAACGGTGGAACGCGGATTCCGGGTCGAATTCTTCTGACGAATGGCAACCGCAGGCGCGATACCCGAGATGTCATCGACGTCGGGCTTCTCCATGCGCTCGAGAAATTGCCGCGCGTATGCCGACAGCGACTCGACGTAGCGCCGCTGCCCTTCGGCATACACCGTGTCGAACGCAAGCGACGACTTCCCGGATCCGCTGACGCCGGTGACGACCGTGATGGCGTTGTGGGGGATCTCGACGCTGACGTTTTTTAAATTGTGAACGCGGGCGCCGCGAATGGAGATCGTGTCGTTGTTCGCGCCGATCGAAGGCTGCGACGACGTGTTACCGTTCGCTGGAATGAGTTTGTCTGTTGGCAAGGCTAGTCCGGACAGTACGGCCACGCACAGGTGGGTTTGGTGGCGACTGCCTAAACTTTAAATTATACGGATGGAATCAACTTTGGGCAAATGGAAGGCGAAACCGCGAAATTGCTGTGCGACCACGAACAAACGTAGACTGCGACTGGCAACAACATGCGCTGACGAGCCGAAACTTACTCCATCAAAAGCTTAATCGAACCGACGCCGCCCTGCACTGAAACTCGAATCGTCGTGGGGCTCTTTCCGTAGGCGTCGTTCGTGTATTCATCGTCTTGTTTCTTGAAACCGGGGGCAGAGATACCTCCGATGCCGCCCGATGCGTGAGCGACAACTCCGACATCCCGCGGCAGTCGCACCGTCGCCTCACCCACGCCACCTTGGATGTCCGCATCGACATCCTTTTTGCGATCGCCCGTGAGATCGACCAGCACTCGCCCGGCGCCCATGTTCAACGTGAGTCGCGTGACCGGGACATCGCGAAGATGCAGTCGACCCTCGCCGGCGCCCATCTCGACTTTCAACTCAAGCGGAATCGCGTCGTTAAACCGCAGATTCCAATCATTGTGCGAAACGCCAAAGTGTGGCGAATCGTGATCTTGCGTAACGTTAATCTGGCCGATGCCCGACGCGACGTGATAATCCACCACCGGCGCGCCATACGATTCCGCGAAATTGAAGTCGGCCTCGAGCGCGCGGCTTGAGCCGCCGTCCACCGTAAGCAATCCCGCGGGCGATTGGATCGAAGCGTCGATCGAGTTCGCGCCCTGCAGATCGACATGCTGGCTTTCGTGTTTCACGTTCGAAGAGAAATGCCGCCCGCGTGAAAACGCGTGACCGTGAAAAAGCAGAATGATCATCACCACAATGAACGCGACAAATCCAACCGATGTACCAGCGGACCACGAGCCGGTATTCGATCCGCGGGCGCGCGCGGCATAGGTGGAGTCGAAAACTTTGGCCAGCCCGATGAAAATCAAAATCAGCGGCCAATACGTCCGCATGACCTGCCAAGGGTCGAAAGCCGGGCGGTAATTTGCGTAGAGAAACAGCGCTCCGACCACGATCAGGACGATCGGGAAGACCAGAGGCGGGCGCTCTTGGCGAACGTTGTCGGGAAGGTTGTCGGGCATTGCGTACCTCTGCACCTATTCATACGCAGCGATTTGGCAAATGTTTCTGCGATTTCGGGTTTGGGCTGCTACTTGGCCTTCTAAGTGGTTGATGGGCGGAAGGATAACCTTGCGCGGCCATCGTGCGCAATGTTCCGTTTTGCTGTTGCGAGGCCGCTTCTGGGTCAGAATCAGGCTTGTGCTAGAGTCAAACTCTTCAGCAGCTTGGGAGATTTGCGATGGGCACGTTCGAACGCGTCATCTGGATCGTCCTCGATAGTGTGGGCATCGGGCCGCTGCCGGATGCCGCCGACTATGGCGACGTCGGCCGCAACACGCTCGGCCACATCGCCGAATCGCGGCCTCTTGCAATTCCTACCCTCGTTCAGATGGGCCTCGCCAACATCGCCCCGCTCAAGCATTTGACGCCACCGTCCAAGCCCACCGCCGCTTTCGGAAAAGGCGCCACGCATTCGCCCGGCAAAGACACCACCACCGGACATTGGGAGATGGCGGGCATCTGGCTCGACCAGGCGTTTCCTACCTATCCGAACGGCTTCCCGCGCGAAATCATCGAAGCGTTCGAAAAGCAGATCGGCCGCGGCACGATCGGCAACAAACCGGCGTCGGGCACCGAAATCATCAAGGAACTCGGCGAAGAGCACGTTCGAACGGGCAAGCCGATCGTCTACACGTCGGGCGACAGCGTGTTTCAGATCGCCACGCATGAAGACGTCATTCCAATCGATGAGTTGTATCGCATGTGCGAAATCGCGCGGAAAATTCTGGATGGGCCAAACCGAGTCGGCCGAGTGATCGCACGCCCGTTTACCGGGCCAACCGGAAATTTTGTGCGGACGACGCGCCGGCACGACTACGCCGTCGAGCCCCCGAAGCCGATGCTGCTCGACGTGCTCAAAGAGCGCTCCGTGCCCATCTTCGGCGTCGGCAAAATTCACGACATCTACAATGGCCGCGGGGTGGAAGACTACGTCACCACAACCGGCAACGCCGACGGTATGCAGAAACTTTCCGCGGCGGTGCGCGAACGAAAGCGCGGCCTTATCTTCTGCAATCTCGTCGATTTCGACATGCTCTACGGCCATCGCAAAGACGTGGAAGGATTTGCGAAATCGCTGGAAGAGTTCGATTCCCTGCTCGCCGATTTCCTCAAGCAGCTCAAGCCGTCAGACCTGCTCATCATCACAGCCGACCACGGCTGCGATCCCGACTTGCGCTGGAAGACGACCGACCACTCGCGCGAGTACGTTCCAATCCTCGCGTACATCCAAAAAACAACGCCGGTGCAGCTCTCGGCACTCGAGACACCCTCGCCGACATGGGCCAAACGATCGCCGCAAACTTCGGCGGATCGATCCCGCACGGGATCGAGCTTCCTCAACGATTTGTGGCTGTGAACAAACGAAAAGCCGCGATGAGAATCGAGGCCAAGACTTAATTCCCCGAATTCGCTCCACCCGGAGCGTAATAGCCGTTGCGGGTTCGCGCGGTCAGCTTGCCTCGCCCATGCGGCGGAATCACATCGACCTGCACGGATCGGAACGTCCCGTCCCGCTTCTGATTCGTCGAATAGTAGCCCAGCGTATATTGATTTCGAATATCGTGCGCGACGTTCTCACAAATCTCTTTCACGTCCGCGACATTCTCGGGAAAGAAGGAAAGCCCGCCCGAAGCCTTGGCGATATCTTCGAGCGCGCGCTTCGCTCGCTTGGCGTTTTTCTTGTTCTCTTCGCCGAGCAAACCGATCGTGTAAATCACGGTATCGGTTCGCTGAATCTCGCGAATCGTCTTCTCCAGCGTGTTGTGGCTGGTGTTGTCTTCGCCGTCGGTGACCACCAGCAAGACCTTCTTGTCTTTGTGGCCCTTCTTCGCGTGATCGAGCGAACCGATCACCGCGTCATACAGCGCCGTGCTGCCACGCGAATCGATGCGCTCAAGTGCTTCCTTCAGCTCCGGCACGCTGTTCGAAAAGTCTTTATCGAGATCAAGATAGAAGTCGTCGTTAAAGTTGACGACAAACGCTTCGTCCTGAGGATTGCTCGCTTCCACCAATGTGATGGCCGCCGCGTTCACGCGAGGCCGCTTGTCTCTCATGCTGCCGCTATTGTCGATCACCAGGCCCATGCTGACGGGGATATCCTCGCGCTTGAAAACCGAAAGCTTCTGCTCGGCCTTATCTTCAAAAACGCGAAAATTCTCTTCCTTCAAGCCATCGACAAACCGCTGGCGATCATCGAGGACGGTGGTGTGCAACACGACCAGGTTCACATCGACGCGAATCTTCGGATCGGTCGGGGCGGACTGCCCCGGCGGCAACGGCTGCGACGATGGAACGGAAGGAATCTGCGACAGCGCGGGCAGGCCGGACAGCGCCAACGCGCAAACCGCGACAATCAAGAATGCTGGGAGTGAAAAAGGCGCGATCGCGCTAGTGGCTCGGCGCGTAGTACCCAGTCTTCGAGTAAACGTTGAGAGGCGGGAGCCCCTTGGGCGCGCGTAGCTTGATTTTGATTTTTCTCCAGCGCGCGTCATGAATTTTATTGCTCGGGCGATATCCCAGGACATATTGATTACGCAACTCCATGCCGATCTTTGACGCGATGTCCGGCAGATCGTTTAGATTCTCGACGGCGAAGACTCGGCCGCCGGTCATTTCCGTCACTTCACTCAACAGCGAGGGGCCATTGAGCTCTTCAGGCGTACGGTTGCGATAGCCGAGCGGATCGAAAATGCCGATTGCGTAAAGCTGGGTGTCCGCTTCCTTCACGAGCCGCTTGATGTCGCTCTCGTTGTAGCGACTATGATTATCGCCCCCGTCCGAGAGAATGAGCAAGGCGCGCTTGCCGTTCTTGGCACCCCTCATTTGGCTAAGACCCAGGTAAATCGCGTCGAGCAGCGCGGTCCGGCCCTTGGGCGCGGCCAGCATCATCCGGCTCTGTAAATCTTCGACGCTGTTTGTGAAAGCGCTGGTCAGTTCGGCGCGCTCATTGAAACTCACCAGAAAAAACTCGTCCTGTGGGTTCGCCGTCTTGAAAAACTGGATGGCGGCCTCGCGCGCCTTCCCGATTTTATTGGTCATGCTGCCGCTCATATCGAAGATCACACCGATCGATATGGGCACGTCTTCGGAGGAAAACGTGACGACTTCCTGCTCGATATTGTCTTCGTACACGCGGAAGTTGTCGGGGTCGAGGCCGGTGACCAGGCGATTATAAGGATCGGTGACGGTAACGTTGACCAGCGCCAGATCAACGTCTAACTTCAATCCCGTCTGCGGTTTGAGCTTGGTGCCGACGGTGTTTTTCCTGACGTCGTCCTTGGGGACTTCTGGTTCGTCCTTTTTCGGTTCCTGGGCGGCCTTGGCGTCGCGCTGGGCCTCGGGCGACTGCGCCGCAGCATCCTCTTTAGGCTTATCGGAACTGGTTTCAGGCGGGGCGGGGTTCTGCGCAGGGGTACGAGCCGGGGTGAGGCAAAGAAGGGCCCAAACCACGAGAAAACTACTGACTACGAATGGCAAAACGCGAACCTGGTATAACTCGCGCTTCACGGCTCTCTCCCAAAGATCCCTTGGCCTGCCGGGAACGGCCGCGCGGTTCAAGGACTGGCATGGATAATAGCACCGGCATGTCGGAAAACAAGAGCCTTCGCGTCCTATCGGGCTCCCATTCGTGTCAAACCTTTGTCACAGTACTTGGATACGTTTCGCGTCGCGTTTCAGATGAGTTTGACGACGCTGTGATAGCATCCGGCTTTGTATTTGAATCCGCACTCATGTCGCGATGTGGTTGTCGTTCGCATATCGAACGAGTCCGGAAAGAATCGAGTTCGAAAGGTTTTGTGACGAATGAGTTCTGAAAAAGTCGTCGTGGTCATCCCGGCGCGGTACGGCTCGACGCGGCTTCCCGGCAAGCCGCTGGTTTCGCTCGCCGGCAAGACTATGATTCAGCGCGTCTACGACCGCGCAAAAGCGGCGAAGTCGGTCCATGAAGTCATTGTCGCGACCGACGATGATCGGATCGTCCAGGTTGTTACATCCTTTGGCGGTCAAGCGCGCATGACCCGGCCCGATCATCGCACCGGCACCGAACGCGTCGCCGAGGTCGCCGCACACGTTGAGGGCGATGTCTTCGTGAACGTCCAAGGCGACGAGCCGCTGCTCGACCCCGCTGCCGTGGACGCCGCCGTCGAAGCTCTGCTGGAAGACGAGCACAACGCCGTGGCGACCGTCGCCACGCCCATTAAGACGCCAGCCGACATCATGGATCCCAACGTCGTCAAGGTCGTTCTCGATTTCGACGACAACGCGCTCTACTTTTCGCGCGCTCCGATCCCCTGGGTGCGCGACACCAAGACCGACATGCAGGTACGCCACATGAAGCATCTCGGACTTTACGTTTTCCGTCGCGATGCCCTGCTCGAATATCCAACGCTGCCGCAAGGTGAACTCGAAAGGATCGAACAACTCGAGCAATTACGATGGATGGAAAACGGCACGAAGATTCGAGTCGCCGAAGTCGAACATGACGCCGTGAGTGTTGATGTTCCCGAAGACGTCGCTCGGGTAGAAAAGCTCCTGCAAACTTAGTTCGCGCAGTCCCAAAAGGAAAAGGCCCGTTTGGATCAAAAATCCCAGACGGGCCTTTTCAATTTTATGTCGTGAGAGTTGAGAGGCTGACCTCAGTAGTTTCTCTGAAGAACGCCGGTGATTACGCGGTGTGTATCCGTCCCAACGACGAATATCTGGTTCGGACTCACGAAGTACGCCGAGAAATTCAGCGTCGCCGCCGGTGACGATTGAATCGTGACCGCGTATCCATTTCTTCCGGTGCCATCGCCGGTCACGGAAAGCGACCCGGTGATCCCCGCGCCGGTGACCACTTCGTTCGCCGAAAGCTCGGTGAAGTCCACGCCGCCGGTGACATTGCCCGACGTGTCCTGACTGTACTGACCGACGAAGTCTTCTTCCGCCAGGATTCCGGTTTTCGAATTGATGCTCTGCCCCGCCCAGTTAAAGGCCCAGTTTCCGCCGGTGCCCGAGGCCGTGAACGGTCCGCCCGTCTGCGCCATGATTGATCCATCCGACGTGAGGCCGGCGCTCACATCTTGAATGACGCCCGCCGTCGGCGAACTGAGATAAAAGATGAACGAGTACGTGCCCTTCTTCGAGTCGGTGAACGTCATCGTTCCCCGTCCGTTGCCAGTCGGATCGATCAAATAGGTCGTCGCGCTGAGAATTCCGTTGGGAATCGGCACGGGATTGCTGTTCCCCGAACCGCTGGCGCTCGAGGCGTTGTCGTCCATCAATATATTGCTGAGGTTGCCGCCGCTAAAGGTCGCCCGGCCTGTTCGAACGTCACCGCCGCTCAAACTGGAGCCACCGAGCGTGAACACAAAGCTGCCCGTAACTCCCGCCGCGGTCGTCGGGATCGTCCCGGTCTGCGCCACCAGGTCGCCGATGCTCGCCGCCGGAAAATCGGTTCGCATCATCCGCAACCGGTTCGCGCCGACAACGTACACCACAAAGTTAAATGTGCTGCCTCCGACCGACAGCGTTGCCAGACCGCGCCCCGATGTCGGTCCATTGGCGGAGTCCGCGATAAAACCGCCGCCGGTGATTTGCAATTCGCCGCTGGGCGTAAAGTCGTCATTGATATCTGCGACGCCGGAAGTCAATCCGCCGCCACCGTTGCCGACCAACTGACCCACCAGCGACTCGCCAAATCCGTTCGGATCGATGCCCGAATAATCGAACACATAGGGGCCGCTCACATTGTTCGGGAACGCCGCGAACGTAGACGTGTCTTGCGCCGCAAAGTTGCCGCTCCCGGTGGCGGAGCCGTCCGTCTGGGTAAGGAGTCCCGCGGTCGTCGAAGTCAAAACGACACTGAACTGTATGGTTTCCGCGGAATCGATCAGGCTCACCGTCCCCTTGCCGTTTGTGCCGATCGTGTAAGTGCCACCGGTGATCGCCAGCGTTGCATTTCCGCCAGCGACCTGACTGTTGTAGTCCTGCACGCCGCCGGTGATCGCTCCCGATCCATTTGCAGCGAAGCTGCCCGCGCGGGTGAAGAATCCGCCGCCGTCCTGCCCGCTGATCACGAACGCATACGATCCATTCAGCGAAGAGACAGAGTACGGTCCGCTCGGGGGAGTAGGCGGAGGCGTCACGCCACCACCGCCGCCGCACGCCGCGGCCATCGCCGCAAAAACAGCGACGCCCATCATTGCCAAATACTTCGTAGCGAGGTATTTCGTCAGCCGGCGATTCACAGCGCACCTTCCCGACTCGCATTCGCCTTCGTCGCCAGCCGCTTACCGTTCTTCCAGAGCGGCATGCCCTTCGGCGAGCGCACCGCAATCGCCGCCGTTCCATCCTGCACGATGCGTGCGTAGAACACCGTGTCGGCTCCGACCGCAAAATTCTCACCGAGAATTCGTACCGAGTCTCCGCTCTTCAAATTCAAATTGTTCATCGTGAGATATTTCGCGCTGCCGATATGCACATCGACCAGCCCCGACGCAGCCTGCACCATCACATGCGTTCCGAGCGGCCCCGTTTTCGAATTCTCCACGACGCTCGACACCGTTCCCACGAGCGTCACTTCTCGCCCCACTTGATACAGCGAAGCATCCGCCTGTGGCGCCGTTTGCGCGCCCACCGATCCGGCCGCGCCACAAAATGTAATGAGAGCCGTCGCCACCCAACCCCACCGCATGACTCGTTTCATGATTTTTCCTTATGTGAATGACTCGACCACTCGAGTCCCGAACCGCGCACGCGGCCACCACAACCGCAATCCGCGCTACCTCATCATCTTCCCTGATTAGATGGAATTAGTGCCCGAAGCGGTTTCCTCCGGCACATTTTCCGATGTCGAAAGACAAACTATTCGCACTCCGCAGCTGCCACTCCGCGGCGCGTCCAATCAACGAAGGCGACGCGAGCCTTCCCCATTCAACGGAACCCCACTCGCTCGGAAAAGTTGTTCGCACCCGACGTAAATCGCCCTTCCCCCATTCACTAACGTTGCCGCCGCATCGATTTGCGCAATAAATTCTTTGAATCGCTCCATCTCCCGCGTCTCATTGACACTCTCGCGTTTCGCGACCATAATTATGTGTACGTCACTCCTGTGGAGGTCGGACAGGCCCGGCCCGTTGAATCGAACGGTGAGTCGAGGCCAACTTAAGGATGGCGCCAAAATATATTTTTGTTACCGGCGGTGTTGTTTCCTCTCTCGGAAAGGGCGTAGCTGCCTCCTCCATCGGTTGTCTCCTCGAAAGTCGCGGATTCAAAGTCACCCTTCAGAAGTGCGATCCGTATCTCAACGTAGATCCCGGCACGATGAGTCCGTTTCAGCACGGCGAAGTTTTCGTCACCGAAGACGGCGCTGAAACCGACCTCGACCTCGGCCACTACGAGCGCTTCACGCACGCCAAGCTCAGCCGCGACAATAACTGGACGACCGGCCGCATCTACGAAACCATTCTCGGCAAAGAACGCCGCGGCGATTATCTCGGTAAGACCGTGCAGGTCATTCCGCACGTCACCGACGAAATCAAAGCCACCATCAAAAAAGTTTCTGAAGGCGTTGACGTCGTCATCGTCGAAATCGGCGGCACCGTCGGCGACATCGAGTCGCTTCCCTTCCTCGAAGCGATTCGCCAGATGCGCCTGGAGCTCGGCGCGGAAAACACGCTCTTCGTTCACGTCACTCTCGTTCCTTACATCGCGGCCGCCGGCGAACAGAAGACCAAGCCAACGCAGCACAGCGTCAAAGAAATGCTCGGCATCGGCATTCAGCCCGACATTTTGCTTTGCCGCAGCGATCGACACATCCCTGTCGATCTCAAGCGCAAAATCGCGCTCTTCTGCAATGTCGCCGAAGCCTGCGTCATCTCGATGGAAGACGTCAAAACGATTTACGCTGTCCCCGTCGAACTCGCCCGCGAAGGCCTCGACGCGCAAATTTTGCGCTTGCTCAAGCTCGAAGAGCATCCACATCCGCAGGATCTCAAACCGTGGATCGATCTGGTCCATCGCATGAGCCATCCAGCGGGCGAAGCGCGCATCGCGATCGTCGGCAAATACGTCCAGCTCGAAGACGCCTACAAAAGTTTGCGTGAAGCGTGCTTGCACGGCGGTTTGGCGCACGATCACAAAACGGTTCTGGAGTGGATCGAAGCCGAAGAAATCGACTCCGTTCAAGCGGCCGCAGCCAAGCTGCGCGGCTTCGACGGCATTCTTGTTCCCGGCGGGTTCGGCAAGCGCGGCGTGCAAGGCATGATCTATACGATCCAATACGCGCGCGAAAACAAAGTGCCGTTCTTCGGAATCTGTCTCGGCATGCAATGCGCCACCGTTGAATACGCCCGCGATGTCGCCGGCCTCGATCGCGCCGACACCACGGAGTGCGATCCGCAATCGCCGCACCGCGTCATCTATAAACTGCGCGAACTCCTCGGCGTGGACGAAATGGGCGGTACGATGCGCCTCGGTGCGTGGCCCTGCAAACTCGAACCCGGCTCATTCGCCGCGCGCGCTTACGGCAAAACCGAAATCAGCGAGCGTCACCGCCATCGCTACGAATTCAATCGTGACTACGAAAAAATTCTAACTGGCGCCGGCCTCCGCATCACCGGCCGCACTCCCGACGAAAATTACGTCGAGATCGTCGAAGCGCCCGATCATCCATGGTTCCTCGGCTGCCAGTTCCATCCCGAATTCAAATCCAAGCCGCTCGAACCGCATCCGCTCTTCTCCGCCTTCATCGGCGCGGCGATCGAGCATAAAAAAAACAAAAATCGCCCGGTGGCTGAAGTCACCGAGTCCCATCGCGCCCAAGCCGTAGCCGTCGCGCCCCACGCCACCGCCTAAGCCTCGGTTTCGGTATCCCCGATGATTTTGTAGGGGCGTCCCTTTAGGGCGCCCAGGCACGAAGCCAACAAGTGCAGCGCCCGGCATTCTGCCGCTCTGTGCTATCTTTCTCTCGCATCGTATGAGCGAAACAAAACCGCACGAAATCCCGCTCCACTCCCTGCGCCTCGGCGCCAAAAATCCCCTCTTCCTCATCGCCGGCCCCTGCGTCATCGAATCCGAATCCCACGCGCGCAAAATGGCTGAGTCCATCGCCAAAATCGCCGCCGACGCCGGCATCCCTTACATCTTCAAAGCCTCCTACGACAAAGCCAACCGCTCCTCCGCCCAATCCTTCCGGGGCCCCGGCGCAAAAGAAGGCCTGCGCATCCTCGGCAAAATTAAATCCGATCTAAAGCTCCCCGTCCTCACCGACATCCACGAACGCGAACAAGCCGCGCCCGCATCCGAAGTCGTGGACATCCTCCAAATTCCCGCCTTCCTCTCGCGCCAAACCGATCTCCTCGAAGCCGCCGCCAAAACAAATCGCATCGTCAACGTAAAAAAAGCCCAGTTTCTCTCCCCCTGGGACATGAAAAACGTCGTCGAAAAACTCGCCGCCGCCGGCAACAACAACATCATCCTCACCGAACGCGGCGCCACCTTCGGCTACCAAAATCTCGTCGTCGATATCCGCTCGTTCCCCATCATGAAAAAGTTCGGCTACCCGGTCGTCTTCGACGCCACGCATTCCGTCCAACTCCCCGGCGGACAAGGCAACGCCAGCGGCGGCCAGCCCGAATTCATCGAACCTCTCGCACGCGCCGCCGTCGCGGCAGGCGTAGATGGCGTCTTCCTCGAAACGCACGACAATCCCGCCGAAGCCCTCTCCGACGGCCCCAACGCGCTACCACTCTCGCAACTCCCGCAACTCCTCGCCCGCCTCAAAGAACTCTCCACCCTCGTCCGAAAGTGGAACGCTCAATGATCGGCGCCAATCAACAAAAGCTCGTCATCGCCGCTAAACAAAAGCTTGTCATCGCGACTCAAGAGGAGCTTGTCATCCTGAGGCGGCCGACAGGCGGCCGAAGGATCTCAACCGTCGCGTCTTGCCACAATCCCCCCCGCCTCCTCTCACGGAACACGACACACAAATCACGGATCACGCCCTCATGAGCCTCGACACCGCCCGCCGCGTCCTCAAAATCGAAGCCCAGGCCATCCAAGATGTCCTTGCACGCCTCGACGCCACCTTCGAAAAAGCCGTCGATCTCCTCTTCGCCTGTAAAGGTCGCGTCGTCCTCACCGGCATGGGCAAGTCCGGCCTCGTCGCGCGAAAAATCTCCGCCACATTCTCCAGCACCGGCACGCCATCTTTCTTTCTTCATCCAGGCGAAGCTCTCCACGGCGACCTCGGCATGCTCGCTCGCGGCGATACTCTGATCGCCGTCTCCTACGGCGGCGAAACCGAAGAAATCATCCGTCTCCTCGAAGCGCTCAAACGCCTCGAAATCCCACTCATCACTTTGACCGGCAACTTGAAATCCACGCTCGCCGAGTCCAGCGAAATCGCTCTCGACGTCAGCGTCAAAGAAGAAGCCTGCTCTCTCAATCTCGCTCCCACCGCGAGCACCACTGTCGCGATGGCCGTTGGCGATGCGCTCGCCGTCTCGCTCCTCGAACGCCGCGATTTCCGTCCCGATGATTTCGCCGCTCTTCACCCCGCCGGCCGCCTCGGCAAAAAGCTCCTCCGCGTCGAACACCTGATGCACGCTGCCGACGCTCTCCCCCGCGTCTCGCTCGAAACCAAAATGCCCGACGTCTTCCACGAAATGAGCGCCAAGAAACTCGGCATGACCACCGTCCTTCACCCCGATGGAAAACTCGCTGGCATCATCACCGACGGCGACCTTCGCCGCCTCATGGAAAAACAAGGCGGAGCAACGCTAGCCCTGACCGCCGGCGGTGCCATGACACAAAATCCGCAAACCATCGGCCCGCACGTCCTCGCCAGCGAAGCACTCAACGCCATGGAGAAGAAAAAAATCACATCGATCGTGGTCGTAGACGAATCTCAAAAGGTAGTAGGCGTAGTTCACCTCCACGACCTTTGGACTTTGGAGCTAATTTAGAATGGCCAGCCCCACCACAAAAAAAATCTCCCCCGCCGTCGCCAAGCGCGCCAAACAAATCAAAGTCTTCCTGATGGACGTAGACGGCACCATCACCGACGGCAGCGTCACCCTGCTCTCCCAACCCGACGGCTCCGCCCTCGAAATCAAAACCTTCGACGCCCACGACGGCCAGGGCCTCACTCTCGCCCACACCGCCGGCATCCGCACCGGCGTCATCACCGGACGCGGCAGCGCCGCCCTCCGCCGCCGCTGCAACGAACTCAGCATCGAATTCGTCTACGAAAAGCAGCCCCACAAAATCGCTGCCTACGAAGAAATCCTGAAAAAGACCGGCGCGAAAGAATCCGAAGTCGCCTACCTGGGCGATGATCTCCCCGATCTAACAGTGATGCGCCGCGTCGGCTTCGCCGTAGCCGTAGGCGACGCCGCCCCCGAACTAAAATCCATGGCGCACTACGTCACCTCAGCCGTCGGCGGCAAAGGCGCCGCCCGCGAAGTCGTCGAAGTCATCCTCAAATCCCGCGGCATCTGGAAAGAACTGATCGACAAAGCCCGCGCCTGATCGCCTCTCCGTCATTTGTCCCCCAGCCCAATCCCAGCGATAATAAACAATCAAAGCTTTCCCTGAGGACTCTCCCACATGACCCACGCTTGGCACGACGTCTCACCCGGCAACGAGCTCCCGCGCGACTTCACCGCCGTCATCGAGATTCCGCTCGGCTCCAACGTCAAATATGAGCTCGACAAGCCCACCGGTCTGATCAAGGTCGATCGCATCATCCACTCGGCCGTCTTCTACCCCGCCAACTACGGCTTCATCCCGCAGACCTACGCCGAAGACAACGATCCTCTCGATGTCCTCGTCCTCTGCCAGGAACCCGTCCAGCCGCTCGCGCTCATCAAAGCCCGCGCCATCGGCCTCATGACCATGATCGACTCCGGCGCCAGCGACGACAAAGTCATCGCCGTCGCCACCAACGACCCCGAGTTCAGCGATTACGTCGAGGCGCGCGATCTTCCGCAGCACCGCCTCCTCGTCCTCAAGCGCTTCTTCTCCGACTACAAACAACTCGAAGGCAAGCGCGTCGAAGTCGAAGACATCCGCCCCGCCTACGCCGCCCTCACCGTCATCGAGCGCTCCCTCGCCCGCTATCAACAGGAACGCGAACGCCTGATGGGCAACCTCGTCGCCAAGTAGCGACAGCCTCCGAGCTAACCGGAGCCTCCGGTAGCGCCGGCATCTTGCCGGCGTTTTTTCAGGATGCGACGCGCCTTCACCGCATCTCTCTACCACCCCACTTGCCGCATCCGCTCCAAAATCAATCCGCTGTACCGCTCCATGTGCTCCGGCCGTCGCTTCAGCGGCAACGGCAAAATCGCCGCCAGCCGCGCCCCTCGCTCTCGATCGATACTCCGCGCCGGCTCGTGATACCAATATCGACTCGCCGCCTCCGCCCCATAAACTCCCGGCCCCCACTCCACCACATTCAAATACAGCTCCAGTATCCTCTGCTTCCCCAACACAAATTCCGCCACCGGCACCAGCGTGAACTCCGCTCCCTTTCGCAAAATCGAGCGCCCCGTCCCGAAAAATAAATTCTTCACCAACTGCTGCGTGATCGTCGATCCCCCGCGCAGCTTCGCGCCTTCCATGTCGCCTTCCGCCGCAATCTCCATCGCATGCCAATCAAATCCGTGATGCTGATAAAACTGCCCATCCTCCGCCGCAATCACCGCATGCTGAAACTCCGGCGAAATCTGCCGAAACGAAACAAACTCATACCGCTCCTGATACTTCGCATGATGAATCCAAGCCTGAAGCCGCCGCTCCGCATGCACCGCCGTAGTCGGCGGATCGATCCACCGCGCCGCCACCAGCGTCAGCGCGCAAATCACCCAAGCCGCCGCGAGGCCAATGAGAATCCATCGCCCAATAAACCACAGCGCGCCTTTTCGATTGTGTTTTGGAGATACGTCCGGATTTTCAGCCACGTTTCAGGATAGTCGTATAGCCCGAATTGATTTGATTCCGCTCGGCCTTGAACATCCTACTTGTCACTCGATCCTGTCTCGCCCTCGCTGAGCAATCGCATGACACAGTCGCGCCCGATCCATCGAAAGAGCAAGAACGCCACAGTTCCCGCCGCCAAACCCGTACCCGCTGTCGCGAGCGTCCAACCCAGACCTTGCGGCTCGAGCAACGTAAACATAATTGCCAGAATCGCTAGATACCCACTCATCACCGCCAACGCGACGACCATCGGCTTTAGCACATTCCATTTCGTAGCTGTTTCCAATTCTTCATTGACGCCGACCAACCGCGTCACATCCTCCGGCTTCAAGGATCGGTTCATCGACCACCAAGTCGCAGCCGCAACGAACAACAGCTCGAGTGGCCTCAAATGCCTCTGAAGCGGCGAGTATTCATGGACATCGAGCGAGTCGAGGAACCACTGGATACAGAGAGTGTCCAACAGCACTAGCCACTCCCTCAACCAACGGCCCGACAATGAGCGTGTACAAGAGGCCGATCACTCCAGACGACACAAAATTCTATGACGAACGTGATCTAATCTTTAGACCGCTTGCCGAACGGCTTCGTCAAAACGCGCGCCATCCAAAATCCCAGCATCGTCCCGCCAAACTCAAACGGCAGATCGATTTCATCGCCCGGATGAGGATTGCTTAGATATCCGGCCTTCTCCGCCCACGCCTGCCAGAAAAACCAAAATAGCCGACATTCATCAGAATGCGCGCAAAACGTAGCGCCTGTTCAACGCTCGCTGAATCCTCACAACTTGGTGCGTTCAGACAGGTCGCGCCCTGTTCCGCCAGTGCCTTGTAGATTCGCGTTAGAGCGATTGGGAATAGTAGACACACGACCGCCGGTCCCAATAGGAAGTCGTTCCAATGTGAGTATTCAACCCTGTAAAGGAAATCGCCGAGAGACGGCACAACTGCATTCAGTCCCTTGTGAATCCACGTGCCAGGCAATAAGAAGTGGTGAAGACCTTTAAACCAAAACTTTCCTTCGTTTCTGAACTCCGCAAAGAAAGCGATCGTCAATGTGGCGAGCAATGAGAGCGACAGCCGCGTTCTCGTCGATACCGGAAACGTTCTCGACGAAAACAAGATCGTAAAGGCCAACGAAGCGCCGATAACAGCCAGCATTCCAAAATTCCGAGCCCACGGCAGATAAGGTCGCGCCGCCGCCAAATCGCCCCGAACCCAAGCCCAGTACAACGCCGCATACCCCGCTACAACAAAACCCAAGGAAGAAATACCAGAAACACCTGCGTGAGCGCTACAAATCGTCTCTTCCGTGCGCTCATGCGCTCTTCCAGTTCCATCGAATCGACCCCTTCCTCGACAACTTAGACACCGATACTGGCGATCGAACCATCTCAGCCCAGTATCTATATAATTATCGGGTAAGTGCCCTGAGTAGTACGGATAACCCAACAAAGCTGTGTACTATATGCGTATGCGCCTCGCTTCTACTTTGGCCGCTGCCTCCATTCTTATTCTGCGCGACGACATCATCGGCCGGCGGTCCGCGAAGCTCCGACGACTGCGCCACGTCCAAAGAAACTCTCTACGAAACAACATTTCGCGCCGAATCCTGGGATCCCGTCGTAACCATGGGTCGCAGCCTCGCAGACCGTTACGGCATCAACGTCAGCGTCGAATCCCCGAAGTGGTCCTTCCCTTTCGACACCGAGGACGTCGCCATCGCCGACCCACAATCAGCGCCGAACACGACAACATTCACTATCGGGTCATGAAGCGTCACACCATCGAAGTCCGCTTCGCCACTTCTGAAGACGGCAAGCCCACCGACGTCCCGGGCCTCCTGCAAGAGTTGGCCGAAGTTGCAAACAACGAGATGCCTTACACCTACCGCGTGGACACCCTGGACCCCAACGCCTACACGCTAGTACCGACCACCACGAAAAACGCCGAAGGCCAAGAAGACGCGCTCCCGCTACTCGACCGCAAAATCACAATTCCCTTCGCGAAACGCATGATTCTCCAGGACGGAAATCTGCTGGCGGAAGAACTGAGCAAGCACACTGGGTTACACGTCGGTTGTTGTGATTCGTCTTTGACGGGGGTTCCGTGGGGAACAGCCGAGATCGAATTTGGGGCCGACGATAAACCCGCGCGCGAAATCCTCTGCTCACTGATCTCACTCGAACAAAAAACCAACGAACAATCGAACGGTCCATGGCACGGTACGTACAATCATTGGGTCGTCCGGTGTGACGGCACCGGCGCGCCGTGGTGCTCGATCCAGGTCCAAGGCTTGACTTCATGCCGCTATTGGCGCAATCCGACCGAAAACTGAAGCGATCT
>CAWAWE010000010.1:0-481608 GCA_963785605.1 uncultured Acidobacteriota bacterium | reverse complement strand
GCTATCTGACGATCGCCTTTGGCTGCACCGGCGGCCGCCACCGTTCCGTGATGATGGCCGAGTCGATCAGCGACGCCCTCTCCAAGCGCGGCTACTCCACAAAAGTCGTCCACCGCGACATCGAAAAATAATGTCCAAGCAATCAATTTGTACGGGCGCAGCACCGCTGCGCCCCCTGTCCGCACGATGTCACCGATTGTCGCCACCCGCATTTGCTCAATGTCAGCCGTTGTCGCCGTGCTGTACCCCCGTCGCAAACTTGACACGCCTCACCGCGCCGAATAGCGTACCTGTTGTGCAATCCAGGGGAGCCTGAAGCGTGGCGTCGGCATTTTCACCACAACTGAAGCGGTTGTTGGGTTACGTGCGCCCGTATGCTCTCCGCCTCGCGATAGGTATCGTTCTCCTTGCCATCGTCGCGATCGCCGAAGGTCTCGTCGCGCTGATGATCAAGCCGGCGGTGGACTACGTGCTCGATCCTTCGGTCGTCGGCTCGGCTCTGCCCCTCGGAAAAATTCCGTTCACCGATCACGTCGTCTACCTCAATACCTTTCTTCCCTCCAGCTTTCACAACGTCAAAACGATTTTCTTTTTCACGCTGCTCATGATTTTCGGCATCAAAGCCATCGCCGAGTATTTGGGTTCGACGCAAATCCAGTACGTCGGCCACGCCGCCGTCACCAATCTACGAAACGATGTCTACGCCAAGATCATCAAGCAGCCCATCGGTTTCTTTCAGGACCATCCGACAGGCCGCTTGCTCTCCGTCGCGATCAACGATGTTGAACGCACGCGCATTGCGCTTTCCGAACACCTCGCCGATATGTTTCGCGAAGGGTTTACGCTCATCGTGTTTATCACCGTGGTTGTCTGCCTGAATTGGCGCATGGCGCTGGGTTCGATCGTTCTCCTGCCATTGGTTGTGGCGCCGATCAGCAAATTCGGACGCAAGATTCGCCGATCCGCCGAAAATAGCCAGTCGCGCCTCGGCGAGCTTCAGCAAATTATTCAAGAGACGGTCACCGGAAACCGCGTTGTTAAAGCCTTCGGCATGGAGTCTTTTGAGATCGCAAAGTTCAAGGAAACCGCGCGCCGCTTGTTGCGCGAAAACATGCGCTGGGTGCGCGCCGCTGTCATCACTTCGCCGATGATGGACCTGCTCGGCGCGATTGTGATTCCGGTATTGATTCTCGTTGCGCGCGATCAGATTCATCGCGGCATCATGACGCTCGGCGTCTTTTTCGCCTTCATCTTCGCGCTGCTCAAGGCGTACACGCCGCTCAAGCGAATGGGCACGGTCTACCAGCAGTTTCAGGCCGCGCAAGGCGCGAGCACGCAAGTTTTTGCGTATCTCGATTTCGACGAAGAGCACACCGAGCAGCCGAGCGCGAAGACCTTGCCGCCATTCGCGAAAGAAGTCCTCTTCGACGACGTCAGCTTCTCGTATAGCGAGTCCACAAACGTCCTGCAAAATATTCGTTTGCGCGCGCAGCGCGGCGAAGTGATCGCCTTCGTTGGCTCCAGCGGCGCCGGAAAAACCACACTGGTCAATCTCATTCCGCGTTTCTACGAAGCGACAGCGGGCCGAATCCTGATCGACGGCATCGACGTCCGCAACGTAACGATCCGCTCGCTGCGTGAACAAATCGCCATGGTCGCGCAGGAAAATATCCTCTTCCACGATACGGTGTGGAACAATATTTGCTACGGCCTCAGCAACGTGCCGAAAGAGCGCGTTGAGGCTGCCGCGCGCGCCGCTCTGGCCGCCGATTTCATCGCTGAGCTGCCTCAGGGTTACGATACGGTGATCGGCGAACGCGGCACGCGGCTCAGCGGCGGACAACGCCAGCGCATCGCCATTGCGCGCGCGATCCTGAAGAACTCGCCGATTCTGATCCTCGACGAAGCCACTTCGGAACTCGACGCCGAGTCGGAAATGTACGTGCAAAAAGCTCTCGCCAATTTGATGGTCGGCCGCACTACCTTCGTGATTGCGCATCGTTTGGCGACGGTGCGTCGCGCGGATAAAATCCTTGTGCTGGAAGAAGGACAGATTCGCGAAAGCGGAACGCACGCCGAATTGATGGCGCGTGGCGGTACGTACGCTCGTTTGCATAGCCTGCAGTTCGCCAGCGAGGATGTGCTGGAGTCTTTGCACGCCGCGCGAAATCTTACGGTCCCGGGCACCACTCTATGAGCCAGAACACCGCACCTGCAAAATCACAATCGCAAGGCGCCGCTGGAAAGCGCGCCGAATGCGTCTCGATGACCGGCTACGCGCAGGCGCGCGCCGAAGCCAACGGCTGGGCGCTGCGCATCAGCGTGAAGAGCGTCAATCACCGTTTTCTCGACGTCCGGTTCCGCATGCCCGAAGGCTTCGATGTCTACGAATTGCGGCTACGCCAGATCATCCGAGAAAAAATTCATCGCGGCCATCTCGACATCAACGTGAACGTGCAGCCCGGTCAATCCGCGCCGGTGCAGGTGAACAAAGAATTGCTCCAGGCGTATTCGCACGCCGCCGAAGAATTACGCCAGCAGATGCAGGTGAAGACCGATCTCGACGTCGTCTCGCTGCTGCGTCTTCCCGGCGTCATCGGCGGGCTCGCGCCGCCATTGCCGGAAGATGATGCAGAGCAGGATCAGCTCGGCACTGCGCTCGAAAATTGTTTGCGCGAAGCGCTCACGAAACTCGACGACATGCGCCACACCGAAGGGCGCCATCTGGCCGAGGAGCTGCGCTCGCGGCTCGCGAAAATCGGTGAACAGGCTGAAAAGGTGCGTGAACTCGCAATCAGCCTGACGCCGGCGTTCGCGCGTCGCTTGCAAAATCGGCTAAAGGAATTGCTGAGCGGCACAGGGATCGAACCGGCGCGCCTTGCGCAGGAGGCGGCTCTGCTCGCCGAGCGCAGCGACATTAGCGAAGAGCTCGACCGTTTACGGAGCCATTTGCAGCAATTTGCAAAACTGCTCGACGGCGCCGGCGAACTCGGCAAGAAGCTGGATTTCTTGTTGCAAGAGATGCATCGCGAAGCGAACACGATGCTCTCGAAAACGCCGGGTGTGGAGAGCGAGGCGCTCACCATCACTGAGCTGTCTTTGGAAATCCGCGCCGAGATTGAAAAATTGCGCGAACAGGTGCAAAACATCGAATGACCACCGGGTCCGAAAGTGAGCCGCTGATTCTGATTGTGTCGGGCCCGTCGGGCTCGGGCAAATCGACGCTGGTCCAAAAGATACTGGAATTGCCGGGGACGATGCCTTCTATCTCATGTACTACTCGGCAGCGTCGCGCGACTGAGTCCAGTGGGAAATGCTATGCTTACGTAACGGAAGAGGCATTCGACGCGATGGTGTCTCGCGGAGAATTTCTTGAGTATGCGCGAGTTTTCGGCAGGCATGCGTATGGCACGCCGAAGAAGTGGCTCGAGGAATCGCGCAGCAAAAATCTGGATCTTGTGCTCGAGATCGATGTTCAGGGTGCAGCGCAGGTAAAGCAAAAGCTTCCGCAGTCGGTGGCGATTTTTATTTTGCCGCCTTCGCGCGAGGAGCTGGAGCGTCGCCTGAGAGGCCGCGGCCAGGACTCGGACGAAGAAATCGCGCGGCGCCTGGCCAAAGCGCGGGACGAGATCGAAGCGTTCGGAAAATATTACGATTATTGTGTTGTGAATGAAGACGTAGAGCGCGCGGGCAACGAAGCGCAGGCAATCGTCGTCGCACTGCGTTGCCAGAGCGCGAGGCGAAGCAAGCGAGTGGAACAACTTCTGGCGTCGTTTGGAGGGAAAGACTGATGAATGTGCTAACCAAAGCTCCCGAGAGCCAGTTTGCGTATGTGGTGCTGGCAGCAAGACGAGCGCGGCAGATCATGGCTGGAGCGCCGTCGCTGGTTGAAAATCCGCGTACGTTGAAGCCGACGCGCATCGCGTGCGAAGAGCTCGACAGCGGGTATATCGAATACGATTTCACCGAACCCGATTCGATCGACACCGACAAAGACGGCAACAAGCGCCGGAAGTAGCGCGCCGCGGCCGCCGGCATCTAATTGAGTGTGCCAAGGGTGTACAAACCTGGGCCATGAGTTCTCTGCAAGCGAGCGTTGAGGCCTCCTGAAGCGAAACTTCGATTCGTGAAACTCGAATGAATCCACTGCGCATCACACTCGGCGTAACCGGCGGCGTAGCTGCGTACAAAGCCGCGGAGCTCGTGCGCCGTTTGCAGCAGGATGATTTTTCCGTGCAGGTTGTGATGACGCGCGGGGCGCGGGAATTTGTGACGCCGCTGACGTTTGCGGCACTGAGCGGGCAGAAGGTCATCACCGATCTGTTTGCCGGGCCGGAAGCGAACGGGGACGCGAATCTTGAATCCGCGATCGAACACATTGCGGTGGCTGAGCGAACGGATTTGTTATTGGTCGCGCCTGCGACAGCGGATATTTTGGCGAAGTTTGCGCAGGGAATTGCGGACGATTTCCTGACGACTCTTTATCTTGCCTCGACGGCGCCCGTAGTGGTCGCGCCAGCGATGAATGTGAATATGTGGAATCACGCGGCGACGCAGGCGAATCTCGATGTGCTGCGTTCGCGCGGAGTTCACGTCGTCAATCCCGACGAAGGGTATCTCGCCTGCGGCATGACTGGCGCGGGACGGCTTGCGGGGCAGGAGCAAATTGTTGCCGCTGTTCGCGAGGCGTTGCGCTTCAAACGCGATCTGGAAGGGCAGACCGTGCTGATTACGGCTGGACCGACCTGTGAAGATCTCGACCCGGTGCGGTATCTGACGAATCGCTCGTCGGGGAAGATGGGCTATGCCGTTGCAGAAGCGGCGGCGCGGCGCGGTGCGAAAACGATTTTGATCAGCGGGCCTACTGCCTTGCTTACGCCGAAGGGCGTACAGCGCATCGATGTGCGCACGGCGGAAGAGATGCTGCGCGCGGTCGAGGCGAAATTTTCCGAAGCGACGATCGCGATTTTCGCGGCGGCTGTCGCGGACTATCGTCCAGCGAAGAGCTTCGATCAAAAGATCAAGCGCGAGAGAGAACCGCTGACGATTTCACTCGAGCCGAATGCGGATATTCTCGCGACTGTCGCGAAGAATAAAAGCAACCGGCTGGTTGTGGGCTTCGCGGCGGAAACGGAACGTGTTGCCGAGAACGCACGCAAGAAGTTGACGGCGAAGAATGCGGACATTATTGTGGCGAACGACGTCACTGCCGAAGGCGCGGGCTTCGACGTCGATACAAATGTGGTGACATTATTTTCGCGCGACGGGCGCGATGTTGCGTTGCCGCGCATGAGCAAGACGGAAGTCGCGCAGCGTATCCTCGACGAAGTTTTGCGGCTTCGCTCCGTGCTACACTCCGCAGAGCGCACCGCGCTCTGACCATGGCCGATCGCATTTCCGACGCTCTCCAGCAGAAACTTTCCGTACGGCTCAATTTTTACGAAGACATCGGCATCGATCTTTTTTACCGCGACAGAACTTCGACTTTGCGTTCATCGTCGACCACCAATTCTGCGACGGCGTCTTTCCCGACCGTGGGACATGAATCGCGCGAACCGGAATTCGGGAACGTCCCGTCTGTCACCGTCGAGGATGAGACGGTCGTGGGCGCGGAATCTTACGTGGAAGAATCTCCCGTGTTTGAGGACACATTGCCAAGAACACCGCGAAAGTCTGTGCTGCCGCCTGCTCCGGCGCTGCAAGTTTCAGCGGCGCCTAAAGTTGTCTTGCCGACGCCGAAGTCAGCGCTATTCGATGCGTCGGAAAAAATCTCGGGCGACTCGCTGCTGAAGATTCGCGACGATATCGGTGACTGCACGCGGTGCAAGCTGCACAAGGCGCGAAACAAGATCGTTTTCGCTGATGGGAATCCAAAGGCGAGATTAGTTTTTGTCGGCGAAGGGCCCGGGCGCGACGAAGACATGCAAGGTTTGCCATTCGTGGGGCGCGCGGGAAAACTGCTGACGTCGATGATCGAAGCGATGGGATTGCAGCGGCAGGACGTTTATATCTGCAATGTCGTGAAATGCCGGCCGCCGGAAAATCGATTGCCGGAACCGGATGAAATCAAAACATGTTCGCCGTTTTTGATGCGTCAGCTTGACGTGGTCGATCCGCAAGTGATCGTGGCCCTTGGCGCGTGCGCGGCGCAGACGCTGCTGCAAACGACGCGCGGTATTTCGCATTTTCGCGGACAGTGGCAGGAATTCCGCGGGCGAAAATTGATGGCGACGTATCACCCCGCGTATTTGCTGCGCAATCCGCCGGCGAAGGCCGACGTCTGGAAAGATTTGCAGATGGTGATGGCGGAGCTTGGCCTGGAAAAGCGCGGCTCGAAGTCGACTTCGGCTGGGAAAACTTCGTAGTTCGTCTCGATCATTCATTTGGGTGGCTTGTATCGGCTGAGATCCTTCGCCGCCCTACGGGCGGCTCAGGATGACAATCGTTAGAGTAGTGGTTGGGATGACGATTGGTCATAGTAGTGGGCGGGATGACGAACGCTTGCATTCGCGATTACGAACGCCGGTGTTCGCGATGACGGACGCTTGTATTCGCGATGACGGACGCTGGTGTTCGCCGGGTTCGTCGCGGTCATAATAATTCATCATGGGAATTCTTCTTGGATTGCTGACGGCCCTTTCGTGGGGCTCATCGGATTTTCTTGCGCGATTTTCGGCGCGCAAAATCGGATCGATTCGCACGACGCTGTGGATGCAGTTCACCGGGCTGGTGCTGCTGACGGCGACGTTGCGGTGGGTCGGCGGCTGGGGTCATTTGTTCGATGGGTCCGGGTGGACTCCGTGGGCGTGGGGCGTTGGCGTCGGATGCTTGAATGCGTTCTCGACGTTGTGCCTGTATCGCTCGTTTGAAATTGGGAAGATGTCGGTGGTTGCGCCGATTTCGGCGAGCTATCCGGCGCTGACGATGGCGATTTCGTTTTTTACCGGCGAGCGGCTGACGGCGCTGCGGGTCGCGGGGATCGTTGCGATTTTGGTCGGCGTTGTGTCGTGGCGCGGGGAGAGGCGAGCGCGGCTGAGAGCGTGGAAGATGCGCCGGGAGCGGCGACTTCGAGAGTGCCGGGAATCGGGATTGCGCTGCTGTCGGCGCTTGGATTTGGCGTTTTGTTTTGGGTGCTGGGGTATCGCGCGATACCGCGCGTCGGATTTGCGGCGACGGTTTGGATGATTCGGCTGACTTCGTCGGCGGTGACGGCGGCGTTTCTGCTGATTCGGCGGCAACCGATTGCGTTACCGCGCGACGGCAAGGTCGGCGTTTGGATACTTAGTATGGGCGTGCTGGATACGGGCGCGTTCATCATGAACAACCTCGGGATGCAGCTGGAGCAGGTGTCGGTGGTTAGCGTGTTGTCGTCGCTCTATGGGGCGGTTACGGTGTTGCTGGCGGCGGTGGTGTTACGGGAGCACCTGCGCCGGGTTCAGTGGGTCGGGATTGTGGGAATTTTCGTTGGGATTGCGATGATCAGCCTTTGAGGCCGTGCTCCGTGTCTCGTGTTCCGTGTTCCATGGAAGCGGTGAGTTCCAAAATGGGACGAAGAGGGGTATACCCCCCTATGTTTTTTTAAGTATGTGCAAGCTTTTTAGAATCAATGGCTTGCGATGATGCGGGAAATGAGTGTGTGGATGCTGTTGAAAATACGGCATTTAAGCCAGGGGTGTTTTCGAAGAGGTCGGCTTCTGATTGGCCTCTGACCGTCGTTTGGGCAAAAAAATAGCGCCGATTGGTCGGCGCGTGAGCGAAAATACTGCTTCGGACAGAATAGCACGGATGCAAGATTTGTCAACCCTCATTTTCAACACCCGGGCTTCGCGGCGCGTGGGCGGCAAGACGCAGTGGCGCGACGGAGCAAGCCCCGCCCCTACAACGGAGTGGGATCGATCGGGGAGGGGGATTGATTAGAGGAGATTCAGAGGGTCCATGTCTACGAGGATGGCGGTTTGGGGGATTTCCTTGGTGTCGGCGTAGGTCAGGGCGCCGGAGAGGATGTTGGTCAGGACGGAGCGGCGTGGGGATTTGAGTAGGAATTGGTAGCGGTGTTCGGTTTTGAGGCGAGCCAGGGGGGCGGTGGCGGGGCCGAGGACGCGGAGGGATTTGCCGTCGTTGGGAGCGAAGTACTCGGATAGCTGGCGGGCGTAGCGGATGGCTTTTTCGAGATTTGAATCGCGGATGATGACGTTGGCGAGCGAGGTGAAGGGCGGGTATTGCATGGAGCGGCGGAATTGGGTTTCGCGTTCGAAAAAGGAGGCGTAGTCCTGGCGGACGGCGTCCTGAATGGCATAGTGCTCGGGGTAATAGGTTTGGATGAGGACGCGGCCGGGGAGATCGCCGCGACCGGCGCGTCCGGCGACTTGGGTGAGGAGTTGGAAAGTGCGTTCGGCGGCGCGGAAGTCTGGTAAGTGAAGAGACGAATCGGCGCTGATGACGCCGACGAGCGTGACGCGCTGGAAGTCGTGGCCTTTGGCGAGCATTTGCGTGCCGACGAGGATGTCGATGGCACCACCTACGAAAGCGCCGAGCGTTTCCTGATACTGGCGCTTGGTCCGCGCGGTGTCTCGATCGAGACGCGCGATGCGGGCGCCGGGAAATTCTTTGCGCAGGCGTTCTTCGAGATGCTCGGAGCCTTCGCCGAAGAAATAGATGTATTGCGACTGGCACTTCGGACATTCCTTCGGAACCTGCTGAATGGAGCCGCAGTAGTGGCACTCAAGGCGATTGCGCGACTTGTGGTAGGTCATCGAGATGCTGCAATTGACGCACTGAACAGAGTTGCCGCAACTGCGGCACATCACGGACCAGGAGTAGCCGCGGCGATTGATGAGGATGAGCGCTTGCGTTTTTTGCGCGAGACACTCGGTGATGCCGTCGTGGAGGGCGATGCTGATCGGGCCCGCTTTGTGAGTGCGCTGAAAATCTTCGCGCATGTCGATGATTTCGACGCTGGCCATGGAGCGATTGGCGACGCGTGCGGGTAGCGTGAGGAGTTCATATTTTCCGTTGCGCGCGTGGTGGTAGGTTTCGAGCGATGGCGTTGCGGAGCCGAGAAGCGCGATCGCGTTTTCTAGTTTGGCGCGGACGATGGCGACGTCGCGGCCGTGGTAGCGCGGCGTTTCTTCCTGCTTATAGCTGGATTCCTGTTCTTCATCGACGATGATGAGGCCGAGATTTTCGAGCGGCGCGAAGACGGCGGAGCGCGTGCCGACGACGACGCGAGCTTCGCCGTTGCGGACGCGCCACCATTCGCGGGCGCGCTCTACGTCGCTGAGTGCGGAGTGGAGAACGGCGACACCTTCGAAGCGCGCGCCAAACCACGCGCGGCACTGACGACCAACCCACAGAGTGAGCGCGATTTCAGGGACGAGGACGATGGCGGTTTTTCCGCGCGCTAGCGTTTCCTGGACGGCGCGCATGTAGACCTCGGTCTTGCCGCTGCCGGTGACGCCGTAGAGGAGAAGTGTGCCGAATTCGCCGAGTTCGAAGCGAGATTTGATGGCGTTGAAGGCGGATTCCTGGCCGGGGTTGAGGTCGTGGGCGGGGGCTTCGTAGCCGGAGTCGAAGGGGTCGTCGGCGGGATCGACGCGTTCATCCCAGGATTCGAGGAGGCCGTTGCGGAGCATGCGCTCGATGACGGAGCGAGAGACATCGAGGAGTTTGAGAACGTGGGGAAGAGGCATGGGGCCGCGTTCGATGAGCTGGTCGCGGATGCGTGCGGTTTTTTCGTCGAGAGGAACGGGCGGCACTGCGGCTTGCGCGCTGTCTGGGAGAGGCTGAGCCATCCAGGCGATGACGCGCTGGGTTTTGGGTTTGCGGCCGAGCAGGGATTCGCGGATTTCGATGAGATTTTGTTTGCGGAGGCGGTCGATTGTTGCGGCGTCGATTTTGAATTTTGCGGCGGCGGAGTAAGGGACGGGATCATTTTTGGCGGCGAGATTGGCGAGGAAGTCGGCTTCGTTGCGCGAGAGGCCGTGAGTGAGTTCGCCGCCGCTGAGGCTTGTTGTGGTTTCGCGTCCGGCGGCGGTGATGGCGATGAGGCGTTGGGTGCGGATTTCGATGGGAGGAGGGAGCATCGCGCGGAAGACTTCGCCGACGGGGGCGAGATAGTAGTTGGCGATCCATTGGCCGAGTTCGATGAGCTTGGGAGTGAGAGAGGGAATGTTGTCGATGGATTTGGTGATGTCGCGGATTTTTGTGTTGGGCGGGGCGGAGGCGGTGAGATCGATGACTACGCCGATCAGGGATTTTTTGCGGAAGGGGACTTGGACGCGGGTGCCGGGGTGGATGGATTCGCGGAGGTGGTCGGGGATGGAGTAGGTGAAGAGAGTGCGGAGGGGGACAGGGAGGGCGACGTTGCAGTAGGCGGGGGCGGACATTTGCGTGGGTAGTTTAGCAGGAGGGGAGAAAGAGAAAGGATAACGCAGAGGCGCAAGGGACGCTGAGACGCGCGGAGGATTCGGGGAAAGAAAACGGGCACGGAGATGATCCGTGCCCCGTTGTGATTTTTGCTGCGCTTCGGGTTAGTGGTGGTGGTCGTGGTCGTGTTCTTCGACGTGGGGGCGGCCTTCGCGGACGGCGGTGCGCTCGTGTTCGCTGCGGGGGATGGCTTCGTGGTGTTCGACGAAGTGAGCGTTGGCCGGGGCGTTGTAGCGATGCACGTCAGCGTACGGGTGAACGTAGACGCGGCGGTTGACCCAAGTGCGTCCCCACGGGCGATTGTTGACGATCACGACGTGGCTGCCCCAAACGAAGTGGCTGGAGCCCCAGCCCCACGGGCGGAAGTAGGAGCCGATGGTGACGCCGAAGCCGAAGCCGATGGCGCCGCCGACGAAGAAGCCGGGACGCGGAGGCGCGTAGACGATGACGGGATTGTAGGTGGGCACGACGATGAACGCAGGATTGTAAGGCTCGATGTCGATATACGGACCGTTGTTTACGACGATCTGCTGATTGCTGCGCAGGTAGCCGTATTGATAGGCGCGATGGCGTTCACGCTGGACGGCGTCCATCACGTCGGGGCGCTGGGCGAGAACGGCGTTGCCGAGGTCGTTGGTCCAGTTTTGATCGCTGGCCATCATGTCGAGAACGGATGGGAAGGGAAGCAGCGCGAGAACGCTGGGGTCCCAGGGGAGTTGGTCTTGATTGATGGCGTCGGAAAGTTGCTGACCGTTGAGGTAGTGATGTTCGTCGGACCAGCGCGCGGCGTCGGGAATCTGATCGCCGAAAGTTGAGGCGGTGAGGATTTGGGCGAGCAGTGGGTCGGGATAGAGAGCGATGCGCGAGACCATGCCGTCGAGTTGCTGAGGTGGATAGGATGGCGGCGGCGCCTGGTCGTAGCCGCCTTGCTGTTGCTGATCCGGCGGCGGGCCCTGTTGATCGGGCGGCGGTGGCGCCTGCTGCGGGTTCTGCGCGTAGGCGACCGGGATTAGAAGTGATGCGGCAAGAATTGTGGCAGTGCAGCTGGATATCACCCTTTTCAGAGCGGACACACTTTTCATGGAGATCTCTCCTCGGCTCTACGACGTGCTCGTTTCGAGAGTCGTTACGGCGGGTTTTGTTCCAGTTGTAGTAACCCGCAACGGCGGAATTTGTTGCGGTAGAGGGTGGGAGGCGGCTCAGGACTCGTTGAAAATGAGGGATTTGTCCATGTCGAGGAGGCTGGCGGCGGCAGATCTGGATGGCGGCGAATCCGACGGCGAGGATTGGGATGAAAACCAGGGCGCGGACGGGAGCGAGAAGCGCCCAGTGCTCGAGTTGCGGGAGGCAGTCGGTGAAGATGAAGAAGCCGAAGAGGTAGGCGACGAGGATGAGGCCGGAGGTGCTTTCGAACTGCGGGTAGGGGCAGGTGAAAGGAATCTTGCGGAAATTTGCGATGAGGATTTCGCCGAGGAGGATTGTGGCGGCGATGAAGATGGCGGTGTGGATTGCGGCGTCTTGCCAGCCGAAGAAATGGAATGTGACGGCGAAGGTGGCGGGGGCGAGCCAGGAGAGTGCGAGGGCGTGCAGGACGCGGCGCGCGATGGGGCGCGCGTCTTGGGAGTCGCGGTCGATCCAGAGTTTGAAGATCCAGCTGGCGCGGAGATCGGCGGGCATTTCGAAGGCGAGGCGGATGCCGGCGAGGAGGCAGAAGGCGAGGACGAAGGGGACGGCGAGGAATTCGGTCGGAGGGAGCGGTTGGGAAATGATGGAGTGGAGACCTTGCGGAGTGTTGAGGGATTCGGAGGCGGCGACCAGGCCGAGTGCGGCGAAGGCGAGGAAGATTTGGAGGTGGGCTTCGCTTCGACAGAGAGTGGCGATGGAGAAGCGAAAGCTGGCGCGTTGCGAGGGCGTGCGGAGAAAGAGGTTTTGGAGCGGCGCGAAGAAAGGGAGCGTCAGGCGCGTTGAGATGCGCAATTGGGGGAGCGGGCCGGTGTCGCTGGTTTCGGGGATGCGGATGAAGGAGCGGCGGAAGCCGAGTGAGTAGGTGATGGCGGCGACGACGATCGATGCGGCGAGCGCTTTGAGGGCGGCTGAGGTCATTTCGGGGACGAAGGGTTCGTGGCCGCGGCCCCAGATGGTGCGGGCGATACCGAGGAATGAGACGGGCGGAAGCTGGACGAGGATTTTGGTTGCGGCGAGATTGTGTTTGTTGAGGAGTTCGGGAACGGCGAGAACCGTTGCAATCAAGAAAAGGAACGCGATGCCGAGGAGAAAACGGACGAGTAGAGAGACGCGGCGGAAAAGTCTCGCGGGGAGGACGGACATTAATAGGCCGGCGATCGCGGAGACGAAGAAGAACGTGAAAAAGCTGGCGAGGAAAATTTCGATGGCGTGACCGGCAGCGAAGCGGATCAGGACGGTGACGAAGGGTTGCGATCCGACGACGGCGATGGGGAAGAGGATGGACGAGGCGGCGTTGACGACGATGGTGAGGAACGCGGCGAAGGCGAGAATGGCGCAGAAATTTGCGGCGAAGATCGTGGTGAGAGAAATGGGGAGCGGGACGAGATTGGTGTAGTCGCGGCGATCGAGAAAGATGGCGTCCCATCGCCAGAGTGCGGCGATTCCGGTGACGACGATGGAGAGTACGACGAAGAAGTATTCGTCGGGGATGGTTTCGGCGAAGGCGTCGAAGGTGTAGAGGTCGCCGTTCAGGAAGTGCATCAGCGAGCCGTATTTTTCGAACATCAGAAGCGAGATGAGGAGTCCCGGCATGGCGAGGAGGATTGCGATCACGCCTGGACCGAGGTCGAGTTGGCCGTCGTCGCCATCGCTGCTGCCGTGAAACATGCGGGCTGAGGAAAATGCGCAGGAGCGTGCCGAAGGGCGTCCGCGACATGGCGGCGAGTTTTCTGGAGAGAGTCGAACGGAGAGCGGATCGAGTCTGCGTGCCTTCGTCGAGTTGAGATTCTAGGTACACGTGGTGTGCTTATGCGACGACGGCGTCAACGATGTCGCTGGCGATTTTTGCGACGTCGCGATCTTCGACGAGTTGCAGGAATGTGCTTTCGAGCGAGGATTGACCAATGTTTTCGAGGACTTGCTTTGTAGGGCCGTGCGCGATGACGCGGCCTTTTCGCAGAATGATCATCTGCGAACAAACTTTTTCGACGACTTCGAGGACGTGGGAGCAGAAGAAGACGGCTTTGCCTTTGTCGCGCAGGGACTGGATGAAAATTTTGAACACGAGCGCGGAGGTTACGTCGAGTCCTGAGAATGGTTCGTCAAGGATCAGGACGTCGGGATTGTCCATGATGGCGGCGATGAGGAGGATGCGCTGGCGCATGCCCTTGGAGTAGGTGCCGATGTTGACGTGGCGATGAGGCGCGAGCGAGAAAAGCTCGAGCAGCGCGGCGATGCGGGATTTGCGGCGAGCGTCGGACATCGCGCGGAGCGTGCCAACCATGTCGAGATATTCCTCGCCGGTGAGGTAGGGATAGAGATTCGCTTCTTCGGGCACGTAGCCGAGGTGGCGGCGATACGCGACGAGATTTTTGTGGATGTCTTGGCCGTCGTAGAGGATTTGGCCGCGCGTGGGTTCGAGGAGGCCAGTGAGCATTTTTACGGTGGTGCTTTTGCCGGAGCCGTTGGGGCCGAGGTAGCCGAGGACCTGGCCGGGTTCGAGGCGGAGAGTTACATCGTGAACGGCGGTGACGGAGCCGTAGGATTTTGAGAGCGAAGTAGCTTCGAGCAAGAGCTCTCCCTGCGAAGAAAGGCGAACACAAACACGGAGATGGAGTGTTGGACACCGCGCCGGTAGGGAAAGTTTCTGAGCGAATGAGAAGAGGGCCGGCAGCAACGGGGGACGCCTGGGTGTTTGGGGCGCAGCAGGGCTGCGCCCGTACATGGTCCGGGCGAATTTGTTCAGCGTGCGGAGTGGCGGCGCCAGAAGGCGTAGGCGGGGAGGCCGAGGAGGAAGAGGATGATGGCGACGACGATGTGTTGGAAGGAGGCGGGGTCGTAGAAGGCGAGGATGATGGCGTTGGCGACGATGGCTGCGGCGGCGAGGACGAAGAGGAATGGAGTGAAGGGGTAGCCGGGGACGCGGTAGGGGATTTTTGCGTTGGGCGATTTGCGGCGAAGAGGAAAAATCGCGGCGGCACCGAGGCCGTAGAAAATCCAGCCGATGAAGATTACGCCGCCGATGAGCTCGGCGAATTTTCCGGCGCAGGCGAGGATGGCGGACCAGACTCCAAGCGCGACGATCGCGTTCGCGGGCGTGCCGAAGCGCGGGTGGACTTCGGCTAATTTTTTGAAGAAGAGATTGTCGTTGGCCATCGCGTAGAAGACGCGTGGTGCGGTGAGGATGACGCTGTTGGTGGAGCTGAAGACGGAGATGAGGATGGCGAGCGCGACGAATTTGCCGGCCCATGGACCGAGGACGGTGGATGCGGCGTTGGCGGCGATGGCGTCGCTTGCGGTGGAGGCTGCGGGGCCGAGCGCGATGAGGTAGGCGATGTTGGCGACGAGATAGAGAGCGACGAGAAGAAGAGAGCCGATGAGAAATGCGCGCGGGAAAGATTTTTGAGGGTCGATGACTTCGCCGGCGCTGTAGGTGCCGAACTGCCAGCCTTCGTAAGCCCAGAGGACGGCGATCATGGCGAGGCCGAATGCGGAGAAGAGCGCGGAGCCGTGTTGGGTTGCTGGAAGGGCGGCGGGGAGTTCGTGCGCGTGGTGGCCGAGAGTGAGGAGGACGGCGCTGAGGATGACCACGGCTGACGCTTTGATGAGGGTGGTCCAGTTTTGCAGGTCGGAGGATTTGCGTGTGCCCCAGACGTTGACGGCGGTGACGATGGCGATCATCAAGACGGCTACGGGCTTTATGGCGGCGGTGGGGATCGGGACGATTTCGGCGAGGTAGCGCGTGAAGGCGTGGGAGAGAGCGGCGATGGTGCCGCTGGCGATCACGAGGAAGAGCGACCAGCCGTAGAGGAATGCGGGGATGCGGCCGAATCCGTCTCGGATGAAACAGTAGAGGCCGCCGGCTTCGGGATTTGTGGCGGAGAGTTCGGCGTAGGTGAGCGCGCCGAGGAGAGAGAGGACGCCGCCGACGATCCAGACGATGGACGCGGCGCCGACGGAGCCGTTGAGTTGGCGAAGGATTAGGCCGGGTGTGAGGAAGATGCCGGAGCCGATGACCGAGCCGATGAAGAGGAGGAGGAGATCGCGAGGGCGGAGCGTGCGGGTGAGGGCGGACATGCGGGATGCATTGTACTAGGAGCGGTTATCCGGAGTAACGAAACTGCGGAGGTGCGTGCCTAGGAGGAGGCGATGCGCTCTCGTTGCTTCGCCAGTACTTGCGTCTGAGCCTGTTTGCGGGCTTCGACGAGTGCTTCGCGAACGTGCTTCAGCGTGACTTCGGCGTCATTCGAGACAGCATTCAATTCTTCGTCTTGCAAGTCGTGAACTTTCAGGTAGTGGCGCAGATCTTCCTTCTGGACTTCCAAATTTTCGATTTGCTTCGACCTGAGCCTGAGAAGCGTATCTTCAGCTTTGCGTTTCTGTCTCGATGCGTATTGTGGACTCCGCCAGTAGGACCTGTAGGCAGAAATAACCATCAAGGTGGCGAGGCTCACGAAAACGATGTAGGGAATGTATGTGACGAAAGGCTTCATTCACTCCGCCTCTAAGTCAATACCAACTGCCATTAGTATAAACCCAAAGACCGCAAGCGATGAAGTGATGAGCCAGTCGAAGCTAGTGGCTTTTTCAGAACGAATTAATGTTTCGAGCGGAGCGAAGACGAGGAGTAGGCACCCGACTTCTCGTACAGCCTCTGCCTGGAGTTCATGCCTTGGTCTGGACATAACGTATTAGTATATTAAACTATGAGTACTTAAAGATGAATGTAAAACTTCTCGGACGCTATTCGAGGAATGGGGAGGGCATGAAGCAGAGGATGAAGACGATTAGGGCGATGACGGCGCCGAGGCGGCGGGCGGGGTTGAGCGGTTCGGGGTCGAAGATGGGGACGAAGCGGAAGAAGCGAATGATGAAGAGGAGCGCGCCCCAAACGTACCAGCCGGCCCAGAAATGGAAGAAGGCGAGCGCGATGAGGATGAACGGGAGAATCCACGATGCGTAGCGGTGGATGCGCGGGCTGAGGGAGCGGAGGATGTGGCCGCCGTCGAGTTGTGCGGCGGGGAGCAGATTGAGTGAGGTCGCGAAGAGTCCGACCCAAGCGGCGCGGCCGACGGGATGGAGAAGGATGTTGGCGACGGGAGTGTGGGGATAGAAGATCGCGGCGAGTCCGTGGAGGATGAGCGGCGCGCCGAGGATGGCGCTGACGTGCTTTGGATCGGCGAGGCCGGGCACGACCTTGGCGTGGAGGATGCCGAAGAGAAGTGCGGGGATCGCGACGATGAAGCCGACGAGCGGGCCGGAGGCGCCGACGTCGAAGAGGGCGCGTTTGGTTCGAATCGGAGAGCGAATCATGATGAATGCGCCGAAGGTTCCGATGAGTGACGGGAAGGGGATGAAAAAAGGATAACTGGAATGGATGTGATGGTGGCGGCAGGCGAAGTAGTGGCCGAGCTCGTGGACGAGCAAGATGGTCAGCAGAGTGAGCGCGAAGGGCAGGCCGCTGATCAGCGCGAATGGATGTTTGTAAAGAAGCGTGAGCGCGTTCAGGAATTCGTCGAAGTTGACGGCTTCGTTTTCGGCGTAGGCCGCGGCGAAATGCGCGCCGGCAACGAGGCAGGTGCAGAGCGTCACGAGAAAAAGAAGGATGGCGAGCAGCAAAGTTTTCAGCGGAGGATGCGCGGGGACTGCCGAGTATTGGTACGGGTTCGGAATGTATGGCGGAATCGGGTGCCAGTCGGGTTCCGGTGGTTCGATCGGGAGGTTTGGGTCTGAGACGGAGTCGTTCACTAGGGGAATGGAGCGATATCAGCTCGCTGTCAGTACAGCATAAATCGGGGGAATTGTGCAAAGACGGGAGCGACGTACGCAACTGTAACGGCGTCTCGTGCTGAGATCCTTCGCTGCGCTCAGGATGACAACGCTTTGAGAGCGGGATGACAACGCTTTGAGAGCAAAGTGACGACGCTGTAAGAGACGGTAGCCGAGTCAGCTCGCGGAATTATGCGGCGGGTTTGTCGGCAGGCGCTTCGAGGCCCTGCAATTCTTTTCCGGGCTTGAAGCGAACGGCCTTGCCTGGCGGGATGTTGACTTCTTCGCCGGTGCGCGGATTACGGCCGATGCCGGTCTTGCGCGGCTTGACGCTGAAGACTCCGAACCGGCGCAGCTCGATGCGCTGGCCGCGGCCGAGCGCATTCTTCAGCGATTCGAACACCGTCTCGACCGCCTGTTCCGCCTTGGTGCGGCTGATGTTGGGCGTCGTTGCGTTGACGACGGCATTCACGATATCCAGCTTGATCACAAATCCTCCCCGCTAGTCTGTGGCGATGCTAGAGGCGGCGGCGCGAGTTGTCAAGACGTGACGGGTAATCTACACTGACTTGAAAATTTTCAAAGGTAGCCGGCGGAATAGTGCAGGCGACTGGTGTTTGTGCGCTGGCAGTGCGTGGTGTTCCTGGTACGACGACGTAATGAAGCAATGAAGTAACGAAGTAACGAGAAGAAAAAGCTAAGAAGATAC
Source organism: uncultured Acidobacteriota bacterium (assembly GCA_963785605.1). Classification (GTDB taxonomy): domain Bacteria; phylum Acidobacteriota; class Terriglobia; order Acidiferrales; family UBA7541; genus Acidiferrum. The sequence goes on along the minus strand of CAWAWE010000010.1, from coordinate 463,520 downwards.
GGCGTCACGAAGGCTGAGGAGGATGGATGTCGATTAAGCCCGACAAGTGGATCCGGCGCATGGCGCTGGAGCATAAGATGATCGAACCGTTCACGGACCGGCAGGTTCGCGAAGGGGTGATCAGTTATGGCGTGTCGTCGTATGGCTACGACATCCGCGTGGCGGACGAGTTTCAGATCTTCACCAACGTGAATTCGACGATCGTCGATCCGAAGCATTTCGATCCGAAGTCATTGGTGTCAATCAAGAGCGATATGTGCGTAGTCCCGCCGAATTCGTTCGCGCTGGCGCGATCGATAGAGTATTTCCGGATTCCGCGCAACGTGCTGACGATCTGCCTGGGCAAATCGACGTACGCGCGATGCGGAATTATCGTGAACGTGACGCCGTTCGAGCCCGAGTGGGAAGGCTTCGTGACGCTGGAAATCAGCAACACGACGCCGCTGCCCGCGAAGATTTACGCAAACGAGGGATTGTGCCAGGTGTTGTTTTTTGAATCGGACGAAGATTGCGAAGTCAGCTATAAAGATAAAAAGGGAAAGTATCAGGCGCAGACCGGAATCGTTTTGCCGCGGCTGTAGATTGGAATCGCAAATCCGTTGAAGTATTCCGGGCGCAGCGTTGGTCGCTGCGCTCTTTGTTTTTTGTCGCGATGTGGCCCTGGCCGAGTTTACGTTGCAGGCGCGACGGGCGCCGCGGGGCGAATGCCGGAGATTTGCGTCAGCGTCGCGTTGTGGACCGGGTAGCCCTTTTCGCGCCACGCGTCGAGGCCTCCCTGGAGCGGGCTGATGTGCTGGATACCTTGCTTGCGGAGCAAAATCGCGAGTTGCGCGCTGGTCGCTTCATTCGGGCACGTACAGTAGAGAACAATCTGGCGGTCGCGCGGCAGCTTGTCGTTTTTCTCGCGCAGTTCTTGCGCGTCGATGCGAAATGCGCCGGGAATCGTTTCGGGATCGGCTTCGAAATCGAGAGCATGGCGCAGGTCGACGATCACCATGTCTTCGTGCTGATCCATTTTCGACTTTAGCTCTTCGACGGTGATGCGCGAGACGCGCAGTTCGCGGATGAACCTTTGCCGGGCGATGTATTTGTTCGCGATGTACGCCGCGAATCCCGCGATGGCTATAACAAGGAGCCAGCCTCCGAGCACGGCAACGTGATCGGCGATCTTTTCGATTTGATTGCTGAACACAAATCCCAACCCCAGGAACGAACGCGGCCCAGAGCGCCGAGCCCGCGCAGTCGAACAACAGGAAGCGCGATAGGCGCATGTGAAAAATGCCCGCGAGCGGCGGCGCGACGGTACCCAGTCCCGGCAGGAACTTTGCGAGCAGCAGCGAGCGCGAGCCTTCCTTGGCGAAAATGCCTTCGGTGCGGCGCACGCACGAATCAGGCTCGAGCGAAATTTTGCAGAGCAACTGCAAAATCTTGATGCCCTTGATTCGCCCGAGCTGAAACCAGATGGTGTCGGCGACGGCGCATGCGAAGACCGCGGTCACCAGCGCGGCGAACAGGTTCATATGGTGCGTGCCGGCAAGAGCGCCCGCAGCCAATAAAATCGGGATAGACGGCACCGGCAGCCCAATCTGCTCCAGAAACACCCATGCCAGCAGAACGACATAGCCGTGATGTAGGAGAAATTCGAGAGTGCCGTGCATGGTTTGGGCTGGGGCGCCTTCTCGGTACCGGGTCCTTACGTACAGATGCGGAAGACCGCCTGAAGGTTCAGAAATCCGTTGCGGCCATTGTAACCCGCTACTTCCGCACGAAGGAAGCAGTATGGCCCCAGTCGCCTGTCATGACAAAGTCGGCCAGGTTTTTCCGAACGCGAGGCGCAAGCTCGCGCTCTTTCAGCTTTTCTGGAAGGGAATTGGGATCGCCGGGATAGCCGATCGCGATGGTGGCGACGGCCTGCCAGTCGTCGGGGATGTGGAAGACTTCGCGCGCTTTGTCAGCGCTGAATCCAGCCATCTGGTGGACGTATAGGCCGTCGGCGACTGCCTGAAAGCTGAGCTGCGCGCTGGCGCTGCCGACGTCATGAAGAGCAAGCGTGTTCGGCTTGCCTTCCTTGTTCTTGATTTGCGCGACCGAGATCGCCAGCACTGGCGCGTGCTTGGCCCAGCCCTGATTGAACTCGACCATCGTGCTCAAAATCTTGTCGAAATTTTCTTTGTCGTCTTTTGTGGCGACGATGTACGCCCATGGCTGCGAGTTGCTGCTCGACGGCGCCCAGCGAGCGGCCTCAAACAGGCTCTTTAGAACGGCCGGCGAGACCGGCTTATCGCCGAAAGCGCGGGGGCTCCATCGATGCTGCACGAGTTCGTGGACGGCTGCCTCTACAGGAGCGGGATTCTTCATGACGATGCGACCTTTCGTGACGACGTGATTCGCTTCAATCTAATTGCGATTTGATGATGCGAAGGCTCGATTCGTTGTGACTGCGATGACTCGCGGGCGGGAGCGGGGAACTGGGCGAAGTGTGTACTGATGTCGCGAGGCGCGTGAACCGCGCCCCGCGACGTCATTCGTATTAGAGAGTGCTTAACTTTGGACGCGGAGCTACTTCTTCTGCACCATTTCCGCATCGATCGTGATCGACACTTCGTCGCCGACCACCACACCGCCGTTGTCCATCGTCGCGTTCCACTTCACGCCGAAGTCCTGGCGATTGATCTTCGTGGTGGCGTTGACGGCAGCGCGCTGGTTGCCCCAGGGGTCTTTCACCGGCGCGGTCGGGCCATCGACATCGAGCACAACGGACTTCGTCGTGCCACGAATCGTCAGATCGCCGGTGACCTTCAGCTTGCCGGCGCCAGCCTGCTCCACCTTCGTGGATTTGAACGTCATCGTCGGATATTTCGCGACGTCGAAAAACTTGTCGCTCTTGAGATCCTTGTCGCGATCCGGCGTGCGCGTATCGACCGTCGAAACGTCAATCGTCACGTCCACGCTCGACTTGCTGATGTCCGCATCGTCCAAAATTATGGTGCCCTTTACGTTGCTGAAACCGCCGCGAACCGTCGAGATCGCCAGGTGCTTCACCGAGAACTGCGCCGCGGTGTGCATCGGATCGATCTGCCACGTCGTGGTTGCCGCCGAAGCCGGCAGCGTCATCAACGCGGCGAGGCCGGTGGCGAGTGCAAAGCGAGTGAGAGATTGGCCCATTGTTTTTTCTCCTTTGATTTTTTGTTCTTCCATTTCGAATCTCGACTTCTTTCAAACTCTCCGCTTCACGAACAAGACTTCGCTCGCGCGGACGGATCTTTCTCCAGGACTTGATCGAGCAATTCGATCAATAGCTTTAATCGCGCGCCCGGCACGTGCTGGAACTGGCGCTTGTGAAGCTCGTGGACGGGCTGGTCGAGCGTCTTCAGCAGCTCGAGCCCTTGCGGCGTGATGCGGGCCTTCACGACGCGGCGGTCATCTTTCTGCCGCTCGCGCGTAATCAGCGAGCGCTTCTCCATGCGATCGAGCAGGCGGGTCATGTCGGGATCGTGCGAAATCATGCGCTCGGCGATGCTGCTGCACGGCAGGCCTTCGGGCTCGGCGCCGCGCAGGATGCGAAGGGTGTTGTATTGCGCCGCCGTCAAATCGTTGGCTTTGAGAAGCTGCTCGACTTGTTGCCCGAGGCCGTCGGCGGCCTTTTGCAGTGAGACAAAAGCATGCGCCTCCAGGGAAGCGGAGGATTTGCTCGGGCGTGAGGTGCCGCTCATGGGGATACAATAGTTGTTGTAACGACTAATGTCAACACGAAAATTGTAAACGAATTGTCACGGCTTTTCGCCGCCGCCCTGGCTCCCTGACTGCGCGTATGTCAGGACTTTCGCAACGGCCGCAGATCCACCTCGCTCAGAAAACTTTGCGGGCCCTGGGTCACCAGCATCGCCACGGCATGCGCCACATCATCGGCGGCTAAAACCTTCGTCGCATCCTTCGGCCCTCGCCCAGAAAACTCCGTCGCGACGCTGCCCGGGAAAGACAGCGGCCACGCGAATGTTGTTCCCGCGCAGATCTTCCGCCATGCATGCTGTCAAACCGCGTACGCCCCACTTCGAAGCGCAATACAACCCACCGCCGGCAAACGCGTTCTTGCCCGCCAGCGAAACGATATTGATGATGTCGCCGCGGCCGTGATGAATCATCGACGGCACAACCGCTTTCGAAACGAGAAAGACGCTCTTGAGATTTGTGTTCAAGTACGCGATCCCAATCGGCCTCCGATTTTTCCTGCACCGGGCCGAAGCCGCCAACGCCCGCGTTGTTGATGAGAATCGAAATCGGCCCGAGCGTTGACTCGGCGCCGCGCACGAGCGCATCGACATCCGTTGCGGAAGTAACATCGGCACGCAGAGCGAATACGCCCGTCACCAGGCCGCGCAGCTCTCCCTCCACGGCCTGAAGCGCATCGCTGTCGCGCCCGCAGATCGCCACCGCGCTTCCCATCGACGCCAGCCGCTTCGCGATGGCACGGCCGATGCCGCGGCTGCCGCCCGTGACCAGCGCAACTTGACCCGCCAGATCGGGTTTTTCTAATTGACCGAAATCGACTTTGCTAATCGGAGTCATCGGAATTCTTCCTCGTCGGAGGTGAAATTTTATGCGACACTCAGCTTAACCGGGCACCGTAACATCGGTCGGGCCGTCTAATGTAATGGCTTCCTAGAGTGGATGCGAGCGGTCTGGGTGGTGGTGGCGCAATAAACTGACAGGTCGATGGATAAATACCCCTGGGTACATACTTCATTGTAGGCAAACGGCTTGCGGTGACCACCTGCTTTACCTATAATCCCGAAGTTTTAGCAAGACAAGGTGAGTCCCGGCTAGCGTTCCGGGAGTAGTAGCAGTCCATCATAAGGCTAGGATTTTGAGCGAGGGAGAAACGGAATGAACGGATCACGGAGACTGGCGAGCCTCGCAGTGGTGGCGGCGCTCTGCTTGATGCTCGGGAATGTAACCTCTGCGAGAGCCCAAGCGGCTGCCGCAGCAGGAGGACAAGACGCAGCAAAGCCGCAGTACACGATGGCGGAATACAACGCCTACACCGCGGCGCAGGCGACGAAAGATCCGACGGCGCAGATCAAGGCGCTCGACGATTTCATCGCAAAGTACCCGAGTTCGGCATTACTCATTTACGTTTATCCGCTCTACTTCAACGCTTACAGCCAATTGAAGAACTGGCAGAAGGTCATCGAGTACGCCGACAAGACGCTGGCGCTCGGCGACAAGATCGAAGCGCCGGTGAAGTATCAGGCGTACTATGCGCGCGCTTTTGCATACACCAATATTCAGCCGCCGCCGACCGATCCGGATCAGGCAAAGAAGGCGCGGCAAGCGGCGCTCGACGGATTGCAGACGCTGAACGCGCTCAAGAAGCCCGACCAGATGTCGCAAGACGATTTCGACAAGCAAAAAAAGGCGCCGGCGATTTTGTTCAATTACACCGCCGCGCTGGCCGCGGTAGCGGTGAAGGATAATCCCGCCGCGATCGAGTCGTACAAAGCGGTTCTCGCTTTGACGCCGGATGACGCTGTGACGAGCTATCGCATCGGTCAGATCTACGAGACGAGCCAACCGCCGCAGCATCTCGACGCATTCTGGTATTTCGCCAAGGCCGTTTCGGCGAAGGGTGCGAACCCGCAGCAAGCTGCGCAGGTGAAGACGTATCTGCGCAAGCTGATCGTCAACTATCAGCAGGCTTCGTGCGACAACCTGATCGACGCCGAACTCAACGAGCTGCTTGCAACTCGCGGGCAGCTCGGCGGATCGCCCATCGACCTACACGCTGCCCAGCGCGCAGGATCTCGATGCGGCGCGCAAGGATATGACGATCGCTTCGGTCATCACCGACCTCAAGGCTGGCGGCGACAAGGCCAAGGTTACCTGGCTCGCGTCGTGCGGACTTGAGTTCCCCGATGTGCCGGGCAAGCTGATCGAAGTTACGCCGGGCGCGGATGCAACGGAGCTCAAGGTTGCGTTTGTCACCAGCGATGCGGAGTTTGATGCGAAGACGACTCCCGACATGGATGTGAAGGTTGTCGGTCAGCCGGATGCGGCGAAGCTGGAGAAGGACAATCCGGTGCGCTTCACCGGCACGCTGATGTCCTACGATCCTGATCCTGCGTTCATGCTCCACTGGGACAAGGCCAAGGTGAACGAAGAAGACATCCCGAAGGAAAAGGGCAAGGGCGTCAAGAAGCGGCCGGCGAGCAAGAAGCAGCAGTAAGCTCGGCCTCTCTAAAGCCTGATGAAAAAATCAAACGGCGTCCCGATTTCACCGGGACGCCGTTTTTCTTTCTGTGCGAACCGAAAACGATGCTCACAAAATAGGTACGGGCGCAGCACTGCCGCGCCCCATGTCCGCAAGCTCTAAACTATTATCGCCACTCGATTTGACGTTGAATTGTATCTGCGTTCGCGACTGAGACGTGACGCGCGTCGCCCTATCGCCCGTTGCGGCGATGATCCAGCTTATATTCGCTTAGCTTACGGCTGAGCGTATTCCGATGAATCCCCAACAGATGCGCCGCGCGCGACTGATTCCCATCGACACGCTCCAGCACCCGCTTGATGAAGCGCTTTTCGAATTCTCCGACGGCTTCATCGAATAGAATGCCGCGCTCCACCATCTGGCTGACTAACCCTTCCAGTTGATCCTTCACGTCTCTACGCTCCAGAAAACCGCGACTGCTCCCGGGGCCTGCCTACTATTCACGATTCTCAAAGACGGACATCTCTAAACGAGCTCATGGCCCGTCAGAACTCGATACGCTTCGCGATATTTTGCGCTGGTCAGCGCGACGATTTCGGGCGGCAGCTCCGGGCCCGGAGGCGTCTTAGACCACTGAATGCGCTCGAGATAATCGCGCACGAATTGCTTGTCGAAGGATGGCTGAGGTCCGCCCGGTTCGTAATGCGCGGCGGGCCAGAAGCGTGAGGAATCCGGCGTGAGTGCTTCGTCGATCCAGATGAGCTCATCTTCGCCGGCGGCATTTTTCAGCAGGCCGAATTCGAATTTCGTATCGGCCAGGATAACTCCACGCGGCTCAGCGTATTGCGCGGCGCGCTTGTAAATCGTCAGGCTGACCTCGCGCACTTTTTCTGCGAGTTCGCGGCCGACGAGCTTGGCCGCTTCGTCGAACGAAATATTTTCGTCGTGGCCGGTCGCGGCTTTGGTTGCCGGCGTGAATATCGGTTCGGGCAAGCGATCGGATTCGACAAGGCCATTCGGCAGGTCGATGCCGCAGATTTTCCCGGTGACGCGATAGTCCTTCCAGCCAGAGCCGGAGACGTAGCCGCGCACAACGCACTCGATCGGAAGAGGTTGCGTCTTGCGCACGACCATCGAGCGGCCGGCGAGTTCGTCTTTGTGTGCGTCGAAAGGGGCAGGGAAGTCCGTTGCGCTCAGAACGTGATTCGGAATCACGTCGCGAAGAAGATTGAACCAGAACAGCGAAAGCTGCGTCAGCACGCGGCCTTTGTCGGGAATTCCCGTCGGCAACACGACATCGAACGCCGACAGGCGATCCGACGCGACGATCAGCAGCTTGTCGCCTAAATCGTAGATGTCGCGCACTTTGCCGCGCGCGGCGGGTGCAATACCGCCAAAATTTGTCTCTCTCACTACGCGCATCGACGCACCAGATGACAAGGTTGGATTCCCTTGAACGCCCTTCGTGAAGCCTTCTTGCAGAAAGTGTGATGCATTCTAACGTAGCGTGCTGCCCTGTCAATGTAACGAGCGTGTGGAAAAAATTGGAAAAGCGACAGGCGCGAGAAAATTTTTCGTACCGCGTAATCGCAATTGAAATTGTTACGCGATTCGGTTAGGCGAGTTCGCCGTGCGTAGAGGCGACGCGCGACGTAAAAAAAAGAGGCGAGCCCAAGTTCGCCTCTTTTGTTGATTTATTTGGATGCTGATTTGTTCGGAGTTGCGAAGTATTTACGCCGCGGACGCCGCCGCAGCCAACGTCTTCTTCGGAGTCGCCGCTTCGTCGCCTTCCCAGCGCACGCTCACCAGCTTCGAAACGCCCGGCTCCTGCATCGTCACGCCGTAGAGCACGCTGCCCGTCTCCATCGTCTTGCGGTTGTGCGTCACGATGATGAACTGCGTCTGCGAGCTCATCTCGCCGACCAGCCGCGTGAAGCGCCCGACGTTCGCTTCGTCGAGCGGCGCATCCACTTCGTCCAGGATGCAGAATGGGCTCGGCTGATATTTGAAGATCGCGATCAGCAGCGCCAGCGCCGTCATCGCCTTTTCGCCGCCAGAAAGCAGCAAAATATTTTGCATGCGCTTGCCCGGCGGTGACGCGATCACATCAATGCCCGCATCGCCCGAGCTGTCCACTTCGGTCAGCCTCATCTCCGCATGGCCGCCGCCGAAGATCGTGTGAAACGCCGTCGAAAAATTTCCGTTGATCGCATGAAACGCCTGCTCGAATCTTTCGCGCGTGACGAGATCGAGCTCGACGATCGCCTGCTGCGTGTCGGCAATCGACTGCAACAGGTCATCGCGCTCCCGCGTCATGAAGCTGAAGCGCTGCTCGGTCTCGTTGAACTCTTCCAGCGCCATCATGTTGACCGCGCCCATCGACTCGATGCGCGACTTCATCTCGCGATAATTCGTTTCCGCAATCGCCAGCGCTTCTCCGCTGATGAACGCCGTTTCCGTCGCGATCAAATCCTCCGGCTGCATGTTGACTTCCGATACACACGTCTCGCGCAGGTGCTGGCGGTCCGAATCGTTGCGCGCCCGTTCGACCTCGGCATGCCCGCGTTGCTCGCGAATTTCATTCAGCGATTGCCGCCCGAACCGCAGCGTGTCGTCCATCGAAGCAAGCCGCTTGCGACCAGAATCCCACTCGGCCTCCAGCCCAACCTGCGACTCCTCAAGGCGCGTCTTTTCGGCCCGCAACGCCGCAAGCTGCACCGCAAGCTGCTCGTTCTGCGTGATAAGCCCAGTCGCTTCCTCGCTGATCGAAGTCTGCTGCTGTTGCAGCGACATCGTCCGCCGATCGATCCCTTCGCGCTCCTGCTGCAACCGCGAAGCAAGCGCCTCCGCAGCCGAAAGCCTTTCATTCAACGCCGCCAATTCCGCGCGCGCAACTCCAAGTTCATCCTGCTCGGTCTGAACCGAGCTGCGAAGTTGCACCAACTCCTCAGCCAGCCGCGTACTTTCCGCTTCCGCCTCCGCACGCGTTGTGTTCGCGACGGCCAGTTGCGTCTTCGCCTGCTCCGCCCGCGAACGCGCGCCATCGACGTTCTGTCGAATCCGCCCAAGATCGTTCTGGCACGAAGTCAGCTCCAGCCCAAGCCGCGCCAGTTCCGCCTGCGTCTGCTCATGCCGATGCTTCGCCGACAAAACCTCGCGTTCCGCCGCATGCTGCTTCGTCGAAACTTCTTCCAGCGTCTGCTCAGCTTCCTTCAGATCCGAAGACAGCGCTTCCTGCATCGCCTTGATTCTCTCGGTTTCGAACTCGAGCTGCGCGATGTCGGCATCGAGTGCGCGCAATTCGCGCTTCATCCCGAGCGGCCCGGCTTCATCAGCTCGCCCGCCCGTTACCATGCGTCCCTGGTAGCAGGTGCCGTCCGGCGTAACGAACGCATATTGCGGATTATCGCGCGCCAATTTTTCGGCGGCCGTAACGCTGTCGGTCAAATACGCCGCCTTCAGCCGCGGCAAAAATTGCTTCGCCGCCGCTCCTAGCGGATCGCGAAACTCCACCAGCTTATCGAGCCGCGACACAACGCCATCTTCTGTGCGGAAATTTACGATCGGCTCGTATTCATCCAGCCGCAGATTCAAACTCCGCAGCGAATCCACGAAAAATGTCGCACGCCCGCCAACCTCATCGCGCAACATCGAAACGCCCGCCCGCGCGTGGTCGTACGTCTGCACCACGACATACTCGAGCTCATCCCGCAGATACTGCTCGATCGCCGTTTCGTGCTGCTGCTCGACTTCCGCGTAATCCGCCAGCACGCCGACCGCATGGAAATCCGTCCCGCCGCCGCGCTCGTTCGCCGCAAACAGCTTCTGCACCGCATCCGCCGTATACGACCGGTCGTTCAACACCTGTGTCAACGTCGCGTGCTTCGCGCGCGCACCCGAAAGGGAATCGCGCAGCGCCTCGGCCTGCTTCGCCGTCGCATCGCGCTCTTCGCGCAATACCGCGATCCGCGTTTGCAGCGCCGCCACTTGTTGCCGCAACGCACCCAACTGTCCGTTCGCCGTCTCCCACTCGCCCGCTGCCTTGTCGGCGCTGTCGCGCACTTGCAGAGACATCTCCAGCAGCGCGCCTTCCGTCGTCTCCAACTTTTGCAACGCCGCCGCCTGATGCACAAGCGCTTCTTCCGCCTGCTTCTGCTCACCGTGCAATCGCAACAAACTCTCGCCCGCCTCCGATGCGCACTGCCGCAGCGCATCGATGCGCACTTCCGACTCATGAATCTGCGAAGCACGCGTCTGCGCGCGCACCGTCAGCCCATTCACATTCCCCGTCAGCGTCGTCGATTCCGTGCGCAACGAACTCACCGATTCAAGCTGCGCCGAATTCCGCGTCTCCCACTCGGCAATCTGCGCCGCCGCCGCCGTAATCTCCGTGGCGATCTGTTCTCCGCGGCCCGTAAGCTCCGCCGCGCGTTGCTCGTTGAACGAAATCTTGTTCTCGCTGCGAACGACTTCCAACCCTGTCATGTTCAAGACATTCTGGTTCTGCTTGATCGTGGTGTCGAGCTCGTAGATCCGTTGTTGCAGCTGATCCTGCTCCGCCTCTTGCGTTTGAATTTCGTTCGCGTGCTTGCTCTCCGCCGCCATCAACTCTTCCAGCCGCTTCCCGACGCGCTCCGCCTCGGCATCCAGCTCGCGCGCCTTCCCCGCCAGCATCTGCCGCACAATCCCGCGCATCTCGTCGCGAATTTCCGCGTACCGCCGCGCCTTCGCCGCCTGCCGCTTCAGCGACCCGAGTTGCTTCTCGACTTCAACCACAATGTCGTTCACGCGCGAAAGATTCAGCTTCGACGATTCCAGCTTCGCCTCCGCCAGCCGCTTCTTCGTCTTGAATTTCGTAACGCCAGCCGCCTCTTCGATAATTGCGCGCCGTTCCAGCGGCTTCGTCGAAAGAATCTGCCCGATGCGCCCCTGCTCGATGATCGCGTACGAGTCCGGCCCCAGCCCGACTCCCATGAACATTTCCTGAATGTCGCGCAGCCGCCCGACGCGCCCGTTGATCAGGTATTCGCTCTGCCCCGAGCGATACAGCCGCCGGCTGACCACCACTTCGCCCGGCTTGGTCGTCAGCGCGTGCTTATCCGTCATCTTCTTCTTGCGCTTGCCCTTCAGAAACTCTGGCTCCGACAGAAGAACCTTCTGCCGGTACCATTTCGGTGCTCTGGGCGCCTTCCACCCCGGCGCCGTGCTCATCGGAGTGTCCGTCCGCATATCCCGCCAAAATATCGCCGGCAGGCGTCCCGATCTCCGTGGCTGCCTCGCCATCCTCTAGCAAATTGATGCCGCCGCCCGCCTCAGCTCCCGCCAAAGCCGCGCCATCGCCGTTTGCACCCGCCGCAGCACCTTCGATAACAAACCGTGCCGCCTCAGCCAGTTCCGGGTCCTCCATCGTGATCGTCACTTCCGCCAGGCCCATCGGAGGCCGCTTCACCGTCCCGTTAAAAATGCAGTCCGCCATGCGCTCCGCGCGCAGCGACTTGTGGCTCTGCTCGCCCAATACCCACGAGATCGCGTCCACGACGTTCGACTTGCCGCATCCATTCGGCCCCACGATGCAAGTCGTGCCGACCCCGGCAAACGTCACCACCGTCCGCTCGCAAAAGGACTTAAACCCGGTAATTTCCACTTTTCGCAGCTTCAGCAAGGTATCCCCTTTTGTTAGTGCCAGTTACGGTGTTGCCCCGGCCCCCGCCGGGCACGGCTCACATCCAGGTCCGGCCCGTTTTGGAACTCAAGCTCAAGCTCTAATTCCCACGGCCCGCATATGGCTGCACACACCAAACCAGACTACATTTCGTTTTTCGAAGGGAAGGGATTCGCGTCGATCGCAGCGCGATCAACTTGGACACACCGACCGGCTCGCGGTCGCCCGTCAAAAACTTTGGCAGGTTCTCGTTCAGAGGCCCTTGCCGCCTGGCGCGTAAGATGGCGGTACGGGAGACGAGCCTAGCATGCACCCCCACCCATGTAAAGACTTACCCCAAGGGTAGTGGTCATTTTTTTGCGACCACAAGAGCCACAGAATCCAGTTCAAAATAAAGCCTGTCATCCTGAGCCGCCAGACGGGCGGCGAAGGATCTCAGCCGCAAACTCAACGCACCAACACAGCCAAGAAGCTTGCTGCACCATATTGAATCCCACCCTCACCTCCCTTACTATCGGCCCCACCGACGGTGCCGCCATCGAGAATCCATCCCGCAAAGAATCCAAGCACGATTTCAACCAACGATCGCGCGCACCCAAATCCTCATCGCTTTCTCTTTCGACAAAATCGCCCAACGCTCAAAGTTCTAAGGGGACACTCATGATCCGCACCACTCTCTGCGCTCTCGCCCTGATCGCCGCCACGATCACGCTTTGCAGCCAAACTCGCGCGCAATCTCCCGCCGCAACCGCAACCCACCGAAAAGCCCGCCTACCTCAATCCCGATCTCCCCGCCGAACAACGCGCCGCCGACCTTGTCCACCGCATGACTCTCGAAGAAAAAGCCACCCAGCTCGTCAACCAGGCCCGCGCCATCCCCCACCTCAACATTCCCGCCTACGACTGGTGGAGCGAATCCCTCCACGGCGTCGCCGCCAAGGGCATGACCTCGTTCCCCGAACCCATCGGCCTCGCCGCCACCTTCGACGCTCCAGCGATCCACGAAATGGCCATCGCCATCGGCACCGAAGGCCGCATCCATCACGTGCAATCCGTCCGCGCCGGCCACAGCGACATCTTCGAAGGCCTTGACTTCTGGGCGCCCAACATCAACATCTTCCGCGATCCGCGCTGGGGCCGCGGCCAGGAAACCTACGGCGAAGACCCGTTCCTCACCGGCCGCATGGGCACCGCCTTCGTCACCGGCATGCAAGGCGACGACCCGCGCTACTACCGCGTCATCTCCACGCCAAAACATTTCGCCGTCCACAGCGGCCCCGAATCCACCCGCCACAAAGCCAACGTCGACGTCAGCAAGCACGACGAGCTCGACACCTATCTCCCCGCCTTCCGCTACGCCATCACGCAAGGCAAAGCCGGCTCCATCATGTGCGCCTACAACAGCATCAACGGCGAACCCGCCTGCGCCAGCACGTTCCTCCTCGAAGACCAGCTCCGCGATAAATGGAAATTCAAAGGCTACGTCGTCTCCGACTGCGGCGCCGTCATCGACATCTTCAACGGCCATCACTTCAAGCCCACGCAAGCCGAAGCCTCCGCCATCAGTCTTCAACGCGGAATGGACAACGAGTGCGCCGACTTTTTCGAAAAAGTTTCCGACGATCACGACTACAAGCCGTATCTCGACGCCGTGAAATCCGGCGCGCTCAAAGAGTCCGAGATCGACACCGCCGTCACGCGCCTCTACACCGCGCGCATCAAGCTCGGTATGTTCGATCCTCCCGAGATGGTCCCCTACAATCGCATCGACGAAAAATTGCTCGACAGCGCCACCCATCGCGCGCTCGCCCGCAAAATGGCCAACGAGTCGATGGTGCTCCTGAAAAACACCGGCATCCTTCCCATCAAAGTCCCCGGCCCCGGACTAAAAATCGCCGTCGTCGGCCCGCTCGCCAATCAAACGAAAGTTTTGATGGGCAATTACAGCAGCGCTCCTTCGCACGCCGTTTCCGTCCTCGACGGCCTCAAAACCGAATTTCCCAGCGCGAAAATAAATTTCGTCGAAGGCACCCAATTCCTCAGCAAAATCGCCTCGCAAGTTCCGTCCGAACTCCTTACCACCGACGGAAAGCCCGGCGTCCGTTCCAGTTACGTCGTCATGAGCCCGATGGCGATCTTCGGCGGCGGCGCCGGTCCAGCGCCGGAAGTTCTCGCCAGCCGCATCGATCCCGCCATTGGAACTCCCTCCGGTCCGCCACCCGCGGAAATCGCCGGCAAAAAATCCGTCCTCATCAGCTCGGAAGCCACGCTCACGCCAACAGAGACGAGCGACTACTTCCTCGGCTCGCGCGGCGACACGTTCAGCGTCGTCACCCTCGACAAAAAAGTCGTCGCCATGTCATTCCTCACCAACGGCGTCGAAACCAAACTCGGCCGCGTCCATCTCGAAGCCGGAAAATCCTACGCCGTCAAAGTCTTATACCCAGTTCCCGGCGGCGATCCCACAAATCCGACAGCCGCGCCGCCGCAACTCGTCTGGACTAAATTCGATCCGCGTCCTTCACCCGAAGCTATCGCCGCCGCGAAATCCGCCGATGTCGTCATCGCCGTCGTCGGCATCACCAGCGAACTCGAAGGCGAAGAAATGCCCATCAACGAGGAAGGTTTCTCCGGCGGAGATCGCACCAGCCTCGATCTACCCAAGCCCGAGGAAGATTTAGTGGAAGCTGTCGCCGCGACAGGGAAGCCGCTCATCGTCGTCCTGATGAACGGCAGCGCTCTCAGCGTGAACTGGGCGAAAGATCACGCCAACGCAATTCTCGAATCCTGGTACGCAGGCGAAGAAGGCGGCGCCGCCATCGCCGAAACCATCTCCGGCAAAAATAATCCCGGCGGCCGCTTGCCCGTCACGTTTTACACCGGCGTCAATCAACTTCCGCCGTTCGAAGACTACGCCATGAAAAATCGCACCTACCGCTACTTCGACGGCACGCCGCTCTATCCCTTCGGCTACGGCCTCAGCTACACCACGTTCAGTTTCAGCGATCTGAAGCTCTCAACCTCCGCGCTCAACGCAGGCGATCCGCTCAACGTCGAAGCCACCGTCACCAACAAAGGCAAAATCCCCGGCGACGAAGTCGCCGAACTCTATCTCAGCTTCCCCAAAGTCCCCGGCGCTCCCAACATCGCCCTCCGCGGATTCCAGCGTGTCCACCTATCCCCCGGCGCCTCGCAAAAGCTCCAATTCCATCTAGACCCGCGCGACCTAAGCGTCGTCACCGAATCCGGCGAGCCAGTCGTGCCCGAAGGGGAATTCGTTTTGTGGATTGGCGGTGGCCAGCCGCGATTCGAACGCCGCCGGCACCGGCCAAACCTTCCGCATCAAAGGCACCATCACGCTGCCGGAGTAATCGCTCGCGCATCGCGAATCATGTAAATACGGGCGCAGCACGCTGCGCCCCATGTCCGCACGATCGTTGTGTCTTGAGTTTCTCTACTCGCCTCGGCGACTTCGCAGCTCGTCAATCGCTCGTCTTTTTCTGCTCACCGCCGCCCGGCATCAAATATTTGTCGTACCACGCCAAAATCCGATTCAACCGATCCACCAAATGCTTCTCCTCATGAAACCCATGCGGCTCTCTCGGATAAACCACCAACTCCGTCTCCACCCCATACCTCTTCAACCCGCGATATAACTCCTGGCTCTGCCCCAACGGATCAATCGTGTCCGCATCCCCCTGCAACACCAGCGTCGGCGTCTTCACATTCTTGAAGTATTGAAACGGCGAGCTATTCAAAAATTTATCCGGCGTCTCCCACGGCGTCCCAAAAAACCACTCATCCCCCGCCGGGTGATCTTCCATCCCAAATTCCGAAATCAAATTCGCCATCCCCGCGCCAGAAACCGCAACCTTAAATTCATTCGTCTGCGTGATCGCCCACTCCGCCATATACCCGCCGTAAGACCAACCGCCAATCCCTAGCCGATTTCCATCAGCGATCCCGCGATCCACCAAATCCTTCACGCCCGCCATCACATCCTTATAATCCCCGCCGCCCCAATCCGCTTTGTTCGACTCCACGAATTTCTGCCCATATCCCACCGACCCGCGAATATTCGGATAAAACACCGCATACCCGCGTGCCGCTAGCAATTGTCCCCAAGTATCGATCGCATCCGACCATCGCCCCGTCGGCCCGCCATGAATCAGCGCAATCAGTGGCAACTTCGTCTTCGCGTCCGCACCCGGTCCGCCAGTAGGCCGCAGCAACGCCGCCTCGATCTCCGTCCCATCAAACGACTTGTATTTGTAATATTCCGGTGCCGCCAATTTAATTTGCTTCCACGCATCGTTCACATGCGACACCTGCTTCGCCGCCCCGCCCTTCTGACTCCACGTAAAAACTTCCGGCGGCGTAACACCGTTCTGCGCCACATACGCAATCTCTCCGCCGTTCGAAACCGCCATCGCCCCGGTCGGCACCGGCGTCGCCGCCAATTCTTGCAACGACGCATCCACATCAAAACGCAAAAACTTGCTCTTGAATCCGTCCGCCGCCACCATAACCAGCGTTCCGTCCTTCTGCCACTCATACGCTTCCACCGGACGGTCCAGACTCGCTCCCGTCAAGTTGTGCGCCGCAAATCCATTCACCGGCAGCAGCATCAAGTCATGCGGCTCAGGCCCGTCTTCGCGCGACCCCACGAAGCTGATCGTATTTCCCGCCGGCGAAACCTTGATCTCGCCAAACGGTCCGCGCGGCGCCAACAGCAACTTTGTCTCCCCGCTCACCGCCAGCACGCCATAAATTTTCTGCGTGAATTGATCCGACTCCGGATGCTCCGTCGCCTCCATCACCAGTTGCGCGCCGTCGTGCATCCACACAATCTGCCCCACTTCCCAGCTCGGCTTCGTCAGCGCCTTCGTTTCTCCGCTCGCGACGTCCACGATCCACAGCCGCCCGCGCTTGTCTTCTTTATCCACGACATGCGCGTCATCCTTATCTTTCTCCTTCTTCTCCTCCGCCTCGCTCTTCGCATCCGGCGCGATATACGCGATCCGCTTCCCATCCGGCGCCCACTCGAATCCATGTACACCGTTCTTGCCCTTCGTCAGCGCAACTCCTTCGCCTCCATCCGCCTCGCATCAAATAAATCTGCGGCGCCTCGCCCCGGTCCGAGATAAACGCCAGCGTCTTGCCGTCCGGCGACCACCGCGGCCCGCTCTCCGACTTTTCCGAATACGTAAATTGCCGCGCCCCTTCCTCGCCCGCCTCATGAATCCAGATGTGCCGCTTCCGGTTCGCGCCCTTCGCCGGCTCCATCACCACAAACGCCAGCCGCTTCCCATCCGGCGAATACTGCAAATCCGAAATCCCCCGCAAATTCAGCGAAGCCTCCGGCGTCAACAATTTCTTCTCGCCTTCGCCCTGTGCATGCCCGCGCATCGGCGCCAAAAACAAAATCGCGCCGCAAATCAGCGCCATCGCCGCGCCAACGCTCACTCCGCCTCGAAGATGAAACTCGCATCAACACACCGCCCCCGTCGAATTCGCAACCCAACAAACCCCGCAACTCTAAGTGCCCCGCCTTCACCCGTCAACTCGCCACGATTTTGTAGGGGCGTCCCTTCAGGGCGCCCATGCACGATCTCCGAAATTGCAACGCGCTCTCACTCTCTCTCTCTCTCTCTCCCTCTCTCAAAATTCCCACTCTCCGCAACAATTCCCAAACATCCCCGTAACAATTGAAAATTTTTCAGCTCGCGCTCTCCAAAACTCCACAGCTTTTCCACCGCCTGCGTACCATTACTGTCCTTTACGTGTCCACAAACTGTCCTCGGTACAAGTAGTATGCGTTTCATAACGAACCGTAGCATCCGCATTCGGCTTCTTTTCTGTTTTGTAAGTCGACTCACCCTTGGTCGGGAAGGGTCGAAACAAAAAATCTAAAGAGTAAGGAAAAATCGGCGTTGAATTTTCCACGTTCGAACCGAGGCACGCTCCTCGTGTTCACACTCAGCCTCGTCGCTGTGTCGCTTCAATTTGCTGGTTGCGTCGGCGGCGTCAGCACGAACGCATCTCCATCTCCGGCTCCTTCATCGGCGCAACTCTCCGTCACGCCCAATTCCGTTTCCGTCACCGCTTCGGTCGGCAGCAGCGCCTCGCAAACCGTCACCGCCAGCAACACCGGCACCGGCGCGCTCACCATTCACCAGGTCACCGTCACCGGCAGCGGCTTCACTTTGTCCGGACTCGCTTTGCCCGCCACTCTCGCGCCCGGCACCGCGAAAACTTTTGCCGTCGCATTCACTCCCGCTTCCACCGGCGCCGCGACCGGCAGCCTCGCTCTCGTCAGCAGCGCCAGCGAAACGCCGACCGTCGTCGCTCTCTCCGCCACAGGCGTCGCGGCAACATCGAATCCGCCCCCTTCCAATCCACCCCCGTCCAATCCGCCTCCCGCGAATCCTGTCGTAAACTCCGTCACCGTCTCTCCCGCCTCCGCCACCCTCGCCGTCAACGCCACCGATTTCTTCTCCGCCACCATCCAAGGCACCGCCACCAACACCGCCGTCACTTGGACCGCTTCCTCCGGCACCATCACTTCCTCCGGCGCTTATACCGCTCCCGCAAAAACTGGCTCCGCCACCATCACCGCGACCAGTGTCTTCGATCCAACGAAATCCGCGTCCGCCAAAGCTCACCATTGCCGCTGACGGCTCCCGCCGTCTCCTCCATCTCTCTGACTCCCGCCTCCGCTTCCATCGTCACCGGCGCCACGCTAGCAACTCACCGCCACCATCCAGGGCACCACCTCCAACAAATCCGTCACTTGGAAAACTTCGTCCGGCACGATCAGCTCGAACGGCCTCTTCACCGCGTCCAACAGCCGCGGGCACCGCAACCATCACCGCGACCAGCGCCGCCGATGCCACAAAATCCGCAACGGCTACGATCACCGTCGCAACGCCCGTCGTAAATTCCGTCACCATCTCTCCCACCACCGCGATCCGTCGCCACCGGCGGCACGGAACAATTCAGCGCCACAGTCCAAGGCACCGTCAGCAACAAATCCATCGCCTGGTCCACCAGCTCCGGCACGATCTCTTCCTCTGGCGTCTTCACCGCCGCTGCCACTCCCGGCACTGCCACGATCACTGTCACGAGCCTCGCCGATCCCACAAAGACCGCCAAAGCCGTCGTCACCGTCGCCGCGCCCGTCGTGAATTCCGTCTCCATCTCGCCGACCACCGCGAGCATCGCCACCGGCGCCACGCAACAATTCACCGCCAGCGTCACCGGCAACCGTCTCCAATAAAGGCATCACGTGGTCCACTTCCGCCGGCACCATCTCCGCAGCCGGCGTTCTCACCGCTCCCGCGACTGCCGGTAAAGTCACCGTCACCGCCACGAGCCTTGCCGACAAAACGAAATCCGCCTCCGCTTCCGTCACCGTAAGCGCTCCGACGGTCACCGGCGTTTCCATCTCTCCGACCACCGCGAACATCCTCACGCTCGCCACGCAGCTATTCACGGCAAGCGTGCAAGGCAACGTCGCCGACAAATCCGTCACGTGGTCCGCATCCAGCGGCGCAGTCTCACAGGCCGGCCTCTTCACCGGCGGCGCCTCCGCGGCTACCATCACCGTCACCGCGACCAGCAACGCCGACAAAACAAAATCTGCTTCCGCAACCGTGACGCTCGGCCTCCCAACGATCACTTCGATCTCAATCTCTCCCGCATCGACATCCGTCTCCACCGGCGGCAAGGCAACTTTCTCCGCCAGCGTCAAAGGCACCGCTACCGACACATCCGTAACCTGGAGCGCCGCGAAAGGCACGATCACTTCGGCCGGCGCCTACGTCGCACCGTCTTCAGCAACCACCGACACCGTCACCGCAACCGCCAACGCCGATCATTCGAAAACTGCAACCGCCTCCGTCACCGTAAACGCAGCCGCTCCGCCCCCTCCCGCGAATGGCGCTGCATTCCCCGGCGCACAAGGTGGCGGCGCGGCGGCCGCCGGCGGCCGCGGCGGCGTCGTGATGGAAGTTACCAATCTCAACGACTCCGGCACGGGCTCGCTCCGCGCCTGCGTGCAAGCTTCCGGTCCGCGAACGTGCGTCTTCCGCGTCGGCGGCATCATCCATCCGCAAAGCCAGATGCGCGCCAACTCCGGCAACCTCACCATCGCCGGACAAACCGCTCCCGGCGGCGGCATCGTCCTGCAGGGCGACAAGATGGACATCGACACGATGCTCTTTCTCACCGGCAGCGACACCATCGTGCGCTATCTCACGTGCAGCGTCGGCAATGGCGGCGGCCATTCGCCGGGTCCGTCCTCCGGCGCCACTTGCATGGAGCTCGCCAGCGGCAACAATCAGCACAACGTGATCTTCGATCACATCACCTTCCGCTGGTGGGACAACAAGCCCTACCTCGTCATGAGCAATCAGGGCTTCTCGCCGATCACCAAGACCACCATGCAGTGGAGCATGTTCTACGAGCCCAACGCAGGCCACGTGGTCGGCCCCATGACCGACGACACCGGGGGCTTCGCCAACGGCGACACCGACAACGATTTCCATCACAACATCCTGGTGAACATTGGTCACCGCCTGCCCATGTACAACACGCGCAGCGGCCGCTGGATCAACAACATCGTTTACAACTGGCAGTTTTACGCCTTGCTCACAGAGGGCGGCGTGAAGATGGACATCATCGGCAACCGCTACATTCCCGCGAATCTCAACAGCGGGAACACGAACCACGAATTCGATTTCAACAACGCGCAGAACTCCGACGATCCCGACGGCAGCAACCCGGGTCCGCCATCGATTTATCTCAGCGGCAACATTGGTCCGCACCAGTCCGATCCGGGCGGCAGCCAGACTGTGATGACCTCGCAGGGCGATGAAGGCGGCGACAACGGAAAGGCAGTGCCATCAAGCTGGTTCCGCAGCTCGCCGATGGGCGGCGAGACGTTCCCGATCGAAGCCGACGACGAAGGCGATCTCGACTCCGTCATGCTCGGTACCGTCGGCAATTCGCGCGGCGTCGATTGCACCGGCGCTTGGTTCAACCGCCGCGATTCCAACGATGCGCGCATCATCAGCCAGTATCAGAACCGCGGCAACGGCACGTTCTTCACGAACGCGTCGCAGCCCTCGGTCTCCGGCGGCAGCGCCTGCACCGAGTCGCTCCACGACGGCATCCCGGATCAGTGGAAGTCGTCGCAAGGCCTGAGCACCACCGACCCAAGCCTGCACAACCAAATCGCGCCCAACGGCTACACCTACCTCGAAAACTACATGAACGGCGTCTCGCCACAATAAATCCGAGACCACCGTTCGCCGCCGATTAAGAGGGTGCGGGTTTAGATTCAGCCCTCGCCCATCCCAAAAACGAGCTCTCCAATTCAGCCGGGGTGCCGCACTGTCCTGGTGTTAGGAGGGTGCGGGTTTTCCGCTCCGCGACCGCGATCAATCCGCAGTATCGGCACTTTAGTTCGACGCTTCGAGTCCGAGCGAACCCGTCAAACAAACTGTGAAATGAAAGCGACTACTGCTGGCGCTGATTGTCGGTGCGCTCGCCGAGCTTCACGGGGATGTCCATCTTCTTACCGGCGCGATAGACCGATACGGTAACGGTGTCGCCGGGGCGCTTGCGATTCAGGACGACGCTCAAGTCCATCGTGTTGGCGATTTTGTTGCCGTCGATGGCTACGATTACGTCGCCGCCGATTGCGATGCGCTGCATCCCGGCCATCACGACGCGATCGCCGCCGCGGACGCCTGCGCTCGCCGCAGGGCCGCCCTTCGCGGCGCTCTCAACGAGCAGGCCTTCTTCTACTGGCAGCTCCAGTGCTTGCGCCAATGATCCGCCGACCGGGATTGTTTGCACTCCGATGAACGCAAGATGCACGCGGCCTTCGTTGATCAGGTCTGTAGCGATGCGCTTCGCCGTGTTGATGGGAATCGCGAAGCCGATGCCCGCGGTCGTTCCCGACGGCGTGTAAATCGCGGAATTGATTCCAATGACTTCGCCGTGCGAATTGATGAGCGGGCCGCCGGAATTGCCGCGATTGATTGCCGCGTCGGTCTGAATGGCTTCGTCGATCAGCGTGGTTTGGCTGGTTTGCACCGTGCGGCCCAGTGCGCTCACGACGCCCGTCGTCAGCGTGCTCTGAAATCCAAACGGGTTGCCGATCGCCAAAACTTTTTGTCCGACCTGCAATTTCGTCGAATCGCCCAGCGGCAACGCCGTGATGTGTTTTCCCTTGGGATCGATCTTCACCAGTGCCACGTCGTTACGCTGATCGGCGCCGATGAATTTGCCTGGATAGCGCGTCTGATCGCCGAGGACCACTTCGATCGACTGCGCCTCCTGCACCACGTGAAAATTCGTCAGGATGTATCCGCGCTCGTCGATCACGAAACCTGAGCCCGCGCCTTCCACCGGCACTGGGTCCATAAAAAAGTCGTACTCAGTCGCTTTGGTGAGAATGTTCGCCACCGCCGGCGACGCGGCACGGTACACCTTCACGTTGATGCCTTCGTCGTCGGTCAAAATCGCATCGCGCTGCGCCAGGCTCGCGGCCGTGTCCTTCACCGTGCCCGACGAGTTCGCGCCACTCGGCTCCGAACTTCGCTCACTTGGTGCCGGGTTCGGCGCGCTCGGTGCCGCTGCATTCGGCCGCACAGCCTCGACATTTGTCGGCTCATGCTGGCCGTAGCGAGCGCCCGCCCAATACGCCGCACCCACGATGATTGTCCCCGCCAGCACCAACCGGATAAACCCCGGTAAATTTCGCGCGTTCATGAAAGTGATCCTTCCTGATCGAAGCCGAAGCGAATGAGAACAAAACTGAGTTCCCCAAGTATAGGCATATTTGGATGCGTGGACAGAGTGAGGACGGGTAGGGATCCGGCGGAGACGAAAAACGAGTGACGGAGTTCCGTTTTGGGACGAAGAGGGGTACACCCCCGTCGTTTTTTAAAGAGTGCGCAAACTGCGCAGAATGAATGAGTTACGAACTCGCGGGAAATGAGTGTGTGGGAGTTATTGAAAACAGGGGAGTTGAGAGGGGGCGTAGTTCGAAAAAATCGGGGCGGTAATGCAGCGGTGAGAACCATAGGCCTACTTTCTCTCTCCGCGTAGCGGAGTATAACATCTCCGTAACTGGTTGTCAATAGGTACTTTGCGTTCGAATGGGGCGGTTGAAGTTCGAGGAAAGGATGGGAATGATAACGCAGAGGCGCAGAGTACACAGAGGAGCGCGGAGAGATCGTTGAGCTTTGGGGGATTGGGCGAGTGGACGGATGATGCCTGGTCTTGTTGACGCCGGGCGGAGCAAGCCCCGCCCCTACAAACCCAAAGTGCGCCGGGCCAAAGTGTACGGGCTGTCAGGAGGGGAGGCGGAGGGTGGCGCGGAGGCCGCCTAGCGGGGAGGTGTTGAGCGCGATCGTGCCGTTGTAGAGTTCGGCCAGGTCGCGAACGATCGCGAGGCCGAGGCCGGAACCGGGGGCGGTTTCGTCGGCGCGGATGCCGCGCTTTAAGACCTGTTCGCGCATGGAGATGGGCAAGCCTGGGCCGTCGTCATCGACAGTGATAAGGATCGCGCCGTTTTCCTGGGCAGATTGGATCTTGACGCGCGACTTGGCCCACTTGCAGGCGTTGTCGAGGAGATTGCCGAGCATTTCCTCGAGGTCTTCGCGTTGGCCGCGCACGGAATGATCGGCGGAGACATCCACGTCGATTGCAACTCCACGGTCGGCGTAGATGCGCAGGAGAGTTCGCGTGAGGCCTTGGACAGATGGAAGGAGAGGGCACGGAGCGCTGGGCGCACTGCCCGGAGCAGCTGCGCGGGCTTGAGCTAAGATGGTAATCGACTTGGCGACGCATGCGTTCGACCTGATGGCTGATTGTGGATGCGGTTTCATGCTGGCCGTCAGCTTCGGCGCGGTCCGCTTCCTGGTGAAGCACAGCGAGTGGAGTTTTCAATCCGTGTGCGAGATCGCCCGCCTTCGCCAGCGCGCGTCTTACGATTTGCTCGCGATGCTCCAGCAGCGCATTGAGATCGTTGACGAGCGGCTGCACTTCGTTCGGGTAGGTTCCTCCGATTCTGCTTCGGGAGCCATCGCGTAGGCTAAGCAGTTGCTGCCGGAGACGGTTGAATGGACGAAGGCCGGCGCGAAACTGCCAAGCTCCGGCCGCGATGCAAACGGTGGAAAAGACCAGCGAGATGCCGCGTCCGACATTGGTCATGTAGCGTGTCTGACCATGGACGGCGAGAAAACCGAAGTGCATCGCCGGGATCAGTCCAAGAGTCCAGAGAGCGGTGCCCAGGAGGACGCGCCCACGAAAGGAGTGAGTCCAGTTCATCCGCCAACTCCTGGATGTTCCTTCATGCGGTAACCGAGGCTGCGGACCGTCTCGATGAATCCGGGGCCGAGCTTTCGCCGCAGACGGGCGATGAAGACTTCAACGGTGTTCGAGTCGCGATCGAATCCCTGGGAATAAATATGTTCGGTGAGTTCGCTTTGCGAGACGACGCGACGGCTGTGGTGCATGAGGTAAGAGAGCACGCGAAATTCGTGGCTGGTCAAATTCACTTCGACGCCTTCGACGGCGACTTTGCCGGAGCGCGGATCGAGAACGAGTTGGCCGCAGCGAAGTTCCGGATTGATCTGGCCGCTTGCGCGGCGAATGAGCGCGCGCAGCCGCGCTAACAATTCTTCCATGCGAAAGGGCTTGGTCATGTAGTCGTCGGCGCCGCCGTCGATGCCTTGAACTTTTTCGTGCCAACTGCCGCGCGCGGTCAATACGAGGACGGGCATCGCCTGTCCGGCTTCGCGCCAGCGACGCAGCAACGTCAAGCCGTCCACTTTGGGCAGGCCTAAATCGAGCACGGCGGCGTCATAGCGCTCGTCGTTTGCTAGAAGGTCGGCGCGTTCGCCGTCGGCGGCGTGATCGACGGCGTAACCGGCGCGGCGCAGCGCTGCGGTGAGCTGCTTGGCCAGCGATGACTCGTCTTCGGCGACAAGCACGCGCAATTTTGACGGCTCCTTTCATTCAAGAAGACAGGAACGAATCTGAACGCCACCTGAACGGAGCATTCAGAGTCGGTTCAGCGGGCACGCCGTAATGTGCGTGCGTGAGTTCAAAGTCGGGGCAGACCAAATATACGCCTGCGATGGGAACTAGAGGAGGAAGCTCAATGAAAACAAAGAGTCGAGTGGTGGCGATCATTTTTGCTGCGGTGCTTGTCGTAGCTTTGGCCCTAACTGCACGAAAATTGCACGCCGGTCAGAATCATGGACATTCGGGAATGATGGCGGCGGCTCATGCCGGCGCCGCAGCGGTCAGCTATACGGAATTGAAGAACACCGTGGCGGAACTGGATCGAGCAAAACAGGCCACGGAAAAATATCAGGACGTGCGCGTGGCTCAGGCCGAGGGTTATCAAATGCTGGGAGGCGAATTTCCGGGCATGGGCGCGCATTTTGTTTTGAACATGGAGCCGAAGGGATTTGATCTCGAGAAGCCGCCGATTCTGCTGTATCACAAGAGTGCGGACGCTCCGGGCGGATACAAGCTTGTTGGAGTCAGCTATTTGTTCGACGCGCCGGAAGGGCCGGATGGGCAGCCGGTGAATCCGCCGTTTCCGAAAGCGTTGGCGCACTGGCACAAGCACGACAACATTTGCATGCTGGCGGGGCTGGATAATCCGCACTCGCTGAGCGAAAGCGAATGCCGCGAGAAGGGCGGGCATTTTATCGCGAAGAGTCAGTGGCTGGTGCATGCGTGGATTTACACGGACAATCCGACGGGGGTGTTTACGCCGGATAACCCGGCCTTGCGTTGATTGGCGTTAAGTTCGCGGCCGCATCGTGGACCGGGGCCTCCGCATCGGATAGTGTGAGTGAAGAGGAGTAGCCCCGATGTCCGTGGTCCGTGAATGCCGCGCTTGCGGCCAGAAGAATCGAGTGCCGTCGAAATTTTTTGCCAGCACCGGAAAATGTGGCGCCTGCAAAGCCGATCTGCCGCCGGTGGGGAACCGTTAGCGGTGGATGAAGCGATGTTTGACGACATCGTGCAGAATTCGAAGGTGCCGGTGCTGGTGGATTTTTGGGCGGCGTGGTGCGGGCCGTGCCGGATGGCGGCGCCGGAGGTGGCGAAGACGGCGGCGGACATGGCGGGGAAGGCGGTGGTGTTGAAGGTGGATACGGAGGCCAACCACAGCTTGCGGCGCGGTTTCAGATTCGCGGGATTCCGAATTTTGCGGTGATGAGCGGCGGGAAGATGGTGATGCAGCAGGCGGGGTTGGTGGGGCACGAGGTGATGGAGGAGTGGCTGCGGAAGAGCAGCGTGGGCGTGTGATAAGCTGCGCGATGGCTGGTGAAGTGAGTGGCGGCACTTTAGAAAAAACGCCGGCAAGATGCCGGCGCTACCGGTGGGTGGCAAGATCGGGGAAGAATGACGGCGCGGATTTTAGATGGGACGAAGATTCGGGATCTTGTGTTTGCGGATTTGAGCGGCGAGATTTCTGCATTGAGTGCGGCGGGGATCAAGCCTGGGCTGGCGGCGGTGCTTGTCGGAGAAAATCCGGCGTCGCAGCTTTATGTGAAATCGAAAATTGCGGCTTGCGAGCAGTTGGGCATGGCGAGTTGGCTGCATACGCCGCCGGCGTCGATCACGACGGCGGAAATGTTGGAACTTGTAGCTAAGTTGAATGCGGATGATGCGGTCGATGGAATTTTGATTCAGTTGCCGCTGCCGAAGCAGGTCGATACGAAGGCGGTTCTCGAAGCGGTTGATCCGGCGAAAGATGTGGATGGGTTTCATCCGGTGAGTTTGGGCGCGCTGGTGAGCGGGCGGCCAGGATTGGTGGCGTGCACTCCGGCGGGGTGCATGGAAATTTTGCGTCGCGGCGAAATCAAGATTGAGGGCGCGAACGCGGTTGTGCTGGGGCGCAGCGATATTGTCGGAAAGCCGATGGCGCTGTTGCTGATGCATGCGAACGCGACGGTTACGATTTGTCATTCGAAGACGCGGGATTTGCCGGAGGTTGTGCGGCGGGCGGATATTATTGTGGCGGCGATGGGGAAGGCGGGATATGTCGCGGCGGATTGGATTCGGCCGGGTGCGACGGTGATTGATGTCGGGACGAACAAAGTAACGGATGCGGCGGAGGCGGAACGGCTGGTGGGAAATTTTCCGGCGCGGCTGGCAAAGTTTCGGGAAAAGGGATCCGTTCTCGTTGGCGATGTGCATCCGGATGCGGTGAATGTCGCGGGCGCGCTGACGCCGGTGCCGGGCGGTGTTGGGCCGATGACGATTACGATGTTGATGAGCAATACGGTGAAGGCAGCGCGGCTGCGTCAGAGGCAAGAAGTAGGGCGGCGGCGCTGGGCAATTCTCAGAGCGCGAGTTCTCAGACGGCAACGTCGGGCGCGCGCTAAACCTCGATGCGAAAGATTGGGCTGACAGGCGGTATCGCGAGCGGGAAAAGCACCGTGGCGGCGATGCTGCGCGAGCTTGGGTTTGATGTGATTTTCGCGGATGAGATTTCGCGGAGATTGCTGGAGCCGGCGAGGCGGCGTTCACGAGGACAGTGCGCGAATTCGGGCGCGAGATTCTTTCGGCCCGATGGGACACTCGATCGGAAAAAATCGCATGGATTGTTTTTGCGGATCAGGGAAGCTCGATCGGTTAAACGCGATTATTCATCCGCGGGTTGAAGTGGAAATGCTGAGACGATTTGCGGAATTGGAAGCGCGAAGGCCGATCGGTTGCGTTTGTTGAGGCGGCGCTGCTGGTTGAAGCTGGTTACATGAAAAATCTCGATGGGCTTGTTGTGACTTGGTGCAAGCCGGAGCAGCAGATGGAGCGGCTTGTTGCGCGCGGGATGACCGAGAAAGATGCGCGGGCGCGGATTGCGGCACAGATGCCGGTCGAAGAAAAACTGAAATTGGCGACTTACAAAATCGATTGCTCTCAATCGATGGAAGAAACGCAGAGACAGGTCCAGGAACTCGCGAAGACGTTGAGAGATTGAGTCGTCGGTGAAATTGTGCCGAACTTGGCGTCCTCGGTAGCACTGAGATCTAAACCCGCACCCTCTAGAACCTGAGGGTGCGGCACCCAAAAGCCGGCGTTGTTGAGCGTTCCTGTATGATGGGCGGGCCTCGCAGACTCGAACTAAGGACGCACTCATGTTGCAAAATTTTTCTAGCACGAAATTTATCGCGCGGTTTGGGTTGTGGTGGCACTCCTCGCTGCGCTCGTTGTGGCTGGTCCCTCGTTTGCACAGATCGAATCCGCCAACCGCACGGCAGATTGTGAAGTTGATTCAGGACAACGTCGGGATTCCGTGGCAGAAGGAGACGGTGGATACGTTTAAGGCGGGGAATCCGGATACGCCGGTGACGGGCATCGCGGTGACGATGATGGCGACGATGGATGTGCTGGAGCGGGCGGCGGCGAACCACGAAAATTTTGTGATTACGCATGAGCCGACGTTTTACAACCATCTCGATGTGCCGGAAGAGATGGCGGAGAGCGATCCGGTGTGGGCGGAGAAGCGGGCGTTTATTGAGAAGCACAACATGGTTGTATGGCGCTTTCACGATCACTGGCATGAGCGGAAGCCGGACGGGATTCTTGTCGGGATGGTGCATGTGCTTGGGTGGGAGAAATACCAGCGCAAGGATTTTCCGTATGGGTTCACGCTGCCGGAAACGACGGTGCAGAAGTTAGCGCAGGAAACGGCGACGAAATTGGGGAGCAGCGTTTTGCGCGTGGTCGGCAACCCCGATATGAAGGTGACGAAGATCGCGCTGAGCCCGGGCGCGGCGGGATTTGTGCGAGAGACGCAGGCGCTGGAGCGCGATGACGTCGAGGTTTTGCTGTTGGGCGAGACGCGCGAGTGGGAAACGGTGGAGTATGCGGCGGACGCGGTGACGGAAGGGAAGCGCAAGGCGCTGATTGTGATTGGGCATATTCCGAGCGAGCAGGCGGGGATGGAAGAGTGCACGCGGTGGCTGGAGACGTTTGTGAAGAATGTGAAGATTGAGTTTGTGCCGGCGAAGCAGCCGTTCTGGTTGCCGAAGTAACGACGATTTTCTACGTTCAATCAAGCTGGGGCTGAAAAAGTCAAAAACGCCGGCGAGACGCCGGCGCTACCGGAGCCGGTTATGCGGGAATTGCGGGCGTTTGAGCTGGAAGTGTTTTTCAGTAAGTGGGAATTTACGGCGCGGCATCATCTTTGCGCGTCGGACATGCAGTCGATGACGCTGACGGAGTTGCTGGCGCTGGCGGATGATACGGATCGGAAGGCGTGGGACTCGCTCTACCTTGGCTATACGGAGACTTGGGGAGGGCCGGGGCTGCGCGAGGTGATTGCTTCGACGTACGACCGTGTGGCGGCGGGAGATGTGTTGACGTTTGTGGGGGCGCAAGAGGGAATTTTTGCGGCGATGCATGCGCTGCTTCGGCCCGACGATCACGCAATCGTAGTGATTCCGAATTATCAGTCGGTGGAATCGGTGCCGGTGAGTATTTGCGAGACGACGGGCGTTGCGCTCGATCCGGCCCGGAATTGGGAACTCGACCTCGATCAGGTGCGTGACGCGATTCGGCCGAACACGCGGGTGATTTCGTTTAATTTTCCGCACAATCCGACAGGGAAAGTCATTTCGCGGGCGACGCTGGATGCGCTAGTGGCAATGGCGCGTGAACGTGGGATTTATCTTTTCAGCGACGAGGTCTATCGTGGCGTCGAGCGGCGGCCGGAGATGATGTTGCCGCAGGTGGCCGATCTTTACGAACGCGGAATTTCGCTGGGAGTGATGTCGAAGTCGTATGGGCTGCCGGGGATTCGCGTGGGGTGGATCGCTTGCCGCGATCGCGAAGTGCTTGGTCGGATGGAGCGGATGAAGCATTACACTTCGATCTGCGGAGCGGCGCCGAGCGAACTGCTGGCGCAGATTGCGCTGAAGGCGCGGGAGCGGATTCTGGCGCGCAACCGGGCGCTGATTGGCAAAAATTTGCCGATGCTGGATACATTTTTCGGCGAGCATGAGGATCTTTTTGAGTGGTATCTGCCGGACGGCGGGTGCATCGGGTATCCGCGTTATCTCGGGCGGGATGGCGTGGAAGAGTTTGCGCGGCGGCTGGTGGAGGAGAGCGGCGTGCTGCTGCTGCCGGCGAGCGTTTACCGGTCGGAGTTGGGGGGGACGCCGGCGGATCGGTTTCGGATAGGGTATGGGCGGGATAATTTGGAGGCGGGGTTGGCGGCGTTGCGGGGGCATCTTAAGAGAGTTGCTGCCTAAGCGCCGCTCAAGCACTTGACGTCTTACATGGGCGCCCTGAAGGGACGCCCCTACGGAATCAGACCCAAAGCGCGGCCGAAGAGCGAGTTGCGGGCTGGACGACTGCGCGAAAAGGTCCCACGACGTGACTGCCGGTGCGTGGGCTGGCAATAGTGGCTTTAGATCGAAAAAAACGCCGGCGGGACGCCGGCGCTACCAACTCGGTACCCTAGTCACCAATCGGTTGATGCCAATCGCGGCTACACGCTCTTACCGAAACGCTACCTTTCGGATGCAAAGGCCACGAAATCGCCGTCTCTAATCGGAGACGGGTTTCTCAACGTTGACGCCTCGCTGTGCGACGGGAACTATTTTTCCTTTGTTTTGAGGCGATTGTGAGGGCGAACAGCAGGCAAAGGATTGGTACGTTGCGTGCATAAAGCTGGTTAGCGTTCTGCTTCTCGACCCCGCAGAAACGGGACGCGGCGTGGGAGGAATATATGGCTACGGTGAGTGATTCATCGCGTACAACCGATCGACCGATTACGGACCTCGAATTTGAGCAATTGCTCCAGAAGACGTACGAAATGGTGCAGAACCAGAAGTCGATTCATCCGCTCGAACCGTCCGCAGAGTCAACTTCATGGACCTAGAAGCAACAAAAGCCACTCCGAACGAGCCGCGAAAGGCTGCTCTTCCGGTTAAACCGGGAGACGACAAAAAGGAATTGGCTTGGGCGTTCCTCGGGCTGATTCTGTGGTCGGGAGTGGTGTTGGTCGGCGTGTTTGGCGCCGGCTACGTGCTAGGGCATTCGATCCTGCATATCTGGTAAGACAGTCCACAGTCGATAGTTGAAAGTCGAAAGGGCGGATGATCCGCCTTTGGATTGGTGTGAGTGTGCCGTGTCGGCGTTTTTGCGCGACTGATGCGGGATGCTGAACCAGTCAACGTCGTGGACGTGTGGGCGCCGACTGGGCGCGATTTACGATTTGCGAGTTAACGCTGTGGACATTTCTGCGGCGGTGGCGGGCGGGCTGAAGCCCGCCCCTACAAAACCATCCAGCAAAACCATCCACGGAGACCCATCGATCACGGTCGGGGTCGCTACTTCGCCCAATAGGTGCTTAGGAATTCGTAGCGGGCGCGATGCATGTCTTTTTGCGCTTTGGGTTCGGCGTCGAGGTGCATGACTTCGTGGCCGGTGTCGGCGGTATAACGCGGCCACTTTGGCAAGCCTTCGCCGTTGGGATCGCCGTTCTTGGCGAAGTTGCTCCAATATTTGCGGATGAGCTCGGTGAGCTTGTGATCTTCGGGGCGCCAGCTGATCCAGGTTTCGGAATCGAGCGCGCCGAAGACGAATTCGATTTCGGCGGAGTGGTAGGCGCCGGCTTCTTCGGGACCGCGCTTGGGATCCTTCGGATGATTCTGATCGAAGCGGTAGCGGTAGATAGGTGACTTGCCGGTCTTCGATTGCGCTTCGATCCATCGCCAGGTGGAGAACGCGATGAAATAGTCGCCTTCGTAGTCTTCGAGCGAGCGCGCGGCTTTGGCGTCGTCATCGGCCGCGTAGAGCTTCAGAAACTCGTCGGATTTCGCGGTGAAGTCTTTTGTGGCGATGCCCTTGAGTGCGGCGGCGTATTGTTTGTCCTTGGGCATGCCGAAGCTGCCTTCGTCGCGATTCCATCCGGCGAGCAGCGGCACGTCGCTCTGTTTTCCAGCGGCGAAGATCGCTTCGGGCGATTCCGGCAGGAAGTAGCCGTCGATATTGGGGGCGAAGCGCCCTTCGCCTTTCAGCGCTAGTTGAGCGTCGAGAACTTTTTGCGCGGGCAGCGCACGCAGGGCGGCGAGCGTGTCGGCGTTTAGTTTATCTTTGGCGAACTTTGCGCCTTCTTCGGCGGCTTGATCTTTGCTGAGCATGGGGAGCGCGTGGCTTGCGAATGCACCGCCGCTTTCGCCGATGGCTTTGTGGAAGAGGCCCTTGGAGACGGGCGACGCCATCTGTTCGCTGACCGAAAAGGAGCCGGCGCTCTCGCCGAAGATCGTGACGTTGCCGGGATCGCCGCCGAATTGCGCGATGTTGCGCTTGACCCATTCGAGCGCGGCGGACTGATCCATCAAGCCGTAATTGCCGGTGGCGTTGTGGCTATTTTCCTTGGCGAGTTCGGGGTGCGCGAAAAAGCCGAAGATGCCGAGGCGATAGTTCATCGAAACGACGACAACGCCTTCTTTGGCGAGGTTAGTGCCGTCCTGGCGCGGCTCAGAGGTTGCTCCGGCGGAGAAACCGCCGCCGTAAATCCAGACCATGACGGGGAGTTTGTCTTTCGATTTTTTTTCGAGTTTAGCCGGCGTCCAGACATTGAGGTAGAGGCAGTCTTCGTTCGGGCCGGGATCGCGGAAGATCATGTCGTCGTAAATCGCGCCTTGCATGCAGCGCGAGCCGAAGCTCGGTGGCTTTGCGCGTGCCCTTCCATTTGGCGGGTGCGACGGGCGGCTTCCAGCGGAGATCGCCGACGGGCGGCTTGGCGAAGGGGATGCCGAGGAACGCGGTGATCATGCCGTCGGATTTGCCTTCGAGCTTGCCGGTGTCGATCTTGACGGTGGGTGCGGAGCCTGCGCCGCGAATGCTTACGGCTGCGACCGCGAATAACGCTGTGAAAAGAATGGCGCCCGCTGCCGACGAAATCCCAAGTCTCATCATGGAGTCTCCTGGAGAAGCCCGAGGGACAATATCACAGCAAAACGGTAGTCGAAAATCGAACGTGGATCCGGGCATTCGGCCAAACGTTATTCTTGACGGGATTCAGCGCAGGGGACTAGGCTCGATTCACTGAGTGGTGTTGTTTTGGGGTGTCTCATGCAATTTCGGACGGAATTTTCCCGACTAAAATTTGGCGGTGTGTTGGTCGCGTCGGCGCTCGCGGCGGTAGTCGTCTTGGGCATGCCTGGGCGAGCTGCGGCGCAGGATTCGTCCGCCGAGACGAACATGTTTCGCGGCGATCGGCCGGAAATTTCGGTGACGGTGCGCGATAGCGGCGGCGCCGAGATTGCTAGTCCCGCCACGGTGCGTGTATATCGCGCCGGTGTTCCGGCCGGAGAAGGGACGACGCGAAAGGGCCGCGTGTTTTTCATGCTGCCTTCCACCGGCGATTACTCCGTGCAGGTCTCGGCGACGGGATACGAGAGTAGCCAGAAAGACATCGCGATTCCGGTGGCGCTGAAGGCTGAGGTTGATTTTGCGCTCAAGCGCAAAGCCGAGGCGAATGAAACGACGGGCGTACCGGCTGGCCCGGTGCTTGCGCCAAAGGCGAAGGAAGCGTTCGATAAGGGGTTGCAGGCGCTTGGCGCAGGAAAGATTAAAGATGCGCAGAAATATTCCGGCGAGGCGATGGGGCTCGCGCCGGGACACCCGGATGTTTTGTATCTACAGGGAGTGGTCGATTTGAATCTGCGCAATTTTGCCGACGCACAGGATGTGCTGGAGAAGGCGACGCAGATCGATCCGACGCATGCGCGGGCGCAAGCCGCCCTCGGGATGGCGCTGAGCGATCAGGGAAAATATGAAGAGGCGATTCCGTCGCTGGAGAAATCGCTGGAGCTGAACGCCGGGAACCCGAATTGGGAGACGCAATACGCGCTGGCGCAGGCTTACTACAAGCTCGAGAAATATCCGGAGGCGGCCAAAACGGCGCAGGCCGCGTTGTCCAGTTCAAACGGGAAGGCGCCGGAGATTGAATTACTCGTGGCGCAGTCGCAGGTAGCGACGGGGAAGTATGACGAGGCGGCGGTGGCGTTGCGCGACTATGTGAAGAATCACAGCGATCGGCCGGATGCGGCGAAGGCGAAGCGGTGGCTGGATCGGCTTGTGGCCGACGGCAAAGTCGCGAAAAACTAAAAGGCGAAGTAACGACGCAACGACGTACTGAAGTAACGAGAGAATCGTTCTCGCAGATGCGACGACGCGATTTTGTCGCTGAGGTTTGCGTTCGCTACGCGGCGGCGCGGACTGCTTCCTTTTTCTGCGAGCCGATGAAGCCGTAGTACATGATGTAGATGTAGCAGAGAATCGGCAGGAAGAATGCGTGATGGATGCCGATTCGATCCGCGATCAATCCTTGCAGTTCGGGGATGATTGCGCCGCCAATGATGGCCGCGACCAACAAGCCTGAGCCGTCGCCCGTCAATGGGCCGAGACCTTCGATCGCCAGTGTGAAGATCGTCGGGAACATTACGGAATTGAACAGGCCGACCGCGATGATCGTCCACATGGCGACGTGGCCGAACGTCAGCATCGAAGCAATCACCAACAGGGCCGCGATCATTGCCGCAACGCCAAGAATCTTGTTCGCCGCAATTTTCTGTTGCAATGCCGAACCGATGAAGCGGCCCACCATCGCGCCACCCCAATACAACGAAAGTAGTCCCGCAGCGGCTTGTTCGGACATATTCCCGATGTCGGGCTGGCTGAAATAATTTACGAGAAAGCTGCCGATGGAAACTTCGGCGCCGACGTAGACGAAGATTCCGATCGCGCCGAGGACGAGGTGCGTGTGGCGCCAGATCGTATCGTGTCCAGCGCCAGATCGTTGTTCGACGCTGGCAATCGCAGGTAGCTTGAAAAGCGCAATCGCAACGCCGAGAGCCATCAATGCGAGCGCGAAAATCAGATATGGCGTTTTGACGGATGACGCCTGCTCGACGCGATAGGCCTGCAACTGCGGCGCCGACATCGCGGCGATCGCTCCAGCGGCGAGAGGCGCGCCGCTTAGGATCAACATGCCGCCGAGTTTCGGGCCGATCGTCGTGCCGAGTGAATTGAACGCCTGCGCGAGATTCAAGCGGCTGGCCGCGGTTTTCTCCGGACCGAGAATCGCGACGTACGGATTCGCCGAGACCTGCAAGATCGTCATGCCCGCTGCGAGCACGATCAGCGCGGTGAGGAAAAACGGAAATGACGGCACGCTGGCCGCCGGCAAAAACAGCAGCGCTCCGATTCCCATCGTGAACAATCCCGCGACCATCGCCTTCTTATATCCGACCGCGTCGATCAACT
Source organism: uncultured Acidobacteriota bacterium (assembly GCA_963785605.1). Taxonomy (GTDB): domain Bacteria; phylum Acidobacteriota; class Terriglobia; order Acidiferrales; family UBA7541; genus Acidiferrum. Next base: position 428,325 of record CAWAWE010000010.1, on the reverse strand, counting down.
TGCCCGACGGCAGCGAGAACACGAAGTACGACGTGAAGAACGCGAACTGAATCAGCATCGCCTTCGCATAATTCAGATCGAACACCGTTTTCAAATGCGGAATGAGGATGTCGTTGAGGCTGGTAAGAAATCCCCACATGAAGAACAGCGTTGTAACCATCGCGAGCGGTCGGCGATAGTTTTCTGCCGAGTTACCGGAAGAGCTCACAGACGTGGAGCTTACGGTCGTTTGCGCCATCCATCACCTCGAGGTGAACGTGCTCAATTTGTATCACACAGCGCGGCTGCGCCCGCAATGCCGGCGTCTTCTTTGTAATGAGCCAGCACGAGCGGCGTTTCGTGCGGATAGGGGCTGAGACACGCACCTACCCATCGCCCGCGAATTTCTTCGAGAAACGGCGCAAGCATCGACGAGACGCCGCCGCCGATGACGATGACGTCGGGCTCGAGCAAGTCGATCACGTTGCCGAGCCAGTAGGCGAGCAGGTCGAGCGTTTCCTGCATAACTTCGCGCGCCAGTGTCATCTCCAGCGGCGTTGGCCTTCGCGACCATTTCGCTGGTGACGGCTTCCACGCGACCGCCGGCCATTTCGAGCAGCACCGATTTTTTCGCGGCGGCAACGCCGCCGTGATCGTCGCCGGGGGCCGATTGCGTTTGCGCCTGAGCTTGCTGCAGCTTCGCCCGAGCCCGCCGCGCGATCGCCGGTCCCGCCGCCAATGTTTCGATGCATCCACGCTTCCCACAGGCGCAAAGAGGCCCATGCACATCGACGCCGACGTGCCCGCCTTCGGTCGCCAGCCCCGTTCTGCCATGAAAGACTTTGTCGTCGATCACAAATCCCGTGCCGATGCCGGTCCCGATCGTCGCGTAAAAAACATTTCGGTAGCCGCGCCCCGCGCCCCACTTCGCCTCGGCCAGCGCGGCAGCATTCGCATCGTTGTCGATCTTCACTTGCGCATCGGGAAAGATCTTGCGGATTTCTTCCGCGAGCGGGAAGTTGTGCCATCCCGGCAAATTCGGCGGATTGATCACCACGCCCGTACGCGGATTGAGCGGCCCCGGCGCGCAAATTCCGATTGCTCGCGGCTGAAATCGACCTCCAGAGCCTGAGGCCGCCTTCGATCGCAAATCCTCAATCGCCGCCGCCACCGCCGCCAATCCACGCGCAGCATCGTTCGCCACCATCGGCATCCGGCTCTGCGCCACAATTTTTCCCGCGCGATCAAGCAAACCAGCGGCAACCTTCGTCCCGCCAATATCTACGCCAACCAGCAACTCATCTTGCGTCGGCGATGTCGTCGACAAACTCACTGCTTGCCCGCCGCGCCTGATTCATTCGTCTTCGGATCACTCACGGTAACCGGCGACGTCCCGCCAGCCTGAAACACAATCTCGCCCTTAAACAATGTCATCTCGCACTTCGCATTCTTCAAATCCGCCGTCGGCGCGGTGTAAAAATCCCGATCCCAAACCGCGATGTCCGCCTCTTTCCCCAGTTCAATCGATCCGACCGTGCCATCCAAAAACAATTGATGCGCCGCCCACTCCGTGTACGACCGCAGCGCAACGTGCGCATCGACCGCCTCCGCCGTCCCAAACGGATGCGCCCCATACACGCTCTTCAGCGTTTCTCTCGCCACCGAAGACCAAATTCCATACCGCGCCGCGAACGGCGCCACAAAATAATCCGACCCGCCGCCAAATACGATTCCCCGCGCCACCATCGTCTTCAGCGGAATCAAACGCGCCGAGCGCTCCGGACCAAACGTCCCCGCATACGTATCGCCGATCCACCACATAAAAACCGCCTGCAGCTCCGGATACCCCGCGTCGTACTGTTTTTGCAGCGCCGCCATCGTCTCCATCGCATGATCGGTCGGGATGTTCGCGTGAATGATGCTGTGCCGCAGCCCGTGCGTCGGCGTCTCTTTCAAAACTTCCGCGTAAGTATCGACAACCGTATCGATCGCGCGATCGCCGATCGCGTGCGTGCCGACATGCACTCCCGCCTGGTGATACATCCGCACCAGTTGTTTGTACGTGTCCACATCGGTCGCGGGATAGCCTTTGTTCCCCTTATCGAGCTCATTCGATTTTGTGTGCCAATCGTCGTAGAGCCACGCCGTGCGCCCGCCGCCGCTGCCGTCCATATAAAGTTTGCCGCCGCCCGAAAGCAGCACGTCTTCGCCCAGCGCGCGCGGCGGCAGCGGCAGCGTCTTGATGCGCGCCAGCGTCGCGCGCCCCGCGTCCAGCGTTTTCCCGACATCCCACAGCACAAACACGCGCACCTTCAATTTATTTTCGTCGAGCACGCGCTTGTACGCGTCCCACGTGTGCGGCTGGACGTCGCCTTCCTTGATCGCGGTCATGCCCTCCGAATGCAGTGCATCAATAATGTGCAGAATCGCTTCGTGTTCCTGTTCAGGCGTCACCGGAGGAATCAGCGCCGTCACCGCATCCATCGCGCTTTCTTTCAGTACTCCGCTCGGATTCCCCGAAGCGTCGCGATCGATCGTTCCCGCTTTTGGATTTTTTGTTTTGCGCGCGATGTGCGCCAGCTTCAGCGCCGCGCTGTTCGCCGTCCCATAGTGTCCGGTCGTGTGCAGCAGCCACACCGGATTCTTCGGCGCCGCTTTATCAAGATCCGCCGCATACACATAGCGCAATTCCTTGAGTTTGCTTTCGTCCCAGCCCGTGCCTTGAATCCACTCGCCCGGCTTCAGTGTTTTCGCGCGCTCCGCAATTCTCGAAACGATCTCCGGGATGCTCGTCGCCTCGCTCAGATTCACGGTGAACAGCTCGTTGATCCCGCCGTCCGCGTAGTGTCCGTGGCTGTCGATCAATCCCGGCGTCGCCGTTCGCCCATGTAAATCGATGACTTTCGTATGCGCATCCATCCAGCCGCGAACTTCGGCGTTTGAACCGATCGCCATGAATCGTCCGTCGAATCCGATCGCCGCCGCTTCCACCACAGAATCGTGCGGATCGACCGTCAATATTTTCCCGTTGAGCAACACCAATTCCGCCGAGGGCCCAGCCTTGGCGTTACGCGCGACGATCTTCTCCGGACGCTTGTGCGTCGCCACGAAAATCAGTCCGCCGATAAATAGTGCCAATAATAAGAAAAAGGAGAGACTCTTCACCCGTCACACCCGCCTGGATTCAATCGGAGAGGACCCGATTGGACACGTAAGTATTCCAGCCCAGCGCCGGGAAATCCAGCGCGGCTCCTGTTGTAAACGTGGCGGTGGAAAGACTATTTGGGAGCGAGTTCGTCGCGGCCGACGCCGAGCGCATCGGCGACTCGATTGATGTAGTTGAACCAGGAAGCGATCAGCGTGATCTGCAAAATCCCGCGATCGTCGAATCCGACGCCGCGCAACGCCTCATGATCCGCCGGCGAACACTTCGTCGCATCTTTCGTCAATTTCACGACGTAGTCGAGCATCACGCGTTCCTGCTCGGTGATCGGAGCGGTGCGATAGTCGGCTCGCAGCGCCTCGATCAGTCCATCATCCAACGTCACCCTACGCAGAAACTCTGCGTGTGACTCGATTCAATAGTGGCACTTGTTTGTGACCGACACCATCGTGGCGATCATCTCGTGCTGGCGGCGCTGCAGCGGCAAATCGGGCGCCATCATCGCGCCAAACGCGCTGAACGAATGAAACAGCGCATCGGGAATGAGCGAGTGCGACGCGCTGATGCCTGCCTTCGGTCCGCGATCGACCGCAGGCACCGGAGTCGAGTATTCCGGCGGATAGAAAGCGCGCTGGTCCATCATCGCTTTCTTGACGCGGTCATCTTCGTCCATACTGAGCGTTTTGATCCAGGTCATCGCGCCTCCGTGTCACTTTCGGTAACTTGTCATCCTGAGGCGTCCAAAGACGCCGAAGGATCTCAGCCGTAACCCAACTCTAAACCAACCCGTCTCCAAAAATTGCATCGCACCGCTAGTGGAGCTCACCATCCAAAAAAGTGTACTTAAAAGATCAGCGGCCGGATGGGTGTGCATCCGGCCGCAAGTTGTATTGGGGTGCTTCCGAGGGTGTCGTTCCGTTGGAAGCGATGTAAGTTGATCCCTTTATAAAGAAAGCTGAATTTCCTTACAATAATGTAAAAGAATTAGTCTATAAAATTTCTGTAAGTCCCTTGCCTTCAGTGCATTGCAGTCGCCTTCCAGTTTCGACCGACTTGAACTCCTCGGTACGCCCGCTCGGCCAGTTCACCACGACGCGATCGACCTTGTCGCGCTTGCCCATGCCAAAGGTCAGCGGCAACTCCGATTGCGACAAATAGCTCGAGCCGCCGCGCACGACGCGCGACTGCGTTACGCCTTCATAAGAAACGTGCACGCTCGCGCCGACTGCATCGCGATTTGATTTCGTTCCGATGAGTCGCAAGCGCAAGCTGCGGTTTCCGCTCGTCTGATCGTTGCGATACAGATACGCCGGCCCGTGATTCGTCGTTAGCAAGAGGTCGGCGTCGCCATCGTTGTCGAAATCGCCGTACGCGAGACCTCGGCCAACTTTGGGCATGTAAAAACCGCCGCCGATTTCGCTCGCGACGTCGTGAAATTTTCCGCTGCCGCTATTCAAAAATAATTGCGGCGCTTGTGCGTAGCCGACGTTGCCGCGAATGTTGCGCACAGTCTCGTCGATGTGTCCGTTGGCGACGACGAGATCCAGTAATCCATCGAGATCCGCATCAACGAAGGTGCAGCCGAATCCGAGCGAATTGCGCGTCGCGATGCCCACGCCGGACGCCGTCGCGATGTCGTCATAAACTCCCGTCCGCGACGCGCGATACAATCCGATCATCTCATTGTCGAAATTTGTAATCGCGATTCCCGCGCGGCCGGAATTTTCGAAATCGCCCACGTCAACTCCCATTCCAGCGCGCGCTTTGCCGTCGGCGCTGAAAGCCAGCCCCGCTTCCACCGCGACATCCTTGAATTTTCCGTTGCCGAGATTCTTGTAGAGCTTGTTCGGCTGCGTATCGTTCGCGACCAGCAAATCCGGCCAGCCGTCGCCGTCGAAATCGAGCATCGCCACGCCGAGCGATTTCGAGCTGCTGTCGAAGATTCCGCTGCTTGCGGTGACGTCTTCAAACGTGCCGTCGCCGCGATTGTGAAACAGCCAGCTCGTGTCTCCGCGATATGCTTCCGGCGTGCAATACGATTTGTGCGTCGCGTCGAGGCTGCAGAAAACATCGTGCTCCGGCGACCATCGCACGTAATTGCAGACGAAAAGATCGAGCAGGCCGTCGCGATCGTAGTCGAACCAGATCGCCGACGTGCTGAAAGCCGCGCGGCCCGCGAGTCCCGCAGTTTTTGTGACATCAATAAACGTCCCCCTGCCGGTGTTGCGGAAAAGGCGATTCTGGCCGATGCAGGTGATGAAAATATCGGGGAATCCGTCGTTGTTGTAATCGCCGACGGCCACGCCCATGCCGTACATCTCTATGTCGAGTCCCGCGCTTTTCGTGACGTCGGTGAATGTGCCGTTGCGATTGTTGTGATAGAGGCGCAGCGTCGTGCGCTGCTGTTTGTGGCCCGGCCAGTCCATCGCATTCACAAGCAGGATGTCTTGCCAGCCGTCGGCGTCGTAATCGAGAAATGCGCAGCCGGAACCGAGCGTTTCGGGCAGCAGCTTGCCGCCGTAAGCGCCGCTGTTGTGCTGAAAATGAATGCCGGCTTGCGCAGTAACATCAACGAGCTTGAATCCAGGCGCTGTCGCCGCCGGTGCGGGAAGACCGAACGCATCGAGCGGCGACGCGAGCGCGCCAAATCCTGCCGCAAATCCAACACCCGCAGCTCCGCTGAGAAAATCCCTCCGCTTCACGGCAAAGTGACCAGGCCGTTCCGAATCGCGTAAACCACAAGCTCCGCCGTTTTGTGCATGCCGAGCGCATCCATGATATTCGCGCGATGCACCGCGATGGTGTTCGCGCTCAGCCCGAGATCGGCCGCGATTTCCTTGTTCGATTTCCCGCCCACGATGTGCTGCAACACTTCCAGTTCGCGCGCGGTCAAGCCGGATTCGCGCTCGCCTTTTAAAACGTCCGCCTTCACCAGCGATGGATCGATGACCGTTTTCCCCTCCGCGACGCCTATCACCGCTTTCACCAGATCCAGATCCATCGCGTTTTTCAAAATGTACCCACGCGCGCCGGCTTCCAGCGCCTGGCGAATCAGCGTGTCTTCCGAATGCATGCTCAACATCAAAATCGCCGCGTCGGCCCACTTCGCACGAATCTGCCGCGATGCTTCGATGCCGCTTATTCCTGGCAATGCGCAGTCCATCACCGTGACACTCGGCTTGAGTTGCAGTGCGAGCTTCACCGCGTCGTTGCCGTCGTTCGCTTCGCCGACAACCGTGATCGTGGGCTCGTCTTCGAGCATCCGGCGAAATCCCTTGCGCACCAGCGCGTGATCGTCCACCAGCAAAACGGTAATCTTATTCGCCATGCGCTGCCTCCGCCCGCTCACGCGGCACCGTCAATCGCACCAGCGTTCCTCCTTCATTCGGTTGCAGCAATTCCAGCGTTCCGCCGATCAATTCCGCCCGCTCGCGCATGCCAACAAGACCAATTCCTTGTGAGGAACGATGTCCGCCCGGCGTCGAGCCGTTGCTCGAAAATCCCTTGCCGTGATCTTCAACGTCGAGGCCGAGTTCGCCGCCCGAAAATGTTAACCGCACCCAGGCTTCGCGTTCACCCGAATGCCGGCTCACATTGTTCAGCGCTTCTTGCAGCACGCGATAAATCTGCACGCCTGCGACAGTCTCGACAGGAAACGTCGCGCCCGACTTCTCATAATGCAACGAAAGCCCCATCTGATGCGATGCCGTCGGGATGTACCAAGCGAGCGTGCTCTCCAGGCCTTGCTCTTCCAGCAGCACCGGATGCAGCGCCTGCGACAAGCCACGGATATTGTTCAGCGTCGATTGCGCGATTTCTTGAACTTCTTGCAGATCCGAACGCAACGGCGACCCTTCCGGCGCCTGCTTTCCAAGTCGCCCCAGCAGCGATCCGATCGCGGTGAGCACCTGTCCGAATTCGTCGTGCAGCTCGCGCGAAATATGCCGCAGTGTCGATTCCTGCGTCGAAATCAATTGCTGCGCCAATTCGCTGCGCTGTTGCGAGAGCGCCGCCAGCCGCGCGAAGATTTCGCGGTTTGTGCGGATCAGATAGAGGCTGGTGAGCACGATCGCGACGAGCGTTGCAGCGAAGAAAAGATAAACCTGGCGCTGCACCCGCGTGTAAATCTCGCCGATCTGCCCCGCTGCACGCTGCTCGCCTTCGTTGTTTTCGACGAGCAATCGCGAAACAGCTGTGCTGAGCGCTGCCTGGCGCGCTTGGAGAGACAGTCGAATCTGTTCCTTCGCTTCGGTTTCTTTTCCATTGCTCGCCAGCGCGAACATGCGATCCATTGCATCCCAGAACTGCGTCAGTTGATGGCGCAGATAGTCGCGCTGCTCTTCGGTGCGTTGTGCCGATGCGTTCTGTTCTTCCAGTGTGAGCGCCGCGTCGATGTCTCCGCGCAGCCGCGCAAATTGCGCCGACCACGCGCTGATCGGATAAGGCTCGCTGGAGTCGAGCATGTCGCGTATTGCCAGCGCCACGGAATTGAGATCGTTCTGCAGCCGCAACAACTGGAGCGAGTCGCGACGGTTCCGCTCGACCAGCTCGCTCTGCAATTTCCGCAGCCCCGAAATCTGCACCGTGATGTACGCCGAATACGCGACGACCGCGGCCAGCGTGATAATCAGCCCAAACAGCAACGCCCGCGTCGGCGACCTCTGCTCCTCCGCCCGCCGCACCGCACCTCGTTGTGTGGCCGATTTCAGCACGCCGAAAGAATACCCCATGGCGTGCCGCACTGCCTTGTAGCGGCGACTTTACGTCGCCATCCGTTCCCATCGATCCGCCACCGCCACGTTCACCGTCCGCAGTGGAGTTGTGGGGGCGGGGCTTGCTCCGCCCGGCGTCAACACGACTCCGATTGATCCCTTCGCCAGCCGAACATCACAACATCTGCAATCCACGCTTACGCAAAAACGTAACTAAAACCGCCATCATGAGAATCCCCGCAAGCGGCACCAAAAATCCAATCGGCAAACTGTTCGCCTTCGTCGAAACAAACCCGACGAGCCAAGGCAGCGCCGACCCCCCAAGCGACGCCATCGAGAAAACAACTCCGCCCAATCGCCGCGCCGCCGGTCCATACCAATGCGAGAACCACGAGATATAGATCGGATAAATCGTCGCGCACCCGAGCCCCGCAATCGTGAACCCCGCCATCGCGGCCTGTGTGCTATGCGCCGTAATGATCATCGCAATGCCGACAATCGACAGCGAAAACGCCGCGATGATGAAGCGTAGCGATCCGATGCGCGGAAGCAGTAGCGATGCGAGCCCGCGCCCCACCATCAATCCCGCGTAGAAAAATAGCGGGCTCATCGTCGTGAGTGCGGTGGCATGTCCTTCAAGTCGCTTCGCATGCTCGGCCGCCCAGCCGCCGATGCCGGCCTCGCTGCCGACATACAGAAAAAATATCGCCGCAACGACCACAGTGATTTTCACTGACGGAATGCCGGGCCCGGCAGCGGCACTCGCTTGCGCGTCGCGGCCGCTGTTCTGGCGCTCTGGAAGCGGAGCGAAAACAAATCCCACAGCCAACGCGATTGCCACGGCTGCGAGAATCGACAGGAACAATGTCAGCGAATGGTGTCGCAGCGAAACGCTGAGTAGAGGTGCGCAGGCCACGGCGCCGATGCCCCACGCAAAATTCAGCAAGCTCACAACGCCGGCGCCCCCCGCTTCAGCGCCGGCGAGATTCGTCGGAGGCACGACGAGTCCGTAGCCCATCCCGTAGAACGCGACTGCGACGAGCGCAATCCCATGCGTCGGCGCATTCAGCAGCGCGAGGCCGACCGCTGTCAGCACGTATCCGATCACAAGCCCTGGCCGATACCCGCGCCAAGCGGTCAGGCCGGTGGTAATCCATACAGCGGCGAGCGATGCGGCGAACTGCACCGTGAAAAACAATCCCGCTTGCGAGTCGCTCAGATTCCATCGCGAGATAAACGTCGGCAGAATCGGCCCCGCGATGATCGTCGGGAATCCCGTCAAAATAAATCCAGCAGAAAGCAGCGCGACAAGCCCAACGTACTTGCGCTTCGCTTCCGTCGCCGTGGCTGTCTCCGAACTCGCCATCACTCTCCTGAAATCCTCGTGAATAGACCGATACAATTCTTCATCTCGCCGCGACGGGCCAGCAATTCATTCTGAAGTAGCAAGGCATTCTGGGATATAAGCCATTTCCCGGCAGCGGCGACAGAATCACCTCTATAATCTTTCGTCATGATCAACGTTGGGCTCATCGGATTCGGTCTTGCCGGGCGTGCATTTCACGCTCAGGTGATTTCGCACACTCCTGGGCTGCGACTCGCCGCGATTTTGCAGCGTACGGGCGACGAAGCTGCTATGGCGTATCCCGACGCAAAAATCATGCGCTCGCTCGACGAACTGCTCGCGCTGCCGGACATTCGGCTCATCGTGATTGCGACTCCAAACGAAACGCATGCGCCTTTCGCGCGCGCTGCTCTTGCTTCCGGCCACGACGTCGTCGTCGATAAGCCATTCACCACGTCGTACGCCGAAGCCGCTGAGCTCGTGAACTTCGCCGAAAAGTCTGGGCGGTTTCTCACCGTGTATCAGAATCGCCGCTATGACGGCGATTTCCAGGCGATTCGCGAACTCGTCGCGGCCGGAACGCTCGGCCGCATCGTGCGCTTCGAGACTCATTACGATCGCTTCCGTCCGAATTTCAAACCGAACGCGTGGCGCGAGAAGCCAGCACCCGGCGCCGGAATTCTTTTCGATATCGGACCGCACGTCATCGATCACGCGATGATTCTGTTCGGCAAGCCCGAAGCAGTTACTGCCGACGTGCGCATCGAGCGCCAGGGTGGACTTGCCGACGATGCGTTCGACATCGTGTTTCATTATCCTGGCGATATGCGCGCTGTTCTCAGCTCCAGCATTCTCGCGGCGGTGCAGCGGCCGCGATTTCTGCTCTTCGGCACAAGCGGTGCTTTCGTGAAGCAAACCGTCGATCCGCAAGAAAACAATTTGCGCTTCGGCAAACTCCCGGCCAAAGGTTCGTGGGGCGCCGAGCCGATCGAAAATTGGGGTGTGCTTACGCTGTCGGATGGCACGAACACGACGCAGCGCAGTATTCCTTCGGGCAGCGGCGACTATCGTGATTTCTACGCGAACGTTCGCGACGTGCTCGAAGGCAAAGCCGAACCGTTCGTGAGTTTGCCGTGGGCGCTCGACGTGATGCGCATGCTCGAACTTTGCCGCGCCAGCAGCGCGCAACAGCGCACGCTGCCATGGCCAGCGAAGTAGCGGCGAATCGGCGCTTGCGCGTATACTGAGCCTGAAAAAGAGGAGCATCGTGCAAATCGAACTGGCACCATCGATCCTTTCCGCGGATTTTTCCCGCCTGGGTGAACAAGCGCGTGCCGCGATCGACGGCGGCGGAACTGTGCTGCACGTGGACATCATGGACGGACACTTCGTGCCCAACATCACGATCGGCCCGCCGGTCGTTGCCTCGCTTCGCAAAGCGCTGCCCAATGTTCCGTTCGATTGCCACCTGATGATTGAGAATCCAGACGACTTCATTCCTGCGTTCGCGGAAGCGGGCGCGAACTGGATGTCGGTGCATCAGGAAGCGTGCGTGCATCTCGATCGGACTTTGCACTTGATCGAATCGCATGGGTGCAAGCCGGCGGTGGTGATCAATCCTGCGACTCCCGTGGCGACGCTCGATGAAGTGCTCGACATCGTGCATCACGTTTTGGTGATGTCGGTGAATCCGGGATTTGGCGCGCAGCGATTTATTCCGAATGCGCTGCGGAAAATTGAGTCGCTGGCGCGGATTCGCGAGAAGCGCGGGCTGTCGTATCGCATCGAAGTTGACGGCGGCGTGGATATGACGACCGTCGGCGAAGTCGTGCGGGCCGGGGCGGATTTGCTCGTTGCGGGAAACGCGGTGTTTGGTCACGGCGATCCGACGAAGAATGCGGCGGAGCTGTTGCGTGCGGCGCGGGCGACGACGTTGGCGCGGGCGTAGAGTTTAGAAGTTCCTTTCCGCGGTAAATTCCTTTCACAATTTGAGTTGTGCGATCGGCGTTGGCTGCGAAGATCCTTCGTGGTTTTGCCTGGGCGTTTGGGGCGGAGCAAGCCCTGCCCCCTACAAAATCGTGCCGGCTCTCGAAATTGTGCCTGGGCGCCCTGAAGGGACGCCCCTACAAAATCGCAGAGCGGGCCACCCTTTGCGAAAGGCGCAAAGGGTAGGGCAACCCCCAAGATCAGGAGGTGGCGGACTGGCGTTGGAGGATGAATTTTTCCATGGCGTTGGCGAAGCCTTCGTCTTCGCTGGAGGTGGTGACGTAGGTGGCGGATTTTTGGACTTCTTCGCTGGATTGGCCCATGGCGATGCTGATGCCGCTTTTGACGAACATGAGGACGTCGTTGGGTTGATCGCCGATGGTGGCGATTTCGTCGGGCGCGATTTTCAGCAGGTCGGACATGATTTTTACGACTTCGCCTTTGTTCGCTTTGGGGTGCGTGACGTCGAGATAGTAGGGTTGCGAACGAGCAGCCGAGACGCTATCGCCGCAGGCTTGCTGCACGTCTTTCTCGCATTTGGCGACGCCTTCGAGATCGTCGCTGACGCCCACTACTTTTGCGACTTTGTCCACGATGGATTCGAGTTTGTCGGTTACGACGGGCTCGAACTTTACGGTCCATTGTTCGCGCGCGACGTGAGCGGCTTTGACGTCGCGGACGAACCAGTCTTTGTCGGTGTAAATCCAGGCGTCGAGTTTGTGATCGAGGATCAGCTTCACGACTTTTCTTACGACGTCGGGTGGCAGGACATTTTGCTGCAAGACTGTTTTCAGGTCGGGCTTGATGACGACGCCGCCGTTGAATGCGGCGATGGGCTCGTTGAGTTTCAGTGGTTCGACGAGCATGGCCATGCCTTTGGGTGGGCGGCCGCTGGTGATGGCGAACTGGATTCCGGCGTCGCGCATTTTCATGACGGAGTCGATGGCGCGCTGGGTGAGGATTTTGTCGTGCGTGACGAGGGTGCCGTCAACGTCGGCGATGACGAGTTTGATGGGCTTGGTGGATGGTGCTGGCGGCATTGTCTGTCCTCTTGCTGCGAAAATTTTGTGTTGCGGGCTACGTTGAGATCCTTCGGCGTCCTTCAGACGCCTCAGGATGACAAGGTTTCTAACTAGTTGCTTAACGAATCGATGGGCGAATCATTGTTCTTCGTAGTCCCAGGTCAGGCCGCCGTCGATGACGACGGTCGTGCCGGTCATGTAGTCGGAGTCGGAGGAGGCGAGGAATGCGGCGACGCCGGCGACGTCTTGCGGTGTGCCGAGGCGATTGAGCGGGATATTTTCGAGCAGCGGCTTTAGTTTGGCTGGATCATTGAGCAAATTTTTGTTGATGGGAGTTTCGATGGCGCCGGGGGCGATGTTGTTGATGGTGATGCCCAGCGGGGCTAGCTCGATGGAGAGATTGCGAGTGAACATTTTGATGCCGCCTTTGCTGGCGCAGTAGGAAGTGAAATGGGGGAAGGGAAGCTCTTCGTGGACGCTGCTGATGTTGATAATTTTTCCGCCGGCTTTGGCCTGGCGGCGGTGATTGACGAAGGCTTGGGTGACGAAGAACGGACCTTTCAGATTTACGTCGAGGACGAGATCGTAGTCGGCTTCGGTGACGTCCCAGAAATCGGCGCGGCGTTCGAGGCCGGCGTTGTTCACGAGGATGTCGATGCGACCGAGAGCGGCGACGGCGTCGTTGATGAATTTTTGGCCTTGATCGACTTTGCCGACATCGGCCTGGAAAGCGGCGGCTTTGCGGCCGAGCTTTTGAACGGCGGCGACGACTTCTTCGGCGCCGGATTTGTTGGAGCGATAGCAGAGCGCGATGTCGGCGCCGTCGGCCGCGAAACGCTCGACGATGCCGCGGCCGATGCCTTGATCGCCGCCGGTGATTGCCGCTACTTTGCCTTCGAGCCGATTGGCCACGTGGGTCTCCCTTGCGGACATTTTAGTGTGCAGAAGGTCAGATGCGGTCTGCGGGAATTTGTTTCCAGTGAAATTTGTGGGGTTGAGGGTAACGGAGGGAGGGTGGGCGTGGGTTGCTGGCGGGTTGATGGGGGATGAAGAAGGGGTGAGGTGGGGTTTTGAGGGGCAAGGGCGACGGGTTTCGCTTTGGGTTCGCTTTTGGGGGTATACCCCCGTATGTTTTTTGCGGAGGGTGTAAGTTGCTGAAAAGAGGGTGGTTGGAGGGGTGCCGGAAACAGGTGTGTGGGAGTGATTGAAAGGATGGGGGTTAGGGGGAGGGGTTTTTCGAATTGGTGAAGGGAGTTCATTGAGGAGTATAGCAGGGGATGTGTACTATGTCAATACCATTTGGTGAGTTGTTATTCGAATGAGCGGGGAGAGTGGGGGTACCTCGCGCGGGGTCGGGTCGATTGCGATGTGGTTGGGGAAAAACCGCACCCTCCTCAAAACAGGAGGGTGCGGCACCCTGGATCAGTCTGAGATGACGGTTGGGGCGGTTATGGGTGAGGCTCCCGGTGCAAGAGTTAGAGGCGGACGAGTTCGACGCGGCGGTTTTTGGCGCGGCCGGAGTCGGATTTGTTGGAGGCGACGGGGCGGGATTCGCCGTAGCCTTTGGAGCTGAGTCGAGAGCGGTCGATGCCGTGGTCGGCGAGCCAATTGGCGACGGCTTCGGCGCGGTCGGCGGAGAGTTTTTCGTTGGCGTCTTGCGGGCCGACGTTGTCGGTGAAGCCTTCGACGCGGATTTTCCAATCGGAGTGATCTTTTAGAGACGCCAGAACAGTGTTGAGAGAGGCCTCGGAATCCGGGGTGATGGTGGCTTTACCGGTTTCGAATTGGACGTCGGGGAGGGTGACGCGCGATTTTTTGGTGAGAGAGGAGTCGATGTCTGTGCCGGTGCCGCGGCGGTAGCGATTGAGTTCGGCGACGAGAGGTTTTGCGGCAGGAGGCGTTGGGGCTTCGCCGGAGAGGATGCGGCGGTTGGTGATTTTTTCGCCGTAGAGTTTTTCGTTTTCGCTGTTGTCGGGGCGGAGGGTGGAACCTTCGAGAGATACACCCGCAAAGAGGCCGCGCGAGCGCGACCAGGAGATTATTTCCGAGTGCAGCAGGATGTCTGTGTTCGCGCTGGTGTTGCGGCCGACCGGGCCCGCAGTGGCTTGGGCTTCTCCGCCGATGGTGAACTTGTCGGAGAGCAATTTTCTCATGCCGCCCTTGTTCATGATGAGCATGTAGACGTCGGTGGAGGAGCCGCCGATCTGGAGGCCGTAGCTGCCGCCTTCGATGCGGATGGAGGCGGGTGTGCCGAAGCGGCCGGTGGTGTCGCGGCGGCAAGAGACGAAGCCGCGGCCGTATTTGCCGCCGAAGATGAAGGCGGCTTTTAAGACGTCGGGAATGATGACGATGCAGCGAGCTTTGTTGTAAAGATCGCGGGGAATGCCTTTGTCGGGGGCGTTCATGACTTCCTGGATGGAGGCGGTGGCGTTTTCGAGGCGCTTGTCGGGCGTCATGGCGGCGTCTTGGGCGCGGGCGGGGACGGAAACGGCGAATGCGAATGAAAAGAGAGCGAGAATCGCGACGGTTCGAACGCAATGCTTCCAATTCATCGTTGTCGGGCTAGGCATGGGGCTCCTTGGTCTAGCGTGGTGCGCACTGTTGAATGTGTGCTGCGGATGATAGATGAAACGAGGGGGGCGGAGGATAGGGAGTTCCATGTACGTTCTGTGAAGGATTGCGTCAGGGAAAGGCGGAAGAGAAAAACCAAAAGGGTGCGGCACCCAACTGCCGGTTCGAATTAAAAACTGCGCCTGGCATCTAGGACTTGGGTGGAGTTCGATCTAAACCCGCACCCTCTCACTGCTGAGGGTGCGGCACCCAAGAGCCGTGGGATTTATTCGGGTTTGGCGGTTATCGGCTGCGGAGAGAGTTGGGGGCGGCCTTCGGTGATT
The DNA here is from genome assembly GCA_963785605.1 of uncultured Acidobacteriota bacterium. GTDB lineage: Bacteria > Acidobacteriota > Terriglobia > Acidiferrales > UBA7541 > Acidiferrum. Next base: position 413,224 of record CAWAWE010000010.1, on the reverse strand, counting down.
TGGTAGAAATGGTCGGCGGGGACGTTTTGGAAGGATTGGTGGGCGCCGCTGGGCCAGGTGATATCGACGGTGGCGATTGTGGTGGCGTCGCCGAGGCCGAAGTTGGCGCGGAGATCGCTTTGGGAGAGGTAGCTGCCGCCGCTGACGATTTCACGGATTTGGTTGACGTCGCCCGCGGTGATTTTGATTCTGGCGCCGAGGGCGTCGCGATTTGATTTTGTGCCGACCAGTTTGAAATTCACGAAATGATTTTTGTACAGGCGGTTGTTGTGGAGGAGCGTCGGCGGATCGCCGTTGTTGGCGACTACCACGTCGATGTAGCCGTCGTTGTCGAAGTCGGCGAAGGCCACGCCGCGCGCGGCGCGACGAGGTAGCGCGTTGAGGCCGCTCTGCGCGGATACCTCGGTGAACTTGCCGTGCGTTTCGTTGTGGAATAGCGAATTGTGCTGCTTGTAGAGCGAGTCGGAGATTTGCTCGATCTCCGGGTAGACGTGACCGTTGCCGATGAAGATGTCGAGCCAGCCGTCGTTGTCGTAGTCGAAGAAACCTCCACCGAAGCTCAGGACTTCTTTTGTAGGTTGCGTGATTCCGGCGTTATCGCTGACTTCATCGAAGTAGCCTTTGCCGGAGTTGTGCCAGAGGTGGTCGGAGTTTTTCTGAAAATCGGAGATGAAGAGATCGAGCCAGCCGTCGTTGTCGAAATCGCCGAGGGAAATGCACATGGCGGCCATGGTCTGGCCGTGACTGTTATAGGCCATGCCGACGGTTTCGGCGGTTTCGCGGAATTTGCCGTTCTGGAGATTTTCGAAGAGGTACGCGGGAAGGCCGTCATTGGCCACGAAGAGATCGGGCCAGCCATTGTTTTTCCAGTCGAAGGCGCCGACGGCAAGATTTTTGCCACCGGGCTGAGCGATCTTGGATGAAGTGGTGACGTTGGTGAAGGTGCCGTCGCCATTGTTGTGATAGAGCGCGTTGAGGCTGCCGGGGTATGCGTTGGGGCCGCAGCTCGACTTGATGCCGCCAATGTCGCAGTAACGGCGAAAGTTTGGACCGAGGAAGACGTAGCTGCCGACGTAGAGATCGAGTTTGCCGTCGCGATCGTAGTCGAAGAACACGGCTCCGGCGTGGAGTACGCCGGATTCGAGGCCGGCGACACCCGCTTTTTTTGTGACGTCGGTGAAAGTGCCGTCGCCATTGTTGTGATAGAGGATGTTGGCGCCGAATTGGGAGACGAATAGATCGGGGAAACCGTCGTTGTCGTAGTCGCCCCAGACGCAGCCGAGGCCGAAGTTTGTGCCGGGAACGCCTGCGGAGTCGGTGACGTCGGTAAAGGTGCCGTTGCCGTTATTGCGATAGAGCGCGTTTTTAACGGAGATGTTGCGATTGTAGCGATCGCGGCCGTTGACGAAGTAGATGTCTTGCCAGCCGTCTTTGTCGTAGTCGGAGACGCAGACGCCGGGGCCGAATTCCTCGAGGTTGATGGAGACGCCGTCGTTGCCTTTGAAGTGCGTGAAGTGGATGCCGGCGGCGGCGGTGATGTCGGAAAATTCCGCGGAAGTGGAGGGGGACGAAGGTGGAGATTGCGATTCAGTCTGGGTCTGAGTCGCGGCGGGGATAGCGATGAGCAGAGTTGCGGCCACCGATGCGGCGACACAACAATGCGCGAGCAGACGAGGCAAGCATGGCTTGCCTACCGAGTTGAGCTTCAATGTGAACCCGTGCGTTGACCGCGAGGTCTCTCTCGGAAACGCGAACGAGAGTGACGCCGTGAAGGCGTGCTCGTGGGCGAATCCCCTGGCGGGAACGCGAAATCAGATTTTTCTTCTGTTACGACACCAACTGCGAGGTATGGGTGAGATATAGCGAATGGAGAAGGGGATTACAAGCGGGAATTGCGAGGATGAGTATGCTGGTGTCGAACGCGCGATCGGGCAGGCAAGCTTGGGTTTTGCTGTGATCTTGGCAAGCTGGGGCGCAGCAGTGCTGCGCCCGTACATGACCTCGGGGGAGTCGGGTATTTAGCGCAGAGAAGTTTGGAGGTGTGTGGTTGCGGAGGGGTGTCAATGATCAGGGCAGGATTCGATGGCGGCGGGAAGTCGCCGCTACATTTCGTTGGTTGAACAAATCGAAAAGTTCGATGGGAAATTTTGTGATTTGCGCTTGACTCGGGAATACGCAGCGCTAGAGTGAGGCTGTGGTATCCACGTTCCTGTGGAGACAGGAGGTGATCCCTGAGGTATAAGTCGAATTAGGATGCAGGTTGAGGGGCGCTCGTGAATAGCCGAGCGCCCTTCGACTTTTTGGAAGGGTGTTGAACGCGGCGGGTTGATTGTTTTGCGGCTCTGGCAAAAACGCCGGCAGGATGCCGGCGCTACCGATGCAGGTTGTCACCAGGTTCCTTCTTTGCGGCCCCACCACCAGAGTAAGCCTACCGTTGCGGTTGTCTGTTGTTTCAAGAGCAAGCCTTGCGTGTCGGACAAGAATGACGGCTGATTCGAATAGTCGCGGCGCCATTCGTAGCGCATGAGGAAGCCGTCGCCGAGTTTGTAATCGAAGGTGAGGGTGTTTTCTTTGAGCGCTTGCGTGATGCCGCTGAAGAGGCCGCCGCGATCGGAGAGATATTCGGCGCGGGTGGCAAAGCTGATGCGCGGAGTGAATTGATATTGCAGATAGGCGGCGCCGCCGATGACATGCGATGGGGCAGCGGATTCGCCGGGGGCTTGATCGAGCCAAAGGCGCTGGATGAAGTAGTCGCCTTCGACGGCAATGTTGAGCTTTGGCGTGGGCTGCCAGGTGACGTAGTTGTCGAAGATGTGAGTGCGGCCATTTGGCGCTGGACGGATTGCGATGAAATTGAGGGACGGTTGGACGGGGATAGGATTGGTCGGATTTTCGGAGACTTCACGATCGGGATGTTCCTGGCCGAGATAATAGTTTGAGGTCCAGGTGATTGTTTTTGTGGGCTTGTAGACGAAGCCGAAAAGTTCGTCTTTGAAACCGTTGGTGGCTTCGACCTGATTGGTACCGTTGACGACCCAATAGTTGACGGTGATTTTGTCGCTGAGCGGCAGGCTCGCGCGAACGCCCATGTGATAGAAGGGCAGAAAATCGAAGAAGAACGAACGCGAATAATTCATTTGATCCTTGGTGTAGTTGCCTTCGATGCCGAGCGAGCTGCCCCATTTTCCGAAATTGATTTCGAGGCCTTTGCCGATTGGCGCGATGTAGGTGCCGTAGGCTTGATAAATGTTGCGGTAGATGTCGGGGCGCGGCTCGTTGTTGGGATTGCCTTGGAGGGTGTCGGTGGCCTGGCCGAATTGGAGGTCGAGGCGTCCGCCCCAGCGGCGGCCGCCGGCGACGTCGGCGGGATGATCGAAGATTACGTCGGCTTGATTGAGGCTGAACTCGTTGCTGAGGACGTCGTAGGCGCGGAGGAGATTGACGCGGCCGACGGGGGCGTTGAAGTTGTAATCGTAGTAGCCGTCGAGGGCGATGTTGATGGTGGTGGTGTGGAGGAAGGTGAGGAGTTTGGAGTCGTCGGGTTGGAGCAGGGCTTGTGAGGTTGGTGACTGGGATTGCTGCCCTGGAGTTTGAAGGGTGGCGGGTGTTGCTTCGGCGGCGACGACGGCTGGGGCGAGTGGGTCGGGTGCGGGCGTTGGGGCGGGAGTTGTTATTGCGGGAGTTGTTATGGCGGCGGAGGCGAGCAGCAGGCGGGGTTGAGAAACCGGCGCGGGGGCGGTCGCTTGTAGTTGGTGGACGGCGGCTTTGAGTTCGGCGACCTGGGCTTCGAGCGCCGAGATGCGTCGTTGCATGGAGGCTGGGGATTCCGGCGTAGCGTCGGGCGAGTTGAACGCGCTTGTTTGCGCGTTCGCGGACGCGGCGACGATCGACAGGAGGATGGCTGCGGTCTTCAGCGCTCTCGCAAGTGAGAGAGAGAGCAGGCTCGTTCGAATGAACGGATGAACCGTTTTGTTTCTCACAAAGTCCTCCAGCGGGCGGGTCGTTCTTCGCGAGGGCGAAGAGGCACTGATGTGCGAGCCAGCCTACGCTGAAGGACATAAGGAAATTGATAGGTTCCGGGGGATTTTTGGTCGAATGTGAGGTGCTGACGAACTGGGGTGACTGGATGGCCGAAAAAAAAGGCCCCGCCGATTTACATCGAGCGGGGCCGCGCTGCGTTGGGGGAAATTTACTTGGGCATGAGTACGGTGTCGATGACGTGGATCACACCGTTGGAGCACATGATGTCGGCTTTGGTGACCGTGGCGTCATTGATCTTGACCGTGCCGCCGTCGGTGCTGATGGTGACCGACTCGCCATTTACGGTTTTTGCGGAATTGAGCTTCATCGCTTGAGCGGCAGTAACTTTGCCGGCGACGACGTGATAGGTGAGGATGGCGATGAGCTTCTGTTTATTTTCGGGCTTGAGGAGATCGTCCACTGTGCCGGCGGGAAGTTTGGCGAAGGCGTCGTCGGTGGGAGCGAAAACGGTGAAGGGGCCTTTGCCTTTCAGAGTGTCCACCAGTCCAGCGGCCTTCAGGGCGGCGACGAGAGTCTTGAACGAGCCGGCGGCAACGGCGGTGTCAACGATGTCCTGAGAGGCGGGTTGGGGATTGGCATACGCCGCGCTCGAGAGGGTCAAGAGCAGAGCGACGGTTACCAACGAAACTATCCTTTTCACTACGATTGAAGCAGCGATCATTCTGTATCTCCTTTATTTCAGTGCTTGATTCGTTTTAAACCGGGTGCCACGACTGCGTGCGGAGCGAGGCGCTCCGGAGTTTTTTGGCTTCTTTGAGCCGTCTCACTGGTTAGTACGTTTAACTTGAGAGAAAAGATGTTTGACAGGAGAGAAAATAGGCCAGACACTGAAAGTCGAGTGAGCCGTGGGCAAATTTTCGGGCTGGCTTTTCGCGTTGGTTAAAAGGGAGATCCGATGCTGTCGGAGTCGCTGAAAAGAGGAATTCAGAGGTACGCGATCGGAGACAAGCTGCGCGCGCTGCGGCTGAAGAAAAAGATGGGGTTGGTGGAGCTGGGCGGGCACACGGGACTTTCGGCGGCGATGCTATCGAAGGTCGAGCGCGGGAAGCTGTTTCCGACGCTGCCGACGCTACTGCGCATCGCGATGGTGTTCAGCGTTGGGCTGGAGTATTTTTTCTTGGACGATTCGAAGAGGCATGTGCTGGCGATCGTGCGGCGCAAGGAGCGGAAGCGCTTTCCGGAACGGCCGGATGGGCGGGATATTTCGTTTTATTTCGAGTCCCTGGATTTCGCGGCGGTGGATCGCAAGCTGGACGCGTATTATGCGGAGTTCCAGCCGCTGCCGGCGGGGAGGGCGCGAAGGCATCAGCATGGAGGAGTGGAGTTTTTGTCGGTGCTGCACGGGCAGCTGGAGATGCGAGTGGGAGATGACGAGCACGTGCTTGAGGCGGGGGATTCGATCTATTTCGATTCGTCGCAGCCGCACTCGTACCGGCGCGTGAGTAAGAAGCGATGTTCGGCGATCGTGGTGACGACGGCGGGGTGAGACCGACGCAACAACTCAGCTTACGCAGGAGAGCGCAAAGAAACTGATGGGTTGCGGGCTGAGTTTATTGGTCTGCGGCTAGCTTGAGGAATGCCTGTTCGAGTTGTGGGCTCGAGTGGAAGTTCGTGTTGGAAACTAACCGCCGATACGTATCCGGGGCGTTGATTAATCTGCGTTGAGCGGCTTTTGCCAGAACACCGAGAGTTCCAGTCGTAATGATGTTCCTCCGAGCAGCTTCTGCCCGGCCTTTTCTTTCGTCGATGAGCAGCAAATCTGCACTTAGCTCTTCTGCGAGAAGAATTGCTTCACGCTCGCCATTGTCCAGGCCATGAAGATAAGGATCGTCGGACGCAGATGCACGCTTCAGCTCAATCCATGGCGCAGGTTCGCGGCCCAACCGCGGACGATGTGCGGGGCGTCCATGTGTCTCAGCTCAAGAAGAACAGCTTCTGGAATGACGACGCGGTTATACAGCTCGCGGAGTAACGACTCACATTCGATTTGGATGAGGTAGTTGAGAGGGCTCGTGTCGGCGACGACGATCATCGTTGCTGCGATAATTTGGCGTCGAGTTTGCGAAGGTTTTCCATATCTTGCTGGAGGTCTTCGACGCTGTACGCGTGCTCGGTGACGCCTCGTTCTTTCAGAAAGCCTTCGAATTGGAGGCGCCCCATGCCGAGGAGCTGAGCGGCTTGATAGTGAGAGAAGGCGCCGGAACGGTAGCCCTCTATGGCGAGAGCCTCGAGGGCTTCGCGGGCTGGGTCTTGGTGTTGCGTCAGGTCATCAGGGAGCGTAACCGTGATTTCCATGGGTCCACGATAGCATTCTGGCGGAAAAAGAAGTAGAGGTGCGGTCGGCACCAGACCTATGAGAAAAGGGCACGGCAATTGGCCGTGCCCTTTTGCTTTTGCGATGTGAATTTTGCGGCCCTGATGCGATCCGAGCTTTCGCGAAGTACGACGCGGTTAGGCGACGGTGACTTCGGGGCTGAGGTAAACGTCCTGGATGGCGTTGAGGAGTTGGACGCCTTCGGCCATGGGGCGCTGGAAGGCTTTGCGGCCGGAGATGAGGCCGGTGCCGCCGGCGCGCTTGTTGATGACGGCGGTGGCTACGGCTTCTTCGAAGTCGTTGGCTCCGGAGGCGCCGCCGCTGTTGATGAGGCCGCTGCGGCCGCTGAAGCAGTTGATGACTTGATAGCGGCAGAGATCGATCGGGTGATCGCTGTTGAGCTCGGTGTAGATGCGCTTGTCGAATTTGCCGTAGGACGAGTTGCCGATATTGAGGGCTTCGTAGCCGCCATTATTTTCGGCGAGCTTTTGCTTGATGATGTCGGCCTTGATGGTGACGCCGAGATGGTTGGCCTGGCCGGTGAGGTCGGACGAGAGGTGGTAGTCCTTGTCCTTTTTGAAGGCGTTGTTGCGGAGGTAGCACCAGAGAACGGTGGCCATGCCGAGATCGTGAGCTTGCGCGAAGCACTGGCTGATTTCGATGATCTGGCGATCGGCGCCTTCGGAGCCGTAGTAAATCGTGGCGCCGACAGCGGCTGCGCCCATGTCGTAGGCTTCCTTGACGGTGCCGAAGAGAATTTCGTTGGCTTGATTGGGGAAGGTGAGGAGTTCGTTGTGATTGATTTTTACGATAAAGGGGATTTTGTGCGCGTATTTGCGGGCGACGGAGCCGAGGACGCCGAAAGTTGATGCGACGGCGTTGCATTCGCCTTCGATGGCGAGCTTGACGATATTTTCGCCGTCGAAGTAGTCGGGATTCTTCGCGAAGCTGGCGCCGGCGGAGTGCTCGATGCCCTGATCGACGGGGAGAATCGAGAGGTAGCCGGTGTTGCGCAGGCGGCCGTGGCCGAACATGCGCTGAAGATTGGTGAGCACACGAATGTTGCGATCGGTGACGGAGTAAACCTGATCGATGAAGTTGGGACCGGGGAGGTGAAGACGGTCTTTGGAGATTTTGGGATTTTTGAATCCGAGGAGCGATTCGGCTTTGGCGCCGAGGAGTGTTTCGATTTTGCCGGTGCTGGTGGATGTTGCCATTGCTTCTCCTTAAGTTTGTGTCGGGATAAGTTTACATCGGGTTGAGGGGAAGTGGGAAAGGGCGCGCCGTTTTTAAACGATTTTTAAGGTTGGCGAGGGCGGCAGTGCTCGTTGCTGAGTCTTGTGGGAACGGTTACGGCTGAGATCCTTCGCCGCCCTTCGGGCGGCTCAGGATGACAAGCGCACTAAATATTCTGGTGACGACAGGCCGACAACAGGCGCACAAGAATGTTCTGCCCAAAAAAGTCGCGTGAGAATCGCGCGCACGAGAAGAGACGCTAGGGCTTGCTGATTGTGGCCGGGTCGAGCTTTTCGGCGGCGGCGGTGTCGATGAGCCAGACGGCTTTGCCGTTGGTTGGCTGCAAGAGTTGCGAGGGGAGCTGTTCGGGCTCGTACGGGCCTTCGAGGACGCCTTTGAGGGCGAGGGCTTTGTCGGGCTTGGTGACCATAAAGATTGCGAGCGCGGAATTGTTGGCGACGGGAGCGCTTACGGTGACGCGCCACGTGTAGAGCTTGCCGATCCAGTTCGAAAGGACGAGGCGGCCGTTGTCGTGGAGCGCTTTGGTGCCGGGGAAGAGCGAAAGCATGTGGCCTTCGTCGCCCATGCCGATGAGGATGACGTCGAAGCGGGGAAGCTGGCCGGTGGAGAGATTGAAGAAGGAGGTGAGGAGCTGTTCGTATTCGTGAGCGGCTTTTTCGGCGTCGGGATTTTCAGTTTTGATGCGGTGGATTTGTTCGGGCTTGAGCGAGAGCTTGGTGAGCATCGACTCGTTGGCCATGCGGAAGTTGCTGTCTTTGTCGTCGGGCGGGACGTGGCGCTCGTCGCCGAAGAAGATGAAGGTTTTCTCCCAGGGCATGACGGAGAAGTAGGGTTCTGCCGCTAGCAGGGCATAGAGAGTTTTCGGAGTCGAGCCGCCGGCGAGGGCGATGGTGAAGCGACCGTTTTGTTGGACGGCGGCGTTTGCGGAGGCGAGGATGAGTTCGGCGGCGCGTGCGGCGATGGCGTTGACGTCGGGGAAGATTTGAATTTCGCGGTTGGAGTGAGGTGCGGGAGTTGCCATTGGATTTCCTTTCGCGATGCTTACGGCATTACTTCGAGGTCGTGTTGACGCCGGGCGGGGCAAGCCCCGCACCTACAAAATCGGTCGGCCGAGATCGATCGCAGCGGTTGCTGGCGCGCTGCGTGATGTTCGATGCCGGCTAGCTGCGCGTGGACACGGGCTTGTCGTTTGCAGCGCGGGCTGAGTCGGAGAATCTGCGCTGATCGATGTCTTCTTCGCCGATGCGGCGCCAGCTGCGGCCGTCGCGCTCCATCAACTCTTCGGCATCGCGCGGACCCCACGAGCCGGATGCGTAATTCGGGAAGCCACGTGCAGGAAGCGCGTGCCAGACGTCGAGGATCGGCTGGATGACGCTCCATCCGGCTTCGACCATGTCGGCGCGCTGGAAGAGCGTGGCGTCGCCCGCCATGCAATCGCGCAAGAGGCGCTCGTAGCCGGTGCTGTGCTCGACGCCGAAATAATTGCAGTAGTCGAAGTCCATGTTGACGAGGCCGAGCTTCATCACCGAGCCGGGAACTTTAGCGCCGAAACTCAGCGAGATGCCTTCTTCCGGTTGGATGTGGATGACGAGGCGATTCGTTTCGAGATTTTTTACGGTGGTGTTGCGGAAAAGGACGAAGGGCGTGCGGCGAAATTGAATGACGATTTCAGTGGCGCGCTGCGCGAGGCGTTTTCCAGTGCGGAGATAGAAGGGAACACCGGCCCAGCGCCAGTTGTCGATTTGCAGTTTGAGCGCGACGAAGGTTTCGGTGTTCGAATTGGGCGCGACGTCGGGCTCGTCGCGATATCGGGGCACGGGCTCGCCGTCGATGGTGCCGTCGTCGTATTGGCCGCGGACGGTGTTCTTCAACACGTCTTCGGGCATGAGCGGCTGAATCGCGTGGAGCACTTCGGCTTGTTTGTTGCGGACTTCGTCGGCGTCGAAGGAGATCGGCGGCTCCATCGAAGTCATCGTGAGCAGCTGGAAGAGATGGTTCGGCACCATGTCGCGCAACGCGCCGGCGGTTTCATAGAAGCCGCCGCGATGCTCGACGCCGACGGTTTCCGCAGCGGTGATCTGCACGTGATCGACGTAATTGCGATTCCAGAGCGGCTCGATGATGTTGTTCGAAAAGCGAAATACCATCAGGTTCTGGACGGTCTCTTTACCGAGATAGTGGTCGATGCGGTAGATCTGATTTTCAGAGAGGCACTGCTTCAAATCTTTGTTGAGCTGGATCGCCGACGCGTAGTCGTGACCGAACGGCTTTTCGATGATGACGCGCGACCAGTGGCCGTCTTCCTCTTTGACGAGGCCGGCGCCGCCGAGCTGTTGGACGATCGTCGCGAAAAATCGCGGGGCGACCGCCAGGTAGAAAAATTTGTTGCCTTGCGTGTGGTGAGTGCTGTCTACCTCGGCGATTTGCGCTGCCAGCCGTTTATACGCTTCGGGATCGTTGAAATCGCCTTTGACGTAGTAGATGCGCTCTTTGAACCAATCCCAGCTTTTCAGATCGATCTGCGCGGGCGCGTATTTGGGGATTTCGTCAGTGAGCGTCTTGCGAAAATTTTCGGTGGTCGTGTCGTTGGCGGCAAATCCGATGATGGCGAATTGCTTGGGCAACATGCCGTCGTTGGCAAGATTCACCAGTGCCGGAATGAGTTTGCGTTTGGTGAGGTCGCCGGTGGCGCCGAAGATGACCATTACATTCGGCGCGGGAGTCGGATTTCCATGTGGCTGATTGTTTGAGGTCATGAGAGGTCCGTGTTTGTGCGCGGCGACCGGGCGGCCCAACGCAAGCCTGCCCGCGCCAACTCACCGCGCTACGCGCTAAGTCTAAGCGAAATGATTGCCGCGCGCTTAGCCCTTCTTTTCGAGGTGGCCGCCGAATTGGAAGCGCATCGCGGAAAGGATCTTGTTCGCGAAATCGGCTTCGCCGCGCGACGTGAAGCGCTCATACAAGGCTTCGGTTAATACGGGTGACGGAGCGCCCGATTCGATACCTGCCAAAATCGTCCAGCGGCCTTCGCCGGAGTCCGAGACGCGGCCGGAATATTTGTCGAGGTTCGGCTGTTCCGTGAACGAAATTGCCGTGAGGTCGAGCAGCCAGGATGCAATAACGCTGCCGCGGCGCCACACTTCGCTGACGTCGGCGAGATTGAAATCGTACATGTAGTGCTCGGGGTTGCGCAGCGGCGTGGTCTCGGCGTCGCTCTCCTGATGCTGTTTGCCGACGTTGGCGTGGCGCAAGATGTTGAGGCCTTCAGCGTAAGCCGCCATCAAGCCGTACTCGATGCCGTTGTGCACCATCTTGACGAAGTGGCCGGCGCCCGATGGTCCGCAGTGGAGATAGCCTTGTTCAGCGGTGCCGCCGAGTTTTTCGCGGCCCGGCGTGCGGTCAATCGTGCCAATGCCGGGCGCGAGCGTTTTGAAGATCGGATCGAGATGCTTCACGATGTCCGTTTCGCCGCCAATCATCTGGCAGTAGCCGCGTTCGAGACCCCAAACGCCGCCGCTGGTGCCGCAGTCCACGTAGTGGATGCCCTTCGCGCTCAGATCTTTAGCGCGGCGAATGTCGTCGATGTAATAAGAGTTGCCGCCATCGATGACGATGTCGCCGACGTCGAGCTTGGAGGCGAGCTCATGCAGCGTGCCGTCCACGACGGCCGCGGGGACCATGAGCCAGATAGCGCGCGGCTTGTTGAGTTTTTTGATGAAGTCGTCGATCGACGAGGAACCCGTGGCGCCTTCCTTGGCGAGCGCATCGACGGTCGCCTGGGTGCGATCGAAAACGACGCACTGGTGCCCGTTTTTTTCGAGGCGCCGCACCATGTTGGCGCCCATCCTGCCTAGTCCGATCATGCCGAGTTGCATTTGCGTAGCTCCTCAGTGGTGCGATGTGGATTGGTGAAGAAAATTCTCGGCGGTGCGTCGCGAACGCCCAGAGCGGGCGCTCGCGATTGATTACGATTTCGCTGCTTACTTCAACGCTTTTTGAATGGCCGAATCGAGAGTCTTCAAGTCTTTCGCGACATTCTTGCTGAGATGGACGCGCAACGCGCGGCGCCCGCGTTCGGCGAGCACGGCAAAATCGCCGCGAGCCTCCGCAGCTTTCACCACGCTGAACGAGTATTTCTGGCCCGGCACTTCGATATTGACCGCGTCATCGCACGTGATCTGGAGGAAGACGCCCGAGTTCGGCCCGCCTTTGTACGCCTGGCCGGTCGAGTGCAAAAAGCGCGGCCCAAATTCCGCCACGGTCGCGACTTTTTTGTTGTCGCGCACCGCCAGCCGAATTTTCTCCAAGGCCTTCTCGTTCGCAGCGTTCATCGTGATGTAGCCGAGCACGCCGAAGTAATCGCCGGCGTGAATGCGGCCGAGATGCGTGCGGAGAATATCGGCAAGCGTCGAACCGCCTTTCAGCGCGGCCGAGTTCTTGTCGTCGGCATAGAGCTTGACGCCGCTGCCCTGGAAGAATGGAGTTTCGGCAGGCAGCGAGCCCTTTTGTTCGTATTCGGTGGTGAGCTTTTTCGTTTCAATCTTGCTGGCTTCCACGTCGGGCTGATTGAATGCGTTGATCCCGATGATCGAACCGGCGACCGCGGTCGCGATCTCCCAGCGGAAAAATTCCTGGCCGAGGCTGTAGATGTTGGGAAGCTCGATGCGCACGACGGGCTGCCCGGCTTTTTCGAGCGCGGCAACCGCGGCGTCCTGCGCTTTGTTGGGCTTGCTCTTCAGGCGGAGATACGCGAACACGCGATCGTTGCCGTAAACCGCCGGCTTGCCGAGCGCTTCGCGATCGACCGGGACGATGCCCTTGCCGATTTTGCCGGTGGATTCGGCGAGAAGCTGCTCGAGCCACGCGCCAAGATCGTGAATGCCCGGCGACGCGATGATCGTAACTTTGTCTCGCCCGTGGACCGCCGCAGTGCCGAGAATCGCGCCGAGAATCACGCCTGGATTTTTGTCGGCCGCGACGTCGGAACCGCATCCCTTCACCATCTCGTGCGTGATCTTGAGAAATTTCGGGATGTCGATGCCCATCACCGCGCCGGGCACCATGCCGAAATCCGAAAGCGCGGAGTAGCGCCCGCCGATGCTCGGCACGCCAAAGAAAACCTTACGAAAGTGATCGCCCTCGGCGACGGTTTGCATCTTTGAGCCGGGATCAGTGATGGCGATGAAGCGACTGCCGACTTCCTTGTCGCCGACCTTTTTGCGAATCTGCTCGAAGAAATACTGCTTATAGATGTTGGGCTCGAGCGTGCTGCCCGACTTGCTGGAGACGATGCATATCGTGCTCTTGAGATCGAGCTTGGCCTGAAGCGCCTTGATCTGCGCGGGATCGGTGGAATCGAGAACGTGCAGCTCAGGGAAGCCTTTGATCTTGCCGAACGTCAATCGCAGGACTTCCGGGCAGAGGCTCGAGCCGCCCATGCCGAGCAGCAACGCATGCTTGAACTTCGCCTTCTTGATGTCGGCGGCGATGTTTTTCAGCGTAGCGATTTCGCCGAGCTGGTCATCGACAATTTTCAACCAGCCGAGCCATTTCGCTTCGTCGTCGTTCGTCCAGAGGGAAGCGTCATGTTCCCAGAGGCGCGAGACCTTGTTGTTCTTTTTCCAATCGTCGATCGACGACTGGACGGCGCCAGAGAGTTCGGCGGGGAGTTTGTAACTCTGGCGATTCAGGCTCACGCGTGCACTCCTGCTGTTTTTCCGGTGGCTACGAGCAATTTGTCGAACGCTTCGGCGAAAAGCTTCACTCCATCGACGACCAGCTTCTCGGTGACTTCCTTCATCGAGATGCCGGACTTTTCGAGGTCGGACATGACCTTGGCCGCGGCATCCACGTTTTCGGTGAGGCTGTTGCGCAGCTTGCCGTGATCGCGGAAAGCGTCGAAGGTGGCCGGAGGAATGGTGTCCACGGTGTCGGCGCCGATCAGTTCTTCGACGTAGAGGACATCGCGATATTTCGCGTTCTTGGTGCTGGTGCTGGCCCAGAGCAAACGCTGTGTCTGCGCGCCCTTTGCCGAGAGCGCCTTCCAGCGCGCGCTGCCGAACAGTTCCTGATACTTCTTGTAGGTGAGCTTGGCGTTGGCGATGGCGACTTTGCCTTCGACCGACTGAAGGAGAGCTTTTTTCCCACCATCTCTCTCGGTCATGAGCTGCTCTTCGATCTTGCCGTCGATCAGCGTGTCGATACGGCTGACGAAAAAGCTGGCGACGCTGGCGATCTTGCTGATGTCTTGGCCTTTCTTGGCGCGGGCTTCGAGGGCGGAGAGATACGCTTCGGCGACTTGCTCGTAGGCAGATTGCGCGAAGAGCAGCGTGATGTTGATATTGAGGCCGTCTTCGAGAAGCTGGCGGATGGCGGGGATGCCTTCGGGAGTGGCGGGAACCTTGATCATCACGTTTTCGCGGGCGACCGTTTTCCAGAGGCGGCGCGCTTCGTCGATGGTGCCTTGTGTGTTGTTGGCGAGAAGGGGCGAGACTTCCAGGCTGACGTAGCCGTCGCGTCGATTGGTCTCGGAATAGACGCCCTTGAAAATGTCGGCGGCGTCCTGCACGTCGCGAATCGCGATCTTCTCGTAGATGCCCTTGGCGTCGAGCGTCTTGGCGTCGGGCGAATCCGTGATGTCGGAATAATAGGTGCCGCCGGTGATGGCCTTTTCGAAAATGGTCGGGTTCGACGTCATACCGCGCAGGCCGTCGTTATCGATCATTCGCTTGAGGCCGCCGCTGGTCAGCAGGTCGCGGCGGATGTAATCCATCCAAGGGGATTGGCCATAGTCGTTTAAAGCTTTGAGAGGGTTGGTGCCGGTGGCTCCGGGATTGGGGAGCGTGCTTGATGTGGTCATGCGGGTTCTCCTTTTACGTAGAAACTTTTTTCGAAACTCGAAACTCGTGGCCTCGTACCGGAGGCCTAACATAGAAGATTGTACGCCTCGGCCTCAGGTTGCATCGCCCGTGTCGAGGCATGCCAATCTGCTGATTCAAAAACTACTTGCCGACAGTCTGCTTCGCCGCCGCAACGATGTTCTCGACGGTGAAGCCAAATTTTTTCATCACATCTTTAATCGGGGCCGAGGCTCCGAACGAGTGCATACCGATCATCTTGCCCTTCGGTCCGACGTAACGGTCCCAGCCAAATGTTGCCGCCATCTCGACCGACACGCGCGCGGTGATCGCGGCCGGCAGTACGCTTTCCTTGTAAGAATCGTCCTGCTTTTCGAATAGATACCACGACGGCATGCTCACCACGCGCGCCTTGATGCCTTCGGCGGCGAGCTTTTCGCGCGCCTCGACGCACATGTGCACTTCGCTGCCCGTTCCCATCAAGATCACGTCGGGTTTGCCGCCATCGGCGTCGATCAAAACGTAAGCGCCCTTGGCGACGCCGGAAGCCGGGGCGAACTTCGTCCGGTCGAAAGTGGGCATCGCTTGGCGCGTGAGAACCAGCGTCGAAGGCGTGTGCCGCGACTGCACCATCAACTTATAGCATTCGACGACCTCGTTCGCGTCGCCCGGCCGCAACACCATCATGTTCGGCATCGCGCGCAAACCTGCAAGCTGCTCGATGGGCTGGTGCGTTGGGCCGTCTTCGCCAAGCCCGATCGAATCGTGCGTGAAGATGAACATCGATGGCGTCTCTTCCAATGCGGCAATGCGCATCGCCGGCTTCATGTAGTCGCTGAAATTGAAGAATGTTGCCCCGAAGGCGCGCAGCCGCGACACGCTTAGTCCGTTGACCGCCGCGCCCATGGCATGTTCGCGCACGCCAAAGTGCAAATTGCGTCCTTTGTAGGCGTCCTCTGGGAAGAAATCGCCGGCGCCTTCGAATGTCAGATTCGTCTTGTTCGAATGCGCCAGATCCGCCGAGCCACCGAGGAACCACGGGATATTCTTGGCCAGCGCGTTCAAAACTTTGTTGGACGAATCGCGCGTCGCGAGGCCCTTGGCGTCGGCAGGGAAGTTCGGCAGATCCTTGTCCCAGCCCTTGGGCAGCTCCCACTTCTTCATCGTCTGAAGCTGCTGATCGAGCTCGGGATATTTCGTCTTGTACTCGTTGTAGACCTTCGTCCACGCCGCGTGATTTTCGCCGCCGCGCTTGCCGATGCCGTTCTTGAAGCGGTCGTAGACGCCGTCCGGCACGAGGAACTGCGCATCTTCCGGCCAGCCGTAAGCTTTCTTGGTAAGCTTTACTTCTTCGACGCCGAGCGGTTCGCCGTGCGAATCCGACGAATCATGCTTGTTCGGCGAGCCGTAGCCGATGTGGCTATCGACAACGATCAGCGTCGGCCGATCATTCGTCTTCAGGAACGTCTCGTATGCACGGCCGAGCATCGTCAGATCGTTGGCATCGGAGACGCGCGTGACGTTCCAGCCGAGCCCGACATATTTCGTCATCACATCTTCGTCGTACGACCACTTCGCCGGGCCGTCAAGCGTCACGCTGTTGTGGTCGTAGATCCAACAGAGATTCGAAAGTTTGAGATGTCCGGCGAGCGATGCGGCTTCGTTGCCGACGCCTTCCATCATGTCGCCGTCGCCGCACACCGCGAACACGTTGAAATCAAAAACGGTGTATCCCGGCCGGTTGTAGTTCGCGCCCAGCCACTTGCTCGCGATCGCCATGCCGACACTGTTCGCCACGCCTTGGCCGAGCGGCCCGGTCGTCGTCTCGATGCCTGTCGTCATGTGCGACTCGGGATGTCCCGGCGTTACGCTGTCGAGCTGGCGGAATGATTTGAGATCCTCCATCGACACGGCGGGCTTGTCGGTGATCTTGTCATCGCCATCCGCGCGCTTTACGCCGGTAAGGTGCAGCATCGAGTACAGCAACATCGACGCGTGCCCGTTCGAAAGCACAAACCGATCGCGATTCGGCCACAGCGGATCGGCCGGGTCATACCGCAAATAGTTTTGCCACAGCGCGTAAACCACCGGCGCCAGGCCCATCGGCGCGCCTGGGTGGCCCGAGTTCGCTTTTTGCACTCCATCAATCGCCAGCGTTCGAATCGTGTCGATGCTAAGAAGGTCGATGTCCTGTAGCAATTCCGGTGAAAGTTTCTGCGTCGTGCTCGTCTGCGTCGTGCTCACGATGACTCCCGCGGGGATTTCGCGCCCGCTGCTGTCTCACTCGATTTGGATGCGCCGCATTTCGCGGTGGATGATGGAAATCTGATTCTGCAATCTATTTCTGAGAATCTGCTTCACGAACTCCGGGCCAACTTTGCGTTTTGGGGTTCGGAGTTGCCGCGATTGCCTCCGAGGTGCCTCCCCGTGGGAATTATCGGCTGGCCTCGCAATCCTGTGAGGGACAAGGTCCACCGGGAGGGGGAGGCGTCCAAACTATCGCGGCGTCTGGCGTTCTGTCAATTCTGTTGCGGCAAATTCATATTCCGTGTGCGTTCGGGCTTGGATTCAGGACGCCACATGGGGTTGGATGTGGATTCGCTAACGTTTGATACGAATATTTTGCTCCGGTCCAATCCGCTCTTGCTCGTTCTAAGGCTCCCTCGGCAATTATTGCCGTGCGTTCCCCTTGGAAGCCTGTACAATCTCCGCCGACCATGGCTCTCAACTCGACGTTGGTAAAGAGCACCGGAGTCGCCGCGCTCGGTGGGCTCCTTTTCGGCTTCGACACCGCGGTAATTTCCGGAACCACTCAGTCGCTGACCCAGGTGTATAAGTTGACGCCTTACCTGCTCGGCGTCACCGTCTTCAGCGCCATCCTCGGCACAATTTTCGGCTCGATGTTCGCCGGAATCCCAGGTGAGAAGTATGGCCGGCGCGACAGCCTGCGTGTGCTGGCGATCCTGTATCTTGTCTCCGCGCTGGGTTGCGCGTTTGCCTGGAACTGGTACGCGCTCGTTTTCTTCCGCTTCATCGGCGGCCTCGGCATCGGCGGTTCCTCGGTACTAGGCCCAACTTATATCGCGGAACTCGCCCCGGCAAAATTTCGCGGCCGCCTCGTCGGCCTGTTTCAATTCAACGTCGTCCTCGGCATCCTGCTCGCCTATTTTTCGAACTACATCGTCGGCCTCTTCAATTTTGGCGCCGACGAATGGCGCTGGAAGTTTGCCGTCCCCGCACTACCCGCTCTGCTCTTCTTCGTCTTGCTCTTCGGCATTCCCCGCAGCCCGCGCTGGTTGGCGAAACAAAAACGCGTCGATGAAGCGCGTGAAGTCCTGAAAGAAGTCGCCGGGCCGGACTACGAACAGGAGTTGGGGGAAATCGTCCACTCGATCGACACCGAAAGCGCCGAAAGCGACAAGCTTTTTTCGTGGAAATATCGCTTTCCTATTTTTCTGGCCGTCACCATCGGCATGTTCAATCAGTTCAGCGGCATCAACGCCATCCTCTATTACATCAACGACATTTTCGCGGCCGCTGGTTACAGCAAAGTGTCCGGAGACCTCCAGTCGGTCGCCATCGGCGCCACAAACTTGTTCTTCACGATGCTGGCGATGACCGTCATCGACAAAATCGGCCGCAAGACGCTGCTATTGATCGGCTCCGTCGGCACCGCACTTTGTCTCGGCGGCGTCGCCTACATCTTCTTCACGCACCAGCACCAGAGCCTTCTCGTCTGGCTGCTCGTCGGCTTCATCGCATTCTTCGGGTTCTCGCAGGGCGCGGTCATCTGGGTGTACATCGGCGAAGTCTTTCCCAATCAGGTGCGCGCCAAAGGGCAGAGCCTCGGCAGCTTTTCGCACTGGTTCATGAACGGCGCGATCTCGCTCGTCTTCCCGGTGATCGCGCATTCCAGCGGCGCGTACCCGTTCGTCTTTTTCTCGGTGATGATGGTCGTGCAGTTCATCGTCGTCGGCGCCTTCTATCCCGAGACGAAAGGCGTCTCGCTCGAAGAAATGCAGCACAAGCTCGGAATCGCCTAAACTCTTCTGGGCCCATGCGTCTCCGCAAGCAAGCAACCTCGCAAAGCTGCGCCACGTCTTTTGGAGTGCGGCGTCTCGACGCCGCCTTTGATGCGTAGACTCTCGAACAGATCGTTGCTGCTGTCGCTGGTTCTAATGCTGGCGACTCTTCCTCTTCTCGTCGCCGCCCAACAGTCGAGCAGGCCTCAACCTGCGAAGCCTCCGATCGCTGCCGCCGCACAAAAAACTCCACCCGCATCCGCGACCCCCTCTGCGAGCACAACGTCCCCCGGCAACGAAGCCTGCGCCAAATGCCACTCCGCCATCGCCGCCTCTTACTCTCAAACCGCCATGGCCCGCGCCAGCGGCCAGGCCATCGACCAGCTGATGCCCGCCGATTTCACGCACGCCGCCTCCGGCGTCCACTACCGCGTCTACGCCGAAAACAACGCCGCCATGCTCGCCTTCGACCGCCCCGACGATCCCACCATGCGCGGCACGCGCCGCCTGCAATATTTCGTCGGCTCTGGCCACCGCGGCCGCACCTATCTTTTTTCACTCGACGGCTTCTTCTTCGAATCGCCGATCAACTGGTACGCGCAAAAAAAAGTCTGGGACACCGCTCCCGCTTTTCAGCAGGCGCAATCGATGCCCATGAATCTCCCCGCATTTCCCGGCTGCCTCAATTGCCACACCAGTGCATCGCACGCGCCGATTGCCGGCACCGAAAATAAATACGATATGCCGCTCTTCGCGCACGACGGCATCACCTGCGAGCGCTGCCACGGAGACAACGCCGCGCACATCGCCACCGGCAAAGGCGAAATCGTCAATCCGTCAAAGCTCCCGCCCGTGCGGCGCGACGATGTCTGCATGCAATGCCATCTCGAAGGCAACGTCGCCATCGAGCAGCCGCACCGCAAACTCGCCGACTATCGCCCCGGCCAGGATCTGGGCGACGACGTCCACTACTTCATTTATCAAGATTCAGAATCGCAGCAGATTCCCGCGCTCGGCCAATCCGAAGCGCTGTGGCAGAGCGTCTGCAAACTTAAATCGGGCGACAAAATGACCTGCACGACCTGCCACGACCCGCATTCGACGCCCGCGCCCGAACTGCGCGTCGCCTTCTATCGCGGCAAATGTTTGACGTGCCACGGCGACGCGTTCGCCGCACAACATCACGCCGAGCAGCCCGACTGCACGTCGTGCCACATGCCACGCACCAACACTTCGAACATCGCGCACACGCAAGCCACCGATCACCGCATCCTCAAATTGCCGATGATGCCGCTGCAAAGTTTGCAGACCGGCGCCGCCGCGCGGCTCGTCCGCTTTCCGCCGCAATCGCAACCATCGCAGGCGCAAACGCAAGCCTCGACAGCGCCGAGCGCGAGCGTGGGCGACGCCGCAATTGCCGCCATCCAATCCGCGCCACAGGCCGCGGCCGCTCCCGCCGGCGACGCCCGCGATCTCGCTCTTGCCTGGGAAGCCATCGCCCAAGAAGGCCACAGCTCCGCCGCCATCGAAGCCGAGCGCTACCTCAATCAAGCCGCGCTCGAACATCCCGACGACCCCGTCCTGCTCGACAGCCTCGCCTTCATCGCCCAGCGCCGCGGCGACGTCGCAAAAGCGCGCGGACTTTACGAACACGCCCTCGCATCCGATCCAACACTGATCGACGCCGCCGCAAATCTCGGCGTCATCGAAGCCCGCGCCGGCCACCTCGACCGCGCCGCCACGCTTTGGCAAGACGCCTTCAACCGCGCTCCAGGCCGCAGCGCCATCGGCATGAACCTCGCCCACATCTCCTGCGACTCCGGCCAGTTCGACAAAGCTCGCGCCTACGTCGCCCGTGTCCTCCAGTTCAATCCCGACTCCCCCAGCGCCAAAAACTTCGCTAAAGCCCTGACCGCCGCCCAACCCAACTGCAAATCCCGCTGATACAAAGCCAAATATAGCCGCTCGCCTTATCGCAGCATCCAACACCGAGCCAAAACAAGGAGCACCCATGAATCTCACCAACAACACCATCTTCATCACCGGCGGCACCTCCGGCATCGGCCGCGCCTTCGCCGAAGCCTTCCACAAGCTCGGCAACCAGGTCATCATCTCCGGCCGCCGCAAGGGCCATCTCGCCGAAGTCACCAGAGCCAATCCGGGCATGCAGTCCGTCGAACTCGACGTCGCCAATCCCGCCAGCATTGCCTCCGTCTGCAAAAAACTCATCGCCGACTATCCCAAGCTCAACGCCGTCATCAACAACGCCGGCATCATGCAGATCGACGACACCTCCACCGTCATGGACGACGCGCAAGCCGCCTCGATCATCACCACCAATCTGCTCGGCCCGATCCGCGTCACCTCCGCGCTCATCGAGCACCTCAAAAAGCAGCCCGCCGCCTACGTCATGAACGTTTCCTCCGGCCTCGCTTTCACTCCGATGAACGCCACCGCCATTTACTGCGCCACCAAAGCCGCGATTCACTCCTACTCGTTGACCACGCGCTACAAACTCAAAAACACCAACGTAAAACTCATCGAAATCGTCCCGCCCTGGGTCCAGACCGATCTCCTCAACAGCAAAGAAAATCCCAACGCCATGCCGCTCGCCGATTTCATCGCCGAATCGATGAAGCTGCTCGGCACCGACGCCGACGAAATCCTCGTCGAGCGCGTCAAGCCGCTGCGCAACAATGCCGGTCCCAACGAAGCCGCTTTCTTCAACAAATTTCAGGAGATGATCGCCCAAGCGACCCACTGAATCTCTGTGCCCTCTGCGTCCTCTGTGGTAAATCTTCTTGTTTCATCCACGCGGCCGCAGTTTGCCAAAAATTGACATAGCTTTACGCCAATAGATTCGACTTTTCTCAACCGTTCCGAGATAATTCCCGCACGAATCCCCGCTTGATTCGAACAGGTCAGGAGACCAACACATGCTGCGCATCAACGACGAAGCCCCCAATTTCACCGCCGAAACCTCGCAAGGCAAAATCAATTTCCACGAATGGATCGGCGATAGCTGGGCCATCCTCTTTTCTCATCCGAAAGATTTCACGCCGGTTTGTACGACGGAGCTCGGCTACATGGCCGGCCTCGAGCCCGAATTCAAAAAGCGCAACGTGAAAATCATCGGCCTCAGCGTCGATCCCGTCACTTCGCACAGCAAATGGATTGAAGACATTCAGGAAACGCAGGGCCACAAGGTCAACTACCCAATGATCGGCGACCCGACGCTCGAAGTCGCCAAGCTCTACAACATGCTGCCCGCTGAATCGGGCAACACCAGCGATGGCCGCACCGCCGCCACCAACGCGACAGTTCGCACGGTTTTCGTCGTCGGCCCCGACAAAAAAATCAAGCTGATGCTCAGCTATCCGATGACCACTGGCCGCAACTTCGACGAAGTGCTTCGCGTTGTCGATTCCATGCAGCTCACCGCCAAGCACAAAGTTGCGACGCCCGTGAATTGGAAAAACGGTGACGACGTCATCATTCTCGGCTCCGTCTCCGACGAAGACGCGAAGAAGGTCTACCCCGAAGGCTGGAAAGCGCCGCGCCCCTACCTGCGCATCGTCAAGCAACCGAAGTAACCTTGCAGTGCTTGGCAAGGTCATGTAGGGGCGCAGCATTGCTGCGCCCCAGCTTGCCCAGGCGTAAAGAGTTGGCGCGTTCTGTTTTTTCTTGAATCGTTCCGAAATAAGCCGCCCATGATCCTCAAACAGTTCTATCTCGGCTGCCTCGCCCACGCCTCCTACCTCATCGGCGACGAATCGACCGGCGAAGCCGCCGTCGTCGATCCGCAGCGCGACATCGATCAATACCTCGCCTTCGCCGCCGAAAACAAACTACAGATCAAGCACGTCTTCCTCACCCATCTCCACGCCGACTTCATCGCCGGCCATCTCGAACTCCGCGATCGCGTGGGCGCCAAAATTTATCTTGGCGCTTCCGCAAAAGCGAAATACGCCTTCACGCCTTTGAAAGATGGAGAGGGAATTGAATTCGGCAAAGTTCGCCTGAAAGTTTTGGAAACTCCCGGCCACACGCCGGAATCGATTTCGATTCTCGTCTACGATCTCGCCGTCAGCGACACGCAACCCAACGCCGTCCTGACCGGCGACACGCTATTCATCGGCGACGTCGGCCGCCCCGATCTCCGCGCCGCGCTCGGCTGGTCCGCAGCTCAACTCGGCGGCATGTTGTACGAATCTCTGCACAACAAAATTCTCGCGCTGCCTGACGCGAGCCTCGTGTATCCCGCGCATGGCGCCGGCTCGCTCTGCGGCAAAGCCATCAGCAAGGAAACCGTCTCCACCATCGGCGACCAGCGCCGCGTCAACTACGCGCTCCAGCCCATGACCAAAGACGCCTTCATCCAGGTCGTCACCGCCGATCAGCCCGAAGCCCCCGACTACTTCACCTACGACGCTGTTCTGAATAGCGAAGAGCGCCCGACGCTCGATCAAGCTCTCGAACAAGGCCTGAATCCGCTGCCTCTCGATACAGTTTTGGGTTTGCAGTCCGCCGACGCGCAAATTCTCGACACCCGCGACCCCGCCGAATTCGCCGCCGCTCATCTCAAAGGCAGCATCAACATCGGCCTCGGCGGCCAATACGCCACCTGGGCCGGAACGATTCTCAATCGCGAAGATCCCATCGTCATCATCGCGTCGCCCGGCCGCGAAAAAGAATCCGCCGTCCGCCTCGGCCGCATCGGCTTCGACCATATCGTCGGCTATCTGCAAGACGGCCTGCGCAGCCTCGACTCCCGTCCCGACCTCGTGACGACAACCGAATCCTTCAGCCCGCAGTACGCTCTCGAAGCTATGTCCCGTTCGAACATCCGAATTAGGCCTGATGGCTCCTCTGTAGGGGCGGGGCTTGCTCCGCCCGACCACCGCGTCTTGGCTGACCCTTCACGCGAAGCCTCGCCCACCGATTCAAATTTCGCGTCGCATGCCAACTCCCCGCTCGTCATCGACGTCCGCAATCCCGGCGAGCGTACCCGCAAGTATATCGACGGCAGCGAAAGCATGCCGCTCAATCATCTAGTCGAGAAATCCGCCACGTTGCCCCGCGATCGCGAAGTCCTCGTCTACTGCGCCGGCGGCTACCGCTCCTCCATCGCCGCCAGCCTCCTCCAACGCGCCGGCTTCCACCGCGTAGCCGAAATCGCCGGCGGCCTCGCCGCCTGGGAAACCGCCCACCTCCCAGTTCGAACGACCTAGCGCCTCGAACAAACTGTCAGTTCGAACAGACAGTACTGTACAAACTTTAAAAACCACTTGACAAACGTTATCGAATGAGATAACATCGCGGCCGTAGAAAATTGCGTTCAGATCGCCCGCACCAACAACTCCCTTAGAATCACATTCTTAACATCACAGCGCGAATAAACGCCCTATTTTCACATTCTTAGCAAAAACAGGGGGAGGGGGTGGGGTCAACCCACCGCATTCCCAAAATGGAACTCGCCCGCTCACCGCAAGCGAGAATCTACCTTTGCCACGTAAATCCCGTAAGGCTCAAGAGTTAGCTTTCGATCCTCCGAAGCCTTCGCCCCTACGGACACGAGCGACGTCGCTTTCGCCGAAGGCGCAGCAACCTTACTAAGCTCGAGCGTCACGCTCTGCGCCGATTCCGACATATTCAGCGCCACGATCACGGTCTCTCCGGCAACGTCTTGCCGCGCAAACGCCAGCACATTCGGGTCGCCACCGTTCAACTCAACGTATTTGCCTTCGCGCAAAGCCTTCTCGCTCGCTCGAAGTGCAATGATCTGCCGATAGAGATTCAAGATCGAATTCGGATCTTTCGTCTCCGTCGCAACGTTATGCGTGGAATAATTCGGCGCAACCGGCAGCCACGGTTTCCCAGTGGAAAATCCCGCGTTCGCAGCATCGCTCCACTGCATCGGCGTCCGCTCGCCGTCGCGCCCGATCTCCGCCGGCCAGCCGCGCCGCCCCTGAGGATCCTGCACATCCTCTTTGCGCTTCGGATCGTTGTTCTCCATGCCGATCTCTTCGCCGTAATACATGATCGGCGTGCCGCGCAGCAGCATGTACATCGCCGCCGCCATCTTCGCGATCTGATCGTCGTTCTTGCCGTCGCCCCAGCGCGTGTACGAACGCCGGATGTCGTGATTGCTGATCACGAAAACCGGCCAGCCGCCCGCGTCTTCCAGCGCCGTGATGTGCTCGCGAAACAGCGGCGCGGAAAGTTTCGGAAATTGCGTGAGCATCAAATCCATCGGCATTTGCAGCTCGTCGTTTTTTTCGCCGTAGTAATCGCGAAGCTCCGCCACGTTCGCCGTCCACGTTTCGCCGATCAGCACCGCGTTGTATTCATCCGCGAGCTTGCGCATGTCGCGCATCACGTCGTGAACTTCGGGCAGCTTCTTGTTGTAGATCTCGTGCTCGTTCGGGAATCCGAATTTATCGAGGCCCGGCAAAAGTGGATTGTCTTTGAGATCGGGATCTTCAAACAGCGTATCGACCGCGTCGAGACGGAATCCCGCGACGCCGCGCTTGTACCAGAAGCGCATGCAATCCAGCATCGCCTTGCGCACTTCGGGATTGCGCCAGTTCAGGTCGGGCTGCTGCGCGTAGAAATAATGGTAGTAATACTGGCCGGTCGTGGGGTCCAGCGTCCACGTCGATCCGCCAAATGTCGAAGTCCAGTTGTTGGGCGGCTTGCCGTCTTTGCCGTCGCGCCAGATGTACCAGTCGCGCTTCGGATTTGTTTTTGACGATTTCGATTCGAGAAACCATTTGTGCTGGTCCGAAGTGTGATTCGGCACGAAGTCGAGAATGATTTTGATGTTGTGCGTTTTGGCCTTCGCGACGAGTTCGTCGAAATCGGCCAACGTGCCGTACATCGGATCGATCGCTTCGTAATCCGAAACGTCGTAGCCGAAATCGACCTGCGGAGAAGGGAAGCACGGCGTGATCCAGATCGCATCGACGCCAAGGTGCTGCAAATAATCGAGCTTCGACGTGATGCCTTTCAGATCACCGACGCCGTCGCCATTGCTGTCGGCAAAGCTCCGCGGATAAATCTCATAGAACACGGCGTGGTTGAACCACTCGTGTCCCGCGGCGTCCTTCGTCCCTTTCGGTTGCGCGCCGGCGTCCTGCTTCCGCCCGGACACCGACGGCATCCTTTCTTCTGTTTCTGTTGCGCGCCGCCCCGCGGCGTCAGAGCACACATAGCGATCACCAATATTCCCGCGAGGACCCAGGTCTTCTTCATGGAAGCCTCCTCATCGGTCGAGTTCAACTACGGATCGAAATGAACAACGAATCGAAATCGAACGACAGTTCAGCTTGTCTTATTTTCGGCCGTTTGAAAAATGCAGCACGATCTTTCGATGCGCGTAGTCGCCGGAATTATCCGCCGGGAACGCGATTTTGATTTTTTCTTCGCCCTGTTTGGCTGCGACGCGATCGCCGCCTTCTACTGAAGCGAGCATGCCTTGCCCTTGCATCAAGCTTCTGCCGTTATCGAAGACGCCGAGTTCATAGTCGCATCCGGCTTTGCCCGCAACGTCGAGCGTCAGCGTGTCGTGCGCCGCGCTCCACGTTTGCGAAATGATGCGCAGTCCCTGACTCGTGTTTCCCAGCGGAGGAAGTGTCGAGTCATACGCGACGCCGATGTTGTCACGCAGAAGAATTGTGATGACAGCTTTGCTCGAGCCTTTGGTTTGAATCTCCACGTGTTGGTCTTCATCTGTCGCGGTCACGTGAAACGGAATCGCTCTGCGACTCGCTGTCGGCCCCGAAGTCACCGACGCAACATGCGCACGCAAACTGATCGCGGGTTTGAAGAGAATGTTGCACGGCGCGCTGCCGACGCACTCGGTTTCCAGAGTGATTGCTCCCGGCTTCGCCGTGTAAGTCAGATTCAGCCGCGAATCGCCGACGCGAATGTTGCGCACAGAGAACGAAGTCCAGTCTGCGGGAATATGCGGCGAGAACGTTACCGTTCGTGTCTTCGCGTCGCTCGATAGCCCGAGCATGCCGCGCAGAATCGGACTCACGACCATTGCCGCCGACCAGATCTGATGCGGCGAACTTGTCGAAAGCGGCTGATACACGTCGCCCGACAAAACTTCGGTG
The DNA here is from genome assembly GCA_963785605.1 of uncultured Acidobacteriota bacterium. Taxonomy (GTDB): domain Bacteria; phylum Acidobacteriota; class Terriglobia; order Acidiferrales; family UBA7541; genus Acidiferrum. The sequence continues at coordinate 386,613 of CAWAWE010000010.1, read as the reverse complement.
ACGTGACCGAGCGATCCGTCGAGCGCGAGCAGCGCATTCGCGCGGAGATTTTCGTACGCGGGAAGCGCGCGGTGATAGCGATACTCGCCGACCGACGCCCATCCGGTGAAAAGCGGCCACACCGAACCGAAGTGATAGCCGCCGCCGCTGAATCGCGATGCGCGATCGGAAATGATGCGCATGCCCCAGTCGCTCTGGTGATCCGAATCGGCTAGCTGTGTGATCGTCGCGTCCGCGTTGTGTTCGTCGAGCAAACCGAACCACATCGGCACCGTCGCGAGCACACGTCAATTCATCGACCGGCTTGTATTCGCGATCAAGCGCAAACGCGTAACGTCTTTTGTCGGGCAGCCAGAATGCTTTTTCAATGAGCGGCTGATGCTGTTCAAATTCCTGCCGGAGCGCGCCGCTCAAATCTCCGTGGCCGGTTGCGTCAGCCAGATTCGCAAGCGCGTTCAATGCAACGGCGCCAAGTCCCGTCTGATACAACTCGGTTTCCACCGGCAGCAGCGGACCACCTTCCACCCACCCGTGACCGATTCCGAAATTTTGCGGAAAGCCTTGAGCGTCATACGTCGATTTCAAAAATTGATACGCCTTCCACAAACTGTCCCACTTTCGTTTGGCGAAATCGACATCGCCGCTCTGCGCGACGTAATCGTTCATCGCGATGATGTAAAGCGGAGTCGCATCCGCCGACGCGTAGCCGTACTGAAACTTCTTGAACCAATCGACGAGACTCGCCGTCTGCGAAATCTCGTGCGGGATTTTTCCGTCGTCACGCTGGAATTTGCTGACGAAATCGATTGCAGTTCGCGTGTCGGCGAAATCGCCGACGGAATTCAGCGCGAACGAAGTCCACATCGAGTCGCGGCCAAAAAACCATGCGTATCCTGGCCGCGCGCTCTCACCCGATGTTCTGTAACCCGCGATCAGTCCGGTTCCGAGATATGGATTCGTGACCATGCCTTGCAACACGCTGACGCGCGACCAGTCGTACGCCTGCTGCAATTGCTCGTCAGGAAGGGAAACGCTCACCGTGTCGCGCAGATAGTCTGCGTAATATTTCGCGGACTCTTGACGCAGCTCGTCGTGATCCTCGAGAAGATGACGATAAGTTTCTTCCGCTTCGGCGTGCCCGTTCATCGACCCGGAAATCACGATGAGCTTCTGGTCTTTGCCTTTGTTTGTGACGCCGAGCCGGATCGTGTTTGCCTGTGAATCGAAATAATTCGTGTCGAACTCCATTCCAGGCTCTGCGGCTGTTGGCGAACCGACGAGCCCAACAAACTTCCGCGTTTCTTCGCCCAACGCGAACGCGTGCAGGTTTTTGTCCCATTCGATGAACGTACCGCCGATTGCGGCTGGCCACTCCAACTGAAAATCGCGAACGAAGCGCGCTTCGATCTCAAGTGGCTGTTCGGTCTGAATATCGAACGAAATCACCGCCCCTTGCTCTTTCACTGGAACGAAAAACGTCTCGCGCACTGTGAAGGTATCGCTGCTGTAGATGATCGTGGCCGATTCGGGACGTACTGTGATCGTTCGAGCCAACACTTCTGCGGGGATCCCGTGATCGCCTTCGTGAAATACCAAGCGGAAATCGCGCAGAAGCTTCAGCGGATAGATCCACGCTTCCATCTGGCCAGACTCGTTACCGAAGAGCGCAGCCCGCGTGCCGGTTACCGGCAAAAATTCCCAAGGACGAACCGGTCGCGACAATTCGAGCTTGCGCGGCGTCGGTGAAGATTCTTGCGCCGGTGATGGAGAGGCGAAGAACATGAGAGCCACAACGAGAAACAAGCGGAAATTGTTGGCGAATCGCAGTGAGATCGCTATGGATACACCTTTTGAATTCGCGATTGGTGATGTGCGCTCGAACGATGGGCGGGGAGTTTGCATATCGATGAAGACCGCGATTGTGGCTGCGGGCGTTGCAGGTTCACGGCGCGCTTACGTTAAGATACAAAAAGATATAAATGCGCTCCGTGCTGGGAGGAGCGTGAAAAGCGCGCTGAATAGCACTCGGGACCTTTTGCTGCGGGCCCAGTGCGGGAAGGTACCACAGATTTGTTTCCTTCGCGGCGGTCATTCCTTCGCTCGTTGAGCCGGTCCGCGCTGGTTCTCTCGTTTGAAAATGTAATCGCGCTCGCTCGGCCGTTATTTGGACGAGCAAATCCGCAGCAGCCCACCTCGCAGCCTCCCTCCAGCAATACCACTCCTCCCAACGGCATTACTCCCTCCAGTAAGCCAGGCGATCTCGGCGTCAGCTTCATCAACGTTGCGAAAGAAGCCGGCCTCAACGTCAAAACGCTTTTCGGCGGCGAACACAAAAATAAATACCTGCTCGAAACGACCGGCTGCGGCGTCGCCTTCTACGATTACGACAATGACGGCTGGCTCGACATTTTTCTTGTGAACGGCTCGCGCCTCGAAGGTTTTTCCGCTGGGCAAGTGCCGACATCGCATCTTTTCAAAAACAATCGCGACGGAACTTTTATCGACGTCACCGCTAAAGCCGGAGTCGGCCACTCCGGCTGGGGCCAGGGTGTCTGCATCGGCGACTACGACAACGACGGCTACGAAGATTTGTTCGTCACCTATTTCGGCAAAAACGTTCTGTATCACAACAACGGAAACGGAACATTCACCGACGTGAGCGAAAAAGCCGGCGTCGCCGGCAGCGGCAAGCGCTGGAACACGGGCTGCGCGTTTGTCGATTACGATCGCGACGGCAAACTCGATCTTTTCGTCGCGAATTACATCGATCTCGATCTCGCGACCGCGCCTGTTCCTGAGTCCGGTCCGTGTCTTTACAAAGGTGTGATGGTCGCTTGCGGTCCGCCGGGACTGAACGGCGGAAAAAACATTCTGTATCACAACAATGGCGATGGAACTTTCAAGGATGTAAGTGAAGCAGCGGGATTGTTTGAAGCGAACGGGACCTACGGACTCGGCGTGCTGACCGCGGATTTCGACAACGACGGCTGGCCCGACATTTACGTCGCGAACGATTCGACCGCGAGCGCGCTCTATCAAAACAAGCACAACGGAAAATTTGTCGATGTCGCGATGGAATCGGGCTGCGCGCTCAGCGCCGACGGCAAGCCGCAGGCCGGCATGGGAATTTCGGCGGGTGACTACGATCTCGATGGCAATCTCGATATCGTGAAAACGAATTTTGCCGGCGACACGCCTTCGCTTTATCACAACCTCGGCGGAATGACGTTTGAAGACACGACATTCGCGGCGGGGCTGGGCCGCCACACGCAATTTCTCGGGTGGGGCACTGGGTTTTTCGACATGGACAACGACGGATGGCCCGACATTCTAATTTGCAACGGGCACGTGTATCCCGAAGTCGAGCAGCTGCGCACGGAAGCGGGGTATCCGCAGCAGAAGCTGCTTTATAAAAATTTGCGCGATGGGCGATTTGACGATGTGTCGATGCAGGGCGGGCCGGGGATTACTGCGCCGGTTGCCTCGCGGGGCTGCGCGTTTGGTGATTTCGACAACGATGGCGACATCGACGTCGTCGTGAACACGGTGAATGATTTTCCGCAGTTGCTGCGGTGCGATTCGACGACGAAAAATAATTGGATCAAGGTACGGACGATTGGCGTGAAGTCGAATCGCAGCGGGATTGGGGCGCGAATTCGGTGCGTGACGACCGTTCCCGGTGAACTAAAACCGCATTCCCAGATCGATGAAGTGCGCAGCGGCGGGAGTTATATTTCGCAGAATGATTTGCGGGTGCATTTTGGGATTGGGAAGTGCGAGAAGGTGGATTTGCTGGAGATTCGTTGGCCGAGCGGGTTGGTCGATTCGTTGAAGGATGTGAAGGCGAATCAGTTGGTTTATGTGAAGGAAGGGTTGGGGATTGAGCGGGTGGTTTCGTTTGATACGGGGGCGAAGGGGAAGGGCGCGAAGTAGGTGGTTGACGCATAATGGCGTGGCGTTTCCGTAGTGGGCGATTGGGTGGTGCGGATTACATCGTGCATGGGCGCCCTGAAGGGACGCCCCTACAAAATCGAATGCGAGGAGTTGCGATGAAAGTGTTGGTGGCGATGGTGTTGGTGGCGATTGCGGTTGTGATGTTGGCGCAGACGCAAGCGCATGTGCGTGCGTCTGACGAAAAGCCGGAGCGCGCGATTTCGATCACGATCGATGACTTGCCGGCGGGCGCCGCGAGCAACATGACTGCCGCCGAAATTACTGCGATGACGAAGCGGCTGACCGACACGCTGCGCGAGCAGAAAATTCCCGTCGTTGCGTTCGTCAACGAGCGAAAGCTTTACTACAAATGGGACGAAGTGAACGAGCGCATCGCGGCGCTCAACATGTGGCTCGACGCGGGATTCGAGCTTGGCAATCACACCTACGCGCACACTTCGCTGAACGCCGGCTTGAAAGCGTTTGAAGACAACGTGATCGCCGGCGAGAGTGTGACGCGCCTTTTGATGACGCAACATCATCAGACGCTGCGCTATTTTCGCCATCCCTATCTCGACACCGGCCGAGACCTGAAGACGCGCCGCGAAGCTGAGCAATTTTTGATCGAGCGCGGATATCGCATCGCGCCGGTCACGATGGATGCGTGGGACTGGATGTTCGCCGGAATTTACGATGACGCAAAACGCCGCGGCGACACGGCGCTCCAACAGCAGGTTGTGAAGTCGTATCTCGATTACACGACAGAAGTGTTCACCTACTTCGAAAAGCTCTCGCGCGATTTGCTGGGCTATGAGCCGAAGCAGATTTTGCTGATGCACGCCAACAATCTGGAAGCGGAGCATATCGGCGAAGTGCTCGAGCTCTTGCGCAAGCGCGGCTATCAATTTATTCCGCTCGGCGCGGCGCTGAGCGATTCCGCTTACAGTTTGCCCGATACGTTCGTGGCGGATGGCGGCGGGAGCTGGCTCGAGCATTGGGCCATCACGATGGGGAAGCCGCCGCTGAATGAGCCTTCGGCGCCAAAGGACATGCTCGATCGCGCGGCGGCATTGCCACATCCGAATCCGTGAGTCGTTGACGCGATTGTGCGGCGCGCCAAGTAACATCGTCGACGGAATCAACATACGAATCGCTCGCTGGGCTTAGCTCCCACGAGCGATTCTGTTTTTTCACGCGGCAGTCCGATGCGGATGAAGCGGCGCCCCATGATGATGCTAAGACCCTTCGCTTCGCTCGGGATTACACCCGGTGAGGAGTCGAGGTGCGTAGTACGAAATTGAGCCTACCTCTCTCATTAGAACAGGGTGATTCTCCTAACCTCCCCTTTCGGCGGCGCTTTGCGTTCGCTACCCCTTTCGGCACGTCCTGGAGGTTCGGAATGGAACATTTTATGGAAAAACTCGACCGTGACCGCCGTTTGTCGCTGCGCCACAACCTTCGCACCGATTTGCGCGTGCGGATGCGCAAGTTCGACGCGCCGGAGCAGCATGCGCATTCTGAAAATCTTTCGCAGCGCGGAGTGTTTTTCACGACCGATCTTCCGATCAACAAAGGCACGTCGCTCGATTTGCTTGTCGAGATGCCGGAGCAAGTGACCGGGGTACCGCCGGCGCAGTGGCTTTGCACGGGCCATGTCGTGCGCGTTGTGCCGATGGAGCCGGCGGGAAAAACGGCATCGGCGTGCAATTTGATTATTACGAAGTGTCCCGGCCCGAGCGGCCGCGGTGGGCGATGGGAGCGGGACTGCGCGGGCCGCTGGCGGTGCCGGTGGGTCGTTGAGCGGAGCGGAGTAGTCGCAATCGCAGCGCGGTCGCGCCGCGTCACTTGGAGAAGCGTCACAACAGGAATATTTACCGAGTGATGCGGACATTGCCGCGAAGGAGACGATGTGAGTCGAGCAAAGAAGCCTCTGCTGCATTCACCTGAATCTGCGTTTGTATCCTCCGAAATCGCTATCCGTGCGGCCCGACGGCTTTCGTTTTTTACGATCGCAAATCGGGCGTTCGCCGATTTGAAGTGAAAGCCGGCGACGACGGCCGCATGCCAGCCGAACAGGCGGCGAGTCTGCTGGCGATTCATTGCGTCGCGCGGCAGCAACAGCCACGCGATTTCGACGTGATGGTGGCGGCCGGCGAACATCTCATCGATGGAATCGTTGGCCGGGCGAACAAATTGATTCGGAGTTGCTCAGGATTCAAGGTCGCGGGCATGCCGCTGAGCCGGCGGCAGCACGAAGTGCTTGCTTCAATCGCGCAAAATCTCAGCAACAAAGAAATCGCGGCGAAGCTGAACGTTTCGGTGCGCACGGTGAAATTCCACGTGTCAACGCTGTTGGAAAAATTTGAGGTGCGCGGGCGCGTGGATTTGATGATCGAGGCGGCGGAGTTTTTGCCGATCGAGGGCGTACACAAGCGTGTTGCGGCGAATGCGGGATCGGCTACATCGGCAGCGGCGGCGGGACTCTTGCCGATGGCGTCCGCGGCGTTGCCGATTGGGGCGCCGCGATTGCGCGTTGCCGATGCGGTTGGACGGCGGGCGGGCGATTAGCCGCTGCCCCAGCGATTGTTCACGTTCACGCTGACGCGAGCGAAAAAAATCGGTCCTTACGAAAGCGAGCAATGCATCCATGCAAAAGCGAGCTCTGATCGTCGATACGGAATCGGAAACATGCGAACTCATCGAAAAAGTGCTCACGTCGGTGGGCATCGATTCCCTGACACTGAATCGCAGTTCGGAAGCGCCGGATATTTTGCGCGAAGGGAAGTTCGCGGTGGCTTTTTTTGCGCTGCGCATGACTTCGCCCGATGGGCCGGAGCTGACGCGGCAGATGCGCGACTCGACGTTCAATCGCATGACGCCGGTCGTATTGATCAGCGACGATCAGCGGCCGACGGCGGTGTCGCAGGGATTCGAGGCGGGCGCGAGTTTTTTTCTGTACAAGCCGGTCGATAAAGAGCGGCTGCTGCGGCTGGTTCGCGCGACGCAGGCGGCGACGGAGCACGAGCGGCGGCGCACGCGGCGCGTGCCGGTGAAATCGCGCGTGATGCTCTCGCATGGCTCACAGCAGATCGACGCAGAGAGCATCGATGTCAGCATGGAAGGCGTATTGGTGAAGGCGCCGAAGGCGTTTCCGGTTGGATCATCGGTGAATGTGGCGATGCATTTGTCGCATGGAATGCGGCCGGTGGTTGGCGCGGGTTGCGTTGTGCGGCTCAGCGCGGGAAATCAGATGGGGATTCATCTGGGGCGATTGGATATGGCGGAGAGTCAGAGGTTGCAGGAGTTTTTGCTGCCGCTCATTCCTGGCGTGAAGTAGAGACTTTCCTGCGCTTACTTCACTGCGATTCCGGTTCCTTCTTTTAATTCGTTGAATTTGTCGGCGGAAACTTTCGCGAATGTTTCCGTCAAACCGCTTTGCCAGCGGACTTCGACGGAATCGATTTTTGTCGCCGCGCCGAGGCCGAAGTGAACGCGCATGTCATTGTTGGAGATGAAGCTGGAGCCGCTGCGGACTTCATCGACGAGAGTCCGCGCGCCGATTTTCACTCTTGATTCGCGCGCCGATCGCGTCGCGCGTTGATTTTGGCGCATTTGCGCTCGGGCGACTGCGTCGTCGTCGGGTACGCGCCGGTGAGATGAAACGCCACCCAGTGATTGGGCGCGCGCACTTGGTTGACGAGCAAACTCGGCGGCGCGTTCATGTTGCTGACGACGGCGGAAAGTTTGCCATCGTTCCACAAATCGCCAATGGCGAGGCCGCGCGATGAACTCGACTTCGTGATTCCTGGACCCGCGCTCGCCGAAATGTCGGCGAAGGTTCCGTTGCCGTTGTTGCGATACAGAATGCGCGGCTCCTGAAAATTGCTGCCGAGATGCTGGCTATCGACTTCGGGATAAACGTGGCCGTTGACGAGCAGCAGGTCGGGCCAGCCGTCGTTGTCGAAATCGAAAAACATCGTGCCCCAGCCGAGATATTGCGTGTGCAGGCCGAGTCCCGCGGCGAAAGTGACATCGTCGAAAGTTCCGTCGCCGTTGTTGCGATAGAGCGTCGCGGTATCGTCGGAAAAATTTGTTTTGAAAATATCGAGGCGGCCGTCGCCGTTGTAATCGGCGGTGGTTGAGCCCATGCCGGCTTGCGCGTGGCCGTCTTCGTTGTAAGCGGCGCCCGCAGTGGTTGCGACGTCCTTGAACGTGCCGTCGTGATTGTTGTGATAGAGGATGCTCGCGGTGGAATCGCACGCGACGTAGATGTCGGGCCATCCGTCGTCATCGTAGTCGAGCGTCGTCACGCTGAAACTGTAGGCGGCGATCGTTTTGTCGATTTGCGCTTTTTTGGTGACGTCTTCAAACGTCCCGTCGCCGCGATTGTGATAGAGGATGTTGCTCGCAGTCGGCAACCCTTGCGGGCCGCACATCACGGGCACGCCCTTCCACATACAACTTGCGCGGTCGCCGGGAGCGGGCGTTTTCGCGAGATCGAAATCGACGTAGTTGGCGACCATCAGATCGAGATGGCCGTCGCGATCGTAATCGACGAACGCGCAGCCGGTGCCCCAGGCTTTGCCGGTACCGGCGACGCCGGTTTTTTCGCTGACGTCGGTGAATGTGCCGTCGCCGTTGTTGTGATACAGCACATTTTTGCCGTAATAAGTGACGTAGAGATCGGGCCAGCCGTCGTTGTCGTAATCGCCGACGCACACGCCTTGTCCCCAGCCGGTGTGGACGAGGCCGGATTGTTTTGTGATGTCGGTGAACGTGCCGTTGTGATTGTTGTGGTAAAGATGATTCGATGCGGCTTCGCCAGGCTGCTGCTCGCCGTCGAGTTTTGTTCCATTGACGATGAAAATGTCGGGCCAGCCGTCGTTGTCGGCGTCGAAAATGGCGACGCCGGTGCCGGTGGTTTCGATGATGTATTTTTTTGTGGTGACGCCGCCGAACGTGTTCACCATCGTGAGGCCAGCTTTTTTCGCGATGTCGGTGAAATAGGCGAGGGGTTTTGCGGGCGGCTTCGGCGATTTGATCCTGATGCGACTCGGCCGCGATCGACCGCGCAACCGAGACACGCGATGACGAAGACGACGCGAGACCAGCGTGGAACATCGCGTCTTCGGCGAGAATCGGCAAATTTCATGGCGTAGCTCGATGGTAGGTGCGCGGCCGGAACCGGTCAAGGCGGCCATTCTGCCGTCCCTCTGTCAGAAGCCGCAGAACCGACTTGCGTGTTACGATTTTTGGATGAATCGTCGGTCCATTTTCTCGGCTACAGCGCCTTTTTTTCGAGGTGCTCTTCTTCGTCGCCGCGCTTGCAACTCCGCTCGCGGTGGCTGCGCAGAACTCCGCCGAGCAGGCGGATGCGATCTATCGGCAGGGAATCGCTGCGTTGCAGCAAGGTGATCTTGCTGCTGCGAAAGCGGACTTCGAGAGGGTTGTCGCAATTCAGCCGCGCAGTCCGGATGCTCACAACTCGCTGGGCTGGATTTTGCTCGCGCAAAAACAGATCGATCCCGCAATTAAACAGTTCGGAGCCGCGCTCGATCTTCGTCCTGATTTCTTTCAGGCGCACATCAATATGGCCAACGCCTATATGGCGAAGGGCGATCCGAAGCAGGCGTCGCGCTCCGCGCGCGAGGCTATTCGTTTTGCGCCAACGGAATCCGAGGCGTATCGCACGCTGGCGCGGGCGCTCGATGCTTCGGGAGACACCGCCGGTGCCATCAAGCAAATGCGCAAAGCGCTCGAACTCGATCCCGGGCGTGTGAATCTTCTTGATGAAATGGGGACGTTGATCGTTCGCGAGGTTTCGCTGCAGACCGCGGCGGCCTCTGGCGCAAAGTCGGCGCCCGTAATGGAAGAAAAAATCGGCGGCGGCACGGGGCCGAAGACTCCGGCGAATCCGTCGCAGAACTCCGATGCCACCGGAGCGGACGCTGGCGCTGCCGCAAAGCCGGACGCTGCGCCGCCGCCTCCTGTGACGCTGCAAGACGCGGAAAAAGAATATGCGGAAGCGCTGCGCATAAATCCTAATTACGGACCGGCAAATCTGCATCTCGGCGTTTTGCAATATCAGGACAAGAATCTAGATGAAGCGATCCCGCATCTCGAAAAGGCCACGGAGCTTGCCCCGGCTGACCCGCAAGCGCATCTTTATCTCGGAAGAGCGTTGCGCGACAAAGGAGATCAGGACGGCGCGTTGCGGGAATTTGCCGCGGCCGTAAACCTCGACCCGAGCCTCGTGGACGCACAAAGCGCGCTCGGTGTCGTCGAGCAGCGCCGCGGCAACGTCGATGAAGCGCTCGCATCGTTTCGGCGAGTCATCAAGGTGCAGCCGGGTAATCCCGATGCGCACAACAACCTGGGTCTGGCGCTATTGCAAACCGGTGACGCCGATACAGCGATCACGGAATTTCAAGCAGCGCTGAAGCTGCGGCCCGACAATCCCGGCTACCAGACAAATCTCGGCGTCGCCTATTTGCAAAAGACCGACTTCGATGCGGCGGCGACGCAATTTCAAACTGCGCTCAAAGCTACGCCGCAGGATCCGACGCTGCATTACGATCTCGGCCTTGCGCTCAAGCTGCAAGACAAATTGCCTGAAGCCACCGCGGAATTTCGCACTGCCGAAATAATCGATCCGCTGCAAGCCGATGTGCATTACACGCTTGGAGTCACGCTGTGGCAGCAAGGCGATTTTCAGCCCGCAGCCGACGAGTTGCGCAAGACAGTCCAGGTGAAGCCCGATTACGCCGAGGCGTACTACACCCTCGGCACCGTGCTGAAGCAGCAAAACAAGTTGCAAGACGCCGCCGACGCGCTGCGCGAAGCCATCCGCTTGCAGCCAGACTTCGCCGGAGCGCACACCACGCTCGCCGCAGTACTGCGTCAACTCGGCGACACGGAAGGCGCCGCGCGCGAATCCAAAGCTGGAATCGAAATTGGAAAAGAGAAAACGAATCAGCAAGCCGCGCTTTTCGCTACGAATTCCGGCAAGCGTCTGCTCAATGCAGGCGACCTCGACGGCGCGATCTCGCAGTTTCGCTCCGCGATCAACGCGACGCCGAACTACGCGCCGGCTCACTATCAATTGGGGTTAGCGTTGCAACGAAAAGGCGAGAAAGACGAAGCCGCAAAGGAATTTCAACGCGCCGCGGAGTTGGACCCAAAGTCCGCACCGGCCACGCACTAACGCCGCACCCATTTTTCTGCGTAATATCGCTGAAGACTGGAATGAATCGCTGCAGGAAACTGCAACAAAACGCAGCAGCTAGCTCGTCGTACGCAACGCCACCAACTCCGTCGAAACCGGCACGCCGCGCGTCACCTTCACGCGAATCACCGCTTCAAACGGCTTGAGCTGCCCTGTCTGCGACACCGAAAGCCTCAGCAGCAACTGCTCCACCGAATTCTTATTGCAGACGTACTCGACGGCGGCCTGCGTTCCAAGCGTCGTCTCTCCGGCTAAAATCAGCACCGATTGGCTCGGCTCCAGCCCCTTGACCAGCGCGATCACCGCGTAATCTTCCGTCAGCGGCAAGTCCCCCGAAGTCCCCAGTAGCTCCTTCGGCTCTCCCGATTGCGGATGCACGTTGATAATCTCCGGATCGCCCTTGCGCGGCCCGGTCGTCACCCGGTGAAACACAAACTCGTTCGTACCGGGAATCTCCAGTAGCGTCAGGTTCTCCAGCGGCGAACCCACAAAGATCAAATTGTTGTTTTTCGCGTCGTCCAGCGAAAACAAACTCCCGCGTTTGACCCGAATCTGCCGGTGAAACGTGTCGAACAGATGATCCAGCGTATGGACCGCCAAAACCTCGCCGACGCCCGTGTAGTGATCAAAAATCGTGATGTTCTTCTGATCTTTGCCCGCGTCGTAGTATCGCAACCCCGAATCCGGCCGCCCCACAAACTTCGCATTACTGAAAATCACCCAGGGCTCGTCCTGGCCAGACACAAATCCGTTCCAGAAGACTCGCATTGCCGCAGGTTGCGCAGCCGCGGCGTCCAGCTCACGGGAATTCCCCGCCTGAGCAGAGTTCCGATTTGAAACCAGGCTCAAAATCACGACTGCCGCCACCGCCAGCAAAAACGTCAGCGAGGCGATCGCGATAATCCAATTCCGACGGGGCGCCGATTCTGGTGCCGTATGGGCTGCCGCAGCCGCCCCATTTCCTGCCGCCGTCGCTTTCGCCGGCATCGTAGCCCGATGATGAAACGCCAGCACATACGTCCCCTTCGGCAGCTCCACGATGATCGGGTCCTCGGCCCCATCCCCCGCGTAATACTCCGACAGCTTGACCCTCAATCGCCCCGCCTGGACACGCACCATGGAATCGAGCTGCGGATCGAAGTCCGCCGACCGCCCAAACACTTCCGTCGCAATTTGATATTCCTTGATGGGGGTCCCGGGGTGATCCAGGACGTGGCGAGCCAAATACCGTAACAGCTTACAGAGAGACTCCGACCCATGGAGCACGTGGCTGCTCGTGAGTCGATCGATTTGACTTAGATTTTGCTCGCGTTCAGTCAACGGCCCCTCGTGACACCCATGGTTAACCGGAGTGTAACAACCCTCACATGTGCTTGCAAGCCGGGGCTTTATGAACTGTAACAGTATCAGACGCGCTGAGACTTCAATCTAACATAGAAAAAATTTTAATAGTAGGCATCGCTTTTTGCACGCGAGCTTGTCGAGAGCTCGGAGCCGCCGGATTGTCGTTTCTGCCGCGGCCAGCACGGTGCAGTGAATTTTGGGGTGCATTTCGTGTCGAGGTAGTTGTTCATCTGGGAGGGGTGTCCCATGAGCATGCCGCCATTTCGGCGTCTCTGTAGTCCATTTCTCCCTCAACCATTCTTTTTTACGTTCAACATTTAAGTTCTGTTTCCGATGCGCGGCGGGGTGTCCGTGTCGCAACCGCGTTCGGAATCGTTCTTCGCTGTACGGGGTAGTGGGCTCGTTCGGTTCCGCAAGGAGGAGAGATGGCAAAGCGATCTGTTTGGGTGGGATTGCTTATTTTGGCTTTAGTGGTTGCGTTCAGTGTTCCTCAAGCGGTTGCACAAGCAGTATTCGGAAGCGTTTTCGGCACGGTAACCGATCCTCAAGGCGCTGGAGTTGTGGGCGCGAAGGTGACGGTCACCAACATCGCCAAAGGCTCGGTCGAAGAAACGACAACCAACGACAGTGGAAACTACACTGTTACGCACTTGATTCCGGACATTTATAACGTCCGAATCGAGGCATCTGGCTTCAAAGTATTTGAAGTCAAGAACATCCAGATTTCCGCCGACGCCTCGGCTCGCACGGACGCTACGCTCACCGTCGGCGACGTGACACAAACCGTCGAAGTCAGCGGCGAAGTCGAGCAGCTCAAGACCGACCGCGCCGACGTCTCGATCGAATTCAACTCGAAATACGTCGAAGACCTGCCGATTCTAAATCGCAACTTCACCAACTTCGAACTCCTCTCCCCGGGTACGCAGAAGATCGTCGGATGGAGCCACGCCGCGACCGAGAATCCTCAGGGCGCACAGCAGATCTTCGTGGACGGCCAGCATTTCAGCGGCACTTCGTTCCAGCTCGACGGCACCGACAACCAGGATCCCATTTTGGGAATCATCGTCGTCAACCCGAACCTCGACGCCATTCAGGAAACCAAGATCGCCCTACAGAACTATGACGCCGAGTTCGGCAAAGCCACCGCCGGCGTGATCACCGTCCAAACCAAGTCCGGCACCAACGAACTTCACGGCAGCGGCTTCTACAACTATCGTGGTGACGGTCAGCAGGCGCGCGATCCTTTCACGCAGGCTCCCGACGTTCCTCTGCCGCTCTTCAGCTATAAAGACTTTGGCGTCGCCGCCGGCGGCCCGATCATTAAGGACAAGCTCTTCTTCTTCGGCGACTATCAGGGCGTTCGCGAAGTCAGCGGCACCTCAAACCAGCTGACGATTCCGACGGCTACGGTGCTGAGCACCTGCAATCCCGCCACAAACGGCACGAGCGCCACTCCGGGCTTCTGCGACCTGAGCCAATATCTCGGCAACGTCCAAGGCGGCGGTCAGATCTACAACCCCAAGACCGGCAATCCTCTCGACGGCACCGGCCGCACTCCGTTCGCCAACAACATGATTCCGATCGGGATGATTTCGCCGCAAGCGGCCGCGATTTTGGCTGAATTTCCCGCCCCACAAACCAGCGCCCTGTCGAACAACTTTGTCGGCAACGGTTCGGGCAACTTCAACCAGAACGCCTTCGACACCCGCATCGACTACAACGCACCGCACGGCTTCCAGGTTTTTGGCCGCTTCAGCTTGGACTACTTCAATCTGAACGGCGTCGGCAGCCTTGGGGCGCTCGGCGGCGTCGGGTTCGGCCCAGGCGGTCTCAACGGTCAATCGACGGTTCACAACTACAGCCTGGCCACCGGCTTCGACAAAGCTATCGGCACCACGCTGCTGACCGACTTCCGCTTCGGCTACTTCAAATACAATCCGCAAACGGCCTATTCCGACGCAAACACCAATCCGATGACGGCCTTCGGTATTCCCGGAATGAACCTCGGCACCACCGAGACCGGGGGCTTGTCTTCGTTCTTCCCGACGGCCAACGGCAATAACAGCGGCACCGCTCAGCAGGAAGGCCTGCCGAACTTTGGCGACGGCCTCAACGTTGGCCGCTGCAACTGCCCGCTCACCGAAAGTGAGCAGCAATTCCAGTTCGTCAATAACTGGACCAAGATCAAGGGCAACCACCAGATCAAGTTCGGCACGGACATCCGCTACGCGATGAACCTCCGCGTTCCTTCCGACGCCAACCGCACCGGTGAACTCAACTTCGACCAGAACGACACTTCGCTCGCCGGCAACGGCGGCTTGGTGCTCGGCACTTTCTTGCTCGGCGATGTCAACGAACTACAGCGTTTCGTCAGCACCAGCTTGAACGCCGCCGAACGCCAGAAGCGCTGGTTCTTCTATGGCCAGGACACCTGGCGCATCAGCACCAAGCTGACCTTTAACTATGGCTTGCGCTGGGAAATCTACGATCCCGAGTACGTCAACGGCAAGGGTAACGGCGGCTTCGCCAACCTCGACCAGGGCGTCATCCGCGTCGCCGGCTACGGCAACGTCGGACTTAACGGCAATATCGACAACACGTTCAAGGCGTTCGCGCCTCGCATCGGTGTCGCCTACCAGTTCGATCCCAAGACCGTCGTCCGCCTCGGCTACGGCCGCAGCTTCGACATCGGCGTCTTCGGCTCCAACTTCGGTCACGTCGTGACGCAGAACCTTCCGGTTCTGGCCAACCAGCAGATTCAGGACACCAACCTGAATCCAGCCGCGACCAACAACCTGAGCCCCGTCTTCACCCTGGCGCAAGGCGCACCGGCGTTCAACTTCGGTCCGGTGATCTCCGGCATTTCGTCCGCGGGCACTCTGCCGCTTCTCGGCCCCGACGGCACTTCGAGCTCGCGCATCCGCCCGACGATTCAGCGGTTGCCCACTCTCGATGCGTGGAATGCCACCATTCAGCGCCAGGTCACTTCGAATATGTCCCTGGAAATCGCCTACATCGGCAACAAAGGCACGCACACGTTCAACACCGACGGGCCGTCCTACAACATCAACGCACCCGCGGCCGGCAATGGCACGAACATCGTCGCCTGCCCGACACCGACCAGCTGTGCACCGAGCGGCTTCGTTCCGTTCGTTCCGCAAGCGAATCGCCGTCCGTTCTTCCAGAATGGGGTGCCTTCGTTCAGCTATGCGGGCTACACAACTCCGTTGGGTGCTCCGCTCACTTGCTGCGCGGTCGATTTGACCTATTTCGGCAACGATGCCAGCAGCAACTACGAAGCACTTCAAATGAAGGTGGAGCGCCGCTTCAGCCATGGCCTCCAGTTCCTGGCCCACTACACATACGGCCATTCGAACGCCTACAACTCCAACTACTACTCGGTCGATCCGAAGCTCGCGTACGGTCCCGATCAGTACAACCGCCGCAACGTTTTCGTGATCAGCACGGTGTATGAACTGCCGGTCGGCAAAGGCAAGTGGCTGCTCGGTGGCGCAAACCGTGTCGAGAACCTGCTCGTAGGCGGCTGGCAGATCACCAACACACTCAACTACAGCAGCGGTCTCCCGTGGACTGCCAGCATCGGCGAATGCGGTCTGATCGAAGATACCGGCCCATGCCGTCCGAACCTGGTGAACGGTCAGTCGTTCCACGTCGGCCCGCAGAAGATAAACGGACAGTGGTATGACTTCACGCCCGTTGCTCCTTTGGCCTACAACGTTGGTCCGGCCCAGGCGGGCGTTGATTCCTGCACGTTGGCTCGTCCGACATCCGGACCGTTTGCGCTGCCTGCTTGCGGCGCGATCGGCAATGCGGGCCTCGACACCTTCTTCGGTCCGCGAGGGTTCTTCTCCGACATGGCTCTCTCGAAGACCTTCGGAATCACCGAGCGCATCAAGGCGCAGTTCCGCTTCGATGCCTTCAACGTGTTCAACCATCCGGTGTTGGGCTTTAACTCCAACCAGGGCAACACCTGCGTGGATTGCGGCGGCAATGCCGGTCAGATTACCGACATCGAAGCCGACAGTTCGCCAGGCTCGCCGACCGGCATGCGCCAGTTGCAGTTCGGTCTGCGCGTGACTTTCTAAAAACAAAAAAGAAACCACACCCCAAACAAGACGGGGAGCCCTCGCGGGCTCCCCGTTTTTTATGTTCTAATCTTGGTTCGATTTATTTTGAGATTCGCAATGTCGAAGTTCGATTTCCGATCAAAGCTCCAGTTTCGCTGCGCAGCTTGCTTGCTCTTCGTTGGTCTCGGCTCGCCGCTTGCCTTCGCTCAGACCGGGCCAAAGCCGAACGCGCCCGCGCCGAATTCAGGGAACACCGCCGCGTCCGCTGGCGCCTCGTCTTCCGCCGGAAGAGGTTGAGCCTGCTTCGCCGGAATTTGGCGCTCCCCGCAAGCTTTTGCGCGAAGGGAAATTCGACGACGCGATCGCTACGCTGGAAGACTTGCAAACGAAGAATCCGGCGATGCCGGGGCTGGCGCACGAACTCGGTGTCGCCTATTACAAAAAGGGCGACTATCTCAAAGCCATCGCTGCGCTGCAAAAAGCGCAGATCGAGAATCCGAAGGACGCCGAATCCACCCAGCTTCTTGGCATTTCTGCATATCTCGCCGGCCGTCCCAATGAAGCGATTCCAGCGCTTGAAAAAGTACAGACGTGGTTTCCGAATGCCAACGTCGATGCGGCGTATATTCTTGGCGTCTGCTATATCCAGACGCGAGACTATCCGAAGGCGCGCGGAGCGTTTGCGAAGATGTTCGGCGTGGCTCCCGATTCGGCAGCGGCGTATCTCTTCACGGCGCGGATGTTGCTGCGTCAGGATTTTGGGCCGATCGCCGAAGAGTACGCTAAAAAAGCCGCAACGATCGATCCGAGGCTGCCGCTCGCTCACAACCTACTCGGCGAGATCTACTTGTTTCACTCGCAGATTCCGGAAGCCATTGCCGAATTTCAGAAAGAGCTCGCGCTGAATCCGGGCTACGCCCCGGCCTACTACAAACTTGCCGACGCGTACTCTCACATCCAGAAATTCGATGACGCCGAGAAGTTGTTGCAGCGCTCCATTTGGCTCGATGCAACTTCCACGGGACCGTATATATTGATGGGCAAGGTTTTGCAGAAAAAGGGAGAGTCTGAGTTGGCCGTCCGATCTTTGCAGCGCGCTGTCGCGATGGATCCCAATAATCCGATGACGCACCACTTGCTCGGCCAGGCTTATCGCGAGATGGGCCGCGAGGAAGATGCCGCGCGCGAACTCGGCGCCGCCGGCCAACTGGAAGAACGGCAGAACGCCAAGCCATGATCGACTCCGACATAAAGCCGAACATCACAGCAACGAGCGGAAAACGCCATGCCGAATAAGTCTTACAACATTGTGGGCCTCGGCGAACTCCTTTGGGATGTGTTGCCGAAAGGAAAAGAACTCGGCGGCGCTCCCGCCAACTTCGCGTACATGACGAGCCTGCTCGGCGATCACGGCATCGTCGCCAGCCGCGTCGGCAGCGACGCGCTCGGGCGAACTGCTGGACGACGACTCGAGCGTATCGGCCTGCGCAGCAAATTTTTGCAGATCGACACGCAGCATCCCACCGGCACAGCCAAGGTCGATGTCGATCCGGCTGGCCAGCCAACATTTCAGATCACGGAAAACGTCGCCTGGGATTTCTTTGAGTGGACTCCCGAGTGGCAGAAGCTTGCGTCCACCACCGACGCGGTTTGCTTTGGCACGCTCGCGCAGCGCGCGCCGCAATCGCGCACCACGATTCGTTCATTTTTGCAGGAAGTCGGCCGCGGCACGACGCGCATTTTCGACATGAATCTGCGCCAGAATTTTTACAGCGCGGAGATTCTCGACGATTCGCTGAAGCTTTCCGACATCATAAAGCTCAATCAGGATGAATTGCCGATGGCGGTGAAATCGCTCGGCGGCACGTTTACAGATGAAGAGCGGGCCGCGCGCTGGCTGCGCGACAAATATGGGCTGCGACTGGTCTGCGTCACGCGCGGAGCAAAGGGCAGCCTGCTTGTCAGCTCTACGGAAGTCCATCAGCATACGGGATTCGCATCGTTGTCGCTGACACGGTCGGTTCCGGCGACGCTTTCACCGCTGCACTGATCTACCACTATCTGCGGCGCGCTTCGCTCGCCACCATGAACGAAGCCGCTAACCGCATGGGCGCCTGGGTCGCCAGTCAAACCGGCGCTACACCACCGCGCGACGACTACTATCTGCAACAAATCCGCAGCGCCATTACCGGCGAAGAGTAGAAGCTCTTACTCTTTCGCGAGCTTCTCCACGGCGCTTTCCGGAAGTTCATGTAGCAAAACCAAGAACGCTGCGTTTGTCCAACCGAAGCCGACGATGTTCACTTTGTATCCGGCTGTAACGGCTGTCTCTGAAGACCGCGTAACTGCGTTGTACTTTTCGCGAATCGTTCCGTCGCGGCGAAAATTTTCCAGGACGTTTGAAAGAAATTCCGATGAAACGCGATCCGCGACTTCATTGAATCCGTAGCGACGAATTCCGTCATCGGCCATCAATTGATTCGGTGCCCATGCGTAAGGCGCATCCCACTGGCCACCGGTTTCGCTCGGGCTCATCATCAAGTCCGCCGGGGCGCTCGAAGATGCCGACGTTCTTCACGACTGCTGCTGCTTGTTCCTTGGTAGCCAATCCTGTCCAAAGCGGTAAAAACGTTGTGACGTATTCGTATGTCGATTGCTTCTGTGTCGTGAAGTCGTAGTCGAAAAACATCCCGCGCTGCGCATTCCACAGATATTTCTGGATCGCGTCTTTTCGTTTCTTCGCGCGCTCATGCCATTCGACCGATTCTTTCTTCTTTCCCAGCATGTCGGCCATGCGCGCTAAATCTTCTTCCGACTTGTACAGCAAGCTGTTTAAGCAAACCGGCGCGTAATGATGGGTCGCGACGCCATACGGGCCGAAGCGAAATGAAATGTCGTAGCCCGATTCGCGCATTGAGCGATCACCCTTGTAATAGTCCGCGCTGAGCGAAACGCCGCCCGCCGAAGCGCAATCCGATTTCGCCATCGTCGTGGCCGTGCTCTCGCAAACCTGCATCGCGAAAAGCGGGCCAACGTAGTCGTGCGCATCGTCTCCCTGATTTCTTCTGAATTAAATACTGCTGGCCAAATTCAGGATGCGCCAAAAAGTAAGCGGCGACCTGCGCAAGATGTCCAGTCTCATCCTTTAAACTTTCCGGCGCAGGACCCGTGCCGAAATCGAAGTAGCGCGACAGCCCGGTCGATCCAGCCAGATGCGGTTCGCGCGTCCACAAATTGTGATCGCGCACTGCGTAGCCGTACGCCGTCTCGAGCCACGCGCGATCTTCTTTCCCCGCTTCCTTCTTTGCGTCGTAAACATCCAGAATCATCGACGTCAAAAATGGCGGCTGCGAGCGCGTCAGGTAATACGTGCGATTCGCATTCAAGACCGCGCCGTAGTGCTCGATCTCGAAGAAAAAATTCTCCACCATCCCTTGCGCCAGCTCGACGCGTTTGTCGCGCAACAATCCGCGAATGATGAAGTAGCTGTCCCAGCCATACATCTCGTTGAATCGTCCGCCGGGAACGACGTATTTGTGCGGCAAATACAAAAGTCCCGCGGGATCGATTTTGTTCGGATCGATTTCGCCGAGATTGTGAATCACGATCGGCAAGTGCTTGGCTTCGACCTTGCATTCCGTCTGAAGATGCTGCACCGCTGCCGGCACTTCAAAATCGAAAGGAAGGTAAAGACAGATGCAGCCGCGAGCTTGGTATCGACGATCGATTTGCATTCATCGAGCGAGCGCGTCAGCGTGTCCCAACCCTCCGCGATGTATTTGCGAATCGGCTCGAGGCCGGGCTGAGTTGCCACAGCGGTCGGTGCAGCACTTTGCGCTTCAGCGCATGGCGCGACCGCTGCATATCGTCATGGAAAAAATGATGAGAATGATGAGCGTCGCCGACGGCCACGCCCTGCGCGCGCGTCGACGCAAAACGGCCGCAAAAGGGACCTGAAACGTCGCAAGTGTGGGCATTTTTCCCTCAAGGCGAAAAAGGACTTATCTCGTTTAGCTACAGGAGTATAGCACCGGTCTGGCGACTCGGAAATATGAGCTATTCCGAAGTGATCAGCTGAAACAACGCGGTTGCTTCGGCGTCGCCGGCGCGAAGGGCTGGGCCAAGGGGAGAGCCGAGCAAAAGCAGTGTTCCTGCGCCGACATTCTTATCCCAGGCAACGGGCGTTTCTTCCCAATGCGCGAACGCGCGCCCGCTTGCGGCGGACACCGGGATGACGCGGCTGAAATCACGGACATGCGCCTTGAGCGGCCAGCGATATGCCACGTAGGGGATTTGTTCGTGGCCCATCGCGCGCGTGCTACGAGCACTTACCAACGCTGCTGCAGATTTCGATTTTCGCGAGTTCGATTGCGGCCAAATCTCGACGGGTTCTCCGATCGAGATTCCAAAATATTCCTTCGTCAAAGCTTGCTGCTGGGCGAAATCAGTGTGATTGAGAAACGCGGCGCCCGATTCCCATAAGACGGTAGCACCGCCATCAAGCAACTCTGCCAACGCGCTGAACGTTGCGGGTCGCACTGTGCCTGCAGCTGGGACGATGACAACGCGAACGCGGGTCCGCGCAAAATTGATGCTCGACGCGAGATTGATCCTCGCTGGTCTGCCCGATGCGATCTCGCTCTCACAAACGGAATGATGCGAATCGCCGAGCGCGGCACGCATTCCAGCGAGGGATTCAGGCAGCGCGCAATTCGATTCGAGGTTCAGCAATGTGCAACGAATTTCGGCCTTCACGGGGGAACTGCTCGCGGCGAATGCTGAAGAGGGAAGCGCGCACAAGCTCGAAGCGGCAGCGCAGCCTGCGGTGCTTACGAATTCGCGACGGGATACCTTCACTGCTGGACCCGCGCGTCGCATTGGTGCCGTTCCATCAAAGCGTGCCTGCGATGAGGCGGTCGATGTCGGCGGCGGTATCGTAAAATTGCTGATCTTGCGCGTATTTGTAACGCGCCTCCATTTCGGCGATGAGCCAGCCGTCGTAATTCACTTTTTTGATCGCCGCGCGAATCGCCGGCCAGTTGTTGTCGCCGATGAAGAGACTCGTATAGACCGTCGCTTCGCCGCAACGGCCGCGCTTTTTCATCACGTCTTTCAGATGGATGCGCGTGATGCGTGGCCCGTGCATCTCGATCCATTGCTCGGCGAATCCGGTGTCGTGGATGTTGCCGACATCGAGATGGATTCCAACCGACGGGCTATCGACCTCATTCAGAAACGTCCAAAACTCGCGCGGCGACAGCAAGAATCGCTGCTCGGAATTGCAGTTCTCGCAGCCGATCCGGACTTTCGCTTTCGCAGCTACCGGCGCGAGTTGCTTCATGGCATCGACACAGCGCTGATAGACCTCGTTGTACGGAACTTCCTGCGTCACCAATCCCGCGACAACGAGGATCGCGTCGCATCCGAGCAACTGCGCCGTTTCGATCTCGCGCTCGACGATCTTGATCGCCTTAGCGCGCACATTCGGATCGCGCGACGAAAGCGGCGTCTCCCAATGGAGGCCGGTCGAGACGTTCGACACGACGAGTCCGGCATTTTCCACTTTGCGGCGAAGCTCCGTGACCTGCGCGTCGGTGGTTTCCATCTGAAACCAGGGCACGTCACCTAGCCACAATTCGATGCCATCCCACCCTGATTTCTTCACGAGCTCGAGTCCGCGCTCGAACGACCAGCCCTTGGGGATCATGTTGTCGCCGATGGATTTTTTCATGGCACCTCGCTCGCGCCGAACGCGCTACAAAACTAATATCTCTGATCCGGCTCAACGGGCGCATCCTACCACGCCACCGTCATCGGGGTGTGGGAAACGTTTCGCAACAAAACGAAAGCGAGTTGTTATATTTCGCTCATACGTCGCCAAGTGAGCAATGATCCGTTCATCAGTTCCGATTCGCGATTTATGCTTTTGCCGCGCGGAATCATCGATTTCGGCAATGCAGCGCAGCAATTATTGGCGTCTTCTAACGCTCCGTTTTCTCTTGACTTTACCGCGTGCTTCCCATAATTTCACTGCAACTACACCCAAAACGAAAGCATTAGCTACGAAACGAAAGTAAAGCATCGTCGCGCGTCGAGGCGCGACGATGGGGCGGTTGCCCGGCAAGAGCGAACGCCGGGTGGGAGGAGTACGCTGAATGGCTCATTGTCCTCGTCGTGACCAGATCCTTGGTCTGAACGAGCCCATTTCGCGTCGTGATTTTCTCGACGGGATGCTCATGACCTCCGCGGCGGTTGCCGCAGGCGCGGCATGTCCATTCTCGTTAGCCGCACAGGGGCAATCTCCAACGCAAGGACCGGCTCCGGTCGCAGGTTGGACCGGATATTCGGGCGAGGGCGACTATAAAGGGTCCGCCGGCAACACCGAACAAGTTCTTCAGGGCGCGCACGGCGTCCGCGACGGCAAATTCGACAAAGAACCCACCGACTTCACCGAGACGAATGAAATTTACGATTGCGTCGTGGTCGGCGGCGGCCATTCCGGCTTATCGGCCGGAATGTTTTTCAACAAGCAGACTGACGCCAAGCGCACCTGCCTGATTCTCGACAACGCGCACATCTTTGGCGGCGTGGCCAAGCGCAACGAATTCATCGTTGACGGCCACACGTTGTACGCTCCGCAGGCTTCCGTTCACTTCCAGCCGCCATATCCCGACAGCTTTCTCCACACCGTGTACGACATGATGGGTCTCGACTGGGACGCCTTCAAGACCTACCAGAAATGGCAAGGTCCGAGCCCCGAGATCAAGGTGCCGCGCAGTCCGTATGGCGAGGGCAGCATCAACGGCAAAGAAGCGCTGGGAATGTATTTCGGCGAGAAGTACGGACACAAGCCCGGCATCTGGGTTACCGATCCATGGGGCAAAAACCTCGAAGGCACGCCGTTTTCGGCGGAGCAGAAAAAAGACATGCTGGCGCGCCACGCGGAAAAGCCCGTTGTGCCGCCACTCGTTTACGACTTTCCGGGCGACGCAAGTCTCGCGCCAGCTCGACAGCATGACGCTGGAAGATTATTTCTGCCGCACGTATGGCGTCAGCAAAGAAACCGTTCGGCTGATGGACGCCTACGAAGCCGCCGGCGGTTTCGGCCTTGGTCCCGACGCGCTTTCGGCTTATCTCCTTTACGAATGGTCGAAAATTATTCCGACCGTTGACGACAGCATGGCCACGGGAATCCAGATGTTTCCTGGCGGAAATTCAGGCCTGACGCGGCTCATGGTGAAAACCATGATTCCGAATGCGATCGAAGGGCCGCGCACGATGGAAGCGGTCTGGAAGAATCGCGTGAATTACGCCGCGCTCGACAATCCGGGCCAGCGCGTTCGGCTACGACTTGATTCCACTGCGGTTCGCGTCGAGCACATCGGCGATCCGAGCAAAGCGGAATTCGTTTCGATCGTTTATTACAAAGACGGCAAGCTTTATCGCGTCAAGGCGCGAACAGTCGTGATGGCCGGCGGCGGCTGGATCACGAAGCACGTCGTTCGCGACCTGGATGAGACGCGCAAAGCCTCGTACGACTCCTTCATTTATTCGCCGTACATGACGGTCAACGTCGCCGTGCGCAACTGGCGCTTCCTTTACAACCTGGGGATTTCCAGCGCGCAGTGGTTCGAGGGCTTTGGCCGATTCGTAAATGTGCGGAAAAACGCCGTGTTTGGCGTCGACACCGACACGATGGGCCCCGATCAGCCCACCGTCCTTACTTTCTTCATCGATTTCACCAAGCCGGGTATGCCGGCGCGCGCACAAGGGCAACTTGGACGCGCGGAAATTCTTTCGACCCCGTTTGTCGATTACGAACGCCGGATGCGCGAGCAAATGACGGAAATGTTCGCGCAGTCGGGATTCGATGCAAAACGCGACATCGCCGGAATCGTGATGAATCGGTTCGGGCATGCCTTTATCAACCCGCAGCCAGGTTTCTTTTTCGGCAGCGACGGAAAACCGGCGGCGCGCGACGCGCTGCGCAACGGTCCATTCGGACGCATCGCATTTTCTCACTGCGATTTGGTGGGAGCGATGGATCACAGAAACGGTTACATGGAATCGCACAGGGCCGTCAGTCAACTACTAGACCGCGTACTTACGTAACGAGAAAGATGGAGCGAAATAGAAATGTTGAAATTTATTTTGAATCATAAGTTGAGTTCGATCCTGGCGCTGTTGTTGGTTGCGCTGGCTCTGCCGATCGGCACGCTTGCACAGGTGGATCAGGGTTCGATCACCGGCACGGTGAAAGACACCAGCGGCGGCAGCATCGCCGGCGCGCAGGTGACGCTGACGAATCAAGACACGGGCGTCACGCAGTCGATGACGACGAACGCTTCCGGCGAATACATTTTTGCGCCGATCAAGATCGGTACGTATTCGCTGACGGCGGAATTCCAGGGATTTCAGAAAGTGCAGCAGAAAAACGTGAGCGTCGATGTGCAGCAGAAGCTGCTTGTCGATATCACGCTGCCCGCAGGCGCATCGGCCGAAACGGTGATCGTCAACGAAGCGCCGCCGGCGTTGCAGACGCAGGACGCGTCGGTCGGACAGGTTATCGAAGAGCGCGAAGTGAAGTCGCTGCCGCTCAACGGCCGTAACTTTACGTTTCTCGCACAGCTCTCCGCGGGCGTGACGCAGGATCAAGCCGACACGCGCGGTCTTGGTAACAGCGGCAGTTTCGCGGCGAACGGACTGCGCCCCGCGCAGAACAACTACTTGCTCGACGGTTTGGACAACAACGCCAACCTCGTGGACTTTTTGAACGGCACGGCGTACGCAGTGCGCCCGCCAGTCGATGCGATTCAGGAATTTAAGGTTGAGACGAACGACTACAGCGCGGAAATGGGCCGATCCGCCGGCGCGGTGCTCAACGCGACGATCAAGTCGGGGTCAAATCAATATCACGGCAGCGCGTGGGAATTCTTGCGTAACGATAAATTCGACGCCGCGAACTTCTTCGAGAACTCCGGCGGCCTTTCGAAGGGCGAGTATCGCCAGAACCAGTTCGGCGCGACGTTTGGCGGTCCGATCAAGCACGACAAGACGTTCTTCTTCATGGACTACGAAGGGACGCGCATTCGCCAGGCGGTTCCTTATACCTCTACAGTGCCGACGGCGCTGGAGCGCAGCAGCGGCTACACCAATCTTTCCGATTTGCTGACGCAAGGCGGTACGCGCACCGACGTGCTGGGCCGCACCTACGCCCTCGGACAAGTTTTCGATCCTTCCACAACGCGCGCAATTACCTGCGGCGTTGCCGATCCTGTCAGCGGAATCACCGCGCCCTGCGGTACGAGCCCGGCGGGCTCGCAACTCGGGTTCGTGCGCGAACCATTTGCGGGGAACATCATTCCGGCGGGCCGCCTCGATCCCAACGCGATCAAGCTGCTGAATCTGTATCCCGCGCCGACCTCGGCGGGACTCTTCAACAACTTCGCGTCGAACCCGGCGCTCGCTAACAACGTGGATCAATTCGACGTCCGCGTGGATCATTCCTTCAGCCAGAAGGACAACATCTTCGGACGCTTGAGCTTCCAGGAAGTCCCGACATTTATTCCCGGGCCCCTTCGGTGGCATCGCCGACGGCGGATCTTTTGCTTCGGGCGATCAACTAGCCAAGTCATGGAACTCGGTGCTCAGCGAAACGCACGCATTCTCGTCCACGCTGATCAACGAAGTGCGCGCCGGTTACAACCGCATTGCTTCTTCGCGCTTGCAGCCAAACGCAGACACGACCGGCATTCCGGAACAGTTCGGGATCACCGGCGTTCCGCAGGTTGCCTCCAACGGCGGGTTGGGCTCGTTCTTCATCGCTGGTTTGAACCAATTGGGCAGTAACCAGTTCTTGCCGTCGATCGAATTGAGCACGACGTCGCAGATCACGGATAACCTGACGAAGTCGCTGGGACGCCACACAATCAAAGTGGGCTTCCAATTCCAGCGTCTCGGATTCAACATCCTTCAGCCACCGTCCGGACGCGGTGCGTGGAACTTCGGTGGCGTCTACACTGAAATTCCTTCGACGACGGGCGGCAACACCGGCCTTGCACAATTGCTGCTGTCGCCGACTCCGGGAACGGTGCCGGGTGCGGCGGATTTTGTCGGCGGCGCGGACAACGTTCAGGCGTCAAACATCGCGCTGACGTCGATGAAGCGCAACTACTACGCGGGCTATGGCCAGGACGACATCAAGGTCACGCGGAAACTGACGGTCAACCTTGGGCTGCGCTACGAATATTTCGGGCAGCTTCTGGAAAACTACGGAGCGCAATCGAACTTCGTGCCGTCGCCGACAGCAGGCGCGGGCGGGACCTCTACGTTCTTCCTGACGAACAAGCGTTGCAACACTCCGTTCTCCGCTGATTTCACAGCAGCGCTGGCGACGGATAGCATCGCGCTTCAATGCTCGGGTCAGCCCGGACTTGGCCAATCGCAAAAGGCGAACTTCGCTCCACGCGTCGGCTTCGCGTATCAGGTCACGCCGAAATTGGTCGTGCGCGGCGGCTACGGAATTTTCTACGGCGGCTTCGAGAACTCGGCGCTGCTGACGTATGCCGACTTCCCGTTTCAGTTCAACTTGAGCTTTCCGAACCAGGTGCCGAACGCACCGATCACGTTTGCGAACGGGTCGATCGCCACGATTGAGAATGGCTTGTCCGCCATTCCGCTCACGTCGGCGGCGGCAGAGCCGGGCGGCGTCGGATTCATCGGCGAGGATTTCAAGAACAAGACGCCGAACACACAGGGTTACAACGTGACGCTGCAATATCAACTCGCGGCCAACGACACCTTGCAAGTCGGATACGTGGGGAACACCGTGCATCATCTGGCGGTTTACACGAATCCAAATACACCGCGGGAAATTTTGCCGCTGGGGTTGGACTCGCTCTCGTTCTCGCCGTATCCGGATTTTTCGGGCGTGACGTACACGCAGTTTGCGGGCGACAGCCACTACAACGGTTTGCAGACGAACTACGAGCACCGCTTCAATCAGGGACTGAGCGTGCTGGCCAACTTCACATGGTCCAATTGCATGACCGATGCGGTGGACGTGTTGAACGCGACTTCGGTCAACACATATCGCGCGGCCTTCTTGCCCAACTTCGGCATCGGCAAGGATTTTGGACGCTGCGACTTCGACATCAATAAGGTTGTGCACGTCAGCGGCATCTACGAGTTGCCAATCGGGCGAGGCAAGCGGTTCTTGCACGACAGCGGCCGCGCGCTGAATGCGGTGCTTGGCGGATGGGTGACGAACTGGATTCTGACGCTCCAGGACGGACAGCCGGGCACGATCCCGTGCGCGACCAGCACGACTTCGGGCTTCGGTTGCTTTGCGGACAAAGTGGCGGGACAGGATCCGTACGCCGGCCCGCACAACGTAAACCAGTGGTTGAATCCGGGGGCATTTGCGACGCCGCCGGTGGCGACGACGATCGGTCAGACCGACTACAGCCCGCTCGGCGGCGGACCAAGCAATTTCGTTGGCCCGGGATTCCATCGGTTGGACTTCTCGCTCTTCAAGGTCTTCCAGCTTAACGAGAGGTTCCGTTTGGAATTTCGTTCGGAGTTTTTCAATCTGACGAATCATCCGAACTTCTCGAATCCTGGTTTCGGCGGCAACGGCGTCACCGCTGCGCCCGGATCGCTGGATTACACGAGCAACAGTTTTGGCACGATTACGTCGACGCGCGACGGCCAGAACGATCAGCGCGAAATACAATTTGCACTTAAATTGTATTTTTAACGATCAGCCTGTTTAAAAACCGGGCCAAACAAGCGAATCCTTCACGGGATTCGCTTGTTTGCGCGACGGGAGAGACTTGAAGCGCAGTTGAAAGCAGCAGCGTCAACGCATCGAATGCGATGTGAGATTCACGGTTCATCGAACTCGTAATTTGCGATTTGCCGTTTGAATTGAGCAGCAGCCGAATTTAGAAAGGCACAACGGTCCCATGGCGCCGAGCCAAGACTTCAACTCTCAACAATCGCCCTCCGCGGCAAAGGATGGGCGTGGACGAATCACCATTGGCGAAATTCGCCAGCAGCCCGAGTTGTGGGCTACGACCGTCGAGCGCGTCGCGGCGAGCAATGCGCGCGACATCGTGCAGGGACGCGCGGCCGTGATTTGCGGCGCGGGGACGTCGGCGTATGCGTCGTCCGCCGTGGCCGCTTCATGGATGAACGCGACGGCGATCCCCACAACGGACCTGCTCCTGTATTCCAAGCAAGATTTGTTCCGCCTCGTGCCGGCGTTCGTGTCCAACGGTGTTTTGGTTTCGATTGCGCGGTCGGGAAATAGCCCAGAGAGCGTGGGCGTTATCAAGCGTATCAAGCAGATGTTTCCCGGGGTTGTGCACCTGGCGATTACGTGCAACGAAGAAGGCGAGATGCTGCGCCTGCCTGGAGTCAATCCGCTGGTGCTCGATCCGCGGACCAACGATCGCAGCCTGGTGATGACGAGTTCGTTTTCCAATTTGCTGCTGGCCGGGATGCTGATCGCGCAACCCGATCCGTTGAAGCAGAATTTGCCGGCGATTTCGGCCGCGGTAAATGGCGCGATTTCCGAGTTCGACTCGCTGGGTCGCAAGCTGGCGGCGAATGCTCCGAGTCGCTTTATGGTGCTGACGTCGGCAGGGCTTGAGCCGGTCGCGCGTGAGGCGCGACTGAAAGTTTTGGAAATGACGGCGGGCAGGATCGTCGCGGAGTGCGAAACCTTTCTTGGCGTGCGCCACGGCCCGCTGAGCTTCCTGCGACCCGATTCTTACGTAGTGGCGATGCTCTCGTCTGATCCGGAGCGCCGGCGCTTTGAGGAAGATTTGCTGCACGAGTTGCAGCACAAGAAACTCGGACACGTGATTGTAGTCGGCGCCACAAATCCAGACGCTGCGCTAGGCCAGGATTTTGTGCCCGCGATGGCGCCTAACTTGCCCGACGAATTGCGCGGCCCATTCGAGATCGTGTTCCCGCAAGTTCTTGCATATCACCTGAGCTTGGCTTCGGATCTCGATCCGGATAGTCCGAGTCCGGACGGCGTAATTACGCGTGTCGTACAGCCTTTTTCGTTGCACTAGCGCCGTCGGATCGCCCTGTTGCATTTGCGATTCGCCGGCCGCGATTGTTCCGTTGCGATTTCAGTCGCTGTGATTTTTGCGACCCGTGTACTGGGGCGACTTGAGTTCAGTGGTCGGTGAGTATCGCGATGCAAAGGCAAGAGAACCGAAGCGCGGCGAGTGATGATGTCGTGCGTCCCGAGCCATTGATCGATCTCGAAGTCTCCGCGTCATATCCTCTCGATATAAAGCGCGACCTCGCAGGCGGCGAAGAAGATCCAAGCCGCACTCACGGTTACAATCTGAGCTGGCGCCCCACCGAAACTCACGTTTTTGTTTCAGTGAACGGCATAAAGATGTGCCACGTTGGATTGGTGCGGCAGACAATTCAGATTTCCGGCGCGTCGCTGGATATAGCCGGCATCGGTGGCGTTTTAGTGCGCAGCGGCGAGCGCGGTCACGGTTACGGACGCGCCGCAATGGACGCCGCGGCAGCCTTCGCCGCGCGCGAATGGAAAGTAGAATTCATGCTCCTGTTTTGCCGCGAAGCAGTGCGTCCATGGTACGACGCACTCGGCTGGCGAAGAGTATTGGCCGCAACTTGGGCCGAACAACCAACCGGACCGATCGTCCTGCCACTGGAATCGATGTGGAAGTCCCTAAGCGCCGCTCAATGGCCCGCCGGCGACGTCCATCTGCATTCCCAGCCCTGGTAACCGCAGAGCGCCGAGAGCGGGGAATGACACGGCGATCGCAGATTTGCATCGACGTGCGACCGTTAGGACGTAGCTAAAAATAATATACGCACGCGCTCTCGATCACGACAGCCCATGCGGCACTCACGGCAGTCCATCGACAATTTCGTCAATCGAGAGACGCACGACCGCATCCGACCATTCGTCACGATTCTTTCGCCACCGTAAGACATTCAATTAACACAGTTTGGGGTAGTTCTCCGCCGTGATTGCTTGGCGATTGCATTGCATATTGTGGGTAACTGGACTATTTTCATGCGCAACTTCGATTTGTTGTCACAGTCACCGGTTCACATGAATCTGAGTGGGGACGCTTGATGAAGGTCATCGACACAACGTGCAAAGCGAATTGGCCGGTTATCGTCAGCCGTGTCGCGGGCATCGCTCTTCTTCTCACGGGCGTGCTCCTCGCTGCCGGCCTGTGCTCGGCTGCCGCTCAAGACCACCCGATCTCCAGCATTTTCGATTCGCGTTCGACGCCCGCTGACTCCATCCGCCAACTCTCCTTTTTCGTCCTCAGCGTCACCGGCATTATTTTCGTCGTGGTCTTCAGTTTGCTCACCTACGCCATCATCAAGTTCCGCAGCCGCCCGCGAGACACACACCAAGAGCCCGCGCAAGTCTACGGAAGCACGCAGATTGAGCTCGCCTGGACCATTATTCCCATTCTTATCGTGGTGGTCCTTTTCCTCGTCACCGCCAGAGTCATCCACGCCGTCCAGGATGCGCCCAAGCCTGCCGACGCCGTTGAAGTCACCGCGATCGGCCACCAGTTCTGGTGGGAATTCCGCTACCCGTCCGCGGGCGTGGTCACCGCGAACGAACTCCACATTCCCGTGAGCAATCCATCTCATCCCACTCCGACATTTCTGAAATTGCTTTCCGCCGACACCGATCACAGCTTCTGGATTCCCCAGCTCGCCGGCAAAACCGATCTGATTCCGAATCGCGTTAACGACCTGTGGCTCGATCCTCACGAGACCGGCTTGTTCTACGGCCAGTGCGCGCAATACTGCGGCACGCAGCACGCCAAGATGCTTCTGCGCGTTTACGTCGAAACTCCCGAAGACTTCAAACTGTGGATCGCCGCCCAGCAAAAGACTGCGAATCAGGAAGCGACCGTCTCGGCCGGCCGCCGCGTTTTCGAGAACACCGCGTGCCTGAACTGCCACGCAATTGCCGGCACGAACGGCAACGGACGCTTCGGCCCCGATCTGACTCACCTGATGAGCCGCCACACGATTGCATCCGGCGCCGCGGAAAACACGCCGCAAAATCTTCGCCTGTGGATTCAAAACCCGGACGCCATCAAGCCGGGTTCACTGATGCCGGCAATGCAGTTGACCGACGCCGATCTGGATGCGCTCGTTCGCTATCTCGAAACTTTGCAGTAGAAAAGAGAGCTGGAATCGCAAATGTCGTCGGACGCCATCGCCATTCAGACCGCCTCAGAGGACCCCGGCCGTCCGTGGGTTGAAACCTTGCACGGTTGGGTGACCACCGTCGATCACAAGCGCCTCGGCATTCTGTACATCGTCTACGCGCTTGTTTTTCTCGTCATCGGCGGTATTGAAGCCACCATCATCCGCATCCAGCTGATGTATCCCCACAACAATTTTGTCTCGCCGCAAGTCTTCAACCGCATGTTCACCATGCACGGCACTACCATGATTTTCTTCGTGGCCATGCCGGTGCTCTTCGGCTTCGCCAACTATCTCGTGCCGCTGATGATTGGCGCGCGAGACATGGCCTTTCCGCGGCTCAACGCCTTTAGCTTTTGGCTCACCGCGTTCGGCGGCATTCCTTTTGTACTTCAGCTTGCTCGGCGGGGGCGGACTCTACGGCGCCGGCAACGCTCCCGACGTCGGCTGGTGGGCTTACGCTCCTTTGGCATCGCGCGCGTTTTCGCCCGGCCACAGTTCCGACTACTGGACGATCTCTCTGCTCGCTTCCGGCTTCGGCAGCATCGCCACTTCCATCAACATCATCGCCACCATCATTTCCATGCGCTGCCCGGGCATGACTTTGAACCGCATGCCGCTCTTCGCCTGGCTCAACTTGGTGATGGCCGGAATGGTCCTGCTCGCAATTTCGCCGCTGTCCGCCGCGCAAATCATGCTGCTCGTCGATCGCTACCTCGGCGGCCATTTCTTCGACACGCAGGCCGGCGGCTCCGCCGTGCTCTGGATGCATTTCTTCTGGATCTTCGGACATCCCGAAGTCTACGTCCTGATCATTCCGTGCTTCGCATTCATCTCCGAAATCGTTCCGGTATTTTCGCGCAAGCCGATTTTCGGTTATCCCGTTATGGTCGGCGCCACCGTTTGCATCGCTTTCGTCAGCATGAGCGTATGGGCGCACCACATGTTCACCATCGGAATGAATTCCTACGCCAACAGTTTTTTCGCCATCACCACCATGGCGGTCGGCATTCCCACCGGCATCAAGATTTTCAATTGGCTCGGCACGATGTGGGGCGGCAAGCTCATCTTCAAGACGCCGATGCTTTTCTGCGTCGGCTTCCTATTCCAGTTCCTGATCGCCGGTCTCACCGGCATCATGCTCTCTTCGGCGCCCTTTAACTGGCAGCTTAGCGGCTCCTACTTTGTCGTCGCCCACTTTCATTACGTGATCGTCGGCGGAATTCTATTCGCTCTCTTCGCCGCGTTTTATTACTGGTATCCCAAAGTCACCGGACGAATGCTGAACGAAACTCTGGGCAAGTTGCACTTCTGGCTGTTCGTGATCGGGTTCCATCTCACCTTCGACCTGATGCACGTCCCCGGCCTGATGGGCATGCCGCGCCGCATCTACACCTACGAACCCGGCCGCGGCTGGGACACGCTGAACTTCCTCGTCACCATCGGCGCGTTCGTTCAGGCAATCGCCACGCTTATCTTCGTCGCGAACTTGATCATCTCCTACTTCAAAGGCGACAAAGCCGGCAACGATCCGTGGGACGCGTGGACTCTCGAATGGACAACAAGTTCGCCGCCGCCCGACTACAATTTCGCCGCGATCCCCAGCGTTGCAAGCCGCAGGCCGCTGTGGGATCTCAAGCATCCCGAAGATCCGGACAGCCTCTATGAGTAAGAGCGCTATGAATAAGGACATCGATCTATGAGCACAATCGCGACTCCGCTTCCGGAATCCGCCAGCGCAGCGTGGAAGCTCCCTTATCGCGCGAAAGTCGGCATGGCGAGTCTCATCATCGCCGAGTCCGCCATCTTCACGATTTTCGTCGTGGCCTATCTTTATTACGTGGGGAAAAGTCTCACCGGCCCGACTCCGCGCGAAGTTCTCGAAACGCCGATCTTTTACACGATCTGTCTACTCTCCAGCAGTCTGACGGTCCACTTCGCGCACAGATCGCTTGAGCACGGCAAGCGCGGCGCATTTCTGCTCTTGTGGCTGCTCACCATCATTCTCGGCGGCCTCTTTCTCTTCGGCACCGCGCAGGAATGGCACCGCCTGATCTACGATCACGGCCTCACCATCTCCACAAATCTTTTCGGCACAACTTATTATTCGCTCGTCGGTCTGCACGGCTTCCACGTCACCGTTGGATTGATCCTGCTCACCATCGTTTTAATTTTCGGACTCGCAGGCCGCGTCGGTCCCGAGCACTCCGCGCGCCTGGACGTCCTTTCTCTCTACTGGCATTTCGTCGATGCCGTGTGGGTCGTTGTTTTCACCGTTGTGTACGTTCTGGGTCGCTGAGGAAACGAAATGGCGGAGTCGTCACACATCGAAAATCTGGAGCAGCGATCGCAAGCTCAGCACGAGATCGAGATGCCCGCGCCGACCGCGTGGCCCATCGTTCTCGCCTTCGGCTGCACATTGATGTTCGCCGGACTCCTCACCAGCGCTTCGGTCAGCGTACTCGGCCTCGTCCTCAGCGTCGCCGGCTGCATCGGCTGGTTCCGCGAATTGTTTCCGCATGAGCACGAAGAACGCGTCACGGTCGCGTTCGAAGAGCCGGTCATCGCCACCACGCGCCGTGTCGTCGAACGCGTGCCCATCGCTCCCGAACTCGTTCGCGCCTGGCTCCCGATCAAAACCTATCCCATCTCCGCCGGCATCAAGGGCGGCATCGTCGGCGGCATCGCGATGGCCGTGCTCGCTTGCACGTACGGATTGCTCCACGCCGGCAGCATCTGGTATCCCATCAATCTCCTCGCCGCCACCGTGTACTCGCAGGCGCTCGCGATGGGTCCATCGCAATTGACTTCATTCCACTCCGGTCGATTCGCCATCGCCGTACTTCTCCACGGCATCGGCTCCGTCTTCGTCGGCCTGCTCTATGGCGCGATGCTTCCCATGATTCCGCGCCGCCCCATTCTTCTCGGTGGTTTGATCGGCCCGGTTCTCTGGTCGGGCTTGCTCTATTCGATCATCGAGCTTCTCGATCCTCTGCTCGCCAAATACATCAACTGGTATTGGTTCATTGCGTCGCAAATCGCTTTCGGAGTCGTCGCAGGCATCGTTGTCATGCAGCAGCACCGCGTCCCCACCGATGAAAATATTCCTTTCGCCATCCGCGCCGGAATTGAAGCTCCCGGCATGCTTCCGCTACGGAAGGACGAGGACTAGCCGCGTGAGAGCGCTCCATCATCTCCGTGCGCTTGCGTTCTCCAGTACGATCGCGATCGTCACTGTCGTCGCTGGCTGCGCCGCGCCCCACGGCCAGCCGAGCACCGGCTCCGAAGTTCTCGCGCCAAACCAAATCACAGACTTCGCCACTCTCTACTCCGACAACTGCTCCGCCTGCCACGGCGCCGACGGCAAAGGCGGCGCCGCGATCGCGCTCGCGAATCCCGTTTTTCTCGCCATCGCCGATGACGCGACAATCCGTAAAGTCGCCGCTCAAGGAATCGCCGGCACCGCCATGCCCGCATTCGCCCAAAGCGCCGGCGGCATGTTGACCGACGCGCAGCTCGACATCATCACCCAGGGAATTCGCTCGCGTTGGAGCAAACCCGGCGCCCTCAACGGCGCATCCGCTCCAGGCTACTCGGCAAAATTAACGGGCGACGCGCAACGCGGCGAAACCGCCTACAAAACTTTTTGCGAATCCTGTCACGGCCCCGGCGGCCGCGGCGCGCCAAAGGGAAGCGCCATCACCGGCGGATCTTTCCTCGCACTCATCAGCGATCAGAGCCTTCGCACCATCGTGATCGCAGGTCGCCCCGAAATCGCAATGCCCGACTGGCGCAACGACGTCGCCGGCAAACCGATGTCCGATCAGGAAGTCACCGACGTCGTCGCTTGGCTCGCCTCAAAGCGCGTGCAAAATCCCGGCCAGCCATATCCCGCTGCCCCTGCTTCCCAAAATTCTCAGCCCCAGGAGTCTGACCGTGCCCGACGAAAATAATCTGTCCCGGCGTGGACTGTTCATGAAGTTGGGAATCCTCTTCAATGGCGTGGCAGCCGCTGTCCTCGCCGTCCCCATCGTGCGTTTCCTTCTTTCCTCGATCACGCGTGGCCGCGCAAACGCATATCTCGCTTGGGTCTCTCTCGGCTCCGTCAGCGAATTTCCCGAAGGCGAAACTCGCCTCGCCACTTTTCGAAATCCCTATGTCATGCCAACTGACGGCAAAACCGTAGACACTGCGTGCTGGGTTCGCAGGGTTGGCGGAGAAAAATTCCAGGTGTTCGCCGTGAACTGCGCTCACCTCGGCTGCCCCGTTCGCTGGTTTCCGCAGTCCGGACTCTTTATGTGCCCGTGCCACGGCGGCGCCTACTATCGCGACGGCTCGCGCGCTTCCGGTCCGCCAGAGCGCGGCCTCTTCGAATATCCATATAAGGTTACGAACGGCCTCGTCAGCATTCAGGCCGGCGAATTGCCCACGCCGGGGTCGGCCACCGCGATGCTCGGAAAGAAACCGCCATGCTCGGCTTAAAACAAATCGCCACGCAAGTCGGCGAATGGTTCGATCGCCGCCTGCAACTCGCGGCTCCCATTCGCGAAATCGCCGAGCACCCCGTGCCGCGCAACACCGCCAGCTGGTGGTACGTCTTCGGCAGCGCCGCGCTCACCGTTTTCGCGCTGCAAATCGTCACCGGCATTCTCCTCGCCCTCATCTACGTCCCATCGGCCGGCGAAGCCTGGAGCAGTCTGCAAGCTCTCAACCACGACGTCACTCTCGGCTGGTTCATCCGCGCGCTTCACGGATGGGGCTCCAACTTCATGGTCGCGATCGTCCTGATCCACATGATCCAGGTTTTTCTTTTCGGCGCTTACAAATTTCCGCGTGAGCTTACCTGGATCGTCGGCGTTTTCCTTTTGCTCATGACGCTCGGCATGGCCTTCAGCGGACAAGTCTTGCGATTCGATCAGGACGCGTACTGGGGATTGGGAATCGGCGCATCGATCGCCAGTCGCGTCCCCATCATGGGTCCCGCCATTGTGAAGTTGATGCTCGGCGGACCCATCATCGCCGGCGCCACGCTGTCTCGATTTTTCGCGCTGCACGTCTTCGTGATTCCGGGAATGCTGATCGGCTTCGTGGTCGTCCATCTTTTGATGGTGATCAAGCTCGGCATCAATGAATGGCCAATGCCCGGCCGCGTCGTGAAACGCGCCACCTACGAAAAGGAATATCACGAGCTCACAAAAAGAAGCGGCGCGCCCTTCGTTCCATATGCGGTCTGGAAGGATTTATTTTTCGCCGCGTTTATTCTTCTGGCCGTCGCCGCGTGTGCTGTCTATTTCGGCCCTTTCGGCCCAACCGGCAGGCCCGACCCGACCGTCATCCAGACCGCACCCAAGCCGGACTACTTCTTTTTGTGGCTCTACGGTTTGCTCTCGTATCTACCGCCTTCGCTCGAGACGCCGGCTCTCCTCATCGGCCCCGTCGTCGCAATCGGGTTTCTCGTTCTGCTGCCATTTCTTTCCGGTGAAGGCGAAAAAAGTTGGCGCCGCCGCCCAATCGCCGTTTTGACCGTCCTCCTCATCGCCATCATCCTGGGCACACTCACGCATCTCGCCGGCTACACGCCATGGAGCCCGCACATGAATGCGTGGAGCGGCGACCCGGTGCCCGACAAATTTCTCCACGGCACCACCGCGCTCGAACGGCAAGGCGCGCTCGTTTTTCAATCCAAACAATGCCGCAACTGCCATTCTCTCGGTGAAATGGGCGGCCAAAGAGGACCAGCGCTCGACACTGTCGCCGTCCGCCTGACGCAAGACCAACTGATCCGCCAGGTGATCCAGGGCGGCGGCAACATGCCCGCCTACGGAAATAATTTAAATCCGGCAGAAACAACCGCCCTCGTCTCATTTCTGCAAACGCTGCATCCTTCGGGACAATCTCCCGCGCGAGACGCCGCCCGCGACCTCGTCTTAGACGAAACCCAAACCCCGCGACGCGATTCGTCAAAATAAAACGTCTACGAATGTCATCTCACTTCAGTCTCGATCACAACCCCGGCGCATTCTCGGTTTTGCTGGCGCTCGCTTTATTGTTCGCGGCTTACCGATACCTGCGCGGATGCTTGCTGCTTCGCCCGAACTCTTCTTCCGCCATTCCGCCTTGGCGAGCCGCCAGCTTCTTCCTCGGTCTGATCCTCATTTGGACAGCGTGCGCTTCGCCGCTCGCCGCCTACGACCACAGCCTGCTTACGTTCCACATGATCAAGCACCTTCTGCTCATGACGATCGCTCCCGCGTTGATCCTCTTGGGTGATCCTCTACGAGTTCTCTGGATCGCAACGCCATCGTTCATCCAGCAGCCTCTCTGTCGCTTATTGCGCCAACCATCTCCGCGCCGCATCGCGCGAACTCTCACAAACCCCGCCTTGTGTTGGACTGTCTCCGCGCTCACTCTTCTCGCGTGGCATGTGCCCGCAATATTTGCGCTCAGCATGGAATCCGAAACCTGGCATATCATCGAGCAACTGTCGTTTTTCTCTGCCGGAATTTTATTTTGGTGGCCGCTCATCCATCCCTGGCCGAGCCTCGCGACTGGACCACGATGGTGGATGCTCCTCTATCTTTTTCTTGCAACTCTCCCGTGCGACATCCTCTCCGGATTTCTGGTTTTCTCCGACCGCGTTGCCTACCCGATGTATTTTTCCACCCCGCGCCTCTTCGGCTTCTCCGTTCTCGCCGATCAGCAGTGCGCCGCCGCACTGATGTGGACTTGCGTCACTCTCATCTACCTCGTCCCCGCCGCGATTCTCTGTTCCAAACTATTGGCTCCGCGCGCCTCCCGTAAAGACAATTTGCACCATTCGCAATTCTCCGGCGCCTGAGCTCCGACACTCAGCTAATTTTGCTTAAAAGCAATATATGATAGAGGCTCGGCGCCCGGGTGGCGGAATGGCAGACGCTGAGGACTTAAAATCCTCCGGGGATTTTTCCTCATGGGGGTTCGAGTCCCCCCCCGGGTACCAATCTCTCTCACAGCTTTTGAATCCGCCCTGACTCTGGCACCGGCTTAAATGCGACTTGCTTGCCGGTTTTGCGCGATCTTCGGCAGCCGCTTCTGAAGTTCCGCACACGTTGAAATAGTGCTTGAGCGCGAGGCCGGAGGGTTAAGCTACAATCCTTCCAGTCTCGCAAGGGCACTTCCGGCTTGCCTATCGATTGATTTCTTTTGCTTTCGAGTTGCTGCTTGTGCGGCGGATAATGTTGCGTTTTCGCTTTCATATTTGACCGTTCGTTTGGCGCGTGATGAAAAAGCTTAAATTCATAGTTTCGCTTCATACGGAAGACAACGATTTCCAGGTGGCGCAGGCGGCGGCTGCACGCGAGGCTGCGCAGAAATATGGCATCGATGCGGAAATTGTTTATGCCGACAACAATGCGGTCGATCAGAGCACGCAGCTTTTGAAGGCGATTCAGAATCGACCGGAGTTGAGGCCGGATGGGATTGTGCTGGAGCCCGTGAGCGGGACGGCGCTGCCGCAGGTGGCACGCGCGGCGAGTTCGGCGGGAATTGGTTGGGTGGTACTGAATCGCAATCCGGAATATTTGCCGGAGCTGCATCGCGCATCGAAGGCGCCGACATTTTCGGTGAGCTCGGACCACGTCGAGATCGGGCGCATCCAGGGAAAGCAATTTGCTGCGCTGCTGCCGCGAGGCGGGTCGGTTCTATATATCGAAGGGCCGTCGCAAAGTTCTTCGGCGCAGAAGCGCACGGCCGGAATGATGGAGAGCAAGCCGGCGAACATCCAGATTATTACGCTCAAGGGAAAGTGGACTGAGGAGAGCGGAGAGCAAGCGGTCGCGAACTGGTTGAAGCTGGCGACTTCGCAGAATAAGGCGATCGATTTAATCGGCGCGCAAGACGATGCGATGGCCATCGGGGCGCGGCGCGCGTTTGAGAAAGTCATCAACGAGGACGAGCGCAATCGATGGCTCAGTTTGCCATTCACCGGCGTCGATGGACAGGTCAAAACGGGACAGGTTTGGGTGCGGCAAGGTGCGCTCGCCGCGACGATTTACTTGCCGCCGCTGGCGGGCACTGGGGTCGAGATTCTTGCTAAGGCGATGCGCGACGGAACGCGTCCGCCGGAGCGGACTACGACGTCATCGCACTCGATTCCGGAAATCAGCAAGCTGGCGGCGCGAAAATCATAGCCGGCTTTCAAAGCAGTACCCAGCCAACCATCTTAAACTTTCTCGAAGTTCTGAGAATTCGCCGGCTAGACATTTCGTTCGGTGCTGCATCGTTGAGTAGCTGGCGCTGGCTTGACGACTACGACTCCAGATGCTACAAGCAACCATAAGAAACTGAAGGTCGGCCCCAAAAACGGTTCGCGTCCGCGAGACGCCGGTCCCATTTCCCATTCCCACAGTCAAGTCCCTCGGTGTTTCGACAGAGTTCAAGGAGAGAAAAGTGATGAAGAAACGAGTGTTTTTCTGCGCGTGTTTGATGTTGATGGCGTGTTTCACGGCGGCGGCGCAACAGGCCCCGCAGCCGCTGACGTTCTGGTTTGAGTATCACGTGAATCCCGGGAAGGAAGAGGACTTCCTCAATCTGGTGAAAACGGTGGGCGGGCCGGTGCGCGACAAGTTGATGGCGGACGGCGTTGTCCAAGCATGGGGTGTCGAAGCGCCGGTGTTGCGGGTGCCGGGAGACGCGACGCACATGATTTGGTACACGGTCGCGGATTATGCCGGATTGGAGAAAGTGGACATGGGGATTCGCGAGCAAATCGCGAAGATGACGGAAGAATCGGGTAAGGGCTCAGCATCGGGCAAAAAAGGTGCGCCGGCAGCAAGCGGTCCGATGGCGCGCATGGTGGAAATTACGGACTTTGCCAAAACGCATGACTACCTGACGCGGGATCTGGTAGAGGGATTCGCCACC
This sequence comes from uncultured Acidobacteriota bacterium, assembly GCA_963785605.1. Classification (GTDB taxonomy): domain Bacteria; phylum Acidobacteriota; class Terriglobia; order Acidiferrales; family UBA7541; genus Acidiferrum. The sequence goes on along the minus strand of CAWAWE010000010.1, from coordinate 345,882 downwards.
TCGATGCCGCCGCCGGGAACTCTGCCGTATACGCGGTATAGCTTCGTGAAAGTGAAGCCTGGAAAAGGCCCGGAGTATCGAAAGGCTTGGGAGAAATACAACAAGCCGATCCTCGACAAATTGGCGGCTGAAGGCACGGTCCTGGCGTTCGGTCTTGCCGTGGAAGATATACGAACCGATGGCGATTTCACGCACTACACGTGGATTGCGACCAAGGACCTGGCGTCGCAGGACAAAGTGCGCGCCGCGTTTCTCGGAGATCGTGACAAGCGGTCGCCGGAAGAGCAAGAAGCGATCACGCACTTGTTTGCGGAACTCACCGATCCGGATGCGAGTCGATCGGAGCTGACGCGGTCGTTGATTTTCAAATTGCCGAACCAGAAATAAACAGCGTCGAGTTTTGGATTCGCGAAGGCCTCCGGCTTTGGCCGGAGGCCTTTTTTTTGCAGGATGCCGCGACGAGGGTGCGAGGCTTTCAAAGCATTCCGCAAAATAAAGGGTATCGCTGCATTCATGGCGGACATCAAAGATCAGCGCGAAACGGCCGGTAAAGCGGGCGGCTTCCCAAGCCACGTCTGCATGGGCATCGTGCAACTATTCATCCCCGACACAACGCGGGGAAAACATTCCGAACCTCAGGAGATCGTATGTCCAAGTTAAACGGCAAAGTGGCACTTGTTACCGGCGCGTCGCGTGGAATCGGAGCGGCGATCGCGAAGCGGTTGGCGAGCGACGGAGCGGATGTGGCGATCACTTACACGAAGGGGGCGGATGCGGCGGCCGCGGTCGTGAAGGAGATTGAAAAGCTGGGGCGCAAGGCTGTTGCGATTCAGGCCGACGCGCTCGACGCAGCCGCGGTTAAGGCGGCGGTGGACAAGACGGTTTCGACGCTTGGCCGGCTGGACATTTTGGTGAACAACGCTGGAATCGCGATCCCGAAGAAATTCGAGGATCAGACGCTTGAGGAAATCGATCGCCTGATCGGGACCAACATTCGCGGCACTTTTGTGGCGACGCAGGCTGCGTTGAAGCACATGAATAAGGATGGGCGCATCATCAATATCGGGTCGTGCGTCGGTGAACGCATGCTGACTCCTGGATTGGTGCCGTATTCGGCGACGAAGGGCGCGGTGAAGATGTTCACGCAAGGGTTGTCGCGCGAAGTGGGCGATCGCGGAATCACGGTGAACAATGTGCAGCCGGGCCCGATCGATACGGATCTGAATCCGGCGGCGGGAGACTGGGCGGAGCCGCAGCTTGCAGTGACGGCGCTGAAGCGCTATGGGAAGCCGGATGAAGTCGCGGCGCTGGTGGCGTTCGTTGCGAGTCCGGAGGCGGCGTACATAACCGGGGCGAATCTGACGGTCGATGGCGGAACGAACGCTTAGTTGGTAGGGCGCGGCGCTGAAGAACTGGCTTGAGCGACCTGAAGTTCGCGTGCGCGCGCGATCAACTTTTTCAATTTGCCTTCGATGGAAGCGTCGCCGATCTCTTCGTCCTGGACGATTCCGTCAGCGTCAATGGTGAAGGTGTGCGGAATGGCGTGTACGCCGAAACTTGTGGCCATATGCCCAGAGAATCCGGCGCCGAAATATTGCGGCCAGGTCATTTTGTTTTCGGCCACGAACGATTTCCATTTGTTCTCGTCGGTGTCGAGGTCCACGCTCAGCACGATGAACGGCTCATCGTGAAATTTGTCGGCAATTTTGCGAATATGGGGTAGCGCTTCGCGACACGGCCCGCACCAAGTCGCCCAGAAATCGATGAGTACGACTTTACCTTGCAGTTCGTCCATCGAGAGCTTTTGCCCGTCCATGGTTGTGATTTCAAACGCTGGTGCGATATTTGCACGCGCGAGTTCGATGTTGTCGATGAAACGCAACGCCCGCTGACGTTCGACATTTTTCTCCGGCTTCATTTTGGCGAATTCCTCGAAGCGGGCTTTGGCTGCTTCGTCCTGATGGAGATGTGCGAGAAGCCGACCATCGAGGTAGAGGGCGTCGGGGAACCTGGAAACAGCCGCGAGAGCCGCGACAATCTCATCATGAGCGTGTGCGAGCACAGGTTGCTTATGCGTCTCGAAACCCTCGGCCATGAGCACCGACGCCAACTGATAGTGGGCGATGGCCTTGCCCTGGGGATCCTGCGCTTCTGCGATCATTTCTTCCGCACCCAACTCCGCCGTTTTCCAGTCGCCTAGCCGGCAACCGAAGAAAATCATTTGCTTCTGACAGCCGAAGCAGTGTCCGCCATCTTGCTTGTCGGCCTTTCTGAATTCGTCCAGTGCCGGCCCGGGCCTGCGCATGTGCGCGAGGTCGAGAGCCTCCCTGTAGTTTTTTGCGCCTTCTCGTTTGAGGGCTCGTCCTTTGGCTTGTCTTTAGGATCGTCGGCGAATGAAAACGAGGTGGCGAATAGCAGGGTGAGGAGCAGAAAAAGGATACGCAATCGAGGCCTCCGTCAAAATACGAAGTCGGAATGGAGAAGGGCGCAAAAGCGTAAAGCCATTGTCTCGCGTGCTCGCTAGGCGTGACTGGCTAATATGTTGTTACTTGCTCTGAGAGATATCTGTTTGAGGGGGCCAACGATTCCCGAAATGGGACGGAAACCCCCATACCCCCTATGTTTTTCTGAGTGTGTGCAAACTATTTAGAATGAGTAGGTTGCGATGACGCCGGAAATGAGTGTGTGTATAACGCTGAAATTAAAGGCATTAAGTGATGGCGTCGTTCGAAAAAATCGGCGTCTGAATGTCGTTCGAGTGTCGTTTGGGCGAAAAAAAAGCGCTGATTTGGTCAGCGCGTGGGCGAACTTTGAACTAGCACTAACCATACCACACTTTGGGAATGATTGCAAGTCCGGGATTGAACTCTTTCGATCGCGGGGCGGATCGGATCTTTGAAGTTTGCATCGTGCGGACATGGGGCGCAGCAGTGCTGCGCCCGTACATGTTTTATGACGAGGAGCGATTTGGTGGGGGGATGGGCTGCGAAGCCGACGAGATGCTCCTCTTGGATAAGGGCGGGAAGTAGGGCAGAACAGCGGTAGTCGGCTCGCGGATTCTTAGGTCTAAGTCAATCAAAAACAATGAGTTAGTGATGGTTTGGCCTGTTTCGTACTGGGACGGGTGGGGTAGGCGTTTGAGCGTACGGGTGTACTTTTTCTTCGGGACTGGGGAGCCATTGGGCGCACAGGAGGGGGGCGGCATTCTAGACCTGTCCAAAGGGGTAAGTGTCCCGGTGGGCAGCTGACCGAGAGGCCGTGTATCAGAGCGGAGCAATCGGGGCGGCGCCCAAGCAAGTCGCTAAGAACAGAGTTGGCGACCGGTCGAGCCGAGACGAAACCTGCGGACGAAGGAGTCAGGAATGATTCGCAGGATCGCGGTGCTGTTCCTCTTAAGCGTGACGGCGGCAAGCGCTCAGGAAGTGATGGCCCCCAAAGTAATTACGACTTCGGACGCCGCTCCCCATGTGACTGGGTCGGCGCCGACCGGCCAAGGCAGTATGTGGGTGGATTCGGGCGGGTCGAGCCCGCTGGAGAAGGATTTCGCGGCGCGCTTTTTCGTGGAGCAGGGCGTGGTGGTGCACACGTTCGCGGGATTCGACGTCGGCGCATTCGTAAACACGACCGACAGCATGGACCAGCACAGCCTGGACTGGAACCGGTTCGCGCGCGGGAGCGCCGGCATAAAGCTGGTGAAGACCTTCAACAATCGATATGTGGGCGGCTTGATTCGCGGCGACGTGGGTTATACGGCGGAGCATCGCTTCGTGAGCGGAGCGACGGCGGCGGCACCTTCCTTCGATATCAATTACTGGATCGGCTGGCAGCCGCAACAAGGACGATTGCCCGGAAGCAGCTGGGGCATCGCGGCGCTGAACATCAGCCCGACGGAACTACACAACACGTTGTTCAACGATTTCGTGAAGCAGGGCGTCGTTGTGTGGAAGGACAAGGATCACGGGACGAGCCGGCCGAAGCCGGAGCTGATTGCGTTCGGGCAAGTGACGGTCGCCAAAGACATTCTGGGGTACGACTGGAACAACTTCGCGCGCGAAGGCGCGGGCGTGGAAATCATGGTGCCGACCGAGCACTCCACGTATGAGGTTGGAACGATGTACATGTACGAAACGCGGACGGTGATTCCGCGATCGGGGGCGGGAGTGGAGTTTTTTATTCGGTTTTGGCATGGGTGGCAGGACGGGCACTAAAAAGTTGAGTTGAAGTCGAGGTTGAGATCCTTCGCTTCGCTCAGGATGACAGCTCTCGCAAGAAAGAGATTCGCAAGAAGAAGATTCGCGAAAAAGAGATTGGATAGGGGAAAGGCCCAAGTATGAAGAAGGCATCGATCGCGTTGATGATTCTGATGGTAGCGGCGGCACTGAACGGCTGCACGTATAGCAGCGGAACAAAGGTGGCGACGGGGGGCACGAATCCTCCGACAGATCCAACGCCGCCGACAAATCCGACGCCGCCGACGAATCCGACTCCACCAACGCCTCCGGTCGGCACTCCGACGCCGGTGGCGCCGACGAATCCGGCGCCTATCGCGATTCCGCCCGCGGGGAGCAACGAGCAGACCAATCCGATTCCTGGCACGTGGACGACCCTTCCGGTTTCGATGCCGATCAATCCGGTACACGGAATTCTACTGACGACCGGAAATGTTCTTTATATCGCGGGCTCGGGCAATTGCCCTCCGGGCCAAGCGGGCTGTCCGACGGATTTTGGTTCGGCGACGATCTGGAATCCGACGACGAACGCGTTTAACACGTTCCCGCTGCCGTACTTCGACATGTTTTGCAACGGCGCGACGCAGTTGGCAGACGGGACGATCTTCATCAACAGCGGCACAGAGACGTATGCGACGGGGCCAGCCGCGGCGATCATGCGCGCGATGCATCACGGCACGCCGGTGCCGGGCGGACGCGCGTCGAACCTGACGGAAAAAACTCCGGGACATAGGGTTCCGAAGGACGCGACGACGATTAACGACCAGGGATTCGGCGGAACGCCCCTTTCGGCCATCTATAACCCGACGACTTCGACATTTAAGTTGTTGCCGCCGATGCAGGCGGGCCGTTGGTATCCGACGACGACGATGCTTGGCGATGGGCGGGTATTCGTGTACGGCGGACAGGACGAGGCGGGCGACGACAACGCGCTGATCGAATTCTGGCACAACGACACGGGCAAGTATGAAGCAGTGGTGCCGACGTGCTCGATCGGCGGCGGACCAGTGGGCGATTGCCGTACGCTGCGATATTCGGACAACACGCTGCCAGTTCCGGGAGCGCCGGCGCTTTATCCGCGCATGATTCAAATTCCAGACGGACGAATTTTGCACGCGGGTCCTGAGCCAGAAACGTGGATTTTCGATCCGAACGCCGCGGCGGGCACCGCGAACTGGACGTATGTGACGTCCACGCTGGACACGCAATACCGGTCGTATGGTTCGGTGGTGTTGCTGCCGCTGTTGCCACAGACGAATTATCAGCCGGTCGTGATGACCCTTGGCGGAATGGGCGACAACGCCGTCGGGACCAACACGACGGAATTGATCGATATGTCGCAGACGAACCCGATGTGGGTGGCTGGTCCGCAGATGTCGTCGCAGCGCGTGGAAATGAACGCGGTGATGCTGCCAACGGGGAAAGTGCTGGCCGTAGGCGGCAGCGCGAACGATGAGCAAGAGGGGACAGCGAGCCTAACGGCGGATCTTTACGATCCACTCACGAACTCGTTCACGCAGGTGCTTTCGAACAAGTACGCGCACCTGTATCACAGCACCGCGGTGCTGCTGCCGGATGCTTCGGTGATTTTGAGTGGCGGAAATCCTGAGCAAGGCTCGTTTCAACCGTACATGGAGATTTACAAGCCGCCGTACTTCTTCAATGCGGATGGTTCGTTGGCGACGCGGCCTTCGTTGACGGCGACGCCTGCGAAGATCACGTATGGCCAGACGTTTCAGGCGACGACGAACGGGAACATTGCGAGCGTGGTGCTGATTCGTGAAAGCGCGGCGACGCATGCATTCGACATGTCGCAGCGACTAATCGGGCTGAACTTTGCGGTTAACGGAACGACGATGGGAATCGCGGCGCCGCCGAACTCGACGATCGCGCCGGCTGGTCCTTATCTGTTGTTCGTGGTGGACAAGAACGGCGTTCCTTCGATCGGTAAGATGATTATGCTGGCGGCCGAATAACATGAAGATCTGCGCACTCATCGCGGCGAAGAATGAGGCTGTGGCGATCTGCATGACGATCGACAGCATCATCGAGGCGGGCGTCCCGAAAGAGGACGTCTACCTGGTGAGCGACGGCTCGACCGATGCAACGGTGGAGCTGGCGGAGACGCGAGGAATTAATGTGCTCGCGTTGGCGGTGAATGGGGGGAAATCGGTTGCGATCGCGAAGGGCATCAAGCATTTCAATTTGAAGGCGTATGACTTGCTGGCGCTGGCGGACGCGGATACGACGTTTGAAGCCGGCTACTTCGATGCGATGAAAGTTGCGTTTGAGAAGAATCCGAACGCGGCGATTGCGTGCGGGAAGGTGAAATCGCGACCGAAGAATTGGCTCACGGCGTGGCGAGCGCTGCAGTATGCGGTGGGACACTGGTTGATCAAGGAAGGGCAGAACGCGCTGAAGACGATCAATGTGGCGGCGGGATGCTGCTCGGTGTTTCGGATGAGCTTGTTCGATGAGGTGTGGGAGAGCAAGCCGAGCATTGTGGAAGACATGATGGCGACGCTGCGGGCGCATGACCTTGGGTATGATGTGATTTACGTGCGCGATGCGGTGGTGATCACAGCCGATCCGCAGGACTTGTTCCGATCGTATGCGCGGCAACTGGTGCGCTGGAACGGCGGGGCGTGGACGTGCACGCGGCAGCTCAAGATGTGGGGCAGCACGCGACGGATCGCGCTGGAGACGCAGCTGGTGCTGGGCGAAGGGCTGGTGACGTCGCTGCTGCTAGTGTTCATGCCGGTGTGGTTTGTGTTGTTTCCGCGGACGGTGGAGACGTGGTTTACGATCGATAGCGGGTTTATGTTTTTGAGCGCGGCGATTGCGTCGGTGACGCAGAAGCGGTGGGATATTATTTTGTACTCGCCGACCTATATTGCGCTGCGATTTGTGGATTCGTATTTGTTTTTGCGGAGTTTTGTGAAGGCGTTTTTTCAAACGCAGTCGAAGCAGCTGTCTTGGCAGAGTTCGACGCGGTATAAGCTGAGTTAGACCTACCGAGAAATAACCCACTATTGTTGGGGCTTTGGGGCGGTAGAGAACAAAAACAATGCCCGGTGGGGTTGAGGTCCGGGCAAGCTGGGGCGCAGCGATGCTGCGCCCGTACATGAACGTGGCGGGTGTTGAGGATGATGCCTCGATCGGATGAATTGTCCGGTTGGGGTTTTTGTTTTTGGGTGGTGGAGCGGGGAAACTGAGGGTCGAGGGGAGTTGTCGTTGTGATTTGGGTGGGTTGAATCTAAACCCGCACCCTCTAAAGACTGAGGGTGCGGCACCCAACTGCTGCTTTTACTGCGTTTAATTAAGATTTTTGGTGTCGCGGGATGCGACTTGGGCGGGTACTGGGGGGATTTAAACTGGCATCCCGGTACTACTAATCCGAAGGTTGGGCGGAAGTCGGGTGCGTCGTACCGTTGGTTCTTTTTGGGGGATGACTAGAATTGGAGTTGCCACTGTTGTATCCGAAGCATACAGGGTGTGACGCAACAGCAGGCAGGAGAAAGTAATGCCTTACGTAGGATGGTATCTTTCGGGACCCAGCACCGTTATCCATCTCTGCGCCAAGTACATGATTCCGTTCTGGCGCAAGTTCAGCTTCTAAGAGGGATCCTCAAACGCCAGAGAGCGCCTGCTTGATGGAGGAAGCGCAGACGTCCCTGGCATGAGGCCGAAAGCAAGACAGCATTGTTATAGTTGATCGAATTGGCGATCAACTATTGTTAGAGCGGCTCGAACGAATGGTTAATTCGTCGAGGAAAGACCGCTTGCGACGGCGTTGAACAAAGTGCCGTTGCTGAGATCCTGTTCCAAATTCCAGATCATAACGCCAGCGAGCTGCTGATTGCGGACGTACGTCATCTTGGTTTTGATGGACGTAGGGTCTTCGTATGTCCAGAAGTGGCTACCGTCGAAGAGGTATGGGGAGTTGCTGGCCGAATCGCGATAAAGGGTGAATTTCGGCTCGGCAGCGACGATGGCGGTGTAGTTCGCGCCCTGGTTGGCGGGAGTGCCTGGCTCGAAGACGCCGTGATCCTGGTTGGGCACGCCACTCCATTCATAACCATAGAACGGGACGCCGAAGACGAGCTTGCTCGCCGGCATACCCGCAGCTTCGTAACCCTCGACAGTTGAGCTGCCGTTGTCGGTTGGTGACGGATCGTATTGCGAACGATAGAGCGGAGCGACCAAGCCGGTTTCGTTGTTCCATGGGCCGGCGTAGTCGTAGGTCATGAGGTTGACGTAGGTCAGATATTTTTGCGTGGTGACGAGATCGATGTACTGCCATGCCCATGAACCGTTCGGGCCGGCGATCGAGAGAGTGTAGCCGGTCTTGACGGCGTCGAGCTGGCTGCGGAACTCCGAGAGCAGGCCGGTGAAGTTGGAACGGTCGGTGGACGAGGCGGGGAATTCCCAGTCGATATCGAAGCCGTCGAAGATGCCGGGCTGAACGGTGCTCCCGCCGAAATTTCCCTTGATGTACATGTTGATGCAGCTCTGGACGAAGGCGGTGCGGTTGGCTGCGGTCGCCGCTTTGGCGATGGTGCTGGCGCTGACGCTGCCGCCGCCGATCGAGACGATGATTTTGAGATTGGGATATTTGGCTTTGAGTTCCTGGAATTGGTGGAAGGTGCCGCCGAAGCTGGAGTCGGCTGCGCCGCTGACGGAATTGCCGGCGGAAACTTTGGTGGTGTAGTCGTCGGCGGTGTTGAAGCTGGCGCACTTGTTGTTGACGATGTTGGCGAAGGCGAAGTTGATGGTGGTGAGAGAGTTCATCGTGCCGTTGGAGATGAGGTTCTTGGGATAGAAGCCGTCTTCAATGGCGTAGCGCGGGTAGTAGCCGATGATCTTCAGACCAGAGGGGGCCGGCGGGGTTGGGTTCGTTGGTGGCGTCGGATTGGTTGGTGGAGTTGGATTGGTTGGCGGCGTCGGATTTGTCGGCGGCGTCGGATTGGTCGGGGTGGTTCCGGTTCCGGTGTATGTGCTCAGCGAAGAGTCAACGACCCAACCGTTATAGTTTCCCTGAAACGCGGCGGAGCCATTCCATGCAACGTTGACGTAAACGATGCCGCTGACGGTCTTGACGTTGACGATGGTGCCGATGGAGCCTGCGGGAACGGTGTCGCTGCCATCCTGTGCCAGTGCTCCACCGGCATTGACGATGACTGTGCCGCTGGTCGGGCCAGCTTTGGCGACGTAAGCTGCGCTTGAAAACACCAATAGCGCGATGAGTATGCGAACAAATTTCATTTATTCTCCGTGGGGACGGGGTTAGATGTAGTTGGGCACTGGGTTGCGCGGGGAGCGTTGATTAAACGGGTTGAGGGTGGGGAGTGTCAACGGTTTCGGACGAGAAAATGGTACAGGTTGGTGGTACAGGACTAGAACTGTCTGAATGTCTGCATTGTATGTGCGGCGATAATCGTTTAAGGAGCGAGTTGTTGCGCTTTCGCGGTCTGGGGAAATGCTATAAGGTGGAATGATGCGAAATATGCTGTGTTTATGCGGCGGAATCGTGTTTGCGGCGGCGCTGATCTGGATGCCGATGCGATCGCGAGCGGGCAGAAATTCGGCGGCGGCGGATGTGACGGCGGAAAAAGGACAGGTTGTGGCGGCAAATTCTGCGCGTGATGCGAGTGCAAGCGTGGGTGGTCGTGGAACTGCAGCGACTGCGGTGACGGTCGCGACGGCGGAGAAGGGGCCGTTTCTCGGGTTCGATCGGAATGTTTATCCGGGCGACGATGCGCTGCCGATTTTGAGGAAGACGTTTGTGTTTGCGGGATTTTGGTTGGGGCCGCCGCCGGGGGAGAAGATCAATACGTGGAAGGGGAAGCGGGAGTTGATGAAGTCGCTGGGGTTTGGGTTCGCGGCGCTTTATAGCGCGCGGCCGCAGAATGAAGTGAAGAAGGATGCGGCGGCGAAGCAGAAGGCGTTGATCGATGCGAAGGCCTCGGTGGCTGGGGCGAAGGCGGAAGGGTTTGCGGCGAGCACGGTGATTTTCTTGGATATTGAGGATGGCGGGCGGCTGTCGCCGACGTTTCATACTTATTTGCGAGCGTGGGCGGATGAAGTGGCGCGGGCTGGGTATCGGCCGGGGGTTTATTGTTCGGGGATTCCGAACAAGACGGACGAGAACGTTCGAACCGCGGATGATATTCGGGAACACATGCATGGGAGGGAGTTGGTCTATTGGATTTACAACGATGTGTGCCCGCCTGCGCCGGGATGTGTGACGTCGAAGGTTCCCCGAGTCGCCAGGGGCGGCGTTTCTTACGCAGCGATTTTTCAGTATGTGCAGTCGCCACGACGCAAGGAGTTCACGGCGCAGTGCGCTGAGACTTACAACGCGGATGGGAATTGTTATGCTCCGGGGGATACGGGGCACTCGTGGTTTCTGGATTTGAATTCGGCGAATAGTGCTGATCCGTCTTCGGCGGAGTGATTTCGCCGGGCGCCATTTGGAGTTTAAGTCGCAAGCGGCGCTGAGTGGATTGAGGCGAGTTCAATCGAGTAAAATTGGAATGATGGAACGATCGCAGGTCGAAAAGATTTCGAAGGCGCTGGCGGACGAGACGCGGCTCAAGATTTTTGAGGCGATTTCGGCGAAGGATCATGTGAATTGCAGCGAGTTGGTGGCGATGCGCGGGGTGACGCCGGCTACGGTGTCGCATCATTTGAAGGTGCTGACCGAGGCGGGGCTGGTGGAGTGTAAGCGGGAAGGGCAGTTTGTATGCAGCCGGGTGGTGCCGGAGGCTATTGAGGAGTTTGCGCAGACGCTGACGCGGATTGCGCGCGGTGGCGGTGGCCGGAAGGCTCGCAAGAGGGCTTGAACGCCCCGATTATCGCCCTTTCTTGTTTTGTTCGCCTTGAGTTGTCGGGGATGCGTAGGTGGCGGTAAGTCGATCAGCGGACTCAACTTCTTTGCTTATAACGGTTTACCATTCAGTTTCATCTAAGTAAAAGCTAACAAAACATTCACAATATATAGTCATCGCAACCATCAAAATAATTCGTGACGGACTCCTTTGGTGGTCCGGTTAAGGTGGAATTGTAGGCTAGCGATGAGGGAGTACTAGAACATGACGAAGCAGTATCTTTTGGCCAGCGATTTCGACCAGACGCTCAGTTTTAACGACTCGGGAGTCGTGCTGAGCGAACTTATCGGGTCCACGTCATTTCACGAGAAGGTGGCGGGACTTTCGAAGATGAACCTTGTGCAACAGGGTGCGGAGCTTTCGTACCTGATCCTGCACGATCCGGAGTTTCGGACGGTGCGGCGCGAGCACTTGCTCGAGACGGGGAAGCGGATTCGGCTGAAGCATAATGTGGCGTTGTTTGCGCGATCGCTGGAATCGCTTGCGGAAGGCTACAAGTTTAATTTCTTTGTGATCTCGGCGGCGCCGCAGGAAATTATTCAGTCGGCGTTGGACGGGATTGTGCCGGCGGATCATATTTTTGGGACGCGGTTCCGATATAACGAGGCGACGGGTGAAGTGCAGTCGATCATTCGGGCGTCGGCGGGTTGGGGCAAGATCACGGTGCTGGAGGAGTTGCGGGCGCATCTGGGGATCAGCCATGACCAGATTATTTACATGGGAGATGGGAGTTCGGATTTGCCGGTGATGATGCACGTGAATCAGTACGACGGGCTGACGATTGCGGTGTCGGAGTCGAACTTCATTACGCGCGTGGCGAAGCGGACGGTGCTGAGCGAGAACGCGATGAGCGTGCTGGTGCCGGTGCTGGAAAATGTGCTGCGGTGGGATTCGGCGCGGATCCGGCGGCTGTTTGGGACGTATGGATTGACGCTGTTGGAGTGGGAGAAGCGGCGGACGGATATGCTGACGATTCAGGAGTCGGGGATCGCGCTGGTGTCGTCGCAGCCGCAGTAGGCTAGCGGCTCTCGGCTCAGGCGAAAGTTAGAAACGTTTCAGGGCGCAGTGGATTCTTGGCGAGGTTTGCCGAGCGTCGCTGCGCTTCATCTTTTTTGTATGCGCCGCGCCTTTCGGCTCGATGAACGCGTGCGGTGACGACGTTTGTCGTTGCCATTCACGCGTCTCCGATGGACAATCCGCCGAGCAATCCCACTTCATAACCAGGAGAATGGCCGCGATGCCGCACCTCCGTAGAGTTTTTTTCGCTCTCACACTTTTGTGTTTAGCGTTTTTTGCGAAGAGCGCTTTTGCGCAAATGCCGTCGCCGAGCGGCGAGGTCGACCTGACGCGGCCGCAGGACTATGTGCTGAAGCGCGTGTCGAGCTATGACCGCACTGGCGGCAACGCGGATTATCGGAAGATCGCGCCGGGCGCGACGTTGACGGTGCTGGATGTCGATGGGCCGGCGACGCTGACGCATATCTGGTTCACGCTGGCGACCGACGAGAGCTATCACCTGAAGAAAATCGTGCTGCGGATGTATTGGGACGGCGAGACGACGCCGAGCGTTGAGACGCCGCTCGGAGATTTTTTTGGGTTAGGGCTGGGCGAGTATTACACGTGGGAATCGGAGCTCTTGTCGGTGGCGCGCGAGAAGGCGTTGAATTGCTTTTTCCCGATGCCGTTTCAGAAGCATGCGCTGATTACGGTGACGAACGAAGGGAAGGCGGAGGTTGAGGCGTTTTACTACAACCTGGACTACCGCGCGTTGTCGCACCCGCTGCCAGCGGACACGCTTTATTTTCATGCGCAATTCCGGCAAGCGCAGCCGAATCATGGGACGACGAACGAATGGGTGAACAACGGCGATCCGCGCGTCGATAACGTGAAGAATCTCGATGGCAAGGACAACTACGTTTGGATGGAAGGGACGGGAAAGGGACATTTTGTCGGCGTGACGATGTCGGTGCTGCAAAACCAGGATTCGTGGTTTGGTGAAGGCGACGACATGTTTTTTATCGATGGGGATAAGACTCCGACGATTACAGGAACCGGGACTGAAGACTATTTTCTCGGCGCGTATGATTTTGGGCGCTCGACGTCGTCGTATCGATTATTCGGTGCGCGCGTAGTGGGCGACGAGCACGCTGGGACGCGGACATCGGCGTATCGGTTTCACCTCGATTCGCCGATCACGTTTACGAAGTCGATCAAGGCGACGATCGAGCATGGTCATGCGAATCACCGGTCGGACAATTTTTATTCGGTGGCGTATTGGTATCAGACGGAGCCGCATGCGCAGTTTCCGGCGTTGCCGCCGGTGGAGCAGCGGATGCCGCGATTGCAGCCCACGGGCGGCCCGGGCAACGCCGGACTTATGCACTAGACGGCGTGCTATTCTCTAGTTCCCCCAAAATCCCGGAGGCCACGCATGCCGAAGAAAATCCTGATGTTGATTGGCGATTACGTCGAAGATTACGAGGTGTTCGTCGCGTTTCAAGCGCTGTTGATGGTTGGGCATACCGTCCACACCGTTTGCCCCGGCAAGAAGGCGGGGCAGTTTGTGCGGACGTGCATTCACGATTTTGAGGGCGATCAGAGCTACACGGAGAAGTTGGGGCACAATTTTCAGTTGAATGCGACGTTCGATGAGATCAAAGCGGAAGATTACGACGGCGTGCTGATTCCTGGCGGGCGAGCGGTGGAATACATTCGGTTGAATCCGCGAGTACTCGACATCGTGCGGCACTTCGATAAGTCGAAGAAGCCGATCGCGTCGATTTGCCATGGCGCGCAATTGTTGGCGGCAGCGGGGGTGCTGGAAGGGAAGAAGTGCAGCGCTTATCCGGGGACGAGTGTTGAAGTGACGCTGGCGAAGGGCACGTTTGTCGATTTGCCGATGGATCAAGCGATCACGGATGGAATGTTGGTGTCAGGACCGGCGTGGCCCGCGCTGCATAATTTTCTCGCGCAGTTTTTGAAACTGTTGGGCACGCGCATCGAAGCGTAAAGCCCGGTCCGCACTCGCGGACGAAACCCAAAAACTTACTGCTGTTGTTGCTGCTGATCGGCTTCGGCGTTTGCGTCGGCGTTGCGGAATCTTGTGCGAGTGACCGTTGTTGGCGGCAACTCCTCCGGTTCGGGCGCGTCTACCGGCGTTACGGTGACCAACACACTCAACTCGCTCTCCGCTTCGCCCTTGTAGACGCCGCGCGTCGGCGGGACGTCGGAGTAGTCGCGTCCGAGAGCGACGCGGACGTGGCGGTCGCAGCCTTCGAGATTGTTGGTGGGATCGAACCCGACCCAGCCCAATTCACCGAGATACGCTTCCACCCATGCGTGCGTCGCGCCGGCCGGCGAGCGATCCATCGATTTGTCTTCGTGATAGAGATAGCCGCTCACATAGCGGCAGGGAATTTTGAGCTGGCGCACGAGCGTGGTCATGATGTGCGCGAAATCCTGGCAGACGCCGCGGCGCGACTGCAATGCGTCGTCGATCGGAGAATCGACTTCGGTCGTGTTGGGGGCGTAGTCGAATTTTTCGTAGAGGCGCGAGTTCAGCTCGCGCAATAAGTCGAGGGGGTTCGCGCGGCGGCGCAGGTCTAATTCCTCCGCGAGTTTTTCGAGCAGAGGAGTCGGCGTGGCGAAGTGACTCGGCACCATCATTTCCCAGTAATCGGTGTCGGCAACGCGGCGGTCGAGCTCGTCCCAGTCTCCGATGACAGCAGGATCGAGCTCAGGCGTCGGTAGAACGTCTACGATCGCCTGCGCCATGATTTCGATCGCTTTATGGCGTTCGGGAATATCAAAATTGTGGACGGTGTTTCCGTAAAAGTCGCGGTAGACCATCATGTTTGCACGCGGCTCGATGTCGAGCGAAAAGCTAAGGCAGCGCTGGCGGAAGTCGGTGCGAGGTTGCATGCGAACTTCCATGACGCTTTCGCGAACCGCAGGCGCGTAACAAAAATTTGTGATGTGCCGAACCGAATAAGCCATTCGATTTTGTCTCCGTCGCCTTCTTACGACTTACGACGCCAGTTCACCTTCGATGGCGTAGTCGAAATAAACCTGGTGGATCGCCGCGTGAATTTGAGCGCACTCGCTGCGGATATTTTCGAGATAGGCACGCGCGCCGCCGGCCATGATCTCTTCGATCGAACTGAAGGACAGTTGTGCGCGGAGCCTTCCGGCGATTCGCGTGGGTGTTTTTGCTTTGCGCTCGGTCAAATCACCGACGACGTGAAGCGCCGCGTTGACTCGATCGACAGCGAAGCGGATCGAATGCGGGAATTCGGGATTGAGCACCAAAAAGTCTGCAACGCGGAGCGGCCGGATCGCGGCGGTGTGCGCCTTGCAATACGCCTCGAAGGCCACGCATGCGCGCAATAGGCCGACCCACTCGAGATACTCTGCGCTTTCAACGACCTGGTCGACGGCAAGATCCGCGGACATGTTTGTACGCTTGAAATGCGTTTCCATCAGACAGGCGAGCGTGTCTGCGCGTTCGACGTAGCGGCCGAGCTGGATGTGCTGCCAGCCTTCGCCGTGGCTCATGGTGCCGTCGGTGATCCCCTGGAAGAGATGCGCGCCTTCCTGCACTGCGCGGAAGAATGCGTGCGACTTCATGATCCACGATTGTTCGGGGCGGACGTCGGGACGCGCGTCCATGATTTCGAGATACAGGCGATTGAGCTGCTCCCACATTTCGGAGCTGCATTGTTCGCGGACGTGGCGGAGATTTTCGCGCGCGGTGGCGATGCAAGAGACGATCGATGAGGAATTTCTGCGGCTGAAGACGAGTTGGTCAACGAGCAGCGTCGGATCGATCGGGCTGTTCGCTGCCGCTGCCGGAGTGCGCAGCGCTTCGAGCAGGAAGCGCCAGCGGCCGGCGCCGGCTTCGAGCGATTGATCGAGCCAGAGTTGTAGTTCGACGTCGACGAGGCGCGCGGTGTGCTCGGCGCGTTCCAGGTAGCGGCTCATCCAGTAAAGGCTGTCGGCGACGCGCGAGAGCATTCCGGCGTCGCGCTTGAAGGCTTGGACAAAGTAATTGCGAGGAGGTCTCACGAGCCCGCCCCCGATGTGGCGATAGACCCGCCAGCGGTCTTTTCGTTGAGTCCCTTTACGGCGATGTCCGCTGCTTTGAGACGGCCGCCGCCGTTGTCTTCGCGCAAGACCCAGGTGTCTTTGCTACCGCCACCTTGCGAAGAATTCACGACGAGCGAACCTTTGCGGAGGGCGACGCGAGTCAAGCCGCCCGGGACGATAGTGACTTTTTCGCCCATCAAGATGTAGGGACGAAGATCGATGTGTCGCGATTCGACTTCGCCGTCGATGAGACACGGTGCACACGAGAGCGCGAGCGTGGGCTGGGCGATGTAATTGCGCGGCTCGGCGAGAATGCGCGCGCGAAAATCGTCGCGCTGTTGCTGCGAACTGTGCGGGCCGATGAGCATGCCGTAGCCGCCGGATTCGCCGACCGCTTTCACCACCATTTTTTCGAGATTCGCGAGAACGTGATCGCGCTGCTTGTCGTCGCTCATCTGGTAGGTTTCGACATTTTGCAGGATGGGATCTTCGCTGAGGTAGAAGCGAATGATTTCGGGGACGTAGGCGTAAACGGCTTTGTCGTCGGCGACGCCGGTGCCGATGGCGTTCGCAAGAGCGACGTTGCCCGCGCGGTAGGCGTTGAAGAGGCCGGGGACGCCGAGGATGGAATCGCGGCGGAAACAGAGCGGATCGAGAAAGTCGTCGTCAACGCGGCGGTAGATGACATCGACGCGGCGCGGACCTGCGGTGGTGCGCATGTAGACGACGTTGTCGTGGACGAGAAGGTCGCGGCCTTCGACGAGTTCGAGGCCCATTTGCTGGGCGAGGAAAGTGTGCTCGAAATAGGCGGAGTTGGAGACGCCGGGAGTGAGGAGGACGGTGGTCGGGTCTTGAGGATAAGGCGAGTTTTCTGGCGCGAGACTTCGCAACGTTGCGAGCAGTGCTTGCGGATAGTGATCAATGGGCCAGACGCCGTAATCCTGAAACATCGAGGGGAAAACGCGCTTTAAAACTTTGCGATTCGCCAGCATGTAGGAGACGCCGCTAGGGACGCGGAGATTGTCTTCGAGGACGGCGAAGCTGCCGTCGGGGACGCGGACGAGATCGGTGCCGCAGATGCTTACGTAGATGTCGCGCGGGACGTTGATGCCGCGCATTTCGCGGCGGAAATGTTTGCAGCTGTAGATGAGTTCGCGGGGGACGATGCCTTCGGTGAGGATGCGGCCTTCGTGATAGATGTCGCGCAGGAAAAGATTTAAGGCGGTGAGGCGCTGCGTCAGGCCGCGCTCGATTTGAGCCCACTCCTGCGCGGGAATGATGCGCGGGATCAGATCGTTGGGGAAGATGCGCTCGGTGCCTTCTTTGCTGCCGTAAACGGTGAAGGTGATGCCTTCCTGGAGGAAGGTTAGGTCGGCGGCTTGCTGGCTGCGGCGAAGTTCTTCGGGGTCGAGGCCGACGAGCGTTCGCTGTATCGCTCGATAGTGCGGACGCGCGACATCGTGCGCGCTGAACATCTCGTCGTAGGCTTTTCCGTATTGCTCGTCGGGGAGTGGAGGTAGTGTACCCACGCGTGATGGCACTGCCGAAGCGCTCATCGAATCTTTCCGAAAACTGCCAGTCCTAGCAGTAGCTTGTTCGCTTTCCTTGGTTCGAATAATGCGGCAACTGGCCCGGTTTGGTTTCGTGCCGAGGCAATCTAACTTAGGAGCGGCCCCGTGCCAAGTCCAATGCAATTTCCCGATACGTCGAATCCCTTTTCCAATTGATGGCAGCGGGTTTGAAACGGGCTGTGGGGAGCATGCCTTGGTTGTGGGCGGCCACCCATACAGGCAAAACCTGAGGCGTATGGAGTTTTTCCCTTGTTCGTTGGCCGAGGCGGTGCTGCTCCAAAAGGAGCGGCCCGGCGATTGGCTTCGCCGGGCCGGATGAGTGTATCGCTTGCGTTTTTAAATAGCTAACTCACTAACGCGGCTATGTTTACGCTTTTGCGGCTTTCGCTTTGGCGGGCTCAGCGGCGTTCGTGGGCGCGTCGTCGGCTTTGACGAGGGGGACATCGACGAGGTGTTCGGCGACGAACCAGACCTGAAGCTCGTTGGTTCGAATGACTTCGCTGACGACGAGGTCGTTGGTGCCGTCGTCGCCCGCGTCGGAGGCTTGCTTGGCCATGGTGTGTGCTTCTTTGAGGATGAGCTCGTGGGCTTCGAGGAGGCGCGAGATTTGCACCGGGGGCTCTTCGCGGCCGCGCGGTGGGCGCGGGATCATCGTGGTTTCGGCGACGTCGGCGGCCATGGCGATGCTCACTCCGCCTAAAGATTGAATGCGCTCGGCGATCGAATCGACGAGTTCGTCCTGTTCGCCGTGATGTTTGTCGAAGAGCAAGTGGAGCTGGTAAAAGGTGTGGCCGGAGACTTGCCAATGGTGCTTTTTGTACATGTCGCGCAGGGTGATCGTGTCGGCGAGGAGCTGGTTCAGATTTTCGACGCTGTCGGCGCAGACTTTTTCGTCGAGGCCGATGGGGAGCTTTGCGATCTTGTTGTACGGCTGAATTTCGTGCGCCTTTTGATGGAGGATGGGGCGCGAACGCTCGGTGCCTGCTTCGGAGTTTGCGTAGTTGTGGGTGGCCTTGCCGTTCTTGGGACTCATATTTCACCTTCCTTTCAATCACTGGAACAAAGCTCGCGCTTTGTTGCTTGGATACTCATGGCGGGGCAAACGATGCATGTGAAATCTGCGGCGGCGGGCGGGTGTCAGCCGCCCTTGGCTTTGCTCTTGAGCTGCTTGGCGAGTTTCTCAATTTCCTCTGTTTTCTTGTACATGCGGACGGAGAGGACGTTCATCTTGGGGGCTTGGGCCAGTTCGTCGTGGAGTTCGGTCGCCAACTGAAAGAGCTTTTCCACGCCTTCGCGGAATTCTTTTTCGTTCTTGGCAGCCATGACCCGTTTGGCGGTCTGCGGGTCGATGCCCTTCGGGGTGTTTTGATCTTGGGCGTCGGGATCGGCGGAGGGGGGAGGAGCAGGGAGGCCCGGTCGTTTTTCTCCGGTGTGAGCTGCTTGGGACGGCAAAAGAGACTTCGCGAACAGTGGCATCGCGGCCGCGAACGGACTGAGGCTGAGCCCTGCCAATGTGAGTTCTTTCCAGCGCGACAGGAATTGGCGTCGGCCTGGTCGAGATTGTGGATTCGAAATCGTCATGGGTGCCTCCGTTCGCTACTCGGCCTCGGGTGCAGCGTGCTGTGCTACTTGTCGTGATGCGGATTTTCGTTTGGTCCAGCGTTCGACTTGCTCGCGCAAGGTATTGAGGCTGTTGGTCATGCGGTCGGCTTCGACGTTGACGAGGGCGTATTGCTCGATGACGCCGAGGGGATTTTGGATTAGGCGACGATGGTCCTCGCGGAGGTCCGGCCATTTCTGTCCGGCTGGGCGGGTGCGGCGAAGTTCGGCCGCCAGGCCGGCGAGAACGGTTTGGACGTCGCGCGCGAAGACGCGAAACTCGTCACGAATTTTTGTGCCGTGGCCGGGGACGAAGCCGGCTTCCATGGAAAGCACGGCGTGAAGAAAGCGATGAGAGCTGGCGAGCATGCTCGTGAGGAGTGGGATGTCTTCGGGGCGGGTCCAGGGTTCGCTTTGCATGCGATCGACGGAAGCGAGCGCATTGGTGCGAGCGAGGCGGGTTGCGAGACGGAGGCGGTCGAGATCGAGCGGAGTGACGCCGCCAACGCTTTCGAGATATTCGACGACGCTGGCGAAGTAGACGCGGTAGGAATCGAGGAGGCGCGCGACGACTTCATCGACTTGCGTGCGCTCCCACGTGGGCCAGACGGCGTAGGCGATGAGGGCGAGTGTTCCGCCTATCAGGGTGTTGTAGCCGCGCGCCCAAATTACGTTTTTCGGCGCGACGCCGGTGATGGCGATCATTAAAACGATGAGGGCGCTGACGGCGATGCCGAAGATGCCGTAGTTTGCGGGGCCGATCCAGCGGAGCAGGAAGACGAACGCGCCGATGAGGACGACTTCGAGGCCGATGCCCGGCGGGAGAAAGTGAAACATTGCGGTGGCGAGGAGCAGGCCGAGCATTGTTCCCGCGATGCGCAGCAGGCCGCGCGTGAACGTGACGGTGAACTCGGGCTTGAGGACGAGGACGGCAGTCATCGGGAGCCAGTAGGCGCGAGGAGTTTCGAGACTGCGCGAGAGCGTTTCGGCGACGGCGACGGCTGCGGCGAGGCGGACGCCGTGACGGAATACCGCAGAGCGAAAGCTGAAGTTGGCTTCGAGGCGGGGCAACAGGCTGGTGAAGCGCATGCGCCACGGGAGGCGCTTTTCGGTCTGCGAACTCTGCTCGATGCCTTGCGGGGTGATGTCGGTGGCGATTTTGATGACGGCGCGGACCTGGCCGCTGATGGCGTCCATCTGGCGGCGTGCGTCGCGTACGGCGGCGACGAGAAATGTGCGGTCGGCGCTTTCGTGGGCGTCGCGGAGCGCTTCGGTTTCGACGTGCATCGCGGTGAGCCACGCGTCGTCGATTTTGAGTGGGGAGTTTTGGCGCAGCGATTCACCGATTGCGGTCATCACGTGGGAAACGGCTTGAAGGAAGTGCTCGATCATTTCGGCGGGAGCGAATCCGAATTTTTCGCGGCGCATGCGGCGGAGCAAGCGGCCGAGGGTGAAGAGGCGGAGGCGCGTGCGCTCGGCTTGATTGAGGAGAGATCGGAAACGTTCGCCGATGGCGGTGTGATCGGAGACGCGGCCGGCGAGGGCCTCTTGGGCTGCGGTACTGGCTTCGACTCCCGGAGGGGAAGATTGCATGAGTTGCGCGGGATCGGCGGCGGCTTTGCCGAGCGTGAGATATAGGTTGGAGAGCGCGCGGCGTTCGGGATCGTAGGCGTGGACCGGCCAAAGCAGGATCGAGAAAAGCATTTGGAGGATGCCGCCGCCGAAGGCGAGTGCGCCGGCTTGCAACGCGCGCTCGGGAGTCAGGACTTGCGCTGCGAAGATGATCAGCACAACGACGCTGATGACGCCCTGGCTTTCGGCGGTGGGGCTGACGGCGATTGCGAATCCGGCCCAGAAAGCCCAAAACGCCGTGAGCAATACGGCAAGGACGGAGTAATGGCCTGCCAAGCCGCCGGCCATGACCGCGACGGCGCAGAGTGCGCTGGTGGCAAGCATGCGCTTTGCGCGCTGGCCGTAAGGATCGTGGCCATCGGAGTAGGAGACGTTGAGCGCGCCGCTGGCGACGGCCAGTCCGCCGAGCGGCATCTTGATCGCAATGCCGACGGCGAGCGGGAGCGCGACGCCGAGCGCGTTGCGGAAGCCGATGCCGAGTTCCATCTTCGACGTATCGACGTGAAGGACGCCTTGCCAAAATTTCAGCCATTTGCCGACGGGTTGTTCGGCTGAATCCTTAGCGGCTTGAGGGTTGGTGATCGGTTGGGCGGATTTTGCGATTGCTTGACTGCCGATTGCCTGGTCGTTATTTCTAGTGAGTGATCCGCTTTCGGGGAGGCTGGCAGATCGTCGCGCAAGTCGCTTGGTGAGCGATCTTCGCGGTCCGGTTCGCGGAGTTTGGCTTCGTCGTCGCGTGACATAACGATGCAGTAGTGCCAGCATAATCGAGCGACGGGGTGTTCGCCATGACTGGTGGCGTTGCAGCGACTCTAAAGAGAACGTCGCGTGGGAATTGACCACCGCGTATCCGGATTTCAACGCCGGGCATCTCACTCAGCAAACGCAAAACAAAGACTTATCGAACACGGCGAACACCAAATGGGAGCAAACGATGCAAACGCGGAAATTGGGAAATGACGGCCCAGCAGTCTCGGAACTGGGACTGGGATGCATGGGGATGTCGGAGTTTTACGGCTCACGCAATGATGAGGAATCGATCGCAACGATTCACCGGTCGATCGAGCTGGGGATGAATTTTCTCGATACGGCCGACGTTTACGGGTATGGCGACAACGAGATCCTGGTCGGCGAGGCGATTCGTGGGAAGCGCGATCAGGTTTTTCTGGCGACGAAGTTTGGCATTGTGCGCGACAGGAATAATCCGAGCCTGCGTGGCGTCAGCGGCAAGGCGGACTACGTAAAGGCGTCTTGTGACGCGAGCTTGAAGCGGCTCGGCGTCGATACGATTGATCTCTATTATCAGCATCGCGTCGATCCGAATACGCCGATCGAGGAGACCGTCGGCGCGATGGCCGACTTGATCAAAGCGGGAAAGATTCGCCATATCGGATTGTCGGAAGCTGGACCGGCGACGGTGCGCCGGGCTGCGGCGGTGCATCCGATCGCTGCGCTGCAAACGGAATATTCACTCTGGACGCGCGATCCGGAAGATGAGGTTTTGTCCACGACGCGCGAACTTGGTATCGCGTTCGTCGCCTACAGTCCTCTCGGTCGCGGATTTCTCACCGGGCAGTTCAAGAAATTCGAGGATTTTGATCCGAACGACTACCGGCAGGAATTCGCCACGATTCCAGGGTGAGAACTTCCAGAAGAATCTCAATATGGTTGCGCGCGTCGAATCGATCGCCAAAGAAAAAAACTGCACTGCGAGCCAGCTGGCGCTGGCGTGGCTACTCGCGCAGGGGCCGGACATCATTCCGATTCCGGGGACGAAGCGGCGCAAATATCTGGAAGACAATTCCGAAGCGGCCAATGTGAGGCTGTCGAAGCAAGACATCGCGAGAATTGAAGAAGTGGCTCCGCACGGCGCCGCGGCAGGCGCGCGCTATCCCGAAAACATGATGGCGCTTATAAATAAGTGATCATCAATTGTTGATTGGCGCAGAGAAGTGAACGCACTCGAAAATTGGTTTTGCTCGACGGGTTTCTGGCAGCGCATTACGCGCGACCATCTGTTGCCGTGGGTTGTTGCCGGAAATTCGCTGGGAGATCACGTGCTTGAGTTGGGCGCCGGCCCAGGCGCGGGCACCGCGGCATTGCAGCGACTCGCACCACGGGTGACGAGCCTCGAATGGAGCCATGATTTTGCAGTTCGGCTCGCTGCCAAAAATCGAAACGCCGTCGTCCAGGCCGATGCTGCGTCGTTGCCCTTCGCGGAGCGCACATTCGGGTCCGTCATCGCCATTCTGATGTTGCATCACCTCCGAACACGGGCCGCACAGGAAAATGCATTTCGCGAAGCGTTCCGTGTGCTCCGGCCGGGTGGGTCGTTTTTCGCATTCGAAATCGAAGACAACCTGCTGCATCGAGTGATCCACATTGGCAGCGTGTTCGTTCCGATCGATCGCGCGGGCATCGCTGAACGCCTATCGGCCGCGGGATTCTCGGATGTAAAGCTCACTTCGCGCTCGGGTGGATTCCGCTTCAGCGCCACACGGGCGAACTAAATGGAGGCAACGCCCGCTTCGCGTTGCTGCAATCCACCGTCGCGACAGACGCGATATAGTTGAAGCGTGAGCGCTCCCACGCCAGCCAAACTCCCTCCCGGTCCGATGCCGGAATCCTGGACAGCGAGCTTTAAAATTTACAGTCGCGATCCGCTCGCCTTCATGCCGACGCTCCAGCATGAGTACGGCGACATCGTCACGATGCGCTACTACAATTTCCGCGTTTATTTCGTCAGCCATCCCGATTACATCGAGCAAGTTCTCGTCACCGACAATCGCAAATTCATCAAAGGGCGCATCCTGCGAAAGAACCGGCAGCTTTTCGGAAACGGATTGCTGACCAGCGAAGGCGACTTCTGGCTGCGACAGCGGCGCCTCGCTCAACCGGCATTTCATCGCGGGCGCGTCGCGAGTTACGCCGATACGATGGTGAAATTCGCTTCACGCATAGCGAGTGAATGGCATGGCGGTGAAGAACTGGACATTCACGCCGAAATGATGCGGCTGACGCTTTCGATCGTGGCGAAGACGCTCTTCGATGCCGACGTCGATCGCGAAGCCAAGCGCGTGGGTCATGCGCTCGAAGCGATCATGCATCTCAATTCGGACTTTCGAAAACTGATCCTGACGCCGACGTGGCTGCCGACTCCGCGAAAAGTGCGCGCAACGTTTGCTACGGCCAAGCTGAATCGCATCATCTATCGCTTCATCGACGAACGCCGCGCGAGCGGGACCGACAACGGCGATTTATTGTCGATGCTACTGGCCGCTCGCGACGACGACGGCTCGCGCATGACGAACCGGCAACTCCGTGACGAATCGATCACGATTTTTCTCGCAGGCCACGAGACGACAGCGAACGCGCTGTCCTGGACGTGGATGCTGCTCGCGCAGAATCCGAGCGTTGAAGCGAAGCTGCACGAAGAACTCGATCGCGTGCTCGGCGGGCGAACGCCGACGGTCGATGACCTCCCGAATCTGCGCTACACGGGCCACGTCATCACGGAGTCGATGCGACTTTATCCGCCGGCATGGGGAATGGCGCGCCTCGCGATCGAAGACACCGAAATCGCGGGCTATCAAATTCCCAAAGGGTGCGGCGTGTCGCTTGCGCAGTGGGTGGTTCATCGCGATCCGCGATGGTTCGAAGCGCCGCTGGAGTTTCGGCCCGAGCGATGGGAAGGCGACCTGCTCAAGCGAATACCGCGCTTCGCTTATTTCCCGTTTGGCGGAGGGCCGAGGCAGTGCATCGGGAATAATTTCGCGGTGATGGAAGCGACGCTACTGCTTGCTACGCTTGCGCGGCAATTTCGAATTTCGCTGATGGCTGGAAGAGAAATTATTCCGTCGGCGTCGATTACGTTGCGGCCGAAGACGGGGATTTGGGGAAAGATTGAGAAGCGATAGGCGGTCCGCCGACGCTACACGGCACAGCGAAGCGAGTACGGAGGGTCTTGCCACAAAACTGAGAAACTCTTGGTGGGTCTGAATCTAAACCCGCACCCTTTTAAAAACAAAAGTGTGCGGCACCCAAAGGCCGGCAATTATTCGGCTGGGACTGTGGCGCCGACTTCGGCGCGCGTTCGCATGACGCGAAGGATGGAATCGCGGCTGATCATTCCGATGATTTGCGCGTTGCTCGTGGGTACGAAGTGATCAGCCGTGGTGGGATCCGGTCCGCCCGGTTCGATCCCGAGTTCGGCCTCGACAGTGCTGGCCGCTGCGATCGGCGGCACGGGTTGTGAATCTCCAGCCCCGTCGCCCGGAGACGCGGGTTCAGTTTCCGTCACCACGGGCATCTGATTGACGTCATTGATGAGCAGCCGCTCGAGCAGACCGAGCAGCGGCTCCTGCGGCGTCGCCCACAGAATTTTGTCGCGCGGAATCATCACGGCCTGCACCGACATATGCAGCCATTCTTCGCGCGGCACCGTGTTGAGCGTGTGCACGTTCATCATGCCGACGAGCCGATCGCCGGTGGTCACGAGATGGCAACGCCGTCCTGTGCGCAAGACTTCATGGCTGTACTCTTCGAGCGAAAGGTCGCGCGCGATGGTGGGAATTTCCTGGCTCATCACATCGGCGGCGCGCAGGCCCGCCAGCGTTTCGCGAATCGTGATTTGAGCGACGCTCTCTCTTGCCGCGTTCAGCAGAAACCATCCGATGAAGGCGTACCACAGTGGTCCCCACTGCCGCGTGCTGAACGCTGCCCACGCGCCAAAAATAATCATCCCGTAGGCGATCAGCTTGCCGCTCGCTCCGGCGATTTTTGTGGCGCGGTTGTAGTTCTTCGTGATGCCCCAGACGATTGCGCGAAAAATGCGGCCGCCGTCGAGAGGAAATCCCGGCAGCAAATTGAAAAGCGCGAGCGTTAGATTGATTTCCCAAAGCCACGTGGCGAGCGCGCCGACCATCGAGCCGTAGGGAAAGCGCAGCGTCAGCAGGTAGAACACTCCGGACAAAAACAGACTCGACGCCGGACCAGCGACGGCGATGTTGAACTCCTGCAATGCACTCGGCGCTTCTTTCGTGATGCGCGCGACTCCGCCGAACACAAACAGCGTGATGGAATCGACGCGAATTTTGTAATAGCGCGCGACCACGCTGTGCGACAGCTCGTGAAAAAGGATCGAGGCGAAGAAGAGAAAGCTGGTGGCGGCGCCGACCGACCAGTGTTGAACGGGATTCCATTGCGGGTGCTGCTGCGTGAACTGCACGCCGAGCGACCATGTGATGATCGCAAAAATGACCAGCCAGCTGGGGTCGATAAAAATCGGGATGCCGAAGATGCGGCCGATGAGGAGGCCAGAAGTGCGGTTCATGGTGAGTTCTCGGGCTTAGGGTAGCACATCGGTTTTTGAGTCGGCAGGTGGGGTGGGCGATGCGAAAAAAGAGCGAGCGGCTGACATAAGTCCGGTACGGGCGTAAATCACACAAAAAGCTGTGTTTGTGGCGGCACATCGTGTCGATCCGCACACGCTTCGTCCCTCCGGTGATTCTCGTAAGTCATTGTAAATAAAGTAGATAGCGTTTGGCTTCCGCTGTGCCATTTCATTCGGCGCAGTACAAGGAGGCGGACATGGATGCTTTGCTCGATATGACGGTTTTGGCGGTGGCGACAATTGGAGCTTTGGCTATGGCGTCGGCGGCTCAGTGGGCGATGTTGCGGCTGGCGATGCGATCGATGCGGCCGGCGACGGCGGGGCGACAAGTGTTGTTGCGACGCAGTTGGCTCACGGCACGGGGCAGTTGGCGCGAGCTTACGCCGGCGCATCGTTAAGACGAAGTGTTGGTGGCGCGATTGGGAGAGCTGTGACGCGGCACGGCAAAAGCCGAGCTGCGACGGGTGAATTCTTCGGAGTGGAAAGGAAACGACAATGCTGGTACTGAAATATCTGTTGATCTTGGCGGGAGTCGGACTTTTTGGAAGCGCGGCGGCGCTCGTGGTGTACGACATTTTTATCTCGTCGCAACTGCGGCGATTGTTACGGCGTAATGCGCGCCGGGCGATGCAGGGGTGGTGGGTGCTGGCCGCGAGCAGATGAAGGAGCGGCGGCAAATTTTTTGCACGACATCGAACATCCTCTGCGGCCCATTCGTTGGCGGCTCGCACGGCAGTTCGTGATCTCCGCGGTCGTGCCGCTGTTGCTTGCGCTGAGTATCGTGGTGGTTCCCGATGGGGCGGCTGGAGTCCGCGTCAGCCAGATCTGGGGCGCGCGGCCGGGCACGTTGTATCCCGGGGTGCACATCGTCACGCCGCTGATCGACAGCGTGGTGCTGTATGACACGCGCGAGCAGGTGTATACGACGCGCGCCACCGAGACTAAGCAAATTGAAAATGACGGTGATGAGACGTCCGCATCAAAGAGCGGACAGAAAGTTGTAGGGTCGCGCGCGCAAAATACGAGGGCTGCGGCGAACGACGGCGAAGTCTTGCTGGTGCAAGCTCGCGAGGGTTTGAACATCGGCCTGGCGGTGAGCGTGCGTTATCGGCTCGATCCGCAACGTTTGAGCTACATCCATGCAAATCTGCCGCAGGCGGTCGGCGAAGAAGTTGTGGCTCCGACGGTTGCCACGATTTACCGGCAAATCGCGCCGAACTACGTCACCAAAGAAATTTTTGCGACGAAGCGCGAGGAACTGCGCACGACGGCCGCGAATGCGATCACCGCGCGGCTGGCCAGCGACGGAATTGTCGTGCGGGAGGTGTTGTTGCGCGATCTGAAATTGCCCGACGAATATGCCCAGGGGCTCGAAGGATTGCTTCTGAAGGAGCAGCAGAACGAACAGATCGGCACCGATCAGGAGATCAAGCTGAAGCAAGTGCGCATTGCGGAACTCGAAGCCGAGGCGCAGAAGGCGCGTGAAGTGAAGCAGGCCGAGGCTCAGGCGCAAGTGCGTGTTTTGCAGGCGAAAGCTGAATCGGATGCGATGCAGTACACGCTGCCGCTCAAACAGAAGCAGATCGAACAGACCAAGCTCGAAGCGCAGGCGCGCAAGGAAGCGACGCTACAAAATGCCGACGCCGCGGCGCAAGCGAAGATCATCGACAGCAAGGCGGAAGTGGAGCGCCAGCACAATTTGGCGGAGGCGGAAGCGAACCGCATTCGTGTCACGGCAGCCGCCGATTCCGAGCGGATGAAGTACGAAGCGGCGGTGCTCAAGTCGAACCCGATGCTGATTCAGAAGATCATCGCGGAGCGGCTGTCGGACAAGTTGCAAATCATGATGGTGCCGGTCGATGGCAAGAATTTCTTTGCGAACGATGTGTTCCGGTCGGCGTTCTCTGGCGTCGGCGCGGGGTCTGCGAACGACTCGGACAACTCATCCGATGACGGAGGGACTTTGGCCGCCTCAAAAGCGAAGAAAGGCTCGACGCGTCGCCCGTAACAACGCGAAGGAGTTGCCGGTGACTCAATGAACAGACGACTTAATGGCAGTGATGTCCGCAACAACGCGGCGGTCGGCAAATTGCTCCCAGTATGCCGGCTGCCGCGCCGCCATTGACGTCAAGGCAGATTCGAACGACGCGGGCCTTTTGTGGCGGCGGCTATCACGGTATCCTTTGTTGTTATTTATGTTGAGACTTCGTTTTCGTTTGTCGGCACGATGACATGAGCTTCCGCACTAAACTCTCGCTGATCTTCGTTCTCACCGTCGTTGGAGCGGTGTGTGTCGTCGCCTACGGCGTCACGCACTACACGCAGGCGGCTTTCGATGAGATGGATGCGCAGCGAACGACCGCGATCGTCGCCCAATTCAAGAAAGAGTTTACGCAGAGCGGCGAAACGGTTGCGCAGCAAGTCAAAAACGCCGCCGACTCCGACCTCACCTTACGAGCGGCGATCGACCTGGCTCGCCCAAGCGCCGATCAATCCCTTTACGTTCACGACGCAAACGGAGCTGCGCAAGACCATCAGCTGGATTTCGTCGAGTATGCCGGGTGGGATGGCACGATTATTTCGTCCGCGCAATTTCCCTCACGTGTCGGCACAAAGGCTCAGTGGCTCACCGCGACAAAAGATTGGAATGCGACGCCGCCCTTTTTGAAAAAAGAAGACCTGCCTGATGGCGCGGCGCTAGCGCTCACGTCCGTGCGTTCGATCGCGGGTGGGAACGATAAGAATCTCTACATCGCCGGCGGCCGCCGCATCGATCAGAATTTTCTTTCCAAGCTTGTGCTTCCCTCGGGGATGCGAGCGCTTCTCTACGTAAACCTTGAGCCGGGATTCAACTCGGCCTCGTTGATCAGCAGCGGCAAAGACGGAGTCGCGCAGCCGGAACTCTTGCAGCCGATGATCGATCTCGTCCGCAAGCAGTCGCAGGGGACGGTGCAAACGGTCAACTGGAACTCCGACGCTGGTTCGGCGGAAACGTTCCACGCGATGCCGCTGTCGGGCCGCAACAACGAGGTGCTCGGCGTGCTGCTGGTCGGCAGTTCGCAGCTCGAAATGGTGTTGCTGCGCAATCGCATTATCGAAACATCGGCGGTGGTCGCCGCGGTTGCGCTGCTGATCAGCTTGCTGCTGAGCTTGTGGATTGCCGCGCGCATCACGAAGCCGCTCATCGAACTTTCCGAAGGCGCGCGCGAAGTTACCGCCGGACGCTGGGAGACGCGGATCGATGTCCAGGGCGTCGACGAGATCGGCCGCCTCGGCATCGCCTTCAACGATATGACGCGCACGCTTTCCGTGCAGCGCGATCGCTTGCTTCAGACCGAACGCGTGGCTGCGTGGCGGGAATTGGCGCGGCGTCTCGCGCATGAGCTGCGCAATCCGTTGTTCCCGATGCAGATCACCGTCGAAAATTTGCAGCGCGCCAAGCAGCTCGATTCGAAACAGTTTATGGAAGTGTTCAACGAATCGACCGCCACGCTGCGCGTCGAACTCGCGAATCTAAACGCGATTGTTGGCCGCTTCAGCGATTTTTCGAAAATGCCGGCGCCGGCGTTCACAAAAGTCGATGTGAATGAGGCGCTGCGCAACATCATTCGGCTTTTCGAACCGCAATTTAACGTCGTCGGCAAACCGGCGATTGCGGCGGAATATTTCCTGACGGAACCGCTTGCCGAAATCGACGCCGATGCAGTGCTGCTCCATCGCGCATTCCAGAATCTTGTGCTGAATGCATTGGACGCGATGCCTTCCGGGGGAACGCTGACTCTTCGCACGTCGGAGCGCTCCGGCACACGTGATCATCGAGATTTCCGACACCGGCACCGGGCTCACGCCGGAAGAATGCTCGCGGCTGTTCACGCCGTACTACACGACCAAGCACCAAGGCACCGGGCTCGGCCTCGCGATCGTGCAATCTGTAGTCAGCGATCATCATGGTTCGGTCAGCGTCTCGAGTGAAGAGGGCCACGGCACCACGTTCCGCATCGAGTTGCCGCTGCGCCAGGCTGGAGCGATTGTGAAGCCGCGCGTCGACGAGGCAAAAGGCGATGCGAAGCCTGATGGCGACGCCGCCGAAAAAGATTCCAAGAAGAAGTCGAGCCATCCTCATTTGCCGAGGCGTCGGATTGACATATTCGCGCAACGAGCTCGATGTGCACGCCGCGTCTCGCTAGGATCTTCCGATGACAAAAAAAGCGCATCTGCTGATTGTCGATGACGATGCCAGCACTCTGGCATCTCTTTCGCGTGCGTTCCGGCTCGCCGGTCATGAAGCGACTGTGAGCGACAACGCCGCTCGCGCTCTTGATCTGGTTCGCAGCGAAAATTTCGACCTCATTCTTTCCGACGTGATGATGCCGGGTAAGACGGGAATCGAATTTCTCGAAGACCTGAAAAAAGCCGGAGTAAAGACGCCGGTTGTCCTGGTTTCCGGTCAGGCCAACATTGAAATGGCCGTTCACGCGACAAAGCTCGGGGCGATGGATTTCCTCGAGAAGCCGCTTTCGACCGACAAACTGCTGGTGACGCTCGAAAACGCGATGAAGCTCTCGCGGTTGCAAGCCGAGAATCGCGAACTTCGCGATCGCCTCGGGCAAGCACGAATTACTGGGCATTGGTCCCGCGATGCAGCGCATGATCGCGCAAATCGATCGCGTCGCGGCCAGCGAAACGCGCGTGTGCATCCTCGGCGAAACGGGAACCGGCAAAGAACTCGTCGCCCGCGCCATCCACGAGCGCTCGCCGCGCCGAGAAAACGCCTTCGTCACGCTCAACTGCGCTGCGGTTCCAGCCGAGCTGATCGAGTCCGAACTCTTCGGTCACGAGAAAGGCGCTTTCACCGGCGCCGCGGCCAAGCATCTCGGCAAATTCGAACAAGCCGACGGCGGCACGCTTTTCCTCGATGAAATCGGCGACATGCCCGTCGCCATGCAGGCCAAGCTCCTTCGCGTGCTCGAAGAAGGCGAAGTCGAGCGGGTAGGCGGCGACAAACCGATTCAAGTCAACGTGCGCGTCGTCGTGGCTACGCACCGCAATCTCGAAGACCTCGTCAAACAGAACGCATTCCGCCGCGATCTCTTCCACCGCATCTATGTTTTCCCTTGAATCTTCCCCCGCTGCGCGAACGCCTGGAAGACTTTCCTATCCTGGTCGAGCACTTCGCGCGCCAGGTCGCTACGCAAAACGGATGGAAAGAAAAAGCCTTCGCGAAAGACGCGATCGACGAGCTGCGCCGCTATGGCTGGCCGGGAAATATCCGTGAGCTGCGAAATGTCGTCGAGACGACTCGTGTTGCTGTCGGGAGACGAACCAGTCGGTGCCGCTGACGTACGCTTGATCCTTCCCGTCTCCGCCGACGCTTCTATCCCGGGAAATCATGACGGAGAGCCTGTCGCAATTTCCCTCGGCACAGGCACGCTCGCCGAGCGCACCGAGCAATTCGAAAGGGAAGTGCTGCTCGCCGAAATTCGCCGCCAAAATTTTCACATGACCAACGTCGCCCGCTCGATGGGACTCGAACGCAGCCACCTCTACAAAAAGTGCCAGCAACTAGGCATCGACCTCGCCTCGATGCGAAAAGTCGACTAGCAGACCGTCGGCACGACGGATCGTCCGGTTGGCCCTCCCCTATTGCCCGTTCGAATCCGGCGGCTCTATTCCAAGTTTTTGTCATGCCCGCAAATGGCTGACTCAACGGGACTTGCGCGGCCGTCCGGGCCTCACCGTGAACTTAAATTCCCTAGAATCACATCCTTGCAAGTTTTACACATGTAAACCGCGCAGAATCACATCCTTACGCAAAAACATACCGGGGGAGGGGGCAGTCTTCCTCGCAAGGGCGAATCCAGCTCATTCACCGCCCTTTTTGCCCCTTTCCAACCGCACCATGTCGGAACTGCTTGATGCCATCTGCAAACGAGTTGCGCAATTTTCGCTAAATCATTGAAAACAAGCCTAATTTAATCCTTGACGTAAAATCGCTATTTGCAATATATTATTTGCATATCGCAATATAGAATTTACGCAGTCCTCGGTTGGTGGCTCATGACACTCGGCGACAAACTTCGTTCCCTGCGGGCGGTGGAAGGTTCTCTGCGCGGGCTAAATCGCCCTATGACGCAGCTTGAGCTGATTCGGCGCGATGAAGCGCGAAGTCGGCCGCGGGCTGAGCCAGGCGTATCTCTCGCAGATCGAGAGCGGCTCAAGGCCGCACCTGACGCAAGCGACGCGCGACCTGCTGGCGAAATTCTTCCGTGTCTATCCCGGTTTCCTCGTCGATGACCCGGAAGGCTATTCGCCCAGCTTGCAGTCGGACTTGCGCACGACGGACGCGAAAATCGATCGCTGGCTGTACGCCGGAATCGAGCGTTTCCCGTCGGACCCCGAACTCGGCGATGCTTTGCTGAAAATCGCCGAAGTCCCGGATTCGCGCCACGCGCTGCTCTTGCTTGCGGAAATTCTCCGCGCGCCCGGATTGGCCGAGCGGCTCAGCGAAGTTCTGAAGCCGAACGCCTCATCGGAATCCGTCGCGGCACCGCAAATTTCAGCCACGCAGTCGAGTGGCCAGCCGCCTCCGCCCCGCTTGCAGGCTTAAAACCGCCGGCCGATCCCCGAGCCAGGCGACATTACATCGCGTCTCGAACTTCCAGCCGCGCACCGTGAACACTCACGGAGCGCCGAGCGACACGTGCGCTCACGAGGTGCTTTATGACTCTCGCAAGTTTTTATCTCTTCTGCTTCCTGTTGGGACTTACGTTCAGCGTGCTGACGTTCCTCGCGGGCGCGGTTCACATCCATGTCCACTTGCCGTTTCACGCGCACTTGCCGGCACACGGCGGTTCGGTACACGTCGGACACGTCGGCCACGGCGCACATGGCGGTGGATCTGGCGCAGCAGTAAAAGGCGGATCGCTCCGCGGCGGAACGCACGTCTCGTGGTTCAACGCGTCGACGACCATGGCGTTTCTCGCATGGTTCGGCGGCGCAGGCTACATCCTGACGCGCACGTCGCATCTGGTTGCGGCAGCAAGCTTGAGCCTCGCAGCAGTCGCGGGATTCGTTGCAGGCACGATCGTCTATCGCTTCATGCTCAAGCTGACGTATGCGGGCGATTCGCTGATGCTCGACGAGGATTACCGGATCGAAGGCTGCGTCGGCACATTGAGCCTGCCGATCCGCCAGCAAGGCACGGGTGAAGTGATTTTCTCGCTCGGCGGAGTTCGCCGCTGTGCCGGCGCGCGCAGCGAAGATGGAGCGCCCGTCGATAAAGGCGCCGAAGTTGTAATCGAGCGCTACGAAAAAGGAATCGCGTACGTGAAACGGTGGGAAGAGTTCACGAACTGAGCAGACGCAGCGAACGCATGCTGCACTGCGACATCGCAGCACATCGCAACGAAACTTACGTCGCCAACGATTTTTCCCGGACTGCGAGTGACCGAAGCAAGAACGCAGTGCGGCTGAGGCGAGAAAAGGAAGGTCTATATGTTCGATCAAATGCCAATCCTGGTTTATGTAGGTCTTACAGTTCTGACGTTGTTTTTCTTCATGGCGGTATTGGCCAAGCTGTTTCGCAAAGCGGGTCCGCACGAAGCGCTGGTGATCTACGGCCTTCGCGGCACCCGCATCGTGAAAGGCGGCGGCACGATCATCTACCCGATGATCGAGCAATGCCGTGAACTTTCGCTCGAACTGATGTCGTTCGACGTTGCGCCGCAACAGAGCCTCTACACCAAGCAGGGCGTCGCCGTCACGATCGAGGCGGTCGCCCAGATCAAAGTGAAGTCCGACCCGGAATCGATCCGCACCGCGTCGGAACAGTTCCTGACCAAGCGGCCGGAGCAGCGCGAAGGCTTGATTCGCCTGGTAATGGAAGGCCATCTGCGCGGCATTATCGGCCAGCTCACTGTGGAGCAAATCGTGAAGGAACCAGAAATGGTCGCCGACCGGATGCGCTCCACGTGCGCGGACGACATGAACAAGATGGGGCTGGAAGTCATCAGCTTCACCTTGAAGGAAGTGCGCGACAAAAATGAGTACATCACCAACATGGGCCGGCCCGACATCGCGCGCATCAAGCGCGACGCCGAAGTCGCCGCGGCCGAAGCCGATCGCGACATCGCCATCAAGCGTGCTGAGTCACAGCGCGCCGCGGCAGTAGCGAAAGCCCAGGCCGACCAGGAGCGCGTCGCCGCCGAAACCGCTTCGCTGACAAAGCAGGCGGAAGCGGAACGCGATCTCGATATCAAGAAGGCCGAGTACCTGGAATCGACCAAGCGCGCGCAAGCGCAAGCCGACAAAGCCTATGAAATCGAAACCAACGTGCAGCAGCAGCAGGTAATCCTGCAAGCCGTGCGCGTCCAGCAAGCCGAACGCGAAGCGCAAGTGAAGGTGCAAGAAGCCGAAATTGCGCGCCGCGAACGCGAACTGATCGCCACGGTGCTCAAGCAGGCCGAGATCGAGCGTCAACGTATCGAGACGCTTGCCGAAGCCGAGCGTCAACGCCTGATCAAGGAAGCCGAAGGCCGCGCCTCTGCGACGCGTGCGCAGGGTGAAGCCGAAGCCGAGATCATCTTCAAGAAGGGAGAGTCCGAAGCCAAGGCGATGAACATCAAGGCGGAAGCTTTCCAGGAATATAACCAGGCAGCCGTCTTCGACAAACTGATCAGCGGCATGCCCGAAGTGGTGCGAGCCCTGGCCGAACCTCTCAGCAGGATCGACAAGGTGACCATCGTCTCGACGGGCAATGGTGATGCAGCCGGCGCGTACAAGCTGACCGGCGACGTCACCAAGATCGCGGCGCAAGTTCCTGCGCTGTTCGAAGCGCTCTCGGGAATGCAGATGTCCGACCTGCTTTCGAAAGTGCGCACGATCGGCGACAAGGCTCCGAAGCCGGCACAACCGTCGCTGCCGACAAGTAATTCCTAACAACTGTGCCGGGGTGGGTCGCGAGACTCACCCCGGCGCTTTTTCTTGGTGTCTTTAGTGAGGCCACGATTTCTCTCGAAGATGGGGTGCTTGGGGGGAAGGGAAATGGTTCGAAAGGTGTTGTTGGTTCTCTTGATTCTAGGCGCGGCTTTGGCGATTTTTCTGATGTCGCAATATGCCGATAGCGCGCTGTACTTCATTCAAAAATGTCTGGCAGCAAGCGTGGTGCACGATGTCCTCTGATCTTCCGGTTCCGATGCATTCGCAGCTTCAATCCGTACCGCCAATTTGCGGCGAGGACTCGCAACAGTTGCGCCGCGATCGCCCGCAGAGTGGCGACATAAAGTCGCCGCTACAGTTACAATCCGTCACAAGCAAAGGAGTTTCTTTATGGGCCTTCTAGAACGAGTAAGCACTTTGATTCGCGCGAACATCAACGATGTGATCGATCGCGCCGAGGATCCCGAGAAGATGATCAAGCAGGTCATCCTCGACATGGAAAATCAGTACATGCAGGTGAAGACGCAGGTTGCAGTCTCGATTGCCGACCAGCACATGCTGGAGAAAAAGCAAAAAGAGAATGAAGACGTCGGCGCCGACTGGATGCGCAAAGCCGAGCGTGCCGTCGATAAACAGGAAGACGATCTCGCCCGCGCCGCGTTGGATCGATATCAAACATCGCAGCGGCTCGCGCTGAGCTATCGCGAGCAGGTGGGTGATCAGAAGGTACAGGTCGAGGCGCTGAAAGGCGCGCTGATGAAGCTCGAACAGAAGCTCGATGAAGCGAAGTCGAAACGTGATCTGCTCATCGCGCGGCATCGTCGCAGCGTCGCGCTCAACAAAGCAGCGAAGGCGCAAAACGCCGCAGGCGACGGATCAAACAGCGCCGCATTCGATCGGCTGAAGGACCGAGTTAACCAATCCGAATCGGTCGCCAGCGCCGAACTTGAACTGAGTGCCGATCAAATTGCCGACCGCCTGAATCGTCTCGATCGCGACAGTGAAGTCGAGCGACTGCTAACCGATCTGAAGCAGCGCCGACTGTTGCCCGGCTGATGCAAGATTGTGGCGCGGGTTACGCCGGGCGGAGCGAGCCCCGCCCCTACAATCCCGCCACTATCGTGCGCACCAGCGGCAGCACATCTTCTGTCGCGCAAGGGCAGCTCATATACATGATGCGCACCAACTTGTCGCCTTTGCGTACAAACATCATCGCGCCGTAAGCGTCGAACGCCTCGTCGCCCAAATCCGGTACCGCTTGAAGCCCGACTGGGCCGACATGCCCCAGCGCCGCGCGATTCAATTTCATCTGCAGCGGCGCCGCGTTGTTGTCGATCGAAAAAGAAATCACCGGCGCTTCGCCCGGATGCTCACTCGGACTCTGTGTGTTACCACCGCTCTTGAACACGCCCTTCGCGAAATCCTCCATCTGGTTCTGCTGCTGCTGATTCATCTCGCTCTTGTGCATCGCGGTGATATGTTTCGCCGTCAGGTCCGCCGGATCGCCCGCCACGCTGTAGGAGCATCCCGGATTGTCGCCCGTCGTACGCTCCGCGCGCACGATGTCCATGTGCACCGCTGCGCTTACCGCCGACTTCGACAGCAACTTGCAACCATCGATGTGGCGCAATTCCGCGTTACTCGCGCTCTGCTCGTCGTCCGAACGTGTTAGTCCCATCTCCGACGCCTTTTCATGTATGCGATGACCGATGTACACCGCCGCGACGATCGCCACCGCTC
Organism: uncultured Acidobacteriota bacterium; assembly: GCA_963785605.1. Taxonomy (GTDB): domain Bacteria; phylum Acidobacteriota; class Terriglobia; order Acidiferrales; family UBA7541; genus Acidiferrum. The sequence continues at coordinate 308,807 of CAWAWE010000010.1, read as the reverse complement.
CAAACGCCACAATAACAATCACCAACGCGATCAATATCTTGGCCAGAGCGCTCATCCCCGCCGGACGCGGAGCAGTCGCAACCGGCCCGGCCTGAACTGGAGGCGTCGCATACACAGGCGGGGCCGCAGGAGGTGGTGATCGCGGCCGCGGGAGGCGCAGCCACATTCGCCGCGTTGTTCACGCGCGTTCCGCATCCTGCGCAAAATCCTTGTCCGTCCGCCAACGGACTTCCGCAGTTTCGACAGAATCCAGCCATGGTCTCTCCCTGTGTCGGCCACTGTTTAGTTAGCGGCGAATTTGCGCAGCATCCTGACAGAAACGCGTGTTTCCGCAAAGGACTTCCGATGAGCGCCAATCAGGGCCGCGCTGGGCTTCAGGGATCGCGCTGCGATTTACTGCTACTCATGCAAAAATATTCGCGTGAATCCGTATGCCGCGATCGTTCCCACTGCTTTGGCCGCAGCCGGCGGTTTAGTTGCTTACGCCGGCCGCTACCCCGGCTCAAAAATTTTCGGTCCCGCAATCACTCATACAAATTCGCCTCGCAAGCTCGCCATCACTTTCGATGACGGCCCGAACCCGACGATGACGCCGAAGCTCCTCGACCTCCTCGATCGTCACAAAGTGCGCGCGACGTTTTTCGTCATCGGCAGGTACGCACGCCAGCATCCCGAACTTCTCCGCGAAACCGTGGCGCGAGGCCACGTCGTGGGCAATCACACAGACTCGCATCCGAATTTGTTCTGGTCTTCGTCCGCGCAAACGCGAGACGAACTTCGTCGTTGCCACGATGCCATCGCTTCGGCACTCAACGCGCCGCCGAAATTTTTTCGCCCGCCCTTCGGCTGGCGCAACCCATGGCTCGCTTCTGCTGCACGCGAACTGAAACTTCAAGTCGTAACCTGGACACTGCTTCCCGGCGACTGGCACGCACCAACTGACGACTGGCTCGTCGATCGGATGCATTCGATATCCGCACACGCAAAGTCCGCAGCCGCTCCACAGAGCGCTGCAAACCGCACCGGTGGCGACATCCTGTGTCTGCACGATGGTGGACACCGGGCTCAAAACGCCGATCGCACCCATACCCTGGGTGCCCTCGACCAATGCCTCCCCCGCTGGCGTGACCTGGGCCTCGACTTTGTTACAATGAACGAAGCGGTGACCACTCCCGCTTTATAACTATGGATGAGCGATCTTTTTACACCGAGCGCGAGGAAGTTCGCAAAATCAAGCTGGTTTGTCCGAGCTGTCGCGGCGAATTCGAATGCCCGGTGCGTTGGAAAGTGGCGCGCAAAAAGAGGGAACTGCCGCGTGGCGCCGGTGAAGAAGACCGCAAGCGATTCGCCAAGGCATCCTCATATATGACGCGCCTCGACGACCTGGTCGCCTGCTATAAGTGCCGCAAACGCTTTGAGTTGACCGGCCAATCGACGGTCTTGATCAACGACAATCTCGGCGATCCGAGCCAGGACCCGGAAAACTTCGGCAACCGATAATCGGCGGTCGGGATGGGGCGCGCGTTGCCGCTAAATCTCCGGATACAAATCGAAGAATGCTTCGATGGAATCGTGGAACGTCGCTTCGATCTCTTCCTTCGTTCCTTCGATCAGGTGCATCGTCACTCGCGCCGTCTTCCCGTTCTTAAGTACGACAGTCGCGTCTTTGATCTCGCCCAAATCTTCCTCCGGCAGTAGTCTCATCCCGTAAATCAGCGCCAGCTTAGCCATCAGTCCTCCGCGGTTACTCTGTTCATCCTACTCTTTAGACGCGCACCTCGCCCATCGAGTGGCTACCGGGTCGATCGCGAACCCAGAATCAAAATATCGACCAGCCGCTTTGCGCTTTGCTGCCAGTCCGGCGCCGACGCCACGTTCGAAACGCCGATCAGCGCCCGCAACAAATCAAACGCCTTCAAATCTTTTCGAATGTCTCCGCTCTTGATCGCCCGCTCGACCAGCGCCTCGATCGCTCCTGTGACTTGCGCGCGTGACGAGTCGTAGAGCTTCGATGGGCCACCCGCGAACGCATTTAAGGCGGGCGCGATGATGTGTTTCTCCGCGATGTAATCGACGAACAGCAGCATCCACGCGCGCAACGCTTCGACCGGCGGAAGTTTTGCCGAAAGCTCGCGCTCCGCGGCAGCCAGCTTCGCAACCTCGGTGTGATAGACGGCCTCGAGCAGCGCGTCGCGCGTAGGGAAGTGCCGGTAGAGCGTTCCGGCTCCCACGCCGGCTTGCCGTGCGACGTCATCGAGGCTCGTATTCGCGCCCGAACGCGCGAACGCCGCCTTCGCAACCTCAAGAATTCGCTCGCGGTTACGCTGCGCGTCGGTGCGCGTCTTTCGTTGGACGGGTGGTGATCGCTTTTTCGCCATAGTCATTCGATGTAACCGGAGGCTGCCTCCGATTATCTAATTGTTTCGGAGACCTTCTCCGTTTTATCGAACTCCCGTCGCTCGGTCAACTGGCGCCACGACGACCGGCAAAGCAAAGAGGGAAGAAATGGAAACTAAAATGGCAAAAACCTTCGGAGCAACTTCAACCGCCGACGAAGTGCTGTCCGGCTTAAATCTTAAGGGCAAACGCGCCGTGGTCACCGGCGTCTCCGCCGGAATCGGCATCGCCACCGCGCGCTCGCTCGCCGCACACGGCGCTCACGTCATCGGCGCTGCACGCGACCTCAAGAAAGCCGAAGCCGCCACCGCGCAAGTCCGCGAAGACGCCGCTGCCAACGGCGGCAGCTTCGAACTCCTCGAGCTCGATCTCACCAATCTCAAGAGCGTTCGCGCCGCGGCCGACAAGCTCGTCGCGAAAGGAGAGCCGCTCGACATCATCATCGCCAACGCCGGCGTGATGGCTACCCCGTTCGGTCATACCGCCGACGGATTCGAAACGCAATTCGGCACCAACCACCTCGGCCACTTCGTTTTCGTCAACCGGATCGCGCCGCTTCTTCGCGATGGCGGCCGTCTCGTCAATGTTTCCTCCGCGGGACATCGCTTTTCGAACGTCGATCTCGACGATCCCGGTTTCGAACGCACGCCTTACGATCCATACGTCGCCTACGGCCGTTCGAAAACAGCGAACATTCTCTTCGCGGTCGAATTCGACAAGCGCCATCGCGCTCGCGGAGTCCGCGCCGCCGCTGTCCATCCCGGAATCATCAAGACAGAGCTCGCGCGCTACACCGACCCGGTCGCGATCGAAAAGCGCATCCAGCAAATCAACGAAAATCTGAAAGCCGAAGGCAAAGGGCCGCTCCAGTGGAAGAGCCTCGAGCAAGGCGCCGCAACTTCCGTATGGGCTGGCGTCACCGCGGGCGGCGACGAAGTCGGCGGAAAGTACTGCGAAGATTGCCACGTCGCAACGCCAATGCGCGACAACGTCGAAAATATCTCCGCCGTCAGCGAAGGCGTCCGCGCCTACGCCCTCGACCCAGCCAACGCCGCCGCCCTCTGGAAGAAGAGCGAGCAACTCGTCGGCGAAAAATTCAACTAATCGCGAGCGGGGAGAACGTCTCCTGGCGACTCTTCCAATTCAATTGCTTCTTTCGATGACTTGCTTTCCGTAGCGAAGCACTTTGTAGTCGTCCGGCAATCGATTCACCTTGGTAGTCGTAAGGTCCAACTCCCAGATTTCCTTCTTCTTCACGCAGGAGCCTTGTGGAAACGTGCCATCTTCGCCGTTATCCGGGAACCACCGAACGACGACCTTTCCATTGCGCGAAAATCCGATTGCATCGAAATTTCCAACGCAGTACTGCCCGAAAATCTTCACAAACGGCTCTATAAACGAATCGCCTTTGGATTCGTTCATCGAATCTGCGTCATAAACATGGGCCACGTTTCCTCCCGTGTCCGACGCCCAGATCCACATGCCTTCATTCAGTAGCAAACGATGACCGTTTGGTGACCAGTCGACAATCTCGATGCTGTTTGCCGCGACGTCTGCCGTTGGCCCAACCGTCAGAACCGTCCTGGCTTCGCCCGGCCCGGGACCGCTGACAATCAATTTCGATGTGCTCTTGCACCCGGTAATCGATCCTCCTCCCAAGTGTTCGGCAACCGCCTCATTGACCGCATATGCTTTGTAAACACCATCGGGCGACGCCAGCGTCCAAGAGCGCGAAAACGTTCGATCCGGTACATCGCTCATTTGCGCGAAACAACCAGGCTCCGCGCTCCAATGTTTTCGCTCCTGCCCGGACTCCGGCGATTCGTCGTGTAGCGGCGTGCCCTGAGATTTTGCTTGGCGTGCGCGCGTGACCTCCTCGGTCTGAATGTGTTGCGCTAGCAACACCTGTGTCCCGCCCAACACAAACGCGAGCAGCAAAACCCAGCCAACGACTTTATCCCAACTGTCCAAGTATCCTCCATGCTTACGGAATCGCCTCCTGCAACCAGCTCGATCTGCGTTTTTCATCTTGCCTCACGTAAGATGAGTCGCTCGACAAACAACATAAGCGCAATAGATGCAGTTCGTCTTCCAAACCATGCCACGGAGACAACAGATGATGATGAAGAATGAATTGAATCGCAGACGATTTCTCAAATGGGCGAATCTGCTCGGTCTTTCGGCATCGTTGCCAGGCGCGATCGGTGCCGCGGAGATCATCACGGGAACGGCGCAGGCGCAGGAGAAAAGCTCGTCGCATCCCGCCGCAGCGACGCAATCGGAAAAATCTCCTGACACAATCCTCCTAAAAGACTACCGCCCGAAATCCATCTACAAAATTCCCGTCACGCAAATCGACAAAGGGAAGCACCCGATCATCGACATGCACTCCCACCCCTACGCCAAAACTCCGCAGCAAATCGACGCATGGCTCAAAAATATGGACGAGTGTGGCGTCCAAAAAACGATGATCCTCACCATGACCACCGGCGCCGAGTTCGACGAAATCTTCCGCAAATATTCGAAATATCCCGATCGATTTGGAATTGGTTGCGGCCTCGACCTCTCGGGCTACGACAAACCCGGCTTCGGCACTGCCGCCATCAAAGAACTCGAACGTTGCCACCGATCCGGCGCGCGCGTCGTCGGCGAAATTCACGACAAAGGCGAAGGGCTGAAATCAGGCAAATCCGCAGCGCCCGGCATGCATCCCGACGACGCTCGCATGGACGCCATCTGGCAACGCTGCGGCGAACTCGGCATGCCCGTCATATTGCACGTCGCCGATCCCGTCTGGATGTATCAGAAGATGGACGCCACCAACGACGGCCTCATGAACGCTTGGAAATGGCGCCTGGATAACAAGCCCAACATCGTCGATCTCCTTGGCATGGTCGATATTTTCGATCGCACGCTCGCCAAACACCGCGACACAACCTTCATCGCCTGCCACTTCATGAATCTCGACTACAATCTCTCGCGTCTCGGCGAAATGTTCGATCGCAATCCAAATCTTTACGCCGACATCTCCGCCCGCTACGCCGAAACCGCGCCCATCCCGCGCTTCGCCGCAAAGTTCTACGAGAAATATGCCAACCGCCTCGTCTACGGCACCGACATGGGCTCCGAGAAATCCATGTATCGCGTCACGTTTCGAATTCTCGAATCCCTCGACGAGCATTTCTATGAGTTCGATCAATTCGGCTACCACTGGGCGCTCAACGGTTTCGGCCTGAGCGACGAAGTTCTCAAACAGGTCTACAACGCCAATGCGACAAAACTTTTAGCGGATCGATCATCGCGCTGAACGCTGAGTGACCAAACGTCGCGCCGCTTGGCCCGCGAAACCAAAATACAAAAATGTGGCGAGCCTGGATAAATCCAACGGCTATGAAGAAATCGCGCCGACTACATGTGCCTCCATGTCGGTCATTGGCACCGAATCGGACGAAGGCGAAAACCACTACGACTTCGCGCAGAAGCCGTAGGCGCCCGCGTACCTCGTAACTCTCCTGAATCGAATGCGCGAAGCAAACCACAGGCGAAACAATAGCGAAACACTTGCCGCCGTCTCAATACGATATATTCGCCCTATCAAACACGCTCACGGGCGACTCTTATGCTTAGTACAGCAAGCAGGGAACCGACGTCGCTCCGACCCGACTCGCAGTGAGGAACGCCCATGTATCTCCCAGATCTCAAACAGCCCTCCGGTCCGATTGACGCCAGCGCTACGGGAACCATTCTCCTCGTGGATGACAACGACGCTTTCCGCGGCGTCATCAGCACTTTCTTGCAGGGCGCCGGCTACCGCGTTCTCGAAGCGCGCACCGCCTCCGAGGCTTCGACCATCGCCACGCACCAGGAAAAGCCGGTCGACCTTCTTCTCACCGATGTTGTTTTGCCGGGCGTGAACGGCGACCAGCTTGGCGACTATCTCAGTTTCCTTTTCCCAAAAATCACGGTCGTGTACATGTCCGGCTACGGCAGCGCCGCCAGCTTCGGCAGCGTCGGTTCGCAAGTCGGCGCGCACATGCTGCCGAAACCGTTTTCAAAGCGCACATTGCTTCTCGCGGTCGCCCAACTCCTGCATTGGAAAGAACACGACACCCAGAAGTTCGTCCCCACTCGCGCCTGGGGCGGCTTTTCAAACTCAGCGCTGTCACTCGTCTAGCCCGCAGGCCCGACCGGCACTCTACCGTCGCAGCGGCCGACTTACTTCGCGTCTACTTCTCCTTCGCAAACTCCAGATCCCGGATCCGTCCCGTAGACACCTTCATCCCCACAACATTCTTCTTTCCATCCCTCTGAAACTGAACCGCTCCCATCTCCACCTGAAATAAATCCGGCGTCACCGCTGTCAGTGCTTGCGGATCGTGCTTCAACCTCTTCAGCACCAACTTCCCGTTCTCTTCCACGATTCGGTACACCGGGTCGATTTCCACGCTGCGATAATTCCCCACATACTCCGCACGCTGCTTGTCCGGCAGCGTGTACGGCGCCAGTTGCTCAAACTCCCTCATTTTTTCGCCGGGCGTGCCCATCTTCATCGACAGCAATCCATTTTTACCCGGCGAAAATTGCATCTCCGCCGGATACTCTCCGATCAGAAATCGATCGTTCGTAACCGCGTGCAGCGGAATGACCTCGTCTCCAACATCCCAACCCAATGCGCCATCCTTCACCACGAGTTTTCGTAACATCCGCGACTGCGTTTCATAGTAGTAGCCCACCTTCGGCGTGAGCTGCTCTTGCGACGGCGTAATAAATGTCGGCTTCTCTTTCCCACCTGAACCCGACGGCTCCTTCAACTCCGCCGCTAACAGCACATCCGCAACCTTCTGCGTCAGCGTGCTCGGCCCCGAATCGCCCGCGTTGCAAAGCGCCGCCACCGAAAAATGCTGCTGCGGAAATCGCAACAAGTCCGAGCGATATCCCGCATCCGACCCGCTGTGGTCCACCACGTCCAGCCCGCGATATTTCTCCGTCACCAATCCAAACGCATACGAATTTTTCTCGCCGTTCGTCAGCGCGTCATGGGTCAGCATCGTCTCCGTGAAATGCGGCCCTCCCACTTTTCCGGTGTAAAAATTTTCATCCCACAGCGCCAAATCCTCCACCGTCGTAAACAAACTCGTCGCCCCCACGGTATCGAAGTTCGTTATGCTCAATTCCCACGTGCCCTTGTCCTTCGAATATCCATACGCCTGATGCTTGATGATCTCCGCGTGATCGTCGCGGAAATGCGTATGCTGCATTCCCAGCGGCACAAAAATTCGTTCCGTCGTAAATTCCCGCAGCGACTTCCCGCTCACTCGCTTCACGATTTCACCCAGCAACGTGAATCCGGTATTCGAATAGCTGTACTCCGACCCCGGCGCGAAATTCAGCGCCTTCTGCCGCACGACCACCGACATCACATCGTCATTCGTGATCAAATCGAGCGAATAGCGCCACCCCGCCAGATCGAGCAAATCCCACTGGTCGCGCAGTCCGCTCGTGTGGTGCAACAAATTTCGAATCGTGATCTTCGCGCCAAAGTCCGGCAGCTCCGGAATATATTTGTGCACGTCGTCATCGACCGACAGCTTCCCATCCTGCTGCAGCAACACGATCGACGCCGCCGTGAACTGTTTCGAAATCGACGCAACGTGAAACGGAGTATCGGTCGTCAAAATCACATCGTGATCCAGATTCGCCATTCCATAAGCGCGCTTGTAAATAATCTTCCCGCCCTGCATCACCGACAGCGCGCACCCCGGCGAATCCGTCCGATCCCATTTCGCAAAAAGTTCATCGACCTTCTTGCTCTGCTCCGAAGTAACGTTCTGCCCGAACGCCACGCCACTCGTCACCACCGCAATGCCTATGGCAAACGCCGCCGCACGCAATCCCGATTCAAGAAGTGTTCTAGCGCTGGTTCTCATCATCCCTCACGTGGAAAGGCACTGTTGCCCGGTCGCCCAGACGCCCCCGACTCTAGCAGAATTGTCCGCCAATCCTGCCTTCACACCCTTCAAATCATGCTGTCAGCGCAGTGCTAATATTAGGCCCTGCCATGACTCAGATACCGCGGGTTCCCGACCTCAATGCGCAGCGTGCCGCCATGCAGAAGCTCGCGTTTCTAGTAGGGAAGTGGAGTGGACAAGCGCGCGTCCTGCGCGGTCCCGATGAGTGGCTAGAGTTAGATCAGACCGAAAAAGCGCAGTACAAACTCGACGGCCTCATTCTGACGATCGAAGGCGTCGGACGCTCAGAGTCCGACGGCGCCGCCATCCTCCAGGCATTCGGCATCATTTCCTACGACGATGAAAATAAGACGTACCACATGCGCGCGTTCAACGACGGCCGCTTCCTCGAAACCGAAGTGGCATTGTCCGCCGCCGATAAACAGCTCAAGTGGGGCTTTGCGCTGGGAGACATCAAGACGAACTCTGTCATGCGAATCACCGAGTCAGGCGAATGGACAGAAACGCATGAGATCGCCATCGGTTCCCAACCTGCTAAACGTCTGATGGAAGTTACGGTCCAGCACCAGAAATAATCCAAGCGAGCGAGAAGTGCTGCTCCAGCCCCTGACGGAAATTCGATTGACACACCTACACTTCTAGGCCTATCGTACCCCTAGTTATCTAGGGGAGCGGCAACGTGGCACGCAACGACCTGCAAGGCAGTCTCGATCTCCTCGTCCTGAAAACTCTCTCCCACATTGGCGAGGCTCACGGCTACGGCATCGTTCTCCACGTCCAGAAAGCTTCCGACGCGCTCCTCTCCGTCGAAGAAGGCTCGCTCTATCCCGCTCTTCACCGCATGGAGATGAGCGGCTGGATCAAATCCGAGTGGAAGCTTACTGAAACGAATCGCAAAGCAAAGTATTACCGCATGACCGCGGCAGGGCAGAGGGAACTGCAAAAAGCCGAGAAAAACTTCGAACAACTCGTCAAAGGTATTCGCGCAATGCTCCGCTACGCGTGAGGTGCACTATGTCGCTCTTTCGTCGAACGAAGAATAAAATCTCCCGCTCCAAGCTTCAAATAGAGATCGATGCTGAGATCCAATCGCACATCGAGATGCGCATTGCCGACAACCTCGCCGCCGGCATGTCGCCAGAAGCGGCAAGACGCGACGCCCTCATTCGCTTCGGCAATCGCACGAATGCCCGCGAGCGCATCACCGAAGAAGACTCCGGTATGTTCTGGGATTCTCTCTTCCGCGATCTACATTACGCCGCGCGCCAGTTGCGCCGCAGCCCCGCCTTCGCAGTCACCGCGCTCGTCACGCTCATCCTCGCCATCGGCGCCAACGTCATCGTCTTCAGCGTCCTCAACGCGCTTGTCCTGCGCCCGCTTGACGTTCCTCAATCCGCCGCGCTCTACAACGTCGTCCACAAACAACCTGCCTACGACAATCAGTCCTATCCCGACTACATCGACTTCAAAAATAGAAACAAAACTTTCCGCGACATGGCGGTCTACAGGTTCCAACCCGCCGGCCTGACCGCGGGCACCGCGGCCTATCAAACCTGGTATTACCGCGTCTCCGGAAATTATTTCGACATGCTCGGCGTCCAGCCCGCGCTCGGGCGCCTCTTCCACGCCACCGACGAACATGGCCCGCAATCCGCGCCGTACATCGTCCTGAGCCATGACTTCTGGCGCGGCCGCTTCGCGTCCGATCCCGCGATCGTCGGCGCCACCGTCCACATCAACAAACATCCTTTCACCGTGATCGGTGTCGCCCCCGCGTCCTTCCACGGTACCGACATCTTCCTCTGGCCCGATTTCTGGATGCCCATCGTCAACACGCCCGACGACGAAGGCACCAACTTCCTCTCCGGCCGGTTCATGCACAATCTCTGGATACTCGGCCAACTCGCGCCTGGCGTAACCACAAAACAGGCCACCGACAATCTCAACGCCATCGCACAAGAAATGGCTCGCGAAAATCCCGACGCTGACGACGGCCTGAGTGCCCGGCTCGTAAAGCCCGGCTTGATGGGCGACATGTTCGGCGGCCCCGCGCGCGCCTTCATCGCCGGCATTATGCTGCTCGCGTTTCTCGTTCTTCTCGCCGCCTGCGCCAATCTCGCCAGTCTTTTCGCCGCGCGCACCGCAGACCGCAGCCGCGAAGTCGCCATCCGCCTCGCCATCGGTTCCAGCCGCTGGCACGTTTTACGTCAACTCCTGTGCGAAGCCGTCCTCGTCTCCACGATCGGCGGCGTGCTCGGCACATTGTTTTCGTTCGCGCTCCTCCGCGGCCTCACCCACTGGCAGCCATTCCCCGAATTTCCAATTCGCGTCGCCGTCAGTCCCGACACCAGTGTTTATCTCGTCGCGTTAATTCTCTCCGTCGGCAGCGGCCTGCTCTGGGGACTCGTCCCGCTGCGTCAGGTCTGGCGCACCAGCTTCACGCAATCGATGAAGACCGGTGCCGCCGACACCGCTGTCTTCCGCCGCTATTCGCTCCGCGATTTGCTTCTCGGCGCTCAGATAGCGCTCTGCACTCTGCTTGTCACCGCTTCGTTCGTCGCGCTCCGTGGCATGCAGCGCTCTCTCCACGCGCCGCTCGGCTTCGATCCGCAGCATGCGCTCTTGGCGCAGACCGACCTCCACATGGGCGGTCACACCGACAAATCCTCGCCTCAACTCCAAAAGCAAATGCTTGACGACGCGCGTCAAATTCCCGGCGTCACCTCAGTCGGCATCATCAGCGAAACTCCACTTGGCACCGGCGGCAGCTCCACGCCCGTCTACCGCACCGGAACCACCGACTTCCGCCAATCCAACGCCGCCTTCGGCGCAAAGTTCACGTCGATTTCGCCGGGCTACCTCGAAGCCGCCGGCACTCGCCTGCTCTCCGGCCGCGACTTCACTTGGCACGATGACGACAAAGCCCCGCGCATCGCCATCGTCAACGAAACCTTCGCTCACAGAATGTTCGGAAGCGAATCCCCACTCGGCCGCTCTTTCCTCATGGGGCAAGCCGCGCCGTGCGAAATCGTCGGCATTGTCGAAGACGGAAAATACGACTCGCTCACCGAATCGCCTTGGGCCGCCATGTTTTTCCCGCTCGATCAATTTCCAGACACCGACACAACGCTCGTTGTCCGCTCGCAACTCCCACCGTCAGACATCGTGCCGTCGCTCCGCAAAACCCTCGCGCAGATCGATCCATCACTCCCATTCACGATCCAGCCGTGGCCCGACGCGCTCGCCTTCGTCCAATTTCCCGCGCGCATCGCCACCGCCACCGTCGGCGTGATGGGTCTCTTCGCAGCGATGCTCGCCGTCACCGGTGTCTTCGGCATGGCGATGTACTCCGTTTCGAAGCGCTTCAAGGAGTTCGGCATCCGCGTCGCCCTCGGCGCTCAATCCGTCCAACTCATCCGCGTCGCGCTCGGCCGCCCGCTCATCATTCTTCTCACAGGCTCCGCCGTCGGCCTGCTTCTCGGCGCCCTCGCCAGCAAACTCCTCGCCTACATCGTCTACCAGGCCACGCCATACGACCCCGTCGTCCTCATCGGCGTGATGCTCACCATGGCCATCCTCGGCCTGCTCGCCACGTGGATCCCCGCCCAGCGCACCCTGCACGTTCACCCCGCCCGCCTCCTCCGCGAAGAGTGAGCGTCTTCGATCTGCTGCGGCGCGACGACGCCACAAAAATGTAGAATTGTCTTTCGACAAACTCGACGCAGCACGGATGTCGTGATGACTTTGGAAGATCAAACCGAACTAAACGCGCTAGAGCAGCGCATCAAAATCCTGCTCCCCGAGCAATATCAAAGATTCCTACGATGAAGTGCCGCCGACCTCGATGGGCTCCGCCGGACTGAAATTCGCCCCCGACGGCAAAGTCGCCTGGGACGAAATCTGGGGCAGCTTCTGCGATCTCGCCATGGCCGGAGGCCCGCCGCACAAAGGCAAGCTCCTCCTCCCAGCCACACAAATCGAAATCGAAGCCCAGCCCGATCGCTACGAAGAAGTCGTCAACGAAATCTGCCGCGGCATCCATCTCGTCGCCGATCTCGCCGCCGAACCATCCACATCTCCCGGTTGGATTCGCGTCGAATGCGTCAACCGCGCCACCGCCGAATGGCTCCTGCGCGCCATCACCGTCGAAAACGTCGCCGTCCGCCGCGAAAATCTAAATCTCGAACTCCCCGCCGCGCCGCATTTCCGCCTCGAAAAAGAAATCAAAAACGTGATCACCGTCGTCGCGAAAACCGCCCACTACTGGTTCGGCCACATCTACCGCGATCAACGCGCCCAAATCCGCGACCTCTTCACCCAAATGGAGCAAGAATCCCCGCTTCTTCAGCCCGCCTACAACGCCGACGCCTCCACGCACGAAACCGAATCCGCAAAAAAAAATCTCGCCAGTCAGATCGCCGCATCGACCGGTCTCCGCGCCTCCCCGCATCAATATAAAGACTGGCTCGGCATCGAACTCCCCACCGTGCCTTCCGCAATCTGGCTAATGCGCGCCCTCGTCGCCACCAACGTCCTCTCCCGCCGCGAAGACAAAACTCTCTTCCTCCCAATCGACCTCCGCCTCGACCCCGCCGGCGAAATCGCCGCGCAATCTTTCACCCGCCTCCACAAACTCGCCACCCTCCGCGCCATCCTCTGACATCTCCGCCGATCGCTACTGCCTCATCGTCTCGACCTGATACGTCACCATCCCGTTCTGCTTCGCGAAGTGCACCCGCCTCACATCGCCGCCCGGAGCAACCACAACCACATCCGCGTTACCCGCAAGCCACCGCATCCGGTACACCTCGCCGCCCACCGAAATCTCTTCGACATTTCCCTGAGCGCCATACTTGTTCCTCAACAAAATCCCGCCCGGCGAAGTCTCCGCCTCGACAACGCGATTCGCCGAATCGTACGCATATCGAATCGTCGATCCCGCCGAATAAACCACGCCGACCAGCCTTTCTTCCGCGTCGTAGGAATATTTCGCCGTCTCTCCCAAACTATCTTTCGCCTCGCTCAGCCGCCCTCGGCTGTAGCTCAACTGAATCCACGCCCCGCCCGGCGCGACAATCTTCTTCAGCTCGCCGTCAGAGTCGCGTTTCAACCGCGTCTCACGCCCTTGCGAATCGAAAATTCCGACCACCGATCCCTGCTGCGGCCGCGTCGCCTCATACGCATCCGGCGACAGCAACGTCATCCCACTCTCAAAATTCAAATCCCATCCATACCCGTTCCACGCGATGCGCGATTTCGAAAACATCCGATCGCTCGCACTCGCCTCATACACCGCATCCTCATATCGGGTCCCCGCCGACACTCGCTGATAGTGAACTTCCTGCCGATCCGGCAGAGTCCAATTCAGATACGTGTACGGAAAGCGATCTCCATACATGAACAGGTCGTATACATGCGGCACGTAAACGTGAAACCGCCTCGCCCAATCGTCCAGCGGCACGACGCACCGCGTGAACGCCAGCGGCATCACATCCGAAACGTATAGGTCCGTCTTGACGTGCAGAAACCCGCCCGTGAGCGGAATCTCAAACACATCGACCTGCGTCCCGTCCGGCAGCAATCGCAAACAATCCCCGATCGACCCCGAAACAAAACGCTGCGCGCCTCCACTCGCCGCAATAAAAAGACACGGCAGCAGCCCACTCTGTCCCGCCCCAACCTCGCCCGAACTCGCCACAGCAGCCAACTGCGGCCGAGCCTGCCACTTCTGATAATCCGTCGGGTTGTACGGAGTAAAGTGGTGGTTCAACCACAAACCAACGCCAATCCCCGCCATCACCACGACGAGATCTCTCCACCTCAAAAATCGAAACACACTTTTCTTCGCGCTCTTCCCCGATTCCACTGCCCTCGAACGCTCCTCGCCGATCTCGTCCGTCATAGCCGTGAATCATGCCAGCATTAAATGGCGAAGTCTCCACTAAACCCGCCAGTACCTATCGGCCCACGAGTCCGCGTCCAATCCGACAGAATCTCCCCGGTTCGAAACATCCGACCCGGAGTAAACTGTCTCGTCCCACCGTTCGCAACGCGTAGGAGCGGCACCGAATGCGCATCGCCTCGCGTCTCACACTTTTCCTTCTCGCCTTCCTCTTGTCCGTGCCTGCAATCGCGCCCGCACCCGCGAGACTCGCTCACCAGGACCCCGCCCCACTACAAATCCCCGACCTCAACCCGAACAACGCTTCCGAATCCACAGTCAAAGCTCTCACCCTCCACACCTCCACCTACGTTGACCTCCCGCTCGACCGCTTGATCAAGCAAATCCCCGAACTGAAAGATCTCCAGCCCGCGCCAGACCAAAAGCAACTCCCGCTCATCCTGAAAAACACCGGCCGCAACGTGGACCTCTTTACCCACAACGTTGGCGATCTCATCGCCAACGAGGATCTCACCCAACAGAAACTGAATCCCGACGGAAAAATCAGAGCCAAGCTGCATACCCAAGACGAATACCTGATCCTCCAGCATGGCTACGAATGGGGCGCAAACGCCGAATATCGCATGGACAAAACCGGCAATCGCCTGGAATCGGTCGGCTTGCAGAAAGGCTTTCTTGTCACTGCCGGCTACGCCCTCAACTGCGTCAGTTTCTCCACCGTCAGTCAGCCGCAATCCGATTTTCGCTATCTCGGCGACCAAAAACTCGCAGCCCGAGACGCGTTCGTCCTCTCATTCGCGCAGAGACCCGGCGACGCCACTTTCAAGACAATTATGCGCAGCACGGGCGGCCACGAAGTCGAGATGCTCACCCAGGGCATACTGTGGATCGACAAAACCACGTTCCAAATCCTTCGCCTCCGCACCGACTTGCTCGCCCCTAACGCCGAACTTCGCCTGGCCCAATCAACTACCGACGTAACCTTCAGCGAGACACACCTTCAAAACACTCCCGCGCCCCTCTGGCTGCCCGTCGACGTCACCGTCTTCATCCTGATCAACGGCGAAAAGTATCGCAATCTTCACCACTACACCAACTACCGCCGCTACCAGGTCGCCGTCAAAATCGGCAACTCCTGAACGGCAATCGCAACGCCCGAGTTCGCCGATATTTCCGCTCGCTCCGAAGACTGGACAAAAGTCCTGCAACTGCAGCACGCACGCCCGCGGCACATCGACCCCGCAAATGACCCCGTCGCCTACGACTACAACGCCGCCGCCTACCACCACCCGCACAAACTCCCCGAAGTCGAAAAAAGCGCCCTCCTCGCCATGGAAATCGACAAGACGAACCTCGACCCTCGCATCCATTTCCTCCCCGCCCAGATTTATTCAGCAAAAGGCGACCGGGAAAAAGAAGCCGCCCAACTCCGCGAATACCTAAACTACGCCACCGACCCCGCCGGCATCGTCATGGTCAACCGCTACCTAACCCAACTCGAAAAGCCCACCGACTGACTCATCCCGGCCGTTCAGCTATGCGTCATCTTCTCGGCTACGGCAACAATCCAAACACCGCAACGTTGGTGGACGTTCCCACAAAAACTTTGCCGTTGATCACAAGCGGCGTGATGAATTTGTTGTTGTTGAACTCGTCGCGGCTTTGCGGAGCTTGCGTCGAATCGTAAATCTCAGTCGCCAAATTGCTCGCATCATACGCAAATAGTCTGGCGGTCATGCCCGTCTGAGGCCCATTGTCGACCGCCCACACAATTCCCTCATCGACCCCATTCGCGCTGATCGTCAGTGTCGCGCCTGGGTAATAAAACTTGTTCAGTGACGCTGATGCCGGCGCAGTAGCCAACTTCCCATTCGTCACGGGAAAAGCCTTCACCGCATCACTCGACACCCCGATGTATACCGTTCCGTTGAAATACGACGGCTTCGAATACACTCCCCCGATGAACGCTCCCACAAGTTCCTGATAAATGTTGTCATGGTCAGCGTCGAACTGCCCCATGCTGTCGCGATTCGCTATGTACAGGCTCTGGCCCTTCGAGCCACTGATCGCCAGGTGCCGCACCGTTCCACTGGCGTCTTTCGCGTCCACAAGCAATGGCCCGCCCGATCCGAAGTCATGGTCAGTCGCGGACTCCGTCGCCGTGTCGGCCGGAGTGAAATAGTCGAGCACCTTCAGTGGCGTCGTCGAACTTATTTTCACGAAACAGTTCCCGACATCTCCCTGGGTAGGGAACCCATTAGCATCCAGCGTGGTGTCGAATGTGCCATTTCCAATCGCGAAGAATATGTTTCCACTCGCGTCCGCCGCCGGCCCCGCTCCCGACATCCAAATCCCGCCGTCGCTGCCATTCGGCACAAGATTCAATACGCCCGTTTGTTGCAGCGTATCCGCGCTGTAGGACATTACCCAGGACGTGTAATCCCCGATGTCGCAATGCGACGCCCAGGTCAGAAAAATCGTCCCGTTAACTTCCAGCAATGCCGAGCGTTCCAAATACTGACTGGGGTCGAACACCAAGGTCCCGTTCGAACTCCCCGCTCCAGTCCCGGCGTAACTGGCCACGATTGTCGTTGGCCCCCCGAAAAGTTCGGCGCCAGTTGTTAAATCCAATGCGTGCAGCCGTTGAATGGTATTTCCTTGGCTGTCTCGCGTTGCGGCAACCACATACATCGCTCCCCGCCCGCGATCGATCACGGGTGTCGAAGTAATTCCGATTTCCGGGGTCACCGCCTCGCATTGATGGTCGCCGTCGGGCGTCTCCCCGGTGGGTACCGTCGAAGCCTTCCATAGATACTTGGTGGTGGTTCCGTTCGCGCTTTCCGCATCGAACGCAAATACCGTTCCGTGCTCCGTGACGACATACAACACGTTCTTCGCCCCTACCTTCGGGATCGTCACATTCGACAAATACAACGGTTCTCCGTCCACCAGCCCGTCCACGGTAAACGTTCCCAGCAACCCAAATGTCTGAAAATTCACCAATGCCTTGGTCAGCACTTTTTCGTTCACGTTCTGCCCGGACCGCATGTTGTCGTAGTGATACGTCGGCGCGTCGGAGCCGGCCGTTACCGTCAACGTGGCCCCGTTGCTGACATCTTTTCCCTTCGCGTTCGTCACCGTCACTTCGTACTGCGCTCCGTTGTCCGCCATCGTTACGTTCGGCGTCGTATACTCCGCAGCCGTGGCTCCCGAAATATCCGTGCCATTCTTCTGCCACTGATAGCTCAGAGCTCCGCCATTCGCATTCGCGCGAAACGTCGCTGTCTGCAGCGCGTAGGTCACCGTGTTCGCCGGCTGAGTCGTAACCGTTGGAACCGAGAGTCCTGATCCACACCCACTTAAAGCCAGCACGCAAAAGCTTACGACCGACGTTAGCCAAACACTCCGTGGATGTACACGAGAAGTGGAATTCAATTCATCCGCTCCTTACCGTTATAATTGAAATTTATAAGTCAGCCACTCAACCCGCCAAACTAGGAATACCCCGGTTCGATCGGCAAAGTTCCCAGCGGGATGTTATCACCATGGCGACCTCATTTCTGAATCCGTAGCCCGCCGCGTGATTCCCTGCACTTGCGGCCTCGATTAACATCCGCTCAACTCTGGCCGTCCGATCCGGCGTCCACATCGCGCCTGCCCGGTCAACGACGAGCAAAAGCCTCGCCACCAAACTGGGCGGCGCGAATGCGACGGATCAACTGCTGAGCGGCGTTAGACGCAACGATGCTCACATTTCCTACTTCCGGCCGGCCGATTTGTATAGGATGGTTTAATCTAGACAAGCGAAACAGAAAGATATAAAGAGAAATAGTTCGAAAGGTCCTGCCTCTGTTACTAACCCGGCGAGATTATCGAGAAGGCTGAGTGTGCGTCGAGCGCGGCTTAAAACTATGACAAAAATCTTCTTTACGGTAGTCATCCTTGCCGTCGTGCTGGCCGGCGGACGGTCATTTGCCCATTCCGATAAGGCCGCGACCTCTGCCACACCTCTTCCGGCGGAATCGCCAGTCATCCAGAGCTCCGAGCTTCGCATTGAATTCGACAAGAACATGCGCAGCCGCGTCGTGGCGCGTTTCAACGGCAACGAATCTCCGTTGGGCCCGTTCTCGGCTTCCGAGACTGTAAAAGGAAGCGACCGTTCCTGGACTGACTTTGCCTTGGCTTCGCAGTCGCGCGAACGCATCTCGGATAACTATGGAGCTGGAGAAAAGCTAACCATCACCGGCACATCCGGCGTGCTGCGAAAGGTTTTGTCCGTCACCATTTACGACGACTCTCCAAATCTTGCTGTCTTCGACGTCAACTACACCAATACCGGCAAATCGAAACTGGCGATTCTCGAATGGAATAACAACGCTTACACGCTGGACGCGCAGAACGGCGCGCCGGCGGCGCAGGCTCCTTTTTGGTCTTATCAAAGCGGCTCCTATGAGAAGCGGCCCAATTGGGTGCTGCCGCTTCACGCCGGATTTTCTCAACAAAATTATCTGGGAATGAACGACACCGATTACGGTGGCGGCACCCCAATCGTTGACGTGTGGCGGAAGGATGTCGGGCTTGGCGTCGGCCTGCTCGAAACCAAGCCGCGCCTGATTTCGCTGCCAGTCTCCATGCCAAACGCCACTGAGGCGCGCGTCAGCGTCCAATACCGGCGCGACCTGGAACTTCTACCCGGCGAAAGCATTCACACGTTTCGTTCGTTCGTCGCCGTACACGAGGGCGACTATTTTCAGACCCTCCTCACGTTCCGCAAGTTCATGTCCAAGCAGGGTTTTCAGATGGCCACCGCACCCGCCGATGGTTTCGGCGCGATCTGGTGCGCGTGGGGCTACGGGCGCAACTTCAAGCCGCAGCAGGTTTACGATTCGCTGCCGACCGTCAAGAAGATGGGATTCAAGTGGGTCACGCTGGATGACGGCTGGCAGAACAACTATGGGGATTGGCAACTCGACCTGAAAAAATTCCCTCGCGGCGACGCCGACATCAAAGCAATGGTGGATCGCATCCACCAGGAAGGATTCAAGGCGCAACTGTGGTGGTCGCCGCTGAGCGCGGTTCCCGATTCCAAGTTGCTCACAAACGAACCGGAGTTGGCGCTGGAAAATAAAGACGGTTCCCGGCGCAAGATTTCCTGGTGGGATTCCGACTACCTGTGCCCCGCGAATACGCGCGTTGTGGATTATCACAAAGCGCTGGTCCGCAAGATCCTCGTCGATTGGGGATTCGACGGCCTCAAACTCGACGGCCAGCACATGAATGGCGTGCCTCCGTGCTACAACCCCGCGCATCATCACAAGCGGCCCGAAGATTCTGTCGAGGCTTTGCCGGATTTTTTCAAAGCAATTTACGATGAAGCGCAGAGCGCCAAGCCAGGATCGCTCGTGGAGTTTTGCCCTTGCGGCACGGCTTTCTCGTTCTACACCATGCCGCACTTCAACATGTCGGTTGCTTCCGATCCCAGGGGCTCTTTCCAGGTGCGCTCCAAAGGAAAAACGATCAAGGGTCTCATGGGCGACGATGTTCCTTATTTCGGCGATCACGTCGAGCTCAGCGACAACCACGACGATTTTGCTTCCACGCTTGGTATCGGCGGAGTCGTCGGCACTCAATTCGTTTTGCCGTCCCTCGTCGAAAAACACGGTCGGTTCGACCTCACACCCGAGCGCGAGAAGAGCTTCACCAAGTGGCTCGAGCTTTATCAGCAGAAAGACCTCGCCCGCGGCCAATATCTAGGCACTCTGTACGACATCGGTTTCGATTTGCCCGAGGCGCACGTCATCCGCAAGGACAAGAAGATGTACTACGCGTTCTACGCCGCGGATTGGAAAGGCGCGCTGGAGTTGCGCGGCTTGGATGATCGCGCCTATCACGTCGTCGATTACGTCGATGGAAAAGACTTCGGAACCGTTCGCGGGCCGGTCGCGCATCTCTCTGCCGATTTTTCGAAGCATCTTCTGCTTGAGGCGACTCCGCAGTGATGCTTGCACGATCCTGCCGTAGGTCAACTGACTAGGAGACGAATGTGAAATTCCTGACTTTTTTCGCCCTGCTTGTGTGCGTCTCCGCTGCACATGGCCAGACCAACACTTCCTTCTACGTAGCCACGACCGGCGATGATTCGAACCCCGGCTCTGAGACAGCTCCCTGGCGCACGGTCCAACATGCTGTAGACAAAGCCCGCTCCGGCGCGACCGTCAACATTCGCGGTGGCATCTACGAAGAGCTTGTTAGCATCAACGCATCCGGAAATTCCGGCGACGGCTTCATCACCTTCCGAAGCTATCCAGGTGAAACCGCAATCCTGGACGCCACGCATTTCACGCCCGCAGCCAGAAGCGGCATTCTCACGATCCACAACCAAAGTTACGTCAGAATCCAAGGCCTCGAAATTCGCAACTTTCACACTGCCGAGCATCGCCTCACTCCATTGGGCATCAGCGTCACCGGCTCCGGCTCCCACATCGAACTCCTCAAAAATAACGTCCATCACATCGAAAATACCTTCCCAGGTCGCGATTCCCCCGGCAGTGGTGGCAACGGATTCGGCATCGCCGTCTACGGCACCGACGCCAAGGCTCCCATCACCGACCTGATCATCGACGGCAATGAGGTACATCACCTGAAGACTGGTTCCAGCGAGTCGCTGGTGGTCAACGGAAACGTCACCAATTTCCGCATCACCCACAACACCGTCCACGACAACAACAACATTGGTATCGACGTCATCGGTTTTGAACGCACCGCGCCCGACCCTGCCGTTGATCAAGCTCGCGACGGCGTCGTAAGCGAAAATCTCGTCTACAACATCACGTCGCGTGGCAACCCGGCCTACGGTAACGACCAATCTTCGGACGGTATCTACGTGGACGGTGGCACCCGCGTGCTGATCGAGCGCAACGTGATTCACGATGTAGACTTTGGGATCGAGCTTGCCAGCGAACACAAAAACCGCGCAACCAGCTACATCACCGCCAGAAATAATCTGATCTATCACTGCAATACCGCCGGCGTCTCCATCGGCGGCTACGATCCAGAGCGAGGCCACACCGATCACTGCACTGTCGTCAACAACACCCTCTACGACAACGATACGTCGGCAACGGGCTCCGGCGAATTCCAGATGCAGTGGAACATGGCCGACGACATTTTTGAGAACAACATCGTCTACGCCGGCTCCCGTTGTCTGATCGCCGTACTCAAATCGAAGGTCGACAAAAACCAACCACCGGCAACCATCGATCACAATCTCTATTACTGTGACGCGGACGCCAAGGCCAGCAAGTGGATCGAATCCGGCGATAACGTAACCGGATTCGAAAATTACATTCAGTCAACAGGGAACGACGCCCACTCCACATTCTCAAATCCGCATTTCGCCGACCCTGCGAATAAGGACTTTCACCTGCGATCGGATTCCCCCGCGATTGGATCGGGCGTTATCGCAGGACTGCCCGTGGGCGAACTCGACCTCGACGGCCGTCCCCGAATCACGAGTGGCAAAATAGATCTCGGCTGCTACCAAACGAAATAGAGCCGAAAACCCGGGGACAGACGGGACGTTTCCTCGGACCGAAAATCTCTACCGGACATCTATTTTCGTTTGACGACCGTTAACCAGTCTGCTATACTGTCTCGTGTATAACGTCACTCCGTCCGAAGTATTCCCATTTCGGAACCGAATCTGCCCCTCTGCCCTCTCCTCAAGCTCCCATAAGTCCCATAGAATGACATTCTTGCGCCATCGCAACGCGCAACTCCTTTACTTTCACATTCTTGCGCAAAAACACCCGGGGGGGTGGGTGCAACTCCTCCTAACGGGCAGTCCACATCGCCGATTTTCCGGGGCATCCGTTCATTGCATCCCCTGCATCGCATACAGAAATCACGGAGTTAGCGAATGAACCTCTTTCATAAGCGCAGCCGCACTCTCGTCATCGTCGCAATCGCAACTCTTGGTCTGACATTTCCATTCCCGCGCTCGCACAAGTTCCCGATGGCCCCCAAGCCTCGCCGCCGCCGGCCGCCGCTCAGCCTGCGCCACCCGAAGTCCACAAGCTCCCGCAAACTCCCGATCCGATTAACGTCCCCGCGGGCACCCGCTTCGCCGTCGTCCTGGAAAACGGCATCTCCACGCGCGGAGCCAAGCCCGGCGATTCGCTCTATTTCCGCACCTCGTTCCCGATCACTCAGAACAATCGCGTCGTGATCCCGATCGGCTGCTATCTCCGCGGCGAACTCATCGAGTCCAAGCGTCCCGGTCGGGTCAAAGGCCGCGGCGAATTCCGCATGAAGCTCAACACCATGATTTTCCCGAACGGCTACACCGTCGATCTCAATGCCGCTCCGCGAAGCGCCGATACCGGCGGCAGCGAAACCATGGATCCCGAAGGCAAAGTCACCGGCGGCGGCGGAAAAGGGAAAGACGTCGGCACCGTCGCGACCACAACCGCAACCGGCGCGGGCATCGGCGCGATCGCCGGCGGCGCAAAGGGCGCCGGCATCGGAGCCGGTATTGGCGGCCTCGCCGGACTCGGCGCAATTTTGCTCACGCGCGGCCCCGAAGCCGAACTCCCGCGCGGCTCCACGCTCGACATCGTCCTCGAACACAATTTAACGCTCGACGGCAATCAAATCCGCTACAGCAACGTAGGCGACTCCTCGCCGATCACTCCGCCACCACCGCGGAATAATTGAGCCACACTCGCGCGTCAAGCTAGGCAGGAAGAAAATTCAAACGAACCACAGGAAAAAAGCATCCAGGACAGTGGATGCAAAGAAACGAAGCATCGCTAAGAGCAAAGCATCGCTAAGAACAAAGCATCGCTAAAAACGAAGCATCGCTCGCGCGGCGAATTCTGATTTGAAGTTCTCGTGCGTGAATCAGTCGAGAGCAAACGCCCTGCGCGAATGCGCTAATTGAATAAGATAGAATCGCAACATGAAATCTTTCGATGTAGCAATCGCAGGCGCTGGAATCATCGGCGCATCCATCGCATTTGAACTCGCGCAAGCGGGATTGAAAGTTGCTGTGTTCGATCGCAGCGAACCAGGACGCGAAGCCTCCTGGGCCAGCGCCGGAATTCTTTCTCCCGCTCCCGAATCGCCCGCAATGATTTCGATGGTTCCGCTCGCAAAAGCCAGCATGAATTTGTATCCCGCATTGGTCGCAAACGTTGAAGAAATTTCTGGCGAGAAAGTTGGACTTCGGCCGAAGGGCACCATTGATGTGTTCTTCAACAAGGAAGCGATCTCGGATCTGAGCACGCTGATCGCGCTGCATCACGGAATGGGATTGAAGGCCGAACCGCTGCGCCCCGAAGATGCGCGCGAACTCGAGCCATCGCTTAGCCCCGAACTTGAAGCCGCAGCGCTGCGTCCCGAAGAAGCGTCGATCGACAATCGCGCGTTCACGCACGCGATGTTGAGCGCAGCGAAGAAAAGCGGAGTTGAAATCTTCACCGGCAAAAGCGTCACTGGAATTATGAAGGAAGGGAACCGCTGCACCGGCTTGAGACTGGGAAATGAAACGATCAGCGCGAAGTGGATTGTGATCGCAGCCGGATGTTTTTCTGCTGAGATCGATGGCGTGAAAGAGTTCGCGCCAGTTCGTCCTGCAAAAGGGCAAATGGTTTCCCTCCGCGCCGACGGGCTAAAAATCGAGCGCGTGATTTGGGGAGAGAAGATTTACATTGTTCCGCGCAACGACGGAAGAATTCTCGCCGGCGCAACCGTCGAATACGTCGGCTTCGACAAACAAGTCACCGCGGGCGGAATCGAAAACATTCTCTCCGCCGCGATCGAAGTCATTCCCGAATTCGCGAATGCGCGCATCGAAGAAACTTGGGCTGGATTGCGACCTGACTCGCCCGATCATCTTCCGATTCTCGGTCCAACCGAGATCGATGGATTGGTGATCGCAACAGGACATTTTCGCAGCGGCATTCTGCTCACTCCGATCACTGCGCGTTTGGTGCGGCAGTGGATCACGGAACGCAGCGTCGAAATCGATTGGGAGCGACTGAGCCCGATGCGCTTCATCGAAGCGCGCCGCGAAACGACAGCGTAAGGTCAGAGTTGTAAGGAGATCAGAGCGAGCCGGCTAATTCTTGCGACAGGACTTCGGCTTTTTTCGCGGCATTGCTGGCGCGAGTCCAATCGCCGACGTTGGCGGCTTCGCGAGCTTCCGCAAGGAAGCTGCGCACTTTGGAAGCGAGATCGGACTGCATCGCGTTGAGCGAATGGCCCTGCGACGCAGTGATATTTTTCTCCGCGATGCTCACACTCGCCGAAGTTTGCTGCTGCGCCACCGCGGTTTGTTCCGGCGAAAGTTGCGGCGCAATCATCGGCGCTTCCGGAGCGTGCGGAGCACTGGCATTTCCGGTGGACACGACAGCAACGTGCGGCCGCTGCGGCCCGCTTGGCGCTGCGGCGATCGGCGAAGGCGGAGCGGGAACCGCGAGTCCTAAGTCGGCGAAGAGATCTTCGTTGCTGACGTCGGCGGAAGTTTTTTCAGGCGCGAGCGGACGTGCATTTTTCGCGGCCGTCCAAGGAAACGCTCTCGCCCGCGGCTTCTGATTCGCCGCACAGCCCGACAAAACCGCAGCGACCGCGCACACCATCGCGAACACAAATTGCAGCGACACGAATCGCGATGACGCGAAACGAAGTGATGTGAATCGCGACAGTACAAATCGAGGTGACGAAAAGCACGATATCGCGAATTGCAACGACGCAAATCGCGATGAATAAAATCGAGGTTCGATGGATTTGCTCGCGAGTTCCGCAGAATTCGGCTTGACCGCGCTGCGTCTCGGTTTCGAGAGACGAGCATCGTCGCTTCGCATGACGCGCTCGATTGCGGCGTTGCGACGCGAACTCTCTCGGAGTTGTGGAGCGAAGTCTGCATTATCGAAGGAGCGGATATCAGGCCGCGAGCGGCAACTCGATCCGGAATGTGGTGCCGCGGCCGACCTCCGAAGTAAAGTCTATCGAACCGTTGTGGAGCTGAACAATTCGGAAGGTGCTCGCGAGACCGATACCGCTTCCGCCGGGCCGCGTCGTAAAAAATAACTGAAAAATTTTCTGTTTGTTTTCCGGGGGAATTCCTTTTCCGGTATCGCCCACGCTGATCTCCGCCATTTCGCCTCGCCTGCTCAACATAAGATGCAGCTGACCGCCCGCCGGCATCGCCTCCACCGCATTTAAAACAAGATTGAGTATTGCTTGTTTAAGCAGCGCGCGATCGACATAAACTTCGGGAACATCGATGGGCAAAAGCTGCGCGACTTCGACTTTCGCTTTGCTGCAATTGCGGCGACGCGATCTCGATCACTTCGCGCAAGATATCAGCGAGCTGGGTCGCTTCGAGGCGAACTTCCATTGGACGCGTGAAGTCGAGGAATCGTTTGACGACAGCGTCGAGGCGATCGATCTCTTTGTCGAGAACTTGCACTGCCTGCATCGCGTTCGAGTCCATCTCCGCGGGCAGCGATTCCTTCAGATTCTCGAGCCACAAGCGCATGGAGTTCAGCGGATTCTTTACTTCGTGCGCGACGCCTGCTGTGATTCGTCCCAACGCGGACAAACGCTCGCTGACTTGCAATTGCGTGTTGATGGATTCGATGGAGTCGAGATCGCGCAGCGTCACGAGCGCGCCCATGCGATCGCCATCTTCCTGAATGCCTTGGACGCTGACGCTGACGCGGCGCGGACCTTCGATGGTTTGCAGATCTGTTTCCGCCGCGATTTCGGCCAATTCGTCGCCGTGAAGCTGGATCACTTCGTAGAGCGGATGACCTGGCGGAAAGATGTCGCTGATGCGCTTGCCGAGAAATGTGCTCGAGGGAGCGCCGAGGAATTTCTCCGCCGCCGGACTGACCATCACCGCGCGCGCCTCGCGCGTGAAGAGAATCAGTCCGTCTTCCATTCCGGCCATGACGGAGTTCATGTTTTCGCGCATGGTGCTGAAGATTTCGTGCACGCCGCGCAACTGCTGACCGACTTGCGTGATCTTGCGGCTCACCGCGCCCAATTCGTCCGTCCCTGAGACGAAGCCTTTCACTTCGGGAGCAGGCATATCGAATTGCCCAGCCGAGATGCGATCCAACTGGTCGGAAATTCCACGCAACGGCGCGAGCGCCGCGCCGCTGACGATTGCGGCCAATCCCGTGGAAATGATGAGCGCAAGAAGAACGATCGTGCCGATCTGCCTGAGCGTCGGCAGAATTTCGTGAAGCAGAAGACCGGATGAAACCGCGACGCGGACTTCACCGAACGGCTGACCGCCCTTGCTGAAAGGGAAAGTAAGCTCGTAAATCTTGGGAGGACCGGCGAGAACTTTTACCTGATGCAGAAAACCGCGCTGCGTCAATTGCGAGAGCGGAACGCGGCGCGGCAGGAATTTTCCCTGCATCGATTCATCCGTTGAAATCAGAACCATGCCGTCGCGATCGGTGAGCGCGACTTCGTAAATGTAGATGGTGTCTTTCGCGGCCTTGAGCTGCGAGCGCAGGCCCTCGTCGATCTTGAAAGCCTGCCAGACATATTCGTGAATCGCTTCGGAGCTGTTGGAGATCGGGCCGCAAGCCTTCGTTCGCGGCGTCGGTGAGAGCGCGCTGGGCTTGCTCGAAAACCTGGTGCGCGATTTCCTGCGTGCGCTTGTCGGTTTGCTCGAGGACCTGCGAGAGCAACTGAGCGACGAAGACGCCCGACAAAACGACGACGACGAGCAACACCAGCCCGGTCATCACCAAAGTGAGTTTAGTGCGCAGCCGTAGCTGCATCGGAAGTACCTACTCCGCGTCGGCGTTCGCTCCGCCGTATTCTTTCAGTTTATTGTGCAGTGTTTTGAGGCTAATGCCCAAAAGATCGGCGGCGCGTGTCTTATTGTTGCCGGTGGCGTTGAGCGTTTGGAGGATGAGCTCGCGTTCCATGGCATCGACGGTGGTGCCGACGGGAAACTTGATGGTGGAGAGATCGCTCGGGCCTTTGGCTTGCGACTTGCCGAATTCGTCGGGGAGGCAGCTGCGCGTGATCAAATCTTTTTCGCACATGATCGTGGAGCGCTCGAGCACGTTGCGCAGTTCGCGAATGTTTCCGGGCCACGTGTAGCTACGGAAGATGTCGAGCACTTCGGTGCCGATACCGCGGACGTTTTTGCCGTGCTTGGCGTTGACGTCGCGGAGGATGTGTTCGACAAGCATGGGAATGTCGTCTTTGTGGTCGCGCAGCGGAGGCAAATGGATGTGGAAGACGTTGAGGCGGAAGAAGAGGTCCTGGCGCATTTGACCGGAGCCGACGGCTTCTTCGGGATCTTTGTTGGTCGCGGCGAGGACGCGGACGTCCACCGGCGTTTCGCTTTTGCTGCCAAGGCGGCGGACTTTGCGGTCTTCGAGAACGCGCAGAAGTTTTGCCTGCGTCGGCGCGGGCATTTCGCCGATTTCGTCGAGGAGGAGGGTGCCGCCGTCGGCGAGTTCGAAGCAGCCGATGCGGCGTTCGGCGGCGCCAGTGAAGGCACCGCGTTCGTGGCCGAAGATTTCGCTTTCCATCAGCGTTTCAGGAATCGCGGAGCAATTGATGGCGACGAAGGGGCCGGAGGCGCGCGGAGAAAGCTTGTGAATGCTGCGGGCGACGATTTCTTTTCCCGTGCCGGTTTCGCCGGTGATCAGAACAGAGGCGGAGCTGGGCGCGGCCATTTCTACGATGCGCATGACTTCCTGCATCGGTTTGGACCCGCCGACGAGATCGCCGAGGCGGCCGGTTTCGCGGAGTTGCCGTTGCAGGACGGCGAGCTGGCGCGTGTCTCGCGCTTTTTCCAAGCAGCGATCGAGAAGGGCGCGCAGGACAGGCGCTTTCATGGGCTTTTCGATGTACCAGAAGGCGCCGGATTCGATGGCGGCGACGGCGCGTTCATCGCTGCCTTTGCCGGTGATGACGATCGAGGGAACGTTGCGAAGTTCGTTGCCAAGTTGTTTCAGGAGGTCGAGGCCGTTCATGCCGGGAAGTTCGACGTCGGCGATGACGGAATCGGGCTGAAAGCCGCCGAATTTGGCGAGGGCGTCTTCGGCGCTGGCCAACACCGAGAACGTCATAGCCCCATTTTTGCAGGAGCTGCTCGTAGCCTTTGCGCGCATTGTCTTCGTCTTCGACGATCAAGACGCGGTCCTTGCGTTCGGTGTCAGTGCGAATCGCGGTGCTTGTCTCTTCCGCCATGCGGACCTTCGCCTCTTTCCTGAGGTAATGACGCTAGCAGCGGCTTCAGCGTGTACCGGACCTTTGACTGTAACAAGTGGGCGAGGGATTTGCCAACTTTGACGAGCAATTTGGGGCGTAGGTCAGTTTCCGGTTACGGCGTTAGCCTGGGATTGAGAATTCGGATTTCCAATGAACTGGGACCCGAGATTTCTAGGACACAGGAAGGCTGGCTTGGACAGTCGTCCCCTGAGCATTCGATTCCACCGAGAACTGTCCGCCCATGTCCCTAATGCGCTCTCGCATTCCCGCGACGCCGACGCCCAGGAGGGCTTTGCCGTTATTGAACGCTTCAACGATCTCTGACGAAATACCGCTTCCTTGGTCAGAAACTTGGACCGCGATGCGATCGGCGTCCAAGCTAACCACAACAACGGCGGTGGCACTTCCCGAATGCCGATGAATGTTCGACAAGCTTTGCTGCACCACCCGGAATAGTGCGGTCTCTATTGCACCGGGCAAGCGCCGGAGCGTTTCCGGGATTTGCAATTCGACGCGTATGGAGCTGCGCTCCGCGAACCCTTCAACATACGATGAAACCGCAGATCGAAGCCCCAGGTCGTCCAGGAACGGAGGATGCAGCAGGTAAGAAATTGTCCGGATCTCAGAAAGGCATAGATCGGCCATTTTCCTAGTTTCCTCGATCTTGGCATTTCGTTCCGAATCTTGCGTACTTCTTTTGATCATCGACAGATTCATTAGAATCGCGGCCAGATACTGGCCGGCGCTGTCGTGCAATTCACGAGCCAAGCGCCTGCGTTCCTCATCCTGATGAACGACCAGTCTTGCTGAAAGGTGCTTTAGTAGTTCTGTCTGCAAGCGCAAATCTGATTCTAATCCGCTTTGAACCTCATGCATGACGACTTCTGCTTTTTCGAGCGCCGTGACTTTCTGGTTCGATACAAACCGCCGCCGCTTTTCCTGAACACGGGAGTGCGACAGGCGAAGCGCATTGGCGGCAAAATCCGCGAGTGAGGTCATTACCCGGACATCTTCCAGGTCGAAATGAACGCGCGGATTGTGCGAAACGATCCAAATCGTGGCGGGCATTTTCTCATCGAGCCAGACCGGTAAAACGAGTGCCTCGGCGATTGCTGGTTCGACCTTCTGGAGGTACTGAAAGCGACGTCCGGGGTAGAGGAAGAGTTGAGGCGACTTTCGGTCCATGGTTACGCCACAGGGGCTGAAGTCGCGGGGCGTGGTGCCGCCGACATGTCGATGAAGGGCTCCTGACAGGTTCGTCCACCGAAAGACCTGTTCTTGTGCATCAAGGACACTCAGGCCTGCTGTCCCGGCTTCACACAACTCCAGAGCTACCTTCAACAGGACGTCGATAAGTTCATCGGGCTTCTCAGCCATGACCCGGGCGAGCGTCCGTAAGGCGGCATTCTCGGCTTCCGCGTTTGGCCGGCGCCGTCGAGCCATGAGTTTGGGAGTAATCAGGACATCTTGTAGGTTGGCGGCTTGGTCGAGCCGGACGGCAGCATTGCGTCCTGGCGGGCGTGCCGACATCTTCAACGCACGGCGGGAATCCGTTTTATTGGGTGTCGGCTTCTTCATTGAGGCACGGAGGGGACGCGGCGAGTGTATGTTACCGGAGGTCTTTTTAACTAGGTCTTTCCCTTATATCTATTGGCAACATGGGGGCGTAGAGTCGGGCAGGTGTACGAATGCCCTCTTGGGTTCTGGAATGCGTAAAGTGCCGTCTAAGATTTATACACGCGCCGATTGAAGACCGTGGAATTCTGAATTTCGAAATACCGCTCAAACCTGTGTTTCCGGTGGATGGCATCCGCCTCGAATGTCCCGGTTGTAAAAGCACTGCAATCTATCAACGCTTTGATCTCAGGTACCAAGCGCGCTCCGCCTGACCACCATCCGTCACACTCAACTAGAAACTGACATTTCAGTGGCTGGTAAGTCTCATAACGGGACAGATAGATTCAAGTTTCCGGCAACGGTGTTGCTCAGGAGCTAATGGCGGCTGATTCTTTTGTTCGCTTGGCGGTTCGCCGTCTCAACGTGAAGAGACGTTGAGCACGGGTTGACAAGACGAAGGGACAGACGGAACGTTTCCTCGGACGTATCCCACGCCATCGTGCAATGTCGCAATCCGGAAACGTTCCGTCTGTCCCCTTGCTCCTATATCAGATGGTGTTGCGTCGACTTATTGAGACCACTCGCATTACCGGACAACTGGAAGCGGCGGCGTTTTCCGGACCGAGTTCGGTCCTCCGGCAAGATGCGGGCGCTAAGTCAGCGGTCTCCGATGAGGAAGAGCTGAAACTCGGATATTTCTGCGGCGTCGGTGGAGCTTAGGATGTTTAGGCGGACACGGGCGGCGGTTTGGGCGGGGAAGCTTTCGATGCGCTTGTGGCCGACGGAGTGGTCGGCGGCGACGGATTTCCATGCGGCGCCGTCCCAAACTTCGATGCGGAAAGATTGGATGTGCTGACCGTTGGTCAGGCGCTCCATGATCAGCGCATGATCGAAAGTTACGGGCTTGGCGAAATTTACTTCCAGCATTGAGTGATGCGAATTGGGGGGCGCGGACCAGAAGGTGTCGGGATCATTGTCGAGTGCACGTCCGACTTCGGGATTTCGCTGCGCATGTTCTCGCGACAAATTGGTGGTTGCGCCGTAGCGCTTGGCGATGGCGGCGCCGAATTCTTCGAGGCGCTTCGCGTCATTTTCTGGGAGCAGGCCGCGATTGTCGGGCGCCAGGCCTAGCATGAGTTGGCCGCCGCGGCCGATGGTTTGGTCGTAGAGGGTGAGCAAGTCGGGGAGCGATTTGAGCGAAGCTTCGTCGTTGGGATGCCAGAACCAATGGAGCTTGCGCAGAGGCGTGTCGGCTTCGGCGGGTCGCCAGCGCAGATATCCGTGACGGTCGATGACGTTCCAATTGTCGCGAGCGACGACGCCGGCCTCGTTGCCGACCCAGCGGATGTCGCCGTATTCGAAGAGGCCGGTGTCGGCGAAGACCAGGGTGTTGGGCTGATAGGTGCGCAGCTCTTCGATGATGCGGGCGAAGTTGTAGATGTGGCCCGCGCTGCCTGCGCCATCGAGCCAGAATTCGGTGAGTTCGCCGTAGTGCAGGGCGAGTTCGTCCAGTTCGGCTGCGTAATATTTGTCGTATTCGGTGGAGTTGGCGTAGCGGGGCTCGTGGCGATCCCACGGCGAGAGATAAACGCCGAACTTTAGATCGTATTTTCGAGCGGCTGCTGCAACCTCGGCGACGATGTCGCCTTTGCCGTCTTTCCATGGGCTGCTTTTAACGCTGTAGTTGGTCTCCGCTGTGGGCCACAGGCAGAAGCCGTCGTGATGTTTTGCGACCATCACGACGTATTTGGCGCCGGCGGCTTTGATGGCGCGCATCCATTGCTCGGGATCGAATTTGGTGGGATTGAAGACTTTGGGGTCGGCGGTGCCGTCGCCCCATTCGCGATCCATGAAGGTGTTCGGGCCGAAGTGGATGATTACGCCGAATTCCATATCTTGCCACGCGACTTGTTGGGGCGAGGGTTTTACGTCGATGAAATTTTGAGGGATGGCCGAGCCGGCGGTGACGAGCCAAAAGAAGATTACGAGCAGAGTTTTTTGTGTCGGCTTAAGAAAGGCGCGGAGGTGCATGCGCGCTAGTCTACGGCAGCGAGGCTAAGAGACGTTAGCGAGGTGGGACGCGAGGTTTTCCAGGGCGCCTCGATTGCCCGCCTCGAAGCCCGCGACGATGGCCTCACCGACGGAAGATGCGATTTGAATTGTGAGCTTCAGGTTCGTGCCGCCGGCGCTTTTTTGCAGTTCGAGCGTGTTGAGGGAAACGGCAAGCTGCTGACCATCCGTCTGCAGACTTTCGCCGGAGATCACGCAGCTATCTGGCGCGATGAGGTGGTAGGTCGTCTCGCCGCGGAACTTCAGGTCACCTTTTGGGCCGCAGCGAAACACGTCGCGGCCGCCGACTTCGAACGAAGTTTCGTCGTAGATCAACTCATCTTCCGAGGACGCGCTCCATTTAGCGCGCACGACCGGGTCGGCGAATTCTGCGAAGACGCGGGTTGGAGGCGCGTCGTAGTGATGCTCGAAAACGAGTGTGGCGTGGTGGATCGGATTCTCCGTCATTTTTTGAATGTAGCAGTGTCGATTGATCAAATCAAACGCAACGGAAGTGCGCTACTGAGTTACGGCTTGGCGGGTTTGTCGAGGGAGAGGGTCATGTCGTGGAAGTCGAGGGTGAGGATGGAGTCGCGGAAGAGTTCGAGGCCGACGGTGGCGTCGAAGAGGCCGTCGGGTTCGTGGACGGTTTCGGTGGGGAAGTAGACCTTGGCGCCTTCTTTGGCGAGAGTGAGGCTCTGGAAGCCTTCTTCGCTGGCGTCGGCGACGCGCATGGCTGCGCCGCCGTCGGTGAGCGGGAACATGCGGGTGTCGGTGGTGGAGTTGGCGCCGTTGAGGCTGAGTTTGTCGATGGAGGCGGTGTAGATGAGCATCGAGCCGGTGTACATCGTGTCGATCTGCGCGGTGAGTTTTTGTGTGTTGATGGTGAAGCCATCGGCGACGACGATGGGCGGGCCGTCGTTGCCGAAGGTGATGAGGGAGATCGTGTCGCACTTACCGGCGCATTTTACGGGCGCGGTGAGAATGTCGGAGATGCGGAATTTGTTGGCGATGAAATCGAGCTGGATGATGCGGTCTTTGAAGGCGGGATAGGCGAGGGTGCCGGCGACGTCGGGCATCTGGTTTTGCGCGATCATTTCGGTGAGGTCCATGCCGGCGGCGGTGACTTGGGTGAGCGTCGCGGAGCCGATGTGGAGCGTGGGGATGCGCGTAGGGATGAGTTCGATGGGAGCGCCGCCGGGTTTAGGCGGATGGAGGGGCTGGAGGTCGGCGGCTTTCATGATTTTGAGGTCGATGACGGAGTCGACGTTGCCGGTGTCGATGGAGAATTTGAGAGGGGCGCCGTCGTTGATGCGGGCTTCGATGCAGGGGGTGCCTTTGCAATCGAGGATGGGGACTTCGGTGAGGAATTTCACGCCGTTGTAGGAGGCGGAAGTGGATTGGGCGTGGGTAGATGAGGGCAAGACGATCGCAGTAACTACGAGTGCTGCGATGGAGATAATTTTGGCAGTTGAGATTTTCGAAGAGCGCGGGCGGGCGGAAGATTCGAAAACGGGCATGAGTTTTTCGGATTTGGTGGAGCCGATGGGATTCGAACCCACGACCTCCTCGATGCCATCGAGGCGCGCTCCCAACTGCGCCACGGCCCCACCGGTGAACAATATCAATGTAACATTCGCGCGCGAGGTTCGTCTATGGCGGCGGGCATTGGAGATGCGGGAAAAAAAGAAAGTTGGGAGTGAGGTTGACGTTCTGCCCGGGCGCCCTGAAGGGACGCCCCTACAAGGCGGGGGAAGGCGGGGAGAGAAACCGCACCCTCTAGATGTTGAGGGTGCGGCGCCCAAATGCCTGTTAGGCGGTGGCGGCGACGGCGTCGAGTTTGCGGGAAGCCTCCCACAGGGCGATGTAGGGTTTGAGTTCGCGCATCATTTTGTCGAAGGCGGGCAGGTCGAGGGATTGAGCGCCGTCGCTGATGGCTTTTTCGGGGTGCGGGTGGACTTCGACGATGATGCCGTCGGCGCCGATGGCGACGCCGGCGCGAGAGACGGCGGGGACGAGGCTGCGTTTGCCGGTGGCGTGGCTGGGGTCGAGCATCACGGGAAGGTGCGTGAGTTCGTTGAGCGCGGGGATGGCGGCGATGTCGCAGGTGTTGCGCGTCTCAGTTTCGAAGGTGCGGATGCCGCGTTCGCAGAGAATGACGTTGGGATTGCCGTGGGCGACGATGTATTCGGCGGACATCAGGAGTTCTTTGATGGTGCCGCTAAGGCCGCGTTTGAGAAGGACCGGGCGGCCGCATTTGCCGAGCGCTTTGAGCAGCATGAAGTTTTGCATGTTGCGCGCGCCGACCTGCATAACGTCGGCATATTGCGCGATGAGATCGACGTCGCGATCGCTCATGACTTCGGTGACGATGCCGAGGCCGGTTGCGGCTTTCGCTTTTTGCAGGAGCTTTAATCCGTCTTCTTCCATGCCTTGGAAATCGTACGGGGAAGTGCGCGGTTTGAAGGCGCCGCCGCGGAGCATTTTGGCGCCGGCTTTAGCGACGCCTTCGGCGGCTTCCATGATTTGTTTCTCGGATTCGACCGAGCACGGGCCGGCCATGATGATGAATTCGTCGCCGCCGATTTCGACGCCGTTGTTGAGCGCGATGCGCGTGCGGCCTGACTTGAATTGTTTGCTGACAAATTTATAGGGCGCGGAAATGCGCATCACCCTTTCGACTTGCGGCATGGACTCGACGGACTCCATGCACGCGGTTACATCGCCGACTCCTACGACTCCGATCACGACGCGCTCCTCTCCTTCGATCGAATGCACTTTGTAGCCGAAGTGCGCGACTTGCGCGCGGACTTCGTCGATTTCCTGCCGGGTTGCATGCATCTTCATCGAAATGATCATCGCCAGCCTCTCTGGGTAAAGGAATTGGGTTGAGTCATAAAGTCGGTCATTCGTTCGGTCAGTGATTGAGCCATGGTTGCTCCGCTCGTTGGTCTTGAAAAAGTGGCCCTTTAAAACAAAAAACCCACTCCGGTTGCGAGTGGGTCGAATCTTTCCGCTTTGTTGCTCTAGCTACAAATTCGCCCCTCGCCCAGTTTTGATTGGGTACCAAAAGCTGAACCAATAGGAGTAGGCGCGAGTGTTCACGAGGGAAGTGTATTGCGGAGGGCGGATTCACGCAAGTTGTTTTTCGGAGTGCTCGGCACAGAAGCGCCGTCGAGGTTGAGAGTATGACGTTAGGACCGAGGAAAATCGCTACCTTCGGCTGTGCGTTTGCGGAACAATAAAAACTCACTTGCATTTAAAAAGTAAATGATGCTTACTGAATCAGCGAGCTAAACTTTGCTCGTCCAGCCTAATTTCGGCGCGTCGCGTGATTCACAGACCGCCGGCAAATCGATTCAGGAGAGACTCCATGTCCATGACCCCATCCAATTCACGCATTACTCCGTTCCTCTGGTTTGATGGAAACGCCGAGGATGCGGTGAAGTTTTACATTTCGGTGTTCAAGAATTCGCGAAGGCTCGACAAAGTGGATTCGGCAGTCGATACGACTGTGCCAAAAGGGAAAGTGATCACGATTTCGTTTGAGCTCGATGGGCAAGCGTTTGTCGCGCTGAATGGCGGACCGAACTTCAAGTTCACGGAAGCGATTTCGTTCATGATTCGCTGCGAGAACCAGGAAGAGATTGACTACTACTGGTCGAAGCTGACTGCGGATGGTGGGGCAGAGGTCCAGTGCGGGTGGCTGAAAGATAAGTTTGGATTGTCGTGGCAGGTTGTGCCGGCGCGGATTGGCGAGCTGATTTCGAGTGCGAACGGGATGCAGGCGATGATGAAGATGAAAAAGCTCGACATCGCGGAGTTGGAGAAGGCGAACAAGTCTGCGAAGAGCGCAACAGCCGAGGCGTAGCCCGTTTTTGATCGGTCAGGTTGGTGAGCTATTCGTAACGGAGCGCGACCATGGGGTCGACGCGCATCGCGCGACGCGCTGGAATGTAGCAGGCGGCGAGCGCCACGACGGCTAGCAGCAGCGTTGTGAGAATAAAAGTGGCGGGATCGGTCGGAGTGACGTCGAAGAGCAGACTCGCCATCACGCGTGTGATGGCTGCGGCTCCGACGATGCCGACCGCGATACCCGCGAGCGCGAGCTTGGCTCCGTCGCCGAGGACGAGTTTCAATACGTCGGTGCGTTGAGCGCCGAGCGCCATGTGAATTCCAATTTCGTTGGTGCGCTGGCTGACGCGATAAGCCATCGTGCCGTAGATGCCGACCGCGGCAAGCAGCATCGCGAGTCCGGCGAATAATCCCAGCAGCAACATATTGAAGCGTTGGCGCGCGAGCGAGACGCTCATCCAGTCATCCATCGAGCGAATTTCGCTGACCGGGATCCGGTTGTCGATCGCCCAGACTTGCTGTTTGATCTGAGCGATGAGCACGGAAGCATCTGCCGATTGTCGAGCAAGGCTAGGTTCACGGATGACGAGACTCATCCAGCGGCGCCAATCCTCGTCGCCTTGGGCAAACGGGGCGTACATCGCGGCTTCGGGCGGCTCGTTCAACGTGCCGTGTTTGACGTCGCGGACGACGCCGACGATCGTCATCCATTGGTGTGGCTCATTGGTGCGCGCGAAATCGATGCGGGCTCCGAGCGGGTTTTCATTGGGAAAAAAGCGGCGCACGAGCTCTTCGCTGACAACGGCAACGAGCGGCTGATTTTCGCGATCCATTTCGGTAAAGCCGCGGCCTGAAATGACCGGGATCTGCATCACGCTGAAATAGTCGCCCATGACGGAGAGAGTCTGCACGACGGGTTCATCGCCGACGGGAACCGGCGGACGGCCGTCGATCGCGAAGCGATGGTCGAGATAATTCTCGCCAAAGGGAAGATCTGTGATCATCGCAACCTGCACGCCGGGGAGCTGATTCAGGCGCGACAGGAGTTCGCGGCGAAACGCGGTTTGTTGAGGAATGCGGTTGTAGCGCGAAATCGGGAGTTGCAAGTGCATCGTCATCAGGCCGGACGGATTGAAGCCGGGATTCACGGATTGCAATCGCGCGAAGCCTTTGATCATTAGTCCTGCGGCGACGAGAAGAATCAGCGCGAGAGCGAATTCAAAAGCGACCAGCATGTCGCGGAAAACCTTCGAGAATTTTCCGGTTGTGTTGCCGCGACCGGATTCTTTGAGCGAATCAGTGGCGTTTCCGCTTGTCGCGCCCAACGCGGGGATTAAGCCGAAAACGATCCCAGTCAGCAAGGAAATGGCAAAGATGAACGTGAAAAGATGCGCATCCATCTGAATGCCGCGAAAGCGGTCGAGCACCGCGGGCTCACACGAAACAAGCAGAGCTGTGCCCCATTTGGCGAGTGCCAGGCCGAATGCGCCTCCGAGCACGGACAGCACGACGCTCTCGGTGACCGATTGCGTAAGCAACCGTAAACGCCCCGCGCCGAGCGAAGCGCGGAGTACAAATTCCTGGCGGCGTGCAACCGCGCGCGCGGTGAGCAGTCCGGCGAAGTTGGCACAGGCGATTAAGAAAACGAGGCCGACCGCGCCGAAAAGAATCAGCAGGGCTGGGCGAATGTCTCCAACGAGCCATTGATGTAGCGGTATGAGCGTTCTTGGGTGGTTACCTTCGGTATCGGGAAATTGATGGGAGAGATTGTTCGCGATGCCGGTCAGGTCCGCTTGTGCTTGTTGGAGCGTGACGTCCGGATTGAGGCGCCAGTACGTGCGCATGAAGTGCACGCCGCGGAACGGCGCAGCTTCGGGATAAGCGACCCAAAGCGAAACGAAGATGTCGGTTTCGTCTTCAGGTAAGGCGAAGGTCGCAGGCATCACGCCGATTACTGTGTAGCGATTTCCGTTCAGGGCAAGCGAACGGCCAAGGACGTTTGGATCGGCGCCGAGGAATTCGCGCCAGAAGTGGTGCGTGATCACCATGTTGTGCGGTCCACCCTTTACATCTTCGTCGGGAGAAATGAGGCGGCCGAGCATAGGCGCGACGCCGAGCGTTTCAAGCAGGCCGGCGTTCACGTAGGCGGCGCGAATTTGGAGCGGTTCGGGGCCGCCGGCGTAGTCCATGCGTTCGATCGTCACACCGCCGCCCTGTGCGAGAGTTTTTGATTGCCGGCGGATGTCGTCGATATTTCGAAGCGAGTCGTTTTGTTTAATCGTGACGAGGCGCTCGGGAGCGGGGTAGGGCAGCGGGCTGAGGAGCACGCTGTCGATCACGCTGAAGATCGCGGTGTTGGCGCCGATGCCGAGCGCGAGTGTCAACACGGCGACGATAGCGAAGCCGGGCGATTTTCTTAGCATTCTTAGCGAGTAACGTAGATCGCGCAGGAAATTTTCGACGAATTGAACGCCGCGTGCGTCGCGGCATTCTTCTTTCAGTTGCTCGGCGCCGCCGACCGAGAGGTGCGCTTGTCGAGTCGCTTCGTCGCGCGTTAGTCCTGTCGCCACGAGCTTCTCGACCTGACGCTGGTAGTGAAAGCGCAGCTCGTCGTCCATTTCGGCTTCGACTTTTTTGCGACGAAGTAGAGAGCGCAGACGGTAGAGCAGATCGGTCAGCATCGGATCCTCCTACGCGGTGCGAAGCACTTGAGCGACCGCGGTCGTCAATGCTTCCCATGCGTCGCGTTCGGCTTCGAGCTGCTTTTCGCCTTTTCGGGTGAGCGAATAAAACTTGGCGCGGCGATTATTTTCGGAAGCGCCCCATTTTGCGGCGATCCATCCGCGGCGTTCGAGACGATGGAGAGCGGGGTAGAGCGAGCCTTGCTGCACGCGCAGGACGTCGTTCGAGATTTGCTGGAGGCGTTCGGAAATGGCCCAGCCGTGCTGGGGTTCGGTGGCGACGCAGCGAAGAATCAGAAGATCGAGAGTGCCTTGAGGGAGTTCGATGCGCGGCGGCATGTTTGGGTCCTTCCCTTGTTGCTTCGACAGGAGAGTACACATCTTCTTGTCGAAGCGCAAGGGGAGCGCGGAGTTCGAGCCAGCTCAGAGTTTGGAGGGCTAAAGAGGAATGTGCGAATCCACGGAACAAACTACGGGCGTTCGAAAGTTAGATCGGAGAGATTCGAAGCGTGTCGACGTCAGGCGATCGGTGTTACTTGCTTCCGGCGATAGCCGATAAGAGAAACGAGGAAAGCGAGTCCGACGCCCGTCAATGCGAGGACGCCGGGTTCGGCGACTTTGGTCACCGAGAGTTGTCCAGCGCTTCCCGCTTGCGCGGTGTTCGCAAAGCATGTCGGTGAGTTGCAGCTCACAAAAAACTGGTTTGTCAGGCTGTCATACTCTCCGGGAGTCGGCGGCAGGAAGAGGAGGTGGTCCTGAGGATCGAAGTCCAAGCTCGCGGTCTGATCGGAGTTCAAAATTGCCAAGAGGAAGAGGTCGCTCGATCCAGCGGGCTGCCCAATACCTTGCCCAAACGACGAAGTAAAAGTGATCGGCCCGTTGAAATCCGCAGGACCCGTGGAATGAACAATCACATCGGAGATCGAATTGTTCGTGGTGTTCCAAAGCCACGAGCCGCTGTAGGTTCCGGAAAACGCAGGAATACCTTTGGTAGCGGTGATGTTGGAAAATGAGACCTGCAGCTCGTCAGCCGCGGCGATCGTTGAAAATGAAAGAGTTACCAGTATCAGAAGAAGGAATCTTCGGACAGTCACGAGGGGCCCCCTTGAAGAAATCGCGATCCACTCCATCACGCGACGCCTTGGCTATCCGGGGGACGGAGACGCCAGCAACGTCACTTATATAACTATTATTACACAGGTCTACGTGGTTGGGAACGGGGCAAAATTTTAAGCCTGTTGAAAAACAGTTGGAGTGGGACTGCAGCCGCCAGCCGGATACCGCGAACATGTGTAGCCCCGTGTGCTGGAGGCTGGCTATTTTTTGGGTCTCGGCCGCGGGCCAGATTTTCCGCCCTTCGATGACGACGGCGGAAAGGTCGTCGATTTGCGCAGCACCAGCCTTGTTTTGAGGTTGTATTCGGTTCCTTCGGATGGAGCGTTCTTTTGCTCAACGTCTTTTATCAGCGCGGTGAATGCCAGCGAGGCCAGCTCTGTCTGCGACATCTGCACGGTAGTGAGTGGGGGCGTCATGAACTCCGCCATACGGATATCATCGAAACCGATCACGGAAAGTTCCTCGGGAACTTGTATGCCCAGTTCGAACGCTTCGCGCATCACGCCGATCGCGGTCATGTCGTTTGAGCAAACGAGCGCGGTCGGCTTGGTCGCCGAGGTCCACAACTTTTGCAGCGCGAGCTTTCCGCCTTCGAGCCGGTGATCCCCTTCGACGATAAATCCGGGGCGAACCGCGAGCCCGATTTCGCGCATCGACGTTTCGAACGCAACTCGGCGCGCAACCGCCGACCGTAACTCCGGCGGCCCGGTCACAAAGCCGATTCGCTCATGCCGCAACGCGGCGAGATGCTGAACCGCCTGACGAATGCCTTCGGC
Source organism: uncultured Acidobacteriota bacterium (assembly GCA_963785605.1). Lineage (GTDB taxonomy): Bacteria > Acidobacteriota > Terriglobia > Acidiferrales > UBA7541 > Acidiferrum. The sequence goes on along the minus strand of CAWAWE010000010.1, from coordinate 268,192 downwards.
GTAATCCACGCGAATGTTGCTGACATGCGGAGCTTTGGGTCCCACATCGACAAAGACCAGGGGAACGTTGCGAAACCGCAGGTGCTGGAGGAGGTGTTCTTCCATGCCGAAAGTGAGGATCGCGACGCCGTCCACACGGGCTTCGATCATCCGGCGCACCGCAAGCGCCATCCGCTTTGGGTCGTGGACCGTCGAGCTCAGAAGAATTTCGTAGCGCTGCTCGACGGCGCGCGTTTCGAACGTCTGCACAATTTCCGGGAAAAAGGGGTTGGTGATTTCCGAGACGATTAATCCGAAAACGCGGCTTCGCCCCGAGACGAGCGCGCGCGCCTGGCGATTCGGGTAGTAGCCGAGCTCTTCGATCGCTTTCCAGACGCGCTTCGCCAACTGCGCGTCGACCGTTCCCAACTGGTTGACGGTGCGCGAAACCGTGGCTGTGGAGACTTTGGCTCGCCTCGCTACGTCCCGAATGTCCAATGCGAGCGCGCTCCCTTCAAAGCGTGCGGACAGTATATGTGATTCGAGACGGACTCAGGTTAACGCTGCAAGTGTGATCCGTTCGGCACAAATACCTTGGGATCGATCGCAATATTTTGGCGCACTTCACTGAAGTGAATACTCGTACTGCCGTGCGCGTCGGAGAAGGTCGTGCGTGAAGGAATCTGAACTCCGTCAACACGCGGCAAGCTGCACGAATGGGAAACAAGGGCAGGCGAATGATTTTCGCCGCGGGAACCTGAAGCTGAACCTGTTTGCAGCGACTGCGAGAACATCAGGAGGCCGCTCGCGGCAAAAGCGAAGAGCAACAGCATCCCCAACTCGAGTTAGGGGGAATGCGTGCCGGTCGGAAAAGGGCACGGCGGCGCCCAGTGTCTATGCGTCTACCTTGTGATACAAGCGGTAAGTTTCATTTCCGATGCTGCCAAATGGGCGGAGCACAACATTGCCGCCCGCAGCTTCGAGACTCAGGTCCGACGATGACGCCGAAACCGGTTTCGCGCTCAGCAGTTGCGCCCGCGTGAAGCTCGCCGGCAAATTTCCAACTCCAAATAATGCGACGGGTCCGCGGACCGCTGCCACGATCTGAGGATTTTCAGGATCGACCGGCAGCAATCGCACCGGCATTCCCATTTCGTATTCGATGCGGTCGCCGTTTTTCCACGTGCGCGAAACCGCCACAAATTTTCCGGGCGTTGCGTCACCTTCCACGCGCTTGCCATTCACCGACACGCGCGTGTTCGAATCCGCCCACGCCGGCACGCGAAGATAAATCGTAAATTCTTCCTGCTTCGCCAAGTCGAATTCTAGCGTGGTGGTGTTCGACGTCGGATAATTCGTCGTCTGGGTCAACGTCGCCTTCGCGCCGCCTTGCATCCATGTCAGCTTCGACGGCAAAAATAGATTCACATAAACGCCATTCGTCGCCGGCAGATAGGTGCTGATTCCGTAGTCGGCGGTCAGTTGCGGAAACGTTCCCGAACAGCACGGCCATTTATCCTTGTAAAAAACCTTCTTCGCATCCTGATTGTTGTAATCCGAGTAGTAAAAACTCGTGCCATCGGCCTGAAGCGGTTTGGCGCCGGCGGCCGTGCCATACAGCACCTGCTCCATGCTGTCGCCGTAGCGCGAGTCGTGCGTAACGCGCAACAAATAGCGCGTAATCTTGAATTGGCCGTACGCTCCGCACGGCGTTTCGAAACTCGACCGCGACGTGCCGAGACTCGCCGCGAGCAGTCCTTTGCCCGGTATCACGAACGCTTCGTCCGGTCCCCACCCGCCGGTGGCGTAGCTTTGCTCCTGCACCATGCGCAAGCCATTCGTAGCCGCTCGCATGTACTTCTCATCGCCAAGATTTAGATACGCTTGCATCGCCGAGCTGAACGTATTCACGTGGCTGTATGCGTGTTTGCCCGGCAGCGCGTTGTGATTTTCCGCCAGCGCATCGTAGTACTCGTGATAGATGAACCGCTCCGCGAGCTCTTTGTAGCGCTTGTCGCCGCTGCGCTGATACGCCAGAAACAAATTCTCCGGCAGCGTGTAGGTCTCGTCCCACGTATACGCAATCGTCTTATGCGGCCTCGCTTCTTGCTCCGCGCGGCTCAGCGCTTTCTCCGGCAGATGAGGCATGACGGCTTCGGTGGCTCGCTTCAAAACCGGCAGCGCATTCGGGTCTTTCACGTATTCGTGCGCGTCGATCAAACCGCAGCAAGTCTTGTCAAACGTGTACGCCGGCAGCCGGTAATCCACATAAAACTTCCCCGAAGGCTCGACCGTCGCCCCAAAACCCTTGACCAGCCGCTCCACTTTGTCGCGCGTTGGTTTCGAGCCCGTCACCGCATACGCGCGCGCCATCCCCGACAAATATTGTCCGAACGAATGCCCCGCGATGAACGCGTGAAAATTATCCTTCTCGTTGAAGTCGTCGCCGTCGTCGTACCAGCCGCCCATATCCGGACCGGGCGCCGCCAAACCTTCGCGCTTGCGGAACGGTTTCAGTAATCCATCCTCATTCATTCCCAGCAGCAAGTTGTGGTTCCGGATGAATTGCGTGCGAAATGGCCCTTCGAGCAACTGCACGCTGTCGTAGCTGAAAACGGAAAGTGGAGTCGAGCTTGCCGCCGCTGCCTTCGCGCGCTTCGCAAACGGACGCAGCGATGTGGCCGCAACGAGTCCTGCGCCCGAGGTGGCGGCAAAACGAAGAAATTCTCTTCTCGATTTACGTTTCATAGTTGGACTCCCTGGAAAGATTCGCTCGCTCGTTGCATATTCCGGATCGCGCTTACCTGATCGTGTTCTATCTTTAGAGTAGCGCGATTTTGGAGTAAGCGTTTACTTGCACCGCCGGCGGGCAAGTCTCGTACGGTGGCGACATCAACGCTCTGCCGGGCGACCTCATCGGCAAACCGGCAGGCTCCGCTCCCACTCGCCTCAACCCGAGTTTCGGTGCGATCTCATACACACAAAACGATCGCGTCAGTAACTACAACGGAGTTTCCTTCGATCTGCGCGGACGCGTAAAACGCGGATTTTTCGACGCTTCCTACACGCGTTCCTCTTCGAAAGACGACGCCGGCCTTTATCCCACGGCACTCAATCCGCATCAGTTCTACGGCCCATCTCCGTGGGACGCGCCCAACCGCTTCTCGCTCAGCTTCAACTACGAATTGCCAGGGCTGCACTCCGGCCAGGGATTCGTCGGCAAAGCCACCGGAGGATGGGGAATCAGCGGCACCAGCATCTACCAGTCCGGTTATCCATTCTCTGTTTTCACTTCCGCCGCATACAACGGAGCCGCTTACGTCTCAGGTGCCGGCGCTGCCGGCGCCGGATCAGGCGATTACAACGCCGACGGCGACAACCGCGATTTCCCCAACGTGAGCAGCTACAGCCAGGCCAGCTCGCGCAGCGCCTTCCTCACCGGCGTCTTCTCCGGCAGTCAATTCACCGTGCCCGATGCAGGCATTAACGGAAACGAGAAATCCAACGGCTTCCGCAACTCCGGTTTCATCGAGACCGACGCGACGCTCTACAAAAACACTCACATCACCGAGCGAGTGAATTTCCAGTTTCGCTTCGAGTTCTTCAACGTCTTCAACCACCCGAACTTCCAGAACGTGCAAGGAGACTTGTCGCAAGCCAACTTTGGCCAGGTTACAAGTCAGCTCTTGCCCCGCTTCTGGCAAATTGGCGGCAAAATCACCTTCTAAACGGAATCGCACCACGGATCGCTTCCTAGCACGTCCGTGGTGCACCGGAGTAGTAGCACCCACACCCCAAAGCGGACCTCGCCGTAACTCAGCGAGGTCCGCTGTTTTATTAGCTGACGACTCCGGTGATGGAGGGACTAAAGATGATGGCGATGCGGATAGATACTTGAAATGGTGGAGGCGGGGGGAGTCGAACCCCCGTCCGAAAAGCGCTGCGACACGGAGCCTACATGCTTAGCTCAATTCCATTTTGTTCGCAGGCCGCGCTCAGAATGAGCAAGAAACGAAGCCCGCTAGTCCGATGGTTCTCGCCCGAGCCTTACGGACCGAAAGGCTCAGGCCAGCTCACTGTTTGACGCTTCTGACCGGGCCCATGAGCAAAGCCCGGGGAAGCGTGCGCTTAATTAATTAAGCTGCAAGTGCCAGATTGTTATTGGCATTTCTAGTTTCCACCAAGTTACGGGCAGGTGGGTCCCGGCATGCCTCCGAGCCGCGACAGCTTCCGTCGAAACCGTGTCGCCCCCATTGACCGCTCTATTTTAGCATTTATGGCTGCTGCGCGCCTGTTGGCCTACGCGTCAGGTGGCCGCGGCGTCGGACTTTACTTCGTCGGTGATCACGACGAATTTCGCAAGCGTGGTTTGGCCGAACGACGTTGTGATCGCGCAATCGGTGGCGTCGCGGCCGGTGGCCAACAGCACACGGCCGATGCGCGACCTGTTGTGGCGCGCGTCGAGTGTCCACCATCGCCCGCCGAGATACACCTCGAACCACGCGCTGAAATCCATCGGGTTGCCGTCTGGCGGGACGCCGATGTCGCCGAGATACCCGGTCGCATAGCGCGCGGGAATATTCAGCGCGCGGCAAAACGTGATCGCGAGATGCTGAAAATCGCGGCAGACTCCGATGCGTTCGGTGTAGACGCCGAGCGCCGTGCGCGTGCGGCTGGCGAACTTGTAGCCAAAAGTTACGTTATCGTGAACCCAAGTGCAGACGGCGCGCACGCGTTCCCACCCGCGCGGCGTGTTGCCAAAAAGCTCCGTCGCCGTATTGAGTAGCAGGTCCACCTCGCAGTAGCGGCTGCTCATCAGGAAGGGAAGTACTTCGTGTGGCAAATATTGAACGGGGATTTCTTGCGCATCGAAACCCTGCTCGTCAAGCAGTCCCGAGTCGCGAATGAGCGTCGACGTGTGAAATCGAATTCTTCCAGCGGGCGCCAGTACGCGCGCGCCTGTGTTTCCGAAAGTGTCGGTGAAGATCTCGACCGGAAAATTCGGGTCGGTCAGGACGGCGTCCGGCTCGACCAGATCCGGTTCACGCGAAGGATGGACCTTGAGCAACGCCACGATCGGCACTTCGGCAGCAACGTCGAATTGGATGTCATACCCGATCCTAAGGATCATTGCGGAGCTTGCCTTTCCCGGGGCGGAACTGACTCTTAGATGCGAATGTACTCTCAAGGGCTTCGGAGCGTAGATGCTGTTTTTTTCTACAATGCATCGCAAATGTGCGTCGACGCCGGACCATCATTGTCCTACACTCGCTGGGAAGTGAGGTAAACGTGACCTATTGTCTCGGCATCTCGACCGACGAAGGGCTGGTTCTGGCCTCCGATTCCAGAACGAACGCCGGATTCGATCAAGTCAATACGTGCCGCAAGATGTTTCAGTTCGTGCAGCCCGGCGAGCGCGTCTTCGTGATCCTCACCAGCGGCAGCCTGTCGATCAGCCAGTCGGTCATCAGCCTGTTGCGCGACGACTTCGATGCGGGACAAGGTTTGGCGCGCGCCAAATCGCTGTACGACGCGGCGCGCATTGTCGGCGATTGCGTTCGCCGCGTTTCCGACATCGACCGCGCCTCGCTGGAACGCGACTCCTACAACTTCAATGTCCATCTCCTGATCGGCGGCCAGGTCAAAGGCAAAGAGCCGGGACTTTACCTCGTCTATCCGCAGGGAAATCCGCTCGCCGCTACCGAAGATTCTCTCTATCTCCAGCTCGGCGAATGTAAATATGGGCGTCCCATTCTCGATCGCGGTATTCAGAGCTCCACGTCGCTGGAGGTCGCCGCGAAATACGCGCTTCTTTCGATGGATGCCACGATGCGCTCGAACGTCACGGTCGGTCCGCCTTTCGATCTGTTGCTCTACCGCCGCGACAGCCTCATGATCGAACGCTACCGGCGCGTTTGTGCCGGCGATCAAGACTTGAATTCGATTCACGCAAGCTGGGAGCAATCGCTGCGCCGCGCCGTCGAGCAACTACCCGACATCGAGTTCGAAGATCACGAAAGCCGCATCCCGCTGGTTGCCGCGTGCGAACCATCGCGCCTCGATATGCCCTCGCAACGCACAGTAGCGAAAATGAACGCGACACTTGCTGCGTCAGGCGATGGGTCTCGGCAGCCAGAGTAGCCAGCCGGACTGCGCGGTCCACCATCAACGAGAATGCAGTAATCTACAGCAGTTTCCGTATCGTCTGCGCGATGTTGCGCACCGCTTCGCGCTCATTCGCCGATAATCCGAAATCCGCAGGTCGCGGAACGTTCATCGCCGGCATCGACGGACCTGTCTCCCCAAACTTCCGAGTAAAGTAACTGCCGCCCGCGGCGACCGTAGCCACCGCTGCTACCAAATCGCGATCGGCATCTGACTTCGTCACATAACCCTTACCGCCGGCCCGTCGAATCTCCTGCATCCACTCCATCGAATAGTGCAGCGTCAATATAACGACGCGCGTCGCCGGAAGCCGCTCCTTGATCGCCTTCAGCGCGTCCAGCCCGCTCATCCCGGGCATATTAATGTCCAGCACCGCCACGTCCGGCTGGAGCTGTAGCGCCAGAGCAAGCGCCTCGGCACCCGACGTGGCCTCCCCAACCACCTGCCAGCCTTCCTGGCCGCTCAATATGGTCTTTAGTCCAAACCGCACGACGGCATGATCGTCGGCAATCAAGATGCGCAATGGGGGGCGAATGGGGATGTCTCCGCGGCTGAGTTTCGTGAGCGAGTGACGCGCAGCGCCCTCGCAGATTGAAATTAGAGTCGGGGGAAAATTTGTGCCATCGGGTAAAGCTCGTATGGGGGCGCGGATTTTTCTGAAGGTCGTCGCCGCAGCGCCAAGGCGGCTTTCGCTGACGCCTCGGCCACTCCGACCAGCCGGGATAGCGCTCAGAGTCACATTGCCGAAAGGGATACTTCTACGCACAAAAGTACTCCTGGGCGGTTGACGGAGTGCGACATAGCTTCCAGAATCACAAAACGGGGTCATTTCGGTCGAAGCGTGCCCGGAACCGCCCGCCAAACGTATGTCACCAGACTCCAATACGCCTTCAGCCATCGAGCAACTGGTCTCTCGCGCCCTCCGCGACAACCTGGAGCGCATCCAGCGGACCTCCGATGAGCTGCATCAAGCCGTGGCCGATGTCGTGGCTGCCTGCGGCAGCAGCAAACCCGCTAACGCGCTTCCGCCGATGCTGCGGGCGCAGACTTCCGCCGCTTCGCTCTCTGCGGCGCTGGAAGTCCTGACGAGATTCGTAGCCGTTTCGTTGCAACCCGGCCCCAGGTCACCGTTTGAGGCCGAGATTTCGCGGATCGCATCGTCCTTGGCGGCGCCAGCCGCCCCTGAAGCTACGCATGTTCAGGCTCCAGTTCCAGCGGCGGTGTCACCGAAGGCTGCCGCCCCGGCTCCAGCGCAGGCCGAACACGTCGCGGCACCTATTCCTGCGGCGCCAGTAGTTGCGCCTCCTCCCGCAGTGGCCGAGCAGCATCACGCGCCCGCACCACCCGCTCAAGTTCACGAAGAACCCGCGCTCGTCGCGGCTCAAGAAGTCGAGTCCGTCCCTGTCGCGGCCGGCGAGCCAGAAGGCGCCAGCGCTTTTGATGTCAACCGGTTATCGACCGACGAGCAAGAACTTCATCGCCGCGCGAACCGCGTTGCCAAAGTTTCGATGCAGGATATTAAGATGTTGCGACCGGAGCAGGTGCGTCTCGGCCGACAGCACAAGGATATCTGCGTCCGGTTGCGGGATGACATTGAGAAAGCTCACCGAGAATATGACCGGCGGTTCAAACCCATCATGGATCACCCGGTCGACTATTTTTATCGCTGGATGGTGGAGATCCTCGCAGAGGGTGATGCCAATGCCCTCGGCGACTATCCTTACGCCACGACCGCGCAGCACCGCTAGCGCCTCGCACTCCACGCTCGCGTCGAACCCGGCGGCGAGTTCTCGCGCAAATTATGTGTCTCGCGCATTAGCCATTGCTGTGTCGTGCGCGCTGTTGGCGGCGACGCCGCTGGACTTGCCGGCTGCTTCGGCCCCGCAGACCGCGCACAAGAAACGCAAATCGAACAAGCCTGCAGCGACTCCATGCCGCAGCGGCTGCATGCCGAACACTTCGGCGCCTGAGATTACGGCGGCGACTCCGGAAGACGAAGCGGCGCAGCGTGAACTCTCGACGCTCGCGCGTGCTTTGCACAACGCGAGTCCGGGCGCTTACGACAAGCTCGCGGCGTTTGCAGGTAAGAATGCCGGCAATGTCTGGGGCGCGCGCGCCGCGCTTGCGCTGGGTTACGACGACTACAACAAAAATCGCACGCAACCGGCGATGGTTTGGTTGACGAAAGCGAAGAGCGACACGCTGCTCGCCGACTATGTTTTGTATTGGACGGCGCAGACGCAGCGCGTGCTGAAGCAGAACGGACCCGCGTTCATTGCTTTGCAGAAAATCCAGTCCGAATATCCGAATACTGGAATCAGGGAACAGTTCCTCGAAGCTTACGCTCCGTCGGCGATGGAGGCGGGCAAGCCACAGGCCGCGATTGAGGCGCTCGAAGCCTACACAGGCACAACAGCCAAGCCCGCGTTGCTGTTGCTGCGCGCGCAAGCGTACAAGCAGGCGCGCCAATTCAGCCGCGCCGCGAAGGACTATCAGCTTCTCTATTACAAAAATCCGCTCTCGGATGAAGGCAAGACGGCGGCCAGCGGCCTCCAGCAAGTCAAAGCCGCGATGGGCAGCGAATATCCTGCGCCAAGCTGGGAGCTGCAAGAAGGCCGCGCGCAGATTCTCTACAACCAGAAAAAGTATCGCGACGCTCAGACGGAATTCGCGAAGCTGGCGGCAGGAATCAAGGATCCGTCGAGCGCACACAGGCAACACGCACTGCTGCGTGCCGCTCAAGCGCGCGTTCAGCTCAAGGGCTCCCCGTCGCTCGTTTCGTCGTTGACCATCACCGATCCTGAAGTCGATGCCGAACGCATGTATGTCGTCGCGCAAATCGCGCGCTCGGCGAACAAAGAATCCGATATGGTCGCCGGCACCGAAGCCGTCGTCGCGAAATATCCGCAGAGCAAGTGGTCGGAAGAAGCACTGATGCTGGCGGGGAATTATTACTGGGTCCAGCTCAACCGTCACGAAGCGATCAAATACTATCAGCGCATCGTCGATAATTTTCCGTCGGGGAAATACACGTTCTTCTGTGAATGGCGCACGGCGTGGATCGCGTATCTCGATCGCCAACCATACGCCGACGATCGCATCACCGCGTTCTTGCGAAAGTATCCGACTTCTGCGAATGCGCCCGATGCGTTGTACTGGCTCGGCCGCAACGCCGAGCGCAGCGGAAATCCCGGCCACGCGCGCGCCTATTTCCACGCCGACGTCGATCGGTTCCCGCAGACTTATTTCGCCCACGCCGCCGCCGCTCGTCTCGACAAACTTGGCGCCGGCGATCAAGACGCTCCCGACTTTCTTTCGTCGATTCCGCCCGCGCCTGCGTTGCGCTCTGTGGACGAGCCGATTCCGGATGCCGCGAAAGACCGTTGGGTCCGCGCGCAAGCTTTGCGCATCATAGCGTTCGACGCCTCGGCGGAACTCGAGCTGAAGGCCGGCTTCTACGCCACGGGTTCCACGCGAATGCTGCTCGAAGCCGCGCAGTGCGCATTCGATCAGGGGCACTTCGCGACAGGAATGTCCTACGGCCGGCTCATCGTTCCGAACTTCGATTCGCGAAAAATCGCCGACCTTCCGCCAAATGTTTGGAAGACGCTCTACCCGCTGCCATACGAAGCATCTCTTCGCCGTGAAGCGCAACGCAATGATTTCGATCCGATGCTGGCTGCGGGTTTGATTCGCCAGGAATCGACTTTCCAGGCCGACATCGTTTCGCACGCCAACGCTGTCGGCTTGATGCAGGTGTTGCCCAAGACCGGCAAGTTGCTTGCCAAGCAGCTCAAGGTTCGCTACACGAAAGCGAAGCTCTTCGACCCCGAATACAATCTCGAACTCGGAATGCTCTACATCGCCGGCTTGCTGAAATTAACGGGCGAGCCCGAGTACGCGCTCGCGGCTTTCAACGCCGGCGAAGATCGCATCGCCGCGTGGCGCGCGGAACGCAACTACGAAGAAATTCCCGAGCTGGTCGAGTCGATTCCATTCACCGAGACACGGGATTACGTGCAGATTGTCATGCGCAACGCCGATGTGTATCGCCAGGTGTATGGCCCTGGCGCGGCCGCGTCGCCGGCGACAAGCACAGCCACGACAACGACCGCGCCTGCTCCGGTGGCGCCTCTCGTTCCTGTGCAAGCCGCACAGCCCGCGCCGCCCGAACAGCCCGCATCAACCAGCGCCGACTCCACGTCCGACCCAAATCGAAAGAACTAAACTCGTTTCGCACTCACCAGCGATAATAGTCGGATGACTCCGAACATCCAGGAACTCTTCGGTGAGATCGATATCTACGTCTTCGATCAAATCCTGCGCGGCAATATCGCGCCCGGCATGCGCGTTCTCGACGCGGGATGTGGATATGGGCGGAATCTCGTCTATCTTTTGCGCGAACGCGCGGAAATTTTTGCGATCGATGCGAATCCCGCGGGGGTCGAGGATGTCCGGCAATTGTCCAAATCGCTGAATACGGGCCTGCCCGACGAAAACTTCCAGGTAAGTCGTGTCGAGAAAATGCCTTTTGCAAATGATTTTGCGGACGTCGTCATTTGCAGTTCGGTCCTTCACTTCGCACGAAGCGAAGAGCAGTTTCTTGCGATGCTTGCCGAACTCTGGCGCGTCCTTCGTCCCGGAGGACTGCTTTTTTGCCGTCTCGCGTCGCGAATCGGCATGGATTTTGTTCCGTTGGGCAACGGATTGTACGCAATGCCGGGCGGCCAAACTTGGTATCTGGTCGATGAGCAAAAGTTGATGTCTCTCACCGAGAGCATGAAAGCAGTTTTGGTGGATCGGTTGAAGACGACGATCGTGCAGAATCACCGCTGCATGACAACCTGGGTGCTCCGCAAGCCGCAGTAACGCGTGCGCCTCGTTCTTCTTTGTGTTTGCCGGTTTCGACGCTAAAATTTTTGTTAGCCATGACTGCCACTGACATCGCCCGCCGCATGCTCTCGGCAAAAGCCGAAAAATTCACCGAGTCCGTCATTCGCGAAATGACGCGCCTCGCGCTCAAGCACAACGCCGTCAATCTCTCGCAGGGATTTCCGGACTTCGCCGCACCCGCCGAAATCAAAGAGGCCGCGCGCCAGGCCATCTCCGACGACATCAATCAGTACGCGATCACCTGGGGCGCGAAGGCGCTGCGCGACGCGATCGTCGAAAAATTCGAGCGCACGCAGGGAATCCGCGTCGATCCCGAGCGCGAAATCACGATTTGCTGCGGTTCCACCGAAGCGATGATGTCGGCCATGATGGCCATCATCAACCCCGGTGACGAAATCGTCGTCTTTGAGCCGTACTACGAAAATTACGGCCCCGACGCGATTTTGAGCGGCGCCACGCCGCGCTTCGTGAAAATGAAGCCGCCCGCGAGCGAAAACGACGTGTGGAGTTACGACCCTGCCGAACTTGCCGCCGCCTTCGGACCAAAAACGAAAGCGATCATCCTCAACACGCCAAATAATCCAACAGGCAAAGTTTTCACGCGCGCCGAACTCGAATTCATCCGCGACCTCTGCGTGCGCTGGAACGCCTACTGCATCACCGACGAAATCTACGAGCACATTCTCTACGACGCCACCGAGCACATCACCATGGCGCGCATCGACGGCATGCGCGAACGCACCATCGTCATCAACGGCATGTCCAAGACGTACAGCGTCACCGGATGGCGCGTCGGTTGGGCGATTGCTCCACCAGAAACGACAGCCGCGATTCGCAAGGTCCACGATTTTCTTACGGTGGGAGCGGCAGCTCCGCTTCAGCAGGCAGGCGCAATCGCGCTGAAGCAGCCGCAGGCGTACTACGACAAACTTGCCGTCACTTACGCCGAAAAGCGCGCGCGCCTGCTGAAAATTCTCACCACTTCCGGCTTCAAGGTCTACAAACCGCGCGGCGCCTACTACATCATGACCGACATTTCCGCGTTCCCCGATCCCGACCCGAAACGCTTTCCCGCCGCCACCCGCGACGTGCGCTTCTCCAAATATCTCGTCGAAGAAATCGGCGTCGCATCCGTCCCAGGCTCAAGCTTCTATAACGACTCGAACGATGGCGCGACCCAAGTCCGCTTCACGTTCTGCAAAAAAGAAGAGACGCTAGCCGCCGCCGAACAACGCTTAGCCAAACTTCGTGCCTAGTTTTTGTGGCTTGCTTTTCACTGGCACTTCGCGACAATCATCGTAATGTCGTCACGCTGTTCCGACGGGCTGAACTTTCCAACCTCCGACACGACCGCATCGATCGCTTCGCGCGAGCACAAGTCGCGATGTTTCCGCAGCGTCGCTAGCAATCGCTCTTCGCCAAACTCTTCGTCATTCGCATCGAACGACTCTGTAATCCCATCCGTATACAGCGCAAAAACATCACCGCTTTCGATCGTCCGCTCGCCCATCTCGCAATCCCACTGCTCAAACAGTCCCAGCACCGTCCCGGTAGCGTCCAGCCGCTCGACCTCGTCATCCGCGCGTAGCAACAGCGCGCACAAATGCCCGCAGTTCACGTAGCGTAGCCGCCGCGTCGATTCGTCGTACTCTGCGAAAAACAGCGTCGCAAATCCGCCTTCCAGCGTGCTCTCGCAAAACAATCGATTCACCGCGCGCAGCACATCCTGCGGCCGATCAAGCGCTATCGCGCACTGGCTGCGCAAAATCGCCTGCAAATTCGCCATCAACAGCGCCGCCGCGATCCCTTTACCAACAACATCGCCAATCACCATCCCCAGCCGCCGCGGCCCAAGATCGAGAAAATCGTAGTAATCCCCGCCCACCTGCCGCGCCTGCAAACAAACTCCCGCATAATCGAGCGAATCGACCTCCGGCCGCTTCTGCGGAAACAGCCGCGCCTGCACTTCCTTCGCGATCTGCAACTCGCGCGCGACTCGCCGCTCATTCTCCAGTTTTTCCGCCGCCGCGCGTCGCTGCGTATCGAGCGCGTGGCTGATCTCGTCAAAACTAACGAGCGAAAATGAATTTCCGTCAACGTCGCGAAATCGCGTGTAAACGCTACCCCAGATATTTTCGCCTTCGCCGAGCATCGGCGCATCGTGCGAGCCGTCCCCAGCTCTCGCGGCCGCCGCTCGCTCTTCGCGCCGATACTGAATCCGCCTCAACCGTGGTGTATGCGAAAACACCACCCCGCGCTTTGACCACTCAGAATATTTCGACGTCACATCTTCCGTGATGAAGACGACGTTCGTACTCCGCCCGATCAGCTTGTACATCGGCGACGTCGCCGAAGGCGTCACCAGCGCCAGCAGCGTAGAGCCGTCCGGCGGAGCCACCGCCACCCACCGCTCGCCGCCCTGCAGTCGCGTATCGAACGCCAGATGAAACCCAAGCTGTTCGAGATAAAACTTCAGGCTGCGATCCTGGTTGCGCACATACACGTTGACGCAGTGCATCCGCAAATGCGGATCGCGCTTCACTGCGCTGCTGCCGGGGTCACTGCTCATGCGCGAAATTATAAGTCCGAATGGCCCACAACCTGCACGGCATTCTCCGCTCTCAAATCTCAGGCTATGCGGTCATTTTCACGGCACCATACTAGCTGTGCAAACTTTAGAGGACATTGTTACATCCAAATCAACATCGGTAAGGAATGATAGTGGCGAAAACAGATTACCTTTGGGATAATAAAGGCAATCTGCTACATCGCTGGGAAGCCGGGGCGCGGTCAAACGAACTCTGGTTGTTTTGCACTGAAGTAATAAATACTTGTAAAGACTGGGTTGCGCGTTGAAGAAAGATCTGACCAACCGCGAACAGGAAATACTGCGTCTGCTGGCCGAAGGCAAAGTGAACAAGCAGATCGCCGAACGATTGAGAATCAGTGTGCGCACGGTCGAAGGACATAGAGCCCGCGTGATGCTGAAGCTCGAGCTGGCTAACCTATCCGACCTCATTCTTTACGCCGTCCGCAATAAAATCATCGAAGTCTGACCGTTTCGATCGTTCCCGCGTCGGGCAGCAGTCCGGGGCGTCTCCTTGTAGTGGATTCCAGTCGCCATCAACTACTTCTTCGGCTTATGTAAGCAACGCTACGTACCAACGGCGAGCGAACCATACAGCATTTAACTCGCGTATAAATACGCGCGCATTTAACGCGCGACATAATGCGCGCGAAACAATGCGCGCGAAACAATGCGCACGAAATTTCGTCCGCGAACATTTGCGATATTACTTACGCTCCCGTTTCTTAACACTTTGTAATCAAGACCGCGCCCACCTCTCTCCTCTCCGTCGAAGCAGCACAAATCTTCAGCGGCAGACGCAAGGGGTCGTCCATGAACATGAAGAACTTTTTTCTGTCTCTCTCTTCTCTCGCAGCTCTTTTTCTCATACAAGGTTGCGGTTCCGGCGGCGGTTCGACAAATCAAGGTCAAGGCCTTTCGGCTTCGTCGGTAGCGGTCTCTGTGTCTCCGTCATCGGCGTCGATGGATGCCGGATCGAGTCAGACGTTTAAAGCGACGGTCACCGGAGATTCCACCGGTGAAGGCGTGTCGTGGGCCGTCACCGGCGGCGGCACGCTCACCAACGAAACCTTGTCGGCCGTGACGTTGACGGCCCCGACGACCGCAGGCACAACCACCCTGACTGCGACTTCCAAAGCGAATGCCAGCAAAGTCACAAAGGTAGTCGTCACTGTAGCCGCCAAGCCGCAAATCCAGGTTGCAAAGCTCCCGACGGCAGTCGCCGGAAAAGCATACGACGCCGGACTCTCCGTCCAAGGTGGAGTCGCCCCCTTTAAATGGTCGATCGTTGCAGGCAGCCTTCCTCCAGGTCTGAGCCTCAACGCTACCTCGCCTTCGATCGTTGGAACTCCAACAACGCCGGGCACCTACAGCTTCACTCTTCAGATCGTCGATTCCAGCACGCCGCCTCAAACCGTAACGTTGCCGGAGACGATCGTTGTTACGGCTCCGCTCGCGCTTGCACCCGTGACTGCACCGACGGCTACCGTCGGCAATTTCTTCATTCTCGCGCTCAGCGCAACCGGTGGTATGACGCCCTACACCTATTCGATCTCTGCGGGCGCGCTGCCAGCCGGCCTGACGTTGAACGCCGCGACGGGCGCGATTTCCGGCACTCCGACCGCTGCCGCTAACGCTTCCTTCACCGTTAAAGTCGCGGATTCTTCCTCTCCCGCTCAAACCGCCACAGCATCTCAGTCCCTCACCGTCGCGACGGGTCTGCACGTCTCAGGCAGCACCGTCCCGGATGCGGTATCTGGTGCGGCATATAACACCGTACTCTCCGCTTCGGGCGGCCTGAATCCCGTCACTTGGAGCGTTACCTCCGGTTCGCTTCCAGCAGGCCTCACCTTGAACCCGGCCACGGGCGCCATCAGCGGCACGCCGGCGGCTGTCGGCAGCTCGACGTTCACCTTGAAAGTCACGGACTCGTCTTCTCCGGCGCAATCCGGCACGTCGTCTTCGACTCTCAATGTTTACGCTCCCCTTGTCGTCAGTGCGACCGTTCCGAACGCCGTCGCCAATCAGGCCTACACCGGCTCTTTGATAGCCACGGGCGGCGATGCGCCGTTTACTTGGGTCATCACAGCCGGCTCTCTCCCTGCCGGGTTGACGCTCAATTCGTCAACGGGTCAGATCACCGGCACGCCAACGACCGGCGGTACGGTCAGCTTCACAGTGCAAGCGACGGACTCGGCTCATCCTCCTCAGGTCAAGCAGCAGGCGATCAACTTCCAGACCAACTCGCTGCTCTCGATCGTGACGAACACCGTTCCGAACCTCGTTGCGGGCTTGCTCTACAACACGCAGCTTTCCACCCAGGGCGGAGTCGGCCCGATCACATGGAACGTCAACGCAGGCGTTTTGCCCACTGGCCTAAACCTCGACGTCAACACCGGCATCCTGAGCGGCAACGTCGCGTTGGGAGCCACGGGTGCGAACGTAACCGTCCAGGCAACTGACGCTTCCACGCCGCCGCAAACGGCAACCAGCGTCCTCGCACTCAACGTCACCACGCCAGGTGCGAAAAACAGCCTGCTCTCCGGCAACTACGCGATGCTCTTTAACGGCTTCGACGCCAGTGGCCCGGTGGCCATTGCCGGCACAATCGCAGCCAACGGAGTTACCGTCACGAGCGGCACGCTCGACATCAACCGCACGTCCGGTGCTTCCATCAACCAGACCATCACCGCCGGCTCCTTCACCATCAACGCCGACAATCGCGGCACCTTGGCACTCACGACCAGCGCTGGAACGATGAACTTCCGCGTCGCCGTGAATGCTGCGGGTAACCTCGTGCAGCTCGTCGAGTTCGACACCGCAAGCGCGAACGTGATCCGTGGTTCCGGCTTCTTCAAGAAGCAGCTCAACTCGGCCTTCTCCAACGCGGCCATCAAGCCAAACCTTGCCTTCGGCCTCTCCGGCTCGACTTCTACGGGAGCTCGCTCGGCAGTGATCGGTAACGTCGCACTCAACGGCTCGGGCGGCATCACGTCCGGCTTGGTGGATAGCAACGCGGCTGGCACTATTCTCACCAGCCAGGCTGTCGCCAACACATCGACGTTCAACATCGCTGGCACCGGCCGCGGCACGGTGACACTCAATGCCGGCACGCTCAGCCAGGTCAACGGCGTGGTCTACGTCATCTCGCCCGACGAACTGGTGATGCTGCGAACCGATGCGTTGAACCCAACCACGGCTCTGCTCAGCGGCGAATTGCGGTCGCAGAGCGGCGCTCCCTACAGCAACGCCCTCTCGATGCCGCTGCTCAGCACGAGCATTGCGCACGTCGAAGGAAAGGGCACGACCGCCAACACCACTTCGGTCGCCATCGGTGCAGTACTCCCAACGGGCGCCCTCGCGACAACCGCGGGCACGTTCGACGCGGTTGACAACGGCAGCGTGACGTCCACGTTGCTCGCGGTCGGCAGCTATAACATCGCCGCCTCGGGCCGCGGCACGATCACCCTCGCCGGCAACACCTTCACCGTTTACATGAACGGGGTTGGCTCCGGCTTCCTCATGGACGCCACGGCCGAGGTCAAGGAAGGGCGGCTGGAGTCGCAAGCTGGACTCGTGTCACTCCTCCTCTCTTCCTTCCAAGGCAACTACATCGAAGGCGGCTTGAACAACACGATCGCGAACCTGACCTTCAAGTCCGGCGTGATCGACTTGTCGGCTCTCGGCGCAGTCAACGCAACAGTTGACCTCAACGCACTGACCGACATCCTCACTCCAGACAGCCCGCTCTCAGGTTTGTTGTCCCTGAGCATCGATGGGCGCACCATCCTCGGCAGCGGTGGCAACATCTACTACGCGATCTCTCCGACGCGCCAGATCGCCATCGACGTATCCGCCGGCAACAACAACGCGCAAATCCTGGAATTGGATCAGTAACCAACATCCAATCGCAGTTAAACAAGAAGGCGGCCAGCACACTCCGTGCTGGCCGCCTTTGTATTTGGCGAACGCGTTTGAAACCGCCGCATGCGCGAAGCTCAGATTCCGAATCGCCGATCGCGGACATCGTAATCAACAACTCTCGTTGACGAGAGTGTTACGATACGCCCACAAAAAATGATCCCTCACAAAAATCCTATTCGCTCAGCCATCACAACTGCGCCTATCACTCTTCTCACGTTATTTCTTCTGGCCACGGCCGGCCGCGCTCAAGAGCCCTCGAATCCCAAAGCTCCGCCTTCCGAGCGCCACGAATTCATCAATCGCAAATTTCAAAACCGAATCCGGCGTCACGCTCCCGCAAGCCAAAATCGTCTACGGCACCTACGGCCATCTCAACGCCGCGAAAGATAACGTCATCCTCATGCCCTCGCACTACATGGCCGACTATCACGGCTACGAATGGCTCATCGGCGAAAAACTCGCGCTCGATCCCGGCAAACTCTTTCTTGTTACCACCGAAATGTTCGGCAGCGGCCACTCCTCATCGCCCAGCAATACGCCTGAGCCTTTTCATGGGCCCCGCTTTCCGGTCACGACCATTCGTGACAACGTCGAAGCCGTCCATCATCTGCTCGTCGACGAACTCAAATCACGCATCTTGCGCGCCATCATCGGCTTTTCGATGGGCGCGGAGCAAGCGTTCCAATGGGCCGTCAGCTATCCCACTTCACCGATCGCATCGTCGCCACCGCAGGCACGGCGAAATGCTATCCGCAGGGTTTCATCCGCCTCGAAAGCCAGATCAACGCCATCGAACTCGATCCCGCTTTCAACAATGGCGACTATACAAAGCAACCCACCAAAGGCGTCGAAGCTTTCGCCTCTGATCTGGACCGCGTGGCTTTATTCTCAGGAATGGTGGCGCGATGAACTCTGGCGCGAAGGCGCGAAACCCGGCACAACGTTCGAATCAACTCTCAAAGAATACCGAACCAACTTCATCCCCGGCGGCGACGCCAACGACATCATTCTCCAGATGCGCACCTGGGAGCGCCACGACGTCGGCACCTCGCCCGGCTTCGACGGCGACGTAAAACGCGCGCTCCAATCGATCAAAGTCCCAGTCCTCTACATGCCCTCCGAAACCGACCTCTACTTCCCAGTCGGCGACGCACGCTACGAATCCGCTTTCATCCCCCACGTCACGCTCAAGCCCATTCCGTCACTCTGGGGACACACCGCCGGCGCCGCGCCAAATCCCGCAGACGCCAAATTCCTCAACGACGCGATTTCAGAATTTCTGCGCGGAAACGCTAACTAGGCGGAGCATTCAACAACGCGAGCACCTGCTCCGGCGTTTCGCGTACCCAGTGCGTGTGCCCATCCGCAGTTTGAATCTCAGTCGCCCTGGGACCGGAAATCACCGCGACAATCTGGTCCGTGTTGAGCAGGAACGGGCCCACATCCACTCCCGCATCGTTCCTCTTACCAAGCTTGATCAACGCCATTGTTCCTCGCTTTGAATCTTGACCCTGTCGTTTATTAGACGCAGTTCGATACTAGCGTACTCTTAGCCCGCCTCAGGATGGAAGGATTGCCGGCGCATTCAATTTCTGTGCTTGGATACAAGCTCTAGGTGCACGGAAATACAGCTGAATTTGGGGAAAGTTCAACGGAAGAGTCTTACTTTTATCTTAATCAATCTCAATACCAACAATTTTCGCCACGAGAAAACGCTGCCCGGCTCAGATTCTGCGAAACGTTTCGAAATTTTGGGGTAGGGAACTGACGGTCGGTTGCCCTGTGGTGGTTAGCCCCCTACCCCGCGAGTGGTCTTGCTGGTATAGACGAGGTCATCCCTAAAAAAGTTTCCTGACTATTTTCAGATTTGTTCTATTTTTTTTCCGACGGCAAAAAATGTCCGGCTAATCATCGCCGTGAGCGCCGCCTACGCGCCGCCAATCTCTACCGTATCCAAATACCTCGCCACCGCCACCTTCCACCCAAACTGCTGCTGAATCGCCGCCTGCAATGCCTGCGCCGCCGCCGGCTCTCCATGCGTCAGATACGTCTGCTTCGGCGCGCCGGAAATCCGCCCAGCCACCGCAGCAGCTCGCTCTTTCCCGCATGCCCCGAAAGCTGCCCCATCGAATAAATCTCCGCGTTCACCGGCACTTCCTCGCCATACATTCGAATCGACTTCGCGCCTTCCTGCAGCGCCCGCCCGCGCGTCCCTTGCGCCTGATATCCCGCCAAGATCACCGCGTTCCGCGCATCCGGCAACCTCTGCTCGAGATGATGCAAAACACGCCCGCCCGACGCCATCCCGCTCGCCGACACAATGATGCACGGCGTCTTCACGCGATTGATCGCCTTCGACTGATCCGCCGTCCGCGCCAGATGAAATTCATGAATGCTCAGCGGATCGCCCTTCCCGTTTTCCAATGCTTCGATCCTCTCGTATTCCTGATCGTGGTCCTCGCGATACTTCACATACATATCCGTCGCCGACAGCGCCATCGGACTATCGATGTAAACCGGAATCGCAGGAATTTTATTCTCCGCAATAATTTCGCGCAGGTAATACATAAACGTCTGCGTCCGCCCGATCGCAAACGCCGGAATAATAATCGACCCGCCGCGTCCCGCCACGCGATTGATCACATCCGCCAGTGTCTGCGCCGGATTACCGGGCGCATGTTCGCGATCGCCATACGTCGATTCGCACAACAACAAATCCGCATGTGACGGCGGTGTTGCCGGATCTTTCAAAATCGGCTGGTCGTATCTCCCCACGTCGCCTGAAAACACGACGACATATTTCTTCCCATTCTCCGTGATCGTCAGTTCCAGGCTCGTCGATCCAAGAATGTGCCCCGCGTCGTAAGCCACAAAACTAAATTCCGGCGAAACCTCAAACGCACCAGTCCGTGCCGCCTTCTTCATCATCTTTAAAACAGGATCGACATCTTCGGTGGTGTAAAGCGGCTGCGGATCGGAGTGCCGCGCATACCCATGCTTGCGCGCATGTAGCGTGTCTTCTTCCTGCAAGTGCGCCGAATCTTTCAGCAGCAGCGACGTCAGCTCGATCGTCGCCGGATTCGCAAATATCGGCCCGCGAAATCCGCTCTTCACAAATCGCGGCAGCCACCCCGTGTGATCGAGGTGCGCGTGCGTCAGCACGCAGTAGTCGATCGTCTTCGGATCCACCGCCAGCGGATCGTAATTCCGATCCTGCAACTCCGGCGACCCCTGAAAAATGCCGCAATCCAGCAGCAATTTCTTGCCGCCAGCCTCAACTAAATATTTGGATCCAGTGACAGTGCCTGCGGCACCAAGGAAGGTAAGTTTTGGCATGAGGCAGCCATTGTACCGAATCCCCCGCGTCGAATGCCCGCACCGATTCGATAACCGCCCGCCGAACGTCGTTCGGGAATTCTAATTGAATTTGTAGGGGCGGGGCTTGCTCCGCCCGCTCGATCCGATTATCTCCCTCGTGCCGCGCTTGGCGGAGACTTCGTAGGGGCGGGCTTCAGCCTGCCCTCGATCCGCTCGTCACAATCTCACCCGCCCGCCGAATCTCGCCGCCGCTATCAATTCCTCACGAGATACAACGCCCGCTCCAACTCCACCTCCAGCTTCGCCCCGCGCGGCAAATCCACTTCATGTCCCCGCCCCGACTCCACCAAATACGCCGCAATCGCCGCCGCCATCGCCCCTTCCGCAACTTCGCGCTTGTCGTGATCCTTCACGCCCTTCACCGCGCCCATCGCCGCACCAGCCGCCGCCGCTTCCCCAGCAGCCTGCTGCGTGCTCATGCGCCCCTCAATCAATCCTTCTTGAATCGGCCCTCCGCTCCTCACGCTGTGATCCCCCGGCACGGCGATCACTTCCGCCACGATCGGCAGCGGCCCAAATCCCGTCCGAATATCATCAAACGTCAGCCAAATTTTCGCGCGCCCCGCGATCCCCGCCGACTCCACCCGGCTGATATGCCCAATAATCTCCGCCCCCGCCGGCAAATAAATCCCGCTCCCCGCTTCCAACGGCTCCAGCGTCCGCACCTTGAATCGATTGTTCCGCCGCGAAGTCTCCGTGTTCAGCTCATCTTCCAGCTTCACCAAAAATCGCGTCCCCGGCACAACCGCATACGCCTCCACCGGCAAAGCCGCGCTCCGCCGCCCATTCGCCGGCTTCGTCAACGGATGCGCCGGCGCCGCAGCGGGAGCCGCCGCTGCATCTTCACCTTGCGTCGATTGCCCCACCTGCGCTCGATCTTGCTCTCGATCCTGATTCTGCTCCTGATTCTGACTCGCATTCGGATCATCACCCTGCGCCGGAACGCGATCCCGCGAAATCACCGGCCTCTGATCGTCCGAAGCCGAAGCCGAAGCCGAAGTCTCCGGCGTCGGCCCCTGCTGCGCCTTCGCGCTCGATGAAAAACTCAGAAAACTAACGGCCCCGAGCAGCGCCGCCATCACCAATCCCTTACAAAATTCCCGCATATCCCCTCCCGCAACATCTCGACCCACAATTGCAGGAGCACCACCAGGTCCAACCCCCGACCTCGGTTAACTCTCTTTACTTCAATCGTTTGGAGTGATTACAAGACAGTGCCGTAAAGCCCGAGTGTCGCATCTTCCCGCCATCCGCAACCGCCACCCGACACAGCAAGCGCCGGCATGATCATGCAGGGGCGCAGCACTGCTGCGCCCCAGCTTGCCCGGGCGTAACCTACTTCCTCAGTCTGCGTTTTCTTGGGGTTTTGCCGGAGCCGCCTCGAACCCTACTCCGTCGCTTTCAAATACTTCCGCACCCTCTTCAACACCTTCGCATACATCGCCAACGTAACCTTCCCCGTAGACGTATTCTGCTGGCTCGGATGATAAACCCCAAACAACCTCGCTCCGACGCCCGGCAAATCCACCTCAACCCCATGCCCAAACGGAAACGCCGCCCGCGAAACAATAAATCCCTGCGCCTTCAAAATCCCCAAATAAACATCCCACCCGATTTTACCCAGCGCCAAAATCGCCCGCGGTTTCAAAATCTCCAGCTCCCGCTCCAAATACGGCCGGCAATTCGCCAACTCGCTCGGCAGCGGCTTATTGTCCGGCGGCGCACACCGCGCCGCCGCCGTAATATACGCATCCATCAGCGCCAGCCCATCATCCCGCTGCACCGCCACCGGCCGATTCGCAAATCCCGCATCGTAAAGCGCGCGATACAAAAACTCCCCCGACTTATCCCCCGTAAACGGCCGCCCCGTTCGGTTCGACCCATGCGCGCCCGGCGCCAATCCCACCAGCATCAGCCGCGCGCCGGGATCGCCAAATCCCGGCACCGGCTTGCCCCAATAAATCCAATCCCGATACGCCCGCCGTTTTTCCCGTGCCACCGCCTCGCGGTAAACAACCAGCCGCGGACATTTCCGACACGCAACAATTTCTTCATCCAAAACGCGCAGCAACTCCGCCGCATCCGGCATCGCTACGATTTCTGCCGCGACATCATCGCCATCAACTCCGCAAACGGCACCGCGCCATCCAGCATCGACTCAAACGTCCCGCGCTCCAGCAACTCGCGCCCCACGCGCCGCGCGTGCCCCAGCGCCGATCGCATCACGCCCGACCCCATGCTCACCCGCGCCACCCCCATCGCTTCCAACTCATTCACGTTCGGCCCGCCCGCCGTCGCCAAAATATTCACCGGCCCATCGATCGCTTTCACCAATTTAGAAATCGTCTCCGCATCGCGTACTCCCGGCACAAACAAACAATCCGCCCCCGCCTTGCGATACGCACGACACCGCTCCACCGTTCGCTCAAATCGTGTCGCCTCCGGCCCGATCGGCATCAAGTAAATATCCGTCCGCGCATTCAACACCAGCGGCACTCCCATCGCCTCTCCCGCCCGTCGAATCGCTTGGATCTTCTCCACCTGCGTAGCCAGCTCGACGTGCGTACTCTCATCGCTTCCCGTCACATCTTCCAGATTCATCCCGACAGCCCCAGCCTCCGCCATCGCCCGCACCGTCGCCGTCATATCCTCAATCGTCGGCCCATACCCCGCCTCAAGATCCGCCGTCACCGGCACATGGACCGCCCGCGCAATCCGCCCTACCACATCCAGCATTTCATCACGCGAAATGAGCTGCCCATCCGCATACCCCAGCGAAGCCGCAATCCCCGCACTCGTCGTCGCGATCGCCGGAAATCCCATCTCCTCAAACACGCGCGCACTCGCCACATCCCAAACATTCGCCAACACCAAAATCTTCCCGCCGTGATGCAATTTGCGAAGTTGTTCCGCTTTACGAGCTTGTCCTTGAATATCCATGTCAATCCCTCAACGCAGCAGCTTCATCGCCTCTTCGTGAATGACGCCGTTCGTACTCAAATAGTCCCCTGAGTAAATCGTTCGTTCTCCTGCGATGTTCGTCGATCTTCCGCCCGCCTCCTCCACAATGATCCCCAACGGCGCCAAATCCCACGGCTTCGAAGTCCAATCCAGCGCCGCATCAATCGCTCCTTCCGCCACCAACATGTGCTGCCAAAATCCGCCAAGGCATCGGCTATTCCGCGAAGCATCCAGCAACCGCCGAATCCGCGCCCGATCCTCCGCATTCTTGCTCGGCCCCGTCCCTGTCGTAAAAACCATCGCCTCGCCTAGCTGCGGAGTCCGCGAAACGCGAATCTTCTCTCCGTTGCGAAAGGCGCCCTCGCCGCGATAGGCCCACCACCGCGTCCCCAGCGCCGGCGCGCTGCACATCCCCGCCACAATCTCGCCATTCGACTCAATCCCCAGCAACGTCCCAAACGTAGGAATCCCCCGCGAAAATTCCTCCGTCCCATCAATCGGATCAATAATCAACCGCGCTCTGCCCGCAGCACTCTTGCCGTCCGCCGCGCCAGCCTTTGCGCCGCCAGTCCCTTGCTCCTCACCATAAACATCCAGCTCGATCCCGCTCTCCGACAACCTTCTTCCGCGCCATTTTCTCAACCGCCCCATCCGCCTGCGTCAGCGCCGTCCCATCCATCTTCCGCTCGACGCGCAACGAGCTATTGCGAAAGAACTCCAGCGACATCGCATCCGCCTCATCCGAAATCCCCCGCAACAACGCCCCATACTTTTCCGAGTAGCTCACCATCTCTCCGTCATCCCGAATTTTGCCAGTCCCCAAAACCATGCTGACGCTCTCTCCGTGCTTCTCAGCGTCCTCTGCGTCTCTGCGGTATCTTTTCCCTTCTCGCGCCAGTTTGACACCACGCACTCGCCCACCTACATACAAAATTACTCCGTGTCCGCTCAAACTCCCGCCAACACCGGCACCGTCCTCGACCGCATCCTCGAATCCCGCCGAGCCGCCGTCGAACACCGTAAAAAAGCCCTCCCCGAAACCGCCCTTAAATATGGAGTCGCCGCCGCAACTCCGCTCCGCGATTTCCCCGGCGCCATCTCCCGCGACCAACTCAACGTCATCGCCGAATTAAAACCCGCCTCCCCCTCCCGCGGCATAATTCGCGACCCCTTCGACCACGTCGCCCTCGCAAACGCTCTCTCCGCCGACTGGCGCCGCCGCCCTCTCCGTCCTCACCGAACCCGAATTCTTCGGCGGCACGCTAAAAAACATGCGCGACGCCCGCAAAGAAATCCCCCAGCCCGTCCTCCGCAAAGACTTCATCTTCGACCCCTGGCAAGTCTGGGAATCCCGCGCCAACGACGCCGACAGTTTTCTCCTCATCGTCGCCGCCTTGCGCGACCCAGCCCTAAAAGAATTGATCGATCTAGGCCGCGAACTAAAAATGGAGCCGCTCGTCGAAGTCCACACGCAACCCGAACTCGACCGCGCCCTCTCCGCCGGCGCCAAAATCATCGGCGTCAACAATCGCGATCTAAAAACTCTCGAAGTCCGCCTCGAAACTTCGTTCGAACTGATCGACAAAATCCCCGACGACTGCATCGCCGTCGCCGAATCCGGCCTCAAGACCAACGCCGACCTCGTCCGCCTCCGCGCCGCCGGCTTCGACGCATTCCTCATCGGCGAGTCCCTGATGTCCGCCCCCGATCCCGGCGCCGCTCTCGCAAACCTGCTCGGCACAAGCGCAGCCACCCCGCCCGCACAAAACTAAAATGGCCCGCGTCCGCGTAAAAATCTGCGGCATCACCAATCTCGCCGACGCCAAGCTCGCCGTCGATCTCGGCGCCGACGCCCTCGGCTTCAATTTCTACGAAAAAAGCGTCCGCAACATCTCCCCCGCAGACGCCTACAAAATCATTCGCGCCCTCCCCGAAAAAATCGAAGCCGCCGGCGTCTTCGTCAACTGGTCGCCCGAAGCCGTCATCGCCCTAGCCCGCGCCATCAATCTCGACACGATCCAACTCCACGGCGACGAACCCGGCTCCACCGCCCGCGCCGCCGCAAAATTTTTCAACGTCACAAAGGCATTCCGCGTCGACAAAGCTTTCCGTCTCGCCCAACTCAAACCATTCGAATCGTCAGTCCGCGCCTTCCTCTTCGACGCCGCCAAATCCGGCGAGTACGGCGGCACCGGCACTCGCACCGACTGGACTATCGCCCGCCACGCCGCGAAGAATCACCGCATCATCCTAGCCGGCGGCCTCACCCCCGAAAACGTAGCCGAAGCCATCCTCACCGTCCGCCCCTACGCCGTAGACGTAGCCAGCGGCGTCGAATCCCGCCCCCGGCAAAAAATCCCGCGCCAAACTCGCTCAATTCTTCGCCGAAGTCTCCCGCGCCAACGCCCAACTCTGAAACATTCTCCCCGGCTATGGAATTCACGACGGCAGTTGGGTGCCGCACCCTTAGCTTTTAAAGGGTGCGGGTTTAGATGACACATCACCGGGATCAACCCGCGCGCATCGACGTTTGCCCGTCATTCTTTCTTCCCTTCAACCTTCAACCGCCGACTATCGACCTACTCTTCTTCCACCCCTCCCGACTTCCCGTGGCGCCCAATCTATCCGATAATAAAAACTCCTAAAAACTATGGCCTCCCAACTCACCGCCGCCACCCAAACCCCCGGACGCTTCGGCCCCTACGGCGGCCGCTACGTCCCCGAAACTCTCATGGTCCCGCTCTTCGAACTCGAGCGCGCCTACGAGCAGGCCAAATCCGACCCAGCCTTCCAAGCCCAACTTCAACGCGCTCCTCAAAAATTTCGTCGGCCGCCCCTCGCCTCTCCAGTTCGCCGAGCGCCTAACAAAACATCTCGACGGCCCGCGCATCTACCTCAAGCGCGAAGACCTCCTCCACACCGGCGCGCACAAAATCAACAACGCCGTCGGCCAGGGCTTGCTCGCCGTAAAAATGAACAAGCCCCGCATCATCGCCGAAACCGGCGCCGGACAGCACGGCGTCGCCAGCGCTACCATCGCCGCGCATCTCGGCCTTGAGTGCGTCGTCTACATGGGCACTGAAGACATGGCGCGCCAGGCGCTCAACGTCTCGCGCATGCGCATGCTCGGCGCGCAAGTCGTCGGCGTCGAATCCGGCAGCAAGACGCTCAAAGACGCCATCAACGAAGCGATGCGCGATTGGGTCACCAACATTCGCACTACGCACTATCTCCTCGGCTCCGTCCTTGGCGCGCATCCGTATCCAACGATGGTCCGCGATTTTCAATCCGTCATCGGCCGCGAAGCTCGCGAACAAATTCTCGCCGCCGAAAAGCGCCTGCCGACGCATCTCTACGCGTGCGTCGGTGGCGGATCCAACTCGATCGGCCTCTTCTACGCTTTCCTCCGCGACACCGACGTAAAAATGGTCGGCATCGAAGCCGGCGGCCGCGGCAAAGAACTCGGCGAACACGCCGCGCGCCTCGGCGCCCCGCAAGGTTTCACCGGCGCGCGCCCCGGCGTTCTGCAAGGCACCTACACTTACGTCCTGCAAAACGAAGACGGCCAGATCGCCGCCACGCATTCGATTTCCGCCGGCCTCGACTATCCCGCAATCGGCCCCGAACACGCCTGGCTCGCCGACGAACGCCGCGCCGAATATTCCGCAGTCTCCGACGACGATGCCATCGCCGCGGCCAGCCTGCTCGCTCGCACCGAGGGCATCATCCCCGCGCTCGAATCCGCCCACGCCATCGCCGGTTTAATCCAGCGCGCCCCCCAAATGTCCCCCGACGATCTCGTCATCCTCAACCTCTCCGGCCGCGGCGACAAAGACATGGACACCTACAACCGCCTCCTCAAGTGACGCCGCCGCATTATTCGGTTGTCATCCATCGGTGTCCGATCTTTGTGGTGTCATCCTGAGCCGTCCGAAGGACGGCGAAGGATCTCAGCTGTAAATGTCAGCAGGCACTTCAGCGAGGAGCGCTGGTCACATTGAAGCGATTGCCCGATTCCGCCACCTCAGGCAAGATGTTGCACCGAATAAAATGACCGCGCAGACCGCCAACTCCACCCGCATCACTCAACGCTTCGCCGCCCTCCGCGAAGCCGGCGAACTCGGCATCGTCGCCTACATCACCGCAGGCGATCCATCCCTCGATGCAACTCTGAAATTCGTCATCGCGCTCGCCGAAGCAGGCGCCGACGTCATCGAACTCGGCATCCCCTTCAGCGATCCCGTCGCCGACGGCCCCGTAATCCAGCGCGCCTCCGAACGCGCACTCAAAGCCGGCACAACTCTTACCAGCGTGCTCGATTTAGTCCGCCGCATCCGCCAATCCAATTCCGCCGCAGCACCGAAATTCCCATCGTTCTCTTCGGCTACTACAATCCGATGTTCCAGATGGGCATCGAAAAATTCGCCGCCGCAGCATCTGCCGCAGGCGCGGACGGCGTCCTCGCCACCGATCTCACGCCCGAAGAATCCATCGAGTATCGAAAAATTCTCGCCGCGCACAATCTCGACACCGTCTTCCTCGCCGCGCCAACTTCCACCGACGAGCGCATCGACAAAATTTCTGCTGCAACCTCTGGCTTCCTCTATCTCATCTCACGCACCGGCGTAACCGGCGCAAAAGATTCGCTGCCCGACGATCTTCCGTCGCTGATTCGCCGCGTGCGGTCGCACACGAATCTTCCGCTCGCCGTCGGCTTCGGAATTTCGCTGCCAGGCCACGTCTCTGTTCTCGGCGGACTTGCCGACGCCGCAGTGATTGGCTCCGCGCTCGTTTCCGAAATCGAAAAGGCGGAATCGGTCGATGCCGCGGCACAAGCGCTCGGCGCGAAGATTCGCAGTCTCAAGGAAGCCGGCAAAAAAGGTTTGTCTCGCCGTGAGGTCGCGCCATGACCGACATGAGTGATTGGCGCCGCCGCATCGATGAGATCGATCGCAAACTCGTGCAGTTGCTCAACGAGCGTTCGCATTGCGCGCTCGAGATCGGAAAGATCAAGCAGGAGAGAAATCTTCCGCTCTATCAGCCCGATCGCGAACGCGAAGTCATCAAGAACGCGCAGAGCCAGAATCCCGGCCCGCTTTCCGACGCCGCGATTCGCCGCCTCTTCGAGCGCATCATCGATGAAGCCCGCAGCGCCGAACGCGAAGCCATGCACGGCGATTCGCCCGACGACGACGCGAAGAAAAAATCTTGAAGAAATGAATTTTCCGCAGAAGCGCGGAGACGAGAAGGGAAACACCAGCCAGCCATGGTCATCGTAATGCAAGAGGGCGCGACCGACGCGCAGATACAGCACGTCATCGATCGCCTGATCTCCAACGGATTCAACGTGCATCGCTCCACCGGCGAATCGCACACGGTGCTCGGCGCCGTCGGCGTGCACCGCGATTTCGATCATCGGGATTTTGAATTGCTCGACGGCGTGCGCGAAGTGATGCGCATCACGCAACCGTTCAAGCTGGCCAGCAGGCAGTTCCGTCCGGAAGGAACGATCGTCAATTTAGGCCGCGGAGTAACGATCGGCGGGAACGACATCGTGATTATGGCGGGGCCGTGCAGCGTGGAGTCGCGCGACCAGATCAACTCGGTCGCGGAGAGCGTTGCGAAGGCGGGAGCGAAGATTTTGCGCGCGGGTGCGTTCAAGCCGCGCACTTCGCCGTACGCGTTTCAGGGCATGGGCGAAGAAGGCCTGAAGCTGATGAAAGAGGCCGCGGAAAAAACCGGGCTCTTCACGGTCAGCGAAGTGATGGACCCTTCGCAGATTCAGATGATGTCGGGCTACGTGGATATTTTTCAGGTGGGCGCGCGCAACATGCAGAACTATCACTTGCTGCGCGCGTTGGGAGAAGTGCGCAAGCCGGTGCTGCTGAAGCGCGGCATGTCGGCGACGATGGAAGAATTATTGTTGAGCGCGGAATATATTTTGAGCCGGCGGAAATTACGACGTGATCTTGTGCGAGCGCGGCATTCGCACGTTTGAAACGTACACGCGAAACACGTTCGATATCGCGGCGATTCCAGTGATCAAGAAATTGTCGCATCTGCCGATGATCGGCGATCCTTCGCATGGCACTGGGCGTCGCGACAAGGTTGTGCCGATGGCGCGCGCGGCTGTGGCTGCGGGGCGGATGGGTTGATCATCGAAGTGCACAACGATCCGGATCATGCGCTTTCGGACGGAGCGCAATCGCTCGATCCGCCGCAGTTTGAGCAACTGATGAAGGAACTTCGCATGATTGCGCCGGCGATCGGGCGCAAGATCGCTTAGTTCATGCCGCTGCTGCTAGTATCTGCAATCGTGCCGACACTAAGAAAAAAAGCAGATTCCTCGCTCCGCTCGGAATGACAGGTTCTTTGATTTTTCTCTATGACTCATGTGATTCAGCGCATCTCGATACTTGGCACCGGATTGATCGGCGGCTCGTTTGCGCTGGCGTTGCGGAAGTATGCGACCGATCTGCACATCACGGGATGGGATCGGCCGGATGTTGCGCGGACGGCGCAGGAGACGAGCGCGTTCGATGAAACTTTGACTGGCGATCTGACGCCGGCGCTGCGTGAAGCGGATTTGATTTACGTTGCGCTGCCGATTGGCGCGACGATCGATTTGTTGCCCGATCTGGCGCGGTTTGCTCCGCGGAAGGCGCTGATTACGGATGCTTGCAGTACGAAACTGCGGATCAGCCAGGGAGCGGCGGAACTTTTTGCTGCGAAGGACGGGCCGCTGTTTTTGCCGGGGCATCCGATGGCGGGACGCGAGCACGCGGGGATCGCTCATGCCGATGCGGATCTGTTTCAGAACGCGCCGTACGCAGTGATCGCGGAATTGCCGGGCGAGGGCGCGGATCTTGCATTGCATGATTCGAGAAAATCGGCTTCGGAGTTCCAGATTGATTTAAACGCGCAGCCGGAACGCGGCGATGTTTTGCGGAAAGATGTTCGCGTCGATGCATTTTTGAAATTGCTGAAGAAAATCGGGGCGCGGCCGCTTTGGCTTGGAGCGCGGCAGCACGACTATGCGGTTGGCCTTGCTTCGCACTTGCCGCAGCTTGTGGCGGTGGCGCTGGCTTCGTTTCTTTACGATCGGCTCGATGAGAATGGGCTGCCGATTACGGTTGCGGGGCCGGGGCTGCGCGATACGTTGCGGCTGGCGGGGAGTCCGTATTCGACTTGGCGCGATATTGTTTTGACGAATCGCGAAGTGCTCTCAGCGTCGCTGGATTTGCTGGCGCGGCGGATTGACGATTTGCGCGAGCGGTTGGCTACGCGCGAGTTGGAAGCGGATTTTGACGCGGCGAATGAGTTGTATAAGTTGTTGCGAAGCATATAGAGACAACCCAAGAAAAAACAGAGTTTTTTCGTGTCGGCATCCAGCGGGCCTGGGGCGCAGCAGTGCTGCGCCCTACACTTGCCGTTACTTTAGGTCGAATTTTTCGTGGAGCGGCAGGACTGCGGACGAGCTGCCGACCATTACTTCGTAGGTGCCGTTGACGAGCTTCCATTCGTTCGTGGATTCGTCCCAGATGGAGAGGTATTTGGATTCGATGGGGACGCGGATTTGTTTGGATTCGCCGGACTTTGAGCCAGATTTTGTTCCAGCCGATGAGGCGCTTGGGTGGCTCGCTGGCGGATGCGGGTAGGGCGGCGTAGACCTGGGCGATTTCGGCGCCGTCGCGGCTGCCTGTGTTTTTCACGGTGAAGCTTACGTCGGTGACTTTTTTCCCGGCGGCAATTTTTAATCCCGAATATGCAAACGTCGTGTACGAGAGGCCGTGGCCGAAGGGGAAGAGGACGGGCTTTTTCTCGGCGTCGTACCACTTGTAGCCGACTTTCAGGCCTTCGTCGTACGTGACGCTGAAAGTGGGTTTGGCTTCACCGGATTTGTTTACGGCGGCTTCGCCGAGTTGGTCTTCTCTTGGTTTCACCAGCGTCGGATGCGGTAGATCGGCGTCGCTCTTCGGGAACGTCATCGGGAGCTTCGCGCTGGGATTTACGTCGCCGAACAAGATGTTCGCAACGGCGTTGGCGCCGTCGCTGCCGGCGTACCAGGCTTCGAGGATGCCGTTCACTTTGTCGGCCCAGGGCATGGTTGCTGCGGTGCCGGTTTCGAGGACGACGATTGTTTTTGGATTTGCTGCGGCGACGGCGGCGACGATCTCGTCCTGTTTGTCAGGAAGCGTCAGCGTTTCGAGGTCCATGCCTTCGGCCATCCAGCAATAAACGAAGACGATAGCGACGTCGGATTTTTTCGCGAGCGCGGCCGCATGGCCGATATTTTCGCCCGATGCGAATTTCACTTCGGCGTTCGGCGCTTTCGCCATGACGGCTTTCATCGGCGATGTGGGGAACCAGACGTGGGCTTGCCAGCCTGCGTTGGGGCGGCCGGGCGCATCGACTTGCGCGGAGCCACCGCCGGAGATCATGCCTTCGTCGGCGTGCGGGCCGATGATGGCGATGGATTTCAGCGAGGACGCTTTCAGCGGCAGGATTTCTTTTTCATTCTTCAAGAGAACTGCGCTGGATTCTTCGATCTTGCGCGCGGTTTCGAGACCACCGAGAACATCGACGACGCCTTTCTGTGTCGGAAAATCAACGATGCCGGTGGCAAATTCGGCGCGCAGAACGCGGCGGACGTGCTCGTCGAATTCGGCTTGCGAGACTTTGCCGGATTCAACGGCAGCTTTTAATTTCGCGCCAAAAAATTCGTCGAGTGGCTCTTCGTTGTCGAGACCAGCGGCGGATGCTTTCACGGTGCTGTGTGTGCCGCCCCAATCCGATACGACAAAACCTTTGAAGCCCCATTCTTTTTTCAGAACGTCGGTGAGCAGGTATTTGTTTTCGCAGGCGAAGTCACCGTTCACGGCGTTGTAGGAACACATCACGGCGCCGGGATCGGCGATGCCGACGCCGATTTCAAATGCGAGCAGATCGCTTTCGCGCATGGCGCGTTTGCCGATGAGAACATCGACTTCGTTGCGGCCGTTTTCCTGATCGTTGACGGCATAGTGTTTGATGTCGCCGATGATGTGTTCGGCCTGCTCGCACTTCATCAAATTGCCGACGAGCGTGCCGGCGAGAATCGGATCTTCGCCGAGATATTCAAACGTTCGGCCGTTGCGCGGTTCGCGCGTGATGTTGGTGCCGCCGCCGAGCGTCATGTTGTAGCCCTGCGCGCGAAGTTCTTTGCCGATGAGGCGGCCGTATGAGCACGCGGCGTCGGGATCCCAGCTTGCGGCGGCGCCGACGTTTGCGGGAAGCGCGGTCGAGTAGCGGCCATTTTCGCCGCTGGCTCGCACACCATAAGCCGCGTCGCTCATTTGAATGTAGGGAATGCCGAGACGCGGGATGCCGAGAACGAAACCTGCGCCGTTGTTGCCGAGTTCGGGCTGGGGGTTCTGCACGTCGCGCGGCCAGTTGGGCATGCCCATGCCGTGGAGCAGATCGATTTTTTCGTCGAGCGTCATTTCTTTCAGCACCATTGCGGCGCGCTCGTCGGGCGAGAGTTTCGGATTCATCCAGGGATGGTTGCGATCGAATTTTTCGCCCAGGCGATGGCGCTGCTGCTGCGCGAGCACCGTTGTTTTTGTTGCGATCAGAGTCGCGACGAGCGCGAGTAAGAAAATCGCGGCGACTGCGAACGTTGCACGCGCGCTTACGCGAACCGTCATGGGTTTGCATATTTTTTTGAACCATCCTCGAGAAATCGCACTGCGATCGAACCGGCGCGACGGCCCTGGACACGAGAGATTCCGTCAGGTCGGCTTTGAGTGCACCTATCATGCTGATTTTTCGAGGTTATGCCAAGAAAATCGCTGGAACCATTTCTCATGCAGGGCGGAAGATTAGACAACGCCGCACAGGTCGCTCAAGGAGATGAGAATGACGTACCCGAGAAAATGGACGCGTCGAAAATTTATTCGCAGCGGTGCTGCTGCGGCAACTGCTTTGCCGCTGGCTGCGAAGAGCATGAGATTGCGCGCTGCGGCTGCGCCCTCTCCGACTTGCGTTTTCAATCCCGAGCAGGAAGAAGGGCCTTACTACGTCGATCGCGAACTTTTGCGCAGCGACATCACCGAAGGAAAAGTCGGAGTGCCGCTGCGCGTGCGCGTCACTTTGGTGAATGCGAAAACGTGCGCGCCGATTCCGAATGCGGCGCTCGATATCTGGCATTGCGATGCGGGCGGAGTTTATTCGGGATATACGAAGATCAATCCTGGTGGGCCCGGTGGACCGGGTGGCGGGCCGGGGTTTCCCGGCGGAAGACCTCCGGGACCTCCACCGGACGGAGCCAGCGGCGACGATATGCCCCCCGGGCCGCCTCCGAACGGTGGCCAGGGCGGACCGGGTGGTCCCGGCGTTCGGAGGACCTGGTGGAATGCCGCCGAAGCCGCATACGACGGACGATCTCGTGTTTTTGCGCGGCGTGCAAGTTACGGACGCGCAGGGGATCGTGGAGTTCAAGACGATCTATCCGGGGCATTACCCGGGGCGGGTGAATCACATTCATATGAAGGTGCACATTGGCGGCGGCGCGACGAAGCCGGCGGTTGCGGATGCTGCGCATCCTGGTGCCGAGGTGTATGCGGGCGGGCATGTGGCGCATACCGGACAGCTGTTTTTTCCGGAGGATGTCAGCCGGTTTGTGGAGGCGACGCATCCGTATTCCTCGCAGAAGGTTCGTCGGACTGACCTTGGATGAGGACATGGTTTTCAATGGGCAAAGCGGAGCTGGGTCAGTGGCTCAGATGACGCCGGTTACGTCTACGCAGCTTTCGGATGGGTATGTGGCGACGTTGGTGGTGGCGGTCGATCCGGAGGCGACACCGGGGTTGGTTGGGATTGGTGGTCCAGGGCGGCCGCGGTAGTTTGTCGACGATTGGTCGAATCGGTCTACGCCCGGGCAAGCGGGATCGCAGCAGTGCTGCGCCCGTACTTGAGATTGACTGTGTGGTCGTGACGGTTCGTCTTGGTGTTTTGCATCGTGGTTCGAACGCTAGAGGGGTATACCCCCTATGTTTTTTTCGGAGTGGGGAAGTTGTCGGGAATGAATGGGTTACGGGCCTATGGGAAATGGGAGTGAATAAGGCTTTTGGAATGAATGATTTGGGGCGACTCCGTTTCGAAGCTGAGTGAGCTATGGTCGGTTGTTCGATTTGTGGGCCGATTAAAAACTGCCAAGGGCAAAGTCAAAAGCCTGCGATTTGGAAAACGATCGCGACTACAGGGTGGCGCGGGTCACTTTTGTTCTGATTTGGGAATTTGTGGGGCGGACGCAGGTTGTTACACGGATATCTTACCTGATTTATAACAATCGTCAATAGGGTTTTTGGAATTTGGTGCCGGCGGGGGAGAAAAACGCCGGCGGGACGCCGGCGCTACCGGGATTTTTTCGGGTGGCGGTAACGCTTGCGCGGAGTTGGGGTGTGTCCGGAGGGGTTGCGGGCTTGGCTGGGTGTGGGGTTGTGGGTACACTTTGGGCGAACGAGCGGGGAAAAGATAACGCAGGGACGCAGAGGACGCTGAGTAGCGCGGAGACTAAGTGGATAAGCGGATTTCGTCACCGGATGCGGCGATAGAGAAGCTCAGGGATGGGGCGACCATTCTGATGGGTGGGTTTGGGCTTTGTGGGATACCGGAGAATTTGATTGCGGCGGTGAGGAGGCGGGGGACGAAGGATTTAACGATCGTTAGCAATAATGCCGGGGTGGATGATTTTGGGATTGGGTTGTTGTTGCAGAACCGGCAGGTTAAGAAGATGGTTTCGACGTATGTGGGGGAGAACAAGCTGTTCGAACAGCTTGTTGCGAGTGGGGAGTTGGAGCTGGAGTTGAATCCGCAGGGGACGTTTGCGGAGAGGATACGGGCGGGCGGGGCGGGGATTCCGGGTTTTTATACGCCGACGGGCGTTGGGACGATGGTGGCGGAGGGGAAAGAGACGCGGGAGTTTGATGGGCGGCAGTATGTGTTGGAGCGGGGGATTCGCGGGGATTTTGCGTTTGTGAAGGCTTGGAAGGGCGATCGATGGGGGAATTTGATTTACCGGAAAACGGCGCGGAATTTTAATCCGATGATGGCGACGGCGGCGGAGTTTGTGGTGGCGGAAGTGGAGGAGTTGTGGAATTGGGAGAACTGGATGCGGATAATGTTCATACTCCGGGAATTTATGTGAATGCGATTTTTCAAGGGTCGAAGTATGAGAAGAGGATTGAGCGGAGGATGGTGAGGAAGGCATAAGAACGAGGAAGCGAAATAAAGAAGCAACGACGTCATGAAGTGACGATAAAAACGAAGAGAAGAGATTCACCACAGAGTTCACAAAGGGCACAGAGAAGAGAGTCTTTGATGGCGATGACGGATGAAGAGAAGAGGGAGCGGATTGCGCGGCGGATATCGTTGGAGCTGCGGGATGGGTATTACGTGAATTTGGGGATTGGGATGCCGACGCTGGTGGCGAACTATGTGCCGGAGGGGATTGAGGTGATTTTGCAGTCGGAGAATGGGATGTTGGGGGTGGGGCCTTATCCGACGGAGGCGCAGGTTGATCCGGATTTGATCAATGCGGGGAAAGAGACGGTGAGCGAGTTGAAGGGGACTTGCTATTTTTCGTCGGCGGATTCGTTTGGGATGATTCGCGGCGGGCATGTGGATTTGACGGTGCTGGGCGCGCTGCAAGTGGATGAGAAGGGGACGCTGGCGAACTGGGCGATTCCGGGGAAGATGTTGAAGGGGATGGGCGGCGCGATGGATCTGGTGGCGGGAGCGAAGCGCGTGTTTGTGACGATGGAACATGCGACGCGAGATGGGAAAGCGAAGATTTTGAAGAAGTGTACGCTGCCGCTGACAGGGGTAGAGGTGGTGGATCACATCATTACGGAGTTGGCGTGGATCGATGTGACGGCGGAGGGGCTTGTGCTGCGAGAGATTGCGGCGGATACGACCGTCGAACAGGTGCAGGCGGTTACGGAACCGAAGCTGATTATTCCACCGGGCGGGCCGGCGAAGATGCCGGTCGCGGCGCAGTAGCGGGGGCGCTGCGTTTGAGCGGAACTTCCAAGAGCAAGCGGGCACGAGGGAAGCAGAAGGGCAAGGCGAGAGCCGGGGCCGAGCGCAGAGGTTCGCGTTCGTCGGCGTCGCGTGCTGCGGGAGCACGTGTAGCGGCACAGCGGGCGCGGCCGAAGATGGCGCGGATCAGCGATGAGATGAAATATTTGTGCGCGATGCTGGGGGAAGAAGTGCGGACTTGGCCGCAGGTGACGTCGAGGGCGATGTTTGGGATGTTGGGGTATTACAGGAGTGGGGCGGTGTTTGCGGCGTTGCCGGTGACGCGGGCGATTGGGTCGGCGAATGGGATTATTTTTAAGTTGAAGACGATGTCGGAGGCGCAGACGGATCGGGCGAAGCGAGATTTGCGGTTGGGGACGGGGACGAATATCAAGGCGCAGAGGTGGCATTCGTTTGAGATTCATTCGGAAGATGATTTGAGGGATGCGCTGTGGTGGTTGGGGCAGGCGTATGAGAGCGCAAGATAAAATCAGGAAGTAACGAAGCAACGAAGTAATGAAGTAACGAAATTCCCACCGATTTAGATCCAAACAAAAACTGAGTGCTACTCGATGCTGGCGGTTTGTGCTGGCGGGTGGTGACGTGTGACCAGGAAGGAGTAGTGGAGGGCGGAGGCGGCGGCGCAGAAGGTGACGATGTCTACGAGGGTGTTGTGGAGGAAGCGCCAGTGGAATTGGGGGTAGGCGGCGGTTAGGACGACGCTGAAGACGAGGACGATTTCGAAGAAGGTGGTGAGCTTGCCGAGGATGCTGGGGGGGAAGGGGCGGTAGCCGGAGATGAGGATGATGACGGTGGCGACGGTGAGCATGAGGATGTCGCGGCTGATGACGATGATGGTGGTCCACCAGGCGATGCGGGTTTTGTAGGCGAGGATGATGAAGGAAGAGGAGAGGAGGAGCTTGTCGGCGATGGGGTCGAGGTAGGCGCCGAGGGATGAACGTTGATTTAGTTTGCGGGCGAGCAGGCCGTCCACCGCGTCGCTGAGGCCGGCGACTACGAGTACGAGAAGAGCCCAGCGATAACGTTGATAGGCGATGAGCGTGAGGAAGACCGGCAGGAAGCCGAGACGGAGCAGAGTGATTTGGTTGGGTACGGTGAAGATCCGTCGATTTTGTTGCATGTGCTGGGAGGATAGCGCGTTTCAGGCGAACTGAGCCAGATAGTCGATGAGGCGGCGGCCGACCTTGCGGGAGAAGAGTTCGTCCATGGAGGGGATGGAGCCGCTGGGTTCGTCGATGGTCATGCGCTCGATGCGGGTCATGGGGAAGAAGAGAGTGGGGACGCCGATGCGCTCGGTGTCGGGCTCGTTGATCTGGCGGATGAAATGGTCGAAGGAGTTGAGGTCGATGCCGCGGACGGTGACGCCGGCGGTGTTGAGAGAGAGGAGCTCGCCCCAGACTTTTTCTTTGGGAGTGTGGAGAGAGATGACGACGATGGAGTGGGGGTCCATGAAGGAAGGATGAGTTTACAGTTCGAGAGTTGAAAGTTGGAAGGGGAGAGAGGGGCGAAGAGGAGTGGGTGGTGATGCGAGGTGCGGTGTGGGTCGAGTGGTGATGTTGAGTCTAAACCCGCACCCTCTGAAAGCTGAGGGTGCGGCACCCGGCGAACCTCAGCGGCTGAAGCCGTGAACGTCGCGCGCTTATGGCACGACTGAAGTCGTGCCCTCCCGATCGAAGTTAGGAGCCGGGGAGGGGGTCGTTGTAGTGGAGGATCATGAGGACGAAGGAGGAGACGACGATGACGGCGGTGATGAAGCCGAGGGCTTGGGCGATGCGCTTGTCGCTGGCGTTGATGGGGGCGTGATCGGCGACGATGCGGCCGAGGATGAAGCCGGCGACGAGGCCGCCGCCGTGGGCCCAGTTGTCGATGCCGCGCATGAGGAAACCGAAGACGAAGATGGAGACGACCCAGGAGATGAGGCGGGAGCGGAGTTGCTGCATTTGGACGCCGGGGCGGCGGGTGGTGACGGCGATCATGAGGCCGATGAGGCCAAGGATGGGGGCGCTGGCGCCGAGCGAGGCGATGCCGCCGCCGAAACGGGCGCTGAAGAAAAAACCGACGGCACCGGTGACGGTGTAGAGAAAGAAGAAGCGCGCGGAGCCGTAGAGTTCTTCGACGACGGGGCCGATGTCCATGAGGACCATCAGGTTGAAGCCGATGTGGATGAGGCCGCCGTGGAGGTAACAGGCGGTGACGAGGCGATACCACTCGTGCATAACGAAGATGGAATAAGGAAAGCTGGCGCCGAGGCGATACGCGGATTCGCCGCCCATGCCAAAGAGAATCGTGAGGCCGCCGCCCTGGCCGTGCGCGGCCATGGCCATGAACTCGACGGCGAACATGACGATGTTGACGATGAGGATGCCGGTAGAGACGGGAGCGTGGCCGCCGAAAAGTTCGGAGAGGCCTTTGCTGACCTTGGCCATGGAGAATTTGAGATTGGTGCCGCAGTTATGACAGCGCGTGGCGTTGATGCCGACGAGCGAGCCGCATGAGGGGCAAATTTGAGGACGCGGATTTTGATTGCCGCCGCCGAAGAGACCGCGCAGAGAATTTTTCCAGCGGTCGAGGCGGTACTGCCATTGATAGGGGAGAGGCAACTGTCCTCCGGGCGATTTCGCAGCGCTCTATGATACCGGAAACGTCGTGAAAGACATGTGGTAGCGCAGTGCTGGGTGCTGTAGGATGCGGCCACTCGATGTCAGTTACCTCGCCGCAGTCGGTCGGAATACGGACGGGAGCAGTCGCGGGACGCGCCGTGAAGGCGAAGCGCGCGGGGCTGTGGGATAGGTATTTTTATTTTGCGATGTCGCTGTTGATGAGCGTCGTGGTGGTGTACGGATTCAGCCGGACGATGGGGGCGCGGATTATTCATCCGAAGACGGCGCCGCCGGCGATACTTTATGTGCATGCGTTTGTTTTTTATGGATGGCTGGCGTTTTTTATTTTTCAGTCGGCGCTGATTCGAACGCACAACGTGTTGCTGCACAGATCGATGGGTTGGGTCGGAGTCGCGCTGGGCGTGGTGATTCCGGTGTTGGGGATTTCGACGGCGATCACGATGAATCGCATCCATTTGTTGGTCGATCATGTGGCTGACGCGCCTGCGTTCATGCTTGTGCCGTTTTTTGATGTTTTTTGTTTCACTACGACATTTGCGCTGGCGATTTATTGGCGGAAGAAGCCGGAGTTTCACCGGCGGTTGATTCTGATTGCGTCGTGCGCGCTGACGGCGGCGGGGTGGGGGCGATTCCCGGGTGGCTTTTTTCAGGGCAACTATTTTTATGCTGGGGTGGATTTGCTGATTTTTCTTGGGGTGGTGCGGGATTGGATTGTGAATCGGCGGGTTCACGTGGTGTATAGGTACGCGCTGCCGGCGTTTGTGGTGGCGCAGACGTTTGTGATGTTTACGGTTGCTACGAGTCAGGCGTATTGGTTGAAGATTGCTAACGCGATATTGCGCTAGTTTTTTCGTCGATTGAAATTCCATTCAAGGCTTTTTCGTCGATTAAAATTTCATTCAAAAATTAGTTTGGAGTTGGGGCGGACGCTGGTGTGTCGGGGCTTGGTGCGTCGTCGTCGATCCAGTATTCGCGGCGGGCTTTGATGGCGTAGGAGCGGCGCGCGGAGATGACCTGGAGGGCGTGGATGCCGGGAGTTGGGGTGGTGGGGCGGAAGCTGATGACGTAGTAGTTGGGGATGTTGTTGGAGAGGGCGATCAGCGCGGTTTTTAGATCTTTTTCGTTTTTGAAGGGGAAGAATTCGCCGCCGGCTAGCTCGGCGATGGATTCCGCGGTTTTTACTTTGAGGGAGCCGCGGGCGGCGATGAAGGCCATCGTTGCGAGGCGCAGCGGCGGGGCGAGCTGGCTGATGCAATCGAGGACTTGCTTGCTGTAGTGACCTTCGTATTCGACGTCGGCGCCTTTTTTGCTGAAGCAGCCGTGGGCGGGGCCGGGATTTTTACTGTCGAACTTCGAGGCTTCGTGTTTGACGGCGGAGCTTGTGCTGGAAAAGGCGAAACTGTAGATGGCGGTGTTGGTGTCGCTCATCAGGTGGACGGCTTCGTCGAGCGTGGTTTCGCTGCCCTGGTCGATGGTTTCGCTGAGGAGAAGGATTGCGCGGCGGTAACTGGGCGGCTGCTTGCGGAGCTCATCGACGGCAAAGGCTACAGCGTCGAGAATGGCGGCGCCGCCGTCGCCCTCGTTGAGATTGGCGAGCTTGCCTGCGGCTGCATCGGTGTTTGCGGTGAAGGGCTGGACCATGTGCGGAGTGCTGTCGAAGGCGATGATGGCGACGTTGTGTTCGACGTTGCCGATGATGGCGTCGAGGATGGAGTCGAGAGCGCGATAGTCGGTGAGATGGCGCGCGCCGGCGCCGCCGGTTTC
This sequence comes from uncultured Acidobacteriota bacterium, assembly GCA_963785605.1. GTDB lineage: Bacteria > Acidobacteriota > Terriglobia > Acidiferrales > UBA7541 > Acidiferrum. The sequence continues at coordinate 226,840 of CAWAWE010000010.1, read as the reverse complement.
GACGACGACGGCGAGCGCGAGAGGTTGGGCGTCGGTGTCTTCTTCGATGGAGATTTGTTGAGGCGTGCCGTTATCTCGGAGGGAGAAGTCTTCGACGTTGAGGCCGAAGACGACGTTGCCGTCGCCGCCGGTGACGAAGACGGGGACCATGACGAGGTTGGAGCGGACGGTGAGTTTGACTTGAGGGGCTTCGAGTTGAGGAGCGGCGGAGTGTGGCGGCGTGGGTTGTTGGGCGATGCAGGCTGTGGTGAGAGACAGGAAGAGCGTCAGAGTGAGGAGAGGGCGCATTGATTGGGTCATGGACTCAGACGCGGTGGGGAGGCTTACGGTTGCAACGGGTGGGGAGAAGCTTCGGATCTCGATGGGGGAAATCGTGCGGACCTGGGGCGCAGCGTGCTGCGCCCCTACCACGGCGGTGGCGAATGGTTGGGTGTGGGCGGTGTTTGGTCTAAATCCCGCGATCTGGAAGACGATCGCGGCTACAGGGTGGCGGACATTCGGTGCGAGGTAAAAGTGGTGGACACTGGACGGGTTACGGCCTAACTTTTATTGAGGGCAAATCATCGCACGCTCTGAAACTAGGAAGATGGGCACGCGTCGTGCCCCTAGCGGGACATTCACAATGGATAACTTTGAAGAGATTGGGCGACGGATTGATGCGGAGATGGAACGTCTGCGGCGTTATGTAGATGAAGAGTTGGCGCCTGAGACGGAGAAGCGGACGGCTTCGTTTTTGCGCGATGTGTCGGGGAAGCTGGATCAGTTTGCGAAGAAGCTGGAGGCGCGGATGTCGCGGCGGAGTTCGCCGGCGTCAACGGGCGCGTCGTCATCGACTTCGTCTTCATCGTCGGCAGAAAATCCTCCACCGCCGCACAATCCGCAGTCATGAGCGCGGTTCGATCGTGATGGTCGAGAGCGCGGCAGAATTTCCTACGATCAAATTGAGTGGACGATTGAACGGGCGATGGATTTCGCTGGCGGCGCTGGTGTGCTGTGCGGCGATTTTTGTGACGGGGTGCGGAGGGCGTCAGCCTGTGGCGAGCGCTCCGCCGGTGACGAATACGACGCCGGAGCCGGCGCCCGCACCGCCTGAGCCGACGAATCGCCCGGCACCGTCGTCGCCTGCGGCTGCGACACCGAAACCGCATGAAGGCGGGGCGGTGTATGAGGAAGGGAAGGCGTCTTGGTATGGCGCGCCGTTTCACGGGCGGCAGGCTTCGAACGGCGAGACGTATGACATGTATAAATTTACGGCGGCACACCGGACGCTGCCGTTTAACACGATGGTGCGCGTGACGAACACGACGAATGGGAAGTCGACGACGGTGCGGATTACGGATCGCGGGCCGTTTGTCGATAACCGAATTATTGATTTGTCGTACGCTGCGGCGAAGCAGATTGAGTCGATTGGGCCGGGAGTGGTGACGGTGCAGCTGGAAATTTTGTCGGCGATCGATCCGAATGAGGGGACGTTTACGATTCAGGTGGGGGCGTTTAAGGATAAGGCGAATGCTGAGCGGTTGGTGCGGCGATTGAAAGCGGCGTATCCGTCGGTGGAGTTGCAGTCGTTTGAATCGGCGAAGAGCGGGTCGTTTTATCGCGTGCATGTGGGGAAGATTTCGGGCGAGGACGCGGCGAAGAAGATGAGCGAGGAGTTGCATGCGCGCGAAGGTGTGAAGCCGCTGATCTTCCGCGTAGATAATGGGCGCGCGGACAACGGGCGCGCGGATAACGGCGCGGAGCCGGGAGAGAACTGATGAGCGCGGATTGTTTGTTTTGCAAAATTGCGGAGAAGAAGATCCCGTCGAAGGTTGTGTATGAGGATGATGACGTGTTCGCGTTCGAGGATATTGGGCCGCAGGCGCCGACGCATATTTTGATTATTCCGCGGAAACATTTTGCGTCGTTGAACGAGGCGGGGGCTGAGGATGCGGCGGTGATCGGGAAGATGCATCTGGTGGCGGCGGAATTGGCGCGGAAGTTGAAGCTGACGGATGGGTACCGGACGGTGGCGAATAGCGGGAGTGGGGCGGGGCAGACGGTGTTTCATTTGCATTTGCATTTGTTGGGAGGGCGGGAGTTTGGGTGGCCGCCGGGATAGAATGTAAGTCGATGAAGTAGCGGTGTAAGTTCCCTCCGATAGGTCGGTCGATGAGTGAAGACAAGAAAGATCGCGAATTGGGCATGAGGTGTCCGATTTCGCGGCGCGATTTTTTGAATGGCGTCGCGGTCGGGGTGAGCGGAGCTTTGGCTGGGGAGAGGCTGCTCGCAGCGGGTGTAGTTGACGCTGGCGGAGCGGATGATCCGGAGAAGGCGGCTGGGTATTATCCGCCGGCGCTGACGGGGATGCGCGGGAACCACGATGGGTCGTACACGTATGCGCATGGGTTGCGCGACGGGAAGAAGTGGGATGCGGGTGGGCCAGCTGCGAAAGTTGATGACACTTACGATTTAGTGGTGGTGGGCGGAGGGATCAGCGGACTGGCGGCGGCGTATTTTTTTCGGAAGGCGGCGGGGAGCGGCGCGCGGATTTTGATTCTGGATAATCACGATGATTTTGGCGGGCACGCGAAGAGGAATGAGTTTACGGCCGGCGGGCGGATGCTGCTGAGCTATGGCGGTACGCAGTCGATCGAAAGCCCGGGGCTGTACAGCGCGGTGGCGAAAGAGTTGATCTCGGAGATCGGGATCGACGTCGAGCGGTTTTACAAGGATTACGACCGGAAGCTTTATTCGAAATTGGGTACGGCTGCGTTTTTCGACAAAGAGACGTTTGGCGAAGACCGGCTGCTGACTGGGTTTAATACGACGCCGTGGACGGAGTTTTTGGCGAAGGCTCCGCTTTCGGATGCTGTGCGGCGCGACATCGCGCGCGTTTACACCGAAAAAGTCGATTACATGGATGGGCTTTCGGTGGAACAGAAGCAGCGGAAGCTTGGATCGATCAGCTACGCGGACTATTTGACGAAATTCTGCAAGGTGACGCCGGATGCGCTGAAGTTTTTTCAGACATTTCCGCACGATTTGTACGGAGTGGGGATTGACGCGGTGTCGGCGCTGTCTTGTTACGGATCGCCGGACGATTACGAATCGTTTTTGTATGCGGGATTTCAGGGGTTGGGGCTGCCGGAACTGGAGAAGGAAGAGCCGTACATTTTTCATTTTCCGGATGGGAATGCTTCCGTGGCGCGGTTGTTGGTGCGCGCGCTGATTCCTGGAGTGGTGCCGGGCAGCACGATGGAAGATGTTGTTACGGCGCGGGCGGACTACAGCAAGCTCGATTCGAAAGATGCGGGCGTGCGGATGCGGCTGAACAGCACCGTGGTGCATGTGACGCACGTGGCGGCGAACGGCGGCGCGGGAGCAAATAGCGGCGGTTCGTCGAGCGGCGGGGACAAGGAAGTCGAGATTACGTATTCGCGCGGCGGGGTGTTGCAGTCGGTGCGGGCGAAGAACTGCGTGCTGGCCTGCTACAACATGATGATCCCGTACATTTGCCCGGAGTTGCCGGATAAGCAGAAAGAGGCGATGGCGTATCTGGTGAAGACGCCGCTGGTTTACACGCACGTCGCGCTGCGGAATTGGACTTCGTTTTCGAAATTGGGTGTGCACCAGATTGTGGCTCCGGGCGGATACCACACGTATACGACGCTGGATTTTCCGGTGAGTATCGGGCAGTACGCGTTTCCGAGCGATCCGGAGCAGCCGATGGTTTTATTTATGTTGCGGACGCCGTGCAGGCCGGGGTTGCCGATGCGCGACCAATATCGCGCGGGGCGCGTGGAATTGATGGCGACGCCGTTCGCGACGTTCGAACGCAACGTCCGCGATCAGTTGGGGCGGATGCTAGGCGGAGCAGGATTCGATCCGGCGCATGACATCGAGGGGATCACCGTGAATCGATGGGCACATGGATATGCGTACACGCCGAATTATTTGTTTGATCCGGAGTGGACGGAAGAAGAGAAGCCTTGGGTGATCGGGCGGAAGCCGTTTGGGAAGATTGCGATTGCGAATTCGGACGCGGGGGCGAATGCGTATACGAATGAGGCGATCGATCAGGCGCATCGGGCGGTGATGGAGCTGACGGCGAAAAGTTGAAGTTGAACGCGAAGTAAAGAAGCAATGACGTAATGAAGTAACGACAAGAACCGCCAACCATTCGACGACGGATACACGGCAGTCGCGTTGACGCCGGGCGGAGCAAGCCCCGCCCCTACAAAGGCAGAACGTTGAAAAACGGGCACGATTGATTGCTGGTGGATTGCTGATCGGGGCTGAACACGATAAACTGTTGCGCGTGGCCCGGTAGAGTAACCGGTTAACTCGTCACCCTCTCAAGGTGAAGATTACGGGTTCGACTCCCGTCCGGGCTACCAAATCCCACCGCAAATAACTTCAGCACTGGGCCGAATGCCCAGCCTTCTGCATTTTTTCTCGTTCATGTAATGAACGCGTCGCATCCCTCCTATTTGTTGTGCAGTCTCAAGGTCGAGGTTGTAATTTCCCGATTTAGTTCCCGCTTCTCGGTTCCCGTCCTGAATTAGAACGATTCCATCGTGAGAGTTTGTCCATTTTGTGTCGAACGACCGGGACGGAACCGCGCCTAATTCGCGTTGGATCGCGAGGTATTGGGGCATCTCCGCATCGTGAGTCGAAGTTTGCAGCTGGTTACTTCAAGGGCAATTCCTGTCGATGTTGGCTGCATTTTTTAGAAGCGAGTGCGCTCCTGTCAGGCGGGAAGAGAAGTTTCGACCGCCGGGAGCGCCGTGTTAGCCGTCTTCGCGCGAGTTGTCTTCGCGCGAGCCGAGAACCGAACGTGGTGATTTCGAAGGTTGAGCAGGGCCATCAGGCAAGGGAACTCCGGACACAGAGAAGGATTTCGAGAAGCGTGGGTCGAGGTGTGGGCGCAGAGCCGATATTTTTCTGCTGCGCCGAAATTGTCTTTGGCCCTCGATGTGCCGTGACTGCTTTAGCGAGTAACGCAAGGGGATGCATTTCTGCGAACGACGAGACCCGTCAAGCAAAGTGAGGATTTACTGATGAAGTCGAACCGCAACGACAAGGTTAGCTTTGCTGTCGCTCGAGTGAGGGCGGCTGGTTTGCGTTTGCGTTGGAGCAGCTTTGGCCGGTGGGCCGCAGTGGCGACGGCGTTGGTTCTACTCAGCGCGGGAGGTTCGTTTGCGAGTTTCAGCCTCACATTTCAAGGCTTGGCGCGGACGCTGACGATCGGCGGATCGATCACCATCAGCGCTCCGGCCGGCACGGTTGTCGATCCGGCAGGCGACATTTTCCTCGTTGACACTGGCAACAACCGGATCGTCGAAGTGAACGCGCAAGGCGCGGCGGCGGTGCTGACGATCAGCGGTTTGAGCCCGTCGATGTCGTCGCCGAGCGCGATCGCCATCGATGGTTCGGGGAATTTGTACGTCGCGGACACTGGCAACAGCCGCATCGTGAAAATCACGCCGTCGGGCATCGGCACGGCGGTGAACACGGGAAGCCTTACGCTGAGTTCGCCGCGCGGCGTCGTTGTGGATCAGTCGGGCAACATCTTTATCGCGGATACGGGCAACAACCGCATCGTGGAAGTGACGTCGGGCGGAACAGCCGCTGCGCTTACGATCACGGTTTCAACGGGCGCTTCGACGATGAGCTCGCCCAAGGGCCTCGGCGTGAATACGGCGGGCAAGCTGTACATCGCGGATTCGGGCAACAATCGCATCGTTACGGTGGCATCGGGCAGCACGGTGGGCGTCGTCGCCAGCATCACGGGCGGCGTCACGCTGAGCAATCCGAGCGCGGTGGCGGTCGATCGGATTGGAAACGTCTATATCGCGGACACCTCTAACGATCGCATCGCGGAGATCGACACATCGAGCAATGGAACGGTGCTGTACACAGGTTCAACGACGCTGACCGGGCCGTTGGGCATTGCGGTCGATCCGCTCGGCACGGTATACATCGCGGACACGGGGACGAGCCGGATCGTCGTCGCCGATCCGCCGGTGAACGGAGACCTGACATCGAGCGATCCGACGTATTCGCTGAATCAATCGGTGGTGCAGTTCGGTCGCGTGCAACTCGGTTCGTCCACCGCGGTCAGCTTGACGCTGGAATTCACTACAGGTTCGGTCGGGCTGGGCGGAGTAAAAGTGCTCACGCGCGGTGCGCAGAATCTGGATTTCACCTCGGGTTCCGGCACGACATGCAACAGCTCGACGGCGGCGAGCACAGCCTGCTTCGTGCAGGTTAATTTCCTGCCGACGGCGGGGGGAGCACGAAACGGCGCTATCGTGCTGCTCGACACTTCGCTGAATCCGCTTTTGACGATTCCGCTGTACGGCTGGGGCGATGCGCCGTTGGCGGCGCTGTCGCCGAACGCGGGCTCGGTGATCAGCACGGGCTCGGTGGTGACTTCGAATCCGTATCAACTGGCGCAGGATGGCGCGGGCAATCTGTATGTCGCGAACTACACGGGAAAGAGCTTGGTCAAGATTCCGACCGGTGGCGGCGCCGCGACGACGGTGAACCTTGGAACGCCCGGGAGCGTCGTGTCGCAAAACCTTACGGGGGTGGCGATCGACGGCGCGGGGAATCTCTTCGTCGGCGATCACCAGAACAGCCGAATCCTGGTGATGACGCCGGGCGGGGTGGTTTCGGTGCTGGCCATCAACAGCCTGAGCCCAGCGCTCGGATTTCCGACGGCGATTAACTTTGACAGCGCCGGCAATCTTTACATTGCTGACTTCACGAACGGGCGCATCGTCGAGATTTCGTCGCTCGTCGTGTCGGGCTCGACTTCGTCGGGCAAGGGAACGGTCATCGGCTCAGGGAGCTTCTCGTTTACCGGGAGCACTCTCACGGGCATGACGATCGACTCGCAGGGAAACATCTACGCCGCGGCGCGAACGCAAAACAGTAGCGCGATTGTGAAGATCACGGCTGCGGGCGTTACCTCCACCGTATCGATTCCGAACAACATCACACCGGCGATCAGCGATCCCCAAGGTGTGGCGGTAGATTCGTTCGGAAACCTGTACATCGTGGACACGGCGAACAATCGCATCGTGAAAATAACGAACGCGGGAGTGGCGTCGGTTGTTTCGATCAGCGGACTGACAAGCCCGGCCACGCTCAGCACCTTGCTTTTCGGCGTGACTGTCGATAACTCCGGGAATCTGTACATTCCCGATTGGGGGAACAATCGCATCGTGTTCGTCAACGTGTCGGGTGCGGTGTTGACGTTCGCCAACACGAACCGGGGCACGACAAGCAGCGACAGCCCGAAAGTGGCGACGGTCACCAACCTGGGCAACAAGGCGCTGGTGCTGTCGGCCAATCCAACGTATACGACCAGCTTCTCGAACAACACCAGCGACACCAACCTGTGCACTTCGACGACATCTTTGGCGGCGGGCACGCTTTGCGACGTCGCGGTGAAGTTCACGCCGCAGGCGAGCGGCAGCCTGAGCGCCAACATCACCGTGACCGACAACAGCCTGAATGTAGGGAGTTCCACGCAAATCGTGGCGGCGAGCGGCACCGGATTGAGTTCCGCAGATTCTACGGCGGTAGCGGTGGCAGCGACTCCGACGACGGTGAACACCGGGGAAGCCGTCTCGCTCACCGCAACCGTTACCGATACAGCGACCGGGTACACGTCTACGATTCCGACTGGCGGTGTGACGTTCACCGACACGGTCGGCAGCAGCACGACGTCGCTCAACAACGGAAACGCGGTCACCTTGAACGGAACCGGTAGGGCAACGCTGGCCGGAGTCACGTTCAGCACGACGGGAACCCACACGATTACCGCGACCTACCCTGGCGTGAGCAACGTATTCGCAACCAGCGCAAACACGACGACCGTCACGGTGACGACGCTGATCGTTCCGACCATCACCTGGGCGCAGCCGTCGGCGATTTTCGCGGGCGCGGCTTTGACCAGCGTACTCAACGCAACGGCGACGAACAACGGCACAGCGGTGCCGGGCGCGTTCGCTTACACAGCCACATTGCAAGGCGGCAGCCCGGTCGCGGTGACCGGCGCGAGCACGCTCACGGGCGGCGAGTACACGCTGAACGCGACGTTTACGCCGACCAACACCACGACATATCACTCGGCGACCGCATCGGTTTCGCTCAAGGTGCAAGACTTCACGCTCGTGGTAACGACTGTGGCGGGAGTGTCATCATCTGCACAGACCGTCGCCCCGGGCGGAGTCGCGACCTACAAACTGGCGTTCGGACCTTCGGGTGGCACGACATTCCCCGCGGCCGTGACGCTGACAGTCAGCGGCTTACCGACCGGCGACACCGCCACGATCACGCCATCGACGATTCCGGCGGGTTCGGGCCCGACCAACGTTTCGCTCTCAATTCAGACGTCCACGACGATCGCCCGCGCCAGCGGCAACCGAGACTCGCTCGATCGCGCGATGTCGCCGTCGCTTTTCAGCGCGATGCTCTTGCCGTTCGTGGGACTGCTGCCTTGGCGCAAGTCTCTACGGCGGGGCGCAGGCTCCCGTTCGAGCGCACTGCTCGGCGTAACCCTGCTCGTGATCGCCTGCTGCGCGGCTATCGGCGGGCTTTCGGGCTGCGGCAGCACCAACAGCGGATACCTCGGGGCACGGTCGCAGACGACGTTGGTGACCGTCACCGCGACATCGGGAAACTTGTCGCACTCAACCACAGTCAGCCTGACCGTGAACAACTAAAGGAGATTCGAAGATGACGCGTATTGCATTGTGGAAGAGTGCGTTACAGATCGCGGCACCGGCTGCGCTGGCTCTTGCTTCGCTGGCGCTTGCTTCACCGGCCGGCGCCCAACAGAATATCGTCGAAGGAAGCCGGATTCCGCCGATCGACATCACCGCGACATACACCGCCGAGCACGCCAAGATTTCACCGAGCGGCGACTGCGGGTGCTTCTGGCTCCAGGGCGGCAGCGGGGAAGCAAACGTCTATCTTTATCGCGGTTTGAGTGTCGCGGCCGAGCTGACCGGATCGCGTGTCGGCAATGTCACACCCGGCGTCGATATCTCGCAGATCGCCGTGATGGGCGGTCCGCGCTACACCTTTGGCACCTCGCGATGGACCGACCGAATCTTCGGATCGCGGCATCGCACCAGCTTTTTCGGCGAAGCGCTTTTTGGCGGCGTGCACGCGTTCGATGGCGTGTACCCGTCGTCCACGGGATTGAAGACGACCGCTTCGGCGTTTTCGATGCAGGTTGGCGGCGGATTCAATGTCCGGTTCGCGAGGAATTTCGCCTTGCGCGCGTTTGAAGTCGACTACGTTCGCAGCAGCCTGCCGAACGGCACCACCGATTCGCAGCATGATCTCCGGCTCGCGGCCGGCATTTCGTATCAGATCCACCGTTAGGCACGATTCATCCTCGCACTCTGTAGGGAAAGCCCGAGCCGCGCTGAGCGCGGCCGGGCCTTTTCGCGTGTCGCTCGGCGTATCGTGAAGCTCCAGCGGAGCGCTTGCTCGAATTGAACGTTGACATGGGACACGTTCGGCCGAGTCGTTATCGGAGGCGCACGCCTGATAAAGGATTTGCAATCGGGCTTGACCGTCCGTTGTAATGTATAGCCGTAGAAAGATTTCTGGGCTCGACCGAGCGATATGGCGAAAAAACTACGCATCGTCGTCTCTTTGACGACCAACGATAACGATTACCAGATTGAGCAGGCCCAATCCGCTGAGCAGGCTGCGAATCGGCTAGGCGTAGCGGTGGAGATCATTTACGCCGATAACGATGCGATCAATCAGAGCACGCAGATTTTGAAGGTGGTGCAGGCGGCGCCGGAGTTGCGGCCGGATGCGGTGGTATTCGAACCGGTGGGCGGGACGGCGTTGCCACAAGTTGCGCGTGCGGCGGCGACGGCGGGAATCGGATGGGCGGTGCTGAACCGCGACGCGACATACATCGATGAGCTGCGCAAGATCACGAGCGCGCCGATGTTTGGCGTGACCTCGGACCACGTCGAGATTGGGCGGCTCCAGGGGCGCCAATTGGCGGCACTGCTGCCGAAAGGCGGTTCGGTGATTTATGTTCAGGGGCCGTCGGAAAATTCAGCGGCGAAAGACCGTCTAGCGGGAATGCAGGAGACGAAGCCCGCGAATATTGCGGCGACACTGCTGAAGGCGCAATGGACGGAAGAGAGCGCTCTGCGCGCAGTGCGATCCTGGCTGAAGCTCACGACTTCTCAGAAATCGCAGATCGATGCGATTGCGGCGCAGGACGATTCGATGGCGATGGGCGCGCGGAAGGCGTTTCAGGAATTGCCCAACGAGATGGATCGCGACCGCTGGCTGAAGCTGCCGTTCATTGGGTGCGACGGATTGCCGAACACGGGGCAGGCCTGGGTGCGCACGGGGCAGCTTGCGGCGACGGTGTTTGTGCCGCCGAATACGGGGCAGGCGATCGAGATGATCGTCGATGCGATTCAGAATAAGAAGCAGGCGCCTGCGAAGGTATTGGTGGCACCGCGGTCGATTCCGGCGCTGAATGCGATACAGCCGCGAAAACCGGGCTGAGCAGCGCGTTTTTACTTTTCCTCCCTTTCTCGCTCCGCTTTCCATCAAAAAACAGAACGGAAAATCTCGCCTCGTGCAAAACGCGCGTATATAATGCCGCCGTTCACACGATTCAAATTGATGTGCCGCGGAGGCGACCTTGAAGGACAGCGCGCGAAGAGATTCGAACATCGACCGGCGGAAATTTCTGTCGGCAACCGGGAGCGGTTTGCTGGCGGCGGCTGCGATGCCGGGAATTGCCGCGGCTGCGTCGCGCGAGGCTGGCGGTTCGGCGATGCCTGGATTTGGCGGAGGTTCTTCGATGAGCGGTGAAGGTTCGTCGAGCGCGGCGCGTGGTCAGAGTGCCGGCGCGAAGAAGAAAATTCCGATCGGCGTGTTCGATCCGGTGTACGACAACATGTCGCTCGATCAGATGCTCGATACGATGAGCGCGCTGGGCATGGAGGCGATTGAGGTTGGGACCGGCGGCTATCCGAACAATCCGCACTGCCCGCTTGATGAATTGATCGCCGATAAGGCGAAGGCGAAAGCGTGGCAGAAAAAGTTTGAGGACAAGGGCATTCGCGTGATGACGTTGAGCTGCCACGGGAATGCGGTGCATCCCGACAAGGCGCACGCGGCGAAGGATGCGGAATCGTTCCGGAAGACGGTGCAGCTGGCGCAGATTCTGGACGTGAAGACGATCGTCACATTTTCAGGATGCCCGGCGGGAACGCCGACCGACGCGCAGCCGAACTGGATCACTTATCGCTGGCCGCCTGAATACGGGCAAATGCTGGATTGGCAGTGGAAAGAAAAGGTGATTCCGTACTGGAAGGAAGCGGCGAAATTCGCGCGCGATCACGGCATTCGGCGGATTGCGCTGGAGATGCATCCGAACTTTGTCGTCTACAATCCGCGGACGTTGATGAAATTGCGCGAAGCGGTGGGCGAAGAGATCGGCGCGAACAACGATTTGAGCCATTTGTTCTGGCAGCAGTGCGATCCGGTCGAAGTGATTCGTTACCTCGGCAAGCAGGGTGCGATTTATCACGCGCACATGAAGGACACGGTTTTCTTTCCGGAGAACGTGGCAAAGTATGGCGTGCTGAATTTTGCTTCCGAGAAGGCGGATCTCGGGAGAAGCTCGGAAACGTTCCGCGCAGTTGGGTACGGTCACGGCGCGGGACAGTGGAAGGCGATTATTCAGGCGTATATGGACATCGGATACGACGGGATGTTGAGCATCGAGAATGAAGATCCGATTCTGCCGGGTGCAGTGGGAGTCGAGCGCGCGGTGTATGTTTTGAAAAATGTGCGGGCGGAGATTCTCGCGGGCTGAAGTATTTGAAGTGATGCCGTTTCTGCAGCAATAGATCGTGCACAAGGGAGCGGCTTGATGGCGCAAGTGATTCGTTCGCCGAAGACGTACGTGTGATCGTGGTGGGGTCCGGCGCCGGCGGAGGCATGGCGGCGAAGATTTTGACCGAGGGCGGCATGAACGTCGCGCTGCTCGAGGCCGGGCCGGACGCTCATCCCGAAAAAGACTTCAAGATGTTTGTGTGGCCCTATGAGCTGGCGCATCGCGGAATCGGTGTCGGCGGGCGGCAGGCGGAAGATTTCGGGGAATTCCTCGCGCCGAATGGATCGTGGGACATCCAGGGCGAGCCGTACACTTCCGCGCCGGGATCGGATTTTCATTGGTTTCGTTCGCGCATCGTCGGTGGGCGCACAAATCACTGGGGACGCATCGCGCTGCGATTTGCTCCGATCGATTTTCGTTCGTACTCGCGCGATGGACTTGGTTCGGACTGGCCGATTTCGTACGACGATATCGCGCCGTACTACGACAAGGTCGAGGGTTACATCGGCGTATTCGGAACGCACGAGAACGTTTCGAGCGCGCCGAACGGTGTTTTCCTGCCGCCGCCGAAGCCGCGCTGCACGGAGAACATCGTCAAGAAAGCGTGCGACAAGCTCAACATTACTTGCATCCCGTCGCGGCTGGCGATTCTGACGAAGTCGGTGAACGGGCGATTGCCTTGTCATTATTGCGGACAGTGCGGGCGCGGATGCACGACGGCGTCGAATTTCAGTTCGAGCCAGGTGCTGATTCCTCCGGCGATGGCGACGGGCAAGCTGACGATGATCACGGGCGCGATGGCGCGCGAAGTTTTGATGGGGCCGGACGGCAAGGCGACCGGCGTTTCCTACATCGACAAGAAGACGCGAACCGAGCAACGCATCAACGCGCGCGCTGTTGTTTTGGCGGCGAGCGCGTGCGAGTCGGCGCGGCTGCTGCTGAATTCGAAGTCGAAGTCGTTCCCCGATGGTTTGGCGAATTCGTCGGGCACAGTCGGACGCTACCTGACGGACTCGGTCGGCAGCGACGGCGAAGGATATTTCCCGCAGCTCGAAAATATGACGCCGCACAATCACGACGGCACCGGCGGCATGCACATGTATATGCCGTGGTGGAAATTCGACCGGCAAGAACGATTTCCCGCGCGGGTATCACATCGAATTTGGCGGCGGGCGCGAGATGCCCGAACTGCGGAATGTTCAATCGGCATGAACCATCAAGAAGAAGGCTACGGCGTCGATCTGAAACAGAGAGCGCGCAAGAAGTTACGGGACAACGATCGGCTTCGCCGGCCGCGGCGAGATGATTCCGAATCCCGATACGTATTGCGAGATCGATCCGAACGTCGTGGATCGAGTGTGGCATTCCGGTGCTTGCGATTCCACTTCAAGTGGTCGGAATACGAATTGCGGCAAGCGAAGGACATGCAGGAAGACGTTCCGCTCGATTGTGGAAATGGCGGGCGGCACGTATCTGACGAAGACGCCGATCGATGGGCCGAAAGGCGTACGGAATCGCTGCGGGCGGGAAAATCATCCACGAAGTCGGCACGGCGCGCATGGGAGCCGATCCGAAGAATTCTGTGCTGAACGGATATTGCCAGACGCACGATGTGAAGAATGTGTTCGTCACCGATGGCGCGCCGCTCGTGACGAATCCCGACAAAAATCCGACGCTGACGATCATGGCGCTGTCGTGGCGCGCTTCCGAATATTTGTTGAGCGAAGCCGGAAAGGGAAATATCTGATGGCGAAGGTCGGAATTTCGCGACGAGATGTTTTGCGAACGCTGGCGGTAGGCGCGACGAGCGGGCTCGGTGCTGACGATGATCCCGGCGCAGGCGGCGGAATTCGCGCACAACCTCGTGCAGAAGGAAAAGGCGGCCGCGGCGGGGAAGTATGCGCCGAAGTTTTTTCCGGCGAAGCAGTACGAGACGCTGGTGTCGCTGTGCGACACGATCATTCCTAAAGATGAGAAGTCCGGGGGCGCAGTCGAAGCCGGCGCGCCGGAATTCATCGATCTGATCACCAGCGAAAACGTTGATTATCAGACGCAGCTTGGCGGCGGGCTGATGTGGCTCGATAACCACTGCATCGATGAATTCGGCAAAGTTTATATGGAGTGCACGCCGGAGCAACGGAAGACGACGCTCGATTTGATTGCGTATCGCAAGAATGCAACAGCCCGGCCGGAGTTGCACCAAGGCATCGCGTTTCTTTGCGGCGCTGCGCAATATGACGTGCGATGGATTTTACACGAGCAAGATTGGCATCGAGGATTTGCAGTACATCGGGAACGTTTCACGCACTGAATTTCCCGGCTGCCCGCCGGTTCCGGAACGACAGACTTAGCCGATCCTGGCCACACAATGACCATTCGAATTCGGCCGGCGACTCACGATGAGGTTCCGGTCCTGCGCGCGCTGATCGAAGCATCGGTGCGGCTGCTGCAAGCTCACGACTACACTGAACAACAGCGCGAAGCGGCACTGCGCACTGTGTTCGGCGTCGATAGCCAACTCATTGCTGACGGAACGTATCTGGTAGCCGACGCGTCCACCATCGCGAACAACGCAGGCAACAACCCCGGCAACAATCCGGGCAAACCCGCAATCGCCGGCTGCGGCGGCTGGAGCAAACGCAAAACACTCTTCGGCGGCGATCAATGGAGCGCCCGCGAAGACTCTCTGCTCGATCCAGCGCGCGACGCCGCTAAAATCCGCGCGTTCTTCATCCATCCGGCCTGGGCGCGCCAGGGTGTCGGCACGCTGATCCTCGACGCTTGCGAAAACGCCGCTCGCGCCGCTGGCTTCACGCGATTCGAAATGGGTGCGACCCTGACCGGCGTGAAATTATTCAGCGTAAAGGGCTATGCGCCGATAAAGCGGATGGATGTTCCGCTCGACAACGGAGAAGTCTTGCCGATCGTGCAAATGGAGAAGCGCGATCCGCCCTCCACGAAAACAAAAACCTAACCGCAAAAGAAAAAGGGGACGCGGCACGCCGCGTCCCCCGTAAAAACCAAAAAAGCTACGCTTCCAGCTTCGACAAATAGTTATAGCTGACGCGAATATCGTCCAGCCCCTTCGCCTCATCGTTCTCCACGAAGTAGTGCTTGATCCCCGCCTTACTTGAGTGCTCGAAGATCCGTTTGAAGTCGATCGAGCCCTCGCCCACGTTGGCAAGGTGTCCGGGTCCAGGTTCGTGACCCACGGCTACCTTATATTCCGGATTCGCCGACCCTTCCTTCGACCAATCCTTCACATGCACCAGCGGAAATCGCCCCGGATACTTGTTGAAGTACGCGACCGGATCCTGCCCTGCCACCGTGACCCAGCACAAATCCATCTCAAACTTCACCAGCTTCGCATCCGTCTCCGTCAAAAAATAATCCAGCGGCAGCTTCCCGCCCAACCCTTCCATCTTCTCAAACTCAAATCCGTGGTTGTGATACGCGAACTGAATCCCAGCCTTCTGGCTCGCCTCGCCCGCTTTGTTAAACAGCGCCACCGCCTTCTTGTATCCGTCGGCAGTGCGATCCTTCACCTCAAACCACGGGCACACAAGATATTTATGCCCCACCACGTTCGCCGCTTCCAGTGTCTCCGGCCATTTGTTCTCAATCTGCTCGTAAGGAATGTGTGCCGACGGCGCCGTTAGCCCGTTCTGATCGAGCACCGCGCGCACTTCTTTCGGCGTCTTCTTGTCGTATCCCGCGAACTCGACTTCTTTGTACCCAACCTTCGCGACGCCGGCGATCGTCCCGTCGAAATCCGTCTTCATCAAATTGCGCACCGTATAAAGCTGTAGCCCGATCGGCTGAATGTGATGCGGCATCCCTGCCCACAGCCCACGCGGCGCGGCAGCAATGGCAGCAGTTGCTAGAGACGTCTCAATAAAAGTGCGTCGCTTCATGGCGTTTACACTCTCCTTTAGGCCCAACCAGAACGCAGCGAGTATACAAAAAAATAGGGCGGCGCTTTCCGAAAAAGAGCGCCGCCCGGTTGGATGCCAAGGCCGTCGTCAAAAGACGCAGCGGCCGTTGAACGACTAGAAGTAGAACCGCAGCCCGAACTGCATGATGCGCGGCAAGTGCGTCGAGTTCAGGTGCATGAAGCCCGAGCTCGTCGTATTGGCGCTCGGGTCGGTGGTGTCCAAGGCCGAGTTGATGCCGTTGTACTGGGTGTGGTTGAACAGGTTGAAGGTCTCCCACTTGAATTCAAATCCGCTCCGCTCATTGATTGCGAAGCGCTTGAACGTGCCGAAGTCAAAGTTCAACCGGCCCGGGAGATACAGCGTGTTGCGTCCGACATTGCCGAAGGTCAAGCCGGTCGGAACCGCGTACGCGCCTGGGTTGTAATAAAGAGGGCCGCGCTCGCCACCTGTATCAGCATAGCTGCCGCTGCCTGGATCACCGACGAGGTCCGGACGCGATCCGGTGCCAACGCCGTTGCCGACGCCGGCGCTGTCGCCGAATGCCGTGCCGTTGGTGACGCTGAATGGCGTGCCCGACTGCGCCACGGTGATGCCCGACACTTGCCATCCGCCGAGCAGGGTGTGCTTGAGTCCCGGCGTCTTGGCGAAGGGCAGCGCGTAGACGTAGCTGATAGCCGCGTTGTGCCGCTGGTCGAAGTTCGATGCCGCACGGTTGCTTGCGACGTCGAAGGCGTTCACGAACGCGTTGTCAAAGCGATCCGACGAATCGTCGATCGAGTGGCTGTAGGTATACGAGAAGCTCAGCGTCAATGCACCCACGGTGCGCTGTGCCGAGACCTGCAACGAGTGGTAGATCGAATTCGCCATGTCCTGCAGGCTCGTAATGTTGCTCGCGCCTGGGAACGCTTGGCGAAGTGGATCAGGGTTGTTACCGCAAGCGACCCAGAGGTTCGGGACGGCTGCGCCTGGAACCGCGTTCCCGTTGCCGAGTGTCGCCGCTACCGGAATACCGAACGCGTTCTGCACAAAGTTGCCGCAGTCGGCATCCGTGATCGGTGTGCCGGCCGGGAACGGGTTGTTCGCGGTCGCCACGGGAACCAGCTGGTTCGCGTTGTTCTGCAGCGTTAGGTGCGTGCCCTTGCTGCCGACGTATGCCACCGACGCGATGATGTTGCCCGGCAGCTCTTTCTGCACGTTGAGGTTCCACTGTTGCACGTAAGGCCAGATCGCCTTCGTCGGAATCTGCGTGAACGAGAGCGGGAAGAGCACACCGCCGCCTGCGCCGATGTTCTGATATCCCGCAACGTTAAATTGTTGCGAAGTAAGCACCAATGGCGCGGAGCCTTCCAGCGACTCGCTGTTGCCTTCGTTGCCGTTGGTATGCTCGAAGAAGATGCCGTATCCGCCGCGGATCGCCATCTTGCCGTTGCCCTTGGGATCCCACGCAAATCCAATGCGAGGCGCAGGATTGAAGAGATGACCTTGCAAGCAGCCGGCGTTGCTGTTGGCTCCAACAGTGGCATTGGGGAATTGCGTCTGGATCGGGCCGGGAATTGAGCCCGTTCCGCCCTTGCCGCCGCATTGCACGATGCCGTTGAAGGGATTGCCGCCCACGAGAGAACCGTTCAAAGGATTCCCCCCGTCGGTCGGATCGTTGAAGATGCCCGGAGCCGCGCCGGCTGAAAACGCACCCGGCGTGAAACTGAAGGCGCTCTGATACCGCTCGCGATATGTCCCGAACAAGCTGACACGCAAACCAAGGTTCAACGTCAGCTTCTTGGTCACGCGCCAGTCATCCTGGAAATACGGCTCGACGATCTTGTAGCGGTTGTAATACTTGAGGAGCTGGTTGCCTTGCGAGTAGTTCGCGACATTGCCTTCCAGCAAGTCGGCGAACGCGTTGCCGGTGCTGATCGGCGACGACGGATCGAACGTCAGGATGCCTTGAACGTTCGTCGTGTTCTCTTCGTTCTTCTGCGCCGCTGCAAAGTACACGCCGAAGATGAATGTGTGCTTGCCGAAGATCTTCGTCAGGTTGTCGCGATACGTGTAGACCGGGTTCGCGTTGGTCCACGGGAAGTAGCCCGTGTCCTGGCTGAATCCGCCGCCGTACACCGTGTTCGTATTCACCGCGATCGACGGAAGTTTCCCGCCGAATCCGTTCGCGAAGAGCGATCCCATCGGAAACGTTCCGGGCAGAGCCGGGTTGTTGATCGCCGTCAGGTCGATGTGATCTGCCGTGTAGCTGGCTACGAATTCGTTGAGCAGCGTCGGCGTAACATTGGCCGTCAAGCGCGCCACAAAACTCGTGCCGGGCCCGACGAAGTTCGTGTTGATGTTCTGGAAGCTCGAGCTGCCGACGCCCCAGAGTGGCTGATTCGTGATCTGCGACCACGAATCATGGATGTAGCGGAACGTCAGCCGGTAGTTGTCGTTGATGTTGTGATCGACGCGCACCAACTCTTCGCGCCACGTTGTCGGCAGCGAGATCGTGCTCGTGTAGGCAGGCAGCGGCGCGCCTGTGGCGGCGTTGATGCCGTTTGTTGTATTCGAATTCGGGATCAGTGACAGTAACGCCGAGCCTACCGGCGTGATCGGCACCGCCGCGGGATTCGCTACATTCGGGCAGTCCGCGCCAGGGCAGATGTCCGAGAAGTCTCCGGCGCGCTCTGCATCGGAAGGCACGTTCTGCAGAACAGTGGACGGGTTCTTCTCACGGCGCCATTCCTGCGACCAGAAGAAGAATGTCTTGTTGCGATCCGAATTGTAGTGATGCGGAATAAAAACCGGGCCGCCGACGGTGTAGCCGAAGTCGTGCTTTTTGTAAGGCGCCTTCGGTTGCGTCGGATCCGCGCCCTGTTCCCATGAGCGCGCATTGAAGAGGTCATTTCGCAGATATTCGAACGCGCTGCCGTGGAAGCTCTTGCCGCCCGACTTGGTTTCGACTTCGATCGTGCCCGAACCGTTGCGGCCATATTGCGCGCCGTAGTTCGAGGTCAAAACTTTGAATTCGGCAATGGCTTCAACGTTCGGATATACGTTCAGCGTTGCGTTGCTGCCGTTATCCATGTTGTCGCCGCCGTCCAGCTCCCAGTTGTTGTACTCGGTGCGGCCGCCGTTGATGCTGTACTGTACGTTGCCGTTGATGCCGACCGTGCCTTCGTCCTGGCCCGTCTGGTTCACGACGCCAGGCGTCAGCGTTACGAGTTGCGTGAAGTTTCGTCCGTTGAGCTCGAGCTGCTGGATCTGCTTGCCCGAGACGGTTGTACCGAGTGCGGCGGACGTCGTTTCCACCTGCGCGACGCTCTCGCCCGTGACCACAACTTCTTCCGTCACCGAGCCGACCGTCAGTGGCACGTCAACGCGAATCTTCGAGCCGACGTTGAGCACCACACCGTTCGCTGTGTATTTCTGGAAACCGGTGGCTGTGACCGTGATGTTGTAGCTTCCACCCGGTAGACCCGCGATCACGTACGCGCCGTCGGTATTGGTCGTCGTCGTTTGCGTCGTGGCTCCGCTCACGTTCGAGATCACCACCGTGGCGTTCGCGATCGCGGCTCCCGACTTATCCGACACCGTGCCGCTGATGTAGCCGGTGTCCTGTGCGGACAATTTTGTTGCGCTGATGAAAAAGATAACTGCGAGAGCCAACATCCCGGCGAAGACGGACACAGACCTACGCAACGAGAAGTGGCGAGACAAATTTCCCTTCACTTTTGAACCTCCGGTTTTTCTTGTCTGATCTCTACGTGAGGGTCAAATAGCTTCCGGTTCGCGCGGCTGAGCACGGCGATGCACGGAAACGATTCAATTGTGCTTCCCCCACCACTCGACGGGAATTAGCACCAAAATGCGTTATTAAAACGAGTTAATATGACATTACCCGGGGGCTGTCAAGCGTCATTTTGTAATTCTCCTGGTTTCGTATCGCAATGTTCACGACAAATCCACAACTTCGTCTCTACGTTGTCAAATCTCCCGAAATTTTGGTGAATACTTGAAGTCCCGCGATGGCCGTTGGACACTACCAGCGATGCTGAACCGGGGATTGCTGCAACGATTTTTCAGTGGGATTGTGATTTTTGTCGCGTGCGCAGCGCTTTCGCCGGCGATCGAGTTCCAGGACCCGCCTGCATCCGCTTCGAATCCCCGCTCCGAAGCCGCCGCCGCCTTCGCTCGCGGCCAGCAAGCGCTGCAAACAGGAGACTTGGCGGCGGCCGACGCATCCTTCCGCAAAGTTTTATCGATCGATCCTCAGGCAGCACCCGCCTACGCCAACCTCGGCGTCATCGCCATGCGCCGACTGCAATGGGACGAAGCGCTAACGCAGCTCCAAAAAGCAGAAAAGCTCGATCCCAAGATGGCCGGTATTCGCCTCAACATCGCTCTCGTGAAATATCGCCGCGAAGATTACCTCGGTGCGATCCCGCCGCTCGAATCGGTATTGCGAGACCAACCGAATTCGTCGCAGGCGCGCTACCTCTTGGGCTTATGCCAGCTTTACACCGAGCGCTACCCCGACGCCGTCGCCACACTCGAACCTCTGTGGCCCGCTTCCTCCGGCGACATCATGTACCTCTACGCGTTGAGCATCGCAGCTCATCGGGCAGGGAAGAAGGACCTCGACGAGAGAGCCATGTCGCGCCTGATCGTCATCGGCTCCGACACTCCCGAGTTTCACTTGATCCTCGGCAAAGCCTATTTAAATCGCGGCGAGTCCGATCAAGCCATCGCGCAATTGCAAAAGGCTGAATCCGCAAATCCCAATTTGCCGTACGTCCACTTCGGTCTCGGCATCGCCTACATGAAAATCGACAACAATGATGCTGCCGAGTCCGAGCTGAAGAAAGAAATCGCGCTCGAGCCGAATCTTCCCGACGCGTACGAACAACTTGGCGAGCTCTATCTGAAAATGAATCGTTATGAAAACGCGGAGCAGGCCTTGCGTCAGGCTCTGAAACTCAATCCCAAAATGCCCGCATCATTATTTGGATTAGCGAAAATCAACATGCAGCGCGAAAAATATCAGCAGGCTCTCACCGAAATCGACGCCGCCCTGAAGCTCGCACCCGATAGCCAGACCGTTCACTTCGTCCGCGGCCGCATTTTGCTAAAACTCGGCCGCCGCGAAGAAGCCGAGAAAGAACTGCTCATCTCAAAAAATATGCTCGATGCCAAAGCCGCCAACGAATCGGTCGCCCCATCGACGATGGACGAAGATCGCGTCCGCAACCCCGAACTCTCCGGCGCCGCTCCCCGGTAGCGCCGGCGTCCCGCCGGCGTTTTTCCTAACCCACACCGCGATTTCCTCACGCAACGCGTAGCATTCACCCAATCGGCGGCGCCACCCAACCCCCCCGCGCCTCCTCAATCTTCTCCGCCACCGCCAACACCAACTCCTCCTCATGCGGCCGCCCAATCACCTGCACCCCGATCGGCAATCCCTCCGCCGACATCCCCAGCGGCACCGTCGCCCCCGGAAATCCGGTCAAGTTCGTCCACTGGCTGAATCGCATCGTGTCGAGATAGCACTGAGGCTTGCCGCGCTGATAATTTCCCTCGCCATGCCGAAACGCCGCCTCCGTCGAAACTGGCGAAAGCAAAATCGACACATCACTCATCTTCCGCAAAATCTCCGCTCGCAGATCATCGCGCTCCGTCCGCCCCGCCAAAATCGCATCTGCGCTCAACGGTTTTGCCGGCGATGCGACGGCCAAATATTCCTTAAATATTGGACTGAGCGTCTCTTCGTGGCCCTTAACCGTCTCAGCGAAAAGATGCGCCACCACCGGCCCAAAGAAAAACCACCAGCAATCAATCACGCGCCCAAGCCCATCCATTCGAAACGGCTCAACCGCAAATCCCGCACCCTCCAATATTTTCCCCGCGCGCTGAACCGCCGCCTGCGTCTCACCCGTAGCCTTCCCGAGGGCATCCGTCTCCAGCACGCCAATTCGAATCTTCTTCAATCGCTCCGCGACGCTCGAAGCGTCCGCGATCGCCACCGGAGCCGACAGCGCATCCCCCGCGTCCGGCCCCGCCACAACTTCAAACATCGCCCGCACATCCGCAATCGTCCGCGCCATCGGCCCCACCACGCCCAGCCACGACAACGCCCCCGCCCCCGGGGGATAGTGTCCCGTCGAGGGCACGCGCCCCGGCGTCGGCTTTAGCCCGCAAATCCCGCAAAAGTGCGCCGGCACGCGAATCGACCCGCCGCCATCGCTCCCAATTCCGCCAAACGAACACCCCGATGAAATCGCCGCCGCCTCGCCGCCACTCGATCCTCCCGCCGAGTGCGCCAAGTTCCACGGGTTGCTCGTCCCCCCGCGAATCTGATTGTTGCTCTCCCACGCCATCAAAAATTCCGGCGTGTTCGTATTCCCCAAAATAATCGCGCCCGCCGCCCGCAACCGCGCCACCAGCGGCGCATCAAGCTCCGGCACATAGTCCGCCCGCAGCGGCGATCCCGCCGGACACGCCAGCCCCGCCACATCGATGTTGCACTTGATCGTCATCGGCACCCCATGCAGCGCCCCCAACGCAGAATCACGCCCCGCGCCACCGCGCGCAACCGCCTCCTCCGCCGCCCGCGCCTGCCTCCGCGCCCCCGCCGCATCCAGATGCATAAACGCCGTCAGCTTCGGCTCCAGCTTCTCAATCCGCGCCAGCGTCGCCTCCACCAACTCCACCGGCGACACCTTCCGCGCCCTCACCGCCGCCGTAACTTCCGCAATCGTCGAATAATTCAGAGAATTCATAGTTGTGAGCACTAAATCTGACCCGAGCTAATTTCCGTACTTACATATATTGCACTGGCGATCGTACAACGACATTCTCCCCATCGCAGAATCGCTCGCCAATCGTTCGAAATTACCAAAATCATTTGACGACGCCGAACTCACCCCGGACAATCATCTCAATGGTAAGCAGCGACCGCATCACCAACAATCTCACTCCGCAACTCTGGAAAAATTCCTGATGCCAAGCTCCTCTTCACGCCCGACTCTTTATCTCCTCGCAATCTCCATCCTCTTCGTCATCATTGGCGCCTCCGGCCTGCGCACAAAAGCAACGCACGCCGCGAGCCACTCCCCCCAGCCGCCAACCACCAACGCCGCCCCTCCCTCCGACTCCACCGACGCCCTCCGCTTCAACACACTCGGCGTCGCCTACATGAACCAGCAAAAATTTGCCGACGCCCAAAAATATTTCGAGAAGTCCCTCGCCGCCGATCCAAAATTCTCCATCGCCCGCGTAAATCTCGGCGTCTCTCTCCTCAGCCAACAAAAACTCGACCCCGCCCGCGCCGCTCTCGAACAAGCCGCGAAAGAACTCCCCAACGATCCCTACGCCTGGTACAACCTCGGCCTCGTCTACAAAGATTCCAGCGAAATCGAAAAGGGAATCGCCGCCTTCACGCACGTCACGCAACTCACGCCCGAAGCTGACGGCTACTATTTCGTCGGCTACCTGCAATCCCAATCGCAACACTACGACGAAGCCATCGCCGCCTTCCAGAAAGCTCTCGAAGCTTTCCCGTTCCACGCCTCCGCCGAATTCGGAATCGCTCGCGCCTACCAGCGCAAAGGTGACGCCGCCGCCGCACGTGAACATCTCGCCCGCTTTCAGAAAATCACCACCGATCATCTAGGCACTCCTTTCGGCGCCGGCTACGGCGATCAAGGCCGCTACTCGCTCGCCGAACTCCCTAAAAGCACGATCACCTCTGCCCCCGCTCCGATCAAAATAAATTTTACGGAACAGCCGCTTGCTGACGCCGCCACAAAACTCCCCGCCGCCACCGGCGCCTGCTTCTTCGACTTCGACAACGACGGCAAGCCCGACCTCTTCCTCGTCAGCGCCACCAACGACGGCTCCGCGCACCTCCTCCGCAATCTCGGCGACGGAAAGTTCGCCGACGTCACGCAACAAACCGGCATCCACCTCACCGGCGCCGGCAAAGGCTGCGTCGCCGGCGACTACGACAACGACGGCCACACCGATCTCGCCGTCTGCCTCTCCGACGGCGTTCATCTTCTCCACAACAAAGACGGCAAGTTCGCCGACGTCACCGACACCGTCGGCATTCGCCGCCAACCCGGCTGCGTCGGCCTCACCTTCGTCGACTACGATCACGACGGCGATCTCGACCTCTACATCACCATGCAGCCCACCGCCGCGCGCACCGCGCAAGAAGCCGCGCACAATATTCTCTGGCGCAACAACGGCAACAGCACCTTCACCGACGTAAGCGCCGAGACCGCTCTCAACTTCGACGCCACCGGCGCTGGCCTCGCCACCAGCGATTTCAACAACGATCGCGCCATCGATTTCATCTTCGCCGGCGGACAAGCCGGCGCGAGCGTCTACATCAATCCGCGCGAAGGCAAATTCACTCCGCTCGCTGCCGCCATCGACTTCAAAAAAGAAAATCTCCCGCCCGCTGTCGGCGTCGTCTCCTTCGATTTCGACAAAGATGGCTGGATGGATCTCGCCTTCACCCACGCAGGCGCGCCCGGCATCAGCCTCTGGCGCAACGTCGAAGGCAAGCGTCTCGAACGCGTCAAACTTCCCGACCTGAATTGGCAGCAAGGCTACGGCATCGCCGCATTCGACTACGACAACGACGGCTGGCTCGATCTCATCGCCGCAGGCGAATCCGCCACCGCCCAAGGCGCCAACACCGCCCCCGGCGAACTCCGCCTCCTCCGCAACCTCGGCAACGCCTGGTCCGACGTCACCAAAGACGTCCACCTCGACTCCGTAAAACTCACCCAACCCCGCGCCATCGCCATCGCCGACACAACTCTCTCCGGCAATCCCGACCTCATCGTCACCCAACTCGGCGCCCCGCCCATCTATCTCCGCAGCGACGGCGCCAATCAACATTCCTGGATGCGCATCGATCTCAAAGGCCTCAACGACAACAAATCCGCCATCGGCACAAAAGTAGAAATGTACGCCGGCGCTCTCTATCAAAAGTGGGAAGTCCCCGGCGCCAGCGGCTACCTCGGCCAAAACGCTCCCACAATCCTCGCCGGCCTCGAAAACGAAAAAAGCGCCGAAGTCGTCCGCCTCCTCTGGCCCACCGGCGTCCCGCAAGACGAAATAAATCTCCCCGCCAAAAAAGATCAGTCCATCTCCGAACTCGATCGCCGCGGCAGCTCCTGCCCCGTCCTCTTCGCCTGGAACGGCCGCGAATTCGAATTCATCGCCGACATGATCGGCCCCGGCGTCGTCGGCCACTGGGTCGCGCCCAATGAACGCGACGTCCCCGACCCCGACGAATATCTAAAAGTCGCCGCCCGCAGCCTCAAGCCTTCGAAAAACGGCCTCCTCAGCTTCCGCTTCATGGAGCCGATGGAAGAAACCGTCTACCTCGATCAAGTCAAACTCCTCGCGATCGATCACCCTTCAAATTACGACGTCTTCCCCAACGAGCGCTTCGCCAGCAATCCCCCGTTCCCCGAATTCAAAGTCATCGCCACCAGCGCCACACACAAGCCACGCTCCCGCAGGCGCCTGGGATGACAAAGGCCGCGACGTCCTCCCACTCGTCGCCAAGCGCGATCGCAGATACGTCACCCAGTTCGACGAACTCCCCTTCGCCGGTTTCGCCAAGCTCCACTACGTCGAACTCGATCTCGGCCCCATCGACGCAACCAAACCTCTCCGCCTCATCCTCGACGGCTACACCGACTATTTCACCGCCACCTCGATGTACTCCGCCGACCAAGCCGGCATAAAAGTCATCGCTCCCTACGTCGAAGCCCAAGACGCCACCGGCGCTTGGAAAAAAGTCATCGATGACATGGGCTTCCCCGCGGGCCTCGCGCGCACCATGGTCACCGACCTCACCGGCAAACTTCCGCCCGGCACGCGCCGCATCCGCATCGTCAACAACCTAAAAATTTATTGGGATTCAATCCTGATCGATCAAACACGCGATGCAAGTGACGCCCGCGTCGCCGAAGTCCCCCTCGCCGACGCCGCACTCGCATTCCAGGGCTACCCGCGCGAAATCCGCCTCACCCCCGCCAGCGACACAAAATATTCCTGGTCCCAGCGCAGCACAACCGGCCCCTACGCCCACGCCGCCGGAAACTACACCCGCTACGGCGACGTCTTCGACCTGCTCAAAAAATCCGACGACCGCTTCGTCGTCTTCAGCTCCGGCGAAGGCATGTCTCTCGACTTCGATCCCGCCAAACTCCCGCCGCTACCCGCAGGCTGGACCCGCGACTACTTCTTCTACGCCGACGGCTTCGAAAAAGACCTCGACTTCTACGCCGCCCACGCCTTCACCGTCGAGCCGCTCCCGCATCACGGCCCACTCTCATATCCGTACGCGCCCGACCAAGCCTATCCCGCAGACACCACGCATCAACAATATCAACTCAACTACAACACGAGACAACGCAGCGACCACATGCCCGCCCAACTCCGCTACACCTACGCGCCAAAGTAGCCGTTGCCTTTGTAGGGGCGGGGTTCCCTCCGCCCGGCGTCAACACGACCACACATCGCGCGACGTGCACAAACACTTAGGGGCGCAGCACGCTGCGCCCCATGCCCGCAAGTTCTAAACCTCACTCGGATCGTTTTATTGAAAATCAGCGACGAACTAAACGACATTGTCATTCCGACCGAAGCGACCCGACGCCTTTTCTCCGCGTTCGCGTCCGAGCGAACGCCTCGGCTCGCGCAGTGGAGGTACTCTACGCCATCGCGCCTCGCGATGAATCTCTCTTCGATCTCAAATTCGCGCAACGAATTTTCGTCCTTTGGTCCGTAACCTCCAAACCTTCATCCTCCAATCCCCTACTTCCTCTCCTCCTCCAACGCTTCCCGTATCCCCTCCAATTCCTTCTTCTTCTTCCGATCCACATCCGGCCACTTCAAATCCAACCCCGCCATCGCCTCCACAATCGCCGCCCCAATTATCAGCCGCGCAAACCACTTGTTATCCGCCGGCACCACATACCACGGCGCATGCTCCGTCGCCGTCTTCTGCACCATCTCCTCATACGCTTCTTTGTAATCCTTCCAAAACCCGCGCTCCTTAATATCGTCCATCGAAAACTTCCAATTCTTCTTCGAATCATCCAGCCGCGCCAAAAATCTCTGCCGCTGCTCCTCTTTCGAAATATGCAAAAAGAATTTCCGGACGATCACCCCGTTCCGCGTCAAATACCGCTCAAACGCATTGATGTCCTCAAACCTCTCGTCCCAAATGTGTTTCGTAATTAATTTCTCCGGCAATTTCTGCCCCGCCAGCACCGCCGGATGCACCCGCACCACCAGCGTCTCTTCGTAATACGACCGGTTAAATATCCCGATCTTCCCGCGCTCCGGCACAACCTTGTGGCACCGCCACAAAAAATCGTGATCCAGCTCTTCGACCGTCGGCGCCTTAAACGAAAACACATCGCACCCTTGCGGATTCACGCCCGACATCACATGCTTCACCGCGCCATCTTTCCCCGCCGCATCCATCCCCTGAAAAATGAGCAGCACTCCCCACTTATCCTGCGCATACAGCCGCTCCTGCATCTCGCTCGCCGCCGCGCTGCTCTCCGCCAGCAATTTCTCCGCGTGCGATTTCGACTTCACCCCCCGCGTCTCGCCCGGATCAAATTCCTTCAACCGAAACTTCTTCCCATTCGTCACACAAAACGGCGCAGCCAGCTTCTTCGCCTCATCCAACAGCTTCCTGGTCTTCATAACCCGCAGTATATTCCCGCCACCGCCACCCCAACAATCCACCATCTCCCGTATTCGCAACAAACTCTCCGCGTTCCTCAGCGAACTCTGCGCCTCCGCGTTATCTTTTTCTTTCTTCCTCCGCCGCCTCAAAAAACAAAACGAGCCCGCGCCGCAAATCGCGACGCGAGCCCGTCTCCCGAACGCTAAGCGTCCGTCTAACTTTTAATCAATCACCTGTCCCGTCGAAGGATCCAAAATCACCTTCTCCGAGTTCTGCTTGTTCCAGTTGAACATGTTGTCGATCGGCCCGGCGATCTGGTCAAACGAGCCGTTCCCGATCTGCGGAAGATCCCAGTTCTCTTCGATGAACTTCACAACCGAGCTCTGGTCGATCACCGTGGAGTCCACATAGTTCTTCTTGGCATAGGGCGACACGACGAGGAATGGCAGCCGTGGGCCGTAGCCGCAACGCGCCTGCTGCGCCGCGAGCGAGCCGATCCCATTGCCGCACATCCCAACGCCGGTCAGCGCATCCGCCGTGCTCGTCGACTGGTTCACGACCGGCGGCATCACGTGGTCATACCAGCCGTCCGAGTCGTCCCAAGCGATGATCACTGCGGTGCTCTCCCACTCCGGCAGCGTCTGCAAGAAGTTGATTACGTTCACGATGAACACCTGCTCGTCCAACGGCGACGAGTTGCCCGGGTGACCATCGTTCGCGCGGTTCGCCTTCAGGTAGCTGACTGCCGGCAGATGCCCGGCCTTCGCCGCCTTCTGGAACCACGTTAGGTCGTACTGGTGATTCGCTTGGCCGTCGTGTCCCACTTCGTTCACGCTGGTCGGCGCAAGGTGATGAGGGTTCGAGGTCGACTTGTAGTATTGGAACGGGTTGTGGTGCGCGCTGTACGCCGCTTCCGGCGTCCCGTCGATGCGGTTCGTGGTGGTTTTGCAGGCTGCTGGGGTCGATCCGGAAGCTGGCGTGGTCGGAGTGAATCCGCCCTGGAACCAGCCCCACGAAATGCCCTTCGCGCCGAGCAGGTCGCCAATGTTCTTGTTCGTCGCCAGCATGCCGATTTTTTCTGCGCCGCTGCAATCGTCATACCAGGGATCTGGATCGCCGATCACTGCGCTCGCCGTCACGCCGTTCAGCGTCGTGGTCACCACGTCGCCCGCCGCAACTGCGCCCGCTTCCGCGCTCAGATCCGCTCCGCCCGTCATGCCCGAAACCACTTCGATCGCGCCCGGAGTCGACGGACCAAACGTCGAACCGAACGAGTTGTCGCTCATCGCAAAGTTCTGCGCATAATTCCACAGACCCTGCACCGTGTTTCCGTCGTAGTAGCCCATCACGATGCCCGCGCCCAATCCCGATACGTCCGAATACGTGGAAGCCGGGCAAACCGTCGTCGTGAACTCCGGAAACTTGTCCATCAAGCCGCTGTCAAACGCCTGCTGTTCCGGCGTGTAATCGTGGTTCATGTCGCAGGTGTAGTTCTGGCTCGGATCCAACCGCACCGGCTGGTAGATCGTTCCGACCTTGTCCGTGTTCTGGTTGTGATCCTTCAAGCCTTGCGTCAATCCGTTCACCGTCGGCGTTCCCGCTTTGGCCTTGAATTTCACTTCGCCACGCGGATTCGTCGCCATCGGATACGTTGCGAAATAGTGATCGAACGAAACGTTCTCTTGGAAAATCACCACCACGTGCTTGATCGGAGTCGTCGTTGTCCCGCC
Source organism: uncultured Acidobacteriota bacterium (assembly GCA_963785605.1). Lineage (GTDB taxonomy): Bacteria > Acidobacteriota > Terriglobia > Acidiferrales > UBA7541 > Acidiferrum. Next base: position 197,575 of record CAWAWE010000010.1, on the reverse strand, counting down.
GCCATTATTGCCGGGCGCCGCCAACACCGGTCCCGAAGTCACTCCTGCCAAATTCGCTGCCAGCAAAAGACTCGCCATCCAGCGTAGATTCTTTTGAACCATGAACTCTCCTTATCGAGTTTGAGCGAAAAACTGTAACCCCTCACTTCGCGCCATCTCACGGGACAGGGAGCGAGACCACACGAAGGTCCTCACAAAAAAGTGCGTCAAATTGATACGCTGTCCGTGTTAGCCCCATGTGACAACCGCATGAACCTTCCTTCACGCCTGTAAAATTCTCATCTCCACAAAAAACTTTTCGCCGCCCAACCCGCATCAGCGCGAAAAATCCCGGACAATTTCAGTCGCACATTAAAAAATTTTCTTGGAGATCGCAGCTGGTAGCGCCGGCATCTTGCCAGCGTTTTTGACTTTATATCGTGCGCTAGCGCGCACACGGTGCGTTTCTGAACAGAGAGAAAGACGTCCTCTACTTCGCCGCCTCCACCCGAATCATCCCCATCATCCCCGAATCCTCATGCTCCAACAGATGGCAATGATACGGATACGTCCCCACCGCATTCGGATCCCGAAAATCCATCCTCAACCGCACGCGCGGATACACCGGATTCTTCCCATCCCAGTACGGCACATTCACCGTATCCCGCAAAAACGGCTCATTCACCGGCATTCCAAAAAAATCCATCAAAGCGAAATGGATCTGGTGAATATGAAACGCATGCAATTCCTGGCTGCGATTCTCCAGAATCCAATCCTCCACGTCGCCCTGATGCGTCACGATATTCGGAATGTTGGAAGACGGATCGAACGCCTTCGGCGTCTCCCCATCCACTGTCAGAAAAAACGTCGTCGGGCTGTTCGGATCCTTCGGATCGAGCGGCGTTTCCGAAAAAAATAATTTCCGCACGCGCACCGGCGTCACATCGCGCAGCCATGTCTTCGAAGAGACGGGCAGTGGCGTCGGATTCTTCGCCAATTTCGATTGCGGCTCCGGCGCATCTGCCTTCGCCACGATATTCGCAATCGCTCGGTTCGGATCGTTCTCGCCCACTGCGCCCGTGTTCACGCTGCGCGTCACCAGCTCAGCCTTCGTTCCCAGCGGCGGCCCGTGCATGACAAATTCAATCCTTCCGCCCGGCGGAATCCCCAGATGCGTCAGCAAAATAAATTTATTGAGCCTCGCCTCTTTCGGATGGATCGGCACTCCATCCAGCGCCACCACTTCCACTGCTTGTGCCTGCGGCCCAAACAAAACCTGCAAACTCAAATACGTAATCGCCGAAGCGTTCAGCACGCGCCACAGTTGTCGCTCGCCCGGCTTCATCGTGATCGTCGCCGGCGGATAATCCGGATAAGGCACCGGCACATAATTGATCGTGAGGTCTTCCGCGGGCTTGCCGGTCCCCGTTCCCGTGTTCATCGCGTCGCCGTCGGCATCCAGCACCACAGGAGGCAACTTCGTGCCATCCACGGGAGCTGCGTCCGGATTCGCCAAATTCTGATCGCGAATCACAAAAATCCGTTCCGGCAATCCAGCGACGTCGGGAATCGCGCGTTCGATTCCTTCCACCACCAGCGCCGCCGACGCGCCGCCCAGCACTTGCGCTTTCGTGAATCCGTGAATGTGCGGGTGATACCAATACAATCCCGGCGGCTCGTCCGCCGGAATCTGGAATTTATATTCGTAAGGCGCGCTTCCGGATTCGATCATCGTGCGCATCACATCGTCCTGATGACATTCCGCCGGCACCGTCAGCCCGTGAAAATGAAGATTAGTCGAGGTCGCCTTCATTGCGCCGGTCGCGCAGGGCGTTGCGTCGCCCATCTTCATCCCGGCTTCCGTCGAAGTCCCCGCACCTCCGCCACTATTCTTCGTCGTGCTCTTTGTAGGGGCGGGGTTCACTCCGCCCGGCGTAGACATCGCAGCGCCCGTCCGTCCGTTCGCCGCCGCCGTTGCACCTTGCACCGTCGCTTCCGAAGCTCCAACCGTTCCGCCACTATTCGTCGTCGTGTTCTTCGTGGAGCCGCTTACTCCGCCCGGCGTGGACATCGCAGCGCCCAACTGTCCGTTCGCCGCCACCGTTCGACTCAGACGCGGCGTTGCCGTCGCCTCGTTCTTGAAATTTAGAATGACCGTATCGCCCGGCTTCACGCGGAGCGTAGGTGATTGTTTCCCGTTCGGTGTGACGTAGCAAAAGCGCACCTCTCCTTTGGAATCGATAAAACTGCGAAACGCCAGATCAACCTTCAAAACTCCATCAACGCTGCGCAAATCCTCCGGCTCCGGCACTTCCGAGCCAATCGCCGCGCGAAAACATTCGGTGCCGCCACTCGCCGCACTTTTGTGCGTCGCGGATGCCGCTTCCGCGGCCGCTTTGTTCGAGCGCAGCGAAACAGCTCCGCCTGAATTTTTGCCGCCCGCCGTTTGCGCAACAGGCCCGCTGAGATTTGTTTCTGCGGCTTCTTGCGCTTGAGCGGACGAAATAGTCGGCGCGTACGCGAAGCACACAAGCGCGGCAAGCCCCAAAATCCAGCTCGAAGAAATTCTCAGTTGCACGTCGTTAAAAGTCCCAGCCCGGTAAACGGACAACCTGCGGCTACCTGAGGACGACTCCAGAATCGCGCCCGATTGTTACGCCCAGTTGAACACCACATGAACGCCCGCTCCATCTATCCACAATTTTCGTAGTTTCTGTCTCAAAATTGTCGTCACGTTAGTCTCAAAAACTGTCATCCCGAACGATGTGAGGGATCTGCTGTTTCTTTCCTTTTTTCTTTCTTCTCTTTCTCCGTGAACTCTGTGTCCTCTGTGGTGAATCTCTTCCTCTCCTCCCGCAATTGACTTGGCAGCATCGCCCACCTAACATCTCCGCTTCATGCCTAAGCCCAAGCGCGTCCGCGAGTTCCGCCTTCCGCATCCTCAGCCGACCGACGCGCTCGAATACGCCCGCTTCACCGGCATCCCGACGTTCTGCCGACTGCCGAACATCACCGATCCCAACGAACTCGACATCGCCATCGTCGGCATCCCCTTCGACGGCGGCACAACGTATCGCCCCGGCCCGCGCTTCGGCCCGCGCTACGTTCGCGTTCAGTCCGCGATCATTCGTCCGTGGAATCCGGTGCTCAAGGTCAATCCCTTCGAGAAACATCGCGTCGCCGATTTCGGCGACCTGCCGGTGAATCCCCTCTCGATTGAGGACACGTTCCACCGCATCGAACGCGGCATCACGCCGATCCTCGTCGGCGGCGCGCGCACGATGTGCGTCGGCGGCGATCACTCCATCAGCCTTCCGATTCTCCGCGCGATCTCGAAATATCACGGCGGTCCCGTGAACTTGATTCAGTTCGACGCGCACAACGATCTCTGGGACGAATACTTCGGCAGCAAGTATTCGCACGGCACGCCGTTCCGCCGCGCCTTCGAGGAAGGCTTGCTCAATGACGGCGGCGTTTTACAAGTCGGCCTGCGCGGCCAGGTTTACGCCGAAGACGATTTCGATTTTGCGCGCGAACACAAAGTCCGCATGGTCACCGCCGAAGAATTTCACGAAAAGGGGATGGCGCCAGTGAAACGCCATCTCGCCGCGTTCAAGAACAAGCCAACCTACGTCACGCTCGACATCGACTGCGTCGATCCCGCCTACGCTCCCGGCACCGGCACTCCGCAAGTCGGCGGTTTTACGAGCCATCAAATCTTGCAATTCGTCCGCGCGCTGCGCGGCCTCAACATCATCGGCGCCGATCTCGTCGAAGTCTCGCCGCAATTCGACACCGGCGAAATCACCAGCCTCCTCGCAGCAAATTTGCTCTACGAACTCCTCTGCGTTTTGTGATGGCGACTTCCAGTAAGGCGCCAACTCTCGCAAGAAAACTGCGGCTGCACGATTATTTCGCGCTGGCGTTCGGCACGATGATCGGCACGGGCTGGCTCGTCTTGATGGACGACTGGCTCGGGCGCGGCGGTCCGCTCGGTGCGATTCTCGGATTTGTTCTCGGCGGCATCGTTTTGCTTCCCGTCGGCTACGTCTACGGGCAGTGGGTTTTGCGTTTGCCCGATGCGGCGGGCGAAGCCGCGTACACGGCGCAAGTTTTTCCACCGGTCGTCAGTTATTTCACGGGCTGGATCATGCTGCTGGCGTATTTCATCGTGTGCCCGTGGGAAGCGATCGCGCTGGGAAAAATCGCAGCGTACATTTTTCCGCAGCTCGATTCCATCGAGGTGTACCGTGTCGCCGGCCAGCCGGTATTTTTCTGGCGGCTGGTGCTCGGCGTGGCGCTGACTTTGTTTCTCACTTTTCTGAACTATCGCGGCATTCGTCTTTCTGCGAATTTTCAGAAGGGAATGACGAGCGTTGTTCTTTTAATTTTCATCGCCCTCGTGGTGATCAGCACGTCGCGCGGGACGCCGGCGAATCTCCATCCTGTTTTTCACGGCACGCCGCTGGTCTCGATTTTGTTGACGCTGCAGATCGTCCCGTATTTTCTAACCGGCTTCGAGTCCGTGCCGAAATATGCCGAAGAAGCGAATCCCGATTTACGCGGCAAGACTTATATGACGGCAATTGCGATGGCGCTTGGCATTGGCGTTTCGTTTTACGCGCTGTCGCTGTTCGCCGTTTCTTACATTGCGCCTTGGCAGAGTTTGCTCGGCAAGCGGTTCGCGACGGCGATCGCGTTCGAGCACGGGCTTGGCGCGCACTGGCCAGTGCAATTGATTTTCACGATGGCGATGTTCGGCCTCTTCCAATGCTTCAACGGAAATTTTGCGGCATCAACGCGAATGATTTTTGCGTTCGGCCGCAACGGCTCGATTCCACAACTGTTTTCGCGAGTCCATCCGCGATTTCAAACGCCTAGCAACTCCGTTTTGATCGTCGGTGCCGGCACGCTTGTGGCGCTTTTTCTCGGCGACGCGTTGCTAGTTCCCGTCACCGAGGTTGGTTCGGCGGCGTCGGCATTCGGTTGGCTCGCATCGTGCGTCTCCATGGTGCTGGTGCTGCGCAACTACGTGCTGCCATCAACGCGTTTGCGGATTATCGCGATCTTTGGGGCCATCGCCTCGTTCGCGCTCGTCTCGATGAAGTTTCTGCCATTCGCGCCGGGCCATTTTACTGTCGCCGAATATATCGCGCTCGCGATTTGGCTTCTGCTCGGTTTCGTTCTTTGGCGCCGCAAGAAAATCGTAGCTGCGTAGCGGAACTTTCCGTCAAGACGCAATAGAAAACGCCGGCGGGACGCCGGCGCTACCGGCGGCGGATGCTTCTGGCGATTTATTTTCCAGCTGAGGCTTGCTGCTTGGCTAATTCCTCCTTGAAGGCGGATTCGCGGTCGGCGATGTAGGCTTTGTAGCCTTGCGGATCGATGAATGGATTTTCGCTGGCTGTGCTCAGCTTCGGATACTTGGCCGCCATGTCGTAGTAAGCGCCGTGGGCGCCGAGGAAAATGTCGCAGGGCAATGCTTTCAAGACGGCGAATTCGTGTTCGTAGTCTTGCGCGATTTGTGGATACTCGGCGTTGTTCACGAGCTTGTAGCCGGGGTTTACGTTGGGGCTGCCGACGAATGACGACGTCGTAGAGTTTTCCGGTTTTGTCGTCCGCAACTTTCATGGTCCACGTGGTACAGCCTTTGGTGTGGCCGGCGGTTTTGTGCGCGACGAGGACGGCGTCGCCGAGTTTTACTTCGTCGCCGTCATGCAGGACGCGATCGACTTTCGCGGGCGGATAGAAAGTGCTGGCATCGTTGCCGTAGCGAAAATCTTTTTTGCCGCCGGACTCGACGACGGGAACGTCGGCGTCGAGCACCATATATTTTGCGCCGGTCATTCTGGATGATCTTGGCGCTGCCGGCGCAGTGGTCCCAGTGGGCGTGGCTGATGAGGAGGATTTTTGTGTCGCTGAATTTGAAGCCGAGTTTTTCGATGCTGGCCTGAATCAGCGGGACGCTTTGTTCGAGGCTGCTGTTGATGAGGATGTTGCCATCGGGCGTGGTGACGAGATACGACGCCAGGCCTTCGCTGCCGACGTAATAGAGATTGCCCATCACGCGATGGGGCGGAAACGGATTGATCCAATCCGCCGGCACGGTTGAGTTTGCACCTTGCGCAGCGGGCGTGGGATTGGCCGCTTGTGTTTGCGGCGCGGCGTTCGGTATATGCACGCTCGCAAGAGCGTGAAGCTTCGTTGATGCGAGGACGCTGGAAGCAATCCCGGTGATGATGAACTGGCGACGATACATTTCTCAGAGCCTCATTTCGACGGAACGATCGATACGGTCAGCGACGATGGATGATCGGCGTCGTGAAGGATCGTGTTGGTTGCCGTTGTGAATGCGTCGGCCGAGTTTCCGTGGCGACTTAGATATGGACGCTGGTTGCCGGTGTTGAGGTTGCGGTCGAAGCGCGGGAAATTGCTGCTCGAAATTTCGAGACGCAACGTGTGGCCTTTTTTGAAGACGTTGCTGGTGGACCAGAGATCGATCGCGAATTTGTAGACTTCGCCGGGCGTGATCAGCGTCGGATGCTCTTGCGATTCGCGATGGCTGGCGCGGATGATGCCTTCGGTGAGGTTTTGCGCGAAGCCGTCGGGCCAGACATCGACTAGTTTGGCGGTGAAATCGGTGTCGGGCGCGGAAGATTTGGCGAAAAGTTCGACGCTGACGGGGCCGGTGATTTCCGTGTCTTGCGCGAACGACTGCGTCGAGTAAACGAGAACGTCGTCGCGTGATTCGGCGGCGCGTTGGTCGCGCGGGCCTGCGGGCCAGTGGTCGGCGTCGCAGCAGAGCGGGCCACCGATGGTCGGGACTGGTTTGGCTGGATCGTAAGTGTATTGGTCAGCGGATTCTTTTGCAGGCGCGCTTGTGGAGAGAGTCCCTTTGCCCTTGACGGAATTCGCGGGGCGCTGAGGCGTGGAGGAAATATTTCGTTTCTTTTGCGCGGGCGAGCGGCCATTCGCTTTCCTCACGCCATTTGTTTTCGCCCATGACGAAAATTTTGACCGGCTTGCCATCGGCGAAACGATTCTGCGCGCCGCGGAAGAGAAAGTCGTACCACTCGAGAATCACATCGTCTTCGTTGATGTTGGAGGCGGCGCCGAAATCGACGTCGCCGATTTTCGGGCCGTTGCCGGCGTGGCCGCCGACGATGACCATGAGCTGCTGGCCATTGCGCGCGGCGTCGTTGCCGCCATGCGCTTTGATGCCGAGATAATTCTTGATAGAACCGCCTTGGAAGATGTCGTACCAAGCCGCGACGTGAAGAGCGGGGACATGGATGTCGGCGAAATGTTCTTCGATGGCGATTTTTTTCCAGTAGTCGTCGTAGTTGGGATGCGCGAGCCAGTCGAGATAGTAGGGCGCGAGGGTTTCGGTTGAGGTGGCGTTATCCGCGCTCATGTTGAAGAGCGGATAGTCGCCGAGCGGAAGTTCCCACATTCCCTTTGCGGCGTTGGCGTGGTGCGTGGCTTCGCGCGTCAGCGTGTCTTCCGCCAGGCCGCTCGTCCAGACTTTGATTGAACCATTGCTCGAATGCGCCGCCCTGATAGGTCCAGCTCTCGTGATAGTTGCTGGAGGTGACGATGGGGCAGATGCCGGCGAGATGCGGCGGATTAGTGATGGCGGCGAGCATCTGCGTGGCGCCGACGTAGCTGCCGCCGAACATGCCGACTTTTCCATTGGAGTAGGGAAGCGCGGCGGCCCACTCGACGGTGTCGTAGCCGTCGTTGGGCTCGTTGACGAAAGTGTAGAACTTGCCTTCGGAGCCGTAGCGGCCGCGGGTGTCTTCGGTGATGACGACGAAGCCGCGCTGTGCGCCACGGACGCCGATGCTGGCTTCGTTGCGGCGATCGTAAGGCGTGCGCACGAGAAGGACGGGGAATTTGCCGTCGGCCTGGGGACGGTAGATGTCGGCTTTGAGGATGATGCCGTCACGCATCGGAACTTTGACGCCGCTCTCGAAGACGATTTGAGGCGCGTCGGCGGCGAGGGAAGCCGAGGCGGCGAGCAGGAGTGAGAGCAGGCTGAAGAGCCAGCGGTTCATTTTGGGAAAACCTCCGCGATGTGGAAGAGCGGGGAGCAAGGTATCACAGAGGCGGAGGCCGTGGAGGCGGGTGGCGCAAGCGGCGTTTCCCAAAGTGGGAAGAAGAGGGGTATACCCCCTATGTTTTTTGAAGTGTGCGCAAGTGGTGTGGATTGAGTGGGTTGCGGTGGTGCGGGAAATGAGTGTGTGGAAGGTGCTGATTTGGCGGGAGTTAGGGAGGGGGCTGGTTCGAAAACTTTGAGTCTTTTGCGGCGGAGGACTGGGGAGGGGAAAGAACCGCGAGGTCACAACGGATGATAGCATGATGTTTACTGGATGTCAACTACTGTTTTGTTGTTCGAATGGTTAAGGGCGGTGCTGGAGGGCGGAAAAACAGATTTGTGGAGGGGCTGTGATCTTGCCAAGCTGGGGCGCAGCAATGCTGCGCCCCTACACTTGGCGTTCGAATGGTTTGGGGGCGGGTTGAGTGGGGAGTTCCGACTGCGGGATGGTAAAAGCATATGATTCGCGATTCGAAAAGCTGGATTTAAACCCGCACCCTTTAAATGCTAAGGGTGCGGCACCCAACTGCGGAGGTGCGGCATGTATACTGCTGGATTCGAGATGGAGTGGAAACCGACTAGATGATTCCATTTTTACATTTGGGGCCGCTGACGATACCGACGTTTGGGTTGATGGTGGCGACGGCGCTGTTTGTGGCGGCGTATGTGTTGCAGGCGGAGTTTAACCGGCGGCGCGATGCGCTGGAAAAGCTGCCGGGGTACAGCGGTAAGGGCGACGAAGGGTTTTTGGTTATTGGGATTGCGGGGATCGCGGGGCTTGTCGGGGCGCGGCTGTATCACGTGCTGGAGAGTCCGAGGGAATTTTTTGCCGATCCTTGGCCGCAACTTTTCAGCCGGTATGGATTTGCGTGGTTTGGCGGATTTCTTGGCGGATTTTTTGCGCTGCTGTATTTGTCGCGCAAGCTGAAGATTCCGGTGCTGGAGTTCATGGATATGTGCTCGCCCGCGGCTTGCGTGGGCTATGCGATCGGGCGCATCGGATGTTTGCTTTCGGGCGACGGGGATTACGGGATTCCGACTTCGCTGCCGTGGGGGATGAGTTTTCCGAACGGCGTGGTGCCGACGAATCTGCGGGTGCATCCGACGCCGCTCTATGAATTTTTTATTTGGCTGGGGATTGCGGCGTTTTTGTGGCACATGGGGACGAAGACGCTGCGCGGCCCGAAGGCCAAGGGCGAGATTTTCGCGAACTATTTGATTTTGACTGGCCTTGCGCGATTTTTGATTGAGATTATTCGTATCAACCCGCGATCGTTTTTGGGGATGTCGAACGCACAGGCAGCGAGCGTCGCGTCAATCATCGCGGGACTGGTGTTACTTTGGCGTCTTAAAAGCCAGTGGCGCGCGCTTAAGCAAGAACACCGCATCCTGAATCACATCGCCGCGGCCGGCGATGTCTTGCAGCAGGAATATCACCGACCGACAACTGAATGTCCGCACCCGGAGCGCTGGCACATGTATGACTCGATGAGCGCAGAAGTGGAAGTGCTCGATTTTTTGAAGGCGATTGTGAAGACGCTGAAGCCGGAAGTGGTGGTGGAGACGGGGACGTTTTCTGGGCTGAGCACGCTGCGGATTGCGGAGGGGTTGAAGGAGAACGGCGTCGGGCGGGTGATTACGTGCGAGTACGATCCGAAAGTGTATGCGGCGGCGAAGGCGCGATTTGATGCGTCGGGGCTGGGCGAATGGATTGAGGCGCGGAATGCTTCGAGTTTGGAATTGAAGATTGAGGGGAAGATCGATTTATTTTTTAGCGATAGCGATGTGGCGATTCGAGAGGCGGAGGTGCGGAGATTTTTGCCGCAGATCAATCCTTACGGATTGATTTTGATGCATGATGCGAGTTCGGCGGTGAAGACGGTGCGGGAAGCGGCGAAGAAGATGGAGGGGGAGGGTTTGATTTCGGTGGTGTTGTTGCCGACGCCGAGGGGGTTGGTGGTGGCGCAGAAGAGGGATGGGAGAGATTGAGATTGGGTTTTGTGGCGCGCACGGAGGACAAGGCCAAAAGCGTGCGCACGGCGGATCGGGCGAGGTGAGGATCGAGGGCGGAGCAAGCCCCGCCCCTACAAAAACTGCGGCTAGTTTGGTTGTTTGTAGATTTTGCCTTGTTTCATGACGAAGGTGATGTGCTCGATGGCGTGGATGTCGTCGAGCGGGTTGTCGGGGGCGGCGACGATGTCGGCGTATTTGCCGGGGTCGAGGCTGCCGAGGATTTCGGATTTGCCGAGCAGGTCGGCGGCGCCGGTTGTGGCGGATTGAATGGCCTGCATCGGAGTCATGCCGTACTTCACCATGAAGGCGAATTGATTGATGCTGCGATTGTATTCGCAGACGCCTGCGTCGGTGCCGAAGGAAAGTTTGATGCCGGCGTGCAGGGCCTTGGTGAAATTTTGGCGCTGCTTTTCGCCGAGATCGTGGTCGTGTTCTAGAAAATCGGCGGTCATGCTGCCGTTCTTGCCTTCCTCTTCGATGCATTCCTCGTCGTAAATATCCATATCGAGATAGGTGCCGTGTTGTTTGGCGAGGGCGATGCCTTCGTCGTCGATGAGCGTGGCGTGTTCGACGCTGGCGACGCCTGCGCGGATGGCGTTTTTGATTCCGGCGGCGGAATGGGCGTGGGATGCAACGCGGAGGCCGAAGTGGCTGGCTTCATCGACGGCGGCGGAGAGTTCTTCGGGAGTGAACTCTTGTGATTGCGGATTGCTGCCGTGGGTGAGGACGGCGCCGCTGGAGAGGATCTTGATGTGATCGGCGCCGGCTGCGGCGAGGAGGCGAATTTTTTGGCGGACTTCCCAGGGGCTGTTGGCTTCACCGTAGCGGAGATCCCAGGGCAGAGTGATGTCGGGAGCGAAGCCGGTCATGGCGCCGGCGCCGCCGGAGATGGTGACGTAAGCTCCGGCGACGAACATGCGCGGGCCGGGGACGTAGCCTTTGGCGATGGCGTCGCGGAGTGCGATGTCGGTGAGCGCCCGGTAGACGCCGACGTCGCGAACGGTGGTGAAGCCGGAGTCGAGCGTCATGCGCGCGTTGGGGACGGACTCGAGGGCGATTTCGGCGGCGGTGTGTTTGAGCTGGTAGATGGGATCGATGTTGTTTTTTTGTGAGCCGTCGGCGAGGTGGGTGTGGCAGTCGATCAGGCCGGGGAAGACGGTGGATTTTGTGAGGTCGATTATTTTTGTGTTGGGAGGGATTGTCAGGTCGGGGCCGACTGCGGAGATTGTGCCGTCTTCGCGGACGAGGATGATTTGGTTGGTGAGGAGGCGGGAGTGGGTGACGTCGATGAGTTTGCCGGCGCGGATGGCGATGGTGGGGGCGGGTGATTGTTGTTGCTGTGCGTTGGTTGCGACAGAAATGAGCAGGAGCGTTAGGGGCAGAAGCGTTTTGCGCATGATGCGCGGATTCTACTTAGATGAGCAACGGTTGGAAAGTCGAACGACTCGCGTCGGTCGGGGCGGCAGGCATTTTATTTCGCGACTTGGCGCATCGGTGGGTGGCGGCGAGCGGAAAAACCGCACCCTCTGACAGCTGAGGGTGCGGCACCCGGCCTGCGACGTAGGTCACGTAGAGACAAGACGCAGTGGCCGGGCGGAGTGAACCCCGCCCCTACAAAATCGAAGAGCCGGCAAGATGCCGGCGCTACCAACGCGGGCTGCGGTTGCGATCCACGATTAGAGCATTTGGCGGAGGACGTATTGCAAGATGCCGCCGTGTTTGTAGTAGTTGACTTCCTCGGGGGTGTCTACGCGGGCGACGACGGCGAACTTCTTTTCGGTGCCGTCTGGGGATTTGGCGGTGACTTGGATCTCTTTGCGGGGCGCGAGTGTTGCGACGCCGTCGATGTGGAAGATTTCGTGGCCAGTTAGGGCGAGAGTTTCGCGGGTTTCGCCTGGTTTGAATTCGAGCGGGAGAACGCCCATGCCGATGAGGTTGCTGCGGTGGATGCGCTCGTAGCTTTCGGCGATGACGGCGCGGGCGCCGAGCAGGCGCGTGCCCTTGGCGGCCCAGTCGCGCGATGAGCCGGAGCCGTATTCTTTTCCGGCGATGACGACGAGCGGGATGCCGGCTTCGCGATATTTCACGGCGGCGTCGTAGATCGACATTTTTTCGTCGCCGGGTTGGAAGAGCGTCCAGCCGCCTTCGGTGCCGGGCGCGAGCTGATTGCGGAGGCGGATGTTGGCGAAGGTACCGCGCACCATCACTTCGTGATTGCCGCGGCGCGCGCCGTAGGAGTTGAACTCGTGGGGCTTGACGCCGTTGGCGACGAGATATTTTCCGGCGGGCGAATCGACGGGGATCGAGCCAGCGGGGCTGATGTGATCGGTGGTGACGCTGTCGCCGAGAATGGCGAGCACGCGCGCGTCGTGAATGTCGGCGAGCGCGGCGGGCTGCTTCGGCATGTTTTCGAAATAGGGCGGCAGCTTGATATAGGTGGATTTCGGATCCCAGGCGTAGAGATCGCCTTCGGGAACCTTCATCGATTTCCAGTGCGCGTCGCCTTCGAAGACTTCGCCGTACTGTTTTAAATATTGATCGGTGGTGACGGCTTTACGGACGGTGGATTCGACTTCCTGCGGCGTCGGCCAGATGTCTTTCAGGTAGACGGGCTTGCCGTCGGAGCCGTTGCCGATGGGTTCGGTGGTGAGATCGACGTCCATGCGGCCGGCGAGGGCGTAGGCGACGACGAGCGGCGGCGATGCGAGATAGTTTGCGCGGACGAGCGGATGGATGCGGCCTTCGAAGTTGCGATTGCCGCTGAGGACGGCGACGGCGACGAGATTGTTGTCCTTGATGGCGGCGCCGATGGCGTCAGGGAGCGGGCCGCTGTTGCCGATGCAAGTCGTGCAGCCGTAGCCGACGAGATTGAATTTCAGCTTGTCGAGGAAGACGTTGAGGCCGCTGGCGGCGAGATAGTCGGTGACGACTTTCGAGCCTGGGGCGAGGCTCGTTTTTACCCACGGCTTGATTTGTAGGCCGCGCTCGACGGCTTTTTTCGCGAGCAGGCCGGCGCCGAGCATGAGTGATGGATTCGATGTGTTGGTGCAGCTGGTGATGGCGGCGATGACGACTGCGCCGCTGGAGAGTTCGAACGAGTCACCGTTGTTTTTGACGGCAGCGTGCTTTGATGGCGCGTCGCCGACAACTTTGGTGAAACTCGATTTAGCGTTCTTCAGCGCGACGCGGTCCTGCGGACGCTTTGGTCCGGCGACGGTGGGTTCGACTGTCGAGAGATCGAGTTCGAGCTTGTCGCTGAACGCGGGGTCGGGCGTTGAGTCGGTGCGGAAGAGCGACTGCTCTTTGCAATACGCTTCGACGAGAGCGATTTGCTCGTGCGCGCGGCCGGTGAACTGGAGATACGCGAGCGTTTCGGAATCGACGGGGAAGAAGCCCATCGTTGCGCCGTATTCTGGCGCCATGTTGGCGATGGTGGCGCGATCGGGAACGCTGAGGGTCGACAGGCCGGTGCCGTAGAACTCGACGAATTTGCCGACGACGCCTTTTTTGCGCAGCATTTCGGTGACGGTGAGAACGAGGTCGGTGGCGGTTGCGCCTTCGCTGAGTTTGCCGTGAAGGCGGAAGCCGACGACTTCGGGAATCAGCATCGAGCTGGGCTGGCCGAGCATGGCGGCTTCTGCTTCGATGCCGCCGACGCCCCAGCCGAAGACGCCGAGCGCGTTGATCATCGTGGTGTGCGAGTCGGTGCCGACGACGGAGTCGGGATAGGCTTCGAGCTTGTTGCCGCTCTTTACGCTGCAAACGACGCGCGCGAGATATTCCAGATTGACCTGATGGCAGATGCCGGTGTCTGGCGGGACGACTTTGAAATTTTGGAATGCGGTCTGGCCCCAGCGGAGGAATGCATAGCGCTCGACGTTGCGTTGGAATTCGAGTTCGGCGTTGAGGCCGAAAGACTGCGCGCTGCCGAAATTATCGACTTGCACGGAGTGATCGATGACGAGCTCGGCGGGGAAGAGTGGATTGATGCGCTTGGGATTGCCGCCCATTTTTTTCATCGCTTCGCGCATGGTGGCGAAGTCGACGACGGCGGGGACACCGGTGAAATCCTGGAGGAGCACGCGGGCGGGCATGAAGGCGATTTCTTTTTGCGCGACGCCGGGAGTCCATGTGGCGAGAGACTTGATGTCTTCGGGATGAACGAAGCGGCCGTCTTCAAAGCGGAGGAGATTCTCGAGGAGCACGCGCAGGGAGAAGGGAAGCGTGGCGAGCTTGGCGATTCCTTGTTTTTCGAGATGTTCGAGGCGGTGAATTTCGAAGGCTTGTGCGCCGACGTTGAGTGTGTCGCGCGTTTTGAAGGAGTTGCCTCCGGAGATGGCCATGCGGCGGTCCTTTCAGTGAGTTCGCACGTCTATGATAACTGAAAAGGTTAGGACGTGTGGATGGGGTGGGGTGGTACGTTGCGAAGAATTTCGAGAGGGTTGGTCGGCTCGACGGCGTTCTGCGTTTGGCAGGGCGGGGTTAGAAGTTTTGAAGAAAATGCGGATGTGAGTTCGTGCTGACAACGTGCCTGGGCGCCCTAAAGGGACGCCCCTACAGAGGCGAGGTGCAGAACCGTGATGTTCTTTGCGGCCGAATGCGGAATCTAAGTTGATGCGTCATGTGCGCGTCTGAGATAGCGGAAGACGCATCGGGGAGCGCGAGGAGCGCGTTCGAGATCTGGCAAGTCTGCCCGGTTTGGTTTCTTTCATCGGCACAATTAAGGCTGTGTTTTCTGTGGTTTAGAGAAGTCCGTCGAAATCTTGCAGGGCGTGTCGATTTTGGCGTTTGTGGTTCGACGTAGAAGTGAGGCCGGGATTTGAGTTGTGGCGGCCGCGGGTCACTCATTCAGGAGAAGACGATGCGATACATGATGATTGTGAAGGCGAGCAAAAACTCTGAGGCGGGAAAGATGCCGAGCGAGGAATTGATCGCGGAGATGGGACGGTACAACGAACAGCTTGCGAAGGCGGGCATTTTGCTCGATGCGGCGGGGTTGCAGGCGAGTTCGCAGGGCGCGCGGGTGAAATTTTCGGCGGATGGGAAGAAAACGCTGGTCGATGGACCGTTTACGGAGTCGAAGGAGCTGATCGCCGGGTATTGGATTATCCAGGTGAAGTCACCGGAAGAAGCACGCGAGTGGGCGAAGCGCGCGCCGTCACCGCATCCGGGCGAGGAATGCGAGATCGAGTTGCGGCGATTTTTTGAGATGGAAGATTTCCCGCCGAGCGAAGGGCTCAATAAACAGATCGAACTCTCGAAGGACATCCAGAAGCAAAAGAAGTGACACTGCCGGAAAAGTTTTTGACGGCGTGTCGATTTTCGAATTGCTGATTCGACGTAAAAGTGAGGCCGGTTGAGTTTCGCCGGCCCATCCGACTCAGACGGGGAGATGAATATGAAATTCATGCTGATTTTGAAAGCGACCAAGGACTCCGAAGCCGGCAAGATGCCCAGCGAGGAGACGATCAACGCGATGGTGAAGTTCAACCAGGAGCAAGCGAAAGCGGGTGTTTTGGTGGATGCGGCGGGCTTGTATCCGAGTTCGACGGGAGCGCGAGTCAATGTTTCGGCTGACGGGAAGAAAACCGTCATGGATGGGCCGTTTACGGAGTCGAAGGAACTGGTCGCTGGCTATTGGCTGATCAAGGTGAACTCGATCGAAGAAGCGGTCGAGTGGGCGAAGCGAGCGCCGACGACTGCGGGGCAGGAAGTGCAAATCGAAGTGCGGCAGTTCATTGAGTTTGGGGACGACTAGGAGCACCCAAGGGCCTCACGGAAAAAATATTGGATCGCGTCGATTTTGAAGTTGGCGATTCGATGTAAGAGTGAGGCCGGGAATTGAAGTTGCCGGCTGTTGAAATTCAATCGGGAGAACGAACGATGCGATTCATGATGATCATAAAGGCGAACCACGACCCGCAGCCCGGCAAACCGCCGAACAGGGAAGCGTTCGAGGCGATGGGAAAGTACAACGAACAAATCGCGAAGGCGGGGATTTTGCTCGACATGGGCGGTTTGCAGGCGAGCTCGAAGGGAGCAAGAATTAAATTTCAGACGGGCGGAAAGAAAACGGTGATCGATGGGCCGTTCGCGGAGTCGAAGGAGCTGATTCTGGGCTATTGGATCGTTCAAGTGAAGTCGCTTGAAGAAGCGGTCGAATGGGCGAAGAGGGCTCCGGTGCAACACGGTACGGACCAGGAGTGCGAAATCGAAGTGCGACAGTTTTTTGAGATCGAAGATTTGCCGGAGACCGAGACCGTCGTGGCTGCGAAGAATGCCGGAAAGAAAGCCGGCGATGTGTACAAGGAAATGTCGAAAGAGGCGCGGGAAGGAAAGAAGTAAGGCGAGTGGAAGGAAGTTGCTCGACGGAAAGTCGAGCCGAAAAAATTGGAGAGGAGAAGTACGATGAAATTTCTGAGCATCTATCAAACGCAAGAGCGAAATACGCCGCCGACCCAGGAAGAAATGGATCGGATGGGCAAGTTGATCGAAGAGGGGTTCAAGTCGGGGAAGCTGGTGGCGACGGAAGGCTGTTTGCCGTCGAAGCTTGGCGCGCGGATACGCCAGTCGAACGGGCAAGCCAGCGTCACCGATGGGCCTTTCACCGAAGCGAAGGAGATCGTCGGCGGCTTCGCGATCATCGAGGTGGGGTCGAAGCAGGAAGCGATCGAATACGTGAAAGAGTTTATGCGGCTCGCCGGCGATGGCGTATGCGAGTTGCGGCAGCTCTACGAGATGCCGGCGGATACTTGCGCAAAGCAAGCGGCAAACTGAATCTCTGACGTGCGACGCAACTTTTTCGTCCCGGGTAAATCGTGAGTGACACGCACAAAGCGATCGAGGCGGTATGGAGGATCGAGTCGGCGCGGCTGATTGCCGGGCTGACTCGGATCGTTCGCGACGTGGGTGTGGCCGAAGAGCTGGCGCAGGACGCGCTCATCATCGCGCTGGAGAAATGGCCGGAGAGCGGCGTGCCCGATAATCCTGGCGCGTGGTTGATGGCGACGGCCAAACATCGCGCGATCGATTACTTTCGCCGGAATAAATTGCTGGAACGAAAGCACGAAGAGTTGGGACGCGAGTTGAAGAGCCAGCAAGAGTCCGCCATGGCGAACTACGAATCCGACAATTTGGATGATGAGATTGGCGATGATTTGTTGAGGCTGGTGTTTATTTCTTGCCATCCGGTGCTGTCTACGGAGGCGCGGGTTGCGCTGACGCTGCGATTGCTGGGTGGGCTGACCACTGTCGAAATAGCGCGGGCGTACGTTGTGCCGGAGCCGACGATCGCGCAGCGGATTGTGCGTGCGAAAAGGACGCTGAGCGAGGCGAAGGTTCCGTTTGAGATTCCGCGCGGCGCGGATTTGAAGGCGCGGCTGGCATCGGTGCTGGAAGTTGTTTATTTAATTTTTAACGAAGGATATTCCGCGACGGCCGGCGAAGACTGGATGCGGCCTGGACTGTGCGAAGACGCACTGCGGCTGGGGCGGATTTTGGCTGGGCTTGTGCCGAATGACGCCGAGGTCCACGGGCTTGTGGCGCTGATGGAGATTCAGGCGTCGCGGATGCATGCGCGGACGAACGCGAAGGGTGAGCCGATTTTGCTGCTCGATCAGGATCGGGGGCGGTGGGATCGCATTTTGATTCGGCACGGACTCGCGGAGCTCGATCGCGCGGAGGCGCTGGGCGGATCGCTTGGGCCGTATGCGCTGCAGGCTGCGATTGCGGCGTGTCACGCGCGCGCGAGTAGCGGTGACGACACCGATTGGGGAAGGATTGCGGCGTTGTACGATGCGCTTGCGCAGCTCAATCCTTCGCCTGTTGTCGAACTCAATCGCGCGGTGGCTGTCGCGATGGCGTTTGGTCCTGCGGCGGGACTCGATCTCATCGACCAGGTCGTGGCCAGCGGCGCGCTGAAGAGCTATCACTTGCTGCCGAGCGTGCGAGGAGATTTCCTCTTTAAGCTCGGCCGCTTCGCGGAAGCGCAACAGGAATTTATGCGCGCAGCATCCATGACGCAAAATGCACGCGAGCGCGACTTCCTGCTGAGCCGCGCACAAAAGTGCGATGCCACTTCGGCGCCAAACTGATTCGATGGCGTTCGATTGCAGGTAACCTCATCCGACGTTGCATAATCGAAATGACAGTGACGCGAAGGTGGAACGAGGAGATCGCTATGTCGGAAATGGCAAAAGGCACGTTTGAAGTGAAGGCAACTCCGGTTGCGCCGGATGCGGGCGATGATACGGCGATCGGGCGACTCACGCTCGACAAGAAATTTTCAGGCGATCTCGACGGCACGAGCCGAGGGCAGATGCTTGGGTTTCGTTCCGCGACGGAAGGATCGGGCGGTTACGTTGCGCAGGAAAGAGTAACCGCCAAGCTGGGCGGTCGCAGCGGCAGCTTTGTCTTGCAACACATCGGTACGATGAAAAAAGGTGGCGCGCCGAGCATGAATGTCACCGTCGTGCCGGATTCGGGCACTGGTGAATTCACCGGCATTGCCGGCACGATGACGATCATCATCGCGGACGGAAAACATAACTACGAATTTGCGTACACCATCGGCTGAGGTTGGAGCTGAGGCACGTGGTGAACCTCGTGCTGAGCGTACGGCCTAGCCGTCTTCGCCGAAGAGCTTGATGTCGGCGGGGCCTTCTTGCAGCGGCGCTCGCTGCCGGCCCTGCACGATTTCGCGAATTTGCTCGACGATGTCGGGATTCGCGAGCGTGGTGATGTCGCCCGTATCCATGTGATTCGAAATCGCGGCCAGCACCCGGCGCATGATTTTGCCGCTGCGCGTTTTTGGCATGTCGGGCACGATGTGGATCATCTTCGGTCGCGCGATTTTGCCGATCATCGTTTCGATCGTCGAAGTCACTTTGTCCTGAATCTGTTTCGACGCGACAACTCCCGGCTTCAGCGAAATGTAAACGACCGGCACGCGGCCTTTCACTTCATCGACGGCGGGAACGACCGCGGCTTCCGCGATGTCCGAAATACTCAGACAGGCCGACTCGACCTCTTTCGTGCCGAGGCGATGCCCTGCGACGTTGATGACGTCATCGACGCGCCCGAGAATGCGATAGTAGCCGTCGGCTGGCAACACCGCGCCATCTGCGGCATAGTACGGCCAGTCGCGCCAATCCTTGCTGTTCGGATCTTTGCAATATTTTTGGTAGTACTGACTCACGAACCGTTCCGGGCTGCCCCAAATCGTTTGCATAATTCCCGGCCACGGATTGCGAATGCAAATATTTCCCGCTGTGCCGGCGCCGGCTTTCAGTTCCTTTCCGGTTTCGTCCCAGATCACCGGGTAAATTCCGAGCGCGGCAGGTCCAGCGCTGCCCGGCTTCATCGCATCGAGCGCCGGCTTTGTGGTGATCAGAAATCCACCGGTCTCGGTCTGCCACCACGTATCGACGATGACCGCTTCGCCTTTGCCGACAACTTCGTGATACCAGCGCCAGACGTCGGGCTCGATCGGCTCGCCGACCGTTGTCATGTGCTTGAAGTGGTAGTTGTATTTCTTCGGCTCGTCGCCGCCGGCTTTGCGCAACATGCGAATCGCCGTTGGCGAAGTGTGAAAGATGTTGACGTCGAGCCGTTCGGCGATGCGCCACGGACGGCCTGCGTCTGGAAATTGCGGCACGCCTTCGTACAGCACGCTCGTCGCGCCGAGCGCCAGCGGGCCGTACACAATGTAGGAGTGCCCGGTGATCCAGCCGATGTCGGCCATGCACCAATACACGTCGGTCGGATGAATGTCCTGATAAAACTTTGAAGTCCCCGCCGCATATGCGAGATATCCGCCAGTGCGATGCTGGCAGCCCTTCGGTTTTCCGGTCGTGCCGCTCGTGTACATGAGGAAGAGCGGCGCATCGGCGTCGAGTGAAACCGGCTCGACGACGTGATTGTGATAATCGTGCAAAATGTCTTCGATGAAAAAATCGCGCCCCATGATCATCGGCGATTCGGAACGGAAATGGCGCGGGTAACGCTTCCAGATCAAAACTTTGTCGATCGGCTGGCCTTCTTTGGCGGCGGTATCGACGGCGACGTCGGCGCTCGCTTTGTGATCGACCCACTTGCCGTTGCGATGGTAGCCGTCGGCATAAATCAAAACGCGGCTGCCCGAATCGGCCGCGCGCAATCCGCACGCTTCGCCGCTGAATCCGCCGAAGACGACCGAGTGAACCACGCCGAGACGCGCGCACGCGAGCATCGTAATAGGTAGCTCGGGAATCATCGGCATGTGAATCGTGACGCGATCGCCGGCTTTTAATCCGGCGAAATCGCGCAGCATCGCGGCGGTTTCGTTTACGCGGCGGTATAGCTCCTGATAGGTGATGACCTGCGCGGCCTCGTGCTCGGGTTCAGGAACGAAGATCAACGCGGCTTTATTTTTGTGCTCCGCGAGATGCCGATCGACGCAGTTGTAGCAAGCGTTCAGTTTGCCGCCGACGAACCACTTCCAGAAAGGCGGATTGCTCGTGTCGAGCGTCGTGTGCCAGTAGTGGTCCCAATCGAGCAGGTCGGCGTAAGCGCGAAAACATTCGGGGAAGTTTGCTTCGTCGAACTGGGCGACGAATGCCGGGTCGTTCAGATTCGCCTGTCCGATAAATTTCGCGGAAGGGAAGAAGAGATCCTCTTCTTTCCAGTGAACTGCAATTTGCGCTTCGTTTTCTTTGGAGAGCGGCGCGCCTTTTGCTGGCGCTGCGTGCTTGGCGTGATCTGCTGCCGCGTGTTTGGCCGCCTTCGCCACCGGCTCTTTTTCGTGCGAATTTGCAGCAGCCTTCGGCTTCGATTTCGCTTTTTTCTTGGCAGACTTGGCCACGACGAACTCCGTTTGAATTTTGCATCCGACATTTCAGCCAAAAGATGATGCTACCGCGCGACACACGCCGTCAACGAACGTGATCGTCCCACACCGCATATCGCGCACGTGTTAGATCCACGTGAGCTCCGCATTTCAGCCGCCGCCCCAACTGGCCGCCCGCCCATCCTTCGTGATAAAAACTCCTCTTGAACCTCCACCAAGGACTCCTCCTCTGTCTGGTCGGCGCAATCGCCGGCGCACTCAACGCCGTCGCCGGCGGCGGCAGCTTCATTTCGTTCCCGACATTGCTCTTCACCGGCGTCCCGCCCGTCCCCGCCAACGCCACCAACACGCTCGCGCTTTGGCTCGGCGCAACCGCCAGCGGCGGCGCCTATCGCAGCCGCCTCAACATTTCGCGGCGCGTGATGATTCCGCTCGTCATCACCAGCATCATCGGCGGCGTCCTCGGCGCGATTCTCCTCATCAAGACGCCCGCGTCCACATTTCTGCGCGTCCTCCCGTGGCTGCTTCTCGGCGCGACGCTTCTCTTCACCTTCGGCAAACACCTTACGCGCCGAATATCGGCGCGCGTCTCTCACGACGCCAGCACCAAAGCCCTCGCCGGCGCCTCCATCTTCGAACTGCTCGTCGCCATCTACGGCGGCTACTTCGGCGGCGGCATCGGCATCATGAACCTCGCGATGTTCGCCGCCATGGGCATGACCGACGTCCACGAAATGAACGCGCTCAAAACCGTCCTCGGCGCGATCATCAATGGGGTCGCCGCCGTCGCATTCATCGTGAGCGGCGCCATCCTGTGGCCGCAGGCGCTCGTGATGACCATCGGCGCGGTCGCCGGCGGATGGTTCGGCGCGCACTACGCGATGAAAGCGCCGCAACACTGGATTCGCATCATCGTCATCGCCGTCGGCTTTTCGATGACGGCATACTTCTTTTATCGTGGCTACCGCTAATCGTTATGACCCGCGCCCACGCCGATTTCTCCACAGCCCACACTTATAGACTTCCGCGCTTTCTCCTAGCACAATATCCCCTGCTTCATCGCCACCACCACGACAGATGATCGATCTCGCCGCGACCTTTGAGGAACACGCCACCGAAGCCGCCGCCATGGTCTGGCGAGTCAAGCGAACTCCAGTCGCGTTGCGCGATGTCGTCGCGCTGGCAACCAGCAAAGCGCAAGGCATCGTTCTCACCGAGCCAGAATTTCTTCCGATGGCGCTCATTGATGGGCTGCGCGGCCTCGCCGGCGTCATTCCGAAACCTCACGACGACGAGCTCGCCTCCGCCGACGTCGGCATCACCGAAGCTTTCGCCGCCGTTGCCAGCACCGGCTCGATTTGCGTCGCGCTCGGCCGCCCGCTGGTCGCCGCGTCGTGCCTGCTCATGCCGCTCAACATTATTTTGTTGCCGAAAGAGCGCATCGTCGAACGCCCGCGCGATCTTTTCAATCCCGACATGTTCGATGGCGAAAGCCTCAAGCGAAATTTGGTTTTCATCACCGGGCCGAGTGCGACTGCCGACATGGGGCCGCTCGTTGTCGGTGTGCACGGTCCGCATCGCGTGCTGATTCTTTTGTTAGAGTGAGGCCATGGCGGATATCGACTCAAAATCCGGTCCATCGATCACGCCGGCCGCCGCGCCTCCCGCGCCGCCGAAGGTCGATACGCCGCGCGACGTCGCCAACAAAAGCGACA
This sequence comes from uncultured Acidobacteriota bacterium, assembly GCA_963785605.1. GTDB lineage: Bacteria > Acidobacteriota > Terriglobia > Acidiferrales > UBA7541 > Acidiferrum. The sequence goes on along the minus strand of CAWAWE010000010.1, from coordinate 174,945 downwards.
AAGATCACTTGCTGCGCGCGATTCGCATGGCGCTCGACATCGAAAGCGCCACGGTGCGCGCCAATACCCAGCATTTCAATAAAAATCGCTATCGCGCCGCTGCGAATTTTCCCGATTACGATGCGTTGAAAGACGAAGCGCGTGCCATCAAAGACAAATCGATCGCGGCTCTGCCCGATCTGATTCAGACGCTGAAAAATTCTATCCGCTCCCGCAACGGGCACGTGTTCGTTGCCAATACCGCCGCCGACGCGTGCCGTTACATTCTCGATGTTTGCCGCTGGCGCGCCGCGAAAATGGTCGTCAAAGGCAAGAGCATGACGAGCGAGGAAGTTCACCTCAATCACGCTCTCGAAGGCGACGGCATCGAGGTCGTCGAGAGCGATCTTGCCGAATTTATTCTTCAACTCGCCGATGAGCAGCCGTCGCACATTCTCGCGCCCGCGCTGCATTACAGCCGCGAGCGCATCACCGCGCTGTTTAAACGCAAGTTCGATACGGAGCTGCCGCTCGATACCGGCGAAGAGCTCACCTTCTTCGCGCGCCAAATTTTACGCGAGAAGTTTTTGCATGCCGACGTCGGCGTCACCGGCGCCAACTTGATTGCTGCTGATACGGGCACGCTCATGCTCGTCGAAAGCGAAGGAAACATTCGGCTCTCGAGCTTCGCGCCACCCGTGCACATCGCCATCGCCGGCATCGAAAAAATTATTCCGACGCGCGAAGAAATGGCGCCGTTCCTCGAATTGCTCTCGATGAGCGCCACCGGGCAGCCGATGTCGGTCTACACCAGCTTCATCAGCCCGCCGCTTTTGGATCCGCCGTTCGCAATGCCCACCAAGGCGCTCAAGCCGCGCGAATTTCATCTCGTGCTGATCGATAACGGCCGGTTGAAGATGCGCGACGACCCCGTGTTTCACGAAGCCCTCAATTGCATTCGTTGTGGTGCGTGTTTGAATTCGTGCGCGAATTTTCAGACGGTTGGCGGCCACGCCTTTGGCGGCGAAACGTATTCGGGCGGCATCGGCGGCTCCTGGGAAGCGGGAACCAGCAAACTCGAAAACGCGCGCTTCTCGGAACTCTGCACCGGCTGTACGCGCTGTGTGCAGAATTGCCCCGTGCGCATCGACATTCCGTGGCTCAACGCGAACCTCGCGAATCGCCTCAATCAACTCGAACCGTCATCGACCACCAAGAGTTTGCTCGGCTCGATAACAGACGCCGATCCCACCGATCGCACCGCGCCGGTTTCGAAACAATTTTTCGGCAACTATCACTACTTCGCGAAGTGGGGAGCGCGCTTCCCGTCGATGTCGAATTCCGTCGATGCCGGACGCGCGCCATCGACGTCGACACGCGACGATTCCAAGGACGAAGGCAACACGAGCTTTCCGCGCGTGATGATGGAGAAGTGGTTCAACGTCGATCGGCGCCGTACGTTGCCGGCGTTTCCGAAGCACACGTTTGTCCAGCTAGCGGACAATATCGAGCCGCCGTCGAGCAAGGGCCGCGAAATCAAAGTCGTGATCTTCGCCGAGGTTTTCACGAACTACGGCATGACGAGCCGCGGCATCGCAACGCTCAATGTTCTGCGCGAACTTGGCGCCGATGTTGTCGTCAGCGAATGCGTGCCCGAAGGCCGCGCCGCGATGTCGCAGGGCATGATCGCTACGGCGAAGCAGCATGCGCGCTTGGCGACGCGCGAGCTCGATCCGCATGTCAGTGATGGCCGCGACATCGTGGTCGTCGAGCCCAGTTCGCTGTCGATGTTCCGCCGCGATTTTGCGCACCTGCTCGACAGTAAAAATCGCTTCGAGCGGTTCAAGTCGCGCGCGTTTGAGCCGGTCGAGTACATCTGGAAAATTTTGGAGAAGACTGGCCGCAAGCCGGCGGAAGTGTTCGACGTGTCGAAATCGAAAGTCGGTCATCGGCTTTTCTATCACGCGCATTGCCAGCAAAAGACGATTGGTGCGGCCGAGCCGACCGTTCGCCTGCTTAACGAAATTGGATTCGATGTCGTGACTTCGCAGGTCGAGTGCTGCGGCATGGCGGGCAGCTTCGGCTACAAAAAAGACTTCTACGATTTGAGCCTCGCGGTCGGAGCGGATTTATTCGGCCAGGTTGTGCAACAGGATCGCGACGGCGGCGCGCGTCAGCTCATCGCCAGCGGGACGTCATGCACTGAGCAGTTGCACGCCGGATTTGAGCGGAAGATTTTGCATCCGATGGAATTGCTCGAGACGTTGATCGAGCGTCAGAAAGAATCCGACAAAGTGGTCAAGGATGCCGAAGACGCCGAGGTCGAAGCCGATCTGGAAGCGCTTAAGCGATCCAAGAGGGAAGCGTCCAAAAGCTGAATTGTGTGTACGACAGGGATGTTATGTCCAGCGCGCGCGAGGGAAGATTGCAATTGCAGCAGGCAGCCTGGATTTCCCGTGGCGATGACATCTGGTTTTAACGGAATGATCAGTTCCGCTTTGCGATCGCCGAGTTCGTTGGCTGTGTCGGGCTGCACCAGATTGTAGATTCCTGCCGAACCGCAGCAGATCGCTGCTTCCGGAATTTCCAGCAACTCAATTCCAGGGATTTGTGTGAGCAGTTGTCGAGGCGGGATGCGGATTCCTTGCGCATGCTGCAAATGGCAAGCATCGTGGTACGCAACGCGCAGCTTCAACGGATTTCGTTTCGCCTGCGGTACGCGTTCTGCGAGAAATTCTGTAATGTCGCGACATTTCGCAGCGAACACTTTTGCCTTCGCTGCATAGTTTGGATCGTCGCGCAGCAGATGTCCGTAGTCCTTCACGTTTGATCCGCATCCGGCAGCGTTCGTGATGATGAATTCAACGTTAGCGCGATCGAAGACGTCAATCGTTTTCCGCGCCAGTTCTAACGCTCCATTTTCTTCGCCGGCATGAACCATCAGCGCGCCGCAGCAAGGTTGCTCTGCCGGTGCGACGACTTCGTATCCTTCGGCGGCAAGCACGCGAGCGGTCGCTGCGTTGACGCGCGGAAAAAACTCGCGTTGGACGCAGCCGAGTAGCAGGCCGACGCGGCCGCGCTTCGCACTTTGAGCCGCAACGAGTTCTGGCACGCGCTCGCTCGACTTCAGCGTCGGCATCAACGCTTCCATCGCGCGCAATTTCTTTGGAAGCAGATTCAGGATGCCAGTCGCGCGGACCAGCGATTGCAGTCCTGTCTTCTGATAAGCCAGAAGTGGAATTCGCAACAGCCGCAAGCGATCGGGCCGCGGAAACGTTGCGAAAATCATCTTTCGGTACAACTTCTCGAATGCGCTGCGCGGATAGTTCCGCTCGATCTGCGAGCGCGTCGCTTCGATGAGCTTGCTGTAATCGACACCGGAGGGGCATGCGGTCATGCACGACATGCAGCCGAGGCACGTATCGAAATGGCTGACCCACTGCGAATTCATCTCCGCTTTGCCGTCGGCCGCAAGCTTCATCAGATAGATTCGCCCGCGCGGAGAATCCATCTCTTCGTTCCACAGTTTGTACGTCGGGCAAGCAGGTAAGCAGAATCCGCAATGCACGCACTGATCGATGAGTTCTCGCGCCGGCGGATGATGTGAATCAAACGCACCCGTTGACGAAGGCTTCTCGGATGGTTGCGACGGCGGCGGCCCGTTGATTCCTTCCGGCATCAGATGCCGCCTGCGAATCGGCCCGGATTCAGCGTGGATTTCGGATCGAATTGCTGCTTCACCGCGCGCATCAGTGCGAGCGCGTCTCCAGCGTTGCCCCACGCGTCGAGTTGTGGCGTCGCGTCTGGCCGATGCGCGATCACGAGCGATCCGCCGAGTGCCTCGATCCTCGCGCGAAGACTTTTCAGCGTCGTCGCGAGATCGTTGGGTGAAGCCGCGAGATAAATCGTCCCAAGGCCCGTTGCGTGGAACGTAGCGTTGAAGCGTGCGCGATTCGCGCTGGCTTGCGCTGTGACTGCTTCGTGCGCCTCAGCGATTTGCGCCGGCAGGACAGAAATCCTCGCCAACGCAGAAGTGGCTGAAGTTGCAGTCGCTTCGGAATACAGTTCTTGCCGCGCATTCCAAACCGCAGGTCCAGATTCAATTGCATTCGCTGGGGCGAGAATCTTTTTCAGTTCTTCTGTCTGCGCGGTGCAGCCTGCTTCCGTGGCTTCAAACAAAACATCAATTTGCGGCTGCATCGATTCGACGAACCGAACTTGCAGGGCCGAATGCGCGAGCTTGGAGTCTTGAATCGCGAGGACAAGACGTTGCGCGTCGCGTGCATCGCGAGCCAGGCACGACACGGTGCGCGATTCCTTCGGCATCGGATGCAATCGAAACGTCGCCTGCGTGATCACCCCAAGTGTGCCGAACGCGCCTGTGACGAGCTTGGGCAAATCATATCCCGCGACGTTTTTCACGACTTTTCCGCCGCTCTTCGCAAGTGTTCCGTCGGGCAGCGCGAGCGTAATTCCAATCACCAAATCCCGTAGCGAGCCGAAGCGTAAACGCAACGCGCCGCTATCGTTCGTGGAGAGAATTCCGCCTATGGTCGCGCGGCTCGGCCACAAGCAATCGAGCGCGAGCCGCTGATTCTGTTTCGCGAGAATGTCGGAAAGCTCCTTCAACGCGCAGCCCGCTTCGACCGTGACAGTGAGATCGGAGTGCGCGTGTTCCACGATTGCGTTGAGCCGCGCAGTCGAGAGAATCACGTCGGCGCGCTGTGGCGGATTTCCCCAAGCGAGTTTCGTTCCGCCGCCGCGCGGAATCACTGCAAGTCCCGCTTCATTCGCCACCTTTAAGACTTGCGCGAGTTGCGTCTCATCGCCAGGAGAAACGACAAGTTGCGGCTGAAGTCCGACGACGCGATCGTCGCCATTTGTCGCGCACACGTTTTCAGCGCCAACAATTTCGCGCGCGGCGGCTTCAAACACGGCGATGCTTTGCGGTGTCTGGACTGATGCGCTCGCATCCATCGTTAAAAGCGCTCCGCGATTCCGGCGGATTCGAGTGCGTGCGGTGCGTATTTGCCGGGTTTTTCGCCGCAGAGGCGCGGAGTCGGAAATATTTTGCCAGGATTCGCAAGCCGATTCGGATCGAACGCGCAACGGACGCGTTGCATCGTTTCGAGATCCGGCTCGCTGAACATTTTCGACATCGCGCGCTTTTTGTCTTCGCCGACGCCGTGCTCGCCGGTGATCGAACCTCCGGCAGCGATGCAGATCTCTAGAATTTTGTAAGAGAGCGCTTCGGCGGCCTCTTCCTGTCCGGCGATGCGCCGATCGTAGAGCACGAGGGGATGAAGGTTTCCGTCGCCGGCATGAAACACGTTGGCGACGCGAACTCCGCTTTCTTTGCTGAGCCGATCGATTTCGCTCATGACTTGCGGAAGCGCGGTGCGCGGAATCACTCCGTCCTGCACGATGTAATTCGGCGAGATGCGGCCGACCGCAGCGAAGGCCGCTTTGCGGCCCTTCCAAACAAGTGCGCGTTCGGTTTCCGACTGCGCGACGCGAATTTCGGACGCTCCGTTTTCATTGCAAATCGCATCGACGTGTTTCATCAGCGATTCGACTTCAGCGAACGGGCCGTCGAGTTCAACGAGCAGCAGCGCGCCGCAGTTTGGATAGTTCGCATGGACTGCCGCTTCGGCGGCTTGAATTGCCAGGTTGTCCATCATTTCGATCGCGGCGGGCAGCATTCCCGCGGCGATGATACCGCTGACAGCAGCGCCGGCTTCGTTTGTGGAAGGAAACGCAGCGAGCAGCGTCTGCACGCATTCAGGGCGTTTCACGATGCGCAAAATGATTTTTGTCGCGATGCCGAGCGTGCCTTCGGAGCCGACGAAAACTCCGGCGAGATCGTAGCCGGGAGTGTCGAGCGATTTGCCGCCGAGATGCACGAGTGATCCATCGGGGAGAACGACTTCGAGCCCGAGCACGTGCGTTGTGGTGAATCCGTATTTCAGGCAATGCGCGCCGCCGGAATTTTCGGCGACGTTTCCGCCGATACTGCACACCGATTGCGACGACGGATCGGGCGCGTAGAAATACTCCTGCGGCGAAACCTGGCCGGTGACGTCGAGATTGATTACGCCGGGTTCGACGACGACGCGCGCGTTTGGAATGTCGATTTCCAGGATGCGATTCATGCGCGTCAGTGCGATGACGATTCCATTGTCGATGGGAAGCGCGCCGCCGCTGAGTCCGGTGCCGGAACCGCGCGCGACGAACGGGATTCTCTCAGCGTGGCAGATTTTCAGAATCGCTTGTACTTGCGCGGTGTTTTCGGGAAGGAGAACGGCTGACGGCATGACCCGAAAATTGGTGAGGCCGTCGCATTCGTAGGTGCGCAATTCTTCGGCGGACGTGATCAGTCCGCGCGGGCCGACGATGTCGCGGAAGCGATTTGCGAGTTCAGGCTTCACGAGAAAAGAGTGCGGTATCGAAATGCAGATGTAAAGAGAGGTTGCGTGTGGGCGTTACCGCGGAAGAAAGAAAAAACAGATCGTGACTGTGTTTGCGCCCGGGCAAGCTGGAGCGCAGCAATGCTGCACCCCTACATGAGCTGCGATTGTGCGGAATTTTGTGCGCTGCGATTGGGTGGCGCATTAGTGGATGACCATTTTTGTGAATGGGACTACGTAAGCTTGCAGAAAAACCAAGATTCCGACTAGCGACGCTAGCGCCAGACTGTGAAGAAAAACGTAGCGGAGGATGTCGCCTTCGTGACCGTACCACTCGGTGGCGGTGCTGGCGACGACGATGCTTTGGGCGTCGATCATTTTGCCCATGACGCCACCGGCGCTGTTGGCGGCGCACATCAGCACGGGCGAAACGCCGACTTGATTCGCGGAGATGCGCTGGAGGCTGCCGAACAGACACGTTGGAGGCGGTGTCGGAGCCGGTGAGCGCGACGCCGAGCCATCCGAGCAGCGTGCCGAAGAATGGATAGAGCATGCCGGTGCGTGCGAAGGCGAGGCCCATCGTTGCGTCGAGTCCGGAATAGCGGGTGGTGAAACCGATCGCCATCATCGCGGCGATGGTAATCAATGAAAAACGCACGCGGTAGAGCGTTTTTGCGTATTGGCGGGCCAGGCGGATTGGGTTGTAGCCCATCAGGAATCCGGAAATGATTGCGGAGAAGAGAATTCCGGTGCCAGATGCGGAGAGCCAATTCAGCAGGAAAATCGCGGGTTCCGGCGTGGGCTTCGCGACGACAGGCGGAACGCGCAGCGATAGATTGTGCAGTTGCGCGATCGGAATTTTTGGACTCGAAACGTGATCGAGAAATGTTTTCGTCGTGGGCAATCCCCAAACAAAAACGACGACGCTGAGGATGACCCACGGCGTCCACGCTTTGATTACGGCGGAACGCGCGTGGCCGTGTTCGGCGCGGGCGGCGCGATCGGATTCGTGGCCTTCGAGCCCCCAGATGCGCTTGGGATGCCAGAACAGCAACAGAGCCGTGACTCCGGCGATGGAGCAGACGGATGCGACGACATCGACGAGCCAAGGGCCGTGAAGATTGGACATCAGGAATTGTGGGACGGCGAAGAAGAGTCCGGCGACGAAAGTGGCGGGCCAGACTTCGATCATTCCGTCGAAGCCGGCGAACGTCCAGATCAGCCAGAACGGAACGATGAGCGAAAAGAACGGGAGAATTCGGCCGGTCATGCCGCTGAGCTGGAGAAGATTTATGCCGCTCACTCCGGACAGTGCGATCAGAGGAGTGCCGAGCGCGCCGAATGCGACTGGCGCGGTGTTGGCGATCAGCGAGAGTCCGGAAGCTTGCAGCGGCTTGAACCCGATGCCGATGAGGATGGCCGCTGTGACTGCTACGGGAGTGCCGAAGCCGCAGGCGCCCTCGAAGAATGCGCCGAAGGCGAAGGCGATCAGGACGAGCTGGAGGCGGCGGTCCTGCGTGATGCCCATGAGGCTTTGCTGGAGGACTTTGAAGTGGCCGGCTTCGCAGGTGAGGTCGTACATGAAGATGACGTTGAGGACGATCCAGCCGATGGGGAAGAGGCCGTAGAGGATGCCGTAGACGGCGGACATCGCGCCCATTTTCAACGGCATACCGAAGATGGAACAAGCGATGAGGAGCGAGGCGGCGAGGCCGATGAGGGCGGCGAAGTGGGCCTTGATGCGGAAGATGGCGAGGGCGCTGAGGAGTATCAAAACGGGAATTGCCGCGAGGAGGGTGGAGAGCAGCCAGTGGCCTGCGGGATTGTAGTTTTGGGTCCAGGTCACTTGGCCTGCCTCCGGAAATGGTGAGGCTTGGTGGATATATGTGTCTTGGGAGGATGTCAAGGTGGTGGGTGGGAGTGGAGGGGGGACCCCCCGGGGTGTTTTTGCGTAAGAATGTGATTCTATGGGAGTTGTGCGTGCAGTGTGCGCAAGAATGTGATTCTAGGGAAGTTATTGCGCTGCGGCGGTGGTTGAGGTGGGGCGGTGGGGTTTGGGGGAGGGTGGTGAGGGGTAGCACGACCCATGATAGCGTAGATTTGATGATATGTCAATACCGTTATTTATTGGTACTGTTCGAATGAGGTGTTCGAACGATGTCCACAACGCATGATGCGTTTGATTCGGGTTTGGGTGGCGATTGTGGGCGTGGGTAGAGTGGATCGGAAAAACGCCGGCGGGACGCCGGCGCTACCGGGAGCCAACGCGAGGTTGGAATTGACATCGGAGGGTGATAGGGGTTGGATACGGTACGGCGGAGGTACGGGTTGGGCATGTTTTTAAGGGTGATGATCGCTTTGGGGATGGCGTGGGTGTTGTGTGCGGGCGGACGGCGGCTGCGAGTTGGCAGGGGGAAACGGCGCAGGCGAATGGAGCAAGAGGGAAAGACGAATCAGCAGGGGGCGGTGCCGGAGTATTCGATGGGCGGGGTGGTGGTGGATACGGTTTCGGGCAAAGGATTGGGCCACGTGTTGGTGGAGGTGTCGCCCATTGAGGGGAGGGTTGGGGAGGGGCAACCGGTGACGGGCGAGTAATGACGGATGAAGAGGGGAGATTTGAGGTTCGGGGGCTGACAACGATCGGGAGGGCGGGGCTTTTCGCAAATAAGCCGGGGTATCACATGGCACAGGAGGTTCGAACGGGGCTGGGAAGGAGGATGACGCCCTCCCAAGCAGTAAGGATGGAGCCCGGTGCGGAAGTGACGGTGAAAATGACGCCGTGGGCGGGGATCGCGGGAAGAGTTGTTGACGAAAGTGGGGAGCCGATCGAGGGACTGCCGATTCATTTGATGTTTGAGGCGGCGTTGGAAGGAAAACGGATATTGGAGGAGCGGTCCGAATTTGTCGAGACGGACGCGGATGGGGAATTTCGTGTGGGGCCTGTGCCGACGGGGCGATATTACGTTGCGGCGGGGCCGAGCTATGAAGGCGCTGTTCGAAAAGGTGCGGCGAATCGGACCACGCTGGGATATCCGGTGATGTTTTATGGGGGAGGGAGCGATGCCGCGACGGCGAGTCCGGTTGATCTGACTGCGGGGAAGCATGCCGACCTCGATTTGCGGATGGAACTTCAGCCGCTGTTCAAGGTGCGCGGATTTACTACCGGAGGTGTGCCAGGAAATCCTCCCAAGATATGGATATTCAACGCGGCGAACCAGCGCATTGGAGATCTTGCTCCTTCGAATCCGGAACGCGAGTTTTTAATTGCGGAGTTGCCGCGCGGTTCATACACGATTCACGCGAGCAGCGGGGAGCGCGACGCGAATGAATGCGTTGCGGCTTCGAGACTACTAAACCTCACGAAGGATGTTTCGGGATTCCGGCTTGCGTTGGCACCTTGCGCGACGATAACGGTGAATGTGCACGCCGAGCACACAAAGCCAGAAGGGAATAAGAAGGCGTCCCCGCTGGATGAAAACGGATCTGTCCGTTCGAATCTTCAATACCTCTCGCAAGTGATGCTGAGGCCGAAAGACGAACGTGGGAATTTTCCGAGGTATTACGCAAGCCCGGACAAGAGCGATGCGGGGAAGGCTGTGCTGCGAGGCGTTGAGCCGGGGCGGTACAGCATCGAGATGCCGATGATGCGAGGCTTTTATATCGAGTCGATGCAGTCGGGGATGACGGATCTGCTGCGGGAGGATCTGGTGGTTGCGCCCGGGGCGGCGGTGGCGCCGATCGAAGTCCGCGTGCGAGACGATGCGGCGATGCTGGATGGCAAGGTGAAGATGGATGCGGATGTGAGCGCGGCGGCGGTGATTGCGATTCCGGAAGGGATGCCGAAGGGAGCGCGGACGATCGTCGTCGTGGATGGGCAATACCACTTTCCGCCGCTGGCGCCGGGGAGGTATCAGGTGTTGGCGGTGGACCGCGTGGATGATTTCGCTTATGCGGAACCGGATGTGATGGGGAGGTTTGCGGCTCATGCGAAGGATGTGACGTTGCGGCCGAACGAGCGGACGGCGCTGGATTTGGAGTTCGTGCGGGTGGGGCGCGAGGAGCAGCAGTGAAGATTTTTACGTGCGCGAAAGCGAAGCTGAAGGCTCTCACGCTCGTGCTCGCGATCTGCGCGGCTGCGGTTTGCGCGAAGGGGCAAACGTCGGCGGCGGTGAACGGCGTTATCGGATTGCGGGGACGGCTGTTGACGCGAGAAGCGGCAAGCCGCTGGCGCGGACTGAGGTCTCGATTGATTTGATCGAAGGGAAGAATGTGCGCGAGACGTATGCGACCGGAGCGGACGGAACATTTTCGTTCGAAGGGTTGGCGGCGGGGCGGTATCAGTTATCGGCGAAGCGGCGGGGATATGTCTCGCAGAGTTACAAAGGCCGCGGCGAATATTTTACGGCGATCGTTGTTGGGCCGGGATTGAAGAGTGAGGATGTGCGATTCGCGATGACGGCGGGCGGGTCGATCGTGGGGCATGTGCTGGACGAGCGCGGCGATCCGGTGGGCCGTGGACGCGTGCTGTTGATGCACGAAGTTTCGACGGGAAGAGGGCGACGGCTGACGCGGGACCACTGGACGGAGTTGAACGATCTGGGAGCGTACCGGTTCGATCATCTGGAGCCGGGTACGTATGTGGTGGCGGTGAGCGCGCGGCCTTGGTATGCGGAACCGGGTGTGATTACTCCGACAGGACCGGCGGGAGAGCTTCCACCGGGTGATGTGGATACGGGCGTGGCGTATCCGGTGACGTTTTATCCGGGAGCGATGGATGCGGAAACGGCGGGGCGGATTACGTTGACGGAAGGTGAGAATGTGAGGGCGGATGTGAGCTTGTCACCGGTGGCGGCGCGGAGCGTGTCGGTCAAGAACTACGAACCGAATGAGAGAGTGCAGCTGATTTCGGCGGTTCAGTACATCGCGGATGGGATTACGGAACAGGTGCAGGCACCGATAACTGCCGGACAAGACACGATTACGCTTGAAGGATTGCCGCCGGGTCGAGTGGATGTGACGTGGAGGTCAGGAGCTGGAAAGAATGCGGAGGAGCACGTCACGTCGGTGAATTTGTCGGGGAAGGACACGGAGAATTCCAGCGCTCCGACGGTGATTCGCGGTGTTGTCGAGGGCGCGGGCGGGGCGAGGGTTGCGGGTGCGACGGTGAAACTGGCATTTGGCGCCAGCGGAGGGAAGTCGTATTCGGCGACGGTGGGGGCGAAGGGGGAGTTTGAATTTCATGAGGAGTTGTTGAGTGGGCTGTATTCGATTGAGGCGCCGCAACTTGCGGATGCGGTGTTGGGGATTCGGGCGAAGGGGGCGGATTTTTTTGGTGATTGGATGCAGATTCAGCCGGGGCGGGAGATTGAGCTGAAGATTTCGACGGGAGTGGCGGGGCGGGTTCGCGGACGGGTGGTGAAGAATGGCGCGGGGGCGGAGGGAATTTTTGTGGCGCTGGTGCCGGAGGGGTTTGAGGATGCGAATAATTTGATGCGGGTGGGGGAGAGTGATTCGGATGGGGCGTTTGAGATGGAGAAGGTTGTGCCGGGGAAGTATGTCTTGGTTGCGGTGGAGGATGGGTGGGATGGGGATTGGAGGAGTGCGGAGTGGTTGGGGAGATTTGTTGGGGGAGGGAAAAAGGTTGAGGTTGGGGCGGGTGGGGTGGTGACGGTGGGGGAGATTGAGGCGGTGAAGTGAGTGGAGGAGGTTGACATTGCGCTGAGCGGGGTCGAGAAGGAGGAGTCGGATTCGCTTGCGCAGGTGATCGGTTGAGATCCTTCGGCCATCCTATGGATGGCTCTCAGGATGACAGGGCTTTAAGGGCGCGTCGGGCGGCTGCGATCGGGGCTCTGCGGTCGTATCGCTATGATCGAGTTGCTGCGGTCGGGTTGACGGCGCGTTTCGGTTTTTCTCAACTCAACAAAAAAAGAGATCGAAAAGGATCAAGACGCAGTGATCGTGCGGACATGGGGCGCAGCGTGCTGCGCCCCTACATCATCCAGCCACTGTGTTGCGGTTATGGCGGAATTTCTTACCAGGTGAGGCGGTCGCCGCCGACCAGAGTGAGGCCGAGAATGCTGTTGTCGCCGCGTTTGAAATTCACATCGAAATACGAATTGTTGAATCGACGTTGGATTTTTAGTGTTTTGAGGGACTTTGGGGGGACGACCGTCCTCACCATGGTTGCCCAGTCGACGAATTGCGATGTGCCCTTGAGCTCTACCCCGATTTGAACCGTTACCGTCACGAAACCCCGAAAATCCATACACTGCAAATCCTTGGGAAGTGACGCCGGGCAGGGTGCGCCGGCATCGGCGCGTATGGTTTGTTCGAACTCGTCGAGTCGATCCGGATCGTCGCTGCCGATGATGGCGGCGGAGAAATTGCGATTGGTGGGGACCTGGCGTGTGTAGAAGAGGACGTGGTAGTGCTTGCGTGGCTTCAGTTCGAGGATGGTGAGATCGCGGGAGCCTTCGTTGTCGGTTTGAGCCAGAGAATCCGGTGAGTAGTGGATTGGCTGGGCTTGTTGGAAGTGAATCAAGCCGTCGGAGGTTTTTGTGACGTCGAAACGAACATCGCTGATTCCGAGATAGTTTTTGTCGGATTTTTCGTCGCTGCTGAAGTAAGCGCGCTCTAGTTTCAAACGCAAATTGGGTTTGAGATCTACGCCGCTGCGTTCGAGCACGTAGCCGTACGCGTTTAAGAGGCTGCCGGCTGGGGGAATTGGAACGCTTTGCAAGACGTAGTCGCGGGCTTGCATCTGTGACGTGGCGAAGCAACCGGCGCGCTCGGCGTCGTCGATCTTTGCTAGAAAGATGAAGAGCTGTTCGAAAACGTCGGGCTCATCGGAAATAAGGATATTCGGACCGAGCCACCTCGTCGGCGGTGCCAAGGTGACGAGAAAGTTTTGACTGCTGGGGTCTCGTTCGAGTCTGAATTGGCCCCTTTCGATCGAACATGCCTGAGGAGTTTCAGGTGGTTCGGAATTCGCGGCCAGCGTGAGGGAGATCGATAGGCCGAGATGTTGCTCAGCGGGGATGGCTGGAGAAAGCAGGAGTGATTTGCCGTTTTCAGATACCAAGCGATAGGACGGGGCGCTGGACAAGACTGGCTTTCGCGCAGGGCAGCCGGCGAGAAGTACGCAGATGATTGTTAGCGGAACACGGCGATGCGAAGCGGTCGTCACGGAGAGTACGTTACACTTCTTGAGAGATGGAACCTTCGAAAATTTTTGAGGGGCTGAAACGGTATTGGGGGTATGACACGTTTCGGCCGATGCAGGAGCGGATCGTCGGGAGTTTGCTCGGCGGGCGGGATGCGTGTGTGGTGATGCCGACGGGCGGCGGGAAGTCGCTGTGTTATCAGTTGCCGGCGGCGCTGTCGCAGGACAAGACGGTGGTGGTGATTTCGCCGCTGATTGCGCTGATGCAGGATCAACTGGCGCAGCTGACGCAGATGGGGATTGCGGCGGGGATGGTGAACAGCACGGTGGGCGCGGCGGAGCAGAGCCGCGTGATGCGCGAGGCGGCGGCGGGGAAATATCGGTTGCTGTATTTGTCGCCAGAGCGGCTGGCGCGCGCGGACACGGTGGATTGGCTGAGGAAGCGTGCCGATTTCGATTTTTGCGATCGATGAGGCGCACTGCATTTCGGAGTGGGGGCACGAGTTTCGGCCGGAGTACCGGCAACTGAGTTCGCTGCGGGCGAATTTTCCGGGGTGCGCGATTGCGGCTTTTACGGCGAGCGCGACGCGGCAGGTGCGGCACGACATCATTGCGCAATTGAAATTGCGGGAGCCGGATAAATATATCGCGAGTTTTCACCGGCCGAATTTGCGGTACATCGTGAGGGAATGCGAGTCTGGGACGCAGGAGACGCTGCTGCTGCGCGCGTTGCGCGCGTATGGCGACAGCAACTTGATCGTGTATGCGCCGACGATCAAAACGGTGGAAGAGACGGTGGATTTTCTCGAGGGCAAAGGGATTCCGGCGATCGCGTATCACGGGCAGATGGATACTGAGGATCGGCGGCGGAATCAAGAGAAGTGGATGGCGGATGAAGTCCGCGTGCTGGTGGGGACGATCGCGTTCGGATTGGGAATTAATAAGGCGGCGGTGCGAGCGGTGATCCATTTGTCGCTGCCGAAATCGGTGGAACAGTATTACCAGGAAGCGGGACGCGCGGGGCGCGATGGGTTGCCGGCGGATTGCGTGATGTTGTGGCAGAAGAAAGATGCGGGGCTGCTGGCGTATTTCATCAATCAGTTGAGCGATTTGGAGGAGAAGGAGCGGGCGTGGTCGCGGTACAACACGGTGCGGCGATTTGTGGAAGAAGTGGAGTGCCGGCATATGCGGATTTGCTCGCACTTTGGCGAGAGGCCGAAGTGGGAGCGATGTAATGCGTGCGATGTGTGTGGCGTGACGCCGTCGTGGCTGGCGGAGCCGGTGGCGGCGCCGATTGGACGACGATCGAAGAAGAGGCGGGGAATGGCGGCGGGGGCTGGAGTTGGTGGCGGCCTCGGTGCGGGCTCGGCGCGAGGCGGCGAAGAGGCGCGGAGATTTCGGGAGTTTGCGGATGATGAAGCGGCTGCGGCTTCGGGCGTTGATCCGGAATTGCGGGAGCATTTGCGGGCGTGGCGGGGCAAGAAGGCGAAGGAACTTGGGATGCCTGCGTATATCGTGATGAATGACAATTCGCTGGACGCGTTGTGTAGAGTGCGGCCTGCGACTGCGGAGCAGTTGATGAATGTGCTGGGATTCGGCGAAAAGAAAGTGGAGAAATTTGGGGCGGAGATTTTGGCGGAGTTGAAGAGATTCGAAGAAGGCGAGCGCGAGGCGGCAAGCAAGAAGGTGGCGGTGTCGCCTGCGGAAGAGACGCTTCGGTTGCTGGCGGAAGGAAAAACGTTGGAGGAAGTTGCGCGAGCGCGAGGGCGGGCGCTGGGGACAGTTGTGTCGATGGTGTCGGAGATGGTGGAGAGCGGAGAGGTGGAGTTTCGGCCGGAGTGGATTGCGGCGGAACGGGTGGAGAAGATTCGAGAGGCTTGCGAGCGGCTGGGCACGGAGCGGCTGCGGGCGTTGAAGGATGCGTTGCCGACGGAGATTACGTACGAGGAGATTAAGTTGGTGGCGGCGCATTGGCGGGCGGGGCGGAATTCGAGTGTGGGCGCGAATTGAGTGGAATTCGCGGATGCGACTGCGTGTGAATGACCGCGCAGCGTGCATGTAGCACAGTGCGGTAATCGGATGAAGGTAGTCCTATACACCGGGTACTAAAAATCCAGCAAAACAGTACTATTCGTACCGATGGCGGGGCGCCACTTATACTGCAGGTGTCTCTCCCAGGGTTACGCGCCGACAGGTTCCCAGCCAAGCAGCGGATGCTGCAGAGCGCGGCACGACGGAGAATTTCTTCTGGACCAGTGAAGTCGAGGGCCGCAGACCTTCGAAGTTTTTAGTGGCGAGCGGATTGTTCGAACACTGGTAGCAGAGGTGATTGGAAGCTCCTCCATGCTCGTAATCGTAGGAATGATTTTGCTGTTGACGTGGATTATCGACCACGCGATACACCTCACGCCTAGTTCACTCGTTAATTTGCTGCTGCTGTTCGCGAGTATTTCGTTCGTGCTGGATTTTTTGCGCGAGCGCGAGAATATGAGGCACCCGCACCCGGGATGGGATGCGATGCCGCCGCGCGGATGGTTTGGGTCGTCGATGCGGCGCGTAAGGCAGAAGATGGATGGCGGGGCGGCGCCGGAGGGTGATGCGCCGGAGTCGTCGGATATTAAGCAGATGAAGGCGACGCGGGCGGCGTAGGTTTTGCAAGAAGGCGAAGTAAAGACGCAATGAAGTAAAGAAGTAACGATTGGCCGGTCGCGCGAGCGCGTCGGTTGGTTGTGGCGGCATCTCTCCTTATTTTTCCACTTACAAGTTAATTTGAATTGATTTGGCTCGCGTTATTGCGAGTGCGTGCGCGTTGTTGTGTGCGTGGCAGCGTCCGGGAAAAACGCCGGCAGGATGCCGGCGCTACCGGTGGCCGACGGGTTTCGGGTTGCGATCGCGAAAAAAGAATTCAACGCAGAGTTCGCGGAGTTTACGTGGAGGCGCGGAGACGAAGCCGCGAGAGTTCAGTTTAGGGGAAGAGGGATTGGAGGATTTGGGTGCGGTAGTCGAAGATGCGGCGGACGTCGGGGGCGACGAAGAGGCGGTTGATCAGGGAGCCGCCGAGGACGGCGTAGTCGACGTGGTCGGTGACTTGGGTGCCGTTGTTTTGGGAGACGAAGCGATGTTCGTGGCGCCAGAGGCGATAGGGGCCGCTGAGTTGTTCGTCGATGAAGCGGTGCGGAGGATCCCAGGCGGTGATTTCGCTTTCCCAGGAGATGGGGAGGCCGTGGAGGCTGAGTTTGTAGCGGATGTGGGTGCCGGGGCGCATGACGATGGGGTCGGGCGTGATGACTTGAAATTTGAGGAAGGGTGGCGTGAGGCGTTCGAGGTTGTGGGCGTCGGAGAAGAAGGGGAAGACTTCGTCGATGGGGCGGGGGAGGAAGATGGTGCGGTCGATGGAGAAGGTTTTCATAGTTGAATCGATGATTGTGTGACGCGAGCGGGCGGCGCGGTTGCTCACGCGGCGTCGCAGAGTATACGTGTTGGAGAGTTCGGCGGATGAAGTTGTGGAATCGTGCAGGAGTCAGATCTGTTTGGAAATTTGCTGTGAAGTGGCCGACGGGTGCGGCTGTGGGGGATGGATGGTGGTCGACGCAATGGGATGGGTGGGGCTTCATCTAAACCCGCACCCTCTAAAACCTGAGGGTGCGGCACCCAAGTGCCGACAACATGGGCGAGACCGTTGAAAGCGTGGGTGTTAGCTGCTAGTGGCCGGAGCCGCCGGTTAGTTCGCGGACGATGTTGCTGACGAAATTTTTGGCGTCGCCGAAGAGCATTAGAGTTTTGTCGAGGTAGTAGAGCGGGTTGTCGATGCCGGCGAAACCGGCGGCCATGCTGCGCTTGATGACCATGACGGTGCGGGCTTTGTCGACGTCGAGGATGGGCATGCCGTAGATGGGGCTGGTGGGATCGGTGCGCGCGGCGGGATTGGTGACGTCGTTGGCGCCGATGATGAGGGCGACGTCGGTCTGGGCGAGGTCGCCGTTGATCTGATCCATTTCGAGCAGCTTGTCGTAGGGGATGTCGGCTTCGGCGAGGAGCACGTTCATGTGGCCGGGCATGCGTCCGGCGACGGGATGGATGCCGAAGGTGACGTCAACGCCGCGCTTGGTGAGCGAATCGTAGAGTTCGCGGACTTTGTGCTGGGCTTGCGCGACGGCCATGCCGTATCCGGGAACGACGACGACTTTGCTGGCGGCGCCGAGGATCCCGGCGGCCTCTTCGGGAGTGGCGCTGCGGACGGGTGGCGCTTCTTTCGCGCCGGTGGCGACTGCCTGGATTTGGCCGAAGCCGCCGAAGAGGACGTTGGTGAACGAGCGGTTCATCGCCTTCGACATGATGACCGAGAGGATGAGGCCGGAGGAGCCGTCGAGAGCGCCGGCGATGATGAGCAGTTTGCTGTTGAGTACGAAGCCCATCGCGGCGGCGGAGAGGCCGGCGTAGGAATTCAAAAGAGAGATGACGGTGGGCATGTCTGCGCCACCGATGGGGATGACCAGCATTACGCCGAAGATGAGCGGGACGATGATCATGATCGGGAAGAGGCGGATCTGATCGGGGTGAAGCATGAGGATCACGGCGACGGCGACTGCGATCGCGAGAAGAAGAAAGTTGACGAAATTCTGGCCTTTGTAGGTGATGGGGCGCTGCGGCAGGACTTCTTGCAATTTTCCCGCGGCCATCAAGCTGCCGGTGAAGGTGAGCGAGCCGAGAATTACTTCCATCGCGAGGACGGCCATCATGAACGGGCTGATGTCGGGGGCGCGGAGATAGAACTCGGCGGTGCCGACGACGGTGACGCACAGTGCGCCGAAGGCGTGGCTGAGCGCGGTTCGCTGCGGCACGGCGGTCATGGCGACGTTGCCGAGCGGAATGCCGATGATGGTGCCGACGACGAGGCCGATGGCGACAAGCTTGTAGTCGATGATGCCGGCGTGAAGGAGCGTGCCGCCGATGGCGAGGACCATGCCTGCTTCGCCAGCGAAGAGGCCGCGGCGCGCGGTGACGGGGGAGCTGAGCCACTTGAGAGAAAGAATGAAAAGAGCGGTGGCGATCAAGTATGTGAACTCGATCAGCGTGTCGGTGGTGAAGAAGGTGGTCATTTCGCCGCGCCACCCGTTGGCGATGGGCCAGCTTTTGGCCCGCTGGATTTGAACATTTTCAACATGCGGTCGGTGATGATGAAGCCGCCGACGATGTTGCTGGTGGCGGCGATGATGGCGATGGTGCCGAGGATGGCGGCGAGATTGGTTTTGTGTTCACCGGCGAGGATGATGGCGCCGACGACGGCGATGGCGTCGAGGGCGTTGGTGAGCGACATCAGCGGCGTGTGAAGCAGCGGGGAGACGCGGCGGATGACTTCGAATCCGATGAATGCGGCCAGCATGAAAACGTAAAGGCCGGTGAGCAGGTCCAACTTCATTGCGGAGTTTCCTCCTTGGCTGCGAGAGCGGGAAGCTGGAAAAGTTCGCGAAGGCGCGCGTTGACGATTTCGCCGCTGTGAGTGACGAGCGTTTCGCGCAAGATGTCGTCTTTGAGATTGAGGTTGAGCTTGCCGTCTTTGACGAGAAGCGCGAGAAACGTGGAGAGGTTGCGCGCGTACATCTGGCTGGCGTGATAGGGGACGGTGCTGGCGAGATTGAACCAGCCGACGATGGCGATGTCTTTTTCGACGGTAATTTTTTCGCCGGGTTTCGTGAGCTCGCAGTTGCCGCCGCGTTCGGCGGCGAGATCGATGATGACGGAGCGCGGCGCCATGCCTGCGACCATTTCTTTGGTGACGAGGATGGGCGCTTTCTTGCCGGGGATGACCGCGGTGGTGATGACGACGTCGTGGTCGGCGATGACTTTGCCGAGCAGTTCGCGCTGGCGTTTGTAGAAGCTCTCGTCTTGAGCGGTGGCGTAGCCGCGAGCGTCTTGCGCGTTTTGCGCTTCGAGGGGGAGTTCGACGAAGCGGGCGCCGAGGCTTTGGACTTGTTCTTTCACGACGGGGCGGAGGTCGTAAGCGGAGACGACGGCACCGAGGCGACGCGCGGTAGCGATGGCTTGAAGTCCCGCGACACCGACGCCGAGGATCAGAACGCGTGCGGGCGTGATCGTGCCAGCGGCAGTGGTGAGCATCGGGAAAAATTTGGGAACGATGTCGGCGGCGATGAGGACGGCTTTGTATCCGGCGACGGTCGCCATCGAAGAGAGCGCGTCCATGCTTTGCGCGCGCGTGGTGCGGGGGATCAGTTCGACGGAGAAGGACGTGACGCCGCGATCGGCGAGATCTTTCAGGACATCGACGGAATTCATCGGGCGGAAGAAGCCGATGACGATTTGATTGGGGCGGAACTGCGCGAGATCTGCGGCGCCGGTTTTGTCGTTCGCGCCTGGGCTCAGGACTTGAAGGATGATGTCGGCGGTGCGGAAAATTTCGGCGCGATCGGAAATTACTTTTGCGCCTTTGGCGGCGTAGTCGGCGTCGGGATATCCGGCTTCCATTCCGGCGCCGGATTCGACGATGACTTCGAGACCAATTTTGGAGAGGTTCGCGAGGGCGGCTGGGACAAGTGCGACGCGACGTTCCCCGGGGAAAGATTCTCGGGGTACACCAACGATCATCGAGGGGCCTCCCAAGGAGCCGAGTGGCAGGGCCGAACCGCGCGGCATTGTACACCGAGAGGAGCGGTTGTGGATGGGGTCATGTGGAGTGGGACGCTTTAGGCGGTGACGGCGTTGCGCGGATGTGTAGCGTTCGGCGGCTCAGATTGTGAAGGCGTTTAAGTTGAGATCCTTCGCCGCCTTTCGGGCGGCTCAGGATGACAGCACATTTTGAAGTGATGACAACTTTTTGGTCGGATGATTTTCGAGAACTACTCGGAGACTTCTTTGGCGGGGATGAAGTAGACCTCTTCGAAGAGGGAGCCTTTTTGCCAGCCGGCGCGGGCGAGGATGCCCATTCCGTTTTCGCACATGCTGGGGTGGCCGCAGAGGTAGCCGGTGGTGTCGGCGGGTTTGAGGTTCCACTCGTCGGCGTATTTGCGGACGAGATCGTCAACGCGGCCGGTTTCGCCGTGCCAGTTGGCGTCTTCCCACGGGCGGCTGATGGTGGCGACGTATTTGAACCAGGGAACTTCGGCGGCGATGCGTTCGAGTTCTTCGCGATAGCCGAATTCCCACGAGCGGCTTCCGCCCTGGAGGCAGTAGAGCTTGTGATCGCCGGGCATGGGCTGTCGCGTTTTTTCCAATCTTGATAAAGGGTGCGGACGTAGCTGACGAAGGGGCGATGCCGGTGACGGTGGCGAGGCACAGGTGATTTGTGCGGCCGCTTTTCAAATCGAGCGTAAAGCGGCCTTTGGCGATTTTGCGGCAATAGAGCTTGTCGCCTTTTTGCAGCTTGTAGAGAAGCGGCGTGAGTTCGCCTTGCGGGACGAGTTCGACGAAGAATTCGAGAAAGCCTTCTTCATAGGGAGACGAGACGATCGAGTAGGCGCGCTCGATGCGCTTTTCGCCGTTTTCGGTATCAACGCCGAGGGTGGCGTATTGGCCGGCTTTGAAGGGGAAGGGGCCGCCGGGATCGACTTTGACGAGCCATAGATCTTCGGATAGCTCTTTGCGCTCGAGAACGTGAGCGGTGTAGTGCTTGTCGGTGGGAAGAGCCATCGGACATTTCCTCCAGGATGAAGGGGGATTGTACAACGGAGAGTCGGATTCGTGTGTTCGTGATCGGTGTTTCGTGAGCGACGGGCAAGGAGAAGTGAGAGGGGAGGTGCTGCGGTTGAGTGGGTTGCGAACTCGAACGCGGGCGGAGTGAACCCCGCCCCTACAAAACCGTTAGACCGTTACAGCGTTGAGGTGCTACGGAGTTATAGCGATATGGTTTCGAAGTGGGGAGTTTTTGCGGCGCCGTGTTTTATCGCGACTAGGTTCTGCGCGACGCGGGCGATGAATTCGTCGGGGTTTTCGCCGATCTGGTATTGCTTGCAGGAAGCGGCGAATTGGAGCGGAACTTCATGGCCTTTCCAGTGGAGCTCGAAAGGCGTGAGGCGAGAGAGGACGCGGGCGAGCTGCTCGGTGGCGCACTCGGGCAGGATCATCATGAATTTGTCGGCGTCGAGGCGGACGGCGAGGTCGGAGCCGCGGATGACGGAACTCACGCGGGCGGCGAATTCGCGCAGGGCTTGATCGCCGGCTTCGCGGCCGAGGCGATCGTTGATGAGGCCGAAATTCTTGAGATCGAGCATGACCAGCGCGAGCGGGTGGCCCATGCGCTGGGTGCGGGCGACTTCGGCGGCGAGGCGCTGTTCGGCGAAACGGCGATTGTAGAGGCCGGTGAGAGGATCGAGCATCGACGAGTTGCGCAGGCCGTAGAATTGCGCCTGTTTGTCGGAAAGCTGCGCGCGTAATTGCTTGATGAGAAATTCCTGGCGGATGGTGTAGACGTTGAAAAGAATGATCAATGCGATGAGCGCGAAGATGGCTTCGGTGACGCGAATTTTGAGGAATGTTTCGGCGCCTTGACGGGCGGCCATTGCGGCGAGGGCGACGATCGCGCCGACAAGCAGCACGCTGACGAAGATCGAATAGCGGCTCAGCGAAGAGTCGCGCTTTTGGAGCAGCGACAATTCTTGCTGAATCTCGCCCTCGCCGGGATCGAGCGAGGGAGGAACGAAATCGGTGGTCGAGGTGGTCGCGGTGCGCATGTCGAAAGCGGGGCTTGGCCCCATGTGGTCAAATTAGAGGTACAAAAATAGGGGGTCAATGGAACTTTGGTTTAAGAAGCTAAGTGTGAAATAGGGCCACGAATGGCGGGATTTCGCGTAGACTGGCGCGCGTTATGAGACGCGATCTTGGCGGTGGATTGAGGGGATGATGAGGCACTGGCGAACGATTGGGCTGGGATGCGTGGTGGCGGTGGCGGGGATGGGATTTGGAGTGTCGGCGCTGAGGTCGCAGGCGCCGAGTGCTGGTGGCTCGTCCGCGGCCACGGCTCCCACGGCGGTGCAGGATCCGTCGCGATCGATGCGATTTGGCAGAAGGCGAGCGCGAAGTATGACTCGGCGCGGCAGGGGCTGCTGGCGGATGTGGCGCGGGCGGATGGGGAAGGGCCGTATCGGGCGGATTGGGAGTCGCTGCAAAAATACGAAGTGCCCGAGTGGTATGCGGACGCGAAGTTTGGGATTTTCATTCACTGGGGCGCGTACTCGGTGCCGGCGTTTGGAAGCGAGTGGTATCCGCGCGAGATGTATCACCAAGGTTCGGAGGAGTACAAACATCACATCGCGACGTACGGGCCGCAGGACAAGTTTGGGTACAAGGATTTCATTCCGAAATTTAAGGCGGAGAAATTTGATCCGGCTGCGTGGGCGGCGCTGTTTAAAGAATCGGGCGCGAAATATGTCGTGCCGGTGGCGGAGCATCACGATGGGTTTGCGATGTATGACAGTGGACTGAGCGATTGGACGGCGGCGAAGATGGGGCCGCATCGCGACGTAATTGGAGACTTGGCGAAGGCAGTACGGGCGGCGGGTTTGCACTTTGGCGCATCGTCGCACCGCGTGGAGCACAACTTTTTTCAGGGTGTTGGGCGCGCGATTCCGTCGGATGTGAACGATCCGCAGTACGCGGCGCTGTATGGACCGGCGCACAATTGGCTGACGGCGAGGCAGGGGACGCCAGTGTCGAACGACTTCACGTTTGTGTCGCAGGCGTGGACGGACGACTGGCTGGCGCGGTCGGCGGAGATCGTCGAGAAATATCATCCGGACATTGTTTATTTCGATTGGTGGATTGGGCAGCCGTCGGTGCGGGCGAACCTGACGAAATTTGCGGCGTTTTATTACAACGCGTCGTTGAAGTATGGCGATCACGTCGGCGTGATCAATTACAAGGACTATGCGATTCAGGAGCACTCGGCGGTTTTGGATTTGGAGCGCGGGCAACTGAGCGAGATTCGGCCGCTGCACTGGCAGACGGATACTTCGGTGAGCAACAAGTCTTGGGGATACATCGAGAACGATACGTTTAAGTCGCCGGAATTTGTGGTGCATCAGTTGGTGGACATTGTGAGCAAGAATGGGAATTTGCTGCTGAACATTGGGCCGCGGTCGGACGGGACGATTCCGGATGAGGTGCAGAGCGTGTTGCGGGAAGTTGGCGCGTGGCTGGCGGTGAATGGCGAGGCGATTTATGGGACGCGGACGTGGACGAAGTTTGGAGAAGGGCCGACGAAGGTGGCGGGCGGGTCGTTTCACGATACGGATACGGTGAGTTATACGGCGGAGGATTTCCGGTTCACGACGAAGGGCGCGAGTTTGTATGCGATTGAGTTGGGGTGGCCGGCGGGGGGCGAGGCTGTCATTCGATCTCTCGGGACCGGCGTTGGCGTTGGCGGAAAGGTGGCTTCGGTTGCGCTGCTTGGATCGAGCGAGAAGATTACGTTCGAACAGCGCGGCGATGGATTGCATCTGCGAGTGCCGGCGCAGGCGCCGCCGCGCGGGAAAATCGCGGTGGCGTATCGGATTGCGTTTGAAGGTGGGAAGTTGCCGACTCCGGTTGCGGCTTCGGCTGCCGATGCTAACGCGGCAAAGTAACGCGCGATTCGAACGAGTGAGTCGGCGGGCCGACGCGGGAAATTATTCTGTGTGAAAGACTTCTTCGGTGAGCGTCCACCACTCGCCTTCGGCCCGGCCTTCGAGCGGGACCTGAATCGGCATCATGATCTTCCACCATTCCTGCGTTTTTGGGTCGGCGGCCATTTTTTTCATGTCGGCGTCATAGTCGGTGCCGTGGTATTCGAAGTAGCCGATGAGAAGATCGTCGTGGAGATAGATCGAGTAATTCTTGATGTTGCAGTTGCGGATGGTGGCGAGCACTTCGGGCCAAACCTTGGCGTGGTACTCCTTATACATCGCGATGGAGTCTTTTTTGACTTTTATCAGCATGCAGTAGCGCTTCAAGCCGGGCTTCTTGTCGGGCGGCGCGAGCGCTGCCGAATCGCTTTTGATGATTTGGGTATCGTCGTTGGTCATCGGTTCGGACTCCTTCGTGTGACCACTCGGTTAAACCATTTATCTTGAACGGCGTCAATTGAGCTGATGTATGCTCTCGGCGCTCGCGTTGCGAATTGCGGCGCGGTGTTGCCGCTGCTGTGTGACGCGCGGCGATGGGAGAGGCGTTTCGTGGATCTGGGGCTTGGCGGGAAAGTTGTGGTGATTACAGGCGGCGCGAAGGGAATTGGCGCGGCGATTGCGCGGACGTGTGCGCAGGAAGGCGCGGTGCCGGTGATTCTGGATCGCGACAAGGAGGCGGGCGAGCAGCTTTCGGGCGAGCTGCGCGGGATTGGCGGCGCGCACGCAGCTGAGTTTTTGGAGATCGATCTATGCTCGGCGGCGAGTTGCCGGGGCGCGATCGATCGCGTGGCGAAAGCGCACGGGCGAATCGACGCGCTGGTGAACAATGCGGGGATTAATGATGGAGTTGGATTGGAGCGGGGGACGCCGGAGCAATTTGTAGGGTCGCTTGAGCGGAATTTGCTGCACTACTACAACATGGCGCATTTCGCGCTGCCGTTTTTGAAGGACGCGCGGGGAGCCATCATTAATATTGGATCGAAGACGGCGGTGACGGGGCAGGGCGGGACGTCGGGATATGTTGCGGCGAAGGGCGCGATTCTGGCGCTAACGCGTGAATGGGCGGCGGAACTTTTGCCATTTCATATTCGCGTGAACGCGGTGATTCCGGCTGAGGTGATGACGCCGCTCTATCGGCAATGGCTGAGCACGTTTCCGAATCCGGAAGAGAAGCGGCAGAAAATTGTGGCGAAGATTCCGCTGGGGCAGCGGATGACGGAGGCGAATGAGATTGCTTCGATGGTGACGTACTTATTGTCGGCACAGGCGTCGCACGTTACAGGGCAACATCTATATGTGGATGGCGGGTATGTACATCTGGATCGGGCGCTGACGTGAGTGGCGCATTGAGGCTATGAATATTTCGACAACGACTGGGGCTGGATCGGGTGGGGCGTCTTCGTCGAACTCGGCGCCGCTGACGGAGCGGCGGTTCCTCGTTCCCTTTGTATTGATCACGAGTTTGTTCTTTTTGTGGGCGTTGGGCGTCAATCTCAACGACATTTTGATTCCACATCTGAAGAAAGCGTTTCGGCTGACGGATTTGCAGTCGTCGTTGATTCAGTCGGCGTTTTTTGGCGGGTATTTTTTGTCGGCGCTGCCTGCGGGGTGGCTGCTCGAGAAGATTGGATACAAGCGGGGAATTTTGGCGGGGCTGCTGACGTGCGCGTTCGGGGCGTTTTTGTTTATTCCGGCGGCATCGGTGCGAGTGTACGGATTCTTTTTGTTGGCGTTGTTTGTGATGGCTTGCGGGCAGGGCGTGCTGGAAGTTGCGGCGAATCCTTACGTCACGATTCTTGGGCCGGCGGAATCGTCGGAGCGGCGGCTGAATTTTGCGCAGTCGTTTAATGCGGTGGGCGCGCTGGTGACGCCGATCATCGGGAAGGCGTTCATTTTGTCGGGGATCGAGTACACGGTGGCGCAGTTGGCGGCGATGACGACCGAGCAGATCGATGCGTACTCGGCGCTGGAGGCGAGCCGCGTAAAGGGGCCGTACCTAGGGATCACGGCGATTTTTTTGCTGGTCGCGGCGCTGATTTATTTTGCGAACCTGCCAGAGATTAAGGAAGCGGGCGAGAGCTTGCCGGCCGGTGCGGATGTGATTGCGGAGGAGCGCGCTGCACCGGTGGGCAGCATCTGGCGCGAGAAGCATTTGATCAGCGGAGTGCTGGCACAGTTCTTTTATGTCGGGGCGCAGGTGGGCGTGACGAGTTTTGTAATTCGGTTTGCGCAGCATGCGCTGCCGGGGACGCCGGAAAGAGTGGCATCGGATTACCTCAGGTGGCATTTACTGGGATTCATGATCGGGCGGTTTGCGGGATCGGCGATGATGAAGAGCGTTGCGCCGAATCGGCTGCTGGCGATATTTGCGGCGTGCTCATTTGTTTGCGGCGCGATGGCGATTGCGATGACGGGCGAGGCTCCGGTTTGGGCTGTGGTGATGATCGGATTCTTTCACTCGATCATGTTCCCGACGATTTTTGCGCTGAGCTTGAAGAATTTGGGCGCGCACACGAAGCGCGGTTCGTCGTTACTGGTGATGGCGATCATTGGCGGAGCAGTGTTTCCGGCGCTGATGGGCTACATCTCGGATCGGACTTCGATTCAGACGGCGTTTATCGTGCCGCTGGTTTGCTACGCGTACGTGTTGTATTTTGCCGTGCGGGGATTTAAGCCGCCGCGCATCGCGAGCGACTCGCGGGCCTGAGGAGAATATGAAATCCATTCGAACAGCGTTTCTAACGTTTGCGTTCGTCGCGGCGGGCCTGTTGACAGGCGTCGCGACTCAGCCAATTGCAGCGCAGACGTATCAGCCGTCGGAATCGAATCTCAAGGCGCGCGAATGGTTTCAGGACGCCAAGTTCGGGATGTTCATTCACTGGGGCGTCTACAGCGTTCCGGCGGACGGCGAGTGGTACATGGAGCAGCACCATGTGCCGGTCGTGGAGTACGAAAAGTTTGCGCCGCAATTTAATCCGACACAGTTCAACGCGGCGGAGATTGTTGCGCTGGCGAAATCGGCGGGGATGAAATACATCACGATCACGAGCAAACACCACGACGGATTCGCGATGTTTGCGACGAAGCAGAACAAGTGGAACATCGTCGATGCGACGCCGTATGCGAAAGATCCGCTGAAACAGCTTGCGGAAGAATGCCGCAAGCAGGGCATCAAGCTGTTTTTCTATCACTCGCAACTCGATTGGCATAATCCGGATTACTTTCCGTTGGGCAAAACGGGCCACACGTCAGGCCGGCCCGAGGGCGGCGACTTCAATCGCTATCTGGATTTTATGGATGCGCAGCTTACCGAGCTGCTGACGAATTACGGCGATGTCGCAGGAATCTGGTTCGATGGAATGTGGGACAAACCGGATGCCGACTGGCAGCTGCAACGCACGTATTCGCTGATCCACAAACTCCAGCCGGCGGCGCTCGTTGGCAGCAATCACCATCACGCGCCGTTCGATGGGGAAGACTTTCAGATGTTCGAAAAGGATTTACCCGGCGCGAACACTGCGGGATTCAATCAAACGGGCATCAGCCATTTGCCGCTCGAAACGTGCGAGACGATCAGCGGCGCATGGGGGTACAACAAGAGCGACAAGAATTTCAAAAGCGTGAACGATTTGATTCACTATCTTGTGCGTGCGGCCGGTTCGAACGCGAACTTCTTGCTGAACATCGGACCGATGCCGACCGGGCAGGTCCAGCCGGAATTTATCGAGCGATTGCACGCCATCGGCGAATGGACGGCCAAGAATGGCGAGACGGTGTATGGTACGCGCGGCGGGCCGATTCCGCCGCGAAGCTGGGGCGTCTCCACGCAAAAAGACGGCAAGACCTACCTGCACATTTTGGATTTGAAGGACGAATACCTGGCGATTCCCGCGGTGCCGGGAGTGAAGCAAGCACATCTTTATCACGCGACTACGCCGCTTGAGCTGAAAACTCTTGATGGCGGCATGCTCCTGCGCATCCCGACAGATCTGCGCGACCCCATCGACACGATCGTCGTGCTCGAGTAGCGGACGGAGCGGTACGGCCCATTCGAACTGTCCTAACGGCCAGCATCAAACCGTGACACCAAAAGCTCGTTAACCAGCGGGGCTTTCTACAGCAAACGCTGTAGGAGGCCTCTCCTTTATTTATGGTATCCAGTGACGATGGGTCTAGGACCAGCGTAGGTTGCGCCGCGGGATGCGGCGTCACCCCACCTTGGTGCGAACCACCGGATTTTGCATTCGCGATGGTCGGGAGTGTTTGCAGAGCGCGCTGGGCGCGCTCCATCGCCTGGAGAAGAGCATGAAGCGAAGTAACCCGAGATCGTCGAGCGCGAATGCGAGCGCGACGATTCCCCCGCCACTTGTAGACGCGAAACTTGAGAACAACGACACGAACGGCGCTAGTGGCAATGGGCACGTGTCGTCGCCGGAGCTTGCGGCGATTCTTGCAAGCTTGCAGACGATGCGCGACGGCGATTTGTCGGTGCGGCTGCCGGGTTCTTGGACGGGACTCGCGGGGAAAATCGCCGACACCTTCAACGACATCGTTTCGACCAACCAGCAAATTTCGCAGGAACTGAAGCGCGCCGGGCAAGTTGTCGGCAAAGAAGGAAAAACGCGAGAACGGATTCGCTTTCACCAGACGAAGGGCGCGTGGGGCGAGATGGAAGTTTCGGTCAACACATTGATCGAGGACTTGCTGCGGCCGACGACGGAAGTTACGCGCGCGATCGCCGGCGTCGCACAAGGAAATTTGACGCAGACGGTTCGACTGGACGTCGATGGGCGGCCGCTCGAAGGCGAATTTTTGCGGTCGGCGACGATCGTCAACACGATGATTCAGCAGTTGAGCATTTTCACGTCGGAAGTGACGCGCGTGGCGCGCGAAGTCGGCACCGACGGAAAACTTGGCGGACAGGCGCAAGTTCCGGGCGTCGCGGGTACGTGGAAAGACCTCACTGATTCGGTGAACTCGATGGCCAGCAACCTGACTGGCCAGGTGCGCAACATCGCGGAGGTCGCGACGGCTGTTGCGAGCGGCGACTTGTCTCGCAAAATCACGGTCGATGTGCGCGGCGAAATTTTGCAGCTTAAAGAAGCCATCAACACGATGGTGGACCAGCTGCGATCGTTTGCATCGGAAGTGACGCGTGTGGCGCGCGAAGTTGGAACGGACGGAAAGCTGGGCGGCCAAGCGGTCGTGCCGGGCGTCGCCGGGACGTGGAAGGATTTGACCGACTCTGTGAACGCGATGGCCGGCAACTTGACGGCTCAGGTCCGCAACATTGCGGAAGTTACGACGGCTGTGGCGCGGGGCGACTTGTCTCGCAAGATTACGGTCGATGTGAAGGGCGAAATTTTGGCGTTGAAAGACACCATCAACACGATGGTGGACCAGCTGAACGCGTTCGCGGGCGAAGTGACGCGCGTGGCGCGCGAAGTCGGTACCGAAGGCAAGCTCGGTGGTCAGGCGGAAGTGCCCGGAGTCGGCGGCACGTGGAAAGATCTCACCGACAACGTGAACTTCATGGCCAGCAACCTGACTGGCCAGGTGCGTAACATCGCGGAAGTGGCGACGGCGATCGCGACCGGCGACTTGTCTCGCAAAATCACGGTCGATGTGCGCGGCGAAATTTTGCAGCTGAAAGAAACGCTCAACACGATGGTGGACCAGCTCAACAGGTTTGCCGGCGAAGTGACCCGCGTGGCGCGCGAAGTCGGAACGGAAGGCCGCCTCGGCGGTCAGGCGAACGTGCCGGGAGTTGCGGGCACGTGGAAGGATCTCACCGACAACGTCAACTTCATGGCCAGCAATCTCACGGGCCAGGTTCGCAACATTGCGGAAGTTACGACGGCCGTCGCGCGCGGCGACTTGTCTCGCAAGATCACGGTCGATGTGAAGGGCGAAATTCTTGAGCTGAAAAACACCATCAACACGATGGTGGACCAGCTCAACGCGTTCGCGGGCGAAGTGACGCGCGTGGCGCGCGAAGTCGGAACCGACGGAAAACTCGGCGGTCAGGCGGAAGTGCCCGGCGTCGGCGGCACGTGGAAGGACCTCACCGACAACGTGAACTTCATGGCCAGCAACTTGACTGGCCAGGTGCGCAACATCGCGGAAGTCGCGACGGCTGTCGCGCGCGGCGACTTGTCGCGCAAGATCACGGTCGACGTCAAAGGCGAAATTCTCGAGCTCAAAGACACGCTGAACACGATGGTGGACCAGCTCCGATCGTTCGCGTCGGAAGTAACGCGTGTGGCGCGCGAAGTCGGAACGGACGGCAAGCTCGGCGGCCAGGCGCAGGTGCCGGGCGTCGCGGGAACGTGGAAGGATCTCACCGACTCGGTGAACTCGATGGCCAGCAACCTTACGGGCCAGGTTCGAAACATCGCGGAAGTTTCCACGGCAATCGCGAGCGGCGACCTTTCCAAGAAGATCACGGTCAACGTCAGCGGCGAAATTTTGCTGCTGAAAGACACGATCAACACGATGGTGGACCAGCTCAACGCGTTCGCCGGCGAAGTCACGCGCGTGGCGCGCGAAGTCGGTTCCGAAGGACGGCTCGGCGGTCAGGCCAACGTGCCGGGAGTCGCGGGCACGTGGAAAGATTTGACGGACTCGGTGAACTCGATGGCCGGCAACCTTACCGGCCAGGTGCGAAACATTGCGGAAGTTACGACGGCGGTGGCGCGCGGCGACTTGTCGCGCAAGATCACGGTCGATGTGAGCGGCGAAATTCTTGAGCTGAAGAACACGATCAACACGATGGTGGACCAGCTCAACGCGTTCGCCGGCGAAGTCACCCGCGTGGCGCGCGAAGTCGGAACGGAAGGCAAGCTGGGCGGCCAGGCGCAGGTGCCCGGCGTCGGCGGCACGTGGAAGGATCTCACCGATAACGTGAACTTCATGGCCAGCAACCTGACTGGCCAGGTGCGTAACATCGCGGAAGTTGCGACGGCGATCGCCAGCGGCGACCTTTCACGCAAAATTACGGTCGATGTGCGCGGCGAAATTCTGCAGCTCAAAGAAACGCTCAACACGATGGTGGAGCAGCTGCGTTCGTTCGCCGCCGAAGTGACGCGCGTGGCCCGCGAAGTCGGATCGGAAGGCCGGCTTGGCGGTCAGGCCAACGTGCCGGGCGTCGGCGGCACGTGGAAAGACTTGACGGACTCGGTCAACGCGATGGCCGGCAACCTCACCGCGCAAGTTCGAAACATCGCCGAAGTTACGACGGCCGTCGCCCGCGGCGACTTGTCTCGCAAAATTACGGTCGATGTGAAGGGCGAAATTCTCGAGCTGAAGAACACCATCAACACGATGGTGGACCAGCTCAACGCGTTCGCCGCCGAAGTGACGCGCGTGGCGCGCGAAGTCGGCACCGACGGAAAACTCGGCGGTCAGGCGAAGGTGCCTGGCGTCGCCGGCACGTGGAAAGATCTTACGGACAACGTGAACGTCATGGCCGCCAACCTCACCGAGCAGGTGCGCGGCATCGTGAAAGTCGTGACCGCTGTCGCCAACGGCGATCTGACGCAGAAGCTGACGGTGAACGCGAAGGGCGAAGTCGCGGCGCTTGCGGAAACCATCAACAACATGACGCGACACTCTGGCGACCTTCGCCGATCAGGTGACGACGGTCGCCCGCGAAGTCGGCGTCGAAGGCCGGCTTGGTGGACAGGCGAACGTGCCGGGCGCCGCCGGAACGTGGAAGGATCTCACCGGTAACGTCAACCTGCTCGCCGACAACCTGACGAACCAGGTGCGCGCGATCGCGGAAGTCGCGACCGCCGTGACCAAGGGCGACTTGACGCGGTCGATTCAGGTCGAAGCCAGCGGCGAAGTCGCGGAGCTCAAAGACAACATCAACACGATGATCGACAACCTGCGGCTGACGACCGACCGCAACAAGGAGCAGGACTGGCTCAAGACCAACCTCGCGCGGTTCACGGGCATGTTGCAGGGGCAGCGTGACCTCGGCACCGTCGGCCGCATGTTGCTTTCGGAACTGGCGCCGCTCGTTGACGCGCAGCAGGGCGTCATCTACCAGATGGAGTCGGAAGACAGCTTCGAGATGGTTTTGCTTTCTTCGTTCGCGGATTCGGGTGAAGGCCATCGGCATCATCTGCGCATCGGCGAAGGGCTCGTCGGTCAGTGCGCTGCCGAAAAGCGGCGCATGCTGATCAACGATTTGCCGTCGAGCGCGACGCCGATTCGCTCAGGACTGTTCGAAGCCGTTCCGCGAAATGTGATCGTGCTGCCGATTCTGTTCGAGGATCGCGTCAAGGCGGTCATCGAGCTGGCCTCGCTCAGTGCCTTCACCGCGTCGCATCTGGCGTTCCTCGAGCAGCTCACGTCGAGCATCGGCATCGTGCTCAACTCGATTGAAGCGACGATGCAGACGGAAGGCTTGCTGAAGCAATCGCAGCAGCTCGCGACCGAGTTGCAGACGCAGCAGAACGAATTGCAGCAGACCAACGAACAGCTCGCGCAGAAGGCGCAGCAGCTTGCCGAACAGAACGTCGAAGTCGAACGCAAGAACCAGGAAATCGAACAAGCGCGGCGCGCGCTCGAAGAAAAGGCGAAGGAACTGGCGCTCACTTCGAAGTACAAATCGGAATTCCTGGCGAACATGTCGCACGAGTTGCGCACGCCGCTGAACAGCATTCTCGTTCTCGGCCAGCAGCTCACCGACAATCCCGACGGCAACCTCACGCCGAAACAGGTGGAATTTGCCCGCACGATTCACGGCGCGGGAACTGACCTGCTCAACCTGATCAGCGACATTCTCGATCTGTCGAAGATCGAGTCCGGCACGGTCAGCGTGGAAGCCGAAGAAGTCTTCTTCGCGAGTTTGCTCGAAATGATTGGGCGGCCGTTCCGTCACGAAGCCGATCACCGCAAGCTCAATTTCGAAATCAATACCGATCCCGAGTTGATGCGCAGCATCGTCACCGACTCGAAGCGATTGCAGCAGGTGCTCAAGAACCTGCTCTCGAACGCATTCAAGTTCACCGAGCAAGGTAGCGTGCGCCTGGCGGTGCGCCTCGTCGATCACGGATGGAGCGAGGAGCATCCGATCCTGAGCCGCGCCGGTGCGGTGGTCGCGTTCGAAGTCACCGACAGCGGCATCGGCATCCTGCCCGAAAAACAGCGCATCATTTTCGAAGCGTTCCAGCAGGCCGACGCGGGCACCAGCCGCAAATATGGCGGCACGGGCCTTGGCCTCGCGATCAGCCGCGAACTTGCCAGTTTGCTCGGCGGCGAAATTCAGCTGCACAGCGTTCCCGGCACCGGCAGCACCTTCACGCTGTACCTGCCGCAGACCTACGTCGGTCCATCATCGGGAGTCGCTGTGCCGTAGCGATCGCCGTCTCACGCTGCCGCCTTCGCCGATGCACCTCTCGACCGCCAGCGTCGCTGCGCATGTGCCCGAGCAGATTCCCGACGACCGCGCCAATCTCGGCGTGAACGATCCGATCCTGCTCATCGTGGAAGATGATCCGCACTACGCGCGCGTGTTGTGCGATCTCTCGCACGACAAGGGCTTCAAGGTCCTCGTTGCGTCGCGCGGAGCAGAAGCGCTCGCGCTCGCACGTGAGTTCCATCCGAGCGCGGTTTCTCTTGATGTGTTTTTGCCAGACATGCTCGGTTGGACGGTCTTGAATCACTTGAAGCAGGATCCAACGACGCGTCACATTCCCGTGCAGATGCTCACGATGGACGAGGATCGCCAGCATGGTTTGTCGCGCGGGGCGTTTTCTTTCGTCACGAAGCCGACTACCCCCGAGGGGCTGGAATCCGCGTTCGGCAAGATCAAGGACTACACCGTACCGCGGCTCAAGCGGTTACTCGTCGTCGAAGATAATCCAGCGGAACAACTCAGCATTCGCGAGTTGCTCGGCCACCACGATATCGACGTGTCCGTCGCCGCG
The DNA here is from genome assembly GCA_963785605.1 of uncultured Acidobacteriota bacterium. Classification (GTDB taxonomy): domain Bacteria; phylum Acidobacteriota; class Terriglobia; order Acidiferrales; family UBA7541; genus Acidiferrum. The sequence continues at coordinate 140,846 of CAWAWE010000010.1, read as the reverse complement.
ACGGGCATGGAAGCGCTCAGTGCGGTTTCGGAGAGTACGTACGATTGCATGGTGCTCGACCTTCGCCTGCCGGATATGACTGGCTTCGAAGTTCTCGAGCGGTTGCGCGAAACGCCGTCGAGCGATCTGCCGGTCGTCGTTTTCACCGGCAAAGATTTGTCGCCGGAAGAAGATGCGCGCCTGCACACGCTGGCGCGTAGCGTCGTGGTGAAGGGCGTCGAATCTCCCGAGCGGTTGCTCGACGAGACGGCGCTGTTCCTTCACCGCGTTGTCGCCGACCTTCCGCCCGAAAAGCAAAAAATGCTCGACCGGTTGCATCGTTCCGACGATGCACTCGTCGGCCGCAAGGTGCTCGTCGTTGACGACGACGTCCGCAACATCTTCGCGCTTAGCAGCGTTCTCGAACGGCGCGGTATGGTCGTTCTTACCGCGGGCACAGGTCGCGAGGCAATTTCGATTCTCGAATCGACGCCCGACGCCGCGATCGTGCTGATGGACATCATGATGCCCGAGATGGACGGCTATGAAACAATGCAGGTGCTGCGGCAAAATCCTGCGCTTCGGCGACTGCCGATCATCGCTCTGACCGCCAAAGCCATGAAGGGCGACCGGGAGAAATGTCTCGAAGCCGGCGCATCGGAATATCTCGCGAAGCCTGTCAATACGGAACAGCTTCTTGCGGCGCTTCGCATGTGGTTGCATCGGTAGCCGCTGCGGCGTTACAAAGGGAACTAAGTCGGAAGCATTCGATCGGAAACCACGATGAGTAAGACCGACAAAGTGAATATCTTGATGGTTGACGATCAGCCGGGGAAACTCCTCAGCTACGAAGCCATCTTGGGTGAGCTCAACGAAAATCTCATCAAGGCGATGTCTGGTCGCCAGGCGCTCGATCTGCTTTTGAAAAACGACATCGCTGTGGTGTTGATGGATGTCAGCATGCCGGAAATCGACGGATTTGAGCTGGCCGACATGATTCGCCAGCATCCGCGATTTCAAAACACGGCGATCATTTTTATTTCGGGGATTCATCTCACTGACCTTGATCGGCTTCAGGGCTATCAGCGCGGCGCGGTCGATTACATCTCGGTGCCGGTGAATCCGGAGTTGTTGCGCGCGAAGGTCAGCGTTTTTGCGGAACTGCATCGCAAGACCCGGCAGCTTGAGATGCTCAATCACGAGCTTCGGCATCTTTCCGGCAGCCTGCTCGTCGCGCAGGACGAAGAGCGTCGCCGCATCGCACGCGAATTACACGACGGATTGGGCCAGGAACTCAGCGCCGCGAAAATGATGATCGATTGCCTTCCGGGCAATGTCCCGCGAAGCGATCGCAATGACACCGTATTGTCCGAAGCCAGTGAATCCATCAATCGCGCGATTCAACAGGTGCGCAGCCTCTCTCACCTCTTGCATCCGCCGCTGCTCGATGAAGTTGGCCTGCGCTGCGCACTCGAGCCGTATCTCGAAGGATTTTCCAAGCGCAGCGGTATCGAGACCTCAGTTGAAGTGAAGCCCAGCGAATTTCCGCGACTCAAATCCGAGCTGGAAACCGCAATTTTTCGGATTGTTCAGGAAGGTCTCACCAACGTCTTCCGCCACTCCGGCGCCGACAAAGCTTCCGTTGTCATCGAGAAATCCGACCGCGAGATCGTTGTCGCCGTTCGCGATAACGGGAAAGGTCTCGGCGAAAACATCGTCGAGTTTCGCCCCGGCAGCATCGGAATCGGCATTGCAGGTATGCGCCAGCGCGTGAAGGAATTCGGCGGTGAGATCCGCCTGCACAACGTTCACCCGGGAGCGATGGTTGAAGTCGTCATCCCGATCACCTACGCCAGCCAGGTTCTCCGCCCCGCCCCAGCGCTGACGACGTAGTCGCAGATTCTCAGAGCATGGCAGAAAAATTAGGGCCGCAACATTCTGCGCCCTATGTCCGCAAAATGTAATGACCTTGATCTTTTTATCTCAGGAATCGCACCGAGGCCTCGGATCGGCCTCAACCGCTCACATCACTTGCTGACTCGAGGCCTCTCGGAATTTCTGTGCTGTCGTTTCGACCGCTCCAATCAAATCCCAAGCCTGCGCTTTCGACACAATCGACGAAATCCCCGCGTCAACGGCCGCTTCTTGCAACCCTTCCGCGTTCAACACCGTGAACAGAATCAGCGGTACATTCGGATTCAGTGTCGACATCCGCTTCGCCGCTTCGATGCCGTTGATGTCCGGCATCGCCAGGTCGATCAGCACGACGTCCGGTTTAACCCGCTGAAACTCTCGAATCCCGGAACGCCCGGATTCCGCTTCGCCGCAAACTGTCCAATCTCTCGACCGCGCAATTACGCGCAAAATCCGCCTCGTCGTCTCGCAATCATCAACAATCAGAATTCGCATTGGCCCGGAGCCCCCCATACCGTCAAAATCTTCGCGCCGACGCCGGACGGTGGGAATACCGTGCATTCCTTACATTGGTTAATGTAGTTCGCGGTGAGATGGTCGGGGCGCCCGGATTCGAACCGGGGGCCTCCTGCGCCCAAGACAGGATACCTAGTTCCCGTAAGTGCCTTGATTTCAATCATGCGATAGAAAACTCAAGACGTTATTTTGTGGCGTGCATGTGTGTGGATGTACGCAGATGTGCCCGTCTGATCGTAGGGTCACTACAAAAGTCACTACAGTTTTTGACTCACGGTATCGGGGCGACGACGTGAAACCAACCATTCGACTGATGCCTATTTCGCAACTAATCCTCGACGACAAGAACGCGAACAAAGGAACGAAGCGAGGGCGCGAACTTCTGGGCGAGTCTCTCGAAAAATATGGCGCTGGCCGTTCGGTCGTGGTCGACCGCAACAATCGAGTGATTGCGGGGAACAAGACCGTCGAAGCGGCGAGAGCAGCTGGCCTTGACTCCATTACGGTAATTGAAACCGATGGCACGTCACTGGTAGCTGTTCAACGCGGCGACCTAGATCTCCGAAAGGACAAGAAGGCGAGGGAATTGGCCGTAGCCGACAACCGCGTGGGCGAACTCGACCTGGAATGGAATCCTGAGGTTTTAGCGTCGCTCGATGCCGATCTATCCCGGTTTTGGCGCGAGAACGAACTCAATGCGCTGCTGAAGGGCTTCCGTGATAACGACATCGGTGCCCCAGAACCAAAGCTCGACCAAGCCGCCGAACTGCAGAGGAAATGGCAAACGAAACGCGGCCAGATCTGGCAAATAGGGCGTCACCGGCTGATGTGTGGCGACAGCGCGAGCGCCGCCGACGTCTCGGCTCTTATGGATGGCAAGACGGCGAAGCTTTGCGCAACCGATCCACCTTATCTGGTCTCTTACGATGCGAAGAACCATCCCTCGAAGGGTTTCTCGGATGGCAAGAACAAGGACTGGAAAGGCCGGTACGCTGACAAGCCTAAGAGTGAGCCCCTGGGCCCGTTCTACGAGGCATTTCTCCGACAAGCGCTAGCTGTCTGCGAAGAGAACGCCGCAATCTACGTCTGGCACGCTTCGCAGCGACAAGTCGAAGTCGAGCAAGCAATGCGCAACTGCGGCATTCTGGTTCATCAGCAAATTATCTGGGTAAAGAACAAACCCGTCCTGACCCATTCCTTCTACATGTGGAAGCACGAGCCCTGTTTCTTCGGATGGAAACAAGGACACAAGCCGAAACGCAATCCTGGAGACTTTCCGACGACGGTCTGGCAAATCGACGTACCTGTGCTCCCGGGCGTGGAGTCGCGCCACCCAACCGAAAAGCCCCTGGAACTCTTCGTGACGCCGATTCTCCTGCATACAGAGGAAGGAGATATTTGTTTCGAGCCGTTTTCAGGCTCAGGCACACATCTTTGCGCCGCCGAGAATACAGCTAGGCACTGCTACGCACTGGAGATTGAGCCCGCATTCGTCGCGGTAGCGCTGGAACGTCTTTCGGATATGGGGCTCAAGCCAAAGCTGGCTTCACGTTAGGAACACCAATGGCCAAGAGCAACAACCCACACATTGCCGAACACGGGAAAGCCTACCGCTGGAAAAAAGGGCAAAGCGGCAACTTATCCGGAAGGCCGAAGAGCAAGACTCTGTCGGATGCCTACCGGAACAAGCTGGAAGAGCCTGTGCCCAACGACCCCGAAAAGAGAACCTGGGCTGAACTGATCGCAGAGGCTCAAGTCCGGGATGCGGTGCGCGGGAACGTGCAGGCTGCGCGAGAGATCGCCGATCGAACGGAAGGGAAGGCGAAGCAGGCCATCGAATTCGAAGACGCAACACTCGCGCGATCCTTCGAGAGAATGACGACGGAAGAGCTTGAAGCGTACGCCAGGGACGGAAGCGTTCCAATCTGGTTTCCCAAGGGGAACGATCTGTCTTGAACAGGGTAGAGAGCTTGCGACTTGGAAGTCTGCCGGTAGGTTCGGTGGCTTCGAGGGCCGCCGCCAGAGCGTTGCTGAGGCTAAGGGATAAAGCCGCCAGTACGGTAGCGGATGTACGAATCGTCATCGATCTTGGCGTCGAGCAATCGGCCGGAGCGGTATCGCGAGGCGAGGACGCTCATGGCAACGTCGTCGAGTTTATCTTTCCGGCTCAAGGCGAGTGCTTAGGAGTCTTTGAAGTACCAAGGGGCGAGACTGTCGAAGACGTCTTGCGAAGAGTCAAAGGCCAACGGCAAAACTCAGGCTTCGTCATAGACCTGGAACGAAATGGCGAGAGAGTGTTCGCTCAGAAGCTTCCGTCGTCCAAGGCTCTCGGGAGCTGAAATCGGTGCAGGGTCGCGACTCGCTCTTACTTGGATTTCCTCAGCGATTCGACAAGAGCGCGGCGAACGAACTCGCTGATTGGCACGCCCGTTTGCTTGGATCTCACTTCCAATGCCTTCTTTAGTGCGGGCTCCATCTGAACAACAAGACGATCCGATTTCATGATGAACATAGTAGCACAGCTACTGTCATAGCCTACCATGTATGTACATTTTACCTTAATCGTTCGCCTGTCATTCGCCTGAGGTTCGCCATTTGGGCCGCCTGGCGAATGTCCGCTTACGACGAAGCGCTGTAAGTCCTTTATCCTTGATGGGGCTATTGATTCTAAAGGGCTTGTGCTGTACAGGCATGTCCATATCTGCCCATTTGTGGACATAACGCCTTGACAATACATGTACATGCATGTACACTAATAACCCAGTCAGGGAGCGGTATGTTCGAACAAACGGAATCACAGAAGACGGCAGCAGCGAACGAACTAAAGCACCTGAGCGAGTCTGAGCTGCTAGACGTTCTTGAGTGCGCTCGTAAGGTTTCCAGCCGCGATCACGCGCTACTTGTAGTGGCTTTCACGCATGGTCTGCGTAACCAGGAGATCGCGAAGCTGCGGCTAACTGACCTGAACTGGAACAGCCACGAAATCACCATCTATCGACTCAAGAGCAGTCTGAAGACAGTCCAGCCGATAGTGCGACATCGCGGACGCCCCGCGCTTTGTGAGATGACCGCACTTCGAATATGGCTGAAAGAGCGGCGTCTCGGCAACGAGCCGTCAGACTTTCTGTTCGTAAGCAAGAAGGGAGGAGCGCTTGGTCAGAGGCAGGTCAATCGTCTATTTGCTGAGTATTGCGAACTTGCTTCAAAGGCGCGAATCGCCCGAAACGAAGCGCCGATCGCCGAATCGGTACGGCATGTTCATTGTCTGAAACACAGCCGCGGTACGTCGCTAGCAGAGCGGGGCGTCAACCCTTACCGAATCAAGCTGATCCTCGGCCACAAATCGATGGCAAGCACTGAACGTTACCTGCACGGAAGCCAGAAGCAGGCTTGGGCAGAGGCTCATCGGCTCAGCATGGAGATCATCTAGGCTGCCATGGCCTCCTAGCCAACTCAAGAGCTAAATCCACTTGTCTGCTTACGGCTGTCGGCTCAGGCGATCCAGCATCCGTAAGGTCCGCAAAGAGACCCGAAAGTCATCAGATCGAAAACCAACGCCGCGACACTCATTGCCAGACCGCCCCAACGACCCCATCCAAGCCCGACCAGCGATAATAAAAAAGAAAGCAGCGGAACCGTAAAAGCTCACACGCCAGATCACAGACGCGAGGGCGACCTAACTTTCCAATGAAATAACCAGCCCGTGTAAATCAGACGGCAGTTCGCGTCACGCAGATGTATGCTTCGCTGTTGTGCTGCTCACGCCGGATGATGTCGGTGGCAGTGCGCGAAGCCTGATACATCGAGCAGCTTCAAGCGATTTAAGATCGTCAATTCGACGTATAAGTTGGCGTATCGCCAACTCAATCTCCCCTGGGCTTCGAAATTCTCGTCGCTGCGGGATGGAAGGCTCATGTTTCATGGCCATGAACTAAATTCTTCCCGATATTGAAGGAGAGGTCAATAACCCGCCGTAGTAAAACGTGCGTTGTTGTGAATTTTCAATTTCCGTGTGTTATACGAGTCGCAGCCCTGATCGGTCGCTACCTACAAGGCTCACAGCGCGAACGATATCGCCGCAAACATATGCCCACTATCTGAGTCGACCCGTAAGCGTCGAGGGCTTGCCTTCAGGATTCGTACCAGAAAGATCCGCGAGCGTAAGCCAATGCCTCGGATGCGGGATGCATCTACCGCCGCGAATTCGCAAAGCATACGGCTCCGAAACTGACAAAGCTCGTTGAATCACTGGAACTTGAACTCGACGAAGTGCCCCTTGGATTTGATCTTTGAAGAACTGTTCGCTGAGCCAGACGGGATTTGAAGCTGGATTCCATGAATTTCGCGCTGCGTTTTGGCGTCGCTGCGTCTCAGAACGACATGAAGCCCTGGTCGTGTGTATTCGGCGCGACGGTTTCGAGATTATCGTAGGTCAGGCTCGTAATCAGTTGGCCCTGCGTGGCGGCGGGGCCGATGGTGTCATCCACCGGTTCGATTCGGCGACCGTTATTTGGAAAAGAGGGTCGTTTGGAAAACCCCGCAGGTTCGTCGAGGCATAAGCCCTGATTCACGTGGGCTTGAGACGCGCTTCGCGCGACGTTTGTAAAACATCAGATTTGCAAATGTGAGGAGTATCGGCGCACTACTGACGCTTGGGTTAGGTCAGTCCTGGATTTGGTAACGTGGATGAACAAACGACGACTCGCAAAACAGGCCCGTATGAAACGATGCACTTCGTACCTTAAACCGGGCTCGGTAGATGAACTTTTATCAGAGGACGTACGAGATCCGGGAGATCATCGAAATCTTGCAGTTGCAAGCTCTTTAGGACTGATGGGTGTATTCAAGCGATCGTTGAAGCTGGTGGGCCAGCGAAAGAAGCGATGTTCGCAGTGCTTGCAGCGAAACGGCCTCAGAAAGAATAGAGTCAACGGTCCGCGCTCAACGAAGCCCTTACGTTTTGATCTCCGGATTCCTTCACTCTTGCATTGCGGACAACGAATCATAAACACTCCACGCAGAAACGATTGACGGTCGAGACCCACACCACCGGTTAAATAAACCAGGTAAACGAACAGAGTTACAGCCAAGGTAGACACTGCGGTGCCGAGAATCATTAATACATTCATAATGGATTGGGCCGTTAATTCCTGGCTGCGGAGGTGCTAAGCGGCGCGGTCTTGCGTCCCCATTCAGGAACGGAGATGAAGTCATTGCCGGCGCCGATCCGTCCGTAGCCACCCGAGTCCTCGAAATATCGCCGTTCGCATGTCTCATTCGGACAGGCGTAAAGGAGGATGGATTCCTCGCCCATACCGTGAACCATAGCTGGAACCAGGTGCATTCCTAGGTTGTGTTCGTTACAAAACGGTGTGACTGAAACCATTGCGATCCTTCTAAAGTGTGCTTGTGGGGCGGTGCGCAGAACTGCTTTCGTCGCGTGGCGGAGTTTCCTTCGCGATCGGATATTCGACTTGCGAACTGAAGCGGTTGACGGGTATGCGCTGTCCGGTCTGTTGGTTGAAGATGAGATAGCCGCCCGGCGATGAAAGGGCAAGTTCCTGTATTCGCTCTTGGGCTGTTTCTACCGTCGCCGCTGCCTCGCACCACAGTACGCAACCTGATTTCATTCGGAAGATGTCAAAAGGAGGAACCATAGGCTGTTCACCTCTTTTTATGGACAAATCTTTATATCAGTGAGGACGCCGCAAAACTGTCCTGTTTAAGACACTGCGAAAGGTCACCTTAGGACCGAATCAACCGTTGACGAGGCGTAAAGCGGCCCGGTCGGTGGGCCGCTTTTGTCGGGAAAGGAGGGAACTTCTCTGAGGAGGTGTAGCGACTCTAGATTCCGTCCGATGGCAAATCTGTCTTGTTCGTGACAGTCGCGAGAATTTCGCTCAGATATAATACTGATACGGAACAATTCACGAAAAGGCTACTCGGAGCTGTAGCGGAGACTCATTAACCCAGAGAGACTGTCTTGAGCATGAAGCGGCCATTACCGGTGACGAGTTGCACGCTCTGCGCGAGCGCTGGGTACAACCTCAGCCTCACCGATCTGCGTTGCGCGAAAAGTGTCGGAGGGGATCGCTGCAAAGGAACGAATTCAAGCGCTCGAAACGTGGCTGACTGGCTGGAGTGCGTTGCATGCCGAGGAATTGGTGTCTATCGCAATGCGCCGTGCGCGCGCTGCGGCGGAGCTGGTTGGTATCTCGCGCGAGAAGCCAGCTGAAACCTCACTCGTTGATTTCCTGCTCCTGTCTTCCCTTCAGATCTCAACGATAGAGCCAGATGGCGCGGCGTTTTCATTCTCTCAGCTCCTTCAGTGTCCGGCTGCCACGGCAATCCTGCAAAGTGCGCTTTGCGCCGCCATGATGGACTTGTTTTCAATGCCACTGATTTCGACTGGTCCGTTCAGACACTCCCCAATCGCGGCATGCGCGTTCGAAACGGCGAGGGCGATTCTGGATTTATCAGTCTCAAAAAGCGCTGCCGCGAACGAGGTTCGCCAAGCTGAGAGCACCATGGCGTTAGCTGGGTTGCCGTGGAGGTTGAAGCAACTGCGATAGAGGCTTTTGACATTCGGATCGGTAATCATAAATCTCTGTGTGACTCTTGAGCGCTATTCATGCAGGACGACTGTTAGAAGCGATTTGTTGATCTTGATCGCGCCGTTGTATTCGATGAAGCCCATTTTTCTGAACTTATTCATGAACAGGTTCACTCGCGATCTTGTGGTGCCAATCATTTCCGCGAGGGTTTCTTGCGATACCTTTTGCAGCATTTGCTCGGGCTCGTCTGCCTTGCCGTAGCGAGCCAGCAGAAGCAGGGTCCTTGCCAGGCGCTTCTCGGTCGAGTTGAAAAGCTGGTCGATCAAATCCGCCTCGACCCGAATGTTGCGCGAAAGCATGTATTTGATGAAGAGGTCAGACAGCGTAGGTTCCGCGTGGAGGGCCCGGATCATTTCGCTTTTCGCAATGATCAGAATAGTTGTTGGGATAACAGCCGTAGCCGTGCCCATGCGGATCGTCTGACCTGCCATACCCCCTTCTCCAAAAAAGTCGCCAGGACCGAAAAGCGCTACGACAGCTTCCTTGCCGCTTTCGTTCACGACTGTGAGTTTCACGCTGCCCTTCTGGACGTACATCACGCTGTCAGCGGCTTGCCCTTGAGAGAAAATAGCCTGGCGTTTTTTAAACGCCTGAACCTGTCTGGACGCTCCGATCGACTGGAGATAGACCTCAGGATCAAATCGCCGATTGCGCTTCATTTTCATATTTCCGAGTGGTCTCATCCATGCTATCCCCAAGGTGGCGTTGACACCATCGCCAAGGGACCTGTAGAAGGAAGACTGTCAATTCGCTTACCGTCCTCACAATAATCGCCGAACCGATTCTGACCCGACAGCATGGCCCCTTTAATATCGCGGCAGCAAAACGATCGAGCCTGCAAGCCTAACTGTTTTCTGGAAGCGTGGCGTTCATGGGCCAGGGGAAATGATAAGAGCCCACTGGGTATAGGGTAGCCTGCGAAGAACGTCTAAACTGTATCATTCGGCACACTTCTGTTAATCGCTACGGTTCCATCGCCTCTAGCATGGTCAGAGAGCGCTAACGCTTGACTGTGCCGAATAGCACGGATTTCTTAATTCCTCGATGCCATGATGCGTGGTATGCGGCAAAGGAAATCGAAAAAGCAATCCGACAGAGATTTGCTGTCTCAGGTCAAGAAAGATCTGGGAAAACCGCGAATCGCGAAATCCATTCGCAAGAATAATTCGAACGAAGTGATGACTTGTGCTAATCGTCGAAGCCTCCCCAAGGGCCGCAACGCAAAGTAATCATCAATCGAGCTGCGTTGTAGGGACAACCTACTTCAGATGTCCTCGGGCGATAAACGTTCTTTCAAGTCTGCGGGAACTATTAGCTTGTGTTATCAGGCGGCTTGCGGTTCTAGCCTTTCGAAGAGCTATGACGACGGTCCGCCTGTCCGTCCGAATGGCCGTTAGCGTCCAGCCAAGATAGAAGCGCTCGGATGCTGCCGTGCGCTAATGCGATGCTGGAATCCGCAGCACCATAGTAGAGATTGATCGTGTCCCCGTCCGCGGCGATCGTGTATCCGCAAGGAAAAACCACATCCTGAACATCGCCCTGACGTTCATAGTCGGCTTCAGGCGCAAACATCCATGAATCTCCGCGAATGAGGCATGTCTCTGGCTGCTGGAGGTCAAACAGAGCGAGTCCGAGCCGATAAATCGAACTCGATGGCGTCCTTCGAACGCCGTGATAGATCATCAGCCAGCCCCGAGGCGTCTCGATTGGCGGTGGCGACATACCGATCTTGTTTGCGTCCCACCAAGCTCCCCGCCGGGCTTCCAGCATGAGCTTGTGATTGCCCCAATGACGCAGGTCGGGCGAGAAAGAGATCCAGATATGGGCTCCGAGGGAAGTTAAGGGCCGATGGATGAGCGCCCAAAATCCATTCACTTTGCGTGGAAGGAGTGCGGCATCTTTGTCGTCGGGCGACATGATCACACCGAGACGTTCGAATGTCCGAAAGTCCTCAGTGAGAGCCAGGGATACGCCAGGGCCTCCACGAGAATATGAGGTGTAGACCACCGCATACTTGCGCAGTTCGGGCACGTAAGTGATTCGCGGATCTTCCACGCCCCACAATTCTTCCGGGTGGTCCGAACTGGAACTGAATGTTGGCTTGGGATCAATCTTCCAACCGTCGACTCCGTTCACTGATCGGGCGGCGCACAGGTGCGAAAGGCCTCGACGGTCTTCGACGCGACACAGGAGAAGCGTCGTGCCATCCGGCAACATTGTTGCGCCCGCGTTAAAGACACTATTCATCGAATAGGGCCAATCTTTTCCGGTCAGAATCGGATTGCCGGGATGGCGGTGAAACAAGACTTCGTACTGATTTGAGACGACACGGTCGGGGGCTGGTTCGGTCAGGATACTCATAGTGATTTCTTCTCCGTGCTGTCTGTTTCTTCCAGTCGGCGCATTTCCAGCATTGCCATCAGGAAAGAGAGCGTTGACTCCGCTCCTTGATTTTCATTGGCTCGGTCAGGATGCAATCCGTCGCGGCATCCGCCAGTGGTGGGATCGTAAAGGGAAATTTCTAGGTCGTTGTCGCCCAGAAACCAGTTGAAAGCAGACCAGGCTTCCTGACGCCAGCGACCCTGCCCCGTCGCCCGGTAAGCTTCGACACATGCAGATACCATTGCACATGCTTCGATGGGCTGTTGGTCGAAACGGGCCTTCTCCGTTTTCTTCGAATAGAACCCTTCAGACCCAATCGGCACGAAGTGACCGTTCACTCCGCTCCGTTGAATTGATGCCAACCAGTTGAGGGCCTTGAGCCCGGTCGCTTCCATTTCGGCGTTTGCAAAGCGTATTCCCGATCTCAGGAGAGCTTGAGGAAGTCTGGCATTCGAGTACGACAGGCTGTTTTCGAACCACTCCCATTCCTCGGCTTTGTATTTTTGATACGAGTCCATCAAGCGATCGGCCAAGGAACGTGCAGCGGTCAGGGCAGCTCGATCTCCAGGAAATGAATCCAGATACTCGTGCAGACCCAGAAGAGCGAACGCGCAAGCACGAGGGCTCCGAAACTCAACAGCCACGGGAACGGCAAGTTCGAACAGTCGGCCCGCAGCTCCTCTTAGTCCTTCGTCCTTGGATTTACCCAGTACGGTCCCCAATCCCCAAAGTGCCCTGCCATGACTGTCTTCTGATCCCTCCGGCTCTTGCCACTGGCGATCGTAGCCCAGACAATTTCGGAATCTCTTGGTCGTTTGATCGAAAGCAAGCCATAGAAAAGCCATGTACCGCGACGCTAAATCGGCCGACCCCGGAGGCGCTCCGACACCGACTTGCTCCAAAAGGATTGCAACGATGAGCGCGCGTGCGTTGTCGTCCGTCGAGTAGCCTTCGGGATAATTCGGAACAACGAAGACAGCGTGCTCAACGATTCCAGTGGCGTCGGTCATTCGGTAGAGATGATCCAACTTGATGTCTGGAATTCTATCTAGAACTTTTTCAGTGTTTTTTGCGGAAAAGGTCGCTTGCGGATGCCGAAGCCGCTCGTTGTAGACCCGTTCAAAGCTTCCCATATAATCCTGTGCAACCCGGTTCCAGACCATGCTTCTCGCATGCAAATAGGCGCGCTTGCGCATGGCGTGGCGCCCTGTCTCGTCCCGTAAGAGTTCCAATGTTTTGCCGGCAATGGCATGTGGGGCATCAAAGGGAACAAGAACGCCCCGATCCTCGTCAAGCAATTCGAGCGCGTGCAGATACGGTGTCGAGATGATGGCCTTGCCTGCGCTTAGCGCCCGCGCCAGAGTGCCGGAGACTACTTGTGCCCTGTGCTTATACGGCGTGATGTAGATGTCCGCTGATCCGATCAACTCACTCAGCTCCTGAGCACTGACGAACTTGTTGTGGAAAATGACATGCGACGCGACACCCAGATCCCGCGCCATTGCCTCCAGGTAAAGTCGATACTGATCACCCTCGCGGCGACGGATATGAGGATGCGTAACGCCCGCGACCATGTATACGATATTCGGCTGGTCCGCCAGGATGGCCGGCAACGCCTGAATCACGTTCTCGATGCCCTTATTAGGGGAAAGGAGACCGAAGGTCAGCATCACGATCTTTCCTTCGGTGCCGAAACAATCTTTATAAAAGTTAGGATCGATGAATGGGACATCGGGAACGCCGTGCGGGATCATGTCGATCTTGCTGGCTGGGACATGGAAAACTTCTCGTAGAATCTCCGCAGACAGTTGACTCATGACAATCAAACGGTCCGAGAGGCCGGCGATCTCGTCCATTACCATTCGCTGATCGGAGTTGGGCTCGCGGAGCACCGTATGCAGTGTCGTGACAATAGGCATGCGAAGACCGCGCAGAAGTTCCAAAACGTGACTGCCTGCCGGTCCGCCGAAGATTCCAAACTCGTGCTGTAGGCAAACCAGATCGATTTTACCGAAATTCAGAAAGTCCGCGGCCTGTCGGTACGACGATAGGTTTCCTTCGGATAGCTCGAACCGGACGCGTTCAGGATAGAGATATCCCTCGTCGGTGTCGTTCACCGGGAGCGCCAATAACTCAGTCGCTCCGAATTCAGCGCTGATCGCATCACACAAGTCGGTGGTGAAAGTCGCGATACCGCACTGCCGTGGTGAATAATTTCCGACGATTGCGACCCTGCTCGGGAGCACCGAACGAGGTTTCACCGGGAGGCGCACTTCCAGGCTCTCCTCGACGACCATAGAGCCCGTGCTTAGTCCCTTGCGATCGCGATCCCCACCGAAGCGGAACAGGATTTCGCCTGAGGTCGTTGTGTCCAAGGATGACATCCGATTCCTGCCTTTCGAGCAGACCATCTCCTACAACAAAAATCGGCAGGATAGTTCCAGCGTGGATGGGCACTCGCAGAACACTCGTGGCGCTTCCCTAAGGTAACAAGCTGTGCGGTTCAAGACTGTCCGTTAAAACACAGTCAATGCGATGCGCTTTCTGTAGCATCGCAAGCGAGACTCGTTGTCGAAATCTGAGCTCGCCGCTGCACACTCGCCCGCGTGTTTCCTCGCCAATGTGCCTTACCGGACAGTTTTCATCGCCCGAAGTATCGATAATCAATTTCTGCTTACAACCAGGGAGACGAACAATGCCAGACAGTCCCAGAGACGGCATCATCTTCATTCGAGACGGAACAACTTTCCCGCCAATTCTTCCAGTTACGACCGACGCTTTTATTCCGAATTGGCGAATTGTTACGAGCCATAACCGTTCAACGCTCGCCCGAAGCATCGAAGGTTGTGATTGGTACTTTTTCTATCTGGCAGGAGATATTCAGGCGACCGTTCAAGGCGGCAATACACGAAGAGTTCTCCGAAAGGCGCTAAAAGTCATTCTAACCAAACTCGGTAACGATCAATTGAACTCGATCGAGATTATCTCGATTGCCTCCAGACACTTCCTCGGCATTCCCTTTACGACTTTCACAGCGCACTCCCGCCAAATTCAGCAACGTATCGCTTTGATCCCCGAGGCGAAGTTCGATTCAAGTGTTCCCGCAGCTCCTGTCGTCGGCGGACCGGCGACGAAACTACAACCGGTCCTTGCCTCCCGATCTTAGAAATTATTAGGTGAAGAAAATGAAACGAATACGTTGGTCGATTCTGTGCTTCGTTGCTTTGCTTGTCTGGTCTCCGATGCTTGATGCTCAAACCGCAGACCTGTCGAAGTATCGGGATTTTTCGATCGGGACCAGCGTTCCCGTCGTCCTTAGCCGCACTGGACAGAAACCTGACGAAGTAACAGCGATCTCTAAGCGTCCGGCCTTAATCCAGCAGCTAACTTGGTGGCCGGGCATTCTCCCTGGCACGCCAGTGCACAAGGACGCTGTTGAACATATCGTCTTCAATTTCTTCAACAACGCGCTCTACAAAATCTCCGTTACGTATGAAAGAAAAGCTACGGAAGGACTCACGGCGAACGACATGATCGAGTCTCTCTTCGCGAAGTACGGCTCGCCCGCCAATGTCACTCCACAAACCGCTCAAAATCCGAATGACCGATATGCCGCACGGCGCGAACCCGTCGCATCTTGGGAAGACGCGCAATATGCATTCAGCCTCGTCCGGTCTACATTTTCAGACGATTTCGAGCTCGTCGTTATTTCGAAGCGACTCAACGCCGAAGCAGAAACTGCCGTGGCTGAAGCCTCGAAGTTAGATGAACAAGAGCGCCCGCAGAAAGATGCCGAGCGTCAGAAGAAAGAAACGGCCGACCTCGAATTGGCACGCCAGAAGAACCAGAAAAGCTTTCGCCCTTAGTCTTCATTTAAAGCTCCAGCCGCGACTGCATTTAGTAAGGAACCGTTCCGAGGAGGATCAAATGGCTGCAAATGTCACACCGCTGCACGACCACGTTCTTGTACGAAGGATGGAAAACAACGAGACGGCTAAGGAAGGAATCATTATTCCGGATTCGGCAAAAGAGAAACCTCAAGAGGGCGAGGTGATTGCGATCGGGCCCGGCAAAGTAGAAAAGGGCCGGCGCGTACCGCTTGACGTCGCCGTGGGCGACCGAATCTTGTTCGGCAAATATACAGGCAGCGACATCACGATCGACGGTCAGGAGTATTTGATCCTGCGCGAGGAAGAAATCCTCGGAAGACTCAGCGGCATGGCCAAAGCGGCATCGTCTGCCGGTAGGCTCGGCGGCTTCGCGGGCAAAAAATAGCAAGTTTCACGCACGAATCGACGGCGGTTCGCGAGAGTACGATCACCCAGGAGGGTGTAGTTCTATGGCAAAACAAATCGTAAGTGGTGCGGATTCACGTCAGGCGATTCTGCGGGGCGTCAATACCCTGGCCGACGCGGTCAAGATCACACTCGGTCCCAAGGGCCGCAACGCGGTGATCGAAAAGAAATTCGGTAGCCCTATCATCACGAAAGATGGGGTAACCGTCGCAAAAGAGATCGAACTCCAGGACCCGCTCGAGAATATGGGCGCACAGATGGTGCGTGAGGTCGCGTCAAAGACATCCGACGTGGCGGGCGATGGCACGACGACCGCAACCGTTCTAGCACAAGCCATTTTCCGGGAAGGAGTGCGAATCGTAGCTGCAGGTGCCAATCCGATGTCACTCAAGCGCGGTATCGACAAAGCCGTAGACGTGACTATCAGCGAAATCAAGCGCCTTTCCCGCGAAGTTAAGGGCGACATGATCTCCCAGGTTGGCACGATTAGCGCCAACACCGACAAGCAAATCGGCAGCATTATCGCTGAGGCAATGAAAAAAGTCGGCAAAGACGGCGTTATCACCGTCGAAGAATCCAAAACGATGGAGACCACGCTGGAAGTTGTCGAAGGCATGCAATTCGACCGCGGCTATCTCTCTCCTCATTTTGTCACTGACCCGGAACGGATGGAGTGCGTCCTCGAGGACGTCAGTATCCTGATTCACGAAAAGAAAATCAGCTCGATGAAAGACCTGCTCCCCTTACTCGAGCAGACTGCCAAGACCGGTAAACCGCTACTGATCATCGCCGAGGACCTTGAGGGCGAAGCTCTCGCTACACTGGTCGTGAACAAATTGCGCGGCACCCTGCATTGCGCAGCCGTGAAGGCCCCCGGATTCGGAGATCGCCGCAAGGCCATCCTTGAGGATATCGCTGTGCTCATCGGCGGCAAGGCGCTCACGGAAGAACTTGGGATCAAGCTCGAGAATATCAAACTCGAGGATCTTGGCCGCGCGAAGAAAGTGACGATCGACAAAGACAACACCACCATCGTTGCGGGCTCCGGAAAACCGGACGAGATCAAAGCGCGCATCAAACAACTTCGCACGCAAATCGAAGATACGACCTCCGACTACGACAAGGAAAAACTCCAGGAACGCCTCGCCAAGCTGGTCGGCGGCGTTGCCATCATCAAGGTGGGCGCCGCAACCGAGACGGAATTGAAGGAAAAGAAAGCGCGTGTCGAAGATGCGATGCACGCAACGCGCGCCGCTGTGGAAGAAGGTATTGTCGCAGGCGGCGGAACAGCTCTTCTACGCTGCTTACCCGCGCTCGAAAAGCTAAAGCTCCACGACGACGAAGCAATCGGCGTGAATCTCGTGAAACGCGCTCTCGAAGAGCCTTTGCGTCAAATCGCCCAAAACGCTGGATACGAAGGCGCCGTCGTGGTCGGGCGCGTGCGCGAATCGAAGGACGACAATTTCGGGTTCAACGCGGAAACGGGTGAGTTCGGAGATTTGATCAAGGCTGGCGTGATCGACCCGGCCAAGGTCACGCGCCTCGCGCTCCAGAACGCGGCCTCCATCGTCTCTTTAATGCTCACCACTGAAGTCCTAATAGCCCAAGATAACGAGGAAAACACCGCCGCCGCGGTTGCGAACCACGGCAACGGTTACTGAGTTTTCAAAAGAATGCCATGAGATATTCGTGGGAAATCCCATATCTCTTCGCGATTCTACAGACCGACGAAGCCTCCATGCACAAAGCCATATACGAGGCCATCGAAGCGATCGAGAAGAGACGCCTCACGCCTGTAAATACCGCCGAGGATGTCGCGTTGTTGGGAGCGGAAGCCGGCTTACAAATGCTGATTGCGGAACTCACCGCGAAGTACGTCTGAACCTACGATCCGTATCGAGGAGCGCTTATGTCTGATAAAACCAAAACGTCAATGCCCGGTACTGTCAAAAATATCCTGCCGTCTTTTGATCCACGCGAGCCAGATAAAGCTGAGATACATATTCGGGATGCCGATCCTTTGTATCAGGAAATTCGGGTTCCGAACTCATTTCGAGATGAGAAAGGCCAGGAGGTGGAGCTCAAGAAAGGAGCTGAGGTCGAAGTTCATATCGAAGCCGACAAAGACGCTACAACGCCCAAAAAAGTGTGATCAGTAGTCAATGAAACCATTTGAAACACTCAGGCAAAACCCTTATATCGCTCGCAGGGATACAATGCTCCTCTAACTGGGTATTTGTTGGAGGGGCGAATGCGCCGCAAAGCTGAAACTCACAAGCCGGGCACTGTTTTGAGGATCGTAGATGTGCCGGAAGTAAAAGAACAGCAAGCCGAAATCCGGATCGATGGCGCCGATCCTTTTCACGGGAAAATCCGAATCATCAATTTCCTATTCGATGAAACGGGCAAAGAGATGCGCCTCAAAGAAGGCGACGGCGTAGACGTTATAATCGCCTCGGACGACACCAAAGCCAAATAGCCAACGCGGGCCACGCTTGTCGGCCTTGAGTGGAGAATTCAACCCCTCGTCATGCGTTTGCGATACGCCCTGTCGTCTGACTGATACGGAATAGATCCAAACAAGATTCGAACATGTCCGCAAATGGACAGATATTGAAGCGGCCACGTTCTATTGTCTTATCTGTGGGACAAGCATAAAACCTGAAGCGAAACATAACGCTTCGCTATTTGGCCCGAATACAGACATTCCCCGCATTTACGTCGCATTCGTCCCACGTTGTCGCACCGGTTCTCAGACCAACACCGAACAAACCGGCAAAGCTCTTGAGAACGAGTGTCGGCACGCACGATCGCTTACCAGACTTTTGCATCAGCAACTGCAGTCCTGACAATGGAGGTCAGTGATGAAACGCTATTTGGCCACGGCAGCATGTCTTACCCTTGCAGCAGGCGCAGTCTATGCTGCGAAATTGAACAAGGAACAAAAACGCCTTCAGGAATGTGGCGTTGTCATGCAAGAGGTCCTCAACATTCCCGACAGCATCCCTCATGATCTGTTGGAAAAAGCGGAATGCGTCATTGTCGTTCCTTCCGTAATGAAATTAGCGTTCGGAATCGGAGCAGACTACGGCCGCGGAGCTATGGTTTGCAGAACGGGCGAGCACTTCCGAGGACCATGGGGAGCGCCGGCAATGTACGCGCTGGAAGGCGGCAGCATCGGCTTCCAGATCGGAGGAGAAGCAACCGATTTGATCCTGCTCGTAATGAATGACCGCGGCATGGAGTCAATCCTGAGCAGCAAAGTTAAGTTGGGTGCCGACGCTTCTGTTGCCGGCGGACCCAAAGGCCGTGATGCGTCCGCCGACACCGACGCATGGATGAGAGCGGAGATCCTCAGCTATTCTCGTTCACGCGGCGCGTTTGCCGGAATTTCCCTCGAAGGCTCCACCATTCGCCCCGATGACGATGCCAGCGAACAGGTTTATGGTCACGCGATCAAAGCCAAGGACATCGTAAGAGGCGAACACAAGGGAGTGCCAGCTACGGGCCGACAGTTGGTCAACGCGTTGCGAAAGAGCGCACCTCGAAACGAATCGGAACGCGCATCGAACCAGTAGTTGAAACATCTGCCACCCTGCCGCGATATTTCTAGATCCGGCGGGGAGTGCCCTTCCGGGTGATCTGCCACGGTAGATGCCTCAAACACATCTGTAGATCGAATCGACGACGAAGGTGGGCATTTCTGCCTCTAGGCGGAGTCCAGAGACTTATCGTCAGGACCTCTAGACCCCGGCAGCTTGCGCGGTTAGTCCGAGACTGCTAATTGCTTCGGCCTGCGTAGCGTAGACGTTAAAAACCGTCAGCAGTCTCGTTACTTGCAGCACCTCATGAAACTTGTTTCCCAAATCTGACAAGAGGAGCGCAGCGCCTTGTTTCTTGGCATTGACTTGAGCAGCCACGAGAGTTCCCAATCCCGCACTGTCGATGTACGTTACATTCGCCATATTCAACACAATCTTTCGCTTCCCGTCCGCTACGAGACGTTTTACTTGTTCGCGAAGAACGCTGCTTTCCTCACCTAGGACGACGCGCCCCTTCAGAGCGACTACGGAAATATCTCCGACTTGCGTGTTCAGAATATTTAGATCCATCGGTCACCTCAGAGCAAGTTTAAGGACATCTAGCTGTCAGCGATGGTGTCAACGAATCCAAGCCGCCATCAACGGTACCGCAGCGATGCCGACAAGAAAAAAGGCAGCTTCGCACAAAAGATGGTCGAGGGGGCGGAAAGGTTCTGGCATCTCACTCAATTCGTGTCGACAAAATGATAACCATGAGGGCTGCTGCGAATCTGTCCTCTTTGGAACACACGGAGGCCAGATAGAAAAGCAGTGGCTGTGAAGCCCTAATCGGTCCGTTTTAAAAACTAATCATTTCCAAACGCTCAAGTCGGTATTGCGGAACTACGTAAACAAAGGGTCTGCCCGGTGTGGGACCTTCACAGTATCGGACTCCATGATCGCCGACAACAAAGCAGACTGCCACGGATACTGTACTTCGGATCGCATAGGTCCTTTTTCGGACAGGGAAACGGGATGCTACACCTGCGCGTTTTCTAGGACTGTGTCGAAGCCGACCGTATCCTCGGGAACGAGACGATAGATTTAGGAAGTACACCTCATCTTCCTTCTCCTCAATTCAACCCATCAAGCCGTAAGGAACGGCTTCCCGACCAGGCCGTTCCACGCTTGGACTCAGGATTGTTTGATCGGCTTTCGTTTTCTTTCGGCTGTAATCGTAACTTCGACGTGACCGCCTTTTTTGAGCTTCACTTCGTCGCCATGTTCGTCGGTCAATGAATTTTCAAAGCGGATTTCTCGATACCTGGACTCGCCTTCGATTGAAATTTGCGCTGTCTCCCGCAAGCGTGGAGTCCCAAACCGAATGACTTTGTCAACGATACCGGGCATGACGGTCATTGGCTGTTGCGAGACTCTCGCGGTATCTGATTCGAGCTCCGCGATTCTCGCGGACTTTGACATGCGCGGCAGTGCCATTTCCTTCCGGATGCGGGCAAGTGTCCCGTTTCCCCGCGTCTTTTTGTGCTTTTTCATGGACTTATGCCGTATCCACCGTGGCCCTCACATTCTCTTAATGATCCAAACAATCAAACAAATGACTAACAGAGTGCCAAGCAATCCGTATCCAAACATAGTGCCTCCATCTTCAATTCAGGAACGAAGGTGCTGTGAGAAACGCCGATGCGACGATTGACTGGCTGCTACAAAATCGAGGTGATGATGCTTACTGTCGTTGTGGAATTTGTATTTGCCCGTGATTCGCGACTTGTGCGGCCCATCGAGTTGTGACTGCCGTTTCGTTTGACTGTCAGTTGCGCGAGCCGGAAGTTAAATACAAGGGTATGCACCGCTCAGAAAAAGCCGAAGCGTGAGAGCCGCTCCGATCTTAATGAAGGTATAAAGCATGATTCGACTTCGATTCGATCACTTTCACATGATCGCGGGCTCCGCCATTGGGGATGGGCTTTGAAGCTCCCTTGAACCCCGCTCTTTCGGCCTTGAGGGTCAAAAGTGCTCTTTGCGCGTTCTCGATTGCTTTGTGCTCGTGACAACTCTCTTCAATCGGGCTCAGAAGTCTCTGTTCGATAGCGGCGAGTGCATCGTAAATGCGGGTAGGCATCAACGCGTCGTCAGTTTCCAGAACGGCAGACATATAAACCTCCTGCCACAGGTACGCACTGGGCTTGGACATACAATCCTCTTTTCGTGGGTCAGCAAGGAGATTCTATGTGGTCGAGTGAAATTTAGATGTGTCGAAAGGCACATTCAAACGTATTTCGAGGTTCGTTCCCCTATCAGCAATTGCAATCCGGCCTCTGCGCTTGATAACGCGATTTCTTCGGCGGCGTTTACTGGGGTGCGACGCCTTTGTTCAAAGGCTGCGATTGCCTCAAAAAGCGCGTTACACATTGAGGGCTCATCGGTCTGTAAGATTGCAAGAATGTATGGGATCTCCCACCAATACCTCATGGCGTCCTCTCCGACACGCGGGGAGGCGCATGCTACGCCCTCGTATGCCTCGCAAACTGTGTCATTTGAGACACTTTCGCCTACCCACAAGTGGTAACCTGCCTTGCACCCAAGGGTCTGTTCCTCTTAGTTGAGAGGACTATGTGGCTGCCAATGTGACACTTAAGAAGGCTCCGCTCCCAACTGTGCGACCGAGGAAGAAAACTGTCTTTGATGCGCGGATTTTTCTCGACACAGTCGGAGCGTCGCGAAGAGTTGTGGAGTTTGTGAAAAAAGAAGTGATCTTCTCTCAGGGAGACCCCGCCGATAGCGTCATGTATGTCCAAAAAGGGACTGTGAAACTCACGGTCGTCAATGAAATCGGCAAGGAAGCTGTCGTGGCGATTTTTGCTTCCGGCGATTTTTTTGGAGAAGGTAGTATGGCGGGCCAGAAGATCCGTATGGGGACAGCGACTGCCGTCGTACCCTCGACAGTTCTTATCGTCGATAAAGAAGAAATGATCCGCGTCCTTCACGCTGAGCTTTCACTGTCCGATCGCTTCATCACATACATGCTGGCACGGAATATCCGAGTTGAGGCAGACCTTGTCGATCAACTCTTCAATTCAACTGAGAAGCGTCTGGCAAGAACTTTGTTGCTGCTCGCTCGATACGGCAAGGAAGATCATCCTGAACCAATCCTGCAGAGGGTGTCTCAGGAGACGCTTGCGGAAATGATTGGCACGACGCGTTCGCGGGTGAATATGTTCATGAACAAGTTCAGAAAGATGGGCTTCATCGAGTACAACGGCAAAATAAAAATTAACAAGTCTCTTCTGACGGTCGTTCTCCACGAATAGCGCTGGTTGAAGCCTCACGCCGGCGGAAGCGGCGTCACCGAGTATGGAAGTGACATAAGACTAGTCACTTCGTTCATCCCTGGGCGGATTCCCATTCGGTAACCGACGATCCCGTGAGCTTCGCCAAACCCACTCGAGCATCCACAATGGCCTGCCGTTCCGGTTCGTCCATTTCGGCAGGGCCACCTACTCTGTCGTCGATGACTCTCAATGCCTCTCGAACACGTTCAGGGACGAGCAGGAAGTCTGACTCGAGGAATGCTGCGTGATATGCGGGAAACCAGGTGTAAATCGACGGACTTAACATCGCACTCCTCTTGAGTTTGCTCGTTGACTAAGCCGCACTCTTCTTGACGTTCTGCTTCGTTAGCGATGGTACATGGGGATGAGCATCAGAGGCTGTCCCTAAAAAAACACATGCAGCACAGAGAAATATGTTTTGACTGCGCCTTCATTTCGCGATCCAGGCGCGCATGGGCTCTTCTCGTCACAAAAGACGTCTCAAGTTAAATTTATGTAGTGGCGTATTACCACCTCCGATTTTCTACAAGATCGACAACACGCACCCACAATGGCGCTACCCGTGTGGCGGTGTCGAAACGAGCGAAAACAAGTAAACTGTTACGCCCGCGAATAGGAAAACGCCTCCCAGGGCCACGAATAGGACGAAGGCGATGGGTTTCTCCGAAAACAGACAGATCGCCTCGATAAGAAGTCCGATGATCAGGAACGTCCCGGCGATCTGAAGTCGCCATGCCATTGGGTTTGCGACTGGCATCAGTTCTTCTCCTTCCAGAACTTGGAATCCTTGAGGTGGCTGATATCGTGGACCACGTCGTGGCAGCCGCTCGATAAACAAGAGAGTTTATTGGACTTGATAGCCGGGAGCGTGGCGGGATCGGCCGTATGAGTGGCGCCTTCTTCAAACGAGCGGGCGCCTAGGTGACAGTGCAGACACTCTCGATTGTTGTAAGGCTCGTATAGCTTAATGTTCTCGGGCGCTGGTGGAGTGCCCAGATAATAGATGTAGACGTGACGCAGGCCATCCAGTTTCACTTTTAGTGTGCCGAACATCGCGTAGTCGGTGTGACATGTGTAGCAGGCTTGGTCGGCCGGCACGCGGTGATTCTGAAAATGGGCCGCAGGAATATGGTTGGGGTCGTCCACAGAGAGGCTCTTCCCGTACGCTTCCATGGTGTGGCACGACAAACAAAATGCCGTGGTCTTTGACCGCTCCATTTCGCTGGAAATACCCATCGCTCCGCAAAGGATAGGAAGGAAAAACAACACGAGAAAGGCGAGAATTTTTCCGCCGCGGGTGGCGGTGATGCCCGGACGCGCCACGAGAACACCGATCAGCGAGGCGCTGAACAGAGCGAGAATGACAATCAAAGTGGTCCCTGTGGGCATTAAGTAAGCTCTACCCCGGTACGTGTTGCTCGCCGCGTATCCTGCAGTTGTCAGTGCTACTTCTTCGCAAGTGACCGAATGTACGCAACCAGGCCCTTCACTTGATCAGGCTTCAGGCTCTTCCCATAGGCGGGCATTTTGCCCTTTCCGCCGGTGATAACGGCTGTTAGATCGGCGTCGCTTTGCTGCTGAACATCAGCGGAGCTAAGATCGCGAATTTTGTCTGCCTTCCCGACCGCAGTGTCACCCTTGCCGTCAGCGCCGTGGCACGCCGCGCATTTTGTTTTGTACAAGGCAGCACCGTCATTCTGCGCTTCGGCGGGAACACCCATGAGACCCAGTGCCATCAACGCCGTTGCAGCGATTACGAGTCTTGTGATTCCGGTGCAGTTTCTCATCATATTTTTTCTCCTCAGTGCGATGCCACCTTCTCGCTGTCTTTAGAAGGTATAGCGGAGTGCGAATTCCCCGGTGCTGCCGTTGAAATCCTGAATGGGGATTGCTGCCAATCCCGGGGTTTCGTTCGACCCCAGTCCCTTGCCGTTGTATCCGTAGTAGTTCCAAGTCATTCGGTAACTGAGCCCTTTGTACAAGTCGAACACCGCCCTCACGTACGGTTTCTGGTAATTGAAAGCGAGTGTACCGGGTACCTGTAGTGTGTCGATTCCGAGGGTGCTGCCTCCCACAAACGTCCCGGCGTAACCGAGGCCGAGAGTTACTCGCTTAACGGGCTTCCACACAATCCCGGCATATACAAAGTGTTGCTTGCTCGAGTACGAACCCAAACCGGAGACTGCGGCGGGCGCATACCCCAGACTGGCGGGACACTGCGTGACAGGCGGTGGACCAAATGCGTTGGCGTAGTAGCAAATCTGCGCCGCGTTGTAGATGTCCGTGTAGGTATAGCCAAGATCAAAGAACAATTTTGCGCTGGGCATCAACGTGGTCACGAAACTATAGCTCCGGCCATGCTCGATATCGTTTACGGTCGAGACGTTGTCCCGATTTTCATGAATGTCAACGGCGCCGTCGAAGTTGATCCACACACGCGGTTTGTAGCTCGCGTGGACCTTGTAGCTCTGCACCTGCCGCGGGCTTATCCGGGTAAAGGAGTAATCGTTGTAGCCGAACTGGAAATCTCCCACGATCCGCAGGGCATCCATGGGAATGGCTGTAAAGCCCAGCAGCGCAGTCTGCTCGCGGATTCCCGTGATGTTGCGAGCGGTGTCGTTACCTGCAGCGGGACCGGAGAAAGTCAGCGCGATAAGGTCGCCCGTCGCGGCATCGATGGTCGGCGTGCAGGCAGCAGGCTTAGCACAGGCCCCGCGCGCCGCAAAAAAATCGTTTGTAGCCGTGCCGCCGGAGCCCCCAGCGAAGTACGTCTCCGCCGAAAAGAATGTCGCGCTGAAATCGGCTACGGTGCGGTCGGTGTATACATATCCGATTCGGCCGGTTAGCCGCCTGCTGAAATCGTATTGAAGTTCTAAAGTATCCGATTTCAGATTCTGCCCCAGAAAGCTCGACGTCGGCCCATTGACCACGTCCGCGGCCGAACTTGCGGTGTGAGCGGGGCACGTCGCCGCAGTATATGGCGCCGGGCACTGGGCAAGGAACGTCGCCGCGGTAAAGACAGCTTGCGGTTGATCCAGGCCCACTAGTCCAGGCTGCATTTGCCCGAATATATTTGTTTCCGATGTGTCCCACAGGCCCGGAGTGCGCCAGTTGTCGTAGCGAAACGAATCGACGATGCGAAACTTTTCACCGATCGAATACGCTCCCGACCAGTTGGCGTTGACAGAGACTCGTTTGGTATCCGCTGGCCCGCCCGTGGTGCTTCCACGCGAGGCACTCCGTGTCACGAGGTCGTTCACAATCTCATTGAGGTCCGGGACCGAGTTGTTGGAGGTGCTGTAGCCGACTGAGCCCTCTGTCTCAAAATTCTTAAAGAAATCCGATTGGAACCGTAAGCGCTCGGTTGGCATGAAATTTCTCGGATTGGCCGCCTGACTGTAGGACAGATAGCCATTGCAACTCGGATTGACGATGTTCGGCGCGGTCGCGATCGGCATAGCACACGGCAGAATCTCAACGGGGCCCGCGGTGCTCCAAACAATCCCAAGATCTACGGGCGTACCGTTGGCCAGCTGGTAGCCGGAATTCTGCGGGTTGTCGGTGACGACGTTGTCCTGCTTGTAGTAACTCAGGAACTGGTCGTAGGAGATCGTCGTCTTCGGAGAGACTCGGAAGTCCACGCCCGCGCGATAGGAGTTGGTCGTGTAGCTGTACGATTGATTGAATTGAGAAATCGTCCCGCCGTCAGTGGTGAAGAAGCCCGGCCCTTCATCACGGTCATGCGAAAAACCCAGCCGGAATTTCACGCGCGATTGCGGCAGCAACGTCAGATTGTAGTCCTGCATCCGGCGAACCAAATCCAACGCATGCGGCGAAGTTGCGATGGCCAAGGGCGGCGTCGAAACAGACGGATTCAGTGGATTCGCCAGCAGGTTGTAGTCCCAGAAGTTCCTGTCCCGGCGGAATAACACACGGAAGTCATACGCTTTGTTTTTGCCGACGCGTAGGCGGGTCACGTCATTCGGATCACCGCCATAGCCAAAATTGCTGAAGCTCAGATCGTCGAAAAGGAAGCCGTTGTGGTCTTTCGATCGCATGTCCAGTGTGTAATCGAAGAGACGAAAGCCCGAACCGAGATTCACGAAGGTGTCGTAGGTGTCGATGTTTCCATTTATGGAAGCAGTGCGGTATCCCGCCTCGACGGATTGCTGGATTTTGTAATTCCCTGAATCAATGCCCGATGTTTCCGCTGAGCCACTTTGTGCCCGCGACACCGGTAAAAACACTGCGAGCGCAACAACGAGTAGAAAAAAAACAACACTCCGGCCAGGGGCTCCGACGTGCTCGCTCTGCAACCCCAGTATGAGTTTCATGGCCATCTTTACTTAAAAAACGTCGGATCGAAGTTGGAACCGTGCACCTGGATATGGCACAGCGTGCACGACTTAAAAAATGTCTGCTGGCTGTGAAACGAAGGCGTCCCAGGCGCGTTACCGGTTTTCGCATTCATAAGAGAGTTCGTGTGGCACTGGAGGCAAAGCAGGTTCACGTTGCTCACCCGGAGCATGTGAGCATTCGCCCCTCCGTGCGGAATATGACAGGACGCGCAACCCTCGATCTTTACGGGCTCGTGTTCGAACACAAACGGCCCCTGTTTATCCGTGTGGCATGTAAAACAAACCGCGTCCTGTGTCGCAGAGGTTCGCACTTGCTTGGGACCTACGGTGCCGTGCGGATTGTGACAATCGGAGCACTGAACCAATCCTTCGTTGACCCTATGGTGGAACGGCATTTCGAACTCGGCTTTTTTCTCCAGATGGCACGAGTAACACAGTTCGGGCTGCGCTTTCGTCAACAGAAACTCTTTGGTTTGCGGCTTGTGCGGCGAATGACAGGAGATGCAACTGACATTGTTCTGCGTGTGGATCGAGTTGACCGCGTTCATGTGCTGCGGACCACCCGCGTGGCAACTCATGCAGCGCGCGTTGATTTCCTGCGCCGAAGCATTCTTGAACGTGAAAATTTTGGTTTTGTCGCCACCGCCGTCAACGTGCGCTTTCCCAGGACCGTGGCAACCTTCGCAACCCTGCCATTGCGGACCTTTTTTGGTATCTAGCGTGGTTACAAAGTGCGGCGATGCCTCGAAATGCTTGAAAAAGTCCTTCGAGGGCATATCCGCATGACAGGTTTTGCACGTTTCCGACCCCACGTAGAGCGACGGATCGCTCGGAGCGACATACATCTTTGTTTGCGTGGTCGTCTTGGACTTGTCTTTAGTGGAATTAGCGTTTGCTGGCCGAGCGCGCACGGCCAGGAAGGTACAGCCCATCGCGAGCAGTACGAGTAACGATAAGTGCGTCCAGCGGCGCATTGAGGCCGCATTTTAGAAGAGAGACGGCGCGCAATACTGTGCGCTTCCGCACACTTTCAATAAGTTCCAAAGGTGCAGTTGTCTATACGATTTGCCGAAACGCTAAGCTGTTGTCGATGATGCCTTGGGGTAGTCCGTCAAGCATGTTACTCGGCCGTTCGCCAGCTACTGTCTTCAACCGTACAGACGGTTCATCAAGCAGTGTGGAATGATGAATTGAGTCGTGGGACCTCAAGGAAATTGTTTGTGTGTGAAACCGAGATCGAAAGGATTGTAGGAAGATGAAAGCCGCCATTTTCTCATCCGCACCTACGGCAACTGGACAGTTCCTCGAGACCAAGGATGTTCCTCGACCTGAGCTTACGGCTGGGTGCGTTTTGCTTCGCGTTCTTGCCTGCGGAGTCTGCCGAACTGACTTGCACATCGTGGAACAGGATCTGCCACCGATTCGATCGCCGCTCATTCCCGGGCATCAGATCGTTGGAGATGTAGTCGAAGGTGCGACCCCGGAGTTGCCGATCGGAACGCGCGTGGGGGTCTCCTGGATGGGAGGTGTGGATGGTGATTGCTGGTATTGCCGTCATGAAATGGAGAATCTGTGCGATAAACCTATTTTCACGGGATACACGGTGAATGGAGGTTACGCCGAATTCGTCCTCGTACGCGCGGACTTCACCTTTCCGTTGCCAACTGGTTTGGATGATGCACACGTCGCTCCTCTATTGTGTGCTGGGATTATCGGCTTCCGCAGTTTGCGCGTCGCCGGTGTTGAACACGGCGAGCGAGTCGGACTCTTTGGATTCGGTAGCTCGGCCAGCTTAGCCATTCCCGTACTGCAATCGTGGAATTGCGAAGTTTATGTTGCGACGAGAGGCCAATCGCATCGAGACGTGGCGACCTCCCTGGGCGCAACGTGGGTCGGCAGAGAAGAGGAGAGGCCGCCCGCGCAACTCGATCGCGCGATCACTTTCGCGCCTAGCGGAGAGGTCGTAGTGAGTGCCCTGGCCAGTCTTCGCAAAGGCGGGGTTGTGGCCATCAATGCAATTCATCTCGACCAAATGCCTGCCTTTGATTACGACAAACTACTTTGGGGCGAGAGGCAGATTCGCAGTGTAGCCAATATGACCCGGCAGGACGCTCGCGACTTCATGAGTATCGCTCAAGACCTCCACATTTCTCCTCAAGTTGGGGTATTTCCGCTCGATCGCGCAAACGACGCACTTCAAGCCGTGAAACAGGAAACGGGCCATGGATCGGCAGTGATCGTTCCTTGAAACACGGAATCATTCCCGATTCCATGTGATTCTTCTTTTACTCGAAGTATCGCGTCGGGCGCCGCGCGCCGACGCCTTTACTTCGCGAGAACCCTGTCGATTGATTTCAATTCCCGGCGGCGTTTTGCGGTCGTCTTGGGATAGGTCATCTTCAGATCGTCGAGAGTATCCAGAACGATTCGGGAAACAATCAATCGCGCGTTCTCCTTATCATCGGCCGGCACAATGTACCAGGGCATATGATGGGTGCTGGTGGCCTGCAGGCAGTCTTCACACACACGCGGCGAAGAATCAAAAAGAATTACACCCGCGCTCCTCCGTAGCGCGTCGGGAGAGCTTTTGCCCTCTTGACAAAGACCTATCATGGAAGTCGCGTAACCGGACAAGTCCCGTACCAGGACTCCACTTGTACGGTAACGGCGTTTATCAGGCGATCTAGCATCCGTAAGGTCCGCACAGAGCCCCTAAAATCATCAGGTCGAAAATCAACGCCGCGACACTCATTGCCAGACCGCACCAACGACCCCATCCAAGCCCGACCAGCGATAATAAAAAAGAAAGCGCGGAACCATAAAAGCTCACGCGCCAGATCAGATTCAACGTGCGTGCGTGCTGCTGCATTTCAATCGCATGAGGGTTCGGATAAGCGCTTATATACCTGAAATAAATCAAGCAAGCACTCACCAAGAAGAGGAACGCTGCTAACGCGCTAACCGCTCCAATCCACCGCCGCCAAGTTGAAATCCGATCCCTCATTCCGTCTCCTGAATCGAGTTGTTGTGTGTCTCTGCCCCGGCTTCAACGCCTCAACTCCCGATAAGTCGCATTACCGGACAATGAGAATTCTGCGGGCCGCGCTTGGAGACACCGAAATGGGGGTCTGATATGGCTAGTCGTCGGGAGGCGGCTAACCATGAAACGGAAACCCAAGCGCGGGCATACCCGATTGAAAACAAAGCTCGGCCTTCCCGATTTGGAGCATGCCAAGGTCGCCGTGATCGTAAGCTTGAGATCGTTCGAATCGCAACGCAGTTATCGACATTCGATTGATGAGTTTGTAGCTTGGTATTGCTCCGCTCCGCGACTGTCGTTCAACAAGGCGGTCGTCCTCCGTTACCGACTTTATCTCGAAGATCGTCACCTCGCTGCAGGCACCATCAACGTTAGGCTGGCAGCCGTACGACGGCTGGCATATGAAGCGGCAGATTCTGGATTGTTGAGCCCTGATCTCGCGGCTGGTATTCGCCGGGTAAAGGGCGCAAAGAAACTGGGGCACCGCCTTGGGAATTGGTTAACAGCCGAGGAAGCTCGGACGCTATGGCAGCTCCCTGATCCTGCCACTTTGAAGGGCACGAGGGACCGAGCGATTCTTGCTTTGCTGCTGGGTTGTGGCCTGCGGCGTCGCGAACTGACGGAACTCACCGTTGATCACTTCCAGCGTCGCGAGGATCACTGGGCCATCGTCGATCTGATAGGAAAAGGCGGTCACGTTCGAACGATACCTGTGCCCTCGTGGGTTAAGCGGACCATTGACGATTGGCTCGCCGCATCGAACGTCGCCCACGGGCGGTTATTTCGGTGCGTCTGTAGGACGGGAACGATTTGGGGCACAGAAATGACCGAAAAGGTGGTCTGGCATGTCGTAAAGCAGTACGCAGGCCGGGCGGGAATCGTAAAACTCGCGCCGCATGACCTTCGAAGATCGTGTGCCCGCCTCTGCCACAACGCCGGAGGCGAACTAGAACAAATTCAATTTCTGCTGGGACACGTCTCGGTGCAGACCACGGAAAAATACCTCGGTTGTAAACAGCGATTGCGACAGGCCGTCAACGATAAAATCGGCATCGAACCTGTTTTCAGTGAAGCACATTGACTCTGAGCGTGGCTAGAGATTGCCTTCAAGAAAGAAAACTTGCTTCGCGTCTAATCTTGGCAATCTTCTCTGGTTGGAGACCGTGAAGGTCGCCTTCCCTTAGCCAACCGTCGGACAGCAGTCTGCCGAAAACCCCTAGGAGCCGTGAGTACCGATAATCATATAGTTGTTCCACAGTTCTTCTTTGCTCCGTAAGATATTCTTGAACGCGAAATATCTCAGAGGGAGTTGACGTAGTTTCCAGCATTCGTCTCGCTTCTTGGGTGATCGCCGTGCACTGTCTCTCGAATGCGTTGTCAAAAGCGATCCTCGCCAACTTCTTTTCGGTCGGTGTCCACGTTTCGTCGCGTCTAAATTGCGCACTTGATTCCATCGACGATCTGCCCTTCTGTTTGGATTTCCGTGTCGAGGACAGCCCAATAATAATCTCCTGAAATTCGGACTTCAACCGAGCCAGCCAAATTCTTTGGGTTTGGGAGAATACTTGTAGGCACTTGTCCGGTTATGCGACTTATCGGGAGTTGGCACTCTAGCGACAGAATCGATGCGCCGTCGTTCGCGAGTTCTTTTTTACCTAGACTGATTTATGTACCCGATTCAGTCCGAGGAAAAAAAAACATGCGCGTCGGAATCCTGGCCAGCGTAGCGGTCTGTTCGTTGCTGGTGGGCTGCGATCAAGCCACACTCATGAAGAAATTTACTTCTCCGGCCGATGAAACGATCGCGAGAGGATACGCCCAACAACTCCAGCGAGCGAAGTTCGATCAGATTGAACACGATCTGGACCCCAGTCTCGTAAATGCCAGTGCCCCGGAGACATTCTCCAAAATGGCCGCACTTTTCCGGCCGATAATCGGGATTTCATCAAAGTCGTAGGAGCAGACGACCTTGCATTCGGCAGAATTGTCCACTTCGGACATCAATCTTGAATATCAGTTCTTCAATCCACGAGCTGGCTGTTAGCAAATGCCGTACCCTCAAAGGCAAGGAGAGGTGCTTACTCCTGTCGTGCTTCACGTCACCCGGCGTTTCGATTTCCAGGTTCCTTAGAGAATCGTAACTCAGATTTACCTTGGTTTGGGTAGAGCGCGCATCAATAGCTGACGCTAATTCGCGCCGTAGTCTCCTCGTTGACGTTGAACGTTTTCGCCGTCTGTATTCAGATCACGCTGACATAAAACCAAAGTGGGTTTGGTTATTCCCGTTCTGATTGGCGTCGGATATTCTGGAGTCAACTGGGGAACCGGGCAGCGACCTTTCAGGTTCTGCAATTCAAGTTCCGTGTATCTCGATGAAGCACGATCTAAACGGACCGTGGATAGTCGGCGTACGTTCGACTTGGAGCCATCGCTTTCCTGCATCGGCGATGGAGAAGATAAAATTACACGCGAGTCGAACCCGGACAGTCCCGACCGATAATGCTCCAGGGGGCCCCTCCCGGTTAACGCCGTTCCCGGAAAAGTGGAAATCAGCGGTCAAAACCAGTTGTCACGCTTTGATGCGGAATCCTGTCAGTGAGTTTGTAGAAGTCTGATTCGAGTTCAGTCCAGCCCCTTCGCTCTTGTAGCCAAAAATCCGGCCTGGGTGAAGTGAAACTCGGCGAACCCATATTCCGACAAAACGTTTTTCGCGTTCGCTGTGAGTTGCGTACCAAAAACTTCAATGACCGTGTACGGCGGGTCTGCTGAATGAGAGCCATGGTGCAGCTCGATTGCGTCCATCTGGCCCAGCAACATGTCCTCTGGCGACAAAGAGGGCAAATCGTCAAAGGTGATGACTCCGGTCAGATGGCTTTCATCGGGATGTTCATTCCAGAACCGTTGGACAATAGTTTTGTTGGCGGGAGTGTCCACGAACCACACGGGTGTACTGCGCTCAAGCTCCGATAGTTTTGCTCCGAAACGTCGGTGTACGACAACGAACACTTTGTAGGGATTGGCCTGCATAACAGTTTCAGTTTAACGCGATTCTTCAAGGCATCGGCTTCAAGTCTTGATAAACGCCGTAACCGGACATGTGGCGTGAAACGACCGTTTTGCCACTGAGCATGGGGAGTGACCGGCGGGTCCGCGGCGAGTTGAACGCCAGCGATCACGCGCCCCTAGATCGGCTGACCCTGCTTCTGCGGCTCCTCGTTACTAGTTCTTGTGGGCACATTCGTTAGGTAAAATCACGTTGAAATCTGACGGAAGCCGCTTCCGAGGGAGAGCGAGAAATGAAGATGCGATTCAAGTACTTTTATCTTGAAATCGGACAACCTGGAACAGAAGAGGAAACTCAAGAGCGGGCCGCTGAACGAGGGGTGAACTGGGGTGTGCTGCGTGTTTACGACGGCGATTCCGATAGGATGCTTTGTACTGCTGTTAGCTTCGTTGCATTACTGAAGGTGCTTCGAGCGTTAGGTTTGAAAGGGTCGGTGCGTGTCGTGACCGCACGCTGTGTGGAAGACCTGCCGATTCCGTCTAGGGAACGCGAGATCGAGCGAATCGAGCAAACCATAAAGGCCTTTAGAACGAGGGGAGATCGCTACGCTCTTCGACGCCTATCGCGCGCGGTTAGAGGCACGGGCGTCAAGCGAGGGCCAAAACGAACCGGGCAGTACAATCGAGACCGAATCGAAGAACTCCGCAAACGAAAGGAAGCGGTACCCTACAAACAGATAGCTCCTCCTTACAGGGCCGACATTGGTGCCCACACTGCAAGCGTAAGAGTTGGTCGCTTCTGCCGTAGTGTCGCCCAACTGTTTGTTCTCCTAGGCGCTCCAGACGTTTCGAGTGGTTGGGACCCGCAGCTCGCCGAGGCCTTTGCAAAGAAACTCGACTTCAAGATACCCGAAGAGCTACCTCTTGTCCGATACGCCTTAGAGTACTGTCGAATCCTGCAGAAACCCACCCTTAGACCGTTGCCGAGAAGCCAAGTCACAAATTCTTGTGCGATATCTTGTTGAACTCAAGCTATTGAATCCGGTTTTAGAAGGCGCGATAAGGGGTTAGGAACAGCCCCGGTGAACCTCGACGCCCCCAGCACAACTGAATCCAACCGCGGACCACTCAGTCGCTATGAGGGGGCGGGGCTGTGAGCGCTGGTCTTGATAAGGTGCTGTCGCGAATGGAAGGTGTGCGCCGCGCCGGGAAGGCTTGGAAGGCTCGTTGTCCGGCACACATGGACGTTAATCCGAGTTTGTCCATCAGCGAAAAGGACGGGAAGATTCTCGTTAATTGTCTGGCGGGCTGCCCGATTGAAAGAGTGCGCGAGGCGGCAGGTATCGATTGGAAAGATCTCTTCACTGAATCCCTGTCCCCACCCCGAGTCGTAGCCGAATATTCCTACACAGACGAGCAAGGCAATTTGCTTTACCAGAAGGTGCGTCTTGATCCCAAAGAGTTTCGCCTTCGCAAGCCAAACGGCAAAGGAGGATGGATTTGGAAGTTGGGAAACGTTCGCCGCACGCTTTATCGCCTACCAGGAGTGATCACGGCGAGCGACGTCCTCGTTGTCGAAGGTGAAAAAGACGCCGACACTGGGACGACTCTGGGGTTTGCCGCCACGACATCCGGAGCCGCCGGAACATGGACAGCAGAGTTCTCGAACTTTCTGTGCGGAAAGCGGGTCACGATCATCGCCGACGCAGATGCCCCGGGCCGCCAGCATGCACAACGAGTCGCCCACTCGCTTCTCGGCAAGGCGACGTCTTTGAAGGTCTTGGAACTTCCTGAAGCGAAAGATCTCTCTGAATGGAAGGAGAAGGGTGGAACGCTCGATTCGCTGCTAACTCTCATTCACACCGCAACAGAGTGGGCGCCTCAGGAGGCCGAGGGAAGCACGATTCTAGAAAGCATCTACGCATTTATTAGGCGTTTCGTGTCCCTTTCCGATTCTCAGGCGCGGGTTGCGGCTCTTTGGGTGATCCATACTCATAATTTCTTGCGCGCAGATGCGACACCGTATCTGGCAATCACGTCCGCTGAAAAAGAATGTGGGAAAACCCGAATGCTCGAGGTTCTTGAAATGCTGGTTGCGAACCCTTGGTTTACCGGCAGGGTCACAGCCGCCAACCTAACGCGGAAAATTGATGCCCAACAGCCGACGTTACTCCTCGACGAAAGCGATGCAGCATTTGGAAGTAATAAGGAGTATGCGGAAGCACTTCGCGGAGTTCTCAATACAGGCCACAGGAAGGGAGGTAAAACGTCATGCTGCGTCGGGCAGGGCGTAAATATTACTTCTCGATACTTCGCCACATTCTGCCCGAAAGCAATCGCAGGGATTGGAAGATTACCCGACACGGTAGCGGGACGTGCGATTCCGATTCGCTTAAAACGAGCGATTCCCGGTGTCAGCGTCGAGCGGTTTCGGCGTCGCGGCGTGGAAGCGGATGCTCAGAAACTAAGGGAGCAGATCGAAGAATGGTCGGTCTTGATTGCCGACGCTTTGGTCGACGCACGACCTGAATTGCCTATGTCACTGACAGATCGGCAGCAAGATGGCGCCGAGCCTCTGCTCGCCATCGCGGACGCCGCAGCAGGGAAATGGCCTCAAATGGCAAGGTGGGCGCTCGAGGAGCTCTGCGCCGATGCCCATGCCGCAGACGACTCCCGGGGTATGCGACTCCTCGCAGATATCCGACAGGTTTTCGCATCGCAAGCTGTGGACCGGATCCCTTCCTTCAAACTTGCCACTGCGCTGGCAGAAATTGAAACATCGCCTTGGGGCGAATGGTTTCGCGGGAAGCCGCTGAGTGCTCACGCACTGGCGAGATTACTCAAGCCTTTCGAGGTGTTCCCGGAGTGCATGCGAGTTGGTGACGCGATCCTTCGAGGGTACTCCTACGACCAGTTTCGAGACTCATTCCGTCGATACCTAAGAGCTGAAAGTTCTGTCGTGCCCGTGTCTCCGCTAACCGGGAGTGCAACACCGCAACTACCCTCTTCGGCCGGTGCTCCAGTAACGTTTCCATCTGCAACACAAGGAACAAGCGTTGCGAATAAAACCAGCCAGAAATCCGCGCCTAGTGACGGTCGTTGCGATGTTGCAGTTGGTGATCTCGCACCGGGAGAGACGAAAAGCGAAATCGAGGAAGAACTTTGATCGTAGCCGACGTTATTGCCGAGGTCGAAGCCGCTGGGGTTGGGTTGCGTTGGGACGGCCAAGTGGTGCGAATTTTGTTTCCGGAACCAAGCCGCCGGGAGAAACTAGCTCCGCAGGTCGCTTTTCTTCGCCAACATAGAAGCGAGGTAGTCGAGTCCCTTAGAGTTCGAACCAGCCTTCCGTCAATTCCCAGCGGTCTCCGATTGCTGAAGTGGAACCTCAAAGAGCCTCCGATAGCCATTGAAACGTGCTCGGTAGTGACGGAGCCATCGTTGTTTGCCCGGACCACTATCAACCAGTTGAGGATCGCCTTAGCGACGCCCAACAGATGGGTTGGCTGGAGTATTCCGCAACTGATC
The DNA here is from genome assembly GCA_963785605.1 of uncultured Acidobacteriota bacterium. Lineage (GTDB taxonomy): Bacteria > Acidobacteriota > Terriglobia > Acidiferrales > UBA7541 > Acidiferrum. The sequence goes on along the minus strand of CAWAWE010000010.1, from coordinate 104,349 downwards.
AATCGGTTGGAACAGGTAGGAGTGAAATTGGTGGCGGACATCGACGTTGCCGAATCGGCTGTCAGATCGTTCGGTCTAGGAGCCGATCAGAATGGCTGACGAGTCGAAGATTGCTTATCCGTCGACCGTGACGACGAAGGATCTTCGTACCCGTCTGCTCTGCGCAAAAGAAATAGCCGATGCAACTGGCTTGTCTATTGAAACGCTGGCGCAATGGCGTAGTCAGAAGCGCGGGATTCCATACATAAAGATCAGCCGAAACTGCGTTCGCTATCGCCAGACTGACCTTGACTCGTGGCTTGTGGAGCGTACAGTCCTGACCGATCAGAACCGGTCGGAGCAGAGGTAGGTATCGTCATGGCTGTGTTTAGGCGCGGCAGGGTGTACTGGTATCACTTCACATTCCGAGGTCGCAGGATTCAGGAATCCTCCGGTTTTCAGAACAAGACTGCAGCTCTCCGCGTTGAGGCCAAACGCAAAGCTGACTTGCTCGATCGCCGTGGGGGAATCTCAAAACTTAAGCCGGCGCCCAAGTTCGACGAGTTTGTTAAGACATTCCTTGAATGGTCGAAACAGCAACACAGACCAAAGACACACGAATTGCACTCTGGAAACTGCGTCACTCTAAAGCGATTCTTTCGAGGCAAGTGGCTCGATGAAATCAATCACGGAATGGTCGAGGACTTTAAACTCGCACGCGCTCGGGAGAAGCGCTGGGGCGGGGAAAAGGGAAGCGTGGTATCTGCAGTTACGGTGAATCGTGCTCTAAGCACTCTTAGGCTGCTCTTTCACTATGCCGAGCGATGTGGCTTCCAGGTTACCAATCCCGTCAAAAATGTTGAGTTCTTCCGCGAGACAGGGCGTACACGGACGATAACGCTCGAAGAAGAGCGAGCCTATCTGGCGACAGCGAGTCAGCCACTAAAAGATATTGCTCAGGTGATGCTCGACACGGGTATGCGGCCGGAAGAAGTCTTTCGGATTGAAGCCGCGAACGTGAACCTCGATCAATGCACTATCTTCAATCCCTTCGGCAAGACAGTGGCGGCTAGACGCAAGCTGACTATGACAGCTGAGGTCTGCAAGATTATGACCAGGCGCATCGCAAGCTCGAGCGGCAGATATGCCTTTCCTTCTCCGGACGATCTTGAGCGACCGATAGGGAGCGTGCGGAAGGCTCACGATGGAGCAGTTCGTAGAGCGAAGATTAGTCCAGCATTGAGGCTCTACGACTTGCGCCACACCTACGCATCGAGGGCGGTCATGGCGGGCGTAGATCTCCCGACGCTAGGCGCATTGCTAGGCCACACCACGATTCAGATGACCATGCGCTACGTTCACCCAGCGGAGGAGCACAAACGGGAAGCGACGATGAAGATGGAGAACTTCAAAGTGGCTAACGCGATAAAACTCGCGGAGAGGAGTCAGGCGGTCACTACAATTTCCGCTACAGTGCAATGAAAGTGATGGATATACAGAAGTGTAAGATGTTGAGAACATTGGTCGGGGCGCCCGGATTCGAACCGGGGGCCTCCTGCGCCCAAGGCAGGCGCGCTACCAGGCTGCGCTACGCCCCGACAAGCACGCGTGAAGCGTGCCCACCAATTCTAAAGCACCGCACCCATACTCAGCTACTCCGATTCCACCACCCCGCGTCGAGCCGGCGCGTTAACTCTTTCCTGTTGCCATGCCACAGGTCCGATGGCATACTCCTGTCACCATCCCACAGGAGCAACAGACGCGTTCGCGAAACCGCCGACTATGCCAGCCGATTCCAAATCCGAGATTCTGCAAGGCACCCTGGACCTCATGGTCCTCAAAACTCTTGCCGCCATGGGCTCGCTCCACGGCTATGGCATCGCGCGCCGCATCGAGCAGATCAGCGAAGAGGCGCTGCAAATCAATCAGGGAACGATCTACGCCTCCCTCGTTCGCCTGCTGCACAAGGGATGGATTAGCGCCGAGTGGGGCACATCCGAAAATAATCGCAAAGCGCGCTTCTACTCCATCACGAAATCCGGCCGCAAGCAGTTATACGCCGAAACGCAAAACTGGCGTCGCATCGCCGATGTGATCGGCCGCGTTCTTCGCATCGACGAAAGGAGCTGACATCATGCTCGCCTTTCTGAAATCCATCATCTCGCGTTCCCGCGCCCAAGCTTCGCCGCAAACCGTCGATCGCGAATTTCAGCATGAACTCGACTCGCATCTCGAAATGGCGACGCAAGAGAACATTCGCCGCGGCATGACGCCCGAAGAAGCCGCTCGATCCGCGCGCATTCGTCTTGGCGGCAATACGCAGCTCAAGGAAACAAATCGCGAGCTTCGCGGCCTCCCATTTATCGAAACCGCGCTTCAGGATTTTCGCTTTGCCTTTCGCATGCTTCGCAAGAATCCCGGCTTCTCCGCTGTCGCGATCCTTACGCTCGCTCTCGGCATCGGCGCAAACACCGCGATCTTCAGCGTCGTCTACGCCGTCCTGCTAAAGCCGCTTCCTTACACCGGCTCCGATCAGCTCTTCACGGTTTTCCAGCAGGGAACCAAGGACGCCAATAACAAAAACGGCTTTTCCTTCGCGAACATGCGCGACTTTCGTGAGCAGACCGACGTCTTCTTCAGTTTGTCTGGCGTCCAGAGTCATCAACTTACGCTTACCGGTCACGGCGATCCGTTCGTCATCGACACGTCGGTCGTCACGCCCGACCTCTTCGCAACCTTTCAAGTTCAGCCGATTCTCGGGCGTGCTTTTATTCCAGACGACGGAAAACCCGGCGCCGCTCCCGTCGTCGCTCTCAGCGAAAACCTTTGGCGCGGCTCGTTTGGCTCCGACGCCAACATCGTGGGCGCCTCCATCACGCTCGACAAGCGCGCCTTCACCGTCATCGGTGTGATGCCCTCATATTTCCGCTTTCCACAAGTGCAGCAGAGCCGCCAAATCTGGATTCCGATCGTGGATGATCCGCTTTTCGGCAGTTGGCTCGAACGCCGCGGCGGCCATTGGCTTCGGCTCACCGGGCGCGTCAAGCCGGGCGTTACTCTCGATCAGGCGCACGCTCAATTCGACGCGATCGCCGACCGTCTCGCAAAGCAATATCCCGAAGACAACGACGGCTGGACCTTTCGCATGATCCCGCTGCGCGATTTTCTCGTCGGCGAGATGAAAACGCCCCTGCTCGTTCTACTCGGCGCCGTGGGTCTCGTTTTGCTAATTGCGTGCGCCAACATTGCCAATCTTCTGCTCGCTCGCGCCACTTCGCGCTCGCGAGAAATCGCAGTGCGCGCCACTCTCGGCGCCGGCCGATCGCGTCTCGTGCGCCAACTCCTCAGCGAAACTCTCGTTCTCAGCTATTGTTGGCGGCCTCGCGGGAGTTGCCCTCGCCTACTACGGCGTTCACGTTCTCACCACCTTTCTGCCGCCAGAACTGCCGCAGATCAATAGCATTCACATCGACTACACCGTTCTCGGATTTGCCCTTGCGCTTTCTGTTTTCGCGAGTTGCGCGGTGGGTCTCGTGCCCGCATTCCTGGTCGCCGGCTCCGATCTGCAATCCACACTCCGTGAAGGCGGACGCTCGGGCGAAAGCTCAACCTCACGCCGCGCGCGCAACATCCTTGCGTCCGCAGAAATTGCGCTCGCCCTTGTGTTGCTGGTGGCCGCCGGTCTCTTGCTGCGTAGCTTCTCGAAACTCACCGAAGTCAGCCCTGGCTTTCAAGTCGAGCACATGGTCAAGGCCGAAGTTGCTCTTCCACGTGCGCAATACTCGACGCCGCAGCAGTGGTCCGCTTTTTCAGACAATCTGCTCTCGCGCCTTCAATCTCAGCCCGGCATGCAAAACTCCGCGATCGCGATTCCTCTTCCGATTGCCGATGGCTTCATCAACCTCGCGTTCGACATCGAAAACAGACCCGTCGCTTCTGCCGCGGTGGCGCGTATTGCTGACTACGTCGCCGTCACGCCGACGTATTTCCACGTCATGAATATTCCGCTTGTCGCCGGCCGCACGTTCGAAACGCGCGACAACATGTCCGCGCCCGCTGTCTCGGTCGTCACGCAGTCTTTCGTCCGCGCATATTTCCCCAACGAAAATCCCATCGGCAAGCGTATCGTCTTCGGCTTTCCGCCCGATCCGGGCATCCCGCGCGAAATCATTGGCGTCGTCGGCGACGTGCACGACGTATCTCTCGGTAAAGAACCCGGTCCGATGATGTACGCGTCGTACGCGCAATCGCCGTTCCCCGGCGCGTGCATCGCCGTACAAAGCACGCTCGCATCCAGCGTCGTCATCTCATCCATCCGCGATACGGTCGCCAGCCTCGACAAAGATCTCCCCGTTACTGACATCGCCACAATGGATGAAGTGCTCCGCGAATCAACGGCGCAGCCAAGATTCCGCACAACGCTGATCGCGCTTTTCGCCGCAATCGCGCTCATCCTCGCCGCCACCGGAATTTTTGGAGTGATTTCCTACTCGGTGCAATGCCGCACAAACGAAATCGGCATTCGTGTCGCCATGGGCGCGTCGGCCCGCACAATTCTGAAAATGGTTTTGCGTGAAACGATGTTACTTGCCGGCATCGGGCTCGCCGTGGGACTACCCGTTGCATTCATGTCGTCGCGCGTGCTCGGACACTTGCTATTCGGCATCTCGCCAACGGATCCCGCAACGCTCATCGTTGTGTCGCTAACGCTGGCAGCAGTAGCCGTTGCCGCCGGCTATTTGCCGGCTCGGCGCGCCACGCAAGTCGATCCGCTCATCGCTCTTCGCCACGATTGAAGCCGACATCTCCACCGCGCGCCTTCAGTCTCAAACTCGTCACCGGTTCCAACTTCGGCGCCAAAAACTGCATGACCCCCAGCCCAATCAAATAGGCAACACCCGCCATCAAAAACGGCACCATGTAACTCCCCGTCCACTGCAGCGCGTAACCAACCACCTTCGCAATCAGCATCCCGCCGATTGCCCCCGCCATTCCACCGATTCCCACGACCGATCCCACCGCTTCCGACGGAAACATGTCCGAAGGCAGCGTCAACAAATTCGCCGAAAATCCCTGATGCGCCGCCGCTGCCAATCCGATGAGCGCAACAGCTCCCCACAAACTCTCCATGCGATACGCGAACACGATCGGCAAAACACAAATCGCGCAGATCAGAAACGTAGTCTTCCGCGCCGCGTTCACCGTTCGCCCACGATGCAGCATCGCCGACGATAACCATCCACCGGCCATCGAGCCGGCATCCGAGATCACATAAATCGCCACGATCGGCAAACTCATCTGCGACAGCGACAACCCATGCACGCGATGCAAAAAGTCTGGCACCCAAAAAAGATAAAACCACCAGATCGGATCGGTGATGAACTTCGTCGCCGCAAAGGCCCACGTTTGCCGGTAGCCGATCAGCCGCTTCCACGGAAATCGCGTCACGCGCGGCGCAGGGTCGCTGCGAATGTATGCAAGCTCTCCCGCGTTAACGCGCGGATGCTCGGCAGGCTTGCGATACAACATCAGCCAAAAAACGAGCCACACAAATCCCAGTGCGCCGGTGATGACGAAAGTCCATCGCCAGCCCCATCGCAGCGCAATCGGCGGCACGATCAGCGGCGTAACGATCGCGCCGATGCTCGTTCCCGAATTAAAAATGCCAACCGCGAATGCACGCTCTTTTTTCGGAAACCACTCCGCGACCGTCTTCAAGCTGGCAGGGAAGACTCCTGCCTCGCCGAATCCCAAAGCGAATCGCGCCGCTGAAAATCCAAACAGCGAGCTGACGAGCGCGTGCGACATTGCCGCGACGCTCCAGAACGCCATCGCCAGCGAATAACCCACTCGCGTCCCCAGCCGATCGATCAGTCGCCCGACCAACACCATTCCCAGCGCATACGCCGCCTGAAACGCAAACACCAGATTGCTGTAATCGATTTCATTCCAGCCGAGATCGTGTTGGAGCGTCGGCTTCAGCAAGCCGAGAACCTGCCGGTCCATGTAATTTTTCGTCGTGCCCGCAAGGAGTAGCGCGCAAATCACCCAACGGAAATATCCGGCACGCGAGGAAACGTTCACAGCGGAAGTATTTGCAGCTGCCGGCGCACTCATGCCCGGAGACGCTGCGATCTTCGCCGTCCGTTGGTCGAGTGCTCATGAAATCGAGTTGGCATCTTACATCCCGGCGACGCCACACGCCGCGCTTTCTTCTGATACATTGGCATCCGCCGCCGCAATTGCTTGCGGCGCATTCAACCAAAACGGAACCAACATGCGCGAATCCGCAACCATCCTGACCGCCGTATCTACGATCGCAGCCTTCTTGTCCTCGGCCTCGCGCTGGCAAAACAAAATGGAGCAGCCACCCCGCGAATCCAGATTCTCCCCAACGAGTCCGCTCGCCGCGTTGACGTCGTGATCGACGGAAAACCGTTCACCTCGTACATCTGGCCCGAAAATCTCGCCAAGCCCGTCCTCTATCCGCTCCGCGCCGCCGACGGCACCGTGGTGACGCGTGGATTCCCGCTCGACCCTCGCCCTGGCGAGCGCGTCGATCATCCTCATCACGTTGGCCTCTGGTTCAACTACGGCAACGTGAACGATTTCGATTTCTGGAACAATTCCTACGCCATCAAAAAAGAAGACGCCCACAAAATGGGGAATATCCTTCAGCGCAAAATCGTCAGCACAAAGGGCGGCAACGATAAAGGCGAGCTGACAGTCGAAACCGATTGGATTTCAGGAACGCAGAAGCTTCTGCTGAAAGAACACACGCAACTGATTTTCTCTGGCGACAAAACTTCGCGCACGATCGATCGCATCACCACACTGCAAGCGCAGGATGAAAAGGTCGTCTTTCACGACGACAAGGAAGGCATGCTCGGCATGCGCGTCGCACGCGCTCTCGAAATGCCATCAACCACCGCGGAAGTCTTCATCGACACGAGCGGCAATCCGACAACGGTCGCAAAGCTCGACAACACAGGGGTGAACGGTAACTACCTCACGAGCGAAGGGAAGAAAGGCGACGAAGCCTGGAGCACGCGCGGCAAGTGGTGCATGCTCAGCGGAAAAATCGGCGACGAGCCCGTCACCATCGCGATCTTCGACAATCCCGAAAATCCAAATTTCCCGACCTACTGGCACGCGCGCGGCTACGGCCTCTTCGCCGCAAACCCGCTAGGCCGCAGCATTTTCACCAACGGCAAAGAGCCGCCGCTCAACTTCACGATCGCGCCGCACGGAAGCGCCACGTTCCGCTATCGCGTCGTCATATTTTCTGAGATTGCCTCGCCGCAGACTGCGGAAGCGGAGTACCAGAAGTTCGTGTCGGCCTATCGCTAGCGCTCTTCGCGAATTCTCGCCGCGATTCGCGTTCCGCGCGATCCTGCTCCCAGCGCATGCGGATTTCCGCGTTGAATCTCACTTTGTCTTTGCGCATCCGCGCGATCAGTTCCTGATTCTCCACGCGCTCGTGCGAGCCGGCCCACAAAACCATCTCCGTCATCACCGGCCCAAGCTCGATCCCTTTGCGCGTCAGCACGTAGTTCGTCTTGCGTCCGTCCAGCGGATCCTCCTCCGCCTCGATGATTCCGTGAAACTCCAATTTCCTCAGCCGGTCCGCCAAAATATTCGTGGCGATCCGCTCATACGAGTCCATAAATTCTTTGTAGCTCTTGAATCCGCGCAGCATCATGTCGCGCACGATCAGCAGCGACCAGCGATCGCCCAAAATCTCGATCGACGCATTCAGCGGACACTCCGAGCGCCGCTTCACCGCGCGTCTCTCTTTCGCCATGCTCCTGACCTTATCAGCTTTTTACTTGCATTTCAAAAGTAGTCCTCGGCACACTCCTGCTCGCTGTCAACCCCTCCAAGGAGCACTCCGATGGACGTCCTTCCTTACCTTAATTTCAACGGCAATTGTGCCGAAGCATTCGCGGTCTACGAAAAAGTTGATGAACGGTAAAGTCATCATGAGTTCGAAGTGGGGCGACTCTCCGATGGGCGATCAGATGCCCGACATGAAAGACAAAATCATTCACATCAGCATGCAAATCGGCAACACCGTGCTGATGGGTTCCGACGCGCCGCCGAGCCATTACGGCAAGCCACAAGGCATCAGCGTTTCCGTCAACGTGCATTCCACCGAAGAAGCCGATCGTGTTTTTGCCGGATTGGCCGAAGGCGGCTCCGTCACAATGCCCATTGCCGAAACCTTCTGGTCGCCGCGCTTCGGCATGTGTACCGATCGCTTCGGCGTGCCGTGGATGGTCAATTGCCAAGCCGCCGCGGCGTCGGCCTAATTCGCGTGTATCATTGAAAATTCTCGCCCAAGTTAAAGAATTGCGCTCGAATCTGGAACCGCATTTGCACAGGATGGGGCGCATAACCGCGCCCCTATCTCTGCATCGAAATGCGCGAAGTAGCTCCAGACGGAGGAAAAATGGATTCGATTTCGGCCTCCATCAAAGGGCCAGCTTTGGACTGGTCGCGTACTGAGCACGCTGGCGGTTCTGTTTCTCCTATTCGACGCAACGCTCAAATTCATAAAGCCCCAAGCGGTGATCGACGGAACCATCGCGCTGGGCTATTCCGTCTCGCAGATCACGCCGATAGGAATCGTGCTTCTGATCTGCACGCTGCTCTACGTCTTCCCGATGACGCAAGTGCTCGGCGCAATTTTGCTGACAGGTTATCTCGGCGGCGCCGTCTCCACCCACGTGCGACACGGCGACCCTCTCTTCTCGCATGTTCTTTTTCCCGCGTATTTAGGTGCAATCTTGTGGCTCGGCTTGTATCTGCGCGATCCGGCACTCCGCAATTTCATCCCGTTTCGCAAAGCCGCTTAGTCGTGTCAGGGGCAGGCGAGTCCAGTTTCGTAACGCGAGGTAACCATGTGCCGCAATATCCGAACGCTGTTTAATTTCGATCCGCCCGTGACCCCGGACGAGGTGCACGCCGCTTCGCTTCAATTTGTCCGAAAAATTAGCGGCTTCACCAAGCCATCGAAGGCCAACGAAGAAGCGTTCGAGCAAGCAATCAAAGACATCGCAAAAATTGCGACCAAGCTGCTGCACTCGCTCGAAACCACCGCGCCAACGAAGAACCGCGAAGAAGAGGCCGCCAAAGCCAAAGCTCGCGCCGCCGAGCGCTACGCCAACAATTGAAACTACGAAATATTCTGCAACGTCAACTCGATCAATTTTTTCGTCGGCTCATACGGATCACCCGGCGCATCGTACTCCATCGAATAAAATCCACGATAGTTCGCCGCTTTCGCAATCTCAAACGTCTTCTTGATATCGATATTCAAAATCTTCCCGTTGTCGTCTGCCTCGCCGTCTTTCACGTGCGAAATGTTGTAAGCGCGCGCGAACAACTCCTTCATCGCACGGTAGTTGAAGTCGTAATCGCCTTTCAACACCGAATTCGCAAAATCCGGCAGCGTGCGTAAATACGGATGATTCACCGCATCGATAACCTTCACGATGAAGAACGCATCTTCCGTCTCGGGATCGTCGTTCTCCAGCGTCACGACGATATTCTTCCCCGCGGCATAGTCCGCGACTTTGCGAAGGCTCTCGGCGGCGCGATCGACATCGGGCTTCGATGTTTTCGAGCCATTGATGTGCGGCCGAACCCCAGGCGAGCCCACCGCGGCCGCGACATCGACCCACTTCTTCGATTCGGCGATTGCGTGTTCGCGCACCGATTCATCCAAATCGTAATAGCTGGGACGTATGTGCGTCGGAATGTTGACGATGTGCGCCTTCGCCTTTTCGACCGCGGCGCGAAACTTCTCCAGATACGCCGGCTCCGTGCTCTCAAGAGTGCTGCGCCAGCGGTTCGATCCCATGCACGCCGAACTTCTCCACCATCTCGGCAGGGAAGTGCGTGATCGGAAATCCTTTGAGCTTGGCGTTGCGATCGCGATTCCCGGGCGCATCGATGTACATGCGAAATGGATACGACGCCACCGCGATGCGTTCGCGCGGCGCCGTCGGGAAATCAATATGTGGCTTCCCCTGAGGCAAAGCCGCGAAGAGCGATCCCGGTGTTGACCCGGCGATCATGCTCCCCGCAGCGAATGTCGAAACCGTTTCCAGAAACCGTCGTCGATTGAGTGAGGTCATGGTATTTGCCTGAAGGCGTTCACGCCAAAATAGCGTGGGCGATTGTACGCGAAGTCGGAAGGATACGCACCTGCAAGAAAACGAGCTTCGACGAAAGAAATGGAATCGCTGGCGGCAATCTGAACCCGCGAAGGGCGCCGCAAAGCCGTGCTCCTGCAGGCTCCGAAGTCTTTGCGGATGCCATTCCAATTGCGGCGATTTGATTGTCTATAAATGTCGGTTATTGCTGACGCGCTAAACACAGCGCACTACCGCGCCACTCGTTGTGCGCATCTTTTAACGCATTGCCCTGGCGCAACGTGATATACCTTCGCCGTGCGCTGGGAGGAAATATCGCCATGAAAAAATATCTTGCCGAGCTCGTGGGAACGTTCGTGCTGGTCTTTGGCGGCGTCGGAAGCGCCGTGCTTGCGGGAACGCACATCGGGTATCTGGGTGTGGCGTTTGCGTTCGGGCTCTCGCTGTTGGCGATGGTTTATACGATCGGGCCGATTTCCGGATGCCATATCAATCCCGCGGTGACGGTGGGCGTGCTGATCGCCAAGAAGATCGGCGCGAAAGACGCGATGTCGTACATCATCGCGCAGATCATCGGCGCGATCATCGCTTCGGCTGTGATCCTGATGATCGCGAAGGGAACGGTCAACGGCTACGATCCGGCGGTCGCGGGCCTTGGCGCGAACGGATTTGGCGCCCACTCACCGGGCGGATACTCGATGATGGCGGCATTTATCTCCGAAGTTGTCCTCACGATGTTCCTGGTGCTGACGGTGCTCGGCTCGACCGACGTGAAAGCGCCGGTGGGATTTGCGGGAGTCGCGATTGGTTTAGTGCTAACGCTGATTCACCTCGTCGGAATTCCGATCACGAACACGTCGGTGAATCCGGCGCGCAGCGTCGGCCCTGCGATCTTCGTGGGCGGCTGGGCGTGGCAGCAGTTGTGGCTGTTCATTGTTGCGCCGCTGATTGGTGGAGCTGTCGCGGCGATCGTCTACGCGATCATCAAGCTGCCCGACACGCCGATCAGTGTGGGCCGCGCGGAGCGCGCGTTGGAGAGCGAGCAGGCCGAACGCCGCCGCTAGGCGGAATGTACCGCCGCGGCGGAAAATGCGGGAGTCGAGGCAGCGCGGCTCGTAGAGGCGCGAACGACAAGTTCCGGCTCGATGGCGATTTCGGCGACATATTCGGCGATGCCTTCGATGCGATCGACCAGCGTCTTCGCCGCAATTTGACCCATTCGTTCGAGCGGTTGCCGCACCGTCGTCAGCCGCGGGCTGTTAAATCCCGCCGCCGGAATATCGTCGAATCCCATCACGCTCACGTCTTCCGGCACGCGAATCCCCGCCTCGCGCAGCGCCCAGCATGCGCCAATCGCCGAAATATCGTTGTATGCAAATAGTGCAGTGAACCGCTGCCCCCGCTCCAGCAACTGCTTCGTGATCGGATATCCCAGTTCCGGCGTCGAATTCGTGCTCTCGATCTGCATCGTGAGGTCCGGCCGGATCGCAATCCCCAGCTCCTGCGCCGTTTCGCAAACCGCCGCCCATCGTACCCCGGCGTCTGAACTCACCGGATGCCCTTTGAAAAATGCGATGTCGCGATGCCCCAAATCCTTCAGGTGGCCAAGCGCAAGCCGAGCGGCAACTCTATGATCGAGCACCACGTTCGTCACATTCTCAACTTGTCCGTGACCCGCCACCGCAACCGTCGGAAGCTCCAGCTTCTGCGATATCGAAGTGTCCGTCGTAATAAATCCTTCGACGCCGCGCGTCACCAGCATCTGCGCGTAAGTCTGCAGCAACGTCTCGTCGTGGCGATGGATCACCGTCAGGAAGAAATAATTCTGGCTGCGCAGATACTCTTCGATCCCGCTGATCACCAACGAACCATACGCGTCGCCGATTTCTTCCGCGATCACGCCAATGGTGTACGTTCGCTGCAAGCGCAACGACCGCGCCAGGTAATTCGGCCGATAGTTCAAATCCTTCGCGGCGGCGAGGATGCGCTTCTTCGTGCGCTCTGGAATCGAGCGCGCTGCTGCGGAATTATTCAGGGCCGCCGAAATCGTGCCGGGCGTCAAACCCAACCGCTCGGCGACCGTCTTCAGCGTTACTCGCGGCTCGCCCTTTTGGGCGTAGTTCTTCTTCTCAGGGGTGGTCATGCACCAAAAGCTCCAAGCGCGGAGCTCTTTTTCTCCAAATGGGGGACAGGCACAATCGTTGACGTACACATTACGCGAAAAAGCTCCGAAATGTAACGCGCAACCGTCCGATAATCGGCAAGCGATAAGATCAGGCCATTGAGCCCATCGTCACGCGCCGCCCGGCCCAACACCGCCGCCCGGTAGTCTCAGAGCACAAACCTGCTGGCACAACCCCGCCTACTCCCATAAAATGGCGCCGCCTTTGAATGAACGTAGCCAAATCTCCGCGTCGAGGTTACTCGTGCTCCGTAAACTCTGTCCGTTCGCTCTGTTCTGCATCATTCTTATTCTGATCTCGGGTTCACCCGCCAAAGCCTCCGACAACGGCCTCGCCAATACTCCGCCCATGGGCTGGAACTCCTGGAATAAATTTCACTGCCACGTCAGCGACGACATGATTCGCGGCATGGCCGACGCGATGGTCTCCAGCGGTATGAAAGACGCCGGCTACGAATACATCGTCATCGACGATTGCTGGCAGGTGGAGCGCGACGCCGCCGGCAACATCGTCCCCGATCCGAAACAATTTCCGAATGGCATCAAGCCGCTCGCCGATTACGTTCATTCGAAAGGCTTGAAGTTCGGCATCTACTCCGACGCCGGCACGCAAACCTGCGCCGGCCGTCCTGGTAGCGCCGGCCACGAATTTCAGGACGCGATTCAATACGCCGCATGGGGCGTCGACTATCTCAAATTCGACTGGTGCCACACCGGCAAAGATTCCGGCAAAGCCAGTGCCGAGTGGTCATACGCAACGATGCGAGACGCGCTCAAGGCTTCCGGCCGCCCGATTCTCTTCAGCATTTGCGAATGGGGCAGCAACAAGCCGTGGCTCTGGGCCGGCGACATCGGCAACATGTGGCGCACCACCGGCGACATCTCCGATTGCTGGGAGTGCGAAAAGCACGGCCTCAGCTTCGTGAAAATTATCGACGAAGAAGACGGCCTTGAAACCTACGCTGGCCCCGGCCACTGGAACGATCCCGACATGCTCGAAGTCGGCAACGGCAAAATGACCAACGTCGAATATCGCTCGCATTTCAGCCTTTGGGCTTTGCTCGCTGCGCCGCTCATCGCCGGAAACGATCTCCGCGACATGAGCGCCGAAACAAAAGAAATTCTCATGAATAAAGAAGTCCTCGCCGTCGATCAGGACGCCGCCGGAATCCAGGGCCATCGCGTGAAAAAAGATGCCGACCTCGAAGTCTGGTCGAAGCAATTGCAGGATGGCGGCCGCGCCGTCGTCCTCTTCAATCGCAGCGCCGCCGAATCGAAAATTTCCGTCGCGTGGCAGGACCTTGGCTACCCCGCTCACCTCACCGCCAATGTGCGCGACCTCTGGTCACACAAAGACCTCGGCAAAATCACCGGCAAGTACGAAGCCTCCGTCCCGTCGCACGGCGTCGTGATGATCAAGGTAATGCCCTAAGCAAAGGTTTTGTAGGGGCGGGCTTCAGTCCGCCCTCCGAGCTTTGTCCGGTGGGCTTCAGCCGCCTGCGCATTGAGCAAAAATGGAGAACGCATGAGATCCAGATTCCGAGCTGTGACTGCAACGTGCATCCTGTTGGTGGTTGCCACTGCTGCCGCTCTGTCACCCAATCTCCACGCCAACGCGCGCTCCGCCGCAAAAGCTGCCGCCGTCGGCATCTTCGAAGATCACGCCGACGTCGGCAAAGTCCTCCACCCCGGCACCACTGAATACAACGTATCCGACAAGTCCTACACCCTCACCGGCAGCGGCAACAACATGTGGATGACCGGCGACGAATTCCAATTCGCCTGGAAAAAAATGTCGGGCGACCTTGCGATCGGCGCCACGATCAACTTTTACGGCCTCGGCGGCAACGCGCATCGCAAAGCCGTGCTGATGATTCGCCAGTCGCTCGACGCCGACTCCGTTTACGTGGACGCCGCGTTGCACGGCAACGGCCTCACCGCGCTGCAATATCGCGAAGAAAAAGGCGCCAACACAAAAGACATCGAGTCCGCCGATTTTTCCACGCAAACCATGCGCCTCGAAAAGCGCGGCGACTTTTTCTATCTCTACGCCGCCGGCGGCAGCTCCGATCTCCATCCTGTCGGCGCATCGATCCGTCTTCCGATCAAAGGCGATTTCTACGTCGGCATCGGCGTCTGTTCTCACGATAAAGACGTCAGCGAGACCGCCGTGTTTTCGAACCTCGGAATCTCGCCGCTTCTTCCGATCACGCCCGATGACCCGTCGCCGGCGCTTCACAGCTCCCTCGAAACGTTGGCGATCACGTCCGACACCCGCCACGTTCTCTACGTCGCGCCCGAAAAATTCGAAGCGCCCAACTGGTCGCGCGACGGCAAGTCGCTCTACTTCAACCGCAACGGCCGCATCCTCAACATGCCCATCGAAGGCGGCCCGCTTCGCATCATCGACACCGAATCCGCGATCGCGTGCAACAACGACCACGGTCTCTCACCCGACGGCGCGTTGCTCGCCATCAGCGACAATTCCAGCGCAAAAGACAATCGCGAATCCGTCATCTATATTGTCCCCGCGACCGGCGGCTCGCCGCGCCGCATCACCCAACGCTCTCCGTCCTATTGGCACGGCTGGTCGCCCGACGGACAAACGCTCGCCTTCACCGGCCAGCGCAACGGCGATTTCGATATCTACACGATTCTAGCGGCGGGCGGAGAAGAAACGCGGCTCACCACCGCGCCCGGGCTCGACGACGGTCCCGAATTTTCGCCCGACGGAAAATTTATTTATTTCAATTCCGAACGCACCGGCACGATGCAGATCTGGCGCATGCGCCCCGATGGCACCGAGCAGGAGCAGGTCACCAACGACGAATGGAACAATTGGTTCCCGCACATTTCGCCCGATGGAAAATGGATGACGATTTTAAGTTACGAAAAAGATGTGAAGGGCCATCCCGCAAATCAAAACGTAATGCTGCGCCTGATGTCCCTCAGCGATAAAAAAATCAAAGTGCTCACTCACCTATTCGGCGGCCAGGGAACAATCAACGTCCCAAGCTGGTCCCCCGACAGCACCTCAATCGCCTTCGTCAGCTTCGAATTACTCCTTGCGAAGCCCTAAGGCAAGACCAAAGACCAAACGCCAGCGCCGCTCCTGTAGGGGCGTCCCTTCAGGGCGCCCAGGCAAGATGACAGCACAGCCAAGGACCTCATCCGATCGTTATCGCCAATCCTAACCGTTGCCGCCTCACTCCGCCGGCTCATCCTCTCCATCATCCTCCGCAACCGCCGCCTTCTTCTCTTTCTTCTCCTCATCCTTCACCGCAGGCGCCGCTTTCTTCTCCGGCTCCGCCGCCGCCTTCGACAATCCCTGCGACTCATAAATCGCATTGAAAAAGAATTTATACGTCCCGTGCGATTGCCCGCGCCACTGCGGCCGAAACCCAATCAAATACACGCGCCCTTTTCCGTACTGCACTTCAACCGCCGCCGCCTTGCCCTGAATCTTCTCCGGATGCAGCAAATATCCGCTCATCAGCGGGCTCTGATCCTTCGGATACGCCGCCAGAATCCGCCCGCGGAAACCGTCCTTCGCCTCAAACGCCGGACCGCGTTCGAACATCACGATCGGATCGTGCGGCAATCCCCAAACCGCCGACGCGCCCGAGTCCTGAATCTCCACGCGCAGCAAACAGCCCGAACAAAAGAAATCCTCGTCCTTAACACCGGCCAAAACATTCTTCACCGGCAATCCGAGATCGTCGATCGCAAACATCGACGCATTGTTGAATGTGATCAGCGATCCGCCCGCGCGCACAAACTCGCGCAATGCGATCGTTCCCGTTTCGCCGATTCCACCCGTGTACATTCCGGGCACCACACCGGGACCGAAGCCGCTGCGAATCCGATCCGGCGCCTGGTCGGGAATAATGATCGCGTCGAAGTGATCGCGCAGATTCCCGGCCTGGATGTCGCCGTTGCGCACGGTGATCGGCGCGAATCCATAATTCTCCAGAATCCACCGCGTCCACCCTTCGTCGATGTTCGCAACCCACGAACGATACAGTCCGACGCGCGCTTTCTTGATCGCCACGACATCTTTCGGCGCGGCCGCAATCGCTTTCACTTTCAGCGAACCTTCGCCGGTGATTTTCTTCAGCTTCTCGCGATCGAATCCCGAGACAATCATCGCGCCCGTTTGCGAACCATCGGCCGTCTCCGTATCGGTGGTAGCGATGCTCACTTTGCCCGCCGCCATCGAGAATCGCGTTCATCGCTTTAAAGCTCGCATTCGACGAGCGGCTGACGACGAACGTTCCACCGTTTCCATCGACATTAACCGTCGGCGACGCATATTGATCGAGCTTCTTTAGCGAAGCGCGCTCTTGCGCACTCACCGGCTCCAGAACCGGCGCAACGAGCACGCCCATCTGCATCGGCAGCGTCCAGCCCGTCACGTCGTAAGGCAATTTCGGCGGAGAACTTGGCGTCTCTCGCAAATCCGGATAGTGCTGCGCATCGAAGAGTTCTTTCACCAGCGGCGAAAATGGCTGGTCCATCAAAATCACCCAAGTGCCCGCCGCGTACTCGCGCCCGTTCGCGTGAAACGGCTTCGTCGCTTGCTGGACTTCGATGCCGTTGATCATCATTTTCTGCACGAGCACCGACGCTTCGTACAGATCGCGCTGCTCGAGTGGCACGACGTACGCGTAGGGCGGTTCCTTCGTGAACTTCTTCACGTTGTCGGCTGCGGCTTGGTAGCGATTGAACAAAAACTCTTCGTGATATTTCGCCGCCGTGTCGAGCACTGCCATCGACGCGCCTTCCATGTAGTTCACGGCATCGCGCAATCGCCACCAGCCGCCGCGCCACGGGCTGCTGTAAAAAACTTCAGAGGTGAGTTGACGCCGTTCCTTCGGAAATTCATCGACGGGATAAAAGCGCGGCGTCGCGTAGCGGAACAGCGCCGTCTCCGTGAAAAACGCAACGCTGTTGCGGAAAATGTGCGTGAAGTCGAGAAAGCCGGGATACCAGTTGTCGAAGCCGATGCGGTTTGCGGCGCCCGGCATGCCGTGCTCGTCGAGATAAACGGAGATGTCGGTGCCAAGCGCGTTCAGCCAGCGCGCCATCAACGGATGGATGTTCGAGGAAATCGGCTCAACAAACGGCGGAACGAAAATGCGCGTCGGAAACGGTGCGGTCTGGTGATGGCAATAAAAAATCACCGGATCCCATTCGAGCTCCGTGCGCGTCACGTCCTGCGACTCGATCATGTTGTTCATGTAGCCGTCGCGGTTGTTGTCGTGGCCGACGTATTCCTGCCAGAGATCGGGCAGCGGGCTGACTTCAAACGGCGTGCCGACGTTTTGCCGGTACCACGCGACGACTTCGTTCTGGCCGTCGGGATTCAGCGTCGGCCAGAGCATCAGAATCACGTTGTTGAGAATTGCATCGACTTCGGGATCGTTCTGCGACGAGACGAGTTTGTAGGCCAGCACGATCGATTGCTGCGCGCCGGCGACTTCGGTGGAGTGCAGTCCGCCGTCGATGTGGACGATCGCTTTGCCTTGCTTTGAAAGCGTGCGCGCTTCGTCGGCGGTGAGCCCGCGGCCGTCGGCAAGTTTGCGTTCGATGTCTTTGTATTTGTCGAGAGCGGCGAGATTTTCTGGCGAAGAAATAATCGCGATTTCCCAATCGAGGCCGCGCGTGGTCTTGCCGACGTTGATGATTTTGATGCGGTTCGAGCTGGCGGCGAGTTTGTGAAAGTATTCGCGCGATTCGTCGTAGTTGGCGAGGTAGAAATCGTCGCCGGGCTTGTGGCCGAGCACCGATTCCGGCGTCGGCACGCTCGGCGAGGGATTTACGGTTGGAGCGACTTGCGCTTTGGTGGGAGTAACGAGGCAGAACGAAAGCAATGCGCTGGCGAGCAGCGCCCAATTTGTTTTTGTCGGCATGCCGGGAGCATATAGCTCGCAATTCGGAAAGTAAATATGCGCGTGCGTGTTTGACGATTGGAACTTTAGGCGGATCCGACTAGATAATTTTGTCTTTGGAGTAGCAGATCGATTCGAGGTTGCATTCGGTGCAGCGCGGTTTGCGCGCGATGCAGACGCGGCGGCCGTGCCAGATCAGCTGGTGGGAAAACTTGATCCAGGAATCTTGCGGAATGATCTTGATGAGGTCTTGTTCGATTTTCTTTGGGTCTTCGTGCTTGGTGAGATCGAGGCGGCGTGAGAGCCGCATGACGTGCGTATCGACTACAACGCCGCTGGCGATGCCGAAACCCGAGCCGAGAACGACGTTGCCGGTTTTTCGTGCTACGCCGGGGAGCGTCAGGATTTCGTCCATCGTCTTTGGCACTTCGCCGTGAAAGTTTTCGATGATTCCTTTGCTGGCGCCCATGATCGACTTTGTTTTGTTGCGGAAGAATCCTGTCGGGCGAATTTCTTGTTCCAGTTCGCTTGGATTGGCGTAGGCGAAATCTTTTGGCGTTTTATATTTTTGGTAGAGCGTTTTGGTGACTTCGTTGACGCGGACGTCGGTGCATTGTGCTGACAGGATCGTCGAGATCAGCAGCTGGAATGGGTTTTCGTGTTTCAGTTCGCAGGTTGCTTCGGGATAGGCTTCGTCGAGCTTTTGAAGAATTGCAGACAACGCGGTTTGGAGCGGTTCCGTCGCCAACTCTCTTTGCGACTTTCTTCTCTCGACCTTCGGCTTCTTCGCGGTCGAGCCGATGACTGCTTTCGACGGCTTCGCAGGCTTGCTGTTCTTCGCAGTTTTGCTCTTCGGTGACATCGCGCGAGTATAGCAAACGGTGTGGCGGTCGCAGACTGGCGGCTACAGCGCCATCGTCGTTGCGATTTGGGTTGGGTTGAATCTAAACCCGCACCCTTTTAAAACCAAAAGGGTGCGGCACCCAAATGCCGCTTGTTCGCTCGACTTGAATCGAAAGCTACGTTAGTTGCGGTAGCAAGGCGAGGAGGTGGCGGAAGGCTTTGCCGCGGTGGCTGTGGTGGTTTTTTTCTTCGCGTGTCAGCTCGGCGAATGATTTGTTGAGTTCGGCGAAAAGGAAGATGGGGTCGTAGCCGAAGCCGCCGGTGCCGGATGGTGATTCGAGAATCGATCCGTCGGCTCGTGCGCTGACGACGGCTTCGGCTCCGCGGTTGCTGACGAGTGCGATCACGCAGACGAAATGAGCGGCTCGATCGTCGCCGCGTTTTGCCGCGCAGTTCGTTCAATAGTTTTTCGTTGCGCTGCGCGCTGGTTGCGTTTGGTCCGGCGTAGCGAGCTGATTTCACTCCCGGCTCTCCGCCGAGTGCGGGTACGACGAGGCCGGAGTCATCGGCGAAGACGAAAGCGTTCTGCTTGAGTCCGCCGCTTTGCTCGGCCCACAGCTGCGAGTAGTGGAGCGCTTTGCCGAGGGCGTTTTCGGCGAATGTTGGAGCGTTCTCTTCAAACTCGGGCATTGAGGCGAACCCAGGAACAAGGGCGAATTCGATTTCCGGGACGGCGGCATTGAGAGTCGGAGCGGTTGTACTCGAAGACGCAGTCGCAGACGCAGAATGACGTGCCCATTCCGCGAGGGCGCGGAATTCGTCGAGCTTGCCGGGGTTCGATGATGCGAGGTACAGCTTAACGGGCGCGCGCACTGAACTTCACTGGTAGGACTGCTCGCTGTTCGTCGTTGAGGCGTCGGATGCCGGCGGCAGCGAGAGCGAGCAAGTCCTGCATTTCGCTTCCGGCGAATGGACGGCCTTCGGCGGTGGCTTGAATTTCGACGAAGTGGCCGCTGCCGGTCATCACGACGTTCATGTCAACTTCAGCGCGCGAATCCTCTTCGTAGGCGAGATCGAGCAGCGCTTTGTCTTCGACGATGCCGACGCTGGTTGCGGCGACGGTGTCGATCAGCGGAGAACTGCGCCAAATTCCAGCGGCGGTCATGCGCTCGAACGCGAGTGCGAGTGCGACGAATGCGCCGGTGATCGAAGCGGTGCGCGTGCCGCCGTCGGCTTGAATCACGTCGCAATCGATGTAGACGGTGCGCTCACCCATGGCTTCGGTGTCGGTGACGGCGCGGAGCGAGCGTCCGATGAGGCGCTGAATTTCAACGGTGCGGCCGGTTTGTTTGCCACGCGTCGCTTCGCGCGGCTGTGCGTTCTTCGGTGGCGCGGGGCAACATGCCGTATTCGCTGGTGACCCAGCCTTTGCCGCTGCCTTTGAGAAATCCCGGGACGCCGTCGTCTATCGACGCGGTGCAGATGACGCGCGTGTTGCCCAGTTCCATCAGCACGCTGCCTTCGGCTGTCGAAATAAAGTCCGGCGTGATTTTCACGCTTCGCATCTGGTCGGCGTTGCGCCCATCGACTCGCAAAGTTCCTCCGGAAAATTCGTTCGCGCGTTTCGCGTTTGTTGCCGTGCTACGGATTCTTGGCAGGTGGCGCCAGTTTGCCGGGGGTGGAACCGGGTGTCAACTTCTGTGACGCGGCGCGGCTTGTTTGCGCCGACGATACTGGCGGGAGCGCTTTTGACTGGGGGCGCCAACGGATTCGCAGAGTCGGGTGATGACATACCCTGCGACCTTTGTGTCGGGGTGCTTGTCTGTGGCATTGGCGTGGCTTTTGCGTTTACCAAAAATGTGCGCGTCAGATCGAGATGACCTGCGAGCGTGTCCACTTCCTGACCGTGGATCAAAATCTTGAGCCACTTCACTTGAGGCACGTTGGCTTCGAGGGTTTTCGAGATCGAATCGATGGCCATTTGTTCGCTCTGAATTCCTGACGGCGTCGATGTGGCCATCGCTTCGGAAAAATCGGCGACGGCGGTGCCGTCGGGCAGCATGTAGAACGCGAGCAAGACAGCGTCGGGCGGCAGCGTGCGCAGTTCGGCGTCGATTGGACCTGCGAGCAGCGTGTTGAGAACTTGTTTGCCGCGCGGCGCCGGATCCATCGCGAGTGGCAAATCGATGCTCACGGGCATGAGCGAACCGTCGCGCGCGCCTGCGGACCAATACAATTTCGCTTTCGTCACCGGGCCATTGGGATTTGCCGGGGATGGCTGCGTCAGTTCGCGGCGAGCTTCTTCTTCGCTGACTGTCGCGACGTCTTTGGCCTGATGCAAGCGGCGGCGCAACACGGGAACGTAGAGTGCGGCGATGAATACGGCGATGGCCAACATCGCGATCAGGTAGACGCGCCATCTTGGATTGGCCGGGGCGTTCATGGGCGATCACCCGGATTCACGGCGGCGACGACATAGAGCGGGCGGAAGCCGGAGCAGCCGCGTGAGATGGCGTCGGCGATGCCGGGCGCCATGCGATCGAGGAGGTTGCGATCTTCGACGGCGACGCTGGCGATTTCTACGGCGATTGCCGGAGCGGCGGTTGTGCGCAATTGGCGGACGGCGGCGGCTTGGGCGTTGAGCGGCGAGCCTTTGAAGCGTTGGGCGAGGAAGCCTTGCACCATGTCGCCGAAACGGCGGCTGAGCGGAAGAAACGGAGCTTGCGCGCGATCCCACGGAATGAGGCCGTTTGTTTCGGCGGCGGAGGGAAGATCGCTCATGACGTAGACGCGGGCGGTGCCGGGAAGGCCGGTCGAGCCGACGTGGATCGAAACGAAGACGGCGCCGCGCTGGGCGTTGGCCATGGCGGAGCGATCGTCGAAGCTGGGATTTTCGTTACCCTGGCGCGTTTGGATGACCTGGAAGCCGTTTTGTTCGAGAGCGATTTTTACTTGTGCGGCGAAGTAGATATTTAAGTCGCTTTCGCGGATGCCGGATGCGCCGCGTGCGCCGAGATCGGTGCCGCCGTGAGCGGCGTCGAGAATTACGATGCTGGAGCTTTGGCGCTGCGCTTGGGCTGCGGTCGATGCGGATTGTGATGCTGCTGCGGCTTGTGCGGCAGCCGGTGCGGGTGATGCCACGCTTGTCGGTTGCGCTGAGGCTGGCGCGGCCGGGGCTTGCTTTGCATGCGCGATGAAGCTGGTCAGCGCGAGCGCTGCGATAGCGGCGAAGGTCAGAACGGTGCGGTTCGCGATTGGCCGGGTCGTGCGGACGCGAATCTTTTCATCGATCGAAATTGCTTTCGGGGACTTAGGCGACACATCAAGCAGAATAACAAACTGCGTCGTGAATCTCAGACGTGCGATGCGCGGACCGATGCGAAAGAGAGACGGTCGCTGTCGCCCAAAAACGAAGACGGGCACGGCGGTGCCGTGCCCTCACTTCGCTGATCAGTCGTTGCTCGCTCAGCTTTTGCTGGGAGGTCGGACTGTCGATTGTGATTTATGTGGGAGCTGGAATTAGCTGGCGGCTGGGGGCTGCTGCTCTTCGTTCTGCTGGCCGCGGTGCGCTTTGTGCCATTGCTTCATGGTCTGGCGCTGTTCGGGCGTCAGGAGCGCTTCGGTCTGCTTGTGCGTGTCGCGATGGATGGACTGGATTTTGGCCTGCTTTTGATCGGCGCTGAGTGAAGTGTCGTTGTTCACGGCCGCGATCTGAGACTTCGCGTCTTCGTGGATTTTCTTCATCTGCGCTTTCTGATCATCGGTCAGGTTGAGATCCGGACGCGACCGCTTGCCCTGATCCGCCGGAGCGGCTTGGGTTTGTCCGGCATCCTGCGGAATTGCGGCGGCGGTGGCGAGCATTGGCGATACGGAGATCGCCAGCAAGCCTGCCGTGAGCAACACTCCCTTACGAAGTGATTTGGTATTCATGGGAACTGCCTCCTTGGGACCGAAGTCCCCCTCGACTGTCAGTTTGTTTAACACTCTCGATTCGGGAATGTCGTGGGGGGAGCGAGATGGGGGATGCGCAGCCCTGTCTCGCGAATGTAGTGGTGTCCTACCCCCCGACGCTTTACGTAAGTGTTGATTCTAATCGAGTTGGTAAGGTCCCTTCGAATACTTAGCACATCTGTAAGTGCGGAAATTACGGGAGTTTGTGTCGGGCAATAGCCACGGGAGAGTGCAGAGCAGAAGGCGGACGGAGCTGACGCCGAGGATTGGATTATGGCTGAGATCCTTCGCTGCGCTCAGGATGACAAAGTCGCCAAGAGAGATGACTGAATTTTGGTTTTTCTTGAGTTGCGAAACGGGCCGCGGAGAACGGACGTGGCTTTCTACGGGGGCATTATATCACACGTTCAATTTTGCGGACCTGAGTTGGATTTGGTCTGTTGGGTCGGGGCGAGTCGTCAGAAGTCAAAGCGATTGCCGGCGGGACGCCGGTCGCTACCAACGGAGGGGCACGGGCACTACCGGGTGAGATTTGCGCCCGCAAGACGCGGTGGCCGGGCGGAGCGAGGCCCGCCCCTACGAAATGCCAGAGAAGAAGCGGAGAAGTCTGTGGCGCGGTTAGTCGCCGGTGGCGGGTTGTTGGGTTGCGAGCGCGGCTGCGGGGATGGCGGCGGTGGGGTGGCGGAATTTTTTGGTGGCGGCGTAGCCGAGGATGCCGGTGGCGATGATGATGACGCCGAAGAGGAGGCCGTTCATGCCGAGGATGGATTCGTGTTCGGATTCGACCATGGCCAGAGCGAGGAGAGCGATCGGGAAGATGCCGAGCGTGGCGGCGCCGGCGAGGCCGCCGGGGACTTTGAATTCGCGCTTGAGGTGAGGCTCGCGGATGCGGAGGACGATGAGAGTGATGAACTCGAGAGAGAGGCTGCCGCCGTAGAGCATGATGTCGAGGGTGATGAGGCGTTGGAAGCCGAGGCCGAGGCAGAGAGCCCAGCAGCTGGCCAGGAAGATGATGGAGACCCAGGCGGCGCCGGACTTTTTGGTTGTCCTGGCGAAAAATTTGGGGAGCATGCCGTCTTGCGCCATGGCTAGCGGAAGGCGGGAGTAGCTCATGACGAGGGCGTTGAACATGCCGAAGGCGCTCATCATGCCGCCGAGAACGATGGCGAAGCGGAGCCATTCGAAGCCGAGAATTTTTCCGCCGACGGTGGAGGCGATTGTGGCCCATGAGCCGTCTTCGGTGAATGCGGAGGCGGGGATGCCGGTGAAGTAGACGGCGACGAAGGGGAGCACGTAGGTGAGTGAGACGAGAACGACGGCGGCGATCATTGCCCGCGGATAGGTGCGCTGGGGCTTTTCGACTTCTCCTGCGATGGTGGAGGCGTTATCCCAACCCATGTAGTTCCACATGGCGACGAGGACGCCGCCGAGTAGGCCGAGGCTGGTGCCAGCGGCGGGAGCGGCTGCGTGCGCTTCGGCCAGTGCTGCCAGCTTGAATGGCGAGAGCACGACGATGAATGCGAATGGCGCGGAGAGCGCGAAGAAAAGCCAGAGCGACGTGATGCCGACGACGCGAATGCCGGCGAGATTTAAAACGGCGCAGCTGATGACGACGAAGAGACCGGCGAGAATTCCGTGGCTGGGAACGGCGAACCAGGGCGACATCTGCTTGAGATAGAAGACGAAGAGCGTGGGATAGATCGCCATGTCGAAAATGCTGGCGGCGAGAGAGAGCCACGCTTCCTGAAATCCCCAGAAATTTCCAAGGCCGCGGCGGACCCACGCGTAGTAGCCGCCTTCACAGGGCAGCGCGCTGGAAAGTTCGCCGATCATGAAGGCGGTGGGCAGGCACCACAAGATTGGGAGGAAAAGCAGAATCAGAATTCCGTGGCCGTAGCCTGCGCCGGAGATGATTTGTTCGGTGCCGTAGGTGCCGCCGGAGACCATGAAGAAAGTTGCAGCGACGAGAGGCCAGAGCGTGAGCTTGGCGACATTTTTTTTCGTTTGGGAGATGGTCCGCGCGGGGAGGGTGGAGGGAAGGGATAACGTAGACAATTTTTACTAACCGTCCTCCTAAAGCGATGCTGGCGCGCGTGGAGTTCTTGGCCAGTTCGCGATTGAAGAATACAAGAGCTGTGGTGGTGCGCAAGAAAATAATGAGGGATGGACGAAAAATTTTTGAGTGGAGTCGTGTGCTAGACTTCGCCGTTTGTTTGCGTCTATTGAGAGTGGAGCGAAGTCGCGGATTACGGCTTGCGGACATGGCGGCTACCACGAAGTGATTGTGCTTGAAGCGAACGTTGAGATCCTTCGTCGCCCTTCGAAGCGGGCTCAGGATGAACAGGCTTGTCGCGATCTGCGGATTACGATCTTGCGGACTCTGGGTGCGCGATGCGACGGTGCATGACAGCCCGCACTAGTGTTGGCGATCGAATTCGGGAGATGAAGATGATGCGACGGTGGATTGCGAGCGGCGTAATTGTGTTGGCGATGGTTTGTGTTGGTGGCGGAGCTGTGCGGGCGCAGAACGGCGGTGGGTTGAGGGCGATTACGTTGGAGGATTTGTTTGCGATACATCCGGTGGAGGGGCCGCGGATTTCGCCAGATGGGAAGTGGGTGGCGTATACGGTGACGACGACGTCGCTGGCGAAGGATGAGGATGAGCAGCGGATTTGGATGGTGCCGTTTGCGGGCGGGGATGCGATCGCGCTGACGGCGGAGGGAGTTTCGTCGGGGCATCCGGAGTGGAGTCCGGACGGGAAGTGGTTGGCGTTTTTGTCGGCGCGGAAGGGTGGGACGACGCAGGTTTGGTTGCTGAATCGGCTGGGGGAGAGGCGACGCAGCTGACGGATTTTCCGCAGGCGGTGGATTCGCTGGCGTGGTCGCCGGATTCGAAGCGGCTGGCGCTGGTGATGCGCGACGCGACGAGGGATGAGCTGGAGGCGGCGAAGGATCGCGATGGGGAGCAGGAGAGCGGAGAGAAGGTTGAGAAGGTCGAGAAGGCTGAGAAAGTCGAGAAAGAGAAAGCGAAGGCGGCGAAGCCTTGGGTGATCGATCGATTGCAATTTAAGTCGGATGAGGTTGGGTATCTGGATCACCGGCGGACGCATTTGTATGTTTTTGATTTGGCGAGCAAGAAGTGGAAGCAGGTGACGAGCGGGGATTTTGATGATGCGGGGCCGGCGTGGTCG
Organism: uncultured Acidobacteriota bacterium; assembly: GCA_963785605.1. Classification (GTDB taxonomy): domain Bacteria; phylum Acidobacteriota; class Terriglobia; order Acidiferrales; family UBA7541; genus Acidiferrum. Next base: position 78,152 of record CAWAWE010000010.1, on the reverse strand, counting down.
CCGGATGGGACGAAGCTGGCGTTTGCGAGCAATCGGACGGCGGATGCGGATCGGAACTATGACGAAAATATTTGGGTGGTGTCGGCGGACAACACTGACAAGGGCGGGCAGCTGACGCAGATCACGACGAATCCGGGGGAGGATCATTCGCCGGCGTGGTCGCCGGATGGAAAGTGGATCGCGTATGTGACGCAGACTGAGCCGAAGCTGTTTGAGTATGCGACGAAGAATGTGGGGATTTCGCTGGCGGCGGGCGGAGGGGCGGCGAAAGTTTTGACGCGGGAGTTTGACCGGAACGCGGATGATTTGAAATTTTCGGCGGACAGCCAGAGCGTATTTTTTATTGCGGACGATGACGGGACGCAGAACGTTTGCAAGATTTCGGTGAATGGAGGGGCGGTGACGCGGCCGATTGGTGGGCGAGTGATGGTGTATTCGTACTCGGTCGGGCGCGATGGGGAGATTGCGGCGCAGATCGATCGGATGGATCGGCCGAGCGAGATTTATGCGGTGGCGGCGGGCGCGTCGAGCGGATCAGAGCCGGTGCGGATCACGCATACGAATGATGCGCTGATTTCGCAGTTGAGGATTTCGCCGGGCGAGTATGTGCACTTCAAGAGTAAGGATGGGACGACGGTCGCGGGATATTTGTACAAGCCGCTGGATTATGTGGCGGGGAAGAAGCGCGCCGACGATTTTGATTCCGCATGGCGGGCCGGTGTGGGCGTGGTATGCGGAGTTTCAGGCGAAGATTCAGTGGCTGAATGCGGCGGGGTATGCGGTGGTGACGCCGAATCCGCGCGGGTCGACGGGATATGGGCAGAAGTTTGCGCAGGCGATTTTTGCGGATTGGGGGAACAAGGATTTTCAGGACGATATGGCGATTGTGGATTATGCGATCGCGCAGGGAATTGCTGACCCGGAGAAGCTGGGAGTTGGCGGGCATTCGTATGGGGCGATTTCGACGGATTTTATTATTGCGCAGACGACGAGATTCAAGGGGGCGATCTCGGATGCGGGCGAGGCGCTGAATACCACGGGGTATGGGCACGATCAGTATCAGAAGGATTATGAGGCGGAGCTGGGGCGTCCGTGGGAGAACCGGGCTGCGTGGGACAAGCTGTCGCTGTTTTACAACGTGGCGAAGATCACGACGCCAACATTATTTATGGGCGGGGCGATTGATTGGAATGTGCCGATTATTGGCGGGGAGCAGATGTATCAGGCGATGAAGAGTTTGGGGCGGGAGACGGAGTTGGTGGTTTATCCGGATGAGTATCATGAGTTTCGGACGCCGTCGCATATAAAGGATAGGTTGGTGAGGCAGATGGCGTGGTGGGAGCACTATGTGAAGGGTGGGGCGGAGGCGGCGACGCCGGTGGGGTTGGGGTCGCATGATGAGTGAGGGGGCGGGGAGTTGACAGTCGATAGTTGAAAGTCGAAAGAGAAGACGAAGAATCGGATCTTGAGTGAGTCTCGTCGAGTTGAGTTGGCTTGAGATCAAGCCAGGGTTCCTCCACTTCGCGAGCCGAAAAGAAAAGGCGTCGGCTCGCTTCGGTCGGAATGACAGGCTTTGTCCTTGTCGGCTCGCGGTGAGATTCTGGCGCTGCATCAGAAAGCAGATTCATCGCGCAAAAGACGCGCGATGGCGCGGAGTACCTCGCTACGCTCGGAATGACAAGTATTTTTGGTTGGCGATTTGATTGATCGAAGTTGTGATCGGCAGAATTGGCGGGGAGCCGGCAGGATGCCGGCGCTACCGAGGCGTTAGGAGTTGGCGGGGGAGGCGATGGCTTTGAAGCCGTAGGGTTCGTAGCGGGTGGTGATGGAGTTGGCGCGGACGCTGACTACGGTGAAGCCTTCGGGGACGCCCATGCGGGCGCCCTTCCACCAGTTGCCGCAGACGGCGCCGCCGGTGATGTATTGGGTGTTGCGCAGTGTGACGGTTTCGTTGATGTGAAGATGGCCTTGCAGAACTGCCACGATGTTATGTCCTTCGAAAGTTGCGAGAACTTCGGGAGCGTTTCCTACCGTTAGCGTGCTGTATTTTTGGCCGGGCGTGACCGGCTCACCCCAAGTGGCGTAGGCACTGACGAGCGGGACGTGGACGCTGATGATGATGGGTGTGTTTGGTTTCGTTCGCTGAAGATCATCCTTTAACCACGCAAGCTGTGTGGAATCGATGCGGGCGTCCCAGAGGCGATCGTCGGTGGGCTGGATGGAATCGAGGATGATGAAGTGCCAGCCTTTGTGGTCGAAGGAGTAGTAGGTTTTGCCGAGGCGGTCTTCGTACATTTTCTTGCCGTAGGCGGGATCGGAGGGCGAGGCGCCGCTGGCGGTGTTGGTGCCGAAGGTGTCGTGGTTGCCGATGACTTGATGGAGCGGCATGCTGAGCGCGGACTGCGTTTTTTGGTAGAGATCGAAGACGGTGTTGGCGCGAGTGCGGTTGACGGAGTTCGCGTCGAAGACGTGGTCGCCGCCCATGATGGCGAAGTCGGCGTTGACGGTGGAGATTTTGCGGAAGGCCATGTCGCAGCCGTGGGGGGCGTCGAGTTCGGGCTGGATGTGGGTGTCGGTGAAGAAGACGAAGTCGAAATGGGCGGGGGAGGAGGTGTTGGCGGGGAAGGCGGATTTTATTGGGAGGGCTGTGCTGCGGTGGTTAGGGCGGCGGATTTTAGGAATGTGCGGCGAGTGAGGGGCATGGATTGGTCCTTTGCTGATGTGTTCAGCGGGATTTTAGCACTGGCGAGAAGAGACGGCGTCGGATACATCGCGATGAGGTTGAGGTCTGAGATCCTTCGCTTCGCTCAGGATGACGAATCGTGATGTGAGGGAGGAAAACCGCACCCTCTGAAAGCTGGAGGGTGCGGCACCCAGAGCCGCCGTGTTAGCGGTCTGGGCGGGGACTATACTTTGGGGATGAAGATTGTGTTGATTTCGACGTATGAGTTGGGGCGGCAGCCGTTTGGGGTGGTGTCGCCGGCGGCTGGTTGCGTGCGGCCGGGCATGATGTGGTGTGTTTGGATTTGACGCGGGAGAGCTTGGATGAAGGGGCGGTGCGGGCGGCGGAGTTGATTGGGATTTATTTGCCGATGCATACGGCGACGCGGTTGGCGGCGCAGTTGATTCCGACGTTGAGGGAGATGAATGCGGGGGCGCATTTGTGTTGTTACGGGTTGTATGCGCCGATGAATGGCGCTTATTTGCGCGGGTTGGGAGTGGGGACGATTTTGGGCGGGGAGTTCGAAGGGGAGTTGGTGAAGTTGGCGGGGCGGATTGCTGGGCCGACGCAGGGTGCTCAACCGGTTGGTTCACAGATCGAGAAAGAGATTTCGTTGGAGAGGTTGGAGTTTTTGGTGCCGGATCGAGCGGGGATGCCGGGGATTGAGAAGTATGCGCATTTGGTTTTGGCGGACGGGTCGCATCGGGTGGTGGGGTCTACGGAGGCGAGCCGGGGGTGCAAGCATTTGTGCCGGCACTGTCCGATTGTGCCGGTGTATGACGGGGTGTTTCGAATCGTGCAGCGGGATGTGGTGATGGCGGATGTGCGGCAGCAGGTGGAGGCGGGGGCGCGGCATATTTCGTTTGGCGATCCGGATTTTTTTAATGGAATCAAGCATGCGCTGGGATTGATGGACAGAGTTTCATCGCGAGTTTCCGGATGTCACGTATGACGTGACGATCAAGATCGAGCATTTGCGGAAGCATGAGAAGGAATTGGGGGCGTTGAGAGAGACGGGATGTTTGTTTGTGATCAGCGCGGTGGAAGCGGTGGATGATGGGATTTTGGAGCGGCTGGATAAGGGGCATACGCGGGCGGATTTTGTTTACGTTGCGCGGAAGTTTCGAGAGCTGGGGATGACGCTGCATCCGACGTTCGTGGCGTTTACGCCATGGACGACGATCGAGGGGTATTTGGATTTGTTGCGGGTGATTGTGGCGGAGGAGTTGGTGGAGAACGTGGCGCCGGTGCAGTTGGGGATACGGCTGTTGATACCGGAGGGGTCGAGGTTGTTGGAGTTGGAGGAGACGCGTGCGGCGGTGGGGGCGTTTGATGCGGAGTCGCTGGTGTATCCGTGGGTGAATGCGGATGGGCGGGTGGATCGGTTGAGCGAAGCGGTGCAGGCGATTGCGGCGGATGCGGATGCGAAGAAGTTGTCGCGAGACGAGGCGTTTGGGCGGATTTGGGAGGCGGCGCATTTGGCGGCGGGAGTGGCGGCGCCGGTGTTGAAATTGGGATCGGGGAGGGCGGTGCCGTTTTTGAGCGAGCCTTGGTATTGCTGCGCGGAGCCGACGAAGGCGCAGTTGGTTTCGATTGGGGCGGTGGCTTCGAAGAAGGCGGAGCCCTTCCGTGTCGTTGACGGAGTCGGTCCCTCGGCGGATGGGTTCGTGTGAGCGGCTTACAGCGCGGACCGAATGACAAAGCGATGAGCGAGCGGAAAAAATTATTGTTGTTTGCGGCGAAGCTGGGATACCAGACGCGGTCGCTGGATGAGGCGGCGCGGCGGCTGGGCGTCGATGTGATTTTTGTGACGGATCGATGTCATCAGTTGGATGATCCGTGGGGGGATCGGGCGATTGCGGTGCATTTCGAAACGCCGGAGGTGGCGGCGTATTCGGTGATGGAGGCGGTGAGGAAGCTGGGGCCTGGCGGCGAGGCGGCGACGATCGATGGGATTCTGGCGTTTGGGGATCGGCCGGCGGTGACGGCGGCATATGTCGCGCGTGGATTGGGCGTGGCGTACAACCATCCGGCGGCGGTGGAGGCTTGCCGAAGTAAGTTGCGGATGCGGGAAGTGTTTCGCGATGCGGGGATGCGCGGGCCGTGGTTTCGAAGCGTGGCGGTGTCGCCGGTGGTGGAGCCGGCGTTGATGGGGATTACGTATCCGTGCGTGCTGAAGCCGATGTCGCTGTCGGCGAGCCAGGGAGTGGTGCGGGCGAATTCGCGGGAGGAGTTTGTTGCGGCGGCGGAGCGGATTCGGAGGTTGTTGGGTTCGCCGGAGATTTTGGCGCGGAAGGAAGCGGGGCTGGACCGGTTGATTGTTGAGGGATATATCGCGGGGCGTGAAGTGGCGGTGGAGGGGTTGCTGACGGATGGGGAGTTGAGGGTGCTGGCGATTTTCGATAAGCCGGATCCGTTGGAGGGGCCTTATTTTGAGGAGACGATTTATGTTACGCCGTCGCGGTTGAGCGGCGCCGTGCTGAGCGAGATTGAGCGGAGTGCGCGGGATGCGGTGCGGGCGCTGGGGTTGACGCAGGGGCCGGTGCATGCGGAGTTTCGGGTGAACGACGAGGGAGTGTGGCCGTTGGAGGTGGCGCCGCGGCCGATTGGTGGGCTTTGCGCGCGGGCGTTGCGATTTGTTGCGACGGCATCGGATGGTGCGGCGACAGAGACGATTGGGCTGGAGGAGTTGTTGTTGAGGCATGCGGTGGGGTTGGCGGGCGGGGATTGGGCGCGGGAGGAGGCGGCTTCGGGGGTGATGATGATTCCGGTGCCGAGGAGCGGGGTGCTGGAAGGCGTCGATGGAGTCGAGGCGGCGCGTGCGGTGACGGGGATTACGGATGTGGAGATTACGGCGCGGGTGCATGACTTTATTGCGGGGTGGCCGGAAGGGTCGAGTTATTTGGGATTTTTGTTTGCGCGGGGTAGTAGCGCAGAAGCGGTTGAGAAGTCACTGCGTGAGGCGCATGCGGAACTGAAGTTTACGATTGGGGAGAGGTTGGCGGTGGAACATCCGGGGACGGGGAAGATGGTGGGGCAGGGTTGAGGCGGGGGCTCAGACTGCTGAGGAGCTCAAGATTCTGGGGTCTTGCGGACTTGGGGCGCAGCGGTGCTGCGCCCGTACAACTGCACTCGCACTTGCGCGATCATGCCTCATGCTGAAGAAAAACGCCGGCGGGACGCCGGCGCTACCAGATTCGAACGAAAAATTGGGGAGGGGCGGGTTTAGCCTTTGGCTTTGGGGGCGACGTAGCCTTCGGGGAGGGCGGAGCCTGCGCCGAAGAAGAAGAGCTCCATTTGCTCTTCCATGATTTTTTGGGAGTTGGGGTCGAGGGGATTTAGCCGATATTCGTTCATCACCATCTTGGAGTGCTCAATCCACAGTTTCCAAGCGTCTTTGGAGACGCTTTCGTAGACGCGCTTGCCGAGTTCACCCCGCCAGGGGACGCGGTCGAGGCCGGGCATTTCGCGGCCGAACTTGACGCAATGGACCATGCGAGTGCCGGGCTTTGGTGGTTCGCTCGATGGGGGCGTCGGACCGCAGGAATCGTTGGCCATTGGCTTCTCTGAGCTCCTCGAAAGTGATGATTTCGACGATACCGTAAGCGGGAGGGAAATGCCAGTTGGCGGGGAGGTTTGATGAAATTGGATTGCAAGTGGCGCGGCTCGGGCTGGAACTCCTAAGAGATTGCTCATTGTTGTGTATGGGAAGATATAAAATGAGAGTAAACTCCCGGCGGTCATTTGGGGACTTTCTTTGGAACTTCCGAGCCAGACAATATCAGCGGAAACGTTAGAACCAGAATGGCGGCGCGAAATGCAGCAGTTAGCGAGCGCCGGAACGGTGAAGCGTCTGTGGGCGAAGGACGAGTCGCTGTGGCCGAATGCGAAGGGGCAAAAGCGGCTGATCACAAGTAATTTGAGTTTTCTGGATCTGCCGGATCAGATCGGGCCGTACATGACGCGAGCGGCGGCGCTGGCGGCGACGGCGGAACGCGAAGGATTTCGCGATGTGGTTTTCGTGGCGATGGGGGATTCGAATCTGGCGGCGGAAACCGTAGCGCACTCCTGCTCGCCGCAGAGGCCGCAGCGATTTTTCCTCTTGGACAGCACCGATCCCGCCGCGATTCAAAGAGTAAGCGAACAGCTCGATCTCGACCGGACACTTTTTGTGTTCGCGAGCAAGTCGGGAAAGCGCATTGAGACGCACGCGCTGCTTCTATATTTCATGCATAAGCTGCGAACGCACAAAGCGGCGGAGCCGGGGCGCTGTTTTGTAGCGGTCACCGAAGAAGACTCCTACCTGTCGGAACTGGCGAAAAACTACGATTTTCTGGGGATATTTCTTGATCCGCCCGGGATCAAGGGGCGGTATTCATCGCTCATTCATTTCGGATTGTTATTGTCGGCAATCTGGCGGCTGGACCCGCAGGAGTTGGTGACGCGGGCAAAATTGGTGCGCGAATCGTGCAAGCGAAATCCAAGCGACGGCAATCCGGCTGCGGAACTTGCCGCGTTTCTGGCGGCGGCGGAGGCGAGCGGAAACGACAAGTTGCTGCTGCTCAGTTCGAAGGGCTTGCAGGCTTCGACATACCGGATCGCGCAGTTGGTGGGAGCGAGCACGAGCAAAGGCGGGCAGGGATTGATTCCGATTTGCGGCGGATTACCGGGCGCGACCGATGGCACTTTGAAGAATTGCGTGGCAGCCGTGCTGAAGATGCGAGGCGCGGAAGATCCCGAACTCGCGACGACTGAATCGGTGTTGAGGCAGTTCAAGGTGCCGACCGTGACCGTCGAAATGAACGGGCCGGAGGACTTGGGCGCGGAGATGTTCCGGTGGGAGATTGCGACGGCATTGGCGTGTTCGTTGCTGGAGGTGAATCCGTTCGACGAGCCGGACGTGCAAGAGGGGCGGGGGAGGGTGTCGGCGCTGCTCGACGAGTATGTAGCGAAAAAAATGTGGCCCGCGCGAACGGCGCGTGTTCGAGAAAAGGGAATCGAGCTATACGCGGAAGGCGAGATGCGGCAACACATCTCGACGCTGAGCCTCAGTGAGGGGCTGCGAACGTTTTTACAGGCGATGCCAAGCGGCGGCTATCTGGCGATCATAACTTTTGCGAGCAGCAGCGGAGAAACGGAAGCGGCGCTGGGGCGGATACGTGAACATCTGGCGTCAAGCCGCGGAATCCCGGTTCTGTTGAGCTCGGGACCGCGCTATCTTCGATATTTCGAGCAGGTCTACAAAGGTGGACCTGACAAGGGCCTCTTCCTGATGCTGACGAGCGAGTCGATGGCGGATGTGGCGATACCCGGAGCCGGATACACGTTTGGGCAGCTTCAAATGGCGCTGGCGCTGGCGGATTTCGAATCACTAGAGATTCGTCGCAAGTTGGCAATGCGCCTGCATCTCACACAAGGCCTGGAGCCCGGGCTGGCTGAGATCGAGCAGGCCATCCTGAAGGTTTAGGGACACGAAGACGGCGAGGTAAACTCGCCGCTACGAGGCACATCCGTGGTGCCGGATCGTTGGGCCGGCGCGCGCCCCTGGGAAAAATAAAATTTTGTAATGTCCTCGAAATGAAGGAGTCGCGGACTTGTCGAAAATTACGGCGTTGTTCTGGGATATTGGCGGAGTGATCCTGACGAACGGTTGGGACCGGCATTCACGCCGGGAGGCAGCCGAGAAATACCATCTCGATTGGGAGGAGTTTCAGGACCGGCACGATTTCTCGTTTCCGGGGTTCGACTCGGGGCACATGACCTTGAACGAGTATCTGGACCGGACGCTGTTTTACCGGCCGAGGCCGTTCAGCCGGGAAGAATTTGTGGAGTTTATGTACGCGCAGTCGAAAGAGTATGCAGAGGTGAGGGCGGTACTGGATCAGGTGACGAAGTCGGGGAAATATCTGATCACCTCGATCAACAACGAGCCCCTGGAGCTGAATCGAGTACCGGATCGAAAAATTCGATCTGCGGCGAAATTTCATTGCATTTTTCAGCTCGTGCTATGTGCGGGCGCGGAAACCGGAGGAAACAATCTTCCGGATGGCGCTCGAAGTTACGCAACGTACGCCCGGCCAGTGCATCTTTATCGATGACCGTCCGCTGAACCTGGAAAGCCCGAGGCGGCTGGGGATGAATGTGATTCAACACCAGAACGCAGAGCAATTGCGGGCTGAGCTGCAAAAATTTGACGTTGAGGTATAGTGTCGCCATGCCAACGAAGACCGCGAATTACACTGAAACCGAGCAGCGCGAGAAGACGCAGGAGAGCAGCCGGTCGGGTGGCTATTACATGAGCTCCGAGCCATGCACGGTGGTGTTGTTCGGGGCGTCGGGAGATTTGGCGAAGCGCAAAGTGATTCCCGCGATGTATGACCTGGCGAATCATCACGCGCTCGGATCGTCGTACGCGATCGTGGGGTTTGCGCGCACGCCGATGAACGATGACAGCTTTCGCAGCGCGATCGGTGAAGCGGCGAAAACGATGTCGGAAGTGGGACCGATCGATTCGAAGCAGTGGGGAGAGTTCGCATCGAATTTGCATTATCACGCGGGCGAATACGGCAACGCCGAAGATTTCAAGAAGCTTGCGGAGCATCTGAAGGAACTGGAATCGCAGAAGGGATTGAGCGGGAACCGGCTGTTTTATTTGTCCACGCCGCCCGAGGTTTACAAAGACATCGTCGAGCAGTTGGGCGCGGCTGGGTTGGCGAAGCCGACTTCGCCGAATGCGTGGGTGCGGATCATTATTGAGAAGCCGTTTGGGCGCGATCTGACTACGGCAAAAGAACTGAACAAGATTGTTTTGAGCGAGTTCGACGAGTCGCAGGTCTACCGCATCGACCACTATCTCGGCAAAGATACTGTGCAGAATTTGTTGGTGCTGCGGTTTAGCAACGGGATTTTTGAGCCGTTGTGGAATCGGAATTACGTCGATCACGTGCAGATTACGGCGGCGGAGACACTGGGTGTGGAGCGGCGCGGCGGATTTTATGAGACTGCGGGCGCGTTGCGGGACATGATTCAAAGCCACGTGCTGCAACTGACTTCGCTGGTTGCGGTGGAGCCGCCGGCGTCGTTCGATGCGACCGCGGTGCGCAACGAAAAATTGAAAGTGTTGCAGTCGATTCGGCCGTTCGATTTGGGGATGGTGGCGCAGTCGGTGGTGCGCGCGCAGTACGCCGCTGGCGAGGTCGATGGCAAGCAGGTACCGGGTTATCGCTCGGAACAGGGAGTGAATCCGAAGTCGCGCACGGAAACGTTTGTGGCTGCGAAAGTTTTGATCGACAACTGGCGCTGGGCGGGTGTGCCCTTCTATCTGCGCACCGGAAAGCGGCTGGCGCGGCGCACGACCGAGATCGTGATCCAGTTCAAGAAGGCGCCACACATTGTGTTTCGCGAGCGCGAAGTGGATGCAAACCGCTTGGTGCTGAATATTCAGCCGGACGAAGGGATTTCGGTTTCGTTTGGCGCGAAGCGGCCGGGGCCGGAGATGAGCATTGGGAACGTAACGATGAATTTCAGCTATCGCGAAGGATTCGGCAATGGAGCGCGGAGCGCGTACGCGACGCTGCTGAACGATTGCGTGCGCGGCGACGCGACGCTGTTCGATCGCGGCGACAGCGTCGAGGCGGCGTGGTCGCTGGTCGATCCGATTTTAGACGTGTGGAGCGCGGCGAAGACCGCGACCGTCCCGCAATATGCGTCGGGCAGCTGGGGCCCGCGCGAGTCCGATGCTCTCCTGGAACACGAAGGCCGGCAGTGGTTCAACTCGTAGCCAGAGCCCGCGCGCGCAAGTACAATAAAAGCCACGATTCACTTCATAGACAGGGGGCCAGGTGATCCTTGCCGGGGATGTAGGCGGCACGAAGTGCAACCTTGCGCTGTTTTCGGAAAAAGACGGGAAGTTGACGACCGTGTTCAAACAGCGGTTCGCGAGCAAGGAGTTTGCCCAGTTCGAGCTGATCGTGCGGGAGTTTTCGCGGCAGGCGGCGCCGTACATGGCGACGGATTTCGTTGAGGCTGCGGGTTTTGGCGTTGCGGGACCGGTGATCGACAACCACGTGCGTGCGACAAATTTGCCGTGGACGGTGAACGCGAAGATTCTTGAGCGGGAGTTGGACGTCGAGAAGATTGTGCTGATGAACGACCTGGGCGCGACGGGGCACAGTATCGAACATCTTGCGCCGGAAGAATTTAGCGTTTTGAACGTCGGGAAGCCGGAACCGGGCGGAACGATGGCGTTGCTGGCGGCGGGAACCGGACTGGGGCAATCGATTTTGGTTTGGGATGGCGGGCGTTATCGGATTGTGCCTTCGGAAGGAGGGCACTCGGATTTTGCGCCGCATTCAGAGCAGCAAATTGAGTTGTTGCGATTCATGCGGCGGCGATATCCGCAGGTGAGTTGGGAATTGATTTTGTCGGGGCGGGGATTTCGAACGCTGCATGAGTTTTTGGCGCCGGAAGTGAAGCACGCCACGTTTGAAGATCCCGATGCCGATCCTGCGCCCGAGATTACGAGGAACGGGTTGGCGGGGACATGCCCGGTGTGCGTCGAGACGCTCGATCTGTGGACTTCGATTTACGGGGCGGAGGCGGGGAATCTTGCGCTGAAGGTGCTGGCATTGGGTGGCGTGTATGTGGCGGGCGGGATCGCGGTGAAGATCATCGATAAGATTCGAGACGGGAAGTTTTTTGCGGCGTTTCGGGATAAGTGGAAGTTTGAGAGCGTGCTGGAGAATATTCCGGTGTCGGTGGTGCTGAACGAGTCGGCGCCGTTACTGGGTGCGGCGTATGAGGCGCTGGCTTCGGTCCGGAAGTAGTAAAACCGTTACGAATCGCGTAATCCTCTAACGATTAGCATTTCTACCGGCGATTATGTCGTCATTTAACAATTCTTGCGCTAAATCCGCATTCTAAACGTTTTGTCGTGGGCCGGCTCATGTTCAACTTTGCATTTATTTGGTAAGCTGGGCGGGAAATCTCGGTGAGGAGTTTTTATGAGCAGCACGGCGACGACTTCAGCTCCCGATCTTCAGAATTATTTCAATGGCGCGTGGCAGCGGTCTACAGCCACCGAATTTGTGGATGTGACCAACCCCGCGACGACCGAACTTTTGGCGCGTACGCCGCTTTCGACCGACGGCCGATGTTGAAGCCGTTGTCAAAGCCGCAGCCGATGCGTTTCCGGCGTGGCGGCGCACTCCGGCGGGCGATCGTGTGCAGTATTTGTTCAAGCTGAAAAATCTGTTGGAAGAACACATCGACGAGATCGCGCGCTTGATCACGATCGAAAACGGAAAAACGTTCGGCGAAGCGAAAGCCGAGATGCGGCGTGGCATCGAGAACGTCGAGGTGGCGTGCGGCGTTCCCATGATGATGCAGGGCTACAACATGGAAGACGTCACGCCGGGCGTGGATGAGATGCTGATTCGCCAGCCATTGGGCGTCGTTGCGGCGATCGTGCCGTTCAATTTTCCGGGGATGATTGCGTTTTGGTTTTTGCCTTATGCGATCGCGTGCGGCAATACGTTCATCATGAAGCCGTCGGAGCGTGTGCCGCTCACGATGAAGTACATCATGGAGTTGATCGAGAAGACGGGGCTGCCGAAGGGCGTCGTGAATTTGGTGAACGGCGGCAAGACGGTGGTCGATGCGCTTTGCGATCACCCGGCGATTCGGGCGATCAGTTTTGTTGGCTCGACGCCAGTTGCGAAGCACGTGTATACGCGCGCGGCGATCAGCGGGAAGCGGGCGCAGTGCCAGGGCGGAGCGAAGAATCACGTCGTGGTGCTGCCGGACGCCGATATGGATTTGGCGACGCAGATCATCAGCGACAGCGCGTTTGGTTGCGCGGGGCAGCGCTGCCTGGCAGTGTCGGTCGCGGTGACGATTGGCGAAGCGCAGAAGACGTTTAGTAATGCGATTGCGGAGGCGGCGTCGAAAATTAAAATTGGGAATGGGCTTGATGCCGGTGTGCAGATGGGGCCGGTGATCACGCCGCAAAGCAAGCAGCGGATCGAGTCGATGATTGGAGTGGGAGTTGGTGAAGGCGCGAAGGCGATCGTCGATGGGCGAAACGCGAAGGTGCCGAATCACGAAGGCGGGAATTTCGTGAAGCCGACGATCCTCGATGGGCTTCCGGCGAACAGCGAGCTGGCGCATACGGAGATTTTTGGGCCGGTGTTGAGCTTGATCCACGCGAATTCGATCGATGAGGCGATGGAATTTTTGAAGCGGAGTCCGTACGGAAATCAGGCGTCGCTATTCACGACGAGTGGATCGGCGGCACGGAAGTTTCGCTACGAAGCGCCGGCGGGGAACATCGGTATCAACATTGGAGTTGCGGCGCCGATGGCGTATTTTCCTTTCAGCGGATGGAAAGAGAGTTTCTTCGGCATTCTGCACGGGCAGGGGAAAGACGCTGTTGAGTTTTTTACGGAATCGAAGATCGTTGTGGAGAGATGGTCGCGGCAGGAAACGCGGAAGTTCTAACGGCGATTCTCGCGGCGCAGTTTCGCTACACAGAGAAAGAGCAGATCCCTCGCTCCGCTCGGGATGACAATCGCTGGATTCGTCGCACTTTGCCACGATCTCAATGAATAAAAACTCTCAAAGCGGCGCATACCTGGGCGTAGACGAGCGCATCGCGTGCGCGGAAACGCTGGCTTCGCGCTTCTACACCGACCCGTCAGTTCTCGAGCTCGAGAGAGCGCGCATCTTTCGCCGCACGTGGCAGCTTGTGGGAACGCTCGATCACGATTGCGGCGAAGTCAACGGCGCCAAGCGCACAATTCGCGATCCGGAGAGTTTTTTCACGGCGGATGTCGGCGGCGAACCCATCGTTATCACGCGCGACAAGCAAGGCGTGCTGCGGGCTTTCAGCAATGTGTGCCGCCACCGTGCGGGACCGATTGCGTCGGGCAGCGGCTGCAAAAATGTGCTTCGCTGCGGGTATCACGGCTGGACGTATACGCTCGATGGACGTTTGATTGGCACGCCCGATGTCGAAGGCGTGGAATTTTTCGATCGCAGCGCGATGGGCATGGTTCCGCTGCGCGTCGAGACCTGGGCGAATTTCATTTTCGTCAATTTCGACGCGAACGCCGAACCTCTGTCGGCTTTTCTCGGTGACATTCCCGAGCAGGCACGAGGGTTTCGCTTCGATGGGCTGCAATTCGCCGAGCGGCGCGACTATGTCATTCAGTGCAACTGGAAGGTTTATGTCGATAACTATCTCGAGGGCTACCACATTCCGATCGCGCATCCGGGATTGATGCGCGAGATCGACTATTCGCAATACCGAACGGAAACCTTCAAATATTATTCGCAGCAGTTCGCTCCGATCCGCGCGGTAAAGGCGTCGGAGTCCGGCGAACGATTCTACGCGCCGGGCGTGGCGGGACAACAGCAAGAAGCGCTGTATTTCTGGATATTTCCGAACCTGATGCTGAATATTTATCCGGACAATGTTTCGACGAATCTGATCGTGCCGTTGTCACATGACAAGACGCTCACCATTTTCGAATGGTTTTTTCACGATGCAACGAGCGCAGCGATGCAGGAAAGAATCAAGAAAGCCGTCGCGTTCAGCGACGAAGTGCAGCAGGAAGACATCGGCCTCTGCGAAAGCGTGCAGCGCGGATTGCAATCGAGTTTGTACGATCGCGGACGCTATTCGGTGAAGCGCGAGAACGGCGTGCATCACTTCCATTTGTTGCTGGAGCAATTCCTCAAGCAATCGACGTAAGAGGTTCATCACGATGCGACGCGCGTCGAGATGAGTGACGCATTAGACATCGACGGGTGTCGGTGAACCTTGCGGCGCGTTTCTCAGAATGTTTTCATGCTGACAGCAGTGCTTCGGCTCCGAAACGGTCATTTCGGTGCATGAAGTTTTTCCCCCTTCCTTGGCCGAAGTCTAGCTCTACAGATGCAGCTATGCCCTCTCCGGCGGACGAACTCCGCTAGCAAACTCAATGGTGTGTGTCCATGGCGAAGGCTCGAAGAGTCGTCACGACAGATTTTTGCGGTTGGCTTGGCTTTGCTGCTGGCCGTGCCGGCGCGTGCGAACGATGCGCCGTTGGTGGCTGATGCGCATGTGGTCAGTTTGTTTCCCACGGTGAACTTCGGAACGGTCAGCAATTTATATGTCGGCAACGGTTCGTTCGCGCTGTTGCAATTCGATCTGTCGAATCTCCCGTCGGGAACGATCTCGGCGCAGGTGACGCGGGCGAATCTGACGCTGTTCGTGAACCGCATCAACGTTGCGGGCGCAGTGGACATCGCGGCGGTGCAATCGGGCTGGACCGAAACCGGCGTGACGTTCAATACGGCGCCGACGATCGGCGCGACGGCCATGACGATTCCGGTGACCACGGTGGATACGTTCATCGTGATCGATGTGACGCAGATCGTGCAGGGATGGATGACCACGCCGTCGAGTAATCACGGTTTCTCCATCAGCCCCTCAACGACGGCGCCGAACACTTTCGTGCTATTCGACAGCAAAGAAAATCAAGAGACCGGGCATCCAGCCATCCTGGATGTTTCGATCGCCGGTCCGCAGGGGCCGGACGGACCGATCGGCCCTCAGGGGCTTCCGGGTTTGACGGGGCCGACCGGCCCGCAAGGCTTGCAAGGCGTGGCGGGTGCGGTTGGAGCGACCGGTCCGCAAGGTCTCGTCGGCGCAACCGGGCCGCAAGGTCCGCTCGGGCCGATCGGGATCACCGGGCCGCAGGGGCCGCCGATTACATTTCAAGGTTCATGGCTCACGCCGAATATCTACAACCTCGGCGATGTCGTCTATTTCAACGGGTCTTCGTATATTTCGATCACCGGCTCGAACCAGGGGCATGAGCCGGATACATCGCCGAGTTCGTGGGCTTTGCTGGCAGTAGCAGGTCTTGCTGGATTGCAGGGTTTGATTGGTCCAACGGGGCCGCTCGGTCCGCAAGGAATACAAGGCGTGCCGGGCGTGCAAGGTCCAGCGGGAGCAATCGGCGCGCAAGGAGCGCAGGGATCGACCGGAGCGACCGGGCCACAGGGACCGCAAGGGCTTACGGGGCTGACCGGACCGCCGGCGACATTCAAGGGCTCGTGGTCATCGGTGGTGACGTATTCAACCGGCGACATCGTTTCGTTCAATGGGGCGGCGTACGTCGCGCTTCTCAGCTTGAACCTCAACAATCAGCCAAATACTTCGCCGACGGAGTGGGCCGTGTTCGCGCAGTCCGGCGCGGCGGGGCCAACCGGACCGCAAGGTTCGCAAGGTGTTGCGGGTCCAACCGGAGCGCAGGGACCAACCGGGGCGCAAGGTCCGGGGGGACCGACAGGAGCTACCGGAGCGCAGGGGCCGCAGGGTTCGACCGGTGCGACCGGCACGACCGGAGCGCAAGGTCCCACGGGAGCGACCGGCTCGCAGGGACCGCCGGTAAATTTCCGCGGAACGTGGTCGAGTGTTACGACTTACGCGGTTGGCGACGTCGTGTTCTTCAACGGCTCGGCGTACATCTCGACGGTTTCTTCGAATCTGAATCATCAGCCGGACACGAGCACGACGCAGTGGAGCGTGTTGTCTCAGCAGGGCTCGACTGGCCCAGCGGGTCCAGCAGGCCCGACGGGTCCGACGGGACTTACGGGATCCACCGGGCCGCAAGGCGTTGCGGGTCCGACGGGCGCAACGGGTTCTACCGGACCGCAAGGCGCGACCGGAACCACAGGAGCAACCGGCCCACAAGGTCCGCAAGGCTCAACCGGTCCGCAGGGGCCGCCGATCACTTTTCGAGGAACGTGGTCCGGCTCGACCACGTACGCAACCGGCGACGTTGTGTATTACAACGGTTCGGCCTACATCGCGATTGTCAGTTCAAATTTGAATCATCAGCCGGATGTGTCCCCGACGCAGTGGAGTCTGCTCGCGCAGCAGGGAAGCGCGGGCGCAACCGGTTCGACGGGCGCGCAGGGTCCGCAAGGTTTGCAAGGCGTGGCGGGGGCGCAGGGTGCATCCGGTCCGACCGGCGCAACTGGTGCGCAAGGCGCGCAAGGAGCGGCGGGCGCAACGGGCGCGACCGGTCCGCAAGGTCCGCAAGGCGCAACGGGACCACAAGGACCTCCGGTCAGTTTCAGCGGAACGTGGTCGAGCAGCACGACTTACAGCACGGGCAACGTCGTCTTCTACAACGGCTCGGCTTACATTTCATTAGTCAGTTCCAATACGAACAATCAGCCCGACACATCGCCTACGCAGTGGGCGGTGCTCGCGCAGCAAGGCTCGACGGGTGCCAGTGGTGCGACCGGCGCGACCGGTCCGCAAGGTCCACAGGGCTTGACGGGGCCGCAGGGCGCTGCCGGCTCCACGGGTGCAACCGGAGCCACCGGCGCGAGTGGCGCTGCGGGAACGCCGGGCGCGACCGGTCCAACCGGACCGCAAGGAGCGACCGGGCCACAAGGACCGCCGATCAGTTTTCAAGGAACGTGGTCCACCGGCGGTACATACAATCTCGGCGACGTCGTCTTCTACAACGGCTCGGCATACATTTCATTAGTTACTCCCAATACGAACAATCAACCCAACACCTCGCCCACGCGGTGGGCCGTTCTGGCACAGCAAGGGTCGGCGGGCACCACCGGTGCGAGCGGCGCGACGGGACCACAAGGCCCCCAGGGCGCAACGGGTCCGCAGGGAGCTGCGGGTTCCACCGGCGCAACCGGTGCAACGGGTGCAACCGGCGGCGCCGGAACTCCCGGCGCGACCGGTGCGACGGGTCCGCAAGGTGCAACCGGTCCGCAGGGGCCACCGGTTAGTTTTCAAGGGACGTGGTCGAGCGGTGGGACCTACAACACCGGGGACGTCATCTTCTACAACGGCTCGGCGTACATTTCGCTGATCAATTCGAACACGAACAACCAACCCAATACCTCGCCGACGCAGTGGGCAGTGCTGGCGCAACAAGGCTCGACGGGAGCGAGCGGAGCAACGGGTGCAACCGGCGCGCAAGGACCGCAGGGCGCAACGGGTCCGCAGGGAACTGCCGGCTCGACAGGCGCAACTGGAGCCACGGGTGCGACGGGCGCTGCCGGAACACCGGGCGCAACCGGTCCGACTGGTCCGCAGGGCGCGACTGGTCCGCAAGGTCCGCCGGTCAGTTTTCAGGGGACATGGTCGAGCGGTGGAACATACAACACCGGCGACGTCATCTTCTACAACGGCTCGGCATACATTTCGCTGGTCAATTCGAACACGAACAACCAACCCAATACCTCGCCGACGCAGTGGGCAGTGCTGGCGCAACAAGGATCGACGGGAGCAACGGGCGCGACGGGCGCAAATGGAGCACAGGGAACGCAGGGACCGGCAGGTCCGCAAGGTGCGACTGGCGCAACAGGCGCAACAGGTGCGACCGGCGCCACTGGTCCGCAAGGTTTGCAAGGTTCGACCGGTTCACAGGGACCACCGCTGACATTTGCCGGCACTTGGGCGAACGGAACCACATACTCAACGGGGCAGGCAGTTTATTTCAGCGGATCGACCTATATATCGTTGGCTAACAGCAACACCGGAAATGAGCCGGACACGAGCCCGACGTGGTGGTCGCTGGTCGCGCTCGGATCGAGTGGTCCAGGATCGGCAGGCCCTCCGGGTCCGACGGGTCCGACGGGCGCCACCGGTCCGCAAGGCATTCAGGGAGCGCAAGGTCCGACCGGTTCCACTGGTCCGCAAGGCCCGACCGGGCCAACTGGTCCGCAAGGTCCACCGGTAACCTTTCAGGGAACGTGGTCGACGGGCGGGACATACAACCCTGGCGACGTGGTCTTCTTCAACGGCTCTGCGTATATCTCGTTAGTCAGTTCCAATACAAACAATCAGCCGAATACGTCGCCGACGCAGTGGGCGCTGCTGGCGCAACAAGGCGCCACCGGCACGACCGGTGCGACGGGCGCGCAAGGTCCGCAAGGCAATCAGGGCGCGACCGGCTCGCAGGGACCGGCAGGTCCGACGGGGTCCACGGGAGCAACGGGTGCTACCGGCGCGACAGGTTCGACTGGCTCGACTGGGCCGACCGGTCCGCAAGGCGCAACTGGTCCGCAGGGTCCGCCGGTTTCATTCCAAGGAACCTATTCGACTTCGCACACTTACGCGGTGGGTGATGTCGTTTTCTTCAACGGCTCGAGCTACATCTCGATCGTCGGTTCGAACTTGAACCACCAGCCGGATACCAGCACAGCGCAGTGGAGTTTGCTCGCGCAACAAGGCAATACCGGCGCGACAGGTTCAACCGGAACGCAAGGTCCGCAAGGCAATCAGGGCGCGACGGGTGCTCAAGGTCCGGCAGGTGCAACGGGATCGACGGGCGCAACGGGTGCGACGGGCGCAACGGGTTCGACTGGCTCGACGGGTCCGACTGGTCCGCAAGGCGCGACAGGTCCGCAAGGTCCTCCGATTTCATTCCAGGGAACATACTCGACATCGCATACCTACGCCGTGGGCGATGTGGTGTTCTTCAACGGCTCCAGCTATATTTCGCTCGTCGCTTCGAACACGAATCATCAGCCGGACACGAGCACAACGCAGTGGAGTTTGCTCGCGCAACAAGGCAATACCGGCGCGACAGGTTCAACCGGAACGCAAGGTCCGCAGGGCAATCAAGGTACGACGGGCGCACAGGGACCGGCAGGTCCGACAGGATCGACAGGCGCAACTGGATCGACGGGCGCAACCGGATCGACTGGCTCGACGGGTCCCACTGGTCCGCAGGGCGCGACAGGTCCGCAAGGTCCGCCGGTTTCGTTCCAGGGAACCTATTCGACTTCGCATACCTACGCCGTTGGGGACGTGGTCTTCTTCAACGGATCGAGCTACATCTCGCTGCTCGCTTCGAACACAAATAATCAGCCGAGTACATCCCCGACGCAGTGGAGTCTTCTGGCGCAGCAAGGAAATACGGGCGGGACCGGTGCAACCGGGGCGCAGGGTGCGCAGGGCATTCAAGGGTCGACCGGTCCGCAAGGTGTCGCCGGGCCGACAGGCGCGACCGGTTCGCAAGGTCCACAAGGCGCGACGGGCTCAACGGGCCCAACTGGTCCGCAAGGTCCGCAAGGCGCAACGGGTGCGCAAGGTCCGCCGGTCAGCTTCCAAGGAACGTGGTCGACGAGCGGAACGTACAACACCGGCGACGTCGTTTTCTTCAACGGCTCTTCGTATATTTCGCTGGTCAGTTCGAACACCAACAATCAGCCGAGCACCTCGCCGACGCAATGGGCGCTGTTCGCGCAGCAAGGCTCGACCGGCTCGACGGGAGCTACCGGCGCGACCGGGGCGCAAGGACCGCAAGGCACAACTGGTCCGCAAGGCGTCGCAGGTCCGACCGGCGCGACGGGCGCACAAGGTCCGCAGGGAACTACGGGCGCGACTGGCGCAACCGGGCCGCAAGGACCGCAAGGCGCGACCGGTCCGCAAGGTCCGCCGATCAATTACGGCGGCACGTGGTCGAGCAGCAGCACCTACAGCACGGGCAGCGTCGTTTTCTACAACGGTTCGGCGTACATCTCACTGGTCAATTCGAACACGAACAATCAGCCAAACACTTCTCCGACGCAGTGGTCGCTGCTGGCGCAACAGGGCTCAACAGGGCCAACCGGTTCGACGGGCGCCACCGGCTCGCAAGGTCCGCAAGGGTTGACCGGCGCGCAAGGTCCCGCCGGCCCAACCGGCGCGACGGGGGCGCAGGGAGCAACGGGTGCGACGGGCGCAGCTGGCCCGACGGGTCCGACCGGACCAACGGGACCGACTGGTCCGCAGGGTGCGCCGATCGCGTATCAGGGAACGTATTCTACGTCGCACACGTATGGGGTAGGCGACGCGGTTTTCTTCAACGGATCGAGCTACATTTCACTTGTCGCTTCGAACACTAACAACACTCCCAGCTCTTCACCAACGCAGTGGGGGCTGCTCGCGCAGCAAGGCACGACGGGCTCGACCGGCTCGCAAGGTGCAACCGGCGCGACTGGCGCAACGGGCTTAACCGGTCCAGCAGGTCCGCAGGGATCGACTGGTCCAACCGGTGCGACGGGATCGACTGGACCGCAAGGCGCCCAAGGAGCGCAAGGCGCGACGGGGCCAACAGGACCGACCGGTCCGACTGGCGCGACGGGTCCGCAAGGTCCACCGGAAACATTCAAAAATACCTGGTCGAGTTCATCTACCTACGCGACCGGGGACATCGTCTTCTTCAACGGATCGAGCTACATCTCGCTCGTCAGTTCGAATCTGAATCAGCAACCCGACACTTCGCCGACGTCATGGGCGCTCTTTGCGCAACAAGGCGCGACCGGATCCACCGGCGCGCAAGGATCGCAAGGGGTCGCCGGCCCGACGGGGTCCCAAGGTGTCCAAGGTCCGGCCGGTCCGACGGGAGCAACCGGCCCGGCGGGACCGACAGGTTCCACGGGCGCGACAGGTCCGCAAGGCGCGACCGGTCCGACCGGAGCCACGGGTGCAACCGGCGCTACTGGCGCGCAGGGTCCGCCCGTCAACTTCCGCGGAACGTATTCGACATCCTCCAGCTATTCCCTGGGCGATGTGGTGTTTTTCAACGGTTCGAGCTACATCTCGCTGGTGAGTTCGAACACGAACAACACGCCCACAACTTCTCCAACGCAGTGGGCACTCTTCGCGCAGCAAGGGTCAACCGGTTCGACCGGCGCACAAGGCGCAACCGGGACGACGGGAGCAACAGGTCCAACTGGCCCGCAAGGCTCAACGGGAGCAACCGGCGCGACAGGAGCAACCGGCGCGACGGGACCACAAGGCCCACCGATCAATTTCCGCAACACGTACTCTACTTCGACGACGTACGCGATTGGCGACGCCGTTTTCTTCAATGGATCGAGCTACATCTCGCTCGTGAATTCGAATACCAACAACAATCCCAGCACGTCGCCGACGCAGTGGGCGGTACTTGCGCAGCAAGGCGCGACGGGTTCGACCGGAGCCACCGGAGCCGCAGGGGGCACAGGAGCGACCGGCGCGACGGGTTCGACCGGTGCGCAAGGTCCCACGGGAGCCACAGGCGCAACGGGAGCCACCGGTGCGACAGGTCCAGCCGGTCCGGGCATCTTCTCGATGACCTCGACCGCCGTATCGCTCCTTTCGGGCACGAACTTCTTCAGCCTCACGAAGTCGTCGGTCGTGGGCGGCTCCGACAATGCAAGCGTCATGTCGATCGTTCCGACTGCGTGTACGACGAACAAGTTTGTCGTCGCGGTCGATAGCCCGCCCGGAACCGGCGTCACGGAGACTTTCACAGTACGCACGGGAAGCAACTTCACGCTAACGAACTCGTCGATGAGTTGCACGATCAGCGGGAGCGCCACGACGTGTTCTTCCACAACCGCGGTGTCGATTACGGCAGGTCAATTCGTCGACGTGTCGATGGCACTTTCAAACACTTTGCTTTCGGCGGAGAACGTGGCGATGGGCTTGACGTGCCAGTGAGCGAGCTATGCCGAGATCGTTCCTCATAAGACTGCTGGCCGTAATCACGTTCTCGCTGGCTTTGACCAGTGCCGCACGCACTCAAGGTCCTGTGCTCGTCGTGCAGCCGAGCGCGGTCGTCCAAACGGTCGCCGGCACCGGCGCGGAAGGGTTCAGCGGCGACTCCGGTCCTGCAACTTCGGCGAAGATTGCATCGCCGACCGCGATCGTCACCGATGCCGCGGGGAACCTGTATTTCGCCGATCGGGACAATCACTGCGTCCGCAAAATCGACACGACGGGAAAGATCGTTACGGTTGCCGGCAACGGAATGGAAGGCTACGGCGGCGACGGTGGCCCCGCGACCTCGGCGATGCTGGATTCGCCTTCAGGCGTCGCAGTCGATTCCGCGGATAACCTCTTTATCGCGGATACGAACAACAACCGAATCCGCGAAGTCCGCAACGGCGTCATCACAACGTACGCCGGTACGGGTGTGGGAGGTTTTTGCGGAGATGGCGGGCCACCGGCGGCTGCGTGTTTATTTTCGCCGAGGGGAGTCGCGATCGATTCCTCAGACGGTCTGTACATCGCGGACTCGGGCAACAATCGCGTGCGGTTCATCAGCGGCGGAGTGGTCACGACTGTCGCGGGCACCGTGTTTCAGGGAAACGCAGGAGACGGAGGACCTGCCACGTCCGCCGCGCTCGATGTGCCCAGCGGCGTGATGATCGATTCTTCCGGCACGCTGTACATCGCCGATGCTTCGAATGACCGCATTCGAGCGGTGAGCGGCGGCGTGATCGCTGCATTCGCGGGAACCTCGACCGAAGGTTACAGCGGAGACGGAGGGCCGGCGACGGCAGCGCAGATGGCGTTCCCGAAATCGATTCGCGAAGACGTGTTCGGCCGACTCCTGATTGCCGACACAAACAACAATGTCATTCGACAGGTTGCCACCGGAACAATTGCGACGGTCGCGGGCGTCGATCTCGAAGGGCCCGCGCTGGGAAATTCCCCGGCGGCTGCGGTGTTCGACACGCCAACCGACACCGTGCCAATCATCACCGGCTTCTACGTGACCGACACAAACAATCAGCGCATACGCCGGGTCGATTATTCCGCGCTCGACTTCGGCAAGGTCGCGGTCGGCAACACCAGCGCGCCGAAGACGATTACGCTGAGCAACAGCGGCACGGCGAACGTCATCATCTCCGCGGAGCAATTGACAGGCTCCGCGTTTCATATCGTTTCGGGAGGAAGCTGCCCGGCGACGTTTCCCTTCACAATCACGCCGAACACGAGTTGCATCATCAACGTCGCTTTTTCGCCGGCTGCGACGACGACGTACGCCGAAAAGAACATTCTCACGGACAATGCGCCTGGCAGTCCGCAAACGGTGATCACAACCGGCGTCGGAGTGTTGAATCCGACCACGCTGGGGTTGAGCGCGCAGCCTGCGGTCCCGGTGTACGGCGACGCGGTGACGATTTTTGCGAAAATCGGCGACACTGCCGCTTCGAGCGTGCCGCTACCAACTGGGAATATCGCGTTCACCGATGCAGGCGTGCCGCTCGGCACTCAGGTCGTGACCCAAAAAACTGCGGAAGAGAGCCAGCGGTTGTTTCCGGCCGGCACACGCATGATTTCCGCGTCGTATGGCGGCGATTCACTTTATTCATCGAGCGCGGCGAACCTGAGCCTGAACGTCGCGAAAGCTACGCCGACCATTTCGCTTGTTTCCGCCCCGTCACCGGTTGTGGATGGAACACCCGCGGTTTTGACGGCGAGCGTGCAGTTTCCCGCCAGCGTGCCAACAGGGTCGGTCGTCTTTCTGGACGGAACGACGGTACTCGGCACTGCTCCGCTCAATTCCGCAGGCGTCGCTACCCTGGACATTGCCGGGCTTGGCGCGGGTTCGCATTCGATCGATGCGCGTTACGCCGGCGATTCCAACTTCAATGCAGTGACCTCGGCGAATCTTGGACAGGGCGGAGGGTCGTTCACCCTAAAAGCGTCGGCTGCAACAGCGAACGGAACGTCGGAAACGGTCACGCTCACGATTGCGCCCATCAATGGATTCAATCAAACGGTCGCGCTCTCGTGTTCCTCGCTGCCTGCGAACTCGGATTGCGGATTCACGCCGTCGAGCGTCACGTTGAACGGGACTAGCGCGGCAACCGCGTCGTTGACGATCACGACGCAAGCATCCTGCTCGAACACCGGAGGCACGGCGACTTTTGGGAACAATGGGTTGCTGCTGCCGATTGTGTTTTTCTTCGGCATCTGTTCGCGGCGGAAACGGTTACGCGCGCTCTTCTTTACGGCATGCGTGCTCATGATCGGGTCCGGGTGTGCCGGTCAAAAGGTGACGTGCTTTGCACCAAGCGGAAGCTACACGATTACCGTGACAGGCACATCGAAAGTGGGATCGACGACCGTGAGCCAAGCGACCACAATAGCGGTCACCGTAGGAAGCAACGGGGTCATTAGCTCGACCACAGTGCAGTGAACCCTCTCGATCGCGCTGAATTGGCCCTCGTCCGTCAGGGCGCTGAACCTCTCAAAACGTGGCTAGTCTCGCTAATTTCATGCATAGACTGTTGTTTAGGTTGCGTTTGCGAGCAATTGAGAATAAGATTCTTTTGTGATTAACCGAGCTTCCATGCGACGAACTCTCTGTTGTGCGTGTTGTCTTTGTTGTGCACACGTGTGTTCTGGCGCTGAGGGGCTTATCGTCTAAAGACTGATTCCAGTCAGACTGTAACCGAACCCACCGCCAGAGATGCTGGCAGGTGGGTTTTTTGTTTTTCGGACGGGACAAAAAGGGAACGAGTTGGAAATGATCCAGGTCACGACAGAAGAAGCCGAACGCCGAGATCGCGCCGCTGCGGATCGGCTGCAGTCGATCGCGGACGCCGGGCGCTTGAGCCATCTGCGCAAGCTCGAAGCGGAGAGCATCTACATACTTCGCGAAGCGGTTGCCGAGTTTTCGCATCCGGTGATGATGTATTCGATCGGCAAAGATTCGTCGGTGATGTTGCGGCTCGCGCAGAAAGCGTTTCACCCCGGCAAGATTCCGTTCCCTCTGCTTCACATCGATACGAGCTACAAATTCCCCGAGATGATTTCGTTTCGCGATTCGTATGCGAAGGAAATCGGCGCGCAATTGATCGTTCATCGCAACGAAGAAGCGCTCCAGGCCGGCGCGAATCCCTTCTCGCTGGGAACGCAGAAATGCTGCGGGTTGCTCAAGACGAAGAGCCTTCTCGACGCCCTTACGGAAGGTGGATTCAACGCGGCGTTTGGCGGCGCTCGGCGTGACGAAGAGAAGTCGCGCGCAAAAGAACGAATTTATTCGTTTCGCGACGCGCACGGCCAATGGGATCCAAAGAATCAGCGGCCCGAGCTGTGGAACCTCTTCAATTCGCGCATCAATAAGTCCGAAAGCATCCGTGTGTTCCCGCTTTCGAATTGGACGGAACTCGACGTTTGGCTCTACATCCTTGCGGAAAGCATTCCGATTGTGCCGCTGTACTACGCCAAAGAACGCGAAGTGGTGTTGCGCAACGGTGCGCTGGTGGTGATTCACGATCAACGCGAGCTGCAATTTGGAGAGGAGCCGCGGCTTGTGAAGTGCCGCATGCGCTCGCTGGGTTGCGTTCCGTGCACGGGAGCGATTCGCTCTGAGGCGGACACGCTGCCGAAAATCATTGAGGAGATGATTTCGTTCCGGCGATCGGAGCGCGAGAATCGCGCGATCGATCACGACGAAGAAGGCTCGATGGAGCTTAAGAAGCGGGAGGGCTACTTCTAATGTCTACCGCTCTTGCGACTGCCGAGACTTTCGACTCGTTCTTGCAACAGGAATTGAAGAAGGATCTGCTGCGGTTCACCACGGCGGGCAGCGTTGACGATGGAAAATCGACGCTGATCGGTCGGCTGCTGCATGACGCCAAGGGCGTCTATGAAGACCAGCTCGCCTCGGTGAAGAAGAGCAAGGTCAATCGCTCCACCGGCCTGATCGATTTTTCGTTGCTCACCGATGGATTGCGCGCTGAACGCGAGCAGGGAATTACGATCGATGTAGCGTATCGCTACTTCGCCACCGCGCGGCGCCGATTCATTATTGCCGATACGCCCGGCCACGAGCAGTACACGCGCAACATGGCGACCGGCGCATCGACGGCGCATCTCGCGATTATTCTCGTTGACGCGACGAAAGGGTTGCTGCCGCAGACCCGGCGCCATTCCTACATCGCGTCGTTGCTCGGAATTCCGAATCTCGTTGCCGCTATCAACAAGATGGATCTGGTCGATTATCGCGAAGATGTTTTTTTGCGGCTTCGCGAAGATTTCCTCGACCTCGCGGCTCAGCTCGGCATTTCGTCCGCAACGTGCATCCCGGTTAGCGCGACCGAGGGCGACAACATTGTCGATCCCAGCGCGAAGACGCCATGGTATGGCGGTCCGACGCTTCTCGAACATCTCGAAACTGTTCCGGTACTCGAGACGAACTCGATTGAATCGCTGCGTTTTCCCGTTCAGCTTGTCATTCGCCCGGATTCGACGTTTCGCGGTTTTGCCGGGCAGATCGTTGAAGGCGAAGTTCGCGTCGGCGATTCGATCGTGGCGCTGCCGTCGGGCAAGGCGACCACCGTGCGAAGTATTGTGACGTTCGACGGCAACCTCGACTCCGCCGGCCAAGGTGAGTCGGTCACGCTCGAACTTGCTGATGAGATCGATGTGAGCCGCGGAGACATGTTGGTGTCGCCGGCGAAGCAACCAGCGGCTTCCACTACCTTCGCTGCAACCATCGTCTGGATGAGCGAAAAGCCGCTCATCGCCGGCCAACACTATCTCGCCAAGCACACGACGCGCTCGGTGAAGGCGCGAGTGACGAACGTTCGTCACCGCGTGAATGTGAATACGCTCGCTCACGAGTCCGCGCGCGATTTGGAAATGAACGCGATCGCGGTGGTCGATGTCGAGACGAGTCATCCGCTGTTTTTCGATCTCTATGAGGAGAGCCGATCGACAGGGAGTTTCATTCTGATCGATCCGATCTCGAACGCCACCGTCGCTGCGGGAATGATCCTGGAAGGTCGCGCGCGGTTCGCGGCGACTGAAGCGGGCGCGCATGCTGATCATGCGACTTCTGCGCGGCCCGTTACTTCTGCCGAAAAGTTTGAGCGGCACGGCCATCGTCCCGCTACAGTCTTGGTTTCGGGCAGCGTGATTGATGCGGCCGAGCGCGCTCTGTTTGCGGACGGCTTCGAAACGATTGTGTTGCGCGGTGATTCGTTGCTGCGCGAATCGCTGTCGAATGTGATCGAGCTGTTGCATTCTGCGGGATTCATCATCCTCGTCGATACGGGTGCGCTGGATGCCAAGCTCAAGCAACAACTCAAAGAGACACACCGAGAGCGACCGCTATTCGATCTATTCGGCGATGCCGAACAGATCTCGAACAATGAACTGATCTCGAGAATGCTAGCGCGGGCGGCTTCGTTGCGGCTTCGATCCGGAACGGAGAGAGGCGAATAACATGCCAACCGCCGAATATCTCGAAAAAGTCGAAAGCAACGACGCGGAAACGATCGTCGGGGATCTCGTTCGAGATGCAGCCGCGAATTCGGTTTGCCTGACTTGCAGCTTCCAAGCGGAAGACATGGTCGTGCTCGACCTGTTACGAAAGCACGCGCCGCAAGCGCCGATCGTTTTTCTCGAAACGGGCTACCACTTCGCCGATACCTATCAATTTCGCGACAGGATCACGCAGGAGTGGCGGCTGAATCTTGTAAACGCGTTGCCGCGACAGACAGTGAAGCAGCAGGAATCGGAACTCGGAGTTCTGTACACGACCGATCCTGCAAAGTGCTGCCAACTCCGCAAAGTCGAACCGCTGATGGCTTCTCTCGAACCGTTTGAGATTTGGTTCACGGGCCTGCGCCGCGAGCAATCGCCCACACGAAAAAATCTGAAGAAGATCGAGCATCATCGCTTGCCGAGCGGCAAAACGCTGCTCAAGGTGAGCCCGATCGCCGATTGGACCTGGGCGCAAGTGTGGGAATACACCGGCAAGCATCAGTTGAGCTATCTGCCGCAATACGATCGCGGTTACTCGAGCATCGGATGCGAACCTTGCACGGCGATTCCCGACGATCCTGGAAATCTTCGGTCGGGCCGCTGGGGCGGTAAGAAGCTCGAGTGCGGCATTCACACTTTCTCGGAGAAAACGGACTGATGCATCTTCTTCTCGGTTTTCTCATCGCGCTCGCGGTCGGCCTCACCGGAATCGGCGGCGGCAGTTTCACGGTTCCCGCGTTGTTGCTGATCGTTGGAATGCCTGCGGGTGAAGCCGTCGGAACGGCCTTTGTTTTTGCGGGTGTTTTGCGCTTGATCGCCGCGCCGTTCTATCTGTTTCGGCGAAACGTCAATTCGCGTTATTTCCGGCTCATGCTGAAAGGCGCTGTGCCGGGACTTATTTTGGGCATCATCGCGCTTCGCGGGTTGGCACACACAGGCAACAGTCCGGTCATCGTTATTATTCTCGGACTATTACTTACGATCACGGCCACGTTGAGCTTTGTTCCGAAAGCGCAGAATCCAAATTTCGTCGTCAAAAATTCCCGCTGGCTGCCGTGGCTCGCTTTTCCGATAGGAATCGAGTCCGGCTTCTCCTCGGCCGGCGCGGGCGCGCTGGGGACCGTCCTCCTCTTGAACTACTCCGAAATGTCGCCAGCGCAAGTCGTCGGCACGGACATCATCTTTGGATTGGTGCTCGCGATTATCGGCAGCACCGTTCACTGGACGCTCGGATCGATCAGCGCTCCTGTTTTGATAGAACTTCTCACCGGCGGTGTGCCCGGTGTAATCATCGGTTGCTTGCTCGCGAAGCGTGTCCCGGCCCAAAAACTGAAACTGGTCGTCGCAGCGGTCGCACTTGTGGCCGGATTGCAGTTGGTATATTCGGGCATTCACACGTCCGTCGCTGCGCGTTCGGCCGCTGCAACAAAGCTCAACCTGGTCATCGCGGAAGGTAAGCGACCATGACCTTTTCGGCTCAAACTTTTCTTTCGCATCTCCTCAAGCGCGCCTCAGCGCACTCGTGTTGTTGTTGTCGTTGATCGGTCCTGCCATCGAAATTGCAACGGATCTTACAAAGTTAGTCGTGTAGTCCTCCATCAACGATTCTCCGCGTCGCTCGCGATGCGCTTAAACGAACACACTTTAGGAGTGTTAAAGATGCGTTTTACCCAGCAAACGGTTTTCTATTCAAAAAAATTTCTCTTCGTTTTGCTTTCTCTGATTCTGGTTACGGCGATTGGCCCGGGCAGCGCCTTCGCGCAGGGTGATGTCTCGCTGTGGGGCTCGGTGAGTGATTCCTCCGGCGCCGCGGTCGCGGGTGCCGCAGTGACCGTCGTAAACCTCGAGACCGGCAGCAGCCGCGCCTTGGTCACCGATGAAGCGGGAAGATTCAACGCCACCGCGCTGTCAGTCGGCCACTACGAAGTCGCCGCATCCAAAGCGGGCTTCCAGTCCGATCGCCGCACCAACATCGCTCTCGTCGTCGGCCAACGTGAAGAGATCGATCTCACCCTGCAAGTCGGCGACGTTCATCAGACCGTCGAAGTCCCAGCCGATCTCGGCGTGATCCAAATCACGACGGAAGACATCTCCGGTCTCGTCGGCGAGCGCCAGGTCAAAGATTTGCCGCTCAACGGTCGGAGTTACGATCAGTTGCTGACGCTGAACCCCGGCATCGTGAACTACACATCGCAGCGCGCCGGCGGAATTGGCACGTCGAACTCCGTCGTGGGCAACATGTTTTCCGTCTCCGGCCGACGCCCTCAGGAAAATTTGTTTCTGCTCAACGGCGTCGAATTCACCAGCGCCTCCGAAGTGAACAACACTCCTGGCGGCCTTAGCGGTCAACTCCTCGGCGTTGACGCCGTACGCGAATTCGCAGTTGTGAAAGACACCTACGGCGCCGAATACGGCAAACGCCCCGGCGCGCAAGTCAAC
Source organism: uncultured Acidobacteriota bacterium (assembly GCA_963785605.1). Lineage (GTDB taxonomy): Bacteria > Acidobacteriota > Terriglobia > Acidiferrales > UBA7541 > Acidiferrum. Next base: position 47,925 of record CAWAWE010000010.1, on the reverse strand, counting down.
GTCGTCACCGCGAACGGCACGAATCAATTTCACGGTTCGGCCTACGAATTCCTGCGCAACAGTGCACTCGACGCTCGCAACTTCTTCGATCACGGCGACATCCCGCATTTCGAACGCAACGTTTTCGGCGCATCCGCCGGCGGCCCTATCGTGAAAGACAAAACCTTCTTCTTCGCGAATTACGAAGGCTTCCGCCAGACATTGGGCCTGAGCGACCTCACCCTCGTTCCCGACAACACGTCACGCACAAAAGCTGTTCCAAGCATCCAGCCGCTTCTTGCGCTCTGGCCCATTGCCAACGGCCCCGAACTGCTCAACTCCGACGGCACTTCGAGCGGCATCGCTGAAGCATTCAGCAATCCGATCCAGCACATCCGCGAAGATTTCGGCACCGCTCGCATCGATCAGAATTTCTCAACCAACGACACTCTCTCCGCCGTCTACACCGCCGACGACAGCGACGCGCATTCCCCGACAGCGAATCCCATCAGCTTCGTCACAGCTCGCCTGCGCGAGCAAGTCGTCAGCCTGACCGAAACGCACATCTTTTCTCCGAGCGTCGTCAATCGCGCCACCTTCGGCTTTTCACGCGGCGCATTTTTCTTTGACAGCGGAACCACCACCGCTCTTTCCGGCTGGATTCACGCCGATCAACCCGTCGGCGCTCTCGTCGTCGGCGGCGGCACCACGCTCAACGGCGCCTCGCAAATCAGCAACGGCGGCACCAACGCGGGCAGCAATCTCACCGCCGTCCGCAATCTCTTCACCGGCACCGATCAAGTCACCATCACTCACGGCCGTCATCTCCTCTCCTTCGGCGCGTGGATTCAACGCCTTCAGGCCAACGACACGCTCATTCAGGATCAATACGGCCAGGCCTCGTTCACCAATCTCAACTCATTCCTGCAAGGCACGGTCAGCACGTACACATTTGCACCCAACTTCACGCCGCTCGGCTGGCGCTCCCTGCAAGGCGCGTTCTACGCCGAAGACACAATTCACCTGAAGCCGTCGCTGGAAATTCGCATCGGCTTCCGCGGCGAATCGACGAATGGCTGGAATGAAGTTAACGGCCGCGCCTCGAACTACGCGTTCGATTCCACCGGCACCATCATCACGAACCCCGTCGTCGGCTCATCGGCGCTTTCCGAAAACAACGCGAAATTTCTCCCCGCTCCTCGTTTCGGAGTAGCGTGGTCGCCCTTCGGCTCAAAGAAAACCGTGATCCGCGGCGGCTTCGGCACCTACTACGCGCTGATCGACAATCTCAGCTATCGCCTCGATCAAAACGGACCGTTCAACACCGTCTCCGCCGCGAAGAGCATCGCATTCTCGACGATCGCTCCCGGCGCCACTTACAAAAGTGCAAAGGTGATTCCCAGCGGCGTTCAGCCTGATTTGCGTACACCAACCGTCGAATCCTGGTCGCTCAAGGTCGAGCACCAGATCGCGCCCGCTACAACCGTCAGCGTCGGTTACGTCGGCTCGCACGGCTACCACGAATTCCTTTCGCTCGATGCGAACCTTCCCATCGGCACCATCTGCCCCGCCGCACCGTGCCCCGCGAATTATCCTAGCGGCCTGCTCTACTACCCGAGCGGCGCACCTCTCGCAAACCCTGCCGTCTCCAACACGACGCACTGGTTCTCCGAGGGCATCAGTTCGTACCACGGCCTCGTCGCCGACATCAATCAGCGACTCGCGCACGGCCTTCAATTCCGCGGCGCCTACACATTTTCCAAAGCTCTCGACGACGGCGACAACCTCAACACCAGCGTCGCCACCAACTCTCCCGCTTTCATCGCCAACCCGCTTGCTCCCAGCGGCGACTACGGACGAGCATCGTTCGACATCCGACATGCCGCGGTGATCAACGCAACGTATGATCTCCCATTCGCTCGCGGCACCGACACCAACGCCTGGGTTCGTCGCGCCTTCGGCGATTGGCAAATCAGCGGGATCGAAACGCTGCAATCCGGACTGCCGTTCACTCCGCAGCTCTCTTACAATCCCTCGAACGACGGCGACTCCCGCAATCCCGTCCGCCCATCGATCAATCCTGATTTCACAGGTCAGCTCGTCAGCGGCAGTCCCAATCAATACTTCAATCCCGCCGCCTTCATTCAGCCCCTGCCCGGAACGTACGGAAACGTCGGTCGCAACACTTTGCCCGGCCCGTCGATCATCGAAACTGATATCTCCGCCGCCAAAAAATTCTTCATATCCGAACGCCTCGGCCTGCAATTCCGCGGCGAAATCTTCAACCTCTTCAACCACACAAACTTCAACACACCAAACCCGGTGGTTTACGCCGCGGCAACAGGCGGCCCATCTCCAACCGCCGGCGTAGTCACCTCGACGGCTACCAGCTCTCGCCAAGTCCAGTTAGGACTAAAGTTGTCCTGGTAAAGCTTCGCGACCGGTTTGTTGAAATATATTGCCGCGACTTCTCGATAAGTGATCGAAAGGATGGCGCGGCCGGGAGATTCGAGCTCCCGGCCGCTACTTGGAACGCAGACTCGAAAAACTGTAGCTAGTTGCTGTATGTTATCGTCGTGAGGTGGCCCCCTAGCTCAATGGATAGAGCTTTCGGTTTCTACCCGAATGGTTGGGGGTTCGAGTCCCTCGGGGGCTACCAAAAATTCGAAACGCGAAATCCATCGACGATACGAACGCGGTCTCTGCAGGTTTGTTGTGCTTTTTTGAGAACGAGTTCCAGATGCACGCCTCGCGAGTTCTCTCGCGACGGTTTCGCCGAGTCAGACGCTACCACGAGAAAAACCTACAGCTTGCGGTAGTTGTCGTTCGATGTGACCACCGTCAGGTGCTTGCGCACGCCTTCGACCGTGCTGCCGCTCGCGTGGCTCGGCCCGTCCGGCAACTTATCGAATCGTACCGATAAATTCATGATGTCGGTTGGGTCGTCGATCCAGGAATGGATCGCAATGCTGACAAGCTGCTTCTGATCCTTGTCGAAAATAATCGTGACCGAATCGCCCTTGCGAATGTAGTCGTGAATTAAAAATTGGATTCGCCCCTGCTGCCCGCCCGCTCCCGGCGTGATCGAAATATTGCCTTTCGAATATGCGTCCTGGATTAAATCTTTCTCTGGCGGGATGTATTGCTGTGCCAGGTCTTTCATGCTTTGCGCGTAGTCCTCGAACTCTTCTTTCTTTTTCTCGACGATGCGTTGCCTTAACCGGCCGCCTCGGGCGCTTTGATCCTGTCCCGGCGCGTCGATTGGCGTCTTGATCGGTTTTCCATCGGCGCCCATTCGCACTTGAAAGCGTTCTTGTTTGCGCTCCTTGCCGCTCAGGCTGATCGTCACGCGCTCAGTCCATGTGTATTTCGCCAACGCTTCTTTATTTTTCGCCGCCGAATCTTTGAGCTCACCCACGCGCGCCTGCATGTCGCCGAGTTGAGCGCGCATCGTGGTGGCGAAGGGAAGCGCTACGGAAACAATTGCTAAGGCTGCGAACGAGATGATGGACAGACGAACGCGTCGTGACAAATTCATTTTTATCCTCAATCGAAGCGCGAGTAAGAGTAGTACAGCGTTGAATGCGAGTTCTGCGAAGGTTACTTCGAACGCGTAGCCGTAAAATCGCCTTGTTGACCGCGGCCAGACATCGTCCCCTTCATTGAATCGCCATCTACCGTGCCGGTGTAGTCGAGCGGAATTCCCGCGGTCACATGAAACTTGATGTTTTTGCCATCGACAGTCCCGTCGATCGTGCCCGACTGCCGCGGTCCCTTGAAAGTTCCGGTGACGGTGCCGCCGTCCTGCTTCAGCGTAATCGTCTGCGTCGTCTTCCGGGATCCGCTGGAAACGTCAACGGCCCAAGTCCCGGCAACGTTTGCAGGCGCATCGGCGGCAACGGCCACAACAGCGAATGCAAGCAACATGACCAACGAAATCAAACGTAGAACAGCACTGTGCGAAGAGTCCGCGCGCATCGAAGACCTCACCTTATTTGAAAAATTTGAATTCAATCGCAACGCACGCGGTGGGACCTTTCGGCATCCGACCATGCCGCCTACCGATACGCCGCCTAAAATCGCTTCAACGCGCGCGAGTATACTCCCGTAATTTTTTCATGGCAATCGGTGTTCCTGAAGTTTTATCCATGTGAATCGTTGACAGAAATGAAATCGAGTTATAAATTCCCGCGAACGTTTGTCGCGCTTCGAGGAACGTCGGTGTTCCGCCGAGCAACCTTCCAGGCCAACCATGGTTGGAAACTCCCACCGGCAAACAAAGGTCAACGTATGCGCCGCTGGAGTCAGATATCGCTGACGATTGTGTTGTCTCTCGTCTCGACGTCTGTCCGCGGACAAGAAGCGAAGCCAGCCGATACCTCTGCCGCGACGGCAAGCGCTTCGGCGCAAGCGGAACTTCTGACCTTGCAGCAAGCAATCGCGGTCGCTCTGGCCAACAATCGTCAAATCAAAATTTTCGACCAGAACGTCTTGATCTCCAACGACGAGATTCTCGCCGCCCGCACACAGCGATACCCGCACTTCAGCGTCGATGTGACCGGCTCGGGCCTCCTGACGCCGGTGACAATTGAATTTCCGAGGGGCGTCTTCGGGAACGTGGGCTCAACACCTATCCCCTCCGGCCCCACGACAGTGACCACCGATCCGAAATTTTCCGCGACAAGTATCCTTCAGGCCTATCAGCCCCTTACGCAACTCTGGAGCGCACACCTCAATCTCGGTTTGCTCGGCGCAGGCAAAAAACTAAGCCAGGAGCAATTGCGTCAGCAGAAACAACAGATTACGAGTTCCGTAAAACAGTCCTACTACCAACTGCTCCAATCGCAGAGCGCGCTCGAAGCCGCAGATGAAAACGTAAAGGCGCTTCGCGAAGTGGATCGCACGACAGAGGAATATGTTAAAGAAAAGGCCGCGCTCTCGTATCAAGGAGCCGGCGTCAAGGTGCAGTTGGCGCAGGCCGAACTCCAACAGGTGACGCTCCAGGACACGATTCAAACTCAAAAAGAAAATCTCAACGATCTGATGGGCCGCGATCTGACCATCGACTTCCGCTTGAGCCCGGTGCCCGACGCGCTGCCGGAAGAGGAAAGCATCGATCTCGCTCGGCAAAACGCGTTGAGCGGCCGCTCCGAGATTCGCCAGGCGCAATTCAAAGTCGAGCAAGCGGCTTACGCGAAGCGTCTGCAAAAAGCCCAGTACATTCCTGAAGTTGGTATTCGCTATCTTTTTTTTGCGCCATTCACCGTCGATGGCTTGCCTCACTATTTCAATTCACTGGGCGTTCAATTCAAATGGGACGTCTACGACTGGGGCTACAAAAAGCATTTGATGGACGAAAAGCAGCGACAGATCGAGCAGAGCCAATTGAGCCTCACCGAAACTTCAAGCCAGGTTGTACTCGACGTCAGCAATCGCTACCGGAAACTGCGCGAAGCGCGCGCCAGCCTTAACGTGGCGCAACTCGCGCAAGAGGCCGAGAAGCAGAAGTTGGATGTCGTTCTCGAGCAATACAAACAGAAGGCGACGCTGCTCAGCAATCTGCAAACCGAGCAAGCCAACATGGCGCAGGCATCGGCGCAATATCAGCAGGCCCTCGCAAATTTCTGGAACGCTCGCGCCGATTTCGAAAAAGCGATGGGGACGGATTGAACCCAATGAGCAAGACACAACACGCTCGACCAGGGACACGAAAGCGCCACGCGCTCGCGCAATGTACAAGCGTGAGAGCTTGTGTCTTATCAACGACAATCGCGTACGCCCTGGCGATCGCACTAACTGGTTGCGGCAGCGCCCCTCAACAATCCGAGCCCGCACGCCCCACCCCCGTCGCTGTTGCCGAAGTTCAGGAATACTCCGGCGGCGAAGGCCTCAACTATTCGGCGAGCATCGTCCCTTACACGCAGCTCCCGATCGCTTTCAAGTCCGGCGGTTACGTCACAAGTATCCTGCAGCGGCCCGGCCCTGACGGTAAGCCGCGCAACCTCCAGCAGGGCGACTACGTAAAAAAAGACACTGTGCTCACCACCGTCCGCCAAGCCGACTATCAGCACTCCGTCGATCAATACAAAGGTCAGCTCGAACAAGCCCAGGCCGGGCGCGTCAAATCCGAGCAAGATTTCACGCGCGCCGAAGCTCTCTACAAAGCCAACGCTCTCACGCAAAGCGACTACGACGCCGCCAAAGCGCAATATGACTCAACCCAAGGTGCGGTTGCCACAGCGCAAGCCGCCGTCGCGCAAGCCCAGCAAGCTCTTGCCGACTGCGAACTCCGCGCTCCGATGGACGGGCAAATTCTTCAGCGCAACGTCGAGCTCGGCATGCTCGTCGGCGCAGGCACAACCGCATTCACGATGGGCGACATGGAACTCGTCAAAGCCGTCTTCGGAGTTCCCGACACGCTACTCTCGAGTGTGCAACTCAAGCAGCGCCAAGGCATCCAAACCGAAACCTACGCACAGGAATTCTTCGGCCAAGTCAGCGCCATCTCGCCGCAAGCCGACCAGAAAAGCCGAACATTTCAGATCGAAGTCACCATCCCGAATCCAAAGGGCCTGCTGAAATCAGGAATGGTCGCCACTCTCGATGTCGGCAGCGCCAAGCTGCGCAATCCGGCGCTCGTCGTCCCGATCGAAGCCGTCGTCTCGCCGTCCGACGGAACAAAATCGTTCAGCGTCTTCGTCGTCACGCATCAAGGCGACAAAGATACGGTCCATCGGCGCGCGGTCCAGCCCGGCCCTGCCTTCGGCAACACCGTTTCGATCACGCAAGGCGTAAGCCGTGGTGAAAAGGTTGTGATCAACGGAGCGACGCTGGTGAACGACGGCCAAGTTGTGCGCGTGATTCCGTAATGAGGCCAAATTCAAACGCAAACGCACCGCGACTCCGAAGCTGACGACCACCGATGCCACATCGCTCCGACTCCGACTACATCCAGCACGAGCGCAATACCGCGCGCTTCTTCGTCGAAAATCGCCAGATCTCGTGGATCATCCTGATCGCCACGGTCGTACTCGGCGTCTATGGCTACGCCAAAATGCCGAAGCGCAAAGATCCCAGCATCCCGGTTCGCGTCGCGTCGGTGCAAACGCAATGGCCCGGCGCCGATTCTGAACAAGTCGAGCAGCTCGTCACCCGCCCCATCGAATCGACCATCGCGCAAAATCCAAATATTCGCGCTCCGAACGGCGGCGACTTCGGAATCAAGTCACTTTCGCTTCCGGGCCTATCTATCGTGCAAGTTCAGCTCTCCGACACGGTGAAAGACTCAAAAAAAGAATTCAGCGACATGAATCTCAAGCTGAATTCTCTGAGCCTTCCGCAAGGCGCAGGTCCGATCAAATTCAACAGCGACTTCGGCGACACCGCCGCGTTGATGCTCACCGTCGCGAGCCCGCTCGAAGACGCATCGACAATCCAGGTTCGCGTCCACGCGATCTCCGAAGCAATCATCGCCGAGCGCAAGCGCCGCAAAACAAAATCCCACGGCGACGAAGTCTCGATCGTTTATTGCTTTCCGGAAGCGGTCCCGGTCGATTCCGTCGAGCGCGGTTTCCGCCTCTTTCTGAATTACGCCGAAGAGCGAGAGGTCCTTCGCAAGCCCGATCTCTTCAGCGGCCCCGGCTTCGTAGCCGCCGACGCTTTCACCGATAAATCCGATGCAGAGATCCTCGCCTATGGAGGAACCTTCGTTGAACAAAGATTCCATGAATCTGAGCTGCATCCCGACGCTTGGCCGCCGATCGTCGCCCGCGATCCTGATCAAATCGCCAAGCTCGTTGCCGCAAATCCGGGCAACAAATACACCTACCATCAGCTCGACGAATTCACGGACTTGCTCTCGCGCGCATTGCTCGGAGCGCCCGAAGTCTCGCGCGTCGATCGCTCCGGGGTACTCCCCGAGCAAATCTATCTCGACTACTCGCAGGAACGGCTAGCTTCTTACGGCCTGCAACCTTCGAATCTCAAAGGCATTCTGAATGCCCGAAACATCACGCTCCCCGGCGGTGCGCTTGAAGCCGGCTCGAAAAATATCATCGTCGATCCCTCTGGCGAATTCACAAAAACCAGCGACATCGGCAACGTCATCGTCGGCAGCTCTGGCTTCGGTGCGCCTGTCTATCTCCGCGATCTCGTGGATATTCGCGGCGGCTACCAGAGTCCCGCGCGCTATCTGAACTTCTACAACTGGCTCGATGCGAAAGGGAATTGGCATCGCACGCGCGCCGTCAGCCTCGCCGTGCAGATGCGCAACGCTGAACAAATCGCAAAATTCGCCGAGCACGTCGAAGAAAAACTGAAAGAAACGCGCCAACTGCTTCCCGCCGACCTGATCATTGCCCATACTTCCGATCAGCCGCGCCAGGTCAAAGAAAATGTCGACCTCTTCATGGACGCGCTCTACGAGGCGATCGCTCTCGTCGTCATCGTCTCGCTCGTCGGCTTCTGGGAATGGCGCTCCGCTGTTTTGATGGCAATCTCGATCCCGATCACGCTCGCACTCACCTTCGGCTTCGCCCACGTTCTCGGCATCGATCTCCAACAAGTCTCAATCGCAACGCTCATCATCGCGCTGGGCCTTCTCGTCGACGACCCTGTCGTCGCCGGCGACTCCATCAAACGCTCTCTCGCCGACGACCACCCCCCGGTGATCGCAAGCTGGCTTGGTCCAACGAAACTCGCTCACGCTATCCTTTTCGCGACGATTACCAACATCGTCGCCTATCTCCCATTCCTCGCGCTCTCCGGCACGACCGGCGAATTTCTCTACAGCCTCCCCATCGTAATGACTTGCGCGCTCGTCGCATCGCGTCTCGTCTCGATGACCTTCATCCCGCTCCTCGGCTACTATCTGCTTCGCCCCACAAAAAAGGTCGAAGAGTCACCCGAAGATCGCCGGACCCGCGGCTTTAGCGGCTTCTACTACCGCGTCGGCACCGCCGCCATCAATCATCGCTGGCTCGTTTTCGCCGGCTCCCTCGTCTTTCTCGTCGTCGGCGGCCTCTTCGCCCATCAACTCAAAACGCAATTTTTCCCCGACGACGTCCAATATCTTTCGTTCCTCGACGTCTGGCTCCCCAACGATGTTCCGCTCTTCGCCACCAACAAAGCCGTTTTGCAAGTCGAGCAAGTCGTCAAAGCCGCCACCGAAAAATATGGCAAAGAGCATCCCAACAAAGACGGCAGCCCTCGCAAAATTTTGCACTCGCTGACTTCCTTCGAAGGCGGCGGCGGTCCACGCTTCTGGTTCTCCGTCACGCCTCAGTTACAGCAGCTCAACTACGCGCAAGTCATCATCGAGGTCTACGACAAAGATGACACTCCAAAAATGATCGCCGAACTCCAGCGCGCGCTTTCCGACAGCGTCCCTGGAGCCCGTATCGACGTTCGCCAGCTCCAAACGAATCCTGTCGACTATCCCGTCGAACTCCGCGTCACCGGCCTCGCCGACATCAGCGCGCTCGACGAAGCGAAAGACGTCGCCACGCTCCGCTCGATTTCATCGCAAGTCAGCGACATCCTCCGTTCCGTCCCAACGTCCGCCCGCGTCCGCGACGACTGGGGCCAGGACGGTTTTGAAGTCACACTAAAAGTCGATCCCGACCGCGCCAACATAGCCGGCGTCACCAACCAGGACGTCGCGCAATCCTCCGCAGCCGCTCTCAGCGGCACCAGCTGTCACCACGCTCCGTCGCGGCGACCAGCAAATCCCCGTCGTCTCTCGCCTCCGCGCCAGCGAACGCGCCAGCCTCTCCGACCTCAACAGCCTCTACGTCTACTCGTCCTCATCCCAAAATAAAGTCCCGCTGCTCGAAGTCTCGCGCATCGAAAATATTCTCCAGACTCTCCGCATTCGCCATCTCGAGCACTTCCGCACCATCTCGGTCCAAAGTTTTACCCGCCCGGGCGTGCTTCCGTCCGAAGTCTTCAACGCTGCCGCGCCCAAACTCCAGCAGCTGCAAGCCTCGCTCCCACCCGGCTACCGCATCATCATCAGCGGCGAACAAGCCAAGCAGCAGCAAGGCTTCGTCAACCTCGCCATTGTCATGGCCATCTCCATCGCCATGATTTTTCTGGCGCTCGCATTCCAGTTCAAACACGCCGTCAAACCGTTCCTCGTCCTCGCTGCCGCGCCGTATGGCGTCGTAGGCGCACTGATTGCTCTCTACGTCATGGGCTCCGCATTCGGCTTCATGGCCTTCCTCGGAATCGCCAGTCTCGTCGGCGTCATCGTCAGCCACGTCATCGTTCTCTTCGACTTCATCGAAGAAATGCACGAAAAAGGTGAGCCGCTCGAAGAAGCGCTCCTCGACGCTGGCATCGTCCGTCTTCGCCCGGTGATGATCACCGTCGGCGCCACCGTGCTCGCACTATTCCCGCTCGCAATGCACGGCGGCCCACTCTGGCAACCGCTCTGCTACGCGCAAATCGGCGGCTTGGGAGTAGCCACTTTCATCACGCTCCTCCTCGTCCCCGTCCTCTATTCAATTTTCGTAATGGATCTAAAACTTGTGACGTGGGGTAAAGTCGAACCTCACAACGATCCGCATTTGGGAAAGGCTGAGTAAATGTTCGAACGAATCGCGACATCGATCTTCGCAGCGCTCCTGCTGATTCTCGCTCCCGCAGCGAGAGCGCAGGCTCCAAACGCTCCCGGCCAGCACCACGATCACCACCGGCAACACCACCGACCTCATGCGCCAGATGAGCGCCTCATTCGAAAATCTCGTCAACCGCGTCTCGCCCGCCGTCGTCGAAGTCCAGGTTACCGGCTTCGGCTCCGACGACGATGACGACGACAATGCCAACGACGCGAAATCCAGCTCCATCGGCCGACAGCGAAGCCTCGGTTCCGGTGTCGTCGTCGATCCCGACGGCTACATCATCACCAACTATCACGTCGTCAAAGGCGCCGAACGCGTCCGCGTCGTCCTCACTCCGCAAACCGACAAGTCACAACCAACCTCATTCCTGAAATCGCGCGGCAAAGTTCTACCCGCAAAAATCGTCGGCTTCAGCAAGAAAATCGACCTCGCCGTCCTAAAAATCGAAGCCACCAATCTTCCGACTCTTCAAATCGGCCACTACGACAGAATCCAGAAAGGCCAGCTCGTCCTCGCTTTCGGCAGTCCCGAAGGCCTCGAAAACTCCGTCAGCATGGGCCTCGTCAGCTCCGTCCTCCGTCAAACTGATCCCGATGACACGATGGTGTACATCCAGACCGACGCCGCCATCAATCCCGGCAACAGCGGCGGCCCGCTCGTAGACGCTGACGGCAACGTGGTCGGCATCGACACTTTCATCTACACAAAATCCGGCGGCAACGAAGGCATCGGCTTCGCCATCCCCAGCGGCATCGTGCGCTACGCCTACGAACAGATCCGAAAATATGGCCGCGTCCGCCGCCGCTCCATTGGCGCCGACGTTCAATCGCTCACTCCCGATCTCGCGCAAGCTCTCGGCATCACGCCAGACAACGGCGTCATCGTCTCCGACGTTTTTCCCGACGGCCCCGCCGTCAACGCCGGCCTCAAGCCCGAAGACGTCATCGTCTCGCTCGACGGCTTTCCCGTCGACAATCTCCCGCTCTTCACTCTCGGGCTCTACCTGGTGAACCACGCCGATACCGCAAAGGTCACCGTTGTGCGCGCCGGCAAAAAACTCGACCTCGTTCTCCCGATCTACGAGCCCCGCAACGACGCCGCCAGGCTCTCCGAACTCGGCGATCCAACAAAAGACGTCATTCCGCGCCTGGGCATCGTCGGCACCAACGTCACACCCGAAGTCGCCGAAATCATCGGCGACTTGCGCATCCAGTCCGGTGTCCTCGTCACATCCATCGTCGCCGATCGCCTTGCCGTCGACTCCGGCCTCAGCGCCGGCGACATCATCCATTCGCTCAATCGCAAACAAGTCAAATCCGTCGAAGAACTCCGCGCCGCCTTCACCGCCCTGAAACCCGGCGAACCCGCCGCCATGCAAGTCGAGCGTAACGGCAAGTTAACCTACGTCACCTTCGAAATGGAATGAAACTGCGTCACAATTCGCAATCGCGGCCGCGCGCCGCACAACTCCAGCTCGTAAGGAGAACCCAACGTGGGCCTGCTCTTCAAAGACGACCTGTTCGACGAATTCGGTAGCTGGGCGCTCTCCTACATCCCCTACGGTGGTCCCGCATTCGAAGAGATCGCCGCCGTCGGCGCCGCAACCGGTGACGGCGATGCGCGCGCTTTCAACAAAGCGTGGATCGCCGCAGGTGACCGCCGCTACTCACAGGCCCTCGACGCCAAAAAATCCGGCCACCTCGTAACCGCCCGCGAACTCTTCCTCCGCGCCAGCGTCTTCTACAACTGCTCGTATCACCCGCTCTATGGTGCTCCGGTTGATCCGCTCCTCGTCGCCGCATACGAAAAGCAAATCGACGCGCTCAACGCCGCCTTCGCTCTCTTCGATCCGCCGATTCTCCCGCTCAGCATTCCGTTCGAAGGCGCTTCCATGGCTGCGTATTTCATCCCAGCCGCCGGCGCCCCGCGCGCCAAGCGCCCCACCATTATTTTTACGAACGGATTCGACGCAACCATCACCGATCTATACTTTTTCAGCGTGGTCGCAGCCTCGCGTCGCGGCTATCACAGTCTGATCTTCGACGGCCCCGGCCAAGGCGGCATGTTGTACAAACAAAATGTCCCTCTCCGTCCAGATTGGGAAAAACCCGTCTCCGCAGTCGTCGATTTCGCGCTCACTTTGCCCGAGGTCGATCCCCAGCGAATCGTGTTAAATGGCGTGAGCCTCGGCGGTTACCTCGCACCGCGCGCTGCCTCCGCCGAACACAGGCTGGCCGCCTGCATTGCCGACCCCGGCCAATTCGCAATCAACGACTCAACCCGCGCGATGGCGATAAAACTGGGCGCCACTCCGGACGCTGTCACCGACCTTGGCAAGCTCGATGATGCAATCGTTCAAAAATTTCAGCACATCATCGACGGTAACGCCGCGCTCACGTGGAAAGTGGTCAAGCGCGGGTTCTGGGCCTTCGGTGTGAACGATCTCCGCGGCTTCCTCACCAAATCCGAACTCTTCACCATGGCAGGCCGTGCCGAAGAAATCCGTTGCCCCACTCTCCTCACCGCCGCCGAATCCGACCCGCTCACCATCGGCACAAAAACTCTCTTCGACAAAATGACCTGCCCCAAGAAACTCGTGCCTTTCCTGAACGCCGACTCCGCCGGCTCCCACTGCGAAATGGGCAATCGCCCCCTGCTCAATCAAGCCACCTTCGACTGGCTCGACGAAACCCTCAGCCGACCAATTTGAATCCATCTCAATTTATTTGGAGTGCGGCGCTCCCGCGCCGCTTTTGAGGTGTAAACACTGCCGAGGATTCACCGACAACCAAGGCGTATTGAATCTAGGACCGACGATCGATCGGCGCTCAAACTCTCCACCCAAACCCAACCCACATCGCGACAATCCCCACCGCCACCGCCGCAAACACCAACCCCGTCGCGCAAACCAGCACCGACGCTCGCCAAACATCCCCCGCATCCTCACCCGCCGCCGGATCGCTCGCATCGCCCACCCAAACATCCGTCACGAGCGCGCCGCCCATCCAGATCGGCCCAATCAACTTCCTCTGTATCCCTCCTGCCGTCGCCGCTTCACTCCACCCCGAATTCGGCCCCGGCAAAATCGCATGTTGCCGCCACCCAATTCGCAGCGCCTTCGCCGCCGAACATCGCGGCACAAAAATCGCCAACACCGAAATCAAAATCCATGTGAGCCGCGCCGGAATAAAATTCATCACGTCATCCAGCCGCGCCCCGCACCACCCAAACTTCAAATATCGCGGCGTCTTGTTTCCCACCATCGAATCCATCGTGCTCACAACCTTAAATAGCACCAGCCCCGGCAGTCCCGCCACGACATACCAAGCAATCGCGCTCGTAAATCCATCCGTCAAATTTTCACTCAAGCTCTCAATCGACGCCCGCCGGCACGCCGCGATGTCCATGCGATCCGTGTCCCGCCCCACCAGCCGCGCAATCGCAACTCGCGCGCCGCTCAAATCGCCCGCACGCGCCGCCCTTTCCACTGCCCACGAATGTTTCAGCAAGTCCCGCAGCGCCAAACACGAGTACGCCAAGAAAATCTCGATCGCGAACAACAACTTCCAACTCACCGTCAGCGCTGCGACAAACAGCGTGATCGTCCCGCCCACCCAAACAATCGCCAAAAGAAAAAACAGCGCAATCCCGCCGCCATACCCGTCCGCACCGATCCGTCGCAGCACGCTCTCAAACCAAGAAAGGGTGCGTCCCATCAATCGAATCGGATGCAATGGATAAACCGGATCGCCCAACAGCAAATCCAACATCACTGCAACAGCCAGCACAACCGCGTTCGGCCGAAACAGCCCGGCCACTGCGGCCCAAGTCGCCGTCGAAAAACCTATCGCCACTTCGCAACCCAGCCCATCGCGACCGCCGCGTAAACACCGCGCGACGCCTGCTCCGGATCAGCATCCACCAGCCGCGCATAAAACTCCGGCCACGCATCCGGCTTCGCCGCCAAACTCGCCGCCAGCGTCGCCACCTGCTGCCGAAAAATATCCCGCGCCGCCGATGCAGGCACCGTCCCAACCCGAATCCGATCCAATACCGCCGCAATCGCATACGCCGCCGCCGCTACCTTCGGCTCATACACCACCGACTGAAAATTTTTCTTCAACAACTCCAACTCGCGCTCGCTCAACAGCGCCGCGAGCTCCGTCAAAAAATCCGCCTCGCGCACTCCATATCGTCCCAGCGCGTGAAACAGCAGCCGCGTCGAGCTAACCTCCAGCCCGTTCTGCCACCGCAGCGCCTCAAGCGTCGCATCCCGCACCGCCACGCCAATCAACTCGCCCAGTTTCGAATGCGGACTCGTACTCGTAAACTCTTTCCCGCCATCACCCTCGCGCAACTTCGCAGCCACACAATACTGATCCGTCCCCGTCCCCGTAGCGAAATCCGCCGAATACAAACTCCGCACCGCTAACCTCTGCAGCGCCGCCGACTTCGCCTCCGTCATCGTGATCACCGCTCGCGCCAACGCACCTTCCGTCAGAGCGTGATTCACCAGCAACATCGTGTTGATCGTCCCAACCACCGGCGCTGCATCTGAAACCTTCTCCCAGCCGCTCTCCGTCTCTCGATACGACGCCGGATCGCCCGCACACGCCGCATTCCCATGCACTCCCGCCGTCACAACTGCCGTCACCGTCACTTCCAAATCGCTCGCCGCAACCACCGCCGCATAATTCATATTCGCCGCGGTCTGCATCGACGCGCTCACCGCCGGATCGATCGCCATCTCGAGGCACGACGAATCGTGGTACGCCTCCCCACCCGTAATCTCCGCATGCCGCTCCCGATGATCCGTCCCCTCGCAACTCTGGTGATTCACCAAATACCGCAGCCCCTCGCGCTGCCCCCCGTTTTTCGGCGAAGTACTGATCACCCGGTGCGCCACCAGTAACTCCGCCACAACAAACCGCCCGCTCCGTAGCAGACGAAACTCCGGCGCCGCGCGCAACACTTCACCATTCGCAACCAAACTCATCAAATTCGCTCCGCAAATCCCAAACGCAACCCGCAGTCTATCTCACGCCGGCAAGCCAACAAATTGTCATCTCTCCGTCAAACGCCCCCGGCCAACTTGACGCGCCCATTCCCCTCGTCGTATAAATTTCACACTTGATGTCGTAAGGGAAGCCGGTGCAAATCCGGCGCGGCCCCCGCCACTGTAAGCGTGGAGGACCGAAGCAGCAAGACGCCACTGGCATTCATCTGCTGGGAAGGCCGCTTCGTTCCGACGAAACGCAAGCCAGGAGACCGATCAAGTTCACATCGATGCGAGTCGACCTCGGTAGGGAGGTCGATGACGATTCTCGTAATCCATCGAAGTCAGTCTCAGGACCCGTAGTCCAAGCCCGTGCTTCAAACGACGATGCGCGCGACGTGTCTCCATTCGCTCCGCGCCATCGACGCAAATCTTTCCCGCTCGCTGCATCGAGCGGGCAACCGGAGGAAGGCAAGCAGTCTGTAGCTGTCTCACCAATCCGTAAAAATCGCATTTCCGCTGGCGCGATGCTCGGGAAGCGCGGTGAAAATCCGCCACTGCCCCGCAACTGTAAGCGACGCATTCGCGATTGCATATGCCACTGCCCTCAAAAGGTGGGAAGGCGCAATCGCACGAGCACCACGTCGTGAGTCAGGAGACCGGTCCGCCAAGCTCCGAGCGAAAGCTCACTGTCCGCTCTTTCCAGGGCAAAGGAGGACGTTAGATGTTCCCCAAAGGGTTCCACCGCTTAAGATTTTTGCTTCAGGCTACGACTACACTCGTTTCGCTCCTCGCACTCGCGACCATCATCGCTACAACCGCTCAGGCTCAGTCCACGAACATCCGCGGTAAAGTTCTCGATCCTCTCGGCAATCCCGTCGCGCAAGCGAAGGTCACGCTCATCCAGGAAGCCCGCGAAGACAAATCCCTGGCTGACTCCACGACTACCGCCGACGGAACCTATCAACTCGTGGCGCCCGGCAGCGGTCGCTACGCCGTTCGTGTTGAAGCCGCCGGCTTTGATTCCCAAACTTCCGAATTCGTTTACGTCGGCGCCAGCAAGTCCGCTGACATCGACGTCAACCTTCGCATTGGCACTCTGAGCCAACAAATCGTCGTCTCCTCGACTGGAACTCCCACGCTCGAAACTCAGGTCGGCGCCTCAGTCAGCGTCATCGATCGTTCCGACCTCGAAAATCAGCACCAACTCAACGTCGCTGACGCACTCCGCCTTCAACCTGGCCTGCAAATCGCGCAATCCGGTCAGCGTGGCGGCGCCACCTCTCTGTATGTCCGCGGCGGCCAATCCGACTTCAACAAAATTCTCATCGACGGCATTCCCGCCAACGACATCGGCGGTGCATTCGATTTCGCCGATCTTTCCAGCGCCGCAGTTGGTGAAGTCGAAATCCTTCGCGGCCCCAATAGCGTTCTCTACGGCCCCGACGCCATCGCCAGCGTGATAAACATCACCACGGCGCGCGGCACAACCATCGAACCTGAATTCAATTACTCCATCGAAGGCGGAAATTTCGATTCCTTCCGCAACGATGTCTCCGTCTCCGGCGCCTTCCACCAGTTCGACTATTTCTCCGAATTCTCCCGCTTCGACACGCACAACAGTCTTCCCAACAGCGCCTTCCACGATGCCACTTACGCCGGAAGCTTCGGTTGGACTCCCACTTCGACCACCGATATTCGCTTCACCGTTCGTCACACCGCCAACGGACTCGGCAGCCCCAACGCTCTCGACTTCTTCGGCATCCCCGACGATTCCTTTCAGCACAATCGCTACACCTATTGGGGCGCCACGCTCCAGAATCAAACCACCAGGAAGTGGCACAACATCCTGAAGTTCGCCTCAGGTCAGCAGAGCGAGGCCTTCGACAATCCCACGCCGACCGGTGAACCCTTCGATCCCTTCGGCTTCGGCCCGAACTACCTCGGCAACCTCGTCACCATCAAAGGCGCCAACGGTTTCGCCACCACTGGCCAGGCGATTCTCGATTTCGGCGGCGTCTATCCAAGTCTCTTCAACACCGAAACCACGCGCCGCTCCTTCTACGCTCAATCCGACTATCAACTCTTGTCCGATCTCACCGTCACCGGCGGCTTCCGCTACGAAAACGAGAACGGCTTCACCGATTCCAACGGCTCGCGTTCTCCCGCCGACCGCAACAACTACAGCACCTTCCTCCAGGCCAACGGCAACCTCGGCCATCGCCTTTTCGCATCCGCTGGCGTCGGCTTCGAAAACAACGCTGTCTACGGCTTCGCCGCCACGCCGCGGGTCTCCGCCGCCTTTTATCTGCGTCGTCCGGCCAATCAGGAATTTTTCGGCGACACAAAACTGAAATTCAATTTTGGAAAGGGAATTACCGAACCCAGCATCTTCAATCAAGGCGCTTCGCTCTTCGCCTTGCTCTCCGGCGTCGATGGCGGCCAAACCATCATCAACAACGATCACATCTCGCCCATCGGCCCAGAGCGCAGCCGCAGCTTCGACTTCGGCGTCGAGCAAAATCTCCTGCACAATCGCGCTCGCCTCGGCCTCACTCTCTTTCACAACAATTACTACGACCTCATCGAGTTCGTCAGCTCCGGCGCTCTTCCGTTGCTTGGCGTTCCGCCCGACGCCGTCGCCGCGGCCCAAGCCGTTGGCGGTGCCACCATCAACTCCGATTCGTATCGTGCTCTCGGCGCCGAAATCACTCTCGACACGAACCTCGGCCACGGCTTCCGCGCCACCGGCACCTACACGTATCTCGACGCCACCGTCACCAAATCCTTCACCGGCGACGCGCTCGCTCCCTCCGTCAATCCCGCATTCCCCGACATTCCCATAGGCGCCTTCGCCCCGCTCGTCGGCGCACGCCCATTCAACCGCGCGCCACACACCGGCAGCCTCCTCCTCTCCTACGATCGCCGCCGTTTCAACGCCAACATCACCGGCTCCTTCGTCGGCCGCCGCGACGGCAGTACCTTCCTCAGCGACGGCTTCTTCGGCAGCTCCATGCTTCTCCCCAACCGCGATTTACAAGACGCCTACCAACTCATCGCCCTGAACGCCCGCTACGCCTTCAGCACCCACATCACCGGCTACCTCAGCGTGAACAACCTCCTAAGCCAGCACTACGACGAAGTCATCGGCTTCCCAGCCCTCCCCCTAACCTTCCGCCTCGGCCTAAAATTCACCTTCGGCGGCGACCACGGCTGGAAATAACCACGCCGCTCTTCACCACAAACGCGTAGGGGCGCAGCACGCTGCGCCCCATGTCCGCAAAATGTAAGCCGTCATACGGCCGTTGGGTGCCGCACCCTCCTGCATTTCAGGAGGGTGCGGGTTTAGATGTAGCGTCACCCAAACCTCAACGACGACCGCGCTGCCTCACCCATCGCGTGTACCCACCGTCCCCCACTGTCAGGCGTAGAACTGCCGGTCACCGCCGCTCCCATGAGTCCCCTCCGCGCATCTCAGCGCCCTCTGCGCCTCTGCGTTATCTTGTCCTCCCCACGCCCCAACCCCAGAAATCCAAACCACTTACCCAATCCTCCCGTGTCCCCCGTCAACTCCCGCCGCCCTCAACCCCCGTAGAATCACACTCTTGCGCGAACTCGCCGAGCAACTCCCTTAGAATCACATTCTTACGCAAAAGGGGTGGGGGGAGGGGTGCCTTTTCCCAACCCGCTACGAACTGGCATAACTCACCGTTTCCTGATGTAATCTTCCGCGCTGCCAGTTCGAGCCAGTTCAATCAGCAAGCTTCACTTGCCCGTTCCAAATCGGGACTCGATCTCCGCAGCCAATCCGCTCCTGAGGGATTCTCTTCGCCATGCCCGATCGCGTACTCGTCACCGGAGGCGCCGGATACATCGGCAGCGTCGTCACCACCCAACTCCTGAACCGGGGCTACGACGTCGTTGTCTACGACAATCTCGGCAACGGCCACAAAGCCGCCGTCCCCAAGCGCGCGAAATTCGTCGAAGGTGACACCGGCGATCGCGCCGCACTCGATCGCGTCTTCAAGAAATACAAATTCGACGGCGTCATTCACATGGCCGCTTCCATCGAAGCCGGCGAGTCAATGAAATTTCCCGAAGCGTATTTTCGCAACAACACTGCGAATGCACTCACGCTGCTCGAAGCCGTGCTCGCGCACAAAGTTCCGCGTTTCGTTTTCAGTTCCACTGCCGCGCTCTTCGGAACTCCCGATCGCACGCCGATCGAAGAAGACGATCCCGTTCATCCGACGAACACGTACGGAGAATCAAAACTCATCGTCGAGCAAATGCTCGCCTGGTTTCACAAGATCCACGGATTGCGTTACGCCTGCCTGCGTTATTTCAATGCCGCCGGCGCAACCGCCGACCAAGGCGAAGCGCATCATCCTGAATCGCATTTGATTCCGCTGATTCTGCAAGTCGCGCAAGGCAAGCGCGAATTCATCTCGATCTTCGGCACCGACTACGAAACTCCCGACGGAACCTGCATCCGCGACTACATCCACGTGAGCGACCTCGCCAGCGCGCACGTCCTCACGCTCGACGCGTTGCGCAAGCAAGACAAACTCGCCTACAACTTGGGCAACGGTCGCGGCTTCAGCGTCCGCGAAGTTATCGAAACCGCGCGCAAGGTCACAGGGCATCCGATTCC
This sequence comes from uncultured Acidobacteriota bacterium, assembly GCA_963785605.1. Classification (GTDB taxonomy): domain Bacteria; phylum Acidobacteriota; class Terriglobia; order Acidiferrales; family UBA7541; genus Acidiferrum. The sequence continues at coordinate 27,674 of CAWAWE010000010.1, read as the reverse complement.
AGCAAAGGAAATGCCTCGCCGTCCCGGCGATCCATCGATCCTTGTTGCCAGCTCCGAGAAGATTAAGCGCGAGCTGAAATGGCAGCCGCAGTACGCGAATCTCGACGATATCGTCCGCAGCGCATGGGATTGGTTCCGCGCCCATCCGAATGGCTACGACGCACCGAAATCGTCGCGCGCTTCGTCCAATACCAAGAAGACGAAATCAAAACCGAAGAAGTCGGCGACGTCGAAGCGGAAGCGCGGAAAGTAGCACGTTGAGATCGAACGGAATTTTCGAGCGAAAATAGCAAGCGGGAGGAAGCGTTGATGAAATCCATTTGGGCGAGGCGTGAATTTCTCAGTGGAATTGCGGCGATTACCGCTGGAGCAAGCTTGCCTGCTAAATTGCTGAACGCGACGCCGAGTTCACCTGCGTCGAGCGGAGTTCTGTATCCGCCGATGGATTTGTCGTATTTCGACTCGCCGATCCCACCGTCGCCGAGCGAAATTCACTTCGGCTACGCTGCCATCACTTGGGGCGGAAACGATCGCCAGGCAATCGCCGACGTTTCATCGCTCGGATTTCCGGGAATTCAGATTCGCTCCAACGCAGTCGATGAATTCAAGAGCCCGCAGGAACTCGCCGATCTGCTGGCGAAGAACAAGCTCACATTCGTCGCGCTCTCCAGCGGCGGCGTGAATATCGACGCTCCCGAAGCCGAGCAAATTGCGAAACATGTCGCCCACGCGAAGTTTCTCAAAGCCGCGGGCGGAAAATATCTTCAAGTCACCGACGACCGCCCGAAGAACCGCGCGATCACCGCGGAAGATTACAAACGTCTCGGCCAGCTGCTGACAGCGCTCGGAAAGCAAACTGCTGAACTCGGAATTGCACTCGGCTATCACAATCACATGGGTTCGCTCGGGCAGGCTCCCGAAGAAGTCGATCAGATTCTCGCCGCGACCGATCCGCGTTACGCCAAACTCGAGCTCGACATCGCCCACTATTTCCAAGGTGGTGGCGATCCCATCAAAGCCATCCACAAATATTCCGATCGACTGTTGTTCCTGCACATCAAAGACGTTGAGAAGGTCACTGGCGATCCGAAGAAGAACTATCAATTCGTCGAACTCGGACGCGGACAAGTCGATCTGCCCGGAGTCTTCAAGGCGCTGCACGAAGTGAAGTTCAGCGGATGGGCGATCGTCGAGCTCGATGATGTGCCCGACAAAAGCCGCACTCCGAAAGAGTGCGCGGAAATCAGCAAGAAATATCTTCAAGACAAACTGGGAATCACGATATGAGCTCGCCTTTTCGCATCGCCGTCATCAACGACGAGATCTCGCAGGATTTCGGTCACGCCTGCGAAGTCGCGACGAAAGAATTTGGCATGGAGTGGATCGAGATTCGCGGGATGTGGAACAAGAACGTACTGCGACTCGACGCGAATGAAATTGCCGAGGCACGGAAAATTCTCGAGAAGTACAAACTGCGCGTGACCGACATAGCCAGCCCGCTCTTCAAGGTCGATTGGCCCGGCGCGCCGCTGTCGAAGTTCAGCCCCAAGCGCGATCAGTTCAATGCCGACTTCACCTTCGACCAGCAGCCCGAAGTGTTGGAGCGCAGCATCGCACTGGCGAAAGCATTCTCGACGGATCGCGTGCGCCTCTTCGACTTCTGGCGCCTCGACGATCAGAAACCATATCGCGAAGCCATCGACGCCAAGCTGCGCGAAGCCGCGGCAACCGCGGCGAAAGACAAAATCATTCTCGTCATTGAGAACGAGATGGCATGCAACACCGGAACCGGCGCAGAAGCCGCCAAAGTTCTCGCCGCAGTTCCTGCGGCGAACTTCATGGTGAATTGGGATCCCGGAAACGCCGGCGCAGCCGGCGAAACGCCTTATCCCGACGGATATAAGCTCATCCCGAAGGACCGCATTGGTCACTGCCACTGCAAGAACGTCACGCGCAAAGCCGACGGCAAAGGCTACGACTGGGCGCCAGTCGGCACCGGCATCGTCGATTGGAAAGATCAATTCGCCGCACTGAAGCGCGACGGCTATCACTACGCCGTCAGCCTCGAAACCCATTGGCGCGGCGCCGGCACGCCCGAGGAATCGACGCGTCAGAGTTGGGCGGGAATGAAAGCCGCTTTGCAAGCCGCCGGCGCGTATTGAGCTCGGAACAGCGGCATGAACTTCGGCGCCGTGAATTGCGTACCAACTGAGGAAAGGCCGAAGTGCAGACGACATCGTGCGGTCATGCGGCGCAGAATGCCGCGCCTCTACTTGGAATTGCTTGCTTACAGTTTAGCGGGAGTAGAATAGCGGCATGAATCCGGTAGAGACGCTCGGATTGGCGCTTGGGGCTGGGTTCTCTTCGGGCCTCAACCTTTACGCTACGATTGCGACGCTGGGATTGCTTCAGCGTTTCGGTGTGATTCATCTTCCGGAACAACTGCAAGTGCTGGCGCATCCTTGGGTTCTCGGGATTGCGATCGCGCTCTATGTGATCGAGTTTCTCGCCGACAAAATTCCACTCGTCGATACGGTTTGGGACGCAATTCACACTGTGATTCGCCCGCCCGCTGCTGCGTTGCTGGCTTACGGAGCCGCCGGCGCTGCGCCGCCCGAATGGCGTTGGGGCGCCGCGTTGCTCGCAGGCGGAGTCGCGCTGACTTCGCACGGGACGAAAGCGAGTACGCGTGCCGCGGTGAATGCGAGCCCGGAACCATTCAGCAACTGGGCGTTGAGTCTTGGCGAGGACGCGCTCGCGGTGTGGCTGACGTGGCTCGCGACCGTGCATCCGACGGCGACGATCGTGGTCGTGTCGATTCTGCTGGTGATCGCAGCGTTCCTGATATTTCATTTGTTCCGGTTTTTACGCCGCGCTGTGCGGCGATTGCTCGAAGCTTGAGAGCACGCCGAACGGGAGGATCGAGGTCGTGCTCACGCCGGGCGGAGCAAGCCCCGCCCCTACAAAGAAATGAACAGGTCGATCTTGCTGAGAGCGACGCGCAGCATGCGCGCTCCAGCAACGGAAAATCTGGGCATTAGACTACGCCCTTCTTCAAGTCAGACAATTTGTAAAATGTGTCGCGCCAGGTCACTCCGCCATTCCACAGGGTGACGACCACGGAACGCAAAATCATCCAGCAGAAAATCAGGGCGCCGATCGGATGCGTCAGCGCGTACAACGGAGAGATCTTTGCACCGAGATCGACGAGGACGTGGAAGAGCATCGCGATGGCCACGGAAATCCCTGCAAGAATGCGAACCCAGCCGTGGCCGAAGATTACAGCTGGCGAATGGGGCGAAGTTTGTGAGCAGCATGCTCACGATTGCTGCAACGGCGAGCGGGACACTGTAGTTCAATCCGGCGAAGAAGTTCTTCGTAACGCCGCGGATCAGATTGCGGAATCCGGATTGCCAGCGCACGGCGACGAATCCGACCGCGATGCCGACACAACTGCGATACCCGCCCAGCTTCAGAATCTTGCCGAGCTTTATGTCATCGACGACTTCCATCCTTAGGCGCTCGTGCGTACCGCACGCTTCGTACGCGGAACGCCGCACCAATTGAAATGCGCCGATGCCGATGTACGCGCGTGAGTTGGGATTCGAGACGCGGGGCGATTCGGTGGCCAAGTGCATGGCTAAACCGAAGAAAGTGAGTAGAACGGTGTCCCAGAATCCTTCTCGATCAACGTCGCCGAAAAGCGTGAGGTGATCGGCATTACGAGATTGAACGAGATTCATCGCGCGGCTGAGCGCATCAGGCGCAAAGCGGACATCGGCGTCGGTGAAGAGAAGCCATTCACCGGTGGAGACTTCGTAGGCTTTTTGCAGGGCGTGGGGTTTGCCGAGCCAGCCTTGCGGAAGCTCTTTCACGTGGATAACGCGGAAGCGGTCGTCGCGATTTGCGGCTTCGTCCAGGATGCTGGACGTTTTGTCTTGAGAGCGATCGTCGACTGCGACGATTTCGAGATTTGGATAGGAGATCTTCGACAGCGTTTCGAGCGCTTGCGGGAGTTTCTCTTGTTCGTCGCGTGCGGCGAAGACGAGCGAGATGCGCGGCGCGTTCGTGCTCTCGAGTGGCGGGAATTTGCTGAGCCAAGGAAGGGAGAGTAGACCGATCAGGTTGCGCAGGCCGAAGATGAGCCAGAAGCATGCGACCAGAGCGAAGAGGATGATCCAGAAAGTGTGCACGAGTTTTGCAGGAGACAGGGCTGAAGCCCCATCCCTGGCTACATTATATGTCGCGGCTGAAGCCGCGACATCACAAGTCGTAGACGCGTGTTGGTATCCGATGTAGGCCTCAGGGTATCCTAGCTTGATGACCGAAACCCTTGCGATTGTCGGCGCTGGACGTGTGGGACGTGCGTTGGGCCGACGACTGCGTGAGCTGGGTTGGAAGGTTGGCGCAGTTGTTACGCGGAATGAATCGAGCGCGCGGCGGGCGGTGCGGTTCATTGGCGCCGGAACGGCTTTGTCAGCGATGTCGCGGCGAATTTTGCAGTCGACGTGCATTTTGATTGCGACGCCGGATGCCTCGGTCGCGAGCGTTGCGGAAGAGCTGTCGCGCATCGGCGGGGAAGAATTGAAGGGCCACGTCATTCTGCACACGAGCGGAGCGTTGGATTCATCGGTTCTAAATGCGGTGAGAAGGCACGGTGCTGCAACCGGTTCGATGCATCCGTTGCAGACGTTCAATGGCGTGGACGTGCCGCCGCTGGAAGGCAAAGTTTTCACAATCGAAGGCGACGCGCAGGCAGTACGCAAAGCGCGAAAGATTGCGCGCGCCGTTGGCGCAAATCCGTCGCCGATTGAAGCGCGAAATAAGCCGCTCTATCACGCGGCGGGAGCGCTCGCTGCGGGACATACGCTCGTCGTTGTGGAGAGCGCGATCCAATTGATGATGTCGCTGGGGATGAAGCGTTCGGAGTCGATGCGCGCCGTCCTGCCGATGACGAAACAGGTTTTGCAAAATTACGAGCGGCTCGGAATGAAAGCAGCATGGACCGGGCCATTGGCTCGCGGAGATTACGAAGTTGTCGCGAAACATCTCGCGGCCTTGCAGGACTACTCGCCGGAGTATTGTAAAGCGTATGACGCCTTGAACCGGCTCGCCGAGAGAATTCTGCCGCGCGATGAGGAAGATGCCGAGCGATTAGAGGCGGCCTCTTGCGTGGGGCACAACGGCTCGCATTCTTCGCGCGCGAGCCATTCCAAGAAAGTAATTTCGATCGGGGGAAAAGGGTGAATCGACTTCAGATTGCAATCGAACATGCGAAGCTGCCGAACGGGCTGGATGTGGTGATCGCGCCGGATGGGACGGCGCCGGTCGTAACCGTTGGGGTCTATTACAAAATTGGATTTCGGCTCGAGCCGCAAGGGCGCAGCGGATTTGCGCATTTGTTTGAGCACATGATGTTTCAAGGATCGGCGAACGCGCCGAAGATGCAGCACATCAAGCTGATCAATTCGAGCGGAGGGTTGCTGAATGGCTCGACGCACTACGACGTAACGAATTACTACGAGGCGATGCCGTCGAACGCGCTGGAGCGCGTGCTGTGGCTGGAAGCGGACCGCATGCGCGCGTTGAAAGTAGACGACGAGAATTTGCGGAATCAGCGCGACGTGGTGAAGGAAGAAGTGCGCGTGAACGTGATGAACCAGCCGTATGGCGGATTTCCGTGGCTCGATTTGCCGCCGGTGGCGTTTCGCAACTGGGCGAACGCGCACAATTTTTATGGCGATTTCGCCGATCTCGATGCGGCTGATTTGGCGGACGTCCAGGCGTTTTTCAAGACGTACTACGTGCCGAACAATGCGGTGTTGCTGATCTTGGGCGATGTGAAGGCAGGCGAAGGCTTGGCGCTCGCGGAGAAATATTTTGGAGACATTCCATCGGGAGCGGCGCCACCATTTGCCGATCCGAAGGAACCAGAGCAAAAAACGGAACGGCGTGGAAACGTGGAAGAGAAATTCGGGACGCTGCCGGCGATTGCGATCGGATACACGGTGCCGGAGCGGCGCACGACGGACTGGTGTGCGATGGCGCTACTGGATCAGGCGCTGCACGGCGGGCGGGCCGGGCGCGTGTATCGCGATCTTGTACTGGAGAAGCAGATCGCGGTGGAGGCGGACGGCGGGATCGACGATATTTTCGGTTACAACGGGCCGACGCAGATGGTGACGCGCATTTTGCACCGCAACGATATCTCACCTGACAAAACGGTTGAGGCGTTCGATGCTGTGCTTCGCGAAGTACAGGAAAACGGGATTTCTGAGGAAGAATTGGAACAGATCAAAGTGAAATGGCGATCGGATTATTACTCGACGCTGGAGGGCGGGCGCGGCGGAATGCCTCGGTATGGCCTGATGCATCTGCTCGCGTGCTTCACTTTGTTCGACAACAAGCCGGAATTGGTGAACTCGATTCTGGACGGATTTTTGGCGGTGAAAAGAGAGGATATTCAGGCTGTGGCGAAGAAATATTTGAGAGCAGAGAATCGCGCGCTGGTGTTTCGCACTCCGGTCAAATCCAGTGAAAATACGGCCGGCGAAAAGGAGGCCGCGTAATGGCGACGCAAACGCGTGTGGAATCATCAGGAACAATGGTGCCAGCGCTGGGAGCAGAACGTGCCGTGACGTGGCCGAAGCGCACGCGCGTGCGTCTGGCGAATGGGCTCGAGGTGTTGCTGGCGGAGTCGCACGCGATACCGAAGTTTCATGGGCAGCTTTCGTTTCGATCGGGAAATGCGGCGGCGATTGATCGTGGGCCGGGACTCGCGGAGATGACGGCAACGGTCGTGCGCACGGGAACGAAGTTGCGCGTCAGCCGGCGGATTGAAGAGGATTTGCGGAGCCTGGGTGCGGATTTGTCTTCGAGCGCGGGCGCGGACACCAGCGCGATTGCGTTTGCGGGACTGACGGAGATGAGTGAACCGCTGCTCGGGCTAGTGAATGAGCTGGCGCGCGACGCTTCTTTTGTGGACGCAGAATTTGAGCGCGAGCGGCGATTGAAGCTGGAAGAAGTGAAGCTGGATCGAACGCAGCCGGGATTTTTGGCGAGCGAGCGCTTGCGAAAAGTTCTGTTTGGGGAGCACCCGTACGGAGTGGTGTCCGCAAGTGAGGCGCAGGTCTCTGCGTATCAGCGTGCGGATCTGCTGGAGATCTACAAGAATTTTTACACTCCGGAAAATGCGCTGTTGTTGATGGTCGGCGATTTCGATACGGCGACGATGTTGAAGTCGGTAGAGAAGACGTTTGGCGGGTGGGCAGGGAAGAAGCCGAAGCCACCGGATGTTGCGGATAAAGCCCAGCCGCGCGGGCGGCGAGTCTATCTCGTGCATGTGCCGGGTGCGGTGCAGACGCAGATCGTGTGCGGATGCCATGCGATTACGCGGAAGCATGCGGACTGGCTGCGGCTGGGGCTGACGAATAGTTTGTATGGCGGCGCGTTCAATTCGCGGCTGGTGATGAATATTCGCGAGGACAAGGGATATACGTATAGCCCGCGCAGCGGTGTGCAGGCGCTGCGGCAACACGGATATTTTTCGGTTTCAGCGGCGGTGCGGAATGATGTTGTTGCGGCGTCGCTGACGGAGATTTTTTATGAGCTCGACAAGTTGAGGTCGGTGCCAGTGCCGGAAGCGGAGCTGTCGGACGCGATCAACTACTTGACGGGGATATTTTCGATGGGCCTGGCGACGCAGGATGGATTGCTGTCGCAGTTGGCGACGGTGGCGATGAATGAGTTGCCGGACGATTATCTGGAGACGTATCGAGGACGAGTGCGGGCGCTGACGCCGGCGGACTTGCTGGAGACGGCGCGGAAATATTTTGACTCGGCGAATATGCAGATCGTGGTGGTAGGAGATCGGGCGCAGATCGAGTCGCAGGCTCGGTTATTCGGGGAGATGGAAGTGTTTGATGCGAGTGGAAAGAAATTGAGCTGAGGTTCGTGAATGCCGGTGCGGTGCCAGTTGGGCGCCGTTTGCTCCTATAATGTTGTTGCATTCGTAAACTAACCTATATATTATGCGCGTGTTATGAGGATGCGTGTCCCCGCGCGCGTTGTCGCTGTTTGCCTGTTGATCTGTGTGTTCACGTTTGTCTCCGCTTCGGCTGCTTTGCCCGCCACAAAGAAGCCGCCTGCCCATCCTATCGATATTAATTCGGCGAGTTCGGTGCAGTTGCAAGAGGTGCCGGGGATTGGCCCGGCTACGGCGGATAAGATTTTGGCGATGCGGAAATCGTACGGCGCGTTCAAGAGCGTCGATGATTTGCTGTCGGTGCGAGGCATTGGGCCGAAGCGGCTGGAGAAGATGCGGAAGTATTTGGTGGCGGGGCACTCTCAGCCGGGGCGAAAGCCAGGTACTTCGACGTCCACGACTAAGCCCACGACCTGTGCGAATTGTTCGCGAGCGGATCCCGTGAAGAAGGCAGCTCTTGCTTCAGCGATGCCTGCGAAGGCGGCGAAGCCGGTCACTTCGGATGGCGACGCGGGTGAAGCGGACGAAGAGCCGGAGTAAGGCGTGCCGCTCTATTCAACTGATTCGCGAAGTGGACTGGGCAAGCGCAAGTTCGAACGCAGTCCCAAAATCATTCTCGTTACCAACGCAGCAGACGTACGGTCCATTCCGCGAGAGATTCGCGGAATGGTTCGGGACGAGCGCCGCATCATTCGCGACTTTCCGGAATGGTTGAGATCGGAGTCGGACGCTTGCCTGCTCTGGTATTCCGGCGATCGATTTCTCGAAGGGAGCGCGGCTGATCTCCTGAAGGCGCTTCACTCTCCCAATCGCAGATCTTTTGTCGTCGTGAACACGCCCGTGCGTACAAGAAGTTCCATTCGTGACGGTTCAGCCTCGAATCTTCGTCAAGCCAGCATCGATTGACCGCTGGAGTTTTCAAGTTCGCATCGAGAACGATGGGATACCTGCGATCCCGAGCGTCGAGAATTCCAGTCAGCAACCGGAAGCGTGGGCAAAGCTCTTGGAAGCCGTTTCGGCGGAAAAGACGAAACCCGGCGCTGGCGTAGAGCCGCTGCTCGGTCTTTGGGAATCCCGTCGCAAACATTCCGACGTCATCGGGGCACTCGCGTTGCGTAATCTTGTCGCTGCGATGCTCCAGCTTCAGGAAACTGCGAATGCACGAAAATTTCTGGAAGCTGGCGGGAAACTCTATCCGACTTATGCGGAGGTGCACTATCTCGCGGCCTTGCTCGCTGTCCGCGAGCAACGTTTCGGTGAAGCATCCCCGCATCTAGTGCGCGCGAAATCGTGTGGCACCGCCTTACCTGGGTCGGGCGGTGAAAACTCGTACCGGTGTGACTGGCTGTTTGGAATGCTGGCTGCAAGAGTTGGCAGCGAGCGTGCCGCGTTTGAACACTTTCTCGCCGGAGTGAGGTGCAACCCGCCGTTCGAGCCTTCGCTCACGGAACTCCTCAAGCTCTGTCTCCCTCGCTCCGTCATCGAAAATCATCAGTATGAATTCACCCGAGCCGCGCGCGGCAACCCAGCAGTACGGACAAGGATTGTGGAATTCTTGTCAAGGCACGGTGCTTCCGATGCCGCTCGTCGAATCGCGCAACTTGGATCGCTCGATACTGAAATAAGCGGGATTGTGAAGAACGATGCACCGAATACAACCGTGGTGCTTCAAGATGCGGTCCGCCCCGACGTTGATCGAGGTTGCGCCAGAGTTTCGAAACTTACAGTTGGCGTTGTGCTGGAAGGCCCAATCTTCGAACATTCCAGCCTTGGTCGCATCAATCGTGAGATCGCGCGCGCTCTCTTGTCACAGGGCCAGGAAGTCCGTTTGGAAGCTTCAACACCCGGTGTATTTCCCAGTCACTTATTCGCAGACGGAAAAGTCCTAGCGCAATGTATTAATAAGGGACTTCAGCAAACGAACCTGACGATTCGTCATCAATGGCCACCTAGCTTCCGCCGCCCAGCTACGGGCAAGTTGGCGGTCATTCTTCCCTGGGAATATGGTGGGGTGCCGCGGGTTTGGATCGAACAGATCCAGCGAAACGTCGACGAACTTTGGGTTCCCTCGAATTTCGTGCGGGATATTGTCGTTCGGAACGGTGTCCGGCCCGAAGACGTTTTTGTGGTCCCCAACGGCTACGATCCCGAGAATATTCAAGCCGGACGGTGCATCGCTGCGACCGCAGGGTAGCCGAGGCTTCATTTTCCTTTTTGTGGGTGGCGCGATTTCTCGCAAAGGCGTCGATCTACTTCTGGACGCCTACAAGGCAGCCTTCGACGCCAGCGAAAGTGTCACGCTCGTTCTTCTCGTTTCAGGCTCGACCGGCGCCTATCAGCACAATTCCTTGATCCCTGAAATTCGAGCCGCTGCTACCGATCCGAAGCGAGCCCCGATTCTCCCGATATTTGAAACAATCGACGACTCTACCTTAGCTAGCTTATACAGGGGTTGCGATGCTTTCGTTCTCCCATACCGTGGGGAAGGCTTCGGCATGCCGATCCTTGAGGCGATGGCATGCGCGAAGCCGGTTATCGCGACGGCCGAAGGCCCGACGAAGGACTTTTGCGATGAGGCGAACAGCTACCTTGTATCGGCAAATGCCGAGTTGGTTCTCGACAAGCCGCCACCACTGGGGCCTCTTGCTGGCACCTTTACCTGGTTCGAACCTTCCTTCCTTGAACTCGTCAAAGCTCTTCGGCACGTCTGGGAAAACCGCGAGGAAGCCAAGGCGAAGGGCTGCGCCGCGGCGGGTTCGGTCCGCCGCTTCACTTGGCAATCCGTGACCGAACAATATGTGGCCCGAATACGAAGACTTTGCGACCTGCCTGTCGGTGACGACCACTAGCGATCGGCGGTTGTCACATCGGCCGCGACAGGTCGACGCGCGGGAAGGGTGCTTGGTATCCTTATTAGGCTATGGCCGATCAAGCGAAATTTGCCACCGTGGAAGAGGCTGTCGAAGACATCCGCCAGGGGCGGATGATTGTGCTCGTCGATGACGAGGACCGCGAAAACGAAGGCGACCTCACGATGGCCGCCGAAAAGATCACGCCGGAAGCCATCAATTTCATGGCGAAGTACGCGCGCGGGCTGATCTGCCTGCCGCTTACGGAGGATCGCTGCGACGAGCTGCATCTGCCGCTGATGTCGGCGATCAACACCTCGGTGCACGGCACCGCGTTCACGGAAGCGATTGATGGACGACTGGGTGTCACCACAGGCATCAGCGCCTCCGACCGCGCCATCACCATACTTACCGCGATCGATTCGAAGACGCGGCCTCAAGATCTGGCGCGGCCCGGCCACATTTTTCCGTTGCGCGCGCGGAATGGAGGCGTGCTCGTGCGCGCCGGACAGACCGAAGCGAGCGTCGATCTCTCTCGAATCGCGGGATTGAATCCCTCCGCCGTCATCTGCGAAATCATGAACGAAGACGGCACGATGTCGCGCATTCCGCAGCTGCACGAATTTTGCCGCCGGCACGACATGAAGATGCTCACGGTCGCCGATCTGATTCGCTACCGTATGCAGCACGAGCGCTACGTCCGCCGCGTCGCTGAGGCAACTCTGCCGACGCGCTTTGGCGATTTCCGAATGATTGCCTACTCGAGCGACGTCGATCAGGATCAACACGTGGCGCTGGTTCGCGGCGATCTCGAAGGCGACGAGCCGCCGCTCGTGCGCGTTCACTCGCACTGCCTCACGGGCGATGTCTTTGGTTCCGTCACCTGCGATTGTTCGGAGCTTGTATCGCGTTCGCTCACCACGATCGCCAAGGAAGGCCGCGGCGTTTTTCTCTATCTACACCACACCGGACGCGGCTTCGGCATCGAAACGGGTGATACGCCCGGCGCGCTGCCACAGATTCATTTTCATCGCCGCGGCCAACTCGATCGCGAACCGGCGCGTCAACGCATGGTGCAGCACGAAAGCGGCATCGGCGCGCAAGTTCTCATCGACCTCGGTCTCACCGACATCCGCGTTCTCACCAACCACCCTAAAAAGGTGATCGCGCTCGAAGGCTACGGCATCCGTATCGCCGATCAGGTTCCATTGCGCATCGAAGCCCCGAAACCGACACATCAACTCCTTTAGCCCTGTGGCGTTCGAACAGTCAGCGGCTTCTGAGGCCGGCGAGAGACGTTTGGAGCGCCGATTTCGTTGTCATCGCCGATTGCTGCTGCGCGATCGCCAGGCCTTGCGAGAGCCCCTGGATCACTTGATTGATCTGCGATCGAAGCGACTTGATCTCGTCGTTAGCGGTGCTGAGTTCATCGCGTAGTTCGATGATGCGCGTAGCCATTTTTTGATCGATCTCGGCTTGACGCAGCGCGTGTTCGCCGACGGCGCGAGCCAGCTGGTCGACGCTGAGTTGGCGTTCAAGAGTGGTCCCGCGATGCTGGACCTGCGGCGTCGTCGCCGCTGCGCGGGGATTTTCGAGCAAGGCAGATTTCATTTCAAACCTCCTGAGTCATTCGTTTCGCCAAATTTGCAGGAAGCGAAATTCGAGGAAGCCTCAGTCCAGAAGCCTCTCGAAATTTCGAATCCAATCCGGCAAGACTGCATCCCATCCAAATCTTTCAACAACTTGGCGGCGGCCTTCTTCAGCGCGCCGAGCGGCTTCTTTCCCGTTGGCAAAAACTTCGCGCATCTGATTGCGAAGTTGATCGAGGTTTGGCTCGGCCCAACGGTGCCCGGCGACGAGTTCGTCTTCGTCGGGCTCGGCGGCGACGACTCCATTCGTTGCAAGCGGAAAACTGTTGTGCTCGCTGAGAAAGTCGTTCAGCGGCCCCCAGTCGGTCGCGATGACGGGAAGTTGGCAGGCAAGTGCTTCCAAACAATGTTGACCGGTGGCGTCGCCGCGGGCAGGGTGAACGAAGGCGTGCGAGGCGGCGAACTGTCCGGCACGATCTTCTTCGGACAGCGAGCCCATCACGAGTGCGATTACAGGAACGTCTTCGAGCGCTTTACCAAGTTCGTTTTCGATCAGTGCGATGACTTCTGCTTCGAAGTCGATGAAAAGATCTCCGCACCGCTTTGGCGGGCAGTGAAGCATGAGCGCTACGTCATCGTCGGGCGCGAATTCTTCGATGAAGGCGCGGACAAGGACGTCGATGCCCGAGGCCAGCATTCCATCGGCGACTGCCAGAAACTGAAACGATCTTGCAGGCACGCTTGGAAGTTGAAGTGGGGATCGCCCCGGACAGAAAAGTTGCGTATCGAGAGCTTGGGGAATGATGCGGATTTTGTTTCGCTCGACACCCGATGCTGCGAACGTCTCGCGGTGAAACTCACTCGGCAGCCAAATTTCGTCGAGCGCGTTGCATCGCTCGGCCCAGCCGTCGGGTACCCGGTCGGTGCCAAAGGCGGCGCGACCGACCCGGCAGCGCCCGTAGAAGTCGAGATTCCAATTTGTGGGCGCCCCCGATTGATAGAGAACGCTTTTGGCGAGGTCGAGGTGGTCGTAGGCAAGTCTCTGGAGATCTCTTGAAGTCGAACTCGGACGAAGACCAAAGAGCTGCGCTTGCTGCGATTTCACTCGGAACGATTTGCGTCGGGAATGGATGTGTGGCGAGGCGGAGTGCGAGCGCGCGCGATTCCGGCGCGAAATCGGATTCGCCTTCGAAATTCGCGTAAATCATGACACCGGCCGCGGCACTTCGCGTTCGTGAGGCCGGTGGGGAAACTTTTGCCCCGCGACCTGCCAGGTTCTCTGGCTTTGCTGTTGAGCTTCCCATCGTCGGCAATCGGTGCAGATTCGTTGCCAAGAATGTCGATCGCTCGTGGCAAGTCGAGTGCACATTTTGAATGGCGGCCGCTGCTTTGCGCCTTTTATCAGCATGGAAACCTGCGCTCCGAAGGCGGCGAATCGGTCTGAGATGAGAGGTTTCTGACATTGCGATGGCGGCACTGCTCGCCGAGCGATATCGAGATTAGGAGTTTCTGATGGCTTCGAGTTCGAATGCAGGTGTGGCGGGAGCGTCCGGGATCAATTCCCCCAATTCCGCGATTGCCGCGAATAGCGCGGAGGCGATTGAGGCGCTCAAGACCGACATGCTCATGGTATACAAGGCGGTCATTGCGCTGGAAAAACGCGTGAACGAATACACCGTGAATATGGTGGAGATCAAGCCGCAACTGATTGCGTTGAAAGTCCACAGCGAATCGTTCCCCAATGCGATTCGCGAGATCCGGCGTGGACAAACCGCAATTCAAAAATCGGTGAGCAGCCTCGAAGAACGCTTGCTGAATCTGGAAGCTCGAACCAGGAAGACTTCGTCCCCGGAATAAGCTCAGATGGCTATTCGATCGATCGTCCCGCCCGTCTCTGTCGTCGTAAACACCTACAATCGCGCTGCGAGCTTGCATCAGACGCTGCAAGGCATGCGCCGCCAGAACTATTCGAACTTCGAAGTGATTGTCGTCAACGGGCCGTCAACAGACGACACGATAGACATGCTGCGCGCACACACCGCTCAGATTCGCGTCGGAACATGCGCGCAGCTTAACTTGTCGGTTTCGCGGAATGTGGGAATTGAAATGGCGCGCGGCGATTTCATCGCGTTCATCGACGACGACGCCATCCCGGACGAAGACTGGCTCGCAGATGCCATCGCAGCATTTGACTCCGACGAGGTCGCGGGTGTCGGCGGCTTCGTCTTCGATCACACCGGACACGAACTGCAATACAGCTACACGGTGTGCGACCGGATGGGCAATGCGTATCACAACCTCACGATCCCGATGCCTGATTTCTGCTATCCCGGGTGCCATCGATTTCCGGCGTTGCTTGGCACGAATTCGATCTTTCGGCGCTCAGCGTTGCTGGAAATCGGCGGTTTCGACGAGCAATTTGATTATTTCCTGGATGAAACCGACGTCAACGTGCGCTTGATCGACGCCGGGTACACATTGAAGCAAATTCCGAAGGCATTCGTGTATCACCGCTATCTGCCGAGTCACATTCGCAACGAAAAGCGGGTGAACACCAACTATGCCCCGATGATTCGAAATCGAATTTATTTCTCGCTGAAGAATGCGTCGCGTGCCGACGGCCAGTCGGCGGAACGATTGAGGGACTGGGGATTGTTGTGTCGCGACGCGCTTTACAGCGTGAATTGGAATATTTCGCAGGGGAAGATCCAAGGGGATGTGCTCGAGCGTTTGCGCGTGGATATGGACGCCGCGGTCGAAGAAGGGCTTCAACTCGGGCTAAATCGTCCCCGCCGGCTGCTGGGCTCGACAATCGCCGCCGAACTGCGCGGAGAAGTTGCGTATGACGTGCAGCTTTCGAACATCGGCGCCCCCGTTCGGGCCGGCGAATTCAAGACGTGTCCTATTCTCTTGCCGAAGGAGGAAAAGCTGACAATCGCGCTCCTGAGCCAGCAGTATCCGCCAGGAGTGGTCGGCGGGATCGGCCGGCTGACCCATGACTTGGCGCAAGGTCTGGCGGAACGCGGCCACAACGTCCACGTTTTGACGCGAGCGACGATGGTAAGCACCGCAACCACCGTCGATTTCGAAGACGGAGTTTGGGTCCATCGCCTGATCGAAGACCGCGACGAAGGTGTCCCGCCGCCCCCGGCAAAAGTTCCGCCGCACATCTGGAGGCATTCCGCGCGAATGCTCCGCGAACTGAGAAGGCTCAACGAGATGCATCCGATCGACATTGTGGAAGCGCCGATTTGGGACGTCGAAGGACTGGCGGCGATTTTATCGGGCGAGTTCTGCGTCGTCACCAGCCTGCACACACCGATCAAAAAAGTCATCGAGACAAATCCCGACTGGCAAGCCAACCTGACTCCCGCCAAACGTCAGGCCTACGATGAGATTGCCGAAGCGGAAATGTTTGTAGCAACACGCGCTGATGGCGTGCGGGCGAATAGCCGCGCCGTCATCGAGTCAATGGCGCGAATTTATGGTTTGAAGCTCGACGACGAACGCGTCGCGATTGTGCCTCATGGAATGGAAGATCGCACACGGCGCCTCGCTGCGATCGATAGCGCGAAATCGATTCCACCCGTAAACAAGAACCTCGTCACAGTTTTATATGCGGGCCGGTTCGAAGGACGAAAGGGAACCGATGTCTTGCTGGCAGCAATCCCTGAGCTGTGCGCGCAGTATCCATTCGCGCGATTTGTTCTCGTGGGCGAAGACCGTGCGCTACCTGACGGATCGACTCTGGGCGGAGCGTTTCGTTTGCGTCATTCCGGTGCAACATTCCTGGAGAGGGTCATCTTCGCCGGAGAAGTTTCCGACGCGCAGCTCGAACGACAACTTCAAGAGTGCGACGTTTTCGCTGCCCCTTCGCGCTACGAGTCGTTCGGTCTCGTTTTTCTCGAGGCCATGATGTTTGGCAAACCTGTCGTCGGCTGTCGCGCCGGCGGGATGAACGAAGTTATCGAAGAGGGCATCACAGGTTTGCTTGCCGAGCCAGGCGATGTTCCGTCGCTCGCGGTTGCCATCGGTACGCTGCTCGAAGATGCCGAAACTCGAGCTATGCTCGGCCGAGCCGGACGAGAGCGATATCTCCAGCTCTACACGCGGGAAGCGCTGATCAAACGCACGCTCAAGTTTTATCGCCAGACGCTGTCACATCGAGAAAATCAATCCAGCACCGGGACGAACGCTCGATTTACAAATGCTCGCACGAACAGATTCGCTCCGCCGATTCCCGCCTACCGGTAAAGCAAAAGATTCTGGTAGCCGCTCGTGAGCAATGATCGCAACGGGACTTCGTTGAGTCCCGTGTGAAGTACGTGCGCACGGAAACCTTGCTCCGCCCAAAATTCCACAAGCCGAGCGGGATCCTGTCGCGCCGTCGCCATTTGATCGGGACTCCATTCGCACAGAATCTTGATATCGCGATATTTTTCCAGCGTCCGGCGTGCGCCTTCGAATACAGCAGGTTCGGCGCCCTCAACATCAACTTTGATCACGTCGATCTTGCCTGGTCTGTCGGCGAAGTAGTCGTCCAGCGAGACGGCGTGCACGTTGACCGCGGTCGCCGTATCAAACCATTTCTCCAGCTGATCGGGCGCCGTGAAGCCCAGGCTGCTGTTCCCGGGATAATGGTTGCGCACAAAAAATTCCAGATCGGTTGTGTGGCTGTAAACCGCGAGATGCTCATACGTGATGAATTTAGTCATCCAGTTGATGATGACGTTTTTGCCGAGAAGTTCGTAGGTGCTAGGTTGCGCTTCAAAAGCGTATACATGCGAAGCCCCAACGCGCGCGGCCAGAAGCGAGTAGTAGCCCAGATTCGCGCCCACATCCACGAAGATGTCACCGGGCTTGATCAGCTTCTTCACCAATTCAGTTTCCTCAGGCTCCCATTCGCCGTGAATCAGCAGCCACGGCGCAATGAGCAGATCGCGCGTATCGACAAACATTTTGTTGTAGTTCGTAGTACAAAGCAGCGCGACGTTGTTGCCCATGTACACCGGCGGCCGCATCGTCGGCGCGGTGGCGGGCTGACCCGGGGCCGCTGGGCGCGGCGCTGCTGCCGGTTGCGCGTTCCGAGATTCCTGAAGCACGCGGTCCGCGAGCTTCTGACCGCACTGCGCGAGCAGCGTGCCGAGCGCTTGGCGCTGCTCGGGATCTTTCGCGTGAGACGCAGCGTTCTGCAAATGAGGAATGGCTTCGCGAAGCCGGTCCATGTGCGCCAACAGCGTGCCGAGATTCGCGACGGCTTCGATGTTTTTCGGATCGAGCGAGTTTGCCAGAAAAAGTTGCGCGAGCGCCTGCTCGCGCCGCCCACAGGCCAGCTCGGCCGCGCCCATGTCATTGGCGAGTTCTGAAGACGGTGCCTCGAGAAGCGCCTGGCGCAAAAGCTCCGCCGCGGGTTCGAATTGCCCGCCGGCGTATAACGCTAGAGCTCGTTCGTGTTTGCCGCTCGCGCGCGTAGCCGGCACGCCATTCGAACGGGAGTTGGACTTGAGTTGCGGCACCTGCTGCACGAATCCCTCGATGCTTGCGCGCTGTCAGTGTGAGCGCGCGAAGGCTTACGCAGGTGGTTGCATGTAGCCGACCAGATTTGCGCGAAAAGTTCTGCGCGGAGCCTTGTCGAGATTAGAGGGAACTAATACGTAGCGTGGGTCGCGCGCGTGGCAGCAATCTCTCTTCAGAACAACTCAGGAACGCCCGCGCCCCGGTATAAACAAAATTGTATAGACCAAGCCTGCGACAGCCAGCACCGCGCCCCACCAGACATTCGCATGCAGGTTGAACAGCACGATCGACGGATTCGCGGGCGGATGAAGAACTTCCCACACTCCGGCGCCACAAATCAGGATGCCGTTCACGAGCAAAGAAATGCCGATGAAAAACCAGATCGAAACGCTTCCTTCATGATGCGTGCTCATCGTCTCATTGCCCCCAACTCAGATTCGACGCTCTGACGCCTGCCAAACTTCGCGGCCCGCTACCCACGAAATAGAAATGCCGCTTGGCCCCCCGATGGGCGGCCCCCCTTTTACCAGAACAGGATGTTCAAAATCACGAAAATAACTCCGACGACCCCGGCCCAAAAAACGGGCTTCTCGTAGATAGCGACATCGCCGACCGAAGGAACCGCGGTTAGCCCGTAGACGAGCCCTTCGAGTTCCGCGTCTGTTTTCGGCCGCGTCGCGTAGCTGACGACAACCGTTACGATGACGCAAACGCAGAACGACCACAGCGCTTGAAACATGTCTTGCGCCAGCGCCTTCGCATTCGGCGAAAGCGCAACGTAACGCAACGCCGACGGATCGACTTTCACCCACGCCCACATGCTGATCGACGATCCTGTGCCAAGTAACAGTCCCCAGAATCCGCCGGCGCTGGTCGCGCGCTTCCACAGCATTCCGAGCACGACCGTCCCGAACAGCGGCGCGATGAAGAAGCTGAACAGCGCTTGCACGTAGTCCATGATGCTGGCGAACTGCATCACCAAATACGCCGTCCCGACGCTGATGAGCACTCCGATCACGGTCGTCCAGCGGCCCATGCTGACGTAGTGGCTGTCGCTACCCTTGCTGTTGATGAATGGACGATAGATGTCGTACGTCCACACGGTTGTGAACGCGCTCACGTTCCCCGCCATGCCCGACATGAATCCCGCGATGAGCGCCGTGATGCCAAGTCCAAGAAGACCCGGCCCGCAGTAGCGCGCGAGCATCAACGGCAGCACATCGTTGTAGCTGTGCAATCCCGTGGCGGCGGCCTGCGCTTCTCCGGTCAGCTTCATCGGCAACACCGCGAGCCCGAGCAGGCCCGGCAGAATCACGATGAGTGGCACAAACATTTTCAGTCCCGCGCCAATAATCGGAGCCATCTGCGCGCTGCGAATATCCTTCGCGGCAAGAATGCGCTGCACCACCAGGAAGTCCGTCGTCCAGTAGCCCATCGAAATTACTGCGCCGAGTCCGAACACAATTCCGACCCAGTTGATGCCCATCGGATTGCCCGAAAAAGTCCCGAGCGTGGACCACAGATGCACATATTGTTCCGAAGCCCGCGCCGCGATCTGCACTTTCAGGTTGGCCCAGCCGCCCGCCTCGTACAAACCGAGGATCGGGATCAGCAGAGCGCCGGCCCAGATCAAAAAGAATTGCAGCACCTCGTTAAAAATCGCCGACCGCAAACCGCCGAGCGCCACATAAATCCCGACCGTCAGCGACGAAACCCAGATGCTGAAGTTGATGTCCCAGCCCAGCACGATCTGCATGACCTTCGCCATGGCGAACATGTTCACGCCGCTCATCAGCACCGTCATGAACGCGAACGACACCGCCGAAAGCGCGCGGCTCGATTCTCCGAACCGCAACTTCAAATACCCTGGAACCGAGTGCGTTTTCGAAATGTAGTAGAACGGCATCATCACCAGCGCGAGAAACAACATCGCGGGAATCGCGCCGATCCAATACCAGTGCGTTGCAAGGATGCCGTATTGATAGGCCGAACCCGCCCAGCCCATCAGTTCCAGCGCGCCGAGGTTCGCCGACAGAAAGCTCAGCCCCGCGACCCATGCCGTCATTTCGCGCCCGGCCATGAAAAAGTCTTCCGCTGTGTTCGACTGGCCGCGCAGATAAAAGCCGATGCCTAGAACGAGCGCGAAATAGAAGATGATGATGACCACGTCCACCGAGGAAAGCTGGACCAGCTTCGAGGATACAAACGCCAACAGTGGAATCGACGGCATCAATGCGTCCTTTATCCCCAACCGGTGGCGCCAAGCCTCCGGTCCCTGCGGGGCGGTAATCGTTTACGGTAATGAGAAAGTAGAGAAGCCGCCTCATTTTGTCAATCTCTAGAAATTGACGGAATTGGGCGGGGTGAAGCGTTTCACTTATTGGCAGGGGTACGCATTGAGGTTGCTTATTCGAGTGGCCGAATAGCGCACGGTTTTCTCCACGGCCAGCGCATTGCGCCCGCCCTTCCGTTTGCATGGCTTGTCCACTGTGACCTCGCGGGTTAGACTTGCGCCTCCAGCGTGAGCCGCCACACCCTACCGCGATGACCGACGCCGCCACTCCGCTTTCCAACGAGACGATTCGCGACAGCTCTCTCTACAACAAAGATCTCGCTCCGATTCCCGCCGATCGCCGCACCTGGAGCACCTACAACTACGCCGCTCTCTGGATTTCCATGAGCGTGAACATCCCTACCTACATGCTTGCCAGCGGCATGATTGCCGGCGGCATGAATTGGAAGCAGGCTCTCTTCACCGTTTTCCTCGGCAATTTGCTCGTGCTGGTTCCGATGCTTTTGAATGCGCATGCCGGCGCACAGTACGGCATTCCGTTCCCCGTATTCGCGCGCGCCTCGTTCGGTGTGCTCGGCGCAAATGTTCCCGCAGTTTTGCGTGCGTTGGTCGCGTGCGGCTGGTTCGGCATTCAGACTTGGATCGGCGGCGAAGCGATCAACGCGATGATCGTCGCGCTCGCACCGTCGTGGGCTCACTTCGGCGGCGCGCAGGCAGTCTGCTTCATTTTTTTCTGGCTGCTCAACGTGGCCGTAATCCTGCGCGGCATCGAGACGATCCGCTTCTTACAGGGAGTCTCCGCCCCGCTCTTGCTAGTGATGGGGCTTGCGTTGTTGCTCTGGGCTGGCTCCAAAGCTGGCGGCTTCGGCCCCATGCTTGCGACTCCTTCGAAATTCACCACCTTCGGTGAATTTTTCAAATTCTTCATTCCCTCGCTAACCGGAGTCGTCGGCTTCTGGGCCACAGTCTCGCTGAACATCCCTGACTTCACGCGCTACGCAAAAAGTCAGCGCTCCCAAGTGCTCGGTCAAGCCATCGGCCTCCCCGCAACGATGACTTTTTATTCGTTCATCGGAATCGCAGTCACATCGGCTACGTTGATCATCTTCGGCCAAGCCCTCTGGGATCCAGTCGCCGTCCTGTCGCGACTCGGAAATCCGTTTGCCGTAATTCTCGCGATGCTGGCGTTGCTGATGGCGACCCTAAACGTAAACGTCGCCGCCAACGTCGTCTCACCAGCCAACGACTTTTCGAATCTCTCGCCTCGCCGCATCAGCTTCCGTCTCGGCGGACTCATCACCTGCTTCGTCGGAGTCGCCATGCAGCCTTGGAAGCTCATGGCCAACTACGGCAGCTACATTTTCGGCTGGCTCGTCGGCTATTCCGGCTTCCTCGGCCCCATCGCCGGCGTCATGATTTGCGACTACTTCATCGTCCGCAAAAAAATCCTACGAGTTCAAGATTTGTACCAGCGCGATGGCCTCTACGAATATCGCCGTGGCTTCAACTGGCAAGCTGTCATCGCGCTGGCCGCCGGCGCGGGTGTCGCATTCATCGGCCTCTTCGTTCCGCAACTTCGCGTCCTATACAATTACGCCTGGTTCGTCGGCTTCTTCGTCAGTTTCGTAGTTTATTTCGCCGCAATGCAAACCGCGCAGCCGCTCGCGCAAGCCGCAGACTAGAACGAACGGAGCACGCCATGGAATTCGGCATCACCATCAAGCCCGACCTCACCGTCGATCGCATCATCGCTCTCACGCGCCAAGCCGAATCCGCCGGCTTCCTCCACGGCTGGATCTTCGACTCCCACGTCATCTGGATGGAACCGTTCCCGCTGCTAACGCTCATGGCCGCCAACACAAAAAAAATGCATCTCGGCCCCTGCGTAACAAATCCAGCCGTGCGCGACGTCACCGTAGCCTCAAGCCTCTTCGCAACCCTCAATCTCATTTCCAACGGCCGCATGCAAATGGGCATCGGCCGTGGCGACAGCTCCCGCCGCGTCCTCGGAAAGAAGCCCACCACCCTCGAACATCTCGAACAATTCGTGAAAGCCTTCCGTGAACTAAACGCCGGCCAAACCATCGACCACGACGGCGTCGCCACAACTTTTCCCTGGACCAACAAAAAAGTCCCGCCCGTCTGGGTCGCCGGCTACGGCCCCAAAGCCCTGCGCACCGCCGGCCGCATCGGTGACGGCGTCATCCTCCAGTTCGCCGATCCCGATCTCATCGAATGGTGCCTCGGCTTCGTCCGCGAAGGCGCCAAAGAAGCCGGCCGCGACTTCAGCAAAATCCAAGTCATGGCCGCCGCCCCCGTCTGGGCTTCCAACGATCTAAAACTCGCCCGCGATCGCGTGAGATGGTTCCCAGCCTCGTCTCGAATCACGTGATGGATCTCATCTCCAAATACAAACCCGAAGAACTCCCTGCATCGCTCACGTCTTTCGTCAAAGGAAAAGGCTCCTACGACTATCATCACCACTGCGAAGTCGGCAGCGACAACGCCGATTTCGTCAGCGACGAAGTCATCGATCGCTTCTGCCTCGTCGGCCCGATCGAAGACCACCGCAAAAAACTCGACGCGCTCAAAAAAGTCGGCGTCACCCAATTCAACATTTATCTAATGTGCGGCGACGAAGAAAACACGCTCGACATCTACGGCAGGGAAGTGCTGCCCCATCACGCACCAGTCGGAGCCTGAAAACGAAATGCGATTCGACACCATCATCAAAAACGGCACCATCATCACCGCCACCGACACAACGCCAGCCGATGTCGGCATCTCCGACGGCAAAATCTCCGCCATCGCCGCCAACCTGCAACCAGAAAACGCCACCAACACCATCGACGCCGCCAACCTCCTCCTCCTCCCCGGCGGCATCGACGTCCACACGCACCTCGACATGCCCTTCGGCGGCACCACCAGCGCCGACGACTTCCAGACCGGCACAATCGCCGCAGCCTTCGGCGGCACCACCACGCTCATCGACTTCGCCATCCAATACAAAGGCCAAACGCTCCGCCACGCTTTCGACACCTGGATGGCCAAAGCGCAAAACAAAGCCGCCATCGATTACGCTTTCCACTGCATCATCACCGACATCGGCAGCGCGCAGCTCGAAGAGATGGCCGACCTCATCCGCGAAGGCGTCACCAGCTTCAAACTTTTCATGGCCTACCCCGGCGTCTTCATGCTCGACGACGCCTCAATCTTCAAAGCCATGGGCCAGGCCGCAAAACACTCCGGCATGATCTGCATGCACGCCGAAAACGGCGGCGCCATCGACGTCATCGTCCAGCAAGCTCTCGCCGAAGGAAAAAAAGCCCCGAAATATCACGCCCTCACCCGCCCCACCACCGCCGAAGCCGAAGCCACCTCTCGTGCCATCGCCCTCGCCGAAATGGCCAATTGCCCCGTCTACATCGTCCACCTCTCCTGCAACGACGCCCTCGAAAAAGTTCGCGAAGCCCGCGACCGCGGCGTCCCCGCCTACGCCGAAACCTGCCCGCAATATCTTTATCTCTCGCTCGAAAACATGAACGCCCCCGGCTTCGAAGCCGCCAAATACGTCTTCACTCCCCCACTCCGTGAAAAGTGGCACCAGGAAAAACTCTGGCAAGGCCTCACGCAAGACACGCTGCAAGTCGTCTCCACCGATCACTGCCCGTTCTGCTTCAAAGATCAAAAGCAACTCGGCATCGACGATTTCACAAAAATTCCCAACGGCGGCCCCGGCATCGAACATCGCCTCAGCCTCATCTACACCGGGGGCGTCCACGGCAAACGCTTCTCTCCAAATCGCTTCGTCGAAGTCGTCTCCACATCTCCAGCAAAACTTTTCGGCCTCTTCCCGCGCAAAGGCACCATCGCCGTCGGCTCCGACGCCGACATCGTCATCTTCGATCCCAATCACAAAGAAGTCATCAGCGCGCAAACGCACCACATGCGCGTCGACTATTCCATGTTCGAAGGCATCCAGATCCAAGGCGCCGCAAAAACCGTCCTCTCCCGCGGCCGCACCATCATCGACAAAAATCAATTCACCGGCCGCCCCGGCTCCGGCCAATTCCTCCGCCGCCAAACCTACGCCGGCCTCGGCCTCTAGCACCCACAACCCGCCAATCGTCGCTGCCGCCCCTCCAAGCCTCTCAAGCATCGAACTTCTGCGCCCGAGCAACGAACGCCGCACGGGTGCCGAAATTAGCTTGCACAACGACAGGTTCGACGCGACGTGCCCGAGCAAAATTCAAAGCAAGGCGATTTGCAGTCTTGGTGCCCCGACTGCAGCCCCTACCTCATCGCTGCCGCCGTCATGCTTCCGACTTTCATGGAAGTCCTCGACACCGCCATCGCCTCCGTCGCTCTCCCGCACATCGCTGGCAGCCTTTCCGCCACCACCGATGAAGCCACCTGGGTCCTCACCAGCTATCTCGTCGCTAACGCTGTCGTCCTCCCCGCCAGCGGCTGGTTCTCTCAAAAATTCGGGCGCCGAAATTTCCTCCTCACCTGCATCATTATCTTCACCATCTCATCCTTCGCCTGCGGCGCTGCCACAAACCTCGGCATGATCCTCATCGCACGCGCGATTCAAGGCGCGGGCGGCGGCGCACTCCAGCCGCTTTCCCAAGCCATCCTCCTCGAAAGTTTTCCGCCTCAAAAACGCGGCGTCGCCATGGCTCTCTTCGGACTCGGCGTCGTCGTCGCTCCCGTCCTCGGCCCAACTCTCGGCGGCTGGCTCACCGATCAATACAGTTGGCGCTGGGCCTTCTACATCAACATTCCCATCGGCGTCATCGCCGTCTTCATGATTTCGCGTTTCGTCAAAGATCCGCCATACATCGCCAACGCCAAACCCGGCCGCATCGACTCCATCGGCCTCGGCCTTCTCGCCATCTGGCTCGCCTGCCTCCAAATCATTCTCGACAAAGGCCAGGAGGATGATTGGTTCGGCGCCACCTGGATCCGCTGGGCCTTCACGTTCCTCATCGTCGCCTTCATCGCATTCATCGTGAGAGAACTCACCGCCGAAAAGCCCCTCGTCCGCCTCGAAGTTTTCAAGAATCGCAATTTCTCTCTCGGCTGCATCCTGATCGGACTCTTCGGCGCCGTCATCTACGGCCTTGTCACCATCCTCCCGCTCTTCTACCAAACTGTCCTCGGCTACACCGCCAGCGCCGCAGGCTGGGCCGTCAGTCCCCGCGGCATCGGCGCCATCGCCATGATGCCCGCCGTCGGCATTCTCACCGGCAAGCTCGACAATCGCTGGCTCATCGCCACCGGCTACATCATCTTTGCGTGGGCCGCCTTCTGGATGGCCCATCTCACGCTCTCCATCTCGCAGTGGTCGCTGGTCTGGCCCATCGTCCTCAGCGGCGCCGGCGCCGGTCTCGTCTTCGTCCCGCTCTCCACTATCGCCATGGGCACTCTGAGCAACGAGCAAATCGGCAACGCCAGCGGTCTCTACAATCTCCTCCGCAACATCGGCGGCAGCATCGGCATCTCCGTCGTCAACACAATCGTCACGCGCCACACGCAAACGCATCGCGCAGACTTCTCGCGCTATTTCACCGCGGCGCGCATCGCCTCCCACAAATTCGGCTCGCCCCACGGCCCAACGCTCTATCACGTCGGCCCGAACGTGTCCCGTCTTCACGGCCTCGCCACCGTCGCCAACGGCCTCGACATTCAAGCCACCGTCTACTCCTACGTTGACGACCTCCGCTACCTCGGCGTCGTTTGCCTCGTGTGTCTGCCGATCGTCTTCATGGTCAAAAGCGTGAAAGCGAAAAAGGGAGCGACCGCCGGTGTTCACTAATGAGCTCAACAAATTTTTCAGAAAGCGATTTTGATTGTCTGCGAGGACTAACGTGATCCAGGAACAAGAATACGACCAGCTACGCGACGAAATTCAACGCCTGCGCGACGAACAACAACGCCTCCGCGACGAGCAGGAAAAGCTGCGCCGCGATGCCCAATCGCAAAACGGCCACGGCGACAATGAAGACGCCTCGAAGGATGATCAGAACAACGACGCGTCAAAAAAAGAGCAAGGAAAGTCCGGCGACCAAAAAGCCGAAGGCGGCGATAAAAACAAAGACGCCGAAAAGGGAAAAGCCGAAGAAAACAAAGACGAAAAAAAAGAAGAGCCCAAGCCCCCGCTAAAACAGCGCGTTCAAAGCTATGTCCACCAGCACCCCAAGGGCATCATCCTCGGCGCAATCGGCGCAGTGATCCTGATCATCTTGATCATCCTGCTCGTCATCTACCTCGACTCCTACGAAAACACCGACGACGCCCAGGTTGACGGCCATCTCAATGCCGTCAGCGCACGCGTCGCTGGCACCGTCATCGGCGTCTACATCGACGACAATCAATCTGTCACCGCCAATCAACTCGCCGTCGAGCTCGATTCCTCCGACTATCAGAACGCGCTCGATCAAGCCAAGGCCAGCTACTCTCAAGCCGAAGCCCAACTGCGCGCAGAAAATCCCAACGTCCCGATCACCCAAACCTCCAACACCACCGCGATCTCATCCGCAGGCGCAGACGTCGCTGCCGCCGAAGCCGCCGTCGTCGCCGCCCAACAGGACTACCAGGCAAAGCTCGCTGCCGTCCGCCAGGCCGAAGCCAACAACAATAAAGCGCAAACAGACGTCGAGCGTTACCGCCCCCTCGTCGTTCGGGCAGAAATCTCCAAAGAAAATTTCGACACCGTCGTCGCCACTGCAAAAACGCAAGCCGCTGCCGTCGATGCCTCGCAAGCTTCCGCCGAAGCCTCCAAAAAAGCGATCGATCAAGCTCGCGCCCAGCTTCTGCAAGCTCAAAGCAAAGCCGACGAAGCCGCCAAAAATGCTCCGCGCTCCGTCGCCGTCCGTCGCGCTCAACTGGCAGGACGCGAAGCGGCTCTCCTGGCCGCAAAAGCCGAAGCTGGCCAAGCCCAGCTCAATCTCTCGTACACAAAAATTTTTGCGCCCGTCGCGGGCATCATCGGAGAAAAAACCGTCGAGGTCGGCCAGCGCATCACACCCGGTGAACAACTCTTCGCCATCAGCCAGACCCAAGACATCTGGATCACAGCAAACTTCAAGGAAACTCAGCTCCGCAAAATGCGCCCCGGTCAAAAAGTTGACGTCAGCGTTGACGCCTACGGCCGCACCTTCCATGGCTACGTCGAAGGCATGCCCGGCTCAACGGGCTCAGTAGCGAGTCTTCTCCCACCGGAAAACGCCACCGGCAACTTCGTAAAAGTAGTCCAGCGTCTCCCAGTCCGCATTCGCCTCAACCAAGGACAGGACCCCGACCACATCCTCCGCATCGGCATGTCCGTCGAACCCAAAGTCTGGCTCCGCTGAACGGCGCACCATGAGGAAGAATTGACGGCAACTGCTGTTAACGATTTTCACGGAACACGGGACACGGACCACGAAACACTTGTCGCC
>CAWAWE010000009.1:0-434287 GCA_963785605.1 uncultured Acidobacteriota bacterium | reverse complement strand
ACTTAATCTTCAGTCCCTCAATCAGTTAAGCGACTTTCTTCAACTGCGATTTTTGCTGCGTTGGTAGCCCAAGTAGCCCAACTGAACTTTCTATGGCCGGCAACCTGAACCCCAATCCCACTCTTTCTGCTTCCTGCTCGCGCCACTCAACGTCTTCCTTCAACTGCTCCGCATAACGGTCTGTGACGTCTTTGTTGGCGTGACCAAGCCACAGTTTTTGCAAGTCCCATGGTGTACGGTTTTTTCGCAAGTGTGCAGTTCGGAAACGACGGAAAGCATGAAACGCCTTTCCATCTTCGAGCTTCATATCCCTGCGGATTTTGCCGAGACCATCTCGCAGAACGTTGCGCTGTGTCAGCGGTCGGCCCGACTCCGTCTGAAAGAGAAACCCTGACGCCCTGCCACCTGCACTGGCCTTCAAGAAGGCTGCCAGCGAAGATGGAAGGTCGATCTCTCGAACAGCGTTGTCGGTTTTGGGAGTTTGAACGGAGCCTCGCCAAACGCTCTGGCGGACCCTAATCGTGGAGAAGTCGCCGGACAAATGGTCACCGATTTTCAGCCCGAGGGCTTCACCGATGCGGAGTCCGGTTCCTCCCAAAAGAGCAAAGAGCACCTTGTAGCGGCCTTTCGCTCTCGTGAGAATCTCTTCGACTTCGGATGCATTCAAGGAAGGCTTGCATTGTTTTTTCTCGTCTACGACCGGAAGGCCGATGAAGTGAAAGTTCCAGTTGCGTGGATAAAGTTGCTCGCCTTCGCTCGACACGGCTGACGCAACTACTGCCCTTGCGACTTGAAAGTAGTTGACGACGGTCTTGTCGGCTAGTTCGGCTGCTCGCATTCTAGTGACAAGCTGCTTGGCAACTTCATTCTTGATGTCAGCCAAGGGCGTGCTGCCAATCGATTCGTTTAACCTGTTGACTGCGGCTTGATAACCCGCAAGTGTCGCTGGTTTCATCGGCTTACGCTTCTTTCGGCTGACAATGCGTCCGGCTCGCATTTCATCCAACCACCGCTGAGCTTGCTGTTTGAATGTGGTGGTGGGAGAGTTGATTTCCACGAAGGTTTCCGGGGAATCAACCTGTGTTTCACGTATGTGATCTCGAAGCTTGCGTTCAGCCATCGTCTGCGTGACTTCACCGAACGAGATCACTTCACGAACACGTTCATGCTGGCCGGGCTGATCCACCCAATAGCGGCCATATTTCGGACACAGACCTTTTTTGTGATTGCACCTCCCATTTTTGCAGTTTGGTTTCACGAACACGTTTCCGTTCTGACCGACGCGGCGACTCATGCACTTTCCTCTTCGCCTTATCGGTGTCGCTCCGGGAAGGTTATCCTTGACGGGTTCTTCTCGCAATGGGCCGGTTTGGCTAGAACCCATTGGCTGAATTTCAGAAAAATTCATAAACAAGCCGGATCAGGCACACTTCTGCGCCCTGGTTGATTTCAGCTTGTTCAGGAATTGATTCCCGGACTCTTCGTGGCCTTATGGATTTCAGCTAGTGGTTCCGCCAGCCTCCTGATGCCACTACTGTTCGTAACCCCGAACCAGATGTCTGAGCACGCTCGATGGCGCGATCTGACGCGGTTGCGACACTGCTTGAGTCCCTGTCGCGGCCTAGGGTGTGCCCGTGGGGCACTGGCTCACAAATCACAACGTTCGAGTAAATTCAACAGGTGTTCCAAAGAGGCGGCTAACAAGGCACCATTTGATTTCCAACTTGCGGAATTCGGAGTAATGTTCGGACTTAGGCGAGTGGAGAGCTTGATTCGCCTCCCAACAGCTGCCCATGTGTGGGTGCTATTAATTTCGAATGCGCGGCGCGCTAGCGAAATCTCCCGCCTCTGCTTTTGTCGCTTTTGCAGTTCCACCCGGGTTCATGAGTAGCGGTGCCGACTCCGTTGGCGGCAGAGCCCTATTTCAAGCAACACGCGCCGATGAAGCGTGCCAAAGGTTCTCGACCCTCTCTTATAAGTTGCCGTCAATAGGGCACTATTTATTTCCTGGTGCGCGGTACAAGCATGGCTGATGGGAGAAGAACCTCGTATCGAAAGCGGTACTTCTGAAGCCGGTTGGACGACTCCATTCCCAGATCCCATCACGATCACGGCAGCATGACCAATGCAGAATCGCAGTACGAAGTTCGGCAGGTTGTATTCGTTCCGCGTGGCCATGATCAACGCACCATTGGGCAATCTAGTTTGCATTTGCTGATCCGCCGGAATGTCACCGCAAAGATGACGAAGTTGTTGCTTTTTCACTGCGACCCACCTCTATTCAGGTTTCCGAAGGAATGCGCGAACAGTGTAAGCTGGTTCATTTGTCGTTTAAATTATACCTTAGTAATCAGGTTCCATTGCTTTGATGTAAACCATACCTAGCATAGGATAAGGTCCGCATGGCAAAACACCGGAGTGGTACTCATCTCATTGCGGACATTGCGAAGGTGTCCAGAGGTACGGTTGACCGGGCCTTACACGGACGCGACGGCGTTAACGAGACGACGCGACAACGCATTTTGCAGATAGCCCGAGAAATCGGGTATAGGCCGAATCTGGCGGCCCGAGCGCTCTCCGCCAGTAAGGCGACCGCCAAGATCGGTGTCTGCATGCCTCGCGAGATCCACTTCTTCTATGACCAATTGTGGAGCGGGGTGCTGGAGGAAGCAGAACGTGTTTCGCCGTTTGGCGTTGAGTTCCTAAATCGCCCGGTGCAGAACCTTGGTAAGGGAGACGCCAAGGCATTCAAAGAACTCATGGCCAGCGATGTTAACGGAATTATTCTAACTGCTGGCAATCCCAAGAACCTTACGCCATTGATCGATAAGGCCGAAGCGAATGGCGTCCGCGTCGTTTGCGTGGATACGGACGCGTCAGAAAGTCACCGTTCCAGTGTTGTATACGTAGAACCCTATCTGAGCGGGTGCGTTGCCGGCGAATTGCTCGGGAAGCTCGTTCCACCAGGTTCGAAGGTGGCCGTTGTGGCGGGAATGCTTATGGCGGAAGACCATAGAAGGAAGGCCGAGGGTTTCTCGGAAACGTTCCGGAGACACTGCATGGGGGGCGAGATCGCAGCGGTTATCGAGGGTCATGAGGACGAATATGAGAGCTTCCAAAAGACTCTCGATCTACTGCGGCGCATTCCTGATCTCGCGGGCATCTATGTCAACACAGTTAATTGTCTGCCTGTCTGCCGCGCTCTCGGAGAGGCGAATCTCGAGGGAAAAGTTAAGCTAATTACGAGCGACCTTTTCGCGGAAATGGCTCCTTATTTCAAAAAGGGCACAATCTCTGCGTCCATTTACCACCAACCGCGCCGCCAAGGACAGATCGCGGTCCGTCTCATGGCGGATAATTTAATCTCCAAAGTCACTTTCCCTCCCACAGTTCGTCTTAGTCCGACCGTGGTGATTTCATCCAATCTGCATCTCTTCCGAGAAATGCGCCTCAATGAAGCAGCGCCCGCCGAAGTGCCGACCCCGGATTTGGTCCATCCAACCAATAAGTAAACGCGAACATTAAACCGTGCTCAAGGAGCCGGTGGGTTCCCCCCGGACATCCAGTCGCCGAAAAACTTCTTGACAATCCACCATAGGTCGACGATCGTGCACGTGCACGGTCCTAACGTTCCCGTGAACGGTCGTATCGATTAAGCTTGCGCGTTGAGTCGAGGTTGACGCTCGCTGAAACGGACAAATACGCCCTCGCTTAACGAGGGAGTCGCGTTGTTCGAGGTCCGCAATGTTCGTGTCGAAGAGGAGCGAAATGATGATGATTCGGAACTTTGAATGGTACAAGCCGACAGTGGTGCTGCTGCTGTTGGCGGCGTGGCTTGTACCCGCAAACGTCAGAGCTCAAGTGGACATGGGCTCGATCTCGGGCATTGTGCGCGATCCAAGCGGCGCAGGAATACCCTACGCGAAGGTAGTCCTAACTAACGAGGACACCAACATCGCCGTGTCAACCACGACGGGATCGGACGGAGAGTACACCTTCTCGCTCGTAAAAATCGGGCACTATTCTGTTTCTGCTTCGGGAACCGGTTTCCAAACCGTACAGCAGAAAAACGTGACCCTCGACGTTCAGCAGAAAATAAACTTAGACATCTCGCTGGTCCTCGGGCAAACAACAGAAACGGTCGTCGTCAACGAAGCGCCTCCGGCGTTGCAGACGCAGGACGCGTCTGTCGGCCAGGTCATCGAAGAGCGCGAAGTGAAATCGCTGCCGCTGAACGGCCGCAACTTCACCTTTCTTGCGCAGCTTTCCGCAGGCGTGACACAGGATCAAGCCGACACGCGCGGTCTCGGCCAGAGCGGCAGTTTCGCGGCGAACGGCCTGCGGCCGGCCCAGAACAACTATTTGCTCGATGGTCTGGACAACAACGCGAACCTCGTCGACTTTTTGAACGGTACGGCGTACGCGGTTCGTCCGCCAGTCGACGCTATTCAGGAATTCAAGGTTGAAACGAACGACTACAGCGCTGAGATGGGGCGGTCGGCCGGCGCGGTATTGAACGCTACGATCAAATCTGGTTCAAACCAGTATCACGGTAGCGCCTGGGAATTTCTCCGCAACGATAAATTCGACGCCGCCAACTTCTTCGAGAATTCGGGTGGCATCCCGAAGGGCAAGTATCGCCAGAACCAGTTCGGAGCGACTTTCGGTGGACCGATCAGGAAGGACAAGACGTTCTTCTTCATGGATTACGAAGGAACGCGCATACGCCAGGCCGTTCCCTTGACCAGCACGGTCCCGACCGCGCTTGAGCGCAGCAGCGGCTACACGAACCTTTCGGAGTTGCTGACTCAGGGTGGAACGCGCACCGATGTCCTAGGCCGCACCTTCGCTCTCGGTCAGGTCTTCGATCCGTCGACGACGCGCGCAGTGACTTGCGGCGTTGCCGATCCGGTTTCGGGAACCACCGCGCCGTGCGGAACCAATCCGGCAGGAACGCAACTCGGTTTCGTGCGTGAAGCTTTCCCGGGCAACATTATTCCGGCGGGCCGGCTCGATCCCAACGCGATCAAGCTGCTGAATCTGTATCCGTCGCCGAACCTCCCAGGCCTCTTCAACAACTTCGCGGCAAACCCGGCGTTGAGCAACAACGTCGATCAGTTCGACGTTCGCGTGGATCACAGTTTCAGCCAGAAGGACAACATCTTCGGACGGTTGAGCTTCCAGGAGGTCCCAACGTTTCTTCCGGGTCCCTTCGGCGGCATCGCCGATGGCGGATCATTTGCTTCGGGCGACCAGCTCGCGAAGTCGTGGAACTCAGTCATCAGCGAGACACACGCGTTTTCGCCAACGTTGATTAACGAGGTGCGCGCCGGTTACAACCGCATCGCATCGTCGCGTTTGCAACCAAACGCAAATACGCCCGGTATTCCGGAACAGTTCGGAATCGGAGGCGTGCCGCAAGCAGATTCCAACGGCGGGTTAGGCACATTCTTCATCAGCGGTTTAAACCAACTTGGCAGCAACCAGTTCTTGCCGTCCATTGAATTGAGCACCACATCACAGGTTACCGACAACCTGACGAAATCGCTGGGACGCCATACGATCAAGGTGGGTTTCCAATTCCAGCGACTCGGATTCAACATTCTCCAGCCTCCCTCGGGCCGCGGAGCTTGGGACTTTAACGGGACGTACACCGAAATTCCTTCGACGGGTGGCGGCAACACGGGCCTCGCGCAGTTGCTTCTGGCGCCGATTCCGGGAACGGTGCCGGGCGCTGCGGATTTCGTCGGCGGCGCAGACAACGTTCAGGCGTCGAACATCGCATTGACGTCGATGAAGCGCAAGTACTACGCCGGCTACGGACAGGACGACATCAAGTTCACTCGGAAACTGACTGTGAACCTTGGTCTTCGCTACGAATACTTCGGGCAGCTCCTCGAAAACTACGGAGCACAGTCGAACTTTGTGCCGTCACCGACAGCAGGCGCAGGCGGAACTTCGACGTTCTTCCTGACGAACAAGCGTTGCAATACTCCATTTTCTGCCGACTTCACGGCGGCCCTCGCGACAGACAACATCGCGCTTCAGTGCTCGGGCCAACCGGGACTTGGCCAGTCGCAGAAGACAAACTTCGCTCCACGTGTCGGCTTCGCGTATCAAATCACGCCGAAACTCGTGGCGCGCGGTGGTTACGGAATCTTCTACGGGGGCTTCGAGAATTCCGCACTGCTGACATACGCCGACTTCCCGTTCCAATTCAACCTGAGCTTCCCGAACCAGGTGCCAAACGCTCCGATCACTTTCGCGAACGGTTCGATTGCCACTATCGAGAATGGTTTGACAGCCATCCCACTCACATCGGCAGCGGCGGAACCCGGGGGCGTAGGATTCATCGGCGAAGACTTCAAGAACAAAACGCCGAACACGCAGGGCTATAACCTGACACTGCAATATCAACTTGCGGCCAACGACACCTTGCAAGTGGGATACGTGGGAAACACCGTGCATCACCTGGCGGTGTATGTGAATCCGAACACACCGCGAGAGATTTTGCCGTTAGGCCTGGACTCGCTCTCGTTTTCGCCGTACCCGGATTTCTCGGGCGCGACGTATACCGAGTTTGCGGGCAACAGCCACTACAACGGTTTGCAGATGAACTACGAGCACCGATTCAACAGAGGGTTGAGCGTGCTGGGCAACTTCACCTGGTCGAACTGCATGACGAACGCGGTGGACGTGTTGAACGCGACAGCGATCAACGGATACCGCGCGCCATTCCTGCCCGGCTGGGGCATCAATCACGACTACGGCCGCTGCGACTTCGACATCAACAAGGTTGTACACCTCAGCGGCATTTACGAGCTGCCGATCGGTCGTGGCAAGCGATTCATGCACGACAGCGGCCGCGCGATGGACGCCATTCTCGGCGGGTGGGTGACGAACTGGATTCTTACTCTCCAGGACGGTCAACCCGGCACGATTCCTTGCGCGACGGGAACGACTTCCGGCTTTGGTTGTTATGCGATCAAAGTTTCAGGACAGAGCCCTGATGCAGGACCGCACAACGTCAACCAGTGGCTCAACCCTGCAGCGTTTGCGACGCCACCCGTGGCGACGACGATCGGGCAGACCGATTTCAGTCCGCTCGGCGGCGGTCCGGCACAATTCGTTGGCCCCGGATTCCACCGCTTGGATTTCTCGCTGTTCAAGATATTCCAGCTTAACGAAAGGTTCCGCCTGGAATTTCGTTCAGAATTCTTCAACCTGACGAACCATCCGAACTTCTCGAATCCCGGATTCGGCGGTAACGGCATCACTGCCGGGCCGGGATCGCTGGATTACACGAGTAACAGTTTCGGCACAATAACGTCGACGCGCGACGGCCAGAACGATCAGCGCGAAATTCAGTTCGCGTTGAAACTGTATTTCTGAGCCCGAATGCATGCAGCAAGGGACAAGCACAGAGGCGCATGCGCTTTTCTTGGATTTTTATAAAGGGAGAACGAATATGGTTCGGATAGTAGCCGTGCTGTCGTTGCTGGTTTGCTTGTCCGCCATCCCCGCCCTGGGTCAGAT
Organism: uncultured Acidobacteriota bacterium; assembly: GCA_963785605.1. GTDB lineage: Bacteria > Acidobacteriota > Terriglobia > Acidiferrales > UBA7541 > Acidiferrum. The sequence continues at coordinate 426,751 of CAWAWE010000009.1, read as the reverse complement.
GGGAGCTCCAGGCAAACTGGAGTTGTCGGACAACTGGAAATTGGCCGCTGCGAAAGATGTCGAAGCTGGTGGTGAAGCCATTTCCCAATCCGAGTACGGTGACCAGGCGTGGCACCCAATCCATCGCATGCCCGCGACGGTTCTCGAGGTAATGCAGGAGGATGGCATTTACCCCAACCTTTACGTTGGCATGAACATGCTGGAAAAGGTTCCGCAAGATTTGTACAAGCAAGACTGGTGGTACCGGACGGTGTTCACCGCACCCGCCGGTTACTCCACGTATACGTTGGAATTCCCGGGAATCAACTACCGTGCGGAGATCTGGATCAACGGGCAGAAGGTCGCGGACAGCAAGCAAGTCGTCGGGATGTATTCCGCTCATGGGCTCAATGTCACGGAGTGGATTAAGCCGGGCTCGCCGAACACGCTGGCCGTCAAAGTGACACCCGAGCAACTTGTTCAGGACGTCGACGGTGTAGAGCTGGCGGACAGTTGGTTCGACTGGATCAACTGGAAATATTTAGGATACAAAGGCGAATACACAAGGAAGCATAGCTTCGGGGCTTCCTTCGTGCCGGATAGAAACGCAGGCATCTGGAAGCCGGTCTATCTAAAAACCACTGGCGATGTCGCGTTAGAAAACCCGGCAGTTAACTCTGAGCTGTCCTTGCCGCAGGCGACTGCGCACCTTACGGTTTATGCAAACGTGCATAATTTTGCTGCGCAACCCGTCAACGGCACGCTGAAAGGAACAATTTCGCGACAAGGCAAGCCAACCATTGAATTCGAGCAAAGCCTCATCCTTTCCCCCGGTGAAATTCGCGAAGTTGCGTTTGCCTCAGAAAAGTACTCCGGTCTGGTCGTAAGCAATCCTGACCTTTGGTGGCCGTACACCATGGGCAATCCGGCGCTCTATGACTTGCGTCTGGAGTTTGTAAAGGAACAGAAGATCTCTGACAGCTCGCACATCCGCTTTGGTATACGAAGCGTTACCCAGCACCGCGATCAAGACGGACAATTCCCTGGCAATGGGAAGGGAGGAAATTTTTATCTCCGGGTCAATGGTCGAGACTTCCGCGTGCGCGGAGCTGATTACACACCGGACCTGCTGTATCGGTATGATCCGGAGCGCGAATCGGAAATCCTGCGGTACGTCAAAGACCTCGGGATCAATATGCTTCGCTGGGAATCGAAGATCTCCAGTGAGCACATTATCGAGCTTGCGGACGAACAAGGTATTCCTCTGATGCTCGGCTGGATGTGCTGCAACCAATGGGAGAAATGGGATCAGTGGAGCGACGAGGACCATCGCGTCGCTTCGCAAAGCCTGCGTTCTCAGATTCTCACCCTCCGTCCGCATGCTTCCGTCTTTGTATGGGCCAACGGGAGCGATGGTCGGCCGCCGGAACCTGTTCGCATCGAGTACCGTAAAATTCTGTCCGAGTTGCGCTGGCAAAATGCGGTCGTTGATAGCGTTTCATCTTTCGCTAAAGATGCCCAAGGCGAACGCCTGTGGGATGGCATCATTATGGAAGGCCCGTACACGTGGCGACCGCCGGCATACTGGTTCAGTGGGAAGTATGTCCCATCTCGCGGGTCGTCCGTTGAGCAGGGCGACAACGAACATATCCCCACATTGGAGAGCCTGAAAAAGTTTATCCCGGCTGACAAATTGTGGCCGATTAACGACTCGTGGTTTTTCCACGCGGGAGCGATTCCCGGCGCAAACACTCTCACCGATGTGCAGTCAGCGGTTAACCGCCGCTACGGTTCTTCCAGCAACGTGGCGGAGTTCGTACGCAAGGCACAACTTGCTCACTACGAGAATACCCGCGCGCAATTTGAGAACCTCGCGGCTGGTGACTGGGCTAATCATAAAGTGACGCTCTATTGGATGCTGAACAGCCATTGGCCTTCGTTTTACGGCAACATCATTGACTATTATCTGAGCCCTGGTGGCACCTACTTCGGTGCGAAGAAGGGCCTGCGTCCGCTATCCGTAATCTTCGACGCCTACGCAACCGCCGACCACAGTCAGGCAAGAGTTATTGTTTTCAATCAGACTCCTGGCGACGCGCAGGGATTGCGCGCACGCGTGCGCGTTTACGATCTAAATGGGAAGGTTTTGGACGACCGCTCAGCCGACCGCATCCAGGTTCCGTTCAATAGCGCAAACCAGGTCCTAACTCTGCCTCGCTTTCCCCAGAGTACTCCCGTCTTTTTTGTCCGCTGCCAATTGTTTAACAACACCGGAAAGATGCTCGTCGATAACACCTACTGGCAGTCACAGAAAGATGACGACCTGGGCGATCTCAGTAACGACGATGCACTGAATCTGAAGCAGGTGAAGATGGCGGACATGACGGCGCTGAACACGATGCCTCAGGTAAGTCTTGAGATCAGAGCAGAGCACGTCACGACCGACGGCGAAAAGCATATCGCCATCAAGCTACATAATCCGTCCACACACATCGCCTTCTTCGAACGGGCAACCGTAGCTGCGGCTCAGAATGGGGATGAAATCCTCCCTATCACCTACGACGACAACTACATCACTGTTTATCCCGGCGAAACCGCGGAGATACAGGGAACGCTATCCGAGGCGGAGGCGGTGGATGCGCGTTGGATCAAGCTCGAAGGGTATAACACGCCCGCGACCTCCGCTCAAATTCAGTAGAAAGTCGACAGAGAGTCCTGAGGGCGAAGTTTACCAGTCTCATTAATTTGCCCAAGTTAGACGGAGCTTTGTCAAGCGATCACAGTCGACACCGTGATGCAGACAGGAATTGTTAACATTTTGGATTTTATGGACTCAGAAAAACCAAATCTTCGCTCGGCGTCCGCTATCGACGTCAGAGAACTGCGGCGCTGGTGCGCGATCCCACCGGAGAAACTGCTGGGGCATCCGGAGTTGCGCGTGCGCTACCGGCAGGTGGCCGATTCTGTTGAGTTAGGTGCCTTGATGGCTAGGGAGCTCGTCGAAGCTATCGAGGAAAACAACAGGCAGGGGCTGCCAACGCGCGCCATTGTTCCTTGTGGACCAGCGTGCTGGTACGAACCATTTCGGTTGTTGGTCAATACGCGCGGCGTCTCGCTGAAGACGCTGCACGTGTTTCACATGGACGAGTGTCTGGATTGGCAGGGGAAACCGCTCCCGACAGGCCATCCATACAACTTCAAGACCTTTATGGAGCGCCACTTCTACGGAGGCATTCGCTCGGAGTTAGCGGTGCCGGAGCGTCAACAGCACTTTCTTTTACCGGCAACGGTGGAACAGGTTCGCGCCGCGATCAGCGAGGCACCGGTAGACATTACTGTGGGTGGATGGGGCCAGGATGGACACCTAGCTTATAACCAGGCCCGCCGTCATCCGTTCCACCAGCTGACTCTAGGGGATCTCGCAAACTCCAGCATCCGGATTCAAGAAAACAATATTGATACGATCCTCGCGCTAGCTCACCGTACGTTTGGTGCCGCGTATCAGTTTGTACCGCCCATGTCGATTACCTTGGGGATTCGCGAGTGCCTTTCGGCGAAGAAGGTCCGCGTTTACAGCGATACGGGTGCCTGGAAGCAAACGGCCCTGCGCGTTGCCTTGTTCAGCGAGCCGACCCCGGAATATCCGATGACGTTGCTGCAATCCCATCCAGACGCAATCGTCACGGCGACGCTGGAAACGGCTCGCCATCCAATTAGCGAAAATCCCAGCTGGGAGCTGTTTTGAATTCATGCTGACGCTGCGCGCAAACACGAAAAGCGGATTCACATGCGCGGTAGGTATCGGTGGAATCGGCGCGGGTATCGTCTATGCGCTCCGGGGCGACCACGAACTGCGGCGCAACGAAAGCAGGTTGGGCGAACTGCTTGAATCGAGGGATTACTGCAAGCTGCACATCGTCCAGCACTATATCGCGCGGCTTATGGGCTCCAGTAGAGATCCAGCTTCATTTCGGGTTTGGCCAATCGGTCTTGTTGGTAACGATGAAGTAGGACGTCGGATTCTCACCGAAATCAGTGCCGCCGGAATCGACGCGCAGTTTGTGCGCACCCATCCGGTGCTAAAAACACTTTTCAGCGTGTGCTTTTACTATCCGGATGGCTCAGGGGGAAACATTACCAGCAGTAATTCAGCCGCGGGGGCGTTAAACACCGCCGACCTAAGAGCGGCATATCCGCATATGAAAGCCGCGGGAGCACACGGCGTAGCAATGTGCCTTCCAGAAGTGCCGTTGGAAATGCGGCGGGCGTTCCTTGAACTTGCATCGGACTGCGGTAATTACCGCGCGTGCTCGTTCGCGCTCGGAGAGATTGAAGAAGCACAAGCCATGGGCTTGTTTTCTCTCACGGATCTCTTGGCACTAAATCAGGAGGAAGCGTCTGCGTTATTTGGAGATAGTTCGGGTCCTGTTCTCGATGGAGGACTGTTAGCGGAGTGCGCCACCGCATTCACCGCCACCCACCCCCAGGTTCGCATCCTTGTTAGCTTGGGGCCAAAAGGAGCCTACGGCTTCGAGTGCGGGGGCTCGCAATTCTGTCCAGCACCGGTGCTTCAACCAATCTCCACCGCAGGCGCTGGGGACGCGCTCCTCGCAGGTGTCGTGTGTGGTTTGGCAGCGGGGCTTCCCTTCATCACGCGAAACGAATTTAGCACTTCATTCTCGGGCCGAGTACTGCGGACGGCGCTGGATTTCGGCGTTCTGAACGCGAGCTTCAGTGTCACTTCACTACACACAATTCATCCCGATGCAGTGCTAAGCAACTTGTTCGGCTTCGCTGAATCTCACGGCGCATCCATTTCCGACTCGCTGCGGTCTATGTGCTACCAGTGTGAACAGATACCTGCTGAGAGTGTTTCGGATTCGTAGCGCAGACCCATTGCGGACACAAGAGGCATCCATCAGGTAAATGGCCACATCTCTCCCGGAAAATACGACGACACCGCGGCTTCTCCGTTCATTGGGTCTATGGGATCTAATTCTCTACGGGCTCATTGTTATACAACCTACTGCGCCCATGCCTGTGTACGGAGTAATGAGCATGCGTTCTCACGGGTATGCGGTAATCACGATCGTGCTCGCTATGATCGCCATGCTGTTTACCGCCATAAGCTACGGGAAGATGGCTTCCGCTTATCCCAGCGCCGGCTCTGCGTTCACCTATGTCGGGCGCGAAATTCACCCGGCGCTCGGTTACGTAACGGGATGGTGCATGGCCATGGACTACGTGCTTAATCCGCTCATCTGCACAATTCTCTGCAGTAAATTTGCCATGAACTTCTTTCCGGAGATCCCGTACGCGGTATGGGTGGTTGCTTTCGCCGGCCTCTTCACCTTATTGAATTTGCAAGGTATTCAGACTTCGGCGCGCATCAATTCGGCGCTGGTTGCGGTCATGGGTGTGGTCATTCTGCTCTTTTTGGCGGCAGCCGCTCGTTACGTGCACGCGGCTCCCCATGACGGAATCGGATTCTTTACCCGCCCGTTTTTCGACCCGAAAACTTTTTCTGTCCGAGCCATCATGGGCGGCAGCTCGCTGGCCGTGCTGACCTATATTGGGTTCGATGGCATCTCAACACTGTCCGAGGAAGCCAAAAACCCCCGCCGCAATATTCTGCTCGCCACGGTTTTCGTCTGTCTGCTTACCGGCGTTTTGGCGTCTTTCGAGGTATATGCGGCGCAACTTGTTTGGCCCGGCATCCAGGATTTTCCGGACGTCGACACGGCGTTTGTGTTTGTTGCCGGAAGGGCTGGTGGACGCTGGCTGTTTTCGGTCATCAATGTGACGCTTTTAGTGGCGACGTTCGGTTCGGCGCTAGGAGCGCAGTTGGGTGCTGCACGCCTGCTTTACGGCATGGGACGTAGCGGCGCGCTGCCGCCCCGGTTTTTTGGGGCCATCGAGCGCCAGAAACGTATTCCGAGAAACAACGTGCTGCTCGTCGGCACGATAGCACTCATCGGTGCAATGGTCTTGAGTTTTGAGCGGGGCGTGGAACTGCTGAATTTTGGAGCGCTGCTTGCCTTCATGGGTGTGAACACGTCGGCATTGATGCGGTTTTATTTTCGCGAATCGCACAAACACTGGTTCAATTTTGTCTCCCCCTTACTTGGTTTTTTGGTCTGCCTAATGCTGTGGCTGAGTCTGAGTTGGCGCGCCAAAGTGTTGGGAATCGGATGGATGGTCATCGGGCTAGCTTATGGCGCTTATAACACACGCGGGTTTAGGAGGGAGCTTGTGAACTTTGACATTCCGGATGGTGATGGCGAGGTCCATGCATTTGTGACCGATGGAACTACCGCATATCGAGGGTGATGCCCCGAGAGTTTACCCGAAGTGATCTGATGGGAAATTCAAAGGCACGCAAAAACTTTCAGGAGTCGGCATGGCGAAAGCCGAAGAAGTGGAATACCGGAAGTGGAAGAAGGTTTTAAAAATCAGCAACGATACTGTGGAACTGATTGTGTTGACCGAGGTCGGACCTCGGATTCTTTCCTTTGGATTTCGGGGAGAAGAAAACGAGTTCCACGAGATTCACGAGCATTCCGGCAAAGGCGGTGATCAGACCTTTAGAGTCTACGGTGGCCACCGGTTATGGGTTTCACCGGAAGTTGCGCATACGTATTACCCGGACAATGTCCCTGTTTCGGTACGAAGGCACGGCGACAGTTTCATTTTTGCTGCTCCTCCAGAGTCGAAACATCCCGGAATCAATTTCCAAAAAGAGATCGAGATTAAATTGGCGGAAACAGGATCTCGCGTTACCGTCACGCATCGCATCCAGAATCTCGGAGGGGAGGCCGTCGAGATAGCTCCGTGGGCACTCTCCCTGATGGCTAGTGATGGGAAGGCCATCCTTCCCCTTCCGCCGAGGGCGCCGATGTCGCCCAACAGATTGTTGCCCGAAGGAGTGCTCGCGCTTTGGTCCTATACGGATTTGGCAGACCCGCGGTGGAGAATCGGTACGAAACATATCCAACTCCATCAGGCAAGCGAATTCGCATGCACTTTCACGCAACAGATGACTGGAATCTTTAATCCATTCGGATGGGGCGCTTACTTCCGAAGGGGCCACTTGTTCGTGAAGAAGACCAACGTGGAAAAAGATGTAAAATATCCTGATTTTGGCTGCAATTTCGAGATATACACGGACGAGCATTCACTGGAACTAGAAACTTTGGGGCCCCTTCGGAATCTGAAGCCTGGAGAGACGGCGGAACATACCGAAGATTGGTGGCTCTTTAAGGACGTTCAAACAGGGGAAGACGAGAGCTGGATTGATGCCATCATTCTTCCAAAAGTGGAAACTGCGAAGTGACGTACACGTCTCGGTTTCGTGGATCTTGCAATGTGACGATACTCCAGAGGTGCCGCCCGGTAATGTGTCCCCAGCTTGTGTAAATTGTTCGCATCGGGCCACTTCGGCCCCCAATTATTCTGATTGCAGCGGGCAGAGCAAGCTAAAGTCGTCCGCGAGTGTTGAATCAAGCGGAATGCCGCCCTGGGCTGGTCTAATCGAGGCCCCGCCTTACAAAGACAACCCTCCTGTGAAGTATTGTCAGATCAACGGCTTAAATCCTTGTTGCGTCGACCGCCTGAGCCGACAGCCGTTACCGGACATCTCTAACAGTGTCGGCCCTGTCAAATACTTTTTGAGCAGACTCCGCCGATCACTCCGAAGAGTGGTCTTCGTTGTTCGCTTTGTCCGCTGCATCGACGACCACGGCTCGTTTGGTAGTCTCTCGGTCGGTTTCGGTCCGACCTAAACATCTCTTCGATCTAACTTCGACCATGATTACTTCTTCGAACTCCCTTTACAGGGAGCGGGATGCCCAACCAAGTGGACGGTGTTACTTCACACCATGTCCGGTACCGAGCTGTCCCGCGTACGAACCGAACTCCATGGACGGTGAATACTCGCGGCCATTTCGCCACATCCAGTACAAACGCACTCCCAGCCTGCGGCCCATCGCGACCTTGGCAATGCTCCGATGCCGTCGCATCGCCAAGTGCAAGTACCGACGTCGCCAGTCCGCATTGTTGCGCACCGCCGCTTGCGCCGCCTCCACCAGCAAGAAGCGCAACAACGAATTGCCTTGCTTGCTGATGTGCCCCAGTCGTTGCTTGCCACCACTGGAGTCTTCGCTAGGAATCATCCCCACGTAGTTGCCGATCTGCTTGCCACGATGAAATCGGTTCGGATTTCCAATGATCAACACATACGCGAGCGCCGTAAGCGGGCCCACGCCCGGATGCGTCATCAAGCGCGCTGCCTCGGGCCGCTTCTTGGCTTCCTGCTCGGCAGCAGCAGTGAGTTCTTCGATCATCGGATGCAATCGATCCAGTAACTCCAACAACTCTTGCCGGCGCCGACTGGCCCAAGGCGCCAACGCCAGCTTTTCTAACTGCTCTCGGCCTTGTTCGCTGAACAGTTTTTTCTTCCAGCGATGGCCCTCGTTCATCGCCAGCGCCTGCAGCTGATTCATGATCCGCGTGCGCATCTGCACCAGCCGGTGCCGATGCCACAGCAGTTGACGCATATCGCGATTCTGCGGACTCGGCACCCAGATCCGCGGAAAGCGATCTTCCACCATCAGCTTCAGCAGCAGTTGCGCGTCTTTGCGATCGGTTTTTTGCTTCTTGACGCGCCTGGCCTGGATCTCCGCGGGGTCCCCGATCCACACTTCGAAATCCAACTCCGCCAGCAGTCGCTCGAACCAGCGGGAATAGCCGGTCGCTTCCATCCCCACTTGCACCTGGACTCCTCGCAGCTTCAGATCCCGATAAAACTTCTCCACCTCCCCATCACTGTGGTTCAACCGTCGTTCGCTATATTCACCAGTCGCTTCCGCCAAAAATGCAATCTGCTGAAAGCTCGGGTGATAATCTACGCCTATCAACATGTTCGGCTCCTTCCTCCCGAGTCTCTGGTCGTCAACCAAAGTGTACTCAGATCGAGGGAGCCGACACTGTTATGCAATCAAGTGGAAATTTGAGACGATTCAGCCATGCGCACTTGTCTGGTCTACTTCGAATGCCGGAAGACCTGCCGTTCAACGGCTTGTCTTTGTGCCCTATTTTGTGCCCCCTCTGCGTGAGAAAACGTAGCGGAAGTAGCAGTAGGGAAGGGCTGCGAATCGCTGGTACTGGCATGGAAAATCAACGCGATAGCAAATCGTCGCACTCGATAGTAAAGGCGAACGCCGCAACTGTTAACCGAAGGGTTGCTAGTTCGAATCTAGCCCGGGGAGCCAACTTCTTTCCAAATCGGTCTGCGATTACGGGCGCGGGTGTGCGCTCACCGCAGCCTGTCCGAACGGCAGCAGCGTCTTGCGGCGAGCCATTTCCAAGACGCGCGGCAGCAGAAATTCCTCAAGCTTTTGCGATACCTGATCGTCCAGGGATTCGTATTCGACGCCCATGGAGTTGTCGTCGATCTGGCGGATGACGCGACACTTCAGGCTGAGCTTCGGTTTCTCTGGCGTCAGCTCCAGCGTGGTGGACACGATGGAATTGACGGGGAAAAGGCGGGTCATTTTGACGCGCATGCCGGTGAGGCTCATGTCGATCGTCGCTCCGTGCGAGCTAATATCTTTGAACTCCATCGAGACTTTGCACGCCGTGTCGATGCGCGCGTAGCGGCGGCGCTCGCGTTCCACGGCGCCCTGAGTGACGCGCAAGAGCCTCATGAGCGCCTGGCGATCGACGGGCTTGAAGATGACGAAGTTCACGCCGGCTTCGAAGACGCGCTGCATGAAGTGACTTCCTTGTTCGCCGGTGACCATGACGATGGTGGCGCGCTTGTTTGGTCCGGTGGCGCGAATTCTGCGCGCAAGCTCCAGACCGTCGGGCGGCGGCATCTTCGCATCCACAAATACGACGTCGAATTTTTCGCGGCGCAGTCGCGCTTCGGCCAGTTTGCTGTCGCTCGTGTTGTAGGTCTCGATTTCGCACGCGCGCAGCACTTCGCCGATGAACTCCGACGTCGGCGCGTGATCGTCGATTACGAGAGCTTTCTCGATGCCGGCGATGCGCGCTTCTTTGTGGACGACCTCGGCGCGGAACTTCTGCTCCACGCGAGGACTCGGCGTCGAGACGTTCAAGGAAGTTTTCGCTGTGTTCTGCATCGGCACGGGTAGATTCATCGCAAGGCGCTCCTGTCCTTCCAGTTAGGAGTGGCGCGGAGCCGAAAAAATGCACGGGGTTACAGCTGAGATTCGGCCTTGGGTTTGGGAAGGAAGCACGCGGTCGCTGCGGGTGTGCCAAGCCACTGTGCCAACTGACCGCGCAACACCTTGAAATCAATCGGCTTGGGGACGCACGCGTTGCAGCCCGCCTGAACAACGCGCTGTTGGTCCGCCATCATCGCGTGCGCGGTGACCGCAATGATCGGAATGTGACTGATCGGCGGGTTGCTGCGGATCCATGCCGACAACGCGAGGCCATCTTCCGTGCCGAGCTGCACGTCGAGCAAAATCATTTGAGGCGTGCGGGCCTCGAGCGCGTTCAATGCGCTTTGCAGATTGCCGGCGCTGACGACGTCGAAGCCTTCGGCCTCCAGCCAGTCCTGTAGCAACTCCTGATTTGCGAGATTGTCTTCGACGACGAGGACGAAGTTTTTCATCATCATGCTTCGGTGATCATCAAGCGGCTTTGCGGCAGCCGGCGCATTTGATCGAGCAGAGTTTCATGCCAAGCACCGTCTTTCCGTACGACCGAGTTCGCGTTTTGGCGCAGGAAATTTTGCTCGGAGAGCGTCAAGTCTTTGCTCGTCAAAATCAAAACTGGAATGTCGCGATGGCGATCGTCATTGCGCAGCTCCGAAAGCATCTGCATGCCGCTTTCGCCCGGAAGAATCAGATCGAGCACGATGAGATCGGGCGGTGAAAGCGAGAGCAGCCGGCGCGCTTCGGGCACCGTCGTGACGGCGCGAGCGTTCATTCCGTGATTGCTGAGAAACTCGCGAAGAAATTCGCGCGTCGCTCCATCGTCTTCCACGATCAATACGTAGCCGTCGCCTTTCGAACTGGCGACGATCGTTCCGAAAGCCGGAGTAGACGAGCGACTTGGCGTCGTCGATGGGCCGATGAGTCCCTTTGGCAAGGTGAAGGAGAAGACGCAGCCTTCGTTCGGACGGCTTACAACCGAGATTTCGCCGCCTTGCAATTCGACGAGGCGCCGCGTAATCGCAAGGCCAAGTCCGCTGCCTTCCACGGTGTTGCCCCACTGCTGCGTGCGATAGAACGCTTCGAAGATGCGCTGTTCTTCACCCGGCGGGATTCCCGGTCCTGAGTCGCGAACATCGATTCGCACAAAGTCATCTTGCGCGTGTGCGTCCAACTGAATGGAACCGTTCGCGGGCGTGAACTTGATCGCGTTGCCAAGCAGATTCATCAGGACCTGCTTGAATCGCGTTTCGTCGGCGGTGACGGTTAAATTCGTTTCGCCCTGCCGAATCGAAATCTTTTTGTTTTCCGCCAGCGGGCAAAGGGTTTCCACGGCGTCTTTGAAGCATTCGCTCACATCGAGCGTCAGCGTCGATAGTTGCAGGCGCCCTGCCTCGATCTTTGAAAGATCGAGAATGTCGTTGATCAGCTTCAAGAGATGGAAGCCACCGGTGCGGATGTGCTTCACGTATCGTTGTTGACGCTCGGTGAGCGGGCCGTGCTTGTCGTCCATGAGCAATTCCGAAAAGCCGACGACGGCGTTGAGCGGAGTGCGCAATTCGTGGCTCATGGTCGAGAGGAATTGATCCTTGAAGCGGTTCGAACGTTCGGCTTCTTCCTTCGCGCTCCGCAGCGCGATTTCGGTGGCTTTCAGATCGGTAACGTCGCGCGCGACGGCGTACATCTGCTGCTTGTCGGGCAAAGCAGTGGCTGACCACGACAGCCAGACGTAGCTTCCGTCTTTGCGGCGATAGCGATTTTCGAACCACACGGTGTTCCGTCCGGCGCGCAGATTCCGAATCTCGTTGATCGTCGCGGCGCGATCCTCGGGGTGAACCAAATCGATGCGGGGAATATTCAATAGCTCTTCGGTCGAGTAGCCGAGTGCCTTTTCCCACGCGGGGTTGAGCCGTTTGAAGAATCCGTCAAAGCCCAAAATGCAAAGCATGTCGATCGACAGCATGAAGTAGCGGTCGAGCTCCTCTCGCGAAGAGATGCTCTCTTGAACCAGGAGCTTCAGCTCATGATTCAGGTCGAGATTGGCGGTGGCGAGTCGCGATTGACCGCGCAAGAGAACGAACACTGCGCCCAGGGCGCACGCCAGGCCGATCGAGGTGAGTACAAATGTTCCGGCAAACGAAAATGGATTCGAAGTCAGAGCGTGTTGGAAATTGACGGCTCCGTCCGAAAACGAAGGCAGCCACAGATTGGCCACGTACACGGCGACAATCGCCACGGACAGCAGCGAGAGCGACAGGGCGGTTCCACTCGTCTGCTTTTCCAGCGAGCCCATGTGAATCTTGTCATTCACTGGCTACCTCCACCGGAACTGGAACGGCCACTAAACTTTCGAATTCGTCGATGAGCTCGGAGTCCCACCATCCACGCTTGGCCTCGCTTCGCATCACTTCGAACGCTTCTTCGACGGGCAGCGCCGGACGATACGGGCGATCGGTCGTAAGCGCGTCGTAAATATCGACAGTCTGCAAAACCCTCGCGGTGATCGGAATTTCATCACCCTTCAAGCCGTCGGGATAGCCGGTTCCATCTAGCTTTTCGTGATGATGGCGAATGATGGGAAGGACTGCGCGAAAGGAACGCAGCGGCGCGCAGATGCGTTCGCCGACCGCGGGATGCTGCTTCATGATGTACCACTCTTCGGGCGTCAATCGCGCGGGCTTCAACAGAATGCGCTCCGGCACCGCAACCTTCCCGATGTCGTGAACGATCCCGCCCTTTCGAAGAGCCATGCACAGCTCGTCGGAAAGCCCGATTTGTTTTCCCAACGCCATCGAATAGTTCGAAAGCCTTTCACAGTGGCCCGCCGTGTACGGGTCTTTTGCCTCGATACTGGCTGCCAGCGAAGTCAAAACGATTTCCGCATTCTCCAGTTCGTCGATGTAGGACTTCAGCCGCAGCAGAGACTTCACGCGCGCCCGGACTTCTTGCTGGTTCACCGGCTTGTTCAAGAAATCGTCGGCGCCCGAAACGATTCCCTGGATCCGATCGTTCGCCGCGCATAGCCCTGTGACCAAAATCACCGGGACAAATCGCGTCGAAGGATTGGACTTGATGGCGGAGCAAACATCGAAGCCGCTCTTGTCCGGCATTCTCACGTCGAGCAGGGCAAGATCGGCGTCGCCGCTTGTAACCTTCAACAGCGCATCCGAGCCGGTTCGAACGCAGATGGTCCGGTAGCCGACTTCCCGAAGGATCTCGCTCAACAAGTCGGCGTTCGGTTCATTGTCGTCGGCGATGAGAATTGTCGATGCGACTAGATTTCGATCGGGCATGACTTACCTCGTAGGGAACGGAGGCCGCCGCGATTCACGGCTGTGGTCAGGAGGCGCGCGTCTGAGTTTTCGATGGAAACGGTAATCATGGCGCGTCGCTCCGAGTGAGTGGGACTACTTGCGTCCGTGAGCGACGCGATCTTTGTGCTGTTCCGGCGAGCGGTGCTTCGTCACGAAGCTGATCTTGCTCACTTTGGCGGCTGGCTTCCTATTCGCGGACGCGATGGAGTTGGTCGTCAAACTGAGCAGGATCGCCACAACAATGATCGAGTTCTTCATTTTGGTTTCCTTGAGTTTGAGCTAACGTCGGGCAGCTAAGATGTCGTCGGCTTTTTTTACGTCGGGGCAGATAACTGTTTCCAGGTGTGCACGAACAGCGTTCAGGAGTGGAACCAGATTGTCTTTCATGAAGATGCCGGAGATCGGAAGGTCGCCAAGAAACCGGCGAACCGTCGCTCCGTGCGCCGTGATGAGAAAAATCGGAACGTTCGGCAGCGCTTCGTGAACCGCCTTGGCGGCGTCCAGGCCGTTCATCACGGGCATCGAGTAGTCCATAATCACAACGTCCGGCCGCAGCTGTTCGGCCAGCTTCAACGCCTCTCGTCCGTTCTCTGCTTCAAGACAGGTGCCTAATCCCCTCGCTTCGAAGTACTTCTTCAGAGAGGACCGTAAAGGGCCGAAATCATCCGCAATGAGAATCTTTGCCATTTGGTCTCTCCGTCTGTCTGACAGAGAGGAGTCGAGTCGGCTGGGTTAAGTACAGGCGGCGTGATTTCAAATGCCAAATCGGGCATCACGCGGTGGGTTACCTGGGGATTTGACGACGTGGACGAATTGGCTAGGTTCGAACCGGGGAACTGCTATTTGGAGGAAGGCTCGGCGGCAGCGGTACCGCCGAGCCTTGTGTGCCCGACTATTACAAGGAGTAGTTGCGTATTAATGGCAAAGAGTTCGGGGGAATCGGTTTGATACGTCAGTTCAGACTTAATTTTCGGGGGATCGGACGACGCGACGCCAAAAGGGGTCGCCGAAACGCTGCTCTTTTGTCTTCAGAAATGAAAATCGGATATCCGGCAGGGAGCCGCTCCGTTTGACACAATCGTTTCAGAATTGCGAGTAATGGAACCGTGGCTGCCATCGGACCGCCGGTATCTCTGGTTGCGATGCCAACCAAAATTAACTCGCAGGCAACCAAAACGCGGGTGTGGCGGCATTATTTCGCCATGTAAGCCGCACGGTTTTAATCGTTTACGAAGTCGACGGAAGGATTTCAGTGTCAACCCAAGCACGCGAAACCGATCGCTGTTGTCCTTGAGTTTGAGCTGAAACAAAAGTTGTTGACGGACCTGTCAGATTAAATGCATGGTTGTGAAACGAAGGCGGAGTCAATGGATTAGTACCGTTAGCTTAAGGATAGAATTCCAAGTGAATGCTCGAAGCGCTTCATCGATTCCCGTCATCGAACCTGATGTCATCAGAACTGCATTGGCAGCCGCTAAACTGGATGGAGTCCATGACCAAGGAGCTTTCGGTTCGGGAAACGCAGATCTTGAGGTTGATTGCGGAAGGCAAAGAGAATCGAGAGATCGCCCAGGTCCTTGGGATAAGTGTGCGCACGGTTGAAGCGCACCGCGCCCGCATCATGCTTAAACTCGACTTGGAGTCCGTTACCGGCCTCGTACGTTATGCCGTCCGAAACGGAATCATCGAAGCGTGACCTTACTTCACCTGTTGCGCAATCCGCCAGATCGATTCGTCCAGTGGGATAAAGACGTCTTTTTCCGAATTCACTTCCAGAGAAACCTGAAATTCTTGTCGGCCGACTCATGTTCGATATAGAACTCCCCGAACTGGTTCGTCGAAGTGCGGGCGAGCTCATTCTTTCCGCTGATCAGTGAAATTGGCACGCGCGTCATCCCGACCTTCGACCCCTGATTCCGGAATACTTGTCCCGTTAGCGCAAACCGTTCGCTTTCATCGCTGGCTTCGAAGCGGACGTCGATCATCACTTCGCCGGCACGATACAAAAGCTGCCTTGATCCGACTCCGGCGGCTGAACGGACTCCAGTCAGTTGGGGCGTCGAAAAGCTGTCGAACACCAGCTGGGCAATTTCTCGAAAGCGATTTGCGGCCGTTTCACGCTTGGGCGCTTGCATCAAAGCCTTGGCCCTATTCACGACATCCTCGGGCGGTTCGAACTGTGCCTCGGCCTTGGCAAAGACGGCCAGCTTGCTCCAGGTGGCCTTTTCCTTCGCGCAGCTGTCGCAGCCGCTTTTCAGGTGGCTCGTCATCGCCTCGGCGTCCTGCGGCGACGCCAGGTTGCGAGCAAAATCGATCCATTGTTGGGATGAATAATGCGCCATGTGAATGTGGCTCAACGGCTTAGGGAGTGATGCCGTTCAGCTTCCTCCAATCTACGTCTCATAAGAGTTGGCAGTGTCCCAAATGATACAGGGGATTGGTGTAGCCCTTAGGGTCAGTTCGTAGGCCGGAGTGTCGTTTCAGGCTATACCGACCTCTTCGAACCTCTTCCGTAGCCGGTCGATGCATCGCTGCCGCATCATACCGATCGATCCGACGGCGATTCCGAGATCCGACGCGATATCCCGGTAGGATCGCGAAGGCTCCTCAAAAAAGAGCATCTGGATCAGCTGGTTGCATCGAGGCGACAGCTCGTCCAGGACCTCGCGGATCATCTGCTCCTCTTCGGTCCGGGCGATTTGCTCGACCGTGTCGGCCTGCACTTCGGGCTCAGGCGTATTCTGATCCTCGGCGTCGCTCGAGACGAAACGGTTGCGTTTGATCTTGTAGTGGAAGCAGTTATGAGATGTGACTTGAATAATCCACTTCGGGAGGGCCTGCGGATCGCGCACGTTTTTCAGGTCGGAAAGCAGCTTTACGCATACATCTTGGAAGATGTCCGCTGCTTCGTCCCTGGTTAATCCGTACTTGATCGGGACCGAAAAGATCAGGTTCTTATACTTCTGAACCAGTTCGGCCCAGGCGTTCGGATCACCTTCGAGGCACTCCCGAACCAGCCGCACGTTGTCATGGTTAGGCGGTATTGGTCGCGTTGCGACTGAAGGACTTTCGATGAGACTCTTCATACTCGGGTCTACTCCCTGTTTTGTCTCGGTCCCGCAGAACCGGTCGTCGATTTGAATCGTTCGCCGACAAGACCCTTACCCTCTGAAGCTCACCAACCTTAGCGTTTCTTTCTCTGAATAATGACGTTGGTATTTAACCTTGCCAATAGAACTAACGGGTACTAGAACACTAACAATAATGAGTACTGTTCCTGTCCTAAAAATACGTACGTAGTATCACTTAGGTTTAAGTTCCATTTAGGCATTCGTGCTTTCGATTGCACTTCTACGTGACTTACCATCCCCACTCCCTTCAGATAGAAGTAACCAGGTCCCCAGCACCTAAATGGTGTCGGCTTAATACCCTCACCGCATGGGACCCGCGTGCTCAGAGTTCATAAACTTCATGGCTGACGTTTTCGAACTTCAAGAAGTTCGCACGGAACAAACGTCGGTTCCTCTCGCGGCGACATCCGCACGCGTCGCCCTGACTCTTTATTTCCTCGCCGGCGTCGCCTTTCAATTTGCATTTGGAAATCATGACTACGGAACCGGCACGATCCCGTGGTTCCCTCTAACCGGCCTGGCCATCATCGCCGTCTATTCGAATGGTTGGTTGGCGATCCCGGTTCTGTTTTGCGCCAGCGTCATCGGCAGTGCGTTAACCGGTTCTCTCTTCATCTCGCCCCAGACGGTGCTGTCCGAAGCCGGTGTCACCGTCGTCTGTTGCGCTGTCGGTTCTTTTGTCCTTCGCCAGCTGGGTCGCGCCGACACGCTTACGATGCGAGTCCGCGACCTCGGCAGAATGCTCAGCGTTGTCGCCGTGACGTCGGTCCTGATCGGCGCACTGGTTTACCTGATCCGCTACAAGAATCAATCGCTTGAAACAGTCGATACCTGGCTACTCTTCGGCCAGATCGTGATCGGACACGTCTTAGGTGCCATCAGCATTGCACCCTTTTTGCTGATTCACATTGTTCCGTTCCTAGCCCCCAAAGAAGATCCCGTGGCCCTCGGTTCAATCGAGTGGTCGCTCACCGCGCGTGCCACGCAACCGTCTCGTATCACTCTGGCCGAACGGTATCTGCAACTTACAGCGGCTGCCGTCCTTCCCTGGTTTCTGTTGACCTACGGGTTCGCGCGGCCTCAGAGCACCCTTTATCTTTCTTTGGTTCTAACTCTATGGATTGCGACGCGCCAGGGTGTCCGCGGCGTCGCTGCCGCTGTGATGCTGTGCAACATCGCGGCGCTCTGGTCGCTTCGAAACGTCGTCGGTTCCAGCTCGAGCAACTTGCAATCTCAAATCATCATGTTGGGATTCGCGCTGGTTGGATTGTCGGTCGGGTGCCTCGTCTCGGAAATCGCAGTCTCAAGCGACAAACTTGAACACCAGACCGTAATCCTCAACGCCTTGCAAGATCACAGCCCGCTCGCGACGGTGGTCCACGATGCAAACGGCAAAATTCTGCTGACCAATGCGGCTTTCGCGGACATGTTCGGGTACGGGCCGTCCGAAACGCCGGGGCGGCACGTCGATGACATTATTTCCGCACCCGAAGGCGAAGAGGCGTCGCAATTCACTCAACAGGTGTTGGTAGAACCCATTTCGAAACAGACCGTGCGACTGCGGCGCGACAAACGGCCTGTAACCGTCGAAATGATGGGAATCCCATTTCTCGTCAAAAGCAAACTCGTCGGCGGAATCGGTCTCTATCGCGACATCACGAGTCAAAAAAAACTCGAAGAGGAACTACTGCTGGCGCAGAAGCTTCAGGCCGTGGGCCATCTCGCGGGCGCGGTCGCGCACGACTTCAACAACTCGCTCGGCGTCGTCCAGGGATACAGCGAATTCATTCTCGAAAAGTTGTCGAAAGACGACCCGCTGCGCCACAGCGTCGAGGAGATTGCGAAAGCCTGCGACCGTGCCACAAATCTCACCAAGCAACTGCTCACATTTGGGCGAAAGCAAGTTATTCAGCCGCGTCCGACAAACCTGGTTTCTTTGGTCAATGACCTCTCCTCAATGCTGAGCCGTCTGATCGGCGAGCACATCAGGCTAAATGTTTATGCAGCGTCCTCTGCCAGTGCCGTGACCGTCGATCCCGGGCAATTCGAGCAGGTCATCATCAATCTCGCCGTCAACGCCCGCGATGCGATGCCCAACGGCGGCAAGCTCTCGATCAGCATCGCCAATCGCTACGTCGAGGCTCACGACGACGGCAAGACATCCATTCCCGCGGGCCGGTACGTTTCTTTTGCCATGGCCGATACCGGCACCGGCATCAGCCCTGAAATTCTCGCGCGCATCTTTGATCCTTTTTTCACCACGAAAGACAAATCGAAAGGCACCGGCCTCGGCCTGGCGACGGCCTACGGAATCGTTCATCAAGCGAACGGCTTCATCACCGTGGACACGCGCGAAGGAATCGGCTCGACATTCACGATTCTGCTGCCCGCGACCGATCTCAAAGTCGAGTCGCAACAGAAAGTCCCCGAGCGCGGGGGAATGCCGCGAGGCGCTGAAACAATTCTCGTCGTCGAAGACGAACCCGTACTACGCAAGATGATCGTCGATTTTCTCGATTCGAACGGCTACAAGGTTTTGAGTGCAGAGTCGGCCAGCGAAGCTGTCGGCCATGTTCAGCTTTTTCCAGACACGATCGACCTCGTTCTCACCGACATCGTCATGCCCGACATGAACGGCGCCGACCTCGCGCGTTTCCTCTGCTCGCTACGGCCCGAGCTCCGCGTTCTTTACATGTCCGGCTACTCCGACGGCGCACTCGGCGACAAGTTCGTCCTCCCAAAGGACGTCGCTTTCCTGCAAAAACCTTTTTCCAGGTTGAAGCTGGCTCACAAGCTACGAGAAATACTCGATTCGAATCTGATTGCGGCGGCAGGTCGCGTTGCCGGCGATACATCAGAAAGTTGAATCGAGCGGCCCAGATTTTACGAAAACGTGCCGGAGGGGTGGAATGCCACGCATTTTAGTCGTCGAAGACGACGAAAGCATGCGCGGTCTGATTCGAGACCGCTTGAGCGACTCTTACGAGGTTACCGACACGGGTGATGCCACCGAGGCGCTCGGCCTCGCGTTGGCTTCCAAACCCGATTGCATCCTTGTTGACCTCATGATGCCGCGCTTTTCCGGGCTGGAGCTGTGTCAAACCTTCGCTTCGGTCAGCAACACGCAAACGATCCCCATCTTCGTCATCACGGGCCAATCCGCCGACGAACATCGCGAATTTTGCCTCAACCTCGGCGCGCGCGATTTTTTCCAAAAGCCGCTCGATTTCGACAAGCTTAAATCCTCGATCCAAAGCGCGATTAACAGCCCGCAGAATGAACGCCGCCGCGATCACCGCATCCGCCTGAAAGTAATTCTCAAGCTCGTCGGCACAAGCGCCAGCGGCAAAAGGTTCGATCTGCTCACCTCGACCGAAGATGTCAGCTCGAACGGTTTCCTCTGCAAATGCAGCGTCGATCTTGAGCCCGGCGCGGTTGTCGAGGTATTTCTCCTGAGTCGCAGCTCCGAAGTTCTCGTCGGCCGCGCCTCCATGCGCCACGTCCAGTGGCCCGGCACCGCCTGGCAAAATTGCGGCTTTGGGTTTGTCGAGAAAAACGCCAGTTGGGTGCTTTAGAAACACGCACATTTTCCGCGGAACCACAGCCGCGCGAGAAGCAGGATGATATTTGCATGGCATCGCTGCTCAGAGTGGATGAGCTCCGGGTGGAGTTCGCGCTTTCCGGCAGCGCACGGGTCCGCGCGCTTCGCGGCATTCACCTACAAATCGAGCCCGGCATCTGCTACGGCATTCTCGGTGAATCCGGCAGCGGCAAATCGACGCTCGCAAAAGCCGTGATGCAACTCTTGCCGGTAAGCGCCAAAATCACTTCCGGTGCGATTGAATTCAACGGCCGCGACATATCAAAATTCACCGCCGCGGAACTTCAGCGCTACCACGGCAAAGAGGTTGCCTTCGTCCCGCAGGAGCCTGGTCTCGCTCTCAATCCGGTGATGAAAATTGGCGAGCAAATCGCCGAAGTCTTGCGCGCTCACAATAGGTGGCCGAGTCAGCGTTACCGCAGTGAAGCCGAATCCTTGCTCGACACCGTGCGTCTAACCGCGACGGACCGTCGCATCTACAACGCCTATCCCCATCAACTTAGCGGCGGCCAGCAACAGCGCGTCGCAATCGCGCAAGCCTTGAGCTGCAATCCTCAACTGATCGTCGCCGACGAACCGACAGCTTCCCTCGACGCTGAAACCGAAGCCGAAATCCTCCAACTCCTCGCCGATCTGAAATCCAACCGCCGCATGGCGCTCATTCTCATCACCCACGACCCTCGCATTCTTTACGCTCTCGCCGACCGCATCGCCGTTCTCTACGCCGGCCGCGTCATCGAAGACGCTCCCTCCAAAGTATTTTTCGACAATCCTCAGCACCCTTATTCGCGAGCGCTGCTTGCCTGCGCGGCCGCCCCTCTTCGGGATTCTGAGTGCGCCGGCACGCTCCGGCTTCCGACGATCCCAGGCGATTCGCCTGATCCGGAACATACCGAGCCTGGCTGCGAATTTGCCCCGCGTTGCGACCGCCGCATGGCCAAGTGCGACTCGCAACCACCCTCGCCGGTCGCCGTCCCTGAAGATCGGCGGATCGAGTGCCACCTCTATGCAGACTAAACTCCAGTCCGTCCCCGCGGCGAATCCGGTAATCCTTTCCGTTCGCAATCTCTCGCTGCACTATTTCCAAAAAACAGTTTTCGAGCGGCGAATTCCCGTTACCGCCTTAACCAACGTCTCGCTCGACCTGCTACGCGGAAAAACTCTCGCGCTCGTCGGCCCTTCCGGATGCGGCAAGTCGAGCCTGGCCCGCTGTCTCGTCCTGCTCGAAAAGCCAAGTTTCGGCGAGCTTCTCTACAACGGCCAAAATGTTCTCGAACTGAAATCGAAAGAACTCAAAGAAGTCCGCCGCGACATTCATCTGATTTTTCAGGACTCAGCCTCCGCCCTGAATCCCGGCATGACGATCGAGGAAGTCCTCCTCGAGCCGCTCGAAATCCACGAACCCACCCTCGGCAAGAAAGATCGCTTCCTGCGCCTCGTTTCCGCGTGCGAACAAGCCGCCCTCAGCTCCAAATGGCTCACCCGTCGCCCCGCCGAATTAAGCGGCGGCCAGCGTCAACGCGTCGCCATCGCGCGTTCGCTTATTTCTCGCCCCAAAATTCTCATCCTCGACGAAGCTCTCAGTGCTCTCGACCTCTCCACGCAATCTCAAATCGCAAACCTTCTGCTCGATCTTCAGAGCCAGCACGCCCTCACCTATCTCTTCATCACCCACGACATGCGGCTCGCCCGCATGCTCGCCCACGACGTCGTCGCCATGAAAGCCGGCCGCATTCTCGACTCTCCATCCTCGTCGCTATTAACTCCCGACATACACGCAAAACCCGCACCAGTTGGCTCTATCTCAATCGCAAAGGATACTAAAAATATACAATTGCAAGAGATACCGTCTGTAAACGAGTAGTGGATGAGACAGTTCGCGTGGAGGTTGGGCCAGAGGTTTCTGCTCCTCGTAGGGGTGTCTCTCTGCACGTTCGTTTTGCTCTCGGCCGCGCCCGGTAATTTTTTCGACGATCTCAAGCTCAACCCGCAAATTTCTCCGGCGACAGTTTCCGCGTTGCAGGCGCAGTACGGTGCCAACCGCCCATTACCCGAGCGTTACGCGCGCTGGGTTGGATCGATCGCGCGCGGCGAATGGGGATACTCGCTCTCCTATCACTGCCCGGTCGGCGGCTTGGTCTGGCAGCGCGCGCGCAACACGTTGCTGCTCACCTCGTTCGCCGTCCTGCTCGCGTGGATGATCGCGCTCCCCTGGGGTATCGCCGAAGCGCTCCACAAGGGCGGCTGGATCGATCGAACGGGCGAGGTGATTCTGGCGTTGTTGCTCGCCACACCGGATGTCCTCTTTGCTTTGCTGCTGCTCTTGCTCGCCGCGCGAACCGGGTGGTTCCCGACCGGCGGCATGAGTTCGTCCGACGCCGCTCAACTTTCCTTCGCCGCCAAAATTTGGGATCTCGCGCGGCATCTTTTCCTACCGGTAGCCGCGCTCGCTCTCACAACTTTGCCAATCCTCGCCCGCCACGTTCGCTCCGCGATGATCGGCGTCCTCGACGCGCCATTTCTCACCGCCGCCAAAGGCCACGGCATCCCAAAATTTCGCCTGCTCTATCGCCACGCTCTCCCCGTTGCGCTCAACTCGCTCATCTCTCTCTTCGGCTTTTCCGTCGGCGCGCTCCTCAGCATGTCGCTGCTCGTCGAAGTCATCCTCAGTTGGCCCGGCCTCGGCCCTCTCGTCGTCGAAGCCGTCCTCGCTCGCGACATCTACGTCGTCGTCGCCGCGACGATGTTCTCCGCGGTCTGCTTGATCGCCGGCAATGTGCTCGCCGACTTTTTGCTTTACTGCACCGATCCTCGCATCCGCTCGGTGCAGTCATGAGCTTGAGCGCCCGCGCCAAACGAAACACTTTGTTGGCTCTCTTCATCGCATTACATCTCGTCGTGATCTTCCCCGGCTTTTTCTCGACGCAGGGATACGCCGAACAAAATCGCGATCTCCCGTTCTCTCCGCCGACTCGTCTTCATTTCGTCCGGCCCGATGGACATTTCTCCTTGCGCCCGTTCGTCTACGGATGGAATCAAACCGCGCTCGACGCCGGCGCATATCAAGTAGATCGCTCGCAAATCTACCCGCTCCACTTTTTCACAAAGGGTTCGCCCTACACGATCGTCAAAGGCATAACAGCCAGCAGTCATCTAGTTGGCGTTGAAAATCCCGGCCATCTCTTCCTCTTCGGCACCGATGATTTCGGCCGCGACGAGTTCTCTCGCATGTTGTACGGCGGCCGCATCTCCATCCTCGCAGGCTGGATCGGCGCCGCCATCGCTCTCTTCACCGGCGCAATCGTCGGCCTGATCTCAGGCTACTCCGGCCGCTGGGTCGATTCCGTCACCATGCGCCTCGTCGAATTATTCATGGCGCTCCCGTGGCTCTACTTGCTCTTCGCCGTTCGCGCCATTCTCCCGCTGCGCATCGAAACCACTGACACTTTCATTCTCTTGATCGCAGTCGTCGGCATCATCGGTTGGGCGCGCCCCGCGCGCCTCGTGCGTTCCATGGTGCTCAGCGCAAAAGAAAGAAACTTCGTCCTCGCCGCGCGCGCCATGGGCGGCTCAAATTTTCACATCCTGCGAAAGCACATTCTTCCCCAGGTCACTGCGCTCTTGCTCACGATGGCCGCCTATCTCGTTCCGCAGTTCATCCTCGCCGAAGTGACGCTTTCGTTCCTCGGCCTCGGCATCGGCGAGCCCGTCCCCAGCTGGGGGACGCTCCTCGCGGAATTGCAGAAATACAACGTCCTCGTCAACTACTGGTGGATGTACGCGCCCGCCGTCGCGCTCGTCGCCCTCTTCCTCATTTACCACTGGGCGTCCGCGACGATTCAACAGAGAGTCGGGGTTCCCCTCACATGAGCGAGCGAAAAGATTCGCGCCGCAATTCGCTAAGTCGCCTTCGCCGCCGGACAGCATGCGCTGCGCTTGCGGCAACGCTCTTCGCCGTCACGTTGCTCACGAGTGCGCCATCATCGCGTGCTCAATCCGCTCCGTCGCAAACCGAACTCGGCCGTCCCGGCGGCCGCATCACCGTCGCCCTTCGCACCGATCCCAAAACGCTCAACCCCGTCCTCGCCGTTGACACCACTTCGCGCGAAGTCATCGGCGCCATGCAAGCCGACCTCGTCCACATCAATCGCCAGACCCAGCGCACCGAACCCGCGCTCGCCTCGTCCTGGAAAGTTTCGCCCGACGGCCGCAAATACACGCTCCAGCTTCGTCGCGACGTAAAATTCTCTGACGGCGCGCCATTCACCGCGGATGACGTCATCTTCACCTTCCAGCTTTATCTCGACGAAGCGCTCAATTCTCCGCAGCGCGATCTTCTCATCATCGACAACAAGCCCATCGTCATCAGAAAGCTGGACAACTACACGGTCGAATTCGACCTCACCAAACCGTACGGTCCCGGCGAGCGAATTTTCGACAGCCTCGCCATCCTCCCCAAGCATCTGCTTGAAGCCGCCTATCGCGACAAGAAAATCGGCGAAATCTGGGGCGTCAACGCCAAGCCCGAAGAAATCGCCGGCCTCGGTCCCTTCCGCTTGAAAAGCTACATCGCCGGCCAACAGCTCGTTCTCGAGCGCAATCCAAATTACTGGCGCAAAGATTCCAGTGGCACCAGCCTCCCCTATCTCAACGAATTGCTCTTCACCGTAGTCGCCAACGAAGACGCCCAAGTCATCAAATTCAAAAGCGGCGAAACACAAATCCTCGAGCGCGTCGGCGCCGACAATTTCAATCTCCTGCAAAAAGAAAATTCATCAAAGAGCCAGTGCCTCTACGATGTTGGCCCGGGCCTCGAGTTCGTCTTTCTTCTCCTCAACATGAACTCGCTCGACGCCGCCAAACATGCCGACATCACTGCCAAACAACCATGGTTCCGCGACCTGAAATTTCGCGAAGCCGTCTCTCTCGCCATGGATCGTAAAGGAATGGTCCGCCTCGTCTACGGCGGCCGCGCCACCCCGATCTGGGGCAGCGTCAGCCCTGGCAACAAACTCTGGCTCAGCGCCAACATCCCGCATCCCGACCGCTCGATCGACCAGGCGAAAGCCCTCCTCAAATCCGCCAATTTCTCCTGGGACGCCAACGGCGCGCTCCTCGATCCTCAAAAACATCCCGTCACTTTCACCGTCATCGTCAGTTCCTCCAACGCACAGCGCACCAAAATCGCCACCATCGCTCAGGACGATCTGAAACAACTCGGCATCGATGTGAAAGTCGTCCCTCTCGAATTTCGCGCTCTCGTCGATCGCGTGATGAACACGCACGACTACGACTCCGTCCTCATGAACCTCGTGAACGGCGACGTCGATCCCACTCCGGAAATGGGCCTCTGGCGCTACAGCGGCGAAATGCACCTGTGGGACATGGGCGAAAAAGCCGCCCCGACTCCGTGGGAAGCCGAACTCGACAAGCTCATGGAATCGCAAATGACCACGACCGACTACGCCACGCGCAAAAAGCTCTACGATCGCGTGCAGGAAATCGTCGCGCAAAATCTGCCGTTGGTTTTTCTCCTGAGCCCCGACATTCTCGTCGGAGCCCAATCCACCGTCGGCAATTTTCGTCCAGGAATTCTTGATCCATACGCGCTCTGGAACGTAGACGAGCAGTTCCTGCGTCCCGCAGGAGCCGCCTGCCGCTGACAAAGGCAGAAACAAACCATCACAGTGACGACCACCGCCACAACTTCGCTGCTCAGTTCACAAGATCTCGCGAAGATCTCTGCCCTCGGCACGCCTGAAGACCGCCGCAAATTTCTCACCGACCACAAATCTCTCGTGTCGGCCGATGTTGTCGCCGAACTTAACGCCGCCACTCTCCAGGAATTTCGCGTCAACACCGCCAACGCCCTCGCTCTCGCCGACGCCGCCATCCACATCGCCAACATCCTCTGCCGCCTCGAACTCCTCGCCCAAAGCAAGCGCATCAAAGCCCACGTTCTCTCCGAACGCGGTGAATATGTCACTGCAATCGCTCTCTACAACGAAGCCGAAACTCTTTTTCAGCAAGCCAAAGATCAAGAAGGCGTCGGTCGCACTGTTACCGCCGCCATTCATCCCCACATCATGGTTGGCGATTACGATGGCGCCTTCACGCTCGCCACCAAGGCTCAGGACATCTTCTCCGAAATGGGCGACCAGCGCCGCCTCGCCCGCCTCGAAAACAACATCGGCAACATCTTTCACCGCCAGGATCGCTTCGAGGAAGCGCTCCATCACTACGAACACGCTTACCAGCAGCTTCTCCCCTACGGCGACCCCGAAGAGCTCTCCATCTCGCTCAACAACATGTCGATGTGCTTGATCAGCCTCAACGATTTCGCAAAAGCTCTCTCCACCTACGACCGCGCCAAATATCTGCTTCTCGATCGCGACATCCCGTTGATCCATCTCACCACCGACTACAACATCGCCTATCTCTACTATCTCCGCGGCGATTACCGCCGCGCGATCGAAGGCTTAAAGAGCGCGCGCATCGCTGGCGACAAAATCGGCGACAAATATCTTGTCGCCCTCTGCTACCTCGATCTTTCCGATATCTACGTCGAGCTCAATCTCAGCTCCGAAGTTCACGACATCGCTAATCACGGCTATCAGCTCTTCCGCGAACTCGAAATCGGCTACGAAGCCGCGAAAACGCTCGTCAATCAAGCGATCGCCTTCGGTCAGGAAGGCAAAACCGCGAAGTCTCTCGAAACTTTCGGCGAAGCCAAGAAACTCTTCATCAAGGAAAGAAACGAAGTCTGGCAATGGCTCATCGATCTCTATCAAGCCATCGTTTTATTTTCCGCCGGTCGCTACTACGAAGCGCGCCACTTCGCCACGGGAGCTGCCAACTACTTTGACGGCACTCTTCTCCGCAACAAGGCCGCGATCTCTCACTTCCTGCTCGCTCAAACCGCGATCTGTACCGGCGATCTCACCG
Organism: uncultured Acidobacteriota bacterium; assembly: GCA_963785605.1. Taxonomy (GTDB): domain Bacteria; phylum Acidobacteriota; class Terriglobia; order Acidiferrales; family UBA7541; genus Acidiferrum. Next base: position 399,600 of record CAWAWE010000009.1, on the reverse strand, counting down.
CCGCCCGCGGCGAATGCCTCACCGGCCTCGACATCGTGAAATCTCTCGACAGCCCCATCCTTCAATACCAGGGCCGCTTCCTGCTGGGCCGCATCGACCAGGCCGCCGGCTCTCACGCGTCCGCGTACCTTCAATACCAGCAGGCGCGCCACAGCCTCGAGGGCCTGCGCAGCAATCTCTACCGCGACGAACTCAAAATCTCCTTCATGAAAAATAAGTCAGAGCTCTACGAACGCATGGTCGAGCTCTGCCTCAACCCCGACTTCGATGAAGGCACCGACGAAGAAGCCTTCAAATACATTGAGCTCGCCAAATCGCGCAATCTCTCCGAGTTGATGTTTCAACGCGGTCACAACGCGCCGTCTCCGAAAGTCGGCCAAAGCGAACTCGTCCACAAAATTCGCGAATTGCGCGAAGAACTCAACTGGTATCAGCACCGTATCGAACTCGAACAAATGCGTTCCGCGCAAAACACTGCCGAGACGGTTGCGGCTCTCCGCGAAAAGGCCACCGAGAAAGAAAAAACTCTCCTCGCCATTCTCCAGGATCTCCCTCAGGGATCACCCGAAGCCGCCGCCATTGCTCCGGCCGAATGCGCCACCATCGCTTCTATTCAATCCGTTCTTCCCGCCGATACCACTTTGCTCGAATATTATTTCGCCGGCGATTACATCGTCGCCGCCGTCGTCACTCAGAAATCGTTCCACATCGCCGACGTCACCACGTTATCGAGAGTTTCCGAATCGCTCCGATTCCTGCGCTTCCAGCTCGGTCGCATCCAGCTACAGGCGCACCTCGGCCACGGCGCCGCGCAAGAAATGTACGACTCCACCATCGGCCACCTCGCCGAACTCCACGACGAACTCATCGCCCCGGTCGCTGATTACATCCACACGCGAAATCTCGTCGTTGTTCCTCACGGAAACCTTCACTACCTCCCATTCCATGCTCTTCATACCGGCCACGAATTCCTGATCGACCTGCACGATATTTCCTACGCCCCCAGCGCAACGGTCTTCGCGCTCTGCCACCGTCCCCACGAAGCCACCGCCGCTGGCTCGGCAATCTTTGGAATTCCCGACGAGAAAGCGCCTCTGATCCAGGATGAAGTCAACGCCGTCCATCGCATCCTGCCAGACTCTGAGCTCTACCTCAGCGCCGCCGCGACTCACGAAAAATTGGTCGAAAAGGGAATCGACAGCCGCATCATCCACATTGCCACTCACGGCACCTTCCGCCCAGACAACCCCATGTTCTCCGGCATCGCCCTCGGCGACGGCTATCTCCACCTCTACGAGCTCTACCAGATGCGCCTCAACGCCGAACTGCTCGTCTTCAGCGGCTGCGCGACCGGCCTCAATGTCGTCTCCGCCGGCGACGAGCTCCTGGGTTTGGTCCGCGGCGCACTTTACGCCGGCGCCCGCTCCCTGCTTCTGACCCTCTGGGACGTCAACGACGCCAGTACCCACAAATTCATGACCGAGTTCTACCGCCGCTTCCAGTCCGGCGAAAATAAAGCCGCCGCCGCTGCCGAAGCCGCCAAAGAGATCCGCAAGGCATACCCACATCCTTATTACTGGGCACCCTTCACCATCGTGGGTAAGACTTAGACCTTCGGCTGTCCTACCTCTAATCCGTCCAAGCTAACCTGCTAAACACACGAGGCATACATACAAGTTCTACCCTGTATTTTCTGTCCGACCGCGTACTCCTCCTACTGGTACCAAGGGTGCGCGTCGGGAACAGCGAAGATTTCCCCCCAAAAGCCCGGCGCGCACGTTCAATGAGTCCCAGACGGCACGTCCCGGTCGCTCAAGGCTCATAAGCGGTCTCTTATCAGCGCATTACAGGGTTACGGGAACTTGTGCGAGCCGGTCGGAAGATGGCCAACCGGTCATTTTTCGAGGCTTTCAACCCAAAGTACCAGTTTGAAACACCCTGTGTACCATTGCTCGGAAGCCCCGAAAAGCCCGAAACTATCCTCGGATCGGGATAGTCCCGGAACTCTCAGGACCCCGAACAAGCCTGGTATCAGGTTTGGAGCCCGAACATGAAGAAATCGCTTCTCATTGCCCTCTGTCTCTTCGTCGCGCCCCTCTTTTGCCCGTCGCGGGCCGCGGCCGACACTCAGCTGACCGTGCAGTCCACCCTTGGCCCTGTCGCCATCAACGTCGTCTGCCTTCTCCGCGGATGCCAGGTCACGCAATCTCTCCCTGGCTCGCCGTACAACTATTACGTCGTAACGGCCCCGAGCGCGACCAACGCGAACTTCCTAGCCAGCATCCTGCAAACGGTTCCCGGCATTCTCAACGTCACGGTCAACAATTTGGTTGGCCCCAACGGCTTGCTTCTCGGCAATCGCCTGATCGTCCGCACCACCGACGCAAACGGCCTGAAGCGCCAATGCCTCCTCTTAAATTGCCAGGTGCTCGCCCCGGTTGACGGCATTCTCAACTCTCTCTTCGTCGTCGTTGCGCCCAACTTGCTTGACCCGAATCTATTGCTCGCGATCGTCCGTGCCCTGCCGGGCGTCGTGGATGCCGAGCTCGATCAAGTCATCACCGTAGTTTCCGGTGGCGCCACCGCTACCGATCCTCCTCCGGCGCTGGTCAACACCACTCCGGTTCAGTATTACGGCAGCACCGTGTGGTCGGGCTACATCAATCAGCCTGCCACCCAAATGATTTCCCTCGCGCGGACCCAACAGCAACTCCATCTCACGGGCAGCGGCGTCATCGCGGATATCGACACGGGAGTCGATCCCAACCATCCGGTTCTCAAGCCGGTTCTCTTACAGGGATACGACTTCACCCGCAACCAAGCCGGCGGAAACGAAATGCTCGACCTGCCGGCCGGCACGCCCGTCACCGAAACTCCGTGCGTGAATTGCACGCCGGGTCAGGTGAATCAGCGCTCGATCGCCATGGTCGATCAGCGCAGCATCGCGATGGTAGATAGCCCGGCCCTCGAAGCGTTCGGCCACGGCACGATGGTCGCCGGCATTCTTCACCTTGTCGCGCCGCAGGCTTCGTTGCTTCCTCTCAAAGCATTCAAGGCCGACGGCACAGGCAACCTCTCCGACATCATTCGCGCCGTCTACTTCGCCGCTCAGAACAAAGCCAACGTCGTGAACATGAGCTTCGATCTACAAAGCCCGTCCAGCGAGCTCTCCAAAGCCATTACCTCCGCCGAAGCTCAGGGCGTCGTCTTCGTTGCTTCGTCCGGCAACGACGGCAAAATCGAAATGGTGTATCCCGCGGGCCTCGCCAACGTGATGGGCGTCGCCAGCATCAACGAAGAAAATCAGCGTTCTACCTTCTCCAACTACGGCAATCAGATCGTTTGGATCTCCGCCCCCGGCGAAGCGATCGTAACCACGTATCCCTTCGGCGGCTACGCCGCGGGATGGGGAACTTCCTTCAGCTCGCCGTTTGTCGCCGGCGCCGTGGATCTCTTCGATTTCGCACCCAACTCCTCGACGCAAAACAACGCCAAGCTTTCGCTCTCTCACGCCGATCCGCTTCTCGCGATCGGCATGGGCGTTGGCCGCCTCGACGTCTTCCAGGCGACGAGTTTCTCGCGCCTCCAGCACTAAACCACGGCCATGACAACCGTTTGCGAACTGCCCCCCGCAATAGAGCTCGCGTCCGAACTTCCGACCGAGCTCAAGCCCGAGCCGACGTCCGAAAATCGAACTCGGCGAGAGAACGCGCTTCTCCGCCGCCAACAGCTCGAAGTCGAAGGTCTGAAAAATCAGATCCGCGACCTCCACAGCAATTTTGTCTGCTGCCTCAATCAGCTTCTCGATCTGCGCGATTTAAACACGGGCCTTCACAGCACGCGTTTAGCGGAGTGGGGACTTCTTGTCGCGCGCAGCCTCGGTGTTGCTGAGCGCGACATGTACGAGCTCGAGATGGGCGCCCTGCTCCACGACATCGGCAAAGTCGGCGTTCCCGACAACATCTTGAACAAGCCCGGCAAACTGACCGACGAAGAATATGAAGTCGTGAAGCGCCATCCGGAATTCGGCTGGACCGTCATCCGCAAATTGAAGGGTCTCGAACAATCGAGCCTCTACGTGTTGCATCATCACGAAAATTTCGATGGCACCGGCTATCCCGCCAAGCTCAAAGGCCACGAAACGCCGATCGGCGCTCGCATTGTTTCCGTGATCGACGCATTCGACGCGATGGTTTCCGCGCGGCCCTATCGCAAAGGCATGCCGATTTCAGAAGCGTTGCGGCGTTTGCACGAAGTCGCCGGCAAGCAATTCGATCCCGCCGTCGTCAACAGCTTCACGGAATTTGCTCAGAAAGAAATGGCTTCGGTGATCGAAGCCGTGGGCGCTTCCGAAAACATAGTGTTCTAGAGCGGTTACTTTCGTTCGATGGCGCCGGTCGCGTCTTCCAACGCGAGTTCATTCCCGGCATCGATGTTGTGCTTCTTCAACTCTTCGAGTAGTCCTGCGTCCGTTAAATCCAGCGGATGCGAATGCTTCCAATCGTGATGCGCCACTTTCTTCAGCGCTCGCACCACGTCGGGTGATTTCACTTCGATCGCCAGCTCTCTCCGGCTGTCAAAACTGCCCGGCGCCAGGTTGATCGAGCCTATAATCGCCCGCTCGCCGTCGGCCAGCAGCATTTTCCCGTGCAGCTTCAAATGCTTCAGCTTGTGCACTTTGATTCCAACATCGTTCAGGATCCGCAAGCCGCCGACGCCTTCCGTCAATTTCTGCTTCGATAATTTATGCGGCGGCCGCGCCATCACGTGAATCTTAACGCCGCGCGTTTTTGCGCGAACCAGCCGTTCGATGATGACCTGGTCCTGATAGCGTTCGTTCTGCACAAATAACGTTTTCTTCGCGCTGTCGATGAATTTCGCGATGCGCTCGCGCCCATTGCCACTGCACCAGATCAAAAGATTCCGGTCGCCCACCTTGTACGGCTTCCGCTTCCAGTCGGCTTCAAATCCCGCAATCACTTCCGCCACTTCGCGCTTGTCATCGGTCACCACGGCGTAGTCGCGCGTCCCTTCCAGATTTTTGACATCCCAATTTAGCGACTGGACAAACGCCGTGCGATCGTCGATCACCATCGACTTCTCATGCGTCACATCGAAAGCCGGATTGCTGTCTTTGACATCGACTCCGGCTGCCTTCAGTTTTTTTGCGGTAACCGTGTTCTCCGTTTTCCCGCTGCGCCGCGCCGGATTCAACATCACGCGGACTTGCACGCCGCGTTTCCTGGCGCGAATGATCGCGTCCATCAGGCCAACGTGCGAAAACAAAAACATCTTCACGCGAATGGACTTCTTCGCTTTGTCCACCGCATCCACAAATGGTTTGGCTGTTTGATCCGGCAGTACGATCAGATGACGCGGCATTCTTCCCCCGTGATTCGGCCCGCCATATTCTAGCCCTTTACCAGCGAACGTGGGGTAGGCTGTGCGGCCGCGACCTGTTCGTCGAACTGCGTGCGATAGAGTGCGGCGTATACACCGTTGAGCGCCATCAACTCGTCATGGCTCCCTTGCTCCGCCAGCACCCCTTGCGTCAGCACGATGATCTTGTCGGCTTGGCGAATCGTGCTCAGCCGGTGCGCGATGGTGATCACTGTTCTGCCCTTCATTAGCTTTGTGAGCGCATCCATCACCAGCTTTTCCGATTCCGAATCGAGCGCCGCCGTCGGTTCATCCAAAATCAAAATCGGATTGTCGCGAATGATCGCGCGCGCAATGCCGATGCGCTGGCGCTGTCCGCCAGAAAGCGTGTCGCCGCGATCGCCGACGAGCGTGTCGTAGCCCTGCGGCATTTGCGAAATAAATCCATCCGCATTCGCGAGCTTTGCCGCCGCCACGATTTCGTCGCGCGTCGCGGTCCCTTTGCCGTAGGCGATGTTGTCGGCCACGCTCCCGCGAAACAGCACCGTTTCCTGTAAGACGTAAGCGATCTGACTTCGCAAATCGCGAAGTTTAATGTCGCGCAAATCATGCCCGTCGATCGTCACGCGCCCCGAATTCGGATCGTAAAATCTCGGAATCAGGCTGACGATCGTCGACTTGCCGCTGCCCGTCGGCCCGACCACGCCGATCATCTCTCCAGCGGAGACCTGGAAGCTCACGCCTCTCAATACGCGAGCGTCTTTGTTGTAACCAAACACGATGTTTTCAAACTCGATGTTGCCCTTCAGCGGACCGCATTCGATCGCGTCGGCCTTTTCCGGAATCACATCGCTCGCATCGAGAATCGCCTGAATACGATCGACGCCCACCGCCGTCTGCGCGATCGTGTTCGTCATCGTCGCCAGATCTTTCACAGGCTTGAAAAATTGTGCCAGGTACGAAAGAAAAACGGTAAGCGAACCCGCGGTCATCGCTCCTTTCAAAATCAGCGACGAACTCCGCCACAAAACGAACGCTGTGCAAAGGGCGACGACGACCGTTACCAGCGGCGACAACATCGCTTTCACCCGCCGCGCCTTCAGCGAAGCATCCACAGTCGCTTTGCTGACCTCGCTCAACTCCTGTTCCTCAAGATCCTGCCGCCCAAACGCCTTGATCACGCGTACCGACTCGAGCCCCTGTTGCACCACCGTCACAATGTTGCTCTGCTGCTTCCTAACTTCCTTCTGCGCTTTTTTCACCGCTTTCTTGAATCGCGAAATAATCACCAGCATGAACGGCGTAATCGCCACCGCGATCAGCGTGAAATCCCAATTCAGAAAAAACATGATCGCCAGCATGCTGATGATCGTCAGCAGATCCACGACGATATCCAGCGTCGAACCCGACGCAAAACTCTGAATCGTCTGCACGTCCGCCGTCAGCGTGCTCAGCAACGTGCCCAAATCGTGTTCGCTGTAATAATTCAGGGAGAGCTGCTGCAAGTGGTCGTACGTGCGCAGCCGCAAATCGTTCGCAATATATTGGCCGACGCTCGCGGTGTAATAATTCGCGATACCCGAGGCGATCGCGCCGACGACTGCGATCACCACAAGCGCTATCGCCGCAGCCGCGGCAATCTCCATCTTTGTGCCGTGATGAAAAAACGGCGCGAGCAAATCGCTCAGCCAATGCGGCAACTTGTGCTCGCCCACGACGTTGTCGAGCACTACCTTCAGCGGCCACGGCGCCGCAACGGTCGCCGCCATCTGCAGCACCATCGCTACCAGCACCACCGCCAAATTTGCGCGGTACGGCTTAACCAAGCCCCAAATCAACGAAAACAAACGCGACCCTCCTCGCGCATCCGTCTCAAAGACACCACGCCCGCATCCAGCCGAGCATTTTTAGTACGCTGCAATTTATGCTTGTTCTCCGCTTCCTGCAACCGCTCCCATCCAGGCGTTCGGCGACCGACCGCGCGATTGCCCCCTCCAAATCCCTGTGCTAGCATCCGCTCGCTGGAGAGCGTACCAGGGACAGATTTCGCAACACCTTCGCCCTCGCCCCCGCGGGGACCCAGGTTGAGGCCACGTTCTCCTCCCTCAAATCAATTTAGGCGCAGGCCCGCGCCTTCAGCCCTCCTGGGCGGACCTCGCCGCTCGATCCCGGCCTCGACGCCGGATCGCAAAGAGGAGGTCTGCATGAAGACGTATCTCACCAAGGACATCCGAAACGTGGGCATTGTAGGCCACGGCGGCACAGGCAAGACGCAACTCGTGTCGTCGTTGCTCTTCACCGCGGGCATGACTCCGCGTTGGGGAAAAGTTGCGGAAGGCACCACCACCACCGACTGGGACGAAGAAGAAATCGGCAGAAAAATTTCGATTCAAACCGGCCTCGCCTATGCCGAATGGCCCTGCACGCTCTGCTCCGGCGCCAAAGTAAAAATCAATCTCCTCGATCTCCCCGGCTATTCCACGTTCATCAACGAAGCGAAAGCGTCTCTCATCGGCGCCGATGCCGCGCTGATCACCGTTGACGCTCACGTCGGCTCGCAGGTGACCACCGAAAAAGTTTGGGACTATTGCACCGAGTACGACATTCCGCGCGCCTTCGTCCTCACCTGGATGGATCGCGAACTTTCCAGCTTCGAGCGCGCGATGGAGTCTCTCGAGCAGGTCTTTGGTCGCAACGTCGTCGCTCTACAATTGCCGATTGGCACCGACCGCGGTTTCCGCGGCGTCATCGACCTCGTCAGCATGAAAGCGCACATGTACAAGCCCGACGGCGACGGCCGCCCGGCGATCGAAGAAATTCCCGCCGCGCTTGCCGACGAAGCCAAGGAGGCCCACGAGAAACTCGTCGAAATGATCGCCGAAGGCGACGACGAGTTAATGGATGAATTCTTCCGTGAGGGCACGATTCCCATTCAGGATTTGATTCCCGGCGTGCGCAAAGCCATCGTCGCCGAAAAGATTTTCCCTGTACTGATGGTCTCCGCACTGCACAACGTCGGAACCGCAAGCCTGCTCACGTTCATGGCCGATTGCTTCCCGCATCCCGACGAGCATTCTCAGGTTGGCTTCAACGAACCAACCGGCAAAGGCGATCGCATCGAACGCAAATACGACGACAACCAGCCCGTCTCGCTCTTCGTCTTCAAAACACTCGCCGACCCTTTCGCCGGCCGCATCAACTATTTCAAAGTGAAAAGCGGCGTCCTCAAAAACGACGCCACGCTCACGAATTTCAATCGTTCTACGCCGGAGCGCTTACAGCACACGGTCGTCGTCCAGGGAAAGCAGCTCACCGAAGTGCTGGAGCTGCACGCCGGCGACATCGGCGCCATCGCCAAGCTGAAAGAAACGATGACCGGCGAGACCTTAGGTGACAAAGCCGCGCCCATTTTCTATAGCCCCGCGCCAATCCCCGAACCCTCAATCACTTTTGCGATCGAGCCAAAAACTCGCGCCGACGAAGACAAAATCGGTGTCTCGATTCACAAAATCCTCGAAGAAGACGCCGCTCTCCGTTTCTCACGCGATCCGCAAACGAAAGAATTTCTCCTCGCCGGTTCCGGCCAGCAACACATCGAAGTCGTCGTCGCCAAACTCCACAAACGTTACCACGTCGACCTCACGCTCAAGCCGCCGAAAGTTCCGTATCGCGAAACCATTCGCGGCAAAGCCGACGCCGAAGGCAAACACAAAAAACAGTCCGGCGGCCACGGCCAGTTCGGCGTCTGCCGCATCAAGATGGAGCCCGTCGAACGCGGCAAAGGCGTCGAGTTCGTTGACGATGTTTTCGGAGGCGCGATCCCGCGCAACTGGATTCCGAGCGTAGAGCGCGGCATTCGCGACGCCGCCGCGCGCGGCTATTTGTGCGGCTTTCCCGTCGTCGATTTCCGCGCCACGCTCTACGACGGCAAATATCACGACGTCGATTCGTCCGACATGGCCTTCAAAATCGCCGGCTCGCTCGCTTTCAAGGAGGCGATGAAGCAAGCGAAGCCGGCGCTCCTCGAGCCAGTGATGAACGTCGAGGTCTATGCGCCCGATCAATACTCAGGCGACTTAATGGGCGATCTTAGCGGACGTCGCGGTCGCATCGCCGGCAGCGAATCGCGCGGCCACAACGTCATCATCAAAGCGAAGGTCCCTCTCGCCGAGATGCTGACCTACGCCACCGACCTCACGTCGAAAACCCAGGGCCGCGCCACCTACACGATGGAATTCGATCACTACGATTACGTCCCCAACGAGTTAGCCCAAAAAGTAATCGACGCCCACAAAGCCACTCACGGCGACCTAGTCCACGCCGAAGAAGAAGCCTAGCCCCAATCTCGCAACGCAAAACCGGTAGCGCCGGCGTCTCGCCGGCGGTTTTTCCATAACCATGAGCGCGCCCATGTACGGGCGCAGCACTGCTGCGCCCCAAACACCCGGCCGTCAAATCTCATCGCTCGACGCCACGGCTTGATTTCAAATCTCGATTTCAATCTCGACATCGGGAATTTCGAAAAGGTGCCCTCCTCGGACACTTGGCCGCTTCACCAAATCAAAAGTGCCGCCGCCAACCGCCGTTCCCTCGCCCGCGCATCCCGCAGCAGCCGCAACCCAATAAACGCAAACAAACCCACCGCAAGCATCGCCGCATTCATCTGAATCATCGCCAGCGAAACATCAACCGACAACCTCAAATGATTGATCAAAAAGCAGACTAGAAATTGAAGCAACATCGAATCCTCACCAGGACCACAAATCGTTCGGTCCTCACCTTGCTCTCTAAGGGCAAGCGATGAGCCAGAATCTAGATTTCGCAACTCGCTGACAACAGGGCATTTAGTTCACGTCAATCGCAAAATTCGCAACAAATTCGCAATCTCGAATTGTTAATTCACAATATTCGCAATATTTGCTACTCTCCCTCTCAAGCAAAATGCCCGACGCCATCTTCCAATCCGACCCCACCTCCTCCGAAGCCAATCGCCTCCGCATGATGCTTCGCACCTGGGAAGCCGTCAGCACCGAGCGCGAGCTCCCCGGCGTCCTCGCCTCCCTCGCCGACGTCCTCAACCCTCTCGTGCCCTTCGACTCCATCGGCATCATCGACTTCACCGTCCCCAACGCCACACCAGACGAAGACGGCGACCTCCACCGTCTCCTCGCGCTTCACGTCGTCGGCGTCGCGCCCATCGACGGCGAAACTCCCGAGCAACTCGCCGCCCGTTCCGAACGCTACGCACAACCCCCGCCACTCACCGAAACGCGCCCGCTTCTACCCTATTCCGATGAGGAAAAGCCCGGCGAACTCGCCGGCGAGGCGTACACCTGCGACGACCTGCTCGAAAAAGACGGCTGGTTCCGCCACGAATATCACCTCGCAAAAGACGGTGTACGCTCCTACGCTGCCGTTCCCCTCGTCATGCGCGGCCAGGTCCTCGGCGTAGCCGCATTCATTCGCCTGAAGCAACGCCCATTTCCTCCGCACGAGAAGGCCATCCTCAAAGACGTCTCGCGCGCGCTTTCGATCGCCACCGCCAACGCGCTCGCCAACGAAGAAATTCGCAAGCTCCGCCAGCAACTCGAAGCCGAAAATATTTCTCTGCGCGAACAGCTCGGCCAAGCCCCATGGTTCGAAGAAATCCTCGCCAACTCCGCCGAGCTCAAACACGCGCTCGAAATCGTCGAGCAAGTCGCCACCACCGACGCCACCGTCCTGATCACCGGCGAAACCGGCACCGGCAAAGAGTTCATCGCCCGCGCCATCCATCGTCGCAGCGAACGCGCCCGCGGCCCACTCGTCAAAGTAAATTGCGCCGCCATTCCAGACACGCTCCTCGCCTCCGAACTCTTCGGCCACGAGCGCGGCGCCTTCAGCGGCGCCACCGAACGCCGCAAAGGCCGCTTCGAGCAGGCGCACGGCGGCACGCTATTTCTCGACGAAATCGGCGAATTGCCGCAGGAAATGCAGGTTTTGCTGCTGCGAGTTTTGCAGGAGCGCGAATTCGAGCGCCTCGGCGGCGCCCATACCGTCCAGGTCGACGTCCGTCTCGTCGCCGCCACCAATCGCGATCTTGCCGAAGAAGTCCGCGCCGGCCGCTTCCGCAGTGACCTCTACTATCGTCTCAACGTTTTCCCCGTTCGCGTCCCAGCACTGCGAGAGCGCCGCGAAGACATTCCGCCGCTCGTCGCGCATTTCGCCGAAAAATACGGCGAACGTTTCGGTCGTCCCATCTCCAGCATCGACCGCAAAACCCTCGATCTCCTGCAAGCGCAAAATTGGCCCGGCAACGTCCGCGAACTCGAAAACACCATCGAGCGCGCCGTCATCCTCTCGCGCAACGGCGTCCTCAACATCGATCCCGAAATGCTGCGCGACTCCAACGCGTCCACTTCATCCGCATCAGCGATGGCCGCTCAAAACGAATCCGACGACTCCATCGAGGAACGCACCGCGATCGAGATAGCCTTGAAAGCCTCGCGCGGCAAAGTCTCCGGCGCAAAAGGCGCCGCGAAAAAACTCGCCATCCCCGCCTCCACCCTCGAATTCCGCATCAAAAAACTCGGCATCAACAAATTCCGCTTCCGCCACGCTCAATCCACGTCGCAACTCTGAGGCTCCATCGCCACGCACTCACCACGCCTCAACTCCCCGTTGTCATAGGCGGACGCCCCGCGCCGATCCACACTCCAAACCGCGCTGTCATCCTGAGGCGTCCGCAGGACGCCGAAGGATCTCAGCTGTCAACACGACTCAAAATGTATCCGTTGAAATAAACCGCAAGGTAGGAAACACACACCAAACCACGCTCACCACAAAAAAAGGCCCGGTCGCTCCGGCTGTATTGGTGACCGCTTAAGACAGGGCGCAGCCGGAGTGGCCGGTGAGTTCGCGGATACTACGCAGCTTCAGCCAAATTCATGTCAACAACACCCTCGCTGCTCACTATCCCAACCACGACCTACAGCACCTCGCCCAAAGCTCGCCTCGCAGAGTCTCAGCCCCGCTCACTTCTTCCAAAACTTCATCACCGCCGAATAATCCAAATCCTCTTTCGCCGCCGCCTTCACCGCCCCATAAGTCGCGTGCGCCGCCGCCCCCGCCGGCAAATTCACCCCAAGCTCCTTCGCCAGATCCATCGCCAGCGACACATCCTTATACATCAGCCGCAGCGGAAAGCTCGGAACATACTCTCCCTTCAACAAGTTAGGCGCCTTCACATCCAGCACGCCCGACCGCGCCATGCTCGACTGCAGCACTTCCACCAATCCCTCGCCCTTCAGCCCCGCCGCCGTCACCAGCGCCAGCGCCTCCGCCAACGCCTCCACCTGTAGCGCCAAAATCCCGTTCATCGCCAGCTTGATTGTCTGCCCCGCTCCGTTCGGCCCCAGCAAAAACCACTTCTTCCCCATCACTCCGATCACCGGCTCGGCCGCCTTCAGCGTCTCCGCCTCGCCCCCAACCATAAAAACGAGCTCGCCCTTTTTCGCGCCCCAGTCGCCGCCCGTCACCGGCGCATCCAGGAATTTCACGCCCTTCGCCGCGCAAGCCGCAGCAATCTTCCGCGCCAAATCCGGCGACACCGTGCTCGAATCGATGTAAATCGCTCCCGGCTTCATCGCCGCCAGCGCCGCATCCGCCGCACTGACGCCGCCGATCTTCCCCCACAGCACTTCTTCCAGCGCCGGCGGATCACTCACAATCGTAATCAGCACATCCGCGTCGCTTGCGGCCGCCGCAGGCGACTTCGCCAGCTTCGCCCCCGCCGCCACCAACTCATCCGCACGCGCCGCCGTGCGATTCCACACCGTCACCGCGTGCCCCGCCTTCAACAAATTCGCCGCCATCGGCCGCCCCATCAAGCCCAGCCCGATAAACCCAATCTTCGCCTTCGCTCCCGATTCCACGACGCCTCCTCGACAAAATTTCGCCTCGATTGTATCCGATGAACACGAAACGGCGCTCAATTTCGCACCCAGTCGCGATTTCACCACAGCAAGATTTCGATGATTGTCGAACTATCTTTTGGAAGGTAGAAAAAACAAGTCGCGAAAAAAATCAGTTCAGCGGAACGCGCTTTCGTGGCGCGAGCGGTATCGGCGTTTTCGGCCCGTCACCCGCGCTTGGCGTCACAACCGTCTCCGGTTTCCCCGGCTCTTCCAGTCGCACGATATATTGGTAAGGAATTTCCCAGCGAAATTGCCGATTTTGCCCGCGCTGCTCCAAATGCTGTTCTAGAAATATCGATTTGCCGGAATCGGCAACGAACGTTCCAGAGGCGGGCAGCAGGATGTCACCGGCGCGGTAATGCACTTCGACCCAGCGCCCCAAAAAGGCGGAATATCGGGCCATGGCTGACATCAATTTTCGGAGGCCGTATAGCGTGGAGCAATGGTATTAAAGTACTGGCGAGCGTCACGAAATCGTCAATTTCCACAGCATTTTCAATGATTTACAGCGTTTCCACTAGGCAGCCTTACGTAATTTTTGACACAGGCTTTACGCGCCGTATTCACCAAACCGGCGTCTCGAAACCTTCTGCAAGATCCGCCGAAACGTTTATCCCGTTTTCAATTCGGCGTCGCCAACGCCACATAATTCGGCCGGTCCGAAACCAACTTGTGCCGAAATGCCTTTTGAATTTCTCCGTGATCCATCAAAAACGCGCCCGGCATTCGTTGAATATCCCCCGCCGGAATTCCCGTGAAATGTCCGTGCGTCCACGCCAGCACCATCCGCAAAATGCTCTCCGAATTCAGATATTGACGCCACTCCCAGTGAAGCAATCCAAATGCCTGATACAGCGGCCCTTCGGGATCGCTGAATCGCGCCACATCCAGCAGTCCATACGGCTTGAAAAACCACTGCGCCTTTTCTTCCGTTCCCAGATGCACAAACGCCAGCCTGCTCCCGCCGGCCTCAATCTCTCGTCGCTTTTTCGAAATTGTATCGACCGCTTCTCGACAAAACGTGCACCCAAAATGCCGCAAAAACACGAGAAACAAAGGCCGCTCTGCGAGTTCCGCGAGCGTCTGCCCATCCTGCGACGTATACGCCGCAAGCAAATCCGCATCGATCTTGTTAGAGCGAAAAATAGCTGGCGCAAGTTCCGTCATGGTAGTTGCAACTCTCAGTCGAGTCTAGCACACGCATCTTCGCCTCTTGGGTGCCGCACCCTCAGCTTTCAGAGGGTGCGGGTTTCGATTCAACATGACTCGCATCAACGCGTTAGCTGCGTGTTTTCACGTCACCGGAGCATATTTCTTGACGTAATTCTTAACTCGAACCTTCCGCGCCGTATTCCCCGAACTCATATACCGAATCTTCCCAAACACCGCCCGTTCCGGCCCCCAAGCTCGATCGTATCTCCCCAAACACCAAAAAATCCCGCTGTAAGAATTCGGATCCCGCCCATCCAATCCATATTTATTGTTCAAGTGAATCAGCACGCGCAGCGCATCCTTCGGCGTGCGCGACCATTCCAGAATTTTCTTCCCCCAAAGCATCCGCAAATAATTGTGAATCCGCCCTTCGCGAACCAGCTGCATCTGCGCCGCATTCCAAAGCGCATCGTAAGTCTGCCCCGCTTCCAACTTCTCCAGTGAATACAAATGTTGCCGCTCATCCCGCTCATGCTCTCGCAACGTTTTCTTGGCAAAATCGGGCAGCGAATCGTAATCGTCGTATTCATCCGAATGCGAGCTGAAGTTGTAACCGACTTCGCGCCACGTAATGATTTCGTCCAGAAATCCTTCCGCGTTCGCGCTCATGTTCCACCAGCCAGCTCGGCTTCCGTTCGGCCGAACCGCCAATCTCGCAGCCGTCCACTTCTCGCGCTTTGTAATCTCCGCAAAAATCTCGTGTGTCGAAATAAATCCAAAATGAAGATACGGCGAAAGCCCGCTCTGCACGTCTTTTTCCGGTTCGTTGCGCTCCTCGCCGTAACGCGGAAAGCCAACCTCGAAAAAATGCCTCATCTGTTTTCGCGCAGCATTTTCCCCGCCGCGAATGAACGAAGGTGCAACGTTATGATCGATGAGAATTCCCGCGAGCGAGCCCTCCGCACCCGAGAGCAAACTGGCCTCAGCCGGCGCCCATTTCTTCGAAATCTCGCGCGATATCGTCGCGACGCCAAGCGCGCCCGCCTTCTTCAGGGGCGCGGCCTCTGGCGCTTCACTCAAATGCTGTGGCAGCGTCTTCTGCAAGAATCGCCGGAACGAATGCGCCATCGTAAAAATCCGATCCGTCGCCCGCAGCGGCAGCATCCCGCAAGAATCCACCGCCTCCAATCGCACCTTCAATTTTTCAGCCGCAGCCGCAACCATCCGCGGCAAAAAGAAGCACGGATATTCGTCCGTCACCACGACGCACGCATCGCGCGCCAACTCCTCCAGCAATCCGCGCCCAGCGCCACTCTTCCGCTCGACATACGGCAAATACGTGACTCCCGCGCGCTCGCACGCCGCCGCATTGTCCGCCATGCCATCGATTACAAACCGATGCATCCGATCGCTCGCCCACTCATAACCGCAGCGCAGCGCCTCAAAAATCACCAGCGGCCTCTTCAGCTCGCGGCAATGCTCGATCGCACGATCCAGCGCAAAGTTCCACGTCACCCGCCGGTTCGCAATCATCCAGTACAAAACATATTTCGCTGCCGGACGCACCGCCGCCCCATTACAATCGCGAACCCGAATCTCCGGAACTTTCCCCAAGCCGTCTAACCTTTCCACAAAAACCAATCAAAGTTTACGCGTCACCGCCACCCCAAACACATACGGAACAACCCCGACCTCGGATGCCCCAAATTCGGCTGCCGCCTAACTCCGAGTGTAGGGGCGGGGCTTGCTCCGCCCGGCGTCAACATTGCCTCGCACGATCGCGCACCCACTCCAATCTTGACTTTTCCCCTCGCCAAGCTATTGTCGGTCCGACCTTTCAACGCCGAGGAGAATTCATGTTCCGCAAATCGCCAGTAGCCGCAACCATCGCCGCGTGTCTCGCAGCCATTGCGGTTCCATCTCTCGCCAATGCGCAACAGCCATCAACGGCCCCCGGCAAAGTCATCGTCCTCAAAGCCGCCCGCATGTTCGACGGCAAAAGCAATTCGCTCACAACTCCCGGCCTCCTCGTCATCACCGACAACAAAATCACCGCCGTCGGCTCCGGCGCAGCCGTCCCCGCCGGCGCGCAAGTCATCGATCTCGGCGACGCCACGCTCCTCCCCGGTTTCATCGACGCGCACACGCACCTCACGATGATGCATTCCGACGATTGGAAAGGCCGCGAACTCGACACGCTGCAAAAAACAATCCCCGAACAAACGCTCGATGCCACCGCCAACGCGCGCGTCACGTTGATGGCCGGCTTCACCACGGTTCGCGATGTCGGCTCCGCTCATTACATGGACGTCGGTCTCCGCAACGCGATTCGCCACGGCGTAGTTCCCGGCCCGCGCATGTTGGTCTCCGTCCACGCCATCGGCTCGACCGGCGGCCACTGCGACGACACCGCCGGTTTCCGCGAAGGACTCTTTCCAGAAACGGGACCCGTCGATGGTGTGATCAACGGCGCCGATCAAGCTCGCCAGGCAGTCCGCCTCAACCACAAATACGGCGCCGACATCATCAAGACGTGCGCCAGTGGCGGCGTTCTGTCTCCCACCGACGACGTGGATACTCCGCAGCTCACACAAGAAGAACTCAACGCCATCGTGGATGAAGCCCACGCGCTGCGCCTCAAAGTCGCCACCCACTGCCACGGCGCCGAAGCCGGACGCCGCGCCATTCTCGCCGGCGTCGATTCCATCGAGCACGGCACTTTCCTCAATGACGAAGATTTGACGCTGATGAAGCAGAAGGGCACATATCTCGTCCCCACGCTGATGGCGCCGCAAGGCCTCGACGAGCAAATCAAAAAAGGTTTGTATCTGCCGCCGCTCATTCAAATCAAAGCTCAAGCTGCAATCGACAACATTCGCATCATGTTCAAAAACGCGCTCGCCAAAGGCGTGAACATCGGCCTCGGCACCGACGCCGCCGTCTATCCCCACGGCCGCAACGCCGAGGAATTTCACCAGATGACCGATCTCGGAATGAAACCAATCGACGCGCTGAAAGCTGGCACTTCGTCCGACGCAAAACTCCTCGGCATCGCCGACCGCACCGGCTCGCTCGAAGTGAGCAAGTTTGCCGACGTCGTAGCCGTCCCCGGCGACCCAACCCAAAACATCCGCACCGTCGAACACGTCTTCTTCGTCATGAAAGAAGGCACCATCTACAAAAACGACGCCACCGGCGGAAAATAATTGTAGGAGTTGTCGATGCCTGAACTATCTGAAACTGTGAGCGACGGCTTCGCGGTCTACTACGAAAAACTCCGCGTCGATCTGCACACCTGGGTCGCATCGCTGACCGAAGAACAGTTTTGGAAGAATCCGTTTCCCTACGGCAACAGCGTCGGCCACCTGGTCCTGCATCTCACCGGCAATCTCAACTACTACATCGGCGCACAAATCGCCCAGACCGGCTACGTCCGCGATCGACCTCGCGAATTCGCAGAAACAAAGACTCCATCAAAATTAGA
This sequence comes from uncultured Acidobacteriota bacterium, assembly GCA_963785605.1. Classification (GTDB taxonomy): domain Bacteria; phylum Acidobacteriota; class Terriglobia; order Acidiferrales; family UBA7541; genus Acidiferrum. The sequence continues at coordinate 381,630 of CAWAWE010000009.1, read as the reverse complement.
AGCGCTGGCAGATTTCGACAAAGCGATAGAAATGGTTAGAACCACAATCCGCAATCAATCCGCAGAAGACTGGAGCGCCCCATACTCCGGCGCCGGCGTAACCTGCGAAACCCGCTTCGCCATCATGCTCGACTGCGCCGCCCACGCCGACCACCACATCGGCCAAATCTTAAACCTCGCCCGCGAATTAGTCCGGTAACGCCACGTTCGTCGTGTTCGCGAGCGATTTCCACAGTCGCACCCGCTCTTGGTAGCGCCGGCGTCTCGCCGGCGTTTTTGTCCGCAACGCAGCACCCCGGCCTCCCATCTCGGCAAGATCATGTACGGGCGCAGCACCGCTGCGCCCCAGCTTGGCAGGACGTGAACCTTCGTAGATTTTCTCCGAATCGTTACTTCATTACTTCGTTGCGTCTTTACTTCGCTCTTTACGTTTCGAGCTTAAATCTCGTCGTCGCCAACCGATACAACCGTCTCCACACAAATCGATTGATCAGCACCACCACAACCGCCATGATCAACGTCGCCGCCAGCAACACATCGAATTGCCCGCCATCGCTCGCCCTGCTGATCGTGCTACCGAGTCCCGTCGTCGAAACGATGTGCCCTTGAAAATGAAAATATTCCGCCACAATGCTCGCGTTCCAAGCGCCACCCGACGCCGTCACCATCCCCGTCACGAGATACGGAAAAATGGCCGGCAAAATTACAAAGCGCCAGCGATCCCAGCTTCCGAACCTGAAAATCTTGGCAGCCTCTTTTAGATCGGTAGGAATCGCCATGGCCCCAGCAATGACGTTGAATAGGATGTACCACTGCGTCCCCAGCAGCATCAGCACAAGCGCCGCAATCTCGAGCCCGCCGCGCAATCGAATCAAGAAAAGCAAAATCACCGGAAACAAAGCGGTCGCCGGAATCGAAGCCGCAAGCTGCGCCAGCGGCTGCGCAATGCGCGCGAGCTTCGGGCTCGATCCGATCGCAACGCCCACAGGCACAGTCCACAGCGCACCGATGATGAGCGCAGCATTCACACGAACGAAAGTGAGCACAGCGCTCCGCAGAAGATGAAAATAATCCGCGCGATGCAGATCCGACAGCTCGCGCCCTGCGTGAAATACCGCGAAGCCCAGCCCAATCAGAATCACGCCGCCGAGAACGATCAGCAAAATCTTTCGCGCCCGATCCTGCTTCGGCGCGGTAAAAGTTGCCGACGCGCGTTCCGCTCCGACAGCCGCATTCTGAATCAGTCGATTCGCAAACGGCCGAATAAAGGCGCGATAGATGCGAATCACAAACGACGCACGGCCAAGCAGTCGCAACAACGTGTTCGGCGTCTGACTCGCGCTATCGACCTGCTCAAATTTGAATTTGTCCGCCCAGACAATCACCGGCCGCCAGATCAGTTGGTCCATCAACACGATGACGCCCACCATCGCGGCGAGTCCCCACAGGACGCTCTTCGTGTCTCCGTTTCCGGCCGCTGTTTGCAGAAACGAGCCAAGCCCCGGCAGGCGAAAATCGCGATCGCCGAGCACGAACATTTCGCACGCCATCAAAAAGAACCAGCCGCCGGCCACCGACATCATTGAATTCCAGACGAGGCCGATCGTCGAAAACGGCAGATCAAGCTCGACGAATTTCTGCCAATGGCTGAAGCGATAAATGATCGCGGCTTCGCGCAATTCGCGCGGCTCGCCTTTTAGCGAAGAATAGAAGCTGAATGCGATGTTCCAGACTTGCCCGGTAAAAATCAGCAAGATCGAGCCGAGTTCGACGCCGATCTGTTGGTGCGGGAAAATCGCGACCATCGCGAGCATCACGCCGGGAAGAAAACTCAGGACGGGGATCGACTGAAGAATATCGAGGAGTGGAACGAGGATAATTTCGGCGCGGCGTGAACTCGCGGCGATGTAGCCGTACGCGAGCGCGAATACGAGACTCAACGCGTACGCGATGCTGATGCGCACGACGGAATACAGCGCGTAGAGCGGCAGCGCTTTCGGACTTTGTGAAATGTGCGAGACCGGCGCGATCGGACTCAACCACGCGCGGCCGATCGCGTACATGCCGTAGATTGCGGCGAACACGAAAAGAAAAACGGCGATGTCGATCAGAAACGACCACGCCCAGCGCGAGCCTCCGGGCCGGGCTGTCGCCGGCGGCAGTGGTCCTGTTTCTGGAGTGGTTACGAGCGGAGCGGCGGCGGGCACAGGATCGTCACGCCTCGGCCGGCTCAGCGAGCGTGGGCTCGGTGAGCGTCAATTTGCCGGTGGCGGCGTCGTAGTCGAAAATTTCGGCGTAGCGTCCCCACTGAATCGCGGTTTCGAGTTGCCGGCGCGATTCGTCTTCGCTGAAATGTTCGTCGATCAAGTCGTGGAAAAATTCGTCGGAGAGCGTGCGATCGGATTTTGCCTTGAGCGCCTGTTCCATCTGGCGAAGAATTGGAACGTTGGCGAGCGCGGCTTTGCGAAACATCGCTTTGCGCGCTTGAATATCGGCTTTGCGGAAATCGTAGCCGCTGGCGGTGATGATCGCGGCGCCATCTTTGACCTCAATGAGGCCGAGAATCACGGCGGTATCGACGGTTGGCAGCAGCGCATCGACTTCGAGGCTCAATTCGTCGGCGAGTTTGTGGAGATCGACGCGGCCCCCCTGATCGCACAAAATTTCGAGAAGTCCCGCCATTCCGCCGGGACGGGTATGCGGCAGCATGATCATCTTGGCCGGTACAAACGATGAGCCGGCGCCGACGGTGTTGTGAATCGTGTCGCCCTTGGAGTCGGGCTTCGTCAGCACGCGATAAATCGCATCGACTAATTCCACAAAGCGAGACGCCTTGCGATTTCGCGGATGCTGAATATCGACGCTGAAGTCGGCGTGAATGTGCGCGGGGTTGCGGCCGAGGACGATGATGCGATCGGCGAGGACGACGGCTTCTTCAATGTTGTGCGTGACGATGAAGATCGCGCGCGTCGGAATTTTGTGGCCCATCCACAGTTCGAGCAATTCGCCGCGCAGCGTTTCGGCGGTGAGCACGTCGAGCGCGGAAAACGGCTCGTCCATGAAGAGCACTTCGGGCTCGACGACGAGGGCGCGGGCGACGCCGACGCGCTGCTTCATGCCGCCGGACAATTCTTTCGGGTAAGCGCTCTCGAATCCGTCGAGGCCGACCGCGTCGATGATGCGCAGTGCGCGTTTGTGACGCTCGATCGGCGCCATGCCGCGCGCTTCGAGCGGTGCTTCGACATTTTCAAGTACGGTGAGCCACGGAAAGAGCGCGAAGCTCTGAAAAACGATGCGCGACGTTGGGCGATTCGTCGCGCACCGGCTGGCCGTGCCAAAAAACGCCGCCGGCTGACGACGGCGAGAGCCCTGTGAGCATCCGAAGCAAGGTAGACTTGCCGCAGCCCGAAGGGCCGAGCAGCGCAACGATCTGGCCGGGATACACGGCGAGATCGGTCGGCGCGATCACCTGGACGCGGCTGCCGTCGGGCTGCGGATAAAATTTCTCGAGCTTGCGAGCCTCGATGATCGGCGCTTCAGTTGTGACAGGACTTGCCATCGGAGCTGTATATTATGGCTCAGGTTGCATCACGGCGCATGCGCGGATCGGATTCGCTCGCGATGTTTGTTGACGGTTACAATCTTGTGAACGCCGCATGACTGCCGACCAGACCTCCTCCCATTCGACTGCAAGCGCTGAAGAATTTCGCGGCGCTCCTTCGAGCTACCCGTCCAACGATTCGGGCAACGATTCGCGCAAACCGTGGCGCGGCTATTTGTATGCCGCCGCGGTTTCGTGCGTCGTGTCGCTGCTGATCGTGGCGCCGTTCTTTTTTTACGGGAGCGCGTCGGGGCACGATTTTGAGTTTCATGCGGCGTCATGGCTCGACGTTGCGGGGCAGTGGAAAGAGGGAATCGTTTTTCCGCGGTGGACCGAGTGGGCGAATCACGGGTTCGGCGAGCCGCGATTTATTTTTTATCCTCCGTTTTCTTGGCTGCTCGGCGGCGCGCTGAGTTTTTTCTTTTCGTGGACGTATGTTCCGGTTGCTTTCATCGTGCTGGTGCAGATGTTTGCGGGAGTTTCCGCGTTTGCGTTGGCGCGGCGATTTTTGCCGGAGCGCGCTTCGCTTTTCGGCGCCGTTTGTTACGCGGCGAATCCGAATGCGCTGTTGATTATTTACATGCGCAGCGACTATGCGGAGTTACTGGCGCAGGCGTTCTATCCATTGATGTTTTTGGCGGCGCTGCAATTGGGAGGAGTGTTGGCGGCGCGGGTTGATACGGAATCGGAGCCGAATGGTGGGCCTCTGTTTGGATTTAATGGGGCGATGCGTGTCTCGCTCGTGTTTTTCGCGGCGATGTTTGCGGCGGTGTGGCTGTCGAATGCGCCGGCGGGCGTGATTGCGACTTACAGTGTGACTTTGTTTTTTGCTTGGCTCGCGTTTCGGGCGCGTGCGCTCGCGCCGGCTATGCGCGGATTTGCTGGGATGGCGCTGGGATTTGCGTTTACTTCGTTTTATTTGCTGCCGGCGGCGTATGAGCAGCGGTGGGTGAATATCACGCAGGCGCTGTCGGCGGGATTGTTGCCGGCGGAGAATTTTTTGTATACGGCGACGAATGATCCGGAGCACACGATTTTTAATTTCATCGCTTCGACGACGGCGATTGTGTTGATCGTCGGGGCGGGACTGGCGGCGCTCGCGGCAAGAGCGCGACAAGACGCAGCGGCCGGTAGGGGCAAGCCCCTCCCCTACAAAGGCTCGGAGATGGCACACGTCGAGACGAACGGATCGAGCGAATTTTCCCTCGTAAACATTGGACTCCCGGACCCTGTTTGGCAGCCGATGCTGCTGCTGGTGGCTGCGGCTACGTTTTTGATGTTGAGGCCGGCGGCGATATTTTGGGGTTTGTTGCCGAAGCTGAAGTTTGTGCAGTTTCCCTGGCGCTGGATGTCGATTGTTGGAGTTGTGTTTGCGTTTTTTCTGGCGGCGGTTGTGGCGCGATCGCGGTTTCGGTGGATCTGGGTTGTTTGCGTCGCGTCGGTGCTGGTTGGTGGAGCGACATTTTTTGTGCACTCGACGTGGTGGGATACGGATGACGTTACGACACTACGCGCCGGCGTTGTTGCGGGCACCGGATTCGATGGAGTCGATGAGTACGATCCTAAGGGCGACGATCACTACAATTTGGCGGTGAAGGCGCCGCAGGTTCAGGTGTTGGTGGCGGATTCCAGTGAAGGTGCCGATGCAGGGCCGGGTGCGAATGCGGCGGCTCCGGCTGGTGCGACTGCCCCGGCTGGTGCGACGATTTTCGTCGAGCGATGGACGGCGGGTGAGAAGCGATTGCGTGTTACTGCGCTTGCACCGGTGCGTGTTGCGTTGCGCGTGTTGAATTATCCGGCTTGGCGCGTTGAGGTGAACGGCTCCCGGGTTACGCCGGAGAATAATGGGGATACGGCGCAGATGGTTGTGGCAGTTCCGGCGGGAGCGTCGGAGGTGACCGTTGTGTTTGGGCGGACCTGGGATCGGACGGTTGGCGGCGTTGTGACGATCGTCAGCATTTTGTTGGCGGCGGCGTTGTTTCCTCCTCGGCGACGCGCCTAGACTCGCACTCCCTGCTGGCGGAGTTCCAAATTGGGACGAAGAGGGGTATACCCCCTATGTTTTTTGAAGAGTGTGCAAGTGGTTCCGAATGTGTGAGTTGCGAGCGCCCGGGAAACAAGTGTGCGCAAGTGCTTTGGAAACAGCGGGTTCGACTGGGGTGCCGTTCGAAAATTTGTGCGCTTGGGGCGGTGTCGGCCCGTAGACGGCGGTTATAGGGCCGCCTAAAAAGCGAAAAGGCGCCTTGGCGGCGCCTAGACGTAATTTTCTATGCGGGGATTATAGCTTGAGGTCGGGTTTTGCCGAAGGGCTACTTGACGATTTTAAATTTTGGCGTTGTCGAAAGAAAAAACGCCGGCGGGACGCCGGCGCTACCGGGTGGGCGCCAAAATCGGCGTTGAGCATGTGCAGAAGTTTCCACGCAGTGTTTGAAAGTTCAAGACAACTAGGGCTTTGGGGTGCGGGTGGCGAACGCTTTGGCGCTGGCTTGCATGGTGGCGATGCGGCGGCGGCCTTTGGCTGAACCGTCGATCACCTTTTCGATGCTTTGCATCCACTCGGGAAGGTTCATTTCGCGGCGGAAGGTTTTCAGGTGGGGTTGAATTTTGGCCCACTGGAAATACATTTCCTGGCAAGTGTCGTAGACGAGGCCTTCGGTGAGGGCGCCGTGGAGCACGAAGGCGCAGAGCATGTCCCAGTAGCCGAAGACCTGGAGGATGTAGGCGGTTTGCTGGTCGCCTCTTCGAATGCTGTCGATGAATTCATCGGCGGACGCGGGTTTGAAGGGGCCGCCGACGTAGGAGCGGGCTTGGCGCATGACGGTTTCGCGGCGGAGTTCGTAGAGGTGGAGAAGGAGTTCGGCTTGGGGAATGGGGGACTTTGGTTTTGGCATGGGGGAGAATTTCGCAGGAAGAGGTTGAGAGTCGACAGTGAAAGTCAAAAGAGAAGAAAAGGAGGCGGTAGGACCAACGTTGTAGGAGAAGACCCACCCTCACAAATCGAAGGTGGGGCACCCGGCCGCACTGCACACAGATTTTGCCGCGCGAGAATCGCGAACACGGATTGAGGTGGGGTGGGGGCTGAGTCTAAACCCGCACCCTCTGAAAGCTGAGGGTGCGGCACCCGAATTCCAGTTTGTGCAGAGTGGTTCCCGGCTACGGAGCTGGGGTTGCGGCGTTGGCGGGAACTTCGAGGCCGGCTTTACGCAGGCCTTCGAGAATGTGCTCGACTACGTCGTGATCGTAAAATTTTGAGTATTCAAAGCGGGCTGAGGTTGCGAAGTCGGGGCGGAGGGCCAGCAATTCACGCAATGGCTTTTTGGCTTCTTCGCGGAGGCCGAGTTGTCCGAAGGCGAGGGCTTGTGCGGCGTGGGCATGAAACGAGCCGGGGACGTTGATTCCGAGGGCTGCGTCGAGAGCCTCACGGTAATCGCGCCTGTGGTAGAGATTGAAAAATATGCCGAGGTTGTACCAGCCTGGATGAAACGGATTCAGATGGAGAGCGGATTCGAGCAAAGCCGTTCCGTAGTCCCAATCCCCAGCCGCTGCCATCAGAAAACCAAGATAGGCAATTGTCGATCCGTCGAGCGGATTGAGTTCGATGCAACGCTTGGCGGCTACACGGAAAGCCAGGCGGTCTTTCTGAAAAAAGAGCGTTGAGGCTAATGCGAAGTACGCAAGGTGATTGGCGGGTCCGAGTTCGACGGCACGGCGGGCCGCGATAAGCCCGCGTCCGAGCGGATCGGGCTGACCCTTGAATCCGTAGACGTGCTCGCCCCTGTACATCATCGATAGCATTGCCCAGCAGTCTGACTGCTCGGGTGCTTGCTGCGTGGCGCGTTCGAGAGCGGACACAGCGGCTGCATGGGAATCGGGAGTGAGGCGTTCAAAGTAGGCGAAGCCGCGGAGGACGGCTTCATGTGGAGTCAAGAGAGATTGGTCCTTGCTGTTGAGCGCTTCGCCCATGCTGCGCGGCAGAACGCCGTACTGATCGGCCACGGTGGAGACGATTCGAGGAACGAGATCATCCTGAATGGCGAAAAGGTCGTCGGAAGTGAAAGGGCGGTCGTAGGTTTCGGCCCAGAGGTGTGCTCCGGAAATGGCGTCGACGAGTTGGACAGCGACGCGAAGCTTTGCACCCGATTGGCGGATGCTACCTTCCATGACGTAGCGCGCCCCGAGTTGCGCGCCGACTTCACGCAAATCAACGGTCTGGTTCGCGTAACGAAGTGTGGAGCCTCGCGCGATCACGCGGAGGTAAGAAAAGCGAGAGAGCCCGGTCACAAGCTCTTCCGAAATCCCCTCGGCCAGCGCGGTGAGGTCGGTATTGGTGCCGCTCGACTTGAACGGCAGGACCACGACCCAGAATCCTTCCGCGGCGCGGGCGGCGCCGGAATCCGCGGTACGCAATTCGCGCGTTGAAGGGGCTTTGGCTCGCGAGGGAGTCGCCGGGCTATGACGCGCAAGATCGCGAAATTCATTGCCGACGTCGTGCGCAGTCTGGACGCGATGGCGAACATCCTTTTCCATGCAGCGGCGAATGATGCGGGCGAGATCGGCGGGCAGATCGGGGCGCAGATCGGTGACGGGAGCTGGAGTGTCGCGCAGTATTGCGGACATCAGTTCGGCCGATGAGGATTCCTCGAAGGGCCTGCGGCCTGTGGACATCTCGTGCAAGACGACTCCGAGAGAAAAGATGTCGGTGCGATGGTCGATTTCGCGACCGGAGATTTGTTCCGGCGACATGTAGGCGGGAGTTCCCATGACCATGCCTGCTTGCGTCAGGCCCGCGGAAGTGAGCGTGGCGTTGCTGGAGAGTTCGGAGCGGATGTCTTTGGCGAGACCAAAATCGAGGACCTTGATGCTGCCGTCGGATTTCACCATCACGTTGGAGGGTTTCAGATCGCGGTGAACGATGCCTCGCTCGTGGGCTGCGGCCAACGCGCCGGCGAGCGCGGCGCCAATTTCGACAATTCGTTCAACGGGCATTCCGTTCGAAGGAATCACTTGATCGAGCGATTGGCCTTCGACGAGCTCCATGGTCAAAAAATGGATGCCATCGCATTCTTCGACGGAAAAAATGGTGACGATGTGCGGGTGATTCAGCGAAGCGACGACGCGCGCTTCGCGTTGGAAACGAGCCAGGCGGTCGGGATCGTTCGCCATTTCGGGGGGCAGGACTTTGAGAGCTACGTCGCGCTGAAGCTTGGCGTCGGCGGCGCGGTAGACCTGGCCCATGCCTCCTGCGCCGATGGCGGAGGTGATCTGGTAGTGGGAGAGAGTGCGGCCGATCAGAGGGAGCCTCTTGGGATCGAAAGAATTGTTATCGGGACGTGCCGGCGGACTGAAAAGCAGGACGAGTCTACATGAGAAGGTTTGTTCGATGCACCTCCGGCTAGATGAGGGAGGAGTGCCGCACTTGCAGGCGAGTTCGGGGGTAAAGTGTTGGTGCAAAAAGGAGGACGGCGAATGCGACGAATGGTTTTTCTTGGGTTGATTTTATCGGGATTTATTTCGGGGAGTGCGATTGCGCAGGATGAGGTGAAGACGAAGCCGGATGTGCCGGTGGAGAAGTGGACGGGGAAGACGATCATGCTGATTGGGGCGCATGCGGATGACGATGCGATTTCGCACGGGACGCTGGCGATGCTTCAGGCGCATGGGAATCAGGTTTATGTTGTGACGCTGACGACGGGGAATGTGGGGACGCAGGATCCGAAGTTGTCGCGGACGCAGCTGGCGGATATTCGGAGGCAAGAGGAGTTGGCGGCGCTGGCGGAGTTGGGAATTCCGGGATCGCACTACACAAATTTGGGATATGACGATGGGTTGCTGGAATTTGAGGATCGGAAGGCGGTGGTTGAGAATCTGGTGCGGTTGATTCGGAAGATGCGGCCGGATGTCTTGATGGCTTGGGATCCGGGGAAGAACTATCAGCGGTGGCATAAGTCGGATCATCGGGCAGCGGCTTATTTGGCGGCGGATGCGGCGCGGGCGGCGATGTGGCGGCTGCTGTTCGAAGGGCAGATCACGCAAGAGGGGCTGAAGGAATTCACGATTCCGGAATATTTGTTTTACAACGATTACGATTTTGAGGATGAGAACCTTACGGTGGACATCAGCCAGTATTTGGAGAAGACGGTGAATGCGGGGGCGAAGTATACGAGCCAGTTTGGGCCGGGGTGGAAGGAGTACAAGGCGAATCCTTCGGAGGCGGAAGTGAAGGAGATGAAGGAGATGATACGGAAGTGGGTACGAGTGAAGGATGGGAAGCCGATTGAGGGGTTTCGGTATTATTCGGGGTTGCCGGATGGGTTGGGGAAGTGAAGTGGGGTGTGCGCGGGTGACGAATCCGCGGTCGTAGTGATGTTCGGGGGAATGTGGGTTCGTCAGAGATGCGCGAGTCGGGTAGATCGAAGACCCACCCTCATACACCGAGGGTGGGGCACCCGCACAGTGTTGTGGTTGATTCTTAACGGCGGTCGACGGTGGGGTGGCGGACGTCTTGGCCTTGGACGATGTAGATGACGTCTTCAGCGATGTTGGTGGCGTGGTCGCCGATGCGTTCGAGATTTTTGGCGACGAGGATGAGTTCGAAAGCGGGAAAGACGACGCTGGAGTCGCCCATCATATAGGTGAGGAGTTCGCGGAAGATCTGGTCGCGGTAGTGATCGACCTGATCGTCCATGGCGAGAACTTTTTGGGCGAGCTCGACGTCGCGGCGGACGACGGCGTTCAACGCGTCGCGCACCATTTCTTCGGCGAGTTCGGACATGCGCGGGAGATCGACGTACGGTTTTACACGGGGATGGCGGAGGATGCGGAGGCTGCCCTGCGAGATGTTGACGGCCTGATCGCCGATGCGCTCGAGATCGTTGTTGATGCGCGAGACGGCGAGGACGAAGCGGAGGTCGGCAGCCATCAGTTGGTGCAAGGCGAGGAGCTGGACGACGCGGTCGTCGATTTCGAGCTGTAGCTCGTTGATCTGATCTTCTTCGTCGAGGACGCGCTTGGCGAGCTGTTCGTCGGAGTCGAGAACGCTGTGAACGGATTGATGGACGGCGCGCTCGGCGAGAGAGCCCATCCAGAGGAGGCGTTCTTTGACGACGTTGAGATCTTTTTCGAAGTGGCGTTCCATTTGATCCTCGGTACCTTTTGGGCGTGAAGCCCGCGCTCTCATTCGAATTCGCGAGTCAGGCTAAAAGCTAAACCTGCTCGGGGCTGGATTCTTGCCTGGGCGCCCTGAAGGGACGCCCCTACAAATTCAAAAAAAGACGACCTGCAAAACCTTGCCAAGCACCGGGCGGAGTAAACCCCGCCCCTACAAATTCAAAAACCGGGCCCGTTCAATTCAAAACCAACTCACGTCACAGATCCCGTCGATGATTCCCACATACGATCAGCCGAAGCGGCCGGTGATGTAGGCCTCTGTTCGGGGGTCGCTGGGCGTGGTGAACAGGTGCGGCGTGGGGCTGAACTCGATCATCTGGCCGGTCAGCAAGAAGGCAGTGAAGTCGCTGACGCGGGCGGCTTGCTGCATGTTGTGAGTGACGATGGCGACGGTGCAGATATCTTTGATCTGGACGAGCAGCTCTTCGATTTTTGCGGTGCTGATGGGATCGAGAGCGGAGCACGGCTCGTCGAGCAACAAGACTTCGGGTTCGACGGCGAGGCCGCGAGCGATGCAGAGGCGTTGCTGCTGACCGCCGGAGAGTTCGTAAGCGCTCTTGTGGAGATGATCTTTCACTTCATCCCAGAGAGCGGCGTGGCGAAGGCTTTTTTCGACGGCCTCGGCGATGGGAAGCTTCGAGCCGTTTATTTTCAGGCCGTAGGCGACGTTGTCGAAGATCGATTTCGGAAATGGGTTAGGGCGCTGAAAAACCATGCCGACTTTGCGGCGAAGCTGCGTGACGTCTTGCGAGAGGATGTTCTGGCCGTCGAGAAGAATTTCGCCTTCGAGCCGCGCGTGGCGCACGGTTTCGTGCATGCGGTTGAAGGTACGAAGCAAAGTGGATTTGCCGCAGCCGGAAGGGCCGATGAGAGCGGTGACTTTGTTGGCGGCGATACCGAGGTTGATGTCGAAGAGAGTTTGTTTGGCGCCGTAGAAAAAATTGACCTTGTTGACGCTCATGCGCATCGGCAGCGGCGCGGCGGACTCGCGAGCCGATTGCGTCGATCCAGTCGGTGTGATGTTCACGGACACAGCCTGCCTCACTGATGCCATATTATTCATGACCTCGGGACCGAAACCCCGCGCGCCAGAATCGTGCGTGCGAGGATGTTAACAATCAAAATCAGGCCGAGCAAAACGAGTCCCGCGGCCCACGCCTGTCGCTGCCAGTCTTCGTAAGGGGAAATCGCGTAAATGTAAACCATGTGGGGAAGAGATTCGATGGGCTGATTCCAGCCGGGGCTCCAATAGCGATTGCCGAATGCGGTGAAGAGGAGCGGAGCGGTTTCTCCGGCGACGCGAGCGAAAGCGAGAAGGACGGCGGTAAGGATGCCGCGATAGGCGGCGGGGACGATGACGGTGGCGATCGTCTTCCACTTGCTGGCGCCCAGGGCCATGGCGCCTTCGCGGAGCGTGTTGGGAACGGCGCGCATGAAATCTTCGGTGCTGCGCAACGTGATGGGAATCATCATGACGCCGAGGGCGACTCCGCCGGCAAGCGTGGAGAAGTGCTTGAAGGGGAGCACGACGAGCGTGTAGGCGAAGATTCCGATGACGATGGAGGGGACGCCGTTGAGCAAGTCGGCGGCGTAGCGGACGACGAAAGCGATGGGGCCGGTGCTGAATTCAGCGAGATAGATGGCGCCGAGAAAACCGATCGGTACGCCGATGAGCGTGGCGAGGAGAAGGAGCTTGGCGCTGCCAACGATGGCGTTGGCCATGCCGCCGCCGGTTTCACCGACGGGAGCGGGGAGCTTGGTGAAGAAGTTCCAGTTGATGGAAGTACCGCCGTGATAGACGAGATAGCCGAGGATGAAGAAGAGGACGGAGACGGCGACGAGCGCGCAGAGGCCGGTCATGGTGAGCATGAAGCCGCTCACGAATTTGCGCCAACGGAGACGTGGGCTCATGAGTGTGCGCCTCCGCGTTGCGAGGTGGCGACGATCAGGATGCGGGCCAGGCCGTTGAGGATGAAGGTGAGGAGAAAGAGGACGAGGCCGAGCTCGATCAAAGCTTGGAGGTAAAGGTCGCCGGTGGCTTCGGTGAATTGGTCGGCGATGACAGCGGCGATGGAATAGCCGGGCGAGAAGAGAGAGGCGCTGATATTGGGCGTATTGCCGATGACCATGGTGACGGCCATGGTTTCGCCGAGAGCGCGCGCGAGAGCGAGGAAGATGGAGCCCATGATGCCGGTGCGGGCGAAGGGGACGACCACTTTCCAGGTGGACTCCCAGCGCGTGGAGCCGAGAGCGAGAGCGGCTTCGCGCTGATCGCGCGGGACCGAGAGAAGAACTTCGCGCGAGACCGAGATGATGTACGGAATCACCATGATGGCGAGGACGATTCCTGCGGTGAGAAAGCCGATACCGTAAGCGGGACCAGTGAAAAACGGGAGGAAGCCGAGCGTGTTATTGAGAGCGGGCTGGATGTATTCGCGCATCATCGGAATCACGATGAAGACACCGAGAAGACCGTAGATCACGCTGGGAACGGCGGCGAGAAGATCGATGAAGAATTGCAGCGTGTCGGAAACACGTGCGGGGGCGAGTTCGGCGAGGAAGATAGAGGCGCCGATGCCGAGCGGGACGGCGATGATCAGCGAAACGACGGCGGTGACGAGCGTGCCGTAGATAAAGGGAAGCGCGCCGAAGTCGCCGGAGTTGGGATCCCAGACTCTGGTGAAAAAGAAGCCAAAGCCGAACTTGTGGCGCGACAGAACTGAGCCGCGCCAGAGTTCAAATACGAGCAGAAGAGTGATGAGCACCGTCACGCCGGCGAAAACAAAGGTGACCAGACGTGCGATTTCGTCGCCGTCGCGAAGGCGATTCAAAAACGAGCGCGAGCCCGAAACAGGGCCCGCGCTGTGAACGGTAGTAGTGGTTGCAGCCATTTCCTTAGCGAATCGAGAGTTGCGTTCCTTTTGCCGGAGTGAGCTTTCGCTCGTTTACCAGCGAGCTTGCCGCTCCTGGACCAGCGAGCTTGCCGCTCGACCCGGAATTATTGAATCTGGTCGATGGCCTTGAGCTCCTTGGAGACGACGTCCTTGGGGAGCTTGGCGTAAGAGAGAGCTTCGACAAGACCTTGGCCGTCGCCGAGTGACCACTTCAGGAATTCCTTCATCGCAGCGCCCTTTGCGGCGTCGGCGAACTTACTTGGAATGAGCAGCCAAGTGAAGCTCGAAATTGGATAGGCGTTTTTGCCGGAACCGTTGGTGATGGAGACGCGGAAGTCGGCGGGCATGTCTTTCACACCAGCTGCGGCGGCGCTGACGCTTGCGAGATCGGCTTTGACGAAGGTGCCGGAGGAGTTCTTCACGGCGCCGTAGGGGATGTTGTTCTGTGCGGCGTAGGTGAGTTCGACGTAGCCGAAGGAATTGGGGGTCTGCTTGACGAGGCCGGTAAGGCCTTCGCTGCCCTTGCCGCCGAGGCCGACGGGCCAGTTGATCGAGGTGCCTTTACCGACTTTGTTCTTCCAGTCATCGCTGACTTTGGAGAGGTAATCGGTCCAGATATAGGTCGTGCCGCTGCCTTCTGAGCGATGGATGACGACGATGTCTTTCGCGGGGAGATTGACGCCCTTGTTGGCGCTGGCGATGACGGGGTCGTTCCACTTGGTGACGCGGCCGAGGAAGATGCCTGCGAGAGCTTCAGGGGTGAAGTTGAGCGCGGCGGAGACGCCCGGAATGTTGTAGGTGGGAACAACGGCGCCGAGGACGGTTGGGAAATGGAGAATCGCTGAGCCGTGCTTGTCTGCGTAAGCCTTCATCTGCTCGTCGTTCATGGGGCCGTCGGAAGCGCCGAAATCGACGGTGCCTTCGGTCACCTGTTTGATGCCCGCGCCGGAGCCAACGGACTGATAGTTGACCTGAATGTTGCCGTGGGCTTTGTGGTACTCGTCGAACCATTTCGAATAAACGGGATACGGGAAAGTGGCGCCGGCGCCGTTGATGAGCAGATTGCCCTGCGAGTAGAGCGAGACTGCGGTGGCGAGCACGACGACGAGAAGAGCGGAAAGCTTTCTAAGCATTCGAATTTTTCTCCATCAATGCACCTGGGTGCAGTTGAGCTGAGTTCTTTGACCTGAAGAGCGTTTGGGGAGTGTGGCGCAGTCGTGTTACAGGAGTGTTACAGAAAGTCGGGGATACGTTGACAGTCGATGGGGCGGGTAAGTGGTTGGCAGATAAGGGTTTGCGGAGGGCGAAAGGGTTAAATCGTGCGGGCTTGGGGCGCAGCCGTGCTGCGCCCGTGCATGTGGTCAATGGTGGTTACTTCTGCATATAGTTACGAAACGCTTACCAGGGGGGCGAGGCCGAATTGGACTGCCGGCTCATCCGGCAGATGTAACTTGTGTCCCAGGGCAGCACCGGGGGGTTAGAAACTGGCGGCCTCACCCAAGAGGCAAAATCGGCGTCGGCAGCATCTATGATAATGTGGAGAGAATGAGCGAAATCACCAAGTCATCGAGAGGTGAGGCTGTCCGATTTTTTGGGCGGGCGGTCTGCCTGGTGCTTGCGCTGTTTTTGCTCTACAACCCGTTCTTCACACTCTGTCCTACTGTGGGCCCCGACGCGGCGGTTCAACGCCACGTAAGTTATCGAACGACGATAGCCGCGAGCGAATTGGGCTGTAGCAACCTTCAACAACAGTCGGAAGTGTCGGTCGAGCCGGTTGTCGCGCTGATCGCGACACTTTTCGACGTCGTGCTTCCTGCCGAAGTGATAGCACCAAGACCGAGCGAGGAGACCGTTGCGGTTTCGGACGGTTTTGCGTCTTCGCTGTGGTCGCGTCCCCCTCCTACGCTGTAAATCTCCGTTAATTTCAAGCTCGAATGGGAATCCGCGGGTAGCGGTTCCGATGTCTAAGTAGAAAAAGGCCAAGACGGAAATTTTGCGGGTGTGAGCGCGCGGGCCGCGTGAGGCCCGGCGTGTCGCACCGCTCTTAGGAAGCGCAAATGACTACGAAGCGATGGATAGTGGGCGCCGCTCTGGTGGTTGTGGCGATTGCGGTGGTGTGGGTGTGGTCGAGCCGAAGCGGGAGTGAGGCAGAGGGCGGTGAGTCGGCGGCGGGTGAGTCGTCGCCGGATGGAGGTGTGCCTGCGGCAGTGACGCGCGTGACGCGGCGCGATCTTGGCAGCACGCTCACGATCTCGGGCGCGTTCAAGCCATTTCAGGACGTCGATATTCACGCGAAGGTCGCGGGATACATCCGCGCCATCTATGTGGATGTCGGCACTCATGTGAAGACGGGGCAGACGCTGGCGGTGCTTGAGGTGCCGGAGTTGGCGGCGCAATTATCGGGCACCGAAGCGGCGGTGCAGACGGCGGCGGAGCAGATTCGGCGGGCGCAGGGAGATTTGACGCGCGCGCAATCGTCGCAAGCAGCGGTGCATTCGGCATACGCGCGATTGAAACAGGCGGCGGATTCGCAGGCCGGGTTGGTGGCGCAGCAGGAAGTGGACGATTCGCAGGCGAAAGATTTGGCAGGCGCGGCGCAGGTGCAGAGCGCGGAAGCGGAATTGTCTGCGGCGAAGCACCAGATGGAGTCGGCGCAGGCGAACCAGAAGGAATACGCGGCGCTGTCGGGATACACGCGGATTACGGCGCCGTTCGATGGAGTGATCACAAATCGCTACCAGGACACGGGCGCGCTGGTGGCGGCGGGTACTGCGAACAACACGACATCGACACCCGTGGTGAGGCTGGCGGAAATTTCGGTGCTGCGGCTGGTGCTGCCAATACCGGAATCGATCGCGGGACAAATTCACTTAGGGCAGCCGATTAAAGTGCGCGTGCAGGCGTTGAATCAGGATTTTGTGGGTAAGGTGTCGCGATTCGCGGACGAGCTGAATCAGCAGACGCGGACGATGGAGACCGAGATCGATTTCCAGAATAAGGACGGCAAATTGTTGCCGGGGATGTTCGTGCAAGCGGAGGTTTCGCACGACGAGAAGAAAAATGCGCTGACGGTTCCGGTGGAATCGGTAAGGCAGCATGGCGACAGCGGAACGGTTTTTGTTGTGGATGCGCAGAACGGCGTCGAAGAAAAACACGTGAAGCTGGGGCAATCGGATGGGACGCGGATCGAGGTCGTTTCGGGATTGAACGAGGGCGAGCGCGTGATTGTTGGACACCTGAGCGAGTATCGGACCGGCGAGAAGGTACAGCCGAAGGAATTGGCGGACGGCGGCGGAGGTTCGAACGACGCTGGCAGCGCCGGCAGCGGCGCGGCGGGCAACAGCGCAAACGCCGGATCGGCGGGAGATCGCTAATGCCAAAATTTGCGCTCGCGTATCCCTACTTCATCATCATGCTGTGTTTGGTCGTCGCCGTCGTCGGTTGCACGGCGGTGGCGCGCATGCCGGTCGATCTGTTTCCGCAGATCGACATTCCCGTGATCGTCGTCGCGACGTTTTATTCGGGGATGCCGCCGCAGCAGATCGAAGGCGACATCACGAACACGTTCGAACGGTTTTTCACGCTGGGGAGCAACATCGACCACATCGAATCGAGGTCGTTGACCGGCGTCAGCCTGATCAAGATTTTTTTCAAGCCGGGGACGGATTCGAACGCGGCGCTGAGCAACATCGCGAATCTGGCGATGGCGGATTTGCGGCGGCTGCCGGCGGGCACGCTGCCGCCGGTGGTGTTGCGATTTGATGCGTCGAGCTTGCCGGTTTGTCTGGTCACGCTCAAAGGGCAGGGGCTCAACGAGACGCAGCTGAAAGATCTGGCGCAATTCCAGGTGCGCAATCAGATTGCCAGCGTGCAAGGCGCGTCGGTGCCGCAGCCGTTCGGCGGAACGTACCGGCAGATTCAGGTGTACGTCGATCCGGTGAAGCTGGAGGCGCACCAACTCAGCTTGATGGATGTCGTCGATGCGGTGAACAGCTCGAACCTGATTTTGCCCGCGGGCGACGTGCGCATCGGCAATCGCGACTACAACATTTACGCCAATAGCCAGGTGCCGAACGCGGAAGAGATCAACCAGATTCCGCTGAAGACGGTGGGCCTCGGCTCGGTGATGGTCGGCGACATCGGCAAAGCGGAAGATGCCGGCGCGATTCAGACCAACATTGTGCGGATCGACGGGCAGCACTCGGTGTACATCCCGGTGCTGAAGCAGGGCGGCGACAGCAACACGATCGCGATCGTCAACGGAATCAAGACCGCGACGAAACATCTCACCGATATCCCGGACGTGCTGAAGACCGCGGTCGTTTTCGATCAGTCGGTCTTCGTGAAAATCGCGATCAAGAATTTGCTGAAAGAAGGCGGCATCGGTCTCGCGCTAACCGCGGTGATGATTCTGCTTTTCCTCGGCAGCCCGCGGGCGACATTTGCGGTTTTGCTATCGATTCCGCTTTCGGCGCTGACATGCCTGCTCATCATGTCGGCGACGGGTGGCTCGATCAACACGATGCTGCTGGGCGGATTGGCGCTGGCGTTTTCGCGGTTGATCGACGACTCGGTCGTCGTGCTCGAAAATATTTTCCGATTTATGGAGATGGGGGTGGCGCCGCGAGAGGCGGCGGAAAAAGGCGGAATGGAGGTGGCGCTGGCGGTGCTGGCGGCGACTTCGACAACGTCGATCGTGTTTTTTCCGGTCACGTTGTTTTATGGCGTCAGTAAATATCTGTTCGTCGATCTCGCGCTGGGCGTGGTGCTGTCGATTTTTGCGTCGTACATCTTTGCGATGACGGTCGTGCCGCTCTATTGCGCGCAGTTTATTCGTATCGACCACAACGAGGCGCACGGCGAAAGCAAGAAGACAGGCTGGTTCGCGTACATCGTGCAACGGTTCAACGAGTTTTTTCTGAAGGTGTTGATCTATTACGAAAAGACGGTGGTAAAGGCGCTCGAGCGGCCAAAGCGAACGGCGGGAATTCTGCTCGCTGGAATCGCGGTCGTGTTGATCGGGCTTTTTCCGTTTGTGGGCACGGCGTACTTTCCGCGCACCGATCCCGGGCAATTCGTGATCAACGTAAAAGCGCCGAGCGGAACGCGGCTGGAAATCACGGACAAGATGATTGCGCAGGTCGAGAACGAAGTGCGCAAGGTCGTGGCGCCCGGCGATTTGGGAATGATCGTTTCGAATATCGGCATCACGCCCGATCTTTCGGCGATCTACACGACGAATTCGGGGATGCACACGGCGTTCGTGCAGGTGAGCCTGAAGGAAGAGCATCGCGTCGGCAGCTATGAATATATGGATCGCGTGCGGCGGCGGTTGCGCAGCGATTTGCCGGAGCTGAGCACGTATTTTCAAGCGGGCGGCCTCGTCGATGCGGTTGTGAATCAAGGACTGCCGGCGCCGTTCGATATTCAGGTGAGCGACAACAATTCGCATGAGGCGCACCAGATTGCCGAAGAGATCGCCCAGAAATTGCGCGGATCGCGCGGCGTGAGCGACATCCTGATTCCGCAAGACCTCGACTATCCGGGGCTCGAACTGAACATCAATCGCGAGCAAGCGAGCCAGCTTGGGCTGACTCCGAAAAACGTCGTGGACAACGTGATTACCGCGCTGACTTCGAACGGAGTCATCGCGCCGAGTTACTGGATCGATCCGCGCAGCGGAAACAATTACATGCTCACCGTGCAGTATTCGAATCAGCAGATTGGCGCGATGACCATGTCGAGTTTTCGCAATATTCCGCTGCGCGCAGCGAATTCGGCGGCGTACACGCCGCTGCAATCGGTGGCCGATATCAAGCCGATCGATACGCCGACGGAAGTTGACCACTATCAATTGCGGCGGACGATCGACGTCTACGTGATGCCGACGAAGGAAAATCTCGGCGTCGTGGAAAAGCAGGTCAACAACATCGTCAAAGGGTTGCGCACCGGGAAGAACGTGATCGTGTCGGTGCACGGCGCGGTCGTGGGGATGAATGAATCGTTCAAGCGTTTTGCAATCGGGCTCGTGCTGTCGGTCGCGCTCGTTTATTTGATTTTGATGGCGCAATTTCGATCGTTCATCGACCCGTTCATTATTTTGACGGCGATTCCACCGGGGCTTGCGGGAGTCGTGCTGATTCTGTGGATGACGGGATCGACGCTGAATATCATGTCGCTGATGGGCGTGATCATGATGACGGGGATTGTGGTGTCGAACAGCATTTTGATCGTGGAATTTTCGGGAATTCTGCACAAGCGGGGAATGGGGTTGCAGGAAGCGGTGATTGAGGCGTGCAAAGTGCGGCTGCGGCCGATTCTGATGACGTCGCTTGCGACGCTGCTCGGCTTGATTCCGCTGGCGCTGGGGATCGAGGCGGGCAGCGAGCAGTACGCGCCGCTGGCGCGCGCGATTATTGGCGGGCTGGCGGTGTCGGTGGTGATGACGGTGTATCTGGTGCCGGCGGTTTACCTGATGATTCACGGAAGGAACAAAGAGGAAGGCGCTGTGGAGGTGGCATCGTGAGGCGCGCGGTTGCAGTTGGGATTCTGTTCGCGTTTTTGTGTGGGCAATGCGTCGCGCAGGAACCGGCGGCGGCTGTCGCGCCGGCAAACGGCGTCGCAGGGCCTGCGCGCAAATTGACGCTGAAAGAGGCGGAAGCGCTGGCACTGCGGAACAATCCGCAGATCACGATCGGCAAATTGAGATCGCTCGAAGCGCGCGAATACGTCCGCGAAGCGCGGTCGGCCCTATTGCCGACGGCGTATTTGAGCGTGACGGCGGTGGATTCCGATCCGGGCGGTCGTATCACAGCGGGCGGGCTCACGAATCCGACGGTGTTTCCGCGCGCGGCGGCGGGTGCGACGGTGTCGCAACTTGTCACCGACTTTGGCCGCACGACGAATTTGCTCTCGAGTTCGAAGTTTCAGGCGAAGGCCGAAGATCAAAATGCGGCCGCAACGACCGCCGACATAACGCTTGCTGTCGATCAAGCGTTTTACAATTCGCTCGAAACGCTCGATCTGGTCACCGTGGCGGAACAGACGGTCCACGCGCGTCAGACGCTCGTCGATAAAATTCAGGCGCTGACGAATGCGAAATTGAGATCCGATCTCGATCTGAGCTTCGCAAAGGTCGATGCGGCGCGCGCCAAGCTGCTGCTGCTGGAGTCGCAAAATAATTTTCAGACGGCGCTGGCCGCGCTCTCGGCGATTCTTGGCTACCAAGACGAGCAGAATTTCGATCTGCAACGTCCCGACGAGACGATGCAGCCGCCGTCGCCTGAAGTAGCGCCGCTGATCCTACAGGCGATCCAGCAGCGCCCCGAACTTCAGTCGTTACAGTTCCAGATCGAATCGGCACAGAAAAATGATGCCGCAGAGCACGATCTATGGAAGCCGAGCGTGAACGCGCTTGGAACTGTCGGCCTCGCGCCCGTCCGCGATCCGAACATTCCGAACTGGTACGGCGCCGTGGGCGTAAACGTGAACATCCCCGTGTTCAATGGCTTCCTCTACAGCTCGCGCGCCAAGGCTGCCGACCTGCAAACCGAAATCGCGAAACAAAAGTTCGCCGACTCTCGCAACAACATCGCGCGCGACGTTCGAACGAGCTGGCAGCAAACGAATCAGGCGTACGAGCGGCTGTCGGTGACGCAGCAACTCAGCGAGCAGGCAAATCTTGCGCTCAATCTCGCGCAGTCGCGTTACAACCTGGGCTTGAGCTCGATCGTGGAATTCACGCAGGCGGAACTGGGCAAAACCGAGGCCGATATCGCCAACACCGACGCGCAATATCGCTATCGCTTGACCCAAATCGTGTTGGCCTATACGATTGCTGCACCGAAGTGAGCCTCGATTTCGGAATTTCTTTCGAACGTTAATATCTGAGGCGCTGAAATTTCCTCGAAGGCGACAGGCGTATGAACCGGGGTTTCAAAGTCCAAAAATCGCTCCGGGCTCGTGCGACCAGCTCTCCATCCCGCTGTTGTTGACGCTTAACCCAGCTTAATAACTCCAATACAGTCAATCAGATGCGAATCCCTCCCGTCGTGTGTTACAGGATATTCACATTGGGTTGACGCAACCGTAAGACGCGCCCTATAAGTTCTCCGCGGGGTGAACTTACCAGCTTTCTTGTATCTCGTTCGTCCGAATTTCGAAATTCTGAATAGCAAAGAGAGAGGCAATGAGAAAACTTGCAGCACTCGTTTTATCGGTGTTTCTGACATCCGGAGTGGCGTTCGCCGATTCGCCAAAAGACGCCGATGCACCGGCGCCGAAAGCGTCGGAGGCAGCCAAGTCCAAGGCCGCAGCCAAGAAAGCCACGAAGACGGATGCGGAAATCGCAGCTGAACTCGAAGAACTGAAGCAGGCCATGCAGGCGCAGCAGGAACAGCTCGAGCTGTTGAAGGAAGAGCTGAGCAAGCGCGACAAGCAGATCGACGAAGCCCGCGAAGAGGCGGCCGCGGCAAATTCGCGCGCCGTGGAAGCGTCATCGAAGGCCGTCGAAGCGGTCAACACCTCGACGGAAGTGAAGTCGAGCGAAGCGACGCTGACCTCGAGCGTTGCTGATCTCAAGACGAGCAACGCGGCGCTGACCTCGACGGTGAACACCGTTGCAGCGACGACCAATGCGGGCGGAAGCGGCAATCCTCAGAAGTCCGAGGACGGGCCGGCAGCGATCCGATTCAAGGGCATCACGCTCACGCCGGGTGGCTTCGTGGCGGCGGAAACCGGGACCCGTCAGCGGGCGACGAGCTCCGACATCAACACCCCGTTCAACAGCATTCCGTATCCGGGCAACGCGCTGTCGAAGGTCGGTGAGAGCGCCTTCACCGGACGCCAGAGCCGTTTGAGCTTGCTGGCGGAAGGCAAGTACGAGGCCGTGAAACTGACCGGCTACTACGAAGCGGACTGGCTCGGCACCGGCGTCACCTCCAACAACCGCCAGAGCAACAGCTATGTCCTCCGTCAGCGCCAGATTTGGGGCCAGGCGAAGACCGACAGCGGCTGGAGCTTCACCGGCGGCCAGATGTGGACGTTGGCGACCGAAGATCGCAAGGGCATCGACAACCGTCAGGAAGCGATTCCTCTCACGATCGACCCGCAATACTCGGTGGGCTTCACTTGGGCGCGCCAGTATGGCTTCCGCGTCGTCAAGAACTTCGGCGACAAGTTCGCTCTCGCGGTTTCGGTCGAAGGACCGCAGGCAACAATCGGCGGCCGCGGCTTCTCGAACGTGACGACGATCAACAACGGCGCAGCGCCTTCGGTAATCCAAACGACGGGCGGCACCACATCCATTACCGGAAATACTTTTCTGGATGCGATTGGCTCCGGCGGCGGTCTCTACAACTTCAGCGATGCCACCGGTTATACGATCAACAAGTCGCCGGACATCATCATCAAGGCCGCGCTGGATCCGGGCTTCGGTCACTACGAACTGTTCGGTATCATCAGCACATTCCGCAACCGCATCTATCCTTGCGGCGTGGTCGGAACGAACGCTGGCGATACAGTGCCCCCGACGACTCCGGCGGAAATCACTTGCGGTTCCACGGCACCGACAACGGTTAGCTCGTTTGGCGCGAACAACGACACGCGAACCGGCGGTGGTATCGGCGCCAGCGCGCGTTGGACGGCAGCTCAGAAGAAAGTGGAATTTGGCCTCAAGGCTGTTGCCGGCGACGGCGTCGGCCGTTACGGCTCGGCGCAGCTTGCCGACTTGACTCTCCGTCCGGACGGCACCGAAGCGCTGATTCGCACCGTACATGGCTTGGGCGCTTTGGAACTGCACCCAACTCCGAAACTGGACCTGTATGCCTACTACGGCGCGGAGTATGCGTTCCGTGCGGCATACACCGGTTACGACAGCATCACCAAGACGATCACCGCGGCGATCCCGGCGACGGCAACTTCGCCCGCGATCCCGTCGACGACATCGACCGTAATCAAGACGACCGGCATCGGCGGCTACGGCTCGCCTTTTGCCAACAACTCCGGCTGCAACACCGAGAACGCGCCGATTAACCAGCTGGACCCGTCGAGTGGCGGCACTTGCGCCGGCGATACGCGCCTCATCTGGGAAGGCACTCTCGGCTTCTGGCACAAGATTTACAACGGGCCGAAGGGCGGTCTGCGCTGGGGTATTCAGTACTCCTACATTTCGCGGACTGGCTGGTCGGGGAACAACAACGTGTTGACGGCGCCGGGTATCGCACCGAAGGCGGTCGACAACATGATCTTCACCTCGTTCCGCTACTACATCCCATAAAACAACTCGCGGCTGACGTAAGCCGTGAAAGCAAGAAAGGGCAGCTCCTCGGAGCTGCCCTTCTTTTTTTGAGTCGAGCCTCTTGTTTCGAGAGCGTTTGTAGGGGCGGGGTTCACTCCGCCCGGCGTATAGTCCAAGCACGAACTCAGAACCTATAGTTCGTTCGACGTCGCCGATGTTCGAATCACTGCCGCCCTCGTCACGTCTTTGAATCTGGCTGACGCCGGGCGGAGTGAACCCCGCCCTACGAAAACCAACGCTAAACAATCAGGCGTCGCTTAGAACTTGTAGTTCAGCTCAACGTAACCAAGCGCGCCGTTGCTGTTCGTCGGGAAGATCGTCTTGATGACCTGCCCGCCTTGCGCCCAGCCGAAATACAGCGTCGCCGAAACGCCGTGACCAAACTTATAGTCGGCGCTCATGTCGTAGAGGTTCGCCAGCTTCGTGTGCCCATTCGACGGCCGCCCCTGAAAGCCGAACGTCCACGGCTGAAACGCGCCGCCGCCCGAATACCAAAGGTCGGAACCGCTCGTCAGCCACAGGCCGTGAACGTCGCTTCGAATCAGCAGCTTCTTGCCCGGCCGCAGCATCACTTCGGCGAACGCATCGGTGTTGTTCATCGAGTTGAAAAACGGAAAGCGCGCGTATTGGCGCGGCGTCGGCAATACCGCGAAAAATGTGCCATGCGTGCCGTCAGCCGGATTCTTGTCGCCGCTCGTGTAGTCGTAGCCGCCGCGAATCCACGGCCGAAGCTTCGGCGCGAAATTCGGCTGCCAACCGCCTTCCGCCGCGAACGCTCCCGCTCGTTGGGTCAGATTGCCCCAGCGGCCGCTCTGCAACACGCCCCATCCGAGCAGGTCAAACGTGCCGGCGCTTGTCGGCGCGGCAACGATGATGTTTCCGCCGTACGTGCCGATGTCGATGCCGTTATTCAGATCGGCGGTCTTCGCCGGAGTGGGCCGGTTATCCGTCTTCAATATGCTGCGGTCGTCGTTATAAAAAATCCCAAACAATCGCCATTCGGCGTGCGCTGATCCCAGGTCGGCGTGACGATTCAGCGCCACGTATGTGACCGGCGTTTTCACCCAGCCCCATCCATCCACCTGGAACACACCGCGGTCGGGGATCGCACTCATCGCCGTGAAATTCCACGGCCCGTTGGCGTACGTGTACTGCACGCCGTCCAGGCTGCGCATCACGTCGGCATAGCCGAAATTGCCGAGCAGGCGCTGTGCGATGCGATCGGAATTGAGGTACGCGAGCGTCGGGTCTTTCGGCTTCACTTCGTTGCCGTCTGTAAATTCGAATCGACCTACGCGCAAACTCTGGTGAACGCCCTTGAAGCGAACGAAAGCCTGCTTCGGAAAAATAAAAGCGGTATTCGTGTTGCCGTCATTCGCCGCGAAGTACGATCCGCCAAGCCCCAGCTGCCCCTGCGGAGCCGGCCGCACCGCGCCGTCGGGAATCCCCAGCAACACCGGCACTTCGAACTCGATGTTCCAATCGAAGTTCGCACGCGTTTGCGAAAATCCAAATCGAATCTGCGTTCCCGAAAATCCGTACAGATTCTGCCCGGTCGTCGGCGTGAAAAAGTCCCACGCCTCATATCGTTCGCGAATGCTCCCCGAGAACGTGACTCCGCCGATTTCAATCGGCTGCGGATCCTGCGCCAGCGCGGGAATTGCTGAGACCACAAACAACAGCACGGCCAAGTAGAACTTTTTCACGTTCGCACACACTCCCTGAAGTCTTCGACGAACTGACCGAAATGCCGCGTAAATCTGCACGGGTGTCGCGGCGCCTGATTTTGAGTTGGAGAAATAGTCGCGGTGAGCTACAGCGAGCGGCAATAGTGCAAATACATTAGACGGTAACTACACGAACGAAGGGGGGAGCAGGGACCGGAGCCAGGGGTGCACCGGTCCCCGTGGAAGGAACTAGCGTTGAAGATCAAGCACGGTGAGTATCGCAATCGCTGGCTACGTCAGGATGACGGCGATGTGAATTCTGCGTAACGTCACCGGTGGAAATTCTCGACCGCCGGAGCCGTCCCAGAGCCCGTCGGCGGTATTGAAGACCCGCCCGCAGCCGCGATCGACCCGCCCGGCGTGACCCCAGCCGCCGCCTGCGCGCGCGAAATCTCGATGTCCGCCGGCTGCTCCGGCCGCACCAGACCGCGCCCATGCCGTACATCCAGCCCGCGCACCCAAAAAATAATGTCCTCGGCGATGTTCGTCGCGTGATCCGCAATCCGCTCCAGATGCCGCGTAGCCAGAATAAATTGCAACCCGGGGCTGACCGCCGCCGGTTCCGCCGTCATTCCTTGCAGCAGCCGGTCGAAAATGCGATCGCGATACTGATCGACGATGTCGTCCGACTCCAGAACCTGCGTCGCCATATCGACGTTGC
This sequence comes from uncultured Acidobacteriota bacterium, assembly GCA_963785605.1. Taxonomy (GTDB): domain Bacteria; phylum Acidobacteriota; class Terriglobia; order Acidiferrales; family UBA7541; genus Acidiferrum. The sequence continues at coordinate 355,283 of CAWAWE010000009.1, read as the reverse complement.
GAAAAATCAGCGCGCCCAGGCTCTTGCTCACCATCGTGCGCACCGCCGCCGCCATGGGCGCCAGTTCGTCGGGCAGCTCGGTCCCCTGCAATTCGCGTAGCGAAATAACCCGCTCCGCCACGTTGACCGCGATGTCGCCGATGCGCTCCAGATCATTCGTAATCTTCAACGCCGCAACAATCAGCCGCATCTCGTCGTCGCTAAACGAGCCGCGCCGCAGCAGCCGGATCGCGTGCTCATCGATCACGATTTCCATCTCGTTGATGCGCGGCTCGAGCAGGAAAACTTCGCCAGGCAGCGACGCGGTCGCAGGGCTTTGCAATCCCACGAGCGAATCCAGCGCGCGGTTCATCGCTCCTTCGACGGTCCGCGCCATCGAAACGAGATAATTCATCAGCGTGTCGTACAGAACGGTTTCGGTAAGCCCTGGTGTTGTCGCCATGATTCTCCCAAAGAGCGGCGGGCAATCACACCCCCACTCGTAGTCGAAATGGTTTCAGACCATCGTTAATTGCGTTTGAACTGTTCGTGAATGACAGAAAAACAGCGCGAAGTTGCTGCGGCTAGCTCGAGCGGGACGAGTTTCGCGCCGGATTCGAGCCGCTCAGCGACCGCGCCATCGAGCGCTCCGGATCGAAAATCGGCACCGAAAAATGAAACTTTGAACCCTGCCCGATTTCGCTGTCCACCCAGATCCGCCCGCCGTGAACCTCGACCAAATGCTTCGCGATCGCCAGACCAAGCCCGGTGCCGCCCGCTTCCCGCGAGCGCGCCGCGTCCACGCGATAAAACCGCTCGAAAATCCGCGATTGATCCGACTTCGGAATTCCGATGCCCGTATCCGAAACTGTGAATACCACGTCGGCATCCCGCGTTTCAGCGCTCAGCGTAATGCGTCCGCCGGGCAAAGTATATTGCGTCGCGTTGTCCAACAGGTTCTGCAAAATTTCCGCCAACCGGCGCCGGTCGCCGGCGATATCCGGCAAGTCGCCGACTTGCGCAGGCTGCGCCAGCTCGACCTCGACTTCCTTCTCCGCAGCGCGGTGCTGCGACGTCTCGAGGCAGCTCTCAATCAACTCGCTCACGCTCACGCGCCGAATCTCCAGCTCCAGCCGGTCCGCATCCATCGACGACAGCTTCAACAAATCGTCCGTCAGCCGCGCCAGCCGCCGCGAGTGCTCCAGAATAATCCCCAAGAATCGCTCGCGATTCTGTGGATCGTCCATCGCTCCGGCCAGCAGCGTCTCCGAAAATCCCTGGATCGCCGTCAGCGGTGTTTTGAACTCGTGCGAGACATTCGCCACAAAATCGCGCCGCACCCGCTCGAGCTTCCGCAGGTCCGTGATGTCGTGCAACACAACAACGGCTCCGAGCGTTTCACCGGCTCGCACCGCCGCCACCGTCGCCGCAAAAAAGTGCTGCCGCAGCGTGCCCGTCACGATCTCGGCCTCGACGCGCGGCTCTCCCGCCAACACCCGCCGCACCGCCTCGATCAATTCCGTCTGCCGCACCACTTCGACCAGCGCGCTCCCCGATTTCGGCGGCACATCCAGTTCCAGAATGTTCGCGAATCCCTGATTGGCGAAAACGAGCCGTTCCGTCGAATTCACGACGGCGACGCCCTCCACCATGCTGCCCAGAATCGCCGCCGACAAATTGCGCTCTTCCGTCAGCGTTCGAATCGTGCGGTCCATCCGCGCCGCCGTCTGATTCAACGACGCGCACAATTCCTCCAGCGCATCGCCTGATCCGTCCCCCGATAGCGGACGAAAATCGCCTTCGGCCACGCGCCGCGAAAATTCCTGCAATCGCTCGACGCGATCCGAAATCCCGCGCGACACGAGAATCGACGCGATCCCGGCCACAAGCAAAATCACCGCCGACGCCAGCCACAGGCTCCATCGCAGCGAGCCCAGCGCCATATCCGCTTCTTCCAGCGGAATCGCAAAGCGCAACACAATCGGCCCGCCGCCGGCCCCTTTCAGAACAACGTCCCGCCTCACCGCGTAATACACCATGTCGCTCTGCATCGTCACGCTGTGACGCACCGAGCGCCCTTCGCCCTTTTGCAGCGCCTCGGCAATTTCAGGGCGTCCCGCGTGATTTTCCATGCTCGCGGGATCGGACAACGTGTCCGCCAGCACTTGCCCGTCCGCGCGAATCACCGTAATCCGCACGCGATCCGCCGCCGAATCCGCAGCCCATTTCTTCAGCGCGGACGACGCGCCTGCGCTCTGTGAAATTGCAGCGGATAAATCAGGAGGATGAAGCTGCGAGAATCTCGCCAGGATGGCGAGCTCGTCGAATGTCGCGTGTTCCGAGACGCGATACAGCGCCCTCCCGGCGAAAAAATTCACCGCGAGCAGCACTCCCGCGAGGAGCGCGATAAACGTCAGCGCTAGTTTCCAGAAAAGGTTACGCCGCACGAGTCTCGAACAAATACCCCGCGCCGCGCACGGTCTTCAGATGGTTGGGATTTTCGGGATCGCTTTCGATTTTCTCGCGCAAGCGGCGAACGTAAACATCGACGCTGCGCGGTGTTACAAAGCGATCCGTGCCCCACACGGCATCCAGAAGTTGATCCCGCGTAAATACGCGGTTCGGGCGTGATGCGAGGTAATAGAGCAGCCGGAATTCGAGCGTGCTCAGCGGAACGGGCTTACCGGAATGGCTGACGCGATACGATGCCGGATCGATCGCCAGTTTGCCGATCTCGATGATCCTCGGTGAATCGGCGGGCGGCTCGGCGCGGCGCAGCAACGCCTTGACGCGCGCAAGCAGCTCTCGCGGACTGAACGGCTTCGTGACGTAGTCATCCGCGCCCATCTCCAGGCCCACAACGCGATCGGCTTCTTCGCCGCGCGCGGTCAGCATCAAGATGGGGAGTCGATTCAGCGATTCGTCGCGCCGCACTTCCCGGCAAATATCCAGGCCGGAAAGCTTGGGCAACATCAGATCGAGCAGCAGCAAATCGGGAGGCGACTTTTTGAGGGCGCTCAAGCCGCCGCTGCCATCGAAAGCAGCGCTGACTTGAAATCCTTCATTGGTCAGGTTGTATCGCACCAGCTCGACGATATCTTTATCGTCTTCAATAATCAGGACACGTTTCATGCAGGTAGCACGTTCCGTCCGCCGGCTTGGCCGAAGTGTACCGTACACCGGCGAAATGCGGTAGGCATTGGAAGGCGTTCGGTCAGCTGGCTGGTGTGGTAGCACAGTTGAAGTTTTGAGTCTGGGCACCGCGCGTGACGCTGCGATAACGCAATTGTGAATGCAATGTTAAAGAACGTTTTTATACACAACCCCGAAACGGACCTTGCCCGGGTTTTGTAGGGGCGGGCTTCAGTCCGCCCTCACTGCGTCTTGGCACGACTCTGCCCGTAAACACCATGAATTCAACCCGAAGACCGTCCCAAATCCACGTGGATCACCGCCGTTCCCAACAGTCATTTCACGATCCGCACCACACCAAATCCCCGAAAAAGCACCATCCGCCAAGATATGGCAAAATATAGTTGGTAAAAGAAATGGCCAATCGAACCACGTTGGTAGCACCGCGTCCGTCCAAGACGACGAAGACGCAAAAGAAACCATCCTCGAATCCCCTGGAGCGACTGGAGCGCGAGCGGATTTTCGACCTTTTCCGCCGCTACGGCTATCTCGAAGCCGATCTCGACCCGCTCAAGATCTTCAAGCCGCTGAAATATCCCGACTTGCAAATCAGCGGCCCGGTCGCGCAGGAAGCCCGCGAAATCTATAGTGGCACCATCGGCGCCGACTTTATGCATCTGCTCGAGCCCGAGCGCCGCCAGTGGATCATCGAGCGCATCGAAAACATCCACACCGACGTTGACCAGAACAAGATTCTCGAACGCCTCGTGCGCGCCGATTTGTTTGAGCAAGTTTTACAGGCGCGCTATCTCGGCACGAAACGTTTCTCGCTCGAAGGCGTTACCTCGCTCATTCCGCTGCTCGACACGATTCTGGACAGCGCAGGTGAAAGTGGCGCGCTAGACTCCGTGCTCGCCATGAGCCATCGCGGCCGCCTCAACGTCATGGTCCACGCGGCATGCAAGCCGCCTCACGAAGTCGTCTCGGGATTCGAAGATGTCGATCCTCGCAGCGTCCTCGGCGCCGGCGACGTGAAATATCACGTCGGCGCAACGGGAACCTACTGCACGGCGCACGGCAAGTCGCTCAACATTCACATCGTTTCGAACCCCAGCCATCTCGAAGCCGTCGATCCCGTCGCGATGGGTCGCGCGCGCGCCAAGCAAACGCGCCGCGGCGCTGATGGCCCGATCGTCGATCGCTCGCGCGCAGCACTCAACAAAGTTTGGCCCATCGTCATGCACGGCGATGCTGCCTTCGCCGGCCAGGGCGTTCTCGCTGAAACGCTGAATCTCGCCGATCTCAAGGGCTACACCGTCGGCGGCACCGTTCACATCGTCGTCAACAATCTCATCGGCTTCACCACGCCTGCGGTCCAGGAACATTCTTCGCGATTCGCTTCCGACATCGCCAAGCGCCAGAGCATTCCCGTGTTCCACGTCAACGCCGAAGATCCTGATGCGGTCGTTCGCATCGGCCGTCTCGCCGCTGAATATCGCGCAAAATTTGGCAGTGACGTTGTCGTTGACCTCATCGGCTATCGCCGCCACGGTCATAGCGAAGTGGACGACCCCACCATCACCCAGCCGCAGAAATACGACGCCATCAAGAATCACGCGCCGCTCTGGAAGATTTACGCCGAAAAAACCGGCATCGATGCCACCGCGGTTTCTGAATCCGTTCGCAGGGAATACGAGCTCGAGCAGACCAAAGCGAAATCGCTCAAGAAAATGCCGCATCTGCGCACGCTTCCGGATTATTGGAATCCGTACCTGCACGCGAAATCCGAAACCCTCGTCGAGCCCGAAACCGGCGTCGCGCGCGAAAAGCTCGAAGAAATCACCGACGGGTTGATGCGCATTCCAGCCGGATTTCACTTACATCCCAAGCTCGCGAAATTGCTCGAACAGCGCGCCGAGATGGGCCACGGCAAGCGCGCCATCGATTACGGCTTCGCCGAACTCCTCGCCTACGGCTCGCTCGTGCTCGAAGGCACGCCGATCCGCCTTACTGGCCAAGACACGCAGCGCGGCACGTTCAACCAGCGCCACGCCGTTCTGATCGACAGCCAAACCGAGCACAATTACTTGCCGCTCTCGCACCTTTCGCGCGAACAAGCGTTTTGCGAAATCCACAATTCGCCGCTCTCCGAAGCCGCTTGCCTCGGCTTCGAATACGGCTTCAGCCGCGATTACCCCGAAGCTCTCGTTTTGTGGGAAGCGCAGTTCGGCGACTTCGTCAACGGCGCGCAAATCATCATCGATCAATTTTTGAGCGCCAGCGAAGATAAATGGGCGCTGCCGACCGGCTTGGTTTTGCTGCTCCCCCACGGCTACGAAGGCCAGGGTCCCGAGCATTCCAGCACGCGCATCGAGCGCTTCATGCAGCTCGCCGCCGAAGACAACGTCGTCATCTGCCAGCCGTCGAATGCTGCGAATTACTTCCACATGCTGCGGCGCCAAGCCAAGCGCTCATGGCGCAAGCCGCTGATCGTCTTCACGCCAAAGAGCATGCTGCGTCATCCCGACGCGAGTTCCGATCTCTCTGAATTTTCGCGCTCCCATTTCCTGCCGCTCGTTCCCGACAACGAGATTAAAGACGCCAAGCGTATTCTCATCGCCAGCGGAAAAGTCGGCCACGACTTGCAGGCCGAACGCCGCAAGCGCAAAGACACCAGCACCGCGATCTTCTTCCTCGATCAGCTCTATCCGCTGCCCAAGAAGGAACTTGCCGAGGCGATCGCCGCAAATCCCAACGCGCACGAAATCGTCTACGTCCAGGAAGAGCCCGCCAACATGGGCCCGCATTCCTACGTGATGCCCCGCCTCCAGCGCATCGCCGAAAATCAGGGCCGCCGCATCCGCGCCGTCAAACGCTCCGCCAGCGCCAGCCCCGCCACCGGCTCCGCCAAAGCCCACGAACTCGAACAAAAAACCCTGCTCAGCCTGGCCTTCACCACCGCCGCCACCGAATAAAAAGTAAAATCCGATCGCGATCATGTAGGGGCGCAGCATCGCTGCGCCCCAGGTCCGCACCCAACCAAAATGCTCGGCGCAATCTGGGTTTTCCTCTCCCGTTTTAACGCAAGCGCCGCCCACCCAGTCACGATCATTCGAACGAATGCCTCTGCCGCCAGCCCAAAATCCCCATTGTCAAAATGTCAAATCCATGAAATACTCTTCCCGTAAACATCTGCGCTTCAACAATTCCCAAATTGAAACCGAACCCGCAACTCCTTTAGTTTCCGCACTTGCAAAAGTGTGTGATTCCAAAGACTTTGATCTCCCATCGAATCACACACTTTCGCAAAACTAGGGGGAGGCCACCGGCGTCCGCAGTCGCCCGCTAGAGTTCCGCGATAATCTTCCGCAGCTTGCTGGCGACATCTTCCGCCGGCGTCCCAGGCGGAAATCGCACCGACGACCCGATCCGAACCACGATCTCGCCGCGCCGTGCCACGCGCCGTCCTTCGCGCCGCATTTTCCAGACGCCGTCCAGCCGCATCGGCACGATCGGCACGTTCAGGTTTTCAGCCAGCAAACCAATACCGCTCTGAAAATGAGCCATCTCGCCGGTTTCGGTCTCGTTCGTTTGGCCCTCCGGAAAAACGAGCACGCTGTATCCGCGATCGATTGCCGTACCCGCAAAGCGAAAGCTCTCGCGAAATCCCGAATTCTGCGGCAGCGGAAACGTCGTGAAGAGCGCCGTCATAAGCCAGTAGCCGATGCGATAGGCCCAGCGTTTCACGAAAAACCACTCACTCGGCGGATGCCGCATCGTCTGCAACGTCTCGCCGCCAACCGCAGTCGCCAGCATGTGCCGGTACCGCGCCGGGAGTGCCGCCATGATCAGGCCGCTGTCGTCGCGCCGCGTGATGTGGTTCGAGACGACCAGTACGGGCCCGCGCAATTCGCGCAGATAATCGCGTCCCACAATTCTCGGATGCCCGAAAAACTGCGTCGCCGGCCAAACCAGCGCGTAGTAAACCGCCAGCCGTACCCAGCGCATCGGCGCGCTCAAAGTCCACAGCGGATAGACGAAATCCGTTCGCCGCGACGACGGCGATTGCATCAGCTTCTCGATGTCGGCGACCGTCTTGGCTTGCGCGAACTGCGTTTCGTTCAGCTCGACTTGGTAACGCTCTTCGAGTGCGCTCATCAATTCGACGCGATCGAGCGAACTGAGGTTGAGCTGCGATTCCAACTGCTGCCCCGACCCGCTCCGCGACGAATCGCTCGGCCCCACTCCGCCCCGAACGGAGTCGCTTTGCGCGGACCCACGCGCCGCCGAAAATTTTTGGAGTAGCGAGTTCAGCTCGTCCGCTCGCGCTCCTGCCGATCGCGGCGCGTTCGTGCTCGCACCATCGCCGGTGACCATCTGCGTCGCCGCCGCGGTGATCGCTCCCAGTCGCGGCTTGCCCGTTGGCGTTCGCGGAAAATCCGCATCCGGCCAAACCACCCAGCTTCGCATCCGCTGAAACTCCGCCAGCGAAGCGTTCGCACTCTCGATCGCGCGCGCAGCCGTTTCGTTAGCGCGGCGCGCAGCTGTATCGTTAGCGCCGTTCGCAGCAGCGGAGGCGTCAGCGTGGGTCTCCTGCATCAGCAACACCGCGCAAGCTTCCGCGTTGCCGCCGCGCTCGATCGCAACGACGACGCAATCCTTCACGCCGGATTGCAGCCGCAATGCCTGTTCGAGATCGCCCGGATAAATATTCAATCCCGCCGGCGTGACGATCACGTTTTTCTTCCGCCCGCGAAATTTTAGATTTCCATCGGCGTCGAGTTCGCCGACGTCGCCCGTCGGCAACCAAGCCTCGCCTCCGGCCGATTGCACTCCGCCGTCGCGCCAGTAACCGGCGCTGACGTTTTCGCCGCGCACCAGAATTTCGCCGTCTTCCGCGAGACGAAACTCGCGCCCCGGCAAAACTTTCCCGATCGAGCCCTGCGCCGCGCGAAACGGATGATTCAAGCTAATCAGCGAAGCCGTCTCGGTCATCCCGTAGCCCTGCACCACTGCATACCCGATCGCGCCGCAAAAATTCCTCAGTCTCCGGCGTGAGCGCCGCTCCGCCAGAAATGAACGCCCAGAATTTCCAGCCAAATCGCCGGTGAATCCGCCGGAACCTCCACGCGCGCCGCAAAAATTTCTGTCCGTTCGCCGAATCGAGCGATTTTTGCGAGCCATTTCGCCTGACCATGCGCTTCAAAGTCGCGCAAGATTCCCGCGTGCAATCCATCGAGCATGCGCGGCACCGCAATCAGCGCCGTAGCCCGCTCGCGCTTGATCGTGCGAATGATTTCCGACGGATTCGTCGAAAGCTCGAACACCGTCGTCGCGCCCAGCAGCGGCGGCACAAACAGCGCCATCACTTGCCCGAAGACATGGCTCAGCGGCACCAGCGAAACAAATCGCAGCGGATGCATCCACTTCTCATATTTGCGATACGGATCGATGCCGCGCTCCAGCGGTTCGAGGTTGGCGAGAAAATTTCCATGCGTCAAAACGACGCCGCGCGGCTCCGCCGTCGTCCCCGACGTAAACAAAATCTCCGCAATATGGTTCCGCGTGACCGGCTCGTCGGCGAGTCGCGTGAGATCGGCAACCCGCGCGCCCGGCACGAAAGGCACACCGCGCGTAATTTCGTCAAAGACGACCGCAGCGGAGTTGGCCGTGCCACTTCGGATTTCTGGCTTTCCGCTCGCAGCAAAAACTAATTTCGCATTTGTTTCACGTGCAACGCGCGACGCAAACTCGATCGTCGCACCTTCATCCAGCGGCACAGCGACCGCGCCGCGCAGCAAGCATCCCCAGAACGCCGCCACCCATTCAAACGAGTTCGGCCCCCACAAAATCACTCGATCGCCCGTTTGCACGCCGCGCTCGCGCAGCAAGACCGCGCAACTCACCGCGCAATCAATCAGTTGCGCGTACGTCCAGCTTTCGCGCCGGTACCCGCGCCGTTGCACAACGGCCGCGTCGCGCGCGTACGCCGCAAATTCCGCGAACAGCGAATTCAGATTGGCTCTAGCCATCTCGATACGAGCGACTTCCCACGCGCGAAGGCACGCCCGTCACGTCCATCCTTAAAATAGCTTTGAATTCTACGCTGCAAGCCGCCGCGATATCGCTCAAAACGCTAGGGCACGGCGTGGGAATCGCTCGGAGCGCCCGCAACATAAAGCAGTGTCACGACTTACGCTTCGACTGCATCTAACAAAAAGTCAGAAGTGGAAAAGCGGAGTTCTCAGATACAATAGTTGTTCCGGGGGCCGTGCATCATCCGCCTCCGTGTGACCGGCACTTTCAATAGCAAGGACTTACGTAGCAGATGCCCGTACCGATTTCACAAGGCTTTACCGTTGCCTCTTACCTGCTGAAGCAGAAGCTTGCGGGCCGCAAGCGGTATCCGTTCGTGCTGATGCTCGAGCCGCTCTTTCGCTGCAACCTGGCCTGCGCCGGCTGCGGCAAGATTCAATATCCCGCGCATATTCTGAAGAAAGAACTTACGCCTGAGGAATGCTTCAAGGCGGTGGATGAGTGCGGCACGCCGATGGTTTCGATCCCCGGCGGCGAACCGTTGATGCATTCGCAGATCGACAAAATCGTCGAAGGGCTCGTCGCGCGCAAAAAGTACATCTATCTCTGCACCAACGCGCTGCTGCTGAAAGAAAAGCTCCATCTCTTCAAGCCGAGCAAATACCTGACGTTTTCGGTTCACGTCGATGGCCAGCGCGAACACCACGATTTCAGCGTTTGCCGCGAAGGCGGTTACGACCAAGCCGTCGAAGGCATCAAGGCCGCGGCGTCCGCCGGTTTCCGCGTCACGACGAACACCACGCTCTTCGATGGCGCCGATCCCAACAGCGTCCGCGCGCATTTCGATGAAATGATGGAGCTTGGCGTCGAAGGCATGATGCTTTCGCCGGGCTATTCGTACGATAAAGCGCCGGATCAAAAGCACTTTCTGGGCCGCGCGCGCACGCGCCGCCTGTTTCGCTCGATTCTCTCGAACCGCAAAAAGAGCTGGAAGTTCAATCAGTCAACGCTCTTTCTCGAATTTCTGATGGGCAAGCAGCATTACAAATGCACGCCGTGGGGCATGCCGACGTACAACGTCTTCGGCTGGCAGAAGCCATGCTATTTGCTGCAAGACGGCTACGCCGACACGTTCCAGGAATTGCTCGACACGACCGAGTGGCAAAATTACGGCACCGAATCTGGGAATCCGAAGTGCGCGAACTGCATGGTGCACAGCGGCTATGAAGCCAGCGCCGTCGATCACACGTTCAGCGGTGTTGCGGGTCTGTGGGCGACGATCAAGTCGATGCTCGCGGGCAGCTATGAAGACGCAGACGCACAGCAGATGCTCAACGAGCCGGTGAAGCCGGTACACGCGTTCAATCCGCTGGTGCAAATCACCTCGACCGACTCCGCGATGGAAGAAACCCGCGCGTGAGCGCTCCAAGTCATTCCGATCGCCAGGGTAGTGCGACCGCGTCGAGCCGAGCGGGCCAATCCACTGCAAACGCAGCGCTTGACCCCGAACAACTCGAAGTGGCGGCAGGAACCGCGCGGCAAAACGTCGAAGGCTGGGTGCCCGAACTCACCACCGACGCCGAGCTTCGCGCCGCGCTCGAAGAAGCGTTCGAGTATCGCGGCGATGTCACCATCACACGCAAAGACGGAGCGATAGTCGAAGGCTACATCTTCGATCGTTCCACGGGCGATTCGCTCGTAACCTCTTTTATTCGTCTGCTGCCCAAGGACTCAAACAACCGTTTGAAGATTACGTATGCCGAAATCTCGGCACTTGCCTTCACGGGCCGCGACACAGCCGCGGGCAAAAGCTATGAAGCCTGGGTGAAAAAGTACTGGGCTAAAAAGTCCACCGGCGAGGGCGAAGCGAGCATCCAGCCGGATGCCCTGGAATAGTGCAATCGGGCCTCCGTTTTTTCATAGCATTCTAATAAAGCCAATAAAATCAACGTAATACGGCGCTAAATTCGGGCGGCGGGGTGTCCACATCCGCTCGACAAATCACTCCTTTTATGGTACTATTCTTCAAGCGTTTGTTGCTCTTGTACTGCCTTTTGGCCCGTTCATGAAGGCTGCGAGACGGATGCTTTGCGGCGTTTTCGGACAGGGACGAGAGACGTCACGATCTTGGGAAGTCTGGGGGCTGTAGCTTTTACTGGTTCCAGGAAGCGCGACCAAGAGACGCAAAGCAATTCCAACTCGAGGTGTAGTAGCGGTGAAGGAACAAGGCACAGTGAAGTGGTTCAATGCTTCAAAGGGCTACGGTTTCATCCAGCGGCAAACAGGAGAGGATGTTTTCGTCCACTTCTCGGCCATCATGATGGACGGTTATAAGTCTCTCAACGAAGGCCAGGCAGTGGAATTTGAAGTGAAGAAAGGCCCCAAGGGCCTTCAGGCAGAGAACGTTACCAGCCTCTAGCCAATCGGGAGCCTCGGCTCCGGCTGGGGCTCCGATCCAAAAATTTCCGCATCGTTTTCCACTCAGAGTCCAGGAGGACATCGTGCAAGCAATGGCAGAAGGTCAGACAATCAAGCATGAAGTATATGGATTGGGCGTGGTCACCGCCTCTGATGGTGAACGCACCTCCGTGGACTTCGACGACCACGGCGCAAAGCTATTCGTCACAAGCATCATGACCGCGGAATTGATCGGCGAAGCTCCGGCCACCCCGCCGAAGACCAAGCGCCGCCGCAAGGCCTCGACCGCCGCGAAAGCCGCCAAGAAGGCTGCCGCCGCCACCGAGAAGGCCAACGCCGCCACAGCTGCGCGCGCCTAATCCACACTTCGCAGTTGTAGCTTCCGAACGCCCCTGAGCAAATCGCTCCGGGGCGTTTTTGTTTCTGTGCGCGGTTGCGCGAAATTGTGCGATGCGGGTGTTTAACGCAGCCAGCGGCGCGATGTTTCCGCCGACGGCGCGTTATCCTTCCGCTCCTTCGTTTTTCGCCGCCGTTGACTCGATTTCCGCTAGAACTCAGTATCGGTATTACCGAAGTTAACTCCTTTACGAGACGGTGGAGCGATAGAAGTTCGCCCTTCCGGCGCATGACGGGACGTTTCGGTAAGTGCGATGAAGCCGGCGACCAGGTGGGCCGGATTTCATCGGAATGCAAGGTCTATGAACGGAAGGCCTGATACAACCGCGCCGTCGCTGGCGAAAGCCGGCGTGGGTACTGCCGCGCCTTGGCAGCGTTTGTTGCGTCTGGGCGCCGGGCTCTTCATTACGTTCAGTCCGTTGGCGGTTTGGGGGCTGATGAATCTCGCGGTCGGCTCGGATTTTGTGGAGAAAAATTCCTGGCGAGTGCATCTTGATCCGGTGCAGATTCGCATCTGGCTGCTGATTGCGGCGGGACTACTCGAGTTGGTTGCGGTCTTTGTCCTGCGCAAGACGGATCAGAAGCCGCGCGATTTGGTTGCGGTTCTTTCGCTGATTGATACGGGATTATCGATTTTTCTCGCGGTGTTCTTCTGGGCGCAGATCAGTTTGTTGATTTTCAGCGCGACGTAGCGAACAAGCAAAAACAAAAACGCCGGCGGGACGCCGGCGGTACCAACCCATCCGTTAAAGTCGAAGGCTACTTGATGGCGGATTCGGTTTGCTCGAAGGCGTGGTAGGACGAGCGCACGAGCGGGCCGGCTTCGACGTGTTTAAAGCCCATCGCTTCGCCGGCAACTTTAAATTCCGCGAACTCATCGGGATGGAGGTAGCGGACGATCGGAAGATGTTCGCGCGTCGGTTGCAAATATTGACCGAGCGTCAAAATGTCCGTGCCTTGCGCGGCGAGATCTTGCAACGTGGCGAGCACTTCGTCTTTTTCTTCGCCGAGGCCGAGCATCAGGCCTGTTTTCGTCGGCACGTCGGGATGCATTTCCTTCGATCGTCGCAGCAATTCCAGTGAGCGCTCGTAAAGCGCGCCTTTGCGAACCTGGCGATAGAGCCGCGGCACGGTTTCGGTGTTGTGATTCAGCACGTCGGGCTTGGTCGCCAGCACGACGTTGAGGGCATCCCAATCGCCGCGAAAATCGGGAATCAGAACTTCAACTTTGCATCCGGGGACGCGATTGCGAATCTCTTCGATGGTGCGCGCGAAAATGTGAGCGCCGCCGTCTTTCTGATCGTCGCGATTCACGGAAGTGACCACCGCGTAGCGCAAACCCATGCGGGCGACGGCTTCGGCCACGCGCAGCGGCTCGTCTTCATCCGGCGGACCGACAGGCTTCCCTGATGGCACGGCGCAGAATCCGCAAGCGCGCGTACAGATGTCGCCCAGAATCATGAACGTCGCTGTGCCGTGCTCCCAGCACTCGCCCATGTTGGGGCAGCGCGCGCTCTCGCACACGGTGTGCAGGTCGAGCGTGCGCATGATGCGCTTGAGATCCTGGTAGCGTTCGCCGCCGAAAAATTTCACGCGCAGCCATTCCGGACGCGGATGCGCGTTCGGCGAGGGCATCGGGATGTTGGCGCCGGGCGGGTTGGAGATGATGTTGAAGGGTGAGCCCATGGTGGCTTTTACGAGGCGGCCCACCGAGGGCCGCGAATCCCCTATTTTAGCGCATTCCGGCGGGGCCACAAACTGGCGGACGATGGGCTGCCTCAAGCGGCAACTCCAACCCGCAAAGCTGCCAGCCGCGAGGCAACCCGTAGCACACCTCGTCACGTCTCGTGTCGTATACTCCGCTCACCAGGTGCTCCATGCGTTCGACTGCCTTAATCCTGCTTCTCTTAGGTGCGATCTCGGCATCGGCTCAGTCCAATTCTCAAACACAGTCCGCGCCAGCCGCATCGACAACCGGCAATGGCAACGCCAACGCCCCCGAGAAGCAGCAAGACTGCACCATTTCCGGAATGGTCGTCGCGATGGCGGGCAGCATTCCACTGAAAAACGCATTGGTGACACTGTCGAGCGTCAGCGACCACTCGCGCGCGGAAGTCACGATTCGCTCCGAAGCGGACGGTCATTTCCAATTTAAAGGGATCGTTCCAGGGCAATACCGGCTACGCGTCGCAAAGAATAATTACGTCACTCAAGAATACGGCCAGCGCACCGTTTCGGGACCAGGAGCAACTCTCACGCTGGTCGGCGGCAAAGAAATGAAGGACTTGTTGTTTCGCCTGATTCCTTCCGCGACGATCGCAGGTCGCATCGAGGACGAAGACGGCGAACCGATCGCGTGGGCTCACGTGACGGCGCTCCGGTCTTCTTACGTCAATGGCAAGCGCACGTTCACGTCGGCAGCGACGAACGCCACGAATGACCGTGGTGAGTATCGCCTGTTCGGCCTGACTCCCGGACGCTACTTCCTCTCGGCCACGTACCATCCGGGCGCCTCGCACGGCGGTCTTGAAGCCGACTTTGACGAAGGCGGGGCAGACAGCCTGAAAGAGAATTACGTGCTGACCTTCTATCCCGGCACTTACGAATCGACGAAAGCGCAATCGATCACCGTCAAATCTGGCGATGAAATTCCTTCGATGGATTTCGCGTTGCGCCCCACGGCCGTCTTTCGCGTGAAGGGTCGCGTGGTCAATACCATCCCGAATCCAAAGCACGTTGATCATCCGATGGTTTTTGTGATGCCGCGGGGAGGGGCGATACAAAATGATTCCATGACATTTAGCGCGAACAATGAGGTCAAGAAAGATGGGACGTTCGAGCTGCCTGGCGTGGCGCCCGGCTCGTACATCGTGCAAGCGTCGATTTTCGACGGCGACCAGCAGCATTCGGTCACGCAAAGCATAGAAGTCGGCGATGCGGATGTGGAGGGGCTTCAACTGGTGATTTCAAAGGGCTACAGCGTTTCGGGTCATGTTCGCTGGGATGGCACGGCTGGCCATGCCGAAGATGATGTCTACGTGACCGGGCGCGCCGAGAGCCAAAGCGAAATCAATGAAGGGTATGCACGCATCGATCGCGACGGCTCGTTCTCATGGAACCAACTCGCCGACGCTCCCATGCGTCTGGAGTTTCATGGATTGGGCGACGCCGGTTATATGAAAGCCGCCGACTACGGCGGAGTCGATGTTCTCGAACAAGGCTTCGCGCCGCGCGCAGGCTCGAACGCCACGCTCGAAATCACGTTGAGCGCTCATGGAGCCCAAGTCGAAGGGACGGCCACGGACGAGAATGGATTGCCGGCCGTCGGCGTGTGGGTTGTCCTCGTGCCCGATGCGAAACACAGAGATCGCCACGATCTGTATAGGAAAGAACGAACCGATCAGCACGGAGCTTACAAGATCAGCCAGATCGCTCCGGGCGATTACTCACTTTACAGTTGGGATGAGGTCGAAGAAGGCGCGTGGGAAGACCCCGATTTCATGCGGCCGTTTGAGGAAAAGAAGCAAGGCGAAAAGGTGATCGTGCAGGAGGGCGACGACAAGTCTTATCCCATCACGGTGATTAAGACTTCAGCGGTAGAAGGGCAGAAGCAGTGACGTTTTTCCGCGCGCTGCTTTTAGCGGATTTGCGTGATGCGGCCTTGGGTTTTGAAGTTTTTGAATTGCAGGGCGTCGTGGCCGGGGACGACGCGATCGACGGAGCCGGCGAGTTCGATCATTCGTTTTTGAGCGGCGATGCTGGCGGGATAATCGGCCTCGCTGAACGTTGCCGACGGTTTGCCTTCGATCAAGCTGCGATAGAGGCAGGCGTTGTCGGAGGCGAGCACGAAGCGCGGGCTTCCTTCGACGAGGATGTATTGCGAGGCGTAGGTGTGGCGGCCGCCGGTGTAGGCGCGGATGCCGGGAAGAATCTCGACGTCGTCGCCGTTCACTAAGCGAACGCGGCCTTCGGTGTTGAGCTTCACTAGCTCTTGAATGTCGTCGGGGTCGATGCCGCCGTGCTGGCCGCCTTTTTGCCAGGCGTCGCCGGTGTAGTAGCGAAATTCTTCCTTTTGAATCCAGACCGTTGCTTTCGGGAACAGGTCGATGCCGCCCATGTGATCCCAGTGGGCGTGGCTCACGATGATGTCGGTGATTTCTTCGGGTTTTACTCCGGCGAGTTTTACGGCTTCGTCCGGGCGCAAAAAATCCTTGATGGTCCAGAGTTTGAACCAGCGCTCGCGGTGGAAGCCGCTGTCGAAGAGAATGTTGTGGCCGCCGCCGCGGATGAGCCAGACGGCGTACATCGTGTCGATCTTTTCGTCTTTCGGCGCGCCGATGGCCATTTCGCCGACGGAATCGCCGGGCGAATCGGCGATGCGGATTGCTTGGATTGAATATGCGGGCGTCTGCGCCTGACAGACGTTCGCGGCCAACAGCGAGAGCGCGAACGCCCATCCGAAAAAGTTGAGCCAACGTCGCGCGATTCGAGTCCGCAGCTTGCTCATTTCAGCTCCCTGGAAAAAGAACTCCCGCGGAACGTTTGAAAGATTCCGCGGGAGTGATTTAACACGTTTTGCGAGTGTTCGTCAGCGGTGGTTGTTGCTCCAGACATACGCCGCGACTTCCTTCACTTGTTGCGGCGTCAGCTGCGCGCCGCCCATCGCCGGCATCGGGCTGCGATATTTCTTCGGCTGCGCCACGCCTTCGGTGATTGTTTTCGCGATGCCTGCCCAGCTTCCGTCGCTCCAGAGCCATTCCTTTGTTACGAGCGGAGGACCGATCGTCGTGCCCTGGCCGCTGTCGCCGTGGCAGCCGATGCATGCGTTGGCATGGTAGAGCTTGTCGCCGGCCGCGACCATCGCGGAGGTGGCGCCCTTCGGCACAGCAGCCTTACCCGCGTCGGGATTCGTTCCTTCGGGCGGTTTGGCGCTGGCTTTTTCGAGCGCTCCGGCGCCGGCGGTCAGGCTCGGGCATGCCGTCACTCCGGCGGTGCCGTCGGCTGAGCCGCCGTTCCACGTCACGCGATAGATGCGGCCCTTGATGTCGTCCGAAATAAAGAGCGCGCCGTCAGGTGCGGTCGCGATTCCATCGGGGCGGTGATCCGCTTTCTCCGGTGATTTGATCGCACCAGCGAAACCGTCGGCAAAAATTTCGCATTTTCCCGAAGCCTTCGCGCCCGACATCGGTTGAAACACGATGTTGTATCCGCCCTGCGGAAACGGCGCGCGATTCCACGAGCCGTGGAACGCGATCAACAGCCCGTCGCGATAACGCGCGGGAAATTTGTCTTTGTCGTAACGCGTCATGCCGTTCGGTCCCCAGTGCGCGGGGAATGCCGCGGCTGGTCCGGTCTTATCGGCGCACTGACCGACTTTTTTGCCGTCGCCGCCGTATTCCGGCGCGAGGATCAGCTTCTGCTGGAAGTTGTCGTAGAAGCAGTAAGGCCAGCCGTAGTCGCCGCCCTTGTTCAATGCGAGGACTTCTTCGGCGGGCAGAGTCGCCTCCAGCCCCGGCGCCTTGAAGATTTCCGGCCAGTTCGTGTGGAGCTGATCGCGGCCATGCTGCGTTACGAAGACTTGTCCGTTCGCATCGATGGCGAAGCCTTCGCCGTTGCGGATGCCGGTGGCGTAGCGATCGGACGGCGAAAACTTTTGGTCGGTCTTGTTCGCGTCGTAGCGCCAGATGCCGCCGCGCGTTTCGAGCTCTTTGCAGGGATTATCGCCCGGTGATTTTAGCGTGCGATTCTTGGCCTGGCAGGAATTGGTTGCGGTGGCGACGTCGATGAGCAGCGAGCCGTCGCTGGTGATGATGAAGGGATGCATCGGGTGATCGCCGCCGAGCGGGAGGCCGGAGACGACGGTGACCGCCGCGCCCTTCGGCGTGATCGAGCCGGCCGTCATCGCGTATTTCACGATGCTGTCGTTTGTCTCGGCGTAGATCGCGCCGTTGTAAATGCAGATGCCGGTGCCGCCGTGATCGCCTGTTTGCTCAGTTCCGCCAAAGCGTTCGATCGTGTCGGCTTTGCCGGCGCCGCTCTTGTCCTGAAGAGCGACGAGAAATCCGCCTTCGTGCGTCTTGTCGTTGCCGAAATATTCGCCCGACCAGGTGTTGGCGTAGACGACGCCGTCAGGCGAGACGACGATGTGCCGCGTGTGGCCGATGCCTTCGGCGAAAATCGTGGCGCAGAAACCGGTCGGCAGCTTCAGCCCGGTGTCGTTTGCAGGGCAGCCATCCGGTGCAGCGACCGCGGACGCTGGTGCAGCGTTGTTTGCCGCCGCCGCTTTCGATCGGTTTCCGGTCGAAGTCACCACGATTCCGGTCACGATCATCAAAACCAGGACAACCATCACAATTTTGTAAGCTCGAGACGCCAACATGAAATCCTCCGGCGAATTTGAAGAACGATGTTACAGAGCAAAGATGAAGAACAAACCCAGAAGTTGCGCCGCAGTGATAATAGTCGAATTTGGGTGGTTTCAGTACAGCTAGCTATCGATTGGCGCGTGGCGAGAACGGGGCATGCTCACACGCTCGTCGCAGGAGAGGGGAAAGACAGACTTCGGCGTATTTGGAGAAATTCGGTTTCAGATGTAAGGGAAAACTTAGAGAGGCTGGCGCGAGGATCGCACGAAATCGCGCAGCACGGTTACGTTGGGGCCGTAGGCGCCGATGCGTCCCGCATCGACCGGCAGACCAAGCCGCTCGGCCTGATCGAGATCGACTCCGGCGTCATCGAGCTCAGACAGGCTGAAACCCTGTGCAGGCAGCACGCGGTTCAACCCCGTCGGATAGACCGGGCGGGGCGGACGATGCCGCTGCCATGGCCGTCGCGCCAATTCGTAGAACTGTTGCCAATCGCGTTTGTGCCAAGTCGTCATGCGCTTCTCGCTGCAAGACCTGTTTAACTTCAACGAAGTCGATTCCGCCAAAACTTTACCTTCTCAAAACTCGCTGCATCCAAAGCTACGTTAACGTTGCTGCTTTGGATGCCGTTTCGCCTTCGTTGGTGGCATCGTGTTACCTGATGCCTGCCGGCAAAACGCTGTATGCCGCTTGCCGCGTGTTGCCGTTGAAAGGTGCCGCGCGCCCGCTAAACATACTCGCCAGACCTGTATACACGAAGCATTTCCAACTCTGTTGTACCAAACACGTTACGGGGTTATTTGTTTCGCGCCATTTCAACAACGCGAATTCAGCACACCCGCTTCGCCACCAACCGGCTGCAACCACGTCGCTTACACGTCGCCACACAGCTGCATTGGGACGCAGACACGCGTTCCAATACTTGGACGCCGAAGATGACAAGTCGTCGCCGGGAACCGGGGAGGGTGGCCGCTGCGATACCGCCGACGCAAATTCCGTCAGCCGCCGCGCTGATATCGTTCGACCTGTTTGTTCCCGCGAAGTCGTCACGAAGCGGCGATAGACTACGCGTAATAACCAGAATTTTACCAGCGAAAAATTCGCGAAAACTTTGCCTGTGGATTTCCGTCGATTTCGGACGCACAGCTGCCGCGCTTTACTTTTGGGAGGGTACTTCAGCGACCCGCTGGGATGAGGGTCGCTCCGATCGAGAGGGTTAAGGAGAGACTGCTCTAACGATTACCGGGCGCTTACCAGCGGTTTCCGCGATCGCCGCGGTCGCCACCGCCACCGCCGCCACGATCTCCGCCGCGTCCACCACCACCGCCGCCGCCGTGACCGCTACGTCCGCCGCCACCGCCCCCATGGCCGCCGCGTCCGCCGCCATAACCGCCGCCACCGCCGCCGCGTCCACCGCCGCCTCCGCCACCACGTTCGGCTTGAGGCCTCGCTTCGTTCACCACTAGGTTGCGTCCGCCGAAATTCTGGCCGTTCAGCGAGTTCACCGCGCGGTCGGCATCGTCATCATTGCTCAATTCAACGAATGCGAATCCACGCGACTGGCCCGTGAAACGATCCCGAATCAGATTGACACCCGAGGGAGTTACACCGATCTGAGAGAAATACTCTTGAAGCTGATCTTCCGTCGCGGAAAACGGAAGATTCCCGATATAGAGCTTCTTCACCTGCCTGCTCCTTCTGCCCGGAACCCAGTAGCGAGTCGCGGAGCGCGCCGAAGTGACGAGCGTCGTACACGGGCAGTCCGGGTAGCCCAGCCACCACGGGCGCGAGACAGGCGCTTCAGCGGTCAGGGGAATCGTCTCGAAAATTAACTGGTTTTGCAACGGAAACGTTTTTGCATAGGCGAGCAACCTTTGCCCGTTGGGACAGGTGGGGCGCAGTCAGGCAAGAGTGTCACTTAAACAGGCGTGGTACTATCCGGCGCGAACTCGGCTGCTCGTTTGAGTTTGGAGTTCGACGTCCTCGTTCTTCTTTTGGCCTTTAGTTTGGTTTCGTCGGTGAGGCTTTCGCATGCGCGGCACAATGATGGATTTCCCGCTGACTCTGCCGCACCTGCTGGATCGCGGCGGATTTCTGTTTGCGCGCTCCGAAATGGTGTCTCGCTGTCCACGCGGCACCTTGACGCGCACGACTTACGCCGATTTCCATCGGCGCGCGCGCCGGCTGGCTTCCGCTTTGACCCGGCTCGGCCTTCGGTCAGGCGACCGCGTCAGCACGATGATGTGGACACATGCCACGCACATGCACTGCTTCTTCGGCATTCCTTGCGCCGGCGGCATCATCAATCCGCTCAATCTGCGCCTTCATCCGCAGGAACTCGCTGCGATTGTGAAACATGCGGGTTCACGATTTCTGATTGTCGATGACGCCTTGCTCCCGGTTTACGAATCTCTGCGCGCCGCGGGTGCTTCGTTTGAGAAAGTGATCGTCAATCGTTACGCGGGTGGCGACGTTTCTCCGGGCTTTCTCGACTTCGACGAATTAATCGCGAGCGAAGACGATAATTTTGTTTATCCAACGCTCGACGAAAACGACGGCGCGTCGATGTTTTTCACTTCGGGTACGACGGGCGCGTCGAAGGCGGTCGTCTACTCGCATCGCTCGCTGGTGTTGCACGGCTTGACGCTTACGATGGCCGACTGCTTTGCGCTCAGCCACAACGACGTGATTCTGCCGGTCGTGCCTCTTTTTCATGCCAACGGATGGGGTTTCCCGCACGCCGCTGCGATTACCGGAGCGAAGTTTGTTTTTCTTGGACCGAATCTTGATCCGGAAACGATTCTCGACGCGATCGTGGAACACGGAGTCACGTTCGCCGCGGGAGTGCCGACGATTTGGCTCAACGTTTTGTGCGCGCTCGAAAAATATCCGGAGCGCTGGAAATTTGCGCCGTTGCGCGCGCTCTGCGGTGGCAGCGCTCCTCCCCTCGATCTGATTCGCGGGCTCGACAAGCGCGGCATTCGCATCATGCACGCCTGGGGCATGACCGAAACTTCGCCGCTCGCGACCGCGGCTCTCGTGAAATCGCATATGCAGGAGTACGGCGAAGACGCGCTGTATGAATTTCGCGGCAAGCAGGGGCTCGCAGTGCCGCTGGTCGAGCTGCGCGTCATGCGCCCCGAAAATCCTGAGGACGAGGATTGCGCGAATGAAGTCGAAGCTCCGCGCGATGGCAAGACGAGCGGCGAACTCGAAATTCGCGGCCCGTGGATTGCCGGCAGCTACTACAACGCGCCCGACCAGTCGCATCGCTGGACTGCCGACGGCTGGTTTCGCACCGGCGACGTCGCCAACATGGACGAAGAGGGCTACATCAAGATTGTCGATCGCGCGAAAGATTTGGTGAAATCCGGCGGCGAGTGGATCAGCTCGGTCGATCTCGAAAACACGCTGATGGGACATCCCGCGGTGAAAGAAGCCGCCGTCATCGGCGTGCCTCATCCCAAGTGGCAAGAACGCCCGCTGGCCGCGGTCGTGTTGAAGGACGGTGCCGCGGCGACGCCCGAAGAACTCCGCGCCCACCTCGCGAAAACGTTCGCGAAGTGGCAACTTCCCGACGCCTTCGTGTTCATGGCCGAAATCCCTCGCACCAGCGTCGGCAAATTCAAAAAAACCGCCCTCCGCGAACAATTCGCGAATTGGAATTGGGAAAATTCTGGGCAGTGCCAATAACTCGAAAAAAAAGGGTGGCTCAATGTTCGAGCCACCCTTCTTCCTCTATGAGCTGTCTTACGTGATCGCTAAGTGCGATATGACGCGTTGATGCGGACGTACTCCGCCGTGAAGTCGCACGTCCAATAACGCGCCACGGCGCGGCCTGCATTCAGATCGACGACGATGTGCACGTGCGGAGTCAGCAGCCGGTTGCTCGCCGCCCGCTCGTTGAAATCGAGCGGCTTGCCGCGGCTCAACACGTGAATTCCCGCCATCGTGATATCCACGCGATGTGGATCGAACTTCACGCCCGACCGCCCCGCCGCCGCAAACACGCGACCCCAGTTGGGATCGCCGCCCGCAAACGCCGTCTTCACCAGCGGTGAAGTCGCGATCGTCTGCGCAATCTGCCGCGCCGCCGCTTCGCTCTTCGCGCCGCGCACTTCGATTTCGATTACGCGTTGCGCACCTTCGCCATCGGCAACGATCTGCAGTGCCAGCGAGTGGCAAACATCCTCAAGCGCCGCCGCAAAATCGCGATGCGCCTTCGTACCTGCCACAATCGGCGGAGCACCCGCTTGCCCGTTCGCCAAAACGAGCAGCGTATCGTTCGTCGAAGTGTCGCCATCGATTGTGATCGAGTTAAACGTCCTCGTCGTCACATCGCGCAGTATTTTTTGCAGCAGTCCCGGCGCGATGTTCGCATCCGTCGCGACAAACGACAGCGTCGTCGCCATATTCGGATGAATCATCCCCGCGCCCTTCGCGCACCCAACGAGATGCACGCGCCGCCCGGCCATCTTGAACGAAGCTGCCGCCGTCTTCGGCTGCGTATCCGTCGTGCAAATCGCCAGCGAAACCTCCGCGAACGATCGTGCCGACGGCCGCTGCTGCCGCGCAAGTTGCGGCAAGCGGCGCAGAATTTTATCGACTGCAAGCGGTACGCCGATTACGCCGGTCGAGCAAACGAACAACTCGCTCGGCTTGCAGACGACGTGCTTCGCCGCTTCGGCAACAGTGCGTTCCGCCGCGGCGAGGCCTTCCTCTCCCGTCGCGCAATTTGCGTTGCCGGCGTTGATCACCACGCCGCGCATGCGTCCCTTCGACGCGCGCAGATTTGCCTTCGACACAAGCACCGGCGGCGCGACCACCAGATTCTGCGTGAACACCGCCGCAGCCGACGCCGGAACCTCGCTCGTAAACATAGCGAGATCGAGCGCGCCCGTTTTTTTCAGGCCACACGCCGTTGCCGCGAATCGGAATCCTCGTGGAAGTGCTGCTTCAGACAGAGCGTGCTTCATATCCGCTGCTTTTTGCTCGCTCTTTTTCTTGGAAGGTTTGCGTTCATTCTTTGAAGCGATGATTTTGCGAATTTCTGAAACTGTTTCGATGTTGCCCGGTCCCGAAGCCGCCTCGATTCTTTTTGGCGCTCGAGCCGTTGTTGCTCTTGCCGTTTTTTGAGGTGTTAGCTTCAGACCGCCGGAAGTAACCCCCGATCCTCCGCGAGGCCCGCGAACGTCTGCTGTTTCAAATCGACGACATTGGTACTCATTTCATTCTCCTGTTTGAGTTTTGGCTTTCGACTTCGTTTCCGAAGCTTCAGCCACAGATTTTACCTGCAATTTCGACTGCAAACTTGTAATTCTTTCTTGCAATGCGGCGATTGCGGCTTTCACCGAGTCCGCCGCCGTTCCTCCCGGCACCGATTTGGTCGCAATTGCTTTCTCGACGGTCAGCCCCGAAAGAAAATCCTTCTCGAAGAGCGGCGAAATCTTTTGCACGTCTTCGAGCGAAAGTTGGGTCCACGGCTTATTCTGCCGCTCGGCCTCGCGCAACACTTTACCGATGATGTCGTGCGCCTGGCGGAAAGGCAGTCCCCGATGCACGAGATAATCGGCGCCTTCTGTTGCAAACAGTACAGGATTCGACGCGGCGGCGCGCAATCTGTCTGCATTGAATTTCGTCGTGGCCAAGGCGCCCGTTGCGATGGCTAGCATCGCCGCGATCTGATCGTGCGCTGCGAAGAGCGCTTCCTTGTCTTCCTGCAAGTCGCGCTGGTAACTCGTCGGCAAGCCCTTCATCGTCGTAAGCAGGCCCAGTAGGGCGCCATGAATGCGTCCGGTTTTGCCGCGTATCAATTCCCATGAGTCGGGATTTTTCTTTTGCGGCATCAGGCTGCTGCCTGTGGCGTATTCGTCAGGCAGAATTACGTACGCGAATTCCTGCGACGCGAAGATCACGAAGTCTTCCGCCAGCCGCGAAAGGTGCGTCGCGATGCCGCTCAAGGCGAAAAGATAATCGAGCGCGAAATCGCGGTCGCTGACAGCATCGAGGCTATTCGCGGTGATACGCGAAAAACCAAGGTCGCGCGCGATTCCTTCGCGATCGACGCCGAAACTGTTTCCGGCCAGCGCGCCCGAACCCATTGGGCAAGCGTCAGCGCTTTCAGCGGCGTGTTGCAGCCGCGTCACGTCGCGCGAAAGTGCTTCGGCGTGTGCCAGCAGAAAATGCGAGAGCAAGATCGGCTGCGCGTGCTGCATGTGCGTCATGCCGGCCATTGGCAAGCCGAAATTCGCTTTCGCCTGCTCAAGAATCGTCGCGAGAAATTCGGTGATCTGGCGCTGCAAGCTTGCAGCTGCGTCCATCACGAACAATCGAAAATCCGTCGCGACAAGCTCGTTGCGGCTGCGGCCCGTGTGCAGCTTCCATCCCAGCGCGCCGAGTTCATGCACCAAAGCGCTTTCGACGAAATGATGCACGTCTTCCGCGGTCGAGCCGTCAAGAAACTTCGGATCGCCGTCGAGTTCCGACGCGATCGAGTCCAGCGCCTTAATCGTGTCGCGAACTTCGATTTCGCTCAAAATGCCGATCTTCTGCAACGCGCGCGCCCACGCGCGATCGACGGCCAGCTCATAAGGCAGTAGCCGCCGGTCGAACGAAAACGAACGCTGGAACGCGTCGAACGCCTTGTCAGGCTCGCGCTCGAAACGTCCGCCCCAGAGGCGGTCGTCTTTGCGTTCAATTTTGGGTGAATCGGTCATCGTCAATTTCAAAATAATGATCGCAAATTGTGAAAGCGTGCCAAGCCCGGGCGCAGCAATGCTGCGCCCGTACAATAAAACTAGTTTGCGCCGCCTTCGGCTTTCGCCTTTGGCCGCGCAGTCACGGGCAACGCAAAGAGATTGATAAAGCCCTCCGCGTCCTTCGGATTGTAGCGGCCCATCGTGAAGCTGGCCAGATCGGCGCGATACAAAGAAAACGGCGATTTGCGCGAAGTCACGTTGAGCGTGCCTTTCCACAATTTCAAGCCGACCGTGCCGGTGACGAATTGCTGTGCGACCTTGAAGAATCCGTCGAGCGATTCGCGCAGCGTCGAGAACCACACGCCGTTGTAAACAAGCTCGGCGTAACGGTGCGACAACGCCTGCATGAAGTGCGCGGTCTCGCGATCGACGGTCAGCCGCTCCAGTTCCTGATGCGCCTTGATCAGCAAGGTGCCGCCGGGAGTTTCGTACGCGCCGCGCGACTTCATGCCGACCAATCGATTTTCGACGAGGTCGGTGCGCCCGATTCCATTGCGCGCCGCAATCTCATTCAATTTATTCAGCAAATCGACCGGCCCGAGTTTCGCGCCGTTCACCGAAACCGGCGTGCCCGCTTCAAATCCGATCTCGACTTCTTCCGCCTTGTCCGGCGCTTTCTCTGGCGAGACGACCCACTGCCACATCGCCTCGTTCGGCGCATTCGCAGGATCTTCCAGTTCCGCGCCTTCGTGGCTCAGGTGCCAGATGTTGCGGTCGCGGCTGTAAATATTTTTCTTGCTCTGCTCGATGGGTACGTTGTGTTTATCGGCGTAAGCAATCGCATCTTCGCGCGAATCGATGTCCCACTCTCGCCAGGGCGCGATGATCTGCACGTTCGGCGCGATCGCTTTGTAGGCAAGCTCGAAGCGCACCTGGTCATTGCCTTTGCCCGTGCAACCGTGCGCGAGCCCATCGGCGCCGAGCTTCAGCGCGATCTCCGCCTGCCGTTTCGCGATCACGGGGCGGGCCATCGACGTACCGAGCAAGTACGTGTGCTCGTACACCGCGCCGGCGCGCAGCGTCGGCCAGATGTAGTCGCGGACAAATTCTTCGCGCAAATCCTCGATGCTTGCGCTCGTCGCGCCGGTCGCCAACGCTTTTTTATACGCCCCTTGCAGATCTTCCTGCTGCCCGACATCGCCGATCATCGCGATCACTTCGCAGCCGTCGTAATTTTCCTTCAGCCAGGGAATGATGATCGACGTATCGAGTCCGCCGGAATAGGCGAGCACTACTTTTTTCGGTTTCGGTTGCTGCTGTTTCACGTTTCTCCTCTATCTCGCGAACGAATCGGAATATGTTGAATGAAAATTGTTACAGAACGTAGACGCGCCATCGATCAGAACTTCCCACCGCCGCCCAACTAAGGCTGTCGTGTCGCTAGTAAACTCGATCAGCTATACAGCGCCTGTAAAATCGCCTTCTGCGCGTACATACGATTCTCAGATTGATCGAGCACAACCGACTGCGCCCCGTCGAGAATTTCGGCGGTGACTTCGTGCCCGCGGTGCGCGGGCAAGCAGTGCATGAACACAGCGTCCGGCGCGGCAAGCGCCATCAGCTCGCGATTCACCTGATACGGCGCGAATACCGCATCGCGCACTTTCTGCTCGGCTTCAAAACCCATGCTGGTCCACGAATCGGTATAAACGCCCTGCGCGCCCGCAACGGCTTCGCGCGGGTCGGTGAAAAGCTCGATCTTCGCTTTCGTCTCGCGTGCCACGCGCTTTGTTTCGGCGATTACTTCCGCTTCCGGCTTGTAGCTCTCCGGTGTTGCGATGCGCAGATTCACTCCAAGGCGCGCCGCCAGAAAAATCAGCGAGTGGCAGACGTTGTTGCCGTCGCCGACGTAAGCCAATTTGAGTCCGCGCAGATTGCCGAATTTTTCCTCGAGCGTCAGAAAATCAGCCAGCGCCTGGCACGGGTGAAAGCGATCCGAGAGCGCGTTGATCACCGGAATGTTTGCGTTGGCGGCCATTTCTTCCAGCACGCGCTGTTCATAAACGCGCGCGACGATGCCCTGCACCCAGCGCTCGAGGTTGCGCGCCACGTCCGCGATCGATTCACGTTCGCCGAGCCGCGCCTGCGTCTGGTCGAGAAACACGACCGAGCCGCCCATGCTCTGGATTCCAACTTCGAAAGTGACGCGCGTGCGTAGCGATGGCTTCTCAAAAATCATCGCCAGTGTTTTGCCGCGCAGCGTCGCGGCGTAGCGCTCGGGGTGCGCTTTCACGTCGGCGGCCAGTGCCAGGAGTTCGCGCGTTTGCGCGGCGCCCCATTCCGCTCCGGTGAGCAGATCGTTGACGAGCAATACGGAAGGTGCCGTGAGAGTTGCAGTCGACATTTTCTGGTTTTACCTCTTCTGGTTCATCGCGCGGCGGAATGCGCCAGGCGCGGTGAGCTTTCGGATTTCTTCGCGGCGGGACTCGATTCCGCTTTTGAAGTCGATACAGAAGCGAGAACGGATTCAAACAGCTTGAGGAAATCGCGCACCTGCACCTTTGTGACGATGTACGGCGGCAGGAGGCGAAGAGTGAAATCGTGCGTGCAATTCATCAGCAGCCCGCGATTCGTGGCTTCGGCGACGAACGGCGCGCCTTCGATCGACAGTTCGACGCCGATCATCAGGCCTTCGCCGCGCACGTCGCGGATGAAATCGAATTTTTTTCCAAGCGCAGCAAGCCCTTCACGCAGTTCGGTGCCGCGAGCGCGCACGTTTTCCAGTAGTTTTTCCTTCTCGACCACGTTGAGGAATTCAAGCGCCGTCGCGCAAACCAGCGGTCCGCCGCCAAACGTCGAGCCGTGCAGGCCCGGGCTGATTTTCGCCGCCACTGCATCGGACGCGAGAATCGCACCGAGCGGCAACCCCGCCGCGAGCGGCTTCGCGATCACCACGATGTCCGGCTTCGACGTGAATTTCTGGTAGCCGAAGTATCGGCCGGTGCGCCCAAGCCCGCACTGAATCTCGTCGGCGATCAAAACCGCGCCGTGTTCGCTCGTCAAAGCGCGCGCGCGATTCCAGAACGCTTCGCTGACCGGATGAATCCCGCCTTCGCCCTGAATCGGCTCCAGGATCACCGCGCAAACCGTATCGTCGAACTTCGATTCGAGATCGCGCACATCATTGAACTTCACAAACTCAATCCCCGGAACGAGTGGCGCGAACGGCAGCCGATATTTCTCCGTCGAAGTCGCGCTGACCGCGCCAAACGTGCGCCCGTGAAACGAGTTCGTCATCGCCAGCACGCGATGTTTTTTGGCCGGAGCGTTCGGCGCTTCGTCAGGCGAGCGCCCATACAAGCGTGCCAGCTTCAGCGCACCCTCGATCGCTTCCGATCCGCTGTTCGAGAAAAACACGTGATCCATGCCCGACCACTGCGAAAGCTTCTCCGCCAGCGGCCCTTGAAACGGATGGTGATAGAGGTTGGAAAAGTGAATCGCGCGCGCAGCTTCACGGCGAATCGTCTTCACGATGCGCGGATGCGCGTGACCCAGCGCGTTCACCGCGATCCCGCCAAGAAAATCGAGATATTTTTTTCCGTCCGCATCAAATACATAGCAGCCGCGGCCGTGCGTCAGCATGAATGGCGCGCGCTTGTACGTCGGCAACAAAAACTCATCGGCTTTCGCGACGCGTGCGTCGACCTTCGCCGCACGACGAACCGCAGCCTTGCCCGTGCCCACCTTGCGAGCAACCGTCTTCGAGGCGTTCGACGATTTGGACTTAGCGCGCTTCATGCCACCGTCACCGCCGCCTGCGGCGACGCAGCCCTCTCCCGCACCACGCGCGTCCCAGGAATTTCTTCCCCCGCCGCATCCGCCGCGCGCCAGCTCTTCAGCAACGAATCTTCCGCCGCCCCGCCGACAATCTTCACTTCCCGCACACCGCCTTCAATCGCGCGCTTCGCCGCTTCCAGCTTCAACACCATGCCGCCCGAGACCACTCGCGCCTGCACCAGCGCCTCAATCTCTTCGCACGCAATCGCCGACAAGACTTTGTCGCCATCTAAAACGCCTGCCACATCGGTCAAATAAATCAGGCGGTCCGCCGCCAAATATTCCGCGCAAGCCGCCGCCATGTGATCCGCATTGATGTTGTAAAGCTCGTTGTCCGCGCCGAGTCCCAAGCACGCCGCGACCGGCAACAGCCCTTCGCGCCACAGCGATTCCAGCACTCCAACATTCACGCCCGTCAAATAACCAACAAATCCCAATTCGCCCAACTCCGCATTGCGAGACATCGGCTCCGCCAAAAAGCACTTCGCATCCGCCGCCGAAATCCCGATCGCCGGCGCGCCTTCCGCCGAAATCGCCGCCGACACCTTCTTATTCAGCAATCCCGCGAACACCATCACCGCGACATCGCGCGTTTCTCGGTCCGTCACGCGCAGCCCCGCGACAAACTTACTCTCGATACCTAGCCGCTGCAGCGTCGCGGTAAAAATCTTGCCGCCGCCGTGCACCACCAAAATCTCGTGCCCTTCTTTTGCCAACTCCGCGACTTGGCATGCAATCGACCGCACCACGGCATCATCTTCCAGCAGCGCTCCAGCGAGTTTGATCACAGTTCTCATTGCAGTGCGGTGTGCTCCTCGATGCCCAGCATGTGATTGAAATTCTGCACGGCCTGGCCCGCCGCGCCTTTGCCCAGATTGTCCAGACACGACACAACGATCAGGCTCTTGCCCGTTTTATCGAGCGCGAAGCCGAGATCGGCAAAATTCGTATGCGCCACGTGCGCCAGCTCTGGCAGCTTGCCCGCCGCCCAAATCCGCACCATCTTCCGCCCCGCATAAAATTTCCGGTACATCGATTCAATATCACTCGCACGTTGCGCCTCTTTGAGCGTCACGTAAATGGTCGAAAGAATTCCCCGTGCCAGGGGCAGCAGATGCGTCGTGAACACCAAATTATTCTCGCCGATCCCGGTGTGATCGAGAATTTCCGGCGTGTGGCGATGCGAAAAGAGGTTATACGCCTTGAAATTTTCATCCAGCTCGACGAAATGCAAGTCGCGCCGCAATTCCTTGCCTGCGCCGGTCGCGCCCGACTTGCAGTCGCAGATCACGGAGCTGCCTTCGGCGATCCAGCCGGCTTCGTTGAGCGGTCGCAGCGCCAGAATCGCGCTCGTGGCGTAACACCCTGGATTCGCCACCAGCTTGGCCCCCGCGATATCCGATGCATAAAGTTCCGGCAGCCCGTAAACCGCCTCCGACAGCCTTCCTTCATGCGGCGTCGGCAGCTTGTACCAGTGCGAAAACGTGTGCGCCGAGCGAAATCGAAACGCCCCACTCAAATCCACGACGCGAATCCCCGCATCGACCAGCTTCGGCGCAATCTCCGCCGAAAATTCGTGCGGCGTCGCCAAAAATGCCGTTCCCGCTCCGCTTTCGATGATCGCTTCCGCAGAAAGCGTACGCAAAGGAGCCTCGCCAACTCCGCGAAGCTGCGGAAACATCTCCGCGAGGCACTGCGCGCCGCCCGTCTCGCGCACATAAAACGTCGCGCCCTGCACCTCGGGATGGCGCAACAATATCTGCGCCAGCTCGATCCCCGAGTAGCCTGTGGCTCCGACAACCGCCACTTGATACGGATTTTTGCTCGAATTCGTCACGGCCGGACCAGCGATTCGATCTGTCTTTGCAAGGCTTCCCGTGTTTTCTTGTCGGGCGTAATAATCAGCACCGTATCGTCGCCGGCGATCGTCCCGGCAATCTCCCCAAACTTTGCGCCATCGACGGCCGCGGCCAGAGGCTGCGCCGCCCCCGGAGGCGTTTTCAGCACCAACATATTCTCCGCCGGACGAATGTCCGACAGATATTCCCCCAGCGCGCGCGTCAACGCTCCGCGCCCATTCGTTTCTTCCGGCAGCGCCGCTTCGCGTTTGTAACCTTCATGCGTTTTGACCAGCCGCAATTCCTGCAAATCGCGCGAAAGTGTCGCCTGGGTCAC
The DNA here is from genome assembly GCA_963785605.1 of uncultured Acidobacteriota bacterium. GTDB lineage: Bacteria > Acidobacteriota > Terriglobia > Acidiferrales > UBA7541 > Acidiferrum. The sequence goes on along the minus strand of CAWAWE010000009.1, from coordinate 324,247 downwards.
GCGCAGCTTCTGCGCGGCGAGCCTTCGGCGCAATTCTCCCTGATTCGTCACGCGCGTATCCGCGACGATCCTGAGAATCTGGCCGTGCCGGAATGTCTTGCCGCCATTCATCGCAAAATCGATTATACACGACCCTGCATGTTTATACACAGAAGACGCAGAAAATATGCAGCCGTTTCCGTATAAGCGGCCGTCCCGGCCAGCTAATGCAGGATTCGCATCAGTGTCCACACAGACACTGGATTTTCGTGTTGGAGTGATGTCTTCTATTTAGAGCGCGATTCGCGTCCCAAATGGGAACCCGCTGCCAAACCGCAGGTTGCAAGAACGATACGCCACCAGCTCTCGCCGAGCATGGCGTTTGCGTTTTGCATTTCACTTTGTCGCTCGAAGCCGGCTGCGCCGCCATGCGCCGTGAAACCGCCCTCGGCAACACACCTCACGAACGCCAGCGCGAAATCATGCGCTTCATCACCGAAAATGGCGAAACGCTTGCCCGCGTCGCGACCAGCGGCCTGCCCCTCACCGATGACCTTAAAGCCCGTATTCTCAGCACTTTCCTGACATTGATGAACTTGCGCGAAAACATCGACCGCGCCTCGATGCGCTCGTCCTACGGACGCCTGCCTGTCTCCCGCTGAGCTAAAGTCTTCGCTTTTCGTCCACGCGCATCCGCCCCATCCCGGACACGCATTCGCGATCGAAGAACTGCACGCTCAAAATTTGTCGCCTAAAAATTCAGGAAAGCCTTACGCTCCGATAAACCGCGCATAAATCGACCGCGCCACCGCCGGATCCTGCGTCCCCTTCAAAATCGCCCTCCCATCCGCAAACACCGTCATCTCATACGGCGCCACGCGAAACCGCAACAAAAAATCATTCTGCCGCACATCGTCCACCGCCGGCGACAGCCGCCTCCGCAGCGCCTCTAAATCCAGCGCCCGCCCCCGCTCATGGATCTGCACCGAATCGCGCCCACACATCGTGATATGCGGCTGTGCCTCTCCATCCAAATGCGCAAACTCACCGCGCACGCACACCGGACAATCCGCCGCACGCGCCACGCGCACCGACTGAAACCGACCCGACCACACATCGCAAGAAACCAGCCGCCCATTCAGCGCCTCCACGCGCCCGCTCAACAATTTCAGCGCCTCCGCCACTTCCAGCGACGCCACCAAATTCACGATCGGCCCCAGCACTCCGATCGTGTCGCACGTCTCATCCATCCCCGCGCCATCGCGCTCGCCCGCCAGCAGGCACGCCAAACACGCCGTCACGCCCGGCCGCACCGTCATCGTCAACCCGTAGCTGCCCACTGCCGCGGCATAGATCCACGGCACGCTTTGCTTCACCGCAAAATCGTTCACCAGAAATCGCGTCTCAAAATTGTCCGTTCCGTCGCAAATCACATCGAACCCGCCCAGCAACTCCTCCACGTTGTTGGGGTTTATATCCGCGACGATGCCCTCGACGTGCACCTGCGAATTCACCGCCGCGAGCCGCCGCTCCGCCGCCACCGCCTTCGGCAACGCATCGCGCGCATCCGACTCCTCAAATAGCGTCTGCCGCTGCAAGTTCGACGGCTCCACAAAGTCCCGGTCGATCACCCGCACGCGCCCCACCCCCGCGCGCACGAGCAGATTCGCCGCCGCCGCACCGATCGCGCCGCACCCGGCCACAACCGCGCTCGCCGCGAGCAGCCGTTTCTGTCCCTCTTCGCCGATTCCGGCGAACAAAATTTGGCGCGAATATCTCTGTCGAAGGGTGTCGTCCACGTCGTTTTTATCTCGTAAAATTCTCGCCGCTTTCTCTAGCCATCATAGCGCCAAAGTTCGGCGGGCAGGCAACGCCCCTGTGCTACCCTTCGTCTGACGAAAGGAAGCATGAAATCGAGCAGCACCAACGGGTTGCGATGGGTCCTCGCACTCGCACTCCTTGCAGGAGGTGCGCGCGCTCGTGCTCAATCTGCGCCGATTTCTGCGGCCAATTCCGCGTCCAATCCGAAGTCAGGTTCCGCTTCGAACTTCGCCCCCAACCCGCACACATTTCGCGCTGGCACCGGCACACGAAAAGACTCGCAGAATTCTCAGCAGCAAAATCCGTCTCAACCTTCCGCGCAAACGCCAGAACCCGCCGCGCCGCTCGCCGCTGCCCCGCCAAAACCCGCCGAACCTGCCGGCCCCACCGTCGTCGCCGTCCGCATCATCGATGAGAGCGGCAAAGTCCTTGTCGAATCTCCGACAAATATCTCCGTTCAATCCGGAAAGCCGCTCGAACGCGATCAGGTCGCCGACAGCATTCGCACGCTCTATAAAACCGGCACATATTCGTACATCGCCGTACGCCAGAATTCCGCCGCCAACGGCGTCAGCATCGACTTCATCGTGCGCGAGCAACTCTTTTTCAATCAAGTGATCATCCGCGGTGTTGACGCGCCGCCCTCCGACGCATCCGCCGCCGCCGCGATGTCTCTCTCTCTCGGCGATCCATACAGAAAAGAAGCCGTGGACGAAGGCGTCACGCGCCTTACCGACGCGCTCCACGACGAAGGTTTGTATCAAGCCGAAGTGCGGGTCGAAACCGTCCCGCATCACGACACGCATGAGATGGACGTCATCGTCAACGTGAAGTCGGGCCCGCGCGCAAAGGTCCAAACGATTCAGCTCACCAACGGCACCGAATACACCAACGAAGAAATCATCAAGCAGCTCAGCGTGAAAGTCGGCAAACCGATTACCTCGCAGCGTATTCAGCGCGGCACGCAACGCATCCACAATTTTCTGGTGAAAAAGGGCCATCTCAACGCGCGTGCATCGGTGCGCCGCGGGCCATACGACAAAGCCACAAACACCATTCCACTCGAGGTCGACATCACCGAAGGCCCTCGCGTGCAACTCGTCATCACCGGACTGAAACTTTCTCAGGGCACGCTCAAAAAGCTCGTCCCCATTTATCAGGAAGGCTCGGTTGACGTCGATCTCCTCGAAGAAGGCAAGCGCAACATTCGTGAACGCCTCGAGCGCGATGGCTACTTCGATGCCGGTGTCGAATACACCACCGTCACGCGAGACGCGCAGCCGAAGGGAAATTGGAAGGGCACGGAAGAAATCATCACCTACAAAGTCGAGCGCGGCGATCGCCACAAACTCGCGGGCATCGAAGTGACGGGAAATCATTACTTCAACACGGAATTGCTGCGCGCCCGGCTTCAAATTTACGGCAAAGGATTCGCCACGCGCGGCCGCTTCAGCCGGCGCCTTGTCGAAAGCGATCGCGATTCGCTGCTTTCGCTCTATCAGTCCAACGGGTTTCTCGAAGCGAAAGTGGATGCGCAGACGCTCGACAATTACAAAGGCGTGGAAGGGCAGCTTTTCGTTCGCTACGTGATTCAGGAAGGAAAGCAATCGCGCGTCGCGTCGCTGAGCATCGACGGCAATCACGCCTTCAAGGAAGATGACCTGCTTCCTTACGTCGCTTCGACGCCCGGTCAGCCCTATTCCGATTACAACGTTGCGACCGACCGCGACAACATCCTCGCGCTCTACTACAACGAGGGATTCCCGGAAGCACGATTTACCGCGACCGCCACGCCCATAGCCCCGGTACCGACTGCTAGCGCGGACAAAAACGCCGCGAACGACACCTCAAAAGATGCCGCGAAAGACACGGCAAAAGATGCGGGCAAATCTTCGACCGACAAAACGCCCGAGGGCGTCGAACCCGGCGACGAAATGAAAGTCGTCTACCACATCGACGAAGGGCCGCAGACGCGCGTTAAGCGCGTGTTCGTCACCGGATACAAACACACGCGCGTTGGCGCGATTCGCCGGGAAGTTCTGGTCAAGCCCGACGCTCCGCTGCGTGAAGGCGAAGTTATTGATTCCCAGCGGCGTCTCTACAATCTCGGAATTTTCAATCGCGTTACGATTGAGCCGCAAAATCCCAACGGCACCGACCCAAATAAAGACGTCGTCGTGCTTGTCGAAGAAGCGAAGCGCTGGACGATCGCATACGGCGGCGGCTTCGAAGTTCAGCGCCTGGCAAGCTCGACCGATCCGACCAAAACCGAGTTGCAGGCTGCTCCGCGCGGCATTCTGGAAATCAGCAAGCTCAATGTGCGCGGCCGCGGCGATTCCATTTCGCTAAAGCTCCGCGGCAGTACGATTGAAGATCGGGCGCTGCTCACCTACACGGCGCCGAACACATTCGCCGATCCGCACTACACGTTTCAGGCCAACGCTTACACCGAAAAAACGCAGGACATCAACACGTTCACCGAAGAGCGCTACGAAGCGTCCGTGCAGCTCACGGATCAGGCGACGCGATTCACCACGATTCAGTATCACTACGCGTTTCGCCGCGTCCTCGTCACCAACATCAACAACACCGTCCCGCCGGAAGACATTCCTTTGTTCGAGCAGCCCACGCTCGTTTCGCAATTCGGCGTCACGTGGGCGCGCGATGCGCGAGACAATCCAGCCGACGCGACGAAAGGCAGCTTCAACAGTTTCGATTTTGGAATTGCCGACACGGCGATCGGTTCCAGCGCCAGTTTCTTGCGGATGTACTACCAGAATTCAACCTATCATCCGCTCGGCCGGCGTTTCAGTTTCGCGCGCGCGTTTCGCTTCGGCATCTTGCAGCCATACAAAGACACGGTTTCGCTGGCGTTTCCGGCGCAGACGACGTCGGTACAGTTGATTCCGCTTCCGGAACGATTCTTTGCCGGCGGTGGAACTTCGCTGCGCGGGTTTGCGCTCAATCAGGCGGGTCCCCGCGACCTCGCCGGATTCCCCGTCGGCGGCCAGGCTGTGATGGAGTTTCATCAGGAGTTTCGCTTTCCGATGCGCCTGCCGTTCGTCGGCTCGGCATTGGGCGGCGCGCTTTTTTATGACGGCGGCAACGTCTACAGCCGATTGAGCCGCATCACTTTTCGTGCCAATCCGCCGAAGCCTGTTTTCAATCCCGCAAATCCGACGCAGTGCGAGTTCAATTGCACCAATGAACTAAATTATTTTGCGCATACGGTCGGGTTCGGCTTGCGATACTCCACGCCCGTCGGCCCGATCCGTGTCGATCTTGGATTTCCGATCAACCGGCCGGCATTCGTATCGCCGATCTGTCCGAACGACGATCCGACTTGCCTCGATGGGCATCTCGGATTCCACGCCACGCGGTTGCCGGGATTCCAGATTTTCTTCAACCTGGGGTCAACGTTCTGATGCGCCGCGCCTCACGCAGACTCGGATTCGCGCTGTGGTTAGCCGCAGCTGGCGGGTGCGTGACGGCGTCGGCATTTGCAAGTGGCGTTGCTCGCGCGCAGCAACCGCCGCAACAACCTCCGCAGCAGCCCTCGAAACAAACGACGATCGATCGCATCGTCGCGCGCGTTGACGTCGATATTATTTTGCTAAGTGACGTGCGCGCGCTCCAGCGTTACCAGCAGCTCGTTGACGGAAAATCCGAAACCGACGCGCAGGTGCTGGATCGCCTCATCGATCAGTGGGTCGTGCGCAACGAGGCCGACACCGCGCAATTCCCGCATCCGGCTCCCGATGCGATCGACAAAGGCGTCGAGCGCGTGCAGAAATCTTTCACTTCGCCGGAAGAGTATGAAACAAGAAAGAAAGAATTTGGACTGACCGACAGCGACGTGCGCAAGATGGTCGCGGCGCAAATGTATCTGAGCAACTATCTCGATTCGCGATTCCGCCCTTCCACTCACGTCGAACCGAAAGACATCCAGGAGTTTTACGAAAAAGCCGTGCTCCCGCGGGCGCAGGCTCGCGGACAAGAGGCGCCTTCGCTCGATGCGGCGCGCGATGTGATTCGCGATGCGCTGATCCAGCGCAGCATTGACGAGCAGGCTGACCGCTGGCTCGCCGAGAGCCGCTCGCGCATCGTCGTCGAAAAAATGCCCGAGCAGCCCGAGCAATCCGTGAAGGGCGCGACGCCATGAACAAACGTCGGCGCCACATCATTTGGGCCTGGGTGATTCACACGCCATGGGTGGTCGCGGTGCTGTGCATCCTCGCGGTCGTAGGATTTTTCGGCAGTGGCGCGGGCAATCCGCTGATTCGGCGCTTGGCGATTCAGCGAATCGAAAGCATCACCGGTCGTGACGTCGAGATTCGCACGGTTTCAATTCGCTGGCTCGCGATGGGCGTGTCGTTGAAAGGATTGGTGATTCGAGGCAACGAACCGGCGAGTACGGAGCCGTTATTTGCGGCGGAAGAAGTGCGCGTCGGCCTGCGCGTCGATTCGTTGTGGGGGCGCAAAGTTTCGCTGAACGATTTATTGCTGAAAGAACCGAGAGTGCATTTGCGCGTCGAGAAAAATGGCGCGTCGAACATTCCGCTTCTGAGTCTGACGCCCGGCGAGCAGCACGGGAAATTCGGCGATACCGTATTTGGCATGCACGTGCAACACGTTCGCATCGACGACGGCTGGGTCTTGTACAACGATGTCAAAACGCCGATGGCCGTCGAGGGCGGCGATTTGCAGTTCGTCATCGACCTGAGCGGCACGACCGCGCGGCCGATTTATACGGGCAGCTTCGATTGGAAGTCATTTCAGTTCACATCGAATAGCTTCTGGCCGATCCCCGTGAGCGTTTCATCGACGTTCACGCTGACGCCGGAAGGATTCACGATCGAGCAGGCCAGCGTCGAAGCGAAGCGCTCGCATTTCGACGGTCATGTCGAGATGACCAATTTCGACAATCCGAAGTGGAGTTTCCGTTATCGCGGCTGGGTGAATTTGCTTGATCTGCGCGAATCGTTGCGCTCGCAAGAGACGCCGACGGGTTTGGTCGATGTGCGCGGTGAAGCGACTTACGCCGATGGGAAATTCAACAGCAAGGGAAGTTACGCGGGGTCGGACATCACGTTGACGTATTTGCCGATTTTTCATGCGTCGGGCCTTTCCAGCCGCGGCGATGTGACGATCGACAACAAAGGCCTCGTGGTGAACAACTTTTTAGCGGAGGCGTTTGGCGGCACGGTGAAGGGCCGCGTGAATATTCTGTGGGATCACTTGTTCTTCAAGGCGGAGACGCGCATCGACGGGATGCGGTTGGCACAAGTGATGCCATCGATCGAAGAGTTGCATTTTCCAGTCGATGAACTGCACTGGGATTCGATTATGTCGGCGGATACGGTGGAGACGTGGAACGGCGGATTCGAGCACTTCGATATTTCCGCGAAAGTGTATTGGAATTCGCAAGAAGACATCGCCGAAAACCATATCCCGGTCGATGCGTCGTGGACGATCCGCTATCAATACGACCCGCAACTGCTTGAAATTCCGTTCGGGGAGTTCGAGACACCATCTTCTCGCGGAAATCTGACCGGGCACTACGGAGCGACCGAAACCGAACTCGATCTGAAAGTGGAAACCGGCGCGCTCGAAAGTTATCGCGATTTTATTAACGCGATTCAGAGCGCGAAACCAGGCTCGCCCGAAGAGATCAAGGTGCTCAACGGCGCCGCAAGCTGGGACGGGAAAATCGAAGCCGACGCCACCGGCACAGGATTCAACGGGCACATTCGCGCCGAACGCGCGCGCTATGAAAACGTGACCGTCGATCTGCTCGACGGCGATCTCGTGTATTCGCAGGACGAATTGACGTTGACGCGCGGACATCTGCGGCGCGGAGCGATTGATACTTTCGTTGATGGAAATCTCAAGCTGACCGACTGGAGTTTTCTGCCGGACAATGCGTGGTCGGTCGATGCGAACTTCGATGCGACGCCGGTCGATGCGCTCCAGGAACTGATCGACCTTCATTATCCGGTGCACGGAAATGTGACCGGACAATTTCACGGGCGGGGCACGCGGCGCGAGCCGAACATCAGCGGACTTTTCGATCTGGCCGACGGCGAAGTCTACGGCGTCGTATTCAATCGTTTGCGCGGGCAGCTCACGGCGACGCGCGACGAGGTGCGCATCGCCGACGCGGAGCTGCGATTGTTTCCCGCCGGGAAAGAAGCAACGCGCGGTGCGGGCATCGTCACCGGCACGGCGGAATACCGGATGCGCGACTCCAACATTTCGGTCGATCTCGTTGGCGCGTCGATTCCGCTTTCTAATTTTTCAAATTTGCAGACGGAACGGTTTCCGGTGGATGGCCTGGTCTCGTTCCGCATGAAGGCAACAGGTCCTGCGATCGCGCCTGAAGCGGAGGGAACGTTCCGCGTTGTCGATTTGCGCGTGGGGCAAGCGGTGATCGGCAGTTTCGAGGGCGACCTGAATTCGGATGGCAAACGCGCGAGACTCACGCTGAGTTCGTCGATGAACAGCGGCGGCGAAATATCAGGCGCGATCAACCTGGGATTGTCGGATCCATTCAATCTCGACGGAAAAATTGCGATCAAGAATATCGATCTCGATCCATTTTTGGCGCGTGCGCTGCACGTCGATAAGTTCGAGGGCCATGGTAGTGCGGAAGGCGAGATCGCGGTGAATGGCTCGCTGCGGCATCCGGAAACGCTTATTGTCGATGCGCAGTTTTCGCATTTGCAATTCAACTATGCGAGCGTGCAGCTCGAAAATGCCGAGCCAATTCATTTCCGTTCGTCGCGAGACAATCTCGAAATTGTTTCCGCGGGATTCAAAGGCGCGAACACCAACATGACCATCGCGGGGAACGTGCAATTTGCCGGCGCACGCGCGTTGAATCTGCAACTGAACGGCGCGGTTGATCTGCGTTTTCTCTCTTCGTTTTCTCCCGACATTACCAGCGGCGGATCGGCGCAAGTGAATGCGGCGTTCGCGGGAACGCTGAGCAATCCGAGCATTACGGGACGCATCCACATCGAAAACGCATCGGGACGCCTGGCCGATTTTCCGACGGGCTCAGCGCGATCACGGGCGATCTGATTTTCGACGCAACGCGGCTGCATTTCGAGAATCTGACGGCGCAGGCCGGCGGCGGCACGCTGCATCTAACCGGCGCCATCAATTACACCGAGCGGCCGGTGCGCTACGACATCACGGCACGCAGCGACAGCACGCGCATTCGCTATCCGGAAGGGATGAGCTGGCTCACAGCTGGATCGTTGCGGCTCACCGGAACTACCGAGGGCGGGCTGCTCTCAGGCCGAGTCACTGTGGAACGCGTGACGCTGGCGGGCGGGCTCGAAGTTGCCGGCTCGCTTTTTTCGACGAAAGAAGGAATCAACGGGCCATCGACGAGTTCGCCGTTTTTGCGCAACTTGCAATTCGATATTCAGGCGGTGTCCACGCCGGATGCGCGCATGCAGTGGCCGGGCGCTGAGCTTGAGGCCGAAGCGGATTTGCGCGTGCGCGGCACGTGGGAGCATCCGATTATTCTTGGGCACATTCACGTGCTGTCTGGCGATTTGCTGTTCCACGGAAATCGGTATCGCGTGGCGCGCGGCGACATCAACTTTGCGAATCCGTTCCGGCTCGATCCGGTGGTGAACGTGGAGGCGAGCACGACGATTCAGCAGTATGAGATCACGCTGAATTTCAACGGGCCGGCCAGCAAGCTGACGCTGGCGTACCGATCCGACCCGCCGCTGCCTGCGCAAGACATCGTGACGCTGCTGGCGCTGGGGCAGACGAGCTCCGAGGGAACGTCGCGGAGCGCGGGGAATTCGCAGAGCACGGCGGGAGCGACGGCGCTGCTGTCGGAAGCGGTGTCGAGCCAGGTTGGCGGGCGGCTGGAGAAGCTTTTTGGGATCACGAACTTCCGTGTCGATCCGGCGTTGGTTGGCGTCGGCTCGACGAGTACGGGGCAGAACGCGGCGGCACGCGTGACGGTGCAGCAGCAAGTGACTCGAAACATTACGATTACCTACATCTCGAACGTGGGATCGACGCAGGAGCAGGTGATTCAGGTGGAGTACAACGTGAATCGCAACGTGTCGATCGTGGCGCTGCGGGATTACAACGGGACGTTTGGTATCGACGTGAAGATCAAGAAGCGGTTCCCGTAGCCTGCCGAAGAGAATTCACCACAGAGATTGCAGAGGGCGCAGAGGCGATTCCCGTTTTGGGACGATGAGGGGTGTACCCCCGTCGTTTTTGTAACTGTGTGTAGGTGGTGCGTTTTCAGTGTGTTACAGCCTACAGAAAATGGGAGTGTGCAAGCGGCTGATTTTGTTGGGGTTAAGTAGGGTGGTTGTTCGAAAATTTGCGCGCTAGGCCGAGGACTATACAAACCTCTTCAAATTATCGGGTGAGTTCGGGCGTGGGTTTCTACGGTTTGCATAGTATCAGAATAATAACGTTGTGTCAAGGGCATCTTGGGCGAGTTTAAGGTCGACACTTCGGTGGGTGGCTCGGGTTGGTGCGGTGACGACGGTGGGCGTTGGGTGTGGTGGGGTGGAAAAACGCCGGCAGGACGCCGGCGCTACCGGTGGCGAACGGATCGGCGCGAAGGCAATCGACGGGTGAGGTAAAAGCAAAAGGCGCCGCGGTTGGGCGGCGCCGTTTGGGGGACAGAACTGTCGGGGACATGACAGTTTTGGAAGAGGGCTGTTGTGGGTAACCTGTTGTTGGGGAGCGCCTTACGGCGTCCTCATGCTATGCAGCGTAGCCCTATTGCTGGTTTACGCTGGCGAAGCTGTCGGCCTGGCTTTTGGACACCTTGCTCTTGAGAGCGGCGGGTTGGGCCGTGGGCTGAGATTTCACAGGGTTGGACTGGACGGTGGCGCCGATGCCGGCGTATTCGCTGGGGAGGTCGCGCAGCACGTCGGCTGCGACGCGGGTGCTGACCTTCTGGTTGGCGGCTTCGATTTCAGCCTGGATTTTCGGGCTTTCGGCGGCGAGCTTGTGGCCGAGCGGGGAGTTGTAGAACTGGAGCAAGCCCTTGATTTCCTCGTCGGAGAAGTGTTTGTCGTAGATTCCGGCGACCTGGTTGCTGACTTCGTCAGCGTTGAACTTCTTCTGGTAATCGGCAACGAAAGCGTTCACAAACTGCTGGCCTTGCTGGCTGGCCGGCAGGGTTGCGACCAAATTCTCGCGGAGCTGCTGGGCTCCCTTTGCCGCGACATCCTGTGCCTGGCGGCGCGCTCCGACGAGTTCCATCAGGGAGCGAATGTCTGCATCTTTAGCCGGATCAACACGTTGGACGCCCGGCTTATTGGCGATACCTTCCGCCTGGGTTTGCGATGCACCTTGAATTGCGATCAGAAACGCTCCAACGTAGATCGCAGCGAGCACTAAAAAAGCCTTCATGACCTTCCCTTCCTCAATGGGGCGGTGAGTTCGTATCTGCCGCCAACACACACAGTCTAGGAAGTAAGGGATTTTGGCGCAGCGGTACGCGGGACCAGTTTTCGGGCCGAAGTGTAAGTACGAATGGCCACTGCCCGTTCGCTCAGGAAATCCAAATGTGGTGGGAAAACATCGAAAAGGCGTGGATTTTCAAGTGGTTGGAGAGCCTAGACTGACGGCCATTTGTGATATTTTTATGGGGTCCTCTCCTGATGGTTTTGCCCTGAGGTTTGGCCGGTTGGTTTGCCTGAATTTATGCCGAGTTCTATAGACGATCTGTTGAGGTGGCGCGAGGAGTTTCCGATCCTCGAGCGGTCAACATATATGATCAGCAACTCGCTGGGTGCGATGCCGCGCGGGGTCTATGACGGCGTGCGGGCGTATGCGGATTTGTGGTCGACGCGGGGCGTGAAGGCGTGGGAAGAGGGCTGGTGGGAGATGGCGGTGGGCGTGGGGGATAAGGTTGCGCCGCTGATCGGTGCGGGGCCTGGGGAGATCTCGCTGCACCAGAATGTGACCACGACGCAGCAGGTGATTTCGTCGTGTTTCGATTTTCGCGGGGCGCGAAACAAAGTGGTGATGACGGAGCTGGAGTTTCCGTCGATCCAATATTTTTATCACGAGCAGCGGAGGCTGGGCGCGCGGGTGGAATTGGTTCCGAGCGCGGATTCGGTGCGGTTCGATCTGGATAAATTTTTGGCGGCGATCGATGAGACGACGCTGCTGGTGCCGATTTCGCTGGTGCTGTTTCGGAGTTCGTTCATCGTGGATGCGCGAGCGATTGTGGAGAAGGCGCATCGCGTGGGCGCGCACGTGATTCTGGATGTGTTTCAGGCAACGGGGACGCTGCCGTTCGATGTGCGGGAGCTGGGTGTCGATTTTGCGGTGGGCGGCGTGTTGAAGTGGCTGTGCGGCGGGCCGGGCGTGGCGTATTTGTACGTGCGCGAAGATTTGCGGGCGAAGTTGAAGCCGGCGTTTACAGGATGGATTGCGCACCAGCGGCCGTTTGCGTTTGAGACGGGAGCGATCGATTCGCGCGAAGATTCGTTTCGGTATTTGAATGGGACGCCGCATATTCCGGCGTTGTATGCGTGCCAGCCGGGGCTGGAGATTTTGAACAAGGCGGGAGTGGCGGCGATTCGCTCGAAGTCGATGGCGATGACGGCGCGATTGTTTGAAGGTGCGAAGGCGCGCGGCTGGCGGGTGAATACATCGGAGAATGCGGCGGAGCGGGCGGGGACTGTGTCGGTGGATTGTCCGCATGCGTACGAAGTGAGCCGGGAATTGCTGGCGCGGGACATCATGATCGATTACAGGCCGAAGGCGGGGATTCGACTTTCGCCGCATTTTTACAATCGGATGGAGGAGTGCGATTTTGCGGTGGCGCAGATTGAGGAGATATTGAGGACGAATGCTTGGGAGAAGCATGCCGTGGCGACTGTGCCGGCGTGAAGAAAAAGGATAACGCAGAGACGCGGAGAGCGCAGAGGAGCGCGGAGAGTTGATTAAGGATTGGCGATTGAAGAGCTGGATAGCTGGCGCCGATGCGGGAGAGCGATCGGCGACGGCGCTGGAATCTGCGCGTCTTCAGGCTGCTCGAAGGGTAATGATCGAAACGCAGATCGAGCGGCGCGGGGTGCGAGACGCGCGCGTGCTGGGGGCGATGCGGGCGGTGCCGCGGCATGCGTTTGTTCCGGCGGAGTTGCGGGCGCAGGCATATGAGGATTCGCCGCTGCCGATTGGCGGAGGGCAGACGATTTCGCAGCCGTATATGGTGGCGGCGATGACGGCGGCTTTGAAGTTGCGCGGCGACGAGCGCGTGCTGGAAGTGGGCGGCGGATGCGGGTATCAGGCGGCGGTGCTTGCGAAATTGGCGCGCGAAGTTGTGACGGTGGAGTGTCGGTCGGAGCTTGCGGCGGCGACTTCGACGCGGCTGAGTGAAATGGGTTACGAGAATATTCATGTGCACTGCGGCGATGGAACGCTGGGATTGCCGGAGATGGCGCCGTTCGACGCGATCTTGGTGGCCGCGGGAGCGCCTGCGGTGCCGCAGCCGCTGATGGCGCAACTGGCCGAGGGTGGACGGATGGTGATTCCCGTCGGCAACCTTGAGAATCAAGAGCTGACGCTCATCGAATGTATGGAGCGCAGCCGTGGTATTTTTCAGACGACCGTGCTGGATGGCTGCCGCTTCGTTCCGCTGGTTGGCGCGCACGGATGGAAGGACCTCCCGCTTCGATGACAGCCGCGGCGCCTGAACTGACGATCATTATTCCGTCGTATAACGAGGAGTTGAGGCTGCCGCCGACGCTCGAAAAGATTGCGGCGTATGTACACGCGGCGACTCATACGACCGAGGTGATTGTTGTTGACGATGGGTCGAAGGACCAGACGATTGCGGTGGCGGAAAGCTTTAAGGGGATGATTCCGGGGTTGAGGGTGATTTCGAACGGGCAGAACCGGGGCAAGGGCTACAGTGTGCGGCACGGGATGCAGGAGGCACGGGGCGAAGTCGTGTTGTTTACGGATGCCGACCTATCGGCGCCAATCGATGAGGTGGAGAAACTGCTGCCGGCAATGAAGGATCATGAGGTGGCGATTGGGTCGCGGGCGGTAGACCGGAGCTTGATCACGGTGCATGAGTCGCGGTTCAGGGAGTTTGCGGGGATCATCTTTAATAAGATTGTGCGGGCGATTTTGTGGCTGCCGTTTGTGGATACACAGTGCGGGTTCAAGGCGTTCCGGCGGGAGCCCTGCAAGATCATCTTTGAGCAGCAAACTATTGAGCGGTTTGGGTTTGACCCGGAGCTGCTGTACCTGGCGCGGCATCATGGGTTGCGGGCGATCGAGATTCCGGTGGTGTGGGGACATTCGGACGCGACGAAAGTCAGCATGATGCGGGACAGCATTCAGATGTTTATCGACGTGTTCATCATTCGGTGGAACCAGCTGACCGGGAAGTACCCCAGGAAATCACAAAGGCGATAGTCAAAGGGTAACCGGGGTGCTTCTTTTTGGAAGCATCTGCTGGGCTGTCCCTGTCTGTGTTTCCGCTCATTCATAAATTCCGTAATCCATTTGAAATCTGTAGTTATAGCCATTTTGGGTTTCGCGCTGGCGCGGTGTTCATGAGTTCTAAAGTAGGGGTGTCCGAAGGACCGGCAGCGTAAACGCTATCATTCCATTGCACATGGACAGGAATCACCCCGATGGCGTACGGCAAACCCTGTAGGCAGACTTAGGGCATTAGGAGTCTTTCATTATGCGACGTGTGCCCCGTCGTCTTACAACGGTCGGATGTTGTATTTTTGCCGCGCTTATTAGCGTACTGGGACTTAGCGGATGCTCGGGAGGATTTCAAGGCGCGACGCCGGGATCCTCGTCCACTGGCCAAAGCACGTCCCTCAAGGTTACTCAGCCTGTCAGCGTGACAGTGGTTGTCGGTCAGACGGCTACGTTTAGCGTGACTGCGACGGGCACGGGTCCGTTTACTTACCAGTGGATGGAAAACGGGAAGCCGATCACGGGGGCTACCGGCAGCACTTATACGACTTCGGCGACAGCGGCTGGGCAGTCCGGGACGGTTTTCACGGTGGTGGTGACGAACGCGGGTGGGAGTGCGACGAGCGGTCCGGCGACACTGACGGTGATGGGTCCGACTGGGCCACTGGCGAAGAGCATTGTGCCGAGCAACGCGACGCCTGTGTGGGGCGCGACGGTGATGCTGGTGCCGACATTTTCGGGCGGGACGGCGACGGTCGGTTCGAACGGAGTTGGGAGTTCGGATATTACGGCGAACGCGGTGAGCGGAGCGTCGTATCCGACGCCTGCGCTGACGGCGGGGAAGACGTACACGCTGACGGTGACGGATGCGAAGGGGAATGTGGTTTCGACGACGTGCGTGGTGACGCCGTCGGTGGTGGCGTTGACGCCGATTACGCCGGGAGCGCAGACGGAAGCGCCAGGGCACGTGACATTTTCGAGCACGGCGACGGGCGGGTTGACGAACGGAGTGACGTGGACGGCGAGCGCCGGAACTTTTGCAGGGAATGTGTGGACTTCGCCGAACGCGGTGGGAACGTACACGATCACGGCGACGAGTGTGGACAACCCGGCGATTTCGGTGACCACGACGACGACGGTGAGCTTGCCGGTGATTGGTACACAGCCTGTGACGCAGCATGATTGCAGCAACGGCGTGTTGACGCTGTCTGTGGCGGCGAATTACGCGACGAGCTATCAGTGGAATTTGGGCGGGACGCCGATTGTGGGCGCGACGAGCGCGACGTATGTGGTGGCGAATGCGTCGAGCGCGAACGCAGGGAATTACACGGTTACGGTGACGAACGGCGCGGGATCGGTGACATCGAACGTGGCGGCGGTGGCGGTTGGATCGACGATCACGGCGAATCCTGTGGGGCTGGCGCTGCACTCGACGCAGGTGGGAACGTTTTCGGTTGGGGCGGCGGGGCTGAGCCCGTTCACGTATCAGTGGTATCAGATTGCGTCGGGCGGTTCGACGGGCGTGGCAATTACGGGAGCGACGTCGGCCGTGTATACGACGCCGGCGGTCGATCTGACTTACAACGGCGCGAAATATTATGCGGCGGTGACGGATTCGTGCGCGGGGACGCCGTTGAACAGCACGCAAGCGACGCTGACGGTGACGGCGGCGAATGTTCCGCCGACGATTATCACGCAGCCCATCGGGCTGGATGTGACGGTGGGTGCGACGACGGCTTCGTTCACGGTGGTGGCGACGGGATCGGGGACGCTGACGTACAAGTGGTATCGGATTCCGGCGGGGCAATCGGTGGGGACATTGGTCACGGGCGCAACGTCGGCGACATACACGCTGCCAGCGACGGCGACGGCTGTGGGCAACGATCAGGATGAGTATTACGTGATCGTTTCGAACGCGTATGGACAGGCGATTTCGTCGAAGGTGACGCTGGCGGTGGGCGCGGGAATTTTGATCACGCAGCAGCCGGAGACGGCGTATGTGGATGTGGGCGATACGGCTACGTACACGGTGGCGGCGACTTCGCTGCTGCCGCTGACGTATCAGTGGTATTCGGCGCCGGCGGGATCGTCGACGTTTACGGCGATTTCTGGCGCGACGAACACGACGTTGACGGTGAGCGGCGCGGCGCTGACGGACGACGGGAACGATTACAAGGTGGTTGTCAGCAACGGCGTGTCGGCGAATGCGACGAGCAGCACGGCGGCGTTGTTTGTGGGGCCGCTGGGGCAAGTGCCGGATTTGTGCGACACGAACTGGAACGCGGTGGGAAGCGCGGTTACGCAGCCGGGGTGCAAGTATCAACTCACGACGTCGAGCGGGACGCAGCACGGGGAAATCGTGTGGCCGACGCTGGTCGCGACCGACAACATCGTGCTGAGTTTCACGGTGACGCTGAGCAATCCGAGCTCGACGCCGGCGGATGGATTTACGGTGGTGCTTGGCGATCCGTCGCTGGGCGCGACGCCGACGAGCACGGGCGCGACGGGATTTGGATTGGGAGCGCAGGGAATTCCTGGGCTCGTGTTTGGATTCGATACGTATCACAACTCGACCGATCCACCGGTGCCTTACGTGGCGGTGGGACGCGGCGAAACGAACCTGTTTGAGAATCCGTGGTTCATGGTGAACACGAATATTCCGCAGCTGGTGTCGAGCAGCAATCCGATTTCGCACGATTACACGGTGACGCTGACGCAGGGCACGTTGACGATGACGCTGGACGGAGTGGTGGTGATGTCTGGAAATGTGACGCCGCCGCCGACAGCGTATTTGTATGTGACGGCGTCTACGGGCGGATCGTGGGAGACGACGGTGATCAGCAATGTGTCGGCGACGGTGACGCAGCCGCCGAATTGAAATTGAAGTGACTGGCGATCCGCTTCTACAAAAGCGTGTGCGGGAGATTTTCGCGAAAGATTTTGAGGATGGGGAGAATTACGATGCGAACGATTTTGATTTTTGCGGCGCTGCTGTTGGCCGGGGGTTTGGCATCGCCTGCGATGGCGCAGGAAGGCATCAGCGGCGATGCGGCGGTGACGTATCGCTGGGTACATACGAATGCGGCGCCGGGGGACTGCGGGTGTTTTGGGTTGAACGGCGGCGGAGTTTCGGCGTCGTGGAATGTGCGCGGGCCGTGGTCGGTGGTTGCGGACTTCGGGAGCGGAGTTGCGAAGGGTGCGCCGACGGTAGGAAGTTCGTTGACGCTGACTTCGGGATTGGGCGGCGCGCGATTTGAGTTGCCGCGATTGCGCAGGACTTGGATTCACGGGGCGCATCGCGTGCAGCCCTTCGCGCAAATTTTGGTTGGCGTTGCGCACGCGGGCGGCGGAGCGGCGGGAATTGCGGATGGAACGAATCGATTTGCGGCGCGAGCGGGCGGAGGATTTGACGTGCCGGTGAGCCGGCATTTCTCGGTGCGCGGGCAGGTGGATTATTTTCCGACGACGTTTGCGAATGGAACGAACGATCACCAGAACAATTTGCTGATTGAGGGGGGAGTTGTGTATCACTGGTCGTTCGCGAGGTAGGTTGGATTTGTGATTGCGCGGGAATTGCGCTGAGAAAGCTAGCGCAGAAGCTGGCTGGGCGACGGTGCGTTACCTTTTCTTTCTTATTTCGTACGCATGAGTAGAGTGTTCTTTTCGTTTTGTTGGCGGGATTCGATATTCCCGGCGTCTTGGCGTGTCCGGTAAACTGGCCGGTATGCAATGGAGACCCCGGCTCTGTCGCTCCAGCGGATTGTGGAGCGCTGCCCTACGGTGTGATTGGTGAGCGGTGGGAAGCGTTCGCGACGCGACTGGCTGCGGGAGGCTTCACGTCTTGCGCTGGGGATTCCGCTAGGCGCGCTGTCGTTGGCGGAGCTTGCGGCTTTTGAAGAAGCGGCAGCTGCGAGCGTTGTTCGTGCGTCGAAATCGTGGCCGCTGCCTGAGCCGCCTTATCCGGGCGAGCCTTATCCTGCGCAAAATAACACGCCTGTCAGCGACATTTCGTCGCTGTTTCCGAGCGATCCGACAAAATATCGATTCACGCTGGAGGAAGATCGATTTCTCGAGCAGGTGGAGCGCGCGTGCTTTCAATTTTTCTGGGATGAAGCGAGCCCGTACACGGGATTGGTGAAGGATCGAAGCTCGGCGAACGGCTCGGATTCGCGGAACGTGGCGAGCATCGCGGCGACGGGATTTGGGTTGACGGGGCTTTGCATCGCGGATCATCGCGGCTGGGAAGACAAACGCAAGATACGCGAGCGCGTGAAAAATACGCTGCGGTTCGTGGCGACGCGGGTGCCGCAGGCGCATGGATTTTTCTGTCACTTTCTCAACTTTCAAAATGGGGAGCGAGCGTTTTCGTCGGAAGTCTCTTCGATCGACACGGCGTTGTTCCTTTGTGGCGTGCTGACGTGCAAGGAGTATTTCGACGACGACGAGATCGCGTCACTTGCGGACACGTTATACGGGCGCCTTGATTTTAATTGGCTGCTGCATGGCGACAAGAATTTGTCGATGGGATGGACGCCGGAGCATGGGTTTATCAAGGCACGGTGGGATGCGTACAGCGAATTGATGATGATTTATTTGCTGGCGATTGGCGCTCCGAATCCGCAGTTGACGAAAGTGAATTGGGACGCGTGGACGCGCACATACTTCGAGTTCAACGGGATTCGGTATATCGGGTCGCACGCGCCGCTATTTGTGCACCAGTTTTCGCAGGCGTGGTTTGATTTTCGCGGGAAGCGCGACGCGTATGCGGATTATTTTACGAATTCGGTGATCGCGACGAAGGTACACAAGTTGTGGTGTCTGGAGTTGGCGCGTGAGTTTCCGGATTACAGCGACGATCTGTGGGGGATTACGGCGTCGGATTCGGTGCGCGGGTATGCGATTTGGGGCGGGCCGCCGGCGATGGGGAAAATCGACGGAAGCGTGGTGCCGTGCGCGGCGGGCGGGTCTCTACCGTTTTTGCCGGAAGAATGTTTGAAAGTTTTGCGGACGATTTACACAAAATATCAGGAGCGCGCGTGGAAGAGGTACGGATACGTGGATGCGTTCAATCCGCTGACGAACTGGTACGGCCCAGATGTGATTGGGATCGATCAGGGAATCATCATGATCATGGCGGAAAATGCGCGCACGGGATTTGTGTGGGAACACTTTATGAAAAATGACATCGCGAAGAATGGGATGGCGCGGGCGGGATTTCATGCGATTGCGTCAGATGCGCCTGCGGCGGCGAAGCCGATTGTGCCGGCGGGGTATCCGATTTTTATGGTGAAGTGAGGGGCCCCCCCCACCCTTTTTTTGCAAGAATGTGATTCTAGGGAGTTTGCACGAACGCAAAGTGCAAGAATGTGATTCTGAAGGGGTTGCGGACGGCCGGGACGGACGGCGGACGCCGGGCGCGCGGGTAACGGCTTTGTTTACTTAGCGTTCTGTTGCAGATAGTGGCGGTGGATCGAAAAAACGCCGGCAAGATGCCGGCGCTACCGGGCGACTATTTTTCCAGTTCGATCAATGCGAGGGCTTTGGGCTGCAGCGTTAGTGCGAGCGAGCCGTTTTTGAGTGCGTAGGTTTTCGATGCGGGCATGGCGGCGGCTTTGCGCATAGCGGCGATTTGTTCGACGGTTGGGGATTTGGGGCTGCCGAGCTTTGCAAATTCCGGCAACGGCGAGCCGTGATCTTGATCGACAATTGTGACTTTGGCGGAACCTGCGGTCATCCCCTTGAATTTAAGCGTCAGCGATTTGGGTGAGCCTGGCTCTTCGGGCAACGATAGATTCCATGCTGCGACGACGACGCCGCCACTTTTCGTTTTTGTGACGAGAACGGAATCCGACGCGGCGTCGAGACGCGTATCGCCGAGTTTGTGGAGTAGAGCGAAATCGTTGAACGCGGGCTTGGGGATGTCGCGCTCGGCCATCAGGCCGAAGCCGCCGTAGAACGGCGTCTTGATCACACCCTGCTCTTCGAAAACGTCGGAGAACGTCCAGTAGCTCATGTATTCGGTGAGGCCATCGCATTCGCGAATTGTATTGGCCATGTATGGGCCCATATAGGCGCTGTCGGTGACGGCGGTTTCGTTGTCGTAGGCGGCATTGAATTCGCTCCAGATGAGCGGCATTTTCGGGTAGGCGGAGGCGACGATCTGGTCGTGCACTTTTTTTACCGAGCGGCAGACCATGTCGTTTCGCGAGATTTTTTCGTGGGTGCCGAAGACGTCTTCGGCTTTGTCATTACCATAGACGTGGGTGGAGACGAAATCGACGGGGACGTTTTGCTCTTTGGTATGAGCGAGAAATTTATCGGCCCAGCCGGCTTGCGCGGTGGATGGACCGCCGACGCGGAGACGGGGGCTGACACGCTTCACGGCCTTTGCGGCGACATCGTAGAGATGAAAGTAAGATTCGTCTCTCGGATTGCCGACCCAGAAATCGAGGTTGGGTTCATTCCAGACTTCGAAATACCACTTCGAAACTTCCTCAATGCCGTAGCGATCGACGAGATGTTTTGTGAAGGCTTCGATCATCGCGCCCCATTTGTCCCAGTCTTTCGGCGGTGCGACGTTTTGCTTGTACCAGAAGGCGTGCAGAGCGTTGGGATCGGAGGTCAGCTTTTTGGGCATGAAGCTGAGTTCGATGAAGGGGCGGACTTTGTTGGCGAGCACGCCGTCGTAGATCTGATCGACGTAGGAAAAATTGTAGACAGGATTGCCACTGGCGTCTTCGTCGTAGAGGCCGACTTCGTCCTGGAAGATGGCGTGGAATCGGATGTACTCGAAATCGGTGATGCGTTTGACTTCGCGGAGATCGTGGCGATAGTCGTCGCGAAGGGAGAGGATGGCGCGGCCGGAGCCGAACATTTTTTCCCAGAAGTGGGGGAAGGCGTGAGAGGCGGCGTTGGGATCGATCTCGACGGCTTCGGCGACGGTGTTTTGGGCGTGCGTCGCGCCGGGGTGTGCTGAGAGGAGTGCGAAACAAGCAGCGGCGAAGAAGGGAAGCGCGCGACGAACGACAGTGTTCGAATTGAGCATGATTTCTCTCCGCACAAAGTTATAGCAGAGAAGATGCGGCGGGATTGGATGAAGTTTCGATGGCGGTTCGGTGCGCTTCAGGGGCTGAAAGCCCCTCTCGTTTGCTCAGATTTCATGTCGCGGTTGAAACCGCGACCCACAAGACTTCCGCACCGCATATGAATTCGAATGTTAGGCAGGTATTGCTCGATGGGCGGGTGGCGCTTATGATGCGGGGCAAAGGTACAGATTTGACATGAACCTAAATGATGAAGAACAAACGGAAAAGTCGGGCGGCTTTTCGAAATCGATAGGAGCTTAGAGATGAAGAGATTGATGCGAGTGGTGGTTGGTGTGGCGGTGGCTGTGATGATGATGGGGGTGGCGGCGGGACCGGCTGGCGCGCAGGATTGGGCGAAGGCGGCGCTGGCGAAGTCGTCGCGGCACGGCGAGTGGGTGACGTTGAAGCATGATGGGCGGTCGGTGGATACGTTTGTGGTGTATCCGGAAGTGAAGGACAAGAGACCGGTGGTGCTGGTGATTCACGAGATTTTCGGGATGTCGGATTGGGTGCAGGAATTGGCGGATGAAGTTGCGGCGGCGGGTTATATCGCGGTGGCGCCGGATTTGTTGTCGGGCATGGGACCGAACGGAGGGCGAAGCTCGTCGTTTGCGGAAGGCAAGACGATGGAAGCGGTGAGCAAGCTGCCGCCGGACCAGGTGACGGCGGATCTGAATGCGGCGGCGGATTATGCGAAGAAAATCCCGGCGGCGAACGGGACGTTGTATGTGGCGGGATTTTGCTGGGGAGGCGGGCAGACGTTTCGGTTTGCGACGAACCGCGGGGATTTGTCGGGGGCGTTTGTGTTTTACGGGCCGCCGCCAGATAAGGATGCGATGGCGAAGATCAACGCGCCCGTGTATGGATTTTATGCCGGAGATGATGCGCGGATCGGAGCGACTGTGCCGGGGGCGATTGAGGCGATGAAGGCGGCGGGGAAGAAATATGAACCGGTGACGTATGACGGGGCGGGCCATGGGTTTATGCGGGCGGGAGAGGCGCCGGATGCGACGGCGGCGAATAAGAAGGCGCGGGACGATAGTTGGGTGAGGTGGAAGAGCTTGTTGAAATAAAAAAGCGAAGTAAAGATGCAATGAAGTAAAGAAGTAATGATTGAAGATGTTGACGGTTGAAGTTTGAAAGAGAAGAAGAAGCAAAGATACGGATCACATCGTGCGGACATGGGGCGCAGCAGTGCTGCGCCCGTACATGTCCGCATCGTCGTTTGCCAGACTAAAAGCTTGTTGAGAAGCGCGGTGGTGATGGATCGACTTGGGTGCACTTGAATCTAAATCCCCACCCTCTGAAAACCGAGGGTGGGGCACCCAACTGCCGGGATGGCGAAGTGGGCTTGAGTGAGGGAAGAAGTGGGAAAAGTTTACGCGGGGACTTCGGGGTGGGCTTATGCGACGTGGAAGCCGGATTTTTATCCGGCGAAGTTGGCGTCGGCGAAATTTTTGGGGCACTACGCTTCGAGGTTGAATACGGTTGAGGTGAATTATACGTTTCGGCGATTTCCGACGGAGAAGTTGCTGCGCGGATGGCTCACGCAGGTGCCGGAGGACTTCAAGTTTGCGTTCAAGGCGAATCAGAAGATCACGCACATCAAGAGGCTGAAGGATGTGGCGGAATTTACTGGGGAGTTTGCGACGGCGCTGCAACCGATGGGGGCGGAGGGGCGGTTGGGGCCGGTGCTGTTTCAGTTGCCGCCTTATTTGAAATGCGATGCGGCGGTGCTGCGGGAATTTTTGTCGTGGGTGCCGCGCGGATTGAAGAGCGCGTTTGAATTTCGGCATGTGTCGTGGTTTTGCGACGAAGTGTATGACGTGATGCGCGAGTCGAACGTGGCGCTGTGTCTGGCGGAGAGCGAGAAGCTGGAGACGCCGGATGTGCAGACGGCGGACTTCGCTTATTTGCGGTTGAGGAAAGAAGATTATTCGGCGAAGGCTCAGGCGGCGGTGAAGGCGCGCGTAGCGAAGTTGGCGAGCGGCGGGGATGTATTTGTGTATTTCAAGCATGAGGATACGCCCGAGGGGGCGATTCATGCGGAAAAGTTGCTGGGAGATTTGCGCGGCTGAGATCAGCGCGCTTGATTGCCCGACTTTGGGGAGTTTTCTGCGGAATTTAGCCCCGCTCGGTACATCTTTTCATGTATTTCACCGGATGGGCGGCTGACATAAGTTGAGGCGTCAATTGGGTGGAAGCGTATCTAAGGAGGTCTCGAAATGCGATTCGGACCGTTTTTGGGGTTGGCGATACTTCTGCTGGTTTTGTGGGCCGGTGGATTTGTGTTTTTCCATGTGGCGGGATTTTTAATTCACATACTGCTGCTATTCGCGGTGATTTCGCTGGTGGTGCATTTGTTCTCGAGCGGGACGCGGACGGCGTGAGATTGCGCGCGTAACGTTTCGAAATAGACTGATTCGAGTTGAGAAGCCGCCGATGGCTTGATGCTATCGGCGGCTTATTTTTTTGAGGATGGATTCGGCGGCGGTGACGCCGTGATATTGGGCTTCTTCGAAGATGGAGATGCCGCTGAGGTCGGAGTTGGCGAAGTAAAGGCGGGCGTCGGGAGATTTTTGTTGTGCGGCGATGTGGGCGCGTTCAGCGGAGAAGATGGATTGCGGAGTGGGGCGAATCATGGCGTGGCCCATGCGCATGATGTCGATGCGAGAGACACACTGGCGAATGTCGGAGTGAACGCGTTCGAGATCGTGGAGGATGGCTTCACTCCAGTAGCGCCAATCTTTTTCGAGGAGCGTGCGGCGATTTTGGGCGGGGTCACCGTCGGCGAGCGCCCAGTAAAAAGTCCAGACGGTTTTGTCGATGTGGGAGCGGATGGATTGGTGTGTGGCGTCCACGTAGCCGAGGGTTGGGGAGTCGAGGAAGACGGAGTCCCAGGCGGGTTCGGCGCCGCGGGAATCGGGGAGGCGGTCGAGGGTGAGATTGGCGGTGAGCCAGGGGGAATAGGTGAAGTCGTGGAGAGGTTGCTGCGGGAAATTTTCGATGAGATAGGGCGCCAGGAATGTGGGCGCGGCGAAGATGACGAAGTCGGTTTCGAATTGCGTGTCGGCGGTGGTGACGGTGAATGCGGATTTGTTACTTGCGGAACTTTTTGTTGAGGATAGCGTGATGCGGCGGACCATTTGATTTGTGCGGACGTTTTCGCCGACGCGTTCGAGGAGGCGGCGAGTGATCCAGCCGTTGCCTTCGGGCCAGGTGAGCGGGCCTTTTTCTTCTTGTTCGCGTGAGGAGAAATAATGGATGCCGGCCCAGGCGGAGGTGTCTTTGGCGAGCGCGCCGTAGTCGTCGCGGCAGGCGTAGTTCATGTACCAATTCACGAGAGGCGAGTCGAGATTTTGATTGTGCAGCCAGTCGGCAAAGGAAATTTTGTCGAGGGCGGCGGATTTTTGTGAGCGGCCGAGTTCGAGCGGGATGGTGAATTCGCCGGATTTTCTGTGGGTGGTGAAGATTTCTTCGAGGCGCTGGAATTGTTCGCGATCGCTCGGCCTCAGTCCGATGGCGGGCTCGATGCCTTCTTGCCAGCGGCCGTAGAGGAAGAGGCGCTCTTGTGGCGAGAAGCAGAGGTAGCGCTCGTTCCAGACGCCGTTTTGCAGGACGCCGAGATCTTCAAAGAGTTCGCGGACGTAGATTGCTTTGGGGCCGGGGATGGGGATGTAGTGCGCGGCCCATGGATAGGCGGTGATTTCGTTTTCACCCCAGCGGGCGTTGCCGCCGGCGGCGTCGTTCATTTCGAGGAGGACGAAGTCGGTGAAGCCGCGTTTGCGGAGGCGCCATGCGGCGCTGAGGCCGGCGATGCCGCCGCCGACAATGACGACTTCGAATTTTTCGGATTTGGTTGGCGTGTTGAAAGATGAGTGGTCGCGGAGTTGGTGGCCGAGCTGGGCGGATTCGTTGACGAAGGAGCCAGGGATGGGGCGATCGGATTTCAGGGAGAGGCCGATGAGGGCGGCGCTGGTGGTGGTTAGGAAGTCGCGGCGGCGCATGGGGAAGCGATTATGAAGGATGCTTCGTCGTTTTGTTCGTCTCGCAGAGTCAGAAAGCAGATTCCTCGCTTCGCTCGGAATGACAAGATTTTTTAATGGCTGATGTCTTTCCAGTCTTGGTCGTAGAGGCGGACTAAGACTTGGTCGTTGAGTTGGTTGGGCGGGATGGCGAGAGGGGCCATATCGGGCGGGAATTGGAAGAGGGCGGGGATGCCCTTTGCGTCGATGAAGCGGAGGCCGGTTGGAAGCGAGGTTGGCGTCGGCGGCGTGTAGTCGTGCTGCGAGGCGAGGACGAAGCCCCATTCGCCGAAGGAGGGGACGTAGACGTGGTACGGAAATGTTTTCAGGCCGGCTTGTTTGAGGGTGTTGGCGATGCACCAGAAGGAATCGCGCGCGAACATCGGCGAAGTGCTTTGGACGACGATCACGCCTTGGGCGCTGAGATGGCGGGCGACGGCGCGATAGAAAGCGGTGGTGTAGAGCTTGCCGAGGGAATAATTGGTGGGGTCGGGGAAATCGATGACGATGAAATCGAAGCTCTCGGTGTTCGAATCGATCCAGGGGAAGGCGTCGGCGTTGATGACGTGAAGTTTGGGAGATGACAGAGAATTTTTATTTAGCTCGGTGAGCATCGCGTGGCTGGAGAAGATTTTTGTCATCTCGGGATCGAGATCGACGAGGGTGATGCTTTCGATTTGGGGATATTTGAGGATTTCGCGGACGGCGAGGCCGTCGCCGCCACCGAGTACGAGAACGCGGCGCGGAGCGGGAATGCTGGCGAGGCCGGGATGGATTAGAGCTTCGTGGTAGCGGTATTCGTCGCGCGAGCTGAATTGGAGGTGGCTGTTGAGGAAGAGGCGGATGTCGTCTTTGAAGCGGGTGAGGACGAGATGCTGGTAGCGCGTGTCGCGGGCGAAGATGATTTCGTCGGCGTAGATGTTGTCCTCGGCGGTGGCGGTGATTTTTTTCGCTTCGGCGATGCCGACGCCGAGGCCGATGAGAACGAGCAGACACGCGGCGCGGAGTGCGCGCGTGGTGGCGAGTTGATTCGCGAAGATGAAAGTAGTCCAGAGGGCGACGGCGACGTTGATGAGGCCGAAGAGCATGGCAGAGCGGACGAGGCCGAGACGCGGAACGAGGATGATGGGGAAGACTAAGGATGCGGCGAGGGCGCCGAGGTAGTCGAAGGTGAGGACGTGGGCGATGACGTCGCGAAAATTGTAGCGGTCTTTCACGATGCGCATGAGCAGCGGGATTTCAAGACCGACGAGCACGCCCATCACGATGACGAGGGCGTAGAGGATGATGCTGAAGCCTTGCGTGAAAGCGAACGCGAGCATCAGGAGCGCTGATGAGAAGCCGCCGATTACGCCGAGGAGAAGTTCGATCCAGATGAAGCGGTAGACGAGGCCGCGATTTAAGTAGCGAGAGAGGGCGCTGCCGATACCCATGGCGAAGAGGTAGGTGCCGATGACGGTGGAAAATTGGAGGATGCTGTCGCCGAGGAGATAGCTGGCGAGGGTGCCGGCGACGAGTTCGTAGATGAGGCCGCAGGCGGCGATGAGGAGGACGGAGATGAAGAGGAGGATGCCCATTGGGGTGAACGTTTTGCACGCTCAGTAATTCGGTGGCGTGACAGTCAGAAAGCAGATTCCTCGCTTCGCTCGGAATGACAACGTATTTGAAATGTCGCGACGACGTTCGATGATCTCGCCGTTACATTACGCCGCCAACGTCCGCCGGTGGCTGCGCAGTTCCGAGTCGACGCGTTCTCAGTGAATCGCGGCGGCGATGATGATGCAGATGCCGATGGACATGGCGCCGATCAGGATGGCGAGCGCCATGTTGTGTTCCTGGACGATTTCTTTCCAGAGATGGTAGGGCGTCGCTTTGTCGATGATGACGAACGACAAAATGAAAATGAGAATGCCGATGAGCGCGTAGGCGAGAGCGGCGACGATGTTGCCGAGCGGGAGCAGGTTCATCTTATTTGCCTCCAGTGTAGTGGTGGTAGCTGCTGTAGATCGAACGATAGGCGCCCGGGTTGTCGCGGATGGAGCGCGGAACGTTTTTGATCTGGCTGATGCGATCCAGGCTCATTCCGCGGTATTGAGCGGTGGCGATGCCGCCCAGCACCATGAATCCGTAGAGTAGATAAAGTTTCGCGAGCATCAGTCACTCTCCGTTTTCAAAATCGGATGATCGCTTTCGGCCCAGCGCGAGCGTTCGAAGCTGATGGCTTTGAACGTGAGAAATGCGACCGGGATAAAAATGATCAGCAATCCCCAACCGTAAAAACCGAACACTGGCACGTCGCGATAGACGGTCACCTTGTAACCGATCGACGGATGACTTGAATCGGCTTCGGGCTCGATGCGCAAATAATAATGTCCGGCGGGGACGCTGGGCACGATCACTTTATCTTTGTGGCTGCCTTCGGTCCAATTGCCGTCGCTGTCCCTGCCGGAGTAGTAGCTGACTTCGCGGCCGAAGTCCCAGGCGCGGCCGGTGTCCTGATCGATGAGCGCGTAGTTGACGTAGATCCAGTTGTTGGAGACGTCGGCTTCCGTGGCGATTTCGACGTTGGACTCGCGGCCTTTTAATTCGAAGACGTCGGTGACGAAGGACGCTTCGCCTTTGGGCGCACCGGAGGCCAGATGATAACTGTTGCTGAAGACTTGTTTGTCGCTGGAAAACAGGTCGGACAAAATCATCAGCCCAAGTAGAGCAACACAGAGGAGTAGGAAGAATCCCCAGACTTGCTTGAGGTTGATCGTGTTGGGCGACGGTTGGTTTTCGAAAACGCCGATGGGCTCGGGCGGCTGGCCTTGCAGCTTGAATGCTTGCCAGATTTCTTTGCCGTAGAGGTATTCGCCGATGGACCAGGTAACTTCGCCGGACTGCTTATCTTTTTCGTAGGAGAGGAGATGCGGCGGCTTGACGTAGTCCATCACGAGGACGGGATCGCCGACGCGAACCTGCCAGGGGAATTCGCCGAGGACGTAGCTTGTGGTCGCTTCCGAGGTCTGGAAGTGGCGGTATTTTTCGCCGAGATAATTTGCGCTGTCTACCAGGCGATGCTCGACGGTGGGTTCGGCTTTGCAGACAGAGATGTCGTTCCAATGGCCCTGATATTCGCTGAGGTAACGAAAGCCTTTGTAGGGATTGAAGAGGAGATATTCGTGCCAGTCGTAGCGTTCGCCTTCGACGAAAATACTGCGGCGCTGGAAGCCGATCATTTCGTAGTCGGTGCCGCGTAGTTTGCCGCGCGTGCCGAGCGGGATCATCGGCTTGAGTTCCCCGGTGGCGGCTTTGAATTGCTGGAGGACGGTGAGATTGGGATCTTTGGCGTCGAGGATCGAGTGGCAACTGTCGCAGACAACGGTGACCGCTTGTTGGAATGAGCGCAGAGTAATCGCGGCGCCGCACTGCGGGCAGTTTAGCGCTTTGACTTGCGGCTTAGCGGGCGCGGCTGGCGATGATGCGCCTGGCGGCTGCGGGGGCCGCGGCGGTTGCGGAGGAAATGGCGGCTGGCCGGCGCCCATTTACCAACCCTCGAACTGACGGAGATTTTTGAATTTCAGAGTTGTCGAACTCGACGAATTCACCGAGATAGAGAGTGGGTTGCTCGTCGCTATAGTCAAGCGTGGCGAATTCTCCGGAGTGCGTGCGGCAGTCGGCGAATTTCACGTCGGTCTTATCCCAATATTGGAAAGGGAGTTCGCCTTGCACGCCTTTGTAGTGAGCGATGGTGATTGCGGTGACGATATAGGTGACACCGTTCCAAACGTACTGCTGATCCACTCGAACTTGTTCCGCGGTCGGGAGGGATTGTAGCGGCACTTTCGCCGGGAATGAGACCGCGAATTCGTTTTGCGCGTCGGAGAGCCACGCGCTGGTGCCGTCGTTCATCACGACGTGCCACTCGTTCCAGCCGCCTTGCTCGTATTCGTAGAGGATGCGGCCGGCGACGACGAACGCTTTATTTTTGTAGATGCCTTCGGTGCTGAGCTGAATCGGCGAACTGTCGGGCGGAAGGTCGGCTACCTGCCCGACTTTTTTAACGTCCACGTCGGAGCGAACGAGGATGCTTTGGCAGTAGGTGCAGACGGTTTGCACGCTGCTCGGCCACTGAAATGTAATTTTGGCGCCGCAGTTTGGGCAATTCGCGACGGGTTGCGTCATTGGTTGATTCTCGTGGTCGGCGGCATCAGTCGCTCGCCGCTTGTTCGCGCGGCATTTCGTAAGAACGGATGAGCCGGCGAATTGTAACCGTTTGCGAGGCGAATCGCTTTTGCAATGCGGTGTTCGAAATTCCATTCGGGGCGCGGCACGCAGCAGAAAAGATTCAGGCAGAGCGAGCCATGTTCCGGAAATGTGTGACAGGCGAGATGCGATTCGGCGAGTAGGCACAGGCCGGTGATGCCGCCGGTGCGCGGGAACTGATGCCATTGCGTTTCGCTGACGGGGCGCAGTTTCATCTCGGCGATGATTTCGTCGAAGAGCGAACGCAGAGTTTGCGTATTTTGCAGCGCTTCGGGCGAGCAGCCGAAGGCTTCGATGACCCATTCGACGCCGTTCATGGGTTGCACCTTTGCGAGACGGCGCCCGCGAGCTGCACGTTTGCTTGTTGCGGTGCGATCACGCCTGGGGCTTGCCGCACTCGGGGCAGAACTTCGACGGACGCGGGATCTGTTTGCCGCATTCGGAGCAGAACTTTGTCGTCGCGCTGCCGGCGCCGCCCGTTGCGGGGGGCGGTTGTTGCGGTGGAGCGGGTTGTTGCTGCGCGGCCGCGGCATTTTGCACGGCATTCGCCATCGTTTGGCCGATGGCCATTCCCGCGCCGAGGCCCGCGCCGATTCCGACGGCACCGCCACCTTCGTTGGCCGCGGCGATCGGAATCGACTGAGCAACCTCGTACTGCGTGAATTTATTCATGTCGCCGATCATGTTCATGCTGATCCGCTGATCGAGGACTTTTTGCAGCTCGTCGGGCAGCGAAAGATTTTCGACGTTGAAGGTGTCGAGCGAGAGGCCGTAGTCCGCGAAAGCGGGCGATAGCTGCTCGGTGATTTTCTGCGCGAGAACGCCTTGATTCGCGGCCATGTCGAGAAACGGCACCTGGCTTTGCGCGAAGGCATCGGTCATTTTCGCGATGATGGTGTTGCGGAGCTGGCCTTCGAGATCGGCGACGCGGTAGAGGTCGCGGGTGCCGCTGATTTTTGTGTAGAACTTTTTCGCATCGATCAGATGATAGGAATAAATTCCGAAGCCGCGAAGGCGAATGGCGCCAAATTCCTTGTCGCGAATCGTGATGGGATTCGGAGTTCCCCAATGCTGATCGGTTTGCGTGCGCGCCGAGAAAAAGTAGACATCGGATTTGAACGGAGACTTGAACGCTTTGTCCCAGTTCATCAAGTAGGTGAGGATGGGCAGCGTCTGCGTATTCAGCGTGTAGAGTCCGGCGGGGAATGCGTCGGCAGCTTTGCCTTCGTTGACGAAGAGCGCGAATTGCGAATCGCGCACGGTGAGCTTGCCGCCGTTTTGAATTTCGCGATCCTGCATCGGGTAACGGTACGCCAGGATGCCGTCTTCGGGTTCAACCCAGTCGATGACGTCGATAAATTGTTTTGAGATGAAATCGCGCAGGCTCATGAAGCTCTCTTTCCTCTGGTCGTGCTCTGGGCCGGGCTCGGTTTGGGCCGACGAGCTGGCCGACGGACACGAAAGAATGTAGGCCGTGAGTTAGTACGTGTCAATGGCCGCGGATGTTTCATGACGGCGTGCAAAATCGTGAGTCGTGGCGCGGCGAAATCGCAATTTGCATTTGCAATATTGCAGCGATATTGCGGAGGACTTAGTGCCAAGAAGTTCGCGCTGCAACTGCCCGACGGGGCGCGATTTAGGACGGGGCCAAGTTGTATCACAGCGGTACTGTTCGACAGTTGACTGTGTGATCTGATCCGAAGGGGCGGTTGGCAGGCAGCCTAGCGTGTTTTGCTGAAGCTATTCGCGTGGGGTGCGTTTTTGGCGGGCCGACGGATGATATTCACTGCTTACGTAGATCAGATACATAAGAATTCCCGCACCGGCGAAAACGGCTGAGCCTAACGGCAACGCGTGTAAAAGTCCGACGATCGTCATTTCAAACTCCGCTGAATCCGCTGTGAAGATGAGCCAGCATTTCATCCCTTACGCATTGCGACGATCAGGTGAGTGCTGTAAGGCGCCCTATGTTTGTCGTAAGGATTAACGGAGAGGGAAAAATGCTGCTCGTTACGCGTTGACGGGTTCAGTCGCGCGCTCTGTGAGCGTATCGACCAACCTGTTTTCGGGCACGCGAGGCTTTGAGGACGAGCGCGTCCTTAGCCATTTGCGCGCCGGCTCTTCCACGAGATGAAAAGTGGCAACCGAAGCGAGGGCAATCACTAAGAGATAAGCGGCGATGACTCCGAGACGCGCGAGAAGTCCGGCATGTTCGAAGCGGGCGACCGGCAAGATTCGATTCAGCACAACTTCAGAGACACCGTGAGTCATGTAAAGCGAGTACGACACTTGGCCCCAATAGACGGCAGTTCGACCCGAGAGCAGACCGTCGGGCTCGTCGGCCAAACCCCAGATCAGCAGTGTCAGGAAAGGAAGCGCAAACGATTTCGTGAGGCCGAACTTCACGCAGAGCACGCAAATCGAAAGCGAGAGAAGTCCCGACAACCAGGGCTTCATCGGGCAACGAATTCCGGCGTGGTAAACGCGAAACAGCATGCAGCCAGCGAAGAACTCACAAGTTACACGCAGGAGCGACCAGCTCAACTGTGCGCGCGCTCCCCAGAATGAGGCTACGAGGAAGGTCGTGAGCAAGATCCAGGACCAGATGAGCGGGCGCTTTGTTCTGGCGATCTTCAAGGCGAGCAACGGAAAAACCAAGTATACGAACCACTCGGCGCTGATTGACCACGACGGATCGTTCCAACTCAGGCCACGGTAGAAAAAGGGCCAGACCTGGACCAGGAAGAGGTTCGTGAAAAAGGTGAACCGTGTGTGGTTTTCGGCGGGTACGTGCATCCCGTAGTGATGTCCTGCGACGACAAAACCGCCGAGTAACAGCAGCGTGAACAGATGAACGGGATAAATACGAGCGAGGCGGGCGCGCAAGAATTCGAAATACTCGCGAGGCGAAATCGACTCGAACTTGTCGAGGTAGTTCAGGCTGAGAATAAAACCGGACAGGATGAAGAAAAGATCGACGCCTACGTCGCCCGAACGGGATACTGAATGCAACCACCGGAGCGGATGAAACAGGGACTCAAAATCATCGCTGAAATGGAAGCACACGACGAAAATTGCGGCAACGGCGCGGACACCTGTGAGTCGCTTCAACATAGAGTTCGCCGAGACAATCGCCGCGCTGCCGGGCTTCGGGGCGAGCCTTGAGCGGGCAAATCGACTTCAGCAATCCTTCTTTGTCTGTGGCCCCGTCAAAAAACAGCTCGCTCTCTGGATATGGCTATCCGTCCGACCTGTAACCATAGAGAGACCGATCAAGAAACTGGGTAGAGGTGTTGCACGAGGGTGCCCAAATCGGGACCACCGGGATCGAATGACTCGTTTTGAGACAATATCCGCGGAAACGGGCTCTGTTTCGTTCTACTTTCGTCTTCGTGCTTCGTCATCCCAGAGACGACTGGGGACCATGAAGTGGTGTTCGGTGCAGAAGGTTTTGCGTCGAGCGTATTTATATTACTGAAAATAAAAGAGATAATATGTTTTCATGGAGCTATTTCGTATATGTGCTGCACTATTTCAATACGGAACCCTGTAGTGCAACTGGCAAGAACTCCAGCACGAATGACTGGATATGCCGACGATCGAGATGCAAAACAGGCTACTTAGTCGGAAATCGGGCCTAACACGGAAAACTCTTGCGGGATTAGGGCAATCGGGTTGCGGTTCCGCAGAGCAGTTCGGAACTCCAAGGTCCAAAGGGAGGGTGCTGAGTTAAGGCAATGCGGCGTAACCGCGCCCTGACACCGACCGCCGGCAAAGCTAGTACTAGCAAATTTTAATGCTTGTACTAGAACTAAGGGATGTGTACTCTAACCTGGCAGGTTATATTGAACTTAGATATTGGGGTTGGCCACCCGCGCAGCAGCCGGAACTCGGACAAATCCGGGCGGGAATGAGTGGATAGGCGACTTCGAGGATTTAAGGTGATGCCTGTATTGTGCTTTAGCACACCTATCCAAGAAAATC
Organism: uncultured Acidobacteriota bacterium; assembly: GCA_963785605.1. Classification (GTDB taxonomy): domain Bacteria; phylum Acidobacteriota; class Terriglobia; order Acidiferrales; family UBA7541; genus Acidiferrum. Next base: position 290,655 of record CAWAWE010000009.1, on the reverse strand, counting down.
ACTTCGCCCCCCAAAATGAAATTCATCTAATTGATTCCGGGATCCCCGTCTCTGGAAGATGTGTCGATAGCGTTTGAAGCGTCTTACAGGGGCCTAAAGGGACATTCGCACCGGCAGGGGTCCTAGACAAGATTTTGCAATAGCAGGCAGCTGAAAATTGCGTTTGCGTGGGGAGCCTCCGGCATCTAGGCTCCAAAACAGAGAGTCGGGTCCCCAGCCCGAAAATACCGACCGAAAAACAGATCAGGGCCACTACTAAGTGGCAATGGCGAAGCCTTGTGCTGAATTCAGCCTCGGCGTCTTTGGGGGATCATTGATTGGTGTGACATCAGGTTGGTTCGCCGTATACACCCTCTCTTGCAGAGAGAAGCAAGTGGCACGCCACCTTGAGATCCACTCGATCGAGCATTTCTTACCCGTAACCAAAAGTCGCCGTCGATGGAAGAACGGATGTAACGTTCTTCTCGAGGAGCCGTTGTTTCCAGGGTATTTATTCGTGCAGATCGACAGGAGTGCCCGGTCGCAAGTTTTGGGGGTTCCGGGAGTCCATTCCATCGTTGGGACGGGGAAAGACCCTATCCCACTGCCTCATTTTGAGATTGAAACGCTGCGGCGAAGCATCGACCATCTCAAAATTGAACCGCACCCATATTTGAATGTCGGAGAGAAGGCGACGATTCTGCGGGGGCCGCTCGCCGGCATGACCGGAATCGTTGTGCGGAAAAAGAACGGGCTTCGATTTGTCTTGAGCCTGGACTTGATCATGAAAAGCGTCGCGGTGGAAGTGGACGCTGCCGACCTTGAGCCCAGCAGTGACGTGCATTGGAGTACGCACGATAAGACGAGTTCCTCTGTCCCCTATGTAGTCTGCTGAAAGCCCACGCCATAGTTCCTTTTATCGCTATAACCGCGAACGACCCGAAGCTCAGGGAGTATTTGAGCGGCGCGTAATTCGCGGGATGTAAAACCTGTTTCACACAAGGCAACCCATGGTTTCGAATAAGTGGCAAATCTTGAAACACACGGCGAAGCTTTACGATTTGTGTGCGCTGGTAACGGCGTTCCTGACGGCAACTTTTTTCCTGCGTTCTGAACCGGCAGGTAAATCGCTGTCGCAGTTCTTCGAGATGAAAATCTCGATCGGGAATACCTTGCTCTTCGCACTGTTGCTGGTGGCGTGGCACAACATCTTTATTTTGAGCGGGCTGTATGTGTCGAAGCGGCTCGTAATGCGGCGAACGGAAGTTTTGGAAGTCGCGGAAGCGACGCTCATTGCGTCGGCTTTTCTGTTTGTAATGGCGCGCGTACTACACATCCAAATGGTGATGTTTTCATTCTCGTTTGTGATGGTGTTTTGGCTGGTGTGCACTGCGCTCATGGCTGTGGGGCGGATGACGTCGCACTCGATCCTCTTGTCGCTGCGCCGCCGGGGTCACAACAGGCGCTTCGTTCTAATTGTAGGAACCAACGAGCGTGCGATCGAGTTTGCTGACTGCGTTCGCGAACGTCCTGAATTGGGAATGCAGATCGTCGGTTTCGTGGACGACGAGTGGCCAGGCTTGTGCGCTTTCGAAGAAACCGGCCATAAGCGTTGCTCCGATTTCGCCGGGCTAGCTGAGTTTTTGCGGCGACAGATCGTCGATGAAGCGGCAATTTACTTGCCCGTGCGGTCGTACTACGAGCACGCGACGGAACTCATCTCGCTGTGCGAGCAGCACGGCATCGCGATCCGAGTGCAGACACAAATTTACAATCTGCGGTCGCAGGATTCAGTGGCGCTCGACCTTGAGCAAGACACCCACGTGGCGGCGTCGTCGACCTCCGTCCGAACGTGGCCATCGCTTATCAAGCGGGTGATCGACTTCGTGGGATCAGCGACGGCGCTGATCGTTTTATCGCCGCTGCTGATTGCGGTGGCAATCCTGGTCAAGTTCACCTCGGCAGGACCAATCTTCTTCCGCCAGACGCGTGTGGGCCTCAACAAGCGGATGTTCAACATGTACAAATTCCGCACGATGATTCCCAACGCCGAGGAAGTGCAGGAAGAATTGATGTCGATGAACGAAATGAGCGGGCCGGTGTTTAAGATCAAGAATGACCCGCGAGTGACGCCGCTCGGACGCTTCTTGCGAAAGACGAGCATCGACGAACTGCCTCAATTGATCAACGTGTTTAGAGGCCAGATGAGCCTCGTCGGTCCGCGAGCGATGTCTCGGCGCGACTTTGAGCTGTTCAACACGGACACTCACCGGCGGCGATTCAGTGTGAAGCCGGGCATTACGTGCCTTTGGCAAGTCAACGGGCGGAACTCGATTCCATTCGAGCAGTGGATGGAATTGGATCTCCAGTACATCGACAAATGGTCGATTTGGCTGGACATGAAGATTTTGGCGCGAACGCTCCCAGCGGTTTGGCGAGGCACGGGAGCAACATAAGAACCGGGAGTGCCGCTCGCTCGATACGCAAGTAGATCGAGATGTGCGTCGGTGGCAGAATCAATAGGCAAAGTGGTTTATCATTCGACCAAACTGCGCGAGAATTGGTTGAACCGGAAGCTGCTCCAGGCCGGAGACGTTTAGCGTTTTCAGGATTGCAACTATGGGTGCCGCAGGTGACTCCATCCCCGAGTCCCAGGGCGGACCAGTCGATAGCAAAGATCGACGGAGAGGTGAGAGCGTGAGTTCTACGAGAGAAATTGTGTTGCGGCCCGCGCCGTTGGCGCAAATGTCGCCGCGACCACTGGCTGCCTTCCCTTTGGAGAAAGACCTGACCATTCGGGATCTCTGGGGAGTCTGTTCTCGTCAGCGTTTGGTGATTCTGGGTGCCGTAGGTTTGTGCTTGCTCGCCGCGATTGGATATTGCGCCGTCGCAACGAGACTTTACAAAGCGACTGGCCAGGTGCAGGTGCAGAAGGATTCCGCCGATGGCCTTGGCCTGGATAATCAGAACGGAGCGGCCGCGAATGCCAGCGATGCGTTAGACGCGAACATGACGCTACAGACGCAGGCGCAAGTGCTTCAGTCCGATTCGCTGGCGCTCCAGGTAATCAAAGAAGACAAGCTGGAAGACAACAAGGATTTCAAAGTGAAATGGAATCCGATCAGTTGGGCGATGGGTCTGTTCGCCCCTGCCGGTGTGACGGATCCCGCGAATGCATCGCTGGACGATTCTCCCGGGCGACGAGGGCGCTTGTTGAAGGTTTTCCAGAGGCGGCTGGAAGTAAAGCCCGTGCCCGGCACTCGGGTGATCGAAATTAGCTACCTCAATCCGGATCCGAAGGTGGCGGCGCAAGTGGTCAACTCACTTGTGCAAGGGTTGATGGAGTACAACTTCCAGACGCGTCACAACGCGACGCAAGCGGTTTCGGGCTGGCTTAGTTCTCAACTGGCGGATTTGCGCAAGCAGAGCGAAGACCTTCAGGCGAAGGTCGTTGGGCTACAGCACGACTCCGGCGTCTTCAGCTTGGGACAAGTTGACAACCAGGGACGCGAGCAAGTTTATACGCCGATCCTCGATCGACTACAGCAGTCGACGGCACAGGTCGCGCAAGCTCAGTCGGCGCGCATCATGAAGGGCGCGCTCTACGAGGCAGTGAAGACCGGCGACGCAGAATTGATTTCCGGATTGACCGGCAGCGGCATGATGGCGGGAGCTTCGCCCGGCGTCGCGAACGCAATGAATCTGATCCAGAACCTGCGCCAGCAAGAAGCTGCTGCTCAAGCGCAAGTGGACACGATGTCCGCGAAATTCGGCTCCGGATATCCCAAGCTGGCTGAAGCGCAAGCCAGCCTCGCCGGTATCCAGAAGTCGATCAAGGAAGAGTCGGCTCGCATCGCGACCCGCGCGAAAAACGATTTCAAAATCGCGGAGAGCGTGGAAACAAACGCGCGCGCGGAATTCAATGACGAAAAGCAGCAGGCCGACTCGCTGAACAGCAAAGCGATCGAGTATGAAATGACGCGGCAGGAAGCGCAGCAAAGCCGCACGTTGTATCAAAATTTGCTGGGCAAATTGAAGGAAGCCGACGTGCTTGCCGGCTTGCGGTCGAGCAACATTACGTTAGTCGATCCGGCGCGGCCCACGTCGCGTCCTGCGAAACCAAACGTGCTGCTGTTTCTGGCGGCATCTCTCATGGGCGGGTTGTTGATTGGCGTCTGCGGCGCCCTGGTTCGCGACTCGACCGACACGAAGATCCAGGATCTTCCGGCGCTGGAAGCCTATATCGGCGAAGCGCCCTATGCCGTTTTGCCGCGAGACAATGATCGCGCCGCCGCCATGAAGGAGGTAGCGCCTGGCATCTTGTCCACGACGGCTTACACCGAAGCGGTGCGCTCGCTCCGCACTTCCATCATGCGTGAGAGTTTGACGCGTCCGCCGCAGATCATCCTCGTGACCAGTTCCGTGCCCGGTGAAGGCAAGAGCAAGCTTAGCTCGAATCTTGCGGTGCTTTTGGCGCAACAGAACAAGCGCGTGTTGCTCGTTGACGGCGATTTGAGAACGCCGACGTTGCACCAGCGATTCAATCTGCCGACGTCCGCGGGCTTGACCTCGGTGCTTGGCAGCGAGGCCGACCACATCGGTACGTCGCGTTTGCCGGCGGCGTCCGTGATGCGTGGCCTGGACGTGATGACAGCGGGACCAATGTCGCGTTACCCCGCGGAGTTGTTGGCGTCGGAACGCATGTCGCGGCTGGTGGATCAGTGGCGGCATGACTACGACTTCGTCGTCGTTGATGGCGCACCGGTATTGCCGGTAACAGACTCCGTGATTTTGAGCACGCACTCGGATTTGGTGCTCGTTGTCGCGCGTCACCGCATGACGGAACGCCAATCGCTCGAGCGCACCTACTCGATCTTGCAATCACAGGGCGCAAAAAAGCTCGCGCTCGTGTTGAATTGCGTCGAGCCTTCTTCCAGGACGTATTTCGACTACTACGGCTACAACAACGTAAAATACTATGGAGCGGCCAGTGCGTAAGGCAATCTTCACTTCACTCGTGCTCTTGCTTGGTTTCGCGTTGCCGTCGTTCGGCCAATCTGCCGGCCAACCCGCCGCTCAACCCGCCGGCCAACCTCCCGTTCAATCCATCGAGAGTCTTCTTCTCGGCCCGGGCGACCTGATCACCGTCACCGTGTTCGATACTCCGGAAATGAATCAGGAAGTCAGGGTCAGCGATTCCGGTGAGGTTCGTTTGCAATTGGTCGGCGACGTGAAAGTCGGCGGACAGACGGCCGGCGCTGCGGCGAAGTCCATCGAAGACGCGCTCATCAGTCACAACATCATGAAGGTGCCGCAAGTCACCGTGAAGGTGAAAGACTTTGCGACGCAAAACGTTTCCGTGCTTGGACAAGTCAAAAATCCCGGCCCGTACGAAATCACTACGCCGCAAACGGTTTTGAAAGTGATCGCCCTGGCAGGCGGGCTGAATGAAGACGCCGACCGGAAAATCACCATCCAGCGGCATGATCAGCCGGACCAGAGAGTTGAATATTACATGGCCAACAACGCGGATCTGGCCGTCAAGAACTCGGTGATGGTGAATCCCGGCGACACCGTGATTGTGCCGCGCGCCCCGGTTGTCTACGTCCTGGGTGACGTGGCCCGGCCCGGTGGCTATACGATCGCGACCAACGATTCGAAATTGACGATGTTGCAGCTCATCTCGATGGCCGGCTCGACGAACAAGACTTCGAAATCGAATCTGAGGTTGATTCGCAAAGAAGCTGATGGCCAACAAAAAGAAATTCCCGTGCAGCTTGCATCGATTCAAAAAGGGAAGCAGCCCGACATCCAGCTGCAACAAGGCGATATCGTCTTCGTGCCGTTCAGTTGGATGAAGAACACGGCCATGAGCGCCGCGAACATCGCAGCCTCAGCTACGGGCGCCTCGATCTATATGATCCACTAGTCGTTCCCCGGAAGGGGTTCGACGATCAATAAGTTTGCAACTCTTGTGCATCGACTTTCGATTTCGTGGCAAGACCGGCTGTGCTTACACGTTTCAATTGAACGAGTTGTCGATGCCGGTTCTCCTCGCGAGCTTCGATAACTCTTCCGCTCACTCGTCGCCTCTCCAAGATGGAGCTTATCGATGTTGAAGTGCCAGTAAGCACAAAGCGCTTGCTGGCAGTTGCTGGAGCAATGTAATTACGGTCGACACGTAAATGTCTTCGACGCTTCCAAACATCCGGGAACAGAAAGTGGACCCGGGCGCGGGTGCGCAATCGAGCGCCGTTAAAGTCGCTCGTTCGGGCCGACTGAAATATCGCCCCGACATCGATGGCCTGAGAGCGGTTGCAGTCCTCAGCGTCATGGCCTTTCACATGGAGCTGGCGCATTTTTCGGGTGGCTTCGTTGGCGTCGATGTTTTCTTCGTCATCTCCGGCTATCTGATCAGCGCGATCGTCTTCTCTGAAATCTCGCAGGGAACCTACTCCATCACTTCGTTTTACGAGCGCCGGATCCGCCGCATTTTTCCGGCGCTGTTCGCGATGCTGATTGTGTTCAGCGTTTGCGCTTTGTTTTATATGTTCTCGTCAGAGATGGTGAACTATGCCAAGTCTTTGCTGGCAGCCTCGGCGTCGGTATCAAACTTTTACTTCTGGCAGCACTCCGGATACTTCGACGCTCCGACTCTGAATCCGTTGCTCCACACCTGGTCGCTCGCCGTCGAAGAGCAGTTTTATATTTTCTTTCCTATCTATCTTTGGGCCGTGCGCCGCTTTTATCCGCAGCGGCTGCGCCTATCGGTCTACGTGCTCGTCGTCGCATCGCTGATCGCCAGCGTGGTCGTCGTCCATTACAGCCGTTCGACAGCCTTTTATATGCCATACACGAGAGCATGGGAGTTGCTCATCGGAACCGTGCTCGCGCTCGAAGTGTTGCCGCGGCTCTCGTCAACTCTGCTTCGCAATTTTGCGGCTTTCCTGGGCATCGCGATGATCGTTTACTCCGTCCTGGCCTATAAACCGACGACGCTCTTTCCGGGACTCAGTGCGCTGGTGCCATGCGGAGGCGCAGCCCTCATCATTTACGCCGGCGAAGCGGGACCGACCCTCATCGGCAGAATGCTCTCCTGGCGTCCGGCCGTCTTCATCGGCCTCATATCCTATTCGCTGTACCTCTGGCATTGGCCCGTGATCTTGCTGCACAAAGCGGGTTTGTTGCTCAACATGCGCATGATGCCGGCGGTCCTCGTCGAACGCCTCGCGCCCAGGCATTACGACGACATCGTGGAAGTGCTGCTCTCCATCGTCCTGGCCTATCTTTCCTGGAAATTTGTCGAGAACCCTTTCCGCTCGGGTCGCCTTCGTCTCAGCGGCCGTCCGTTATTTCTTACCGCTGGCGTGACTGCCGCCGCTTGCATCGCATTTTCCATTTTTGCGATTTCTTCCGCGGGCATTCAGGGACGAATGGCCCCGGAGGCCGAGCGCATCGCGTCCTATCATTCTTCGTTTCGGCAATCGTTTCGTATGGGTTCCTGTTTTCTGACGCCCGAATTCAGCATGAAAGATTTTGATCCCTCAAAGTGCATGCAGATCGAGAGCGACAAGAAAAATTATTTGATCCTCGGCGATAGCCACGCGGCAACGATATGGCCTGGGCTCGTAAGCGCCCTCGCGCCGTCGAACGTCCTGCAAGCCAGCGTTAGCGCCTGCCGGCCGGTCCTTCGTCAATCCGCATCCTCCACCTGCCATCAGATGATGGATTATGTCTTCAACGATTTCTTGATTCACAACAAGATCGACGGGCTCCTGCTGCACGCAAGGTGGGAGACCAGAGACCTGGACGCACTGACCGAAACGATTCAATGGGCCGACCAGCACGCCGTTCCGGTGATTCTGCTCGGCCCCTATCCGGAGTACGATGCGCCGCTCCCGCGATTGCTTGGCTACTCGATCGCCTGGCACGAATCGGACTACGCTTCACGCCATCGTTTGACAGACCCGCCGAAGATGGACAAATTGCTGCAACAAATGGCCGAGTCGCGCTGGCACGTCCCCTACGTGTCTTTGTACCAGGCGCTGTGTCAGGGCGGCACATGCGCCGAATACGCCGATGCGGCGCATAGCATCCCGATGCTTACAGACACCGATCACTTCACCGAGCCCGGCTCAGTCTTTGCGATGAAGGCGGCCGTCACGCAAGTTCGATTGAATGAGAGCGCATCCAAAAAGAACGCAACGGTAAGTTCGGGTATGCAGGCGAACGACTAGCAAATCGACGTTGGATTTGTTTTAGGCGAAAGTAGCAAAGCTGTCCAGCTCGCTTTTCCAACTGATCACATTAGATTTCTCCTCGAAGTGTCCATTGCAAAATAACGAATCAAAATATCGAGCTGACATCGATGGGCTGCGGGCCGTTGCCGTCCTGAGCGTCATGGCGTTTCACATGGATTTGCGAGGCTTTACGGGCGGGTTCGTAGGAGTCGACGTCTTTTTCGTCATTTCCGGCTACTTGATCAGCAGAATTGTGTTCTCCGAAATATCGCAGGGGACGTACTCGATCACCTCGTTCTACGAGCGCCGAATCCGCCGCATTTTCCCGGCATTGTTCGCGATGCTGTTGATATTCACCGCTTGCGCCTTGTTCTACATGTTTGCTCCCGAAATGGTGAATTACGCCAAGTCTTTGTTGGCAGCGGCCGCATCGGTATCAAACTTTTATTTCTGGCAGCACTCCGGCTACTTCGATTCCCCGACATCGAATCCATTGCTGCACACCTGGTCGCTCGCTGTCGAAGAGCAGTTTTATATTTTCTTCCCTCTTTATCTCTGGACAGTGCGCCGGTTTTACCCGAAGCATCTGCGGCTATCGGTCTTACTCCTCGTCATTGCATCTTTTCTGACCAGCATCCTCATCGTTCCCTACAGCACTGCGACCGCGTTTTACATGCCCTACACGAGAGCATGGGAACTTCTCGTAGGTACCTTGCTCGCACTCGGAATGATTCCGCGTCTTTCGCAGCTTTTGCTGCGTAATCTTGCTGCGCTCGGCGGCATGGCGATGATTCTGGCTGCTGTCTTTGCCTATAAGCACTCGACTCCTTTTCCCGGCCTAACTGCGCTCCTGCCGTGCATCGGGGCCGCTCTGATCATTCATGCGGGAGAAGCGGGGCCAACGGTCATCGGTAAGTTGCTCTCGTTGCGGCCGCTCGTCTTCATTGGTCTGATTTCTTACTCGCTATACCTGTGGCACTGGCCCGTAATCCTCTTGCACAAGACCGGCCTCGTTTTGGGCATGAGTACAATGCCGGCAGTCTTGGTCGAACATATCGTGCCGAGGCGCTATGACGAAATTGTCCAAGTCGTTCTTTCGTTTTTCTTAGCCGTTCTGTCGTGGAAGTTTATCGAGAATCCCTTTCGATCAGGCCGCCTCCGATTCAGTGGCAGACCTTTGTTCCTCATGTCTGCGGGAACCGCCGCTGTTTGTATCGGATTCGCTATCATCGCGATTGCCTCGGGAGGAATTCAGGGGCGAATGGCGCCCAACGCCGAACGAATTGCATCGTATCGCTTCCCTTCAGCTCAACAGGCATCCCGCTTGGGAAGTTGTTTTCTGACTCCAGACTTCAGCATGAAGGATTTTGATTACCGGCAGTGCATGCATATTGAGAACGACCGAAAGAATTTTCTATTGTTGGGAGACAGCCATGCGGCCTCTGTATGGCCTGGGGTCGTAAGTGCGCTGGCGCCGGCGAATGTCCTGCAAGCCAACGTTAGCTCGTGCCGGCCGCTTCTTCGCGAATCGGGCACCGCGATTTGTAAGCAAATGATGACTTATGTTTTTCAGGATTTCTTGACCCACAACAAGATTGACGGGCTCTTGCTGCACGGTCGATGGGAGGCGAAAGACATCGACGGGCTGGATGAGACAATTCGATGGGCAGATCAGCGCGGGGTTCCTGTCATCCTACTGGGACCATATCCGGAATACGACGCACCTCTTCCACGATTGCTCGCTTATTCGATCGCTTGGCACGAACCGGACTACGCGTCGCAGCATCTTCAATCCGAGCCGCTCAAGGTTGACGAATTGCTCCAAAAAATGGCTGAATCGCGATGGCATGTTTCCTACGTTTCGTTGTACCAGGCGATCTGTCATCGCAATGTGTGCACTGAGTATGCCGACTCCGGGCATACCATACCTATGTTGAGTGACGACCACCACATATCTGAAGCCGGTTCTATCTATGCGATGAAAATTGCTGTGACGCAGGCCGGACTCATTGATGGCGAACCTGAACGACACGGAACCGCCCATTCGGAAGGCAACCTAGACCTTATTGCCGAGTACAACTCAAGCTTCAGCGTCTCAAATAAAAGGATTGGCTTTACGCCTCAGGATCAGAGCACGAAATGAATCAGGCAACCTCATCTCCTATTCATCTGAAACTCATTGCATGGCTGCTGCTGCTTCCGCTTTTGTACTTTGCGGTCCACGGGATGTTCTCGTTCGATCGCGCTCAATACGCGAATAACGCGGGCGTGGGAACCGCCAGCACCATGGCTGTCAATGCCGATTCCGACACGCTGTACTACCGGATTCAGCGATTTGCCATGTACGGTATCGTTGCCGTGGCGATGGCCTTATCGCTTAAAGGGACTTTTCGACTCGCACAACGGTATTGGCTTGCCTTCGTTCTTCCCGCTCTCGCAATCTTTTCGACGGCATGGTCGCAAGACAGAGGAAGAACACTTCCCTTGGCCGTTATGGTCTTGTGCCTGACTTTTTTTGCGGTCTATCTCTGCCATCGGTTTCGACCAAACGAACAGATCGAGTTAATGAATCTGGCGGGGATTGTCATGGCTTTCTGTAGCTTGGTCCTGATTGTGTTCGTGCCTTCCATCGGCATTCGACAGACAGACGGCAGCCCCGCATGGCAGGGACTGTTTGTGCACAAGAACGCTCTCGGCATCATGACGGTGTATTTCTTCGCGGCTGCCTACTATGCCGAGAAGCGCACACCGCTGGTTTCTTTGTTCTACAAGATCTACATGGGGGCGATGCTCCTGCTGATTGTAATGTCGCTGTCGCGAACGGCGTGGCTTCAAATGATGTTGCTCATTCTCTATTTCGCTTTCGAGGGAATTTTGATCCGGGCCGGTCGCATGGAAAAAATTCTGTTGCCCGTTGCGGCAGGATTGATGGCGATGCTCATTGGCATTCTGGCGGTCACGCACAGGGAACAAATTTCTGTGGCCCTCGGAAAGTCAGCCGACATGACCGGTCGGTCGGGAATCTTTGAAGCGATCTATCCTTCACTTTGGAAGCGGCCCGTTACCGGGTTTGGCTATCAGGCGTTTTGGCTCGGCTTGCGCGGCGAATCCGCAAATATCGCACTGACTCCTCACAACAAGGCTCTCGCCAATGCCGAAAATGGTCCGTTGCAGATGTGGCTGGAGTTAGGAGCACTCGGGACCGGCATCGTCGCGATTCTACTTTTTCTGTCGGTGCGTTACGGGATGTTCGACCTGAAGACCAATCCTAGCAACTTCATACGATGGAACTGTTCCACCGTCTTCCTGTCTCTGCTCATGCTCTTCAACGGCGACAAATTCATGTATCCGGATTCACTCGAGTGGCTGCTCATGGTGATGGCCTACGTCAGCCTGGCGGAAGAAGCCCGGCGCACAAAGCAAGAGTTCGCCATGGCTAACCCCAGCCACGCCGCGATCCGATTCGCCGCCAGTTCCTCTTTGCAATCGCAATATCCGACATCTTCCTTGTAGGTTTTTGGTTCCAACGGACAACCATTTGTACGCGTAATTTTAGTGTGGAGTTCAAATGCGGTCGCCTTCCCAATTTCTCATTGCCCTGGTAATTCTCGCCGCGTTCTCGTTGAGCGCGGCGCCGGCGCGACAGTCCTCGCCTGACGGCGCCTCTTTAGCCGTCGTGCGTATTCACAGCGAGCAAGGTGCCAAGGTCCCTGCCAATTTCATGGGCCTGTCTCACGAATGGGCAAACAGCATGGCGATCCTCGGTTACTCAAAAACCGGGGCGAACCCGATCTACCGCCAATTGCTCAATAATCTGACTTCCTTCGGTTCCGATCCGATTCAAATTCGCATCGGCGGCAACAGTACCGACAACAACGGCCGTCCGTCCGGCGATCGAATGAAGCCTTTCGCCGAGCTGGCTTCAACGCTCCATTCGCGCTTCATTCTCGGTATCAATCTCGGATCCAACGATCTCGGCATCAGCCAGAGTCAGGCGCAGTTTTACACCAGCGAGATGCCCAACGGCTCCATCGATGCCTTCGAACTCGGCAATGAACCGGACAACTACAAAAAAAGAAAGATGCGTCCGGACACGTATGCCGTCCCTGACTATCTGTCGGACTTCGACAAGTGGAAGGCCGCTCTCATTCCGCTTTTTCCCAAGGGCGTTCTTTTGGCAGCGCCTTCGTGGGGCGCCACGGACCTCATTTTGAATAAATCCAACGTCGCCAATTTCATGGCTCGTGAGGCCGGCAGCGTTGGAATCTTGAGCCTGCATTTTTATGCCGGCAGTCCCTACTCCAATCCGCCGGTTGACCATCTACTCCGCCCTCAATCTGCGATCTTCGCGGCCCGGCTCTTTTCGCCCGCCGTCGGTGAGGCACACCAGAGAAATATCCCCTTCCGCATCACCGAGCTGAATTCGTTCTACGGAGTCGGTGTACACGGACAGAGCGACGCTTTCACTGCGGCACTTTGGTCGATCGATTTCATGTTCGAAAATGCGAAGGCAGGCGTGGACGGCGTAAATTGGGAGGCGGATGGAACCAATTTCTGCTCGCCCTTCATTTTCACTCAGGACGCCTTCAGGCCAGTCCTACACTTTCGCGCTGAAGACGCTGACGCCTCTCTACTACGGCCTCTATTTCTTCCAGGAAGCCACCGGCAACAAATCGAAGCTGCTCGCCGCCGACGTAGACACACACGCAAACCTCAAAGCCTGGGCGACGCAAGACGCAAACGGCCAAACGCGCCTCTCCATCATCAATAAAGACTTGAACGCCGCCGGCAAGGTCGTCGTTCAAATGGCCGGATACCGTGAGGCCACCGTAGAGCGCTTGCTCGCGCCGTCCTACACATCGTTAAACGGCGTCACCTACGCGGGCCAGACTCTCGACGGCAGCACCGACGGAAAATTTGTCGGCGCACAAAAAATCGAAACGATCAAAGCGAAAGACGGCCAATTCGAAATCGAGATGCCCATCACCAGCGCCGCCTTGTTGACATTTCGTAAGTGACACTCACCGGGCTCGCCTCGTCTCGTGTATAAGGATCGAAGATGACTCAAAACCCGCTCATCAGCGTGGTCATTCCCACTCGCAACCGCCCTGCGCTCGTGCTGCGTGCGATCGAAACCGCGCGCCGCCAAACCTATCGTCCCATCCAAATTGTCGTTGTCGTAGACGGGCCCGACGACGCATCGGTAAAGGCTCTACAGAGCGTCCAGGACGAACACCTCAAGATCGTAGCCCTCCAGGAAAATGTGGGCGGCAGCGAAGCCAGAAACACCGGCGTTCGCGAATCGACCGGCGACTGGATCGCTTTGCTCGATGATGACGACGAGTGGCTGCCCGAAAAACTCGAGAAGCAGATGGCGCTGCTGCAAACTCTTCCAAACAAACACGCATTCGTCTCATGCCGATTCACCGAACGCGACGTCGACCAGATCCGCACCTATCCCTTGCGCCTTCCCGAATCCGGCGAATCCATCGACAACTACATGTGCCGCCCGCGAGGGATGCGCACCGGCGGAGAATTGCTCCAGACCTCGACGCTCCTCGTCCCCCGCAAATTGCTCCTCGAAGTTCCATTCGTCCGCGGACTGAAGCGCGGCCAGGAGTTCGTCTGGTTAGTCGAGGCCAACACGCGCGGCGGTGCTGCATTCCACGTCGTCCCCGAAGTTTTGTCTTTCTTCAACGCCGAAGGATTTTCCGACGCATTCCGTGTCAGCAAAAAGCCAAAGTGGCGCAGCTTCTACGAGACTCTGCAATCGATCAAGAATCTTTTCGACCGAAGGGCCTACGCCTATTGCATCGCGACGCGCGTGCTCACCGACGCCATCGCGTGTGACGAGCCCTGGAGCGTAAAGTTTAATCTCTTGAAAGACTGCATCTTCAACGGTGGATCTTCTCCGCACTGCGTCGCTATATTTTTGTACATCTGGATGCTTCCGCCCGCCACGCGGCGCCGTCTCGGCGAAGGTTTACGTTTCTTGAAGCGGTCGGAAAGCCCCCAAAATCACAGAATTGCCGAAGCATAAGCAGCGAGCTCTGAAACGCAGCCAGCATGGAGACACATTGATGAAACGTCCCGCGATTCTTTTGATCGACCTGAATATGTTCTTCGGCGGAGGACAAGTCTATCTCTTGCAATTGGCCGATCTATTGCGCGAGCGCGCCGACCTCTTCGCATTTTGCATCAATCCGAAAGTCGCCAAGCTGCTCGAAGAGCGCGGTGTCAAAGCCATTTCGTATCCCTGGGCGCTCAACGCCAGCAAGCCGCTGCACATGTTGCTCGCCCTGTGGATCTGCCTGCGGTTCCGGATTTTCAACGGCGTCAACGTCGTGTGGGCCAACGGAATCCCCGACATCATCGTCATGCCTTTCGCCCGCCTTCTGGGTTGCACCGCGTTTGCTACACGCCACCTGACTCTCGAAATCGAAACTTTGGATTGGTACCGCGGCATCAAGCGGCGCGCCGCCGAATGGCTGTACCGGACCTTCGCTGGAACCGCGCACAAGATTGTCTGCGTTTCCCAGGCTGTGGCCGACGATCTCGCGAAAATCGTGTCTCCCGAAAAGCTGGTCGTCATTCGCAACTGGGTTTCGTCACTTCCCGAACCCGCGCATGAATACCAGCACTCCAACGATGTCATTCGCCTTCTCTACGTCGGCCGCCTCCAGAAATACAAAGGCGCCTCCACAATTCTCGAAGCGATGCGCCGCATCGACAGCAAAAGCAACGGCGACGCGGGCCGCCTCTCTCTAACGATTGTCGGCGAAGGCCGTTACCGCGAAGAACTCGAAAACGAGGCCAAGGGCCTCAACGTCGTGTTCGCCGGCTTTCAAGCCGATCCGACGCCCTACTATCGCGCCGCCGATGTATTCGTAAATCCCTCGATCGGCCCGGAAGGCTTGCCTCTGGTTTCCCTCGAGGCCATGTCCCACGGCTTGACCTGCATCTTGAGCGATCTTCCCGTTCACAAAGAAATTACGGCCGACGGCCAAGCCGCCCTCTTGTTCCGGGCAGGCAATGTGGAAGATTTCACCGCGAAGCTGGAAGAATTGCTTTCATCCCACCAGCTCTTCGAACACTACGGCCGCTCCGCTCGTCAACAGATCGAGTCATGTCACATCGCGCCAAGCGCTCAAGAGCGCTACCTCAAGCTTTTGTTCCAAACGACCTGAAGCACTTTCGGCCCTTCCCACTATTCATTCGAAGAGCCAAGGTCTGAAGACTGCGAATAGAATTATTTGTCGCGTCCGGAAAATCGATGCGGTATCAAGCTAACTTTTAGATTCGAGGAGACCGTTTGATGAAGGTTGCCATTCTCCATTACTGGTTCCTGCTGAACGGTGGTGGAGAGAACGTTGTTGACGCGCTGCTCGAAATTTTCCCCGACGCGGACGTCTTTTGCCTGTTCGCGGATAAGAACAGCGTCCCCAAACAACTTTCGGCCGACCGCCTAAAAGTCTCCTATCTCTCGAAAATCCCTTTCGCAAATAAAATAAACCGCCTCATGTTCCCGCTCTATCCGGGCGCGACTGGGAGTTTCGACTTTACCGGATACGATCTTGTGATCTCGTCGGACTCTCCTCCCATCAAGGGAATCGTCACTCCCGTCGATACCATTCACATCAGTTATTGCCACACGCCCGGCCGTTTTATTTGGGATTTGGCGCCTGAGTTCACCGCCAGCTTGCCGTGGTTCGCGCGCGCCATCTTCGCAAGTCTGGCGGCGCACGCGCGCACAACCGACTTTGTCGATGCGCAGCGCATCACGCAGTTCGTCGCCAATTCCGAGTACGTAAAAAAGCGCATCTCTCATTTTTACAAGCGCGATTCCATCGTGATCTATCCTCCCGTCAATACCACCAGCGGTTACATTGCGGATCGCACCGACGACTACTATCTCTCCGCGGGCCGCTTGGTCGGCACAAAGCGCTTGGAGATCTTGATCGAAGCCTGCAATAAATTGCGCCGCAAGCTCTTGATTGTCGGCGCGGGCAGGGAAAGCGAAAAGTTGCGCGCGCTCGCCGGGCCCACGATTGAGTTTACGGGGCGTGTTTCTGATCAAAAGCTGTGGGACTACTACGCTCGTTGCCGCGCATTCCTATTCGCAGCCGAGGAAGACTTCGGAATCGTTCCGCTGGAAGCGCAGGCTTGCGGTCGCCCGGTAATTGCGTTCGGTCGAGGCGGATCGTTGGAAACGGTTCGCGTGAATGATCGTCTCGGATTGCCCGATACCGGCGTATTTTTCGACCGCCAGGACCCGGACTCCGTGATCGACGCCATCCGCAGATTTGAAATGAAAGAAGACAGCTTCTCGCCTCGCGACATCCAAAAACACGCCAGGAAATTCGACAAATCTCTCTTCAAGAGCCGGATGCTTGAGGTGATCGAAGGCTATTTTTCCAGCTCGGCGAAAAAACACGATCGCGACGTTGCCGTCATGAGCGTCGCGAAGTGAGTCGGTAGCCGGCTGGTTGTAAAAATTCCTGCATCCGTCACTGCGTTACGCAAAATCAGCGTGGCGGCGGTGCTGCAAGTGTCGCCGTTCTCTGCTTCGACAACTCAATACACAAGCTCCGTCGTCCACGGATTCAACAGGATAAGCTTGGACAATCGTGCAAAACCGACCTGCAAATCGAAATCCTCGAACACCCGTGCGAGGCGATGAAATGACGCCGCTTGCATGAGCGTCTTATCGGCTGAATGGAAAAAAATTCGGACCAGCCAACTTGGTCGGAACGCCTCCTGGATGATGTTTGGCCAGGTCATCAGCGTGGTGATGCAGGCCGTCTATTTCGCAATTCTCGCCAGGCTCCTCGGCGCCACCGACTACGGAATTTTCGCCGGCGCTTTCGCCTTCACGAATCTCGCGGCACAGTACAGCACGCTCGGCTCCGGCCCCATTTTCATTCTCTATGTTTCGGGAAATAAGCCGGGGTTCGCGGTCTACTGGGGCAACATTCTCTTTCTGACTCTTACCTTCGGTGGAGTCATGGTGGCCATTCTGACAGTCCTCGGCCATTACATCCTCAACCCGGGCAGCGCCGCGCTCGTCATCTTCGCTGCGATCGCCAATTGTCTATGCGCCACTCTTTCAACCGAAACAGGTCGCGTCTTCCAAACCTTCGAGCGCATGAGGACCACGGCCATCCTCAACATGTCCACCAACGTTGTTCGCACCCTCACCGCCGGCGCGATGCTGATTACGCTCCACAAAGCCACCGCGTTTCAGTGGGCGGCCGCCTCCACCGCAGTTTCGGCCCTCGCCGCGATAGCCGGCGTCGCTTGCGTCACGGCGACGTTCGGCAGGCCGAAGATTTTTCCCATCCTCTTCCCCAAACACGGTCTCGAGGGCTTTGGACACGCCATCGCTGGGTCCACCAGCAACTTCTACAACGACCTCGACAAAACCATGCTCAGCCACTACGGCATGAACCATGCCAACGGCATTTATACGGTGGCCTATCGCATCATCGACATCGCGACGATGCCGATCTACTCGATTCGCGACGCCGCTATGCCCCGGATCTTCCAGCGCGGCCAAGCGTTGGGCATAAACGCTTCCGCCGAGTTGGCGCGCAAGCTGATGCGCCGAACCATACCGCTTGGATTGGTCCTGACGATTGGCACATTTCTCGTGGCGCCGCTGATCACGATTGTGGTCGGCAAGGGATACGCCGAAAGTGTCAGCGCTCTTCGTTGGCTTGCTTTGCTGCCCCTTTTCGCAGCTATCACCAGATGACCGGCAGCGCCATGACCGGCGCTGGATTTCAAAGGTTTCGCACCGGCTCCCAGTTATCGGCCGCACTTCTCAACTTTGGGCTGAATTTATTCCTCATTCCAGCGCACGGTTGGCAAGGCGCGGCTTGGGCGAGCTTGATAACCGATGGAGGTCTGGCTCTCATTAACGCAGTGCTCCTGCGATTCTGCATTCTTCGGTCCGCTAAAACACAAAACGGAACTATGCAACCTCTGGTCTGAAACCCTACCGGGCGCAAATTAATCAAATTCCTATTCATATTTCGCATTTATATATTGGACGTGAAAGGGCCTAGCTTTGAAAACGGTAGTCATTTATAAAGACGAACTCCTGCCGATGTCCGAAACATTTGTCATCACGCAAGCGTCGGCACTCACTAGATATAAGCCCCAGTACGTCGGAGTATTCCGAGCCGAAAAGTCTCTGGATATACCGGGCAATCCGATTATCGCCCTTCCATCGAGCGGTAAGTTCGAACCCATTCGCATGCTGTATTACCAGACCGGCTTTGCTCCTCGCTTCTTCCGGGCATTGCGCCAGGTCAATCCCGATGTGATTCATGCTCACTTCGCATCGTGCGGCCGTAACGCCGTTCGCTTGGCGCAAGTCTTGAAGCGGCCGCTCGTTGTTTCGCTCCATGGTCACGACGTGATGATGAAACGCGATTTCCAGAAAGAATATTCGAAGCTTTGGGAAGTGGCCTCGGCGTTTATCTGCGTGTCAAAAAATATCCGCGCAAAAGCGCTCGAAGACGGTTTTCCGGCGGAAAAACTCAGGCTCGTATACAACGGAATAATACCGGACCCCGTCACCGACGCTGTTCCGGAAAAGGACGAAAATCTCATCCTGTTCGTCGGCCGCCTCGTCGAAAAGAAGGGCTGCATCTATCTCGTTCGTGCGATGGCGGCGGTCAAGAAAGCCTGCCCGGACGCCCGATTGGTCTTGATCGGCGAAGGCCCACTGCGCCCTGAGTTGGAAGCGGAAGTTGCTGCTCAGGACCTTCCTTGCACTTTTCTAGGCTCTCAACCGGCTGAAGTCGTGCGTCGCTATCAAAAGCAAGCTGCGATCGCCTGCATTCCAAGCGTCACTGCCGAAGATGGCGATAGCGAAGCTCTGCCCACCGTGATCTTGGAAGCCATGACCGCCGGAACCACCGTCGTCTCATCCACCCACGGTGGCGCCCGCGAAGCAATCGTCGACGGCGAAACCGGTTTGCTCGTCTCCGAACGAAATGCCGAAGAGCTCGCCGCCGCCCTCATTCGCGCGCTGCAAAATCCCGGACTCCGCCTTTACATGCGAGAAAAAGGCCAAACCCTCGTTCGCGAGCAATTTGATGTTCGCAAGCTCGCCAAAAACCTCGAGGATGTCTACGACGAAGTCAGCGATAAACCGCTGCCGGCAGACCAAGTCCTTCTGGCAAGTTCGGCGGTTGGCTAAATCTGTTGGCTCAAATTACCGTCGAACCTCTCACCGCTCCCGAAAATAACCCTTCACCAAAATAAAGTCGCTCTGGCTGATTCGTCGCAGGCCCGCCACAATTTTCAGGGCCGCCAGGGAACGTGTGTAAAATGAACGGACAGCAATGTTTCTTGAGTTTTTTCATCTCTGGGACGAACCCTTCGGCGTCACGCCGGATCCCGCCTATTTGTATCCCAGCCCTACCCACCTTCAGGCACTAGACTCACTCCGCAACGGCATCCTCGGCAACCGCGGCTTCATGACCTTGATCGCCGAGCCCGGCATGGGCAAGACAACTCTGCTCTATCAGCTCATCGAGCAGATGCCCCAGACGACGCGCACCGCCTACCTATTCCAAACGCAGTGCAATTCCCTCGAATTCATGCAGTACCTGCTCCATGAGGTCGGCGTCGATCCAGCTGGAATGGGCCTGGTCGCCATGCACCGGCGATTGAACGAAATCCTGTTCAACGAGATGGTCCAGGGCAAACAATTTGTCCTCATCGTCGATGAGTCACAGAATTTGAGCAAAGCTGTTCTCGAGACGATTCGCCTTCTCTCGAATTTCGAAACCGCGCACAGCAAGCTGCTCCAGATCGTTTTAGCCGGCCAAACCGAGCTTGCAACCAAACTGAAACAGCCCGAGTTGTCGCAGCTGCTGCAACGCGTCACCGTCATGGCCTCGCTCGAAGCCCTCTCGTTCGAAGAAACTGCCGCCTACATTCGCCATCGCCTCAAACTCGCCGGCCACAACGGCGACGATCTTTTCGATCCCGCTGCGTTCGCGGCCGTCTACCGCCGCACAAAAGGAATTCCGCGTAACATCAACCGCGTTTGCCACGCCGCGCTCGAACAAGCTGCCGCCGACAAAGCGCTGATCGTCACCGCTGCCATCGTCGAAAAATCGAATCGCGGGTTAGGCGCTACTTCCGAAGATCTTCAGCGCTCTCGCTTCGCAAGTCCGCCGCGTCAGGAATCCCGCGCGAATCCGCCCGCCGCACCCTCCGCCTCTGTTCAGGCTTCTCCCCAACCGCCCACCCCGCAACCCGCTGCGCCATCAGCGCCCCTCGCGCGCCCCACCTCCCCCGAGCCACAGCCTCCCGTCGAACCAGATCCGCCGGCGCCAGTCGAGCATCCCGTTTCCGCTCCCACGCCCGCGCCGGATTCGTCCGAGCCTGCTCCTCCACTTCCTCAGCCTCCTCTGATCCCTCCGCCTCTGCCGCAGGAGGCGCCGCCACTTTTATCGCCTTATCCCGAGTTTGTGCCGCCACCCCAGCCTCGCTCATACCGCTGGCTCGCTTGGTTGGTCGTACTCGCCACCTTGCTGATTTTGGCGTTCCTCGTCGCCCCATCAAATGTGCGCGAATCGCTGCTGCAAAAATTCCAGCCCGTCGCCGGCTCAGCAGCTTCGCTCAAAGAATCCCGGCCCGCCCCGATCATCGCCAGAAAACCGGTCACGCCGGCGGGTCCGCAACACGTCGCCACGGTTGGAGATCCACCGAGCGGCACCACCCCGACCAGCGCTGCTGCGACTGACGCAGCGATCAAAAACCTGAAAATTGTCATCGACCCAGGACACGGCGGCGCCGACTCCGGCGCTCGCGGGCCGAACGGCCTGCTGGAAAAAAATGTCTGTCTGGAGGTCGCGCTGCGCCTGGGACAGCTTCTCGAAGACGAAATTCCCGGCACCGAGGTCACCTACACCCGAAGCGACGATCAAAATATTTCGCCTCAACATCGCGCAGCCGCGGTCAGCGAATCTGCCGCGGATTTATTCATTTCGATTCACGCCGATTCACTCGGCGATGGTCAAGGTCCGCGAGTCTACTATTCTGGCGCGTCTGAAAAAAAGTCCGCCGCTCCACAAAACGACTCAGAGGTGGGCAAGCTTTCGCTACAACTCGCTGGCGACGTCCAGGAATCGCTCTTACAGCAACTCGCTCTGAAGGGCGATGCAAGCCCGATGCGGGCGCCGGCGCAATCGCCATTCAACCTTTTAAGCGGTCTTCAAATCCCTGCTGCCGTCGTCGAGATTCCTTTCTCCGACGGAAGCCCTCTCCTCGACCCAACGCAACGCCAAAAGCTGGCGGAAGCGCTAGCTCGCGGTATCGCTTCATTTGCGAAAGAACACGCAAGCCGGCCAGCCACCAAGCCAACAAAATAAATTTTCTCGTGCAGTAGAGGGGTTATTTCGGATCGGGCAGAAACTTCTTCGCCGTGCGAAGCAACAGCGGTGGCGTCAGATCTCTCGCCAGTTTGCGCACGCTGAAGCCTCTCTGCCGGTAAGGCGCTGGCGCATAAACCGAAGTGTGATCCTTGATTTTGCCGTCTTCCACCTTCGTCACCGTGTGATAGTACACCGCGAACGAATTGCGTGTTTGCCCCGGGGGACACGCGACCGGTGCTGGAAGCCCGTGATACGAAGTGTCCGTCACTTCAAAAATCAGGCAGCGATTGAATATTGGCTCGACCGACTTGACCCGCTGTGTGCCCGTCTCGTTCCACAATTCGAATTGACCGCCGTACTCCGGCTTCCAATCCTTGTTCAGATAAAGCATCAGCGCCAGCCGCCTCAGCAGCCCTGTCGAATACGCGGTGTTTCGGTCGGCGTGGATCTTGAAAAATCCGCCCCGCGGCACGATGTGGTAACTCGCGCCTTGAAGATACGGATCGGGCAGCAGCTCCCATATTCCCGTTATTTCCGACAGCAAATATAAAAAAGCCGCCGAGTGCAGCAGAGTCACCAGCTCCGTCGCCGATTCGCCTAGAGTCACCGGAGATCGATGGTTAATCTGCTTGATGTGCTCGGCACTTTCGTGCACCCACGTCTCATCATCGATTCTCGGGATTTCTCCGCACACCCTGTCCAGCAAACGATCATTGAACAGGTTGTCCAAGATGATGTGCCTAAAGGGCTTAGCGTTGTTCCACGATTCGTGCAGAGTCGTGGTGTCCTCCGAAATCCGGAGCTTATTGCTCAAAACATCGGCAATGCTTGCGTGCTGTACGCGCGTCATGGCTTTCACTTCCGGCGTAACGATAGGCTGAACGGGGACCCCACAATCATACCCTTCCAGACGCCGTTTTGTCTGAAATGGATGTCGAATCAGGCATGAGGGGTTGTTCGTTACAGGTAAACATAGTTACTAGATTGAACTTATACCGATTTTGAGATCCGCAACTTCTCCCGTAAAAACTCTCAACTCTCACAGCTGCAAAGCACAGAGACTCATAACGTTTTGAAGTTTGTGTGCGGAGGGGGCGCCGATGGAGATGGAGAGAAGGCGAAACAGGACGTGCCGGCAGGCACTGCGGATTCCAAAATCGGGATTCGAATCGCTCTTGCGGTTTTTGCTTACGGTAGGAAGGAAGGCCCGGCAGTTCGCCGGACCTCTATACAATCAGTACTATAACACGACCGATAACCGTTTGTCAAGCCCGATTTCAACGAAATCGAGATTTTCTTGTATTGAACGATGCAGTATCTTCGGATCGGATTGGTTACGTCAGTAGAACCACTCAGTAGAACTACGATGGTGCCCGAAAGAGGACTCGAACCTCCAAGGCCGTGAGGCCACTAGAACCTGAATCTAGCGCGTCTGCCAGTTCCGCCATTCGGGCACTGAATCGGCCGGACTTCGTTGCTGCATCGCATCCGGACCGCGTTACGAGGCCTTTCCAATTTTGCCCACGCCTCGCGCCTTTGTCAACGAATCCCCATCCCTCCAACTTGCGATCCCAACCACCAAATCTCGCCTAGTCTATGCGAGTCTCATAACGTTATTCTTCTTCACTTTACCGCTTCCGTAACCGCAGCGACTCCCAGCTTCCATCCGCTGTCCATCCTCCATCCACCGCCAGCGCCTGTCCATTCACAAACCCGCTCTCACCCGGGTCCGCCAGAAACGCAATCGCCTTCGCAATGTCGTCCGCCGAAGCAAACCTCCCCATTGGCACCCTTCCCGTAATGTCCGCGTCCGTATAACTCCCGCCCGCCTGATCCGCCACATCCATCTCCGTCTTCACCCAGCCGGGGCACACCGCGTTCACTCGCACTCCGCGCCCGCCCCATTCTGCCGCTAGCGTCCGCGTCAACCCGATCAGCCCGTGCTTCGAAGCGTTATAAGCCGCACGATCCGCCACGCCAACCAACCCCGCCACCGACGCCACATTCACGATGCTCCCCGATCGCCGCGCCAGCATCATCTCGCCAAACGCTTTGCTCAACAGAAACGGCGCAACCAAATTCACCTCCAGCACCCGCCGGTAATCCGCCGCCGACAAATTCTCCGCCGGCGCAATCATGCTGATCCCCGCGTTGTTCACCAATACATCCACGCATCCCCATCGCCCTCCCACCGCATCCGCAAATGCCGCCACCTTCGCCTCGTCCGCGATGTCGCCCACCAACTCCATCGCATCCACGCCGCAAACCGCAACCGCCCGCATGGTCTCCGCCGGCGAACGCAAATCCCCCAGCGCCACGTTATATCCGCGCTCCGCAAGTACCTCCGCCGTTCGCCTCCCGATCCCTTGCGCCGCGCCTGTAATCACCGCCACTCTGCCGTTCTTCGTCATCTTCAAACGCCCCCAGTCACGTATAAACACCCGTGTATACCGCCTAGTACTATGAATATTATAAAAATCCAGCCCACCCGTTTTCTTGATGCAAAGCAGTTGAATCTCAAATCCTTGGTGTTATACTCCGCCCAGAATATCGAATTACCCCCATGTTTGCCCTTTCCACCCTCTTGGCAAACACGCGGACTCGGATCCAAAGGGAGGTTTCCATGGATGCGGAATCGACGCTAACGGGGCCCGTCCTGTACTTGTTGATCGCTTGGGGAGCCGCCACCGCCATCTTCATTGCTTTGCTGATCTGGCGTAGCCTGCTCACCAGTCACGAAGACGATCAAATCTTCCTGGACTCGGCCAGCGAACACATGGCCAGAGAGCAGCGCGAGCTGGTTGCTAAAATCGGCTCACTCTCGAAGCCGCTTATGGCTACGGGTGTCCTCGCTGCACTGCTGTTGGCCACTGCCGCCGGCATGTGGCTCTATGGCGGCTTGAAGAGCTTCTAGACGTTCGCAGTCTGGCGGCAAGGCTGACTTTGTCGCTCCAACGCTGGGCGTTTGTCTCGCCGAATCCTACGGCCGGATCGCTGGCGACGCACTCGGCCCATCCGCAACCTACATCTATCAGTGGGGCTGCGTCGATCCCGGCGAACTGGATTGTTTTGGCGTCGCTTGCTCTGCGACCGACGTGTGATTCAACGTAATCAGCCATTTCCCGTTCCGCTTGTCCATCACCAGCGTCATATGCCCCTGCGACGTCGCGGGCACACCGTCGATCACCGCGGAAAAATCCCACTGAAACGTTGCCCACGCGCAATTCCCGTTCACTTTCACCACGGTGTTCGAACGATCCATTCGAACTTGTTGCATTCGCGCATGCTGCGCCTGGTAGAGCGGCAAATAATTGTTCCAGCCAACGACGGGTGGCAAGGCGGGCGCCTGAACAATCGTCACGTCGTCGCCGTACGTCGCATGCAGCTTTTCCACGTCTCCGACCTGCCACGCCCCCAAATTTGTGGAAATGAGATAGTCGATCATCTGCTCGTCCGACAGCGGAATCGTTGGCCCGTTCGTCGTCGCCGTCGGTATCGTGCTGTTATTTTTGTTTTTCTTGTCTTTCTGTTGCGCGTCCGCCTGAGTCGCGCCAATCAGCATCAACAAGCAAATTCCCAGCGCCACCACCACTCGGCGCGCGCACCAACTCATCGGGCGCATTCGTTCCTCCATCGGCCGCTCCTTGTACGCGAAAATCAACATCGCTCGCGCAAGAATAGCACGCAGCTTCACGCGTCCAGTTTTTCGATGTGCGCCGATTTCCAGCAGCTTCAACGAAGCGTCAACGCAGTCTCAGCGCGACCATTTCGCGACCACTTAATGACTCTGTGTCGCGCTGATCAAATTCACAAACAGCCGGTACGCCCCCGGCACGCCTTCCGGCAACTGCCGGAAAAACGCAATCGCCGTATAGATGTAAACGCCCTTGCCATAATTCGTATAAACCAGCGACCCGTTCTGATCCGGCTCGCCAGGATCGTTCATCGCCAGCAGCGGCGTATATTTCGAATCGAACTGCGTCCAGAAATATAGTCCGCGCTCCTGCACCCAGCCGTTGAAATCTTCCTGCGTAATCTTGTTCGGCCGGTTCAGCAACGGATCGTCCGCTTTCAAAAATTTCACCGGCGAAGTTTCATCCGTCACGCGCGGCAGCGGACTTCCCGCAGGCGGCGCAACCTTCGCCGGATACGGCGCGTACTGCGCGCGATCCCATGCAAAATCGCGCTCGTATTGAACCACCAGCGTCCCGCCATTCGAAACGTAGTCCAGCAGCCGCTGATTTGCTCCCGCCAATTCATGCCGCAATTCGTAAGCCCGTATGCCGACCACGATCGCGTTGAACCGCGACAAATCTCCAAACGCCAGCGCCGTCGGCTCCAACATCTCCACGCGAATGCCCAGCCGTTCCAGCGCCTCCGGCACCGGCTCATTCTCCGCCGTGATATATCCCACGCGCAGCCCCGCAGGCACATTAATCTCGAACGCGTGCACAACGCACTGCGCCGGCTCCGTCCAAAGCTGCGTCGGCAAAGTCGGCAGCGGCTCCAGCGAAGTCGAAAACTTCTCATCGCCAAGCGCGGCGTAAGCAACCAGCTTCGTATTTCCCGCCGTCAGCTTCTGCGGCGGCGTCACTGTCACTTTCGCGTATTTGTCTGTCGCTCCCTCAAACGCCAACTCCTCCGGTTTGCTCACGCTCCATCCCTGCGGCGCCTCAACTCCTGCCGAAACCTTATGCGCCTGCGTTGCATACGAATGCACGCGCAGCAGCACATCGAACGGCTTCGTGTTTTTGCCCAACACTTCCACCGTCTGATTCGGCTCGACCATCAACGTATACGCCGGCACCATCCGCAGCGGCACTCGATCCACGCGCGTAGATGTCGCCTCGACGTGCGTCACCGGTTGACGCGCATCCAACTTGTACCCATCGATCGTCACAACTTGCGAAGCCTCAATTAGCGGCGACGGCTCCGGAAAATTTCCTTGGAATCCTTTGCGCGCAGATTGTTTCTCGTTCAACGTCACCGAAAATTCCGCATCCCCCGTTTTCGCATCCGCTTTCCCGTCCTGCTTCGAATCGTCCGGCAACACAAGCGACAGCGCACCGTAGTCGCAGCCAATCTCAGCCCTGCATCGCCGCACAACGTGCACCTTGAACGCTTCGCCCGCCACGACATAAGCGCGATCCGCATCCGCCGTCTGTTCGAATCCCGCAGTCAGCTCCAGCGCCCGATCAATGTGCCGCTTCACAAATCCCAGCTGATCGCGAAACAATTCATTCCCGCCGCCGGCCTGCGACAACGCTCCATCAACATCCGTTCCCGCCTTCGCCACCTGCGCCGCCGCTTCCTTCCAATCCAGCTTCAGCGTCGACACCCGAGCCGCTGCCAATTTCTCATCCGCCTTCTTCACCGCATCGCAATAGCCGGCAGATCCGCCGCATCCCAATCCCGAATCCGCCCCCGCCAGCTCGCTCAACTTCACATCCAGCATCCCCTGCGAAAACTGAAACCCCTTCTCCGCAACCAATCCCACCGGCCGCCGCAAAAATGGCGACCCCAGAAACGCCGAAATCCCCTGCGTCCGATGATTCGCAAACGCATCCAGCCCAATCTCGCGATACGACTTCCCATACAACGGCGAAATTTCCCCGATCGGCACCGAATATCCCTGCGGCGATTCCGACCCGCGATCCAAATCCACAATCTGCACGCCCGCGTTTCCCGCCGACCACGCCTTCAGCCCATCGCGCTCCAATTCCGGATACATCTTCGCGTCCGCCGCCGCTGCCACCGCCTTCGGCGTCAACAAGCCCGACGCCTGATGATGCCCATGCCCAAAATGCACGTTGCCCCAGCCGTTGATCACCACATTCGGCTTGAACGTTCGAATCACGCGCACCATGTCTTCCATGACCTGGTCGCCCCAAATCTTCTGCGTCTCCTCCGGCGTCTTCGAAAATCCAAAATCCCGTGCCCGCGTGAAAAATAACTTCACGCCATACCCGCGCGTCGCCGCCAGCAACTCTTGCGTTCGAATCAATCCAAGCTGCGGATTCTGCTCCGGCCCCAGATCGTTCTGCCCGCCTTCGCCGCGCGTCAGCGAAAGCAGTGCCACGTCCGCATGCAATCCCCGCGCGAGATAAGTCAGCACCGCCGCCGACTCGTCATCCGGATGCGCATCAATATATAGAACGCGCGTCGTCACCCGCGCCGCATCGATCGCCTCGATCGTCTCCGGCAGCCCCGATCCAGTCCCCGCCGCCGGCGAAAACTGCGCCTGCACCCGCCCCTGCCTGAATCCATACACGGCCAGCAGCGCGAATACTCCCGCGACCAGCGCGACGCCAACCACGACTCGCACCCATCCACCGCGCCCGATCAAGCTCATCGCCCTACCTCAGCCTCGGCCTCAGCCGGCAAAAACGGCCACTCCCGCCGCACCTTCGACCTCACCAGATAAATCGTCAGCCCCAAAATAATCACGATGAGCCCCCACCAGACGGCCTTTCCCGTTCGCAGGAAAAGCCAGATCCATCCCAAAATCGTAAATATCACCGGCAATGGATACAGCCACATCTTAAATGGCAGTTTCTGTGCCGGCCAACGTCGCCGTAGCAGCACGACTCCCACAGCCTGCCCGATAAACTGAATGATCAGCCGCATCGCCAAAACCGCCGCGATCACCGTCCTCAATTTAAACAGCAGCGCGAACACAAACGTCAGCGCCCCCAGAAACAACAGCGACACATGCGGAAATCTCTTCTTCGCATGCAAACGCCCGAACACGCTGAAAAAATTCCCGTCCAGCGCCGCCGAATACGGCACGCGCGAATATCCCAGCAGCGACGAAAACAGGGAAGCGAACGCGATCCACAAAATCATCGCCGTCGCAAACTTTGCCGCTCCGCCGCCATACAGCTTCTCGATAAACGCGCTCACGATGAATGGCGAATCCTGCGCCTGCCGCCACGGCAGCACGCCCAAAATGCTCGTCTGCATCACCAGATACAAAACCGCAATCCCGATGATCGAAAGAAAAATCCCCCGCGGAATATTTTTCTCCGGGTTCCGAATCTCTCCGCCCAAATGACAAATGTTGTAGTAACCCCAATACGTGTAAATCGTATTCACCGTCGCCGAGCCCAGCGTCGCAAAAAACAGCCACGACAAATTCCACGCTCCCGGCTCATACGTAAAGACGAGTTTTGGATCGAAGTGCGTTACACCTCCCCAGATCAACCACAAAATCGTCCCGATCACTCCCACCCACAAAAACAGCGAAATCCGCCCGATCGAAGCAATCCGCCGGTACAACAGCAAAACCAGCACGAGCACCAATACGCCCGATACCGCCTTCTCTCCGTACTTCCCCAGCGGATACAGATACGACGCATACTGCGAAAATCCAATCGCCCCCGACGCCAGAGACAACGGCGCCTGAATCAGCGTCTGCCACACAAACAAAAACGACATCATCCGGCCCATGCGCCCCGGCCCGTAAGCCTCGCGCAAAAACACATAGCTCCCGCCGGCCAGCGGCATCGCCGCTCCCAGCTCCGACCAGATAAATCCGTCGAGCAATGCCAGCAGCGCGCCCGCAGCCCATGCCACCAGGCACTGGGGCCCGCCCATCGCCTTAATCACCAGTGGAATCACGACGAATGGTCCGACCCCGACCATTTCGATCATGTTGAGAGAAACCGCTTCCTTCAGCCCCAGCCCGCGCTCAAGCTCGCCACTGCCACGTTTTTCCGTCGCCGAACCCGGCGATCCCGACGAGTCTCGCCCCGCGTCGCTCTTCAAAGCGCCGCTCGTATCATTTGTTTGCGAGCCCATCGCGCTCGGAGGATAACAAATGCGCGCCGCCCCACCTAATACACCCTCGACGCCCCAACTCCGCTACGTCACTATGATCCGCACGTCCGCGCCCACGCATAAGTTGGCGTCGACAGCGGCTGGTTTTGTAGGGGCGTCCCTTCAGGGCGCCCAGCCACAACGTAAAATGCGCCACCCCTTTGAATTCCCATCCCCCCGCCCCACTTTCGAACCATCAACCAAACATCGACCTAAACAATCCAACACCCACCAGGCCAACCCAACTCCAATGCCAACACCCCACCCGCTCCGCGCAATCTTCCTCCTCCTCATCCTCGCCGTTTTCGCGCACCCGTCAGCCGTCGCACAAACTCCCCCCACCCCTCAATCCATCCTCACCCAAATCTATTCCGGCGACCTCGCCGCCGCCATCGACTCCGCCCACAAACTCCAGCAAGATCGCCCCGACCAACCCATCGGCTATCTCCTCGAAGACGAAGCCCTCTCCTGGAAAATTTGGTGCACCTCCGCCGAATTCAAATACAACATGTCCTACGCCCGCCGTCGCGCCAAACTCCCCGCCGACGATCACTACCTCGACCTCGCCTCCAAAATCATTCAACTTTCCGAGCATCACATCGCCGCATCCGGTGACACCGCCTCCGCCGCCGACATGCACTTCTACGCCGGCATGGGCGACGCTCTCTACGCCCGCCTCTATGGACTACGCGACGAAACCAAACTCGCCGCTCGCTACGGCGTCCGCGCCCGTGAACGCCTCACGCGCGCTCAAGCGCTCGACCCCAGTCTCGCCGACGCCGACTTCGGTCTCGGCCTCTACAACTATTACGCCGACACACTCTCCTCCGTGACCAAAATGCTCCGCTTCTTCATGGGCATCCCCGGCGGCAACAAACAGGAAGGCATCCGCCAACTCCATCACGCCATCTCCGAAGGCAGAATCACTCCGGTCGAAGCCCGCTTCTATCTCGCTCTCTGCCTTCACAACTACGACCAAAAATACGAGCAAGCCCTCGAAGTCTCCGCTCCCCTCGAAGAAAAATATCCTACCAATCCGATCTTCCACTTAATCCGCGGCGACCTCTTCGCCAAGCTCGGCCGCAAAGACCAAGCCATCGCCGCCTACCACGCCGCCGCCGCCCAACACCTCACCGACCCCGAATCCGACACCCATGTCCAAGCCTTGATCCACCTCTCGCTGCAGTCCTTAGGCGCGAACTAGCGCTCCACCAGCCACGCCCGTTCGAATCGCTTCGCCAAATTTTATTTTCCAAAAAAATAAATCGCGCCGCATCTGCAATTTACGTTCACACCACTCTCGTTCGAACGAATTTTGCCCCATCGTGCATGCTATTCTCACCGCGTACAAAACCACGCGCAAATCACTCCATCCGATTACTGTCGTCAGATCTTTCGTGTTGCGCCGCTTCGGCGTGTGGCTCTCAATCGATGCCGCCGTTTGATCCGTAAGCCTCGTGGAATGAACACTTGCAAATCTGTGTGAAAACAAACGGTTTCAAGTCGCGCAGAATCTGCACTTATGCGAAATCGGGGGGTAGGGATGAGTTCTCCCCGCGCTTCAGCGCACAACGTCTGGCGGGCTCTAACTCAGCCTTGTAGCGGACCACTCGACCGCCTTCCGGGCGACCCTGCTTCGTCCCTTTCCACATTGACCTCCTCCCAACCCCAATGTAATCATCTAAAGTTGTTCGACCCGCATTTTTCGCGGCAGTCGCGGTAACAGCGCCAAGCCAGCTTCTGGGGCAGTCGGCCGGCGCCCTGAGACCCGCTCGCGTCGGGTCAACGTTGAGCGGCGATTCGGCATCTCATTCCGCAAGCTTTCTGGTGTACCGTCCGCCGCGCGGGCATGAGCGCCGCGCGATATCCGCGGTCATGGAAATTTCAAGTAATGGACCTTTCAAGGAGTTTCGATGAAGTTGTTCGCCCAGCATAACGGCGCGCCGCACCACACGGCCAAATCAACCCCGGCACAAACGAGCCACGCTCAAAAATCTCCGGAATCTTTTCGCGCTCTCGCGCTTCTCACAGCCATCCTCGCTTCTCTCTTCGCCTTCTCCGGCTGCAACGATTACGGCAACACTTTCCAGTCCCCCACCGGGGTACAGACCATTTTCATCGCGCCATCGCAAGCCAATGCGGGAGGCGCAGCGTTCACACTTACGGTCTCCGGTTCCGCAGACAGCACAGGTAGCGGTTATGTCGCTCAATCCGTCATTCAGTGGAACGGCAAAACCATTCCCACCACCGTCGTCAGCGCCAGCACCCTCACTGCCACTGTTTCCGCCGCCCTCATCGCCAAGCCCGGCACCAACTTCGTTCAGACTCTCAGCCCACATTCCGGCACAGGCACCAACGGTCTCTCCAATGTGGTGAGCTTCCTCGTCAATCCTTCCGCCAACCCGGTCCCGACCATCACTTCTATGACGCCGACCTCCGCCACCGCCGGCGGCGCCTCTTTCACTCTCTCCGTGAACGGCTCCAATTTCCTCCCGACTTCCGACCCTACCGGCGGCTCGCAAGTTCGCTTCAACCTCGGCCCCACGCAAACTTCGCTGCCCGTCCTCAACATCACTTCGAGCCAAATTACAGCCACCGTCGATTCAAGCCTTCTCGTCAACGCCACCACGGCTCCCGTCACCGGCATCGTCACCGTCTACAACCCGCCCGCCGCCGGCACTCCCACTGGCAGCGGCGGCGTTACAAATCCGACGTCAGGTGGCGGCGGCACCAGTCCCAACGGCCTCACCTTTACCGTAAATCCCGGCGGACCAGGTTCCACCGCCACGCAGCGCGCCGAAGCTGCCGAAGACACTCCCTCCGTCAGCGCCGATGGCCGCTTCGTCGCCTACGCCGCCACTCAAGGCGAACACGCTCAAGTTTTTGTCCGCGATACTTGCGAAGGCGCCGACTCCGGCTGCCAATCCCACACCGCGCTGCTCTCCGCCGCGTCCGACGGCACCGTCGGCAACGCCGACAGCCGCTCGCCTTCCATGAGCGCCGACGGTCGCTACATCGCCTTCAGCTCCGCCGCAACAAATCTCGCGATCGCCGCCACATCATCTTCCACTGCCACCACCGGCCGCCAAATCTATTTGCGCGA
This sequence comes from uncultured Acidobacteriota bacterium, assembly GCA_963785605.1. Taxonomy (GTDB): domain Bacteria; phylum Acidobacteriota; class Terriglobia; order Acidiferrales; family UBA7541; genus Acidiferrum. The sequence continues at coordinate 258,118 of CAWAWE010000009.1, read as the reverse complement.
CACCTGCACCGGCGTAAAAACCCAGTGCTCGCCCTCTACGCAACTCATCTCTACCGATCCAAATGGCGCGCTCGTCGGCACCGAAGCCATCCTTCCATCCGTCAGCGCCTCCGGCCGCTTCATCGCCTTCCTCGCGGTGACTCCAAGCGCCACGAAATCGCAAAGCAACGCGAAGTCCGACGCAAAGTCCGCCGCGAAATCTCCGTCCTCGACTTCCACTCCCGACAGCGGCTTCCGCCAGGTCTTCGTCCGAGACACCTGCCTCGGCGCCGCAAGCTGCACTCCGAAAACAACACGCATCTCGCTCCAGCCCGGCGAAACTTCGTCATCCTCTTCCTCTTCCAGCGAAGCAAAACCCGCGGGCCCCGCTCTGAGCGGCAGTTCCGCGCGCGTAGCCGTCCCCGGCGCCGCCACCGCCACCGTCTTCACACATTCCGTCGCGGTAGACGATCGCGTCTTCCTCGCCCTCACCGGCACTCATCCCTAGTCCGTTTTCGACCAAATTGCTCAACCAGCTCTACGTTTCAGCCGACCGTTCTCCTTCCGATGAAGTCGTCCTGATCACCGGCGCCGGCGGCAGCATCGGCTCCTCGATCTCTCGTCATTTCCGCGTACGGGCGCAGCACTGCTGCGCCCCATCTCGGCAAGATGTAATCCGCACCGTAGTCCTGCTCGATCTTTCCGAGCAAAACCTCTACGAGATTAATTCCGAACTCTCCTCCGCAAACACAACCTCAACCGCTCCGCCTCAACTCATCCCCATCCTCGGCGACATCAACGACGCCTCCCTCATGCAAGACCTCTTCGAAAAATATCGCCCCACACAAATCTTCCACGCCGCCGCCTTCAAACACGTTCCCCTGACGGAAGAAAATCCCATCGCCGTCATCCGCAACAACATCCTCGGCACCTGGACGCTCGCCACCACCGCCGCAAAATATCGCGCCCGCCGGCTCACCATGATCTCCACCGACAAAGCCGCCAACCCGCGCAGCATCATGGGTGCCGCCAAGCGCGTCGCCGAACAAATCCTCACGCACCTCGACACACCCGCAACCCGCATGCGCTCCATCCGCCTCGGCAATGTCCTCGGTTCCACCGGCAGCGTCGTCCCGCTCTTCCAACGTCAAATCCAATCCGGCGGCCCCGTCACCGTCACCCATCCCGAAGCCCGCCGCTACTTCATCTCACTCGAAGAAGCCACCGGCTTAATCCTGGCCGCCGCCGCGCTCGACGACAGCGCCACCCTCTTCGTCCCCGATCTCCCCGCCCCCATCAAAATCCTCGACCTCGCCAAAAAATTGATCGCCGAAGCGCAGCCATCCGCGGCATCCGCCGCAAAACAAATCGAAATCCTCTTCACCGGTCTCCGCCCCGGCGACAAACTTCACGAAGACCTGCTCTCCTCCTCCGAATCCGCCGAGCCAACATCTCACCCCAAGCTCCGCCGCATCATCGGTCCAGCCGCCGCCGCAAAATCCCTCGACTCCGCAATCACCGTAATCTCAGAAAAAGCTCAATCCCGCGACCTGCCCGCTCTCCTCGACGCAATCCGCTCTCTGGTTCCCGGCTACCACCCGAGCGATCTTCTCTCCGCCCAAGCCTCCGCCCAACTCTCCGCCACCGCCAAAGTCTGATCTTGCCACGATTGTGTAGGGGCGCAGCACTGCTGCGCCCCAGGTCCGCACGTTCACAACACACAGAGTTTTTCGTCCTTCGCAGTTGCACAAAATATGGGCAGTTAGCACAAATGCACAAAAGTCTTAGCGCGCCCCAGCACCCCGCCCAGCCTCTGCCATGATGTAACCAATGAAGCGTGAAACGGTCGTCGCCCTCGTCCTCCTATTACTCATCCCCGCAGTCCTGATGCTCGGCGGATTTCTCTTCGCCTTGATCAATCCTGAAATTGCGGCGGGTCATGCGAACTACGCGCTCAATTTCCATTTGCTCAGTCGACTTAGGGTCGCGGTCTTTCTTGGATCGGTCGCGGTCGCTGCGATGCTGTGGCTGGTGGTGTTTTTTCTGGTGATTCGATCGAAGGAACGATCGCTGTGGTGGATGTTTTTGGCGGCGTTGGGGCCCATCGGCCTCGCCATTCTCGCAACACTCAATGACAGCGTGCCCGCGCAAACAGATCGCCACGCCCGCTTCGTTCAAAACTTGAGCAAACTTCAGCGCGTCGCCTACGAAGTCTGCAGGTTCCTCGTCATTTGGGAACTCGCCTATCAGTCCATGGTCCTGAAGCGCAACCTGATGATCCTCTACGAGTCCGCCACCACCGGTGCCTCGACCGCCGAGATCATCGCCACGCAAACCGCCTCATCCGGAATGTGGGCCTTCGGCGAAGGCCTAGAAGTCATGTTCCTCGTCGTCCTCTTCTACCTGCTCTGGCCCATCATCTTCAACATCATCGCCCGCATCACCACGATGGCGACATCCCCCAAGCCTCGCTGAATCTTAAACCACAGTGTTTCGATTCAGGAAAACAGGCTCGGACCACCTGTATCCGGCAACTTACCTGGCTCCAGCATTTTCCAGACAAACCAGTCCGCGATCCGTATGGCTCCAAGTGCCGCGAGCACCATCCCGACGAACCCCAGAAACAAGTCGCCGCGCAGATCAAACAATACGAAGAAGAAGATCAAGATCAACGAAAGGTACGAGGCCCGCAAAAAGGATGCTCGCCAACTAGGTGCTCCGATGATTTGCAAGCACTTTGGGCATGGAAACGAAACCGGACGAGATCGAGTGCCGCCAGTGCCAATTTCGATCCACTGAAACGAACTCTTACAAATGGGACATTCGGGCTTATCTGGCAGGAACAGCATCGCAATCGGCCAAAAAATCCATTCGAGGATCAATACAACAAAGATCGGCCACGCGATCTCCGGCGTCGGCAACGCCAATACCATCTCGACATACCAGGCCTTCATTTGACGAATTGTCTATCAAAGAACAGCCCCGTGTACCGTCGCGTTGTCGAGGTGTTCTTTATTTGGCACTTCAACGGCAATTCGCTGCGCACTACGCCGACATAAATCCCAAATTCGCCGTCTGAAAATTCGCCAAATTCGGAAAGATAGACGGCAAATCCGCATTCGCCACTCCGAACCACGACGCCATCGTCGCCGCATACTGATCCACCGACGTCGTCGGAATCCATCGCCCGTTATCCCCCGTATCGTCCGGGCCGCCCAGCGCCAGCGTCGGAAACGTCCCGTATAGCGCATTACCTTTCACCGCGCCGCCCATCATCAGAGCGTGGCTGCCCCACGCGTGATCCGTTCCGCCATTCGATCCCGGCTGAAATGTGCGGCTGAATTCCGACAACGAGAACGTCGTCACGTTATTCGCGACGCCCAACTCCTGCGTTGCCGAATAAAACGCCGCCATCGCCGCGCTCAACTGCCCATAGAGTCCCACCTGCGTCCCCAACTGATCGCTGTGCGTGTCGTAGCCGCCCTGCGAACAAAAGAAAATCTGCCGTCCGATCCCCAGCGAGCTACGCACTCCAATCACCTGCGCCACTTGCTTCAACTGTGTCGCAAGACTGTTGCCCGTCGGGAAAACAGTTTGCAGCGGCGCCGCGCTCTTCAGCGCGTTCGACAGCGTCGCGCTCTGTTGCACAGCCTGTCCCGTCACCGCGCTCGTCGCCTGCACCAGCGAGATTCCCGTATCCAGCGTCAGCAGGTTCTGCAGTGCCAAAAATTTCGCCTGCCCCGCCGCCGAGCTATCAATCCCCGAAAGTCCCGGCGTACTTCCCGGACTCATCGTGAATGGCCGCGACTGCACTCCCGTTCCAAATATCGTGCTCCCCGCTACCGACAGCACCGGCGGAAAACTCGCCGCGCTGTTAAATGTCGGCTGCACGTTGTCCGCGATTTTTCCCGCCCATCCCGCGTTCTGCAATCCGCTCAGCTGCGTCGTCTGCCACTGATCCTGCTGGTCCGAATGCGAAAACAAATTTTCCGGCAATGTACCGTGTTGTTTGTATTGCTGCTGCGTCGTCGGCTGCACCAGCGTTCCCACGTTGTTCAGCACGGCGACAACTTTCTGGTTGTTGAATAGTCCCTGCAACTCTGGAAAGTTTGGATGGAATCCGAAATTCGCCGCGCTCCCGATTTGCAGCGGCAAGAGCGATCCCTGTGGGATCGCCAGATTCGCGCGGATCGAAGCGTAGTTCGCATAGTTCGTATCGATCGGCGCGATCATGTTGTTCGCGTCGTTCCCGCCAAACAGAAAAATGCACACCAGCGCCTTATAGTCCGTCTGCGATTGCGCCAGCGCGCTCACCAGCCCAAATTTGCTCAGCCCGCCCACCAGCGAAGCCGTCGCCGCCGAACAGCAAGCCAACCGCATGAAATCCCGCCGCGAATGATGCGTCATCTTCCGATCTCCCCTCGATCTTCCGAACCTAAATCCCTAACTCCGGCAGTCCTTGCATCGCACTGTCACTCTGTTTGAAAAGGGCGCGGTGCCCTCGCGCCCCCCTCAACCACGCTTACGACAAACTCATTTCCGTCTCTGTGCCCTCTGCGAACTCTGTGGTGAATCTTCTTTCGCCTACCGCTGCACCTGATACTGCGAAGACGAAATCACCAAATACAACGCCATCCTCGCCTGATTCTTCGTGCTCGATCCCGCCGCGCTCGTCGCTGTCAATACGCTCTGCTTCGCCTGGCTCGACATCGCTCCATGCAACAAATACGTGTTCAGATAATCCACCATCGCGTCCTGCGTTCCCGCGTTGATCACCGGCGTGAAATCGACTGTCGTGCCGCTGCTGATCGTTCCGTACACGATCGAATTCACAAAATTCGCGCGCGCCAGCGCTGTATTCGTATTGAAGATCGCGAATTCCGGCCCGTTCAGCGTCGTTCCGGCAATCAGATTCTGCGGCGGGAAGAAATTGAACACGCTCCCCGAATTGAAAAGCATCTGCCCCATGTTTCCGCCCGAATATAAGAACCCTGTTCCGTCCGTCGTGCCGCCGAACATCCGCGCCACGCTCACCATCATCACGATCGGTTCGCGCAGCTTTCCGTCGTTCGCGTTCACCGAGTTCGACGAATCTCCACGCCGCGCCTCAGGATCAAGCAGAATCGCGGCGATTGTCGCTTGCATGTCGCCGCGCTTCCCCGATCCAAACGTGTCGAATCTTCCGCTCGTAAATGCCCCCGTTACACGCGACACATACGCCGGACTCGGATTGCTCGTCACCAGTTTCTCGATCAGCTGCTGCGAAACGAACGTTGGCAAGTTCGGGTGATTGAAAATAATCGTCAGCGCCGTATCCAGCTCCTGCTCCGCGCTCTGTCCCGCGGGGATCGGCTGTCCCAAAAATGTTTTCGATCCGCTGTCGTGATTGGATTCAAACGGCAGCATATTCCCGCCGTAATACTCTGGGTTATGCCGTGTCAGCGACTTTCCCGGCTCCGTCGGAAATGTCCATCCGGTGAACGATCGCCCCAGTGCCATCACATCGTCTTGCGTATACGTCGGCACAGGATTTCCGCTTCCATCCGTCTGCGAGGTTCCATCGGAATTCAGCTTGTTCAATCCCAGCGTGAAAAGTTGCATCAGTTCGCGGGCGTAATTTTCATTCGCATGCTGCCCCGACGCGGGCTTGTCGTTATTCACCATGTCCAGGTAGTGGCCCATCGCCGGCGTCAGCGTCACGTCCTTCATCACGTTGTAGTAGTTTCCGAGCGCATCGTTCGTCAGCGTCTTGATGTAGTTCGTGTAACCCGTCGGATCGCCGACCTTGTTTTGCGACACAACAAAAAGTTCATTCAGCGCGAGCGCAACCCTTTGTCGCAATTGATCGTTGTCCCGCACGGCGTTGATGAAAAATTGATTCTGGACTTTTGAAAGGTCCGTATCGCTCGATGATGGCGTTGGATACGTCGAAGCCGCCGCGGCGAATTGTTCTTCCAGGAAAATATCGAAACCGTTTTGGGCTACGTGGCTCACCAGCGCGGGCGTCGGCCCGAACGTCGATTGTTCGAGCAATCTCACCGCCGCGACTTGAGAAACCGGCTGCGCCGCCGATTCCACCGTTGCCATGAGCGCTGACGATGCCGCCGCTCCGGGATCAGGATTCTGCACCACGATATCCACCGTGCCTATCGGTGTCGTCGCTGCATTTCCATTTGCCTGCAGTTGCGTCGGCGAGACATATGTTGTTACCACCGTCTTGCCAGCGAATGTCACCGCGGAGGTTGGTACAAAACCGCTTCCGGTCAGCGTCAAAGAGAAAGATCCCGCGGGAATGGCTGTCGGCGAAACGGAATTGAGAACGGGAATCGGATTCTGAAGCGTGACGCTCGTGCTCCCTTTTTGCGTCGCGTCGTCGGTGCTGGTTGCTGTCACCGTGATCGTGTTCGGCGTGGGCAGAGTCGCCGGCGCCGTATACATTCCGTTCGCGTCGATCGTGCCGACCGAAGCGTTTCCGCCGGCGATCGAATTCACCGACCACGTCACGGTGTTGCTCGCCATCCCGCTCACGGTTGCGGCGAACGATTCATTCGCCCCCGCGCGAATCGTGGCGCTCGTAGGTGAGACGGACACTCCGGTGCTGCTGCCATCCGGCCCCAGGGGCGAGCCGTCGCTTCCGCGTTTTGTGCCGAGGCCCGAGCAGCCGCTCAGGCACAAGATAAGGAGTACAGCTTGCGCGCTCCAGATTCGTTTCACGGACGTGCCCCCCAAATGAACCCGAGTAGCCACAGTTCTCCGCGAGATCGCGGCAACGTCGTTGCTGCGATTCGTATTCGTGCTTCAACTTCTGTAGGAGTTGGGCGTTGCTGCTTGGGTACAGTCAGAGTAGGAAATGCGTGTGTAAGCGGCTACTGGTCGCGGGGCCAGAATTGGGCCGATGGCCTTCCGTCGCTGGTCGAAGAGGAAGAATTCGTCAAAAATAAGGCGAAATCGACAATCGTTTTACAGTGATGCCAAAGTTCGACAGCGCCGCGTTTAATTGTGGGTATTGCCGTTACGGTGTTCAGCAGATGCGGTAAGGCGCTAGTTCAAGAGCCGCGGCGGCGTTCGCGAGTTTAGGAGAAGCGCACGCGAACGTCGGGCCGCTTTTCCAGGTGGACGGAATCGATGAATCGCACCTGCCGATCGTCGAGAGTAAGGATCATCGACATCGTGCGGATGCCCTCGCCGAAAAACCGAACTCCCTTGAGCAGGTTTCCGTCGGTGACGCCGCAGCACGCAAAAATAATTTTCTTTCCCGGTGCAAGATCTTCCGTGTCGTAGATGCGCTTCGGGTCTTTCACTCCCATGCGTTCGAGCCGCTCGACGTCCTGCGGCTTGCTCACCACGAGCCGCGCGAGAATCTGCCCATTCAGACACCGCAACGCCGCGGCTGTGATGACGCCCTCGGGCGCGCCGCCGATTCCCATCACAGCGTGTACGCTCGTACCGACAACCGCCGCCGAGATTCCAGCCGACAAGTCGCCGTCTCCGATCAGCCGAATGCGCGCGCCGGCTTTGCGAATGTCGCCAATCAATTTTTCGTGGCGCGGCCGATCCAGCACGATGATCGTCAAATCTTCGACGTCGCGATCCAGCCGCTTCGCGATCGATTTCAGATTGTCCGCAACCGGCGCATCGAGATCGACAGCGCCTTTGCAACTCGGACCGACGACCATCTTTTCCATGTAGATGTCGGGCGCGTGCAACAATCCGCCTTTTTCGCTGGCTGCGAGAACCGCGATTGCGCCGCCGGCACCAGTCGCGCAGAGGTTCGTGCCTTCCAGCGGATCGACCGCGATATCAACTTCAGGAAAAAGCGCTTTGGGCGCGTGCGTCGCGAGCCCAACTTTCTCGCCGATGTAGAGCATCGGCGCCTCATCGCGCTCGCCTTCGCCGATCACGATGGTGCCGTCCATCTGCGTGGCATCCATCGTTTTGCGCATCGCTTCGACGGCAACTTCGTCGGCTTTGTGGCGGTCGCCGAAACCCATCGTGCGCGCCGCCGCAATCGCGCCGTTTTCCACGACACGCAAAAATTCCAGGCTAAGCTGTTCTTCCATTTCTCACGCCTCCTGGAGCGCAGAAAACTTCAGACCGCCTCGAAACGCGCAAACGCTCGTGCAAACGTTCCAGTTGGACGGCAAAATCGACCAGCCAAACTGCACTGTGGGAACCTGTTGTACTGGACGGCAACGCAGATAGCGTCTACCCAACACGATCTGTGCGGCAGGTAATGCTAGACCGAAATGCCTTGGCCCGTCGATACAGCTGCGTTGGGGAGTGGTGATTAGAGTTACCTCATCCGACCGTAGTTTGCTTACAGCTCGCGGACATGGGGCGCAGCGGTGCTTCGCCCCTACATGACCTCGTTTTGGCTCGGTGCAACTCGTCGATGTGAACGTGTGCATCCTGGTTTCTCTATTTTGGGGCGGCGGCTACGGTGTGGCCGTCGATGAAGGATTTTGCGTGGGTCAGTTGGGGCAGTGATTGGTCGGCTTGGGGCCAGGATTTGAGGAAGGTTGTGTAGGCAATGGAGGCGGCAGCGGTGTCGCCGGATTTTTCGGCGGTTAGGGCGAGGCCGTAGAGGGGGTAGCCGGAGTTGGGGCGTTCGGTAAGGGCTTGTTCGTAGGCGGTTTTGGCGGCGGCGTAATCGGAGACGGAGAGCAGGGCGGCGGCTTGGGTTTCGCCGACGGGGCGGATGTAGGCGGGCGGTTCACGGTAGCCGAGATTTTTTTCTTCGCGGGCGGCCTGGGCGTAGAGTTTTTTTGCTTCTTCGATCTGCTTTTTCTCGACGAGGATTCCGGCGCGCAGTTCGAGCGACATGATCGACAGATTATTGACGAGGGGTTTTGCGGTGGCGTCGGGCATGATCATCATTTTTTTCGGGTCGTCGTCTTTTTTCTTTTGTTTCTCTTTCGCGGCGTCTTCTTCTTTCACGCGTTCGGAGGCGCGCCAGAGTTGCGCATCGAGGCGGCGGGAGGAATCCTCGGCTTGCGATGTGTCGTGGGATTCGAGCGCCCGCATTCCGGCGGCGAAATCGGTGAGCGATTCCGCTAGAAACGCGAGATTCGTGAGAGGAGCCGGTGGAGGGGGCGCAGCCTTTAAATATTTGAGTGCATTGTTCCAATCGGCGGTGCGCAATGCGACAGGAAGGCGCGGATCGATGCGAGCGATAGAGTCGCGCGACGACTGGATGTAGAGCGTGGCACGAGAATCGCCGCGAGCGCCTGTGAGTTTGGCGGAGAGTTGTGTGGCGTCGGCGAGGCGGCCTTCCTCCAATAGATTGGCGATCGCGTACATGAGGTTGTGGACGTAATTCCAATCGTCATCGACGCTGACGTGCTGGGCTTGCATGTAGGTTTCGTCGGCGACGGTCGAGGCGGCGAAGGATTTGTCGGCGGTGGCGTACTCGCCCATGCGATAGAAAATGTGGCCGGGCATGTGCACCATGTGGCCGGAGGTGGGCGCGAGGCGGCCGAGGATTTCGGCGCTGTGCTGGGCTTGCTCGGGCTTGGGGCTGGCTTCGACGGCGTGAATCCAGAAATGATTCGCGGCGGAGTTTTCGGGCTCTTTTTTCAGAACGGCTTGCAGAATCGCGAGACCTTCGACCGTGCCTTTTTTCGGTTTGCCGTCGTCGTCATAGCCATCCAGCAGTGTCCAACCCAGAAGCATTTGCGCGTGCGTGTCGTGAGGCGAACGCTTGACGAGTTTGCGGAGAATTTTGACTTCGCCGGATTCCTCGTCGTCGCTGGATCTCTTGTTTGGATCGCGGGCGGTGTTCTCGCCGGCATCGGATGCTTCGATGTAGAGGCGTTCGTTTTTCGAGGCGTGATTTTTCAGGCTGACGGCTTTTTTCAGAGCTTCGATGGCGTAGGGATCATCGGAATTGCGCATCGACTGCGCGAGGTAGAGACCCCAGTAGCACATGGCGCAGTTGGGATCGATGCGGATGGATTGCTGAAAGGCGCGGGCGGATTCGTAATCCCAGAAATCGTAATAGAGGTTCAGGCCTTGGTCGAACCATTGCTGGACTTCGGGCGAGGCGGTGATTTTGAGATCGACGTTCCCGATGCCGGTTAGCTTTTCGGGAGCGGGGAGTTTGTCGGGAGGAGTCTCGTCGCGGGTGCCCATGGCGTGGCACATCGGTTTCTGAGCGAGAGCGACGGCGGGGACCAGAGTGAGGGCGAGGGAGGCGATGAGGATGACGCGGATTCCCGGAATGGAACGACAGGGGGAGTGAGCGGGCATAAGTTCCTCAGGGCGTGGGAGTTTTGGTGCGGCGAGAGTATAGCGCGACGGTTTGGGGCATGGCGGTTCGAAAGAGAGAGGGTATACCCCCGTCGTTTTTTGGAAGAGTGTGCAAGTGGCGCGTTTTGAAAGGGTTGGAGGTATACAGAAAATAGGAGTGTGCAAGTGTAATGGGGAGAGTGGGTTACAGACAGTCTCGTTCGAAAATTTGCGGGCTTTTGGGGCGGGTGGTGGAGTGTGGGGTGGATGAGGGGCGCCAAGGCCACGGGACATAGTAACATGGGATGTTTACTTTGTCAATAGCAGTTATTGATGTGGTATTCGAACGGAGGATTCGAATTGGGATTCGAATGGGAGGGCGAGGGAGAAGGAGAAAAATCTAACGCGGAGACGCGGAGGGTTGTGGAGCCGGAGTTTCGGGGTGGGGCTCGGGAGGGGAACGCGAGGTAGGAAAAACCGGAGCGCGGCGGCTTGGGGCGATCGTGCGGAATTGGGGCGCAGCGGTGCTTCGCCCGTACATGATTGGTTTGGGGACGGCTGGGACCAGGGCTGATGCGGATAGTCGTCGTGCTGAGATCGTGCCTGGGCGCCCTGAAGGGGCGCCCCTACGGCTTGGCGGATTGTTGGTCCCGGTACTTGAGGGTTCGGATCGAGAAATTTTTGTGATTTAGATTTTTTTTGTTCAGCGGCGCTTACTTTTATGTGCACGCAGCGTCCTTCATGGTAAGTTTTGTAAATTCCAGGTCAAAACTTGTGCCTTAAGGGGTGAGAATCATGAGCCGTACTTCGTCTCAGCGATTTGACTTGGGATGTGTGTGTCTACGTAGTGCGATTCAGCGAAGTGGTTTCGGAAGTGTAAGCCTGCGATTCAGTTTTCTATTCTCAATTTTGGCGACGTTATTTGTGGTTGGTAGTTTTGGGCAGCAGGGGACGACGTCGCTTCGCGGGACAATTCTGGACAAATCGGCGGCCAGCATCACCGGAGCAACGGTGACGTTGAGCAATGCTGAGCAGGGTTTGCAGCGCGCCGTGACGTCAACGGATACGGGGGCATACGAATTTGTGTCGCTGCCGCCGGGAACGTATGCGATCCGAGTGGAAGCTACGGGCTTTCGCGCTTACGACCAGAGAAATATTCAATTGCTGGTCAACAACCCGACGACGCTGAACATCACGATGCTGCTCGGATCGTCGTCGGAAACGGTAGAGGTGTCGGCGCAGTCGGAGACGATTAATACGACGGATGCGTCGCTGGGCGTGGCGTTCGGCGAAAACCAGGTGAAACAGTTGCCGCTGGAGAGCCGGAACGTCGGCGAACTGCTGTCACTGCAAGCCGGCGTGGTGTACACGGGAAACAACCCGGCGATCACGCAAGGGATGAAGGACACGGACACGCGCAGCGGAGCGGTGAACGGAGCGCGCAGCGACCAGAGCAACGTGATGCTGGATGGCGTGCCGGTGAACCCGAAGGGCGGGTATGCGTTTCAATCGGTGCTGCCGGTGACGCTGGATTCGGTGGAAGAGTTCCGCGTAACGACAAGCAACGCCGAAGCGGACGCGGGAAGCGCGGGCGGCGCGCAAGTGGCGCTGGTGACCAAGAGCGGAACGAACACGATTCACGGATCGGTGTACGAATACAACCGGAACTCGTTCGTGAGCGCGAACGATTATTTTTTGAAGCAGTCGGAACTGCAAAGCGGGACGCCAAACCAACCACAATTTTTGAATCGAAATATTTTTGGCGCGTCCGCCGGCGGACCGATCAAGAAGGATCGACTGTTTCTCTTCCTGAACTACGAAGCGTACCGCGATGCGGAGCAGCAGAGCGCGCTGCGCATTGTGCCAACGGCGGCGCTGCGCGACGGCGTGGTGCAGTACGTGTGCGACGCGTCGGCGACGTGCCCGGGGAATACGGTAGCGGGCCTGAGCGGAGCGAGCTACTCGGCGGGAGCTGGGAACTATGTGCTATCGCCGGCGCAATTGACGGCGATGGATCCGGCAGGAGCTTTGCCGGGCTACACGGGACCGGTTGGACCGGATCCGGCGGTCGTGAAGTATTTCAACAGTTTCCCGCTGCCGAATGATTTCAGCCAAGGCGATGGATTCAACACCGCGGGATACCGGTTCGCGGCACCGACACACAACACGAAGAACTGGTACATCGGGAAATTGGATTACAACATCACGAAGGACGGAAAGCACCGGGTGTCACTGACCGGCTCGATGGCGAATGAAAATCAAGCCAACTCGCCGTATTTGCCGGGACAGGCGCCGGAAACGGACCTGGTCAATTACAGCAAAGGTTTGATCGCGAACTACACGGCAACACTGACGAATACACTGGTGAATAGCTTCCGGTACGGATTCATTCGCGAAAGCGTGGGGACAATCGGAAACACGGATGAAACGTGGAGCACGTTCCGAGGAGTGGGTCCCGGGCTTGGGACCGACCTGAATTATTCGTCAGAGTTTCAGCGACCGATCAACACGTTCTGGGACGATCTGAACTGGACGAAGGGAAAGCATGGATTGCAGTTCGGATTCCAGATATCGCGAATTCGCAATCCGACGCAGAGCACGACGAGTTCGTTCAGCAACGGATTTACGAACGCGCAATGGTTGAATACATCGGGGCTGGCGGGACGCGCGGCGTCACCGCTGAACCCGGCGAACAATGGATATCCGGATGTGGACTTTAACGGGTTCGGGACGAATTACGACAACGCGGTGACGGCGCTGCTGGGCATGGACGTGGAAGTGAACGCCCAGTACAACTACACGCGCAACGGAAGCACGCTGGCGCAGGGAGCGCCGGTGGCGCGGCACTATGCGGAAGACGGCTACGAGACGTATGTGCAGGACGTCTGGAAGGTAAGGCCGAGCCTGACAATTACGGCGGGCTTGCGCTATTCACTTTTCTCGCCGCCGTGGGAAACGAATGGACTGGAAGTGACGCCGACGGAAAGCCTGAACACGTGGTTCAACGGGCGCGGAGTGGGGATGGACAATGGAGTGCCATCGATCGCCGCGCCGCCGGTGGCGTTTAATTTTTCGGGACCGGCGAACGGCGGAACCACCGGATATTACAACTGGGACTGGAAGAACCTTGGACCACGGCTGGCAATGGCGTGGTCGCCGGGATTTGGATCGGGGCTGCTGGGGAATTTGTTCGGCGGACCCGGCAAGAGCAGCGTTCGTGCGGGATTCGGGATCGTTTACGACCGAATCGGCGAAGGGCTGCTGAATACGTTCGATTCGAACGGCGCGTTCGGATTATCGAGCAGCATACCGAACGCGGCTGCGTCGGAAACGGTGGCGTGCACCCCGCGCATTACAAACCTGAATGTTTTGCCGACGACGGATAACTGCGGCGCACCGATTCTGGTTCCAGCGCCTGCGGCAAACTATCCGGCTCCATTCCCAAGCAATCCGGCACCGGGAAGCGAAGCGATCACATGGGGCCTGGACAACAACATCAAGACGCCGTACTCGTACACGCTGGATTTGTCGGTGCAGCGCGAGCTTGGAAGCGGGTTCACGTTGCAGGTGGCGTATGTGGGGAGGCTTGCGCATCGGTTGCTGGCGCAAGAAGATTTGGCGATGCCGCTCGATCCGTATGACAAGGCGGCGGGGATGGATTATTTCGCGGCGGCAACGGCGCTGGCGAAGCTGTATCGGGCAGGTGTGACGACGAATACGTTCAAGCCGAGCATGGTGTCGGCGGGGGTGCAGAAGTATTGGTCGGACATCACGCAGCCGGTCGCGCCCGGAGGTTCGTACTCGATTGGACAGAACAGCCCGTACGGAACCTGCGCGTCTGGCGGATTGAACGGGACGACGAACCCGACGGTGCTGGCGTTTGATTTGTTGTGCGCCAACTCGCTGAATGAATCGCTGTCGATCGAAGAGATGGATGTCAGCGGCGTGCCGGATGCGAGTATCGGCGGGCAGAACTATTTCTATCACCTGGGAAATTACACGGGGCCGAACGTGTTCTACAGCCCGCAGTACACGTCGCTGTATGGTTTGCGGACGGTGACGAACGCGAACTACAACGCGATGGAAGTGACGCTACAGCACAAGATGACGCACGGCATCCAATTCGACTTCAACTATACGTACGGGAAGTCGATCGACTTTTCGTCGGACGCGGAGCGAGTCGGAGCGTTTGGCGGGCTGGGCGGAACGATCATCAATTCGTGGGATCCGGCGGCGGCGCGAGCGGATTCGGACTTCGATCTGCGACATCAGTTCAACACCAACTTCATCGTCGAGTTGCCGTTTGGGCGCAACCGGTGGATCGCGCACGATGCGAACAAGCTGGTCGATGCGGTGATCGGAGGATGGCAGCTTTCGGGGCTGGCGCGATGGACGAGCGGATTTCCGGTGACGGTGGATAACGGAGGGCAATATCCGACGAACTACCAACTGGAAGGGCACGCGGATCAGATCGGGCCGGTGCAGACCGGAACTTACTATACGGGGCCGAACAACAACGGCGTGGGAAGCAGTGCGCCGAATTTGTTCATCAACGGGATTGATGCGGCGAACAGCTTCGGCTACACGTTCCCCGGAGAAACTGGCGAGCGAAATAATTTGCGCGGGCCGGGATTCTTTGGCGTGGACCTGGGATTGGCGAAGCGGTGGATTATGCCGTGGAAAGACACACACAGCCTGCAATTCCGATGGGAAGTGTTCAACGTGACGAACTCGGTGCGGTTCGATGTGCAGTCGGCGAACGCGTTCGAGGGCGGGAGTTTGGCGAATGGAAATTCGGCGAACTTCGGGAATTATAGCGGGACGTTGACGAATCCGCGGATTATGCAGTTTGCGTTGAGGTATGAGTTTTAGCGCGGAACGAAGTAACGAAGCGATGAAGTAACGATGTAACGATAGAAGCGAAGAAGACGCCTCACCGTTCTGCGGTGGGGCTTTTTCTTTTTTGGGTGAGAGGAGATTTAGCCGGCGGATGTTGGGAGGAAGGCGGAGGCGTTGTGTTGGGCCCAGGAGCGGAAGGTATGGGCGGGGCGGTTGAGGAGGTCGGCGACGGTGGTGGTGACGTAGGCGGGCTGGCCGAGGGCGGCGGTCCAGGCGTTGAGGAGCATGTTGAGCGCGGCGGGAGGAAATGTTGCGGCGAGGACGCGGCGGGCTTCGCCGGCGGAGAGGTCTTCGTGGCGGAGGGGGCGGTGAATTGCGTCGGCGATGATTTGGAGTTGCTGGAGTTGGGTGAGGGATTCGGGGCCGGTGATGACGTAGTTTTTGGCGACGTGGGATTGCGGGTGGGTTTGTGTTTGCGAATCGGTGAGGAGGCG
The DNA here is from genome assembly GCA_963785605.1 of uncultured Acidobacteriota bacterium. Lineage (GTDB taxonomy): Bacteria > Acidobacteriota > Terriglobia > Acidiferrales > UBA7541 > Acidiferrum. Next base: position 242,579 of record CAWAWE010000009.1, on the reverse strand, counting down.
GGCGGCGACGGCGGCGATGTCGCGGGTGTCGATGGGGGCAGTGGGAGCTTGGAGTAGCGGCCAGCGGATGACATCGTTGTTGCGGAAGGTGGGTGCCCACCAGTCGATGCAGTTGGCGGCGAACATGCCGGGGCGGAGGAAGGTGGATTGGAGGGAGGTGGATTCGATGTGGCGCTCGATGGAGGAGAGCATTGCGCTTAATGCGTTGGGCTGTTGGAAGAATGGGTGAGGGGTTTGGTGGGGGGCGGTGAGGAAGACGAGGCGCTGCGTGTTTTGCGCGATGAGGTCGATGACGGCGGGGGCGGTGGCGGGCGGGGCGGTCCAGACGAGGAAGACGGCGTCGGCGTTTTGCAGGGCGGGGATGAGGGAGTCGGGGGCGGTGAGGTCGCCGCGAAATTTTTCGATGGCGGGCGGGAGATTGGTGGAGTCGGGATTGCGGAGGAGGGCGCGGATTTTTGTGTTGGTAGGGAGAAGGTCGGAGACGAGTTGGCGGCCGACGGTGCCGGTGGCGCCGATTAAGAGGATGGTTGGCATGCTGTGGGCGAGGGGATTTTAGCATGCGATGGATGGGGGCGATTGTGACGGAAGATGCGAATCGGCGGTCGTGTTGGGATCGTGCCTGGGCGCCCTGAAGGGACGCCCCTACAGGATTCGGGTGTTGGGTTGAAGTTTCGCGGCGCGAATTTATTGGAGGGGGGAGCCTGTGTAGATGAGGCCGCTTTGATCGGTAAATACCGAGAAGCCGGCGGTTTGTGGGTTTGCGTCGTGGAGGGCGAGTTGGTAGGACTTGCCGTCGGGGGAGACGATGAGGGCGAGATTGTAGCCTTGGATGCCGTCGGCATTCATGTGCGACCAAACGTCGGGAGCCGACTGTTTCATTTCTTGAAGCAGTCCGCTGGTGAATAGTTCGGGCCAAGGGGCGTAGTGATTGCGAGACTGTTTAGCGCCGCTGTTCGCACTGTAGAAGTATGCGGCTTCGGCGGTGTTGATTGTGCGGACGGTGCTGACGGCGAGGATCTGTTGTTCCGTGGGCGGGGTTTGATTTTGGTCCTGCGCGGAGGAGTGTGAGGCGAAAGACGCGGTGATAAAGACCAATGTGGAAAGGATTAGATATAGCTTATTCATTACTCACCTCTCTGTATAACTCTGGGACGAATGTTAACTCTGAAGCTTGGGAGAGGCAATGGGTTGGCTGAGAGGCGGTACCTCGGTGTGTGTGCGGGGTGGGCACGACGTGTGGTGCCTCTATGGAAAATGTTGCTGGCGCTTAAGAAAAACGCCGGCTAGAAGCCGGCGCTACCGGTGGGGCTGCGCGATTGATTGAGGCAAGACGCAGTGGCCGGGCGGGGCAAGCCCCGCCCCTACAAACGGAACGGGGCGAGACGCTGGCTGGTATGCGGGCGGAGCGAACCCCGCCCCTACAAAGGCGAAGAGGAGTTAGCGGTGGGTTAGGGGTTGGATGGTGGCGTTGGTTAGGTTGGGGTCGTCGAAGTCGGTGGATTCGCCGGCGGCTTTGTTGGCGACGGGGAGGAGGCGGGCGGCGAGGGGCTTTTTCCATTTGAAGGCGAGGGAGGCCATGTCGCCGATGATGAGGTCGAGTTGCTGCTCGGTGACGTCGCCGGGGAGTGGGACGGTGTCGAGGCCGGTGCCGCAGACGGCGCTGTAGCTGAGCAGGGCGTCGAGGGAGATGTTGCCTTCGCTCCAGCGCTGGGCGAGGCGTTCGTCTTCGAGGATGGGAATCATGAGGCCGTTGTAGCCGGTGCGCTTGACGTGGATGTCGCGGATGGCGGCGGTGAGGGTGGCGGCGGCGGTGAGCGTGCCGGACGAGCCGAAGGGCTGCTGCGTGAGTTCTTCAAGGGCGGCGCCGATGGACACGCTTTTCGCGGGCGCGGGGGAGAGGTCCATGCCGACGTAGGCCCAGCCCATGTCGCGATCGACGCGCTGCGCGATGCCTTCGATGTCGAAGGCGGATTTGGCGAGCGTGTCGGTGAGTTTTTGGCGAGCGGCGTTGAGGTCCTGGGAATTCTGGAAGACGGAGAAGACGGTGTTGGCGGATTCAAGCGCGATGGCGAACTGGTGGCCGAAGCCGGAGACGTACGCGGCGGGGAAAAACGGAGTGAGCGGCGGGACCATGGCGATGGCGGCGAAATGGAAATTGGCCTGGCTGCGGTCGGTGTCTTCGAGGCGCTTGATGACGCGCGCGGCGGCACCGACGGCGCGCCAGCGGACTCCGTCGTCGCCGGCGACGACAAGGCTGCCGTTGAGGGATTTTGTGCCGGCGAGGATTTCCGCGAGGACGTCGGCTTGGGATTCGGGGTCGTTGACGTTGAGCATCGCGGGGCCGATGCTGGCGGCGAAATTTTGCTGGGTGGCGAGAGTTTCGTAGTTGCGGAAGAATTCGACGGTTTGTTCGGTGGAGAGGCCTTTGGTGTATTCGGAGAAGGGCTGCGTGGCGATGCGGACGCCTTGGACGGTGTAGCCGCGGGATTCGAGGAGGGTGCGGGCGTACTTGAGCATTTTCATCGCGTCGGCGATCTGTTGCTGGTATTTGGAGCGGTCGAGATTGACGAAGGCGGTGATGGCGCGGATTTTGGGTTTGGCGGGGTCGGCGGTGGCGGGGGCGGGAGATGTGGTGGTGGCGCGTTGTTGGGCGGAGGCGGCGGTCGCGAGGAAGATGAATGCGAAGAGAGTGATGAAGGCGCGAATTTTTGGTGAGGACATTTTTGGGCTGGCTCCTGCGAATGGGAAACGATACATCGGGTTGGAGAGGAGGCGGAAGGGAAAAACGGAGGATGGCGGTTGGATGGTCGGGGATGGATGGAAAAACCGCACCCTCTAAAACCTGAGGGTGCGGCACCCAAGAGCAGAGAAGCGAAGAAAGAAAAAACAGAGGGGCGCTCGTGTGAACGGCCGGGCAAGCTGGGGCGCAGCAGTGCTGCGCCCGTACATGAGCCTGCTGTGGCGGAAACCGCGGCGAGAGTCTTCGGTTAGACGAAGGCGGAGATGCCGGTGATTTTTTCGCCGATGACGAGTTTGTGGATGTCGTTGGTGCCTTCGTAGGTGTAGACCGACTCGAGATTGTTCATGTGGCGCATGATGCAGTAGTCGTCGACGATGCCGTTGGCGCCGAGGATGTCGCGGGATTTGCGGGCGGTTTCGAGGGCGATGCCGACGTTGTTCATCTTGAGCATCGAGATGTGCGTGTGATCGACTTTGCCTTGATCTTTGAGGCGGCCGACGTGGAGGGCGAGGAGCTGGCCTTTGACGATTTCAGTGATCATCCAGGCGAGTTTTTCCTGGACCAGTTGATGGGCGGCGATGGGCTTGTTGGCGAACTGCTTGCGCGTTTTGGCGTATTGCAGCGCGGTATCGTAGCAGGCCATGGCGGCGCCGAGAGCGCCCCAGCCGATGCCGTAACGCGCTTGATTGAGGCAGCCGAGCGGGCCTTTTAGGCCGACGACGCCGGGGAGCAGATTTTCTTCGGGTATTTCGCAATCGCTGAAGGAGAGGCCGGAAGTCACCGAAGCGCGCAGCGACCATTTGCCGTGGACGTCCCACGTTTTGAAACCGGGCGAGCCTTTTTCGACGAGGAAGCCGCGGACTTTTTCGTCTTCACATTTGGCCCAGACGACGGCGACGTCGGCGATGGAACCGCTGGTGATCCACATTTTTTCGCCGTTGAGGATGTACTTGTTTCCCTTTTTCACGGCGCGGGTGAACATGCCGCCGGGATTCGAACCGAATTGGGGTTCGGTGAGGCCGAAGCAGCCGATGGCTTTGCCTTGCGCGAGGAGCGGGAGCCATTTGTCTTTTTGTGCGTCGTTGCCGTAGGCGTAGATCGGATACATGACGAGCGCGCTTTGGACGGAGACGAAGCTGCGGAGACCGGAGTCGCCGCGCTCGAGTTCCTGGGTGACGAGGCCGTAGGCGACGTTGGACATGCCGGCGCAGCCGTAGCCGTGGAGGCTGGCGCCGAAGAAGCCGAGTTCGCCGAGCTGCGGGACGAGATGCTTGGGGAATGTGCCTTCGCGGCTGTGCTTTTCGATGATGGGGATGACTTCGGCTTCGACGAATTGGCGTGCGGACTGGCGCGCGAGTTTTTCTTCGTCGTTGAGGAGCGAATCGAAGTCGATGTAATCGACGCCGTTGTAGGCGGGCATAGGATCTCCTGATCGTTACTTACGCCGGGTCTTCATCCGGGCCGCGCAAGACGAGCACGGCTTTGCTGTGCCGTCGAACGTTGTTGGCGCTGACGCTGACGCGATGGCAGTGCGCGAGATGTAGAGGCTGCGTTTCGGGTCCGAAACTGTTTCGTGCGTAGATTATTGTAGCAACCGGGTGGAAGAGCGGGCAACCGAGCGGAGCGGAGGGCTTTCCATTTTGGAAAGTCCTAATCGGGGCGGGTTCAGTTTGGCACGACGGCGCGAGTGCGGCGGGATTTGAGAGTTTTCCCACACGGTTCGGAAGAGCGAAATCACTGAAAAGAAGGCAGATGTGACTCGGAGCGGTGCCGAGGGTTCGGCGTTGTTCATGCAGGCGTCGATACGCGAGGACGAGTGTGCGAATCGGCATGCGAACACGGGCGGTGCTGTTGGCGGCGACGGCGTTTCTGATGGTATGTGCGGGTGCGCGTGGGCAGGACAAGCAGGAAGCGCAGGATACGAAACAGAAAGCACAAGACCTAGCGGACGCGAGCCTGGAAGACCTGATGAAAGTGGAGGTGACGTCGGTTTCGAAGAAGGAGCAGTCACTGTCGCGAACCGCGGCCGCAGTGTTTGTGATCACGCAGGAGGATATTGAGCGGTCGGGAGCGACGAACATTCCGGATTTGTTGCGGATGGTGCCGGGGTTGGATGTGGCGCAGATCAACGCGAGCAACTGGGCAATCAGCGCGCGTGGACTGAACGGGCAGTTCAGCAACGAACTGCTGGTGTTGATCGACGGACGGAACGTTTATACGCCGAGTTTTGGCGGAGTGTTTTGGGACACGCTGGATCTGCCGCTGGAAAACATCGAGCGGATCGAGGTGATTCGAGGACCGGGCGCCTCGGTGTGGGGCGAGAACGCGGTGAACGGCGTGGTGAGCATCATTCGAAAAAAAGCAGGAGACACACCGGGCGGGCTGGTGACCGCGGGAGGCGGCAACACCGATCCGGGATTCGCGACGGTGCAGTACGGCAGTTCGATCAAGGACAAGGTCGATTACCGGGCGTACGTGAAATATTTCGACGTTCACGACATGCGGGGCGAAGACGGCGGCGATGGGGGAGACGGATTCCACATGCTGCGAACAGGATTTCGAACGGACACGAATCTGAGCGATCGGGATTCGCTGGTCGTGGAAGGGGACATGTACACGGGACGCGAGGGCGATCCGACGTACATGCTGCCGTCGATTCTCGCGCCCCGTCCGGTGCCGGTCGAACTTTTCATAGACGTCAGCGGCGGGTATGTCGAGTCGATGTGGAGACACACGCAGTCGAGTCGATCGGACTTCACGGTGACTGGGACATTTGACACATATGAGCGGGGGGATCTGCTCGACGATCACCGAAAAACGGAAAGTCTGGATTTCCGGCATCACTATCAATTGAGCGAGCGACAGGAACTGGTGTGGGGCGCCACATACCGGCACACGTCAGGCGAGTCGGAGGGTAGCAACTGGTTGTCGCTGGTGCCGCCAAATCAGACGGAAAACATCTTCAGCGTTTTTGTGCAGGACGAGATCGCGGCGATTCAAGACAAGTTGTACGTGACGCTGGGAAGCAAGTTCGAGAACAACACGTATTCGGGATTCGCGGCGATGCCGACGGCGCGCGTGCTGTACCAAGTGAACCGGCGGCAATCGATGTGGGCGGCGGTGTCGCGAGCGGTAAGGTCACCGGCGGAAACGGATACGTCGCTGAGATCGAATGTCGGAGCGGTGACTTTGCCGAATGGAACGCCGGCGGAGATCAGCGCATTTGGAAATCCGAATATCAAGGATGAAGGACTGGTTGCGTACGAAGCAGGTTTCAGGACGATGATCACGAAGCGTGTGTCGCTGGACCTGGCGGCTTACTACAACGATTACGACAACCAGATCACCTCCGAGCCGGAGGCGCCTTTTACGGAGACAACGCCGCAGCCGACGCACCTGGTGCTGCCGACGATCGACGAGAACCTGGGCTACGGCGAAACGCACGGTGCGGAGGCCTGGCTGAAATTCAAAGTGAACGATCGCTGGACGCTCGACTGGAGTTACGACTTCGAGCGAATTCATATGCATCCGATGGAGAAGAGCCAGGATTTTTCGACGGGGCCTGAGACAGAAGGCAGCACACCGCATCAGCAGGCGCGATTTCAGTCGAGCACGAATCTGACGCCAACGTTGTCGTGGAATTTGTCGGCGGATTTTACGGATCGCCTGGAGGCGCAGGGAGTGCCGTCGTACACGCGGGTCGATACGAATTTGATCTGGAAGATTCGAGAGAACGTGAAGTTCGGGATCTATGGGCAAAATTTGTTGCGCGACCGGCATCTGGAGTTTTTCGATCCCGATGACAGTTCCACGAGATCGACGCTGATCCGGCGGAGCGCGTACGCGAAGTTGACGTGGCGGTTCTAGGCAAGACGGCGGGAATTGTGACGATGCGTGCCAATGCGAATCTTCGACAGAGAGCGGGTGGAAGATTCGCAGCCCTGCGACTACGCCGGTGTGCGGTTGGCCGGCGGATGCGGCGCTGCGTCCTGGCGGCGGGAACCACGCTCATGACGGTGGCCAGCGTCTGCGGGCGGCCACCGACTGCGAACACGCCGCTGGAGTACGAGGTGAAGGCGGCGTTCTTGTTTCGGTTTGCACAATTCGTGGAGTGGCCGGCAGACACGTTCAAGGGAGCGAGCGAGCCGTTCACTTATTGCACGATCGGCGACGATCCTTTTCACGGCGCGCTGGAGCGGACGCTGAGCGGAAAAACGATCGGGGAGCGAGCGCTGCGCGTGCAGCATTTGAGCGGAGCGGGAAAAATCGGGGAGTGCCAGGTGCTGTTTGTCGGCGGGCCGGCGGACAAGAAGCACGTGGAGGAAGCGCTGGCGAGCGCGGGGAGAATGCCGATTTTAACGGTAGGAGAGGCGGAGCGGTTCGCGGAGGACGGCGGCACGATAGGGTTTTGCACCGAAGACAACAAAATCCGATTTGAGGTGAATCTGGACGCGGCTGGAAAAGCTGGACTGAAGATCAGCGCGAAATTGCTGGCACTGGCGAAAACGGTGCTGGGAGTTCCGAAGGGAACCTGAGATGCCAAGAGAAAGACGTTCTTCGATTCAACGCAAGCTGACGTTTGTGATTTTGACGACGAGCCTGCTGGGGCTGAGCCTGGCATGTTTATGCTCGGAGATTTACGAGCGAGGAAGCTTTCGCGGCGCGATTACCACCCAATTGACGGCGCTGGCGGGAACTCTGGGAGCGAACACGACGGCGTCGCTGGCATTCAGCGACAAACAGTCGGCAATGGATATTTTGAAGGCGCTGAGCGCCGAGCCGCATATCGTGACGGGATGCTTGTACGACAAGAAGGGGCAATTTTTTGCGGCGTATCAGAGAAGCGGCGTGACCGACAAGTGCAGCGAGGCACTCGCGCGAGGTGAAGAGGCGAAATTCGGGTCGGACTCGGTGACGGTGTACCGGCCGATTGCGCTTGGGAATGAGCCGGTGGGATGGATTTCGATTACTTCGGATCTGGGAGCGCTGCAGGCAAAGATTCGGCGGTACACGCAGATTTCGGTGGTGGTGATTATCGTGTCGGTGCTGGCGACGTTTCTGGTCTCGTCGCGGCTGATTCGGCTGATCATCAAGCCGGTGATGGATCTGGCGGAGACGGCGCACCGCGTGACGCGGCAAGAGGACTACGCTTTGCGCGGAACGGTGAAGAGCGACGACGAAATCGGCGAGTTGGTCGAGGCGTTCAACAAGATGCTCGATCGTATCCAGGAGCGCGACGCGGCATTGCAGGGTTCGAACAGTCAATTGGAGACGCGTGTCGCAGAGCGGACGCGGCAACTTCAATCGGAAATCGACGATCGATTGCTGGCGGAAGAAACGCTGTCGGAAGAGAGGCGGATGTTGCGGGCGCTCATCGATAACGTGCCCGACTTCATGTATGTGAAGGACGCGCGGAGCTGTTTCATGGTGGCGAATGCGTCGCTGGCGAAGTCGATGGGCGTTACTTCGCCGGCGGATTTACTGGGGAAGACGGATTTCGATTTTTATCCGAAGCGGCTGGCGAACCAGTATTACGAGGATGAGCAGCTGGTGTTTCGAAAGAAGAAGACGCTGTTTGAGCACGAGGAGGAGTCGCTCGACAGCAATGGGAACCGGATTGTGCTGTTGACGACGAAGGTGCCGCTGCTCGACAAGAATGGGCAAATGATCGGGATCGCGGGCGTTGGGCGGGATATTACCGAGCGGCAGCGTGTGGAGCGCGAGATGCAGCGGGCGAAAGAGGCTGCGGAAGCGGCGAGCAAGGCGAAGAGTGAATTTCTGGCGAATATGAGCCATGAGATTCGAACGCCGCTGAACGGAGTGATGGGGATGACCGATCTCGCTTTAGATACGGAGCTCACGCCGGAACAGCGGGAATACCTCGATACGGTGAAAAGCTCTTCGGATGCGCTGCTGACGGTGATCAACGACATTCTGGATTTTTCGAAGATCGAGGCGGGGAAGATCGATCTGGAGTCGGTGGATTTCAATTTGCGCGACAGTTTGGAATCGACGCTGAAGACGGTGGCGTTGCGCGCGGATGAAAAGGGGCTGGAACTTTTGTGCGAGGTTGCGCCGGACGTGCCGGAAGTCGTGTGCGGGGATTCGACGCGACTGCGGCAGGTGGTCATCAATCTGGTGGGGAATGCGATCAAGTTCACCGATTCGGGCGAAATCGCGGTGCGGGTGCAGAAGGAAGCGAGTGAGGCGACTCACTGCGTGCTGCGTATCACGGTGTCGGATACGGGAGTTGGAATCCCAGAGGAGAAGCGCGAGCTGATTTTTGCGCCGTTTTCGCAGGCAGATACTTCGACGACGCGGAAATACGGTGGCACGGGGCTGGGCCTGACGATTTCCACGCGGCTTGTGGAGATGATGGGCGGGAAGATTTGGGTGGAAAGCGAGGTCGGGCGCGGCAGCCAGTTTCACTTCACGGCGCGGCTTGCGTTGACCGATGCGAAAGAAATCAAGGTCGGGACGATCGCGCCGCCGGAGATTCTGCGAGGGTCGCGCGTGTTGATTGTCGATGACAACCGCACGAACCGGCGGATTCTGGAAGGGATGCTGAGCCGCTGGGAAATGGTATCGGTGTCGGTGGAAGAGGGGCAGCAGGCGCTGGACGCGCTTTCCGGCGCGCGCGAGGTCGGGAAGCCATTTGCGCTGATTCTGACGGACATGCACATGCCGAAGATGGATGGATTCACGCTGGTGGAGCAGATTCGAAAGCGGCCGGAGCTGGCGACGGCGACGATCATGATGCTGACCTCGGCGGGGCATCGCGGCGATGCGGCGCGCTGTCAGGAGCTGGGCGTGGCGGCGTATCTGCTGAAACCAATCCGGCAGTCGGAATTGCGCGAAGCGATTGCGCGCGTGCTGGGCGCGAACGCGCAGAACGGCGCGATTCCGCTGATCACGCGGTACTCGCTGCACGACGGGCGCGAACCGTCGGCGACGCTGCGTGTGTTGCTGGCCGAGGACAACGCGGTGAATCAGCGGCTGGCGGTGCGGCTGCTGGAGAAGCGTGGACATCACGTCACGGTTGTCGGGAATGGAGCCGAGGCGATCGCGGTGATGGACAATCACGATTTCGATCTCGTGTTCATGGATGTGCAGATGCCGGAGATGGATGGACTCGAGGCGACGGCGGTGATTCGCGGAAAGGAAAAAATCACGAGGAAGCATCAGCCGATCATTGCGCTGACGGCACATGCGATGAAAGGCGATCGCGAGAAATGCATCTCGGGCGGGATGGACGGGTATTTGACGAAGCCGATCCGGCCGCAGGAGTTGGATGATGTGCTGGAGGATTATATGGGGCGGCGAGGGGCAGGGTCGGCGGCGCCTGCTCCCGCGGAGATGGCGGAGCAGAGGAAATAATCCGGTGTCATTGCTCTGCGAGGCGTTGCTTGCTTGACGTGCGTTCCTTGTGCGGCGAAACTCGATATTTGAAAAACAAAACCACCGCGTTGCCAACGAGATGACCACGAAAAAAGCGAAGCGAAGTTCTGCCGGGAAGTCGCGCAAGTCTGTGCGGAGTTCGAAACCTGTACGAAGTTCGAAACCTGCAAGAAGTTCGAAACTGACCCTGCATCCGAGGATTTTGATTTTCGACATCGATGGCGTGTTGATCGATGTGCGGGCGACGTATTGGCGTTCGGCGATCGAGACGGTGCGGCACCTGAGCGGGAAGCGCGTAACTTACGCCGATCTGCACAAATGGAAGTCGAAGCCGGGGCACAACGACGACTGGCGGATGACGGCGAACTGGGTGACTGCGCTGGGCAAACCGACATCTTATGAAGAGGCGCGCGCGGCGTTCGAAAAGTTTTATTGGGGGACGGACGAGCGGCGCGGGAACGTGCACAACGAGAAGTTTGTGATCACGGCGAAGCAGATCGAGCGGTGGGGGAAGAAATATGAGCTGCACCTGTTTACGGGGCGCACGCGGAAGGAATATGCATTCACGTTCGACAAGTGGCCGCATTCGAAGCACTTTCGGACGGTAGTCACCATGGACGACGTCGAGAATGGGAAGCCGGCGCCGGATGGGCTGCTGAAGATTCTGGCGGGGCGCGACCCGTCCACGGCGGTCTATGTTGGAGATAATATTGATGATGCGCTGGCGGCGCGGGACGCGAAGGTGCCGTTCATGGCGATTTTGCCGAAAGGCGCGCATGGGTATCGCGAGCGATTGGGGAATTTTCGGAGGCTGGGGGCGGTTGGGATTTTGACGCGGGCCAGCGAGCTGAATGGGTGGCTTGGTAAGTAAGGTCCGGGCAGACCTGATCCCATAAATAAGGATGCCGCCATTGAACTGAGGAACTTCGGTGGACCGAATTGGGAACGAGAGATAAGAGGTAGGAGTCCTGTGGAATTCCAAAATGGGAATTTTGTGTTTCGAGCGCTTGCTCAAGGCTTCTGTAATTGGCTTGTTTTCAGTGGTCTGCGTCGGGTTTGCGCGCCGCGCAAGCGCCTCCTGGGCCGATGACGTTGCCCCCGCCGAAGGATGCGCCAGCCCCTGCGCCTCGCCCAGAGGTGAAGAAGTCGGCGCTACAGCCGAGAACGGCGATTTTCGGGGAGTGGAAGTTCAATCACGACGACAGCGACGATCCAGAAAAGAAGATGCAGGAGGCTCAGCAGGATCGGGCCAGCAACGGCAACGGGGGCTATGGCGGCGGAGGGCCGCGACTGGGCTACCCGGGCGGAGGCATGGGCGGCGGTGGCCGCCGGATGGGTCAGCAGGGCATGAGCGACGATGAGCGACAGAAAATGCAGGAGTTATTGAATCCGGCGAATCGATTGACGGTCGCGGACTTAACCGACAGGGGCGAGGTCGATCTGACCGATGATCAGCAGAGAAAGCTGACGCTGATCACCGACGGGCGCAAGCCGCAGAAATCAAAGGACGCGAATAATCAAGAGGTGGCGGCGCGGTGGAGCGGGAAGCAGCTGGCCACGGATGAGAAGGGCCCGCACGGGAAGATGAGCCGGACGTATGAGCTGTCGTACGACGGGACGCAGCTTTACGAGACGCTGCATATGACGATGGGGCGACGCGACACGACGTTTTTGATCCGCTATGTCTACGATGCATACGGGCCGCCGCCTGCGGCAGCCGGTACCGCGCCATCCGCGGCTGCTGCGCCTGCGACCGCGCCGGCTAGCAACGCGCCGAAACAATGATTGGCTGAAAGAAGTGCTGGAAGCGTCGACAGGTGTAGGACGCCAAATTGGCGCTTAAATTCGACCGGAATCCACTGTTGGCGGTATGACTCCTACGAACGAAAACGCGCCCGTGTGAATTGACGGCGCGCGCCGCCGGATGCTATAAAATTATTGTATTAATGCGGGGCGCTTCAAGGCCACCGAGCGCTCTGGTCCCGGGTCGAGCGCACCGGGCGGCTGCCAATCCTGAGGTTCAGGCGAAACAAGCTAAATGCAAGCAATTGTTCACCAACTTGGCGAACTCTTCCTTCAGGCTGTGCCTACAGTCCTGATCGTTCTGGTCTTTTACGGCGTCATGCGCACGCTGTTTTTTGTGCCGCTGATGAAAGTGATGGACGAACGCGAGGCGCGAACAATCGGCGCGCGTAAGGCGGCGGAATCGGCGCAGGTTGCAGCTGCAACTAAAGTGAAACAGTATCAAGAAGCGTTGAAGCAGGCTCGTGCCAAGGTTTACGCGGAGCAGGAAGAAGCCCGCAAGAAGCTTTTGAACGATCGCGCGGAATCACTGAAACAGGCGCGCGGAAAAGCGGCGGGCCATGTCGCCAGCGCGAAAGAACGCGTGGCGCGCGAGTTTGAAACGGCGAAGCAAGACATCGAGTCCACGGTTGCGCAGCTTGCGACAGAAATCGCGCAGCGTGTCATTCAAATTCCACCAACGCGGCCAACCAGCCCAGTCAGAGAGGTTTCATGACGGGTCGTCGCATTTCACAGATTGCCGGCGCAGCATTCGCGTTGTTGTTCGCGGCGGCCACCGTGCATGCCGCGGAAGGCGGCAGCGAAGCCAACGCGCACGCGAATGAACTGTTCAAGTGGATCAATTTTGCGCTCGTCGCACTCGGATTGATCTGGCTCTTCGGCAAAGTGTTGCCGCCGATTTTCCGCAAGCGCTCCGACGAAATCGGCGCGGCGATCAAGAAGGCGACCGAAGTACGGATTGAAGCGGACCGTCAGCTGAAGGAAGCCGAGCAGAAACTCGCGAAGCTCGAACAGGAAGTCGCACAGCTCCGGGCTCAAGCGCAGCATGAAGCGGCGGCCGAGGCCGAGCGCATTCGCAACTCTACTTTGAGCGACGCGGAGAAGATCGAAGCTGCCGCCGCCGCGGAAATCGAAGCGGCCGAACGCGCGGCTCGCCTGGAATTGAAAGCGCTCGCGGCCAACCTCGCCGTCGATGGCGCCGAATCGCAACTCGCCAAACAACTCACGCCGCAGGCTCAGGAAGCGCTCGTCAGCGCCTTCGTGAAGGGCCTTGCGGGGAGACCCAATTGAATTCGGCGAGCCTTCAATATGCCAACGCGCTGGCGGATGTTGCATTGGCGCAAGGTGCCGGCGCTGGTGATGCGGCGCTCCGTCAATTGATCGATTTCCGCGAAGCGTATGCGGAATCCGCTGAACTCCGAAATTTTCTGGCGACGCCCGCGGTCGATCGCGAAGCAAAACATGGCGTGATCGAAAAGCTGGTGGCGCGGCTGGGGGCCGGCAAAATCATTCGCAATTTTCTGTTTGTCATTGCCGACCGCGGCCGCATGCACATCCTGCCCGAGGTCGTCGATGCGTTTCAGGAAGTCCTTCGCGAGCGGCAAGGAATCGCCGAGGCGGAGATTTCTTCCGCGGTCGAACTCAGCGCGGCACAGAAAGCGGAGTTCGCTTTCACGCTGGAGCGCATGACCGGTCAGCGTATCGAGGCGAAGTATTCGCTCGATCCGAGCTTGCTCGGTGGCGCGGTGGTGAGGATCGGCGACGCGATTTACGACGGGTCGGTACGCAATCGTTTGAATGAGATGCGGTCGAAGTTGACGGGCGAATAAGACGAAAAGTTCGCCAGGTTGCTGGAAGTGTAGTTCGTTTGATCAGCGGTGATTTTGTGAGAGTTTAGACGAGCCTCGAGTTCGCCGGGCTGAATCCCGGCACGTTCGAGAGAGTGCACGAGGCCCGGCAAGAAAAGTTACGGAGCGCGAATGGCGAATATAAAAGCGGACGAAATCAGCAAGATTCTGCGCGAACAGATCGCGAATTATGAGCAGACGGTTGCGGTCGATGAAGTCGGGTCGATCATCAGCGTCGGCGACGGCATCGCGCGCATCCATGGGCTCGACAAAGTCATGGCCGGCGAGATGCTCGCCTTCCCGCACAACGTTTTCGGTATCGCGCTCAACCTCGAAGAAGATGAAGTCGGCGCGGTGTTGCTTGGTGAAACGGTCGAGCTCAAAGAGGGCGACACCGTCAAGCGCACGAACACGATTATGTCGGTGCCGGTCGGCGAGGCGCTGATTGGACGCGTCGTCAGCCCGCTCGGCGAACCGCTCGACGGCAAAGGCCCGATCAATTCGAAGCAGCGCAATCCGCTCGAGAAAATCGCTCCCGGCGTTCTCGATCGCCAGCCGGTGCGCGAACCGGTGCAGACCGGTATCAAAGCGATCGACTCGATGATTCCGATCGGCCGCGGCCAGCGCGAGCTGATCATCGGCGACCGCCAAACCGGTAAGACCGCCGTCATTCTGGACACGATCATCAACCAGAAGGGCGGTGACATGATCTGCATTTACTGCGCGATCGGGCAAAAACGCTCGACGATTGCGCAGGTTGTGAAGGTGCTCACCGACGCCGGCGCGATGGATTACACCATCGTTGTCGCATCGTCCGCGTCGGAGCCCGCTTCCGTGCAGTACATCGCGCCGTACGCCGCATGCGCGATGGGCGAATATTTTCGAGACACGAAGCGGCACGCGATCACTTTTTACGACGATCTTTCGAAGCATGCGCAGGCTTACCGCGAAATTTCGCTCTTGCTGCGCCGGCCGCCCGGACGCGAAGCGTTCCCTGGCGACGTGTTTTATCTCCACTCGCGCTTGTTGGAACGCGCTGCGAAGCTCAACGACAAGCTCGGGGCAGGCTCGCTGACGTCGCTGCCTGTCATCGAAACGCAGGCGGGCGACGTTTCAGCCTACATTCCGACGAACGTTATCTCCATCACCGACGGTCAGATCTATCTCGAAGCCGACCTCTTTAACGCCGGCATTCGTCCCGCGATTAACGTCGGTATCTCGGTCAGCCGCGTCGGCGGCAACGCGCAGATCAAGGCGATGCGACAGGTTGCCGGCTCGCTGCGATTGGATATGGCGCAATATCGAGATCTCGCGTCGTTTGCGCAGTTCGGCGCCGACCAGCTCGACAAAGCGACGCAGGCGCAGCTCGGCCGCGGCCAACGCTTGACCGAAGTTCTGAAGCAGGATCAATACCAGCCGCTGTCGGTCGAAAAACAGGTTCTGGTCATCTTCGTTGCGACGACCGGCCCGCTCGACTCGATTCCAGTGGCCGATGTTCGCCGCTTCGAAAAAGAATTCGTTCAGTTCGTGGAGACGAGCCACTCGGGAATTTTGACGTCGATCAAGGAAAAGAAAGCTCTCGACGACGCGATCAAGGGCGAGATCAAGAAAGCCGTCGAAGAATTCAAGCAGCGATTCACTACGTCGGAAAAGGAAGCCGTCGCGGCCGCGAAGTAACGCGGCGCACTTAACCGCAACGAACTATGCCAACACTTCTCGATTTTCGGCGCCGCATCCGGTCTGTGAAGAGCAGCCAGCAGATCACGCGCGCGATGAAGTTTGTCGCGGCGGCGCGGTTGCGTCGTGCGCAGGAAGCGGCATTGGCGGCGCGTCCGTATGCGCAGGAGTTGGCGCGATTGCTGCGGTCGGTGATGGCGCGAATTCAGGACGTCTCGAATCCGCTGATGGCGCAGCGCGAAGAGAAGAATATTCTCGCCATCGTGATGACGGGCGAACGCGGCCTGGCGGGCGCTTTCAATGCAAACATCCTGCGCAAGGCCAACGAATTTTTCCGTGCGAACAACGGCAAGAAAATCATCACGATTCCCGTCGGCAAAAAAGGCCGCGATTCGCTGAAAAAAGCTGGATTCAACTTTGCCGGCGAATACATCAACGTTTTGGCGCGCGTTGACTTCAAGACCGCGCGTGAAATCGCCAATCTTGCTGCGCAGCTTTACGTCGAAGAGAAAATCGACGCGGTCTATCTGATCTTCAGCGAATTCAAGAGCGTTGTCGCACCGAATCTGACCGTCGAAAAACTGCTTCCCATCGAAAAAATGGTCGAGGCGCCCGACGCGCAGCACGATCCGCGTCACGATGCTGAACGCGTCGCGCGCGGCGAAAAGAAACAGGCCGAGCAGGACAGCGCGCAGATCGATTACATCTACGAGCAACCAGCCGAACATTTGCTAACGAAGCTGCTGCCACGCTACGTCGAAACCCAAGTTTTGCGCGCGATGCTCGAATCATCGGCTTCCGAATACGCCGCGCGTATGACGGCGATGGAAGCGGCCACGAAAAACGCCGGCGAAGTCATCGAGGCTCTGACGCTGCACATGAACAAGGTACGGCAAGCGGCAATTACGACGGAAATTATTGAAATCGTCAGCGGCGCGAATTACGGAAAGTAGGAGAAGGCATGCCAGAACAAGAAAAAGTCGGGAAGGTCGTCAAGGTCATCGGACCGGTCCTCGACATCGAATTTGAAAGCGGACACCTGCCCGCGATTTACAACGCGGTTCGCATCACCAGCGAGGGCTTCAACATACCCGAGCCACTCGACGTCATCGTCGAAGTACAACAGCACCTCGGTGAAGGCCGCGTGCGGGCGGTCGCGATGGAGCCGACCGAAGGCATGGTTCGCGGCATGAAGGCGTACGACACTGGCGCTGGCATCACCGTTCCCGTCGGCCGCGCGACGCTTGGCCGCGTGATGAACGTACTCGGCAAACCGGTCGATCAGCTCGGCCCAGTGAAGAGCGACAAGCACTACCCCATTCACCGTCCCGCTCCCAGCCTCGAAGATCAGTCCACATCTCTCGAAATGTTCGAGACCGGAATCAAAGTCGTCGATCTCATCGAGCCGTACCTCAAGGGCGGAAAGATTGGATTGTTCGGCGGCGCGGGCGTCGGCAAAACCGTTTTGATTATGGAATTGATTCACAACGTCGCGATGAAGCACGGCGGCGTTTCGGTGTTCGCCGGCGTGGGTGAACGCACGCGTGAAGGAAACGATCTCTGGCTGGAAATGTCGGAAGGTGGCGTCATCGTCCCCGGCAATTCCGAAAAGTCGCGCGCCGCGCTGATCTACGGACAGATGACCGAGCCACCCGGCTCGCGTCTGCGCGTCGGCCTCACCGGTCTGACCGTCGCCGAATATTTCCGCGACGAAGAACATCTCGACGTGCTGCTCTTCATCGACAACATTTTCCGCTTCGTGCAGGCAGGTTCCGAAGTTTCGGCGCTTCTGGGCCGCATGCCCAGCGCCGTCGGTTACCAGCCAAACCTCAACACCGAAATCGGTGAGTTGCAGGAGCGCATCACTTCCACGAAATCCGGTTCGATCACTTCGGTGCAGGCGATTTACGTGCCTGCCGACGACTACACCGACCCCGCGCCGGCCGCGACGTTCGCGCACTTGGACGCGACCACGAACCTCAGCCGTCAGATCGTCGAACGCGGGATCTATCCCGCCGTCGATCCCTTGGCCAGCTACTCGCGCATTCTCGATCCGCGCATCGTTGGCGCCGAACATTACGCCGTCGCACGCAGCGTGAAATCGATTTTGCAGCGCTACAAAGACTTGCAGGACATCATCGCGATTCTCGGTATCGAGGAACTTTCCGACGAAGACAAGCGCACCGTAGCTCGCGCGCGTAAGATCGAGCGCTTCTTGTCGCAGCCGATGTTCGTCGCGGCGCAGTTCACCGGCCTCGAAGGCAAGTACGTCAAGATCGAAGACACGGTTCGCAGCTTCAAGGAAATCGTCGCCGGAAAGTATGATGATGTTCCAGAGCAGGCCTTCTACATGGTTGGCACGATCGAGGAAGCGCTCGAAAAGGCCGAGAAGATGAAGGCGAACGCGTAGTTGGCATAGGAATATCGAGAGAAAATGGCTGCTGACTCCATCGAGTTGATCATCGTCACGCCGGTACGGCAACTCCTGCGCGAGACCGTCACCGAAGTGACGCTTCCCGGCGCCGACGGCCAGTTGGGCGTTCTGCCGGGCCACGCTCCGTTGATCACGGAACTCGGCATCGGCGAACTGACGTTTCGCTCGAAAGGTGGATCGCAGTCCGATCCCATCGCAATCATCAGCGGCTTCGCGGAAGTTTTGGGTGAGCGCGTTACCGTGCTCGCTGAAACTGCGGAACGCAGCAGTGAGATCGACGTCGAGCGCGCTGAAAAAGCGAAAAAGCGCGCGGAAGAGCGTCTCGCCGCGGCGCAAAATGATCCGAACGTCGATTGGGGCCGCGCCGCGATCGCGTTGCAGCGTTCGCTTATTCGTATTCAGGTGGCGCGCCGCCAGCGCAGCGTCGCCGTTCCCGGCGCATAAATTCGCGTCCCACATGCATCAAACCAAAGCCTAATGGAAACCATCACGATGTACACCACGAACTGGTGTCCCGATTGCCGCCGCGTGAAATCTTTTCTGACGCAGCGCGGCATCGCTTTCAGCGAAATCAATATCGAAGAACACGACGACGCCGAAGAAATCGTAATCAGGGTGAACAAAGGCAAGCGGAAGGTACCGACTCTAAAGGTGGGAGATCGCTATTTCGCGTGCAGCCCGTTCAACCCGACGCAGTTGGCGAATGAGCTGAACGTACCGCTCAATCCGTAATCACGCTGTCTTAGCTCTGCGTAACTCGGCGCTCTTCGCGCCTCCGCGTTGGATTTTTCTGCTCAGTTCAGCGGCACGCCGCGCGCCCACACGTTTGTCACTTCCAACGCTTCATTCAACAATACGATGTCCGCATCGGCGCCGGTGCGCAGCGCGCCTTTCTTGAATTCCAATCCAAGCAGCTTCGCCGGATTCGCCGTCAACATCTTCACCGTATCGCTCAGCGACCAACCCATGCGCACAATATTTCGCAGCGCGCGATCGAGCGTCAGCGTGCTGCCCGCAAGATTTCCCTCTGAATTGCGCGCCACGCCGCCAACGACGTTCACATCAAATTTTCCCAAGCTGTATTGCCCGTCGGGCATTCCCGTCGCGGAAATTCCGTCACTCACCAGGATGACGCAGTTCGGCCCCTTCGCTTGCAATAGCAGGCGCATCGCGGCTTCTTCGACGTGAACTCCATCGGCGATCAATTCCGCGCTGACCTCGGGCGAAGTGAGCACCGCACCGATGACGCCGCTGTCGCGATGCGAAAATGGCCGCATCGCGTTATAGACATGTACCGCGTGATGCGCGCCGTGCGCCATGGCTGCGCGTGCCTGCTCGTATGTCGCATCCGTGTGTCCCATCGCGACAACGATGCCGTCGTTGCGCGCCGCATCGATGCACGGCATCGCTCCCAATAATTCCGGCGCGATCGTGAGGATGCGCGCGTTTCCGGCGGCCGCAGTCACCATGCGATCGAGAAGGTCGCGGTTCGGCAGCGTGATCCACTCCTTTGGGTGAACGCCGCGTCGCGCGGTGCTGATGAACGGCCCTTCGTAGTGGATGCCGATGACCTCCGCGCGCGGATCTTCGCTTCGATGTTGATTTGTGATGAAGCGCGCGATGCCTTCGACGCTACGCACAATGTCGTCAGGCGCAGCGGTGACGGTAGTCGCCACCATCGAAGTCGTGCCGTGCTTGGCAACGGTGCGCGCGACAGTCGAAAGCGCTTCGTCGCTTCCCTCCATCACATCGCGTCCGCCCGCGCCGTGAATGTGCACATCGACAAATCCCGGCACCGCCGTCTGATCGGTCGCTTTGATTTCGATCGCGCCCGCGGGAAGACTCACGTCCGCACGGGCGCCCACTGCTTCGATAACTCCGTCGCGTATCAAGATCCCGGCGTCCAAAATCTCGGCGGTGGGTGTGATTGCCTTGCCGGTGTGGAGAAGAATTGTGGTCATGGCCGCCAATATCGTAGCGGAAATCGGATGCCTGCTCAAAACCAAACCGTGACGCCTGTCCGTTAGATCGTGCGAAAAAGTACTCGCGTTTCATTGATGCGCGAGTTCTCAAACAAAAGAAAAGGGAGGGCTCTCGCGAAGCCCTCCCTCGTCTCTCTCAAGGTGCGCACCAATGCGTGCGCTGGTTGACCAAATTATTTTACTGAGCGGTCGCTGTGGCGCTCGCCGAGGCCGTTCCAGCCGACTTCGGAACGCTCAGGTAGCCCGATGCCGTGGTCTTGCTGACCTTGTTGACCACGAGTTCCAGCGCTGCCTTGCTGCCGCCGGTGTAGAAGAAAATCGGCTCGTTCACCGAGCGATTCTTCTTTTCGAAGCTCTTGTCGTCGGCCAGCACGTTGATCGTGTACTGGTTCTTCTTCGTGTTGATGTCCTTCAGCTCGACCATGATCGAACCGACGCGCTCCGCGCCGCTCTTGCGCGTAACCGTGAATTCATAATAATCGCGCTGGCCCATGCGGCGCAGCGTGTCGATTTCATCGTGGTTGCGCGCGATCAGCGTGCCCATCTCGCTGCGCGCCATCTGGATGCTGTTGTTGGTCGCGTCGAGGTCCGTCCGCACGCCGCTAACATCGCCGTTCAACTTGTTCACGTCATCGACGTTCGCCTTCGTGGCGAGCTGCGTATTCACTGAGCTTTCGAGCCCATTCAGTTTTTTATCCACTGCGACGGTTGTCGCCTTGTTCGCCTTGCGCGCCGACACGAGCTGCGTCTGCGTCAAATTGAGCTTGTCCGTCACGACCTTTAGGTCGCTCTGCAACTGCGAGTTGATCTCTTCTTCTTTCGCCAGTCGCTGCTGGATCGCGTCGCTCGACTGTTTCACCGACGCCGCGGTCGTTTCCTGAATTCCCTTGGTCTGATTGATGGCGCTCCAGCCGAGCCCGATGCCGATTAGAGATACGCCTCCCAAGAGGGCAACCGCCAGACCCACCCAACGTGGAGTCTCCGCGGTGGTGTGGTGAATGGGTTCCTGAAATTCGCTCATGGACTTCGTCTCCTTTGGCGGCTTCCCGCCACGCGACTTCCAAAAGGAGCATTCGCTACACCAAATACCCGATGTGCTGTGGAAACCGGCTAATCCCCATGCTGTAAGAGGTTTGGAAGGCTTAGAGGGCCTAGTCCTATGCCCATATAAACGTACTAGTACCAGTAAAGATTACCGCTCCGCCGTTTGGCCGAGCAATTTTGCTGGAGTACGCGTTTGGACACGCGAAATTCTGCAGTTTTCAGGCTGGCCATAAATAAAAAGGCTGTGCATTTTCTGTGCACAGCCTCAAGCAATTCATTTTATTGAGGGTTACGGTTGTAATTCTTTAGGCAGCCGTGCGGGCCGTCTCGCCCTCGCTGGCTTTGGCAGGTCCAAAGTAGCGGTCCAATGTGGTATTCGCGGCATCGAAAACGAGGTGGCAATCGCGGCATTCCGAGAGGTGCCGTTCGATCTCGCTCTCGACCGATGGGGACAGCTTTCGCTCTAAGTACCAGCAAATCAAGTGGATTGTGTCCTTACAGCTCATTGTTCCCCGTATCTGGACATCGCCCCGATCAACTTCACGAGCACCCTTTACAGGTGCACTTGCTCGGCCAAAGAGCTGTACGACAGGACAGTTTTGTAACACCCGTGTAATCAGAAGGTTGTGGATATCTCTCCCGTTTTTGCCCGGAATCACCCGGTTTCGAGCCGGGAATCTTTACACTCGGCTAGCCACTCCAGCAGTGCAATGTGCATGGTCTCTGCGTAGGGGCGTCCCTTTAGGGCGCCCAGGCTGGCAGTAAGCAGAAGCAGGTGAGCGATACTTCGCGCAATTGCACTGGATGAACCCGGAAGCTGCGCGACCTTACCGGCTCGGCACAATCGTCATTCGGCGAAGCGCTTCGATCCGGTCTTCGAGCGGAGGATGCGTGCTGAACAGCGACGAAAGCCCACCGCTCCCGAAGAGCGGTTTGACGATGCAGAGGGCGGCTGTGGCCGGAGCCATCGAGGTCGTCGGGATGCGCTGGTTGTAAGCGCCGAGTTTTTGCAACGCGCTGATCAATCCATACGGCTGGCCCACCATGCGCGCGCCGGTTTCGTCAGCGGAATATTCCCGCGTGCGCGAAAGAAACAGTTGCAGCAACATCGCCGCGAACGGCGCCAGGAGCATCATCGCGATAGCGGCAAACGCGCCACCGCCGCCCTCTTCGCGATCGTCGTCGCGGCCGCCGTAGCCACCGAAGATCATTCCCCAACGCGCCATGGTGGCCAAGTAGGTGATCGCGCCGGCGAGCGTTGCCGCAATCGACGTCGTCAGGATGTCGTAGTTGCGAACGTGTGAGAGTTCGTGTGCTATCACGCCTTCGAGTTCATCGTCGGTCATCAGATTGAGCAACCCTTCGGTGACGGCCACCGAAGCATGCCGCGGATTGCGTCCCGTCGCGAACGCGTTCGGCGCTTCTTCTGGAATCACGTAGAGCTTCGGCACCGGCAAATTCGCTTTGGCCGCGAGCCGCTCCATCACTTCATATAGGCGAGGAAGCTGCTCGCGCGTTACCGGCTGCGCGCCGCTCGACTTGAGTGCAATCTTGTCCGAGAAGAAATACGAAATGCCGTTCATCACGACCGCGAAGATCAGCGCGATCTCCATGCCGCGTTGACCGGCCAAAGCTCCGCCGGCCACGACGAGCAACACGCTCATCACGATCAACAGCAATCCCGTTCGGAAGATCCTCATATCGTTACCAGCTCACTCTCTCGTCCGACCACTCAACAACAATTCTAACCGCGTGCCACTCGAAAAAACGTCAACGGGCTTTCACCGCGGAGGAGCCTTCGAGGAAGGCTCTCCGAAGTGATACGCCCTGGCGTCTTACGAAGTGACGGCTGCCGCAGCTGGCTTCTTCGCCGCGATCGACTCGAACTTCATCGCTTCGTTCTTTCCGTCTCGATCCACTTTGATGTGCTCGCCCGGCAGAACTTTGCCCTCGAGAATTTGCATCGCCAGCGGATCCTGAATCATGCGCTGAATCGTCCGCCGCAAGGGCCGCGCGCCAAACGCGGGATCGTATCCTTCGCTGACGAGCAGCGCTTTCGCCGCCGGTGTCAGCTCGAGCGTAATCTTTCGTTCCTCGAGCAGCTTTTCCACGCTCTTCAGTAGCAGCTCCACGATGTTCTCGAGCTGCGCTTTGCCCAGCGGATTGAAGATCACGATTTCGTCGATGCGGTTGATGAATTCGGGTCGGAACGCCGCGCGCAACGCTTCAAGCGCTTCTTTCCGCGCCCGCTCCGGATCTTTATCCGACAACTCAAAGATCGCCGTCGAGCCCACGTTGCTGGTCATCACCAGCACCGTGTTGCGGAAATCGACCGTGCGTCCTTTCCCGTCCGTCAAACGCCCGTCCTCTAGAATCTGGAGCAACACGTTGAAAACATCGGGATGCGCTTTTTCGATTTCGTCGAACAGCACGACGGAATACGGATGCCGCCTTACTTGTTCGGTGAGCTGGCCGCCTTCTTCGTAGCCGACGTAGCCCGGAGGCGCGCCGATCAGCCGTGAAACGCTGTGCTTCTCCATGTATTCCGACATGTCGATGCGGATCATCAGCTTTTCGTCGTCGAACAAAAACTCCGCCAGCGCTCGCGCCAGCTCGGTCTTGCCAACGCCCGTCGGACCGAGAAAGATGAACGACCCGATCGGCCGTTTCGGGTCCGACAGTCCGGCTCTGCTGCGCCGCACCGCGTTCGACACGCGCGCCAGCGCATCTTCTTGTCCGACTACGCGATCGCGCAGCCGCGCTTCCATCTTTACCAGTTTCTGCGCTTCGCCTTCGAGCAAACGTCCCGTCGGAATCCCTGTCCACTTGCTGACGAGCTTCGCGATGTCTTCTTCATCGACCTCTTCCTTCAGCATCGGCGCGTCTTTTTGCACCTTCGCAAAACGCTCTTCTGCCTGCTTCAGGTCGCGCTCGGCCGCAGCGATTCGCCCGTAACGAATCTCCGCGACCTTGGCGAGCTCTCCGGCGCGCTCGTAGCGTTGCGCTTCCGCGTGGAGCTGTTCGATCTGCGCCTTCAGCTTGCGAATGTTGCCGATGGCGTCTTTCTCGGCCTGCCATCGCGCCTTTCGCGCGCTCGAATCTTCTTTCAGCTTCGCCAGCTCTTTTTCGATCTGCTGTCGCCGCTCTTTAGAGTGTGAATCTTTCTCTTTCAGCAGCGCCTGCCGCTCGATTTCGAGCTGCATGATGCGCCGCTCGATCTCGTCGATTTCTTCCGGCAGGGAATCGATCTGCATGCGCAGGCTCGCCGCCGCCTCGTCGATCAAGTCGATCGCCTTGTCCGGCAAAAATCGATCGGAGATGTAGCGATGCGAAAGCGTTGCCGCTGCGAGAATTGCAGCGTCCTTGATGCGCACGCCGTGATGAACCTCATAGCGCTCTTTCAATCCGCGCAAAATCGAAATCGTATCTTCGACAGTCGGTTCGCTGACGAGCACAGGCTGGAAGCGGCGTTCCAGCGCCGGATCCTTCTCGATGTACTTCTTGTATTCGTTCAGCGTGGTCGCGCCGATGGCACGCAGCTCGCCGCGAGCAAGCGCGGGCTTCAAAATGTTGGAAGCGTCCATCGAACCTTCCGCCGCGCCAGCGCCAACGAGCGTGTGCAACTCGTCGATGAACAGAATGATCTGCCCGTCAGCTTCCGAAATGTCTTTCAGTACGGCCTTGAGCCGCTCTTCAAATTCACCGCGAAACTTCGCACCAGCAACCAGCGCCGCAAGATCGAGCGCAACGAGCTTCTTCGTCTTCAAAACATCCGGCACGTCGCCCGAAACAATGCGTTGCGCCAACCCTTCGACGATCGCGGTTTTTCCCACGCCCGGTTCGCCAATCAGCACTGGATTGTTTTTGGTACGTCGCGCCAGGATCTGCATCACGCGGCGAATCTCTTC
The DNA here is from genome assembly GCA_963785605.1 of uncultured Acidobacteriota bacterium. Lineage (GTDB taxonomy): Bacteria > Acidobacteriota > Terriglobia > Acidiferrales > UBA7541 > Acidiferrum. The sequence continues at coordinate 217,746 of CAWAWE010000009.1, read as the reverse complement.
GTCGCGGCCAATCACCGGGTCGAGCTTCGATTTCCGCGCCAGTTCCGTCAGATCGCGCGCGTATTTTTCCAGCGATGCGTATGTCGCTTCCGGATTCTGCGAGGTAACCCGCTGGTTCCCGCGCAAGCCGGTGAGCGCCTGCAAAATCGCTTCGTGCGAAGCGCCTTGTTTCTTCAGCAGCTGTCCCGCGGGATCGCGATCCGCCGCCGCAATCGCCAAGAACATGTGCTCGGTCGAGACGTACTCATCCTTAAAGTTTTCGGCTTCCTTGAATGCGTGCTCGAGTACGTCGTTCAGAGCGCGGCTCATATTCTGCTGCGCGAATCCCGTCACGCGCGGCAAGCGCCCGATTTCGCGCTCCAATTCCTGGTTCAGCAACTCCGAACGAATTCCGAGTCGCGCTAAAAGCGGCGACACGACTCCGTCAACCTGGCCGATCAACGCGAGCAACAAATGCGCAGGCTCGATCGCCTGGTTTTCGTGTGTAGCGGCAATGTCTTGCGCGCTCTGCAACGCTTCCTGAGCCTTGACCGTTAATTTGTCGAATCGAATCATGTCTCTGTTTCCTTCACTTCCTAAATCTCTCACCCGCGTTTCAAGAGCGGGTTCTGACTGGCGATACTAATTGCAGATACTAATGTGCGACGCCAGATACTAACTCTCAATCTTTCGCTCATTCGATACCCATCCCTTAGATGAGCACTTCTTCGATGAGCGCTTCGTGAAAAAAGGGGCCGACGATTTTTCGCCGGCCCCTCTCTCACATTTCCCTCGCCCTGCTAAGGGAGCAGGTTTACTTACTTCGCGCCAGCCGTTGCCGCGGCTACCGGAGCAGTGGTCGAGGTCGCAACGTTCACCTTGATCTGCTTGGGCTTGGCTTCCTCGCGCTTCGGGACGTTCAGGGTCAACACGCCGTTCTGGTAGTCGGCCTTGATGCCGTCGGGATTCACGGTGTTCGAGAGCGAGAAGCTGCGGCTGAACGAGCCGTAGGCACGCTCGACGCGCAAATAGTTGTCTTCGTTCACCTTCTTCTCAAACCGGCGTTCGCCGCGGATCGTGAGGATGTTGTTCTCGACGCGAATATCGAGGTCTTTGGCTTCGACGCCGGGCAAATCGGCCTTGACGACGAGTTCGTGCTCGTTCTCGTGGATATCGACTGCGGGAGCCCAAGTGGTGAGGTTGGATTCCTCGCTGGTCGTGCGCTCGAAGGCGTCGTTGAAGAGGCGATTGATCTGGTCCTGCAAAGTGGCTTGGCCACGGAAAGCGGTAAGAGTCTTCATGTCCTTATGTCCCTCTCAGTGATAACTGACTACAGCGCAATCATAAAACATGAGTGCATCATTGTCAATCACAAATTGAAGGGCAGGCACCCCCCCCCGGCTTTTTTGCTAAGAATGTGATTCTGTGGGAGTTGTAGGTGGCTTTGCGCAAGAATGTGATTCTATGGGAGTTAGGTGTGCTGTAGGTGCCCGGACGATTCTGTAACGCGCTATTTCTCAAGCACTTAGGCATCAGTCACTCCATCCGCTCGATCGTTGCCCCAACTCAATTGGATGTACGGACGTCGATTTGGCTCCAGACGGCACCCTGTTACACTGAGGCTCATGCAGCTTGACGAACTCGACTACGACCTCCCGGCAGAGCTGATTGCCCAACGTCCGCTCGCCCAGAGGGATGGGTCCAGGCTCCTAGCCTTGGATCGGATGGTGGGGACCACGAGGGACCTCGCTTTCTCGGGGTTTCCTGAGCTGCTGCGGGGTGATGAGCTGCTCGTCTTGAACAACGCGCGGGTGATCCCGGCGAGGCTATTTGGGCATCGGGCTGGGGTGCGTTCACAGGCCCCATCGAAGGCCACCGAGCGGGAACATCTGACGGGGAACGTCGAGGTGCTGTTGACCAAGCAGGTTGAGCCGGATACCTGGGAGGCGTTGGTGCGGCCGGGGAGGAAGCTGCCGGTTGGGGAGCGGATTCGGTTCGGTCGTGCGGCGGGCGGAGAGGGAGAACTCGACGCGGAGATTCTGACGCGGGGGGAATTGGGGCTGCGGACGCTGCGGTTCACGTCGCGGACTGCTGACACTGTCGAGCAGCTGCTGGATCGGCTCGGGCATATTCCGTTGCCGCCTTATATCGAGCGTGAGGATGAGTCGTCGGATCGGGATCGGTATCAGACTGTTTTTGCCAAGCGACGCGGGGCAATTGCTGCGCCAACGGCGGGGCTGCACTTTACGCCGGAGATTTTTGAGCGGATACGGAATCGCGGCACTGAAATTTGCGAGCTTACGCTGGATGTGGGGCTTGGGACGTTTCAGCCGATTCATGCGGAGAAGATTGAAGAGCATGCGATGCATGCGGAGGCGTTTGAGATTTCGGCAGAGACGGCGGAGCGGATTCAGCGGGCGCGGGAAGGGAAGAGGCCGATTGTCGCGATCGGGACAACGGTGGTTCGGGCGCTGGAGGCGGCGGCGATTCGCGCGGTTGAGTCGAATGCGAAATCGCTGGTGATGCCGGGGCGGGCGGAGGCGCAGCTTTTTATTTTTCCGGGATTTCAGTTTCGCGTGACGGATGGGCTGCTGACAAATTTTCATTTGCCGAGGTCTACGTTGCTGGCGCTGGTTTGTGGGTTTGCGGGGAAAGAGAATGTGATGGCGGCTTATCGGCATGCGGTCGCAGAGAGATATCGCTTTTATAGCTATGGGGACTGCATGTTCGTTCGGTAGCGAGTGGATGAAGAAAAAGCATTGCGTCGATGGCTGAGTTGCTCGGTTAACGGATGGGAAAAACCGCACCCTTTTAAAACCAAAAAGGGTGCGGCAACCAGGCTCAGGGGTGGTCGTCGCTGAGAGCGAAACAGTTTCCGATACCACGAAGAGAAGTGGGAGTGCTGCGATTAATGACGCCACTAAAAAGAGAAGGGATGCGCCCGAAAACGCATCCCTTCTCGATCGTAATTTGATTGGTTGAATTATTCGCTGAAGACGAAGACTTTCTTTTGGCCGGCGAAGCGGACTTCGCTTACTTTGCCGGCGTCGTTGAGGAGCACGGCGTCGTAGATCGACTTGGTGTCGCGATCTTCCCAGCGGCCTTCGCTCTGGGCGACGACGGATTTGCCCTTCTGCACGGTGGCTTTGTTGCCGTCGATCAGAAGACGATACTCACCCGCGTCGAGCTTCGCCGAACCGAGCGTAGCTGCCTGGTTAATGTTGATCGTCTTGCTTACCGGCTTAGCGAAAACCGGGACGGCCAGCGCGACCACCGCGAGCAATACAACACTCCGAAGAATTGAATTGGATTTCATGCGTGTCACCTTTTTCATCGAGGATCGAGTCAGCCGCAGACTTCCTGCTGGAGGCGAGACAGAGATTGACACGCGGGTACGGGGGCGAGTAGATTGCCCCGAACGACACTTTCTCTTCCTGGACTAACGGCCGGAAAGAATGCGTGTCACGGCCCCGCGGCTGCCACCGCGGGGTTTTTCTTGAAGATCTCTGACAGACCAAGAGCAGCCCTGCGTTCCGGCTGCACTCGTATAGACGAATGACCCTATGGATTTGTTTCGTGAGATTTGAAAAATTTCTGCATGGAAATGCGTAAAAATGTTGCGTATTTGTAATCAGAAAGTGTTCGATTGCGGGACATGTGACGTTTTGTGCCCGCGTTTTTTCTCGCATTGAGATAGAAATTAGAACTTGGGGAAATCGTTTGCCGGGCTCACATCCAGTGGTTGGTTATCTTCAGAACCGCGCGTTTTCCTGCCGTGCATCGACTTGCATGTTCCTTTATACTCAGTTGCACTTTTTGGACACCAGGCATGCGGATCCTCGTTCTTAGCGACATTCACGCCAACGCAACAGCATTGACGGCCGCGCTCGAAGCGGCGAAAGATCGCTGGGACCATATCGCGTGCCTCGGCGATGTGGTGGGTTACGGGCCAGATCCGAACGAAGTGACGAGCAAGATTCGTGAACTCGGCGCGCGCACGATTCGTGGAAATCACGACAAAGCCGCGAGCGATTTGATGGAGACGGACGATTTCAATCCCGTTGCGAAAGCAGCGGTCGATTGGACGAGGTCGCAACTTTCGGCCGACAATCTGAAATGGATTTCGGAACTGCCGTCGGGGCCGCTCGAGACGGATGGAATTGTTCTGGTGCACGGCGCGTTTCAGGATGAAGACGAGTATGTGTTCACGCCGGCGCAGGCGCTCGAGGGGTTGCTCGATTCAACGGCGAACGTGACATTTTTCGGACACACGCATCATCAAGGCGGATTCTCGTATGAAAATCAGCGATCGCAGTTGGAGATGCTGAGCATTCATCCGAAGCCGTCGGAATCGTTTGCGCCGCTGCGCATCGAACCGAAGCGGCGATATTTGTTGAATCCGGGATCGATCGGGCAGCCGCGCGATGGAGATCCGCGAGCGGGTTTTGCGATTGCTGACCTGGAACATGACGTCGTGGAATTTTGGCGCGTGCCGTACGACATCTCCGACGTGCAATCGCGCATGCGAACGGCGAAGTTGCCCGAGCCGTTGGTTCATCGCCTCGTAGTCGGGCGTTGAGACACAGCTGCTCCTCGAGTCCAATCCAAATCTCGTAGGTCAACCTCAGAAGCGCACTCTCGAAACAGGCGACGCTGGAATTTGGCATCGGTGGCGGGAAACGTGCGAAACTTCGGGTTGCATCTATGCATGAAGAGCCGCAAATCCATATTCCTGATACAGCGGGGCCCGAGGGCGGAGGTTTCAGCTTCGCGCTGATTCTCGCGGCCGCCGCGGTGGTCGTGATCGTTGCCGCGATTTATTTTTCTCCGGGGCGACAGTCGCCACCGGGCGCGGCGCCGCAACAGGCGCATTTCGCATTCGGCGCGGCTGAGCAGGCCTATGCAGCGTCGGTTCACATCGAAAATATCGCTATGACTCGCGCGGAGAATTTCATTCATCAAGAAGTGACGACGCTGACCGCGGACCTGGTGAACGGTGGATCGAGGTCGCTGCGCGGCGTTGAGGTCACGATTACGTTTGCGGATGATATGAACCAGATCGCGCTGAGGGAGTCGCGGGCCGTTGTTGTGCCACCGAACCCGTCACTAGCCGCCGGAGAGCGACGGCAGTTCGACATCGCGGTCGAGCACATTCCCAACTCGTGGAACATGCAGCAACCTATCGTGCGCGTTACGGGACTCGAGTTCGCACAGTAGCGATATTTACTTCTAGATACAATTATTGATAATGTTACGCCGTATGCTTCTGACGGCGGATATCGAGGGGCACCTGCGCAAATTCGACCGCGCCGCGTCGGTCGAAATCCGCGAAAACGGAGTTCGGGTGGCGACCATCGAAGATTTTCGTTGGGAATTACGCGGCGCAGCCGACAAGCCTGTTCTGGCAGTTCACTCGGAACAAGCCAATATCACTCATCGGATCGTTGGGATTTCGGCGGAGAGCGACGGCCATTTGGCGCTGTCGTTCGAGCGGCTTGGTAAGGCGCGACCTGGAAGGATCGAGTTTTTTCGCGTGGATTACACCCGGTCGCCCCGTGAGGTTGCGCGTGAAGATTTTCGTCTGCGCCTGGCGCGGGTTCTCGCAGAACGCTTTCCGGATGAATCGCTCGAAGGGGTTCTTGTAACAGGTCCCGATCTCGAGCACTCGATTTCGGGCAACTACGCTCGGGGCGTCATGCAGAGCCCGTCGGGACGGTGGGCACTGCTCGCGGTGCCGGACTCTGAAACGGTTGCAACATCAGCGAATGCTTTGACGTTCGGGCTTTTGTGGCTGGCGCGTGTGCGAGAGACGGCGCGTCAGGGTTACGTTGTCGGGCTCAAGCTGATCGTCGCGAAAGATGCCGGCAAGAAAATCGCACACCTGGCAAAAGCGCTGAGTTCGAGCATTGCGGTGGAGATTTTCGAGTATGAGCCGCGAAGTCAGTCCTTGCTTCGAATCGATCCGAATTCATTTGCGAATCGGGATAATTGGCTGGTGGCGAATCGAGCGCGGCAAGTGTTGCTCGATAGCGCGGCCGCGGAGCTCGATCCGATCGTTGCGATTAACAAGGAAGCGATCGCGCTGCATCCCGATCCACACAACTCGGAAATCATTCTGCGTTTTCGAGGGCTGGCGTTCGCACGATGGGAAAATCATTTGATTTTCTTTGGCGAAGGCGGCGACCTGCGGAAAAAATTGACCGCGGCGTCGGACGGCGAACTCAAGAAGCTGCTGCGGGATTTCGACAATCACCGCCATCCGTTGGCCTCGAACACGCGGCACCCGTTGTATCGTGCGCAACCGGAACGCTGGCTTGAAACGATGGTTCGCAGCGACGTCACCCGCATCGATGCCAATCTCGATCCGCGCTTCGTGTACACGCAACTCTTTGCGAATACCGCGAACGAACGGGGCATTCTCGACGTTCTCACCGTTACAAAATCGGGCCGGCTTGCAATCATCGAGCTGAAAGCTTCGGAGCACATTCATCTACCGCTCCAGGCAGCCGACTATTGGTTGCGGATCCGGCGGCATTTAGAACAGGGGGATTTCGCAAATTGCGGGTATTTTCCGCAGCTGCAATTGCAAAAAGCTCCGCCGCTCGTGTATCTGGTGGCGCCGGCGCTGCGGTTTCATTCGACGACAGGGTTGCTGCAACGGCATCTGTCGCAGTCGATGGAAGTGATGCGCGTGGGATTGGCGGAAAGCTGGCGGCGCGGGCTGCGGGTGGTGATGCGGCAATCGTAGAAGCAGACTGTCGCAGCAGGCACGTCACAAAAATCTACAAAAATCGAGATATCCACACGTTTTGTGCGTTCACTGAGAGTTCATGATATTTGCTCCTCCGATGCGCGCGCGAAGATGTACAATTTCCGGGTTCCAGGGTCCTAAGAGGCAATCGTGAACTTCTCGGCGGCAATTCGTCACACGGGCAATGTATCGATCGTAGATCTGAGCGGGCAGTTGACTTCGTTCGCGAGCGGCGTCCTGCGGCAAACCATCGGCGACCTGATGACGCAGGGCAACAAACAAATTGTGCTCAACGTGGGCAATTTACTTTATTTGGATAGCTCCGGAGTCGGCGCGCTGGTGAACTGCTACATGAGCGTGATCAAGCAGGGCGGCGAGATGAAAGTGGTTGGGCTGACACCGAAGGTGGAAGAAGTTTTGAAGATCACGCAGCTCTATCGAATCTTTCAGGAATTTCAGAACGAAGAAGAAGCGCTCCAAAGTTTTCCTGCCGTGAAGAAAGCAGTCCGCCGGAGCGGCTTAGCCGGATCGTCGCGAAGCAAGTCCAGAAATCACAACAGACACACCGAAGCGCCCACGCGATAAAACTTCGTGATTGTTTTCGCAGCGCGAAATTTTTTCGAGAAAAAATCGGCCGTAAAAGGAGAGAAGCAGCTAAGGTTTTGGCCTTAACTGCTTCCCGGGGTGTGTCCTCGAAGTGGTTAGTTAGTATTATAGATGCATTCCGGCCAAAAAGGTTTCCTTTTTCTCAGTAAAAATTTAGAACTCACAGATTCAATTTTCGACCGGTAATACAGAAGTATTACAAAGGCTGAGACGCCGAGGCTAAACCCAAGTTTTTGTGGAACTTTCGAGCTACCACAGCGGGAAAGCACTTAGTAGAAGAGATATTTGCGCCAACGCTCGTCGCGATGGCCGATCAGGCGCATGAGCTGGCGCGAGGTGTGGAGTGTAAAGGGGCGCGGGCGGCGTGCCAATTTGAAACCGGCTTCTTCGGGAGTCCGGTCACCTTTTCTGTTGTTGCAGTTATAGCAGCAGGCCACGAGATTTTCCCAGGATGAGCGGCCGCCGCGGGAGCGAGGCACGACGTGATCGAGCGTCAGTTCCGATCCGGGAAAGATTCGGCCGCAGAACTGGCAAGTATTTCGATCTCTCAACAGGATATTCTTGCGCGAAAGCGCCCGGCTCTGCTGCGGGATGTGGCGATAGGCAAGCAGGCGAATCACGGATGGGACCCGATGGGCCTTCGCTGAGGAATGCACCTCGGAAGAGTGGAGTTCTTCGGCCTGGGCGACGCCTTTGAGCATCAGGACCATGGCGCGGCGGACAGCAGTGACGTTTATCGGCTCGTAGGTCGCGTTGAGGACCAAAACGGGCTCCTGCATCAGCGACGCGCGCCGCAAAGGCGATGAGTTGTGGATTCTACTGCCGGCGGGACTCTCAGAGCCGGACACAGCCTCTCCGGCTGCTTGGGGGGTTTGGCGCCCCCGGGAATCGACAGGGTGGAACCGTCGTGCGCTCATCGCGCTCCCTTAAGGCTACACTAACTCGCCGATGCCGGTCGGCGTCTCACGTCTCACAACTCTAGCAACTGTTAGTCCAACAACAGACTTGGCTCCAGCTTGGAGTAAAGCGCCTGCGCACGCGTCGAGCGTGGCACCAGTTGTCATTACATCATCTAGCAGTAAGACGCGCTTATTGTCAACTTGGCTGCCCGGGCGTGTGGCAAAAGCGCCACGTACGATGCGCCAGCGTTCTTCGTTGGACAGTATGTGCTTGGAAGGACGGGCTTTAGTGCGCATGAGGAGGACGGGCTTGAAGGGGAGGCCGAGGCGCTTGGCGGCGGCGCGGGCGATGAGTTCAGCTTGGTTGAAGCCGCGTTCGCGCTCGCGGGTGCGATGCAAGGGGACGGGGACGACGACGTCGGCTGCGGCGGCGAGTGCGTGGCGTTTTGCCACGGAGGCGAGTTGGTCGCCGAAGTAGGAGGCCAGCGGGTCGATGCGTTCGAATTTGAGTAGGACGATGGCGCGGACGATGGGGCCGCGGTAGGCGGCGTAGCTCCGGGCACGGGTGAAGCGGTAGGTGCGGGTGGTGCAATCGAGGCAGGTTCGCTCGTCAACGTGATCAACGTCGGCCCCAGCATCAGCATCGGCGCGGTCATCGCCAACGCCATTGTCGGCCGCGTGCAACGTGGTCGCCGCTAAAGCTGGCGACCCGCAAACTACGCAAACCCGCGCCGGCAGCGTGGGAAACGAGCCCAAGCACTCCTCGCAAATCGGCAATCGGCTCGCCCGGATCAGCAAACGCTCGCACAATCGGCATCCGCCGGGGAAAAACACGCTGACCACAGCGTCGCCGGCAGCGCCCATCCACTTTCGAAGCGAGCTTCCTGCGTGCCCGTGCGAGGCCATACGCCGAACATTATCATATACCTATAGATAATTGTACTGAAGTTTACCCATGATTTTATCCGCACGTTCGTGGACAAAAATGCGGGGCCGAAACTCCGGCCCCGCGTGATCCAACAGGCGATGTCGCTATTTTCGCCTAGATCAAACCCTGCTCAATCTTCTCCTGGCAGCTGATGCAGTTCTTTGCCCAAGGCACCGCTTCCAGGCGCTTGGTCTGCATCTCGTCCTGACAGTTCCCACACAGGCCGTACTCGTTCGCCTTAATCCGCTTCAACGCCTCGTCGATCATGTTCAGGATCGTCCGGTCGCTGTTCGTCAATCCGAAGAGAAACTCCTTCGTGTACGAATTCGCCGCTTTGTCGGCTAGATCGACCGTCGGATCGTCGTCCGCCTGCCGTCCTTCTTCTTCCGTGCGCGCGATCGTACGCATCAATTCTTCGCGGCGCGTCGTCAACTTCTTCTTGTAGTACTCGAGCCGTTTCTTGTCCATTTTGGAGTCCCGCCCCTCTCTGCTGCCTTTCGGGGCTATCTAAAAACTCCACACTTTACGCCGATACCTCTACGCTGTCAAGAACGCCAACCTCAGCAAGTGACAACACGCAGCGAAATGCGCTCGCCGTTCATCGAACGGATTGCGATTTCCTCGCGGTCCATAAAATTTTGATCGTAAATCCGGGAACGACCGAATTGACTTTTCGCGGCTCCTCGTTACAAATAGGCTCTCCACTGCTGCACCGCGCGTCAAACAATCGTCACTGCGGTCGAGCAAACGCAGAGCGAACAGCGATAACAAGCACCGCATCATGAAAAAACGCCGCCCATGAACATCCTCGACCTCCTTGTCGGCAAGCCGCTCGCGACCAGCGAAGAGCGCGCTGAGCAGATCGGTCCCGGGCGCGGGATTCCGATTTTTGGGCTGGATGCGCTGAGTTCGGCGGCGTACGGGCCGGAGGCGGCACTCAGCCTGCTCATTCCGCTCGGACTCGTCGGGCTTCGGTATGTGCTGCCGCTGAGCACGGCGATTATCGTGCTGCTCGTGATTGTGTTTTTTTCGTATCGGCAGACGATCGCGGCGTATCCGAATGGCGGCGGGTCGTACACGGTGGCGCGCTACAACCTCGGGCCGCTGCCGGGGCTGCTTGCGGCGGCGGCGCTGCTGACCGACTACATTTTGACGGTGGCGGTCGGGATCTCGGCCGGAGTTGGGGCGCTGGTGTCGGCGGTACCCAGGCTGCAAACCCACATGGTCGCGCTGTGTGTCGGGATACTCGTGATCATCACGATCCTGAATTTGCGTGGGCTTCGCGAGGCTGGGTTGGCGTTCATGTTTCCGACGTATTTGTTTGTCGGAACGCTCGCGATCACCATCGCGGCCGGCATCTTTCACGTTCTGGCGTCGGGTGGGCATCCGACGCCGCTTGCGACCATGCCGATACCGCCCGCGGCAACGCAAGCGGTCACGCTCTGGTTACTGCTGAAGGCGTTCGCCAGCGGGTGTGCTGCGATTACCGGAGTCGAGGCGGTCAGCAATGGGGTTAAGGCGTTTCGCGATCCGGGTGTGAAGAATGCGCAGCGGACGCTGACGATCGTTATTTTGATTCTTGCGGTGCTTCTGGCGGGAATTTCGTATCTCGCGAAAAGCTATGGCATTACCGCGACTGACCCGAGCAAGGCCGGCTACCAGAGTTTGCTCTCGCTGATCATCATGGCGGTCTTTGGGCGGGGAGCTTTTTACTACGTCACGATTGCTTCGATCCTTCTCGTGCTCTCGCTGTCGGCCAATACCGCGTTCGCCGATTTTCCGCGGCTGTGCCGTCTGATCGCGCTCGACAATTATCTTCCACATGTTTTTGCGTTTCGAGGGCGCCGGCTGGTTTATACGTACGGCATCATCATCCTCGCGGTGTTGACGGGATTGCTGCTCATCCTGTTCGGCGGCATTACCGACCGGCTCATTCCGCTTTATGCGGTCGGCGCGTTCCTGGCCTTCACGCTGTCGCAGTTTGGGATGGTTGCGCACTGGCGCAAAAAACGCGGTCCAGGCTGGGTTAAAAGCGCGTTCGTCAACGGGCTGGGCGGCTTTGTCACCGGCATTACTGTGCTGGTCATTCTCGTCGCAAAGTTTGTCGAAGGCGCATGGATCACCATCCTGTTCATCCCCATGCTGATCATGATTTTCTCAGCGGTGCGCCGGCACTATCATTCGGTCAGCCTGATCACGCGTTGCACAATGCCGATCGTACCGGCGTGTCACTCATCGAAGCCTATCGCCGTGGTGCCCATCGATCACTACAGCCAGGTCACGCGCCACGGGCTTGAGCTTGCTTCGCGGCTTACCACCGACGTCATCGCCGTTCACGTCGAACCCGACGAACATTCCGAAGTCCTCAACAAAGAATGGGATCGCCTGGTCGTCAAACCATTCGAAGACGCGGGCGATCCGCCACCGCAACTCGTTCACCTGCCGTCTCCCTATCGATTCGTGATCGTGCCGATCGTGCAATACATTCTTCAACTGTCGGCCCAGCAGCCCGAACGACGCATCATCGTCGTCATTCCTGAACTGGCTGAAGGGAAGTGGTACGAGTATTTCCTGCACAACCAGCGGGGGCGACTGCTCGAGTGGTTGCTATTGGTGAAAGGCAACGAGCGCATCTTCACGCTCAACGCGCCGTACTATCTCGGGCATCACTCACCGGCTCATCGCTCGGCCACGCCGGCGCCCGATGCAGAAGCCGCGATCAACACTATGGTCGAGCGATCGAAGTCTACGAATCCGACAGCGTCTTAGGCGTGTTGTTGGTCGCTGGGTGGGGATCGAAGGCTCGCGATCTGTGAAACGTCAACGCTGACGACGGCGGCTTAGATGGTCATCGATGGCGAAAAAGTCAAAAACCGCACCCTCCTAAAACCTGGAGGATGCGGCACCCCGGAACATGCGGTGGAGCTTTCCGTTTGCGCCTAATCGCTTCTGCAACAACTTCCGATATCAAGATGCGGAATTCCCCGTATTCCAGAGAGACGCCTGTGGCGCGAACCTGAGCTTGGCGGAAGCACAGCGATCGCAAGCGCGATCGCCCGGACAAGCGAGGTGAACATGATCAAAAAAGTAGCCGGCGGTTACAAAGTGCTATCGGAAAAAGGTAAGAACCTTGGCGGGCCTTACAAATCGAAAGCGGCCGCGCAAAAACGATTGAGGCAAGTGGAGTATTTCAAGCACAAGGGCTAGGAAGAAGCTTGAGCGAACCCAATTGCATATTGAGATCGAGCGATTGAAGGAGACGAAAGGGGCGGGGCCAATGGTTCTGCCCCTTTTGCATTTGCTCCGCAATGTAGTCGACATCGTGCCTGGGCGCCCTGAAGGGACGCCCCTACAGCTGCAGAGTTTTCGTTTCGATTTTTCAGAATCGGAACGAGTAGCCGACCATCACTGATTGCGTTCCGACTCTTACGGTGCTGTCGTCGTATTCGCCCGACAGGAGGCCGCTGGTGCCGACATGTTCGGTTGCGGTCGGATGGAAAGAGTAGGCCAGTTCCCACTTCGATCGTCCGGGGTTGTACGCAAAGCCCGCCGACAGTTGATTTTGCATGATCGCGGCAGTGAGCGGAGTCAGCGTGGAATTCGGCACCGGATCGTTGGCATGCGCGTAACCGAATCGCAGGACCGTGTTCTCCGTCAGTCCTCGCTCCGCTCCGACGTGGAATCCGTACTGATCCTTCCAATGTAGAGGAACCGAATCCTGCAGCGTCGTGCCGCCCACCAGCGAATTGATCGTCGCGTTGGTTCCGTTCGTCAAGGTCACAGGCAAATTCACGAACGCGTTGTGCCAGTTCGTCCAGTCCGCCTGAAACGCGAAGAGCCAGTGCTTGCTCGTCTGCCACGATAGATCGCCGAGGACCGACTGCGGCAAAACGTTCTGCACCGCGGCGTTGTAGGTGAAGGTTGACGGGGCATTCACGCCGAGCGCGGCAAACTGAGCTCCGACGTCGCCCGAAGCATGCCCGGTCGAATCGATCACAGTGCGCGACTTCCAAGCCGCGCCCACTTGCAAGGAACGAGTAGCCTGCGCGATCACGCCGACGGAGCCATTCCATCCCACGCCGTCGGTGTGCATCGTAAGCAGCGTCTTCGCTCCCGCGAGCACAGGCTGCGTCTGAAAAATGTATGGCGCATCGAGTGTGTTCTGGTTGTAGTTGGCGCCGACGGTCACGCCGATCGACAATCGCGAATTCACCGTGTAGCCGACTCCGGCCACCGCGCGAACGTTTACGATCGCCGATTTATTTTGCTGCAATCCGTACGTTGCACCGGCCGCGCCAGGTGCATCGATGTATTTCCAATCTCCGCGAGACGCCAATTCCGGAAGCAGTCCAACGCCAAAGCTGAACCGCGAATGGCCGATCGGCATGCCGAACGCGCCGTATGGCACCACAGCGGTATTCGATTTCAGCGGTGCGCCGTCATTCACCGAATTCGAGAACGATCCGCGCGGGATAAACACATCCGCTTCGAGGTTTAAATTTTCTCCGCGCAGGAAGGTCAAGCCCGCCGGGTTCGCCGACAGCGCGCCGATCGTGTCGGTCGAAGACACAACATACGTGCCGCCCAGCGAGGTCGAGCGCACTCCGCCCGCATTCGCGAAGAAATCCTGCCCGTGCGCGCCGGCGGCGGCCAGCAACAACAGGGACGACAACAATGTCAGACGTGAACGTAGATTCATCCCACCACCCCTCAGCGATGAAATCCCCCGCAGGTTACGCAGGGTCTTACAGGTTGCGATCTTGCGCGGCCGAAATCAGCGCCTCGAGGCACGGCAAATCCAGTGCCTTCGGGGATTCTTTGCGCATGATCGAAAAAACTGTCTCCAGTGGCAGCGCGTCGCGATAAGGGCGCTTTGCGCGCAGAGCGTCGTAGACGTCCGCGACCGCCAGGATGCGTGCTACGAACGAAATATTACTGCCCGACATGCGCCGCCAATATCCCGAGCCATCCAGCCGTTCGTGATGCGCGGCCGCGTCGTTGCTGAACGACTTGAACGCCGGAACGCGCTTCAAGATTTGGAAGGTGTAGTAAGGATGGTCGCGGACAACTTGCCACTCTTCGTCGGTCAGCTTACCCGGCTTTTCCAGGATGCTGTTCGGGACGCTCAATTTACCGATGTCGTGCATCAACGCGGCGCGCCGCAACTGCTTCTTCTCAAGCTCGTTCATGCCGAAGTGGATGGCGATGTCCATGGCCGCGTCCGCCACGCCGTTCGAATGCTGATAGGTGAAAGGAGATTTCGCGTCGATGATGTCGGCGAACGCCAGGCAAATGCTGTCCACCGTCGCGTCGTCCGCGATCAGGCGGCGTTCTTCCGGCTCCATCACCAAAACGTTTTCAAGGAGGTCTTTCGAATCGAGGCCGAGCCACAGAATGCCTTGCTTGCTCAGCGACATCGTCGCCGCAACAAGCTCGGGATCGAACCAGCGGCCGCTTCGAGCCTGGACCGCTTCGAGTGCATCCTCTTCGCCGCGCGCTTCGTAAAAAACTTCCAGCGTCTGGCAAAGATTGGCGATCCGCGAAAACATCGGGATCTCTTCGCCGACCAAATGATTCGGATAGCCGCCGCCGTTCCAATGTTCGTCGAGGCTGTGAATGCCTTCCGCGACCGCGTCCGAGAATCCCAGCTTCTTTGCGATGTAGGAGCCGCGTTCACAGCGGATTTTGACGAGATCGCGTGAGTCGGCCTGCTGCGTCGCCGCAACTTGCAACAGCTTCCACATGCGCTGCGGGAGCGGAGTTTCCGTCGCCACATGCGTCAGCGCAAAATTCAGGCTTTCGAATCCGACTTTCGTCCAGTCGGTCGTCTTGACGTCGCGCTTCGCGCGAATTTCGTCAGCGTTCAAAATGTGAAACAGGCGGCTGGAGTTGCTGCTGCAGCCCGCGTCTTTGAGCAGGAGCGCGTAGTACAAATCCGCTTGCTGTTCCATCGACAAGCCGATGTGCTGCGCCAGGCGCATGCCCATCACGCAGGTGCGCACCGAATGGCCCATCGAACGGCCCTCGGTCAGGTCCAACGCATACGACAACGCCGAGATCAGCTCCGACGTTCGTATCGAATCCGACGAATCGAGATAGTTCGCTTCCAGCCATGCATCCGACGGCCGCGAAATCCTCGGTTCTTCGATCAGTACTGAAACGCTCATCTACTTTCCTCAGTCCGGTTCGCCTGCTGGTCAGGCCGCCCCCCGGGTTCCGCCGTTGCTTCGTCGGACTGTCTTCGTCCGCCGCTTAGTGAGTGCATCCCGGCTGCCAAGAGAGTAGCGGTACGGCGGTATGCCCCCAATGGCTCCAGAGGTTTAATTTGCTGGGCCAACCGTACTGTTCCCGGACGGAACACAACTTCTTCCAAACGGGATATTTAGGCTGAGTTCAAGGCTGTAAAGGAGGGTACGCGAGATGGGTTGTGATACGGCCGCTTCGTATAGCTTCTAAATTATTGCAATTTCAGCTAGTTATAGGCGTGGGTCGAAGGCCGAGAGCTTGCCATGTGGGAAGGCTATTTCGCGCGGAAATCGAGACCGGCAGGGGTGACGGTGAGTGCGACTATTGGCCCCCACCGGACGGCTCCCGGACCACTGAAGCCATTCTGGGAAATTGCATCGCTACCAGACCGAAGTGGTCCCCCGTTGCGCGCTATGGGTGTTCACTTGGGATCCACGAGCGCGTCCATCGTGTTCACGGTGTCGATCTGTTCACGGCGCAACCCGGCGCTCCCAAATTTCAACCCGAACGCCGTCTCGAGGAATAAGACGAGCTCGACGGTATCGATCGAATCCATGCGTCCCGACAGAATCAGCGAAGAGTCGTCACCGAAAGGCTTCGTATCTTTTTTTTGCGCGAGCAAATTTTGCACAAATTCGCGAATCATCCGCTTCGAATCGTTGGACTCCATAGCGCCACCCTTAACCGATGAAAAATAGATGTGCCAGAAAGCGCAGATCGACGATCAGCGGAAAACGATGATCGGTGACCGCGAAGATGCTGAGCAGGCAATAGAACAAGCAGACGGAAACCGCAGGGCATAGCGTGCCCCGAAAGAATCCCGCCGGAAGAGGGTTTCGTTTGCGCAATCGCGAAACGATCAGCGCGATTGCAAGCACCACCGAATAGAAAAAGAACGCTTGAAACGAACGCAGAGCCGTCCATAGCCCGACGTCATGGATGAAAAGGAGCTCGCGGGTGAAATGAAAAAAGGAATTGCCGAGGCAAGCGGCCGCAAAAATCGCGAGCGCCAGCCGGACTTTAGGTTGACGTGAGTCTTGCTTCAAAAATGCGGGAAGAAAGAAAAATGTGACCAACAGCTCTTTGTAATAGTAGTAGTAGCGATTAAAAAATTCGGCGACGGTCACCGCGGACAGCGGGCGGTACATATTGCGAAGCGCATCGAATCCCGCCAAGCGGCAGCACGCAATGATGCGATGACCAAGCACGGCGCCGGTCATTACTTTTTCGAGGAAATAGACGATCAAACTCGCCCAGCAGACAAACCAAGGCAGCGGAGCTCCGTGCGCACTGAGCGAAAGTGCGGTGGTGAAGTTAGGCACGCCCAGGCGGCCGTGAAAAAACCAGGCAAAGAGCTTGGAAAACTCTAGAATCAGCACGGACCAGGCCAGCAACTTCAATCCCTTGAGCTGAGTGATCGAGAGGTGCTCGGGATTTTTCGCTTCGATCTGACGCAGGTAAGCGGCCCCGTTGGGAAATGGTGTGTAGAGTGAACCCCAGAAGGGGCGAAGCGATCCGGCTTCGATGCCAAATTCTTTCATCGGCTCGCGAACGCGATCCATCAGGATGTATCCCACGTACCAAAGGTAGCTGCCGAAGACAATGCTGAGGTCCCACAGCGTCACCGTATGGAAGAAACGCCATGGGACAAGCGAAATCGTCGCGACCCATATGCCGAATCCGGCGATCAAAATTTCTGCGGAGTTTTGTCCGTACCAGGATTCGGGCCACTTCGCGCGGCACCAAATCAACAGCCAGCCAAAAGCGAGGCACGCCAGCACCAGGCCCGCGTGGTAAAGGGGCTTCGGCAGTGCGTGCCACGGCACAAGCAAAGCGAAAAACAAAGTCGATACGCATAGAAGTTGATTGCGACGGCCAGGCATCCAGGTCAGCAACGCGAGACACAGCGTCAGGGGAAGCGCATTTGGGTTGAACGACGCATAAACGAGTCCGAAGGCGGTCAACAGAACGGCTTGGCCGGCAATTGTCTGGCAAAAGGCGACGACTCGCGGGTAGGTTTCGATGCGGGGAATGATGCGAAACGGCAATTCACGCGTGACGCGGGCCGGAACGGTGGAGACACCTGTGAAGAACGGAGTCTGAACGCTCATAGGATCGTCCCCGTTCGCAACGTTTTGTGAAACGGGGCGAAACGGATCCTGCAAAATCGCTCGCGAGATGCGAACAGACGCAGTTCTCTACGAATGCGACGTGCTGAGTGGGCACACATTGCCTTCGTCCTTGCGCAAAATGGCGCCAAATTGACTTGACGCTCTCACGATAACAGCGCGCGCTCGTTTTAATGCGGTTGAAGATGTAAATGGACGGTCAACGATGCTGTGTCGTATACCTGTACGATAGTGCTACTTCGTGCTGTACTTGATGTTCTAGTTATATATTCGACGCAATAAGGAAGGCTGCTGGGCGATTGTTTTTCTTGGCTTAGGCAGGGATGGGGCGCGCGTCGCTACGATTTCGCGGCGATCGGAAATACGGTGCCGGTCGTGTGCGCGGCGCGGTCGTCGGTTAGCCATAACGCAAGCTCAGCGACATCCTGCGTCAGGACCCATTTGGACGGATCGGCGTTGGGCATCGCTTTGCGATTTCCCGGTGTGTCCATCGTGTCGGGCAGGATGACGTTGGCGGTGACGCCGGCGTCGCGATTTTCCAAAGCTACGGTGCGAACCAGAGACACGAGTGCGGATTTAAACGTAACGTATGCGCCGATTCCGGCGTGCGGCTCGACGGCGGCGAGGCTGCCGATAGCGACGATCCGGCCGTTCCCCGATTTGCGTAGATGCGGAATCGCTGCCCGCAAAACATAGAACGCTGACGACAGATTCAGATCCTGCATCTGCTCCCAAGTCGCGTCGTCGGTTTCGGCGATGCTCTTGCCTCCGGCAAACCCACCGAGCACATGAATCAAAATGTCGAGCCGGCCGTGGCGAGTGACGACGGATTGCGCGGCATCATTGGCCGCGGTCGCCTTGGTCAGGTCGGCTGAAATTGCGGTGAAGTTGGGCTGCGGGAAATCCGCCGCCGAGATCTTGTTGGATACTCCGGTGACCAAAGCTCCAGCTCGCAGAAAGCTCTGCGTGATCGAGGTGCCGAGGCCGCCATTCGCTCCGGTAATGAGTACAACTTTATTTTGCATAATTTTCAGCCTTGAGAATTAAGGATGCTTGCTCGCTTTTGAAATCTTTCCCGCGGTCTTGCATCGCAATTTCCGCCAAGAAGAGATGAATAAGCTTCGCCCACGGTTGCAACCTTTCTCGCGCAAGAAGCGCCCCTGCAAACGACTGTGAACGGAAACGACTACTGGTGCAAAGGGCACCCGATGGACAACCAATTTTGAAACGTTTTATAGTCGCACCACTTTTCACGTCATACGGAGCGCATGTGACCTTTAGATTCCCGATCGCAACGTTGTCGAAGCCCGCCTTCTGTGCGGCAATTCTGCTCGCATCGTATATCGCTCTCGGCAGCGCAGTGCCAATTGCGTCCGCGCAGGATTCGGCTTTCGTCGGAGTCTACAACGACGGATTCGACGCCGTCCCGGAACAGATTCCCGGCCCAGCGTGTATGAACGCGAGTAACCGCGCGGAGGGCGCCGTAGCGCCTTGCTCGGTCGCCGAGCACGATGCGTGGCTCGCCGACATCCGGCACTGGCGCATGGAACGTCTCATTCGAATCGGCTACAACGGCTCGCGCTACGAAATTCCGGCGCTGACGTGGACGCAATCGAGCTTCATCCAGCCGCAAATGATGGTCGAGGATCGCTATTTCTACGATCCGGTGGCGGGCAAATATACGGTCGATCGCTATCTCGACGATCTCCAGAAACGCTACGGCGGCATCGACTCTGTATTGATCTGGCCCACATATCCGAATATGGGCATCGACAATCGCAATCAGCACGACATGATTCGCGCGATGCCTGGTGGCGTCGCCGGCGTTCGGCAAATGATCGCCGACTTTCACAAGCGTGGAGTGCGCGTGCTTTTCCCGATGATGATGTGGGACCAGGGCACGCGCGATCCCGGCAAGCCGTGGCCCGACGCGATCGCGGAAGTCATGGCTGACATCGGCGCCGACGGAATCAACGGCGACACGCAGGACGGCGTTCCGCTGGCGTTCTCGGAAGCCGCCGACAAAATTCGACATCCGCTCGTCTTCGAGCCCGAAGGCGGCCCGGCCGACGAAGCGCTCGCCTACGACTTGATGACGTGGGGACAATACGCTATTCCGCCGTTCACGCCGCGCATTGATCACTACAAATGGCTGGAACCACGTCACATGGTAAACGTCACTGATCGCTGGAATCGCGATCACACCGCCAACCTGCAGTACGCGTTCTTCAACGGCATCGGCTTTGAGAGTTGGGAAAACGTCTGGGGAATCTGGAACGGCATCACGCCGCGCGATGCCGAAGCGACCCGCCGCGTGGCGATGCTGGAACGCGCGTTGACGCCGTTTCTGGTAAGCAGCGAGTGGGAGCCTTTCACGCCGATGATGCGCTTCGGCGTGTTCGCCAGTCGGTGGCCGCTCGGCGAGCAGGCGGTGTGGACCATCGTCAATCGCAACGAGTACGAGCTCACGGGCGCACAGATCGAATTGCCCGCCGCCGATGGCGTGCGTTACTTCGATCTGTACCATGGCGTCGAGCTTCAGCCCGCGCGCAGCGGAAACAATATTCGGCTCAGCTTTGCGATCGGCGCGAAGGACTACGGCGCCATTCTCGCGACGAAGTCCGCGCCGGACGCGAAGATCGCAACGTTGATGACGCAAATGAAATCGATGACGGCGAAACCGCTCAGCGATTTTTCGCACGAATGGAAGCCCTTGCCGCAACAGCTCGTCGAAATCGCCGCGACCAAGCCATCCTCGAGCGCTTCGCCAGAGATGATCAAAATCCCCGCCGGCACATTCAGCTTCCGCGTTCACGGTATCGAAATGGAGGGCAGCAACGACAGCGGCGTCGATACGCAAATGCCGTGGGAAAATTCGCCGCGCCGATACCACGAACATGTTTTCGAGATGAAGCCTTTCTGGATCGACAAATATCCGGTGACGAACGCCGACTTCAAAAAATTTATCGATGCGGCGCACTATCGCCCGAAAGACGATCTGAATTTTCTGCGCGATTGGCACGACGGTATATTTCCCGGCGGCGCCGCCGACAAACCAGTGACGTGGGTCTCGCTCGAAGACGCGCGCGCCTACGCCGCATGGGCCGGAAAGCGGCTCCCGCACGAGTGGGAGTGGCAGTACGCCGCGCAAGGCACTGATGGCCGCACGTACCCGTGGGGCAATGAGTGGAACACAGCAGCCGTGCCCGCGCCCGACCAAAGCCGGACGATGCGCGGACCCGACAGCGTGAGCGCGCATCCCGCGGGATCCAGTCCATTTGGCGTGATGGATCTGGTCGGCAACGTCTGGCAGTGGACCGACGAATACATCGACGAACATACGCGCGGCGGTATTCTTCGCGGCGGAAGCTACTATCAACCGCAGGGTTCGAACTGGTATTTCCCGCAGGCGTACGCACTCGACGAACACGGCAAGCTGCTGTTGATGGCGCCAGGCAAAGACCGTGCCGCGACGCTCGGTTTCCGCTGCGTGAAAGACGCGGACTAGCGTTCACCTGTTTGAAAATAATTTTGAAATAATAATGACTGCGCGCCGTTTCGTATCCGTCCGATAAATTGTCAACGGCGTACTTTTCGGGCATGATTGCACCGCTTTTTTCGGCTCGCGATGATATCTCCTCCCATGCGAGCCGTTGCCTTCTCCAGGCAGAAAGCGGTGCGAATGTATCAACCTGAAGCGTACGCGGCTGCGTTGGTGTTCATGATCGGCAGCATGCTTTGCTGGGGCTCGTGGGCCAACACCATGAAGCTGACCCCCGGCTATCCCTTCCAGCTTTTTTATTGGGACTACATCATCGGCATCATTGTCGCGAGTCTCTTCTGGGGACACACGCTCGGCAGCATGGGCGGCGGCCCGTCGTCGTTCATGAACAATATTCACAGCGCCGACACGCGCCACGTTCTTTTCGCGATTGCCGGCGGCGCGGTTTTCAACGTTGCGAATCTGTTGCTCGTCGCAGCGATTGAAATCGCTGGGCTGGCCGTCGCGTTTCCGATCGGCATCGGTCTCGCGCTTGTCGTCGGCGCAATGCTCAACTACGCGATCGCGCCGCAAGGTAATCCGCTGCTGCTGTTCGGCGGGGTGCTGCTCGTCGTGCTCGCCATCATCGTGGATGCCATGGCGTATCGCCGCCGCGAAACGACGCAGCAAAAGCTGAGCAAACGCGGCATTCAGATCAGCCTCGCATGCGGCGTGCTCATGGGAATCTTTTACCCGCTGGTGGCGAAAGCGATCAGCGGTGAAGGCGCGCTCGGCCCTTACTCGGTCGCGCTCTTCTTCGCGGTTGGAACAGCGCTCTGCGCCATCCCGGTAAATTATTTTCTGATGCGGCATCCGCTCGCCGGCACGCCGCCGGTCAGCATGAGCGGCTACGGCAAAGCGCGCGGTTCATTTCATCTTTGGGGAATCCTGGGCGGCTTCATCTGGTGCACCGGCGCGGTGCTGAATTTCGTCGCCTCGCATGCGGCCATCATCGGCCCGGCGATTTCGTACTCGATCGGACAAGGTGCGACGATGGTCAGCGCCGTCTGGGGCGTTTTCGTCTGGCGCGAATTCGCTTCCGCTCCGGCACCCGCGCGGCGATTGATCCCGCTGATGTTTGCGTTTTTTATCGCGGGGCTGGTCGCGGTCGCGCTCGCTCCCGTTTTCCACTAGCTGCTGGCCGCAATCGCGCCTGGAAGAAAAATGCCGAAGAGACTCCTCGTCGTAGGCAGCATCAATCTCGATCTTGTCGCGTCGTCGCAGCGCATTCCGCTGCCGGGCGAAACCGTCTCCGGCAAGACGTTCAACACATTCCCCGGCGGCAAAGGCGCAAATCAAGCCGTCGCGGCAGGAAAGCTCGGCGCGCCCGTCAGCATGATCGGCCGCATCGGCAACGACGCTTTCGGCACGCAACTGCGCGCAAGCCTCGAGTCCGCGAATGTAGACACGAAAGCGGTCGAAGTTGCGCCGACATCATCCGGCATCGCGCTCATCACCACCGCCGCTGATGGACAAAACGCGATCGTCGTCGTCCCCGGCGCGAACGGCGAACTCTCGCCGCGCGAACTCGAAAAACATCTCCCGTTGATCCGCGAAGCCGGAATCATCCTGACGCAGCTCGAAATCCCGTTCGAAACGATCGAGTACCTCGCGATGATCGTGCGCCGCGAAAATATTCCGCTCGTGCTCGATCCCGCTCCGGCGCGCGCGTTGCCAGCATCCTTACTCGCCAGCGTTGACTGGCTCACTCCCAACGAAACCGAAACGCTGACACTCTTGCAACGAAGCGCGACCGAACTAAACAGCAGCGAGCACCTCGAAGACGCCGCACAACAACTCCTGAAACAAGGCTGCCGCAACGTGCTACTCAAACTCGGCGAACGCGGCTGCTACGTTGCCCTCGCCTCGGGCGAACGAACTCTCGTCCCCTCCTACCGCGTCAAAGCCATCGATACCACCGCCGCCGGTGACGCCTTCAACGGCGCCTTCGCCACCGCCCTCCTCCGCGGCACCGACCCCGTCGCCAGCGTCCAATACGCCGCCGCCGTCGCCGCCATCTCCGTCACCCGCCACGGCGCCCAACCCTCCATGCCCGCCCCAGCCGACGTCGAAGCCTTCCTCCGCAACGCCAAGCCAGCCTGCTGACGTTCCTCGAATTCCCGTTTTGGCACCCTTCCCACCGGCCTGCCAGTGGCCCGGCACCAAGTCTTGCCTCTCGGCGTCCAAGTAACCGAAACGCCGAACTGTCAGCCAAAAACCGGCAGTTAAGGCATCCAATAACACCCGTGACGAATCCTTTCCTTTGGCCGGATTTCTCCCTAAAATAGTGATAGCGGATGCGCGTCCAAGGAGCTGTCAGCAGTGGCATCGCCGACGTCTAACCCGGAGAGAGTCGGGCGGCGGCCTTCAAGTTCCGATAAAACAAGACTTTGCGAGTTCGTGGCGATGGAGGCGAAACATTTGCCCTCACCCGCCCGTATGTAGAGGTATCGGTGGACGGTTGTGACTGAAGCCCGCGCGAGGTCGCTCGCAGCGGCACCCAAGAGGCAAAAATGAAGACGTGGCAGAAGATCGGAATCGGGGTCGGTGCGGTTGTGGTCCTCGGTGCGATTGTTGGGATTAGCGTGAACCAGGCCAACAAGGGCGTGGTCACGGTACAGACCGCGAAGGTCGGCCCGCAGGACAATCTGATTTCGCTGGTGACCGCCTCGGGCGAGGTCAAGCCCACTACCTACACCAACGTCACGGCACAGGGTTTCGGCCGGATTACGTCGATCGTCGTCAAGGAAGGCGACCACATCAAGAAGGGGCAGGTGCTCCTGACCCAGGAAAATATCCAGGCGAACGCCGATGTCCAAGCGCAAGCTGCGGCGATCAATTCGGCCGAGTCGGGCGTACAGGCCGGCGATGCGAGCTACAAGTCAGCGCAGTCGGACTTGGTCCAGGCGCAAGCCAATCTGGAGCACGCCAAGATTGAGTATGAGCGTGGCCAGAGCCTTTACAAGGATGGATTGATTCCGAAGCAGGATTACGACCAGCGCAAGACGACGTACGATGCTCAATTCGCCGCGGTGGACTCGGCAAAGTCGCACGTGATGACATCGAAGGCCTCTTTGGAACAGATGCGCGCGCAGTTGAGCCAGAGCAAAGCAGTGCTCGTACACACCGAGGACGTCCTGCACAAGACCACGTACACCTCACCAATCGACGGCATCGTCAGCTACCTGCCGGAGCGCATCGGCGACTATGTCGTGCCCGGTATTCAGAATTCCAACGGCAGCTTTTTGATGACGCTGTCGGATATGTCGGTGGTGACCGCCGAAGTGAAAGTCGATGAGACCGACATCGTGAACGTGCGAAACGGTCAAGACGCCGACGTTACGATCGACGCGATCCCCGGGAAAATTTTCAAAGGCAAAGTGACTCAAATCGGTTCGCAAGCGGTGCTGCGCACTTCGGGTTTGGCGACGACGCAATCCACGACCAGCAATCAGGAGGCGAAGGACTTCAAGGTAGTGGTGACCCTGGACCAGCCGCCCGACAATTTGCGGCCAGGACTTTCGACAACCGCGAAGATCAAGACGGCCTCGCGGCAGAATGTGCTGGCGATTCCGATTCAGGCACTGGCTGTACGCACGCGCAAGGATCTGGAAGACGCCGCGAAAGAGAATAAGAGCGGCACCGGTTCCGGCGTGACCCTCGCTGCGCCTCCGCCATCGGCTCCGGGCGATCCAAAGAAAGACGAAATTCAGGGCGTGTTTGTGGTCAATGGCAAGAAAGCGTTTTTCCGCCCCGTCGAGACCGGAATTTCCGGCGTCACCGACATCGAGATCACCAAGGGCCTCCAGAAGGGCGACGAAATCGTCGTCGGCAGCTACAAAGCGCTCCGCACTCTCAAGCCCGAGTCGAGCGTGAAAGTGGATAACTCCGCGCCGAAGAAAGCGGCGAGCGATGATCAGTCGAGCTGAGTCCTGAGTTAGTCTTAGGCTAGCAGCGGCGGATCGCGCAGGCCAGATCGCTTCGACTTCGACGGAGAGAGAATGCCCATCGAGACAACATCACCGGAATCGTATCGCGAAGATCTCGTCAGCTCCGGGATTGTCATCAAAACCGAAGAGCTCGCGAAAGTCTACGAGATGGGCGCGGAGCAGGTGCGCGCGCTCAACGGCGTCGATCTGCAGATTCGCAAGGGCGAATACGTCGCGATCATGGGGCCGTCGGGCTCCGGAAAATCGACGCTGATGAATCTGATCGGGTGCCTCGATTCGCCGAGCTCGGGGAAATATTGGCTGGCGGGGCGGCTCGTCAGCGAGCTTGATGACGACGAACTCGCGTTTATCCGTAACAAGGAAATCGGATTCGTGTTTCAGACATTTAACTTGTTGCCGCGCGCGACGGCGCTTCACAACGTCGAGCTGCCTCTGATTTACAACGGCACTCCGGCGGAAGAGCGGCTCGTAAAGGCGAAGCAAGCGCTGGACCGCGTCGATCTCGGAAGCCGCATGCACCACAGGCCCAACGAGCTGTCGGGCGGTCAGCGCCAGCGTGTGGCGATTGCACGCGCGCTGGTGAATTCGCCCTCGATCGTGCTTGCCGACGAGCCGACGGGAAACCTCGACTCGAAAACCGGCGATGAAATCATGGCGCTGTTTGAGAATTTGCACGCGCAGGGGAACACAATCATTGTCGTGACGCACGAAAACGACATCGCGCAACACGCGCATCGCGTGATTTTTATTCGCGACGGTAAAATCGCGTCCGACCAGGCTACACAGAAGGCGCAAAAATCCTGATCGTTCTTCGCTGCGCGCCCGCGCGGCGTTTGCTTACCAGACAAATCGGCTCTTTACCTCGCAAGTTGAAACAGACACACTGCGTCCACACGCGGCGCGCTTCGCTTTCCTCATAGGCGCTCGCTTTGCACGGAGAAAGGCGCACCACGTATGTCTACGAATGCTCGGTCCTCGAGCGATTTAACACTCGAAGCTCTCGATGCGGTTGTGCCGCGTGCTCGACGCTATGTCGAGACGATTGCCGATCGAGGAGTCGCTCCTGCCGCCGGAGCAGTTGCGGACCTATCGAAATTTCACGAGCCGTTTCCAGTGAATGGCGCCGAGCCGAGCGCGACGATTGCGATGCTCGACGAACTCGGCTCGCCCGCGACGATCGCCAGCACGGGACGCCGCTATTTCGGGTTTGTCATCGGAGGATCAACGCCCGCCGCAATGGCGGCGAGTTGGCTCACGAGCACCTGGGATCAAAACGGCTGTATGCGAGTGATGTCTCCGGTTGCGTCCGAACTGGAAGAAATCGTGCTCGCATGGGTTTGCGAAGCGCTGCATCTTCCCGCGGGCTGCGCGGGTGGCCTCATGACTTCCGCCACGATGGCAAATTTCACGGGGCTCATCGCGGCACGTTATTCGCTGCTCGCCAAAGCTGGATGGAACGTCAACGACGACGGAATGTTTGGTGCTCCGCCGATCGACGTCGTTGTCGGCGAAGAAATTCACTCCCTCTCGTTAAAAGCCCTTGCACTTGCCGGATTCGGAAAAAAGCGAGTCAAAGTCGTCGAGACCGATGCGCAGGGGCGGATGCGCGCCGATAAATTTCCCAAGGTCAACGATCGCACGATTGTTCTTCTGCAAGCGGGCAACGTCAACACTGGCTCATTCGATCCCGCGCACGAAATCTGCCCCCGCGCGAAGGCGGATGGTGCGTGGGTGCATGTCGATGGTGCGTTCGGACTCTGGGCCGCGGCGTCGCCGCAGTATCGGCATCTGACGCGCGGTTTTGAACTGGCCGATTCGTGGGGAACGGATGCGCACAAATGGCCGAACGCCGGCTATGACAGCGGCATCGCCATTGTTCGCGATGGGGATGCATTGCGCAGCGCGATGACCGCGACAGCCGCATATCTCGATCCCAGCGCGCGGCGCGAGCCGATGTATCACTCTCCGGATTCTTCGCGTCGCGCGCGCGGCGTGGAGCTATGGGCAACGTTGAAATCGCTCGGTAAATCGGGGCTAGCGAATTTGATCGATCGCACCTGCGCGCACGCCCAGAAATTTGCGACGGGACTTCGCGATGCCGGCTTCGAAATTCTCAACGATGTCGTGATCAATCAGGTGATGGTGTCGTTCGGCACCCCCGAACAGTCGCGCGAAGTGATTCGACGTGTTCAAGAAGATGGAACGTGCTGGTGTGGCGGCACCGTATGGCAGGGAAGAACCGCAATGCGGATCAGCGTTTCGTCGTGGGCGACGACGGAAGCCGATATAGAAAAAAGTCTGGCGGCGATGGTTCGCATCGCGCGCCAGGTTTTGTCGGGAAGCTGAGATACGCACGGCCTAGCTACTTGTCTTGTAGGGTTATCGACCCGGCGCAACGCTGGGCGCGTGGAATGCCGCGCGCGTCGTCGGCGAGCTCAAGTACGTGCGCGAAATTCGATCGTGCCACGTGAGATGGTCTTCATCCCACCACGACCACGCGAAGCCTGCGAATA
Organism: uncultured Acidobacteriota bacterium; assembly: GCA_963785605.1. Lineage (GTDB taxonomy): Bacteria > Acidobacteriota > Terriglobia > Acidiferrales > UBA7541 > Acidiferrum. Next base: position 190,204 of record CAWAWE010000009.1, on the reverse strand, counting down.
CCGCGGTTGCCGACGCGACGTAGCCGATGCTACGGAGCAAATATTGCCGCGGAGTCGGTGGCGCGCCGGAAAAGCTCGCTACTTGCAATCCGCGGAACATCATGCCCGGTGTCGTGCCGCCGAAAATCGTGAACAGCGCGAAGTACTGCAGGTAGACGACGGCAAATGTCGCTACGTAAACGAGGGCGTTGAACTTCGTCGCGGAAAATTGTCCGCCGAGTGAACTGAACAGCGCCATGAATCCGCCGTAGGCGAACAGCAGACACGCGAAATCGATGACGGCGGCGATGCGGCGGTCTTCCATCGAAGCCACTGGATACAAACCGTAGTGCTTGACGTTGCTCGATTCTTCGACGTCGGCGTCTCCGCTATGGGACTTCGGCGCGATTGAGACGTCGATCTCCATGCGGCCGTCGCTGACCGTATTCGGCGGCGCCACGTAACGCCCGATCGCGATCGTGAAGGAGAATTCTTCGTCGTTGACGGAAGGCGTAACTTCAGGCGATGTCAGAGCCAGCGTCTCCTCAATCGCAGTCGCGTTCGCGGCAGCAACCGCTGTTGCGACCGCCGTCGTGACCGCGCCGCCGCGGCGCGAATCCCGATACTGAGTGGACTGAGCGGATGATGCTTCCGCAAACGGCAAGCTCGTCTGCGCCGCAGCGCGCACCCTGAGTTCTTGCACGTCGAGTTCGCGGGCAGCGAACTCACGCGTGCGAACCTCACGTGCTGGGAGCGGCGGCAATCCGCGCCGCGCGCGATAGGCATGGACGCGTTCGCCAAGCTCTCCGCGCCATGCGCCGATCGGCGGCGCATCGGCAGCGCTCGTCGTCGAGACACAGTTCGACTCACGCTCCATAGAGATGCGTATTTCCGGAGCGCGCGTCAGCGTATCGTCCTCGCGCACGATACGCGCAGACGAGGTCTCAACGCTAAAATTGGAATCGCAAAAGTTACAAGCGCGTGCGTTTGATGGCAGCACGCAGCCACACTGCAAGCATGTCTTTGTCACCGGTGATTTTTGCGCTGCGGACGCATCGACTCCGGTGAGGAGTGATGTATGGAGAATAACACTCTTAACAAAAACGCAAGCGGAGATTGCGGCGGAAAAGACGCGAAAACGGCATCATTTGTGGGGAAAACGAATTTCAGAAGAGCTGGACAGAAGGAACGGTCGGCGGCAGATCGGAATTTCGACGACCGATCCGCAATTACGCCTCGATCTGCTGCGCGAGCAGGTCGCGGCTGAAGGCCACTCGGCGATCCAGTGCCACCGCCGCGAAGTAGGTGCACCGGCCGAGTTCGTCCTCGGTCCAGGTGCGAACTTTGGGAGCGATGCTCCGCGTCATCGACTTGAGGGCGTTCAACATGCCGAAGTAAACGCCGATCGCCCGAATCTCGCCGCGATCCTCGGGCCGGTCGGGGCAAAGGCGCAGAAGTTGCACCACTCGGCGGAAATCGTCTCCTGAGGCCGGCGTCGTGAGTCCAGTGACGTCCTGAACTTCAGGCGAGAGCACGTGGCCAATCGAAGCCGCAATCACCGATCGGCAGTACGGCACAAAGAACTGCAGGAAGAACACGATCGAGCAGCACAGGACGATTGCGGCAATCATCGGGGCACCGCCGCCATCGCAAGACGGGCCGGCGTCAGCCGCGCGTCATTGGGCACCCGCCAGAAGGCGTACGCCCACGACAGAGGCAACAAGCACCCGACGATCGGAAAGAAGATGGAGACGCGCGCGTAAAGCGTCGGATGGAGATTCGACAGCGCGTAGCAGGCGGCGAAGAAGCTGAAATACACGCCCAGCGAAAGCACCAGCTGCACCAACAGGGTAGGCGTCTGCCGCATTTTCAGCACGGCAGCCCACAATACGTACGTCAGGACGAGCCCGACGAAGTAGAGGTTCTGCGAAAGCTCAAAAGCGAAGTAGGTGAGGATCTTATGCGAGGATTGACTGACGACCGCGTAGGTAAACCACGAAGTTCCTGCGAGTAGGGTGAGGGCTCCCAACCGCAGGTAACGGCCTACCTTCATCTCCTCGAATACGGAGAGGTATAAGCTGATCAGGCTGAAATACAGAACGATCGTCAGCAGTGCATCGGAGTAAAAGTAGAAGTACCGATAGTTCAGCGAGCCGAAGCCATCACGCGCGAGGACGTAGTGACGCCCCCAGCTCACCGCCAGGCACAACACCATATATAGGTTGAGGACGAAGTATCGGCGAAGGACTTTTCGCTTGATGGCACACAACACCACAAGCGCTTCTAGGAGTGTTCCTAGGAAAAGAATCGCGTAACTTGCGGATCCAGGCATCTTACCCTTGTCAGTGGGCCCTGGTCCGCTGTCCCGTTCGACAGCCGCTTTACCGGTTCTTCCCGATTACCAAGGCTTCGGTGCGGGATCCGGTCCGTTCCAGGGCTTTGGAGCTGGATCGGGTCCGTTCCATGGCTTCGGAGCGGGATCCGGTCCATTCATCACCGGCGCGGCAGAAGCGATCAAATTGCCGTTGCTGGTGATTGCGGTCTTCAGGCCCATTGCCGCTACCAGGATTAAACCCGGCAGAAGCAGAACGACGTGTCTACGTGACATTGATAAATACCCCCCAAATAAATGAACAACGGGAGGTACTTTATCGGAGCCTACAAAATGTGCAAGCAGACACAGGCGCTCGGCCTGTGACCTAAAGGTACACAACCCCCTACCCAGCATTTCGCTAGGTGTTCGCTCCGCGTGCGAGCGAAGGTGTTGCGACCGATGGCAGAATAGGAGTTCTAGTTGTACTGGTCAACGGTACGGTCGTACTAGGGAAATGCCTGATTCGATTGAGGTTTAGTAAGGTCTACCCTGTACGAATATTTGACGCTGCCGTGACATTATCAGACGCGGACAGAAACGCGAACTTGGGCTTCTTGCGAGATTTGATCCCCATTTTGCGCGATTTTTGGCCCGAAAGTGCGCTTCGCAACAGTTGAAAACCCTGTGGAAATCACGTTGAAATCGATTCCATTCTTGCTTACAAAACGAAGCAAGATGGCCGATTTTTTTTGCGGTTGGGATTTTCCGGATGGTTCAGGATTCAACTCAATCCACTGCTGCATAAATTCAATACAGCGACGCTTCTTGACCCTCGTGCAAACCTTCCGTAGCATGAATGGTCCTGTGCCGGCGTAGCTCAGTGGTAGAGCGAGGGTCTCATAATCCCTAGGCCGAGAGTTCGATTCTCTCCGCCGGCACCAAATGGTTCCATCCCCAGTTGCGTCTGCCCAACTTCGACATTTCTTTCGCCACCGCAGCCTTTGCCCGGCCGCTCCCTGATGGCTTATGCGTTACGCCGCAGTTACGAGCGCGTCGCTCACTCGCTCAACCGGCGCGCTTGAAACAACGCAGTCAAATGCAGAATTAAAAACATTGGCACCAGGAACGCCGGAACCAAAAGCAAAGGCAATCGCGACATGGGAGCGGTCGTAACACTCCCAAACAGGTTCGGCGCCAGCAATGGAATGACGGCCCCGATACTCACGGCCACAGCAAGATCCAAAATGCCAGACAGATTCCACACAAGGAATCTCTTTCCCGCCGCGTAATCAGGCTTGCGGATCAGAGCAATTAACACGAACGGAGCGGTGATTCCGATCGCCATATCTCCAAGCCCAGCGGGCCAAGCGAAAAGTCCCGGCAATATCCGGTAGGCATACAAGGTCAGGAAGCCGAAGCCAGCCCACCTCCATGCCTGAATCGCCACAATCAGGCGAAGATCAATCGACAGAACGATCTCGCGCACCGACTGGCTCGTCCAATAGCCGACAAGAAACAATCCAAGAGGAGCCACGAGACCGATCAAAAGTCCGATCGGCGGCGTTCCCGGCGCAGCGACAAACGCTCCGCGTACCGCAAAAATAAGCACGAGCGCCAGCCACGCGAAAATCAAACCTGCGATGCGAGTCCCTTTACCGGAGGCCGGTGAAACTTCAGGGTGATCGAGATGCAATGAGACGGCGTTTGCCATGATGAGTTCCTTTCCCGTATGTAGTGACTTGCAATTTGCAAGTCACTAATGAAAATAACAGAGTGGCTTGCATTATGCAAGTCACTCCATGCAGAATAGGACGTCATGAAACCGAAAACGAAAGCAGCGAGTCATCGCCGTTCTCCCTGCGCCGTGGCATGCACGCTCGATCTTGTGGGAGACAAGTGGTCGTTGCTGGTGATTCGCGACCTGCTCCAGGGAATCGTGACCTACGGGGAGCTACAGAGTTCACGCGAGCGCATTCCAACGAACATCCTCGCGGATCGCTTGAAAAAGTTGGAGGAGACGGGACTCATCTCCAAATCGGCCTACCAAGAGCACCCCGTGCGATACAAATACGCCCTGACGCCGAAAGGTGAATCTCTGAAGTATGTCTTGCGCGCGATCGTGCAGTGGGGCAAGCAAAATATCCCAGGCACAGTCGCGCTCACCAGGCGAACGGCATCGTAAGCCAGACGCGATACATCCTCGCAAGAGGATCGGACCGTGGGAGACCGCTTAAGACAACGTCAGCGTTTCGCTAGCTGCACTCACAGTTGCAATGACGTATCGGCAATTCTCATTCTTGCGCGGCAACTCAAAAAAGAATCGAGGGCAGATACGCGCCCGACGGATCGTTGTATAGGCCGGTAGTCATGAGCGTCATCGGCTGCGTAACGCGCAGTCCGTTCGACAGGCACCAGCGAAAGAGTTCGGCGTTGCGCGAAGGTACGAGGATGCCCGGACCGCCGAAGACTTCTGCCGAGGCGATCAAAGCTTGCAGGTCCTGATTGCTTTGCGCGGTGGCGTGAGCGAAGAAGGCCAAATCCGTCGCGTAACCAGTGATGTTGCCGCCGCGCTCGACCACCTTCGCCGTCCCTTGCTCGATGGCGTGCGCCAAATCGGCGGCGCGATCGAAACCGTGGACGCGATGCGACAGCGCGTTGCAACGCTCGAGATCGGCGCTCTCCGCCTTGCGAACCGTGCAACCGGCAACGCTGCGCTGTTGCGTTCGTCCCTGCATGCAAGAGAGCGGCTCGCGAATGTCGAAACCGAGCGATGTGTAGAGCGACAGCGATCGATTGTGAAACGCTGCTTGTACGAGCCGGACGCCGGAGGCGCCGCGTTCCTTCGAACGATCAAGCACGGCGTGCATCAGTTTCCGGCCGACGCCCAAATTTTGTGCGGACGGATCGATCGTAATCGGCCCGAGCCCATGAATGATCGCGCGCTCGTCGAGGCAATTGCTCCCGACGAGTCGCCCGCCAACCTCCGCGACGACACAATAAAAACCGGGAGTCGAGAAAAGCGCCGAGAGCACGCCAATGCCGGCCTCGACCGCTGGAAGATCGGGCGGGAAGTTATGCGCGGTGCTGATCGCCGTGAAAGCGTCAAAGCAAATTTTCCCGCAGATTGCGGCGTCGTCTGCGGTGGCGACGCGGATGGTTACGTCGGCGCTGTTTTGGAGCATGGTGGCGTGATGGTAGCAAACTTGGGTCGCTCGGTTTGCTCGAATCGCTGAACCGAATGGAAGTCGTTTGCTTTGTGATACAAAGTACTTGACAGCGCGATCCTTCTTCGATAGTCTTCCGTTATGGCATTGGCTTCTCCCATCCGCTCTCCTCGTAATGCGCCCATCCCCATCGACGCGCGTGCGGCGGATCATCTCCGCTACATTCGCGAAACGATGGCCAGCGCTGCGGAATTTACCGCCGTGCCCGGATGGGGCGGCGTCGCCATGGGCATCACCGCGATCGCAGCGGCCGGAGCGGCTTCGCGCCAATCTTCGACGCGAGCGTGGCTGACCGTCTGGCTGATCGAAGCATTCGTAGCGGTCGCGATCGCAGGCGCAACTTCGGCAACCAAAGCGCACCGCGCAAACGCTGCGCTATTCTCCGGACCGGGCCGAAAGTTCCTGCTGAGCTTCACGCCGCCGATCATTGTCGGCGGCTGCCTGACGTTTGCGTTGTTCCATCTCGGCGCCGTCGCGTTGCTGCCCGCCGTCTGGCTTTTGTTGTACGGCACCGCCATCGTCACAGGCGGCGCTTTTTCGGTTCGCGTCGTGCCCGTGATGGGTTTGTGTCTGATGGCACTGGGTGCCATCGCGCTCGTCGCGCCCGCAAATTGGGGCGACGGCTTCATGGCCGCCGGTTTCGGCGTGTTACAGATCGGTTTTGGTTTCTGGATCGCGAAACATCACGGGGGATAGTGCACGTGAGCGCTGCATGCAGGCGCTGTTGCGTCGAATGTTTGTCGAGGTAGAGTAAGAGAGATTCAAATGGCGAAATCATCCACAGCTCGAGACGATCGGTATCAGCGGCGCGAACGCGAAGCCGCGTTGCCTTCAGTCGCGACCACGTCGAAAGAAACTGTCCCCGCCGATCTCGATCGGCTGATTCACGAGCGCGTCCGTCTTGGCATCGTCAGCGCGCTCGCCGTGAATCGCTCGCTCACTTTCAATGAACTGAAAGCTATGCTCAAGACGACCGACGGCAACCTGAGCGTTCATGCGCGCAAGCTGGAAGAAGCCGATTACATCGTGTGCACGAAGTCGTTCGACGGGCGTCTGCCCAAGACGGAATACCGCCTCGCCTCGGCAGGTCGTAAGGCGCTCGAGCGCTACCTCAATCACATGGAAGCTCTGATTCGCGCGACGCGGGAAGGCTAGCGGAGCAAATTTTTTTTGCCTCTATACTTTGTAATGCAGAGTAGTTTGTTAAAATAGGAAGAAACAACCAGGCTTCAGGCCGGCTTGTCCACGGTGCGCGGGCCAGAAAACAAGAGACGATCATGTCGATACACACGATTCTGACGCAGGGCCAGATCACGCGTAATGCCGTCGCTGGAACTTCAGCCGGCGCCGCCGCCTCGTTCGCGACAACTCCACGTCGCCATCATTTCCGACGGCAACGGACGCTGGGCAACCTCACGCGGCTTGCCGCGATCCGCCGGGCATCGCGCCGGCGCGCAGACCGCTCGCGCGATCATCGCTGCCGCCCCGAAACTCGGCATCCACACGCTGACTCTCTTCGCGCTTTCCTCGGCAAACTGGAAGCGCCCGCCCGCCGAAGTCGCCGGCATTCTGCGCATCCTCCACGAATACCTGCTCACCGAAACGCAGCACTGTATAAGCGAAGGCATTCGCCTGAGCATCATCGGCCGCCGCGATCGCCTCTCTGCAAATCTGCGCCAGGCGATCATCGATTCCGAAGATGCCACCGCGCGCGGCACGCGGCTCCACTTGCGCCTCGCGGTCGATTACTCCGCACGCAACGCGATCTACAACGCCGCGCGCCGCTTCTACAAATCGACCGAGCTTTCCGAGGAATCTTTCGCCACCGTGATGGCCGAAGCTCGCGGCGGCGCACCCGACGTCGATCTGCTCATCCGCACGGGCGGCGACCAGCGCATTTCGGATTTTCTGCTGTGGGAGTGCGCGTTCGCCGAGTTCTACTTCGTCCACAAGCGTTGGCCCGACTTCACTGTCGAGGATCTGCGCTCTGGCCTCCAGGAATTTGCCTCCCGCGAACGCACCCGCGGTGCGTTGCCCGACAGCGAAGTCGACGCCATCGCCGGCTAGAGGCCCCGGAAACACCACATTCCATTAAGCTTACTTCCGTCAGCACCCCTCCGTGACGTTCTAGTCCCACCCGTCGTCTATACCCCCAGGAGCAAGGCATGGGATCAATGGGACTTGCATTGCCCTGGGAGCATAGAATCCCTCCCGTACCGCGCGACCGGGAGAGGCGTTTGGAACCTTTCCGTGACCCCGCTTCGCTCGCCGGCTTAGACCCGGCGGCGGAAGCGGCGAGGGCTGAGGACTCCGCACTGGCAGCCGCCTGCCAGTCGGGAGACCTGCGCGCCTACGAGCGTCTTTTCGCGCAGCAAGGCACGCGCATGAAAAACCTCGCACGGAATCTGTTGGGGAATCCGCTCGACGCCGAGGACGCGGTGCAGGAGACATTCCTCAAGATCCAGCGCAGCATCGGCGGCTTTCGCGGCCAGTCGAGCTTCGTCACGTGGACGTTTCGGATTCTGGTGAACACGTGCCATGATGCGCGCCGCAAACGCACGCGCAAGAAGGAAGTCGCGCACGAGGATCTGGCCACAGGCGACGCTCCGCCGATCGAGCCGCGCGCTCCGGGCTCGCATCCTTCGCTGAAACTGGCGCTGGAACGGGCGCTTGCGGAATTGACGCCGCACCAGCGCGACGTTTTTTTGCTATACGAAGTCGAAGGCTTCAAGCATTCGCAGATCGCAGAGACATTGGAGATTACCGAAGCAGCGTCGAAGAACACGCTGTTCCAGGCAAAGAAAAATTTGCGAGCGATGCTCGAGCCGCCTCGCAGCAGTGACGCAACGAGTGCAGGTTGAGTGCTCGGAGCGTAGATGTCGAAGAGTTTGTGCAGTACGGTACGGTGAAACGCGATGAATGTAACTTGCGGTGATCGAGACAGCATTTTCGAAGACGGAACTCCGGCGCAGTGGACGGCGCTGGAGGCGCACGCGGCAACTTGCGCGGCGTGCGCCGAGGAAGTGCGCGCATGGAAGTCTCTGAGCGTCGCGGCGGTCGAATTGCGCGAGTATTCGCCAAGCCCTGCGCTCTGGTCGCGCATCGAAACGTCGCTCGCGGCGAATGCGAACACGAACGCGTCGCTCGCTACTCCACCGACCTTGCAACAAAAAATTTCTGCGTGGTTCGGCTTTTCGCTTTCGTGGCAGCTTGCCGCGGTTGGCGCATTTGCGGTCTTGCTGCTGGTCTCCGGCGGATTAATTTATCGGCATCAGTCGCTCCCGCAACGTCATCCCCAGCAGCAACAGCCCGTCAACTCAGCGCATTCGACGCAAGATTCGCTGCTGAAAACGAAAGCCCTCGACGCCGTCGAAAAAGCGCAAACCGCCTACGTGCAAGCAATCGACAAGCTCGCCTCCGATGCCAAACCGCAGCTCGACAAGCCCGAAACTCCGCTGATGGCGAACTATCGCGAAAAATTGCAGGTGATCGACAGCGCGATCGACGATTTGCGCGCGCAAGCCGGAGAGAATCCATCGAACGCTCATTTGAGGTATCAATTGCTGGCGATGTATCAGGAAAAGCAAAAAACGCTCGAAGATGTCTTGGAGGCGCGGCGATGAACTCTCGCCAATCCCATTTGCGGTCGCGATTCTCCGGCGCAACGTTTATCAACCTGGCGTTGCTCATCGCAGCCTGCGCGGTTGCGACTGCTGCTCCGTCCGCATTCGCCGCGGCCCCCCAACCGACTCCGCCCGCGGCTCCGGCTCCCGCACAACAACAAGTGTCGCGCGATTTTCAGAAGACGTTGTCTCTCGGCGCCGGCGGAAGCTTCTCGATCGAAAATAAATTTGGCGAAGTCCGCGTTCACGGCGAGTCCAGCCGCGATGTGAAGATCAGCGCCACGATTCGCGTGCAGGCAGGCTCGCGCGAAGAAGCCGACGCCTACGCCCAAAAAGTCCAGATCGATGTGCTGCAAATGGGCAACGCGATTTTGGTCCGCACGGTATATCCCGAAGATGAGCGCCGCTTGCTGCACGGTCGAAACACGTCGTATTCGGTCAACTACGACATCGCGATCCCGTCGGACGCGCCGCTCACGGTCAAGAACAGTTTCGGCAGCGTCACCGCGACCGGCGTTCATGGCCGCTCCGACATCGACAACAGCCACGGCTCGCTCAGCGTCTCGCAGGCCGGCCCATCCAAGCTCAACAATTCCTTCGGCAGCATCGAACTCCACGATGCGACCGGTGACAGCTTTGTGAACGACAACAACGGCTCCGTCGAGGTCAGCGGCATCAAAGGCGCGCTCGACTTGCGCAATCGCTTCGGCAGTGTCACGGTTCGCGAAGTGCAAGGCACGGCGACGATCAACGGCGGCAACGGCCAAGTAACCATCGACACGACCGGCGCTGCCTCGATCTCCACTTCGTTCGGCGGCGCGGAAGTGCGCAACGTCCGCGGCGACCTCGTGCTTCACGACAACAACGGCAATGTCGAGCTTGCGACCATCGCCGGCAACGCGACGATTTCCAATAGTTTCGGCAACGTCACCTTCAGCGACGTAAAAGGCCGCGTCTCTGTCACGACCAACAACGGCAAAGTGGAAGGCCGCTCCGTCGGCGGTGACTCTCTGACGGTGCGCGATTCGTTCGGCAACATCGAACTCGAAAATATTGCCGGGTCGGTTGACGCCGAAACGTCTAACGGCAAGCTCGCTTTGCGCGATGCACGCGGCACCGTCAACCTGCGAACTTCGTTCGGCGCGATCGAAGCCAGCAACATTCCCAAAGGTATTCGCGCCGTGACCGGGAACGGCGCCATCGAACTCAGCGAAATCGGCGGCGACACCTACGCGAAGACGAGCTTCGGCAGTATCTCCGTCACGCACGTGAACGGAAACTTCACCGCAGACGACTCGAACGGATCGGTAACGGCGCGGCGTGTAAAAGGCGACGCCACCGTAACCACATCGTTTTCGGGCGTCGATCTCGAAGAGATCGGCGGCAAAATTTCGGTCGATAACCAGAATGGCGCTATTTCAGTTTCATCCCGGCCACCTGGCGGTTGCCGCGACATCAGCCTCAAGACTTCGTTTTCGTCGATTCGCGTCGCCATCCCGGAAGGGAATTACACTCTGTCGTCGCACACTTCGTCTGGCCGCATCACTTCAGATGTGCCCGTCACAGCGACAGGCAGCATTGGCGGCGACTCTCTCAACGGAACGATCGGCTCGGGCGGCGGCTGCCGTCTTCAGTTGACCAATTCCAACGGCGCCATCGAAATCGTCAAATCAAATTAACGTGCAGTTATTCCTACGCCGTCCGCCGCGCGCGCTCCATCGCAAACGCTTTTCGCAAAATGCGCGTCGCCGTTTCGGTCAAACCGTACTTCACGAATTCATCTTCCGTAGCGTAAGCCACATCCGTCACATCGCTCCCGGCTTTCGCTTCTCCATCGATGCGCTCGCAAAGATAGTCGATGATCACGTAGTGATACCGCGGCCTTCCTTTTTTCGACTCGACGCCCAGCAGCGAAACCTCTCCGCCCGCATCGTCTTGATCCTCATAAATGCGATCGAAGACCTCAATCATCTCCAGGATCCGCACGTCGAGCGCGGTCTCTTCCTTGAGCTCGCGCACGACGCCGTGTTCGAGCGATTCTCCCAGCTCCAGCGTCCCGCCCGGGATCGACCATTTCCCCAGCAGCGGCTCGCTGCCCCGGCGAATCAGCAGCGCTCGGCCATCTTCGATCACCACTCCTCCAACGCCGACCACCGGCCGCTCCGGATATTCCCGCGACACTTTTCCTCCGCCCGTCTCCGCTCCCCATTGGCCACGGCGCACGTTTTATCGGTTTGCGCAATCTCCGCGCAGGAGAGTTGACTTCACACACCCGGTATATAATACGCTCGACATGGATGTGCGCTCGCCCGCGTGCATCGGCCCAACAATTTTACGGAGGATGTTCCCGTGATTCGCTGCCCTGAGTGTTCCGCTGAAATCGACGTTGACGAGGACGAAGTGGAGGAAGGCGAAATCCTCAGCTGTCCGGAATGTGAGATTGAAATGGAAATTTCCCAGATTCACCCGATTCACCTGAACGTCATTTCCGAAGACGGCGACGACGACGACGATGATGACGATGACGACGAAGAAGAAGGCGAAGAGAAAGAAAACGGCGATTTAATCGACGAGGACGACGAAGAAGAGGAAGAAGAAGACGAGGAGTAGTCTTCCGACGGCCTGCGCCATCGGGCCGCGTGACAAGACCTTCCCCTTTTCCGGGCCGTTTCCGGGCGCAAACCCGTTACATCTTCTTTTCCGAAACCGCCATCTAACCTATACGAAGCCGCAGGTACGGATCGATCAGGTGAGGACCGATTCATGCGTGTGACCCAAGGGATTTCCATCATTCGGTATTTGTTCGTGTGCGTAGCCGCGGTCGCGTGTTTGCTGGGAACTCTGCGCGCACAACAACCGCCGCCCACTCCGCCTGCCGATTCGCAACCCGCCCAGCAAAGCCAGCCTCCCGAATCTTCATCGGCGCCTGCGCAAGCCCCGGCTGCGCAATCGTCGCCAAGTTCGTCTTCCAGTTCCAGCAGCAAGCGGGGCAGCAGCCATGCCAACGATTTCCTCATCATCGGTACGGTCTTTACCGACAAAGCTTACGCGCTCCCCGGCGCTCGCCTTCGTGTCCGCCGCACCGGCGAAAAAAAATTCCGATGGGAGACCTATACTAATTCGCGCGGTGAATTCGCCTTGCGCGTTCCTCAGGGCGGCGAATATGAGATCGTGGTAATGGCCAAAGGTTTTGCTGACCAGACGAATCCAGTCAGCGCCAAGAGCGGCATCAGCGAAGACAACGTCGTCTATCGCATGCAGCCGGCATCGGGAGGAAAAAAGTGAATTCACGCTTGCGAGTTTTCTGTGTGGGCCTCGCGCTCCTGCTGATCGCAACGCTATCGGTCGCGGCGCCGCCGCAGCCGCAGGACAAAGACAAAGAGGCCGCCAAGCACGAGGCTTCGCTCAAGTCCGTACGCGGCCTTGTTACCGACAAGGGTGAAACTCCGATCGCCGCCAGCGTCGTGTTTCTAAAAAACAATCGCAGCAACGCGATTCGCAGCTACATCGCGGACGACGCCGGCAATTATCGCTTCAGCGGCCTCGACCCCAACGTCGACTACGAAATCCACGCCGAAAAAGACGGCGCCAAATCACAGACGCGCGCGATTTCGAGCTTCGACAGCAAAAAAGAAATCGTCATCAATCTCAAGATCGATAAAAAGAAAAGTTAAGCGCTCTCTTAGAATTCACCAAATCGCGCGCCAGTCCTGCAACCGCCGCTATTTCTGCGGCATCCACTCACGGAGAGCAGCCTGAATCCATCTCCCGCCTCACTGGGAACTACGATATGCTGGTGTGACGCGCTCATGTCGGCGCGCGTCCTAAGAAAGGGCCGCCTTCAGTCTCCCCGGGGATAAATGCTCCTACAGAAATCCAGGCTTGTTCTTCTTGCGGTGTTTTGTGCCAGCGCGCTGATTGCGGCGGTTTCTCCCGCGCGGGCGCGGTCTTACGAGAGCGAGCTGCCGCAACAGTCCACGAAAAATGTGACCGCATTGAACGCATTAGATTCTTTTGACTCGCCGCCGATCGCAGCCGTTGCCGCGAACGTAGAAAACGCGACCGCGAACAAACCCGAAGCTCCGGCGCCGAAAATCGCCACGGACACCGAAGCCGCCCAGCAATCGAATTCCACTGCCAGTGGAACTCCCTCACAACAGAACCCGTCCGGCCCTCCGTCGAATCCGACCGGCCAGCAAGACGACAATCCCAAGCGCATCCTCGGTTTCATTCCAAACTTTCAGACGAAAAACGACGACCCCGGCAATCAACAGCCGCTGACCGTAAAACAGAAATACATCCTCGAACTCCACCAGTCCGTCGATTTCAGCGCGCACATCGGAAACGCTGTTCCAGGCCGCACTGCAACAAGCCTCGAACTCGCAGCCGCACTATGGCGAGGGTTGGGGACCGTTTGCGGAGCGGTTTGGCGCCGCGGAAGCCGATCAGGCGACTTCCTGCATTTTTTATTTTCGGATTTTTGCCGAGCATTTTGCACGATGACCCTCGCTATTTCCGTCCCAAAGGTCCCGGTCACTCCATCAAGTCGCGGATCTACTACTCCGCCACCCGAACCGTCATCACCCGCAAAGATTCCGGCGAGCCGACATTTAACATTCCGCTGGTCGCCGGGCATTTATTCCAACAGAGCATTTCAACGATCTACTATCCTCCTGAGGATCGAACCGTCGGACGCGTTTTCGAAAACTGGGGTACCACCCTCGCCTTCAATTGCGCATACAACGATCGTGAAAGAGTTTTACCCCGATTTGATTCGCATCGTCTTCCACCGCCATCATCACCCCGCCGCCGATCCCGCAGCAACAACTCCACCCAGCCACTAACAATTTTGCCAGGGTGCCGCACCCTAGTTTTCTGAGGCTGCGGTTTGTAACGTGGAGCACCTCGCGTTGCAACACTCGCGATTCTCGGTTTGTAAAGTGGGTCGCCTGCCGCTCAACTTCAATCGCCGCCAGCCATCAACACCCGAATCGCATTCGGCACGACTTCAACCCGCACCGGCGCAGGCCCCAGAATCTCGCCATCACCATGAAACATGCACGCGCGATCCGTCCGCAAAATCACCGCGCGCATTTTCTTGCGAATGAAATAAGAATCAGGCAGCTCGCCGCTCGCGAACATTTTCGGAATCGCGCGCCCAACTTGGGCCGCGCTCAGATTCTTCAGAATCGCGAAATCCAGGAATCCATCATCGATGCGCGCATCGGGCGCAACGCGTAAGCCCGCTCCGTAAGAAGGCGTGTTCAGCGTCGCCGCCAGCATCGCTCGCGCATCCATCGCCGGCAAATTGTCTTCGGGAAATTCCGCGTGCACTTCGATCGGCTCGAATTCGCGCCACGCGCGCAACACCGACGCCAAATATCGCGCGCGCCCCGGCCATCGTCGATACGTACCGGACGCATGTCGCGACACCTCGACATCGAGGCCAACTCCTCCGCCGCCCACAAACAATCGAGCCGCTCCGTCGCCAGTCCGCGCGCGCAACACATCGACGGCCCGAACCTTCGCATCGCGAAGCCCTGCGACCACCGCCGCTGGATCTTTCGCCAACCCGCAGCGCCGCCGCAAAATCATTTCCACCGCCGCTGGGCAAAACTCCGATCACTACGTCGCCCCCATTCAATCCATCACCGCAGACGCCGTTCACCACCGCCTGCACAGTCCCATCTCCGCCCATCGCAAAAACCAATCGCGCCCCGTTCGCAATCGCCACGCGAACGCGCGCCTCCATCTCAGGCGCGCTCGCAGCGACGACAAACTCCGTCGCCATCTCCATCTGCGCGAACGCACCGCGAACGCGCCGCAAATTCCGTTCAGCACGCCCCGCGCCCGCAACAGGATTCACGAACACAACACTCTTCGCTTCGTGGAGAAATTAGGGAAGTTCGCTCACGTGTCCGCCATGCTGACCAACAACCGCTCTCTCTGTCAACGCTGAGCGCGCTGAGACGCACGCCGCTTAAATCTCGTTACACAAAATCGCGCCATCGCTAATAAAAATCTAAGCAAACACCATACAGCGACTCAGCCAAACCACTTACCCAATTCACCTTATCGACGCGAGGTGCTTCCACGTTGTGCTATATGCTTTCGCCGTAAATAGATCGACTCCGCTCTTCCTCCTCAGTGGAACAGAAAGTGGACCCGAATCCGTTTCCGTCGAATCGACAGGGGTAATTTCTCGAGGTGAATGGCCATGTTGCCTGATTCCGTCCGCAGAGTTGCGTCTTTGTGTGCTTTCTCGTTCGCATTTTTCCTTCTCGCTGTATCACCACCTTCGCTCAATATCGCGCCGGAATTCAGGGCAGCGTGCTCGACGCTCAAGGCGATACCATCAACGCCGCCACCGTCACGCTCACCAATAAAGAAACCGGCCGCATCGTCACCGTCACAACCGACGCTTCCGGCGTCTTCAATTTTCTCAGCCTCGCGCCCGGTCATTACTCCATTTCCGCGCAAGCCACCGGCTTCAAGAAAAAAGATCTCGCCGACGTCACCGTTTCCGCCGAACAAATTCAATCCGTCAACGTCACCATGGAAGTCGGCGACGTCAGCCAGTCCGTCACCGTCAACGGCGACGTCACTCCGCCGATCGACACCGAGACCGGACAAATCAGCAGCACGCTCGACAGCAAAGCCATTCAGAATTTGCCTTCGCTCGGTCGCGATCCGTTCCAGTTGCTTCGGCTCGCGCCAGGCGTCTTCGGCGACGCCGCGCACTCCAACAACGGCGGCAGCCAGAACACTCCCGGCAGCGCCGGCCCCGGCGGCACCAGCGCCAGCAGCAGCATCTTCCAAACCGAAAATCAGGTGCAGATCAACGCCAACGGCCAGCGCAACACAACGAACGACTACCAGATCGATGGCGTCGAAGTGAACAGCCTCGCCTGGGGCGGCGCCGCCGTGATCACGCCCAACGAAGAATCCGTCAAAGAAGTCCGCGTCAGTGCCAACTCCTACAGCGCGGAAAGCGGCCGCAACTCCGGCGCGCAGGTCGAAGTCGTTTCGCAAAACGGCACCAACGAATATCACGGCAGCTTGTTCTTCAAGATGGATCGTCCCGGCCTCAACGCGTTTCAGCGTTACAACGGCCCCGGCGGATCGGACGCGGATCAGCGCGTCGCAAATCGTTTCAATCAATTCGGCGGCAGCGTCGGCGGCCCGATCATCAAAAACCACCTCTTCGTTTTCTTCTCGTACGAAACGCTGCGCAACAACGCGGAAAACACCAACAACACCTGGGCGGAAACTCCGCAATTCCTCACCGAAGGCGCCACCGGCAGCATCGCCAACAATCTGCTTTCATTCCCCGGCGAAGGCACCGCGATCAGCCACATCATTCCGATGACGTGCGCCCAAGCCGGCCTTCCCAATCGCAGGCTCGTGCGCCGCAGTGGGACCGAACGGCTCTTCGGGCCTCGACATCGGCTCGCCCGTCGCGGGCGGTCTCGGCACACACGATCCGACCTTCGGCGGCGCCGCAACTCCGTTCGGTGTTGGCGGCGGCCTCGACGGAATTCCCGACATCGCGTTCGTTCAAACCATCAACCCGACAATCAGCACCTCGACGCAATACAACGGCCGCGTCGATTGGCAAGCCACCAGCAAAGATTTAATCGCGTTCAGCATGTATTACGTTCCGAACGACGCGCAATCTTTCAACGGCAACGCCCGCGCCGCCAACCTCTGGAACTCCGACCGCCTCAACGAAAGCGGCGCCGTTCTCTGGGATCACACTTTCACGCCGACGCTGCTCAACGAAGCGCGCTTCAACGTCACACGCTGGTATTTCAACGAGCTCTCCACCAATCCGCAGGAACCTTTCGGCCTGCCCACCGACAACATCAATCTCTTCGGCAACGTCCCCGCCAACCAGATCAGCTTCGGCGCTCCCGGTCCCGGCGTCTTCTATCAGACGACCTACAACATTCGTGACACGCTCACTAAAATCTGGGGCAATCACTCGATGAAATATGGCGTCGATATTTATAAAGAGCAGGACGTCGATGTTCAGGCCGGCGCCGCTCGTCCCACCTTCCAGTTCAACAATATTTGGGATTTCGCCAACGACGCGCCGCAGGAAGAGCTCGGCAATTTCAACCCGACTACTGGTCAGCCCACCGACGCGCGAAAATACATTCGCTCCAACATTTACGCCGGCTTCATCCAGGACGACTTTAAAGTGAAACCGAATTTCACCGTGAACCTCGGCCTGCGTTGGGAATATTTCGGCCCCGTCAGCGAAAAAGACGGCAATATCAGCAATCCGGTCCTCGGCCCTCCAGGCAGTGAACTCACCGCTCTCGTCTTGCGAACCGGCGGCAATCTCTACAATTCCAGCAAAAACAATTGGGGGCCACAGATCGGCTTCGCATGGAGCCCCGGCAAACTTCCGCTCCTCAATCAGGACATGCACAGCCGCCTCGTCATCCGCGGCGGCGGCGGCATCGGCTACAACCGCATGGAAGAAGCGATCACGCTCAACGGCCGCTCCAATCCTCCGTTCGTCAGCGGTTTGACCGCGTTCGGCTCCAACATTCTGTACGCGGTTCCCGGCGATCCGCACCAGTTCGACAACTGGCCGGCGAATCCCGCCGCGGTTCTGACGTTCGATCCAACAACAAATCTGCCTGCCGGCGCATCCGGCCTGCAAATTCAGGGCGTGCAAAATAATTTGCCCACGCCGGTCACCTATCGCTACTCGCTGCTCGCGCAATACGACATGGGCCACGATTGGGTCGTCACCGTCGGCTATCAAGGCAGCCTCAGCCGTCACTACACGCGCCAACAACTCGAGAATCTTTATTTCCCGCTGAATCCCGCCGTGCAGACGTTCAATTTCTACTCCAACGACGTCAACGGCTCCTACAACGCGCTGCTCACCGAAGTGCAGCATCGCTTCTCGCGCCAATTCCAGATCGACGCGCAATACACTTTTGCGCGCGCCGAAGATAATCAGTCCTCCGACTTCGAGGAAGGTACCTATCCGTTCAGCCAGCGTTCCGAATGGGGTCTCGCCGACTACGACGTAAAACACAATTTCAAACTCTATGGCGTGTGGACTCCGAAAATCTTTCACGGAGATCACGCGTGGATCGACAAGATCGCCGGCGGATGGACCGTCACCGGCATCCTCAACGCCCACACCGGCTTCCCCTTCACGCCCGTCTACAACGTCCAAGTCGCCGACGCCACCGGCGCCACCACCTGCGGCCTCGTCTACGCCAACAGCGGCTATTGCACCGTGCGCCCCGCCGCGTATCTCGGCGGCGCTCTCAGCGATTACAGCAACTCCGGCTTCATCCGCGACGGCGGCAATTTCCCGAATGGCCCCACAACCTACTTCGCTCCGCCGACCATCACCGGCAATTTCCCGTCAGCTCCTGGCGTCGCGCGCAACTCCTTCTGGGGCCCGCGCTATTCCTCGGTGGACATGACGCTCGGAAAAGCGTTCGGCCTGCCGCGCCTCCCGGTCCTCGGCGAAAACGCCAAGATCGACCTGCGCGCCAACTTCTACAACATCTTCAACCAGACCAACTTTGAGCCGTTCAGCAACAGCGAACAAACCATCGGCACCATCAACTACAGCGCCGTCACCGGCGCACAAACCGTCACATCGCCCAACTCCACCTTCGGCCAAGGCCTAACCGCCCTAGCCGGCCGCGTCATCGAGCTCCAAGCCCGCTTCAGCTTTTAACTGACGGCAAAACAACAACGCGGCGCATGTGGAATAAACAATGGACGCCGCATGCAGAAAAGAAAATGGAGGCGCAAATTTCGCGCCTCCATTTTCTCCTTACGGATGTTCCTCTGAACCCAGCATGTCGCCCAAGCGCCCAGCCAGGGTGCCGCACCCCTCCAGTTTTTAGGAGGGTGCGGGTTTTCCCCAAATACTTGGCGCGTCGCAACTACGTAGCTTCGTCCCTTACGAAAACGCCGAACCCTCCATCGCTCCACACCAACCCCTAAGCAACTCCTTCGCTTTCCCCTCTGCGAACTCCGTGTCCCCTGTGGTGGAATCTTTCTTCAACGCCCGCTTGCGACTTCCTCGACGTTCCCCCAATTCCCAATGGCGAACAAAAAGCGAATATGCTAACCTCCCTTTCGCCATGACCGAATGCCACTGCCGCGTCACCCTCACCGACATCGAAGGCGGCTCCCACATCGTCGAAGTCAAAGCCGCATCCCTCTTCGAAGCCATCGCCCGCGCCCTCAAACTCAAAGGCGGCAACATCGCCACCGACGGCTTCCGCCCCATCAAAGTCCTCGTCTTCGAGCCCAAAAAAGAACACGAAGTCCGCCTCAAAGATTTCATGGCCTGGCTCGACCGCCAAGGCCGCTCCCCCCGCGAAGTAGTCGAACGCAAAAAAATCGCCCAAATCCTCGGCCTCTCCAAATCCTCCCGCCTCCAGTAGCCTCCAATCCACACCGGAAACCTCCGAATCTGCAATCCGAAAAGGATTGTCATCCTGAGCGAAGCGAAGGATCTCAGACGTAAGCGCTACTACGCTGATGGCGCATCAATGAAATGTTTGTTCGGTTCAATAACGCTCAAGGAAGGGAAGTCACGCAGAAAATAAAAAGGAGAGGCGGGCCAGGTCGTCCCGCCTCCCAGGTTCCCCTTTCGGGGAATGTCCGACTGCCCTGACGGAGGGCGGGCAGCCGGTCGTGTGTTGGCCTGGCTATGTAACACCGGTCCCCCGAAAAAAGTTTCGCGAGTTGCGAAAAAAAGTGAGTAAAATCCGCCTCGCCCGCAAAATACTTCCGGCGGGCCCAACTTATGGCTCGCCCTTCTCATCTTAGCCCCGATAACATTCTTCGTTTTCTACAAGTTAGGACCGATCCTGCCTCCGCCGACGATATCAGTCGCGGTCTCCACCTCAAGCGGTCCGATCGCAATTCCCTGTTCAAAATGCTCAGCAAGCTCAAAAAAAGGGGCGCCATCCGCGAATTTCCCGGCGGCCGCTACCACCTCGCAGGTTCAAAACGGGAAAATGACCCCGCCTCAGCCTCCTCCGAGAGCAGCCGTCCCAACCAATCTAGCTCCGGCTCCAGCCCCACGCCCTCCCCGCGGCGCGACGAACTCACCGGCCGCCTCGTCCTGCACCACGACGGCTACGGCTTCGTCGTCCCAGACACGCCCACCCCTCAATACGCCGGCGACATCTTTATCCCCCGCACCTCCATCGAGGACGCCATGCACGGTGACCACGTCCTCGCCAAAATTCTTCGCACCGGCACCGGTCACGGCCCCCAGCGCGCCGAAGGCCGCATCGTCCGCGTTCTCAACCGCGCTCACCCTAGCGTCGTTGGTCTCTTCCGCTACGGACAGCGCGGCAACTACGTCCTCCCCTACGACGCGCGCATGCAGCACTCCGTCGAAATCCTTCCCGGCGACGAACTCACTCCGCAGCTCGCCGAGAAACTCGGCCTACCCGCACCCTCCGCCGGCCGCAGCCACCGAACGCGCGCCGAAACATCGTGCAAGCCGCGTCCCCCACATCGACGAACTCGACGGCGCCGTCGTCAACGTCGAAATCCTGAAATTCCCGCGCGGCGGCGCATCTCCCACTGGACGCGTGATCGAAATTATCGGCCGCCCCGGCGATCTCGGCGTGGACATCGAGATCATCATCCGCAAGCATCACCTGCCGCACGTCTTCCCGCCGGAAGTCACCGCCGAAGCCGAATCGCTCGCGCAACCCGTCACCGAAACCGACACGCAGGGACGCGAAGATTTTCGCCATCTCCCGATCGTCACAATCGACGGCGAAACCGCGCGCGATTTCGACGATGCCGTTTACGTCGAGAAGAAGTCCGATGGCTCGTGGCGCTTGCAAGTTCACATCGCCGACGTCGCGCACTATGTCCGCACCACGACGCCGCTCGACAACGAAGCGCGCCTCCGCGGCACCAGCGTTTATTTTCCCGATCGCGCCGTTCCGATGCTTCCCGAAGCGCTATCGAACGGAATGTGTTCGCTCAAGCCGCGCGAAGATCGTCTCGTCATGAGCGCGTTGATGGAATTCGACGCGCGCGGCAACATGACCGGCTCGCGCATGATCAGCGGAATCATCAAGTCGGCCGAGCGCATGACGTACACCAACGTCAACAAAGTGCTCGAAGGCGACGTTGAAGCCACCGAGCGCTACAAATCGCTTGCCCCGCATTTCCGCAACATGAAAGAACTCGCGCTGCTTTTGAACGCGCGCCGCAACGAACACGGCTCCATCGACTTCGATCTTCCCGAGCGCGTCATTGAACTCGACGCGCAAAATCGCATGATCAACATCGTCCGCGGCGAACGCAACATCGCGCATCGGCTCATCGAAGAATTCATGCTCGCCGCGAATCGCGCGGTGGACGGCTATCTTCTTAAACGCGGAATCGCCAGCTTGCATCGCGTCCACGAAAAGCCCGACGCGAAAAAAGTTTTGGAGTTTGAAGATTTAGCGCGCGCGTTCGGTTATTCGCTTAGGTGTGGAAGGTTTGCATCAGCGCGAAGTCGCCGTGCGCCACGGCCGGACTCCCGCTCCCGCAAAAACGGGCCGTCCCGATTCTTACGGTCACGGCCGCGAACGCGGCATGCGGGTTTCGTTACCGGGATCGAACGCCGATCTGCGCATCACGCCGCAACATTATCAGCGGCTCGTTCGCAAACTCTCCGGCAAACCCGAAGAGCGCATCATTTCGTACCTGATGCTTCGCTCGTTGAAACAAGCGCGTTACGCCGCCGATCCGCTCGGTCACTTCGCGCTCGGCTTCGATGAATACACGCATTTCACTTCGCCGATTCGCCGCTATCCCGATCTCATCGTGCATCGCACTTTGAAGTGGGCGCTGGCTCATCCCAACGAAGCCGCGCCGACGAATCCGAAGTCCGCGCCAAAATCCGAAGCCGTCGTCTATTCCTATTCGCAGCTGGAAGAAATCGCCGCCGAATCTTCCGAAGCCGAACGCCGCGCCGCCGGTGCCGAGCGCGAACTCATCGACTGGAAAACCGCGCAATTCATGGAGCAGCATCTTGGCGAAGAATACGAAGGACTCGTCATCTCCGTCCAAAAATTCGGCTTTTTCGTCGAACTCTTCGAGATCTTCGTAGAAGGGCTCGTGCCCATCAACGCCATCGAAGAATTCACTGGGGCTCGGGCGATGTACCGCGAAAAAGATCACGCGATCGTCGCTACGCCGAGCGGCGGCGGTGAAAATCGCCGTCCCGGCAAAGGCCGCGGCCAACAGCGCAGCTCGAAGGTGCAAGCTCGACCCGGCCAGCAACTCTGGCAACACGGCGACAAGGTAAGAGTTCGCGCCGAAAGAATCGACCCGATTCGCCGCCGCGTAGAATTCGCTCTCGTCTAGCGCTTCGTTCTCAGCCGTTGGTGCGCTGGAATTCGCGCATGAAGGTGGTTAGGGCCTGGACGGCTTCGGGGGCGACGGCGTTGTAGAGCGAGATGCGCATGCCGCCAACGGAGCGGTGGCCTGGCGTGCCGACGAGTCCGGCGGCTTCGGCTTCTTTCGAGAATTTCTTTTCTTTGGCTTCGTCGCCGCCGGCTACGCGGAAGACTACGTTCATTTTTGAGCGCGATGATTTTTCGACGGGGCAGGTGTAGTAGCCGCCGCTGCCGTCGATCGTGTCGTAGAGCAATTTTGCTTTTGCGTCGTTGCGCTTTTCGATGCCGGTGACGCCGCCTTCGCTGGTGATCCAATCCATCATCAAGCTAATCATGTAGACCGCGAAGGTTGGCGGCGTGTGATAGAGCGACTTTTCCTTGATGTGCGTGCGGTACTGCAGAAGCGTCGGGAGATTTTTGTCGGCACGTTCGGCGAGATCTTTCCGAACGATGACGACGGTGGCGCCGCTGGGGCCGAGATTTTTTTGCGCGCCGGCGAAGATGACGCCGAACTTTTTCACGTCGATCGGCACGCGACGCGATGTCGGACGACATGTCGGCGACGAGCGGAGCGTTGCCGGGATTCGGAAGCGTGTGCCACTGCGTGCCTTCGATGGTGTTGTTGGTGCAGATGTGCACGTAGGAAGGATCAGCGGAGAGTTTGATTTCGTCCTGCGTCGGAACCCGGGTGAATTTCTGTGGTTCGGTGGTGGCGGCGACGTTGTGAAGGATTCCTTTTTTCAATTCGCCGAGGGCTTTCGCGGTCCACGTGCCGGTGTGAATGAGATCGACGGGTTTGTTGGGCAAGCAGAGATTCATCGGCGCCATGGTGAACTGCATGCTGCCGCCGCCCTGGACGAAGATGATGGCGTAATCGTCGGGAACGCTTAGGTGTTTGCGGAGGCCGGCTTCGGCGGCGGCGTTGATGCTTTCAAATTCGGGCGAGCGGTGGCTCATTTCCATGACGGACATGCCGGAGCCGCGCCAATCGAGAAGTTCTTCGCGGACGCGCTCGAGGACGGAGAGAGGCAGGGCGCTGGGGCCGGCGTTGAAATTGAAGACGCGCTTGACGGCGCGTTCTGGGGCAGTGGTGGTGCTCACGATGGGTAGTTCTCCTCTTTAAGGTTCTGCGGCTCTTGGAGATCTGCGGGTAGGGCAGGTCCGCGCCGTGGGTGCTTTGTCAGCAGTCCAATCCAGAATAACAGAACAGGGCGGGAGGCCGAACGCGGCGGCCTGCGGCGGCGAGTTCCAAATTGGGACGGTGGGGGGGTATACCCCCTATGTTTTTTGAAGTGTGTGCAAGTCGTGTCGAGTCAGCGGGTTGCAAGGGGCCGGGAAATGAGTGTGTGTAACCTGCTGGGTTTATTGGACTTGTGAGACCTCGTTATTCGAATTTAACTACACTACTATCTTATCATAGTGTAACTCTTTTGTCAAGAGGAACTTACGTGGGTTGGGCGCGAGATTGAAAGGACGGGAGTTAGGGAGATTTGGATTGAGGGCCGCCGGTTGGAGGGTGGTGGCGGTGGTTAGAGGTGGGTGGGGCTGAGTTTAAACCCCGGGATTTGGGAAGCGATTGCGGCTACAGGGAGGTGGCGCAGGGTTTCGAGTTCCAACGGATCTTGCGTGATTGAAGTTTACGCCGGGCGGAGCGAGCCCCGCCCCTACAGGAGAGCGAATGCAAGGCGGGGGCGGCGGATGGCCGTGGCTCTCTATACGAGCCAGGGCGATAGTCCGTGCGCGAGTTTAGGGAGTTGGGGATTGGGCGTTGGCCCATTGGAGGGCGGACTGGCGGTCGGCGAAGGCGCGCATTTCGATGGGGGTGAGGTTGCGGAAGAGGTAGACGTCGGCTAGGCGGACTTCTTGCCAGGTGGTGGAGTTTTTGGGGAGGACGCGGGCGTAGACGAAGACGACGATGCGGTCGCCGGCGGGTATGAATTGTTCGGGTTGGCTGATGACTTCGGCGACGGAGGCGCGGGAGTTTGAAAGGTATTGTTTGGCGGCTTCGCGGCCGTGGTAGGAGCCGCCGCCGGGGAACTCGGTGGGTTCGGTCCAGTCGATGTTTTCGTCGAGGGATTGGACGGCGGCATCGATGTCGCCGCGGTTGAAGGCGGCGTAGGCGGCGCGGAGGATGGCGATGCGTTGGTCGGTTTGGGGTGAGTTTGGCATCGCGGCGGTTTTTGTATTGTTGCAGGCGAATGAGGATGTTGCGACGGCGACGATTATCAGTAGGAATCGTTTCATTCGCGCTGGGACCTCAGGGGCTAAAGCCCCTCTTTATTGGCGTGCATACGGCACGGCTGAAGCCGTGCCCTCCCACTCACGATTTGGCCGAGGCCTTTCGCTGATTATCTATCAGACGTAACTATCGATGGTTCGGCACGTGCCAATTTGGTGGGCGAAAAAAACGCCGGCGGGACGCCGGCGCTACCGATCGTGCCATCACCATGCGGCGTGGCAGTGGGCATCTTTCTCAGCCGGCGGCGTTTCTTTTTCTGGAGTCGATCAACAGGGTGGCGACCAAGGTGTCGCCGAGCCATTGTTCGTAACGGTCTGACGTCCAATTGCGCTCGACGACGAGTCTGCGGTGGATGTCGTAGCTCGTCAGGGTCCAGAGAATGTCGCGGGCTATTGAAGCGGTAATTCCTGATCGCAGGACTCCTTGTTTGTCCAAAAACTGAATCAGGCCGGCTTGACGGTCGTAACGGATTTGCTCGCGCTCGCGAACGAAATCGGGTGCGACGGCGTTGGCGCCGCGAAGTACCTCGACTTCGCAGCGAAGGGAATCGAAGATTCCTCGGGCAATTTTTGCGGCGATGCGGAGACGCGCTTCCGGATCGCTGGACGCGTTGGATTCACGGACGAGTTTTTCGTAGTCGCCGCTGAAAGTAGCGCGGCCCATCAGCGCCTGCATGATTCCGCTTTTTGAGCCGAACGCGGCGTACACGGTCGGAACAGCCACGCCAGCCTGCGCAGCGATTGCTTCAAAAGTCGCTTCGGCAAATCCCTTGGCCGCGATCAGTGTTCTCGCGGCGTCCAGGATACGTTGCCGCGTATCTGCGGCGCGCAGCTTGCGGTCCGCCGAATCGTATTTGCGTTTCTTGCTTTTCCGGGGCTTCTTCATATTTGCATGTAGCAAGCTATATCAGATATAGTATGCTATATCTAATGTATCGCAGTTCAGGAGCATGTGAATGTCATTCTACTCGGTACTCGTATTCACACATATCGCGGCGGCGTTTTTTCTGTTCGGCGGGTTATTGCTCGAATGGGTGGTCATCAGCTTCTTGAGAAGAAATCCGGAGCGCGCGGCGTTTCGGGCATGGGGTCGAATTTTCTCTTTGGCGCCGCGTTTGTACGGACCAGCTTTGGGAATCATCCTGCTTTCGGGAGGCTATCTTGGGGCGCAGATGAGCGCATGGGCGCAAGGATGGATTCGCGTGTCGTTCGTCACGTTGTTTGTGATCGGCGCGATCGGAGGAGTGACGTCGAGGCGCCTTGGGATCATTCGCACGTTGCTCGGCGAAGCAACGGATTCCTCGGCGGTGATTTTGCCGGCGAAAGTAAACGATCCGATTTTGATTGCGTCGGTACGTGTGCGGATCGCGTTGGTTTTCGGGGTGGTGCTGCTGATGGTGAGCAAGCTGCCGCTTGAACCGAGTCTGGCGGTCATTGCGATCGCTGGGGCGATCGGTGTGATTGCCGCTCTACCGGCCTGGAAGGGGAGTGCGCAGCGCCGTTCTGCGGTTTGAGCGCGGGTTGGTTGCGAGGCTTTTGACGACAAACCTGAAATTACAAAAAAAAAGGGGCTTGTTCACCGATGCGAACAAGCCCTTTGTATTTTTTTCACCAACTTCGACCTTGCGGCAGCCACTGTCAGGCGAGGTCGAAGAGCAGGACTTCGGCGTTGTCGAGGCCGGTGAGTTCGACGGACTTTTCGGCGGAGATGGCGGCGCCGTCGCCGGTGGCGAGCTTGCTGCCGTTGAGCGTGACGCTGCCGCGAGCGACTTGCACGTAGGCGTGGCGTTCGGGCTTCAGTGCGTGCTTCACGGATTCGCCGGCGCCGAGGACTGTTGCGTATAGCTCGTTGTCCTGGCGGATTTTCACCGAGCCTTCGCGACCGTCGGGCGATGCGACGAGGCGCAATTTGCCGCGCTTTTCGGCGTCGCTGAACGTCTTCTGGTCGTAGGCCGGTTTGTGGCCGCGCTTATCGGGCATCATCCAGATCTGGTACAGGTGGACTGGATCCGACTTCGACGCGTTGAATTCGCTGTGGGTCACTCCGGTGCCTGCGCTCATGTATTGCACGTCGCCCGGCTTGATGACTGAGCCGTTGCCCATGCTGTCTTGATGCTGGAGCGCGCCTTCGAGCACATACGTGACAATTTCCATGTCGCGATGCGGGTGTGGCGGAAAACCGCCGCCGCCGGCGACGCGGTCGTCGTTCATCACGCGCAGCGTGCGAAACTGAGTGTGCTCCTCATCGAAATAATCGGCGAACGAAAACGTGAACCGCGTATTGAGCCAGCCGTGGTCGGCGTGGCCGCGTTCATCACTCTTGCGAATCGTAATCATGTTTTTAACCTCCAGGGACCGGTCGTATGTCCGATCTCGCTTACTTCACGGAGGAATATACTCGTTATAACGACTATTGTCAAGAGGAATGTTGCGATGAATGATAAGTCGCGGCTATTCAAAGGTTTGCTAGCTTCTAGATGGAAGTTTCAGGTAGCTGGCTGGAGAGAGAATGAGAACCCCGCGAACCGACTTACCAAAGAGCGGTCCAAAGTGGCGAAGATCTCCGGTGACCAGATGCGAAGCCCGCGCGGCGATGGCCGCCAGCAGGATGGGGCGGTCTTTCTCGGGCAGTGAGACCTCGTCGGCAGAAATACGAACCGAATAGTCGGTGTCGATGAGCTCTAGTTTCGCGACAAGAGTCTGGAGGCGTTCAAGCTGCCCGGCGGTTGCGAGGTTGTTTTTGACTTCCTCGACGGCGTAGCGCGAAGAACAGAGAATCGCATTCGGCAGCTTCCAGAAACGCAGCAGACCGGAATTGGGGGAATAGGCAGCCGAGAACAGAACGTTGGCATCAAGAAATAAGCGATCCAAGCTGACCTCCTCAACACACTACGTCTTGCCCCCTTTTATATTTTTTATAGGACTTGTTCATTCCGGACGGCGATGGACGATGTCATCGGGATTCAGGCCGAGTTTTTGAACTTCCTTGCGCGCACGACGGTAGTCGGCCTTATTAATGGCTGTGTTCAATAAAAATTCAGCTTTGCGTTCTGGGGTATAGCGTTCGATGGGGATGACGATGGCGGGACGAATCAAGACGCCTTCATCGCGAGGCTCGGCCGTGACCATGGTGCCCTCTTCGAGGCCATAACGCTTTCTGAGTTTCGCGGGAACGACTATCGCTCCGCGCTTTCCGACCTTGACTGCATCCATAGAAGTGCCCCAAGTAAGAGTATAGCAGAATGTCTGAATATCAGAGATACGGGCAATTTACCAGCTCGCCCAGGCCTTGAGTTAAAGGCGCCAATGATATGGCCGATGGTTTGTTCCGTGGAGCAGCGTCGCGTACGGGGTTCGGGGCATTCACGTTGGTTGGTGCTTTGGTGTACAGTAGCTAGGCAGCAAGGCTCCCGCCTCGACTGCCTCTCAAGGACCGCTCAATGGACTCCTCAACATCGACATCGGCAACGGACGCGCGCAAGACGGAAGCGTCGGCCAAGTCGCAGGAAACGCTCACAGTTACCGACAATCGGACGGGCAAGAGTTACGAGCTGCCGATCACGCACGATACGATTCGCGCGGCCGATCTGCGCAAGATCAAGGTGAACGACAGCGATTTCGGGATGATGAGCTACGACCCGGCGTTCAACAACACGGCGTCGTGCATCAGCCGCATTACTTATATCGATGGCGACGCGGGAATTTTGCGGTATCGCGGATATCCGATCGAAGATTTGGCGGAAAAGAGCACTTACCTCGAGACGGCCTACCTGCTTTTGCACGGCGAGCTGCCGAACGCGGAGCAACTGAAGGATTGGACCTACCACATCACGCATCACACGTTTATTCACGAAAGCATCAAGAAATTTTTGGATGGCTTTCATTACGATGCGCATCCGATGGGCATGTTGATTTCGACGATTGCGGCGCTCTCGACTTACTATCACGACTCGAAAGATATTTTCAGCAAGGAATCGCGACAGAAGCAGACGTACCGGCTGATCGGGAAGATGCCGACGATCGCGGCGTTTTCGTATCGCCATTCGCTGGGGATGCCGTTTGTTTATCCGGACAATGAGCTGAGCTATCCGGGAAATTTCCTGAACATGCTGTTTCGGACTACGGAGACGCGGTATCGCGCGAATCCGACGCTGGAGCACGCGCTGGATGTGTTGTTCATTTTGCATGCGGATCATGAGCAGAATTGTTCGGCGAACACGATTCGCGGGGTTGGCAGCTCGCACGTCGATCCGTATTCGGCGACGGCGGCGGCGATTGCGGCGCTGTACGGGCCGCTGCACGGCGGAGCGAACGAAGAAGTCGTGCGCATGCTGATGGAAATTGGGTCGGTGCAGAAGGTGCCCGACTTCATCAAGCGCGTGAAGGCCGGCGAGACGAAGCTGATGGGCTTTGGCCATCGCGTTTACAAGAATTACGATCCGCGCGCGCGGATCATCAAGAAGGTGGCGTACGAAGTTTTCGATTTGATGGGGAAGAATCCGCTGCTGGAGATTGCGCTGGAGTGCGAACGGATTGCGCTGGAAGACGATTACTTCGTGAAGCGGAAGCTTTATCCGAACGTGGATTTTTATACGGGGCTGATTTACCAGTCGATGGGATTCCCGACCACGATGTTCCCGGTACTGTTCGCGATTCCGCGGACGTCGGGGTGGATTGCGCAGTGGGAAGAGATGCTGCTCGATCCGGAGCAGAAGATTGCGCGGCCGCGGCAGATTTATCTTGGCGAAGATACGCGGCACTACGTGCCGATCGATCAGCGCTGACGATTCGGCGCGAGTGCTCGCTCGCAAATTCCCGCAGCGGCTAAAGCCGCTCTATGGCGCGGGCTTACGGCACGGCTGAAGCCGTGCCCTCCCATTGGGTTTCCGCTACAGCTAAATCTCAGTCCAAAACATATCGCCGGGCAGGGTGCAGGTGTACTCGCGCCGCTGGCGGATCTGCTTCACTTGCTCCTGCAAGTCGCGCTTCTCACGATGAAGGATGGAGATCTGTTCTTCGAGCTCGTCTACTCGCGTGGCGAGGTCGATGGGTGGATTCGGTGGAATGAACACCATCTTGATATTGCCTCCTTCAATTGACTAGATACTATCACGTGCTCGAAGCGGACCTGCTTCAGCGGCAGGGCGGTTACAAGATTCCGGGTAGGTATTAAGAGGCGGCAAATTCGACCCATTTGCATGTTGGGATACGCGTTGGAGGGCGAGGCTCGACATGGGGACATCGCGGGGTATAGTTGGAGCCAGAGAGGTTCGGATGGCTCAAACCACGAATACGACGCCGAATACGGGGGCGCGACGCCGCAGCCAGCGGGTGTTGATGCAGGTGGCGGTACGGATTCGCGGCAACGACGCGCAGGGACACAAGATCGAAGAAGAGACGGAGACGCTGGCGATCAATGCGCATGGGGCGCTGGTGTTACTGGGCGCGAAGCTGATTAGCGGCGGGAAGGTCATGCTCCAGCACAAGAAGACGCAGGAAGAGCACGAGTGTCATGTCGTGTTTCTCGGACCGGTGCGCGCGGGGAAAGCTGAGATCGGGCTGGAGTTTACGTCGCCGCATCCGACATTCTGGCGCGTGGCGTTTCCGCCGGAAGATTGGACGCCGCGGCATCCTGAGGCGCGGACGGCGTCGAATCGCGGGGAGAAGGACAAGGTGGGAGTTCCTGTGCCGGAGAAGATTGTCGATAAGTAGAATTGGTGGATAGAATTTGCGTCTCTCAAGACGCAACGAGATTGCCGAGATGGGGCGCAGCGTGCTGCGCCCCTACACGTTTTTAGCCTGCCTTTTTCCAATATCAATACAGGTGGTAGTAGTCGTCGTGGTGGCCGATTTGGACTTTCACGTTGAAGAGGGCGGAGAGGTTGGCGGCGGTGAGCATTTTTTCTTTGGGGCCGTCGGCTACGATTTTTCCGTCGCGTAAGAGGACGACGCGGTTGATTTCGGGGATGATTTCGGCGACGTGGTGGGTTACCAGCAAGATTCCTAAATTAGATTGGGCGAGGTTGCGCATGGTGTCGCGGAGCTGCATTTGGGCGGCGATGTCGAGGGCGTTGCTGGGTTCGTCGAAGAGGAGAGTTTGCGGATCGTGGACGAGGGCGCGGGCGATGAGGGTGCGCTTGGCTTCGCCGGAGGACATATGGGCGACGCTGCGATCGGCGAGGTGCGAGATGCCGAGGCGGTCGAGGGCGGCGTTGCTGCGGGCGAGGAGGTCGGGGTTGGGCTCGTGATGCGGGAAGATGCGCGTGCTGCTGAAGAAGCCGGAGAGGACGACGTCGCGGCCGGTCGAGTCGGTGGTGCAGGCGGCGAGGAGGTCTGGCGAGACGATGCCGAGCAGGGAACGAAGCTCGAAGATGTTCCAGCGCTCTTTGCCGAGGATGGAGATGGAGGAGCCTTCGGTGGCGAGCGGGTAGCAGTCGCGGGTGATGGTTTTGATGAGGGTGGATTTGCCGCAGCCGTTGGGGCCGAGGATGCAGACGTGTTCGCCGGCGCCGATTTTTAGTGTGACGTCGTTGAGGGCGGGGCGGTCTCCGCGCATGACGGTGACGTGGTTTAGGGCGAGGAGCGGGGCGTTGGGAGATGGAGTCGGGTGGGCGGAGGTCATTGTTAGGCGATTCCTGGATATTCTAGCTTAGGAACGGTCGAGCTTGAATTGGGGGCGATTGGCGGTGGAGCGTAAAAACGCCGGCAGGATGCCGGCGCTACCAAAATAAAAAGGAGGCAAAGATGGAATCTTTGCCTCCCGGGGTGGTGGGGTGGTACTTAGAAGCCCTCGACGGCTTGCAGCCTGCCCTGCCAGGCAGGCTTGCTGCCTCACTCGCGTGATGCGCCGTAGCGTGGTAAGAGACTTACCACCAGAGGGCAGTGAGAGTTATTTAGCATTGGCGATGGTGGGTGTCAACCGGGCCTTTGGGACAGGTGCGCTGCCGCCGAACGGAGCAAGCTGTTCACCACATAGTTCGCAGAGTTCACAGAGCGGAGAAGTTAGTCGCCGGAGGCGAAGCTTACGGCGGGGTTTAGGCCGAGCAGGGAGCTGCGGTCGCGGCTTGATGGGGTTGAATGCGCAGGCCGCGGCGATTCGCGTCTTGTCGCTTTCGTTGCGCGCGATTTCTGAAGAGATGATGGCTGAAGAGATTGCTCCATTTTTTCGCGAAGGCGGCGGCGCGCGCGGAACAGGCGGAGGCGGACGGCGACGACGGAAATCGAGAGGCGATCGGCGACTTCTTGCGTGGAGTAGTGCATGACGTCGCGGAGCAGGCAGGCTTGGCGCAAATCGGCGGGAAGCTGGAGGATCGCGTCGGCTAATTTGCGGCCCATTTCGCGGCGCGCGCACTGCTCTTCGGGATCGGCAGTTGGCGTGGCGAGCAAAGTGGCGAGCGATTCTTCGGAGCTGCCGCGCGGTTCCTCGAGTGAGATGTGTTTGCCGTCGCGGCGCTGGCGCAACGTGTCGATGGAAGTATTTCCAGCGATGCGCGCGAGCCATGCGCGGAAGTCGTCGGTATTGTCTTCGCAATTTCCGGAAAATTGATCGAGGCGCGACCAGGCTTTGAGGAGCGTCTCCTGGCGGACATCTTCGGCGTCGGCGACATTGCCGGTGACGCGGCGTGCGCGTTGAAGGAGCGTAGGGACGTAGGGCGTGACCATTTCGGAAAAGGCTTCGCGATCGCCGCGGCGGGCGCGCGAGATCAGCGTGGATTGGGGGCGCGTTGTCCTGACGCCCGTGTGCAGCACGGTGAATTTAGATGAGAAGGTGACCGGTGCGGTGCTCATGACGGTATAGGAGATGGCAGGCGGAGCGCCATGCTGGGTGGTGGTCTAAATAACTGTAAATAGAGAGGTTGTTGAGAATGTGGAGCGGTTGAGGCTGGGGAGAAAACGACCGCTTTTGGGACGGGGTGTCGCGAAAGCGGGCATTGTGTTCGAAAATGGGCGGTTGAAAGCGCCTCCAGATGCATGGCCGGCGCAAGGTTGAAGCTGCACGGGGGCGGAAGGGAAAACGCCGGCAAGATGCCGGCGCTACCAAACGAAAAAATCGCTCGGTAACTTTGTGTCCACGTACTGACGCGGTCAGGCTCTACCTTGCGCAAGACGCAGCCGATATACTCCGTGGCAACTGTTTTTGTGTGTTGGTTTGTGTTGCCTGAAGAAAGGATGCAACTAGGCGCATCCGAAGGAGAGATGACTTGAAAGAGAAACGGTCCTCGCGCATGGAAGCGACGGAGATCGTGGATCGCGCAGATAGCTTCGCCGCAGCATTTTTCGGATTGAAGCGAATCTTTGCGCCGTACACGAAATCGCTGAACGTAAACGCGGACACACGAACGCGGTTCTATCTGGAAACTAAATCCGGAAGCTACAAAGGGAAGCCACTATTTTTCGGAGCGGCGATTTCGGGGAGAGCGTCGGTCAGCTTTCACCTGATGCCGCTGTATTGGGACGAGTCGCTTACGAAAAAATTGTCGGTGGATCTGAAAAAGAAAATGCAAGGCAAGTCGTGCTTTAACTTCACGGGGCCAGATCCGAAGTTATTTCGGGAACTGGCGAAGGTCACGGCGGCGGGCTTCGCGCTGTATAAGCGCAAGAACCTGCTGTGAAGTTGTAGATCGATCGGCATCATCGCCGTTCTCATCAAATCGGTTCTGTAGCCGGGCGAAATGGATTACTCAGTCGCTTCGCCCGGCTGCAAACCGCGCTGCCGGCTGCAAACCACACTGCCCCCTCGAGCATCCACTTAAACGGAGTGATCACCGGCTAGATTTTCGTGTGCCGCGTGGCGACGTTTGCTTTCGGGGGTGCACAATGCAATTCGGAAAAATCCACGGCATCGCATTGTTTGCGTTGGGGCTCGTTCTCGTGCTGGTGCAGGCTGTGATCAGTCTGTCGCCGCGAAAGGAAGTGGCATCGCCTGCGCGCGACACGACGCCTACGGTCGAGAGCAAAATGGCGCTCGTGCCCGGAATTTTTGGCGGCATTTTTCTGCTGGGTGGTATCTGGATCGTGTTCACGTCGCGGCGCGGCGACGAGCCGCCGGCCGAACGCGCAGTGAAATAGGTAGCGCAGGTCTTCCTGATTCCGCTTAACGCCTAAGCTGTTATAGCGTCGCTTCGATCTGCAAGCTGTTGATCAGATTCTGTAATTCCTCGCTGGCTTTATCGCGTCGCGCTTCTGTGTCTTCGATTTTCTTACGCAGGCCTTCGATCTGCGTTTCCTGTTCGTCGAGTTGCTTGGTGTAGCGCTGGAGCAAGGATTTTTCTTCGGCGCTGCCTCGCAACGCCTTCATGTTTTCGCGGAGCCGACCCTGATCGTCTACGATGCGGTCGATGTCGTTTTGCCGATTTTCCATTTCTTCTTCCAGTTTCGCGACGGCGGCCTTTTGCGCGGTGATTTTCTGCAACGATTGCGCGACATCAGGAGTGATCGTGCGCTGGCGCAGGAACAAGGTGACCTGGTTGTCGTCCAAATTCGAAAGCTGGTAGATGGTATCGAGCGTGCGGCTTTCTTCGACCGGCAGCGAAGCCGTGGCCTTTGCGGGGATTTCCATGCGGAAGCGGTAGGTGCCGGGCGCGCGTTCTTCGGGTTCACGCGTGCCGGCGAGAAGTTTCCAGTCGGCGCGCGCGGGATGTTCGACGATGAGAGTTCGCGGGGTGTCGTCCTGATTCTTGACGGTGTAGACGTTGCGCTCGCGCAGCTCGCTGGTTTGCGTCATGACGCCCTTGGAGATTTTCACGCGTTGATAGCGCTGCGCCTCGCTGTTGCCGGTGACCTCAACGAGTAAGCCGAGGTCGGTGGCGTACGAGACGATGCGGCGTTCGCCGGGCTTGATCGGTTCGGTGAGGCCTTCACCGGCGAAGACTTCGTTTTCGAGGACGCTGAAGCTGCCGCCGTCGAGGGTCAGCGAGCTGGTATTTTTCAGCCACAGGCCGCGCAAGGGGCGTCCCGAGCCGTTCATTCCGGTCCAGAGGGAAACTTTTTCGGCTTCGATTTCGGTTTGAGCGATGGGGACGAGAGCGGACTGATTTTTCTTCAGGGTGACTTTGTCTTTGAGTTTGTATTCGAAGAGATCGCCGAGGCCTTGCCCATTCGCGGCGGCGGTCATGGCGGAGAGCGAGTCGCTGATGACACCGCGAGAAAGGGGGGCGAGCGAATAGAGCCCGCGGCCGTTGACGGGCATCGTGTCGCCGAGTGCGCCGCCGATTGTGCCACCTCCGGCCGAACCGGCTCCAAGGTGCGAACGTCGAGCGACGCCCATCTTTCCAGCCGAACCGAACGATGCGCTGTCGGTCTCTAGCGTTGACGCGGCCGCCGAAACGGTGACGGTCTGTGATACCGATCCCACGTTCAATGACGCGTTGAGCGAATTTTCACCCGGGCCAATGTTTACATTGGTCGTCACGGATTTTTGGAAGCCGGGGCTTTCGGTTTCGACGCGATAGTTCGATTGCGCGGCCAAGCCGGAAAAAATATATCGCCCGCTGCTGTCACTCACGGTTTGAGCCACGGGTATATTGTTTTCGTCGAGCAAGCGCACGATGGCGCCCGAAATAGATGCGCCGCTCGGGTCGGTGATGGCGCCAGAAAGAGTGCCGTTACCGCCGGTGAGCGCGGCGCCGTGCGTCTGCGGAGAAAGTTCGACGCTTTCCGGGAGCGGAACGACGGGACGCCGTCCGTAGTAGGGCTCGGAGAGTTGTTGGATAAACGAGTGCGGCGCGCCGGCGACGAGCGACAACTCGACGTCGTTCCAATCTTCGCCAACGGTGTTGTCAACGATTGCCCAGCCTTGCAGCAAAGGCTTTTTGTCGGGTTTCGAGGGAAGGACGACGCGGTAGGTTGTCTTCCAGACCGGGACTTCGCTGATGTAACTGACGTAGAGGTTTCGTTCGCCAGTGCCGGCGGTCGAGACGGTCATGCGGCGAACATCTTGTTCGCGGGCAGAGGCGATCAGGGCGAGATATTTGCCGACTTCGAGTTGGAGGTCGTGATCGACGATGCGAACCGACGTCGCGGGATTCAGATCGACGGTGCGGACTTCGCCGGAGTCGGTGATCAGCGAGATTTCTTCGGTCTCGGATGTCCAATTTGCGGAGTTGCGCGTTTTCCGTTCGACGCTGAGGAGCTTTCCGGTGATGGCGGGGCCGGTCGCTGCGCGCACTTCGATACGCGCGCCACGCAGCGCGCCGAGAAATTCTGAAACGGTTGGGCGTTCACTCAGCGCTAATCGCAATGTTCCCAGGCGGCGAGCCAGCGGCGCCTCGGAGTTGTAATCGACGCCGGTGATGCGGCCGCCGTTCAGATCGAGCACGGTGAGAGACTTCAACACATCGTTGAGTTGCGCGGATGTGAAGTCGATGTGGACGTCCTGACTCCCGCGCACGCGGCCGAGATGTTCGAAATAGCCGACACCGTTTTTGTAGAGCACGACGCGGCGGACGGGGAGCTTGCCGGCCGACGAGGATTCGGTCGCGTCGGCGCGCGCTTCGCTCGCAGCGGCGGCGTTAGCGGCTGGTGGTGGCGCGGTTGGCGCCGATCGCTTTGCTTGATCTTGTGAATAGCTGATGTTGCAGAGGAAGAGACACACGGAGAGAGCAGCTAGAATTCGAGTCATCGTTTCACCCCTAAACGATCACATGCGGGACAGTACGACCTGGTTAATCGAGATGCAAGTTACCACGGTCGCGTTGTCCTTCGTGGCCCGGCGAGCTTGGTCCGTGCGGGAATATCAACTACTCGTTAGACACCGATGATTGTTGGAGGTGCCAGCGCGAGAACGGCGCCGGCGCTTGTGAAATAATCGAAACGGCAGAGATTAATTTGAGGAGTGAAGATGGCGCGTTATTTAACGCAGCATACGTTGTCGTGTCTGACGAGGCAGGGCGCGGAGAGTTTGGCGAAGAGGCTACAGAGTAGCGAGGCGCCGCGGGCTGGGCGCGTTTTGGTGAATATGTTGGAAGGGAAGATGGTGGTCGAGTTCAGTGCGGCTTCGCGAGAGGTGTTGGAGGCGTATCTGAAGGCGGAGAATATGCATTACGACTGGGTGCTGCGGGTGGAGTGGGAGACGCAGGGGCGGGATGGGAAGTTGCACATTGCGGAGTGAAGGCGAGTTGATGGCGACGGCGATGCGGCGGCGAAACGCGTGTGATTGTCGTGCTGAGATTGTGCCTGGGCGCCCTGAAGGGACGCCCCTACAAAATCGTTTGGCTAGTCGTAGCGTAGGGCGATGAGGGGATCGACGGTGAGGGCGCGGCGGGCGGGGATGTAGCAGGCGAGCAGCGCGACGGCGAGCAGGATGAATGTGACGCCGATGAAGGTCCACGGATCGATGGCGCTGACTCCGAAGAGCAAACTGACGAGCAAGCGCGCGAATACGGCGGCGAGCGCTAACCCGACGACGAGACCCACGACTGCGAGGCGCATGCCTTGTCCGGCAACGAGGCGCATCACATCGCCTTCCTGAGCGCCGAGGGCGCGGCGAATGCCGATTTCGTGGCGCTGCTGGTTCACCGAATACGAGAGCACTCCGTAGACGCCGACGGCGGCGAGAATGAGCGCGAGTGCGCCGAAAAGCGTGAGCAATGCGGCGCCCATGCGGGGCGCCCAGAGCGCATCGCTCATGATTTCGCGAATCGTCTGCACGTTGGTGATGGCGAGGTTGGTGTCGAGCTGTTGCACGACGCTGCGCACGGCGGAGATCGACGCATCGGGATCGCCGGTGGTGCGAACTTGCAGCGTCACGAACGGCGAATATTCCTGGGTCATCGGCAGATACGCCATGGGCTGCGGATCTTCGCCGACTTGAATCACCACGACGTTGCTGACGACGCCCACGACTTCGCGCATCATCGTGTCGCCGAAAAAGTGGAAACGTTTGCCGAGGGCGGATTCGTTTGGCCAGAAGTGCTTGGCCATGGCTTCGTTGATCACGGCGACGGCGCGCGTTTCCTTGCGATCGTTGTCGTTGAAGACGCGGCCGGATTGTATGGGAATGCGCAGCGTGTCGAAGAATGTCGGCGTCACGCTGTTGGTCGTCGTGAGCGTGCCGCGGAAACCGGAGGCTTCGTCCTGGCCCTCGGGGAAAACGGTGCGAGAGAAGCCGCCGCCGACGGGAAAGTTGGAGGCGATGGTTGCGCCGGCGACGCCGGGAACGGATGCGGCGCGCTCCGCGGCGGCGCGATAAAACTGCTGCGCGGGTCCTTCCTGGTAATGCAGCGCTCCGACGTTGAAGGCCATCACGAAAAGTTTGTCGGCTTCGAAGCCGGGATTGATTTTTTGTGCGTTGATCTGGCTGCGAACGAAAAGCCCGGCGCCGACGAGAGCGACCAGAGCGAGCGCGGTCTCGACGACGATCAACAAGCTGCGAACTGGATTGTTGCGCCAGCCGACGGAGTTGCCTCGGCCGCCGGCTTTCAACGTGTCGGCGAGATCGGGCTTGGAAGCTTTCCACGCAGGCGCGGCGCCAAAGAGCGCGCCGGTGACGAGGGCGATGCCGAGCGTGAAGAGCAGCACATGCGAATCGAGCGCGAGATCGACGTCGTTCGCCTCGATGAACGCCGGCCGATAAGACCACAGAATATTGCGGCCCCAATACGCGATCAGCAAGCCGACGGCTGCGCCCGTTAACGAAAGCAGCGTGCTTTCGGTCAAGAGCTGGCGAAGAATTCGTCCGCGACCTG
This sequence comes from uncultured Acidobacteriota bacterium, assembly GCA_963785605.1. Classification (GTDB taxonomy): domain Bacteria; phylum Acidobacteriota; class Terriglobia; order Acidiferrales; family UBA7541; genus Acidiferrum. The sequence goes on along the minus strand of CAWAWE010000009.1, from coordinate 151,729 downwards.
CGCCGAGCGCGGCTCGCACGGTCATCTCTTTGTCACGCGTCGCGGCCTGCGCCAATAATAAATTGGCGAGATTGGCGCAAGCGATGAGCAACACCAGACCGACCGCGCCCATCATCATCACGCCGGCGAGCGTGAATTGATCGTGGTTATTGATGCCGACGGCAGCTTCGCCCAACGATGACAAAGCGACGCTTCGGCCGGAATTTTCTTTCGGGTATTCCGTTTCCAACCGCGACGCGATGGTTTTCAGCGACGATTCAGCTTGCGCCATCTGCAAGGCGGGCTTCAGCCTGCCAAACGACGTCATCGCCAGAAAACGGCGATCGCGTGTCGCGTCGAGGGGAAACCCCGCAAACATCTGCTGGTACATGCTGATGGGAACCCACGCTTGCTCGGCGGCTGCGAGAGACACTGTCCCTTTGAATCCGCGCGGCGCGACGCCAATGATCGTGAATGGCACGGCATCCAGGATTATCGATTTGCCGACGGCGTTCGGATCCGCTCCAAATTTATTTGCCCAGAGCGCGTAGCTGATGACGACGACCGTGTCGCTGTTTGGATGCGTGTCTTCGGCCGGAAGAAAAAAACGGCCGGCGGCCGGCGTCAATCCGAGTACGTCGAAATAATTTGCCGATGTCAGGTATCCCTGCAATTGTCTTGGCTCGGCGCCGCCGCTCCAGGTGATCGGAGTGTTCGTCCACGCGGCAAGATCGGTGAACACCTCACTCTGGCGCCTGTAGTCTTCATAGTTCGGATATGACATGCCCAGCTTTTGAAAATTTGCCGCTGTCACTTTTGTCTTGCTGTCTACGATATCGAGCTGGACGAGGCTCGCTATATCGCGCACCGGAAGGGGATGCAGAAGAATTGCGTTCACGACAGTGAAGATGGTTGTGTTGAGGCCAAATCCCAACGCGAGCGAAATCACGGCGACCGCGCTGAATCCTTTGTTCTTGAGCAGCATGCGCACGCCGAATTTCAAATCGGCGACGAAATCGTGCGCCCACCGGTAAATCCACGCGCCGCGGCTGTCTTCCTGTGCCAGCGCGACGTTTCCGAACGTGCGATGCGCTGCCTCCCGGGCTTCGTCGCGTTTCATTCCGCCCTCCACGTTTTCGTCGGTTTCCATCTCGATGTGCGTTTTGATTTCATCGTCAAGCTCGCGCGCGATTTTGTCTTTGCGAAAGGCCGCGCCGAGCTTCGAGATATTTTTGTTGATGGTCACGATGGCTCCGTTCGTACGCGATACCTCAGGCGTCTTCTGTTGGCGCGGGATTCAGAATGCGGGTGATGGCTTCGTTGAAGCGCTCCCATTTGCTATGTTCGGTCGAGAGTTGTTTTCGGCCCTGTCGTCGTCAATTTATAAAAGCGTGCGCGGCGATTATTGGATGAGGTCCCCCATTCGGCGGCGACCCATCCTTCCTGCAATAGCCGCTGGAGAGCAGGGTAGAGCGAGCCGTGGTCGATGCGAAACGTTTCGCCGGACGTGCGCTCGATGAACTTGGCGATGCCGTGCCCGTGCATCGGTCCCCAGCGCAGCGTGCGAAGGATGATCAGGTCGAGCGTTCCCTGCATGATTTCGAGTCGATCGGTCGATTTTGGTTTAGGGCTCATGGGTAGACAACCTACTACACTAAGGGTAGACGCTCTACTAAACAAAATGTTTCCAGAGTCCGCATCTTTCAGGCCCTTATGCCAAGGAGCAGGGGGCGCCTGTGCCGCGATGCACTATGTTTGGGTAAGCCCCTCCATGTTGCATCTCGGTAACGTTGCATGGAACACGTTTCGCGATATAGCACAGCTTTAAAACGTTTTATCTCGCATAACGCCCGACACGGGATATCGTCTTCCGAAACAGGCCACATCTCCGGCTCGAGGGTTGTGCGCGATGAAGAAGATCCGTTTGCTCGTTTCCCTGATGACTCGGGAAAACGATTACCAGCTCGAACAAGCCGCGTCCGCGCAGGAAGCGGCGGCAAGCCTCGGCATCGACGCGCAAATTATTTTTGCCGACAACGACGCCATCACGCAGGGAACGCAGCTCCTGAAAATCATTCAGGCCGACCCAGCGGCACGCCCCGACGCCATCGTCTGCGAACCGGTCGGAGGACCTTGCCTCCCTCAGGTGGCGCGCGCCGCGGTGCAGGCGGGAATCCCGTGGGTGCTACTCAATCGCGAAGCGGAGTACATCCCCGAGCTGCGGCGGAATGCGCCGCGTCTGGCGATTTTTACGATTGGTTCCGATCAAAAAGAAGTGGGCCGCATCCAAGGCCAGCAACTGGGCGCGCTCGTGCACAACGGCGGCGGCGTGCTGCACATTCAAGGGCCATCTGAAAACAACACGGCGAAAGATCGAACGATGGGCCTGCAAGCCGCGTTGCCTCCTCACATTCCGGTCACAACTTTGCGCGGCCAATGGACAGAAGAGAGCGCGCAACGCAGCGTGGAGTCGTGGCTGCGGCTCAACACCTCGCAAAAAATTTCGATCGGCGCTGTTGCGGGTCAGAACGATGCGATGGCGATGGGCGCACGAAAGGCGTTCTCGGGGCTCGACAACACCACGGACCGCGATCGCTGGCTGCGGCTGCCGTACATAGGTTGCGATGGAGTGACCAAGACCGGCCAAAGCTGGGTACGCACTGGAATGCTGAAGGCGACAGTGATCATCCCGACGACCGCGGGCCGCGCGATTTCGATCTTGCACCAAGCTCTGTTGACCGACGCGCGCCCGCCGGAACGCACCTTCACCACGCCGGTATCATTTCCACCGGTAACGCAGCTGAATTAAGAGAGCGCGTCGCCCGTTCGTTGCGAAGGTAAATCAGCGGCGTCGAATGCGGTCTCAAAGAGGCGCGCGAGCACGAGAAAGAAGAAGCTGCAAGAGAAGAAAGCCGGATCGATCGCTGCCCTGAATCTCTCCGTCGGCAAAGGGCGTTCCGGCTATCTCCACACTCACATCCGCGGTCGACGCAACGCGAAATCCTCGCGCCGACACACGGATTCGGCCATCCGAAAAAATTAAGCGCCAGCCGCCTTCGCCTTTGCTCCGTGATGCTCGACGTGGTGTTTGGCCGCTTCCGTTGCGTGATGCGTAGCGTGGTGCGAGTGCCCCTGAGCGGTGTGCGCGTGGTGCGCCGCCGTCTCATGATTGCCCTCTTCGTGGTGAGCCGCCGCCTCGCGATGATGACGCGCCGCGTGTTCGTGATGTTCCGCTGCTTTGTGATGATGCTCTGCCGCTTGCTTCGACATAGCTCCTCCTCTTTTCCTTGGTCGGCCGGATTTATCCGGCCCGAGGTAGGGTGCTCTTGTGTCGATGAACGAATCGTCAGCGGATTGTGAATGGCCGAATACCGAGCGTGAGGAAAACCGGCGACCGAATGCCGTTAACGTACACGGACGGACGCAGGTACATCTCAAGGTGGCCACGCGGCCACCGATCCGCTTAAAATTTAATTGTAATCGGGAGAACCGCGGCGTCTAGCGCGTCGCTTCGCGGAAATTCCAACGCTTGTGATTCACATCCACGCTCGCCACTTCTTCCGGCGTGAACGGCACCTCGCGATGCCCGCGCACCTGAATCACGCAGCCTTCGCTGGTCAGGACTTGATCGAAATGCTTCCCGCTCTTCAGCGTCACGGACACGACGTGATACCCCATGCCCGTTTCTTTATGTCCTCGCAGGCTCTTCGCCCACTCGTTCGGAATCTCGATCAGACGCTTCATGGCGCTTCCCTCTTAGTTTTCAGTTTGGATGAGTCATTCTAGCCGTCCGGGGATACCCTGTCCAGTCGGCCAGTGCTTTTCCACCGAAATCAACAGAGAGTGCGTAAATAACTGTAAATAATAGAGTTACATTAAGGTAGCGGCTTCGCGCACGCCGATCGCGCAGCTGTGTTCGTCGCCCGCTCGCGTTCTTAAGCCGCAGGTTTCGCTGCCGCGCAGCTGCTCACAACCTGCCCTTTCGAGCTTAGATCGATCCAGACTTGCACTCTTCGCCGCGTCCCCGGCTCGACGGCGTTCGAATCGAGGTACGTTCGCAGTTCCGCCGCCGCGTCCAGGTTCGCGCACCGGTTCATCAACACCTGCGCCAGCGACAGCCGCGCATCCGGAAACTCGTTCAATGATGTGCGTAGCAATTGTTCCGCTTCGGGCGAAGTGCTGCCTTGCGCTGCCAAGGCCCGACCCAAGCTATATTGCGCCGCTTTCTGCTGCGGGCTGAGCGTCAACGCCTGGCGCGCGGCCGCTTCGGCCTCGGCGTACCGTCTCAACGAAAATAAGGCCAGGCTCATATTCCGGTGCGGCGCCACCATTTTTTCATCCAGCGCGATCGCAGCCTCAAACTCCCCGATCGCATCCTGATAGCGCGAGAGCTGCAAGTAGCTCGCCCCGAGGTTGTTGTGCGCTTCCACGAATTGCGGATCGGCCTTCAGTGCTTTTTGCAGATGCTGCACCGCGCACGGATAATCTCCCGAGCCGACACATTTTTCCGACCGGCGAAACTCCTTGATCGCGCCTTGCCGGCAATTGCAAATTGTGTACCGACACCGTGTCGCCGATTGGCGCAACCTTCGCGCCGGAAGCCTCCGGCGGAGCCATGGTCTCCGGCTGCCAGTTGCCGTCTTTGAGTGGATCGGATGTCGCCCACATGCGCGGGCGCACATTCGCTCCGGTCATCCGTGGCGCATCGCTTCCCTGAGCGAACGCGCCCGATGCACACGACAACAGCACTACACACGACAAAACCACCGCGCTTCCACAAACCGCAAATCCAAACACAAATCCAAATCGTCGTTTCGTTTCGGGCCACATGGCGGGATCTCCCCGGCAAGCGTCTTTTTGGCCCGCGCTCGCCGCTAACGGTTGAGTTTCAAATCGGAGCCGTAGAATGAGGCGGTGTTAGACACCGAAGCCGCGCGCCCTCCGGGCACACGTCTCCTGCAGCATCGATTTCGCTCCGGCGGCCAAACCAGGAAGCGATTCGATCCGTTTAACCCCAACTCATCAAAACCACTCGTTTGGTGATCCCGACCGGAACGGCGCGATCTCTCCTCGCACCTTTGGTCCAGGATTCCGAGCCCAACTTCTTCGAACGGAGAGAATTGCCTTTAATCCAAGAGACGCCCCGCCGTTGCAACGGATAGGCGCGGCGTTTGTAAAAAAATCGCTAACTCTTTTTGCAATTCGCGCGCCAAGGTTTTCCTCAGTGTGCCCACCCGTCTAACGGCCGCTAAACGCACTGACCCGCCGACTGGCGCCGCAACGTCACGCCGGACTTTGACGCTGGTTTCGCGGTGTTTGCGCTGCTATTTCGAGGTACGGCCTGCCCATTCACAAAGCTTCAGGATTCGCGCGGCTCTCCGAAATGTAACGGTTACCTCATCTAAGCGGGAGAATGCCGCCGGAAATTTCCGCGAATAAATCGCGGTAATCCATCTAAACCCAATCTGAAATTTATAAGTGAAGTGTGATTTTCCGCGACACGACGTCCGCTCTCGGGACGCTGCGTGGTAGCGCCGGCATCTTGCCGGCGTTTTTACCTCTGATGACTCAGTGATGATTGTCCGTCGAAAATGAAACTGAAAATCGTTACCGCCGCTCAACGTATCCGGCTATTGAGGATTAGAAGGACTATTCGAACCGCCGCCCTGCTCCAACGCCCGCAAATTCTCCCGCGCCAACTCGTGATTCGGATTCAACTTCAGCGCCCGCTCAAAATGCTCTCGCGCCTCTTTCAAATTTCCCGTTTCAGCCAGCGCGCTGCCCAAATTGGCTTCGGCATCCGCATCCTCGGGACGCAACCGCACCGCCGCACGAAATTCCGCCAGCGCTCCCGCAAAATCTCCGCCCGAAGCGAGCGCATTCCCCAAATTGTAATGCGCGTCAAAATAATCCGGCCGGGTCTTCAGCGCCGCCTGCAAAAAGGGAATCGCTGCGGCCCGGCTCCCTGCCCGCCAGCAACGCCGCGCCTAAGCCATTGTTCGCTGCGGCATCATTCGGCCGAAGTCGAACCGCCTCTGAAAACTGCGCGTAAGATCCCGCCACGTCGCTACGCGCCTGGAGCAGCGCCGCCAGATTGTAGTGCGCCTCGAAATCCTCGGGATTTTTCTCGAGATGATGCCGCGCCATTGCCTCTTGAATGAGCGCCCGCGGATCGCCAGCAGCGCCGCCGCCGGCCCCACCCGCGCCGCCGTTCTCGCTAGGCAAAACTTGCAGCCACAAATGCGCCATCTCATCGCTCGCCCGATTTCCCGCCACCACGCGCGCCGGCGGATGATTCGGATTCCGGACGTTCCCCGCCGAATTGTCATACGCATACCGCATCGTGATCTTCGTTCCCGCTGGCAGCGTCATCGGATCGGTGTAGCGATACACCGCCTGCCAATTCAAATCCCAATTCGCAATGTGAATCAGCGTCTTTGTCTTCCCGTCCGGCAGCGTCGCCGTCGCCTCCAAATCGCGCCCCAGATAATGCGCGTGCGGATAAATCGCCAGCAACGACACGCTGACAGGCAGCGTAAACTCGTCGCTCACCACAAAATCTTTCGCGCCCGGCGGAATATCCAGCGCTTCGTCGTTCTCCATTTGGAGCAAAATCGGATGCAGCGTCGCCGGCTTGTCCGTGAAATAAAGTCCCAGCGTCGGTTGCAGCGTCTCCGGCCTTACCCGAAGGCTGCAAATGCATGTTCAACACGAGGTCGGAATTCGCATCGAGCGAAATCGCCATCCCATCCGGCTCGACGTATGGCGCCGACCCCGGCTTCCAGAAAAGAAAATGGCTGTCGGGATCGAAAACCTCCGACTCGATCGTCAACTCCATCCCGCCAAATCCATCGCCGGGATCTTTCTCCAGTAGCCGCGCCGTCTGCCCGCGATCGACCAGCACATTCGCGTGATGCACCAGCCGCTTGTCGCCCGGGCGAATCTCGATCGCCTTCAGCCAGCGGGGACGATCGACCGGCGCGCGAAACACAAAATTCCAATAAACGTCGCTGCCGCCTGCCGCCAGCGCGTACGCCTTCGTCGCCTTCACGATCAAATCCGGCTTGCCGAGTTGCCAGCCTTCCACAAACTTTGGCGGGGGCGGCAAATCCGTCGCATTTCCTTCCGCCGCACCGCTCTCGGCCCAATCGCGCAGCCGCGCGATGTCGGCATCCGAAAGCCGCAGATCATCTGCAAATTTTGGATCGTCCGCCGCAGGCAGCCACGGCGGCATCAGGCGCCGCTTCGTCACTTCTTCGATCAATCGCGCGTGCGATTTCGCATCAGCGTACGTCAGCAACGAGAATGGCGCTGCTTCTCCAGGCCGGTGGCATGGGGCGCACGACCGAAAAAGAATCGGCGCGATATCGCGTGTATAGGTCGGAGTAATTACAGCAGGAGAGTTCGATCGATTCGAGCGCGAGTTGTTTGCCGCCTTCGCAACACAAATCACTGCCAGCAGCGCGACGCCAATCGCAGCGCTCTGCGGCCACCGTTTCATTTCAAATCCGAAATGTAGCAACCGACGCCAGGCACCGACGCGTTCGCAACTTCTTTCCCGTCCAGCGCCGCGTGAATCGCATCTTCCAGCTCGTGCGTGGTCGCCGCCGGCCGCGCACGCCCAAAATCCTCAAATAAATTGTCGATCCGCCCGTGATAAACAAGCTTCCGGTTCGCATCGAAAACCGCCGCCTCTGGAGTCGTCTGCGCCTGGCTCTCGGCCACCAAACTCCGCTGCACATCCCGTAGCGCCGGCAAATCGTACCCAAACTCCCGCTCATGCTTCCGAATCTGCTCCGCCGACTCCGACCGGTCCGGATAGACGAGCCAAAACGCCACACGCCCGGCATTCTCGCGCCCAATCTTTTGAATGATCTTCTGAATCGTCGGCGAATACCGATTCGAAATCGGGCAATCCACCCGCACAAAAATCAGCACGACAACCTTGCCCGCCGACGCCTTCAGCGGATCGACAACCGTGCCGTCGAGATCGACCGCCGTTCCTTCGCCAACACCGATGCGAACCGGTTCAGACGCACGAATGCCCGCAAGTCCAAGCAACCCGCATAGAAAAATAGAGAAAACGATCGGGATTCGAAACACAACCGGAATGGAGTAAAACCCACGACCCATGCGCGCCCGCACCGCTCAGGCTAATAGATGCTACTGCGCGGTGCCTCTGCGTGTCTAACACAACTCGGGTGAGCCGCTTGCGACGTCCGTGTCCGAGCCTCAGCCGTACTTCACGCCGTCCTTGCTCTGTCCAACCTCAATAATGTAACCGTCCGGATCGCGGATATAGCAGCGCGTCTCGCCGTACTTCACGATCGGCTCGGTAATAAACTCTGCGCCTCGACTTTTCCACGACTCATAGCAAGCCTGAATATCCGCCACGCGGAAATTCATGAAGCTATTGATGTGATTCGGATCGGGCACGCTGAGCGAAACCGTCGGCTTGTCCGGCGTCGGCCCGCCTCCCACGTTGATGATCATCCATATATTCGCCAGCTGCAGATACCCCGGCGCGCCCCCGGCGTCCCCTCGGCTCAGCACGCGAGCGCCAAAAACCTTTTCGTAATAGTTGATCGATCGCTGGATATCAGTGACGGTCAGAAAATGCGCGATGCTGAGCCCCTCCTTCGGGGGCATCTCATAACTCTTCTCTTCGATTCGTACGCTGCCGGTGCTCATGCGACTCCTCCATTCCCGATACGTTCCCCCGGTCTAAATTCCGGGCGTTCACCCACTCAGATGCAGCAATCAACGATTGTATGCAGTATTTCTTTCAGCGCGGCACGTACGATCCCAAAAGATTATGCATCATTCATTTTCTCTCGTTATCCAAGGGGTACGAATCGGATGTAGCAACCGAAGGAGCATTGATGTCAAACGACAAGTCAGCAAGCGCCGCAGCCACAAGTCGAGCACTGCAACCCGCTGAATCAAATCCTCTGGACTTCGTGCCCGACACGATTCCCTTCGACATTCCCTATGGCCCGCCGATATCGCTCGCGCGCGCCCAGGCAGCCATCGATGCCGCCGTAGCCGCGGCAAAAGCACGTAACTGGAAGATGAACGTAGCCGTCGCCGATTCCGGAGGCAATCTCGTCGCCTTCCAACGCATGGACGGCGCGATGCTCGCCTCTATCCAGATTGCCGAGCACAAGGCGCGCGCAGGCGCCACCTTCCGCCGCCCAACCAAGGTTTTCGAAGACGGTGTCAACCTCATGCATCTTAACTACCTGCTCGCGTTCGACGATGTCATCGCGTCTCGCGGCGGCATTCCGCTGATCGAGAACGGCGCAATCATCGGCGCAATCGGTGTTTCCGGCGGCGCGGATTCCCAGGACGAGATCGTCAGCCAAGCCGGGGCCGCAACAATCAACGAACCTCCCACGAAAACCAAATGATCCAGCTGTCGGGAAAATCTCAAAAAAAGTAAGTCGACTTCTGCAACACAAAAAATACTCAGGAGAATGCTATGACCACCGCAAGCGCACCTTCGAAGGCCTCAGCACAACTTCGCATCACCCGGCGATCGCCCGCCTACTGGCGCGTCACGATCGACAACCCACCCATTAACGTCATGGGCCCGGAAATGGTCCGCGAATTTCAGGAAGTCATCAACGCTCTCGAGGCCGACGAGCAAGTGCGAGTCGTCGTTTTCGATAGCGCGGTGGACGACTACTTTCTCAATCACTCGGATTTCACCGGGAAGCTTGAGGATCTGACTTCCATGCCGGCGGGTAAATCTGGCCTGCCGCCTTGGCCCGACTTTCTCGTCCGATTGACGCGCCTGCCCGTAGCGTCCATCGCGCTCATCCGCGGCCGCGCGACCGGCAACGGCAGCGAGATTACCCTCTCTTGCGACATGAGCTTTGCCAGCCGCGAAAAGGCGATCATCTCGCAGTGGGAGGCTGGAGTGGGCATGGTCCCCGGCGGCGGCCCGATGGCCCGTCTGCCCCAGCTGATCGGTCGAAACCGCGCGCTCGAGGTGCTGCTGAGCTCCGAAGATATCCGCGGTGAGCAGGCCGAGGCCTACGGTTACATCAATCGCGCGTTGCCCGACGCCGAACTCGACGCCTACGTGGAAGCGCTCGCGACTCGAATCTCCAAATTCGACAAATGGGCCATCGCCAACATCAAGCGCCTGGTCAACACCAGCCTGGCTCCCGATGTCGAGATGGGCGCAGGGTGGGACGCGTGCATCGCTTCGCTCGGTCGCCCCGCCGCGCAAAACGGAATCAAAGCGCTGATGGCGCAAGGCTTTCACAAGCCGGGCGACGTCGAAAATCGGCTCGGATATTACGTCGGCCAAATCCCTCGATAAGCGAACGCCCGATGCGATTCGATGTCCGCGAACCGAATCGATGCTTCTTATGCTGGGAGCGCTACCGCAACTGCCCCGGCTCAATCCCGCTCGCCCGTGCTGCGTCCAGCAACTGATCCATCGCTGCTTGCAGCCCGGATTTCTTCGCTTCGAGCGCCTTGATCTGATCTGGCACCGGCTCCATGCTGTACTGCGAAGGATCTGACTTCAAGATCCCCAGGTTTTTCGAATCACCTCGGCTGGCGTTCTTCAGATCTTCGATCTGCTTATCGACTTGGTCGATGCTCGTCTGCAGCTTCTGCAACTGCTGTTTCAGTTGCGCCAGCGTCTTCGGATCGACGCTGTCGGTCCCACCCTTGCCAGCCGGAGCTTGTTTCGCATTCCCGGCGGAAGGCGCCGCTGGCTGCAGGCTCGAAATTCTGGAGACGGTCGGCGTCGGCTTCGGTCCCTCGGTGCCCACAACCGAAATCGTCCCGGTCACATCGCCCATGTTGTCGTTCGTCCAAACTTTTTTGGGCTTCGGCTTGGCCGCGGCAGACGCATCCCCAGAAGTCGCCGCCGATTGATCTTGGGTCTGCGGTTGTCCTTTAACCGGGCACACCATCGTCCCCGCAGCCAATAATCCAAAAGAAGCAATCAGCGCACGAATCATGGCGACTCCATTCGAACGCGAACACAGCACTACCAAATGCGCGTTCCGAGCGGTCTACATCTCTCTGAAATTATAGAAACTCGGCAATCATCGGTCGCCGGTCGAAGGGGCAGGTTTGCTCAACTCGGCACGGATTTCCTCGACGGCCTCTTTTGGCGGCCCGATCCGCTTGTACTGCGTATAAAAGGTCCGCTCATGCATCGAAAAATTCATGAACAGCCGCCGCCCATCGAAATCGTATTGGGAATAAGTCGGCAGCCATAGCCCGGGCGCCAGCTCCCACCGCTCCTGCATGAAGTGGCTTCCTTTGTATACCTTGGCCAAAAATCCGCCGATCGAAATGTCGTCGACAACTTCCACTTCCACCTTGGCGAGCTGATTCGCCTGCTCGTCGATCCACGCCGTCCCATGCACTTTCGCAAAGATCGCCGTGGCCCGCGACGTTGGTTTGTACGCTGGATTCGGATCCATTCTGAATTTCACCAGCATCCGGTCCGCGCGTGGCTCTCGTGCCACAAATGTATAAATGAAGGCGTTCCGCGTCGCATCGATCAGCTCGCCCTTATCTTTTCGATGTTTCTCCTGCTTTTCGTAAGCTTCGCGCTGCGCTCGCCCGTCTTCGGTCGCCCACATCAGCGAATGCACCAGCTTTTCCAGTTCCGCCCGATATGCGTTGATGTCGGTCGGTTTCTCGTCCGGCCCCAGCGCGATCTTGTCCACGCCAGTCCCCGCCGGAACATTCCGAGTCACCTTGATTTCAGGCGCTGTCACCGACGATTTGCGGATTTCTTTTTTCTCGATGTGCTCGTAAACGCTCTCGCCCTCATCATTTTTCTTCTGGTTCGCGATCACCTGGTCAAGCATCGCCAGCCGTCGTTGCTCCGGCCAATTGTCGGGATTATCTTGACCCGCCGCGGCCGGCGCGGGGCCGATTGTCGTTGTGGCGGGACTTGAGGGCGGGTGGTCTTGCGAAAGAGGTGCCCGGGATCTGCGCGTTCACACGGATCGCGCACAATCCCGCGACAGCCAACCACATCGAAAAGGGCCAGATCGAAAAGGAGACGATTCGCGATTCCCGCATAGTCAATTGGTAAGCGGAGAGAGCTTTCCGCACCATTAACAGCATTGGATTCGATCCCAGCGCCGATTGTTGCACATACTCCGCGTCCGCCGAACTCCCATTCTTGCTGCGAGCTCGTGGACAACAGCTCGACGCTTCCGAAGCCAAAAGCCGTTCCCGAAATGAAACCGCCTCCTTTCTACCTCTGCTAACTCCAATCCATGCAACAAATTCACCCACTACCAGTAAACCTTACTCCTTTAGAATCATATTCTTGCCCTATTTTTCCGCATAACTCCCGTAGAATGATATTCTTGCGAAAAAAGGGGAGAGGGGAGGCCCCTCACCTGCTCCAACACAGTCGCGGTTCGATGGGCGCCGTAAGATGGGCAAAGGAAATCCGATCTCGTGCGTCTAATATTTTCGTATCCCTCGCATTTCCGCGAAACGAATGGGCTCCTGTATCCGTATTGATTGGTGTCCGCTGTCCTTCGGAGGCTGGCTTTGGGTGTAACCGAATTCGACAATCAGAACAATGCCAGGGGCTCGTCGGCTCGTTCCGGCGCACAAGCGCGTACCGGCCCGGCCAAGGCCGGATTTCGCAGCAACCTGGTCGCGCTTTCCGAAACTTTCAAACTCGCGCTCGACGCTCTTCGCGCCCATAAGCTCCGCAGTTTCTTGACTTTACTCGGCGTAATTCTTGCCGTCCTGACCCTGGTCGCGGTCATGAGTGTCGTTTCGGGACTCAATTTTTACGTCGCCGATCGCGTCGCCAATCTCGGCGCCAATACGTACGTAGTCGACCGCTTTGGCATCCTCACGAGCCGCGACGAATGGATCAAAGCGCAACGCCGCCCGCTGCTGACCCTCGACGAGTTCGAGTTTCTCCACGACAACATGAAACTCGCCACGCGCGTCGCGGCCACCGGCTGGGTCACCAAAGACCTCCGCTACGGCAATCTGCTTCTGGAAAACTCCAACGTGATGGGCGCCACCGCCGACTACGCCGAACTCCGCAACATCGGTCTGCACTCGGGCCGCTATATCACCGAAGCCGATGGCCTGCATCACTCGCCGATCTGTTTTATCGGAAACGATGTCGTGAAAAAGTTTTTCCCGACCGTCGATCCGATCGGCAAAACGATTCGCGCCGGCTCGCATTCTTACGAAGTGGTCGGTGTCGCCGAAGCGATCGGCAGTGCATTCGGCGAATCGCAAGATAACTTCATCCTGATTCCGCTGGTCACGTATTACAAGGAATGGCACACGCAAGCCGACTGGCTCGCCATTTTTGTGCAAGCGCCGAATGCGGAATTGATTCCCGCTTCCGAAGATGAAGCGCGGATGTTGATGCGTGCGCACCGTCACCTCAACTACAGCGACAAAGAGAATTTTGCGATTCTCGGCTCCGACTCGATCATGGCGCTGTGGAAGCAGCTTACCGGCAACTTGTTCGCTGTCGCCGTCGCGCTCACCGCTGTGTTTCTCGTCGTCGGCGGCATCGTGATCATGAACATCATGCTGGCGAGCGTCACCGAGCGCACGCGAGAGATCGGCATTCGCCGCTCACTCGGCGCGCGCAAGAACCACATCCTGCTGCAATTCATGACGGAATCCGCCGTGCTTGCCGCGGCCGGCGGCTTGATCGGAATCATCCTCGCCTACGGCGTCGTAGCTCTCGGACGCGCGGCTACCTCGATCCCGATGCAGACTCCGATGAGCGCGGTAATCTTGTCGCTCGGCGTCTCCACCGGCGTCGGACTTTTCTTCGGAATTTATCCGGCCATGCGCGCCGCGAAACTCGACCCGATCGAAGCGCTCCGTTCCGACTGAGGACATTAACTCTATGGCGCAGAATCACGGCGAAAATCTCAAGCAAGCGATGGACACGCTCCGCACGCACAAGCTGCGCAGCGCGCTCACCGTTTTTGGCGTCGTGCTCGGCGTCAGCGTCATCATGCTGGTCGCCGCGCTCATCACCGGCTTCGATCAGCAGATTCAGGAAAACATCAAACAGTTCGGCGCCGATACTGCGTTCATTGCCCGATGGGATCAAGGCCCTCACAACGAAGTGCGCCCGCTGGAAGAGCGCTTGCGCAAGCCGCTGACGCTGGAGGATGCCGACGCGCTCAAAGAGTCATGTCCGGCGGTGCGCAATGTCACCACTTACATCGATTGGTGGGAAAAGCCGCACATTATCCGCACGAAATCCGGTGAGGTTACCGGCATCGACTTCCGCGGCGTACAACCGAATTTTGGCGAAGTCTACGCGAATGCCGCGACGCTCGCGGGCCGGTTCATCAGCGAGGGAGACGATCTTCATCGCGAAAACGTCGTCATGCTGGGCGAAAACGTCGCGCCCGTGCTTTTTCCGGATACGCCGGCTGTCGGCAAAGACGTCATGATCGACGGACAGAATTTTCAGGTCATCGGGGTGGTTGAAAAACCAAAAGGACTTTTCGGCACCGGCGACGAAGATCGCCGCGTCCTCATTCCCTACAACACGTTTCGCAAAGTTTATCCCCAGTCGTACGAGAACCAGATTCGCGTCCAGGCGTACGCCAATCAGCTCGATCTGGCCGTAGACCAGGTAACGGAAGTGTTGCGCCGCCGCCGCAACGTTCCCTACAACGGTAAAAACAATTTTTCGATCCAGACCGCGGAGATGCAGGTGCAAGAGTTCCACAACATCGTCGCGATGGTTGCGGTCGCCACGGTCGTGCTGAGCAGCATCGGTTTGCTGATCGGCGGTGTCGGCGTGATGAACATCATGCTGGTCAGCGTCACCGAGCGCACCCGCGAAATCGGCGTGCGCAAAGCGATCGGCGCGCGCAGCAGCGACATCACCTGGCAATTTCTGCTCGAAGCCATGACGCTTACCGGCGCCGGTGGTGTTATCGCGCTCGTTCTCGTCAACGGACTTGTGTTGCTGATTCGCCTGACTCTGGAGTGGAAGGGCGCCGTCCCGCTCTGGGCGGCCGCCGCCGGCATCATCGTCAGCATCAGCATCGGCCTGATCTTCGGCGTGTGGCCCGCCACCAAAGCGGCAAAGCTCGATCCAGTCGAAGCTCTCCGCTACGAATAATCAGCTTCTCAAATTGTGAAAGAAAAATTGTGGCTCAGGGTTTCTATCGTTACGGCGTAACGTCGTTGGGTCGTTTTTATTTTCTTGCGCTGCCGGCGATGTTCGCGGCGGTCATCGGCGCGGGGCCCATGGCGCTTGGCCACGCGACATCAAGCGCGTTCTCGTGCTTCACGAGCATCTTCGCTTTCTTCGACACGTGGATATGCAGCGTGTTTGACGAATCGGTCCGCATCTCGCCGAGGCCTTCTTTCGCCACTTGTAAGCTCTTGTCGGCGCGATAGAGCGCGACGCGGAGTTGATGCGGTCCCGGCGGCAAATTCTGCACCAGCTTCACCGGAGCGCCGGGAGCATTTGCTTTCAAATCGATCGTGTAGAGCAGCGTCTGATCCGCAAAAATCGCCAGCGCGCCGTCGGCAACGGTCGAATCGATCTCAATCTTCAGCGCAGCTTTTTCGACCGGCCGCGAAATCGGCATCGCCGATACAGGCAGCGGCATCACCGGCGCAGACACGCTTGTTGCGGTCAGGCTCTTCGAGGCAGGCAACACAGCGTGCGCTGACGCGCCGCGCGTGATCGCTTTGGCGCGCTGCTTCGCTAGCTTCACCGTTGAAGCGTCAACATCCGCCAAGTCATCGTTGGGAACTTCGGTGTATTGCGTCTCGCCGGTCAGATCGTGCGGAGCGCGCGGAACTGCGCTTGCCACGACTGGCGCATCCGGCACATGCCAGCGGGCGCGCATCGCGCGCGTCACCGGCACGCTGCACAGGACCAGCGCGGCCAACCCCACCGCGAACCACGCATCGCTCGGCTCCAACGGCCGCGAAAACCACGAATTGTTTCGCTTGCGAGCGTCGCTCGAGTTCGTATTCGCATCGGCGACCGCCGCATGTCGAAATTCCGAAACGTCATCTCCAACGGCAACGCTGGCCGCGCCGGCGCTCGCCGCCGCGTTCGCGCTTTTGCCTTGCCGCACAGCCGCGTCCAGCGATGTAGCAAACGCTTCCGCGGTGGGATAGCGATCCGCCGAAGTCTTGGCCAGGCACCGCAAAATAATCCGATCCAGCTCGGGCGTGACCGCAGCATTCCGCTGCGACGGCGGCACCGGCTCGGCCTGCAAAATCTGTGCGCACACTGCGCTCACCGAGCTGCCGTCGAACGGCGCGTATCCCGTCACCATCTGATACAGAACAATTCCGAGTGAAAACAGATCCGAGCGCGTATTCTGCGGCTCGCCCAAAATCTGTTCCGGCGACAAATACGCCGGCGTCCCCATCATTTTTCCCGAGCCCGAAACCTGCGTCGCAAATCGCGCGATGCCGAAGTCGCTCAACTTCACTTTCCCGTCTTCGGTGACCAAAATATTTGCCGGCTTGATATCGCCATGAATCACGCCTGAACGGTGCGCGCGATGCAGCGCACCCGCGAGGTCCGAAATCCACGCGCACGCGCGCGGGACCGGCATCGGCCCGGTCGATTCCGCCAAAACCTGCTGCAACGTTTTCCCCGCGACGTATTCCATCACGAGGTACGCGACGTTGCCGTCCTCAATTCCAACGTCGTAGAGATTTACGATGGCGGGATGCGAAAGCTGGCTGACGATCTGCGCTTCGCGCAAAAATTGTTTTTGTTCGGTCGGCGCGCCAAACGAATGCACCAATGTTTTCAGCGCAACGGTGCGACCAAGTACAGTGTCGCGCGCTTTATCGACGCGGCTGGTCGCGCCGCAACCCAAATTTCCGAGCACTTCGTAGCGGTTCTTTGACATCGTCGGGACTACGACATCCTTGTCGCGAGTTAGCATCGCGAAGATTTCGACTGGAGCAATCGCGAATCGCGACTGTCCTTAGGCACGGTGTTGCTTTCTTGCTTGGCTAATATTCGCGGTTAAAAACGTTTGGACAAATGGCCCAGTAGTACAGGTGTGTCCAAACAGGTGTACTACAGCGTTCTCTGTATGCTGTTCAAAATTGAACAGTTAGCCTCTAAACACATCGCGCTCTGGCGAATTCGCAGCGAACAAAAGGCGCAGAGACCAAGCCAATTTTAAGGGATGAAATTTTCGGTTTTACGCTGACCGCAAAAAGCGCGTCGCGCGATTCCGCAGCGACCCCGTCGCATTCGGATTGGAAGCAGCCGCAGTCTGCGGCTCAACCCGCCGGCGTGCAAACGGATACAAATCCAGCGCCAAATCTTCCGCCGAATTCCGCCGCCGCCCCGGATCTTTCTCGAGGCACGACACGATCAGTTCGTTCAGTCCCGCCGGCAGCGAACTATTGATCTGCGACACCGGCAGCGGCGTGGACGACATCACCTTCTGACAGATGGCCTGGAGCGATTCCGCATCGAACGGCCGCCGCCCAGTGACCAACTCATACAGCACGACGCCCAACGAAAAAATGTCCGACCGCGCATCTTGCGGCTTACCCAAAACCTGCTCCGGGCACCAATACGCCGGCGTTCCCAGCAGCGGCGTGTCTTTGCCGTCGTGGCTGGCGAGCCGCGCCATGCCGAAGTCGGTCAACTTCACGCGCCCATCTTCGGTGATCAAAATGTTCGCGGGCTTCACGTCGCCGTGGATAATGCCCTTTTTATGCGCGACATGCAGCGCCGTTGCGACGTCGGCAAGCCAGGCACACGCGCGCGGATACGGCACGCTGCCTTTTTCCAGAATGCGATCCAGCGGTTGCCCGTCGATATGCTCCATCACCAGGTACGGCGTCGAACTCGCCTCGTCAATGCCCATATCGTGGAGCGCCACGATCGACTGATGCGAAATCTGCCCGACCACCCGCGCTTCCTTGATGAAGCGCTCGCGCCCTTCACCTTCGGCTAGCTGGGGAGAGAAAAGCTTGATGGCGACATGTCGCCCGATCATCGGATCGAACGCGCGCACGACTTTGCTGGTGGCACCGGCGCCGATCGTATCTACGATTTGATAGCGGCCTACTTGCACAGACGACGACCTTCCCTCAGGACAAAACTGGTCCTTGCTCACTACAATAGGAGTATCGTCCGCATCCGAAAATGGCGCACCCGTCCTAAGGAAATCGGTACTAAAGTACTGACTTAGAATCATTTAACCGCGCTTGCCCACACAAATTGGCGGAATCCGCAGGAATTCCACAATCAGCGATATTCCGCCCCATCTCTACGGTGTTCTCTCCCTTGCCCTTGCCTCTATAATCCCCTATAGTCCCGCAGGTTCAGCCCCAGCACTGCACTCATCGGGTCCACTACGGAATGGTTCACGTTAACCACGCTTTTTTGTTGGATTTTGCCCGCCGCACTCGTCCGGGCGGCAAAGTTCTCGACTACGGCTGCGGTGCCGCCGAAACCGTCCGTGCCGGTCTCGACATGGGCCTGGACATTTACGGCACCGACGCGTTTTATGAAGGCCAATCGGACCACCGCCCCGCTCTCGCTCGCGACGGATTGCTCAACACGCACGTCTTCGAACTTAGCCCCGACTTCAAGATGCCGTTTCCAGACAAATCATTCGACTTTGTCTTCAGCAATCAGGTGATGGAGCACGTCGAGCATCTCGACGGATTGCTTCAGGAACTAAGCCGCGTGCTCAAAGACGACGGCGTCATCCTGTCGTACTTCCCGCTACAGAATTGCGTGATGGAGTATCACTGCGAAGTGCCGTTCGCACACTGGTTTAGCCACGATTCGAAACTCGGCTACTACTGGCTCCGCGCCTGGTTCAAGATGGGCCGCGGCTCGAATCACAAAGACAAAACCGCGGAGCAATGGGCGCACGATTTCCAGGAGTGGATTTATAAGTGGTGCCACTACCGCACTCGATCGCAGGTTGCGGAGGAATTCGCGCAGGGCGACCTGACGTTCGAACCCCATGAACTCGACTACGTGGAATATCGCCTGAAGCACCAAGGTAAAGGCTGGGCTGCTCCGCTTTTCGCGTTCTCTCCAGCGCTCACGACATTCCTCTTCACGCACTTCGGCGGGGGAGTCGTCGCTACCTCTCAGAAACTGCTTCGCCGCGAACGAGTGGCCGAGACCGCCAGCATGCCGCTTCCAGTCGTGGAAGAGGCGATGGCTGCTTCGGCCTCGGGTTCGAGCGCGATGTCCGCGATTCCAGAGCCTAATCCGCGCTAGTTTGGGCGCGCGGCCTACCGCGTCAATCCGCTCCTAATTCTTGCCGCAGCGTCGCAAACACTGGACTCAGCGCGAATTCCGCCGGGAAAAGCTTCACAAAATGCCCCATCAAAATCAGGTGTTTGTGAAAGTGATACGCGCGCATCTCGTTGTAAGCCTCGTCGGAAGTCCAGTGATCCACCGCGATGCGATACGTCGCGACCATCACGCCGGTGCGATCGTCGCCGAAGTAGCAATGCACGAAAACCTTTTTGTCTTGGTTGTCGCGCAGCAATTGTAGAAATGTCGCGACCTGAGTTTCGCCCGGCCCAAAAAACGCGCTCGTCGGAATTTCCACGTAGCGCATGCCGGTGGCCTCGACTTTCACTTGTTCCCGCGTTTCACCGCCGTCACGTTTGACCGGCTTTGAATTTCGCAGATCGACGACGATCGAAATCCCTAGCTTCTTCAATTCTTCGTAGCCCTCGCCGCGCGGTTGCGCGCCGCGATACAGCGAATCGCTGATTTTTCCTGCGTTTTCGACGCCTCGAAGCGACAACCGCTGCACCGCGACAGGCACGCGCTTCGCATAGCGTTCCGCGATTCTGTCTTTGTGCGCGCTGTACGCGCGCAATCCGATCGCGCACAAAAATCCCACCGCGCACATGAACACGAGTGTCAGCGGAATCACGCGGTGTTTTCGATCGGTGGAAAAACTGTTCATGACGATTTGCGAAAAAATTTTTTCTGCTCAACAATCCAAGCGCTGCAATTTGATTCGCGGCGACAAGTTTAGTCGCGGGATTCGCATCTCCGCGATTCTTTTGAATTTAAATGCCAAACTCGAATTTGTTTTCAGATTGTGTGTCCTGAAACCACACCACTACAAATAGACCTAAACCAAATTTTTCGACCCTATCTAGTGTTTTTCCCTTGACAGTTTTTTCCGCCCAGTCGCATACTGCGGTTCCAGATTCGGGGGACGTGGAAGCGCCAGGCGGACCGGGTCGAGGATGTTGAATTCGCGTCCGCACGGGCCACGGAACCAGCCCGGGTTTTTAAAGCAAAAAAATCGAGTGCGAAACCCAACTCCGCACTCGCACGCGTTGTGTGATGCGCTGCTGTGAAGGCCGCGTGATTTGCACCGGTCCACGGCATAGCGTTGCCCGCGTATTGCCTTACGGCCATTTCGACCGTGAAAAAGCGGTCGAAATTTTTGCTTTTTGAGCCCTTTCGCAACCGGTCGGATCGGGACGCTTCAAAACGCATCAAATAGCATCTGGGAACCCTCTGCCCCGCAGAGGAGTAAAATATATGGGTATCCTCCGCATGGAGACGATGCCCGCGCTTGGAGGATTGGGATGGCTACGGTGAAGCCCGCATTGAACGAAAAATCGATACAGACGGGTGCAAGCCCGGAGAATACTGCCGGCGCCCAGGCCGGACTGGTGTTCGAACGCTTCTTCACCGACGGCAAGATCTCGCCATTCGACGCGGTCGAATGGGACAAGCGCACCGCCGCGATCGGCAACGAAAAGGGCGTCACGATCTTCAAGCAAGAGAATATCGACGTCCCGAAGAATTGGTCGCAGACGGCGACGAACATCGTCGTCAGCAAATATTTCCACGGCAAGCCGAACACCAGCGAGCGCGAAACGTCGGTGCGACAGCTCATCGGCCGCGTGGTCAACACGATCGTGCGTTGGGGCCAGGAAGGCGGCTACTTCGCCGACAACGATTCGCGCGATGCATTTCGCGACGAGCTCACCCACCTTCTCGTCGAGCAGAAAATGAGCTTCAATTCGCCGGTGTGGTTCAACGTCGGCGTGCAAGCCAAGCCGCAATGCTCGGCGTGCTTCATCAATTCGGTGCAGGACTCCATGGAATCGATCATGGGCCTGACGCGCACCGAAGGCATGCTGTTCAAGTGGGGCT
Source organism: uncultured Acidobacteriota bacterium (assembly GCA_963785605.1). Taxonomy (GTDB): domain Bacteria; phylum Acidobacteriota; class Terriglobia; order Acidiferrales; family UBA7541; genus Acidiferrum. Next base: position 130,590 of record CAWAWE010000009.1, on the reverse strand, counting down.
CGGGCACGGGCACGAATTTCTCCACGTTGCGCGGCAGCAGGGAAAGTCTTTCGGGCGGCGGCATCGCAAGCGGCCCGGTCAGCTTCATGAAGGGCTTCGACGCGTTTGCGGGCGTGATCAAGAGCGGCGGCAAGACGCGGCGCGCGGCGAAGATGGTCATCCTGAATGTCGATCATCCGGACATCGTGGAATTTATCGAATGCAAGATGAAGGAAGAGCGCAAGGCGCACGTGCTGATCGAGCAGGGCTACGATGCGGCGATCGACGGCGATGCGTACAGCTCGATTTTCTTCCAGAACGCCAACCACTCCGTGCGCGTCACCGATGATTTCATGTCCGCGGCGGAAGAAGATCGCGATTGGTGGACGAAGAACATCACCGACGGCCAGCCAAACGAAAAGCTGCGCGCCCGCGATTTGCTGCGCAATATCTCCGAATCGACCTGGCAGTGCGGCGATCCCGGCATGCAGTACGACACGACGATCAATCGCTGGCACACGTCGAAGAACACGGCGCGGATCAACGCTTCGAATCCGTGCTCGGAATATATGTTCCTCGACGACACGGCTTGCAACCTCGCGTCGCTCAACTTGATGAAGTATCTCGAGCCGAACGGAAAGTTTGACGTCGATGCGTTCCGCCACGCTTGCGACATCACCATCACGGCGCAGGAAATTTTGGTCGATAACGCGAGCTATCCCACGCCGAAAATCGCCGAAAATTCGCATAATTTCCGGCCGCTCGGGCTGGGCTACGCCAATCTCGGCGCGCTGCTGATGTCGATGGCGCTGCCGTATGACTCCGCCGAAGGCCGCGACGTCGCCGGCGCCGTCACCGCGTTGATGTGCGGCGAAGCGTACGCACAGTCGGCGCGCATCGCTGAGCGCAAAGGCCCGTTCCCGGGCTACGCAGTCAACCGCGAACCGATGCTCGACGTCATTCGCATGCACCGCGACGCGATTCGCGGCATCAAGTCCGAAAATGTGCAGCCCGAACTTTATGCGGCGGCGCAGGATTCGTGGGACGACGCGCTCAGCCTCGGCGAAAAATTCGGCTACAAGAATTCACAGGTCACCGTGCTCGCGCCGACCGGCACCATCGGCTTCATGATGGATTGCGACACCACCGGCATCGAGCCCGACCTCGCTCTCGTCAAGCACAAGCGGCTTGTCGGCGGCGGCGTGATCAAGATCGTCAACAACACCGTGCCGCAAGCCCTGATGAAGATGGGATTCACTCCGGAGCAGACCAGCGAAATCGTTTCGTACATCGACGCCAAGGGCAAAATCGACGGCGCTCCGTACATCAAGCCGGAGCAACTCCCCATTTTCGATTGCTCGCTCGCTCCGATGGGCGGCGGACGCTCGATCGCGTGGACCGGTCACGTAAATATGATGGCGGCGGCGCAGCCGTTCCTCTCCGGCGCGATCTCCAAGACCATCAACATGCCCGAGGAATCCACCGTCGAAGACATCATGGACGCGTACATCGAGTCGTGGAAGCTCGGCCTCAAGGCTGTGGCGATCTACCGCGACAATTCGAAGCGTTCGCAGCCGCTGTCGGCAGCAGGGAAGAAAGACGACAAGAAGGCCGCCGCTGCTGTGGCTGCCGTTGAAGCTGTACCCGCCGTCCCGGTGCAGCAGGAACTTTTCAGTCGCCGTCAGCGCGAAAAAATGCCGACCGAGCGAGCTTCGGTCACGCACAAATTCTCCGTCGGCGGCCACGAAGGCTACATCACCGTCGGCATGTACGAAGACGGTCGGCCCGGCGAAATTTTCATCAAGATGTCGAAGGAAGGCTCGACGCTCTCCGGCGTGATGGACGGCCTCGCCCTCACCATCTCGCTCGGCTTGCAATACGGCGTGCCGCTCAAAGTCTTCGTCGATAAGCTCGTCAACACGCGATTCGAACCGTCGGGCATCACCGCCAACGCGAACATTCGTTTCGTTTCGTCGGTCCTCGACTACATCGCGCGCTGGCTCGGCGGGCGCTTCATCTCGTCCGACTATTTGAAACTCACCGGTGAGCAGATCGCCGCCGCCGCGGCTCCGACTTCTTCCAACTCCGCCATGGTCGAGTCGATGCTCCAGGCGGTCACTACCGCCACCACGACAAACGCCTCGCTCAAACAGACCAACGCGCACGAAGGCGCTCCAGCCTGCTCCGAATGCGGCATGTTGATGGTGCCCAACGGCGCTTGCTACAAGTGCGAGAATTGCGGCAGCACATCGGGCTGCAGCTGAGGCCGCTCATCCAATACGACCCGGGCTACCTGGATCCCAATCGATGAGCGCTTCCTTGCACCGCTCAAACTTCACCGCCGAGCTTCCAATCGAGAAGCCACGGACACGCGGCTTTCTCCGCATCGTGCGACACGGCTCCGGCGGCGGCACCATCTACGTCGTCACTTATCACAGCCTCGATCGCAATCCGCACGCGGTTGGTGGGTTGCCGTTGCCCTCGCCGATGCTCGCCGAGGGCGCCACTCCGCTGATCGATCTGCTCGAACGCCTCGGCGTCGACTTCCGCCTCAGCGAAGTGCGCGAAGCCCTCGAAGATATCCTGCGCCTTGGCTCCGCCAATATTCCCGACTTGTGGTTCACCGCCGAACAACTAGCCCGCTCCCACATGACCGATTCGTAGCCGGTTTTGCGTCTGCGCCTCGCTTGTGCGCCTCCTCACCGGTTTTGTAGGGGCGGTGTTCACTCCGCCCGACGTCAATCCCGGCACCGTTTCAGCATTCGTTGCATGCATTCAAGCGTCACACTCGCAAGAAACAGCTTTTCCTCAGCTTGCAACGACACCGCTACATCTAGTGCCGTTTCTCCTTGACACCACAGTCACCTCGGCGCAACAATCGCCCAACGTTGGTCGGTTTTTTCGCGCGATTTTTTTTTGTCCCCGCGCGACTGAGGGAAATTCGCTGATGCAATATCTTCCCGGATTCACTGTTCAATGTATCAACGCGCTCTGTGACCTTCGCGGTCACTGGTTGCGCGGTGACGCATCCGGCCCCGTCAACCAAGACGGCCGGTGTCCCTGCTGTGGCGACACGTTGCGCACCGTCCCTCCGCCACTAGGCCCCCGCTTCCGTCTCCGCCCGCGCGCCCTGACGGCTCGTCCCCCTCTGCGCCCCCGCTTCCGCTAACGCCGCCATGGTGTGCGCCGGAGGAAAAAATGACTGATTCGCGAACAGGATATTCGGGCCCACTGCCAAGCATGCCCAGTTTTCACGCCGGCGGCGTTCTCCGCATCGCCATCGTAGCGGTGGTTCTACTCCTGCTCCTGTGGAGCATCACTTCGATTCCCACCGGCAACGTCGGCGTGCTCACGCTTTTCGGCCGCGTCACAGGCGAAACTCTCGGTGAAGGCATTCACCTCATCAATCCGCTGAAAGCCGTACAGAAACTTTCCGTGCAGACGCAGTCCGTCAAAGAAAGCGCCAACGTTCCGTCGAACGAAGGCTTGATCCTGGCGCTCGACACTTCGCTGCTCTTTCGTCTCGATCGCAGCAAAGCCGCCTACGTCTATCAGACGATCGGCGACAATTACGCGGAAAAAGTTGTCGAGCCGACTCTGCGCGCAGCAATTCGCGCGTCTACGTCGGCGCACAGTGCCAACGCTCTCTACACCAATGCTCGTGAGCTGGTGCAGCAGCAAATTCAGGACGAATTAAGCAAAGAGCTGGCTCCGCGCGGCGTGATCGTCGAAAACGTGTTGCTGCGCGACGTGCAGCTCCCGGCAATGCTCAAGGGGTCCATCGAAGCCAAGCAGCAGGCCGAGCAGGACGCATTACGCATGAGCTTCGTCCTTCAGAAAGAAAAGCAGGAAGCCGAACGCAAGCGCATCGAAGCGCAGGGTATCGCGGACTTCCAGAAAATCGTGGCTGCCGGGATCAGCCCGCAGCTTCTCGAATGGAAGGGCATCGAAGCCACCGAAAAACTAGCGACGAGCAACAACACAAAAGTAGTCGTCATCGGCAACCCGAAAAACGGCCTTCCTCTAGTCCTCGAACCCAAATAATTTGACACAGCCATGTAGGGGCGAAGCACGCTGCGCCCCAGTTTGCCCAGGCTCAAGATGCGATCCCTGCGCTCATCATCCCAGCCGCAACAAAATAACGCCGTTGCAGGGGCGGGGCCTGCTCCGTCCGGCGTCATGACCAAGCGCGATCGCAACCTACGTCGCGCCAACTGACTACGCCGACTGACTAATTGTTGGTAATCTGTCGCGCTCGAAGCGCCGCGGCGCCTGCCATCAACGCCGCAGCAATCACGAGATACACCACCACGTAATGCATCGCCTGCGGCCCATTCGACGACCCGGTGAAATCAATTCCACTGACGCGATTGATCGGCCCGATATACCACATCGCCGTCAAAATTCCCTCGAATGGCTTCGACGTCCCGCTCCAAACTCCAAGTGCGAGCGCCATCGAAGGCAAAAGCGCAGCGCCCGCAACCCACGGCAGCAGCGCACCGACACCTTGCGTCGCAAGAATGCGCAGTCCCGCAGCCGAGCCAAACACAATTGCGAGCACGAATCCCGCGAGCCAGCACGCCAAAAGTTGACGCGGCAAAATCCGCGCCGACGAAAACAGGAGCGCTCGCGTCCCAAAGCGCGTTTCGCGCGCGCCCATCGATGACCACACAAGCACGAGCCATAGCCACGAAGTCCCGAGCAATTGCTGTCGCGCCACCGCCAACGGCGCAGTAGCCTGCGCAATCAGCAATCCCGCAGCCACCGCGTACCACCACCATTGCAAACCTTTGACCGCGAGCTTCAACTCCGCGACAAACAACCGCACGAAATGCATTGCTGCGATCGCTAGCGGCTAACGCCGTCAACCCTGCCGGCGCGATCCTCGCCGTCAGTCGGTCGCGTAGAAATCGCCGGCAGGACCAACCAACGCGGCCGCCGCCATCGAGGACGCCGCCAAAGCGGACATTGTGCCGTTTTCCAACGCGGCGCCGTTCGCAAACGCGCCATTCGCAAATGCACTGCCCGCCGCTGCGTGCGCCACTTTTCTTCGCGATCGACCAAGCCAGCCCGCCGAATCGAATCGATCGAACACCGCCGCCGCAAACAACACCAGCACAATCGCGACGCCGCACCAAGCCAGCCGCAGCAAAATTTGCGACGCCGTCCACGGCACGCCTTCCCACCGAAACGACTGCACCACCTCCACAGGCTTGTCCGCGATCGTGAACGCAAATCCTCCCTTGTAATCGGGAATATGCGCCCATGCGCCTTGCTGCATGCTGTGCGCCATCGTCATATTTCCCAGCGGATCGAGCCATTCGATCCCGGTGATCGCCGACAGCGCAACGCCGAGAAATGCCCACACAAAAAACCAAACCACGTTCCCCACGCCGCCGCGCAACACCGGCAGCGTCTCAAACAACACCGCCACCGCCGCCGTCAGCAGCATCGCCGGCAGCGCCACAACGACAAACGGGCTGAGCAGCGCAAAAAAATCGAGATGCGAGTCTTCGTGAACGAAAATCTGCATCACGACCGCGGCGAGAGCGAGAACCAGAACCATTGACCCAAGCACCGCGAAGTTGCTCAGAAATTTTCCCAGCGTATACGCCGGCTTCGACAGCGGCGTCGCCGCAAGAACTTGCCCCACCCCAGTCTGCCGGTCGCGATCGATCCCGCCCTTCACGATGTAAAAACCAACCAACGAAACCCAGCACGTCGTGACCAGCGCCACCAGCGCGCCGACCCACGCCGACGTATACACGCCGCGATGCCCGCCGAGCTGAATCATGATTCGCCCGGTCGCCGCTGCGTAACCGAGAAACGTCGCGAACAGCAGCGTGAGCAAAAAACTGTAGCGCCGCACGCGTTCCAGGAAATCCGCGCGAGCAATCGCCGTGATGGCGCGAACCTGGTTCACGCGATCGCCCCAGTAGCGCGGCCAGCGCCACCGCTAACGCCGGCGCCAGTTCCGCCGCCGACTCCCGTGCCTGCGGGTACCGCGCCCACCGCATCGCTGCGCCGTTCCGCGAGCACCGCCAGGTACGCATCCTCCAGCGATGGCTCCAGCGGCCGCGCCACGCGCGCTCCCGGCATCATCGGCGGCGCCGGCGACACGATGCGAACGTGCACGCCATCGCTGCGATGCGCCGTGCTGCTGATCGGATATTTTTGCCGCAACGCCGGCAAATCCCCGCTCGGCACGACAAGTTCCCACACTTGCCCGCTCACGCCGTCGAGGATCGATTCCGGCGAGCCATGCGCCAGCAATCTTCCGTGCGCCAGAATCGCGATGTTCGTCGCGACCGCTTCGACGTCCGACACGATGTGCGTCGACAAAATCACGATGCGTTCGCCCGAAAGCTCCGAAAGCAAATTGCGAAAGCGAACGCGCTCTTCCGGATCGAGCCCAGCGGTCGGCTCATCGACAATCAAAAGCTGCGGATCGTTGAGCAGCGCCTGCGCGATTCCGACCCGCTGCCGCATGCCGCCGGAGTAGCCGCCAAGCGGACGCTTCGCAGCATCGGTAAGATTCACAACCTCAAGCAATTCGCTAATACGTCGCCGCGCAGGCGTAGCCGCAATCCCTTTCACCGCCGCGAGATATTCCAGAAATTCGAGCGCGCTGAGATTCGGATACACGCCGAAATCCTGCGGCAAATATCCGAGCACATTGCGCAGCTCGTCCGGATTGCGTGCGACGTCGCCACCATTCCACAAAACTTTTCCCGAAGTCGGCTTCGTGATCGTGGCGAGAATCCGCATCAACGTGGATTTGCCCGCGCCGTTCGGTCCAAGCAGTCCGAGGACGCCCGAACCGATCGTGAGCGAGAGATTGGCGAGCGCCTGTACGCCGCCGCCGTAGCGTTTCGTCAAATTATCGATGGTGAGCTGCATTTTTTCTTGTTCTCAGTGGATTCAGTTGGATTTGTCGCGCGCCGGCGCACACAGCGCCATCGCAGTCGCTCGGTGGACATGCCGAATTTCGCGAACGAATAGGGACCGACTTGCTACATGAGGATACGAATGAGGAGGACGAAAAGTTTAACCAAACTTCGGGCTTGAACCAGGAGGGATCGACCGAAAAGCGCTCGTTTCAGACGCGAGTTAGATTACGGCTGCGGCTGCGTCGCGAGTTGTTGATCGGAAGATGGCTGATCGGCCGTCTTGTCGGGCATCGTGAATCCCGCATTCAGCGGCTTCGACGGCTTCTTTTTCACGGGCTCGGCATCGACCACGCCGCGCTCCGCTTTTAACTGTTCGAGCTTTGCCTTCAGATCGTCAACAACCGCTTGCTGACCGCTGATCTCGGCTTGCTCCGCGTCGAGCTTCGATTTGCCATCATGATCGGTGGTGTAGTTCGGCTTCGAAAAATAAGTATCTTGATCGAGCGCGTTTGCGCGCTTCAGTAGATCCAATTTCGCCGCGGCCGCGGCGAGTTCTTGGCGCGCTCTTGCGATCGCCGGATCTTCGCCCGGCTTCACCGTCGCCGTCGTTTCGGCCGCAATCTGTGCATCGTCAGCCTTCAGATCTGCTTTCACCTGTGCGGCATTCGGACCCTGCGTATCCGAAGTCGGTGCCGAACCCACGTTTAAACCTTGATTGCCAGGCCGATTAGAGCTCGAATCGATGTCTTCGTCGCTGATAACTTTCGCGGTTTTTGCCTTCCTGGTGGCGCGAGACTGGCGCGCGGCGTCGGCGACGGATTGCGCCGGCTGCGACTGCGAATCCTGCGCGCGCGCGGGCAAAGAAAATGCGAAAAGAGCGGCGCAGGCTCCGGCGAGCGCGACGGCGGCGTAAGTTTGGATTTTGTGCGGCATGGTGCTTCCTCGATTTGCTGCGGACCGCCTGAAACAATGCAATGCCAAGGCTCAGAATACGCCAGCCGCCCGGAGGCGGGCAATCGGTACGAAGTACAGCCGTGCGAATGAGGCACCGCCGCAATCAAGGCTGCGTTTCACTTTTCCTTGACGTCCCGAAGCCCTTGAGTACACGCGGATCGTCCGATAGGGCAAAATGCTAGAGGACAATCGGCATCCAAACAGCGATGAAACTTACCCTGATAATTCGAACCGCCCTGGCGATCGCAGCAGTCCTCGTCTGCGGCGGCTTTACGCGAGCGCAAGACGCCAGCTCTTCGTGGCTCTTGCGCGCTCCGCAGATTTCCGTTCAGCGGAATCTAGATCTCTCAGCGGCGCGGCGTGATTTCGTGCAGCCGTCGCAAGCTTCGTCGCAATCGACGAGCGCAAATGATGCTGCATCCACCGCTCGCCCCGCGCCAAGCCTCGCTCCTGAACCGCCGGCGCCGACCAGTAACGAACATCGTTTTTGGGACACGACGAATGATCTGTTGTTCGCCGGAGTCGGTGCGTCGCGCACGCTCGATTATTTTTCCACGCTCAACATGCGCCATCGCGGGCGGCAGGAGATTTTGCTCACAAACGATGTCGTCGATAATCACGCGGCGTTTGCCGTGATCGAAGCGGCCGGCACCGGAGCATCGATCGGTGTCTCATATTTATTTCATCACTACGGCCATCACAAGCTGGAGCGCGCAACTTCCATCATCCACATCGGACTCGCTACCACAGGCGCCGTGCGCAATTACTGCCTCAAGACGGCGCATCCCGCGACGGCGGCGCCGGTTTCAGCGATGTTCCCGGTTGCGCCGGGTATCGCACCGCGCTGAGTTGTGCGAATTCACGCACTGCGCACGCACTCACTTGAGCACGCACTTTAATGCATGTCGCTCGCGCTGCCGGAACGCCACACTCTTGCAGTCGCGACTCTGACGTTTCATACTCCGCCTAACAATGGTGGACAAGACGGTGGAGACCCCGCAAATGCGCGAGTGGCGCGTCAAATGGGGTATGGGGCAATTGCGTGCATTCTGCGCTGCGGCGATCTTCGTACTTCTAAGTACGATTTTCGCGGCGCCTTCGCCTGCGCGATTCGCGGCCGCCCGGCCGCAAGCGTCCGAAGTGCAAACCTATCCTGAGCGGCCCACGCCTTCGCAATCCGCTGTTCCGAATTCTCCCGCGTCGCAAAAAGCCCCGCCGCAACCGCCGAAAACCGAACATATACACGCTGTCCGGCGAGCGTTACGAAAAAGCGATCGCATTTTCTCGCGCCGAATATGTTTTGTATTTCGTTTCGTATTTGCTCGGCGTGTTCGTGCTCATTGTGATTTTGAAATTCGGCATCGCCGCGAAAATTCGCAGCTTCGCCGAGCGCAAGACTTCGAATCACTGGCTGCAAGGACTGATTTTCATTCCGTTGCTGTTCGGCGTTCTCGATCTATGTAGTTTGCCGATTCATCTCTACGGGCATTCGCTTTCGCTGCGTTTCGAGCAGTCGGTGGAAGGCTGGGCGCCGTGGGTTTGGGATTGGGCGAAGAGCGAATTGCTGGGCATCGGCGCGGCAATTTTGATGGTGATGGTGTTGTTTCGCGTGATGCGCTGGAGCCCGCGCCGCTGGTGGTTTTTCTTCTGGGTTTCGGCGCTGCCGATTCTGCTGTTCATCTTCTTTATCAGTCCATGGTTTGTCGATCCGCTCTTCAATACCTTTCATCCGCTGGGCGAGAAATATCCGGCGCTCGCCGCGGATATCGAGAAAGTCGCCCAGCGCACCGGGCTCGACATTCCGGCCGATCACATGTTTTTGATGGACGCGAGCAAGAAGACCAACGACGTCAACGCATACGTCACCGGATTTGGCGCGTCGAAGCGCATCGTCGTTTGGGACACGGCCGTGCAGAAGCTCACGACCGACGAAACGATGTTTATTTTCGGGCATGAAGCGGGACACTACGTTTTAAGTCACATCCGCAACGGATTCATATTTTTCGCGGTCGGATTACTGGTTGCCCTTTATGTCGGATTTCGCGCGTTGAATTGGGCGCTGGCGAAGTGGGGGCGAAGTTGGGGAATCGAGGGGCCGGAAGATTGGGCAACACTTGCGGCGATGCTGCTCATTCTCGAGTTGCTCGTGTTTATTTCGATGCCGATCGAAAACGGATACAGCCGTATGCAGGAGCACAACGCCGATGTATATGGCCTCGAAGTGATTCACGGGATCGTGCCCGAATGCGCCGGAAGTGGCGGCGCACGCTTTTCAGATTTTGGGAGAGATTGGGCTAGCCGATCCGAATCCCCCGGGGCTGATTACGTTCTGGCTGTATTCGCATCCCCCGCTGGCGCAGCGGCTGGTGTTCGCGCACACGTATGATCCCTGGTCGAAGGGCGAATCGCCGAAATATGTGAAGATGCCGCCTCAGCCGGCGAAGTGAACTGACGGTTAGGAAGCGCGGCGCCGCGCGAAGCTGGCGACCTTATTCCGATTGCCGCAGATCGCCATCGAACACCAGCGGCGTTTGTGCGTGCGGGATTTATCGCAGAAGAAGAGTCCGCATCCCGGACTGGCGCAGACACGGACTTTGGCCGCTTCGCCCTCGAGCACGATTTCAGCGGCGGACCGGGCAACGGCGGCGAGCAGCCAGTCGAGCCCGGTTTCGCGGGCGACGAATTGGAGCTTCCAGCGTCCATCGACCTGAGTCAATTCGTCGTGCCCTTCGGTGATGCGCAGGATGTCATTGATGGGCTTGGTCCATTCGGGCGCGATGGGCTCGTGGCGAACCAAGGCGGTGAAAATTTCCCGCAGGGCGTCGCGGAAATTTAGCGCTCGGGTCAGAAGCCCGTGGGCCGATCTGGGGTCGGTTTCGGGCAGGGCCAGGAGTTGGTCGCTGCGTTCGGCCGACACGATTCTGGCGGCTTCGAGAAAGCCGATGAATTCTTCCCAAGAAAGATCGTTGAAAGGTGCGCCGGGGTAGGAGGGGGCGTTGGCGAAATCGACAGCCAAGCGGCCGCCCAGAAGGATTACGATGTCGGCGGCAGGGGACATTTCGAGCCTCCGGAACGAGCGAACTTGAGTTTTGTGCCCGGGGAACTGATAACCGGTTAAGAGTAAAACACTGGTTATCGATCTAATGCAACTGTTTTCTATGACATAGCACGAGAAAATCGCACTCGGATTTGTTCGCGGAGTAAATAGTGCGAAAACGGTTAGGAGATTCAAACGGATACGAATGACAACTTAGAGCCGATTCTAATGCCACCGGATGGGCCGACGGCGGCAGGCCGGGGATACTGGAGAGCATGGCGCCGGGTCCGGTGGTGCTGCGAGTGTTTCTGTTCTTGATCCTGATGGTTGGGTTCAGTGCCACGCTCGGGACATTGGCGGCGCTGGCTCGGCTCATCACCCCTGCCAACCAATTCTCGAGCGGGCTGTTCTTCTCGGAGCTTACCAAGGCGATTGGGACCTTGCTGGCAGCTTGGGTGATGTCGCGGCTGGAGGGGCGGAAGTTAGGCGAATACGGGCTGGCATGGCGCCCCGGGCACGCGAGATTGTTCCTCCATGGAGCGGCGTTCGGCATCGCTGAGATCAGCGGGATCGTCGGTGTGCTGGCGGCTGCCGGGTATTACAGCTTTGGGTCGCTGGAGATTCATGGCGCGAGCCTGGGAAAATGGGCGCTGTTCTGGGTGGCGGTATTCGTCGTGGTGGGGTTCTTCGAGGAGTATGCGTTTCGCGGATATGCGCAGTTTGCGCTGACGAAGGGATTTGGGTTTTGGCCGGCGACGATTGTGACGTCGGTGATTTTTGGCGCGGTACACATCGCCAACCCGGGCGAAAGCTGGCCAGGGATCTTGGGCGTCATGGCGGTTGGGATTTTCTGGTGCTTCACTCTGCGGCGAACGGGTACGCTTTGGTTTGCGTTCGGGATGCACGCGGCGTTCGATTTTGGTGAGACGTTTTTATTTTCGGTGCCAGACAGCGGAATCGTTTTTCCGGGGCATCTTTCGAGCGCGGTGATTCACGACGGGCCAGCCTGGCTTCTCGGGGGAACGGCGGGACCCGAAGCGAGCGTTCTGGATTTTGCGATCTTGGCGATTTTCTTTTTCGTCGTGCACAAGATGTATCCGGCGGGGCCGGAGTTGCCGATCCGGGACGCAACTTATACTACGAATTCTGCTGGTGAGTTTGCGGTTTCGATCGAGACGCCATCCGCGTCTGCCGACAGCGAAAATCAGCGGACGAGTTCGGAAGCGTAAACCAGGCGCACTCCTTGCGCTTTGGCATCGGGCAAAACTTCTCGCAGTGCTTTCAGCGTGGCCGGATGCGGGTGGCCGATCGCGACGGCGTCGTTTTTCTCTCGCGCTTCGCGCATTGCGATTCTGAGTTGGCGGCTAATTGCGCCCACTTCTGCAACGTCATCAAGGAATGGAACGTTGCGGTAGGCGGCGGCGACTCCGGCGCGGCGTGCAGCATCAAACGCGACGGTTGCGGCGGTGGTGCGACTGTCGATGTAGAAGAGTTTGTGCTCGCGCAGGACGGGCATGAGTTCGTTCATCAACGCTGGGTTTGCGGTGGATTCGGAGCCCTGGTGATTATTGACCCCCGCGACGCCGGGAACTGCCGCGATGAATCCATCGACGAGCGCGGCGACCTGGCGCTGCGACATGCCGGGGCGGAGCTGGTTGGATTCGGCGTGGCGCTGGCTGACGGATTCCATCGGGAGATGGAGCATGACCTCATAGCCGCGGCGATGCGCTTCCTCTGCGATGTCAACGGAGTGCGGATTGTTGGGAAGTACGGAGATTGTCAGTGGATAAGGGAGAGCGAAGATGGCTTCGGCAGCGGAATAATCCTGGCCGAGGTCGTCGAGAATGATGGCGAGGCGTGGTCCGTTGTTCGAACTCGGAGCGAGTTCGACCGCGGGAATCGTGGTTTCAGTGATGTGAATTGTGTGAGTTGGAAGTTCGCCGTGGAGATATTGAAAGGTGAGACCTTCGCGGCTCTCGATGATACCGCCGTGCGTGAGTTCGTGCTTTGCGGCGACATCATCGAGAGCCTGGATAACCAGGTCTCGGTCGGCGTGTGACGCTTCTGGAGATGGCAGACGAACCGTGACCTTGATGTGATCGGTGCTTCCTTGCGCGTTATCTGTTGCGTCGAGGGATGTGCGAGCGGAAGCGTTTAGCGGGCCTTCAGACTTTACTGCGTTGGCCAACTCGTTGGTGATCGCGTGGATTTCGGAAGCGGTGAGCGGCTTTAATTTTTTGCATCCAGTAGCAAATGAAATGAATGCGAGGCTCGCGGCGACCGACAGAGCGAACGCGTACCGATTCCGGCGCGCGGACATTCCGCGATTCAAGAAAAATGCGATCACGCGAAATATTCTACGCGATACGAAATTGAAATGAGTTTTAGTCTGTGCGCTTCGTGTGGCGCAGGCTCGAGTGTGACTAAGCGGCCTTCTTGGCTGCCGCGGGGTTCTTCAGCATGTCGAGCGCTTTGCGATAGATCTGATCTTCGGGCGACAGCGGCCGAGGACCGTACTCTTTCGACTTCGACGGAGTCGATGCCGAGGCGGAATCGTCGTCACCATCGTCGTCGTTTTCTGCGGCGGCGCGGACCACTTCGGTCGGCTCGACGCCGTCTTCCAGGATTGGCTTGCCGTTGGCATTGAAGTAGTTCGCGACGGTGAGGAAGAGCGCGGAGCCGTCGTCCATCGTGATTAGTTTTTGTTCGGACGCGAGACCAAAAGTGCGCTCGCCGACCACGTCGCCACGTTTGTTTGCGACGATCGCGGAGGCCAAAACTTCGGCGGCGCCCGACGTCGTGCCGTCGATCAGGACGGAGACGGGGCCCTTCCAGACGACTTTCGACGGTTCAGCGGACATGACTTGTGCGGAGACGGTTTGGCCGCGCAACGTGGCGATCGTGCCGCTTGGAATGAAGAGGCGCGCGACGGCGACGGCTTCGGTCGAGGGGCCGCGGCCACATTCGCGAAGATCGAGAATCACTTTGTGGATACCCTGTTTTTCGGCTTCGAGCAGGCGATTGCGAACGTCATCTGCGCGGCCGGGGTCGAGCGAAGTCAGGCGGAGCGCAAGAACGTCGGGATCGGCTTTTTGCGCGACTACTTTTGCCGGTGTGAGTTTTTGCCGAACGATTTCGACGGAATCGGGATCGGCTTTGCCGCGCCGGATGACGCCGACTTTGACGCCGGAGCTGGCTGGGCCGTTGAGAAGATTGAGCGCCTGGCCGACGGACATTTCGCGCGTGGTGAAACCTGCGACGGACTCAAAAATATCGCCGCTGTGGATGCCGGCTTTTTCTGCTGGGCTGTCGGGCAGCACGGAAATTACGATCACGTAGCCGAAGCGTTTGCTGAGGGAGAGGCCGGTTTCGCCGGTGCCTGCACTTTGCTGCTTTTGCTTATATTCCGTGTACTCGCGGGGAGTCAGGTAGCTGGATTCGGCGTCGAGCGACTCAAGGAGCCCGTGCAGAGCGCCGGCGGTGACCAGCCGCATGTTGGGCTCGTCCACGTAGTCGGACTGAATCTTGTTGAGGACGTCGCCGTAGACGGTGAGGGATTTGTAGGCTTTGTCGTCGGGGGTGCGGCCGAGAACGTGGCCGATGCCTGCGTAGCAGAAGATGGCCACCGAGACGGCGATGATGGCGAAGCGAGCTTTTCGGTTCATATCCTCACCTGCACAGCGAAGAAACAGAAGTATAACACTGCAAACCTATAGGACGCGGGGGAGTTGAGGAAGGAAGCCTGGAAGTAAAGTGACTTATGATCAGTGGCTGTGACCGGTGAAAAGTTCGCGAGAGACTCAGGTCTGGGCAAGCTTGAGCGCAGCGAGTGCGTCGTCCCTGCGCCGGAACCGAACCGAGTCCCCTTCGCTCAATCGTTCCTCACCGGTGTGTGCCGCACACTCCCGCCGCCAATAACCTATTTAGAATCACATTCTTGCATGATTAGCGACTGCAACCTACTTAGAATCACACTCTTACGCAAAAGACCGGGGGGGTGGGTCCCACGCACCTAAAGTAGGTACTGGACTGAATCGGGAAAGACACGGCCTAGGGGCGATTTGTTGCTTGTTTACCACGGCGAATTGATGGAATGGACACTTGCTGTCTATAAGTTGTTGATTGCAAGGAAGAAACTGGGGAAACCAAAGACGACAAGATGGTATCTTAATTATTGACCGATGTTCCAGACTACCATTCAGCGTCCGTCCGCTGCCGAGGGCGTCGGACTTCACACCGGTGCTTACGGGCACATTCGACTTGGTGCCGGCTCCCGCCGACACTGGAATTGTTTTTCGCCGCGTCGATCTCGACAACTTTCCGATTGAAGCGCACGGGCACAACGTCGCGCGCGTGAGCTATGCGACGAGCTTGATGAAGCAGGGCGTGCTGTTATCGACCACCGAGCATTTGCTGGCGGCGATTTATTCGTGCGGGATCGACAACATATTTATCGATATCGATTCGATCGAGATTCCGATTCTGGATGGGTCGGCCGAGCCGTTCATGCAGATGCTGGAGCGGTCGGGCGTGCGGAAGCTGCGGCGGAAGCGGCGATTTCTGAAGGTGCTGAAGCCGGTGGAAGTGATCGAGGGCGACCGGCGTATCGGAATTTATCCGGCGGACGAGTTTCGCGTGCGGTGTTATGTGGACTTTCCGCATCCGCTGGTGGGACAGCAACAGGTTGAAGCAGTGGTTGGGCCGGAGACGTTCCGGCAATTGTTGTCGCGGGCGCGGACGTTTTGCTTTGAGCGAGACATTGTGCCGCTGCGGTCGATGGGGTTGATTCGCGGCGGGTCGCTGGAGAATGCGATCGTGCTGACGAATGACGGCGTGATGAATGGGCCGCTGCGGTATCCGGATGAGTTTGGCCGGCACAAGGCGCTGGATTTGATTGGGGATTTGGCGTTGGCGGGGTTGCCGCTGCTGGCGCGGGTTGAGGCGTACAAGGCGGGGCATTCGCTGCATACGGCGCTGGTGAGCAAGCTGCTGGCGGATACTTCGTCGTGGACGATTGCGACGGCGTCGGGTGACGGGGCGGCGAGCGGCGACTTGGTTGACGAGCGCGATCATCCGCACTCGGGATTTGAAAGCGATTTGCCGGTTGGTGTGCCGCACCCTCCGGTTACGGCGGCGGATTGAGGCGCTAGAGCCGCTCGTGGCGTAGACCTTCCCAGGGCGGGTGTTTCCGAAGCACGAAGGCGACGTGATTACATCCTGCCAGGGCGCCCTGAAGGGACGCCCCTACAAATCGGGCCCGAGACAACCTGATGGGCTTAAGTTTTTCGCATCGTGTTGACAAAACGCTACTTTGCAGCGGGTGGCGACTCCCTCCAAACTGAATAGGTCATGGCAAATAAAGATCTGGCAATCGTGGTGTTGGCTGCGGGCAAAGGCACGCGGCTGAAGTCGAATCTCGCGAAGGTGCTGCACCAGGCCGGCGGAAGGTCGCTGGTGGAGCAGGTGCTGCGGGCGTGCGCGCCGCTGGGCGCGAAGAAGACTGTCGTGGTGATCGGGCACCAAGCCGAGCAGGTTGCGGCGGTGGTCGAGCCGATGGGTGCGAGCACGGCGCTGCAATTTCCGCAGCATGGCACGGGGCACGCGATGCAGGTGGCGCGGCGCGCGATCGGCGGGGCGAAGATCGCGGTGGTGCTGCCGGGAGATGCACCGCTGATTCGGACGGAGACATTGAAGGCGTTGATTGCGGCGCATCGCGCGGGGAATGCGGCGGTGACGATTTTGTCGGCGGTGCTGAGCGATCCGTCGGGTTACGGGCGCGTTGTGCGGAAGTCGGAGAAATTGGTGGGCGCGATTGTGGAGGAGTCGCAGTTGGCTCCGGAGCAGCGCGAGATCAACGAGATCAATTCGAGCATTTATTGCTTTTCGCTGGATAAGCTGTGGCCGGCGCTGGCGCAGGTGAAGCCGAACAACAAACACAAAGAGATTTATTTGACGGACGCGGTGGGAGTCTTGGCGTCGAAGGGCGAAACCGTGCTGGCGCAGATTGCGCCGGACTCGCGCGAGGTGCTGGGCTGCAATACGCGCGTGGATTTGGCGGAGGTCGATGGGATTTTTCGCGAGTGGAAGCGGAATGAGTTGATGGCGGGCGGAGTTTCGATCCAGTTGCCGCAGACGGTGGTTGTGGATTCGGATGTCACGGCTGGCGAAGATTCGCTGGTTGAGGCGAACGTGCAGTTGCTGGGAAAGACGAAGATTGGCGCGCGATGCATCGTGCGTATGGGCAGCGTGTTGAAGGATGCGGTGCTGGGCGACGACGTGATCGTGGAGCATCATTGCGTGGTCGTGAATTCGCGGTTGGACGAGCGCGTAACGATCGGGCCGTTTGCACGGCTACGTCCTGAGAGTTATTTGAAGGCGGGCGCACACGTCGGAAACTTCGTCGAGTTGAAAAAGACGACGATGGGCGAAGGCGCGAAGGCGGGGCATCTTTCATATCTCGGCGACGCGAAGATCGGGAGCAAGGCGAACATCGGCGCGGGGACGATTACGTGCAACTACGATGGATTTCATAAGCATCCGACGACGATCGGCGAGCGCGTGTTTGTTGGGAGTGATTCGGCGCTGGTCGCGCCGGTGAGGATTGGCGACGGGGCGTATATCGCGGCGGGCTCGACGATTACAGAGAATGTGCCGGCGGATGGACTGGGGATAGCGCGCGGGCGGCAGACGAATAAGCCGGGATGGGCGTCGAAGAAGCGGCGGGAGTTGGCGGCGGCGAACGGCAGCGGCGAAGAAGCCTGTACGCAAAGCCAGCGCGAAGCGCTTCTCGTCCGAACAAGAAATCGAAGAAGGCGCGACGGCGGTAGGATTTTTCTCTCAAAATTTCACTCCTTTCGAGCGCATATTGCGTTCGGTCATCGCTTGCAAATTGGTGTAGAGTCCGTTCGATGTATCACTTCGCGGGCGAGGTGATTTATGACGGAGTCTTCTGGTGCAGCGACCGGCGCGAAAGCGCGCTTTCAGCAAATCAATCCACACTTTGTCGTGCGCGACGTTGTTGAGGCGGCGGAGTATTATCGCGACGTTTTTGGATTCAAAATATTGGGGTACTACTGGGATCCGCCGGTGTTTGCGGTGGTGGGGCGGGACGATGTTGTGATTCAGTTTGGCCGGATCGATCGCGGACAGACGGTGGCGCCGAACAGGACGCGGCGCGATGAAGCGCTCGATGCGTACATTTGGGTGAACGATTTGGATGCGCTTTTTGCGGAGATGAAGCAGAAGAGCGCGAAGATTGTGGAAGAGCCGAAGCGGCAGCCTTGGAATTGTTACGAGTTTTCGGTGGAAGATGCGTTTGGTTTTCGGCTGGTGTTTAGCGAGAGTATGTCTGCGGGGTAGTGATCGTGGCGAGCCGGCGAGACGCCGGCGCTACCAAGGCGAGCGGACGCGGAGTTTTGCGGCGCTGTGTTAAAATAAGAGTTCCCCAAATTCCCCGAGGAGCCACCGACGCATGAAGTTTGGAGTCGTAGTCTTTCCGGGATCGAACTGCGATCACGACGCTTACTACACCCTTGCCAATGTGATGCATAAGCCGGTGGAGTTTATCTGGCACCAGTCGCAGGATTTGGCTGGTTGCGATGCGATTATTTTGCCGGGCGGCTTTGCGCATGGCGATTATTTGCGGACGGGGGCGATTGCGCGATTTTCTCCGGTGATGAAGGCGGTAGAGAAGTTCGCGCACGGCGGCGGGATGGTGTTTGGGATTTGCAACGGGTTTCAGATTTTGTTGGAGGCGGGGCTGCTGCCGGGCGCGGTGATGCGGAATTCGGGGCTGCGCTATATCTGCCGGCATGTGCATGTGCGGATCGAGCAGACGGATACGCCGTATACGAATGCGGCGAAGAAGGGGCAGATTATTCGGATTCCGATCGCGCACAACGATGGGAATTTTAATGTGGATGAGGCGACGCTCGCGGAGCTGGAGAAAAATCGGCAGGTGATTTTTCGTTATACGAATGCGGATGGGTCGGATGATGCGGCGGGGAATCCGAATGGGTCGATGTCGAACATTGCGGGGATTTGCAATCGCGAGAGGAATGTTGCGGGGTTGATGCCGCATCCGGAGCGGGCGGTGGAAGCTGCGCTGGATTCCGATGATGGATTGGTGATTTTCAAGTCGATGGTCGAGGCGCTTGTCGGCGCTGCGAAAGCGACGGCGTAATCGATGGCCACGGCACCTACCGAAATCAAAGTCACTCCTGAAATTGCGGCGGAACACGGGCTGAAGGGCGACGAATTCGCACGCGTAAAGAAAATCCTGGGTCGCGATCCCAACATTACGGAGCTGGGAATTTTTAGCGTGATGTGGAGCGAACACTGCTCGTATAAGTCGAGCAAAGTGCATCTGAAGCGGTTGCCGACGCGCGGGAAGCTGGTGGTGCAGGGGCCGGGCGAGAACGCGGGCGTTGTCGATATCGGCGATGGGCTGGTCGCGGCGTTCAAAATCGAATCGCACAATCATCCGAGTTTTGTGGAGCCGTTTCAGGGCGCGACGACGGGTGTCGGCGGAATTTTGCGCGACATTTTTACGATGGGGGCGCGGCCGGTGGCGGTGCTCGATTCGTTGCGATTTGGTGAATTGGCGCCGGGTAAAGGAACTTCGGGCGACGATGCGGCGAAGAACCGACGGATTCTGGATGGCGTGATTCGCGGCGTGGCGCACTACGGAAATTGTTTTGGCGTGCCGACGATCGGTGGGGAAGTTTGCTTTGAGCCGTGCTATTCGCAGAATCCGCTGGTGAACGCGCTGGCGCTGGGAATTGCGCGCAAGGAAGAGATTTTTCTGGCGAAGGCGAAGGGCATCGGCAATCCGGTGATTTACGTCGGCGCGAAAACGGGGCGCGACGGAATTCACGGCGCGTCGCTGCTGGCGTCGGCGGAGTTCACGGAAGAATCGCAGCAGAAGCGGCCGAACGTGCAGGTTGGCGATCCGTTCATGGAGAAGTTGCTGTTGGAGGCGTGCATCGAGGCGATGCAGACGGGCGCGGTGGTCGCGATTCAGGACATGGGCGCGGCGGGACTGACGTGCTCGACGATGGAAATGGCGTCGCGCGGCGGAACGGGGATTGAGATCGACCTGGCGAAGGTGCCGCAGCGCGAATCGGGCATGACGCCGTACGAAATTATGTTGAGCGAGTCGCAGGAGCGGATGCTGCTTGTGGCGGAACGCGGGCGCGAGCAGGAAGTTTTGGATGTGTTCAAGAAGTGGGGGCTGGATGCGGTTGTTGTTGGGACGGTGACCGAGGGCGGAATCGCGAAGGTGATGAATGGCGCGGATGTTGCGGCGGAAATTCCGGCGCATCCGCTGGCGGAAGAGGGGCCGGTGTATCAACGGCCGATCGCGCAGCCACCTTTGCGGAAAGAGACGGCGGCGGATTGGTTCAAGTTTGCGGACGCTGGCGCTGCGACGGAATTGGACCTGACGGAAAATTTTAAGAAATTGTTGGGCTCGCCGGCGATTGCGTCGAAGCGGTGGATCACGGAGCAGTACGACACGATGGTGCGGACGAATACTTTGGCGGGGCCGGGCGCGAGCGATGCGGCGGTGATTCGGCTGAAGGATCCGCAGACTGGCGAAGTGAAACGTGCGCTGGCGCTCTCGACCGATGGAAATGGGCGATGGTGCCAATTGAATCCGCGCGTGGGCGCGATGCATGCAGTGGCGGAGGCGGCGCGGAACGTGGCGACGAGCGGGGCGCGGCCGATTGCGGCGACGAATTGTTTAAATTTTGGCAGCCCGGAGAAGCCGGAAGTGATGTGGCAGTTCAGCGAAGCGATCGATGGGCTGACGGTGGCGTGCAATGAGTTGGGGACGCCGATTACGGGCGGGAACGTCAGTTTTTATAACGAGACGTTGGGGAAGTCGATTTATCCGACGCCGGTGATTGGGATTTTGGGGATTATTGACGATGCTTCGCGGGTGGTGAAGATTGGGTTTCGCGAGGCGGGGGACGTGATTTTGTTGTTGGATGGGGCGGGTGCGGATGCGGCGAGCAAGCAAGTTCTCGTGAACGAACCCGCACAGGAATTTTCGTCGTCGGAATATTCGAAGCACGTGGGTGGGATCGTTGCGGGTGAGCCGCCGGCGATTGACTTGGCGGCGGAGAAGCGGCTGCAGGATTTGTTGGTGGCGCTGGCGAGTGAGAGTTTGGTGCAGTCGGCGCACGATATCAGCGATGGCGGGATCGCGGTTGCTCTAGCGGAGTCGTGCTTTGCGTCGGCGGGTGGACGTCCGGAAGTGAAAGCGCTGGCGGCGAAGATCGCGCTCACCGATACAACAAGCGGCGAGCCGGCGGAGCTTGCGCTGTTTGGCGAACGCGGGGCGCGCGCCATCGTTTCGGTGAAGGCGAGTCTGGTTGCTCGCGTTCTGGAGACTGCGAGACAATATAAGGTAACGGCGGAACAGCTCGGCCAGGTCATCCGCGACGCCCGTCTCCGCATCGAATATAAGGGGCATGTGGCGATCGACAGCCCCATCGAAGAGTTGCGTAACATCTGGACGCATTCGCTGGAACGTGCGGTGCGCGCCAGCGCGGTAGAAGCCATTTAACTTGTGCAACGCGAACTCATGAAAAACAAACTCGCATTCGCGGACGACCGTTTCCATGACGAGTGTGGTGTGTTCGGTGCGTTCGGGCACGAAGAGGCGGCGAAGCTCGCATATCTCGGTTTGTATGCGCTGCAACATCGCGGGCAGGAGTCGGCGGGGATTGTCTCGAGCGACGGCAAAGATTTGCACATGCATCGCGCGATGGGCGAAGTCGAAGAAATTTTTCAGCCGCATGTATTGAACGCGCTGCCGGGTAATTCGGCGATCGGGCACACGCGGTATTCGACGGCGGGCGACAAAGCGCTGCTGAACGCGCAGCCGATCTTGATCGATTGCAACAAAGGCAAAGTGGCGCTGGGCCACAACGGAAATTTGACGAACGCGGCGGAGCATCGTCGCCGGCTGGAACACCGCGGATCGATTTTTCAGACGAACAGCGATACGGAAGTGATTGTGCATTTGCTGGCGCGATCGCAGGTGCGGAATTTGTCTGGCGCGCTGGGCGACGCGCTGAATCAAGTTGAGGGCGCGTACTCGCTGCTGGTGCTGACGCCGGATGAGATGTATGCGGTGCGCGATCCGCGGGGATTTCGTCCGCTGAATCTGGGCAAGCTGGGCGATGCGTGGCTGGTGGCGAGCGAGACGTGCGCGTTCGATTTGCTGAATGCGCAGTACGTGCGCGAGATCGAGCCGGGCGAAATGGTTCGCATTTCGCGGTCGGGGATCGAGTCCATTCGATTCGCGACGGCGAAACCGCTGCAACAATGTGTTTTTGAGCATGTCTATTTCTCGCGGCCTGACAGCATTATTTTTGGCCGCTCGGTTAACACGAGCCGCGAATCGCTGGGACGATTGCTGGCGCAGGAACATCCGGTGGATGCGGACATTGTCGTGCCGGTGCCGGATTCGGGTGTGCCTGCGGCAGTTGGGTATTCGCTGGAGTCGGGGATCCCGTTTCGAATGGGGCTGATTCGCAATCATTACATCGGGCGCACCTTCATCGAACCTTCACAGGCGATTCGCAATTTTGGTGTGAAGCTGAAGCTGAATCCGATTCGCGGACTGCTGGAAGGCAAGCGCGTGATTCTGGTGGACGATTCGCTGGTGCGCGGGACGACGAGCCGCAAGATCGTGCGCATGGTACGGGAAGTCGGCGCGAAAGAAGTGCATATGCGCATCAGTTGCCCGCCGACGATTTCGCCGTGCTACTACGGAGTGGATACGCCGACGAAGGAAGAGTTGATTGCGTCGTCGAAGTCGCCGGAACAAATTCGCGAATTTCTCGGCGCGGATTCGCTGGGGTATGTATCGCTGGCAAATTTGAAACAAGCTGTGCAGGATACGGAAAATACGTTCTGCACGTCTTGCTACACTGGAGTGTATCCCACCGATCTGGTGCAGCTCGAGGTGGGGAGCAAGTCTAAGGGCAACGAAGAAATTTTCAGAGATTCCACCAACGGCAGCCGCATCGAAGATCCCGCTGCGGAACGACCTGTCACCGTAGAACGCGAAAGCTAGGCGCGAAATCCGAATGAGCGAAGAGGAAAAGAAGGAAGTAAAGGTGCCGATGGGCCAGCGTGTCGAGCGCGAGGTTATCGCGTGGTTCTGGGTGGCGCTGGCGTTCATGCTGATCAACGGGACGATCGGGCAGGCGCGCGTGATTCCGTCGGGATCGATGGAGAACACGCTGCTGATCGGCGATCACCTGATCATGAGCCGGATTGGATATGACGCGGGCGTGCCGTTCACGAATTGGCATGTGCCGTTGTGGCGGAATCCGCGGCGGCAGCAGGTGATTATTTTCAAGCCGCCATTTGCGCCGGATACGCCGGACTATGTGAAGCGCACGATTGGTTTGCCTGGCGACATCATCGATATTCATGGCGGATCGGTTTACGTGAACGGGCAGAAGCAGGTGGAAAATTTCACGATTGGTCCGAGCGAGCCTGCGCCGCCGGGAAGCGCACCGCCGGGTTACACGGATATCAAATTTCCGTACAAAGTTCCGGACAATTGTTATTTCGCGATGGGTGACAATCGGACGAATTCATACGACAGCCGATTTTGGGGCTGCGTGCCGCGGAAAGATATCATCGGCACGCCGGTGATGATTTATATGTCGCTGGATGTGCCGCCGGACGCATGGGAGCCGGGGCAGATTCGAGAGCGGTTTATGGCGTATGCGGGGGCGATTCTCCATCCAGGCGAGGTTCGGTGGAAGCGGCTGTTTCGGACGTTTTGACATCCAATGAATGGCAGTCGACAACAGGCCAGTAGCAAGAAGAATTAACCACAGAGGACGCAGAGTTCACAGAGTTGAAGACGGAAGCACCTGAGAAAAGCAAAGTCATTGGCGGTGGAATGTGGAAGTGGAATCGAAGCACGATTTGAAAAACGACGTGGAAGATTCGAAGACGGACGGCGGCAAAGAATCGCGTATGCCGATGAGCACGCGCATTGGCCGCGAAGCCATCGCGTGGTTCTGGGTGGCGCTGGCGTTCATGCTGATCAACGGGACGATTGGGCAGGCGCGCGTGATTCCGTCGGGGTCGATGGAGAACACGCTGCTGGTCGGCGATCATCTGATCATGAGCCGGATTGGCTACGACGCGGGCGTGCCATTCACGAATTGGCATGTGCCGCTGTGGCGGAATCCGCATCGGCAGGAGATGATTATTTTTCGGCCGCCGTACGCGCCGGAATCGACGGACTTGATCAAGCGCGCGATTGGCGTTCCGGGCGACACGATTGATCTGCGCGAGGGTTTTGTCTACGTCAACGGGAAGCAGCTTTTTGAGCCGTACGCGGTCGGGCCGACGGAGCCGATTTCATCGGGAAATGCGCCGAACGGATTTTCGGAGCTGAAGTTTCCGTTTCATGTGCCGGACAATTGTTATGTGGCGATGGGCGACAACCGCACGAATTCATACGACAGCCGGTTCTGGGGCTGCGTGCCGCGCGCAAACATCATCGGGAAGCCGGTGATGATTTATATGTCGCTGGATGCGCCGTCGGACGCGTGGGAACCGGGCGAAGTGCGCGAGAGATTTTTCGCGTACGCGAATGCGATCCTGCATCCGGGAGTGGTGCGCTGGAAGCGTTTGTTCCACACGTTTTAGTTTGTTATTTGTATTACTATTAGCTCGAATCAACGCCGCACCCACCTGGCGATCACCATAATCCAACGGAGTACGGCTGGGTTTTTGTTGGCCCTGGCCGCACGGGAAACGGGACCTTACTTCATCCATGAAATACGCTGACGCAGGAGTTGATATCGCCGCAGCGGATGCGGCGAAACAGCGCATTCGCCATCACGCGAGCCGGACGTTCACGAAAGGCGTGCTCGGCGGAATCGGCGGATTCGGCGCGTTGTTTGCGTTGGACAAGAGCAAGTATTCGGACCCGGTGCTCGTGTCGAGCGCGGACGGCGTGGGGACGAAGCTGAAAGTGGCGATGGCGACGGGAGTTCATTCGACGGTGGGCGGCGACCTCGTCAATCACTGCGTGAACGACATTTTGGTGCAGGGCGCGGAGCCGCTGTTTTTTCTGGACTATCTGGCGATGGGGAAGCTCGATCCGAATGTCGTCGAGCAGCTTGTCGAAGGGATGTCGCGCGCGTGCCGCAAAGCTGGATGCGCATTGATTGGTGGCGAGACGGCGGAGATGCCGGGATTTTATCCGGTTGGGGAATATGATCTCGCGGGATTTATTGTTGGCGCCGTCGAGCGGAAGAATATTTTGACGGGGAAGAATGTGAAGCCGGGCGATGCGCTGCTGGCGCTGCCGTCGGCGGGGCTGCATACGAATGGGTATTCGCTGGCGCGGAAGTTGGTTTTCGATGTCGCGAAGCTGAAGCCGGATACTTACGTGGCTGAGGTGGGGAACAAGATTGGAGCGGAGCTGCTGAAGCCGCATCTTTGTTATGCGCCGGCGCTGAAAAATATTTTGGCGAAGGGATGGGTTTCGGCGCTTGCACACATTACCGGCGGAGGAATTCCAGGCAATCTGCCACGCGTATTGCCGTCGGGAGTGCAGGCGAGTGTCGATCTGGGCTCGTGGCCGGTGCCGCCGATTTTTAAGTATTTGGCGAAGCTGGGGAAGATCGAGACCGACGAGTTGTTGCAGTCATTCAATATGGGCGTCGGGATGATCCTGATTGCGCCGCAGGCGAAGGTGCAGTCGGTCGAGGCGGATTTGAAGCGGCGGCGGGAGAAGTTTTTCCGGATTGGGCGGATTGAGCGCGGGGAGTCGGGGAAGGCGCGGGTGGTTTTCACGGGGTCAATGCATCTTTAGAGCGATTGTTCGCGGAAGAACCAGAAGCGAAGCCAAATCATAATCAGAGTGCAGGGTTGAAGTTGACGCCTGGGGGGCATGGGGCGCCACAGTGCTGCGCCCTTACACCAGCCTCAGAACGTTCTCACCAAAAACCGTACCTTCGTACAGGTTTCAAGCACAGCACGAATCTGTAACATCACCGCACAGCGTTGCGCGCATCAAACTTATGATGGTGCGCATCGTCACTAACCATTGCGGTTGGCCCAGCAGAAATAGAGGTTGCGGCATGAAGCGATTCGGTTTGGTTGTACTCGCGCTCTTCACTTTGGGCCCGGTGGCGGACGCATGGTTTGCGCAAGCGCAACAGCCGCCGTCGCCGCAATCTTCTTCACCTCAGGCCGCACACCAGCAGTCGCAACCTTCGCAAAATCAGATCGCTCCTCAACCGCCTCCACCACCTCCGCCTCAGGAAGATTCAGTAATCTCAGTCGCAGCCATCGATACGCCGAATATCGTCACGGATTCTTCGGTGGATCATTCGAAGATTGTTTACGTGAGCGATTTCGAACTTGATGCGGTCGATGCGCAAGGCAAGCTCGCCAAGAGTGTGCCAGCGCTCTCGGTCACCAATCCTTCGCCGTCGCGTGAGCAACTCCGGCCGGAAGAGGAGGCCTCGGAGCAGGCTGGGCGGCTAGTCGATTTCATGGCGATCACGTTGATCGCGGAGTTGAAGCACGCCGGATACAGCGTGCACCGATTGCGGCCGGAAGATTCGCGGCCGACGGACGGGATTCGCATCAGCGGAATTTTTGCCGAGCCCGATCCGCAGAATCGATTGCGCCGGGCGGTGATGGGTGCGTTTTCACCGGACGGGAAGATGTCGCTGTTTGTCGGCATCTCGAACCTGGAGAAACCAGAGCAGGCGTTCTATGCGTCGGCGGAAGCCGGCGGAGCGAATCGCGCAGGCTCGATCATTACGATGAGTTCGTACGCGCCGGTGGCGCGGTTTGAAATCGGCAAAGTGACGACGGAGAAGGCGGTTCGAGACACGGCGGCGGGAATCGTGGCCGACCTGAACGCGCTGCTGGGCGCCAACGTGGTTGCTTCTCGCTGATTTTGCGGGACTTGCCGGAGATTTGCCGGACCGGTAACACTTCAGAATTTTTTCCTCAAAACAAACAGACCGTCGGGTGTCTTCTATCGTCTATAGAGCGAGGAAAGGCGGTGCGCCGATGCGACCGATGCACTTTACGCGGTTTATTGGGTTGACTGGAATTTTGGCGGGATGCGGACTGATCCTGGCGGCAGCGCCGAACCGGCCGCAATCGGCGCCTGTAATGATCGAGACGCCTGCGATGCCCGCAATGCCGGCGATGCCAGCTTTGACTCCATTTCCTGCACTTCCCGCGATGCCAGAAATGCCGGCAATGCCTGCGATAGCCGCCATGCCGGGCATGCCCGCCTCATCTGAGATGCCTGCTATGCCCGCCCTCCCTGCAATGCCAGCGATGCCCGCTATCGCTGCTTCGCCGGCTGAAGACGCCGAACCCGCGGATGTGTCGCACCACAACGATGCCGCGACGAGTTGCGAGGACATGCACATCATGTTCGACAGCGAGACTCCGATCATGGATTCAGAGGAACGTACGCTGACGAAGGCCGAAGCGAGCACGCTACACATCGACAACCTTGTGAATGCAGGAGTGCAGGCGCGCGGATGGGACAAAGATACGTACTCGGTGACCGCTTGCAAATTTGCGGACCGCAGAGATCGAGACGCGAAGGGATTGCTGTCGCAGATCAAGATGTCGATCAGTGGCGACCATGTTTCCGTGAGCGGGCCTGAGCGAACGCACGAGCACTGGGCGGTGCAGTTGCTGGTGCGGACGCCGCACGGCGCGAACCTGGAAATCAAGACGCAGAACGGGCCGGCTTCGTTTTCGGAAGTCGATGGGAAGATTTACGTGAGGGCTGAGAATGGTCCGGTATCGATGTCGAACTGCACGGGAGAAGCGGACATTGCGTCGCAAAATGGCCCGATCTCGATTTCGGGCAAGAGCGGGAAGCTGAAACTGCACACGGAGAATGGGCCGATCAGCGTGGCGCTGCAGAGTCCGAACTGGACGGATGGCGGGCTGGTGGCGGATGCGGTGAATGGGCCGGTTTCGCTGAGCGTGCCGACAGAATTGAACACCAGCTTCCTTTTGGAGTCGACGGGGCACTCGCCGATCAGTTGCAATGCCAGCGTGTGCAAGTCTGCGCGCAAGACTTTCGATGACAACGATAACCGCCGGATCGAATACGGCAACGGAGCGCCGGTGATTCGGTTGTCCACGGTGAATGGCCCGGTGACAGTAAGCGCGCTTTAACCGAGATCCAACCGGGCGCGAGTGGGCACCCCTCGAGTTTCGGTCGCAAACCCCTCGCGGCGACCGGCGCTTCCGGAATTCGATACGCGATTTCGAGGTTCGGAAGTAAGATTTCGGACATGCTGCTGGAAGATCGGGTCGGTCAACCAACTACGGAAGCCGAAGCAGAACGGCTCGCGCTGGAACTCTACGGACTTCACGTGGCGGCGAAGGCGCTGCCCGGCGAATACGACGATAATTTTCATTTGAAGGTGAGAGCGGCGCCGGCGGCGGGTGGTTCCACCCCTCCTCAATCAACATCCAGCCCAGGATTAGAAGAAGTCGAGAGCGAACTCGAAGTGGCTGCGGAGCATTTCGCCGACGTCAACGAAGCTGATGCGGGCGATGTAGCGGCAGTCTCCGAGGGTGACGCCCAGGTTTTGGATGACGCGCCGGATGAGAATTCGGGAGAAGTT
This sequence comes from uncultured Acidobacteriota bacterium, assembly GCA_963785605.1. Taxonomy (GTDB): domain Bacteria; phylum Acidobacteriota; class Terriglobia; order Acidiferrales; family UBA7541; genus Acidiferrum. The sequence continues at coordinate 102,061 of CAWAWE010000009.1, read as the reverse complement.
GTGGAAGCGTCGTCCGACCCGAGGCAACTGCCAGCGTCGGAAACGCTCTGGCAGCCCCCATCCGGCACCGATTTTGTTTTTAAGGTAATGCATCCGGCGCGCGGGTCGTCGTTGATCGATTTACAGGCTTCCGCGTTGCAGCATCTGGCGCAGCGCGCTCCGCAGGTTGGATTGCCGCGCGTCTGCCTCAATAAGAATGGCGAAGCGTTCAGCGCGATTTCGGCGCCTGATGGATCGACGCGGCTGGTCTGGCTGCTCACCTACATTCCGGGCACGTTGATGGCGCATGCGAATCCGCACTCGGCGGAGATGCTGCGCAGCCTCGGTGAATTGCTGGGCGAATTGAGCACGGGCCTCGGGCATTTTTCGCACGCTGCAGCGAAGCGCGAACTGAAATGGGATTTTGAGCGCGCGGGATGGATTCGCGAGCACGTGGAACAGATTGCCGATCCCGAACGGCGCGCGCTGATTGAGAAATTTATCGCGCTGTACGACAGCGATGTCGTGCCGGTGATGAGCCGGCTGCGACGAAGCGTCGTGTATGGCGACGCGAACGATTACAACGTGCTGGTGGGCGAGGCTGGGACGCAACCGCGACGCGTGGTCAGCGTTTTTGATTTTGGCGACATGCACGAGAGTTTCACCGTGTCGGAAGTCGCGACCGCGGCGGCGTACGCGATTTTGGGGAAGAAGGAGCCGTTGCGCGCGGCGGCTGCCGTTTTGAGCGGGTATTACTCGCGATTCTTGCTGACCGACGTCGAGATGTCGGTGCTGTATCCGCTGATCGCGATGCGGCTGGCGGTCAGCGTGGTGAATTCGGCGATTCGCGCAAGCGTCAAGCCGGACGATGCGTACGTCACGATTACCGAGGAGCCGGCGTGGGAGGCACTGTCGCGGCTGGCGCAGGTGCATCCGCGATTTGCGCATTACATGTTTCGAGAAGTTTGCGGGTTGCAGCCGGTGCCGAAGGCGAGCGCGGTGCGCAAGTGGCTCGCGGCGCATGCGACTTCGGCGGCGCCGCTGCTTGATGTCGATCTGCGCGTGACGGCGCCAGTTGTGTTCGATCTAAGCGTTGGCAGCACGTTTCTGAGCGCCGATCCCGCGGCGAGCGAAAGCGAGCGGCTCAGCGATGCGATTTTTGGCGAGTTGCGCAAGGCGAAGTTGAGCGTCGGAGTCGGCCGATACAACGAGCCTCGGTTGATCTACAACTCGGCACTGTTTGGCGCGACGGAAAATCCGACCGATGAGCGGCGGACGATTCATCTTGGGGTCGATTTGTTTGTGTCGGCGGGAAGTTCGGTGTACTCGCCGCTGAACGGGGTGGTGCACGCGTTCGCGAATAATCCGGAGCGACTGGATTACGGGCCGGTCGTGATTTTGCGCCACGGGCCTGGCGGCGGTGAAGAATTTTTCACGCTGTATGGGCATTTGAGCCGCGAGTCACTTGGGAAATTGAAGATCGGGCAGTCGATCGTGAAGGGCGAACGCATCGGGCGTATTGGTGCGATGGCGGAGAACGGAGGATGGCCTCCGCATTTGCATTTTCAGGTGATCACGGATTTGCTGGATCGCGGCACGGATTTTCCGGGTGTGGCGCTGGCTGCTGAACGCGGTCTGTGGGCCGATCTCTCACCGAATCCAAATTTGCTGCTGAGAATTGCGGCGGAACGGGTCGTTGCGGATGAGAAGGATGTTGCAGACACCCTGGCGGATCGCGAGCGAGTGCTTGGCGGGAATCTCAGCGTTTCATATCGGCGGCCGCTGAAGATTGTGCGTGGGTGGAAGCAGTTTCTGTACGACGACACTGGGCGCGCGTATCTCGATGTCTACAACAATGTGCCGCTCGTGGGGCACAGTCATCCGCGCGTGGCGCGGGCGGTGGCGGAGCAGGTCGGGCTACTCAATACAAACACGCGCTATTTGCACGATAACGTTGTGCGCTATGCGGAGCGGTTGCTGGAGTTGATGCCGGCGGCGCTGCGCGTGTGCTACTTCGTGAATTCGGGCAGTGAGGCGAATGAGCTAGCGATTCGTCTGGCGCGCACCTACACGAGAAGGGAAGACGTGATCGTGCTCGAGCACGCCTATCACGGGCATACGAGTTCGTTGATCGATCTGAGTCCATACAAATTTAACGGGCCGGGTGGCACGGGGCGGAAGCCGTGGGTTCATGTCGCGCCGATTGCCGACGACTATCGTGGGCCGTACAAGCGTGGCGAGGCGGGAATCGGCCCGAAGTATGCGGAGCGTGTTGGAGATGTGATTTCCAGCGCGCGATCCGGAGGACGTGAGATCGCGGCGTTTCTGGCGGAGACGTTGCCGAGCGTGGCCGGGCAGATTGTGTTTCCGGCGGGTTATTTGGATGGCGCTTATCAGCGCGTGCGAGCTGCGGGCGGGGTTTGCATCGCGGATGAGGTGCAGGTTGGATTCGGGCGGCTCGGTACGCATTTTTGGGGATTCGAGACGCAGGGTGTAGTGCCCGACGTCGTGGTGCTTGGGAAGCCGATCGGGAATGCGTTTCCGCTGGCGGCGGTGGTGACGACGCAGGAGATTGCGGCATCGTTCGCGAATGGGATGGAATTTTTCAGCACGTTCGGCGGCAATCCGGTTTCGTGTGCGGCGGGAATTACTGTGTTGGATGTTTTGCGCGAAGAGAAATTGCCAGAGAATGCGCTGAAGGTTGGCGAGTATTTGCTGAAGCGTTTGCGCGGGCTGCAGGAAAATCACGCTGTCGTCGGCGATGTGCGCGGGTCGGGATTGTTCCTCGGCGTCGATTTAGTGCGTGACCGCGATTCGCGTGTTCCGGCGACGGCGCAGGCGGACTATGTTGTGAATCGGTTGAGGGAGCGCGGCGTGCTGGCGGGCACGGACGGGCCGGGGCACAACGTTATCAAGCTGCGGCCACCGTTGATTTTCTCAAAGGCGGATGCGGATCTGTTCGTCGATACGCTGGATTTGGTGTTGACGGAGGATGCGGCTCAGGTGCCACGCGCGCAGAAGCAGGCCGGGATGGCAGCGCAAGCGTAGCAGGCGGGCGAAGAAGCGATCGCCTTTCGTCAGTTGGATCCAAGCGATATTACTTGACAGTACATTTAATACGCGGATACCATCCACCCCACAATGGAACTGGATGCGTCTCTTCCGTGGCTCGCGCTGACAATGACCCAAGGCATCGCGGCGCGTCTCTCCGCGCGGTTGCTCGATGAATTTGGTTCGCCGGATGAGGTCTTCCGCGCCCCGCTGCCCCTTCTCGAGCGTTGCAATCTGCCCGCCGCGGTCGCGCAGGCGGTTCACAAGAAGCAAGCCTTCAAACGCGCCGAAAAAGAGCTCGCCGCGATTCGTGACATCGAGAACCTGCGCTTGGTTAGCCGGACAGACCCGGAGTATCCACATACCTTGCTTGAGATTTATGACCCGCCGGCATTGCTCTACGTTCGTGGCAACGCCGAGGTCTTGAGCCAGGTTTCGATTGGCGTGGTTGGAACGCGCAAGCCAACCTTATATGGCACCCAGATGGCGGAACGCCTTGGGCGCGAACTGGCGGCTCGTGGGCTGGTCGTGGTGAGTGGGCTGGCACGCGGAGTTGACGCCATCGCCCATCAGGGAGCGATGGCGGTGAACGGGCGAGCCATTGGGGTGCTGGGAACCGGCGTCAATGTCTGCTATCCGAAGGAAAACAAGAAGCTCTACCAAAAGGTGCTGGAACGGGGAGCGATCATCAGCGAGTTCCCATTGGGGACGCATCCGTCGCCCGAGAATTTCCCGATTCGGAACCGGATTGTGGCGGGGATGCCTGTCGGGGTGGTTGTGGTGGAGGGCGCGCAGTACAGCGGCTCGCTGATCACCGCCCGGCTCGCGATGGAGTTTGGGCGCGAGGTATTCGCGGTACCTGGGAATGTGACCCAGCCGGTGAGCTTCGCTCCGAACCAGCTTATACGGCAGGGAGCCAAGCTCGTTACGAACGGCGAGGACGTGATCGAGGACTTGCCGACGCCGATCCGCGCCGCGCTGGTTCGGGCGGAGGCACCAGGTACCGAGCAGCTCAATCTACTCGCGGCCGCCTGCCTGAACTCCTCCGAGAAGAAAATCTACGAATTGCTTACCACCGACCAGCCAGTGCATATTGATGACATCATGGAGCGAAGCGGCTTGAACTCATCCGACGTTCTGGCTACCCTTTTTGACCTGGAGATGAAAGGGATCGTAAGACAACTGCCCGGTAAGCAGTTTGCGAAGGTCCTGCTGTAGGCCCCCGAAAATCATTGTAAACATTGGAGTTGCAAGCTGTGGCGGAATCATAATGAATCCGTATGGCTATTTGTCGCATCTTGTTAAGTTAGTGAGAAGGACACAGTACCCAGTCGCGAGCCTTCCCGCGAGAGAATTCGGAGTTACAAACAAGAGATGGGACGTTCCTTAGTTATCGTGGAATCGCCTGCCAAGGCGAAAACGATCAACAAATATTTAGGACGGGATTACACCGTCAAAGCGTCGATCGGCCACGTCATGGACCTGCCGAAAAAGACGATCGGTATACGCCTGCCCGACGAACCGAAGAAAAAGAAGAAGAAAAGCAAGCGGAAGAGCAAGGTCGAGGAAAAGCCGCACAAGCCAATTTCAATCGATGACGCGAAGATTTTCGAACCGACCCTGGAGATCATCTACGGTAAGGGTAAGGTCATCAATGATTTAAGGAAGTCGGCAGCGAATGCGGATGCCGTCTACCTCGCGGGTGACCCGGACCGCGAAGGGGAAGCGATCTCCGCTCACTTGCGCATGGTTTTGACCAAGCCCAGCAAGTATGAAGAGGCTGAGCCATCGGGAAATGGCCGTTTTGGGAAAAATGGCAATGGGAATGGTAAGGACGCTAAAGCCGAGGCCGCTGAAGAAATTAAGGGCAAGGGCGCCAAAGGCAAAAAAGGCAAAGCCGGTAAGAAAGAAGATAAGGACGAGATCGAAGTTCCGGCGATCGACCCGAAGAAGATTTTTCGCGTCACTTTTAATGAGATTACCCCGAAGGCGATTCGGGCCGCGTTTGAGAAGCCACGGCAAGTGGACACAAACCTGGTCGATGCGCAGCAGGCGCGCCGGGTACTAGACCGCATCGTTGGCTACAAAGTTTCCCCGTTGCTCTGGGATAAGGTTCGTCGCGGTTTGTCGGCGGGTCGCGTACAGACAGTTGCTGTGCGCCTGATCGTAGAGCGCGAGAAAGACATTCGCGCGTTCGTGCCAGTGGAGTACTGGTCGATCCACGCGATGCTCGATGGCGGGCAGCCACCGATCTTCGAAGCCAAGCTGAACAAATACAAGGGCGAGGACATCGAGGTTTCGAACCAGGAAGCCGCCGATAAGATTGTTGCAGCGGTGAGCAATGCGAAGTGGCAAGTCGCGAGCGTGAACCAGCGCGAGAAGAAGCGTAATCCGCCGCCGCCATTCACCACGTCGAAATTGCAGCAGGCTTCGTATAACCGGCTGAGATATACCGCGAAGCGCACGATGGGAATCGCGCAGCGTTTATATGAAGGCGTCGATCTCGGTGCGGAGGGATCCGTTGCGCTGATCACGTATATGCGTACGGATTCGGTCAACGTTTCGGCTGACGCGCTGACGCAAGTCCGCGAAATGATTCCGGAAAAGTTTGGTTCGAGCTATCTGCCGGAGAAGCCGAACTATTACAAGTCGAAGAAGGATGCGCAGGAAGCGCACGAAGCGGTGCGTCCGACCGACGTATCGCGCACTCCGGAAGACGTTCGCAAGTATCTCGACGATGATTTGTTCAAGCTGTACCAGTTGATCTGGCAGCGGTTCGTTGCGTCGCAGATGATGCCGGCGGTGTTCGACCAGACGACGATCGACATTTCGGCGGGCGACTACACGTTCCGCGCGACGGGATCCGTTCAGAAATTCGACGGCTACCTGCGGGTCTATCAAACGCCTGCGACTGTGGCCGATCGCGAAGACGACGAAAAGGATGACGACGGAGAAGGCAAGAATTTGCCCCGCGTCGAAGAGGGGCAGGTTCTGCGCCTCGATCAGATTCGGCCCGACCAGCACTTCACCGAGCCGCCGCCGCGCTATACCGAAGCGACGCTGGTGAAAGAGCTGGAAGAAAAGGGCATCGGCCGTCCTTCGACGTACGCCTCGATTATCTCGACGATTGTCGAGCGTGAGTACGTGCGCAAAGATCAGGGCCGCTTCACGCCGACGATGCTCGGTGAGCGCGTCAACGACTTGCTCGTGAAGAGCTTCGACGACGTTTTCGATGCGACCTTTACGGCGCGCCTCGAAGAAGAGCTCGACGAGATCGAAGAGGGCAAGCTGCCCTGGCGCGATGCGGTGCGCGAATTCTGGGCAAAGTTCGTCGTCGATCTGTCGAAGGCCGACGAGGAAATGATTTCGTACAAAGCCGGCATTCCGACCGGGAAGAAATGCGAGAAGTGCGGCGAAGGCGAGCTGCTCGAGCGCATCAGCCGGCACGGATTCTTCCTCGGCTGCTCGCGCTATCCCGATTGCGACTTCATTCAGGATATGGCGCCTGAACTCAACGACGACGCCGAGAGCAAGACGGAATATTGCGAAAATTGCGGCAAGGAAATGCTGATGAAGCGCGGCCGTTTTGGCGCGTTCCTGGCGTGCAGCGGTTATCCGGATTGCAAGACGACGCGGCGACTGGTCGAAGGCACGCGCATCGCTTTGCAACCCGACGAGCCGCTGGAAGAGAAGTGCCAGCTTTGCAGCAATCATCTGATCAAGAAGCACGGGCGCTTCGGTACGTTTATCGGCTGCTCGGGCTACCCGAAGTGCAAGTACACGCGGCCGATCACAATGGGCATCAAGTGCCCCAAGTGCAGTGACGGCGAATTTGTGAAGCGCGGCAGCATGGGCAAGGGCGGCCGAGGGCGGCCGCGCGTGTTCTACGGCTGCTCGCGTTATCCGGATTGCGACTTTACGACGCCGAACATGCCAATCGCCGAGCCGTGCCCGAAGTGCCACGCGCCGTTTATCGTGGAGAAGAAGTCCAAAATCGGCACCGTGCACACCTGCCTCAAGGAAGGGTGCGATTGGGAGCAACTGGCGCCAGAACCGCAGCCTGAGAAACCAGCCGCAATTCCGCCGCCTGTGGAAGAGCCGACACCAGTCGGCGCCAAGCCCTAAAGAACGCCGCCTAAGTTTCAATTTGGACCGAATCCCGCCGAAGCCCGGCGGGATTTTTGTTCTTAGCCCAAATGGGCCCGACAGGGCCGGTTGGTATCCCGAACAAGTCGCAACGATTCCCTCGGCGTGCATGGCCGCTCGCTATAGTAAGTTCAAGCGAGCATGCAGATCGCAAACGCAACGCAATTCGCGTCGCCGTCTGTCTTGAGCCGCGCACGGCAGAAAACCGTGTTCGATTCCGGGGCCCCTCTCATGAAGCAGTCTGCCGAAAAATATCTTCAGTATATGAGTTCGGTGAAGAATTCTTCGCCGCACACGATTTTGAATTACGGCAAGGATTTGAGCCAGTTTCTGGAATTTCTTTCGCCGCCGGGCACGCAACCTCCCGCGCTGAAAGAAATTACGCACACGATCATTCGCGAATTTGTCGCGCACCTGCACGACCAGGGGCTCGAGAAGAGTTCCATCGCGCGAAAGCTCGCGGCGCTGCGATCGTTTTTCAAATACTGCGTGCGTGAGGGCTTGCTCGCGGAAAATCCCGCGCGGCTGGTGCCAACGCCGAAGTTGCCGAAACGCATCCCGTCGGTCTTGTCGGCCGAAGAGATGAATGGCTTTCTGAATCAGCTGGGGGAGATGGGGCCTACGGCGCAAGCTTCGGGTGGGAATCCGCGTTCCATGATTGACCCGAGCGCGATTCCACACATTGTGGCCGATGTACCAAAGCGATCGAGTCGTAAGACCGACCGCATGTTCTTGCGTCGCGATCGCGCACTACTCGAACTCCTCTACGCAGCGGGGCTGCGGGTCAGCGAACTCACCGGATTAAATCTCATCGATATCGATCAGAAAGAGCGCGTGTTGCGCGTGCGCGGCAAAGGCAACAAGGAACGCATCGTGCCGTACGGTTCGAAGGCGCAGGAAGCACTCGAAAATTACTGGATCTTGCGCGAGGAACTGTTGACGCAGAAGTCCAGCGCACGCGGGCGGCGACAAGGACCGCCGCATACGCAGGCTGTCTTCCTGAACTATGCGGGACGACGGCTCACGCAGCGTTCCGTCGGACGGCTCGTCAAGAAATACGTGCGGCTGGCAAATATCGATTGGGATCTTCATCCGCACTCGCTACGGCACGCGTTTGCGACGCACCTACTTGCCGACGGAGCCGACCTTCGTGCCATTCAGGAATTGCTGGGGCATCAGTCGCTCTCGACGACGCAAAAATACACACACGCATCGATCCGCCAGTTGATGGATATCTACGACAAAGCACATCCCCACGCTTAGTTCATCGGAAAAAAAAAGGCCGGCAGATTAGTCTGCCGGCCTTTTCATTCCTTGTTTTTCTGTGTGTAGCTAGCGATTCTTACCGGTGTCCGCCACCGCCATGGGATCCGCCGCCACCACCACCGTGGAACCCACCACCCGCTCCACCGCGGAAGCCGCCAACGGCGCCGCTGCGAGCTCCGCTACCGGCGAAGCCGCGTGAGTTACCGAACGTGCTGCGGCCAGAGACTCCGCGACCACCGTAAACCGGTCGTCCGTAGTAACGCCCGCCGCCGTATCCGCGTCCGCCGCCATAATATCCGCGTCCGCCATAGTAGCCTCGGCCGTAACCATAGCCGTACCCACGACCATAGTATCCGCGTCCGTAGTAGCCACCGCGGAACCAAGGTCCGGCGCCGATGAAGAGGCCGCCAACGAACCAATCCGGGCCGTAATAGCCGTAAGGAGCGCAGGAGTAAGGAGCATAGCCGTAGTAGCCGTACGAGCAGACCGGCGCTGCGCTGTATCCGTAGTCATATCCACCGCCATAGCCGTACCCGGCGTAGCCCGGACCGCCTACTCCAACTCCAATCGCAACCCGCTGCGCATTCGCGTTACCCGCGCCGAGCAGGCAAACCGTCAGAAGCAAAGCCGCCACACCAGCAAACTTGAGGTATCTCATTGCAGGACCCCCTTTTGAGTCCCAACTACATCCTTTGAATCAACATCTTGCGGGGTTGGGCTGATCTTAACCCCCAGCCTCACTTTGTTAAACTCCAAAATGGGCTAAAAGTTGCGCTAGCCGGGAAGCCCCACACCCCATTGGATTTACGGGCGGGCAATCGGTTGCACCTACTTTTCATTGACGATTTTGGCGGTTCACCCCTATAATCGGGGTTTGTCTTACGCCTTGGAGGAACGATGTTTGCCGTCATTAAGACCGGGGGAAAGCAATACCGAGTAACGCCCGGCGACACGATTCGGATTGAGCGGGTAAAGGGCGACGTGGGCGAGAAGGTTACCTTCGGCTCCGTCCTCGCGGTACACAACGACGACAAGAAGTTTTTGTCGGGTGAGGACGCCAGCAAAGCGACCGTAACCGGGAAGATCATCTCTCACGGCCGCAATAAGAAAGTCACCGTGCTGAAGTTCAAGAAGACCAACCAGTACAAGATTTCGCGCGGCCATCGCCAGAACTACACGGCGGTGCAGGTCAGCGACATCAAGCTGTAAGTCTCGATTTCAAATCTTCAATTCGTCTCGAATCGACTCAAATCGTAGAGAGCAGAAGGAAGCGTCATGGCACATAAGAAGGGCGGCGGTTCGTCAACAAACGGCCGCGATTCACACGGACAGCGGCTTGGAGTGAAGCGGTTCGGCGGGCAGCACGTGAACGCCGGAACCATTCTGGTGCGGCAGCGCGGCACGAAGCATCAGGCTGGTGTGAACGTCGGTCAGGGCAAAGACGACACGCTGTTCGCGCTGGTCACCGGGATCGTGAAGTTTGAGGACAAAGGGCGGCACGGGCGCTTCATCAGCGTCCATCCGGCGGAGCAAGCTGCGCCGGCTCACGCAGCTGCGAACTAAGTCCGAGGTTTCCTGAGGCGGTTCGGCGTGTGCCGAGCCGCCTTTTTGTTTTTAGGCGCGCCGCGGAGTGCATCTCAGGCGGCTGTGTGACATCTGATTACAGGTAGAGCGAAGTGGCTGTCGGAGGCTTGCGTTGTTTGTTGATGAAGCAAAAATATTCGTGAAAGCCGGCAATGGCGGCAACGGCTGCGTTGCGTTCCGGCGCGAGAAGTATGTGCCGCGCGGCGGTCCTTCGGGCGGCGACGGCGGTCACGGCGGCAGCGTTTATCTCGAAGCCAATCCGAACGACAACACGCTGCTGCGGTATCGGTACAACCGCGAGTTCAAGGCGGATCGCGGCCGTCACGGCGAAGGTTCGAACTGTTCGGGTCACGCAGGCGATGACATGATTCTGCAAGTGCCGGTGGGCACGGTCGCTTTTGATGAGCAGACCGGCGTGACGATCGCCGACTTGTCGCACCCGGGCCAGCGTGTGTTGATCGCGCAGGGCGGTCATGGCGGTCGCGGGAATCAGCATTTCGCTAAACCTTGGCATCAGGCGCCTCGCGAGCACGAGGATGGGCACGAAGGCGCGGAGCGCCATCTCCGGCTCGAGCTGAAATTGCTCGCCGATGTAGGGCTTGTGGGATTTCCGAATGCCGGCAAATCGACGCTGATTTCGGTCATTTCGGCTGCGCGGCCTAAGATCGCGAACTATCCGTTCACGACGCTCGAGCCGAATCTTGGCGTGGTGAACGCGGACGGCGGAACAGGCAAGGAAGTGGGGCGCACGTTCGTCGTCGCCGACCTTCCCGGTTTGATCGAAGGCGCGCACGAAGGCGCCGGGCTTGGCATCCGATTTCTGAAGCATGTCGAGCGCACGCGTCTGCTCGTCCATTTGATCGACACGAGCGACTTCACGGTGGACGATCCAGTCCACTCGTTCGAAGTGATTTCGGGCGAGCTGCACGCCTTCAGCGACACGCTCGACGAAAAGCCGATGATCGTGGTCGCGACGAAGCTTGACGCGACGACCGATCGAACGAAGCTGGAAGAACTGCAAAAGTTTTGCGCCGAACGCGGCCTGGAGTTTCACTCGATTTCAGCGGCTACCGGCGAAGGTGTAAAAGATCTCGTCCGATCGATTGCCGATGCGCTCGACAAGATTCCGAAGCCGGAAGCCGATGTCGAAGTCGAGCAACCGCAACACGAAGCCGCTCCGGACGATTTTCACACTCCGGCCTGACGCGTTCTATCGCCGTCACCAAGTCGTGGCGCTGTCCTGAAAGTATGAGAAAATGAGGGAAAGACTAACGCTAGAGATGTCCCTCGAGCCGATATTGTTTCGTTTTTGGGAGGATTATTGACGACCGCGCAGGCTCAGGCGCACCGCACCGCCGCAAAACATCATCCACGCCGCATCGCGATATTCGGCGGATCGTTTGATCCGATTCACAACGGTCACTTAGCCGTGGCCCGAGCCGCGGACCGGCGATTCAATTTCGATCAGATTCACTTCGTTCCCGCGAGCCGTCCCCCTCACAAATTGAAGCAGCACCTGGCGCCGTTTCCGCATCGATTTGCGATGGTGGCGCTCGCGTGCGCCGAGCATCCGCACTTTGTGCCATCGGTTGCCGAAGCAGGCGAAGATTTCAGCGGCGCGCAGCTCCACTATTCGGTTGATACCGTGCGGTATTTTCGCCACGCGTATCACGGGCAGGGCGACCGGATTTATTTCATCATCGGCGCCGACGCGTTTCTCGACATTCCGATGTGGAAGGAATACGAGACTCTCCTCGGGCTTTGTGATTTCATCGTCGCGAATCGCCCGGGCATTCGAGTCGAAGCACTGCGACTGGTGATTCCGCCCGATCTGATGGCTCATGGCGGCGTGCGCAAAGATGTCGAGGACGTGCACGAATCGAATGTCGTGGCACATTTGACGCGCACATCCGTCTATCTATTGGACAACGTCTCCAGCGAAGTTTCCGCGACCGATATCCGGCGCAAGCGCCATCGCGAACAAAACATACACGGGCTTGTCTCCGCTCGCGTCGAGGAATACATCTTGAAACAGGACCTATACCAGTGAATCTGAACTCATTGCCAGAAACAGTGCGCACCGCGATTGAAGCTGCGCAAGACAAAAAAGCAGCCGCACTCACCGTAATCGACCTCCGCGAAGTGGGAGCATTCACTTCGTATTTCATCATCTGCACCGGCTTCAGCACGCCGCAGGTGCAGGCGATCTGCTCGGAAATCGAAGAGCAACTTCACAAAAAGTTCCATCGCTCGCCCGAGCATCGCGAAGGCCGCGGCTCGGCGGACTGGGCTCTGCTCGATTTCGGCGGATTCGTCGTGCACGTGTTCGGTGAGCAGGCGCGGCGCTTTTACGATCTCGAGCGCCTGTGGCGCACTGCGCCCAAGCTGGAAATTCGCGATGAGCCCGATGGCGTCGGCAAGACGGTCGTCATGAAGGCGGCGTTCGGCGGAACCCCACCGCACGGAGAAGCGGTTTCGAAATGATCTCCGAGCGGCTGCCATGGATCGCCGCCGATCCGGCTACGTCGCGTCTCTTCGAACTCGCGCAGAAAGTCGCGGCGGCTCCTACCACGCTCTTAATCACCGGTGAAAGTGGAACGGGCAAGGATCACCTTGCGCGCACCATTCATGAGATCGGTCCGCGGCGCGATGCGCCATACCTGAAAATCGATTGTGCGAGCTTGCCGCCGCAGCTTGTCGAGAGCGAGCTGTTCGGCCACGAAAAAGGCTCGTTCACGGGAGCGGTCGAGCGAAAGCTCGGTCGATTCGAACTGGGCGGTGCGGGCACGATCGTCCTCGACGAAGTTGCAGCGCTGTCGCCGGTCGCCCAGAGCAAAATGCTGCGCGTGCTGCAAGAGCGCTCGTTCGAACGGCTCGGCGGCAACGAAACGTTGCACATCGAAGCGCGGCTCATCGCGTTGACCAATGTCGATTTGTCAGCTGCAGTTGCATCGGGAAGATTCCGCGAAGATCTGTATTTTCGGCTCAACGTGCTGACGCTTCACGTTCCGCCGTTGCGCGAGCGTCGCGCCGATATCTTGCCGCTCGCCGATCACTTGCTTTCAACCGTGCGCGGTGTTCATGGCCGCCAGGCAGAGTTGGGCGAAACGTCCCGCCGAATGCTCGCCGCTTATGATTGGCCCGGTAACGCACGCGAATTGCGAAATGCGCTGGAGCGAGCTTTGGTCTTCGGGCAGGACGCGACACTTCAGCCGAGAGACTTTCCTGAGAATGTGAGAGCGTCTGCGCCTGGATTCGGCTGGCAATTCGCTGCATCTTCGCTCGCTCGAAGACATCGAGAAGGAAGCGATCGCGGCGACGCTCGAAGCGACTCACTTTAAAATAGGCCGCGCATCCGAAATTCTCGGTATCAGCCGCAAGACGCTGCTCGAAAAGCGCAAAAAATATCAATTGAAGTGAGCGGCGCCGGTAAGGCGCCCTGAAAAAGCCGCACTCCCGTTCCGAGGCGCAAGTGAAGATCCGATTGCTGATGCTGGGCAAGACACGCCGGCCCGAGATGCGAACCGTGCTCGACGACTACGTCAAGCGCATCGGGCATCAATCTCCCATCGAAATCAGCGAAGTTCGCGACGGCGACGCCGCCGCGAAAAAATTAGACTCCGATCGCGCCGCAACCGTGATGCTGCTCGACGCCAATGGGAAGCGATTCTCCTCCGAAGCTTTCGCGAAATGGATTGGCGACCAACGCGACCGCGGCACGCGCGAGTTGATCTTTGTCTGCGGCGATGCCGATGGTTTTCCCGCCACCTTGCTCGATCGCAAACACCCGAAATTCTCTCTCAGCGAGATGACCTACTCGCACGAACTCGCGCGCGTGATGCTCGCCGAGCAAATCTATCGCGCCTTCGCGATCCTGGCTGGCAGCCCCTACCCGAAATAGGGGCCTCGTCCTTCGAGTGCTATCAAGAGCGTGCCGCGATATTAGGCACTGCGAGCGAATCTGTTGTACAACGTTAACCCTATGTCGCTCCGCATCATTCCAGACGACGGCAAGCCGTCCGCAGCAATCGAAATCGCACTCGAACATCCGTTGCCCGACTACGATCTCGAACAGATCGACCAGCCGACGCCTCGCGATGTTGACGGCGTGCTGGTCTCGCAAGGATTCCGGGATCTCGTTGACGATACGCGCGGCATCTTGACGGAACTTCTCGCGAATGAACCGCATGCGGCAACGCGTGGTTACAAGCTCGACCTGTCGCACACAAACGAGCACGCGCTCGAGCTCGATCAGCTCACCGGCGCGATTTGTCCTGGCGACGACGAGGTTTACCGTCCAGGACTTTGGATCGTCCTGCACGACAAACAGGCGAATCAGAAGGCCAGCCTGCAGCAGTCCACCAAGGAACGAATCAGCGCGATCGCGCACGAACTGATGAAGCGCCTGCAACTCGACTGACAACACCGCCACTGAAGGAAAATTGACGCATGCCGGAAAATAATGGACTGCTCATCGTCTACACCGGCCCGGGCAAGGGCAAGACGACCTGTGCGCTTGGCACCGCATTCCGCGCTGTCGGTCAGGGGCTGCGCGTCCTCATGGTTCAGTTCATCAAAGGCTCGTGGCACTATGGCGAACTCGACTCCGCCAAAATGCTCGGCGACGACAAGTTCGAAATCCGTCCGATGGGTCGCGGCTTCGTTAAGGTTGGCGGCGCGGAGACCGATCCCGAAGACATAAAGATGGCCCACGAATGCTGGGCGGCTGGCCGCGACGCCATCAATTCCGGCACGTACGACCTCGTCGTCCTCGACGAAATCAATTATGTGATCAGCTACAAGATGCTCGATCCGGACGAAATTGTCGAAAGCCTCCGCGCTCGCCCTGAGCACGTCCACGTTATCTGCACCGGCCGGAACGCCCATCCCAAGCTGGTTGAACTTGCCGACCTCGTTACCGAGATGAAAGAGGTCAAACACCCCTACACAAAGGGCATTCTGGCCCAGCGTGGTATAGACTATTAATCTGAGCTGAATGGCCGCCTTTCGCACGAGTGCGGCCTTTTTTGCGAACTACTCTTTCTGTGAATCAAGAGTTGTGGTGCCCCGATCCATTCCGTGTTGTCTTGCATCGATGTTGTGTACTGACCCGATCTGACTATGGCCTGGTTCAAGCGCGAGAAAAAATCGATCGAGCAGGCTACACCGCCCGAAGAGCGCAAAGTGCGCACCGAGGGGCTGTGGGTGAAGTGCGAGTCCTGCGGCACCATCGTTTTCCGCAAAGATCTCGAAGCGAACCTGCTTGTCTGCCCGAAGTGCGGCTTCCACTTCAAAATGAACGCCAAGCAGCGTCTCGAAATGCTGCTCGATGGTCGCTGGACTGAGCACGACGCCGGCATGACTTCGACGGACCCGTTGCAATTCGTCGATACGAAGCCTTATGCGACGCGCCTTAAAGAAGCCCGCAAGAAGCTGGGCATGAACGACGCCGTGATCACCGCCGAAGGGCAGCTCGCCGGTCGGCCCGTCGTGATCTGCGCGATGGAATTCGGTTTCATCGGCGGCTCGATGGGCGCGGTGGTCGGAGAAAAAGTCACGCGCGGTGTCGAATTGGCGATGGACACGAGGCAGCCGCTCATCGTCATCTCCTGCTCCGGCGGCGCTCGCATGATGGAAGGCACAATCAGCCTCATGCAGCTCGCGAAAGTTTCGGCGGCGCTGGCGCGGCTTGACGACGCGAAGGTCCCCTATATTTCGGTTCTGACCGATCCAACAACCGGCGGAGTCACTGCCAGCTTCGCGATGCTCGGCGATCTCAACATCGGCGAGCCGGGCGCGCTCATCGGATTCGCCGGCCCCCGCGTCATCGAGCAAACGATTCGGCAAACGCTGCCTGACGGCTTTCAACGCTCTGAATTTTTGCTCGAGCATGGATTTCTCGATGCGGTCGTGCCTCGTAAGGAATTGAAGTCGTTTATCGCATCCTCGTTTGATCTCCTGCTGAGTTAGTCCGGTCATTCGTCATGAACTACGAAGCAGCCGTTCGCTATCTACTTTCGCTTGGCAGGGAACTCGCCGCACCGACGCAGGCGTCGGCCGCTAAGTTCGATCTCGAAAACATCAACTTGCTTTCCGAGCGACTCGGTTGTCCCCACCGTGCCTATCCTTCCGCGCACATCGCCGGCACCAACGGAAAAGGCTCGACAGCCGCATTTCTCGAAGCGATTCTTCGCGACGCGGGATTTCGCACAGGCCTCAACACCTCGCCCCATCTCGAGCGCATCAACGAGCGCATTCGAATCAGTGGCGAGGAAATCAGCGACGAAGCATTCGCGGATATCTTGTCGCGCGTGCAGGCGATCACGGAAGAGTTGCTCGCCGCAGGTAAGTTGCGCGCCCATCCGACTTACTTCGAATGCGTTACCGCGATGGCGTTCGAATACTTTGCGCAGCAGCGCGTCGAGTTCGGCGTATTTGAGGTCGGGCTTGGCGGCCGGCTGGATTCAACGAATATTCTGACGCCCGTCGTCTCGATCATCACGCGCATCGACTTCGATCACGAGAATTTCCTGGGTCATTCGCTGCGCGAAATCGCCGGGGAAAAAGCCGGCATCATCAAACCGGCGGTTCCCGTTGTCGTGGCGGAGCAGCGGCCCGAAGCTCTCGAAGTGATTCGAAAACGCGCGAAAGAGCTGCTGTCGCCCGCCCTCGACGTGACCGAAACATTCCGCATCGACAATGAATCGATGAAGGATGGCCACGTCCGCGCACAAGTCACCGAAGTGGCTTCTGGCTGGACGATCGAGCTTTCGCCAAGTTTGCCCGGCCGGTTTCAACTTCAGAACGCACTCAGCGCGGTCGCGGCGACGCGGCTGTTGCAACAGCGAGGCTTCCGCATCTCCGACGAGTCCATCGCGCGTGGAGTCGCGACAACGGTGTGGCCCGGCCGCATCGAAAAAATTCAGTCACGTCCCGATGTGTATCTCGATGGCGCGCACAACCCTTCCGCGGCGCGCGAGCTAGCGCATTTTGTCGCAGAGACTCTAAAGGGTAGAAAAATCTTCCTGCTCTACGGTGCGCTGCGCGACAAAGCTGTCGATGAAGTTGCCGGCCTCCTTTTCCCGCTGGCCGCGGAAGTTATCCTGACCGCCCCTGCGACCTCGCGCGCCATTTCAGCTGCGCAAGTCGAAGAAATCGCGGCACATTACGCAAACAAGAGCACGACCATCGCCGACGCCGGCGAAGCGATCGAGTATGCTCTTTCGAAAGCTTCGCCCGACGACGTGATTTTTGTCACCGGTTCGCTTTACCTTGTCGGCCAGCTCCGACACTACCTGAAACAAAAAACGCAGCCCGCAGCGGCCGTGGCTGAAAAACGCTGAGAAACACCGTAGAATGTCGGCTCTTGTTTTCGTGGTCGCGTATGGCGATCTAAAGCACTCGAGATGACCAAGAAACCTTCCAACTCGAAGAAGGCTCCAAGCCAACGAGCCTCCGCATCCCAGAATGCACCGGTCGCGCAGCCGCTGGTCGGCATCATCATGGGCTCGTCGTCCGATTGGGAAACGATGGAGCACGCCGTCAATACGCTCACCGATCTCGGCGTTCCTCACGAAACGCGCGTCGTGTCGGCGCACCGCACGCCGGACTTGCTCTTCGAATACGCATCGACCGCCGAACAACGCGGCCTCGAAGTCTTGATCGCAGGCGCGGGCGGCGCCGCGCATCTCCCCGGCATGACCGCATCCAAAACAGTGCTGCCGGTGCTCGGAGTGCCGGTCGAATCGAAAGCGTTAAAAGGACTGGATTCACTGCTGTCGATTGCGCAAATGCCGGGTGGCATTCCGGTAGGCACGCTCGCTATCGGCAAAGCCGGCGCGATCAACTCCGCTTTGCTCGCGGCGGCTATTCTCGGCGCGAAGCATCCAGCGATCCGCGAAGCACTTCGCAAATTCCGCGTAGAGCAAACCGAGCGCGTGTTGGCAAATCCTGATCCTTCGTTGGCGCAAGCCTCGCCGTTCCAACTCACTTCTCCGGAGTCGGCGACGAGCGGTGCGCCAGAATCGGCAACTCCGGCCGTCGGCAACACGAAAAGGAAGCCCGCGTGACCATCGGAATCCTGGGCGGCGGCCAACTCGGCTACATGCTCGCGCTGGCGGGCTATCCCGCTCGGACTACATTTCCGTTTCTTCGACCCATCGCCTGAAGCACCCGTCGGCCGCATCGCCTCGCGCGTCACTGCCGATTTCCGCGACGAATCGGCGCTCGAAAAATTCGCAAACGGCCTGGAACTCGTCACTTACGAATTCGAAAACGTTCCCGTCGACACGGTCCGGTTTCTGGCCGAACGCGTTCCTGTTCATCCGTCTCCGAAAGCGCTAGAAGTCGCCCAGGATCGCATCAGCGAAAAAACTCTGTTCCAAGAACTCGGCATTCCGACAACGGAGTTCGAACCGGTTGCAAGCCGCGACGACCTCGACGACGCCGTTAAAAAAATCGGCCTGCCCGCAATCCTCAAAACCTGCCGCATGGGTTACGACGGCAAAGGCCAATGGCATCTGCGCACCGCCGCCGACGTGGAGAAGGCAAAGTCCGAATTGCCCGAGCAGCCGACCATCACGCCCGCGTCGAGTGAAATTCCCTACATCCTCGAAAAGTTCGTCCCATTTACACGCGAACTCAGCGTGATCGCCGTCCGCGCCCGAACAGGCGAAACCGCCTTCTACCCGCTCGTCGAAAATCATCATCGCGGCGGGATTCTTCGCCTCTCGTTGGCTCCCGCGCCTCATCTCGATCCCGCGATTCAACGCGCTGCCGAACAAGCCGCCCGCGCTGTCTTCGACGAACTCCAGTACGTCGGCGTGCTCGCCATCGAATTCTTCGAACAGAATGGAAAGCTTCTCGCCAACGAAATGGCGCCGCGCGTTCACAACTCCGGCCACTGGACCATCGAGGGCGCGCTCACCAGCCAATTCGAAAATCATCTCCGCGCCGTCGTCGGGCTGCCACTTGGCTCGACGCTCGCGATCGGTTCCTCCGCGATGCTGAATCTGATCGGTGAGACGCCCGACCCTGCCGAAGTCCTCGTAGTTCGCGACGCGCACCTCCATCTCTACGGCAAGTCGCCTCGCGCGGGCCGAAAACTCGGCCACGTTACGCTTCGCGCCTCATCGTCCGAGCAACTCGCCTCGCGCCTCTCCGAACTTTCTAGTTTTTTTCACCGTCCAGAGTATTGCCTCGACGCAGTCCTCTCTCGCCCCGCTACCCTGCGCGCCTGAGACGTACAAAGACGCGCACAAAAACTGCACCAGACTTCTCGCGATTCGCCGCCTCAACACTAGCTGCAGCCTCAGTTGCCGCCAATCGCGCCCGAATGCTAGGATGCTGACGCATGCTCCCCGCCTCGACGCGCCGAAACGTCTCGCAACCACTTCGCATCGGCATTCCTTGGCGCACTTCCGAAGAGCAGCGTCAGGGCGAGCGCAAGAAGCTCGACTACTATTTCGCGTCAGTCCGTCAGGCGGGTGCCGAGCCCGTTGACGTCGCGCTTGACCAATCGCCAGCCGTTCTGGCCTTGCAACTTGATGATTTAGATGGGTTTGTTCTGCCCGGCAGCCCCGCCGACGTCGATCCTGCGCGCTTCCAGGCCGCCACACACCCCAAAACCGCTCCATTCGACGCCAACCGCGAGCAAACCGACGATCGAATTCTCGACCACAGTTTCAAAACGGGAAAGCCCGTCCTAGCCATCTGCTTCGGCTGCCAGATCCTCAACGTTCACCAGCAAGGCACCCTGATCCAGGACCTGAAATCCGAGCATCCCGGCGCGCTCCCCCATGGCGACACCGACCTCCCGCCTGGCGCCAAAACGGGCGACCTCCAGCACCCGGCCACCTTCGAGCCCGGCAGCCTGCTCGCCCGTCTAAACGGCGGCCCGACCGGCACGGTCAACAGCAGTCACCACCAAGCTATCGCCAAGCCGGGAAAAGACTTAGCAATCACCGCGCATGCTCCCGACGGCACCATCGAAGCCGTCGAATATACCGGCGGCCCGGGCTGGATCGTTGGGGTCCAGTGGCACCCCGAGCGCATGCCCGAAGACGCGCTCGCGCAAGCACTGTTCACCGAATTTGTTGCCGCAGCCGAGCGGGCCCGTAACGCCCGCGATCTGGTCGGACACAAAGCCTGAGTTCTGCATCAAGTACCGAGCATCACGCACGTCGCTTCACGTACTTCCGGGTCTGATCTTCAACTTCGCAGTTCCAACAATCTTGGGGGCTTCATGATTTCTCTGGCAGGCAAGGCCGCAATTATCACTGGAGGCTCGCGCGGAATCGGCGCCGCCGCCGTAAAACTTTTCGCGCAAGCGGGTGCCGACGTCGTCTTTACCTACAACAAGGCGAAAGAAGCAGCCAAAACGGTTGAGCAGGAAGCAGGGAAGCACGGCACGCGCGTCGAGGCATTCAAGGCCGACGTCAGTCGCCATGAAGCCAACAAGAAGCTCGTCGATCACGCCATCGCGCGCCTCGGCCGTCTCGACATCGTCGTCGCTAACGCCGGCGTATGGAACCTCGAAGATCTTCCCATCGAAAAAATGTCCGAAAAGCAGTGGGACGACATGATCCGCACCAATCTCACGAGCGTCTACTCGCTCATCCACTTCGCCGTCCCGCACATGATCAAACAGAAGTCCGGCAAGATCATCCCGATCACATCGACCGCGGCCCAACGCGGTGAATCCTTCCATACGCATTACGGCGCATCAAAAGGCGCCGTCGTCAGCCTCGTAAAAGGCCTCTCCACCGAACTTGCGCGTCACAACATTCTCGTCAACTCCATCGCGCCCGGCTGGGTCGCGACCGACATGTCGAATCCCGTTCTCGAAACCAAGCACGGCCAAAAGATGGCCGCCGCAGCGATTCCGCTGGGTCGCCCCGCCACCGCCGAAGAGATTGCCGGCCCAATCCTCTTTCTCGCCTCCGACTTAGCCAACTTCATGACCGGCGAAATCATCAATGTAAACGGGGGTTCGGTTTTGTGCGGCTGAAGTCTGCCCACTCAAATTCACGCTCAACCGCGAGGGCAAAATTCCTCGCGGCTGGATTGCTTTTCGCGGTGGTCGCGCTGATCGGCTCGGCCCACGTCTCGCGCGCCCAAAATCCCGACACGCTGATGCCCGAGCAAAGCACAGCCAAGGCCAAGCAAATCCTCCAGCAACTCATCGACGGCCTCGGCGGACCCGACTTATCTCGACATCAAAGACTCCGACTGTGAAGGCCGCCTCGCGCGCTTCGGTCACAACGGCGAGATGACCGGCTACACCAACTTCAAAGATTTCTGGCGCTATCCCGATTCGAACCGCACCGAATATTCGAAAAAAGGCGTCATCATCAATCTCTATAACGGCGACAAAGGCTGGACGCTCGACAAAGGCGGTGTCTCCGAACTCAGCGCCGCGAGCGTCGCCGACTTTCAGGATCAAGCCAGGCGAGACATCCACAATCTTCTACGCCGCCGTCTCAACGAACCTGGCATGGTCATCCGCTACGGCGGCGCCGACATCGCCGATCTTCGCCCCGTGGACTGGGTCGACATAACCGATTCTTACGGTCACAACTTTCGGCTCGCCGTTGACAAGACCTCGCACCTGCTCGTCCGCTCCGTCGTCAGCACCGCCGACAAAACAAACGAAAGCCGCGACGTCGAAACGAACATCTACACCAATTTTCAGTTGATGGACGGTGTCCGCACGGCAATGCAAATCGCTCAAGACCGCAACGGGCGCCGCTCGAGCCAGGTCTTCTTCACCTCCTGCAAATACAATTCGAATCTGCCTCCCGACCTCTTTAGCAAATCCTCACTCGACCAGCGCTTCCAAAAAGTTGGCAGCCGCAAATCCAAGGAAGAAAAGAAGAAAGAGAAAGAAGAAGAGAAAGCCGATAACTAGCACGCTCTGTTCGGTCGCACAGCCTTCCAGGCCGCCGCCTTTGGTCCAAACGTTCCCGGTTGTATAATGGAGAGATGCAGAACAGGGCAGATAGCGCACAGATGCACGGCACCACCGTCCTGTGCGTGCGCAAAGACAACAAAGTAGTCTTGATCGCCGACGGCCAAGTCACCATGGGCGATCACGTGATGAAACACAACGCCCGCAAGACGCGGCGCCTTTACAACGACAAAGTCATCGTCGGCTTCGCCGGCTCAACCGCTGACGCAATTTCGCTCTTCGAGCGCTTCGAAGGCAAGCTCCAGGAACATTCCGGCAATCTGCAAAAGGCAGCCGTTGAGCTGGCGAAAGACTGGCGCAAAGATCGCGCGCTCCGTCACCTCGAAGCTCTTCTCATCGTCGCCGATCTCAAAGGTACATTCCTGCTCTCTGGCAATGGCGACGTCATCGAGCCCGACGACGGCATCTGCGCCATCGGCTCCGGTGGCAGCTACGCGATAGCCGCAGCGCGTGCACTCGCCAAACATGCCAAGCTCCCCGCGAAAGACCTCGCAATGGAAGCCATGCGAATCGCCAGTGAAATTTGCATCTATACTAATGCCAACTTCACGATTGAGGAGTTGTAGGCAGTCGACGAGTTATAGGCAAACGACGAGTTGTAATCAGTGCCCGAGTTGTAAGCGACCGAAGAGATGTAGCGAGAGACCGATTGGCGGGCAAGCAGCATCCCATTAAGGGAACCCTAACCAGCTAGACCAGGCCAACGCCGAAACGGGAACGGAAATTTTCATGACAAGCAAGTCCGACAAAGAAATCGTCTTCATGCCTGGCGGCAACGGAAACGGCCAGCCATCCGAACAAGAGCTTTTGCCCGCGCTCGACGACATGACGCCGCGCGAAATCGTCGCCGAGCTCGACAAATACATCGTCGGCCAAAACGCAGCCAAGCGCGCCGTCGCCGTCGCTCTCCGCAATCGTGTCCGCCGTCAAAAGCTTCCGCCGGAAATGGCAGAAGACGTCCTGCCCAAGAATATTCTGATGATCGGCCCGACCGGCGTCGGCAAAACAGAAATCGCGCGCCGCCTTGCGCGTCTCGCTGGCTGCCCGTTCGTCAAAGTCGAAGCCTCGAAATACACCGAAGTCGGCTACGTCGGCCGCGACGTTGAATCAATGGTCCGCGATCTCGTCGAAACTTCCATCGACATGGTCCGCGAAGAAAAGCTCGACGAAGTTGCCGACCGCGCCGAGCAAGCCGCCGAAGAGCGCGTTCTCGACCTCCTGCTGCCTCCGTCTCCGCCACCTGCTCCCAACACATCCGAAGCCGACGCCGCGCAGCAGCGCGAACAAACGCAGCGCACGCGCGAAAAGCTCCGCGCCCAGCTCCGCGAAGGCAAACTCGATCAGCGCATGGTCGACATCGAAGTGCGCGAACGCCAGATGCCAAGCTTCGAAATCATCGCCAACCAAGGCGTCGAGGAGATGGACGTCAATCTGAAAGACATGCTGTCCGGCATGTTCGGCCAGCAAAAAAAGAAGCGCAAGATGAGCGTCGCCGACGCCTTCGAATATTTGATCCAGGAAGAAGAAAACAAACTCCTCGACATGGATCAGGTCACGCGCATGGCCGTCGAGCGCGCCGAGCAGATGGGCATCATCTTCATCGACGAAATCGACAAAGTCGCCGGCCGCGAATCGGGCCACGGTCCCGATGTATCACGCGAAGGCGTGCAGCGCGACATTCTGCCGATCATCGAAGGCACTACGGTCAACACGCGTTACGGCATGATTCGCACCGACCACATTCTTGTTCATCGCCGCCGGCGCGTTCCACGTCACCAAGCCTTCCGACCTTATCCCCGAGCTGCAAGGCCGCTTGCCGATTCGCGTCGAGCTTCAATCGCTCAAAGAAGAAGACTTCGTCCGCATTCTCACCGAGCCCAAAAACGCGCTCATCAAGCAATACATCGCGCTTCTCGAAACCGAAGGCCTCAAGCTCAACATCACCGACGACGCCGTCGAAACCATCGCCAAATTCGCCACCAGCGTCAACGAGCAAACCGAAAACATCGGCGCCCGCCGCCTCCACACCATTCTCGAAAAGGTTCTCGAAGAACTTTCGTTTGAAGCCTCCGACCTCAAAAAGAAAAACGTCAAAGTGGACGCCGCCTACGTCAACAAGCAGCTCGCCGACATCGTGAAGAATCAGGATTTGAGCCGCTACATCCTGTAAGATCGAATCGCGAAAATGGAAACCCGTCACTCGTGGGCTAGGCCCGCGCGAAATGCCGCCGCGTTCCGAATTTCGAGTTTCGGCTTACTGGCTATTGCCATCGCAACTGCCATAACTGGCTGCGGCGCGCCTGGCGATCCAGTCGCTCCATCGCCACCCGTTCCAATCGCTATCACTGACCTCTCGGCCCATCAAGTGGGCGACGGCGTAGCCCTAAATTTCTCTCTTCCATCAAAAACAATCCGTGGCGAGCACCTCCCGCAAGCCCCCGCGATCGAAATCCTGCGCGGCGAACTAAAACCCGACGGCTCGCCCAATCTCAAATCGTTCCACGTGATCGAAACCATCCCCGGCGAACTCGCCGCGAAATATCAATCCGACGATCGCACGCAAATCATCACGCCCATCCCGCCAACCGAAAATCGCGCCACCTCGGGTTTCGATGCCGTCTTCGCCGTTCGAACGCGTGCCTCGCGCAAGCGCACCTCCGCGGATTCCAACGCCGTCAAGATCCACATCTATCCCGTTCCCACTCCAATCGGCCAACTCCAATCCCAACTCGCCGAATCCGCAATCGATCTCTCCTGGCAAGCCGTTACGCAATCCGCTGCCGGCGACCCAATCTCCGTCACCGAATACCACGTCTATCGCGGCGAGCTCGATCCGAAATCCTACGACCCCAAAATCATTGGCCCCGATGTCCTTCACCAAAAATTTGCCGCGCCTCTCGCGCAGCTCGACCGAACCAACGACCCGCATTACACCGACAAGCAATTCGACTTCGGCAAGACCTACGTCTACATCGTCCGCAGCGTCACCAACGCCGGCAAAGACGCAACAACGCTCGAATCCAGCGACTCCGACCCGCTCATCCTCAAGCCCGCCGACACTTTCCCGCCCTCAGTGCCCCAAGGCGTAGTCGCCGCCGCCGTCGAAATCCCCGAATCCACGCCTCCTTCCCAAGAGATCGACCTCTCCTGGTCCATCAACTCCGAGCAAGACCTCGCCGGATATCGCGTCTACCGCAGCGAGCGCGAAGGCGAGAAAGGCTCTCTCGTCACGCAAGACTTGTTGCTCTCCCCCGCGTATCGTGATACTTCTGTGGCATCCGGCCATCGGTATTGGTACAGCGTGACCGCCGTCGACCTCTCTGGTAATGAGAGCGCATCAGCCCCGCAGGTAGCCGCCGACGTCGCGCAACATTCTCCCTAGTCCCGGGTTCAATTTTGAACGGGTGGTAGCCCAGCGCTCATGCGCCGTCCAGAAAGCCATCTCAACGACGAGCTGAATCTCGCAGTCCATGACTGCGCTATTCGCACGGGTGTGTGGTCCGGCATCGGCATGGTCGCCGTGTTCTTCGCGTGGCTGCTCATCGCCAATCGCGTGCCCGCGTCAGAAAAGTTTGCGCTCGAACGCAACGTCGTCGCCGCGGCAATCCTCGCGATCCTGTTTATGGTTCCGGTGGTGCGTTTCATGTGGCGCGCGGGCCGCTTGCTCGCGGCAAGCCTTACCGCCTGGTGGCTCTTCTCTCTCTCTTACCGCCTGCTCTGCATCGTTTTCACCGGACTTCCCGAACGCTACACGCCGATGCGTGTCTTCATCCTCGGTTCCGTTGTGTGTATGATTCTCGCCACGCTTTCCTGGATCGTCACTTTGGTCTGGCGAACACGCGAATCCCATATTGCGACCCATCCCAGGGTGTCGCACTCCAACCATCACGTATGAAAATTTGCCGGTTCCTGCCGTACTCTCAGAATCAATCTGCTCAAATACCTGAATCCGCCACACCGAAATTCGGCCTGATCGAAGGCGACCAAGTTCATGAATTAACCGGGGCGCCGTGGACTTCGCTCTCCCGTGGCACAGCCACCTATCCGATTGCCAATGTAAAACTCGTCGCGCCCGTCACTCCCACCAAAATCGTCTGCGTCGGCCGCAACTACGCCGCCCACGCCGCCGAACTCGGCAACGAAATCCCCAAAGAGCCGATGATCTTCCTCAAGCCGCCGTCATCGATCGTCGGCCCCAGCGAACCCATCGTCCTCCCAAAATATTCACAGCGCGTCGAGCACGAAGGCGAACTCGCCATCGTCATCGGCAAAACCTGCTCGCATCTCGGCGACAACGACAACCCGCTCTCCTACGTCTTCGGCTACACCTGCGCCAATGACGTCACCGCGCGCGACCTCCAGAAAGCCGACGTCCAGTTCACGCGCGCCAAAGGCTTCGACACCTTCTGCCCCATCGGCCCGCACATTGAAACCGAACTCGATCCCGCCAACGTCATCGTCGAAACCCGCGTCAACAGCGATCTGCGCCAATCCGGCAGCACTTCGCTCATGGTCTATCCCTGCGCGTTTCTCGTCCGCTGGATCTCGCGCATGATGACGCTCCTCCCCGGCGACGTCATTTCCACCGGGACTCCCTCCGGCGTCGGCCCGCTCGTCAACAAAGACACTGTCGAGGTCTCCGTCACCGGAATCGGAGTGTTGCGTAATCCGGTGCATGCCGCGCAAGCGTAACTCCCGCCTCGTTCCCCCTTCCGGTAAAATGTTCAGACGTGATGGGATTCCGACGGTGGAGTCTCTCCGGCTCGCGAGCCCGCCGTGCAAATGAGGGTCGCCTCAGCCGTTCTTAGCTTGTCTGCTGATTTCGATCAGCCACGGGAGTCCGCTTGTTGCTTCTCGTATTCGCCGATTTAAAAGTTGCCGTTGGCATGGCCGCCGCCGCGATCGCCGCGATTGCGATGGTCGCCTACGCATTCTTCCGTCCTACTGAGGCGCCAGAGAATCTCGAACGCAAGCGCCGCCTTCAGCTCAATCAAATCGGACGCATCGCCGAAGGCCAGGTCGTCGATGTCGTAGAACACCCGCCCGAAGAGCCACCGAAACCAGGCTTGTTCGGCTCGCGCACGCCCGTCGTCGTGGATAATCGCCCTCGCCATCTCGTGACCTACAGCTACGCCATCTCCGGCGTCACCTATCACACCGCGCAAGACATCACCGGCCTCGAAAGCCAGATCAAATTCGAACGCCTCGTCACCGGCCAGCCCGCCAGCATCAAGTACGACCCCGCTAACCCCACCGACTCGATCATCGTCGCCGACGACTGGTCTGGTCTTCGCTAAATCGCAAAACTCAAATCTCCTCGCAACATCCAACGACACTGTCATTCCGAGCGTAGCGAGGAATCTGCTTTTTTAGCAGGCACCACCCAATTGACCCGCCATTCATTCTTCCCTCCGCCTGCGCTATCCTTCTAAATGCGCTGCCATTTGCGCGGCGCAATCTTCACCATGAAGAAAATCCTCGCCTCCATCATCACAGTCACCTTGATCATCGCGATGACTCTCGCCGCCATGTTCACGCTTGTGAGCGCGACGGTCTACGTCACTGCTATCCCATCCCCCGCGCAACGCGCCGCCGCCGTCGGTGCGGAAATAATTCTCGGCGTCGTCCTTCTCCTCGGCACCACCTGGCTCGCCACTCATCTCGCAGTCCGCATCTTCCACCACGACGAACCCATCGATCCCGGAGCGCCTCTTGTCTGATCCAAAATCGCAGGCTGCCGCCTCAGCCGCCGCAAAACACAAAGATCGAATGGATGACCTCCGCCGCCTCAGCGCCGAAGCCGAAGCGGGCGGCGGCCCCGAACGCCGCGAGCGCGAGCACAAAGCCGGCAAACTTACCGCGCGCGAGCGCATCGACCTTCTCCTCGACGAAAACACGTTCGAAGAGCTCGACAAATTCGTCCGCCATCGTTGCGTCGATTTCGGGATGCAGGAGCAACGTCCCGCAGGCGACGGCTTCGTCACCGGCTTCGGCCGCATCGACGGCCGCCTCGTCTACGTTTTCGCGCAAGACTTCACCGTCTTCGGCGGTTCGCTCTCCGAAACCAACGCGCTGAAAATCTGCAAAATCATGGATCTCGCCATGCGCGCCGGCGCTCCCGTCATCGGCCTCAACGATTCCGGCGGCGCGCGCATTCAGGAAGGCGTTGCATCACTCGCGGGCTACGCGGATATTTTCTTGCGCAACACGCTCGCCAGCGGCGTCGTCCCGCAAATCAGCGCCATCATGGGCCCGTGCGCAGGCGGCGCCGTCTATTCGCCCGCCATCACCGATTTCATCTTCATGACGCGCGACACGTCTTACATGTTCGTGACCGGCCCCGACGTCATCAAAACCGTCACGCACGAAGAAGTCACCAAGCAGGAACTTGGCGGCGCCATGACCCACAACGCCACCAGCGGCGTTGCGCATTTCGTCTCCAACGATGACGCCGATTGCCTCGCGATGATTCGCGAGCTGATGAGTTTTCTCCCGTCCAACAATCTCGAAGATCCGCCGCGCCGCGCATCGAGCGATCCCATCGACCGCCGCGACGAAGCACTCAACACTCTCGTCCCCGAAAACGCCCAGCAGCCCTACGACATCAAAGACGCCATCCACTCCGTCATCGACGACGGCTACTTCTTCGAAGTTCACGAACATTTCGCAAAAAACATCGTGGTCGGTTTTGCGCGGCTCGACGGCCGCCCGGTGGGAATCGTCGCGAATCAGCCCGCGTTCCTAGCCGGAGTTCTCGACATCAACGCCAGCCTCAAAGCCGCGCGCTTCGTCCGCTTCTGCGACGCGTTCAACATTCCGCTGATTACGTTCGAAGACGTCCCCGGCTTCTTGCCCGGCACACAGCAGGAGTTCGGCGGCATCATCAAACACGGCGCCAAGCTTCTCTTCGCCTACGCCGAAGCCACCGTTCCCAAAATCACAGTCATCACGCGCAAAGCCTACGGCGGCGCCTATTGCGTCATGGCGTCCAAGCACATCCGCACCGACGCCAACTTCGCATGGCCCAACGCAGAAATCGCCGTCATGGGCCCCGAAGGCGCCGTCAACATCGTCTATAAACGTGAACTGGAAAAAGCTTCTGACTCCGAGCGCGAAGCCCTTCGCCAGGAAAAAATCGCCGAATTCCGCGACCGTTTCGCCAACCCTTTCGTCGCCGCCGAGCGCGGCTACATCGACGCCGTCATCGAACCCGCCGAAACCCGCGCCAAAATCATCACCGCCCTCCGCTCCCTCGCCAACAAACGCGACACCAACCCCAAGAAAAAACACGGCAACATCCCGCTCTAACGGCCCACATATCGACAAGAAGGAGACGCTGTCATCCTGAGGCGCCCGAAGGGAGCCGAAGGATCTCAATGTGAACTTCAAGCACGAACTCTCGCGTCAGCGTGTTCGTTCCACGCAATTCGAAAGAATCCCTACTTCACCAAATACTCCTTCAAAAACTCCACCGTCGCATAAAACTCAAAATCCTGATTCACCTTCTTCCGATACCCATGCCCCTCATCTTTCGCAATCATCAACCACACCGGCGTCCCCTGCTTCTTCAACGCATCCGCAATCTGCTGAGACTCGCTCACCGGTACGCGCGGATCGTTCTTCCCCGCAACCACAAACATCGGCTTCTTGATCTTCTCGATGTTGTTCATCGGCGCGATCTTCTCCAAAAACTCCCGCATCTTCGGATCACGCTCATCCCCATATTCCACGCGCCGTAAATCTCGCCGGTACCCTTCCGTATGCTCCAAAAATGTCACCAGATTCGACATCCCCACAATATCCACCGAGCACCGAATCCGATCGCTGTAAAACGTAGACACCGCCAGCGTCATGTGCCCGCCATAACTCCCGCCCATCACCGCGATCCGCGAACCATCCAGATCCCCCCGCGTCCCGACCCAATCAAACAGCGCATCAATATCCTTATACGTATCCTCTCGTTTGAATCCGTTATCCAGCAGCGTGAACGTCTTCCCATATCCCGTAGACCCGCGCACATTCGGCTCGATCAGCGCGATCCCCATTTCATTCATCAAATAATTCAGCCGCCCAAGAAAATCCGGCGTCGATTGCCCCTCCGGCCCGCCGTGAATATCCACCAGCACCGGCCGCTTGCCCGAAAACTTTCCGGCCGCCGGCTTATACAAAAATCCCGAAATCATCTTCCCGTCAAAACTCTTCCATCGCACCAGCTCCGCTTCCGGAAACTCCTCTGTCTTCACCGCGCTCTCGCTCGCCGTCCATCGCTCCAGCTTCCCGGTCGCCACATTCACCGAATAGCAATCGCTCGGGCTCCGCGCGCTCGTCATCGCAAATCCCAAATCCTGCCCATTCTTGTGCCAATCCATCGACACAATCACTCCCGTCGGCAGCTTCGGCAACTTCACTTCCTTCTCGTTCGCCGTCTCCATGACATGCAACACACTGACGCCTTCTTCATTCGTCACAAACGCCAGCCGCTTCCCATCGTGTGTCAAATCAAACCGTTCCACGTCCCAAGGAATCTTCGTCGTCAAATATTTCGGTTCCTTCGTCGCAAAATCGATATACGTCAGCCGCTGGAATTCCGAGTCGCGATCCGTCACCACATAAATTCCTTTGCCGTCCTTGCTGAATCGCGCATCCCCATAAAACACTTTCTCTTTGGCATCAGCGTCGCGCGGCGTCAGCGCCGTCTTCGCTCCGGTCGTCGTATCCACCAGCCACAAATACGACTCGTTGATCGACAACTCCTCCGCCAGCAAAATCTTCTTGTCGTCCGGCGACCAATCCAGCGGCTCCCACCCGCCACCCGCAAGCTGCGTCAACAATCGATCGCTCTTGGGGTCCGCCGGATTCATCACCCACAAATCCGTATCCTTGCCCGTCCTTCGCGTGGACATATACGCGATCTGGTCCCCGCCCGACGACCACGGCCCCTGCAAATTCCGCGCTTTCCCATCGGTCAGCAACGTCACGTCGCCCGTCTTCACGTCGTAGCGGTACAACTGAAACCACTCCCCGCCTCCGATATCCTTCATGAACACAATGTAGTCGCCGCCATTCGGATGAAATCGCCCCGTCCGCACCGCGTCCGCAAAAAACGTCAGCTGCTGCCGCGCCCCGCCCGGCGTCTTCACCAGATGCAGCTGCGGCACATCCCCAAATCGCGTCGCGATCAGCATCTCTCGCCCAACCGGACTCCAATCCGCCAGCGTCGCCGTCCGAAACGACCCATACCGTCCCGCCGTCTGCGCCAGCGAAGCCGGAATCGCCGGCACTCCGTCCACCACCAAATTCTCCCCCGGCGTGATCGTTGCTTCTTGGGCCGTCGCAAATCGTGGCGCAGCCAGCAAAATTATTAGGAACACCACTGTTTTCAGACGCGTTTTCATGCATTCCATCCTTGGGCAAACATCATTTCGCCGCACCTTCTTACACCGCAAACGATTGGACACGCAACCACTCCGTACCATCCGGCTGCCACACCCTGCATGTTAGAATCCTCTCCGCGCTGCGTGGCAAGACAACGCCTTCATGTTCAAGAAAATCCTGATCGCCAACCGGGGTGAAATCGCAGTCCGCATCCTCCGCGCCTGCCGCGAACTCGGCATCCGCTCCGTCGCCGTCTTCAGCGACGTCGATCGCAAATCCCTCCACGTCCGTCTCGCCGACGAGGCCTACCCTATCGGCCCCGCCCCCGCGCGCGAAAGCTATCTCAACATCGACAAAATCATCGCCGTCGCTCGCAAAGCCGGCGCCGACGCCATCCATCCCGGCTACGGCTTCCTCGCCGAAAACGCCGCTCTCCCCCGCGCATGCACCGACGCAGGCATCACCTTCATCGGCCCAACCGCGCAAGCCATGGAAGCTCTCGGCGCCAAAACCGCCGGCCGCCAAATCGCCCGTCGCTCCGACGTTCCCACCGTCCCCGGCACCAACGACCCCATCGAAAAGCCCGACGAAGCCCACGCCCTAGCGCAATCCATGGGATTTCCCATCCTCCTCAAAGCCGTAGCCGGCGGCGGCGGCAAAGGCATGCGCCTCGTGCGCAGCAGCGCCGAATTCGCCTCCGCTTATCGCGACGCAAGCTCCGAAGCCCTCAACGCCTTCGGCGACCCTCGCCTCTACCTCGAAAAATATCTGGAAAAACCCCACCACGTCGAAATCCAGATCCTCGCCGACCATCACGGCCGCATCGTCTCTCTCGGCGAACGTGAATGCTCCGTCCAGCGGCGCCATCAAAAAGTCATCGAAGAAGCTCCGTCCCCGATCATGACGCCCGACCTCCGCAAAAAAATGGGCGACGCCGCTGTCCGCCTCGCGCGCGCAGGCGGCTACACCAATGCAGGCACCGTCGAATTTCTCGTCGACTCCAATCTCGATTTCTACTTCCTCGAAGTGAACACGCGCCTGCAAGTCGAGCATCCCGTCACCGAGCAAGTCACCGGCCTCGACCTCGTCAAACTCCAGATCGCCATCGCCGCCGGACATCGCCTCCCGTTCGCGTGGGAAACCATCACACCGCGCGGCAACGCCATGGAAGTTCGCCTCTACGCCGAAGATCCCGACAACAATTTTTTCCCGTCGCCCGGAAAAATTCTCTCGCGCCAGGTTCCCGCCGGCCCCGGCATCCGCCTCGACGACGGCGTCTACGACGGCTGGACCGTTCCCAACGATTACGACCCGCTCCTCGCCAAACTCATCGCCTGGGGCAACAGCCGCGAAGAAACCATCGCTCGCCTCCGCCGCGCCCTCGAAGAATCCACCGTCAGCGGCATCAAAACCAACGTCGGCCTCTTCCGCCGCCTCCTCACCGAACCCGACTTCCTGCGCGGCGACGTCCACACCAAGTGGCTCGACGAACTCCTCGCCAAAGATCAAGCCGCAAAATCCACCGCGGCAAAGTCCGGAAATACGCCTGCAGCAAAGCCCGTCACAAAGGATGTCGCGCATTCATTCGCGCCAGTCGCGAATCCCGGCGCGCGACCCGCAACCGCAACCTCGGTGACTTCGAACTACGCCGCAGATGCAGCGATCGCGAACTCCGACGCTGCCGCAATCGCCGCCGCTCTGTGGCAAACCGGCGCCACCACAAAAAATCCCGCGTCACCAAACGCCGCGCCCGACGCGCAACAAGACTCCCGCTGGAAACTCGAAGGCCGCCGCGCGCAACTGGATCGCACGCCATGAAGTACGAAATCCTCATTGCCAACAAATCTCGCATCGTCGAAGTTCAGCGAGACGGCGCCCGCTGGCAAATCTCTCTCGACGGCGCCGCAACCGACGCCGACGCCATCGAAATCGCCCCCGGCATCTTCTCCATCCTGCTCAACGGCGAATCCCACGAAATTCGCGTCGCTCCAAATCCCGACGGCTCGCTCACAATTCAAGACGGCCCCAATGAGTTCAAAGCCGAAGTCGCCGATCCCCGCTCCTGGCGCGGCCGCAAGCAGGGCGCCGCCGAAGTCGAAGGCCGCCAAAAAATCGTCGCCCCCATGCCCGGCAAAGTCATCCGCCTTCTCGTCAAAGCCGGCGACAAAGTCGAAGTCGGCCAAGGCATCCTCGTCGTCGAAGCCATGAAAATGCAAAACGAAGTCAAATCCCCCAAAACCGGCACCGTCGAAAAACTCCTCGCCAAAGAATCCCAACCCGTAAACGCCGGCGACATCCTCGCCTGGATCGACTAATTTTTTTCCCCTTCTTCGGCTTCTCTGTGAACTCTGCGTTCTCTGTGGTGACTCTCTTCACTGTTTAGACTAAACATCACCGACCACTTACCCGCCGTGTCATTCAGCCAGCTTCTCCCGCTTTGTTCTTTCGACCTTCAACTGTCGACTGTCGACCTCCTCCCTCTTTGTGCTACCGTTTTCCACTCATGAACAGCCGCATCGGAGTGCTCCTAAGCGGTCGCGGATCGAACTTCGTCGCCCTTGCCGACAGCATCGACTCCGCCCGCATCCCCAACGCCGAAATCGCCCTCGTCCTCAGCAATCGCGAAGGCGCACCCGGCATCGACCGCGCCAAGGAACGCGGCCTCCCCACCCGCGTCATCTCCTCCAAAGGCCTCGAACGCGAAACCTACGACCGCCAGGTCGTCGCCGCCCTCCACGAAGCCAAAGTCGATCTCATCTGCCTAGCCGGATACATGCGCCTGCTCTCCCCCTATTTCGTAGCCGCCTTCCCGAATCGCATCCTCAATATCCATCCGTCTCTCCTCCCATCTTTCCCCGGCCTCGAATCCCAGCGCCAAGCCCTCGAATACGGCGTAAAATTCGCCGGCTGCACCGTCCATTTCGTAGACGAAAATCTCGACGCCGGCCCCATCGTTCTCCAGGCAGTCGTCGAAGTGAAAGACAACGACACCGACGCAACTCTCTCCGAGCGAATTCTGAAAGAAGAACACCGCATCTACACCGAAGCCGTAAAAATCATCCTCGCAGGAAATTTCAAAATCTCCGGCCGCCGCGTGGTCCAACCATGACGCCCCTCCACAACATGGCCCGCCGCCATAAAATATGTAGGGGCGCAGCATTGCTGCGCCCCATGTCCGCACGATCTAAAGAACTTGAGCGCTTTTGCTTTAGCGCAGTAAAAAAAGCGAACCGAGGATCATGACCGCAACGTTCAAACCCGTCGAAGAACAACTCGCCTACCTAAAAAAAGGCACCGTCGAAATCATTCGCGAAGACGAGCTGAAAACGAAACTCGCCGAATCGATCAAGGCTGGAAAGCCTCTCCGCGTCTATCTCGGCGTCGATCCGACCGCTCCCGACCTCCATCTCGGCCACACCGTCGTCATCCGCAAACTCAAGCACTTCCAGGACCTGGGCCACACCGCCGTCTTCCTCATCGGCGATTTCTCCGCCATGATCGGCGACCCAACCGGAGTTTCCGAAACGCGCCCGCCGCTGACGCGCGAACAAGTCGACGCCAATGCAAAAACCTACCTCGAACAGGTTTTCAAAATCCTCGATCCGAAAAAAACCGAAGTCCGCTACAACAGCGAATGGCTCAACAAATTAAACGCAGTTGACGTCGTGCGCCTCTGCTCCCACTACCGCCTCGCGCGAATGCTCGAGCGCGAAGACTTTCGTTCCCGGCTCGAAAACCAACAACCAATATCGGTGCACGAACTGCTTTATCCGCTGTTGACCGCGCTCGATGCCGTGAATTTAAAATCCGACGTCGAACTCGGCGCCACCGAACAAAAGTTCAATCTCCTCGTCCATCGCGAAATCCAGCGCGAATACGGCGTCCCCGGGCAAGCCGTCCTCACAATGCCGATCCTCGTCGGCCTCGACGGCTCGCGCAAAATGTCCAAGAGCCTCGGCAACTACGTCGGCATCACCGAGCCGCCCGTCGAAATGTTCGGCAAGCTCATGTCGATCCCCGACGAGCTGATGTGGCAATACTACGAGCTCATCACCGACCGCACCCCAATCGAAATAACCGCACTCAAAAGCGAAGTGGCCGATGGAAAACTCCATCCGATGGACGCCAAGATGCGCCTCGCCACCGAAGTCATCGCCACCTTCCACGGCCAGGACGCCGCCACGAAAGCCGCCGAAAATTTCCAGCGCGTCTTCCGCGACCGCCAAGCCCCAACCGAAATTCCCGTCGTAAAGCATGCCGAAAGGCGACGCCAAACAACTCAACGCTTTGCTCGTCGAACTCAAACTAGTCGATTCCAAAAGCGAAGCCGACCGCCTGATCAAACAAGGCGGTGCCGAAGTTGACGGCGCTGCGCGTAGACGATCCGCGAAAAAGCATGCCGACCGACAAACCCGGTGAATTCAGTCTGCGCGCCGGCAAAAAGAAATTCCTGAAAGTCGTAGTCGAGTGAAACTGAGTTTTCTGAGAGGTGCTCATGACTTCAAATGTCGGCCAGGCGCGAGAACTACAGAATTCGCCGGAGGCTTGGCCAGCGCTATCGCTGGAGTCATGGGAGCCAACCCGCGCCACCCTCCACATGTGGACGCAAATCGTCGGCAAGCTCCGGCTCGCCCTCACGCCGTTGGTCAATCACTGGTGGAACGTTCCGCTTTACGTCAGCGCGCGCGGCCTGACGACTTCCTCGATGCCGTACCGCGATCTCGTCATCGAAATCGAGTTCGATTTCATTTCTCACCAGTTGATCCTGCGCAAAAGCGATGGCAATTCCGCATCGATCGCGCTCGCTCCGAAAAGTGTCGCTGATTTCTACGGCGAATTTATCGCCATGCTCCGCTCCCAAGGAATCGACGCGAAGATCTGGAAGATGCCCGTCGAAATTCCCGACCCAATCCCTTTCGACGAAGATCGCACCCACGCCTCCTACGACCGTGTCGCCGTGGAAAAATTCTGGCGCATCCTCGCCTCCAGCAGCGTCGTCTTTCACGATTTCCGCGCTCTCTTTATCGGCAAAAACAGTCCCGTGCACTTTTTCTGGGGAAGCTTCGATCTCGCCGTAGGACGATTTTCCGGACGCCGCGCCCCCGCAAAACCCGGTGCCGATCGAATCACGCTGGAAGCGTACTCACACGAAGTCAGCGCCGTTGGTTTTTGGTTCGGCAGTGGGAATGTAAAGGAACCCACTTACTACTCGTACTCCAGCCCCGAGCCCGCCGGATTCAGCGACTATCGCGTCGGACCCGCCGCAGCTTCCTATCGAAAAGACATGGGCGAATTCCTGCTCCCTTACGAAGCGGTCCGAACGTCGCCCGATCCCACAGCCGCGCTCTTCGAGTTTTGTCAGACCACGTACGAAGCCGCAGCCATCAACGCCAAGTGGCCGCGCGAAGATCTGGAGCGAAAGTCGCAGTGAAGCCGAAATCAAATCCGAAACTCGGATGCGAACCGCACACTTCGCGTCGCCATTTTTCAGGATAAAAAATGAATAAATTCCGAATATTCCTCTCTTGCTTTTCTCTGTGCTTGATTTCGGCGATGACAACTTCCGCGCAACAGCCTGCCGCTGCGCACCGTTCAGCAATGAATGATCCCGCTGAACCGCCGCATCCGTTGCCGAAGGCGAAGACGATTCCTCGCCCAAGCGGCGCGATCGCGCGCGCCTCAGTCGACGAGAAGTCGATGCGCAAACTGATCGACTCGATGGTCGCGTGCGGCACGCGCATCGCGATCGGGAACTGGGACGATCCGAAACGCGGCCCCGGCTGCGGACGCGACAAGATCGTCGAGCGCCTGAACGAAATCAACAAAGCAAACGGCGGCAAGCTCCAGATCGTCGTCGATAAATTCGACGCGACTGGAGAGCGCACCCTCGGCAAGCCGGCGCCGATGCAAAATGTTTACGCGATTCTCCCCGGCACCGACGAAAAGATGGCGAAGACCGTATTTATCGTGTCGGGACATTTCGATTCGATCCCATCGGTTTCGAGCATCACCGATACGAGCCTCGATGCGCCGGGAGCGGATGATGACGCTTCGGGCGTCTCCGTGAGCGTCGAATCGGCGCGACTCGTGAGCAAGGCGGCCGCCGCGAAAGGATTACGAGCGACAGTTATTTTTGCCGCAGTGTCAGGGGAAGAGCAGGGTTTGTTCGGCTCAACGCACATGGAAGAGTGGATCAAGCAGCAGGGCTACACCGTCGGCGGCATGCTCGATGACGACATCGTCGGCGACGATTTGCAGCCGGGCGCACCGCATCGTGTTCGATTGTTCTCAGGCAATGGCGACATCGACGATTGCGATTCGTCGTCACGCGAATTGGCGCGTGCCGTCGAAGAGATCGATGGTCGCGCAGCGATTCGCATGATCTTCCGCGTCGACCGCTACGGCCGCGGCGGCGATCACTATCCGTTTTACAAAGCAGGCAGCCCGGCAGTGCGTTTCACCGAGCCGTGGGAAGACTACAACCACGAGCACCAAACTCCGCGCACCGAAAACGGCGTCGAATACGGCGACTACGCGAAGTATCTAAACGCCGCATTCCTCGGTAACGTCGCGCGCGACAACGCCGAAGCCCTGCGCCAGTTGGCGCTAGCACCTGCTCCGCCCACCGACGTGCATCTCGCAGGCGGCGTAACGCAGGACGCAAAACTTTCGTGGGTTGCAGGCGACGATGACGCCCGCGCCGGCTTTGAAATCCTATGGCGCGAAACCACCGAAGCCCGCTGGAGCGTTCTGACCTTCGCCGACGCACCAGGCGAAACCATATTGAAGGACGTCTCGACCGACAATCACTATTTCGCAGTCAGGTCGGTAGGGAAGAACGGTGCCCGCTCGATCGCAGTGCCCTCAGTACCGGCTCCGCGCCATCAAGCGCCCGCACCGGAGAAAAAATAGAGGTCCGTTATTTCTTAATTTTGGCGCCCCACTGATCGGGGCTCAGATCTTTCGCATGTTGCGAAAAAATCCAGAGGTGACCTTCTAAATCTTGCGCGGCATATTGCAACTCGCCGTAGACAGTATCGTGCAGTTGCTCGACCAGCCGAATCCCCGCAGCCTTCACCTTCCGGCTGTGCGCATCGACGTCATCCAGAAAAATCGTGAGGCTTTGCAGGTTGTACCCAAGCTCCGCCGGCGTTGCCGCATTCGCCTTCGCCGCGTGCACCATCACATACGCATTCGCAAGCCGCAGTTGCGCCCCGGCAATCGCGCCAGTCGTCGAATCGGTGTAGTGATATTGCTCGGCGAAACTGAAATTCTTCACCAGCCAGTCGATTGCCGACGCCAGATCGCGATAACTCACGTGCGGCAGCACAGTATCGACGGGTACAGAGCGATTCTTCATGGCGATTGGATGATTGTCCCCGAGTTTGGTTATCGCGTCCATCGCCCGCTGTGCCGCGAGAATCAAGCTCAGGATGATATCGGCCCGGCGTCCAATACTTAACGACCACGAACGCGGGTTGAGCGCTGCGTCCGCTAGACCCGTTGAGCGAATGTCAGGTAATGGCCGGCCGGATCCTGAAAGCCAACTTCGCGCATCCCGTAGAAAGCGGTTCTCTCCGGCATCGTCATTTTGTAATTTTTCAACCCGGCGAGAATCGCGTCCAGATTGTCGGTTTCAACGTAGAGAAACGTCGGCCCTTTTCTCGCAGCTTCAGCCATCTGCGGCATGTCCTCACCGACACTGGCATAGGTCTGATACATCACCTCGGTTCCGTCTTTTTGCAGAGCCACAAAGCTGAGGCCCTCGCCACCCGGAACTTCAATCGTTCTCGCAAAGCCCAGCGCATCGACCCAGAAGGGCAGCACAGGCTCGATCGCTTGAACAAAAAGAACTGGTGTAATCCGTTTGACGGTCATGCCGGCTCCTATGGAAAGATTTTGTGTTTGATATTCTTGACGCAATCCAGATCCCGGCTTCACTCCGCGTCGCAGCGGAAAATTGCGCCCGGGGCGGCGCATCGCCAACTAAAAATCCTCATCATCCCCAATCGGCGGCCCATCGGGCGCTTCCGCCGGCACCGTCACCACAACCTTCGTCGGATCCTTCTCCCACTGCTCAATCTCCCGCGCCACAAACGCAAAATAAACCTCCGCCGCATCCTCCGCCGACCGCAACGCATTCCCCGAATTCTTCGCCTTGTACAAACGCAGCTCTGCGCTCGCGATCGCCCGCACCTCCGGCAGCGTCGTCGTATCATTCGCCAGCGCCATCAAACCCACTCAACGCCGCGTTATCGACCGTCCGCCCAATCTCCCCCAAATATCCCGGCGCGCCCGCCCCCGCATGTGTCGCCGCCAAAATATGATCGATCACCTCCGCGAGCCCTGGATTCGCCGCATCCCGATCATGAAACTCCACCAGCCGCGCAGCCCTCTGCGGATTCAACAAAAATCCCATCACCGCCCCAGCCGCCGCTTCCGCCGGCGCCACCGCATCAAACGCCGGATTCGTCCGAATCTTGAAATCTTCCCGCCCTCGC
This sequence comes from uncultured Acidobacteriota bacterium, assembly GCA_963785605.1. Taxonomy (GTDB): domain Bacteria; phylum Acidobacteriota; class Terriglobia; order Acidiferrales; family UBA7541; genus Acidiferrum. The sequence continues at coordinate 62,191 of CAWAWE010000009.1, read as the reverse complement.
GCCCACATCACCGGCCGCGGCGGAATCATCTTCAGCAGCGACTCCGGCAGCGCCAACACGCGCGGGTCAACCGTCGCCAACACCGCCTTCAGTGCACGCCGCTGTTCCGCCCCAGCCACAATCGCCGTCGGCACCTCGCCATCACCGCGCACCGCAAACGTATAATCCATCCCGCCAATCAACTTGCTCGCCGCCTCCGCCTGATACCGATGCAACATATAAATCGGCACCAGCGTATCTTCCAGCGTCGCCAGCGGCGCGCCCTCGCGAATATTGTTTTCCCCAAATCGCGACAAAGCCGCCGCCCGCACCTTCATCAGCCGCTCCAACTCATCGACCGCGTTCGCGCCCGAATCCCACAAATGCGCCACGCTGCTCGACGATCCCGCCGGCCGCGCATCCTGATCCGTCAAAAATCTCAGCCCGTGACCCAAATACGCATCGCTCAAAATTTTATTCAGCGCCGCATGCTCGTCCGTCCCCGCCGCAAAATCCGCATACCCCCACGTGATCGACACTTTGTCCCACTCGCCGATCCCCGTCGCATACGCCTGCGACAAATCCGGCACACCGTCCGCGCCCAGCGTCACCACCGGCGGCGGATAATCCATCACCGACGATCGCCCCACCGTGCTCGCCGCATAATTGTGCTCGAGCCCCAGCGTGTGCCCCACTTCGTGCGCCGCAAGCTGCCGCAACCGCGCCAGCGCCATCTCCTGCATCTTTGTTGAAACAGGTTTGCCCTTCTCATACGGCGCCAGCAATCCCTCCGCGATCAAAAAATCCTGCCGCACGCGCAGCGACCCCAGCGACACCTGCCCCTTGATAATTTCCCCCGTCCGCGGATCGATGATGCCCTCGCCATACGACCACCCGCGCGTCGCCCGATGCACCCACTGGATCACGTTGTAGCGCAAATCCATCGGATCCGCGCCCTCCGGCATCATCTCCACGCGAAACGCATTCTTATATCCCGCCGCCTCAAACGCCTGCGCCCACCAGTTCGCGCCCTCCAGCAGCGCCCCGCGAATCGGCTCCGGCGTCCCGCGATCCAGATAATAAACAATCGGCTGCACCGACTCGCTCATCGCCGCGTTTGGATCTTTTTTCTCCAGCCGATGCCGCGCCGTAAATCGCTTCACGATCGGCTCGCTGATCGGCGTCGCATAATCCAGATACGAAATCCCAAAAAAGCTCGACCGCGGATCGTACGCGCGCGGCTTGTATCCCGCCGGCGGCAGCTGCACAAACGAATGATGCTCGCGCACCGTGATCGATTCCGGCGACGGCGTCACATCCTCCACCCATCGTCCCGGATGCTCGCCCGCAAACGTCAGCGTCGCCTCGACCTCCGTATTCAGTGGAAAATTTTTCGTCCGCGCCAAATAAAACGCGCAGCGTTTCTCGTCGAGCCGGAACGCCCCCTGCTTCGTCCGCGCCAGAACTTCCGGCACATGATGCGCATCGCGCAAGAAAAACTCCGTCGCATCCACCAACACCCGCCCGCCGTTCCCGCTCGCCCCGTCGCCATCCTCCGCCGCCACCGAAAATCCCCACAGCGCCGACTCCGCAAACGACTGCCGCACCGCCGCCCGCTCGTCCGGATCGCTCGTCACCGCGCGAAAGCCCAGATTCGACTGCATCAGCAAAATCTTCGGCCCCGTGCGTTCAAATCGCACCACGCGCGTCTCGCCCATCTGCCCGCGATCCAACCCGATGTCGTTCGACCCCACCCCCGCCGGCAGCGACGTCTGATACAAAAACTCCGTCCCCCACTTATCGATCTCCAGCCAAATCTTCCCCGCCTTCGCATCCCAATAAATGTTGAAATACCCCGCCAGCTTCGTCGCATCCTTCGTTTTCTCCGCGATGGTGGGAGTTGCGTCGGACGCTTTGTCAGCGGCGTTTACTCGCGAGGTCGCGTTTGGGCTCGCAGATGCGAGCTGTGTCAGTGCAACTGAGAAGGCGAGAAGCACCGATGTGGCCGACAATTTCGACATGTTTGACATCTCCGAAGGCGTTGCTTTTGAACGCGACGAATCGTACAGCGCCATCGCACTCTCGCCAAGCGCCAAAACAAAAATCACTGTCATTCCGAGCGTAGCGAGGAATCTGCTTCTGCTTTTTCTTCCACTTCACCAGAATTTTCTCGTGTCGCCCTCTGCTATAATTTAATCCGCATCGCGCGCAAAAACTTTTGGTCACGCGCATGCTCGCACTAGCATCCGCAACAAAGCCGAGCCGTCAAGAGAACTCGATCGACCTTGCCTAAACTCCGCATCTCCGTCGTCCAATACCTCAACACCTCTCCCCTCGTCTGGGGCTTCACCCACGGCCTCCTCGCCGGCAAATACGACCTCAGCTTCACCGTCCCGTCCCAATGCGCCGAGCAGCTCCGCGCCGGCGACGTCGACATCGCCATCATCCCCGCCATCGAATACCAGCGCATCGACGACCTCGTCATCCTCCCCGACCTCGCCATCGCCTCCAAGCGCCGCGTCCGCAGCCTCCTCCTCATTTCCAAAGTCCCAATCGCCGCGGCGCGCTCCATCGCCCTCGACCGTAGCTCCCGCAGCACCCAAGCCCTCACCAAAATCCTCTGCGCCCGCCACTGGCAAATCGCCCCGCAATTTCAAGAAATGCCGCCCGACCTCCCCGCCATGCTCGCCGCCAACGACGCCGCCCTCCTCATCGGCGACCCCGCCCTCCGCATCAGCCTCGCGATCGAGTCTCTTGGTAGCGCTGGCGTCCCCGCCGGCGTTTTTTCTTCGCAGCCCTCATCTGATTTTGTAGGGGCGGCGCTTCAGCCCGCCCGCTCCGCGTCAACCCCGTCGACGCCCAATACCTCCGCCGCCAATCGCTCGGCCGAAATCCCATCGCATCCCGTCCACTCGCAATCCTTTCCGTCGCCATCGTCGCAACAATCCCACGACGCCCTCGAAATCTGCACCGCCTCCACCCTCGGCCTCCCCACCAACGAACCCCTCTACGTCTACGACATCGTCGAACAATGGCGCGCCATGACCGGCCTCTCCGCCGTCCTCGCCGTCTGGGCCGCTCGCCCCTCCGTCGCCACCCCCGACGTCGTCGCCGACTTCCACGCCTCCCGCGCCTTCGGCCTCCTCAACCTCCCCGAACTCTGTGACGCCTCCTCCGCCCAACTCCGCCTCCCCGCCCCCGCCCTCCTCTCCTACCTCTCCTCCAACATCGACTTCACCCTCGACCCCGAAAACATCTCCGCCCTCTCCAAATTTTTCGCCGAAGCCGCCTCCCTCAACCTCACCCCCCCCGCCAAACCCGTCCTCCTCGCCCCCGGCCCGACACCTATAGTTCTCGATCCTTCCCAAGTCGCGGTCGCAAGACCGCGATAGCTCTTCGGCTAAACTGATAAATTCGATTCGCTTGCTCGCATCTTTTCAGTCGGGCGAAGCACGTCCCATTTTAAGTAAGGCACATAATATTTGGCTTACATATAGAATTATGACATACTATTTTTACGAGGTAAGCCATGAAGGCAGAGGTAGGAACGATTACGACCAAGGGGCAACTCGTCATTCCGGCCAAGTTGCGCCGAAAATATGAAATTCAGGTGGGAACAAAGGTCGCTTTTCTCGAAGAGGGAAACCGCCTCGTTTTGCAACCGCTCACGTCCGGTTTTATTCGCAGTCTGCGCGGTTCTCTGAAAGGTCGCGCGCTCGACATTCTCTACGAAGAACGCAAGCGCGATCGCGAACTCTGAGAATGACTTCACCCGTCACGCCTGAGGCCGTCGTGCTCGATGCGAGCGCGTTAATGACGTTTTTTCTCAATCGCCCCGGCGCCGAGACGGTGGAGCAGTTGCTTGAGCGAGCCGCTGGCGGCACCTGCGAACTTTTCATGAGCGTTGTGAACTGGGGCGAGGTCTACTACTCCGTCTGGCGCAGCGAAGGCGAAGCCACGGCACAAAATATTCTTGCCGAGATTGCACAGCTCCCGATCGACCTTGTCTCAGCTACGTACGTCCTGACCAAACTCGCCGCCGAAATTCATGCTCGGCACAAACTCCCCTATGCCGACTGCTTCGCCGCCGCTCTCTCCGCCAGTCGCGACGCCCCCGTAGCCACCTGCGACACAGACTTCGCCCGCGTCGAGAACCACATCAAGGTTCTTTGGGTCAGGTAGGTGCGAGTAGCAGGTCAGCGGCGGTGGATGAAATTTGGTTTATGTTCGAATCGACGGTAACCCGCTCAAACCATTGAAATTACAATGTTTACCTTGACATCATAGCTATAACTGTGGTAACCTCTGCCGTGTTGCTTCGACTCACCTCCGCGCCTCCCTCCCTGCGAGTTCCTAAACCAAATTTCGCACTTAACGCCTTTAGATTCACATTCTTGCGCCATATGCACGCATAAACCATTTAGAATCACATTCTTGCGCAAAAACAGGGGGAGGGGTGGGTCGCCACCCATTTCGCCCTCGGTGTCGCCGGTGGAAAGAACGGATAGAATAGGAGCGGAGTCCAAAGGACCATTGTGGGACTGACGAAACAGCAAGCAATCGAGATGCTCGAGTCCGACGATCTGATCGGGATCGGGATGGAGGCGCACGCGCTGCGGATGAAAAAGAACGATCCGCGCGTCGCCACCTACCAGATCGATCGCAACATCAATTACACCAATTTTTGCACCGAATATTGTTCGTTTTGCGCGTTTTACCGCCCCATTGGAGACAAAGAAGGCTACATCCTGCCCCTCGAAACGATTTACGAAAAGGTCGAGGAGATGCTGGAACTCGGCGGCACCGGCGTCCTGCTCCAGGGCGGCCTGCATCCCGACCTGCAAATCGGCTACTACGAGAATCTGCTCCGCTCACTGAAAACACGGTTTCCGCAGGTTTGGCTGCATTGCTTTTCGGCGCCAGAGATTTTGTGCATCGCGAATGTTTCGGAGCTGAGCGTTCGCGAAGTGATTCAGCGCCTGATGGACGCGGGACTCCAATCGATCCCCGGCGGCGGCGCGGAACTCCTCGACGATGAAATTCGATCGAAGATCGCGCGGCTCAAATGCACCAGCGACGACTGGGAAGAAGTGCATCGCACCGCGCATTCGCTCGGCCTGCGCACCACCGCGACAATGATGTTCGGCTGCGGCGAAGAATTGAAGCATCGCGTGAATCACCTCGACCGAATCCGACGGATTCAGGAAGACACCGGCGGATTCACCTCGTTCATCCCCTGGATTTTTGCAGCCGAAAACACCGCCCTCGGAAAAAAAGTACAGGAAACGACCGCCGTTGATTATTTGAAAACGCTCGCCGTCAGTCGCCTCTATCTCGACAACGTCGATCACATTCAATCGAGCTGGCTCACGCCCGGAATCAAAGTCTGCCAGGTCGGATTGCAATTCGGCGCCGACGACGTCGGCAGCATCCTGATCGAAGAAAATGTCGTCTACGCCGCCGGCGTCCGCAACCGCACCAACGAAGGCGAACTCCGCCGCATCATCTCCGACGCCGGATTTATTCCAGCTCAGCGCGACACGCTCTACTACTCCTACGCGCTGAAGTAGTTGTATGCCAACGATCGAGCGCTATCGCGAGCTTCTCAAGAACGCTCAACGGGCCAGCGAAACTCACCGATCGGCATATGAAAGGGCACGTTCGAGATTTGGGACAAACAAAAAGGGTCATGAAGCGACGACGCAAGAACTGACCGAACATTTTCGTGACCTAGGACTGTTTTACGAAGCTCTCGCGCCGGCAGAGAAGCGCTTCCTTGCTAGGGACGTCACCGCTTGCGATGACATCATCAACTTCTTGGAGGTGGACATTCCGGTCTCCGGATCGGGCTACAAAAAAGAAAAATTCTACCGTAGATTGAAATCGATGACACTGGGTCGAAAGCATATTGCTAGGCTTCAAGAGATCGCGATCGCGCGATGTGCCAGCGCCGAACAAAGGCGCGAGGACAGCGAGCTTCGACGCCTCATGATCCAGCTGGCAGATGACGAGTTCTTGCGCCGAGTCGCGGATATACCCGATGATGCCGGCGCCCGCATTCGCCACAAGAAAGCGTTGATGATCGAGGTTGTTCTGAAGGGACGAAAGGATTTGCGGCCGAAGACGAAGTCGTCGAAGAAATGAAGGCTATCGCGTTTCCTTTGACACTTTTGAGAAGCCGATTTTGTCGAGCGTTGGCTGAATCTCGGGATTGGACATGAACAGCTTCCAAATCAATCCTGAACGATAGTTTTCGATCATCACCACGATCGGCGCCTGATTCAGCCCCATGTAAATCGGCGAAATCCAATCGTCGCTTTCGTTGAACGCGTCGCGCGGACCGTAAATGCCCCAAATGTCCGCGCCGTGTGTCGCGATAGAAATATTTGAGCGCAGCCATCGATGCTTCCGGTGTGTAAGGAAAACTTGAGAGCGCGCCAGTCGGAGTCATCGTGCCATCGTCGCTGTGTTCGTCGGGAGAATGGTCGAGATAACCTTTTGGACCGTCGCTCGCGGTGAGTCCCCAATTCGCCGCGCTGTAGCCCGCGAAATGTTTTGGATTCGCGACGACCCACGCGCGATTGATCAGCGCCATATTTCGATTGTTGTCGAAATAATTCGTATAGCGATCGCGCAGCCCGCGCGGATCGAATCCCATAAAAGAATAGTGCGCGAAAAACAGCGGACCACCGCTTCCAACTCCCACATCCAGCTTGATCCCGAAGTACGAATGCCCATTCAGATATTCATCGCCCGCAGTCGCAACTGATTTCGCGTTCGAGTTCTTTGCACTCTTATTCTTCGTCGCCGCAGAACTCGCGCGCGTGTTCGTCGCGATCTTATCCTTCGTCGAAGCGCCTGCGCTCTTCGCAACTGAACTTGTTGCGGACTTGCCGTTTGTCGCGGCGTTGTTTTTGCCGCTCCAGCCGCGGCGATAATTCACTGCGGCGGCGGATTGTCCAGCCCAACCCGAATAGTAAAGATCTGCAGGAACGCTGTGCGTTGGCGATGCGATCGCGAGCAAGTAGATGATCATCGCTTCGTTGTAGCCCGTGATTCGATGATTGATGTGCCACGCGAATTCTGGAGACCAATGCCAGAAGAGCGCATCGCCGTCTGGCGAGCGGCGATACCAATCCCATTCGACCGTTTTCCAAAGTTGCGTGATGCGCGAGTAGAGATCGCGCTCGGCGGAATTGTCTCCGTGAAAATATTGTCGCGCAGCAAGCAAACCTTCGATCAAGAATGCAGTTTCGACGAGATCGCCAGCGTTGTCGAACATGCTGAAGACGGGAAGGCTCGCGCCCGTGTGACCGTCCATGAAGTGCGACCACGCGCCGTGGTAGCGCGGAGCGGTCTCGAGAAACGCGACGATCTTTTGCATGCGAGCGATGCCTTCTTCGCGCGTGATGAAATGGCGATCGACGCCGACGATGAGCGCCATGACGCCGAAGCCGCTCGCGCCCGTGGCGACGATGCGATCGTCGCCGGGAATATTCTCGAGCGTCGTGCCGGAGTCGGGATGCGCGCCTTCGTAGTAATACCGGAAGCATTCTTCTTGCAGCATCGTGAGAAGTTCGTCGTCGGTGAATGAGCGCGTTGTGGCTGACGCGGAATTGGATTGCGGCGATTGATCGTAGGAAGAATCGGATGCGGCGACTTTGTAGTGCGCAGTTTGCGGCGGCGCGCCAAGGTAATCGGTGAAACGCGTGATGCCGCGGACCTGCGTGCCGATCGGTTGATAGGTGCGCTCGTTGTCGAGCGAGCGATAGATGATGTAGCGCTCGACTTGGTCATCTGGAATCGGATCCCACTTGAGATCGATGTGACGTTCGTACGCGACCGCTTTCAAATTCTGAGGAGAAGGAATCGTTTGCGTCGCGATTGAAGTCGTTGTGCTGGCGCTTGATGTGACGCCTTCAGAAGAGGCCGAGGACAGTGCTGTTGCTTGGTCGGTGTCGATTTTGATTTCGTCGAGGATCAAAGTGTGAGGAGTTTTGTCGGCTTCGTCTTGAGTGAAGACGATGCTTTCGAGTTGGGCTGGATCGAGGTTGTGGATGGAGGCTGTGGGAAATTCGGCGAGGGGGATTTTGACTTGAGTCCAGCGGTTGGCGGGGAGATCGCCAATGAATTCGCGGAGTTTCAGTGCGCGAGAGAATTGGGAATTGGTGTCGCTGATGCGAATTTCGGGGAGAGCGCGAGCGGGGATGCCGTCGGGCGAGTAGCACCAGAAGAAAAGATTGCCACCGATGAAATTGATTTCTCGATCACGGAAACGCATGACGTCGATACGAGCGTCCCAGCCGCCGGTGCGCGCGGAAGTCCATTCGAGGCGGAGTGCGTTGGGAGGCGTGTAGAAGAAGTCATGTTTCGACGGGGAGTTTGCCGTGAATGAGATTCAGAGAGCTGGGAGCGGAGGCGTTGCCGGAGCTGTAGAAGTAGGCGTCGTGTTCGAGGCTGTTGTCGAAGAAAACGTGATGGTAATAAAGCGTGTCAGCGGTGACGAGCGGGACGGCTATTGCCGCAAGAAGCAGTGCGAGATATCGAAGAGCTTGACGACCATCGCCGATCAAAAAGGTGCGCATTCGATATCGCCGAGGCAAATCCATTGGACTCTCAGTGAGATGCGAAGAGGAGCGATGACGGTTCAACGTTGAAGAAATTTTTTACGTTTTGCGGGGGAGTTTTAGCAGGATGTCGAGTTCGATGCCGTCGGGCATTTCGAGATCTTCGAGCAGGTAGAGAACGCCGCTGCGGTAGCGGGCGCGAATCTTGCGAACGTCGCTAGGCAAACCGGGCGTCGCCGCGGTTTGCGGTTTTTGTGCGGCGGGCGCCTTCGAAGTTGCCGCACTCGCTGCACTTGGCGCGGCGGCTTTCGCGGCACCTCTCTCGCCGCGAGGTTTCGCGTCGGGCCCTTCGACTTCGTCCATCGCCAGGTTGGCGAGCGCGTCGGCTTCGCGGTTGTGCTCGCGATAGACGTGGTCGATGCGGAAAGAATCGAGCGCAGCGGCCATTTTTCGGGCGCGTTCGTAAAGCGGAGCGAGCTCCGGACTACGAACTTTGTACAAGCCCTTCATTTGTTTTACGAGGAGTTCCGAATCGCTCTCGATGCGCAGCGCGCGAATGCCTTGGGCCTCGACGTAATCGAGCGCGGCGATCAAACCGTAATATTCGGCGACATTGTTGGTCATGCGGCCGATATATTTTTTCAGGCGCGCGACCGGTTCACCTTTCGGGTCGCGAATATATACCCCATAAGCCGCGGGACCAGGGTTGCCGCGCGAGCCGCCGTCGATGTTGGCGCGATAGTGAGCCGCAGTTCCGGGCGCGGTGTCAGGCTTCGAGTCAGTTGCGGCATCGCCGAACAGGCGTGCGCCTTCAGGTGGTGATGGGCGTTTTGGCATCAGGGAGTGGTGGCCGAAGCGGCGCTATCCGAAATAGCGTCAGGATTTATTGCAGCTAGCGGTTCGAGCGAATACAAAATCAGGCCGCAGCTTTCGCAGCGGAAAACGTCCTCGTCGTCGTGATCCGTCGTCAGAAGCTGTAGCGTGTGCGGAAGCACGCGCAGGCCGCAGCCTTTGCACTGACCGTCTTTCACTTGGGCGAGCGCGTGGCCGTTGTGGCGCTTGGCGATGCGGTCGTAGAGGATGATCATGTCTTCGGGAATCGGAGCGGCCATTTTGTCGCGCTCGGCTAGCGCGGCGGCGAGTTCTTTCTTTTTTGCGGAGTATTGGACCTCGACATCTCTGCGGTCCAAGGAAACGGACTTTTCAGCTTCTTTCAGGTCGGCGTCGGCGTGGCGCATGCGGCCATCGATCTCTTCGCTGCCCATCATGAGTTCGAGCTGGCGGTCTTCGGCCTTGGAGACTTCGGCTTCGGCGTTGGCAATTTCATGCTGGAGAGCTTTGTAGGCTTCGTTGGTTTTGACCGAGCCGCTCTGGTCGCGATATTTGCGCGCGCGTTCTTTCCACTGCTCGACGTCGAGCTCGAATTTCTTTCGCTCTTTGGCCGAGTTGATGTGTGCTTCTTTGGCGGAGGCGACGGCGGCGCGTGCGTCGGTCAGCTTGTGGTCGAGCGCCATGATTTGCTTCGGAAAAGCTTCGATTTGGGCGCGGAGGCCGGCGATCTTGAGATCGATAGCTTGGAGGTCGATAAGGCGAGGAATTGCCGGATGCATGAAGGCTTATGGTAGCACACGGATTCGAGCGTTCTGGTGAGAAGGTTCGATTCAGGCTACGCGACTCTTCCGGCGCTACTTCTGATGCATCAACTCGAGCGAAATAAACTTCATGTGATCGGTTACGTCTATTTCTTCCTTCATTGTGTGCCACCCCTTACCGAGCATCGAGACGTAGGCTGTGTAGCGACCTGGGGGCACGTTTTCGAAGTGAAAATACTTAATTTTCGGAAGAGCGGACGAACCTTCGAAATCGATATTCAAGCGTCGCGTGATCGGGAAAGTGACGGCATCCAAATTTACCAGTTCGAGCGACGTTCGATGGTCGCCTGTTCGCGCACTGTCGTAGATTGAAAGTACGCCTCGCACCGAGTAGGTCTTCTGAGTAGGTACGTTGAATGTAATCCCCGACAGGTTTTCGCCGGCATGGACTTCGATCGTCATTGCCTTTTCTCGACTTGGCACTCCCGGATAGTAAGCGGCGTAAGTTGGGTCGTCATCCGTATGCCCATTGAAATACAAGAAATATTTTCCCGGTCCAAGCCGCCCTGAACAAAATGAACCGTCTGCGAGGACGTTCACTATAGGTGCCGCATACGGCGAGAATCCTTCGGCGAAGAGAAACGAGATGATCCCGGCGTTGCCGTCTTTCGCGTTTTCGGCAACGACCCTTCCGCAAATTTCGCCTGTCACGGCCGAATATCGCTTTTCGTATTCCTCGTAGTCGCGCTCTCTTTCTTCCTGCTGCGCTGCGTACTGTTTAGGGTCCCACCTACGTGGGGGCGTCAGATCACTGGCGACTGGGCGCTCTTTCCTGAGATATCGCAATTCGACCGCTCGGTGCGCGTTTCCGATCCAGCCGCCCGGGCTGCACATACTGACGCCGGGAACGCCCGAAGGGGAATTGCGCGTGAAAATTAGATATGTCAGACCCGGCGCGTACACCGCGCCACAGTCTCCTCCGCCTAGACCGGTTTGAATTTTTATTTCTTGGCCTAAATCTCCTTTGTAGGTTCTCTGGACTCTAAACGTCACAATCATTTTTGGGGAGTCGGAGAGGTCGGGCCGACTATAGTTTTCCGTGGGAATCCACGCGCCAGCTTTCGCACTCAAGACACTCCACATCACTTCAAAGTGTTCGGGTGTGCCCTCAAAAATCGCGGTCGACCCATCGGTCTCAAGCTTGGCAGCCTCCCAGCCAGTGTTGAAATCGTAGTAGCTCCCAGAGCACTTACATGCAAGCACTGGACCAAAAGGGATCGCGGTAACACCGACCACCAACGCCAGTCTAAGAGCGAAGAGAAGCCTCACAGCCAATAGACACCCTCCTTGAGTGGTTAGTTCCCAATTGAACTACGTTGGTTAGTCCCCGATGAAGTAACTAGAATATGCGCTTGAGCGGCGGCAATGATGGTACGTTTAAGTGACTTGTCGGGAAGGTCAACGAGTTGGGCAGGAGACACACGCTGATGGTGTATTGCCACGACCTGTTCGCACGATCAACGAAGTGGCTTGTTCCACCGATGGCCCTCCGTTAGCATCAGCGGCACGTTTACGACGGGGCAAGACTGACGGATGGGTGTGAACGAACCGATTGAGAGAGAGATTTCGAAGTGGCAGGCGGCGGGAGTGATCGACGCCGAGACTGCGGCGCGGATACGCGCGTTCGAATCGCAGCGGGCGTCGATGGAGCGGCTGCGGTGGCCGGTCCTGGTGGCGCTGGGGCTGGGCGGATTGGTGATTTGCTGCGAGTAGCCTGCGAGGAATGGGAATGAATTGATGACGGCGGCGCGGAATGGGGAGTTGTGGGCGGAGGTTACGGTGCCGGAGAGCGGGATTGCCGCGGCCGATTCGGATGGGGATCAAGCACGGGGATACGTTCACGCCGATTGAGGCGAGATAGAGTCGGTACGCCGAAATCGAAGAAAAAGCAGATTCCTCGCTACGCTCGGAATGACAAATCTAAAAATGCGACGTACGAAAGCTACTCGCGAATTGCATCGTGCGGACATGGGGCGCGGTGCTGCGGCTGTACAAGTGGCTTCTCTTCGAATCGCGGTGTGGCTTACGCCGTGGGCGGAGCAAGCCCCGCCCCTACATGGATCGCGAGCGACGAAAAGTTTTGCGTGCGGCTGACTAGTGTGCGCTGGCGTCGCGGCGGATCAGGCTGAAATCGAGGAAGTAGCCGATGCCGACGGCGAGCGGGATGATGGCGAATGCGGCGGGGACCCAGACTTCGGGGTCGTGCTCGATTTGGGCGATGAAGCCGAAGGCGGCGATCACGCCGAGTGCTCCGGCGCAGAGAAGGATTCCGGCGCGGCGGGAGCGGGCGGATTCGGAAAGGTCGGCGGCCATGGGGATTTCAACGCCGCGGGCCATGGCGGCGAGGCGCTCCTGGGTGCGGAGTTTGCGGACGTGGTAGTAGGTGTACATGGCGGCTACGGGGATGCCGCAGGTGAGGATGACTGCGACGAGGCCTATGAATTCTCCGGTCATGGTTCGCTCCTTTGCGTTTGGCGGAGACGCGATTTGTTTTGGGCGTCGGGTGTGACGCTGCTGGATAGAGATACGTTCGGGGCGTCGGAAAGTTCCGCGAAAAATTCGGGAGGCGGCGGTTGATCTCGTCGAGATGTACTTGGGATCGATCACGCCATGGTCCCTCCACTTCGCGAGCCGACGCGTTCGCTCGGAAGCAAACGCGCAGAAAAAGGCGTCGGCTCGCTTCGGTCGGGATGACAATTTTTGCAGAGCGGGATGTTGGGCGAAGGTGGATGCGAAATAGCCACGTCTTCGTGTGATTGACTCGCCTGTTTTTAAATATTGGGGTCAATTTTAAAAACGAAATGTGGTACGGGGCGAGAGGCTCCGCGGTAAATCGAGTCAAGACGCAACGGCCGGGCGGAGCAAGCCCCGCCCCTACAAAACCTTTTCCGGCATCGTGGCGTGGCGATCACCGGTCAGACCACGCTCGGTTGTTGCTATTGGATTTCGGTGACTTGCATGGATTGGTCGATGGAGAGGGTGGGGTAGCGGATGGGGGAGTCGGGAGGGGCGGGGGCGTGGCGGGCGACGGCTTTGAAGTTGCCGGCGGCGCCGCACTCGAGAGTGTAGGTGTAGCCGTCGCGTTCGGGCCGGGTCATGTTGATGGAATTTGTGGAGATGAGTTCGTCGAGATTGGCGCAGTGATCGTTGAGGGCGAGGAAGCTGCGTTCGGATTGCGCGATTTGCAGGAGGTCGCCGCGGACGCCGGTGAGGCTGATAGCTTGCGTTGGGGCGGTGCCGGTATCGGTTGTCGGCATTTTCTTCAGCGAGTATTCGTAGATGACGAAGGCTACGCCTGCGAAGACGAGGAGGGCGGCTAGGGCTTTCATGAGGAAATTCTGTAGCGGGCTGCCGCGGGATGCAATCGTCGGCGCGGGGCGTGTGCGGAACGGAGCAATGGGTGCGCAGGGTGACCGGATACGAGTCGCGATGCTGCGGATAGGTTGAGTGACGCGGACGGGAAGGACGCCGGCTGGAAGCCGGCGCTACCAAAAATTCGAGCAACGAAAATGGGGGCGGATGCGTCGAAATACTGTTGGCTGCGTGGTGATATCCGCAATGTTGCCCTTCTAAGGCCCGTCCACTTGCGGTGGTTTGTGTGGCCGCGAGGCGCTGGCGTACACTGAATAATTCACAGACCCGTCTAAGAGTAAGTGAGGATTCCTTTGCGTAGATTGAATCGAAATAGAGTGGTATCGGTGGTTGCTGCGTTCGGATTGCTGGCGCTGGTGCCGGCGACGGCGCGGCTGGCGCATGCGGCGCCGCGTCCTACGCCACCAGGTCCGGGCCGGTCGGCTGCGGCATCGGCATCTGCGGACACCTCAGCGGCGAAGCGTTCGCCATTGCTGGCGGCGATGCAGGAAGAACTCGATCGCTCGTTCAAAGTGTTGAACGCGCAGGATCCACCGGCGTATTACCTCGGCTATACGGTGACGGACACGCAGCGGGTGAATGTGTCAGGTTCGAACGGCGCGCTGCTGTCGAGCGACGAAAATCGCAATCGATGGCTGGAAGTTTCGGTGCGCACGGGCAGCTACGACCTCGACAACACGCACAAGGTGGGCGCGCGGCAGGAGCAGCGAGGCGGTCCGGGCACGCCGGCGCCGATCGACAACGATACGGAAGTGTTGCGGCGCTCGATTTGGCTCGAGACGGACAAGCAATATCGTTCGGCGGCGGAAGCGCTGATCAAGATCAAGACGGGCAAGGAAGTGAAAGTCGAGACGGCGGAAGGGGCTGCGCCGGACTTCACGCATGAACAGCCGCACACGGATATTGGTCCCGAGGTTTCAATCAAGGTGGATCGCACGCCGTGGGAAGCGAAAGTGCGCGCGTATACGAAGGAATTTCGATCGTCGCCGGCGGTGATCAATTCGATTGTGACGTTTACGGCGCAGGCGCAGAACGCGTATCAGATTACGAGCGAAGGAACGCAGCTGCAATACGGGCAGATCCGCTACCGGCTGGAACTTTTTATTCAGGGCAAGGCGCCGGATGGAATGGATCTGGAGCGTTACTACAATTTTGATTGGGTGAATCCGTCGGATGCGCCGGACGACAAGGCGGTTTTGGCGGCGGGCGCGACGTTGCGCAAAGAGCTGGAAGGATTGGTGGCGGCGCCGCTGAATGAGCCGTCGGTGACGCCGGCGTTGTTGACGGGGCGCGCGGCGGCGGTTTTCTTCCACGAAGTTTTTGGTCATCGCGCGGAAGGGCACCGGCAGAAGGATTCTTCGGAAGGGCAGACGTTTGCGAAGAAAGTGGACCAGCCGATTTTGCCGGACTTCCTGACGATCATTGACGATCCGACGATGCCGCGGTTGGGCAAGGAAGATTTACTCGGATTCTATGAATATGACGATGAAGGCGTGAAGGCGCATCGCGTGCTGATGGTCGATCACGGCGTGCTGAAAAATTTTGAGATGTCGCGGTCGCCGCTGGTGGGATTTCCGCATTCGAATGGACATGGGCGGCGGCAGCTTGGAGCTTCGCCGGTGTCGCGGCAGGGGAATTTGATCGTCGAGAGCAGCAAGACGCTGACCGATGCGCAACTGCGCGCGAAGCTGATCGAGTTGGTTAAACAGCAGCAGAAGCCGTATGGGTTGCTGATCGACGACATCGCGGGCGGATTTACGTTCACGGGACGCGGACAGCCGCAAGCGTTCCAGGTGCAGCCGCTGGTTGTGTACAAGGTGTTCGCGGACGGGCGGCCGGATGAATTGGTGCGCGGCGTCGATATCGTGGGCACGCCGCTGGCTTCGCTGACGAAGATTGTGGCGACCGGCGACAAGCAGGAAGTTTTTAATGGGTATTGCGGAGCGGAGTCGGGCTCGGTGCCGGTTTCGGCAGCGGCGCCGGCAATTTTGACGAGCGAGCTGGAAGTGCAGAAGAAAGAGACGTCGACGGATCGGCCGCCGATTCTGCCTTCGCCTGCGCAAGATGCGGCGAAGTCGGGAGGTGCACAGTGAAGCGGCGGGGGATTTTGGCCGGGGTCGCGATTGCGGCGGTGATGAGCTGGTTTGCGCCGGTGCGATCGCAAGCGGCGGAACCGCAGGCTCAGGCTGCGCAAGACAAGGATCAGACGCTGCGCGCGATGCGCGATGAGATGGCGCGTTCGAAAACGCGGCTGGAATTGAAAATTCCCGGCACGAATGAGCCGGTGAAGCCGTACTACGTTGAATACCGGCTGCTCGACCTCGATGTGAAAGAGGTTGTGGCGCAGTTCGGAACGCTGCTGAGCAGCAACCACACGCGCAACCGATTTATGGATGTCGAAGCGCGCGTCGGAAATTACAAGCTCGACAGTTCGAATTTTATCGGCGAAGAAGGCTTCCGCGGATTCATCGGCTCGACGGGATCGGTAGGCATCGATCGCGACTACGATTCGCTGCGGCAGGATTTGTGGATCGCGACGGATCAGGCGTTCAAAGAAGCGGTGGAGACGTATTCGCGCAAGCAGGCGTATTTGAGCAGCCTGGCACGGCAGTCGGACATCGACGATTTTTCGAAGGCGCAGCCGGTGAAGATTGTCGAGCCGCTGGTGACGCCGGACTGGACTGGGCGCAATTGGGATGAAGAGGCGCGGCAGACTTCGGCGACGCTGCGGCAATTCCCGGAGATTTACGAATCGCGCGTGACGTATTACCTGGTTTACGCGACAGAATATTTGATGACGAGCGAAGGGACGGAAATCCGGACAAATCGTACGTTCGCGGCGATCGAGTCGGGCATGAACACGCTCGCGAAAGACGGCATGCCGCTGAGCCATCTCTACGCGTCGTACGCGCAGAAGCCGGCGGATTTGCCGAGTGTCGATACGGTGCGCAAGGGTTTGAACGTGACGGGCAGCGAGTTGATGCAGCTGCGCGCGGGTTCGATTGCGCAGGATTATACGGGGCCGGTGTTGTTTGAGGCGCGAGCTGCGGCTCCGCTGCTGGCGCAGATTTTCGGGCCGGCGATCAACGGCGCGCGACCACCGATTTCGTTTCAGCCGATCTTTGAGCAGATGCTCGGGAATCTTGGCGGCAAAAGCGATTGGACAGGGCGCATTGGCGCGCGCGTTTTGCCGACGAGCGTGAGTGTGGTCGATGATCCGACCGCGAAGGATTACAAGGGTACGCCGCTCATCGGCGGGTATGCGGTGGACGACGAAGGCGTCAAGGCAGAGAAGGTGAACGTCGTCGAGAACGGCACGCTGAAAGAGATGCTGATGTCGCGGCGGCCGGGCAACGATTCGAATGAGTCGAACGGGCACGGGCGTTCGGCGCTGCTGTCGGATGCGAAGCCGACGATGAGCAATTTGTTTTTCAATGCGACGGAGACGATGTCTGCGGCGGATTTGAAGAAGAAATTTTTGGACGAGTGCAAAGCAGAGAAACTGGCGTACTGCATCATCGTGCGTGAGATGGACAATCCGTCGCTGAGCCTGCTGCATCAGGAGGATTTCTCGGAGCTGCTGGCGAGTTATGGTGGTGGCGCGGGAACGGGCGATCGGCTGCCGCTGCTGGTCTACAAGGTCTATCCCGAAGATGGGCGCGAGGAAGTGATTCGCGGCGCGCGAATCGTTGGCGTGAATACGCGTTCGTTGCGGAATCTCGCGGGAATCGGCAACGACAACTTCGTTTACAACTACATGCAGAGTCAGATCGCGGGCTTCTCAGGCACGGCGCTGGGCGCATTTGGCGCGGCGAATGGCGGGCTGCCGGCGTCGATCGTGGCGCCGTCGTTGCTGTTCGAAGAGCTTGAAGTTCGCGGGGCGCGTGGCGAACCGAAGCGGCTTCCGCTCTTGCCGGCTCCGCCACTGAACGCGGCGAAGTAATCCGACTGCGTGTTTCTACCGTATCTGTGTGTGACGGCGAGGGTTGGAGCTTGAGTCGAAACGCGACCTTCACCATCTAATGCCGGTATGAAGGACATTTCCAGACGCGGCTTGATTTTTGGCGGAGCGACGCTCGGCGGGCTCGGATTGTTGTTTGGAGTCCAGCGGGTGCTGAGTTCAGCGTTTGCTGACGATGAGCCTACGCCGACTTCCAATGATCCGTCGCCGGTTACGGTGATTCGATTTACCGATGCAGGGGAACGCATCGGTCCTGCCTCTCAGCCGCGTGTTCGCAAAACCAAACAAGAATGGAAGAAGCAGCTCGCTCCGTTGAGTTATGACGTCACGCGGCGGGCGGGCACCGAGTGGGCTTTCAGCGGCGAACTCGACAAGCAGCACTCGGCGGGACTGTATCGGTGCATTTGCTGCGAGAACGCGCTCTTTGATTCATCCGCGAAATTCGATTCGGGGACCGGATGGCCTAGTTTTTGGAAGCCGATCGCGGACGAAAATGTCTACGAGCACAGAGATATTTCGCTAGGAATGGTTCGGCGCGAAGTTCTTTGCAGATTGTGCGATTCGCACCTCGGTCATGTGTTTACAGACGGGCCTGAGCCGACCGGTTTGCGTTACTGCATGAATTCCGCGGCGCTGCGATTCATTCCGCGCACCGCCTCCGCCGGCGCTGCCGCGCCAGCTTCCACGTAGACTTCTCCGAGCTACCTCGCCGTCGCGAGATCCCACTCGTGTTCGCCGCGCTCCAGCATGGCGGTGCGATCTTCCGGCAAAATCCAACGTTGTTGAATCAGCTTGTCGAGTGCATTTGTAAATCGCACGAGATAGTCTTCGTGATCTTCATAGCGATCGGCGATCGATCTGCGTGGATCTCTCGCGCGCTGGCGCTCAGCTTCGGTCTTCGGAAATGGCACGAACGAAAGTTCGAACGGGACGCGCTCTTTTGGCGCGCCGATCGATGGGTCGCGCAGATTCCAACTCAAATAACTCGCTAGCGGAACAGCAATTTCGGGTAAGCGAATGCCGTCCCGTTCATTTCCGTCGGGATCGATTGCCGGCACGAGAACGGGAAACGCCTGTCCGACTTTTGGCGGCTGCACGCTGAGAATTCCGTCGCGCCAATTCGGGCCGAAGTCGATGCGGTACGCGGCGGTTGCTTCATGCGGCCGTTGCAGCCGAGGAATTGCGGGCGGATTGTATTTTTCAAATGGGATGAGCGTTCCGTCGGCAATTTTTGGATAACTGCTCTCGGGCGGCGCAGTACCGCTCCGCACCCAAGCGTCCATGTTGACGATCATCGCGCGCCAGAAGTAGCGCACGGGCAGCGGAGACTCGGGCTGTTGGCCGTCGAGGTCGCCTTTGCCTTTTTCCGGCGGGAAGTAGCCGCTGAAATGCTGCAAGCCCGTGAAATGGTAGATGCGAACGTTTGGCGAGATCGTGGCGTCGTGCAAGCCGTCCGGCGTGACGTGTATCAATGCGCAGACTCGCCCCCAATATTCGTACGACGTGTTCGAAAGGAAAATTTTCGGCACGACGTTTTGTTTCGTCGCGACGTCGAGCAGTCCGCCGGTTTCGCCCGTGAGCGGATCGGTTTCGGGCTGATCGGTGAAAGGGAAGATGTCGGTCGGGAAAAAGACGGATGAGGTCGGCTGTGCATCGCGCGACGGCTGCGCGAATCGATAGTTGAAGCTGCCGCGACCCAGCTCCAGCGACGTGCGCGAGGATTCCATCGAGCGCGATGCGGCCATCTTCATCGGCGTTGAAGCCTTGGTAGAGAAGATCGCGCAGAAATCGCCCATTCTGCGAAATGCCTTCGCCGTATACGCGCTGCGCCGGCGTGATCGCTTTCGGGTCGTGTTTCGCGTACGACGCGAAATCGCGAAACATCGCGAAGCCGCCGCCCGCGACGACTGGATCCGCGACCACGTAAACATATTCGTAGATCTTGCCCGGCTGAAATCCGCCGTTCAAATGGATGTGACGATTGCTCGGCTGCAATTTGCCATCTACCGTATGAGCGAATTGCCACCGATCGCGCGGAATCGTAGTGCGTTGCCCCTCGCGCCAATCGCGCACGGTGAGAACATTCTTCGGATCGTCTGGACTTGCGACGGGATATTCGGTTCCGCCGATTCTTCCGTCTGTAAAATGGCCGAGCGGAATCTCGTCCATCGACCTCGATAGCATCAGATCGCCGCGCAGCAGTCCGCTAATGGTCTTGCCGTTTTCTTTTGCGATCGGCGCGTAGAGCTTGAACCCATCTGATGCATCCCACTGCCAGCCGAGGCTGACAAACGTAAATCCTTTGCGCAGCAGCCACGCGTCACCAGCGTCGCGCTCGGCGTTCCAATCGCCGCCATCGACGATGCGCAGAATCGCGGAGTGCCCACGATTGGGACTCTCCAGAATCATCGAGCCATTTCCTTTGCTCGGATCCTTCGGCTGGATCGCAACGAAATCGGCCGAGAACTCGGCGGTCGGCAAAACTACGAAAAAATCATCCGCCTTCTGGACTCGCTCATTCTTAAGGTTTATGGCGTTCGCGAGATCGACGATGCGGCGATTGTGTGGGTCCGTAACTTCGAGAGAGATGTACACGCGGCCGACGATGCGTTCATACGGGCCAGCATCGCCGAACGATTGGCCGTTGAGCACGTCGGCGCGAGACGTGATCTCGACGCGCGTGACTTTCGCCGCGGCCGAAAGTGGCCAAAATGTGGGTAGCAGGGCGAGCGCAAGTCCAAGCAAACGAAGAGGCTTCATGGCCGCGAAGAATAACACGACGCAAACGCAGGAAACGACCACTTGAGGTAGTCTAACTGCGGCCATGACCGATCCCCTTTCCGGCGAAGTGCGCGAAAAAAGACAGGCGGCGCTGCTCAGCGTCGGCTCGGCCATCGTGCTCGTTTCGCTGAAGGCGTTTCTCGTCCTGCGCACGGGCAGCTTGGGCGTTTTGTCGGAAGCGCTGCATTCCGGGCTCGACCTCGTCGCCGCGGTCATCACATTTTTATCGGTCCGCGTTTCCGATCAGCCTGCCGACGAGCGCCATCCCTACGGTCACGGCAAATTCGAAAATTTCTCGGCGTTCGTCGAGACCGCGCTTCTCCTGGTCACCGCTCTCTACATTATTTTCGAAGCGTTTGAGCGGCTTTTCTTCCGCGCCGTGCATATCCAGCCCAGCATCACCGCTGTGATCGTGCTGGCGTTCGCCCTGGTGATCGACATGACGCCGCGCTCGCGCTCTTTCGAACGTCGTGAAAAAGTTTCCCAGCGACGCGCTGGAAGCCGACGCACTGCACTTTTCGACCGACGTCTGGAGCACGATGGTTGTCATCGCCGGCATCGGGCTCGTCTGGGCGGGAGAAACCTGGAACATACCTTGGCTCGTCTACGCCGACGCGCTGGCTGGTCTCGGCGTTGCAGGCGTGATTCTGTGGGTCGGCTCGCAGCTCGGCAAACGCACCATCGAGGCGCTCGCTCGACACCGCGCCGCAAGGTTTGCAGCAAGAGATCGCCCGCGCCGTCTCACGCATGGACGGTGTGCTCGACGTCGTTCGCGTCCGCGTGCGCCGCGCCGGCAATCGGCATTTCGTTGACGCAACCGTCAGCGTTCCGCGCAGCGCCAGCCTCGAACAGGTTCACGAACTCAGCGACGCCATCGAGAAGCGCATCGGCGAAATCGTGCCGTCCGACGTGATGGTTCATCCGGAGCCGCGCGCTCCCAAAGGCGAGCATCTTTTCGAAGCGATCCGCGCTGTGGCACAGCGTATGGGCCTCGCGGTCCACGATCTGAGCGCGATTCAGCAGCAAGGCACGCTCTTCATCGAGCTGCATCTCGAGGTTGACGAAAATCTCAGCCTTCGCGACGCGCATCGCAAAGCGACCGAACTCGAAGACGGCATTCGCGACCTGCGCGGCGGTCCGGTCGATGTCAACATTCACATCGAGCCGCTCGGCCGTCACATCGCAACGCCCGATACCGGCGTCGGCGAAATGAAGCAGCTCTCACGCGGGATCGAAGCGTTTCTGAACTCCCTCACCGAAGAGTACGACGAGCTCATCAACTGCCACGATGTTCGAGTCCGCCAGGTCGAACACCGAATCTTGGCGTCCTGCCACTGCACGATGAAGGGCGATCTCCCGATTACGCAGGTGCACGACGTCACCATCGCCCTCGAAGACCGCGTCAAAGAGCGATTCGCGCAGATCCACCGCGTCACCATCCACCCCGAACCGCAAGAATAACACCTGTTTAAGTTATTGAAATAAAATGATTTACAAATAATACCATTTTACATGGAAAATGGTATTATAAATGGCATGGACCTTAGAATCGATTCGGCAGGGCGACTGATTCTTCCCAAGCGAGTCCGTGACCGGCTTCGCCTTACTGCGGATTCGATCATTGAACTCGAAGAGCGCTCGGGCGAATTGGTGCTCAGGCCGAAGGAGCAGACGCCTGCCGTCATTCAGCGCAATGGCCGCTGGGTGTTTGTGGGTGAGGCACCTGTCGGCTTTGACTGGAACTCGATGGTGGAGAAAGACCGCGAAGAACAAGACCGCGAAATTCTGGGTTTGTGAACGTCTACTTCGACACGCCGCTGCTCGTGGCGGCCTACATCGCCCATCACCCTCATCACAGACAGTCTTTACAAGCGCTTGACCAAATCAGCTCGGGATCGATTAGAGGCGTAATCAGCGCCCACGGTCTAGCCGAGTCTTTCTCGGTGCTCACCAGAGCTCCGTTTATTCCGATGATTCGCCCGCATGATGCTTGGCTCTACCTGGCGAATGATGTCCTTTCCGTGTTTGAACTCGTGTCACTCACTGCAACCGAATATCGTGAAGTCGTCGAGAGTTGTTCACAAAACGGATGGCCAGGCGGCCGCGTTTATGATGCGCTCCACGTTCGGGCGGCGAGGAAGTCGAACTGCGAGCGAATTTATACCTTCAACCTGAAACATTTCCACCAAGTGGCTCCCGATCTTCGAGACATCATCCTTTCGCCCTGAACGTCATAACGAACGATCACGAAAGTTTTTCCGTTTGCACAAAAGCTTGTGCGGCTAGCGCGAGCACAATGGGGAAGCAGACCAGCACATAGCGTGGCTCGGGAGTCTCGATCGTCGTGAGGAACGCAGTCCGCAGCACCACGAACAACATCATCATGCCGAGCGCGGGTCGTACTGCCACGCTCCTTCGCCACAATCGAAACGCGCCGACAATCGCAAGCGCGATGTATCCGATGTTCAGCAGAAAAAATCCCACCGTCACCGACTGATCGACCTTGTCGTCCTGCCACGACTGCACGAGCGGAAACACCGTCCCCGACACGGGAATCAATTCGATGCGCGGCGTAAACCACATCACCGCAGCTCGCGCGATCGGTAACCAGACATACGTGCGCAGCGGATGCCGGGCCGTCCGCTCGCGTGCCACTTTTCCGAACGCCTCGTCTTCATCCGCAGTCAGCGTCAAATCGTTGTTATATGGCTCGAGGATCGCGGCAACGCGCTCGCGTTCTTCGTTCGTATCGAACGCGTACGACGGAATGTCTTCGACGCGAATCGCCTCATCATTCAGCTTCCACGGCACGAGGTAGACATCGCGAAATCGATACAGCCACGTCTTTTCCCAACTCATGAATCCGTAGGGAACGAGCTCGCCCGGCAGATTCGAATACTTCGGCGCCAGCGGCTGAAATTCGTGCAACGTAATCGCATTGCGCACCGTCCACGGCAGCAACGGAATCGCGCACAGCAACCCCATTCCGACAACCGTCTGAACCCACCGCTTTGCCTCGTGCTGCGTGAACAAAATCACCGCGAGCACAATCCACGCTGCGATCAGCAGCAACGGCGACTCTGGCCGAAACAGCGTGCAAATCCCCACCAAAAGCGCCGCCGACGCCGCGAGATAACGATAATTGTTCGCTCGTGTCCACGCGCGCTTGAGGAATAGCCACCCGTTATTTCGCGGACGCCCCAGCAACAAACAAAGCGGCAGCAGCGCCGCCGCCGTAAAAAAAATCGCGAACACTTCTGTGAGCGTCACCGCCGTATAGTTCGCCGTAAAAGGACAAAGCGCCGCCAACCAGATCCCCGCCACAAAAACCCGCCGCGCCGGCGCCTGCTCGCTCACCATCAGCGCCAAAATCGCCGCCAGCGTCGCGATCAACACGCACGAAAATAAATCGACGGCCACCTGCGCGATCATCAAAGCCAAATGCGCGGCGTCGCCCGTTCGCCCAGTGATCGCGTAAACGATCGCCAAGAAAATCGGATACCCCGGCATCCGCAAATCCACCGGCGTGATCTGCCCGCCCACGTCCATCGCATAGACGTGATGCAGCAGCCAATTGCTTGCCATCTGTTCGTATAAGACGGTGTCGCCCGAGTTCGCGGGAAACCGCAAGACGAAGAACAACCGCAGGCACATTCCAGCTACGAGCGCGACACCCGAGCTCCAGAAAATTCGCTTCATCAATGAACCGCATCTTACAATAGAGCAGACGCAATCAGGCAGACGGACTCCACTGCCGGCGCTCAGGTGCCCAGCCGCATCGCAATTTCGTGCAATTTGTGTAATTCGAAAGGTTGAATGAAGGAACGCGGTCCAATCTTTTACGACGCAGAGCGCGTCCGTTGGCGGCGCACGCGCCGCATCATGGAAATTTCCGGCGTGTTGCTGACGGCGCTGCTCGCGTATTTCTTCGTCAATATCGCGGCGAGCGTCGAGCTGCCGGCGGGCCTAATCCCCGATACGCGGCCAATTTACAAAGCGCTCAAGCTCAAAACCGGACCAAAGGTCGTTCCCGGCCGCGAAGGCCGCCATCGCCGCGTCGAAAATATCGGCAACGTTCCTGCGAGCTACGATCCACTCCGCGCTGCCTACTACGTCAGTTGGGACTCGAACAGTCTCGCCTCGCTCAAGCGCCACTACAAAGATCTCGACGTTCTGATTCCTGAGCAGCTTCACGCGGTCACGTCCGACGGCGCGCTCACCATCGTCGATTACGAGCGCTATCAAACGGTGAAAGCTTCGCCCGAAGAAGCGATCTCGCTGCTCAAAGACGACAAGCTCCATCGCTGGATGAAGTCCGCCAACGTCGAGCTGCCCATCATGGGGCTGCTCAACAATTACGACGGCCAAGTCTGGCGCGTCAACGAAATGACGCAGCTGCTCGGTAATCAGGAAGCGCGTCACGGTCTCGTGCGCAATGTCGTCGAGTACGCCGTCGAATCGCATCAATCCGGCATCGTCGTCGACTTCGAGTCGATCCCCGACAAGTCGCAAGCTGATTTCCGCGAGTTCGTCTCCGAACTCGGCTCTGCTCTGCATTCCGTCGGCCTGAAACTCATGGTCGAATTGCCGGCGCGCGACGACGCATACGATTACAAATTCTTCGGCAAAGAGTGCGATGCGATCGTCCTGCTCAACTTCGATCAGCATTGGGTTTCGTCGCCTCCAGGGCCGATCGCCGCGCAGGATTGGTTCGTCGAGAATTTGCATCAGGTGATGAAAGAAGTTCCCGCGCAGAAAATCGTCGTCGGCGTTGCGAATTTCGCTTACGACTGGCCGCGCAAAGACGACAAAACGTGGGCATCCGCGACCGAATTCAGCGTGCAGGAAGCGCTGCTACACGCGTTCGAGTCCGAGACCGACATCGATTTCGACAGCGACTCGCTCAATCCGCGCTACTCCTACGTTGACGAAAACAATCACGAGCACCAGGTGTGGATGCTCGACGCCGTCACCGGCTACAACCAGCTGCGCGCCAGCGAGCGCCTCGGCGTGCAGGGCACGATGATGTTCCGCCTCGGCCACTCCGACACTTCCATATGGCGCATCTGGGACGCGACGCGGCCTGATGACGCAATGCGCCAGCAACTCACCGATATCCCGCCTGGCCCAGACTTGATCCTCGAAGGCGACGGCGACGTCTGGCGTTTCGTCGATACTCCAAAACGCGGAAAGCGCAGCTTCACCTACGACGCCGCCACCGATCTTTTCACCGACGAAAATTACGACGCGATTCCGCTTTCTTACGACATCGACCAAATCGGCGCCGCCAAGAAAAAGCTGGCCATCACCTTTGACGATGGCCCCGACCCGCGCTGGACGCCGCAAATTCTCAACATTCTCAAACAGAAAAAGGTCCCCGCCGCATTCTTCGTCATCGGCGTGCAAGCCAGCGAAAATCCCGAAATCCTCAAGCGCGAATACAACGATGGCCACGAAATCGGCAATCACACCTACACGCATCCGAATTTCGACGAAATCACCAAAACGCAAATCCGTTGGGAACTGAACCTGACGCAGCGCCTGATCGAAAGCACCATCGGCGTGAAATCGATTTTATTCCGCCCGCCTTACGGCATCGACCATCAGCCCGAATACGCCGAAGAAGTCGCGCAGCTTCCGATCGCGCAAGACATGGGGTACCTCATCGTCGGCCAGAAAATCGACGCGCACGATTGGCAGCAGCTTCCCGGCGGCGCCCAGATTCCCGAGCAGGAAATCATCGACAACATCATGCGCCAGGCCGAAGACGGCAACATCGTCCTCTTCCACGATGGCGGCGGCGAACGCGCCAATACCGTGAAGGCGCTGCCGAAAATCATCGACGCGCTGCGCATCCAGGGCTACGACTTCGTTTCCGTCTCCGACTTGATCGGCAAGACGCGCGCCGAAGTGATGATGCCGCTCACCACGATGGAGCGCTGGCAAGCGCGCGCCGACGGCTTCATCTTCGGCATCTATCGCTGGCTGCGCGCCGGCATCGCCACCATCTTCATCATCGGCATCGTGCTCGTCAGTGGCCGCGCTCTCATCATCGGTATCCTCGCGCTCATCGAAAAGCTTCGTCCTGACCACGTCTCGATGCCCGTCCCGCCACCCGCCGTCACCGTTTTAGTTCCCGCGCACAACGAGCAAAACGACATCGCGCAAACGATCACGTCCGTTCTCGCTTCCGATTTTCCCAACCTGCACATCATCGTCGTGGACGATGGCTCTACCGATCGCACCGGCGAAATTCTCGACACCAACTTTGGCAACGAGCCGCGTGTCCGCATCATTCATCAGGTGAATCAGGGCAAATCGGCTGCGCTCAGCCACGCGATGGCAGTAGCGCAAACTGAAATCGTCGTCACCATCGACGCCGACACCGAAATCGAGCCCGACGCGATCAGCAAACTCGTGCGCCACTTCTCCGATCCAAAACTCGGCGCCGTCGCCGGCAACGTCAAAGTCGGCAATCGTTCGCGCTGGCTCACACGCTGGCAGGCGCTCGAATACATCACCAGCCAAAACATGGAGAAGCGTGCTTTCGATTTGCTCAATTGCATCACCGTCGTTCCCGGCGCGCTCGGCGCATGGCGCAAAGAAGCGATCGCCGCTGCCGGCGGCATCACCGCGGACACCGTCGCCGAAGACGCCGACCTCACCATCGCGATTCGCCGCCTCGGCTGGCGCATCGGCTACGACGAAGAATCCATCGCCTGGACCGAAGCGCCCGAAACTGCCAGCCAGCTCATTCGCCAGCGCTTCCGCTGGACCTTCGGCACGTTGCAAGCCTTCTGGAAGCACAGCGACACGCTCTTCCGCCCGAAATTCGGCACGCTCGGCTGGGTCGCTCTGCCCAACGTTTTCATTTTTCAGCTAGTTCTGCCGCTGATTTCGCCGGTCATCGATTTGATGTTCTTCGGCTCGCTGATTCTCTGGGCGCTCGGACAAAAAGTCGCGCATCTCCCGCAAATCTGGACGACCGCCGACGTCGAGCGCTCCGTACTTTTCTTCCTCGGCTTCCTCATCATTGACGTCATGACGTGCGCGATCGCGTTCCTCCTCGAGCCGAACGAAGACTGGACGCTGCTCATCCCCGTCCTCCTCCAGCGCTTCTACTATCGTCAGTTGATGTACGTCGTTTTGTTCCGCTCGGTGAAGGAAGCGATCAGCGGCCGCCCCGTCGGCTGGCGCGGCGTCGAAACCGATCGCCCCAAAGCCGTCGCCACCGCCTAGTCCCGATCCGTCGGCAACAACCTGTGGAGAGCGAGCCGACGCCTTCTCTTCGCGTTCACTTCCTTCGAGCCCGTCTGCTCGCGCCGTGCGCTCCCCTCGAGCGGCCAACTCACTCAAATACCTAGTCATGTAGCAAAATGTCGTGTGCCCAATCCCGCCGCACTCATCGCCGCAGTTTCACTCGCGATCTGGCTCTATCTTTACTTTGTACGCGGAGTTTTCTGGAACCTTCAGCCATTCGATGATGACGACTCGAAGCCCACACCCCCATCGAACTGGCCCGCCGTCACCGCAATCATCCCCGCCCGCAATGAAGCCGAAACGATCGCCCAAACAATCTCCTCCCTCGTGCAACAAAACTATCCCGGTAAATTTTCAATCATCGTCGTCAACGACCATAGCGAAGACGCCACCGCAAAACTCGCGCAGGAATCCGCAAATAGTAATCGCACCACCACGATGCAGCTAACTATTCTCGACGCGCCTCCTCTCCAACCCGGTTGGACCGGCAAACTCTCCGCCCTAAACTCCGGAATCGAATCGATCAGCGACAACCCCACGTACCTCTGGTTCACCGACGCCGACATCGTCCACGCCCCCGACACGCTCACCCGCCTCGTCGCCCGCGCCGAAAGAAATAATCTCGACCTGACCTCCCTCATGGTTCTCCTCCGTGCCGAAACTCTTCCCGAGCGCCTCCTCATCCCGCCATTCCTCTTCTTCTTCCTCATGCTCTATCCGCCGCGAAAAATCGCCAACCCAAAATCCCGCACCGCCGGAGCCGCCGGCGGCTGCATCCTCCTCCGTCGCGACGCACTCGACCGCATCGGCGGCCTCTCCTCCATCCGCGGCGAAGTCATCGACGACTGCGCCCTCGCCCGCGCCATAAAAAATCCCGCGCCCTCGTCGGCACCTTCTGACAATCCACAAGACTCCGTCGCGCATTCCGCTTCGCCAAAAATCTGGATGGGCCTCACTCGCAAAAGCCACAGCCTCCGCGCCTACAGCACCTTCGCCGAAATCCGCGACATGATCGCCCGCACCGCCTTCACCCAGCTCCGCTACTCCACGCTCCTCCTCCTCGGCACCCTCCTCGGCCTCGCCATCACCTACCTCGCCCCAATCGCCCTCCTCTTCGCCCACGATACCGCCACCCGCCTCGTAGCCCTGACAACATGGCTCCTAATGTCCCTGCTCTTCTTGCCCACCGTCCGCTTCTACCGCATCTCCACCCACTGGTCCGCCACCCTTCCCCTCGCCGCCCTCTTCTACGCCGCCTCCACCACACTCTCCGCGACGCGTTACTGGCTCAACCGCGGCGCCCAATGGAAAGGCCGCTCCCAAGCCCCACAAAAGTAAACTCAACGCTGTTGAGCGTCCAGCTTCCGGCCACACTTCGCCCTAATATCGCCCAACCGTGGTATAATGTCCTCGTTGCATCAGGGCTATATCCCGCCTCAAAAGGGGAATGGCACCGGAGGCCACAAATGAGCGTCATCCCCACCCAGGGCGACGGCAAAATCACCGTTCCCGCTCTCCTCAATCGCAAGTCCGATCCCGCATCACAAAAAATCGTCTGCCTCACCGCCTACGACTACCCGACTTCGCGCCTCGCCGATCAAGCCGGCGTTGACGTCCTCCTCGTCGGCGACTCCCTCGGCATGGTCGTCCTCGGCTACGACAACACCCTCCCCGTCACCCTCGACGAAATGATCCATCACACCCGCGCCGTCCGCCGCGGCACCAAGCACGCCCTCGTCGTCGCCGACATGCCCTTTGGCACCTATCACGCCGACATCTCCGAAGCCCTTCGCAACGCCGTTCGCCTCGTCAAGGAAGCCGGCGCCGAAGCCGTCAAAGTCGAAGGCGGCGAGCGTCGTCTCGAACTCATCGCCCGCCTCACCGAATCCGAAATTCCCGTTATGGGCCACGTCGGCCTCACGCCCCAGTCCGTCAACGCCCTCGGCGGCTATCGCGTCCAGGGCAAGACCGCTGACGCCGCCGAACAGCTCCTGCGCGACGCCCACGCCGTCGAAGCCGCTGGCGCTTTCGCCGTCGTCCTCGAAGCCGTCCCCCGCGAGCTCGCCGCGCAAATCACCCGCGAGCTGCAAATTCCCACAATAGGAATCGGCGCCGGCCCCGACTGCGACGGTCAGATCCTCGTCGCCCACGATCTCCTCGGCCTCACTTTCAACGCGCCGCCAAAATTCGCCCGCCAATACGCCAACCTCGGCGACATCATCTCCACCGCCGTCCGCTCCTACAGCGACGACGTCCGCGCCGGCACCTTCCCCTCCGACTCCGAGTCCTACCACTCCGGCGAATCCGTCAAACGCCCCAAGCCAATCCACATCGCCTGCTAAACGCAACCGACTAGCCGCCCGCAATGCGTCCGCTCACCAATTTCGAAGCCTTTTCGCGATCATGTACGGGCGCAGCACTGCTGCGCCCCAAGTCCGCACGATCTAAACTTTCGAGTCCGTCTTTCTCTTTCTTCAACTCAAAACGTCAAAGGAAAACTCCATGACCCCCAACGAACTCCACCTCCTCTTCACCTACAACGACTGGGCCAACAAACGCTCCTTGCAAGCCGCCGCAACGCTAACGCAAGACCAATTCACCAAGCCCCTCGGCAACAGCTTCTCTTCCGTCCGAGACACGCTCGCCCACATGTACGGCGCCGAAACCATCTGGCTCCAGCGCTTCCAAGGCGAGTCCCCATCCGCCTTCCCCGACCTCTCCCAAATCGCCGACATCGCCTCGCTCGAATCGAAATGGACTCCCATCGCCGCCGATCTCCTCAATTTCGTCAGCAACCTAACGCAGCAAGACATCGACCGCGTCGTCGAATACAAAACAATGAAGTTCGGCGTCTACTCCAACCCGATGTGGCAATCTCTCCAACACGTCGTCAATCACGGCACCTATCACCGCGGCCAAATCACCACCATGCTCCGCCAACTCAACGCCCAGCCCCTAGCCACCGACCTGATGCACTTCTACCGCGAACGCGCCCTCGCCGCCTCCGCCTAATTTATTGTGTTTGGCAAGATGTTGTAGGGGCGCAGCATTGCTGCGCCCCATGTCCACAAGATCGAACGTGTTTAGCTCTGTGAACTCTGCGTACTCTGTGGTTGATTCTTTTTTCTTGATCAGTGCGATCGCTCTGCAAATAAAAATTCCGGTAAACTCTTCCGCGATGGAAACAATCCGAACCGTATCCTGGATGAAAGAATCCGCCCGCCTCGCGCGCGCTGAAAATAAAATCGTCGGCCTCGTCCCCACCATGGGCGCACTCCACGCCGGCCACATGGCGCTCGTCGAACGCGCGAAGCGCGAATGCACTCAAGTCGTCACCTCAATCTTCGTCAACCCAACGCAATTCGGCCCCAAAGAAGATCTCGCCAAATACCCGCGCACCTTCGAATCCGACGCGCAAAAACTCGCCGCCGCCGGCGTAGACGCAATCTTCGCCCCTCAACCCGCCGACATCTACCCGCCCAACTTCCGCACTTACGTCAACGTAGACGGCCTCAGTGATCGCCTCGAAGGCCGCGCGCGCCCCGGCCATTTCCGCGGCGTAGCCACCGTCGTCCTAAAATTGTTCGAAATCGTGCAGCCCACCTACGCCTACTTCGGCCGCAAAGACGCCCAGCAAGTCCGCGTAATCTCCCAGATGTCTCGCGATTTAAATCTCGACGTAGAAATCGTAACGTGCCCCATCGTCCGCGAACCCGATGGCCTCGCCCTCTCCTCCCGCAACGTCTACCTCACCCCCAACGAACGCAAGTCCGCCCTGGTCCTGAATCGCGCCCTAACCGCCGCCCGCGACGAACTCCAAGCCGGCACCCGCGACACCCTCTCGCTCCAATCCACCATCCAAAAGATCTTCGCCGCCGAGCCACCAGCCGCCCTCGACTACGCCGAAATCGTCGACGCCGACACCTTCGAGCCAGTCGCTCGCATCGCGAAGCCCGCGTACATCCTCCTCGCCGCCACCATCGGCAAAACCCGCCTCATCGACAACCTCTACATCGAACCCGCCCCCGGATCGCCCGACGCCTTCCTCTTCCATCTCTAGCTCCGCCCAAGTAATCCATCACGACGGCAGTTGGGTGCCGCACCCTAGCTTCTTCAGGGTGCGGGTTTAGATCCAACCTCACCCATTCATTAACGACCACCACGGTCCTCTTCAACCTGCGAATCTGCAACATTCCCAGCCAATGCTATAATTCCGCCTCAACTCCAATGCCGAAATCAGCCACAGATCCAACGCTTTCTCCCGAACTCCTCGCCAAATACGAGCCCGTCATCGGCCTCGAAGTCCACGCCCAGCTCCTCACCAAAACAAAAATCTTCTGCCCCTGCTCCACCCGCTTCGGCGACGCCCCCAACTCCAATACCTGCCCCGTCTGTCTCGGCCTCCCTGGCACGCTCCCCGTCCTCAACAAGCGCGTCATCGAAATGGCCAGCCGCGCCTCGCTCGCCCTCAACTGCACCGTCCACGAACACTCCCGCTTCGCCCGCAAAAATTATTTCTACCCCGACCTCCCCAAGGGCTACCAGATCTCCCAGTTCGAACTCCCGCTCGCCACCGTCGGCCACGTCGATATCGAAATCGCCGGCGCAAAAAAACGCATCGGCATCACGCGCCTCCACGTCGAAGAAGACGCCGCCAAAAATCTCCACGAAGGTTTCGCGCAATCCGCCACCAAGGCCTACATCGACTACAACCGCTGCGGCTCCCCGCTCGCCGAAATCGTCAGCGAGCCCGACATGCGCACGCCCGAAGAGGCCTACGCCTATCTCACAACGCTCCGCCAGATCCTCCTCTACACCGGCGTCAGCGATTGCAACATGGAGGAAGGATCGCTCCGCTGCGACGCCAACGTCAGCGTCCGCCTGCGCGGCGCCGCGCAATTCGGCACCAAAGTCGAAATCAAAAATCTCAATTCCTTCCGCTTCGTGCAAAAAGCGATCGAGTTCGAAATCGAGCGCCAGATCGGCGTCATCGAGAGCGGCAGCCGCGTCCCTCAAGAGACGCGCCTCTGGAACGAGCGCGAGTCTCACACCGTCTCGATGCGCTCCAAAGAAAAAGCCCACGACTATCGTTATTTTCCCGAGCCCGACTTGCTTCCGGTTCACGTGAGCGAAGCCTGGCGCGAAGAAATCCGCCGCAGCATCCCAGAACTTCCCGAGGCCAAGCGCACCCGCTTCGTCACCACCTTCAGCATCACGCCCTACGACGCCGAAGTCCTCGCCACCACGCAAGCCCGCGCCGACTATTTCGAAGCCATGGTGAAAGCCGGCGCCACAGCCAAAAACGCCGCCAACTGGATGCAAACCGAACTTCTCCGCCGCCTGAACGATAGCGGCAAAGAAATCGAAGACAGTCCCGTCGCTCCCGCCGCTCTCGCCGAACTTCTAAAACTCGTCGAGTCCGGACAGATCAGCGGCTCCATCGGCAAAAAAGTTTTCGCCACAATGTTCGACTCCGGTCGCAGCGCCTCAGAAATCGTCGCCACCGAAGGCCTCGCCCAAATCAGCGACACCGGCGCCATCGAAGCCGCCGCCCGCGATGTCATCGCCAAAAATCCCGACAACCTCGCCAAATTCCGCTCCGGCAACGAAGGCGTCTTCAAATTCTTCGTAGGCCAAGTCATGAAAGCCACCAAAGGCCAAGGCAATCCCCAAGCCGTTAACGATGTCGTTCGCAAACTCTTAACGGAGTCGAACTAAATGCTGAAGGTTGGCGACAAAGCTCCGGACTTTACGCTCACTGCCGACGACGGAAAATCCGTCTCCCTCTCCGACTTCAAAGGCAAACAAGTCGTCCTCTACTTCTATCCAAAAGCCAGCACGCCCGGCTGCACCATCGAAGCCTGCGACTTCCGCGACCTCCGCCCCAAATTCGCCAAACAAGACATCGTCGTCCTCGGCGTCAGCGCCGACCCCGTCAAAGCCCTCGTCAACTTCAAAACAAAACAAAAACTAAACTTCCCACTCCTAAGCGACCCCGACCACAAAATGATCGAGAGTTACGGCCAATGGCGCATGAAAAAATTCATGGGCCGCACCTTCAAAGGAATCGTCCGCACCACCTTCCTCATC
This sequence comes from uncultured Acidobacteriota bacterium, assembly GCA_963785605.1. GTDB lineage: Bacteria > Acidobacteriota > Terriglobia > Acidiferrales > UBA7541 > Acidiferrum. The sequence goes on along the minus strand of CAWAWE010000009.1, from coordinate 28,529 downwards.
GACAAAACCGGCCACATCGCCCAAATCTGGGACTCCGTCCGCGTAAAAAACCACGCCGCCGAAACCCTAGCCTCCGCCACCACCACCCCAAAATAAACCTTCCCTCGCCCTACCGCCGTTGTAGGGGCGGGGCTTGCTCCGCCCGGCGTCAACACGATCACCCTCGATCGCGAAGCCCCTCGTGTACGGGCGCAGCATCGCTCCGCCCCAGCTTGCCCAGGCGTCAGCATCATCACGATTCGTATTTCGATTCAAAATCGAAGGACCACTTCAACCTCAACTCCCGACCATTCACCTACAAAATTCAACCGCTCCCCGAATTTCACTCTCTTCGAACGACAATCCCTGCTATCCTCGCCTCGTAGAAAACTCCGTCCGCACGAATCATCGGCACTTCTTTCCAGCCGAACACAAAAATAGCGACAAATTTTCGAACCGCTCAGCTCTGTAACCCACTGTTTCCAAACGCCTTGCGCACACCCATTTCCCGGCGACTTTTAAGTAGCAGCAAACAAATGACTTCCACACACTTTAAAAAACGACGGGGGTATGGGGGGTGTAAGGCCTATCCAAAATCCCAAAATGGAATTGACTTACGTAGGAAGGAACCTCAGACCACTCAACTCGTCGGCAAAATCGTGACCCGCGGCCGCCCAGACGACTCCATCTCCACCGCCAGCGGCGTCTGAAACACCTGCTCCAGCAACTCGCGCTGATACACCACTCCCGGCGGCCCAACGCGCAAACTCTTGCCCTTATGCAGCAGCACGATCGTGTCCGCATACTGCGCCGCCAAATTCAGCTCATGCGTCACGATCACCACGGTGTACCGATTCTCGTTCGCCAACTTGCGCAGCGTATCGAGCAGCCCAACCTGCGCGCCAATATCAAGATGCAGCGTCGGCTCATCCAGCAGCAGCAGCACCGGCTGCTGCGCCAGCGCGCGCGCCAAGACGATGCGCTGCTTTTCGCCGCCCGAAACCTGATCCATCCAGCGATCCGCAAGATGCGCCGCCGTCACTTGCGCCAGCGCATTCCGCGCGATCGTCATATCGTTCGCGCTCTCGAATTGCAACGACCCGCCGTACGCATGCCGCCCTTGCAGCACAAATTCCCACGCGCGCGTCGGAAACAACAGCGGACTCTCCTGCTGCACCATCGCAATCCGTTGCGCGCGCACGCGCGGCGCCAGCGAATGCGTCGTCTCGCCGTTCAACAAAACGCGCCCCGAAAGCGGCGGCTGCGAGCCCGCAATCAATTTCAGCAGCGTCGATTTCCCGCTCGCGTTCGGTCCGAGAATCGCAACGATCTCGCCCGCGCGCGCCTGAAAACTGCTCGCTTCCAGCGTGAAAATCGGCGCCTGATTCGGGTTCGGCGAATACGCGTAGCTCACCTGCTCGACGCTCAGCCGGACTTCTTGAGAGCGGGCATTCGCAGGCTGCATGGAGGGAGAAGGCATCGCGATTAGAGTTTGGCGCTCACGCGCGGCTCAGGCAAATTTCCGCCGCAACAAATAAATGAACAGCGGCGCGCCCGCCAGCGCCGTCATCGCGCCGACCGGCAATTCGCTCGGAGCCACAATCGTGCGCGCCAGCGTATCCGCAAGCACTACCGTGATCGCTCCGCCAAACGCCGCCGTCGGAATTAAGATGCGATGATCTGATCCAAAAATCAGCCGCATCACGTGCGGCACAAGCAATCCTACGTAACCGATCGCGCCGCTCACTGAAACCGCGAGCCCCGTCAAAAGCGACGCCGCGATGTACACCACAATGCGCACGCGCGGCACATCCACGCCAAGATGCATCGCTTCTTTCTCGCCGTTCAGCATCAGATTCAAGTCTGAAGCCGTCGAGTAAATCACGCCGCTCGCCAGCAAAAATCCGGCACCCAGCATCCAGCGCAGCGTCGGCGGCAGCGCCGTCGAAAGGTCGCCCATCAGCCAGAACAGCATGCCGTGCAAATCGCCGCGCCCCGCCAGCGTGGAAATCAGAAACATGATGATCGCCGACAAAAACGATCCCGACACGATGCCGGACAAAAGCAGCGTGTTGCTGTCGAGTGCGCCGTCGCGACGCCCGAGAAAATAAACCGCCGCAACCACGCCAGCCGCGCCGACAAATGCCCCGATCGGCGTAAAAATGATCGCGATCGCCAGCGGCAGCGCGATATACGGCTGCACGATCAATGTGAGTATCGCGCCAAGCGACGCGCCACTCGATGCGCCAAGTATGTAGGGATCGGCCAGCGGATTACGCAGCAACGCCTGAAAAGCCGTGCCCGCCACCGACAACGACGCGCCGACAACAATGCCGAGCAAAATACGCGGCAAGCGGATGTCGATCACGATCATGTCGTAATTGCTGGAAAGCGCGCTCGTCCGGTGAAACAAAACCTGCAACAGATCGGCGGCCAAACCGTAGAGCGACACCGGCACCGCGCCCAGCTTCAGCGCGATCACCATCACCACAAACAAAACCACCGCGAGATAAAAACAATTCGCAATGAGTCGCGTGAACGTCAGCGGGCGCATGCACACTCCGCAATACCGCTTTGATCGAGCTGCGCCTGTGGTCGCGGCTTCATCTGCCCATCAATCGGAGTATCTTGCGTGGGAATCAAAGGGACTCCACCTCTGCCGTCTTCGTGGTCGAAGTGCAAGTTTTCAAAGGCCTCGGGATGAAACTGCCGCGCGAGATCGGCGATCGCCGAAACGATGCGCGGCGAAGTGCGTTCGATCGCATCCGAAGTGTTCGCGTAGCGCCGGTCGCGCACGGCGTTGAGAATGCGCCAGCCCGGCGATGCAGCCAGTTCTTCGATCTTGATCGATGCTGACGCCATGTGCGACCCCGAGAAAACCAAAAAATCCGGCTGCGCGCGTGCCACTTCTTCCAAACTGATCTGCGGCCACGACTGCGGCTCGTTCACGATCGATACCGCGCCCGCATAGCGCAGCGCGTCAGCCATGAAAGTATCCTGGCCAATCGAGATCAGCGGCTGCGGCCAAACAATATATAAGACGCGCCGCGGCGGATACGGCGCCACGCGCTGCTTCGTTTCCGTGAGTTGTCGCCGCAGATCGGTCGCGAGCGTGTCGCCTGCCTGCGCTGCGCCCAATAAATCCGCGAGACGCTGTGTCGATGTCAGAATGTCGGCGATGGTGTGCGGGTCCGTCGTGTACGACGGAATTCCCAGCGACGCCAGCGAATTTACCGTGTCCAGGCGATTCAAGCCTTTCGTCACAAGCACAACATCAGGATGCAGCGACGCGATCGTTTCGATGCTCGGGGTGATCGAGCCGCCGACGTGCGGCTTTAGCTTCGCTTCCGGCGGATAGTCGCAAAAATCGCTGTCAGCGATCAAACGATCCTGCAATCCGAGTGCGTAAAGAGTTTCGGTGATACTCGGCGCCAGCGAAATCACGCGATGAATCGTCAGTGGGATCTGGATCTTGCGGCCAAGCTCGTCGATCACTTCATGCATCGGCACATTCGCTGATGTCGTCGGCGAACTCGCACTCGTTGCGGGAGGTTGCGTTTCCTGAGCGTTTAAGCGTGCAGAGAAAGCCGCAAGAAAAAAGTAGGCGGCTGCAACACAACCAGCTACGCGAAGATTTTGGGCGAAATAGCTTCGCTGCACGAATGTCCTCTGATTTCGGCGAAAATAATTGTGTTCACGCAAAGAATTCTAACGGTGCGACAGCAACTGGCGGCGCGCTTCGGCCAACGTCGAACAGAGCACAAAAAGTGTATGGTTCGCCAGCGCGGGGTGTCAACGCGCGCAACCAACATTCAAAAGTCTAAGACCGGCGAATCGCGATCAACGATTCTTCCAGTTCGGCTTCCGTTTCTCCACCAGCGCCCGCAAACCTTCCTGCGAATCCTCGAGCTTGTACAGCTGGTTGAGAAAAATATCCATCGACTGCATCAATCCGTCGCGCAACGACAATCCCATCCCGCCGAGAATCGCCTTCTTCGCCATGCTGAGCACCGGACCCGAGTGCGCCGTGATCCGCGCCGTCAAATCGTTGACGGTCTTCTCGAGATCCGCTTCCGGCACCAGTCGATTCACCAAACCCAGTTCCAACGCGCGCTCCGCGTTGATCGGCTCGCCGGTCAAAATAATTTCCAGCGCAACCTTCGGCCCGACCAGATAGGGAAGAATCGTCGAGGCCAGCGGCGGAAAAACGCCGATCGTAATTTCCGGCTGCGCAAAACGCGCCTTCGGCGTCGCGACCACCAAATCTCCAAATAACGCCAGCTCCGTCCCTCCACCGATCGCCGGCCCGTTCACCACGCACAACACCGGCTTGCCCACGTCTAGCATCGCCCCGAACGCGCTGTGAAAGGCATCGAGCATCTGAAACACGCGCTGCGACGTGTATTCCCCGATGTCCACTCCACCCGAAAAAACTTTGCACGCCGAATCCAGCACGATCAGCTTGGCCGCTTCGCTTTCGCCCGCGCTCAGGATCGCGTCGGAGATTTCGCGCAGCATTCCCTCGTTCAAAAGATTGTGCTCAGGCCGCGCCAGTGTGATGCGCGCCACGTTTTTGTCGATGCCAAATTTGACGTACTGAAATTGCGACGGATCGCGGCGCGTCGTCTGCGCGCTGGCCGTGAAGACGGCGGTTGTCGTGTTGCTACGTTGGGGCATTGAGGCCTCCGAAATGAATCGCCGCACGGTGCGGAACAAACGCTGAATTGGGCCAAAATCGATGCTAGCACGCGGTCTATCCAGCCTTTCGCGCAGCCGCGCCCTGCGTGCGCAAAGAGTCGCTGCACATCGCGCGTCATCTCCGCCGCGTCGCCCACAGCCGCCGCGTCGCTCGGCCACCGCCGCGAAATTCATCCCGACTGCGCGAGTTCGACCCGCATCTTTGCTCGCAACCCGTCGGCGCACAGCGCACAGACCTGCTCTGCGCCGCGCGATTCGTGGCAAGATCATGTGGCCACAGGGAGACTCTCGATGATGACCGGCGACGCGGGCATGCCGCCAAAGACGGACACGATTGTTGCGATTCGTTGGACTGGCTCGATGGACACGGAAGGATTTCCGCCGGACGCCGCGTGGGAAACCGTCCCGGGAGTGCAATTCGATTGGGATTGGCGGGGAGCGAATGCCGATCCGACGCGCGAGACGCAGGTGCGTTTGCTCTGGACTCCGGAGACTTTGTTCGTCGAGTTTCGCGCGAAATATCGCAGCATCAACGTCTACGACGACGCGGATTCGCGCGGATGGCGCGACAAATTGTGGGATAAAGATGTTTGCGAACTATTTGTGCAGAGCGCCCCGTCGCAACCACGGAAATATCAGGAATTTGAAGTCGCGCCGAACGGGAATTGGCTCGATCTCGACATCAATCTCGATGGCGGCGAGCATCACGGCAAGCGTGATTTGACGAGCGGATTGAAACGTCGAGCAAGCATCGACGAAACGGCGAAGACGTGGCGCGCAGTGTTGGCGCTGCCGATGAATACCCTTGTCGCAGACAGTTTCGATCCGTCGAAAGTTTGGCGCGTGAATTTCTTTCGGGTTGAAGGGTCGAACGAGCCGAGATTTTATGCCTCGTGGCAGCCAACAAAGACGCCAGTGCCGCAGTTCCATGTGCCAGAAGTTTTTGGACGTCTGATTTTCAAATGATCGAAATACATCGACGAACGCTCCGTTTCCGTTGTCTTCTCCTCCTCGCGATGATTTGCGCGACGGCATTTTGCGCAGACGCCGCACAGAAAGCATCCCCGTCTGAAAAGGCTCCGGTCGTGACCAAAGTGGAGCCGCCGAATTGGTGGGTGGGGTTTACGCCGGAAGTGATGGTGCTGCTGTCGGGGCGCGGGCTCGATGCGAACAAGGTGGAGTGCAATCTTTCGAGCGTGATTGTTGAGCGCACGCAGGCGGCTGGCGGCGGGAACTACCTTTTTGTGTGGTTGAAGTTTGGCGCGGATTTGAAATCAGGGACGCTGGTTTGCCGCGTGACGAATTCAGAGGGCGGAGTCGCGTCGTTTGAGTTGCCGATTTCCACGCGCGTCGAAACGATTCATCGGTTTCAGGGAATCACGCCGGACGATGTGATTTATCTGATCATGCCGGATCGGTTCGCGAACGGCGATCCGACCAACGATGAGCCCGATGGCGCGGCTGGTTCGCACGATCGGTCGAAGGCGCGCGCATATCACGGCGGCGATCTGCGGGGCATCCGCGAACATCTCGATTACCTGAAAAGTCTTGGAGTCACGACGCTTTGGCTCACGCCGGTGGTGAAAAATGGCGGGACCGAGGATTATCACGGTTACGGCGCCGTGGATTTGTATGCGGTCGATCCGCATCTCGGAACGCTGCGCGAGTATCAGGAGCTGATCAACGCGGCGCACACGCAAAAGATGAAAGTGCTGTTCGACATCGTGCCCAATCACGTGGGGCCGAAGCATCCCTGGGCGGCGAATCCGCCGATGTCGGATTGGTTTCACGGAACGGTCGCGCGCCACATCAATTCGTCGATGCCGGTCGATCCGGCGTCCGGCATCGCGCCGGCTGCGGCCTTCTATGGCGAATCGCGCGAGCAGGCCTTTGGACACGATCCGTTTGAGGCGATGACCGATCCGCATGCGCCGCCGAGTTTGTGGCGCTATCTGACCGACGGATGGTTTTTCGGGGTTCTGCCGGATTTGAATACGGAGAATCCGATCGTCGCGACGTATCTCCAGCAGAACGCGATCTGGTGGGCAGAGTCGTCGGGCCTCGATGGATTTCGCATCGACACGTTTCCGTACGTGCCGCGGATTTTCTGGTCGCGCTGGCATACCGCATTGAAAAAAATCTATCCGCGGCTGACGACGATCGGTGAGGTTTATCACCCGGATCCGAGCGTGACTTCGTTTTTTGCGGGCGGCGAGCGGCGATTTGATGGCGTCGATTCGGGCGTGACAACTGTTTTCGATTATCCGATGTATTTTGCGCTGCGCGATGTTTTGGCGGGGAAGGCGCCGGCGGCGAAATTGGCGGATGTGCTGCGGCACGATTCGCTGTATGTCGCGGCCGGATCAGCTTGTGACGTTTTTCGGGAATCACGATACGACGCGATTTGCGGGTGCGGATGGGCCGGCTGCGTCTGGTGGCAGCGCTGGACTTGGCGAAGTTGAAGCTGGCGTTCGGATTGAGTCTAACGATGCGCGGGATTCCGCAGCTTTACTACGGCGATGAAATTGGAATGAGCGGTGGCGGCGATCCCGACAATCGGCATGATTTTCCTGGCGGCTGGCCCGAGGATGCGAGGAATGCATTTGTGGAGAGCGGACGCACGCCTGAACAGCAGCAGATGTTCTCGTTTGTGCAGAATTTATTACGGGTGCGTCGCGAGCACCCGGCGCTGAGTGAGGGGCGGCAGTGGAATTTGCTGTCGGATGAGTCGGCGATTGTTTTTTTGCGGGAGTCGGATGAGGAGAAAGTGCTCGTGGCGTTCAATCTCTCGAAGAGCGCGCGGGAGTTGGATGTGGCTGTGAGCGAGACGCCTGCGGCGGGTGCGGCGGGGAGCGAGAAGTTGATGGGCGATGGGCGGGTTGAGGTTGGCGGCAGAGGAATTGTGGTTAGAGCGCCGGCGGAGTCGGTTTCGATTTTTCTGTTGAATTAGAAATTCACAAACAGATCCGATGCAGGTGTTGACGCCCGGGCAAGCTGGGGCGCAGCGGTGCCGCGCCCGTACGAAGAGATCGGAGAGCCGCGGGCATGCTGACATTTTGCCTGGGCGCACTGAAGGGACGCCCCTACGAAGAGGGGAGGCGTTATGCGTTTAGGCGGAGAGCCAGGACTCGAAGAGGGCGGAGGCTTTGGCGCCTTCGATGCGGTTGCGGGTGGCGTCGAGGACGCGGCAGCGGGCGGTGTTCGTTCCGTGGAATGCTAGCCAGTAGGCGAGATGCAGGTCGATGGGAACGCGATTCACGGTGAGATTTGCGTCGCGCAATTTGAAGAAGCCTTGCTGAAAAATTACGCGGAGGACTTTTTCGCGCAACGAATTTTCTGCAACGTCATCGCTCAGTCTTGTGGGCAAGGCGTTCTTTGTTTCGATCCGCACGAGTCCGTTTTGATTGGGGACAGAAGGGAATTCGAACAGATCGAGCGAGCCTTCGACAGCGTCGATGGCGAAGAGGCGCGATTGATGTTCCCGGCCGAGGTCGTACTTGACACGGTAGAGATGGAAGGGGACGTAGACCTCGGCGATGCGTTGGAGCGGGCCGAGGCGGAGAGTGCGGAGTAATGCGCCGGGGCCGGGGGCGGAGAATTTTTGGAAGGCGGCGGATGGAGAGACATTCGACTTCAGCGTTTGGATGGAGGTCGCTAAGTGACGAACGGCTGACGCCCGGGCAAGCTGGGGCGGAGTGAACCCTGCCCCTACAAAATCCTGCTCTGTGTTGAGGGTTGCGCTCATGGTTAGCGGAAATAAATCCAGAGAGCCAGACAAGTTGCGAGCAAGACGTACGTCAACGCGACGTTGATCTTGTGCTCGGTACGGGTTTCTTTCGCCAAGTTTACTTTCTTGACGTCGATGGTTTCGATTTTGTCGTCCACGGTGGCGAAAGTGAGGCCGGCGAGTTTGCTGCGTTCGGGCGCGGGCGTCATCAGGCTGACGACGATCAAGATCATCGTGCAGACGACGAACATCAGGATGCTGTAGTGGAGAAAGTTCATGCCGACGAGCCAGCGGAGGAAGCCGGATTGATAGTGCGCGGATTTATCGAGCACTTCAAAAATGAATCTTACCGAACCCATCACGAATCCTGCGAGCAACGTCGTGATCGCTCCGGTTCCGTTGAGTCGCGGCCACAAAATTCCGAAGATGAAGCAGACGGCGATCGGCGGGCTGATGTATCCCTGCACACTTTGCAGGTAGACCCAGAGCTGCGCGCTGAGCACGTGAATGAAGGGAACCCAGAGCAGACCGAGTAGCACCATCGCGCCTGTCGCGATGCGGCCGAAGTTGACGAGCTGCTTCTCGGTCGCGGCCGGACGGAATTTTTTGTAGAAGTCGAGCGTGACCATCGTGGAAGCGGAGTTGAAGACGGAACTCATCGCGCCCATCAATGCGGCAAGCAGAGCGGCGACCATCAGTCCGACGAAGCCGGTTGGGAGCAAATTGACGACGGCGGTCGGAAATGCGATGTCGCCGTTGGTAACCGCGCCATTTTCGATGTGAAAGAGTTGTGGATAGAGCGCGAACGCGATCACGCCGGGAATCACGAGCAGGAACACGGGGAGAATTTTCAGGAATCCCGCGAAGATCGTGCCGGCTTTTGCGTGACCCTCATCTTTGGCGGAGAGCACGCGTTGCACGATGACCTGGTCGGTGCACCAATACCAGATGCCGATAATTGGAGCGCCGAAGAAAATTCCGGTCCACGGAAAATCGGGATCGGAGATCGGCTTCACCATGTGGAAATAACTGGCGGGCACGGCAGCGCGCAGAGCTCCGAAGCCGCCAACTTTGTCGAGGCCGATAATTGTGAGTGCGATGGCGCCGGCGAGAAGAACCAGAGTTTGAACGAGGTCGGTGTAGATGACTGCGGCGAGTCCGCCGGCAATCGTGTAAATGCCGGTGGCGATGACGAGAATGATCGCGGCGGTCCACTGATTCCAGCCGACGACGCGTTCGAGCACGATGGCCGCGGCGTAGAGGTGCACGGAAATTTTCGTGAAGATGTAGGCGATGATCGAAATAGCGGCGAGATACGTGGCGCAATTGCGGTTGAAGCGGCGCTCAAGAAATTCGGGCATAGTGAAAACGTTGGACCGCAAATAGAAGGGAACGAAGACCCAGCCGAGCAGAAGAAGGATGCACGACGCCTGCCACTCGAAATTTCCCCCGGCGAGTCCCGATGTGGCGCCAGAACCCGCGAGGCCGATGAAATGTTCGGTGGAGATATTGGAGACAAAGAGCGACGCGCCGATGGCGAACCAGCCGATGTTGCGACCGGCGAGGAAGTAGTCTTCGGAGGTGCGCTCTTTGCGCGAAAAATAAAAGCCGATGCCGAAGACGAGTACGAAATAAAGCCCGATGATGACGAGATCGACCGGGGCGAGCGTCCGGTGTGTGACTGCAACTCCTGCTGTTGCTGCGAGGAGCATCGAGCCTCCGTGATATCGGCGTGACTGCGAACCGCGACCGTCGCCGCTGCGGTAATTGCAGCCCTGACCGCGCGCGGCGTTAGCTGGGATGCAAAAATTGCGCGCGGCGCAGTCTATACCACCGGATGGGTTGGCTCAATGGGTTGCGAAATCGCGGCGCGGCGAACGAGAGGCAGAGAAGAAAAATCCAACGCAGAGACGCGGAGGACGCCGAGGGGCGCGGAGGCCCACGGATGTCGTAGAATGGGGGCACGCAGCGGCGTCCCGGCGATCTGTTTTGCGGGCACGCAGGGTTTGGCTCCGAATGATGTTGACGCGCCGCTTGAAGATGTATCGGAGCAGATCGAACTCGCAAGCTAACTGGGAGGAAGTGAAGATGAAGATGATTGCGCCGTTGCTATTTGGTTTGTTGTTTTGTGCCGCCGCGGTGATCGCGGGCGGAAAATCGATTTACGATTTCACGCTGAATTCGATCGACGGGCAGCCGACGTCGCTCGCGACGTATAAAGGTAAAGTGGTGATGCTCGTAAATGTGGCGAGCCGCTGCGGATTCACGCCGCAATACACCGCGCTGGAATCGACGTACGAGAAATTCAAGGACAAGGGATTTGTGATCGTCGGAATTCCGGCGAACAATTTCGGCGGGCAAGAGCCGGGAACGAACGCGGAGATCAAGACGTTTTGCTCGTCGAAATATAACGTGACGTTTCCGATGACGACGAAAGTGTCGGTGAAGGGCGACGACACGACGCCGCTGTATCAATATTTGACGGACAAGTCGGCGAATCCATCGACGGGTGGCGACATCCAGTGGAACTTCACGAAGTTTTTGGTCGGGCGCGACGGGCAGATCGTGGCGCGGTTCGAGCCGAAAGTGACGCCGGATTCGCCGGAAGTGACTGCGGCGATCGAGAAGGCGTTGGCAGCGAAGTAGTTTCGGCGCCCCTGATACCGTTCGCATCCAAAATCTGACCGAATACGTAACACGTATGTATTGAGAACAGGCGCGGTAACCTTGGGACCTGCTGTTGTGAAGTCTCAGGGTGACTGCGCCTTTTATTTCTATGCCGATTCTTTCCCTGCAAAGCGTGAGTAAAGAATATTCGACCGACGGGCAACCGGTCCGGGCGTTGGATGGCGTGTCGCTCAATGTCGAGGCGGGGCAGTTTGTTGCGCTAGTTGGACGGAGCGGATGCGGGAAATCGACGCTGCTGAATTTAGCGGGGGCGATGGATTTTCCGACGGCGGGGAGCGTGTTGCTGGATGGCGTGGCGACGTCGTCGCTGAAAGATGCGGAGCTGACGAAGCTGCGGCGCGAGAAAGTCGGATTTATTTTTCAGTCTTTTCAGTTGCTGCACACGCTGACGGTGCTGGGGAACGTGGAGTTGCCGCTGTTGCTTGCGGGGCGCGTCGCCAACGCGCGTGAGGCCGCGCTGGAGCGACTGCGGTTGGTTGAATTAGATGGATTGAGTGATCGCTATCCGCACCAACTTTCGGGCGGGCAGATGCAGCGCGTGGGAATTGCGCGGGCGCTGATTCATAGTCCGAAATTATTGTTGGCCGATGAACCGACGGGAAATCTCGATAACGCCACCGGAAATGTGATTCTGGAATTACTGCGGCGCCTGTCACGCGAAAAAAACACCGCGACGGTGATGGCGACGCATAGCGCCGAGGCTGCGGCGCTGGCGGATGTCGTCGTGCGGTTGCGCGATGGAAAAATCGAGAGCGTGGAACGTCACTAGTGGCGCGCCTTTTCCTATTTTACCGGTTGATGGTGCGGCCGCTGTTCGCGGAGCCGGTGCGGACAGCGCTGACCGTGCTGGCGATCGCGCTCGGCGTCGCGGTGGTGCTCGCAATCGATCTTGCGGGATTTGCGGCGGCGGGATCGTTTCGCTCGTCGATGGAAACTCTGGCGGGCGATAACAATTTCGAGATTGTCGCGGCAGGCGGCGTGCCGGAGGCCGTCGTCGGCAAGCTGGCACAACTGCCGTATTCGCTGCGGGTTTCCGCGCGAATTGAGGATTACGCGACGATGGATGACAAGCGCACGTTTCCATTGCTGGGCCTCGATCTCGTCGCGGAAGGGCAGAATCATGCAGAGGCGGCATCGGCTTTTCCGATAGCGAATCCGGAAGGTGCGCTGAGGTATTTGGGCGATGACGAAAGCATTTGGGTGGGGCAGAGCCTGGGTTATCACGAGGGCGATCGTGTCGCGCTGCTGATGAATGATCATGAGCGCGCCTACGTTGTGCGCGGAGTGTTTCCGGACGACGGAGGGAATGCCGCGGCGATCGTCATGGATCTGGCGGCGGCGCAGCGTGCGGTCGGGCGAATTGGGCGCGTCGATCGCATTTTGGTGAAAGTGCCGGAGAAGGATGACGGCGGCTCTGCGCGCATTGCAAGCGAGGCGGATTGGGAGCGGCGGCTTCGAGGCGGCGACGGAGCGAGTACCACTGCTGCGGCGATTTTGCCGGAAGGCGTGGAATTGCGAGTCGCCGGCACCGGCACCGAAGAAAATCGCAAGATGCTCGCGGCGTTTCGCTGGAATCTGAAGTTGTTAAGTTACATCGCGCTCGTGGTCGGAGCGTTTCTGATCTACAACACGATTTCGGTTTCGGTGGTGCGGCGGCGCGCGGAGATCGGAATTGTTCGCGCCCTGGGAGCGAGCCGCGCGACGGTGCTCGCCGCGTTCATCGGCGAAGCGGCGAGTCTCGGACTGATCGGTTCGCTGATTGGATTGCCGCTCGGGCGAGTGATGGCGAGCGGCGCGGTGAAGTTGATGTCGGCGACGGTCGAGGCGCTGTACGTGAGCAGCCGGCCTGGCGCGATTGCGTTGAGCGCGGAGTCGGTGGTGGTCGCGCTGATCGTGGGAGTTGGCGTCGCGGTGGCGTCGGCGTATGCGCCGGCTCGTGAAGCGTCGCTGGTGGCGCCGGTGGAAGCGATGGCGCGCGGGCGACGGGAGTATGTCGCGAAGGTGCATAAGCTACGCGACCTGGCGATTGCTGCGGCGCTTACGCTCGGCGCGTTTCTTGCTTCGCGCGCGCCGGCCGTCGCGGGAATGCCGCTGTTCGGATATCTCGCGACAATTTTGGTGATCGCGGCGTCGGCGTTGGCGATTCCCGCCGCGGTCGATTTTACGATGCGGGGGTTGACGCGTGCGCTTGGAGCGATGCTTGGCGTCGAAGCATCGCTCGCGTCGCAGAGTTTGTCGGCGTCGCTGCGGCGCACCTCTGTTTTGGTCGGCGCGCTCTCCACTGCGATTGCGATGATGACAGCCGTCGGCATCATGGTCGGCAGTTTTCGCGAAACGGTTCTGCTGTGGATGAACGATCAGGTGCCGGCGGATTTGTACATGCGTGCCGGCGGCGTGCCCGCAGCGGACCGGCATCCGAGCCTGACTCTGGAGTTTGCTGACAAAATCGCGCGGCTGCCTGGAGTCGCAACCGTGGATCGGCTGCGCGATTACGAAATCAGCTACGAAGGAATGCCGGCGGGGCTTGCGTCGGCAGAGCTCGACGCGCAGCGCGTGTATCACAAAGCGAATTTTATGTCGGGTCGCGAGACGCAAGTTGTGCTGGCGGAGATGCGCGGCGCGAATGCAGTTGTGGTCAGCGAGCCATTTGCGAACAAACATCATGTGAAGCGCGGAGATTCGATTACGCTGGCGCTGGGGAGTGCCAGAGCGGCATTCCGCGTGGTCGATGTCTTTTACGATTACTCGAGCGAACGCGGCACCGTCGTGATGGATCGCACGACCGCGCTGAAATATTTGCCCGATCCGGCGCCGGCGAGTCTCGCCATTTATGTGTCGCCAGAGGCTTCGCTGGAGGGTGTGCGCCGGGAAATCGAAGATGTGGCGGCCGCGGGCAATTATCGGATCATGATTTTCTCGAATCGCGATTTGCGGACGCAGGCGCTGATGATTTTCGATCGCACGTTCGCGATTACCTATGCGCTGGAGGCTGTTGCCGTGCTTGTCGCAGTGGTCGGTGTCGCGGGCGCGCTGCTGGCTGTTGTGATCGATCGGCGGCGAGAGCTTGGGTTGCTGCGATTCCTGGGCGCGGCGTCATGGCAGATTCGCAAACTGATTTTGGTCGAGGCTGGGTTGCTCGGTTTGCTCGCGACGCTCGCAGGAGTGGTGCAGGGGTTCGCGCTCTCGCTGATTTTGGTATTTGTGATCAACAAGCAATCGTTTGGTTGGACGATCCGATTTCACTGGCCGGTGGCGGTTCTTCTTGGCGCGCTGAGCTTCGTGTATGTCGCCACGGTGCTTGCCGGGCTTTACCCGGCGAGCGTCGCGATTCGGCTGAATCCGATTGAGGTTGTGCATGAAGAGTAGCGGCATCGCGTGTTTAGCGCTGGCGTTGCTGCTCGCGCTGCAGCCTGTGGTCGCGTTCGCGACACAAGCCGCCGGCGAGCCGCAATACAGCGTCGCGCTGCCGGGGTATCGCTACGAATTTCCGCGCGATCATTTCGATCATCCCGAGTATCAGACGGAGTGGTGGTATTACACGGGCAACGTAAAATCGACGGATGGCCGGCGATTCGGATTCGAGCTAACGTTTTTTCGGCAAGGCGTGAATCGCGATGCGGCGAAGGCTGGCGCATGGGACGTGCGCGATTTGTATCTCGCGCATCTGGCGCTCAGCGATCTGGACGGCGAGCACTTCTATCACACGGAACGCACGAACCGAGCCGGCCCAGGCATCGCCGGTGTCAGCAGCAACGAAGGGCGAATCTGGAACGGAAACTGGCAGATTCAGTGGAACGGCGATGAACAAACGCTGCGAGCAGTCGATTCACGTTTTGAATTGCGGCTATCGCTGCGTTCCGAAAAGCCGCCGGTGATTCAGGGGCAGGACGGGGTCAGCCAAAAAGGGGCCGGCGCGGGCCACGCATCGCACTACATCTCACTCACGCATCTTGCGACCAGCGGGGCGATCGCACTAAACGGGAAAACATTTCAAGTTGCGGGTCTTGCCTGGATGGACCATGAATTTTTCACGCATCAACTTGAAAGCGATCAGATCGGTTGGGATTGGTTTAGCGTGCAACTCGTGGATAACACGGAGCTGATGCTTTTTCGCATTCGCCGCAAAGACGGGACAATCGATCCGTTTTCCGCGGCGACGTTCGTCGATGCCCAAGGGAAAAGCACGCATTTGCGCTCGACAGAATTTTCGCTGCAACCGAGCGGCGCGACATGGACGAGCGCAATCACCAAAGCAACTTATCCAGTGCATTGGAAGGTCGCGGTGCCAAAGCTCGGACTCGATCTGGATGTAAAGACACAGTTGGCGTCGCAGGAACTCACTGGTGGTTCGAGCAACGGCACCCTGACTCCGTCGTATTGGGAAGGAGCGGTTACTTACGACGGCACTCGCGCGGGCGCGAAAATTCAGGGCGTGGGCTATTTGGAGATGACCGGCTACGATCGGCCCTTTGAAATGGGATCGGATTAGACGCGCGCGATGGATGAGAAAACACGGCGGCAGGACGTCCTTCACTTCGCCTCCGGAAAGCCGGCGATGCCATCGGTAGATGTGGAAGTGCTTGGCGTGGAAAAAAAGAGGCGAGTTCCAGGAACCGGGAACTCGCCTCACTGTATATGACAGTGTGCTCGTAATGCCGAGAGCCAGAGCCCGCCCGGGCGGGCGCCTAGCTGCTCGTGCTTCGGACCTTTGCATGCGGTACGGCTGGATCCGCGCCATACGTTCGAGAGAACTCATCCACCTGACGCTCGGCTTCTTCCTTCGCGATGCCGTAGCGCTCCTGAATGCGGCCGATGAGTTGATCACGTTTCCCGCTGATGCGCTGGAGGTCGTCGTCGGTCAACTTGCCCCATTTTTCTTTCACAGTGCCTGAGGCTTGTTTCCATTTCCCCTCAACTTGATCCCAGTTCATGAAACCTCCTATCGACTTCGTGATGCGACTTCAGGAAACCACTCGGGAACGCACGGTGAAATAGGGTGAATCATTCAAGGCGAGGGCGCCGCATGTTGTACGGATTCTTAGTACTGAAAAGTCTTCGCACAACGGCGTCGTCGGACTTAATTCCCGCCAAGGCGAAAAAGAAAAAGGGCGCAGAAACTCTGCGCCCCAAAAGGCGAATTGCATCGAAACCGCGACACGCGAAATCTCCTCTTAGGCCTCGATGATGTTGTTTCTCACCGCGTAGCGCACCAACTCGCTGATCGAGTGGCAATCGAGCCGGCGCATGATGTTCGCGCGATGCGTTTCCGCTGTTTTCACGCTCAGTCCGAGCGCGACGGCGACTTCCTTGCTGCTCTTGCCTTCGGCCAGAAGTTGCACGATTTCGCGCTGGCGTGGAGTCAGACGGCTGCGCGCATCGTCTTTGCGCTCTTCGGGCGTTGCCGTTTTCTTCGGCTTCTTGTCGAGATATCCGTCTAGGACGATCTGCGCGACCTTCGCCGTGAAAAACGTCTTATTGCTGCGAACCGCGTTCACCGCAGTGATCAGATCGCGGCTGGCATCTGACTTCAGCACGTATCCGCGAGCGCCAGCATCGAGCACTTCGCGAATCAGCGGATCGGACTCATGCTGCGTCAAAATGAGAATTTTCGCGCGCGCATCGTTCTTGATCATTTGGCGCGCCGCTTCCAAGCCGTTGAGTGACGGCATGCTGATGTCGAGTACCGTTACGTCGGGCTTCATCTCAAGCGCTTTTTCGACGGCTTCGCGGCCATCACTCGCTTCCGCAGTCACGTGCCAGCCCGGCTGAGCTTCGAGCAGCGAACGAATACCTTTCCGCACGATTTCGTGATCATCTGCTACCAATAAACGTATGGGTTCCATCTTTTACCTCCTGGAGTTCCGACCGGCACCAGATGCGTGCAGCGCGACGCTGCCGAGGTATCGCACTTCTTACCCGACGCCTGAACCCTGTCATCAGCTAAGACGGCAGAATGGTCCAAAGCGGTTGCAGCAATCTATGTAGTACCCACCGTCCCCTTAGGTGCATCTCGTACGCCAATCAGTACATAGATTTAAGCGATCCCGAAGACATACACATCAGGGAGGTTAAGACGCCGCCACGTCCTAGTACGTTTTGCGATGCCTTGCTGAGAGGTCGAAATTTTTACATCGACCGCGAAAAACTCGTGGGCAAAACATTTCCCACTCTACCAATCCCACGCAGGACCCCACGTTTATCGCACGCAATGCAAAGACGCACCCCCGACCCTCGAGATCAAGTTCTAGCGCGAATCCGCTCGTTCATCGCGCAATCAAGCCAACTGGTTCGTATTGCAACCGCCCAACGACGCCCTTTTCCGCTACACGATGGTTCCAAAAGTCCTAAGGTCGATACCGTATGGAGCATGAGATACACGAGTTGTACAAACTTAGGGAATCGTGGCGCAAGGCAAGCAGTGACATCGTTGGCCCGGTTCGCGGCCCTTTTTAAAGTTTGAAAGATTGTCAAATCAGGTATCACACGTCAGGAGGTTGCGATGTTGCGTTGGGCTTTGGCGTTTTTCATCGTTGCATTGGTTGCGGCTCTGCTTGGATTTACGGGTATCGCCGTCGCCACGGCGGGTATCGCTAAGATCCTTTTCTTTATTTTCCTAGTCCTGTTTGTGGTTTCGCTGGTCGGGCATCTGCTTCGCCGGACCTAGTGATCGAATTACAGGATTGAGTTACGGGCCATCGATTTGACGGAGGTGTGGCGGGTGACTGGTCTTGCTCGCCATAGCATCACGCATCCAGGAGGAATTGAAACAATGAAGCCACTCGGACTGATTTTGATCGTTCTCGGAGTCGTCGCCCTGATGTATCAGGGCTTCACTTACACCACCCACAAAAAGGTTCTGGACGTTGGGCCCATCCAGGCTACGAAAGAAGAACACCACAGCGTGCCTCTGCCTCCAATTCTAGGAGCGCTTGCGTTGATTGGCGGGGTCGTGATACTGGTTTCGGATCGCAAGGGCTGAGCCCTCGAAGGAATGTCGTTCATTAAATTTTGCTGAAACGGTAACAAAACAAATAAGCTGGTCGACGCATCAAAAAAGGGCATTCAAGAAAAAAAGGAGAAGCGTTCATGAAGCAGTTGAACAAGCGGCTTTTTACCACGTTATTGGCGGGCGCATTCGTAGTTGCAGGGCTTGCGCTGGCCCCGGCCTCCAAGGCGAAAGCGAAGGATGACGATACCAAGGACAACGATCGCATCGAAAACGCAGGCACGGTTTTCAGCGAGATCATTGACATCCCGGACGATATCCCGCAAGACCTGCTCGACAAGGCGCGCTGCGTGATCATCTATCCGTCGGTTGTGAAGGCGGCTTTTATCGTCGGCGGCAGCTACGGCCGCGGCGTGATGGTTTGCCGTACGCACGCGGATTACACCGGCCCGTGGGGCGCTCCCACAATGATGGCGCTTGAAGGCGGCAGCGTTGGCTTCCAGATCGGCGGCCAGGCGACCGACTTCGTCATTCTCGTGATGAACAATCGCGGCGCCGACAGCGTGCTGCACAGCAAAGTGAAACTCGGCGGCGATGCTTCGATCGCGGCCGGCCCGAAGGGGCGCAACGCTTCGGCGGAAACCGACGTTACGATGCGCGCCGAAATGTTGAGCTACTCGCGAGCGCGCGGCGTGTTCGCCGGCATTTCGCTCGAAGGCTCGACGGTTCGCGCCGACAACGATGCCAACAAGCGCGTCTATGGCAAGACCGTCTCAGCCGAAGACATCATCGCCGAATCGAAGCTCCATGCTCCGGCTTCTGCGGCCAAGCTGCTCGCACGGTTGCAGAAGGCTTCTCCGCACTTGAAGCCGTGATCTGATTCACCATCAAGCTTGCAAGAGAAGGGCGGAGAGCAATCTCCGCCCTTTTTGCTTTGGTAGCGCCGGCATCCTGCCGGCGGTTTTGCTTTTTTGAACGAAACGACGTTGATTAAAGTTTCGGTGTCGTTGAACCGGGAGCAAAACGCCGCCAAGATGCCGGCGCTGCGTTAATCCGCGCTGTCCGAAGCGCCCGACAGCGTCTCCCATCCGCGGCGCGACAAGCTCCAGTAGATGAAGTATCCCGCGACCGCCGAGATGATCAGCAGCACGATTCCCGTCACCCATTCCTGAAGCACCAATTCGCCGATGCCAAACATGCAGCAGTAGACCAGCGTGCAGCCCATGATCCAGTCAAAGGTGTTCGCGCCCAGGTCGCGCACCGGCTTGATCTCGGGTGCGAGAGCGGCGATACGCTTCCAACCGAGGAGCGTTGGGTGGACGCGCCGATAGAATTTGAGCAAACGCTCGTCGGTTTCGGGCGGCGTGATCATGGTGACGACCAGCCACACGATTGTTGTCACCGCGGTGGTGATGAGCGCGGTCTTCGCGAAAACAACCGTGGTGTTGCCCGTGAACGACATCTGCGCGAGGGAAATCGAAGTGACGAACGCCGCCACCATCGCGGAGATTTCACTCCACGCGTTGACGCGCCACCAGTACCACCGCAGCATCAGCACGCCGCCCGTGCCGGCGCCCATCCCGAGCAAAAGCTGCCACGCCGATTGAATCGATGTGATGTGTGCCGCGGTGTAGCCGCTCAAAATCACGAGCACCACGATGAAGAGCTTGCTGACCGTCACGTAGTGTTTTTCCGTGCCTTTGCGAACGACGAACCGGCGGTAGAAATCGTTGATGAAATACGACGTGCCCCAGTTGAGCTGCGTGCCGACGGTGGACATGAATGCCGCCAGAAACGCCGCGATCATCAGGCCGCGCAATGCCGGCGGAAGAAAATCGCGCAGCACCATCACGTAGCCTTTTTCGGGTTCGGCGGCGAATTCCGCGTTTGGATGAAGGCCGCCGTTGGTCGAATAAACCGCGACGGCGACGAGGCCGGTGACGATCCAGGGCCACGAGCGCATTGCGTAGTTCGCGATGTTGAACCAGAGCGTCGCGCCGAGCGAATTTTTTTCGTCCTTCGCGCTGAACATGCGCTGCGCAACGTAACCGCCGCCGCCGGGTTCGGCGCCGGGATACCAGCTCGCCCACCATTGCACGCCGAGATAAAGAACGAACGTAATCACCGGCAGCGTCCACAGCGCGTCGCTGGTCCAGCCCTGGTGGAAATTCGGGAAGAACGCGGTGACGTCGCTCGTCGTTTGGCCGTTCGCGCGCGCGGCATCGTTCACATGCGAAAGCTGCAATTTCAGCAGCGTCATGCCGCCGATTTTCGATACGGCGACCCACGCCAGCACAATGATCATCGTCATTTTCAAAACGAACTGGAACAGGTCGGTAACGAGCACGCCCCAAAGTCCGCCGATGAATGTGTAGATTCCCGTGAAGGGAACGAGCAGCAAGACGCAGATGAGCAAGCCGGTGTGCGCCGGCGTGCCAAGCGTGTAGCTGAAGAATGTGTGGCCGCCGATTCCAATCGATAGCACGCGGCCCTGCGCGATCGCATCGCCGAGCAACACGGTCGTGATGCTGATCATTGCCTTGATGACCCAGCCGAGAATCAGGCAGTTCATCAGTGCGCCGAGATAAATCGCGCGAAATCCGCGGAGAAAAGCTGCGGCTTTGCCTTCATAGCGCAGCTCGACAAATTCAACGTCGGTGAGAATTCCCGCACGCCGCCAATACCGCGCGAAAAAGAAAACCGTCATCATTCCCGACAAACACTGCGACCACCAGATCCAGTTGCCCGAGATGCCTTGCTTCGCAACCACGCCTGTGACAAACAGCGGCGTGTCCGCGGCAAACGTTGTGGCTACCATCGAAGTGCCCGCTAGCCACCACGAAACGTTGCGCCCGGATACGAAAAACTCCTCGGTGCTGCCCGAAGAGCGCCGCCGGTAATAGAGGCTGATCGCCAGATTGAGCAGCAGATAAGCGGCAATGACAATCCAGTCGGTCGAATTCAGTGCCATTTTTTAGGAATCACCCCGAAACCCGAAATGCAAAACGCAAAATCTCAAAACACGTTGACCCGGAAGTGTAGACCCAATAATGTGTTGCGTGGCTAGAAATATTTCTGAGCGGGCGAAAAATTCTCGGATTCTCGTTTGCACGGCGAAGCGAAGTTGAACCTCCGGCCAGTCGCGTCGAAAAACCCTGCAACGCGGCTGGAATTATACGTTTAAATCGGTTTAATCTATTACCCGCAAAATCGAGAACATGCTTCTCATACTCAAACCCGACAAAGAACAACTTGGCCGCGAAGGCGCGCGCATCGTTGCCGGCGCCATTCGCCGCAACCCGAAGATTCGCCTTGGCCTCGCGACCGGCAGCACCATGCTCACGCTTTACAAAGAGCTCGCGCGAATGCATCGCGAAGAAAATCTCGATTTCTCGGGCATCGTCAGCTTCAATCTCGACGAGTATCTCGGACTGCCCGCGACGCATCCTGAGAGCTTTCACTATTTCATGCACGAGAATCTTTTTCGGCATGTGAACGCGAAGCCGGAAAACATCCACATTCCCGACGGCACGATTTCTGAAAGCTACGACCGTTATTGCGGCGCGTACGAGCAGGCGATCCGCGATGCCGGCGGAATCGATCTACAAATTTTAGGCATTGGCCGCAACGGTCACATCGGATTCAACGAGCCGACTTCCAGCCTGGGCTCGCGGACACGTTTGAAAGTCCTTACGAAAGAAACGATCGACGACAATCGCAAATCGTTTAAGCCCGGCGAAAAAGTTCCGGAATGCGCGATCACGATGGGCATCGGGACGATACTCGAAGCTCGGCGAATCTTGTTGCTGGCAAGCGGGTCGTCGAAAGCGACCTCCATCGCGCAGGCGATCGAGGGGCCGGTAACTGCGAGCATCACGGCTTCCGCGTTGCAGCACCATCCCGATGTGACGTTCATCGTCGACCAGGATGCCGGTGCGAACCTCAAGCATCACGACTACTACGCGCGCGTTCTTCGCCTCACCGCGGAACTAACGCCCGAGCGCATCTGATCGTCTAATCACCAGCACCTGCGTGAGCTGCGCTAGTATTGACCGCGTCTTACGCGCCCCGTCTGGAGAAAATATGGCGATTCATCTCGGCGAAAACAATTACGGTGAGTCGCGTGTTCGCCTCTTGCGCGTCGCGCGCCAGGAAGGTCGCCACGACATTCGTGAGCTGACCGTCGCGATTCGCTTCGAAGGTGATTTCGAGACCGCGCATACCAAGGGCGACAACTCCAAAATTCTGCCGTCCGACACGATGAAAAACGCGGTATATGCGCTCGCTCGCCAGCATTCTGTCGAGCCCGTCGAGGAATTCGGCCTCCATTTGATGGATCAATTCGTCACCTACAACGCGCAAGTTTCGCGCGTGCACATTTCGATCGAAGAAACGCCCTGGTCGCGCTTGCCGCTCGGCGGAAAACCGCATGCCAGCGCGTTCACGCGCAACGGCGACGAACGCAGAACAGCGCTGCTGGTTGGCACGCGCGAAGGCACGACGATTCGCTCCGGCATAAAAAATCTCGTTGTGCTGAAAACCTCGAACGCGCAGTTTGAAAATTTCATGCGCGATCCGTTCACCACATTGAAAGATGAAAAAAATCAGATTCTCGCCACGGTGATCGAAGCCGACTGGCTGTACCCGAATGACGACGAGGATGTTCAGTTCGGCCCCATGTGGCACGGCGTGCGCCAGATGCTGCTCGAGACTTTCGCCGAGCACAAGAGTTTGTCGCTTCAACACACCCTGTACGCGATGGGCGAGACGGTGCTCAATAATTTCGACAACGTGCGCGAAATTCATCTTTCGCTGCCCAAAAAACATTTCGATCTCATCGATCTCGATCCATTGGGCATGGACAATCCGTCGTTCGTATTTTTGCCGACCGAAGAACCGCAGGGCACGATCGAAGCGACACTCCGCAAAGACTGAACGCCTCCGTGGCGCTATCCGCGACGCGGGTCGAGTTGCAAAACGCACTCGGCCGCCTGCATTGTGATGGCATGCCCGAATTGCCTGACATTACGGCATACCTCGTCGCGCTGGAGCCCCGCATCGTCGGCAAGCGTCTCGATCGCGTACGCCTCGGCACGCCGTTTTTGCTGCGCACGGCGATTCCACCGCTCGCCGACGCCGAAGGCCGCGCCGTTCGCGAATTGCGCCGCATCGGCAAGCGCATCGCGTTCGGCCTCGACGGCGATCTCTGGCTCGTCTTGCACCTGATGATCGCAGGCCGCCTGCATTGGCGCGCGGCCGCAGCGAAGCTCTCCGGCAAAAATATGCTCGCCGCGTTCGATTTCGCCGACGGCTCGCTCGTGTTGACCGAAGCTGGCGCAAAGCATCGCGCGTCGCTTCACGTTGTCAGCGGCGCGGAGAATCTGACGGCGTTCGATGCCGGCGGCATCGACGTTTTCGCCAGCGATCTCGCGGCTTTCCGTGCCGCGCTCACAGCCGAAAACCACACCATCAAGCGCGCTCTTACCGATCCACGCTACCTCAGCGGCATCGGCAACGCCTATTCCGACGAAATTCTTCACACCGCGCAGCTCTCGCCCATTCTGCAAACACAAAAAATGACTGATGAGCAGTGGGATCGTCTCTACTCAGCAACCCGCAGAACACTCAAAGTGTGGATGGATCAGCTCAGCGCCGAAGCTAAGAAAAATTTTCCGGAAAAGGTGACCGCATTCCGCCCTGAAATGGCTGCACACGGAAAATTCGGCAAGCCTTGCCCGCGTTGCGGCGAAAAAATCCAGCGCATTCGCTACGCCGACAAGGAAACGAACTACTGCGCCAAATGCCAGACCGGCGGAAAGCTGCTCGCCGACCGCAGCCTCTCGCGTCTTCTCGGCGACGACTGGCCGCGCACTCTCGATGAATTAGAAACGCTGAAGCGTCGCTGAAATTCCACGTTCGCGATGCTGCTGAACTCTACTTCGTGGTGCCGTCGGGCAACGCAAACGCCACGTAAACTCCGCCACTCGGATGCTTCGGATCTTTGCCGCCGCCCGCCGCGATCACCACATACTGCCGACCGCCGACCATGTAAGTTGCCGGCGTAGCATTTCCTGAAAACGGCAGCTTCGTCTCCCACAGCAATTTTCCACTCGCCTTATCGAACGCGTGAAATTTCTGATCGAAGTTCGTCGCTCCAATAAAGACGATCCCGCCCGCCGTCACAATCGGACCGCCATAATTTTCGCTGCCGGTATCTTGTGATGCCCTGCGCCACCAGCGCCGGATACTCGCCGAGATTAATTTTCCACGCGTACTCGCCGGTGTTGAGATTGATCGCGTTCAGCGTGCCCCACGGCGGCGCAATCGCCGGATAACCATCCGGATCGAGAAATCGCCGGTATCCCGTGAAGCGATATTTCATGTCCGTCGGCGCCGGCTCCGAGCTCGCGACTTCTTTCTGTGGCGCGCCCGTCAGAAAATCAACCAGCTCTTGCACCTGATCCTTCGAAAGCCCGGGAAATCCATTCATGCGCCCCTTGCCCGTGCGAATCGTGCTCGTGATCTGTGCAGGCGTCAGCCGGTCCCCCACATTCACCAGCGACGGAAACGCCGGCGGCGATCCAGCGCGAGTGTCGCCGTGGCAAATCGCGCACTGCGACAAATAAATCGATTGCGCCGTGTTGCCCGGCTTGTTTTCGCCGAGCGAAGCCATCCACGCCATCTCGTTGGCGTTGACATAGAGAATGTTCGAATCAGGATCGAGCGCAGGCCCGCCCCATTCCGCGCCGCCGTCGAAGCCGGGAAAAATCACCGTCTCTTTGCCCAGGCCGAACGGCGTGAATTGCCCTTCGCTACGCGCATCGTGAAATTGATCGAGCGCCCACTTGTGAATCTCCGGCGTGCGCTCGCTCAGCATATTTTCCGTCAACATTTGGCGCGCGTAAGGCGCGGGCTTCGCCGGCAACGATTGTTCGACGGCCGCGACCTCGCCGGGAATCGTGCTCGCCGGATATTTTTTCGTCTCCAGCGGAAATAAAGGCGCGCCCGTGGCTCGATCGAAAAGATAAACGAAGCCCTGCTTGCTCGTCTGCGCGACCGCTTCGATCTTCTGCCCGTCGCGTTGAATATTCACCAGCACCGGATGCGACGGAAAATCGCGATCCCAAATATCGTGATGCACCGCCTGAAAATGCCAGATGCGCTTGCCGGTTTCGCATCGAGCGCCAGCAGACAATTCGCGAAAAGATCGTCGCCTAGCCGGTTCCCGCCGTAAAAATCAAACGCCGCCGAACCCGTCGGCACAAACACAATGCCGCGCTGCACATCGACGGTCATGCCGGCCCAATTGTTCGCCGCGCCGATCGTCTTGTACGCATCCGGCGGCCACGTGTTGTAGCCAAACTCGCCTGGCTGAGGAATCGTGTGAAACGCCCAGCGCATTTTTCCCGTGCGCACATCGAAAGCGCGCACATCCCCCGGCGCCGCCGGCAGCGTCTCGGAATTTCGCCCGCCCGCGATGAACATATCTTTGTAAATCACCACCGGACTCGTCAGCGAAATAAAAGGATCGGGATCCTTCCGGCTCAAGCCATCGCGCAAATCGATCCGCCCATCCGTCCCAAACGTGGCGATCGGTTTCCCCGTCGCAGCATTCAGCGCATAAACAAAATTCATCACGCCGACAATGATTCGCTTGTCCGCCCCATCCGCGCTCGTCCAGTAAGCCAGCCCGCGCACCGGCTGCGTCCCCTTAATCCCCGAATCAAAATTCCACACAACTTTGCCCGTCGCCGCGTCCACCGCAAAAACCTTCTGCGACGGCGACAGCCCATACAACACACCGTCCACAACGATCGGACTCGTCTGTAGCCCCCCCGTCTCCCCCGTGTCGTAAGCCCACGCCACCGTTAGCTGCGCCACATTCTCCCGATTGATCTGCCCCAGCGGCGAATAGTGCGTGTTATTCGTCTCCCCACCATTCACCGCCCAGTCAGTTCTCGTCGGTGATGACTGTCCAAACGCAAACTGCGGCGCGACGAGTACAATCAGCAGGATCGAAAACGGGGCGAAAACGGAGTATTTTTGACAAGGCGACTGGGCTCATATCCGAGAGTCTACCCGAACGGGTATTCATGACGACGGGGGATTTTTAAGCCGATGCAACAATTCGAGTGGCGAAAATCCAGAGCGGCGCGGTTCCCTCGCAGTGTTCAAAAAGCCGCGTTTTTATTGGCTGTTTACGATATCCACCGATTTTCACAGAAGGGCCTAAAAATATTTTTTCAGAACGCTTGACGTATCCGATAAATCTTGTATACTCGCAAATGGCTCGGGGGTTGTTGAGCCAAGCAGGGCATCACAGTCGGGTAGAAGAAGCGTCCTTCCCAGCGCCGCACCAAGCGAAGGCCTGAAGTACACCCTATAGTGAGGTTCTTTACGAGCACGGGATAGAAACGAGTCGAGCTTCGCGCAAAGTCACCTGCACTGGTGACTTAGCCCGGCGCTCGGCGCCGGGTTTTTTATTGTTTGGCGGCTTTTGCAAAAGGGCCATCAAGCAAGGCTTCAGCGGAATGCTGGGGCGCTCTGACGGGATCAGAGCCATCGTTCTTTGACAACAGAAAGGCTGGCAATCCACGCCGATAATTTTGACCCGATTACGGTCGGGCGAAATGCCATGGTGTGGATATTACAAGTTTGCTCGAGTCGAGCAAAACTGTGGAAAGTAACAAACAAAGGCAGCTCAAACAATTGCCTGATGAAAATGCGAAATCGAGAGCCGATGTCCGGTGACTCTGGGACTTACCCAGTCCCAGGAGCGCCAAAACAAACGGTCAATGGAAGCGCAGACAGTCAGGACGTATTCAAAGAATTGAGCCGGTAACTAGGCTCAGCGCAAAGAAGACGGATTGGGTGAGTTTTATGATTAAGCTACTAAGAGCGTACGGTGGATGCCTTGGCGCCAGAAGGCGATGAAGGACGTGGCAAGCTGCGATAAGCCTCGGGGAGCCGCAAGCAGGCTTTGATCCGAGGATCTCCGAATGGGGAAACCCGGCGGGATGAACTCCCGTTACAGCCGACTGAATACATAGGTCGGTATGAGCTAACCCAGGGAAGTGAACCATCTCAGTACCTGGAGGAAAATAAATCACAGAGATTCCGAAAGTAGCGGCGAGCGAAATCGGAACAGCCCAAACCCAAGTGCTTGCACTTTGGGGGTTGTAGGACCGCATAAGTAGAGTTATCAATTCGACGACTAGACGAATCTGCTGGAAAGCGGAGTCATAGAGGGTGAGAACCCCGTAGTCGACAGTCGATCGGACTCGAAGCGGTATCCTGAGTACCACCGGACACGTGTAATCTGGTGGGAAACTGGGGAGACCACTCTCCAAGGCTAAATACTCTCTGGCGACCGATAGTGAACCAGTACCGTGAGGGAAAGGCGAAAAGCACCCCTGCGAGGGGAGTGAAATAGAACCTGAAACCGTATGCTTACAAGCAGTCGGAGGGCAATGTCCCGGTTTACCGGGATAAGCCTGACGGCGTGCCTCTTGCTTAATGAGCCGGCTAGTTATTCTAACGTGCAAGGTTAAGCGCAAGCGAGCCGT
Organism: uncultured Acidobacteriota bacterium; assembly: GCA_963785605.1. Classification (GTDB taxonomy): domain Bacteria; phylum Acidobacteriota; class Terriglobia; order Acidiferrales; family UBA7541; genus Acidiferrum. The sequence continues at coordinate 925 of CAWAWE010000009.1, read as the reverse complement.
AGGGAAACCGAGTCCGAATAGGGCGACAAGTACGTTGGAATAGACGCGAAGCGGGATGATCTACCCTTGGCCAGGTTGAAGGTCGCTTAACCGCGACTGGAGGACCGAACAGGTGTGAGTTGAAAATCGCTCTGATGAGCTGAGGGTAGGGGTGAAAGGCTAATCAAATTCCGTGATAGCTCGTTCTCCCCGAAATGTCTTTAGGGACAGCCTTGCGTGAATTACCACGGTGGTAGAGCTCTGAATGGACTAGAGGCCAACTCAGGCTATCAAATCCAATCAAACTACGAATGCCGTGGATAAATGCGCGGGAGTGAGACTACGGGGGATAAGCTCCGTGGTCAAAAGGGAAACAGCCCAGATCGCCAGCTAAGGTCCCTAACTATGTGCTAAGTGGGAAAGGAAGTGTATTCGCTCGGACAGCCAGGAGGTTGGCTTAGAAGCAGCCATCCTTTAAAGAAAGCGTAACAGCTCACTGGTCAAGCGGATATGCACCAACAATCCAACGGGGCTCAAGCACATGACCGAAGCTGCGAAATGAACAATTCTTTGAATTGTTTTTTGGTAGGGGAGCATTGCGTGGAGTCTGAAGGTAGACCGAGAGGACTACTGAACACTACACAAGAGACCCTGCCGGCATAAGTAGCGATAAACGCGATGAGAACTCGCGTCGCCGAAAGTCTAAGGTTTCCTGAGGAAGGTTAATCCGCTCAGGGTTAGGCGGGTCCTAAGGTGAGGCCGAAAGGCGTAACTGATGGACAGCCGGTTAATATTCCGGCCCCGCCTGGTGACGTTTGACGATGGGGTGACACAGAAGGATAGGGAAGCCACCGGATGGAAGTGGTGGTTTGCCAGTGAAAGCCGGTTCCCATAGGCAAATCCGTGGGGGCATTAACGGTGAGACTGGTGACGTGGCCGTATGGCC
>CAWAWE010000008.1:0-95522 GCA_963785605.1 uncultured Acidobacteriota bacterium | reverse complement strand
CGCCATCGACGGCGCGACATACGTCGTCTCCGCTTTTTGCCTTTATAAAATGCGCCGAGGCTACGTCTCGCCACGCCCGCGCTACGCAATAACGCCGACCCGATCGAAGAGAATATTCCGAAGCCACTGAAGCAACCGCTCTCGCGCTCGAGTCCGGCGGAAATCCCGAAGTCGCCGAAGCAGGCCTCTCGCTCTCCGTCTTCCACGATCTCAAAGAGGGTTTCGCCTATCTCAAAAAGCAGCCGCAAGTCCTCGCGCTCGGCATCACCCACGCTACGATGATGGCCGGCGTCGTCAGCGCCAACGTCATCCTCGTCGCCCTCGCCAACGACGTCCTCCACGCCGGCGCGCGCGGTCTCGGATATCTCGAAGGCGGCTGGGCCATCGGCGCGATCACCGGCGGCCTGCTCGCCAGCCAGCTCAGCGACAAGCTCCGCATGTCCTTTTACGTCGGCTGCATTGCCGTGCTCTGCGCCGGACACATCGTCGTCCCGTTCGTCGCCTTCGTCGTCGGCGCCGTCACCATTCAAGCCGTCTTCGGATTCTGCCGCGCCGTTTCCGGCGTCGTCGCGCAATCCACATTAATGATGATCGTGCCGCGCCATTTCATGGGCCGCACGCAATCCTCAATCGCCATCGTCACCACCATTCTCCAAATCCTCATGGGCTTCTCTCTCGGCTATGTCGCGCAACGCATCAACCTCTTCGCCGGATTCTCCTCCTCGGCCTCATGTACGCCGGCGCCGGAGCTTTCGCCCCGCGCCCGCGCACTCCTCACCGAAAATTCCTAGACGCCGCTCCTTTTTCGACCAGCCCGCTTCCGTACTCTCAATTCTCCGCGCGACTCCGCGCCCCTCTGCGCCTCCGCGTTATCTTCCTTCTCTTTCTGAACTCTGTGCCCTCTCTGAACTCCGTGGTGATTCTTCTTCTTCTCGCCTTATTCACAAACGTATAATTCCCGCATGAAAATTTCCTATCTCTCCTCTTGCTCTCCCTCGCCGCCGCAGCCTGCAATCAACTCCACAGCCACCCGCCGCCCCAACGCTCCGACGCCCACGTTAAATCCCTCGCCGACACCTTCCTCGCCGCCTCCTCGACCGCTACCCCGAAAAGTCACCCATTTCGGAATCCCCAATCACCGCCAGGACAAACTCACCGACAACTCCGCCGACGCCATCAAAGCCTGGCAGTCCCGCGAAGACGCCTGGCTCGCCGAATTAAACAGATCGACCCCGCCACAATCAGCGCCCCGCCGCTCCGCGCCACCTACGCCATCCTCCGCGAACAACTCGAAGGCCCTATCGCCCTCCGCGCCTGCCGCAACGAACTCTGGACCGTCAGCCAATTCGTCAACGCCTGGCAAGTCCAGGACGGCTACCTCGTCACCATCCAGCCCGTCGGCACCGATGACGCGCGCAAAGACGCGCTCGCGCGCTGGGGCCAACTCCCGAAATTCATCGACAACGAAATCGCCAATCTTCGCGAAGGCATCAAGCTGGGTTACACCGCGCCCAAAGTCAACGTCCGCATCACCATCGATCAGTTCAATACGCTGCTCGCCGGCCCGATTTCCGCTTCGCCCTTCGACTCGCCTTCCGCGCGCGACAAAGATCCCGAGTTGAAAAATCCTTCGACGCACTCGTCAAAAATCAAATCAATCCGCCCCGAAAAATATCGCGACTTTCTCGTGAAGGAATATCTCCCCGTCGCCCGCGAATCGATCGCCGTCTCCGCCATCCCCAACGGCGCGGCCTGTTACGACGCCTCCGTCCGCTTTCACAGCTCGCTTCCCGTTCCCGCACGCGCAAGTCCACGAATCGGCCTGAAAAAAGTCGCTGAAATCGACGCCGAAATGAAAGACATCGCCGAAAAATCCTTCCACACCAGCGACGTCCGGCGCTCCTCACAAAACTCAGCACCGACAAACAATATCTTTCAAGGATCGCGCCGCGCTCATCGCCTACTCCCAGGCCGCACTTGCGCGCGCAAAGAAAAAGTCCCGGCCGACTTCGGCCTCTGGCCCAAAGCGGACGTCGTCATTCAACCCTATCCCGCCTTCCGCGAAAAAAATGGCCCCAACGAATACACTCGCCCGCCGAAGACGGCAGCCGCCCCGGTGTTTTCTTCATCAACGCATATCAAGCCGAAAAACAAAGTCGCGTCGAATCCGAATCGACCGCTTTTCACGAAACAATTCCCGGTCATCATCTGCAAGGCGCTATCGCGCTCGAAAGCAAAAACATCCACCCCATCGGCCGCTATTTCGGCAACAGCGGCTACGGCGAGGGCTGGGGACTCTACTGAACGCCTCGCCGACGAACTCCATCTTTTCTCCGACGATGTTGAGCGTCTCGGTATGTTGAGCGATCAGCAACTCCGCGCCGTCCGCCTCGTCGTCGACTCCGGCATCCACACGAAAAATTGGACGCGCCAGCAAGCCATCGACTACATGCTCGCGCACACCGCCGAAAACGCTCACGACGCCGTCTCCGAAATCGACCGCTACATCATTTATCCCGGTCAAGCCACCGCCTACATGCTCGGCGCCATCGAAATCCGCAATGCCCGCGACGCCGCGCAGCAAACCATGGGCCCCCGCTTCGACATCAAATCTTTCCACGACCGCGTCCTCGAAGACGGCGCCGTCCCCCTCACCTTCCTCAAACAAAAAATCGCCGCTCTGGTCCCAATCCAAATAACCTCGCGCCGATTCCCTTCCCCACCTCGCGCACCACCTTCCATCCCCCGTCCGCACGACTGATCCGGGTGCCGCACCCTCAGCTTTTGGAGGGTGCGGTTTTTCCGCTCGCCACCACCCCCCATTCGTTCGCCACGCAACCGCGTCCTGATTCCCTCCCTATCCGTCCGTCCGCCACCTCCGCGTACGGGCGCAGCACCGTGCGCCCCAAGGCCGCACGATCGTTCCGCCCGCCCTCAATCCGCCTTTTCTTCCTCACCCCACGCAAACCAAATTCTGCTGTAGCATTTCTAAAGACACGGAGTCATTGCATGCCCATCAACCGCCGCCACTTCCTGAAATCCTCCGCCGCCGCCGCCTCTTGCAGCCTTTCGCCCAAAAAATCTCCTCGGCGCCGCCGCCGAAAAAAATCTCGCCACCGATCCCCTCCGCCCCCAATTCCACCTCCTCCCCGCCAAAAATTGGATGAACGATCCCAACGGCCCCATCTTCTGGCGCGGCCACTATCACATGTTCTTCCAATACAATCCCAATTCCGCCGTCTGGGGCGACATGCACTGGAATCACGCCGTCAGCGACGACATGATTCACTGGCACCACCTCCCCATCGCCCTCGCTCCCACTCCCGACGGCGACGACTCCGACGGCTGCTTCACCGGCAGCGCCGTCAACGACAACGGCACCGCCACCATCATCTACACCGGAGTAAAATCCGTCTCCGCCGATCGCGCCACGCTCCGCGACGGCCATCACAATTTTCGCGAGACGCAACTCCTCGCCACCAGCAAGGATCCAAATCTCCTCACCTGGCAAAAGCCGACAAACCCGTCATCGAACCCCCTGAAGACAAAAATCTCACCGGCTTCCGCGATCCCTTCCTCTTCCAAGTCGCGCGCCTCATTCGATCCACCCGATCCTTGGTATTTCGGCATCGCCTCCGGCCAGTTCAAAATAGGCGGCCGTGTCCTCCTCTACGAATCCAAAAATTTTCGCGACTGGGAATATCTCCACCCGCTCGCCGAAGGCCAGTGGAACGGAAGAGAAAACACCGACCCTGTCGGCTCCGGCGAAATGTGGGAGTGCCCCGATTTTTTCCAGCTCGATAAAAAATGGGTTTTGCTTTATTCCACCGCAGGCAGCGTCTTCTGGGAAGTCGGCGATCTCGATCCCAAAGAGCTTGTTTTCCACTCACAAAAGCGCGGCATCCTCGACCACGGCGCCTACTACGCGCAAAAAACGCAGCTCGACGCCAAAGGTAATCGCATCCTCTGGGGCTGGATCACCGAAAATCGCCCCGACCCCGAACTCCTCGCCGCAGGCTGGGCCGGCTGCATGTCGCTTCCTCGCATTCTAAGTATCGACGACGACAACACGCTCGAAATGGAATTCGCGCCCGAAGTCCGTTCACTCCGCAATCAAGCCTTCGAAATCCCCAACAAATTTCGGCCACGGATCGCCCCGCGCCATCCCACGAAATCGAACTCGAAAATCTATGCGGCGAACTTTTCTGGATGAGCGACGCCCAAAATCAATTTTTCATCCTCTCCGATCAGTCCGGCCCATGGCTCACCGTTTCGACAGAAACCGGAACCGCCGGCTCGAAGTTGATCGTCAATGGCAAAACAATCGAAATCCCCCCAAGGAAACACCCGCTCCGCGACTTTCCCTCTTCCTCGACGCCAGCGTCGCCGAACTCATCTGCGACAGCCGCCACGCCATCACCACCCGCATCTACCGCAAACCCAACGCCCCCTAAAAATCACCTCCGCCACTGACGAAAAAACCCTCTTCCAACTCTCCGCCTGGCAACTCAAACCAATCTCCCCCAACCGCCTCACCACCTAACACCACTCCTTGCCCTTGTAGGGGCGGGGTTCACTCCGCCCAGCCGCCGCGTCTTGTCTCCCAATTTTCCGCACGGCTCAGTCCGAGTCCCACTCCACATCACCCAACGATCCGTCCGCCTCTCACCTATCCGCCCGATCGATCCCGTCTTTCTCCATCCCACCTCTACTATAAATGACGTGTCATTCCGACCGAAGCGAGCCGACGTCTTTTCTTTTCACGTTCGCTCCTGCGAACGTGTCGGCTCGCGCAGTGGAGGAACCCTGGCTCGATCGATCCCAATTGCACCTCGAAGGGATCACCCGATTCTCGTCACTTCAGCGCCTTCTCCCCCTCCAGCTTCTCCATCACTCTCTTCTGCCAATCGTCGCCGTCGCCAAATCCCTCTGCACTCCAGCGCCATTTATTGGCGGAATCCACGATCCAATTCTGCGGAACGCTGGGCACCGGCATCAGCTCATAGATGAGTTCCCGCGCGATCAGCACGGGAAACGTATATTTGTTGTCCTTCATGTAGGGCGCGACGTCGCCTACGGAATCGTCGATATCGAATGTCAGAATCTGAATGTCTTTTCGATCTTTCATTTTTTCGTAAAGCGCCTGCAAATACGGATGCTCCTGACGGCACGGACCGCACCACGTCGCCCACACATTGATCAATACCGTTTTGCCTTTAAGCTCGGAAAGCTTCCAGACTTTTCCGTTCAGGTCGGAAAGCTCCCATCCCGGCAAATCTTTCGAAGCTTTCGTCCATCCGCCTTCCGCAGCCACCTTGGCGCCTGCAACGGCGGTTAGCCGCGCCTGCCGGCCATCATCTGTCCCGCCGAGTTCCTTCCACAGTCGATCGTAGCCCTCCTTGGATTGGTCACTCTCTTTGCGGCGGATCTTGAAGCCCGGGACTCGCGCGTCAAGCGATGCGCGATACATGAGCAAAGCATCGAGTTTGTGCCCGTTCAATTCAGCCCATTTCGCTTTGATTTTCCAAATGTCTGTCTCCATGAAAGGCATGTCGATCTTTTGCTGAGACAGTTCCTCGACGGCGGCTCGGGCGATTTCCGGATTGTGCAACTGCGTTGCCGCTTCTACAAATAAGTCTGTCGTTCTCAGGATCTGTAGACCTTCATCATCTCCCGATTTTTTGTCACTTCGTCTGGCATCCGGTCCGAATCGATAATCGATCGGCGTTCGGCATCTGCTGCGTTAGATTCTGCAATCAGGGCCGGAACTTCGTCGGCTCTCACTTTTCGCTCGAGATATATTTTTGCGATTCCGAGCTGTGCGGGCGGCGATGAATACCAGCCGGTATCGACACGGAGGGCCGACCGGAAAGCCTCGCCCGCGACAACAATCTCATCATTGGAAGTTCCGTCGAGCATAATCAACGCATCAAAACGGTCGTTTTGCGCTTCGTTGTCGCCCGGTCGCGTCTTCAGTTCCGCATTCGCTCTCGCCAAAACGGCCCGGTAATATTCCTGCACGGCCTGTTCCGACGCACCTTCTTTTGGCCGTGGATGGTCCGCTTCCCAACGCTCCAACAAAATGCTTCGGCTCTGGTCAGACTCGGGATACTTGGCCACGATCTGATCGGCGATTTCACGTTCGGCAGTCGTATCTCCCGCCATGTGATATCCGCCATTCAATTCAGAAAGCCAACCCGGATCGTCTGAATGAATCTTGTCCCTTAACTCCGAGACTTCTTTTCGCAGCCGCGCGCGAAGCGCGTCCTGCTGCGCGACCGGAACCATCACGAACTCCAGATCCCACACCGTCTTCCACGCCGACAAAAGTGTCAGGTCCGTTTCATCTTTCAACCGGTTTCGCAGCTGAAACTCGTACTTCGCAGCCATCTCCGGCGTCGCAACTTCGTGGAGCAGCCTCCTGCCTCGCCACTCCAGAGAACCTGGGCACGCGTCGTAAAATGCGATCGCTTGCTTGCGCGATTCTTCCCGATTCGCAAATTTCCCCCACTCATAAAGCTCGCCCAGCTGCGCATGACCCAACGGAGCGAACGGGTCGTTCTCAGCAATCGATTTAAGGCGGGAAATCGCTTGCGGAGTGTCGCGGTCGATGAGAGCGATCGCATAAAGGAATGCATACATCGAATTCCCAGGATGTTCGTCGAGCAATTTATTGTATCGCGCGATCGTAGCCGTCTTATCGGCACTACCTCGATCGCCGTTCAGCAAATAATCGAGATGAAAAAATACGTTGTCAGGCTCTTGCTCGATGAGTTTGTAGATAGCTTGGCGGCGTTCCTGCACGACGGCCTGCGTCAAAGGCACGTCGTCGCGAAGCCCGTGCAACGCGCGCCGTGTGCTTGCGCTCTCCTCACAAATCGGCCCACCCGGTGTAGCGGTGGGTCCCTCAATCGCCGCAAATGTCATCGAACCGCACGCGCAAATACCTCCAGCGATCATGAACGCGCACAAAACCCGATAAACCATCGCCCGCATGTCCCCTCCTGACCCACTCGCCCGAAGTGCCCGACAGCCCAACGCCCACCTGCCAGCCCACAATCAATCCCGCCCGATTCTACTCCCAGGAATTATCCCCATCACCAATTACCTCACCACTAACCACCTCACCGCCTCAGATTCCCCACTCCTCCCAAAGGATGCCAACTCGCCAAAGGCACCCCTGTACCTGGGTGCCGCACCCTCCTGGTTTGAGGAGGGTGCAGTTTTTCCCATCCCCACCTCCCATCGATCCGTGAAAACGCAAAACTAAAATACGTGTCATTCCGACCGGAGCGAGGCGATGCCCTTTCTTCACGTTCATTCCTGCGAACGTGTCGGCTCGCGCAACGGAGAAACCGTGGCTTGATGCCGCCCACGCCATCAACCGCATGCACGTACGCCATTCGAACGCTCCATTCCGTCCTTCGCCCTCCATTCGAACAGTACCCATCACTAACGCTATTGACTCAATAACCCTCCCATGCTACACTCCCCAATGAATACGCCCTCCACTTCGAAAGCACCCCCAAGACAACTCCCGTCTTTTCAATCACTTCCACACACTCGTTTCCCGCCCGCCCGCAACCCCCACAAAACACACCACTTCCACACTCTTCAAAAAACGACGGGGGTGTATGGGTCTTCGTCCCAAAACGGGAATCAAGGAGTGAAAAACTTACTTCGAGGACGCCGGGGCGGGCGCAGGCTCCTTCGCTCCCAGCAAATCCACCAAAACCTGGTTCAACTTCGCCCTCATCTGCCCGCGGTCATGCGCATTCGTGATGTAACGCACCGCAATCTCGGTCCCGCCAATCGCCGGCCTCACGTTGATCGCCGGCTCCGCCGACAAACTGCTCATATCGGCCGACTTAGCCTGGCCCTTCCATTCACGCTCAGCCTTTTGCCCGCTTTCGGCCGTCGCCTCGACGACCTTCTTCTTCACCGCCTCGACAATCGGATACGGATCGTGTCCCGCCGGCAGCACCACGGTCAGTTCGTCCCACAGCCATTGGCCCGATGTCGAAAAATTGAAATAGTGCCCTTCGATCGCGTAGCTGTTCGTGAACGTCACGCGGCGCCCCGTCGGATGCCCCGAGTCAGTCCAGTTGCCTGTCTCGAGCAACACCGTGTGGAACATTCCGAGCTCCACAACTTCGCCGGTGACGCCGTTGATCTCAACCCAATCACCCAGCCGGATTCCGTTCTTGCCCATCAGCACAAACCAGCCGAGGAACCCGACAATGAAATCCTTCAGCGCGACAGTCAGGCCGGCGCCCGCCAATCCCAAAAATGTTCCGAGATTCGGCGGCGGCCCGAAGATCACCAGCAAGATAAAAAGCACGCCGACGACTTGCAGCGAAACGCGCGTCACTTGGCGCAAGGTCTCAACTTGTCGTCGATCCAGCTTTGTCCGCGCGAGCAAACTCGCGATCCACTGATCGAAGAACAATCCCAGCATCAAAATGCCGAGAATGATCGCAACTCCGCGCAGCGAGCGATTCACCACGCTCCGCTGCTCCGTCTGAACGAGTCCGATCCACTTGTCGTAGAGCCCATCCAGCTCTTTTTCGTCGTCGATGCGCTTGTCGAGACCCGCGAGCTTTTTCTGCCGCGCCGCGCGATCCTTCGTCGCATTGATGACCGCGTCCACGTTGTTGTCGTTCCAGGCCAGACGCGCAGCCGGAGACAACGCCGTGCCATCCGCGCTCGCGCCGGCTTTCGATTTTTCGGTTTCCAGCTCTTTGTCAAGAGCATCGTGCCGCGCAGAAAGCGTTCCGATCGTGTTCGCCGTCGCGGCCTTCGCGCGCCACAACAGCATTTGCTTCTTGTGCAGCTCCCACCACTGGATTGCCCGGTTGACGAGTCCGCGCTTTTCTTCCGGAGAAGCCGCCGCGACCGCCAGCGCTGCTTCGGTCGCTTTGGTCGAAGCCTCGTGTTCCTTGACCATCCCCTGAATGCGGTCCTGCGGATCGCCGCCCGCGCGAATCAGATCCTGCTTCGCGTCATCGACTTCGTCTTGATCCAGTTCTTCCTGCGCGTTCGCGACGTCGGCTTGATCTTCCAGCGAATCTTTCTGATCTCCGGTGGCTTTCGCGATCGCCGCGTTCAATTGCGCAACCTGCGCCTGCGTGGCCGTCAGCCCGTGCTCCGCCTTCTGCATGCGCGCCTGAATTTCTTTTGCTTCCGCGCTCAACGCCGGTGGGTGCAACGCCGCATCGCGCAGCGCAGCGGTAAATGCGATGTCCACTTCATGATCGGTCAAGCGAATTGCTTCCGCCGCGAGTTCGCGCTCGCCCGGCAATGTCGCCAGCGGCGCAAGTTGCTGCGCGATTTTCAGCGGGGTCTGATCGACGACTTGCGGCAGCGCGACCGACGTCTTTGCGCCGCTTTCGGTCGATGCCGAATTGGTCGGCACCGGCGGCATGGTCGTCCGCGTCTCGAAAATTCCATACGCCGCTGCGATCAAAAGCAGCGCCAACACCACGCCCGCAATCTTGTGAAAGGTTTTCATGGCTGAATACGACTGGTCATTCTATTATGCACACCCATCACATAGACCACCGGACAGTTTTGCAGTGACGAGGACCCGATGGTAACTACAAAAGGTTTAAGCACCATGAGAGCGCGCGAACGCCGCAAGGTTCGCGTGCCCCAAGCCGTCTTCGCACTTCTTGTGTTCCTTGGATTTTTGCAGGCCAGAAATTTCGCCAACGCCATGCCCGGTGTGATGGCCACGCATTTCGGCGCCTCCGGTTCCGCCAACGGCTGGCAAACTAAAGGTCAATTTTTCGTCGTCGAAATCGTTATGCTCGTCGTCTGCCTCCTGATCGGTTTCGGCGTCCCCGCAATCATCGCCGCCGCCCCGCCATCGCTCGTCAATCTCCCCAATAAGGATTTCTGGCTCGCACCCGTCCGCCGCGATCACACCCTCGCCGTCTTCCGCATCCAAATGGCCTGGTTCGCCTGCGCCCTCATTACATTTCTGATCGTAGTCAACCAACTCGTCTTCAACGCCAACCAATCCGTCCCCCGCCACCTCAACGGCCCCCAATTCACCATGGCCCTCGTCGCCTTCCTCGCCTTCGTCGCCATCTGGACCATCCGCCTCATCTCCTACTTCTCCAAGGTGCCGGCGTGAAATCCCGTGACTGACGAGGTAACCATTCTCTATCGCCCCGTCGGGCCAAAGGAGCTTCACCTGATCGAAGCATCCGGCTACTGCGAATTTCCGCCGCGATTGCCGAATCAGCCGATTTTCTACCCCGTACTGAACGAAGAGTACGCAACTGCGATCGCTCGTGATTGGAATGCTGGAAATCCATCGATTGGATCAGGCTTCGTCACTCGTTTCGCCGTGAAGAAATCCTACGTATCCAAATTTGCCGTGCAAAAGGTGGGGAGCGAGATTCATCAGGAATACTGGATTCCCGCGGAAGAATTGTCTGCATTTAACGCCAACATCGTTGGCAAGATCGAGGTGATTCGAGAGTTTCACGCAAAATGAAAACGCCGCGGGTTGGCCGCGGCGTTTTCGAGTTTCGGTTTTCGAGTTTCGATTGCCGAGTTTCAGTTCTTTCTAGAGGTAATCGCGCGAGGGGCCTTCCAGGAAGGCACGCAGCTTGCGCGAACGCGACGGATGCCGCAGCTTGCGCAGCGCTTTCGCTTCGATCTGGCGGATGCGTTCGCGAGTCACCGCGAACGACTGGCCGACTTCCTCGAGCGTATGTTCGCTGCCGTCATCGAGACCAAAGCGCATCTTGATGACTTTTTCTTCGCGCGGCGTCAGCGTCTTTAACACCGAAGACGTCTGCTCCTTGAGGTTGAGGTTGATGACCGCATCGGACGGCGAAACGACGGCCTTGTCTTCGATGAAATCGCCGAGATGCGAATCTTCCTCTTCGCCGATCGGAGTCTCGAGTGAAATCGGCTCCTGTGCGATCTTGAGGATCTTGCGCACCTTGGACACCGGAATGTCCATGCGCTTGGCGATTTCTTCGCTGGTCGGCTCGCGCCCCAATTCCTGGACGAGCTGGCGGCTGGTGCGCACCAGCTTGTTGATCGTCTCGATCATGTGCACCGGAATACGAATCGTGCGCGCCTGATCGGCGATCGCGCGTGTGATGGCCTGGCGAATCCACCACGTCGCGTAGGTCGAGAACTTATAGCCGCGGCGCCACTCGAATTTATCGACCGCTTTCATCAGGCCGATGTTGCCTTCCTGAATCAGGTCGAGAAACTGCAAGCCGCGGTTCGTATATTTTTTCGCGATCGAAACGACCAAGCGAAGGTTAGCTTCGATCAGTTCTTTTTTCGCCTGCTCGGCTTCCGCTTCGCCGCGATGGATGATCGTGAGCGTGCGCTTGAGTTCGGTGAGGCCGACTTCGCTGGCTTCCTCGATGTCTTTGACTTCGGCGCGACGCGTGCGAAGTTCTTTGCGCGCTTCGGCTGCGACATCCCCTTTTGCGACGTCAGCTCGGCGTTCGAGTCGTCCGGCTTCGCGCTCGAGCGATTGAAGACGCTCCACGGTACCGCGCATCTTGTCCACGAGCCGCTTTTTCTCAAACGGGTTGAACTCGATGGCGCGAACCGCGAGCGAAATTTCGATACGGGTGCGCGCCACATCCCACTTCGCGCTGACCCATTGCTTCTTTTTCGCTTTTGGAGTTTTGTCGAGCTTCACGGCTTGCTTCAAGCCGGTGTCATACAGCTTCGCGATTTTCTCGATGTGCTTGAGCGTCTGCTTTGTCTTGTTCGCGATCTTTTCTTCGGTCAGCTCTTCGTCGTCAAAGATGACGATTTCTTTAATCGAGCGTCCGCCCTTGCGCAGATCGTCGCCGACGGCGATGAGTTCCTTGATGACGATCGGCGAGCGCGTGACCGACTTCATCACGACAAGTTGGCCGCGTTCGATGCGCTTGGCGATGGTGACTTCGCCTTCGCGCGTCAGCAGCGGAACGGTGCCCATTTCGCGGAGGTACATGCGAACGGGGTCGTTGGTTTTTTCGAGTGAGCCAGGCGTCAGGTCGAGATCGCTCTCACCTTCGTGCCCGTCGCTTTTTTCGGCGCCTTCGCGTTCGCCGGGGTTGCTGGAAATTTCCACGGCGCGCGCGGCTTTCGCGGACGCCTGGTCTTCGTAAATTTCGATGCCGTTGCGTTCAAACGTCGTGAGCAGGTCGTCGATTTCTTCCGACGAATGCACTTCCGCCGGCAGGGAATCGTTTACTTCGTCATACAGCAGATAGCCACGCTCTTTGCCGACGGCAATGAGCTGCTTTACTGCATCATATTTTTCTTCAAGGCCTACTACTGCCACAGATTCCTCCCGCAGTCAGACGACAATCCGGCGCACTCGTACGAACAGGACGCGAGTCCACGAACGAAAGTTTCATTGCCGGGGGTGAACAGGCTGACGTGTAGGCGCAAAATGACGGAGAACTTCTCCGCAAGATCGCAATTTTTTTGGCCGCTGTTGCGGAAACTCAAAGAGTTTAATCCGCGGTGCGGTCGCCCTTAACGTTGTAAGAAATCCTCTGCCCTGCGCCAGTTGCCGCCGCTCGCCCCGTGCTTCGCCCGAAAATCGCGTTACCGTAGTCCCAGTCCTCGCCGCTAACCGCAACCATTAGATGCGTTTAGGAGCGGGAATGTTACCCGGTAAACCCTAATACGCTACACGGATAAGTAGTTTGGCGTCAACGATTTAATTGGGGGTGGGGCTGTGGATGCGTGAGGGTAAGTGGAAAAGTTGTGACACCAGCCTCGAACTACCGAGAGGCGGCGAGCCGCTTCATTAAGTCTTGCTTGCGTTCGAGGAGGGCACGCATGTCGGGGCCGGTGGGGTTGGCTTCGATGCCGCGTTGGACTTCGGCGAGTTCGCGTTCGGCGCGGCGCTGCTGGAGGGCGACTACGCAGCTTTCGGCTTCTTCCCAGGTGAGTTCGTTTGAGTCTTCGAAGAGGATTTCGAAGAGTATGCGGCGATCGGTAGTGTCGAGTTTGGCGCCGATGTCAGTAGCCTGGACCGGATCGCCGGCAAGAACCGGGGCGATGAGCGCGGCGAGGATTTTTTCGGTTTCGAGGCCGACGTGGAGCTGGGCTTCATTGATTTGGTGGGCGAGTTCGAGGCGGAAGCTTTCGGCTTCTGCGAGCATGCGAATGATGCGGCGCTCGGCGGGCTTGGCGGAGCGGCCGATGAGTTCGGGCTTAATTTTTATTTGGTCGCGACGTTCTGCGGCAGCTCTGCTGATTTCTGCGCGGAGGACGGGCTCGTCGAGGCGAAGCTGTTGCGCGATTCGGGTGGCCCATTCGGAGCGCAGGAGGCGGTTGGGAATTTTTTGGATGTAGGGCAACAGAAAGTTTACGGCGTTGCGCTTCCCTTCCCCGGTGGTGAGGTCCATGCGCCGCGCGCGGGCGATGAGGTAGTCGACGTAGGGTGGCGAATCTTTCAGAAGCTTGATGTAAGCGTCTTTGCCTTGTTCGCGGATAAATTTGTCGGGATCGGCTTTGCCGGGTAGCGCGAGGACGCGGACTTCGTAGTCTTGTTCGAGAAGGAGAGAGATGCTGCGCTCGGTGGCGGTTTGTCCGGCGGTGTCGGGGTCGTAGTTCACGATGACGCGATGAGTGAAGCGGGAGAGGAGTTTTATTTGCGGATCGGCGAGGGCGGTGCCGCAGCTTGCGACGACGTTGCTGATTCCGGCGCGCGCAACTGCGATGGCGTCCATGTAGCCTTCGACGAGAATTGCAAAATCGGAGCGGCGGAGGGCGTCTTTGGCGCGGTCGAGATGATAGAGGACATTGCTCTTGGAATAGATCGGAGTTTCGGGCGAGTTGAGATACTTGGGCATGTCGTCGCCGAGTGCGCGGCAGCCGAAGGCGACGATTTTTCCGGATTCGTTGGCGATGGGGAAAGTGATGCGGCGACGGAATCGATCGAAGAGGCGCGCGCTGTTTTGATCGCGCGAAATCAAGCCGGATTCGACGAGGAGTTTGTCGGGGTATTTGGTTTTTAGTTGGCGGAGGAGAATGTCGCCGCCGCTGGGGGCATACCCGATGCCGAATTGTTCGATGACGTCTTTGGTGAGGCCGCGGTCTTCGAGATAGGCGCGGGCGACTTTGCCTTCGGGAGTGTTCTCGAGATTCTTGGTGAAGAAGGATTGCGCGACTTTGTGCATTTCGATCAGGAGCGTTCGCTCGTGATCTTCGCGGCGTTCCTCCGGCGAGCGGTCGCGAGGAGCAGGGACCGCGATACCGCATTTTTCGGCGACGATGCGAATCGATTCTGGAAATTGGACCTTTTCCATCTCCATCACGAATTTAAAAACGTCGCCGCCGACCTGGCAGCCGAAGCAATGATAGATCTGGCGAACCGGATGTACGTTGAATGACGGGGACTTTTCGGAATGAAAGGGGCACAAACCGCGGTAGTTTTGGCCGGCCTTTTTCAGTTGGACGTATTCGCCGATTACGCGAACGATGTCCGCCTGTTGTTTTACACGATCTGCGAATGATCCTGCTTCAGCCATAAGAAAGACGAAACTCGAAATTCGAAACTCGGTTCAGATGCTAGCTCTTGCCCTTTACAGAAAGCTTTTGGCGCGCTTGCGTCGAACGAATGTAGTCGTTCAGCGATTGGATGACTCGCTGCGCAAGCAAGTCTACGGACTCTCGAGCTGCGGGCGCAATGTAACCTTGGTCTTTCGCCGTTATCAGATGATCGCGAACTTCGTACGCCGAACCGCGAGACTGACGACAGAATTGAATATTCTCCTGGAACGAGTATCGTCCAAAACCCTCTGCGATGTTGGCCGTGATCGATGAAGCAGCTCGACGCAGCAGCTGCGCTAAACCATACCGCTCCTCGTGCGGAAACTTTCGGGTCAGGTTGTAAACGTGGTTTCGCAGCTCGCGCGCAAGTTGCCAGACGGGCAGGTCCGGGAAATCGCGAATGACCGGAGCAGGGCCATCAGCAGTGGGTGCCGTTTTCGAATTTCGAGTTTCGAGTTTCGACATCTCAGGCTCGCAGCTCTACAACCATGATGGCTTTCCCGCCGCGGTCGTCGGCTTCGGGGGCGGTGCTGGCGACGAGCGGGTGGGACGAGAGGAACTGGGCCAGGCCTTTGCGGAGGGCGCCGGTTCCGTGGCCGTGAATTATGCGGATGCGCGAGCGATTTGCCAAGGCGGCTTCGTCGAGGAATTTGTCCACGCGGCCGGTGGCTTCTTCGACGGTCGAGCCGATGACATTGATTTCGTCACCGGCGGGATTTTCGGAAGGCTTCGATGTGACGGTTACGTTGAGGCGTGATGGGGGCGCGGAGGTGTTTCCTGGTGGCGGGGCTTCGACGCCGGTGATTTGATCGACGGCGACTTTCATACGCAGAGGGCCGGCTTCGATTTCGGCGGTGTTGCCGTCGATGCGGCGCAGGACGACGGGCTTGCTGAAACCACGAACGCGGATTTTGGCGCCGGGCTGGAGACTGGCTGCACTCGGTGCATTTGTTGCGGCGGCGGAGACGCCGAGATCGGATTGCGAATCGGCGAGAGTCTGCACGAGGGCTGCGTTGAGCTCTTCGCGGGCTTCGCCGCGAGCGTCTTGTAATTTGCGGCGTGACGATTTTTCGAGTTGGGCGCGGAGGTCGCGATCTTTAACGGCCTCGACGACGGCAGCGACGTTTTCGTCGAAGCGTTTCTGCATCTCGGCGAAATTTGCTTCGAGCTGCTTGATGCGAAGTTGCTGGCGCTCGATCCATTCGGTGCGCAGCTTCTTTCGTTCGTCCTCGAGCGCCTGACGCTCTGCGTTCATCTGTTGCTGCGTGCGATCGAGTTCGTCGCGGCTGCGGTGGAGATAGGCGATGAGGTCGGCTGCTTCGCGGGATTCGGGAGTGAGGAGAGAGCGGGCGCGCTCGATGAGATCTTGCGGAAGGCCCAGGCGTTGCGCGATGGCGATGCCGCTGGAGCCGCCGGGAACGCCAACCATCAAGCGATAGGTGGGACGGAGATGCACATCGTCGAATTCGACCGCGGCGTTGACAACTTCGGGCGTGGTGGAGGCGTAGGTCTTCAGGCGATCGTGATGCGTGGTAGCGAGCACTATGCATTTTTTCGCGCGGAATTCATCGAGGAGCGCGACGGCAAGCGCGGCGCCTTCTTCGGGCGCGGTGCCGGTGCCCATTTCATCGACGAGAACGAGCGTTTGCGGCGTTGCTTCCTCGAGCATGGATTTGAGATTGAGCATGTGCGCGGAAAAGGTGGAGAGATCGGCGGCGATGGATTGCTCGTCGCCGATGTCCACGAGAACGCGGTCGAAAATCGGGAGCACGGCGCGCTGGGCGGCGACGGGAATCGCGGATTGCGCGGAAAGTGCGGCGATGCCGGTGGTTTTGAGCGCGACCGTCTTGCCACCGGTGTTGGGGCCGCTGATGACGAGGAGGCGCTCTTCGCCGCCGAGATTGAGCGACATCGGAATGATGGCGCGATTTTCGCGACGGAGTTTGTTTTCGAGGACGGGATGGCGCGCGGCGTCGAGGCGGAGTTCGTTTGTTTGCGAGAATTCGGGAGTGGTCGCGTCGAAATCCTGAGCGAAACGCGCGCGGGCGAAGGCGCTGTCGAGTTCAGCGATGGTTTCGGCAGCGGCGAGAAGTGGAGTACGCATCACCTGAAGCCGTTCGGTGAGTGTGCGCAGAATGCGGATGATTTCGGCGGCTTCTTCTTCGGCGAGTTGAACGAGTTGATTGTTGGAGTCAACGGTTTCGAGCGGCTCGAGGAAAACGGTTTGCCCGGTGGCGCTGGCTCCGTGCATCACGCCCGGGACAGAGCGACGCTGTTCGGCGCGAACAGGAATGACGAAGCGGTCGTTGCGCAGGGTGACGTAGTCTTCGCCGGCGGAGGCGTTGCGCGAGCGGAGAATTTGCTGAAGCGTTTTTTGAATGGCGGCGCGAGTTTCGCCGACGCTGGCGCGAATGCGACGGAGAGCGGGTGAGGCATCGTCGCTGATTTCACCGTTGGGGAGGATTGCGCGGCGGATTGCGGCGAGAAGTTCGCGGAAATCGCCGACGGATGCGGCACGCGCGGCGAGGAGTGGAAATTTTGCGACGTCTTCCTTGAATTGCGGCTTGAGCCATGCGGCGGTGTCGAGAAGCGATGCGGCATCGAGAAATTCGCGCGGCTCGAGCGCGGCGCCGACGCCTTCAATACGGTCGAGCCACGGTTGCGGATCAGCGAGGCCACCGAAACCGAGTTCGCGGCCGGAGCGGAGCCATTCGCGGGCTTCGCGGATGACGGCGAATTGTGCGTCGAGTGCGGCGCGATCGGTTGATGGCGCGAGCGCGTCGATGTGGCGATGGCCGGGGGCGCAGGTGGTGCGCACGCGCAAGAGTTCACGCAGCTTGTCGAATTCGAGGACGTCTTGGGCGGAGCGCGACATGGAAGTTCTATTTTAAGTGGATGGAGGCGGGGACGCTACTCGGCGAAATGAAGCGAGTAGATCGCTGACGGATTACATCGCGCGAACATGGGGCACAGCAGTGCTGCGCCCGTACATATCATTGGGTCGTTGCGAAATTTCTCAATGAGGTGGGTGAGTGTGGGGCGATGCGTGGTGCTGGGGCGGAGGCAGTGGTTTTACGTCGAACTCTTCGATCATGGCAACGCATAGAGCGTCGAGCGCGTCGGTGGCTTCGTGATTTTTGCCGCCTTGATTGTTGCTGAGGAAAGAAAAGATTAGCGTGCGGCCGTTGGGAGTTTCGGCGAAACCGGAGCGCGTGCGGACGTGTTCGACGGAACCGGTTTTTGCGTGGATGCGACCGGCGGCGACCGTGGTGCGCATTCGATCTTCGAGTGTGCCGTCAACTCCGGCGACGGGAAGCGACGCGAAATAGGCGGAGAACCACGGCTGCGCTTGCGCATATTTGAGTAGCGAGACGATGGCGCGCGGCGTGACGAGATCGTGGCGCGAGAGGCCGGAACCGTCGGTTTGAATGACGTCGTCGGGCGCGATTCCGGCGGCGGCGTAGAAATCGGTGGGAAATTTCATCAGGTCTTCGGGCTTGGCCCAGATGCCGGATTGGCGCGCGGCGGTGCGCAGCAACATTTCAGTGTGGAGATTCTGGCTGATTTTGTTGACAAGCTTGACGGAATCGCCGAGCGGGATGGAGATGTGTTCGGCGAGGATGGCGCGCGGAGTTGTGTCGGCAGGAACTGCGGGGATGTGAACTGCGCGCGGGTTGCCGGTGATTTTGACGCCGCGCTCGGTGAGCAATTTTTGCAGGACGGCGGCGGCGTGGAGAGCGGGCTCTTGGACCGCGAGAATTAATTTGCGCGGAGCGCTGTTGGCGGGAAGCGTGCCGCGGACGACGACGAGTTGGGCACCGGGCTCGCGCGTGAGAGTGATGTCGGATTTTACTTCGGCGGCCGAGGTGACAACGTCGTTTTGGACGTAAAAGTCGGGTGTGGCTGGCGCGATTTCGGCTTTGACGGCGTCGCCGGCGAGCAAGCCGGGCGTGAGCGTCAGGGTGGCGGTGTTGTCGTCGAGCACGATGGCGGAAATTGCGGCGCCATACTCCCAAACCATGTCGCCGATTTCCCAGCCGTCGGGATACGGTTCGCGCGGGAAATAGCTGTCGTCGCCGACGACATCGCCTTTGATTTGCTTGACGCCTTTGGCGACGAGCTTGTCGGCGAGTTCGGCGAGAACTTTTTCGGGCGGGCCGTCGAATTCTTCCTTGAGATTGAATGGGAATTTGCGATTGGAGAGATTTGGGTCGCCGCGGCCGACGAGGACGAGGTCGCTCGAGAGCGTGCCGTCTTCGGAAATTGTGCCGCGCGTTTCGAGCGTGGTGTGAAATTTGTAGTCGAGGCCGAGTTTGGAGAGCGCGAGCGCGGTGGAGAAGAGCTTCATGTTGGACGCGGGCACGAAATATTTGTCGTCGTTGAGCGCGAAGAGAGTTTCGCCGGTGACGGCGTCGGCGATGAGCAGGCCCCATTCGCCTTTCGTGGCGGCGGGATTGGAGAGCGCGACGTCAACGCGAGCGGAGAAGCGATTTGCGGCGGCGAGGTTGCGGCGGTGTTGCGACTTTGCGGGCGGCGAGGCGTTTTGTTTGCTGAGGGGCGGAGGCGGAGTTGCGTTTGCAACGGGGTTCGATTGTGCGCGTAAGAGGCGAGTTGTGGCCGCGAGGGTTAACAGAAGCGTTGCGGCCATCATCGCAGCCGTCTTCAGATGCGTTCGTCGCGCGCGCTCGCGTTTTCTCACACCCGATCCTCGCTGGCTAATTCAGCAGATAGAAAGTATAGTCAAAACGATACGGAACAATTTTTTTTAGTGGGTCGGCAGTTCCAACGGCGCGCATGAGAGACGGGGAACTTTCGGCGCGCGACAAAATACTGAGGTGAGGAAATGAAGAAGCGAATCGGTGCTTATTTAATGGGATTGCTGATGGCGGCGAGCTTGCCGCTGTCGGCCGCGCAAGACAAGAAGGAAGCGGATCGGCTGCAAAATTGCGGCACGGTGCTGAAGGAAATTTTGGATATTCCCGACGACATTCCGCAGGATTTGCTCGACAAGGCGGATTGCGTGATCGTGTATCCGTCGGTGTTGAAGGCAGCGTTCGTAATCGGCGGGAGTTATGGCCGCGGCGCGATGACTTGCCGAACGGGCGAGCACTACACGGGTCCGTGGGGCGCGCCGACGATGATGGCGCTCGAGGGCGGCAGTGTCGGGTTTCAACTCGGCGGGCAGGCGACGGACTTTGTGCTGCTGGTGATGAATGGGCGCGGCGCGCACTCGATTTTGAGCAGCAAGGTGAAGTTGGGCGCGGATGCGTCGGTGGCGGCGGGTCCGAAGGGGCGCACTGCCGCGGCGGCGACGGATGTGACGTTGCGCGCGGAAGTGTTGAGCTACTCGCGCTCGCGCGGGCTGTTCGCGGGCATTTCGCTCGAGGGTTCGACGGTGCGGCCGGACAACGATGCGAATGAGCGCGTTTACGGGAAGAAGCTGGAGGCGGAGTCGATCGTGTTTAAGGGCGCGGTTGCTGTGCCGCCGCCGGCGCAGAGGCTGGTTTCGTACTTGAATCAGAAGTCGCCGAAGAATCTGGGATCGGATAATCCACCGCCGCAGTGAGCTGTGGGTGGCTAAGCCACTTAAAACGAGAAGCTTGAAAGGCCCCGAGAGATCGGGGCCTTTTCTTTTGGGGGAGGGGCGGAGAAATTGCTTGACCTATACCCATATATGACTTACGGTCATGCATGGGTACTGAGTCATGACTGATTTTGCTACGCCGAGCGGGGCCCCTGATTTCGTCATAGGGCTGCCGGCCGAAGGCGCAGACCGACGAACTCGCCGAAGCGCGGAAACGCGTGAGCGACTCTTCCATGCAGCGATGCGAATTTTTGCGGAAAAGGGATTCGCAGAGGCGACCGTCGAGGACATCACGAACGCGGCCGACGTGGGCAAGGGCACGTTCTTCAATTATTTCCCCAGCAAAGAACACATTCTCATCGCGTTCAGCGATATGCAAATGGGAAAGCTCGAGAGATTTGTGGAGATCGCGCGAAATGGAAAAGAGCCGATGCGCGCATTTTTCCGGGCGATGTCTCGGGAGATGACCAGCGAGCCGGCCAAGAAACCTGATGTTATGCGGGCGTTGCTGCAGGCGAATCTTTCGTCGGTGTCGGTGCGAAACCTGATGCGCGAGAGAAATGCACGCGGCGAACAGTTGTTGGCGGAGATTATGCAGATCGGGCAGGACCGCGATGAGCTTCGCCGGGATGTCTCGGCTCTTGAGATGGCGCGCGTGTTTCGGCAGATGACGTTCGGGACGATGCTGTTGTGGTCGGTGTATGGCGACGATTCGCTGGCAGAGCGGTTGAATCGGGCGATCGATATTTTGTGGACGGGATTTATTCCGCGCGAGGGTGCGAGTTCGGTGCTGTGACCTAGCTCGGGTGATCGCGGCTACGAAGTTTTGTTCACGGGACTTTGTGTGACGTAACTTTGGGCGCGAAGAAGTCGTAGAAATTGCAGGAGAAGCGAATGGGTAAGCGGGTGGTGATTATTGTGGTGGTGGTTGGCGGCCATTTTTGCCGGCATCGCGTATTCGGAAGGGTGGTTTTCGCACGACTCGGCGTTGTTAGGCTCGGGACGGTGGAGGCGCGAGACATTCGCGTCGGATCGAAAGTAGGCGGGCGCATCGACAAGATTCTGGTGCGCGAAGGCGACACAGTTAAAGCCGGGCAAGTGCTGATCACGTTCGACGATAAGGAATTGGCGGCGGCGCTGGATCAGTCGAAAGCAGCGGCGGAGAAAGCGGCACGCGGATATCGGCCGGAAGAAATCGCGGAAGCGAAAGCGGCGGTCGAAGCGGCGAAAGCGGAGTACGAGCAGCGAAAGAACGGTTACCGGAGCGAGGATATTTCGGCGGCGCAAGCCGATATGGAACGCGCGAAGGCGGATGCGGCGCGAGCGAAACTGGACTACGATCGATATGAGGCGTTGTCGCAGAAGGATTTAGTGTCGAAGCAGCAGCGCGATGGAGCGGAAGCGACGTGGCGTATGGCGGATGCGGCGCAGGCGAATGCGCAGCAGAAGCTCGATATGTTGAATCACGGGTATCGGCCGGAGGAGATCGCCTCGGCGCAGGCGCGATATGAGCAGGCGGAAGCGACGTACGAGAAATTTCTGCGGGGGAACCGGCGGGAGGATGTCGAACTGGCGAAAGCTTCGTTTTCGTATGACGAAGCACGATATCGCGAACGTGAAGTTGTGGCGCCGTCGGATGCGACAGTGGAAGTGCTCGACGTGCGGCCGGGCGATTTGATTGCGCCGAATACTCCGGTGGCGACGCTGCTCGAGCGCGATCAGATTTACATTCGCATCTACATTCCAGAGACCGAGATCGGGCATGTGACGATCGGGCAGAAGGCTGAAGTTCGCGTCGATTCGTTTGCGAAGACGGTATTTGATGGCGTCGTGGAGCAGATCAATCAGCAGGCGGAATTTTTGCCGCGCAATGTGCAGACGCGTGAAGAGCGGGTGCATCAGGTTTTCGGCGTGAAAGTTCGCATCGACGATCCGTCGAATCGAGTGCGCGCGGGCATGGCTGCGGACGTAAAACTGAAAGCGGCGAGCTGAGCTATGGCACCGGGTAATCCATTCCCAGGGACAGAGGTCGCGATTTCCGCAGAGCACCTCGTGCGGACGTTCGGGCAATTCACGGCGGTGAACGATGTCAGCTTCGAAGTGAAGCGCGGCGAGATTTTTGGTTTTCTCGGGCCGAACGGCAGCGGCAAGACGACGGTGATCAAGATGCTGACTGGGCTGCTGCCGCTGACTGGCGGATCGGCGCAGGTGGAAGGGCTCGACGTTCGAACGCACGCGGAAGAAGTGCGCGAGCGCATCGGGTATATGTCGCAGAAATTCAGTTTGTATGACGATTTGACGGTCAACGAAAACCTCACGTTTTACGGGCGCATTTACAGCTTGCCTGCCGAGCGGCTGAAGCGGCGGATGAACGAAATCATCGAGCTGAACGGGCTCGGTCCGTATCTCGATCGGCTCGCGGGAAAACTCTCGGGAGGGTGGAAGCAGCGGCTTGCGCTTGGCTGCGCGATGTTGCACGAGCCGAAGCTGCTCTTTCTCGACGAGCCGACCGCCGGCATCGATCCCGTCGCACGGCGACAGCTGTGGGATTTGCTCTTCGAACTATCCGGGCAAGGCATTACTTTTTTCGTGACGACGCACTACATGGACGAAGCCGAGCGGTGCAGCCACGTCGCCTACATTTATTACGGCAAGATGATCGCCGACGGGACGCCGAATTCCCTGCGCGAACTTCCGGAAGTGAAACCCGAAGGAACGATACGCGTGGAAATTACAACGCCTGAGGTCACGCGAGCGCTTCGATTCACGCGGCAGATGCCTGGAATTCGCAGCGCGACAATTTTCGGACAGTCGATTCACGCGCTGATCGACGATCACACCGATTTGCACGAGTTGCAGGACAAGCTGCTGAAGCAAGGCATTGCGGTTGCCGAAATTCGCCCGCTGGCGGCGAGCCTGGAAGATGTCTTCGTCGAGCTGACCTACCAACACCAGGCCAAGCTGGGAGAGGTGTCTGGTGCGTGATATTTTTCGCGGTTTCGGCGCGGTGTTTTACAAAGAAGCTCTGCACATCCGGCGCGATGCGGGAACGCTGTTTTTCTCGCTGACGATGCCGCTGATGCAGATGTTTCTGCTGGGTTTCGGCATCGACACCAACATCCGGCATATTCCGACCGTCGTTTATAACGCGGACGGCCGCCGCGAAAGCCGCGAACTCATCGACCAGCTCAAGAACACCGACACGTTCTACATCATGCGCTATGTGCAGAGCGATCACGAGATGAACGACATCATCGTGGCGGGCAAAGCACGCGTGGGCATCAAGGTGCCCGTCGATTATTCCGACAAACTGCTGCACGGCATGAGCGCACAAGTTCTTGTCTTGATCGACGGGTCGGATTCTTCCGTAGCCGGCCAAGCGATCAACGTCAGCAACGCGATAGGTTTGCAGGAATCGCTGAAGCGCGTGTTGCAGGATCGCAACGTGATGGCCGTCGAGATGCGGCCGAAGATGCTCTTCAATCCCGACTCGCGGTCGCCCAACTTTTTCCTGCCCGGCCTGACCGCGATCATGCTGCTGAACGTTACGACGTTTCTCACCGCGTTCTCCATCGTGCGCGAAAAAGAGCGCGGCACGCTCGAGCAACTGTTCGTTACGCCCGTGAAACCGTTCGGGCTGATGATGGGCAAGCTGCTCCCCTATTTGTGCGTCGGCTTTTTCGAACTTTGCCTGATATTGACCTGCATGCGATTCATTTTTCGCGTCCCGATCCATGGCAGCGTTTTGCTGCTCGCCGGCCTCGCGCTGCCCTACCTATTCGCGGCGCTCTCGCTCGGCATCCTGATATCCGCCAAAGCTGCTTCGCAGGCGGAAGCGATGCAGCTCGCGTTTCTTCCCATTTTGCCCAGCGTGTTTTTCTCCGGCTATATTTTCCCCCGCGAAACGATGCCTGCGCTTTTTCAGCCGATCAGCTACCTGATTCCCGCGACGTATTTCATCAATATCACGCGCGGCGTCATTTTGCGCGGGGCAACGATCAAACATCTCTGGACCGATGGCCTCGCCCTTTTTGCGATCGGTACGCTTCTTCTGATCATCGCTGCGCGCCGTTTCCAGAACAAAGTGATTTCCGCCTAGATTCAAAGTAGAGTCGAGCCGTGCAGATCATGGAGCAAACACCGCAAGCCACCGAACGGATCAGCGCCCGCGTTTGTATCGTCGGCGGTGGCCCTGCCGGCGTGATGTGCGGCTATCTGCTGGCACGCGCCGGCGTCGATGTCGTCGTGCTGGAAAAACACGCCGACTTCCTTCGCGATTTTCGCGGCGATACGGTTCACCCTTCCACGCTGGAAGTGCTGTCGGAACTCGGCCTGCTCGACGGGTTCCTTGCGCGAAAGCATCAGCAGTATCCGCAAATCGGCGGCAACTTCGACGGAACAAAGGCCACGATGGCCGACTTTTCTCGCCTGCCGACTCACTGCAAATTCGTCGCGCTGATGCCGCAGTGGGATTTCTTGAATTTCCTGACCGAAGAGGGAAGAAAGTTCTCGACGTTTCGCATGTTGATGCGATATCAAGCCACCGATCTGGCCTACGAAAATGGCCGCGTCGCCGGCGTAACGGGGACTGGGCCGAACGGTCCTTTCGAAGTCCGCGCAGCACTGACGATCGGCGCCGACGGACGCCATTCGATCGTTCGCCAGCGCGCCGGATTCGAAATCGACGATCTCGGCGCGCCGATCGACGTCATCTGGATGCGCCTGCCGAAAAATCCGAACGATCCCGAATACATGCTCGGGCATCTCAAGCCCGGCAAAATGCTCGTGACCATCAATCGCGATGAATATTGGCAATGCGCGATGGTCATCAAGAAAGACGCATTCGACCAAATCAAGCAGCGCGGTATTCAGAAATTTCGAGAAGATATCGCCGACGTCGCTCCATTCCTGCGCGATCGCACCGAAGCGCTGCGCGACTGGAACGACGTGAGCCTGCTTTCGGTGCGCGTCGATCGATTGCGCAAATGGTGGCGCCCCGGTCTGCTTTGCATCGGCGATTCGGCGCATGCGATGTCGCCGGTAGGCGGTATTGGAATCAATTTGGCGATTCAAGATGCGGTGGCGACCGCGAATATTTGCGGCGATCGTCTGCGCGAAAACTCGCTGGTCGATGGAACGCTCGAAGTGGTGCAAATGCGGCGAATGCCTCCGACGAAATGGACGCAAGCGCTGCAAGTGCAGGCGCACAAGCGTGTAGTCGAGCCAACGCTTGACGGGAAAATCAGCTTTAAGCCACTGCCGCTACCGTTGCAGCTGCTTGATCGGCATCCGTGGCTGCGGCAATTCCCTGCTCGCATCATCGGCATGGGTTTCCGGCCGGAGCATGTGCGCACGAAACAGGTCGCGCGACCTTCAGACGTTTTGGTCGGTCCTTGATTCGGATAGCCCGCTCGCTTTTGATTTTGTCGCCACACAGCGTATTCTGCTGACCGTGTCCTGCCCAATCTGCGAAAAACGGAAAGCGGAAAGATTTTGTCCCGCCAAAGGCGAGAAAATCTGCGCCGTCTGCTGTGGCAAAGAGCGCGAAATCATCATCGACTGCCCTGTCGATTGCACATATTTGATCGCGGCTCATCGCTACGAAGATGAGCACCCGCGGGCGTTGCCTGCGGACACGCCGTTGCTCGACGTCGAAATACGGCGCGACACCGTTCACGTCCATCAGCAAATCATGGCCGCGTTCGCCTTCACGCTCGCGAAATTCTGCGTCTCGCATCACGACGCGACCGACATCGACGTCCTCGCGGTGCTCGAAGCCTTCGCCGATACCTACAAGACGCTGATGACCGGCATCTACTACGAGAAGCCGCCAGACGGCGTGTTGCGGCGCGAACTCTACGCGGCACTGACCGCATTCGTCGCTGAAGTCAAACAAGCGCAAGTACAGCATGGTACGACCGGCGCGCTCAAAGATGCCGACATCTTCTACATTTTGGTTTTTCTGTATCGGATGGGCTTGCTACGAACCAACGGGCGTCTACGGTCGCGGCGTTACATCGAATTCTTGCGCGGGCAATTTCCAGAGACGCAAGAGCTGAAGCGGGAAGAATCCCGCATTATCATGCCGTAGGCTACACGGATCGCCGACCTCACCCGCCTGCCCTGAAGAAAAAAAGCGCCGGCAGGATGCCGGCGCTACCGGCTATGCCGCCGTGTTCCAGGCCAAACTCAACTGCGGACTCTGCACTCGCCGCTGCAACTCTTCGAACGGCCGCATGTGAAATCCGTGCTTCACGCGGATCTTCGCCACGCGCTCGGCAATCTTCCGCCGGTAGTCTTCAGGCGGATACACATTCCTCGAATACCACTGCTCATATTGGCGCGCCAGCTTTGGAAATTTCTCGCGAATGAACGGTAGAAACTGCTTTGCCGACGACGGCATCAGAAACAGCACGCCCGAGAAAAACCACTCCGCGCCGGCCTCTTTCACCGCCGCCGCAACCGCCTCCAGATCACCTTCGCGATCGGTAAGCCCCGGAATCAGCGGAGACGCCGACACTCCAACGCGCAGCCCAGCCGCCCGCAACTGCCGAATCGCATCGATCCGCAAATCCGGCCGCGGCGCCCTCGGCTCCAGCAATCGCGCCAGCCGCGTCCGCAACGTCGTCACCGTAATGTTCAGCGACAACTCCGACCGCGCCGCTATCCGCTGCAACACATCGATATCGCGCACAATCTGGTTCGACTTCGTAATCACCGACACGCTCAGCCCTTCGCGCTTCGCCAATTCCTCCAGGCACGCCCGCGTCACCTTATATTCCTTCTCCGCCGGCTGATACGGATCGGTCGCCGTCCCGATCGCAATATGCTCCGGCCGACCGTCATCGGCTCCCGCGCGCTGATACGAATATTTCCGCTCGACATCCCGCGCCAGCAGCGCCGCCGCATCCTGCTTCACGAAAATCTTCCGCTCGAAATCGCTGCCATCGAGCTCCATATATTCGTGCGTGTACCGCGCGTAGCAGTATTTGCACGCAAACTCGCATCCTCTATAGGGATTAATCGTCCACTCAAACGGCACGCGATTCGAATCGCATTTATTCAAAATCGAGCGCACCGGCAAAAAGAAATACTCCGGGCGCTGCTCCGATTTCCGCGCGCTTTCCGCGGACGGAGAAGATGCTGCGAGGCGGGCAATGCCGACCAGCGGCGCCTCCGCGTCTCGAACCTGGACGCTGCGGCGGTGAGCACTGCCACCGTTACCGCAGCGAGCCACCGCCGCCGACTCAGATTCAGCCGGAGCGGCGCCGGAGCACGGCGGGGGGCAACCCGCCGCTCCAGCGTGAACATTTACTTGAGACGCAGATTCACCGGGACTGATCGCGACCGGGGCAGGGCTACGATCAGCCACTTGTTTTGGGCCATGCATGTTCGGTTCTAAAGGTTGGGGGTCAACGGGGAACAGCTGGGGTTGCGAAGCGAGGCGACGCCTGCTCGTAAAAGCTGGAGTCGGGTTGGAGAGAAAGGAAGACATAGCCCACCTCAGACAGCGACCAAGTATTTCGCCTTTTGTTCGCCATGTCAACGATTATTTTCGCTTTTTCTTCGCATCGCCGTTTTACCGCCCAACGCCGCTTCCCTTTTCTTCTGGTATGCTCCTGCCACGTTTTTTTTCAGATCAGGTCGTTCCAGGTAGAGGTCAGTTCCAGGTCAACTGAGGTGAGGCTAGCTATGAAACTTCCCGCAAATCGATTTTCCGCAATTGCGTTAGCTCCGCTCGCGATCGTCGTTCTCGTTTTCATGATGGCCTTCAGCACGCACTCGAGCGCCAGCGCGAATCCGGCCCCGTCCGCTTCCGCTTCCGAAAACGCAGCGCCCAACGCAGCGCCCGATCCGCAAGGCGGCCAAATCATCTCCTGCGCTTCCGACAATATGCGCCGCAATTACTGCGCAGCCGACGTGCGCGGCGGCGTGCAGCTCGTGCGTCAGCGCAGCGACTCGCCCTGCATCTTCAACCGCACCTGGGGCTTCATCAACGGACGCGGCATCTGGGTCGATCGCGGCTGCCGCGCCGACTTCCAGATCACGCGCCCGAACTGGGGCGGCTGGGATAACGGCTACAACGTTTATTGCGCGTCCGACAACGGCGGCCGCAATGTCTGCCCGACCGACACGCGCGGCGGCGTGCAACTCGTTCGCCAGCGCAGCGGTTCGCCGTGCGACTTTGGCCGCACGTGGGGCTACGATCGCCGCGGCGTCTGGGTCGATCGCGGTTGCCGCGCCGACTTCCAGATCGGCGGCGGCGGTAACGGTGGCGGCGGATGGACTCCCGCACCCGGCCCTGGCACGCAGATCATTACTTGCTCTTCGAACGACGGCCGGCGCAATGTTTGCCCGGTCGCGACACACGGCGGCGTTCGCCTGGTGCGCCAGCGCAGCGATTCCGATTGCGTTTACAACAGCACCTGGGGCTACGATCGCCGCGGCGTCTGGGTCGATCGCGGCTGCCGCGCCGACTTCGAAATCGGCCGCGTACCGTACTGACGCACCGAAGGATCCTTTGCATCCGATGATCGACGTTGCGGGTCCGCGGCCAGGGAAATCCGTGGTCACGGACTCCGTCTATGCGTAGTGGTTTTGCGCTATTGTCGCGCCCCGAATTCCCCTTCAAAGTTCGCTGATTCCGTGCGCCGGACTATGTAGAGCCGCGTTGGCACGACTTGTTTTTGCATAGGAGAACTCATGGCTCACATCCAACTTCCCGAAGGCCTTCCCGGCATCGTCGGCCCGCTCACCTACAGCCCCGATACCGCAAAGCCGTTGCTGCTGCTCGCCGAAACGCTTCTGCGCGGCCCGAACAGCCTCACCTCTGCCGAGCGCGAAATGATCGCAGCCCACGTCTCGTATCGAAACGAATGCGACTTCTGCCAGCTCTCCCACAGCGCCGCGGCCGCCGCACATCTCAAAGGCAACTATGACTTGGTCGAACAAATCAAAATCAATCCAGAGGGCGCCGCTGTCTCCGACAAATTAAAGTCGCTCCTCGCCATCGCCGGCAAAGTGCAGCAAGGCGGCAAGCTCGTGACGAGCGACGACATCGCCCGCGCAAAGCAGCAAGGCGCGACCGACAAAGAGATTCACGACACCGTGCTGATCGCCGCTGCGTTCTGCATGTACAACCGCTACGTCGATGGCCTCGCGACATTTCAACCGCTCGGCCGCGAGGCTTACCACGACATGGGCGAGCAGCTCGCCCGCGAAGGCTACGTGCGCGATCGTTTTCAGGAAGAACAAAAAGCCGCGCAGGCTTGAGCGGAAACCCGAGCGCATGCTCGACGCCGTGCGAAAGAGAGGATTCCGATGGCACACATCTCATTGACCGAAGGACTTCCCGGCATTCGCGGCCCAATGGTGTTCAGCCCCGAAACGACAAAACCGTTAAGCGAGCTGGCGCAAGTTTTGCTCACCGGCCCGAACTCACTGACGCCCGCCGAGCGCGAAATGATCGCGACCTACGTCTCGTCGCAAAACGATTGCTTCTACTGCCAGAGTTGCCACGGCTCAACCGCCGCGCAGCATCTTGGCGGCAAAGACGCCGACTACGAATTCATCGCCGACATGAAGCGCGACTTCGAGGGCACCGGCCTCACACCAAAAATGAAAGCGCTGTTGAACATCGCGGGCAAAGTGCAGCAGGGCGGCAAGAACGTCACGGCTTCCGATGTCGATCGCGCGCGCCGCGAAGGCGCCACCGACAAAGAGATTCACGACACCGTCCTGATCGCCGCCGCATTCTGCATGTTCAATCGCTACGTCGATGGCCTCGGCACTTGGCAACCACGCGACCCTGAAATCTATCGCGAAATCGGCCAACTGACTTCGAAGCAGGGCTATGTGAAACGCGATTACGGCAAACCCCTCGAAGCAATCGCCGCGAAGCACCGCAGCATAAACCGCTAACGACGAAGTAGAAACGCCTCACGATCCCGCTTGACGCCTGTGAATCCTCAACGGCCTGGCCTGATTTTCTGCCGCACGGCGGTCCTCACCGATGCGCGCAATGCTCGTCCGAAATCTCGCGGAGTCGTGTCGCGCCATGCGACAATTGCATCGAACTCATCGTGAGAAAGCATCGCGCCGCGGAGGAAGTTTTCCGAACGGTCTGGAATCATCTCGAAGCGGTTTGCGATTTTGGTTTTGGCGCTTGTGGCAACCGCCGCGCACAATGGCGCCGATCGGATTGAAGCGCAAACGAAATCGACGCCAGCCACCACTCAGTCGCAATCCAGGAAACCCGCAACCACTCCCGCCAACGCACCAACTCCCGCAGCCGCTCCCAACTCTCCGGTCTCCACGCACTACCCCATTCTCCTGCTCGCATTCGGCGCGCCCGAAGGCACCCAAACCGGCTGGAGCATCCGCATCGGCATCAAAGGCCCCGAGCGCATGGATCGCCCGAACTATCCGCCCGTCACGCTCGAACCCATCGACGTCCAACGCGACGGCACGAACGACTCCTGGACCTATCGCGCGAAAGATTCCGCCACCGGCGCCGACGTCAGCGTGCATCTCACACGCGAAAACTGCTCGCCAGCCAATGAGCCCGCAGCGAAATACACTTTCCGCGCCATCGCCCAGCACGGGCAAATCGGCACGCTCAACGGCTGCGCCCGCATCGCCGCCGAACTTTTCCCGAAGATCAACAATCAGCCCGATCCCGACGACGCTGACAAGATTCCGGCTGTCCTCCCCGCCGACGTCATCAAATTCCAGTCGCCAACCGCGATCGCCTACATTGCCGGAACAAAAGTCGCCGTCGGCCTCGGCAAAATCCGCAAAGTCGCAGCCCAAGACGGCGCCGAACCTTCACTCTCTCACGACGGCAAAAAACTCCTCTACACGCGCCCCGACAATAAAACCGGTCCCGATCGCACCATCGTTCTCTACGACACGACGACAGGCCGCTCGCAGGATCTCGTCCACGGCGGCGTGCGCGAAGCCTTCTGGTCGCCCGACGACGCTCGCGTTGCGTATCTCAATTTTCAGGATCAGAAGTGGCAGCTCTACATTTTCAGCGCCGCCGCCCCGCAGCAAGGCACCGCCGTCTTCACCGGCAGCCTCACGTCCCTGCACGGCTGGGTCGACGCGCACACCCTGCTCGCCAGCGACATGCAGAACGCCTACTGGATCACCGACGACGGCCGCACCACGCAAACCATTCCGCTGAAAGAAATCTACGGCGACGAGTTCGACATCACCGGCTCCGACACGTTTCGCGTGAATCCGATCAATCCCGATTTGCTGCTCGTCGCCGCGCCCTATGTAAAAGCTCCTGCCGGCGCACCCACCGATCAGATGGGCCTCGCCGCCGCCGTCTTCCTCTATGAAGTGAAATCCAAGCGCCGCACGTTGCTAAGCCCCTCGGACGAGTGGGCACGCCACGGTGAATGGTCCCGCGACGGCGTCCAAATCTTCTACACCCGCCGCCTCTCCGCCACATCCAACTTCATTTACCGCCAGCTCTGGGACGGCAGCGAATCCAAGCGCTACCAGGAAGGCTCCGACCTCGTCGTCGGCAAATAAGCGTTCGTCGGAATCAGCTTATCTAAGGCGTGGCTCTAGCGTGGCTCTAGCGTGGTTCTAGCGCGCTCTTGATCCGAGGCCACAGCCTTTCGCCGCTGCAAGATCACCCAGTACGTGCGCTACCCAAACGCAAAAAAAAACGCTGTCATCCTGAGCGAAGCGAAGGATCTCAGCCGTCGCCGAACTACAAGCGCATCCGTTCTCGCCAATTCCGCCCTTCTATCTTTGCGCCTATCCGCGCGCCTTCGCATCATTCCCCCCTGTCCTAAAGGCCAATTCACCACTTCGCGGCCTACCCCCGCGCCGTCCGCATACCATCTCCCCCCAGCGCTAAAATAGAGGTATGTCCAGCTCTCCCACTCCCGTCCCGGTGACGAAGCAGGTCGGCATCCTCGTTCTCGACAACGATCTTTCCGGCCAAGGCGCCCTGCGCCAGATTTTGGACTCCGAAGGCTGGCGCGTTCGAATCGTTCCCGATACCCAATTGCTCCTCGCCGAACTAAAAAGCGGCGAATGGTCGCTGGTCGTCGCCAACGCCGCGCTGATCTCACCCGACAGCCCCCTCTTCATGACCCTGCGCGAACTTTCGAGCGTTTCCACCGAAGACGGCGCCCGCCTGCGCGTCCTTTACATCCTTCCCGAACTTTCGGGCGGCCAGTACGCCGCTCCC
This sequence comes from uncultured Acidobacteriota bacterium, assembly GCA_963785605.1. Taxonomy (GTDB): domain Bacteria; phylum Acidobacteriota; class Terriglobia; order Acidiferrales; family UBA7541; genus Acidiferrum. The sequence continues at coordinate 63,186 of CAWAWE010000008.1, read as the reverse complement.
CTCGAGGCCGCCAAACTTCCCTATGTCGTCCGCCCCTTCCACTTGCACGATTTCCTCGAAAAAGTCAGCGACCTGCTCGTCGAAGTGAAGGCCATCGAAGCCCCTCTCCGCCAGGTCCGCCACGAATTCGGCCAAATCCAGAAAAAGAAAAAACAGGCCGGCCGCAGCAACTCCATGTTCGCCGCACGCGATTCCTTCTCCTACTCCGACGAAGAACTCGCCGAATACGAAAAACAGGAATCCGACGCCTCCAAATCCCGCCGCAACCGCGTCCGCACCAACCTCGGCAGCTCCGGCAACCGCTGATTTCCAACATTCGCTACCGGTAGCGCCGGCATCTTGCCGGCGTTTTTGCGCTCCGCCCGCCGAATTCTCAGCAGTCATCGCGATTCGTCAGACAGCGTCCGTCTTCCTCCAACCGCGGACATCTCGAACCAACTGTCAGTTCGAACAGACACCATGTAAAAAGTACCAATTGACAAGTGTTAACTCGAATGCTATCATCTCGGCATTCAGTATTCCGTCCAGGTCTCTGCGCTCTCAGCCAATCTTGCACCTCAGTCCGATTCCCTTAAGTCCGGAGAACATCGCAACGCTTTACCGATGTAACTCCCATAGAATCACATTCTTGCAACAAACGCGGGTCTAAGTGCCGTAGAATCACATTCTTGCGCAAAAACACCGGGGGGGGTGCCCCCACAGACCTCACGACGTCCGCAACACCAGCAGCCGGTGGATCGTGAACGGCTTTGGCGTCAGCGCATCCAGCTCGATCAACGCTAGCCGCCCTTCGGTGATCTCCCGCCACCGGTAAGCGTTCGGCTCGCTCTCTTCAATCTGCTTCCCGCTGAGCCGCCGCAAAAACGCGCGCGCATCACCCTCAGCCGCCACCTCGCGCACCTTCGGCCGCGCCAGCGCCTCCACCGAGTAGCTGCGTAACAGCTTCATCCAGTAGTGGTTAAACAATTCCGGCGACGCAAAAATGTCGCTCCACGCCACCTCGTCTCCGTAAGCGACAATGACGCCGACAACCCGCTCTCCCTTGAGTCCGGCGACCTCTTTCTCAAACCGCCGCTCCAGTTGCGAAACAAGTTCGTCCACCGACGCTCCGACTCGCCCGTCTTCGTAAATCTTGGAATACGCCTGCGTCGGCGCATTCACCGCAACCGACCGGCTGATCGAGTCCGCCGTAATCGTCGGCGCCGCCAGCACCGCAACGTTCCTGCCATTCATCGCCAGTCCAGCCGCGGAGCCAGCGCGCACCGCAGCCCAGACGTCGTTCTGATCCTTGGCCACCGCCGCCTGCTCGCGCACGCTCGGATGCACCATCGTCTTCGCCGCCGAAAATCGCGACCCCGAAGACCACCGCCCATGCTCGACGCAAAAAACATCCAGCGGCAGCGGCTCCGAACCGACCGGCACAATCCGGTCTTTGCCGATGATGCGGTCCTGCTTCCCGCCGCTCACCAGTTCGCCCGCCAGGAGCAAAAGCGGCCGCTTACTCCGGTTGATCAGTACCAACTGATTCACCGCTGCCCCACCGCTGAGGTCGGGCCGCGGCGCGCCTCGCTCCAACCGGTATAATCCGGCCGAACCCTGCTCGCTCACGACGACTTCCCCGCTCGCAAGTCCTTCATCCAGAGTCAGAAACATCGAAGTATCGGCCCCACCGGAGGCCACAACCGGAAACAACGTGATGTTCTCGTACGTAATCCCAGGCAAGAGCCGCCAGGCACTCTCAGCCGCCGCTCCCGGCTCAGGCGAATTCCCAGACGGCGTAGCGGGAGCCGAAGCCACCGCCGCGCCGAAAGCCAAGCCCCCGGCAGCCGTCAGGCCAACGAAATTGCGAATCATCGAGGAGAGAAAACCGCGGTTGAACATGAACGCCTCCAAGCGCAAACATTCGCGCTGAGGCTTAGAACGCCCGCCGCCGAAATTCTTGCGACATAGAGCCGAACGAGATCGGATCGGGCATTCCGGCTGGCCTTGGTTAGCGCGGTTGGCCACAGGCTGGAATGCTTGTGCTACTGTGTGGCGGCCGAGGGCACCCTGTAGCCGCGATCGTTTCCCAGGTCGCGGGTTTGGCCCCGGCACGGCGCGGAACTCGCCACGGACGAAGGCGTCGGGTGCCGCGATCAACAAATTTCAGGGAACCTGTCGATTTCCGAAAACTCGGGCGTCGTACCAACGCGGGGATTCCCGCCTCGATCGTTACCCATGGAGGCTGCTGCAATGCGCTACATGATGCTGATCTACACCAAGGAAAGCGACCGCGACAAAATGTCGCCCGAAGAAGCCCAGCAGATCCGCGATCGCCACAACGCCGTCATGAACGAATCGCGCGAGCGAGGCATGCTCGTCGCCGTGAACGGCCTGGGCCGCACGCCCACCGCGACTACCGTCCGCATCGACGCCGGTAAAATCCTGGCGACCGACGGCCCATTTGCCGAAACGAAGGAACAACTCGCCGGCTACTATGTGCTCGATTGCGAAAACATCGAGGAAGCCATCCAGTGGGCGGCGCGAATCCCGACTTCCTGCGGCGGTGCGCTCGGCTCCATCGAAATTCGCGAGCTCGTCGAATTTCCGAACGTCCCCGAATCGATGCTGAAACCGCACCGCATCCCGGCAACTTCCGCCGCCGGCTGAACCTGCGGCGCTCGACACCAATCGAAGGAGATCATCCCAATGAGGACGCCTCTATACCTGCGCATCGCATCGGTCCTGGCGATCGTTCACGCCCTTCTGCACACGATCGGCGGCGTGCTCAGCAAGCCAACCACGGCGCGCCCGAAATCGCCGTGATCGATGCGATGAAATCACAAGCCTTCAACGTCATGGGCTCGATGCGCACCTACTGGGATTTCTTCTATGCCTACGGCTGGTTGCTGGGACTTGCGCTGCTGGTGGAAGGAATTCTCTTCTGGCAGCTCGCCACGATCGCAAAAACAAACGCGGCACCGATTCGCCCGATCATCATGCTTTTCTGCATCAACTTCCTCATCACGACGGTGATCGCCTGGAAGTATTTTTTCATCGCCCCTGCGGTCACAGAAATCCTGATCGCGGCATTTCTCGCCGCTGCCTATTTCAGCGCGGGTTCGCCCGCGCGGGCCGCGTAACATCGCGCAATGACCGACGCGAAGTCCGTCGCGGAAGCGGTATTCCGGCAACAGTCGGGCCGCATCATCGCGACCCTGATCCGGATTTCAGGCTCGTTCGATCTCGCCGAAGAGGCGCTGCAAGAAGCGTTCACATCGGCGATCGCGCGTTGGCCGGAATCAGGCGTGCCCGATAATCCTGCGGCGTGGATCACAACGGCGGCTCACCGCCGCTTGATCGACGCACTGCGACGCAGTCGGACGCGCCGCGAAAAAGAAGATCCGCTGCGCTATGAAACGCCGACCTCGTACGATCCCGAAGATCTCGACGCCGAAGCCGCTTTCGACGCATCATCGATGAACTACCCCGACGATCGCCTGCGCCTCATCTTTACGTGCTGCCATCCAGCGATTAACACCGAAGCGCAAGTCGCGCTGACGCTGCGCACGCTCGGCGGCCTCACAACTCCCGAAATCGCGCGCGCATTTCTCGTACCCGAAGCGACGCTCGCGCAGCGCCTCGTCCGCGCGAAATCGAAAATCGCGCAAGCGCATATTCCCGTACGAAGTCCCGCCGCTGCACACGCTGCCAGAACGATTGCAGCCGGTGCAAGCCGTGCTCTATCTGATTTTCAACGAGGGCTATTCCGCGACCGCCGGCGACACGCTGATTCGCAAGGAACTTTGCGCGGAAGCCATCCGCCTCGCGCGTTTGCTCTGCTCGTTGCTTCCACGTGACGCCGAGAATCTTGGCTTGCTGGCGCTGATGTTGCTGCACGATTCGCGTCGCAACGCGCGAACCGATTCCGCCGGCGATTTGATCTTGCTTGAAGAGCAAAATCGCTCGCTGTGGGACCGCAACGAAATCCGCGAAGGCCTCGATTTAGTCGACACGGCGTTGCGGCTCGCGACACATCGGCCCGTACCAATTGCAGGCGGCGATCGCGGCGTTGCACGCTCAAGCGGATACCTACGAACACACCGATTGGCGCCAGATTAATGCGCTCTACGTCGAGCTTTACTCGTTGTCGCGCTCGCCCGTGATCGCATTGAATCACGCGGTCGCAGTCGCGATGTCGGAAGGAATCGAGAAGGGCTTACGCCGCGTCGATGAAATCGGCGCCGACGGCGTGCTCGACGACTATCACCTGTTCCACGCCGCCCGCGCCGATTTGCTACGTCGCCTCGGTCGCACACCCGAAGCGATCAAAGCGTATTCACGCGCACTGGAACTGACAAAAAATCCAATCGAGCAAAATTATCTGCGCCGCAGATTGATCGAACTGACGCCACCCGCAAACTGAAGTACGCACATCGATTCCAGCGCGCGCACACTTCGCGATTCAAGAAAAATGCGTCCACGCGAGATTGCTGAACGAGGTAGCGCACCCTGTCCATCGCGCGGTTCTCTTCTCCAGATTATTGTTTGGACTCGGAGCGGCGAACTTCGCTGCGATCGGTCGTAGCCGCGAGCAATTCTCTTGCAGTCGCGTGCCACGAAGGATGACTCACCTCCGGCGCAATCTCGGCCAGCGGCACGAGGACGAAACGACGCTGCGTCATCCGGGGATGAGGCACCTGCAACTCCGGAGTCGCGATCGTCTCTTCGCCATACAACAAAATGTCGATATCGAGAATCCGCGGCCCCTTCGCAATCACTTTCTTGCTGCCGATCCGCATCTCGATCTCACGCAGCCGAGCCAACAGCGTCCCGGCCGCCAGATCGGTTTCCCCTTCGACAACACAATTCAAAAACCAATCCTGCTTCAAATAATCAACCGGCTCCGTCTCATAAAACGAAGACACCGCGCGCACGCGAAAGCCCGCGCCACCCAACGCCGCAATCGCCGCATTCAAGTTCGCAGCCCGATCGCCAATATTGGACCCCAGTGAGAGAAACACTTTTCCCATGGCAACGACTATAGCAGCGCACACCTCGACTCGCTTGGATCAAGTAAGTATGATACTGTACATACAGTACTGCACGTACGATTATGCAATTTGAGTGGAACGCCGACAAAGATCGACGGAATCAGCTGAAGCACCGCGTCAGCTTTGAGACGGCGACTCTTGTCTTCGCCGACCCACATGCACTCAACCTCGTGGATCGAATCGAGGCTGGCGAAGAACGCTGGCACACGATCGGTTTGGCCGGCGGCATTCTACTCGTGCTCGTCGCGTACACGTATCGCGGCACGGCAGGCGACGAACGAATCCGGATCTTCTCCGCCAGAAAAGCTACGCAGCGGGAAAGGCAGCTCTATGAAGAAAGCTTCTAAGAAACAGGCGCGAGAATTAGCCGCGTTGAAACGTATGCCCGACAACGAAATCGATCTCACAGACATACCAGAAGTTTTGGACTGGCGAAACGCCGTCGTCGGAAAGTTCTACCGACCCATCAAAACTCCGGTGACGATTCGCGTGGACGCTGATGTACTGGCTTGGCTCAAAAGACAAGGGCGCGGGTATCAGACGCGGATCAATCAACTGTTGCGCGCCGCAATGGAAGCAAAGTCGCGCCGTCGGGCCTGATCAGGGGTTCGCCGCTGGCGCAAACTACAGCGAGTAGTGTATATGCATCTGCAACCGGGTGGGCGATAGTCCGCCCTCTCGCATTAAGAGCGTTTCATCGCGTTGCCGCCCAGCTGCTAGCGCGGTTGCGTAAGGAGAATTGAACTCATGTCTATCCTTGCCTGGATCGTCCTCGGACTTTTGGCTGGATTTATCGGAAGCAAAATCGTCAACAAGAGCGGCGAAGGCCTCTTGCTCGACATCGTCCTGGGTATCGTCGGCGCGGTGGTCGGCGGTTGGCTGTTCAACACGTTTGGCCATTCCGGCGTTTCGGGATTGAATTTGTACAGCCTGCTGGTCGCCGTGATCGGTGCCGTCCTCGTGCTCGTCGTATGGCACGCGATCAAACGCATTTAGGTTCAAGGGTTCAAGCTGTCGAATCCGAAGAGATTCCGCACATAGAACGCCGCGCGCCGAATCCAAAAAAGAGCGCGTTTACGGTCGAATTTAAATGGGTCAGAACAATCTCGGCTGCCGTCGCGGCAGCTGGCGCCCAAAATATTCGTACGCGCGCGGCGTCGCCATACGCCCGCGCGGCGTGCGATCGATCATGCCGATCTGCATCAAATACGGCTCGTACATTTCCTCGATCGCGTCTTCCTCTTCGCTGAGCGCAGCGGCAAGGGTGCCGAGTCCCACCGGCCCGCCGCCATATTTATCGAGCAGTGCCAGCATCAGATTGCGATCGACTTCGTCGAGTCCGCTCGAGTCGATGCCGAGCATCTGCAGCGCTTCCTGCGCAACGGCGCGCGTGATGCGTCCGGCCGCGCGCACTTCCGCAAAATCGCGCGCGCGACGTAACAAACGATTCGCGACGCGCGGTGTCCCACGGCAGCGGCGCGCAATTTCCTCAGCACCGCCCTCGTCCATCTCGATGTTCAAAATTTTGGCCGACCGATTCAGAATCACCAACAAATCTTCCGGCTCATAAAACTCCAGCCGGTGCACGATTCCGAACCGCGAGCGCAGCGGCGCGGTGATAAGCCCGGCACGCGTCGTGGCGCCGATCAGCGTGAAATGTCCCAGCGTAAGCGGATGAACCCGCGCCCCCGGCCCTTGGCCGATGATCACGTCGACGCGAAAATCTTCCATCGCCGGATACAAAACCTCTTCCACCGCGGGCTGCAGACGGTGAATCTCATCGAGAAAAAAAACTTCTTTGCCTTCGAGCGAAGTCAAAATCGCGGTGAGGTCCCCTTTGCGATCCAGCAACGGCCCCGCGCTCGTCTTGATCGGCACGTTCAACTCGTTCGCAATAATCTGCGCCAGCGTTGTTTTGCCCAGCCCCGGCGGCCCGTAGAGCAGAACGTGATCGAGCGCTTCCCCGCGGCTCCGCGCGGCTTCGATGGCGATCTGAATATTTTCTTTGACGCGCTTCTGGCCAATGTATTCGCTCAGCCGCGTCGGACGGACGCTCGCTTCGATGCGCGCGTCTTCATCGTAGATCGCGCCCGAAACGATGCGCGGCGGCTCACGGCGTTCTAACATTTTCTTTGTGCTTGCGTCAGCCATCGTAGTTCAGCGATCTCAAGGTCGCCTAAGGTCGAGCGGCGCGACCTTTCGGCGCGCTCAAATTTTGTAGCGCAGCTCGCAACATCTTCTCAAAATTGGCGCCAGCGCCGGCTTCCCGCTTCGCCTCGGCGACAGCGGCTTCCGCCGCGCGCGGATCGTAGCCCAGATTCACGAGCGCGGATGCCACATCCGCTTCGATGCCGGCTGGACTCGATGCAGCAGGCCGCTCGACTTCGACGGTAACCGCGTCGAGCCTGTCCCTCAACTCGACGACCATCCGTTCTGCAGTCTTGCGCCCAACGCCGGGAATCTTCGTCAGCCGCGCCAGATCGCTATTGCGAATCGCAGGTACAAGCTCTTCCACGCTCATGCCCGACAGGATTTTCAGAGCAAGCGATGGCCCAACGCCGGAAGCCGAAAGCAACATCTCAAAAAAATGCTTTTCGCGCGAAGAAAGAAATCCATAGAGCATCAACGCATCTTCGCGCACATGCGTATGAATCAGCAGCGTCACTTCCGTGTGCAAATCGCCCAGCGTGGCGTAAGTGGAGAGCGGCACCAACACGACATACCCAACGCCGCCAACATCAACCAGCACTTGATTCGGCCGCTTGTCCGCAAGCCGCCCGCGCAGTTGCCCAATCATCGCTCGTCAGTATTGCCGCCTTACGCTCGAGTGTCAAACGGAGGCAGGGTGTGTTTAGGGCGAGTGAATACGCCGACCCCGAATCCTCCCGAAACACCAAACAAAAGCCCGCACAGAATCACACCGATAAACGACGCCACATTTGGCAACGTGTGGAGATGGCGTTGTATGTAAACGAAGATGAACCCGGCGGCGACCATCGCGACGACAAACACGGTCCAATACATCTCGCGGTCGAAGCTCTTTGGTTTCCCTTTCCACGCCGCGTACCCAATCAGCGCCGCAATGAAGGGGGCTAATAAGAAGAAAGTGAAGAGGAATGTGGCGAGTCTTATCGCTGCGCCGATTGTCATGTGCATGGCAGTTCGAGAGTGTATACCTGAAATGCGCGATGAACTCCCGCAGACGTGATCGTCAAACACTTTAGCTCACGGCGACCATCGCAGGGGCGTCTAAGTCATAGTGCGAGGGTTCCTGAGCGTCAGGTGAAGCACCGATTGCGGCCTCGATCGAACCAGAGAGAAATTTGCGGACGGAGGACAGGGATCATGGCTGACAACATTGTGAACAAGACGGTTGGCGGAGCGTTTCGGTTGACGAATTTGAGCAATGAATCGCCGGAATACTTGGCGAAACGCGAAGAATTGCGGCTCGCCGAAATCGAACTGATGAAGCAGCGCGAGCGCGTAGCCGAAATGCGCCGCCATCTTCCCGAAGGCGTTCAGGTTCAGGATTACGAATTTGAAGAAGGTCCGCGCGAACTCAATGCGGGCGATTCGCCGATCACTAAAGTCCGTCTCAGCGAACTCTTCACGAAGCCGGGTCGCTCGCTCGTGATCTATCACTTCATGTTCGGCAAAAAGAACAGCAAGGCTTGCCCGATGTGCACCGCCTGGCTCGATGGCGGAAACGGCATCGCGCATCACCTCGCACAGAAATTCGATTTCGCCGTCGTCGCGGCCGCCGACGTCCCGACGCTGCGCGCATTCGCTCGCGAGCGCGGCTGGGACAAGCTGCGCCTGCTCAGCGCCGCAAAGAATACGTTCAAGTTCGATTTCGGCAGCGAAAATCCCGACGGCGGGCAGGACTCGACGCTGTCCGTCTTCACGCGTGATGCCAATGGCGCCGTGCGCCATTTCTACACATCGCATCCGTGGATGTCTCCCGAGATCCGAGAGCGCGGCATCGATCTGCTCTCGCCGATTTGGCACGCGCTCGATCTCACACCGCATGGACGCGGCAACTGGTACGCGAGCCTCGACTACGGCACGAAAGTTCAAGCCGCGTCGAAATAAATGACGGGGTGAGACTCCTTCCGCTCTCGAACTATCGAAAATTGCGCCACGGCGATTTGCCCAATCGTACAGGTTGACCGCGTGAGTCGCTGGGCCGGTTCCTCGCACGCGACCGCCAACAACTGCAGCCTTGTTCGGCGTTTCCCGCCATCCTTATAATCGTTCTATCCCATCGCTCCCCGCGCTGGGGAAATCGGCCCAAGATCTCGATTGGAATGGTCAATCGTTTCGTCTGAGGGACAGCATTGAGCTACGTTGCGCTAGAACAGAAAATTCACAGCTTCTTTGCCGACGCTGAATCAACCGGCTTCGGAACCGGCTGGTGGAGCGGCGTGCTCTCCGTCTTCTGCGGATTTCTTGCGTTCGGCGCGGTTCTCTGCCTGCTCTTTCCACAGTATCTGACTTCGCCCGAATTACGCGTGCACTACCCGATGCAGACGATGCGCATCGTGATTCAGGGCCTCATCGTGGCCGGAGTTGTCTTCGGCGTGCTGTCTTGCCTTCTGCGCAAGAAAAAGATTCTGGCGTTCACCGGCATGTTGTTCGCGATCGCCGCAACCGCTTTGGGTGGCTCGAGCGTGCAGATCAATGAAGCTCTGCACACCGGCCCCTCTGTCGGCCTCGATTGGTTTTTGCTCGACCTGCTTCTGATGGCGGTCATTTACGTGCCGCTCGAAAGGCTCTGGCCGCAATATCCGGAGCAAGGCACATTCCGAAATCAGTGGACGCTGGACATCGTCTATTTCATGTCCACGCATTTCCCGCTGCAGATTTTGTCGTTCCTGGTCCTGCTGCCCGCGACGCAAGCCACGAAATATTTAGGTATTCCAGCGCTTCAGCAATTCATCGCCCGCATGCCGTGGCTCGTGCAATTTTTCCTGGCGATTGTTGTCGCCGACCTCGCCGAATATTTTGTTCATCTGGCATTCCACAAAATTCCGTTTCTCTGGCGCTTCCACGCGATCCATCATTCCTCGAAAGCGCTCGACTGGATCGCCGGCTCACGCTCGCATTTTGTCGATGACACGCTGGTGCGCGCGTTCGTCCTGCTTCCGCTCATGTTCGGCTTTTCGCAGACGATCATCTTCGCGTACTTGATTTTCGTGACGATTCACGCGACGTGGACGCACTGCAACTTCGGCCCCAACGCGAAGTGGCTCGAAAAATTCCTGGTGATGCCGCGCTACCATCATTGGCACCACACTTCGCAACCGGAAGGCATCGACAAGAATTTCGCGATCCACTTTCCGTGGATCGACAAAATCTTCGGAACCTACTATTTCCCTGAGAAGTGGCCGGAATCCTACGGTTTGGCAGGCGAGGAGCTTTCGCCGACGTTTCTCGGCCAAACGGTTCAAGCCTTCTACAAAAAGAAGCCGTCGACTCAAAAAGAAGAAATCGCTTAAAAATTCAGCGCCGCCAGCGGAACGTCCCTCGGGACTTGCGCGCCGTTCGGCGTCGCCTTACCAAGCCAAGCCTTTTCATCGCCCGCACCGTCAAAAACCCGAAATCGTATTCCGACTCGTCGTGGCTCAGCCGCAACATCCCCGGATAGTGATGATGATTATTCTGCAGGCACGCGCTGAAGGTCGCCGTCACCGGCAGCCACTCGCCGATATTCATCGCGTTGTCTTCTTCATCTTCGTAGCGCCGGTAGCCAAAGGTTCGCGTGTGGGTCCAATAGTTTTGAATCATGTTCACCCACAGCGCAAAAATTCGCATCACAACCCACATCACGAGCGCGAAGCGGAGATCTCCGACAATTTTCCATAGCAAATAAAAACTCAATGCCTGCGCGACGATCGCGAAGACAGGGCTGGCGATTACGCGAAACGTCAAAGAGCCCAAAATCGGATCGGTAGCGAGGTTTTCGTTGCATTCGTAAGGCATCATGCAGCGATACAGTGTGCGCCACAACCCATCCGACGATAGCTTGTTGGGATCGCCGTCGTGATCTGAATTCTTGTGATGCAGCCGATGACGATTCACCCACGCGATCGGATCGACGTAAATCCCGAACACGTTATTCACGATCGTCACCGCTTTGATGAACCACACCTTGTAATCGAGCGCGCGATGCGCGATTCCCATGTGCAGCACGTCGGCGAGGTATAAACCCGCCATAAACCAGCAGCCGATGAAATAGATCGCCCCGATCGCGAGCCCGAGCCATGGACCGAGGCGCGCCGGCGCGAAATACATGCAAGCCAGCGCATACACGAGAATGATCAGATATCCGTAGATGTTATAGATCTTCACGTTGATCTCCGTTGCGCGTTATTCAAACAAAGTTCCTCAAACGTTTCAAATGACAAGTTGAAGAAAATTGTTGCTCAGTCTTTCTGTGTCCTGGGTGGACTGAAAACTCTTAGCTATTCGCTGCTTGCAGCAGCACTTCTCGAAGCCGGCGCGCCACGATCACTTCTTCGCCAGGCTCGAGCATCCACACGCCAACAATAATTTTGTTCGTGTCTTTCGGAATGCCCGCGCTGGCCTGACTCGAGCCCGTCGCCGGATTCAGCTCGATGCTTGGCGTCCCCGCGCGCAACGCCTTCGACACCGCTTTCGGGGCGATCTTCACGCGCGATTCGTCGTAGCGAATCAGCAAGTGCGGCACATTGTTCGCCACCGGCGGAATAAACACTTCCGCCGTCACCGTCGGAATATCTTTCAGTTGCGCCGCAATCACATCGCAGCGTCGCCGAAACTCTTTCTCGAATTCGGCGTCGGACTGGCTCGTGAACCAATCGATCGCCGCGACCATCCCGACGATCTGCTCTTTCGCGACTTTCATCCCGCGACCGACGACATCATCGTTGGGCGAATTATTTTTCGTAGCGGCGGCAATCAGATCCGCGCGACCCAGTAGCAGCCCGGCGTTCTGCGGCCCGCGCATGCCCTTGCCGCCGGAGAACGCAACCAAATCAAACCCCATCTGCGTATAGTTCCACAAATTTGAAATCGGCGGCACGTCGGCGGCCGCATCATTGAGGCACGGCACGTTGTGCGCGTGCGCGACGCGAATCCAATCCTGACGGCTGATTTGCCCGCCGTCCGCGGCGTTGTAGAAAAAACACATCATCGTGTTCGGAGTGAACGCCGCTTCGTACTGCTCCATCGTCTCGACTTCGACAAAACGAATCCCGCAATTCCGCATCGCGTGCTCGTATTCATAACGATGCGCCTTCTGCGTGATGACTTCGTTTTTGAGCCCGGCCATATCCGTGGGCATCAAGTGTCCGGCCGTCGGCCCGTTCGCGACGGTCATGCACCCTGCCGTGCCGAGCGTGACCGCCGACGCCGCGCCCGCCGTAACCATCGCCGACTCGCAGCGCAGTTTCTGCGCAAGATATTTGCCCGCGGCTTGCTGCAAATCTTCCAGAAACACCGGATGTTTCGCCGCTTCGGCGACCGCCGCCTGGACCGAAGGCGGCATCAGGCAGCCCGTGAGATACGTGTACGTGCCGGCAGCGTTGATGCGCTTGGTCACGCCAAGCTTGTCGTAGTAATCGATCGCGCCAGAAGACGGAGGCTGCGTCGGAGCCGGCGCCGCCGGAACTTGCGCTGCTTCCACCGTTTCCAACGGCAGAGCGCGCGTCAGCGCGAACCCAGTGACAGCGAGATTGATCCGTTCAAAAAAGGTGCGTCTCGAACTTTTGCCAGGCTGGCTCACGGAATGCTCCTTGGTTAATTCGGTTTAATGCGCCGGATTGTGCCACGAATCATACACCCGCGAAACATCTGTACGTCGCGCACACGTTTCTCCGCGTGAAACCTCGCAAGTGGAAAGTGGCTATGCCCGAGGCAGGAAATTGCATCGGAAGTGGTTTGCTCAAGACAGCTTTTTTACCTCATGATATAAGACCACTTCGTGTCACCAGAATTCCGATTTGAGAACGAGGAAACGGCATGAGCGCGCTTCTAAACTCTTCACCGGTAATGGTTGCGGCGGTGATCCCCAGCGATGTGAGGTGGTCCTACACTGTCTTCGCACTGGTCTGCGTCGCTGGCGTGATTGCGATTTTCCTGCGCGGCGACTGGCAAAACGCCCGCGGCATCGACAAACTGCTGCTCTTCGGCCCGATTTTCTACGCCGCCCCGCTCGGCGGCTTCGGCGCCGAGCACTTCACCCAAGCGGCCGGCATCGCATCGATCATTCCAAAATTCATCCCATTTCACATGTTTTGGGCATTGTTCATCGGCGCCTGCTTCATCGCCGCTTCGTTCAGCCTCGTCACGCGAATTCAGGCGCGCCTCGCCGCAACTCTCGTCGGCCTCACATTTTTTCTTTTCGTCATGCTGATGGACGCACCCGGCTGGGCCACGCAGCCCGGCAATCGGATTTTTGCGATGCTAACTCTGCGTGAGTTGGCATTTAGCGGAGGCGCACTCGCGCTGGCCGCGAGCTTGGCCGCCCAAAAAAATGTTCAAGGCTCCCAACTCTTCGCGACAATCGCGCGATACTTCATCGGGATTCCCGTGCTCGTATACAGCATCGCGCAGTTCATGCATGCCGACCTTCTCCCCGGCGTTCCGTTGCAACGAGCGACCCCCGATTACATCTGGGGACACTCGATCTGGGCTTACGCGGCGGCCCTCGTCTATCTGTTCGGTGGAATTCTTCTATTGATTGGCAAAAAGACGCGCGTCGCAGCGACCTGGGTGGGCCTGGCGGTTTTCTTCGTCGAACTAACCATCTATGTGCCGATCGCGATTGTGGACCGCGCAAGTCTGGGCAACGGCTTCAATTACATGGCTGACACGCTGATGTTCTGCGGCGCGGTGTTCCTCCTCGCCGCAGCAATGCCCCGCGAAGAGTCGCACCACGCCGTTCTCGCTACCGCGCCGGATGCGGTTTGACGCCGCTCCACGTCCACGCGCGAATCTTCCACGCGCCCGACTCGCGATTCAACACCGCGGTGATTTGCCCTTCTTCTTTGAGAGGCTTCCCGCGCTCTTTGTAAACGTAGACGGTCGGCATCACGACATACGCCGCATCCGCGACCTCTTCAACGCGAGTCGGCTTGCCATACGTGACCTTGCCGTCCGTCACGCCCGTCGCCTGCGCGTGTTTGTCGTAAGCGTCCGCCCAATCATGCGCCGCATTCGGCCCAGACCAGATGTGCGGCGCAAACTCATCGACAATCGTGATCGGCCCCGTCGCATACGCCGCAAATGCCGATTGCACATCACCCGAGTTGAATCCATCGATGAACTGTCGAACCGGAGCGGCCGGATCGTCTCCCGCCGCCGGCACAACCGCCGGCGCGCACAGAACGAGTGCGAGCAACGCAACAATCGCATGCTTCATAGATTTTTCCTTTGCAGAAAATCCGCTGGCCAGTCGTGGGCCCGTCGCGGAGTCCGCACTGAAGATTATTGCGAAAGCCTCGCACGCCCCGCAACCCTGTCAATTTGATTGCCTGAGCACAGCGCCGTTCGGAAGAGAGTTCAGTGTCCTTCGCCGTTGCGCTACGATTGCTTCACAACCGTGAACATCCCTTCTTTGCTCGGTCAGCCGGCGTCAAAATCAATCGGGCTAAATCTCATTTCATCTGAATCGCCGTGGCCGTGGCTGTAGAGAAGACGCCAGCCCCTCGCGAAGCGGCAGCACCCGCCACCGCGCGCATCCTCGAACTCGATGGCATTCGCGGCGTCGCCGTGCTCGCCGTCGTCCTCTATCACTACACGATCATCGGCCCCGGCGCTCCCTTCAACACCATTCTCTATTGGGGCCGCGCCGCATTCCGCCTCGGGTGGAGCGGTGTCGATCTCTTCTTCGTCCTCTCGGGATTCCTCATCGGCGGGATTCTTCTTGATGCGCGCAAGTCGCCGCGCTACTTCCGAACGTTCTACGCGCGCCGTGGCTTTCGCATCTTGCCGCTCTATTTTTTGTGGATCGCGTTATACCCGCTCGCCGTCTGGGCATACTCGCGTTGGGGAATTCCATTTCTCCCCAGGAGCCCGCAGCTTTACTTGCGATGGTCGTTGTATTGGGTGTTTTTGCAGACGCTCACGTTCTCATTCCCTATCCCGTATCGCACCGTCGCCTACTACTGGCTTGGTCCGACGTGGTCGCTCGCGCTCGAGGAACAGTTTTATCTCGTCGTCGCGCCGCTTGTGCGCATTCTGAACACGCGCCGCTTGCTGTATGTCTTGCTCGGCTCGCTTATCGCCTGTCCGGCGCTGCGCCTGTTCTCTTATTTCGATTGGCTACATTCGCATTGGGTCATCCCGCTGATGCTCGCGCGGGCCGATTCATTCGCGGCAGGCATCCTCGCAGCGATTGCGTGGAAAACGCCGGCAGCACGAGCATGGCTCGCCGCTCGTAAATCTTTGCTGAGCTGGACACTCGCCGTCTTATTCGTCGGCCCGCTGATTTTCACCAAGTGGTACGCGTCATCGGACGACCTCTTGGCCCAAGCCTTGAAACTGGAATTCATGGCGATTTTTTTCGCGCTAATGATTCTTACAGTCCTCACGAACAGTTCCGGCTGGCTCGCATGGCTGATGCGTAACAGCGCGCTGCGCGAAATGGGCCGCCTCTCGTACTGCATCTACATCATTCACTTGTCGGTGCTCGCAGCGTGCTGTGCGTTTTTTCTTCAAGACGTACCGCGACTCGATACGCCCGCATCGTTCCTCGTCGTCGGCTTTTCGTTCGTCCTCACCTACGCCATCGCCTGGCTCTCGTGGAAATATTTCGAGGGGCCGATGTTGCGTCGCGGCCACGCATACAAGTACTGATCCGATCGCTTAAATCGCCTGACAGCGCATGACCGGTTTTGGGATTCGCACCAAAACTGCGTGCGAAACTGGGACGCCACTCACAATTTCACATCGCGCCTGCTCACCGCTCCGCGTCCTCGGCGTCCTAACGCGCAAGGCACGTTGTGTTCGCTGCAAAAAGCCGGCCGAGCGGGGTGCTCGCCCACACATCACCGAAAGTCGCCAGGAGTGGAAAATGCTCAACTTCGTCCAGGACCTGCGCTACGCATTTCGCACGCTCGTCAAAAATCCCGCCTTCACCACGGTCGCCGTCCTAACTCTCGCGCTCGGCATCGGCGCCAACGTCGCCACGTACAGCGTCGTCTATGGCGTGCTCCTCAAGCCGCTCCCCTTCCCGCAGCCCGAGCAACTCGTCCGCGTCTTTGACGACCAGAACGCCGGCAGCGAAAAAGACATCGGCATGTCCGTCCCCGAACTCTGGGATCTGCAAGATGGCTCTGGTGTGTTCACTGAAATCTCCGCCGTCGGCTCATCGAACTCCGCTGTCGCCGGCGGCGATCGCATCGTCCGCGCCGAAAGCCTCGTGACCAGCCCCGACTATTTCACTCTGCTTGGCGCGAGGCCCGAGCTCGGCCGCATTTACACACAGCAAGACGCAGCGCCCGGATTTCTCGAGCCCGTCGTCATCAGCAACGGCTTCTGGCGCCGCTATTACGGATCCGATCCAAACATCGTCGGCCGAAAAATGCGCCTCGACGGCGACATGTACACGATCGTCGGCGTGATGCCCGCGGGTTTCCGGCATCCCGGCCCCACGCTCGACACTGACGTCGAAGTTTGGCTCGCCACCGGATTCAACGGCCAGCCGTTTCCATCGCCGCCAAATCGCTCGCAAAGATTTATCGGCGGCGCAATCGCGAGACTCAAGCCCGGGCTGACCGTCGCAAAAGCACAAGCGCAGCTCAACTCCTACGTTGCCCAACTCACGCGCACGTATCCCCAGGAATATCCAGCGGCTGCGGGATGGGCGCTGCGATTGGTGCCGATCAAAGACGATCTCGTCGGCCCGCAGCGCACTGAGTTATTCATTTTGTTGGGCGCAGTCGGTTTCGTGCTCCTCATCGCCTGCGTCAACATCGCGAATCTACTTGCTCGCGCGTTCATCGTCGCGCCGCCGCGAAATCGCGATTCGACTGACGATGGGCGCAGGCCGCGCGCGATTGATTCGCCAACTGCTCACCGAAAGCACGCTGCTCGCAGCCATTTCCGGCGTCGTCGCGCTCGTCACCGTGCTCTTCCTGAAAAACGCAATCGTCAGCCTCGCACCCGCCGACATTCCGCGGTTGAACGAAGTCGATGTCAGCCCAGCTGTACTGCTTTTCGCATTCGGAATCTCGCTCGTCACCGGCGTCCTCTTCGGCCTTGTACCGGCCCTGCAATCTGCCCGCGCCGATCAAATCGAAAATCTGCGCGAAGGTGGCCGCGGATCCAGTCTCGGCCGTAGACACACGCGCCTCTCCCGCATCCTCGTCATCGCGGAAGTCGCATTCTCCATCGTGCTCCTCGCGGGCGCCGGACTGTTACTCCGCAGCTTCTGGCACGTCCTGCAGGTGAATCCCGGCTTCAATCCCGATCATCTGACGACCGTTCAAATCTGGATTCCGCAATCCAACAATCCCGCTACCGATCCCTTCAGCGTCGAAGAAAAGCGCGCCGACTTCCTGCTCGAAGTCTCTCGCCGCGTCGCAACAATTCCGGGCGTCGAGCAATCATCAATTTCCGGCAACGACACCCTGCCGATGAACTCCGGCCGCAATTATTCGCTCTTCACCATCACGGGCCGCCCCGCCGACGCCGAGCACCAGCCCCTCGCAGACATCGCGGTGATCGACACTCGCTATTTCCAGACGATGCAGGTCCCGCTCGTCTCCGGCCGAAATTTCAGCGACCTCGATACCTACAAGACGCGCGCCGTCGCCGTCATCGATCGCAAACTGGCGCAGCAATACTGGCCCGATTCCGATCCCATCGGCCAGGAACTGAAATTCGGATTTGGTCGCGGCCTCCAGGGCGTCACCATCGTCGGCATCGCAGGCGACATCAAGTCCGACGGCTACGAATCCCCGAGCGTCCCGCACATTTACGTCGCGCTCGGTCAGTTCGCTCCGGTCAATGCTGTCGTCTTCTTGCGAAGCCGCGTTGTCGCCACTGCGCAACTCGGCGACGCGGTGCGCAACGTCGTCGAAAGCCTGACGCCCAACGTGCCCGTGCACAGCATCATCACCATGGATCAGATCGTCGCGCGCTCCATGGCCAATCGCCGCTTCTCTCTGGAATTGCTCGGTGTATTCGCGACAGCCGCGCTGTTGCTCGCCGCGATCGGAATCTACGGCGTGATGTCCTATTCCTTCAGCCAGCGTACCCACGAAGTCGGCGTGCGCGTGGCACTCGGCGCGCAACGCCTCGACATTTTGCGCATGGCGATTGGCGAAGGAATGTTTGTCGTCGCAATCGGCCTGTTGCTCGGCCTCGCCGGCACAATCGCCGTAACGCGCGTCTTTCAATCCACGCTCTTCGGCGTCAACGCCGCCGACCCCGTCACGCTTGTCGCGGTCACTGGAATCCTCGCATCTGTCGCGCTGCTCGCCTGCTACATCCCCGCCCGCCGCGCCACCCGCGTCGATCCGCTCACAGCGTTGCGCGTCGAGTAGGCGCTCAAGCCGTTCAACGCGCTCGAACCATTAAACGCGCCCGAGCCAATTAAACGCGAACGTCTTCAGTATTTTGCGGCTTGGCCCTTCCGCCGGTTGGCGATTTGTTTCGACTACGCGCCTTTGCTGCGCAAAAACTCCGCGACGTCCGGATGCTTTCTCTCTTCCGCAATCGCCACCGCATTCTTCCCGTCATTCGCCTTCGCGTGAATGTCCGCGCCATGCACCAGCAAATCTCTAACAATGTTGAGATGCCCGTTCGCCGCAGCCGTCAGCAGGGGCGTATACCCCGCCCCATACCGATAATTCGCATCCGCCCCATTTTCCAGCAGCCAGATCGCAATCTCTTCGCGCCCGCTCGCAACCGCACCCGTCAGCGCGTTGTATCCCGTCCCATTCGTCGCAACCGCGGTCAAATCCGCGCCCTTCTCAAACAAATACTTCACGATCGCAAAGTGCCCAAACGCAGCCGCCAGCGCCACCACCGGAAACCCGTCCGGCGAATACGCACGAGCCAAGTCGGTTCCGTCTTTACTAATGAAATGCTCCACGCGTTCCATCTGTCCCGCCGCCACGGCCTCGTGAAATTCCAGACGCGGCCCAGCCCCATGCGCAATCAAGAAATCGCGCACTTCAGTCCTGCCGCTATAAACCGCAGCCAGCACGGCCGACTGCCCCTGCTCATTCTTCGATTCCGCCAGCGGGACATCTTCCGCAAGCATCGCCTTCACTTTGCCCGTATCGCCCGCGCGAATCGCCGCAAAAAATCCCTGCACGTCGCTCATTCAAAGCTCCTGAAGTCCGAAAAATTGGATGACACACCACGAGGAGTAGTTAGCACGCGGCGCAAATTTTAGAAGAGAAATTTCTTCGCTCAACGATGCGGCACTTCAACAACGCTTCAGCGCCGCGATCGATCCTTGCGCACCGCTTCATCGATCAGCGCATCCAGCTCGCCGCGCGTCAGCCGCACCGGATCGTCCGAATGCTCCGCCGAATCACTCGTCACCGGCAGCTCCGCGCCACCGCCCGGGGGAGGCACAACGTAATATCGCGTCCGCGCCGCCATCAACTTCGCGACCTCGCGGCCCGACAACAATGTCGGCGTCCCGGCAAGTTCCGCCGCCAGCGTGATCTTCGCGAAATGCTCGATCGTCTCCATGCGATAAAAGGCCGTCAACGTATCCGGTCCGCAAGTCACCGCGCCATGATTCGCCATCAGCAACGCATCGTAGTGCGGCACATACGGTTCGATCGCCGCGCTCAACTCCGGCGTGCCCGGCGTCCCATACTTCACCAGCGGAATCTGCCCCAACCCGACAATTACTTCCGGCAGCAGCGCCTGGTCCAGCGCGCGTCCCGCAACCGCAAATCCCGTCGCCGTCGGCGGATGCGCATGGCAAATCGCCTGCACATCGGGCCGCATGCGGTAAAACAACAAATGCATCGCCAGTTCCGACGACGCCTTTCGCTCGCCCGCAATATGCCGGCCTTCGAGATCGATGATCACCAAATCATCGGGCGTGAGCATGCCCTTGTTCATGCACGTCGGCGTCGTCAGCACGCGCTCTTCGTCGAGCCGCACCGACAAATTGCCTTCGCACGCGACAATGTAACCGCGCTCGTACATCCATCGCCCCGCTACGCATAAATCGGCGCGATGCTGCTGTTCGGATTTTGCTGAACCTGGTATGAGAGATCCCGTCGCCACGACACGACTCCTTGCCGGCGCCGAATTATCTTCGGAACCACCTGGGGACACAAGCCGAAATTACAGCTCGCGTGACGGGGCGGACGCGTCCTGCAACGTACGGAAGCTTGGCCTTCACTGCACCTGTTTTAGCTGAAGCTAAGCTCTAGGCGCCACTTCTACGCGTAGATTCCGCGTAGTTTCAGCGCGCTCGCAACGCGATCGATCGCCAACATATAGGCCGCGATGCGGTTATTTACATGGTGCAGTTCGGCGTAGCGTACCACTTGGTCGAACGCATTTTCCATGACAAAGAGCAGCCGGTCGTTGACTTCGCTCTCTCGCCAGAAGAAGCCCTGGCGATCCTGCACCCACTCGAAATAGCTGACGGTCACGCCGCCGGCGTTGCCCAAGATATCAGGGACGGTGAAGATACCCTTCTTGTCGATGATCGCGTCGGCCTGCCACGTCGTCGGCCCGTTGGCGCCTTCGCACAGAATCCGCGCCTGCACCTGGTCGGCATTCGTTTCGGTAATCTGATTTTCGATCGCCGCCGGAATCGCGATTTCGCACGGTTGAAAGAGCACGTCGCGCGCGGTCATTTTCTGCCCGCCGCCCGGAAAATCCTGGAGCGGTTTTTTCTGGGTATAAACCCAGTCGATGACCTTCGGCACGTCGAAACCCTTGTCGTTATAAAGTCCGCCGCCGATGTCCGCGAGCCCGACGATCTTGTAACCCTTTTGCTGCATCAACAACGCAGCCAGGGAACCAACGTTGCCGAATCCTTGAATCACCACGCGGCAGCCTTCGCGCTTGATGCCCAACTTCGTCAGCGCCTTGTCGCAGCACATCATCACGCCGCGCCCAGTCGCTTCGCGGCGTCCCGCCGAGCCGCCCAATTCGATCGGCTTGCCGGTGACAACCGCCGTCGTCGCCTGGCCGACGTGCATCGCATACGTGTCCATGACCCACGCCATGGTCTGCTCGTTCGTGCCCACATCCGGTGCCGGAATATCGCGCTCGGGCCCAAGCCAGTTCGCCAACTCAGCGGTGTAGCGTCGCGTCATGCGCTCCAGTTCGCCGCGCGTCATCTTACGCGGATCGCAAATGATCCCGCCCTTCGCGCCGCCGAACGGAATATTCACCACCGCGCACTTCCACGTCATCCACGTTGCCAGCGCGCGCACTTCGTCCAACGAAACGTCGGGCGCGAAGCGAATTCCGCCCTTGCCCGGCCCGCGCACCGTCGAGTGCAGAACGCGATACCCGGTGAACACTTCCAGCTGCCCGTTGTCCATCCCGATCGGGATGTAAAGTGTGATTTCCTTGCTCGGATACTTCAGATACCGATAGACGCCCTGCTCGAGTCCCAACTTCTGAGCCGCCACTTCAAAACGCGCTTCCGCGTTTTGGTAGACATTCATTTCTTCTGGTGCTGGGGCGTGCGCCATCGCAAACGTCTCCTCTGACGGGTACTACCGTCGTTCGGTCCGGCCCGCAAATCACACACGGGCGGCATTTTAGGAGCCAAGATCAGGTCGAAATCGCGGGCTACCCTTCCCGCGCAACCTTCGCTCAGCCGGGAGGCCAGTATATCGTCCGTCGGTCTAACTTTAAAGTTTGCGCTGGGCTGGAAGTGTCCAATGGATTTCGCCAGTTTTGCTGCGCGATTCCCGGTAGCGCCAGCGTCTCGCCGGCGTTTTTCTGCCGCGCCAACACCTAACTTAAATCCATGCAAAAATACTCACGATGGAAACTCGCCGCAAACCCACCGGCTTCGCCAGCCTCCGCGTCCTGTCGCTCGAAAGTCGCCGCGCCACCGAAATGGCAAAGCTCATCGACACCTATGGCGGCATCGCCACCGTCGCGCCTTCCATGCGCGAAATCCCTCTCGAAACCAACACCGAAGCCCAAGCCTTCACGCGCCAGCTGCTCAACAACGAATTCGACGCCGCGATCTTTCTCACCGGCGTCGGCACCCGCGCCCTCACGCGCGTCGCCGAAACCGTCTGCCACCGCGAAGACTTCATCTCCGCGCTGAAAAAAATCCCCGTCGTCGCCCGCGGCCCCAAACCCGTTGCCGCCCTCAAAGAATTAGGCATCACTCCGGTCGTCACCGCGCCCGAGCCCAACACCTGGCGCGAATTGCTCGCCGCGCTCGACCAAAACAGTTCCACGCTGCCGTTGCACGCGAAGCGAATCGCCGTCCAGGAATACGGCGCGCCAAACACAGAACTCCTCGCCGGCCTCGCCCAACGCGGCGCAATCGTCACGCAAGTTCCGGTCTACGAATGGGCGCTCCCCGAAGACATCCAGCCTCTTCGCGACGCGGTCACCGCACTCGCAAACGACAAAGTGGACGTCGCGCTCTTCACCACGTCGATCCAAGTCATCCATTTGCTGAAAATTGCCGCTGAGATGGGGAAAGAAAAAGAAACCGTAGCTGCCTTCGCGAAAATTCTCGTCGGCTCGATCGGCCCCGTCACTTCCGAAGAACTCCGCGCCCACGGCATCCCCGCCGACATGGAACCGTCGCATCCCAAGATGGGCTTCCTCGTCAACGAGGCTGCCCAGCGCAGCGCCGAACTCCTGGCGAAAAAAAGAGCCGCGGCCGATACTTCAGCCGCGGCGTCAAATTGACTTAGATTCGATCTTAACTACTGCAATCGGAACTGAAGCGTCACCGTCAGGTGCATCGGTACGGCCTTTCCATCCAACGTCGCCGCCTGATACTTCCACTGCCGCAGCGCATCCATCGCAGGCTGATGCAGCATCGCAGGCCCCGACACCACCCTCATCGACGAAACGCGCCCATTCACATCGACCAGCGCATCGACCAGCACTTGCCCTTCGATGTGCTGCTGCCGCGCCAGAGTCGGATAAACCGGCGGCACCGACGAAATCAAATGCGCCGTCTTCACATCGCCGCCAACCGGCAACGGCACCGCAGGAGCCACCGGCTGTTTCGAGTTTCCAGCCATCAGCCCGCCGCCAAGCGCATCTCCCGCCGGTACGATCTGTCCCGATGAATTCAATGCAAGCGCTTCCGCTTCACCGACGACCGCTCCCGTCGCTCGCGTCGCCTTCGGTGCTCCGAGATGAACTTCGCCGAGGGTCGGCTTCTTCGCAACCGTCACCGGCTCTGCCAATTTCTTGTACGCCGAAAGCTCCGCGGAGGCAGTTTTGTCAACTGACTTCGCAAGCTGTGCCGATGGCGCGCCGTTGTGCGCATTCTGCTGTGCCACCGCGGCCGCTGAAGCTGACTGCGAAGCGGGAACCGGCTCCGAATTGATGTTCGTACGATTCGGCGTTGCCGGCTTCTCGGCCGGCTGCGATGTCCCCGCGGTCGAATTCGAATTCGCCGCCGAACCTTCCGGAGTACCTGCTGCCGGAGCAGTCGCCGCTTCCGCTGTGGTCGAAGACGCCTGCGATGCTGCGCCCGAATTGGCCCGCGAATACCACGTCGCGCCCACAGCCGTCAGAACCAATCCCGCCGCAATCGCGCCGATCAAAATCGCCTTGTTGCTCTTCTTCGGTGCGTGCGCCGCCAGGTCGGTCGGAACATCGGTCAAATACGATTCGAACACCGGCTCGGCTTCCTCAGTGCGGCCTTCTTCCCTCGCCGTCGCGGGCACCGATGGATCCTGCACTTCGAATTCGATTACGCGATCGTCGCGCGATTCTTCTTTCGCGCTGAGCTCGTTGTGCGAATGCGTCGCCGCGTTGCGTGCCAGCGGTTCGAGCCACGATGGAATTTTCACTTCGTCCTGGTCCGACGGAGTTAACGGCGCGCTCTTGATCGGCGCCACGGACTTCGTCGTTTGATTCTGTTGTCGCGAAAACTCGAGAACTTTGTTCACGGGCGCGGCTGGTGCAATCGGAGTGACAGGCGCTATCGGCGCGGCCGGAACGGTCTTCGCATTCTCGCCGAGCAACATCGTCGCGAGCTGCTCTTGCAGCTTCTCGCGCTCGCGGCGCAGCGCATCGGGCGTCGTCGCCGGCACATGAACTGAACTCTGACTCGTTTGTGTCGTCGGCGCCGCTGATTGAGGAGGCGCCACATTCGAAACCGGAGCTTTCGGCGCGGGCGGATGAATCACCGTTGGAGCCGACGAAGTCATCCCGCTTCCCCATCCATCCGTCAATCCAGGAGCCTTCGGCATTGGCAGTGAGTTGTTCGCGTTCGATGCGGGCACATTCGCTTCCGGACGCGCAGCATAAATCGGCGCAGACGGCGCGGCCGCAACGGGCTGCGAACCATGCTGAGGAGAATTCTGAGAATGCTGAGCCGCGGGAATCGCAGGAGCAACCGGAGCCGCAGGCTTCGGCTCAATGCGAGGAGCCGCATTCACCGGAGCAGGCGCATCCACTTTCGGTGCAACGGAAGCCAAAGCCGGCGCGATCGGAGTAACCGCCGCTGGCCGCGCTGGTGCCGCCGCAACAGGCGCGCTCGGCGCCGTCGCGCGTTCACCGGGAAAACGCATGCCCCAAAATCCGGCGACCGCTTCGGTAAATTCCAATTCCACGTATCCGCTGACGTTCCGATAATTTTTCGACTTCACTACCTGGCAAACGACTTCCTTCTTCGTCTTGTCGTTCGTCAAAAACAGCAACTGCCCCGCGGTCACCGTCGAGCTCAGCCGGATCACCGCTCCGTTGTGCATCACCAGCACCGTCTGCGTCGATTCCGAAAACGGCTCGCGCTTGTCGCTGCCTTCCACCGTGCGCGCGCCATTCACCGTCACCGGCACTTCCAGCGGCACAGGCTGCGGCTTATTCGCTTCTTCCGCTCCCGCGGTCGTTCGCGCAGTCGTTCCCGGGACACTCGTTTCGAGATCTTTCGCAGTTGGAGACATCGGTCCGCTCACTTAGAGGGCTGAATTTTGTGTCTCGCAAGCGGAATTTTCAGGCACACCGACCAAGGTTAGAGAGGCCGCTTGAGGACGCTTGCCATCGTACGAGCCTCAACACGCGAAAATATACTGGCCTCCCGTACAGGTGTTCGCGTTCCGAAACCACCAAATCCCCGCCTTAGCAGCAGCTGGATCGAGTCGATACACCCCGATCACCCGCGCGATTTCTCCCCGAACCTCGGCGCCCCTCTGCGCTATCTTCTGACTTGGTAGCGCCGGCATCTTGCCGGCGTTTTTTCCTCGTGTCTTGGCTTAGCGTCCCGCGCTCGAATCGAACTTCCCGCTATTTCGCCCCCGGCCCCACCGCCCCCAGCGGCTGCCGAAACTTCTCATCCACCTCCACCTGATACCCCGTCACCAGCTTATTCGTCTCGTTCGCCATCCCGATCACCGCCTGCAATTCGTGATACATCGCATCCGTCATCCCTTTGTTCCGCGCCGACGCCGTATGCGACGCAATGCAGTAATGGCAGTTGTTCGTCACGCTCACCGCCACATACAAAAGCTCTTTCGTCAGCGGATCGAGCGCCCCCGGCGCCATAATCTGCTTGATCCCTTCCCATGTCCGCTTCAACGTTTCCGGATCGTGCGCAATCGCCTTCCAGAAATTGTTGATCCAGTCCGTCTTCCTCGTCGCCATGATGTCGTCGTACACCGCGCGGACTTCCGGGCTCGCGTCGCTATATTCGATCAGCGGAAATGTAGGCATGAATTCTCCAAATCATCGTGTGAAGCAACCGTTTCAAATTAGCAGGAATTCTCTACCTCGCGCAAAAAGCGAAAAGCTCACGGTAAGAAAACCGTGAGCTTCGTCGCGCCTGAGAGAGAAAAACCGTTGAGAGGAGAAAACCAATTTTGTCTGGCGCCACTAGCGGCGTCTTGTTTCGAACCGCCCTTTAGCTACGAGCGATACGACGCGGCCATCTCGAAGTTCATCGCCAGTCGCATATCGATCTGCACCGCCGCATACCGCGCGCAAACCGCCCGCTCCGCTTCGGCCCAGGTCGCCAGACCCGGCAGCCGGTTGCTCGCCATCGTCGCAAGCTTATTGACGATCGAGTAGTACGTCTTCACAAATCCAAGCCCGCTGCCGCGCGGATCGAGCGTCGGCGTCAACTCGTGCAAGGTCGCGAAGGTCGCGAAATCCTCGCCGGTCACCAGGCGATTATCGATGCGTGCCGCGGCCAACACGCCTTGCGACACCGGGTGCGTGGCCACCGCAGCCAAAACCGCGCGCCAGTAGTAGAGCGCAAACTGCGAGAGCGCTACGACCGAGATCGAAAGTAAGATGGCGGCGAACATGGGTGCTTTCTGGTGCCTTCCCTTCACTCGTAATTTTCGCCGCGCAGATGTATCACACCTATAGCCCCGCGGTACCACCGCGATGGAACCTCCGGCGAGACATCCACAAGTTATTCACAGGACAAGCCTTGCAGCCGGGCGCTGCCGAAACTAAGCTCCGGTGCCAGGCTCAAATTCCACCTCCCGGAGCGCGTCCATGCCCCTTCCGCTGCCATTGCGACCCCGACTGAACCGCATCCTATTGATAACACTTGTCTTAGCGGTCGCGCCCTTCGCCGCCAGGGTCCAATCCGCCCCAGAACATCACGCCAAAGACCGCGCCGCAATCACACAACTCATTACCAGTCAGCAAGATAGCTGGAACAAGGGCGACGTCGACGCGTTCATGTCGGCCTACTGGAAGTCTCCCGATCTGACCTTCTCTGGCGCCAGCGGCACCCAGCGCGGCTACGACGCCGTCTATGCGCGCTACAAAAAGAGCTATCCCGACCGCGCCTCGATGGGCCATCTCGATTTCTCGGAGCTCGACTTTCACTTCACCGGCAACGACGGCGCGCTGGTATTGGGCCACTGGCACCTGACCCGCGAAAAATCGGCAGGCGGCGACATCGGCGGCGTCTTCTCTCTGGTCTGGCAACGCTTCCCCGAAGGCTGGCGCATCATCCACGACCACACCAGCGCCGTGCGCGAACCAAAGTAGCTCGTTCAGAATCGGCGGTAGTCACACCCCCGCGATCACGTTGTCAGCAGTTGTCCTGGAAACTTGTAGGGGCGCAGCATGCTGCGCCCCATCTCGGCAAGTTCTCAACCTTCAAATGTTTCGCTTTACGCTCGCGCCACCGAAGCCCGCGGAGCCGCAATCTCTGCCGGCAAACCCTTCGCCTCACTCCGCTTCGTCATCACAATCTGCGCCGCATCGACATACCGTTCGCGAAACGCCCCTTCGCACCACCCCAAATAGAAATCCCACATCCGCGTGAACCGCTCGTCAAATCCAAGCTGCCGCACTTCGGCCAGTCGCCGGAAATATCTCTCGCGCCACAAAGATAGCGTCTTCGCGTAGTGCTGCCCGATGCTCTCGGTGTCCTTCATCCTCAATTGTCCGGTGCGCAGGAGCGACCGTCCAATCTCCAGCACCGACGCCAGTTCGCTTCCTGGAAAAATATATGTCTGGATCCAATCGACGCGCTTGCGATAGTCGCGTATCTCCTGCTCGCACAGCGCAATCGTCTGCAAAAACATCGAGCCGTCCGGCGTCAGCAGCCGGTCGCACGCGCCAAAAAAATCATCGTAGTGATCGAATCCCACCGCCTCAAACATCTCGATGCTCACGATTTTGTCGTATCGCCCTTCGAGTTTCCGGTAGTCCTCCATCACAATCTGCACCGTGCCGGGCGCTAAGCCGGTACGAGTCACGCGTTCGGTCGCCGCCGCAAATTGCGCCGGACTGATCGTCACCGCCGTCACGTGCGCCCCGTAATTCCGCGCCGCGTGAATCGCAAACGAGCCCCAGCCGCATCCGATCTCCAGCACGCGATCGCCCGGCTGCAGGTCCAGCTTGCGGCACGCCATGTCGATCTTTTCCCGCTGCGCCTCTTCCAGCGAATCGTCCTCGTTTTGAAAATACGCGCTCGAATACATCATCTGCGAGTCCAGAAACAGCTCGTAAAACTCGTTCCCCAAATCGTAATGCGCGCGAATGTTTTTCTTGCTGCCCGAAATCGTGTTCGCCCGCAGCTTGTGTCGCATCCGCGACGCAAACGCGCGGATCCCCGAAATGAATTTATGCCGCGCGTCGAGCGTCCGTAAATTCCGCACCGCCACTCGCACCAGCGCCACCAGGTCCGGCGTCGTCCAGTCGCCGTCCATGTACGACTCGCCCATCCCGATATCCGCGCCCGTCAAGGCCCGCATGAAGAATCGCTCGTCGTGAATCACCGCCATTGCGCGCAGTTCTGAATTCTTCGCGCCAAACGTATACGTTTCATCCGGGCACACAATCTCCAGATGCCCGTCGCGCAAATCCCGCAGCGACTCAAAAAATATTTTTCGTGCCTGCTTCTGCACCCACGAAGTCATCCCGCCGCCGTCCTTTTCTCACCGTTGATCGTTCGCGATTGTGTACGGGCGCAGCACTGATGCGCCCCATGTCCGCACGATGTAAACCGCACCGCGAATCCGTTTTTACTTCCGGTCACGACGTCGTTGCCTCTTTGCTTCGCGCTTCCGTTCTCCGCCTCATCCCTTCACTGCCCTTCGGCACGTGCGAAAACACCGGCACGCCTTTCGCCCACAACTTCAGCGCTTCCCAATGAATCGACCCTATCACTCGCATCGTCATGAAGGGATATGCCGCCAGCGTTCGATGTAACTCGCGGCGAGTCCACTCACGCCTCTCAAGTTGCAGCGTCGCATCGAAAAACGGCTTTCCGTCCGTCACCGTATTCATATGCGCCACAAGCCGTTCGCCCGGCTCGGTAAAAATCCAGTCGTACTGCATCCGCATGTCCATGAACGGCGACACATGCATTCGTTTCGGCGTCGTAAATCGTTGCGCCGTCGTCGAAGCGCGCCGGTTCGATGCATCCAGCCAATAATTGTGCGTCTCGCCGAAGGTGTTGTTCACTTCCGCCAGCATCACCTGTAGCGCACCCGCACTGTCGTAGCAGTAGTAAAACGAAACAGGATTGAACACGTAGCCGAGATACCGCAGATGCGTCAGCAAAAAGATCGGCCCGTCCGGTAGCGCAATCCCGTTCCGTTCGGCATCGATCTTCAATCTCTCGCGCAGCGCGATGTTCGGATCGCCGAAATGATCGCGCTCGCAATACGACGTCACATTCCACTTGTTGTATCCGCTGACCGGCGACACCCGCATCAGCTCCGGCAATTTGTCGATATCCAGAAACGCCATGAACACCGGATACGCGAAGTCGTGCGCCTTCGGCGAAAACCGCCGATGCCGCAGCTTGCCGACATAGAGTCCTGATTGCATCTAGGCAGCCACACCCAGCGCGTTCGCCACGCGCAACGCCGAGTTCACTCCATCCTCGTGAAATCCGTTAAACCAATATGCCCCGCAGAAATGCGTGCGGTTCACGCCGCTGACGTCGCTCCACCGCGATTGCGCTCGCAACGAGTCCAGCGTGAACAGCGGATGGTGATACACGAACCGCCGCAGCACTTTGTCGTTCGCGATGTGCCCGTTCGCGTTCAGCGTCACACAATAATTCTCTTTCACCGCCAGCGACTGCAAGCGGTTCATGTGATACGTCATCGTCACTGGGCTATGCCCGTTGCGCGCATCCAGATGCAGCAGATAATTCCACGACGCGCGCGCCGCCTCTCGCCGTGGCAACATCCGCTCATCGGTGTGCAGCACCACGTCGTTGCGGCTCGTCGCGAAATGCCGGAACACTTCGCGCTCCGCATCGCTGGCATCCGCCAGCAGCGGCAACACGCGGTCGCCATGCGTCGCAAACACGACGTGATCGAACGTCATCGCCGGCCGCTCGTCCCCGACAAAACTGATCACCACGCCGCCCGGATAACGCGCCACCTTCGCGATCTCAACTCCGGCAATCACACGCTCCCGAAACGGCTTTGTAATTGGCTCGATGTACCGGCTGCATCCTCCCGGAATTGTCTTCCACTGCGGATGACCGTTCACCGTCAGCATTCCGTGGTTGTCGAAGAACTTCACCAGCATCGCCGCCGGAAATTCACGCAGCGAACTCGGCGCGCTCGACCACACCGCCGCCGCCATCGGATACAAATAGAATTCGCGAAATTCCTGCGAGTACCCGCCTTCATCGAGAAAATCGCCGAGCTTCAACCGGTCCGCATCGGCGCGATCGAAGATCGCAATCGCGTCCGCATTGAACCGCCGGATTTCGCCATACAGCCGGTACGGTCGCGACGACAGCACGTTTCGCTTCTGCGCGAAATATCCGCTCAACCCGCGGCTCGAATATTCGTACCCCGACTCGCGGCAGCTCACCGCGAACGACATGTCGGAATCGATGCGCGGCACGCCGAGCTCGCCCAGCAACTTGATTAAATTTGGATACGTTCGGTCGTTGTGGACGATGAATCCGGTATCGACGGCGAGCGGCCCCGCGCTCGAATCCACTGTGACGGTGTGCGTGTGCCCGCCGAGTCGCGTATCCCTCTCAAACAAAAACACATCGTGCTTGCGGCTTAGGTAGTAGGCCGCCGCGAGTCCTGAAATTCCCGATCCGATGACGGCAATTCGGCTCAAAGTGGGTCCGTCAGGTATACGTAGCGCGTCCGACTTCAGATGATGGGCTTTGCACCTCACCCGCACCTTCGGCTCATCGGGCAACCCGATTTCTTCGTATTACTTACGGCCACTCAAATCGCGAGACATCGGCCAGCCGCTCGACATCTAAGTTGCAATCGTAAATTTCGAAACCGGTGGCGAATTCAGCGAGGACGAATTTCGTGAAACTTTTCCTCAAATTGCTCTTTGGCTTCATTTTTGTATTCATGGTCGTGCTCACGGTTCGCACGAGCCTGCAGATCAGCTTGTGGAGCGCGATCCCCGCGTTCAAAGCGAGCCCGTGGTCGATGGCAACGCTGTACGACGCCTACTTCGGCTTCGTCACGTTTTTTTGTTGGCTCGCGTGGCGAGAGCGCTCGCTCGGCGTCAAACTGATCTGGTTCGTGCTCATCATGGCGCTCGGCAATATCGCTATGTCGTTCTACGTTTTGCTCCAACTCTTCGGCCTCCGCACAGACGAATCCGCCTCGGCGCTTTTCCGGCAGAAAACTGCATGACGGTCGAAACGAACGCTAGTCACGATGGATTTTTCCAACGGCGCCTCGTCCGTCCTGTAATCGAACTTCTCCGCCAGGGTGTGACGCCTGAAAAACTCGCGCTCAGTCTCGCCTTTGGCATCACTCTCGGAGTTTTCCCCGTTCTCGGTTCCACCACCGCGCTCTGTGCGATAGCCGCGTTGGCGTTCGGTTTAAATCTTCCTGCAATTCAGATCGTGAATTATTTTGTGTATCCGTTGCAGATCGCGCTTCTCATTCCCTTTTTTCGTCTCGGTGAAAAACTTTTCGGCGCGCAGCATCTGCCGCTGTCCGTTCAACAGATTTATGCGATGATTCACGCGAGTATGACGGGCGCGATACGCGAGCTTTGGACCACAACGTGGCACGCCATTGTCGTGTGGTCTTTGACGGCGCCGGTTGCGGCCATCGCTTTGTACTTGGTTCTCGCTTCTGTGCTGCGCCGCATCGCGCGCCGCAAACTCGTCTCCGTCCCCGAGGCTGCATGATCGTTCAGCAAGCGGTTCATCTTGGAATTGCCGGCGCCGGCATCGTCGTTACGATGATGTTCGTGTTGTGGCTCGTTCATCTCGCGATTCGCAATGCCGCGATCGTCGATGTTGGATGGGCTTTGGGCTTAGCTTTGCTCGCGATTTACTACGCCTACGCAGGTCCGGGCTACAGCGCACGCAAATACGCGATAGCCATCATGGTCGGTTTCTGGGGATTTCGTCTTGCAGGATTTCTGTTGTTTGCGCGCGTCCTCGGGCATCCCGAGGAAGGCCGCTACGTTCAACTGCGCAAAGAGTGGAAGCGCCACCTCGCTTTGCGATTTCTCTTCTTCTTTGAGTTTCAGGCGCTGCTCGATGTCGTTCTCTCCGCGCCATTCCTGCTCGCTTGCCTCAATGTGAATGCCCCGCTCGGGTTTCTCGAGAAATTCGGCGCAGGTATTTGGCTCGTCAGCATGATCGGCGAAGCGATCGCCGATCTACAGCTTCACAACTTCAAAAAGAATCCTGCCAACTCTGGCAAAACCTGCCGCGCGGGACTGTGGAAGTATTCGCGCCATCCGAATTATTTCTTCGAGTGGCTCATCTGGGTCGGCTACGCCGTTTTCGCGCTTGGATCGCCGTGGGGATGGATCGGACTGATTTCGCCTGTGTTGATTTTGTATTTCTTGCTGGGGCTTACGGGCATTCCCGCAACGGAAGCACAGGCGCTCCGCAGCCGCGGCGACGAATACCGCGAGTATCAGCGCACCACGAGCTCCTTCGTGCCATGGTTCCCGAAACATGCCGCGGCGCCCGACGCGCCGGCAAAGATTGAGGCGAAATCGTGAGTCGCGTCGTAATGTCACAAATGCACAGCGTCGAGGCGAAATCGTGACGCGCATCGAGACACCGCCGCCGACCGGCACTGCCGCGTCGTCGAAGCCAGCCGCTGTCGTTGCTTCGCAAACTCCGACGCATGAGCGATGGCTCCCCGCCGCGCGAGAGCGCGGCGAAAAACGCTTCTGGTACGAATCGCTGCTCGAGAGCGGCGTCGTTCCCGACGCGATCATTCGCGCTGCGATTCGACGGATGCTGCGCGATCGATTGCGCGAAGAAGATCGCGGATCCGACGGAGCGAATCGCGCGCGGCTGCTCGCCTTCGTCGATGAAATGAAGCGCAGCCCGATCGCGTTGCGCACGGATTCCGCAAACGCGCAACATTACGAAGTGCCCGCTGCTTTTTTCCAAAGCGTGCTCGGCCCGCGACTGAAATACAGCTCTGCATTTTTTCCCGAGGGCTGCGATTCGCTCGGCGAGGCGGAAGAAGCGATGCTTCGGCTGACGTGCGAACGCGCCGAGCTTGCCGACGGCCAGAATATTTTAGAGCTCGGATGCGGCTGGGGTTCGCTCACGTTGTGGATCGCAGAGCATTTTCCAGCAAGCAAGATCACGGCAGTTTCCAATTCCGCATCGCAACGCGAGTTCATCGAATCGCAAGCCGCGCTGCGCGGATTGCGCAACGTGCACATCGTCACCGCCGACATGAACGAGTTCGACGCAACCGCTCTCGATGGCTTCCAAGGATTCGATCGCGTCGTGTCGGTCGAAATGTTTGAGCACATGCGCAACTGGGATGCACTGCTCGAGCGCGTTTCGCAGTGGCTCGCGGCGGACGGGAAAATGTTCATGCACATTTTTACGCATGCGCGGTTTGCGTATCCGTACGAGGTGCGCGACGCCGGCGATTGGATGGCGCAACACTTTTTCACCGGCGGCATGATGCCGAGCGACGATTTGCTCGGTCACTTCGATCGCAATCTGAGAATCGCGCGGCATTGGAAAGTGAACGGCACGCATTACGCGAAAACTTCGGAAGCGTGGCTCGCCAACATGGACGCGAATCGCAAAAACTTATTGCCGCTGTTTGCTGCAACCTACGGCGCGCGCGATGCCAAGAAATGGTGGACGCGCTGGCGCATTTTCTTTATGGCGTGCGCCGAACTCTGGAACTACCGCGATGGCGAAGAATGGATCGTCTCGCACTATTTGCTGACGCTTCGCTGAATCCTTTCGAGATCGCAACCGCCTCGCAGGCGATCGCTCTTTCTTTTTCTTCAGTTCTTTCCTTCGATTTTCAAATCGTGCATGGGCGCCCTGAAGGGGACGCCCCTACAAAACCAAAGGCCAAACGCTCTCAGATGATGTCGAGGATTTCTTCGTAGCGTTTGAATGGTGGAACTAGGTATGCGCCGGCGAGTTCGGTGCGCGACCATTGCAGCATTTCGCGGGCGACCTCGAAGCCGCGATCGCGCGCGTTTGCGCCGGCGGCTTCCATTGATTTCAAGACAGCTTCCGGAATCACGATGCCGGGCACTTCGTTGTTAAGGCGCAGCGCTTGCTTGTAACTGTTGAGCGGCCAGATGCCGATCATCACGGGGATCGACGGCTTGCCACCGAGTTTTTTCACGAACGAATACCAGTGTTCGGGATCGAATATCGGCTGCGTCATCGCGTAACGCGCGCCCGCTTCGATCTTTGCCTGGAAGCGCTCGATTTCCGCGTCGATGTCGTCGGCGACCGGATTCACTGCGACGCCGATCGCAAAGTTCGTAGCGCCCCCCAAAGTTTTTCCGGCCCAGTCGGTGCCTTGATTCAGGCGATGCAGAATTTTTACGAGGCCGACGGAATCGACTTCATAGACGCCGCTCGCTTCGGGATAATCTCCGACCGACGGAGGATCGCCGGTGATCGCGAGGATGTTGCGTATGCCGCCGACGGTCCACGCGCCGAGCAGCATCGCTTGCAGGCCGATGATGTTGTAATCGCGCGTGGTGAGATGCGGAATCGTCTCGATGCCGCGCGCTTCGAGCGCGCCGGAAGTCATCAGCGCGTCCATACCGACTCGCGCCATCGCGCCGCTGTTCACGTCGATGACATCGACCTTGCCTGACGCCATGATGCGATCCACTTGTTCGTAAATGCGATCGAGTGACAAACCTTTTGGCGGGTCGATTTCGACGCTGATCGCGAATTCGTTTTTATTCAGCTTTTTGAAAAGCTTGCTCTCGGGATCGCGGTCGGCGACAACCACCGGTTTCACAGGGGCTTCGACCGTGATATTCGCCGTCGCTTTCACCGGCGTGAGCGATCTGACGGCGTCGGCCATCGCGCGAATGTGCGCCGGCGTCGTGCCACAGCAGCCGCCCAGAATGCGAACGCCGAGGGCCGCGGCTTCGCGCGCGAACTCTGCAAAATATTCCGGCGAAGATTTCGGGTAAACGATGCGATCGCCCTCGCGCTTTGGGAATCCGGCGTTGGGCATGCCGCTGACGCGAACTTCGTCAACGCCGGCGAGTTGGCCGAGGATCGGCAGCAGCGATTGAGGGCCGAGCGTGCAGTTCGCGCCGATGACCTGAACGTTTTTCGATTTGAGGTGCGCGGCCGCATCGGCCGGGCTCAAGTCGCCATATGCAGTTCCCTCTTCGGAATAGGTGAGCTGCGCGATGATCGGCAAGCCCGAGAACGAGCGAATGGCATCGATCGCGAGCTCAAGCTCTTCGATGTAGGTGAACGTTTCGAGAATGAAAAGATCGACGCCGCGCTCTTCGAGGGCAAGCGCTTGCTCGTGAAAAATTTCGAGAATCTCTTTCGGTTCGGGATGGCGCGCTTGCACGCCGATGCCGAGCGGCCCGATCGAGCCGGCGATCAAGACTTCGCGAGACGCGGACTCGCGCGCTTCGCGGGCGATTTTCACGCCGCGGCTGTTGAGCTTTTGCACATCGTCGCCGAGGCCGAGCGGTTCGAGCTTGAAACGATTCGCGCCGAACGTGTTGGTCTCGATGATTTGCGCGCCGGCGTCGATGTACGCCATGTGCGCGCGAAAAACAGCTTCGGGTTCGATCGCGTTCAGCTCATCCAAGCACCGATGCGGCCCGACCGAATCGTGCAGATACGAGCCCATCGCTCCATCGGCGATCAAAATCGAATTTTTAAGACGTTCGTTAAAATCCTGGATCTTCAAAACTGTTCATCCTGTCCGCTGATCTTTGCGAGGGGCGTTCGCTCAGCGTTTTGTGGTTTCCATGAGGCTGGCGACGGTGCTCATGAGGTCGTACTTGGTGAGAATCTCGAAGCGCGCATCGTCCATTTCGACGAAAACGGCGGGATTCTCGTGACTCAAAATATGCGTGACGCGATCCACAGGCGCGGTTCGCGGAACCTGGGGCAGCGGCTTGCTCATGACTTCGCGCACGACGAGTTTGTGCAGATCTTTGCCTTGCAGCGCGAGATTGAGAATCTGATCTTCGTAGATCGTGCCGATCGGAGTTTTTTCCTCGAAGACTGGAATCTGCGAGATGTCTTGCTGCTGCATCGTTTTCAGCGCGTGATAAACCGTCTGATACGGCCGCGCGATGATGAGCTCGCGGACTTTGCCGGAATTATGTTTCGCCTGGACGACTTCGCCGGCGGTAATCTTCATTGCGGAGTCGCCGTAATTGCGCTCGCGCATCCATTCGTCGTTGTAAACCTTGCTGAGGTAGCGCATGCCCGTGTCTGGCAAGAATGCAACGATGAACGCTTCGGGGCCGAGGTCTTTCGCGAGACGTAACGTGGCGGAAATGCAGGCGCCGCCAGAACCGCCGGTGAAGAGGCCTTCCATTTTTACGAGGCGGCGCGCGGCGACGAAGCATTCTTCGTCGTTGACCTGAATGCAATCGTCGAGAATTTTCAGATTCATCGTGGACGGGAAAAAATCTTCGCCGATGCCTTCGACGACGTAGCTTTTCGCCTTGATCGTTTCGCCGCGCTTCACGAAGTCGTAGTAGAGCGAACCTTCGGGATCGACGCCGACGATCTGAATCTTAGGATTTTTTTCTTTCAGATACTTGCCGACGCCGCTGACGGTGCCACCGGTGCCCATGCCGCAGACGAAGTGGGTGATTTTGCCTTCGGAGTCTTCCCAGATTTCCGGGCCTGTCGTCTGGTAGTGGGCTTCCGGATTCATCGGGTTGTCGTACTGATTCGGGTAATAGGAATTCGGGACTTCTTTGGCGAGCTTTTTCGCGACGGAATAGTAGCTGCGCGGATCTTCGGGCTCGACGGCGGTGGGGCAGACGATGACTTCGGCGCCAAGGGCTTTAAGGAGATCGACTTTTTCTTTCGATTGCTTGTCGGTGATGGTGAAAACCATCTTGTAGCCGCGGACGGCGGCGACGAGAGCGAGGCCCATGCCGGTGTTGCCGCTTGTGCCTTCGATGATGGTGCCGCCGGGCTTGAGGAGGCCCTTCTTTTCGGCCTCGTCGATCATGGTGACGCCGATGCGATCTTTTACGGAGCCGCCGGGGTTGATGTAGTCGGCCTTGACGTAAATCTGCGGCTTTAGCCCTTGGTTGATGCGATTGAGGCGGACCAGCGGCGTGCGTCCGATGGCTTCGAGGATGTTGTTACATTTCATGGTCGATCTAGCTCGTGGTCGATGATTCGATAACTTTTGAGAGAAAACCGCCGGCGAGACGCCGGCGCTACCGTCGGCAACGACGGCGTGCCACAATTTAATAAGTTTAGCACGCGCTTGCGAGACGCGAGGGCGGCGAAGGAGATGCTTGTGTCACGGCAGAACATTTCGAGCGGGACGCAGTGGGAGCCGATTGTGGGGTATTCGCGGGCGGTGAGGATTGGGAATTGGGTCAGCGTATCTGGGACGACGGCGACTGGGCCGGACGGGAAGATTGTCGGGGTAGGCGATGTGTATGCGCAGACGGTGCAGACGATCCGGAATATTGAGGCGGCGCTGGGCAAGGCAGGGGCTGGGCTGAAGGACGTGGTGCGGACGCGGATTTTTGTGACAAATATTGCGGATTGGGAAAAGGTGGGGCGGGCGCATGGGGAGTTTTTTGCGGCGATCCGGCCGGCGACGAGCATGGTGGAGATTTCCAAGCTGATTTCGGCGGAAATGCTGGTGGAAATTGAGGCGGACGCGATTGTGGAGGGGTAGTTTCGCTTTGGGTTCGCTTTTGGAGGGTATACCCCCGTTGTTTTTATAAGTCTGCGCAAGTCATTTGGAATGTGTGAGATGCGGAGGGCCGGGAAATGAGTGTGTGCAACGCGCTGAAAATGCGGGGGATGGGTGGGGGTGGTTTTCGAATTGGAGAGCGTATTCATTGGGGATTATATCGCAAAATTTATTGAGTTGTCAATGTATATTGAGTGGTTATTCGAATGGGTTGTTCGAATGCTGTGTTCGAACGCGTTTAACGGACGGATAAGGAGTTAGTTCGACGAAGTTGTCGAGGACGGATCAGTTTGTTGGTAGGGATGAGGCTGAGATCCTTCGCTTCGCTCAGGATGACAACTGTCAGTTCTTAGTGGCCATACATGAGGAATTTTCAGTGGGTTGTACACGAGAAAACGGCGCGCTTGCGAGAGCAGGCGCGCCGAATCTTTTTGTGCCGAGCGATTCCGATTAGTTTGTGCCAAGCGATTCCGGTTAGTAGGTGACGCGGATCCGGTATTTCAGGGTGGAGGTGGCGTTGGGGGCGACGGGGACGTTGAATTGGGCGGCCCAGGCGGCGGATTTGGTGAATTTGTAGGAGCTGGAGAGGATTTCCCATGTGCCGCCGATGGGTTCGTTGCATTGGACGGTGATGGGGGTGTCTTTGTGGTTGCGCAGGGTGATTTCGAATTCCATTTCGTAGACGTTAGTGGCGATTTTTTTGAAGTCGGTTTGTTTGCGCTCGGCGACGACGTCGAAGGCGTTGCCGATGTGGATGTTGATGTCTTCATCTTTCGGTGTGTGGTTGATGCGATCTTCGCCGACGAAAAGGACGCCGCCTTTGGAATCCTTTTGATAGACGCGAACGTTGCCTGCGGGCAGCGGCATGCCGAGGCCTGATTTTTCTTCGTTGCGGAATTTGTAGAAGACCATCACTTGGTCTTTGATCGGCGAGCCGGGATTTTGGTAGTTGTGATAGTAGAAATTCTGGCCGTTGACGATGAAGATTTTTTCGACGGGAACGGCGCTTCCCTGCAACAAGCTGATCTGCTTGGTTTCCTGATTTTCAATCGAGGTGCGACGGCCGAGTGTGTAGAGGTGATACTCGGAGAAATTTTCCTGCTGGAATTGAGCGGGAGCGTTGGCGGGCATCGCTTTCATCATGCGGATTTCGTCCCTCATCGCGCCCGAGGCTTCCGGCAGACGATTCAAATCGCCGGCGACGAGTTGGAGGCGCGCGTTGTGGAATGCGGTGCCGCTGTTGTTGCTGAGCGTGACCCATCCGTCGAGATCGGCGGCTTTGTCGTCGCGATTGACGGTGAGGACGTAGTCGGAATTCCACGCGAGCGCGTTGGCGAGATAGCTGGTTTCGATCTGCTGCTTTTGCGCGCCGGAATTTTCGAGAGACATGAGCAGCGTGGGGTGATCGTAGAGATTCGCGGGGACCTCGGGGAAGCGATAGCTCTGTGCGTAGCCGCCGGTGACGATGTCGTTGCCGATCTTCCAGACCTGGCCGTTGTTGTCGGAGAGCAGAGTGGCTTTGATTTCTTCGTTTTTCAGATTGCCGTCTTTGTCGGTGTAGGTGTGCACGAGCGTGACTTCTTTGCCGACGTATTTGTGGAGAAGTTTTGCGGGATCGAGGAGATCGTATTCGTAATTTTGTTCGAGGACGTTGAGCTTGCTGGCGTCGGTGAGCGAGCGGAAGTGGACGGTGGCGGGATTGACGGTGGCGGCGATGTCTTCGAATTTGAGGCGGAAATTGCCGGTGGGGAGAGTGAGATTGCGCACGTCGCGGATGAGGGCGATGTTGGAGTTGTAGACGGTGACGTTGAGGTCGGATTGGTCGGCGAGGGTGGTTGTGGCGCTTTTTGCCTCGGAGGAGTCGTGTTGTGGGCGGGCGTTCGCGGGGGTGTGAGTGGCAATTACGGTGGTGGCGACGGCGAGCGCGGCAGCTGCGATGGCTGCGGCGCGATTGCGAAATTTTTTGGCGGATGGGATGGGAGTGAGCATTGTTGTTGTCCTCGATTCGAAGAGCGATTTGCGTTCCTTGGTTAGAACGCTGAGGCAGAGAAAACTTGCAAGTGGGATTGAGGGTAACGCGAAAGTTGGGAGGCGCGGGAGAACGATTTGCGACGGGACGAGGAATCCCGACGGCCGAGGTTGAGGTCGTGCTTACGCCGGGCGGAGCAAGCCCCGCCCCTACAAGAAAGTTCACTGTACGAAAATTATTGCTGGAGACGGGTGCGGGTCCAGTGGGAGCCGCCGGTGGTGGTTTCGAAGGCGCGGCCGGCGGCGTCGGTGATGGTGGCTGAGTCGGCATTGATGCTGAAGACGCCGAGGAGATCGACGTTGGAGGGCGAGGCGAGTTTTTGCCAGGTGGCGCCGCCGTTGATGGTGCGGAGGATGGTGCCATTGCGGCCGACGAGCCAGCAGACTTGGTCGGAGTAGGCGGAGCCGGCAATGAGATCGGTGACGACGCCGCTGGGCTGAATCGACCACGTGGCGCCGGAATCGGTGGAGCGCTGGATCTGGCCGGCCTGGCCGATGCGCCAAATTGTTTTGCCGCTGGGGGCGGGGACGCTGAGGGGAGCGAGCGTGCCGAGTGTGGAGACGTTGCGGCCGTTCACCGGCAGAGATCGAGTGTCGGTGGATGCGGACACTTGGGCAAGGCCGGGCACGTTGGGCGCGGGTGTGACGGCGTCGGTGACGACGCCGGTGCTCACTTTTGAGCGTGCGGGTGGCGGCGTTGTGGGAATGCTGGAAGGCGAGTTCGAAGTGGGATGCAATACGGCGTTGGCTTCGGCGAGGGCTTTTTCGACGGGAGATTCAGGAGTGGATTTACGTGGGCTGGCGGCCGGAGCGCTCCGAGCGGCGCGGGGAAGATAGGCGGCGGACTCGTCTCGCGGGATGAACGTGGGCGCTTGTGCGGCGGCATCTTTGCGAGTTTTTTGTTCGAGTGCCTTCGCGGCGTCGAGGGCGTTCTTGCCCTCGTCGAGGGCGTTGGTTGCGGAGTCGGTTGGCGATTTGGCAGGAGCTTGTTGTGGTCGCGCCGTGGGTGCGGTTGCGTCGCCTCGCGATGCGGCGGTGTTGGGCTCGGAAGATCCAGCTGACGAGTCTTTGGATATCTCGCCGGCGGGTGGAGCCGGAGTTTGCGCCGGCGATTGCGGCGGCATCTCGAGTTTTTGTTGGTGATTTTGAGCGAGCTCGAAATTTTTGTTGGACTGGTCGCGGAAG
This sequence comes from uncultured Acidobacteriota bacterium, assembly GCA_963785605.1. Classification (GTDB taxonomy): domain Bacteria; phylum Acidobacteriota; class Terriglobia; order Acidiferrales; family UBA7541; genus Acidiferrum. The sequence goes on along the minus strand of CAWAWE010000008.1, from coordinate 22,202 downwards.
ACGAGCCAGAAGATTACGGCGGCGGCGATGGCGCCGAAGATGGCGACGAAGCGGACGATTTTGGGGCGATCTTCGCGCGGGGAGCGGAAAGTGATGGTGGAGGAAGTTGGCGCGGACTTCGCGGCGGCGGCAAAGACGGGTACGGCAAGAGCTGGAGCTGCCGGCGCGGCCACCGATTGAGTTTTGGGCTCGACTCGATTGAATGTCGGGATGGCTGCGGAAGCGGCGACGAGGTCGGGCTCGTGTTCGATCTCGAGTTCGGATTCGATTTCAGGCTTGGGCACGGCCGGAGTTTCGGCTTGGGGAGCGGCGGCCATCGGGAGCGCTGCTTCTTCTCGTTTTGAATCTGCTGCGGGCTGAGGATGAGTTTCTAGTTGCGGCTCGATTTCGGCTGAGGTAGCGGCTGTGCCGGCAGGGGCCGTTTCCGATTCGGGAAGCTCGAGGACAATTTGATCGAGCATCAGGTCGCGGTCGGCTTCTACGGGGATGGAGTCGGTGGCTTCGAGCTGGGCGAGGATTTCCTGGCAGCGTTCGCAGGAGGCGATGTGAGCTTTGTGCTGGGCCATTTCCTCGGGATCGAGCAGGCGTTCGTGATAGGAGGCCAGGGTTTCGGCGTCGAGGCAGTCGTTGCCTTGAGCGGCGTTGGATGAGCCGAGGTGGCGGGCGAGCGCTTTGTCGAAATTTTGTTCGCGGTCGTCACGCGGCATGACGGGCTCCTGAATTAGAACGAGTGGCGGCGTGGGGCTTGCAGCTGAAACGGGCACGGCGGTGCGGTGCGCCTACAAATTCGTCGGCGCGCAGAATTGCGTGGCTTGGGTCGCGAAATTCGACGCGGCGTTGACGTTGGCGCGTCATGAGTCTCGCCTTTCGGGCTGGGGCGGCTGCGGTTTGTTCGAAGCAGCAGGCGTAACGGATGGACCGGACGTGATACCTATCGTGGGCGTGGTTGCCGGCGAGACAGCCGGCGCGCTCGACTGGAAAACCTGATCGAAATTGAGCGGGGCGTCTTCGGCGGCGTATTCGAAGCAGAGGGCGATTTGCTCGTCGCTGAGAGCCGGCTGCGGATACGTTCCATTTTGGGACTGAAATTGGCCGGAGCGCAGAGCCGATTCGACCGAGGCGCGCAGTTCGCGGCGGATGCGATCGAGATTGCGAGAGACGCTGGATTCGTGTTCGCCGAGTTCGCGGCCGATGTGCGCGAGGGTTTGCTGGTCGGCGTAGTAAAAGCGGAGGCGCCGGAGGTCTTGCGGGTCGAGAGCTTTGAAGGCTTTGTGAAGCGCGTCGGAGAAGAGCGCGAGGTAGCGAGAGCGATGCGGGTCGGGCGAAGAGTCGTGAGCGGGATTGGGGAAAGCGGAGGCGGAGTCGATGGGAGTGACGCGTTCCCGAAATGGAACTGCGTCGCCGGAGCCGGCTCCAGACGATGAGGTGGATTGGTCTTCGATTTCGACGAAGCGGCGCGAGGCGCGGATGGAATCGATGTGGCGCTGCGCGAGAACGGCGCGGAGCCAGGTTTTCAGCGAGCTGCGGCCGTGGAAATAGCGGAAGAGCGAGCGGTCTTCGGATTTGCCAGACGAGGTTGTGGCGATGCCGTAGAGGTCGGTGAAGAGCGAATCGGCGAGATCCTGAGCGGCGACGGAATCGGCCTTGCAGCGAAGAATCGCGGCGGCGGCAGCGCGAAGGTAGCCGCGATAGGTGATGACGAAAAATTCCCAGGCGGCGGGCTGGCCGCTGGCGCATGCGGCGGCGAGGCTCAAATCTTGCAGGTGAAGCGCGCCGAGAAATTCGTCGAGCTTGGCGCGGGAAACTTGCTCATCGCGATTGCATGAAGCGAAACGCTTTGCGGCGCTGCGTTCGAGCGCGTCTTCAAAACGCTGGCGCGAAACAGACCACGGGGAGGCGGAAACTTCGGAATAAAGTCGATCGACGAGATCGGGATGCGCGGCAAGCAGACGCGGCGGTTTGGCGGAACCGCGCGCGGCGCCGTCCATGCCCCCCGTATTGCTACTTGATTGTGCGCACATTTCGCGGCACCCTATTCCGTACGACCGGCATCACAGGACATACCTCCGGGCGGTTCGAAGAGCACCGACACGAATGTCAGTGCCAAAACAGAACCGGAGACAGCCAGGGAGCCGGTACATGTCCCCCCTGGTCCCAACAACGCAGTGTTCTAGACAACGTTGCGTCCCTACCCGCAACGATACGCCTTCACCGGGTCAGTCGGTGAAGATGGTTCGCTACTAGCATTAGCGATTTAGCGACGCTAGTACCATTGGCCTATTAGGCGGTCCCCAGCCCAATCTGTACTCTTGCTTGGCCAAAGCCCAAGGCCTGTCCGGCCCGGCGAACACTAGAAGACTCTGCGTTGCCGGACGCTTGCTTGAAAATTGGAAGAGAAAAAACTAGGCGGACAGGATGAACACGGTAACAGAAGAAACGCCGACACGGCAGACGCGTCTCAACGTGGGCTTCGAGGCGCAACCGAACTCGAAGGGCACGAGCGAGGCGTGGAAGCGCTCGATCGGGAATAAGGGTGTGGCAGCGCGTCTGGAAATGCTGCCGGAAGGCGATTCGCGGCTGGGCCGCGTGGGCGTCAGCCTGATTGTGCAAATTTTGATTGTGGCGTTTCTGGTAGCGCTGCCTGTTTTCTTTCCAGAGAGACTAAAAGCCGTTTTGAATCAGCAAGTCGTGCCGCTTGCGATGCCGGTCACGGAAATTGCGACGCCGCCACCTCCTCCGGTGGTGAAGGCGAAGGTCGAGCCTGTGAAGCCGGCTCCTCCGGTCGAGATCAAGCTGAATCCGAAGCAGCCGCATATCTTTGTAACGCCGAAGGTGGCGCTGCCGAAGATCGAAAAGGTGGAGGCGAAGGCTCCTGAGCTGACGCCGACCCCGGTCATTCAGTCGCAGATTGTGGATCAGTCGAACCAGCCGAAGCGTCCGCGCGAAGAAGTGAAGTTGGCGATGGATTCGGGCAGCGCGGCGACGCCGACGATCAAAGCGGATCCGAAGAATGTGCAGACCGGCGGCTTTGGCGATCCGAATGGATTGCCGGGCAAGGGCGACCCGAACAAGACGACGAATGTGAATCGCGCGGGATTGCAGGCGCTGCCGGGCGGACCCGGATACGGCAATGGAACCGGTGGCGATAAGGGCGCGCGCGGGATCATACCGAGCTCGGGATTTGGAAACGGGACCGCGGTGCAGGATGGCGGCGGCCAGAAGCATGCGGTTTCGACGAGCGGATTTGCGAACCAGACCGTGGCGGATGCGGCGCCGAAGCAGAAAGCGGCGGAATCGGGAACGACTCCCGTCGAGTTACTCGAGAAGCCGAAGCCGGTTTACACGGAAGAAGGCCGCAGCCTGAAGCTGGAAGGCGACGTGGCGCTCGATGTCGTGTTCCAGGCGAACGGCACGGTGTCGGTGACGAAGGTTGTCAGCGGACTCGGCCACGGATTGGATGAATCCGCAGTGCGCGCCGCGCAACAGATCAAGTTCAAGCCGGCGAAGCGCGACAACGAAAACGTAGATTTTCCGGCACGAATTCGAATTCAGTTCCGACTGGCGTACTAACGCCAAGTCGTTTCTGGTTACCGGGCCAGGTTTTACTGAGGCCGAGATTTACTGAGGAGAGTCACGATGCGTACGTTTGTTTTCAAAGGAATCTTGGGGCTCGCGCTGCTCAGCGGGCTCGGGACCGTGGCTGCCGCAGCGGCCACGCCCACACCGGAACCATTTCCGGCTGACCAGGCGCGGACGATGGAACAAGTGACGGACCGCGTCGTCAAAGCCGAACAGCAGATGAACAGCGATGTCCGCAAGTATTCGCCGCTTGTGGAGACGTACATCCAGAATCTGCGGCCCGACACCGAGCTGGGCTACGTGCCGGCCGGCGACAAGTATTTTCTCGGCAAGGCGGATTTCGGCAAGGGTGTGAACCTCGTGTCGCTGTCGGACACGGACGGCAAGGGCAAGAAGGTTTTGGGCGGCGTCGGCAATTTCTTTTCGTTCGCGATGCAGTATTTGCCCGACGGCTTTTTGCAGATGATTTTTATCGACACGAACGGATTCGATAAGCAGCACTACAAGTTTGATTATGTGAAGCGCGAATTTCTGGGCGAAGTGCGCTGCCTGGTGTTTGACGTGACGCCGCTGCCGAAGTCGGGCAAGGGTCGCTTCCTGGGCCGCATCTGGGTTGAAGATCAGGACTATCACATCGTGCGCTTCAACGGCGGATACGGCGGCGCGGGCAAGACCACGTATTACTTCCACTTCGACAGCTGGCGGACGAATTTGCAGCCGGGAGTGTGGCTGCCGTCGTTTGTGTACAGCGAAGAAAAAGAATTGCACTACGCGATGACGAAGAAGCTCGACTTCCGCGCGCAAACGCGGCTGTGGGGCTACAACATCGGTAAGGCATCGCAGGAACAGGAATTGAGCAAGATTTTGGTCGAGACGCCGGTCACGGACGATACAAAGACGGCGAACGATTTGACGCCGGTCCAGGCGCAACGCTCGTGGGATCGCGAGGCGGAGAACAACGTTTCGGATCGCTTGCAGCGGCTGGGATTGATGGCGCCGACGGGTGAAGTCGATAAGGCGCTGGAAATTATCGTCAACAACCTGGAAGTGACGAACAATCTGGATATTCAACCGGAGATTCAGTGCCGCGTGATGATGACGACGACGCTGGAGTCTTACACGCTGGGACATACGATCGTGCTGAGCCGCGGTTTGATCGACGTGGTGCCGGACGAAGCGAGCCTGGCGATGATCATTGCGCATGAAATGGGACACGTCGTCCTGGGCCACCGGATGGATTCGAACTTCGCGTTCTTCGATCAGTTGTTGATCGACGACAAGGATTCGTTCCGTCACTTTGGATTCGCGCGTACGCCGGAAGAAGAGACAGCGGCGAATGCGAAAGCGATCGAGATGCTGAAGAAGTCTCCGTACAAGGATCAACTTGCGAACGTGACACTGTTCCTGACCGCGCTCGATGCGCGTCAGAAGCAGGTGCCGAACTTGATCAGCGCGCACCTCGGAAATCGCGTGCCGAACGTTGGCGATTTGAAGTCGGGCACGGCGCCGGACACGAAGGCGAATCCGCAGATCATCGCGGCGTTGCCGATCGGTGGACGCGTCAAGCTCGATCCGTGGTTCGACAACCTGGCGCTGCTGAAGAGCAAGCCGGTGGGCCTGGTGGCGGAACGGGAGAAGATGCCGTTCGAAGTGACACCGTTCATGCCGTATCTGACGCGGTTTAACACGGCGGATACTGCGAAGCCGGTGAACGCCAGCGCCAATGATGGCAAGGCGCCGGAAGCTTCGGCGAATGCCTCGCCGGATGGCGCGGCTAAGCCGTAAGCGAGTCACACTAACAATTCAACTTTGCGGACGGCTCGGCGATTTCGATCGCCGGGCCGTTTTGCTTTTGGGGGTTGTTTGTTTACGAAATGGCAGGGGCACGCAAAAACGACGGCAGGATGCCGGCGCTCCCAGTGCCCGGATCAGAAATCGCGGGCGAGGGCGTTATTTGGGTTGACAGAAAGATTTTCATAGTTGAGCATTCAACTCAATGAAAAAGGTCCGCAAACCTACGCGAGAGCGACTTGTCGAGGCAGGGCTCTATCTCTTTTGGCTGCAGGGGTATGCGGCTACGGGGATGGCCGAGATATTGGCTCGGGCTGAGGCAAACGCGGGGAGCTTCTACCACTTTTTCAAGACGAAGGAGGAGTTGCTGCTGGCGGTGCTGGAGCTTTATATCCAGTCGCTGGAGCCGGTGGTGGTGGGGCCGGTACTGGGGGCGATTGCCGACCCGGTGGAGCGCGTGTTCGGGATTCTGGAGTTCTACCGGATGAACCTGCTGAAGACCGGATGCACGTACGGGTGCCCGATCGGGCGGCTGGCGCTGGAGATTCCCGAGGAACAGTTTCGGGTGCATAAGCGGCTGGCGGACAACTTCGATGGGTGGACGGCGGCGATCGAGAAGTGTCTTGGGGACGCGAAGGAGAGATTTCCGGAGGGGACGAACTTCGCGACGCTTTCGAAGTTTGTCCTGACGGTGATGGAGGGCGGAGTGATGCAGGCGCGGGCGCATCGGGATGTGGCGCCGTTCGATGCGTCGGTGGAGCACTTGCGGGAATATTTTCGGTTGATGATGGCGCGAAGTGGGGACAGCGGCGGGGTCAAGGGGCAGGAGTTGTCGGGGTCGAAGTGAGTTTTGTGACTCGTGTCGGGCGGAAAAATTCAAGACGGGGTGATGGGATGAAGCGAGCGATTGTGTTGGCGGTGTTTTGTTTTGGATTGGTTGGAATTGCGGTGATGAATAACGCGCGTGGAATTGCGGGTCGCGTGGCGCACGGTGGCGGTTCAGCGGTCGATGCCAAGAAGAAACCGATTTCGGATTTGTCCTGGCTTGTCGGCGGCGTTTGGACGGCGGACGCGAGCAAGATGGGCGATGGGATGTTGCGCATCGAGACCCGGTATGTGTGGTCGGACAACAACGCGTTCATTCGATTCACGACGCATTTTGTTTCGGACAAAGGGACGGCGAAGACCTACGACGGGAATTTTTTCTGGGAGCCGGCGAAGTCGCAGCTTGCGATGTGGTACATGGATTACGCGAACGAGATTATTCAGGGGCCGATTGCGATCGGCGGAGAGACGACGAAGTTTTCGTTTCACGCGACGGATTTTGAGGGGAAGCCGGCCGATATGCAGGTGGAGTTGCTGAAGAAGTCGAATGACAAGTATCAGTGGACGCTCGACGAAAAAGTTGGCGATTCGTGGAAGCAGTTGGCGACGCTGGAGTATGTGAGGACGGCGGAGTAAGGCGCGCAACGCTCGCATGGATTGGCATGAGTCGGATCGTTGGTCGATCGGGCTGAGATCAAGCCATGATCCCTCCACTGCGTGAGCCGACGCGTTCGCTCGGAATCGAACGCGAAGAAAAGGCGTCGGCTCGCTTCGGTAGGGATGACAAATCCTGCCTAGCGATCGGTTTTCGACCCTCGCATCGTCAATTGGGTGAGGAGAGGGCGCGGATCAGGTTGTAGTTGAAGGTGATGCCGTCGTAGAAGTCCGCAACGCCGACGCGTTCGTCTTTGCCGTGGGCGCGGTTGTCGTTCATCTGAAAAAACATGCACGAGATGCCGTAGGTCGGGATGCCGGCGATGCGGGTGATGCGGCCGTCGGTAGCGCCGGTGGACATGGTGGCCATGACGGGAATGTTGCCGTAGAGATCGTGAACGGTTTTGTCCATCGCTTGCGTGACTTCGGGCAGGAGCGGCGATGGCGGCACGGTGACTTGATGCACGATCGAGCCATCGGCGGCGCGCGATTCGACCGCGGTCACGGTGACTTTCGGATCGGCGACGACGCGCTCGAGCGTCTTCCGAATTTCGGCAGGATCTTCGCCGGGGAAAATGCGGCAGTTGACGTTGGCGCGCGCCATTTGTGGAAGCGCATTCGCGGCGTGGCCGCCGCTTAACATCGTCGCTACGCAGGTGGTGCGCAATAAGGCGTTGTAGTACGGCGTTTGCGACAGACGCGCGACGGCCGCTTTGTCGGGCGGCTGTTTCGCAGCGGAGCGCAAGTCGGCAGCGCCCGAGCCCTTCGTGAGTTCCGCTGTTTTCAGAAAATAATTGCGCGTGATTTCGTTGATCTCGACCGGAAATGTGTACGCCTCGATTTTCGCCAGCGCATTGGCGAGGTGATAGATCGCGTTGTCTGGCGACGGCAGCGAGCTGTGGCCGCCGGGATTGAGCGACTCGAGTTGAAAGTCGGCGTAAACCTTTTCGCTGGCCTGAATCGCGGTGAGCACGCGTTGAGTGCCGTTTCTCTCGAATTCGCCGCCGTCGAGATTGATGCAGTACTCGGCGTCGATCCAGTCGCGATGATTTTTGACGAGCCAATCGACGCCATTGAAATCGCCGCCCTCTTCATCGGCGGTGAGCGCGAGAATCAGGTCGCGATCGGGCTTGTAGTTCTCTTTCTTCATGCGAATGAAGTTGGTGACGAGGATGGCGTCGCCTTCCTTCATGTCGTCGGTGCCGCGGCCGTAGAAGTAGCCATCTCTCTCAATAAATTTAAATGGGTCGGTGGTCCAGTCTTCGCGACGCGCTTCGACGACGTCAAGATGGCCGATGAAGAGGATCGGCTTACGTTGGCCGGTGCCGTGGATGCGGGCGACGAGATTTTTCTTGTGGTCGTTGGGGCCGGCGACGATGACGTCATTGCCCGTGAAGCTGGCATCGCGAAGGCGAGCGGCCATCAATTCGGCGGCAGTGGTGACGTTACCCACGGAGTCGGTCGTGTTGATCTCGATGAGTTGCTGAAAAATTTCCCGCGCGAGCGGATTCGGCGGGGTGGACTGGGCGCGGACGATTCCGTCTGCAATCAGCGCGAAAAGTACCGCAAGACCGACGTAAAGAATGCGATTCATCTAGGCTCCCAGAGCATTTTCAACAACAAATCGTAAGCGAGACTATGCAGTGGCATCGATATCTTCGACTGGCGGCGCAGGTGGCGGAAATGTCGGTGCGGCGAGCGCGCGGCGCAAACATTCCGAAACATAGGAAAGTGGGAAAAAGAGCAGGAGCAGGCCGAAACCGGGATCGAACACCCGCAGCACAAGCGCGCCGAGTACCGCGACACCGACCGGAGTCGGCCGCATCATTTTCGCGCCCAAGCGGAAATTCACGAAGTTCGCGATCTCTTTCGGCCATTTGAAGACCCAATAAAAGTTGTAAAACGGGATGAAGTGAAATCCCACCGCGCGCGCCGCTGAAATCGGATACTTCCGGCCTGTCACAATCGCCAAAATCACGTGATAGCGATAAATGCAGACGAACCAATAGACGCCGCCGACAAAACTCACGAGAAAAAGATAGAGCGGCGGGATTCCGCCTTGCTTGGCAAGCTCTGGATCCAAGCTGACCGCGACAAATTCAGCGATAATGGTGGCGACGCCGAGCAGATAGCCGATCCAAATCATCGGAAGCGGCGGAACGGCAGCGGCGGCAGGAGCGGCAGGCGGGCGCGCGGATTCGGGAAGCTCTGTGTCGGTGTCGGCAGGATTCATTGGGCGGATGTGTGAGAGCTTCGAGCGTAACGTTGCAGTGGCGGGCGCGTCAAACCGTTCGAGACTCAAGATTTGACGAGCGTGCGGACATGGGGCGCAGCAGTGCTACGCCCGTACAGGTGCTCGACCGCGGGGCGGGAAGAAATTAGATCGGAGGAAAGAATGATGGCGACAAAGCATTGGATTATTCGCGTGGCGGCAGGTGCGGCGTTGTTCGCGGCGGGAATCGGCGCCGGAACCTGGCACGAGCGCAGCGTCGAAGCGCAAAATCGCTTCGGGCAGCCGAAGACGGTCGTGCACATGGTGGTCTACAAATTCAAGCCATTCGCATCTCAGGATGACAAAGAACAGGTGCTGAATGGAATCAAGACGCTTGCCGCGCAGATTCCCGGCGTGAAAAATGTCTGGCTGAAGACCGGACGCAATCAGATACGCGACTTCGATGGCGTTTATGCAATCGAATTCACCAGCGCGGAAGCGGCGGCGGATTACGCGGAAAGCCCGAAGCACGAAGCTTGGGCAAAGCAGTGGGAGTCCTTGCGTGAGAACAGCCTGTCGTTCCAAGCCACGAATCCGTGAGACGTAAATAAACGAAAGCAAAAGAAAGGCGCGCTGAAAAAGCGCGCCTTCGCAGACCCTCAATAATCGATTACAGAAGAATTTCTAGAACTTCACTCCCCAGAACGACGCATCCGGCTTCACGAGCTCCAGCCCAACGTCCCAAGCCTCATGATCGCGCCAAACGACTTCCGCTTCCGCCTTGCGCCCGCTTTCGGGATGAATCAGCCGCACCCGCCGGTGCAACGGCAGCGGCGCCCCGACAACCGCCATGCACCCCGAATGGCTGACATCGACAGTGACCGCATTGGCGCGTTGCTGCGCCGACTCTTCGTCCCATTCGACGAGCAGCTTCACTTTCGAAATGACACGCTTGTGACTGCGCAGACGAGCCCAGCGATCCTGCGTCGTAGCGCCCGGATTTGTGTGTGTAAAGGTGGCCATAGGTGACCTCGTGGTCGCGAATTCCGCGAAAAACAGGCCGGGATAGGAAATCCCAAAGTACTGCGACGATCGTACCGGGTCAATAGTACTTTTCCTGGGCATAAACTCCCGAAATCGAGGGGCAAATCGATGGTCCGGTCGACGAAGAAGAGACAAATCGGGCGGTCCGCCGTCTGATGAAAAGGCGTACAATTACCTACATAGGATAGGCACCCAGTTCGTGTTTGCCACAGGTCTGCTCTCAAACTTCCAGCGGTACGCGCAAGCGGCTTTGAAGGAGCATTCCTCCGCTCGACGGACGCCCGCTAATCGTAATGACCTCTTCGCAAGCGCCGTTTTAGTCGCGCTTCTCGCCCTGATTCTTAACGTTTTGATTTTGCCTGCGGCGTTCGCACAGGCCGGCCGCGTTCAGCAACCGACGCAACCGAGCTTAACCGCGGGCGCCATCACGGTTCGGGTCCAGTTGCCCGACAAGACTCCGTTCGACAACGCCGTCGTCAATCTCAGCGCCTTGAACGGCGGAATGGTTGGAACGCAGACGACCATCGGCCGAGGGCAGGCCAACTTCCAAGGCCTAAATCAAGGGCGCTACACCATCGAAGTGCTCGCGCCGGGTTTCGACACAGCCACCGAAACGGCCGAGATCCTGACACCCGGCGACCAGCAATTCATCACCATCATCTTGAAGCCGCGCCCCGGGACTGACATCTCGCTGGTTCACTCCGGACCACCGGTGCTCGCGCCAGGTCCGCAAAAAGAACTGGCCAAGGCGATGGAACTGCTGCGCACCGATAAATCCGACGAAGCGAAAAAGCATCTCGACAAAGCGGCCCACAGCGCGCCGGCGAATCCCGACGTGAACTACATGCTGGGCATGTACTACCTCCAGCAAAAGGATTACGCGCACGCCGAGGAATATTGGAAGAAAGCGATTCAGATTTATCCGCTTCACGCCTATTCGCTGTCGGCGCTCGGTTCTCTGGAAGTTCACAACGGACAAACCGATCAGGCAATAACGTATCTGAAGCGCGCGGTGCAGGCGTCGCCCGATTCGTGGCGCTATGAAGCGCAGCTTGGGCAGGCGTACCTGATACACAAGGAATGCGCCGAGGCTACGAAGCATTCGAAACGCGCCATAGAGTTGGGAAAAGATCGCGCGTCGGCGGCGCAGTTCATCCTGGCAAAGTCGTATGTTTGCCAGAATCAGCGCTCCGAGGCGGAACAAGCACTGAACAAATTTATTGCTGAGAGCATTGATCCGGCGGACCTGAAGGAAGCCCATCAGTTGCTGGAAGCCGTGAAAAACCCTGGCGGCAACGCAGGCGGAGCGTCGAATGCGGTGAACGCATCCACCGGCGCCATGGGTGGCCCAGCGGAGCACAGCGAATCGACACCGCCGGTGGCTACCGAAGTTGTGGCGGAGAGAACTTCAAGTTTGTCGCCCGCCGATCTTTTGCCGCCGTCGAAGTGGATGCCGCCCGATGTTGACGAAAGCATGCCGGCCGTCGCCCCTGGCGTGGCTTGCCCGATGCAGCAAATCAGCGACGAGACCGCCAAGCGCGTCGAAACGTTCATCGACGGCGTCAACCGCATCAGCGCCACCGAAACGCTCGACCACGAAGTCATCGACCGCTTCGGCCTGGTCGCGAAGCACGAGTCCCGGCGATTCGGCTATGTCGAATCGGTGATGGAAATAGGGCCGGGGATGTATCAGGTGGACGAGTATCGAGACGGCACGCTGGGCCTGGACGTATTCCCGGACGGGCTCGCCTCACGTGGGCTGGGCTCGATGGTCTTGATCTTTCATCCGGCTTATCGCGGTGAGTACGACATGACCTGCGAGGGCCTGACACAGTGGCACGACCGCAAAGTTTGGCAAGTGCATTTTCGCCAGCGCAAAGACAAGCCCGCGCGCATGCGCAGATACACCGTGAACAAAAACGTCTATTCCGTCGGCTTGCGCGGCCGCGCCTGGATCGCCGCAGACACCTTCCAAGTCTTGAGCATCGAAACCGATCTTATGAATCCGCTGCCGCAGATTCGTCTCGCCGCGGAGCATATTTCGATCGACTACGAGCCCGTCCAATTTAAAAAGAAGCATGAAGAGCTGTGGCTGCCGCAAAACGCCGAACTGTTCTTCGATTTCAATGGCCGGCGCATTCACCGGCGCCATCATTTCGACGATTATCGGTTGTTCTCGGTGGACGACAATCAGAAGATCTCGGCGCCGAAGTCGGAAGCCAAACTCGATTCGACGCCGCCGAATTCCGCGGATGAACCGCCGCTTAAAAAGCCCGAATCACAGAACTAGCATCTGCGTTCACGTCCGCCCGATAACCGTACCTCGCATCGAATTTCCAAATTCAGGCCGCGCGTTGTTTAACTTTGACTTGCCTCAGCGATAAAGGCAGCATTCGCCCAACCTCGGCAACGTCGCCGATTCATTTCATCCACCTCTTCGTTGAGGTCGGATCACCCAGGGGCGAATATGGGCGTGTGTTGTAGCAATTCCTCGAGCTTCGGTCTCTAACAAGTTCCGAAATTCAGATTGCCTACCGGCGATTTCGCCGGCACACCTCTATTTACTCCAACACCTGCTGCCAGGGGCAGCATCGGTCGGCCCTTCTGTAAAAACTCGAATCGTGGGAGCACGGAGAGATGAAAAAATTCTTCGTAGTGATGCTGTTTCTATTTTTAGTCGGTCTGCCTTCCAAAGCGCAGACGTATCGCGGCGCGATCAATGGCTCCGTAACCGATCCTTCGGGAGCGGTTGTACCGGGCGCAGCCGTGAAAGCCACGAACAAAGCAACCGGAATCGATCACGCAACCGTATCGACCAGTGACGGCCAATTCGTGTTTCAGGACTTGCCGGTCGGCGCGTACTCGGTCACGGTTACGGCTTCGGGCTTCCCAGTAACCACCATCGAAGGCGTTCTGGTGGAACAGGGCGCAGTCTACACGCTGCCGGTCTCGCTGAAAATTTCACAAGCTGCGACTTCGGTTGAGGTTTCCGCCGCGGCGCTTTCGCTCGACACAACTTCGGAAACGCAAACGACGCTCGTCGGCGGCGCTGATTTACAGCAAATGCCGCTCAACGGCCGAGACTTCACGCAGCTCATCAGCGTGGCGCCTGGATTCGCGGGCTACTCCGCGGGCGGCTTCGGCTCGCTCAACGGCACGCGCGCCAATCAAATCAACTGGCAGATCGACGGCGTCGATAACAACGATCTCTGGCACAACATTCCCGCCGTCAATCAGGGCGGCGTTTCCGACATCGCAGGCATCGTGCTTCCGATCGATTCCATCGATCAATTTTCGGTGCAGACGCAAGCCGCTCCCGAATCCGGCCGCAATCCTGGCGGCACCGTCGATCTCGCGCTCAAATCGGGCGGCAACGATTTCCACGGCTCGGCGTATTTCTACATCCGCAACGAAGCTTTCGCGGCCGCATCGCCCTTCGTCGATTCGAAAAAAGAAAATCGCAACCAGCAGTATGGATTTTCGGTCGGCGGCCCGGTCCTGAAAGATCGGCTCTTCTTCTTCCTGTCGTTCGAAAAGCAGCGCTTCACGATCGGCTTGCCCGGCCTCGGCACCGAACCTTCCGCCGATTATCAGACCGCGGCAATCGCCGAATTGGCGAAGTTTGGCGCAACGCCGAATCCGGTGATGACCAATCTCCTCGGCACGCTCTGGCCGTCGTACGCGCTGACCGGTCCTGCCACTCCGGACAACTATTCCAGCCCCGACCCTGAGTACGGCTACAGCTACAACGGCCTCGGCAAAATCGATTACAAAATCAACGACAAGAACTCCGTTTCATTTCACTACTTCGCCGGTCAGGGCAACCAGGTTGCCCCCGTCGGCGGCACCGCCCTCAGCGAAGCCGCTTCCGAGCTGAAGTATTACTACGAGGTCGCTCCGATTCACGTCTCCAACTACGCCGCTTCGTGGAACTCGACTTGGTCGCCCAAGCTTTCCAACCAAGTTCTCGCAGGCGTGAACTACTTCCATCAAACATTCAGCGACTTCAACACCAACTTCGATCTCGCTGGCGCGGGCTTGAATATCTATGACGGCTTCAATATCGCCGGCGCTCCGAACATCCAGATCACCGGCTTCGACGAAATCGGCCTGACTCCTCCGGAAGGTCGCGAAGACATCACTGGCCACCTCACCGACGTCGTTTCGTACACGACCGGCAAACATCAATTCCGCTTCGGCGGTGAGTATCGCCGTGCGCAGCTCGAAGAGTTCTATCACCGCCACGCGCTCGCCAGCATTTTGTTCGACGGCTCGCAAGGTCCATGGGCCGCCGACACAACAGCGTCGAGCAACGTGCTTGCGCTCGCCGACTTCCTCGCCGGCGACGTGAGCCGTTCCAGCGTAGCCATCGGCGACCCAGTTCGCACCGTATACGTGAAAACATTCGCGCTCTTCGCGCAAGACGCATGGCAGGTCAGCCAAAAGCTCAGCGTCAACTACGGTCTGCGTTGGGACTATGAAGGCCCGCTCGGCAACGACAAGCACGATTTGTCGGTGTTTGATCCGAGCAAGGGCGGACTCGTCTTCCAGGGCGCCGGCATCGACAGCGTCTACCCGAAAGACTTCCACAACTTCTCGCCACGCGTCGGCTTCGCCTACAAGGTTGGCCAAAAGGGCGACCTCGTTGTGCGCGGCAGCTTCGGCACATACTTCGACACTCCGAACCTCAACCCGTTCCTCGACAACCGCCCCAACAACGGCGCGCCCAACGGCCTCGAAGGCAACCCGGCAGGTCCGTCGCCGGTGCAAACCATCTCAAACAATGGCTTCACGATCGCTTCCGGCGTGCCGCTGTTCATCCCTTCGGCGACGACTTGCCCCAGTGGCAACGGCTGCGGACAAGTCTTCAACATTTTCTCCGTCAGCCAGGACTTCCGCACCCCATACAACTACAACTGGACACTCCAGATTGAAAAGTCGCTCGGCCGCTCGTTGTTGTGGCAGGTCGGCTATGTTGGCAGCGCCGCTCATCGCTTGATGACCACCGCCGACATCAACCAGCCGCCCCCGGGCATCTACGCCGACGAAGCCGCGACACAGGCCGCGCGTCCTTACTTCGCCTCGTTCCCCAATTTCGGCATCATCAACCAGATCGAAACCAACGGGAACTCCAACTACAACTCGCTCCAGACCGTGCTCAAGGTTCGCGACTGGCATCGCTTCACCAGCCAGTTCACTTACACCTACGCGCACGGCCTCGACGACATGACCGCATATCGCGGCACGCTCCCGCAGGACAGCTTCTTCCTCAAGGGCGATTACGGCAGCATGGACTTCGACACGCGGCACACTTTCACCGCGACTTTGAACTATGACTTGCCCAACGCCAATCGCCTGCGGCCGCTCCTCAATGGATGGACACTCAGCAGCCTGGTTTCTCTCCACACAGGCCAGCCCTTCACGGTGTTCTCGTCCAACGACACCAGCGGCACCGAAGAAGGCGAGCAGCGCGCAAACCTCATCGGCGATCCGTATGCCGGCGTCTCTCACGCATTCAGCAAGAGCGGCGTCACCTGGATCAATCCCGCGGCGTTTGCCGATCCGGCAGCCGGTACCTTCGGCAACAGCGGACGCAACGCCTTCTACGGACCGGGCTACGCCTCGGTCGACTTCAGCGTCGTGAAGAACACGAAGATCACCGAGCGGATCGGCTCGCAATTCCGCGTCGAATTCTTCAACCTCTTCAACCGCATCAATCTCGCTCCGCCAAGCGGCACCAACGGCAGCGGCCTGGGTATCACCGCCGACACCATCGGCGACTACAACGGCGCCCCCGGCATCGGCCCCGGCGAAGCCTTCAACCTGCAACTCGCGCTGAAGATTATTTTCTAGCGTTTACGATTAACCCCAACCTTCTGCGAGCGCGCGATGCGGCCTAGACCACCGCATCGCGCGTCCCGCGGAAGCCTCGAAGTTGTCAAATCTGTCGAAGCTCTCAAAAAAAACTGATATCAATCTTCTTCCGTACTCTCTTCAATTCAGCAACTTATCCGCATCGCAACGTTCGAATCCCAAATTTCATTTGACGCCGAAATATCTTCAGCGCAACATAGCTCTTGTAGAAAAGTGCGCCCCGCGGCAGCCCCTCTGCCGCATTTTTTATTTCAACACGCAGACCTGAATCTAAACCCGAATCTGAATCTGAATCTGAATCTGAATCTAATCTGAATCTGATTATTGAATTTGAATCTATAGGGGCGTCCCTTCAGGGCGCCCATGCAAGATCGCAAAAGTTCCCGAGGACTCTCCGATCACTAAGTCCCAAGTCCCCGTGAAAGCTGTCGTCCCAACCGCTACAGACTCAAACTCCGTTACGACCGCTATGAACCTGCAACCACTTTAGAATCAAATCCTTGCAAAATATCGGCGTGTAACATCTTTAGAATGACATTCTTGCAAAACAACGTTGTGCAACGCCTTTAGAATCACATTCTTTGAAAAAAACACCGGGGGGGGAGGGTGCTCCGCCCTATCGAGTCCCCGCAGGCGGCCGCGCGTTAGCGCAACTCTGCTAACGCTTCCTGCCTCCGCTGCAAAAATCGCCGCACCGCCGGATCGCGCTCCAATCCGATCGCGACTTGATAAGCTTCACGCGCCTCATTCCCCTTCTTGAGCTTCGTCAGCAGCTCCGCGCGAACCGCCCAATACGGCTGATACTCCGCGAGGCGCGAGTCCGCCGCAATTTTGTCCAGCTCGATCAAAGCCACTTGCGCACCTTCCGTCTCCGCGACAGCCAGCACCCGATTCACCGCCACAACCGGCGATCCCGTCAGCGCGAAAAGCACATCATAAAGTTTGACGATCTCGCCCCAGTTCGACACGCCGGTGCGAATCCGATGCACATGCGCCGATTGCAGCGCCGCCTCGATCTGGTATCGCCCCGGAATCGCGAAACGGCTCGCACGCAGCAGCAGCTCTTCCGCTTCCGCGATCGTCTCGTCGTCCCAACGCGAAACATCCTGCTCGCCAAGTGGAACATATTCGCCGGCCGCGTTGCGCCGCGCCGCGCGCCGCGCCTCTGCGTGCAACATCAACGCCAGCAAGCCCAGCGTCTCCGGCTCATCAGGCAACAACTCGACGACCACGCGCCCAAGATAAATCGCCTCTTCGCTGAGATCGCGCCGCGCGACGTCGGTTCCACCTGGATCGCTCCAGGCCTCGGCAAACGCCGCGTAAATCGCATCGAGCACGGTGTCGAGCCGCGCCGGCAACTCGTCTTTCTCCGGAATGCGGAAAGGAATCCCGGATAGCCGGATTTTTTCTTTTGCGCGCACAAGTCGCTGCCCCATCGCCGCCGGTGAAACCAAAAACGCCGACGCAATTCGTTTCGCATCGAGCCCAAGCACGACCTGCAAAATCAGCGGCGAACGCACGCTGGCTTCGATCGCCGGATGCGCGCACGCAAACATCAGCGCGAGCCGCCGATCCGGAATCCCGTCAGTTTCGCCCGCGGCCGCTTCGAGGCCGTCCGCGATGCGCTTCAATTCCGGCGCAGCCGCTTCGCGCGTCTCGCGACGCCGTGCGCCGTCGATGGTTTTTCTACGCGCCACGGTCAGCAGCCACGCTTCTGGATTTTCGGGGCTGCCATTGCGACTCCAATCCTCGAGCGCCGTCGCGAAGGCATCCGCAAGCGCGTCCTCGGCCGACGCCACGTCGCGCGTTCGCGCCGCAAGAAACGCCACGAGCTTTCCGTAGCTGCGCCGCGCCACCATCTCGGCTGTGCGCGCGGCATCCGAACCATCGCCATTCAGGCGCGGTTCCGCCTTGCCGCCACTTCGTCGCGACTTGGAGCCGTCGCTGTTCGGCAGCGGCCTCGACTCGCCGGATTTTTTCTCCGGATTCATGCAGTTCGATCGCCCAACGCCTTCACGCCGATTGATACCACAGCATCACCGTGCCGTTGCCAAACGCGCGCGATTTCGTCAGCTTCAAATTTGTCTTATCGACGCCATCGAACATCGACTTCCCTTTGCCGATCACGACCGGCGTCAATGCGATCTGATATTCATCGATCAATTTCGCCTGCGCGAGCTGAGCAATCAGATTGCCGCTGCCCATGATGACGATGTCGTCTCCGGGTTCGCTCTTGATTTTGCGAACCTCGGTAGCGAGGTCGCCCTTGACCAATCGCGTGTTATTCCATTTCGCCTCGTTCATCGTGCGCGAGAAAACCAGCTTCGGCTGCTTGTTCATCGCCTCGGCTACGGTCGGCATATTCTGCATCGCCATCGGCGTAGGCCAGTAGCCGGCCATCATGTCGTACGTCTTGCGCCCAAACGCGAGCACGGCGCCGCCCTTCGCATTCGAGTTGGTGAACTCCATCCACTCCGGATCGAATTTATGCGCCCAGCTCATATCGCCATCGAGGCCGGTGTAATAGCCATCGAGCGTCACGTTATTGAACACAATCATTTTCCGCATTTTCTTTTCCCTCGATCGCATGAGATTGGAAATCTTTGCAGCTGGAGCCGGCAAACAAACTCGATCACTCCGGCTTGATGAAATCGTCGATGTCGCGCGTGAGCCACGTGCCTTCAAACATCGGGCGAACCTCGACGACTCCATGCAGCGCCGTCGGCGAACGCGCCGCCCACGCCAGCGCCTCATCGAGATTCTCGACCTCGATCACATGAAATCCGCCAAGCTGCTCTTTGGAATCGGTGTACGGCCCGTCGAGCACCTTCGGCTTGTCGTCGCGCACGCGCATGGTTGTCGCCGTCGCGGTCGGCTCTAGCCCGACGGTATTCTTCAATACGCCGGCCTTTACCATGGCCTCCATGTAAGCCTTGTACGCGACAAGCCAGTGCCTCTGCTCATCGCGCGTCAATCGCGGCCAGCCGGCTTCGCCCACATAGTCCAGCAAAACGTATTTCATTCGCTTCCCTCTCAATGACTTAGCGCTTCTTCCAGGACCACGCTGAAGCTCGCTTTCAATAGCATGACGCTCCACCGTGCCCTATTCAGACAACGCCCAGAAGAATTTTATTCGAGGTTGATATCACGTTTTGCTCCGGGAGCGGCAACGCGGACCGATCTTTGTCGCCCGATGCCGAAGGTGCCGCGGAAGGGGCTGCGATGGCGCGTAGTGCCGCCGAGCGGTGCCTCGTTTTCACCTATCGGCAATGCTCAACGCCCCGCGCACGTGCCATACTTCCGCGAGGAGCGATGTCTATGACAGAGAGAGAGTGGTTCGGGCGTCCCGTCCTGCATGTTAAGGACGTCGAGCACTCGCTGAAGTTTTACATTGACCGGCTTGGCTTTACGAGCCCTTGGCGCTACGAAGAAAAAGGCAAAGTGCACGTCGCGCAGGTCGATGGGCTAGGTTGCGCTCTGATTCTTGCCGACACGTGGCCCGAAAAAGTCGGCAAGGGGCTGATGTTTATTTCTCTGAACGCCGAGAACATCGAAGCGCAGGTGGCCGGTTTGGATGCATTGCGCACGGAGCTTGAGGCCAAGGGTGTCGCCGTCAAAGACGGTTCGTGGGGCTACCGGCTTCTCGTCGTCGATGATCCCGACGGCAACCAACTCTTCTTCAACTATCCAAACGAAACGGCCTAAGCGCACCCGCGGATTTCTATAGAGCAATCGCAATGCTCTCAGCTTCCCGTTTGCATGAACTGATTGCGGCGTACGCTCCTGTTACCGAATCGCGTAGCTGCGTCCGGGTTGGCTGCGGTATTCGCCATTGGCGCACCGCTGAATCCGGATTTCCGCTGGAGGAGTGAGTTGATTAGGATTAGGCGACATCGATGGGTCAAGACTCTGGCGAAGCGAAAAAACGACGACGAACTGAAGTTCGACTACACCCCGCTTGGCCCGATCACAGAACTTCTATCAATTGTTCTACCGTGACTTGAGAATCGCGCGGTATGCGCCGGAGTGTTCCTGACGCGATTTCATCGTAAAGGGGAATCGTAATCGGCGTGCGGCGAGAGTCCGAAGGGTGACGTAGGCGAACGTGGCTACCTTTTTGCCGAACGACTTCGTAACCAAATTTGCGGATCGCGACGATTAGCTGAGCACCCGAAATTTACGGGAAGCTTCGGGCTCATCGAGTTACGACGACACTGCCCACAAGCACTTCCGTTGGATCTGGAAGCTGTTCGCCCCGGCTCTCCACATCCTCCAAGCAGAGTTCGATGGCTTCGCGAATATTGGCAAGCGCTTCGGACACCGTCTTACCTTGCGAATAGCACCCAGGGATCGACGGGCAGGTTACGACATACCCTGCGTACCCTGGATCGGGCTCAAGGAAGACTTTGTAGTCGCGCGTGACCATGGTCGAATCGTAGCTCACAGAATCGAATGCCACATACGACATGTGGGCCAACGAGCAAAAACCGTCGCGATGTTGTGACGCGATGTCCCGAAAATGAAAAAGGCCGCATCGATTGCTCGATACGGCCTTTTTTGATTTTAATCCGGCGACGACCTACGTTCCCACACAGTTGCCCGTGCAGTATCATCGGCCCGGCGAGGCTTAACTTCCGTGTTCGGGATGGGAACGGGTGTGACCCTCGCGGTGTGATCACCGGAAACTTGAAACTCGCGTGTTTTTGAGGATCCATTACATTCTTATCTAGTTGAATGGATTGACTCATCGCACGCGAGTGCGACAACAGAATTTTGGCTGGCATTTTACAAGTTCGACGAAGTCGAACCAACTGCGGCAAACAAAGGCGTGTTGCTCTATTTGTGCTTGTTTGCACTCTCTCAAAGACGGTTTGAGAAAGTTTTATGATTAAGCCGAACGGGCGATTAGTACTGGTCAGCTTCACGCATTACTGCGCTTCTACCTCCAGCCTATCAAAGTCGTAGTCTTCGACTGCCCTTCA
The DNA here is from genome assembly GCA_963785605.1 of uncultured Acidobacteriota bacterium. Classification (GTDB taxonomy): domain Bacteria; phylum Acidobacteriota; class Terriglobia; order Acidiferrales; family UBA7541; genus Acidiferrum. The sequence continues at coordinate 1,241 of CAWAWE010000008.1, read as the reverse complement.
TAGGTCATAAACCTTGGGAGAACTTATCTTAGGGCGAGCTTCATGCTTAGATGCATTCAGCATTTATCTCTTCCAGACTTCGCTACCGAGCGGTGCCCCTGGCGGGACAGCTCGTACACAAGAGGTCTGTTCATCCCGGTCCTCTCGTACTAGGGACAACTCCCTTCAATTCTCCTGCGCCCACACCAGATAGGGACCGAACTGTCTCGCGACGTTCTGAACCCAGCTCACGTACCGCTTTAATAGGCGAACAGCCTAACCCTTGGGACCTTCTACAGCCCCAGGATGCGATGAGCCGACATCGAGGTGCCAAACCTAAGCGTCGATGTGAACTCTTGGCTTAGATCAGCCTGTTATCCCCGGCGTACCTTTTATCCGTTGAGCGATGGCCCTTCCACGCGGGACCACCGGATCACTAGATCCAACTTTCGTTCCTGCTCGACTTGTAGGTCTCACAGTCAAACCGGCTTATGCTCTTGCACTCCACAGCGGGTTTCCAATCCGCTTGAGCCGATCTTTGAGCGCCTCCGTTACAATTTAGGAGGCGACCGCCCCAGTCAAACTACCCGTCTGGCCGTGTCTCCCCACCCGTCGCGGGTGGTAGGTTAGAACGACAGATTGGTCAGGGTAGTATTTCACTGTTGCCTCCCTCTCAGCCGAAACCAAGAGTTCAAAGGCTCCTACCTATTCTACGCAGATCAATCCGTTATTCATGGCCAGAGTGCAGTTAAGGTGCACGGGGTCTTTCCGTCTAGATGCGGGCATCCGGCGTCTTCACCGGAACCACAAATTCGCCGAGCCGTTCGCCAAGACAGTCGATCTATCATTCCACCATTCGTGCAGGTCGGAACTTACCCGACAAGGAATTTCGCTACCTTAGGACCGTTATAGTTACGGCCGCCGTTCACCGGGGCTTCAGTTCAAGCCTTCGCCCTTGCGGGCTGAGCCCTTGCTTTAACCTTCCGGCACCGGGCAGGTGTCACCCCCTATACGTCGTATTCGACTTAGCAGAGAGCTGTGTTTTTGTTAAACAGTTGCAGATCGCGATTCACTGCGACCACTTCGGGCTATAAACCCTACTGTGGCGCCCCTTCTCCCGAAGTTACGGGGCTAATGTGCCTAGTTCCTGAGCGAGCGTTCTCTGAGCGCCTGTGGATATTCACCTTGTCTACCTGTGTCGGTTTGGGGTACGGGCACCTGGTTGACTCCTTAGAGGTTTTTCCTGACAGCGTGAAATCGGA
>CAWAWE010000007.1:0-98754 GCA_963785605.1 uncultured Acidobacteriota bacterium | reverse complement strand
CGATTTTGTTCCCCTTCGCGTCCAGGTCGCCGTCCACTCCTTCCGTCAATGCAAACTCCGCATCGATCGCTTGCCTTTCATTTTTCGCCAGCCACCCGGCGCCGTTCAGCGCGCTGTTCGTTTCTTCCCCGCACGTCAGCGCCAGCTTGATCGTTCGCTTGGGCTTAAGTCCTTCTTCGCGATACCGGATCATGTTATCGACCCAGATCGCCGCCTGCGCTTTCATGTCCGCCGTGCCCCGTCCGTAAAAATATCCGTTCTCTTCGATCAGCTTGAATGGATCGCGCGTCCAGTCTTCGCGCTTCGCCTCCACCACATCGACGTGCGCCAGCATCAAGATCGCCTTTGCATTCGGATCGGTGCCGTGCAGCACTGCAATGAGTCCACCCTCCTTCGGGTGCCCCTCCGGCACAAAAATCTTCATATCCTCAGCCGGATACCCCGCCGCCTTCAGCCGCACCGACATCCGCAGCGCAGCCTCCGTGCAGTCCCCCGCCGAAAGCGTCGTATTCGTCTCCACCAGCTCCTTATAAATCGACCGAAATCTCTCCAACCCCGCATCGCTCGCTGTTTGCTGCGCCGCGGATAGCGCCGCCGGTCGCGCGGATTCGGAATCACCTGCTGTGGCGCGCCTCACCATCATCGCGCCTGCAGCTACCGATATTACGGTTGCCATACATAAAACCTTCGCCGACCGATTCATCCGTGCCCCCTCGAACCGACGAAACTATCTCACAAAACACTCGACTTCCTGGTTTTTCTGTCGCCCATCGCGAGAGTCGCCAATATCCGCATTGTTTGGCTTGTCTGGAATCGCGACCGCTATTACACTGTACCCATACAGAGATACAGTGATGCTCTTCCAGAAACTGAATCCCGATCTCGGCCAGCCTCTCTACCTTCAGCTCATGCGGCAGATTCAGCACGCCGCCGAAACCGGCATCCTCCACGATGGCGATCAGCTTCCCGGCATCCGTACGCTTGCTGAGGATTTAGTCGTCAGCCCAAACACCATCGTCAGGGCGTACACCGAGCTTGAACACAGCGGACTTCTCGAACTGCGTCAAGGCTCGGGCGCATTTGTGACAGCGGGACGCCGGACTCGCTCTATCGCTGATCGCGTGCAATTGGCTCGGCGGCGGTTTCGCGATTTGATCGATAGGCTGAGGGATGAAGATCTTCGCGACGAAGAAATTCAGCGCGCCTTCGAAGCGGAGCTCCTCGCAACGTCTGAAACCTCGAGGAAGCGATGACCGAGCGCCTCGCGATTCACACAAGCGTTTTGATGAAATCCTATGGCCAATTTGTAGCCGTCGATTCTCTGAATTTAGCCGTGCCCAAAAATCGCATCACAGCGTTTCTCGGTCCAAACGGCGCTGGCAAGAGCACCACAATCAAAATGCTTCTCGGAATGATTCGGCCGACGAGCGGCGAGGCCACAGTCCTCGGTCACACGATTTCGATTCCGAACGAAAGTCGCCGCCTCCGCGAACGTATCGCGTACGTCGCCGAAGACAAGCCCCTCTACGGCTATATGACCGTCGAGCAATTGATTCGCTTCACGAGCCGCTTCTATCCCGACTGGCGACCCGATGAAGCCCAGCGGCTGCTCGCCGAATATCGCCTTCCCGTTGAGAAAAAAGTGCGGTCCCTGTCCAAGGGAATGCGCACAAAGCTGGCGTTGCTGCTGGCCTTCGCGCGACGGCCCGAGCTTCTCATCCTCGACGAACCGAGTGAGGGTCTCGATCCGATCGGTATCGAAGAACTCTTGCACGAGCTGGTTTCTCAAGCCACCGCCGGAGTGACTGTCTTCTTCTCGTCTCATCAGCTCGCCGAGGTTGAGCGCGTCGCCGATCACGTTTGCATCTTGAATCACGGCCGCTTAGGACTGAGCGCGCCGATCGACGACCTCCGGCAATCCTACCGTCGCATCGATCTTGTTTTCGAAGCGGCGCCCTCCGCGCGCGAGTTGACAGTTCCTGGTATCGAAAGAATTCGCTCCAGCGGTCGTCAGGTCACTGTGCTGGCAAGCCGGAATACCGACGAGGTGATTCGTCGCGCGCGCGATCTTTCCGCGGTCTCTGTCGAGATTTCGCCGGTTCCCTTGCGCGAAATTTTCCTCGAGACCGTGATGGGCACCCGGGCTCGTGAAGGAGATCCGGTGACCGTCAAGGAGAAGTGAAGCGTGCTCTGGTACAAAGCCTGGCTCGAAACTCGCGGACGATTTCTCGCCTGCCTGATCACCCTGACTCTCTTCTGCTTCATCTTTGTCCATCACGCGCAAGAGATTGCTTTTCGTGGCGATGGACTCGTGCGTCCAGGCGGAACGGCGGATTACTACCGGCTGTTGTTCGTGAACCAGCAATTCCTCGTCATCATGTGGGTCGTGTCCGCGATCTTGTTGGGCATGGGCGGCCTCGTTCGCGAAAGGGCCGTCGGCGTATCGACGTTTACTCTCAGTTTGCCCGTCTCGCGCTCCCGCCTTTTTGCTGTGCGCGTCGCGATGGGAATTTTTCAGTCGGCGGCAATCGCGATCTTGCCTTGGTGTGCTGTATCCCTGGCGTCGTCCCTGGCGGGATTGCCGATTCGCCCGTCTCAGGTGTTGTTCTACATCTTCCTGATTCTCGGCGGCGGTCTCTCTTACTTTGCGATGGCGATTCTCGTTTCTTCCTTCTTCGAAGGAGAATACACCGCGCCCGCGGTCGCCTTCGGCGTGGTTCTCCTAACCGCCATCGCTTTTGACGCATGGCTTCGGCCCTTCAGCCCTTGGCGTCTGATCGCAGGCGACCTATCCATCGATCGCCGGACCTACCTGTTGTCCGCGTTGCCGTGGCGCTGCATCTTGGCAAGTGTCGTCACCGCTGTCTTAATGTTGCTCGTTGCTCTTCAGCGCATTCGAAAACGTGATTTTTGATCGCATTCGCGGATGGCGAGAGGTCTCGCGGCCTCGATTCAGGATTGCCTTGATTCGAACGCTTGGCTAAACCCAGTCCCAAGAACTACTTGCGATATCGTATTGACAAATAGTAACTTATGTGGTATCTCAGTGACTGCTGTCATGGCCTCACGTCGTACTTTCGCCCAGGCCCCCGTCGGATTTTTCCTTCCAAAATCCAGCCACCTAAGTCCCGTAGAATCCGCACTTCCGTATATGTTGATTCCACAGGGTTTTAAGTCGAGCAGAATCCGCACTTATGCGAAACCTGGGGGACGGCTCGCCCGCGCCGCGCTGATTCTTGACTTCACTTCCGCCCCGGCGTACCTTACGCTAAGCGTCGCATTTACAATGACCTACACCATTCCGCCGCGCTCCGGACGGGCTCGAGTTCCGCCCCCGCAAGCCTCGACGCTAACCTTAATAGGTAGCCGCCGCCCGAGGTCCGCGTGAGCCGCATTTCCACCAATCCGTTCGAGCTTGCGCGGCAGTTTGCGTTGTCGCGGCGCGACTTTATTCGCTCGGCGGCGGGCGTTGCGTTGGGGAGTTCGCTGATGTCGTCGCCGATTGCGTATGCGGCCGGCGCGATGAAGAAGCGCAAGGTTGTCGTCGTCACGTTTGGCGGCGGGGCGCGCGATCAGGAGACCTTCGCGCCTGAAGGTCAGGAAAATATCCCGCACATGATGAGCGAGATGATTCCTCAGGCGTCATTTTTTACGCAGGTCGTGAATCGCGGAATTCTCGGACACTACGTTGCAACGGCGAGCCTCGCGACCGGAACTTACGAGACGTTTAATAATTTCGCGGCCGTGCCGCCGAATAATCCGACCGTGTTTGAATATTTCCGGAAAGATTTGAAGCGGCCGGCGAACGACGCGTGGGTCGTCGCGCCGAGCAACGGATTCAATCGCATCGGCGAGAGCAACAATCGCGCGTACGGGCCGGGAACCGGCGCGCGCGTGATTCTGCCGAAGCATCTGCTTACTGCCGCGACGTCGGGCAGGGGCGATTACAGCCATCTGCTGCGCGACAATTACGAGACGCCGTTTTACACGCCAGAGCTGGGCGGAAACGAATTCGAGCTACAGCAGCTTGGCAATATGTTGAAGCTGAGCGTCGATGATTTCAAATCGCACGCGCTTACCCTTTCGAGCCCCGACGAACTGAGCGTCTACATCACGCGGCGTTTGATGCGCGAAGTTGCTCCGAGCCTGCTGTGGATCACGATGCACGACATCGACATCGCGCACGCGGGCGCGTTTTCGCTGTATGTCGAAGGCATTCGCCGCACGGATCGCTTGTGTTCGGAATTGTGGAAAGCGATTCAGGCCGAACCCGAATATGCCGGAAACACGACGATGCTGATCCTGCCGGATTTTGGCCGCGATGCCGACGACGACGCCGGCGGCAACGGCTTCCAGCATCACCGCACCGGCGATGCGCTCTCTCGCACCACGTGGATGCTTGCCATGGGCGCGGGCGTGCGCGAAGGCGTCATTTACGATCGTCCGATGGATTCGACCGACCTCGTGCCCACCATCGGATCGATGCTCGGATTCCAGGCGACGCAATCGCAGGGAAAACCGATCGCGGAATTGTTGTGACGATGCAGCCCGCCGAACTCAAATCGGAGCAATTCAGCAATTACCCGCCGGAAGCGCGGAAACTCGCCGAGCATTACACCGGCACGCTCTCGCAGCTGCCGCCCAGTTTTGTGCCGAGCCTGCTGCGCGAAATCCTCGAGTACGATTACAAATTTCCCGTCGAGCGAAAGGCTGTCGAGAAAGAGCTCGCGACGATCACGGCTCTTTCCGCTACCGATCGGGCGGAATGGTTTGCAGGATTCGAGCAGATCAAGCTTTCGCCGCAGCTCGTGAGTTATGACTGGGTGAATTCGCCGGGACAATTTGTCGAGCAGCTGTCGGCGCATTTGTGGGCCACGCATCAACTGGACGCGTTTCGCGCCGCCGCGACAAGCTATGCGAATCGGCTGGCCGCGGCGAATCCGCCAGAGGCGCCGCCGATTCCGCGGCTCGGCATCAGCGTGATCGGCCAGGGCGTGACGACATATAACGATCCGCTGTTTCGCAAGCTGCGGCCGCACGGCGTGCACTTCACGCAAGTGAAGCCCGATGGAGCGATGCAAACGATGCTCGCGGTTGTCGCTGAACGCGCGAAGGCGCATCCGATTCCGTATGGGCATTGGTATGTGGATGGCGGCGCCGAAGCGAAATACGATCCGGCGCTGACGGGCGTTTCGTATCGCGCGCTTGAGCCGGCACGCGCGGCGCTGACCGCGAAAATGCGCTCTGAAATCGAAAAGCCCGGCATGGGTCCGGAAGCGTTGCGCACGTTGATGGCGCGCATGAAGCCCGAAGATATCGGATTGAACTCGACGGCGAATGGCAATGCCGATTCAATCATGGCGCGATTTCAGTTGAAGGTTTTGACGGAAGCGTCGGGAACGCAAATTTTTGCGACGACGTTCGCGCAGTGGACGGCACGCGAAGCGCTGCGCCGCGCGCAACCAATCACGTTGCTGGTACGATTCGCGCCGCGTCAAAAACAGAAGCCGATGAACGAAATGATTGCCGCAACGGCGCCTGAACTCGACCCGGTCGGATCGCTCGTCGATGCTGACTTCGGCTCCTACTACAACTACCTGAACCAGCAGCGCCTTCCGGGCGCGGATCGCTCCTCGTTCGTCGCCTGGTTTGAAGGCCACAATCAAGCCGTAGTCATTGGACCGAAATGGCAACGCGGTACGCAATCCAACGAGCCCACCGATCCAAAACAATTCTTTGCGTGAAGAAAAATCATCCGGCCACTCTCGTGCCCGAAGGGACGATTCCTCATTTCCATGCTCAACCGATTTAAGTCCACAGATTCACAGGCGACCTTGGGGAGTTTCGATGCGATGCAGCTCACACGCTTGATCCTCGCTGTGTCGCTGGCGTTCTTACTGCTTGGCATTCCGACGCGTTCGCAAACTCCGCCGCAATCGCAGCCGGACGTTTTCTTCAGCGTGCCGCCCGCGGACGCTCCGGAACTCGCGCCGCGCGGACAGTATGCCGTCGGCGTTCGCACGGTCGAAGTCAAAAATCCCGGTCAAATCGACATCCTCAGTTTTGATAAGGCGACCGGAAAAGCTCCTCTATACGATCGGCCGCTTCCCCTGGAGATCTGGTATCCCGCAACGATTCCGGACGGAAAAGAGGAACGCTCCGTTTACGAGATGGCGTTGCCGGGCGAAGCGTCTGCTTCCGGCACGACGAAGACGTTTGCGGTGCTGGGCAAGGCGCTGCGCGATGCCGCGCCAATTCGGGGGAAAGCATTTCCGCTGGTGATCGTGTCGCACGGCTATCCTGGATCACGATATTTCCTGAGCTATCTGACCGAAAATCTTGCGTCGAAGGGATACGTCGTTGTTGCCATCGATCACACCGATTCGGTGACTGGCGCCGTGAAACCGTTCCCAGCCACGCTGCTCAATCGTGCGAGCGATCAACTCTTCACGATAGGCGCGGTGGAAGAAATGGCGAAGCGTTCCGATAATTTTCTAAATGGCGTCGTGGACGATTCGCGTGTCGCGATTGTCGGATATTCGATGGGCGGGTACGGCGCGCTCGCCAGCGGTGGAGCGGCGTACAGCAAGAAATCGATGGCGGGGAGTCTGATGCCGGGTGGCTATTTTGACCCTTGGACCGAAGGAAGCGCGACGTATGCCACGAAGCTGCGCAAGGAAGTGAAAGCGATCGTGGCGATTGCGCCGTGGGGCGAACAGCCGCCGTACAACATGTGGGACGCGAGCGGTCTTGCTGGAATCAAGATTCCTCTGCTGGTCATTGCGGGAGATCAGGATGATGTCGCGGATTATGAGAATGGGATCAAGCCGATCTTTGAGAAAGCGGTGAATTCCGATCGCTGCATGCTGGTGTACGAAAATGCGCGGCACAACGTGGGAGGAAATCCCGCGCCGCCCGAGATGCTGAACAGTTTTGTGACGCGTGAATATTTCGAGGAGCCGGTGTGGCGCAAGGATCGCATCACCGCGATCAACCAGCATTTCATTACCGCGTTTTTAGATCTGAATCTGAAGGGTGACGAAAGCCGCCGCGCGTTTCTGCGCGTCGCGCCGGAGAAATCGAATGACGGGAAGTGGCCGGTGGCGCGCGGCGAATCGGTGGGCGGAAAATTCAGCGACGGAGCCGAGTATTGGAAAGGATTCCAGCGACGCTGGGCCGCCGGTATGGAAATGCATTGCACCGCAGCCGGACACTAAAGAACGGTTGGCAAGTTAAGTGCAAATCAACTTCGCGGAAACTCGAAGCGAGAACCGCGAAGCCATGGATGAAAAGATTCTAATCGTTGATGATGAGCCGAACGTGCTGGAGGGCCTCCAGCGAGTGCTGCGGAAGGACTTTAGCGTCGTTGCGGCGATTGGCGGCGAGGCGGGACTGAAGGCGGTGGCGGAGCAGGGTCCGTTCGCGGTGATTGTTTCGGACATGCGGATGCCGGGGATGGACGGGACGCAATTTTTGCGTACCGTGTTGGAACGGACTCCCGATTCGGTGCGGCTGGCGTTGACGGGGAACGCGGATATTCAGACGGCGATCGACGCGGTGAATGAAGGGGCGATTTTTCGGTTTCTGTCGAAGCCGTGTACGGAACAGGTTCTAAAAGGCGCGCTCCGCGCCGCAATCGCGCAGCACCGGCTGATTCTGGCCGAGCGCGAACTTCTGGAAAAAACGCTGCACGGCAGCGTGAAAGTGCTCACGGAAATTCTTGCGCTGGTGAATCCCGCGGCGTTCAGCCGGGCTTCACGCATTCACCAAACGGTGATTGGAATCGTACAGCAGCTGAAATTGCCGGACGCGTGGTCGTACGAAATCGCGGCGATGCTTTCGCAGATCGGCTGCGTGGCGCTCGATGCGGAAACGGTGGAATCGGTTTACGGCGGCGTCGAGCTGCCGGCGGTCGAACAAGAGCGATTCCGGATGCATCCGTCCATTGCGTTCGAGTTCTTGAAGAAGATTCCGCGGCTGGAAAACGTGGCGCTGATGATTGCGGCGCAGCAGAATCCGGCGGAGTACAAATTTCCGCAGGGCGATCCGCTCGAAAGCGTTGCGGCAAAGCTTGGCGCCGAGATTTTGTCGGTGGCAATCGATTTCGATCAGATGCTGATGACGCGGATCACGCGATCCGACGCGATCGGCCGACTGAAAGAGCGCAAGAATAAGTACAACCCGAAGATTCTCGCGGCGCTGGAGAATGTGTCGGTGCACACAACGCCGTTTGTCTGCCAGGAAATTTATATCCGGCAGATGACCGTCGGAATGATTTTGGACGAAGATTTGCGCGCGCCGAGCGGGATGCTGCTGGTGGCGCGCGATCAGGAAATCAGCTATCCGCTGCTGGTGCGCATCCGCAATTTCTGCCAGAAAGTTCCGATGACCCACAAGATTCGCGTCCGCGTGGTGCGGCCGGAAGAGATGACCGTGCGCGAGCACGAACACGCGCTTTTGTAGTACCTGCCCATCAGTCTGACGGAGGGTTCGGTGGCTTTGATAACGCTGAGATCCTTCGCTTCGCTCAGGATGACGACATCTAGGTGGGGTGGTTTCTTTCGGTGGTGTGTTGGTTCTCCCGGGCGCGCCGGTTCTCCGAAGCGTGGCGGTTCGTCCTGGAGGAGTGGTTCTCCAGGGAGTGCCTGTCCGCTTGAGCGTTTTCGTTGCTGTTGGCGGAGGGGCTGATGATCCCGCTCGTTCTGTTGGCTTCTTCGAGTTTTGCTCCACACGGATTTTGCTACCAATGGGACTGGCGACTGATCCTGCTGCATGTGTCGTCGGACGCGCTGATCACGCTGGCGTACATGTCGATTCCGGTGACGCTGATGTATTTCGTGCGGCAGCGGCGCGATTTGCCGTTTCACTGGATCTTCGTTTTGTTTGGCGTGTTTATCGTGGCATGCGGCGGCACGCATGCGATGGAGATCTGGACGCTTTGGCACGCGCATTACTGGGCTTCGGGTGTGCTGAAAGCGGTGACGGCGCTTTCGTCGGTGTGCACTGCGATTTTGCTGGTAAAGATTGTGCCGGCGGCACTGGCGTTACCGCGTCCGGAAGAATTGCAGGCGGCGAATCGCGCGCTGGAGACGCAGGCGATGCAAATTCGCGAGCAGACGCGCGCAGTGGAATCAGCGAAGTCGGAATCGGAGTGGTTCATCAATTCAGTGCCGTCGATTCTGATCGGGACAAATCATGAAGGGAAAATCATTCGCTGGAATTTTGAGGCGTTCGAAACGTTCGGGCTGACAGAGAGCGAAGTAGTCGGGAAAACACTGAAGAATTGCGGCGTGAAATGGGTGCAGGAGCAGACATTCACGGAGATCGATTCGTGGACGACGCGGAAGTATCCGCACAAAGCGGCGAATTTATGTTTTGAGAAGCAGGGCGAAACGCGATTTCTGGGCGTGACGATCGATCAATTGCGACTGGCAGACGACCGCGCGGGAGGATTGCTGATCACGGGAACGGACATTACGCGGCGATTGCTGCTCGAAGGACAGCTGCGGCAGGCGCAGAAATTAGAGGGTATCGGGCAGCTTGCCGCGGGAATCGCGCATGAAATCAATACGCCGACGCAGTATGTCGGAGATAACGCGGCATTCATCAAGGAGTCGTGGACGGGGCTGGATGAGCTGCTGCGGACGGTGAAGTCCATTGCTGAGCAGGCGAAGAACGGCGGGCCGTTGCCGGCAGAAACGATCGAGCAACTGGAGCGCGGCGTGGCAAAGGCGGATCTGGATTATTTGCTGGACGAGATTCCGCGTTCGCTGAACCAGACACTGGATGGAGTGCGGCGCGTCGCAAATATCGTGCAGGCGATGAAGGAGTTTTCGCATCCGGGCGGGGACGAAAAGGCACCGATCGATATCAATCACGCGATCGAGACGACGCTGACGGTGGCTCGGAATGAGTGGAAGTACGTGGCGGAAGTGGAGACGGAATTTGAACGCAGCTTGCCGCTGGTGCCGTGCCTTGCGGGCGAGTTTAACCAGGTAATCTTGAATCTGGTGACGAATGCGGCGCATGCGATCAGCGACAAGAACGGGAGCAACGGGCAGACGCTGGGAAAAATCACGATTCGTACCCGCCGGGTGGAGGAGTGGGCGGAAGTGCAAATCGAAGACACGGGATGCGGAGTGCCGGAGCGGAACCGGTCGCGGGTGTTTGAATTGTTTTTCACGACGAAGGAAGTCGGGCGAGGGACGGGACAGGGACTGGCTTTAGCGCACACGATCATCGTCAAGAAGCATGGGGGACAGATCTGGTTCCAGAGCGAAGAGGGCAGGGGAACGACGTTTTTTGTGAGGTTGCCGTTGGGGATGGCGGGGAAGAGCGAGGAGATGGTTACTGTGGGAGAGGGGAAGGCTTAGATATACGTCGGAAGGCGGACGGCGTAAGTCGCGTCGCAAGCCTTTGTCGTTTTGTTTTGGGCGAGGATTCATCTAAACCCGCACCCTTCCAAATTCAGAAGGGTGCGGCACCCAACGGCCGAAGAGATTGGTCGCGTTGCGATTACCGGGATTCAGCGCCGGACGCGCGGAACAATGAGACTGATTTGGTCCGCATTGAGAAATTTGTAGTGTTCGTGGTTGCGCTTGGTCGTGTACGTATAGTATCTAGTTAAAGTGCTTTGAGGCTGAGGGGCCTTCAAACGCCGTGGTTCCGCAGAACCGTGGTGTTTTTTATCTTCATTGTTGTATCCCCTTCCGTCTGAAGCGCGTCCAAAGTTTTGCGGTTTGCGGTAACGCCTGGCTCGAATCTCCGGAGTTTTCGGATGGCGTGCTTTCGCACAGCGGGAATAGTCAGCCTCGTTTCTATTCCGCTAAACGTGCGCGCTTTGCCGGTCGAGAAAGTTGCCGGCGATTTCCTTCCTGTAACACTTCCCAGTAACAAGTCCACCTCGATTTCAGATTTAAATTTCGATTTCTCGATCACCGGAGGACCTTCATGGCGACGAATCTCGTAAAAATTTCCAGCGAAACGGATATCAAAGCGCGGTTGGAGGCGGAGCGGGCACGGCTGCGAAAGATTGCCGGGCTCGACGAGCCGGAACACTTTCACAGGCCGGTGGAGCGCGCATTTACGGCGGAGCAGCGGCCGCACACGACGATTTTGTTTGGCGGGTTTACCTGGAAGCACGAAGACCTGATTCGAGCTGTGTTCCAGGGCTGCGGATATCGATGCGAGAAGCTGCCGGTGCCGGACGTGCCGGCGTTTCAGACCGGCAAAGAGTTTGGGAACAACGGGCAGTGCAACCCGACGTACTTCACGGTCGGAAATCTTGTGCAGTATTTGCAGTTTTTGGAGAAGGAAGGAATTCCGCGGCAGCAGATTCTCGATAACTATGTGTTTTTCACGGCGGGGTCGTGCGGGCCGTGCCGGTTCGGCATGTATGAAGCGGAATATCGATTCGCGCTGAAAAATGCGGGATTCGATGGCTTCCGCGTGCTGCTCTTCAAGGATAGCGACGGAATCAAAGCGGAGTCTGGCGAGCCGGGGCTAAAGTTCTCGATCGATTTTGGGTTCGGCATGCTCAACGCGATGCACATGGGCGATGTGATGAACGATCTGATTTATCAGATCCGCCCGTTTGAAGCGAAAAAGGGCGAGACGGACCGGATTTTCCGCGAGACGGTCGATGGGCTTTGCGAGGATTTGAAGAACCGCAAGCCGTTTGAGATTGAACAGGTTGCGCCGGAATGGGCGAAGCCGAAATTCAAGAGCAACAAGATTCTGCGTAATACGTTCAATGTGTTTGGCAAGTGGCACGAGCACATGTGGGGCAGGGACTATCTGTCTGCGCTGAAGAATGCGCGCGCGAAGATGGATTCGATCGAAGTCGATCGGACGAAGGTGAAGCCGGTGGTGAAAATTACCGGCGAATTCTGGGCGCAGTTGACGGAAGGCGATGGCAACTTCCATATGTTTGAGTTTTTGGAGCGCGAGGGCGCGCAGGTGTTGGTCGAGCCGATCGCGACGTGGGTGGCTTACTTGTTGTATCAGGCGAAGTCGCACGCGACTGCGAAGTGGCCGGTGAACAAGCCGCACAAGGATCCGAAATGGTACGAGCTGAAAAAACAGTTCGCGAATTACATCGGGCTGCACAAGAAATTGTGGGGTATCGGCTTCGGGCAGAAGGCGTGGAATTTCTTCTATCACCGCACGGCCGAGCAACTTGGTGGGATTACGCATCACCTCGTGCCGCAAAACGAATTGGCGGAGCTCGCGCATCCTTTCTACAACCAGTACGCGCGCGGCGGCGAAGGACACCTGGAAGTCGGCAAGAACGTGTACTACACGATTCACAAGATGTGCCATATGGTGCTGGCGCTGAAGCCGTTCGGGTGCATGCCGTCGTCGCAGTCGGATGGCGTGCAGTCGGCGGTGATCAACAAATTTAAGGACATGATCTTTTTGCCGATCGAAACGTCGGGCGAAGGCGAAGTCAACGCGCACAGCCGCGTGCAGATGGCGCTGGGCGAAGCGAAGGTCAAGGCCAAGGCGGAATTTGAGCAGTGCCTGAAGCAGACCGGGAAGACGCTGGCGGAAATTCACGCGTATATGGATGAGCATCCGGAATTGAAGAAGCCGTTCTATCACGTGCCGCATCGTCCGGGTGTGGCGGGGACGGCGGCGCAGTTTGTGCTGCATGTCAGTGAGCGGATTGATAAGGACACGCGGTTCTGGAAGAGGTCGAGGGTTAGCGGTGCGGTGCCGCAGCCGGTTTCGGGCGACTGATTCGTTTAGACAACGTGCTTGGACGTTACGGTGAGATCCTTCGGCGTCCTGCGGACGGCTCAGGATGACAGGCTTTTACATTTTAAATTGAATCCAATGAACGCGAATGAACGTGGCGGTGGTTGGCTGAGTAGCGCCGAAGTATTCAGGGGAACAGAATGCACGATCACAAGGGATCAGGGCTGGTTCAGATTGGGATGTCGCTGCGGCCGGCGCAGAAACCGAAACCGGTTATACCGACCGACTTCGCTACGAAATTTATGGTTGGGCTCGACGTCGGTTCGACGACGGTGAAAGCGGTCGTGGTGGAAGCGGCGACCGACCAAGTCTTGTGGCAGGACTATCAGCGGCACGAAACGAAGCAGCCTGAAAAGACGCTCGAATTCCTGAAGCGCATGGAATCCGAAATCGGAATCAGCCCGCAGAACACGCGGATGTTTATGACGGGATCGGGCGGCGGGGGGATTGCGGAACAAATCGGCGCGAAGTTCGTGCAGGAAGTTACGGCGGTGTCGCTGGCGGTCGAGAAGATGCATCCCGAAGTGTATTCGGTGATCGAACTGGGCGGGCAGGACGCGAAGATCATTGTTTTTAAGGACGACGCAGATACCGGGCGGAAAAAGAAGATTCCGTCGATGAACGACAAGTGCGCGGGCGGGACGGGCGCGGTGATCGACAAGATCAACGCGAAGCTGAAGATTCCGGCGGCGTTGCTGACGAATCAGGGGTACGACGGCGTCAAGCTGCACAAAGTGGCCGGGAAGTGCGGCGTTTTCGCGGAAACCGATATTAATGGGTTGCAGAAAGTGGGGACGCCGCCGGACGAATTGATGGCGTCGCTGTTTGAAGCGATCGTACTGCAGAACCTGAGCGTTCTGACGCGCGGGCACACGCTGAAGCCGCACGTGTTGCTGCTGGGCGGGCCGAACAGTTTTATTCGCGGCATGCGCGAAGCGTGGATCGCGAATATTCCGCGGATGTGGAAAGAGCGGAAGGTTGCGGTGCCGGAGGGGATGAAGCCGGCGGATTTGATCAAAGTGCCGGAGAACGCGCAGTATTTCGCGGCGCTCGGCGCGGTAGAGTTTGGGCGGAGTGAAGAAGACGCGATCGGATGCTATCGCGGGTATAGCGATCTCGTTCGCTATATGGAATTTGGCCGGCAAGAGGAAAAGGCGAAGGCGGGCGGCAAAGGGCTCGTCGAAAAGCCGGAAGATCTCGACGTATTTCGCGACGAATATAGGCGGAAAAAATTTGTGCCTGCTACTTTTCAGGCGGGCGGGCGCGTCGCGGGATTTATCGGCATCGACGGTGGTTCGACTTCGACGAAGGCCGTGTTGTTGGACGAGAACGGCGACATTCTCTGTAAGTCGTACCAGCTCTCTAACGGCAACCCGATTCAAGACACGATTGAGATGTTCGCGAATTTGCGCGGGCAAGTCGAAGCGCAGGGCGCGACGCTTGACGTCCTGGGCGTGGCGACGACGGGATATGCGAAAGACATTTTGAAGGACGTGTTGCACGCGGACGTGGCTCTCGTCGAGACGGTGGCGCACACGGAGTCGGCACTGAAATTTTACAAAGACCCGCACGTGATCGTCGATGTGGGCGGGCAAGACATCAAGATCATCATTTTGAATCACGGGCGCGTGAAAGATTTCAAGCTCAACACGCAGTGCTCGGCGGGCAACGGATACTTTTTGCAGTCCACGGCAGAGGGTTTTGGGCTGAATGTGAACCAGTTCGCGGATCTGGCGTTTTCCGCGCAGTCGATGCCGGTGTTTGGTTACGGATGCGCGGTGTTCATGCAGTCCGACATCGTGAATTTTCAGCGGCAGGGCTGGCAGGCGCAGGAAATCTTGGCTGGGCTGGCGGCGGTGTTGCCGAAGAATGTGTTTCTGTATGTTGCGAGTATTCCGAATCTGGCGGCGCTCGGGACTCGGTTTGTTTTGCAGGGCGGGACGCAAAACAACCTGGCGGTGGTGAAGGCCGAGGTCGATTTCATTCGGAATAGCTTCAAGGCGACGGGCAAGACGCCGGAAATTATCGTGCACGAACATTGCGGTGAATCGGGCGCGATCGGAGCGGCGCAGGAGTCGCTCCGGCTCTGGAAGAATGGACAACAGACGACGTTCATCGGGCTGGAAGCGGTGCGAAGGATCGAATATCGCACCACGCGCAATGAATCCACGCGCTGCTACTTCTGCAAGAACAACTGCTTGCGGACATTTATCGACGTACGAACGGAACCGGTGAAGAATCTGGTGCCGATCGAAAAGGTGACGAAGGTTCCGTTGATGCTGGGCGAGCAGCGGTTGATCATTGCGACGTGCGAAAAAGGCCTGGTCGAAGACGTGAACGACATGAAGGACATCAAGTCGGGGCTGGATCAGATTCGCGACAAGCATCCGAATTATGTGGATTATGCGTCGAAGGAGATTTTCCGGCCGACGAATGCGAAGAGCGTGGCAGATCCACTGCCGAAGCTTGCTTCTTGGGGATTCAAGCAGGGGCCGGTGAAGGAACGCATCGCGAAGATGCAGGCTCGCAGCACGTATCGGCTGGGAATTCCGCGCGTGCTGAATATTTATTCGTATGCGCCGCTATTTAACGCGTATTTCGAGAGCCTGGGTGTTCAGCCGGAAAATATTATTTATTCGGACTATACGAGTTCGGATTTGTATCGCGCGGGAGCCAACCGCGGAGCGATCGATCCGTGCTTTCCGGCGAAGATCGGCATTTCGCACACGTATAACCTGATTCAGGAAAAGCATAGGAAGAAGGCGCTGAATTCGATTTTCTTCCCGATGTACGACGTGCTGCACTCGTCGCTGGTGAAGATTGTCGGCGCGAATGCTTGCCCGACGGTGACCGCAACGCCCGAGACGGTCAAAGCGGCGTTCACGAAAGAGAACGACGTTTTTGCGGAAAACAACCTCAAGTACATCGATCCGGTATTGAATTTCGCGGATCGGAAACTGTTTGCGTTCCAGATGCTGCAGGCGTGGCAATCGGAACTTGGATTGTCTTCGGAAGAGAACGATCGGGCGGTTGAGGCGGGTTTTGCGGCGCTGCAGAATTATGAAACGGACATAAAGTCGCGAGCGCGACGGACGCTCGATCAACTAGAGCGCGAGGATCGCATTGGCATTGTGATGCTGGCGCGTCCTTATCACCACGATCCGGGCCTGAACCACGAGATTTTGGATGAGTTCCAGAAGCTGGGCTACCCAATCTTCTCGCAGAATACGTTGCCGACCGATGAAGATTTGCTCGAACGGCTGTTCGGCGATGAAGTTCGCGCCGGCGTGACGAGCCACCCGCTGGACATCACGGATGCGTGGAAGAATTCGTATTCGTGCAGTACGAATCACAAGGTGTGGGCGGCGAAGTTCACGGCACGGCATCCGAATCTTGTGGCGCTGGAGATGTCGAGCTTCAAGTGTGGCCACGACGCGCCGATTTACGGCGTTGTCGAAGGGATCGTCGAGAAATCGGGCACGCCGTACTTCTGTTTCAAGGATCTCGACGAAAACAAACCGACGGGATCGATCCGAATTCGCGTCGAGACGATCGATTACTTCCTGCGTCGCTATCGCGAAGAAGTGATTCGTAAGCGCAAAGCGAATACTGACATCGAAACGCAGCTCGCGGAGTTGGAAGCGCAACTGCGGAACGAGGGGCATGAGGTTCCAGCTGAACTCATGACCGGCGAAAGCTGGCGCAATAGCGCTGAAGCGGTAGCGGGCGACTGAATTTAGACGCCGGGAAACCTTCCTCTCCCCAAGTGACGCGACACACTCCGAATCGTGGGGCCTCCCTCGTCGGCGTTTGTGCGACAAATGCCATGCGTGTCATACACTGTGTCGATACAGGTGACACGAAATTATGGCCAAACAACACTTTTATGTGCGATTGATCCCGCCGCGACCGACGTTCGCCGGCGACATGAGTGCGGATGAACGCGCGCTCATGCAGCAGCACGTGGTGTATTTTCGTGGACTGTTTGAACAGGGCAAGGTGCTGATCTTTGGGCCAGTGCTGGATCCTGCAGACAATTTCGGAATGGCGGTGCTGGAGGTCGGCGACATGGCGGAGGCGGAACTGCTTTTGGCGCAGGATCCGACGGCAATCGCCGGGCTGAATCGGTTTCGAATTTCGCCGATGGTTGTCGGTGCGGCGCGCGCCAAGGAACAAGCGTGAGCATGTCTCCAACTGCGCTTGATGGGATTCGCGTTCTCGATTTTTCGCATGCTCTGGCGGGGCCTTACTGCACGATGTTGTTGTCGGATTACGGCGCGGAAGTGTTCAAGCTTGAGGCGCGCTCGGGCGATATGGGGCGCGGGTGGGGTCCGCCATTTGTGGGTGGGATGGCGAGTTTTTTTCTCGGATTGAATCGCGGGAAGTTGGGAATTTCAATTGATCTAAAGCAGCCAGAAGGATCGGAGTTGTGTCTGCGCTTGATCGATCAGATGGATGTGCTGATCGAGAATTTTCGACCGGGATCGATGGATAAGCTAGGACTCGGTTATGAAGACGTGAAGAAGCGAAATTCCCGGCTGATTTATTGTTCGATTTCGGGTTATGGGCAGAACGGGCCGTCGCGAGATGAGGCGGCGATGGATCTGGTAATGCAGGCATCGAGCGGATTGCTCAGCATCACGGGAACGGACGAGGGCGAATCAGTCCGATGCGGCTACGGCGTTACCGATGTGACCGCGGGATTATTTGCGGTGATTGGGATTTTGCTCGCGCTTCGTGCACGAGACGCGACGGGTCGCGGGCAATACGTCGATGTATCGATGCTGGACAGCATGATTTCGACGATGAGTTCAAACTATTCGAGTTTTCTTGGATCGATGGTGCTGCCTGGGCCGATGGGAACCGCGTTTCCGACGATCGTGCCCTATAAGGTGTATCGAGGCAGCGATCGTGAATTTGCAATTGCTGTGGGCAGCGAGAAACTGTGGGCGGCGTTTTGTGACGTCCTGGGACGACCTGAGTTGCAGCGGCAGCCCGAGTTTGCGACGAACGCGGAACGGATTCGAAACCGAGAGAATCTGGAGCCGCTACTGGATCAAATCTTTGCACGAAAAACCGCAAGCGAGTGGGTTCAGAGGTTGAGAGCGGCGGGGATTCCGAGTTCTCTCGTCAGGAATTTGGGCGAAGTCGTCGATGATCCACAGTCCGCTGTGCGGCAGATGTTTCCGACTCTCGGGCATCCGAGAGCTGGAAAACATCGCGTGACCGGCACACCCGTCAAGCTCGCGGATACGCCGGGCCGGGTCAGCACGCCGGCACCACTTCTTGGGCAAGACACGCGAGAAACTCTGAAAACACTGTTGAGCAGCAACGACAAAGAAATCGACGATTGGGTGTCACGGGGGATCGTCTTTCAAAACGACACCGCCAGCTCTTGATATTGAAGAGCTGCCCTCAGGCTTCGGGTGATGCTGGAGACGTCCGCAGCTCTCGCCTTCCGCTCCGGCCGAGATAGTAGTGAATTGCCGGCGTGAAGACGAGAGACAACACCATCGAACTAAGCAGGCCGCCGATTACCGCGATTGCAAGTGGTTGAAGCATTTGTGAGCCGGCACCGATGGCCAAAGCGAGCGGAAACATGCCGGCGATCGTGGCGAGTGCTGTCATAGCGATGGGGCGGAGGCGTCGGCGCCCCGCTTGAACCATCGCATCCTCCGCGGAATAACCCAGCGAGTTGAAACGTTGTTCGGCGTCGATCAGGAGAATGCCATTCTTCGAAACGATGCCAATCACCATGATCATGCCCATGAACGAAGAGACGTTGAAGTCGGTGCGAGTAATGAGGAGCGCAACGAAGGCGCCGAAAGTGGAGAGCAATGCCGAAGCCAGGATTGCGACCGGTGCGGCGAACGTCCGGAATTCGAAGAGCAAGACGCTGAAGAGCAGCAGCAGCGCGAGGAAAAGCACCATAAGAAGATCGTGGAAGGATTTCTGCTGCTCTTCATATTGACCACCGTATTCAACGCGGATTGAGCTGGGCAGATGAAGGTCGTTCACCGCCTTTTGAACTCCGGCGATGCCTGTACCAAGGTCAACGCCTTCCAGCCGAGCGGTGACCTGAATCAGGCGTTGAAGATTTTCACGGCGAATTTCGGTTTCGCCGGGATCGGTCGTGACGCTCGCAAGGGAGCCGAGTGTTGCAGTCTTGCCCGTTGCGCTGACGAGCAAGGTGTTGGTCATTCGTTCCAGCGTCGCGCGGTTCGCCTCGGGAAAGCGAACGCGAATCGGATAAGAGCGATCACTGAGGATGACTGGTGTCGCGGCGGGCTCGCCTTCAAGAATTGCCGATGCGTCAACCGACACTTCTTCCGGTGTGAAGCCGGCACGCGCGGCCGCGGACGGATTGATTTGAAAGGTCACGGCAGGCCCGCTGATTGCGTCTTCGACTCCATTGAGAATGTCGACGACACCGGGAACTTTGCCGATCGCATCCGCTATGCGCGGCCCCACGTCGTTCAACAGCTTCCCGTCTTGTGAATAGAGACGAATTACGACGGGCTCAGGCTGATTGCTCAGATCCCCGATCATGTCCTGAAGAATCTGTACGAATTCGACTTTCGTCGCCGGCTCAGACGATTCGATCTGAGCGCGAAGATCGGAAGTGATTTCGTCCACCGAGCGACTGCGTTTCGGTTTGAGCTTTACTGTGAAGTCCCCGCGGTTGGCTTCGGTGACTGCGGCCAAACCGAGCTCGAGGCCAGTTCTGCGCGACGTGTTTTCGACTTCAGGCGTGGCCTTGAGCATCTCTTCGATATGCAGAAGGATGCGATTCGATTCGCTGAGAGAGCTACCCGGCGGAGTGTGGTAGTCGAGGATGAAACCACCTTCGTCCATCGCAGGAAGCAAGTCGCTACCAAGGAAGTGGTAGCTGACCACGGAGAGGGCGACGATGACCAGAACGCCAGCGATCAGAGCGAGAGGGCGCTTTATGACTGAGCGCATGACATTTTCGTAAGATCCGACGACCTTGCCGAAAAAGCCGGTAGAATGCGCATCTTTCGCCAGCAGACTCGCCAACTCTTCAGCTTCGATCCGCTTGGTTTCTTCAATGGACTGATCGCCCTTCCGTCGAACCAAGTACAGGCTGAGCGTTGGAGTCCACGTCAGCGCCAGAGCGAGTGACGTTAACAGCGACACCGTCATCGTGATTGCCAGTGCGCGAAAGAATGCGCCGTTCACACCAGTCATCGCAATGAGCGGCAAAAACACGACGATCGGCGTGATCGTGGAACCGAGCAGCGGAGCGGTTAGCTCGCGAAGCGCGCTTCGAATCGCGACATAGCGATCTTGGCCAAGATCACGATGAAGCACGATGTTTTCGAGCACGACGATTGCGTCGTCGATCACCAACCCAACGGCAGCCGCGAGTCCACCAAGTGTCATCAAGTTAAAACTTTGGCCGGCCACTTTCAGCACGATGAATGTGATCGATAAAGTGATCGGAATGACGAGGCCGGCTACAAGAGAAGTGCCCCAATCTCGCAGAAACAAGACGAGAACGATGGACGACAGAATGATCCCGATGAGCACGGCGTCGCGCACGCTTGAGATGGAGTCACGAACGATCAACGATTGGTCGTAGAACGGTTGAAGGCGAACGCCTTTCGGCAACGTCGGCTCCAGTTGCTGGATGAGCGCGTGCACTTCGTTCGCGACTTGAAGCGTGTTGCTCTCGGGCTGACGGCTTACATTGAGCAGAACGGAAGGTTTGCCGTTTGCGGTGACCATCGTGTAGACGGGCGCGACCGAAGAAGCGACCGCAGCGATATCGCCGATTCGAATCGGCACTCCAGACAGCGACGTTTTCACGACGATCTGGCCGAGTTGCTCCGCGGAGTGAACTTGTCCGCTCACAAGGCCGAGCACGAGGTGATGATCGCTCTCGATCAATCCCGGCGAATCGATGAGATTCGTACGGCGCACTGCGTCGAGGATGTCTGAAACCGTCACGCCGGCAACTGCCAGACGCGCGGGGTCTGGCGTGATCTCAAACTCAGGAACGCGTCCACCTTGAACTACGACGGTTGCCACGCCGTCGAGACGATTGAGTCGCGGTTTGATGTCGTATGTCGCGATTTCCCACAAGTGTTCCGGTGCAACCGTATCGGACGTGAGGCTGTATCCGATGATGGGAAACGCAGCGAAGGTCAAACGATGCGTTTGAACTTTCACCGTCGGCGGGAGTTCGGATTGAAGTTGCGCAACGACGGCATCGACGCGTTGCAACGTCAAAATCATGTCGGAACGCCAGTCGAAGAAAAGATCGACCTCGGCTGAGCCTCGGCTCGTGATGGAGCGAACGGTTTGCAGTCCGGGAACGCTGTTTACCGCTTCTTCGATCGGCTTGGTAACCGTCACGAGCATTTGATCGATCGGAGCAACGCCGTTGTCCACACCGATCACGACGCGAGGAAAATCGGTGCTCGGAAAGACGGAAACTGGAATGGAGAAGGCAAGGTACGCGCCCACCAGGGCCAATGCGATTGTGAAAAAAAGGATGGGGCGCGAGAGCCGCTCAAACCACGGCGCTTCCTGCTTTTGGACGCTGATTGGAGAGACGGGGTGCACGCCGGCTAGTCCTTATCCTTCTCCGGCTGCGTGCTTGGGTTGTCCTTGCTGTCTTTATCGCTGCTGGAAGGTTTTTCGATTTCGATCGCTGTGCCATCCGGCATGGCATAACCGCCAGACACGATGACGGGATCGCCCGCATTTATCCCGCTCGTAATTTGCGTCAGATCAGAATTTCTCACACCGAGTTGCACGACCTTCTGGTGAGCCTTCTTGTCCGTCCCGGCGATGAGCACGTACGACGCACCGTCAGCATTCTTGAAGATCGCGCTTGTTGGAACGGCGGTGGCGTCTTTGACGGTCTTCGCAGTGACTTCGATAGTCACCGTCATCCCAGGCCTTACCGAAGCGCTCTGTTTGCGCGTCTCGACCCAGACCTCGACAGTCGTGCTTCCGGGATCGAGCGCAGGACTTACCAGCGTGACGCGACCTGTGACAGATTCGTCCACGCCTTCGACTTTGATTTCCGCCGCGTCGCCGACTTTGATCTGCGCTGCGTCCGCTTGCGGAATGTGCGCCTTCGCCACCAGGGCCGAAACATCCATCACCGTGAGTATCGGCTGATTGGCGATGGCGAGATCGCCGACGTAGAGCGGGCGATCTGTGACCACCCCATCGATCGGGCTGCGAATTTCGGAATAGCTGAGCTGCGCCGTTGCCGCTCGATAGTGACCTTCGGCGGATGCTTTCGTCCCTTCGGCGGCCTTGAGCAATTGCTCTTTTCCCATTCGCTGAAGGTCGGCGAGTTGTTTTTGCGCCTGTTCATTCTGGCTGCGCGCTTGCGCCAGGGCGACATCCGCGCTGTCCAGGTCGCGGCGCGGAAGCGCGCCCTGTTGAAAGAGATCTCTGCGGCTGTCGAAAACTTTCTGCGCCGCTTCAAACGCGGATTTTGCGGCTACCGCATCGAGTTCTGCTTTTTGAATCTGTTGCGGGACGCCGGCGTTGACTGTGATGGCGTAGTTCGCGTCAGCTTGTTCGAAATCTCCCTGACTTGCTTCGGCTTGTGCTGCAAGATCCTTGTTCTCCAGAATCGCCAGCAACTGGCCTTTCTTGACGCGAGCTCCCCGCTGGACCTTGAAGTCTGCGATCGTCGAGGTAATTTTGGGTGCGACGGTCGCTTGTCTCAACGGAAACACCACGGCCTCTGCCGATATGAATTGAGAAACCGATTGCCGTTCAGCGGGCTCCGTCTGCACGGTCACGACCGGTTCTTTCTCTTTTTCCGCGGCGCTGCAACCGGCGAGCCCGGAGATTCCGAGCAACAATGCGCACCAGGCTTTCATGGCGTCGTCAGTTCTCCTGTGAGCGTTTGAAGATTCGCCAGTGACACTCGATAGCGGACAGCGCCGTCCTCGTAGGCAGCGTCGGCCAGCGTTGCCGTCGTTTGCGCATCGACGACTTCAAGCACGGTTGATTCGCCATCCTTGTAGCGCAGAGTGGTCAGCCGCAGGCTTTCGGCTCCGAGCTGCGCCGAGCGTTGAAGAGTCGAGAGTTCATCCGCGGCGGTTTGAGCTTCGGCGTACAGTGATTTGAGTTCCGCCAGCAGCTTCCTTTGCGCCAAAGACAGTTCACGTTTCGCCTGATCGCGCTGGAATTCGGCTTGCTTTACCTTGCTTTGGGTAGCGCCCCAATTCCAGACCGGAATGTTGAGGCTTGCGATCGCTGATGAGCCCAGGTTCGAGACTCCGTTGGTTCGTGTTGCGAAATGTGTGGCGTCGATTCCGTAGAAATAATCGAGATCAAGTCCCGGCAGATAACCCGCGCGGGCTGCGGAAACTCCGTGACTCGAGGCGTTGACCGTTTCGAGAGCTGCTCTGATGTCGGGATTTTCTCGAGCCGCACGCGCTTCGACCTCATCCGATGGCGCCAACGTAACCGGTGCGTGCAGGTCGTCGGCGAGCTCATAGTTGTCATCGAAATTCGGAAAAATCAGGACCGCGAGATCCAGACGAGCATTGAGAAGCGCGAGCTTGGCTTCCTGGAGCTGGCGGCGGCGATCGTTCGCCTGAAGCTCTGCCTTGATAACGTCGGAATGGGCAACTTCGCCGCCTTTCTCGAGATCGTTCGTTAGCTTGAGAAAGCGATCGCCCTCGTCGGCAGCTTTCGCGGCGACATCCAGTTTCCGCGCGGCGCCTGCAACACCGTAATAGCTTTGAACAACGGTCACGACCAGACCGCGCGATGCGATTTCCGCGCGAGCTTTCGCGACGGCCGCGATTGCAGTTGTTCGACGAGCTTCGGCGATGCCGGCGACGTCGAGAGCTTCGTGAATATTTCCCTGGCTGATGTATTCGTGGACGGCGTTGTTTGCAATAAACTTCACTTGGCCATCCGTGCCGGTTCCTTGCGTGTAGATGGCTGAGTTGTTGTAGTTAACGCTCGGCAACAAAGTCGTGAGAGATTGCTTTTTATCTTCGTGGGCGATCTTTGCGTCGGTCAGAGCGGCTTGGTAGATCACGCTGTTGCTGCGGGCACGGTCGAGTGCATCCGCGAGGGTCAGGCGAAGCTGCAACGAATTAGTGGGCGTCTGTTGCCCGCCGGCGGTGAGCGCGAGCAACGCCGTGCAGAGACCTATCCAAAAGTAGCGGAGGTGGGGCTGGAAGCCGCGCATATGTTTCTGGCGGCAAGCTCGGCCGCCTACAAACGCTATCGCCGGCCACCTAAATGGGGGATTAACTCGACGCGGGGCGTTCTGGCAGCGTCGCTGTGAAGGTGCTGCCTTCCGAACTGGAATGAGTGAGGTCGAGTTTGCCGTTATGAGCGCTTGCGATCCACGCGCTGATCGAGAGTCCGAGTCCCGCGCCTCCTCCGTCTTCCTCTTTACGAGAGCGTGCTTTGTCAACGCGGAAGAAACGCTCAAAAATTCGCGAATGGAGATCGGCGGGAATGCCGGGCCCGGTGTCCGTGACGCTCAAATCGTACGCGTTGTCGCGATGTTCGACGCGTAAGGAAACCGAACCGCCCGCGGGCGTGTATTTGATGGCGTTGTCGAGCAGGTTCAGAAGCATCCGGCGCACGAGCGCTTCGTCGGCGTGAACCGGCGCTTCTCCACTGGGCTCGCAAGCTATGGCGATTCGTTTTGCCGCCGCCAGCGTCCGTACGTTTTTCACACATTCGGCCGCAAGTTCATCGAGATAAAAATCTGTGCAAGAAAGCGGGTATTGGCCCGCATCCGCCCGGGCAAGCGTGAAGAGGTCTTCCACGATGCGCTTGAGGCGCTTCGATTCGTCCGCCAGAATTTGCAGGGTCTCTCGATATTCGGCCTGACTGCGATCCTCTTTCGCGAGCGCCACTTCCGTTTCACCGCAGAGAATAGCGAGCGGTGTTCGAAGCTCGTGAGACGCATCGGCGACGAATCGTTTCTGGCGGTCGAAAGATGCGCTCAGCCGGTCGAGAAGTCCATTAAAAGACTGGCCGAGATGGCCTAACTCATCGTCGGGATTTCTCACGCTCAAACGTGCATCCAGATTTTCGGCGCCGATCCATCGGGCTTGTTCGCTCATTGCCACAACTGGTGAAAGGCTGCTGCGCGCGAGAAGGTAGCCGCCGCAGCCGGCGATGAGAAGAGTGATCGGGATCACGATCGCAAAAGTACCAGCGAGTGTTTCAAGGAATTCGTGCTGGTGGAATAGTGATTGAACGACGACGAGGGTCGCGGCTTGTTGCTCCAGAGAAAAGTGCCGGACGTAAACACGATAAGTGTGTCCGGCAAAGTGAACCGATTGGAACGGCTCTTGCGAGTTGAGAACGCCTTGTAGCGGGGCGATCAGAGCGTCGCGCTTCCAATCGCTGTGTCGCCGATCTTCCGGAAACCAGTTCGACATGCTGATCAAGCTTCCCTGCGGATCGAACGCGGCAAAGACAACGTCACGAAAACGATGTTCAGAAATCGCCGCAGCTACCCCGTAGTCGAGACTGTCGGGTTTCGTAGACTCTCCCATTTCGGCATTCACTGTGCTCAAAAAGGTGTCGGCCAATTCCAGCGCTTGCGCATCTCCGCGAGCGCGAACGTTTTGTCGAATGATGAAATAAGTCACTGAGGCCAGAAGAATCAAAATCGCAGCCATCGCGGCTGTGTACCAGAACGTCAGGCGAGTGCGAACCGAGCTAAACATCGTCGCGTCGCCGCGTGTCCGAGGGTTTTGCTTCGACGGCCGCTTCGTGGGAAAGCACGTAGCCCGCGCCGCGCCGCGTGTGCAACAGCGGTTTAAAACCTTTGGTATCGATCTTCCGCCTCACACGATTGACATACACTTCAATCAGATTCGAAAACGGATCGAATTCTTCGTCCCAAACGTGTTCGGCGATTTCGGCGCGGCCAACCACTCGCCCTGCGTTTCGCGCCAGGAATTCAACGAGCGCATATTCTTTCGCGGTCAGCGAAATGAACTTTCCTCCCCGCGAAACAGCCTGCCCACCGGTATCGACGAGCAGGTCCGCAACCGAGAGCGTCGATGGTTGCAGAGCACTGGGGCGTCGCAGCAACGCCCGGAGGCGCGCCAGGAGTTCGCGAAATTCGAATGGCTTCGTCAGGTAATCATCCGCGCCCCGATCCAGGCCCTCGATTCGATCTTCCACCGCATCGCGTGCAGTCAGCATCAGCACTGGCATGCGATGGCCCGTGCGCCGCAATTCCTTGCACACTGCGAATCCATCCGGTTCTGGAATCATCACGTCGAGGATCACCAGGTCGTACGTATTGATCGCCACCTGATAGAGAGCTTCTTCTCCCGTGGCTGACACGTCCACCGCGTAGGACTGCTCACGCAATCCTTTCGCGACAAAGTGCGCGATCCGTGTGTCGTCTTCTACCAGTAAGACCCGCATATCGAAATCATAAGCCTTCAGGCGACGCGAAACGCAACTTGCTGAGGCGATTTCTGAAAGGAACAGAGAATCGCGGTTAATGGTCCGTTTATCTTCCGGCGCGTACACCAAGGTTGTCTTGAAATGTTCGTGACAGGAGTTTCGACGCCATGAAGAAGCTATCCGCCCTCGTTCTTTTTTCGTTGATCACGATTATCGCGCCGCAGCCGGCGCAGTCCGCCGCGGGTGATTATCGTGTCATTCAGACAATCGCCGTCGGTGGCGATGAAGGTTGGGATTATGTCGCAGTGGACAGCGCCGCCCGCCATGTATTCGTCACGCACGGCACTCACGTCGTTGTGCTCGACGCCGACAGCGGCAAAGTCGTCGGCGACATTCCCGACACGCAAGGTGTGCATGGAATCGCGATCGCGCCCGATGCGGGCCGGGGCTTTACCAGCAATGGTCGCGCGAATACGGTCACAGTTTTCGATCTGAAAACGTTTAAAGCGCAAGGCACGGTAAAGACTGGGACAAACCCCGACGCAATCGTCTACGATCCCGCGACGAACCGAGTCTTCACGATGAACGGGCGCAGTCAGGACACGACTGCCATCAACGTCGGGGACAGCACTGTCGCGGGAACGCTGGCACTCGGAGGGAAACCCGAATTCGCCGTCGCGGATGGCAAAGGAAGTATCTGGGTCAACATCGAAGACAAATCTGAACTGGTGCGCTTCGATTCGAAAACGCTCAAGGTTTTGAACCGCTGGCCCATGGCTCCCTGTCAGGAACCTTCAGGACTCGCCGCCGACTGGAAGTCACGACGCCTTTTTGCGGGCTGCGACAACAAGCTGATGGCGGTCATCAACGCCGACGATGGGAAAGTCGTCGCCACGGTTCCCATCGGCGACGGCGTCGATGCCAACGCCTTCGATCCCGAAACCAATCTCGCCTTCGCGTCAACCGGCGACGGAAACCTCACGGTCGCTCGCGAAGATGGACCCGACAAGTACACCGTCGTCGCCACTGTCCCGACGAAAAAATCCGCTCGCACCATGGGCTTGGATCTGAAAACTCATCGAATCTTCCTCCCGGCGGCCGACTTCGATCCGCCCGCCCCCGGCGAGCGCCGCGGCAAAATGAAGCCCGGTTCCTTCGTCGTCCTCGTCGTGTCACGAGACTAGCTGCAATAACGACGCGAAACTCGCCGTCTCTATCTAGAGTTCTTGTTGTCGATAGGTTTGTCGGTCAGGGCTGCCAGCACCGCCGGCAACAACGATTCTTCGCCCCAGTTTTGCGGCGCGTAACCGAGTCTGGCGACGACCAAGTCTAACGACGGAACAATATAGAGACGGCTCGCCGTGAAGCCGCGGAATGCGAATGCGTCACGCGGCGCGCTTGGCCACAAGACTCCGTCTGTGTTCACCCAGAAGGTGTAGCCGTAGCTCGGATTTATTTCCTGCGAGCTTTTTGTGGCGGTTTCAATCCACCAGTGCGGAATGATCTGCTTGTCTTTCCATTTTCCGTCATGCGCCATCAGGTAGCCGAGACGCGCGAAGTCTCGACCGGAGAAACGCAAACCGCTGTGCGCGTTGTTGTGTGGACCGATGTTGCCTGCCCCGCCTTGCCAATCCCATCCGACGTTCTGAATGCCGATGGGATCGAAAACGCGTTCCTTCATGAAATCGAAGAGTTCACGGCCGGTCGCGTGGTTAAAGAAGAGCGATAAATGCGCGAAGCCGGCGTCCGAATATTCCCAATGGGTTCCCGGCTCCGCGACTAATTTCTCCGCGGAGTATCCAAATCGGTTTGGTTGCTTTCCCAAAGCAATCTCGTAATCGCCGCCGCCGGGCGTGTCGGCGAGACCAATCAATCCGTGATCTTCACCGGCAATACCCGAAGTCATAGAAAGAATGTGCTTTAGTTTGATCTTCTTCTTCTCTGGATCGGAGAGCGGGAAACCTTCCGGCACGTAGTCATAAATCGGAGTGTCGAGAGTGATCTGAGCGTCGTGCGGAAGTTTGTGATTGCGGCTGTCTTCGAGGAGCAAGCCGTAAGCGATGCCCGTTGACGATTTTGTAGAGGACCAGCCGTCGAAGGTGGTGGTTGGCATCGCCGGCAGGCCGTACCATTCGGCAACCAGATATCCGTGATGAATGATCACGATTTGCCACGGGCCGGCGAAGAGCGCAATTTGCGCTTGTCGCAAAATTTCAAGCTTGT
This sequence comes from uncultured Acidobacteriota bacterium, assembly GCA_963785605.1. GTDB lineage: Bacteria > Acidobacteriota > Terriglobia > Acidiferrales > UBA7541 > Acidiferrum. The sequence continues at coordinate 70,374 of CAWAWE010000007.1, read as the reverse complement.
CGGTATCCATTCCGCCGAGCGAACGCACTTCTTCAGGAGTTTTGCAACGGCGCCATCCCCCAGCCGATTCGGGCGGAGGAGCGTACGTGTCGTTGTCGGCAAAGATACTCGGAGTGAAGAGAACGCCGATGAGAACACAGAGAACGAGCTTGATTTTCATTTCACTCCTAAAGAAAAGCAAAAAAGCTGTATGTCTACGCGACGGGATGGTCTTGAATGCTTTCCGTCTTCGGATCCCAGTAAAGTCTTTTGCCCGCCCAGTAGGATTTTGCCGCCATGATGCACGCGACGGAATGTGAATATCCGGCTTTGACCGAGGCCGATGGTTGCGTGCCTGCGCGCAGAGCATCGAGCCAGTTCGTCATGTGGGAGAGATCTTCGTCCACGGTATTTGCGGGACCTTTTCCACCGTCGCCCGGAAGAGATAGCCAGGTTTCCTTGCGCACCACGGTTGGATCGTCTTCAAAATTGCCCTTTTCTTCGACCAGCAACCAACGTGGTGTTCCTTCTGTGCCAAAGTTCATCAGCGTGTTTTTCTTGCCCATCAAGCGGATGAAACTCGGCGCATCGTTTCCAAAACTCGTGGAGTAGCTGACCAGAAATCCTGAGGGATACTCGAGCACGGCCTGGAATGTATCGGGATTTTCTCTTCCATCTTGCCAGGCAAACACTCCGCCATGAGCCATCACGGATTTTGGGAAATGATCGTCCATAAACCAATGAACCATATCGATCCCATGGCTCATCCACTGGTCGGGAATTCCGCTGGAATAGTCTTTATATAGCCGGTATTCAAAATAGAGCTGAGGATCGAACGGGCGATACGGCTTGGTCATCAACCAGCGGCGCCAGTCGATGTCTTCTTCGTGGATTTGTTTTACTTCCGGACGCCCGCGCCAGCGCGGACCATGATAATTCCACACGACTTCGACTTTGCTGACTTCGCCGCAAACTCCGGAGCGAAAGAGTTTGTGGGCAGCGATCTGATAAGGTTCGCTGCGCCGCTGCGTTCCAACCTGGACGATGAGCTTTCTCTCGAGCACCGCGTCTCGAGCTGCTTTAGCCTCTTCCAACACATTTCCCATGGGCTTTTCGACATAGGCGTGTTTGCCGGCTTCCGCCACCATTTTCAACATCGGTGAGTGCTGGTGTTCCGGCGTTGAAATGATCACCGCGTCGAGTTCTTTGTCGTTGAGAACATCTTCGAAGATCCGCGACGAGTGCGGAGCGCGTCCGTAAATCTCGTTCGATTTGGCGACGGCTTGCTCGAGGTTCACTTTCCAGAGATCGCAAAGGCGCACGACTTCGACGTTCTTGGTGTCTTTCAGTTGGGAGAGTATGTACTCGAGCCCGCGTCCGCGATTTCCGATACCAACGTGACCTAGCTGGATGCGATCGTTCGCGCCGATGATGCGTCCGTAGGACGCGGCTGTAAGGCTGGCAGCGCCCACGCTCTTTGCATCTCCGAGCAGAGTCGCGCCGACAACCGCAGTTGCCGAACGATCCAGAAACGTTCTTCGCGTCATTGTGTTTTCAGCGGGTGAAGAAGGCTTCGTCATGGAAAAAACCCCGATCAACTATCCAAAAGCAATTCTTGCGTGATGCTGAGCCACTCTTCGGGCAGCGATTTCTCAGAAAAAGATTTACTCGCTCTTCTGTACCAGTAACCCGCGTTGCCGCGATCGCCTTCCTTGCGATGCAAGTAAGCATGAACCCACGCACCGTTGGCGCCCTCGTCGTCCTGCGCATGAGAGTGAGCACGTTCCCAGTCGCCGCGTGCGTCCCACCAGAGAGCGGTCAAAGCTTCTGATAGACCAGCGGGAGGCTCATTCGCCGTAAGCGATTGCTGAAAATCCTCTATCTTCATTGTCGTCGGCACCCAGCCCTTCCACCCAATTCAGGCTGAGTGTGCGGATCCCGTCAAGGTGACAGTAATCGATTGCCCTTCGCTTACCACTACTTCCTTTTGAAGATCGATCCGATACGTGTTCTTTGACGGTGAAATCGTACAAGGCACTTGCTTTCCATCCGACGTGGTAACAGTTGCGGTCGAGAACGCCGTCTTGCTTGCGTCAGCGCCGAGAGTGATACGAAGCAGCTTCACGGTGCCGTAGCGACATTCAATCGCGCCCTGCAACGTACCGCCTTTCAGAGTTTGGCTGTACGCTCCCCAAGCTGAACCCGCCGCAAAGAAGCATCGAAAATTCTCCTGATGAATTCTCGGCTGAAACACGATTTCATTTTCAACTGCGGAGTAGCGAAAACCCGAGAGCGCCAGCAGCACCGAATAGCTCGCCATCGCGCGTGAATAGTGATTGCCCCACTCGATCTGGTTCCAGGGATTGCGACGCACGCCGTCGTAGCGCCCGTGGATCCCTTTCACGATGCTCATGCCTTCCTCGATCAAACCGTTGTAAATGAGGTGAGCCGCAACCTGATATTCAATTCCGGTCCAGACTTCATCTCCGTAGGAAAGCGGAATTTTCGGACGTCCGCCCTTTGGCCAGGAACAGACCACCAAGCCTTGTTCATCGTTGATCGCGTAAATGCGCTGCGTGTGAGGATAGTTGCGAAAATCCGTCCTGAAATTGTATTTGAAGATCGACTGTAGTGATTTCTTCACATGCTCGGGCGGAAGGCCGAGATTGAGGCCGAGCACTTCGGCAAAACACTGCCCCATCATCTGATCGGAGAGGCAGCCATCACCGACCTGGTATTTCAGTTCTCCATCCAGTACGACGCGTTCTTTCCAATTGTCTTTGTCGTATGGGGGCATGGGGCGAATCTGATCGACCGGCGTGGTCTTCTGAACATAAAATTCGCCGTTCCACATGCTTTCAAAATTCTTTGCGCCCTTTTCACGAATGGCGCGATAGGTCGCCGCTGCGGAGCTATCGCCCACGGCAGTCGCCATCAATTCCATCGCCTTCAGGGCGCCGAGATACAGCGAAGACATCAAGGGATTCGGGCCGAACAACTCGATGTCGTAGGTGTTGTGCTGCTCGCCTTCCATGATTCCGTCTTTGTCTACGTCCCAGAATTTCCAGGAAAACTCCATGGCGCGTTTGGCATTCGGCCACAACCTTTTCAGGAATGCGTCGTCGCCGGAAAGTTGCCATTCGCGATAGAGGCCCATGATGCAACCCATTTGCCCGTCGGCGGCGGGGCGGAAACTCCACTGCGCGATGTCGAGCGGGAGCATGGAGCGGAACGCCATGCTGTCGTCGCTTCGCATCTCATGCAGAAAGTCGGTGTCGCGAACGGTGCGTTCCAGCTCTGGGAATAAAAACGCCAGCGCGTGTGTGTAATTCCAAACGTGCGAACAATTCATCCAGCCGTTCGCTTCATCGTCGGCACAGCCTTCGAAACCGTAAAAGCGTTTGCCTTCGAGAAGGATGCAAGTGTTGGTCCGTAGAATCGACGCCTGGCTGGAGACGGCTTCCAGAACTTCGGAAGGAAGCGTGCTCGAAAAGAATGTGTCCGCAAAGAGGCGCGTTTTCTGTTCCAACTCCGGCAGGCGAGCGGCCGTGTGAACTGCCACGTCCCATGCGCTTTTGAAACGAGTGCCGTAGTAGTTGGTCAGCTTTCGACCGCGCACCTCTTGATCCTTACGGTGCCAGTAGTTCTCGCGAACCGGAAAATACCAGGACATCACAAACGTGATCGTGGTCGATTCGCCGGGAGCAAGATGAGCGTAAGGCGCCAGCGTCGCGAAGTCTGATGTGCCGTCTTCCGAGGGCTTGGAAGACTTCGAGTTGGGAATTTTGCCACTGGCACCAAACTCATTCATCCAGATCTGGTAGAAATCCCAGAAATCGTTTCCCACCCAACTTGCATGGGCGGTGAAATCAGGATGCGTTGTCAACAACGCCATCGATCCGCGAAGTGGGTCGCCGGCTGCGTACTTTTCAGAGGTGAAGTCGAGGCCGGCAAGTTTCGCGCCACCGGCATTTTCTTGCCGAACGGTGTTTATGTTTTTCCCAAAGCCAGGAAACTCGTTGTCAACGAGAAATGCTTTTCCGTCGTAGCCAACTGGATTGAGCAGCGAAAACGAGAGAGCGATATCCGCGGGCTTCGAACTTCGGTTCTGCACATGATATTTGAAAATTGCGACCGGCAAACTCGAGTCATCCACATTCAGCGGAATAAAGGGAGTGAATGCGTCCAGCGATACGGACACCGGAAGCGCGCTGTCTTCGAACTCAACCGTGGCGATGGGATCCTTGCCGGTGAGCGTGGCGCGTTCGAAATGGCGAAGTCCCTGGCCGGACTCGCGGCTGTAGCCGTTCCATCCGGTGTATGGCCGCTCAATGGGACCTTCTACGACTCGCAGCAGCGAGCTGCCGCCTTTCGGTTTGACCCACAAAGCCGCGAACGAAAAGGGCAACATACGTCGCTTCGCCGGACGGTTGAAAATCTCCCAGTCTCGCAATTCGCCGCGACCACCGAGCGAAACCGATCCGGTTCCGATGCCCCCCAAGGGGAACGCAACTTCGGTCGCCGCGGCACCCGAATAAGAGGTTAGTGGGCGACCGTCGCTATCGACGGTCGCCCCTGAAGAGGTTTTTGATTGAGTATTTTCGGTTTCCCGAAGTTCTTCGGGCGGTGGTGTACGGCCAACGATAGCTGCCATGCCTACCGCAGCCGACGATGATTTCAGAAACTTTCTGCGATTCACTCGGAAAGCTCCTTGGTGAAATCCTTAGCGACAAAAGCCAGTCAGCACGGGATATCAGAAGTGGAGCTTCAAAGCAAACTGCAGTTGTCGCTGAGGTACGACCGTCGAAGTAATCACTCCCGCCGCGCCGGGGCCGTCGTCGATGAAATTATCCGGCTGCGCGAACACGGGATGATTGAAGGCGTTGAACATTTCGAAGCGGAACTCAAGGTTCTTGGATTCAGTAATGTTGAATACCTTGCGTAGCGAAAAGTCGGTTTCGACCGCGCCGGGGCCTTCGAGAATGTTTTTCCCGGCGTTGCCAAACGTGAAGTTGTCGGGCAGCGGGAAGCAATTGATGTCGAACCAATTGTCGATGGTGCGCTGTCCGCTCGGCAGGTTGCCGTTGCAAACGCGATTCGTGCGATACAGACCGTTCGAGCCCGTGTTCGAAGGATCGAAGCTCATTTCAGGCGTGAAGTAGAAGCCGGTGTGCATCGTAAAGATTCCGCCCAAGTGCCAGCCACCGAAGATTAGATCTTCCGCTTTATTGGCGTTCATGAAGTGCTCGCCGCGGCCGATCGGCAATTGGTAGTCGAAGCTCGTTACCCAGCGAAGCCGCTGATCGAAGTCCGACGGGCCTTTTTCCGAAGCCAAGTCGTAGCTGTTCTGCGGAGTCGGAGAGGAGCAGCAAATCTCCGGCTGATCGTTGATCGACTTGCTGAAAGTGAAAGCGCTGAGGAACATTAGTCCGTGGCTGGTGCGCTTCTGTACCTTCAGCTGAAGCGCGTGATAGGTCGAATTTCCGCGATCGACGATGTTCGAGAAGCCACCGTATTGCGGATAAGGCCGTCGTGCCTGGATGTCGCCAGGTCCCGGCGTCGGGTCCTGGTTCAAGTCCAGCATGGTCTGAAGATGCGTCGCCTTCGAGCCGACGTACGCAAGTTCCACCAACGTGTTGGCCGGCAGCTCGCGCTGGACGTTGAGGTTCCATTCGTCCAACGTGGGCGCGTGCAAGTGCGTTTCGGCTCCTGCGGCAGACGTAGTCACGGATGCACCCGTGATCGAGTTGAGATCGAGAGCCGGGAAGCCGCCGGAGACGGTGAGCACGGGCGTGACGCCGTCGGTGTTGTAGTTCGGTTCGGCAACGAACGGCAAATTGTAATAAAGCTGGAACGGATCGCCGGTGCGGGTCTCCTGATAGGCGAAGAATCGGCCGTAGCCCGCGCGAATAACGGTGCGCGGCAGAACCTGCCACGCAAGCCCCAGGCGTGGCGCAAAGTCCGTTCTGTCGGTGGTCACCAATCCGCGCGACGCACCATTTACGCCCGCGAGAACCAACTGGCCAGTCGCGAAATCCAAATTCGCCAGTTGATTGTATTTGTCATAGATCGGAGTGGTGTAATCGTAGCGAAGGCCCAAGTTCAAGGTGAGTTTCGAACTCAACTTGTAATCGTCCTGCACAAATCCGCCATAAGTATTCTGGCGATTATGAAACATTCCGCCGAGCGAAATGTTCGAGCGCGCTGGGATTCCCAACAGTGTGTCCGCCAACGGATTGCCGCTGCCGTCGTCGGTGCCATCGTTTGTGAATTGTCCGGTGAAACGCATTCTGCCGCGCGGCGAACCGAGTTGCAGCAGGTTGAAGAGGCTGCGATGAAATTGTGCTCCGACTTTGATGGAGTGCTTTCCATGGACAAGGCTCAGCGTGTCGCCATACTGAATTTCCTGCGACGTGCTTGTTGTGGGAGAAAACCCCGGTGTGCCTACACGGCGATAGCCGCCGGAAATTTGAAACAGAGTTATGCCGTTGAGCGAGGGGTCGTCGGGGACGCCGGGCACGCGCAGGTCGGGCGGAGGAAAGTTGAGGCCATACGCCGGGAAGCCATTGACGTAGTGGTCGCCGCTAAAGCCGACGCGCACATCGTTCACCATTGTCGGGCGAATGGCCCACGTGTGTCCGAGAGCGAAGCCGCGGGTGGCGTCAAACGAGTCGCCTTGCAAGCCGTTGCCGCCGTCGGCGAGGCCGGGCAAAGGCGGCTGCTGGAAGCGGTCTGTGTGGCTGATCGAACCGCGCCAGAACAGTTGCTGTTTCGAATTGATCGCGTAGTCGAGCCGTGCGTCGCCCTGATTAATGTTGTTGGAGCCGGGATTGTTGGCGATGTAGTTGTTGGAGAGGCCGGGTGCGTTCGGCGCCGGATACAGATCAAGAATGTTTTTCGCAATCGGATCGAAACGTTTGGCAGGGATGATGTTGCCCGGAAAGGGTGTGCGGATGACCTGTCCGTTAACGATCGTCGTGGTTGCGGGATCGTAGATCGTGGTCGATGGCGTTCCATCGTAAATTCCGCTGAAATCGCCGCCTAGCTCAGCTGCGGTCGGCACGGTGGAGATGTCGGTTTCGGATGTTCCGATACGCGTACCCTGGTAATCGACGAAGAAAAAGAGTTTGTCGCGCTTGATCGGGCCGCCAAGCGTGAATCCGAATTGATTCTGGCGGAATGGCGCTTTCTTATCATCGGATGGCTCGAAAAAACCGCGCGCATCGAGCGCGGAGTTCCGAAAGAACTCAAACAACGTGCCATGCAGTCCGTTTGTGCCCGACTTAATCGTGGCGTTTATTACCGCGCCGCCACTGCGTCCAAATTCCGCCGAATAATTGCTGGTTTGAACCCGGAATTCTTCGATTGCATCCACGTTCGTCTTTAATACGTTGCCGCCGTTGTCGTTGGAATTGTTATCGACGCCGTCGAGAATGAAGTTGTTGAGCAGACCGCGCGTGCCGTTGACCGCGAAGCTGCCGCCCGCGTTGCCATTGGTGGCCGAAGTCGCGCCGCCGGTGAGGCCGTTGCCGCTTTCGGTGACGCGCGTCACACCAGTCGTCAGCGAAGCAAGCTGCGTGTAGTCACGGCCATTCAGCGGGAGATCCTCGACCTGTTTGCTGTCAATCACTTCGCCCAGCGTCGACGACTCTGATTGAAGTTGCGGCGCGGCAGTATTCACGACGACTTGCTCGCTCACGGAGCCGATCTGCATCGTGAAGTCGACGCGCAAGCGGTCTTGAACGCTCAGCGTCACCCCAGTTTGCGTGGCGCTCTTGAATCCAGGCGCTTCGACGGCGATGGAGTAGTCGCCGATTTTCAATGGAGTTGCGACGAAGGTTCCGTTCGAATCCGATTTCACGGCAGTCCTTGAGTTGGTGCCCAGATTCGTCAGCGTCACTGTGGCGTTCGGAAGGGCCGCTCCGCTCTGGTCCATCACGGTGCCGACAATCGTCGCTGTGTCGGTCTGTGCGTGAGTGACTAGCGGTGTCAGCAGCAACGCAAGCAACATAAAGCTACAAACAATCCAGATGCGTTCTCCGATCGACTGGATCGCGTTCCTTTTTCGGTTGGTTTGCAAAAGTCGCGCTAACTGGAAGGAGATCTGCTTGTTGTCCATTTGCCCTTCACCCCGCCATCATTGGAAATTTGCTTCCGCAATGCACGGCAACCACTTTTTCGACATGGCTCTACTGCTGGAACAACGAAAAGCTGAATCGGCCACTCGCTCGCTTCGTCGATTGAATCGTTTCGAGAGAATTCCTGCGTCCTGCTTTGCCGCGCATACTAGAGTCGATTATTCTGGATGTCAATGAGAATTTTCTCAGTAATCGAGAAACGTTTCTCCAATGGTTTGCCAGAAGGCATCAGCGCGTCAGGAACCGGCTGGTGACATCGGCCGCAGCTTCGCGATCCATAAAGACCGTCGCGTCGGGATGAGTGCGAAGGATCGTGGATGGGCAAGCCGCGGAGATGGGGTCGTCGAACGTTCGCCGAATGACGCTCGCCTTTCGCGGACCGAGTACCGAGATGATGAGTTTTGGCACGCGGAACAATCGCGGCATCGTCAGGGTGATGGCGGTCGACGGGACTTCTTCAAGGCTGCTGAACCATCCCTCGGCAGCCTGCTGGCGCCGGCACGGCTCGTCGAGATGCACAATCTTTACGTCGAGAGGATCGTTGAAATTTGCCTCGGCGGGATCATTGAATGCGAGGTGGCCGTTCTCCCCTATGCCGAGCAAGCAAAGCTGCGGGTCCGCGGCCCGCAGCATTTCCGCGTAATTCTTGCAGGTTTTCTCTGGATCCGGGGCCAACCCGTCCACAAACGCAAACGAACGGATCGGCACCTTGCGCGTTAGCTTTTCTTCCAGGTAAGCCCGGAACGATGCTTGGTGATTGAGCGGCAGGCCAACATAATCATCCATGTGGAAGCCGTCGATCTGAGTCCAAGGCAGCCCGGAAATGGCAGTGAGTCCCTTGAGGGTTTCGATCTGCGACGCGCCCGTGGCAAAGATCACGCTGAAAATCTGGCGATGAGCGGCGATCGTCTTCATCGCTTCGGCCGTTGCTTTGGCCGCCGCTGCTCCGGCGGCTTCGCGGCTGGGATGCACTTGAATCTTCAACTTCTCTACTTGAAACTCTTCGACCTCACTGGTCGTTTTCTCCATCGGGTGTCTCCCAAAAAGCAGGGCACACCATACAGACCGCAATATGTGATTGCAAGCAAATTTTCTCTTGCGTAAAGAAACGTTTCCGAGTAGTTTTGCTCAGTGGATGCTGGCTTAGTCCGCGCGTAGAGCTCCGCAAGCGCCTCATTATGTGACTCTAAGCTCGAAGCGCTTGGCGAGGTCACTTTGGCGAATCCTTGTTTCCACTGTGAAACGCGCGTCAGAAACTTGTTCCTGACATCGAAGAAATTGCTATGCTGCGCTCCGACGGCGCAACGCGGTACGAGCAAGTGCACTCGAGATGAAAAAAACAGGTTCAAGAAAAAACAAAGTTGGACTCAGGGAAATCGCGAAACTAGCGAAGGTGAGTGTCGCTACGGTCTCCCGCGTTCTGAACGGCAACACGCGCGTCGAGTCCGAGCTGCAAAAGTCGGTTCTGGACGCGGCCGCTCAATTGAACTTCGACGTCTCGAGCCGAAATAAAACCAAGGCGCTGGCCTTCTTGCTCGGCAATCGTGCGATGTTGCACGCTTTTCATTCTCGCGTCTTGATCGGAGCCGAGGCATATTGCACGGCACTTGGATGGGACATGGTTTTTCTTTCCTACAACTATTCTCCGACCGTTTCTCATCGCGAACTGCATCCGCCGCAAATCCTGCAACGTCACGACGCGGTGCGCGCGGTTATTCTCGCCGGATCGAATTCCATGAACATGCTTCAATTTTTGAAGCACAAGAACATCACCTTCTCAGTGCTCGGCAACAACGTCGTGGATGCGAAAGACGAACTCAAAGAGCACGACGTCGTATTTGCCGACGACATCCAGGGCGCGTTCGACATGACGCGCTATCTCATCACGCTCGGTCATCGCAACATCGGATTCGTTGGAAACGTACGTCTTCCGTGGTTCGCCCGCTGCTATGCCGGTTATCGCCGCGCTATGGATGAGGCCGGCTTTGTTCAACGGTTGAACAGCACGGACTCTGAAGACGATGTTGAAAGTGGTTACCTCGGGACCAAATCGCTTTTGGCACGCAACGAAAACATTACGGCGATTCTGGCTGGCGACGATCCCACTGCGCACGGAGCTTACAAGGCGCTACGTGACAGCGGCTTGCGAATTCCCGAAGATGTCAGCGTCTGTGGTTGCAACGACACGGTGGGAAGCTGGGGGCATCCGCCGCTGACGACAATCCGCGAATTTCCAGAGCAACTCGGTAAACAGCTCGCCAGAGTTGTTCTCAACCGAATCGAATCTCCGGGCCTCGAACCCCAACGGATCGTTGTGCCTACCGAACTGATCAAGCGCGACTCTTGCCGCCCAATCCTCGTACCATCTGACCTGATCTCATCGAAATAGCTCGGCATATAATCTCCGCGATGTTCGAGGTCTCTTGCCTTGCTGCGCTCTGCTATTTTGCACTGGCAGATTTAGCAGAGCCTGGGTAGACGCGAATCCAGTGAGTTCTCACACGAGCTCCCACCTGCTCGTCCTCGATGTCGAGCACCAAAGATTTCGAGGCTTGGACCGGCATGTGACAGTCGATACAGTTGGCAGGCTGCTTCGGCGCTTTTGTAAATGTCGGACAGGACTGTGGTTTGTGACAGGTCAGACAGTGGTCCGAGTAGCTTGCGGCGTCTCGCTCGGGCGCGTGCAAATCGTGGCACGTCGAGCAGGTCATCGAAGGCGAAGACTGGAAACAACGGCTCTTTTCGAGCAGCGCGACTTGATTGCCGTGCACATCGATGCGAGCGCGCGGGTTGAATGCATCCAGCTTGAGATAATTTGAGAGAGGCTCGCCCGGACGGAATGAAAACGGCGGTGTCACGCTTTCGCCGATTCCCCCGTGACATTGTGCGCATACGTCGATTTGACGCGCCCGATCAATACCAGTGGGAGGAAGTTGCGCGGTGGAGCTTGGCGATAGCGCCGCGGTCGATGTCGTCGCTTCGGCGTTCGAGTTGATGGTGTTGGCGGCGCGCATTCGAACATGCTCGGCGGCGGGCCCGTGACAGCGCTCGCACGAAATGCCTAAGACGAAATTTGATTTGTCGAAATGGTAGCCCGTTGCCGTAGGGAGCGAAGTGAAAGACGTCGCGTGGCATTCGAGGCAGCGCGGAGTTACCGGGCGTTCGAAGTCGGCGGAGCCATCGACATAGCCGGGACTGTTGGTCCAGCGATCGGATGCAGTCCAGTAGGATACGGGAAGCTCGAAAAGCTGATCGCCTCGCCAGTACAAATAAGTTTGTCCTTTTCTGCCGGAACCGATGACGAGGTCGATTCGTTCAGTTCGATTCTTCTTCCGGTCCGGCTTGCCTGTGATTGCGGTTTCGAAGAAAGCATCGCCCCTGGCATCCATCCGAAAGTGGACCTGAGGATTGAACGTCTCCATGGTGTTCTTGTCGTCGTTGAATTTGCCGAGAATGCTGGACGAGCTTGGGAGTTGCGACGTGCGGTGGTGGCGGGTTTGCTCGTAGCCTTCAAATTCTTTGACGTGGCAGGTGCGGCAGGCAGCGTCGCCGGCGTATCCGTTCGAGCCGGATGATGTTTGGTCAGGTTTTTTATGCGCGAAAATAAAACTACACGAGGCCGACAAAGCTACGGCGAGTACCACGAGCGAAATTCGAAGGTGCGCTGGCGTATTCGTCTCCGGCGAGCAGTCGCGGCCTGAACGTGATGGCACGCGTCGCTAATTCTATCGGTTTGTGAAGAGAGTGGCTTCGATTACGTCGTGCGATGCGCCTCTTGACCGGCGAGAAAAGTTTCGACGTCGGCTGGAGCGGGCATGGAGGGTTGGGCGCCGTGGCGGGTGACGGAGATGGCGGCGACGGCGGAGGCGTATTGGACGCTGGCGATGGGGTCGGTGCCGCGGAGGAGGGCGGTGGCGAAGGCGCCGTTGAAGGCGTCGCCGGCGGCGGTGGTATCGATGGCTTTGACGCGGTAGGAGGGGACGAGAGTTCGTTCGCCCGAGGCGAGGGCAACGTAGCAGCCGCGTTCGCCGAGTTTGAGTAGCACGTTGCGGCAGCCTTGTTTCAGGAGTTGTTGTGCGGCGTCTTCGAGGTGCTCGCTGCTGTTTAGTTCGGTCGCGCTGCGTTGCAGCAGCGTCAGCGTTTCGGTTTCGTTGGGAGTGAGCCAATCGACGCTGGCGAGTAGCGACGAGGGCAGCGCTCGGGCCGGAGCGGGATCGAGCACGAGCGGAATATTTTCGCGGCGCACGATCATCGCGAGATATTCGATCGTTTCCAACGGGATTTCGAGCTGCGTCAGGATGATGCCGGCTTCGCGAATCAACGGGAGATGTTTTTCCAGTTCGCGCGGCGAGAGTTCGCCGTTCGCTCCCGGCACGACAACGATTGCGTTTTGTCCGTCTTCCGCAGTGGTGATGAGCGCGATGCCGGATGAGGTCTGTACGACTTCGACCGCTTTCGTGTCTACATTTGCGGACTCGAGGCTTGCGCGCAGTTGCGTGCCGAAGGCGTCGTTGCCGATGCGCCCGATCATGCTGACGGGCGCGCCGAGCTTTCCTGCCGCGACGGCTTGATTTGCGCCTTTGCCGCCGGGGAATGTGTTGAACGTTTTGCCGGAGACGGTTTCGCCCGGCAGCGGAATGCGCTGCGACGACGCGACAAGATCGAGATTGATGCTGCCTACGACGAGGAGTCTCTTCGGCATTTTTCTTCCAGGCGCGATTGCGGCCAGCAGCTAGTGGAAAACGGGAGCGAGCGCGACCGCGACCAGCCCCGCGATAAAAAACGCAAACATCAGCGGGATCAATCGCCGCGCGGGTGCCGGAGCGGAAGCGAATTCGCGCCAGACGAAAACGCCCCAGACGGCGCTGACCATCGTCGCACCTTGTCCGATCGAGTACGAAATCGCGGGGCCGATGATGGCCGCATGCGAGGCGACGAAATTGAGGACAGCGCCGGTGCACCAGATGAAGCCGCCCAGGATTCCCCAAAGATGAAATGAACCGCGCGCTTTGCTGTAGCCGCTCATGCTGACCGGCGGCGTGCCGGCGAGCGGATGCCGCATCAGAAAATAATTTACCGGGATGGCGCAGAGCGCCGTTCCGACCGCGAAGAAGAGCGCGACCGAGTAAGGGCCGAGCGCGCCTTCACCGCTGATCGCTTTTGCCACCAGCGGGTAAAAGATTCCCATGAGCACGCCGCATGCGAGGCTGATCTGAATACCGCGTTTGCTTAGCTTTTGCTGTGTTGTTTCCCGGCGGCGATATGCCATGGCATCCACGATGATGGCGAGCACGACGAGCAGCACCCCGCCGAACAGCAGCAGCGGATTACCTTGCGGCGCGATCGCGTAGTTGAGCATTGCGCCGACGACGAGCGCGAGACCGATGCCGATCGGAAACGCGACGGCCAGCCCAGCGATTTCAATCGCTGCGACGAGCAACAGATTCGCAACGTTGAAAACCGCGCCGCCGGCAATCGCGAAAAGAACGTGGCGCGTGTCGGCGCTGTGAATATTGTTCATGAACGACGACGGGCCGCCGCCCATGCTGCCGAGCGTGTGTCCCCAGAAGAGACTCGCGACAATGATGCCGATGATGTAGTCCCAATAAAAAAGCTGGAAGGGGTAGCCGGGGGTCAGCTTCATGGTGTTGGCCCACGAGCCCCAGCAAAGCATGCTGCCGATCATGAACACCAACGCAGCCGCGTACGCTTCAGGTTGATACATACGCCTCACTTTCTCGTTGGATCCAACGAGACACTGCGGCGCGCACAGAGAGACCGAGTGCGCATCCGCGCAGACGCAAAAATTCAACAACCAAGATGGAAGCAAAAGTACGGGAGCATCATGCCGGAATAAAAGGCGCTTGACAATTATTTTGAAACGTTTTATTTTCCCGTTCACACGACGTTCGTGTTTTAGAAGCAGCAATTGGGGTGCTTTACCAGTCAAGTCATCAGTATCAGGTCTAATATTGGAACGTTTCAATCTGGTGGTTCGTCTTTTAACACCTGAGACCTGCGCTGAGTCGCCCGACTGGAAGGTAGTCCGGGGTGGAACTTGGACAGAGTTCACCGCTTTGCGCGCGAGCCAAGAAGCTCGACGACGTTCCGAATGCAGGCCCGACGGAGGATTCTTCCTTCCGCGCGGGGATTTCTTTCGCTCGCCCTCATTCTTGGCCTTTCGATCTCTTCACTCGCCGCTCAAGCCGCCAACAAATCCGCTGTCTCCAATCGGCCCGAGTCCCAGAAAGCTTACGAAGCGGGTATGCGACTGGTCAGGACCGGGCGCCTGGACGACGCGATCAAGATGTTTCAACGTGGGCTGCAAGCCGACGCCGAAAATCTGAATCTGCTGGACGCCATCGGCGCTACCCTGAGCTTGCAAGGGAACTTCGGCCCGGCGCAGCAATATTTCGAGCGGAGCTTGCAACTCAATCCCCAGTTTGAGCCGGCCCAAAAGAACCTGGCGATCAACTATTACAACCTTGGGCAGTACGAACTCGCTACTTCGGAATTCGAAAAGCTGGCAAAGTTCGCCGGAGAGCCACGCAGCGTCGCGAATCTGTTCCTCGGAATTCTGGCAGACAAGAATCACAACTATTCAAATTCCGCGGCGCTACTGGGAAAATCCGGCGCGCTGCTGGACAAGTACCCAGACGCGCTGATTGCCTTCGCAGATTCGCTCGTTCAACTGAAGCAAAATGCAAAAGCCGCAGTAGTGCTCACCCGCGTAGACACGAGCAAGGGCGTGAGCGGCGACCAATATGTGCAGGCCGGTGTTCTTTATTTGCAGTTCGGGCAGGGCAAGCGCGCGTTGGCAGAGTTCGATCGCGCCGCGCAAAAAGGAAGCACTGGAGCAGCACTCGAATATCAACGCGCAGTCGCGTTGGACAAACTCGGCCGTTCCCAAGAAGCTGAGCTGATCTTAAAAAATCTAACAATCGCCAGTCCAGACCCGGATTCGCTGAATCTGCTGGCGCATATCGCGGAGAAAAATCAGGAATTCGAACTCGCGCTGCGTTCGTTGAAACAGGCCGCCAAGCTTGCTCCCGACCGTGAAGACAATTACCTGGATTTCAGCACGTTCTGCGCGGACTACGAGAACTTCCCGCTGGCGCTCGAAGCCGCCGAGATCGGCCTCGAACATATTCCCAATTCGTATCGCCTGACGGTGCAGAAGGGCGCGGTCCTCGAAAAGCTCGCGCGATTAGACGAAGCCGAAGAAGTTTTGAAGAAAGCGAGCACCCTGCAAGACGATAACGACGTCGCACTGCTCAGCCTGGCGATCGTTCAGTCTCACGCCGAAAAATTGCAGGATTCAGTCGATACGCTCACCGGTGCAATTCAAAAATATCCCGGCAACTTCTACATGCATTACCACCTTGGCGTGGTGTTGCTGCAGATCGAACAACGCGACGCCGCGAATGACGCGAACTCCCGCCAAGCAGAGCATGAATTTCGCGACGCGATCGAATTGAACCCATCGTTTTCCGATTCGTACTACCAGCTCTCCAAAGTTTATATGAGCAAGTCGCCGAAACTCGCCGAAGAGAATTTGGTCGCCTGTTTGCGCGTCGATCCGAATCACGTCGGCGCGGAGTACACGCTTGGCCGCCTCTACATGAAATCCGGCAGAAAAGCGGAAGGCCAGGCATTGATCGACAAATTTGAAAGTCAGCAAGAAGCCGAGAAAGTCAAAGAACAAAGCAGACCAAGAATCAGAGCAGCGCAACGATAGGTTTTAGAACGAAAGGGGAGATGATGAACGTCGCAACACGTCTCAAGTCATTAGCAATCTTCTTGGTTTCGATAATTGCTTATTTCAGTTTTCTCGCGTGTCCGGCTCGAGCTCAGTTCAACAGCGGATTCACCGGCATCGTCGTCGAGCAAAGCGAGGCTGCCGTCGGTGGCGCGAAGGTCGTTGTCATCAACCAGGATACGCAAGTCAGCCGTTATGCGATCACGTCGGAGAGCGGCGACTTTCGCATTGCGTCGCTTCCGGGCGGCATTTATACGATTCAGGTCGACGCGCAAGGCTTCAAGCAGTGGGAACAAAAAGGCGTCGTTCTCGAGTCGAATGAAGTCAAGACGCTCCATCCGATCCTCGGCCTTTCGACGCAGACAACGACCGTCGAAGTGAGCGGCGCGGTTTCAGCGGTTGAAACCGACAAGAGCAACACGTCTGTCGAGCTTTCAGAAACGAGCATCAAAGACGCGCCACTTCTCGGACGCAACGTCTACACCAGCATGATCGAACTCGCGCCCGGCGTAACCGGATCGGGCCTTCCCAGCGGCGGCGCTCTTGGCTCAGGTTCGGCCAATAACGACAGCTTTGAACAGGAAGCCGGATATCAAATCAACGCGGCAGGCCAGCGCCAAGAGAACAACGAATACGACGTCGATGGCTCGGGCATAAACAGCGCGTCGCGCGATGGCGTCGTGAATCTTTCCCCGGAGCCGGACTTCATTCAAGCGATCCGTATTTCGGGCGCGACATTCGACGCGGCGAAAGGCCGTTACAGCGGCGCCTACGTGCAAGTCTTCACCAAGCCCGGCACAAACGATTGGCACGGCTCGCTCTCCGAATACCACACCGACAACGCGCTCACAGCTCGCACCATTTTTCAGAGTTGCCCGTCGGGTGAGGCAGGTTGCCGCGCGATCCCCGCATTCCGTCGCAACGAATTCGGCGGCACGGTAGGCGGCCCGATACTCAAAGACAAACTGTTCGTCTTCGGTGGCGCATTCGGTCTTCGCTCCTCAAACGCAACAACCGACGTCGCAACCGTCGAAACGCCGCAATTTGTGCAGTTCGTCCAGACGAATTTCCCCAACAACCTTGCAAGCGCGTTCTTCTCGCAAGCGCCTCCAGGCATCAATCCGACAAGCAACTTCCAGACTGTCGCGCAAGTGGAAGCGCAAAATCCCGGCTTCTTCCCGTCAACGGCGTTTCCATCCGATCTCGTTGTCGCCGGTACCGCGGTGGTGCCCGAGAGCCTCACGCACAATGCTTATCAGTGGCACTTCCGCGTGGACTACAACCTCAACCCGACGAAAGACCGCCTCTTCTTCGACCTCTTCCGCACGTATTCGAACCAGCTTCAGGAGGATCCGCGGCCTCTCTATCGCGTAGTTCTTCCAAACACCGGCTTCTACGCGAAGCTCGACTACACGCATACATTCTCGCCGACGTTGCTCAACGACGCGGGATTCACCGTCGTTCGCGCCGTCGGCTCCAACCCCGGCACCGCAAAGAATCGTGACCTGCCCGACGTCAATATTTCCGGTGCGGCTGGTTTCAATCAGTGGGGACCTGCCGGATGGGTCCACGAAAACTTCAACTGGCATGACGTCCTCACCTGGACGCACGGGCGCCACACATTTAGCGGCGGCATCGACGTCGATCGCCACCACGATGACGACAACTTCACTGCCGCGGTATTGCGGCCGACGTTTGGATTCGCAAACCTGATCGACTTCGCACAAGACCAGCCTTTTTCGCAGAGCGGTCCGACTGTGAATGTCGCGGATCCCTCGACGCAGGCCAATCTTTACCAGGTTCTTCGCTGGATCTATCTTGGCGGCTTTGTCCAGGATGATTTCAAAGCCACAAAAAAGCTCACTCTAAATCTGGGCATTCGCTACGACTACTTCGGCCACTGGGGAAATTATCACAACTCCACCACGCCCTTCCCCTTCTTCAATCCTGGCGCCGGGTCTGATTTTGCCGAGCAAGTCACCGCGGGAACCATGGGCGTCCGCGGTGGAAGCAATGCGTATGTGACCGACAATACGCCGATGGGCGTTAGCCCGCGTCTTGGCTTCGGCTACGACGTCTTCGGCAACGGCAAGCTTGCGATTCGCGGCGGGTACGGCCTCTTTTATAACAACGTGGCCGACGGCTCATGGTCGTTCCCGTCGCGAACGAATCCGCCAAATTGGGCGAACCTCAACTTCAACCTTCAGAACAGCACGCTGCCGTTCAGTTACGCGCTTGGCAGTCAGGACGGCTCCGTTTGGCCGGTTCCTCCGGGTGTTTCATTCACGCCCAACGCGGCCGGCGGTATCGTAGGTGTTCCTGTGCTTACGTCCGGCGTGCAAAATCACGTCGATCAGCCACGCACACAGATCTGGATGCTCGCTGTGCAAAAAGATCTTGGGCACAACGTGGTCGCCGAATTCGACTACAACGGCTCACACAGCGACCACCTTTACATACAAACCGACGTCAATCGCTTCCCGGGCGACTTGATCGCCAACAACGGCGTGCAGACGAGACTCAATCCCAGTTTCGGCCCGATCATCTTCGGACGAACAATTGGCATCGCCGACGGTCACTACGGCACCTTCATGGTCAGCAAGCGCTTCAGCCAGAACTGGCAGCTGCGCGGAATTTACACGTTCGGCAAATCGACCGACGACATGAGCAGCAACGACAACGGTACCGCGAATGGCGAAGCGATCTTCAATCCGCTCGACATTGGGTCGCAGCACGGTTTGTCGGACTTCGACGTGTCGAGGCGATTCACGCTCGACAGCATCGTGAACCTGCCGTCTCCGATCAAGAGCGGCTTTGGCGAAAAAGTACTTGGCGGCTGGCGCATGTCCAACATCGTCGTGCTCCAGAGCGGCTTGCCGTTGACCGTTTACACCAGCGCCGCGTTCAATCCGGTGTTTGGACCGGGAGGCAACGTGATCGGGCTCAAACCTGGCAGCGGCGATTTCAACGCCGATGGGTATGGATACGACGTACCCAACGCGCCTCCGTCCGGTTCCATACACACGGGAAGCCGAAGCAACTTCATCACCGGCTTCGCGTCGGCCTCCGCATTTCCGCAACCCGCGCTTGGCAGCGAAGGCAACTTGGGCCGCAATTCGCTCATCGGGCCTGGTCTGGCAAACGTCAACACCGAGTTCGCGAAGACCTTCAAATTCAGAGAGCGCTTCTCACTCGAGGTTCGCGCTGACATCTTTAACCTCTTCAATCGCGTCAACCTGACTCAGGTCGTCAGCGATCTATCCAGCTCGCAATTCGGACAAGCGACCGCGCAGAGTATTCCAAGATCTGCTCAGTTCGGTCTGCATCTCGCGTTTTAGTGCCCCCAAGCGCCGTTTCGTCGGTCCTCCTTGCCGCAGATTGGTGACGGCAAGGCGGGGCGAGGAGACGGCGCCACCCCTTTTTTGCGTTTTGCGTTGAGTCAAAAAAAACGAGCGCGGATTCGCGCTCGTTCATGTGAGAGTCTTACTCGCTGATCAACTGAAGCGTCAGCGATCCTTCAAGATCAGTCTTACTCGTCTTTCCCCGTCGGCCGAGGCCCCACTGAATTTCGGATTCGCAACTCCGTCGGTAGCACGATCTGCTGAGCCCTCCCTTTTTTGCCTTTGATCCGCTCCATCAAGAGCCGCGCGGCTCGCGCGCCCATTTGATAGCCGGACTGATGGACCGACGATAGCGCCGGGTCGGTGAACATTCCAAGATCAAGATTATCGAACCCGATAATCGAGATATCTTTCGGGCAGCGAAGTCCCAACTCGCGTGCGGCAAGTAACGCCCCCAACGCCATCAGGTCGTTGGAAGCAAAGATTGCAGTCGGCCGAGGCAGCATGCTGAGCAAGCGAATGCCGCTGCGGTAGCCGCTTTCACGATCGAATCGCGTCTCCTGGATATATTCAGGGGCTATTTCAATTTTGTGTTTCGCCAATGCTTTTCGGAATCCGGCGAGTCGCTCGATGGCATTCGTCAAGTGTGAAGGGCCTGCGAGTACCGCCATTTGACGGTGCCCCATCTTGATCAGGTGCTCGGTCGCGCTAAAGGCGCCCTCTTCGTTTGCCACAAGCACCGCGTCGCCCTTCCAATCCGCGGGCCGGCGATCGATGCAAACCACCGGCACGCTGGTCGGCGTTGGCGGTCCGAGTTCCGCCGAAAGATTGCTCTCGGCCGCTGGAATCACCAGCAATCCCGCGGGTCGATACGATCGCAACTCATCGAGATAAGCTTTTTCTTTCGAAGGATCGTTATCGGTATTGCACAATATCACCCGATACGAGCCTTTAAACGCCACGTCTTCCACGCCTCGCACGACACCGGGAAAAAATGGGTTAGTGATGTCAGGAATGACCATTCCCAGCATGTTGGTGGAGTTGCGACGCAATCCGCGAGCCAGCGCGCTCGGTGTGTAACCCAGGCTCTGGATCGCCTCGAGCACGCGAACGCGCAGCTTATCGCGCACAGGCGCAGTCTGGTTGATGACGTGAGACACCGTGCCGAGCGACACTTGGGCGCGCTCAGCGATCTGCTTCATCGTCGGGATTTCGCTCATGAACGAAGCTCGGTGTCCGTGCCGCGCAAATCAGTCATCGCGCATTTTCTTCCATGCAAACAAACTTCGCTTAAATCGCGGAAGCGCAGGGACATCAGCCTCAGCAAGCGGCGCTATAACTTACCACTAGCGGCAACTGCGAGCGATAGACGAGCACGAACAATCATAGACGGCGCGGGCGCTCGCACAGGTACGATACCCGCCGATATTCGCACCGCTCGTTTATTGCGCATCCTGCACGCAGCGGAAGCCCAACCCGCCCGATCGATCCTTGCTCGGCGCCATCAGCAATAGCTTTCCGTGTTCGGTGTTTTTATAAGCCTGCGGGAAATACCAGATCGATCCCTGAGGCTGGTAATAGCTGCCACCCCGCAGAATTCCGCCGCGCGTGTGCTCGTCAACATATTCGTCTGTCCACTGCCAGACGTTACCGACGAGGTCCATCACGCCAAATGGGCTGGCGCCACTCGGGTGCGCCGTCACACTGTCCGGTCCGCGCATCGTCCGGCCCTTATCCGGAACTGGAACATTCGCAGCGTTCCAATCGTTGCCCCACGGATACAGCCGGCCGTCGCTGCCTTGCGCCGCATACTGCCACTCCCACTCGTGCGGAAGACGCTTGCCGGCCCATGTTGCATAAGCGCGTGCATCCTCGAGCGAAACCCAGACCACGGGCTTGTCGCCCGCGCCTTCAGGATAGCTCCCGTTCTGCCAGTCCTTCAGAAAGTCCAGATCATCCTTCGGGTGATATTTCGTCGCATCCACGAACTTCTTGAACTGCTCATTCGTCACCGGATACTTGTCGATCCAGAACGACTTCACATCCATGACGTGTTCGTGATAGCGGCGCGGCGAATCTTCCCAAGGCATCTGCGTGTCTACGCCAATATCATTGAATCCTTCGATTTCGATGCCGTGGACTTTCATCGTGAAAGTGCCCGCTGGAATTTTCACCATGCCGTCTGGCGAACCCGAAGCCGCTTTCGTCGCTGCAATTTCTGCGACGTGCTGCGGCAGCACTTTCCATTCGTTCGAATAACTTGAAAGCGGCTGTGCCGCCATCGTCTTCATCTTCGCCATCAGCGCGTTGATCTTCTCTTCGGGAGCTGACTTCGTGGCCAGCACGGCTCCATAGTCTTTCTCACTCAGAGCGAACGAAAGAATCGCCTTGTCCCCCTTCCGCTCCGGCTTCAGTTCGACGCCGTGATACAGGTCGAAATAGCGCATTCCCTCGACGGCGGGAACTTCCATCTGTGGCCCTGAAACGTTGTATTCATTGCGATTTACGATCGTCCAGACCGTTTGATCGCCCATCGGCCATCGACTCGCGAACACGCCAAAATGCAGCATTGGCGCGAACGGTTCCCAATCCTTGCTGATCAGGAATGGCGCCACGGCGCGTTCCATCGTCGCTACACGGCGCGTCGCCTCGGCGTCCCGCGGCGTAATCCCGTTCCAGATACCCCAGACGTTTTCCCAGCTCTCCCACCCGACGCCGTTAAAAAACGCGAACTGTAGATCGTCGGTCTTGTTGCGATTCCATCGGTCCGAAATGTTCACCATGTGCCGCGGTTCCAGCCACTTATAGCGGTCCACTCGCGGTACGAACGGAAATTTGTACTGTCCCCACGTCATCACGTCGTAGGCAACCGCCTCGTCCTGCGGCCCGCCTTCCGGTTCGAACGCCAGCGGATGATTGATCTTGTCGGCCGCCTCGGAAAACGCCAGCGGGACTCCATCCTGCGTGTCGCCGTTGATCCCGTCCGCGCCGATTTCCGCCATCAACTCCGCAATGGCGTCCGTCCACGGCTTGCCTTGATCACGAGTTCCCTGATCCCACATCATCATCGGAAACAGTACTTTCACGCCCCGCTTGTGAAAGTCAGCCACCATCTGCTTCACACCCGCGATGCCGCCCGGCATGGTGCGAACCATATCGTGCTGGTTGCGGTTGTCGATGCCCATGTTCGAATACGTCGGCCAAACCAAAACCGCATCGATGCCGCCATAGCGCTTCTCGAGATCATCCAGGTAGCGATCGACCGTGTATTTGTTCGCGACCGGATCGTAGAAATAGCGATCCTCCACCATCATCTGCGGCTGAATGAAGCTCGATTGCGTCCACTTCAGCGCCGGCATCTCGTACCGCGCGCCGCTGTACCCGATACGAATGAGCCTCTCCGCACGCCAATGCGTAATGTCCGAAAGCCAGGCCTCGTGCTCGTTCAGCCGGCACGGTTCCGAGCCGCCTTCCCACGCGCCGCGAACGCTAAGACAAGCAGGTCCCGAGATTTGTTGCGGTCCCGCATCCCATCCGTCGGTATAGCGCCCAACAACTTTGGTGTCCTGAGCAAGCAAAGGTGAAGCCGAAAGCACAGCAAGCGCAAGCAGCCGAGCGGATTTGGGTACCACGTGGACCCTCCTGAAAGAAATGGACAAGAAAAGGCAGTGAAGCGCCGACAATATAAAACGTTTCAAACTGTATGTCTAGCGCCGATCACACAAACCATCAGAATGGCCCAAAAGAGCGAATTCGAGCTTTATGAAAGGTTTCAAAGCGCGGCAGCGGCTACCGTTCGTTCCTGAGGCGCCGGTGACGGCACCTCGTGGGAGGTCCCTTGGCAGTCCTTTTCCTTCAAACGGTGGGTGGACCGGAATTGACGACTCGGCGTTCCGTGAAGAGCACATTGGCCGCGTTGATCAGGTATTGTTCGTCGCTGAGCATTTCCACCAATTCGTCTGGAAATGCGGCGACTTCGCCCTGCAGAAACGTGGCAAGCTCGCGATAGATTTCGCGGCGAGAGTACGGAGCAAGCTCGTTACGCCTCCGCAGCGCCTCTTGAATTAAACCGGCGAGTTGTGGAGTCGCGGCGCGGCGCAGCTGCATCGCGACCGCGGGATAATCCATAAACGAATTGTATTTCTGAAACGTCCAAGGCATTTGAGCGGACGGATGCAGCGGTGTCTCACGCACGACGAGGGTTCCCGCTACCCGGTCGCCGAACCGCTGCATCAGCGGACTGGTTATCACCGAGAGCCCTCCCACGAGGTAGGCGAGCGGCAATGCGTCGAAAACGCGCATCAGGTTGCGCGCCCAAGCCTGCTCGATCCTCAATGGAAGACCGGTCTGATCGATCACGCGCAAGTGAAAAAGCCGTTTACCGATCGTCTGCCCATTCCACAGACCTTCAAACAACGCGCCATACAGGAATCCGATCGCGAATTCCGCAAGCGTGATCACCATAAAGCCGTAGCCCGGTGCCTTGGCGAAAAGCCAGTAAATGAGCAATCCGATTCCGTTGACGAATCCTAGAACGATGAGTGTGTCGAGGGCCATCGCGTAAAGCCGAGAAGCAGGACCCGCCAGCGGCAGCCGAAACACCACGCCTTCCGCCGTCACGATCGCCAGTTCGGCGGCGGTCGATACGCGCTGTGCTCGTTCGGGCGTCATGAAAGCGAAATGCCTTCCTTAGTTGCGGCGATGCTCCGCTCGCGACGGCCCGTCATCAGCAAATACGCGGTAAGCAGCGCGAGTTCTCCGATCGAGACCGCAATCTTGAATCCGTACGGCAACGCCGGTTCGTGATGCTGCGAAAAAAACGCTTCCATGATTCCCGCCCACACCAGCATCAGAGCGAGCCCAGCTACGAGCAGCAGCCATTCGGTCATCGACTCACGGACATTGCGGTCTTCTCTGCGACGCAACATGATGCGCGCCAAATAGAATCCCGCCTGGCCCGCAATGAGAATCGACGGAATCTCAAACACGCCATGGGGCATCAGCCACGCCGACACAAAAAGCCCGAAGCCCTGCTGCGTGTAACGAACAGCGACGGCGCCCAGCAACACGCCATTCTCGAAAAGCAGAAGAGCTGTCCCGATCCCAAATGTCACGCCGAGCGCCGCTGCAAGCAATGCAACCTGTATGTTGTGCTTGATCAGTTGCCCAGAGAACATCGCTTCCATCTGCGTAGAATTTGGACTCAGCCCCTTCCCTTGCTCCTCGTTGTGAACGCGCTCCTCCGGATTCCGCAAATAATCCGCAGGAAGCAAAACGTCAACCGCCGTCGGATCGAATCGCACCGCCAACCCGCCCAGCGCGCAACCTAACAATGTGATCAGCAGCGACAACGCAAAATATCGCCGCTGCCTTCGAAACGCTTCCGGAAACGCGATGAAGATCCTGAGCCATTGGCGCGGCTGCCAAAACGTCGAACGGGTTGGTGCCGCGTAGTACAACTCGCTGTAAGCGCGCGCCACCAGCCGCTCGAGATATTGCTTCGGCTCGGCAGCCACCGAACCATGTGTAAGCCGATTGAGATCGGAAGCCGTTTGCGCATAGAGCTGTTGCAATCTCTCCGCTTCCGACGGGTTAATCCTTCGATCCGGCCGGCTCTCGAGCGCAGCGAGCAGCGATTCGAGATCGTTCCACCGCGGCTGCCCCTGCGCCTGAAATCGTTGGAGATCCAGAATCACAGTCGCTGCTCCCGCTTGCTCGTCAAATAGCCTTCCGCGGCCGCACGCAAGAACACGCTCGACGGCACGAAGCGAAGTCCGACATTCAAGTGACGCATTTGCTTGGCGAGCCCGCGCAGACGCTGGTTCTCTTTTTCGCCGGCGAGAGCCGCATACACGTCCTCATCCGTCTCGATTTTCTCTTCCGCCGAAAACGCGGGCTGCGCATGCGCCGGCAAAATGCTGGTCACCAGCACGGCGTGCGACGTTCGAACCTGCCCAATCCCCCGCAGCAACGAATCCGAAACCGATCGCTCCGTCAGATCGGCCAACACAACCAGATAAGCCCGGCGCCGCAATCGCACTCGAATCTCGCTGAACAACGCTTCGTAATCCGCCGTTGTCGATAGCGGCTCCACATCCAGTAGCGCGTCGCGAAACCGATGGAAGTGCGCTTGCCCGCTTCCCGCGCGGAGCCATTTTTTCGGCTCGTCCGCGTACGTCACCAGTCCGAATTCGTCGCCTAATTCCAATGCGACCGTTGCGCACACAAGCGCGGTCTCGACGCTCAGGTCCAACATGCGTCGCGAAGCGCCATCCGCGGCCATCCGCTCCTCAGCGTGTCCTGACAATTGGATGGGCAGAGCGGACGCTCGAGATTGATCCACCGCGAAATACACTTCCTGCTTCTGCTCCCATTGAAATAAACGCGTCACCGGTGCGCTGCGGCGCGCGGTCGATTTCCAGGCAATCTCCGAATAATTGTCGCCTGGCTGATATTCGCGCAACCGTTCGAAATCGCGTCCGTGGCCGACCCACATCGACTGTCGCGATGCCACAAGCGATCGATAGATCGGGCTCCGCAGAATTTCTCGACGGCCCTCCCGAATGTCGGCCTCGATTCGAAGGCGCACAGGCAGATCGAACCATCGCCGCAGACGCCAAAACCCGAAGCGCGATCGCCGCTCGGTCCCTACGCGTGGAGCAGGCCAAATGCCGCGGCGCAGCAACGCAATCTCCGGCGCCCAGGGCCACAGCTTGATATGAGGTATCGCTTCTGATGCCGACGCGCCGGAACCGCTCGCTGCTGATGGCTTCGAGCTTCAAAATGCGCGTCGAATCTTCCACTCGAATCGCGCTTTCACTCTCCGCCGTCGTCGCCATGATCGTCACGACAATTTCCCCGGGTGACTTGCCACGCGCACTTCCCGTGATCCCCAGCGGAATCTGTAGCGTTTGCCCTTCGCGTCCCCGCAATCCTCGTTCCGGCATCAACAGAATCGGTTCGCCCTCATGACGTGATACCCACAATGCCAGCGCGTCGTAACAGGTAGCCAACGACACAGCCGCAACGATCAACCCGAAGAGTAGCCAGCCGTGCGCCACCCACGGCGCAACGCAAGCGCCAACTCCCAGCAATCCCGTTGCCCACGCGAGTATTCCTTCCGGACCGAACGTGCTCCCGGTTTTCGTCAGCGAAACCTGTTGCGAAATCGCGTTTGTGGATTGCTTCGCCTGCCTGTCGGTTGACGCAGCTTCGCCCGCCGCGGCAATCGCAGTTCTCCGCGCACCGCTGCCCGCTTGATTTTGAGCGCCACTCAACATGCTTCGACCCGGCTACTCCTCTCCTCTTCGGTCTTCAACCTTTGTCCCATCGCCTATCTCGGAACTTCCACCGCTTCCAAAACAGACTTGATCACTTCTCGAATCTCGACGCCTTCCATTTCGAATTCCGGCCGCAACAACATCCGGTGCTCCAGGACGGGACCCGCCAATACCTTTACGTCTTCGGGCAACACGAAGTCTCGCTCCTCGAGCGCGGCAAGCGCCCGCGAAGCCGAAAGCAATGCGAGCGTTGCGCGCGGACCCGCGCCAACCCACACCGCGGGATGCTGCCGGGTTTGCCGAGCCACGGAGACGATGTAACTGCTGATCACGTCGCTGACGCGCACCTGCGCTGCGGCCGCGCGCATTTGCTCCAGCTCGCCCGCCTTTAATATTTGTTCTTTGAATTCTTCGGCAAGCCGCCGCTCAGGCGATTCGCCCGCCGCGACGAGTTTTGCCAATTCGTTTTCGTCCTCCACGGTCGGGTAGCCCATGCGAATTTTTACAAGGAACCGATCCTTCTGCGCTTCCGGCAGTGGATACGTTCCCTGGTGTTCGATCGGGTTTTGTGTGGCGAACACAACGAATACCGGAGACAACGCGCAAGTCTCGCGATCGATCGTCACCTGCCGCTCTTGCATCGCTTCCAGCAGCGCCGATTGAGTCTTTGCGGGCGCTCGATTGATTTCGTCGGCCAACAGGAAATTGGTGAATATCGGCCCGCGAACCAGCCGGAATTCCTGCTTTCTCAGATCGAAGACGTTCGTCCCCGTAATATCCGCGGGCATCAGATCGGGAGTGAATTGAATGCGCTGAAAATCACCGGCCACGGCGCGCGCCAGCGTTTTCACCAGCAGCGTTTTTCCCACACCGGGTACGCCCTCGATCAGCGCGTGGCCACCGGCAAGCAGCGTTACCAAAGCCAAATCGATCGCTTCGTTTTGGCCGACAATCACGCGGCTGAGCGCCTCTCGTAGACGGCGCGCACCGCCGATCGTTGCCGCGATCGACGATTGCATTTCTGCACTCGCGGGTTGTGCCTGCTGCGCTGAACCTGGTATCAAGTTGTCGCTCATCCGATGGAAGCCTCCTCAGCGATCTTTCCTGATGAATCCGTAAAATTTTTGGCGCCTTCGCCACGCGCTTGGCCCAGCCGTCGCATCGGCGAGCGGCGTTCGGCGATCAGCTTCTTCAACTCGTTGTATCCGGCAAGCGGAGCCTGCCCGAATGCGGCTCGCAGTCGCGACTTGGAATTCGGATCCGCGGAAATCGCGCCGGCATCCTGCGGCGAGCGCCGTCGAAATTGTTCCCAGCATTCCATCGCCACGTCCGCCTTCCCCACGCTTCTTTGAAGCAGTCGCCTGGCGGCCACGCCCGCGCCTTCACCCTGACGTGTGATCTGCGTGTTCACGCCATGCGTTGGTCGTTGTTTCAAGTCGCCACTCATGCTCCACAGCAGCACCAGCAAAGTCACCCAGAACAGCATCAACGAAACTTGCAGTTTGTATCGCTGCACCAGCCACACCACGCCATGTTGCTGATAAAGTCCGTGCAGCGTTTCATCCACCCAGATCGTTGGCCTTCCCCCGGCAAGAAAATCCAGCAAAACTGGATTGGGGTGCTCCTTGATCACTTCGTTCAGCAAAAATGCTTGTTGGCTCGCCACGATCAATTCGCCGTTCCCAACCCGCCTCTTTGCCATATAGACGCGGCCCTGATTCGACCCCGTTGGATCGTCGTTCGCTTCTGTGTACAACGCGCTCCAGGCATCGTCGGTCTTTAACCACGGTGAACGGCGCGCCAGATAAATGGATTCAGCGCCGGCGGGCAGTGCCGCGGACGGCGCCAGCCACAGTGAGCGCGAATCCTGCTTCTTGATCTCCCACTCGTTTCTGACTTCCCATCCCTGCGTTTCGGATTTCAGGCTTCCCTGCGGATCGACCAACACGACGCGCCCGCCGCGTGCCAGAAATCCCTCCAGCTTGGCCAGCACCTTTCCTCCGACGCGAAGCTTTCCGTTTTCGAATTTGAATTCGCCCCAACCCGTTCCGCCGATGAAAAATGCCGTGGCGTTTGCCGCATCCAGGTCCGTCAATGAGTCTTGATCCTGTCCGCGAGTCACGTGATATCCCGCTCGCCGGTATGCGTCGAATAAAAGGCTCGTGCCGTATGGATCTTCACGCAAGCTCGACCCCATATCGCTCGCATTGGACTGGTTGCGATGAGCCATGAGCAGCAGCGCCGCGAACGCCACGGCGAAAATGCCGGCGGCCAGCAATGGGCCGCGCCAGTTGAGCACCGTGCGCTCTGTCGAACCGGCGTCAGACATGACTCAGCAACTCCTTCTGATCGCGACGGTATGCGGCCAAGGCCTCTGCTGTGGGCACTTGAAAGCCGTACCAGACGCGGTCGAACTGGCGCATGCTCGTTCCTAATTTGCCGGGAACTTCTGTGCGCGCATCCACAGTCGCTTGTGGGCGACGCCGCCACCGCCGCGTGAATTCATCCAGGTAATCGCGATTCGTCCGGTCTCGGCGAATCGTCAACCACTCCCGCTGCGCGAGTCCTGCCAGCAGCCCCAGGTACGCGGCGCGCAGCGCCGAACGCAAGTCGCCTTCGCGCTCGAGCCGATTGGCTAACGCAAACCATTCATCCTCGGAACGCGCCGTCGCGAGCACGGCGTCGCTCAGATCGGGAAGTGGCGCGACGGACGCGGGAATCGAGAGCGACTCCGGTTCACGACGCCTTCGAAGCCAAACGAGCGCTACGATCGCGCCGATCGTCACAACTGCGATCACGCTCACCCACACCGCCAGATCTTTCAGGCTCCACTTACCCGGCGTGCCGTTTCCTCCGAACCCAGAAAGTCCTTTCGGCCACAGGTTCGCCAGGAATCTCACAATCGCATTCCAGGCGCGACCAATAGCCTGGCCGATCTTGGACATCAGTTTGTCGAACCAATTGGGCGGGTTCGGATGGTCGGCGTCGTGCCATCGATAAATGGCGCGCTGGGATTCTTGATCGAGTGCGTGTCGTAATGTTTGAACGCGTGCGGTTCGCGCGGCATCATCGGCGTTCGCCGCTGGCGTGGGTATCGTTGATTCTTGTGCTTTGGGAGACGCCAACACCGGCCACGCGCCAATCATCAGCGCAAAGAGCGCGATCAATGCCGCCGGCTGCGCATTTCGCATCGATCGGTCGGATGCCATCGCCATTGGTTTTTTCTGCCGCGGCAGGTTGGCCAGCGCATCCCTCAGATCGTAACCTTCGCGCCGCGAGCGCAAATGCTGGTAGACGATGACAAACGAGCATTTAACAATCGGGTCCAGCGCCATCCAAGCACCCGCAAACGCCAATAGCCAGAAGGCCGAACTGCGCGCCAGCGCATAAATGCCCATCGATGTAGAGAGAATTGTGTTCAGTCCAAAAATGGAGTGAAGCAATTGCGGCACCGCAAGCGCAACGATGACGCCGTTCAGCCACACCACGCTCCACAAGGGAAACAGCATCAGAAAATATAGAAGTCCCCCACTGAGCCATTGGCTCGAAAGAGACAGACAGTCGCCCATCGATCCGCTCTGTGCGCCTTCTTCACGCTCCTCGATGCTTGCGAATTGGCATGCGCTGTAGAACCACGACGTTCCCACAACGGAAGGAAGGGATGCCAACGCGCTGACGCTCAACACGATTTTGCGTCCCACCAATGCCGCGATGCCCGCTGCTGATTCGCCCGCGCTTACGCGTTTGGGTGGCGGAGTTCCAAACGCCATCGTGCGAACGCGCTGCATGTAACGCGCGACCAGGATCACTCGCAACACGTAAGCGATCGCAAACAATATGGCCTCGAACAATAAAATGTCGTCCGACACTTTTATCTGTCCGTTCACCACCCACATCGGAATAAAACACAAGACAAGCGGCGCGGTCCCGGCGTAATAGCGCCACGCTTCCCGCGCGAACGTGAAACGGAATACGGCGAACCCGCGCTCGACCGCCTCCAATGGGCTCAGCCGGTGGCTGCGAGTACTGGCGGATAGCCCGCCCGCGTTTGGTGCGAGCCCTGGTTTGCATAGCGCCTTGCTGGCCGGTCTCACTCATCGTCTTGCTCGGAGTTTTGGTCGGACGGTTGGCTTGCACCGGCGCCGTTCAGGTTGATGTGCTGTTCCGGGGTGTTCGTTCGCCAGCGTAGCAGCAGGAAAAGCAGCACTGTCAGCGAAGCAAGCGCCGCAACACCCGCGAAAATCCGCCGAAATTGATTCATCGCGGATCGTTTCGCTGTCGTCGGCCGCGCCAGCTTCCGTAGGCAGGGCGGGCACGCCAGTTTTCCATCTTCGTCGGTTACGCACTCGCGGCAAAATGTCCCGCCGCAATGAGGGCACAGCGCCGCGGCTTCTCGCAACGGGTGAAACAAGCAACGAGCGTGACGTAGATTCGCCGCGGTGGGTTTCTGTTGGGTCATAGCGGAGAAATCAGGAGCCGCTCGTCTGAGTCGTTGCGTCAGCCGTCAAATCGGAAGTAGACGCGGTCTCGCTCGCTGGAGGCGCGCTCTGCTCCGAGAGCGCAACAGCGACGCTCGTCGCAGGTTGTTGCGCGGCGCGCACCCGGCATCTTCGATCCGTGCGAGCACCTTTCGCGCGCGTCTCGTTCGCCTGACCAACGGTAGCTCCACGGTTGCTCCCGTCGTGCGAATACGAGCGTACGCCGTCGGCCCCAAACTCAATTCACGTGCCAGCCAGCACAGTCCCAGCACGACAAAGCTCGCAGCGATTGTGATCTCGACAGGTGTGTCATCCGAGAATGCCCAAACTGGGGCGCCGATTGCCAGCAGAATCGCCGTGGGAATGATCACTCGCAGTTTCCACATCCGGCTCGGCCAGACCGTGATCGATTCCAAATCGCGCAGGTAAAATCGTCGATACTCCACCGTGTACATCATGCGCTTCGCCGACAGCAGGCAGTCGTCGCTCAAATACCACTTGGTTCCGCCGGCCCAGCCGCGGACGCGCGATATTTTTTGGAATGCGCTCTTCAATCAGTGTCTCCTGCCGATCCATTGAAGGAAGAATGCGCTGCCGAATATCAGTGGGAGCCACGCAAAGCCCACGTACGCCATCCAAAATCGCCAACCGTGTCGTGGAATCAGATAGGCGCGCGGCGCCTTCCGATACCTCACGTGCAAATAGATCGCGGCCGGAAGTGCGGCCACGAACGTCGGCCAAAAAAGAATCCAACCCCATCCCAGGCTCACCGCGATCGAATCATAAAGGACGTCGCGATGCCGCCAGTCTGTCGAAGCAGCCTCGGCCCCCGAGTCCGCGCGGCCGCGATCGAAACATGTCGGGCACACATGCTGCGCGCCTAACTGCAAGTCGCACAGCGCGCATAGAAAGCGCCCGCATCGCTGGCAACAAGCTTGAAAAGCTTTGTCGGGATGAAAGAAACACGTCGATTGGTCGGTCAGAGCGGATGCCGCGTTCGCGCTTTCCCTGGCGACGCCCCAGAAGCGGATCTGCAATTTCGTGTGACAGAAAATGCACACTTGCGATCCGTCCTCCGTCACAAGCGGAGTGATCGTGCCTTGGCAACTCGGACAACTGATCGTACCCAACGTTGATGACGATGGGTTCTGCGAAAAACGAATCGTGGAGTCTCGCGGCCCGCCTTCGTCCGACGGAGGCGAAAAAAGATTTACGTTAAAGCTCACGCGATGCTCGACTTGTAGACCACCCGCGTCCCGCACACTCGATCGTGAATCGCGCGCTTTTCCGCATCCGTTCCCGCAACGATCGAAGTAACCAGCATCAGGATGATGCTCAGATAGGGAATTCCGGCCGTGACGATGTTCCACATGAAAAAGCGGCCGAAGCACACGCCCCACCCAAGTTCGCTTCCGTCAGCTCGGACCACCTTCAGTCCGCAAGCCATTTTTCCAAGCGTCGCTCCGTAACCCTTTAACATCCCCACTTCGTACAGCATTCCCACGGCAAAAAATACCAGCAGGAAGCTGAGGCCGAAGAAGGCCATCGCGGGATTGATCGCCGCCGGCGGTCTTCCGTTTCGCGGCAGTGTTCGCGACATCGTTGGAATAAGCACAGCCATCATCACGACGACCAAAGGTATGCCCAGAACCATGCCGTCAACAAATCTCGCCGCGAAGCGGATTGCAACTCCCGCATATCGCCACCCGCGCGGCGATGTGCCCGCAACACCACTCGCCACCACCCGGCCCAGATA
The DNA here is from genome assembly GCA_963785605.1 of uncultured Acidobacteriota bacterium. Classification (GTDB taxonomy): domain Bacteria; phylum Acidobacteriota; class Terriglobia; order Acidiferrales; family UBA7541; genus Acidiferrum. The sequence continues at coordinate 37,643 of CAWAWE010000007.1, read as the reverse complement.
CGCCGGCTTGCAAGTGCCGCACACCCAATTTCCCGCAATTTGCACCACGTCTGAGGGCGCGAACGATCGTCCGCATTGCGAACACACCACTGTAGCTTCGACCTGGGTTTGCTGGCTCAATGAAGTGCCCCTTCCTTATATAGGAATTTACAGATAGCGTACGGTAGAGGGGCGACAACGCCAAGTATCTGAATCGCGCCTGGTTTCGCAAACGTGACCTGCCAAAAGGGGTAAGTCCCGCCACTTCCGGCCATTCGCCCGTCCGCTCCACCTTGACGCTCCCACTTCTTACAAGGCGGGGTAGCTACCGGTCGGCATTCTGTTTGCACCAGCCCTCGTCTCCGGCTCGGCGAGTACGATCCAGCGAAAAACCGCTTCGGTAAAACGCAAACTTAAGTTATAATCACCGCATTGAAATTTGCGTCCAGGCGCCCCCAGGGCGCCTTTTGCTTTTTAGGGCGGCCCATTTTGCGGCCTCTCCCGCCGCGGGCACCACCTCACGCTACTACCGCTTCGAAAACATACCCCATTCAAACCGCTGATTCCAAAGCGTTTGCGCACACCTGTTTCCCGCGACTCGGTAACTAGCACATTCGGCAGCACTTGCACACACTTCAAAAAACATAGGGGGTATACCCCCCCTCCGTCCCAATTTGGAACTCTCTGGGCGGAGCGCCAGCCGACCCCCCAACATATCGCCAGCCGACCCCCAACATATACATATAAGGTTATCGAATCGCTTTTGCCCGAGCGCCGGAGTAAGCTTGCCGTTAATCGGCACCAGCAGCTGCAACTCAAGGGAGCGAGTCGCCTTTCAGCGATGTTTCTCAAGGGCCAATTCCGCCGACGTCGCCAATTCCAACGGCATCACTGCAAGTGGTTGCCGGCGATTTTCACATGCGCACTCGTTTTCGTGATCGCCGCGCGAGGCCAGGATCAACCGCATCTCGCTGTAACCAAAGCGCCTACCGTCTCTGAAAGCAAAGCGCCTAGCCAAACGCCGGCCAAGCTATCCTTCAATCAATCCATCGCTCCAATTCTTTCCGAAAATTGTTACCCCTGCCACGGACCTGATCCAGGAGCACGTAAGGCCAAACTCCGGCTCGATCGAGCGGAGTTTGCCTTCGCACCGCACGACAAAAGCGGTCCCGCCATCATTCCCGGCCAACCCGCCAAGAGTCCGCTGGTCCAGAAGGTCGAGTCAAAAAATCCGAAGGACCGCATGCCTCCGCCCGAAGCGCACAAAACGCTCACCGCTCAACAAATCGCATCGCTGCGCGAGTGGATAAGGCAAGGCGCCGTCTACGAAGAGCATTGGTCGTTCATTGTTCCGAAATCTCCACCGCTTCCGGCCGTCGCAAAAAAAGATTGGGTGCGAACTCCGATCGACAACTTCATTTTGGCTCGCTTGGAAAAAGAGGGGCTAAGTCCGTCGCCGCAAGCAGACAAGCGATCGCTAATTCGGCGCGTCACTTACGATTTGACTGGTCTGCCGCCAACTCCTCAAGAAGTCGAAGCGTTCGCTGCCGACAATTCTCCCGACGCGTATGAAAAAGTTGTCGATCGGCTGCTTGCGAGCCCGCGATACGGTGAGCATCGCGCGCACTATTGGCTCGACGTCGCCCGCTATGGCGACACGCACGGCCTTCACATCGACAATTTCCGCTACATCTGGCCGTATCGCGATTACGTCATCAAGGCCTACAACCAGAACAAACATTTCGATCGTTTCGTCATCGAGCAGCTCGCCGGAGACATGCTGCCCGACAAATCTCTGGATTCGCTGATGGCCTCCGCCTACATACGCGCCGGCATCAGCAGCGGCGAAGGCGGCACGCTTACCGAAGAGCTGCGCGTAAACAATAAGCGCGAACGCACCGAAGCGTATGGCGCGGCTTTCCTCGGGCTGACGGTGGGATGCGCAAACTGTCACGATCACAAGTTTGATCCCATCACGCAAAAAGATTTCTACAAGCTGACCGCGTTCTTCAACAACCTCGCGGAAAATCCCTTCAACGACGATCGAAATGATTGGCCACCGATTCTGCTCGTTCCGAAGCAGCAAAATCGCGCCGCTTACGACGAAACGTTGGCGAAAGAAGACGCGATCAATCGCGAAATTCAGAATCGCCGCGCCGAAGCGAGCGCATTGATCGCGAAATGGCTGGCGGAACCTCTGAGCCGTCCGCATGGAGTAAGCAGCGAAAGTCTTGTAGCACGTCTGCGTTTCGATGAAGGGAAGGGCAACGCATTCGCTGATTCCGCGAACGGAGAAAAGCCGGAGACCGTAAATGCAACCGGCACGCCGATCGTATGGGGAGAAGGCACATGGTTTTGGCCGTACATGCGAACGGAGACCGGAACTCATTTGCAGTTGCCGAATGTGGGAGATGAGGACGGCGCAAAGCCGTTCAGTGTTGCAACCTGGATGCGCCCGCAACTGCGTCCGAATGAGCCCAAGGAGCCTGAACATCCTGACGGCGTAATCCTCTCTCGCGCGGATGCCGATCAGGATGGGCGTGGATGGCAACTAATTTCGGACCACGGCAGATTGAAGTTTTTGTTCGCTCACAAATTGCCCGACGATGCGATCGAAGTCGAAACGCCGGACAGAGTTCTCGAAGTAGGACAGTGGCACCATTTGATCGCGACCTACGACGGCTCTGGAAAAGCCGTCGGTGTAACGCTTTATGTGGACGGCGTGCCCCAATACGTGGACGTGTTGAAAGATGGGCTGAAGGAAACGGCTAGCACGACAGCGCCGCTCGAGTTCGGTCGAACGCATCCGGATGGCAATCCGCTGCGTCAGACCGCCTTTCAGGATTTTCGTTTTTATCAGCGCGAGCTTTCTGTATTGGAAGCGTCGCGGCTGCCGTACGAAGATTACGTTGCAGAAATCGCTCGGAAACCGATGACGCAGTGGTCCGACGACGAGCTGCACACCGTAACCGAATATTATTTCGGCAAGCGCGACGCTCCCACGTTCGCCTTGAAGGTTCAAGTCGCTCAACTCGATACAGAGCTGAACCGTTTGGCCAAGAACGGCGACATTGAGTTGGTCAGCGAAGAAGCTCCGACTCTTGCTTACGCCGATGTTCTGAATCGCGGAGTGTTCAGCGCTCGCACCGAACGCGTCCGCCCGGGTGTGCCGCATTTTCTGCCGGGACTTCCCGCAAAAGCAGCGTTGGATCGGCTGACGCTCGCGAAATGGACGGTGAGTCGCGACAATCCTCTCACCGCGCGAGTGACCGTAAACCGGATGTGGTCCGAGCTTTTCGGCACGGGAATCGTTGAGACGACGGAGGATTTTGGGTTGATGGGAGCCTTGCCGAGTCATCCCGAGCTTCTCGACTGGCTGGCCGTTGATTTTCGCGATCACGATTGGGATGTAAAACGCTTTTACCGGCAGATCGTTCTCTCGGCTACCTATCAGCAATCGGCCCGAGCCACGCCGCAGTTGATCGAAAAAGATCCGAAGAACCGGTTGCTGGCGCGCGGGCCAAGATTCCGCATGGATGGCGAGATGATTCGAGACACCGCGCTGGCCAGCAGTGGACTCCTGGTCGAAAAAATCGGCGGGCCGAGCGTCAAGCCTTACCAACCCCCCGGAGTTTGGGAAGCCGGCAGCCATCAGGTGAGCGATACGAAGGAATACGTGCAGGATCACGGTGACGCACTCTATCGCCGCAGCCTCTACACGTTTTGGAAACGCATGGCCACGATGCCCGATATGGATTCTCTCGATGTGCCGGTGCGCGACGGAGTGTGCACGCGCCGCCAGCGCACCGATACGCCGCTGCAAGCTTTGGTGCTGATGAACGATCCGCAGTGGCTGGAAGCTTCGCGTCAATTGGCCGAACGCATTTTGCGCGAATCGCAACAAACAGAAACGCGGATGAACGAGCTCGGCGAAATTCTTCTGGCTCGGCCGTGGAAAGATAAGGAAAAGGCTGCCTTAGAGAATGCTTTGATGAAATTCGAGACGGTCTATGGCCAGGATGCGGCCTCCGCCGAGAAGTTATTGTCAGTTGGCGAGAGTAAACGCGATACGAATCTGTCCGCCAGCGAGCTTGCGTCGTGGATGCTGGTAGCGAGCGCAGCGATGAACCTGGATGAGGTCCTCAACAAGTGAAAAGCGAAAATCCATTTTCACACAACGCGTGCTGCGACCACGGCGGAGAAGGCCCGACCGTCTACGACCTTCCCGTGCCTCTCGCGCTGCGTGAAGAATGGAAGACACTCGCGACGCGCCGGCATTTCCTCGGCCGCATGGGAAAAACGCTGGGCTGGGCGGGGCTGGCGACGTTGTTTGGCGAATCAGCTTTCAATCGAACGGCAGCGGCAGAAACTTTAACTGCCGGAGTCGGAGCGCATCGCTTGCCGGATTTTGCGCCGAAAGCCAAGCGCGCGATCTATCTCTTCATGTCCGGCGCTCCATCGCAGATGGATTTGTGGGATTACAAGCCTGCACTCGCGAACCAGTTCGACAAAGATCTGCCGGATTCGGTACGGGGTAACCAGGCGCTCACCGGAATGACTGCCGGCCAGGCGCGGTTTCCGATCGCACCATCGCACTGGCAATTCGAGCAGCAAGGCAAGAGCGGGCGCTACGTCAGCGAACTATTGCCGTGGTCGGGCAAGCTCGTCGATGACATCACGCTGATTCACACGATGCAGACCGATGCCATCAATCACGAGCCAGCCATTCTGCTGATGAACACCGGAAACATGAATCCCGGAAAACCTGCACTGGGTTCGTGGCTCGCCTACGGCCTGGGCAGCATGAACGAAAATCTTCCGACGTATGTCGTTCTGAATTCGACGACGATGCCGGGCACGGACCTTCAGCCGATTTCGCCAAAACTTTGGAGCAGTGGGTTTCTCTCGAGTGAATACGCCGGCGTAGCGTTTCGCACGAAGGGCGCGCCCGTGCTTTATCTGGAAGATCCATCCGGCATGAACCGCAACGTGCGGCGTGAACTGATCGACGCAGTGAACTCGATCAATCAAATGACGCTGGAAGACATCGGCGATCCCGAGACGAATGCTCGCATCAACCAATATGAGCTGGCGTTTCGGATGCAGACGTCATTGCCAGAGCTCACCGACTTTCGCGACGAACCGGCCAGCACATGGACCTTATATGGTGACGAAGCAAAACAAGAGGGCAGCTTCGCTTATAACTGCCTGCTTGCGCGGCGAATGGCCGAACGCGGTGTGCGTTTTACGCAGGTCTACCAACGAGGCTGGGATGTGCATTCCAATGCCGTTGGCAATACACCAAAGTTGACGACCGCGACGGATCGCGGATCGTATGCGCTTGTCACTGACCTCAAGCGACGCGGCCTTCTCGACGACACGCTCGTCATCTGGGGTGGCGAGTTCGGCCGCACGGTCTACAGTCAGGGCGGGCTTTCCAAGGAAAATTACGGACGTGACCATCATCCGCGCTGCTTCACGGTGTGGATGGCCGGCGGCGGAACGAAAGCGGGCTACGTGCATGGAGAGACGGACGATTTCTGCTATAACGTCGTGAAAGATCCGGTACACGTGCGGGATTTCAATGCTACCGTCCTTCGCTTGCTTGGGATGAATCACGAGAGATTCACGTTCAAGTTTCAGGGATTGGAGCAGAAATTGACCGGAGTCGTTACAGCGAAGGTCATTCCAGAACTGATCGCATGAAGACGAATACGCGTCGAGATTTTCTGAAAAAATGCGCGCAGGGCTCGGTTGCGGCTGCTCTGCCGCCGTTTTTTCTTTCGACGTCGGACAAATCGGGTAGCCGGTTGCCGGTGACCGGCTCCGGTGAGCACACGTATGAGTGCGAACACGATTGGCTGGTGCCGCCGGACGGGATGATGTGGGGCGACACGCACGGACTGGCGCAGGACGAACGCGGTTTCATCTATGTCGCGCACACGGTCAATAAGTCCAGCATGCGTGGAGAAGCGGTCGTCGTTTACGATTCGTCCGGCAAATTTGTGCGGGCCTTTGGTGAAGAATTTCGCGGCGGCGCACATGGGTTGGGACTACGCCGCGAGCACGGCGAAGACGTGCTGTATCACTGCGACATCAACCGCTGCAACATCGTGAAGACGAAACTCAGCGGTGAGACGCTGTGGTCGCACGGATATCCGCGCGAAGATGCCGCCTACGAGCATCCGATCGATTTTGTACCGACGAACGTGGCGTTCGCGCCCAATGGAGACTTCTTCGTTGGCGATGGATACGGCTCGCATCACGTACTGAAGTTTTCTTCGGCTGGCAAATTCCTCGGCGAGGTTGGTGGCCCCGGACATAGCGACGGCGAATTCGACACGCCGCACGGGCTGTTCGTCGATTCGCGTGGCAAGGAACCTATCCTGGTGATTGCCGATCGTGGCAATCGCCGTGTGCAAACCTTCGATTTGAGCGGCAAACATCTCCAGACGATCAAAGACGATTCGCGGCTACGCATGCCTTGCCACTTCGATACTCGAGGCGAGTGGATGGTTTGTCCCGATTTAGACAGCCAGGTTTGCATTCTCGATCGCGAGTACAAAGTCGTCGCGCAGCTTGGTGACGGCCACGCCGCGAACGGGGAAGTTGGCTCGCGCCGCAAGCAATCGCGTAGCGAATTCACGCCGGGCCAATTCATCACGCCGCACGCCGCGATCTTTTTGCAGAGCGGCGATATCCTGGTGGCCGAATGGCTGCCGATCGGGCGCATCACACGCTTGCGGCGTGTCTGACCTCGCCCGGATGAATTCGCGCTCCAGACTAATTTTATGTGCCGTCGGACTACTTGTAGTCTTGCTGCTTCTGTTCGCCGCGTTGCAAGCTCCTCCCGACGGAGTTGAGCGAGGCGATCTCAGCCAATTCATTGGCCGCTTTCATCCGTTAGCAGTTCACCTCCCGATCGCGCTGGTTTTTCTTGTTGCTCTGTTCGAGTGCGCAGGTCTCTTCCGCAGCGGAAAACATCTGCAAGCTGGCGCCGGATTTGTCCTCGCGCTGGCAACTGCAAGCGCAGTGGCGGCCGCGTTTCTCGGATGGATGCTTGGGCGAAGCGGAGGATACGAAGGCGCGCTGGTTACACGCCACATGTGGGGCGGAATTTCGCTCGCTGCTGCGCTCGTGGTTTGTTGCGCCGTCCGCGCATGGAACACGAAACTCTACGGCGTAGCGCTCTTTGCGACCGTCTGTCTCCTGGCGTGGACCAGCGATCAGGGCGGCAAGCTGACGCACGGCGAAGGATTTTTAACCGAGCACATGCCCGGACGTCTTCGGTCGCTGCTCGGTGTTGCGCCCGTGGAAAGAAACGTGTCGCCGCAAGTCGCAGCGACTCCGATTCCCGCGATTGCGCCGATGGCCAGCGGAACCGTTGCTTCGACTCCCGCTTCCGTTGCGTTTTTCGTTTCACGCGTCGAGCCCATCTTTGACGACAAATGTGTTCAATGTCACGGGCCTGAAAAAAAGAAAGGCAAGCTCCGGCTGGACACGTTTGACTATGTCATGCAGGGCGGCAAGGATGGCGTGGTCGTGAAGCCGGGCGATCCGAGAACCAGTGAGCTCTATCGCCGCGTCACGCTTCCGCGAGACAGCAAAGATGCGATGCCGGCAGAAGGCAAGCCTGGCTTGACGGTTGCGGAGCTCAAGGTGATCGAATTCTGGATCACTTCCGGCGCCACGGAGCGTCTCACCGCCGAGAAGGTCAAAGTGGCGGCCCCGCCGGAACCAGCAAAGATAATTGTTCCGCCGCTGGCGCCAGATTATCGTTCGCGATCGGTTGAGATCGCCGCACTGCAAAATAAACTCGGCGTGCACCTCGTCTTGCGCTCCCAAGATCCGCAAGACGGCCTTATACTTCGCACCGCATCCGCTCCCGAACGCTTTGACGATGCAACACTTCGCGCACTCACACCGATAGCCGACTTGATCGTTGACGCCGAACTCGCGCGAACGAAGGTGACCGACGAGGGGATGAAGACGTTAGGTAGCTTTGCCAATCTTCGTCATCTCGATCTTTCCTCTACAAACGTGACCTCGCGCGGCCTCGCATCACTGACAAGCCTCGCCAAGATCGAATCGCTCAACCTAACAGCGACAGCCGTTGACGACGCGGGCGTGTCGCCATTTCGGCACAAAAGAGGCCTCCAACACCTCTACCTCTTTGGCACCAAGTGCACCCAACCTGAAGCCAGCGATATAACCGCAAAATAATTCACTATTTGTGTAGAGACGCTCGCGGGCGACTCACCGAGGCGCGGATCCGCAAGTCTGCGTGGAGAGTGATGACGGAACTTAGGCCGGATTCGTTTTCAGAATCATAAGTCAGCATTCGGAGTAAGACTTCGGCGGCTCGTTTACCGACTTCATGGCCGGGCTGCGCGATGACTGTTAACTCGGGCCTCAGCAACGTGCTGACGCTGAAGCCGTAGCTGTCTGGAACCGGCTCATCGAAGCCGAGAACGCTGACGTAGTCCGGGCATTGTGTGCCGGTTTTTTGAATTGCGCGCAGCAGACCCAATGTCATCGGACCATTCGAGCAGACGATCGCGGTCGGCGGCTGCGCTAGTTCGAGCAGCTCGAGGCCGGATCGGTAGCCGCTTTCCGGATGAAAGTCGCCGCGCTTGAAATATTCTCCGCGCAACGGAAGATGCGCGTCTTCGAGAGCTTTGCGAAAGCCGTCGGCACGGTCGCTGCCAGTGGAGAGATCGGAGCGTCCAGCGATGAACGCAATGTCGCGATGTCCCAGATCAATTAGATAGCGCGTCGCCCGGTAGGCAGCTTCGACGTTGTCGATGACGACGGCGGCGCCGTGATAATTCGGAGGGATGCGGTCGAATAAAACGATCGGCGTGTCCGTTGCGGCGGACGAATTCGGACCAGCAGCGTAAAGATCGGTGGACGCGAGGAGAATGCCGTCAACCTTGCGCGCCAGAAGTGTGCGCATGTGGCGTTTCTCCTGTTCGGCGTCATCGTTCGAATTGCACAGCAGAACCGAATATCCCGCGGCGCGCGCGGTGTCTTCGACTCCGCGGACCACGTCCACGAAAAACGCACTCGCCAAATCAGGGATCACAACGCCGATCGTCGTTGTGCGGCGGACACGCAAGCTGCGAGCGACATGATCAGGCTGATAGTTCAGCGCCTTCATCGCGTCCTGAACGCGGGCGACTACGGCGGGGCGAACGATCTGCTTGTCGTTCGCGACAGCGGAAACCGTGGCGACGGAGACACTGGCTAGTCTGGCGACGTCGCGCATGGTTGAGGCGCGTTTTGCTGGATTCGACTTCACGGGGAGATACTACCTCAGATTGGCGCGGCCACAAGTCTGAATCGATTTGAGCCTGACCGGCCAATTGGAATAGTTCTTCGGTATAAGTATCTATAAATAGTTTATTGTAAGCATGATACGAGTCATGTGGCCCTAAATCGCCCTTCCGTCAAATCCTATTGAAACGATTAGATTTGTCCGCTACATTAGCGGGCGCGGTCGTCTTGGGCTTGCCGCTCAGCACGGAACCGCACGGGCGGAGACCATGTCCAACAACGTATATTTATTTTGGCCTGGAGATGGCCGGCGCATCCCGAATGAATTGGCGCAGGAAAGCGCCGAGAAGGCGACGCAGCAGCTCGAAGCGGCGTTGCGGAAGATCGGCAAGCAACCGCGTCGAGTGCCGGGATTTATTTCGAAGCCACACGAATCGATCGAGAAGCTCGGGCCGATTGATGAGCCGCTGATCGGAGTTTGCGTGCATTGGTTTTATGCGACGCACACGACGGAAGGCGTGGTCGGAAAGAAAAATCCACTGCTATTGGCGAGTAATTTTTCGGGGCAGTGGCCGGGGCTTGTCGGATTGCTGAATACGGCGGCATCGCTCGAGAGTTTGGAGAGGCCGTTCTCGCGGATATGGACGGATGCGGCGGACTGGACGACAGACGCGAAATTTATGGAGCGGCTTGAGCATTGGTGCAACAGCGGGTCGTTGACTTACGAGCAAGACGAGATTTCAGAAGCGCCTGCCGTTTCGAGAGAAGCGGAAGCGTTGGCGAGCACGATCGCGAAACAAATTCGAGACCGGCGAATATTGATCCTAATGTTCGGCGATACATCGATGGGGATGATCAACGGATATTTCGGACCGCGCCTGCTGCATCGCTATGGTTTCGGCGAACACAAGATCGATCAGGCGTGGATTATCGATCGAGGAAAGAAAATCAGCGACGCGCGGATCGATGAAGCGTTTCGATTTGTGCGCGATCGCGGCGTAACTTTTCACTGGCGCGAAAAGGGAGCGGAAGATTTCGACGAGAACGCGACTCGCGAACAATTGCGTGACTATCTGGCTGTCCTCGACTTGGCGAACGAATACAAAGCGGATTGCATCGGCTGGCAGTATCAGTTGGGACTGATTTCGCTACGTCCGCCGTCGGATTTTGCAGAGGGCCTGTTCAATTCGGTGTGCCGCCCGGAATCAAATGGCGACACGCTTACGTGTTCGACGGAGGCCGATCAAGGCAACGTGATTCCGATGGAGCTGATGAAGCGAATTCTGAAGGCAAAATCGCTGCACCAGGGAGTATTTTTCCACGATATTCGCTGGGGCGGTCAGCACGAGGGTAGGTTTGTTTGGGTGCTGCTGAACTCGGGATCGTGCGGGGCGTACGCGTTCAATCATGATGAGAACAGCCTCAAGGGAGTTCACTCGTACCGGCAGCCTTCGTTGTACTTTCCCGTACCGGGTGGCACATTTGCGGGCGAAAGTTTGCCGGGGAAAATGACATGGGCGCGCACGTACATTCGCGAGAATGAACTCTGGATGGACATTGGTCGAGGCGAAGTGGTGAAGCTGCCGCCGAACGTTCGCGATGAATGGTGGTCGGGAACAACGCGCGAATGGCCTTTCATGGCAGCCGATTTGGGAATATCGCGAGATACACTGATGGCGCACTACATGTCGAATCACATTGCGGTCGCGTACGGTGATATTTTCGAAGAGATGATTGCGCTATCGAAGCAGCTGGGATTTCGAGTGCGGATTCTCGGGTCGCGGCCACAACGCTCATGAGCGGCGGCTCCGCATCAGCGGTGCGCACGGCGCAGCCAGCCGACAAGACGAGCGGTCTTCGAACTCGGCTACAGAGTGGAATCGGGCTCGTTGCGCTGATCGTGCTGGCTCTGATCATCAGCCCACGCGCGCCGCGCGGTGGATTGGTTTTTCTGGAGTTAGGAAATCTCACCGACATTTTGCGGCAGGTTTCGGAGATCGGAATCATCTCGCTCGGGATGACGTTTGTGATCATCACCGGCGGGATCGACCTGAGTGTGGGAACAATCCTCGCGCTTGCGTCTTCGATCTCGGCGTTGTTGGTGGCGACGGTGACGCTTCCGTTTCAGGGGGGGATCGCGATCTTTGTCGCGGCGCTGGCGGCGGTGTTAGGCGCCGGCTTGGTTGGATTGGTCAACGGCTTGGTGGTCGCGCGATGGCGCTTGCAGCCGTTCGTAGTCACGCTGGCAACGATGATTGGCGTTCGCGGCCTGGCGCGGTGGCTTACGGGAAATTCGAATATCGATTTGGGATTTGGATCGGATACCGGGTCCGCCTTTGCCGCGGCATTTTCAAGCAAGGCTGTAGTCGTTGGATCGTACGTACTCCTCACGATTGGCGCGGCGATACTTTTGTCAAAAACCCTGTTCGGCAGATATGCGCGGGCGATTGGCGACAATGAGAAAGCGGCGCGTTATGCAGGGCTGCCGATTGCGAGAGTGCGGATTCTCGTATACACGTTGACAGGAGCATTGGCGGGATACGCGGGCGTTTTGCACGCCGCGCAGAATCACCAAGGCAATCCGAATTCGGGAGTCGCGTACGAGCTGGATTCCATCGCCGCGGTTGTGATCGGGGGGACGAGCCTGTTGGGCGGGTCGGGATCGATTGTCGGCACCGTGATCGGAACGCTGATCATGGGCGTGTTGACCAATATTTTGCGCTTGAAGAATGTCGATGCGAACCTGGAGATGATGCTCAAGGCTGTGATTATCGTAGTTGCGGTGTGGCTACAGCAAAGCACGAGGAGAGAAGCTTGATGTCCAAAGTATCCGCGCGCCTGCTTCTGATATTTCTTGCGACGCTTCTGGCGTCCTGTGGAGCACAAGACAAAAGGCAGCAGAAATATTTTGTCGCGTTCAGCCAATGCAATAGCGCGGAGCCTTACCGGGCGGCGCAGAACCAGCGCATGCAAGAGACGTTTGGGAAGATGGCCGACGTTCAACTTGCGATTTCGGACGCGCAGCAAGACAACAGCAAACAAATCGCCCAAATCGAGGCATTCATTCGGCAGAAGCCGGATCTGCTGATCGTCGCTCCAAACGAACGGGCGCCGCTCGCCAATGTCATGGGTCGGGCGATGGCGGCACACATTCCAGTGATTTGCCTGGAGCGCGATATTTCGGAGCCGAATTACACAACGTTTGTCGGCGCGGACAATGTCGCGATCGGGAAGATGGCCGGCGAATTTATATTGAGCGAGCTGAAACGGAAAAACGGTGCGCCGCGTGGAAAGATCGTCGAGATTCGCGGACTGCTTGGTGTCGAGGCTGAGATGGAGCGATACAACGGCGCTCACGACGTCTTGAAACCGTATCCGGAAATTCGATTCGTACATGAAGCCGTTGCGGACTGGCTCCAGAGCAACGCGCGCGACCGCATGGTCGAAATTCTGCGCGCCGAACCGGAGATCGACATCGTGTATGGGCACAACGATCCGATGGCCGTTGGAGCCTATCTCGCCGCGAGGGAGTTACAGCGCGACAAACAGATGGAGTTTATCGGCGTGGATGGTCTGGGCGGACCGTCTGGCGGAATCAAGAAAGTGATGGACGGAGTCCTCACGGCAACTTTTTATTACCCGTTGTGCGTGGACAAGGCCGTTGAGATCGGCGACCGGATGTTGCGCGAGACAAATTTTCAACCGGACAAGCGGTACATCCTCCAGCCGAAGCTGATTACGAAAGAAAACGCGAGCGAAGTCTATCAACAGGGCGCGAACTGAGCAGTTTGCCTATGGCACCAATTCTCGAAGCGCGCGGTATCAGCAAGCGGTTCCAGGCCACACAGGCCCTCGACCGCGTGGACTTCACTGTTGAGGCCGGGGAAGTGCATGCGCTCATGGGAGAGAACGGGGCAGGTAAGAGCACGCTGGCAAAGATATTTGCGGGAGTCACCATTCCCGATGAGGGCGAGACGTATTTTAACGGCGAGCGGGTGGCGATCAGCGACCCGAAGCGCGCGAGGGACATCGGAATCGGGATTGTGTTTCAAGAGCTTGATTTATTTCCCCACCTCAACGTTGCAGAAAATATCGCAATCGGAAATGCAAAAGCGAAAGAACAATTCTTCATTCGCCGCTCCGAACTGAATGGATGGTGCGCGCAGTTCCTCCGGCAGGTTCAGCTCGACGTTGATCCCGATACGAGGGTCGCAGCGCTCTCGATCAGCCAAGTGCAACTTGTGGCGATTGCACGCGCGTTGAGCCTTGGCGCGCGAGTGATTTTCTTCGACGAACCGACGAGTTCTCTGGCGCAAGACGACGCGGCTCGCTTGTTGGCGCTCATCAAAGAACTGCGAGTTCGTGGCGTATCTTCGGTTTACGTGACGCACAAAATGGAAGAAGTGCAGCAGATCGCGGATCGCGTCACGGTCATGCGCGACGGCAAGTATGTCGGCACCCGTGCAGCGCGAGAGCTCTCGACCGACGAACTCGTGCACATGATGGTCGGCAGACACGTAGAAGTACTCGAACGCCGCGCGAATACATCCTCGCGCAAAGATATCGTTCTTGAAGTACGGGACCTTGAGACTCATTTCCTGCGCGGAATCACCTTTTCGGTGACAGCAGGTGAAGTTCTGGGTGTCGCCGGTCTGGTCGGGTCGGGCCGCAGCGAACTGGGAGCAGCATTGTTTGGAATGCGGAAACTCAGAACTGGCTCGGTGTCGCTCAGAGGCAAAGCGTTCGCACCCGCAGATCCAAGACAGGCGATCGACCGTGGGTTCGGCCTCTTGCCAGAAGACAGAAAATCGGAAGGCCTCTTTCCGCAACTCTCCATTCGGGAAAATACAACGATATCGGTGCTTCACCGATTTCACACTACGGATCGCGTTCGTACAGAATCGACGCGAGTGGCCGAATTCACAGGGAAATTTGGAATGCGCTCTCACATCGAAGCGCCCATCGCGACACTCAGCGGCGGTAACCAGCAAAAGATGATGTTGGCGCGCTGGTTCATGGCCGATCCGGCTGTGCTCTTCCTCGACGAGCCAACGCGCGGAATCGATGTCGGGGCCAAACAAGAAATCTACAAATTGATCGAAGAAATGGCCGCCCAGGGAAAAGCGATTGTGCTTGTCAGTTCCGAATTGCCTGAACTCTGGCGCTGCTGCGATCGCATCTTGATTCTCAACGCGGGCCGACAGGCGGGAATCGTGGACCCGACCATCGCGACGCCGGAAGAAGTCATCAAGCTCGCTGCCGGCTTGCCGCTCGGGGAGCAACAACCGAGTTGAGTGGGATCGTGCGCGCGGCGGCCGGCCGCCTGGTTCCGTTGCGTGATGGAGGGAAGTGTCCAGGTGTCAATAACGCGAAGAGATCTTCTAGCCGGAGCGGGTGGGATGCCCGGGTATTGAAAATCGACCTGTCCGTTCAGGTCACGCCTGGGGCACACAATATTGTGGGTTTTCGCGAACGCAGCTCGTTGGCAGCTCCGTTCACCGGCTGCAATCCGCATGTATTTGTGTGAGGAAAAAGGTGCGTGTGCCCATCTGTCCTCTCGCTGAGAAATATGGGATTCAGCGAGATTCATAGCGTCGGGGAATTGACAGGGCGAATACCCTGCTGGATGACCGATGCCGCTGGACTTCTGAGACTATGGCGGAGAGGGGGGGATTCGAACCCCCGTTAGGGGGTTTAACCCCTAAAACGGTTTAGCAAACCGCCGCATTCAGCCGCTCTGCCACCTCTCCGCGGTCCGCTCAAATAGCTTATCACATTGAGCTGGTTCACCTGCCTGAATGTCAAGGCGCCGGTGACTGAAGAATTGGAGGAGGCTCGACCGTCACCTCGCTATCTGCTGCAAGGTGGACAAACTGTGGCTGCCGAAAGCCGCCGGGGAGAATCACAACAACCCTATATACCCCTGCCAAGAGTTTGAATGATGCTGGCACATCCCCAACAATGACTTTGGCTATTTCGACTCTTGAACCAGTCGGGCCGCGAACGTCGATAGTGCCGTATGCAACCGCCAACCTCTTAGGATTGGTCGAAGTAACTCTCGGTTGCATTTGCGGGGAAGTCTCTGTTCCCGGTGCCTCAACCCCTGAAAGAGGTTTTGGATTTGGTCCGTCCCCGGAGTCTTTCGGTGCCATCAACTTTTCTGTAAGCACATTTTCATCGGGATAGATGTTGTGCAAGACGCGCATGAGATCGGATGCGCTCAGCGCAAAGCCGATCCCCGTTGTATTTCCGCCGGATGGTCGTGAAGTTGCAATTCCAATCACCTGTCCTTGCATATTCACCAACGGGCCTCCAGAGTTGCCCGGATTGAGTTGGGCGTCCGTTTGAATCCATGTCCCTTGACCGGCTTTGGGATATTCGTCGATGGCACTGACGATTCCCCTCGTCACGCTAAAAAGCATTGCCTGGCCGGGGTTGCCAACAGCGAGAACCTGCTGTCCTTGCCGCACCGTTGCGGTTTCGGCAAGTACAAGATGCGGAAAAGTGGCGCCCTCCACCTTCAACAACGCGATATCGAGGTTGTCGTCGATATACGCAACGTCGGCTGTCAACTCCACGCCGCCCGCAAACCGGGCTTGCAACGATTCCTCATCGCGGGCAACGTGCGCATTGGTCGCGATGAGGCCGGTGCGCGTCACCAGAAATCCCGTGCCGGTTTTTTTCGATCCTTCCAGGTACACGACGCTTGGCTTAACGAGTTCAACCACTTCCTCAAGCTTCATCTCACGAACATATTCGACTGAAGTATTTTGAGCTGTTTTCACCGCGACCTCACCGGTGAACTCCTTCGCGACTGGGACGAGAGCTACATCAAAGCTCGACACCTTAAACGTCCAGTATTCGCCCCGCTCTCTGCCATGAATATCCCGCCATTGAGCCGGCCCATCGCAGAGCTGCACAATCCTCGGCGCGAACCCGTCCAGCTTTATTCGCGCCACCAGCGGGTGCTCGAGTCTTGAGCCGAAAACCGTCTTTGTTCGACGGAAATAACCGCCGGGATAATCCTTCATGAACGGAGTTGTTCCCACCTTCACGCCGTCGATCTCAACCGTTGCTCCTGGTGGATTGCTTGTAATGGTGAGTTTGTCGGCCTTTGCGGTTCCGGGGGAAAACATCAGCAGCGAAAAAACGAGAGGCCAATAGGCTCTGGGCATCCGCGCACCTCACATCAGAATCTGAGGTGGGTTAGATTACCACAAATACATCAAATCAAAATATAATCAAACGAACGGGCGAGCCGGTCACTCTTGCCGGCTGTAGCCGCCACAGGAAAGCACCGGCAGCCGAGGATACTTCGGAAATCGCGAATCGCTCGACGACAGCGTGCACAGAACGAAACTCGATCCCTTCGCCGACTCGATCTGCCGGACGTGAGCGCACGTCACACAAAGCCCGGCGTTCACACTAAACCGCTCCGTCGTTGATCCTTCCAGCGCAGGAGGTGTCGATTTGTTCGAGTCATCCGTCATCGAGTCCGCCGAGTCTGAACCAGGCAACCGCAACCAGGGCGTCGCCGCTAACGGTTCGAAGGCGCAGGCGCCGCCACTCCGCCATCCGGCGCCGCAGGCTTCGCAAAATCCGAATCCGCAAAATTCGCATTCAACTCGATCCTATCAATCACCAGCTTCTGCGTCAGATCCGTCGCCGAGCTCCCCGAATCAATTTCAAACGCAAACTTCAGCCCTTCGACATCCCGATAGTCATGAAAATACGACTCGATCGGATACTCTTTCCCGTCCGCGCGCCGCTTTCCTTCCCATTTCAAAAGCACAAAAGTCTTCGCGTCAAACAAGTAATACCGCACGTCTCCATTCTTCGTCGTCAATCGGACGCGCCACGCGTCCTTGTCTTCGACCTTATCTTTCCCCACCAGCTCCACTTTGTTCGATTTCTTCGCGTAGTCCACCAGTGGCCCGTCGAAATCCGCCTCTTCCGAAATATTCCTCAGGTCTTCTTCCGCCATCGACTCGGGATTCAGCTTCCCCGCAAACGGATTGTTCGCCCATCCCTGCGTCCCGTCATACACGCGAATCATCGTCTGATTCTGGACGCTCAGCGTCATGTGCATTTTCATCGGCCGCTTCAGCTCCACCGTGAACGGCCCGGAAGCCTCGGATCCAAAAGAAATTGTGCCGGTAATGCGCTCCGATCGCAGCGCCTTGATCCGCGTCAGCCCGCCGCGCGCGATGTACACCTTCGCCAAAATCTGACTCGTCGTCTGCGCAGCCGTCGGCCCCGGCGCAAGGCACAATACAACCGCGCATAGAATCGCACCGGCTGAATAGCCAAACCAGCGAAGCATCCGCAAGTCGTTCCAGTCCTTTTTCATAGTCGGTTTAGCGCCCCTGGCGAAGCCCATTCGCGCCAATTTCATCGTAGTGGGAGATCTACGGAAGGTCAATTTAGACGATAGCTACGCTACCATCGCGCCCGACGCTGAACGTGCCGTCTCACTCTGGGTTTGTGCAAGTGCGCCGCGGCGTGAGAGCATTTTGGCGTTCGGAATTCACGTTGCGCCGCTTACCGCGTAACCACCTTCAGCGAAGGCCAAATGAACAAGTCATCCGATCCATGGTCAATCGTCGTCATCGTTCTGACGGTCGCGCTCTTCATCCTCGCCCTCTTCGTGAAAGGATTCAGCAAGGGCCTGCTCGTCGAATGCGGCGTGTTGATGGTCTCGATTAAACTAATACTAATGGCCAAGAAAACAGCGGAGATCGAAGAGAACCTGGAACTCCGGCTGGATCGTATCGAAAAGCTTCTGGCGAGAGGGCGAGACGAAAAGGCGGGCTAGGTCTTAGTGTTTTCCGTCTGTCTTCGCTTCTTTCGCGACGGTGTCTTGCGGTTCCGCTTCCACGGTCACTTCTACCGTGGCGCCGGGCTTCAGCTTTACCTCGTTGCCGTTCGCATCGGTCAACGTATTATCGATGCGGATTTCCTTGTACAGTTCTTCCGCGCCTTCAACCGCAATTTCAGCCTTCTCCGGCAGGTCGGGATGCGGCGGCTTGATAATCTTTTGCACCGTTCCGGGCAAGGTCGTAGCTGGCTTTTCGCTCATGGGGCTCTCCTGAATGTCGAAAACACTGGCGACCTGAGTGCATTTATCCTAGCAGATTGCGAATGCAGGGAAAACCGTTCCGCGAATATGCCATTCCCATGTCACAAAAAATGAACTATGACGCATTGATACTGGGCGGTGGCGCGGCAGGCCTGCTCTGCGCCGCCCAGGCAGCAAAGCTTGGCGCACGCGTCGCCGTCCTCGAACGTTCCGAAAAGCCCGGCAAAAAAATCCTGATCTCCGGCGGCGGCCGATGTAACTTCACCAATCTCCATTGCGGCCCGCACAACTTCCTCTCCGACAATCCCGACTTTTGCCGCTCGGCCCTCGCGCGATTCACTCCCGCCGATTTCATCGAGCTCATCACAAAACACAAAATCCCGTATCACGAAAAGCATCCCTACCCTGGCGCGGCCCCAGGACAGCTCTTTTGCGATCGCTCTGCCGCTGACATTGTCACGATGCTGTTGGACGAATGCGCCGCGGCCAAAGTCCAAATTTCCCTCGACACGAAAATCGGCAAAGTGACTCTAGACAACGAATATCGCGTGTACGCCAAGGACGCGAACGGCGAGCCAGCCGAATTCATCTCCCCGATCTTGGTCGTAGCCACCGGCGGCCTTTCCATCCCTAAAATGGGCGCAACTCCGCTCGGCTACGAAATCGCAAAAAAGTTCGGTCACTCGATTGTTCCTTGTCGCCCTGCGTTAGTTCCGTTGAAATTCGCCTCCGCGCAAGCGAAACACTTCAAAGACCTCGCTGGCGTTTCCGCGATGGTGACCGCGCGATGCGGTTCTTCCGAGTTTCAGGAAAAATTGCTCTTCACGCACGTGGGTCTGAGCGGCCCCGCAATTTTGCAGGCATCATCCTATTGGCATTGGAAAAACGCAGATTCCGTCACAATCGACCTTGCGCCGGGCCAGGATTGGACCCGCGAAATTCTACAAGGCGCGGAGAGACGCGATCTAGACGCTCTTCGATCAGCCTTGCGCCTCGCCGTGCCAAAGCGACTCGCCGATCTTTGGATCGACAAGCACCCCCCCAAGGATTGGACGAATCACTCCCTGAAATCGCTGGAAGCTGGAATTCACGATTGGAAAGTCTATCCCGCGGCAACCGAAGGTTACGAAAAAGCCGAGGTCACCGCCGGCGGCGTCAACACCAAAGAACTCTCCAGCAAAACAATGGAGAGCCAAAAAAGCCCGGGCCTTTATTTCATCGGAGAAGTCGTTGACGTAACCGGCTGGCTCGGCGGCTTCAATTTTCAGTGGGCTTGGGCTTCGGCCGTCAGCCGCCGGAAGAGACATCGCCACCAAAACTGCGCGCTAGTCCAAATCAAACTCCCGTAACGAATCCACCGTCCGCCGCGACATATCCATAAGCCATCCTCGGCGTATTAAACGCAAATCCCGGATTACCTTCGCGATCGAGCAGAATCAAACCCGCCGTAGCACCGGTACGCCGCCCAAGCTCCGCGATCGTCTTTTCCGCAACTTCCTTTGCCGCACTCGAAGTCGCCTCCGCAACACGCAGCCGATCCACCGCCGCCTTCGCCATCACCACCTTCATGATCGCCTCGCCATAACCCGTGGACGAAACCCCGCCCGCCTCCGCGTCCGCGTAGCACCCGCACCCAATCAGCGGCGAATCCCCAATCCGCCCGGGCAATTTACAGCACGTTCCGCCCGTCGAAGTCGCCGCAAACATCGCCCCCTTCGAATCGATCGCCACCGCCCCAACCGTTCCTTGCTCGTGCCCGCGATGATGCTCCGCCGCGTGCGCATCTTTTTTGCACCGCGCCCACGCATTCCATTCCGCCGGGCTGATCAGCTCCTTGTTGTCGCACAGCGCAATCCCGTTCGCCTTCGCGTACCGCTCCGCGCCCTCCGCCACCAGCATCATGTGCGGGCACGTCTCATAAATCTTCCGCGCCAGCCGAATCGGATTTCGAATCCGTTGCAGCGCCGCCGCCGCTCCCGCACGCAACGTCGCACCATCCATCACGATCGCATCGCATTCCACTTTTCCATCGAGATTTAAATGCGACCCGAATCCCGCATCGAACACCGGCTCGTTTTCCAGCACCACAATCGCGGCTTCGATTGCGTCCAGCGCGCTTCCGCCGCTCGTCAGCACAGCCCACCCCGCCGTCAGCGCCCGCTGGCATCCGGTCTGGCAAGCTTCCACCGCTTCATCGGGAATATCCCACGCGCCGCCATGCACGATCAGTGAGGGTTTCATCGATATACGCAGGAGAATGGCAGCGGGAACAAACTTTGTCTAGAAGGAGGCCTAAACAAAAAAATCAAGAAGTACCAAAACGGGACCAAGCGCCATCAAGCACGCCGCCCAGCTATAGCGGCTTCGCGGAATGCAGCTCAACGTCCGAACCATCTGATAAGGAACCACTTTCAGCCGCGATTCCTGCCGCGGGCTGTAAAACGGGCCGACCGGAGTGTAGCGCGACAGTGTTCGCCGGTACGCCCCCATCTCATCGGTCACCCATACATATATATTGACGCGACCCCGCCACACCAGGGTCGCCCCGGCGACAAAGCACAGGTATCCCAGTAGCGTCAAAAACCCCAAAGCTGGCCCTGCACCCCAATACATGTTTCCTGCCATACCCTTGTAGCGGCGACTTTATGTCGCCATCCTTTTGCCGCGTCTCACGAACGAGCCCCAAGCGGCTCTGAGCCTTAGGACGCCCCGAGCCTGCGATGGGTTACCCGCTGTTGTAAGTGAAGACTTATCGCTCGTCGTGAATCGTAACGAGCTGTACGACTTCGAACTCTTTCTGTCCGGCGGGGGTCGAAACCTGAATCTCGTCTCCGACTTTCTTGTTCAAGAGCGCGCGCCCGATGGGCGAGGTCGTCGATATCATCCCCTTCTCGACGTCCGCTTCCTCGCTGCTCACCAGCTTATATTCGATTTTGATGTCTTTTTGCATATCTAAAACGATGATCTTCGAGCCGTAGCCTGCCCGGTCCTTCGGAATGTTCGTCAGGTTGAGCATGCCCAGGTCGCCCATCCGCTTCTTGAGCGCGCCAATGCGGGCATTGACGAAGCCCTGCCGCTCTTTCGCGAACTTATATTCCGCGTTCTCGGAAAGGTCGCCGTGCGCGCGCGCCACCGCGATTTCCTTCGGCAGCTCGACGTTCAACTCATGCTCCAGGGTATTGATCTCCTCCTGGAGTTTCTGCTTGATCGGTTTTAATGGGTCTTCAGACATGGTCTTCGTTCTTGTGTTCAAATGTGAGGCGCGGTCCCTGAACCCGGCAGCCTCCGCAACCGCCATTATAGATGCACGTGAATTGCGGCGACAAGCGCGTTTGGCCTCTTACCGGGCTTTTGGCTCCGCGGCTCCCTTTTTATCGCGGCTGCCGCACTTTTGCGAGCGACAGCCATCTAACTGCTTCCAGCCGGCCGTGAACCGCCTGAATGGAGTTTGAATGAGCGACGATGCTATCCCGATGAAGCCGTTTGGCCGTCACGATGTCAGTATTTCGGCACTGGGTTTTGGCGGCCACCATCTCGGCGATGCACCCGACGTTGCCACTGCGATTCGCATCGTCCAGGAAGCGGTCGATAGTGGCATAACTTTCTTCGACAACTGTTGGGAATATCATCGCGGCAAAACGGAAGACTGGATGGGCCAAGGCTTAAAGGGCCGCCGCGACAAGGTCTTTCTCATGACCAAGGTTTGCACCCACGGGCGCGAAGCTCGCCTCGCCACCGAAATGTTGGAACAATCGCTGCGTCGATTGCAGACCGATCATCTCGATCTCTGGCAAATCCATGGAGTCGGCTGGGACAACGACCCCGACTTATTCATTCGTCCAAACGGCGCAGCCGAGGCTCTGCGTAAGGCAAAAGAACAGGGCAAAGTTCGGTTCACTGGTTTTACCGGCCACAAAGACCCCGCGGTTCATCTCAAAATGATCGAAACCGGTTTCCCCTTCGATGCCGTGCAAATGCCGCTGAATCCCTTCGACGCGCACTTCTTGAGTTTTGCCGAAATGATCTTGCCCGAATGTAGCCGCCGCGGCATCGCGGCACTCGGGATGAAGCCGTTGAGCGGTCACGGCGAACCCATCACCAACGGCGAAATTACCGCCGAAGAAGCTCTGCGCTACGCCATGAGCTTGCCGGTTGCGACGACCATCACCGGAATGGACAAGCTCGAGGTCCTGCGCCAGAACGTCAAGATCGCGCGGGCCTACAAACCAATGACTCCCGAGGAAATGAAAGCCATCCGCGACCGCGTCAAGCTGGCCGCAGGCGACGGCCGCTACGAGCTATACAAAGTCTCGCTACGCTTCGATAACCCCGAAGCACGCATGGCGCATGGTTTTCCGCTCGACGACCAGAGCGTCGAGGTCAAAGAAATGCTGAAAGCCACAGAAAACACCGGCTTCCCGTTTCCAGACGTAAAACAGCAACAACAGTGAACTCAGATCGGAAACGACATATGGCGAACGACTACGAATACACGCGCCGCTCCTTCGTAAAGAAAAGTGCGGTCGGCTTGACGGCATCGCTCGTGGCGCGGTCCGCATTCGGAAGCGATGCCGAACGCGGCGGACCATCAAACGACGAGCAAGTTCCGCATCGACCGCTCGGTAAGACGGGTGTTCAGGTATCCGCGTTGGGTGTCGGTGGATACCATCTCGGCTCGATCAAGGATCAAAACGAGTCGAACGAGCTAGTCGCCCGCGCTCTCGCCGCCGGAATCAATTTCTTCGATAACGCTTGGGAGTATCACGACGGCATCAGCGAAGAGCGGCTCGGCACTGCTCTAAAGGGCAAGCGCGACTCCGCATTCCTCATGACAAAGGTTTGCACCCACGGCCGCACAAAAGAAATTGCGATGCAGCAGTTGGAAGAGTCGCTCCGCAGGCTCCACACCGATCATCTCGATCTATGGCAGATCCACGAGGTCGTTTACTACAACGATCCCGACATGATCTTCGCGCCAAACGGCGCCGCCGAAGCGTTGCTCGAAGCAAAGAAGCAGGGCAAAGTCCGTTTCATCGGTTTCACAGGTCACAAGAATCCCGCGATTCACTTGAAGATGCTTTCACATGACTTCCCGTTCGATACGGTTCAAATGCCACTGAACGCCCTCGATGGATCGTTCAAGAGTTTCGAACAGCAAGTCGTGCCAGAAGCTGCCAAGCGGGGAATCGCCGTGCTCGGCATGAAGAGCATGGGCGGAAGCGGCGAGATCGTCTCTCACGGCGCACTTACGCCGGATGACGCGCTGCGCTACGCAATGAGCCTGCCGGTCGCCACGACCATCAGCGGAATGGATTCGCTCGGCGTCCTGGAACAAAACCTGAAAATCGCCCGCGGCTTCAAACCCCTGACAGCCGAAGCCATGCAAACCATCCGCGAAAGCGCCAAGCCGTTCGCCGCCGACGGCCGCTACGAACTATTCAAAACCTCGACCAAATACGACGGCAAAATCGGCCGCGAACAACATCACTACCCGCCCATCGACAAACTCCCCGCCTAGTTCCTCGTAGGGGCGTCCCTTCAGGGCGCCCATGCACGATCACAGCACACCCACCGGAATAGCAGTATCAACGTCTTCGTCGTCTACGTCGATTGTGGAGGTTCTAGGGTAGCCGACCCTGCCCACACAACACCGTCACACCCGTTCGAACGCACCCCACGGATCTACCTCGAATCACGAGACTTATCGCGTTGTCCTATGTCCCCCGTGAACCTAAACCCCATAGAATCACATTCTTGCATGCAATTACGATCTAACTCCCCTAGATTCACA
The DNA here is from genome assembly GCA_963785605.1 of uncultured Acidobacteriota bacterium. Lineage (GTDB taxonomy): Bacteria > Acidobacteriota > Terriglobia > Acidiferrales > UBA7541 > Acidiferrum. The sequence goes on along the minus strand of CAWAWE010000007.1, from coordinate 13,518 downwards.
TTCTTAGAAAAAAAGTACGGGGGGGGAGGGGGTAAGCCACTACCAGTCCCAAATCGGGAATCGAACAGGCAAGTCTTTTACTTGCGATAGAATTTCGACCAATCTTCCTACAGAAACTTCCTCAATCGACGTTTCTTCACATCACCTTCACTTCAAGCGACTGCGTCTTCGTATTTCCCGCTCCGTCATCAATCGTCAGCGTATACGTCGTCGTCTTCGTCGGCTTCACATCCACGCATCGCGCATACGAAGGCCACACCGGATTCTCCTGCGGCTCCAACTTCACAGTCTTCGCGTTCGCCACTCCGTAGCAAAGCTGCACTGTGTCGCCGCGATGCACAGCGCCAGGATTCGCATAAAACGCCTGAATATCCAGCGTTTTTCCGCCCATTTGATCGAGCGCAGTACGATCGCTCTCTCTTTGTTTCTCCTGTTTTTGCTGCGCGGCTTGCCGTTCGATCTGTTTATTGTCCGACCATCGCGAAAACACAATCCACCCAACGACGACTGCAACGCCAACCAACACGATCGCCGAATACAGCTGCGGATTCTTAAAGATAGTCTTCGATTCGCTTGAAGAGTTGGGCTGCGTCGGCTGCTGTGAAGTGAGTGACATCTTTTCTACGCGCCTTTCGGCGAAAATCCAGATTCTCTACACTCTGGAATTTCTATAGAAAGTTAGATGGCCCGACGGCACGCAGAGGTTCCATCGCAGGCCGTATTTTGTCGACGCCCAACTTACGTTTTCGCTGTGACGCGCCAGCTGAATTCCTTGTTCGATTTGTAATTCCATAGCGTGACGATTCCGATTGCGACCAGGTTCGCGATGTAACGATTGATATGAAAATAATTGAACTCGATATTCAGAATCAAAATATTCAGGATGATTCCGATTGAGCAAATCGCATTGAATTTCAGGAACCGTTTCGCGCGTTGTCCCATCGTCTTCTGTTCGCGCGAAATGTCGCCGAAGGTCCACATGTCGTTCCAGACGAAATTATTCAGCAACGCCGCTTCCGCAGCCAGGAATTTGCTGCGCGTCAGTCCCCAATGCAGCGTGCTCGGATCGCTCAGCAGATACAGCATCGACATATCGATGACCACGCCGCTCGCGCCCACCACGCAGAACCGCACAAAGCTGGAAGCCTGAAGCAAGTACAGGCGAAGCCGAAATAGATGCTGGAAATATTCCAGGTAAATCTTGTTGGTGAGTTTGCTCGCGCCTTCCACGCGCTCGCGAAACGTGTAAGGCACTTCCGCAATCCACTTCACATTGCCGCGCCCCAGCACCTCGATCAGAATCTTGTAGCCCAGAGGGCTGAGTTCCCGCCCCTCGATCGAAGTGCGGCGAATCATGAAGAAGCCGCTCATCGGATCGCTGATGCGCCCGATCACTTCCGGCAGCAAACAGAACCCAATCAACTGCGCTCCACGCGAAATGATCCTGCGTCCGAGCGCCCAGTCGCTGACGCCTCCGCCTTCCACGTGCCGGCTAGCGATTCCCATGTCCGCTCCGCGCAGCATCTCGCGGCAGAGTTTCGCAGCAACTTCGGGCGGATGCTGAAGGTCGGCATCCATCACCGCGAGAATCTTCCCGCGAGCCACTTGCCAGCCGCGAATCACCGCAGTCGATAATCCGCGTTCGCCTTGGCGACGCACGACGCGCAATTGAGGATACTTTTCCGTCAGCGCCAGCGCGGTTTCCCACGTGCGATCCGGGCTGTCGTCATCCACTACGATGACTTCGTACTCCATGCCTTCGACCGATTCCAGCACAGGCATGAGCTGCTCGATCACTGCCACAATGTTCTTGCCTTCGTTGTATGTCGGCAGGATCAGCGAGACATCGACGACGGCATTGCTTGCGGCCGGCGAAATCACGAACCGACCTGTCGGACATTCCTGCAGCGTCAGTGTGTCGAACATATGCCTCTCCATCCCCGCCTGACTCACTGGGTCAGCCGAGCGCTCGTCATGATCTTTTTCGTCGCTCATCGAATGTCTGAAACAAACGCGCCTGACTTACAAACGCCGCGCTTATGGCCGCCTGACTTACGGCGACACCTTGGGCTGATACACGATGATGTTGCCCACCTTGAATCCGAAACTATAGTTCTCGTCGAGATCCTTCAGAAATTCGCCGCCGAAGTGCGTGGACGTGTACCACTCTTTCCCTTCGGCCGTTGCCGGGTCGCGCTCCAGCGCGATTGCCCCAAAGCTTCGATGCTTTATCTTGTCCCACAGATCATTGGCCAGCGCAGGCTGTTTCATCGCCAGAATGCGAAACATGAACGGGTCGAGAAGGTAGGGGCTTTTCCCCGACTTAATCACGACCAGCGGATTCTCCGCCAGGATTGGGCGCGAATCAGAATGCAGTCGCAGCAGAACTTCGTCCGCGTCATTGCGAAACGATGGGCGCGTCAAATCACCGTGAAGCCCTTGCATTGTCGGCACGAGGCTGACGATCAGTGAAGCCGCAACGATTCCCGTTCCGATTTCGGTAAACGCTGCCATCCGCGAAATCGCCACCGCCAACAAGATCACCGACGCGACTTGCAGATCGAAAAGATGATTGATGCCGATACCGAGCGATCCAAAAATCACCGTCGTGACGGCAAGAACGAACGCAAAGTAGATCGGCCAGAGGTCGCTCTTATTTTGGAAGAAGTAGTACAGGCCGAAGGCGAACGCCGGAATCAGAAAGAAGAGAAACGTAGGATCGACATCGAGCGCCTTCGACAGCAAATGAATCGGCGCCTGAACGGTGTACGAAAGCGAACCGCCGCCGCCCGCGCACGCTTTGAAGATCGCAAAGACTCGCCCGCCGCTGCCGGCGTACATCGCGCCGAGCACAACGGCGTAGCCAACGCCGGTCGCAATCGCCAGCTCCAGCGCTTCCTTCATTCGCTTCGCGAGCACCCATGCGACGAAGACCGCCGCGACTCCGAACACCGTTGTAAGCTTTGTCGCGAATGCCAGCGTGAATAACGCAGCCCCGACGTAAATCGCGCGCCGCCGGAAATTCGATCCGGTGCAAACGACGACGCCCCAGAGATTCGCTGCAGCCGCAAGACTGTCGCCCTTCGCGCCAAGCAACGCCTGCTGCGTGGAAGCAACGCTCAGAATCGCAGCGACCGCGGCAACACTTAGCATCGTGCTCACATTCATGCGCCGCAAAAGTACGAACACCGCGATCAGCGTTAAAACGACGCAAGCACCCGAAAGCGCGATGCCCGCGGTCTCCAGCGATCCGAGTGGTTTGGAAAGCCAACCGGTCAACACGAAATAGAGCGGGAAATATCGCGTGCCGCCATAGCCCAGCGGACCAAACAGCGGACGATAAAAAACTCCGTGCAGAAAATCGTGTGCGCACGCCAGCCAAACACCCTCCACGTGCGTGAGAAAATATTGGTTCTTGAAATTGAGATAGATGCGCGGCAGCAGCAGGACCGTCGTCGCGAACGACGCAAAAACGATCAGCGCCGAGTAAATCCTGAAGGCCGGGCTTTTAGCGTTGCCATCTGGCGACATTACGATGTTTTCCGGTCTCTTTCCGAAATCGTCGGAGCTTGAACGACAGCGACGTATTGCCTATTTGGACGAAACCAAGCTCGGCCCAACCACCGCGACCGCGTAACTTTGCATTCGACCTTAGCGCAGCGGAGGCCAGCACTATGCCGAAGGCCGACTTGGTCCAGAAATCGGCGTAGCCGCTAACCCGTTCAGATTGTGGCTATTCCGCGCCAAGAAAAACATAGCGCAAAAGGAACAGTACTGACAGGACCCATATTAAGGGACTGATATCACGATACTTACCGGAGCCCAGCTTGACCAGGGTAAACGACAGAACGCCCAAACTGAGGCCGGTCGCAATACTAAAGGTCAGCGGCATCGCGACCAGTGTCAGGAATGCCGGGAAGGCTTCCGTGAAGTCTTCCCAGTGCACGCGGGCCACGGCGCCGCACATGAGTGCACCGACCAAAATAAGCGCGGGAGCCGTCGCGTACGCGGGAATCGCCGTGACGACCGGCGCGCAGAACATCGCAACACCGAAACATGCGGCGATCACCATGTTTCCCAGGCCGGTGCGCGCTCCGGCGGCGACTCCCGCCGCACTTTCGATGTAGCTCGTGACCGTGGATGTTCCGGCCACGGCGCCGACGATGGTGCCGACTGCGTCGGCCAGCAATGCTCGGCTCGCCCGCGGCAATTTGCCGTCGCGCAGGAAATTGCCTTGCTCGCAGACACCCACCAGCGTGCCCACATTGTCGAAGAGATCGACGAAGAAAAACGCGAAGATGAGTTCGCCCAATCCAATCTTCGCGGCAGCGTGCAAATCGAGCTTTAGAAATGTGCCGCCGGGATGAGGCAGCGAAAACAGATGATCGGGCAAGTGCGTGAGTCCGAAGGGAATACCCGCGAGTGCGATGGCAATGACGCCGAGAAGAATGGCGCTCCCGATTTTGCGTGCCATTAAAATCGCGATCAGCACCAACCCTGCGGCGGCTAGGAGTACTTGCGGATCGGAGACGCGGCCGAAGCCGACGAACGTCGCCGGGTTCGCGACGATGATTTTTGCGTTGCGTAGCCCAACGAACGCGATGAACAGGCCGATACCCGCCGCGGTGCCGTGCTTCAGGCAATCAGGGATGCCGTTGACGATTTGCTCGCGCACGCTGGTAAGCGTGAGAAGCAGAAAAAGCACGCCGGAGAGAAAGACGACTCCGAGCGCGGTTTGCCACGGAATGCCGCGCCCAATCACGATCGAGTACGTGAAGTAGGCGTTGAGGGACATGCCGGGCGCGAGCGCGATCGGATAGTTGGCCCACAACCCCATAACGAGCGTCGCGATCGCCGATGAGAGGCACGTCGCGAACAGCACGCCGTCGAGCGGCATGCCTGCCTGCGCTAAAATTTGTGGATTGACCACGACGACGTACGCCATGGTCGTGAACGTGGTTAAGCCGGCAAGCAGCTCGACGCGAACGGTGGCGTTGTTTTCGCGAAGGTGAAATAGCCGCTCAAGCAAAACGTTGGCTCCCGGAAAAGAGGGGACTGTAGACCGCGCAGCGAAGCGGCGTCAAACGCAAAAAACAAGTTTGAATTTTCGAAGTGTCGCAGCGCGATCCAAGCTGTGGCTCGCTATCTGACCGATTAGCGAACCTGGTTTTGGCGTGTGATTTCAGCAGGTTGCGGGGAGATTGAGGGCGTTCCGTGGATTAGCACAGCTTTCCAGTTTCATTGACACTGCGCGGCGCGGTTCGTTAGACTGATTTTGCCAGCGGATCGAGACGGTCCCGCCTCACACGCTTCCCCGGTAGCTCAATGGTAGAGCATTCGGCTGTTAACCGAAGGGTTGCTAGTTCGAATCTAGCCCGGGGAGCCAAATTCTTCAGCAACTTACAGCAAGCTTGTCGCGGCGTGAATAGCCCGCTGTAGCGGGAACTGTAGCGTGTATGTTTGTTGGCATCAGGGCTGAATACGCTCTTGTTCCGGAGATTCGTTGGGCTGCTTCAGCGTCTGGGATGTTGAAAGGCCAGCATCATGCACGCTTGACCCAGAGCCGGTAAAATTCGCTTGCTGCGGAAACTGTCCCTAACCCGCCTTGAATCCTTAAATTAACAATTTCTTGGTCCCTGTCTCCCACTTGCCCTAGAGGAGGCTGCCTGTCAGCGAGAGCGTGCGCTTCACATAACCTTGAAGTTCGGCATCGTCTATCGGCTCGGTCGCAGCACTTGGATTCTCCGCGTGATGATAGCGACGGCAGTAAATATTTATCTCATCGAGGTCGTCGGCTATCGAATATAGCGTATGCGAAGTTCCGGCTGTTCTGATCTTCACTACGATGACGCCCATCATGTCGCCATCCGGAAACTGTGCAGGAAAGAGGTTCCGGCAGTATCCTTCCAGCACCGGTCTTATTTTCTGTATGACGTTCCGCGGTTCGCCTTCTCCAATCGAAAAGAATTTCTGTAGCACTTCGACATCAGCGCGGTAGCGTGCTTGCACCGCTTTCTCTATGTCCCACTCCGCTATAGTTGTGTTTTCCTCGCCGACGCGCGCTAGCTGGAGCGCTTTGCGATCCGCTGGAAGGAGTCGGTCCCACAAGAGTTTAAGAAAGCCCGGTTCATGCGAGAAAACGATAACTTGCGCGCAGGCCTCCGCGCATTTGTAAATTTGATGAACGGTGTGATTTCGGCGGAAACCGTCCAGGCTGCTGAACGGATCATCAAATACGACAACTTTGCGGCTGCGGTTAGGGTCCTGTTCCAGTTGTGCAAGAAAAAAAGCAAGAGCCAGTGTGCTTTTGTCTCCCCCGCTGAGTGTGTTTCTAAAACTGGGCATGTCGTCGGGAGTGTCCGCATCGCCGAGGTCAACCGGGTGCTGGTTAATCACGATCTGATAATTCGTATTCGGAGTACCACCCCGGTAATTGTGAGTCGGCTGGGTAATACGAAAGCCTGCGTTTACTCGTTCCAGATAGTGATTAATGCGCTGGCCGTATGAAGTGATGACCTGACTGGTATGCGCATCAAGCTGTTCGCGGGCTTGAGTCTTTTCCGTCTCAAGTGCGCTCTTCTCATTTTGCAGACGCGTATCGGTCGCACACAGTTCCTTCACACTCTCCGTGTGCCGCGCGCCGAAGGCTTTTAGGCGTGCCAATTCGTTTTCCACTTCGCTGAGATTAGCTGCTTCTGCCTGGTGCCTTCTGGCCTCGATTATCGCGTTTGCAGCGGCAACGGCAGAATTGTATTCGCCAATCGCGGCGCGCAATGCCTCAAAACCCGCGAGCGCTTGTGTATAACGCTCGTCGGGCGGCACCGGCAAAAGAGGCCTCGCCTCCTTCATATCGAGAAGCGACTTCGCCGCCTCGCGTAGTGTCCTCATCACCTCGGCGGCCTTTTCGGCACCATTCAGAGCCGGTGCGGTACAGTTACAGTATTGAATCCAGAACTCCGCGTTGTTGACGTTTTGCAGCAACGTCTGCGTTAACGATGCGGAGACGCGATCACTAATGCGGGATTCGATTTGCCTACCGAGCGCCGCAACCTGGTCACGCAGCGCGCGATATTCCGTACCGAATAGTTCCGTGTAAACCGGAAGGATATTGGTGCGCCCCAGGTCCTGCGTGCAAAAAGGGCATGTATCGTCGGTGATGAAGGAAAGCCCTTGAGTCAGCCAAGCCTCTCCCCGCCCCTCCATCCGGTGCTGAGCGACGTGCTCGGCGACGCGCATTGCGGCATCTTGAGACACGTTGGCAAATGTCTTCGCTAGAGCTTCGGCGAAGGACGGAGGAAAGGCGGGCACTTCAATCGGCGCGAGGATTGCCCGCTGGCGCAACTGGTCCGCCCGTTGTGCGGCCTGAAGCTCCTGTTCTTTAGCCGCAATTTTGGTTTCGATGGCAGGGTCTTCGGCAAGAGCAACGAAGGCCTCGACAGTCATTCCAGCCGGAATGAATTGTTGCAGACGAGTGCGAAGGTCCCTTATTTCGCCGTTCTTGGTGCGAATCTCGTCGTCTTGCTCATTCACGCACGCCGCCAGTGTCACGCCCCGCGCACCGATGATGACTCTGTAGAGATTTCGACGATGCTCGGTATCGACAAGATCGCCAGCGAATATGTTTTCGCTTACGTAGGTAGCGTCAAAAATTGCAATTTCCCGAAAAGGTGCAGACCAGTTGCCGGCACGAAATAGGATCGCTGCGCTTTCGATCAGCAGGTGAATGTCAGGAGGATCAGCATTGCCAAGCGTCTTGCGACCCAGCACGATTGCAGGAGCGTTCGCATGCAATGATCGAAGGATTGCGCAAAGCGTGGTCTTTCCGCGCCCATTTTCGGCAAATACTAACGTGAATCGCCGTAGCGTCACGTCGCCGACAGCAGTGCAGTTCTTGAAGCGGCCGACGCTCTTTATGTGAACGATCTTCCGAAGCATATTAAATGCACCGATCCAATTGGCAAGTTGGTTGACTCACGCGGCAGACGCGAAGCATTCCGATGGGCACTTCGTTTTGAACGCAACACAACACGTCACTGCGATGTTCGGTGATGCGGTCATGAGATTTGAAAGCAAGGCCCCTGATCGTTGTCCAAAGTGCGGTTCTTTACGTTTTCGAATGCCAAAAATGTCACTGGCAGGGTGAAGAGCAGTAGTTGGAAGTCACCAAAGCAGCTTTATGGCACCAGCGATTGCAGTAAAGACAAAAACAAACAAGACTACTTCTCCGGACGCTCCCTTGAATTTCAAGCCCCACATTTCAAACTCAACCCGCCCCGATTTTACTTCCAGAAATATAACAACAAAAATCGCAGCGAAGGCGGCTGATGGAAGTCCAATCGTGGCGGCGAAATGATCGCGTGCGATTTGAAGCCATGCAGCACTTCCAAGAATATCTCGCGCTGCCGCATACAGCATCACGCCGCCAATGATGGCCGCACTGGCAACTAACAGTATCGACACAACGACACGGAGCGAAAGTTTTCGTTCTGCGATGTTGTCTATATTCACTGGCATTGTAGACTTCCGCGACAGTTGGCGCGAGTCTACTACCGTCAGACGTAAGCCACAAGCCTGGGGGAAGGACTTCATCCGTGAATTTCTACATTCTGGGAATCGACCACCAAATTCAGGTCACTAACGGGCAGCGAACCGACGAAGAAAAGCTTAAGTACGGAGAGTTAGTTCAGACATTGCTGTCCCAGAATGACATTAAGCTCGTCGGGGAAGAGATTTTGAACGAACAAAAATCAATCGCAAAGGTGATTGCCGAGGCGAAAAGTATCAGGTGGGCGCCGATTGAAATGTCTACCGCTGCACGGTTGGAACTCGGCATAGCAGAGGAGCAAGCCTACGACCGATATGAACCTGTCTTCAAAGGTGGCGTACCGGTCGCTTCGGTCGGACCAAGGCGGGTTCAGTCTGACTACATACGGGAAGAGTTTATGGTTTGGCGGACGCTTACGGAAGCAGAAGACGCCGCGAACGTTCTAGTGCTCTGCGGTTTGATGCACGTAGAGTTTCTACAAAAGTTATTCCAACGGGATGGTCACCGAGTTACGGCAGACAGCCTCTGCAAGCGGGATTGGTATTCCCATCCGGAGTGTCCCGAGAAATGACAACAATTGGCAACAATTGAAAAGGGGGCGATGGCAGTAGAGCCATTTTCGTGCAGGTCTTCACGAAGTGGGGTTGCAAATTCGATCCCACCGTCCCTTCTGATTTATCGCTTGTTTCCCGATCATTCAAAATCGTTAGTGGCAATAAGGGATGGTTTTGCCACGCTCGAATCGGGACGAATCGCTGCTCAATCTGCGGCACTTGCGGGCGCGTTCGGTGATGGGTTTTTGCCACGCCCTGCGAGGGCGCGCCTCGCGGTTCGCGCACTCACACCCAACCTACGCTCGATCTCGCGCCACGAAACACTCTGCGCTCGTAGCAAGGCAATCTGCGAGGCGTCCACGTCAGCGGCGGGTCGTCCGATTCGCTTGCCTTTGGCGCGTGCATTACGCAGACCAGCCTTGACGCGCTCCACGATCAGACTTCGCTCTAACTCAGCAACGGCACCGAGGACGGTAAAAACCATCTTGCCCGAGGGCGTCGAGGTGTCCATCTGCTCGGAGTAGGAAACGAAGTCGATTCCGAGAGCCTTGAAGTTTTCGAGCGCCCGCAATGGTGGGAGACCGACCGAGCGAAACGATCGAAGCGCCACACGCACACGACATCAAAGCGCCTCTTGTGTGCGTCCGACATCAGACGGTTGAGTTCGGGCCGAGAATCCTTCGCCCCGCTAACGCCCGCGTCGATGTACTCGCCCGTGTTCTGCCAGCCGCGTGCTTCTGCAAACTGGCGTAGCTCGCGCGTCTGCATGGAAACATCTTGGCCGTGGTTGACGGTGGACACCCGCGCGTAGATTGCGACTCTGGTTGGCATCGTTGACCTCACAGAGCCATCAGTTCGACTTCGAGACACATGAGGCAGTCGCGAACGTTGTTGCGGGACTCTTTGACCAGACGTGCCAAGTCTGGAACATTCCGTCGCCGCCCTCTGCGTGCCAAACGCGATCTAGGTAGCTAGTGATCTCCCCGGCCAGACCATAGCTCGAAAACTCCAACACCTTGCAGCGGGAAAGGAACCTGCGCTCTAAGGCGCTCGGCGTCATTGGCCGTGAAAATCCAGACGGTGTTTGGCGCAGGGTCAGTGGAGTCGAGTTTCGAGAGCAGCGCAAGTTGCGCTGCGTTCGTCATTTGGTCGGCTTCGTCCGCAAGCACTACATGGAATCCGCCTGGCGTCATGGGTGCATACCAGCAGCGGCGCACAGTGTCGTCGATTGTCTGTGCGTTGCATTTTTGGCTGGGAATCGTGTGCAATTCCGCCTCTATTTCACCGGCGAGCGCGAGTGGCCATCGTGGATTTTCCGATGCCAGAAGGCCCAGTGAAGAGCCAAGCGCCGGACGCGGGGCGCTTGCAGAATGCCGAGAGAATTTTCCTAGGACGTTCTAGGCCAATGAAGTCAGCAATGCGCAATGGCCGATATTTTTCGGCGAGGGACTGAGGGAACGCCAAGTCAGTTTGCACGCCGCACCTCGGCAACTGCCGGGGAGTCCTTTGGTGGACTCCCCCCGGATGTAGTCGGCAGCTTTCTGTGCGGCGCTCGCCGCCGATACGACTAGTCTCGAATCGCCCTTGAGTCTTGCGGTCCACGATTTCAGGTAGGCAACGGAGTTGGCGAGTGTGCTCTGTTCAATGCCTGCGAGTCCGCAAAGTATCGCACTTCCCATTTCCGCGATCAGTTCCTCGCGGGAGTACGATTCGCTGCCAAACATTTGCGGCTCGTCGAATCCCTCGCGGCCTAGGCGTTTGGCGTGGCCCGTCGAATGGGTCAGCTCGTGGAAAAGTGTGGAGTAGTATTCCGCTTGCGATGGGAATGCGGTTCGAGACGGCATCGTAATGGTGTCTTTCGAAGGGATGTACGAGGCGCGAAAATCCTGCTCGAACGCTGGAGGATTCGGCATTCCCGCGACAATCGTTTCCGCCGATTCAATAGGCACGCGCAGGCGGAAGTGCGAGGAGCGCCTTGAGCCCTTCGGTTTGTTCCAAGTTGAAAACCACGTAGTAGCGGAGGAACGCAGACGCGCGTTTTTCAATCTCGCCGTCGGCGGGCTCCAGTTTCGGACTTGTCGAATTTCCAGAAGACAATCTTCGTGCCGTGCTCGCCCTTGCGAACGTTGCCGCCGAGTGCTTGGGCTTGGCGATACGTCAGCCAATACTGCGAGCCGTAGCCAGCGAGGGACAACAGGAAGAAATTAATTCCGCGATATTGTTTCTTGCTGATTAGGTTTGCTGGCGGGAGAGAACGCCACGGCTTGCGCCACGGCACCCCACCCTTTTCCAACTCTGAGAGAATGCGCTCAGTCACGATGTCATAGACTGAGCCGTGAGATTTTCCGGCGATTTTCCCAGCATTTTCGGGCGAATTTCCGGACTGCACTACCATCGACGTTGCCATGCGACACCTCCATGTTGATCTGGTTGGGTTCACGCACTGTGAAGATTAGCGGACCCGTTTCAGAACCAGTCGAGATGCCTCGTGCGAGACGTAAACGTTTAGGCTTGCAACACTAAGGGGAGGTAACGGCGATCCGATTGGATCGTCCGACGCGGAATTTTTTCTTTGAAAACTTTGCTAATTCGGTGAGAACACACCGGATGGTTCATTTAGCACGTCGTGAAAGATTGGAATCTGTAATTTCAGTGCATCTTTGGAACAGGGATGTCTAAAGTAGGGTATGCAAACGCGTTGTCCGGGGAGTTAGGACCTACGGCAACTTCGCGTACTCAGTCTTCGCTTGCTTAAGAATCGGGATGTCCGGGTCTGCTTCATTCCACAGCCTGAAGAAGCCCTCATAGGCTGCTCGCGCCTTTGCAGAATTATCGGCGAGCGCGTATGCACGACCAAGACCGAGTCGGGCGAGCGCACCGATGGGTTCGTTGATGACAACGCCGGGCCAATCCAAAATTTTCTGAAACCTCAGTGGCCGCCAGAGCGCCCTGGCGAGAAGTGAGAAGAGCTTCGCCCCGAACGTAGATTGGGTACAGATTCGTCCGCAACGTCCTGCTGCCGGGAACGCCAAGTTCGTATGGCGAAGCAGCGGCCAGAATCTCAACGGCTTTCGCCCCGTTGCCGGGGAGAGCAAGCTGGGCACGAAGCGTTGGCAAGTAATTGAAGCGAACAACGGTGTCTTCGGGAAAGCGCTTGTCCAAATCACCGGTAAGACTTTTGGTGCGCGTGCTGAATCCCCGATCAGAGCAAGCGCCAGCGCCGCGACGTATTGAACGTCGCGCCCGTTCACTTTAGTGAGACTCTTCGCGACGCGCTGTCTTGCCTCGGAAGCGTTTCCATAGAGCGCTTCCCACAAAGCCGCGGCAGCTTCGCAATCGGCGCTCATTTCCTTGTCGCCTGCGCGTTGGGCGGAGGTTGACGCTCGCCGAGACAAGTCACGCGCCTTGACCAATTTCCCTTCGTATGCCGCCGTACCGGACTCCGAACTGAGCATCACACTTTCACTACCAGGCTTTCCCGCTGCCCACGAAACCTGCTCCGCCATTCCCGGCACGTCTGATTTTGCGAACGCAAGGTCAGAAAGGCTTGTGCGCAACGCAGCTGAGTTGAAATTCTTCGAGATCGCTTCGTCGGCGGCTGCCTGGGCTTCGTCGATGTGTCTTAGATAAAGATTGCCTAGGACGAGATTGGTATAGCCCAGGATGTCCTGGGGTCCGATACGCACTGCCTCGCGGAATTCCACGAGCGCTTTCTCGTGTTGTCCCAGCGTTTGGAAGATGACACCAAGATTGGTCGGGGCGACCGCCTCGCGGGGATAGATTTGCGCCCAAAGTTCGTAGACCTTGATGGCATTCTCCAGTCGCCGGTGACGAAGTCATAGTAGTGCGACTCGATGTAGAACCTTTCCCATTCATGAACACGGGGAGCGAAGCGCAAACGCTTTGCCGGTATTGTCCGCCGAGAGCGTTTGCTCGCCAAGGTTGTGATACGTGGTACCGAGAATGGCATACGCCATGGCGAAATTCGGATCGAGCTGAATGGAACGCTCCAGTAGCGGTATTGCGGCGGTGTAGTCGCCTTTGACGACCATGTTCCTTCGCCCCATGCTGTATGCCTGCAGCGCTTCGAGCGATGGCGTTGTCGCCTGCTCGATCGGCGTATCGAGCTCCTGAATCGTCTTGAGAGCCTCTCCGAGTTGTTCTCGCAACCTTGTCGAGGCCGTACCCAGAGCGCTTAGAACGGCCTCTTTGCCGTTGGCAGTGAGTTGTTCTTGGGCGATGGAATCTCCCGACTGACAATTCACGGCGTTGACACCGATCACATATTGACTGCCAATGTTGGAGATGGAACCACCCAGATACGCTTTGCTTCCAAGGCGCTGGCAAAGATCGCCAGCAATCTTGGGCGTCAACAGAACTCTTGTGTCTGGTGGAACTCCCATTAGCCGCAACTCCTGT
>CAWAWE010000006.1:0-354422 GCA_963785605.1 uncultured Acidobacteriota bacterium | reverse complement strand
TGGGGAAGAGGCGAAGGGGCTTGGGGGAACGAAGTAAAGAAGCAATGAGGTAACGAAGTAACGATAAAACCTGCAGAAGCGCGGTTCCTGTTTCGGGAAGCTGGTTAGGGGGAGTGGCAGGCGCGCCCCTCTCCCACTTTTTGCGTAAGTGTTGATTCTGCTGGGCTTTAAGTTCTTTGGAATCTGCAGATGTGTAAGTGCGGATGCTAAAGGAGTTGTAGGTGTGCATTGAGGCGGCGAGGAGTGGCGGGGGGTTGATCGGAAGCGGTTTAAGCGGCCGGTAATCGCGACAGGACGGGCGTCCATCGGGGACCTGGGGCGGATTCGGGTTGGAAGCCGAATCGTTCAAGGGACTATAGCATGGAAGTTATCGAATGTCAACTGGTAACTGAGTAGGACTGTTCGAACGGGGCGTTCGATAATTCGAACAGGCAGCTCGATAGTTGCACCAGAAGGGGGAACGTCCCGTCTGTCACTACGTTCTTCCTACTTCTTCCTCCTTGAACGAGATTGAGTTACTTCTCAGCCGTCACATCTAGCCGCGAGACTTCCGCTTGAGATAGATTCTCTGCGGAGGATTCATGAACATTCTGGCGGCAATCAAGCGCGAAGAGAAAAAACTGGAAGAGCAATTAAAAAAGGTGCAGCACCAACTGGATGGTGTTAGATCAGCCGCAAAAGCTTTGGGTCATACGGCCGCTGTGGAAGTGAAAGACACGAAGAAACGTGTCTTGTCTGCGGCAGGAAGAGCCGCGATCTCGAAGGCGGCGAAAAAGCGGTGGGCGAAAGTGAAGAAGCAGGCGAAGAAAGCTGTCAGCTGAACAATCGCAGGCGCTCTGCTTCTTCAATCATAAGTACGAATAACGATTCAGAATCACTCAGCTGTTTATTCGCCCCTGTGACGAAAACACGCGGAATTGCACGCTGTGCAAGAACGAACGCTTTCGAGCTGAGCCGCTTCCTTGGTTTGGAGATGAGGGGACAGACGGAACGTTTCCTTGGACATATCCCACGCCATCGTGCAATGTCGCAATCCGGAAACGTTCCGTCTGTCCCCTTGCTCCCTTGCTCAGGGGCTTAGTTTAGTCCCGCGGGTGTTGCCGGTTGTTTACGCGTACTCTACAGGACTCGACGTTCTTACGCACGCGGGGTGCGGTACAGCTGCTCGTCAGGAAGCGGGGCAGGTGACGCCGGTACCTATCCAGACAAACGGAAACATTCCATAAGATGAGCTACTCAACACTGCCGGTTTGGCTCAAGGTCGCCGCGGGAGTATTTAACTTCCTAGTTGTGTCCGTTGGTCTTTTTCTCTGGTGGCCGAAAAGATCCGAGAAGCACTGGCTAATCTTGGTCGTCGCGTTGTACTTGTTCCTGTTCTGGCTCTACATGCACACGTAGCATGACGATTGGAGCTAATCGGCCGGTCGTACTTGCGACAAAGGCATCGCGCGACTCCTCAAGAATTCTCCGACGGGACTTTACAAAATTAAATCCTGTGGAAGCTGTCGTCCTGAGCATCAGTTTGTGTGCCGTAGGTGTGCCACACTTGGCCGTTTCTCTCGTTTCTTTGGTATTTCTGGTCTAATAAAATCAGTAACTTACGTGTTCTCAATGTGGCGTTCGAGTTCAAATCCCACCCGCGCCTCCGCTTTTTAGCTAATGTTTATCCGTGTTTTTGAAGAGTTGTAAGCCGATCCAAACCACCGAGAGCGGACACAAACGAACGGTGACAGACGGGATGTTCCCACTCGATCGCTCAAACGACAGATGGAATCTTAGTGGCCAAAAGAGGTGGCCGCCGCGTCGATCCCACCTGCGATTCTCACCAAGAAGTGCTCACTTTTGATGAATAATGTGGGAACATCCCGTCTGTCACCAATTGTTAAAGGAGTTATCGGCGTGCATTCGCGTGGCGAGGAGTGGCGGGGGGTTGATCGGAAGTGGTTTAAGCGACCGGTAATCGCGACGAGACGGGCGTCCATCGGGGACCTGGGGCGGATTCGGGTTGGAAGCCGAATCGTTCAAGGGACTATAGCATGGAAGTTATCGAATGTCAACTGGTAACTGAGTAGGACTGTTCAATGAGGTGTTCGATAATTCGAACGGGCAGCTGGATAGTTGCACCAGAAAAGGGGGAACGTCCCGTCTGTCACTACGTTCCACTTTACCGGTTACGGCGTTTACCAGCCACAAGTGGGATGCGTGTGAGCGGTCGATGTCGGGTTATCCGTCTTGCCGCCAAAGGACATGCTTTTCTCGCTCCGAACCGTATCGTCATGATTATATTGATAATTGTCAGCATATTTCGTTTCGCGGGGTGAGCCGTGCCCACACCATGGAAGCTCTTCACGTATCTCCTCTTGCTACAGGTGTGCGGCAGCGCATCCTTCGCCACCATGCAAGAGGCAGAGCGAGCGAGCCGTCAAGCCGAGTTTCGATGGCTAGACCCTCAGCAGGATTCAGCGGAGTGCGCGAAGATTAAACTCGCCTTCCAGGAAGAGTTAAAGCCGGATGTTCCTACAAATGTGAACGGCGGTCCCGTCGCGTACAAATACAAGTACGTTCACAGAATTGGAATTTTCAAAACCGCCGCGATTGTGTTGGTCGGCCATCGAGAAACGATGGAATCCAAATTAGGAGACTACTTCTCAGCCTTCAACTACGACACGCGGACCGGCTCGAAATCAGCAATCGATGATGCTGATGTACTTTGGGAATGGAAATTTATCAAACTCGCCCGGTTCCAACCATCAGAGACACCAGACGTGAGTTTCAGATACGTGAGTTGCACCGAATGTGAGGAGCGCGAGTTCGTCGCTTCTTTCCAGTACAACCCGACATTAATCCGCTGGGCTCTCAGAAAGTGGAATTTTGACAAGGGGCTCTTAGTCTGCGAAACGCCGGAGCCCGACGATGAAGTTGTCTCATTTGGTTGCCTCGACGGGATAGCTGACTGGAATGCTGATGGATTTGATGATGTTGCCGTGTGGCGGAGAGAAGTCACTCAAAGCGGGAAGGGCAAAACCAAAGCTGACAGTTCGACTACGGTCTACAGCTTCAAGTCCGGGAATCTACGGAGCAACGCTCTGTCCGGCACCGAAGAAGTCACGGTTCAGACGGAACTGTGCCGGACGTCGAAGGGAAACAAATTATGCAAGCACTCCAAAAACTGATTCTCAACTCCTGATAAGTCGTGCCGGCTCAGACGGTCGACGCAACACTTGCTTGAAGTTTACTCGCCGGAGTCTGAAATCCTAGAGTCTTTCTAGGGCGTTGATTCAAGCGCAGTGCGACCTGGTTGAGCTGCGCTTGAGAGTAGCCAGATAGGTCGGTTCCTCGCGGGAAGTATTGCCTTAAAAGAAGGTTGGTGTTTTCGTTCGTGCCGCGCTGCCAGGGACTTTGCGGATCGCAGAAGTAGACCTGCACATCGGTAGCTACCGTAAAGTCCTTGTGTTTCGCCATCTCCAGTCCGCGATCCCACGTCAGCGAGCGCCGCAGGGTAGCGGGGAGTTTACGAATATGCCGACTCAATGCCGTCACCACCACGGCGGTGTCTTTGCTGGGCACCTTGATCAGCATGGCAAAGCGTGAATGACGCTCCACTAGACGTCACGATGTGACTGTTCCGTGAGCCGCTTAGCAGATCGCCTTCCCAATGACCAGGGACCGCGCGGTCCTCAACTTCAGCGGGTCTTTCCCTGAATCGAGATGGCATCTGGGATTTGACCGCGCGAGTCTTTGAAGATACGAGAGTGCCGCGAGCGGCGCATGCGCCGCTTGGTTCGCAGGTGGCCCATCAGCTCTTTTTTCAGCACTCCGCGCGCTTGGATGAACAGACTACGGTAAATGGTCTCGTGGGACACGCGCATCCTCTCGTCGCTTGGGATACTCGGTCTTCAGCCACCCGGAAATCTGTTCGGGCGACCAGTCTAGAGATCAGTTTACTCGTAACGACTTCTCGCAACCTCGGGTGCAGGGCAAGAAGGCACTTCTTGGGCCGCAAGGCCGACTCCCAGGCGTGGTCATCGGCTTCATGCGCTCGATAAGCGGGACGGCCACCATGGCGTGTGACCTCCCGGCCCACCGTCGAAGCCGCTCGATCCAGATGCCTGGCAATCTCACGAATCGATGAACCGGAAGCGATCCCTCGCGAGATGTCCTCTCGCTCAGCAACGAGTGAGGGCGAGACGGGAGCGACGACGCACTGCCGGAGGAATCCCTCCGCGAGGCAACAACAAACAGCGAATGGAACTATGGGGCTTGTCAAAGGCGCGCCCAATCTCATGCAGCGTCTGCCCGGCCTTCCATCGCCGCCAGATTTCGGTCTTCTGCGATCGCAGAAAGCCCAAACCGTTTCCCTGGCCTCATACCACACCACCTTTAAAGAGCAGATCTTATATCAGATGGTGTTGCATCGACCTATTGAGACCACCCGCGTTACCGGACATGTGGATTCAAGTTTCCGGTAACGGCGTTAATCGGGAGTGGTCGGACGAGAGAACGCCTCTTGAGTCTTCCGCGAACAGCGCGGTATCCCTGTTGGAACAAGAAAAACATTGTCAGCATGCAGAGGAGGAAAAGCGCAAGGCCCAACCATGCCACGTAGTCCACGGAACTTGGGGGAATCCTCATCAGTGCCAGCATCACCAGAAACAGAATGAGAGTGATGCTGCCACTGCGGATAACTCTGTTTTCCGGATGGCTTTTAAAGATGCGCCAGAATACGAACGCGTAGAGGGAAAACAACCCTATGCCTCTTGCCGCGTCTAAAATTTTGGGATTAACCATCGCCATCGCAATTATTCTAACCGAACGATGGGCGGTTGCTCGCCCCAAGTGCCCGATAAGTCGTGTCGGCTCAGGCGGTCGACGCAACACTTGCCTGAAGTTTATCTGCAGGAGTTTGGAATCCTAAGGTCTTTCTCGGTCGTTGATTCAAGAGCAGCGAGACTTGGTCGAGCTGCTCTTGAGAATAGCCAGACAGATCGGTGCGTCGTGGGAAGTATTGCCGTAAGAGGAGATTGGTGTTTTCGTTTGTGCCGCGTTGCCAGGGGCTTTGCGGATCGCAGAAATAAACCTGCACATCGGTGGCGACTGTGAAGTCCTTGTGTTTCGCCATCTCCAGTCCGCGATCCCACGTCAGCGAGCGTTTCAGCGTGGCGGGGAGCTTGCGAACATGCCGGCTCAAAGCAGCAACTACAACTTCCGTTTCTTTGCTGCGTACTTTAATCAACATGGCGAAGCGTGAGTGGCGTTCCACCAGCGTCGCAATATAGCTATTCTTGGCGCCGCTCAGCAGATCGCCTTCCCAATGACCAGGAATCGCTCGGTCTTCCACTTCCGCAGGTCTCTCGCGGATCGAGATGGCGTCGACGATCTGACCGCGTGACTGTCCACTGACGGTTGCGTGTCGCGAGCGGCGCATGCGTCGCTTCGATCGCAGATGATCCATCAGCTCTTTTTTCAGCACTCCACGCGCTTGAATGAAAAGGCTGCGGTAAATCGTCTCGTGGGACACTCGCATGCTCGCGTCATCGGGAAACTGAATTTTCAGCCATCCGGCAATCTGCTCGGGCGACCAGTTCAGAACCAGTTTACTCGCAACGATGTTGCGTAACTTGCGACTGACGGCAAGCAGGCACTTCTTCGGTCGCAAGGCCGAGTCCCACGCATGGTCATCCGCCACATGAGCACGATAGATCGGACGGCCGCCGTTGCGAGCGGGGGTATTACGAGCATATTGTGCGAGGTGGAGAGGATATGAGGAGCGCGCAGAGGTACATCTGGGCGAATCCGGTGAGATGGGGAAGGCGGGTGGGGGGGAGCGGGATTGAGCGATCGTACGGATAGAGGGAGATCGTGTTTGACAGAGGGCGGGGTGCCCGGCGAAGGACAAGTGCAACGAGGCAAGAGGGCGGAGTGAACCCCGCCTCTACGGGAGGGGGACGGGATCGGCGTGAGGCACTGCTCTGCGTGTATACCCATCGTTTGAGCTATAACCGTCTTGGCAATTCCGCTTACACTATTGATTCAAATCGATCCGCGGCAACGAGCGTTTGGGCGGTGGTTCGTTTGTCGAAGGATGTTTTGCTTACGGGAGAATTTGCTCTGGCGACCACGAACGTACCGGCTGACATCGAGGCAGTCCTCACCAACGCCTGGAAGGCGACAGAAAACGTTCCCGGGCATCTTCAGCAGAATGAGGCGTTGTTTTTGGGCATTCTGGCTGCGTGCGTTCCGGCCAGTGGCGCGATTGTCGAAATCGGGAGCTTCCAGGGGCGTTCGACGGTGATGCTCGCGAAGGTGGCGTCGCACTATGGCGGCGGCCCGGTTGTGGCTATCGACCCGCACAATTCACCGATTCTGTTGGACCATTCGAATGGCGCGGGGGCTTCGTCTTACGAGCAGTTTCTGCATTCGCTGCGATCGAATGAAGTGGAGAAATTTGTAGAGCCGCATGTGGCTTATTCGACGGACGTGGCTAAGTCGTGGAACCGGCCGATTCGTATTCTGTGGATTGATGGTGATCACTCGCTGAAAGGCGCGAGCGACGACCTCGATGCTTTTCTGCCATATCTCGTACCGCATGGTGTCGTCGCGTTCCACGATGCGCTGAATCCGTTTCCTGGGCCGATACGGGTGTTTGTCGAACAGGTGCTGGCGTCGGATCGGTTTGGTCCGTCGGGATTTGTGCATTCGATCGCGTGGGCGCAGTACCGTCCGGATGATGGAGTCCGATTCAGGGAGCGGCGGTCAAAATTGCAACGTAAGGCGGCGCGGCTTGTACCGTTTGTGGAGAGTGGGGAGGAATTGCACGGTATCCGGAAGAAGCTTTATAAGTTTAATCGCGCCCGGGTTCCGCGGTCGGCGGTGACGGCGCGAGAGTGGTGCGAGAGTTTGGGCGAACGGTAGAGGCGGGGTCGCGTGGGCGCGATTGCTGCAGACCTCTCGGTGAGATGGGTGGCGAAAGCAGAGAGGATGGGCGGGGTTGGGTCTAAACCCGCACCCTTTCAAGAACCGAAAGGGTGCGGCACCCAAATGCCGCCGTCCTACGGTATGGAGCGGGCACGGCGTGCCGTGCCTATGCGTTTCGCACGACGATGGCGTTATTCGTGGCGGAGGGCGGTGGTGGGGTCGAGGTGGGAGGCGCGGCGGGCGGGGAGGTAGCTGGAGAGGAAGGCGATGGCGAGGAGGAAGATGGGGACGCCGATGAAGGCGTATGGGTCGTGGGTGCCGATGCCGTAGAGGACGCCGGCGAGGACTTGGGAAACGGCGGCGGCTGCGGCGATGCCGATGAGGCCGCCGATGACTACGGGGCGCATGGCCTGGCGCAGGACGAGATTTAGCACGTCGCGGTGGTTGGCGCCGAGGGCGAGGCGGATGCCGATTTCGTGGAGGCGCTGGCTGACGCTGTAAGAGACGACGCCGTGGACGCCGATGGCGGCGAGAAGAAGTGCGAGGGCGCCGAGGACTCCGGAGAGGGCGGCAACGATGCGCGATGGAGCGCGCCAGATTTCGAGATTTTCTTCCAAGTTTGAGACGTCGACGATCAAGTCGGGGTCGGTGACGCGGGCGGCTTCGCGGATGGAGTTGATGGTTGGGGCGGCGGTAGCGGCGGTGTTTGCGGTGCGGATGAGGATTTGCGCGGTGAGTTGCTCGTTGGGACCGGCGGGCATGTAGACGAACGTGCCGTCGCTGTGTCCGAAGTGGGAGGCTTGCGAGTCTCTTACGACTCCGATGACTTGGTATTGTTTCTTTTCATCGTCACGGAGCGTTTGGCCGATGGGGTCTTTTCCGGGCCACAACTGGCGGGCGGTGGATTCGGTTACGACTAGAACTGCTGCGTCGGTTTTTGTTTCGGCGTCGGTGAAGGTGCGGCCGCGCACGATCGGCATTCCTAACATTGAGAAGAAGCCTGGCGAGACGACGTTGAACTCGATCTGGCGCGGATCGGTTTCTCCGGTGAGCGTGAATTCTGTGCCGAGGAATTGATCGCCTAACGGCGCAACTCGCGCCTGTGCCACTTGATCGACGCCAGGGATTGATTTGATGCGAGCGATCAATTCGCGGTGGAAGGCTTGCGCGCGGTGTGGGTTGTAGCCTTGGGCGGACGAGAGATCGAAGCGGGCTTGCACGATGCCTTGCATGTCGAAGCCGGGGTCGGCGACCTGGGCGGTGTAGAGGCCGCGCATGAGCAAGCCGGCGGCGATGAGCAGCACCATGCAGACGGCGGCTTGCACGCCGACGAGGGTGGCGCGCAACTTTGAGCCTCGCGCGCGGCCATTTGCCGTTTTGCCGAAGAGGGCGGTGTCGCCTTTGAGCGCGGAGCTGAGGTCTTGGCGTGTGGCGTGAAGAGCAGGCGCCAGGCCGAAGACGATTCCGGTAACGGCGGTCAAGAGCAGTGAGTATCCCCACACATGCAGGTCGGGTCTTACGTCCCACATGAGCGCGGGGACTTCGCGCGGGAGATGCGACAACAGATAGTGAGCGATGCCGCCGAGGGACCAGAAGACGATGAGGGAGCCGAGAGTGCCGCCTAGAAAAGCGATGAGCAGGCTCTCGGTGAGGAGTTGGCGGACGATGCGCGAGCGGCTTCCACCGATCGAACGGCGGATGGTGATTTCTTTTTGTCGGGCGGAGGCTCTGGCGAGGAGAAGGTTTGCGACGTTGGCGCAGGCGAGCAGCAACACGAGGCCGACTGCGGCTAAGACGATGCCGCCGATGCCGAATGCGACGGAGCGTTCTTCGGAGCGGCCAAGGAATGTGGCGCGGTGGATGACGAGGTTGGTGATGCGTTCGGGATATTGCTGGTCGAGCGTTGCAGCGATGACGGTGAGGTTTGCGCGGACTTCGTCGAGAGCGAGGCCGGGGCGGATGCGGCCGAGGATGGCGAGCCAGCCGGTGTTGTCTTCGGGGAGTAGATCGCGGCCGGGCTCGAGGGCTTGTTGCATGGTCAGCGGGACCCAGAATTGGCTGGGCCAGGGGTCGAGGCCGCGGAAGCTCGAGGCGGCTACGCCGATTACGGTGAATTTTGTGCGATTGAGCGAGATGGTTTTGCCGAGGATGTTGGGGTCGGCGGCGAACTGGATGCGCCAGAGTTCGTCGCTGACGACGGCGACCGGGTTGGCGCCGGGGGCGCTGCAATCGGTTTCGAGAAATGGACGACCGAGGACTGGGTGCTCTTGCAGGACGTCGAAGAAATTGCATGAGGTTGAAGCGCCCATGAGCGGCTTGGGAGTTTCGCCGCCGAGTGGGACGTCGCCTATGAATGGGGCGTAGGCGAGGAGGCCGGAGAAGACGCGATTGTTGTCGCGATATGTTTTGTATTCGGAGTAGGAGAAGAGGCCGGGCTCGCCGTGGACGTTGCGGTGGACTTTACCGGAGAAGAGCTCGTCGATGCTGACGATTTGATCGGCGGCGGGGACGGGGAGGAGTTTGAGCGCGACGCCGTTCAGGACGGAGAAGATGCCGGCGTTGACTCCGATGCCGAGAGCGACGGCGAAGACGGCGACGATGGTGAAGCCGGGATTTTTGGCGAGAGAGCGGGCGCCGTAGCGGAGGTCTTGGGCGAATTGTTCCAGCCAGATCCAGCCCCAGGCTTCGCGGGTCTGTTCTTTTAGCGCGGTGGGATTTCCGAAGAGGCGCATTGCGGCGTGACGAGCTTCATCTTCGGGCATTCCTGCGGCGAGGTTTTCGGCGATTTGCTGGTCGAGGTGGAATTGGAGTTCGTCGTCCAGGAGACGGTCACTTTGGTTGCGATGGATTAAGGATTGGACGCGGAGTTTTATTCGTTTAGCCCAGAGCATAGCGCGCCACCTCAATTTGTTTGCACCACTAGGTTGATTGCGGAGGAGAGGCGACTCCAGTTTTCGGCTTCTTTTTCGAGTTGGGCGCGGCCGGCGGCAGTTAGGGAATAAAACTTGGCGCGGCGGCCAGTTTCGGAGTCCATCCACTTGGCTTTGATCCAGGCTTGTTGTTCGAGGCGATGGAGAGCGGGGTAGAGAGAGCCTTGCTGGACCTGGAGGACTTCGTTAGAGATTTGCTGGATGCGTTTGGCGATGGCCCAGCCGTGTTTGGGTTCGAGGGAGATGGTTTTGAGGATGAGGAGGTCGAGGGTGCCTTGAACGAGATCGGTGGGCTTGGCCATACTATGATTATCTACAATGAGGATTGTAGATTGTCAAGGTATGAGGTTGGGCGGGGGCGAAATTTGTGAATCGCGACTGGGAGAAATCTCGCGGTCAGATGCTTGACAGGGGCGGATACCGCTCCTAGTTTGGAGTTTATGGACGTGCGATTGAGCCCGGATCAGGAAGCGTTTGTGAGGCAGGCGATTGAAGCCGGACGGCTCCGCAACGCCGAAGACGCGGTGCGAGAAGCGCTGTCGCTTTGGGAAGAGCGGGAACGTAGGCGTCTCGAGCTCGTGGCCGCCATTGAAGAGGCGGAAGAGAGCGTCGCGCGAGGGGATGTAATTACGATCGACACGCCTGAGGCGGCTCGCGCTCTTGCCGATCGAATCAAGATGGCCGGCCGCAAACGACTCGAGGCCGAACGAAATCTGAAGCGTTAATGGGGTATCGACTTGTCGCAAAAGCAGAAGATGACCTTATAGCGATTTGGAACTACCTTGCTGCAGAGAGCGGCAGCGACGAGGTTGCAGATCGGCTGATCGACTCCATCTCGCGACGATTCGACTTCTTATCGAACAATCCACTGGGCGGTCGCGCCAGGGATGAAGTTCTGCCTGGATTGAGAAGTTTTCCGGTTAGCCAGTAAGTGATCTTCTATCGCGTTGTGTTGCCTGATGTGATGATTCTCCGTGTGATGCATGGACGGCGGGACGTGTATTCCTTCCTTGGGCAATAGACCTCAGAAAAACGAATAGCGGTTAGCTCCGCGCCCGGAGTTTGAGTCGCGAGGTCGGATTGTTGTGCGGAATGTGGAATTTGGGGCGTGTGGTATGATGAATGGTTAAAGAAGCCGCGAAAAAGTGGGTTGATGGCGGGTGGATGGGACTGGATGCGTGTCCTGGCGTACGACGACTGAGCTGAAGTGAGTCGCGTATCGGAGCTAGAGCATCAGAAGCGGAAATGAAAATGCCTGAAGAGATGAATTTACCGGTGATGGTGTTTGATCCTGAGGATGAGTACCGGCCGGAGCCGGTACCGGAGCCGTTGCCGCCGGCGTGGCTTGAGGGCGGACTGCGGATTGGCATTCACACCTCGATTGCGGGGAGTCATGTGAATGCGTTGGAATCGGCGGCGAAGCTGGGGTGTTCGGCGTTACAGATATTTTCAGTGAATCCGCGGATGTGGGCAGGCGGAGCGATTGCGGCGCGGATTACGGGTGCCGAGGCGAAGGCCTTTCGGGACCGGCGCGAGGTGCTGGGTCTTGGGCCGCTTGTGATTCACGCAAACTATTTGATTAATTTGGCGGCGCCAGCGCCGATGTTGCGGACGCGGTCGATTCAGTCATTTCATGACGAGCTGGTGCGGGGGATTGCGCTGGGCGCGGATTTTATCGTGGTGCACCCGGGGAGCTATACGGATTCGCGGCCGGAGTTCGCTGTGGCGAATGGTGATTGATTCGGTGAAGCAGGCGGTGAAGCGGTTGCCGGCGAACTCGATGCGGATTTTGATCGAGAATACGGCGGGGATGGGGAGTGCGGTTGGTTCGCGGCTGGAAGAAGTGGGAGAGATTGTTGCGGGGCTGAACGCGATTGGCGCTGGAGCGTGTTTGGATACGGCGCATTTGTTTGCGGCGGGATATGACATTCGAACGGCGGCGGGGCTGGAGTCGACGATTGAAGTGATTGACCAGACGATCGGGCTGGAGAATGTGCCGGTGATTCACGCGA
This sequence comes from uncultured Acidobacteriota bacterium, assembly GCA_963785605.1. GTDB lineage: Bacteria > Acidobacteriota > Terriglobia > Acidiferrales > UBA7541 > Acidiferrum. The sequence continues at coordinate 342,565 of CAWAWE010000006.1, read as the reverse complement.
ATGATTCGAAGATTGCGCTGGGTGGGCGAGTGGATCGGCATGAGCATATTGGCAAAGGGAAGATTGGGGCGGAGGCGTTTCGCCGGATTTTGACGCATCCGCGGCTGGGCGCTGCGTATCCGGAGGGAGTGCCGGGGCGGGCGTTTATAGCGGAGACGCCGATTGACGATCCGGGAGATGATCGGAAGGATGTGGCGGAGCTTTGGGAGTTGGCGGGGTTGAGTGACCGGGCGCCGGCGGGGGAGAAGGGGTATTCGATGTTGACGGCGGCGGCGAAGAAGAAGGCGGCGGAGATGGCGAAGGCGGCGAAGAAGAAAAAGGCGAAGTAAAGACGGAATGAAGTAATGAAGTAACGATAAACGCGAAGAGCTAAGAGCGTCGACGGGTTTACGGGGGATCGGGTTGGCGGCGGAGAATATACAGGGCGGGGAGCAGGGGCGGCAGGAGTCGGCGCGACAGGACGCGGCGCGGCAGGACGCAGCGGCACGAGACGCGGCGCGACAGGACGCTGAGCGAGCGGGGCGGGCGTTTCAGGAGGGGTCGAAGTATGATCCCTGGGCGATTGAGGGGAAGTGGCAGAAGCGGTGGGAAGAGGCGAAGGTCTTTGAGACGGAAGCCGATCCGTCGAAACCAAAATATTATGTGCTGGAAATGCTGCCGTATCCTTCGGGGACGCTGCATATGGGGCACATGCGCAACTACACGATTGGGGACGTGGTTGCGCGCGTAAAGAGGATGCGCGGATTTAACGTGCTGCATCCGATGGGATGGGATGCGTTCGGGCTGCCTGCCGAGAATGCGGCGATCAAGAACAATACTCACCCGCGAACGTGGACCAACAACAACATTAAAGAGTTTCAGCGAGTGCTGCGGCGCTTTGGATTTAGTTATGACTGGCGGCGCGAGATCTCGACGTGTGAGCCGGAATATTACCGATGGAATCAGTGGTTTTTTCTGCGGATGTTCGAACGCGGGCTGGCGTACCGGAAGAAGAGCCGCGTCAACTGGTGCCCGAAGTGTTGCACGGTGCTGGCGAACGAGCAGGTGGTGAACGGCTATTGCTGGCGTCATGAAGACACGCTGGTGGAAGTGCGCGAGATCGAGCAGTGGTTTCTGAAGACGACTGCGTACGCGGAACAGCTGATTGATGATCTGAAGACACTCGAGGGCGGGTGGCCGGAGCGGGTCATCACGATGCAGCGGAATTGGATCGGGAAGTCGGTGGGCGCGCGCGTGAAGTTCGGCGTGGCGGATGTTGCGGGCGCTGAGCCGATTGAGATTTTCACGACGCGCATCGATACGATTTATGGGGCCTCGGCGATTATTTTGGCGGCGGGGCATCCGCTGGTGGCGAAGCTGATTGCGGGTGTGAAAGATGCGAAGCTCCGCGCGGACATCGATTTGACCCTCGCAAAGATGCGGGCGAGTTCGGTGAAGGCGGAGGACCTGGAGACAGCCGAGAAAGTTGGATTCTTCACAGGGGCGCACGCGACGAATCCGTTCAATGGCGAGAAGCTGCCGATTTGGGTGGGGAACTTTGTGCTGATGGAGTACGGCACGGGCGCGATTATGGCGGTGCCGGCGCATGACGAGCGCGATTTCGAGTTCTGCCGGAAGTACGATCTGCCGATTCGCCCGGTCGTGCAGCCGGATGGCGTGGCTCCATTGGATGGGGCGACGATGAAGGCGCCGTTTGTGGATCATGGCGGGGCGAAGCTGGTGAACTCGGGGGCTTTCAGTGGGCTGGGCGTCGATGATGCGATTGTGGCGATGGCGGCGCATGCGACCGAGAAGGGATTCGGGCAACGAGAGACTACTTATCGGCTGAAGGATTGGGGAGTTTCGCGGCAACGATATTGGGGCACGCCGATTCCGGTGGTGTATTGCGAGAAGGACGGGATCGTGGCGGTGCCGGACGATCAGCTGCCGGTGGTGCTGCCGAAGGAAGTGGCGCTGACGGGTGAGGGCGGATCGCCGTTGGCGGCGACGCCGTCGTTTGTGAATACGACTTGTCCGAAGTGCGGCGGCGCGGCACGGCGCGAGACGGACACGATGGATACGTTCGTGGATTCGTCGTGGTATTTCTATCGGTACTGCGATCCGCAAAATGATAAGGCGCCGTTTGATCCAAAGAAGGTCGCGTATTGGTTTCAGATCGATCAGTACATCGGCGGGATTACGCACGCGATTCTGCATCTGCTGTACTCGCGATTTTGGTGCAAGGTGATGCGGGATCTCGGGCTGATCACGCATAGCGAGCCGGCGGCGCGCCTGTTCACGCAGGGTATGGTGCTCAAGGGCGGGACGGCGATGTCGAAGTCGAAAGGAAACATCGTCGGCGCGATCGACATGGCGGAGAAATACGGGGCGGATACGGGGCGGCTGTATATGCTGTTCGCGAATCAGCCGGAGCGGGACCTCGAGTGGAGTGAGGATAGTATTGAGGGGTCGTGGAGATTTCTGAATAAGGTTTACCGGCTGGTGGATCGGCATGTCGCGGATGTGCGCGGTGTTAAGGCCGGCGTCGCTGATGCCGAGGCTGCGGGGCTGTCAGCAAAAGAGCGGAAGCTGCTGCGGGTGACGCACGAGACGCTGCGGCGGGTTACGCAAGACTTCGACGCACGATGGCATTTTAATTCGGCGATCGCGTTGATCATGACGCTGTATAACGAAGTCGATGGCGCGGAGCCGTTGAGCGATGGCGTGCGGCCGGGAGTGCGGAAGGAAGTGTTGGAGCTGCTGACGCTGATGCTGGCGCCGATGACGCCGCACCTGGCGGAAGAGTTATGGGAGATGTTGGGGCATTCGGGCGGGCTGTGGAGTGTGGGCTGGCCGGAGTTTAATGCGGCGCTGGCGAAGGAAGACGAAGTTGAGATTGTGGTGCAGGTCAATGGGCGCGTGCGCGGCAAGCTGGTGGTACAGGCGGGGATGAGCGAAGCGGAAGTTGTGGCGAAGGCGCTGGCTGATCCGGCGGTGGCGGGGCATGTGGCGGGTAAAGAGGTGGTGAAGCGGATTGTGGTGCCGAATAAACTTGTGAATCTTGTGGTGAAATGAAGAGAGTTGACAGTCGACAGATGAAAGTCGAAAGAGAAGACTGTCAACACAGAGTTCGCAGAGGGCGCAGAGCGAAGAAAGAGAAGTAAGAAGCAACGAAGTAATGAAGTGACGATGAAGAGAAAAACGGAAGAGCCAGCGAGTTTGATTGGTTGCCGAGATGGGGCGCAGCGTGCTGCGCCCCTACGTGTTTTCGGGTGAGGATCGGTTGTTGGTGGCGGATCGATTTGGTCGAGGATAATTCTTGGGTGAGGGTGAATTCATGGCGAGTGGGGCGCAGATGACGGAAGAAGCGAAGAGGCCGAAGTCGGAATTGGGCGGAGTGGTGGTGATCGACTTTGGGGGGCAATATACGCAGCTGATTGCGCGGCGGGTGCGCGAGCAGCAGGTGTTTTCGGCGGTGCTGCCGTTCACGTCGAAGATCAGCGACATTCAGAAGTTTGAACCTGCGGGGATCATTTTGTCGGGCGGGCCGAGTTCGGCGTATGCGGAAGGGGCGCCGAGCTGCGATCCGGCGGTGCTGTCGATGGGGATTCCCGTATTGGGAATCTGCTACGGCATGCATTGGATTACGAAGACGATGGGCGGGAAGGTTGTGCCGGCGGCACGGCGGGAGTATGGGAGCGCGACACTGAACGTGGCGGCGGAGCGGGAGTCGCCGCTGTTTCATGGGCTGCCGAAGGCGGTTCGGATCTGGAATAGCCACGGGGACCATGTGGTGGGTTTACCTGACGGTTTTTACGCAACGGCGCATACCGAGAATGCGGTTGCAGCGACGGAGCATCCGGGGCGGAAGATTTACGCTGTGGAGTTTCATCCGGAAGTGCGGCACACAGACCAGGGAACCGAGCTGTTGCGGAATTTCTTGTTTAAGGTGTGTTTGGCGGAGGCGAAGTGGAGCGGGGCGGCGTTCATTGAGGAGACGACCGAGGCGATTCGAAAGAAGGCGGGTACGGGGCGGGTGATTTGTGCGCTGAGCGGGGGAGTGGACTCCACCGTGGCGGCGGTGCTGGTGCACCGGGCGATCGGCGACCGGCTGACGAATATTTTCGTGAATACGGGGCTGCTGCGGAAAAACGAGTTCGAAGACACGCTGGCCATGTATCGGGAACGATTGGGGTTAAGTGTCATCGGGGTGGACGCGACGGACCGATTTTTGAAGGAGTTGGAGGGAGTTGCGGACCCGGAACGAAAACGGAAGATTATCGGAAATGAGTTTATATCGGTGTTCGCCGAGGAGGCGCTGAAGCTCCAACACGGGGATGCAGAAGGGGAAATTGAGTACCTTGTGCAGGGGACACTGTACCCGGACGTGATTGAGTCGGTGTCGGTGAAGGGGCCGTCGGCGACCATCAAGTCGCACCACAACGTGGGCGGGCTGCCGGAAAACATGCCGTTTGGGCTGATTGAGCCCCTGCGTGACTTATTCAAGGATGAGGTGCGCCGAATCGGGAAAGAGCTGGGATTGCCTGATGAAATCCTGATGAAACATCCGTTTCCCGGGCCAGGATTGGCTGTGCGGCTGCTCGGCGCCATCACCCGTGAACATCTGGTAACTCTGCGGGAAGCCGATTCGGTAGTAATCGAAGAGATTCGAAAGGGGGGGTTATACAACAAGGTTTGGCAGGCATTCGCAGTACTATTACCGGTACGTAGCGTGGGGGTTATGGGCGATGGCCGCACCTACGGGCTGACCGTGGCGGTGCGCGTGGTGGAATCGGACGACGCGATGACGGCGGATTGGGTGAGGTTGCCAGGGGATGTCCTGGAGCGGATATCGACGAGGATTGTGAACGAGGTACCGGGTGTCACGCGGGTTGTTTACGATATCAGTTCGAAACCGCCGAGCACGATCGAGTGGGAGTAAGGGCGACAAGATTTAGAACCGTGGGGGGAAGTCGAAGGAGTTTACGTAGTCGTAAGAGAAAGATTCGGGAAACGTTTCAAAGTGGAACAACATGAAAAAGGCCGCACAGGACGGTTGTGCGGCCTAAATTCGGTTCAGTTGTGAAGCTGGCAAAGGCAGCAGGGAATTCGCAATTACCGATTGGCCATTTTCTGGGCCATGTACAGAATCAGCTTGCGATCTTCCTCGTCGGCCTTGCTCAATAGGCGGCGAAGCTTGTTGAGGAAACGCGCTTCCTTGCCGCTGCTGCCCCAGGCGATGTCGTCAGACGACTTGCGCTTGGGAAGGTTTGGCAATTGAGGCGGTTCTTCACCGTCGTAGAAGAGTTGATAAAGTGGGCACTCGAGAGCGCGAGCCAGCTTTTCCAGAGTCTCAATGGCTGGGACGGTGTGGCCATTTTCGACGCGGGAGATATAGCAACGGAGTAAGCCGGTACGCTTTTCGATGTCGCCCTGGGAGAGTTTCTTTTCCTCACGCAATGCGCGGAGGCGGTCACCAATAATCATGCAGGCATTATTGCATGTAGGTAAGATGCTCGCAAGTACAATTTTAAATTGTGCGAAAGTGAAACACCTGGTGCACAGGGGGTAGGAGGGACAGGGTAGCAAGGGATATAGGGCGGCTTTATTGGCAAGGGATTTCATGGCGCAAACAACGGGTGATAGCGCAGGGCATCTATTACGAGAGCCTTCTGAAGCAGGACAGGCGGAACGCACCGACGAAGTGAATGTGCCAGATTATTTGCTTCGATCGAAAGACAATAGGGGGCGACGCGGGTGAGGGTGTGGCAACAGTGTCGGGAGGAGGCGTAACCTAATGAGCATGGGACGCGTCCCAAAAGTAATGGCAACGGCGGTCATAACCCCGAGCGCTGCGGTGGCGGCAGCAGCCCGTAAGGCTGCGGCACCGATCGATGATCGGGAACTGGTGCGACGAGCGCAGGCCGAGGATCAAGGCGCGTTCGAGGAATTGGTGCGCAGGCACCAGCACCGGGTCGTGGCGGTCGCCGGCGGAATTTTGCGGCAGCGCGAGGATGTGGAAGACATCGCGCAGCAAGTATTTGTGAAGGCGTATTTTTCGCTGAAGCGGTTCGATCAGCGAGCGGCGTTCAGCACGTGGCTGTATAAGATCACGGTGAATGAATGCTGGGATCTGCTGCGGAAACGGAAAGTACGGCCGCTGGTTTATGAATCGGATTTGAGCGAAGACCAGGCGCGGCAATTTGGCGCTCCGGAAGAACGGTCGACACCATCGCCGGACATCAGCGACACGCTGGAGGCTCGGCAAAAGGTGGAGCGACTGTTGGAGTGTTTGGATGAGCGCGACAAGATGATGCTGATCCTGAAGGAAGTGGAAGGATTCGCGGTGGAAGAGATTGCGGAGATATTGGATCTGAACGCGAATACGGTGAAGGTTCGATTGTTTCGCGCGCGTCGAAGGATTGTGACGGAGGCCCGCAAGCGGGCCGGATGAAAATGGTGGTGGTGGTTGGTTGCATCCAGGTGGAGGCCGTATGTGGAATTTTGTGAAGAAGCGAAATGATGAGGATGAATGCAGCCGATTCCGGGACTCGCTGGAAGAACTCGCGAGCGGGGGAGCATCGCGGGAGATGCTGGAGCATTCGGCGGCTTGTGAGGATTGCGCGGCGGCAGCGGATGAATTGCTGGAAAGCAGGGAATTGCTGCGAGCATTGCCGCGTGAGTCTGCGCCGGCGATGGGGTGGTTTGCACCGCGTGTAATGGCGGCGATTGCGGCGCGTGAAGCAGAATTGCGGCAATCGTTCGATGCGTGGTCGGTGATTCCGAAATTCGCGCTACAGCTGACATGGATTTCGGCGCTGGCATTGATGCTGGCGGGCACGTGGTTCTTGCAACGGCCAAATTTGCCAACAAAGCCGGCAACGGATATTACGGGCGAGCCGGTGCAGAATGCCGCACCGCTAACGAATGATGATGTGTTGGTGAGCCTGGCGGAGAAGGGTTCATGAACGAAGCAACCGCGAAGCAGAGAGCAGCGGTTTGGGTAGCGGTGGTGTTTCTGTTGGGCGCGTCGCTTGGCGGAGTGGTGGGTTACATCTTTGCGCATCGCGCGGTGTCGGCGAACCTGGTGATGACCGTGTCGCAGCGGCGGGCGCAAAAGGTAGAGGAATTGACGCGCATGGCGCACCTGACGCCGGATCAGCGGCAGCAGTTGGAGGGAATTCTGTCGGACCTGCATGCCCAATATAAGAATTTGGATGACGAACGGGACGATGCGCGGCAAAAGTCGCGCAACAGGATCCGCGGAATTTTGACGCAGGATCAGGTTCCGGGTTTCGAGGAGTTTCTACGAAAAATCGATGAAGAGCGGAAGAGGATGATGCCGCCGCAGTAAGGCCAACCGGCGGACCTCCTAGGCAGCTACAAAATGAAAAGAGCCGCTCCGAAAGGGGCGGCTCTTTTTTTGAGTGAAGAGCTTTGAGATGAAGAACGAAAACTAGAAGGGAATGTCTTCGTCGGAGATTTCGGGGCCCGATGGAGCTGCCTGGCCGCCGGCGTGACCGCCACCGCCGTAGCTCTCTTCCGGACCGGACTGATCGTCGAAGTCGCCGCCACCGCCGCCACCACGATGCGCTCCGCCGCCACCGCCGGCCGCAGCGCCGTCGGCGCGACCTCCAAGCATGCGGAAGTTACTGGCGACGATCTCGAAACTTGTGCGCTTCTGGCCTTCTTTGTCCTGCCATTCGCGCGACTGAATACGCCCTTCGATAAAGATGAGGGAACCCTTCTTCAGGTATTGCTGCGCGATTTCGGCCTGTTTGCCCCAGACGACAATCTTGTGCCACTCGGTGCGCTTCTGGCGCTCGCCGTTTTTGTCTTTGTAGGTTTCGTCGGTGGCGATGGAGAAATTCGCCACGGCTTGACCACCGCCTGTGTAGCGCGTTTCGGGATCGCGGCCAAGACGACCGACGAGGATCACTTTATTTACGGACATGTACTCCTCCGGTGAGGACGATAGCACGGGACGAAGCGGGAGTTCCAGCGAGTGGGGGGATACGGCGAGGAGTTCGGGAAGCAGTGCAGGATTACATCGTGCGGACTTGGGGCGCAGCAGTGCTGCGCCCGTACAAAATCGTTGTCAGGCGGCGATCGGGACGCCGAGTTCCTTGAGCTTGGCGCGGGCGCGACGTTCTTCTTCGGTGCCGGGGTAACGCTTTACGACTTCACGCAGTTCGCGGACGCCGGCGCTCTTTTGGCCGAGTTCGAGCTGGGCCATGCCTTTCTTGAGATGGGCGGGAGCGAGCTTGAAGCTCTTGGGATAGTTGGTGAGAACGCGATCGTATTCCGTGACGGCTTGATCGTAGGCGTGTTGCGAATAGGCGATTTCGCCGAGATAGAACTGCGCGTTCGAAGCGAGATCGGTGTCGCTGTAGTACTTGAGGTAGTCCTGGAATTCCTGGCGGGCGAGATCGTATTTGCCGCTGGTGATGTCGCGAAGGCCATTCGAATAGAGCGTGTCGGCCGACGGTGCGCCGCCTGCGGGTACGACAGAGCCGCCTACGGGGGCGCCGGTTACCGGAGGCGCGGAGTAGTTGCCGGAAGTCGGAGTAGTGGAGGGCGGAGGAGCGCCGCCGGAGATCTTGGCGTCGAGGCTCTGCACGGTGTTCTGAAGATCGACGAGCTGTTGATTGAGCTTGCCGAGGCGCGACTTGATCTCTTCGAGATTGTCGGAGAGTCCCTGGACCTGCGTGGACATGGTGTCGAGGCGCGCGCCGGAGTTGGCCTGCACGTCTTGCACGGACTTCTGCATCGAGCTGATCGTACCGTTGAGTTTGCCGACCTGATCGCCGGTCTGCTCGACGAGTGTCTTCATGACGGTGTGATCCTGCGTCATCTGGGTCGAGAGGTCTTTCTGACCCTGGAGCAGGCTGGTGACGTCGCGCTGGAGCTCGACAATTTCGCGGGCGACGGCTTCGGCAGGCCGAGGACCTACGAGGCTACCGGCGACGGCTGCGGTGAGCATGACCGCGCTGAAAATCGCGATGTTACGTAGACGCATGCAACTCCTCCTGTGAGCTTGCGAAAAACCTGGATGTGACCGACTGGGCCGAGGGCACCAGCCTAAAAGCATCTGCGCGAAGATCTTTTGCGATTCGTGGAGCGCGGATTCGTGCCCGGCGCAGTTGGAAGAAGCACGAAGCGCATAACACCACTTTAACGACAGAGCCGCGCGGGAGCAATAGAGTGCTCGCCCCGCGCGGCTTTTTGATGCGTGAAATACCGGGAATGGACGCTGGCAAGGTCAGCCACTTGGCTTGAAACTGCCGCCAGTTACTTGGTGACCCGGACGAAGTGACCGCGACGGTTTTGCTGATAGCAATCCTCAGTGGATTGCATGCAGAAGGGCTTCTCTTTGCCGAAGCTAACGGTGTTGATGCGATCGGCGGAGATGCCCAAGGAGACGAGATATTGCTTCACGGCACTGGCACGACGGTCGCCGAGAGCAAGGTTGTATTCGGTGGAGCCGCGCTCGTCGCAGTGGCCTTCGACGGTGACGCGCTCGGTCGGATAGTTGCGGAGATACTGAGCGGTCTCGCCGAGAGCGGTGCGAGCGTCGCCGCGAATATCAGCTTTGTTGAAGTCGAAGAAGGCGTCTTTCACGAGACGGTGAAAGAGCTCCTCCTGCGTCGGCTCGCTGGTCGGCGCGGCAGCGGTAGCGACGGTGATGCGCGCGCTGGCCGTTGCAGAGCCACCCGGGCCGCTGGCAGTAATGGTGTAGGTCGTTGAAGCGCCCGGCGTGACGGATTTTTGACCTTCAGCGGGCACGGTGCCGACATCGGGGGCGATGGTGAGCTGCGTGGCGTCGGTGGAAGTCCAACTCAGCGTCGCAGCGTCACCCTTTTCCACGGCAGTGGGGCTCGCTTGCAGCGACACGGTAGGCTGAGCAGCAGCCGGCGGTGGCGGCGCGCTCGGGGGCGTAGAAACTGTTTTTACTTTCTTACCGCAACCAACAGTAAACACGGAAACGGCGAGCACTGCGATCAGACCCGCACGATACAGTGATCGGGGAACCTCGATCATTCAAATCCTCCTCAGTAATGTAATCCCGGTGTTCGTCCCACGGCTGCTTGACATCGTAGCACCGGCGGAAGAATTCCGGAGATATCTCGTGTCACGATAGGTTATACATCAGACACATTTCGCCGTTACAGAACGATTAACGGGGCGACCAGTTGGGCGATTCGTTGTGTCCCTGGGTCGTAAGCTGGTGAGCTTGAGAGCCGTCGGCCAGCATGGTCCAGATTTGTCGAGTTCCAGTACGCGTCGATTCGAAGACGATATGCCGGCCGTCGGGAGCCCAGCTTGGACGCTCGTTGCGACCGGTGTCGCGGGTGATCTGGACGATGCTGCGCGTGCTGGGGTCCATGACGTAGATATCGTAGTTGTTGTCGGGACGGCGCCAGCTGAATGCCAGGATCTGTCCATTAGGAGACCACGACGGGTCGATTAGATACCCCTTGTCGGGCAGGTCGAGCTCGGTGGAGTTGGTGCCATCAACGTTCATCATGTACAGCTTCGGGATGCCGCCGCGGTCGCTGACATAGACGATGCTTTGGCCGGTCTTGGGATTCCACGTCGGAGAGGTGCTGGCGCCGTTGGCGAAGGTGAGGCGCTTGGGGGCGCCGCCGTTGGCGTCGGAGACGAAGATTTCGGGATTGCCAAGCATGGACGACGAGAACATGAGTTTGGAGCCGTCGGGGGACCACGCCGGCGAGCTGTTGGTGCCGCGGAAGCGCGGGAAGGTGATGACCTTGTTGGCGTCAACGGAGTACATGCAGATCTGCGGGCTGACAACACCGTGGGACGGCGCGAAGCAGGTGAAGGCGATGCGGGAATCATCCGGAGACCAACGGGGCGTCAGCGAAATCGTTTTGAGCGAGGTGAGCGGGTGTTGGTTTTGACCGTCGTAGTCCATCACCCAGATTTCTTTGGTACCGGTGCGCGAGCTGACGAACGCGATTTGCGTGGAGGCGATGCCCGGGAGGCCGCCGGAGAGCTTGCTGATGATTTCGTCGGCGAATTGGTGGGCGAACTTGCGGACATCCGCATCGGTTGGGTTGCCGCGATAGACTTTGCCGATGATTGGCGGGCCGGAGGGATTGCGGACGTCGTTGAGCCAGGCTTGAATCGCGACTTCGGTGGCGGACTGCGTGAGATTGCCGTAGGCGACCATGTTGGCGTTGAGGGGTTGGTCAATCCATGTGGCGGGCTTGAGTTCGCCAGGGACGCTGGGGACTTGCTGGGGGTAGAAGCTGGGGCTGGCGACATCGATGATGCCAGAGAACGTGAGGTCGTCGCGGACGACGGCGGCGAAGAGTGTTGCGTGTGGGTGAGAGGCGTCCTCGCGCGGGACGAAGTCGGGCACGGCAACGCGGGGCTTCGCGGCGCTGTCGTTCAGCCCGGTGTAGCCGTTGAACCAAGCCGGATTCTGAGCGTGCGTTGAGCCTGCGGCAAGGAGCATACACATGCCGAGAAAGATCGAAGCGACGAAGCCGAGTTTTGTTTCGCGAATCACGCGAACCTCCGTTGATTTTGTGTGCTGCATATTTCCGTTTCGCTCGCGAGCATGGGCTGGCTACCTATGCTGCTCAGGAAAATCCCAGGTAACGGCAACTTCGGAACCTTGATAGTCGGGCGGCAGTTGAGGGAGCGGGTTGGAGTTGTAGATGGCCCGCAAGCTGGCGTTGTCCCACGAGAGATTGCCGCTGGACTGAGTGACGCGGATATTTTTGATGGTGCCATCGCGGCTAATGCTGAAAGAAACGGCGGTGTGGAGCGTGGTGGAATTGCGAACGCCGGAGTCGATGGCCATCTTGTCCCAGTTGGGATCGACGCGACGCTTTGCGGCTTGGATGTACCAGCCGAATCGCGTAGCGAAATCGCCGCCGCCTTGGCCGATCACGTTGGCGCCGACTGCGGGAGTAGCGCCGGGATTGGAGCTGTTGTCGCCGGTAGGGATTATGGGGCGCCCAACCTTGCCGTAGTTAACGGAGTTGTCGGGGCGGACCACTTTGTTTTCCAAGGGCTTTGGGGACTTGTTCACTGGCTCAGGCTGGGGCTTTGGCTTGACCTTTTCAGGTGCCGGTAGAGGTATCGCATCTGCGGGTGGCGCGGGCGGTTTGGGCTGGGGCGTGGCTTTGTACAGCCCGTTGTCTTCATCGAACGTGTGCGAGTCAACGGCGGGCGGCTGGGGCATGGGTATGCCGGCGCTGGCCACCATTTTGACGTTGATGCTTTGGCCCAGATTGTCGCCGACACCGGACCACTGATCGCCGCGAAGATGTAGATAGGCAGACACGACAACTGCGCCGGCAAGAGCCAGGTGCAGCACTAGAGACAGCGCGACGGGCTTGCTGTAAGGAAGGTCCTGCGAGTTGGCGACGGCGGTGGCCATTCAGAATTATGCTCCCCTGGTTAGAACGGGGATCAAGCTCAACCTTTCGCTTTGTCGGGCAGCGGCTCGGTCACGATGCTGATGTTGGTGATGCCGGCTTGCCGGAGCGAGTCCATTAAGGATGCGAAGGCGCCGAAGGGAACTGTCTTGTCGCAACGGAGAAAGATGCCCTCATTGGGCTTCTTCATCTTGGCGGTGATCTTCGCGCTGAAATCGTTGACGTTGACGGGGTCGTTGCCCAGGTAAACCCGTTGGTTCTTATCCATGGTGACGACGATCTTTTGCTCGTTGAGCTCTTTTGACATCTTCGTTTTGGGGACATCGACCTCGATGCTGGACTGGAGGATCGGCGCGGTGATCATGAAGATGATAAGGAGCACGAGCACGATGTCGATGAACGGGACCATGTTGATCTCGGACAGCGACGATTGAGTCGATCTGGATGTTTGCGGCATATGTTTCTCGGTGCGGCCGGCTGAAGGGCCGCGAAACGCAATCAGCTAGAAGGATTTTTCAATTTGCGCGGCGACTTCCATCGTGAAGGTGTCGAGGCGCTGCGCGAGAATGCGAATATTCTGCAAAAACTGATTGTAGAAGATAACGGCCGGGATCGCGACGAAAAGGCCGGCGGCGGTGGTGAGGAGCGCTTCGGAAATGCCAGGCGCGACGGCGCGAAGGCTGGCGGCGTTGGCATTGCCGAGACCGGAAAAGGCGTCGATGATGCCCCAGACGGTGCCGAAGAGACCGATGAATGGCGAGACCGAGCCGGTCGTGGCGAGCCAGGACATCCCGCTTTCAGCGCGGCGGACTTCTTCTGCGGAAGCCACTGCCATGTTGGCGGTGACGGCTTGAATGCTTTTTATCTTGGGAGGCTGCTGCGGGGCGCCGGGCGCGTAGCTAACCTGGCTTTGGAGTTCGCGATAACCCGCGGCGTAGACCGAAGCGAATGGAGAACCCGCTGCGGCGAGCCCCTGAGGATTGGCGATACCGCGCGTGGCGCGGAAGACGCGCAAGAAGTTGTCGCTCTCGCGGCGGATGCGGCCGAAGAATCCGAGCTTCTGAAAGATCATCGTCCAAGAAATGATGGAAAACAGAAGAAGAATCCCGATGACGATGCGCGCAACCCAGCCGGTGTCTTGGAGAATACTTCCGAGGTCGATCAGAAAGACTGTCGTGAACAAAAAGATGACGTTTCCCCTCAGTACGATAAAAATTTTACGACTTCAAGAACCGTAGCACACGCATTTCAGTGAAGCAATGAAAGTGAAATGTAGTTGTCGCTTCTGGAAACACGGTGCGACGCTGATTCTGAGCCCGTTTTAACGATGGCCTGACCGCCGAGACGACGAAGTGACTGTGCTAAACTGCGAACTTAGAGATGGCTCAAGCATTCGACATTCGTTTGGACTCACTTCAGGGCCCGTCGGTTGCTAAACCGAATGCCCCGGTTGCGCTTACGAGGCAACGCTGGTGACTTCAGCGGCAGTGGGAAGAGCGGGACTTTTTTCCTCGAGACATTTGGCTGCCAGATGAACGACCACGACTCGGAAAAAGTCGCGGGCGTCTTGGCGGCGCGCGGGTACAAACAGGTTGGGTCGCCGGATGATGCGTCGCTGATCCTTTACAACACGTGCAGCATTCGCGAGAAAGCGGCACAGAAGGTGTTTTCGCGGCTCGGCGAGTATCGGACGCGGCAGAAAGATGGGCAGATCATCGGGGTGCTGGGATGCCTGGCGCAGCAGGAAGGCGAAGATATTTTTGCGCGCGCGCCCTGGGTGAGTTTGGTTTGCGGCTCGGCGAGCTACCGGAAGCTGCCGGAGTTGATTGCGCGGCTGGAGGAAGGGAACCGGCGGGTCACGGGGCTTGAAACCGACACGGATGAGACGTTCGAAACGGAGATTACACGGCGCGACAATCCTTGGCGCGCGTTTTTGACGATCATCGAAGGGTGCGACAAGGCTTGCGCGTATTGCGTTGTGCCGTTTACGCGGGGACCGGAGCGGTCGCGGACGCATGAGTCGATTTTGAAGGAAGTGCGAGAGCTGTCGGAACTCGGGTACTCCGAGGTCCAATTACTGGGGCAGACGGTGAATTCGTATGCCGATCCGTCGCCGAAGAAGTTGAGATTTTCGGATCTGCTGCTGGCTGTGGCGGACGTGCCGGGAATCAGGCGCGTGCGATTCACGACGTCGCATCCACGTGATTTTTCGCGGGATATTGTTGAGGCGATCGAGGCGGAGCCGAAGTTATGCAATCACGTGCATTTGCCGGTGCAATCGGGTTCGAGCCGCGTGTTGGGTGCAATGAAGCGAACTTACACGCGCGAAGAGTATCTGGATCGAGTCGCGATGATGCGCGGCGCGAAACGGACGATCGCGATCACGACGGACATTATTGTTGGATTTCCGGGTGAGACAGCGGACGAGTTTGAAGAAACGCTATCGCTGATGAATGAAGTGCGTTACGAAGGCGTGTATTCGTTCAAATATTCGCCGCGGCCGAATACGGCGTCGCTTGCGATGGGCGATACGGTCAGCGAAGATGAAAAGAGCCGGCGGCTTGCAGCGTTGCAGCAACGGCAGCGGGAAATTCAGACCGAGCACAACGCAGCACTCCTCGATTCGACTTTTGATGTTATGGTGAGCAATAAATCGCGGCGCGAAAATCGTTGGACGGGGCACACGACGTGCAATCGAGTCGTGGCGTTCGAATCGCAGGAGCCCGATCTTTTGGGAACTTATATACGGGTGCGCATCACTGACGTGGCCTCAGGCAGTCTAAACGGAGAGCACGTCAGGTAAGCGGGTCAGTCAGACGGGGAGGTCTCGATGGAAGTCGAGATGAAAATTCGAGGGTTGATGATGGACCCGGTGACGAATATGCCCATCGTCGTGCTGAAGGATGTGCAGGGGCAGGCGATTCTGCCGATCTGGGTGGGCGTGTACGAGGCGAATGCGATCGCGCTGGAGATTGAGAAAGTGCAGACGCCGCGGCCGATGACGCATGATCTGCTGAAGAATGTTTTTCTTGGGCTGGAAGTGCGCGTGCAGAAGGTGGTCGTGAACGATTTGAAGGACGACACGTTTTATGCGCTGATCTGGGTGGAGCGCGACGGCGAGATGATGACGATCGATTCGCGGCCGAGCGATGCGTTGGCGTTGGCGCTGCGGGTAGACTGCCCGATTTTTGTGGATGAGATTGTGTTGAAGAACTCGAAAGTGTCGAGCGCGATTACGGAGCGGAGCACGAACGAGCAGCTGAGGTCGTATTTGGAAGGGCTGTCGGACGACGATCTCGGTCGATATAAGATGTAGCGAGAGGCGTCTGCTTCAGACGCTTCCGCCGGCAGCCGCCAGTTTTTCCACGGTACGGCGCCATACCAGCAGCAAAACTATCCCGATTAGAATCAACGCGAGGCTCAGGCCGATCCAGAGGCCGATGGCGCCGAGGCCCCGACTGAAGCAGAGCCATGCGCCAAGCGGCAAGCCAATCACCCAATAGGCGAGGAAATGGCAGAGCATGGGTGTGCGAGTGTCGCCTGCGCCACGGAGCGCGCCCGTCGCGACCGTTTGAATGCCGTCGAAGAGCTGAAACGCAGCACCTGCAGCCAGCAAGCCGACCGTCGCGGCGATCACCTTTTCATCCGGGGTATAGAGACGAGCGATCCACCGGGGAAGCACGAGCAAACCCACGCTGCAACACGCCATGAAGATGGCGCCGAGGGCAATCGCGGTGCTGCCCGAATCTCGTGCGCCGAGCGGATCTTTGCGGCCTAGAGCCTGCCCGACGCGAACTGCCGCTGCGGATGAGACTCCGAGCGGGACCATGAACGTCAGCGACACAGTGTTCAGCGCGATCTGGTGGCTGGCGAGCGGGATGGGACCTAACTTTGCGATGAGCGTTGTGACGGTGGCGAAGACGCCGGTCTCGAGCGTGATTTGCAAAGCAGCAGGCAGGCCGAGGGTCAGAAGGCGTCGAATGCGAGGGAGGTCGATGTCAACGGGAGTCTTGAGCAACTCGGTGCGATGCTTGCGGTCGTACCATAAGAGATAGCCCACCAAAACGGCTGCCATGTAGACGCGGGCGATGGCCGTAGACCAGCCGGAGCCGACGGTTCCCATTCTGGGTGCGCCCCAGTGACCGTAGATTAATATCCAGTTGAAGAGAGCGTTGATGATGTTTGCCGTGACGAGCGCGAATGCCACGGGCTTGACCATGTTCATCGCCTGAAGGCAGCGGCGCATAGCAAAGTAGAGCAATAGAGGTAGCAGCCCGACGGTCAGCGCGTTGGTGTAGGGGATTGCGAGAGACAACACCGTGGGATCGACGTGAACTGAGCCGAGGATGCGCGGCAATAGAAATACCGGCGCCGACAGGAGCGGAGTGAGCGCAAGACTGAGATAGATCCCTTGCACCAAGGATCGATGGCAATCCTCGCGCTTGCCGGCACCGAACGCCTGGGAAACCAAAGTGTCGAGACCCAGCAGGAGCCCGCCACCGAACCAACCCAATACAGTGAAGATGCCGGAGCCGAGGCTGACCGCACCCATGGCGACGGCGCTGTTGGGCAGATGGCCGACCATGATGGCATCGACGATGCCCATCACCATCCAGCCGATTTCGCCGAGCACCAGAGGCGTGGCGAGATGCAGCGTCGGTCCGATCTCTTTTTTGAGCGCTTTGAGCGTTAGCATCGGGGGAACAGGACACGCAGTTTACGAGGCCAGCGACAATCGAGCAAATCAGTGGTCGCTGCGTTGCTCGTGTCCAAAGGACAGGTAACTTGTCGATGGAAACGAAAGGGAAGTTCCATTGACCGGCGCGGGCGTGATTCGTAACCTGAGCATACGAGTAAGACTGTGTGCCGACGAGATTAATTCCTGGCGCGAAGACAATCGTGCCCCGGTGTGACCAGCCAGCGACTAGATCAGGCTTAGGAGAAGTAGAGTGGCGATCGCGAAAGAGCTAAGTTTCGAACAGCGGATGAAGAAGATCCGCGCGGGAATTCGCCTGAATTCCCGGGTTGCGGTTGCCGTCGCGTGGACGGAAGCGGGCCGAACGCTCCATGCCGAGGGCTACACCGTGGATATCAGCAACAAAGGATGCCTGGCCATCCTGCCGCAGGGGTTCACCGTCGGGCAGCGGCTACATCTTATTAATCTGACCAACCAGAATGTGTGCGAAGCGATCCTGGTCTGGCGCGGTCATGAAGGCCGCAGCGGGTGGGAGCTTGGGCTGGAGCTACAGCACGCGGCCGAGGAATTCTGGGGAGTGGATTTTTAGACGGTTCAGACACACCTTCCCCTATTGAACTTCCGTTCGATCTTCCGATCCTGAGCAATTCCCAAACCGGAACTCCGACTTTTTCCACCGCTATTTGATTGAAAATTCACTTTTTACTTGCACTGGCCTATTTAACGATTCTAAAGTGAGGCTGGGCCTAGGGGGTATTTGACGGGAGGCACCTATATATAGGAACTCGGTTGCCGGAACGCGGCAGAGTCACTTTGATCACGCGGGGGTAGGCAGAAGGCCATGACTGCCATTATCACCATAGCGAATCAAAAGGGCGGCGTCGGCAAAACTACCACTGCGATTAACCTCTCCGCTGCAATTGCCGAACGAGGCAAGCGCACGCTTCTGATTGATCTCGATCCGCAAGCAAACTCCACGATTGCGTTTTACAACTCTGGCGAGATACCTGCATCGATGTTCGACGTGCTGAGTGAAAATCGCGCGCCGATGGTTAACGTTATCAAACCGACGAAGGACGCGAATCTATTTCTCGGTCCCGGACGGCTGGCGCTGGCCAAGCTCGAACAAGTGCTGGCTGGACAATTCGACGCACCGTACCGATTGAAGGATGCGCTCGCACCGGTTTTGAAGGATTACGATTACGTTGTTCTGGATACTCCCCCTTCCCTGGGAATATTGACGGTGAACGCACTCGTTGCGTCCACGCATTTGCTTGTGCCGATTCAGGCCGCGTATTTCGCCATCGAAGGCACCGATGATCTGCTAGAGACCTACGAACGAATTCGAATGCGCCCCAACCCCCAGCTGAAAATGTTGGGCGTAGTCATTACGCTGTTCGACAAAAGAACGAACATCTCGCGCGACACCCACGGGCAGATTCGAAGCGTGTTTGGGGAGATGTTGTTCAAGACGAAAATCAGCAAAAACGTTCGGCTCGAGGAAAGCCCAGCGTACAAAGAGACTGTTCTAACGTTCGCGCCGAAGTCCACGGGCGCGCAGGAATACAAAAAGCTAGCTGGGGAGGTCGTACAACGTGTTGAAGAGAACGGGATTGCCCGTCACGCTGAAGATGCGGCATGACGCGCACTACGTCGAATCGCTGACAAGTTATAGCGGGGCGGCCATCGGGACGAATGGTCCCGGTGGATCAGATTCGCCCCAACCCCGACCAGCCGCGCAAAGCGATCGGCGACCTGCGAGAACTGACGGATTCGATTCGTGAAAAGGGCGTGCTGGAGCCGCTGCTGGTGCGGTTTGTCCCTCGCGAGGATTGCTACTACATCATCTCGGGTGAGCGGCGGTATCACGCTTCGCGGGCGGCGGGACTGAATGAAGTTCCTTGCATCGAGAAAGTTGCCGACGACGCCGAAACGCTGGAAATCGGACTGATCGAAAACATTCAGCGCAAAGACCTGACGCCGTTCGAAGAAGCGGACGGATTGCACCGGCTGGCGACGCAGTTCGATTACACGCATGAAGATGTGGCGCGGAAGATTGGGCGGGCGCGCTCGTCGGTGACAGAGACGCTTTCGCTGCTGAATATTCCTGAATCTTTGCGCAAGCGTTGCGCGGATCAGGGGATTACTTCGAAGTCGCTGCTGCTGCAGATTGCGCGGCAGCCGACCGAGAAGAAAATGATGGAGATGATGCACCGCATCCTCTCGGGCGGTTTGACCCGCGATGAGGCGCGTCGCGAGCGGCAGGAAGAGCAGTCGATTCCGCATCGGCCGCAGCCGTTCATTTTTCAGTTTGAGCCGGACAACGAGACGTTTAAGTTTCGGATTCAATTTAAGAAGAGCCATGTGTCGCGCGATGAGCTGATTACGACGCTGCGCGGGATTTTGTCCCAGCTTGAGGGCGCGTCATCAGATTCTCAGGCCGATTCGACAGCGGCTTAGCCTGTCATATGATTCCAGAAATAGCTTTCGCTCGACATCGCTGCTGCGTTGGCGTGTGCTCACCTCATGTTCGAATTCACTCCTCGTCAAATCAAGATTTTGGAGGAATTGGTGGCGGCCGGATTTCGGCCCATCGCGATTCCGCCTTATGAGAGTGCCTTATGCCTTCGGCGAGGGGACTGCGCCGTAGTTTTGAGCCAGGAACCGGCGGGTGGGTCTACGCATACTGGCCCCGCCGTCCTACATTGTCGCCGGAAATTTCAGCGTAAAGCTGCGGCGCGGCGCGAAGGAAGTCTTCGTTTGGAAAAAGACTGAACTCGAAGTCACGCCGGAACGTTCGAACGAACTCGCGATCGTTTCGCGGAGATCTCGAGCGCATCCTGCAAAACGCATCCGCTCAATAAGTTCGCTGAATTTGATTTCCGTCTGTACTCCCGGCACACTGAAAATCCCATGGAAAGCTACGACCTTATTTGCATTGGCGCGGGGCCGACTGGCCTGGCAAGCGCCATCGAAGCAAAGCGCGCAGGATTGCGGCCGCTGGTGATCGACAAAGGCTGCCTCTGCAATTCGATCTACCACTATCCGGCGAACATGATTTTTTTCACGACGCCCGAACTGCTGGAGATTGGCGATTTGCCGCTGACCACCCAGGCCGAAAAACCGACGCGCATTGAGGCGCTGAAGTATTACCGCAAATGCGCGGAACATTACGAGCTTGATGTCAGGCTCTACGAACTCGTGCTGCGCGTCGAAGGCCGCGACGGTCACTTCACTGTGGTCACTCGGACGCGTGATGGTGTCGAGAACAAGTACGGCACGAAAGAAAATCGTTGTCGCAACGGGCTACTACGACTTGCCGAATGAGCTCGGCGTAAAAGGCGAGAATCTGCCGCACGTTTCGCACTATTACACTGAGCCTTACGCGTATTGGCGCGAGCCGGTCGTTGTAGTCGGTGGAAAGAGTTCGGCCGCGGAAGCGGCGCTCGAGTTGTATCGTAATGGCGCCCAAGTCACCTTGGTGCACAGGGATGCGGAATTAGGCCAGTCGATCAAGTATTGGCTGCGGCCCGACATATCGAATCGAATCAAAGCCGGCCAAGTGAAGGCGCTGTTCGAAACCAGGGTGAAAGAAATCACGGAGAGCGAAGTCGTCGTTGTGAACAAAGCAGGTGAGAAACGACTGCCAGCGAAGCGAGTGTTTCTGTTGACAGGGCACCATCCCGACTACGATTTCATCCAGAGCCTCGGAATCAAGCTCGATCCGGATTCGAAACGGCCCGTGATGGATCCCAACTCGCTGGAAAGCAACGTGCCGGGCATTCATTTGGCCGGAGTGATTATCGGCGGGCGATTTACGGGTGAGATTTTCATTGAGAACGGTCGCTTCCACGGAAAGCAGATCATTGACGCGCTCACGCATCAGCGGGAAAGCGCTGTCACGAAAAGCCGTCAATAACCTTCCCAATAGTCTCCGTGAGTCTCCGAAACATAGTGTGGGAGATAACAGGGCGGCGGTCGAAGATGAGCGGTTTCTAACCTTCGACAACGCCGGATGAATTTCACTTCGATTGAACGCGCCTGTTACGACGGAATTGCCCGCGTTGCGTCGGTTTGTTAGACTCTAGCTCTATGGCCTCGATCATCCGCGAAGTTGCCGAAACATTCTCAACGCTGGCGCAAGGCTTCAGCGTGACCTTCAAGAACATGTTTCGGAAAACGGTCACCGAGAACTACCCGTTCGAGCCGGTTCACTTCCAGCCGCGCTACCGTGGCATTCACGTTTTGCATCGCGATGAAAATGGATTGGAGAAGTGCGTCGGCTGCTTTCTGTGCGCCGCGGCTTGCCCAGCGAATTGCATCTATATCGAAGCGGCTGAGAATACCGACGCAAATCGCATTTCGGCGGGCGAGCGCTACGCGGAAGTCTATAACATCGATTATTCGCGCTGCATTTTCTGCGGCTACTGCGTCGAAGCGTGCCCAACTGACGCGATCACGCACGGACACGGATTCGAACTCGCCACGTACGACATCAACGCTTTGATCTACCGTAAGGAACAGTTACTCGAAAAGACTCCGTCTTCGGCGCCCACCGCCAGCTAGTTCGAACCAATACGCCAGTTCAAAGTCTTGCGCGACCGCGAGTTACATCGCGGTCGTTTTTTTGCTGCGTACCGCCGAATTCGAGTTCCGGTAATTCCTCTGGCTCGTTCAAATTTTCACGTCCTATAAAAAATATAAGGGGGGCAAGACGTAATGCGTTGGAGGTTGCGGCTTGGCTCGAGAACGATGGAAGGGCAGAGGGTGGGGAGGGGCGCGGGGGGGCGAGGCGCTTGGGAGCGGCGGTGATTCGACGGGGCTGCGCGTGGTTTGCGGGCATCGTCTGGGCACAGTTCGGCGCGAACTTTTCGACTGCACTTGTGAACTTCAAACGAAGCCGGATGGCGGCGAAATAGCGCGTTTCGCGAGGCGAAAGTCGCGTTTTGCAGCTTGGGCGTCAGGACGCGGAGTGAAAGCGCGACGTCGTGAGCGGTTTTTCGCCGAAAATTTTATCGGACGCATTCTGCGCCGAAGCAGCTGCGATCGCGGTGACGCGCGTCGGCGGTTTGGGCGCGCTTCCTGGACCGCAGGCCACTGGGGCCTGGTGCGCCGGAAGTCCGCTGGGAACGCTCGAGCCGGATCCTCCGTTCGCGCGCACGGCGTCGGAATCGGCTGCGAGGTTCCGCTCGATCAGCCATCGTGCCAGCAGGGCATTGCTGCTTTCATCGACCCATGCCTGAAGCAACTGCTCGATTTCCTTTCGCAGGTTCGTAGCGAAATTCAATCGCGAGCTCTCGTACGCCTGCAAAGTCGATTTCGAGGAATTCAAAAGAAATTCCCAATTCACTTCCTGCCTAGGCTGCTGGCTCACGGGTACCCTCCTAATAGAGTGAGTACGTTACCCTTTTATTAACACGGGTCAAGAGAAACGCATGTGGAAGGCGCTGTGGAAATGTGTGGAAAAGACTGATGGTACTGAGGGTACTGAGGCAGTTTTGCGCGAGTCAAGGAGTGGGAGATCCACGAGCAGCGCGCGGTGACACGCGGTGAGTGGACGGGGCGCAAACGGATTGCAGCTGTGCAGCGCGTGTCGCGGAGATTACGAAGATCCGGATGCGCCGGCGACGGAGGAATCGCTGGAAGCGGAAGACGACGAAGAGGGCGAGTCGGTGAACGAAAGGTTTCCTGAACGACGCGAGCGACGGTGAGGCTCGCGCGGGCGGGAGAGGGGGCCCGAAAGGGCGAAGCGAGGAGGGTAAGTCGATGCGAAGAATTAAGTTGCGGGGAATCAGCAGAGCGCGATCGGCAAGGACGTTTATGCCGAGTCAACGCGAGGTGCTGCGCGATGTGTTGCTCAGCGCGACGGAGTGCGGCTCGTGGCTGACGCTGCGCGAATTGTCGCTGCTCACGCAGTACGGCGAGGCGAGCATCTCGGCGCAGTTGCGGCATCTGCGCAAGACGAAGTACGGCAGCTATGTCATCGAGAAGCGCGTGCGGCGCGATCTGGTGGTGCGTGACGTGGAGCACGGCGCGATCTGGGAATATCTGCTGGCCAAGAAGGCTGCCGCTGGGGCGCAACGAAGCTGGATGAGCAAAGTGTTGGCAGCCGGCGCGTTGCCGGTGGATGCGACTGCCACGAGCGCGGCACCTTCTTGTTAAGCCGCCTTGCTAGCGATTGCGTGAGTGTAGTTTGCGTTTGTTCCGTGGGCGGCTCCAAAAGAGTCTGAAGATTCACGCCTTTAAACTTTCGCCGCGCGAACCTGGTGTTCACTCCTGCCGTTGCTCGCGCGATTCTGCACAAACAAAACTCGTTCGCGCCCAGACGTGCCGTCTGCTTCGCTCGAGGATGCCGCCTCGGACGCTGCGGCGTCGTGTGCGCCGACCCAACCGGCTGCGACACGGCGGAGGGCCGATATGAGCACGAAAGAAGAGATGGCGTTCGATGTGTGCTGGGAAGTGTATCGGGGAGCGAAGGAAGTGCTGGAGAGCAAGTGCGGAATCTCGGCGATGAAACCGGAGCACACGGGAAAGTATCTGTGGCGTCCGGATTTTCGGCCGCGGCTGACGGAATGGGCGACGGACTTTACGCTTGCGGGGAAGGCGGCGCTCGATGGGCCGCGGAATGCGTCGCGCACGGCGCTGTGGCGCGTGTATTACCTGGGACTGGCGCCGTATGACAAGGCGCGGCAGTTTCTGGGCATCAGCGAAAACACGTGGGTGAATTGGACGGATGAGATTCGGCGGCGATGCGGCGCGGAGTTGATTCGGCGCGGCATGTTTCCGCCGAGGAAATATTTTGGATGAGACTAGCAGTTTCGGCGGACTCGAGCGGCAGCGTTGGAGGCGATCCACTTCATCGCTTCCATCGCCAGCAGCGAGAGCACAAAGATCTGCGTCATCCACCAATAGAATCGAAGCACGGGCGCTATGTCCGCACCGGGAACGCGGGAGACCACGTACCAGAGGCAGTTCAAAACGCCATCGATAACGAATGCTGCCGACGCGACAAGCGCGACAGTGAACAGGGCGTTGAGGCGCCGCACCCGCGTCTCGATTATGAGATGAGAATCTGGCTGCGTCTCGCCGCTAGACCGTTTGGTGGTGAGCACGACCTGGGCGCAAGTGACTGCGCTCCCGACGGCTGCTGAAATCACGAACAAGAAGTAAAGCTTTTCCAGCAAAGCACGCCCGGCAAGAAACGCTCCTGCAGTGAAAGGCGCCGAAAATGGTCCGCTCATCGATTCAGCCTCGGATAGATACCACGTCGATCAATGGGCCTTAAGAACTAGACACCAACCTATGCGAATGAGTTCCGCGTCGTAAAGATCAAGCGCTCAGTGCGCGGGGTAGTCTTTCAGTTCTGGCGGAGTGGGGCGGCTGGCGGGCGGCACGATTCCGTTCAGGCGGAGGTACATCACGATTTGGCCGTAGTGATCGGCGACGTGCCAGATGGCTGTGCCGGCGAGGCCGAGGCGCGTGTTCGGTCCGGCGTAGCGGCCTTCGATCGGGTCATACATATTTTTGCTGGTGATGGCGTTGAGCGATGCGTTCATCGCGGCGAAGCAGTTGCGCAGATAGGTCAGCAGTTGCGCGCGTGATTTTGCGGGATCGGGTCCGCCGTTTTCGCAGTTGTCGGGCGGAGTTTTGCCATCGAGTTCGGCGGCGAACGCGAAATTTGCGCAGGCGACGTGTTTGACCTGGTCGGCGAACGAGCGCAACTGCGTCGGGCCGAGCGATGTCGGCGCGTTGCTCGCCGATGCGGGCGCAACCGGACGGAAGCTGTATTTCTCTTCGGGCATGGCTTCGGCGGCGGCGCGGAATTCGTACTCCTGGCTGCCGAACGTGCGCATCAGCTCGGTGCCGACGGTGGCGTTTTTGCTGAGCTCGGCGGCGGTGGGCTCGTGCGCCGGCACTGTTTGTGGTGCTTGCTGCGCTGCGGCGGGCGCGGGCTGCTGCTGCGTGGATTGCGCCGGCGGCGGAGCGGATTGCGAAGATTGCGCGTGCGATGAAGGCGCTCCGAACATCACGAATGCCGCTGCTGTTGCGCACAAAACGTTCCACAAAGTGATTCGACGGCAGCTTGCGCTCCAGCCCATGAAGAAAGTCTCCTGCTCCGGCAAATTGCCGGGATATTTCGCAGTGTAGCACCGCGCGCCGCGTCCACGAACCCCAGCCACAAATCGCGCGTCCGCTTCGCGCGGAATTTTTCTGCAAGACAAGCGATACTAGAAAGGGCCAACTATGAGAGTGAAGACTCGGCACATTGTGCCGGTAGTTCTGTTTGCGATTTTTGTGATTGTGCGTGGCGCGCAGGTTGCGGCGCAAACTCCATCGGCGATAACGCCAACCGCGGCAACAGCTCCAGCGACCACACCGGCGTCCAACACAACGACGAACGGATCGGTCAGCGTGACGATTCCGTTTGAAGTGGTGGCGCCCGCGGGATGCACGGTGGCGTTTTCTTCGTCGGGCACGGTGCCGGTGATCAACGTGAGCGGGTGCGCTGCGGTCACGACTCCGCCAAATCCGACGCCTACACCGACTCCAACGCCTACTCCAACGACATTGCCGTTTGCGATTGGGGCGGCGATCTCGACGCTTCAACAAGCGAACGTCTGGAGCGCGGTCACGAGTAGCAACGGCGTGACTACGCTCGCCGGAACTCAACCGAGCGCTGCGGCCGGCACCGTGCAAGCTGGTCCGGTGAATAGCAGCGGCACAATTTTTTGGGATGTGCAGTTCGCGAGCGGCGCGTCGGGATGGGTGGGGCAGGCCGCGATGACGGTCACTATGGCTTCTCCAAATCCAACGCCAACACCGACGCCAACTCCCACGCCTACTCCGACACCTGATCCGACTCCTGATCCCGATCCATCGAAAAAGCCGAAGAACATCGCTGCATTTCCCGGCGCGCAGGGAGGCGGCGCGTCGAGCGTTGGCGGGCGCGGCGGAGCGGTGATCGAAGTCACCAATCTCAATGACAGCGGCGGCGGATCGCTGCGCGCGTGCATTCAGGCGAGCGGGCCGCGCACGTGCGTTTTTCGCGTGGCAGGGCGCATCACGAATTTCTCGCGGCTGCAGATCAGCAATCCATTCATCACGATCGCGGGACAGACGGCGCCCGGGCAACATCGTGCTGTCGTCGGCAGGGTCGGCGCAGTGTCCGAGCGGCGATTGCACGACGCTGTTCGTCTCGACGCACGACGTGGTCGTGCGCTACATCACGTACGACGGAAGCGCGGCGACTCCGACCGGGCCCGACACGGGCACGGTGTGCTGCGAGATGGCGAGCGGCAACGTGTACAACGTGATCTGGGATCACGTGACGGCGCGCTGGTGGGGCAACAAACCGTTTGTGACGACGGCGAACTCGGGCTCGACGATTCAGAACATCACGGGGCAGTGGCTGCTGCTGTATGAGCCGAACAAGACGCATCCGGTGGTGATCGCGCTCGACGCGACGAGCGGGTCGGCGCTCTGCGTCGATCAATCAGGACTTTCATCACAATATGGCGGTGAACTACCAGCATCGCTGGCCGCTGACGAACATTCACTCGATGCGCTGGGTGAACAATCTTTCGTACAACAATTTGCAGAACACTTCGGACTTTTCGTCGCTGGCGTGGGGCGGATTGCAGGGCGATTACATTGGGAACAAATATGTCGATGGGCCGCAGAGCGTGATCAAGGTGCACACGTTTTTGTTCAACTCAAATCAGGGCGGCGCGGATTCGTCGAACAATTGCACGGGCTCGAATCCCTGCGACAATCCGGGGCCGCCATCGATTTATTTGCTGAATAACATCGGACACGTTGGGAATCAGACGGGCGGCGATGTCGAGGGCGCGACGCATGTGGTGAACGACGCCACGCAGATCGACCAGGCGTATCAGGGCTGGGAAGGCGGCGAGCAGCCGAAAGATGGGATCACGATCGCGCCTGTGCCTACGGCGTGGTTCCGCGCGACGCCGTTGCCGGCGGAGGCTTATCCGATCGTTGCCGATCCAGCGGAAAATTTGGACGCGGTGCTGTTGCCAACGGTAGGGAATTCGCGGCGGCTCGGATGCGATGGCACCTGGGTCGCGTCTCGCGATTCACAGGACGCGCGCATCATCGCGCAGTATCAGGCGGTCGGCGCAGGCACGATGTTCACCGGGCAGTTTGCCGCGCCGGGGATCGACAAGCGCGACGCCGTGCGTCGAGTCGCTACACGACGGCATCCCCGACCAGTGGAAGCAGTCGCAAAAGCTCAGCACGAGCGACTCGAACCTGTACAAGAAGCTGGCACCCAGCGGCTACACCTGGCTGGAGACCTATCTGAACGGCAACTAACGCTTGGAGTGCGACGCCTTGCCAATCTACGGCGCGGTGGCGGCTTTTGAGATGTCGGTGATGGATTTGTAGCCGCAGAGGCTGGCTTTGCGCAGGGCTTCGACGGCTTGCGACGCGGTGAGCAGTGGCGTGGTCTTGATGCTGGCGACCGCGCCGCCGGCGGCGAAGGCGATCGCGATGGCGGCGGCGCTGATGTTGTCGGGCATTTCGGTAATGGCGAGCACGTCGAAATCGCCAAAGGCGAAGAACGACGTCTGCAACTGGCCGCCGAGCTTTTCGATGGGCGCGCGGACGGCTTCGAGCCGATCCTGCGGGTTCTCCATCAAACGGGCCCAGGCTTCCTTGGTATACGAGACATGATGGCAGTAGTAGGGCATAGGGCTCTCCTTGGCAGGGGGTAGGATACCGGGGTGAGCCGACTATGCTCTTGAAAACAAAGGCTTGTCAAGAATTCTGCAGAAAAATTGAAAATTGCTCTTGACAAAACTTTATGATGTGATACACTTTCCCATGTAGAAAAGTGCGCCTCGACAATCTGTCGGGGCGTTTTCGTTTTTAGCCCCGATTTTTCACCGGCTTATCCAGCACATCGATCAGTTCCAAATTGGGAATTTGTAGCGGCGCGGCCGTGTGCTCGCGCCCGTGTGTCTGGTTCTTCGCAACGCAACAACAACGCAACAACAACAACTCAGCAACGACTCATCCTCAGTCGATCCGCAAATCGCAATAAGGAGCCGACATGCCGATCTATCAGAATTCCACTCCTCCGTACGCCCTGTCGTCCGGCGACGTTGGCTTCAGCTTCAACAACGAAGCGTTTCCGGCGGCCAACACGGCGGGCTCGCAGTTCGCGCTGCCGAGCTACACGGGAATCGCCGACGGCGGCACCGCAGTGCGCTGGCAGACGATTTTCGGAACAGCACCGAGCGCAGTAAGCATCGTCTTGCAAGCGGCCATGGCGATGTCGATGCCGAATACGCGACCATCGACACAAGTGCTGCCCCTGCGGGCGAAGCCCGTTCGCTCGGCAACGTCCAAGCAAAATTTATCCGCGCCAAGGTGGTTTCCTCGACGGGCGGCTCCGGTCTCACAGTCAAATTCCTGGTCTAAGCGAGGCCGCGAATGCGTTCGACACTTCACGATCCGGTGTTGACGGCGGAGCACCGCCTGTGGCGCGCCGTTCTCGAGCAGGCTTATGTCGATGCCGAGAGCGGGCCTGATGCGAGCGACGTGCAAGCCGACGACGACAACGCCGCCGGCGACGGCTCGCACGAATGTCTTCGCGCGCGTTGCTATTTGCGCGGAGACAGCAAGCCAGACGCAGCGTCGCTTGTCGCTGTATGCAGCTTCGCCGAAGTTCCCGCTGATCGCGTGCTGAATTGGGCGCGCCGAAATTATCCGCGGCCGCAGTCGCGGTCGCAGCAGAACCAGCAACCGCAACAACATTTGCAACTTCAATCGCCCGCACCGTCGCAAAACTCTCTCGCGGTCGGCGCCATAGAGGCGCAGCAAGACCGCGCCCGTTCGCGTGAGCACGCATCCGCATGATTGGTCGTACGAAGTGACTCGTCGTAAGAACTCCACCAGCAGCAGCAACGGCACGCAAACGGCCACGCAAATGGCCACAACGGAATGAGCGGCCACGCGGCAGCCGTCGGAGCGGTCGCAATCGCCGACGCAGTCGCAATCGCGACCGCCGCCGAATCCAGCGGCCTCGCCGCACATCTTCATCGGGCTGGCTCTGACGACAGCATCGCGGATTTTGCCGCGGGCTCCGCAACCTCCGCCGGAGCGCGCGCGAACCGCGATGCGTACGCTGAGTTGGCTCAGGCCGACCCCGCCGAATCGGCCGAAGCGGAAGGGAAGTGGCTTCGCCCTCCCGGAGCCGCTTCCCGCACCGTGACCATTGAGAACGAATCGAGCGCGGTGGACGAAACGCACGCCGTGAACAGGACACCAGACTTGAGCACGAGCAGAGCACCATCGAACGCCAACGGTAACGCCAGTCGCGGCGGGAGTGCGGCTTCTCGCGCGTCGCGCGAAGAAAAAACCGAATCCGCCTTTAGCCTCACGCCTCCGGGAACCGAGCCGCTTCCGCTCGACGGAGCGACCTTCGTCGAAGCGGTGCACGAACGCGTGGACCTCATAGCCCTCGAAGAGCAACTGCTGCGTTCGGCCGACGAAAAAATCGTCCAGCGCGAGCTCGCCTACTTGCGCGAATTGCGCTACGGCAAAACCGCAAGTTTCTCCACCGACGACGACATCCCGCCGCGCCTCATCTTCGAGTCGCCAGATCCATCGTTGTAGCCCAGGCGAACGTTTCACCGCCCTCACCTTTGCTTCGTATGGAAACGAAAGGAATCTCCATGCCCTCGAACGCGCATCTCGAAAGCATCGGCACGATCGTCGAAATCGCAGGCGTAGCCAGCGCTGTCGCCGGCGTCGTGTTCAGCCTGCATCACTGGCCCGCGGCCGCCGCGCTGATCGGTGGCGGCGTCGCGTACATCGTTGGAAAAAAACTTCGCGCAATGTAAATCGTTTGCGTTTGCTGAACGTACGACGTCAGAACGAAGCGGAGACGCATGCCCCTACGAACAACAAAGTCTTCGATGTCGTGGCGTGAGGCGTATCAGCCGTTTCCGCGGCAATGTGACTTTCACAATTCGCGGGCAAAATATCGCCTCTTCGGCGGCGCCGCCGGCCCCGGCAAAACGAAAGCTTTGTTGTGGGAAGCGATCCGCCAGGCCCACGACGTTCCGGGCTCCGACTCGCTGTTGCTGCGCCGCACTTATCCCGAGCTCGAATCCTCGCTGCTCACGTATTTTCGCCGCGACGTGCCGCGCTCGCACTATCGCAAGTACAACGAGTCGAAGCACATCGTCACGTGGAAGAACGGCTCGACGACGCGCTTCGGACATTGCCGCAATGAAAACGATGTCTACGCCTATCAAGGCGCGGAGTTTCTGTTCATCGGCGTCGATGAGTTGACGCATTTCACGATGAAGCAGTGGCAATTTCTGACGTCGCGCAATCGCTGCCCGATTCGCGGCAGCCGCGCGAACATGGCCGGCGCCACAAACCCCGGCAACATCGGCCATGCCTGGGTGAAAGCGTTGTGGGTCGATCACACGCCGCCGCCGGGATTCGATCGGCCCGAGCTGTACGACGCGAACGACTACGATTTCATTCGCGCGCGCATCACCGACAATCCGATTTACGCCAACGACGCCGCGTATCGCCGCACTCTGGAAACATTGCCCGAACATTTGCGCCGCGCCTTTCTCGACGGCGACTGGAACGTTTTCGCCGGGCAATACTTCGATGTGTTCGAGATCGGCCGTCACACCTCGCGCCCCGAAGACATTCGCCTCGAACCGTGGTGGCCGCGCTGGATCTCGATCGACTGGGGCTTTAAGCACGACAGCGCCGTGTATTGGCACTGCGCCGTGCCGGCGAATGAGCCCGGCGGTCGTTCGGGCCACGCGCCAGATGCGAGTCATCAATCGCCGCGCATCGTCACGTATCGCGAGTTCGTGCAGTCCGGCCTCTCGCCGCGCATGTTGGGGCAAGCGATTGCCGAACGCAGCGGCCGCGAACGCATCAGCGAAGTTTTTCTTTCGCCTGACGCGTTTGCGCATCGCACTTCGGAATCGTCGATCGCCGAGCAACTCGGCGAAGTGCTGACCGTGAACGGCTTGCCGCGGCCGACCGCGGCCGACGACGATCGCATCGGCGGCTGGCAGCTGATGTATCAGCTGCTCGAGTCCGATGCGTGGGTGATCACCGACAATTGCGCGAAGCTGATCGACGGCTTGCCGCTGCTCGTGCGCGACGACGATCGCGTGGAAGACATTCGCAAAGTGGACGGCGACGACGCGGCCGACGCCGCGCGGTATGGATTGGTTTCCGGCGGAAGATTCGCCGGCATTACGGCGCAACTCGCGCGCTCGGGCAGCTACGGATCACGCGGCGAATTCGTTCGCAGCGACGATCCGAGCGGCCTCGGTGGCGCGGCGCCCATGGGCGGGGCAAGCCCCGCCCTCACAAAGCGGACCGCGCTTCGTCACCGGCATGCCGCTCGCCGAACAAATCGTGCGTCACGTCAGCGCGACGGATCCGACGTCGCAAGCGATTCACTATCAACGATTGGAAGCCGAAGCGCGCCGCCAGTTCCGCCCGCAAAAATTCCCCGGCCGCCGCCATTGGTGAGCTAGAGTTGATCGAGAGTTGTGAGGAATTGTGAAAGATTTCATTCAGAGATTGCTGATACCCGGTACGTCGGGCTGCTCGAAGGGGAAGTGGAGCGGCTGCGGGCGGAGAATCGGGCGCTGACGAATTCGCTGCTTGGCACGGCGGGGTTTCCGCCGGTCGATTACCCGGCGACGTCATCGCAGCCGCGTGAAATCACGCGCGCTCGCAAGCGTTCGTGGCACCAGATTCAGGCTTGGCGCGAGAACGAAGCGACACGCAACACAAGTGTTTCCGTGGATGAGAGGGCGAATGGAACCGTACTCCACAGCTGAGAGTTGGACTGGGATGCCGGGCGAGATTGTGCCGGCGGATGGGAACTATTCGCCGTCTTCAGCAACTCCGGCTGCTTTGCCGGCGGGTTACGTTGGAGCCGACGCGGCACAAAAACGCCGGCAAGGATGCCGGCGCTACCGATTCCGATTTCGACGACTTGTTTGATCAGCAAGGTAACGCTGAGGCTGCTGCGCCGATCGATCTCGGGCCGAATAATGAGCGGCTTGAAGATGCAAATCCGAAAGTTGTTCATGCGCTGCGCGAGCTCGTGCGCCAATATCGCGAAGAAGGTATCGTCGCGCGGCGCAACGAGATTCGCCGCATCCGCCAGGCGCGGCTTTTCTGGCAGGGCCTGCAGTACGCCTGGTGGAATCCGAACGACATGAACTGGCATCTACCGTACGAGAATCGCTCCAGCGACGATCGCCAGCTCGAAGACATGCCGCGGTATCAGTTCGTCACGAATTTTTATCAGGGCTTCGGATTGTCGTTCGTCGCGGTTTTGTCGCAGGACGTCCCGTCAGTGAACAACGCTATCAGCCCTAACCGTTCGCCCAGGCCCCAGAAGGGGTGCCGCACCCTCCAGCTTTTCAGGAGGGTGCGGTTTTTCCCCAACACAAGCTCGATCGATCCGTCGAAGTACGAAACCTAGCCGCACAAGCAACACGCCTCAAATCACCAAGATTGTTCCGTGATAGCGGTTCCCATCGCCCATGGAGGTCACTGATAAACCGTGTCCTGGAAACTCATCCTCCGCCTCGCCGAACTCACCATCTCCGCAATCCTAGCCACATCTCTATTCCTAGCCTGGCGCGCCGAACGCGAAGACCGCGCCAAACTCACCGCCCAACTCGCCGTCGCCCAACAATCCCTAACCCAAGCCACCGACCGCCAGCAATCGCGCGACACCGACCTCCTCCACACTTTGGCCAACCTAGCCACACAAAAACGCCAAGTCCAAACGCCCGAACAAATCTTAAAAGCTCTGCCGCAACAAATCCCGTTACCCCAGCCAATTACCCTGGCGCCTCCGCAAGACTCAGCCAATCTCGGCCCGACGGCCATTCCCGCTCAGTCAAACTCAACACCCGATTCACCCAAAGCCGCCGCCGCGCAATCGAAAAAACCGACCGCCCCCGAGCCACAAGCCGCAATCATCCCGTCAGCCGACCTAAAACCCCTCTACGACTTCGCCCTGGACTGCAAAGCCTGCCAGTCCAAACTAACCACCGCCCAGTCCGACCTGGCCGACGAAAAATCCAAAACCGCCACCCTAACCAAGGAACGCGACGCAGCCGTCCGCGCCGCCAAAGGAGGCACCACCCTCCAGCGCTTCGCCCGCGCCGCCAAGTGGCTCCTCATCGGCGCCGCCGCCGGCGCCCTGGCCGCCCGCGCCACAAGGTAACCGCTCTGTAATTATGAAGGATCCGAAGTCCCGAGTAGACAGGGCAAAAAGGGAAGTACGACTTCCCCGCTGACGCTTTGGCATAAGCCTGACGACGGTCCGAATGAGTTCAAGCACCGCTTGGTCGGAGCCACACAGAAAATTTGCGAATCAACACGCTCGCGCCGTCAGAAATAATTTTCGACAGACTCGGTGGATGGCGCGAAAAAATTCAGCGAACAAGATCAAGGAGCGCGTCGATGACAACGATTCGAGCCGCGGCGATTGGCTGGCGCACCCCCCGCGCCAGCCAATCAACCACAACACAACCCCTAACCCACCACCCCATAACGCCTTACCAACGCCAATGGGAGGCACCGGCAAGCCACCACTCAACCACACAAATCCGCAGCAATCTGCATAACCCCAGCAGATTCCGCTTGACACTGCTTCCTATAAGTTATATTATGTTAACTTACGAATCGGGCTGGATTAGTGCCCATACCAAGGCCTTTCGAGGGCTACCCTAACCACCCCACAGCCTCGGCCGCACCCTACTTCTGCTTCGCCTTCCCAAGTTCGTACTGAATGTATTGCTCAATCAAATGCGCATCCGCGCCAACCATTTTTCGCCCGTTCACAAAAATTGTCGGCGTCGAATTCACATCCAACTTTTGTCCGTTCGCGCGACTCGCATCAACCGCCGCGCCGGCTTCAGGACCCGCCATGCAACCGCGGAACGTATCGGCATTCAGCCCAACTTGACCCGCATACTCGGTCATCTTCATCCAGGCGTTCGACGCCGAGATGATGTCCTGGTTGTCGTAGATCAGGTCGTACATTTTCCAGAACGCCGCCGGGTCCTGGGTATAGGCGCATCGCCCGGCGATCGCCGCCGTCCGCGCCCAAGGATGTAAGACCTCGATCGGGTAATCCTTAAAGACGATCCGTACCTGCGGATATTTCTGCGCAATGCCGCGCATGATGTCGTGCAGGCTGCGGCAGACCGGACACTCAAAGTCCGAGAACTCCACCAAGGTCACAGCCGACTTCGCATCGCCCATCGACGGTGCATCCTTCAATTCCATCAGCGCCCGGTTCGCCGCCAGCGGATCCTTCGACAGGTCCGACACCTCGCCGCGCACCAGATACTTGCCGTCTTTGCTGACGAAAAATTTGGCGTCTTCATTATTGCCGGCGACTTTGACCGAGACTGTCGTCTCGAGCAGCCCGGCCATCCCGGCATCCTTAGGGTCAGTCACCGTCACTTCGACGTCCGGACCAAAGGCATACAGGTTCCGCACGTAGGCCTCGATCGTCTTCTGGAGCGGCGACTGGGCCGCAGCCGACGGGGTGGCCTTAGCGCCCGCTGCCGATGCAGACCCGGCGCTCCCAGCATTTTGAGAAGCCTGAGTTCCCTGCGCCCAAACGCTCGACGCCGAGACTGCCGTCAATCCAAACAATCCAAGAATCGCTGTCGCAGTCAGCGTCAAAAATCTCGGTGACGTATTCACGAATTCCTCTTCCTTGGAAAATTCCTTGGAAAAAACTTCGCAGCCCGAAATAACTAGGCCCAAAAAACTATGAACCAATGATTAAGGAATGTACCGCTGCGCAATCGGAAACGGCCGCCCAAATCCAAACGCGCGCGACGTAATCTTCAATCCCGGCGCCGCCTGCTTGCGCTTGTATTCATTGCGATCCACCAGCAGCGCTATATCTTTCACCAACTTGAGGTCGAAATCATAGCGATCCGCGATCTCCTGCGGACTCTTCAGATCCTCGATATAGAGCTTCAGAATTCGGTCCAGCACGTCATACGGCGGCAGGCTGTCTTCGTCCTTCTGATCGGGCCGCAGCTCCGCTGACGGCGGCTTGTCGATGGTCGCCTGAGGGATGAGTTCCCTCTCGCGATTCACCCATTTCGCCAGCTCATACACCATCAGCTTCGGCACATCGGAAATCACCGCCAGTCCGCCAGCCATGTCTCCATACAACGTGCAATACCCTACCGCCAATTCCGATTTGTTGCCGGTACTGAGCAACATCGATCCAAATTTATTCGACAGCGCCATCAAATAATTGCCGCGAATGCGCGCCTGAATATTTTCTTCCGCGACGCCTTCCGCCATTCCATGAAACGCCGGCTCAAGCGCCTTGCGATACGAATCGAAAACACTCGCGATAGGCAACGTAATCAGCTCAATGCCAAGATTCTTCGCCAGCGCGCACGCATCGCTCTTGCTGCCTTCCGACGAATACGGCCCGGGCATCGACACGCCCTGCACGTTCTCCGCGCCGAGTCCGCTGACAGCAATCGCCGCCACCACAGCCGAATCAATGCCGCCGCTCAGCCCAACCAAAACTTTCTTGAATCCGCATTTGGTAACGTAATCGCGCGTACCCGTAACCAGCGCCCGATACGCATACTCGATCTCTTCGCTCGGCTGCGGATGAATATCGCCTTCGCTGGTCGTCGTTTCAAACAGCACCAAATCTTCCTCAAACGCCAGCGCCTGCGCCGCCATCTTGCCGGCCGCCGTTACCGCCATGCTCGCGCCGTCGAAGACCAAGCTGTCATTGCCGCCGACCTGGTTAACGTAAATCACAGCCTTTTTATGGTGCATCGCGATCGACTTCAAAATGTCGAACCGCAGCGCCCGCTTGTCGATCGTGTAAGGCGAAGCCGAGATATTCACAAACAGCGTAGTCCCCTGCTCAAACAATTCCGTCACAGGGTCGCGGTCGTACCTCGACTCCGGCCAAAACGTCTTGTCCGCCCACACATCTTCGCAAACGGTGATCCCCAGCTGATCGCCACCGAATTCAAACGTCGCCTGTTTCTCCGCAGCCGTGAAATAGCGCGACTCGTCGAACACATCGTACGTCGGCAGCAGCATCTTGCTCTGCTCAAACACAATCTTGCCGCCGTTCAGCAGCGCCGCTTTGTTCGCGATCGCCTTCGATCGCTTGCTCTTTTCAACTTTGCCCGCAAAGCCGACGATCGACGGCAGCGGCACCTTCTTCGCCAGCTCTTTCAGTTCTTTGAGGTTTCGTTCGATAAAGGACGGCCGCTCCAGCAAGTCCTGCGGCGGGTACCCGCAAAGGCAAAGCTCCGAAAACACAGCCAACTGCGCGCCGCGTTCTTTCGCCTGAGCACCCAGCGCCACAATGCGGGCGGAATTTCCGGCAAAATCACCAATGGTGGGATTGAACTGCGCGAGAGCGATTTTCATGCTGGCACTTCAGAATACGGTCGTAACCCACAGATTGCAAACCCCTGACGCCGCCCCGGTTTCTTCGTTCCTGCGGTTGTAGGGGCGGGGCTTGCTCCGCCCGGCTCCAACACTGGCGCGAACTTGCGGCGGAGTTTGGCCGGGGTCTCGACCCAAAAAAAAGCTCCCGAGCCTTCGCCCAGGAGCTTTTCAAAATCGATCCAGCTCGAATCTTAAACGCTGAACGAGCTACCGCACCCGCAAGTGCTCTTCACATTGGGGTTGTTGAACTTGAACCCAGCGCCCTCGACCGTCTCGATATAGTCGATCTCGACGCCTTCCAAGTACATCGAGCTCATCTGGTCCACGGCCACTTTGAGCCCGTTGAAATCGACCACTTCGTCCGTGTCGTTCGTCTGGTTCTCAAACGCCATGTGATACTGAAAGCCGGAACATCCGCCGCCCACCACCGCCACGCGCAACGCAACGGGCACAGGATTCTGCATCTGCATGATTTCCTTAACCTTGGTGCTGGCTACAGGCGTCAAATTGATCATTGTTCCCTCTCGACTCCGATATCCCCGGTGCCCGATCGCACCGGACTGCAACCCTAGTATAGCAAAACTCAAAAGCGACTGCATCCCAAGCCGTTTGCGGTTGCTTTCTTTCCTGACAACACACCAAACAGCTGTTTTCGACAAGCCAAAGCCCATCGCTTACAATACGATGCAGATATGAGACATAAGGTCACGTTGATCCCCGGTGAAGGCATCGGCCCAGAGGTTTCGGCCGCCGTCCAGCGCATTCTCGAAGCAGCTGGCGTCCACATTGATTGGGAAGAAATCGAAGCCCGTGCCGACACCTCAGGCGGCGCGCAAGACAGGGTCACCGATCCCGCTGCCCTGTTAAACAAAGGCGCTCTCGAGTCCGTTCGCCGCAATAAAGTCGCGCTCAAGGGTCCCATGGGCACCGCCGTCGCCGGCGGCGCTCCCAGCGTCAACGTCGCGCTGCGCAAGACGCTCGATCTTTACGCCAACCTGCGCCCCGTGAGGAATCTGCCCGGCGTGAAGTCGCGCTTCGATGGCGTCGATGTCGTGATCGTGCGCGAAAATACGGAAGATCTCTACTCCGGCCTGGAGCACGAAGTCGTCCCCGGCGTGGTCGAGAGCCTCAAGATCATCACCGAGAAAGCTTCGACGCGTATCGCGAAATTCGCGTTCAACTACTCGATGAAAAACGGCCGCAAGAAAATTCACGCCATCCACAAAGCCAACATCATGAAGCTGTCGGATGGCTTATTCCTGAAATCGATCCGCGCCGTCGCTCCAAGTTTTCCCGAAATCGAATACAAAGAATTCATCGTAGACAACGCCTGCATGCAGATCGTGCTCGACCCGAGCCAGTTCGACGTCCTGCTGCTCCCCAATCTCTACGGCGATGTGATGAGTGATTTAGCTGCTGGCCTAGTCGGAGGATTAGGCGTCGTCCCCAGCGGCAACATTGGCGACGACTGCGCGATGTTCGAGGCCGTCCACGGCACCGCACCCGACATCGCCGGCAAAGGCTTGGCGAATCCGACTGCCCTGCTCCTCAGCTCCGTCATGATGCTCAAGCATCTCGGCGAACGCAGCGCCGCGCTCCGCATCGAGCAAGCCCTCGACAAGGTCTACACCGAAGCCAAACACACCACCCGCGACGTCGGCGGCAAATCCGGCACCAACGAATTCACCGACGCCGTCATCGGCGCACTCTCACCAATTCCCGCGCGTTAAATAGCCAATCGTGTTGTCTGCTCTCTGCTTTGTTGCGGCAGCTGCCGGTAGGTGACCGTGCGTGCGTCCGTCTACGGTCCACATTGCATGTACACGCGAATCGTCGCAGAAGCGGCCGGAGTGCCACCGACCGTGAACGTCGAGGATGTGGCAAGTGCGTTCGTCTGATCCCACAACAGAAGCGATTGCGACCCACCGACCTGCGCAAGATGGCAGCTGACGTTGGTGTTAAACGCGACCGGGAAAGTCACCGTGAGCGATGGATTCGCCTCTGGCTTACCCGAGCCAACGTTGATCGTCCATTCCGCTGTCTGCCCGGTCGATGCGGCAGTGACGTTGCCAATCGTCGCCCCTTTGCCCCACGAAGGTGAATTCGACAGCGCTATACCGCTCGAAGTGAGCGGACCGCCGATGTTGGATTGGATCGAAGACACCTGAACCGAAGACGCGATGCGGTTCAACGAGGCGATGTTCTTGTTTGCGTTCCCACCGAAACCGTAGTTGAACAGATCCATTGAGATTCACGTTGTTCCCCGTGAAGACGGCGTCGGGAGTGGATTCGATGTAGTTCGCCAAGAAGCGTGATCGAATACCTCCCAAGCGGCTCGTGGTTGGCGAAAATCGCGCCAGACCCACCGTTGTTGCCGGATGTTGCGATGTACGACTTCTCGATCGTCGTGTTGACATTCCCATTCGTCGCGCCCTGATTCCACAGAAAACCAGTGTTCGTCGTCTCCATGTGCACGAGATCGAAATCGATGTCCCACGAGCCATTGAGGGAAGCACACGTGTCGGTGCGCTGGCACGTGAGCAGTACGAACTTGATGGTGTTGGGCATGAGGCTCAGGCCCGGACACGTAATCCCCAATCCAGATGTTCACGCCGCCGTCGTCGTCCAACGCCGACTTCTTGCCGTCGCCGAATCCGGCTGGGCCGTCAAATTCGCATTGGTTGAATAAAAACTGCGCGTTGTTGCCTCGAAGATCAAGATCATGGCCGGTCGCGGAACCTCGAAAAGCTTGGACGTTGTAGAAGTCGAGGAATTGATTCACGCCCCCATTTTTGATGGCCTCGAAGACCAGATTCCCGCCATGAAAACTCTCCAGCCCCGGGCCGCATGCGCCGACACAGACGTTGCGGAAAGTCGAATACCACAGGCCAAGGTTCGCGGGTGCGGAAGCGTAGAAGCCCTTCGCGACGTTTCCCCTCGCAGCGTAAACGCGGAACCCTTCCAGAAGCACGTGCTGCACGGGCTGGTCGGTCTGGGAGAGAGTGATGCAGTCCTCGGTCGTCGAAGTGCATTGGATAATCGTCGCGGAATTATTGACGACGCTCTGCCCCATACCCGCGCCAATGATATGAGAGTCCGAATGAAGAACGATGTGGGAAGTCGTGTAAGTATAGGGGCCAAGGAGAAGGGTTATGGGCCTGGAACCCCAGTCAACGCTATCCAGCGCCAGGGCGGTCCCGGAAGCGTTTCCCGACATATCGATGATGCATCCGTTGGTGCAAGCGGAGTCCGCGAGCGCGGCATTAAGCGTTGTGTACTTCACTCCGTCCACAAAAACGCGTCCGTTCACCTTATAAGCCGAAACATTTTGTGCGGTGAGAGCAAAATCATCAGCCCTCGCTGACTTGCGGTTGGATGCTCCTGAGATCCAACCACCGCCGGCGGCATTGACGGGCGATTGGAGCGCCAATCCGATTGGGCTCAGCAAACCCACCAGCGCGAGGAATGAATCTACGCTGCATCGTGAGAGCCTGCATGGACTACTTCAGCTGATACCACTGATACACCATCAAATATACGATCACGCCGGTAACGCTCACGTACATCCAGAGTGGCAGCGTCCATCGCGCGATCAAGCGATGCTTGTCGAACCTCTCGAGCCAGGCGCGCCGGAGCGTGACGATAATCATCGGCACGATCACGATTGCCAACACCGTGTGCGTCAGCAGAAGCGTGAAATAGACCGGTCGAATCCAGCCTTGCCCCTGAAACGCGACGTGTCCGACACGATAGTGGTATAGCAGGTAGGAGATCAAAAACGCGGTGGACGTCAAGAACGCCGCGATCATGAACGCTTTGTGCACGGCAATCTTCCGCGCCCGAATCGCCGCATAGCCGCATGCGAGCAATACCGCGCTTGTGCCATTTAAAGTCGCATTCAGAGCCGCATGCGAAAACATCAGACCTCACTTCATGTAATCGTAAAACCGCGACGGAATTCGCCTCCAACCGGTCATGTAGGGGCGCAGCACTGCTTTACCCTGAGCCTCGAAGGGTGCGCCCAAGCTTGCCCGGGCGTCAACTTCAACCTCGATCCGTAGTTTCTGGATTTTCGCCGCCCGGTTCGAGCACTTCACCGCGGAATCTTGTCGTAAACCATCAATCCCAGTAGCACCGGAATATGCATCACCGTCGCATGCATCAACCACTTCGCCCGCACATTCGTCCTTTGCGACGCCGCCCAAACGCAAACCTGGAGCAACCCGAGGCTCACCACCAGCGCGCCAAAGAAATACATCATCCCGGCCAATCCAACGACCGACGGCAGCAAACTCACGCCGATCAACCCGACCGCCGTCCAAATAATTTGCCGGAACGTCCGCTTCCCTTCCGGATCGACCACGGGAAGCATCTGAATCCCCGCGCGCGCATAGTCCTCGCGATACATCCACGCGATCGCGTGAAAGTGCGGAAATTGCCACAGGAACAAAATCGCGAACAACAGCCACGCGCCGCCATCGAGCGAACCCGTCGCCGCTACCCATCCGATCATCGGCGGAATCGCGCCTGGAAACGCCCCGATGAACGTGGCCCAGACCGTTCTCTTCTTCAACGGCGTGTAGGCAAACAAATATCCGACGCACGTCGCCACGCCAAGCGCCGCCGCAAGCCATCCCGCAACAACATACAGCGCAAGCGCACCAGCCACGCTAAGCACGATGCCAAACACAAGCGCCTGTACGGGCTGCAACACGCCGCTCGGCAGCGGCCGCGACGCCGTCCGCCGCATGTATCGATCGGATTCGCGCTCGATGTAATGATTCAGCGCCGCCGTGCCCGCCGCGATCAACATCGTGGCAAACACCGTCTGCAGCATGTGCAGCCAATTCACCGGCCCGCGCGCGCCCATGTAATAGCCCGCGGCAGTGGTAATCAAAACAAGGAAGGAAACATCCGGCTTGGTCAACGCAACA
The DNA here is from genome assembly GCA_963785605.1 of uncultured Acidobacteriota bacterium. Taxonomy (GTDB): domain Bacteria; phylum Acidobacteriota; class Terriglobia; order Acidiferrales; family UBA7541; genus Acidiferrum. The sequence goes on along the minus strand of CAWAWE010000006.1, from coordinate 301,043 downwards.
TACGCGCCCGCGCGCGATCGCGACGACAACGTCATCTCGGTCGTGCGCGCCGTGCTCACTAAACCGCAACCTGCCGCGGCTCATGCGCCGCCACAGTCCCGCGCCGCGGCACCAGTCGGTACACCATCAACACAATCAAAATCGAGAACGCGAACAAGATCGCTCCTACGACCGTGTGTACCACCGTCAGCCAGATCATCACCGGCATCGGCCGCGCAGCGCCAACAGTCGCCAGCCGCGACCAATAAGCGCCAAATCCGAGCAGAAACTGAATACCGAAGATCGCGTGCAGCAGCATCCGCGCCTTCGACATCTCCGGCGAATTGCCGAACCGCTTCCGCATCGTCACCGCCGTCCAAATCACCACTCCCAAAACGGCAAGCGCCCCCACCATATGGGGCCAAATTGGAATTTCCTGATGCCGGAATCCTGCGCCCAGCACCACCTGCAAAAAGATCACTTCGGCATTCGCAATCGTCACCGCGTGGATCGACGGCGACCCGCTATCGCTCAACTGCGGCCGCTCCGTCATCCACCACTTGCTCGTGAACACCGCAATCCCCAGCAGCGCGCCGAACATGATCTGCCCGAAGCACGCGTGCAACACCGGCAGCCAATAATGAAGCAACTGGCGGACCACTTCGCCGCCCAGCACCGCCTGAACGACGATGCCACCGATCGCCACGACGCTGAACCAACGCAGCCAGCGCCGCTCGTCCTTCATCCAGATCAGGATTGTTTCGATCACCACCAGCACGCCCAAAATGCCCGCGATCACGCGATGCGAATGCTCAAAAAACGCGCCGCCTTCCAGCATGCTCAGCGTCGGGAACCACGTCCCGAACGACTTCGGCCAGTCCGGCACAGACAGCGCGGCGTCGTTCGATGTGACCATCGCGCCCGCGACGAACAACAAAACCGTCCACGCCACAATAAAATTTGCGAATCGATGAACCAACGGATTGTACTTGGATGTCATAAGTCGAAACTCACGCCGGAATTATACCTCAGCCCAACTCCGGCGCAGAATCCGCACGCCAACTCGAAATCGCTCCGTTCAAATCGAATATGTCGCGCAATTCCACGCCGCCAAATCCTTCAAAAATTATGCACGGGCGCGGCACTGCTGCGTCCCAGCTTGCCCGGGCGTAAATCATTTAAATTCACCACTTCCAAATGTGTATCAAAACAAACGACATCAAATCCACTGGAATGAACACTTACACAAAACCCGGCGGGGGCGTTGAAGCCCAGACCATCAATTCACAAACAAATTCGGCGCCTGCGCCGCCAACGGCATGAAATTCTTCGGCGGCGCTTCCACTCCAACCGCCTGCAAAACCAGATCCTTCAGCGCCTCGATGAAAATCGGCGAATCGCCCACCGCCGGCATCATCCGAAATAACTCGATGCCAACTTTCTTCGCATCCGCGCGTGCCTCGATATTAATCTCGTGCAGCGTCTCAATGTGCTCGGTCACAAACGAAATCGGCACGACGAGCATCTCTTTCACGCCTTCATGTCCCAATCGCTCGATCGTGCCCGTCAGTGGCGGTTGCAGCCATTTCGCCGGGCCAACGCGGCTCTGATAACACAACAGATGCGTTTTGGGCCAACCCTGATACTTTTTTTCACCCGATTCGCATACCAGCCGCACCGTCTCTTCGATCTGCTTCGGATACGGATCGCCCTTTTCCACCAAACTCATCGGCAGGCCATGCGCGCTAAACACGAGATGAATCCGCGAACTATCCGGGAATTGCCGCAACATCGACCCGATCCGCTGCACCAGCGCTTCAATGTAAAGCGGATGATTGTAAAACTGTGAAATCGTCACAACCTTCGGTCCCGCGTCTGCGCTGCCGTAAACGCGGTTCCATTCCTTCAAGCTGCTCAGTGTCGTGGCATACGAAAAATGCGGATACAGCGGCAGCAACACAATCTCATCCAGCGATCCCGCTCGCTTCAGCGCATCGATCGCCTCCGATGTCAGCGGATGCCAATAACGCATCGCCGTCACCGCGACAGGATCGACATACTGCGAAAGCGCCTTCTCCAGCGCCCGCCGCTGCCGCTCCGTCAGCAATCCAATCGGCGAACGCCGCCCGATCTCCGCATATTTCGCCGCAACTGGAATCGACCGCCGCGACGAAATCAACTTCGCCATCGGCCGCCGCAAAAACCCCAGCGGCCCCATCGGGATAATGTCCGGGTCGAGAAACAAATTCAGGAGAAACGGCTCGACCGACTGCAACGAGTCCGGCCCGCCGAGCTGAAACAGCACGATTCCGATGCGTTTTTTACCTGCCAAATCTACTTCCCTCTCTTCACCGAATCGCGCAGCCGGTCCAATTCTTCCTTCAGTTGCGAGGTGCGCCGCGCCACCGTCACATAAAATACGAAAAATATCGCCCATCCGATGACATACGCCGCAAACACGCTGCCAAGGTTCTTCACGCAACCTCCAGTTCGTGCCGGATCACATCGACCTCGAATCGCAGCTTCTCCAAACGATTGCGCTCGATGATCAGAAACGCCATCAACACATGCATCGCCAGCACGCTGAAGAAAAACGTCGCCTTCATCGTCGGATCGAGTCCCGAGCTTCCATCGCCCATGATTACCGGCGCCGGGTGCTGCGTGCGCCACCATCGAATCGACCCGAACACGAGCGGCACATCCAGAAATGCAAAAATCCCGAACAACGCGCTCAGCAATGCACGCCGGTCCGGCTCCTCGATCAGCGTTCGCAGCAACAAGTAGCAAATGTAGAGCAGCCACAGCACGAACGTCGAAGTCAGCCGCGCATCCCACGTCCAGTAAATCCCCCATGCCGGCTTGGCCCAGATCGGCCCCGTAATCAACACCGTCGTGATGAACGCGAGCCCCACCTCGGCCGACGAAACGCCGAGCGAATCCCACCTCGGCTGCCGCCGCCACACATAGAGAAGATTCGCGAGAAACGAGATCGAAAATGCCGTCATGCCAGCCCATGCCGCGGCGGCGTGAAAATAAAAGATGCGCTGCAGCGTCCCCATCGTGCGCTCGGTCGGCGCGATGAAAAAGGAAGCGTACGCAGCCGCGCCCATCAGCGACACGACAATCGCGGCAAAAATGGCCCGTTTCCACATGAGGCTTCACTCCTCCAAAAGATATTCGCCGAAAAGCCACAACGCGGTCAAAAACACGATGTCGAACGCCACCAGAAATCCTATGCCCTTCCACAACACGTACGGCGAACGATCCAGCAGCGCCGCCGTCACTTCTGTGCTCGCAATAAGAATTGGCGTAAGCATCGGCAGCAGCAGCAACGGCAACAGCAACTCACGCATGCGCGCCTGCGCCGAAATCGACGACAGCGCCGTGCCCGCGATCGAAACGCCGAGGCTGCCGAGAAAAAACACAAGCACCAGCCAATGCAATACGCCGACGACCGACACGCTGTACATCACCGCAAACACCGGCAGCAGCAACAGCTCCGTTACCATCAGAAACAACGTGTTCGCCGCCAGCTTCGCCAGAAAAATCGCGAACGGATCCGACACAGCCAGCCGCAACGCACTCAGCGTGTCGTTCGTCTGCTCGCGCAAAAAACACGGCTGCAGCATCAACGACGCCGCAAACAAAAACGCCAGCCACAACAATCCCGACCCAAATCGCCGCGCCTCGTCCGACAGCGGATCGAACGTAAAGCTGAACAGCACTAGCACGATGACGACAAAAATGACCGTCGTGGTTAACAGCTCGCGCGACCGGAACTCAGTCCTCAGCTCCTTGCCGAGCAACACGCCGGTGTTGGAGAGCAGGCTCATTCGCCAGCTCCGGCCAGCACCGAACTCATATCGGCCCCAGCGTTCGTATCGCCGACGACAGTGCCGGCGTCGAGCCGAACCCCGCGCGTTGCCAACGCCGAAATCTCCGACTCGCCGTGCAAGCTCATCAGCAGCGTGCATCCCGCGTCGCGCATTCCGCGCAGTGTCTGCGCGAGCCACGCGATTCCTTGCGAATCGAGCCCCGTCGCCGGCTCATCCAGTAGCAACACCGACGGCTCGGTCAGCAACGCTCTCGCAATCCCAACACGCTGCCGCATTCCGCGCGAAAATGTCCGCACCAGCGATTTGCGGCGCTCTGTCAGCGCAACTTCGTCGAGCAACGCCGCAACTCGCTCTTTCGGCCGCGCAACTCCTTGCAGCCGCGCGAACAATAACAAATTTTCTTCGGCCGTCAGTTCGTCGTAAACCATCGTCGCGTGCGCAACAAATCCCGGCCTCACGCGATCCGAAGCTCTCTCGTCGGCCGAACCGCCAGACTCGCCCGAATAACTCACCGTGCCAGCCGATGGCTTCACAAGCCCAGCCGCGACGCGCAACAGCGTCGTCTTCCCCGATCCGTTGCGCCCGGCCAGCACCACGCACTCGCCCGCCGCAACCGACAGCGACACCCGTCGCAGCGCGTACAAACCGCCATACCGCTTCTCTACTTTTTCAAAGCGAATTCCAGCTGGGGAAACCACCCGCGGCGTCAACGCACCCTCACGCGCCACGCAAATTCCGTCACCGCTCAGCCCCGCACGAGATCGCGGAGCACCTTTTCCGCGCGGGCTCGCTCCTGCGCGTACTCTTCTTCCGAAATCGTCCCGGCTTGCCGTCGCAGCTCAAGCCGAAAAATCTGATCCTTCAGGGAATCCAGGCTCGATCCAACCGCCGCATCAACATCGTCAATCGTCGGCGAAGCCGCTGCAATCCCGCTCGCCGCGCCGCTCGCGCCAGTTGAAGACGCAACCTTCTTCGTCCCGACTCGTGCCGGAGCCTGCGCCGTAACCGGAATCTCCACACCACCAACGCCGGCGACGACCGCGACCGGCTTGCGCGTCAGAAATATCGCGCCCATCGCGAATAAGCCAAGGAAACCAACGACCAGCGGCCACTTCAACACATCGAGCCGCCCCGGAATCTGAGTCACCGAAACTTGGCCCTGCGCCGCCGCGCCCTGATCCTGCTTTGCCCGCCGCCATCCGCATCGCCACCACCGCCTCGCGCATTCGGCGGAGGAGCCGTACCCGAAATACTGACGCTATAAACGCTGCCCTTCGCGAGCGGCCCGCGTCCGAAAATATTCATCCCCTGCTCTTGCCCGTTCGGCTGAAGCCCATCGCCGCCGATCTGCAACGTCGGCGCGCCAAGCATCAAGAGCTTCGCATCGGGATAGACCGTTGGAAATTTGATCGACGCCGTGTTCCCCGCATACGGCAGCTCATACGAATATCGCACGCCGCTTTCGCCGGGACGGAACGCAAACGCGATCGCATACCGATTCTTCGTCTTGTCGATCGTCGCTTGCACCACCGGCATTCCCGACGGCCCCCAAGCCGCGGCTTGCTGCAACTGCGCTCCTTCCGGTAGCGCAAACTCAAAATTGCCGTCCGCGCGAAAATACGCCTGCTTCGGATTCGCGTTGTTCGTCACCGAATATTCTTCGCCGACGATGAGCTTCGGCCCATTCGGCTGAAAAATCACGATGTGCGTCGGCACCGAAATCGTCTTTGCATCTTGCGTGGGATCGAAAACTTCGATCTCGACCTTGCTTGTGCCCGGGGGCACCGGCTGATGAAAATTCACTCCGTGAAATACCGCTCGCACCAGCATTGGCGCAGTTCCAAGCGTCGGATTGTCAAACGTGAATTGCCCTTGCGCGTCGGTCTTCGCATTCGCAACGGGCTGCATGCCGCCCTGAAGCTGAATCAGAATCACTTCGGTGTCCGCAGCGGGTTTGCTCGTCGTTCCGTTCTTAACAGTGCCGTGCAGAGTTCCCGCTTGCACAACGCCAGCCGCAACCACACACGCGGCAACCAGCCACGCGAGACGCACCGCGAACCGCGTTCGCCAACTCCTCAAGCGCCACGCTCCGCATCCGCCGGGCGCGGACCGCGAGGCCGGCGCACCTGCGCCTCGGTCACTCGGTCAATTTCCGCGATCACCATCGCCGCGTCATTCTCGAGACCAACCTTCATCGCTTCGTAGTCACCTTCAGAATATTTGCCCGAGCGAAACTCAAACCGCAGATCGCGCAGATTGTCGTAAATCGTGTCGCGCTGCTCCATCAACTGATCGAGCTTCGTCCGATGCGGCGCCAGATCCGACGCATCCGGCTGAATGTAGAAAATAAATAAAACCGTCGCCATCGCGAGCGCGAGGCAAGCGCCGAGCACCGCGCCGTCCGACGACGTCAGCACAAACAACAAAGTCGCAATGGAAGCCAATCCCAAGCTCAATCCTCAGTCTCTCGCGCAACGCGCTGTCGCGCCCGCTCCAACTCCGCCGCCGAAATCCCCGAATGCCCCGCAGGGGACGCGCCACCGACAGCTGCCGGCGTCAGACCGTGATGCACCCGCGAACGCCACCGCGAAATCACAAAAATCACCACAACCGTGCCGACCACAAGATAAATGCTCGGCAAAAACCAAGCCACCAAACTTAGTCCACGTTTCGGCGGCTCCACATAAACCGCCGAGCCATACTGCTGCACAAACGACGCCAAGATCGCATCGTCGCTGTCGCCCTTCAAAACTTTGTCGTCGATCGTCTTCAGCTCAGCCTTGGCCTGCCCGCACGGCCCCGAAAATTCACCGCCGACGTGGTAACACGTCGAAGCCGAATCATTGCACCCGCCGCACATGCAGCGCACTTTCTTGCCGACTTCGCGCGTGCGTTCCGTCTGCTGCGCGATCGCAACTCCCGTGATCAAGAAAAACGCGCCAAACGAGGCAAGCATCATCGTGGCAAATCGCCGCGCTCTCGCACGCGTTCCCAAATGGATTCTCTCAGTCATGTCCCTCTCGAAAAGTAGCCCCACGCGACGGCGCCAGCACCGTCCCAAGTTCCGTCACAGCCGCAGGCTGCGTGCTTCCCGCGAGCACCAACGCCGTCCGCCGATTCGGCAGCAGCGCCACAAATGTCCCCATCACCACAATCGCGCCGCCCAGCCAGACCCACTTCACCAGCGGATTCAAATACGCATGAATCACCGGAACTTGATTCTCCGGACTCTGCCCCGCATACACGACATACAAATCGTCGCGCAGCGTCGAATAAATCGCGACCATCGTCCCCGACTCTTCGTTCGTCGGGAAAAATCTTCGCTCCGGGTACAGCATCATCTTCGGCTTGTTGTTCTCCGACACCTCGATGATCATCCGCTCCGCGGTGTAATTTTTCTCCGGCCGTGACTCGAAACTCTGGAGCAACAAAGTGTAGCGGCCAATTTGCAACGTCGAACCCAGCTTCATCTCTTTCTGCACATCGTGGTTGAACGCAGCGCCGGCGAGCCCCACGAAAATCAACACCATGCCCATGTGCACGATGTAGCCGCCGTAGCGCCGCGTATTGCGCAGCGTCAGATCCACCGCCGACGACGCCCACGACATCCCGCTCCGCGCCCGCACCACACGCGCGCCGCGGAAAAACTCCATCGCAATCGTCGACGCCACAAAAACACACAGGATGATGCAAATCAGCGAGTAAAATTCGTGCAGCCCCAGCCCAAACACAACAGCACCAAAGGTCACACTCAAAATGAGCGGCCACAAGAAATTCCGCTTCAAGCTGTCGGTCGAAGTCTTCCGCCACGCAAGCAGCGGCCCGAGACCAGTCAGCGCCAGCAGCAGCAACCCGATCGGAATATTCACCTTGTTAAAAAACGGCGCCCCAACGCTAATCCGCGAACCCGACACCCATTCCGAAAACACCGGAAACAACGTGCCCGACAAAACCGCCACGCACGAAACCAGCAAGACCAGGTTGTTAAACAGAAAGCTCGACTCGCGCGAAATAATCGAATCGAGCTGATTCTCGCTCTTCAAATAATCGCGATTCTTGATGTACGACACCAAGCACACGACCAAAATCAACGCCAGAAATCCGACAAACCAATTCCCGATGCTCGATTGCGCGAACGCATGCACCGAACTCACAATGCCGCTGCGCGTCAGCGTCGTCCCCAAAATGCACAGCATGAACGTCAAAAACACCAGCCACACGTTCCAAACCTTCATCATGCCGCGCTTTTCCTGCATCATCACCGAGTGCAGAAACGCCGTCCCCGTCAGCCACGGCAACAGCGACGCATTTTCGACCGGGTCCCATCCCCAGTAACCGCCCCAGCCCAGCACCGCATACGCCCAATGCGCACCCAGCAAAATACCCGCGCGTCTGGAAGCACCACGCGATCATCGTCCACTTGCGCGTCAGGTGAATCCACTTCTCCCCTGGATACCGCGCCAGCAGCGCGCCCAGCGCAAACGCAAACGGAATCGCAAATCCCGTATATCCCGAATACAAATTCGGCGGATGAATCACCATCTCGGGATACTGCAGCAGCGGAGTCAGCCCATTCCCATCGGCTCGCGTGTAAATCTCCAGCGCGCCGTTCGCCCCCGGCGAAGCCAGCACCTTGAACGGACTCGCCACAAAATTGTTCAGCGTCAAAAAGAAAATCTGCACGCCGGCCAAAACCACGCCGACGTACGGCATCAGCTCGCCGTTCTTATTGCGATAGGCAAACAGCGCCGAGAAAACGTAAATCGCCAGCAGAAAGCTCCAGAACAGCAGCGAGCCTTCCTGCCCTGCCCAGAGCGCCGAAATTTTATAGAAAGTCGAAAGATCGCGATTGCTGTGCGCAACCACGTACGCGACCCAGTAGCTGTCGCTGAAGAACAAATACACCAGGCTGAACGTCGCAATGAAAATCAGCCCGCACGTAGCCATGCCGGCTTGCCGAGTGCTTTTAACGAGAAGGGGATGCCGCGTGCGGATCGCAAAAATGCCGCCGACAAATGCATAGACCGCACAGATAAACGCCAGCAGTAGCGCGAATGAACCGAATACATCCACTAAGAATTATTCTCCGTAGCCCCCGCGCCGAAGCGCGTCACACTTGAAACAATTCCGTAGGGACACAGCATGCCGTGCCCGTCTTCGTCGCAAAAATACGTCGTTACATCGAACTCCGCGGCGTCGCATTACTCGCCGATCCAACAGCCCCGGCCGCCTTCGCCGGAGGATCCGCCGTCGGCGCCGCTTCATACTTCGACGCACACTTCGCCTGCACCTGTTGCGCCGTGAAATTGCCGTTGCGTTCCAGGCTGCCCTCAACCAACGCCTGCGATTTATCGATGAACGTATCCGGCAGAGGATCGCTCCCAACGTAACTCACCGGAAGCTGCTTCCCTTCTCCATCGAGCACAAAATCCACGCGCCCTTGCGACCGGCGAATGCTCCCCGGCTCAACCGTTCCGCCAACGCGAATCCGGTGCGCACGATCAACACCTTGCAGCGTCGAAAGCTCGGCAATCGTGTGGTAATACGTCTTGCTTTCGCCGTAGCCCAACCACGCCAGAAAGCCCATCGACACGACGATGACGCCGATTCCGATCCCGAATTTAACTTGTTTTTTCACTCAGTGAACCTTGAATGAATCCCAAACTGCTCGCAACCCGATCCCGCCGCAAGCGATTCTAGCATAGCACTTTGGCCGTCAACTGGACCGATAGACCAGACGACGGTCAGTGCCCGGTACAGCCTTCAGCCGTGCAGTTTTTACCGAGATGCGGCCCTGGCCTCAGCGTGCGCCTGACGCAGCCCCTCAATCGCCTGCTGCGGCTCAGCACCATCGAACGCGAACGACTTGCCACCATCGCTCACCAGCGTGCAGCCAAGATCTTTCTCGGTCAATCCTGCAAAAAGAGGATCGAGCTTGCTCGAAATCGACGCAACCCGCTTCGGCTGAAACGACCGGCGCAGCCTCGCCAGGAACGCCGGCATGCGCGCCTTCAAGAGCGTCGTCACTGCCACTTCGTTGCGCGACTCCGGCTCCAGGGGACACTCCATAACATACCCCAACAAAAATCCGCCCCGCTGAAACTCGCTGAGAATCGCTTCTCTCGTCTTGCCGCTTGCGTTGATCCCGCAAGCAGCCAAAACGCTCTTCGCTTCACCCGTGATCTCAGCCGCCTCCGAATAAAGAAAATCCGAATCCGCGTCCGGCGAATAGGCGCCAAGCAGCACCGTACCAACATGCACCGGCCGATACCGCGTCATCCACTCCAGCCTCTGCAGCCGGCGCGTAACATGCTCCGCCGAAGCAGCCTGTCCACAACCGTCACACAGCAAAGTATTCGCAGCCATCAGAGAGAATCGTATTCGACGCCACGCGGAACTGCAACGGACAACACCAGCAGCGCCGAAATTCGATTCGGACAAATATTTCAAATTGTTCGATTGGATTTCTTTCGCGGAACGATCGAAGCCCACAGCGGCAGCGTGCTAAGGCCGGCGTAAGGATCTAAAGCTTCGCACCACCGCCGCGGTACTTCCGGCGGAATCGATCTCAAATGAAGGGGGAAATTGTCAAACGGTCAAAGAGACGAGAAACTGGATCAACCGTGCCCAACCGGCGCATCGCTCGGCAGCTTCGCCCTCAAGCACCACTTCAACTCCGTGCTCAGCTCGCTGATCTCCATCCCCGCCATCACGATGAACTTGCAGCTCAGCATCTCGCGCGGCTCGTCATCGTCCGGCAGTTGGCACGTCACGCGGCAATACTGGCAATCCTGATTCCAGCAAAATCGCCCGTACGGAATCGTCTCCGGGCTAATAAACTGAAAGCACCGCAGCAACGAATTCCGCTCCGGCACCTGAAACTTCTTGCCGTAGATCGTAATATCGACCAGTTTTTCGTACGGCCGGAATGGCTCCGACATATAGACCCTGATCTCTCTGCGCCGACCCTGCAAACGAGGCAGTCCTCGACCGGCGCATATATGAATGATGGCACCTTCAGGATAGGACGTTCATTGTTCTGTAACCAACGCGATGTCCGCGCCCGTTACGTATCCGGCAAGGGCCTTTTCGCGCCAGTTTTCGATGTTGTTTCGACTAAATTTTGGTGAGAACGGACCGCTGAAAGGACTCAGTTTCCCAGATCGAAGAACTGCCCCATCTTGCGAAACTTCTCATACCGCGCGTTGAGCAAATCCTTCGTCGACTCATTCGACAGCGCCAGCAGCTGCCGATCGATCACTTCATCGAGCAGCTTGGCGGCATCTTCCGGCGAAGTATGCGCGCCACCCTCCGGCTCATCGACGATTTCATCGATGATCCCTAGCTCTTTCAAATCATTCGCCGTAATTTTCAGCGCGACCGCCGCCGTCTCGGCCTTCGTCGAATCCCGCCACATAATCGCCGCGCAACCTTCCGGCGAAATCACCGAGTAAAAGCTATTCTCCAAAATATTGACGCGATCCCCGACCGCAATCGCCAGCGCTCCGCCTGATCCGCCTTCACCCGTCACCGTGACAATGATCGGCACAGGCAGCCTCGCCATCTCGCGTAGATTTCGCGCAATCGCCTCGGCCTGCCCGCGCTCTTCGGCGTCAATACCCGGATACGCGCCCTGCGTGTCGATGAACGTAATCACCGGCCGCCCAAACTTTGCAGCCAATAGCATCACACGCAGCGCCTTGCGATACCCTTCCGGCTTCGGCTGCCCGAAATTCCGTATCACCCGCTGCTTCGTGTCGCGCCCCTTCTGATGCCCAATCACCGCCACCGGGCGCCCATGAAACTTTGCCAAACCGGCCACGATCGCTTTGTCGTCTCCGTACGCGCGATCTCCGTGCAGTTCCATGAAATCGGTGAACAACATCTGAATGTAGTCCAGCGTGTACGGCCGCTGCGCATGCCGCGCAATCTGCGCCCGCTGCCACGCGCCAAGGTGCGAATAAAACTCATGCCGCAGTTCCGACACCTGTTGACGAATCCTCTCCAGCTCCGCTTCGGCGCCGGGACTATTCGCCATATGCCGCAGCTCTTCGACGTCCTTCTCCAGCCGGTCGATCTCACGCTGCCGGTCGCCCGTCTCTGCTGGAGCCTTCGTCTTGTGCTTTTCTTTGTGTGCCATCAGTTTGGTAGCGCCGGCGTCCCGCCGGCGTTTTTCTTCAGACGCGAGCAACACGCTCGCAGGAAAATCTCACTCGATCGTTCAAGCAACCATATCGACGTCAATGGCCTGCGCACCGCAAGCATCCCGAATCGCCGTCAAAAGTTCCGCCGACACCTTCACGCGCCGCTCCGTCTCCATCTCCGCAATCGTTCCGTCGGGCCGCACAATATCAAATACCACCGGATTCCGCCCAGGAAAGGTCACGAATATATCCTGAAGCCGATCCACCAGATCGCCAGCCATATTTTCCAGGTTCATGCGAATCCGTACCGGCGCCGCCACTTTCGATTCGCCCATCCCTTCCATCGACCGCGCTTCTTGCAGCGACAGCCGCGTCCCCGCCTCTTCCACTTGCACTTTCACCTTCATCAGCAACGGCACGCGCGGCTTCAGCGTGTTTTCCAGCCTCCCAAACGCCTCCGGGAACGCCAGCAACTCCTGAATCCCAGTCATATCCTGAATCGTACAGATCGCCCAGCGCGCTCCCTTCTTCGACCGCATCGGCCGCGTCCCCACAATCAACGCCGCAACGGTGATTTCCTTCCCGTTGCGCATCCCCTCGATCTCGCTCAGGCAGACCGCCTTCATCTCCAGCAACCGCGAGGCGTACTTTTCCAGCGGATGCCCCGACACATAAAATCCGAGCATCGCGTACTCGCTGCTCAGCCGTTCCTCTTCGCTCCACGGCGCGCCATCTCGCATCTCAAACTCAACGTGCGTCGGTTCGCCCGCTCCGCCAAAGAAAAATCCGCCTTGCCCCGATTCCTTGATCCGCGCCGCACGCTGGATCGCCGCCACCGCGTCGTCGATCGACGCCACCATGCTCTCGCGAGCACCCATCGAATCCATCGCGCCCGACTTGATCAAGCTCTCAAACACGCGCTTGTTCAGGAATTTAACTTCGATGCGTTCGCAGAAGTCATACAGCGATTTAAATCGTCCGCCGCTCGCGCGCGCTTCGCAAATTGCCTTCGCCGTGTTCTCGCCAACATTCTTGATCGCCGCCAGGCCAAATCGAATCGCCTCGCCGATCGGCGTGAAATACAAATCGCTCTCGTTCACATCCGGCGGCAGGATCTTGATGCTCATCCCGCGCGCTTCGTTGATGTATTTCACCGCTTTGTCGGCATTGCCCGTTTCCGACGTCAGCAACGCAGCGATAAACTCAACCGGAAAATGGGTCTTCAGATACGCCGTCTGATACGCAAGCAGCGCGTAAGCGCAAGAGTGCGACTTGTTGAAGCCGTATCCCGCGAATTCTTCCATCAGGTTGAAGATTCCGTCGGCCTTCTTCTCTGGAATCTTGTTCCCCGCGCAGCCCGTCATGAACTTCGCGCGCTGCGCCGCCATCTCTTCCTTTTTCTTCTTGCCCATCGCGCGGCGCAAAATGTCCGCTTCGCCCAGCGAGAAGCTCGCCAGGCGGTTGGCGATCTGCATCACTTGTTCCTGATACAGGATGACGCCGTATGTCTCTTCCAGAATGTCTTTGAGCTGCGGCAGATCGAAAGCGACCTTCTTCTTCCCATGCTTGCGATTGATGAAGTCATCGATCATGCCGCCCTGAATCGGTCCCGGACGATAAAGCGCGTTCAGCGCCGTCAAATCCTCGATGCGCGTCGGTTGGTAGCGCCGCAAGATGTCACGCATGCCGTGCGACTCAAACTGGAAGATCGCCGTCGTGTCCCCGCGCGTAAACAGCTTGTACGTATCCGCATCGTCCAGGGTCAGCCCGTCGAGATCGACCTTCACGCCGCGATTTCGCTGAATCATTTCGACGGTGTCATGCAAGACCGTCAGCGTCGTCAGCCCGAGAAAATCCATCTTCAGCAGGCCGATGCGCTCCAACGCGTTCATGTCGTACTGCGTCGTGATTTCGTCGCGGTTCGTCTTGTAAACCGGCACCAAATCCGTGAGCGGCTTCGGCGAAATCACCACGCCCGCCGCGTGCGTCGAAGCGTGCCGCGACAACCCCTCGAGCCGCAACGCCACCGCCATCAAATCTTTCAGCCGCTGATCGCTGTTCACCGCCGCCTGCAACTGCGGCGCTTCTTTCAGCGCATCCTCCAGCTCAATACCCAGCGTCGTCGGGATCAGCTTCGCCAGCCGATCGACCTCTCCATACGGAATGTCCATCGCGCGGCCGACATCCTTCACCGCCGCCTTCGCCGCCATCGTTCCAAACGTAATAATCTGCGCCACGTTCTCGCGCCCATATTTCTGCGTCACATACTCAATCAACTCGCCGCGCCGCCGCATGCAAAAGTCGATATCGATATCCGGCATCGACACGCGCTCTGGATTCAAAAACCGCTCAAACAGCAAGTTATATTGCAGCGGATCGACGTCCGTAATCCGCAGCGCATAGCTGACCAGACTGCCCGCCGCCGAACCGCGCCCCGGCCCCACCGGCACATCCTGCGTCCGCGCATAGTGAATGAAATCCCACACGATGAGGAAGTAACCTTCATACCTCATCTGCTGAATCATCTTGATTTCCGATGTCAGCCGCTTTTCATATTCCGACAGCGGATTGCTGATATGTCCCGCCGCGCGCAACCGCTCCAGCCCAGGCACGCGCGCCGCAAATCCCTCGCGCACCACGCGCTCAAAATAACTTCCCGGCGTTTCACCGTCGGGCACTTTGAATTCAGGAAACGGATTCGGAATACGATCGATCTTGACGTTGCACCGCGCCGCGATATCCATCGTCCGGCTCAACGCCTCGGGCAGCTCGCCAAAAACCTTCGCCATCTCCGCGGCCGTCTTGAAATAAAACTGGTCGGTCTGAAACTTCATGCGGTTCGCATCGCTCATCGTTTTGCCCGTCTGAATGCAGAGCAAAACTTCCTGCGCGTGCGCGTCTTCGTGATGCAGGTAATGGCAATCGTTCGTCGCGACCAGTGGAATCCCGGTCTCTTTCGACAGCCGCACAAGGTCGCGATTCACGGCCTTATCGACATCGAGTCCTTGATCCTGCACTTCCAAAAAGAAATTGTTCTTGCCGAAAATATCGCGCAATCGGTACGCGTTCTCGCGCGCCAGATCCATCTTCTGGTGCATCACCGGCTCGGTCACCGGCCCCTTCAGGCACGCGCCCAGCGCGATCAATCCCTTGCTGTGTTTGGAAAGTAAGTCGTAGTCGATGCGCGGCTTGTAGTAAAACCCTTCGAGAAATCCCGCCGACACCAGCTTGATGAGATTCTGGTATCCCTCAAGCGATTCGCACAGCAGCACAAGGTGATTGCTGCCGCGCGTCCCCGGCTCTTCTTCGTTGCGATCTCCACCGCCGCCAACCGGCGCCCCGCCGTTCGTCTTCTCGCCGCGATCGTGCCGGCTTCCCTTCGCCACGTACACTTCGCAGCCTATGATCGCCTTTACGTCGCGCTTGCTCGCCTCATTGAAAAATTTCGCAGCGGCAAACATGTTGCCGTGATCCGTAACCGCCACCGCCGGCATTTTCTGCCGCGACGCCTCATCCAACAACTCAGTAGTTTCGCAAGCGCCGTCCAGCAGGCTGTAATCGGTGTGAACGTGTAGGTGAACGAACTGCGGCTGCCCCATGGACCTTAATTCTAATTCCCTCTAGAAAATTTTGCGACTCAGTTTCCGAACTTTCTCCGACTTTCCCACAGCCGCCACAAAAATTTCGACAAACGCGCCCATCTCCACGACGCTGTGGCGCACCGCGGTTTTGTAGTGGCGCAGTACGCTGCGCCCCAGCTTGCCAAGATCTAAGCCGTTTGGCGCTGCGATCACTGAGTCAAACCTCAACGATCGCGCTTCATCGATACCAGAAAATTGAATTCAATCCACGCCCAAACCCGCCATCACAATCACTTCCGCGCGCTCTTCTTCCCGCCCGCACTCTTCCCATGCGCCACCGGCGCCGATTTCGCCGCCGCATGCTTCGCCGCAGGACGTTCCTTCCCCTGCACCTTCGCCCCGGCACCGCTTTCGCCGCGCTCGCGTTCGCAATCGCCTCCGCCACTTCCGCCTTCCCCGCACCCTTCGCAACCTTCTTCGGCGGCTCTTTCTTCTTCGGAGGCTCTTTGATCCCCGACAATTTCCTCAAAATCTTCTCGCGCTCCTCCGGCGTCTTCCCTCTCCCCGTCAACTGAATCGCAAACACCTGCTCCACGATCGAGTCAAACTTCTGCCCGCGCTCCATCCCCAGCGCCGCCAACTCATTCCCAACAACAGACAGCCCAATCCTCACCGGCCGCCACTTGTTCAAATACGCCTTGATCTTCGACAGCGCCGCCGAATTCCCAGACTCCGCCAGCAAATACGCCGTCTTATCCAGCGACAAACCCTCCAAATATTTGTACGCATCGATCGGCGCATTTATCTTCTTGCCGACCAATTCCTTCTGCGCACTCTCCGCTTCCTCCGCAAATCCCTCAACGCGATCGATCTCCGCCGACCGATACCCCGCCTTCGACAGCGCCTGATTCAGCTCGCGGTCCTTCATCTTCCCCAAAACCGCCAGCAACATCGGCGTCGCCAGCCGCGGCCGGAATCCCGCCGTAAACAAATCCTCCCGCGTCTTCATCAACCGATTGATCGCGTCGTAATCCGGATGCCGCTTCGCCAAATTCGCATTCACCGCTTCGAGCAACTTGTGCTGCTCCCAAGCCTTGAGCACCACGATCGGCCGCTCTTCGCGCGCGACCGCCTTCAACTCCCCGCCCGCATCTTCCGGTGTAATCGTGTGATGCAAATCCCGCTCGATCGCCAGATCAAACCACTCCTGCGTCCGCGACTCCGGCTTGAATCCCATCCGCGCCGAAAATCGCAGCAGCCGCAGCAATCGCACCGGCTGATTCGTAAAACTGTGAATCGTCAGCGCCCGCACTTCCCCGCGCTCGATGTCCGACAATCCATTCGTCGGATCGAGCAGCAACCCGCGCGACGCCGGATTCAGCGAAATCGCAATCGAGTTCAGCGAAAAATCCCGCCGCCGCAAATCCTCCATGATCGTCGACCACCGCACTTCCGGTCGCGTCCCCGGCCGCACGTAGTGATCGTCGCGCGCCGCCGAAATGCTGCCTTCCACATCGCCCGCGAACAGCACCTCGATGTGCCGCAGCTTGTCGTCTTCCTCCAGAATCTTCGCGCCGCCCTTTTCCAGCTCGCGCGCCATCTTCGAAGGATTGCCCTCGACCGTAAAATCCAGATCCCGCAGCGACGCGCCGGTGATCAAATCCCTCACCGTGCCGCCCGTCAGATAAAGATTGAAGCCCATCGCCGCCGCCAACTCCTGCACGCGCATCATCACCGCGCGCTGCTCCGGCGACAGTCGGCTCTCCAGTAAAAACATATAATCTGGCATCGTGTTCCTTCGCTCTCGAACGGCCGCTCTACCGCCCGCGGTCAACCACCACTGATCGACCACAGCCCGCTACCGTTCCGCTGAATTCCTTGGGCTTGCTACCGCAACCGCAACCACAATTACCGCTACCTCTGAACCGCTACTGATACCGCCGCATCACCAACTCCGCTTCGACACGCGCCCATTTACGCACGAACGTGCGCCCTCAGGCACGCAGCCCTTCAAGCACGCGCCCTCAGCACGCGGATGATGCGCCTTGTATATCTGCTTCAACCGCTCTTCGACAACGTGCGTATAAATCTGCGTCGTCGAAATATCCGCGTGGCCCAGCATCAATTGCACCGACCGCAAATCCGCTCCGCGTTCCAGCAAATGCGTCGCAAAACTGTGCCGCAACATGTGCGGCGTCAACCCCACGCGCAATCCCGCCCGCCGTCCATACCCCGACAAAATCTTCCACACTCCCACCCGGCTCAGCGAAGCTCCGCGCCGGTTCACAAACAGCGCAAAGCTCTGCGAAATCTTTGCCTTCTTCAGCAACTCCGGCCGCGCCTCCTGTAAATACTTCTCGACCATCGCCAGCGCCTTTTTCCCGATCGGCACAATTCGCTCTTTGTCGCCCTTCCCGATCGTCCGCACGCACCCCATCTTGCTATCTAAATCCCCAATCTTCAGCCCCACCAGCTCCGATACGCGCAGCCCCGTCGAGTACAGCACCTCGAGCATCGCCAGATCGCGAATCCCCATCGCCGTCTTCTGATCCGGCTGGGTCAGCAGCCGTTCCACGTCCTCCAGCTTCAAATACCCAGGCAGCGTCCGCCGAATCTTCGGCGATTCCAAATTGACCGACGGATCGGTCGCTATCAAATCGTGTATCTGCGCGAACCGGAAAAAATTCCGCAGCGTCACCAAATGCCGCGCCACCGTCCGGCTCTCCAGCTTTTCGCGATACAGCCCCGCCAGAAAATCCACCAGATCGTCCCGGCTCACAGCCTCCAGTGTCAGCTTCCGCTTCTTCGTAAACACCTCAAACTTAACCAGATCCCGGTGGTACGCCTCCACCGTATTCGGCGAAAGCCCTTTCTCCACCTTCACGTGCGTCACAAACGACGATATGGTCGCCAAAATTTCCATCAGGCCTCTGCGTACGTCTCGTCGCCGCGATTTTTTCGCGTCGCAATTCCGTAAATCTCTTCCAACTCACGGCACCGGAATATCCATGCCGTCAGCAGATACAGTCCTGTCGCCCCGCCCAGCAACCCCAGAAACACCAGCAACTGCACAAAAAATCGCGAGTGCATCGTGAATTGCGTGTAGTGCATCCCAAACCAGCACGCCACCGCCATAATCGCCGAACACAGGAAAATCCTTGAGAACGATCCGATGATCTCCTTCGTCCCCAATCGCCCGTGCCTCAATCTAAAGATGATGAACAGCGCGAAAAAGTCGAAGTAGCACGCCAATCCCGTCGCCAGCGCCGGCCCGCCATTCTGCACCTTCGAAAATAGCCACGCGTTATTCAAAAACAGCACGTTCAGCGCGACGTTGATCACCATCGAGATACCCGCCACGATCACCGGCGTCCGCGTATCCCTCGTCGAGTAATACGCCGGCACCACCAGCTTCACCGTCGCAAGCCCCGGTAACGCTATCGCATAGTACAAAAGCGCCCGCGCCGTCAACCTCGTTGATGACGCCAAAAATTGCCCGTGCTGGAACAGCACGCGAATGATCGGCTCGCGCAAAATCATCAGCCCCAACATCGCCGGAATCGTGATAAACGCCACGATCCGCACCGAAAACGTCAGCGTCTTCTTCAGCCCCGAATAATCCTTTGCCGCCGCCTGGTGCGACATCATCGGCAAAATCGCCGTCGCCACCGCGATCGCATACCCGCCCAGCACCAGCTCCATAACGCGATCCGCCAAATACAGCGCCGCCAAGCTGCCAACCGGCATCTTCGCCGATGTCGCGAACCGCGTATCCACCAGCAAATTGATCTGCCCGATACCGATGCCAAACAATCTCGGCAGCATCAACCGCGCCACGTTCTGAATCGCCGGGTGCGAGAACGACAGGCCAAACTTAAACGTCATCCCCTTCTGCACCAGCGCCGGCACCTGAATCAAAAACTGCATCACGCCGCCGACCAGCACGCCCACCGCGATCGACGTCGCCGGGTCCTTGAAATACTTCCACACCGCCGGCACCGTAAACGCGATCGTCGCCACATTCAGCACCACCGGCGTCGCCGCCGGCAGCCCGAACATGTGAAAACAATTCAGAATCCCCATCGCCAACGCCGCCAGCGCCACAAAAAACAAATAGGGGAACACGATGCGATTCAGTTCCACCGCCTGCTGCGTCGCAACTCCTTTGCCCGCAAACATATGCACGACAAACGGTGAAAATACCATCCCCAGCACCGTAATCACCGCCACGCACAGCGCCAGCGTCCAAAACAGCTTGTTCGCGAAGTCCCACACGTCTTCCTTCGGCTTTTCCCTCATATACGAGGTAAAAACCGGGATAAACGACGCCGTCATCGACCCTTCGGCTACCAGTCTTCGAAATAAGTTCGGAATTCGATACGCGAGGACATACGCGTCCGCAGCAGGCCCCGTTCCCAACAACAGTGCTATACGTTGATCCCTGACGTACCCTAAAATGCGGCTTGCGATAGTGACCAGCGAGATGATCGAGGCGGACTTGAGGATCTGCTTTTTTTCGGTCAACGGGCGGCTCTCCGTGGCCTAACCCCAATCAAAACAATGACTTGACAGGCAAATCCCGATTAACATAACATACATCCATCTGTTTCGCAAATAGTTAAGTTTTGGACGTATTGATTCCCCCGAAACAAATTGAAAACGCGCGCCCCAGCCTCCACGCACAAGAAAGTCGTCGTCGCTCTTGCCGATCGCAAGAGCATCCGCGGCTACCTAAACCCTTCGCGCTTAGGCGTTTCCGATCCCATCGATTTGCTCACCCCCGACGGCGAACACGAAGAAATCCCCCTCGCCAAAATCCGCTCCATTTATTTCGTCCGCGAATTTTCCGACGACTTCGAACCCGAACGCAAAACCTTCCTCAGCCGCCCCAAACTCGACGGCCTATGGGTCCGCCTCCGCTTCATCGACGGCGACACCCTCGAAGGCGTCGTCCCCAACGACCTCCTCGGCCTCCTCGACAACGGCCTCCACATCACCCCTCCCGACCTAAACTCCCCCACCGACCGCATCTTCGTCCCCCGCCCCGCCCTCAGCGAACTCACCGTCCTCGGCGTCGTCGGCGTCGCCCGCCGCAAACCCCCCGCCCCCGCCACCACCCAGCCCCGCCTCTTCACCGACTAACTGCGAGCCCCATCCCCGCCTCTTCATCGAATGATCCGTTATTCCCATTCAAGAGAGCCCGTCTTCCTGGCCTTCCGATTCAAGAGAGCCGTCTTCCTGGCCTTCCGATTTAAGGGAGCCTGTCATCCTGAGGCACCCGAAGGGGGCCGAAGGATCTCAACCTCAACACCTCTGACCAACTACCCCGCCGTCCCCTTCTCCACCGCCCTCTTCAACCCCTCCAAATCCCTCCGTATCGCCCCTTTCATAAAAAACAAAATCGGCGCCATAAACCAATACCTCCGCCTCACCTCAAAATCCGCCACGCAAATCACCGTAGACCCGCCCTCCACCGCCTCAATCCGAAACTCCCAGCTCGCCCGACGAAAAAACCGCGCATTCCCATCCCGGTTAGTCAGCTCCACCACCGACCGATTCCCCTCCGCTTCCGTAACGCGATAACCCATCCTTCCTTGAGTGCCCGACCCGTCCCGAGATCCAGGCAACCCAGTTGTTTCAAACTCCGTCCCGACCTTCATCGGACCGTCCGACGTAATTCGAGCGTCCCCAACGCCGCGATCCCACTTAGCGACATTCGAAACGTCACCGAGATACCGCCCGATGACCTCAGGTGGCCGTGCCACAAAAATCTGAGATTCCAATCTCAATTCCCTTCATCTCCCTTGAGCATCTCTTCTTCTCCCTCATCTACTCCCATGAGAAACTCCCTTGACCATCAGGAGCCCCTATGAAGCTCTCCGAAATCGCCCAAAAGCTCAACTGCCGCCTCGAAGGCGACCCCAACGCCGAAATCACCTCCGTCACCGGCATCGACCACGCCACCCCCGGCCAGCTCACCTTCATCGCCAACAAGCGCTACATCCCGCTCCTCAAGACCACCCAAGCCACCGCCGTCCTCATCGACGAAAAAACTCCCACAGACAATCGCGCCCCCGGACTTCCTCCGCTAGCCGCCCTCCGCTCCAGCAACCCCTACCTCGCCTTCGCCCACGCCATCGAACTCTTCTACGACGCCCCGAAGTACGCCCCCGGCGTCCACGACACCGCCGTCATCGCACGCACCGCCCGCGTCCCCGAAGGCGCCCACATCGGCCCCTACTGCTTCATCGATGAAAACGTCGAAATCGGCCACAACGCCGTCCTCCACAGCTTCGTCACCATCTACCAGGGCGCCAAAATCGGCGACGACTTCTTCGCCCATTCCCACACCGTCGTCCGCGAAAACTGCCGCATCGGCAATCGCGTCATCCTGCAAAACGGCGCCGTCATCGGCACTGACGGCCTCGGCTACGCCAAACAAAAAGACGGCTCCTGGTACAAAATGGCCCAGTCCGGCCCCGCCGTTCTCGAAGACGACGTCGAAATCCAGGCCAACTCCTGCATCGACCGCGCCACCGTCGGCGAAACACGCATCGGCCGCGGCACCAAGATCGACGACCTCGTCCTCGTCGGCCACGCCTCCAAACTCGGCGCCAACAACATGATCTGCGGCCAAACCGGCCTCGCCGGCTCCACCGAAATCGGCGACAACTGCATCTTCGCCGGCCAGTCCGCCTCCTCCGGCCACCTCACCGTCGGCGACAACGTCATCGTCACCGCCCAGTCCGGCCTCCCCCGCGACGTCGACCCCAACCAGATCCGCTCCGGCTCCCCCGCCGTAGACAACAAACTCTGGCTCCGCTACACCGCCGCCCTCTCCCGCCTCCCCGACCTCCAAAAACGCGTCCGCGACCTCGAATCCGCCCTCGCCAAACTCAACCCCTAGCCCCATTCGTTGAGTGAAACCGGCAGTTGGGTGCCGCACCCTCAGCCTTCAGAGGGTGCGGGTTTAGATGAATCCCCACCTCAACCCCACAACGATCTCACTCATTCCTCAACCAAGTCCTCGCCTCGCTCCCCCGCGGCCTCAAACACACAAAACCCTTCGGCCCGTAAAGAAAAATCAACTTCCTCCTACCCCTCTCAGAAACATCGTAGTACGATATATCTATCCCAAGCCCATCTCCGAAAGGACCCCCGATGCGCCTCGACGATTTCGACAGCCAATGGCACTTCGTCCCCGACAGCCCCGAATCCATGCCCGCCTTCCGCCGAACCAACCGCGTCATGATCCTGATCTTGGCCGTCTTCTTGATCGGTCTCTTCGTAGCCATGCTCGCGCCGCGGCCCGCCCGCAACTCCGTCACCGCCACTCACTTCGGCTCGACGCCCGTGCACAACGCAAAAGTCCTCGCGCCCCAGCACGCAGCCGCCCCGGCCCCCCAGCCGCGTTAAGCCGCGTTCCCCGACGCTGCGGCCTCCCAGTCCGCGTTAGCGCCATCCCCGCGCTCAGGGCCGCGCACTCCGCTCCCCTCACGCCCGATAGCTGCGGCCGTTCGAACGCCAAATCCCCCGATTCGAATCCCAATCCCGTTTCGAATTAACCAAAAGTAACACTTGACATATGCCTAACCTTTGTGCTACACTCCCTGCCAGTCAAAGCTGTACCCATTCCATTCCGACACTCAAACGTTCCATCGAAGTAGCCACTCCTACGGGCTGTCGTCTGTCTCCCGTTGTCCCTTCACGGTTCGCAATACAAGAGTCACGTTCCACGTCTTCCCAATTCCCAGGAGCTACCATGTCATCCACTTTCCAGCGCCACCCCGGCGTCTGCCGCTTCGCCTACGCCGACGGCCGCCGTTGCCGCATGCTGATCTGCGCATCTCACACATACCTCTGCACTTCTCACGCGCTCAAGGAATCCCAAGCGCTCGCCGCAGAAAAAATCGGCCGCCGTCTCGCCGCATCTCTTTCCCACGATTTCATTACCGCCTGCGACCTGACCGCCGCGCTCAGCCAACTATTCGGCGCCATCGCCCAAGGCCACCTCAAACCCAAAACCGCCAACACCCTGGCCTACGTCGGCCAAACCATCGCCCAGACTCTCCGTCTCTCCCAACAGGAATTCGTCAGCGCCTACGGCGTCCAAGCCTGGCGCGCCGCCATCCGCGACGCCGTAACGACCGCCCACCCAGCTGCCATTTCGTCGGATGACCCCACCGCCGCCGACCAAACAACTCCCGCAGTTTCCGCACTTACAAAAGTGTATGAAAACGCCTGACTTGATCTTCACTAAAATGAACACTTACAAGAAATGACCGGGGAACTTGGTTTTGTAGGGGCGTCCCTTCAGGGCGCCCGGGCAGGATGCCAGCACGACCACGCGTGCCCTCACGTCTGCAAATCAATCGTCTACGCCGCGCCGGGAAACTCCGTCGGCCGCTGATCCGCCGGCAACCCCGCCGCCAACGCATCATGCACTTTCCGGTTCAAATCGTCGCGATGCTCGTAGTCATACCCCGCCGGATAAATCGGCGCCAGAAACTCCACCAGTATCTCGCCCGGACGAATCTTGAACGACCGCTTCTCCATCACCCGATGCGCACCCGAACACGCCACCGGCACAATCGGCACACCAGCCTTGATCGCCATAACCACAGCGCCCTTCTTAAAATCTTGTAGCCGCCCGTCCGGACTCCGCGTCCCCTCCGGATAAATCAAAAACGATTGCCCGGCCTTCAACGACGCGATCGCCTTGTCCAAACTCTCCACCGCCGAGTCGCGCTCCCGCCGGTTCACCGGAATAAATCCAGCCGACGAAAACGCCCAACCCACAATGGGATACGCAAACAGCGACTTCTTCAGCAAAATCGCAATCCGCCGCGGTATCGCCCCAACCACCGCAGGCGCATCCGCCGAACTCGTATGGTTCGCCGCAAAAATGCAAGTCTCAGGAGGAATTCTCTCGGTACCCACAACGCGCACCCGCACGCCAACCGCGCGCACGAAAAACATCACGCCGTTCGCCCCCGCCCAATAAATCGCATCCGGGTTCCGCGTAACCAGCGTCCACACCAACAGCGGCGGCCCAACAATCAGGATGTAGATCGAGAGAAAAACCGCAACAAACAAAGTGCGAAGCATGAAGTTATGAAGTGAAGCGAACCACCGTCGTTTCCAACGAACCAAACCAGTAGCCCGAACGTATGAATCTGTGTCGAAATTCAAGAACGAGAAGATTGGCTGTCACGCTCACCGCGCCGACGCCGTCACCGGCTGCGTACTCCCATGCAAAATCCCATCACGAATCCGCCGCGCCTTCTCTGTCGGATGCTCAATCTCAACCGTCCGGTAAAATATCTCCGTCACTTCGCCCAACGCAAACTCGACCGTCGCCGACGTCCCATCCTCGCGCCGCACCCCAACTTTCACGCCAGTTCCCTTCTTGTGCGTCGTCGCCCAGTGCCCCAAATTCCGCGGTGCCTCGCCATTCCAACTCACAATCACGTCGCCAACTCGCAATCCCGCTCCCTCCGCCGCGCTCTCCGGCTCCACCGACTCCACCGTCAGCGCCCCATTCTCGCGCTCCACAGCAAATCCCAGCGAAGCATGCTTCCGCTCATCCGCGCGCAATTCCAACCCAGCTTTCGCCAGCACATCGCGATACGGCAGCGGATCCGCGCCCGCAACATAACGATCGAAAAATTCCTGGAACGATCCGCCCGCAACTTTTTCCGCCGTCAGCCGCACATCGAGGCTATCGCGGTAACCCTTGCCGGTCTTGCCAAACTCTTCGTTCATCGCGCGCATCACGTCATCCAGGCTGTGCTCGTCATCCGTCCGATCGCGAATCAAAATATCGAGCAGCACGCCCAGCACTTGCCCCTTCGTGTAGTACGAAATGCTATTCGTTGGCCGGTTATACAGCGGATATTTCTCAAACCACGCATCCAGGCTCGACTGCTCCGCGCTCTGCCATTTATTCGCCGGCCGCGATTCCAGATCGCCAACCTGCTGGCTGAAATCGTCGTAAAACTGGTTCTTGTTCCACAATCCCGTGCGCACCATCGTGTACGACGCGTACGTATTCGTCACGCCTTCCGCGAACCAGAACGCGCGCGAATACTGCTCTTTCGTGAAATCGAGCACATCGAACGCCGCCGGATGAATCCGCTTCACGTTCCACAGGTGAAAAAATTCATGCGCGCCGATATTTGCAAACTCTTCGTCCGACCGCACCGAAATCGCCGTCGAATCCGCATGCTCCATTCCGCCCAATTCGCCGGTCGCCGCTTTCCCAAACCGCAGCAAAAACGTGTACTCCTTATATGGCGCGCCCTCCATCAACTTCACTTCATACGCCACAACGCGCCGCAACTCCTCCTGCAAAACTTTCTTCCGCCACTCATCGCCCAGCACCACAACATGCACCGCCGGCTGCGTATCCGGCACATCGAAAGACTGGAGCTTGCCCGCCTGGATCGGTGCATCCGTCAATTCGTCATAGCTTTCCGCACCGAACATGTACCACCGCACGCCCCCCGCCTCGGAAATCATGTGAAACCGCGCGCCACTGTCAGCTTCCCAACCGCTTGGAAGACTATTGAGCGCAACCCGCACTTCTTCGGCGCGACGCTGCGGAACGTACATCAGAATCATCGCCGGATTGATGAATGCCGAATCACTGTTCAACTCCGTGCCAAAGGGCCCGCCGTCATTCCAAAACGTGTCGTAACGAACCGTCACAGTCCCGTTCGCCGTGATCTTCCAGGTCTGCTTATCGATCTTCTCGATCGGCACCGGCTTATCGCCAACGCGCGCGTTCAACGCGCTGCACATGCATCGCAAAGTCGCGAACCTGATACAACGCATTCCAAGCCGGCATCGCCACCATGACTTCGCCCGACACATCCGGAATCTCCATCGTGACGTGAAACAAATGCTGCTCCGGATGCTCCACCGAAACCGTGTAATGAATCGCCGCCTGAACCGGCACAGCGAGGAATATCAATCCGAGGAAAAGTATCGATCGAAGGAATTTGGAGGGGCGGGGTTCACTCCGCCCGGCGTGAACTTCAAGCAAAGTTGCGCCGCCGTTACGAAAGTGTGGAGTCGTCTTGTTGCATCGAACCGCTGCGCCCCGCGCGCGATTCGCAATCACCGGCGAGTCGCCTCAACCGGCACTTCCGCTCCTAATTTCTTGAGCAGCTTGTCGCACAATCCATCAAAGCTGCCGTTCGACATCACCAACAACAAATCGCCGCTTTTCGCCTCGGCCGCTAAATACTCCGCGATCGCATCCGCGCCCTCAAACGCGCGCGCATCCTTACCCAGGGCACGCACGCTCTTCGCCACCGCTTCCGGCGCGAGCCGATTGTCGTCGCCAAGCTGCTGCGCTCGAAACACGCCGCCAAGCACGACGCGATCGCCCAGCGCCAGCGCCTTCGGCAGCGACTCTTCAAAAACTTTGCGCCGCATCGAATTCGACCGCGGCTCCAAGATCGCCCACAGCCGCTTGTCGGGCCAGCGCCCGCGCGCCGCTTTGATCGTCGCCTCCACAGCCGTTGGGTGATGCGCAAAATCATCGACAATCAAAATCCCGGCGCGCTCGCCTTTCACATCCATGCGCCGCTTCACGCTGCGAAACGTGGACAGCGCCTCGCGCAGCACATCGACCGGAATCCCGCGCCCATGCGCCACCGCAATCGCCGCGCACGCATTCAGCACGTTGTGATTCCCCGACGCCGCCAACTCGAAATCGCCAAACGCCGCGCCGCGATAATCCAAATGAAAACTCATCCCCGCGTCGTGCGGCTTAACCTTGCTCGCAACCCAATCGTTCTGCGCTGTAAAACCGTACGTCTCGACCGGGCAAAACGCCTTCGCCACAGCCGCACGTAAGGCCGGCCCCGACTGTTCCGTATCGCCCCAGATCACCACGCGCCCGCTGCGCGGCACCAGATTCACCAACCGCTTGAACGCCAGCTGATACACATCGAAATCCGGATAAATATCCGCGTGATCGTACTCCAGCGAAGTCACGATCAAGCTGTCGGGATGATAGTGAAAAAACTTCGGCCCGCGATCCCAGAACGCCGTTTCGTACTCATCGCCCTCGAGAATAAATTCATCGCCGTTTTCGAGCCCGTAGCTCTTTCCGAAATTTTCCGCCACGCCGCCAACCAGAAAATTCGGCTTCCGCCCCGCAACATGAAAAATCCAGGCGAGCATCGCAGTAGTCGTGGTCTTGCCGTGCGTCCCGCTGACAACGATCGAATGTTTCTCCGGCAAAAATTCTTCTTCCAGCATTTCCGGCAGCGAGCGATACGGAATCTTGCGATCGAGCACTTCTTCCAGCTCCGGATTCCCGCGCGCAATAATATTTCCGACCACCACCAGATCCGGCTTCGGATCAAGATGCTTCGCATCAAAACTGTGAAAAAACGAAATCCCCATGCTCTCGAGAAATGTCGAAGCCGGCGGATACACGCCCGAGTCCGACCCGGTCACACGCCACCCTTTTTCGCGCAGCATTCCCGCCAGCGGCGACATCGCCGACCCGCCGATTCCAATGATGTGAACGTGCTTCCCTTTGGTCATGGCGTTACCGCGCCCTCCAGAATTTCCAGCGTTCCCGCTCCGCTCGCGTCGAGCCGCGCGCGCACTCCGAGCGGCACCGTCAACATTGGACGCATCGTGTGCCCCACCGGCGCTCCAAACACAATCGGAACTTTCAATGGCTTTAAAATGCGTTCGCAAACATCCAGCACCGTCGGGCTGCCTTCCACCGGCGCCGCACAATCCGGAAAATCGCCGAGCACAATTCCGCGCACATCTTTAAATTTCCCAGCCTGCTGCAAATGCATCAGCGCGCGATCCACTTGCCACGGCTTCATCCCGCGATCTTCGAGCAACAAAATCGCACCGCGCGTGTCCAATTCCCACGGCGTTCCCAGCGTCGTCGCAACCAGCGTCAGACACCCGCCAAGCAGGACGCCTTCAGCCGTTCCGGACCAAAGCGCATTCGCCTTGCAAATTCATCGACCACGCGCCGCTCGTTGCGCCGACGCCGATCGCATTGCGAAAACTAGCTTCGTCGTAGCCTTTCGCAGCACCTGGCCCGCCATCGAGCCCCGCGGCCACCATCGGCCCATAAATCGAAGTCCAGCCAAGCTTCTGCCACAAAAAAATCTCAAGCGAAGTGAGGTCACTGAATCCAATCAAACACTTCGGCGCACTCGCACCAATCTCCGCCGCCAGCGCTTCATCGAGGAGATAATTCGAGCCGTAACCGCCGCGCAGCGAAATCAGCGCTTCGACTTGTGGATCGCGCAGCGCTCGCAACAACTCCGCGCGCCGCTCCGCAGCCGACGCCGCAAAATATCCCTCGGAAGGGATCGAATCACGCATCTCAACCGAAAATCCGAGCCGCAGCAATTCCGCGACACCGCGCTCTTCCGGCTCCTTATGCCCCGGCGAAGCCGGCGCAACCACAGCAAATCGCGATCCTGTACGCAGCGCCTTCGGCTTTCGCAACGGCAAGCGCGCACTCGCACCGCCTCCAACGCTGCCGCGATCGTGAGCACTCACGTCAATCTCCGACGCGCCCGCAGTGGAAGCAGTAGAGGCACCACTCATTACGCCTGCCTCTCTACCGGCAACATCTCAAATGTAATTCCCGGCCGCGTCATCGCCGTCAAAATGCGCTCCTGCTGCCGCCGACTCACATCCGCATCGAACTGAATCAAGTTCTTATCGCCCGTCATCGAAACCTGAAAATTGTCGAGATTGATCCCCATCTTTGTGAAAAGGCTGTGAACGTCAGGCACCAGATCCTGCGTCGGCGCGGATGAAACGCGGAAGAGCATGTAGCGCGGCTTGAGATTCAGCGCGCCCTCAACATAAAAGAGCGCCACGAGCGCGAACAACACGAGCAGCGCGGCGCCGCCAGCCACGGTGTACAAACCGCCGCCCGCCGTCATGCCGATCGCAGCTTCGGCAAAAATCGCCGCAGCCGTGGTCAGCCCGACAACGCTGCCGCGTTCGCGCATGATGACGCCCGCGCCAAGAAATCCGACGCCCTGCACAATGTTGGAAGCGATTCGAGTGGTAGAGGTGTCGCCGGTGGCCTTCGCAATTTCGACGGAAACAATCGTGAAGAGCGCGGCCGCCACGGTAACGCATACGCTCGTGCGCATGCCCGCGGGACGCCGCCGCACGGTGCGTTCCGCTCCGATGACGGAGCCAAGCAGCGCCGCCCAGCCCAGCCGGTAAAACGTTGTGGTCAGTGAGAGCATTCGGTTTGTTTCCGCAGGAAAA
This sequence comes from uncultured Acidobacteriota bacterium, assembly GCA_963785605.1. Lineage (GTDB taxonomy): Bacteria > Acidobacteriota > Terriglobia > Acidiferrales > UBA7541 > Acidiferrum. The sequence goes on along the minus strand of CAWAWE010000006.1, from coordinate 271,220 downwards.
AACCCGCAAACACAAAGGCCGACAATGTCCCGATTTTACAAGGGCTACAACGTGAACTGAGTCAGTTTTGCGAAGTGACGTGCCCTGGCGTGTATCTCGCTGGTCTTCAGCGTTTTCAACCGGTCTAGCCCGAATTTTTCGACGGTAAAGCTGCCCATCACCGAGCCGTAGACCATCGCACGGCGCAGCGACGCGTCGGACTTGTTGCCGACCGATGCGAGATAGCCCATGAATCCGCCGGCAAAGCTGTCGCCCGCGCCCGTCGGATCATGCGGCTCTTCCAACGGAAATGCCGGCACACAAAACGCGCCGCGCTTGTCCACCATCATCGCGCCATATTCGCCGCGCTTGATGATCAGCGTCGAAGGACCGAGCTTGAAGATGCGCTTCGCCGCACGCAGCAGGTTGTGCTCGTTCGAGAGCTGCCGTGTTTCGGAGTCGTTGATCATCAGGATGTCTACGCCCTTGAGCGTCTTCAGCAAATCCGCGTTGGAGCCCTCGATCCAGTAATTCATCGTGTCGAGCGCCGCGATCTTCGGCCGCTTGGTGACCTGCTGCAACACGTCGCGCTGCAAATCCGGCGCGATGTTCGCGAGAAATACGAATTTCGACTTGCGATATTTTTCCGGCAGCTTCGGCTTGAAGTCCGCGAAGACGTTCAGCTCGGTCGTGAGCGTGGTGCGATCGTTGAGATTCTCCGAATATTTGCCGGCCCAAAAGAAAGATTTGCCCGGCGCTCGCTCCAGCCCTTCAATGTCGATTTTGCGCCCTTTGAAAATCTTGGCGTCAACCGTGCTGAAGTCGTCGCCGACAATTCCGACGAGATGCACCGGCGTGAAAAAGCTTGCCGCCACGGAAAAATACGTCGCCGCGCCGCCGAGCGTGCGCTCGACCTTTCCGTACGGGCTTTCGATGCCGTCAAATGCAACCGAACCGACTACGAGTAAGGACACGCTGTTCTCCTGGTTTTCTATTTAAAGTCCGATTTAGAGTTCGAGTTAAAGTCCGATTGAAAGGCCTGTTTAAAATCTACTTAAGGTATTTGCCGACGATCGCCGCCAGTTTCTTTTTGGTATTCGCGGGAATCACTTTGGGATCGGTAAAAATCGCACCGGACAACGCCGAGCCGCATTTGCACTTCCGATCAGCCGGCATGGAGCGCACCGCTTCGCGCAAAACACGCTGCGCATTCAGCGCATTCTGATTGAGTGTCGCCAATATCTGCGCACCCGTTACCGCATCGTGCTCGGGATGCCAGCAATCGTAATCGGTAATCATCGCGATCGTCGCATAGCAAATCTCCGCTTCACGCGCGAGCACCGCCTCGGTGACGTTGGTCATACCAACCACTTCGAACCGCAGCTGTCGATGCACGTGAGCTTCCGCAATCGTCGAGAACCGTGGCCCTTCGATGCACACGTACGTCCCGCGACGGTGTACTTTCACGTTGGAATGCTCGCTGGCATCGGACAATACGCCCGCGACCTGCGGACACGTCGGCTTGTCGAAGGCGATGTGCGCCACGATGCCATTTCCGAAAAATGTGTACACGCGGTTCTTGGTGCGATCGAAGAATTGATCGGGCACCAGAAACTCGCCGGGGCGCAAATCTTCCTGGAGCGAACCGACCGCACTGACGGAAATGATGCGATCGACGCCGAGCAGCTTCATCGCATAGATGTTGGCGCGGTAATTTACCTCGGCAGGAAGAAATCGGTGGCCGCGCCCATGGCGCGCGAGAAATGCAACCTGCTTCCCTTCCAGCGTTCCGATGACGAACGCGTCCGACGGATCGCCGAACGGCGTCTTGATGCGCACCTCGCGGGTATTCGTGAGGCCTTCCATCGAATACAGGCCGCTGCCGCCGATGACTCCGATCTCGGCTTTCGGCGCGGACGATGATTTTTTCGAGCTCGATTTGCTAGCGGCAGACTTCTTCAGCTTCGGCATTTCACCTCGGTGTCGTTTACGAGCGGGCGGAATCGGGCTCGGTCGTGTCAAAGCCGGGCGGAGTAAACCCCGCCCCTACAAAGTTTATGATGATTCAGGGAAATCTCAGAGCGACGCGCCGCCCTGCTGCAAAATTTCAGTTACGGCGGCGAACGGATCTTTCTTCCGATCGGCCACTTCCCCAGCCAGCGCCGTCAGCCGCGCGTCAGCATCCTCGCCACCCAAAACCTTCTCCATCAACCGCGATTCCGTCAGCTCGATCAGCCGCGCCTTCCAATGTTCGACGTGCTTCTTGCGCCGCTCGCCGCTCGATTCAAAGTGCGCGCGAAATTTCGCGATCGTCGCCGCCAGTGTATCGATGCCTTTGTTCTCGCTCGCCACCGTGCGCACCACCGGCGGATGCCAACCATCGCGCGGCATCACCAGCGACAGCATCGCGTGCAGCTCCTGCTCCAGCCGGTCCGCACCTTCGCGCTCCGATTTGTTCAGCACAAAAATGTCGGCCACTTCCATCAGCCCGGCCTTCATATTCTGGATGTCGTCGCCGAGCCCGGGCACCATCACCACGACAACACAATCCGCCAGCCGCACGATATCGACTTCGTCCTGGCCGACGCCGACTGTCTCGATGAGCACCTGATCTTTCCCCGCCGCGTCGAGCAGCAGCGCAACCTCCGCCGTCGCGCGCGCCAAGCCGCCGAGAAATCCGCGCGTCGCCATCGAGCGAATAAACATCCCCGCGTCGCCCGCGTGCGCCTGCATGCGAATCCGATCGCCCAGAATCGCGCCGCCCGTATACGGGCTCGTCGGATCGACCGCGATCACGCCAACCGCTTCGTTCGCGCGCCGATAGTGCGCCGCCAGCCGATCGACCAGCGTGCTCTTGCCCGTCCCCGGCGCACCGGTGATGCCGGTGAGATACGCCTTGCCCGTGCGCGGAAAAACCTTGCGCAACAATTCCTCCGCTTCAGGCTGATGATTTTCGATCGCCGTGATCGCGCGCGACACCGCGAGCGCTTCGCCCGCGCAAACGCGCTCCGCCCAATTCTCAAGCGGCTGCGGCATCGTTTTCCTGGTGTAGCGTTTTGGCGGCCGACTCGGCCGGGAGTGAAGGCGAAAGCATCGCCCCTATTATTTCTTGCCAAGCAGCTGTCGAGCAATCACCAACTTCTGAATCTCGCTGGTGCCTTCGCCGATCGTACACAGCTTGACGTCGCGATAAAACTTCTCGGCCGGGTAGTCCTTGATGAATCCGTAGCCGCCGTGAATCTGCACGCACTCATTGGCCACGCGCACCGCGACTTCGCTGGAGAAAAGTTTCGCCATGCTCGACTCGCGCGTGAAGCGAACATCCTTGCGATCGGCAAGCCACGCCGCCTGATAGACCAGGAGCCGCGCGGCCTCGACTTGCGTCGCCATGTCGGCCAGCTTGAATTGAATCGCTTGAAATTCGCTGATCGCCTGGCCGAACTGCTTGCGCTGCTTGGAATATTTGATGGCGGCGTCCAGCGCGCCCTGCGCCATGCCGAGCCCCAGCGCGGCGATTGAAATGCGGCCGCCGTCGAGAATCTTCAAGCTGCCGATGAAGCCTTCGCCCTCGGCGCCGAGCATATTTTCGGCAGGCACTTTGCAGTCGGTGAAGATGAGCTCCGACGTATCGCTGGCGCGCAGACCGAGCTTGTTTTCTTTTTTCCCGGGCTTGAATCCGGGCGTGCCTTTTTCCACGATGAACGCGCTGATGCCGTGCGAATTCTTCGACTTATCGGTGAGCGCCATCACCACGGCGTAATCCGCGTAGTGCCCGTTGGTGCAAAACGTTTTTGAGCCGTTGATGACCCAGTGGTTGCCGTCGCGCTTCGCCGTCGTGCGCGTGCCACCCGCGTCGGAGCCCGCTTCCGGCTCGGTCAGCGACCACGCGCCGATCTTTTTGCCCTGCGCCAGCGGCGTCAGATATTTTTTCTTTTGCTCTTCGGTGCCGAATTTAAAAATGTGATTGCTGCAGAGCGAATTGTGGGCGGCGACGATGATGCCCACGCTGCCGTCGATCCGCGAAAGCTCTTCGATGGCGATGACGTACTCGACGTAGCCGAGGCCGGCGCCGCCATACTGTTCGGGGAAAATGACGCCGAGGAGTCCCATCTCGGCGAGCTTCGGCATGATCTCGATCGGAAACTTCGACGCTTCGTCCCATTCCATGACGTGCGGCGCGATCTCGCCTTCGGCGAATTCGCGGATGCTGCGGCGGAGCTGATTCTGTTCATCGGTAAAGGAAAAATCCACGTTGGCCCTCGCGTATGGTGTCGGTTGCTGCGCGGCGCGCCGAAAGTTGAAACCTAAGCGCAGCCTATAGTGACACTAAGTTTGACTTATATATTTTACACGAAGGGATTGGAGGAATCGGAGCGTGCGACGGCGGAAGCGCCGTTTTAGACAATGACATTTTGGCTGGTATGAGCTGGCCGAAGGTGGGACCTTCGCGTAAGCGATCCGATGCAGGCGTTGGACGCCGGAAAAGTCAAAAACGCCGGCAAGATGCCGGCGCTACCAAATGCTATGCGCCGCCGTAGACGCGCAGGTGCTCGATCAGGCCCGTCGGATAGGGCGTGCGGGATTTCTTGAAGTCGCGCACATCGGCGTAGCCGACCGCGACGCCATAGCTGAAATCTTCTTCTCCCCGGCGAGCCAGCGCGGCGCAAAGTTCGGCGCGCTCCTGCCCCTGGCCGAAGAGATACTCGAGCGTCTGCCGCAGCACCATGCCCGCAAACTCGGGTTCGGCCTTTTTGCCAGACGACTCGATGGCGCCCAACACGGCGCCGAAAATATACGTCAGCACAAAATCGTCGTCGCGAACGTCGGAGATTACTTCGCCGTCTTCGTCTTTAAACGGCGCGAGGCCGCGGCGCAGCGGCACTACAAGCTCACGGGCAATGCGATCGGCACGCCGCAGGCGTATGCCGCGAAAGAATCGTTTGAACACGGGTCCTCCAGTCGAGCACGGGCAGACGAGCAAATGCAGTCGAACGCTGGGTCGGATCAACTCTGTGGGGACAGTTTTGTGTTCAGGACAATTCGGGGATTGCGTGAAGACTATAAAAAGCTGTGGAAATCGTCAAGAGAAATATCGTATCGGACCAAGAAAAAATGCAGGAAAACAGCGGGGATTTTGATGGTCAGGAGGTCGAGCGGAGTAATGCGAAATGGCGCACGCGAGCGACACCCGTGGCGATCGTTCATGGACGCGATGCGATATAACGCACGCACTCGCCGACACGAATCGCGACGCGCTTCAACAGCGCCACGCGAACAGATTGGGTTGGAGGGCCCGGGGCCGGCTCGCCGCTGCTACTTCTCGGCGGCGAGGATTTTTACTTGGCTGCCAAAAATTTGATAGTCGGTGAACTGGCCGCGGCACCAATCGACGCGGTTCTTGTCTTCGGTCTTGGCCGCGATGGTCATCGGAATCGTGCGCGGGGCTTCGCCGGCATGCGTCAGCAAGCCGTAGGTCACGACGACGTGATAGATGACCTTGCGATCGCTGGGCAGTTGGTAGTGCTCCGACATGCGGACGATGTTCATGTCTTCGTCGGTCCAGACTTCGCCAAAGCAGCCGGTGCGCACGGTCTTGCTCGACTTGAACAGAATGTGATCGTTGACGTAGGTGAAGCCGCACGCGCCGTCTTCGATGCTCGCGCCGTACTGAAACACTTTGAGCTTCTTCCCGTTCACAACGGCGTCGGGCGCCTGGTGCACCTTGAGGTGCAGCTGCTTCCCCACCATCTCGGGCAGCTCCGACCATTCCAACGCAGGCACGATCGAGTGGCTCATCGGCGGCAGTGGAATTTCGTCGAGCTCTTTGTTGCCTTCGGGATATTCGCGAAACTTTTGCGCACCATCGACGATGCGCACTTCATACGCGGCGCGCAGCGCGGCATCTTTATCGCCAGAACCCCACGCGAGGCGCTGCACCGCGACCAGATTGCGCATGCCGTCCGCAAGCTGCTGCGCATTTTCGCGAAGCTGCTTCACTGCGGCTGATTCCTCCGGCGCGATGCTGAAGCCCTTCGGTCGGCTGCGGGTTGTATTCCGGATAAATGTCGTCGGCATCGGGCGGCGTATTGCCGTGCGACGGAAAAAGCGTCACAGCCAGAAACGGCTCAACCTTGGAGACGAAGTCCGCGAGCGACTGCGACGGCACCGCGACCGCGGTCGATGGATGGTCGATGTCGATTCCGTTCAGCACGCCGACAATGCGGTGACTCTGCGCATCAACGACAACGCCGCCGCTAGCACCCGGCTGAATCATGTCGCCGTTTTCGGGAGCGTAATCGAATGCGAGCAAACCCGAGGTCGTCTCGCCTTTATACGTGCCCGTAAAGCGCAGCAGCTTACGCGACGCGTGCCCGGCTTCCTTCGGATATGCGTAAATCTCCACCTGCTGACCGGGCTGCAATTCCTCCAGGCTGAATGCGGCGCCATGGTGATGCGCCAGAGGCTTGCGCAATTCCAAAATCGCGAGATCGCGGCTCAAGTTGTATTTGATCGGAGCAGCCGCAGGACCGACGTTCATTGTCGCGCCATCATCGTCCGGGCCCGTCGCCAGAAACCGATCGACGATCGGCTGCCCATCGATCTTCGACGGCTTGGCGATAGCGGCGACGTGGTAATTCGTGGCGATCAGCCGGCATCCCGGGTCGAGGCAAAACCCCGTGCCATATTTGCTTTCGATACCAAGGCCGATTTTCAGTTCTGAAATGGGAATGACGGTGTTGTCAAAGTCCGCCGGCGCCGACGCAATGCCTGGGCGGACCAGTGCATTGGCGTGGAAAGCGATGTCCTGCGCAGGCGCTTGCAGCGCGGCGCAGAGACACACGACCAGGGCGAGACACAGCTTGCGCAGGGTCAAGGTTCGATCACCAAGGAAGGGGACAGTTGCCGCATAGGAGTGCATGCGGCTGGCCATGCCCCTCGGCGCTGACCCCAAAGGCTTTATCGGTGTGTTGGTCGAAACGATTGAAACCATGTGTTCACGCACCAATGCGCAGGCGTCACCGGAAAGAAACGGTGTCGCTACCTGTCGTAAAAAACGGGTTGTTCTACTACGCCCGGACCCAACGTACTAGTCGGGCTGGCCCCTAGTGGCCTGTCGAAATTCCATCGAAGCTGTGGATTTCCCCTACGCTAGAGAGGAGTGGACGAGCGGGAGGTTGATACGCGCGTGTGCCGCGAGGGGCAACGGGATAAAGCTGTATAAAACACCTGTACTTCGCAAAAAAATTGCGGCTACTACCTACGTTTTCGCATCGAAGTCCTTTCGAGTACGATGATTGGTGTACGCGAAATCTGTGTCCAATAACGTCGCAACAGCGTCAACTGCGTCAAGCGTCGCGAAAACATTTGCGCGACGCCGAATCAGAATCGATATTCTCGAAGAGTGAGGAATGACAGATGACCGCAGTGCAATCCGACGCTTTGGTTTTTTTCGGCGCTACCGGCGACCTTGCCTACAAGAAAATCTTCCCGTCGCTGCAGGCGATGGTGAAACGCGGGCATCTGAACGTGCCGGTCATCGGCGTCGCGAAAGCGGGCTGGAATCTGGATCAGCTCAAAGCCCGGGCGAAAGACAGCCTCGAAAAGCATGGTGGCGGAGTCGATGCCGGAGCTTGGGAAAAACTGTCGGGTCTGCTGCGCTATGTCGATGGCGACTACAAAGATCCCGCGACGTTTCAGGAATTGCGCAAGCAGCTGGGCGACGCCAAACATCCCGCTCACTATTTGGCGATTCCGCCGGTGCTATTCGGTGAGGTGATTGAACAACTCAAAAAATCGGGCTCCGCCGATGGAGCGCGCGTGATTGTCGAAAAGCCCTTCGGCAGCGACCTCGAATCGGCTCGCAAACTAAATCAAATTCTCAGCAAATCCTTTGACGAGAGAAACGTATTCCGCATCGACCACTACCTCGGCAAGCGCCCCGTCAACAATCTCTTCATGTTCCGCTTCGCGAATTCGTTCATGGAATCGTTCTGGAATCGCAATTACATCGAAAGCGTGCAGATCACCATGGCCGAAAATTTCGGCGTGCAGGGCCGCGGCGCATTTTACGATCCCACCGGCGCGATTCGGGACGTGATGCAAAACCACCTGTTTCAGATCTTGTGCAATCTCGCGATGGAGCCGCCGGTGCAAACCGACAGCGAAAATATCCGCGATGAAAAGGTGAAAGTGCTGAAGGCGATTCCTTCGCTGAAACCTGATGACGTCGTGCGCGGCCAATTTCGCGGTTATCTCGACGAGCCCGGCGTCGCGAAAGACTCAAAGACCGAAACCTTCGGCGCGATGCAGCTGGAAGTCGATTCCTGGCGCTGGCGCGGAGTTCCCTTTTATTTGCGCGCCGGCAAAAATCTCCCGGTCGAGTGCACTGAGGTCATCGCTCGATTTCGCTTGCCGCCCACAACGATTCAATCGACCAGCCTGCAACAAAATTATTTGCGCTTCCGCATCAGCCCCGACGTCGATATCGCGCTCGGTGTGACGGTGATGGCCCCCGGCCAGGCGCTCGTCGGCGAACAGACCGAACTCCTCGCGCATCACCATCCCGGTGCCGATGAGATGGAGGCGTACGAAGTGCTTCTCGGCGACGCCATGGCCGGCGATCCAACGCAGTTCGCCCGCCAGGACTATGTCGAAGAAGCGTGGCGCATCGTCGATCCCATCCTCAAAGCCAATACGCCCATTTACACCTACGAGCCTAATACATGGGGTCCGGCTGAAGTCACCAACCACATCGATCCGCCCGGCGGCTGGTCCGACCCCGCCGCCACCGGCAAAGGCGCCGGCGAATCCGTCAACACGTTCAACTAGTTTTGGGTTCGACCGAACACTTCGCCCCCGTCGTTCGTACAGTTCTCGAAAAGACAACCATACATCTAATTGGTACGAAGGTAACGATACAGCACAGCGCACCGGGCTGGCACAGTTGCGGCTTCGGGAGGAATTATGCGAATCGCCGTAACGATTTTCGGGCTCCTTGCTTGTTCGGGTCTTTGCGCCGCGCAACAAACAGCTATGGTGCAAATGCAGTGTCACGATTTAGCGTCGAGTAACAACTTCGTTGGACCCGACGAGGTTGTAGTCAATGGAATGGCGTGCCGAAGTGTCAAAGCACAGCCAGCCACGAATCAAGCTGCTGTGCAGCCGCAACAAGTTACTAACGCCGCGCCAACAGCCCCTGTCAACGCCGTTCGCGCCACGCCGCCGGCAGCTTCCGACACGCCGACCAATACTCCGGCCCCTGTGAACGAACCTGCAGCGTCGGTTGACCAATCGACTCGCGAACCGAAAGCGACCACGGTCGGCAACGGAGAAATCGTTCCGGGGTCGCGAATCGTAATTGCTCCGATGGGTGGCTTTGAGACTTACTTCGCCGCTGCGATTCGCGAAAAAAAGGTTCCGGTCAAGCTAACCCTTAATCGCGAATCGGCGCAGTTCTTCGTTGTTTCAACCGAGACCGAATGGCGCGGCTTCGTTTATGGATCCGCAGGTGGCGCCAATTGGAATCAGACCGGCGGCTCCGCGGGGCACGCTGCCTCCGCGAGTTCGACTCGCGGTCTTGAAGCAAGCATCATGATGATTGACGCGAAGACGAAAGACGTGGTCTGGGCTTATGAGGTTCATAAGAGCAGCCATGGGGCTTTGCTATTCGGCACTCACGCAGCTCGTGGTCAACAGTCCTTGGCCGAAGCTTGCGCGAAGCACCTGAAGGAATACATCGAAAAAGGTAAGTGAGCAGCAATCTACGGAAAAGGCGGATCGTCATCTCCGACGATCCGCCTTTTACTTTTGATGAATTTGGCGAAACTTAATTCGCCGTGATCGCTTCCGCCGATTCCGTCGGCGTTTCCTTAAGTCGCTGCGCGGCTTGCTCCAGCGAGGTTTCAGCCGGAACGGATTTGAAGTCCGAATACGTTTCGTCTTCCTGCACGTCGATTGTTTTGAAGAGCAGCGCTTTTCCGCTCATGTGAACGTGCATGACGGAGACTTCCCAAATCCGGGGCGCGACTTCCTTCTGCTCCACGTTGAAGTGCCGCCCTTAAGAACGCGTTTCCAGTAAAAAGCGCTCCCAGACCAGGAGCGCTTCGAAGATCTCCATAAGCCGTCGCAGTTATCCCTTGCCGGACGCCTGCGCGTTCACCGCCGGCTTTGTCTGCTTATCCACATCGGTCGCCGACGGACCCGTAATCAGCAGCGCCCCGCGACTGAACGTCAAATACTCGAGTCCCCACTGCATGAAAACGATCACGCGATTCTGAAATTCCACGAGGTACATCAAGTGGATGAACAGCCACACAAACCAAGCCGGAAATCCCGACACATGAAATCCAAAGATGTTCGCGACTGCGGCGTTACGTCCAATCACGGCCATGTCGCCCTTATCGAAATAATGAAACGCCGGGAACTGTTGCTTCCCTTCTAGCCTCCCGCGTATCACTTTCGACGCGTAGGTGCCCCCTTGCATCGCCACCTGCGCAACTCCCGGCAGCGGCTTCCCGTTTTTCCCATCGACCGTCGCCAAATCCCCCACGACAAAAATGTTCGAATACCCCGGCACGGTCAAATCGGGTAAGACCTTGATCCGCCCCTGCTTATCGGTCGGTGCCTTCGTCCGTTCGCCCAGCTTCTTCCCAAACTCCGTCGTAATGACTCCGCCGCCCCACAACACCGTCTTTGCCGGCAACTTCCCCGTCTGTTCCCCAATCTTGTACGTCACGCCGTCCTGGTCGATGTCGGTGACCATCACGCCCTTGCGCACCTCGACGCCCAGCTTCGTCACCAGCTTCTCCGCCTTCGCCGACAAATCCTCCGGATAGCTCGCCAGCACCCGCGGCCCACCTTCGACCAAAATGATGCGCGCCTCCGTCGGATTAATGTGCCGAAAATCGTGCTTCAACGTCTCCCGCGCAATCTCCGCCAGCGCCCCTGACAGCTCCATCCCGGTCGCTCCCGCGCCCACGATCACGAACGTCAGCCACGCCTGAGCCTCGGCCGCAGACTTCGCCCTCTCCGCCAACTCAAATGCATATAGTATTTTGTGCCGAATTGCGGTAGCTTCTTCGACGGTTTTGAGACTCGGCGCCCATTCGCGCCAGGCATCTTTACCGTAATAAGTAGTCTTCGACCCGGTCGCTACAATCAGCGAATCGTATTCGAATTCCGCGCCATCCCGCAGAGTGACGCGTCTCGCATCAGGATCAACGTCGACCGCTTCTCCGAGCAGCACCTGAGCGTTCTTCTGATGGCTCAGGACCCCGCGCAACGGAGCTGCGATTTCACCCGGTGACAACGATCCCGTCGCTACCTGATACATCAGGGGTTGGAACAAATGAAAATTGCGGCGATCAATCAGCGTCACTTCCACGGGCGCGCGCTTCAGTTTTTGCGCGGCGTTGAGCCCGCCAAATCCTCCGCCCAATATCAAGACCCGATGGCGCGGTGCCATGCCTTCCCTCCGTTCTCAAGTAACCCGGTACTACGCGTATCATCTCATCTTATGTGCGGGTTACTTCCCTCTATTGGATTCGCGGCAGGCGTCTATCGGTGCTCAAATTTCGCGGGGCGATTATGGCGATAGCGCTGCTCTTGCCTGTGCTTTCGGTCTATGCGAACGAGCCGGCAGATTCGAAAAATTCGGCGAGCGCGTCCAGCGTCGAACCGGTATCCGTGCGTTCTGACCGTGATTCTCGGCCGATCGTGATCGGCTTTCTCGGCGGCTACGTGCGCCATGACGATTCCGTTCACACCACCGTGCAAGTCGCGAAGAGCCTGCGCGACGCCTACCCCAACGCCATTCACGTCGCTACCTTCGAAAATCGCCGCTCCGACGACGCGCACAATCTCATCGTGAGTTTGCTCGGCGCAAAATCAGCTTCTGCGCTGACCGCCGAACAAAAACGCTCCGCTCACATCATTCTCTACGGCCATAGCTGGGGCGCCTGCGCCGTCGTTGCCCTCGCGCGACAGCTTAAGACCGAAGGCATTCCAGTCATGCTCACGGTGCAAGTGGACAGCGTCTCCAAAGCCGGCCGCGACGACCAGACCATCCCCGACAACGTCCGCTACGCCGCCAATTTCTATCAGGACAAAGGCTTCATCCGCGGTCAGCCCAAAATCATCGCCGCCGATGCTTCCCGCACTACCATCCTCGGCAATTATTTCTACGACTACAGCGCTCATCCCATCGCCTGCCCCGAATACCCGTGGTACACGCGCTTTTTCATGCGCAGCCACATCGAAATCGAGTGCGATCAAAATGTCTGGCATCGCGTCGAAAATCTAATCCGCGAGCAACTTCCGGCTTCTCTCGCAACCTCGCCCGCAGCGCCTGCTCGTAACGCAACGAACGCCACCGCATCCAATGCTCAGCCCGCTGAAGCAACTTCCAGCCGCGAACCATGACCCTCCCCAACACCATGGAACACGTCGCCGCCGAGCGCGACCTGCTACGCCTCCTCTGCTCCATCCTCGTCAAACCAGTGACGCGCGTCGAACTCTGCCGCCTCGTCGATCCCGAAAAATTCGTCGATGCCACGCAGCGCATCGTCTTCGAAGAAATCCGCGCCCTCGGCCCCGTCGATTCCAAGCGCCTGCTCGAAATCCTTCCCTCCCGCGTCACCAACCGCGGCTTCCCCGATTTCGACCTCGACGAGTTGCTGACACCCAAACTTGTCAGCGAAGACGACATCGAAAAACTCTTCCAGAGCGCCCTCCGTCTCATCGACGTAGACGATTCCACCGACCCCGACACCCCCGACACAATTCACTAACTCCGCTGCATTTGGGTGCCGCACCCTCAGCTTTTAGAGGGTGCGGGTTTAGATTCAACTTCACCCGACCCGCAGTGACATCCGCTTTCACCAAAACGCTCTGAGTAGCAGGCCGCCCATCTTCACAGATTCAAATGCCCATACCGGCGCGCCACTTCCGCTTCTGCCTTCGGCGCCCCCGCACCCCCGGCACGCTCCCACCGCCCAGCAATCTCGATCCCGCACGTGCAGCACTTCCCATCCACCAATTTATTTTCAACCACGTCATGCCACGACCGCCGAATCAATACCGCCCCACACCCCGGACAAAAAGTATTCGCCGCCTCGCTAAAAATATTCCCCTCATACACGTACAGCAGCCCCACATCCCGCGCAATCTCCCGCGCCCGATCCAGCGTCGGCGGCGGCGTCCTCCCCCGGTCCTTCAACTTAAAATCCGGATGAAACGCCGTAAAATGCAGCGGCACATCGGGCCCGAGCTCCCGCAAAATCCACTCCGCCAACCTGCGCGTCTCCGCCGGGTCATCATTCAAATCAGGAATCATCAAATTGGTAATCTCGAACCAAACATTCGTTTCGCGCTTCAACCACCGCAGCGTCTCCAACACCGGCTCCAAATGGGTCAGCGTAATCTTGCCGTAAAAATTCTCCGTGAACGCCTTCAGATCGATATTCGCCGCATCGACGTGATCGTAAATGTCGTGAAACGCATCGCGCGTGATGTAACCGTTCGAAACCATCACCGTCTTCAAGCCATGCTCACGCGCCGCCTTGCAAATATCGATCACATACTCGCCCCAGATCGTCGGCTCGTTATACGTGAATGCAATCGAATCGCATCCATACTCCCGCGCCAGCAGCGGCACATCCTCCGGCGCCACCGCCTGCGACCTCACCTGATCCGCGCGCGATTTCGAAATATCCCAGTTCTGGCAAAAGAAGCACCCCATGTTGCAGCCCGCCGTCCCCATGCTAAAAACGCGAGTCCCCGGCAAAAAATGATTCAGCGGCTTCTTCTCAATCGGGTCCACCTGCAACGCCGCCGGCGCCCCATAGCCCAGGCTGTAAAGCTTCCCTCCACGGTTCACCCGAATAAAACAAAACCCCGCCTGCCCCTCATGAATCCGGCAATGCCGCGGACACAAATAGCAATGCACCGCGCCGCCTTCGAGCGGCTCCCACCACCGCCCCTCATGCAACTTCTCCGTCTTCTGCAAAACCTTCAGCTCATCCACGCCGATGCCTCCGCCCACGCGCCACGAAAAATTCGCGCGTCTCATGCGATAATCCTCCTACACAACCGAATGTGGAAGCTCCTCCGCTACTACTGGCTTACCGCCAAGGGCTATCGCCTCAATCCCTGGAACAGCCCCTATCTTCGCTGGCGCTTTGAAACCTTCCTCGGCGCCGAAGCCGCCGACCTAACCGCCTCCAAATTCTTCAAACTAAGCTGGAAGTACCGCAAGCAACTGGAACGTTTTCTCTACTGGGCCGACGAACGACGTCGAATCCAACGGCGCCATCCGTAAACCCACCGCTTACTCATTCGAACACCATGCGATGCGCTCGAATCATCGATTCGAACGGAGCAACTTCCCCACTCTTCACAAGAGGCCGGGGGTTATAACGCCCTCCGTCCCATTTTGGAACCAGCCCCGACATCCCCCATTCGTCGTGTAAAACCCGTCATTCACCGGTAACGCCCCTCTACTCCCCGAATAGCCCGTGCGGCGTTCTGGAGCCTCCCCTACTCTGGCTTCGTCAGGCAGCACTGAGGGAGGTCGCAATGACCCAGGCAATCGCAAATCGCACACGTAAGACCCACATCGGACTCGCGCTCATCGCTCTCGGCAGCGTGATGATCCTCGCCAATGTCAGCGTCGTGGCGAACTTCTTCTCCGGCCTGGAAGGTCAGACCATCGGCACGCCTGCTGCCGCCGCCCTCGCCATCCTCGATTTCGCGCGCAACGCCGTCTTCGATCCCTCGGCGCTGCTCCCCTTCGCCGGCGGCATCCTGATACTATTTCTCGCGTTCGCGGGAGTCTTTTCCGGATTGCTCTTGTTGCGCGATCGCACCCGCACCGTGGAGAACGCGTAATGACCGACTTCAACAAGGACTTCGACAAAGACGCGTACCGCGATTCCCTCAAGGAAGACATTCGCGATCGCATCCACGACGAAATTCGCGACCGCCGCCAGGAATTGAAGGACCTGCGCAAGAAACAAAAGGGTAACCGTCACAATGACCCGGCTCACGGCGCGATTGTCGGCGCCGTTGTTTGCCTCATCGGCGTGCTCTTCCTGCTCGACCACCTCGGCGTCATTTCCGTCGATCACATCTGGCGATTCTGGCCGGTCATTCTGATTGTGGTCGGCGCAGGGCACTTGGCCGAGCGGGGACGCCAGCAGTGGGGCGTGTTCATGATTGTGGTGGGAGGGCTCCTCCTGCTCGATTCGCTCAACATCATGCATTTCCATTGGGCCGAGCTCTGGCCCGTCGTCATCATCGGGGCCGGCGGCATGATGATCTGGAACTCCATCATCGGCCAACGCAGGCGAAAAGAGTTTCCCGACACCGCCGCGACCATGAACGCGCACGCGATTTTCAGCGGCATCGAGCGCCGCATCACCGCCAAAGACTTCCGCTTCGGCCGCATCAGCGCGGTATTCGGCGGCGTCGAGCTCGATTTTCGCGATGCCGACATCGACGGCGACACCGCGGAACTCGAAGTGAACGCCATTTTTGGCGGCGCCGAGATTCGCGTCCCGGACAACTGGCGAGTTGAATCGCAAAGCCAGGTTATTTTTGGCGGCCTCAGCGACAGCACGCGTTACGCGAAGCGTCCGGACGACGCTGCCGCTGCCGCCGGGAACAAGACACTGATCATCAGCGGTACGGTAACGTTCGGCGGCGTCGAGGTGAAGAACTAAAGTTCACTCATGCACCCGATTCTGACGCGAAAGACGTACCTGGGCGCCTACCTTGCTGTGTGGGTGCCGCTGGCGTGCCTGCTGATTTTTCTGATTCGCGTTTCGGGTGGCTTGACCACGCTCGAATCGGTCGTGCTGCTCGGGCCGATGTCGGTGCTGTTTGCGCTCGCTTCGCTGTTCGCTTGGTATTCGTGCCGCGCGACTCCGTTGCGAAGCGCCGGCATCACGCGGCTCTTCGTAACCCATCTGTCCGGCGCGCTGATTCTCAGTCTGGCTTGGGCGGAGATCGGCAAATGGTACGCGCGGGCGCTGGCGGCTTCGGTGAAATTTCGTGGGCTCGACGCCCGCTACGATTCGCACTTTGGAATTATCGTGGTCAGCGGCGTCTTGCTCGATCTGATCGTCGTCGGATTTTTTTACGTACTGATTGCGATCGAGGCTTCTCGCGCCGCGGAGGAACAAGTGCTGGAAACAACCGTTCTTGCGCGCGATGCGGAATTGAAAGCGTTGAAGGCGCAGGTCAATCCGCATTTCTTGTTCAACAGTTTGAATTCGATCAGCGCGCTGACCAGCAGCGATCCCGCGAAGGCGCGCGAGATGTGCATTTTGCTGGCGGAGTTTTTGCGGATGACTTTGGGTCTCGGCGAGAAAACGACGATCCCGCTATCGGAGGAGCTTTCTCTTTTGCATCGATTTTTGGCGATCGAAAAAGTGCGCTTCGGCGCGCGCTCTGCAAATGACCGAGAACATCACCGAAGACTGCAAGAATTTGCTGATTCCGCCGCTGTTGTTACAGCCGCTCGTGGAGAACGCAGTGAAACATGGCATCGCCAATTTGCCCGAAGGCGGGAAAATCCACTTGGCAGCCGCGTGCGAAAACGGCCGTTTGTCGATTGTGGTCGAGAACACGTTCGATCCCGAATCCACGCCGACGCATCGCAACGGCTTGGGCCTAGCGAACGTGCGCCAGCGGCTCGACGCGCGTTATCCTCAAAGAAGCGAGTATGCGCGTGAATACGACTTCCGATCAGTTTCAGGTGAACTTGTCCTTGCCGGCCGAACCGCAGGGAGTCGCATCATGAACCCTGCGACAGAAAACAAAATCGGCGCGCTGATTGTGGACGATGAGGAGTTGGCCCGGCAGGTGTTGCGCGAATTGCTTCAATCGCATCCCGAGATTCAAGTGCTCGCCGAATGCGCGAATGGCTTCGAGGCCGTGAAAGCCGTCACCGAGCACAAACCCGATCTTAATTTTTCTCGATGTTCAGATGCCGAAGCTCACTGGATTCGACGTCCTCGAACTGATCGAAGGCGACATCGCCGTGATTTTCACGACGGCCTACGATCAATACGCGATGAAAGCGTTCGAGGTCCACGCGGTCGATTATTTGCTGAAACCGATTGGCGGCGAGCGCTTTGAAAGCGCGCATGGGACGCGTCAAACAACGTGTCGCCGAAAAGCGCAAGGCACGCTCGGCGAGCAGCGAAGCTCCCGCCTCAAATTCTGCCGTACAACATGCGACGGAATTGTCAGCCGCTGCACGTCCGCCGCAACAATATCTCGAACGCATCGTCGTCCGCGACGGAACGCGCGTCACGCTCATCCCAACCGCAAAGCTCGACTACGTGGAAGCGCAAGACGACTACATCGCGCTTGGCCTGCCACGGCGCCAAACATCTCAAGCAACAAACCATCGCCAGCATCGAAGCCGGACTCGACCCGAACGCTTCGTGCGCATCCACCGCTCCTACATCGTAAATTTCGAGCGCGTCGTCCGCATCGAGCCCTACGGCAAAGACAGCCGCCTCGCCATTCTGGCCGATAACACGCGCCTCCCCGTAAGCCGCGCCGGCTACGCGCGTCTGAAAACTCTGCTTGAAGATCGAGCCTAATGATGCGTCCAGTTTTTCGCGGGAGAGTAATTATCGAACGAGGCCAAAAACAAGCTCGATGACAAACACGACGCCAAAGGCCAACACCATGATGCCAAGCCACTTTTCATATTTAAGCTGCTTGCTGCTCGGCGTGCGTCCCAAGGAGAGAAACCGGTACGCCGGAAGCGGAGCCAATAAGAAAAGAAGGCCCCACCCGAAGAACCAAACCAACACGATAATTTTGAAATAGGGATTCACCGACGCTCGCTAAGCGCTGACGCGGCGGACCCAGATGCGGCTGGTGGCGGGCTTGCCGAGATGCATGGTGCGGTTGCCGGCGCGCAGGGTCATCGTTTCGTCGTACTCGCGTTTTTTTACTTCGACGCGCGTTTCGGGGCGGAGTTCCAAATTTTCGAGGAACTCGAGGAATTGAGGATCTTTCTCGTACACACAGACGATCTCGCCTTCATCGTCGGCGCGAAGATCGGAGAGCAACACGGCGCCTTGTTTCCTTAAAGAAGCAATGCCGCCGCGCATCGGAACGCCATGCGGGCAACTTTTTTTGTCGGCGAATCTTTTGAGAAGGAGCTCTTCGACTTCCGGCGAAATCGCGTGTTCCAGCCGTTCGGCTTCATCATGCGCCTTGGACCACGGCAAGCCGATCACGTCGGTGAGCAGCATCTCCGCAAGCTGATGGCGCAGCGCGAGGCGCTCCGCGATTTGCCGGCCTTTTTTGCTGAGATCGATGCGGCCGGTGCGCTCGACTTTCACGAGGCCGTCGCGTGTCATGCGCTTCAGCGCAGCCGTTACCGCGGGCGGCGTGACATTCAATTCTTCAGCGAGGCGCGCGCTGATCGGCGTCTGGTCTTCTTCGAGCATTTCCCAGATGGCTTTCAAATAATCTTCCTGGGATACGCTGGTTTTCTCGCGTTTCAAGAATGCTCCCGGCCGAACAACGAATTTCAAAACGGGAGTCCCAGTTCCCTGTTGCTGCGCGAATCTCTCAATTTCTCGAGGTTGAGGCAAGCGTGCGAATTCATCGCTTGAAAGTTGAGCGAATCGTGCAAGACCGCGCCAAACGCACGTCCGGGCGGAGCACGCACCAAACGCGACTATCATTCCGCAGCGCAGCGAGATGTTGAAGGCTGCGGCGACAGATCGTGGCGCTATCGACTGGCGTTTTGATTTTGCGGACTTGCTTTTCTTTTTTGCAGGCGTGCGCGCAGCGTGGCCGTTTGATTGGATGGCGGCCTTTCGCCATTCGAGGAAGCGGCGATGGACTGTTGTGTCGGAGGTGAGTTCGGGATGGAAGGCGGCGGCCATGACGTTGCCTTTTTGCACTAAGGCGGGCTTGTCGGCGTATTCGGCGAGGACTTCGATGCCTTTGCCAATGCGCTCGAAGATTGGACGCGCGAATGAAAACCATTTCGAGCGGCTCGTCGTGCAAAGTTGTTTTGCCGGTGACGACGTCGCTGTGGACCTGGCGGCCGTAGCCGTTGCGAAGGACGGTCATGTCGAGGAGGCCGAGGGAATCTTGTTTCGGATTTTTTACGTCGGAGGCGAGCAGGATTGCGCCGGCGCAGGTGCCGAAAACTGGACGGTGCGTCGCGACGAACTTTCCGATGGCTTTGTCGAGGCCTTCTTCCTGGAGGAATTGGAGTTGTGTGGTGCTTTCGCCGCCGGGAAGGATCAGGCCGTCGCAGCCTTCGAGATCGGCGGGCGTGCGGACCTCGACGGTGTCGGCGCCGAGATCGGCGAGCATTTTTGCGTGGGCGGCGAAGTCGCCTTGGACAGCGAGGATTCCGATTTTCAAGCGAGCTCCAGAGCGAGAGAAAAGTTTTGACGGATCGATGGCAAAAACCCGGAAGAAAAACCGGTCGGTCGAATATCGGATCGATCGTGGCAAGCTGGGGCGGAGCAAGCCCCGCCCCTACAAAATTGCGCCGAGTCGGATTGCATGTTGGCGCGAAGATGGGTCGCTTACCAGCCGCGCGTGGAGAGGAGATCTTTTTCTTCCATTTGGCGGATGTCGAGGCCGGGCATGGCTTCGCCGAGTTCTTCGCTAGCTTCGAGGACGGCTTTCGGATCATTGAAGTGGGTCGTGGCTTTCACGACGGCTTTGGCGCGGGCTTCGGGGTCGCTGGACTTGAAGATGCCGGAGCCGACGAAGACGGCTTCGGCACCGAGGCTGCGAACCAACGCGGCGTCGGCGGGAGTGGCGATTCCGCCTGCAGAGAAATTCGGGACGGGCAGCTTGCCGGACTTCGCGACGGCGCGAACGAGGTCGAGCGGGGCGCCGAGTTCTTTGGCGAAGCGCATGATTTCGTCGTCGCGCAGAGTCGTGAGGCGCTTCATTTCGCTGACGATGGTGCGCATGTGGCGGACGGCTTCGACGACGTTGCCCGGAGCCGGCTTCGCCCTTGGTGCGAATCATTGCTGCGCCTTCGGCGATGCGGCGGAGCGCTTCGCCGAGATTGCGCGCGCCGCAAACGAACGGGACGCGATAGTCGTGCTTCCAGACGTGATTCTCTTCGTCGGCGGGAGTCAGCACTTCGCTCTCGTCGATGAAATCGACTTCGAGCGCCTGCAAAACTTCGGCTTCGGCGAAGTGGCCGATGCGAACCTTGGCCATCACGGGAATCGTGACGGTTTTCATGATTTCGCGAATGACCTTGATGCTGGCCATGCGCGCGACGCCGCCTTCTTTGCGGATGTCGGAAGGGCACGCGCTCGAGCGCCATCACGGCGCAGGCGCCGGCTTTTTCGGCGATCCTGGCTTGCTCGGCGTTCGTGACGTCCATAATCACGCCGCCCTTGAGCATTTCGGCGAGGCCGACTTTTACGCGCCAGGCGTTTTCGCCGACGAGATTGGCGCCGTTGCCCGCGCTCTTGGCGGAGCCACCGTTCGCGCTGTGTGCGCTGCCGTTGCCGTTTACTTTCTTTCCGTTCGACTTCTTCGCGTCCATCGTGATTCTCCTCGTGATTTTCAAATTCGGTTTCGACTTCAGATTTCAAAACCCTTGCTGCTTACAACGAAAGTCCTCTGCGCGGCCAGCTTGCGGCTCAGACCAGCGCCACGCGGCTGCGTTCGGCGCGGCGAACACCGCGCTCGCGCTTGCGCATCTCGATCTTCAACTGGTCGGCGAGAGTCTGAACGCCTCGCGCGATCTGCTTCTCATTTAACCCCGCAAAGCCGAGCCGCAGCGTATTTGGCAGCGGACCCTGCACGTAAAAATAACGTCCCGGGGCAAAGAGCACGCCGCGTTCTTTGACGTGAATCAGCAATTCGCTGGCGTCAAAGCCGGGCGGAAGTTCGAGCCAGAAGCACATGCCGCCTTCGGGGCGCGTCCAGCGCGTGTCGGCGGGCATGTGTTTGCGCAGAGCTTCGTCGAGTGCGAACATACGCGACGCATAAATTTTGCGCATCTTTGCAACGTGCTTGGCGAACAAGCCGCGGCGGAGAAATTCGGCGAAGAGCGATTGCGCAAGCTGATCGGTGTGCAAGTCGGTGGCTTGCTTTCACGACGCGGAGGCGTTCGATGGCCGCGGCGGGAGCGACGATCCAGCCGACGCGCAGGCCAGGGAACGCTACTTTCGCGAAGCTGTCGATGTGAATGACGAGATTCGAGCGATCGAGTTGTTTGAGTGATGGGATGCGCTCGTCGTGGGCGTGCAGGCGCGCGTAGATGTGATCTTCGACGATGGGCACTTGATGACGCGCGGCGAGTTCCAAAACTTTGCGGCGCGAGGCGAGCGGCATCGACGTGCCGGTCGGATTCTGAAAATCGGGAGTGAGGACGATGAGCTTGACGCGGTTGGCGGCGAGCGTGCCTTCGAGGGCTTCGACATCGACGCCGAGGGCGCTGCCGGGTTCGGCATGCGTGCGCACGGGAACGGCGAGGCAGCGGGCACGGGCGCTGTTGAAGATCGTGACGGCGCCGGGATAGGTCGGGTTTTCGAGGATGACGGAATCGCCGGGGCGCACGAAGGCTTTGCTGATGAGATCGAGCGATTGCTGGCAGCCGCCGGTGATGAGGAGGTTTTCGTCTTTCGCGGGAATGCTGTCGCGGCGGAGGAGTTCGAGCAAAGCTTCTTTGAGGGGCGCGTAGCCGTCGCTGGGGCCGAGCGTGAGGACATCACCTGCTTCGCGGCGGAGGACGGCGTTGACGCAATTCACGAGCTCGTCGACGGGGAAAAATTCAGCGGCGGGGCGCGCCATGACGAAAGAGAGGGCGTCCTCGGGTGCGGCTGCGGTGAGGCGGCTCAGGGTTTCGTCGCCGCGTTCGTCGGCGAAGAGGAGTTCCCAGCGGATGCCGTTATGGCCGTTTAGCACGGCGGGAGCGGGAGGGGTGATTTTCAGGCCGTTGCCGTTGCCGCGGATGAAGGTGCCGCGGCCGACGTGGCCTTGGATCAAGCCTTCGGATTCGAGTTCGGCGTAGGCGTTGGCGACGGTGGTGCGGTGAACGCCGAGCATGGTGGCGAGTTCGCGGCTGGCGGGGATGCGGTCGCCGGGGCGGAGGTCGCCTGCGTGGACGAGGGCGCGCAGTTGGTCACGGAGCTGGACGTACAGTGGGACGTGGGATTCTGGTTGGAGATGCACTGGGAGCATTGTCTCTCACCCTAAGCCAATTTTACATGAGATTGGACTGGGGCAAGAGCCAAATTGTCTTTTTCAGAGGAAAAACACACGAGTCGAACGAGGGGCGAGAGCCATTGGGTTGGTTAACAGAATTTTGGATTACGTTAACTTTGATTGGGTTGGGCTGGGTGAGGTTGGGGAAAGCCGCACCCTCCTGAATGCTGGAGGGTGCGGCACCCAGGCTAAATTCGAGAGGTCGTTGTGGGATGGGCTGGGGTGACATCTACACACCACCCAACGGACGAGCTAGTGGCGGGGGTAGCCGAGGGTGCCGGTGCTGTCGCCGGAGTGGAGGTCGTGGAGGCAGAGTTTGGTCCAGTCGGCGCGGTCGCATTGGTAGAGCTGTTTGACGGGGAGGTCTTTGCGGTCGATTTCGTAGCCGCCGCCTTGCATGTCGTCGGCGTCTTCGGCGGAGTCGGTGACGATGAAGGTGGCGCCTTTGGAGACGCGGACGCGGAATTGGCCGGAGCTCGGCTCGTAGTTGGAATAGACGAAGCAGTGGCGGATGCAGGCGCGGTCGGCGACGTGGGAGACGAACTCGACGCGCCAGTTGGGATCGGCGCGGAGCGTGGGGATGATGCGGGTCTCGGCGGGGACGGTCGCGAGAATCTGCTCGGCGCTGGCTTCGAGATTGGCCAGCGCGTGGGCGTCGATGCCGAGAAAAACGAAATAGGCTGTGCCGATGGTGACGAAGCCGGCGATGGTCCACTGGCGCAACTGAGCGCGGCCGAGGACGATGAGGCCGAAGATGGCGCAGATGGCGGTGAGACGAGAGACGAGCAGGCCGATCCAGGCGGCGTACATGGAGACGCGGAAATTTTCGGGGAAGGTGGCGACGGCGAAAAATGAGAGCAGATAGAGTTCGACGGGCAGAGCCAGATCCTGCCACCACCAATCGTTGCGGAGATTGCGGACGACTTCGATGAGCAGACAGACAACGCCGAACGCGAGAGCAACCCAGGCGAGCGTTTCGTAGCGATCGCCGTAGACCATAAGCTGATCGGCGCCGTTGGATTGCCAGAATGGGAGGCCGCTGTTCCAGTCGGCGGCGAGGTCGGCGCGATGGTGGAGATATAAGCGAAAGGCGAGCAGCAATGCGACGGCGCTGCCCGGGACGGCGAGTTTTTGCCAACCCTTAAGGCGATTTCTTATGGCGATGTAGGCGATGGTCGCGATAGCCCAGAGGCAGCCGATGGGATGCGCGAGCCACGCTACTACCAGGAATAAAACCGCGACGATATAGTCGGCTTCCTTCCCTTCCCACTTGTTGACGGGCCAGACGAGAGATAGCGCGAATGCGCCGAGTCCGAGCGACACGTAGTAATTCATAAAGCCCATGTTGAAGGCGTAGCCGTAGGCGAGCGTGGCGATGCACGGCATGAGGATCCATTGCGAATCGTCGGCGACGGCGCTGACGAGCGCGAAGACGCCCCAGAAAAAAATCAAGACGCAGAGCCCGACGGCGACTTTTTCGGCGATCCAGAAGCCGAAGAAGCTCGAGAGGTGTAACAGCCAGAAATCGAAAAGGACGTTGCTGAATTGGCGCGCGAGATAGAGGCCGGGGGCTTGGCCTTTTTCGATCAGTTGGGCGAGCCAGGCGTTGTAGAGATGGCTGCCGAGGTCGCCCGCTTCGATGTGGCGTTGCCAGAAGCATGGGAGCAGGAGGCCTGCGGAGATGTAGAGGGCGTGTTTCCAATGGCGGCCGAGGAAGCGGCGGGTGGCGGCTAGGGCGCTATCGTAAGCAAGCATGAGTGAGAGTTTTGGCGGTCAATCGAGGTTTCCTTTTTCGAACGCGCTATTGCGAACGACTATTGCGATTGTGGATGCCATATTGCCTCGCATTCAGCGGGATTTTACAAGGTTTTCGTTTTGATTTCTTAGCGTTAGGGACACTGGCCCACGGCTATCCCTTTGTCCAGTAGCCGATATACGCGCGCAAATCTGAGAATGGGAGCAGGGATAAATCCATTCGAGGTGTGTTCAGGCGATGCATTCCGCGAAGCGTTCGGCGAGGTTTTCGGCGGTGCAGGCGGCGCAGATGCTGCCGATTCTTTTTGCGCTGGTGGCTGGCGCGTGCGGCGGGATTGCGAAGACCACCACGACCACGAGCACCACTGGCAATCCGACATCGCCGGCCGATCCGGGATCATCGACCTCGACGATGGTGACGGTGACGCCGTCCACCGCGAGCGTTCGCGCGGGCGGGTCGGCGCAGTTTATGGCGACGGTCAGCGGGAATTCCAACACAGCTGTGACGTGGAGCGTGAATGGAACCGCGGGTGGGTCGGCGGCAGTGGGCACGATTTCGTCGAGCGGGAATTACACGGCGCCAGCTTCCCTGCCGAACCCGAATGCGTTGACGATTACGGCGACGAGCGCGGCTAAGACTTCGGCGAGCGCGTCGAGCGCGGTGACGATTTTGAATCCGACGCCGATGCTGGCGGGGACGAATCCGGCGAGCACTGGGCACTGGAAGCTTTTCGATCACGCTGACGGGCACGAATTTTATTTCCGGCGCGACGGCGATGCTGGGGAATACTCCGCTGACGACGACGTTTGTTTCGGCGACGCAACTGACGGCGAGCGGGAGCGAATCGACGTCGGGAGTTTATTCGGTGACGGTGGTAAATCCTGATCCGGGCGGCAGCAGTTCGAACAGCGTGAACTTTCAGATTGGCGCGTCGCAGCAGGCTTCGGGCTGCAGCCAGATGTCGATCGGGCAGGGCGCGAGCTTGAACGGATTTGTTCCCTTCTCGCCGGCGAGCGGATGGAATCAGGATATTTCTACGGCGGCGGTCGATTCGAATTCGACGGCGATTATCAATTTCATTGGTGGCTCGATCGGGCTGCACGCGGATTTTGGATCGGGACAATATCAGGGATCGACGATCGGGATTCCGTACACGGTCGCGAATGCGCAGCAGCCGCAGATTCCGGTGAATTTCACGGCGTATGGCGATGAGAGCGATCCCGGGCCGATGCCGATTGCGTTGACCGACCCGATTGAGGGATATCCGAATCCGGGTACGGGCGATCGACACGTGCTGGTGCTCGATACGGCGAACTGCTTTTTGTACGAGACGGACAGTTCGTATCCGCAGGCTTCGAGCTGGAATGCGGATTCGGCGGCGGTTTGGGATTTGCTGGGGAACGAGCAGCGGCCGTACACGTGGACTTCGGCGGATGCGGCGGGGCTGCCGATTTTTCCGGGGCTGGTGCGTTACGACGAAGTTGCGGCCGGGGCGATCAATCACGCGATTCGGTTTACGCTGCAGCACAGCCGCGAGGCGTTTATTCCGCCGGCGTCGCACTGGGCGGCGAATTCGAGCAATGCGCTGGCGGCGCCGATGGGGATGAAGCTGCGGCTGAAGGCGAGTTTTAATATTTCGGGATTTTCGCCGGCGAACCAGGTAATTCTGAAGGCGTTCAAGAAATACGGGCTCATCATGGCGGATAACGGGTCGTCGATGTATATCGGCGGGGCGCCGGATTCGCGATGGGATAACGACGATTTGCATAACTTGGATTCGATCACGGCTTCGGATTTTGAAGTCGTGAAGATGACGACGGTTTATACGGCGGCGAATGTGCCGACCGGGGCAGCGCCTCATGTGACTTCGTTCACGGCGAGTTCTACTTCGGTTGCGAGCGGGACGCAGGTTACGTTGTCGTGGGCGCAGACGGGGGCGGGGTATGTAATTGTGTCGCCGCAGGTGGGGGCGGTGCGCGGGTCGAGCGTGGTGGTGAAGCCGACGGCGACGACGACGTATACGATTTATGCGACGAATGCGTTTGGGCAGACGAAATCGACGGTTACGGTGACGGTGCACTAGATCGAAGACCCACCCTCAAACACCGAGGGTGGGGCACCCAGTTTTTATTTCGTTAGTTGGAATTCGTCGTGTAGTGGGGCGGTGGAGTCGTTGCCGATCCAGAGGTCGAAGTGTTCGGGTTCGACGACCCATTTCTTTTCGAGGGGACTCCAGAATTGGAGTTCGTCTTTGGCCAGGGTGAAGTGGAGCGTTTTCTTGGCGCCGGGCTCTAGGGCGACGCGCTCGAACCCTTCGAGTTGGCGGACTGGGCGGCTGGCGCTGCCTGCGCGTTGATGAATGTAGAGCTGGGCGACGGCGTCGCCTGCGCGGGCGCCCGTGTTTGTCACGTCCACGCTGACTTCGATCTTCCCACCGTTTACGCTGGCTTGTTTTGCGCTCAACTTCAGATTGTCGTAGGTGAACTTTGTGTAGCTGAGGCCGTAGCCGAATGGGTAGAGCGGCGTGCTGGGGATGTCCCAGTAGCGCGATTTGAAGTCGGGGGCGGTCTCGGGAGATTGCGTCAAATTGTGGTTGTAATACAGCGGCAACTGGCCTGAGTTGCGCGGCCAGCTCACGGGCAAATGCGCGCCGGGATTTGCGTCGCCGAAGAGGATGTCGGCGACGGCGTTGCCGCCTTCGACGCCGGGATACCAGGCTTCGACGATGGCGGCGACGTGCTCGGAGGCCCAAGAAATGTCGAGTGGGCGGCCGTTGACAAGAACGAGGACCACGGGCTTGCCGGTCGCGGCGACGGCTTCCAGCAATTCTTCCTGACCGTTTAAGAGGCGCAGCGATGAGCGCGAGGCGGCTTCACCGCTTTGCAGGCCGATTTCGCCGAGGACCATTACGACGACATCGTTACGTTGCGCGACGGCGACTGCGTCGTCGATGGATGTTTTCACTTCAGCGTCGGTCTGAGTGGGCTGCTCTTTCAACTTCATGATCGGAACGTCTTCAAATGGCGACTTCATGATGCGGTGCGCGTTCGGTCCGTGCGCGTATTCGACTTTGATTGCGTCGCCCACTTTGGTGCGAATGCCATCCAGCACACCCACGGCTTTGCCGGGATCGAGCAGAATCGCGCCCCACATGTCGATCATGTTGTCGGGATCTTCGGCGAGCGGGCCGATGATGGCGATGGATTTTGTTTTTGCGCCTGATTTATCGAGCGGAAGGATGTCGCCCTCGTTGCGGAGGAGCACCATCGAACGCTGGGCGGCGCGGCGCGCGGCTTGACGCGATTCGGGCGCGTTGAGAATTTGCTCGGACTTCGATAGATCGGCGTAGGGATGCTCGAAGAGGCCCATGCGAATTTTGGCTTCGAGGATGGGGCGGACGGCGTCGTCGATTTCTTTTTCTTTGATGCGGCCGGCTTTGACTTCCGGAGCGAGCCATTTCAGGTAGGTGCCGCTGGCCATGTCCATCGTCAAGCCCGCGTTGAAGGCTTTTTGCGCGGCGTCTTGCGAATCGCGGGCGTAGCCGTGGACGACCAGGCTGTCCACGGAGTTGGCGTCGCTGACGACGAAGCCGTTGAAGTCCCAGGCGGAACGGAGGACGTCGTGGAGGAGCCAACGATTGCCGGTGGCGGGGATATCGTTGAGGTCCATGTAGGCGCTCATGAAGGTGGCGACGCCGGCGTCTTTGGCGGCTTTGAACGGCGGGAGATAGACGTTCCACATCAGCTCTTCGGGAATGTACGAGGCGTCGTAGTCGCGGCCGCCGTCGGCGGCGCCGTATCCGGCGAAATGTTTTGCGGTGGCGAGGACGTGGTCGGGACTTCCCCACTCGCGGCCCTGGAAGCCGAGAACTTGCGCGCGAGCGACGGCTGAGCCGAGATATGGATCTTCGCCGGCGCCTTCGATCATGCGGCCCCAGCGGGCGTCGCGCGCGATGTCCACCATGGGGCCGAATGTCCAGTCGATGCCGATCGCGCGGGCTTCCTTGGCGGCGATGGATTGGGCTTGCTCGATCATCGCGGGATCCCAGCTCGCGGCGGTGCCGATGGGCGACGGGAAAATTGTGCGATAGCCGTGGATGACGTCGAGGCCGAAGAGAATCGGGATGTGGAGGCGCGATTTTTCTACGGCGATGTGTTGGAAGCGGTCGATTTCTTTTGGATCGGAGACCCAGAGCATCGAACCGGCGCCGCGTTTTTCGATGATTTGCTCGACTTTTTGGCCGTCGGAGTTGGCGAGGAACTGAGGGACCGGGAATCCGGGGAGCTGCGCGAGCTGAGCGATTTTTTCGTCGAGGGTCATTTGCTTGAGGAGGTCGGCGGCGCGGGATTTTACTTTTGCTTCGGGGATTGCGGGATTGGGTTTGGTGGCTTCGTGAGTTTGCGCGCGCAAGGCGGGTTGCGTGAAGACAGCTAAGCCGGAGAGGACCAGCGCCATAAGTGGTGCGCGTAGGCTGCGGCCTCTGTCCTTCGCGAAGTTTGCTGCTGAAATGCGGACACACTCGCGCGATCCGATCATCAAAGCCCCCTGAAGCCTGGACAAACGGCAAGACTGTACACCCCGATTTCGTGGAATGACACAGGAAAGAACGAGAGATTTGGTCGGCGGTATCGCTCAGTGAGCGGCCGACGGCTTTGCGTTCGGCTTCTGACTTGGCGCGGTTTGGGGCTTTCGTTTCCGCGGACTGCCCTGGGCTGCCTGACTTCCCTTCGCGTCGCGTACGTGGGCGCGCCAGAAGGCTTCGACTGCGCCGCGCGCGAGCCACTCTTTGTCGAGCGAGCCGCGGAAGATGTGGCGGAACATCATTGGGCCGAGCAACAGAGCGACTGCGAGTTCTTCGTCGAGTAGCGGGGAGAAAATTTGGCGGTCGATGCCGCGGCGCAGGAGTTCCTTCAAGCCGCCGCGAAGATGTTCCATCGCGCGTGCGCGCCAGGCGCGGCCGAATTCCTCGTTGCGGGCCGAGTAGGCGATCAGATGCGGCATCAGGCGGCGCTTGATGGCTTCGGTGCGCGGCGGCGCTTCGTAGATCAGAAACGCCACCGCGTCGGCTTTCCAGTCGCCGCTATCGAGTTTGGGCGGGCCTTCGTCGAGGCGCTGCAAGTAGATCATCACTTCCATGCAGAGCGCGTCTTTGTCGGCCCAGTGTTTGTAGATGGTGGCTTTGCTGACGCCGGATTTTGCGGCGATCGCGTCCATGCTGGTCGTGTCGATGCCGCGGTCGGCGAAGAGCTCGGCAGCGGTTTCGAGAACTTTTTGGTGGGCGCGTTGGCTGAGGCCTTTTGGCATGGTGTTTGGCTCGGTCGGTCGGTTCGCTCCGGTCGCTGGCGGCTAAATCTCGATCTTCGAGAAGCGCCATGCGCCGATGCACAACAGCACGATTCCAATGCCGATCAGGACGACGATGTCGATCAGTGGGCCGTAGTGCGAGTGGCCAACCAAGGCTCCGCGCATTCCATCGACACCATAGGAAAGCGGATCGAACGCTGAAATGATTTGGAGTGCTTTGGGAGCTGTATCCAGCGGGAATAGCGCTCCCGATAGGAAGAAAATCGGGAGCACGAGGAAGTTCATCACGATCGGAAACGCTTGCATGTCGGGGATGACCGAACCGATCGTCGTTCCCAACGCGGCGAATAAAATCGCGATGAGCAGCAAAAAGAATAGCGCGACCGGAATGGCGCTGAGGCTGATCGGCCGGAATCCGGCGATCAGGCAAACGATCGACACAAGCAAGCCCTGAATCATTGACGTGGTCGCTGAACCCAGCGTGCGGCCGATCATGATTTCGAGCCGCGGCACGGGCGCCACCAGCGTTTCTTTCAGGAAGCCGAATTGGCGGTCCCAGAGCAGCGCGATGCCCGAGAACACCGACGAAAACAGCACGGCCATGCCGATGATTCCCGGCGAAATAAATTGCAGATACGAGCCGCCATTCGCTTTTTGATACGTCGCGCCAAGGCCGAACCCGAGCGCGAGTAGATACAGCAGCGGTTGTCCCAGCGACGCCAGGATTTGCGGCCTCGATCGCGTGTATCGCTTCACTTCGCGCAGCCACAACATGTAGATCGGTTCCATCTATCGCCTCCACATCTTTGCGACTTGGCGCATCTGTTCCGCTGAGCCGGCGGTTTCGTCGCGGATTGCGGTGCCGGTGAGGGAGAGGAATGCATCTTCGAGTGTTTCCGTCTTCGTCTGCGCTTTCAATTCCGCCGACGAACCAATGGCGACGATTTTGCCGTGATCGATGACCGCGATGCGGTTGGCGACGCGATCGGCTTCGTCCATGTAGTGTGTGGTCAAAAAGACGGTCACCCCTTCGTTCTGGTTCAGATTTTTGACGTGAGTCCAAAGCTGATTGCGGCTTTGCGGATCGAGGCCGAGCGTTGGTTCGTCGAGAAAGAGGATTTTCGGCGTGTGCAAAAATCCGCGCGCAATTTCCAGGCGCCGCTTCATGCCGCCCGAAAACGTCTTCACAAGGTTGTCTTTGCGCTCCCATAGCTCGAAGAGCTTGAGCAGAAGTTCTGTGCGCTGCTTTCGCACTTTGCGCGGCACGTGGTACAGCGCGCCGTGCAGTTCCATGTTTTCGATCGCGGTCAGATCCTGGTCGAGGCTTGGATCCTGAAACACGATGCCGAATCGCTGCCGCACTTCGTGCTGCTTCTCGACGGGATTCATGCCGTCGATCTCCAGCGTGCCGCTGGTTGGAGTCAGCAAAGTTGTCAGCATTTTGATGGTTGTGGTTTTTCCGGCGCCGTTCGGGCCAAGAAAGGCGAAAATTTCGCCTTTGGCCACGTCAAAAGACACGTTGTCTACCGCTGTAAAGTCACCAAACTTCTTCACCAGTTGTTGTACTCGGATCATCGAGAAGCAATCCTCCGGGGCAATCGGAACGGCCGCGCCAAGGCAGCCCGCGTTGGCGGTCGTCTTGGATATGTACGCACGGTCGTAGTCAGGAATTTCGCATACTAAACGGTTCAGTTCAGTATGTCAACGAGGCAGTTTTTGGCTCGTCGCGCCGGCTGTGGAAAAGAGGAAAGGGCGCAGCTTTTGGCTGCGCCCTTTCGATCAGAAACGTTGAAATCGAGCGGTTTACTTCGACAGCTGGTTCTCGCCCAGCCTCTTCAGCCGGTCCCGCAAACGCCGCTGCAACACCGTCGGCGTATTGGGATTGAAAGCTACCAGGTACCACAGCGGCTGGCTGCGATCGCGGCTCAGCCACGTCAAGGTCGTCGCGTCGGCATTCGGATGGCGCGCCACATTCTCGCGAATGGCGCCATACGGATGCTTCGCCAACTTGTTCAAAGTCTTGGAATTCGCCCGCGGATGCTCACTGATCAGCCGCAGCAAATAGAAATCCGTCTGCGGAGCCTGCTTGACCAGCTTCTCGAGCATTTCCGGCTTCGCGTCGGCGCTCAGCACGAGGCCGATCTTTTCGTCCCACGCCGTGTTGATCTGGTTCAATTCGCGCGTTCGTGCGTGAATCAGTTCTTCGAGCACGCGCCGTTCTTGCTGCATGCGCGCGATCGGAAGCTCCGTCCCTTCCAGCGAATCCAATACGCGCAGCAAGTGCTGGCGTTCGCCAAAAACGATCTGAGAGGTGCGCGTGGTCGCGCCCTTCTCTTTTTCTTTGTGCTGTACCAGGTCGGAACGTCGCATGTTTATCTCCGGCTCATCCCTTCCCCCAAGACACCCAGGGATTGCGCCTCGATTTACCTGTTTCTGTGTCGCTGGACCGAACGAATGACCACACAAGTGGCCAGGGCGAATTATGTTATGCGGTACCCCTGCGGTAAAGTTAGCAACGGCTTCTTTGTGTCTGAACCATCATCATCGGGAAGTCGCTGAAAAAGCTGCTGATGAGTCGCCGAGAGGGTCACGTTTCTTAGGAAATTTCATGCCGCAAAATTCCGCATTCAACGAGCACAAAGACGAGCTCGAGCACTACGAACAGATGTTTGGCCGGGATCGCGGCCGATTGGCGGTGTCGCTGGATCGACTTACCAACGCGCTCGTGCTCGTCGGCCAGCATGGCGTCTATTGCACGAGCCAGCGCAACCCGACGGTGCCGGCGATGGATCTGCGGATCGTGGTGCAGGAGTTGAGCCACGCGAAGGAACTCGTCCAGTCAGTCATGGAAGAATTGAAGAAGTCGCGCGAGGAATCGAGCGCCGAATCGGGCGGCGCGTAACACGCTGAAATGCTGTGAGTTACCGGATGTGCCGGCGTCCTACAGCAAGGATAACCGCTTTAGAATCACACTCTTGTACCTTTCAACAGGTGTAACTCGCTTAGAATCACATTCTTGCACAAAAACAGGGGGAGGGGGGTAGCGGCTCCCAAACTCTCACAGCGGATCGGTCTGTCGCGAATTTACTGCGTGATGCGGGCGATGCGGTGCTCTCTGAGGTTGGAACTTCCGCTGAGGGTCTTGAGTTCTTCGAGACCGGCTGCGCCCCACTGGGACAGAAACGGCAGGAAGCTCAGGTCGCGCGACTGCAGGACGCGGTCGGGATAAAGAAGATTTTCGAGGAAGTCGCTGTGTTCGGCGATCAATCCGGCGCGTTCGTCGAGCGCGCGGCCGGTCTTCTCGCGCAGCTTGTT
Organism: uncultured Acidobacteriota bacterium; assembly: GCA_963785605.1. GTDB lineage: Bacteria > Acidobacteriota > Terriglobia > Acidiferrales > UBA7541 > Acidiferrum. The sequence goes on along the minus strand of CAWAWE010000006.1, from coordinate 238,639 downwards.
CAATTGGAATGACATTTTCTCGCGCGTGGTCTCGACCGCGCCCGCGAGGGTTGCGTCGAGCTTCTGAATCTCGGCGCCAAGTTCGGTCAGCGTGCTCTCGATCAACGACTTCTTTTTGTCGAAATTTTCGCCGAGTTCCGCCGGGAGCGACACCGCTTCCATTTGCTTGCGCAATTGCTGCGGACCGCTCCAGAGATTTTCGATACAGAGTTGATATTTCTGGAGGAGCTTGTCGGCCTTCGCGTCGAGGATCGTGAAGTCCGCGCGAGGCAGCAGAACGGGCATTCTTCCTAAGATGATTGCGGTAGATCACTTCGGATTGCGCGAGATACGAAATCTCGGCCGAGCCGGCGCAGAACGCGACTGTCGGGAAAAGATAATCCTGCACGACGGGCCGCAGCAGCGCGTTGGGGCTCAACGTTTCGGGCGACGAATCCGCGAGCTGCAAAACTTCAGCCTCGGTCAGAACGGCGTCGCCGATTTTGTAGGCGCCGGATCGCCCGCCGCGCTCGCCCTGATAAACGATCGGCTGGCGGAGGCCGTCGCGAATCTGAAAGAGCAGCGTCGTTTCGGGCGTGACTTTTACCTGGGGCTCGAATCCGGCGCTTTCGAGCTGTTTATCTCGCTCCAACAATTTCGCGTTCAGCGTCGCGCGCTTCGTCAACGCCTCGCCATAGATCGGCGCCGCGATGCGATGCAGCCGCGCATCCAGCGGATCGACGAGAATCAATCCGTAATCCGCGAAGACTCGCGCAAACAATTTTCCGAAGGCGCTGCCGTAGGTCTCGTTGGGCGTGTAGCTCTCTTGCAGATATTTCGCGACGCCCACGCTATCGGTCCCGGCGAGAAGCTCTGACGCTTGCTTCACCAATTCGTCGATCGCCGGGCCAAGCTTGACGCGGCCAACAGGAAGCCCGGGCGTGCCGTCGGCAGCTAGCTCAAATCGTGACCGCTTGCCCGCATGGAACCAGGAGACATGGCGCACTTCGTCGAGATCGTGATCCTCGGTCGCCATCCAGAAAATTGGTACGGCATCGACGCCGGACTCGGTGAGTTCGTTGGCGATTTGGATTGCGCTCAGCGCTTTGTAGAACGCGTACGCGGGTCCGCCGAACAGGCCGACCTGCTGCCCGCTCAGGACCGCGACGGCGCCGTTCGCAAGCCGATCGATATTTTTGGCTGTTGCTTCGCCACTGCCAAGCGACGTGTTCGTCTCGCGCAAAACTGCCGCGACTTCCTTGCGGCGGCTTTCCGGGTAATCGAGAGATTTCGCGGACTGCTGGATGGCTTCGAGCGACGGCGGATGCGGGTAGAACTGCGAGACGCTGGAGAAATCGTTAAGGAACCGAAGAAAGAGCTTCGGCTGGTGGGGCAGGCGCTGGAACGGTATCGAGATACAGCCCATCGGAGCTTAGATGTTCCTTGCCGGGATTGGTCACACTGCTGACGCTACAATCGCACCCGTCGTTTACAAAGATGTTACACGTACTCAGCGTTTTACGTATGTTTCCCAGGCGACGGATTGCCAAATCAGCCGACTGTCCAGCGATTGGACGCGCCGGGCGAAATGAAGATAGCGCGAGCAGCCGGCCAACCGTCCTGTGACACGTGCGATTCCCAGGCGCGTAATTGCCACCGAGCGAAAAACCGCCGGCACGATGCCGGCGCTACCGATGAGCCAGCGCTGGCTCAAGCGTGCTCAATGTTGCGAGGACGCGCTGCTTGTGAGCGTCGGGCAGCGGCACCAAGGGCAGCCGGGGAATGCCGCCGTGATAGCCGCGCTGATCCATCGCAAACTTGATGCCGGCAATGGCGTGCTCGCACTGAATCACTTTCGACGACTTGAGCAATACGTTTTGAAGCGCGCGCGCCTTGTCGATCTCGCCGCTGCGGTACAGATCGTAGAGAGTGACGCACATCTCGGGTAGCGCAGAACCCAGCGCGAGAATCGCGCCTTTTGCACCGACCGTAAGCCCAGCGAGCATGGTCCCCGCCGAGCCTGTTAGAACCTGAAAATCCGGCGGGCACGCGCCGACGATTTCAGCGACGCGCATGACGTGGCCGGAACTCTCTTTGATGCCGACGATGTTTGGATGCTCGGCAAGCGCGCCAACTTCCGGCGCTTCGAGTGTGACGCCGGTAAAAATCGGAACGGAGTAGAGCAGGACGGGGATCGGAGAAGCGTCGGCGACGCGGCGATAGTGAGCGATTAGGACTTCGGGCTTGTAGGCGGGCTTGTAGTAGTGCGGCGTTTTGACCAGAGCGATCTGGTAGCCAAGCTCCGCGGCGCGCTTGGTGCGCTCAATGGTGTCTTGCGTGGACTCGGCGCCGGTTCCGGCGATGAGGCGCTTCCCTTGCCCGGCGGCGTCGCGAACCGCGGTCAGGACACCATCCATCTCGCTGCGCGAGAGCAGGACGGATTCGCCCGTCGAGCCGAGCACGACGTAGCCCGCGATTCCGGTCGAGTTGTAGCGCTCGATGTTGTACTTCACGTCGGCGAGCGAGACTTCGCCGTCGGCCGCGAACGGCGTGGTCAACGCGGGATATACGCCACCCAGGTCCACGAATTAGTCTCCCGTTGTCGTCTGTGCCGCATTGCCCGACGCCGGCACGCTGCCCCGATGCAAGTCTTGCAACGCACCGACTTCCGGGCGCTGATCGAGCAGCGCCTTGATGCCGAGCGCCGCGGCGTGTGCCGCCGATAGCGTTGTGATGCAAGGAACGTTGTGGCGAATCGCCGCGCGGCGGATCGACTTTTCGTCGTAGAACGATTCGCGGCCGAGCGGCGTATTGATGATGAGATCGATCTTGCGCGTCTTGACGAGGTCAACGATGTTCGGACGGCCTTCGTTCACTTTGAAGACGGGCTCGGCTTCGATGCCGGCGGCTTCCAGCGCCGCGGCCGTTCCGCGTGTCGCCAGTAGGCGGAATCCGAGAGCTTTGAGATCTTTGCCGAGTGGTCCGACCTGGCGCTTGTCGCGATCGTTGACGCTGAGGAAGACTGTGCCTTTCAGCGGTAATCGCTGGCCGGCGGCGAGTTGCGCTTTGGCAAACGCCTGGCCGTAGGAAGTGGAAATGCCCATGACTTCGCCGGTGGAGCGCATCTCCGGGCCGAGGATGGTATCGACGCCGCGGAATTTGTTGAATGGGAAGACGGGCGATTTGACGGCGTAGAAATCGTGAACGGCGATTTCGAGGACGCCATTGTTTTTGACGAGCGGAAGCTTCATGTCGGCTAGCCGCTTGCCGGCCATCAATCGCGCCGCAATTTTTGCGAGCGGCACACCGGTCGCCTTGCTGACATACGGAACGGTTCGCGAGGCGCGGGGATTCACTTCGAGCACGTAAACGGTGTCGCGCTGAATCGCGTATTGAACGTTCATGAGGCCGACGACTTTGAGGGCGAGCGCTAGCCGCTTTGTGTAATCGCGAATCGTGTCCAAATTTTTTGCCGACAAGCTCACGGCTGGGAGCACGCACGAGGAGTCGCCGGAATGCACGCCGGCTTCTTCGATGTGCTCCATGATGCCGCCGATGACGACGTCGGTTCCATCGGCGAGAGCATCGACGTCAACTTCGGTGGCTTCTTCGAGAAACTGATCGATCAGGACGGGGCGCGCGGGGCCCATCAGTGCGGCTTGCGCGACGTATTCCTGCACAGTGTTGACGTCATAGGCGATGACCATCGAGCGGCCGCCGAGGACGTAGCTTGGGCGGACGAGAACGGGCAGGCCGATTTCGCCAGCGACGCGGGCGGCTTCCTCAGGAATCAGGGCCGTTGCGTTGCGCGGTTGCGGGATTTTCAGCTCTTCGAGCAGGCGGCCGAAGCGACGGCGGTCTTCGGCGAGGTCGATCGATTCGGGCGTCGTGCCGATGATGGGCACGCCGTTGCGCTTTAGCTCGAGTGCGAGGTTCAGTGGCGTTTGCCCGCCGAATTGGACGATGACGCCTTGCGGCTTTTCTTTTTCGACGATGGCGAGCACGTCTTCGAGCGTGAGCGGCTCGAAATACAAGCGGTCGGAGGTGTCGTAGTCGGTGGACACCGTCTCCGGATTGCAATTCACCATGATGGTTTCGTAGCCGTCTTCGCGGAGCGCGAAGGACGCATGGCAGCAGCAGTAATCGAACTCGATTCCCTGCGCGATACGGTTGGGGCCGCTGCCGAGGATCATGATCTTCGGCTTGTTGCTTGGTTCCGACTCGTCTTCGTCTTCGTACGTTGAATACATGTACGGCGTGTACGATTCAAACTCGGCGGCGCAAGTATCGACGCGCTTGAAGACCGGCGCTACACCGTATCGCGCGCGCTGCAGGCGCACCGCAGCTGGCGTTGTCTTCCAGATTTGCGCGAGCGTTTCGTCGCTGGTGCCGTGGCGCTTCACTTCGCGGAGCAAATCCTTCGACGCTGTTTCGACCGTCACGTTGGCCGCGCGGCGGTTCATCGCGTTGATTTCCTCGCACTGCTGGATGAACCACGGATCGATCTTGGTCAGGTCGCAGATTTCGCTGGCGGGCAAGCCGCGCTCGACTGCGGTCAATATCCAGTGCAGGCGGTCGGCGCGCGGCGTCGCCAACTTTTCGCGCAGCAATGATTCCGGAGTTTCCGCCGGGGCGCGCCAAGGCGTGTGCGGCTCGAGCGAGCGAATTCCCTTTTGCAGAGCTTCTTTGAAGGTGCGGCCGATGGCCATGACTTCGCCGACCGACTTCATCTGTGTGCCAAGCGTGGTATCCGCGCCGGGGAATTTTTCAAATTGCCACTTCGGAATTTTCACGACGACGTAGTCGATCGTCGGCTCAAAGCAGGCCGGAGTGGCCTTCGTGATGTCGTTGGAAATCTCGTCGAGAGACATGCCGACCGCGAGGCGGGCAGCAATTTTTGCGATCGGGAAGCCGGTCGCTTTGCTGGCCAGCGCGGAACTGCGCGAGACGCGCGGATTCATCTCGATCACGACCATGCGGCCGTTCGCCGGGTTGATGCCGAACTGCACGTTCGAGCCGCCGGTCTCGACGCCGACTTCGCGAATGATCGCCGCGGCGGCGTCGCGCATGCGCTGATATTCCTTGTCGGTCAGCGTCTGTGCAGGGGCTACCGTTATGGAGTCACCTGTGTGCACGCCCATCGGGTCGAAATTTTCGATGGAGCAGATCACGACGAAGTTGTCGCGAAAATCGCGCATCACTTCGAGTTCGTATTCTTTCCAACCGAGTACGGATTCTTCGACGAGCGCTTCGTGCACCGGGCTCATGTCGAGAGCGTGCGAGATCGCTTCGCCGAATTCTTCGCGGTTGTACGCGATCGATCCACCCGACCCGCCCATTGTGAACGACGGCCGAATCACGAGTGGAAAGCCCATCTGATCGCAAAGCCGCAGCGCGTCCTGAGCGTTATTCACCAGCGCCGATGCGGGTACTTCCAATCCGATCTTGCGGCACGCGTCTTTGAACCACAGCCGGTCTTCCGCGACTTTGATCGCGCGGAGCGAGGCGCCGATCATTTCGACGTTGTACTTCTCGAGAATGCCGCTCTCGGAAAGCTCGACGGCGAGGTTCAGCGCCGTTTGTCCGCCGACCGTCGGCAAAATCGCCTGGGGCCGTTCGCGCGAGATGATCTCTTCGAGATATTCCTTCGTGAGAGGCTCGATGTAGGTCCGATGCGCGAGCTCCGGATCGGTCATGATCGTCGCCGGATTCGAGTTCACCAGCACGACCTCGTAGCCTTCGGCGCGCAGCGCCTTGCACGCCTGCGCTCCCGAATAGTCGAACTCGCAGGCCTGCCCGATCACAATCGGCCCCGACCCGATAATCAAAATCTTCTTGATGTCTGTGCGTTTCGGCATTCCGTCGTTTTACCTGTGCTCCCTTAGCGGCGCGAACTGCCTGGTGCGGCGAACTCTTTCATTAAGTCGGTGAATTCCGTGAACAAATAGTGCGAATCGTGCGGGCCGGGCGAAGCCTCGGGGTGATACTGCACGCTGAAGAGCGGCAGCGACTTGTGCCGGAAGCCTTCGTTGGTGTGATCGTTGAGATTCAAGTGGGTGATCTCGACGTCGCTTGATGGCAGCGATTCCGGATCGACGCAGAAGCCGTGATTCTGCGAGGTGATCTCGACCTGCTCGGTGAGCAAGTTCTTCACCGGATGATTTGCGCCGTGATGACCGAACTTGAGCTTGAACGTTTTGCCGCCGAGCGCGAGTCCGCAAAGTTGATGTCCGAGGCAAATTCCAAACACCGGAACCTTGCCGAGCAACTGGCGAATGTTTTCGATCGCGTACGTCGCAGGCTCGGGATCGCCAGGTCCGTTGGACAAGAACACGCCGTCTGCGCGCAAAGACAAAACATCTTCCGCAGGAGTCTGTCGCCGGAACGACCACCACTTCGCACCCGTGATCGATTAACAGTCGCAGAATATTTTGTTTGATCCCGAAGTCGTAGGCGGCGACGCGCAGCTTTCGGCCAGTTTCGTTGCCTGCGCCGGCCTCGCCCATCTGTTCGCTCCACGGCGAACTAGCAAGCTCGATCGAGCCGGTCTCCCACTTGTAGCCGGTCTCGGTGGAAACGCGGCTAGCCAATTCCTGCCCCGCCATCGAAGGCAACTGCTTCGCCTCGTGAATCAATTGCTCCGCGGGCGTTCCGTCTGTCGCCACGATTCCGCGCAAAGCCCCGTGCAAGCGCAAATGGCGCACAAGCGCCCGCGTATCGATGTCCCAAATCACGGGAATCTTGTGCCGATTCAAATAGAGTTGCGCCGTTTCGGACGATCGCCAGTTCGACGACACCTGTGAAAATTCGCGCACGATGAGCGACTCGATATACGGCCGCGAAGATTCCTGATCATCCAGATTCGCGCCGACATTTCCAATGTGCGGATACGTCAGGCAGACGATCTGCCCCGCGTAACTTGGGTCGGTGAATACTTCCTGGTATCCAGTGAGGCTGGTGTTAAAAACGACTTCGCCGCCCCGGCGCGTGATCGCGCCGGCCGCGCGGCCGTTAAATATGCGCCCGTCTTCCAGCGCAAGAATGGCAGGTCGGTGTTGAACCTCGTTCAGTGTGTCCTCCGTCGAAATTCATTTCGTTTTCGCTTCCGTCGTCGATGTCGCCGACAGCGAGCCAAAGTGATCCACGGGCCAATACGCAAAAACAGCGCGTCCATAAATGAAGTGACTTGGCACTGTACCAAAAACACGTGAATCGTTTGAGCTGATTCGATGATCACCCATCACAAAGTAGCTGTGCTCCGCCACTTTTGTCGCCGGATAATCGGTTAAATCTTCGTACTGCGGCGGAACGTATGGCTCGGGGAGCGCCACGCCGTTCACGTATACGATTCCTTTGCGAATCTCCACCATTTCGCCCGGCAAAGCAACGACGCGCTTGATGAACGACTTCGAGCGATCGAGCGGATACCAGAAGACGACAACGTCGCCGCGCTCGATGGGCTCGAAACGATAGACAAATTTGTTGATGAAGATGCGCTCTTGATCGGAGAGCAGCGGCGCCATGCTGGTGCCTTCGACCTTCACCGGCTGGTAGAGGAAGACGATGATGACCAGCGCGAGGCCGATCGCGATGAGCAGATCGCGAGTCCAGATGCGGATTTCATTTCTGAGGGAATGGTGGGAATGATTCGAAGAATTGGAGTTGGAATGCTCAGACCCCGCGCCTGAATTCGATGCTGGCGCGCCGGATTCCGTGTTACCAGTGTCTCCGCCACCGATAACGGAAGAATGTCGCTCGTCCGTGCTTTCCATTTTGTGCTGCCTCGTATTTATAACACGTCCGCCGCATACCGCGCCACAAACACATTGGGCATCTTGGGCATCAGACGCCGTGCGGGGACCGGCAGTTGCCCGGTGAGCGTGTGCGCGTTATTCCTCCAGCGCGAAATTGAGGTTCGCCAACGCGGCGGTGACAGCGGTTTCAGTGCGCAAAATCATCTTGCCCATGGAAGCTTCGCGAAAGGTCGCCGCGTTGCCTTCGGCGAATTCCTCGTCGGTCCACCCGCCTTCAGGCCCGATGGCGACAGCGACGCTTTTGACCCGAGCGCCCGCGAGGATCTCTTTCAAGCCCGTTGCAGAAGCGCGCTCCGACAGTAATATTTTCAACTCGGCGTTGGTCGCGCGGAACGCATCCGCCGTTCGCGCAGCGTCGCGCAACACCGGCAGTCGCACGCGGCGCGATTGCTCAGACGCGCCGGCTAAAATCTTCTGCCATCGCTCGGCGCGTTTGGCGGCGCCAGCGACCAGCCCCTTTTCGCTGCGAGCCGCCGCGATCGGTACCACCTCGCTGACTCCCAACTCGGTCGCTTTCTCGAGCGCCCACTCGAATGCGTCGAATTTCACGATGGCCAGCAGCAAAGTGGTGTGAACCGCAGGCTGATACGAGGAGATTTCTTCCAGCAGCGCGAACTCGACTTCGTCGCGCGTGACGTTTTCAATTCGCCCCAAACGCACGCGGGAGCCATCGCTCAACTCGTAGAGCTGTCCAGGCTGAGCGCGCAGCACGCGTCCAAGGTGATGGGCCGCCTCTCCTTCCATGAGCGCGCGGTCGCCGCTAAATTGTTCAACGAAAAATCGCCGTCGCACATCGTCTCCCAAACGCAAAAAAGAAGGGCGCAGATGGCTGCGCCCTTTTCGACGAACTCAAATCAACGATGACATCGCTAACCGAAAATATCCTTCACTTTGTCGAAGATCGAAGAATTCCGCTCGGCTGGCTTGTTATCGACCTTCAGCGATGCACCCAGCTCCTCGATCAACTTGCGCTGTTCACGCGTCAGTTTCGTCGGCGTGATCACGCGCACGTGATAGTACAGATCGCCTTTGCCGCCGCCGCGCGGATCGGCCAAGCCCTTGCCCTTCAGCCGAAATACCGCGCCGCCCTGCGTGCCTTCGGGAATTTTGAGCTTTTCTTCGCCGACTAACCCCGGCACCTGCATCTCCGTTCCGAGCGTTGCTTGCGCGATGCTGATCGGGATCGTGCAATACAAATCGGCGCCGCGGCGTTCGAAGAACGAATGCTCTCTCACTTCAAGCACGACGTACAAATCGCCCGCCGGACCGCCGTTCGGCCCCGGCTCGCCTTCGCCGCCGACGCGCAGCCGCGTGCCGGTATCAACTCCGGGTGGAATGCGCAGCTCGATCGTTTTTTCTTTTTCGATGCGGCCCTGCCCGCGGCAATCGGGGCAGCGCTCTTTGATCATCTGGCCGGCGCCCTGGCAAGCGGGGCACGTGCGCGTGATCGTGAAAAATCCTTGTTGATAGGCGAGCTGGCCGCGTCCGCCGCAGGTCGCGCAGGTTTGGACGCCGGTTCCCTTTTTCGCGCCGGTGCCGTTGCACGATTCGCAGTATTCCTGGCGCGGCAATTTCACTTTCGTTGCGACGCCGGTCGAGGCCTCTTCAAACGTCAGGGTCATGTCGTAGCGAAGATCCGCGCCACGCTGCGCGCGGCCCCTGCCGCCGCGACCTCGTCCAGCGCCAAACATGTCTTCGAAGCCGAAGAAATCACCGAAGATGTCGTGAAAGTCCTGAAAGATCGTACCGTTGAAATCGACGCCGCCGGCGCCGCCCTGGCCCGACAAGCCCGCGTGGCCGTAATTGTCGTAAACCTGGCGCTTTTGCGGATCGCTGAGCACGCTGTACGCTTCGGTGCTTTCGCGAAACTTAATCTCCGCGTCCGCTTTATTTTCGGGATTGCGATCCGGGTGATATTTCAGCGCGCACTTGCGGTACGACGCTTTGATCTCTTCGACGCTCGCGGTGCGAGAGACGCTGAGTATCTCGTAATAGTCCCTTTGACTTGCCTTCGCCATGCGACTTCGTTCTCCTGATGCTCCTACAGTTCTCTACGATTCTTGAGTTTGATTTGTTTCGGCCGCTGCGGAGCCATGCCGCTGCGGTTCACGGTCGTCAGTTCACAGACTTCTTGGATGCCGGAGCGGCGTTCACCGCTACGCGCACCATCGCTGGACGCAATACGCGCCCATGAAAGACATATCCCGGCTGGAACGTCTGCACAACAGTGCCGTCTTCGTGATCGTTGGTTTCCAGCCGGTCCATCGCCTGATGCTGGTGCGGATCGAACTGTTTGCCAACCGGGTCGATGCGTTCGGCGCCCAGTTTCGTCACGTTGTCGATGAGTTGCTTGTAAATCAGCTCGAAGCCCTTGCGATAGTTCTCGTAATCGTTTTGTCCATGCGCGGCCAAAGCATGCTCGAAACCATCGATCACCGGAATCAAGCCTTCGATGACACGCGCGGTCGAGCGCTTGGAATCGTCCGCCCGCTCTTTCTCGATGCGTTTGCGATAGTTGTCGAAGTCCGCTTGCCGCCGCAAAAGAGTCTGTCGCAGATCGTCCAACTCGCCGACCAGCTTTGCCGTCTCCGCCGCTTCCGCTCCGGTCACTTCCGGATCACCGATCGAGCCCTCGTTCAAGTCCTCGGGCTCCAAATTCGCGTTCGTATTCTTTTCGGGCACCTTCTTGCCTCTCTTTTGCCAAAAGTTATTCAAATTTTGCTCAGTGTTTCGCTGAATAGTTGCGCCACGTAGGCAACCGCGGTAATCGCACGCTCATAGTGCATGCGCGTCGGGCCCAGCACTCCCAGCGATCCTTGCACGAGATCGTGCCTCATATAAGGAGCGCTGATCAGCGCCAGACTTTCACCTGACTCGGAAATCTCCTTCACTCCGATTTGCACGTGCACGGGCTCGGGACCTTCGATGCACGCGTTCAAAACCGTGACCAGGCGATGCTTTTCTTCGATGGCGGCCAGCACGTCGCGCAGTTGACTCTGGTCCGGGAAATCGTGCGCGCCGACCATCTGCGCGGTGCCTTCCACGTGAACCTCGCGTGCGCGGTCGTCTCCAAGTACGACGGGATCGCAAAGCGTGAGAGCATTTTGCACGATGCCTTCGTAGCGCTCGCGCTCGTTCGCTAACTTTTGCAACAAGTCGCCGCGAATCGCCTCGAGCGTCCAGCCGGAATAATGACGATTCAAGAAATCCGCAATCGCGTCGAGCTCGGGCTGCGTGAACGGTCGCGCGGGCTTCAAAATTTTGTCGCGCGTGTTCCCGCCGGGCGAAATCAGGACGACCACGACGCGCGTGTCGGGCAGCAACCACATGCGCGCGTGTTCGATTACCGTCTTGCCCATCGGCGGCGAGACGATGATCCCAAGCCCATTCGACACTTCCGCGAGTATATGCCCCGCGCGCTCGGTGACTTCCGATGCGTTTGTCGCAGCGCCAAACTCTCGCTGAATCCAATCTCGGTCAGCGGCGGTGAGCGTAGCTTGCGAGGCGATCTCTTGCGCGAAAAATCGGTACGCTGCCGCAGTTGGCACGCGACCGGCCGAAGTGTGCGGCTGAAACAGAAAGCCGCCGTCCTCGAGCTCGCCCATCACATTGCGGATGGTCGCTGTGCTCAGGCCTTCCTCAAAGCGCGCCGAGATCACGCGCGAAGAGACGGGTTCACCGGTTTCAATGTACGTGCGGACAACGTCGGCCAGAATCTGCCGGTTCCGACGTTCCTGCAGCGCGGGAGTTCTCATAGGATTGCACTCTGTCCAGAGTGCGCAGCTACCATTGTAGAAACGCTGTCAACCCCAGTCAACGCGGGCGACTCAAGTGCATGTGAAAGCTACACCGTAAATCGTTGCTGGGACGAAAGTTATCGCTCGTCGCAACCACCAGCGAGCCGCCATTCCAATTGTTCGATGCTCGACTCGTCCATTTTTGCTCGCAAGCCATTTGAGAACTAAATTTCCCTTCAAATTTTCTCTCCATCGAGCGTTGCGGTTCCCCAAACATCCGTGCATCCTAACAAGCATGGAGCCAAATGTCCCCGTTTTTGGCCAGCGCTCCGGCGAGGCCATTAAGAAAACGCGCGAGTGCGCTTACGCAATCGTGATCAATAGCGAAGGCCTTGTCGCGGGCACCCGCGCAGGCGACCACATTCACCTGCCAGGCGGCGGGATCGATTTCCCGGAAACCCCGATCGAAGCGATCCATCGCGAAGTGCGCGAAGAACTGGCCTGCAAGGTTCAGATCGGTGAACGCGTCGGCCAAGCGCTGCAATACATCACGCTGGATGATGGTTTCGCGGCTCACTACGCGACGTTTTATGCCGCGGAGCTTGGCGATTCGACGAACTCACAGGCCGAGCACGAACTCATTTGGGTCGAGCCCGAATCGTTCACGCACGAACATCACGCGTGGGCGGCACGCAAGCAGTTGCTGAGCCTATCGACGCGAATTCCCGCCGTCGCCGCGCTGCAGCAGTAATCGGCTACCGCGCAACGTCAGCAAATTCCACCTTCAGCTCCTAGTTCTGTTAGTTGTTGTCGATCTGCGCGCGCTGCAGCTTGTCGCTGTAGTCGATGTAGAGCGTCTTCCACTCGGTGTAGAAATCGATCGCTGCAATCGCAGCTTCGCGGTGGCCGTTGCCGGTTTGCTTCGTTCCGCCGAACGGCATATGCGTCTCGGCGCCGATCGTCGGCGCGTTCACGTAGACGATTCCGGTGTAAAGATCGCGCATTGCCTGGAACGCGCGATTGACGTCGCGTGTGTAGACCGACGCCGACAATCCGTACGGCACGCCGTTCGCAACTTCAATCGCTTCGTCGAACGAGCCGACCGGAATCACCGAAACCACCGGTCCAAAAATTTCTTCCTGCGAGATCCGCATCTTCGGACCGCAATCGCCGAAGACCGTCGGTTGGTGGAACCAGCCCTTAGCGTATGCACCGGAATCGAGCCGGTTGCCGCCGGTCAGCAACTTCGCGCCTTCGCCTTTTCCGATGGCTACATAATCCATCACGGTCTTGAGTTGCTGCTCGTTGATGCACGGCCCCATTTCGACCGTCGCGTCCAAGCCGTCACCAATCTTCAGCTTCTTTACGCGATCGGTGAAGCGCGTCACAAACTCGTGATAGACGCTCTTGTGCACCGCAACGCGACTCGCCGCCGTGCAGCGCTGCCCCGTCGTGCCAAATCCGCCCCAGACCGCGCCGTCCACAGCGAGATCGAGATTCGCGTCTTCCAGGACGATGATGATGTTCTTGCCGCCCATCTCGAGCGAGCAATGTTTGAAATCAGGGGCACATGCCTGTGCGATCAATTTTCCGACGGCCGTCGAACCCGTAAAGCTAATTACCGGAGCGTCAGTGTGCGACGCCAGCGGCGCGCCCGCGTTCGGCCCATCCCCGCTAACCAAGTTCACGACGCCCGGCGGCAAACCCGCGTCCGCAAGCGTCTGCACAAGGTGATACGAAGAGAGCGGCGTATCCTCCGCCGGCTTCAATACAACGGTGTTTCCGCTCACCAGCGCCGGCATCATCTTCCACGACGGAATCGCCATCGGAAAATTCCACGGCGTGATCAATCCCTGCGACGCCAATCGACTGCCGCACGCTCATCGCAAATTTGTTCGGCAGCTCCGATGGCGTCGTCTGACCAAACAGGCGGCGTCCTTCGCCCGCCATGTAGTAGGTCATGTCGATCGCTTCCTGCACGTCGCCGCGCGTCTCGGCCAGCACCTTGCCCATTTCGCGCGTCATGTCTTTCGAGAAATCTTCTTTATGCGCGACCATCGCCTCGGCAGCGCGATACAAAATTTCGGCGCGCTTCGGCGCCGGCACCAGCCGCCACTTTTTATACGCCTGCTTGGCCGACTCAACCGCCGCGTCAACATCTTCCGAAGTCGATGACACAAACATTCCGACAAGCTCGTCGGTATTGGCAGGGTTACGATTCTCGTATGCCTTGCCGCTTCGTGACTCGACCCATTCACCATTGATGAAGTTGCGATAGATGCGCGGCGCCGGTGATGTTGCCATGAAATGCCTCCTGAATTTTTAAACGCCGCGGCGACGTTAGCCGTCGGCAATCAATCTCTGAATTGCGGCTTTGACTTCGGACCAGCCGAAGTCGCGGCCCGTGCCACTATGGCCGCTAAATCCTTGTGCCGCCTAAACTTGCAGCGGCGAACTCTACTCTTGGTGAGAAAACGAGCGGTTGCCTCTCGGCTGGATTCGACGCGGGAAGATGCCGCTGGAGCCACCAGTTTATCCGGGGATGCACAGAGCGTCAAACCAAAGCACTCGTCGCCACCCCGGCAGCCAGGATCAACGGGCCGGTTTCGTCCCGTTGACGTACGCGAACAGTAACCGCGCTTTTTACATCGATGTTACAAAGTCATGGCAATCGCCCTACTCGCGTTCGGTACATTCATCCTCAAGCAATTGAGTGATTCTCCTTGGGCACAAAATGAAGGCTGGAGATTGCGCCCGCAAACTCCAGCCTTCTACATTTTAGCCCCTCGCTCGTCCCCAAGGCATCAGGCATCCACTTAAGTCAAGCCAAATCAATAACATCCGAGCCTCGAAAGCTCTCTTTCTCTTTGGGCAAGCTGTGCAATCAATCTAAAGCAACCTCGGTATTTGCCGATCTCTTCAAAGCCTCCTACTACCGAGGGTAGTTGTCGCGAGGCCCGCTCATGCCTGTCGTCAGCGTTGAAAATCGCATCAACCCGCGCGCCAAAATCGCGAGAAAGCTGCGCGTCCGCCCGTCCGACGGATACGAAGACAACTTCGAAGAGATCGCGACCAGCGTCAACGTATCCAAGCGCGGCGTCTATTTCCTTTCCGACTTGCAGGGTTATCGCGTCGGCCTGCGTCTCTTCGTGACGTATCCGTTCACCGCGCTGGACGACCCAATGGCCATGGAATGGATCGCGGAAGTCGTACGAGTCGATCCGCTATCCGGCGACAAGCGCGGAGTCGCCATTCATCTCCACAATCGAATCTGAAATCAACGCCGGCGGTCGATCAGTTCCCGTTCGACGTAAATCGATCGAGCGCATTCGATGCGTCAAGTCCCCTCTAAGATTCCGATCGTCCTTGACTCCTCGATACAAGCCACATAGGCTTGCCCCCATTGGTGTTGATCACTTCCCTCCCCAATCGGCCTCAGAATCGCAAATCTAAGGAGAAACACTCAGATGAAGCAAACCTTGCTGGCCCTCGTTGCCCTGGCAGTTTGTCTGGTTGCACCGACGTTGATGAAAGCCGACACAAGCGCGTTCGTCGGCACATGGAAAATCAATCTCGAAAAATCGAAGTACCCGGCCGGCGCCGCGCCCAAGAGCCTGACGCGCACGATCACGGCGGATGGAGACAAGATTACGTACAACTTCGAAGGCCAAGCGGCCGACGGTTCCGCAATAAAATACTCTTTCACGGTTCAGTACGATGGCAAGGACTATGAAATCAGCGGAAACGGACCGTTTGGCGCGGACCACATCTCACTCAAGTTGGTCAACTCGCACATGACCGAAGGAACCTTGAAAAAAGGCGACAAGGTCGTCAGTTCGGTGCATACGACCGTATCCCATGATGGAAAGACAGCAACCGTCAGCGGCAAGGGCACCGACAAAGACGGCAAGCCGATCAAGCAGACGCAGGTGTACGACAAGCAGTAGCTCGACTAGGATTTCAGAGTTGCTATCGGCCAGAGAGTGCGCGCGACGCTCTCTCTGGCCGGAGCCTTGTTGGGCGCGAGGGATTCCTTTGCAACCTGCACCAAGCGATCTACAAGACTTTGCGGCGCGTTACACCGCCGCGTGGTGCAGCCAAAACGCCGCGAGCGTCGCCGCGTTTTTCTCACCGAATGGACAGTCTCTCCGTCAACGACGGCCCACCCGCAGTCGGTCGAAGCCGCGATTCAAACGACCGCACAGTCGTTCATGACAGCGTTTCCCGACTTACGCGTTTTGCTCGACGAACTTGTCGTTCACGACGGCGACAGCGGGCCGCGCCGACTATCACTGGACGCTCACCGGCACGAATACCGGCCCCGGCGGCACCGGCAACAAGGTTCACATTCGCGGCGTCGAGCACTGGCAAATGGGAACCGACGGCCTGATAGCAGTTTCGCGAGGAGAATTCGACGCTGCAGAATATCAGCGGCAAATTGCCGCAGCACGCTGACAGAACAAATTCGATTGCCGCTAAAGATTTATTGCCGTGACGATTGAAGCGAATTACCCGTAAGCCGCGAAGTCGAATTCGGCGGCGCCACCGGCTCAGCAACCCCAGCCGTCGTCGAGCCCAATCCCAATTTTTCCAGAGTCAGCGCATCCAACTTCCCGCTCGGATTCAGCGCATGCGTCGTCTGAAATTTTCTCATCGCATCGACGGTGCTGTCATCCCACTTCCCCGTCGGAGCCGCTGAGTACGACCCATCCTTCGCCAGCGCCTGCTGAATCTCCGTGATGCGATCCGACGTCGGCGCCGCCTGTCCTTTGTCTTTTTTCTTCCGCGCTGAAGTTTTCTTGGTCGATCCGTGCGCCTTCGACGAAGAAGTGGACGCCTTCGCCTTCGATGAGGCTGTCTGGGATTGAGCCGAGAGCGTGTTCGCGCACAGAGCTACGCCGAGCCCCAAAATTACAACCGACACTCGTCGCGTGAGTCGCATGGCGTAACACTCCCTCCGTTTTGTGCCGCTCAAAAAAAAGAGGCGCGGTTTCCCGCGCCTCTTTCCTTCCATCCTTACTTGCCGTCCGCCGGAACCACGCCCGGCAAAAATACCGTCAGAGTGTGATCGTTATCCGCGCGACGCAGAACCTTGAACACGACGTTTTCGCCCGGTTTCAACTTCCCGACCGCCGCCTTGTAGTCCTCCATCGACGCCACCGGAATGCGATTGATCTCCACGATCACATCGCCGCGCCCGAAGCCGAGGTCGTCCGCGAAGCTCGCCGGATCGACGTCAACCACAAGCACGCCGCGCTGCCCATCCATTCCAACGCGCGACGCACGATCGGGCGTCAAGCTTTCGACGCGCAGACCGAACTCCGCCGGTGCCGCTTCGCCCGGCGCATCGCCAACGTGACCCGCTGACGTCGGGAAGACGCGCGTGCGGTCTTCGACGACCGCCGTCGCTTCCTTCGCCGCGCGATCGCGCACGTAGTCAATCTTCACCTTGCTGCCGATCGGAGCCTGCGCAATCGGATTCACGAGATCGTTGCCGGTCTTCACCGGCTTGCCGTTGACCGCCGTAATCACGTCGCCGCCCTTCAGTCCGGCCTTTTCCGCCGGGCTACCGGCTTCGACGCCCATGATCACAACGCCGTTCGCCGCGCCCAGTTCCTTCAGCGTAATCGCGTTCGTGCCGAGTTCTTCCTGGAAGCTCACACCGATCGAGCCGCGCGTCACGCGCCCCTGCGCGATGATCTGGTTATATACGTTGATCGCCGCCGTCGAAGGCAGCGCAAATCCGACACCTTCATATCCACGGCTACCGGTGATAATCGCCGTATTGATGCCGATGACTTCGCCAGCGAGATCGACGAGCGGACCGCCCGAATTGCCGGGATTGATCGCCGCATCTGTCTGCAAAAATCGCTGAAACTGGTGATTCGACCCGCCGATGCCTCCGCGATCTTTCGCGCTGATGATTCCAGCCGTCACGGTCGCGTTCAGTCCGAACGGGCTGCCGATCGCCAAAACCCAATCGCCAACATTCACGCCATCTGAATTCCCCAGCTTCGCGGTCGGCAACTCTTTCCCCGCTTCGATCTTGATCACCGCGAGGTCGGTGTCTTCATCGACGCCGATCACCTTCGCCGTATATTTGTTCGGATCGCCATCCAGCGAAACCTGAATCTTCGTCGCCTGCTCCACGACGTGATTGTTCGTCAGCACATACCCGCGCTTATCGACGATCACGCCCGAGCCCAGGCTGCGCTCTGCCTGCGGAGGAGCATCCTGCCGCCCGTCAAAAAACCGGTCGAAGAAATCCTGCATGGGATCGTCTTGATCGTTCCCGTAACCCTGGCCGCCACCTTGACCTTGACCGCCGCCCTGACCACCTGGCGTAGCGCGTCGCTTGTGCGTCGCCGCCGGCTTGCGCTCCAAAACCTGTGTTGTAGCGATATTGACGACAGCGGGCTCAACGCGGGTCACAATCGCGGAAAATGACGCAGACGCGGGCACAGGATCAGGCAATTTCAGAGGAGTGGCGTTGGTCCCGGCAAACGCCGACATCGCCTTCATCGCCGACGTCCGGCCCGACACAATCGAGCCGATCAGGATGCCAACCAACAGTGTCAGGCACAGAAACGCGGACGCTAACAGTTTGCGGCGACGCGCCCAGCCGAAAATCTCTCGAACTTGCTGCCCCATAGCGTATTTACTCCTGTAGACCCGGAAAAATTCCCCGCCGCCCGTAAAGTATAACACCAGCATTCATGGCGGGTTGCGGATGCAAAAAGCTGAGGCAGAACCGATACTGTACGAAAGGCCGGGTGTCGAAAGCTTTCGTCGCTGCCATGCGCTTTGCCGGGAGATCGTACTCCTAAAATGAATTCACCGCATGCTGATGCGTATTGGACGCATCAGCGCCACATTATGTTGTCGCAGCAACACAAACTCTTTTGTCGCAAAGCGCTAGCTGAAGCATTGACGTCCATCCGCCCCCAGACGTTTTGCTTGACATCAAAACCAATCTGTCGGATAAAAGATGCAGTTGCGATGGCGAGTTTTACATGCCGTAGCGGCTTGAAACGTGGCGATTTAGGGCAACTTGCTCCACGTAAAAAACTGCTAAAGAGCTTCAGAGCTTTCTTAGAAGATTTTCTGAGATCCCTCCAAGCCTTTGGCACGGAGGGTTTTTTCGTTTTTGGCCCCCTCCCTGCTGACCCTAAATCCATTCAGTGAAGTTTGATCGTTGTGTCCGCGGCCGTTTCGATGGCCATGGTCACGCCAATTTTGGAGATAGAGGATATGGCTGACTGTTTTGAATTGAAATGTAAAGAATGTGGCAAGACCTGGGGCAACGTCCCCAAGTCGTTCTGCGAAGAGTGTTTCTCGCCTCTCGAAGTTTCGTTCGACTACACCGCCATCAAGAAAAAAGTTCGCCGCGAAGACATCGCTTCGCGCTCTTTTAATATGTGGCGGTATTCCGAATTCCTTCCGCTCTCCGAAGGTTTCACGCCGCCCAACGCCGTCGGTGGCACTCCGCTCGTCGCCGCGAAGAAACTCGCCAAGCGCCTCGGCCTCCGCGAACTCTATTTAAAGAACGACGCCGTCTGCTTCCCTTCGCTCTCCTTTAAGGATCGCGTCGTCGCCACCGCTCTCGCCGCCGCACGCCGCTTCGGCTTCGAAACTGTCGGCTGCTCCTCCACCGGCAACCTCGCCAACGCCGTCGCCGCGCAAGCCACGCAGCAAGGCTTCGACGCCTGCGTCTTCATCCCCGCCGATCTCGAGCCAGCAAAAGTTCTCAACACCGCCGTCTACGGCGCGCGCATCGTTCGCATCAACGGCAACTATGACCACGTCAATCGCCTCTGCGCGCAAATCGCCGATCGCTTCCAGTGGGGACTCGTCAACGTCAACCTCCGCCCCTATTACTCCGAAGGCTCCAAGACGCACGGTTTCGAAATCGCCGAGCAACTTGGCTGGCGCTTGCCCGACAACGTCGTCGTCCCCATGGCCGGTGGCTCGCTGATCGGCAAAATTTCGAAAGCCTTCCGCGAACTCGTCGAACTCGGCTGGGTCGAACCCAAGCCCGTGAAATTCTTCGGCGCCCAAGCGACCGGCTGCTCGCCGATCTCAACCGCCGTCAAGCAAGGGCTCGCGCGCTTCGAACCGCAAAAGCCCAACACCATCGCCCGCTCGCTCGCCATCGGCAATCCCGCCGACGGCAACTACGCCGCAAAACAAATCCTGCAAAGCGGCGGCTGGGCCGAAGACGCATCCGATCCCGAAATCGTCGAAGCCATCAAGCTCCTCGCCGAATCCGAAGGCGTCTTCACCGAAACCGCCGGCGGCGTCACCGTCGGCGTCGCGCAAAAACTCATTCGCCAGGGCCGAATCGGCGCCGACGAAACCACCGTCCTCTCCATCACCGGCAACGGCCTGAAAACCACCGACGCCATCGTCAACGAATTCCCGCTGACCGAAGCCATCGCGCCGCGCCTCGAAGCCTTCGAAGCGCTCCTCGACAGCCAGCTAACCGCAGCCAGCGCCGCAGCAGGCGCGAAGTAGCAAGCAGCAGAGCAGCAATGCAAGGCCGCAGCGCAACGCATTCGAACTCGAAAACGAAATCCGGGCACGCTGCTGCCCACCAATACTTAGGAGAAGAAACAAGATGAGCGTAACAATCGAAATCCCCACCGCATTCCGCCGCTTCACCGACGGCGCGCCAAAGATCGACTGTACCGGAACGACCGTCGCAGCCGCCCTCACCGAGCTGACCACCCGCTTCCCCGACCTCTCCAAACACGTCCGCGACGAATCCGGCCAAATCCGCCAATTCCTCAACGTCTACCTCAACGAAGAAGACATCCGCTTCCTCGGCGGCGAATCCTGCGCCCTAAAAGAAGGCGACCGCGTCCTCCTCGTCCCCTCCATCGCCGGCGGCTCGAACTAGCCAGCCGCCAAATCGCCGCTCACATTTCTCGCCTTTGTAGATGCGGCTTTACGTCGCCATCTTGCCCTTTCAGCCTCTTGCCTTTCCTTGTGGGGGCGGGGCTCGCTCCGCCCCAACTTGCCCGGCCGTAAACTTCATCGGCTCTTCTTTTCCGCACCACCAACCAAACCAATCCCCCCTCGGCATCGTCTAGCCCAACAGAAATCGTGTGCCTCGAATCACGCAGCCACACGAAGGAGCCCCCATGCGCAACCGTTGGCGCGACCTCGTCTTCGGCTTCCGTCTCCTCCTCAAAAACCCCGGCTTCACCGCCGTCGCCGTCCTCGCTCTCGCCCTCGGCATCGGCGCCAACACCGCCATCTTCAGCGTCGTCTACGCCACGCTACTCGCTCCGCTTCCCTACCACGAGCCCGACCGCATCGTCATGGTCTGGTCTCAAGGTCAACGGCAACCACAACGGCGTCTCCGCCGGCGACTTCCTCGACTGGCAGCGCCAGAACACCACCTTCGAGTCCATCGCCGCATGGACCGGCCGCTCCCTCAGCCTGAGTACCGGCACGCAACCCGAGCGCATCCAGGCGTCCGCCTGCACTCCGCAATTCCTCCACGTCCTCGGTCAGCCCATTCTTCTCGGCCGCGATTTCCTGCCCGAAGAAGGACAGGTCGGCAAAGAGTTCGAAACAATCCTCAGTTATCGCCTCTGGCATGACCGTTTCGGCGGCGACAAATCCATCATCGGTCAACAGATCCGAATGAACGCTCAGCCGTACACCGTCGTCGGCGTTCTCGCTCCCGGCGCCACAGACCGCTTGGAAAACCAGATCTACGTCCCGCTCGCGTTCAAACCGGACCAGATCAACCACGCCTTCCATTTCGTGTTAGTGATGGCGCGAATGAAGCCGGGCGTCACGCTCGCGCAGGCCAACGCCGACATGCAATCAGTCGCGGCGCATATCGGTCAGGAATTCCCCAACTCGAATAAAGGTTGGAGTGCCGCCGTTGACCCGTTGCAAAACGACTTTCTCGATCAAAATGTAAAGCGCGCCCTCTGGATGATGCTCGGCGCGGTCGGCTTCGTGCTGCTCATCGCCTGCGCCAACGTCGCCAATCTTCTTCTCGCACGCGGCACAGCGCGCCAGTCTGAAATTGCCGTGCGCGCCGCTCTCGGCGCAACCCGCAAGCAACTCTTCGGACAATTCCTCACCGAAAGCCTCGCCCTGGCCGCAATCGGCGGCGCACTTGGCGTCGCTCTCGCGTGGGCTCTTCTAAAAATAATCATGTCGTTGGTGCCCCAATACACGCTTCCGTCCGAAGCCGACGTCACGCTCAACATCCCCGTCCTTCTCTTCACGATGGGCGCCACGATGCTCGCCGGGGTCTTATTCGGCTGCGTCCCCGCGCTGCAAGCCGCACGTCTCAATCTCAATGACACGCTGAAAGAAGGCGGCCGTTCCGGCGGAGCCGGCAAACATCGTGTACGCCACGCGCTCGTCCTCGCCGAATTCGCTTTGGCCCTCACGTTACTCGCCGCCGCTGGCCTCGCCGTTCACAGCTTCTGGAATCTCACCCACGTCGATATGGGCTTCCGCACCGATCACATCCTCACCTTCGGCCTGCCCAAGCCCGCCGAACAGCTAAAAACTCCAGACCAAATCACCGCTTTCTATCGGGAGCTAACTGACCGAGTGCAAGCTCTGCCCGGCATCACTGCGGCGACGGTATCGACAGGCGTTCCGGTCCAAGGCACAGGCTTCGGCATGGGCTTCGAACTCGAAGGCAAGCCCGCCCCCGACCGCTCGCGTCGCCCTGATACCGGCTTCAACATGGTCACGCCCGACTATTTCAAAACATTCGGCATCCGCATCACCCGTGGCCGCGCGTTCACCGACGCCGACACCGCAACCAGCATGCCCGTCGCGATCATCAATTCAGAGATGGCCAAGAAATATTTCCCCGATGTCGATCCGTTGACCCAGCGCATTGTCATCGACCAATTGATCCCGGGAGTCACAGACGTCGGCCCATCGGTCACTTGGCAGATCATCGGCGTTTACGAAAATGTTCGCAACGCCGGGCCGCGAAGAGTGACGGCTTCACCGAAGTCGATGTTCCCTTCGCGCAAAGCCCTTGGCCCGGCGTCTCGATGACCGTTCGAACCGCAGCCGATCCCGACGGCATGGCGAAAAGCATCGCCGCCGCCATTCGAACTCTCGATCCCGACCTGCCGATGTCCGACGTGAAGTCGATGGACCACCTTGCTCGAGGAATCAGTCGGCGACGAACGTTTCGGCGCGTTCCTGTTTGGTGGATTCGCATTCATCGCTCTGGCGCTCGCAGCGTTCGGAATCTACGGAGTGATGTCGTTCGCCGTAGCGCAGCGAACCCGCGAGATCGGTCTGCGCATGGCGCTCGGCGCCGGCAAAGGCCAGGTGATGAAGCTCATCATGAAGGAAGGCTTGACGCTGGGATTCTCGGCCTGCTCATCGGATTGCTCGGCTCCTACGGCATCGGCCGCCTCATGAAAAGCATGCTGTACGGCATCGGCTCGATCGACGGCCTCGCCTTCAGCGCCGTCGCAACGATCCTCCTGCTCTCGGCGCTCATCGCCTGCTACATTCCCGCCCGCCGAGCCACCCACGTCGACCCCATGGCCGCCCTCCGCGACCAATAGAATCTGAGGTGGCCGAGGCGTTTGATTCTCATCACAACCACTCGCAACGCGTGCCAAAACGCTTTCCCGCTCATGCTATAACTTCCACTTTCGATGGAGGTCGCATGATCGCTCGCCTCTGGTCCGCCCGCGCCACGCCGCAAGACTGGCCCGCCTACGAAAAGCATTTCATCGATCACGTCGTCCCCGAACTGCGCACGCAGAAAGGCTACGTCGCGGCGAACCTTCTCCAACGCGAAGACGGCGACGAGATCGCCATCACTGTCCTGACTTTCTGGCGCTCGCTGGAGTCGCTGGACTCCTTCGCCGGCACCGACCGCGAAGCCGCCGTTGTCGAACCCAACGTCACCGCGTTTCTCAGCAGCTTCGATAAACGCGTGCAGCATTTCGACTTAGCGTTCGCCGATACGCCTTTTGACCTGACTTTCTGACCTATGCTTCGCGCCACTCAGATTCTGGAAACTTTCTTGCTCCGATTTGCGTTCCTAACTGCACGAGAGAGGTGTGCCAATGCGCAACGCGATTGCCCTGATCGCCAGTTCCGTACTAGTCGTGGTGGCGGCCGCCCTGCCCGGCCACCCGGCTCCATTGCCGCAAACCCATCTATCCGTCACCGACATCTACACCCACCCGTTCGAGACCGATCTCCCCTACGACCAGAAGCTCACCCTTGACCTGCGCTCCGGCGACTATAAAGTGACCGCCAGCACCGGCGAAAAAATCTCCGTCCGCACCACCGGCGACCGCGCCGACAAAGGCCGCGACATCTCCCTCACCTTCAAACACATGAACACCCACGCAGAATTGAATCTAACCGGCGGCCCGACCAACAACGGTCCCAGCATCCTGATCGCGGTGCCTAAATCCTCGAATCTCGTCGTCCGCCTGCCATTCGGCGATCTCAATATCGAAGGCGTCTCCGGCGACAAAGACGTCGAAATGCACGCCGGCGATCTAAATATCGAAGTCGGCAATCCCGCCGATTACGCCCACGTCGATGCCTCCGTCGGCGCCGGCGATATCAGCGCCGGCCCATTCGGCGAAAACAAAGACGGCCTCTTCCGCTCCTTCGAGAAATCCGGCCCCGGCCACTACCGCCTCCACGCCCACATCGGCGCGGGCGACCTCAACCTTAAGTAGAGGAAACAACTCAGTTCTGACCTGCAGCCATTAAGTGCCTCACAGAAGGCGCAGATCCCCATTCGCATCCATCCTAGACGCTACCTCGTTGCCTTGCTTCGCGTGTTTGCGTATAACCGATGCCCATGTTGCCGTTCCTTTTTTGCACGCTGAAGCCGGTCACGCTGACGCCCACGGAACTCCGTTGGGACTTGCTCAATGTCGGCGTCGGCGTGCTCCTGCTGGTCATCGGCCTCACCGTATCGACGCTCTTTTTCTTTCGCCTCAAATGGAAAGACCGCTCGCTCATTTATTTCGGCGTCTTCACGATCCTTTACGCCGTGCGCCTGCTTGGCGATCGGATGCTCATCGATTCGGTCTTCGATGTCTCCAAAGAATTCTGGCGCTACTTCAGCTTTTTCATCAGCAGCTTCATCGTGCTTCCCTTCGGCCTCTATCTCTACGAAATCGTTGAGCCCGAAATAAAACGCATTCTGCCTTGGGTTATCGGCGTACAAGCCACGTTCGCCATCGGCGAAATCGTCGGTGCGATCTACGGCGTCGGCCTCGATGAGCTGAATGCGACCAACAGCATCGTAACGATCGGCACGGTGATTCCGTCGCTGATTTGGATTCTGATCGCTCGCAGGAAGCGTCCTGCGAATCACGACATCAAGGTCTTCTTCGGCGGCTTGATCTTCTGGTTCTCTCTTCGTGGTTTATAACAATCTCAGCAGCCTGGAAGTTATCGCAGGTCCGCCGCGCGAACACGGCCTGGAATTCATCGGATTTCTCGGATTCGTCGGATGCCTTGCTTACATCACCATTCGTCGCAGCTTCGCCACGGAAGAGCGCCTTGCTCGCGCTCGATGCCGAGCTTCAGATCGCGCGCCAGATTCAGGCATCGACGCTGCCTCACCATCTCCCAAAGCTCGCCGATCTCGACATCGCCGCGCGTTATGTCCCCATGACCTCCGTCGCCGGCGACTTCTACGACTTCCTGCCCGACGGCCCCAACTGTCTCGGCGTTCTGATCGCCGATGTCGCCGGTCACGGCGTAGGCGCCGCATTGATCGCATCGATGGTAAAAGTCGCATTCGCCGCTCAGTTCGAGCACGTCCGCGATCCGGCGAAGCTGCTCTCGGAAGTGAACCTCGCGCTTTGCGGCAAATTCGAGGAGCAATACGTAACCGCCGCATACGTTCACATCGACTGCGCGCGCAACATCGTCACGTACGCCGGCGGCGGCCATCCGCCGCTCATGCTCGCTTCACGCGCCGACGGCAACGTGCGACGCGTCGAAGAAAACGGCCCGATCCTCGGCATGTTCGCCGAAGCTCCATATTCCGCCATCGAAATTCCCTTTCGCCCAGGCGATCGTCTCTTCCTCTATACCGACGGCGCCTTCGAGGCGATGAACACCTCGAATGAGGAATACGGCAAAGCTCGCGTCGAACAATTTCTGAAATCGCATCTCACCATGTCGCCCGATTCCCTTTCGACCGCGTTCCTCAACGATCTGTCGCATTGGTCCGGTCATCACGAAGGCGGCCAGGACGACGACATCACCTTCGTCGTCCTCGACTATCGCGATGAACGCGACGCAGTCGCCGGCGAATCGAAATTGCAAACCAGAGTCGCCGGATGACTTCAGTGCCGGCGGGATCATCGGCGCCCGACGCGGCGTCCGCATCGTCAAACGCCGCCTGCATCGACAAAATTATCGCCGGCACTCTTTGGCGTCGCTCTCCTGCTCGCGATTTCCGTCCTGATCAACTACGTCGATCGCGGCACGCTCGCCATCGCCGCGCCTCTTCTAAAAGAAGATCTTCATCTCTCGCCGTCGCAACTCGGCATCTTGCTGTCGGCTTTCTTTTGGACCTACGCGCCATTTCAGATCGTATCCGGCTGGCTGGTAGACAAATTCGATGTGAACTGGCTCCTCGCTCTAGGCCTGCTGATTTGGTCGTTCGCAACCTTGACGACCGGTCTCCTCCACGGCTTCGCTCTCATGTTCGTCGTGCGACTGATTCTCGGCATCGGCGAGTCGGTGTCCTACCCGTCGTACAACAAAGTCGTCGCGAAACATTTTCCGGAATCGCTGCGCGGTCGCGCAAACGGAATGGTCTCCGCCGGATGGGCCGGCGGCCCTGCATTAGGAACACTCGTCGGCGGCCTGCTCGTCGCCCACGTCGGCTGGCGACTTTTCTTCATCGTGCTCGGCAGCGCCAGCCTGATCTGGCTTCCCGCGTGGATTCGCTGGATGCCCCGCGGTCCGGGACTCCCGGTCGCAAAAGACGCACATCCAGCGGGAATGCTCGAAATCATAGCGGAGCGCTCGGCCTGGGGAACCTTCATCGGCCTGTTCGCCTTCAACTACATCTGGTATTTCCAGATCACCTGGCTGCCGTTCTATCTCGTGCGCCAGCGAGGATTCTCCCTGCAAACGATGTCACTCGTCGGCGGCGGAGCGTTCCTCGTCCTCGGAATTTCGGCTCTACTTTGCGGATGGCTCGCGGACCGCTGGATCATCTCCACCAAAAACCCAACGCGCGTCCTCAAGTCGTTCTGCGGCGGCGGTCTAGCGCTCTCAGCGACCGCGTTCTTCGCCGTCTTCTTGATCCCCGATCACACGATCGCGATGGGAGCATTATTCTTCAGCTGCGCCTCGCTCGGCCTCGGAGCCGCCAACCTCTGGACCATGACGCAAATCCTCGCCGGCCCTCAAACCGCCGGCCGCTGGACCGGCCTGCAAAATTTCTGCGGCAACATCGCCGGCATGGTCGCGCCAGCCTTGGTCGGCATCATCGTCGAACGCACCGGCGGCTTCTTCTGGGCTTTCGCCATGACCAGCGCCGTCAGCCTCCTCGGCGCCGCCGGCTACATCTTCATCGTCGATCGCGTCGAACCGGTGCAGTGGACCGAAACCTAGCACCGACATCGCGCTCGACGTTCCCTTCTTTTGTAGGGGCGGGGCTCGCTCCGCCCGGCCACTGCGTCTTGCCAAAAACCGCGCCGCGTAGCGCTAGACTCGCACGTCCTCCCACTGCCGGCTCTCGCCCGCGCGCAACACCGCCTCGATCACCGCCATGTTATTCAGCGAATCCTCCAGCGGCACCGGCACCGGCGAATCCTCGCGAATCGCCCGCGAAAACGCATCGCCCTGCATCGTGTACTGATCCGTCGCGCGAAAAACATCCGCCGTAACTCCGCCGCCAAACACATCGCGCCCGTCATCGACCAAAATCCGCGTCTCGCGATCCGGCGGCGCATTGAACGGAATCTCGATCTCAATCCGCCCTTGCGTCCCGAAAAATTGCATCCGCTGATACGCCACCATCTGCGTCGAGCAAGTCCAAATCGATTGCCCCGCCGGAAAATCCAGAATCGCCGACGCCAGCCGATCCACACGAAATTCCGGATCGCGCTCGACCACCGCCGCCACGCGCCGCGGCTCCTGATCGAAAATCATCCGCGAAGTGAAAATCGGATAGCACCCAATGTCCATCACTCCGCCGCCGCCCCACTCCAACACGTTGCGCACATTCGCCGCATCGCGATTGTAATAACTGAACGCCCCCATGATCGCCTTCAACTCACCGATTCGCCCCGCGCGAATCAGCCCGCGTGCCCGCACCCACTGCGGATGCGTCCGCACCATGAACGCCTCGCCGACCAGCACGCCTGCGCGATCGCGCGCCACGATCAACTGCTTCACTTCTTCGACGCTCAGCCCGATCGGCTTTTCGCACAACACATGCTTCCCCGCCTCGCACGCCTTGATCGCCCACGGCACATGCAAATGATTCGGCAGCGGAATGTACACAGCCTCGATGTTCTCGTCCGCAAGCAATTCTTCATACGAACCGTAAGTCTTCGTAATCCCCAGCGTCCGCGCCACATTCTGCGCCTTGAAGTGATCGCGCGACGCGAGCCCATAAATTTCGCTCAGCTCGCCCAACTGCATCCCCGGAATCACCTTGCGCACCGCGATCGACGCCGCGCCCAACACGCCCCACCTCACCCGCCCCTTTTTCCCCATGTGGCCTCCAAGCCGCACAACCTTTATCAGCCCAAGCAGCTACATTTCCAGATTAATTTTTCCTGAACTTCCGCTCCTTCCATCTTCCTCAATGCCGCAAAACGAAGTATGCTTCCCGCGCTTCAGCGGCTCAGCGCAGAATTTGCCCACTGCGTCCGGCCCTGCTCAACGGAGAACAATCGAATGATCTCGCCCTCGCGCATGTTTTCGTGGACATCCGCTCGTCTCGCAGTTTTATCTCTGCTCGCATCGCTCGCGGCAGCGATCGTAACGATCGTACCCGCCAGCGCGACGCCCGCGCCGTCACCCGACACCGCCGCGCCAAAATTTTCCGTCTCCTTCCCCAAAGAACGCAGCGCCCAACCCCTCGACGGCCGCCTCCTCCTCATCCTCTCCAACGACCCAGCGAAGAGCCGCGCATGCAAATCTCGCTCGCCCCGCGCACGCAAATGATCTTCGGCCTCGATGTCGATGCCTGAAACCCGGCCAACCCGCCACGATCGACGACTCCGCCTTCGGCTACCCCGTCCGCTTCCTCCACGACGTAAAGCCCGGCGAATACTACATGCAGGTCGTCCTCAATCGCTACGAAACCTTCCATCGCGCCGACGGCCACACCGTCAAGCTCCACATGGATCAAGGCGAAGGCCAGCACTGGAACATCTCGCCCACCAATCTCTACAGCAAGCCCGTAAAAATCACGATCGGCGCAGCGGGCTCGAACGCGACCGCACAACCCATCGCCGTCTCGCTCGACCAGGAAATCCCCGCCATCCCCGCGCCCAAAGACACCAAGTACATCCGCCACATGCGCATCCAAAGCGCGCTCCTCACAAAATTCTGGGGCCGCCCCATGTTTCTCAGCGCCAACATCCTCGTCCCCGAAGGATTCGACGAGCATCCCAGCGCGCACTTCCCTCTCGCCATTTTCGAAGATCACTTCAATCACGACTTCGAAGGCTTCCGCACCGAGCCGCCCGATCCAAATCTAAAGCCCGATTTCAGCGAGCGCTTCCACATCTCCGGCTACAACCGCATCCAGCAGGAAGAGGAGTACAAGTTTTATCAGCAGTGGATCGCACCGAAATTCCCGCGCCTGCTCGTCGCGCAAATCAATCACGCCAATCCCTACTACGACGACTCCTACGCCGTCGATTCCGCCAACCTCGGCCCATACGGCGAAGCCATCGAAACCGAACTCATCCCCGCGCTCGAAAAACAATTCCGCGCGATAGGCCAGGGCTGGGCGCGCTTCGTCTACGGCGGCAGCACCGGCGGATGGGAATCCATCGCCGTGCAAATGTTTTATCCCGACCATTACAACGGCGCGTTCGTCGCCTGCCCCGACCCCGTCGATTTCCGCGCGTACACCAACGTCAATCTCTACAAGGATAAAAACGCATTCTTCATCCAGGGTCCGCACACCGAAGTCGCGCAACCCGGCTATCGCGATTATCTCGGCCACACCATCGCCACCACTCAGAGCTCAAATCAATATGAGCTCGCTCTCGGCGATCACGCGCGTTCTGGCGAGCAATTCGACATCTGGCAAGCCGTCTACGGACCAGTCGGCCCCGACGGCTATCCCGTGCAAATTTTCAACAAGGAAACTGGCGACATCGATCCGAAAGTCGCAGCCTACTGGAAGGAACACTACGACCTGAGCAATATCCTTCAGCGCGACTGGGCCACGCTCGGCCCCAAACTCCGCGGCAAGCTCCGGATCTACGTAGGCAGCGCCGACAACTACATGCTCAACAACGCCGTCTACCTCATCGAAGATTTCCTAAAGTCCACCACGAACCCGCCGTACGAAGGCGAAGTAAAATACGGCGACCGCGCCGAGCATTGCTGGAACGGCGATCCCACGCGAACCCAACTATCTCTCGCGCCTCCACTACAACACCATGTACGTTCCCATGATCCTCGACCGCATCCAGAAAACCGCCCCCGCCGGAGCCGACCTAACCTCCTGGCGCTACTAAACGCAAAGCAACTCAAGGAGCCGAATATGCTCAAGTCCAAGTTCGCATCTTCAACGATCGCCGCAGCGCTCTTGATCGCTCTCAGCGTGTGCGCGCCGATTGCCTCGACGATTCCGGCGCCCGCATCGGAAAACGAAAAAACAATTTGGGACCTCGAACATTCCTATTGGCATTACGTCGAAGCGAACGATTTGGCCGCCTATCGCAATCTCTGGCACGCCGACTTTCTCGGCTGGCCGTCCGTGAGCGCTGTGCCTCTTCACAAAGACCACATCACCGATTGGATCACCTCGCAAACAAGCGCAGGCCGCTCGTTCAAGCTCATCGCTTTCAAATCCGCCGCGATCCAATCCAGTGACGCCACCGTGGTCGCATGTTATTGGACCACCTACAAATGGACCGACAAATCCGGCCAAGGCGACGAACGCAAAGTCCGCGTGACGCATACGTGGATTAAGAATGGCAAGGATTGGCAAATTATCGGCGGCATGTCGATGCCAGACACTTCGACAGCGCCGAAATAGCCAAACTTCTGCTAAAATTCCGCGCCATGAACCGACGAACCGTACTCACCGCTCTCCCACTCGCAGCACTTCTACCCGAAGCTCTCATCAGCGCGGCGGCCGCCAAGCCCGCGACTTCCACCACCGTTTACGAGCTCCGCATCTACCACGCCATGGACGGCAAGCTCGACGCTCTCCTCGCACGCTTCCGCGACCACACCATCAAAATTTTCGCCAAGCACCACATGCGCAGCATCGCCTACTGGACCCCCACCGACGATCCAGCCAAAACCAACACGCTCATCTACATCCTCGAGCATCCCAGCCGCGACGCCGCCAAGACAAACTGGAAGTCCTTCGAAGACGATGAAGAGTGGAAGAGCGTGAAGGCGAAATCCGAAGAAAACGGCAAGCTCGTCGACCACGTAGATTCAACCTACATGGCGCTGACACCGTTCTCGCCCCACATTCGCTAGTTCTCAAACGTGGTAACGCACGAGGGAATAAGCAACGCCGGAAGGCGTTGTACGCCTAGACGTCGTCCAAATCTTTCTCCGGCCCGCGCTTGTCGCGAAAGAAATACGCCGATGCCCCAATCACAATCGAGAAAAATCCTACTCCGGCGGCCATCAGCGTGAACGCGCCCCAGTCCACGCGCGCTCCCGGAACGTTCACAAACCGCTGCGACCCAATCGCCGCGTAGCCCAGCGCCACATGCGTATACGGACTGCCTTCCGGCGTCGAGGTCCAAGGCGCCCGAAAAATCAGGCTCAATATGCCCAGCGCAAAACACAACAGCGTCACATTGTAAAAAGTCTTCATTCGCTTTGCGCCCCTCCGCGCACTCTGCGTCTCTGTGTTAGAAGTTTCCCGTTATCTCAAAACATCAAGCCCATAAGACGGCTCCCGCATCGTCCCCGTGATCTTCACCGGCACAATTTCGCCGGCCTTTTTCTTCTTCATCATCGGCTCGATCGCCTTCAAGAACACCGACTTCACTCCGGTCTGCGTCTTCGATAACTTCTGATCTACCCGCAAATTCCCGTGCAGATCGATCTTGCCGCTATCAATACCATAAGTTCCGTGCATATGCGCGAGCGCACCCGGAAACCCGAAATAAAGATCGCTGACGTTCGCAATCGCGTTGTCCATCTCCACGTGCCCGCGCATGTTCTCAAAAACACTTTCCGGCGTGTCGTTCGGCTTTTCTCCCTGCGCCACCCGGCTCAGGTTGTTCACCTTCTCTTGCACCGCGGGTTTGGTGAACTTTGCATCTCCTATTTCAAAATCGCCGCGCAGATTGACGCGCTTGATGAAGTCCTGCGGTCCCGGCGGCACATACACGATCGTTCGGAACTTCATCGTCCCCGTCATTTTCGGATGATGATTGTGCGCAAACAGCTCCAGCCAGTCCGTGATGCTCCCGTCATTCTCAATACCCGTCAGCGACACCGTTTTGCCCGGCCCGCCCTTGCCCGCGATTTCGCCGCGCGCCAGCACCGTCGAGCCATTCAGCTGCGCCTTCACGCTCTTGAGCGACACGTCGCCGTTCCATCCGTTCACAACCGCATGATATTGCGTGCGCAGATGCACCGTGTGAGGATTCGGCGACACATTGAAATCCGGCGTGTCAGTCATGCCCGCGACTTCCAGTTGATTCAGCTTTCCCTCGAATTTTCCGGTCGAGTAAAGCGTCCCGCCGATTCCCGGAAACACCCCCAAATTGGCATGTTCGAAAGTGTACGAACCCGAAGCGGGCGCTTCTTCAGGCTTGCTCGTGTCCAGCGGACCAAATTCCCCTTCAGCGCGAATCTCGCCTGGCGGCAGCGGATTCGTCAGCTCCGCATGGAACGCCATCGGCTGTCCTTCGCTCACATCGTTGATCGTCAGCTTATGAATGTCGAATCGCGTCGGCTTTGCACCGGCTTCGCCCGACGAAAACTCCACGATGCTGTTGTCGGCCGTGATGTCGCCGATTTCGATTTTAGTTTTATCGCTGCTTTGCGTCGGCGCTGCCGCAGGACCCGCCTTTTCGCTGGCCGGCGACGCAAACACGTGCAGCCCTTCGATCGTCACGTGCGAGATGCGCTTTGGAGTCGTAAAGAATCCTGGATAGCTACCTTCGATCGTCAGCCGCGTCACCGTCGCGATGGGAGTCGCGCCGGCCTCCGTATTCCGCCGGAATGTAACGCCTTCGGCGACGCACATCGGCGGGAAATATTCAGACCGAAAACTCTTGATCTCAACGCGGGTGCCAAACTTTTGTTGCAGTCCCGCCGTAACGCTCGCCTGCGTGAACGGCCAATGCATCGCAACGATCGTGAATCCAGTCGCGACAATCGCGACAAACACTCCCAGTACAATCAGTATCCAGCGCCTCAAATTCCCCCCGAAATAAACTCGCTCGCAATGGCCCAGATGCTGCCGCCCCAATTGCTGCCGCTTTGATGCACAAGGATATCAAAGAGACTTCGACCATACAGACCGCAGAACTTTCAACTGTCGACTGTCAACTCGCCTTCCGCTAGAACCTTCGTAATCCCCCATAGAGACAGGTTCCCGATTCGCCGCACCTGTCCGCCCGTTCAACTATCTCCCACACGTAGCACCACATATGCTGTCCACGCAGTCACCCTTACCCCTTCTGGAAACGAGTTGGTTTATGCCCGGCCTGGATTACATTTCGTGCGTTTTGACCGTGATCTCAACGGTTCTGGTGGGGAAGAAGTTGTGGCAAGGATGGATCGTCGCGGGCGTCAACAGCGTGGTCATCTGCTTCATCGGGATGCGCACCGCTCAGTTCGGCTTCGTGCCGGCGAACCTCTTTTGCATGGGCCTCTACGCAAATAACCTTTGGAGCTGGCGATGCAAAAAGCCCTGAAAACGACGCTGCGAAAATTGACGAAGCCCCCTCTCGAATCCTTGGCCCTGGCCGTGGCTATCGGCGCCGTTTGCGTCGCGTCGCTGGGAGCACAGAATGCGCCGCCAACGCGCCGCCCCGTCCGTCACCTGGTGACGCCTGTATATCCCGAACTCGCCCGCAAAATGAATCTCACCGGCACCGCCCGCATCGAGGTCATCATCGGCCCCGACGGCACCGTGAAGCACACCCGCGTCATCGGCGGGCACCCCGTCCTGGCCGCCGAAGCCGAGCACGCCGCCGAAAAATCCACATTCGAACCAGCCCCCACCGAAACCACCGAAGTCATCGAATTCAAGTTTTAACCGTTCCCGCCAATCGAATGTCGCACACCGGTAGCGCCGGCGTCCCGCCGGCGTTTTTCCGCCACGCCAACTCCCTACGATCCGTAAGCCAACAGCCGCGAATTACAGCCGCCAACAAGCCCCCCTAAACCAAGCCCCGCCCAACCAAGCGCGTTGTCATCCTGAGCGAAGCGAAGGATCTCAAACGTAAACCCCACTACAAGCCCGCCCGTCGCCCGAAAACTCACCCAAAAAAAATGTAGGGGCGCAGCACGCTGCGCCCCATGTCCGCACGTTCCAAACATTCGTCGTCGACCCCTTCTCACCTTCCGCGAACTACCACCGCCGCCCCCACCGCCCGTAATACCCGCCGTAATAAAACGATGGCCCCGGATAGTAATACCCCGGGTAAGCCCCATACGGGTACGCATACGTCGGCGGCGGATAGCACGGTGCATCATACCCGCAAGCATAAGGCGACTGCGCATACGGCCCCTGCGGCGCATACCCGCCTTGATATCGCGAGCCGCGTCGCCCGCCATCGTAGTCATACTGCGACACCGGCAAAAACGCGCGCGCGCTTTGCGTCGTGTCCACCGTCACCGCTTCTTTCAGCCGGAACGTCAGCCAAGTCTCCGGCGGAATCACCGTCGGGCGCCCGCGCGTCAGCAGCACCGCGCCAATTCCCGCCGCTGCTCCTGCGCCCGCTCCAATCGCCGCACCGCGGCCCCAATCGGCAATCGAACCGATCGCCGCTCCCAGCGCCGTTGTGCCGCCAATCGTGGCCGCGTCCGCGCCGCGCGACGTCCCGCCGCTTCCCTTCCAAAGTTCAGTCAGGATCGGCCGTGACTGCCCGTCGGCGAGCGTCATGTCCGTCAATTCAATGCCAAGCTGCGACGTGCCCTTGATCCGCCCAGCCTTCTCGGCCGCTTCCACTTGACCGACCAGCATCTGCCCGCGCCGCGCTACCACGTACCCGTTCACGACCACTGGCTGTTGCAGCGTCGCCGTGACGCGATCGCCGACTTGATTCCGGTCGCTGGATAAATACTCGTTGATCCGTACCGACAAAACAGTTCCCAGCCGGAATCGTCAGTGTCGCTGG
This sequence comes from uncultured Acidobacteriota bacterium, assembly GCA_963785605.1. GTDB lineage: Bacteria > Acidobacteriota > Terriglobia > Acidiferrales > UBA7541 > Acidiferrum. Next base: position 203,581 of record CAWAWE010000006.1, on the reverse strand, counting down.
CGGAGGCGTAGCCGGAGCTGTGTTTCGCGAGTAAGGCCCGTACTGCGGCCGGCCGTAGCCGTTGTTGTTATTCGGAGGACCGTATCCGCCGTCGTTATAAGGACGATTCGATGGCGCTCCGTTCGCGCCCGGGTTTCCGTTCGGATTGCCGTTCGGCAGGTGCCATCCTGAGACCCGTCAGGTGCGTTCGCACCCGGAGCGCCCTGCGCCCCTTGCTCGCCCGGTGGCAAATCCTGATCCGGATCATACTGATCCGGGCTCGGCGCATGCGCCGGAGCGCCCGCCGCTGGCGCAGGGTAATCGTTCGCGTACGGCGGCCTGTTCGCATCTTGCGGCGCGTACTTCGGCTTCTTCGCCGGAGGCGGAGGTGGCGGCGGAGGCGCCTGGTCCGGCGTCTGCGTTGGTGGTGGCTGATCCTGCTGTGCCGATGCCGCAGGCGAAGGCGCTTGCGTCTGCCCCGAATCGCCCGACTGCCCTTGCTGCTGCGCATTCGGATCCGGCTGACGCTTGCGCCTGCTGATCCTGACTTGGCTGCGCGCTCTGCTGCTGATCCTGCTGCTGCGACTGCTGGTCCGGCTGCTGCGCGTACGACCCCATCGCCAACAACAGCGCCAGACTCAACGCGCAAGCCATCCGCGATGCAAATCCGCTCCCCGAACGCCCGTTCAGGTCTTCCCCTAGACTTCCCGATTCCCTGCGATTCCGTGACAAGTGTTGCTCCATGATTTTGGCTCCTCGACCCGAGGCCAGCTCCTGAAACTCCTCCGCTTACTGCCTTCGATGAGCGGCGAGTCCATCCGGATGCCCGGTATCAGCCTGTGTCCACAAGACTTAGCCGATCCCCAAATCGGCGCAGACACATAGCCACTCAATCAAACCCCGCCGATACCTCGAAAGTTGCGGCCGCCATGGTAGCGCCGGCGTCCCGCCGGCGTTCTTGACTTCGTTTGCGAGCGACGCCCAAGCACGAGTCGAATCCAGCCTTCAAGTCGAAATGAGCCTAAGTTGGAAAGAGAAACAAGGAGAGAAACGGAAGGGGAACAGCGAGCGATGACAGCCGGCGAGGGCTGCCGTCGAACCGCGCTTACCGCGTCGGCGCGATGTGCTCGAGCATGTCGTTCAGCGTGGCGCGCAAGCTCTGCACCACCAGAAAGATGTACGACACGCACAAGGGGACTTCCAACGCAGCTCTCAGCAAATTAAGACGCACGTTTGTGACTCCGTCAGGATGTCAGAATAAATCCCGCGCCTGCGCCCGACCATGGTGCGCAAGTATCAATCGAGTAGTACCGAAGTATGGTTCGAGAGCATACACGAACCTGTACAAAACGCATCCAAAAAAGTGATGCCTCACAACAATTTTTCGTGAAATCCTCAACTCTGGCGCGGCTTTTCGCATACCTGGTACTGGAACCACGCCTGCGGCCTGCCCGTTTGGATACTCCCGAGTACCGTTACCCGTCGTTACATCTGCCCGTCAACACCGCCCCACAGATTCATCGTGTTCAACTCTTCCCTGCCCATCGCCTTCAAATACAAAAACAGCTGCATCCGGTATGCCGCGTACCCGCACAGCACCATATTCACCAGCGCCGCACCGCGCGTCGTGTCCTGCCCAAACATATTGATGTCGCTGCGAAAATCCGCGTCGCTCCAGCCGCCGATGTACCGCGTGATCTCATCGCTCTGACGCCCGATCGCCGCCACCGCCTGCTCCCAATTCATCGCCTTCGACGCCGCATCGCGCGGCCCCCAGATCGCGCCCATGGCCTCGCGCGTAAACTCGCCGGCCTTGATCGACTCCGTCATCGCCGGCGCCATCACCGTCATGTACTGGATCAGCTCCAGCACGCTGCGCTGCTTCGCCGACGGCCGATAGTCGATCTTCGCCGGATCGACCTTGCCGATCAGGTGCGTCAAAATGTGCAATTCCTTCTGAAACGCCGCAATCAATTCGTCTTTTGTCAGAACCATTTTTGACCATCTTTCGTGAGGATGTGTGCGGCATCCTATCATCGAACCTCAGCCCAATCGTTACGCCAAATGTAAATTCCCTTTCGCGCTATTTCTTCCGTCTTGCGGGTCGCTGCTTCAGCCGCGACGAAAAACTCTGCCACCTTCATGACCTTCAGCCCTGAAGCCACCTCTGGACAACGGCATCGCGTGCGAGTACATTGCGCTCAACGTCCCCTCGATCGCCTGACCATGCGCCGCCCACGCTGCCCGCGCAAGGAGGTTGTCATGCGAATGCCTCACGTTGCCGACCGTCTGTTTCACCGTCACAAGCCCGATCCCGACGATCCCGCTCCGCTCTTCGATTCCGGCATCGGCGACTGGCTGCTGAATCTCACCGCCATCGCCCTGATCGCCCTCATCCTCGGCACCATCGCGCGCTGGGCCTACCTCGCCGTCTTCGCGAAGTAGCCGCGGAAAGTCGATAGTCGATAGTTGAAGGTCGAAAGTAGGGCAAGACCGGGAGACTCACTCTCCGCTTTCGGAGGGTGCGGTCTTCTACTTTCAGTTTTCGAGTTTCGTTGTGCTTCCCGATTTCCATTTTCCGTTTTCCAATTTCCACCCGCCGGGGTACGCTCTCTCCAATTCTCGACGACTCAAAATCCCGACTAACGGAGCTCTCACATGGCACGACGCCAATTCTTGTCCCAACTCGCAGCCTTGCCTTTCCTCGGCCTGGGCGCTGCAAAAGCCGAGCAAACCAAGAAGCCGCTGCACATCTTCATGAAAAGCGCGTGGGGCTCCGACGATCCCACTCGCGCGGCGTTTGCCTTTGCGCACAGCCTTGCGCTTGCCGAAGCCGGGCACGAAGTCCAAATTTTCCTCCTCGGCGAAGCCACCTACCTGATGCGCAAAGTCACCGCCGACGCCGCCACTCCCATCGGCTGGCCGCCGATCGGCGAACTGCGCGACAAAGTCGTCGCCAAGCACATCCCCGTCTTCGCCTGCGGCGTCTGCTCCCGCGCCCGCGGCATCACCGAATCCGACCTCGCCACCTGGAACGCCAAGTTCGGCAACCCGACGATTTTCGTCGGGTTGGTGGAGTGGGCGGATCGCGATTATTACGGAGTAGGAGAACGCGATCCGTCGTTGGAGGGGTGGATCGGCGCTGTGATCGAAGAGAGGTTTTCCACTGCGCGACCCGACACGTTCGCTAAGAAGCGAACGCGAAGAAAGGCGTCGGTCGCTCCGTTCGAGATGACAAAGGCTGCTAAAATCGAGAAGGGCGAGCATTTTCATGCTCGCCCTTCCGTGTTTTGGGGTTTGGATGTGTGGGCGAACGAGGCGGCGACTCTGAGTGAATCGGAGACTGCGTTGGTGGTTGGGTCGGCAGTGGCGGCGGAAGTTGGGATTGCGTCGGGCTGAGTCGAAGATGAGGCGGGGAGGGATTTCGTCGAAGTCGGCGGAGTTGCGGAGGGCGGCGTCGTGGCGGTCCATGGAGGAGATGCTGCCGAGGAGGAGTTGGCCGACGTAGGCGATGGCCATGGCGTCGCGGCGGTGGATGCGTTTGCGGGCGAGCTGGCGGACGAGGTTGCCGAGGAGGAAGTTGACGGCCTCGGGCGTGGAGAAGTCGGTCAGGTCGCCGAGGAGTTCGGCGGCGTTTTATCGTTGTGGCGTTGTTTACGGTGTTGTTTTTGGCGAGCGTGGTGGGGGCACAGATCCAAATCGGGAATGGTGGAGAAGAGACGGCAGTGTGCGGCCGAGCCGGTCGATGTGGCGGCAGCGGGTGAGAGTATCTACGTGGACGGGAATTGTTGCAGGTGTTGAGGTTATGGGTTCGCAGGTGGTTATGGATTGGGAGATGGGATCGGAGGACGGAGGGACCCCTCCCCCTGTTTTGACGCAAGAGTGTGATTTCATGGGAGTTATCTTTCGTGAAAGTGTAAGAGTGTGATTTTAAAGCGGTTGCGGATTCGTCGAAGGCTTGACGGGTTGGTGATGCGAGGATCACAAAGCAGGGTAGCACGGATTTTACTGATTGTCAATAGGTATCTTAATGGTTATTCGAATGACAGCTTTTCGAAATTAGCGTTCGAATGCTGACTAAGCAAGCCGAGGATAGGAGTTCGGATATAATCGGCGCATGGGACGCGAACTGTCTGAGATTCTGAAGGAAGCGCTGGTGCTTCCCGCCGATACAAGGGCGGCACTCGCTGATTCTTTGCTAGGTAGTCCGGATCAAGAAATTGACGAAGGCGCCTACGAGGAATGGACCGTGAGATTCAGAGACCGATTGGAGAAGTGGAAGCGGATACGGTGAAAACGATTCCTTGGAGTGATGCTCGGGCGCGTTTGATGTCGCACCTCCGTGATGAGCGGCTAAGCCGGGTTCGAACTCCACCGCTAAGTATTAGGAAACGTTCCGTCTGTCCCCCGTCTCCCCCGAGTCTCCCCCCCGTCTCCGTCCCCCGTCTCCGTCCCCCGTCTCCGTCCCAGGAAACGTCCCGTCCGTCCCCCGTCTCCCGTCCGTCCCCCGTCTCCGCCCCCCGTCTCCCCCGTCTCCCGAAGGCGAAAACTACACCGCTTGAGATCGACTCGAAGGATAACGACTTTTGGCACCATTTCGGGACGAAAATTCAGCCTGGGGAATGTGCCTGAGTCGAAGAGCAACGGGTAACGAGCCCGGTACTTCAAACCGAAATCGGCAGGTTGACCTCGTCGTATCTTGCCTGTACCTTACACCCCCTATGGCTTGGGACTGGCTCGACCTGCCCAACATTAAGATTTTCTCACAGCACACTTCCGCGACCCTGGCGGCGATGGTTAGCTTTTGGTTAGTAAATTGCGTTGCTAAGTGGATGGGCCTGCCCAACCCGGCGAGAGGTATAATTGAGGGTATGGAGCAATTCGCTCTGATTGGAACGGTCGGCTGGCTCTTTTTTCAAGGCGCGCTGATTTTGTGGAAAGGCAGAGTTCGTAATTATGTTGTTTTCGTGGTTGCGTAACACACGAAAATTATCGCTGCGGTACTTCGGCGGGGGATGTTGTTTTGCGTTGGCAGGAGGCGCTTACTCAGCGTTCGGTCAATCGCAAACTGAAACGGCGCTGATCGTTTGTCTTGTTGCTGGAGCACTCTTTGCGTCAGCATTTTGGTACGCGACAAACCCTAGAACACAAAAAGTCATAGCTGTCGGGACAGACACGCGAAACATGACCGGAACCATCACCATGGTAATTGACGGGCTTGACTTTACGATGTCGGATCAAAAAGTAGTGAGGGCAACTCGTTGGCAATTGCGGAATCGCGATACATCGTCAGTTTCCGTGCCAACTGGGGGCTTGGTAATGAATACGTCAGCTAGCAATGACAGTTTGGAAGCATCCTATGCCCGCGCTGGACGTTAAACACTGTCTCGTTTGTGAGGACATTCGATTCGAGCAGCGAAACTTATCGAGCTTGATGGGTGTCTACGGCATTGTGCCTGAAGTTTCCATTTACGTTAAGGACTTCAGCCAGGAACTCATCCTGTGCTTTGTTTTCTTCACTGGTTTAGCAAAGACCGTAGATCACAAGGAGCTTCGCTTTGTAGTAGAGACTGCAGAGGGGATCGAAATAAAAGGGGACCTGAATCCCATGACATTGCGATTGATGCAGGTGCCGGACCAGCCGTCTATCTTCGCATTTCGATTCCAAGGAACAGTTGCGAAACCTGGGGTCTACTCAATTTCGTTGGTCGAGCAAGATGAGAAAGTATTTCGTGAAACTCTGAAGATCGCTGCAGTAGCAGATAAGGGCAAATAGTCACTTAGGGCTGCTACTACTTGCTACTAATTCCCGCTGATTTGCCCTCTTCCGACACCCGCACCAGGCTTGGCGATCCGTGTCAAAAACCGCACCCTCTGAAGGCTGAGGGTGCGGCACCCAGGATTCGTTCGATTTCCCAGATTCACCGGTTTGACTCTGTCGGGGGCGGGGGTATCGTTCGGGCAGGTTGGAGACTGTTCAGGAGATAGGCAAATCATGATGCAGGCGATGATGCGGATGCGACGGATGGGGATGGGATGGGCGGGGGTTGCGGGGATCGCGGCGATGATGGGATTGGCGGAGTGCGGCGGGTAGAGGGCGAGAAAAAGCAGATCCCTCACTTTGTTCGGGATGACAGGTTGGGGTGTGTAGCGCGTCAGGCGGCGCGGTGGAATTTGATGGTGGCGGTGTAGCCGAGGGAGTGGAGGACGCGGAGCATCAGGTCGGTGGAGATGTCGAGGGTGTTGCGGTTCATGATGGCGGTGATGCGGGTGCGCGAGGTGGAAGCGAGGCGGGCGACTTGAGCGTGGGTGAGTTTTTTGTGGGTGATGACTGCGACGATTTTTGAGTTGAGTTCGCTGCGGAGGCGGATTTCGGCGCCGTCGGCGGGTTTGAGGCCGAGGGCTTGGGCGAGTTGTTCGGGGGTTCGGGTGATGAGGATTTTAGAGTTCTTCACACGACGAATGTCTCATATCTGGGACATTCGGGCAACGATTCAAAAGAGTCGAAAGGCAAGAAGAGAGCAGATCCCTCACTTCGTTCGGGATGACAGCGTGGGTGGGGACGGGTTTGACTCTGTCGGGGGCGAGGGCTATCGTTCCGGCAGGTTGGAGACTGTTCAGGAGAGAGGCAAAACATGATGCAGGCGAAGATGCGGATGCGACGGATGGGGATGGGATGGGCGGGGATCGCGGGGATCGCGGCGATGATGGGGTTGGCGGCGTGCGGCGGGTCGGAGCAGGCGCCGCAGAATCCGGCGCCGGGGGCGGCGATGACGGCGGACACGCGGGCGGCGGACGAAGAGGCGATCCGCGCGGCGGATGCTGGCGTGGTCGAAGGCGGCGGGAGATAAGGATGCGGCGAAGTTTGCGTCGTTTTATGCGGAGAACGCGGTGCTGATGGCGCCGGGGATGGCGGCGGTGAAGGGGCGCGACGCGATCCAGCAGGCGATGGCGGGGATGGTGCAGGATCCGAACTTCGCGCTGTCGTTTGCGCCGACGAAGATCGTGGTGGCGAAGGGCGGCGACATGGCGTACGAGATTGGCGATTTTCAGATGACGACGAGCGACAAGAAAAAGAAGCCGAGCACGCTGAAGGCGACGTATGTGGTGGTCTGGGGCAAGCAGATGGATGGGAGCTGGAAGGCGGTGGTGGATGCGCCGACGACGACGGGCGATTGAGTAGCGCGCTTAGGTGAGCCGATATTTCCAGTAGCCTGGATTGCGGCTCGAGTGAGCGACCGCCATTATTTCAACGACGTCTCGTGTATAGCGGTAGAAGAAAACGAACGGAAAACGGCGGAGTTGATATTGGCGGAATCCGTCTTCGTCGATCGGCCAACGTTGCGGAGCTTCGACAACCATTTCGATCGATCGCACAAGCTCATCGAGGAGAGCATTGGCAGCGCGATGGCTGCGACTTCGATACCACGAAACGGAGGACTCGGCTTCAGCGAGAGCGTCCGGATGAATTTTGAGCGTTCTACTCGCCATCGCGCAGAAGGGCGCGAAGGCGCTCTTTTGCTTCCGTCCACGGAATTGCTTTCACGGCGCCGGAGTCCAATTCGGCGGCACGGCGTTTGATTTCTCGCTGCCACTCTTCGTAAGCGCCTGGTTCGATCTCGTGGTCATCTAGACTCTCGAGCAGACGATCCGCAAAAGCCGCGCGGGCTTCTGCGGGAAGAGATAGAACTTCCTTGAGGAGGTCGGCGGTTTCCTTGGTCATGGACGGATTATAAACCCGTTTGGGGAACGTGCGCGGGGGCTTGAGTGGATGGTTTGTTGCGGCGGTGTTAAAATGGTGGGGTTGGCGACGAGGGCTAAGTATGGCTGGCAAAACACTTTACGAGAAGATTTGGGATAATCATGTGGTGCACGAGGAGCCGGGAAAGCCGGCTCTTATTTATATTGATCGGCATTTGGTGCACGAGGGGACTTCGCCGCAGGCGTTTGCGGGGTTGCGGGCGGAGGGGCGGACGGTTCGAAGGCCGGATCTGACGTTTGCGGTGATGGATCACTCGGTGCCGACGATTTCGAAGGAGCGGCTGCTGCCGATCGTGGATGAAGCGGCGCGGCTGCAGTTTGATGCGCTGGAGAAGAATTGCAACGAGTTTGGCGTGCGGCTGTTTGATATGCACAGCGCGAATCAGGGGATTGTGCATGTGATCGGGCCGGAGCTGGGGATTACGCAGCCGGGGCAGACGGTGGTTTGCGGGGATTCGCATACTTCGACGCACGGAGCGTTTGGGACGCTGGCGTTTGGGATTGGGACGTCGGAAGTGGAGCATGTGCTGGCGACGCAGTGTCTGGTGCAGTCGCGTTCGAAGACGATGAACATTGTGGTGAATGGGAAGCGGCCGAAGGGCGTGACCGCGAAAGACATCGTGCTGGCGATCATCGGGAAGATCGGGATCAGCGGCGGGAATGGTCATGTGGCGGAGTACAGCGGCGAAGCGATTCGCGGGCTGTCGATGGATGGGCGCATGACGGTCTGCAATATGACGATCGAAGGCGGGGCGCGCGCGGGAATGGTGGCGCCGGACGAGACGACGTTTGCGTATCTGGAGGGGCGACAGTTTGTGCCGCGCGGGAAGGCGTTTGAAGAGGCGGTTTCGCGTTGGAGGCAATTGGTCACGGATAAGGATGCGAAGTTCGACACCGTGGTGACGCTTGAGGCGAGCGATTTGGTGCCGCAGGTTACGTGGGGAACGAATCCGGGGATGGTGAGCGGGGTTACGGCGAGGGTGCCGGAGCCGGGGTCGTTTTCGGATCCGAACGATCAGAAGGCGACGGAGCGGGCGCTTGTTTATATGGGATTGAAGGCGGGGACGCCGATCGTGGATATTGCGATCGATCGCGTGTTTATTGGGTCGTGCACGAATTCGCGGATTGATGATTTGCGGGCGGCGGCGCATTTGGTTGCGGGCAAGCATGTGGCGCGGTCGGTGAAGCAGGCGCTGGTGGTGCCGGGGTCGCGCGGGATCAAGACGCAGGCGGAAAAAGAAGGGCTCGATAAGATTTTTGTCGAGGCGGGATTTGAGTGGCGCGATGCGGGGTGCAGCATGTGCATCGGGATGAATGACGATGTGCTGCCGGCGCATGAGCGGAGCGCGTCGACTTCGAATCGGAATTTCGAAGGGCGGCAGGGGCGGGATTCGCGGACGCATCTGGTGTCGCCGGTGATGGCGGCGGCGGCGGCGATTGCGGGGCATTTTGTGGATGTGAGGGAGTTTGATGTGGCGAATGTGGAGTAGGAAAAACGCGAAGTAATGAAGTAGAGAAGTAATGAAGTAACGATCTAAGAGAAGAAGGAACGCGGAGAGACTGATGCAGCCGTTTTCGACACATACGGGGATGGTGATGCCGCTGGATCGGGTGAATGTGGATACCGATCAGATGGTGCCGAAGCAGTTTTTGAAGGCGCTGACGCGGGAGGGGTTTGGGCGGATTTTGTTTTATGACTGGCGGTATTTCAATCCGGGGGAGCGGCCGAATCCGGAATTTGTGATGAATTTTCCGCGGTACAAGGGCGCGAGCGTGTTGCTGGCGCGGGCGAATTTTGGGTGCGGGTCGAGCCGCGAACATGCGCCGTGGGGCGTGAAGGATTATGGGTTTCGCGTGATTCTGGCGCCGAGCTATGCGGACATTTTTTATAACAACTGCTTCAAGAACGGAATCTTACCCGCCACCCTGACCGAAGAAGAAATCGAAGAGCTGTTCAAGCGGACGGAAAAGGAAGAGGGATATTCACTGACGATCGACTTGCCGAGCCAGACGGTCAGCGACAAGCATGGGCTGAAATATCATTTCGACATCGTGCCGTCGCGCAAGGAAGTGTTAATCAAGGGGCTCGACGACATCGGCACGTCGATGCAGCACGCGCACAAAATTGATTCCTATGAAGGTGCGAACAAACATTTGCACGGCGCGACGATGCATACGCCGGTAGACGTGAAGCATTACGCGGAAAAGAACTAAGAGAGAGCAGCGACTTCCCTGCCGCTGTTTGGCGAGCGCGAGGCGGCGCTTTTTTCGAAAAATCACTCGGAGTTTTTGAGAGACGTCATCTGTATTGCTGCCGGTTATCGGCCGATTTGTGTCTGGCATGGGTACCCGTAGTCCGATTCGAACTCAGCCTAAAAATTTGAGAAGAAGAATGCAGGCGGCCAGGATGGCGAGGACGAAGGGGAGTCCCTTCCATCGAGACTGATCCCTGTAAGAATCTGACCTGACCATCACGCGTCACCTTCGTACTTCAACTTCGCACTTCAACTTCGCACTTCAACTTCGCACTTCGACTTCGTACTTCAACTTCGTACTTCGACTTCGTACTTCGACTTCGTACTTCGCCGGGCGGAAAATGTCCCCGACGAGGCCGCTGCTCGGACCGGCAGGACGCAGGGAGAGCGGGCGGCAGCGCCGGGGTATCCCAGTCGACTGCAGGTAAGCGGAAGGTAGTGAAAATGCAGGGATAAGACCTGACCGAAATGGGAAGAAAATAGGAAATCGAGGAGGGTCGGGGTATACTTCGCGGCCAAGTCCCCCGGTTCTTATCTAATGTATTTTCTAGGCTCGACTTATCTAGATACCGAGAAGCAGCTGCTGGTTACGGCAGAGCGGTCGGTCGCGCTGCAACGGAAGCCCTACCTGGTATTGCTACACCTGATCGAAAACCGTCACCGGATGATTACACGCGAGGAGCTGCTGCAACGCTTCTGGGACGGGCAAGAGGTGTACGACCAGAGCGTCAGCAAGGCGATTGGGAGCATCCGGAAGGCGTTTGGGGAGACGAAGGAGAGTTCGAGGTTTATTGAGACGCGGTGGGGTGGCGGGTATCGGTATGTGGGGCCGTTTGGGGCGGAAGAGGGTGCGGCAGCGGTTGAGGGTACGGGTTCGGTGGTCGATGGCGAAGCCCTTGCGGGCGGGACGGATGATTTAGATCAGGATTATCTGGGTTCGGCGGGCGAGGCCGAGGCCTCGGTGATAAAGACGGCTGGCGATCGGGAACCAAAGAGTTCGAAACGGACGGTGCGGGTTTATCTTGTGGCGGCGGTGCTGACGGTGCGGCGATTGTAGGGATTGTTGGAATTGAGCGCTGGAAGCGCGCGACGAAAATTGAGGCGGCGACGGCGGCGTCTTCGTATGAAGAGCGGACGCGGTCGGTGGCGGTGCTTCCCTTTCGCGTGGATCAAGGCGGGGCGGAAGATACATATCTGGGAGTTGGATTTTCGGATGCGATTGCGGACCGGCTGAAGACAGTGGAACAGCTGACGGTGCGGTCGTCTTCGACGATTCGAACGGTATTGGGCACGGAAGCGGATGCCAAGGCCGCGGCGCAAAAACTGCGGGTGCAGGCGATCGTGGATGGGTCGCTGCATCGCGAAGCTGGGAAGATCGTTGTGAAGGTGAGAGTGCTCGAGCCATCGGGCGCGGAGACGTGGTCGGGAACGTTCAGCGCGAACAACGAGAATATTTTCAGCGCGGAAGATTCGATTGCGCGCCAGGTGACGACGGCAATTTTGCCGCGCTTCGGGGCGTGGCCGTCGAAGCCATCGTCGGGGCCAGAAACGGCCAGGTACGACGCGTATGAGAAGTACATGAAGGCGGAATTTTTCGCAACGAACCGGAGCCGGAGTGCGCTGACGAAAGCGGTCGGGCTGTTGGAAGAGGCGATTACGATCGACCCGAATTATGCGCGGGCGTATGCGGCGCTGGCGAATTGTTACCAGCTGATTGGATTTTACGAATATCTGCCGCCGTCGGAGGCGTATCCCAAGGCGGAAGAGGCGGCGCGGAAGGCTATGTCGCTGGACAATTCGAATTCGGAGGCGCATGTGGCGATGCTGTCGGCGCTGACGGATTACGAGCACGACTGGGTGGGCGCGGAACGCGAGTTCAAGGCGACGGTGGCGGTCGATCCGAACTACGCGTCGGCGTATCAATATTTTGGGTTTGCGTTGCTGGGGATGGGGCGCGGCGAAGAGGCGGTTGGCGTCGCGAAACGCGCGCAGGAGTTGGATCCGGTTTCACCGAGCGTGCAGACGTCGCTGGCGTGGGCGTTGTTTTTAATGCGGAGGAATGAAGAGTCTGCGCGGGAGTGCAAGCGGGCGCTGGAGCTTTATCCGGATTTCATACCGGCGCACCAGTTATTGGGGCTTGTTTATGGGCAGATGAATGACGGGAGTGCGGCGCTAGCGGAGTTCAGCGAGGCTGAGGCGTTGGAGCGAGATAATCCGGTCACGCTGATTTTGATGACGTTTGAATTGGCGCGCAGCGGGAAGAAAGCGGAAGCGAGGCAGGCGCTGCAAGGGGCGCTGGCGCGGCCGGGAGGGTCGGTTGTTCCGGACTATTACATTGCGGCGACTTGGGCGGAAATTGGGGATAAGGCGAAGGCGATGGAGTCGTTGAAGAGGGCGGAGCAGCATCATTCGAATTGGCTGATTTATTTGCCGTACGATCCGCGGTTTGATGGGTTGCGGGGGGATGCGGCGTTCAGGGCGGCGTTTGGGAAGAGTGGGATGAGGAAGGATGTTGGGCTTTCGGCACGGAAGTAAAATTCCACCCAAATCGTTTTCCGTCCATTTTCCATTTGGAACCGGACCCAGAAGGTCAAAAACCGCAAAATCCATCGTTTTTGAGGTTGGATTGCCAGCTTTACAACGTTCGGACGTGGGTTCGATTACTGCAACCGGAATTCGATCAACACGATCCTGACGCCGGGGCACTTGGCAGGTAATGGCGTTAATCGGGACGCTGGTTAGCCAGATGGTGATTTAGGTTAGTGTGTTTTAGGCATGGAACAAGGAAAACAAGCGCAGAGCGTTTCGATTCGGCGACGAATACTCGTCCTCGCAGGCGAGATTCTGTTCGGAATCGGACTCGTGATTCTGACTCTGATGTATGCCGTTCACAAAAACGACCCATGGATGCCACGCTCGTTGGTGCTGAATGCCGGTTTCTGGTTGGTTTGTGGATTGGCCGCCGTAGGGTTATCCATACGAATGAAGCGGCTTCAACGCAAACTACTGGAGCGCGATGGAGTTAGGTTTTCAGTCTTCGACTCGTGGCTGGTATGGCTGACGTCGGGTATAGCCGCCGTGGTTTATGCAGCATCACGTCTGAATGATGCATTTGGACGCGGAACCACGCCAAGTGGCATCGGTCGCACCGCGCTTGTAGTATTCTATGCGCTGTCCGCGACCACATCACTCGCATTAGCAACCAACCTCCTCCGATGGAGTTTGAACCGAGAGGAGCAGACCATCGATGTCGCAGATTCAGAGGCGTTGTCATTCAAGGACCGACTGCTAACGGTGCTATCGGGAGCGTTTCTCGCTTTTCAGGGAATCCGACTGCTGATGGCAGCGTGGACTATTTTGCGAGCCTAAACCGCCAAATTCCGATTAGTCACATAACCGGACAAGTACATTTCGGCCGGAATCCACTTTACCGGTAACGGCGTTTATCAGGAGTATACGATCGATCACGTCATTAAATCGGTGAGATGAACAGCATTATAGAATGCGGGTATGGCTAGCCTCTCGCACCGCCAAAAAATTGTTTGTGCCATCAGCATGCTTTGCGTGCTCGTGGTCCCCGCAGCCGTGCCCGCGTTCGCAGAAAAGGACACAAAACATCCCGACCTCTCTGGTACGTGGAAATTAAATCTCAAAGAGAGCGGGTTTTCCTCCAAGAAAAATTCGCTAACCGCTGAAACGCTTACAATCACTTCCGATGGCCTTACCATCGAGATGCGTCAAGTATCCGTCGTCGACGGGCACGAAATCGTACGAACCTTTGTTACGGATGGACAGCCTCACATCTTCAAAGACCCACGACTAGGCGAAGTCGAAACCGCAGCCATGTGGGAGCGGTCCACGTTGATCACGGTTAGCGGAAAGCATGAGTCGTGGCAGCCGGGCAAAATCTCCACTCGAGCGACTGACCGTTGGGACCTTTCGAAGGACGGCCGCACCTTGACAGACCTACCGACTAGATCCGGTTTCTCGCGGCAAGCCTATGTCTATGAAAAGCAGTAGCGCACGAAACTGACTTCATGACTCGGAATGAAAGCCTGCGCGGGTTTGCCTAGAGGCTGACATCATCGGCCCGCGAACGAACTCCATTTCTAACTCCTGATAAGTCGACCGCCTGAGCCGACAGCGTTAATTGGGACCTTAGCGTAACTGCGGGATGGCCGACGATACGCGAGGTTGTGTTGTTTTTTCGCTTCGCACGAAATTGGCCCGCTCTTTCGCAGGCGCTGACTATAGCGCTCCGCCTTTGCCTCATCCGCTTCCTGGCAAAAGGCATGCCCTAGTTCGTGCCTTACGGCAAAGTCCAGAAACTGATCGAAGGGGATCTTCCATTTCGTGAACAGTTCGGTCTCTCGTTCAGGCCTGAGCACAAGTAACGCCTCATCAAAGAACGTCTGGCGATTCCCCAAATTACTGAAGGCGGGACTAGACGGGTCCAAATGAAGCCGCGAGGCGAGTTGTTTCCAATCCTCTGATCGCACCACTACCCAACTCCATTTCCCAAGTTTATCGGCATCGTAGTTCCGCAGGACGGCTCGCAACAGGGCCGCCTGCGTCGCACATTCAGGAATGGAATACGGGCCGACGCAGAAGAACTCTTGCCCGTCCGGCATAACTCGTCCGACCCTTAACGCATTCAAGTGCGAATCTGATTGCGCCTCAATCAGCGTGGGCGATGCAATCGCCAGCAAACCCGCTACCAGTCTGCAAAATTTCCTCACCCAATCCCCCGGACCGCGAACTGCGTTGTCGCGGAACGGTGGGACAGGTGGCCGCGCTGCTCAATAGCGCGGCGCTAAAATCCGTGGTACTTACGCATAACGCGCCAACCGCTTGCAATTCAGCGCGTTGCGGTTCCAGATGTCGCGATTTTCTTCGAGACTCACCCAGGGGAATTGCTAGACTAGCGGTCGATTCTGAGGGACCCAGGTGTCATCCGCGCCCCTTACTCAGCCCCCCTTCCGCTTCAGTAATTTCGAAGCAGATCCGCAATCGGGCGAACTGCGCAAAAATGGCGTCCGCTTGAGGATTCAGGACCAACCCTTCCAAATCTTGCTGAAACTTCTCGAACGCCCAGGCCAGTTGGTCACCCGCGAAGAGCTGAAAGCCGCGCTCTGGTCAGACGACACCTTCGTTGACTTTGACAACGGTCTGAATATGGCGGTCAAGCGGCTCCGCGAAGTGCTCGCAGATGACGCCGACCTTCCGAGATTCATCGAGACCCTCCCGCGACGCGGTTATCGCTTCATTGCCGCCGTGCAAAGCAGTAACCCTGCGATCGAAGCGCCTCCGCCTTCCTCTCCCCAAAGAGGTCTCACGCCGGGAATCCAACGGCGGGTTGTTTTGGGCTCGCTGCTCTGCCTTTTCGTTGCCACGGGAATCGTCGCTTGGATCAGCCTGCGTTCTCCCCTGCCGATTCCACGGGTCGTCGATTCGGCTCAAATCACGAAGGACGGCAGACTCAAGGAGGCTTGCACCTACAGGTTGGTGAGCGATGGTGAGCGGCTCTATTTTCAGGAAGGTGCGTTTACTCAATCCGAACAGAACATCGAACTTGTTCAGGTCGGAACTCAAGGCGGTGAAACGATCCGCATTCCGGTGCCCTTGTGGAACCCTGTTGCCTTTGACGTCTCGCAGAAAAATTTCGAGCTTCTTCTGAGCGCCGATGGCGATTTCGGTGTAACCCCGGTCGACGAGCGCCCTCTCTGGGCTTTGCCCCTCCCGGCGGGACCTCCGCATCGACTTGGCGACATCACTACTCACGACGCGGCTTGGGCGCCCGACGGCAGCTATCTGGCTTTTGCCAACGGCAAAGACATTTTTGTCGCCCAGCCGGACGGCAGCCAAGTCCGCAAACTCATCACCGTAGATGACTTTGACGCCGCCTTTTACATTCAATTTTCGCCCGATGGAAAGCGATTGCGCTTCACGGCCACAAAATTCTCCACACCCGGCGGCGAACAGGACCAGACGAATATTCTCGAAGCGGCGGCGGACGGAACGCGACTCCGTCGGCTGCCTATTGAGGGCGGCTTTGGCAGGTGGTCGCCGGATGGAAATTATTACTTCTACCAAAAAGGGCGTGATATCTGGGTCCTGCCGGAACGACAATCCTTGTTCGGCAAAGTCGTAGTGCAAGATGCTGTCCAGTTGACCTCTGGCCCGATCGCCTACGATCCACCAACACCGAGCGCCGACGGAAAGGGTTTATTCGTAATCGGTTATCAGAATCGAGGCGAGCTGGTTCACCATTCGAACGACACGAAACAATGGGAACCCTTTCTGGGCGGAATCTCTGCGGCAGAACCGGAGGTCTCGCCTGACGGTCAGTGGGTGGCGTACACAACGTACCCGGATTCCAACCTGTGGCGTAGCAAATTGGACGGCAGCGAACGCCTTCAATTGACATTCGCGCCCGTCAACCCACACGAGCCGCGCTGGTCACCCGACGGAACACAGATTCTGTTCACCGATTTTCCAAACAAGATCCTTGCCGTTTCAGCGAAAGGTGGCGCTCCCCGGCAGATCGTGTCCGTGGACCGGTCGGATTACGTGGGCGCGGGAGCGTGGTTTCCCGATGGAAAGTCGATTATTTTGGGGCGTCACATCGGATGCCCACTCGACGACGTCTCCTGCCTTTCCATTTATCGCTTGGACCTTACCACTCAGCAGGAATCCAAAATCGCCGGCTCTGATCGAATGGGTGTCGCTCGTCTCTCGCATAACGGCCGCTATCTGACCGCCATGCCTCTAGACCAGAACAGAGGAACCGTGATGCTTTATGATTTTCAGGCGCAACGTTGGACCAAGCTCGCCGAGGCGAGCGGCTCGGTCGCTTGGTCGCACGATAGTCGAGCTATAATTCTGCGGGTCAAACAAGAGAGCCAACCAGCGGAGCTGATTCGTATCAGCGTTCCAGATGGCCGTGTCACACACATACTCAATCTGAAAGGCCTCACCTTGGGCGGTATCTGGAGCGATTGGGTCAGTCTTCTTCCCGACGATTCTCCTCTGCTGATGCTCGACCGCGGGACTGAGGAAATCTACCGCCTCGACCTCCAATACCACTAGTGGTTCTCCCGCTTTAGCCGTTTCCCTGTAGCTGAGGTTTATTCCGAGTTGCTCAGATACGTACAGAATATGGTCTTTAGCACAAGGCGTGGAGGCCCCTGCAATGAGTATTATCACGAGGCACCGGCATGGTCATTTCGATTTCAACACCCTAAAGGGGGTGGAGCAACTGTTCACGTTGAAAGGCTGAACGATTCAACGACTAGATTGAGTGGTTCTTGGTATGTCGATGAATACGAGACGTTCACGCGATACTCAGATCGAGAGCCAATCAAGATGTTCTTTTGGAACAGTCCGAACTGAGAGACGCGCTCGAAGGTTGTTTGACAGAGATAGTCGGCTGGGACAGAAACGACTTAACACATAGCTTCGGGCGTCCTGCAGTAATTGCTCGCGCGCAATACCAACCTTGGCGCGAAGCTGCACACCCTGCAGCAAGTCAACGAGCAAACGGCCTCGCACCTTGGCAGAGGGTGTGCGAGTCACGCGCCCCGCCTTTATCTCCTGCTCGAAACGTTTCGCGAAAATATCAGCGGATGCCGTGAAACCCTTCGCGAGCCAGGAACGAATCTCTGTCACCCGCTCCGAATGTCCCAGCGCAGCGGCCGCCAACATACAGCCGCTGCGAGCGTCGCCGGTAGCGGTGTTCACGGTAGCCTCGCAAAAGGTGGGTCGGCGGGCTTTACCAGAAGGGGTGCGATCATGCAGGCACCGCGTTTGTCCGGCTCAATCGCCGGCGAGAGAAAGTTATAGCTTCTGCTTGCCGATGGCCTTCAGGCGCGGCAGGAGCACCAAGTCGGCCGCTTCCTCAGCCTCTTTGAGGAGCGTCTTGCGCGGCGTGCCTATCTGCGCACGCATGGTCAGGGCACGAGCAAAATCCGTGACTTGGATCGCGCGCACGGCCACCGGAAAGTCAGGTGGGATGTCTCCCGCGCTGATCCCGTCCCGGAAACGGCGCTCCACCAGCGCCACGCCGCCCGCGACCGCGCTCTGCAGGAACCGCTGAACCTCAGCGTCGTTCACAAGCGGCGCGACGCACATCATAAGGCAGCCCCGGGCGGACCCTTTCTCGGTCGCACTTTCGACGGCGTACCTCAGAAAGTCCGCGAGCGAGTCGCGAAGACTCTGTGGCGAGAGGAGTGCCTTCGCGGCTGATGCGCCCTTCCGTTCTCGCATACGCCCTAAGGACGCGCAAGAATATCGCCCGCTTGTCCCCAAAGATGGCATACAGGCTCGGCCGTCCCACACCCATCCCGGCGACGAGATCGTCAATCGTCACTCCGTCGTAGCCTTTCGACCAGAACACCTGGGTCGCCTTTTCCAGCGCCCCCGTCTCGTCGAAGCTGCGCGGTCGACCCCGCGGCCTAGCGGTCTTCTGAATCATTTAGTTCAAAACTCCTTGACACTTTCCATCCCACCAATATATAACCGAACAGTTCGATAAATAGCAAGCCGACGCCTGCCCTCGCTGGGCCTCATGACTCTCGGCCTTCACCCTTTACCACGGAGACGCCCATGGAACATTCGATCGCTAACGAAAGTATCTTAATAACCGGAGCAAATGCCGGGCTTGGGAAAGAGACTGCCAGACAGTTAGCATTGAAGCAAGAAACGAAAAAAATAATCCTTTTTTGCAGAAATCGAGCGAGAGCAGCGGCAGCAAAAAAAGACCTTGAGGAGCAAACGGGGAAAAAGATTTTTGAAATTGTTATTGGGGATGTAACGGATGCAAATTCCGTAAGAAAAGCGGTAGAAGAAATCAAGGGAACCTATTGATGCAATAGTTTTAAATGCAGGTGGAGTAATTGGGAAAACGGCTGCGAAATCTACGCCTTCCGGTATGAATCGATTAGCCGCTACGAATATTTTAGGCAATGTGATTCTAGTGGAGGAATTGATTAAACGGGACAAGCTAAGGAAAACAGTTCTATCAGTCAGTGCGGAAGCTGTTCCAGGAGTAAAGATGCTCGGAGTAAAACCAGTTTCAATGAGGACTTCTTCTGTAGATGAGTTTGCTGCTGTTCTTGATGGATCGTATTTTGGGAAGAAGTTCAATGCATTGCAAGCATACGCATATGTCAAGTATGCGGAAACCATGTGGACGTTATCGATGGCAAGAAAATATCCTAAGCTCAAGTTTATTGTTGTGAGCCCAGGAAATACAAAAGGAACTCAGGCGCCAGATAGTCTTCCCCCGCCAATGCGGTTTATGTTGAAGTACGTGATGATGCCGATTGTATTCCCATTGATGGGCGAAATGGTGCATACGCTGGAAGTAGGTGCAAAACGCTTTGTAGATGCCATTTCGGATGAGCGGTATAAAAGCGGCGTTTTTTATGCCAGTAAAGAGGGCAAGTTATCAGGGGACATGGTGGACCAGAGCACTTTTTTTACTGATTTGAAAAATACTTCATTTCAAGATCACGCCTACGAAGCAATTCACCATTTCATAAATTAGGCCTGCCCTCCTTCTTCGCCTCGCCGCCCAAGAAATTCACGGGTCCAATCGAGGCGATGCGCCACCCTCATTTTACGATCGCGCCAGCCAAGAGGCCGCGTGGCAGGCCGTCGTCAAGGTCTCTGGCAGCGATTTCTAGATGAGGGGACAGACGGAACGTTTCCTTGGACATTGCCCACGCCATCGTGCAGTGCGGCAATCCGGAAACGTTCCGTCTGTCCCCTTGCTCGCCAACCTTTCAAGGTCCCGCCAAGCGAAAGGCCGATCTCGCGCCACGATGTGTCGTACTATGAGCGACGTTCGGTGCTCGCGCGGCTGTGGAGACGTTTCGGCTTCAGGCAATTGTGTACGTTAATATGGAAAGGCCATGACGGATTCGGAGAAGCAATCGCGCTTTGTAGCGGGCCTTCGACAGGCAGCCGAAGCAGCCGCGAAGAAGAATCCAATTCTTGCCGACAAGCTGACCTTAGCGAAGGCACTGGTCACTGAAGCACGAATGAGAATTGCCGGGAACCAGGATTATTCTCCGCTGGGCGCGTACATGCAGAACGACGGTCAGGTTTCGATCATCCCGTCGGAACACGAATCGAGTCTCAGCACAATCGAGATAGTGTCAACACTTAAGGCCCTTGCAGCAGGAGGCCACATTCGTGCCGCCGCGTTCTGCGAAGTTGGCGACAGGCAGATTCCTGGCTCGCCAGTCCTGAAGTTTATTCAACTTCACACTGAGCACGTCGCCGGTAAACCATTCGTTTCCGCAATACCGGTCGATGAATCTGCATTGAAGGCGACTGCCCCGGGCGCGGACGGGCCAGCGTTAGGCGTGTTTGGTGGTCCCACAAGGGCAATAATCTTCCCTCCAGAAAACTGATCCGCGGACCCAACGTCGCGTCTTCAGGATGCGCCAGCGGCCTTAGTTCTTCGCTCGTTGAGCGCGGGTATAAGAAGTTTCAGAAGCGCTTGATCGGAGAACGGGTTCTGACCTGAGATCAGCTCGCGATCTTGAACGACGTAGCTGGACCATGGAGCGAGGACACTCACGTTACCGCCCGCGGTACTTAAGGCGAAGTCCGGGTAGAAGAGAACCTTACCCTCAATCTCAAGCGGTTCGCGCTGCTGCTCTTCCGCTGTCGAAAAAATAGTCATCTTATATCCAGAATAGATCCAACCCTGGGCCTTTGCGTGCGCTCCGGCGGTATCGCCCGCACTCAGCGCGGCGACCACCTCTCGCGAATTGGGAAGCGCCGAGAGAAGTGAAATCGGGCCATGGCAGAGCACTGCCGTTGGCTTGGATGTTTCATGAAAGTGCCGCATCACGGTGCCGGCGCCGGGATCATCAAGAAGATCGATCATCGGGCCATGGCCGCCGGGTACGAAAACGGCGTCATATTGGTCCAGGCCCGATGCGATGACATCCGAGATACGAGCAGGATCTCTGAGCCCAGTCAGACCGTCGCGGAATAACATGTAGTCCTGAAGCTTGGCCGCGTCCCCTCCGAAGAAATCGGCGACCTCTGAATGCACATCCACTTGGGGCGCGTTGCCTTTTGGGTTGGCGAAAGTGATTTCGTAGCCCTCGTTCATCAGGGCGCGAACCGGGACCGTCAGTTCGTTGAGATAGTAGCCAGCGCCGGCATAGACCTTGCCATCTTTCAAGGGCAAGCCGCGACCGCTCGAAACCAGCACCAAGATTTTTCCTTTCGTTGTCATTATGTTCTCCTCTCTGAAATCGAATCTGTTTCCCGAAGGCTTAGGCCTTGCAGACTCCTGTTACGAATTGCTGTTTCGCGGATCGTCTTTGGCGCTGACGTATTCCAGTCCAAGCGGCCCCATCGCGGTGACTTGTGTGACGTATTCGCCGGACTTCGCCCAGTGGAAATGGGACGTGTTACCAGGAAGAATGACAATCGCGCCCGGCGGATAGGCTTCCAACTTACTGGCGTCGAATTCATCGCCGAGTCCGATATAAAAGACGCCAGAAATTACGGTGTAGACGCGATCTTCCGGGTGCTGGTGAGGCATAAGCTTCGCGCCGTGGGGCGCTTTAACCCTGATGGTATAGGGGGCGGGCTCTGAGGGCTGACCTACCAGGACGGCCAGGCGGACGGAAGGTGGGAATGCCGGGAACGGTTTCCACTCGATGTCATCCGGCAGGATGGATTTGAAAACCTCCTGACCAGGTTGGTGAGCCCGGGCTTCGCTTTGCCGAGCACTCTTTGCGGCGCCAGATTTTTGAGACATACGAATCCCCTTCCTGCGAAAAATGTCAAAACATCAGCGCAGATGTTCGGGACGCATTTGCCACGTCAGGCTTCGAACGTTTGCGACTGCTTGTCTCGTCGTTATTTGGATAACCAGGGAAATCAAAGGATGCATTCTTTATTCAACAATCGGACGCGAGTCGAAATAGCAGTCTCAGGAATTCGGCCTGAGGCTCGGTTTGGTTTCTCGGTAATTTGTTTGGGCTTCAATCACCCAGGTAGGCGGGAAGTCTCGGATGCTTCTTCCTGAACTCGGCGATACAGCGTTCAGCCTCGGCAACTTTGTCG
Source organism: uncultured Acidobacteriota bacterium (assembly GCA_963785605.1). Classification (GTDB taxonomy): domain Bacteria; phylum Acidobacteriota; class Terriglobia; order Acidiferrales; family UBA7541; genus Acidiferrum. Next base: position 181,490 of record CAWAWE010000006.1, on the reverse strand, counting down.
CGCAGATAAGGTTGCTTCAACTCGTGTGGCTGAAAGTCTTTCCGGACGAATCTTGTTTCTGAAGGATCGATACTGATTACGGTTTCGAGTAGTACCCTTCTGAAGAAAGGGTTCGGAAACATCTCGTCGAAAATCACGAAGGTCTGCTTGGTGTAGGGGTCCATTACTTGCAGCTTTGGATTGATGCGTTGAAGCTGGCGCACGAGTTTTTCGTACCTCTCGATCCATTCCGCATCGAGGCGCTGCTCTTCCATTCGGCTGGTGAAGTCCCTCTCCGCAATGCTCACCTGCTTCCTCTGGTAGAAGAAACTCCCTGCACCAAAGTAGACACCTATTCCTGTGACAGCCAAGCCGATGCAGCCGACAATTAGTCCGGCGAGGATAAGTGCATGGTCCGTCATCGGAGCTTCGTCTCCAGCAATCCAGACAATTTTGGAAGAACGTCCAGCGTAAGGTGACTTATGAACTCGTTCATTGAGTGAAGACGCTTGTTGCGACAGCAACCATTTCGCGCTCTCCTTGGCATTCATTCGAGGGCGTGGCGATTCTACACCGTCGGAGAGGGCCTCGCGGCGGCAACAGGACGAGTCAATTCCCGATAGGTCGCGTAACCGGAAACTTGAATTCACTTGGACGGTAACGGCGTTTACCAAGACTCAACACGTTTTCACGGCAGATGCGTGTCGGGTGTGGGCGTGGCGATATGATTGTGCCGATATGATTGTGCCGAATCCCCTGAGGAGCAAAATGTCAAAAACGGCGTTAGTCCGAACACGATTGCTGACGATGTTTGCCGCGCTGGTTCTATCAGGCGTGACAACGAACGGGCAAGCGTCGAATGGCGCGTTTTCGTCGGTGGTAGACTCCGGAAAAGTAAATGGGGACGTTTACCAGAACTCGTATTTTGGAATAGCACTTTCGGCGCCAAAGGCACGATGGGAAGTTCGAGGCCCCATTCATCCACAGAGACGACAGGGACGGTTAATAGAGGCAGTGTACGATTCGGGAGTCCCGCAGCGCGGACCCGAGGAGAACTATACGCTCGGCTTAGTTGTCGAGTCGCTGGAGAACTATCCAAAAGGTACGACAACAGAACAATATGTTCGCGACCTTCGTCACAAAGTGGAAGCAGACAATGTGAGGATTTACCGACATGAGTTCTCTCTTTCTGTTCAGGGCATACCTTTCGTGGGCACCGTCTTCCGGGTTTTTGAAAGCCCCAACTCCGGCTACTACCGGGGCTCATATTCGACCGTCCTAAATAAATACTTTGTGACCATCGAAGTGCAATGTGGCGGCGAAGAACGCCTGCAAAAGCTGTTGTCATCCGCTCTCAAGTTCACTTCAAAATCAAATTAATGAACAGTTGCGCCCTGGGGAGAATTTTTCGCAAATAGTCCGTAAAGCGCGGAGCCAATAGTTCATTCGGAGCTTTTACGGGGTATGTTCGCGCAAAGTCCCGAGAAGGCGCGTAATCGGACAAGTACTTTTGGCCGGATTCCACTTTACCGGTTACGGCGTTTATCAGGAGCTGACTCACGACATCGACTGTCAGTTACATCTCAACATCAAACCGGTGAGGAAGTCCGTTCCCTGCAACGGTGGTGATTATTCTTGTTTTCGCATCGATCCGGCGAATTCGATTATTTACAAACTCGGAGACGAAGATGTTGCCCTCTGGATCCACAACCAGCCCGGAAGGATTTGCGAGTTTCGCCGCGGCTGCCGGGCCACCATCTCCGCTAAAACCTCTCTCACCGGTTCCCGCAACAATCGATTGTTTTTTCGGGTCGGGACCCACTTGGGCGACAACATCCTCAGAACCCTGAACGAAGTAGACGTTGCCCTGGGAATCGACTGCTGGATCGGACGGAGAGGGCTGCCACGGGATGTGTCCTGGCTGCGGGGGGCAGTTCTGATCGGGCCCGCCAGTCTGAGCAATCGTGTCCACGACCCCGGTTTTGAAATCGATGCGACGAACGCGACAGTTTTCGGAGTCGGCTACGAAAATATTGCCTGCGCCGTCGAGGGCGAGGGATTCGGAAAAGAGGAAACTGGCGTCAACTGCCGGGCCTCCATCGCCGCTGAAACCGCCTTTTCCGTTGCCTGCAACCTTGGAAACAATTCCGTTCGCGGCGTCTACCTTGAAAACCTTGTGCTGGCCGTCATCGGAGATAAACAGATTTCCGGCGGAATCCACCCCCAATCCACCAATTTGCCCGAAGCTTGCGGACCGAGCCGGGAGGCCCTCTGTGTCGCCTGATTTACCTGTTCCAGCAACGGTCGACACTATCCCTGTATGCGCATCAACCTTTAGAACTTGCTCCCACTCGGCGATCAACAGGTCGCCTCGGGGATTGACGGCTAACGCGACTACCCACGACAAACTGACTTGCGTGGCCAGCTTTCCATCGCTGTAGCAACAGTCCTTCCCGTTTCCCGCTACCGTCTTGATTGTTCCCTTCCGCAAATCAATACGACGAATCCGATTCTCTTCCTCTTCGACTACAAAGAGATGCCCGTCGTGATCGAGGGCAACCGCAGTTGGGCCGTTAATTGTGGTCTTTTTAGCGAGTGTCTCTGTCGAAATTTGAGCGGAGACTGGCATAGACGCCAAAAACAGGAAAGCTATCAGCGCTTTTGATCGTTGGCGCATGTTTTCAAGACGAACTCCTTCGAGAAGTCAAGCCCACCCAGCATTCTAATCCGGTCCGACCCAAGGGGCATCCGCTGGATGACGCGTCGTATATGTGGAGTTACTCTACCAATGATTGTCTCTCGCCCGCATGCGTCGCCCATCAAAGCCTGATAAGTCGTGTCGGCTCAGGCGGTCGACGCAACACTTGCCTGAAGTTTATCGCAGGAGTTTGAAATCCTAAAGTCTGTCTCGGCCGTTGATTCAAGAGCAGCGAGACCTGGTCGAGCTGCTCTTGAGAATAGCTAGATAGATCGGTGCGTCGTGGGAAGTATTGCCGTAAGAGGAGATTAGTGTTTTCGTTTGTGCCGCGTTGCCAGGGGCTTTGCGGATCGCAGAAATAAACCTGCACATCGGTGGCGACTGTGAAGTCCTTGTGTTTCGCCATCTCCAGTCCGCGATCCCACGTCAGCGAGCGTTTCAGCGTGGCGGGGAGCTTGCGAACATGCCGGCTCAAAGCAGCAACTACAACTTCCGTTTCTTTGCTGCGTACTTTAATCAACATGGCGAAGCGTGAGTGGCGTTCCACCAGCGTCGCAATATAGCTATTCTTGGCGCCGCTCAGCAGATCGCCTTCCCAATGACCAGGAACCGCTCGGTCTTCCACTTCCGCAGGTCTTTCGCGGATCGAGATGGCGTCGACGATCTGACCGCGTGACTGTCCACTGACGGTTGCGTGTCGCGAGCGGCGCATGCGTCGCTTCGATCGCAGATGATCCATCAGCTCTTTTTTCAGCACTCCACGCGCTTGAATGAAAAGGCTGCGGTAAATCGTCTCGTGGGACACTCGCATGCTCGCGTCATCGGGGAACTGAATTTTCAGCCATCCGGAAATCTGCTCGGGCGACCAGTTCAGGACCAGTTTACTCGCAACGATGTTGCGTAACTTGCGACTGACGGCAAGCAGGCACTTCTTCGGTCGCAAGGCCGAGCCCCACGCATGGTCATCCGCCACATAGGCACGATAGATCGGACGGCCGCCGTTGCGAGAAATCTCCCGGCTCAATGTGGACGCTGCTCGATCCAGTCGTCGAGCAATCTCACGGAGCGGCAATCCGGAAGCGAGCCCTCGCGAAATATCCTCTCGCTCTGCCAAGTTGAGCGAGAGGCGGGAGCGGCGACGAGTGATGGGAGGGATGCCTCCGCTAGGCAACAACAACTTGCGAATGGTGGGATGCGGCCTGCCATGAGCACGCCCGATTTCGTGCAAGGACTGCCCGCACTTCCATCGGCGCCATATGTCGTTCTTCTCCGTGGGAGATAATCTCGACCTCTTCCGTTGGATCATAATCACCACCTTTGAACAGATCAGTTCCTAGATGGTGTTGCATCGACCCATCGAATGCACCGGCGTTACTGGAAACTTGAAATCCACAAGGACGGTAACGGCGTTTTTGAGGACCAATCTATCGACGCGATAGGATCGTTCTTAAAACGATCAATCAGCTTGCCGATCTTCGGCTATCTCGAATCACTGATGGCATCCGCAAGCCCCTGTCGCATCGTCACTAGAAGGCGCTTGTGAGATGTGAGAACGCGCCGTTCGAGGCTGGCTACGGCTTTTTGAGTCCCATCTGCTTTGCGACCGCGGCGTCGAGCATCCTCACGGGAAGAAGTTTGGGCAGAGTCCAGTTCTTGAACCGTTGCGGAACGACCGCGTAGCGTGCCTTCGGTTTCGCCGTGGTGAGTGCCACGTGGACGGCTTCGCCCAGACGCTCAGGAGATAAACCGTTATTACGGGCTTCGGCGACGATGAACTTCTGGAAGTTCTGCACCGCCTCCCAATACTCGGTCTGCTTGAACTCACTCAGATCTTCTTTTTCGCCCTTGTCATACATCGCCGTGTTCACGGTGCCCGGTTCAATGATCACGACGTCGATGCCAAATAACATCAGTTCTCGCCGCAGCGCGTCCGACATTCCTTCAAGACCAGCTTTGGAAGCGCTATAGGCGCCGAGAAGCGGGATAGCAACTTTTGCGACGGTAGAACTGATGTTCACGATGCGGCCAATAGGACCCTGCCTCTTCTTATCTGTTCCCAAGAGAGGAGCGAAGGCTTGGATCACCACAAGCGGGGAGATCATGTTGACCTCCAACTGCCGCCGGTACTCGCTAGGCCTCAGATAAAGCAGTGGCCCACTCACGACAGCTCCTGCGTTGTTCACCAGGCCAATCAGATTCCTATCCCCTATCATAGAGCCGACCTTCTGGGCAGCTTGATGTACACGGTCGGCATCCGTAACGTCCATCATGAGAGGCACGAAGCCGTTGCCGAACTCTCTTTGCAAACGATCGGCGTCAGACGGCTTCCGTACAGAACCGAATACGCGAAATCCCTTTGAAATAAGCACCTTTGTGGTTCCCCAACCAATTCCACTGGAGACCCCTGTGACCACGACATCTTCGCCGTTCGCCATCGCATTTCTCCTAAGATGATCACTGTTCATCTTCAATGTGTACAGCGTACATCTTGGTGCGCGTCGCGGGCCCACGGGGTGAGCCTGATTGGCGTGGGATATCGTTTACGTATCACTGAACTGGTGCCTCATTCGGCATCGAGAGTTCTTGAAAGAGCCCGTCGACACTGCTCCGAACTATGTCCTTAATCCCTGTAGGATTGATATAAGGAAAACGGGCGTTGATGCGTTCCACTACAGCTTGCTTAGCCGCCTCCGTGAAGCCGGAACGAGCGATCTCCTCAGCCGCGATCTTTCGGCAGGTTCTCAGGTAGACGCGTTCGTCTTCGTATAGTGTCGACGGCGGACCAGATGCACCGTGCCCGGGGTGGACCGTCCGAGCGTCTGGGAACGTCGTTTCAAGGCGATCTAAAATGCCAAGCCAAGATCCAGAGGCTGCTTCCAGAATCGGCGCGTGAAGCCGATTGATTACCGCGTCGCCCACAAACAAATCCTTTGTCACAGGCAGGTAATAGGCCGTCGTACTGTGTGCCTCGCCGCGCCCCAACTCACGCGCAACGATGGTGAGACCATCGATCTGAAGCGTAGTGTTGCCATCGAAGGTCTCACCAGGGGGTACGAACACTTGCGGAGTAATTTCCGGGGCGTCGCGCTGCGTCGCCGCGCTCGCACCATACGTATCGTTTCGGATTGTGTCGGCAGTTGCTTGCGATGCATACACGACAACTCCCGGAAACGCCTGGCGGAACAGACCAATGCCAGTGTAGTGATCTGGATGGGGATGCGTGATCAGGATAGCGCGGACTGGTTTACCGACAGCACGCACAGCCGCTACTGCCTCTGCCGCGTGAACGAGGTCGCGCTGAACATCGATCACGACGATTCCTCCGCCTGGTGTTGCTATCCAATAGCTGTTTACAGTTCCTGTGCCCGCGTAAGTCCAAGCGCCGACTATCCCCGGCGACACTGAGGCATGCGCCGACTCGGAATCTTGGGCCAGCGAGGCCGTCGTCAATTCTCTCTGCTGGAGCATTGTGTCTTTCGGTCCTTGTTCGTTCTTACCCACGAGAGGCGAATCTAGTTGTTGAGCAGACACACCGCCGGGCACTACGACACCAAATCCGAAACAAAAGTAAAGTGCCAGTATTCGGCGAATAGTCGCGACCATAGTTTGTTTCATGTCTCTGCGTATCAGTGCTGTCTGGAAATATTGTGTTCTTCTGCGAGACTGCATGGGCTTTGCGCGTAATAGCTGCTCACTATTGCTCAATGCTGCCGCTGTTCAGCGTATTCGCTGATCCCAACTAATGGTACCGTGTGGTGTCGATATCCCTGCGTTAAAGCCTGGGGCTCCCGGAAATCTCGGAGGCCAGCGCCAGTGCTTGCGTGTCGATATATTCCCGGACGTTCGTCAATTTGCCGTTCCGAACGGTAATGTCGAAAACCCAGTGGTCCTCAAATGTCCTATTCGTGGCTTTGATTCTCCCTTTAGCGAAGCCGACGACCAGAACCCGGTCTCCCTGCGCTATGAACTCGGGGGGGCCTGGATATGAAGTTTCCACCGTTTCGTTAGCCTTCTGAAGTAGATCCTCCAATCCCGCGCGCCCGCGGTGCGTGCCGGCCAGCGGCCAGTCCTTGCCCGGAATGATCCACTCAATATCTTCGGCAGACAACGCCACCAATCCTTGCTTGTCGCGACGGCCGAGTGCCGCAAGAAAATTCTTCACAATCTGGACATTACCTTCGATGCTCATCGAAATCTCCTTTTCCCTTACGTCGGATCGTGTCCGATCTAATCGGACATTTTGAGTGGTACTTCTCGTGCCAAATCACACAGTCGACGAAGGACTACGGCTGCTTCTTGAACAAATCCTGGAAGATGAGTGGGCCCCAAACGCGGCCGCGTGCATGCACCAGCGCGCCGCCCTCGTTGAACTTTCCCAGCTTGACGGGTGCGAACCCGAGCTGTTTGGCCAAATCCGCCACGGGAGCGATCGCGTCTTCGTCGTCGCTCGACAGAAAGACGACCCGATGGCCTCCCTCGAGGATTGGATTGGTAGCCAAGATGGCTGCAACCAAGTGATTAAAACCCTTCACTAACTTGGCGCCGGTGAACGACTTCGCAACGAAGGCGGAGGATGGGAGGCCATCCAGTTCCTCAGGTGGGACTGGAAACGAATTCATTGCGTCGATAACCGTCTTGCCTTTCCAGCTCGGCAGGGCCTTCGCAACCTCGCGATGTTCTCCGAACGGGACCGCCAAGATGATTGTGTCGGCTTCGAGTGCATCACGCAGGGACTTGGCGACGACTGTGGGTCCAATTGCTCGAGCCTCCGGTGCCAACGCCTCGGGCGCCCGGCGACTCGCGACTGCGACGTCGATGTTCTTACGGGCGAAGGCGTGGGCGAGGGCCTGACCTATCTTTCCGAACCCTACAATTGCGTAGCGCATAATGTTTCTCCGATCCGTGTTGATATTGATTCCGAGCCTTCGACGACGCGGGACATCAAAGTCCATTCTGTGGCGACCTTCCGTAAACGTCCCGCGGTAGATCGCTTTGCGTGGCTTCCGGAAGGTCAGCCACTAGCCGAGGTCTGCGGACGTCAGATAGCCGAGAAGCCGCCGTCGACGTTCAACTCCATCCCATTCACGAAGCTCGAATCGTCTGAAGCAAGAAACAACGCGACCGTCGCGATTTCCTCAGGTTGACCCATCTTTCCCCGCGGGATTAGGGACTCGAACATCTGCTTCGCCTCCTTGGTGAGAACTGCTTCCTGCATCGGTGTGGCGATCGGCCCCGGGCCCAGCACGTTCACCCGGATATTTCTGCCCTTCAGTTCGTTGAGCCACGTGCGTGCGAAGGAGCGCAGTGCTGCCTTGCTCGCCGCATACACGCTGAAACCGGGAAAACCCTTCACCGAAGCAACTGATCCGGTCATGATGATCGACCCGCCATCGTTGAACAGCGGCAATGCCTTCTGAACCGTAAACAACGTGCCGCGGGTATTCAGGCCGAAGGTCGCATCGAAATGCTGCTCGGTAATTTCGCCGAGTGGGACGGCTTCGCCCGTGCCAGCGCTCGCGAACAGGACGTCGATCTTGCCCTTTTCTCGCTTGACGGTATCGAACAGGCGGTCGAGGTCGTCGAGATTGGCCACGTCACCGCGCACGCCGGTCACGTTCCGGCCAATCAACTTGACGGCCTCATCGAGCTGCTCCTGCTTCCGACCGGTGATGAAAACGTAGGCGCCCTCTTTAACGAAGAGCTTGGCGCTCGCCAGCGCCATGCCGCTCGATCCACCCGTGATGACTGCAACTTTTCCTTCAAGCTTTCCCATAATTACCCCCTTCGGTAGATGTGTTAGCATTGCGTACAGAGTAGTAGATGTCTCTGGCAGTGGACGAGAGCTGTTCAAGAGTCCTAATATTTTGTCTATTCGTCCACGATAGGGGGGTGAATTGGACCCAGTAACAGACATCTTCAGAACGATGCACGTATCCGCTTTCGGTCTGCACAGGCTCGAAGCCACAGCCCCGTGGGGCTTAGAACAGGAAAAGCAGACCGAAGAAAAAGTCACGCCTTCCGACAAAAAGATGTCAGCCACAGATTCGGCGCACTTCGCCATGCTTTCGCGCGGCAACTGCTGGCTGAGTGTGGAAGGGATTCCGGAGCCGATTCCCCTCGCCGGTGGTGATTGCTTTGTGCTGGCCCCGGGGACTTCGATTGTTTTGCGCGACAGCCCGCGAACACGTCCGAGGTGTAGTTTCCGCGAGGTCGGGGCCAAAGCCAACAACAATGTCGCGCATTATGGAGGCGGTGGCGCACCAACGACAATCGTCTGTGGGTCCCTGAGTTTCGATCGCGCCAGCCTGAAGCCGATCACTCATTTATTGCCGAGCTTCATCCTGATCAAGTCCGATCAGGCACGCATGCTTGCTCTTCACATCACGATGCAGGCGCTGGCGTCAGAAATGGCGGAACAGGCGCCCGGATCTGAAGTCGTCGCGACTCGGCTAGCCGAGGTTCTGTTTATCCAGGTACTTCGGGCGCATATCGCGTCGGGACCGAAACGCAACAAAGGATGGCTTCGTGCGATTTTCGATCCTCAAATAGGCACTGCCCTGAGTGCCATTCACGACAGAGTGAATACACCATGGACGGTCGAATCTCTGGCCGAAGCTGCGGCCATGTCTCGCTCCGCATTCGCAGCACGTTTTAAAGAGCTACTCGGACAAACACCGCTGGAATATGTAACTGGGTGGCGGATGCAGAAGGCGATGCAGTTACTACAAAAGCGTGACAAAAAGCTCATTGACGTTGCTCGGTCGGTCGGTTACGAGTCCGACGCTGCGTTCAGCAAGGCGTTCAAGCGAGTTGTCGGGGCTAGCCCTGGTGAATACCTCAAACGTGGTCTTGTAGGCCACGGATAGTGCCGGAATGGCCGACGAATTTTGAAGCGGAGGATTCTGACTTTCGCAGTGGCTAGGTACCAATGGGAGTGTGTGTTTCCACTTAAATGGATGCCCGAAGTGCCTCGCATTTGGGAATGGGAGACTGCGGATTCAAAACCGACCGAAACACGATCAGTCCCGGTAAACGCCCTCGTCTATACCGATTCAATTTCACTTGCCTGATTTGTCGCGTAACCGGCCAAGTGGTTTTGACTCCACTTGGCTCCAACTGATTCTGTTGCGGGCGGCGACGCTATCAAAATGCGAGTCTTTGAAGTTGGGAATGCAATTCGATTCCCATCGCGCGCTCTTTTTTGGCAAACGCGGATGATTCAGAGGCGCCACCACATTTCGAAATAGATGCGGCCTTCGAAGACGGGCTCGGGGGATTCGGGGGCGGCGGGGGCGCCGAGGAGTTCTGCGATGAGGATTCCGCCGAGGACGAAGACGGCGCCGACGATGGAGCGGGCGTTGAGGCGTTCGCCGATTACCAGATATGAAGTGATTACGGCAAAGACGGGTTCGAGGGTGAAGATGATGGCGGCGTGGCTGGGTGTGGTGTATTGCTGGGCCCAGAGTTGCATGGAGAAGGCGGCGGCGGTGGCGAAGATGGCGCAGACGGCGATGCCGATGAGGAGTTCGCGGCTGGCGTCGAAGCGGACGGGTTCCCATTTGGTGATGGCGAGTGCGCCGGTGGAGATCCAGGCGAGAGCGGCGCAGGCGGCGACTTGCAGGACGCTGAGCGCGCCGTGGGAATGGCGCTGGGTGTAGTCGCCGACGAGGATGATGTGGACGGCGTAGAGAGCGGCGGCGGCGAAGGTGAGGATGTCGCCTCGATTCAGGCGGGCGAGGCCTTCGACGGGAACGGTGAGGAAATAGAGGCCGATGACTGCGCACGATGCGCCGGCGTAGGCCCAGCGGGCGAGATGTTTTCTCCAAAAAATTGCGAGGAGTAGAGGGACGAGGACGACGCTGGAGCCGGTGACGAATCCGGATTTTGCGGGTGTGGTGTAGAGGAGGCCGGCGGTCTGGAAGGCGTAGCCGCCGAACATGAAGAAGCCGAGAGCGGCGCCGGCGAGGAGTTCTTCTTTTTTGAGATTGCGGAGGGCTTTGAGGCGGTAGGCGGACATTAGGACGGCGGCGAGGGTGAAGCGGAAGGCGAGGAAGATGAAGATGCTGGCGTGGGAGAGGGCGTTTTTTACGACGACGAAAGTGGCGCCCCAGAGGAGCGTGCAGAGGACGAGGGCGAGGTCGGCTTTGATGGAGGCGGGTTTGGTTGAGGAGGGAGAGTTGATGGTGGGTCGACGCGCGGGGCGTGCCTCCGGGTGGGGGTTAGAGTAGCGGGGGCGTTGAGTGGATGCAATGTTGCGGACGTCGCTGCACGGACCGCTCACTGGCAAGTCGCGATTCTTCATGGATGAAAATTAGAACGGAATTAGAGAACGAGATAATTTATTGACGGTTGGTTGCTTGACACTGGACAGGCGGGGCCGCAGATTCTTTAAAGATGGCTGGGAAAAGGCGATTTTCGAAGGTGTGCGCGGGAGTGACGGTCGGCGTTCTGACCGTGGGTTTCGTGTGCCTGGCCGGTTCGGCTCGCGCGGGTGACGCTCGGTCGGGTGCGGTGCAGAAAAAATCGGCGAAGGAGGCGCAGACGTCGGAAGTCGCGGCCAGATGGACGGAAGTGCGAACGCCGCACTTTGTGGTGGCGAGCAACGCGGGGGAGGAGGCGGCGCGAGGCGTTGCGAGAGATTTCGAACAGATACGAGCGCTGTTTCACGCGACGTTTCCGGAGTTGCGCGTGGATGCGTCGCAACCCATTCGAATTATCGTGGCGCGGGACGAAGCGACGATGAGGATGATCACACCCGACGAGTGGGGCGGGCCGGAGCATGTGCGTCCTTCGGGCGTGTTTCACAGCGACGGCGAGAAGGACTACATCGTGCTGCGGCTCGACGCCGAAGGGACGACGGCGTTTCACACCAGCTACCACGAGTACACGCACTCGTTGATGTATCTGAATTTTCCGCGCTTGCCGCTGTGGGTTCGCGAGGGGGTGGCGGAGTTTTTTGGCAATTCCCTTTTGAGCGAGGCGCGCGCGACGACGGGAACGATCGATCGCGGGCATCTGTTCGCGTTGTCGAAAAATGAGTGGCTGCCGATGGAGACGATGTTTCAGGTGACGGAGACATCGCCGTATTACAACGAGACGAATCCGGCGTCGGTGTTTTATGCGGAGTCGTGGGCGACGGTGCATTACTTGTTGCTCGATCCGGAGGCGCGACGCGCGGATCTGTTCACGAAATATTTGGCGGCGTGGGATGCGGGCGCAGACTCAGTTGCGGCGGGGCGAAGTGCGCTGGGAGATTTGAATATGCTTGAGGCGGCTGTGAAAAAGTATGTCGGGCAGGCGAATTGGAGGCCGGGAGTTGCGCTGCCGGGACTTGCGGCGTCGGGAGAAACACTGTGGAAGGCGAGGACCATGGCGCCGGCGGAAGTACTTGCGCTTCGCGGAGATTATTTTACGCACCGGCGGATGGTGAATGAGGCGCGGCCGTTGTTGGAGGAGGCCGTGAAGAGCGGGCCAGAAATTGCGGCGACGCATGAGGCGCTGGGGTTCTATTATTTTCGCGACGGAGAGTTCGCGGAGGCGCAAGGGGAGATGAAGCGCGCGATTGCATTGGGATCGAGCGACTTCGCGGCGTATTTCGTGCTCGGTTCGCTCGAGCTGCGGAGTGCGTTGGCGACCACGGACGACGTTGACGATGCTCGTGCGAATCTGGAGCGAGCCACGACGTTAAATCCGAGCTATGCGCCGGCGTTCGAGGCGCTGACGCAGGCGTATTCGAGTTCGACGTTGACGCAGGCGAAAGCGCTTGCAGCCGCGGAAACGGCGGTGAAGCTGGAGCCGGGAGCGCGGAATTATCGGATGAACCTGGCGTACACATTGCTGAACAACGGACAGGCGGAGCAGGCTCGCGCGGTTGCGGAGAAGCTGGCGGCCAGTGCGACGTCGGAAGAGGACGCGCGATTGGCGAAGTCGGTGTTGGAAGCGATTGCGGAGGAGGACGAGTGGGAGAAGTCGGGAGTGCATGAGGGAGTGACGCGGGAGTTTGCGCCGCCGGGTGACGATGCGAGTTCCGCGGCTGCGTCAGCTCAGGTTCCGCCGGCGAGTTCGCCAGCGGGGAGCGCGGCGGTTTCGCACCGGCAACTGGGTCCGCCGGATTGGATGGCGGTGGAAGGATCGATTGCCGCTATCGATTGCGCGCGGAGTCCGGAGTTAACGGTGACGTTCAACTTACCGCGCGGGCCGATGGAGCTACACGCGAAAGATTTTGCAGCGGTTTCGGTTAGCGGGCAGAGTGCGGCTTCGGTGCCCGGGCTCGGGACTTGCAAGGACTGGGCCGGACGGAAAGTGAAGATTTGGTTTCGAATGGCGAAGGGCCAGGGATTTTTGGGGGAGATCACGCGAATTTATTTTTATTGAGGAGCGGTGCCGCGGGACGCGAGTCGAGCGGCTGAGTCGGTACTTGAAGCTTACGTTGAGATCCTTCGGCCTCCTTCGGAGGCGCTCAGGATGACAACCTCTGGGAATAGGCGCGGGCCAATGCTCCGACCGGCGAAGTGATCTCACTACTGCGATTGATAGACGGTGCGGCCGCCGACGACGGTGCGGAGGACTTTTGTTTTGGTGTATTCGCTGGGCGGGATTTTTGTGATGTCGGCGCTCAGGATGATGAAGTCGGCGTATTGGCCGACGACCAGCGCGCCTTTTTTTCCGTCTTCGAATTGGGCGTAGGCGGAGCCGGTGGTGTAGGCGCGGATGCAATCGTCGAGCGAGATTTTTTCTTGCGGCTGCCAGCCACCTGCGGGGCCGCCGTCGGGAAGTTCGCGCGTGACGCAGGCGTAGAGGCCGCGCATCGGGTTGATGGGTTCGACGTCGTAGTCGGTGCCGAACGCGAGATGAACTTTGTTTTTCAGCATGGTGTTCCAGGCGTAGGCGCCTTTGATGCGGTCGGGGCCGACGCGTGATTCGGCCCAGCGCATGTCGGTGGTTTCGTGCGAAGGCTGCATGGAGGCGATGACGTTGAGCGCGGCGAAACGAGCGAAATCGGCGGGCGCGACAATTTGCGCGTGTTCGACGCGATCGCGGCGGTCGCGCGGGCCGTTGGCTTTGGCGACGGCTTCGAATGTGTCGAGCGCGATGGTGTTCGCGCGGTCGCCGATGGCGTGGAAGTTGAGCTGGAAGCCGGCTTTGTCGCGATCGATGGCCATTTGTTTTAGCTTGGCGGGATCGATGGTCATGATGCCGCTGGTCGATGGGTCATCGGAGTAGGGCGCGGCCATCGCGGCAGTGCGCGAACCGAGTGCGCCGTCGGTGACCATCTTCAGCGCGCCGGTTTTCAGCATCGGGTCGGTGGTGCCGCCTTCGCTGCGCATGTTCAGCAAATCTTCGAGCGCGTTGGTGAAGTGCAGCCACTCCGTGATGCGAACGGTGAGCTTGCCTTCGTCTTTGAGGCTGCGATAGACGAGAAAATCTTCCCATTCGGAATTGTCCTGGACCGACGTGACGCCGTTTTTGGCGATGTCGGCGAAGACTAGCTCGATGCCGCGGCGGCGATCAGCGGCGCTCGTCTCGGGAACGTATTGCTGCACTAGACCGATCGCGGAGCCTTCCAGCAGCATGCCGGTGAGTTCGCCGTTCGCGTCGTGTTCGAACTCGCCGCCTTTGGGATTGGGCGTGTCTTTTTTTACGCCGGCTTGTTCGAGCGCGAGCGAATTGGCGATGGCAACGTGGCCGGAAATGTGGACGAGGAGAACGGGATTTTTCGGGCTGACGGCGTCGAGTTGCTGACGAGTGGGAAATTTTTTGTCGGGCCAGAGAGTGTGATCCCAGCCGGAGCCGACGATCCACTCACCTTCTTTATGAGCGGCAATGGCGGTGGCGATGGCTTTCTGTAATTCCTCGACGCTGGCGACGCCGTTGACGCGAACGGCCAACATGTCTGCGCCGGCTCCGCCCATGTGGACGTGGGCGTCGTTGAAGCCGGGCATGACGAATTGATTTTTGAGCTGGATGGTTTCGACGTCGTCACTGGTGCCGCACTCGAGCATGATTTGCTCGATGCCGCCGATGCAGACGATTTTCCCGTCGCGGACGGCCATGGCGGAGGCCCAAGGGTGCGCGGGATCGTTGGTGTAGATGCGGCCGTGGAGGTAGATCGTGGTGTGAGCGGGTGGTGGGGTTTGGGATTGGGCGAGGGTGATTGAGGGGGCGAGGAATACGAATGCTAGAACAACAAGAAAAAGCAATTGGTCGATAGGACTTGACTTGGTTGCCCGGGCGGACTGAAGCCCGCCCCTACAAAGGCGGGGGGCGGCGGCGTGGCGAGAGGAAAGGGTTGGAGACGGGGCCGGGGACGTCTCTGGATTCATTTCGATTTTTCCTCCGCGAGTCCGGAAACGCCGATGAGAGTGAGGAAGGCGCGTTTGAGTCCCATTTCGCGGCCGGTGGGCTCGTACCACTCTTGCAGCGAGTGGGCGCCGCCGCCAGTTCCGCCTGCGCCGATGGAGATTGCTTCGATGCCTGCGGCGAGCGGGATGTTCGCGTCGGTGGAGGAGCGTTCGACGCGCGATTGATTGCCGACGTAATCGTCGGCGGCGCGAAGAGCGGCGAAGAGTTGCGAATTAGGGGCGAGTTCGCCGCCGGGGCGAGTGCCGAGCACGTCGATCTTCCACTCGAGCTTCCCTTTTGAGCGATCGCGCGAAGATTCCATTTCGTCTCGCACGCCCGCGGTGATCGACTCGCGGAGAGCGGATTCGAGCTTGATGAGCTCGTCTTCGCTTTCGGAGCGGATGTCGACTTTTAGTTTTGCTTCGTACGGAATCGAGTTGACGGAGGTGCCGCCTTCGATTTGGCCGAGATTGAAGGTTGTGCGCGGGCTCGACGGGACTTTTGTGTTGATGAAGCGAATCGAGCCGCGGACGAGCGCGTTGATGGGATTGGGCATGCCGAAGTCGGACCAACTGTGGCCGCCGGGGCCGTTGATGAGGACTTCGAGACGACGCGAGGCGAGCGCTTTGGTGGTGACGTGATCGGTGCCGGAGCCGTCGAGGACGACGGCGGCTTTCAGATTTGCGTGATACGTATCGACAAGAGCGCGCATGCCGCGAAGATTGCCTTCGCCCTCTTCGCCGACATCGGCGACGAAAAGGATCGTGCGGCGTGGCTTGATGCCGGCTTCGTGAATGGCGCGCGC
The DNA here is from genome assembly GCA_963785605.1 of uncultured Acidobacteriota bacterium. Lineage (GTDB taxonomy): Bacteria > Acidobacteriota > Terriglobia > Acidiferrales > UBA7541 > Acidiferrum. Next base: position 165,666 of record CAWAWE010000006.1, on the reverse strand, counting down.
GATGGCGATGAGGCCGGCGAGGCCGGTACCGTTGTCGGAGATGCCGGGAGCGCTGAGACGAGCGCCGTCGCGGCGGACTTTGACTTCGGTGCCAGGCGGAAAAACGGTGTCGAGATGCGCGGTGAGCATCACGATTTCTTTGTCGGTGGCGCCGGGGAGTTCGCCGATGACGTTGCCGGTCTTGTCGATCGAGACTTCGCAGGCCGCAATCGGAAAGGATCGCTTTGACGGCTTCACCGCGCGCGGATTCCTGGAACGGAGGCGCGGGGATTTCGGTGATGTGAACTTGCTGGTCGTTGATCCAGCTGAGATTGCGCGAAAACCAATTGAGGCCCGCACGGACTTCGGGGGTTTCCGTGAGCTGGCTGGCGTGAGCGGCGCGATGCGACGCGCCGACGGTGCGAACGGGCATGATCGAAAGGATAACGCAAAGAAGGAGATGTTTCACGGAGGAGTTCCGAAACGAGGGCGAGAAATATTTGGATAGGATAAAGAAATTTTGCGAGAACGGATGCGAGTGCGACGACATCAGCAGAGAGCCTCGATTTCGGCGTCGGTGAGAACTCGCGCGGATTGCTTGGCGGCGGTGAGGATGCGATTCACTTTGGTTTCGTCGGCGGGGAGTTTGTGGCGCTCGAGCCAGAACATCACGTTGGATTTGCCGCTCATCGGGCCGATCTCGATGATTTGGTCGAGGCCGAAGAGATGCGATGGGACGCCGCTGTAGACGATGTCGGCGAGGGCTGGATTGCTGTGGAAGGCTTTGACGATGGCGGCGGCGTGGACGCCAGTTGCGGTGCGGAAGGCGTCGTGGCCGATGACTGGATAATTCGGCGGGATGGTGGTGTGTGTCGCGACAGCGACTTTTTCGCAGTATTCCTTCAGGCGCGAAAGATCGCGATCGATCAGGCCCATCAGGCGGAGATTTACGAGCATGAGTTCCATCGGCGTGTTGCCGACGCGCTCGCCGAGCGAATTTGCGGCGGCGTGAATTTGATTTGCGCCGCCTGCGATGGCGGCGAGGGAATTCGCGATGGCGAGGCCGCGGTCGTTGTGGCCGTGCCAATCGACGCGGATCTTTTGGCCGCTGGGTTTGACGATTTCATCGACGGCAAATTTGATCAGGTTGTAGGCGCCTTGCGGCGTGGCGTGGCCGACGGTGTCGCAGAGCACGATGGCGCGCGAGCCGTTGTTGATGGCGGTGGAGTAGAGGCGCTTGACCGTTTCGCGGTCGGTGCGAATCGTGTCTTCGGTGACGAACATCGAGGGCAAGTTGTGTTCGACGACGAACTTCACGGCTTTCTCGGTGGTGCGTTCGAGGTGATCGACGGTCCAGTCTTCGACGAGGCGGCGGATTGGGCTGGAGCCAAGGAAGGTTGCGGCTTCGATGGCGATGCCGACGCGCTGGGAGATTTCGGCGATGGGGCGGATGTCGGCTTCGACGGTGCGCGCGGCGCAGTTGGGGCGGATTTTCATCCGATTGGTGGCGATTTCGCGGGCGAGGGCTTCGGTGTGCTCGACGGCGCGAGGGCCGGCGCCGGGGAGGCCGATGTTGAGCGACTCGATGCCGAGCGATTCCATCAAGTGGAGGATTTCGATTTTTTCGTCGATGGTGGGGTCGTAGACGGAGGGATTTTGCAGGCCGTCGCGGAGGGTTTCGTCGTTGAGGAGGACGCGCGTGCCGGGAGCGATCGCGGGCGGGGCTACGTGTTCCAGTCGTAGACGTATTCGGAGTTGAGGTCGTTCGGCATGGATGTTTTCCGCGCGGTGTCGCGTGGCTGATTGCCTGACGATTATAAACCGTGGTTGCGGAAGATTGTTTTCAGTGCGGCGCGAGCGTTACGGAGGCGGGCGGCGAGGCCGGGCGCGTATTGAAATTGGAGGAATGCGTCCGCCGCTTTCTCAAGGTCGGCGCCGTAGCGGAACCACCAGGGCTTGGCGCGGCCGGGCGTGCGATCGACGTCGATGTATTTCGTTTGCACCATTTCGAGCAGGCCGGTTTTGCCGTGCGCGCGTCCCCAGCCGCTGAGGCCACAGCCGCCGTGAGGAGCTTCGGCGATGGCGTAGTAGCTGATGGCGTCGTTGATCATGACGGAGCCGGCGCGGAGTTGGGCGGCGATCGCGCGGCCGCGGGTTGCGTCGGATGTCCAGACGCTTGCGGCAAGAGCGAAGCGCGAGTCGTTGGCGCGCGAGATGGCTGCGTCGGCGCCGGCTACTTTTTGAATGGCGAGGATGGGGCCGAAGGTTTCTTCCTGGAACAGGCGCGATGCGGAATCGACGTCGATGATTACGGTTGGCTCGAAGAAATTTGGGCCGAGGTCGGGGCGGGGATTGCCGCCGCAGAGAACTCTTGCGCCATGGGCTACGGCATCTTCGATCAGGGTAGTCATGCGTTGAATGTGTTGCGGGCGAATAAGCGGGCCGATATCGGTTGCGGGATCGGTGCCGGGGCCGAGGCGCAGCTTTTTTGTTTTTTCGACGCAGAGCGCGGCGAATTTTTCGGCGATGGCTTGTTCGACGAAGATGCGTTCGACCGAGAGACAGACCTGGCCGCAGTTTGTGAAGCTGCCCCAGACGGCGCCGCTGGCGGCGATTTCGAGATTGGCATCGGCGAGAACGATCATCGCGTCTTTGCCACCGAGTTCGAGAACGGTGGGGATGAGGCGAGTCGCGCAGGCTTCGGCTACGCGGCGCCCCGTTTCGACGCTGCCAGTGAAGCAGATTTTGTCGGGGGCGGCATCGATTAATGCGCGGCCGACTTCCCCGCTGCCTTGGATGACGGTGACGAGATCTTTCGGGAAGCCGGCGTCGGCAAAGAGTTTTTCGATGAGCGCGCCGCATTGCGGGGTGAAGTCGCTCGTCTTGCAAACGACTGCGTTGCCGGCAACGACTGCCGGAATGATTTGCCCCAGTGGAATCGCAAGCGGGTAGTTCCACGAGCTGATGATGCCGATGACGCCGAGCGGTTCGTAGCGAAGCTCTCCCGTTTTCGCTTTTGCGGCGATGTTGTGATGCGGGACGCGCTCGGCGGCGAGCATTTTTTCAGCGTTGGCCGCGAGATAGGCCGCGGTGTCGAGCGAAACAAAAATATCGGAGAAAAGCGCCTCGGCCCGAGGTTTGCCCGATTCGCGAACAACGGCGTCAGCCAGCGCGTCGCGCGATGTGATCATTTTTTCGCGGAGCGTATTCAGGAGGCGGCAGCGATCTGCAATCGCGCGCCGCGCCCAAGCTTTCTGCGCTGTACGTGCGTGCGCGACGATCGACGCGACCCGATCGACTGGCGTCGCTTCGACCCACGCAATTGTCTCGCCCGTCGCCGGATTGATGGACGCAATAAGATCGGCGGCGACTGTGGATGTCGGCATGTCGCGATTCTAACTGAAAGCCGCCGCAGAGTTTTACTTACCGCTGTTTTTGCGGATCCTTCGGAGGATCTGCTGGAGGTTGAGTTTCGTTCTGGGGCGGCGCGGCTGTTGGCTCCGGCCCGATGACCTTCGGATCTGTCGCGACCGGGAGCGTGACAGTGTTCACGGAAGACGGATCGTCTCGCAACTTGATGAAGAGGCCGCCATCGCCGGGATGCGGCACGTTCAGTGTCGAATCGATGAAGTCGGTCGGCACGGGCGCGTTGTGCGCGAACTGCTGATCGGACGCGACCGAATCGATCAGAAATAAATTGTTGCCCGTCAAACGGCACGGCTGATCGGCGCTGTCGGGGCAGTGAATCTCTTTCAGTACGGGAACGCGAACGAGCGTGGCGAGCGGCTGCCAGTCGCCTTTTGTGCCGTCGTCTTGAATTGGACGGAACTGAAGCGGGCCGAACGCCGACGGGCCGAAAACTTTCTTCGGATTGATTGTCGCGTAGAGCGTTTGCGCGTCGCGCATCACCAGCGTGCCGTCGGCGATGTTCAGAATTGTCGCGAATGATTCGTCGGCGGTGGCAACTTCGATGCGCTCGGAGCGCGGGAACCGTGATGGGACTTCGCTTTTCAGCAAAAACGAAATCTGCCCATCGAGCGAAAGCTCGTTTTGACTACCGAGAGTGATCGCGGTCGGCGTGTCGCCGGGCTGAATGTTCTTGCTGACCAGCGTAAGCTTCGGGCGCGCGGGCTCGACTTTCGTCGGCAGATCGAGAACGCGGCCGTCTTTCAGCGCGACTTTCGCGACAACGGTTTGATCGGGCTTCAATCCATCGGTGTCAGCCTGAGACGCGAGATGCAACTCGTCTTTTTCGTTTGAGCGCGTAAGCTTCGCGGGGACGAAATGGACTCCATTTAATTCAAAGTGATCGACTTCATCGAGTCGCGTTCCCTTGAGCACGCCTTGCTTGTCGCCCGCATTGATCGTGAAGCCGTCGAGATGCGCGGCTTCGGCGTAAGCCTGAAGCGATATGTCGTCCGTTTTCGCCAATCCATACTGACGCAACTGCGCACGCATCGCGCCCGCAGCCTGATCCTTCATCGCGACTTTCAGTTCGATCTCGTCAGGCTTGGTCACCTTCCACGTCGTTTTCACTTCTTTGCCTTGCGCGTCGTGAATTTTGATGTCGTCGACGCAAACGGCGGAATCCGATTGCAAATGCACTGTATCTTCGCGTCCGACGATCAGAGCGCTCTGATCGGTCGCCACCGTGGTCCACTGCGCCTGGCGCGATGTGCGAAGGCGAAAATTCGGACCTTCGTACGGCTCAAAACCCCATCTGCCGCGGAGCGTGCCGGTCACTTGCCCGTCGAGATTCAAGCCTTCGGCGATGTGCGTGTCGATCAAAATTCCCCCGCTGGAGGCATCGGCTTTCGCGGGCAGCTTGATCTCTTTGCCATCTTTGCCTGGGACGTAAAGCGCCAAGTCATGTCCGATGTCGGACGAAAATAGTAAGGGCGCGCCTTCGACGGGCAGGACAAGCGATGACTTTTGCAGGCAGAAAACGGAGTCCAGATTGACCGAGCGCAACGGGGGAAGCTGCGCCGATTCGACAGCGGGCAAACCGACAACGATGACCGACATCGGCTTGCGGAACGAAGGCGGATTGTTGAGCTTGAGATTCATCTGCTCTTTTTTCGGCAGAGCGAGCGACGGAATGTATACGTACTGTGCGGTGTGAAGGCTGCCCAGGACGCGCGCGAGATCGACGACCGCTCCGACATACGCGCTGTAGAATCCGGCGCCGGCAAGCGACGTGGCGCTGACGGCACCGGCGAGATCGGAGCTAGGTCCCGATGCGAGCGCGGTCACCATCGATTGGCTATGTCCGTCATCAAGGACGAGATTCTCGGTGTTTTTCGTCAGGCAGGCGCTTTGCTCTTCGAGCGGCTTGGCGAAGCAAGCTTCATCGACGCGAATTCCCAGCGTGCGGGCCAGCAGGATCGAATGCTCCTTGAGCGCTTTGGGATCGGCATCGTTGATCGTTTTTACGTCGGCGAGATATTTTTCGAGACGCGTTCGATCGAGGCTCGCCTGGTTCAAGTCTTGAGAAGCGCGCACGAAGACGCCCGGGCGTCCGCGGACGGCGCCGCGTAGTGTACCGAAATCACCACCCGTCTCGGGCGCGAGGAAGATGAGAGCCTGTTGCGCGTCCTGTGGAACGGTGACGATGATTCCTTCTTCTTTGACCGGCTTCGTCCACGTTTCTGCTTTCGTGAACCAATTCTCTGGCGGAGGATTGGTCGCTCCGCGCAGAAAGGCGACGATGAGCAAATACCGCGCCGATTGATCGTCGGGAAAATCGGGATGCAGCCAGAGGCGGTCGCCGGGTTGAAGATTCGCGACCTGCGAAATCGGAAGCGATTTGCCGTTGCGCGAGACTTTCATCTCGATGCGCGGCCCAAGCAGATCGAAACTGTTATTGTCGGCGCGGGCAGAGACGACAAGCGCGAGAAGCAATGTTGCTGCGGCCGCGAACCGTGCCACACAACCTCGCCATCGACTCACGGGCACGAGTTTCATCCTGCGTTCTGGGTTACGCTGCTCGGGGCCGAACATGTTCGCGACAACCATGTTGCTACTGCTCCTCAGGGTGCGTGAAGTAGGAGTCTCCACACCGAAAATTTTGGACAGCGACCTCAGCGATTTCTAATTTTGAGACGCAGGGCAATGCGCGTCAGTTTCTTGGTTATTTGATGCGTTGCGCAGGAGGTATGCCACCTGCGGATGCATGTTTTTTATGCGCCGTTTCGCGAGGGCTTGCGAAGTTGCGGCAAAACTCTGGAGATTTAATGATAGTGCGCGGATTGCGCGACGGGCAAGTATTGAGCAAAGATTTTCGTATCGAACAACAATCGCTGGGGCGCGAATCCTGGCTGCGAACTGCGAGTGTCCGCGAGTATGCTCGGGAAAGAGCCGGCGGGACGCCGGCGCTACTGATGCTGTTCGAAATTCTACAAATCAGGTGGCGGCTTGCGTCAAAATCGCCCTTGACAGACCGTACCTTTTGTGATAGCGTATTCGATGTATAAAGGCCCGGCGGAATGCCGGGCCTGAGATTCCCGCCTAAGTAAACTCCATCTCAATCATTCGAACGACGATGCAGGGCATTCGAACGACGACGCAAGGTCTGCGCGATCGTCTGTTTGCTTTTCGGCTTTACTTCCCTGCTGCCGACTTTTGCAGCTGCGAAGCCGCTGCGCTTACCTGTGCCGCTTCGTTTTGAATCGCTGTGGCCGCGCTCGCGATCGCTTGTTCCGCGACGTGCCACTGCTTCTGCTCCATCGCCTCGCGAACGGCGGGAATCGCCTTCGCTTCGTAGCCGGTGTAAACGCCGGGCGCGTATATCTGGTGCTTGTACCAGGAGCGGCCCGGCAAGCCTGCGGCATTGGTCAGCTTGCGCTCGGAATCGATCAACATGCGGTTGACTTGGGTGATCGACGCAGAAGACAAACCAGCGCCACCCTTTGCGTTCGCCTGCGCCAAAGCCTTGCTGTACTCGGCAGCGGCGCGAGTCAGGGCGTCGGCGCCATTTTGCAGCGGCGCAAAGTTCAAGTGCGGCGGAGTCTCCTGCTTGGCTGGAGGAACATACTTCTGTTTCGGATCGGCGCTCGCAGTGAATGCGCCTTCCTCGATTTCAAGATTGCGCTCGCGGATTTCGTTTTGCTGCTGCACGCCATAACTTTGTAGCCCGCGGACGTAGGTTTGAATAGTGTCTGCCTGATCGGAAAAATCAAACGGTAAGAGGTCGGCATCCGCGAGACGCATCACCGTCGTGCCCGCCACCTGGGCAAGCGCCTTGCCATAAGCAAAATCCGTGTCGCTGAAATGCGTGTACCAATAAAAATCGTCGTAGACCGAATGGTAGATGCCGCCTTGATCTTCGCCGCCGAAGCCGTAATTCAACACCGCGATGCCCAGGAAATTCTGAAAGCCGGCGTGATCGGAGCCGCCTCCCGAAATATCGATACGTAGATCGGAACGAGAGCGAAGCTCCGCGCGCGTTTCCTCGGAAGTCGTATCGGTGAGGCTCTTCAGCTGCCATCGCTTCCATACAGAAAGCTTGGTCTCGGGATCAGGAACATCGCGCGCGACGTCGTTGGCGAGTTTTTCCAGCGAGTGCGCGCCGTCAACGCCCAGGAAGCCTCGCCCGTTTGTGTCGGAGTTCACGTATGAGACGGCTTTTTGTCGCAACTCGTCAGCGTGCGTCTCGAGCCATTCAACCGAGCCGAGCAATCCCGGCTCTTCGCCGTCCCATGCGCAGTAGACAATCGTGCGCTTCGGCTTCCAGCCGGCTTTGACAAGCTCACCCAAAGAACGCGCTTCCTCAAGAACTGCGTTCAATCCCGAGATCGGATCTTCGGCGCCGTTCACCCATGCGTCGTGATGATTGCCGCGCAGCACCCACTCGTCGGGAAATTCCGACCCGGGAATTTTCGCGATGACGTCATACAGCGGCTTGAGATCCCAGTTCGAGAACATCTTCAGATGGACTTTGGCGGGTCCAGGGCCGATCCGATACGTGATCGGCAATCCGCCGCGCCACGCCTGTGGAACAACGGGACCAGCGATCGCAGAAAGCAGTGGCGCAGCATCGCCATACGAAATCGGTATCACCGGAATCGTGGTGGTCGTCGGGGCATTCTTGATCGGCAGGCGCTTCGCATCGGCTGTCGCGCCGATGTTCGGCGTGAGCGGATCGCCCATGAATTCGGTCGAATCCTGCACGCTGCCGCGCTGCACGCCTTCACGCGGACGCAACCCGCCTTGCGGATACGTTTCGCCGGCGGAGTAGCCGTCGTCACGCGGATCGGAATAAATGATGCAGCCGATAGCGCCATGCTCGGCGGCGACTTTCGGCTTGATCCCGCGCCAAGCGTGTCCGTAGCGCGCGATGACGATCGCGCCTTTCACCGAAATTCCGTGGCGAGCGAGCGTTTCGTAATCTTCCGGGATGCCGTAGTTCACGTAGACCAGTGGCCCAGTCACATCCCCATCCGCGGAATATGCGTTGTACGTCGGAAGCTGTTCCGATTGCTGATCCGACGTCGGATCTTCAGGAACAACCGGCTCCTGCAATTTCGCGGTGAACTTCGGTCCGCCATCCACCAATTCAATCAGCCGCTCTTTCGGCGTCGGAAAAAGCACGTTGAACGATTCGATGTGCGCGTCGAAACCAAATTCCTTAAATTTCGCCAGGAGCCATTCGGCGTTGTCTTTGTCATACGGCGAGCCGACGTTGTGCGGACGCGCGGTGAGTCGCTGCATGTATTCGCGCAACTTCGCCGGATCGGGCATCGATCCGAAATTTCTCTTCCCAGCCGCGCTCGACGCGGGACGACTGCGCGGAGAATCCGGCAATCACCGGTTCATCAGCCGCAATGTGACGGCCAAGCGGCGACAAAGTGGCAGCAAATAGAATCGCGGACGCGAGCGTAACTCGACGAAGCATGTAGGCTCCCAATTTTGCGTCGGTATTTTGCCTGAAGCGGCGTGAGATTGGAAATTATGTGATGCGGTAGGACTCGTTGTGCTCGGAGCGGACCATCACAAGGCCTTGAGACGGAACGGTCGGGCCGGACTTAGATCGATCGCGCAGCTCAAACAGCCGATCAATATCGTCCGGCGCGAGCTTCCCTTGCCCGACGTGCAACAGCGTGCCGACCATTTTGCGAACCATGTAGCGCAAAAACGAGCGGCCATGCACGGTGAAGACGAGTTCCTGATCGTCGGCAGATGACCGCACTAATTCCGTCGAGAAAATCTCGCGCTTCATCTCGCGCTCTTTGTCGTCTTCATCCGAACCCGTAGACGCCGCGAACGATGTGAAATCATGAACGCCCACAAATTTCGCCGCCGCCGCGCGCATCGCGTCTTCGTCGAGCGGCCACGGATAATGCAGCACATACCGCCAAATCATCGGCGGCAGCACGCGCCCCCGATAGATCCGATAGCGATACACCTTGCCGACAGCCGAAAAACGCGCGCTGAAATCCGGCCCGACCTCTTCCGCATCCACAATCCGAATCGTAGGCGGCAGCATGCAATTCAGCGCATGCTGAAACTGGCCTGCCGACATGCTCGACTGCGTCTTAAAGCTGGCGACCTGCCCGAGCGCGTGAACTCCTGCATCCGTGCGACCGGTGCCCGCGAGTTGCACGTGCTCCTGCGTCAATTTGCGAAGGATGCCGACGACTTCGCCCTGAATCGTCGGCTTGCCGGGTTGAAACTGCCAGCCGTGAAAATCCGTGCCGTCGTATGCAATCGTGAGCTTGAAATAGCGCATGCCTGGGAAGGTATTTTACAGGTTTAACGTTCGGAGATTCGAATCACGGCTGAGATCACGCAGAGCGCACAAACCGGCTGCCCGGCTTCACTGCCGCGCTACCATCTCGGCATAGCGGGCAATCATCCGGCTCATAGCTGGCAATCGGCAAATCCAACAACGCCTGCGACTTCGACCGGAAACTCAATCTTGCCGCCGCTGCGATCGATCAGCGCGCCCGCTGCAACAACGCGCCCGCCCGCCTCTTCGACAACGCGAATCGCTTCCTGCGTCGAGCCGCCCGTCGTCCACACATCCTCAATCACCAAAATATGCTGATCCGGCTTCAGCGCGAATCCGCGCCGCAGACACATCGATCCGCTCGCATCGCGCTCGACAAACATCGCCGGCGCCCCGGCCCCCGCCAGCCCAGCTTTCGGCTGCGGCAACGCGCGCGCCACTTCCTGCCCGATGATCAACCCGCCCATCGCCGGCGACACAACCGCCTCAATCGTCGCATCAGAAAACAACGCCGCCAGTTCCTGCCCGAGCTTTTCCGCGAATCGCGGATATTGCAGCACCTGCGCGCACTGCACGTAGGTCCCGCTATGCAGCCCGCTGGATAGTTCGAAATGCCCGTGCCGAACCGCACCAGCGCTCTCAAATATCTTCAGTAATTCTTCTCGCTTGAGCATCTCTCTCCAAGACCTCGCGCCGAACGAACGTCCCACAACCGGTGACGGATAACGGGCTGCACCAGCAGCGCATCGAAGATCGCAACGGCACCGCAGAGCCCAACAAATGGGCGCGCGATCAGGAGTAACGGAGCTAACCCAAAACGCCCGTAACCGTCGAATCGTCAGCAGCCTAGCCGCCGTGTGTTTCGTTGTCAAGGAAGCGGCTGCCTGCTAGACTCCGAAGTTCGAGTTTTGGCTCGGTCGCACGCCTCTGAGTGCCCTTTTTTCGTGGTCCTGCATGAAACAAAGTGGGTCCTGTTGACGTTGTAACAGGATGTACACCAATTTGCGCTTGGTCGAGTTCGCGCTAGGTCGAAGATCAATCCGAGGAGTGACATAAGATATGAACCTGTTACGGTTGACCGCAAAGCCGTCGTCCCCAGATGTGTCGGCGAAGCGGCCGGCTGCGCGCCAGCGCGCGGTGCCACAGTCGATTTTCGGGTACTCACGTCAGGCGACCCGCGCTCTCACAGCGGCTTTGCTCGCCGCAGCGCTCGCCGGTGGAACAGGCGCGCCTGCGTTCGCGCAGGACCCTGGCCAGAGCCCACCCGCTTCGCAGCAGGAACAGCGCCCCGAGCTTCCCACTCCTCAGTCGCCCGAGCAAAATCGGCCGAATCAGGACCCGAACGCGCCGACGCAGCAACCCGCGCCCGCTTACGGACCGGGACCGACGAATCCACCGATTCCCGTGTCGTTGGGCGTTGGAAAATATAACTATCAGAACCCGCCAAAGCCGTTTCCCAATTTGTTCGCGCCGTACCGTGGCATCGAGATTCCGGAATTCAACACTTCGAACAGAGGGCGCGTTGAGCAATTGATTCACGACGGCAAGCTTGAAATCACGCTCCAGGACGCCGTTGAACTCGCGCTGGAAAACAACATGGACATCGCGGTCGCGCGTTACCAGCCATGGTTGGCCGATACCGACATCCTGGCCACCAAAGGCGGCGGTCAAGCGCAGGGCACGAACGGCGCAGAGGTCTTCTTTTCGACCGCGAACACCCCGTTTTTGGCTCTGGATCCATCGTTGACGGGCAGCGTCGGACTCGCCAACGTCTCCACCCCAATCAACAACCCCTTTATCTCCGGTACGGGCACGACGCTCGAATCAATTGACCGGACTGATCAGTCACAGCGCCCAATACAACTGGACGTACACCCAGGGGTTCACATCCGGTACGTCGGTTACGGCGAGCTGGGACAACACACGTTCTTCGTCAAGCATCGCGGCCAACCTGTTCAACCCTTCGGTGCAATCGACCCTAACGGTTACGTTCCAGCAGCAGTTGCTGAACGGATTCGGCTTCGCGCAGAATCGCCGCAACATCACCATCGCTAAGAACAATCGCAAGCTCGCCGACTACGAATTTTCGCAGCAGGCGATCACCACCGTGACCAACGCGATCACCGCGTATTGGGAACTGGTGTACGCCCGCGAAAACGTGAAGGTGCAGCAGCAAGCCGTCACCGTTTCCACCAAGCTTTACGGCGACAACAAAAAGCAACTCGAGATCGGAACGATGGCGCCTCTCGAAGTCACCCGCGCCGAATCGGAGCTGGCGTCGGATCGGCAGGCTTTGATCCAGGCACAGACCGTTCAGCTAACCGACGAACAGACGCTGAAGAACGCGATCGTGCGGGATCCGTTGGCGCCCGCGGTGGCGAACATCGAAATCGTTCCGCTCGATCATCCGAATCCGCCGGAAGCGGTGGAGGCGGCGACGTTCGAAGAGGCGGTGAAGGAAGCGTTCGCCAAGCGGCCGGACTTGCAGGTGCAAGCGATCAACGTGACCAACGCAGGGATCGACGCCAAGTCGAATCTGCAAGCGTTGCGCCCGACGGCGGCACTCTTCGCACAGTACTCAAGCACGGGCTTGGCCGGCAATTCGGCCGTCGTCACTGGAGCCACGACCTCTGCGGGATCGCCTATCGTCGGAGCGGACGGAACGCCAATCACCGTACTCGACGCAACCGGAACGCCAGTGCAGGTCTTCGAACCGAACAGCGCCGCTGTCACGAATGGCATAAACAAGCAAGGCTTCGGCACGGCGCAGAGCCAGATCTTTCACAACGACTTTCCCAGCTACATCGTCGGCCTTAACCTGACGTTGCCGATTCGCAACCGTGTCGCTCAGGCGTCCTATCAACGCGCGACACTCAACCAGAGAGCGATCGAGGCTCAGTTGCAGCAATTGAAGAATTCGGCGGTGCTCGATGTGCGGAACGCCTTCATTCTGCTGACCCAGGATCGCGCTGCAAGTGCAGGCGGCCAGCAAAGCTCGCGAGTTGCAGCAGCAGACGTTCGACGCCGAACAGAAGAAATATCAGCTCGGCGCTTCGACCGTGTACAACGTCATCTTGACGCAGCGCGACCTGATCAACGCGCAGGGCGCCGAACTTCGCGCCTTGGCAAATCTCGTCGAAGCGAAAGCCAACTACGAACGCGCCGTCGGCCGCACGCTCGATGTGAATCGCGTCACGATTGCCGATGCGAAGCACGGTCAAGTCGACCACGACACGTTGATTCCGGGCACGCTCAATGGCCAAGTTGTTGGCGTCGATAAAATTTTCGAGAACAAGGACGCCAAGAAGGAAGGCCAACGATAGTCTCGTAGCCTTCAGCCACTCAACTCTAGAATCCGAAACTCGAAACTAGCCGGCGGGCCACAAATCACCGCCGGCTTTTTTATTTGAATTGACCCTGGCACCTTCGATAGTCGAGCTCGGCGCCGCCGACCCATTGGCGTTCTGGCGTCGGGCGGTAGAACCTCAGGCGCTTCCCGGTATTGCCCTAAACCCCTGATTCGCATAGCATTTCCTTATTGGGCGTATGTATCGGGCAAGCTGCTCGTCGCGACGGCCAACCTCTATGACCGATGTTCTTAAGGCCGGCAGCCAAGCCGTCGTCCATCCCGATTCCCCGGCTTCCCCTCGAAATCCATCAGCCGAAGAAAAATCCTGGGAAAAGAACACGCTCGCGCCAACGTTGGCCAAAAGCCCTGAGCGCCAAGCTGAATTCACAACGATTTCGAATTACCCGATTCGCCGCCTTTACACGCCCGCCGATCTTCCCGACTGGAATCCAGAGCGTGATCTAGGCTACCCCGGCGAACCGCCGTACACGCGCGGCATTCACTCGACAATGCATCGCGGTCGCCTGTGGACGATGCGCCAGTTCGCCGGCTTCGGCACCGCCGAGGACACCAACCAGCGTTTTCGCTATTTGTTGGCAGCAAGGCCAAACCGGACTTATCGACCGCCTTCGATCTGCCTACACTGATGGGCTATGACTCCGACCATCCGCTCTCCGAAGGCGAAGTCGGCAAATGCGGCGTCGCGATCAGTTCACTCGCCGACATGGAAGTTCTCTTCGATCAGATCCCGCTCGCCAACGTCACCACCTCGATGACGATCAATTCGCCCGCCGCGGTGATTTGGGCGATGTACCTCGCGGTCGCCGAAAAACAGGGCGCCGACCTGAAGAAAATTTCCGGCACGCTGCAAAACGACATCCTCAAGGAATACATCGCGCAAAAGGAATACATCTACCCGCCCGAGCCGTCGATGCGCCTCGTCATCGACACGTTCGAATTCGGCGTGAAGCACACGCCGAAGTTCAACACGATCTCCATCAGCGGCTATCACATTCGCGAAGCCGGCTCGACCGCGATTCAGGAATTGGCGTTCACGCTTGCGCGATGGCATGGAATACGTCGAGTGGGGCATGCGCCGCGGCCTCGACATCGACGAATTCGTGCCGCAGCTTTCGTTTTTCTTCAACGCGCACAGCGACTTCTTCGAAGAGATCGCCAAATACCGCGCCGCGCGCCGCATCTGGCACAAAGCCATGGTCGAGCGCTACGGCTCGAAGAATCCGCGCTCCTGGGCGCTACGATTCCACACGCAGACCGCCGGCTGCTCGCTCACCGCGCAACAGCCCTACAACAACGTCGTCCGCACCGCGTTGCAAGCACTCGCCGCCGTTCTCGGCGGAACACAATCGCTGCACACCAACTCGCTCGACGAAGCCTGGGCGTTGCCGACCGAATTCGCGGCGACAATCGCACTTCGCACCCAGCAGATCATCGCCCACGAAACCGGCGTCACAAACACCGTCGATCCGCTTGGCGGCTCCTACTTCGTCGAATCCCTGACCAACGAAATCGAGCGCGGCGCGCTGGGACTACATCGAAAAGATCGACGCCCTCGGCGGAATGGTCGCCGCCATCGAACGCGGCTATCCGCAGCGTGAAATCTCCGAAGCCTCCTACCGCTACCAGGTCGCCCTCGACAAAAAAGAAAAAATCATGGTCGGAGTGAACGACTACGTCGCGAAGGAAAAGCCGCTCGAAATTTTGCAGATCGACGAAACCGTCGCCCATCGCCAAGCCGAACGCCTGACCAAACTCCGCGCCGAACGATCCAGAGACGCAGTCGCGCGCCAACTCGCCGCGCTGCGAAAAGCGAGCCAAGGCACCGAAAATCTCATGCCGTACATTCTCGATGCCGTAAAGTCTTACGCCACCCTCGGCGAAATCTGCGACGCCATGCGCGACACCTTCGGCACCTACGAAGAAGTCGCCATCACCTAACCCATGCCAGAAAAAAAGATTCGCGTTTTGATCGCAAAACCAGGATTGGACGGGCACGACCGCGGCGCCAAAGTGATCGCTCGCGCGTTGCGCGACGCCGGTATGGAAGTCATCTACACGGGACTGCGTCAAACTCCCGAGATGATCGCCACTGCCGCCGTCCAAGAGGACGTCGATGTCATCGGCCTCTCGATTCTCTCTGGTGCGCACAACACGATCTGCCCGCAGCTCATGAAATTGCTGCAGGAAAAAGGCATGACCGACGTCACCGTTCTCCTCGGCGGCATCATCCCTGAAGCCGACGTCCCCGAACTCAAGAAAATCGGCATCTCCGGAATTTTTCTTCCCGGCACTTCGACCCAAGACATCGTGGAATTCATCCGCAAGCGCATCCCGCACTAGCAAATTTGCCTACGGGCGCAGCACTGCTGCGCCCCGTGTCCGCACGATTGATCCGTTCGCAGCGCTTCGTCACTGCTTTCCGTCGCGCGCGCGTTGTTTATATTTCTCACGCACGCCCTTCATCATCCGCGACACTTTCGTCTTGTACTCCTGCATCGCCTCCGGATCGCTCTTCCTCCGTTGAAATTCCTGCTCGCGTTCAATCTTCTTGCGACTTTCGACACGCGCCTCGTCGAGCGTCCCGCTCTCAACCGCGGCCCGCACCGCACACCCCGGCTCCCCTTCGTGCCGGCAATCGCCAAATCGACACTCGCGCGCAAGCTCCTCAATATCCGCAAACGTCTCGCCGATCCCGCTATCCACATTCCACAACGCAAATTCGCGTAGCCCCGGCGTATCCATCAGCAGCGCCCCACCCGGCAGCCGAAATAATTGCCGCGCAGTTGTCGTGTGCCGCCCCTTGCTGTCCGATTCGCGTGTCGGCCGCGTCGGCTGCTTTTCTTCACGCAACAATCGATTCACGAGCGTCGATTTCCCTACTCCCGAAGAGCCAAGCAGCACAATCGTCTTCCCTGGCAACAGCAGCGCGTCCAACACCTCCATTCCCTTCCCCGTCCGCGCACTCAACGCAATCACGGGCGCACCGATCGCGACGCGCTCCGTTTCAACGATATGGGACGCGACATCGTCGCATTCATCCGCTTTGTTCAACACAATCACCGGCGACACTCCCGAGTCCCAGCATTGCGCCAGATACCGCTCGAGCCGCCGCGGACTGAAATCCATATCCAGTGCCGCCACCAGAAACGCCATGTCCACGTTCGCCGCAATCACCTGCTCCTCGACGCGCTTCCCCGGCGCCTTCCGCGAAAACACCCCGCGCCGCGGCAACACCCAATGCAGAATCGCCCGCTCGTCGCCAACAACCTCCGCCGCCACCCAGTCCCCGACCGCCGGCCACGCCGCTTCGCTATCAACCTCGCCGAGCGCACGCATTTTGCCCGACGGCTCGGACCAGCACTCTCCAAATTCGCCCGCGACTCTCCACAGCCCACGCTGTTGCGAAACAACCCGCGTCGCCCTCAAACCACTTTCTTCCTCCCCAAACCGCTCCTTCCACAACGCCTCGAAATATCCATTCCATCCCAATTCCTCTAAACGCACTCGCGCACCCTCCTGCCGCCAAGCAGCGGCAATCGACACCGCGTTCGCGAGAACGCAGTGCAGCAGCGCGATTCACCAGCGCGCAAAAATGAACGCACACCGACGAAATCGCAGTCTCAACAAGTCAACTCATTTGAATGGAAAAGTGGGCGGTGCTACTTGCCTGAGGAGTCCGATGAAAAAAATCCGGAGGCACACCCGCCCGCAAGAACTTCGACATGGGTCGTCACAGGCGCCTCCGAAAAAGAATTGCGGCCAGACCGCACCGCTGGAACGCAGTCTACCGTAACCAAACCCTCGCGTCCACGCGTCTTTGTATCGACTTGGCAATCGACTTCGCGCCTGCCCAGCTCACGCTTCACCCTCCGGCGCGCTTAGGATATATTCGTCTGCCCGCGCAGGAAGACACGTGACCAACACTCTCAGCCGCCGCCGATTTCTGCACCGCTCGCTCGCGTCCGCCGCCATTCTTGCGACACCGCGCGTCATCGCCGCTTCGTTCAAGCCCGAAAGATTCTCGCTCCCCCGTGCCACCTCGCCGAAAAAGATCGTAGTCGTCGGCGCCGGCCTCGCCGGACTCACAGCAGCCTACGAACTCCAGCAGGCCGGCCACGACGTCATCGTCCTCGAAGCCCGCCCACGCCCCGGCGGCCGGGTCCACACCCTCCGCGACAAATTCGACGACAACCTCTACGCCGAAGCCGGCGCTATGGACTTCAATCACTCCTACACGCAACTGCTCCATTACGCCGCGCAATTCGAAATTCCCACCGTCCAACTTCCCATCCTACAAAACGAAGTCGTCTTCGCCCGTGGCAAACGCCTCTTGATTCAGCGCGGCGTCGAACCCGAGTGGCCCTTCAAGCTCACGATTGAAGAAAAGAACCTCGGCCGCGCCGGACTCGACGACAAATACCTCGCGCCCCTTCGCAAAGAAATCGGCAATCCGCTCGATCCATCTTGGCCCGACGCCTCACTCGCGCCCTACGATCGCCTGACACTCGAACAATTCTTGCTGACCCGCGGCGTCTCTCAAGAAGGCATCGAACTTCTAAAACTAAGCCTCTACGGCCCCGACTACGACAAAGTCTCCGCTCTCGAGACGCTCTCTGCCGAATGGTTCAGCGACTCGGACTCCAAATACATGACCTTCCGCGGCGGCAACGACCAATTTCCGAAAGCATTCGCCTCCCGCCTCGGCGATCACATCCGCTATAACTCAGCAGTTACAAAAATCCAGGACACCGGCGAGCGCGTGACCGTCACTATTTCCGGCAACGCAACCGAAAAATCTCAAACCGCGCAGCAACAGCTCGACGCCGATCGAGTCATCATCACCACCCCGTTCGCAGCCTTGCGCAACATCGAAATTGCCGCATCGATCCCCGACGCCAAGCGCGCCATCATCCAGAAAATGCGCTACGCCCCGGTCACGCGCGTCTACCTGCAAACAACAACTCGCTTCTGGACCGAGCGCAAAGAAAACGGCAGCGCAAAAACCGATCTCCCGATCGGCGATGTCGTCGATCACACTTCGACCCAGCCCGGCACGCGCGGCATCCTCGAAGCCCAAATGTACGGAGGACGCGCCGTTTACGCGAAGTCGCTGAGCGAAGACGATCGCCTCCGCTTCGCCGCCCGCGACATCGTTAAAGTTCACCCCGGCCTCGAGAAAAATTACGAAAAGGGCGTTTCTTTCGCATGGGACGACTCCGACCCCTATTCCGGCGGCGGATGGTGCTGGCACGCACCGGGCGAAATGCTCGCCGACTATCCTCTCGTGGCCCAGCCTCACGGCCGGCTGCACTTCGCCGGCGAACACACCTCGTCGCTCGTCAGCACCATGGAAGGCGCGATCCTTTCCGGCCAGCGCGCCGCAAAAGAAGTCTCGTCCGCCGCTTGAGCCCGTCGCGTCGCAACGTCGTAACCCGTTGCAAATTGTCCGCTCTAAGCTCACCCGCGCTCGCACTCCCTCCGCGAAGCCCGTATACTGAATTGCCTGCAACCATCACAGGTCGATCCGCCTCACCGGGATCGGCAATATCCGCCATTTCGCCGCGAGGGATTGCGAGTGCCTGCGTCCGTCCTGAAAACCACCGTCAACACCAAGTCTCCCGACTTCGCCAAAAACAGCCGCAAAGTCGTTGATCTCGTCACTCAAATTAAAAATGAAGAAACGCAGATCGCCCAGGGCGGCGGCGCCAAAGCGATCGAATCGCAGCACAAAAAAGGCCGCCTCACCGCTCGCGAACGCATCGCCAAGCTCATTGATCCCGGCTCGCATTTCTTCGAACTGAGCGCCTACGCCGCCTTCGAAATGTACGAAGAATGGGGCGGCGCCCCCGCAGCAGGCACCGTCACTGGCCTCGCTCGAGTCTGCGGCCGCATGTTCATGCTCATCGCCAACGACGCCACCGTGAAAGCCGGCGCCTTTTTCCCGATGACCGCGAAAAAAGTCATCCGCGCGCAAAACATCGCCATCGATAATCACATCCCGACAATTTATCTCGTCGATTCCGCCGGCGTTTTTCTTCCGCTCCAGGAAGACGTCTTCCCCGACACCGACGATTTCGGCCGCGTCTTCCGCAACAACGCCGTGATGAGCGCGCAGGGCATCCCGCAACTCACCGCCATCATGGGCATGTGCGTCGCCGGAGGCGCGTATCTTCCCGTGATGTGCGATCACATCCTGATGACCGAAGGCTCCGGCCTCTTCCTCGCTGGTCCCGCGCTGGTGCAAGCCGCGATCGGCCAAAAGTATTCCGCCGAAGAACTCGGCGGCGCGCAAATGCATTCGCAGATCAGCGGCACCGTCGATTTCCGCGAGCCCGACGACGACGCCTGCATCGGCCGCATCCGCGCGCTCGTAGACAAAATGGGTGCGTCAAATCCGTCGCCCTTCAGCCACGTTGCGTCGCGCGAGCCGCTTTATCCGGCCGCCGAAATGTACGGCATCTTCTCCAACGATCCCGGCAAGCAATACGACATGCGCGAAATCATCGCGCGCATCGTAGACGCCAGCGAATTCGAGGAATATCGCCCCGAATACGGCGAAACCGTCCTCTGCGGCTACGCGCGCATCGGTGGGTGGGCCGTCGGCATCGTCGCCAACCAGAAGAAACACGTGCACACGCTCGCACGCGGATCCGATCAAAAGCGCATCGAGTTTGGCGGCGTCATCTACACCGAGTCCGCGGAAAAAGCCGCGCGCTTCATCCTCGACTGCAATCAAAATCGCATCCCGCTGATTTTCCTGCACGACGTCAACGGCTTCATGGTCGGCAAGGACGCCGAGTGGAGCGGCATCATCCGCGCCGGCGCAAAAATGGTCAACGCGGTGTCCAACAGTGTGGTGCCAAAAATCACCGTGATCTGCGGCGGCAGCTTCGGCGCCGGACATTACGCCATGTGCGGCAAAGCCTACGACCCGCGCTTCATCTTCGCGTGGCCCACGGCGCGCTACGCCGTGATGGGCGGCGACGCCGCCGCAGGCACGCTCGCCGAAATCAAGCTCAAGCAACTCGAGCGCGAAGGCAAAAAAGTCGACGAAAAGGCAAAACAAGAACTCCTCGCCTCGACAAAAGCCACCTACGACAAACAATCCGACCCGCGCTACGCCGCCGCCCGCCTCTGGGTAGACGCCATCATCGACCCCGCCCACACCCGGGACGCCCTAATCGCCGCCCTCGAAGCCGCGTCGTTGAACCCGATCATCCCCGAATTCAAAACTGGAGTTCTGCAAACTTGAGCGAGACCGTAAAACTTATTGAGTGCCCGCGCGACGCCTGGCAAGGCTTGCCAGATTTCATTCCCACAGAACTCAAGGCTGAATATTTGAAGGAACTCGTCGGCGCCGGATTCAAACACATCGACGCGGTCAGCTTCGTCTCGCCAAAACACGTGAAGCAAATGGCCGACAGCGAAGACGTGATGGCAAAGCTGAATGATTCTCTTTCGACCGGTGCTGACCGCCCCGAAATCATAGGCATCGTCGTCAACGAAAAAGGCCTCGAGCGCGCCCTCGCCACTCCCGGCGTCACCACCATCGGCTACCCCTACTCCATCTCCGCTTACTTCCGCCGCGCCAACGCCAACATGAGCCGCGACGAATCCCGCCGCCTCGTCGAAAAGCTCAAAAAAGACACCGCCGCCGCAAACCGCGACCTCGTCATCTACATCTCCATGGCCTTCGGCAATCCCTACGAGGAACCCTGGGGCGCCGAAATCGTCCACGAAGCCCTCGAGTGGCTCAAAGACATTCGCGTTCGCACCGTCTCTCTCGCCGACACCGTCGGCAACGCCGATCCCAAACTCGTCGGCGATCTTTTCCGCGACGTCAAAGATCACGTCGCCGGCATCGAACTCGGCGTCCATCTCCACAGCCGCCCCGAAAACGCCGAAGAAAAAATCCTCGCCGCCTACGAAGCCGGCTGCCGCCGTTTCGACAGCGCACTCACCGGACTTGGCGGCTGCCCCTTCGCGGGAGACAATTTAGTGGGCAACATCGCGACGGAGCAGGTCATCGCCGCGTTGCAAAAAGCGGGCGCCGATCCCGGCATCGATCCCGCTCGCCTCAACAAAATCCTCGCGATGACCAACGAAATCCGCGCGACATACGCCCACGCGCCGCTCGTGAACTAAAACAGAGGTTCGCATGTACTCGACACTTCTTCTCGAATGTAAAGACTCCATCGCCACCATCACGCTCAATCGCCCCGACAAGCGCAACGCCATCTCGCAAGAGATGATGGCCGACATCCAATCCGCCCTCGACGCCATCGAAAAAAATCACTCGACCCGCGTCGTCATCATCACCGGCGCCGGCAAAGCCTTCTGCGCCGGCATGGATCTCGACAAACTCGCCGCGCTCGCGACGCAAACCGCCGCCGAAAATCAGGAAGACTCCCGCCGCATCGCAAAACTTCTCCGCCGCATCTGGGCCTTCCCTCGCCCGATGATCGCCGCCGTCAACGGCGCAGCCTACGCCGGCGGCTGCGGCATCGCCACGCTTTGCGATTTCACCCTCGCCGCCCCCGAAGCTAAATTCGGCTACACCGAAGTCAAAATCGGCTTCCTCCCCGCGATCGTCTCCGTCTTTCTGACGCGCCAGATCGGCGAAAAACGCTCGCGCGATCTTCTCCTCACCGGTCGCATCATCGACGCAAAAGTCGCCATGGACTTCGGCCTCATCACCGAAGTCGTCCCCGCCGACAATCTCATCCAGCGCGCCCACGAACTCGCCGCCGAACTCATCGCCGCCAGCCCCAACAGCCTCACGCGCAGCAAGCATCTCCTCACCTCCGCCGCTTGCTGCCGCCATCGACCACGACCTCGAACGCGCCATCATGGAAAACGCACGCATCCGCTGCACCGCCGACTTCAAGGAAGGCGTCTCCTCATTCCTGGAAAAACGCAAACCAGTCTGGCAAAGTAAACCGGAAGACTAATCCACACATGCAGCCCATCGAATATCACGACACAACGCTACGGGTGCGCTACGCCGAAACCGATCAAATGGGCGTCGTCTACCACTCCAATTATCTAATCTGGTTTGAAGTCGGCCGCGTGGAACTCATGCGCGCCACGGGATTCGACTATAAAGTGATGGAGACCGATGACGACTGCTTCATCGTCGTCGCCGAGGCGCATTGCCGTTACGAGAAACCAGCGCGCTACGATCAGGTCCTGCGCGTCCGCACGCGCATCGCCGAATGGCGCAATCGCATCGTGAAATTTTCGTATGAGATTTTCCTCGACGAGGACAGTGCGCTCCTCGCCACCGGCTACACAACGCACGTCGTGTGCGGCCGCAACGGCCGCCCCAAATCGCTGCCCCCGAAATATCGCGACGTTCTGGTTCACCTGAACGTTCCAAATCCAGACCGGAGTCCTGAATGACCGCGCCACCATCCATCCAACTCACCGGCAACGACCTCACCTTCGCGCAGCTCTACGACGTCGCGCTCCACGGCGCCAAAGTCTCGCTCGCGCCCGACGCCATCGAGCGCATGAAAGCCTCGCGCGCCATCGTCGAGCGCGTCGTCGGGAGCGGCGAAACCGCCTACGGCATCAACACCGGCTTCGGCAAGCTCGCTTCCGTCCGCATCTCCACCGAGCAAGTCCGCCAGCTCCAGGTCAATCTCGTCCGCTCGCACGCCTGCGGAGTCGGCGCTCCCCTCAGCGAAGCCGAAACACGCGCGATGATGCTCCTCCGCGCCAACGCGCTCGCCAAAGGACTCAGCGGCATCCGCCCCGAAACCGTCGAAGTTCTCTGCGCCATGCTCAACGCCAAAGTTCATCCAGTCATTCCGTCGCAAGGTTCCGTCGGCGCGTCCGGCGACCTCGCCCCTCTCGCGCATCTCGCGCAAGTCGTCATCGGCGAAGGCCACGCCCGCGTCGGCGAAGCCAGCGGCAGCGGCGAAATCATCTCCGGCGCCGACGCCATGCGCCAAGCCAACATCAAACCCGTCGCGCTCGAAGCCAAAGAAGGTCTTTCACTGCTGAACGGAACACAGGGAATGCTCGCTCTTCTCAGCCTCTCTCTTCGCGACGCCGACATCGCCACCGACACCGCAGACGTCGCCGCCGCCCTCTCGCTCGACGCGCTCCGCGGCAGCCCCGGCGCATTCGATTCGCGCATCATGCACGCCCGCGCCTACGCCGGCGCCTCCATGACCGCGCGCAATCTCGCCCATCTCAACGAAGGCAGCCAGATTCGCGAATCGCATCGCGACTCCATCAAAGATCCGCGTGTGCAAGACGCCTACAGCCTCCGTTGCACGCCGCAAGTTCACGGCGCCGTCCGCGACTCCCTCGCGCAAGCCCGCGAAATGGCCGCCGTCGAACTCAACAGCGCCACCGACAATCCCCTCGTCTTCGCCCGCGCCGGCAGCGGCAAAAGCGGCGACGAAAAAAACGCAGCCGCCGGTGACATCATCAGCGGCGGCAATTTCCACGGCCAGCCGCTCGCCATGGCCGCCGATCAAGTCGCCATCGCCATCGCCACACTCGGCGGCATCTCCGAACGCCGCATCGAGCAAATGACCAACCCGCTCACCAGCATGCTCCCCGCATTCCTCACGCCCGAGCCCGGCCTCAACTCCGGCTTCATGATCGCGCAGGTCACCGCCGCCGCGCTCACCAGCGAAAACAAAGCGCTCGCCACGCCGCATTCCGTCGATTCGATTTCCACTTCCGGCAATCAGGAAGACTACGTCTCCATGGGCATGAGCGGCGCCCGCCGCCTCGCTCGCATGCTGCAAAATCTCCGCCACACCATCGCCATCGAACTCCTCTGCGGCGCCCAAGGCATCGAACTCCTCGCCCCTCTGCAAACCGGCACGCTCGCCAAAAAAGCCATCGCCGCAGTCCGCGCCGTCTCCCCCAAAGTCACCGAAGACCGCCCCCTGTCCCCCGACATCGAATCCGTCACCGCCAAAATCGCCGACGCCACCTTCTCCGCCATCCTCCACTAACACGCATGAAGTGACGCCGTGTCCGCCAGCAGCGCGCTCAATCAAAAAACAGTGTCATCCCGAGCGTAGCGAGGGATCTGCTTTCTTGTTGAGTCGGCAGAATCGTTCCCTCCGGGTGGGTGGTTTCCCACTCGACCTCTGTGAACTCCGCGTCCTCTGTGGTGAATTCTCTTTTGCAGTTCTGCCCGTCGCCGCAGCTTCCGCAACGCATAGTGACGCTTTAACAAAACCCTTCCCACAACTTCCCTTCCACCTTTCCCCCTTCCGCTAAACTCATCTCAATTCTCAATCGCATCGCATTCGCGACTCCACCCATGCACCACTCTGCGCGGAGCCGCACCTTCCAGGCGGGCCCGAAGTCGTACGTAACAGGAGAGAGTCAACCGTGAACCGCCCCAGCTCTACGCCGAGCCGCAATCGTCTCCGCTCTCTATTCCCTGCGGTCGTCCTCATCGCCGCGGTCTTCATCCTCGTCGGCGCCGCCCAACTCCCCCGCCCTCACATCTCCTCCGTCCAGGACTGGACGCACCACCACCTCATCTACTCGCAACCATCCACCTGGGTTTCCGCCTGGAAAGCACAACAAGACCCGCGCTACTGGCAACAAAAAATCCGCCGCGGCGAAATGAACCAACCCGCGCGAAGCATTCGGCGCACGCGACGCGATCGCCACTCGCGAATCAGTCGATTCGCGCGAATCCTTCGACTCCCGCGAAATCGCCGAGTCCCGCCGCGAAGACCGCTTCGACGACGATCGCCCCAGCCCCGACTGGGCCCGCAACCCCTTCCGCCTCCACGGCCCCACCCCCCCGGGCTGGCACCCCCACATGCGCGAAATCCCAATGGAACGCGACTGGGGCACCTCGCTCGGCGTCAGACGGCTCAACCGGCGTCCCCGTCAACGGAACAACGTGGTTCCCGGTCTATCCCGCAAAATTCACTTTAACGTCTCCGCCGCGCCCGACTGCACCAACGACTTCGTCGTCTTCCCGACGAACCTCGCCGGCGCGAGCGCGGCCAGGCCAGCATCGTTGCCTATAACAAACTCTATTCGCAATTCCGCCGGATCCGGGTTTTGCAACAGCCGCCACCGACCTGCGGTCTACTGGTCCTACAACACAAATCTCAACGCCACTGGCGGCAAAACCACCGGCACCATCGCCACCTCACCGATCCTCTCTGCCGACGGCACCAAAGTCGCCTTCATCGAAAACAACGGCGGCGCCGGCGCGGTTCTCCATCTCTTGAAGTGGAAAGCTGGTGACGGCGGCGCGATCAACACCGCCCTCAATCCAAGCACCACAACCGCATGGACGTCCTGCCCCGCGACCGGCGCTTGCATGATTTCAATCACGCTCGCAAACGCCAGCGCCGACACCGGCTCGTCGCCCTTCTACGACTACACGCACGACGCCCTCTATGTCGGCGATAACGTCAGCGCACTACACAAATTCATCAACGTCTTCGGTATCACCGGCGCCACACCCAGCGAAGCCACTACGAGCCCCTGGCCATTCACAATCGACGGCACCGCTCAGTTGAATTCGCCAATCCTCGACGGGGCCTCCGGCAACATCTTCGTAGACGATCTCAACGGCGTGCTCAGCTACGTTCGCGAAACCTTCAGCACGGTTGGCACCTGTGGGAGCGGCACTCCACCCTGCATCGGCTCGACAACAGTGAATCCTGTCTCCACACACTCGCTCATCGACGCGCCGATCGTCGATTCCTCAACGCAAAAAGTTTTTGTCTTTTATGGAAACTACGACGACACCAACACCGCAGCCGTTCAGTCTGACACGGCACTCAGCTCGAAAGTCGCGACTCTTACCGGTTCAAAAGCCATCCAGCGCCACATGCATGCAGGGGCTTTCGATAACACCTATCTTTCTGGCATCGGCAATACTGGACGCTTGTACATTTGCGGCGCGTCGGCCGCTGGCCTACCGACGCTTATGCGGGTTGGCTTCAACAACACCGCCACCACTTTCCCGAATGCAGACCGGCACAATGAACACGACCGTAGACGCCACTCCAACGCTGCAAGTCGCGTCTGCAGCCGCAGCCGTCGATTGCGGCCCACTCACTGAATTTTTCAACGCCAACGCCCCAGCTGCCAGTCAGGATCAACTCTTCTTCGGCGTAGCCGTCGACGGCGTAGCCACAACTTGCACTACGGCCGGAGTCGGTTGCGTCATGTCCGTCAACATCACCAATACTCCCGCGACGCTCACCATCGGCTCCTCCATCCCCGAGATCATGGGCGCTAGCGGCATCATCATCGACAACAACTCCACGTCCGCGCAAGCCTCCAGCCTCTACTTCTCCAATCAAGGCAACAGCACCGCCGCCGTCAAATGCGGACGCGCACCAGCCGGCGTAGGCTGCGCCGTCAAAGTCACCCAATCCGGCCTCAATTAGTTTTTTCGGGAATTCGCTAGAATTCAGTGCTTACTTCGGAATACCGTTTTCGTCATAGAGCAACTCAGCGTGATCGATATACGGGCCTTTGAACATCTTCCGGCCCTTCCTAGCAATTTCTGAGAGCGTTGCAAACCTAGTCTTGCTCTCACGGACGCGTTCCAATCTCTCTACCAACGCAGTGGTCACCGCGACCGTAATACTCTCTCCGGTTAACTTGGCCAGCTTCCGGGCCAATCTGGAAGCTTCGGCATTCCTAATGTTCAGTCTCGCAGTCTTCTTGGATTTCTTCGCCATGGCGGGATTAAGCTCACGCGTCTCTTCGGTGCATTTCATGGACCTTTGCCAGAACCTATTGCTCAAGCATCTGGTCGGTTGGCGGCATCGGTTTTGCCCGTCACCAGTCACTACTCACCGCACTCACCGCGCCAGCAACGTCGACCTCAAATACGTCAGCATCCGATACCCCGCCACATGACTAAACGGCGCCAGCTCCAGCGAATAATGCCCGCAATGCAGCTCCAGCGTCCTCGGCGCCGCATCATTCTTCCGTAGCGCCGCCAACATCTGCTCCGTCAACTCCGGCAAAAACGTCGGATCGTATTTCCCATACACCATGAACGCATTCTTCCCCTTCCCCATCCCGCGCTCCACATACGGCATCGGACTCACCGGCGCCCAAAACTCGCGCAACTCATCCACCGTCACGCGCCCACGCAGCCCTTCCCACACATGCGTCGTCGTCATCCCCCGGCTCACCACATCCGCAAAATGCGTGGACACATGAAAAAATCCGCCCGCCCGCAACGCATCGTCATGCACCAGCGTGATGTACCCCACCGACGACCCGATGCTCGTCCCCAAAATTCCCAGCCGATTAAATCCCTGCTGCTCCAGCCAGCGCAAACACCGCCGCGTATCCTGCACCGCCTGCCGGTTCGCTTGCAGCGTCAGCCCAATGTTCGGCCCTACAAGCTGATCCGCGCGCTCATGCCCCTTCGCCATCCGCCGGTCGTGATACGGCAGGCTGAGCCGCAGCACGCTCACGCCAATCCGTTGCAGCCACTCGCAAAGCCCGCGCTGCCCATGCCACTTCGCATTCCAATTCGGCAGCAACACCACCGCCGGCCGCGGTTTCGTTCCGTTCGACGACCCGTTTCCATTTCCGTTTGAATCTCCATTTCGCGAGCCGTTCTTCGCCGCCGGGCCAGCCGCCCCGAGTCCCGCCCAGTCCCGCGCCGTCCCCTTCTGCCCCGCCGGAAAAAACTGCGCATGCACCGTATTGTTCTCAGCCCACGCCGACTCGATCGAGCTCGTAAACGTCAGCACCCCTTCCGCATCCAGCGCATAATCCGGCGCAGGCGTGCACGCATACCACTCCCGGCTATGCTCGATCGCCCACCGCGAATACTCCCGCACAAACCCAGCCGGATCCGCCGCCTGCGGATCCCCGCCAATATGCTCCAGCCCCCAATCAAACGGCATCACCCGCCGATTGTCATCGGTCGTCCACCGCCGGTGCTCATACTGCCGTATCCGCCGCTCAAACCAATGCATTCACAAGACTCCCGCTAGCGAACCGCAAATCCCACTACTCATTATTTTCGCAGCAAACCCGTGCAATGTCACAAATGCTCGCCCGTCGGTTTTGTTGTAAGCTCTCCCGCGGCTCTTCCACTAATGCCCATGGCTCGTTTGGAGAATACTCTTGAAGCTACTGCCGATTCTCGCTTTGCTGCTTCTCTGCTCTTTTTCCAGCCCTGCGCAGGAGAACAGACAAATTTATCGAGCCGAATATCCGCTCGATGACGCCGGCAAAGTACAGATCCGCGTGAAAGCACCCAATGCGACGACGGTGAAGCTCAACTTTTGGAGCGGCCCAAAAATCGACATGGCCAAGCAGGCCGACGGATTCTGGTCGGTCACCACGCCCCCGCTGGTTCCCGGTTTCCACTACTACACGATTCAGATCGACGGCGCCGACGTAAGCGACCCAAACACGCACGCGTACTTCGGCGGCGGGCGCCCCGTAAGCGCTGTCGAGGTTCCCGAATCTGGTTCGACTTACTATTCCCCTCAAAATGTGCCGCACGGGCAAGTCCGCGAAGTTTGGTACTTGTCGCAGGTCACGGGAAGCTGGCGGCACGCCCTCGTGTATACGCCCCCGAAGTACGAAGAGCAGTCCACCGCGCGTTTCCCCGTGCTTTATCTCCAGCACGGCGCAGGCGAGGACGAAACCGGATGGATCCGGCAAGGTCGCGCGAACTTCATACTGGATAATCTGCTCGCCGCCGGAAACTGCAAGCCAATGATCGTTGTCATGGCTTACGGGTACGCCGCTCGCGCCGGACAGCCGTTTCCCGATTTCATGAGCAAACCGTTCGGCTCGCCCGAAATGCTCAAGGGCATGCAAGATATGGCCGCGACATTTGAAGATGACGTGACCAAGGCCCTCATCCCATTCATCGACTCGAACTTCAGAACACTCAGCGATCGCGATCACCGCGCGATGGCCGGGCTTTCCATGGGTGGTATGCAGACCTTTCAAATTACTCTCGATCACCTGGACCTTTTCTCCTACATCGGTGGTTTCAGTGGTGCAGGCGGAATGCTCGTCTTAGGCGATCGGAAGCTGGATGCGAGTAAGGACTATAACGGCGTGTTTGCCGACCCTGCGGCATTCGCGAAGCGTGTGCATCTGTTGTGGCTCGGCGTTGGCACTGCGGAACCCGAGCGCATGCGCACAGGTCTCCAGCGCCTGCACACTTCGCTCGGCGAGGCGAACATCCAGCACGTCTTCTATGAGTCTCCCAACACCGATCACGAATGGCAGACCTGGCGACGCGACTTGAAGGACTTCGCGCCTCGCCTCTTCCAATAACACCGCTCAGGATTGCCAGTGCTTAGCGCCGGGTATCGAGAATCGGCAGTGATTCGCCTCGGCGAAACCGCTCCCATGGCTGGCCAGCCCTGGGAGCGCGAAGTTAGTAGTCTCCCCGGACGCTCTCGCGCTACCTACCCGTTACCTGTTAAGTATCCGACACGACTGCCCCCGCCCTCGTTGAGCACCCCCTCCGCCTGTGTCACAGTCAATCTGTGGTCGTCGCCCTCTTTTTCATCTTCGGCATCGTATTTGGCAGCTTTCTGAACGTCTGCATCACGCGGATTCCAGAAGGTTTGTCCATTGTGTCTCCAGCCTCACGCTGCCCGCGCTGCGAAACCGAGATCAAGTCCTACGACAACGTTCCCGTCTTTGGCTGGCTCTGGCTGCGCGGCAAATGCCGCTCCTGCGGACTCCCCATTTCCCCGATGTATCCGCTGGTCGAGTTCGCCACCGGCTGCCTCTTCGTCATCTGCTACCTCGAATACGGCATCGGCCACGCCACCGTGAAATGGCTGGCGTTCACTTGCCTGATCGTCGTGCTCACGATCACCGATCTGCGCGTCCGCATCTTGCCCGATCTTGTGAACTGGCCCGGCGTCGTCCTCGGACTATTTTTCTCCATGTTTGTTCCTCCGCCCGACGCGGACTTCGTTTTCTTCGCCAGCGTTTCGTGGTTCCACAAAGTTCCGCCGGTATATGTGGTCGGGCTCATCGACGCCGCTCTCGGCGCCTTGTTCGGCAGCTTGCTGCTCTGGGGCATCGCCGCGCTCTACAAGCTCTGGCGCGGCCGCGAAGGCATGGGCATGGGCGACGTGAAAATGATGGCCATGGTCGGCGCGTTTCTCGGCCTGCGCGGCACATTTTTCACGATTCTCTTCGGCACGCTGCTCGGCAGCATCATCGGCGGCGCCGTGATTCTCGCGCTCTACGCCTCCGGCTGGCAGCTCGCGCTCGCCCAACGCGCCAGCCGCCGCAAACTCGGCACCGTCCGCGATCTCCGCTGGGCCATCGCCAGCCAGTATCAACTTCCGCTCGGCACGTTTCTTGGTGTCGCCGCGCTCTTGATCGTGTATCTCGGCCCGATCGTGATGCGGCATTTTCCAGGGAGCGCAATGTGAACCTCGTGCTCCTCGCATTTGTGCCAAGAAGCGTGGCACTCCAACAGAGCAGCGCGACGACGCCGCAAAGCAGCGCCATGCCAAGCCCGCACATTCTTGCGATCGGACTCGCAGTGTTGCTCGCCGCAGTCGCATGGCTGATTTTTGCACTCGTGCGCCGCGTGTTCAAAAATTCGCGCGAAGCGCAAAGCGCAACTGCTGATGCGTCTCCGCGCGTCGAAAATTCCGCGGCGTTCATGACCGCGTCGATGCAAGGCGTGATTCGCAAACTGCGCGAACAGGAAAAAGAGCTCGAGCGTTTGCACCGCGTCGAAAAAGAACGCGCCGAACACACCGAGCGCCTCAGCGAAGAAGTCACGCGCAACATGCCCGCGGGCCTGCTCATGGTGAATGCGCAAGGAATCATCGCCAGCGCGAACCCAGCCGCCGAACAGGTTCTCGGCGTTCGCGCACTCGGCTACCGCCGCTACAGCGAAGTGCTTGGAGAAAATTCGGAATTAACGCAGTTGGTCGGTCAGTGCCTGGCGGAAGGAAAAATCTTTCGGCGCGAACAAGTCGATCACAAAACTCCAAGCGGAGAAACGCGCCACCTCGGCGTCACGATTTCGCCGGTGCGACGCGGCGACGAAAAAATCAGCGGGGCGATTTGCCTGCTCAGCGATCTGACAGAGCTCGCGGCATTGCAAGAGCAGATGGAGCTGAAGAAAAATTTCGCTGCACTCGGCGAACTTTCCGCGGGCATCGCGCACGAATTCAAGAACGCACTCGCCACGATTTCCGGCTACGCGCAAATGATTCGTTCGGAATCCGCCGAAGGCGAAATTTCCGATCACGCCGAACGTATCCTCGAGCAGACTCGCAACATCACACATGTGGTGACCGAATTCCTCAAGTTCGCTCGGCCACTCGACATCTCGGATGAGCCCGTCGAGTTGCAACCATTGATCGACCGAGCGCTCGATGAAATTTCGGCTGCCGCGGCCGGCGTTTCAGTTCGCGCCGAAGGCGATTTCGGAATTGTAGCTGGCGATGAAGGCTTGCTGCGCCAAGTGATTTTGAATCTGGCGCGCAATGGCGCCGAGGCATGCGAAGGCAGGACCGACGGACGAGTAGTCGTTCGCGGAGAAATCGTGAAGAACGGTGACGCGCCGTCACAGCGCATCGCCGTGCAGGACAACGGCTCGGGAATTTCGGCGGATGCGATGCCGAGTTTATTTCATCCGTTTTTCACGACGAAAGCGCGTGGAACCGGACTAGGCTTGGCCGTCGTTCAGAAAATTATTTTGCAGCACGGCGGTTTGATCGAGGCAAGGAACCACCCGTCCGGTGGGGCAGTCTTTATCGTTACGCTACCCGCTCGCCGCGCCCTGGCGAGTGACGCAGTAGAATTGAAGAAGGACGTCATTTCCATATGAGCCGCAATTGCGTCGTTTGCCTGCGGCATGTAAAAGGTTCAGCTCGCCACCGGGGAGGTACATCACGATGGGTGCATTAAATTGGCGCAAATACGGGGTTTACGTTTTGTTGGCGCTGCCGGTGCTCGGCTTGGCGGGAATCGCCGTGGCCGCGAAGCATCAGGATCCGTCGCAGCAGAGCGGCGATCCGGTTGCCGACGCTGCGCGAAAAGCGCGCGAGCAAAAGAAGGCCGAAGCGAAGCCGAAAAAAGTTTTCACGAATGATGACGTCGCTCCCGCTCCGCCGCCGGTAGCCGCAACGACAGCTCCGTCTTCCACCGAAAATAAGGACGGCAAAGCCGCCGACGCGAATGCAGCAAAGAGTGGCGACGCGGCTGGTGCAGACGCGAAGAGCGATAAGCCACTCGACGAAGCGGGATGGCGCAAGCGTTTCGCCGAACAGCGCGCGAAGATCAGCCAGGCCGAACAGGAACTCGACATTTTGCAGCGTGAGTCCACGAAGCTTGCAGACGCAGTATTACAACGATCCGCAGAAGGCGCTGGCGGAGCAATACACGCGCAAAGACATCACGGATCAGGACGCGAAGATTCAGGCGAAGAAAGATGAAATCGCCAAGTTGAAGCAGGGTCTTTCCGACCTGGAAGACCAACTGCGGGCCAGCGGCGGCGACTCCGGCTGGGCGCGTTAATTTCCACCAGATAATTTTCACCAAATAATTTTTCGATTACGGATCGCCTACACAGCTCGCGTCGCTTGCGTGTCCAAACGGCTGCTAAAAACGCCGCCAAGATCAACTTGCAGTGCGGCGACACGTCGCTCTTCTTTGCGAACAAGCAAGGGCGAAAACCGCCGGCAAGATGCCGGCGCTACCGCCTCCCTTTTCTGGCACAAGCGTAGACGAGACTGGCTACTGTTCGAGGCCGACGGCGCGGAGTTTGGCGAGCAGCGTTTTTGGCGAGACGCCGAGGCGTTCGGCGGCGCGGGTCTTGTTCCACTTGGAGTCGCGCAGGGCGCCTTCCAGCACGACGCGCTCGATGTGGGCGACCGCGCGATTGCTGATGTCTTCGAGCGAACCGTCCCAACTGAAATTTTCGGGCAACATTCCGACGCGGCAGCGCGGTTGCGTCCGGCTTCGATGCAGGGATTTGAAGTTCGTCCGCGCCGATGATGACGCCGTCGGCGAGAATCACGGCGCGTTCGAGCGTGTTCTGCAATTCGCGCACGTTGCCCGGCCAGCGATAGCTGAGCAGTTGTTCTTTCGCAGGAATCGACAGCTCGAGTCCAGGCTTGTTGAATTCGCGACTGAACTTCTCGAGGAAATGTTGCGCGAGAAGCAGAACGTCGGCGCCTCGTTCGCGCAGTGGCGGAATCGTCATCGGGACGGCGGCGATGCGGAAGTACAAATCTTCGCGGAAGAGTTTATCTTCGATGTGCTTTTTCAAATCGCGATTGGTCGCGACGACGATGCGGACATCGACGTCGATCGACTGTGTTCCACCGACGCGCTCGAAACGGCGCTCTTCGAGGACGCGCAACAACTTCGCTTGAATCGCCAGCGGCAGCTCGCCGATTTCGTCGAGAAAAAGTGTGCCGCGGTGAGCCATGTCCATCTTGCCGACTTTGCGCGCGCCGGCTCCGGTGAAGGCGCCTTTTTCGTGGCCGAACAATTCGTTTTCGACGAGGCCTTCGGGAATCGCGGCGCAATTCAGCGCGACGAAGGGCTGCTCGCGTCGGTTCGACAGGTGATGGACTGCGCGCGCGAATAATTCCTTGCCGGTGCCGCTTTCGCCGAGCAGCAACGCGGTGGAGTCGGTCGCGGCGACGCGCTGTATTTGTTTGCTGACTTCGCGGATCGAGTTATCTTCCCCGACGATGCGAGGGAAGCCGTAGCGGGAGGCGTACTCTTCGCGGAGCAGGAGATTTTCGCGAAGCAGCTCTTGCTGCTGCGTGGCGCGCTTCACCAGTAATTTCAGGTGATCGAGATCGACCGGCTTTTGAATGAAATCGAAGGCCCCGTCTTTCATTGCGGAGACGGCTTCTTCGACGGAGCCGTAGGCCGTAAGCAGGATCACAGGAATCGTTGCGTCTACCGCTTTCGATGCGCGCAGCACATCGAGACCGGATGCACCGGGAAGCTTTAAGTCCGTGAGAATCGTGAGATAGCGGCGCGCGCGCAGTTTTTGAATGGCGGCGGCGCCGTCGGGCGCTTCGTCTACGGTATAGCCCGCGCGCTCGAGCGCCTTGCGGAGCATGGCGCGCAGCTCGTTTTTGTCTTCGACGAGAAGCAGGGATTCCATGTAACTCGTATTTTCTCATGTAAAACAGCGGCGATTTGCGCCATCGCCAGCCAATGTGCGGAAAGATGAAGTAACGAAACGGCACGTCTGGAGCGCACGCCGTGAAGAGGCGTCTTGGTTCGACTGGGCCTGTGAAAGCGGCGCGAGAGCGCCACACTCCATATAAATCGCGGCGTTGCGATTGTAATGAGCTTGTCGGGCGATGAGCGGAGCGTTGGCATTCCGTATGTGCTAAATTTCTAAAATCTCATGGCACTGACACGGATTCCTGTTCGATCTCACGCTGGGAAATATTCGATTGTTTGCGGCACCGGTGCGCTCAAGCACGCGGGCAAGGAAATTGCCGCGCTGGGAAATTTTTCGAGCGTGCATATCATCACGGCGCCGAAGGTGTGGCGCGCGGTGGTGAAGCATGTGCCGAGCGATCTCGTGGCGAAGAAGTCGGCGATTCATTTGATGAGCGATGCCGAGACGCACAAGGATATGCGCAACGTCGAGACGCTTTGCCGAAGCCTGGTGCGCGGCGGGGCGGACCGCAAATCGCTGATCGTGGCGATCGGCGGCGGCGTGACTGGCGACGTTGCGGGATTCGCGGCGGCTTCGTATTTGCGCGGCGTGGCGCTGGTGCATGTGCCGACGACGCTGGTGTCGCAGGTCGATAGCTCGATTGGCGGAAAGACCGGCGTGAATTTGCCCGACGGAAAAAATCTTGTTGGAGCGTTTTTTCCGCCGCGGCTGATTCTCACCGATCCGGCGGTGCTGCGGTCGTTGCCCGATCGCGAATTTCGTGGCGGGCTGGCGGAAGTGATTAAGCACGCGATTATTGCGGACGCGAAGATGTTTGGATACATCGAGCGCAACATCGCGAAGATTTTGAAGCGCGATGCCGCAGCGCTGGAGTATTTGATTCCGCGGAACGCCGCGATCAAGGCGTATGTGGTCAGCAAAGACGAAAAAGAATCCGGGCTGCGCGAAATCTTGAATTTCGGGCATACGTTCGCGCACGCGCTGGAGAGCACGACGAAGTATCAGCGCTTTCAGCATGGCGAAGCCGTCGCGTGGGGCATGATGGCGGCGGCGCTGCTGGCACATGAGACGAAAGTGTGCGGCGCGGAATATGTTTCGCGCATCGTGTCGCTGGTGCGGCAGATTGGGCCCTTCCCTGCCTGGCCGAATCTTCAGCCGGACAAATTGATCGACGCGATGCGATCTGACAAGAAGACGCATCACGGAAAATTACGATTCGTGTTGTCGCCGAAACTTGGCAAAGCCGGTTCTTACGATGACATTCCGCTCGACGCGGTGCGCAAGGTGTTGCGGTTTGCGCCGCAGTTTGTAGCGAAGCCGGAGTTACTCGCGGCAGGCGCGGATGCCTGAGACGATGGCGGCGCCGACGACATCTCCGAAGGGTCCGATTGTTCCGACTGGCTCGCCAGCCGTTGCACCGAAAGGCACGCGCTTTGAAGGCGCGGCTTCCGAAGCTGACGCCGGACTCAAAGTGCGCGACATGTTTTCGCGGGTCGCGCCACGGTACGACCTGCTGAATCATTTGCTGTCGATGCAGTTGGATCGCGTGTGGCGGCGGCGCGTTGCGCGGCGCGTGCGTCCGATTTTGCAGCGGACGGATGCGCGCGTGCTCGATCTGTGCTGCGGCACCGGCGATCTGGCGTTTTCGCTGCGAAGGGCGCCGGGGACGCGGGCGCAGATTATTGGCGCGGATTTTTCGCATGCGATGTTGGTGCGCGCTCGGGCGAAGAGTGTTTCCGCTGCGTCTGCTGAAGCCATGCCTGTGTTTGAGGCCGATGCTTTGCGGATGCCGTTTGCGGATGGGTCGTTCGATCTGGTGACGACGGCGTTTGGGTTTCGCAACCTGGCGAATTATGAGGATGGGTTGCGGGAGATTTTTCGTGTGTTGCGGCCGGGGGGCACGGTTGCGATTCTGGAGTTTACGGAGCCGCCGCCGGGTCTCTTTGGCGATTTGTATCGCTGGTATTTTCGGAATGTGTTGCCGCGGATTGGGGCGTTTTTGTCGGGGGATCGGGCGGCGTATTCATATTTGCCCGCTTCGGTGTCGAGATTTTTCCGGCCGAGCGAGTTGGCCGGGTTGATGACGGCGGTTGGGTATGAGGCGGCTGAGTACAAGGTTTGGACGTTTGGGACCGTGGCGCTGCACATCGGAGTTAAGTCTCCTCGCTAACGGGCTGAAAAGAACTCGCTCGCTCCAGCAACCTGGATCATCCGCGGGAAAAGAGTGAAAGCTAACGCAGAGGCGCGGAGAACGCAGAGTTGCGCGGAGATCCCCCGCCGGTTTTCGTGAGCTAGCTTCCCTGTAGACAAAAACACCGGCGTGGCCGTTCGAATCGATTCGCGAAAATAATTTTCAGAAAAATAAATCACACGCCTGCTACAACTTGATCGAGTTCACCTGCGTTCGAACGATTTCGGGCACTTTATGTATGCTATGATCCGCCCGTAGAAAGCTCGCTTCGCTTCATTTTATCCATCGAAAACAATTCAAGATTTGGCTTAGCGCTCACGGCATCTGTGTGCGCCCGTAAATGCTTTGGAATCCGCACTTGCAAATCTGTATGAAAACAAATCGATTTCAAGTCGAGCAGAATCTGCACTTATGCAGAAACATGGGGGGTAGGAGCCTACGTCGAGCCCGACACCACAAACCCTCGATAACGACTATATCGTGCCGAGATGGGGCGCAGCGTGCTGCGCTCCTACACGAGAATTCACCACAGAGTGCGCAGAGGTCACAGAGGCGGGACTCGGAGCGAAGGCAGTGGCGATCGCGGTTATTTGGTTTGGAGTTGTTTTACGGATTCGAGGATGACGTGGCCGACGACGGCTAGAGATTTGCTGCTGATTTTGTCGAGGGTGTCTTGGGGGGTGTGCCAGTAGGGGATTTCGAGGTCGATGATGTCTACGGTTTTTACGCCGCGGGTGCCGAAAGATTGGTGGTCGTCGTCGATGGCGGTGGGGGTGTTGACGAAGACGCCGGAGTAGCCGAGGCGGTTTGCGGTGGACCAGACGAGGTCGGTGAGGAGTTTGTCGGAGTTGGAATCGCGTTTGAGGCGGAGTTCGCGGCTGCCGACGATGTCGGCGAGGATGAATGCGCGAATGTTTTTGAGGTCGCCGCTCATGTTGAGCTTGGCGGCCATCTGGCGGCTGCCGTAGCGATTGTCGGGATCTTTCCATTGGAGATTGACGGCTTCTTCGCCGTCGAAGAAGGCGATCCAGACTTGATAGCGGCCGTGCTGCGCGCAGAGATTGCGGGCGACTTCGAGCATGACCGCGGTGCTGGAGCCGCCGTCGTCGGCGCCGACGAAGTTGTCGATTTTCTTGGAGTCGTAATGGGTGGCGAGCATGATGATGCCGGGGCGGTCGCCGGGAATTTTGACGAGGATATTTTTCATGGGGATGTCGCCGGCGGGAGTTTGCGAGGTGAAGGGATCGACGTCGGCGGTGCAACCGGCGCTGGAGAGTTGCGCGAGGATGTAGTCCTGAACTTGCGCGATGGCTTGGGAGCCGGCGGGATGCGGGCCGAAGTCGACTTGCTTAGCGACGTCGGCGAAGGCGCGCTTGCCGTCGAAGCCGCCGGCGGCTTCGGGAGCGGGCGTGTTTTCGTCGGGCATCTGCTTGGGTTGCGCGGGTTTTGCGGCGGCGCTGACGACAGGGGCGGAGTTTGAGGATTTGGAGGCGTCGCTGGAGTTGCAGGCGGCGAGTAGTGTGAGCGCGAGGAGAGCTGCGAAGATCGCGGTTTGAAAACGAAATGTTCGCGATGCACGACGCAGCGAATTATTTGTATTGGGCATATCGAGCATGTCAGTTCCCTGTCGCTCCCGCAGCTTCGGCTGCGAGCTTTTTGTTTTTGCTGCGGATGACCATCCAGGAAACGCCCATACCGACGAAGTAGAGGCCGAGCATGGGAGCCATGAAGATGAGCATGGTCATGGCGTCGGGCGTGGGAGTGATGATGGCGGCGACGACGGCGATGATGGCGACGGCGTAGCGAATGTTTTTCCAGAGGAACTGCGGCGTGACGATGCCGAAGAGCGTGAGGAAGAAGACGAGGACGGGGAGTTCGAAGACGAGACCAAGACCGAGCAGGACCATGAGCGTGAGGTCGAAATATTCGTTCACGGTGATCATGGGGACGATGCCGGGGAGGCTGACGTTCTGGAAGGAGACGAGGAATTTGAGGAGGTACGGCAGCGTGATGTAGTAGCCGAAGGCGATGCCGGCGAGGAAAAGAAAAACGGTGGAGAGAAGAAAGCCGGTGACGGCGCTGCGTTCGTGTTTATAGAGAGCGGGCGCGACGAACAGCCATATCTGGTAGAGCACGACGGGCGAGGCGAGCACGAGGCCGATGTAGATGCCGAGCGTGATCATCAGATTGAAGACGCCGGCGGGGTGGGTGTAGACGAGTTTGGATTCGAGATGCGCGAGGGTGAGCGCACGAAGCATGGGGCGCGTGATGAAGTCGATTACGTATTTGGCGACGCTGACGCCGATGAAAGCGCCGATGCCGACGGCGATGAGGGAGTTGATGAGGCGCTTGCGGAGTTCGACGAGATGCTCGAAGAAGGTCATTTGGCCGCCTTCTTCGTGATCGTCCTTTTTGACGATGGCGTCAGGCTGGTCTGTAGTCATGAGGGGCGTCTTGCGAATTCTGGTCGTTTGGCGCCGGGGAGTCGGCGGTGCGATGAGGCTTTTCGGTGATGGCGTCGGACTCGGCTTGAGCGGCGTTGTAGGTTGGGGCGGAGCCGTTTGTAGATTTTGTAGATTCGGATGCGTCCTCGGGCGCGGATGCGATTGTGTCGGATGGCGTCGGGTTTGTTGGCTCGACGGAAGATTCGTCGGAGGAGCGGGCGACGACGCCTTCGGCGACGGGAGTGACGACGGGCTCCATGGGAGTGCCGGCGTCGGCCTCGGTGACTCGTTCACCTTGGGTGGCGTCACCTGTGGCGGTGGATGCCGACGAAGATTCGGCTAACTGAGCGGGAGCGGGCTGCGTCTCAGAACCTGAGGGGCTTGCAAGGGTGATGGGAGCGTCGAGGGCGGCGTTGGCTTTGGCGAGGAGTTCGCGCTTTTTGCGTTCGACTTCGGCGGCCTGGCGTTCGAGGTCGCGCATTTCGTTTTCGAAAGCAGATTTAAAGTCGGTGGAGGCTTTGCGGAACT
Source organism: uncultured Acidobacteriota bacterium (assembly GCA_963785605.1). GTDB lineage: Bacteria > Acidobacteriota > Terriglobia > Acidiferrales > UBA7541 > Acidiferrum. Next base: position 126,285 of record CAWAWE010000006.1, on the reverse strand, counting down.
CGGCCATGAGTTTGCCGAGGCCCTTGGCGAGTTCGGGGAGTTTTTGAGGGCCGAAGACGACCAGGACTACGATGAAAACCACAATCATGTGGGGGATGCTGAGCATGTAGTCGGGTGACCGAGTGGCGGCCTGTTGGCATCATAGGGAATGGTGTTTGATGGTGTCAAACAATACGGATGAATGGGGTTGGTGGATTAGTGGGATGGGCTTCGTTGGGGAATGGCGCGTTGGGTTGGTGGCGCGATGAGACTCCATGGATTGGCGGCAAGACGCGGTGGCCGGGCGGAGTGAACCCCGCCCCTACAAAGGCTTTGGGGCTGGAAACAGGCGAAATTGGGTGGAATTTGGGTGTGGTATAATTGAGGATTGACGTGAAACTGTGAGGTCACGGATGAAAGCTGAACGCCGCGGGCTATTTGTTGTGGTGGCGGTGCTGGTCGTATCTGCCGTGTTGGGCGGGATTTACGGGCCTAACGTGCGGGCGACGACGGCGTCTGCCGACGATTACCAGTCGGCGGTCGGGGACTTCACGAAGGTCCTGGATGTGGTGCAGGCGAACTACGCCGAGCCGGTCGATATCGACAAGGCGGTGTATCAGGGCGCGATTCCGGGCATGCTGCGGATGCTCGATCCTCACTCGAATTTCTTTGATGCGCGACAATTTGCGCTGCTGCGGGAAGACCAGAGCGGCAAGTATTACGGCGTGGGCATGGTGGTTGCGCCGCGCGAGAATCACACGGTGGTGATGTCGCCGTACGTCGGCGCGCCCGCTTACAACGCGGGAATTCGGCCGGGCGACGTGATCATGAAGGTGGACGATAAGGCGACGGATGGGCTGACGACGAGCGACGTGGCGGACATGCTGAAGGGCGCCAAGGGCACGATCGTCAAGATCACGGTTTCGCGCGAAGGATATAACGATCCGCTGACGTTCACGGTGACGCGCGACGAGATTCCGCGGCACTCGGTGGACATTGCGTTCATGCTGAAGCCGGGAGTCGGGTACATCCGGCTGTCGGGATTCAACGGGACGACGGATCGGGAAATTGCGGAATCGCTGAAGAAATTGAATGCGCCGTCGCTGGACGGATTGATTCTGGATATGCGCGGCAATCCGGGTGGATTGCTGAATGAAGCGGTGGCGGTGGGCGACATGTTCCTGGAGAAGGGACAGCTGATCGTGTCGCATCACGGGCGCACGTCGAACGAGCGGAAGTACGTGGCGATTCGCGGGAATCAGGGAAACACGGTGCCGCTGGTGATTCTGGTGAACGGAAATTCGGCGTCGGCGACCGAGATTGTGTCGGGAGCGGTGCAGGATCACGATCGCGGGATTGTTGTGGGAGAGACGACGTTCGGCAAGGGGTTGGTGCAGACGGTAACGCCGCTGAGCGAGAACACCGGGCTGGCGCTGACGACGGCGCGGTATTACACGCCGAGCGGAAGATTGATTCAGCGCGATTACAAATCGATCTCGCTCTATGAATATCACTACGAGCGGCACGTGCCGGAGCATCCGACGGAAGTGAAGCTGACGGATAGCGGGCGGCAGGTGACGGGCGGCGGCGGGATTACGCCGGACGTGGTGATTGCGGCGCCGAAGCTGACGAAATTCCAGGAAGCGCTGGTTCGCGCGGATGTGTTTTTTCCGTACGAGGCGGGCGTCGGCGGATTCACGCGGTATTACCTGGGGACGCGGCCGAACGTGACGAAGGAATTCACGGTGGACGACACGGTGATGCACGATTTTCGCGCGTTTCTGAACAAGAAAAACGTGCACTACACCGAGCCGGAGATGGCGGAGAACAACGACTGGATCAAGAGGAAGATCAAGCAGGAAGTGTTCATGTCGGTGTTCGGACAACAGGAAGGGTTCAAGGTGGATCTGGAAGCGGATCCGCAGGTGCAGAAGGCGGTGGAGTCGATTCCGCAGGCACGGGCGTTGTATGAGAATGCGCGGAAGATTGTGGCGCAGAGGATGGGTGGGAATACGCCGGATCAGCCGTAGCAAGATAATTCAAGAGGAAGTGAAAAGGGCGCGGACTTTGTCCGCGCCCTTTTTGTTTTTGTGGGCGAGATAGTCGTCTATCGAGAGAAGCGATGATGCTAGCGCGAAAAGTGTTCGATGGGAATGAACGCGGACTCGCGGAGAATCGATCGCGGATGTCGTTTTGGTGTGGGCTAGGTTGAATCTAAACCCGCACCCTCTAAAAGCTGAGGGTGCGGCACCCAACTGCCGATTAGTTGGAGGTGCGGACGGCGTGGAATTGGCCGGTGCCGCGGCGGGTGTGGAAGGTGCCGTCGATGGTGTCACCGTTGACTTGGCCGCGGAAGCCGAGGGGCTCGCGGGTTTTGGTGCGGAAGAAGATGTGGTGGTTGTTGACGGTGCCTTGGAGGCCGCCGGATTGATTGGGGCCTTTGAAGTGGCCGGTGATGGTGTTGCCGTCTTGCTTGAGTTCGACGTATTTGGTGTCAACGGTGCCTTCGGGATTTTTGGCGGAGATGGTCCATTTGCCCTCGACGTTGACGGGGGCGGCGCTGGGCAATGGCTCTTGGGCGGCGGCGCGGCCTGCAAGCGCGAACAGTAGTGCGACTAGCGCTGCGAGTTTGAACATCTGTTGATCGGGGCTTCATTTTTTCTCCTGTGATTCGTTCTATCGTTTGAAATTTTACGGGCATTAAGAATTCCATGAGCGGACCTGGTGAACCATGTCCCAGACCAATTGGTCGAGGGCGGTGTTGATGGTGTCGCTGGGTTGGGTGCGCGTGTTGGTGAGGGCGCCCCAGGATTTGCCGTCGGATGTGCGGACCATGACGCTGGTTGTGCCGGGGAGGCTGCCGGCGTGCCACCAGTTCCCTGCTCCGTTGTTGCGGACCATCCAGCCGCGGGCATATTTGGCGTCGGAAGTTTGCGGATAGGCGGGGGCGGGCGTGGTCATGAGCTTGATTGATTCGGGCTTGAGGATACTCGGAATCGTTGGTGTGCCGCCGAGGTGCGCGGTGAATTTTGCGAGATCGTTAGGAGTGGCGATCCAGCCGCCGTGAGAGTCCATGCGGCGGACGTTCATGTTGTAGGGATTTTCGTTGAACTGGCCGAGGTATGCGACTTCGTTGGGCGCACGGTCGCGATAGCTGTTGCCGGCGATGCGCATGTCGGTGATGCCGCAGGGAGCGAGCACGGATTGCTGGACGAAATTTTCGTAGGTCTGGCCGGTGATTTTTTCGATGACGCGGCCGAGTATGCAGTAGCCGAAATTGGAGTAAGCCCAGTGAGTGCCGGGTTGGTAGGTGAGCGGGAGAGTTGCGATCGATTCGGTGATGAGTTTTTGGTGGTCCCAGGAATTATTTTTGAACATGGGATCGGTGTCGTCGTTTGGCCAGCCGCCGGAAGTGTGGGTGAGGAGATGATCGACGGTGACGTCGGTGACGTACTGGCGGAAGTCTTTGCCGAAGTCGAGGCCGAGGATGCCGCTGGGGCCGAAGACTTTGTCGCTGAGGTTGAGCTTGCCTTGCTCGAGGAGCGTGAAGATCGCGACGGAAGTGATGGGCTTGGTGACGCTGGCGATGCGGAAGAGGCTGCTGTTGGAGGCTTGCTCGTGCTGCTTGGAGTCTGCCGTACCCCAGGCGTGTTCGTAGACAAATTTGGAGTCGCGGACGATGGAGATGGAGAGAGCGGGGGCAAAGAATTGTTCGAGGAAGGCGCGGCCGAGACGGAACATGGCGGCGTTTTCTTCGCCGGTGGGGAGATCGGCGCGGCGGGCTTGGGGCGCGGGTTGATGCGGGCTTGCGGCGGCGGCGAGAAAAAATTTCGCGGGTGACGCGAAGAGGCTGGCGACGGATGCGGCGCCTGCGGCTTGGGCGATGCGCTGGAGAGCTTGACGGCGAGTAAGGCTGGGAGTGGACATTTCGAGTTGCGTCTCTTTCCGGGTGGGCCTGCGACCGAAACTGAATTTTGTGAAGCTGACCTGGGTCGCGGGCCTTTGAAATTTTATTTCGAGCATTGTAAAGGCAAGCCCGGTGCCAATTGCAACTTATTGAAAAGGCTTGTGTTTGAAGTTCGAGTGCGCACGGAAATTCACGAGAAATCGGGAAATCACGAGGAGTCGAAAATCGTGCGAGATCGTAAGCCATTTGATTTTAGTGATTTGTGAATGGCGACGGGCTTGCAGTTGTGTAGGGCAACCCAACGCGGGCGCTTGATGGATGGCGCCGAGCCGGGCGCGACAGGCCGATTATTTTGGCCGTGCGATTGGCTCTAACGAATCGCGGTGGAGGATAGCCCGAACGAGCGGAGCGGCTCACCCCGCCGACTCCGGCCGCGGCGTCCTCCGCCGCAATGATGGGCGCCGCGGGTGGTCGAGCGGAAAAATAACGCAGAGGCGCAGAGTTCGCCGAGACACGCGGAGGTTGCTGGCTTTGTAACGACATTCACCCAGAAGGCTGAACCGCCGACGGTTCGTGGATGAACGGCGTCGTGCAGTGGAGTGAGAGAGGAATGCTGGTGTATGTGGAAGATTGAGCGCGCTGTGGAAGGCGGAGTCATTGTCTTCAAGGTCAGCGGCCGGATGCAGGGCGAGCTGCTGGCGGAGTTGGAGAAGGCGTTCGCGAACGAGGCGAAGACGCCGGCGGTAGCGGTGGATATGCGGGACGTGCGGCTGGCGGACCAGGAGACGGTGCGGTTTCTGGCGATGTATGAGGCGCAGGGAGTGCGATTGTTGAATTGTCCGGGGTATGTGCGGGAGTGGATTACGCGGATGCGGACGAACGCCGATGCGACGTGATCGCTTTTTCGTGACGCAGAATACGGTGCAAGCAGAAACATCTGTTAGAGACTTCCTGAAAAGATAGCATTTGCGTTACTATGGCGCGCGATTCCGGGGCCCTGCCATTGCGTGCCGAACCTTTACTTGCGCTTGCCGCAACCATAAGCGGTCAACACGAGACAGAAGATGTGTTACGTAGCATCGTGCGCGGGCTGTCAGAACAGCCGGACGTGGCGTTGGCGCGCGTGTGGCTGCTGAAGCCCAGTGATATTTGCCCGAAATGCAACATGCGACCGGTGTGCACCGACCAAACGCGGTGTCTGCACCTCGCGGCGAGCGCCGGGACGTCGGTTTCGTCACCGGCGGAGGACTGGGAATCGCTGGATCATCCCGACAAGCGCATCCCTTTGTCGAACGCGCTCGAGGGGCGGATTGCGGCGGATGGCGTGCCGATACTGCAGCAGGGATTGCGGGATTCGACGCCGGGCATCATCCGGCAGAGTTGGCTTGCGAACGAGAAGATTATGTCGTTCGCGGGGCATCCGCTGGTTTCGGGCGGAGAAATTGTGGGCGTGCTGGCGATCTTCAGCCGGGGATTGCTGACCGAGCATGATTCCGCCTGGCTACAGATTTTTGCACAGTTAGTTGCAGTGGCGATCACCAATGCACGTGCGTTCGACGAGCGACGGCAGGCAGCGGAGGTGGCAGAACGACACGCCGACGAATTGAACCAAGTCATCGATGTGGCGCCGATGCACATGTTTATTTGGGAGGCGGACGGAAGCGCATCGTTCGGAAACAGAGCGGCCAAGGATTATTTCCGGGTGCCCCGACCGCTGAATCCACTGAAGTTTCTGGAGCTGGTGACGCATCCGGACGACATCGAGGGATTTAAAAATCGATTGTTGGAAGCACGGAATCGGGAGGAGGCATTTGATCACGAAGCGCGGATGAGACGCTATGACGGCGAGTATCGCTGGTTCCGGTATCAGTCGTATCCGCTAAGACATGCGGACGGAACGATCATGCGGTGGTGCGGCATTCGGACCGACATCCATGATCAGAAGATGGCGGAAGAGCGCGCGGCGCAAGAGACGATCGTATTGCGCGAAGAAGTTGATAAGGCGTCGATGTTCGAAGAGATCGTGGGCGCGTCGCCGTCGTTGCAGGCGGCGCTAACGCGGGTTTCGCGCGTGGCCGGGACGACGTCTACGGTGCTGATCACTGGGGAGACGGGCACGGGCAAGGAGTTGATTGCGCGTGCGATTCACAAGAGGTCGCCGCGGGCTTCGCGGGCGTTTATCGGGACGAATTGCGCGGCGATTCCACGGGATCTGATTCCGTCGGAGCTGTTTGGACATGAGAAGGGTGCGTTCACGGGCGCGCTGCAAAAGCGGATCGGGCGATTCGAACTAGCGGATGGCGGGACGATTTTCCTGGATGAGATGGGCGAGCTGCCGCTGGAGACGCAGATTGCACTGCTGCGCGTCCTACAGGAGCGCGAATTTGAGCGCGTGGGCGGGAGCCAGGCGATTCGCGTGGACACGCGGGTGATTGCGGCGACGAATCGGGATTTGCAGGCTGCGGTGGATGCGGGGACGTTTCGCAGCGATTTGCTCTACAGAATCAATGTGTTTCCGATTCATGTGCCGCCGCTGCGGGAGCGGAAGGAAGACATTCCGCTGCTGGTGGAATATTTCGTCGATCGGTTTTCGACGAGCATGGGCAAGCGGATCACGAAGATCAACAGGAAGAGCCTGGCACTGCTTGAGGCTTATCCGTGGCCGGGGAATATTCGCGAATTGCAGAACGTTGTGGAGCGGTCGGTGATCGTTTGCGATGGCGACGAGTTTTCGGTGGATGAGAGCTGGATCTCGCATGCGGCGCCGCCCAGCCGTCCGTTGAATGACACTATTGCGACGCAGGAGAAGGAAAGTATAGAGGCGGCGCTGGCGCAGGCGAAGGGGCGCGTATCGGGGCCCAATGGGGCGGCGGCGCGGTTGGGGATACCGGCGTTCGACGCTGGATTCGAAGATACGGGCGCTGAAGATTGATAAGAGGAAGTTTCAAGGGTAGCGGTGAGGCACGGCGTGAATTTTTTAACGGCTTCTCTGAACGGCATTCCGTGCTTGGGAAATTTTCTGCGGGTGCAAGCGTCCGATCTGCATTGATGTCCTGTTGCGCTAATTGCCCACTTACATGGTGCTGTTGATTACGGCTGGGCTGGGCGCCCTGAAGGGACGCCCCTACAACCCCATCTCGAAGGGGTTCGGGAGTTGTGAATCACGAGATTTCGTGAATCACCGAAGGTTCGAAAAAATCACCGCGCTACAACCTGCCTGTTTTCAGATAGTTCCGTTTGGCATCGTCTTTGCATTCTCTTACCGCGAACGAAAGTTCAATCCAGGTCGAAGGAGATCAGCACCTAAGAGGGGCTGAACAAGAAAGTGGTTATGACAATGGACAGAAAACAAAACAGGAAAAAGAGCTTTGGGTGTAGCCGTTTGGTTTGTCAGACGTTGGGATTGGTATTGCTCGCAGGCATCGTCCCCGCTTCTAGCTACGCGCAGAACGACAACCGAGTTGTCGGACCGAAACCGCATGCGTCGGCGACCAGCACGACGGCGAAGACCGAATCGACGGTCAGCGGAACGATTCAGCAGGTGACCTCGCAGCACGGGTCGAAACAACTCGTGATCGAAGGTGGGAAGGGTGCTGTAACCGCCGATCTCGGTCCGTACGCGAGCAATGCGGCGAAGAACCTGAAGGCAGGCGATCACGTCGAGGTCTCCGGCTGGATGCGCAGCAGTTCGAATGGCAGCAACGTTTTTATCGCGCGACAAATTACCGCCGGCGAGCGACAGGTTGTGATTCGCAACGCGGCTGGAATGCCAGTTCATCCAGTACCGGCGACGAGCAACAAGTCGCAGAGGGTTGGGACTGGGTTCACGGGGGGTGCGCGGTGAAATCCCTCAAAACAATATTGATGTCGGGAATTGTGGCGATCGCGTTCGTAGCGGCCGCGTGCGGTGGTGGTGGTGGCAACGGTCCGAATCCCCCAGCGGGAATCAGCGTGAACTTTGGCTCGATCCCATCGACGGTTACAGCGGGAACGACGGCGCCTTTCACGGCGTTGGTCACGGGTGACAGCGCGAACGCCGGAGTGACTTGGTCGGTCACCTGCGGCACGTCTACGTGCGGCAGCTTCAGCCCCACATCAACGGGCAGCGGCACGGCGACGACGTATACGGCGCCGGCGAACGTGCCGACAGGCGGCACGGTGACGATCGTGGCGACTTCCGTGACGGACGGGACAGCGACGGCATCCACGAGTGTCACCATTACAGCTCCGGCGGGCGTCAGTGTCGCGTTCGCGGCGCAGCCTCCGGCAGCACTGACGATTAACAATACGTTCCCATTGACGGCTGTCGTGACCGGCGACAGCAAGAACGGCGGGGTGACGTGGACCGTGACATGCGGCACCGCAGCGTGCGGCACGTTGAATCCAACGACGACGGCGAGCAATGTGGCGACGACTTATACGGCACCGGCGGCGATCCCTACCGGAAACACTGTGAAGGTCACCGCAACGTCTGTATCGGATACGACGAAGTCGGTGTCGGCCACGATTACGATTGTTGGCCCGGCGCTGGCGGACGGTACGTATGTCTATGACGGTTCCGGACTGGATCCGAACGGCGCGGTGTATTACGCAGGCGCCTTCACGGTGCTGAATGGCTCCATCACAGGAGGCGAACACGACTACATCGACCAGGCGAACGCCGGCGTGCAGGACACGATTCTGGCGGCTGGCAGCAGCCTCACGACGCAGCCCTCGGGCAGCGTTGAGATCATCATCGCGACCAACGACAACACCTTTGGCGACAGCGGCACGTTTACTCTGCGCGGCACCAAAGTTTCCGCGACGCGCATGCAACTGACGGAGTTCGACGACTTCGCCACCGCAACCGGCACGCTCGACTCGCAAAGCGGGAAGGCGGCGCCGACGGGCGGCTATGCGTTCCAAATCTCGGGATTCGACGGCGGCAGCAATAACAATGCTCCGGCTCCCCTCGGAATTGGCGGCGTACTTCGATTCAACGGCACGACAAACCTCGACACCGCGAACAGCGTCTTCAGCTACAACGACGGCGGCGCCAACATCAACCAGGGACAAACGTTTACGTCGGGATCGATCAGCGCACCGGACTCGTTCGGCCGCGTTGAAATCAGCCTGACTCCGACGGGCGCGTCGGGAGCGGGTCCATTCGGAATGATCGGCTACATCGTCGGACCGGACCGGATCCAGATGATCGAGAACGTGAACGACAATGCCGGATCAACGACGGGCGGCACGGCGTTCGGCCAAGGCGCAAACACCGGGACGTTCTCGGTGGGGAATGTCGGCGGCACCATCTACGTGTTCTCTTCCATCGGAGAAGACGCAGGCGGCCTCACCATGGCGGGCGGTCTGCAACTGAACGCAAACGGAACGGTTCAGGGCAACCTCAGCTACAGCGATCTACAAAACAACGTCAGCAACGACGTCACCGGAAGCTGGACCGTCAGTGCGAACGGTCGAGTGGTGGTCAGCAACATCCAGCCTGGCATACAGGGCGCCGGCACACCGCTCGTCTTCGAGTTTTATATCGACGGCAGCGGACATGGCGTGCAGCTTGGCCTCGATTCGTCTGAAGTGACAGCGGGCACGGCGTACGAGCAGACCGCCGGGACGATCAATCCAGGCAACTACGCTATTGGAGCGTTCGGGTTCTATGTGGACCAAACTCCCAACAGCAACGACCTGCTTCCGTGGTCGGCGGCAGGACCGTTGGCGATCAGCGGACCCGCGTTGACCGGGTTCACGGACTACAACCAGAACGGCAGCCTGACGAACAGCCTGAACCTGATCGGTACGATCGATACGGGCTTGGGACAGGTTGCAATCGAAGGCCTGGACCTGATCAACACGACGACTCCCGACAGCTATGGCTACTATCCGATCGATGGCGGCCGCACGATCCTGATCGAGCTGGATGGGAATCAGCTGGGGATCGGGTTACTCGAGACAGTTACACCCTTAACCCCGAATCGCGGTGGCCGGTGGCGAACTTCGGTTCGCCATCGGCTGACCGCGGAGTCTTGTCAGAGTTCACCTGGGACGAAGATCGCGGGCGCGATGCGCGCGTTCAATCCCGACGCGAGCTGGAGCCGGGTGGACTGACGGTTGCGGAGCGTTTTTTGAGGCTGTAGAAATTTGGTACGACGAGCCGGGATTTCTGTCCGGCTCGTTTTTATTTGGAGCGGTGGAGTTCGGTGACTTTGTCACCGTGGGCGACGATGACGACGCTGGCGCGATTTATGAAGAGGCCGTGCTCGACGATGCCGGGGATGTCGCTGAGTTTGCGCGAGAGAGTTGGCGGGTCGGGAATACGGCCGAAATGGCAGTCGAGAATGTGATGGCCTTCGTCAGTGACGAAGGGCTTTCCGTTTTTTTGGCGGAGAACGACGGCGGCGCCGAGCTGTTCGATTTCGCGGCGGACGAGCGGGAGCGCGAAGGTGATGACTTCGACCGGGACGGGAAAATTGCCGAGCATCGCGACTTGTTTGCTGGAGTCGGCGACGATAACGAGTTTTTGGGAGGCGGAGGCGACGACTTTTTCGTAGAGGAGCGCGCCGCCGCCACCTTTGATGAGGTTGAGATTAGGATCGAACTCGTCGGCGCCGTCGATGGTGACGTCGATGTGTTGGACTTCGTCGAAATTCGTGAGCGGGATGCCGAGTTTGATTGCGGTTTCGCGGGTGTTGTTTGAAGTGGGGATGCCGCGGATTTTTAGGCCGGCTTTCACCTTGTCGCCGATGAATTGAACGGCGTAAGCGGCCGTCGAGCCGGTGCCGAGGCCGACGATTTGGCCGTCTTTGACAAATTGGATGGCGGCGCGCGATGCGGCTTCTTTTTCGATTTCGTTGGCCATGGCGGAGTTAATCCTAAACTCGGATTCAAACTTTAGCGCGTTTTGGTCTAAGGCAGAGCGAAAATCGCGACGGTTCGGCTCGGGAGCGAACGGCGACGCCACGCTTTAATGTTCTAAAAGGAGATTTGAGTTACAGGAATTCGGTGGACGAGAAGGGATTCCAGCCCTCGGCCTCCTCCTTGCTTACGGTCTGATTGTCGCTTCGCTTACCACAACCGGCGCAAACCGGAAACGACGATACGGTCCCTGGAGAGCTGGTCGAAATCGGGGCAACCATCTGGCGATTGAAAACGAAGACGCTCGAAGTCGTTAGACTAAAGAGCCCTCACTCGCGCCGGTAACACAAATCGTGGCGGTGATAGAGCGCGACATGTCCACAGCTCGGACATGCACACTCTGTTCCATCCGAGCCCATCGGCTTTTCGGGCGCGAAAAGCTGCATTAATTCAGCATCAGATATCTGTGAGTATTGAAATAGAGACTTGCAGTTCGTACAGAACAAACCCCACATTGCCATTTTCGGCCACCTTTATCTACGAGGTGCCGTGGCCTCCATGGAGGGGCTAGGCGTCAGATGGCAGATGATTCGACGCTACTCGCTTTACCAGTGGATGTATATACGGCGAGTCACGTCATCAGCCTAAAGTCAGAGGGCGACCGGTCAGTGGTGATAAATAATGTGAGGATTCCGAACTTGACGAGAGAGTGGCCCGAATCTTTGCCTATAGATTCATGGCCGCCATGAAGTGCTTCCAATTGCGTAGCGAATAAGCCCCTACTAAGCTCCCGCCCCAAGAAGCTCCATATGCGTCTCGTAGTAACCGTCTGGGCGAGCAAATGCCTCATAGCGGACGAACAGCTTGGTGCCGCTCCGGTTCGCGTACACCCAGATACCCACCATACGTTGGGTCCATTCAAAGAGTCGCCACAGGATCACAATATTGATGGTGTGAGGAACGGTGAAATCGTCGAATAGTTTGCCGACCAATTCTTCTCGCGGATAGCCAAGCAGCTTGCAGAATGACGGGGAAACTTCAACGAACTTTCGCTGTGCATTCACGACGGTGATATACACCGGTTGAATGCGGGAACAGTGAACCGAAGAGATACTAGAACCTGTCGTTTGTTTCAGAGAAAGCACTGCAGGGAAGACTTCTGCGAGAGCCATTGCGGCCACCCACATTGAAGATACTCGTGTTTAAATTTTTGTCAATAACTATTTTTACAAGATAAGACGATAGCCAAAGGCCATTTTGTCGACACGATCACTTTCGTTTTGAACTCGCCTCCGCGCTGCTAGGGTTCAGATCGAAAACATTCGTTATTTGATGGGGCATTGAGCGAAATCGACCACTGACTGTTATGCACATGCAAATCTGGATGTCTTGCGCGAAGCGGCAGCCACGCTTGACCGCACGAACGCAAAACTAACCGGAACAAAAACCGGAACATCCCCGGTCTTGCGTTTTCAAGTTTCTTAAATCACGCGGGTATGATGCTGATTTATTGCCAGGTAGTTGGTGGACGAGACCGGGGTCGAACCGGCGACCTCCTCGTTGCGAACGAGGCGCTCTCCCAACTGAGCTACTCGCCCACATCTCATTGGGAGCTGTAATTATAGCGCAGAGAGTCGTGGTGATTCCAGAAATTGAGCGACTATTGTTTCTTCGAAGAGCGCGGGGTCGCGGCGGCAATGGAACGACTACAGGAATAATTTGAGTGAAACGGACGAGGATTGTTGGTATCAAGTAGGCGCAATTTGGTGGCGTGATGGCGGGCTTCGCGAGCTCAGGGGCTTGAAGCGGAGCGGCTGGACGGAAAACCGAGATGAATCATTTTGCTTCGCGCAGGACGTTTGTGAAGGCGGCTGCTTGCACGGTGGCTGCTTCCCTTTTGGAGATCCCATCGATGAATGCGAGTCCGCTGAATCTGCCGATCGGATTGCAGCTTTATACCGTCGGGGACGATATGGATCGCGACCCGGCGGGAACGTTGAAGAAAGTGGCGGCGGCCGGCTACAAGACGGTTGAGCTTTCGCCGCTTTCGAAAACGCCCGCGGGCGAGTTGAAGAAGATGCTCGACGATGCGGGGCTGAAGAATCCGTCGGGGCATTACATGCTGCCGGATTTGATGAGCAAGCTGCCGGAGATGATCGAGCAGGCGAAGATGTTTGGGCAGGAGTTCATGACGGTGACGGTGCCGTGGGTGGCCGATCCGTCGCGATTCAAGGCTGACCCGGCGATGGGGCAGTTTGGATTGTTCATCGCGATCATCAGCGGGCTGACGCTGGACGATTGGAAATGGAATGCGGAGCAGTTCAACAAAGTCGGCGAGCAGGTGAAGAAGGCGGGGCTGGAGCTTGCGTATCACAATCACAATTTCGAATGGCGCAAGTATGGCGATGTGACGGGGTACGACGAATTTCTTCGGCTGACGCAGCCGGATTTGGTGAAGCTGGAGCTGGATTGCGGATGGGCGATGGTGGCGGGGCAAGATCCGGTGGCGTATTTGACGAAATATCCGGATCGATACCGGATGCTGCACGTGAAGGATTTTCGGAAAGGGTTTACGCCGCGCACGGAATTGATGGGCAAAGATCCGGGAGCGCCGGTGCCGACCGAACTGGGGCGAGGCGCGATCGACTATCGAAAGATTTTTGCGGCGGCGGAACACGCGAAGATTCGGGCGCTGTTTGTCGAGCAAGAGCCGCCGTTTACGGAGATGCCTGCGCTTGAGGCGATCAAGATCGATTTCGATTACGTCAACAATTTGAAGGTTTGAGGTCGGCTCACGGAGAAGACGGATGCCACATCGATTCATTGTCGTGTGTGCGGGATTGCTGCTATTGGCTGGGATCTCTCGGGGCCAGGCGGATCAGGCAGCGAGCGCGGAAAAGCAGCAACAGCAGCCGGCCGCAGATGCGCAGAAAAACGCGCCGAAGAAACAGAGCTCGGCTGACGCGATTGCGGCGCTGATCGGCGGACCGAAACTCGATAAGGAAGCGGTCGAGCGCGGGCGAAAAATCTTTGTGCCGACCTGCGGGTTTTGCCACGGCAACGATGCCCACGGCAAAACGGGGCCGGATCTGCTGCGATCGCCGCTGGTGCTGCACGACAACAAGGGCGATACGATCGGGCCGGTGATTCGAAACGGGCGGCCGGAACGAGGGATGCCGGCGTTTGCTTCGTTTACGAACGAACAGATCGAGGACATTTCGACGTTTCTACACTCGCTGGCGCAAGCGGTCACGAATCGGTTTGCGTACCAGATCGGCGACATCGCCACCGGTGATGCGACGAAAGGCGCTGTGTTTTTCAACGGAGATGGGCACTGCAGCAACTGCCACCAGCCCGCGGGCGACCTGGCGCACGTCGCGACGAAATATGATGCTGTGGAATTGCAGCGGCGCATGTTGTATCCAGCGCCGAATGTGCTGGATGTATTTCTCGGCAGGCCGAGCGCGCCGGTGGCGCCGTCGAAGGTGACCGTGAAGCTGGCGTCGGGTGAGCAGGTTTCAGGGACGCTGATCCATCTGGATGAGTTCACGGTGACGATGCACGACGCGTCGGGAGCGTATCGGTCGTTCTCGCGAGACAAAGCGACCGTGGAAGTGCAGGATCCGCGCGCGCAACACGAGGCGCTGCTGCCGCTCTATACCGATGAAGAGATGCACAACGTGCTGGCTTACCTGGAGACATTGAAATGAGAAACATGAGAGCGTGCGCGATTGCTTTTGTGTTGCTGCTGACGCCGGTCTTGTTGCGCGGACAGGGATTAACGCCAGAAGCGCTGGCCAAGCCGGGAACGGATGTGTGGCCGACGTACAACGGAGATTATTCGGGCCAACGGCACAGCCCGCTGAAGCAGATCAACACTTCGAACGTCGATTCCCTTTCATTGGCGTGGATTTATCGCGCGACGGGATTTGGACCGGGCGGATTCGGGTCGGTGATCAAATCGACGCCGCTGGAAGTGAACGGCGTGTTGTACTTCACGATGCCGGACAACGTCTGGGCCGTCGACGCGCGCAGCGGGCGCGAAATGTGGCACTTCAAATATCCGCCGAATGAAGGCGGGCACATCGGGCAGCGCGGCGTGGCAATGCTGGGCGATACGCTTTATTTCGAAACGCCGGATTGCAACTTGATCGCGCTGAATGCGAAAGACGGCACGGAAAAGTGGCGCAAGACGATCGCGGACGTGAAGCTGGAATATTTCTGCACGATGTCGCCGCTGGTGGTGGACAACCACGTGATTACGGGCGTTAGCGGCGATTCGCTGGACAATCCTGGATATCTGGAAGCACACGATGCGCAAACGGGTGAGCTGCAGTGGCGCTGGAATACCGAACCGGCAAAAGGCGAGCCGGGCTTTGAAACATGGCCGGACGAAGAGGCGCGCGTTCATGGCGGCGGGATGACATGGATGACGGGCACGTACGATCCCGAGTTGAAGCTGATCTATTGGGGGATCGGAAATCCGAATCCGGTGCATGCGGGTGCGGGGAGAAAAGGCGACAACGTGTGGACTTGCGCGATCGTCGCGCTACATGTGGATACGGGGAAGATGGCGTGGGGCTATCAAGTGTCGCCGCACGATACGCATGACTGGGATGCGACGCAGACGCCGATCTTGTTCAATGGCGAGTTCAAAGGAAAGCAGCGGAAGTTGATCGCGCAGGCGAGCCGCAACGGATATTTCTTTTTGCTGGATCGGACGAGCGGCGAGCACTTGTTGACTGCGCCGTTTATCAAGACGAACTGGACGCTAGGAATCAATACGAACGGGCAGCCGATTCCGAATCCGGAGAAAGAGCCGACGCGAAACGGGACGCTGGTGTCGCCGAGTTCGAATGGGGCTTCGAACTGGTTCGCGCCCAGCTTCAACCCGCGAGCTGGATTGTTTTATGTCGTGGCTTCGCAGAGCTACAGCGTGTTTTATCTGACGGCGGAAGGAAAAGCGGAAGGATTTGCTGGGCGCGACGATTTTCTGAATTATCCAGGCACGATCGAAGCGATCGACTACAAGACGGGCGCGATTCAGTGGAAGCACGACATTGGCGGCTCTGGGCCGGGATTGCTGACGACGGAAGGCGGACTGCTATTTACCGGCGATACTTCGGGACACTTTATGGCGATCGATTCGACATCGGGAAAAACGCTGTGGCACACGACGACCGGAGCCAACCAGAATAACGGCGCGATTACGTTTGAAATGGACGGCAGGCAGTATGTTGTCGTCGGCGCGGGCGATTCCCTTTACGCGTTCACTCTGGCGCAGACGCCGGGCGGATCGCGCGCCGCGAAATAGTTTCGCGGGCGCCGGGCGGCCTACCTGGTGTTGAAGGCTTGGGCGATCTGATCGAGCTCGGTGCGGATTTTAGTCCACTGCTGATCGACGACCGGGCCTAGAGCGACGTCCGACTTCACCTGTTCAATATTGCGGGCGGTTTGCTGGACGAGCGGCAACGCCTGGTCGGCGGTTTTGTTGCTCTGGAACTGGCGCAGCATGCCTTCGGTCTGGTTCTGGAATTGCGACGCGAGATTGCGCGCATCTTTTTCGCGACTGGTCTTGCGAATGGTGCTCTTGCTCAGAGCGTGGTTCCAGACGGAGCGAAAGTTTTTCGCGTCGTTTTTGAGATTGTTCATCATGTTGGCGACGTCTTTGTCGCTGAGGCGATCCTGAGCGGGCGTCGAGAATGCGCCGGCCGAGAGAAGTAAGGCGATCGTCAGAAGAGAAAAAATGCGCAGGGCGGTGGACTTCACGTGGTTTCTCCTGGGATGAGAATCTTTACAACGATCGGCGAATTATGCGGCTTCATGTGTTCGCTGGTCGCCCAAATAAATTAGCATTCCCGGCGATGGGAATGCTACTCACAGTACTAGCTGAGTTCTTTCACGTTCCGACGCCAACGCCAGCCGACTTCGTGCATCCAATCTGCAAAATCTGACCGCGCAACCTGCGATTGTTTCGTGAGCGTACATTCCAACGAGTGTCGGGAAATGCCCGCGTGCTAGAATGCCGCTCCCGTCCCCGATCGCTTTCCTGGAGGGTAGATGCTTTTTCGGCGTGGCGTAGAACGAACAAACGTCGCGACAATCAGTGCGTGCGTGATGATGGTGGCAGCAGGATTTTCGGGATGCGGAGGCGGCTCTTCGACGAGCCCAGCGCCGGTCGTGAAAAGCGTATCGGTTGCGCTTACGCCGACGACGGCGATGGTGCAAACGAGCCAGGGTGCGAGCTTCACGGCGACAGTCGCAAACGATCCGAAGAATGATGGGACGACGTGGACGCTGTCGGGAGCCGGATGCACAGGCGCGGCGTGCGGCACGCTTTCCGGAGCGACGGCGGCCTCGGGCGCTGCGGTCAACTACACGGCGCCGGCTACGCTGCCGAATCCGCCGACGGTGACGCTGACTGCGACGGCGGTCGATGACAGCACGAAATCCGCAAAAGCTACGATTACCTTGGCGGCCGCCCCGGCGCCGCCTTCGCCACCGAGCGTATCGGTGACGCCAGGGACCGCGAATCTGGCGACAGGCGGCGTGACGCAGACATTTACCGCGAATGTTTCGAATGACGCGCAGAACCTGGGCGTGACTTGGTCGGTGTCGGGCACGAATTGCACGGGCGCGGCGTGTGGATCGATTTCGCCGACAACGAGCGCGTCGGGCGCGCCGGTGACCTATACATCCGCGACGCGCGCGACGGCTGCCGGAACTGTGACGGTCACTGCGGCGGCCGTGGCGGAGGCTTCGTCGACCGGTGCGGCAGCGGTCACATTGGCAGCGCCGACGGCGCCGACGTAACGGCCCGACTAAGTTCTTCACGCCTGTGGCGGTCGATGCGCGGCTTCGGCATACCAGCGATTGCCACAGATTCGTCTGGAAACATCGACCTTGCATGGATGAATTTTGATGGAATTCACTTTCGGCGGTCGACCGATGGTGGTGCAACATTTTCGAACGACAAGTCTGATTCCCAGCGATCTTTCGCTTAAATACACAAAATAACTTACTGAACATGGTCGTCGACCCAGTTGGCAACATCGATCTGCTCTGGTTTCGCGACGTCGATGGGTCGGGCATGAACATCAGTTATTACATCAGCCGTTCGTCGGACAACGGAGCGAGCTTCACGGCGCCTCTGCAATTCACGTAGTCGCTGTTTCAACGAACCGAAGATTGTTGGACGCCCGGACGGCAAATTGGTCGTGACGTGGGTCGATAGCTCATCGAACGTAGTAGCCGAGACTACGACCGATGGAGTGATGCTGTCAGCACCAGTCACGATTGCAGCGGCGGTGCCTGGAGTGGCGGGAGAGCAACTGATTGTCGGTCCAGATGGCCACGTCTATGTCTTCTGGGAGACCAGCATCGCTGCGTCCAGTTGCTCGATCTCTTTTAGCAGCTCGGCGGACGCGGCAATGTACACCCCTGCGAAAACAATTTCTGGTGGCGCAGGCGCGTGCAATTCGCAGCCCTCCGCCGCGGTGGATTCGACCGGCAATATCGATGTGACGTGGGTCGCGGACTCGACGAATGTCTATTTCACGCGGTCGACCGATGGAGGCGCAAATTTTTCGACACCAATCAACATCGCGACGCCAGCGGACCCGACGCGGGACAAAGTGATCGCCGGACCGGACGGTGGAATTTATGTGCTGTGGACGGCAGACTGGTGGCACGACTTTCGCCAACTCGCAGAATTCGGGCGCGTCGTTTACAACGAACGCGACTCCCCTGGGCGTCTCATTCAATGGAGACCTCCCGACGTTCGCCGTCGATGCTTGCGGCAATGTAACTGTTTTCGGCGGAAGCGGGCACGTCGATTCCACCTATCAGCGCTCGAACGATGGTGGGCTCACGTTTGAAGCGCCGGTCGATATATCGGGGCCGCCGCATCAGGATTTCGAGCAACAGATTGCGATCGATAAATCTGGCAACGTGAATTTCGCGTGGGCCATCGATGGTCCATCGTCGGTTGACTACGCGCGGCTGCCGACAGTTTGCCACGTGCAATAGTCGCCGGCTCGGGCGCCTTTGCGCGCAGTATGCGTCCGGCGCTCCTGTGAAATCGCGACTGCGCAAATACGCCTGCACCTGCGCGCCGGATACGCTTACGCCACCGAAACACGCAAATCACTCGGCTGAAACCTTGGCGTAATCCGCAGCCACACACACTGGTCGCATGCCAACGATTGCGGTTCTGGTTCAGGATTGCGACGGACCGATCACATCGAGCCCTTCGTTCTCAGTCAGTCTGGCTCAAAACGTTGCCGATTTAGAGGAATGCCAGCGGCTTCGCTATCAGGTTTTCAATCGCGAGCTGGGCGAGGGCTTGGCTGCCTCGGAGCGCACCGGATTGGATTGCGACCGATTCGACTGGGTCTGCGATCACTTGATGGTGCGCGATAGTTCGAGCGGGGTGCTGGTCGGCACGTATCGGATGCAGACCGGATACCGGGCGCAAGGAAATCTTGGCTACTACAGCGAGCAGCTTTTCGATTTCGCGCCGTTTGAGTCCATTCGCGGGGAGATGCTGGAGCTGGGACGCGCGTGCGTTCACAGCGATTATCGAAATACCACCGCGCTCGGGATGCTATGGAAAGGGATCGCGTCGTACGCAGCGCTTTGCAATGCGCGATACATGATCGGGTGCAGCTCGATCAGCTCGCAGGATGAGGGCGAAGGATTGGCACTGTTCGAGGAACTGGGTACCAAATATTTGGCGCCGGATGGTTTGCGAACGTCACCCAAGACAGCGTATGTCTGCCGCGCCGAAAGCTATTCCCGCCGCGCGTTTCCCGAACCACCGCGGCTTTTTCGAGCTTACCTCGATATTTCGGCCCGCGTGTGCGGGCCGCCGGCGATCGATCGCGAATTCGGAACAATCGATTTCTTGACGCTGCTGGACCTGCAAGCAATCCCGCCGCGACTGCGCACTCGATTTTTCTGATGGAGTAGTACGCGGATGGGCTCAGCCGGCGCTGGCTTGAGACTGTTCTTGCAGGTTTGCACGCGCAAATTCGAGCGCCTGATCGATTTGCGTGCCGTCGGTGACACGCCCGCGTGCAAAATCGCGACTGCCGCCGCCTTTACCTGCGAATTGTTCGAACGTGCGCTTGAGCAGTGCGTTCATATCCTTGCCCACGGAAGGGTGCTGAGAAAAAATCAGCTGACCACTTCCCTTTTGACCCACGAGCGCAATCGCGCCTTCCGTTTTCGCAAGCTGGCTGGAGAAGAAGCCGAGAAAGTCGGCCTGCGTGCTTTCGTCGAATGACCGGACGACGATCCGTGCGCCTGCGCCGCTTCCAGCGAGGACAGCGGCGGACTGCAACGCCGAGGATGCCTCCCATTCGGCGAGTCGCTGCAACAGGCTCTTCAGTTCTTTGAAGTTGGCGTCTCGTTCCGCGACGACACGAGCTGCGGCATCCGCCAAATCGTCGGGCGCACAACCGAGACTCGTAGCCGCCCGCCCGATCAATCGAAAATCATTCCGCGCCAAGCGTTCGGAACGCGCGCCACATGCGAATTCGACGCGCCAATCCTGGCGCATCTTTGTGCAGCGACGGACGAGCAGCGTCCCGATTTGCGCTGTCCGGCGCACGTGCGTTCCGCCGCAGGGCTGCAAGTCCGCGCCTTCGATCTCGATCGCGCGAAGAATTCCCGTGCGTTGCACTTCCTTGCGCACGCCCATCTCCGCGAGTTCTTCTTGCGTGCCGTAACGCACGTTGATAGGGCGATCTTCGAAAATGATGCGGTTGGCCGCGCGCTCCGCGCCTTCCAGGATTTCGAGCGTAGGTTCCGCTCCGCGAATATCGATCGAACTCAACTCGGCTCCAAGGTGAAACGAAACCGTTGGGCGGCCGAAGCGCTCTTGAAACATCGCAGAGAGCAAGTGCTGGCCGGTGTGCTGCTGCATGTGATCGAAACGGCGCGGCCAATCGACGCAGCCGTGAACAGGGCCCGGCTGCAATTCGCGATCGACGATGTGAATGATTTCGTCGCCGTCGTCGCGGACATCCAGCACGTTTGCGTCACCAAGCTTGCCGTGGTCGCACGGCTGACCGCCGGAAGTCGGATACAACGCCGTCTCGTCGAGCACGACCTCCCACGCGGGCGTTGTGCCGTGAACGCACGGCTCGCACGTCAGCACTTTCGCTTCAAAATCGTGCGCGAAAGAATCGTCGTAGTAGATGCGGTGCGTGGTCATCTGTCAGTTCGTCTCGCGCAACGCGCTAACTCTGCAACGCGCGCTGCCAGGCTTCCGCGTACTTATATCCCGTGCCGGTGTTAAACAGCACGACTTTTTCATCCGGCTTGATCCATCCAGACTCAGCCAGTTTACGCGCGCCGCTGACCGTCGCCGCCCCTTCGGGCGCAGCGAAAATTCCTTCCTGCGACGCAAGCAGCTTCCCGTCCAAAAGCATCTCGGCATCGCTGACCGTCAGCGCCGTACCGTTCGTCTGCTTAAGCATCTTGAGCATCATCAAATCGCCGAGCGGGCCGGGCACGCGGAGACCCGAGGCCATCGTCGCCGCGTTCGGGAAGAAGTCCGCCTTCTCGCGATGCGCTTCCCATGCACGCACGATCGGCGCGCAGCCTTCCGCTTGAACCGCCACCATTCGCGGACGCTCGGCGCCAATCCAGCCCATCTCCTGCATCTCGTCGAACGCCTTGCACATGCCGATCAGGCCAACGCCGCCGCCGGTCGGATACAAAATCACATCGGGCAGCTTGCCGCCGAATTGTTCCCACAATTCGTAGCCCATCGTTTTTTTGCCTTCGACGCGATACGGCTCTTTCAGCGTCGAGACGTCGTACCAGCCTTCTTTTTCTTTATTTTCGGCGACGTATTTCCCGCAATCCGAAATCAAGCCGTCGATCTTGATCACCTTCGCGCCGAACGCCTGGCACTCCATCATGTTTGCCACGGGCGTATCGCTCGGCATCACGATCACCGCCGCAAGGCCCGCGGCCGCGGCATAAGCCGCAAGAGCCCCTCCCGCATTCCCGGCTGTGGGCGCGGCGAGGGTTTTTGCGCCGAGTTGCTTCGCGCGGCTCACGGCTGCGGTCATGCCGCGCGCCTTGAACGAGCCTGTGGGATTCAGGCCTTCGTCCTTCACATACAAATTCTTCAGACCCATGGAAGCGCCGAGCTTTGCGGCCGGAATCAGCGGCGTCATGCCTTCGCCCAACGAAACGATCTCGCCGTTCGGCAAAACTTCGGAATACCGCCACAGCGTACGCGGCCGGCTCTCCAAATTTTTCAGCGTCAGCGTCTCCGCCGCCTTCTTCAAGTCGTATCGCGCCATCAACGGCCGCCCACACAGACAAACGTGCTGCTCAAAGCTCGCGTCGAATCGCTTTTGACAATTTGAGCAGATCAATTCCAAAACGTTTGTGGTCGGGGTCATCGTTGGTTGAGTCGCCATGATACGTAATTTTAGCACAGGCTTTTTTGGGCTATTCTTTCGCCTCCCTGCCCTTCAGGCCAGCCGAGAAAGGCACCGGTTTCACGCTACAATTGAGGCTGCGACAATCCATGCCTGTACGCCTCATTGCGCTCGATATCGACGGCACGCTGCTCGACAGCCGCTGGAAGCTGCCCGAAGCGAACCGCGCCGCCGTTTCCGAAGCCACGCGCCGCGGCATCGAGGTCGCGCTCGTGACCGGGCGCCGCTACGATTTCGCCATGCCGATCGCTCGCGAACTCGACTCGCCGCTGACGATGATCGTCAGCAACGGCGCGCTCGTGCGCACCCAGGATGGCAAGACGCACGTCCGCAATTTGCTCTCGCTTGAAACCGCTCGCAAAGTTTTGCACCTGACGCTGCCGTGGCGAGAAGGCGTCGGTGTCGTTTTCGATCGCTCGCGCGAAGGTCAGCTTATGCTCGAGTCGTTCGAAACCGACGATCCGATTCGCCAGGCATACTACGACCGCAACAAGGAATTCTTCGGCCTGCGCCAAGCCGCTCGAAAGCTGCCTGACCGAAGATCCGTTGCAGGTAATGCTATCGGGCAAGGTCGAGCCCATGCGCGCAGCCGAGGCAACCCTTCGCGAAGCGGCGTTCTCGGATGAGTATCGGCTCGCGACGACCGTGTACGAGAGCCGCGATTTCGCGATGATCGACGTGTTGCATCCCGAATGTTCGAAAGGCGCGGCGCTCGCCGAGTGGGCGGCGATTCGCGGTTACGATCGCGGCGAAGTCATGGCTGTCGGCGACAATCACAACGACTTGGAAATGCTCTCGTATGCCGGCATTCCGATCGTGATGGGCAACGGCGTGGCGGAATTGAAGAATTTCGGCTGGCATCAAACGGCCAGCAACGATGAGAACGGCGTCGCGGTCGCGATCGAGAAATTCGCGCTGTGCGAGGCGGCCTCGTGCGCGTGAAATCGACACCATACCTGCGCAACCGCATGCTTGGTGCGGCGACCGCTGCTCTGACGATGGCGCTCGCATGCGCGACTTTCGCCTCGAATGCCCGAGCCGAATATTTCGTCTTGCAGAGCGGCCAACGCCTGCATGTCAGCGGCTACCAACTGCTCGACGGCAAGTACCGGTTACAGATGGAAGGCGGCTTCGTCGAAATGCCGGCCGAAGAAGTGGCGGCGATTGAACCCGAAGACGTGTTCGTATCGGTGCCGCCCGTGGCGGTGGCAAAGGGTCCGTTCCGCGACCTGATCGAAGCAGCCGCGTCACGCTACAACGTTGACGCCGAACTGATCGCCAGCATCATCGCCGCCGAATCCAACTTCGATCCCAAAGCGATTTCGCGCCGCAACGCGCGAGGATTGATGCAATTGCTGCCGAAGACCGCTGCGCGATTCGGCGTCCATAACATTTTCGATCCCGCGGAAAACATCGATGCAGGTACGCATTATCTCAGCGGCCTGCTTGTCCTCTACAGGAACGACCTCGCGCTCACGCTCGCCGCCTACAACGCCGGGCCGCTTCGCGTGCAGCAATTCGGGCGCGTCCCGCCCTACGCGGAAACGCAGCTGTATGTTCGAAAAGTTCGCACTGCCTACGCAAAACGCAAGGCTGGGCTGACCGTGGCGTCAAAGGGAGCCGCTGTCTCGGCACCGGCCACTACGACGGTCGCTGCCACGACGACTCCCGCCGGTTCATAACACTGGGCTAAACAGAAAATTGTTTGTATTTGGTCGATCGCGATCGATCCGAATCAAGGCTGATTCGGCGTCTGCGGCTGATCCGGCGGCGGCTGTCCGCTCGGATTCTGCCCGCCATTCGGCGTGTTGCCATTCGGATTTTGATTTTGATTGGGCTGGTTCGACTGACCGAAACTCGATCCGCCACCGAAACTCGAGCCACCGCCGAAACTTGATCCGCCGCCAAAACTTGAGCCGTTCGGATTCGTTCCATTCATCGGCTGCCCCGTTTGCCCGAACGCGCCGGTTCCAGCTCCCGTGCCGGTGCCGCCCATGCCCATCGCGTCCTTCGACGGATCCCATATGAATTCGAACTGGTGATAGTTGGTCGCCTTTTCGTAGACGATCACCGACTTGTGGCTGGCCTTGCTGCCGATCCCGATGATGTTTCCGCCGACGAAACTCGATGTATCGACGTCCTTCACCTGGTTCGAATTGCCTGAGCCGTCGCCCGATGGATTGTTCGGATCCTGATTCGCTCCCGGCGCGCCGTTCGAATTCGGCTGCCCGTTCTGCCCGTTGCTTCCGTTCGGGTTCTGATTGTTATTCTGCGCTCCGAACCCGCTCTGCGACCCAAAACCGCCTTGCGATCCAAATCCACCTTGCGACCCAAAACTGCTGCCGGTCGAATTAAAATTCCCGCCGCCCGGACCGTTGTTGAAGGAACTCCCCGAATTGCCCTGCCCTTGCCCCTGCATCGAGCCGAACCCGGCTTGCCCCGCCGGCGTGCCCACGTTCGCGCCGCCGCTCATCTGAATCGTTTGCTGCGGCTTCGTGCTGCCGACGAGCTGTCCCGACGGGCCGACATAGATCAGCCGCCACTTCCCGTCTTCCTTGTTCATCGGGTCTTTGTATTCCTGGCGCAAATACCGCAGCGAGCCGTTCTTTGGCTTGCTCAAATCGTCGATGGTCGTCGGGAATCGTCCATTTTTGCGGTAGTAAAGCTTGATGGCGTGGACATACTGCTTACCCCGCCAAATCATCTCTTCCTCTTTTTCGCGGCGGCGCTCGGTTCGAAGCGCAGGAACGGCGACAATCGCCGCCAGCAACACGATGGTCGTCATGAACGCGACCAGCAGGATGGCATAGCCGTCCTGCTTTCCGGCGCAACGTACGCACCGGCTGGATCCCGTCTTGTGCTTGCGAATCATGAGCTTGAGCTTACGATGCGGGTGCGGTTACCGGTTCCTCGGTCAACTGCGTCGAGCCGTGCCGGCCACTAGCAATTTCTTCGAAATCCAGATTCGCATTCCCGATTTTCGTCACGCGAAATTTGCCGAGCAGCGTGTCGCCCTCGCCGACGATGTAGATGTTGTCGCCATCGGTGAGAAACGCCCGCTTGGCCGTGCCGTTCGGAATCGTTCCGTATCCAAAAAATTTCATGTTGCCCGGCAGCGTCGGTGGAGGCGGCGGAGGCGGAATCTGCGGTCCAACTGGCGCGTGAGAAATTGCAGCCGCTTGCTGCACCTGCTGCGGCGGCGGAGGCGCAATTTCGCTGAACAGGTCGCGCCCGTTGCCCTTGTATTCCGTCTTCTGGCTGGCGTTCTGCTTTTCGCGTTGCAGTGCCGGATTCTCGACGGCGAGCGGCTTGTATGACAATTCGCCAGACTCAGACGACGTCGCGGTCACGGAGTCGCCGCTGCGCTCGTAATACCACACGAGTGCCGCAACGAGGACCAGAACCGCCAGCGCGATGCCTTTGTTTCGTTCGCTCATCAAGTCGTCCGGAAATACGTTTTAATGTGCATTTGCACGCGCACTTTGCCGCCGGAGCCCGGCGCGGCATCGGCCTTGGCTTCCATCGCTTCCACGGCGTACACGTTTTGCGCCCGCTGCAAGCCGTTCAGGAAATGCACCACTTGCGAATAACTGCCATCAACGACCGCGTCAATCTCGACCTGCTCCATATCGCGGCCTTTGATCTCGCTCTGACGAAATCCCGTGCTGTCGATGACGAGACCCGCTTTGGCGGCGATGGAATCCAGTTCCGCGCTCACCGAGGAATAACCCTTACTCGATGAATACAACGACTCTTCAAACTTGTCGCAATCTTCCTTGATCGCAGGAATTTTTTTGCGAATATCCTGGGCGCGCGCGATGTCGGCACGCAGCAAATCGCGGTTGCGCGTCAGGATCACTAGCTCATCTTGCGGCTGGCGCCCGGCGGACTGGTTCCAGCCATAGAACGCCAACCCGATGTCGGCCGCAACAAGCACGACCAACCCGACGATAATCAGCCGCCGCTCGATTGTGAAATCGCGTCTCACAGTTTTCGTTATGTCCTCGAATACACTACAGACAACTCAACATCGACCTTGTCGTTGCTGCCTTGCTGTGACTGCGACTGCTTTTGGTTCAGCACTTGGAGCTGCGAAAACGACGGCGATTGCTCTAACGCGTGCAAAAACTTGAGCTTCGCCTCGTCGCTCGTCGCGCCGATAGTCAGCTTCACTTCGACAATCCCCTTGTCGTGCTTCTGCTCGATGCTGACGACGCGCACGCCCGCGGGCAAAATCTTCTCCAGGTCCATGAACATCTGCGTCCAGTTCAGGCTCTGCTCGTCGATGAGCGTGTTCAGGAACGCCGACCGGTCATGCAGCTTCGCGTTCTCTGGGCGGCTGAAAAATTGTTCCAGTTCGGCGCGTTGCCGATCGAGGTTCACCATCTCCGACCGAACCGCGACAACCCGTTCGCGGAATACTTCGTCGCCGCGCCGCACGGCGTAAACATGCAGCCCGAGACCGATGAAGAACAGTCCCGCGACGACACCCAGGATGCCCGCACCCGCCAGAAACTTGCGGTGCGTCTCGAGTGGCTTGGTCGATAAATTGAGCCGAACTTTCATCGATTCCGTTCGATTCCCTTCCTGT
Organism: uncultured Acidobacteriota bacterium; assembly: GCA_963785605.1. Lineage (GTDB taxonomy): Bacteria > Acidobacteriota > Terriglobia > Acidiferrales > UBA7541 > Acidiferrum. The sequence continues at coordinate 99,497 of CAWAWE010000006.1, read as the reverse complement.
TTCGCATCACAAAAAAGTCAAATCTGCCGGCGCAATCGAGCTAGTTGCGGTGCAACATCCACCCAACCAACCCGTCTGATTCGCGATCGGCCAACTCATGCACGCTCTCGGGCACGCGTCCCTCCGCCATCGCAGTGGACAACAACGAGCGCACTTCGCACCGGAACTCGTCTTCCAGCGGCCGCAGGAACTCATTCAGCCGCGGTCCAAGGCCGGCGACTCGCACTTGCTGAATGCCTTCGCGCCAGGTGTCCTGATAATACGCCGCTACAGGATAAATCTCCTCCAGCAGCATCTGCGGCGTCAGATCGATATTTTGCGCCGGTAATTCCGTGCAGCGATAGCCGCACAGGACGCCTTCACGCACGATCGCGGTCGTCAGAGCCGGCCCTGAAACGCGCGCCAACAACGTTGGCCGATGATCATCCAGCAGCGTAATCGCTGCCAGAGACGAACTCAAAATCACGCCCGGGAACAGCCCAAGTCCTTCAGCAAGCCCTTCGTACTCGCGCACGATGCGCAACCGCGCCAAAGCCGTAACGACATCGACGCCGTCCTCGCGTGGCGCCTGCCGCATGTACGAAATGACGGTTTCGTCCGCCTCAAATGGCACGCTCTTTTTCAGCTTCCAGCGCAGCATCGGCTCCGCTTCTTGCGGCGAACGCGGAAACTGGTCGAAGTGCTGCACGAAGACGCGAATAACCGGGTCCGGCACCAGCAGCGCGATTTCTTCATCTTTCGCACGCAGCCGCGACATCACGCCGGCAACCGCGCCCTTCACCGCATTCTGATCGACGATGTTGGTTTCCACCGCCGAAGGCACCAGCGCGCCGTTCGGCAATGTCTCGATCGCGAAACTGTCGAGTCCGCCGGCTCGCGTCCAGCGAGCACCGGCGACACGATCCGCCGAAATTTCCAGCGCCAGCGCCGGATGCGGCATCGCCTCGAGCCACCGCGCGATCTTTCGCGCGAATGCGCTCTGATAGATCCCTTGCCGAAATGTCGCGCTACTGCTCAACGAATGTCACCTTGTTAATTTCTTTCACGCTCGTGACCCCAGCGCGAATCTTGGCCATGCCGCTGTCACGCAGGGTGATCATGCCTTCATCACGCGCCACGCGCTTGATTTCCGAGGTTGGCCGCCGGTCAATGATCATCTCGCGAATCCGGTCGGTCAAGTCGAGCAATTCGCAGATTGCCGTTCGTCCATGATACCCGGTGCCCGAGCATTCCAGGCATCCGACGCCTTCCGCAAGCAGTACATTACCCCACTCGGCCGGATCCAATCCGGCCTCTTTCAATTCCGTCGAATTGTACCGCCGCGGCCGCTTGCAGTTCTCGCAAACGACGCGCACGAGCCGCTGTGCCATGATGCAGTTCAACGCCGACACGAAGTTGTAAGGTTCGACACCCATGTTGATGAAGCGCCCGATGACGTCGGTGACGTTGTTCGCGTGTACCGTCGTAAACACCAAGTGGCCGGTCAGCGCCGACTGAATCGCGATCTGCGCCGTTTCCTGGTCGCGGATTTCGCCGACCATGATCTTGTCCGGATCGTGACGCAAAATCGAGCGCAACCCGCGCGCGAACGTCAGTCCCTTCTTCTCATTCACGGGAATCTGCGTGATGCCGCGGAGTTGATACTCGACCGGATCTTCGATCGTGATGATCTTGTCTTCGTCACTCTTGATTTCGTTGATCGCAGCGTATAGCGTCGTCGTCTTGCCGGAACCCGTCGGCCCAGTCACCAGCACCATGCCGTACGGCTCGCGAATGTAGCGCCGAAACTTCTTCATCTCGTCGGCCGCAAATCCCACGACGTCCAGACTCAAACTCTGAAACTTTTCGGAAAGCGTCTCCTTATCCAACACGCGAAGCACAGCGTCTTCGCCGTGGCTCGCCGGCATGATCGAGACGCGCAGGTCGATGAAGCGCCCCTTGTACTTCACGCGGAAGCGCCCGTCTTGCGGCACGCGCCGCTCGGCGATATCGAGATCGCTGAGCACCTTGATGCGCGACAGCACCGTCGAGTGCCATTCCTTTGCGATCGGCTGCATGGCATGCTGCAACACGCCGTCGATGCGGTACTTCACCGCCACTTCGGCGTCGCGCGCTTCGATGTGAATATCGCTCGCGCGCCGTTCCAGCGCGGTGAAGATGATCGTTTCCACTAATCGAACGACCGGGCTCGCCGTCGAATCCCGCGTCAGCCGGTCGCCCGAAATCGTCTCTTCGCTCTCGACCTCGTCCTTGCCGATTTGCAGCGTGAACGCTTCCGTCGCCTGTTCCAGCACGCGCTGCGACTGCTCCGTGCGCTTCAGCAGATCGCTGATCTGCCGCAGCGTCGCCACCTTGATGACCAGCTTTTTGCCGAGCAGCAGCGAAAGCTCATCGCTCAACAGCACTTGGCTCGGATCAGCCACCGCGATCGAAAGCAAATTGTTCTGCACTTCCAGCGGCACGAAGTTGTAGCGGAACATCAGGTCCGCGGGAATCGCGCGAAACAATTCCGGATCGATCCGCTGTTCGCGCAGATCGATAAATTCCTTGCGATACCGCTCCGCAACTTTTCGGGTCGCTTCGCGCTCGGCCTGCTCGTCCGCCGCCGTCGCCATCCCCGCAATTACGTGTGAATGTTGGTCCGTGATAGCCATAGCTCCCTTACCTCGTGATACCCGACGACGAGAGAGAGAAGATCGGCAGATATAGTGAAATCAAAATAAATGCCACCAAAATTCCCATGAAAATCAACATGATGGGCTCGATCAACGCCACCATCGCCGACAGCTTCACGTTCACTTCGTCTTCGTAGAATTCGGCAACGCTGTTGAGCATGGGGGCCAGCGCGCCGCTCGATTCACCTACTTCAATCATGTCCAGCGCCATCGGCGGCATCACCCGCGTCGCCGCCAGCGCGCCGCTCAGCGATTCGCCTTCGCGCACCATCTGCGTCGCCTGCGTCACCGTGCCGCGCACCAGCTTGCTGCTGATCGCGTCCGACGCCGTCTGCAAACCCGCCACCAGGGGAGTTCCGCCGGTCAGCAACGTGGACAACGTCCTCGAGAACTGCGCCACCTGAAACTTGAGCAAGGTATCGCCCACAATCGGCACCCGGAACTTCAGCCGATCGAATGCCACGCCGCCATCTTCGGTCCTCGACCAGAAGAACACCGCCACCGCCACCAGTCCCAGCGCAATCACTCCGAGGATGAACATGTAGCGGTAATCCACCGTCAGCGCGATCAGCACCTTCGTCGGCGTCGGCAAATCCACGTTCAAATCGCGATACAGCAACGCGAACTTCGGAATCACCGCCGCCACCAAATACGTCACGATGACGATCGACACCACAACCAACAACGCCGGATACATCAGCGTCGCCAAAATCTTCTTGCGTACACCGGTGCTCACCTTCTGGTACGCGATGTAATATTCCAAGACGCCCGACAAGTTGCCGGACTTTTCGCCCGCAAGAATCGCCGTCGAATACACCTTCGAGAAAACTCCCGCCTCTGTGACCGCCTCGGAGAGCGACTTTCCTTCCCTCACGCGATCCCGTATCTGCGTAATCACCGGCCGCAACTTCGGCGATGATGCCCGCTCCGCGAGCAAATCCAGCGCCCGCAAAATCGGCAAGCCCGCTTTGATCAGCGTATTGAACTGTTGATTGAGGATGAGAAAGTCGGTGCCGCCAACCTGACGTGCGCTCTGCCGCCGCATTCCCGACAGGACGCCGGAACGCGACTCCACCGAATACACATACAGCCCGCGGTCCACCAGCTTCTGGCGCGCTTCCGCCAGAGTCCCGGCAGCCTCGACCTGCGAAAAAACACGCCCGTTCGCGTCAGCGACGCGGCAGACAAACTCCCCCATACCTTCAGTTTACCTCAAGTAACTGATATGCAGGGAACACCCGAAGGGTTGGCCGTAGCTTGTACGTAACACGCCCTTTTCCGGCGGTTTAGGTCCGATCCGGCATCATTTCACGGGCTGGTCGCCCTGGGGTAACTCGCCATTCACGATGGCCACCCCGGTCGGTACTTCAAACTTGAAGAGGGACTCCGGGAGGGGCGGATCCAGGTGCCAGTTCTCGAATCGGAACTCTACCTCCACTCCCCCGCTCTGGCGCACAATCAACCGCGCCAACTCCCCGCTTCGGCGATCGATTTCGAACAATACAACGTCGTTCTGCGAACCTGACGGAGCGGCCAGCGAATCCTGCTCCCCGCTCGCGTTCTTCTCGTCCTTGTCGCTGCCGGATGCGCCTTTCACGCGGCATCTCAGCACGACGTCATTTTCATTGAGGAATCGCTCGTTGGGAGCCACGTCCACGTGCGCGCACACGCGCGACACCTTCATCTCCCCCGCCAGCAACGCCAGTGGCGTCCGCCAGTCCCCGCTCTGCTTCGCCGGCACCCGCGTCGCGGTCCGGTCCGACGGCACATAAAACCACGCCGTCTTCCCATCCACTAGAAACAAGTCCTTCTCCGGCGCCTCGTACTCCCACCGCATCTTCCCTGGCCGCCGGAAAAACGCCGTTCCCGCCTCGGTTCGAACCACCGCTCCATTCTCCGTGTATCGCTCCAAAAACGTCGCCTGCAGCGTCTTCGCCGCTCGGTAGCGGGCTTCGAAACTCTTCACGTAGCTGGCGGCATCGTTTGGAACGGGTGGAAACAGCAGAGCGAGCAGCAACAGCAAGAGAGGTGTCACTCTGTGATTTTAGCACCAAAAAAAACAAGCCTCGAATTTTCGCCCCTTGATTCGAGACGTAAAATTCGAGGCTCATCACTTCCCAATGCGTGTCGTTACCGCGCCACTGTTCCGGCTATCGTGCAACTATTGAATGATCGGATCCGTCGAGGTGGCAACCACTGCCATGTTGTAGTGCGTTACGTTCAGTTGGCTCGACCAGAAACTCCGCTGTCCCGTCGTTCCGCGCGTGACCGGGTCGCCGTTGAGCGTGTACGCCACCGACGGCTGCGAAGAAGTATCCTGCACATACGTGAAGGCGTAACCGCTCCTGCGTCCCGCCCGCAAGTATCGCGTCCAAATAACCCGAGTTCGCTGGTCCGAGGTCCGCTAATGTCGCCGAATATCCGATGATCGGGTTCGCCGAGCTGTATGCGATTTCCGATGTGTTGATCGCGTGGATCGAAGAGACCGCCGTCGATTCGTTCGCCGCCATGCGAGCGTGAAGGAAGTTGGGAATCGCGATCGCCGCGATGATCAGGATGATCGCCACCACGATCAGAAGTTCGATCAACGAAAAGCCGTTACGCTTTGTTCGTCGGGGCCCCTTGAGATTGATTTCGGTCATCATGATCGTAAGCCTTCCGCCTTGAATTTCCCCTTCGAATGATCAAGGGGCGTCCGTGCCGCCCCTTGTATCGATAGAGCCTCTTACTACAACGAGTTGCTGGCGTTCGTCGGTGCTGCACCAGTGAGCGTATAGCGGATCACGCCCGTCTGGTCCGAATAGAAACCCCGCTGACCGGTCGTACCAATCGTGGCCGGCACAGCCGTCGTGGAATACGTATCGTTCAGGTTGTCGCCACCCTGCACGGTCGCATACGCGAACACGTAGCCGCTCTTCTTCCCGGCCGACAACACCGGGTCGATGATGCCCTTGCCGCCTGCGCAAGCCGCACCGGAGTTGAGCTCAGCCAACGTCGCCGAGAAACCAACCGCTGGGCACGAAGCCGCGTAGTTCACTTCACCCGTGTTGATCGTACGAACCGAGCCAACCGCCGAAGCTTCGTTCGCCGCCATCTTCGACTTGATCAGGTTCGGGATCGCGATCGCGGCGATGATAAGAATGATCGCCACGACGATCAGAAGCTCAATCAACGAGAAACCGGCTGCCTTCTTTCCGCCCGACTTCCCTCGTCTTTGACCCCTTCCGTCTGTATTTGCATGACCTGGTGATTCCTTTTTTCCCTTGGGATTTTCGACCTGGATGCGAGTTCTTTATAACTCCGAAAGTCGTGTGTTGCTCGAAATTCGTGTGCTTCCCGCGCCCGCGTTTGGCAAAAAAAGAGGGGAGCCGAGGGGCTCCCCCCATAGACTGCTCGAACTAAGCTACTTGATTACAGCGAGTTGCTGGCGTTCGTCGGCGCAGACACCATCAAGCGTATAGCGGATCACGCCCGTCTGGTCCGAGATAGAAACCGCGCTGACCGGTCGTGCCAACAGTGGCCGGAACACCAGTCGTGGTATAGGTATCGTTGAGGTTATCGCCACCCTGCGTCGGCGGCATACGCGAACACGTAGCCGCTCTTCGCGCCGCCCGCGAGAATCGGATCAATGATGCCCTTGCCGCCGGCGCAAACTGCACCGGAGTTCAGCTCACCAACGTCGCCGAGAAACCAACCGCTGGGCACGAAGCCGCGTAGTTCACTTCACCGGTGTTGACGGTGCGGACCGAGCCGACCGCCGAAGATTCGTTCGCTGCCATCTTCGACTTGATCAGGTTCGGGATCGCGATAGCGGCGATGATAAGAATGATCGCCACGACGATCAGGAGCTCGATAAGAGAGAAACCCTTTTGCTTCTTCATTGCGTGTACATCTCCTTGAGAGTTTGTCGTAAGTGCCAGAGCACGCATACACTAGGGCAAGGCGGAGACCATTCCCCAAACCGTTGGTACTAGTGGCTGGAACCGCCCTAACCACAACAAAACACAAATCTTAGGACGCCACATTCCTCGGTCGGGGTTGCCAGCCCGCGCGAGCCTCCTCTTCGCGCCTCCAAAATGACCGTTTTTGTCACCCCTCCTCGACCAAAATAGGCATTAGGCACCGATTTGGCCATTTTCCGCTCTCCCACATCGCCGACACCTCTGGCAAAGAGCGCTTTTAGCCCTAAACCCAGCAGTTGCTAATGTTTGCAGGTGAGACACAACGGAATGCGCCCTTCAAGTCACGCATTATCAATGATTTACGACTATAAATTGTGCTTCTTGGCGTAATGACGGAACGATCGGTAGCTTATCTTTAGAAGATCGGCGGCCTGGGTCCGCACACCCTTGGCGCGCTCCAGGGCCGCCTGTAGGTACTTCCGCTCGGTCTCCGCCACTTCCTTCTCAAAATCCACGCCCTCGGGTGGGAACATCGCCGCTCCTTCGCTCCCCGTCCCCGTCGAGCTACCCGAGTATCCCGCAATCCGGTCGGGCAGCACCCGCAGCGTCACCTCGTTCGTCGTCTCCAGCGCCACCGCGCGCTCCAGCGTGTTCTCCAGCTCGCGCACGTTTCCCGGCCAGTCATACGACTCCAGCCTGCTCATCGCCTCCGGCGAAATGCTCGTGACCGGCTTCTCCATCGACTTCCGGAACGACTCCAGGAAATGCCGCGCCAGCAGCGGAATGTCCTCCCGCCGTTCCCGCAGCGTCGGCAGCTGAATCGGAATCACGCTCAACCGGTAATAGAGATCTTCGCGAAACCGCCCTTCCGCGATCTCCTGCTCGAAATTCTTGTTCGTCGCCGCGATGATCCGCACATCCACGTCGCTCTCTTCCGTGCTTCCGACAGGACGAACCTTGCCTTCCTGCAGCACGCGATACAGCCGCACCTGCATCGTCAGGCTCATGTTGCCGATCTCGTCCATAAATAGCGTCCCGCCGTGCGCCGCCTGGAACAATCCCTGCCGGTTCTCGTTCGCGCCGGTAAACGACCCCTTCATATATCCAAATAATTCCGACTCCAGCAGCGTCTCCGGAAACGCGCCGCAGTTGATCGTGATAAATGGTGCCTGCGACCGCGCGCTGTTTTCATGAATCGCGCGTGCTACCAATTCCTTACCAGTCCCGCTTTCGCCGGTAATCAACACGCGGCTCGATTGCGGCGCTATCGTCTGAATCAAATCGAAAATCGCGCGCATATTCGCGCTCTGCCCAATAATGTTGTCGAGCCCGGTGAGGCGCCGGATCTCCCGCCGCAGATACCCCGCTTCTTTCTTCCACTTCAGGTTTTCCGAAACCTCGCGAACCGCATGCCGCAACTGCTCCACCAGTTCGTGATCCTTGATCACAAATCGGTCCGCACCCGAATTGATTGCCGCAATCGCGGTCTCCACCGTCGGTACGCCCGTGATCAGCAAAAAGACGCAGTCCGGCGCAATCTCTTTCGTCAGCTTCAACAAATCGACGCCGGTCTGCCCCGGCATCTTGAAATCCGAAATCACGATATCGAAAATCTGCGACTCCAGCTTCCGCTTCGCCGCTTCGACGTTATGCGCCACCTCGACGCGGTAACCTTCTTTGCGAAACGTAATCTCCAGGAGTTCGCAAATCGACTTCTCGTCGTCCACAACGAGAATCCGCGCCGCTTCTCTCTGTTGGTCCTTGACCGCTGTCTTCGTGCCTTGCATAAGCGCCCTCGATGCCTCTCACTTCGTCTCAGGCCCAAAAACTCAATCCGCCGAATTCCGTCCCCGCTCGCACTCTTCGTTTTTATCGTTACTTCATTACGTCATTGCTTCTTTACTTCTTTTTCTCTTTTTCAAGAAACCCGGGGCAACTCAACGATAAACTCCGCTCCCCGATCCTTCTGCGACACCACGCTGATCCTTCCGCTGTGCGCCTGCACAATCTGGTAAACGATCGACAATCCCAGCCCCGTCCCGCCCGGAAATCCCGATTGCAGCGGCTCGAAAATCTTCGCCCGTTGTTTCGCGTCGAGTCCGATGCCCGTATCCCGAAACGCGATCCGCACCCAGAATGGCCGCTCTTCGATTCCAACCGTAAGCGTCCCGCCATCCGGCATCGCCCGCAGTGCGTTGTCGCACAAATTCCAGAACACCTGCTTGATCTTGCTCGAATCAACCCGCACGCGCATTTCGTGCCCGTTGTACGCCCGCGAAATCTTGAACTTCGACCCGATCTCCGGCTTCATCTCGATCAGCGTCAGCGTCTCGTTCAGCAGTCCGGCCACGTCCGCTTCCGCGAACTCATACGTCTTCTCTCGCGAATAATTCAAAAAGTCCGTGATGATGTGGTTCAGCCGCTCCGACTCGCGGCTCACGATGCTTACCAGCTGCAGCTGATCCTCTTCCAGCGGCGCCAGCCGCGCCAACTCCTTCACCGCGCCCGCCATCGCCGTCAGTGGCTGTCGAATCTCGTGCGCGATCGCCGCCGACAGCCGCCCCAGCGCCGCCATCCGTTCCTTCGTCGCAACCTCATTCTCCAACCGCCGAAAATCCGTCAAATCCTGAAAATTGAAAACATATCCGCTGCGGTGCTCATCCCGCGTGCGCAATGGCGAAATGCTGATGCCCAGGAATCGCTGCTGCCCGTCCGGCATCCGGAACTCCACCTCACGCCGCAGCGACAGCCGGTCGCTCACATCCGGCAATCCCGGCAGCCAAAAGTGCTCGTTCAACTCCGACAGCCTCTTCCCGCGCACATCCGCAAACCTGTGCCCCAGAATCTCCTCGCCCGTGCGATTCAGCAGCACGATCCGCCCTTCCGTATCGGTCGTGATCAAGCCGCCGCGCATCGAGTGAATGATGTCTTCGGTGAACTCCTGCAACTCCGCCAGCTCTTCCCGCTTCGCCTCGAGCTCGAGTCCCTTCCTCCGCAGCGACTGCGCCAGCAAGCTCGCCAAATACGCGATCGCCAGAAATCCAAACACGTTGTCGAGAAACCAGAACCGCAGCTCCTCTTTCGTGAAAACGCTCGCATACGTCGGCGGAATCTTCCCCGCATACGCCAGTACCGTCATCCCGCCGAGGATCACCGAGCAACTTCCCGCAATCGTGAACGCGATGCTCCGCGAAAACAGAATGCTCCCGACGATGATCACGAGCAGGTACAACGAAACGAAATAGCTGTCGTGCAGCCCCGTCTCGTACACCAGCACCGACACCATCGCCATGTCGCCGATAACCTGCATCGCGCCCAGCCAGCGCGAATTCGGTATCCAGCGCAAAAAAATGATGTGAATTGTTCCGAGGGTGATCCAGAACACGATCAGCGGCAGGAAATAGTGATCGTTCTTCGGATTCGAAACCGACCGCGGCCAGATCACTCCGACCGCCAGAATCAACGCCACCAGCAGCAACCGCACGCGCGTCAGCCAGTCCAGCCATTCCCTCATGGCCAGGCTCTGACTAAGACTGCGCATCTGCGCTGCGCGGGCTTGGTTCGTTCCCATTCGTACTTCGCCCATCGTGCTTCGCTTGTTTTTCCGAATTGGCTTGCCCAGCTGCTTCGCTGGCCACAAACATACCGGGGCAGGAAGTCCCCCTTCCTGCCCCGATTCGAACTATTTCACTCCGTTTTTATCGCCGCCGAGCGCTCTTCAAACTTACTTTCCGCTCAGTTTGCCGATCAGCGAGAACAACGGCATGTACATCGAAATCACGACGCCGCCGACCACCACGCCCAAAAACACGATCATGATCGGTTCCAACGCGGTCAACAAATCCTTCACCGCCGCATCCACTTCTTCTTCGTAAAAGTCCGCGATCTTCTGGAGCATCGCGTCCATCGCGCCGGTCTGTTCGCCAACGCTGATCATCTGCGTCACCATGCCCGGAAAGACTTCCGATTCCTTCAGCGGCTCAGTCAGGCTCTTGCCTTCTTCCAGCGACTTCCTGACCTTTTGAAGCGCCCGCTCAACCACCGCGTTCCCCGCCGTTCGCGCCGTGATATCCAAGCCTTCAAGGATGGGCACACCGCTGGCGATCAACGTTCCTAGCGTTCGCGTGAACCGCGCCACCGCGATCTTCCTCATCAACAGCCCGATGACCGGCAGCTTCAACACAATCGTGTCGATCGCGAGTCGCCCTTGTTCCGTCCCGTACCACACCTTCAGGCCGATTCCCCCGCCCACCGCCGCTACCACAATCAAAAAGCCAAAAATCGATCCGATAAAATTGCTGAGCCCGATGACGATCTTCGTCGGCAACGGCAAGTCCACGCCCAAGCCCGCGAACAACGTCGCGAAAATCGGCACGACCTTCCACAACAGCAACGTGACGACGCTGCCCGCAATCGTCATAACGCCGATCGGATAAATCGACGCCGACTGCACCGCGCGCTTCAACTTCACGTTCTTTTCGATGTACGTCGACAACCGTTGCAGAATCGTGTCGAGAATACCGCCCGTCTCGCCCGCTTCCACCATGTTCACGTACAACGCATCGAATACCTTCACGTGCTGCCGCATCGCCGCAGAGAGCGTCGCGCCGCCTTCCACCGAAGCGCGCGTCGCCGCCAGCACTTTCTGAAACATCTTGTTCTCTTGCTGGCCGGCCAAAATTTCCAGACACTGCACCAGCGGCAACCCGGCGTCGATCATCACCGAGAATTGCCGCGTGAAGATCGCCAGCTCCTTCGAGTTGACGCCTCCGCCGAACGTGGGCATGTTGAACTCTTTGCCCTTTTCGGACATCTTCGTCGGCGTAATATTCTGGCGCTTCAGCTGATTCTGCAGATCGGACTTGCTCGTCGCCGTCGCCTCGCCGCTGACGCTGTTGCCCGACCGATTCGTGCCCTTATATGTATAAACCGGCATTGCCCTTCCTCCTCACCTGCTAATCCTTGTTCCGACCACTTCTCTCCGACCGACCAAATCCCGAATCGAATCTCTCCGCCTTACTTCTTCCCCACCGGCACTCGCGTCGTCGTTCCCGTCACTCCGCGGTTGATCATGTCCTGCAACTCATCCGCGTTCGATGACCGCGCCAGCGCTACATCCAGCGTGATCTGCTTCGCCAGATACGTATTCGCAAGGCTCTGGTTGAACGTCTGCATACCCGTCTGACCCGTTCCGGTCTGCATCGCCGAGTAAATCTGGTGAATTTTGTCTTCGCGGATCAGGTTGCGAATCGCCGGCGTCGGCACCAACACTTCCATCACCATCGCGCGTCCTCGCCCGTCCGAGCGCGGCAGTAACGCCTGGCAAAGAATTCCTTCGATCACCATCGACAACTGCGCGCGCACTTGTGGCTGCTGGTGCGCCGGAAAAACGTCGATGATACGGTTGATCGTCGAAGCCGCCGAGTTCGTGTGCAGCGTCGCGAACGTCAAGTGGCCCGTCTCAGCAATACGCAGCGCCGACTCGATCGTCTCCAAATCGCGCATTTCGCCGATCAGCACCACGTCCGGATCTTCACGCAACGCGGCGCGCAGCGAATTCGAAAACGAATGCGTGTCCGCGTGCACTTCGCGCTGGTTCACCAGGCACTTCTTGTGGTTGTGCAAAAATTCGATCGGATCTTCGATCGTGATCATGTGCTCTTCGCGTTCCGCGTTGATCTTGTCCAGCATCGCGGCCAGCGTCGTCGACTTCCCCGAACCCGTCGGCCCGGTCACCAGCACCAGTCCGCGCGGCTTGTCGCACATGTTCTTCACGACCAGCGGCAATCCCAGCGCGTCGAATCCCTTGATCTCCCAGGGAATCGTCCGGAACACCGCGCCCACCGCTCCGCGCTGATTGAACACGTTGCCGCGGAAGCGCGCCAAATTCTTCAAGCCGAACGAAAAGTCGAGCTCCAGGTTTTCTTCGAACCGGTGCTTCTGTGCATCGGTCAGCACGCTGTACGCCAGTGACTTCGTGTCCGCCGCCGTCAGCGGTGGCATGTCCAGCGGACGCAACTTTCCATGAACACGCACGCGCGGCGCGCTGTTCGTCGTGATGTGCAGGTCGCTCCCGCCCATCTCGATCATCTTTTTCAGCAACTCACTCAGCGTCATTCCAGCCATAACTTCTCCTGGTAGCGCCGGCGTCTCGCCGGCGTTTTTCCGATCTGTCGCTACAACTATTCAATCCAATCGCAAAACTAAATTCGCCCGTATCCGCCTACAGCACCGTCTCGCGCAGCACTTCTTCCATCGTCGTCATACCCAAACTCACCTTGATCAATCCGCTGCGCCGCAACGTGATCATTCCTTGCTCGATCGCCTTCTTCTTCAATTCCAGCGCCGACGCGCCCACCAGAATCAATTCGCGCAGCTCGTCGTTGATCTCCATCACTTCATACAAACCGGTTCGGCCCTTGTATCCGCCCTTGTTGCACGTCGTGCAGCCCTTGCCGTGATAAATCTTCACCGTCTTCACTTCTTCCGGTGAGTAACCCGCATCGATCAACGCCTGCTCCGGCACTTCCAGTTCCGTCTTGCAGTTCGAGCAGATGCGCCGCACAAGGCGCTGCGCGCAAATCAAATTGACAGAAGTCGCCACGAGAAATGGCTCAATACCCATGTTCATCAAGCGGCTGATTGTCGAAGGCGCGTCGTTCGTGTGCAGCGTGGACAACACCAAGTGCCCCGTCAGCGCCGCTTTCACCGCAATTTCCGCCGTTTCAAAGTCGCGGATTTCGCCGACCAGAATGATGTTCGGGTCTTGCCGCAAAAACGCGCGCAGCGCCGCAGCGAAGTTCAGCCCGATCTGCTCTTTCATCTGGACCTGGTTGATTCCAGCCAACTGGAACTCGACTGGATCTTCCGCGGTCATGATGTTCGTATCGACTTGGTTCAGCTGCGCCACCGACGAATACAACGTGTTCGTCTTGCCCGATCCCGTCGGGCCCGTGACCAGCACCATTCCGTACGGCTTCTCAATGTTCCTCTGAAACTTCGTCAACGATTCCTGCTCGAAGCCCAGCTTCGTCATGTCCAGCCGCAGGTTTTCTTTGTCCAGCAACCGGAGCACGATCTTTTCGCCGTACAGCGTCGGTACCGTCGAAACACGAAAATCCAATTCCTTCTTTTTTCCGTCGGCCTTGTACTTGATCATGATGCGGCCGTCTTGCGGCAGCCGCTTTTCCGCGATGTCCAGCTTCGCCATGATTTTCAGGCGGCTCGTGATCGCATCTTTCAATCTCAGCGGCGGGCTCATCACCGTCTGCAACACGCCGTCAACACGGAACCGGACGCGCATCTCCAATTCATACGGCTCGATGTGAATATCGCTCGCGCCCCGCTTCACCGAATCCGTCAAAATCAAGTTCACCAGCTTGATGATCGGCGCTTCTTCCGCCGCTCGCTCCAGCGTCGCGGTGTCCATCTCCGCTTCGTCCGCCGCAAGCTCCAGTTCCTGGTCGTCCATCGCCAGGTCTTTCATCATCTTGCTGAGTTCTTCGTGGTTCGTCTCACCGCCGCCGTAGAACCGCGCAATCGCTTCGCCGATCGCCGATTCCGACGCCACCACCGGCTCCACGTTGAAGCCGGTCATGAATTTAATGTCGTCCATCGCGAAGACGTTGGTCGGGTCCGTCATCGCAATCGTCAATACCGAGCCCACGCGCGACAGCGGAATCACCTGATAGCGCGACGCCGTATCCTGTGGAATCAGCTTGATGACCGTGGGATCAATTTCGTAGAACTTCAGGTTGATCGAGGGAACGCCATATTGCCGCGACAACACTCCCGTGATGTCGTCGTCCGTAATAAAGCCCATCTTCGTCAGGCAGGACCCCAGCTTGCCGCCATTCGAGCGCTGAAACTCCAGCGCCTTCGTCAGCTGATCTTGCGTGATCAGGGCTTCTTTAACTAGGATTTCACCGAGCCGGACAGACATCCACACACTCCCAGAGCGTTCGAACCCAACGCTCACGTTATGCAATCGGCGCTCTCAGCGGTAGCCGGAACTTCCCGCTCCGTTTTGAACTCGCTAATACCTGCCCTCAAGTACAGGTCCTTCAACAACATCGGCATTTTTCGTCACCACTTCACAATTTCCGCTCTCCGACGCCATTTTTCGTCACTCCCCCAATTCGCCACCACCCCGCGCACGCTAAAATCCCTAAGTTGCTCTTAAGGAAACTCCGTCCATCCGACCAGCCCCTCTCGCCACGCCGTTCTCACTCCGCTCACCAATCTCGTCTCACACAACACGCCATTCCTCGCCCGGCCCCCGCCCCACGTCTCAATCTGACTCCCGGTACCGCCGGCTCGTCCCGCCGGCGTTTTTCCGCTCCGCACCACACAAACAAGCCGCCCGCCTCAATCGCCCCTCACCACAAATCCTGTACGGGCGCAGCACCGCTGCGCCCCAAGTCCGCACAATCCCCGCGTCTTGGCTCCCGCGGCCCACCCTCACCGCCGCCCCGATTCGAATGATCACCACTCCGTAAACATACCTTGACTGCCAACCCCCACCGTGCTACACTCCTCAATGAACACCCTCCCCATTTCGAAAACACCCCCCTCTCATCCCCCTGCAAACAAACCACTTGCACACACTCATTTCCCGCCTCCTTCCAACTCATTGATTCTCAACCACTTCCCCACACTTAAAAAAACGACGGGGGTGGCACCCCCTACCACAACCACCCTTGACTTGCCCCCGCACCCCCGATATTGTGCAAACGAGACACCTGTGGCATCCCTACCACACCCCGCCGCAACTCCCGCATTTGCACTCGTCTGCCTAGACCAACCGAAATCCGAAACCTCAACGGTGCTCGCATGAGCCTCCGCCCACGCCAGCGCTGGACCCTCGTCATCGGCGGCGTCGCCATCACCCTCCTCCTCGCCGCCATCTTCACCTTCGGCTCGCTCGACGTCCCCATCAAACCCGGCAACTGGCGCGCCGTCATGGGGCTGTACTCGGTCTCCAGCTTCATCACCGCCGCGCTTCTCGTCTTCGGCCTCATCCTCACGCGCACCATCCTCCGTCTCTGGGCCGAACGCAGCAAAGATCAGCTCGGTGCCCGCTTCAAAACAAAGATGGTCGTCGGGGCGATGGCCCTCTCGCTCCTCCCCGTCGTGTTCATGTTTTTCGTCAGCTATTCCCTGCTCAACCGCACGCTCGGCCGCTGGTTCCCGCGCCCTCTCGAAATCGCCTCCGAGCAAACGCAGTCGCTCATGAACGATTTCGGTCGCGGCTCGCTCCCGCGTCTGCGCAATCTCGCGCGCCAGGTGCAGGCCGACAGCGCCGAGCCGACAGAAAAAATCCTGCAAAACGCCTTCAAATCCGGCCTCGATGCGCTCTGGATTCTCGACAAAAACGGCAATGTTGTTCGCGGTGGAGTTGTCTGCGACGATCAGCCCGAGGATCGCACTGCGCAAATCTGCGAAAGCGTCGGCGTCGCCGGCAAGCCGATGAAGACGCTCCCGTCCGGCGTCGAAATCTGGGAGGCCCGCGGCAAGGACTACCTCGTCGCTCGCGTTCCCGCGTTCGACAAAGGCCAGCCCGTCGGCTCCATCGCCGCCGGCTATCTCACCAGTCCGAACTTCCTCACGCGCCTCAACGACATCCAGTCGCACCGTGACGAATACGACAAAGAAAAGCAAAACCTCCGCGCCCTGAAGCGCCAGATGCTCCTCATCCTTTTCTTCTTCACGATGCTGCTTCTCTTCTCGTTGATGTGGATCGCGACCTTCCTCGCCAAGCAAGTCACTGTGCCGATTCAAGCTTTGGCGGAAGGCACGCGCGAAGTCTCATCGGGAAATTTCGACTATCAAGTTCCCGAGCAATCGCAGGACGAACTCGGCATACTCATCCGCTCGTTCAATGCGATGACCACGCAGCTTCGCGATTCGCGCGCGCAAATCGACCAGTTCACGCGCAACCTCCAGCAAGCCGTCGGCGAACTCGAACGCCGTCGCCAACTAATGGAAACGATCCTCGAAAACATTCCGACCGGCGTCATCTCTCTCGACTCCGAAGGCCACATCCTGCGCGAAAACTCCGCCGTCACCCGCATGTTCGGCGGCAGCACCCGCGACATCGAATCGCTCGAAAATCTTCTCGGCTCCGAAGCGACGCGCACCATTCAATTGCTCATGCGCCGCAGTCTTCGCATGGGCGTCGTCTCGCGAGAAATCGAAACCGTCATCGCCGGCCGCGTTCTCCACCTCGCCGTCACAGTCAGCTCGCTCGGCCCGCGCCGCGCCAACACCGGCTTCGTCCTCGTGCTCGACGACCTCACCGAAGTGCTTGCGCGCGCAAAAATCCGCCGCATGGCAGGAAGTCGCCCGCCGCATCGCGCACGAAATCAAAAACCCGCTCACGCCGATTCAGCTCTCGTCGCAGCGCCTTACGCGCTTCCTCGATCGCCGCAATCCATCCGAAGTCGCCGACCCGCTCGATCCAGAACTCACGCGCCTCACGCAGGAATGCTCGCGCCTCATCGAACGTGAAGTCGCCACGCTGGCGCAGCTCGTCAACGAGTTCTCGCAGTTCGTCCGCTTCCCCACCGCGAAGCTCGCACCCACCAGCGCCAACACGGTTATCCAGGAAGCCGTCGAAGTTTTCTCCGGCCGCCTCGACGGCATCACCTTGAAAACCTCTCTCGCCGAAAATCTTCCGCCCGTTCGCGCCGATGGCGGCTTGCTGCGCAGCGTCGTCGTCAATCTGATCGACAACGCCGCCGAAGCTCTCGAAACCGCCACGCTCCGCGAAATCACCGTTTCCACCAGCGTGCATTCCGACGCGGAAACGATCGAGATCTGCGTGCAGGACACCGGTCACGGCATCTCGCCCGAAGATAAAGACCGTCTCTTCCTGCCGCACTTCTCCACCAAAAATCGCGGCACCGGCCTCGGCCTGGCCATCGCCGCGCGCATCGTCGCCGAACACGGCGGCACCATTCACGTCGAAGACAATTTTCCGGTCGGCTCGCGCTTCCTTGTCGAGCTGCCGTCGGCCGAACCGGCAACAACCGCCGTCACCGAACGCAACGGCGTAGAAGCAACGTAGCGCCGGCACCTTGCCAGCTCCTGGGTTCGTAAAATACGACTCAGCCTGCCGAAGGACAGTGCCAGAGTTTCGAGTTTCTAAGGAAGGCAGACTGAAAAAGAGAAATGACCAATCGGCCCCAATTACTCGTTGTCGATGACGAAGCCGGAATCCGCGAATCGCTCTCATCGATTCTTAAAGACGAAGGCTACGCCGTAGACACCGCTGCCTCCGCAGAAGAAGCGCTCGAACGCTCTTCACACGGCGACATCGAAGTGATCCTGCTCGACGTCTGGCTGCCCGGCATCGACGGGCTCGAAGCGCTCAGCCGCTTGCAAGCGCAGCCGCGTCCGCCCGCCGTCATCATGATCTCAGGCCACGGCACGATCGAAACCGCCGTGCGCGCCACCAAGCTTGGCGCATTCGATTTCATCGAGAAGCCGCTCTCGCTCGAAAAAATTGTCGTGCTCGTTCGCAACGCCGTGCAGCAGCGCCGCTTGCAGGAAGAAAATCAACTTCTGCGCAGCGAACTCGGGCATCGTTATCAAGTCATCGGCGAAAGCGTCCCGATGAAAGCGCTGCGCCAGCAAATCGCTGTCACCGCCCCGAGCAACGGTCGCGTGTTAATTTATGGCGAAAGCGGCACGGGAAAAGAACTCGTCGCTCGCGCCCTTCACGCCGCCAGCCTGCGCAACAAAGGCCTCTTCGTCGAAGTAAATTGCGCCGCCATTCCGGAAGACTTGATCGAGTCAGAGCTCTTCGGTCATGTAAAAGGCAGCTTCCCCGGCGCCGCCGAAGACAAGATCGGCAAATTCAAAAAAGCCGACGGCGGCACGCTCTTCCTCGATGAAATTGGCGACATGAGTCTGCGCACGCAGTCGAAAGTTCTGCGCACGCTCGAAGAAGGCCGCATCGAACCGGTCGGCTCCAGTCAAAACGAGAGCGTCGATGTCCGCGTCCTCGCCGCTACGAACAAGAATCTCGAACAGGAAATCGCGCGCGGCGCCTTCCGTCAGGATCTTTTCTACCGGCTGAACGTAATCCCTTTTTTCGTTCCGCCGCTGCGCGATCGCAAAGAAGACATCCCGATTCTCTCGAAATACTTTCTCAACGAATTCAGCTCGGCCTACGGAAACGCACGCGCGAACTCAGCGACACTGCCATGGAAATCCTGATGCGCTATCCGTTCCCTGGCAATGTGCGCGAGCTGCGCAATCTCGTCGAGCGCCTCGTCATCGTCTGCCCGCAAGCGCGCATCGAGCCGCACCACCTGCCACCCGAACTCTTCCGCGGCGTGGCCGAAAGCCCGCAACATCCCTACAACACGCTGCACGAAGCCCGCAGCGCCTACGAACGCGAATTCATCCTGCGCAAGTTGCAAGAAAATCGCTGGAACATGACCCAAACCGCCGGCGCCCTGGGCCTGGAACGCAGCCACCTCTACCGCAAAATGAAAAGCCTGGGCATCGCCGCCCCAGACTGAGTCCGCGAGTACAGTGTGATTTTTTCTAGAAGAGAAAGAGGGAAAGCAAGAAAAGCGAGCCAGAAAAAACTAAACGTCTTTGTCGACGGGACCGTCGTCGATATCGTCTTCATCGACCGGACCGTCATGAAGACCTTCGTACGGATCTCGCTTTGCATCGGCCGGCGGGCGATCGAGTTCTTCGTCGGCGTTGTCCGACAAATCGGGTCCGTCGGTGGCAGATCCGCGGGCAGCCAGTGCGGCAGGATCGGACTCATCGGCGTCAGTATGAAACGTGGCTTGCGCGCTGCTGAGACCTTCGAGTTGGAAGTGCCAATCGAGTTCGCGAACGCTCTGCGGATTCTCGCGCCAGTTGGGAGCGACTTTCACAAAAGTCTGCAAGTAGACTTTCGTGCCGAGAAGCTCTTCGAGTTCCTTGCGCGCTTCGGTGCCGACTTTTTTCAGCACCGAGCCTTTTTCGCCGATGAGGATTTTCTTCTGCGAAGGGCGCTCGACATTCAGCGTCGCTTCGATGCGCGTCAACTTCGGCAGCTCTTCAAACTTGTCGATGAACACGGCCAGCGCGTAAGGCACTTCGTGATACATGATCTTGATCGCCTTCTCGCGAATAATTTCCGCCGCGAGAAACCGCTCAGGCTGATCGGTGATCTGATCTTCGGGAAAGTACGGCTCGCTCTCCGGCAGGCGATTTAAAATCTCGCTCTGCAAAGCGTCGATACCGGTTCCCTTCAGCGCCGAAATCGGAACGATCGCCGCAAACTCAAATGTTTTTTGCAGCGCATCGATGAGCGGCAGCAACTTCGTTTTCGGCAGGCGATCGACTTTATTCAAAGCGAGAATCGTCTTGCCTTCGAAACGCTTTGCCTTTTGCAGCAGCAGCGAATCGGCGTATGGCAGCGCGCGGCTCGCATCGACCATGAGCAACAACACATCGATGCCTTCGAGAGCGGCGGCGACTTCGTGCATCATCTGGCGGCCAAGCGCGGAGTCGGCTTCGTGCAGCCCCGGCGTGTCGATAAAAATAATCTGGCCCTTCGCCGAACTCACGATGCCTTGAATGCGATTGCGTGTCGTCTGCGGCTTGTCGGTGACGATCGCAACTTTTTGCCCGACGACGCGATTTATAAATGTCGATTTGCCCGCGTTCGGCCGCCCGACGATTGCGACGAACCCCGCGCGAAAATTAGTTTTTTTGCTCAATGTTTACTCGATGCTGCTTTCTTCCACAGTTTCTCTGAATGATGGCACGGAATGATTTTACTCGATGACTGTCTCATCGACTTTACTTCAATCGGCTGACGCTTGCGCCGGAGTTGCTGCGGCGCGCTTGCGGACGCGGAGGCGCAGAACTTTGCGCTGGTTCGCTTCAAGCACCTCAAAGCGATAGTCTTCGAGGTCGATCGCATCGCCCGGCGCAGGAACTTTGCCGAGCACATGGCTCAACAATCCGGCAACCGTCGTCACCGCTTCGTCGGACTTTTCGCCGAACTGCACCCCGAGTAATTCTTCCACGTCACCGATGCCCATGCTGCCACGCAAAATCAAGCTGCCGTCCGGCTCGCGCATCACGTCGGGAGCGGGATTGGCTCCGTTGCGCCCGCTTTCGCCGACGATTTCTTCGACAAGATCTTCGACGGTGGCGAGCCCCGTGACGAGCCCATGCTCGTCAATGATGATCGCCATCGGCTGATCTTTGTGGCGCATTTCGCGCAGCAACTCGGAGCCGACTTTCGTTTCCGGCACGAACAGCGCGGTACGAGCCAGCTCGCGCACCTTGCGCTTCGGCAAATCGGAGTCGGCGATGTGCAGCAAATCCTGCGCGTGCGCGACGCCAAAAATATCGTCGAGCTCGCGCTCGTAGACCGGCATGCGCGCAAAATGCAGATCGATGAACTTCGTGTGCAGTTCTTCCAGCGTCGCTTCGGCGGCGATGGCGACAATGTTCGGGCGCGGCGTCATGACTTCACGCACGCGCTTATCGCTGAATTCGACGACCTGCTCGATGAGGGAAGCCTGTTCCGGCTCGATGATGCCTTCTTCTTCGGCCTGCTCGACCAGGGCTTCGATGCCCTCTTCGGTGCGCTGCTCGGGAGTCTGATCGAAATCTTTTTCCGAGATGCGCGCGAGCGATTCCGTGCCTTCGAGGAAGATGCGCGCCGGCCATGCGACGAACATGGCGAGGCGAATGATCGGAACCAGCGGCAGCAGCCAGCGTCCCGTGGTGCGATACAGCAGCATGTCGGGAATGAAGTGCATCAAGATGACGACTTCGAGCGTGAGGAAAACGCAGAACTCGACGAAAGACTCCCATGTGCCGGGAACGAAATAAACGACGCCGCGCGTGGTTTCGAGAACGAGAAACGCGAGCCAGAAGTGGCCGAGGATGCGGAACGTGCGGCCGCCGCTGCGGCGATTGATTTTGAGCTTGGGCTCGATTTCGGTTTCAAAGATTTCGAGGTGGGCGTGAACGCGGCCAGTAGTCATGCGGCCGAGTTCGCGGTAGATCAGCGTGAGATAAGAAAAAACCGGGAGCCCGAGTGCGAGCAGGATGGTGCCGGTGGTGTAGGCCCAGAAAAAGAGTTTCACGGTCACGAAAGGCCCAACTTTCGGCGGAGTCGAGTTTCGACGCGCGTCATTTGGCCGTTGTCGGTTTCGTGGTCGTAGCCGAGGAGATGCAGTACGCCATGGAGAATTAAGATTTGGAGTTCGTTCGGAAGGGTGCGGCCGTGTTTTTTTGCGTAGCGGCGCGCGGTGGAGGGGGAGATGGCGATGTCGCCGAGGATATGGCCCTCGATGTTCGGAGATGCGCTGGTTGAAGTTCGCGAGCGACGTCGAGGGGCGTCGGGTTGACGTTTTGCCCGGGCGCCCTGAAGGGACGCCCCCACAAATCCTTGCTTGGAGTCTTCGCTGGGGAACGAGAGCACATCGGTGGGGCCTTTTTTGTGGCGGAAGGTTTCGTTCATGCGAGCGATGGCGGGGTCACTCACCAGGGCGATGGTGATTTCGGCGCCGTTGAGGCGGAGTTGTTGGCGCACGCGGGCGAGGAATGCTTCGAGTGGGGGCCGGGCGACACGAACGGACCGCTGGCGGTTCAGGATCATTGCTGGGTGAATATCGCGAATATCGATTGCGAATCTCGTCTGGAACGTATCGTATTCAAATCTTATTCAAATCTCGTCTGGAAAAGTCTCAATCGTCAAACGCTGCTCGATCTTCGCTCGCAGCGTGTCAGAATTTCGTACGACCTAGTGAATTTCTTTCGGCTGCGGCTTCACGGGATCGTTGGAGCGCGACTCGGGCTTCCCGTTTGAGGCGTTGCCGCTACGATGCGGCTGAGAGACATCATACTCCTCATAGGCGCGGATAATCTGCTGGACAAGGTTGTGGCGGACGACGTCTTTCTCGCTGAATTGGGTGACGCCGATGCCCTCGATTTTGCCGCAGACTTCGAGCGCTTCGATGAGGCCCGACTTTTTGCCTTGCGGCAAATCGATCTGCGTGACGTCGCCGGTAATGACGGCTTTGGAGTTGAAGCCCAACCGCGTTAAAAACATTTTCATCTGCTCGCTGGTCGTGTTCTGGGCTTCGTCCAAAATCACGAATGAATCGTTGAGCGTGCGGCCGCGCATGAAAGCGAGAGGAGCAACTTCGATGATTCCCTTCTCGAGGAAGCGATCGAGCTTGTCTGGCTCGAGCATGTCGTAGAGCGCGTCATACAGCGGGCGCATGTACGGATCGACTTTTTCCTGGAGCGTGCCGGGCAAAAATCCGAGGCGCTCGCCTGCTTCGACCGCAGGCCGCGCGAGAATGATGCGGTTGACGCGCTTGGTGAGCAACGCGCTGACGGCCATGGCGACGGCTATATACGTTTTACCGGTGCCGCCTGGGCCAACCGCAAACATCATGTCGTGCTTCTCAATCTCTTCCATGTAATGGCGCTGGCTATTATTTTTCGGCGTGACGACTTTCTTGCCGAAAGAACGCTGGCGGCCATGCTCAAACGCGCCGCGCGGCGATTCGTGCGGATCACCGGTGGCGACGTGAATCAGCGAATTCACTTCGGTGCTCGAGAGCTTGCGACCATGGCGCGTGAGGTGGTTGTACTCTTCCACAATTTTCACGGCGTGATCCACGTTGTCCTGGTCGCCTTCGATGGTCAGGCGGTTGTCGTTGAGGTGCGTGCGGACGTGGAGGGTGTCTTCGAGCAGGCGCACATTCTCATCGAGCGTGCCGAAAAACGACTCAATTTGTCCGGAAATGTGGACGGTACGTCGCATTCAGTTGGAGGGGATGACTTCGTTGCGGGAGGTGGTGGGGCCTGCGACTTGGTTCACGGAATCCTTTTTTAATGCGTACGACGAGTTCTGCAATGAGTCAACTACAACCCTAGCGCAGGCGAATTGCGAGGTCAAGTTACGGTCTTGTGAATGCGCGAGAGTCAGCGAACGAGGTCACGGGACGGTGGTGACCGTCGAGCAGCACATGAAATTGACGGTAACGTCGGCGGTGCGCTGGCGCTCACCGGGGACGAACTTCCAGTTGCGGACGGCGGCGGCGACGGAATCGATGAAGATGGCGTTGCCGCCTTTGACTTCGACGTCTTTGACGGAGCCGTCGGCGGCGATGGTGGCCTGAACCTTGACGGTGCCGCTGACGTTCATTTTCTTGAGGATTTCGGGATACGCGGGGATGACTTTTTTCAGGAGGCGGGGCTGGTTTTCTTTGGGCGCGTTTTCCTGCGGGACTACGGCGGAAGGCAGGAAGGCCATCGCGGCCGCGAGACAGAGCGCGGCGCCGGCGTGCAAGAGCGGTTTGGATGAGTTCATGGCGTTTTCTCGTTTGAGAGGAAGTACGCGGATCGCCCCTGCGGAGTCCGGTGATTCATCTCCGTTTGTATGGATCCAGTTTGGGTGGGTAACGACGGCGGGTCAAAGAGGGAGAACGGGCGTGTCGCGAATGGGGTATGTAGAGGTGGCTCACACGATGGAGCAGACCCTTGGTACAGGTGGCGGGAATCGATGGGCGTGGCGGCAGGCGGGAGTTGCTTGAACGCTGGAGAATTGCTTGAGCGCTGGGAGGCGCTCCACCTTACAAACCGCACCCTCATAAAACTAGGGTGCGGCACCCGGGATGGGGGTTGCAGATGGGTCGTGTTGAGGGGTTATTTTGTTTTGGCTTTTTTTAGGGCTTGGGCGATGGATTGTTCGGCGAGGGGGGACATGATGGCGTAGCCCTTGGCGTTGGGGTGAAGGCCATCGTCGCTGATGTCGGCTTTGAGCAGGCCGTGCTCGTCTACCATGGCGGCGAAATAGTCCAGATAGATGTCGCCGTGGGCGGCGGCGTATTTTTTGATCCAGGCGTTGAGTTCGAGGATTTTTTCGGGCTGGCGCTTGATGCGCATATCGACGGGCTTGCCTTCGCGGTCGTGGCCGTAATTGCTGACGGGCAGGACGCTGGCGAGGACGACGCGGATCTTGTTGGCGTGGGCGAGTTCGTCCATGGATTGGAGATTGCCTTCGATTTGTTCGAGCGTCATCGGGCCGGTGTTGCCGGCCAAGTCGTTGGTGCCGGCAAGGATCAGGACGACTTTGGGCTGAAGCGCGATGACGTCGGGGCGGAAACGGATGACCATTTGCGGGGTGGTTTGGCCGCTGATGCCGCGGTCGATATAGGGCTTGCCGGGAAAGAAGCCGCCGAATTGAGGTTGAACCCACGCGTCGGTGATGGAGTCGCCCATGAAGACGACGCGCTTTTCATCTTTGGGGGGAGCTGGGAGGGAGGCGTTGGCGTCGTGATAGCGGGCGATGTTGGGCCAGTCCTGGAGCGTTTTTTGGGCGGAGGAGTATTTGCTGGTGAGTTGGTCGCAGTCGCAGGGAGTGGCGGTGGGTGAGGGAGTTTGCGCGCGTGTCGCGGGCGCGAGGAAAAGAATGGCGGCGACGAGTAGCGAGGGGATGATTTTCATTTTTGTGATTTGCTCCGCGTGGGAGGGTACGCGATTTGTGGATTGGGTGAAAGAGGATTTGTGGTTGGTGGCAAGACGCGAGGGAGGATGCGGCTGACATCGTGGCAAGTTGGGGCGCAGCGATGCTGCGCCCATACATGGAGGTGGGGACGAATGGAGTGTGATCGTGTTGACGACGGGCGGAGCAAGCCCCGCCCCTACAACGGATTTTCGAGTGAGTGCGTGGGGCTGCATGTAGAATGCGAGGGCAAATTTTATTGTGAGGAGTTTCGATGAAGATTGCTCGAACTCGGTGGATGCAATTGCTGAACGATGGCGTTGCGATTTTGGTGAAGGTTGGAGTTGCGATTTTGGCGCTGGGGATTTTTGGCGGGGCGGCGAGAGGGCAGGCGGCGAATGGGGCGGGGTTGGTGCCGGCGGATTATCAGAGGATGAGGTCGGTGGCGCAGGCGGCGATCTCGCCGGATGGAAAACTTGTGGCGTACACCGTGATTCGGTATGACCGGCCGGGGCGGCCTTGGCCGCAGTTGTGGGTGTTGGATGTGGCGAGCGGGAAGAGTTCGCGGATCGGCGGCGAGCAAGATGTGGCGGGGTCGCCGGTGTGGTCGCCGGATTCGCGGTGGATTGCTTACGACGGGGCGGCTGAGGGGAAGCATGGGCTGGCGGTGGTGCATCCGGATGGATCTTCGATGACGTTTTTGAGCGAGGCGAGTGGGACGAATGCGCCGTTGCCTGGGACGGGCGCGGAAGTCACGTGGTCGCCGGACAGCAAGCAGATTGCGTTTATTTCGGCGACGCCAGGGCCGGAGACGGCGGATGCGACCGGCGATCCGATCGTGATTACGCGCTACATGTACAAGCCGGATGCGGGCGAAGGGATGACGCGATTTAACGACAACCGGCGGCTGCACATTTTCATTGTCGATGTCGGATCGAAGGCGGTGCGCCAAGTGACGAATGGCGATACGTATGAGCATTCGGTAGATTGGTCGCCGCGCGGGGATGAGATTGCATTTGTGTCCGATCGTTCGCCGGAGACGGATCAGTTTTTTAACTACGATTTGTTCGCGCTGAAAGTGAGCGACGGGTCGATCCGGCGGATCACTGCGACGGAGAATGCGGAATACGATCCGAAGTGGTCGCCGGACGGAAAGATGATCGCGTATCGGGCGACGAAGCGCGGGCTGACGGATCGCGAGACGACGATGGAGGACACGCACGTCTGGGTGGTGAACGCGGACGGATCGGGGCGGCGGGAATTTGCGACGATCGACAATCGTCAGGGGATGCCGGTGTGGAGCGGCGACGGGCGCGCGATTTATTTCACGGTGCAGGAGCGCGGAAGCGTGCATTTGTATCGGCAGGCGATTGATGGAGCGAAGGCGGAGAAAATTATTGATGGGGCTGTGAGCGTGAGTTCGGAGTCGGTGGCGAAATCGGGAGCGATGGCGTATGCGCTTTCGACGCCGGGGGACATGGCGGAATTGTATGTGCGCGGCGCGGGCGCCGGCTCGGGGAAACAGATTACGGAACTGAACAAGGAGCTTTTGGCGGGCAAGCAAATCGCGGAAGTCGAGCCGTTTACGTTTGTCAGCAATGACAACAAATATCAGGTGGAAGCGTTTCTGGTGAAGCCGCTGGGGATGACGGCGGATTCGAAGCATCCGCTGATTGTGAATATTCATGGCGGGCCGCACGGGCAGAATGGGCCAATGTTTAATTTTCGCGATCAGGCGTTCGCGGCGCTCGGATGGGCCACGCTGCACGTGAATTATCGAGGCTCGACAGGTTACGGGCAGGCGTTTGCGGATGCGGTGTTTGGCGATCAGGACGGCAACGAGGGGCAGGATGTTTTGTACGGAGTGAGCGCGGCGTTGCGGAGATATTTGTGGCTCGATCGCGAGCGGATGGGGATTGAAGGCGTCAGCTACGGCGGGCAACTGACGATGTGGCTGATCACGCAGACGCGCATGTTTCGCGCGGCGATTCCGATTGCGGGGATTTCGAATCTGATCAGCTACAACTACATGACCTATTACAACCAGTATGAACAGATGGAATTTGGACAGTTACCGCATCAGGACGATTTGATGAATTTAATGTGGGAACGGTCGGCGCTGAAGCATATTGCTGGAGTGGCGACGCCGACATTGATCATGCACGGTGAGAACGATAACGATGTGCCGATTGCGGAGGCGGAGCAATATTTTGTGGCGCTGAAGGATGTGGGAGTGGAGACCGTGTTTGTGAGGTATCCGCGCGAGGGGCATGGGATTCGAGAGTCGGGGCATGTGGTGGATAGTTTGAATCGAGCGATTCGCTGGTATGAGAAGCATTTTCCGAAGACGGAGCCGGAGCATGCTTCGCCGGCGGTGCCGTAGGGCTTTGCGTTGCGTTCATTGTTCAGGGGCTGAAGCCCCTTTCATTTGCTGGAGCTGAATGTCGGAGCTGAAGCTCCGACCACAAACATCATGCGGATTGCGATTGATACCGGCGGCACGTTCACCGATTGCGTTTTTGTGCGCGATGGGCGGCTGGAGATTGTGAAGGTGCCTTCGCAGAGGGCGATGCCGGAGGAGGCGATTGCGTCGGCGGTGCGCGCGGTGCGGAAGCCGCTGAAGCCGATGAATGTGTTCAGCGACGAGCGCGGGCTGGAGCTGGTTTGCGGGACGACGGTGGGGACGAATGCTTTGTTGGAGCGACGCGGCGGGCGCGTGGCGCTCGTAACGACGGCGGGATTCGAAGATGTGCTGGAGATTGGGCGGCAGGCGCGGACCAAGCTTTATGATTTTTTTGTGGATAAGGCGGAGCCGCTGGTTGGGGCGCGGGAAAGGATTGGTGCTCGCGAAAGGCTCGCGTGGGATGGTGCGGTTGTTACAGAGCTGACGGCGCGGGAGATTGCGCGGGTTGTGCGGTTGGTAGCGGGCTTGCGGCCCGAGGCGGTTGCGATTTGTTTTTTGTTTTCGTTTCGCAATTCGCGGCATGAGGCGCGGATGGCGGCGGCGTTGCGGCGTGCGGGATATTTGGTTTCGGTGTCGCACGAGATTTTGCCGGAGTTTCGCGAGTATGAGCGGACTTCGACGACGGTGATCAACGCGTATCTGGCGCCGGTGATGAGCGGATACTTGGCGGGGACGCAGAGCCGCGTGCGGACGGCGTGGTTCAGCGGGCCGAAGCCGAAGACGTTTGGGGCGCCTCGCGTGCGCGTGCACATCATGCAGTCGAATGGCGGCGTGGTGTCGGCGGAGAAAGCGGCGCGCGAACCGGTGACGACGATTTTGTCGGGGCCTGCGGGCGGAGTGACGGGCGCGGCGTATGCGGCGAAGTTGGCGGGGATCGAGAAGGTTATTACGTTCGATATGGGCGGGACTTCGACGGATGTGGCGCTGCTGTCGGGGGAATTGCGGACGACGAGTGAATCGAGCGCGGCGGGATTTCCGGTGGCGGTGCCGATGCTGGAGATTCACACGGTGGGCGCGGGCGGCGGATCGATTGCGCGATTCGATCGGGGAGGCGCGTTGCGTGTCGGGCCGGAGAGCGCGGGGGCGGAGCCGGGGCCGATTTGTTATGGGCGCGGGGATTTGCCGACGGTGACGGATGCGCATGCGGTGTTGGGGCATTTTTGTGGGGCGGGATTGTTGGGCGGGAGCTTTCCGCTGGATGTGGAGCGGGCGCGGGTGGCGATGCAGCGCGTTGTGAAGGAGCGCGGAGGTTTTGCGTTTGCTGGCGTGGAAAAATTTGCTGAGGGAGTTTTGGCGGTTGCGGATGCGGTGATGGAGAAGGCGATCCGTGTGATTTCGGTGGAGCGGGGGCATGATCCGCGGGACTACACGCTGGTAGCGTTTGGCGGAGCGGGCGGGTTGCATGCGTGCTCGCTGGCGTCGGCGCTGGGTATGCGCGGAGTGCTGCTGCCGATTTTTCCGGGGGCGCTGTCGGCCCTGGGGATTTTGCGGGCGGATGTGGTGACGGAGTTTTCGCGGACGGTGATGGTGGCGGTTGCGTCGGCGGCGCGCGCGAAGAGTGAGATTGAAACGGAATTTCGATCATTGGAGAAAGATGGGCGTCGCGCGATGTCGGCGGAAGGATTTGCGGCGGCGAAGATTCGGATCGAGCGGCGGCTCGATCTGCGGTATGCGGGGCAAGCTTATGAGTTGAGCGTGCCGGCTGCGGGGGATTTTGTGGCGGCGTTTCATCGGGCGCATGAGGCGCGGTATGGGTATCACGATGCATCGCGCATGGTGGAGATTGTGAATTTGCGCGTAAGGGCGACGGGAGTGACTGACAAGCCGGGGCTGCGCAAGATTGGGGCGGCGGCTTCGAAAAAGCGAAAGGCGCATGCGGGACCACGCGACGCGATCGATTGTGTGATCGATGGGCGGCGGCGCCGCGCACAATTGATCGCGCGCGAGGAACTGCGGAGCGGCGATTCCCTTTCGGGGCCGGCGGTGATTTCGGAATATAGCGCGACGACGCTGGTGCCGAACGGATGGAGCGGGCGTGTCGATGACTACGGGCAGATTCTGCTGACGCTGAAGCGGGGTGCGCGTGGGTAGGCGGCCTAACAGCGCGAGGGATGGCGGCGGACGCGCGCGGCGGTCGGGCGTCGATCCGACGCGGCTGGAAATATTCAAGAATATTTTTCATTCGGTCGCGGAGGAAATGGGGGCGGCGCTGCGGCGGTCGGCGTTTTCGCCGAATATTAAAGAGCGGCGCGACTATTCGTGCGCGGTGTATGACGCCGACGGGCGCGTCCTGGCGATGGGCGATCATATGCCGGTGCATCTTGGTTCGATGCCGGCTTCGGTGGCTGCTGCGCGCGCGGCGTTCGCGCTTGAGCCGGGGGATATTGCGCTGCTCAACGATCCATTTGCGGGCGGCACGCATTTGCCTGATCTGACGATGGTGATGCCGATTTTTGTCGGCCCGAAGTCGTCGGCAGCGACGTGGTTACGTCCGCATCAAGGGTCCCAACGAAAATCACAGGCAGCGGTGCAGCCACAGTTTTACGTCGCTAACCGCGCCCATCACGCCGATGTCGGCGGCGCGCTCGCCGGCTCGATGGGACCGGCGCGCGAAATTTTTCAGGAAGGCATCCGCATTCCGCCGATCAAGATTTTCCGTCGCGGAGAATTGAACGTCGATGCGCACGCGCTGCTCCTCGCCAACGTCCGAACGCCCGTCGAACGCGAAGGCGACCTCGCCGCACAAATTGCGGCCTGCCGAATCGGAGAACGCCGCCTCATAGAAATCGTCGCGAAGTACGGCCTCGGCGAAGTCGCCACTTACGGCCGCCATCTACTCGACTACTCCGCCGAAATGATGCGCGCCGCGCTGCGCGAAATTCCGCCGGGCGTCTACACCGCGGAAGACTTCCTGGATGGCGACGGTGTCACGGACGAACCGCTCCGCATCCGCGCACGAATCGAAATCGGTCGGGACGGTGGACGTGCGGGCGCCGGTACGAAGGCCAAAGTTGACTTTACCGGCTCGTCGCCGCAGTGCGCCGGTAACGTTAACGCGGTCGAAGCGATTGCGATTTCGGCGGTCTACTACGTCTTCCGCTGCCTGCTCGCCGAAGACGTCCCCGCCACGTCAGGCCTGCTCGATCCGATCGAAGTGATCGCCCCGAGTGGCACCATCGTCAACGCGCAGCCACCTGCCGCGGTCGCAGGCGGCAACGTCGAAACATCGCAGCGCATGGTGGATACGCTTCTACGAGCGCTGGCAAAAGCCGTGCCGCATCGCATCCCCGCCGCCAGCCAGGGCACGATGAACAACCTCACGCTCGGCGGCCGCGATCCGCGCCGTAGTAATGCACCGTTCGCCTACTACGAAACCACCGCCGGCGGTATGGGCGCGCGCCCGACGAAAGCCGGCGCGTCCGCGATTCACACGCACATGACCAATTCCTGGAACACCCCGGTCGAAGTGTTCGAACAGGTCTACCCGGTCCGCATGCGCCGCTACGCCGTCCGCCGCGGTTCCGGCGGACGCGGCAAACACAATGGCGGCGACGGCATCATCCGCGAGATCGAATTTTTGACTGACACGCAGGTCGGCCTGCTCTGCGATCGCCGACTCCGCGGACCCTACGGCTTGGCGGGCGGCTCCGACGGCGCACCAGGAAAAAACTCGATCACCGGTCCGAACGGGAAATCGACCGCGCTCCCTGGAAAAACTTCTCTAGAAGCGGATGCTGGCTCGGTTCTAAAAATCGAAACTCCCGGCGGGGGTGGTTGGGGTAAGCCGGCGCGCCGAGCAGCATCGGCGAAGCGCAAGAGAACCTAGCGGCGCGGTTTCCCTTCTTAGTTAACGTAATCTAGAAATATGTTAACCACAGTTGGACATCGTTTTGTCGATGAGATGACTCGCACAAATTCCCGCTTCGCGCGGCGAAATTTCACTAAGTAAATGAATACCCGCCCACCGGTAAACGTTTCACGGCGCTGCTAAAACTCTCGACGCCAAAATAAAAACGGCGAGCACCTTGCGGTCTCGCCGTCCTGATAGCGGAAAAAATAAAGGCGCCGTTAGGCGCCGCCGACTTCATTCAAATGTTTCTGTCATCACCGGGAAGGTAAGCTTTGCTTTCGCAAGCGATTTAACTACCAGGCCTTCGGCCGTCTCCGAAGTGGTGTTCCGCGCAGTCGCCATCTCGCTGACCAGCAAATACTTGGCGCGCTCCAACATCTTCTTTTCGCGGAAAGAAAGCGGCTTGCTGCGGCTGAGGGAAACCAGGCTCTTCAACACAACGGCGACTTCCAAAAGCGATCCGGTGCGCATGCGCTCCGAATTTTCCTTAAAGCGGTGCTTCCAATCGTGATGCGAATTCAGCTTGCCGGTTTCGAGGAATCCCAAAACCTTCGACGCATCGCTGGTGCGAATCACCGACCGCAGACCAACGGTTTCCGCGTTCGACTGAGGCACCATCACACGCAAGCCGCTCGAGAGAATACGAATCATGTAGTAGCGCTCGGTTCGACCGTTCAACACCCCGTAGCTGATTTGCTCAACAAGTCCTACTCCGTGATTCGGATACACAACCTTATCGCCAATT
This sequence comes from uncultured Acidobacteriota bacterium, assembly GCA_963785605.1. Taxonomy (GTDB): domain Bacteria; phylum Acidobacteriota; class Terriglobia; order Acidiferrales; family UBA7541; genus Acidiferrum. Next base: position 67,371 of record CAWAWE010000006.1, on the reverse strand, counting down.
TTGTAATCCATAGCTTCGGTTGCCCCCCTAGGCATCGTACGGGAATCAGTGTAGGACAGGTGTAGTGAAAGAGTCAAGGTATATCCAGCAGAATCAGGGGCTTAGAGAAGGCGACCAGACAATTTGGCATTCAAATTGCTCCCAGAAAGCCGGCGATTCGGGTACAACTGCGGACAATCCACGAACATCGTTGTGACTTGCTTCTGACCTCGCGTCCTACTTCGCTTCACTGCTTCCCGCACAACTGCAATCCACAGAGCAAGTTAACTCGAAGCGAACGGCTCACTCGCGCAGTGAGGTACAATTCCGGCGATGAACCTCATCGCCCTCGACACGTGCGACTCGCGCGGCAGCGTCTCGGTCCTTCGCGACGACCAAGTGCTGCGGACCGTCGAGCACGACACGACCGAAGACTATTCGATCTGGCTGCTGCCCGCGATCGATTGCGCGTTGCAAGAGAGCGGCCTGACTTTCGCCGACATCGACGTCTACGTCGCGGCCTCCGGCCCCGGCTCGTTCACCGGCGTCCGCGTCGGGCTCACCACCGTGAAAGCCTGGGCTGAAGTTACGGGCAAGCCGATCGTTGGCGTATCACGGCTCGAAGCGCTCGCCACCCAAGCCGCCCTTGCCCCCGGCGATTTCGTGGCCGCTTTCACGAACGCGCAGCGCAAACAAATCTATGGCGCGCTCTACCGCCGTTCGAGCGACAGCGGCAGCGCTGGCGACGGCAACGACGCAGGCCACACTCTCAGTCGCATCGGCGAAGAGGCCGTCATCGCGCCCGAAGCGTTCCTCGCATGGGCTGTGGAAAATTCCGGCGGCGCGCCGCTGTGCTGGATTTCCACTGACGCAGAGATGTTGGTCGAAACGGAAGCGTGGGCCGCGCGTCAGAAAAGTGGTGACGCGCGCCCTGTGGACAATGCCACCAATGCTGGGATTCACTCCGCGTCTCCGCCCCTGTCGCCGGCCATCGGCAAACTCGGATATCGCATGGCGATGCTGAAACAGTTCGTCGATCCGCTGCGGCTCGACGCCAACTACGTTCGCCGCTCCGACGCCGAAGCTTCCTGGATCGACCGTCAAGAGCGCGCCAGCAAGTCCGCGGGATAATCGCTCGCTGTATTCCAAGAATTCCGCAACCGGGGCTGCGAAGCGAAGCAACGCAACCAGCTAGAGCAGCAACCTAGCGAGATCGAATTAGGTACGGCGATTTTCAGGAGGAAGCAGTGATTCGACGATTCGCAGGCATCTCCGCAGTGATTTTGATCGCAGGCGTAGCTGGAGCTTTCGCTCTGAGTCCAGCCAACAGCAACGCATCCGCCGGGACCGCGGCCGTTGCAGCCGACTCCGACAAATCCTGGATCGCCAAATCCAACGAATACGCCAGTTTGCTGATCGAGATCGAGAAAAAGCACTCGCCCGAATCCGCCTCGCACGATGGCCTGAAGCAGTACGACGAACTCGTCTCCATCGATACTCACGAAGATGACGTGGCCGAAAACAACGAACGCCGCGCGGCGCTCAATAAACTCAAAGCCGCGCTCTCCAAAGAGCAGGACAAGTATGTGAGGCAAGACCTCGAAATCATGATTCACAGCACGGAACTGGCGCTCCGCGGCCACGATTACGCCGAAGAGCATCTCGTGACCTATCAGAACGCCAGCGCCGAAGTTTTTCAGGGTCTCCAGGTCCTCCTCGACGATCAGGTTTCCGCCGACCGGCGGCCTGCCGCCATCGTCCGCCTGCGCAAATACGCGGGTCTCGAGCCCGGGACCACTCCGACTACCGACCAACTCAAAAAGCTCATGGAACTCCAGATGGCCAAGCCGAACGTGATCTATCCGTCGAGATCGCGGGTCGAGAGTGCGCTCTCGCGCAATGGCCTGTATATCGATGGCATCGCCTCGCTTTTCAAGAAATACAACCTGCAAGGATGGGAAGAGCCTTACGCGAAGCTCAAAGCGGAGTTGACCGCGTACGACGATTGGATCAAGGCGACCGTCCTGCCAAAAACTCGAGCCGATTTCCGCCAGCCGCCGGAGTTGTATGCCCTGAATCTGGAAAACTTTGGCATCGACATTCCGCCCGCCGAACTCGCGGCGATGGCTCACAAGGCTTTCAACGAATATCAGGCTGAAATGCAAACCGTCGCGGCGCAGATCGCCAAGCAGCGCGGCTGGCCCAATAGCGACTATCGCGACGTCATCAAGCGGCTGAAGCAGGATCAGCTTGTCGGCGACAGCATCCTTCCCTTTTACCAAGAGCGCCTCAAGGTGATCGAAGGCATCATCGTCAAACAAAATCTCGTCAGCTTGCCCGAGCGGCCTGCGCGCATTCGCATCGGTAGTCCGGCCGAGAGCGCGCAGCAGCCTGCGCCGCACATGGTGCCGCCGCCGTTGCTGAACAACACCGGGCAGCAAGGCGAGTTTGTGTTGCCGCTCAATATGCCGGCGGGAGCCGGTTCGGCCAAGGAAGAAAAGGTGGACGACTACACGTTCGATGCCGGCTCGTGGACGTTGATCGCACATGAAGCGCGTCCTGGCCACGAACTGCAATTCGACTCCATGCTCGAGCACGGAGTTTCGATCGCGCGGTCGCGCTACGCGTTCAACAGCACCAACGTCGAAGGCTGGGGACTCTACGCGGAATACATCACGAAGCCATATATGCCGCCCGAAGGCCAGCTCATCTCGCTGCAATTCCGCCTGCTGCGAGCGATTCGCGCGTTCTCCGATCCAGAACTGCAAGCTGGCAAGGTGCAGCCCGCGGACGTGATGAAGACGCTTAACAGTCGATGGCTGCTTCTCGGTCCCCTTCGCCAACCAGGAGGTCGAGCGCTACACCTTCCGCATGCCCGGCCAGGCCAACTCGTATTTCTATGGCTACACAAAGTTGCTTCAGCTGCGAAAAGACACGGAGGCCGCGCTCGGCGCAAAGTTCGATCAGAAAAAATTCCACGACTTCGTTCTCGGCCAAGGATTGTTGCCGCCCGACCTGATGCGCAAGGCAGTGATGGAAGATTTCATTCCAGCCACGCAAGCGGGCCACTAAGTGCGAGCCGGCTGTGAGTAAATCGATTCGCCACTTCGACGCGACTGACGCCGCATCTGTCGCCGAAATTCTAGCCAGTTCACCGGAAGCCGCCGCATGGTCCGTAAAATCTCTCGAGCAACTGACCAAACGCGGTGAACTCGGCTGGGTGATCGAAGACGAAAGCAAGATCGCAGGATTTCTGGTCGTGCGCGCCGTCGTTGCCGAAGCCGAAATCCTGAATCTCTGCGTCGCCCCCGATAAGCGCCGTGCTGGACTCGCCGAAGCGCTCCTTACCGAAGCCATCGCCGAACTTCGCCGCGATCGCGTCGATCGGCTTTTCCTCGAAGTGCGCGAATCCAATACACCTGCGATCTCTTTCTACGAAAAGCACGCGTTCCGCAAGACCGGACGCCGTCCCGGCTACTACCGCAACCCCGACGAGGCCGCGGTACTAATGATGAAGGAACTCACAGGCTAGGACCGCCTACAACAATTTTCCCATCACTTCCCTCTTGACGCGCCCACGCGAAGTGTTACCTTGCGGTCATGGAGTAGTCATCCAAAATTCACCTGGAGTCGTCAGGAGGAACGCATGGCCAGTCTGGCTCGCAACCCTCGGGACATACTCCTCGACGCAGACGCCGAGTATCAGCGTCTGGCCGAGCAGCATGCGCAGTACGAATCGGAGCTACAAAAAATCACCACGGATCCCTACCTCAATTCGGAAGCCCTCGTAGAAGAAGTAAATCTCAAGAAAATGAAGTTGCACTGCAAGGATGAGATGGAGCGCATCGCCGCGCGCCTCCATCGCGTCGCTACCGCCGGATCTACGTAAGTTCGCGCCACCGATGACGCCGTCCTCCCCGGCGCTTCGGCGTTGCCGTGTGTGTGTGCTCACAAAAATCGTGACTCGTGACCATTCGGCGTGCGCGCGCGTCCGAACCGCGTGTGATATTGTCTAATCCACATGGTCAAAGAGGGATACTACTTCGGACTGCCCCCGCTGGTCCTGGGAGTCGCCGCTGTTCTCGCCCACTGGGTCGTCCTTGGCGTCATTCTGATCGCGCTGGCGCTCTTCGTCTTCTACTTCTTTCGCGATCCTGAGCGCGTCATTCCCACCGAGCCCGGCGCGCTAGTCTCTCCCGCCGACGGGCGCATCGTTGTTATCACCGACGAGCCCAACAAAGGCATTCCCGGCAAACGCGTCAGCATCTTCCTCGCGATCTGGAACGTCCACGTAAACCGTTCGCCTGAAGCTGGGACGATCACCGGGATGGACTATCGCCCCGGCAAATTCCTGGCCGCCATGGTCGCCCGCGCCTCCGCCGAAAATGAGCAAAACGTTATTTCCCTTTCGACAGCGGCCGGCGAAATGATGTTCAAACAGATTGCCGGGCTGATTGCGCGCCGGGTAGTCTGTTGGAAGAAATCGGGAGACGTGGTGGCTCGTGGGGAGCGGATCGGGTTGGTGCGATTCGGCTCGCGGGTCGATTTGTGGGTGCCGCGTGATGCAGAGATTCTGGTCAAGCTTGGCGATAACGTGAAGGGCGGCTCGAGCGTGCTCGCGCGCTGGCCGGCTCGGATTGGTTCGAATTCAAGCAAGCTGCAAACTTCCGCTGCGGCAGTGGAAAATCTGACGGCGACGGGAAACTTAAAGTAAATGGCTGACGGCGAACACCAGATCGCACAACCAGAAGCGCCCGAGTTCTCACTGCGCGGCAAGCGCATCCGGAATCCAAAGCTGCGGCGCGGCATTTTTCTGCTGCCAAGCATGTTTACGGTCGGGAATTTGCTCTGCGGATACTACGCCTGCGCCACCGTTGCTACGACGCTTGGCACCGATCATTCCGGCGATCCGTTCGATCGCGCGGCAAAGGCGATCGGCCTCGCCATGGTCTTCGACGCGCTCGACGGCCGTGTTGCGCGGCTCACCGGCACGAATACCGAATTTGGCGTGCAATTCGACTCGCTTGCCGACGTCGTCACTTTCGGCATCGCTCCCGGCCTGCTCGCCTACACCTGGGGCGTTCGCAATCTTTTTGCCCTCGATGCGACGCAAGGCGCTCAACAGATCGCCCACTTCGGCTGGTGGTTCTGCCTTGCGTTTGTGGTGTGCTGCGCGTGGCGGCTGGCGCGTTTCAATGTGCAAGGCATGGCTCCCGGCGGCTCGAAATACTTCGTGGGGATGCCAACTCCTGCTGCGGCGGGAATGATCGCGGCAACGGTGCATGCGTTCAAAGAGCCGATTCAAGATTGGCGCTGGTCGATCGCGTGGATATTTCTCGTGCTCGCGTTAGCCGCGCTGATGACGAGCGCGATCCGTTTCTACAGCTTCAAAGACTTGCCCTGGACGCGCAAACAGCCGTCGCTCGCGATCGTGATGATTGCGTTGCTTGGCGCCGCCGTTTGGCGCTGGTCCGAGGAAGTTTTGCTTCTCATCGCCGCGACGTATACTGCAACGGGCGTGACGTTGCACATTATTCGTCTGTTGCGGCATCGCCTCGTCTCTCATCGAACTGCGTGATCCATGTCGCTTGAACGGGAATCCACTCGAATCGTAATTGCTGGTGCTTCGTCGTTGCTCGGCGCGGAGCTGAAATCTCTGCTGGAGCAGGGGCGATTTGCTGCTTCTGATTTTCGTTTGCTCGATGAGGAGCTGGCGGCGGGCACGCTGACGGAAGCCGGCGGCGAGCCTGTTGTGATTCAGCCGGTGGAAGAAGACAGCTTCCATCGCGCGCGATTTGTATTCTTTGCCGGCTCGGCGGCGTTCACGGCAGCAAATCTGGATTTAGCCAAGCGCAGCGGCGCGCTGGTGATCGATCTCTCCGGGCATTCGGCGACGGCGGCAGAGGCCATGCCTTGGTTCCGCGGATTCGATTCGCTGCACGGGCAACTCTCTGCCGCAGACACGCAATCGAAACTGGTTTCGATTCCTTCGGCTGCGGCCGAAGCGATCGTGCGCATGGCGTTCGGGCTGGGAGATCTTCGGCTTCGCGCGCTGACGGTCACCGTGTTGCAGCCGGTTTCGGCTTGGGGCAAATTTGCGATCGAAGAGTTGGAGCAGCAGACCACCCAGCTGCTGTCGTTGAAGCCGGCGGGAACGGAATTGTTCGACGCGCAGATTGCGTTCAACACGATGGTACAGTTTGGCGAGAAGAGCCGCTTCGATTTGCGCGCTGCGGCGGCAACGCTGCGAGCCGAAGTGAGTTCGTGTTTGCGTGGCAGCGCCGTTGTGCCGGCGATTCAGCTCGTCCAGGTTCCTGCGTTCTACGGGACGACATTTTCGATCTGCGCGGAGTTGGATCCGACAGCGGATGTGAGCGCGATCGATGCGGCGGTGAAGGCTGCGGGATTTTCGGCCAAGGCTGCGGACGATCCGCCGAACAATATCAGTACCGCGGAAGAGACATCGATCGGATTGGCGCGGCCTGCGCGCGACGAAGCGGTTCCGGGCATTTGGTGGTTCTGGGGCGCGGCGGATAACATTCGGTTGCGAGCATGGAACGCAGTGAAGCTGGCCGAGACGCTCGCGGAGAAACTCGCGGAATGAAAGCTCTGCTGTCGATCGGACGCTCGTCTCTGCTCTTCGCAATTCCCCTTTTGTTTATCTCGCTCTGTGCGACAGGTTGCGGCTATCACGTTGCCGGAAGATCGAGCGCGCTGCCCCCCGAGATTCACGTCATCGCGGTTCCTGCGCTGGAGAATGCGACGACGACGTATCGCATCGAGCAGCGATTGACGTCAGCGACGGTGCACGAGTTTTTGTCGCGAACGCCGTACAAAGTTGTGTCGAACCCGAACGACGGCGACGCGGTGCTCAAGGGCAAAGTGTTGACGCTCGAAGCGGTACCGCTGCTTTTTGATACGACAAGCGGACGCGCGACGACGATGCTTGTGCAGATGAAGTGCGAAGTCACGCTCACCCAAACATCGAACGACAAGGTTCTGTATCATACGGACAACTTCGTATTCCGCAGCGAGTACGAAATCTCGACCGACGTGACGAGCTTTTTCAGCGAGCAGGATCCGGCGCTCGATCGCGTCGCGAAAGATTTTGCGCAGCGATTGGTCGCCGCGGTCGTCGAGAATTACTGAACTTTCGTTCGCCGGCTGCGAGAGTTAAACGAGTTTCGAGTTTCGAGTTTCGAGTTTCGAGTTTCGGAGCCTTCATGGCAAAGATGTCGCAACAAAAATTCCTGGCGCAATTGCAAAGCGGCAAACTGATTCCCGCGATTCTGCTCCTCGGCGATGAGCCGTATCTGCGCGATGCATGCCGCGCCGAACTGATCGAGAAGTTCGTGCCCGAAGGCTCACGCATGTGGGGCGTTTCGCGTTATTCGGCCGATCGCGGCGAGATCGAACAGGCTCTCGGTGCCGCCCAGATGCTGCCGATGCTTGCGCAACAGCAGGTCATCTTCATCGAAGATCTCGAACGCATCGAAAAGCTCGGCGAGAAGAATCGCGAAGCGACCGTCGATGCGATCAGCGCGTATCTTGAAAATCCATCGCCATTCACGGCGCTGGTGCTCGAAGCAAAATCGCTCGATCAACGCATGAAGCTCGGCAAGCTGCTCCTCGACCGCGCGCTCGTCGTGGAAGTCGGCCTTGGCGACGATCCCGAAGCGCGGCTTTCGACCGCAACGGCGCTGGCGGAAACATTCGCGCGCGAAGAAAACGTCAAGCTCGAGAGCGGCGCGGCGGAAGATCTCGCGGAATACGTCAGCGGCGATCTAATGCGGCTGCGCACCGAGATCCGCAAGCTCGCAACGTACGCCGCCGAGCGCAAATCGATTCGCCGCGAAGACGTCAGTCATGCTGGTGATTTCCGAGAAGACCTCGACCGCCTGGGAGCTCGCCGACATGCTCGCAGCGCGCGAAGCGGGACCCGCGATGGAATTCCTCGAACGCATTCTGCGCCAAGGCGAAGAACCCGTGATGATTCTAGGCGCGCTGACGTGGACGTACCGCAAGCTGATCGAAGCCGCTGACGCGAAGGGCGTCTCGAACGGCTATCAAGCAGCGCGCGCGTTGGGAATGCCTCCGGCGAAAGCAGAGATGGCACTGCGCAGCGCGCGAAAAATCGGAAAGCCGCGGCTTCTTCAAGGTTTGCAGGCGTTGCAACGCGCCGATGGCTTGCTCAAGGGCGGCGCCGACGATCCGCGCACCGCGATGGAATTCCTTATCGTCGAACTCATCAGGCCCCGCCGCGCGTTCGGCCGCAGGCTGACGCGTTCTTTCCAGTGACACAGACACTCTTGCCTGTGCTCCCGTGTGAGATCAACAAATTGCAAGCAATGAAAAAGGGCGCCTAAGAGGCGCCCTTTTTCGAATCTCTACGTGCCAATTCAGCTCGACCAAAAGTCGAGCTAAGACTTACGCCTTGGCTTTGACCTGATTGAACGCCAGCGTCAGCCGCGACTTGTAGCGATTGCCAGTATTTTCGTGGAGCACGCCCTTCGTGATGGCGCGATCAATCGCCGACATCGTCGGATGCAGCAGATTGCCAGCAGCCGTAGCATCCTTCGCCGTAATAGCGGTGCGCAGCCGGCGCATCATCGTGCGTACGCGCGTGCGATTGGCCCGGTTGACTTCGGCACGCTCCCGCGATTGTTGCGCTCGCTTGAGTACCGACTTCTTCCGCTTCTTTACCTTTGTCTGCCCGGCCATTCCTCATCGCTCCTTATGTGTGCTGCTCAAACAATTAACTTTAAACGACGCGTGAAATCTTGTCAAACCTGGCTCGCGCAAAACCGTCGTCGTGTGGCGATTATTTCGCCTCAGGCGCCGCTTCGACAGCGGCGTTTTTGATGGCGTGTTCGACGGCGTCTTTAGCGATAACGCCGTTGCGTGAGTGGTCGGTAATGTTGTCGTAGAGCAGCTGCGTGGAGTTGTTATTGATCTGCGTGGTGTAAGCGTTGGTGATTTCGGTAGCGATCTCAAGCAGCTTCTGGCTGGAGGCCGAATCAAGGTCGTCGCCGCTGACTTCCACCCGCTTGCCGATGTAGGAAGCCGCAATGCGCTGGGCGAGTTGGTCGGCGGTCTGATAGGTGTAATCGGCGATTTCGCGATGCCCTTCTTCGTGGTCGGCAATCGTTTGCGGCGCGTCGACGGGCACCCAAACGTTGGTCTGAAGTTGGAGCGTCATCATCACGTTCGTGACCGTGAGCATCGCGTGCGTCGAGTCGCTGCGGCGCGGTTGCCCGCGAACGCTCGAGCGCGCGATGAAGTCCGAGTCGCAAACCGCAGCCTCGCCAGAGTGCAGCGGCGGCATGTTTGGAGGCGGCGCCGCCGGATCGAACGTGTGCGGCATGTATTGCGCCGGCAGCTTGGTGATCTGCACGGCGTCACTTGGCAATTTCGGCGACGCGCCCGAATCCGGCGCGCTGTGGCACGCACACAGGCACACGGCTGCTGCTCCGCAAAGTAAAAGAATCCGACCCAAAGAGAAATGCTCCTGGCACTATCTTGCGGGATTGAAGCGCGTGCTACGTCTGTTTGTGAATCCGATTTGCTGCGAAAGGTAACGGAGATCGATCGTCAAGCCGGCAGTTGGGTGCCGCACCCTTAGGTTTCAGAAGGGTGCGGTTTTTCCGCTCGATACCGCACTCGATCCGCAGCATCGCTCGCCCCTCGACAGGCGCCCGCGACGCCAGCCTCACAACTCGAGCTTGAGGAACGTCGTCCCTGCGATCGGATTAAAGCGATACGGTTCGGTGCGCTCGAAGCCCAGTGATTTGTAGAGAGATTGCGCGCTTTGCATCGTTGGAAGCGTGTCGAGAATCATCCGCTTGTAGCCGAGAGCTTTGGCTTCCGCGATCAGCGCAACAGCGATTTGTCGGCCTAAGCCGAGGTTGCGCCCCGAGGGTCGGACGTAAAGCCGCTTCATTTCGCATTCCGTCTCGGAGAACCGGCGAAACGCGCCGCAGGCGAGGAATTGGTCGTTTTGACGAGCGAGTAGAAAGGTGCCCCCGGGTGGAGCATATTCCTGCTCAAAATGGAGCAGTTCGTGGTCAAAATTCTGGAAGTCGAGGCTGACGTTGAGCGAGTCCGCGTACTTCCGAACAAGAGCTCGCGCAGTTTCCCAGAGTGCAGGCGAATCGGGATGAATGAGCTCAGCCATGGTGGAGAGTGGAATGAGACTTCGATACGGCCTTTGCGTTCAACGCGCTTTCCATCGAAAGTCTCGCACGCCCGCAGAGCGCGAGCCACCGGCGGCAAGAGCGGTCACAACGACAATTTGGACTGAATTTTCGATGGCCGGACGACGTAACTAGGGTTAAAAATTAATCGCCATCGGTTAATTTTTAACTAACTCGGCGCACAGGGATGGCGTCGCAAAACGAAAGTGTTGACAACACAGAGCCTTAGTGCAATTTTCACGAGCGGCACGCCGATTGCAACGAACTGCAGTGGCGTTACTTTACGGGGGGACGACATGAAAAAGGCATCGAAGATAGAGGCAAAAGCGGCGGCGAAGAAAGCGAACCTCAAGGTTGGCGTGAAGAAGGCTGCTTCGACCGTATCGCCGAAACTCGCCGCGAATCACAACGAGACGCTGCTGACCCGGTAATTCCACGAAGGTGTGGCAAAGGCTGATTGGGATAGGGGACGACATGAAAAAGGCATCGAAGATAGAGACAAAAGCGGCGGCGAAGAAAGCGAACCTCAAGGTTGGCGTGAAGAAGGCTGCTTCCACCGTATCGCCGAAACTCTCCTCGAATCACAACGAGACGCTGCTGATTCGTTAGCCGCACTCACCAGGCCGAGCCATTCGATCTGTCGACGCCACGCGAGTCGCCAAGACCGCAAGACGCATCGCTCGTCTGCGGGAGCGGGCTGCGACTCGCGTGCTTCGCGGCGAGTATAGATTGGCCGAGCGAGATCTCCTCAGTGCGTTGCGGCTGTGCGGTTCGCATCATGGCCAGCCAACACCGGAACACGTTTCCGCGTGGAACGAACTGGGGATCATTTACAAATATCTTGGAAAGTTTCAGAAGGCGCGGAAATGTTATCGCGCTGCACTTCGCTATTGCGATTCCTGCCTGACGGGTAGCGCTCGCTACCAATTACTCGCCAACCTGTATCACAACCTTGGAGGACTGGAGCACGCGCAGCGGCGATTTCGCCGGGCGGAGCCGCTTGCGCGAAAGTCGGTGGAATACCGGCTACGGGTGCGGCCGAAGAATCCGGTTTCCGTTGCTGCCGATCGCGTTGCTTTAGCCGCGATTCTGGATGGGCTCGGAAAGTTTGAGGAGTCGCAAGCGCTTTATTCGAGCGCTTTGAGGATCATATCGATGCGCGTACGGCGAGTCTCACCGAGAGATTGCGCTGGTTCTGAATAATCTGGCAGCTGTTTATCAGAAGATCGGGCGGGCCGAGCGAGCGGAGAGGATGTATCGAGTTGGCGCTGGCCATGAAGACAGAGACGCTGGGTAAGGCGCATCCCGACGTTGCAGTGACGATGAATAATTTGGGGATGTTGTTGGCGGCGCAACGACGGAGTGCGGAAGCCGAGAGATATTTTGAGAGAGCTCATAAGTTGTTGGCGAACGCGCTTGGCCAGAAGCATCCGAATGTGCGCGCGGTTGGCGCGAATCTCGAACGGTTGAGACTGAAGATGAACTTGCCGGATCGTGGGGTAGTTAGGAGTCGGCGATAATGGCGGCGCTGAAACACGCGCTCCATATAATCTCCTCTTGAGATATTCGTGCGGGAATCTCAGGCTTCGCGAAGCGGTCAGGCAAGCTTGAGATTTGGATTTGCGTTTAGGGTGGGGCCGGCGAGGTGGTGCGACTGGAATTGGGAATAGGCGGCGGCGGCGATCATGGCGGCGTTGTCGGTACTCAACGCGCGGCTGGGGAAATAGGTCGCGATGCCGGCGGCTGCGCCGCGTTGCTCGAACGTGGTGCGGAGTTGCGAATTGGCGGCGACGCCGCCGGAGACGAGGACGCTGGCGGCGTTGAATTGTTGGGCGGCGAGCATGGTGCGATCGACTAAATCGCGGACGACGGAGTTTTGGAACTCGCGAACGAGAGCAAGTGTTTGCGGCGAGCAAAGCGAGAGCAGCTGATCGAATTTTCGTTCGCCGCGTTTAAGGGCGTCTTGCCGGGCGATGATTTCGGCGCCGTATTCGCAATGTTCACGAAGGTGATAGAGCACGGCGGTCTTGATTCCGCTGAAGCTGAAATCGAGGGGATTGCCACGCGTTTTTGTGAGCCCGAATTTTACCGGAGCGGGCGTGCCGGCGGGAGCGACGGCGGCGAGGCGATCGAGGATCGGTCCGCCGGGATAGCCGAGCGCGAGCAGCTTGGCAACTTTGTCGTAAGCTTCGCCGGCGGCATCGTCGCGTGTTTGCGAGATTTTCTTGTAAGCGAAAGTAGGCTGCGTCGGGTCCTGCGTAACTTCGTAAAGCACGGTGTGGCCGCCGGAGACGATAAGGCAAACCGCAGGAAGCGCGGGCCACTTCCCTGCCTTGTGGGCTTCCAGGAAAACCGCGTGGACGTGGCCTTCGAGATGATTCACGGGGACGAGCGGCTTGTTGAGAGTCATCGCCAGCGTTTTGGCATACGTGATGCCGACGAGAAGCGCGCCGACGAGGCCGGGCCCTTGAGTTACGCCGATGGCGTCGATGTCCTGGAGCTTGAGATTGGCTTGCGCAAGAGCTTCGCGAACGACAGGAACGATCTGGCGCAGATGTTCGCGCGAGGCGAGTTCGGGGACGACGCCGCCATATTGCCGATGGATGTCGATTTGCGACGCGACGATGCTGGATAGGATTTCGCGCCCGTCGGCGACGACAGCTGCCGCTGTTTCGTCGCAGGACGACTCAATGCCAAGGATGCGAGTGGGCATGAGGTGATTTTAGCATGGCGCAAAGAATGAGTTGGCTGGGCGACCTCGCTTCGATGCGCCGGTTCACCACCGACTGCAAGTCGCCAACGGCGCTGCTCGCTTCGGCGAGCGTCGTACATCATCCGTTCGTTGCGTCCTTACTCCGCTTGGTCAGCCTCGCCTTTTTCTTCGACCACTTTTTCGTACGCCTCTCTCCGCGTCAAGCCGCGTTCCTTCGCGGCCAACTTCAGCGCCTCTTTGCGATCCAATTTCGCCTGGCGCATCAACTCTTCCACACGCTCGGCCAATCCCTGGGACAAATCCACGCCGCCGCCAACCGCTGCTTCGCCCACTCCAATCAGGAACGTGATCTCGCCTTTGGCAGGCCGCTCTCGCAACGACTCCTCAAGCTCGGACAGCCTCCCGCGCCGAAACTCCTCATGCACCTTCGTGACCTCCCGCGCCAAACAAGCCGGCCGGTCGCCCAAGATTTCCCGCGCATCTGCGACGCAATCGGCAATCCGATGCGGGGCTTCATACAAGATCAGAGTTCGATCCTCGATTCGCAATCGCTCGAATGCGCGCCGCCGCTCCCCGCTCCTCTGCGGCAAAAATCCTACGAACAGAAACTCTTCGTTCGGCAATCCCGACGCCGCCAATGCCGCCAGCGAAGCCGACGGCCCCGGCACCGGAACGACCGGAATGTGATGCTGCACACACAGAGTCACCAGCCGATGCCCCGGATCCGAAACCAGCGGCATCCCCGCATCGCTCACCAACGCAATCTTCGCGCCCTGCTCCAACGCAACAATCAACTCGGGAGCACGGGTCATTTCGTTGTGTTCGTGATAGCTCACCAGCGGCCGCGAAATCTCGTAGTGCGACAGCAACTTCTGGGTGTGCCGCGTGTCCTCCGCCGCAATCTGGTCCGCCTCGCGTAAAATGCGCAGCGCCCGCAGCGTGATGTCTTCGAGATTGCCGATCGGCGTAGCCACCAGATACAACACTCCGCCGCCTTCGCCGCCAACTTTGCCCGATTCGCTCAAGCTATCCCTCTCGCCCGCGAGTCTAGCATGCGGCCAATGTCCAAAAACCACGCATGGTATACTCGTCGATTCGTGCCCTTCCAGGAGGCTGCCCGGTGCCGCTGTACGAGTACAAGTGCCTGAAGTGCAATCGCAAAACGGAAAAGATCGAGCACGTCAACGGCCCGCATCTGAAGAAGTGCCCGCACTGCGGCGGCAAAGTCGAATCGCTCATTTCCGCGCCCGCCATCCAATTCAAAGGCTCAGGTTGGTACGTGACCGACTACGCGGGGAAGTCTCCCGCGAGCGAAAGCGCCAAAGAAGAAAAATCCTCCTCCGACAAAAAAGACTCGAAAGACTCCAAGGACTCGAAAGATTCTTCGAGCAACGACTCTTCCTCAAAAGACTCTTCCTCCAAAGATTCATCCTCGAAGGACTCAAAAAAAGAAAAGCCCGCCAAAAAATAAGCGGGCTTCCGTGCAATCACGACAGATCGTTACAGTTTCAACGTCTTCAAATACTCTCGAAAATCTTTACCCAACTCCTCATTCTGGAGCGCCAGTTCGACGGTCGCCTTCAAGAATCCGAGCTTGTCGCCGGCGTCATACGAAATTCCGTCGTAGATGTACGCCCACAGGCCGCGCTCCTGCGCCAAAATCCGCATCGCGTCGGTGAGCTGAATTTCGCCGCCCGCGCCAGGCTTTGTCCGCGCCAAGCAATCGAAAATTTCCGGCGGTAGCACGTACCGCCCCGTGATCGCCAAATTTGACGGCGCATTCTCGGGCTTCGGCTTTTCCACCAGGTCGCGAATCCGCATCAGGCGATTGCCGAACGGCGGTTGTGGCGCGGGCTCGCCCGCCACGATCCCGTATAGATACGTCTTTTCGCGGGGCACTTCCTCGACGGCAATGGCGCCCTCTCCGGTCGCGTTCCACACATCGATCAACTGCTTCGTCGCTGGATTTTCGCCCGGGATCAGCACATCGCCGAGCAGCACCGCAAACGGTTCATCGCCGACCAAATCTCGAGCCACCAACACCGCGTGCCCCAACCCAAGCGGCTGCTTCTGCCGCGTATAACTCACCTGCACCATGTTGCTGATGTCGCGCAACATCTCGACCTGTTCCTTCTTGCCCTTCGCCTCCAGATGGCTCTCCAGCACGGGCGAAAAATCGAAGTGATCCTCAATCGAGTTCTTACCCTTGCCGGTCACAATGATGATGTGCTCGATGCCCGACGCGACGCACTCTTCCGCCACGTACTGAATCTGCGGCTTATCGACAACCGTCAGCATCTCTTTCGGTTGCGCCTTGGTCGCCGGCAAAAATCGCGTGCCTAAGCCCGCAGCGGGCAAAACCGCTTTGCGCACTCTTTTTGGAGCAATGTTCTGTGTGGAAGCCGTATCCTGTGGCGCCATGTCCGTCAGTTCGTCCCAAAATTAAATTTCGTTGCACCCCGCCGGGCAAACTCCAAAGCCTTTCGACACTAGCCACGTCGCATCGCAAAGTCAATCCAGCCAAACCCTTGTGTTGAGCAATTTCCTGGCACCAGGTAGGCCGATGCGCTTGCCCGGCGAACCGAAGGGCGAGGAGAATCGGACGCTGAAGAAAAAGGCGTCGGCTCGATGCGGACAGAACGATACGTCTGCCTTGTGACTTTAGGCGGCGGTTTCGGGGACGAAGAGGCGGCGGAAGCGGTTGTTGGTGAATTGAACGCCGACGAGGCGTTCGCCGGTTTCGGCGTCGCGAACGTGGACGACGCGGCCTTGTGCGGCGAAGTCGTCTTCCTTTTGTTTGCGGCGCGCGCCGGTTTGCGAGAGCGGGATGGAAATATCGAGGTCCATGCCGACGGCTACGTCGAAGCGGGTTTTGAAGGCGGCGCCGCCGCGGCAGAGATTTTCACTCGAGGTAACTTCTTCAAAAGTGACGCCGGCGGCATCGCGGCCGCGGACGGTAATGGGCAGGCGCACTGCGATACGGCGCTCGGCGCGTGGGCGCGTTGTGGATAGGTTTCCGCCTGTGCTGACTTCCTGAATCATGATCGGGCCTCGTCCTTTCTTTTGCCGCGAGGGACGGCAACTGCAGTTCATGTGTCGCGCGATTGAGTCCACGGACACACTTCCGATGCGGTCAGCGCCTGAGATCCTTCGCTTCGCTCAGGATGGCAGCGCGCTTAGAGTCGTCGAACACGGAAGCAGTACGCGACGAACTAATTGTTTGCGTGGAAGTTTGAGGGGGCCGTGGTCGCAGAGACGGCGGCGTGCGCGGCGGCAGCAGGATGCGCGAAGAAGTGCTCGACACGGTCGAGTACTTCCTGTTGCGTGCGTGCCTCGTGCACGATGCGACGGAGTTCGCAGCCGTTCCCCACGCCATGCGTAAACCAGCAAGCGAACTGCTTCATTTTGCCAAGACCATCGGGGAGGTTGGCAGCGGTAATTTGCTGGAAATAGCCAGAAAGTAACTGAGCGCGGTCGGATTCAGAGGGTTGGTCGTAGCGGCCGGTGGCGACGTATTGCTGCATCTGACGGAAAATCCACGGGTTAGTAGCGGCGGCACGGCCGATCATGACGGCGTCGCAGTTGGTTACCGAGACGATACGCTCGGCATCTTCGGGCGAATTGATGTCGCCATTGCCGATGACGGGGATGCGGACGGCTTGCTTCACGGCGGCGATAAGGTTCCAGTCGGCGGCACCGCTGTAGCCCTGCGCGCGAGTGCGCGGGTGGACGGCGATGGCTTCGACGCCTTCGTCTTGCGCTATTTTTGCGACGTCCACCGCGACGATGGAGTTTTCGTCCCAGCCGGCACGGACCTTGACGGTGAGGGGAATTTTCACGGCGGCGCGGACGGAACTGAAGATTTCGCGCAGGAGCGGGAGATCGCGGAGGAGTCCGGAGCCGCCGCACTTGACGACTTTTTTGGCAGGGCAGCCGAGGTTGATGTCCACGGCGTCGTAGCCGAGATCTTCGACCATGCGGGCTGCGTCGGCCATGACTTGCGGGCTGGCGCCGAAGAGTTGCGCGGTGATGGGATGCTCGTCTTCCTGGAAGTAGAGATAGCGGAGAGTTTTCTTCGCGCTGCGGGTGATGCCCTCGGAGCTGGTGAACTCGGTCATCAGGAGGCCGCAGTTGCCGAGGCCGCGGATGACGCGGCGGAAGAGCGTATCGGTGACTCCGGCCATGGGGGCGAGGATGGTGCCCGGGCGGATGGTGAGGTCGCGGAGTTGGTAGGACTGCGGAATCATGGAGATGTGCTCAGTATAACAGGGCGACTAGATGGAGCGACTGCGAGTTCCCTTCTGGGTACGACGTAGATTCGAGCAAGAGTCGAGGTCGTGTTGCAATTGTGCATGGGCGCCCTGAAGGGACGCCCCTACACCGGAAGGGCGCACGAGGCGGTGACGTGGCTGCCTGAATCGGGAGCCCCGGGGGACCCCCTCCCCCTTTTTTGCGCAAGAATGTGATTCTAGGGCGGTTATCTCGTCGCATGGTGCAAGAATGTGATTTTAAACGGGTTAGATGTCGATTTGGGTTCTAAATGGGTTAGAAATCAAAAACGCCGGCGGGACGCCGGCGCTACCGAGACATGGTTTTCTACAGCACTAATCATACTACGGATAACTAGTTTGTCAAGGTGAACAAAGCGTTCGAATTGGTGTGCGTGACCCGGCGAGGAGTAAATCCTCTGCAATCAACGGCGGTTGCGGTTAGGGTTTGCTGTTCGAATCAGACTGCAGGGTTAATTGTTCGGGTGCCGAGGTTGATGCGGGCGAACCGGAGGTTGCGGCGGTGTCGGCGGAGTTCAGGAAGGCGTCGAGTTTCAGGAATTTGCGGCCGAGGGCGGAGCTGTAGGAGGACCACTCGTCGTCGCCGGAGGGGGTGGCTAGGGCGACGCGGACGGCGGCCATTTTTGAGTCGAGGTCGTCGAGGTAGTGGAAGACCATGGCTTCGCGGATCATGGGGAGTTTGGGCGAGCCGAATTCGTATTGGCCGTGGTGGCTGATGAGCAGGTGCTGGACGACGGTCTTGAGTGGATCCGGGAATCCTTCGATTTTGTCGATCGCGCGGGTGACGGTTTCCAATTCCATGACGATATGGCCAAGGAGTTGGCCGGGAGTGGTGTAGCCGATGGCGCGTTCGTAGCAGAGCTCTTCGAGTTTGCCGACGTCGTGGAGAATTGCGACGGTCATGAGCAGGTCGCCGTCGAGTTCGGGGTAATGCCCCGCTACGAGCTTGGCAAGTCCGCAAAGACCGATGACGTGTTCGAGCAGGCCGCCCATATAAGCGTGGTGCATGACTTTTGCCGCGGGGGCGCGCTTGAAACACTTGGCTGTGGTCGGTTCGCTGACGACCTGAAGGACGAGCTTTTTGAGCCAAGCGTTCTGCATCGCGTTCGCGTAGCCGAGAAGGTCGGCCCACATTTTTTCGACGTCGTAGGGCGTGTGGGGCAGATAGTCGGCGATGTCGATTTCTTCGGGCTTGGCGATGCGGCACTGAACTACCGAAAGCTGCGGACGATTGCGATATAGCTCAACGCGACCCTGAACTTTGACAAAGTCGTCGCGATTAATGTCTTTGGCGACGCCTTCGAATTGATCCCACATGCGGGCTTCGACGGTGCCGCTGCGGTCGCCGAGTTCGAGGCGGAGATAGGCGCGGCCTTCGCGGGTGTTGCGGACTTCTTTTTCGTGAACGAGGAAGAAAGTGGTGATCGATTGTTCGGAGAGCAAATCCGCGACGAAGCCTGTCTTCATATCTTAGTTAGTCGCCTGAGGAAGCGGTGGGAGCGCGCTTGCCGAACAGCAGGAACTTCTTGCGTCCCTTTTTAGATTTGTTCGCTTCGGGAGTCGCGCTGACTTCCTGAATTTCGGAATTGCCGCCGCCGGCGATTTCTTCGTAGCCGGGCTTGATGACGACATAGCTCTGTTCGCGCAAAGTCTTGAGATATTCCTTGAGCTTGGGCTCCATGCGCGAGGAATACATTTTGTCCATGATTTCGCTCTCGACCTTGCTGAGCGCCTGTTCGCCTTCGTCGTAGTGTTCGAGAACCTGAAGGACGAGGTAGCCCTGCTTGGTGTCGAGAACATCGGTGAGATCGTTCTTCTTCATCTTGAAGACAGTGTCTTCGAGCTCTTTGGAGAGTTCGCCCTTCTTGTAAACGCCGAGGAAGCCGCCTTGCTTGGCGGTGCTGCCGTCGGAAAAGCGCTTGGCGATTTCACCGAAGTCTTCGCCATCTTTCACGCGCTTGAGAGCGGTTTCGGCTTTCTTTTTGAGGTCAGGAAGCTCGGAGTCTTTCTTCCCTTCCGTGCTGACTTCGATTTCGCGGAGAGCGACCTGCTCTGGGCGGACGAATTCAGTTTTGTGCTCGTCGTAGTATTTCTGGATGTCTTCCTTGCTGATGTTGACGTGGGAGCCGACTTCCTGGCTGATGACCTTCTGGGTGAGGATGCCCTTGCGAATGTTGTCTTTGAAGTCTTCCCAGTTGAGACCGTGGCTGGTGACGGCCTTTTCGAGATCTTCCATGCTGGTGAGTTGATTCTGGATACGGATGGAATCGAGGCGCTTGATGACGTCGGTCTCGACGCTGAGGCCCATGTCTTTGCCGCGCTGGACGAGGAGCGATTGATCGATCAGATCTTTGAGCGCGGTCTTCTGATGGTCCGCAATCCGGGTGCTTTGCTCTTCGGGCGTGCACTTGCCCTTGCAATCTTCTTCGACTTCTTCGGCGGCGGTTTGCTTGGCTTTGTCGAGTTCGGAACGGGTGATGATTTCGTTGTTCACGCGGGCGATGATTTCTTCGACGGTCTTGGAGTTGGTGCCCTCGGGAATCTTTTCGCCTTCTTTTGTGGTGTTGGCGGCTTTGGCCCCGGCAGCGGCGGCGCTTGTGGATTTCTTTGGCGGCGCCTTTACAGCGGGCTTCGCGGTGTCGTCGGTTTCGGGCGCGGTGCCGGGCTTCTCGAGGCTCGGAGCGGGCTGCTGAGCGGGAGTCGGACTGTCGGGCTTTTTGTCTTTGTCTTGGCCTTGTGGAGCAGGAGCAGGAGCCGGTTGATCTTGAGCAGCGGCGGGCCTGGCGACGGTCAACGAGAAGACGGCGAGGCTCAGAGCGGCCAGGAATACTGTGTTTCGCATTACTTTCACCATATCTATAAGAGTTTAGTCCTGCCCGCTGAGAGTGAGCAATACGTTTCTCAGCGCGCCGGGCACCGATTCGCCGCGCGCGGTTTCCATCCACAACACGCCGCTGGGGTCGAGCTTGACGCCCTTGCGCGACCGCACGACTTTGACGAGAGCCGCAGGGTCGATGTTGGTTTCTGGATGAAAGCGAACGGCGATGCGGGCGCCCTGGCGTTCAATGGCTGAGATGCGCAGGCGCTCGCTCATGGATTTGAGGACGGCGTACTCCAAGAGGTTGTCCACGGTGGTGGGCGGCGGGCCGAAGCGGTCTTCGAGTTCCTTGCGGACGTCGGCTTTCTCTTCGTCGGTGGTGATCGAGGAGATGCGCTTGTAGGTGCGAAGGCGCAGGTTTTCGCTGGGGATGTAATTTTCGGGAATGCGGACGTCGGTGCCGAGGCTGAGCGTGGTGCGGAGGTCGGGAGCGGACTCCTCGCCTTTGAGTTTGGAGACGGCGCGTTCGAGCATCTGGCAGTAGAGGTCGAAGCCGATGGCTTCGATGTGGCCGTGCTGCTGGCGGCCGAGCATGTTGCCGGCGCCGCGGAGTTCGAGGTCGAGAGCGGCGATGCGGAAGCCGGCGCCGAGTTCGCTGAACTCTTTCATGGCGGAGAGGCGCTTGCGGGCGATGTCGCTGAGGGTGGTCTCGGGCGGGACGAGAAGATAGGCGTAGGCGCGCTGGGAGGAACGGCCAACGCGGCCGCGGAGTTGGTAAAGCTCGGCGAGACCGAGGCGATCGGCGCGATTGATGAGGATGGTGTTGGCGCGCGGGATGTCGAGGCCGTTTTCGACGATGGTGGTGGCGACGAGGACGTCGGCTTCGTCGCGAATGAATTTGAGCATGACGGCTTCGAGTTCTTTTTCGCCCATCTGGCCGTGGCCGACGACGACGCGGGCCTTGGGGACGAGCTTTTGGATGAGAGCGGCGAGCGCGTAGATGGACTCGACGCGATTGTGGATGAAGTAGACCTGGCCGTCGCGGGCGAGCTCATTTTCGATGGCGGTGCGGACGAGCTCTTCGTTGAAGGGGGCGACGACGGTTTGGATGGCAAGGCGGTCTCGCGGGGGAGTTTCGATGAGCGACATGTCGCGCAGGCCGACGAGCGACATGTGGAGGGTGCGCGGAATCGGAGTGGCGGAGAGCGCGAGCGCATCCACATTTTTGCGCATTTCCTTGAGGCGCTCTTTGTGGGCGACGCCGAAGCGTTGCTCCTCGTCAACAACGAGGAGGCCGAGGTCGGCGAATTTTATATCTTTGGAGAGGAGGCGATGCGTGCCGATGACGATGTCTACTTTGCCGGCTTCGAGCGCGGCCATCGTTTCCTTTTGCTGAGAGGGGGAGCGGAAGCGGCTCATCATTTCGATGCGCGCGGGGAAGGCGGCGAAGCGGCGCTTGAAGGTTTCGAAGTGCTGGAAGGCGAGGACGGTGGTGGGCGCGAGAACAGCGACCTGTTTGCTGTCGGCGATGGCTTTGAAGGCGGCGCGCATGGCGACTTCGGTCTTGCCGTAGCCGACGTCGCCGCAGAGGAGGCGATCCATGGGGGTGGCGCTTTCCATGTCGCGCTTGATGTCGGCGATGGCGAAGTTCTGGTCTTGCGTCTCCTCGAATTCGAAGGAGTCTTCGAACTCGCGCTGGAAGTTGCCGTCTGGAGAGAAGGCGTTGCCTTCGGCGGTCTTGCGGGCGGCGTAGAGGCCGAGGAGCTGGTCGGCCATGTCTTCGAGCGATTTGCGGACTTTGGTTTTGCGGGTGTTCCAGCCGGTGCCGCCGAGTTTGTCGAGCGTGGGCTCGGCGCCTTCGACGATGCGATAGCTTTGGACGAGGTCCATGCGTTCGAGGGGGACGTAGAGACGGGCGTCGTCGAAATAGCGGAGAAGCATGAATTCGCCGCCGCGGCCGTCGGACTGAATCTGGCGCAGGCCTTCGAACTGGCCAATGCCGTGATCGACGTGAACGATGTAGTCGCCGGGTTTGAGTTCGGCGAAGTCAGTGAAGAAGCCGGAGGTGCGAATTTTGCGGCTGGGGCGATCGACGGCGGGAGTGGCTTCGAAGAGGTCGGAGTTGCCGAAGAGGGTGAGCCGGGCGTCGGGGAAAGTGACGCCTTCGGCGAAGGGCGACCGCATTAGGAGGAGCGCGGCGGATTCGTCGGCGCGTTCGGAGGTGAAGCCTGCGGCGGCGTCTTCGGATTCGCCGAGGACGTAGGGCGTTTCGTATTCGCGGCAGATGTCGGCGAGGCGTTCGATTTCGCCGGTGCTGGCGGCGGTGAGGAGGACTTTGCCACCGTCGGCGAGGCGAGATTTAACTTCGGTCATGCAGGCGGGGACGTCGCCGTGGAAGCGAGGGCTGGGGCGGGATGGGAGATTGAATTGGGGGAATTCGCCGATGGTCAGGGCGAGTTGTTCGAGATTGATTTGGGAGGTTTTTGTGAGTGCGGCGGCGAATTGCTGTTCGGTCCAGAAATAATGTTCGGCGGTGGGGGCGTTGGCCTGGGCGTGGCGCTCGTAGTTTTCGGTGGCTTGGGCGAGATGTTTTGTGGCGGCTTCGCGGAGGGCGGCGGGTTCGTCGAGGAAGACGATGGGGCGAAGAGAGCTTTCGGAGAGTTCGAAGAGCGATGCAGTGCCGGCTTCGGTGCGGGGGCCGAAGTAGGAGGGATTTTCCCAGGCGGCTTCTTCGTCGCCGCGGGCTTGGTCGGGAGGCGGGACGGACCATTCGGCGAGCGGGAGCAAAGTTGTGCGGACGACTGGGGAGATCGAGCGCTGGGTGCGCGGGTCGAATTCGCGGACGGATTCGACGGAGTCGCCGAGGAGTTCAATGCGGACGGGGCGCTGGGATTCGGGGGAGAAGACGTCGATGATGCCGCCGCGAACGGCGAATTGGCCGGGGAGTTCGACCATTTCGGTGCGGGTGTAGCCGACGGAGCCGAGATGGAGGAGGAAATCGTCGAGCGGAGTTTCGACGTCGCGGGCGAGGGTGCGGGCGAGCGAGAGGTAGACGTAGGGATCCTGGTAGCGCCAGAGGGCGGCGGCGATGGGGGCGATTGTTAGGGAGATTTGGCCGTCGGCGAGGCGGAAGAGAGTGGCGGCGCGGCGCTCGAGGATGTCGGCGTGCGGGCTTTGCGATTGCCAGGGGAGAGTGTCGAAGGCGGGGAGTGTTGTGACTCCGCCGAGTGCGCCGGGGAAGATGGTGGCGAAGAAACGGAGAGTTTCGGCGAGTGGTTTCGGCGCGTTTGTTGGATTCGGTGACGAAGTAGGCGGGGCGACGAAGTTCGTGGGTGATGTAGGCGGTGACGAGGGATTTGGCGACGTCGTGGAGGCCGGAGAGCGAGATGTGATTGTTGCCGGAACGCAATGCGGCGAGCGCTGCGTCCATCGAGGGATGGCGCAGGATGCTTTCGAGGCGTTCGCGGACGGCGGGGAGGATCATTCGAAGGAGTTTTAACTTTTTGTCGGAGAGGGCTGCGCTTGCGCCGGTGATGCGGTTTCAGCTTTCGTTGCGGCTGATGGCGATGGCGCGCTCTCGCGAATCTTTCTTAGGATTTCGGTTGTTGAGTAGCCGGGCACGACGGGAATCGAGACGACGCGGCCGCCGGCGGCTTCGACTTCTTCGCGGCCGATGATTTTATTGTCGGCCCAGTCGCCGCCTTTGACGAGGACGTCGGGTAAGAGGGCTGAGACGATTTCGCGCGGGGTGAGTTCGTTGTAGATCACGACGGCGTCCACGGATTCGAGAGCGGCGAGGATTTCGGCGCGCTCTTGCTCTGGGATTAGCGGGCGGCCGGGTTTTAAATTGCCGACGCTGGCGTCGCTGTTGATGCCGACAATGAGTGCGTCGCCGAGAGCGCGGGCCTGCTCGAGCGTTTTGATGTGGCCGGGATGCAGAACGTCGAAGCAGCCGTTGGTGAAAACGACGCGGCGTCCGTTGCGTTTCTCGCGGCCAAACCGCAGAATCGCTTCGTCCAAAGTGAGTACCGACGGATGAGTCAAAGAATCTCCCAGCAGGAATTGCGCGGCGTGGCCGCGATTGGCGAAACTCTAGTTTATCACGCAGGTAAATTTGGCGCGGAATAGCGGACGGCGGAGCGAGGAATTGAAGGAATCGGCGGCGGATCGGGGCGCGAAGGCGCCCAAGCAGCGAAGCTGGGTGCGGGCGGTCGCGGCGATCTTGCTGTGCGCGGTGGGATTTTTGCTGGCGCGGGCGCCGCTGTTTCGAGAGACGACGGTGGTTGTGGATGCGGGCGGGTGCCGGCTGGTGACGGATGTTGTCGATGCGGGCGAGGATGATGCGCAGGGGTACGTGATTCTGTTTCACGGGCTGGCGGCGAATAAGAAGATCATGTCGTTCATTGCGCGCGGGTTTGCATTGCAGGGGCTGCGGGTGTTTGTGCCGGATTTGCCCGGGCATGGGAGGACGCAGGGGCCGTTTTCGTTCGAACGGGCGGAGAGTTGTGGCGATGCGTTTGTAAAGCAGATGATTGGGCGCGGGGCGGTGGAGGCGAAGACGTTTGGTGCTGGCTGGGCATTCGATGGGCGGGGCGATCGCGATTAAGGTGGCGGCGCGGGTGCCGGTGGCGGGAGTGATTGCGATTTCGCCGGCGCCGATGGTGACGACGTATGGGATCGAGAAGTCGATGCTGATTTTTTCGAATCCGCCGCCGATTCCGCCGCACACGCTGGTTTTGAGTGGGTCGCTGGAACCGCGGAGCATACGGGAGTCTGCTCGGTCGCTGCTATCGGGCGAGAATGCGGGCAGCGGACAATACGAAATAATCTCGGGGGCGACGCACGCGGGTTTGCTCGTAAGGGGCAACACCGTCGCTGAGTCGCAGCGATGGGCGGCGCAGGTGTTGGGAATCGACGCGAGCGTTAAAATTCCGCCGCGATGGCCGCTTGTTGGAGGCGTCGCCGGGCTTATCGGGATTTTTTTGCTAGCGGGGCCGTTCTTGCGCGAAGCGTTGGGTAAGAGTTCGCTCGCAGTCGCGACGGAGTTTTCGTCAGGCGCTCAGGGGACCAGTGCGCAAGCGCAACCGTACGATGCGGTTGCTGTGCGCAAGCAAGATATTTCGCTTCGCGTGATTCTGGAGTATGTCGCGGTCGCGTTTGCTGCGATTTTCCTTTTGCGGATTTGGAATCCGTTCGGATTTGTTCATTTGTTCGAAGGCGACTATCTGGCTGGGTTCTTGCTGATCGCGGGAGTCGGATTGCTCGCGGCGCACTATAAGAGGATAGGGACGCTCTTCGAATTCAACTGGAAGCATCTCGCTTGGCGCGGCGTTCGCGGCTGTCGTGGTGCCGCTGCTGATCTATGCGTGGCTCGACTTAACGCTGACCGAAGCGTGGATTACGCCGAACCGGTGGCTGCGGTTTCCCGCTGTGTTGCTGCTGGCGCTGCCGTTCCACGCTGCTGAGGAGCTCGCGCTGGGCCCGGCGATGCGAACGCGGCTGAGCAAAACGCGCCTGGCGTATGCGCTTGGACTGAGGGCGCTCGTGTGGGGCGTTTTGCTGATTGGAATCGTCGGGCTGCACAACGGAGAGATCCTGCTGGCGCTGCTGGCGCCCTATTTCGCGATCTTCTGCCTGTTCCAGCGAACAGGTATGGATGTTGTCCGAAGCAGCACCGGGTCCGCGCTGGCAGCGGCTATCTTCGGTGCTATACTCCTCGCTGGTTTCAGTGTGGTTGTCTTCCCGATCAGTTGAATCGCCCGTTTTGCGGCGGGGCCAACGTGAACGGGTGTCACAACCTCGATGTAACCCGGGACCAGGACCTCAACCCGGCGACGGACTTCGACACAGTCGGAGAAAGCAAGATGGCGGACATAGCGATCGTCGGTGGCGGACCTTCGGGCGCAATGTGCGGCGCGGAGCTTGCGCGCGCCGGACATACGGTAAATATTTTCGATCAGCACCTGGCGTGGGAGAAGCCGTGCGGCGGCGGGCTCACGCATAAAGCCATCCAGAACTTCCCTTTCCTGCTCGACAATCCGTACCCGAAAAAATTGGTGAGTTCCATCGAGCTGATCAGCAGCGACGATCACCGCGCGACGCTCGACTTGACGAATCCGATCGTTATTTATTCGCGGACCGTGCTGAATGGCATGCTGCTCTCGCGAGCGGCCGAAGCGGGCTGCAAGGTTCACCAGGCGCACGTTTTCAGTGTCGATACCGCGGCGGACAAACCGAGATTTTGCGTGGAAGGCGAGTGGCGGACGGCGGATTTTCTGGTGCTCGCGGGCGGAGCACGGAACCAGCTTGTGCCCGAGACGCGGGCGTTACAACGGGATGAGCTGGAGATAACACAAGGGTATTTCGTGCCGCAGACCGCTGACGCGATCACCATTAAATTTTTGCGTAATTTTGAAGGGTACATCTGGTCGTTTCCGCGCTGCGATCATCTGTCGGTAGGAATTTGCGGGAGCATGGCGGCGCATACGAGCGCTGAACTGCGGACGCATCTGAGCAAATTCGTCGGGAAGCAGAAGATTTCGACCGAAGGCGCGACTTTTTACAGCCACGTGTTGCCGTCGCCGCAGGAGCACACGCTTTCTCAGCGACCGGTGCTGGGCAAGAATTGGGCGATGATCGGCGATGCGGCAGCGTGGGTGGATCCACTGACCGGCGAAGGGCTCTTCTACGCGATGCAATCGGGCCATTTGCTGGGCAAGGCGCTCGCGGAAGGCTGCCCGGAAAAGTATCCGGCGTGGATCAAAGCGTCATTTTCGGCGGAACTGGAATTCGCGGCGCGGATCGTTCGACGCTTCTATCGTGGATCGTTTCTCGGCACCGCGGTCACGACGCGTATGGTGCAGTTCATGCGGCGCAATCCGACGTTCCGGCAATTGATGGGCGATATTTTCAGCGGCTCGCAGGATTACACGAGCCTGAAGCAACGACTGTGGGGCCAGCTGGGCGTCACGCTGAGCGATTTCGTGGCGAGCGTACTGAATATCGAAGCGCCGGCTCACGCGGCGGCTCCGCGCGGCACCGCAGGCGCCGACTGACGAACGACACTCGCAGGCTCCCAGCCCGAGTTATTCGTAGAACTCGACGAGATTTTCATACCACAACACTTTGTAATTTCTTATAGACCACGGGCATCCAACGATGAGGGCTGACCACCCGCGATACAGCATGGCAACAGATTCCAGCGAACCCGGCGCCAAGCCGCCGAAGACGAACGTGTGGAAGGCGCTGCCCGAAGTCTGGGCGATGATCCAACCGCGCAAAGGCGTTCTTGCGCTCGGACTTTTCTTGATGACGATCAATCGCGTTTCGGGATTGGTCCTGCCGGCCTCGACGAAATACTTCCTCGATAACGTCGTCACTAAAAAACAGATCAGCTTGCTGACGCCGATCGTCGTAGCCGTTTTGTCGGCGACGATCATTCAAGGGCTGACATCGTTCACCTTGACGCAGCTTTTGTCGAAGTCGGCGCAGAAGATGATCACCGAGCTGCGCAAAAAAGTGCAGGCGCACATCGGGCGGCTGCCGGTTTCGTTTTACGACGCGAACAAGACGGGCGTGCTCGTGTCGCGCATCATGAGCGACGTGGAGGGCATCCGCAATCTAGTCGGCACGGGACTGGTGGAATTTGCCGGCGGCTTGATGACCGCCGTCCTTGCACTGGGTTATTTGCTGCACACCAGCGTGAAGATGACGAGCGTGGCTTTCTCGATCATTTTGCTTTTTGGAGTCGGAATCAGCCGGGCGTTCAAGACGATTCGGCCAATTTTTCGGGCGCGCCCGAAGATTAACGCCGAGGTCACAGGGCGGTTGACGGAATCTCTTGGCGGCGTGCGCGTCGTGAAGGGATACCACGCTGAAGAGCGCGAAGAGTCGATTTTCGCGGCCGGCGTCGAGCGGCTGCTCAACAACATTTTGAAGACGATTACGGCGACCTCGCTGATGAGTTTGTCGGGCGTGACGATGATGGGCATCGTAGGCGCGCTGATGTACGAATTTGGAGGGCGCGCGATCGTGACGGGGAGAATGACGCCCGGAGAATGGCTGGCGTTCAACTCGTTCCTGGTTTTGCTGGTAGCGCCAGTTTTTCAGATTGTCGCGATTGGAACGCAACTCACCGAGGCGATTACCGGGCTCGAGCGTACGCGAGAGATCTTGAACGAAGAAAAGGAAGACGAAGACGCGGGCCGCACCGTGACGATGAAGCGCATCGAGGGTTACATCTCGATGGAGAATGTCAGCTTTGCGTACGACACGCGTAAAGAAGTGCTGCATGGCGTCAGTTTTGAATCGACGCCGGGAACGGTGACGGCGCTGGTCGGTCCATCCGGCGCCGGAAAATCGACAATTATCGGGTTGCTTGCGGCGTTTTATGTTCCGTCGAGCGGGCGCGTCTCGGTGGATGGCGTCGATCTCTCGACGGTGAAACTGGACTCGTACCGGACACAGCTCGGCGTTGTGCTGCAGGAAACCTTCCTCTTCGATGGAACGATTCGCGAGAACGTGGCGTTTGCACGCCCCGGGGCGACCGAGGAAGAAGTCATGAACGCGTGCCGTATCGCGCGGGTTGACGAATTCGCGGACAACTTCGAACTGAAGTACGACACCATCGTGGGCGAACGCGGCGTGAAATTATCCGGTGGGCAGAAGCAGCGTGTTTCGATTGCGCGCGCAATTCTGGCCGATCCGCGAATTTTGATTCTGGATGAAGCGACGTCGAGCCTTGACTCGGAATCGGAAGCGCTCATTCAGGAAGGGCTGCGATTCCTGATGCGTGGGCGAACGACGTTCGTCATCGCGCACCGGCTTTCTACGATTCGGCAGGCGGATCAGATTTTGGTAGTCGAGGCGGGAAGCATCATCGAGCGCGGTACGCACGAAACGCTCTACGCTCTGGGCGGGCGCTACTACGATCTCTATACGAAGCAGCACGCGATACAGGAGAATCTGTTTCTTGCGCCCGGTGAAGGCGATCCGGAACCGCTCGATATCAATGGGGAGAAAGTGCAGACGGGGCCGCCGACGCAATCCCAATGACTTTGGGGCCGAAGCTGAAGGGCGAAATATTTGCCGCGGCTTGAGAAAGCAGATTCCTCGCTTCGCTCGGAATGACAGTCTTGTGTAGTTGGCGAATTACTTGGCCCGATCTGATTTGCGTCTGCGAAACGCGCCCCACAACTGTTGCCGCGATCAAGGTTGCGGCAAAAAAAGAAGGGCGGAAAAATTCCGCCCTTTCTCACAACTTGAAATTTAACGCCTAAACAGGATTCGATTAAACGGCAACTGGCCGGCGTAGCACAGGCTTCTTCGCCGTTGGTGGCGGAATCAGGCTCGCCATCTTGCGAATCATCGCCAGCACGAGGCGCTTGTCGCCATCCGAGAGCGTCGTGCTGAAGCGCTTGATCTCAGCAAGGAAGCGAATCTCGTCCTGCGAAAGCTCGCCGAGCATCTTTTGCGACTCGCGATCGCGCGGCGTCTCTGTACCCGGGAAAAAGTCAGCCAGGGAAATGTCCATCGCTTCGGCAATTTTCGCCAGCGTCTCAAGCGACGGCACGGTATGGCCGTTTTCCACGCGCGACAGATAGCAACGCAACAAACCGGTTCGGCGCTCGATGTCGCCCTGCGACAATCCGCGCTGACTGCGGTACGTCTTGATCACTTCTCCGATGTTGACTCGTGGTTTCTCTTTTGGCACGGCCTTTACCCCCAATCTACTGGGGTAGCTTAGTCGCTAACAGCAGGAGGCACAAGATGGTATTTGGGGGGAATGCGGCGAAGTCGGCAACGGTACCCGGATGTGGAAAAGTAGCCGTATTTTGGAGTTTTTTAACCTAGCGCTGGGACGGTTACCGGCTGCTGGAGACGAAATTCGAGCAGCGTTTCGCTTGGGATCTTGACCTGCTGCCCTCGCGTAACGACGTTCACGCCTGCACCGGCCGCCGAACCTGCACCTGCGCCGATTGCCGCGCCTCTGCCGCCGCCGGCAATCGCGCCGATGATCGCTCCGAGAGCGGCGCCGCCGCCGACTTTTTCGGCAGTGTTCGTACCGCGGCCTTTACCCTTCATCGTGTAATCACTGCTCACGACAGGATAATCCTGGCCGTTGATGACCATGCGCGTTAGCTCCAGCTGAAGTTCGGAGCTTCCCGCGAGGCGTCCGGCGCCCTTCGCGTTTGCGAGGCGGCCGTAAACGTCGGTTCCCTTTCGCGCGACGAGCGTGCCATTCACGTTCAGATCGGTTTCGAGGCTTGCGTGAAAAATATCGCCCACGTTATTTGTCTTGGAATCGACGCCGTCGATCATGCGGACCAACAAACTCTGGCCAGCGGGGATTACGATCTGGCCTCCCGCTGGCACAGGTGCGGGAGCAGGCGCCGCCGCGGCTTGTGGCTGCGGAGGCGGAGGGGCTTGCTGCGGCGGTGGTGGTGGCGGAGGAGGCGGATTGCCGTAGTCGCTGGTGAAGGTGAGCGCGACGATCTCGCTCACATTAAACGTCTGCACTTCGCCGTTCACTGAGAAGCGCATCAATGCTTGCGTCCCGCCCAGGAATCTGCCGGCGAGCACGCGGCCGTCTTTCAGTTCCAGCGAGTCGGCCATGGCGGCGCCTGCGAACAGCAAGCCCATGGCTGTCGCGACGATCGTGCGTGAAATTCGCGTGCGAAAAAAGCGAGTCATCGTTCTTCCCTCCAACCCGAAGCGCAAAGTCGCGCCCAATAATTCTTCCACGTTGTTGGCGATTGTAACGCGGATTTCTTGCGAAGCCCGTTCGCAAATGAGACCTGTTGCTTTTGATGGCAGAACGCCAAGGCAGGATGTATCTATTTGCTTGACGAAGTGGCTGATGCGTTAGCGGGCGGCTGGCTGACTTGCTTGATAGAGGTCCCGCGTGACGTCGGCGATGAGCGCGCTGCTTTGCTTGAAGTCTTCGATGCCGCGCACGAGCACGACGATGACGAAGGGGCGCCCGGCATAGACGATGCCGGCGTCATGATGAATTTTCGTGATTTCGCCGGTCTTATGCGCGACGCGGATGTTGGCGGGTACGCCGGCGGGGATGCCTTCGTTGAATTTCTGGCGCTCGAGGATCTCGATCATCTTCGCGGAGGAGTCTGGATCGACGGCTTTTCCGTTCGCGATGGCGAGAAGCAGCGTCGCAAGACCCCGCGCCGTGGTCGTGTTATTCAGTCCTTTGTCGAAGGCTTTCTGATCTTCGACGCCGCGCTTGATGTCCATGCCGTCGGCATGGAGGGCATTTACGGTCGCGCGGATGTTGTCGATGCCGAGTTTTTGAATCAGGAGATTCGTCGCGAAGTTGCTGCTGACGGTGACCATCAAGATCGCAGAGTTGATCGAGGGTGCGTGTCTGGCCGACGGATTTGTAGAGATCGGTTTCGGAGTCGTCCTCCGGCTTGAGCTTGAAGACGGAACCATCAACCAAACTGTGGAATTCATTTTTGATCGGGAGCGGATCGGTGAGTTTGACTTTACCTTCGCGCACCTGGTGAAACAGTTCGATCATCACCGGGATTTTCATCGTACTGGCGGCGTGAAAGACGTCATCGCCGCGCGACGACCAGGTGAGTCGTCCATCGAGCGTTTCGAACGCGATGCCAACGTCGGCGCCGCTCTTTGCGACGCGATCCTGGATCGCTGCGGCAACTTTAGGATCGATGGATGAAGACGCAGCTTCAGTTTGCGCCGCAGGCGGCACGCTGACTGCGGTCTCGAGATAGTGTCGCTGCACCCAATATCCGAAGCCGAACACGACCGCGAGAAACAAAACGATGAATGCAACTCCGCGAGACAAATTTTTCTCCCGGACCGGTTGGCGCCCACTCACGCGCGATTTATGTACGCTCGCTTACGTTTACGGCGTGTCGTCCTTTACGGCAGTGAACTCGCCGACGGCAACGGTCCCTGGCTGCACATTGTACCCCTCGATCTCCAGCACCGGCTCCTTGCCTGTCAGCGCGCGATCATCGTACTGCGCGCGAACGCTGACTTGTTCGCCCGGCAGCAGCGAAAAATAGTTGTCGCTCCAAATGATCGGCGTGACGTCTTCGCCGCCTTTGCCACGCGTCACGCGCGGGTGAATCATGAACGCGACACCGTCGCCTTTGTTTTCAATCGTGAGCGTCATCCAGTTTTCGCCGTTCTTCTTGCCGAGCGATTGCTTCGAAATGATCAGCTTCGCCGGCGCCAGTGAGTTCAGCCCGGTCAAGTCGCCGAACTCCGCTTGCGGCGTGTACACGGTGTCCTTCTTGTGCTTCCAGTCCATCGTGTCCGGCTTGGTCGAAAGCCAGTAAAAGTTGTCGCTCAACAATTTACCGTGCGCGTCGTGCAGCTGCAGCTTTAGGAAGTACGTCTTCGACAAGCCATCGACTTTCGGCAGATCGAACGCTTTCGTCGCAGTGTCGGCCGCCAAATCGATCGTCGCATCGTGCGCGCCCTTTTCTTTCGCGTCGATGTCGTAAATCTTCGCCGAGACTTTCACGCCTTTGATCTCTTCGTACTTCCCGTTCACCACGGCGACGGAATTGTCGTCGTACGAATACTGCACGTGCACGATTTCCGTCGATTTCTTCGTCCCGTAATAACCGCCGGCCGGAACCATGTAGTAGTCGTAGAGATGCCAGATGAGCGACGGCCACGCGTTGTTGAGCATCCACTGGACCACGCCCGTCGCGACATATTTGTTGCGCCCATACGCTTCGAACATCGCGCGCTGTCCGTCATACGTCATCGCCTGCGCTTTGCGCTCGTAGTCGTCGAGCGATGTCGGCGCTCCGTAGCGCTTCGTCAATGCGTCGGTAAATACATTCACCGTGGTAAAACGCTCGCCGCCCGCGTGGAAATTCCAGACGTCGTCGATCGGCCACAAATGATCCTTCGGGATAAATCGCTCCAGCGATTCCTTCGGCGGAATCGCCGGCCCCGGACTTGTTTCGGTGTTGTAGCCGTAAGCGCCGCCAGCTTGCGTGTCGGAGAGCCAATACATCGGCGGAACATACTCGTACGGGCCAGTCATCTTCACACCGGATGCGCCGGTCACCGTCGTCGGATCTGCCGACGCCGATGAGATCGACGGATTCGGCCAATCGAGATCCTTCAAAATGCCGAGATACATTTTCTCGACATCGGCTGGCGGCGGCCCGTCGCTGCCATACAGCCACACGAAAACGCTCGGATGGTTGCGCAGAATTCGAATCTGACTGCGCAGCGAATCGCCGGCGATTTTGTGCTGATCTTCCTTCCAGACTTTCCAGCGCTCCCACGCGTCGCAGCACGTCCATCCCGGCATGATCAAGATGCCGAGCTTGTCGGCTTTGTTGAAAAAGTCTTCGTGGTCGATGCGGCCTTCGAGGCGCACCGTGTTCAGCCCCATGTCGCGCACATACGACAAGTCGGCATCCACGCGCTCCGGCGAATAGCGCAGGAACATGTCGGGCGCCCACGCCGCTCCGCGAATCAAAACCTTTCGCCCGTTAATCTTGAAGAGCCGATAGCCTTTGTCGGTGAGCTCCGACGTCGCTTCGCGAATGCCAAACGTGACGTCCGCCGAATCCGAAACGTGCCCGCCGGTTTCGAACGTCAACTTCGCTTTGTACAAATTCGGCTCGCCCATCTGGTACGGCCACCAGAGGCGCGGATGCGCGAGCTTCAATTCCGAAAATTTTTCCGCGTCAAACGTAACCGTCTTCGCTTCGCCAGGCGCCAGCTTGACGTCCTGCTTGATGTGAATGCCGCCTTCGATCTCCGCAGACAGCTCGCCCTCGACCGGCTTGTCCGCCGTGTTTCGCAGATCGGCGCTTACCGTCAGCGCCGCGTCTTTGTAATCATTCTTCAGCTTGCTCGTCACGTACGGATTTCGAACCGACACCCCGTCATCCGCCGTGAGAAATACTTCCTTCCAAATGCCCAGGTCCTTATCGGCAGGCGTCGGATTCCAGTCCACCCACGTAATTCCAAGGTCGTATTTTTGCGGCGCAAAAATTTCCAGCGCGATCGAGTTTCCCTTGCCCGGCTCCAGATATTTGCTGACGTTGAATTCGAACGTCACGAACGTGCCCGCCACGTCCTTCGCGTCGGCAATCTTCTTGCCGTTCACCCAGACGTTCGCGCGGTAGTTGATTCCCAGCAGATGCAGCCATTGCACCTTGCCCGCAAAATCGGCCGGCGCGACAAACTCCGTTCGCCACCACCACGAACAGACGAACGGGCTGTCCTTCGGCATGTCCTGAATCGCGAAGAAATGCTTCGTCGAATAGTCCATCCCGGGCAGCGCTTTCAAATTCGTGCCCATCATCGGGTCTTTGTACGTGCCGTCATCGATCAACGCGCCGAATGCGGTGTTCGGCAGATTCGCGCGATGCCACTTGCTGACGTCGAATCCGACTGTGGAGACCTGCTCACCGGTGGCCTTCGCGTCGCACGACGACGCGAGACGCCAGTCTTGATGGAGAAATACCTTCTCTTCGGCCGCTGAGTTGGTTGGCGCCAGCACCGACACGCACATCGCAACAATCGCCATCCACAGCACAAGCGCAACACCCGACCCAAAACGCACACGCAGACGTGCCATATCGCTCCTCAGATCGATAAGTCGATCGAAATCGAAAAACGGATGAATCTCGCGGAAAGGACGTAACACCCGACGCATCGCGCCCATATTAAACCGATTCAATGCTCTCGTACTCTCTTTCTTCCACCCGGTTCCTTCTTGGAAGCTTCGAACGACGCCCGTTTCCTGGCAGCAACCTGTCCCTTCGAACTACGCGATACACCCGATAACCCCGCCTCCCGCCGCCCGGTAACATTTCTAGTGTGCCCCAACCCATGCCCAGCGCACCCAGCACTCCGAGCGCGATACCCGGCACGCCCAGCGCGGTGCCCATCGCGCCAACTTCCATGCTGACCAGCCTTCGACGCAAATGGTCCGCCGCGGGCCTGTCGATACGCCGCGCCATCTTTCGGTCAAAAGACGGCTGGTACCGCCTCACCGCCGGCATGGAGGTCGCCGAGCTGTGGACCCAATTCAAAATCGAGGCCGGCGAAAGTTCGCGCCTCTATCGCCAAGACGTCCGAGCGCGCACGGGCTCCGTCGTCCGCCCTTGGACTCACCCGATCCGCGTGTTCGGCTACCTTTTCTCCAGCGTGCTCCAGAAACTCTCGCCCGCGCGCCGCATTTTCCTTCTTCTGACTGTCGTGCTCGCGCTACTGGCCATCCTCAACGTTCACTTCCTAATCTTCACGCGGGGAGTCGAATTCCTCATCGCGTTCGCTGGATTGCTCATCTTGCTCGCGCTCGTGCTCAGCGATCACGTTGCGATGCAGCGCGACATCGAAATCGCACGCGAAATCCAGCGATGGCTGGTGCCGCGCCGCCCGCCCAACGTTCCCGGCATCGATGTTGCGTTTTCCACGCGCCCAGCCAAGACCGTTGGCGGCGACTATTACGACGCGTTCCTCCGACCTGGCGACGGCCCGTTGCTCATCGCAGTCGCCGACGTTTCCGGTAAGAGTGTTCCCGCCGCGATGATGATGGCGACCTTTCAAGCCAGTCTCCGTGCGCTCGCAAACTCTACGAACTCGCTCGCGGAACTGGTCGGCGGTCTCAACCGCCAGGCCTGCGCCCATTCGCAAAACGGCCGCTTCACCACCGCGTTTGTGGGTGAGCTCAACCCGAGCACCGGCGACCTCGCCTACCTTTGCGCCGGACACAATCCGCCAATCCTACGCCGCGCCGACGGCACCATCGAACGCCTCAAATCCGAAAACATGCCACTCGGCATTGAGCTCACCGAAACCTACGCAGCTGGTTTCACGCGCATCCATCCGCAAGACCTCCTCATTATTTACACCGACGGCGTGACCGAGGCTCGGGACGAAGATCGCGCTGCATTCGGCGATGCGCGCCTGCTCTCGATCGCGGCAAGCACCGGCTCCGAACGCGCTGCGATGACTCTCTCCAACATCATGCGCAGTCTCGACGACTTCGTCGGTGCCGCTCCGCAGCACGATGACATCACCTGCATGGTCGTACGTCGCGCATGATAGAGTTCCCGCGTTCGCTGCGTACCACTTCACGGGAGCCGCTTTCTTGCAAACGGACACCATCGGCCTCACCGCTCTAGCTCTTGTCATGATCGCCTGGCTCATCTTCGGCCTCGCGTTTTTCTTGCGCCACCAGATCAACAAATCGCATGCGAAAGACGATGAAGCTGGCGCCAAGTATGAACCCGAGTCGAAGTGGGGCATCGCGCTGCAAAGCGTCGCCTTCGCCGCAATATGGCTGACGCCGCGTAAACACTGGTGGGCGCTGCCTCCCTCCCAATCCGCCGAAATCGCAGTCGCAATCATTGCCGTCGTGCTCGCCTACTTCAGCGCTCTCCTATCGCTGCGCGCCGTGCAAACTCTCGGTAAGCAGTGGACCTACCAAGCCCGCGTTCTCAAGGACCACGATCTCATCACGCAAGGGCCGTACTCCCTCGTCCGCAATCCGATCTATCTCGGCATGTTCGGCATGCTTCTCAGCACCGGACTGGTCTTCTCCCACTGGTGGCTCGCCGTAATCGCGATCGTGTTCTTCCTCGTCGGCAATCGAATCCGCATCCGCGCCGAAGAAAAACTTCTCCGCGAATCCTTCGGCCAAAAATTCGACGACTACGCCGCCCGCGTCCCCGCCTTCATCCCGTTCGTCGGTTAACCGCCGCGCTTCGTCTTATTCGGTAAATCGCGCGATTGCTGCCGTTCCGTTCATTGACAGAACGAGGGCGTCATTGCCAAAACGAACGCGATTTTATCCGACCGCCTTCTACGAAGGGGTTGTCATCCTGAGGCCGCTGCAAGCGGCCGAAGGATCTCAGCCACATCGTCGGCACCAAATTACCCGCGTGCGCGCCCCTGCGTCTGATAACACTATGAAAAATTTTCCACATTTTCATCCCCGTTCGACTGGACACACCCCCCTCTAAGATGAGAAAAAAGATTGGGGGCTAAATAACTATGAACACCTACAACGTCACACTCCGCTTCGAAGACCGTCAGAAGGGCTCCGACGGCCGCACCATCAAGATCGATGCCTCGAGCATCGCCGGCGCCATCGGCAAAGCCACGCGCGAATTCGTGAAGAGCCTCGACCGCAAACAGCGCTTCGATATGAATAAGGGACTCAAGATCGAAGCCGTCCGCAGCACCGGCGAAAAAGGCGGCAGCGAACCCGAAGGCTCGGCCGAAGCACATGACGCCGAGAGCAAATCCGCGTCCACCGCAAGCGCCTAGCCTCGCAACGCCATTCCCCGCATGGCGAGAGCGAGTTATTTCCGATTCCATGACGGCGGCCGTGCGGCTGCCGGATACCGCGGCAAGACCGGTGACTGCGTCGTCCGTTCCATAGCGATCGCCACCGGTCTTCCCTACCAGCATATCTACGACATGGTGAATAGCGCCTCGACGCGTGAACGCACCGGCACGCGCAAACGCGGAATCAGCAACGCGCGTACCGGCGTCTACAAGTCCACAATTCACCGCGTAATGAAGGAACTCGGCTGGGTCTGGACGCCGACCATGCAAATCGGCTCCGGTTGCACCGTGCATCTCCGCCCCAGCCAGCTTCCGTCGGGGCGCCTGGTGGTCAGCGTGTCAAAGCACCTGACGGCCATGATCGACGGGGTAATCCACGATACCCACGACTGCTCGCGCCGAGGCAGGCGCTGTGTCTACGGCTACTGGCAGCCGCCAACGACCGCCATGTTGCCATTCGCCCCGATCCGTCTCGGGCCCGAAGAAGCCCGCCGCCCGGCAGTTCGCCGCCGTAAGCCCGAACCAAAGCCCCCTCAACGCCGGTCCTTCTTCCAATGGCTGTTCGGAGACCTGTAGCCGCTGTGGCTTTTCAGACTGCTGGCTTTTCCCATCTGTGCCCGCGAGCTCGGCAATAGTTCGAGCGGTCATGGCGACGCCCGTCGCACGTAAACGCCTCAATTCAAGGCAGTTGCTCACGCCGCCTCCCCATTTCTCCCTAGCTCCACCCTCCCAAACTCCTCTGGGACTTTAGTCACCGTTGAATCGGTACCCCCGCGCTATAGCTCCCACATTACCGCCTCCCTAATATGCACTTACGCGAGAGGCTTCAGTTGACCCTCGTGATGTCCCTAGGAGAATCGATGTCAGGCCCTGGCCCAGTTCTCGTCGAAGACGTTCAGGCAATCGAGCTGAAAAGTGAGTTCCAGCCCCTCGACCCATCTTTGGTCACAGAAGGTCAACCCGGCTCGCGCAGCAAGACCCTCTCGGTCAGCCGCGACCGCCTGTCCGACGTTATGCTCTGGGAGTGCACCGCGGGCCAGTTCAACTGGCACTTCGTCCGCGACGAAGTCATCTTCGCCCTCTCCGGCAAGGCCTACATCATCGAGGCCGATGGCAGCGAGCGCTGCATGGCCGCCGGCGATGTCATCTTCTTCCCGGCAGGCACCTCCTGTTTATTCCGCGTGGACGACCACTTCCGTAAAGTCGCCGTCCTGCGCGAAACCATGACCCGCCACGAGGGCTACATCCTCAAAGTTTGGAAAAAAATGGTCCGGATCGCGTTCCCCTTCACCACCACTCCGGCCACCGCAAAGATTCGCACGGCAGATGTCCCTTCGACTCCGATTCGCATCACGCCGTCTTCGACTTCCCTCCGCTAGCGTTCGGCCGCCCCCCACGACAAAGGCCGACGCAAGCTCAATCCCTCGTAATCACCCCAAAATAAGAGAGGGGGCGCTACCAGCCGCGCCCCCTCTTCCCACTTTTAAGCTAGCGTTTTGATCCCACAAAGCACCGGCAGTTGGGTGCCGCACCCTTTAGGTTTTAAAAGGGTGCGGGTTTAGATTCAACCAAACCCAAGTTCCAACAACGTGCTGCGCCTGCGCGACCTAATCCCAAAAATCCGCCGACCAGTTCTCCCGTCGGCTTCAACTACTCCAACCGGTCACCCTTCCCCGGCGTCAGATACCACATGTATCCCGCCAGGCTCAAACCGATGACCACGACAGTCACAACGATTGCGTAAATTGCCGATTCCATGAGAACGAATGTTAGCCACCCAAGCCACCGAGGCCATACCATTCACTCCTGATTTTTTCGCGTAATGTTCCCGGTCAATCATCCATACCTCGATCGCGCCACTTTACGACGTATCCAGAGGCGTGCAAAAAACTCAAGAGACTTCGTTTTTGAGTCGCGCCCTGCACGATTGCCGAGTGTTCTGAGATTTGAGGTACAATTCTCAAAGCCCGGAGTGGCGGAACTGGCAGACGCGCTGGACTCAAAATCCAGTGACACCTAGTGTCGTGTGGGTTCGACCCCCTCCTCCGGGACCAATTTACTTAACGTCACCCGCTCCACCGCCAATCCTTGCCCGCTTCGCGCCGACGCGGCTACACTCGCCTCGCCCGTGCCAACATCTACAAATTCCGCAGCGCCGCCAGCCGCGCCGAGCCGCGCAAGCTCCGCGACTCCGACCGCCCCGCCCCGCAGCCTATCCGGCTTCTGGGCTCTCGTCGCCGTTCAATTCCAAAACGCCTTCAGCGACAACGCCCTCAAATGGCTCGTCAGCTTCCTTATCCTCGAATCTTTTCCCGACAAAAATCAGCGTGACCTCTGGTTCGTCCTGGTCGTTCCACTCCTCTTCGCCGTTCCCTTCCTCATCTTCTCGATCCCCGGCGGCTACTTCGCCGACAAATACAGCAAGCGCAGCGTCACCCTCGGCGTGAAAGTATTCGAACTCATCGTCATGGCGCTCGCCACCTTCGCGCTCGCCCACAATCGCGTCGATCTCGCGAGCGTCGCCCTCTTCCTCGCCTGCACCCAGGGCGCAATCTTCGGCCCCACAAAGTACGCGCTCCTCCCCGAACTTCTCCCCGACTCCAAACTCAGCTGGGGCAACGGCATCATCGAACTCACCACTCTCCTATCCGCCATCTTCGCAGCCCTCGCCGGCGGCTTTCTCGCCCAACATTTCCGCGGCCGCCAAGCGTGGTCCGGCGGCGTCTTCATCGCACTAACGCTCACCGGCATGTTCCTCGCCCTCGGCCTCCCGCGTCTCCCCGCAGCCGATCCAAATCGCCGCTTCGACTGGAACTTCCCCCGCGAGTTCGTCACCGAAACCCGCCGCGTCTGGCGCGAATCCACCCTCCGCATGGCGATCCTCGCCAACACTTTCTTCTGGTTCCTCGGCTCGCTCCTCCTCCTCAACATCGTCCTCTACGCCACCGACATCCTCCGCGTTGACGACCAGCACAGCAGCTACCTCCTCGCCGCTCTCAGCCTCGGCATCGGTATCGGCAGCTTCCTCGCCGGATACGCCTCCGCCGGAAAAATCGAGCAAGGCATGATCCTCCCCGGCCTGCTCGGCTTAGTAATAATGACCGCCATCCTCTCCATCCCCGGCCTCAGCTTCGCCACCGTCGCCACTCTTCTCGCCTTCGTAGGCGCCTTCGGCGGATTCTTCGTCGTCCCCATCAACGCGCTGATCCAACACATCCCGCCGCCCGAAGAAAAAGGCCGCACCATCGCCGTCGCCAATCTCCTCTCTTTCGTCGGAGTCGCCCTCCAGCCGCTCGCGCAGTACGCGATGATCCGCCTGGGCCACCCCAATCCGTCGCGCATTTTCCTGGTTTCATCCGCCATGAGCCTCATTATGGGCATCCTCTTATTGCGCATGATGCCCGCCCTCGGCTCCCGCGCCCTTCGCTGGACGCGCCTCAGCCCAAGCGATACCCTATAGGCTCCGCCGAACCCTTCGACTGTCCCCGCTACAGCCGTTGGACCTTTCGGAATCGCCGCGCTCAGGGGCGCGAGCGGTTTCCGTCGCGGCGATACGCGTCAGCAATATTCGCGTCACAAATACAAGCATCGAGGAACGCAGGCATTGTTTTCCGTCGTCCCCATCCCATCCTCTTCGGTTCCCAAGCGCGACCTCCGCGAATCGATGGAGCGCGTCCTCAGGGAGCTTGAAACCGTCCGCAAGGATCCCGCGCC
Organism: uncultured Acidobacteriota bacterium; assembly: GCA_963785605.1. Classification (GTDB taxonomy): domain Bacteria; phylum Acidobacteriota; class Terriglobia; order Acidiferrales; family UBA7541; genus Acidiferrum. The sequence goes on along the minus strand of CAWAWE010000006.1, from coordinate 26,346 downwards.
CGATCCGGTTCACGATTTGCGCGTCGCCATCCGCCGCTGCCGCTCCGTCGGCGCCGTCTTTCAGGAAATCGATCCCGATTCCGCCTGGGCCGAGATGCGCCGCGTCCCTCGCAAGCTCTTCCGCCGCCTCGGCGTCCTCCGCGACGCTCAAGTCATGGACGACTGGGTGAAGCACCTCGCGCCCGAAGGCGACTCGCTCCGCCCAAAACTCCACACGCACCTGACCGAAAACGAGGCCGCGCTCCGCGACAACGCTCTGCGCTCCGTCGAAAAATTCGACATCAAGATCCTGGACGCGCCTCGAAGAAAAACTCCGCCGCCGCACTCGCCTCGTCCCTCCGTCCAGCCTCACCGCGCAATGCCTCGCCGTCGAGCGCATCGACGAAGCCCGCGACCTGCACGCCCGCGCGCAACGCACCGACAACCCCGACACATGGCACCAGCTACGCATCGGCATCAAGCGCTTCCGCTACACCGTCGAAAACCTGCTCCCGAATCACTACGTCCTCTGGAGCAAAAACCTTAAACGCCTACAGGATCTGCTCGGCGACGTCCACGATCTCGACGTCCTCGCCGAGCTTCTCAAAATAGTCGTCGCCAAGAACGCGTCGAACGACGAAGCCGCGCAGCACAAACTCACCGACGCACATCACGTCTGGCAGGAAATCATCCATCGCGAGCGCAACGAGCGCGTCGAAACCTATCGCCAGCTCACCCTGGGCAAAACCAGCCTCTGGAACGATTGGCGCCACGGCCTGCCGCAGGGCAAGCGCCTCGCGCTCGCCTCCATGGCACGTCTCCGCGCCACCGCCCGCGCCACCGATTCGCGCCCACATCGCACGGCGAAAATCTCTCGATTCGCGATCACTCTCTTCGACGCCCTGCGCCGCGCGCACGCCGCCCCCGCCTTCGGCGAGCAAAACATGCGCCGCGTCATGCGCGCCGCCGCCCGCCTTCATCGCGTCGGCGGAGTCCGCCATGCCAACCCCGCGCGCAAATCCACACGCAAAGCCGCGCGCCGCTTTCTCCGCGAACTCCCGATGCCGCCAAGTTGGACTTACGAAGAGTGGGATCTTCTAGGTTGGGCCGTCCGCTTTCACCGCGGACCTGAGCCGCGCGCCGAGCACGGCACTTTCGCCACGCTGAGCGACGAGCAGCAAAAAAACATCCAAGCGATCGCCGGAGTCTTGCGTCTCGCGCGCGCTCTCCGCAAATGCGGCCTCGATACCTGCGAAGGCCTTCGCGCCGAAAAAACTCCCGAAGCCGTCGTGCTCCATGTCCCCGGCCTGACCGACTCCGTCGAAAACGCCGCCCGCCTCGCCGCCGCAAAGCATCTGCTCGACACTTACATCGGCAAGCCGCTTCTGCTCAAGCGCGCTCCTCAACGCGTCGCGGTTCCGCCGCCCAACAACGTCGTCGCCTTGCTCGACGACTTCCAGCGCCACCTCGAACCTCAGCCGCCAAAAACCTTCGCCGCCGCATCCGGCTCTTCGTCCGACTAATCGCCCGCCCGAACAATCCTGCGCAGTTGCCCGCCACCCTTCCCGGGGTGTACGCTCTCGCTCAACGGAACGTCAATCGGTCCACATTCCGGATCCTTCCCCTGGTCGGCCCTGAAATCCAAGGAAATCGCAGCACCCATAATCCGCCTCGTCGCGGAGAAAGCAGAGAGAGAAAATGCGTATTCGATCGTTCGGTGTCCTTGCGTTATTGTGTGCCCTCATTATTCCCATCAGTGCCAACCGTGCCACCGCCCAGACTTCCGAGAAGCCTGTGCGTTACACCTACGTTTCCGAGTGGGGGGTCCCTCGCGCGATGTGGGGTGACTACCTTAAAGGCGAAGCAGCCGATAACGAACTCATGAAAAAAGCTGTCGCCGACGGCGTGATAACGGGCTACGGCTCGTATGCCATTCTTAACCATGGCGAAGCCGGATGGACGCACGGCACCTGGTTCGACGCCACCTCAATGGCCAACCTGCTCAAGTTTCTAGAAACGTTGCGCAACGCGCCCGACGCAACTGCCGCTCCGCTCGCAGCCGCGAAGCACGCTGACTTCATCCTCCAGAGCCACGATTACGCCGGACACTCAGGTACGTTCACCAACGCGATTTTGCGTGTCGGCCGTTGGGCGCCGCGGCCCGGATTCGACGACGCTGATGGAAAAATCCTGAAGGCCACGATGGTCCCGCTGCTCGACAAACTCATGGCCGACGGCGCGTTGCACGGTTACGCGATCCACACCGAAGAGGTTCACTCCGAACCCATCGGCACTCTCTATATCGCGATCGTGGCGAACGGCGCCGAAGGCATCGATAAATTCGACGCCGCGCTCGACGCCGCCCAAAAGAGCAATCCCGCCGGGTGGGCCGGCCTCCGAACCACGTTCGATGAAAAGGGTCACTACGACTTCCTGGCGAGAGTCGGCGTCATGGCTAACAAGTAGCGGCTGGAATCGCACGGGCACTTTTCGGCGATGCTAATAATGCGCGGCGGTTCGATGCCGAACCGTCGCGCGTTTTCTTCCTCAGCCTTCGCTGAAATCGATCATCGCCGGCGCCGTCCTGAAAAATCTTGTCTTGCTCGCCAGATAAACAACGCCAATCGCAAACCAAATCCCACCCGCGGTCTTCGCCAACGGATTCAGATTCCACCAGATCACCGTACAAAAAATAAACCCAATCGCCGGCAAAACCATGTCGATCAAAATATTTCTCTTCCCAGCCTTCTGCAAAACCCCGAACTGATAAAACGCCGCCGCATTCACTCCCATGAACGACAGAAACGCGCCAAAATTCAAAAGCTCGCCCGCCTGCTGATACGCGCTGCCGTAGTAATTCAGCAACACCGCGCCGCCAAAACTCAAAATGCCGATCAGAATGATGTTGTAAGTCGGCGTGCTCGTTCCCGGCTTTAAATGTCCGAAAAACTTGCGAGGCAAAACGTTGTCGCGTCCCATGCCAAACAGCAATTTAGCCGCACCCAACCCACCGCCGAGTCCGCTGCCAAACGCCGCCACGACGAGCACAACTCCCATCGCGTTGAACAATGCCGGACCACCAACGCGTCCGCACACGTCCATAAACGCCGTCTCCAGCGATTTGAACGATTGCCACTCCGGCCACACGCGCTGGCCGAGGTAAACCTCAAGCCCGCCAAAAATTCCCGTGAACAGACACACGATCACCGTCGCCAGCAAAATGTTCCGCTTCGGATTCTCCGCATCCTCTGTCAGCGTCGTCACGCCATCGAATCCGATGTACGTCAACGCCGCAAACGATGTCGCCCCCAGAAACTGCCGCATGTTCCAGGTCGCAGGATCGTAAAAAGGCTGCGTCGAGAAAATTCCGCCCCAACCCTGCGTGTGAAACAAATATCGAATCGCCAGCACAATAAAAAATCCAATCACGATAAACATGCCGAACAACAAAACCTGATTCTGCCGTGCCGACGACCGAACTCCCTGCAAATTCAAAAGCGTAATCACAGCCGCCACAATCGCGGCCCACACCGCGAACGGCACCTTCGGCGTGTACACGTTGTGCATCGCCGCCGCAATCCACACGCAATTGATCAGCGGCAACAGCAAATAATCCAGAAACATCGCCCATCCAGCCAAAAATCCCAGGTGCGGATTGATTCCCTTCCCGACATACGTATACGCTGACCCCGCCGACGGAAACAGCGCCGCCATACGCCCGTAGCTCACCGCAGTGATCATCATCGCGAACATCGCAAATAAAATAATCGCCGTAAAATAATTGTTCGACAGCTTCTGCGCCACGCCATACAACGGCACCGGCGCAATCGGCTGAATCAGCACAATCCCAAAAAACACCAAATCCGTCAGCGTCAGCAATTTCTTCCCGCTTCGCCCCGGACTTCCGACCACTGTTTCACTCACACAACCTCCGCGAACCTCGGCGATCTCTGCGTCTCTGCGTTATCTTTTTCTCCGCACTCAAATCCTCTTCACTAATCCCTGATCCGTCGCCTCCGTATTCCTCACCAGCAACAAAACCAGGATCATCCCTACAAACGGAATCAATCCCGCCACCACCACGATCGGGTCAAACGTATGCGTCCCCGCCGACACATTCGCATCCGAAAAATGCCCGATCAACTCAAACGCAATAATCGTCCCAATTCCCGCCGCCGTCCCGCTCATTCCGCTGACCGTCGCCACCGCGCGGCTCTCAAACAAATCCGTCGGCAACACATTCGCAATCGTCGAAAACGACGCGTACGCAAAGGTCGCAATCGCAAACAGCAGCGTGATCAGCCAAAGCTTCGTCGTAAAAATCGTTGGAATCAACAGCATCACGCCAAACCCGCCAAACACCACCATCGATTTCCGCGCCGCCCCAACCGACCATCCGCGTTTGATCAAGACTCCCGAAATCCATCCTCCAAAAAAATTGCCCAGGTCCGCCGCCAGAAATGGAATCCACACCGCGACCAATCCGCTCTTCAACGCAATTCCCTTCGCCACCAAAAAGATCGGAAACCAGTCCGTCACAAAAAACCAAACCGGATCGGTCAGTCCCTTCGATACCAGCGTTCCCCACGTCTGCGGAAGTTTCAGCAACTCGCCCCAGCCTGGCAATTTGCGCGTCCCCGGTTCACCCTTATCGATCGACTCCGACTCGATATCCGTCAGCAGCATCTGCCGCTCTTCCGCGGTAATCCGCGGATGCTCCTGCGGCCGAAAATACATCTTGCGCCACAGGATCAACCACAAAAATCCCAGCAGCCCGGGAATCACGAACGCCACCCGCCAACCCCAATGCAAATAAATCGGCAAAATAATGAACGGCGCGACCGCCCCACCGACCGACGAACCACTGTCGTAAAACGCCGCCGCCAATCCGCGTTCTCGCTTCGGAAACCACTCCGACACCGCTTTGCTCGCCCCCGGCCAGTTCGCCGACTCGCCCAATCCCGAGCAGAAACCGAAATCCCGCAAAGCTCGTAAACCCATTCGCCAGCGACGTCAGCAACGACACGAACGAATACCAAATCACGCTGATCGTCAGACCCTTCCGCGTTCCGATGCGATCGATCTGCCGCCCGCAAACCGTCTGCCCAATCGAGTACGCCACGCGAAACGCAATCGCGATGTTCGCGTAATCCGTATTTGTCCAGTGAAAATCCTGCTTCAGAAATGGCGCAAGAATCGACAGCGTCTGCCGGTCGATATAATTGATCACGGTGGACGCAAATAAAATCCCGCCAATCCACCACCGCAGCGAAGGAATCTTCCGAGGCCCCGTCATGAAATCGTCATCGCCCGACCCGTGTTCCCCTGCACCCGTGAAGCTGAGCTGTCATCCTGAGCGAAGTGAAGCATCTCAGAACGCCAAACGACTCAAGACCAATCCAGATTTCCACAATCGCTCCTGCCGAACCCCACCGCGACCAAACCGAAACACATCGAAGCCTCTCGAAACCCGCCACTCGCCGGCGCCGCATGATTCTACACGCCGCCACCCAAAACGCACTCCGTTGCTCTTTGGTGTATTGCCTTCGATTTACTTCGCGCCGCTTTGCGATGCGCTGTCCGGCTGTGTTGTAATGTTCGTGTAACAAACGCCGTTTAGTCTCCAACGCAGATGCCTACTACCCCCGTCGAAAATCCGGAATCGTCACTAAAGCTCCCTCGCACCGAGGCCGCCAAATCCACTTTGCCCCAGCCGGGACGTCCAGTCCCCAGCCGCGCATATCCCGGCGCGCTCATCGTCGTCGAAGGTACCGACGGCTCCGGCAAGAGCACCCAACTTTATCTTCTGAAGCGCTGGCTCGAAATTGGCGGCTATCGCCTCCACTTCACCGAGTGGAATTCATCTCCGCTCGTGAAGTCCGCGACTCGCCGCGGCAAGCAGCGCCGCCTCCTCACGCCCACGACATTTTCGCTGCTCCATGCCGCCGACTTCGCCGATCGCTGCGAACGACAAATCATGCCGCTGCTCCAGGGCGACTATCTCGTGCTCGCCGACCGCTACGTTTACACCGCGTTTGCGCGCGACGCCGCTCGCGGCTGCCCGGAGCGCTGGCTCCGCAACCTGTATCGCTTTGCGCCGGTTCCCGACATTACCTTCTACTTCCGCGCCCCCCTCGACGTCGCCGTCCACCGCATTCTCAGCGGCCGCCCGAAATTAAAATATTACGAAGCCGGCATGGACCTGGGACTTTCCTACGACCGCGCTGAAAGCTTCCGCTTGTTTCAAGCGCGCATCCTCGAGGGCTACGACAAAATGGTCGACTCCGATAACTTTGTCGTCCTCGACGGAACCCTGCCCGTGAATAAATTGCAGAAACAGATGCGCGACATCGTCGCATCCAAAATCGATCTCAAGCGCTTTGCGCCGCGCGCGCCGGAAGCCGAATGACGAAGAAACTTCACGAAGAAGGCGCAGCAGGAATGCCCGAGCACGAAAAAGAAAAAGAGAAAGACAAGGCGTCAGCGCCAGCGGCGACAACAACGCCAACCCCTGAACAGGCTGTCACTGTCGCTCCCGCTCAGCCTGTGCCCACGACCAAAATCCCCGCGGCTGAGGAAGACACTTCGCAATATTTCTTCGGCGAACCGCTCGTCGGTTTCGATCCAACCGAAATTACCGGCACGCTGATCGTCATCGAAGGCATGGACGGCTCTGGCCGCTCGACGCAAATCGCGTTGCTGCAGGAATGGCTCGAGTCCGAAGGCTTCGCCGTGCAGACCAGCGGATTGCGCCGCTCCAATCTCGTCGGCCGCGACATCGACGAGCTTCTGGCGAAAAATGCCGTTACGCGTCTCACCCTTTCGCTGATGTACGCCACCGACTTCTTCGATCAGGTCGAGCACCGTATTCTCCCTGCGCTTCGCGCCGGCACGGTCGTGTTGGCCGATCGTTTCATCTTCACTCTGATCGCGCGCGGCGTCGTCCGCGGAATCAATCGCGACTACATCTCCGGCCTCTACGCCATGGCGCTCCGGCCTCACCTTACGTTCTGGCTCAACGTACGCCCGGAAACGGCGTTTGCGCGCGAGTTCAAAAAAGCCCAGGCGATCAGCTACTGGGAAGCGGGCCGTGACATGTCGCTCTCGCACGATCTCTATTGGTCATTCATTCGCTACCAAACCATGATCAAGCGAGAGTTCGAGGTCATGGCTAAGCGCCACAACTTCATCGAACTGGATGGCGAAGCCAGCGTCTCCTCCGTGAACAAACAGTTGCGGCAGCGCATCGGCGAACGCCTCGGAATCCGCGCGACAAAATACGCTCCGTCGTCCGCGCTGCAACATCTCTGGCGTTAAACTCTGACGCATGCCCGAGCCAGTTCACATCGCGGCGATCGACGCCGGCTCCAACGCAGTGCGCCTTTCCGTCGCGCGCGCCTATTCCGCTCTCGACATCGAACCTCTCTACAGCGAACGCTACTCGCTGCGCCTCGGCGAAAGTGTTTTTCTCCGTCACCGTTTCACCGAAGACATTCTTAAAAAAGGCGTGAAGGCGTTTCGTCACTTCAAGGAAGTGATGGACGAATACGGCGTCACGCGTTATCGCGCGGTGGCGACCAGCGCGTCGCGTGAAGCGCGCAATCGCGAAGCGTTCGTGCGCGAAATCAAGAGGAAGGCCGGAGTTTCGCTCGAGGTCATCGGCAGCGCGGAAGAATCGCGACTCGGACGCGAAGCGGCCATCGCGGTGATGGGCCCGGAGTCGCCGCCGCGCTGCATCATCGATCTCGGCGGCGGAAGCCTCGAGATCAACATCCTGCACGATCACACCGTCGAGCAGAACGCGCAGATTCCTGTCGGCACCGTGCGGTTGATGACGACGCTGGGTATCCCGGGCGTGATTCGCACGCAGCAGTCCGAGCAGGTGCGGCGCTATGTGAAGGCGTTGCTCGAATCGAAGATGCCGAATCGGCCGAATCTCGCTGACAGCATCGCCGTCGCTCTTGGCGGCAGTGCGGAGGCGTTGGCGGCAATTGCTCCCGGCCCGCGCGAACATGGCGTTCCGACGTTACAGCTCTCACTGCTACGCGAACGCTTGTCGGGCATTCTCGAGCGCGACGTTCGCGAACGCATGAAGGCATACGCTGTGCGCCGCGATCGTGCCGATGTGCTGGGCATCGCGGCGATCGTTTTCATCATGATCGGCCGTTATTTAAATTTGCGCACGCTTACAGTTCCCAGCATCGGGATCCGCGAAGGGTTGCTGCAAGAAATTGCGCGCGATGCGTTTTCGCGCAAAGAGCCGCATCGTTACAACGCGACAGAGCGCCAGGTTTTGGTCGGCACCCGCGCCTTCGCTCGCCGTCTGAAATACGACCAGCAGCACGCCGAGCATGTGCGCGAACTCAGCATCATGCTCTTCGATCAGCTGCAGCCCGTGCATCACCTGGCGCCGCATGCACGCGTCTTGCTGGAAGCGGCGGCGATGCTCCACGACGTCGGGCACATGATCAGCCACCGGGGCCATCACAAGCACGGCGAATACCTCGCGCTCAACGGCGACATCCAGGGACTCGACGGACATGACCGCTGCATCGTCGCCGCGGCCGTCCGGTATCACAATCGAAAATCGGTTCCCGCCGGACACCACGTCGCGTATTCATCGCTGACAAGCGGCGAACAGCGCATCACGCGGCGGCTTGCTGCGCTGCTGCGAGTAGCTGAAGCGCTCGACCATTCCCATCGCCAGCGAGTGACAAACCTGCGCGCTTCGTTCCAACGCGGCGCCGTCGGCCTTCGCGTCACAGCCCGCGGCGACGCTGCGGAAGATCTGGTTGACGCCAACCGCAGCGCTGAACTCTTCGAGAAAGAATTCCACGTCCGCCTCTACTTCCGCCAAGCCGACCAGTAAGGCGAGTCGTCCTTACCTCGAGGAGGCCCCTCCCCCCCGGTGTTTTTGCGCAAGAATGTGATTCTAAGTGGGTTGCATGTGCACAATGCGCAAGAATGTGATTCTAGGGAGTTTATTCGTGGCGGGAGTGTGCGGCGCATACCGGTGAAGTGAGCGCGACCGACGCGCGATCTACGCGCAAAGCCAGGACAATAAACGACTTGTACTCGTGCTGAGAGATAAAGTACATGCGCCATTTCGCTTTGTCCCGAATTGGAACTCGTGAAGAAGAGAGCGACCTGGCGCCCGGTCCGAATTACTTACGAAGCAGCTTCGGAGTGGCGAGCCAGAGTAGGTGGCCGCTGGGTGGGGAGAGTCGCTTCAGTTCGATGGCGGCGACTCCGGCTTTTTTGAGTTGGGTGACTTGGTGTTTCGCGCCGATTGCGAACGCGAGTAAGTCGTCGAGTTGCGGGGCGTGGCCGAAGCAAAAGACGATGGACGAGTTTTTTTCTTTGGCGATTTCTTTGAAAAAGTGTGACGGTTCGGTGCCGGGAAGCAAGGAATCGGAGCGCCGGATTTTCTGCTTCGGATAATCGAAGGCGGCGGCGAAAAGTTCGGCGGTTTGCATGGCGCGGACGTAGGGGCTGCTGATGAGCAAGTCGGGTTTGATCTTGAAGCCGGCGATGCGCTTGGCGATTTGCTTGGTTCTGTCGATGCCTTCTTCGGTCAGGAAGCGCTCGGGATCGGCGGGAGATTTTGGATCTTCGCGATCGATGGCGATGCCGTGGCGGACGATGTACAGCTCCATTTTTGAGGAGGCTCCTTTTTGATGTGCACGATTGCTCGCGGTGGTGGTCGCTGCGAGCGATACGCCTGAGATCCTTCGCTTCGCTCAGGATGACAGAACCGTGTTAATGGTTCATTTCTGATTGTTTCCCAAGTAGTTTGACGCGGAAAGGGTTCGTATTGGTGTAGGAATCGTGGTTTGTGACGTTGTGATTGATAGGAGGGACCGCAGCGGCTTCACCACCTCTCGCGATCACTGTGAAATGCATGCCTTAAGAACTTCCGCTATCAGCAGTTTTGGCCTCCAGGGGACAACGACGTTAAGCGTAGTCATCGTCGTGTTGACACTGTGCCTGGGCGCCCTGAAGGGACGCCCCTACAAAACCGTCGAGGCGCGATCAGGCGGGGGCGATCCGTCGAGGCGCGATCAGAAGATCGAGATCTTGAAGCTCAGGAATTTTTTGGGATTTTGGCGGAAGTCGCCGATCAGGAGGCGAAGGTCGCCGGTTAGGCCGGTCAAGTTGTCGTAGAGCTGCGGGTCGGAGAAGAGCTTGCCGGCTGTTGTCGTGTTGTCGTTGAGCTTGGCGGTGGCGGTTGCGAGATTCGTGCTGGTGTCTTTCAGCTTGTTGTAGAGCGCGTCGTCGGTGGCGAGCTTGCCGAGACTTCCTTTTCCGGCGCGCACGTCGCCGAGCATTCCGTTGGCGTTATCGACGGTCGATTTCAGCTGATCGTAAAGTTGCGGATCGTAGAGCAGCTTGCCGAGAGTTCCCTTTTGCGCGCGAAGGTCAGCAACGATCGTGTTGACGTTGGTGTAGAGCTCGTCGCTCGTGACCAGCTTTCCGAGAGTGCCCTTGCCGCCGCGAATGTCGGCGATCATCTTATTGGCGTTGCCGAGAGTCGCGTTCAGATTGTTGTAAGCCTGCTCGTCCTGGAGCAGCTTGCCGACGGTGCCCTGGCCGGCTTTCACTCCGGCGACCATGCCTTGTACATCGACGGTGATGACTTTGAGATTGTCGAGCAGGTCGGAGCTCTGCGCCATGATCTCGCCGATGCCCTTTTCCGTGACGCCCTTCACTTCCTGATCTTCTTTGAGAGGAGTGCCGGTGAAACCGCGCGAGATGTTGATGTACTTATTTCCGAGAAGACCTTCGGTGACGAGCGTCGCGTTGCTGTCGGTAAGAATGTCGGGCTGGAAGCGGCGATCGAGCCGCATGATGATTTCGATGCTCTTGGATTTCTCAGGAACCTGATTGGCGGTGCGCGGAACCAGGCGCAGCGATTCCACGTTGCCGACGTCAACGCCGTCGATGCGAACGGGCGCGCCCGTAGCGAGGCCGCCGACATCGGGCAGATAGGTCTTGAGGCGATATTTTGGCCCCCAGAAGCCGGCGCCGGTGACATAGAAAATGCCCACAGCGAGTACGAACAGGCCAACCAAGACGAACAGGCCGACGCGAAGCTCGGTCCACGTCAATTGTTTGCGCATCGCCATCGATGCAGTTCCTCCGCCGGAGCGACTGCCGGAATCTCAATCTTGACTACGAGTTCGAAAACCCATCACCAGCAGATGATTCTGCCGGGCACATCCACTGAAAACAGAGTACAGCAAGTTCACACAAGATAGCGCTTGAGATAGGGGTCTTTTGTCGATGCTATCTCCTCAGGAGTACCGTCGAAATATATACGGCCTTCGTTGTAGACGACGAAACGGGTGACCGGCTCGTCCTGATTGGCCTGCACGCGAGACGACGAAGCCGGATCGCGGACGACGCGCTTGGTTTGCGGATCGAATTTGAAATTGGCGAGCGCGAACCCGTCCTGGACGCGGTGCGTCGCGAGAAGCGCAGTGACGCCGTAAACGTCACGCAGGCGAAGAATGAGAGTGATGATCGTTTGCGACGTGACGGGATCGAGGCCCGCGGTGGGCGAATCGTAGAGAACGATTTGCGGGCGAGCGACGAGCGCGCGGGCAATGGAAACGCGGCGGCGCATGCCGCCGGAAAGTTCGGATGGGAGCTGATCGAGCGTGTGTTCGAGCTCGACGAAGCGCAGCACTTCGCGGACGCGCTGATCGATTTCGGCTTCGTCCACTTTATCTTCGCGGAGGCGATAGGCGACGTTGTCGGCGACGGTCATGGAATCGAAGAGCGCGCCTTCCTGGAAGACGAAGCCGATCTGGCGGCGGAAGGCGAGGAGATCGACTTCGGACATTGCAGAGACTTCGTGGCCGAGGACGCTGACTCGGCCCTGGCTTGGATGGAGGAGGCCGGCGGCGAGTTTGAGTGTGAGCGTTTTGCCGGTGCCGGTTTCGCCGAGCAGGATGAGTGTTTCGCGGGGGAGAACTTTGAAGGAGAGGCCGCGGAGGATGTCGCCTTCGCTGAAGGAGAGGCGGACGTTTTCAAAGGTTACGACGGGGTCGGTGTCGTAGGGGGTGCGGCGCGGCGGTGTGGCGATGGGGCGCGTCGTCAAAACAGTTTGTCCCCGAGGAAGAGGGCGATTTTGGTGAGGAAGACGTCGCAGGCGATGATCATGACGTTGGAGACGACGACGGCTTGTGTGGTGGCGCGGCCTACGCCTTGTGTGCCGCCGCGGACGGTGAGGCCTTTGTAGCAGCCGACGGTGGCGAGGATGAAGCCGTAGACGAGGGGCTTCATCATGCCCTGCATGATGTCGGCGAAGTCGAGGGCATTGATGGCGCGTGTCCAGAACTCGATGGCGCCGAGGCGCAGCGAAAAAACGGAGGCGAGGCAGCCGCCGAGGAGGCCGACGAAGTCGGAGAGAACGGTGAGCAGCGGAAGAACGAGGATGCTGGCGACGACGCGCGGGGTGACGAGCTTGCGCGATGGATTGGTGCCCATGGCGCGCATGGCGTCCACCTGTTCGGTGACGAGCATGGAGCCGAGTTCGGAGGCGATGCCGCTGGCGTTGCGGCCGGCGACGAGAATGCCGGTGATGGTGGGGCCGAGTTCGCGGACGAGCGCGAGCGAAACGATGTCGCCGGTGAGGCCGGTCTGGCCGAAGCGAACGAACTGCGAGCCGGTTTGCAGCACCATGACGGCGCCGATGAAGAAGCCGGACATGAGGACGATGGCGAGCGAGCCGACGCCGATGTCGTCCATTTGGTCGAGAACATCCTGAAAATAGCGCGGGCTGGTGGCGAGATTGGCGAGCGATTGGCCGGCGAGCTGGAAATAATCCTGGACGTTAAGGACGAAGTGCTTGGTGGCGTCGGTCAGGACTTCGACCATGGAGATTTGTTCCACTACCTGCGTGTCGGGTGTCGAGAGTTGGAGCGGGGCGTCGGGCACGATGGTTAAGGTTGGATGACGCTACAGGCAAAGGGGTTATGGAGCGAGAGCACGACCACGACGAAAGCGTAACTGGGGCCGGAGGATGCGTCAAGCAAACAGGCGCGTTCGAGTGAGGCAGTTTCCGATTTCGCGACCATACGTCCGAGTGATTTCTATTCTCGGCCTTCCGTACGGTACGGAAGGACATCTGCAGGAATCTCGCCGGGGTGAACCGAGCGCCATTCGACCTGAAAGCTGCCCTTGTAGCCGAACAGGCGGCCCCAAGTTTTGTTGGTAACGTTGACCTCGATTCGAAACTTCTGGTCGCGATCGTCATACCATTCGCACACGTCCGCGACACCCGAGAAGAGCATCGGGAAAGAAAATCCGATGGGCCCTTCGTAGAAACGCTGCGCGCCTGCGCGCAAACGGAGGCCACCGGTTGGATCCACGCTCAGCTCGATATCGACCGCCAAGTGCTGGTGGGTTCCGAGGTAATCGATAATGCAGGAGCGTTGTTCGCTAAAGATCATGTAGGCGTCAAATCGACGTGCGCGGTTATTTCGGAAGGTACGAATCCAGGTAACGGTTTCTCGTCCCAGTGGATCCACGTAGGCGTAGTTCTGAATTTGAAACGGAACGTTGGAACCCGTTTCTGGAAACAGGATTCGCCGCCAGCTTCCTAAGTATAGAAAAGGCAGCGTGTAGACAGGTCCGTGCCAGATTTCATCCATAACGCCGGTGCCAATCGAAGCTATATTGTCGCGGCTTGAAAAGCCGAACCGGCGTTGGATCTCGGGATGCAGGCGTTTAAAGTCGGAACCCATAGCTTGTTCGTAAATCGATCTCATCGTGAATCCGTCAACGGCGCACGCAAACAGCGAGACGCGCTGGGAATTTCGGCCGCAGCGAGGTACCCAACGATCGACAGGGCGATCATTCCCAAATTCAGTGTCACGGGATTAAATGCGGCGACCACGTAAGACGGAGCGACGAGCGCGACATTCAGAAGTGCGAGAACCATCGCGCCGATATTAAACAAGAAGAACCACCGAGTACGCCACGACAGCATCGCGCAGGCGGAGATCGCGATCTCAACGAGGCCGACCGCGAGAACAAGTCTCAATGGCAGATGCGATGCGGCGAGGATTGCGCGTTCGTCTAAGTTATTGAATAACAGTTTGGGAACGAGCCCCTGCCACAACCAGATCAAGGCGATGGCGATTCGTGAACAAGCGTGAATAGCCGCCAACCGAAAAGCAGCTTTGGGATCGAGACCGTCTTCTATCCAGAGTCGCAGGCGATCGAAACTCCATGCCGTCGCCCACCCAATGAGACGCCGGAAAAGAAAGCCATCAATTGCCCGGCCGAGTATTCCGAAGCGAGTCCGGTAGTCATACCACGTGAGGAAGCGGACGCCCTCGCCGGTCGGAATGTATTTCCAATAGCCGGATCCTTCCTCGATCAAGGATTTTGGATCAGCTGACCAGAACCTGAGCGCGGACGTGCGGCGCCCTGTCGTATCTTCGCGATCGCCTGTGCTCTCTCCTTCGCCCCAGATCCTTAAGCCAAAGCCAATCCGTGTGCTGTAGTTGAACCGTTGAGGCTCAGTTTGGGATGCTCGTGGGAGATAAGTGATGTTTGTGAAACGCAGATCCCACGGCTGGTGCAGTTCGGGAGTCTGGGTCAGGCGCCAGAGCTCGTCGATCTCTCCACGGATCAGAATCTCGACATAGATGCCGGGTTCGTGCCCCACGCGACGAGCGTAGCATGCAAAATCACTAAGCTGAGCAGCCGGGTTTACTCCTTGTTCCCGGTTGATACCTCGGAACAATCGGGATGATGCCTGATAGGCGCTGTTGCCAGAGACTGAACTCTTACGTAGCGATCTCGCTGATAAGGCGCCCTGAAGGGACGCCCCTACAAAACCGGGGGAGTTGTTCGGATTCGCGAGGGGCTTTACACTGGTGGTTTCACTGAGACAATTTTTGGCGGTTAGGGATTCGCGGGGTAAGTGAGCGCGTAGAGAAGGCGGAGGCGGATGCTGCGTTTTTATACGGCGGGGGAGTCGCACGGGCAGGCGCTGCTGGCGTTTGTGTCGGGGCTGCCTGCGTCGCTGCCGGTGAGCGTGGATTTTGTCAATCACGAGTTGCACCGGCGGCAACTCGGTTACGGGCGCGGCGGGCGGCAAAAAATCGAGAAGGATAAGGCGGAGATTTTTGCGGGAGTGCGGCGCGGGGAGACGATTGGAGCGCCGATCGCGATTCGGATTGAGAATCGGGACTGGGCGAACTGGGAGAAGATTTTGCCGGTGGAGGCGTTGCCAGAGAACAGCGCCGGCGCGAGCGCTGTCGATTTGAAGAAGTTGGTGGCGCCGCGGCCGGGACATGCGGATCTGGCGGGATCGCAGAAATTTAATTTTCACGATGCGCGGTATGTGCTGGAGCGGGCTTCGGCGCGAGAGACGGCGGCGCGCGTTGCGGCGGGCGCGCTGGCGAAGCAATTGTTGCGGGAGTTTGGGACGGAGATTGCGAGCCACTCGGTGCAGGTCGGACACGTGAAGCTGGAGCGCGCGGCGACGTGGAATGAGATCTGGATGGCGAATGGAGATATTGATTCGCCGCTGCGGTGCGTCGATGCGAAGGTGCAGGATCGGATGAAGGCGGAAGTGGACGCGGCGAACACGGCGAACGATACGGTGGGCGGCGTGTTTGAAGTGATCGTGCACAATGTGCCGATTGGATTGGGAAGCCACGCGCAATGGGATGAGAAACTGGATGGGCGGCTGGCGCAGGCGATTTTGAGCATCCAGGCTGTGAAAGGGATGGAGATCGGCGCGGGGATTGCGGCGGCGAATTCGTTTGGCAGCGAAGTACAGGACGAGATTTCGTACGACAAAGCGGCGAAGAAATTTCGGCGGTCGTCGAATCGCGCGGGGGGATTGGAAGGCGGCATCACAAACGGTGAAGATATTGTGGTGCGCGGATATCTGAAGCCGATTTCGACTTTGCGCAAACCGCTGGGAACGGCGGACATGGTGACGAAGGAGCCAATCCAGGCGGCGTATGAGCGATCGGACTGGTGCGTGGTGCCGGCGGCGGGTGTTGCGGCGGAGGCGATGGTCGCACTTGTCCTGGCGGATGCTTTTCTGCAAAAATTTGGAGGAGACTCCCTCCCCGAGATGAGGCGGAATTTCGAAGGATATGCCCGACAAGTTGAAGAGTTCTAAGAGCGCGTCGAAGTCTGAGGTTGAGACGGAGACGGAAGAGACGCAGGACACGCAGGCCGCTGCTGCGACCGGCGCGGGTGCTGGTGTGTCCAGCGCGGCGCGGAAGATTTATC
Source organism: uncultured Acidobacteriota bacterium (assembly GCA_963785605.1). Classification (GTDB taxonomy): domain Bacteria; phylum Acidobacteriota; class Terriglobia; order Acidiferrales; family UBA7541; genus Acidiferrum. The sequence continues at coordinate 10,101 of CAWAWE010000006.1, read as the reverse complement.
CGATCGTGAAGTATGGCGACCCGATTCTCGAGAAGCCGACGGGATTGGTGCAGAAGTTCGACGAAGAGCTGGAGCAGCTTGCGGAGGATATGTTCGCGTCGATGTACGCGGCGTCGGGCGTCGGGCTGGCTGCGCCGCAAATTGGATTGGGAAAGCGGATGGCGGTCGTCGATGTGACGAGCGGGAAGAATCCGGAAGCGAAGATTGTGCTGGTGAATCCGGAAGTGATTCACGGCGAAGGCGAGAAGCGCGAAGAAGAAGGATGCTTGTCGATACCGGGATTTCGCGGATATGTGGTGCGGCCGCAGTTTGTGACGGTGCGGGCGCAGAATGCGAAGGGCGAAACGTTTGAAATTCGCGGCGAAGATTTGCTGGCGAGAGCGTTTTGCCACGAGATCGATCACTTGAATGGGATTTTGTTTATTCAGCACCTGAGCATGCTGAAGCGCGACTTGATCAAGCGGAAGATCAAGAAGCTGCGGAAACAGGGCGAGTGGTAGAGCCGCGAGTAGCGGAGTTCGGCCCGAAGCGGATGAAGATTGTTTTTTGCGGGACTCCTCAGTTTGCTGTTCCTACGCTGAAGTTTTTGCTGACACAAGAAGAGTTTGAGATTGCGGCGGTGATTACGCAGCCGGATCGCCCGAGCGGGCGCGGGATGAAGCTGACGGCGTCGCCGGTGAAAGAGGCGGCGGTGGCGGCGGGTGTGACGGTGCATCAGCCGGAAAAAATTCGCGCGCCGGAGATGCAGGCGACGCTGGAGGCGATTGCGCCGGACTGCGTTGTGATCATCGCGTACGGGCAGATTATTCCGGCGCGGCTGCTGCCGGTTGCGCGGCTGGGGTGGATCAATTTGCACGCTTCCCTGTTGCCGAAATATCGCGGGGCGGCGCCGATCAATTGGGCGATCGTGAATGGCGAAACGGTGAGCGGGATTACGACGATGCGGATTGATGCGGGGATGGATACGGGCGAAATGCTTGCTGCGCATGAGATGGCGATTGGCGCGAATGAGACGGCGCCGGAGTTGGCGGCGCGGATGTCGGAGGCGGGCGCACCGCTGATGCTGGAGACTTTGCGCGGGATTGCGGCGGGAACGTTGAACGGGCGGCCGCAGGATTCGGCGAGCGGCGACGTATGCGCCGATGATGAAGAAGGAAGATGGACGGATTGACTGGTCGCGGACGGCGCGGGAGATTTACGATCGGATGCGGGGGTTTGCGCCTTGGCCGGGGGCGTTTTCGATGTTGAGGGGGAAGACGTGCCAGATATTGGGGCGGCCGGTGTCTAAGGATGCGGAGGAAGAAAAAGCGGACCTCGACAACGGTTTGGACATCTTGCGGACATGGGGCGCAGCAATGCTGCGCCCCTACATGTGATTGCCGGACGCGAGCCGGGGACGATTCATGTGCGGCAGAGCGGGATTTTCGTTTCGTGTGGCGGAGCAACCGAAATGCACTTTTCATCCGTCAAAATGGAGGGCGGTCGCGCGATGGACGCAGTGGAGTATGCGCGCGGAGCCCGGTTGACCGAAGGGGAACGCTTCGGAAACGGGTAGTTGGCAGAGATTGGAACGGTCAGGCATACTCGCCTTTCACGGCACCTCCGAGCCGAAACGAAAATTGCTGCGCAGAAACGCTTCATTTCAATTGACACCCGCAAGACTGAAATCGCAACCTAGATCCGGAACAAAACGAGTGGGAGAAATTGAGTCGATGAATATCGCTGAGTTGTCGCTTGTGAAGAGTGCGAGAGCGGCGGGTTGGAGACGCTGCGTGCGCGCGGGTGCGTGCGTCACGATGGCGGCGCAGTTGGCGTGGTCGCCATTGATGGCGGCAGGGAACGGTCGGAACGCCCGACACGAAAACGAGTGGCGCTGCGGCGGCAAAACGTCCGATACGATTCTGAAAGTGATGCAGGCGGAACTGACGCGTGCGACGGCGGGATTGGCGAAAAGCGAGCCGGCTCCTTACTACATCAGCTATACGGTGAACGATCAGGACGTGTTTTTTCTGGTTGGCGCGTATGGGAGTTTGCTGACGGATGCGGGATTGAAGCGGCGGCAAGCGGATGTGGTGATGCGCGTCGGTTCGCCGGCGCTCGACAACACGCATGGACAAAGCCGACCGAGCGGAATGACTTCTGGCGCACTGCCGTTGGGCGACGATCCGGATGCGATCAGCCGAGTTTTGTGGGAGCTGACCGACCGCGAATACAAGCGCGCGGCGCCGGCGTTTTTGAATGTGAAGACGAACACGGCGGTACGCGCCGAAGAAGAAGACAAGTCGCCGGATTTTTCGAAGCAGACTCCGCAGATCCACACAGGCGAGCCGCTGACAGTGCCGGGATTCGATCGCACGGCGTGGGAAGGCGAGATTCGAAGATTGTCGGGCGCGTTCCGGAAATATGCGGATGTGTATTCGGGAACGGTGACGCTGCAAGTGGCGACGTCGAACGCGCGGCTGGTATCGAGCGAAGGCACGATGATCGCGACGCCGAGCGCTTCGGCACGCATGGTGATGGAGGCCTCAACCCGCTCGGATGACGGGATGGAGTTGCTGCGCGTCGAGACGTTTCAGGCTCCGGCAGCGAGCGGATTGCCGAGCGAAGCGGAGTTGACGGCGAAGATCGACAAGATGGCGACGGACCTGAGGGATTTGCGGAAGGCTCCGGTCGCGGAGCCGTACGACGGGCCTGCACTGTTGAGCGGACGCGCGGCTGCGGTATTTTTTCACGAAGTGCTCGGACATCGCATGGAAGGACATCGTCAGCGCGACGAAGACGAGGGGCAAACGTTCACGAAGAAGGTGAATCAGGTTGTGCTGCCGGAATTTTTGAGCGTGACCGACGATCCGACGTTGCGCGAAATCAAAGGGCACGAAGCTGGCGGGATTCTATGAGTACGACAACGAAGGAACGCCGGCGCAGCGCGTGGAAATCATCAAGGATGGCGTGCTGAAGAATTTTCTGACGTCGCGGATGCCGATCACGGGATTTGATACTTCGAACGGGCATGGGCGAAATCAGCCGGGGCTGATGCCGACGGGGCGGCAGGGGAATTTGCTCGTCACCTCGACGAAGAGCGCTCCGGAATCGGAGATGCGGCAGAAATTGATCGATGAAGTGAAGAAGCAGGGGAAACCTTACGGATTGTATTTCGACGATATTCAGGGCGGATTCACATTGACGACGCGGTCACTGCCGCAGGCGTTTCAGGTGTCTGCCGGTGATCGTGTATCGCGTGTATGCGGATGGACGGCCGGATGAATTGGTGCGCGGCGTGGACATCGTGGGAACGCCGCTGGCGGCTTTGACGCGGATTGTTTCGACGGGCGACGAGCAGCACGTGTTCAACGGAGTTTGTGGAGCGGAGAGCGGCAGCGTGCCGGTTTCGGCGGTTGCGCCAGCGATGCTTTTTTCGGAGATGGAAGTGCAGAAGCGAGCGCATTCGCATGAGCGGCCACCGATTTTGCCGCCGCCCGGATTTGAGACGAAGACCGCGAATTTGCAGGGCGATCCGGCGAAGCAGGCGGTGAAGCCGTGAAGATCACGCGAATGATTTGCGGAGTAGGAGTTGCGGCTGGGTTGCTGATGGCGGCTTCATTGCATGTTGGTGTGGCTCAGGCTCACGCGCGAAACGCGAATTCCCTTTCGACGGGCGCAGTTGCCGGTAAGGCCGAGGCGCATCCTTCGGCGAACGGCGATGCGCTGCTCGAAGCGCTGATGACCGAGCTCGATCGTTCGAAATCGCAATTGAAAATGGATCAGGTCGCCGCGCCGTATTACATCGAGTATCGCGTGAACGATGTAGACGACTACTCGGCGGAAGCGGCATTTGGCGCGGTTCGCGAGAACCAGCGCGTGCGGTATCGCGTGCTGCGCGTCGTCGTCCGCATCGGCGACTACAAACAAGACAGCTACTACGGCATCGGCATGGGCGAGACGAACATCCTGCCGCTCGACGATGACCCGATCGCACTGCGGCATCAGATCTGGCTCGCGACCGACGACGCATATAAGGAAGCGGTGCAGGCGCTGACGGAAAAACAGGCGGCGCTGAAGCAGTTCAGTGCGGAGGCGACTCCGATCGACGACTTCGCGAAGGCGCCCGTCGTGAGCGCGATGGAGCCGACGGTCAAGCTGCACGCTGGACGAAGCCGCTTGGAAAAAGACGATCGAAGATGCGACGAGTTTGTATCGCGATTATCCCGACGTGCAGACGGTTTCGGCATCGCTGCGATTTTCGGCGGTGAACGAGTATCTGGTGAACTCGGAAGGCACGGTGACGCGCAACGGCAAAACGACGTACGGCGTGACGCTGAACAGCACGGCGCAGGCTGACGACGGGATGCGGCTGGGCCGTAATCCCTACTGGATGGTCGCGAAAGCGGAAGAATTGCCGTCGCGCGAGAAATTGATGGGCGAGTCGAAGAAGATGCTCGAGACGCTAGTGGCGCTGCGGAAAGCGCCGATTGTCGAGGAAGAATATCGCGGGCCGGTGCTGTTCGCGCCGGACGCAGCGAACGATGTGATCGCGTCGCTGATAGGGGCGAACGTGCTGGGGCGGAAGCCGCAGCTGGGGCGTCCGAATCGGACGACGGGAGCCTTTCGCGACGAGCTTACAAGACGCGCGTGCTCCCGACGTTCGTTACGGTAGTGGACGATCCGACGATGAAGGAGTTTGGCGGGAAGAGTCTGGTCGGCAACTATGCGGTCGATGACGACGGCGTGAAGGCAGAGCCGGTGACGGTGGTGAATAACGGGATTCTGGTGAGCTATCTCGTGGGACGCCAGCCGATTCGCGACTTCCCTGCTTCGAACGGCCACGATCGCGCGGGAGCAGGAGCGTTTCCTTCGCCCAGCGTAGGCGTGCTGACGGTGAAGAGTTCCGACGCGAAATCGCCGGACGAATTGCGGAAGAAAGTGATCTCGATGATCACCGAGCAGGGCCTGCCATACGGCTATCGCGTGGAAACGCTGGGAGCCGCCAACGCGCCGCGATTGCTGTATCGCGTTTATCCCGACGGACATGAAGAGCTTGGTGCGCGGAGCGGTATTCAATGAGCTGGACGTGCGCGCATTGCGCAGCGATCTGATGTTGGTCGGCAACGATCCGCTGGTGAGCAACCGGCAAGGCAGCGTAGCGACGACAGTGATTACGCCGTCGCTGCTTTTCGACGAGCTCGAAGTGAAGCGCGCCGACACGAGCAAAGACAAGCTGCCCGATTACCCGGCGCCGCCGCTGCAATCGCAAACTGCGCCTGTCACCGAAGAAGTAACCAACATTTCACGCGGAGCCGCCGAAGTCATAGCGAGGTGCGGCGTTCCGTGTCATTCTGAATTTTCGCCATGTCCCCCTTACGCGAACGACTGGAATCGCTCGGCCAAACGGCGCTGCTGATTTTTATTCTGACGTCGGCGGCGTTTCTGAGCGCGATCACGGCCATGCGCATTGCGATCCACGGCCGCGAGACGACGATGCCCAACCTCATCGGGAAAAATGTCAGCGAAGCGAATCGCATGCTGAGTTCGCGCGGGCTGGTGTTGCGCGTGGCCGACCGCGTTTACAACGATGAGCCGATCAATGTTGTTGTGCGCCAGACGCCGACGTCGGGACAGTTGATGAAGGTGTCGCAGCAGGCGCATGTCGTGCTGAGCCTGGGGCAGCGGCAACTGGAAATTCCGCTGCTCGAGGGAAGTTCTCTGCGTGTTTCACGGATCGAGTTGCTGCGGGCGGGTTTACAGGTGGGCGAGGTTTCGAACGTGACGATGCCGGAAGTGCCGGTCGATCAGGTGGTGCTTCAAACGCCGCGGCCGGGAGCAGGCGCGGCGACGCCGCGCGTCGACGTGCTGGTTTCGCAAGGGCCGCGCGATGCGGCGTACGTGATGCCACATTTTGTCGGAATGACGGAAACCGACGCAGGCAAGCGACTGGATGAGGCGGGACTGAAGAAGAAACTGAACTATGTCACGGCGCCGCAGTGGCCGCATGGGTCGGTGATCGATCAGTCCCCGCTGGCGGGGGCGCGAGTTGGGGCTTCGACTCCGGTGGAGTTGACGGTTGCGAATTAAGTTGTAGTTCGGGCTTCCATCCAAAGTCGTGAAACTTTCGTAATTGCAACCGTCGATCTTCGCTCAACGCAGGCTGCGGCACTGGATTTTTTGGAGTATGCTTTGCGCGGCGATTTGCTTACACGTTCACTTACACACGAGGAAAAATCATGAAGAATTTAGGATGGGCGGCGGTTTGTCTGGGATTGGCACTTTGTTCAGGCAGCGCGCAAGCGCAGCAAGCCGCACTCGGCAGCGGCGGGCCGGTGGCGAATCCGGTGACGACGATGGTCAAGTCGCAGTTGCCGCGGTTCCAGAAAAACATGGTCGGAGCGGCGGAGTTGATGCCGCCGGACAAGTATTCGTTCAAAGCGACGCCCGAGAGCGCTTCGTTTGGACACATGGTGGCGCACAGCCTCCAGGCGAACTACGGTCTGTGTTCGAAGATTTCCGGGACGGCAGCGCCGGAGGTCAAACTCACCGACGCCGATTCGAAGGACAAATTAGTCGCGGGACTCAAGGACTCGTTTGAATTTTGCACGACGGCGCTGGCGAACGCAGACGATTCGAAGCTCAGCGATCCGATGTCGGCTGGTCCGTTTCAGACATCGCGCGCCGGCGTGCTGATTTTGCTGAGCGACGAGTGGTTCGACCACTATGCAGCTTTGGCGACGGGCCTGCGATTGAACGGAATTCTGCCGCCGAGCGCGCAGCCCAAGAAGTAAGAAGTAACAACTCGAAGAATCAATGAAGTAAAGAAAAGCGAAGGACGGCGGCTCAATTCGGGCCGCCGCTCCGAGTCTAACTAAAATCTGTGGGGAAGAACGTCTGACGCTGCATGAGTGCGGTCACGGCTGATGCCAGGTTTTGCCCCGCCTCGCCTTTCACGACATATCCCTGAACCCCGATCTTCTGCGCCTCTTCCATGAGCTGGCGGCTTTTGTGCATGGTGAGGATGAGGATGGGTGTGTTCGGCGTAAAGGCATGAATGCGCCGCGCCGCGTCGAGACCGTTCATCAAGGGCATCGTGACGTCGAGAATGACGAGATCGGGGACGGATTCCTTCACCTTCTCGACGGCCTCGAGACCGTTAGCCGCCTCGTCGCAGGCGTCGATGTCGATCAGCGAAGCCAGAGTCAGACAAACGCGCTTACGGATGCCAGGCTGATCGTCCGCCACAAGAATGCGCAAATGGGTTCCTTACTTACCTGAATTCTGCGACTTGCGAAGGCTTTGACCTCTTGAGGACAAACCGCGAAATCCAAACCTATAACCTGCGCGGCTCGATTTTCTGGCTCCGATTCCATCTTTTCCATACAGGAAAATCTGTAGCAAATCCGTTTGTGAGCAAAGATACATCGCGAGGCGACATATTTCTGCCGCCCCGCTCGAACCGCGTTTTCGAAGTTCGAGCCGATACAGTGTGTTATACTTCTGTTAGGCGAGAGTGCGACTGCACTTCTCGCCTTTTTCATTTTGCAGCCTCGACGGCGCGCCCTGACCGGCCACCGCGCCTCCGCGATCTCCCTGATCTCACCCGCGCCGAACTCTTCGGTCGCCCTCGCCGGAATTCTGCTTCACTGGACATCCATCATGAAAAGGAAACTGCCGAACGCGGTACACGTGTGGAAACAACTCGATGATTTCGTCGTGCCCAACCTCCGTCTCAACGTCGATCGACCGCGCCGTCTATTCTCATCTTCTTCGTCACACTCGGCTCGAATGCCGCCATCGCCTCTGCTTCTCCCAGATCTGGCTCGCCAAAGGCATCGGCACTTGCCGTAACACCGCTCGTACTTCCCTACGTCGCCTTGTCGATCGTGGCGCTGTTCGCCTGATCGAAAACAATTACGGCGGACACGTCGTCGAGGTGCTCCTGCCCGAGGAAATTCGCGCCGCCTTCACCGCTTCGCCCCAACACCCTTGGCTCGATCGCTCGCCAAAGGCTTCACCGAACTCACGCACCACGGAACCCGCGCTCCAGGAACTCGACTTCTTCGCCGCTCCGTCGCTGCGCGAACGCCATCTATGCCCGTGAGCGCCACTCTTGCTTCTACTGCCTGCGTCGCCTCAAGAAAACGCACCCGGTGCCTCGACCATGTCATCGCCCGAATGCATTCCGGCGGCAACTCCTATCGCAACCTCGTTGCCTGCTGTATGGAGTGCAATTCGCGCAAAGCGCAGAGGCCCGCCGCAGACTTCCTCTGCAGCCTCTTCCGCGAACGTCGCCTGACCACCGCGGCTGCTCGCCTCCCGCCTCCGCGCCCTCGAAGCCCTCGGCGCCGGCAACCTCCGCCCCCGCCTTCCGAAGAACGCGCTCCGTGTTGGCTAACGCAGACTAGGGGCAAGCAAGGGGACAGACGGAACGTTTCCGGATTGCCGCATTGCACGATGGCGTGGGATATGTCCAAGGAAACGTTCCGTCTGTCCCCTCATGCCTAAAATTCTATTTTCCTAATCCCGTCGCGACGATTTGACGGGAGATTAACGAACCGTTACAGTCGTTGTGCGGGGTGGAGCAGCCTGGTAGCTCGTCGGGCTCATAACGCGTCACACTCTACATGGCCCCGGCCTGGATTCAAAAGACTTAGCTTTTCTGTAGTCTTCCAAAACATCCCAAATTTAGGCGCGGGGTTTGGGGCACTTAACGGGCACCTGAGTGGAGACCGCATCATGTCTGCAAAGCCACGCTTGAGCTTCGATTCGAGCGCAATCAACCATCTCGCCGGCCATCCTCATGAAGCGTGCTTGCTCGCGGGCATTGGGGCGATTCTCACTCGCCTGACTTTTCCAGCGTCTCAGAACCTATCGCAGCTACTAATCCAACAAGACGAAACAGGCTTCTGGACGTTCTGGAATTTTTCTCCGTGTTGGCGGAGAATGCATCGAAGCACACCACACCATTTTGAAAACTCTCGTTGAAAACTACCATCGCACCGGAGCGTCACGTTGGGGCTCTCTGGAACTGCGTTTTCCAGAATGCGAGACTGGCATTGCAAACCGCGCTGACCTAACTAATGCTCTATCGAAGGAAGAACGCGAAGAAGGAAGGGTTCACGAAGCTCAATTCAAGAAAATCTTCGCGGACTTACGGCCAAAATTTGAGGCAGTCATTCAGAGTGGCTCTCAGCAACCATCAAACGCTGATGACCTGCTTGGGCATTTGAGCGGAGAAGGCGGGGCTTTCTGGATGCTAGGTGCCAATCTTTATGAAAGAGCCGTGGGCTACAGACCTTCGGAAACTGAAATGCGAGCATTCATTAAGGAATGCCCACCGTTTCACGCAGTCGTGTTGGGCTTGGTACATGCTCAGTTCGAGTGGTCCATCACTGACAAACCAGCGCCGGAAGAAAGCGCGTCGGAGCACTCGACATGTTTTCAGCAATTTATCTGGCCTACTGCAAGGCGTACTTACGTAGTCAAGACCGTGAGCAGAAGCGCTGTCTTGCGGAGATTGCAGCTACCATGAAGTTGCCAGTCGAAGTCATTTCCTTTACGGAGTTCGCTGCTCGATTGAGTGTGCCCGATTGCTGCCTAGAGCGTTCTTAAATGCTCTCATCAGCTTGCGGGCGTGAAAGAACCTTCACCCGGGCTTATCTTGCAGCCACGCTCATCGAACAGACGTGAGATTCGTCTGTATCGTTCACATGAGTAGATGAACTGACCGGCAGTTCCCATCAGTACTTTGTTTATCTTATCGACATAACCTCCTTCCACCGACTCGTTTTCTCGGTTCTAGATGCTTTGTCATTCTAAGACACGCTCTTTTGTTCAAGGGAAAATACACGACCACTCCCGACCACCCAAAGCCCATGTTGATGGTTGCTTCTCCTCTACCGCTCGGCAAGAGCGTGAAGACCGGACGCACTTCAGAAGGTAATAAAATACTTCTCTTCCGGTGCATAGAGAATCTCGTAGCCAAACTCTTTCAGCATCTCAAGTGCTGAAAGTCCTGAACGCAACATGGCACCGAGGTTGAATGCGACGGAAGCTTGTTGAATCTCATATTGCCCTGCCAAGACGAATTGGCGCAGTTGCTCACCGCTCATGCCG
>CAWAWE010000005.1:0-41836 GCA_963785605.1 uncultured Acidobacteriota bacterium | reverse complement strand
ACCACGCCGTTGGCGACGACGTTGACCGACGCGTTGGCCGATTTCGTGGTGTCAGCGGTGCTTGTCGCGGTGACCATGGCTGTCGCGTTTGTCGCGGTCGCCGGCGCGGTGTAGTTCCCGTTCGCATCGATCGTGCCGACCGTCGCGTTGCCGCCTGCCGCGCCGTTGACGGACCAGGTCACTGTGTTCGGGCTCTCGCCGTTGACGGTTGCCGTAAATTGTTGCACCTGGCCCGCGCCGACGAATGCCGTCTGCGGTGAAATCGTCACAGCCGCTGCGGCCGGATTGATCGCTACCGTCGCCATCCCTGTTTTCGTAGTGTCAGTCTTGCTCGTGGCGATGACCGTCGCCGTTGTCGCCGCCGTCACGCTCGGCGCCGTGTACTTTCCGGTCGCATCAATCGTGCCGGGAGTCGCGCTGGCGCTGCTTACCGTCCACGTCACGCCGCCGTTGGACGAGTCCCCAGTGACCGTGGCAGTGAATTGAGCGGAACCTCCCGAAGTCACCGTGGCCGTCGCTGGGCTGACCGTGACTGTGATCGTGTTTGGCGTTGTGGTGCTGCTGCCGCCGCCGCAACCCGAGATGAATGAAGCCAATGCCAATACGAATGAAAGGGCAAGACACTTCGACAAGTCTTTAAGCATGATGGTTTTATCCGCAGTTTAGTCTTACGAGGTGGGGACTACTCGGCAGAACTGGGGCCACATTTGTACCACAAGCCTGTGGAAAAGTCCGTACTTTTATCGGACGCAGAGGGGCGCCCACCAGGATGCAACCGGGATGGGGCAGGTCGCCCAACTTCCCGGTCAAGGAGGCATTTCCGAGCGCTGGCCGGGCCAGAATTACGCGATAACGATAGCCGGTTCGGTCACCAGGGTATCGTGCCGCCGGTCTCGAGGAATTGCCCGCTCGGGCCATCGGCTCCGAGCAAAGCGGCGCGAATCGTCTCGGCGGAGCCTTCTTCGATTGTCTGCGTACCCTGATTGTTGTTGAGGTCCGTGGCGGTGTAGCCGGGGTTGACGGAGTTCACTTTGATCTTGGTGTCGCGCAGCTCGGCGGCCAATTGCGCGGTCATCATGTTCATCGCGGCTTTTGAGGCGCAGTAGCCGATGAACTTGACCGACGCGAATTTCCAGTTCGGATCGCCGAAGCCCGTGATCGACCCCAGTTCGCTGGAAACATTGACGATGCGGCCGGCCTCCGACTTCCGAATCAGCGGAAGCATCGCCTGGGCGACGGCGAGGGCGCCAACGAAGTTGGTCTGAAGCGTACGGCTGACGGCGTCGAGGTTGGCGGCACTCGGGGGTCCGTCCCCGCCGCGATCGGCGATTCCAGCGTTGTTCACAAGGATGTCGAGCCGGCCGAACTCCTTCTCGATTCCGGCGCGAGCGGCTTCGATCGTGTCCCGGCGGGTCACATCGAGTGCCACAAACAGCGCCTCGACTCCCTCTTTCTTGAGCTTCGCGGCGGCTTCCTCGCCCAACTTGGCGTCACGAGCGCCGATCAGAACGGTGCACTTTTGCTTGCCCAGTTGGCGAGCGACTTCAAATCCGATGCCCTTGTTGGCGCCGGTAATCAAAGCGATTTTGTTCGATGAAGGCATTATTGTTCTCCGCAGACTTCTTGGGATTTACGTGGCGGAATCACGCCAAGGCGAGAACTCGCTGGGAGCGAGCAGGCATTCGTTTCGATGTCGAGGCCGAGAAATCGGTTACGCAGAGGGATGAAGTAACAAAAGAGGGCGCAGCAGGCCCTTATCGAAGCGAAAAACCTAGTTACAGCCGCAACCGCCGCCGCAGCAACCGCCGCCTCCGCCACCCGAAAACGACGGTCCTTTCGACGAGCCGCCATTCGCCGTCGCAAACACCGATAGCTGAATCTTGTTTTTCTTCCCCGCACACTTCGGGCAGGCAATCTCCTCCTGCCGGTTGATCACAATCTTCTCAAACTCATTCTGGCAGTCTTCGCAAATATATTCGTAGATCGGCATCGGCAGTCCTCAATCACTCGCGCCAATTATATCAAGACTTGACGATCGGCGGAGCTAGCGCGAAAGCTCAGGGCACCCAAAGAAAAAGGCTCCCGAAACTCGGGAGCCTTTTCGAATCAAATTGAACGAAGCGGCTTAGTCGCCAGCGACTGATTCGGCTTCCTGCTTCGGCGCCGGATCAATGCTCACCGGCTTACCTGCGTTGGAGAAGTTCGCCGGCACGGCTTTCGCGATATCCGTGAGCGAACCGATCTGAACGACGGTCGGCTGCGGCTTCTTGAGGACGAGTTCTTCGTAGATCGCGCGGACTTTGGCTTGTTCCTCGAATGCCTTCTTGCGGCGCGCGCGGTCTTCTTCGGCTGCGGTCAGTGGAATGTCGTGCTCGAGATGGCGCACGCGAGCAGCGTCATCGGAGTCAATGCGGAGCGAGTGTTCGAAGCTCTGCAGGTTGACGTTCTTGCCCTTGGCGTAGATATCGTGCTTGCCGTGGTTCTTGTACCACTCCGCGACAGTCGCGTTCTTATGCATGTTCTCGATGATCTGGCGCCAGCCAACACCGGTGTTGTACGCGCAGAAGCTGATTTCACCCTGCTGCGTCGCGTACGGGATGATGCACATTTCGGTGCGGCGGAAGTCGTAGTTGAACAGATCCTGGAACCACATGCCCGCGATGAACAAGAAGTTCCAAGGATCCTGCCGGCGCTTCATCGCGTCGTCAATTCCGCGATCGGGCGACGTGCGGCCATACTTCGTGGTCGAACGCTTGGTCAGCGCCCAGGTCTTATCAAATTTCTTGAACAGAGAGCCCAGCGTCAGGCCCTTCGGCCCTTCGAACGGCTGATAGTTCTTCAACAGAGCCATCGCCATCATGAAGTTTGAGAAGGTTTTGCCGCGCGCCGCATCGGTGATCGCGGTGACGTCTTTCGTCAGTTGCGTGGCATTGAGGAAGCGCGGAACCGGCGCCCACTCTTTCGTCTCTTTGTTGATCATCAACGCAGTGCCCACGCCGCAGTTCGGGTGGCATCCGCACGACAACGAGCCCCATGTGGATTCGCGGCCCTTCACCATGTCGGCGAAGCCGGCGAACGTGCTGATGAACGAAATCGGGAACCAGTCGCGCGTCGGTTCGACCTTGCCAACCTGATCGCTGACATCCTTCGCGAGGTGCGAAAGCGTGTAGCGCTGGCGCAAACGGCGTTCCGGCGTAATGTCTTCGTCGCGGCCGGTGAACGAAACCGGCTGGAAGCTGACGAACGCGATTTTCTTCGGATTTTCCATCGCGAACTTCACGACGGTGCCGACCTGATCGTTGTTCACGTTGTTGACGATCGTCACAACGAGCACGATTTCGATGCCGGCCTCGTGCATGTTTTCGATCGCGCGGAGCTTGACGTCGAACAGGTTGCCGATCTGGCGATGGCTGTTCGCGTCGTTGCCGATGCCGTCGAATTGCAGGTAGGCGTAGCGCATACCCGCGTCGAAGGCTTTCTTGCTGAATTCCTTGCTCTTCGCGAACTCAATGCCGTTCGTCGCGGCCTGCACGCTGTTGTAGCCGATCTTGCGCGCATACGAAACCGCGTCGAGGAAGTACGGGCTCATCGTCGGTTCGCCGCCCGAGAACTGTACCGACATCTGGCGGCGCGGTTTGATCTTCAGCGCGTTGTCGAGAATTTCCTGGATTTCGTCCCAGCCCAGTTCGTGAACGTAACCAACCTGGTTCGCGTCCATGAAGCAGGGATCGCACATCATGTTGCAGCGATTGGTGAGGTCAACGGTGAGAACCGAACCGCGGCCGTAGCGAACCGTGGACGAGCCGTGCTTGTGCAGGTCTTCGTCGTTGTGAGCCGGAATATCGCGGCCCGGAAACTGTTGCTCGATCCACTCGAGGAATTTCGCATCAACGGCCATCATGTCTTCGTAGTGGCCGTGCTGCGGGCAATCCTTCACCATCCAGACTTGACCATCGCGCTCGATGATCTGCGCCTTGATTTCGCCGACTTTCTCGTGCATTAGATCGCGCCAATCTTTTTTGCCGGCGATGATCGACTCGCGCGCTTCTTTCACGCACGCGGGGCACAGCGAATCGGTTTGCCGCGGGAAACCAAGCGTCGGCTTGGTCTTTTCCCAGGACTTCAGCAGCGGCTTGTCGGACCACTGCGGCGTGACCGACGGATTCGGATTCTTTTTGTTGAAGTGCTGAATCGTGTTGAAGGTGACTGCGGCTGTCTTGCAGATCACCCAATCCATCGATCGCTTCAACTGCGTGCCTACGGAATTAGGCATAAGCCTTGCCCCTCCACTTTGCGGAAAATGCGAGCTACCTTGGCCCCACGTTACGAGCACAACGTTGCTGCGGAAACACAGAATACAAAAAGCTGAAGTTCTTCAGATGCGGTCCGCTCAATCGTTGGTACGTACTAAATGGCGCCAACGAAGGCCCCCGGACCTCATTCAAGCCTACCATTCCAGGAAAGGAACGGCACTAAGTCTTTGAACTCGTATAGTTTGAGGGTAAACGGGTGGGCATGCCAGCGGGTTGCGGCGAACGGTCGTTTTTAGGGGTCGAACGGTAAAAAGGCGGCCTGAACGACGGGTGGCTCGGCAGCCGAAGATGGCATGTGAGAGCTTTCGCAGGTTGAGGTTACTCGTTCAGGCTCGGCCGCAGGACCGCGGTCACAAAATGGGCGAAGTGCGACGCGCCCTCATCGAGTTGCAGCCAACGGATGACGCAGTGTTCGGCTAAATATTTTCCCACGCGCGCTTCGGGAATTCCTAAATGTTCGGCGAGTTGCGGCTTGATCGAATCGCCGCCGCGTTTCGAAGCTCCTCCGCGAAGCACAGCGGGGATCGCAATCCGAAGAGTCTGGCATGATTCGACGTAGTAGTAGCTTGTCAGGTCGGCATCCGTCAGCAACAAAACGCCAGGCCCGGCAGGAGCGCGTTCCAATTCGTCGAGCTTGATCGGAGAGCACGTCAGCAATCGACGGAACTGCATCTCGAGGAGCGAAAGCCGGGAAGAAAGCCCGGGATCGCCGTAGCGTCCGCGTAACGCGATGCCACCGGCATCGGTTGCTGCGGGCATCGCTTCCACCGGCAAACGCGGCATCGACGATTCGGACGAGCGCACAGATCTTTCTTCGGTGTTCGATTCGTCGGACGCGGACGAGGAAGCACTCGACGCCGACGACGATTCAGAACGGGAATGGCCCGTTCCAGAATGCGTCCCGGAGCGAGAACTCGTCGCAGTGCCATTTCCCTTACGACGATTGCGTCCGCCACGGCGGCCACGACGGCGACGGCTGCTTTCGCTCAATTGTTTCGCGGTCGAAGAGGAACTCGCCTTCGCTTCGGCTGGTTGCGATTCGGAATCGGAATCAGTTTCTGAATCGGACTCGGACTCAGCAGCATCGCTCGAAAGAGATTCGGCAGCCGGCGTGGCAATCGGGTCGAAAATTTCGGCGCTGTCTTCAAACGGCGCGCCAGCTTCGGGAACCGGAATGCGCGGCGGCACGAGCTGCGGAAAATCGAGTTGCGAATCGCCAACGGATTCGCCGCTGCCAAGTCGCGTCGCTGCCTGTTGCGCTTTTGTTTTCCAATCGGAGCGGCGGAAGCGTTCGGCTGCAAGGTTGTACCACTTCGCGGCATCCGCATTCTGGCTGGCGGTCTCGAACACACGCGCCAACTCGAACGCAACCATTGCATCCTGGGTTTTTTCGTAGAGTGCAGATAGTTGTGCCGCGGGATCTTTGCCGGTGCGAGCGCGGCGAATGCGTGCGGTAATTTGTTTCCAGTCCGCCATACGTGGATTACTGTAACGCATTGTAGCAGCGACCAAGCCGGGCTACCAGTGCGCGCGGCAAATGTTGCCGATGTTGTGCTGAAGTCCAGACTCCCTCGTTGGACAGCGCCGCTTCCTATCGCCTGATTGGGTAGCGCGAATTCGGTCGTGTCGAAGGTTTTGTAGGGGCGGGTTTCAGCCCGCCCGCGCCACCGACGTCTACATGTTCGCGATGTTGCCTCGATGATCGGAGCGGATTGCGGCCTGTACCTTTAGGTGTCAGGGGCTGGACAGAATCGTTATAGGACCCCTCGCGGCCAGTATTCTTGAGTCCAGCCCAATTGGAGAAGTGATGGCGCGTTTGCGCGACCTGATTCGCACATCTACGGCCGCAGTGTTGTCGTTCGGACTCACTTTCCTGTGTGTCTCGAACGGATCGATCTCGCACGCGTCGGCGCTGGCCTTTGGCACTGTCGTATCCGCCGACCGCGCTCACGTGGGAACTGCGAAGGCAACCGTAGGAACGACCGTTCTGTCCGGCGACACGCTCGATACCGACAAATTCGGCAGCATCCAAATACGAGCCGGCGCCGCGCGACTACTGCTCACCAGCGCCAGCCAGGTGACGTGGGCCAATGAAGAAAGCGGAGCTTCGGCCACGCTCAAGGGCGGCACCGCGATTTTCTCTACTGCGAATTCGAAAGCCTTTGCCCTGCATGCCGGCACTGCTTTGATCCGCCCAAACACCGACGCAGCCACCGTGGGCAGCGTCACAATTTTGAATCCAAAAGAATTAGCCGTCAGTTGCTCGCACGGCGCGCTGGCAATTTCAGTGGAAGACGACACCAAGATCGTCGCCGAAGGCACAGCCTATCGCGTCGTGCTCGATCCAGACGATCCGCAAGGCCAGGACACAAATAATCCGCCGCCCGTCTTTCAACAAAAGACGCCGCGCAAATCCGGCCGCGATAAATTCCTGATGTACATCCTGATCTTCGCCGGCGTCGGCACAGGCCTGGGCGTTTACTTCGCGCTCGAAAGCCCCGACCGCCCGTAACAAAGCCGCTTCGGAATCCCTTTCCGCGCTCGGCTAAAAATGTGTAGGGGCGCAGCATTGCTGCGCCCCATGTCCGCACGATCGATAATTCTTGAGGACTTCCGTTTTTTCTTCCCGACGAACGCCCCGCGTCTACACAATCGAATTCTTACGCCGACGCAATCACTTCAATCTCCACCGACGCATCTTTCGGCAAACGTGCCACCTGCACCGTGGAACGCGCCGGATGCGCGGCCGTAAAGTACTTCGCGTAGATTTCGTTCATCCCCGAAAATTCATTCATATCCTTCAGGAACACTGTGGTCTTCACGACGTGATGCAGATTCGATCCGGCGGCTTCCAGAATGCCTTTGATATTTTCGAGGACGCGCTCGGTTTGCGCCTTGATGTCACCCGAAATCATTTCGTTCGTCTTGGGATCGAGCGGAATCTGCCCCGACAAATAGAGGAGGCCGTTGATCTTGACTCCTTGCGAGTACGGACCAATCGGTTTCGGACCGCGGTCGGTGTTGACGATATCTTTCATGGCGTAGCCTCCTTGGCGTTGGACTGCATAATTTGAAACGCGTGTGCGTCCGCGCTGGTTTCGCCTTCATAGCGCGAGCGAAAATCTTGCGGAACACCGGGACGCTTCATCCAGTGGCGAACGAATTCGCCGACGTTCTGGTGCGTCTCCTGATCGAACGCGGAGATCATGATCGGTGATGTCGAAGCCGCCGCGGCGCCGCGCGTAGAGCATGTGGCTGAGCGCATCGGCAAAAGCTTTCTGGCCGTAGCGATCCTGCAAAGCGAAAAAGAGCAGCAAGCTTTTCGCGCGAACGACGTTGTCCGGCTCGGCCTTTCCGGGCTGGCCGTCGAGCGGAACGTTTTTAAGCGCGCGGCGAATCGCGGTGGTGCGAATTTGCGCGCCGCCTGCGGCCTCGCGTCCGCGAATCGCGGCAAATGCCGGCAGTGCGGCGAGCGGCGGATCCTGCTCGTAGAATCCCGGATTCTGGCCGTAGCCGAGCCACGTAGAAGCGAGCGAAGGTCCCGCAGCGGCAACAACATCGGGCGCGCCCTTTGTTAGATCGACCATCACCGTATCGAGCGACGCCATTTCTGCGGTGGGCTTTGTGCCGGGTTCGTTGATCAACCCGGAAAAGTAAGATGCCGCGGTACTGAAGCAGTTTTCAACGGCGGGACATTCGACGAGCCACAAATCGCGCGAATTCTGGACGCGCTTGCCGAACATGCCGTCGTAGGCTTTCATCGCAGAGGCGAGTCCTTGCGCCGACTGGCGCAGCGTGTCGGCATTTTGCTGCGCGCGGCTCCACAGCGTGACCGTGTCGGGGTCCGCCTTGAATTTCGATGCAACGTAGCGACCTGCAATCACGAACGGATAGCCATCCTTGAAGCGCTGCGTGTAACGGATGACCTGTTCGCCGTTGTTCTTGGATTTTTTTGGCTTCTCGCCGCTGGCGTGCACGAGAAAATCTTGCGGGACGCGAATCGTCATCTGCCATTTCGCCGGCGGAATTCCGCCTTTGGCGAACGCGCCGCGCGCGGGCATGAGTTGCGGGCTCCATCCTTCCGACGGAAGAAAAAACGCATCAGGCGCGAAGCTGAAATTGTGTTCGTCGGGCCCGGCCTGTTTGTACTCGACCGAGAGCTTGAGTGTGTGAGCGTCGGAAACCATCCAGGCGTTTTGCAGATTCAAAACCGAATTGCGCCGATTGTCGGGAGAAATGTCGAGAGTGACTGCGTGGCCGTCCCATTCGACTTGTGGATCGGCAAAGTGAAACCGGCGGCGACCGGGTAACCGTAGCTCGAGGACTGTCAGAGGGCGGATGCCGTCGTTGCGCAGATGATAGGTCGAGTCGATGTGGATTGTGGGCTCGGGCGCGGGGATGAAGTGAACTTCGATCTCCTGCTTGTCGATCGTGTAGCCGGGACCAAGCGCCGCTGTGCAACCAAAGGAGCAGAATGAGACGACGAGCGCGATAAGGAAAAGCGGCAGACGGTTTATGTTCGCGGCGCGCTGCACAATGAATCGATTGTAGACGGGAAATGCGCCCAGGCGGAAGTTAGTACAGAGCGGTGAGAACGCGATGTAACGCCTCGTTCAGCCGCAGCCACAACTGGCTTCGAACTCCGCGTTCGCTGCCAAAAACGGCCCATTCCTATTTACCAGTCGATATTGACTGTCCGCACGTCACCTGCCCTTCAGGGCGGGTACCGCGACAACACAGGAGATATCGCAATTCCATTGCTTATGCTTCGACGCCCCTAAAATAAAGGTGTGAAGCGCTCGCACCTCATGGCCGGCACCTGGATGTTCGCCCTCGCGGTGGGCTGCCATCAGCACCCGCTGATGGACTATCGCCCGCTCGATCAGGCCGGCATGAACTCCGGCACCATCGACCGCCTCAAGCCCCTCAATATTTCCGATTCCGAGCTGCAGCAACTGGTTCGACTGAAGAGCGCCGGCGTCAGCGATGACACCTGTGTGGTCTTGATCTCGACGGCGCATGACCAGAAACATTCCTTCGGCAGCGCCGACTCTGTCGCAAATCTATTGAATGCGCGCTACACGGAATCCGATGTCGTTACCTACGCGCAAGCAAATAAGCTCGACACGATCAGCGGGGATGCCGTAATGCTTCGCTTGATTGGCCTTTCCGATCCTACCGTCAGTGCGATTCTTCAACGCGATCTTCAGGGGCTTCCGACAATTAGTTCCGCCGCGATCGGACGTTTGAAAAATACCGGCTTGACCGAGAAGCAGATTCTCGAACTGATCGCGCAAGGCATCACCGAACAGCAGGCCGAAGCTGAAGCCAATTCGCGTGAAGCGGCGCGCAATCACGCGCACACCGACTTCGTCGCCGCACGCGGCCGCCGGCCGCGGTAGAGCTTCGCAGCAACTCTCTCCGATTTAATTCTCAAAATAGATTAAACAGTGGGTTGGTAGACGCGTTCGACGCCGTAGACGCCCTGGATTTTGCGGATGTTGCCGAGGATGGATTCGAGCTGGCGCCGATCGACGATTTCGAGATTCACATCGACTTGCGCGTTGAGGCGATCGGGACGGCTTTCGAGATTGTGGATGTTGCAGCTGGCGTTGCTGAAAACAGCGGTGATGTCGGCGAGCAGGCCGGCGCGATCTTTGGCGCGGATGAGAAGTTGAACGAGGAATTTTGCGGTTTCGCCCTCGCCGCCCCACTCGACGGCGATGCGACGTTCGGTTTGATAGAGAAGATTTTGAACGTTGGGACAGGTCCGCGTGTGAACCGCGACGCCGCGCCCGCGTGTAATGTAGCCGGTGATGTCGTCGCCGGGAATCGGATTGCAACATTTCGCGCGATAGACGAGCAGGTCGCCGTGGCCCTTGACGACGAGCGGAGCCTCGCCAAAGCCCAGCATACGCTTGACGGTTTTGACCAGCGTCGGCGTGGACTCTTCCGCGTCGTTTTGAGTTCCCTTTTCGGGTTCGCCCAGGACTTTCGTAAGAATCTGTCGCGCGGAATATTTTCCGAAACCGACAGCGGCGTAGAGATCGTCGAGTTTTGACAGGCCGGAATCGGAAGCGAACTTCAACAAATCGGCTTCGGGGATTTTTTTCAGGCTGCGGCCAAACTGACGCGCTTCTTTCTCGAGAAGCCGGATGCCCATTTCGGTGGCTTCCTGGCGCTCTTGCACGTTGATCCAGTGCTTGATTTTTGTGCGCGCGTGCGACGACTTGACGAAGCTGAGCCAGTCGCGACTGGGCTTGTGCCCTTTCTGCGTCATGATTTCGACAACGTCGCCGCTGACGATTTCATGGCGCAACGCGACCATCTGGCCGTTCACTTTGGCGCCGACACACTGGTGGCCGACTTCGGTGTGAACGGTGTACGCAAAATCGACGGGCGTCGCGCCGCGCGGCAGTTCGAGCACGCGGCCTTTCGGCGTGAACGCGTAAACTTCGACGGGAGCGAGATCGACTTTTAACGTAGAAAGAAATTCGCTCGGCTCTTCGAGTTCCTGCGACCACTCGATGAGCTGGCGCATCCAGGCGATGCGCTGGTCGTCTTCGCGAACCGGCTTGTCGTCCTTGTATTTCCAGTGCGCGGCGACGCCTTCCTCCGCGGTGTGGTGCATCTCCTGTGTGCGGATCTGAATCTCGAACGGCTGGCCGTTGTGCAGCACCGTGGTGTGCAGCGATTGGTACAAGTTGGGCCGCGGCATCGCGATGTAATCTTTGAATCGTCCGGGCACCGGGCGCCACAGATGATGCATCACGCCGAGCGCCGCGTAGCAGCTGCGTTCGCTGTCGGTGATGACGCGGACGGCGAGCAAATCGTAAACCTGTTCGAGGCTGCGCTCCTGGCGCACGATTTTGCGATGCAGCGAGTAGAGGCCCTTGACGCGCGAAGTGACGTCGGCGGGAATGCCGGCTTCGACTAATTTCGTGCGGATCGTTCCTTGCACGTCTTCGAGAAATCCCAAATGGATCGGCTCTTTGTCGCTGACTTCTTTTTGCAGCGAGAGAAACGATTCGGGCTCGAGATAACGAAACGAAAGATCTTCGAGTTCGTTGCGGATCAAACCCATTCCCAGGCGATGCGCGATGGGCGCGTAGATGTCGAGCGTTTCGCGAGAGATGCGCTGCTGTTTGGTTTGTTCGAGATATTCCAGCGTGCGCATGTTGTGCAGGCGATCGGCAAGTTTGACGAGCACGACGCGAACGTCATGCACCATGGCGAGCACCATCTTGCGGACGGTTTCGGCCTGGCGCGCTTCGGGCGCCATCATTTTGAGGCGGCCGATTTTCGTGACGCCTTCGACGAGGTGAGCGACTTCGGCGCCGAAGCGCTCGGTGATGCGCGAGACGGGAAATTCAGTGTCTTCGATGACGTCGTGGAGCAGGGCGGCGGTCAGCGTGGTGGCGTCAAGGCGGAGGTCGGCAAGAATGTGCGCAACCTCGAGTAAATGCATGAGATACGGCTCGCCGGATTTGCGGAGCTGTTCACGATGGCGCTCGGCGGCGATTTCGTAGGCGCGGCGAACCATCCAGGGGTCTTCGGCCGGGCGATTTTTGCGAAGCTTGACGAGGAGTTCTTCGAGGCGGGCGTCGAGCTGGCGCTCGGTGCGGTCACGGTTGAAGCTGAGGGGAACGTTGCCCGGGGCCATGGTCTAGTATACGCCAGTCGATAGGATGACGTTTCGAGGAGGAGGATTCAGGGTGGCGGTTTGGGTAACCGACGGCAGCCGAGAGCTGGCGACTGGGCGGAGGCGATTCCCGTTTTGGAACCGTGAAGGGTACACCCCCGGTGTTTCCCTAAGTGTGCGCAAGCGGTTTGGATTGAGAGACTTGCAGAGAGGCTGATTCAAAGTGTGCGCAAACTACTGAGGACAGGGCGGTTAAGTGGTCGCGTGAATTCCCTTTTTATTCGCTTTTTGTTGGCGGAGGAGTTAACGGGCTGGCGAGGATATCTACCTGAGTAGATTACCACGAGGGTACTAGGTGTCAAGGCTTGTTATCGGTTTTGATTTGGGCGGGGGCGAATCTAAACCCGCACCCTTTAGAACCTAAGGGTGCGGCACCCAACTGCCGGCTAGCCGGTCGATCTTGCGGCGATACAAAATTAAAAAGGGCGCTCTGGAGGAGCGCCCTTGGGAAGCAAACGATTGAAGTTGGACGACTAGCCCGATGGGGCGCGATCAGGATGGTTGGGTCGGCTGGTCGGCGCGCTTTTGCTTAATTTCTTTGACCTTGTCTACGAGGTCGTCGGCCTGTTTGAGCAGGCTGGCGCGTTCGTCAGGGGTTTCGACGAGGTCGGCCTTGCGGCGATAGAGGAGGTTGAGATACGCCATGGCGTCGTCGTAATCGGGACGGAGCTGGATGGCCTTTTGCAGGTCGGTGATGCCTTCCTCAACCAGTGGTCCGTACTTCGCGGCATACTCGGTGCGAACGGCCGGAGGAAGCGGATCGGTGTCCTTGACCTGTTTCTTGATGTTGTCTTTGTTATACGCGAGGCGCGCTTCGCCGTTGGCACGGAAGGCGAGCGTCCAGTCGATGACGCCGATCCAGTAGTACGGTTCGGGATCTTCCGGCTTCAACTGGATGTGGCGCTGGTGATAGGTCTTGGACTCTTCGAATTTCTTGGGGTCGAAAGGCTGGCCGCCCATCTGGAAGAGGATCGAGCCGATGCCGTCGATCGCGGAGAGATTGTTCTGGTCCTTATCGAGGACTTCCTTAAATTCGGCAACCGCCTGGTTGCCGCGCGCGAGATTTTCGGGCGACGGAGCGCCGGGAATATACAAGCTGGCGTACGCGGTGGCGAGATAGAGCCGCGCGTTCAACAACTCGGGATCGGCTTCCTTCGCTTCCTTGAAGTCTTCAATCGCAGCGTCGGACTGACCGTTCTTGAAGGCGGTGACACCTTTGTTCAAGAGGTCGCGAGCCTTGAGTTTGCTGCAGCCCGAGACGCCCGCCACAACGAAAACCATCGCGGCGATTGCCGTAACCCGGCGTGCGATTCGAATCGATCCGTAAGTCATCGAAGCATCCCATCCCTGCTTAATGGCGCGACCGAAAACAGTCGTCGCTAGGATTCACGTCCCGCCCTGCGAAGGGCAACCGGCCAATCTAGCGGCCTTTCTCCAACTGCGGCGTTAACAGACCGACAGAAGATATGCCTGCCGAGTCCATCACGTCAATCACTTTGGCCACAACCTGGAATTCGATGTCGGATTCGCCCTTAACGAATGCAGTGCGGTCGGCGCGCCGGCTGAAAATTTCTTCGAGATGGCTGCGCAACGAATCCCACGTCACCGGCTGCTCGTTAATCCTGAGCGAACCCCCGTCCAAACCGAAAAACGGCGCCGCGGTGAAGCGACGCCGATGGAACCCAGATATTACTGGCCGGCTTCGATCTTGGCGGTGATCAGACCGACCTTGTCGATACCGTTTGCGCGCATGATGTCGATGGCGCGCGCAACGCTGGCGAACAGTACATCGTTGTCGCCCTTCACGAAAGCGATTTTCTCGGCGCGATCCTTGAAGATCTGATCGATGCGCTGACCCAGGCCATCCCAAGTCGCGTCTTCGTTGTTGATCTTCAGTTTATCGTTGGTGAGAACCTGAACGACGACCGTCTTATTTTCCAGATCCTGATTCTGCTGCTGGTTCGGATTGGGCTGCGGCACCAACGTGTCCAAGCCCTTCGGGGTCAACGGCGTGATCACCATGAAGATGATCAGCAGCACCAGCAGAATGTCGATCAGCGGAACGACGTTCATTTCCGCCATCGCACCGCCCTTATTGTCTCCAACGCTCATGCCCATGGCTACTTCTCCTGTGAGCCTGCTACGTGTCGAGCTTTGCAGGCCAGTAAGCCGCGCCGTGTGGGAATCGGCGCGGCCACTCAAACATCAGCAAACGAATGACAGCCACTGCGACTGCACTACGATGACTCGCTACAGCGACCGAAGTCCGAACTAATCTCCGGTTGGGCTACCCGCAGGCGGAGGTGGTGGTTCCGGTCCACCCTTCTGGTTCTTTTCCGTGAGCAGACCGACCTGATCCACACCGGCGGAGCGAATTTCGTCCACCACCGCGACGACATCACCGTATTTCGCGCGTTGATCGCTCTTCACGTATACGGTTTTATCGAGGCGGTTCGCCAGCTTATCCTTGATCTGATTGGTCAGATCGTCTTTAGCCGTCGCGGTATGTCCCAGATAGATGGCGCCGTCGCGCGTGATGGCCACGACGACTGCGTCATCTTTATCTGCGTCCTGCATGTCACGGGCGGTGTCGGTGTGCGCCATATCGACCGGCATGTTCTTCTGCAACATCGGGGTGACCACCATGAAGATGATCAGCAGAACGAGCATGATGTCGGCCATGGGGATGACGTTGGGCGCCGCCATCTGAGCACCGGCTTGCGGCTTGTATCGCCCGCTTCCTATTTGATGTGCCATGAAGTTGCTCCTTCTCCTTGCGTTGCTTCCTTACTTCTTGACGGCGCCGCGGCGGAGAATGAAGTAGTTGATCAATTCCATCGAGGAGTTATCCATCTCGACGTCGAAAGCTTCGACTTTGTTGGTGAAGTAGTTGTAAGCCCAGACCGCGGGAACGGCGACGAGAAGACCGAACGCGGTGGTGACCAAAGCTTCCGCGATACCGCCGGCAACCGCCGACAGACCGGTGGCCTTGGACGACTCGATGCCCTTAAACGCGTTCAAGATGCCGACGACCGTGCCGAACAGGCCGACGAACGGAGCCGTCGAACCAATCGTGGCGAGGGCCGACAGACCGCGCTTCATTTCGGCGTGGACGATGGCGACCGAGCGCTCGAGACCGCGCTTGGCGGCTTCGATCACGTCGGCGTCGGAAACCTGCTGGGAAGCGGACTGGAACTCGGAGAGTCCCGTCGCGACAACCTTGGCGATGTGGCTCTTCTTGTTGCGTTCCGCAATGGCGATCGCTTCGTCGAGCTTGCCGTCCTTGAGGGCTCCGGCAACCTGCTGCACGAAGACACGCGACTGTTTGCGAGCCGCGCTGTACATCAACGCGCGGTCGATCATGACGCCGAACGAATAAACCGACAGCACGAACAAGATCCCGACAACGACTCGGGGAAGTGCGCTCATCGACGACCACATACTGCGAAGATCCCAAGAGCTGCCGGTCTGGGATTGCAGGAAGAGGGCCGCGTACACGTACAAAGTGGCTACCATTCGTTTGCTCCTTAAAAGTTCAAGTGACACCGGCTGGGCCGGGGCCGACAAGATTTGCTTCACTACGGTGCTGCTCGGAGCGCCTCGCCGGCCCCACGACTGGCGAAACGCGCCGTACTGCGAATTACTGGTTCAGAGAGAAAATCACGTCGATCGTGGTATCGACTTCCACCGGTTCACCGTTGAGCAGCGTTGGCTTGTACTTCCACTGCTGCACGGCGTCCATCGCTGCGCGAACCAACAGCGGATGGCCCGAGATCACTTCGAGCGATTCGACCGAGCCGCTCTTGGAAATCAGAGCGTGGAGGCGAACGGTGCCCGAGATGCGGGTCTGACGTGCCAGCGGCGGATAGACCGGCTGAACCTTGTTGACCAGCAACGCAGCCTGAACGCTACCGCCCTGGCGAATACGCGATGCGGTCGGCTTCGGTGGTGGTGGCGCGCCGCCAACACCGCCGATCACGCCGCCAATGACGCCGCCCATCGAGCCACCGGCGACGCCGCCCGGAACACCACCGGCCATGCCGGCGCTCATATCGGGAGCGGCTTCTTCCTTAATAATCTTTACTTCTTTCGGTATGACTTTCGGCGCCACGAGTTTGCCGGCGTCCATCAAGTGAACTTGCGGCTTGACCTGGACGATCTTGACCACGGCCGGAGGCGGCGGTGGGGGCGGCGGAGGCGGAGGCGCGACGAGGAGAGTGGACATCATCGTCTTGGGGAGCGCTTCCGTGTAGATCAACGGAATCAAAATCAAAACACCAAGAAACACGACCTGGAACAACATCGAGAGAACGACGGTCCAAGGCTTGTTTGTCTTGGTGGGGTTCGAGCTGGAAACCACCATGTCTTCAAACATGTTCCCTACCTCCTGCCCGCGGGTGCGAGTCGTCCGGAGACGCCATCGCCGACACGGGGTTTGTTTCCGGCTGCAGATCCGGTGCTACCTACAGTGCCTTTGTCGCCGCGCCAGTGGTGCCAGGCAACAACAAGAGGCGCAGCGATGCCAAAACTGGAGTACGTTCCTACCACAATCCCCACCACCAGGGCAAAGGAGAATGCCCTCAGAACCTGGCCGCCCATCAAGAACAGGACGAGCACGGTAAGGAAAGTCAGGCCGCTAGTCAAGATCGTTCTCGAAAGAGTCTGATTGATCGACTTGTTAACAACGTCGGCGAAGGACTCTTTGCGGAGCAGGCGATTGTTTTCGCGGATACGATCGAAGATGACGATGGTGTCATTCATCGAATAACCAACGAGAGTGAGAAGAGCCGCGATGACGGTGAGCGAAATTTCAAAGTGCAAAATCGAGAAAAAGCCCAGCGTAATGAGCACATCGTGGAATACGGCCAGAACGGCGGCGGCTCCGAAGACCCATTCGAAGCGGAACGCGATGTAGGCGAGCATTCCCGCTAATGCATAGAGGGTTACGTAGATGGCTTGCTTGCGGAGTTCGGCGCCGACCTTGGGGCCAACGCTTTCAACGCCGCGAACGGTGAAGCTGCCGATCGCGAAGTTGTTGTTGAGCGCGGAGATCACCGCGGGAGTTGCGCCTTCGACGCCGCTCAGCTCGTTAAAATTTGTGATGACGCCGTTCTTTGGGCCATCGCGGAAAGCGAGCAGACGACGCGCGAGGTCGTTGTAGCGATCGCCGGCGTTAGCCGAGAGCGCGAGCGGATCCTTGGAAGAGAGGACTTCGGCGAGAGAAGAAGGAGTTGCCGCGTTAAAGTCGGGCTTGTTGGGATCCTTGGCGCCGTACATCGCATTGAGCGCGGTGAGCACCTGCGTCTTGCTGACTGTCCGAGGCCTCGTCGCCCGCCCCTTTTTGCTCGACGAAGATGAGGACTTCGTTCGAGTTTGAGGCAGTCATGCCGGAGCTGACAGCCTGGATTTCGCTGCCACCAAGGCCCTGGGCCCGGAGGGCGTCGCGAATCTGGTCAATATTGGGGGTTGGGCGAAGCGGACGTCAACGTTGGTGCCGCCGCGGAAGTCGATGCCGTAACGTAGGCCGCCTTCATGCAGCCAGGAGATGAGCCCTGCGATGAGAAGAATGGCGCTCAAGCCGTAGAAATACTTGGCCTTGCCCATCCAGTCGATATTGGGCTCTTTAAAGAACTCAATCATGCCGAGATTCGTCCTTCCTTTAGACTCCAGCACCTAAAAAATTGTTCCCAGGACCGTGCGATCTCTGGCCCCTTTGATGGCACAAACAACGCAAAGTACTGCGATGGAAGTTTCCCAGGAGTCCTAGTACAAATCAGATACTGAGCTCCGCCTGCCGGTCCATCTTGGAAAGGTGATATTGGAAAATCGTTTTGGACACGTAGATCGCGGTGAAAACGTTGGCGATCAAACCGATGGTCAAAGTGACGGCAAAGCCGCGAATCGGACCAGTTCCAAAAAGGAACAGGAAGAACGCCGAGACGACGGTGGTGACGTGCGTGTCGATGATGGTCAGGAATGCTTTGTCGAAGCCGGCTTCGACGGCGGCCGCAGCAGACTTGCCATGGCGCAGTTCTTCGCGGATGCGTTCGAAGACGAGAACGTTGGAATCGACGCCCATGCCGATGGTTAAGATGACACCGGCGATGCCAGGCAACGTAAGCACGGCGCCAAAAGCGGCCAGCGCCGCGAGAAGGATGACGAGGTTGAGAATCAACGCAACCACGGCATTAGCGCCCGAGAGGCGATAGTAAACGAGCATGAAGAGCATCACGACGATCAAGCTGAGCACAGATGCTTGGACACCGTGGCGAATGGAATCGGCTCCAAGCGAGGGGCCGACAGTGCGCTCTTCGAGATATTTGATGGAAGCGGGAAGCGCGCCGGCGCGGAGAACGAGAGCGAGGTCGTGCGCGGAATCCTGGCTGAAGTTGCCTTCGATGACGCCGGTGTCGTCGATGCGACCGTGAATGACGGGCGCGGAGTAAACCTTGTGCTGAAGAACGATCGCCATCTGCCGATTGATGTTTTGTTCGGTGAAGGGACCGAAGCGGCGCGAGGCGTCCGGAGACAGTGAAAAGCCGATTTGCCATTGGCCGGGATTCTGGGCGCTGCGATTTTCGGTGGCGCTGCGGAGGTCGCGGCCTGTAACGATGGGCGCGCGGCTCAGCACGTACCACACTTCGCCCTGATCGGGAGTGGCGGTGCGGCTTTCGTTGCGGCCGGCGACGATTTCGCTGCCCGGAGGAAGAACACCGCCATGCGCGGCGAGCGCGGCGACCTGCGAAGGATATGTCGTGGGATCTTCGACGAGCTTCAGTTCGAGCTGGCCGCCCGCCTGAATGACGGCTTTCGCGCGCGAAGGATCGCCTTCACCGGGGAGTTGCACGAGGATTTCATTGTTGTTGGCGCCACCGCGCTGCTGAATGATCGGCTCGGTCAAGCCAAGCGCGTTGATGCGGCGCTCGATCGTTTCGATCGATTGCGTCATCGTCGTCTCGCGAATTTGAGCGACCTGGTTGGCGCGAAGCGTGAGCGCGTAACTATTCTGTTCGCCGGCTGCCGGAGACAAATCCCAAACATTCTGGAGCTGAGTGCTAACCAGATCGCGGAAGTCGGAGAGCTGATCGGGAGCGATGTTGCGGACGAGAATGTGCGTGTCGTCGGTACGGCGGATTTCGTCGTAGCGAATGTTTTTCGCGCGCATCTGCGTCGTCAGGCGATCGACGGTCTGATCGGTCTCTTGCGCGATGGCTTCCTGCGTTTGCACTTGCAGGATCAGGTGCGTGCCGCCTTGCAGGTCGAGGCCGAGCTTGATCTGGTGCGCGAAATTATCCTTGATCTGCGTGAGCGAGGTGGGAAACGTCGGGAAGCCGATCAGCCCGTAAATGCAGCCGACGACGATTAATGCGATGAAAATAGCTCTCCACTTCAGGTTTGGATTCATGGCTGGACGTTAAGAGCTCCGTGTGAGCCGGAGTAGTTGTCCGCGAAATTTGCGCGGACGTCGAGAGGAAATCTACTTCGCATCTTCGGTGGTCTCCACTTGAGAAATCGCCGAACGGGCGATGCGGATTTTGACCTGTTCCGCGATTTTGAGGATGACGGTGTCGCCATCGAAGCCGTTGATGGTGCCGTAGATGCCTGCGTTGGTGACGACTTTGTCGCCGGTCTTGAGCGCGCCCAACATTTCTTGCGTCTTTTTGCGCTGGCGCTGCTGCGGCAGGATGAGCATGACGTAGAAGATGCCCATCACCACGACCATCATGATCAGCGGGCTGCCGAGCGCGCTGCCCAGGCCGCCGGCCTGGAAAATTGTTGCCGCAAAATTCATCGCGAACCTTTCCTTCTATCCGTCCTGCTCATCGTCCTGAACATCGTCTTGTACAACGGCGCGGGCGTGTGTCTCCGTATCGCGCGTTCACTGCGGAGAAAGCAGTCGCCAGCAACGGG
This sequence comes from uncultured Acidobacteriota bacterium, assembly GCA_963785605.1. GTDB lineage: Bacteria > Acidobacteriota > Terriglobia > Acidiferrales > UBA7541 > Acidiferrum. Next base: position 21,910 of record CAWAWE010000005.1, on the reverse strand, counting down.
AAAATCCCCGTTCGCTCCCACCCGTACGATTCTCTTCTGGTGGTGTCCCGCGGACCTCGCGCGCTGTCCGTTTACTTCGACCCGTTTGCCCTCAGGCCGGACCTGCGGAATAACGCGCGTGCATCGCAGATGAGAATTTCGCTAGGTTTCCAAACCCGATAGCCTCACGGATTTGGCGCATTATGTCAAGGTAAAAGTGGACATTGTGGTGGGTGGCGAGGATGGCCGCGGTGATTTCTCCGGCGTGAAACAAATGGCGTAAGTAGGCTCGCGTGTAGCGTTTACAGACGGCGCAGGCGCACGCGGGATCGAGCGGGCGCTGGTCTTCTGCATAGCGCGCATTTTTGATGAGGACGCGGCCCTCGCTCGTGTAAATGCAGGCGTGGCGCGCGGCGCGCGTGGGCAGGACGCAGTCCATCATGTCGATTCCGAGGGCGACGTAGTCGGCGATTTGTTCGGGGCGGCCGACGCCCATCAAATAGCGCGGGCGATCTTTGGGGAGGAGTTCGGTGACGACGCTGGTCATTTCGCAGGTCATCGCGTGAGGTTCGCCGACGGCGAGGCCGCCGATCGCGTTGCCGGGGAAGTCGATTTCGAGGAGTTGGCGCGCGCTTTCACGGCGGAGGTCGGCGAAGGTGGCGCCTTGGACGATGCCGAATTGCCATTGGGGCAGGCCTGAGCCGGTTGCGGCGACGCCGTTTTTGGCTGTTTGTTGGAGGAAATATTCGCGCGCGCGTTTCGCCCATTGCGTTGTGCGCTTGACGGCGGATTCCGCGATGTCGCGTGGAGCGGGCGTCTCGATGCATTCGTCGAGCACCATGGCGATGTCGGAACCGAGCGCGAGCTGGATTTCGGCGGCTTTTTCGGGAGTGAGCAGGTGCTCGGAGCCATCGAGATGCGAGCGAAAGCGCACGCCTTCGTCGGTAATTTTGCGAAGATCGGAGAGGCTGAAGACCTGGAAGCCGCCGGAGTCGGTGAGGATCGCGCCGGGCCAGGACATAAACTGATGCAGGCCGCCGAGTTTGCGGATGAGTTCGTGGCCCGGACGCAGATATAGATGATAGGTGTTGGCGAGGATGATGCGCGCGCCGAGCAGCTCGAGCGCGTCTTGCGTCAGGGCTTTGACGGTGGCGGCGGTGCCGACCGGCATGAACGCCGGCGTTTCGAATGTGCCGTGCGGCGTCGAGAACACGCCTCGGCGCGCGCCGGTCGGATCCGTCTGGATAACCTCAAACGCAAAGCTCACCCACCAATTGTATCCGTGACCCGCCGCATCGCCCTAACTCTCGTCCTTACGCTGGCCGCTAAGCCCCGATCATCCGGTAATGAACGCAAATCCGACCTTCAGCACAACGACCGCCGCCCAAATCGAAAACGCGATCACGTAGGATTTGCTGCCTTTCAACTTTCTCGGATTCGTGCACGCAAAACCGATCGCCAGCAAAATCAGCGTCCAGAATGTGAACACATCGATCGACTTGCCCAACGACACCAACCACTTCGCCGCGTCGTCCGGCAAAAAGGCGCCAACGTTCGTCGCTACCGGATTGTCGAGGTCCACCGTTCCGAAGGGTTTCAGAAATAAAACAAGGATGAATAGCGGACTGCTGACCAAACCGGTAAGAAACGCGTGTGAGGTGATTCCCATCGACGTGGCGAAATTGGTGTTTGCTCCGCCCAGCAGGTTATATCCGCCCCACATCACTAACGCGACGATGAGCGTAATGAGAATCGGCCCGAGAAGTCCGACCGCATACGTGAAGGGCGGAGAAAATTTCGCGCCACCCTCAATCCTCTGCTCTTTTTGTTCCGCCGACAGACTCGCCCCGGCTGCACTTTTCTCAATCTGCTCGCTCATGTATGCGCGCCAATTGATGCGTTGATTGATCGAAAAACTCACGCCCAAGCTGAAAATCGTCAGCAAAATGACCGGTAACGCCCAGCTCGGTTTTCGAACGATATCTTCAAAGGTAGCTTTCGGTGAAAAAAGCACACCGATGATTCGGCCAATCGCACTGATCGAAGCAGGCTGCGCGTCAGCGGTAGGTAAAGAAGTAGTTGCCATAGAAATATCCTCCACCACAGAGAATTCAGGACAAAGAGTTGCTGCCTTCTTACACCCAATACGCAGCTCGATTACAACAAATTTCAGCGTGAACAATATTCGACAAGGCGCCGGGTCCGGCGGATACGCGGAGGGCTACCTGAGGCTCAGAAGGCGCCCCTTAGCTCACGTTTTTATCGAGGGATTTCTGGCACCGCGGCAAGCAGCTCTTTCGTGTATTCCTCAACCGGCCGGCGCAGCACCAAATCCACGTCGCCGGTTTCGACAAAGCGCCCCCGCCTCATGACGGCCACGCGCGTGGCGATCTGGGCTACGACCGGCAAGCTGTGCGATATAAAAATGTAGGTCAGCCCGAATTCGCGCTGCAACTCTTGCAGCAGCAACAACACTTGCGCGCCCACCGAAACATCCAGCGCCGAAACCGGCTCGTCGGCCACGACCAGCTTCGGCCGCAAAATCAGCGCGCGCGCAATCCCAACGCGCTGCCGCTGACCGCCCGAAAATTCATGCGGATACCGCTTCATCGCGTCTTCGCCAAGCCCGACGCGCTTTAGCATCCCAGCCACTCGATCACGCCGCTCCGCAGCCGGCAGCCGCGGCTCATGAATCTCCAGCGGCTCTGCGACAATCGCGCCAACACGCATGCGCGGATTCAGCGACGCGAACGGATCCTGAAATATCATCTGCATCTGCCGCCGCTTCACCCGCAGCGGCTCGCCACGCAATTTCAGCAAATCGATGCCTTCAAAATGCATCTCTCCCGCGTCCGGCTCGATCAACCGCAACAGCATCCGCGCCAGCGTCGTCTTCCCGCATCCGCTTTCGCCGACGATCGCGAACGTCTCCCCCGCCGCAACCGAAAAACTGACGCCATCCACCGCGGTAAATCTTTCTCGGGCCGAGGCCGAGCCCGATCCGCCGCCGGAGCCCCTCGCCCCGCCGGTCCGCGCATAGCTTTTCCGCAGCTCCCGCGCCTCCAAAATCACGTATTCATCCCTTCACCACTGTGTCGTCCTCGCACCCATCATTCCAAAAACCACAACGCAGCCATCTTCCCACGCCGCATGACGCGCCGCGGAATTTTTCGTTAGCAGGCTCGCGCAAAATTTCACCTTTGTGCGATCTCGTGACATTCACTTCACAACATCCCCTTGCTTGTCATTTTTCCGTAACTCGCCCTAACTCTCTAAACCTATATCTAAATCCACGAACCCAAATAATTTTCCCTCTTTAGAACTCGCAACATCTTTCCCATCAACACTTCCGCTTCGGCACGACGCTTGCCATTACGTTGTCCATTCCTTGTTGCACTTTAACTTTCAGGAGGCACGCTGTGCATCGAAGCTCTTCAGGCAGAGCCTTATTCGGACTTGCAGCTCTCACGCTGGCCGTGTTTGCGCTCGCCCTACCCAGTCTTGTTCGCGCCCAATCCGGTACCACGTCGCTCCGCGGCACGGTCATCGATAAATCGGGCGCCGCGATCGTCGGCGCCAATGTCGCGCTGACCAACGTAGCTCAGGCCAATCAGCGCCAGACCCAAACCTCGAGCACCGGCGCGTACGAGTTTCAGGCGCTGCCGCCCGGCTCTTATGTACTGACCATCGAGATGACCGGCTTCCGTCGCTATGAACGCAAAAATCTTCAGCTCCTGGTCGATTCGCCGAGCACCGCCGACGTCACCCTCGACATCGGCACCACCGCCGAAACGGTCGAGGTTTCAGCCGCCGCCGTGACGCTCAACACCGCGGACGCCTCGCTCGGCAACGCCTTCGACGAAAATCAGATCCGGCAACTGCCCATTGACTCGCGCAACGTTCCGGACTTGCTCTCCCTGCAAGCCGGCGTCGCCTACACCGGCAATCGCCCCGACATCAACACCATGACCGACACGCGCAGCGGCGCCGTGAATGGCGCGCGCAGCGACCAGAGCAACATCACGCTCGATGGCGTGGACGTAAACACCGACACAACGGGCTTCGCCTTCACATCCGTTCTGCCCGTCACGGCCGATTCCGTCCAAGAGTTCCGTGTCACCACGTCGAACTACAACGCCGACGAGGGTCGCTCTTCCGGCGCGCAAGTCTCGCTCATCACGAAGAGCGGCACCAATCAATTTCACGGCTCGGTCTACGAATACAACCGCAACACGCTCACCAGCGCCAACGACTACTTCATCAAGCAAGCGCAGCTTCAGCAAGGCGAACCCAACAAGGCTCCCCAACTCATCCGAAACAACTTCGGCGCCTCACTCGGCGGACCGATTATCAAGCAGCGTTTGTTTTTCTTCGCGAACTATGAAGGCGAGCGCGAAGCGCAGCAGCAGAGCGTCGTCCGCATCGTGCCCAGCGCGGCATTGCGCAACGGCGTGGTGATGTACAACTGCGACGATCCAACAGCCTGCCCCGGCGGCACAGTGCAGGGACTCAACGGCACATCATTCGCCGTCGCCCCAGGCAACGCCGCTGTCGGCCCCGCAGCGATTCAGGCGATGGACCCGCAAGGCATCGGCGTCAGCAGCAACGTCATGATTCCCTACTTCCGCTCGCTCCCTTCGGCAAACGACAACACCGTCGGCGACGGCCTCAACTTCGTCGGGTATCGCTTCGCAGGCGCAGCGCCGATCACAACGGACTGGTACATCGCGCGCCTCGACTACAAACTCACCGCCAACGGCAACCACACCCTCTTCTGGCGCGGTGCGTTGCGCAACGACAACACCGCAGGCGTCCCGTATCTACCGGGAACCGCGCCAACTCAAGACACCGTCGACTACAGCAAGGGCTTCGCCGTCGGCTACTCTGCGGTTTTGAAATCCAACCTCGTTAACAATTTCCATTACGGCTACACGCGTCAAAGCCTCGGACAAATCGGAAATCAGACGCAGTCGTACGTTCAATTCCGTAGCCTCAACGACAACAGCACGCCGAACAACTCCAGCTTCTCGGAATTTCCGACGACCACCTTTCAGGTTCCAGTTCATAACTTCCTCGACGACGTTTCGTGGATCAAGGGCAACCACACGTTCACGTTCGGCACGAATGTGAACATCATGCGCAACCCGCAATCCACGAACATCGCTTCGTTCAGCACCGCGGTCACCAACGCCGAATGGTTCTCGCCCACCGGCTTGGCGAACACCGGTGGCGCGTTTGATCCCGCAGCCTTCGGCCATCCGGCCGTCGCGGGCTCTTTCGACAACAACTACGACGATCCATTGATCGCGTTGGTCGGAAGCGTGAACGAAGTCATCGCGCAATACAACTACACCAAAAACGGCTCTGTCCTCGCGCAGGGCGCGCCCGTCGTCCGCCATTTCGCCGACGATTCGTGGGAGTTCTACGCACAAGACTCCTGGAAGATTAAGCCAAACCTGACGTTTACCTATGGGCTGCGCTACTCGCTCTTTTCGCCGCCGTGGGAAACCGATGGTCTCCAGGTCACGCCATCCATCAATCTCAGCGACTGGTTCGCTACACGCGGACAAAACATGTTGCAAGGCATCGGCTCGAACGCCGCTCCGCTCGTGGGCTTCAACCTGGGCGGGCCGGCCAACAACGCGCCGGGCTTCTACAACTGGGACAAGAAAAACTTCGCTCCTCGCTTGGCGCTCGCGTATTCACCCAGCGCCAGCTCCGGATTGCTCGGCGCACTCTTCGGCGGACCGGGCAAGACCAGCATCCGCGCAGGCGCCGGCATCGTTTACGATCGCATCGGGCCCTCGTTGCTCGCCACGTTCGATCAAAACGGATCGTTCGGCCTCTCCACCGGACTCACGAGCCAGGAAGGCGCGGTCACGCCGGCGACGGCCCCGCGTATCACTGGGCTGAACTCCATTCCGACCACCGGCACCGACGGAACGCAGCTGTTCTCGCCGGCTCCGCCGTTCACTTTCCCGCAAAACTTCCCGTCAACCGGCGGCAGCGCCTTCGCTGTGTATTGGGGCGCGGATCAAAACATTAAGACGCCTTATGCGTACACGGCGGATCTATCGGTGCAACGCGACCTGGGACGCGGCTTCACGTTGGACGTCTCGTATGTCGGTCGCTTCGCGCATCGCCTCCTGACGCAAGAAGACGTTGCTACTCCCGAAGACATCCGCGATCCGAAGTCCGGAGTCGATTACTTCGCGGCCGCGACGGCTTTGGCGAAAGTCTATCGTCAAGGCGTTCCCACGAGTTCCGTCACTCCTGCTTTGATTGGGCCGACCGCATCGTATTGGGGCAATATTCTTCAGCCTCTCAAGCCGGGCGGCGCGTACAGCCTTCTCTGCAGCGGCGGCTCGACCAAGAGCGTGCTCCAAGCTGCCTACGATTTGTTCAGCTGCGAAAACGGAAACGAAACTTCCGCGATCCAGGCGATCGATCAGGGCGCACTCACGGATGCGAACCTTCCCGGCGTCAGTTACTACGGACCGGGCGGACCCTATGCGTTCCTCTCACCGCAATTTGCGGCACTGTACGCATGGCGTTCGATGAGCGCGTCGGCGTACAACGGCTTGCAGGTCAGCTTCCGCCACCACATGTCGCATGGTCTGCAATTCGACTTGAACTACACGTTCTCCAAGTCGATGGACATTTCCTCCGACGCGAACCGCATCACAGCGGAAGGCGGACTCGGCGGACAAATCATCAACGCTTGGGATCCGAAGGCGACTCGCGCCGTTTCGGATTTCGATACGCCACATCAGCTCAATGCCAACTGGGTTTGGGAATTGCCATTCGGCAAGGGTCGCTGGATCGCCACCAACGCTCACGGCGCCGGCGAAGCACTCCTCGGCGGTTGGCAACTCACCGGGCTCGCACGCTGGACAAGCGGTTTCCCATTCAGCGCCAGCAACGGCTTCCAGTGGCCCACCAACTGGCAGCTTTCCGGCGCCGCCACGCAGGTCGCTCCAGTCAAGACGGTCGGCGCGTCCAAGAATGCAGACGGCACAGTCAATCTGTTCGGCACCGCTGCTGATGCCGCCTCGGCGTTCAACGCATTTCAGCCCGACTTCCCGGGTCAGGTCGGCACGCGCAACAGCCTTCGTGGCGACGGCTTCGCGAGCCTCGATCTTGGGCTTGCCAAGCGCTGGCGGATGCCGTGGGCGGAGTCGCACTCATTGCAATTCCGCTGGGAAGTCTTCAACGCGCTGAACTTGACGCGATTCGACGTTCAGTCGATCAACCTCTCGCTCACCAACAGCAGCACCTTCGGCCAATACTCCGGCTTACTGACGAACCCGCGCACGATGCAGTTCGCATTGCGCTACGAGTTCTAGTCGGCGATTCGTTTTTCGGGGTGGTGAAAGTGAAAGAGGCTCCCGGATTTTTCGGGAGCCTCTTCTTTTCTGAACTCTTACTAACTTAACTGGCACTCGCGCCAACTCAACTAGCGCTCTCGCCAACTTAAGTGCCGCTCTCGCCAACTTGACCAGCATTCTCGCCAACGTAACCGACACTCGCGCCAACGTAAGCTAGCACCCTCGCCAATTTAAGCGCCACTCTCGCCAATTTGAGCGCCGCTCTCGCCAATTTTAAGTGCTGCTCTCGCCAACCTTAAGTGGCGCTCGCGCCAACTTAAGTGGCGTTGTCATCCTGAGGCGGCCGTAGGCCGCCGAAGGATCTCAACCGTTCCGGTTTACGCGATTCACACTTCGCCGCGCTCTCACACCAACACGCACCGCGCACCATGTTCCGCCCCCGCGCCTCTCATCTCCGGCACGCGCTTCACACACTCGCCCACACGCGCCGCGCACCGCGGCTCAAACGCGCACCCCGGCGGCAACGCCGTCAACTGCGGCACCGTCCCCGGAATCGGCGCCAGCTTCCCACGCTCGAGGGTCGGCGACGCCGCCAGCAATCCCTGCGTATAAGGATGCCGCGGCGCCCGCAGCACATCGCTGACCGGCCCTTCCTCAACGATTCGCCCCGCATACATCACGGCAACGCGATCCGCGACCTGCGCCACGACTCCCAAATCATGCGTGATAAACAGCAACCCAAGTCGCAACTCGCGCCTGAGCCGATCGAGCAAATCCAGAATCTGCTTCTGCACGGTCACGTCGAGCGCCGTCGTCGGCTCGTCCGCGATCAGCAGGCGCGGCCCGCCCGCCAGCGCCATCGCGATCATCGCGCGCTGCCGCAATCCCCCCGATAGCTGATGCGGAAATTGTTCGGCACGCGTCTCTGGTTCCGGCACCGCTGCACGCTTCAAAGATTCGAGCATCCGCTGCCGCACTTCTTCGCGCGCGAGTTTCGGCTCATGCGCCCTTACCGCTTCTTCGATCTGCGCTCCCACGCGCATCACCGGATTCAGCGCCGTCATCGGCTCCTGAAACACCATCGCAATGTCGCGCCCGCGTACTCCGCGCCACTCCGATTCGGTCAAGCGCGTCAGATTCGTCGCGTTTTTTTCGCTGCCCGTTTCGATCTGCGCCTCGCCACTAACGCGCGCGCCCAGCGGCAGCAATCCCATCATCGCCAGCGCCATCATTGTCTTCCCGCTGCCCGATTCCCCGACCAGCCCAACCGCCTCCCCCTCCGCGATCCGCAGCGATACTTCGTTCACCGGCCGCACCCATCCCGCCGGAGTCGGCAACTCCACGATCAGCTCGTGCAAACGAAGCAATTGCGCCATAGACAAATGATACGCAGGAACCCATGCCCGTTAAAATTTCTACTGAACGATAACGCCAGAGAGTCATACGCCCGCGATGCCCACGACGCGCGAAATCATCTGTCCAAAGTGTGGCGCCATCGCGGGCACCTCGAGTGTTTTCTGGTCCCCCAGCAAACCTTACTGCTCCGTGTGCGGTTGGAATCTCGAGCGCGCGAAAGAAAGCGAACGGCGGAGCCTCAAGCAGATTCCGTTCACTCTGCTGTGGGTCGGAATCGTTTTCGGAAGTGTCATCTATTTCTCCACGTTGAAGCACTCCAGCCCGGGCATCTTCCCATTCCTCATTATCGGCATCGTGGCTCTCGGAGCATTCACGTCGTGGAGAAGGCTGAAAGTCTTGGGCGATCTGCGGCCCACGAGAGGGTTTCCCGACACTTCGCGACCCGTAGTTCCCAATCCATCTGCGTCCGCAGCCGACGTAAAAACCCGCATCCTCTATGATCGGTTGATCACCCTGAGCAAACCTCGACGCATCTCGACCAAAACTTCGACCGTCATGCTCTTGATCGTTTTTCTCTGCATCATCAGTATCGCCGTAACTGTCTTTGTTCTGGGTCATGCAAAAACCAATCCGAATCCGAATTCGTCAAACATCTTCATGGACATCCTATCCACTCTGATTTTCGCTCTGATATTTCTGTCCATGGCCGGCGGCGCGGTTCGTTCTGTGTTTCGCGATCGGAAGCTCTTGGCGAACGGCGACATCGCAATTGGAGTGGTCGTCAGTCAGGAGACTATCGGCGGAAGATCAAAAACGAGCAAAATTAAATACGATTTCAAAGATCGTGCGGGCCGTATATTCACCGGCAAGTCCAACGATGAATCACGCGAACTCTACGAAGACATGTCTACACTGGTCTTCTACGATCGCGATAATCCTGCTAAGAACGTCGCGCTGGCAGGTTCAACGGTCGATCTGCTCGACGTCTAGCGTCGATCCAATGGCAGCACAAACTTCAACGCCGTGTGCGTCGACGAAAATCCTACGACCTTCACATCCTTCAATCCGGTTTTCCGGCCCGCACCGATAACGTCGTTCTCCGTAATTTCCTTCTTTGCCCTTCGGATAAACGATCCACAGCCCCGTGGCGCCTTTCATCGACTTCGCAATCTTCGCCACACCGTTCAAATCCTTTAGCCGACTCCATGGCCGTACGAAAATGAGTTCCGCACCATCGGCGATCTTCCCTTCCGAAACATTCTTCGCGATCGTCCGCAACTCTTTCTGAAACTCCGCGTCAAACGCGCCGATCGTCGCGACCTGCATCCCAGTCTTCACTCCCAATTTCTCCGCGCGCGATTTCGGATGCAGTATTTTCTCCGCCCATTTCTCCGCCGCCGGGCCAAGTTCCAGCACCGCCGGCCCATCCTCCGTGTGAAACCTCAGCTCACCATCCACCGCCTTCACCGACTTCGCGATATCCGCGAACGCGAACTTCAGCCGCTTCGATCCATCCACCGGCCGAAAAAGTATCTCCGCCGTCTCCAGTAGCGCCTCGCCCTCAATCCTTTTCCGCCCCAATCGCAGTGTGCTCTCGCGTTCCTGTCCCATCGCTCATTCTCCGATCTGCGGCTTCTCTCCAAAATGTTGCGAGAGCCCCTTCAAATATTTCTCCATCTCGCTCGTATATCCGATAAAAAATCGCCCCACGAACCGAAAAATCGGATTCGTCACATACCCATTCTCCGTGATGCGCAAAGTCGAGCCATCCGCCGTCGGCGTCACCTCAAATGTCCACGTCCCGCCAAACGGCAAATTGTCTCCGCCGATGCGATTCACCAATCTCCGCGGCGGCTCCATCGACTGCGTCTGGATCAAGAGCTTTCCCGCCGCCGTATTCTCGATATGCGCCGGCAGTCCCTCGCGATCCGGCAAACGCGTCACGCCTTTCAATCCGATGCGCCAAGTCGGCATCGCATCGACATCCGTGATCGCCACCCACACCTTCTCCGGCGGCACGTGGTACGTCCCGATCCGCGAAGCCACATGATCGCGCGGCAACAACATCCCAAACACCCACACGATCGCCACAATCCCAATGAGACCGAACAGCACTCTCAAGACCCACTTCAAAGCAGTCATCGCATCTCACTTCGTGCCCTGCGGCACTCTCTCTGCGCCATCCAATACCACATTTCGTCGCCGCCCGTGTAGTGGATGTAAATGCTCTCCATCTCCACCGCGTTCGCCCCGACTTGTAACAATTTTCTCTCTCCTAGAAATTCTAAGAACTCCCTGCGTTCCTTCTTCTCCCCACTCTATTCCCATGCTCTAAAATATCTCTTCGTCCCATGGCCGCCGCCACAATCAAAACCAACAAAGTCGACTGGAGCGTCATCTGGGCCCAGCGCGGCTTCCGCTACTTCTCCGTGGCGATGTTCGTCTCGCTCTTCGGCAGCGGCCTCAACTTCACCGCCGTCAGCTGGTACATCCTCACCGCCACGCACTCCACCATCGCCGTCAGCATGCAGGTCATCGTCGTCACTCTGCCCGGCCTCTTCGTTCCGTTTCTCGGCGGCGTCCTCATCGACCGCTACGACCGCCGCTACCTCGGCATCATGCTCGACGTTGCGCGCGGCATCGCCGTCCTCACCATCGCCTACCTCGCCTGGAAGGGCCATCTCGACATCTGGCATCTCTACGTGATGACGCTCATCACCGGCACCGGTTCCGCTATGTACTGGGCGTGCGTCAACGCACTCGTGCAAGAAGTCATGCCGCCCAATCAATTCACCGGCGCCAACGCCGCCGTCCTCATCGGCGTGCAGAGCGGCATGTTGATGGCAGGCGCGTTCGTCGGCTTCATTTACGACACCATCGGCATCGCCGGAATCCTCGCCATCGACGGCGCGACATACGTCGTCTCCGCTTTTTGCCTTTATAAAATGCGCCGAGGCTACGTCTCGCCACGCCCGCGCTACGCAATAACGCCGACCCGATCGAGAGAATATTCCGAAGCCACTGAAGCAACCGCTCTCGCGCTCGAGTCCGGCGGAAATCCCGAAGTCGCCGAAGCAGGCCTCTCGCTCTCCGTCTTCCACGATCTCAAAGAGGGTTTCGCCTATCTCAAAAAGCAGCCGCAAGTCCTCGCGCTCGGCATCACCCACGCTACGATGATGGCCGGCGTCGTCAGCGCCAACGTCATCCTCGTCGCCCTCGCCAACGACGTCCTCCACGCCGGCGCGCGCGGCCTCGGATATCTCGAAGGCGGCTGGGCCATCGGCGCGATCACCGGCGGCCTGCTCGCCAGCCAGCTCAGCGACAAGCTCCGCATGTCTTTCTACGTCGGCTGCATTGCCGTCCTCTGCGCCGGCCACATCGTCGTTCCGTTCGTCGCCTTCGTCGTCGGCGCCGTCACCATTCAAGCCGTCTTCGGATTCTGCCGCGCCGTTTCCGGCGTCGTCGCGCAATCCACATTAATGATGATCGTCCCGCGCCACTTCATGGGCCGCACGCAATCCTCGATCGCCATCGTCACCACCATCCTCCAAATCCTCATGAGCTTCTCTCTCGGCTATGTGGCGCAACGCATCAGCCTCTTCGCCGGATTCTCCCTCCTCGGCCTCATGTACGCCGGCGCCGGCGCTTTCGCCACCCGCGCCCGCGCCCTCCTCACCGAAAACTCCTAGACCAATCCTCATCCGCCCAGCTCGCTATCCGTAACTCTCAAAATTCTCCGCGCAACTCCGCGCCCTCTCTGCGCCTCCGCGTTATCTCCTTCTCTTCTCTGAACTCTGTGCCCTCTGTGAACTCTGTGGTGATTCTTCTTCTTCTCGCCTCAATCACAAACGTATAATTCCCCGCATGAAAAAATCCTGGCTCGTACTCTTGCTCTCCCTCGCCGCCGCAGCGTGCAATCAAACTCCGCAGCCGCCCGCAGCCCCAACCCTCCGACGCCCACGTTAAATCCCTCGCCGACACCTACCTCGCCGCCTACCTCGACCGCTTCCCCGAAAACTCACGATGTTCGGCATCCCCAATCGCCACCAGGACAAGCTCACCGACAACTCCGCCGACGCCATCAAAGCCTGGCAGTCCCGCGAAGACGCCTGGCTCGCCGAAGTAAAACAAATCGACCCCGCCACAATCAGCGCCCCGCCGCTCCGCGCCACCTACGCACTCCTAAGAGAAGCCCTCGAAGGCCCCATCGCCCTCCGCGCCTGCCGCAACGAACTCTGGACCGTCAGCCAATTCGTCAACGCCTGGCAAGTGCAGGACGGCTACATCGTCACCATCCAGCCCGTCGGCACCGATGACGCGCGCAAAGACGCGCTCGCCCGCTGGGCCCAACTCCCCAAATTCATCGACAACGAAATCGCCAATCTTCGCGAAGGCATCAAGCAGGGCTACACCGCGCCCAAAGTCAACGTCCGCATCACCATCGATCAGTTCAATACGCTCCTCGCCGGCCCGATCTCCGCCTCCCCCTTCGACTCGCCCTCCACCCGCGACAAGGATCCCGAGTTCAAAAAATCCTTCGACGCCCTCGTCAAAAATCAAATCAATCCAGCCCTCAAAAAATATCGCGACTTCCTCGTAAAGGAATATCTCCCCGCCGCGCGCGAAACCATCGCCGTCTCCGCCATCCCCAACGGCGCCGCCTGTTACGACGCCTCCGTCCGCTTTCACAGCTCGCTTCCCGTCCCCGCCGCGCAAGTCCACGAAATCGGCCTGAAAAAAGTCGATGAAATCGCCGCCGAAATGAAAGACATCGCCGAAAAATCCTTCCACACCAGCGACGTCCCGGCACTCCTCACAAAACTCCGCACCGACAAACAATATTTGTTCAAGGATCGCGCCGCGCTCATCGCCTACTCCCAAGCCGCACTGGCGCGCGCAAAAGAAAAAGTCCCCGCCGCCTTCGGCCTCTGGCCCAAAGCCGACGTCGTCATCCAACCCTATCCCGCCTTCCGCGAAAAAAACGGCCCCAACGAATACAACTCGCCCGCCGAAGACGGCAGCCGCCCCGGCGTTTTCTTCATCAACGCCTATCAAGCCGAAAAACAAAGTCGCGTCGAATCCGAATCCACCGCGTTCCACGAAACAATTCCCGGTCACCATCTGCAAGGCGCTATCGCGCTCGAAAACAAAAACATCCATCCGCTCGGCCGCTATCTCGGCAACAGCGGCTACGGCGAAGGCTGGGCGCTCTACGGTGAACGCCTCTGCGACGAACTCCATCTTTTCTCCGACGACGTCGAACGTCTCGGCATGCTGAGCGATCAACAACTCCGCGCCGTCCGTCTCGTCGTCGACTCCGGCATCCACACAAAAAATTGGACCCGCCAGCAAGCCATCGACTACATGCTCGCCCACACCGCCGAAAACGAACACGATGCCGCTTCCGAAATCGATCGCTACATCATCTATCCCGGCCAGGCCACCAGCTACATGCTCGGCGCCATCGAAATCCGCAAAGCCCGCGACGCCGCCCAACAATCCATGGCCGCCCGCTTCGACATCAAATCCTTCCACGACCGCGTCCTCGAAGACGGCGCCGTCCCCCTCACCTTCCTAAAACAAAAAATCCAACTCTGGTCCCAATCCAAATAACCTCGCGCCGATTCAGCATCCCCGCATCGCGCACCACCTTCGCATCCACCCGTTCGCCCGCCTGATCCGGGGTGCCGCACCCTCAGGTTTTAGAGGGTGCGGTTTTTCCGCTCGCCACCACCCCTCCGATCCGTTCGCCCCGCAACCGCATCCTGATTCCCCTCCCCAATCCATCCGTCCGCCACCTCCCCGTACGGGCGCAGCACCGCTGCGCCCCAAGGCCGCAAGATCAATCCGCCCCACCTCAATCCGCCTTTTCTTCCTCACTCCACGCAAACCAAAATCTGCTGTAGCATTTCTAATCACCACGGAGCCCTCACATGCCCAACAAAACCCCGCGCCGCCACTTCCTAAAATCCTCCGCAGCCGCAGCCACTCTAGCCACCCTCCGCCCCCAAAATATCTTCGCCGCCGATCCAAGCCCAGACGCCAAATCCCTCTCCGCCGATCCCCTCCGCCCCCAATTCCACCTCCTCCCCGCCAAAAATTGGATGAACGATCCCAACGGCCCTATCTTCTGGCGCGGCAAATACCACATGTTCTTCCAATACAATCCCAATTCCGCCGTCTGGGGCGACATGCACTGGAATCACGCCGTCAGCGACGACATGATCCACTGGAAGCACGAGCCCATCGCCCTCGCTCCCACTCCCGACGGCGACGACTCCGACGGCTGCTTCACCGGCAGCGCCGTCAACGACAACGGCACCGCCACCCTCATCTACACCGGAGTGAAATCCGTCTCCGCCGATCGCGCCACGCTCCGCGACGGTCACCACAATTTCCGCGAGACGCAACTCCTCGCCACCAGCAAAGATCCGAATCTCCTCACCTGGCAAAAACTCGACAAACCCGTAATCGAGCCGCCGCAAGACGCAAATCTCACCGGCTTCCGCGATCCATTCCTCTTCAAAGTCCCCACGCCCGCCTCATCCGAATCCAACTCCGGCCCTTGGTATTGCGGCGTCGCCAGCGGCCAATTCAAAAAAGGTGGCCGCGTCCTACTCTACGAATCCAAAAATCTTCGCGACTGGAAATATCTCCACCCTCTCGCCGAAGGCCAATGGTCCGGCCGCGAACACACCGACCCCGTCGGCTCCGGCGAAATGTGGGAGTGTCCCGATTTTTTCCAGCTCGATAAAAAATGGGTTTTGCTTTATTCCACCGCAGGCAGCGTCTTCTGGGAAGTCGGCGATCTCGATCCCAAAGAGCTCGTCTTCCATTCACAAACGCGCGGCATCCTCGATCACGGCGCCTACTACGCGCAAAAAACGCAGCTCGACGCCAAAGGCAATCGCATCCTCTGGGGCTGGATCACCGAAAAGCGCCCCGACCCCGAACTCCTCGCCGCAGGCTGGGCCGGCTGCATGTCACTCCCGCGCACTCTAAAAATCGCCGACGACAACACCCTCGAAATGGAAATCGCCCGCGAAGTCCGCACACTCCGCAAACAAGCCTTCGAAATCCCCAACAAATTGTCGGCGACAGATCGCATCGCGCGCACGCACGAAATCGAAATCAAAAATCTCTGCGGCGAATTTTTCTGGATGAGCGACGCCCAAAAATCAATTTTCGAGCTCTCCGATCAAACGGGCCCATGGCTGACCGTTTCGACAGAAACGGGAACCGACGGCTCAAAGTTAATCGTCAATGGCAAAACAATCGAAATCCCCCCAACCAAACACCCGCTCCGCGACTTCTCCCTCTTCCTCGACGCCAGCGTCGCCGAACTCATCTGCGACAACCGCCACGCCATCACCACCCGCATCTACCGCCACCCCAACGCCCACCTAAAAATCACCTCCACCACCGACGAAAAAACCCTCTTCCAACTCTCCGCCTGGCAACTCCAACCAATCTCCCCCAACCGCCTCACCACCTAACACCACTCCTTGCCCTTGTAGGGGCGGGGTTCACTCCGCCCAGCCGCCGCGTCTTGTCTCCCAATTTTCCGCACGGCTCAGTCCGAGTCCCACTCCACATCACCCAACGATCCGTCCGCCTCTCACCTATCCGCCCGATCGATCCCGTCTTTCTCCATCCCACCTCTACTATAAATAACGTGTCATTCCGACCGAAGCGAGCCGACGTCTTTTCTTTTCACGTTCGCTCCTGCGAACGTGTCGGCTCGCGCAGTGGAGGAACCCTGGCTCGATCGATCCCAATTGCACCTCGAAGGGATCACCCGATTCTCGTCACTTCAGCGCCTTCTCCCCCTCCAGCTTCTCCATCACTCTCTTCTGCCAAT
The DNA here is from genome assembly GCA_963785605.1 of uncultured Acidobacteriota bacterium. Classification (GTDB taxonomy): domain Bacteria; phylum Acidobacteriota; class Terriglobia; order Acidiferrales; family UBA7541; genus Acidiferrum. The sequence goes on along the minus strand of CAWAWE010000005.1, from coordinate 5,386 downwards.
CGTCGCCGTCGCCAAATCCCTCTGCACTCCAGCGCCATTTATTGGCGGAATCCACGATCCAATTCTGCGGAACGCTGGGCACCGGCATCAGCTCATAGATGAGATCCCGCGCGATCAGCACGGGAAACGTATATTTGTTGTCCTTCATGTAGGGCGCGACGTCGCCTACGGAATCGTCGATATCGAATGTCAGAATCTGAATGTCTTTTCGATCTTTCATTTTTTCGTAAAGCGCCTGCAAATACGGATGCTCCTGACGGCACGGACCGCACCACGTCGCCCACACATTGATCAATACCGTTTTGCCTTTAAGCTCGGAAAGCTTCCAGACTTTTCCGTTCAGGTCGGAAAGCTCCCATGCCGGCAAATCTTTCGAAGCTTTCGTCCATCCGCCTTCCGCAGCCACCTTGGCGCCTGCCACGGCGGTTAACCACGCCTGCCGGCCATCATCTGTCCCGCCGAGTTCCTTCCACAGTCGATCGTAGCCCTCCTTGGATTGGTCACTCTCTTTGCGGCGGATCTTGAAGCCCGGGACTCGCGCGTCGAGCGATGCGCGATACATGAGCAAAGCATCGAGTTTGTGCCCGTTCAATTCAGCCCATTTCGCTTTGATTTTCCAAATGTCTGTCTCCATGAAAGGCATGTCGATCTTTTGCTGAGACAGTTCCTCGACGGCGGCTCGGGCGATTTCCGGATTGTGCAACTGCGTTGCCGCTTCTACAAATAAGTCTGTCGTTCTCGAGATCATGTAGACCTTCATCATCTCCCGATTTTTTGTCACCTCGTCTGGCATCCGGTCCGAATCGATAATCGATCGGCGTTCGGCATCTGCTGCGTTAGATTCTGCAATCAGGGCCGGAACTTCGTCGGCTCTCACTTTTCGCTCGAGATATATTTTTGCGATTCCGAGCTGTGCGGGCGGCGATGAATACCAGCCGGTATCGACACGGAGGGCCGACCGGAAAGCCTCGCCCGCGGCAACAATCTCATCATTGGAAGTTCCGTCGAGCATAATCAACGCATCAAAGCGGTCGTTTTGCGCTTCGTTGTCGCCCGGTCGCGTCTTCAGTTCCGCATTCGCTCTCGCCAAAACGGCCCGGTAATATTCCTGCACGGCCTGTTCCGACGCACCTTCTTTTGGCCGTGGATGGTCCGCTTCCCAACGCTCCGACAAAATGCTTCGGCTCTGGTCGGACTCGGGATACTTCGCCACGATCTGATCGGCGATTTCACGTTCGGCAGTCGTGTCTCCCGCCATGTGATATCCGCCATTCAATTCAGAAAGCCAACCCGGATCGTCTGAATGAATCTTGTCCCTTAACTCCGAGACTTCTTTTCGCAGCCGCGCGCGAAGCGCGTCCTGCTGCGCGACCGGAACCATCACGAACTCCAGATCCCACACCGTCTTCCACGCCGACAAAAGTGTCAGGTCCGTTTCATCTTTCAACCGGTTTCGCAGCTGAAACTCGTACTTCGCAGCCATCTCCGGCGTCGCAACTTCGTGGAGCAGCCTCCTGCCTCGCCACTCCAGAGAACCTGGGCACGCGTCGTAAAATGCGATCGCTTGCTTGCGCGATTCTTCCCGATTCGCAAATTTCCCCCACTCATAAAGCTCGCCCAGCTGCGCATGACCCAACGGAGCGAACGGGTCGTTCTCAGCAATCGATTTAAGGCGGGAAATCGCTTGCGGAGTGTCGCGGTCGATGAGAGCGACCGCATAAAGGAATGCATACATCGAATTCCCAGGATGTTCGTCGAGCAATTTCTTGTATCGCGCGATCGTAGCCGTCTTATCGGCACCACCTCGATCGCCGTTCAGCAAATAATCGAGATGAAAAAATACGTTGTCAGGCTCTTGCTCGATGAGTTTGTAGATAGCTTGGCGGCGTTCCTGCACGACGGCCTGCGTCAAAGGCACGTCGTCGCGAAGCCCGTGCAACGCGCGCCGTGTGCTTGCGCTCTCCTCACAAATCGGCCCACCCGGTGTAGCGGTGGGTCCCTCAATCGCCGCAAATGTCATCGAACCGCACGCGCAAATACCTCCAGCGATCATGAACGCGCACAAAACCCGATAAACCATCGCCCGCATGTCCCCTCCTGACGCACTCGCCCGAAGTGCCCGACAGCCCAACGCCCACCTGCCAGCCCACAATCAATCCCGCCCGATTCTACTCCCAGGAATTATCCCCATCACCAATTACCTCACCACTAACCACCTCACCGCCTCAGATTCCCCACTCCTCCCAAAGGATGCCAACTCGCCAAAGGCACCCCTGTACCTGGGTGCCGCACCCTCCTGGTTTGAGGAGGGTGCAGTTTTTCCCATCCCCACCTCCCATCGATCCGAGAAAACGCAAAACTAAAATACGTGTCATTCCGACCGGAGCGAGGCGATGCCCTGTCTTCACGTTCATTCCTGCGAACGTGTCGGCTCGCGCAACGGGGAAACCGTGGCTTGATGCCGCCCACGCCATCAACCGCATGCACGTACGCCATTCGAACGCTCCATTCCGTCCTTCGCCCTCCATTCGAACAGTACCCATCACTAACGCTATTGACTCAATAACCCTCCCATGCTACACTCCCCAATGAATACGCCCTCCACTTCGAAAGCACCCCCAAGACAACTCCCGTCTTTTCAATCATTTCCACACACTCGTTTCCCGCCCGCCCGCAACCCCCACAAAACACACCACTTCCACACTCTTCAAAAAACGACGGGGGTGTATGGGTCTTCGTCCCAAAACGGGAATCAAGGAGTGAAAAATCTACTTCGAGGTCACCGGAACTGGTGCGGCGCAAGCTCCTTCGCTCCGAGCAAATCCACCAAAACTTGGTTCAACGTCGCCCTATCTGCCCGCGGTCATGCGCATTCGTGATGTAACGCACCGCAATCTGGGTCCCGCCAATCGCCGGCCTCACGTTGATCGCCGGCTCCGCCAGAAACTGCTCATATCGGCCGACTTAGCGTGGCCTTTCCATTTACGTCGCCTTTGCCGCTTTCGGCCGTCGCCTTGATGACTTTTTTTTTCACCGCCTCGACATCGGATACGGATCGTGCCCGCCGGCAGCACCACGGTCAGTTCGTCCCACAGCCATTGGCCCGATGTCGAAAAATTGAAATAGTGCCCTTCGATCGCGTAGCTGTTCGTGAACGTCACGCGGCGCCCCGTCGGATGCCCCGAGTCAGTCCAGTTGCCTGTCTCGAGCAACACCGTGTGGAACATTCCGAGCTCCACAACTTCGCCGGTGACGCCGTTGATCTCAACCCAATCACCCAGCCGGATTCCGTTCTTGCCCATCAGCACAAACCAGCCGAGGAACCCGACAATGAAATCCTTCAGCGCGACAGTCAGGCCGGCGCCCGCCAATCCCAAAAATGTTCCGAGATTCGGCGGCGGCCCGAAGATCACCAGCAAGATAAAAAGCACGCCGACGACTTGCAGCGAAACGCGCGTCACTTGGCGCAAGGTCTCAACTTGTCGTCGATCCAGCTTTGTCCGCGCGAGCAAACTCGCGATCCACTGATCGAAGAACAATCCCAGCATCAAAATGCCGAGAATGATCGCAACTCCGCGCAGCGAGCGATTCACCACGCTCCGCTGCTCCGTCTGAACGAGTCCGATCCACTTGTCGTAGAGCCCATCCAGCTCTTTTTCGTCGTCGATGCGCTTGTCGAGACCCGCGAGCTTTTTCTGCCGCGCCGCGCGATCCTTCGTCGCATTGATGACCGCGTCCACGTTGTTGTCGTTCCAGGCCAGACGCGCAGCCGGAGACAACGCCGTGCCATCCGCGCTCGCGCCGGCTTTCGATTTTTCGGTTTCCAGCTCTTTGTCAAGAGCATCGTGCCGCGCAGAAAGCGTTCCGATCGTGTTCGCCGTCGCGGTCTTCGCGCGCCACAACAGCATTTGCTTCTTGTGCAGCTCCCACCACTGGATTGCCCGGTTGACGAGTCCGCGCTTTTCTTCCGGAGAAGCCGCCGCGACCGCCAGCGCCGCTTCGGTCGCTTTGGTCGAAGCCTCGTGTTCCTTGACCATCCCCTGAATGCGGTCCTGCGGATCGCCGCCCGCGCGAATCAGATCCTGCTTCGCGTCATCGACTTCGTCTTGATCCAGTTCTTCCTGCGCGTTCGCGACGTCGGCTTGATCTTCCAGCGAATCTTTCTGATCTCCGGTGGCTTTCGCGATCGCCGCGTTCAATTGCGCAACCTGCGCCTGCGTGGCCGTCAGCCCGTGCTCCGCCTTTTGCATGCGCGCCTGAATTTCTTTTGCTTCCGCGCTCAACGCCGGTGGGTGCAACGCCGCATCGCGCAGCGCAGCGGTAAATGCGATGTCCACTTCATGATCGGTCAAGCGAATTGCTTCCGCCGCGAGTTCGCGCTCGCCCGGCAATGTCGCCAGCGGCGCAAGTTGCTGCGCGATTTTCAGCGGGGTCTGATCGACGACTTGCGGCAGCGCGACCGACGTCTTTGCGCCGCTTTCGGTCGATGCCGAATTGGTCGGCACCGGCGGCATGGTCGTCCGCGTCTCGAAAATTCCATACGCCGCTGCGATCAAAAGCAGCGCCAACACCACGCCCGCAATCTTGTGAAAGGTTTTCATGGCTGAATACGACTGGTCATTCTATTATGCACACCCATCACATAGACCACCGGACAGTTTTGCAGTGACGAGGACCCGATGGTAACTACAAAAGGTTTAAGCACCATGAGAGCGCGCGAACGCCGCAAGGTTCGCGTACCCCAAGCCGTCTTCGCACTTCTTGTGTTCCTTGGATTTTTGCAGGCCAGAAATTTCGCCAACGCCATGCCCGGTGTGATGGCCACGCATTTCGGCGCCTCCGGTACCGCCAACGGCTGGCAAACTAAAGGTCAATTTTTCGTCGTCGAAATCGTTATGCTCGTCGTCTGCCTCCTGATCGGTTTCGGCGTCCCCGCAATCATCGCCGCCGCCCCGCCATCGCTCGTCAATCTCCCCAATAAGGATTTCTGGCTCGCACCCGTCCGCCGCGATCACACCCTCGCCGTCTTCCGCATCCAAATGGCCTGGTTCGCCTGCGCCCTCATTACATTTCTGTTATCGTAGTCAACCAACTCGTCTTCAACGCCAACCAATCCGTCCCCCGCCACCTCAACGGCCCCCAATTCACCATGGCCCTCGTCGCCTTCCTCGCCTTCGTCGCCATCTGGACCATCCGCCTCATCTCCTACTTCTCCAAGGTGCCGGCGTGAAATCCCGTGACTGACGAGGTAACCATTCTCTATCGCCCCGTCGGGCCAAAGGAGCTTCACCTGATCGAAGCATCCGGCTACTGCGAATTTCCGCCGCGATTGCCGAATCAGCCGATTTTCTACCCCGTACTGAACGAAGAGTACGCAACTGCGATC
>CAWAWE010000004.1:0-283034 GCA_963785605.1 uncultured Acidobacteriota bacterium | reverse complement strand
GTAAGAGAGTTGACAGTCGATAGTTGAAAGTCGAAAGCGTGAAGCTAAGTGCGAAACTCGAAACTCGAAACTCGAAACTCGAAACTCGAAACTCGAAACTCGAAACTCGAAACTCGAAACTCGAAACTCGGTGAACCCTCGAAAGGGCTTAGCGTTCGAAAACTAGACGCGCTCCCAGTTGAATTTTGTGGGGGCGCCGGTGCCGTAGACTTTTAGGGCGCCGTCGGGGCCGACTGCGTTGGGGCGGATGAAAATCCAATTTTGCCAGGCGCTTAGGCGGCCGAAGATGCGGGTCTCGGTGGTTTCGTTGGGGCCGAAGCGGAGGTTGGCTTCTAGTCCGGTCAGGCCGTCGGGGGAGAGAGCGGCACGGGACTCTATGGCTTGGCGGAGTTCGTCTTCCCAGTCGAGATCATCGGGAGCGACGGTTACTAGGCCGAGGTCGAGGGCTTCTTGTGGATTTAGTTTTGCACTGAGTTTTTCTTTGAGCGCGGTGAGTTGGGAATCGTCGTTGTTGTGGCGCGCTTGCAGGCGTGAAAGATGATTGGGCATAGGGAGCGCGCCGAAGTTTATTTTTGAGAGGGCGACGAATGCGGGCTGCTCGTTTTCGGCGAGATCTTGCGCGTCGCGGATGAAGATGCGGTCGCTGGCTAGCGCTAGTTCGAAGAGTGTGCCGGCGAAACAGGAGCCGGGCTCGATAATGGCGTACATCGAGCGGGAAGTGACGTCGAGGCGGGCGAGTGTGCGGCGGAGCATGCCGAGCGTTTCTCGGACAAACCAGTTGGATTGATTTGCGAGGATGAAATCGTCGATGGCGATGATGGCGTCGGCGTTGCCGTTGGTTTTGATGAGCCAGAGGCCGAGGTCGAGTTCGTTGGTGCGGAGATGGAGGATGGCGTCGTCGAGTTCGCGCGCGAGCTGAAGCGGATACCACGCGGCGCCTTGCGCGAGGGCGGATTCGATTGTGAGTTGCTGCGTGGTTTCGGGAGCGCGGACGGTGAGCGTGACGGTGCGGGCGGCGCGATTGAATTGGGCGTCGACATACTTGTAGTGGACACCGTTTTCGTCGATGGTGCGGTCGAGTGGAGTTAGCGCGACGCCTTTCGCATCTGCGGGGCGATCGCTTTGCTCGGCTAATTTTGCGGCGCGTTGCTTGATTTGTTCGGCGAATTGTTGCGGCTTGATGATTTCATCCACGAGGCGCCAATCCTTGGCGCGCTGGCCGCGGACGCCGTCGGGATTGGTGCAGAAGATGTCGGCGTGATCGCGGCGAACTCTTCGCTTATCGGTCACGCGTGTAAGACCGCCGGTTCCGGGAAGAACGCCGAGGAGGGGGAGCTCGGGGAGGCTGACGGCGGAAGAGCGATCGTCGATGAGGACGATGTCGTCGCAGGCGAGAGCGAGTTCGTAGCCCCCGCCGGCGGTCGAACCGTTGAGCGCGGCGAGAAACTTCAGGCCGGAGTTGGCGCTGGAGTCTTCGATTCCGTTGCGGGTTTCATTGGTGAATTTGCAGAAGTTTACTTTCCACGCGTGCGAGCTAAGGCCGAGCATATAAATGTTTGCGCCAGAGCAGAAGACACGATTTTTTGCGCTGGTGATGACGACGGTGCGGATTTCGGCATGTTCGAAGCGGATGCGTTGGAGCGCGTCGTAGAGTTCGATGTCTACGCCAAGATCGTAGGAGTTAAGTTTGAGTTTGTAGCCGGGGCGCAGACCGCCGTCTTCGGCGACGTCCATGGTGAGCGTGGCGACGGGCGGCTCGAAGGTGAGGCGCCAGTGTTTGTAGCGAGACGGATCGGTGCGGAAGTCGACTGGGTCGGGCTTTGATTGCGGCGGCGCTTGGGTTTGTTGTTTGTCCTGAACAGCGGGGCTATGCACGGAGGCCTCCTGCGGATTTGGCTGCTGGGCCATTTGTCGGAGTTGATGAGCTTTTGTCGAGCGCGGACTGCAGGCGATTGAAACTTTCTTCGATGGTGGCGTTTGAGGTGTCGAGAGTCACGTCGGCTTGGCGATAGAGCGGTTCGCGCGAGTGGAGAATACGGCGGAGATCGTCCATCGCGCGGTCGTTTCCGGCCATGGCGCGGAAGTCCCCTTGAGCCGCGACGCGATCCATGTGTTCTTGCGGTTTCGCCTTGATCCAGACGGTGTAAAAGTTTGCGCGGAGGTAGTCGTAGGTTTCCGACTCGGTGACAACACCGCCGCCGATGGAGAAGACGGCGCGGTCGAATTCGTTGATGACGCGCTCGAGTGTGCGGCGTTCGATGGCGCGATAGCCGGATTGTCCGTAGAGCGAAAAAATGTCGGCGAGGGGCATGCCGGTTTCTTTTTCGATTTCGCGATCGAGTTCGATGAAAGGGACGTTACGGGTGGCGGCGAGTTTTTCGCCGAGCGTGGATTTGCCGGCGCCGCGGAGGCCGATCAGTGCGATGCGCTTGTGCCGCGGCGAGATTTCCGCGAGGGCAGTTTGCGATTCGGAAGCGAAAAGATCCGCAAGCGGCGTGTTGAGGGCGGTCGCGATGCGATTGAGGAGAAGGATGGAGATATTGCCTTCGCCGGATTCGAGTTGGGCGAGATGGCGTTCCGAAACGTTAGCGAGTTGAGAAAGATTCTTGCGTGTGAGTGAGCGCGACTTGCGCAAGGCGCGAATGCGTTGGGCTAAGTCGCGAAGGAGGAACGATTCCGTCGAGGGTACAGACGGAAGGATAGAGCTGGAATTTTGAGTAGTGGCCATGTTGAATAGCATAATAATGCAGGTTAATTGGCTCTGTCAAGTTAATGCTGCTGTAAAATGCAGTTTCAATTTGGACTGAGGAATCGACTTTTGAGCTCGTGCTGAAGCCGGGCGGAGCAAGCCCCGCCCCTACAAGAGGTTGCGATCAAACTTGGAAATTAGGATGAATGACTGAGTGGGAACCGGAAATTGGACTGCCAAGGGAGAGATGGTGCGGGCGGAGGGATTTGAACCCCCAAGACCTTGCGGTCACCAGCTCCTAAGGCTGGCGCGTCTGCCAGTTCCGCCACGCCCGCGCGGCTGGTCCACTATATAACGAATTTTGCGTCATTGGGATGGGCCGACATAGCCCGATACGAGGGAAAAGGATAACGCAGAGGCGCAGAGGACGCAGAGACTCGCAGAGGAAGCAGGAACAAGACGCGTGGAATACTAATCCAGGGGTTCGGGGCGGGATTCGGGGAGGGGAATGGAGAGGAGGGCGGCGATCGCAAAGGCTGCGGCCAGGAGAGAGAAGGCGGGGCCGATGCCGTGGCGAACGGCGAGTGCGCCGATGAGGAAGGGCGCGCTGGCGGAGAAGATGCGGCCGGCGTTGTAGCTGAAGCCCATGGCGGTGGCGCGGACTTCGCCGGGGAAAATTTCGGCGGCCATGGCGGGGTAGCCGGAGAAATAGCCGGCGCCAAAGAAGGCGACGATGGGGCCGAGGATGAAGAGCAGCGTTTCGGTGTGAACCATGCCGTAGATCGGGACGAGGATCGCGGCGAGAGTGAGATAGATGAAGTAGAGTTTTTTGCGGCCCCACACGTCGGACAGTACGCCGAAGACGATATAGCCCACCCATTTTCCGGCGGACAGAACCAAGAAGAAAGTCGTGGATTTGGTGAAGCTGATGCCGCGGCCGCCTTGTGCGACCGGCAGAGAGAGATACGCGGGAATCCACGTGAACAATCCCCAGAAACCGAATAGCGTGAACGCGTTCATCGTCGCGGCGATTGCGCCGAGCCGCAACGTTTTTGGTGAGAGGACGCGGAAGATTGATTTTCGTGGCGCCGACGAAGCCGATTGGGCGCGACGCTTCCAGCTTTCGGGCTCGGGGACATCGCGGCGAATCCAGAGGACCATGAGGGCGGGAAGTACGCCGACGAAGAAAACGGCGCGCCAGCCGAAATGCGGAAGGACGAACAGGACGACGCCTGCGGCGATGGCCTCGCCGATGGCGTAGGAAGACTGCATGAGGCCGAGAGCTTTGCCGCGGTGTTGCGGGCGCCAAGTTTCGGCGATCAGTGCCGCGGCGGCGCTCCACTCGCCGCCCATACCGAGGCCGAGAAGAAAGCGAAAAACTGCGAGCTGCGGAATCGAATGGGCCAGGCCGCAGGCGGCGCTGGAAAGCGAATAGAGCAGAATCGACGCCATCAGCGACCGGGTGCGGCCGATGCGATCGGCGACGACGCCGAAGATTAAGCCGCCGATGGCTGATGCAACGAGCGTGAGGGAATTGAGCAGGCCGGCGGTGCGGGTGCTCATCGAGAATTCGCGGATGAGATAGGCGAGGACGAGCGAGTAGAGCATGACGTCCATGGCGTCGAGCATCCAGCCGAGGCCGCCGGCGATGAGGGAGGAACGTTCGGGGCGCGTGGTGTCGGTGGGCCAGAAACGGGAAAGGAGAGACGGCGAAGAAATCGGGGGTTGCACGTCGGACATGGGCGGCGATTGTACCTTCGAAGGGCTGGCTATAGCTGCACGTTCCTTGGAGTTGTGCGCGTCGAGTGTGCTTCTGGCGCAAACCGAAAAAGATTGCAGTCGGCAAGCCTGTTTGTTACGCTCCGCTGCAATTTTAGGCTTCCTTCTTAAGGAGAAACAGATGGCATTTTGCAGCGCGTGTGGTTCAGAAGTGGGTGGAGCGGCGTTTTGCCCGAAGTGCGGCGCGGCTCAAGGCGCACCGTCTGCAGCGGCGCCATCCGCAGTGCCAGTGGGAGGAGCGGCAGCGGCATCCCCGACAGCTGGGATGGAAGAGAACATCGCGGGACTGCTTTGCTACGTGTTCGGTTGGGTCAGCGGGTTGATTTTTCTGTTGATCGACAAGCGCCCGTTTGTGAAGTTTCATGCGGCGCAATCGATCGCGTTCAATATCGCGTTTTTTGCGGCATGGATGGCGCTGGCCATCGTGGGTTTTGTACTCACCATGATTACGGCAATGTTGCATTTCCCGATCGGATTCATAACGGTGTTTTTCTTTCCGATCATCGGAATTGCGTTTCTGGTGCTTTGGATCTTTCTCATGTTTAAGGCGTACAACCACGAAAAGTACAAGCTGCCGATTATCGGCAACATGGTCGAGAATATGGTCAAGTAGATTTCACGAAAATTGTTGGGAGTTTGTGAAATTGGGGCCGCCTGCTGTTGTGCGGGCGGCTCTTTTCATTGTGGGTTTGTATGCGGGCGAATCTACTGGGAACTCGCGCCGGGATGGGGACTCTCACCGCGTTGTTCAGACTTGACTTCTTTTAGGCGGGCCGCCACTCTGTATGGCTTTGCCACTACTTGGAATCGCAACAATCCGAGGAAGGACGAGATTACCGAGCAATGACCCGAGTCCGCCTGTGCTTTCACGACCGATGCTTTGACGGCACCGCATCCGCGGCTTTGTTCTATCGCATGTTTCGCGAGCGATTCGACGCGAGCGCGGAGTTTGGTTTTACGGGGATGACGCACAAGGCAAAGCAGCCATGGGAGCCGGGACTTTTTGACGGCGACGAGAATGCGATTGTCGATTTCAAGTATTCGAACTCGCCGAAGCTGACATGGTGGTTCGATCACCATCAGAGCGCGTTTCTGACGCCGCAGGATGCGGAACATTTCCGCACGCACCAGACTCCGCACATGTTTTACGAGCCAGACTATAAGTCGTGCACGAAGCTGATTGCGACGGTGGGTGCGGAGAAATTCGGGTTCGACACGAAGCCGCTCGAGGAATTGATCTATTGGGGCGACATCATCGATGGAGCGCAGTATCCAACGCCGGAGTCGGCGGTGGCGATTTCGGAGCCGGCGACAAAGCTGGCGCTGGTGATCGAAGCGGCGCCAGAGGACGGGATCCCGGCGAAGATTATTCCGGAGCTGGCGTACAAATCGTTGGCGGAGATGATCGAGCTGCCGGTAGTGGCGAAACATCTCGGGCCGTTGTTAGAGCGGCATCGCCGTTCGATCGAAATTCTGCGCGAGCGGTGCGAAGCGCGGGACGGCGTGATTTTCTTTGACGTGGGCGATCTCGATCTCGAGGGATATAACAAATTTATTCCATATTTGCTGCATCCAGAGTGCGTGTACTCGGTGAGCGTGCTGTCCTCAAAGGTTAGGGCGAAGGTTTCGCTCGGAACGAATCCCTGGAATCAGGCGACGGCGGACGCGAATCTCGCTTCGCTGGCGGAGAAATTTGGCGGCGGCGGGCATCCGCGTGTGGCGGCGATTTCGTTTGAGCCGAGCGATCTGGAGCGCGCGAGGGAAGTGGCGCGGGAGTTGGCGGCGGTGCTGCGGAAGAAATAGTTTTTGGGGTTGGCGCCGTTTGCTGGTTTTGTTGAGGCGGTTCGACAAAAGCGCGCAGCCCGTGTAAAATTTTTGGATTGTTCTTGGGCCGGTAGCTCAATGGTAGAGCAGTTGACTCTTAATCAACGGGTTGGAGGTTCGAGTCCTCCCCGGCTCACCAAGTCTTTTCGATGACTTGGCGTCTTCTGGCTTTTCTCTCTCAACAAACTGTGCCCTCTTTGCGCCGCATCAGGTTCAAAATCGACTCTACTGGGACCTTCAAGCGCTCATCATTTCGCTTCCGTTTGGCTGAGGGAGTACTTCGCGGATTGCGGTTCGTTCCGGAGACACCCGATATTGCGGGGGGCATTGCGCGTAACGAACTTGCTTGTGGTCTGGCGATGAACCTTTCCTGAAAGAATTTCAGATTCGCCAAGCAGCCTTCGAGGCGACTTATCTGCGGCGAACGATGGAGCCGACGGAAGGTGTAACACGCCCGTAATTTCTGGTTAACCCGGGCGACATCTGGGCGCAACTAAGCTGTGCGAAGTGATACCCCTAGACATACTCATTGTTGAAGACGATGTTCGAATGGCGCAGGTTCTTGCTGAAGGACTTCGTGAGGAGTCGTACTCCGTTCAGGTGATGCCCGACGGTGTCTCGGCTCTGGAGATCACTCGGAATCGTTCGTTCGACGTGGTTCTTCTCGATGTGATGCTGCCGGGGCTGAGCGGACTCGACGTTGTGAAGCAACTGCGTTGTCGAAAGAACGACGTCAGCGTTCTCATGCTTACGGCACGCGATACGATTCCCGACGTTGTCCTGGGACTTGACGCCGGAGCGGACGATTACTTGACGAAGCCGTTTTCGTTTCAAGAGCTGCTCGCGCGACTGCGGACACTGACACGACGAGCCGCGCCAAAACCACGCAACGTCCTGGAGTACGGGGACTTGTTACTGGAGACGAACACGTTTCGAACGCTGCGGCACGGCGAAGAGATCAAACTTTCGTTCACAGAGTTCCGGCTGTTAGAGCTTCTCGTCCGAAATCAGGGCCGTGTGGTGCCGCGAGGCGCAATCGTCGAAGCCATCTGGGGCGATCGCCGCGAAGTCGAAGTGAACACGATTGATGCGTTTGTGCGGCTACTGCGGCGGAAAATCAACGACACCGGATCTGAACGGATCATTCGAACGCATCGAGGCATTGGCTATTCCGTGGGAGTCGCGAACTGCGCCTGAACCTCACAATTCGCGCGAGACTGACACTGCTGTACTCCGCGGTTCTGGCAGTTTCGTTTATTGCGTTTTTTTGGATCTGCGATATTGGCTTTCAACGCAGCATCGAAACAACCGTAAATGATTCTTCGCAAACGAACTTACAGACAATAGAACGTGTTCTGGCGGGCTCGCAGGCGAAGGGAAAATTAGCGATGTCGCAGGCGTTAGCCGAATTGGCAAATCTTTGGGCCAGCGGAGCGTTGCTCGAAGTCGCCGATCAATCAGGAGAGTGGTTGTATCGATCGGATCCATTCCTTGCACAGCATCCGACTTTGCCTTCCGATCCGGCCGGCGGGACGCGGTTTCTCACGACCAACCTCGATTTCAGTCAATATCGCGTCGCGCTGGCGCGAGTCCACGTGGGTGACCAGATCTACTCGATTCACGCTGCCGTTCCGACCGAGCCTTTCGACCAGGCGCTGGATCGGTTTCGACTCATCGAGAAAGAAGCGCTGCCAATCCTGGTGCTGCTCGCTTCGCTGCTCGGTTATTGGCTCAGCGGAAAATCACTGGCACCGGTCGACCGGATCATTCGAACGGCGGAGCAGATCGGGGTCGATAATCTCTCGCGGCGCCTCGAAGTACCTGAGCCTCATGACGAATTGCGGCGCCTCACCGAGACGCTGAACTCGATGCTTGATCGCATTGAAACTTCGTTTCGAAGGATCACTCGGTTCACGGCGGATGCGTCCCACGATCTGCGAACTCCCATAACAATCATTCGAGCGACTGCCGAGATCGCGCTGCGGAAGCGGAGAAGCGAGCCGGAATATCAAGAGGCTCTTACACGGGTGCATGAGACTTCGATCGAGACAACCGTCCTGCTTGAGAATCTTCTGACTCTCGCTCGAGCAGATGCGGGGACCGGCGGCCTGGAGATGCACCCACTCGACTTGACCGCGCACGTGCGAAAAGCGCAGGAACGGGTCGCGGTTCTGGCGGCAAACAAATCTTTATCGCTGAGCGTTCGCGTACCAGACACGGCTGTTCACATTCGAGCGGACGCCGTTGCGATCGATCGTTTGCTTTTGATCTTGCTCGACAATGCGGTGAAGTACACCGCGCCCGGCGGTCGATGCGAGATTGAGTTGGAAAAATCTGAAAACGAAGCGCACATCATGGTTCGTGATTCTGGCGTTGGCATTCAGACCAGTGAACTGGAATTGGTTTTCGAGCGTTTCCACCGTTCGGACCAGGCGCGCTCGCCCGAAACGCCGGGCGCAGGTTTGGGGTTATCGATCGCACGGTGGATCGCCGGCGTTCACGGTGGCTCGATTCAAGCCGCTAGCAAAATTGGTGTCGGATCTGAATTCCTCGTCACTTTGCCTGCTCTAAACAACCTCTAGTCATCCGCCCTGCCGCGTTTCTGAAAGAATTTCAGCCTCAATTCAACATTCGATGTGGGCAGGTTAACCGCCTAGTCGCGCGTTGCGGGCAAAGTGTGCGCGGATTCCTTGCAGCTCAATCGCTCGTTTCGCGTCCCAAGAGAAGGATTCGCCGATGAATTTTAAGATTCGAAGGATCAGGCTTTTGGCAGCCGTGGCCATTCTGGCCTCGTTGCTCCTGAATGTCTCGACCCCCGCGCAGTCGGACAAGGGAGCGCTCTCGGGGAAGGTCACCGATTCCCAAGGGGCCATCCTGCAGGGCGCGGAGATCGTACTGGAGCCTGTTGGCGCGCACGCGGTGTCCGATGAACAAGGGCGGTTTTTCATCAACAACATTCCGGTCGGACATTACACCGTCAACGTGACTTACGTCGGCTTCGCTGCGCTGGTGAAGGAAGTGGAAGTATCGGCAGGGCAACCTATCGCCGTAGATGCAAAGATGGAGCTGTCATCCGTCAATACGCAGGTTCTTGTCACGGCGGAACGCGCCGCGGGCGAAGCGGAGGCGATCAATCGTGAACGAAGCGCCGACAATATCGTTCAGGTTCTTCCCGCGGACGTGATCCGCAGCCTTCCGAACGCAAATATGGCGGACGCTCTGGGGCGCTTGCCGAGCGTGACGCTCGAACGCGACGAGGGCGAAGGGAAGTACGTGCAGGTTCGGGGAACCGAGCCGCGGCTCACCAACACAACCATCGACGGAATCAACGTGCCCTCGCCGGAATCCGGCGTGCGACAAATCAAGTTCGACGCGATTCCGGCCGATCTTGTGGAATCGGTGGAAATCAACAAGACGCTTCAGGCCAACATGGACGGCGATGGTATCGGCGGCTCGATCAACCTCGTCACGAAGACCGCGACCGAGCGTCCCACCGTCGCGCTCAGCGGCATGGGCGGTTACATGCCAATTCTTGGCGGACGCGGTCAGGTGGAGTCGACCGGCACGATCGGCCAGCGCTTTGGATCGAGCAAGCGATTCGGAATTCTCGTTGGCGGATCCTACGACTGGACCGGCCGAGGCATCGACGACATCGAACCGGAATCCGATCTCGCCACGCTTACCTGGAGGCTCGACAGCGGTATGGAAAGATGCGATCGATGTTCGTGAATATCGCTATTACCGGTCACGTTGGGGTACGGCGGGCAGCGCCGACTACAAACTCGGCGAGGGATCGGACATCTACGCACGCTTCCTGTATTCGAACTTCAAAAACTACGGCGACCGTTGGGTTTATTCGTTGACGGATAACACGCCTGGCATCGGGCTTCTCGATGGGAACGGCTGCGATTCCTCCGGAGTTTGCACCGGCACACCAAGTTTTAATACGCAAGACCGCCGGCCAAACATCGGCATCGGAAGCATCCTCGTTGGAGGCAAGCACGAGTTTTCGTCTTCGTGGCTGGCTTGGGATGTTTCGGCGGCAAGGTCGTACGACGAGAATGCGCTGCCGGGCACTGCGAGTTTCGCCAGCACGTTGGCGACGAGCACCTGCGAATTCGATCCCGGCTGCGACGAGCAGCATCTACCGCCCGCAATTTTCTTCATCGTGTTTCGCCGAAGCTTACAATCCTTCAACGATGGCGTTGAGCGACGTCCAGATCGATCACGGGCAGAGCGCGCAGGTGAACCTGCAGGCGACTGCGGCTTACGGGAGGCGCTACCACTTGTTCGGCAAGCTTTCCACGATCGAAGTCGGCGGCAAATTCCGCAACTCTCACAAGTACGACAATTCGTACAGCATCGACTACACGGCGAACGATTCCATCCTGCTGAATCAGTTCCCGAACGGATTTACGAACAGCAACTACTACGGTGGTTCTTACAAGCTCGGCTACAACGTCAACTATCAGACCGTACGCGATTTTCTGATGTCGAACCTGGGCGACTTCACGGCCGACAGTTCGTTCGGCGTCGATCCCGCGAACTTACAGTTACCTCGAAAAGGTTTCCGCAGGTTACGTCATGGATACGATCGATCTGACGAATCGGGTCCGCCTTGTCGGTGGCGTACGAATTGAGGGCACGAACCTTGATGTCGTAAATCGAACGATCGACGGAACTGTCAGCCCTCCGATCATTAACGATGACAAATTCAGCGGGTCGTACGTGAAAGTGCTGCCCAGCCTTTCCCTTCGGTACGCCTTCACGCCGAGCACGAACCTGCGCCTGGTTTATGGTCGCGGGCTATCACGCCCCGATCCGCAAGACATCGCACAGGCGCTGACCTATACGACCGCCGGGAGTCCGGGAAATCTCAAAAACCTGCTGACGCTCGGAAATCCAAATCTGAAACCGGAGACTGCCGACAATTTCGACGTTCTCGTCGAACACTATCTCAATCCGTTCGGAATGATCACCGGTGGATTTTTTTACAAGAGACTATCCGACCCGATCGTCACCCAGACATTTGTGCTCAACAATTTTCAGCCGGCGCCGAACATCCCTCCAGGGACTTTCACCGCGACGCAGCCAATCAACGCGGGCAGCGCATGGATTGCCGGCTTCGAAGCGGCGTATCTGCAACATCTGACATTCCTTCCGGGAGCTCTATCAAGCTTGGGCATTTCTGCGAATTACGGCTACACCGACTCAAGCGCAAGTGGCTTACCCGGTC
This sequence comes from uncultured Acidobacteriota bacterium, assembly GCA_963785605.1. Classification (GTDB taxonomy): domain Bacteria; phylum Acidobacteriota; class Terriglobia; order Acidiferrales; family UBA7541; genus Acidiferrum. Next base: position 271,506 of record CAWAWE010000004.1, on the reverse strand, counting down.
GTTCCGATCATCCACGGCTCCTTCGCAATGCTCCGAATACGTGGAACATCAGCCCGACGTACGATCGTGGCCGCGTTTCGATCCGTGTCGGACTCAGCTACAACCAAGCCAATATCGCGGCGTATGGGTATCAGGATGGCACGCCGACTCAGGACGGCACGCCTTCTACACCGACTCCGGGCGGATTGAAGGGACCGTTCGGCGATCAATATTTCTACTCGCATCTGCAAGTCGATGCTCAAGGCAGCGTTCGACTCTCGCACGGACTGAGCTTCATCGCTTACGGGCTTAACCTGAACAATGAAGTCTTCGGCTTTTACCAGGGAAGTCCCGCAGTACATGATTCAGCGCGAATACTATCAGCCAACGTTTGCCGTCGGTTTCCGTTGGAGTCCGGCATTCGAACACAAATGAGGAACACTCTCCATTTCCTAAACCGAGGCGTCTATCGTCACAGGATTCTTCGCACTGTTCATGTTGATCTCATCGGCTCGATCGTGGGCCCGACATGATTTGCAGAAGTCAAATTTGTCGAAAGCCAATCAGGCGCCAGTTGTGCTGTTGGCAGCGGGTGACATCGCGGATTGCACAAATCTAGCCGGGGCTGAGGCCACCGCGAAAATACTCGAGGAAAATGAGGGTGTCGTCGCGGCAATAGGCGATCTCGCTTATCCCGACGGCACGAAAGAAAACTTCCAGTGCTACGACCAGACTTGGGGACGAGTGAAGAACCGTACGCGGCCCGCGCCAGGGAATCACGAGTTCCACTCACAGGGCGCAACCTTCTACTTCGAATACTTCGGCAAAGAAGCGGGCGATCCGAAAGACGGTTTCTACAGTTACGACCTCGGCGCCTGGCACATCATCTCGATGAACAGCGAATGCACTGAAATTGGCGGCTGCAACGAAGGGAGTCGCGAAGAAAAATGGCTGCGCGCGGATCTTGCGGCGCATCCCGCGGCTTGCACGCTTGCTTATTTTCATAAACCGCTCTTCAGTTCTGGCGGCGCGCACGGTGATGCCCCGGAAATAAGGCCTCTATATCAGGCGCTGTACGATGCGAACGCGGACGTGATCCTTAGTGGACACGATCATGACTACGAGCGGTTCGCTCCGCAGGATCCAAATGGAAAATTAGATCGTGCCAGAGGCATCCGCGAATTTGTCGTCGGAACTGGCGGCAAAAATCACCGTCCGTTCGGCGCTCCGGAAGCGACGAGCGAGGTGCGCGATACGACCACGTTCGGCGTGCTGAAACTGACGTTGAAGCCTAACGGCTACGATTGGAAGTTTATTCCCGAGGCCGGCAAATCATTTACGGATGCCGGTAGCGATAGCTGTCATTAGCGGAGTCTGTTCGCAATACTTCTCGCGCAGTGATTTGATCGGAGACGGAATGAAACGAATTTGGTCTGCGTTGGCAACATCGATGCTATTTCTTGGACTGCTGCCGGTTGTAGTTGCCGAACCCGCGTACCATCTCATCAAGAAAATTCCGCTTGCCGGCGGAACGAGCTGGGATTACGTGTTCGTTGATGCGGAAGGCCGGCGCGTGTACGTGAGTCACGGAACGCAAGTCGAAGTCCTCGATGCGGACACATTCGCATACATCGCCACGATTCCAAATACACCCGGCGTCCACGGCATCGCAGTTGCCCGAGAGTTTGGACGCGGATTTATCACCGCCGGGAAATCCGATTCCGTAATCATCTTCGACTTGAAATCGCTGAAGCCCATCTCGGAAGTTAAGGTAGGGAAAAAGCCTGATGCCATCATGTACGAGCCATCGACGAAACACGTCTTTGCGATGAACGGAGATAGCGACAGCGCGTCGGTCATCAATGCTGCCGACGGAAAAGTTATCGGCACTGTCGATTTGGGTGGAGGTCCCGAGTTCGCGGTAGCGGATGGGAAGGGCAACGTGTATATCAACCTCGAGGAAAAGGCGGAGTCGGTCCACGTCGATGCAAACGCATTGAAGGTACTCCACAGTTGGCCTCTTGCTCCCGGCAAGACGGCCACCGCTCTGGCCTTCGATCCGAACTCGCGCCGCTTGTTCGCCGGCTGCAGAGGCGGCCAACTCATGGTCGTACTCGATGCCGACACAGGTAAGATCGTGACGACCGCTCCGATCGGCGAACGCGTAGACGCCGCAGCCTTTGATCCTTCGAATGGCCTCGTATTCATGTCAAACGGCGGCGGCAACATTTCGATCTATCACGAAGACGAAAGCGACAAATTCAGTTTGCTTCAATCCGTATCGACCAACCCCGGCTCCAAGACGATGGGCCTCGACACGAAGAGCCACAATTTGTTCGTACCGGCAAACTTGGCCGGGCAGTTCACGGTTCTTGTTTTCGGACGATGACCGTCAACGGACGTTGCGCGGCCGATCGACTCCTCACGATCCGAAGCGAAAGAGACCGAGGTAGGCCGACTGACTGATGAAGCGGAGATCGCCCGAGATTCGTTGAATCACGCTCAGGTTTTCGTCGGTCATATCGTGGACGGCGAGGATGCCGTCATCTTCCAGCTTGTCGAGAATGCCAGGCAGGTTGGCCTCGATTTCCCGTTTGTCGTGGAGGACGTCGGCGAAAATCATGTCGAACGTGCCCGATACCTGGCGGAAGTCACCCGCTCGCAGCTGCACGGATGGCGAGAGATCGTATCGATCCAACTGGAGTCGCGCGTATTCCAGAGTAGACAGTCCGCGCGCGAAGGCTTCGTTGCATTCCGTTGGAGGGCGAACCTCGGCGAACTGATGAATTGCGCCGAAGAGGCGGCAGAATTCCGGCTCGGAGCGAAAATCGAGGTCACAACTGATGAAGTCGACCGGATGGCGATTTGCAGTAATCGCGGAGCAGATGGTGGCTGTGCTGCGGCCGTAGAAGGTTCCGATCTCGAGGATTCGAGCTGGGCGAACAAGCCGAACCGCCGTAAACAGGTGCAGCGCCTCGCATTCCTGAAACCACCCCGTTATTTCTGGAAACCAATACATGGGCTCGACAGGGGAAGATGTTGCGGGCAATGAGGCGACGCCAGATGCATTCCGTGATGTAGATAGAGGCACTCTCGCCGTTCTCCGTCGCAGAAAAGCTCAACGACCGGCCTCTGCGAGGAGCATGTTTGACGCCGATGGCGATTAATAGCTTCTTACTTTAAGACGCCGCACACGGGACGGTTTCGGCTTCGTTGAGTGGCGCGGGAATGATCGTGCCGGCGCCTAAGCAAAAAGCGAAATACCAGTTGCTGGTCTTCTCGGCGCCGAGAGACGCATGTTGTTCCAGGACACGGAACGTCGTTTCGTCAGTGACCCACGCGCGCCCGTCGAGCTCGAACGTTTTTGTTTTAGGGAGCTTGGCGGTAGCCGCAGCGCTTTGGAGTGGCATGGGATCTCCTGCGCTGAAGTTTATGAGAGTCCAACGTACGTCGCCCCGCAAGCGAACTTAGATTTTGCGCAAAGCATAACTATCCGGTACTAGGTATCGAGGCTTCTAATCGGGCCTACCCCGCTGCGGTGGAGGACTTCGCCGCATTCGGGACCGTGACCAGTTGCAGCAGCGGCTTCACGACTTCAACTACGTTCTTATAAGCTTCCGGCAGCAACCGGTAAGGAGTGACCTCGTCGGGCTGTGCTTTCAGCGCCTTTTCGATGCCGCGGCGCCACGCCACTCGCAACTCGGTGTTGATGTGGATGAGGTTCAGCCCGGCTTCCACTCCGCCCGCAAGTTCCTGCCTGTCTGTGCCCGACCCGCCGTGCAGCGTCAAAAAAATGTTCGTGGCGGATTTGATCTGGCGAATCCTTTCGAGATCGAGATGCTTCGACTCCTTGCCGGTGAGCATGGATCTCAGCATTCCGTGCATCGTGCCGACGGAAGGCGCGAAGAGATCGATCTTTGTTTCTTCGACAAACTGCCTCGCCTGCTCTGGGGTCGTCAGCGGATCGATGTCTTGCGGTTTGGAATCATGGATCGTCGAAGACGATCCGATGTAGCCGATTTCGGCTTCGACCAGAATGTCCGGTTTGATCGATTTCAGCGCTTCGACGGCCTGCTTTGTTTGCTTGATGTTCTCCTCGAAGGGGAGCTTTGAGAGGTCGAACACGATCAAGTCGAATCCCGCGCGCGCGGCTACCAAGGATTTTTCGAGCGAATGCGTGTGGTCGGCGTTGAGATAGATCGGCTGGCCGAGATCCTCGCGGAGAGTTTTGACCAGCGCGGCCGCCTCGTGGACGCCGATGAACTCGCGTTCACCCTCGGAAACTCCCACGACGACGGGGACATCCAGTTCGCGAGCGGTATCGGCAACCGCTTTGAACACAACGAGTTCCGAAAAATTGAAATGACCTAAAGCGCGGTGCTGGTCGCTCGCGGTTTGGAGCGCCTGTCGAAGAGTCGGAATTGGCATATGTCACCCTCTTTCTCTTGCTCGAGCCGAACATTTGAAAATGTCGACTGCTTATCCTTGATGCGCAGCGGAGAAAGGGTGATGCAAGGAATCTGCGGCATCGAAATGGCGCACGCCATTGCCGCGGCACCGGGGCGGAGACGAGCCCCGCCGAGCAAGCACGCTTCAGTGTTGGAGGACTTGGAATTTGGCGATGGCGTAGCCGAGCACTGCACCGAGGAAGACGTCGGAAGGGAAGTGAGCGCTGGTGCTCACGCGAGAGAGGCTGATTGCCGTCGCGAGCCCATAGGCGGCGATGGGCACCCAGCGGTGATGGTGATATCGATTCGCAACGACGGTGGCTATCGAAAAGGCGCCGATCGCATGGCCTGACGGAAAGCTACCATCCGTCAAGCGCGACTTTCCATTGTTGAAAAATGTGTCGTTGAAGGGGCCGCTCGGCGGAATACCGATCGGGCGCTTCCGTTGCGTGATTGCTTTCAGAGCGACATCGACGATCTCGCTGTCTACGAACGCCTCACCCGCGAGCAGGCTCGTGTTCACCTGATACGCATCGTGACGGATATAACCCGCGGCCAGGAGCGATAGAGGGACGAGTGCAGTCTCGGCCGAAGTGATCGTGCCGTCGAAGCCGTCATTTAGATCATCGAGATTGCCGGCATGCTTCCGAAAGTACGGCGCGATTTTCGGATCGGCGACGATGAGACCGGCCGTTCCCCCCACGACGGCGAGAGTCGGTATCCAGTAGCGCCCGCGTGCGATCTGAGTCGGAAAGAGCCAGATGTCTTTCTGATCTTTGAGGATACGACGCGGGAGTTTCTTCCACGAGATGTCGATGTCGTCGATGGATGCAGCCGAGGTTTGCTGTGCCTCGGCGGTGGCGATCGGCGCGTCTGGAAGACTCGCGGAGACGCTCTGAGCATTCGCGAGAGCGCTCGCCGAAAGGGAGAACGCTACTACAGCGATACAACGTACCGCGCAAGTTAGAAATCTCAAAGATGCTCGTGGCATTGAATCCTTTCGGGTGGATTCGAAAATACGAGCAAATTTCTAAATGCACGATTAACGGGTTCGTTTGGTGGGTTCGAAACAACGCCGAGAAAGCAGCTCACGCAGCACTACATCTCGCCTAGTTTCAGGGCGTTGCGCTGGAACGACTCCATACCGTCATTCCTCCAATTCGTTACATGGTTCATGGGATAGGTCCGCCCGGACCCTGCAGTTAGCGTTCCAACTACGATATCAGCGGCTGGCTTTTTTGAGCTTGATACGTCGCTGGGGGCCCGGCTTGAATCTCATAACTCGAGTGTGGAAACGCCTGAATTCGGATGACTGTACGAACCTGGCCGCTCAAGTATCTTTCTATTTTATCTTGTCCCTATTCCCGTTCTTTCTGGTGCTCGCATCCTTTCTCGGGTGGATTCCGACCACCAGCGGGTGGGATTCTTTCGCAAAGTGGGTGACGGCATATTTTCCCTGGCAAGCGCGGAATATGGTTTTGAGTGTGATGATTCAGCTTTCACACGGCTACGCCGGATTTTTTTCCTTCGGATTGCTGGTGACGATTTGGAGCGCATCGTCAGGCTTCATGAGTCTGATGGAAGCGCTTTCGATAGCCTATGGCACTCGCGATAATCGCAGCTATGTCAAGAAACGATTCGTCGCGATTTTGGCGACCATAGTTGCCGCTCTTTTCCTGCTGGTGTGCTTCGGGCTATGGAATCTTGGGCACCTGATGGCAACGACCGTGTCGCACGATCTCCGATTCTTTGTCTTCTTTCAGATGCAGTGGAGATTCATACGATGGGTTGCGACTCTCGTGGTGATGTGTCTCGGAATCAATCTGATCAATCACTTCTTGCCTGATGTGAAGCACCCGTGGAGATGGATGACCCCAGGTACTTTGCTGGTTGCGTTGTCTTTCATCGTTGCGACTACGGTGTTTGAGATTTACCTGGCGCACGGGTCGAACATGCCAACCTTATATGGAGCGTTGGCGGGTTTCATCGTGCTCATGCTGTGGATCTATCTCGCAAACCTGGTCCTGTTGATTGGTGCGGAAACCGACACTGCGTGGCGAGAGCTAAAGGCTGCGGGAACGAGCGCATGAATGGACGGCCATGGCCCCTCATCGGGATCATTTTTCTTCTGACGCTCTGCCTGTGTGTCCCAATGCTCGTGCTTGCGCAGGATCAAAAGACGGCTGAGGTCGATCCGAACGCCGCCTTCCAGGGCCGCACGGTAAACAAGGTCGAAATCGCCGTGCAACCTTCGGAGAATATCAATCGGCTGCGCGGCCTGATTCAACAGGAACAAGGTAAGCCGTTTTCCATGGACGCCATCAAGGCGAGTGTCGCGGCTTTGCGCGAGACCGGAAGATTCAAGACAGTCCAAGTTAGCATTCAATTCACGCCCGACGGATTGCGCGTCCTGTTCCTTCTTCCTCCCGTTTACAAAGTTGGATTGATCACCTTCCCGGGTGCTGGTAAGGCCGCATCGTATACACAGATGCTCCAGGCCGTGAACATCCCGATCGACGGGCCATTTGTGAAAGATGAGCTTGCCGATAAGGAAGGCGCGCTTCAGAAATATTTCGCGACCCAGGGATTTTTTGCGGCAGCGGTATCGAGTTCCATAAAAGTCGACGATGCACACCATCTGGTGAATATCGCGTTCGACTGCGACATGCACTCACGTGCCAAAGTCGGCGAAGTGAATATCGAGGGCGTGACGCCGCAAGAGGCGGCGGACATCCAGCACACGCTGACCACGCTTTCGTCAAAAATCAGTTTTAGCTCGTTGAAACCCGGCGTGACGTATTCGCGGGCGCGCATCGACAAATCGCTCGACCGTTTGCGCGCTCATTTTCGAAAGATCGGGCGTCTTGCTCCGAATGTCCGCATGAATCCAACGTACGATTCCGAAACGAATCGCGTGAACCTGGCGCTTACGATTGATCCCGGCCCGACGGTCGCCATCAAGGTGGAAGGCGCGCGAATCTGGCGAAAGACGCTCGAAAAGCTGATCCCGATGTATCAGGAAAACTCGGTGGATCAGGACCTGATCGACGAAGGGCAGCGCAATCTCGTCTCGTATTTCCAGGGAAAGAGCTTTTTTGACGTCGAAGTGCGCTCCGATGTGACCAAGGAAGCTGATCACGTCAACATCGTCTACAACGTGGACAAGGGCGCGAAGCACAAAGTAACGGGAATCAGTTTCTCTGGGAACAAATATTTCACGACGGAGCAGTTGCAATCGCACATCGCGATCCGCCAGGCGAAACTAATTCTCAACCGCGGAAAATACAGCCAGGATCTGCTCAAGAGGAGTGCGGCTTCACTCACGACGATGTATCGCAACGCCGGGTTCGCGAAGGCGACCATCAATCCAGTCGTCACCGACCACGAACCGGACATCGACGTTGCCTTTCAAATCGAAGAAGGCGCTCAAGCGAAAGTTCATAGTGTTGCGATCGTCGATCCTTCGAATGAACCGACGCAGTTGAAAGGGAAGAAGACCGACCTTCAACTAGCGTCCGGGAAACCGTTCTCTCCACATCTGCTCGAAGGTGATCGCAACCAGATTCTGGCGTGGTACTTGAACCACGGCTACCCGAACGTTCAGTTCGAATCCAAAGTCACCGCTGTGGATGGCGACACCAACCTGGTTGACGTTGTTTTCAAACTTGATGAGGGCCGCGTCGAAAAAATTGGCGAAATTCTGTTGTTGGGCGACGAACACACCAAACCGAAGTTTATTCGGTCGATCACGGACAAAAACGTCGTATCCGGCGACGCCCTGAGCCAGGAGAAATTGCTGAAGTCCGAGAGCGACCTCTACAGCATCGGCGTTTTTGATTGGGCCAGCGTTGCACCCGTGAGTGCGACTACCGACGACGAAGGCCAGCAGATTGTCGTGATTCGCCTTCACGAGTCTCGCCGCAATACCATGGATCTTGGCGCCGGTCTCGAAATCATTCCCCGAAACGGGAACATTCCGGTCGGTTCAGTTGTGGTCCCAGGTCTTCCGCCAGTCAGTCTGGGAAATAAATTCAGTGTCAGTCAAAAAAGTTTCATTGGCCCGCGTGGCAGCTTCCAATACACCCGCCACAATATCCGCGGAAGAGCTGAAACCGCGACGCTCAGTGTGGTCGCATCGCGTCTCGATCAAAGATTGGGGCTCACCTACGCCGACCCATATCTCCACGGTTCAGCGTGGTCCTCGCTCTTCTCGATTTCGACAGAGCGCACCACAGAGAATCCGATCTACACGGCATTGCTTCAGCAAGCTTCGTTTCAGATCGAACGCCAGCTCGATAAAAAGCGCACGCAGAAGCTAGTCGCGGGCTACAGCTACGCACGCACCGATCTCAGCAACATCCTCATCCCCGAGCTCGTCCTTCCGCAGGATCAACGCGTCAAGCTTTCGACGATCTACACCCAGTACATCCGCGACACCCGCGACAATCCGCTCGACGCGCATCGTGGTTGGTATCAGACTTTCAATTTTGGCGTGACGCCCACAGCGTTCGGTTCGAGCAGCAGCTTCGTGCGTTTTCTCGGACAAACATCGTTCTATCGCCCGGTGAAATCCTGGCTGACTTGGGCCAATCAGTTTCGGCTCGGGCTCGCTGCTGGGTTCGGCGATCAAGGTTATGTGCCGTTGAGCGAGCGATTCTTCACTGGCGGCGCCGATTCGCTGCGTGGCTTCCCGATCAACGGCGCCGGACCGCAGCGCCCCGTGCCTGTCTGTTCGAATCCCAACGACACGTCGACTTGCACGCTGATCAGCGTCCCCGACGGCGGCCGCATGCTCGCCGTCATCAATTCCGAAGCACGCTTTCCGATCAAGCTCATCGACAATCTCGGCGGCGTGGTTTTCTACGATGGCGGAAACGTCTTCAGCGCCATCAGCGCGAGTCAATTCACCAGCAACTACACGAACAACATCGGTTTCGGTTTTCGCTATTTCACGAAGGTTGGCCCGATTCGTGTCGACATCGGTCGCAACCTGAACCCCGTCCCCGGCGTGAAGGCGACGCAATACTTCGTAACGCTTGGGCAATCGTTCTGAGCATCTAAAGGAATGACTGTGATTGAGGCGGGGCAATGAGCAAGCATCGAGTTTTATGGTGGATCGGGATTGCGATTCCAGTCGTCGTGATCGTCATTTTTATTTCGGCGGCGGCCGTGCTCCATTCGAAGTCGTTTCAGACGTATGCCCTGGGAAAAGCCATTCAGAGTGTCGAAGAGAGCATTGGCGCGAAGGTTCGCGTGCAAAGCCTCGACGTCAATTTGCATCCGCTCTCAATTGAACTGTTCGGAATCTCCGCCGTCAATCCCAGCGCCGCCGACAAAACTCCTCTACTCACAACCGATCGACTTCAAGTCAGCCTCCAGGTTTGGCCGCTGCTCCATCATCAACTACAGATTAATAGCGTCACGATCGATCACCCCGTCATCTTTGTGACGACCGACTCCGGCGGTCACAATAATCTCCCCACGCCTCCGGCATCGCAGCAATCTTCGACTTCGACGATGGCCGTTCAGGTCGAACATCTGACGATCAACAACGGTCTCCTCCAATACGACGACAAACAGACTCCCGTGTCGGCAGCGCTCGAAGGCTTTCGAACGCAGATCGACTTCGATCACCTGAGCAACGCTTATAAAGGATTGGTGGCCTACGACGCCGGACGCATTCAGACTGCGCAGACCCGCACGTTCGAACATCGAGCTGAGCTGCATTTCAACGCCGATGCGAAGAAGTGCACGATCGAAAGTCTCGACGTCGAGATGATGCATTCGAAAATCGTAATCCGCGGTGAACTCGCGAACTACGCGAATCCCGAATTCGCCGGCCAATATCAGTTGCTAGTTTCCGGCGAAGACCTCGCGTGGATTATGAAAGACGCCGCCCTTCCGACGGGTGATTTCGCGCTGCAAGGCAAAGCGACCTATCGCACTTCAGCCGGTACCGACTGGCCGCAGCGCACATTTGCCGACGGCACGATCGAAACCACCTCGATGAGGGTGCCTTCCGGCCAGTCGAAAGTCGCGATTCGCGCGCTCCACGGCACGTATCAGCTCAGGGATGGTCAGCTTCACATCGACGACACGCGCGCAGAGATCTTCGGGGGGCGTTTCATGTCCGACGCAAACGTGATCGACCTCGTCAACAACGCCGGGAGAGTTCGGTTCACACTCCGCGGCGCGTCGGTCGACGACGCGATTCGCGTGGCAGGCACAAGCAAGACGCGGACGCCGCGCGTAGCCTCGATCGCGGACCTGGACGTGACGGCGGATTGGAAAGGCTCCGCAAGCAACGCGATCGCGCACGCGCGCGTTCTTCTTCATTCCACTCCAAACCCGCCGGCCAACGCGATTCCTATCGATGGCAACGTCGTCGTCGATTACGACGCCGCCCGCAATCGCACGTCGTTCCAACAATCCGCGCTTCGCACCGGCAACACTGAACTCACCCTGAGCGGCGTCGTGAGCAAAGACTCGGCGCTGCAAGTTCGCCTGACAACGCGCGATTTGCACGAACTAGGCGAACTCGCTTCGGTCGCCGCACCATCCGACACTTCAAGCCAAATCGCAGCCTTCGACGTGCACGGCGCAGCCGATCTCAACGGCAAAATTTCCGCCGCCATCGCCGATCCCCATTTCGACGGACAACTCTCGCTCACAAACGCAGCGTTCTCGCAGACGCAGTGGAAATCCGTGCGCGCTCACATTGCGGTCGATTCGCGCTCCGTCGCGATCAGCGACGGAGCGCTCGTCAACGCCTTGCAAGGCCGCATGACGTTCGACGCAAAGACGCGCCTCATCAACTGGTCGCCCGATCCCAACGCTCTGTTCACCGCCCACGCGCGCATCGAACAAATCTCCGCCGCCGATCTGGAGAAGCTTGCTCAAACAAATTATCCGGTCGAAGGACTTCTGAGCGGCGAACTATCCGCCAGCGGAACGCAAAACCAGCCGCAAGCAAAAGGTCACATCGAGCTCGCCAAGGCCGTCGTCTACAACGAGCCGCTGAGCCTAGCCGCGATGAACATCAACGCCGACCGGGAAACAATCCATCTCGACGGCGAAGTCCGCGCCGCCGCCGGCTCCATGACCGCCAAGCTCGCATATCAACCGACAGCGAAGCACTACGAAATCTCCGTAAACACCGACGGTCTCGTCCTAGAGAAGGTGCAATCACTGCAACGCGCAACAGGCCCCGTCAACGGAAAACTAACAGCAAACATTTCCGGCAACGGTACGATCGACAATCCGAATCTGACCGCACATCTCCAAATCCCCGAGCTCGAAACACGCGGCGAAACATTCCATCAAATCGATGCCCAACTCGACGCGAAAGGGAAGCACACCGAATTTCATGTGAATTCGAACGTCGAGCAAACTTCAATTCAGGCGAAAGGCACCGTCGAACTGACGCCAGGCTATCCCGCGAACATCACGCTCGACACCGGCAAGGTCCCGATCGGCGCCTTACTCGCGCGTTTCGTCCCGAACTCGCAGCACGGCGCCGACGGTGAGCTCGAAATCCACGGCACTCTGCAAGGTCCGCTGCAAGCCCCCGCGCAACTGCAAGCGCGCGTCGAAATTCCAACTCTCCAGGTTCAGGCGCAAGCCCTCAGACTCGCCAACGCCTCGCCCATTCGAATCAACTATCAATCCGGCGTCGTAACACTCGAAAGCGCCGAGCTAAAAGGCCAAGACACCGACATCCGCCTCAACGGCACCATTCCAGTGCAAGGCGGAGGCGCAATGAATCTCGCCGCCGACGGCAGCGTCAATCTCAACATCTTGCAGCCGTGGACCGACGGCGGCCACTCCTCCGGCATGGTCAAAGTGCAAATGAAAGCGCAAGGACCGATGGCGCAACCGGTGATCGACGGCCAAGTGCACGTCGAAAACGCCGTTTTCTCGTCCGATAGCCTTCCGGTCGGAATCGAATCGATGAACGGCGACATCGCGATCTCCGGAAATCGCGTGGACATCACGAAGCTCACCGCAAACGCAGGCGGCGGCACCATAAATGTCACTGGCACAGCGAGCTACGGCAAAACCCCCAGCTTCAATTTGGCGATGCAGGCAAATTCCGTGCGCATCCGTGAAAGCGGCGTTCGCACCGTGATGAACGCCGATCTCGCATGGAACGGCTCGACCGACAGCTCGCTGCTCACCGGCCGCGTCGTCGTCGATAAGCTCGGGTTCACGCAGGGTTCCGATCTTTCCGAAATTATGGCGAATTTCTCGGGCGACGAAACCGTCAGCGATCCATCGGCCATCGCCAACAACATCAAGCTCAACATCGCCATTCAGTCTTCGCAAAATCTCAATCTAGCCAGCAGCCAGGTCAGCATTGCGGGTTCCGCCAGTCTGACCGCGCAAGGCACCGCCGCCAATCCCGTATTGCTCGGCAGAATCTTGCTCACCAACGGCGAAGTTTTCACTCTTGGGAAGAGATTTGAAATTCAAACTGGCACGATTTCGTTTTCGAATCCCGTTCGCACCGACCCGGTCGTAAATCTTCAAGTGAAGACGACCATCGAGAGCTACAACATCACTGCGAGCATCACCGGCCCGGTGGATCAGCTCAAAACGACATACACATCCGATCCGGCTTTGCCGACGGGTGACATCATTAATCTGTTGGCATTCGGCCAGACAACCGCGGAGTCTGCCTCAAACGGAAGTACTTCAAGTTCCGCCACCGCGGAATCCGCTGTCGCCAGTCAGGCAGGCGGCCAAGTCGCTTCGCAGGTCCAGAAACTCACCGGCATCTCGCAGCTGACCTTGAATCCGCTCGCGGGCAGCAATTCGAATCCGGGCTCGCAGGTGGCCATTCAGCAGCGTGTATCGGGCAACATCCTGCTCACCTTCAGCACCGACGTCACGAACGCGCAGAACCAAAGTGTCCAGATTCAATATCAGGTCAACAAAAAGGTCAGCGTGTCCGTACTGCGCGACGAAAACGGTGGCTACGGCATCGACGTTCACTATCACAAAGTTTTCTGAGCGATCGCAGCAGCGATTGCTAAGGTCGGCGCTGTTTCTTTGACGGTCCACCACTCGCGGTCTTCTTCGAACTTGCCTTCTTGGCCGGAGATTTCTTCGCTTCCGCGTTCGTTTGCGCTTTCGGATCGCCGGTCGCCGCCTTCTCGACATCACCACCCGCGTCGCGCGCAATATCCGCCAGCAAGCGATTGCTCACCGCCGATTTCGGTTCCGTCGCCACAATATCTTCGCTCGACGCAAACTCATCGCGATGCTTGATCAGCAGCCACGACTTCCCGGACGAACTCCCGAATCCACGCGTTCGAACCAGCACCCACGACCCGCGCAGCTTCTTTCCGTGCAGCTGAAATTTTAAATCGCCCTTCTTCAACGCCTCTGCAATGTCCGCGCTCTCCGGCGTCCAGGTTCCCGTGTCCCACACCATTACCGTCCCGCCGCCGTACTCGCCCTCCGGAATCACGCCCTCGAATCCGCTGTAATCCGCCGGATGATCCTCGACCTGCATCGCCAGCCGCTTCGTGCTCGGATCGAGCGACGGCCCCTTCGGCACCGCCCACGAAAGCAGCACGCCTTCGAACTCCAGCCGAAAGTCATAATGCAGTTGCGTCGCCCGATGCTTCTGAATGACATACAAGAGACTCGGATGCGCAGCCTTCTTCGCCGCCGCATCTCCCGAAGGCTCCGGCGTGACTTTGAAATTTCTCTTTTCCTTATATTTCGCTAGCGTCATGTCTTTTTCCTCGCTGCTTATTTCAATCTCTTCGATGCCGCCGCAAAATTCTGCCGGCTCTTGAAGAAATCCGCCCACGGATCCTTTCGCTTCAATCGCTCGCGAAAGTTTCCAAGATTAAAAGTCGCCGGATCGAGCGAAGGTTTCACTTCGTCCCAAGCCAGTGGCATCGAAAATGGAGCATGCGGCCTGCGCCTCACCGAATACGGCGTCACGACGGTTTGCACCGCGCCATTTCGAAACGGATCGAGATACACGCGATCGCCTCGATCGGCAATCGCATGTTCCACCGTCAACTCTTTCGGATGCGCCGCCGCCAGCCGCGACACCAGCTTCTCGGCAAACAGCAAAACATCGTCCGATGATGGACCAACTTTAATCGGCACAAACACATGCAGCCCGCGACTGCCCGAAGTCTTCGGAAACGACTCGAGCTCTAGCGCCTCAAGCGCTTCCTTCACAATCAGCCCTGCGTTTGCCGCATCGCTGAATTTGCCAGTCCCCGGGTCGAGATCGAAACAGATCCAATCCGGTTTTGGAAAATTGCTCGCGCGGCTCCCGGTCACATGCACCGGAATGCACCCAAGGTTCACCATCGCGATCTGCGTCTCGATCAACCCACCAACGACATAGTTTGTCGATTTTCGAGAGCCGCTCGCATTCGAAAGCCGCTTCGTCGGCGTTCCAGCTGGCATGCTGTCCGGTTTTTCTTTCTGATAAAAGCAGTTACCGCTCATTCCGTCCGGACATCGCTCCAGTGTCAAAATCCGATCTTCAACAAACGGCTTCAAAAGAGGGAATACCTCACGATAAAAGTCCGCGAGATTTCCTTTCGTGTACCCTTCTTCGGGCCAAAACGCTTTGTTCGGATTCGAAACCTGCGCAGCTGGCGCGGTCCCGGTCGTTCTCGGCTGAGTCTTTGTCGCTTTGCTCTTTTTCGACAAAACGGATTTCGAACTCGAAGAATTGCCCTTCGAACGTGTAGCCATCAGCGTTTCTCCTGCCGCTTCACGTCTTTCGCTTCTTTATCATCGCGTAGACCCAGGTAGGTCGGATGACGCAGTTTCCCGCCGCCAGTCCATTCGGTGTATCCAATCTGCGCCACCAGTTTCGGCGCAATGAACGTAGCTTCTTTCTCTCGAACGACAGATGCAAATGGCGAACCGGCTCGCTTCAACGGGCTGAACTTCTTATACAGCGACTTCAGAGTTTCCTCGTCAAACCCCGTCCCCACTTTCCCTACGTACTCCAGCTTCCCCCGCGAATACACGCCCAGCAACAAAGCACCAAAATGATGCCGCGCTCCGCTCGGCGCCGTAAATCCACCGATTACAAACTCGTCTTCCTTTCGAACCTTGACCTTTAACCACGCCGGCGACCGTCCCGATACATACTTCGACGCGAGATCTTTCGCGATCAGTCCTTCAAATCCTTTCTTCTTCGCGATTTCAAACGCTGCAATCCCATCCGCATCCAACCGCGCCGAAAGAATCAGACTCGCCGACGGCTTCACCGCCCCCTCAAGCGCGGTTCGCCGCTCCGATAATGGAGCCTTCCGCAAATCCTTTCCATCACGATAGATGCAATCAAACACGGCAAACGTCGGCTGCCCCGCGCTCTTCTGCAAAAACTGAAACCGCGAAACCTTATCATCGTCGAAAACCACGATCTCGCCATCCAACGCGAGCGTCGCGGGCTTCAGCTTCGCAATCGCTTCTGCAATCTTTGGATAGCGCCCCGTCCGATCAATCGCATTCCGCGAAATCAGCGAAACCTTCGACCCTTCTTTGTACGCCAGCATCCGTACGCCGTCGTACTTCTCCTCATAAACCCAATTCGGCTTGTTGAATGGAGTATCCACCAGCGTGGCCAGCATCGGCGCTATTCGAAAGGGAATTCGAGCCATAGATCCTGAAATGTGAAGAAACGAACGAACTTACCGTTCTGAGTTCTGATGCGGCGACGCCTGCGAAGGATAGACCCGGATCCAATGGTTTCGAACCTCGATCGGAACCTGCTGATCTTCCAGATCGACCCGAAGCGTATTCGACTCCTGAAGCGGCATATGACAATCCACGCAGTTCGTCACCGCGGGCGCCGGCATCTTCGAAAACTTCGGGCACGCCGACGCTTGGTGACACGTCAGGCATTTATCTGAATATGATGCCGCCTCGTGCTCCGGCTCATGCAAGTTGTGGCACGTCGAACATGTCATGTTCGACGACGACTGAAAACACCGGCTCTTTTCCAGCAGCGCCACCTGATTCCCATGCACATCCACGCGCGCCAGGGGGTTCGCTTCCAGGCTGATATGCGGCGCCAGCGGTTTCCCAGGCGTGAATGAAAACGCCGGAGTCAGATTCTGCCCAATGCCGCCGTGGCATTGCGCGCAGATCTCAACCTGGCGATCGCGTTCGAATCCGACAGGCGCCATCTTGGCTGAAACAGCCGCGCTACTCGTTTCACCCGTTGGGCTTCCTGAAGCCGTGGATGCCCCAACCGTCACCGAATGCGTCCGCACATGTTCGGCACCAGCCCCATGGCACCGCTCACAAGAAATGCCAGTCGCTAAGCTCTCCTTCGCGTAATGGAACCCCGCCTTCGCACCGCCGCCGCCCAACTCCTGAATAAATGTCGCATGGCACTCCATGCATCGCGGCGTAATCACTCGTCCAAAATCTGCTGTCCCATCGACATAGCCTGGGCTATTCACCCAGCGGTCCAACGCAGTCCAATACGAAACCGGCAATTCGAAAAGTTCGTCGCCGCGCCAATATAGGAAACTCTGGCCTTTTTTCCCCGAGCCGATGACGATGTCCATCTTCTCGGTGTGCGCCTTCTGATGCCCCGGCGCCCCCTCAAACCCAGTCTCGTAAAACGCTCCATCCTTCGTCGTCATTCGAAACGACACACCCGGATCGAGCGACGCCATCGTGTCGCGCCCTAGTTCGAAATGTCCGTGGATCGTCTCAGCCGAAGGAAGCGCGGAATCCAGATGATGCCGCGTCGTCAAATAACTTTCGAACTCACTCCGATGGCAAGCCTTGCACGCACCGTCACCGACGTAACCGCGCTCTTGATACGAGCCGGCCGCCGCAGCTTGCGGCCCGGCGGCTCCTTCATCCGAGCCGTCCGTCCGCTCCGTTGTTTGCTGACCGCGCGTCGCGGCCGAAAAACACAACACCGCGCCCACGACCAAAAACATTGCCCCGAACGCCCATCCTGGATACTTCAGTCCCACTTGCCCTTGCGTCTTTCTCGCCCGCTTGCTACCAGAAACGTTTCCAATTGCGTCTTGCCACTTGTACGAACCGCCACCCTACTACTCAAAATTTATATCGTGTCCGACGTTCCACTGGACAAAACCCCCGCTCCATTGTTGAATGCCGTGGCGCCATTTATCCGTCTTAGCTAATCGATTTAAATCGAAAACAATGCGCGCTATCCTCTGACGTATCCAACGCGTCTCATATGCGTTGGTCATCAGCGGCCCAGCAGAGAAAGAGGCTCCAGCAATGGCGGACTCCGAAGTCGATCTCACAAAAACGTATGATGCAGTCGTAATCGGTTCGGGTGCCGCGGGCGGCATGGCCTGCCATGTGCTGACATCCCACGGCGCCAAGGTCCTGCTCCTCGAAGCCGGGAAAAAGCTCCCCATCGAAAAAGAATTGCGCTCGATGGAGTGGCCCTACGAAAACAAGTACCGCGGCTTTCTTCCGCCCGAAAACCATTCGCTCAGTTTCAACGAGTACACTATTCGACGTCCGCCCTACGGTCCCGGTTTCGAGCACGACAAACATCTCAAGAGCTACATCGGCAGCACCGACTACACAAAAAATATCTGCGTCGACGAGCGCGACAACCCCTACACCGGCACAAACTATGCCTGGGTCCGCGCACGCTGTCTCGGCGGCAAGACCAACATCTGGGGCCGCCTCTCCCTTCGCCTCTCCGATTACGACTTCAAAGCCCATGATCGCGATGGCTTCGGCGAAAACTGGCCGGTCAGCTACAGCGACATGTCCCCCTACTACGACAAAGTTGACCTCTATCTCGGCGTCACCGGCGTAAAGGAAAATCTCGAGTGGCTGCCCGACAGCATTTTCCAGCGCCCCACCAAACTGAACTGTTCCGAAGTCACGCTCCAGCAAAGCCTCAAAAAAGCCGGCCGCACGCTGACGCAATACCGCGCCGGCGTCACCACCGACGGCCTCAAGCACAATAAATATCGCAGCCGCTGCTTCAGCCGCGGCGCTTGCGAGCGCAAAGGCGGTTGCGACATTCACGCCGCGTTCGATTCACCGACCGGCCTCATCTATCCCGCCGCCGACACCGGCAACCTCACCATTCGCACCAACGCCGTCGTCCGCGAAATCACCACCGATCCCGAAACCGGCAAAGCCACCGGCGCTCACTTCGTGGACAACGAAACGTTGAAGGACTACCACGTCAAAGCAAAAGTCGTCATCGTCGCCGCTTCGACGCTCGAGTCCGCTCGCCTCCTGCTCCTTTCGAAATCGCAGCGCCATCCCAACGGCATCGCCAACTCCAGCGGTCACGTCGGCCACAATTTCTGCGAACACATCATGGGACCCGGCGTCTCAGGTCGCGCCAAAAACCTCGTTGGCAAGACTCCGACGCTCGACGACGGCCGTCCCGGCGGTTTCTACCTCGCCCGCTTCCGCAACCTCAAAGAGAAAAACCCCAACTTCATCCGCGGCTATGGCTTCGAAGGCGGCGGCGGCTGGACGATGTTCCCGGAGGGCACCGATACCCACGGCTTCGGCGCCAGCTACAAAGAGGAAGTCCGCAATAACGCGGGCGCTTTCGTCGGCATGGGCGCGTTCGGCGAAGTTCTCGCGCGCTACGAAAATTATGTAGACCTGGACCCTATCGTAAAAGACAAATGGGGCATCCCCGCGCTTCGCTTCCACTACAAATTCGGCGAAAACGAGCACGCCATGGCGAAAGACATGGCCGTGACCGCCCAGGAAATGTTCGAAGACGCTGGCTTCACAGACCTGCACGTCAGCAAGCGCATCACCACCGAAGGCTGGTCTATCCACGAACTCGGCACCGCTCGTATGGGCGACGATCCGAAAAAATCCGTCCTCAACCAGTTCGAACAAACCCACGACGTCAAAAATCTCTTCGTCGTTGACGGCAGCGCTTTCGTCAACGCCAGTTGCCAGAATCCGACCTGGTCCATCATGGCTTTCTGCTGGCGCTCGATGGATTACCTCAACGAAGAAATGAAGAAAGGGAACATCTAGGAGCCGCCATGTCGAACATCTCCGACGATTCGAACAACGATTCGAAACCCGATCTGAAAAAAGAACCAATCGACTTCCGGCAAGATCGCCGCGCCTGGCTCAAGACTTCCGCGACCGCGCTTGGCGTCTCGTTGCTCCCGCTCCCAGCCGTCGCCATCACGGGAGTGCAAGACTCGCCCGCCGCACAAGACTCGCCCGCCAAAAAAGCCGGCAAGCCCGGTGCCGAGGTCGCGTCAAAACCAACCACCCGCTTCTTCACGCCGGCCCAACACAAACTCGTCGACGAGCTCTCCGAGACCATCATCCCGAAAGACAGCCACTCCGGTGGCGCCAAAGACGCCAAGGTCGTCGACTTCATCGAACAGCGCGTTGGCGATGGCGGTGATGCGGTCCAGAAGGAACTCTGGCGCGAAGGCCTCCGCCTCATCGATTCGATGAGCCAGCACTACACCGGCAAATCTTTCGTCGACGGCAGCCCCGAAGATCGCGTCGCCGTTCTTACCGTGCTCTCCGACAACGATCACATGACCGACATCCCCGAGGTTCGCTTCTACAAAGAGCTCAAGCACCTCACCGTGCTCGGCTACTACACCTCCAGCATCGGCATCCACGACGAAATGGAATACAAAGGCAACCGCTACCTCCAGGAATTCGTCGGCTGCGACGACCCAACCCCCAAGTAGCCAGCACGATCACGAACATGTAGGGGCGCAGGACTCCTGCGCCCCATGTCCGCAAGATCGATAGAGTTTTCGCGTCCCCGTTTTTCTTTCCTAATCCTGAATCAAGGACCCACACGCAATGGCCACAAACGAAAAAGTAAAAATCGGCATCATCGGCTCCCAATTCCAAGCCGACATCCATGCCACCTCGCTCCAGATCATGCCCCACGAAGCCGAACTCGTCGCCGTCGCCTCCCCCACTCCCGGCAACGCCGAACATTTCGCCAAGCGCTTCAACATCCCGCGCGCCTACACCGACTACCGCGAAATGCTCAAAGATCCCGCCATCGAAGTCATCAGCATCTGCGCCCCCAACAGCCTCCATTGCCAGATGACCAAAGACGCCGCCGCCGTCGGCAAGCACGTCATCTGCGAAAAGCCACTCGCCATGACCATCGCCGAAGGCGAGGAAATGATCGCCGCCACAAAAAAAGCCGGCGTCCTCCTCATGTACGGCGAAGAACTCCTCTTCACTCCGAAATATCTCAAAGTCAAAGAAATGGCCGACGCCGGCGCCTTCGGCAAAATTTATCTCGTCAAGCAAAGCGAAAAACATTTCGGCCCGCACAGCGAATGGTTCTGGGACGTCAATCGCAGCGGCGGCGGCGCGCTCATGGACCTCGGCTGCCACGGCATCGCCTTCGCCTACTGGTTCCTCGGCCGCTCGCCCATCAAATCCGTCTACTGCCAGATGGGCACCTACGTCCACGCCGACAAAACCAAAGCCGACGACGACGTACTCTGCATCGTCGAATTCGAAAACGGCGCCACCGCACTCATCGAAAATTCCTGGGCGCGCCGCGGCGGCATGGACGACAAAATCGAAGTCTTCGGCGAAGCCGGCTGCAGTTACGCCAATCTCCACATGGGCAACGCCATGCCCACCTACAGCGAAAACGGTTACGGCTACGCCGTCGAAAAAGCTCCCACCACCAAAGGTTGGACCTATCCTGTCTTCGAAGAACTCTGGAATTACGGCACGCCGCAAGAGCTAACGCACTTCGCTCGCGCGGTCCGCGGCAAAGAAAAGCTTCAATCCACCGGCGAAGACGGCCTCGTCGTGATGAAAGCTCTCTACGCCGGCTACGCTTCCGCCGGCGAAGGCCGCAAAGTCGCGCTCCCATACGCGCCGCCCGCCGGCACCAAGCGCCCCATCGACCTCTGGCTCAACGGCCCTGCCTACCGCCAGCCCGCCAAATCGTGACCGCACGGGCACCGCGCGCCATCCACACCTTGTCCTCGCCCCGCGAAAAATGCACAATGCCTGCATCCAAGTTTCAAACGAATCGTTGATTTAGTTCTCGAAGGGGTGACTGCGTGAACCTCCAGATGCGACTGCGGCTGTCCACAATGATGTTCCTCGAATATTTTATTTGGGGCGCATGGTACGTCACGCTCGGCACCTGGCTCGGCCAAGGTATCCACTTTTCAGGCGAACAGGTCGGCCTGATCTTCGGCACCAACGCACTCGGCGCCGTCCTCTCGCCATTCTTCGTCGGCTTGATGGCCGACGAACTCTTCGCCAATCAAAAACTCCTCGCCGTCCTCCACGCCCTCGGTGGAATCCTCTTGTGGTTCGCCGCGACACAGACCGGCTTCAGCTCAATGTACGTGATCCTTCTCGCCTACTCGCTCTGCTACATGCCCACGATCGCGCTCAGCAACGCCGTCGCCTTCCGCCAGATGAAAGACACAAAAAAAGATTTCGGATCGATTCGCGTGCTCGGCACCGCGGGTTGGATCGTCGCTGGCCTCGTCGTCATCGGCTGGGCCATTCCCAAATACTTCACCGGCCACTCTGTCGAAGCCACTGCAATTCCGGTCCGCGTCGCCGCCGTCACGTCCATCATCATGGCTATCTACAGCCTCACGCTTCCAGACACGCCACCTCTTCGCAAAGGCCACGGCTTCAAGCTCAGCAACATTTTTCCCGCCGAAGCCTTCGCTCTCTTCAAAGATCGCAACTTTGCCGTCTTCGCGGCCGCATCGTTCTTGATCTGCATCCCGCTCCAGTTCTACTACGCCTTCACAAACCCTTTCCTCAATGAGATCGGCTTTCAAAACGCCGTCGGCAAGATGACCTTCGGCCAATTCTCCGAGCTGGCCTTCATGCTCACGCTCCCGTTCTTCTTCAAAAAAGTCGGCGTGAAATACACTCTCGTCCTCGGCATGTTGGCTTGGGTCATCCGCTACCTCTGCTTTGGTTTCGGCAACGTAGACAGCCTGGTCTGGATGCTCTACCTCGGCATCGTCATGCACGGCATCTGCTACGACTTTTTCTTTGTCACCGGTCAGGTCTACGTCGACATGAAAGCGCCAATCGCCCTGCGCTCCGCCGCGCAAGGCCTCATCGTCTTCCTCACCTACGGCGTCGGCATGTTCGTCGGCAGCTGGATCTGCGGAAAAGTAGTAGACGCCTACGCCACCACAACCGCCGCCGGTGTCGTCGCCCACAACTGGCGCGGGATCTGGATGGTCCCCGCCATCTTCGCCCTCTTCGTCCTAATCTTCTTCCTCATCGGCTTCCGCACCGAAAAAACCGACCCCACCACCACCTGAAATCATCCGCCGCGGGTGCCGCACCCTCAGCCTTTAGAGGGTGCGGTTTTTGACTTTCTCCGCCACCGTCGCAATCCGCTCCCTAAAACGCCACCTCATCCGTCGTCACCTGCCCCGTATGCCGAAACTTCCCAATCTCCAACCCCTTCACAAACGCAAACCGCATCGCCAAAATCTGCACCGGCACAATCTCCACCAGCGGCAACAACTCATCCGCCACCCGAGGCAGCGCGATCACCGACAGCCCGCCCGCATCCTCCCCCGCAACACCAATCACCCGAATCTTCCCGCCCCGCTTCGCCAACTCCCGCCCCAGCGCCAAATTAATCCCACGCGTCGCCGCCGGCCCCGCAAAAATCACCGCTCGATAATTCTCATCCACCACCTCCACCGGCCCATGCCGAAAACTCGCCGCCGCCATCCCAATCGCCGCTTCCTTCGCCGTCTCTCCAATCAACAACGAGCTTTCCAGCGCCGACGCAACTGAATCCCCGCGCCCCAAAAAATAAATCGCCGCCCCCGCCTTCACAAACGAATCCCACTCCGCCACCCGCTCCAGCGATTCCGCAATCAACTTCGTCATCAGCGGCCCGCAAGCCAAAATCTCCGCCGCCCGCGCATCAAACGCCTCGCTCACCGCTCCCGCCAGCAACAATCCCGCCGCAACGCCACCCGTATAGCTCTGCACCGCCACAATTTCATCCGGCAAACTATCCACAAAAATCGTGACGTCCGCCTTCTTCGCCACCGTGCTCTCCGGCTCGTTCGTCAGCGCAATCACCCGCGACGCCACCCCCTTCAACTTCTCCAACAACTTCACCACCTCGATCGATTCCCCCGACCGCGAAAAAATCACCACCACCGCGCCCTTACAAATGTGCACCTGGTAATGCAGCAGCTCCGCAATCTCCACGATCGAGCAATTCATCCCGCGCCCCGCCAGCGCATAATGCAGCGGATACGCCGAATGCAGCGAAGCCCCAATCGCCGTGATCACAATCTTCGAAGCCCCGCGCAACGCCCGCTCCGCCTCATCGATCGCCGCCCGCCCCGCACCCTTCTGTCGCTCAATCACGCGCACCAGCGACTTCTCCTGCCCCAAAATATCCTGCATCAACCTGGATTCCTTCATCATCCCTCGCATTGGTAGCGCCGGCGTCTCGCCGGCGTCTTTGACTTTTTTCACTCCGGCAAAACTGAATCAGCGTGCGATCGTTGCCCGCCCCACAAATATTCATCACGACATTTGTCGTTCGGCTTCAGCCTAACATTCTTTCCGCGTGCGTTTCCCCGCGCGCCGCGTGTAATCTTAAAAAACTTGTGTAACGTTTCTGCGCGCGAACAAAGGACGCGTGTGCATCCGCGCCTGAATTTCTGTCGCATTATCGATCTCGGCTTCAGGTCCCACCACGGAGGGAAAATGAAACTTCAATTCAAAACCATCGCCATCGTTGTGCTCGCAACCATCACTACGCTGCTTTCATTCAAGGTCTACGCCGCCACGCCCAAATCGCCAAAACCACAAGAGTGGACGCCCGGCTGCGTCGCCGGCGTACCGAGAACTTGGGGAACATTCCGCGGCGCCTCCGCTCAATCCGGTCTCGCGTTCGAAGACTCCTCCGGCACAATTCGCTTCCTGACCAACGTCCCGTGCAGCGGCACCCCCATCCCCTCACTCACAGTCGTCCGCACCGTCGATAAGCCCCAGTAGCTGCTACTCGATTCCACTATCACCACAAAATCAAAAAGGGCGCGACCTCAACAGTCGCGCCCTCTCCTATATCCGTCGCAGCGAATCTCCGCGCTTCTACTTCTCCTTCGCCGGATACTTCGGCGGAATCGTCGCATACCCCGGTGCCGCCTTTTAAATATTCTTCGTCAAGTTCGCCTTCACGTCGCCAATCGCCCACCGCAATCCCGCCGCCCAACAAATTCACAAAAAACGGAATCTCCCAATTTTCCGCCAGATCCCCGATCGCCGTATAAAACACCCGCCCCTTGCCGTGCATCCGCGCCCACGTCATCGGATACGGTGGCCGCTGATACGGCTCGCCCTTCATCCCCTTCGTATCCAGCGTCAAAATCACATGATTGTCCGTCTGAAAATCCTTCAACGAATACCACTCGTCTGTAAATTTCACCGGCGACGTCACGCCTTCCAACCCCGGAAACTTCGGATCGTCGATGATCACATCCGTCGTCTGCACGCGCGGATCCCGTCCATGCAAAATGAATTCGCCGCCCAGCATCCGCAAATACGGATCGCTCTGCTCCCCATGTGCAATATACCGGTTCGCCAAATCTTCCGAATCCGGCTCCGTGTGAAACGTGTCGGCCGCCGCGTGCGATCCCACAAATCCCATCCCGCCCTTAACGGCGTCCAGCATCGTCTGCTTCCCGGCCTTCGACATCGGCGGATTCTTATCCGTGCCCTCGGTCGTCAGATCGCCCGTCGTAAAAAAGAACATCGCCGAGTACGCATGAAATTCTTTCGAATCGAACACCCGCCCGTCTTTCGTCGCGGTCACATCGAAATTATATTTCTCGCCAAGCGCGCGCACCGCTTTCTCCGCCACGCTCGGCTGCCCATCCTTCACCTTCACCACCGCATGCTCGAACCCCGACGACTTCGTAAACACCAGCACCGACTTCTTCTTGCCTGCGGCCTCAGCGATCGGCAACTTGCTCGCCAGCGCCAGCCCCGCTCCTCCAATCGTCACCGTCCGAATAAATCCACGCCGCCCCGAAGCATCATTCATCATGTCCTGTATTCTCCTGAACAAAACTTTTCTTGCCGCAATTTCAAATTGTCTTTCGCAACTCTCGCCAGACGTTGTCATCCTGAGCGAAGCGAAGGATCTCAACTGTACCCACTCCACCCAACCCATCCGCACTCGCCAACTGGTCCAGGGTGCCGCACCCTCAGCCTTCAGAGGGTGCGGGTTTAGATCTAACCCCGCTACGAATGTCCCCCAACCGCCTCACACGTCGGATACTTATCAAACGCAAAATTCCCATCCCACCCCAACTCTTTCATCCCCACTTCCGACGAATAGTACGCCCCCACAATCCACTCCTTCAAATCCCCAAACGCCTCTTTATGATCCCGCGAAAGGGAAGTAATCACCTGCTCGCGATCCCCAGCACTCAACTCCGTAAACGACTTCTGAAATTGTGAACGCGCCACCTCATCCGCAGCCGCAAGCGAAGCCACAAACCCCTTCTGCCGATCCGCCGAATCGACGCTCAACAATAAATCAACAAACCGATTCACCAGCGCCGCGCCCGATCCCGGAACCATCGTCTCCGCAACCGCCCCCAACAACTCACCCTGCTTCGCACTCAAAAAAATCGGCTTCCATTCCGCAGCCGCAAGCCCAGCCTCGGCGCTCGCCGCCGTCGCAGCATCACCTTCGATCAACCGTCGATAAAGCTCTACCGGATGCGCCCCAGCGATCGCCGGCGCAACAACACCCGCCGCAATCCCGGCCATCAACTTCTGCATCGCCTCTCGTCGACTAATTCCCATCCGACTCCTCGCCCCACCAGCTCTTCGAACGCCCAAATCCATACGCCGCGCGTGTCAACTCCACAGCTCATGTACGGCCGCAGCACTGCCGCGCCCAAACGCCCAGCCACCAGCAATTTCCGCCGCCGATGGTACCACTCGCTGCACGCGTCCAACAAAATTTTCGCTCGCCAACAATCCATTTTCTTCCTTTGACGACTTCCATCCCTCTTGCTAGCATCCTCCCCGTAGAAACCTGCGTCCCGATCCCCGACGATCGCGCCGCCCGCGAAAATGCCCACTCCCGACTCCCGAACAAATTTCGACGTCCTCGTAGTCGGCTCCGGCGCCTCCGGCGGCTGGGCCGCAAAGCGCCTCTCCGAAGCCGGCCTCAACGTCGCCATCGTCGAAGCTGGCCGCCCTCAATCCGACGCCAACTTCAGCGAACATAAACCCGCCTTCGATCTGAAATACCGCAACATGGCGGATTCGATCGTCGCAAAAAATCACCCGATACAAGGGAAATTCGACGTCTGCAACGAATACACGCAAGACTGGTTCGTCAACGATCACGACGAGCCCTACACCACCCCCGCCGACAAACCGTTCAACTGGATGGGCCGCCTCCGCATCACCGGCGGCCGCACCAACGTCTGGGGCCGCGTCAGCCTCCGCTTCAGCGATCAGGATTTCAAATCCGCCTCCCACGACGGTTACGGCGAAGACTGGCCCATCACTTACAGCGACATCGCTCCCTATTACGACATCGTGGAAAAATACGTCGGCATCACCGGCATGGCCGAAGGCCTCGAGCACTTGCCCGACGGCCAATTCCAGCCGCCGATGCCGCTCACGTGCCAGGAAACAATTTTTCGCGAACGCGTCAAAGCAAAACTCGGTCGCACCGTCACGCTAGCCCGCTCCGCAAATCTCACGAAGCCCATCAACGGCCGCGGCCCATGCCATTACTGCGGTCCCTGTGAGCGCGGCTGCGTCACGCACTCCTATTTCAATTCTTCCTTCACCACCGTTCCCGACGCGCTCAAAACCGGCCACTGCAAACTCATTTCCAACGCGATGGTCCACAAAATCCTCATGGACCCCGCCACCAATCGCGCCCGCGGCCTCCTATACGTAGACCGCGTCACAAAAAAGTCTCACGAGCTCACCGCCCGCGCCGTAATCCTCTGCGCCCAGTCGCAAGAATCCACCCGCATCCTCCTCAACTCCGGCACACGCGAGCATCCCACCGGCCTCGCCAACTCTAGCGGCGCGCTCGGCCACTACCTCACCGCCCATGTCCGTAGCGGCGGCGGCCGCGGCGATTTCCCCGAGCTCAGCCACAAAAAATCCTTCGCCGGCCCCAACAAACCCGTCGGCATCTACGTCGCCCGCTTCCGCAATCTTAAAAACGATCCGCCCTACAAAAAATTTCTCCGCGGCTACGGCTACGAAGGCGAATCCGCCTCCAATTTCAATTTCAACGCCCCCGGCTTCGGCACCGCCTTCAAACAATCCGTCCTGCAATCCCGCGAATCTTTCGAGATCACTGGTTTCGGCGAAGTCCTCCCCCGCTTCGACAATTTCGTCGAGATCGACGCCGAGAAAAAAGACATCTTCGGCATCCCCGTCCTAAAAATTCACATGTCCGACCACGAAAACGAGCTTGCCATGATCAAAGACATGGGCGACTCCGCCGGAGAAATGCTCGAAGCCGCAGGCGCCAAAAATATCCGCACCTACGCCAACCCGAGCGCCCCGCGCTGGGCCCTGCACGAAGCCGGCATCGCCCGCATGGGCGCCAACCCCAAAACTTCCGTCCTCAATCAGTTCCAGCAAACTCACGACGTAAAAAACGTCTTCGTGATGGACGCCTCCGGCTTCACCACCAACCCGTGCCAGAACCCCACTCTAACAATCATGGCCCTAACCGTCCGCTCCTGCGACCATCTCCTCGACGAACTAAAGCACCAGAATCTCTAGCGCCACCGACAACTCAGATTCGCAAACGTTTTTGTAGGGGCGGGGCTTGCTCCGCCCGCCGCTGCCCGCGCTAAAAGCCGCTCCGCCATCCGCGATCGAAATCCTCACCTGAGGGCGTGCCCCCAACCGTTTTGGCCGAAAGAAATCGCCTCTCACTTCACCCGATACAACAAACACCCATGCGCCGCCACCGTCCCTGCAACCGCCTCCGCCGCAGCCAAATCGGCACCTGCCCACAAATCCCGAATCCCATGCGACCCCGCCGCAATCCCCAGCTCGCTCCACGAATACCGCAACGACTCCGCCGTATCCTTCAAATTAAACACCGCCACATACCACCCATCACCATCCGCCACCCGCGCCGTCCACACCACCGCAGAATCCGTGCTCACCGCCACGCGATTCTCTTTCGACCTCTGATCCACCGCAATCACATCCGCATTCGACAGCAGCGAAATCGTCCACGCATCGCTCTTCGGCAAATTCGCCCCCACCATCAACGGCGACCGAAACATGCTCCACAGCGTCACCAGTGTCCTCTGCTCATCATGCGTCAACCTCGACACACGCGCTTTCCCCCAACCCGGCGCCGGCCCCAAATATCCCAGCGGCAACATATCCGCATCCGGCCACCCATCCGCGCGCCACATGCCCGCCCATTTCGCCACGCGCGGAAACTGATCGCCCAATCCCTGCGGATACGTCACCGTGCTGTGCCACAAATCCCAAACATCATCCGAAATCCGCCACAAATTCGCATATTTCCGCATCTCATCGATCTTCTCGACCGGCGCCGCCCCCGGCGACAGGCTCAACGCAATCGGTCGCCCCGTTTTTCGCAGCGCGCCGCTCAGCATCCGAATATCCTCGCCTTTGTACGGCCGGCTGCTAATGCAATCCACCTTTATAAAATCCACGCCCCAGCTCGCATACAACAGCGCAATCGAATCGTAATAAGCCTGCGCAGCAGCGCCGCCGTCTCCATTCGTCTTCATCCCATAGTTGTCGTAGTTCCAAGCGCACGTATCCGCAGTATTCGCCGCGTCCGTCGCGTGAAATTTCGACGCATCGATCGCCAAATTCTTCTCCACCGCGCGCTTCGGAATCCCCTGCAAAATGTGAATCCCAAATTTCAGACCGAGCGAATGCGTCCAGTCCGCCAGCGGCTTAAATCCCGCGCCACCCGCCGCAGAAGGGAATCGCTTCGGCGCCGGAACATACCGCCCATAATCGTCAAACGCGTATTCCGATGTTTTTGAATTTCCTTCAGGCTTCGGATTCGTGACAAACCACTCCATATCCACGACCGCGTAATTCCATCCAAATTGTTTCAAGTGATCGGCAAGAAACTTCGCGTTCTCGCGAAAGTCCGCTTCAGAAACCGTAGTCCCAAACGAATCCCAACTGTTCCACCCCATCGGCGGAGTTGAAGCCTGCGCGATAGGTCCCGAGTTGATAACGATTGGCGCGGCGGGAAGCTCCACGACGGGCCGCCGATAACCCGCCACAAAAATCCAAGTCACCGCCCCGACAAAAAACGCCACACAAACCGCCGCAACCAAAAATATCTTTTGCTTCATCGACTCTCCAAAACGCCTACCGGTAGCGCCGGCGTCCCGCCGGCGTTTTTCTTAAGCCCCAGCAATACGCCGCATTGTATGAGGAGCGCGCCACATTGGCGCGATTTTTTTTCTGCAAGCTTTGTGGGTCGCGACTTCAGCCGCGACATTCAGGCAAAAGCGCAAAGGGGCTTCAGCCCCTGAAGTAACTGCAAGTTACTCGAAATCCGCCTCCGGTACAGGCAACTTATCCCCATCCTTTGCCACCCAAACATAAAGCGCCGGCAACAGGAAAATGCTCAGCAGCATCGCCCCGATCAATCCGCCCACAATCACAATCGCAAACGGCCGCTGCGAATCCGACCCAATCCCCCGCGAAAGCGCCGCAGGCAACAATCCCAAAATCGCCACCAGCATCGTCATCAAAATCGGCCGAAACCGTAGCACCGCCCCTTCGATCGCCGCATCCTCAATCGTATGCCCCGAAGCCCGCAGTTGATTGATGTACTCCAGCATGATCACGCCAGTCTCCACCGAGACCCCAAACAATGCCAAAAATCCCACACCCGACGACACACTCAAATGCGTCCCCGTCAGCAACAACGCCAGCAATCCACCAATCGGCGCAATCGCCACGTTCCCCAAAATCAGCGCCGCCCATTTCGGCGACCCAAACATCAGGTACAAAATAATGAAAATCACCAGCAGCGTGATCGGCACCACAATCGCCAGTCGCCGCTGCGACCGCTTCTGGCTCTCATACTCGCCGGCCCAATCGATGTGATACCCAACCGGCAATTTAACCTGCGCCTTCACCGTACTCATCGCTTCTTCCACCGCGCTGCCCAGATCGCGCCCGCGCACGCTGTACTTGATCGCCACATAACGCGAATTCTCTTCGCGGCTGATCTGCGAAGCCCCATCCGCAACATTGATTTTCGCCAGTTGCGACAACGCCACGCGCTCCCCGCTCGGAGCCACAAGCCGAACGTTCTCGATCGCCTCCTTCGTATCGCGATACGGCGCTTCATACCGCGCCACCAAGTCGTATCGCTGTTCCCCTTGCAAAACCTGGCTCACCGCCTTGCCGCCGATCGCCGTCTCCACCGCGTCCTGCACATCCGAAACATTAATTCCATGCCGCGCCGCCTGCATCCGGTCTACCGAAATATTCAAATTCGGTTGCCCCAGCACTCGAAACAATCCCAAATCCTCGACGCCGGGAATTTTCCGCATCACGCCGACAACTTCGTCGCCTTTTTCTTCCAGCGTCTTCAAATCATCGCCATACAATTTGATCGCCAGCTCGCCCTTCACGCCGCTGACCGCCTCTTCCATGTTGTCCGAAATCGGCTGCGAAAAATTCCACAGCACGCCGGGAAGTTTCTCCAACTCTCGATCCATTGCCGCAATCAGTTCTTCCTTGTTTTCCCTGAACACGCCGCGCCATTTATCCTTCGGTTTCAAATCCACAAAATATTCCGTGTTGAAAAATCCTGTCGCATCCGTTCCATCGTCCGGGCGTCCGATCTGTGACACAACCTGCTTCACTTCCGGAAACGACGCCAGAATATCGCGCGCCTGATTCGCCAGCCGCGTCGATTCCGTCGGACCTGTGCTCGGCGCCAGCGTCCCGCGCACCCAGATCGCTCCTTCATCCAGGTGCGGCAAAAATTCCGATCCGATCACGCCGCTCATCATCAAAAATACAGCCATCAAAAACGCGAGCGCGCCGGCGCCCACCGAAACCAACCGGTGCTCGATCGCCCACTGCACCGCGGGCCGATACCAGTTCCGCAACGCTTCCATGACCGGGTTATGCCACTCTTTGATTCCTTTGCTGAATACCAGCAGCGAAAGCACCGGGGCCAGCAAAATCGCAAACACCAGCGCGCCCAGCAGCGCGAACGAAACCGTCCACGCCATCGGCTTGAACAGCCGCCCTTCCACGCTCTGCAAAGTGAAAATCGGCAGATACGCCGTGATGATGATCGCGCGCGCATAAAACACCGGCCGCAACACTTCCATCACCGCATCGCGAATCTTTTCCAGCGGCGTCTTATGCGCGTTCGCCGACAAACTGAAATGCCGCACGATGTTCTCGATGATGACAACCGTGCCGTCCACCACCATGCCGAAATCCAAAGCGCCGAGCGAAAGCAAGTTCGCCGGAATCTTGTTCAGGTCGAGGCAGATCGAAGCGAACAACAGTGAGAAGGGAATCGTCAGCGCCACGATCAGCGCGCCGCGAAAATTCCCCAGGAAGAAAAACAAAATCACCGAGACGAGCAGCACGCCCTCGGTCAGGTTGTGCATCACCGTGTGCGTCGTCAGATGCAACAAGTCGCTGCGATCCAGAAAAGGAACAATCTTCACGCCTGGAGGCAAAATCTGCTCGTTCAGTTCTTTGACCTTGTTATGGATCGCGACCAGCGTCTCGTCCGCGTTCGCGCCTTTGCGCAGCAGCACGATGCCTTCTACGGCATCGGCCGTATCCATCACCGTCCCGTCATCGCGCCGAAGCGCTTTCCCGATCTGTCCCAGCCGAATCTTCGGCGCCTGAATCACGGTCGCGATATCGCGAATGCGCACCGGTGTCCCGTTCTGCGATTTCACCACCGTCTGCGCGATGTCATCGACGTCGGTGAACAGCCCGACCGCGCGCACGTTGATCTGCTGCAATCCAGCTTCAACAAAACTCCCGCCCGCGTTCACATTATTATTCGCGAGCTGTTGCTCCACTTGCCCGACCGTCACGCCGTACGCGATGAGCTTTCCCGGATCGAGCCGCACCTGATACTCGCGCGTCATCCCACCAAAGCTCGACACATCCACAACGTTCGGCACCGACTTGAACTGCTTCTCCAGCGTCCAGTCTTCCAGCGACTTCAAATCCATCAAGTCATACTTCGGATTCGTGCTGCGCAGCGTGTACCAGAAAATTTGTCCGACGGGGCTCCAGTCCGCCCCCATCTGTGGCTGCAATCCGTTCGGCAGCGTCACCTGCGACAGCCGCTCCAACACCTTCGCGCGGTTCCAGTCGTTCTCCGACTCATCGTCGAAAATCAGCATCACGCTCGAAAGCCCAAAAAGTGACACTGACCGCAAATGCTGCAAATGCGGAATCCCATTCATCTGCACTTCAATCGGAATCGTGACCTGCTGCTCCACTTCCTCCGCAGCCCGCCCCGGCCACTGCGTAATGATCGACACATAGTTATTCGCAACGTCCGGATACGCCTCCACCGGCAAGTTGTGAAACGAGATCCCGCCCCAAACCAGCAGCAACAACCCCAGCGCAATCACCATGAACCGATTGTTCAGCGCCATCTCAACAGCACGTCGCATCAGCGTCTCGTCCTCTTACCACTCCGCATTACATCCACTCTAGCTGCGAAGCATCAACTGCTCCCGGGTGCCGCACCCTCCAGCTTTCAGGAGGGTGCGGGTTTTCCGCTCCATATCACCCAACGATCTTCTCGCTCCTACTGCTCCACCGTGTTCTGCAACACCAACGCATTCGAAACCACCTGCTGCCCCGCCTTCACGCCCGACACAACTTCCTGCAAATTCCCCGGCAACTGCGCACCCGCCACAACCTCAACCCGCCGAAACTTCTTCTCACCCGCAGGGACATACACCCAATCGCGATCATGCAGATGCAAAATCGCCGAAGCCGGCACCGCCGCCCGCGTCTCTTTTTTCTGCCCGCGGAACGTAGCGGTCACAAACATCCCCACGCGCAAAATCCCCGACGGATTCCCAACTTCAATCCTCACCTTCGAAGTCCGAATCGTCGGATCGAGCACCGGGCTGATATTGCTGATCCGTCCGGTCAGCACTTTCCCCGGATACGCATTCAACCGAATCTCCGCCGTCTCTCCAACATGCACATTGGGCAGATCGTTCTCATACACGTCGCAAAGAATCCAAACCATCGACAAATCCGAAATCGTAAATGGATTTGGCGAACTCAATCCGGAAATGCCGGCCGCATTCGTCACCTGTTGGTCTGTGATCACGCCCGAAATCGGCGCAACGATATTGACTACCGCCGCGGGATGATCGATGTTCCCGCCCAACACCTTCAAATGTTCCGTCGTGTTTTCAATATCGACTTTTGCTTTATCCTCCGCGTCTTCGGCCACCTGCATGTCATTCAGTGAAATCGCTCCTTTGTCGTACAGCAACTTGGCGCGCTCGTACTGTGTGTTCGTCAACTTCTCGTCGGCAACAGCCTTCCGGTAATCCGAAAACGCCGCCGCGATATCCGCGCTCTGCACGACCAGCAGAACTTGCCCCTTCTTCACCGTGTCGCCGAGTCGCGCCTTGATCTCCACCACGCGTCCGGTCGCCAACGACACCACCGGCACCGTGCGCGAGACATCCGGCGTCACTGATCCCGTTGCTACGATTTGCGACGTCGAGCTGTACTCGGTCGCCGCCACCAGCGGAAATTGTTCGGGGTGATCGGTCTGCACGACATTGACATCTTCTTCGTGCTCGACCTTCGTCTGCGGCGGCGCTTCCGCTTTCGGATCGCCTTTCGTTTCGCCGCCACATCCCGCCGTGAGCCACACCAGCACGCACGCGAATGCCACAAACTCCAACCCATACTTCACGGGCCTCATGGAATGACCTCTCGTCCCACCGCTAGATTCAACTGGCCCGCCGCGTCGAGATACGAGCCCACCAGGTTCAGATAGCTGAGCTGCACGCCGCGGTAATCCGCCTGCGCATTCAAAAAATCGAGCAGCGAAGCCGCTCCGTGCTCGTACGAAAACGAAATTGTGTCGCGCACGCTCGAAGCCTGCTTCAGGTAATGGTCTTTGTATGGCTGAAGAAGCGTGACCGTCGAAGCGAGCGTCGCATACGCCGAATCCACATCGTTGAACACTTGCGCGCGCGCCGCTTCCATCAGCCGCTGGTTGCGATCGATGTCCAACTGTGTTCGCAGCTTTTCTCCCTGATTGCGATCGAAGACGCGCAGCGGGATGCTCACGCTGAAACCGATGTATTGATCGATTGGTGGATTTCTTCCGACGTCGAATCCAAACGTTGGATCGGTCGAGCCCATCGACACCGCCAATTTGTGATCGGTTTTCGCTTTATCAACCGATTGCAGCGCCGCCTTCAGATCGGGGCGATTATCCAGAGCCATCTGCCGCACGTCATCGAGCGGCGCGACCTGCGTGGAAAAATCGAACGCGCCAGTCACATCGAATTGATCCACCGGCGTCTGCTCATTGAGCAGCATGAGCATCTGAATCTTGGCGGTCCGCAAATTTACTTCGGCGGTCTGCAAGTCGGACTCATATTGCACGCGCTGCAACTCCAGCCGGTCCAGATCGACCTGCGCAATCGCTCCCGCATGAAATCGATCCCGATTCACGCCAAGCAAATGGTCGTAGTAATCGAGATTGTCTTTCGCCAGATCGCGAACAGCTTTCTGCTGCAACGTCTGCACAAAAGCGCTGCGCAAGTTAAAGATGAGATTTCGTTCGAGGTCCGCCTGATTTGAAACCGCGATTCCTGTTGCGTCCTTGGCGCTATCCAGACGAAGCTCTCGCTTGTGTTGGCGCTCGTGCAGATAGGTCAGCGTCGCCGATGGCAGCCAGTACGCAAATGCTCCATGCGAGGGGCCGCCAGGAAACGGATCGATCTGATCCGCGAGCAAACTCAGATTCGGATTCGGTCGCAGATATGCCGTAGTCTCGTTCGCCTTCGATTCGTCGATGCCGATCTGCCCGGCGTGCAGCGTTGGGTTCGCCGCTTCAAACTTGTCTCTTACTTCTTGCCATGTGAGCGCTTTCTGCTGCGCGAACGCGCACGGCGCGCCGAGCGCCGCAATCAGCGGCAAGAACAGCAGATGCTTCGATAACCGATTCATTGCAGTCGATGTCCCTTCTTACGTTTCGCGCCGCAATCGGAAATACAACTCGGTTCCGAATACAACTCGACGTATGACTTGCGCACCAAGCACTTGCGATTTGGCGGACCCGGCCAAAGGTTGAAGTAGCTGCGACCTCGCGTTTTCTCGCGCGAGGAACTATATCGACGCCCGCGAACGCACGGTTTCAGCTGTGCGTGAACGTGGCGTTAAACGTGTGAAAGGGGTGGTGCCCGGCCCGACCTGCGAATTACGAGAGGGAAAACATTGCGCAGCGAATTGCGCGAAAAGTGTTTTTCAGAAGAAGAGCGGATCGCCGCCGCCTGCTGGTCGCGACGAAATCGTCGGAGCTGCGTGCTGAAATCGCGAGGGCTTCGTCAGGATTCTGCTGGCTGGGTGAATCCAGCGTGCGGTTCGGATCGATCAGCGCGCTCGAGAACGCAGCCGGATCGTGAATCGTAAAATGTCCGTGACCGTCGTTGACGAGCACAGCGACCGGCGATTTCAACCAGGCGGTGCTGACCACGAGATCGATAATGTTGTCCCCGTTGACGTCGCGGGAAGCGATTTCCAATCCGCCGACCGGTGCATTCACGCCGATGGTTTGGCGGGCGCCGGCGCTCATCCGGAATCCGATCCAATAGCGCGCGTGCGATGCGCCGATTAACCCGGTTTCCACGGTTGCAAGGTCTGGCCGATTGTCGCCGTCGAAATCGGCGATCGCGAAATGGGTTGCGGCGGCGCCGTGGGCGAATGTTCCCACTTTGTGAGCGCTCAATCCCGTGCCGCGCGTCCCGAAGCAAAACACCGCGCAGAAAAGCAGCAGCACAATCCATTTGCCCGGGCACACAGCGGCCGAGCCGGCGTTAGCGCCGGTCGAAGTCCCGAAATTTTGAGCGTGAAATTTCATGATTGCCGCAAGCTGCGAACCGACGTGCTGAGTAAAACCTTTTGTATCGAGGCCAAGTGTACGGCGAAAATCCGCCATCCAACGACGACGATTTGAGAATACCATTCCGGCCGCAATTCACGTGAACGTTCGTTCACGAAAGCGTGCTTCCAGCTTCGACGCTGCGATGCGAGTTTCGCGCTGCCTCGCGCTTCACGCTGCCTGGCGAATGATTTTGTCGGCGACCTTTCTCCCGGTAATTTTGTAGCGGCGAGTTTACGTCGCCACGCTGCATGCCTGGTGCGGATCTCGACACGAAAGCGCAACCAATGTGTGACTGTCTTTTCGCGTAACTTCAAGCTACATTAGTGCCAAATTCGGCGCGACCGAGAGCCCTCATGGACAAAGAACAGGTCCGATCCACAATCAACGACGTAGGAATTCTGCCGGCAATCCGCGTTTCGAGTGCGGAGAACGCGCGCTTCGCAGCGGAAACCGTCGCGCAAGCGGGAATTCCCATCGTCGAAATTACGACGACGACTCCTGGGGCAATCGAAGTGATCGCCGACCTCGTGCGAAACCTGCCGCATGTCATCGTGGGCGCGGGAACGATTCTGGATGCGGAGACGGCGCGCGCATGTTTGAAAGCAGGGGCGCATTTTCTGACGAGTCCGGGGCTCGATCCGGAGATTGTGCAGTTTGCGCGAAAAGAGAATGTGTTGATGATGGCGGGCGCGCTGACGCCGACGGAAATTGTGGCGGCGTACAAGGCGGGATCGGATTTCGTGAAAGTTTTTCCGTGCGCGCAAGTTGGCGGCGCCAGTTATATCAAGGCGTTGAAGGCGCCGTTTCCGCAGATTCCCTTGATCGCGGCGGGTGGCGTGAATCAGCAGACGGCGGGAGCATTTATTTTGGCGGAGCTTCGGCCGTGGGAGTTGGCGGCGATTTGATTCCGCGAAGCGCGATCGAATTGCGCCAGCCGGAGCGCATTCGCGAACTGGCGCGGAGATTTTTGGGATTGGTGCGGACGGCGCGGGCGCAGCTTGCGGTGTGGCAAGCGCCGGCCCGCGCGTCGATGCGGTAAAGCGTTCCGCGAACGCAGGCTTGAAGATGTGGCGCGGGCGTCGATGCGATAGTTTCGTTTTTCCGATCAGCTGAAAAAAGACAATGGGAACGGGACGGGCGTAGAATTATGCGTGTAGGTTGATTTAAGGGCAGGGAATCATGAGTACGAAAATCACGAGTACGGAAACTGGATTCGGTGGAGCGCAGAGTGGTGGCGGGCATCACGCGACCGACCGATCGCGATTGGGCGACGGCAATGCTGCGATCGCGACATTGTATGGGCGGCCGCTGGGGGCGAATCGTGGAGTGCCGCTGAATTTGGATTGGGTTGCGGATGTGCGCGTCAACACGAGCGCGGTGGAGCGGCGCGCGGCGACGCTGGGGACGCGGCGCACGGTGAAAAAAGATTGGCAGATCGCGTGGCTGCTACGCGCGATTTCGTGCATGGATTTGACGACCCTTTCCGGCGACGACACCGACGAGCGTGTGCGGAGATTGTGCGCGAAGGCGCGGCGGCCGATCCAGGAAGAGATCGTGCGCAAGCTGGGAATCGAATCGCTTGGCGTAAAAGTTGGCGCGGTGTGCGTGTACCACACGTTTGTGGAGACGGCGGTGCGCGCGTTGGAAGGTTCGGGAATTCCGGTGGCGGCGGTATCGACGGGATTTCCAGCGGGGCTTTCTCCGCTCGATGAACGCGTGGCGGAGATCCGGCGATCGGTGGAAGCGGGGGCGCGAGAGATCGATGTGGTGATCACGCGAGGGCATGTGTTTGGCGCGAAGTGGTCGGCGCTGTTCGATGAGATCGCGACTTTCAAGGCGGCATGCGGATCGGCGCACATGAAAGTGATTTTGGGGACGGGGGATTTGCTGACGCTGCGCAACGTAGCGCGCGCGAGTTGGGTGGCGATGATGGCGGGCGCGGATTTCATCAAGACGTCTACGGGAAAAGAAGCGACGAATGCGACGCTGCCCGTTGGCTTGGTGATGGTGCGGGCGATTCGCGAATACGCCGAGCGCACGGAGATGGCGGTCGGCTTTAAGCCGGCGGGCGGAATCCGGACCGCGAAGCAATCGCTCGAATGGCTGGGCATGATGAAGGAAGAATTGGGCGATGCCTGGCTGCGCGCCGGAAATGTTTCGCTTCGGCGCGAGCAGCATGCTGGCGGATATCGAGCGGCAGCTGGAGTTCCATGCGACGGGGCGGTACGCCGCCGAGTACCGCATGCCGATGGCGTGAGGGCGCGGGCGAGGGCGAAGTAATGATGTGAAGAAGTAATGAAGTAACGAAGGCTTCTGGCAGCGAAATAGTCGAAAAATAAGGCAGCGATGTGAGGCCGGAGAGAAGAACCGGAGCGGGATTGCTTCGGCTGTCCGACGGGTTTCGCCGGAGGTTCGCTTTTGGGGGGTATACCCCGTATGTTTTTTGAAGAGTGGGGAAGTGGTTAAGAATGAGTGGGTTGCGAGGGCGTGGGAAATGAGTGTGTGTAAGCGGTTGAAAATGGTTGGGTTATTGGGGCGACGATTCGAATGCGCGCGCGCTTTCGGTGTGAGAGGGCGGTGCGGTGAGAGGGAAAAGGATAACGCAGAGGCGCAGAGGGCGCTAAGGCTCGCGGAGAAGAAGGTGATGGACTGTGTGGTGCGCGGTGCAGAGGAAGATCGGGGCGTGGGCACAGGAGAACTCCATCGTTCCCTCCTGAACGCTGAAGGGATGATAGAGGATTGCGGGGCGGTTGTTAAATTTGAAGTTTTTATGGCGGGAGTCTGTGGAGTGCGTTCGAACTAATGGTTGTACTTTAAACGGCGCGGTCACGATCGTTCTGAAAAACTGCAGACGAAACTGAAGCCGGATGCAAACGCGATTCATCCAAGAAATAGTCACACGGCAGGAGCCCACCCTCACAAACCGAGGGCGGGGATCGGCGGAATTCGTTTGGGAAAATTTTGGGGAAAAATTGAGATGAGCTTTCTGGATACGATTTTACAGCGGAATAAAGAGATTGCGGCGCGGCAGGCGGGGGCGGGGAAGCTGATGCCTTCGCTGCCGGGGGCGATGCCGAATGTGAGGGCGGCGATCATCGGGTGCGCGGATATGCGGGTTGATCCGGCGAATTTGTTTGGGCTTGAGCCGGGCGAGGCGGTGGTGATTCGGAATATTGGCGGGCGGGTGACGCCGGGGTTGCTGGAGGAGTTGGGGCTGCTGGGGCGGATCGGGGAGGTGGCGAAGCAGGCTCCGGGAGGCGGCGGGGAGTTTCATTTGATCGTGCTGCAACATACGGATTGCGGGATTACGCGGCTGGCGGGGGATACGGATAAGCTGGCGCACTATTTTCAGATTGGCGAGGGCGAGGTTGCGGGGAAGGCGGTGATGGATCCGCGGGCGGCGGTGGCGGTGGATGTTGCGGCGCTGCGGGGGATTTCGGCGTTGCCGGGGAGTGGTTGGTGTCGGGGCTTGTTTATGATGTGGGGACGGGGTTGGTGGAGGTTGTGGTGCCGGCGGGGCGGGTGCGGGGGGCGTGAGAGTTTAAGAGGTTGCGGGCTTTAGGCTCGGGCGGGATTCGCACGGCGATGAAGAAATCAGGAAACGTTTCGTCTGTCCCCAAGTTTCCCAAGTTTCAAGATTCGGGGTGGGCGGTGTGTTTTCCACCGCGAAGAGTTAATCAGACTACGTTCCGTCAGTCCTCGGTTCCTCGAAAAGATCAACGTACGTCAGCGAGAGTGTTTTCATACACCAGTGTCCCGAGCCTACCTCGCCAAGCTTCTTCGTCTGCCGTAAGAACTCGTGCCACAGCTTCATAGAGTTCTGCTTGACCCATGGCGGCAACTGCCAGGATCTCGAGGAGCACTTCCCAGCATGATCGCCGCCCGGCGATGACGGATGCCAACAAGTCTTAGCGCGCGGGCTCCGGATGTAGGAACTCCAGACCTGAGATGATCCGGGAAAGCACTGACCGCCGCCGACAACACTCGACCTTGCGCCTCAAGAACCTTCGCGAGCAGAGCATACCCTGTTCTACGACGCTCTGGAGGCCGTATGTGATTGAGCCAGTATAAATCGCGAGTACGTCGTCGACGGCATTTCCGGATGCAGCCGCTATTTCTGCATAAGTGTCGCCGGATAACCATCGACGAACGATTGTAAAGAAGGAATTTCGAACTCCGTCGAGGTCATCTTGCGCTGCGAGTCTATAAGCTTTGCGAATGTCGCCCGCCAGATGCCCGTGATTCCACGCCCATTCCAGGAGCACGTTTATGAACTCTTCGTCTGCAGGGTTTCTTCGAGCGTCTCCCACGTTCCGAACGCATTCACGAGAGTCGCTTCGACCGTCTCTATCATCCGCATTTTCGCGCCTGTTTGCCGAATCCACTCCAGGCGACCGGCGGCTCGAACCCCCACTACCCGCGTCGCACGCAGGCGGAATACGGTACGCAAGACCTCTCTAGAAGGCTCGGCTGCACTTTGGGCGGCGAACGTTTGGTCAGCTAGCTCCGTTGCGAGTCGGACGAGCCTCTCCTCCGTGATTTCCTCGGATGCCAAGTCTATTAGCGTCGAGTCGATACCATCTATAAGACTGTGAAGGCTAGAAGAGGCTTCCAAGTTTTCATTGGTGAGGACGATGTTTCGAATGGCCAGCAATTGTTGTAGACGGTCTAGCAACACTCTTAGTGCGCTAACCAGATTTTCGCCGGGGCGATCGAGCGCCACGTTTTCTACTGCGTTCCACTGCGTCGAGTTGGCGCAGATCACCAATCCCTTGATGGTCGCCCCAGCTCTACCGACACGGCCTACGAGATTCTTTATGTCCCTTGATAGGAGTGGGTTGATAGCCCCTCCGCTAAGTCGCCGTTGAACCGAGTACAGGACGAGTGTTCGGATTGGCAAATTAACGCCCTCTGCCAATGTGGGAATACAGATGGCAAATGAAATATGTTTCTTACGTAGTAATTCCTCCAGCACTTCGCGTGTTTCTTGTGGTATGTCGCCATGGTGGAGAACTGCACCAGCCGCCACGGATCGACTGCCAATCCAATCACCCCCGAACTCCCGTTGAAGGTAGTCAAATGCTGCGGCAAGCCGGTCCCGGTCCGCGAATGCGATAGGATCTGGTAAAGAGCGGATACGAGACTTGGCGCAGAAGTTCTTCGGCGATTCCAATGGCTCCTTGGTCGCCGCGCTTATTTGCTGCAAATATTGCCGACGCACCCATCGGCAGCACCTTGCGGGCTGATGCAACTGCTCGCGTTTTAATGGAGGTAAAAGGCAGGCTTCTTAATCGGCGGGTTAGCGGATTTGTAAAGCGAAAATCTGTTCGGCTCAAGAAACCCTCGACCGTGAAATGTAGCTCTACCGGAAGTTGTGGATGCACCGCTAGATCAACGACGGCGTCACCTCCTCTCCCCCGTTCTCGTAATACTGCGAATTCAGCAAGTGCAGGACGGTATTCGCTGCGAATCACGGATTCGGCATTGCCGCCCAACCACGCGTTAATTTCCTGCACATTCGGCACGATTGCAGAGATGAAGACAAACCGAGGGGCTCCGCCGTCTCTCGCCTTCAGACGGGCAAGCAAAAGTTCAAGTCCGATCCCACGTGAGGCGGCTCCTAAGAGGTGGCCCTCGTCACATATCACTAGGGAACTGCGGCGCAGAAACGCATGATCCGCGCTTAAAAGGCCAGACAGTGCTTCCGGAGTGGCGACAGCAGCTGGGTTTCACCGAGATCGCGTACTTCATCGCCGCTCGGCACTGTTCCGCCATAGGCACAGCGCGACGAAATTCCGAGACCATTCAATTGACGCACTAGGCCAACTCGCAGTTCGGATGCTAGCGAACGATAGGGAACCAGCAGGATGGCGGCCTCAAATGGATGTCGCAGTAAGTGGTCAAATAGGAAGCGTTTCACAGAGGGTTGTTTTACCAGCGCCAGTCGGCATTTGCAGCGTGAAACTGGAATTGTCATCAAGCAGATGTCCTCGTATCGCCTGGATCTGCGAAGGAAAAATTCCCACGTACTCGGAGATCGTCGAATGAGGGAATCAACTAAGGAATTCCAGAAGCCATCTGGGCGAGGCGGTAGAACAGCCCGCAAGTTCACGCTCGCAAACCTTCGCATCAGTTGAGCGTAGAGTCTCGCAGGAACCCACTCGTCAGGGCCTCGCCCGAAGGCTTCTGCCGCCTGTTGGCTCGCCTGAACATTCATTTCGGCCACTACATCGTTGTTGCCGGAGCGCACCGCTAAAAGCAGTCGCCTGACCGCCTCCGATAGCGGCTCGACTGGTCTTGCAAGTAAGTCATAACAAGCGCGAACGGTACCGTTTTCAGGAATCGGCTGCATCCGGCGGATACTGAGGTACGCGGACGCCGGAAAACCTCCGGAGTAGAACGCCG
Source organism: uncultured Acidobacteriota bacterium (assembly GCA_963785605.1). Lineage (GTDB taxonomy): Bacteria > Acidobacteriota > Terriglobia > Acidiferrales > UBA7541 > Acidiferrum. Next base: position 228,504 of record CAWAWE010000004.1, on the reverse strand, counting down.
CCGCCGCGTACAAGGCCGATTCGGAGCGGTTGATAGCCGAGCGCGTTAACAATCCCTCTTCGTCGTCTGCGAATTGCGCGAACGCGTTTCCGAGCCGTGCCCAATCATCTGATTCCGGTTCGTTTTTCTCGCATCCGGTCAAAAAGATCCCCCCACCAGAGACATATAGTAGTCGTCTACTCGATTGCGGATGTGAGCCATGTCGAGAGGTATCTGAGCCATCCGGAAATGTTCCATGTGACGGATCGCATCGGCAGTTCGCATCCAGCGAGTGAGTGATTCAGTCATGGGAGTGGCTGTGCTTCGATCGCCACAGAAGCACGGACGGCTTCGTAGACCGTTGTGTAGATCGTCCGTAGGCTTGGGATCGAGATGACCACGAGGGCACAATTCGGTGGAATATTTGCCGGGACTAGATCCGCTAGCTCAGCGTCGACTAGATTCGAGCAGATGATAGCGATCGCATGAAATTGTCGAGCATAAGCAGGAAATTCGGTTGCATTGATGAAGCGGTTGAGCTGACCAACAGTTACTTCTCCGAACGCCTCCAAGAGTCGCCGCTCTCGCAGCCAAATCAAGGTGCGGGTTAGTCGGCTTGTGCTGTCTTTGAGGCTGCCTTCGATCGCATTCGCGATTGGCCTGAATGCTCCAGCGGTAGCCTTGGCCTTGACCTCGCCGCAAACGACGAGGTCATCGGCGGAGGCGGCTGGCCATTCTGGCAGCACAAATTGTACGACGTCGGAGTACGGAGCAGCTTTCGTTCGATCTTGTTTCAAACGCCATCTCTTTGGACCGATTGCTGGGGTTCCTCGTTGTCGAGAAGCCAAGTAAAGGTAGCCGACAATCTCTCCGAAATCTCCGGACATCACCGAGCCGGCGTCCGGAAGGAGCGCGGCCAAGATTTCCGCTCGCGTAGAACCAGCGGTTTCAGCACGCTCTCTGAGTCGATCGTCGGATATGTAGCACCTCCTGATCGCGTCCGATATGAGGCCATCCCAAGCTGCGGCGTGCTCAGCCGGTACGCTCACGCGGGCGTAATTCTGCTCAGGACCTGTCACGAACCAAGGGAGCACGACACCGAGCTGAAGACCGAGCTCGTTCAAGTTTGATTCCTCGCTCTATATAGAGGTGCTAATCGAAAGCCTACCCACTTGTATTTCTGTTGTCACGTATCGCCTACGTACAACAGGTTCAGTATGTGACTCAATCGACAGTAGTTGTTTTAAAACAAGATCCCCAAAGGCATCAAGCTAGGGACCATAGACGAGACCCGGAGCCGATCTATCGACCAGAGTGCAAGCAACGCCAGGCGATTCAGCAAAGAAACAGCTGGGGCGCCCACCGGCGCGGTGTGGTTAAAAGCGGACGGAATCATTTCCTTGACTTGGTGGGTTCATGGAAGTGGTGCGGGCGAGGCCGACGAATTTGTCGGCGGCGCCGTGGTAGGGGAGGAAATCGTGTGGGCGGGTGGGGTGGTTTGGGGCGGTGGGGAAGACCCACCCTCTGACACCGAGGGTGGGGCACCCTGGTGTGGCGAATATGGTAAATCTTGGATAAGATGACGGAGTAATAATTAAAGATTGGAGCGGGGTTTTTCTTTGGCTGCGGAGGTGGTGATGACTGTGGGGTTGCGGCGGGTGAATGGGAAGGGTGATTTACATTTTGTGACATTTAGTTGTTATCAGCGGAAGGACTCGCTGGATACGCGTGCGGCGCGTGATCTTTTTGTTGCGGAGTTGGGCCGGGTTCGGATGGAGTTTGAATTTGTGTTGGCGGGTTATGTGGTGATGCCGAATCACGTGCATATGTTGATCGGTGAGCCTTGCAAGGCAACGACGTCGAAAGTTTTGCAGATGCTTAAGCAGCGCACGTCGCGAAAAATGAGGAAGTTGGAGACGGCTGCGTTGGACAGGCGATTGGCGCCGCTGTGGCAAAGTCGTTTTTACGATTTCAATGTTTATAGCCGGTGGAAGGTTGAGGAGAAGTTGCGGTACATGCATGCGAATCCTGTTACGAGGGGGTTGGTGGGGAATGCTCGGGATTGGATTTGGAGTAGTTGGTCGTTCTATGAAAAGGGAGAAGCGGGATTGATTGAGATTGATGGGTGGGGTTGATGAAAGGGGCGGAGTGAGATTTAGGCGGGATGCGGGCGGTGAGGGAAGAGAAGCCCCACCCTCATAAGGCGAGGGTGGGGCACCCTGGGGTAGGGTACCGGGTGAGGTTGGGGAAGGCGAAGACCCACCCTCAAACACCGAGGGTGGGGCACCCTGAGGGAGTCGAAACGGTTGGGGCGGCGGGGGAGGACGGGGGATGGGGTTTCCTCGGTCCAGTGCAAGAGATCGGGCGAGGATGAAAGGCCCATCTGATCGGTGCCGTCGGCGGCGGGGCACTCGCGGATTTTAGTGCATGAGCGCGGAAGTATTCGGAACTTTCATAAATTTATGCGGATGGGTGAGACGGAGTTTGGTTCGGTTCGAACGAGGCGCGCTTTGCGTTGGTGAAACGGAAATACAATTTCAATAAATTTTGCGAGCTTGCGCTAAAGCTGAAATGTTTTTTTGAAAAGCGCGTCTAACGGGAAATTGACGCGGGGGTGTGTCCGGTGTCTCGCAAATTTTCTGGGCGCGTTCTGGCGGACAAAAAGCCGGTGTGTCAACGGCTCTGCACATAGAGGAGAAATTTCCGATGAAAGCATTATCGAAGTGGATGACGAGGGGATCGGTGTTGGCGGTTGGTTTGGCGTTGGGGCTTGCGGCGAATCCGGCGTGGGCAACGGCGCGGCAGGGTGCGGCGGCGGGAGGAGGCCAAGCACAGTCGACGGACAAGACGGCACCGAGTTACGACATGAAGGCGCAGGCGATTCTGGACTTGCAGGACTTGCAGAAGAAATTTACGAGTCTGGCTGGAGCGATGCCGGCGGACAAAATGACGTGGCGTCCGGGGGAGGGCGTGCGATCGGTGGCGGAGATTTTTATGCATACGGCGGGAGCGAACTTTGGGATTCCCGGAATGATGGGCGTGAAGCCGCCGGAAGGATTCAATGGGAAGACGTTCGAAAAGTCGACGACGGACAAGGCGAAGATTGTGCAGGAACTGAATAAGTCGTTCGACGCGGCGATTGCGACGGTGCAGGGAATGACGAATGCGGATTTCGCGAAACCGGATAAGAAATTGGGGCCGGACGCGAATGATGGAGATGTGGTGTACATCCTGGTCGTGCACAACCACGACATGCTGGGACAGGCGATCGCGTATGCGCGGATGAATGGGGTTGTGCCGCCGTGGACGGCGGAGGCGCTGAAGAAGCAGAAGCCGGGTGCGGACGAGTAGATGGCTGCGGGTTGATGCGGGCTCGGTCGCGTGGTGGGTGCCGAGCTTTAATCGGTGAGGATGTGGAGGGCGACGATGGCGAGGATGCTGCCGGCGACGAGAGTGGCGGCGGCGATGAGAAGGAATGAGGCTTGGGCGCGGAGGGTGGCGACGGTGTCGGAGGCGAGTTGGCGGAGGCGCGGGTCGTTGCGCCAGGTGCGGAGCGTGGTGGCGGCGCCGAGGATTAGGGCGGCGAAGGGGAGCGCGATGAGGAAAATTTGGAGGCCGATGTGGGGGCGGGCGGCGAACCAGTCGACGATGAGGCGGGCGGATTGGGCGGGCTGGTAGGGAGCGGGCTGAACGTTGCGGAGGAAGAGGGAGAGCATGAAGAGAGTGGCGGGGGCGATGAGGAGGAGTTCGAGGGTGGCGATGGAGCGTTTGATGAGCATGGTGGTGGCCTCAGTGACTTTGTAGTGCAAAGTACTGTGTGGTGTCAAGTGAGATTTTGGAATTTAGCTGTGGGCGGGACAGAGGGATTCGCAGCGTATAGAATGTGCGGACTTCACGGCGGAATGGTCGGCGGTAAATTTTAAATATGGCGCGATCGGGCTGGCTGCGCGATTCGAATGCGAAGAAAGGATTTTATGACGGAAGGGCAGGCACAGACTTGGAAGGCGACTCCGTTTGTGATTGAGAGGAGTGCGGGGCGGAGTGCGGGGACGGTGATATTTCGGTTGAGGGGGCCGTTCACGCAGAGGGATATGTTTGCGTCGATGGCGCCGGTGGAGGTGGATGAGTTACTGAATTTTGGGGCGGAGCCTGGTGGGAAATTGCCGACGCTGAATATTTTGGATTTGACGGAAGTGCCGTATATGGATTCGGCGGGGCTGGGGCGGATTGTGCGGCACTACGTGCATTGCCGGGGGAAGGGTGTGCGGATGGTGGCGGCGGGAGTGGGGGCGCGGGTGGTGGAGTTGTTCAAGATTACGAAGGTGGATGCGGTGATTCCGATGGTGGGGACGGTGGAAGAGGTGGATGTTTAGAGGCGGAAGTAATGAAATAAAGAAGTAATGAGGTAACGATGAAGGATTTAGGTGCGGAAGAGTTGGAACGGTGAGATTGGCGCGGGTGCGAATTGATGTGAGGTGGCGTGGAGTCTAAACCCGCACCCTCTGAAGGCTGAGGGTGCGGCACCCAACGGACGGGTGATTCGGTCGAGAAGACAGGTGCTGCGGCGACTAGCCGAGGTTGAAGACCCAGAGGAGGAGTTTGGTGGCGAAGAGGTCGACGACGAGGACGATGACGGAGGACTCGACGAAGGCGGAGATGGTGGCGCGGCCGACGCCTTCGGTGCCGCCTTTGACGCGGAGGCCTTGATGGCAGCCGACGGAGGCGACGATGAAGCCGAAGATGAGCGGCTTGACGAAGCCGATGACGACGTCGCCGAGTTGGAGGGAGTCGATGGCGCGGGTCCAGAATTGAGCGGCGGGAACGTGGAGGGTTAGCTTGGCGACGAGGAAGCCACCGACGAGGCCGCCGCAGACGCCGAGTGCGGTGAGAAGGGGCATGACTAAAACGGTGGCGACGAGGCGCGGGGTCATGAGTTTGCGGATGGGGTCGATGCCGAAGGCGCGGATGGCGTCGATCTGATCGGTGACGACCATGGAGCCGAGTTCGGAGGCCATGGCGGTGGCGTTGCGTCCGGCGACGAGAAGAGCGGTGAAGACGGGGCCGAGTTCGCGGAGAAGAGCGAGCGAGACGGCGTCTGCGGTGAGGGAAGTTTCGCCGAAGCGGCGGAATTGGCCGGCGGCGTTGAGGACGACGACGCCACCGACGCAAGTCAGCGCGACCATGACGATGCGGAGCGAGCCGACGCCGATGATGTCCATCTGCTCGATGAGATCGGAGAAATAGCGGTTGGCGGCGAAGGCGCTTTTGACCGAGCGGGCGACGAGGAGCACGTAGTCCTGGACGGCGAAGGTTCGCTGTTTGAGATTATTTTCGAAGCCGGAGCCGAGGGATGCGGGATTCATCGGGAACTTCTCCGTTTTGTTCGCGGTGTTGTTGGCGGTTTCATGGGGCACCCTGTAGGGATACTACTTCGAGTTGAGATAGATTAGCGGGAATGCGGAGGAGCGATGTCAAAATCTGCACCTATGGAGATGGGTGTGGGCGGAGGATGAGCGGAACGATGTGGCGATGATGGCGGTTGCGTGATTGAATGTAGAGAGTTTGCGGATTTGCGGGCGAAGTTTGCGGGCGCCGTTGTGGCGGAGGAGAGTTTCGTGGGCAAAGTTGCGGAGATGAGTAGGGTGGGCGCGGTTGGATCGCGATGGCGATTTGCGTGGGTGATTGCGGTGGGAATTGGTGCGGCGATCGCGGTGGTGGCGGCTTGCGACGCGGCTCCTCGAGCGGGCGGGTCGCTGCCGTTTACCAGCGCGGACGGTCTGTTTGGATTTCACTATGCGGCGGAGCTGGTGAAGTGCGAGGCGCAGGATGCGAAAGTGACGTCGGAGAGCGTGTGGGCGCCGGCGGAAGCCTGTCGATGCAATGACCCGGGCGGGGCGGCGGTGACGGCGGTGTGCTTTGGGTATCCGAAGGACAAATATAAGGATAAGCCGAATTTTAATGGGGCTTCGTTTTTTGTGGCTGTGGATGTGAACGCGGGCGATGCGGGGAGCTGCATGGCGGGCTCGGCGAACTGGGGTGAGATCAGGGGTGAGAATGCGACGATTGGCGGCGGGACGTTTCGGCATTTTCGGGTGAGCGATGCGGCGATGAGTCATTATGAGAACAGCGATATTTACCGGTCGTTTCGCGCGGGGAAATGTTATGAGCTGGTGATTCAGGAGATGACGACGAGTGCGGATGTTTATGACGCGGGGACGCAGAAGTTTACGAAAGAGGATGAGGCGGAAGTGAAGGGGAAGTTGATGCAGGCGCTGCAGTCGTTCAAGTTTTTGAGATGAAAAGATGAAGTAAAGAAGCAACGAAGTAATGAAGTAACGATAAGGCGAAGCGGGATTGCTGGTGGGGCGGTTTGGTTTTTGGTGGGTGAGAGATGAGTGTGACGGAAAAGTTTGTGTCGATGGAGTGGGGGGCGGCGCCGGAAGATCCGCGCGAAGTTGTGGCGTGGCTTGATGGGCATGCGCGGAAGTTTGGGCATTTTATTGGCGGGGAGTGGCGGCGGCCCGCGGATGGGAAATATTTCGAGAGTACGGATCCTTCGACGGGAGATGTGCTGGCTTCGGTGGCGCAGGGGTCGAGCGCGGATATTGATGCGGCGGTGAAGGCGGCGCGCGGAGCGTTTGGCGGGTGGCAGAAAATTGGCGGGCATGCGCGGGCTCGATATTTGTATGCGATCGCGCGGTTGGTGCAGAAGCATTCGCGGCGGCTGGCGGTGCTGGAGACGATGGACAACGGGAAGCCGATTCGCGAGAGCCGCGATTTGGATATTCCGCTGGTGGCGCGACATTTTTATCATCACGCGGGATGGGCGCAGATTCTGGAGTCGGAGTTTCCGGGTCACGTCGCGTGCGGCGTTGTCGGGCAGATCATTCCGTGGAATTTTCCGTTGTTGATGCTGGCGTGGAAGATTGCGCCGGCGCTAGCGGCTGGGAATACGGTGGTGCTGAAGCCGGCGGAGTTCACGCCGCTGACGGCGCTGGCGTTTGCGGAGCTATGCAACGAGGTGGAGTTGCCAGCCGGTGTAGTGAATATTGTTACCGGCGATGGAGAGACCGGCGAAGCGCTGGTGATGCATGACGATGTGAACAAGATTGCGTTCACGGGATCGACGGAAGTGGGGCGCGCGATTCGAAAGGCGACGGCGGCGAGTCACAAGCGGTTGTCGCTGGAGTTGGGCGGGAAGTCGCCATTTGTGATTTTTGAGGATGCGGATCTCGACAGCGCGGTCGAGGGATTGGTCGATGGGATTTGGCTGAATCAGGGGCAGGTATGTTGCGCGGGTTCGCGATTGCTGGTGCAGGAGAGCGTGTCGGAGGCGCTGCTGGAGAAAGTGCGGCGACGGATGAGCACGCTGCGCGTTGGGGCGCCGCTGGACAAGGCGATAGATGTCGGAGCGATTGTGGCGCGGGTGCAGTTGGAGCGCATTGATCGGTTGGTGAAGCAGGGAGTGGCGGAAGGGGCGACGTGCTGGCAGCCAGAGGGATTTTTGATGCCGGCGCGAGGGCTGTATTATCCGCCGACGCTGTTGAGCAATGTGCAGCCGGCGTCTGTGGTGGCGCAGCAGGAAATTTTTGGGCCGGTGCTGGCGGCGATGACGTTTCGAACGCCGCGCGAAGCGGTGGAGTTGGCGAATAATACGACGTACGGACTGGCGGCGAGCGTTTGGAGCGAGAGCGTGAATGTGGCGCTACAAGTTGCGGCGCAGGTGAAGGCTGGCGTGGTTTGGGTGAACAGCACGAATTTGTTCGATGCGGCTTGCGGATTTGGGGGATATCGCGAGAGCGGGTTTGGGCGCGAGGGCGGGCGTGAGGGGATGTTGGAGTATTTGGAGCCGGCGTGGTTTGCGAAGGCGCCTACGCTGAAGCCGGAGAAGCCTTTCACTGCGACGGATGGCGACGCGAAACACAGCGGAGAGAAAGGTGTGAAGGCCGACGGCTCGAACGGCACTTCGTCGATTGACCGGACGGTGAAGCTTTACATCGGTGGGAAGCAGGCGCGGCCGGATTCGGGTTATAGCTTCGAAGTGCATGGCTCGGACGGGAAGTTGCTGGGCGAGGCGCCGCTCGGGAATCGAAAAGATATTCGGAATGCGGTCGAAGCAGCGCGCAAGGCTGCTGACGGCTGGGCGAAGGCGACGGCGCATAATCGCGCGCAGATTCTCTACTACATCGCGGAGAATTTTTCACAGCGCAGCGAGGAGATTGCGGCGCGTTTGGCGCGTGTTGTGGGAGCGAAGCAGGCGCGGCGCGAAGTTATGGCGAGCATCGAGCGCGTGTTTTCGTACGCGGCGTGGGCGGATAAGTTTGATGGGCTGGTTCACAATCCGCCGATGCGGAATATTTCGATTGCGATGAATGAGGCGATCGGCACGGCGGGCGTGTTGTGTCCGGCGGAATCGCCGCTGCTGGGATTTGTATCGACGGTAATGCCGCTCATTTCGATGGGAAATGTGGTGGTTGCGATTCCGTCGGAGCGGTATCCGCTGGTGATGGGCGATCTGTATCAGGTGTTCGAGACGAGCGATCTGCCGGGTGGCGTGATCAATATGGTTAGCGGGCGCGCGACGGAATTGCTGCGCGTGCTGGCGGAGCATGCGGACCTGGATGCGCTGTGGAGTTTTGGGGATGAGGCGCAGAGCGTGATGGCGAAGTCGCTGTCGATCGGGAACTTGAAGCAGGTGTTTACGAATGAAGGGCGCGCGATCGATTGGTTCGATGCGGCGCAGAGTGAAGGGAAGTGGTGGCTGCGGCACGCGGTGCAGGTGAAGAATGTGTGGGTGCCGTATGGGGAGTAGGAACGAAACGCGAAGGTCGAAACTCGAAAATCGGACGAGATGCGAATTCCTGCCTAGCGTAGTTCGATCCTGAAAAATTGAGAAGAGTTCAGGAAGTCAACGGGAGAAGAAAATGGCACTCCGGTTGGCTGGGCCATGCCGCTGGTTCCCCCTCCCGAAAGAACCAACAGCGCCGGAGTGCCGGTGACCGGGAATGTTATATTACGCATAAGTAAAACATGTCAACTATTATTTTTACTAAATCGTTGGCATGGAAGTACATAGGGCGGTGTTGGCGAAGTTGTGCTGAGGATGAGAAAGCAGATCAGAAGAGGACGTTTTGCGGTGCCCTCTTTTGCCCCTGATTAGGCTGCAAAAAGCAGATTCCTCGCTACGCTCGGAATGACAACCCTTTTATCAGGCGCAAGTGGAACGCGGTGATGTGGTCCTGCCGTGTGTCTCGAAGTAAGGTATAAAGTGGCACGGGATTTCGGGAGGGTTTGTGGGGATTGCGGCGAGGCGTGTTGGGTTGGTTGGTGTTTGTTGCGGTTGTCTGTTTGTTAGTGGGGTGCAGAATGCGACGGGGCAGACTGCGGCGGGACAAGCTACGAAGAAGATGAGCACGGCGACGCCGGCTGCGGCGAAGGTGAACGACGCGGAGGTGGCGCCGACGCGGTTGGATTTGTTGCGGGGGGCTTATGGGGAGGATCGGGCGAACAATGATTTGATTTCGTATCACCTGGATATTCGGGTGGATCCGGAGAAGAAGTACATCAGCGGGAAGAATACGATTCGGTTCAGGATGCTGAAGGATGGGAAGCGCATTCATTTGGATTTGAATGAGGCGTTGAAGATCGACAAGATTTTGTTGGTTGACGGGATCGTGGGAGGAGAGAAGAAAGATGGCGACGTAAAGTCGCCGCTACGGGAACAAGGAGCCGTTGGCGGAGTTGATGGCGTTGCGTTGAAGTATTCGCGGGATTCGGGGGCGGTGTTTGTGGATTTTCCGGAGACGCTGCGGGCGGGGCAGACGTACGCGATCGATTTTTATTATTCGGGGAATCCGGTGGAGACGGGGAGATTTGGGAGCATCACGTTCAAGAAGGATCCGGCGGGGCGCGATTGGATCAATACGGCTTGCGAAGAGACGGGCGCGAGCATGTGGTGGCCGAACAAGGATCAGTGGCGCGACGAAGTGGAGGAGATGGAGATCAGTGTGGCGGTGCCGAATGGATTGATGGATGTGTCGAACGGGCGATTTGTGGGGAAGACGGATTTGGGCGATGGATACACGCGATGGGATTGGCATGGTGCACTATCCGATCAACAATTACGACGTGTCGCTGAACATCGGGGATTATCAGCATTTTGCCGACAAGGTTGGCGATGTGACGCTGGATTTTTATGCGCTGCCGCAGGATTTGGAGAAGGCGAAGCGGCAATTTTCGCAAGCGAAGGGAATGATCGAGGCGTTTCAACATTATTTTGGCGAGTATCCGTTTGTGAAGGACGGATACAAGTTGATCGAAGCGCCATATTCGGGGATGGAGCATCAGAGCGCGGTGACGTACGGGAATCATTTCGCGAATGGATATCTGGAGCGCGATTGGACGGGCGTGGGGATCAGCCCGCGATTCGATTTCATCATTATTCATGAGAGCGGGCACGAGTGGTTTGGGAACGCGGTGAGCGCGGCGGATCGCTCGGACATGTGGATTCACGAAGGATGGACGACGTATCTGGAGTCGCTCTATGTCGAGTACATGTTCGGCCACGACGATGCGATCAAGTACATCAGCGGGTACAAGCCGAAGGTGAAGAATGAGCGGCCGATTATTTCGGCGCGAGGAGTGAACGCGACTCCGCCGCAGGATCAGTATTTCAAGGGGATTTTATTTTTGAATACGCTGCGCAGCGTGGTGAATGACGATGCGAAGTGGTTCGCGATGCTGCACGATCTGTTTCAACATTTTAAATATCAGAACATCATGACGGAAGACATTGTGGCGTACATGAACCAGTACACGGGGATGAATCTGACGCCGATCTTCGATCAGTATTTGAGGCATACGGGGATTCCTACGATGGAGTTGAAGTTTGATGAGGGGGCGGGGACGGTGAAGTATCGGTGGAAGGCGGATGTGAAGGGATTTGCGATGCCGGTGCGGTGGGGACGGCGGAAAATTGGGAGATTGTGAAGGCGACGACGGAGTGGCAGAACTTGAAGACGCCGGTGAAAAAAGACGAGTTCGAGGTGGCCAGGATTTTTATTACGTGAACGTCGAAAAGCGATGATGCTATTTCTGTTCAGCCGAGAGTTGCTGGTCCAGCGCGGCCACATAGTGGTCTGGAGCAAAGTCGTTCGCCGTGCGGAAAACTTCGTGGCGGGATGAGTCGAGGATGATGACCACGGATGTGCGTTCGTGGTTCCTTTCATAGAAATCGGCGAGGCCCATTTTTGAGGCCAATTCCTTCGAGCGGGCGGCGGAGCGTTCCGATGTGATGTCGAAACGCAGAAACCGGATTCTGCCGTTGTACTTCTCGTTCAAGAAAGCGAGCGTCGGCTTGAGTTGCTGGCAGGACGGGCACCAATCGGCGTACACGACCAGGACGTACGGACGCTTATCCGCGACGGGTCCTGCGTAACCGGTTTGAGTGGAAAATGCAGATAGCAGCAACAGTGTGGCGGCAACTTTGAGCGCACCGATTGCGAGCCGTTTGCCGGGTTTGAGAGCGCGAATATCCATGATCATTAATACGTAAGAGCCTTTGAATCAGATGTTTCACCGCTGGTTGGCAGTCAGCAGCATCCGGACGCGGACCGCGCAGGGAACGTCGCCACATATAAGGAGTGGGAACTGGATGGGTTGATTCCGCAGGCTTCAGAAACGTTCGGTAGGAGGGGGCGGCGGCGCTGTGGATTTGCGGAGGTGGAAGTAGGTGAAGAGGGCGAGGTAGGCGAAGAAGGCGCCGACGGAGTCGAGGAGGGAATCCCAGGGGGTAGCGGTGCGGCTGGCGACGAAGGCTTGGTGGATTTCGTCGAGGCAGGCATAGCCGGCGGCGATGATGAGGGCGGTGATGCCCCAGGTCCAATGCCAGCCGATGCGTGCGCCGCGGATGGCGCGGAAGAGAAGAATGCTGAAGATGAAATATTCGGTGAAGTGGGCGCACTTGCGGATGATGTGATGGATGTGGGCGATTTGGTGGTGGGACAGAAAGGGAAAGAGCCAGTGGAGGAGAGGCTCGACGATGCCGCCGGTATGTTCGGCGGAGAAGAGATCGGTGGACATGAAGAAGATGAAGCCGGCCCAGAGAAGGGCGGGCCACCAGGCGCGGAACCAAGCCGGAATTAAAGAAGAGGCGAGGCGCGGTTGGACTTCGGGGAGCTTGGGGGCGGGGCGGGGGTTGCGCCAGGGTTGGTCGGGCACTGCGGTTGCTCCAGTATGCTTGCGCTCGCGGCGGAATCGGCGAGTGAGTTTATTTTAGCGCGGTGGATGGTAGCGACGCGTTCGGTAGAAGATGCGTGTTGCGTTGGGGGTAGTAACGGTCGGGGCGATTTTGCTCGTCGGATCGGAAAAACCCCACCCTCACAAACCGAGGGTGGGGCAACCAACTTCAAGGAGCGTGAACGCACGTTGGATAATGTGTGCTTGAAGTTCACGCCGGGCGGAGCGAGCCCCGCCCCTACAAAAGCGGCGTCGGCGAAGATCGATGCGATGCGAGTTACTCGATGCGGTAGTTGGGGGCTTCGCGGGTGATGATGACGTCGTGGACGTGGGATTCGCGGAGGCCGGCGCTGCTGATGCGGATGAAGCGGCCGTTGGTTTTGAGATCGTTGAGCGTGGGGGCGCCGACGTAGCCCATGCCGGATTTGAGGCCGCCGACGAGCTGGTCGGTGAGTGCGCCGAGCGGACCTTTATATGGGACGCGGCCTTCGACGCCTTCGGGGACGGATTTGCCGCGCTCGCGATCAGCGTCGTCCTGGACGGTGGCGTAGCGGTCGGAGCCGGCGTCCATCGCGGCGGTGGAGCCCATGCCGCGGTAGGACTTGAAGGTGCGGCCCTGATAGAGAATTGTTTCGCCGGGGGATTCCTCGGTGCCGGCGAAGAGGCTGCCGATCATCACGCAGGAAGCGCCTGCGGCGATGGCTTTCGTAACGTCACCTGAAAATTTGATGCCGCCGTCGGCGATGATGGGGACGCCGGTGCCTTCGGCTGCGCGCGCGGCTTCCATGATGGCGGTGAGCTGCGGAACGCCGGCGCCGGTGACGACGCGCGTGGTGCAGATCGAGCCGGGGCCGATGCCGACTTTGAGGCCGTCGATGCCGAGCGAGATGAGATCTTTCGCGCCGTCGAAAGTGGCGACGTTGCCGGCGATGACTTGCATTTCGGGGAGGCGATGCTTGAGGGCGGTGATGGCTTCCATAACGCGGGTGGAGTGGCCGTGCGCGGTATCGACGGCGAGGACGTCGACTTTCGTTTTCGCCATTTCGACGGCGCGTTCGAGGAAGTCGCCGGTGGCGCCGACGGCGGCGCCGACGCGGAGGCGGCCGTGGTCGTCTTTTGCGGCGCGCGGATATTCGAGTTTTTTCTGGATGTCTTTTACGGTGATGAGGCCTTTGAGGTTGAAGTCCTGATCGACGACGAGAAGTTTTTCGATGCGGTGCTTTTGCAGGATGCGCTCGGCTTCGTCGAGCGTGGTGCCGACGGGGACGGTGACGAGATTCTCTTTCGTCATGACGGAGCTGACGAGCTGATTGTGATTTTTTTCGAAGCGCAGGTCGCGGTTGGTGAGGATGCCGGTGAGTCGCGAGCCGCGCGTGACGGGCAGGCCGGAGATGCGGTACTTCTCCATGATTTCGAGCGCCTGGCGGAGAGTGATGTCTGGCGAGATGGTGACGGGGTCAACGATCATGCCGCTTTCGGAGCGCTTGACGCGATCGACTTCCTCGGCTTGGCGATCGATGGGCATGTTGCGATGCACGATGCCGATGCCGCCCTGGCGCGCGATGGCCATGGCGAGGTTCGACTCGGTGACGGTGTCCATCGCGGCGGAGGCGAGGGGAATGTTGAGCGAGAGTCCGCGCGTGAAGCAGGTGCGCGTGTCTACTTGCGTCGGCAAGATTGAGGATTTGCCGGGGAGCAGGAGCACGTCGTCGAATGTAAGACCTTCGGGAATGGGACCTTCGATCATTCCAACCTCATTTCAAGGGAGTGGGGAGCGGCTAAAAACAGCGCAGCCCAGCGGGTGGCCGCCGGGCCGGTTGAAAAATTCATCAAATCGAAAAAATGAATCACTGTGAAGAAACCATTGTAGGGGGCGGAGGTATTTGGGTCAAGCGGGAGAGGGAGAAGAGACGAGAGTGAATTCTTGAGATGACGGATGGTGAGTGGTGGGGATGGGAAAAACCACACCCTCCTAAAAATTGGAGGGTGCGGCACTTGGATCAAGTGAGGCGAACGGAGGATGGCCGTGGCTTGGAGTCATTGACACGTTTGAGTGGGTCACATAGACTCGCCGCGATTTTGCGGGAATTTTTCGGACGAATGAGGAGTGCGAATGCGCGGGTTTTCTTCATGGAGGCCGTCGGTTTGTGCGGTTGTGTTGGTGGGGATCGGGATCGCAACGCTCGGCGCGCTGCCGGCGGCGGCGCAGAAGCCGTTGGAGCCGGAGCAGAAAGCGGACGACAAGTCGAACATTGCCGTTGTGGAAGTGACGCCGGGGCAAGCGACGGCGGCGATTGGCGGGAAGCTGACGTTTAAAGCGGTGGCGAAGGACAAAGCGGGGAACACGCTGCCCGATGCGGTGAAATATTGGTATGCGGCGCCGTTTGATGCGGCGGGCGCGGAGCAGAATGGCGAGATTTCATTTTTTCAGCCGGGCGAGATTACGGTTGGCGCGTTGATCGGAAGCAAGATTGGGTATGCGCATGTCGTGGTGTCGAAGCCGGCGATTGCGCGGATTGATGTGGCGACTCCGGCGGCTGCGATATTTGTGGGAGGCAGCCATTTGTTGGTTGCGACGCCCCGGAATCCGAGCGGAGATCCGCGCACGGACATTGCGATTACGTGGAGTTCGGAGAATCCGTCGATCGCGACGGTGGATGCGGCGGGGATGGTGCACGCGCTGAAGGCGGGGAAGACGAAGATTCGCGCGGCGGCGGAGAGCGTGACTGGTGAGACGTCGATCGAGGTTGTGAAGGCGAAATTTGCCAAGTTGGTGGTGACGCCGGAGACGACTTCGACGAGGACTGGCAACGTGTTGCACTTTGCGGCGAAGGGCGGAAATGGCGCGGCTCCCGCCGGCGAAATTTTGTGGGCGGTAGAAGAATCGGGCGCGCAAATCTGGCCGGACGGTGCGTTTGTTGCAGAGCGACCTGGGACGTACACGGTTGTCGCCGTCGCTGGGGATCGAGAGGCTTCGGCGAGCGTGCTGGTGACGCCGCGCAACGCGGGGCGCGAGGTGGAGTTTGTGAGCCGCTCGATGCCGCAGGATGAACAGTTCGCGGAGGAATGGATCTGGGATCACTACGCGTATCTGTCGGGGATCAGCGACAAAGTTTTTATTTATGACATCGCGGACCCGGCGCATCCGGTGAGCAGCGAGCCGCTGAAAGTGGACGCGCGGATTATCAATGATGTGAGCGTGACGCCGGACGGGAAAATCGGCGTGATCACGCGAGAAGGCGCGTCGAGCCGGAAGAACGGGATCGTGTTTCTGGATACGAGCGATCCGATGCATCCGAAAGTTTTGTCGGAGTACACGGCGACGGTGACGGGAGGTGTGCACAGCGCGTATGTAAACGGGCATTACGTTTATTTGACGGACGATGCGACGGGGTCGCTGCGCGTGATTGATTTTGCGGATGTGAAGAATCCGAAGGAAGTGGCGCGGTGGCAGGTGGAGAGTTCGGGGCAGATGCAGACGGTGCTGCCCGAGGGAGAAGGAGTTTCGACGGCGGGGCGATATCTGCACGATGTGCAGGTGTTGGATGGCTTGGCGTATCTCGCGTATTGGCGCGACGGCGTCGTGATTCTGGATGTTGGAAATGGCGTGAAGGGCGGGAGTCCGGAGCATCCGCAATTTGTTTCGACATATCGATTCAACTACGACGAGTTGTATGGAGCGGGGTGGTTGAGCGGCGCGCATGCGGTGTATCGCTACAAGAATTATTTGTTTGTGGGCGATGAAGTTTTTCCGGCGGTGTTCAGCCTGGCGTCGCACGAGCGCATTCCGGTGCGCGGGATCGCGCATGTTTTGGATGTGACGGATATTACGAAGCCGCGCGAAGTGGCGACGTACAGCGTGCCGGAGGCGGGGTCGCACAATATCTGGGTGTTCGACGATGTCCTTTATATGGGCTACTACAATGGAGGGGCGCGGATACTGGATGTGTCGGGCGAGTTGCGCGGCGAACTCTATAATCAGGGGCGCGAGATTGCGCGGTACTGGTCGGGGGATTCGAAGGGGTATCGAACGAATTTGCCGTTTGCGTGGGGCGCGTATCCTTATAAGGGCGTGATTTACGTGAATGATGTGCACAGCGGGATCACGGCGATCAAATTGGGGAAGCCGAAGGCGTATTCGATTACGACGGAGGCGCCGCACTGAGTTGGAGTGAGTTGAAGAAGATTTGCGGATGGCCCGGCGATTTCTCGCCGGGTCTTTTGCTTTTAGTCCATTTTCCAGAAGTCGATGCCGGCGGCTTGGGAGGGGGTGTCAACGGTGGCCACTGTTGCGCGGGATTTGAGGTCGATGATTTCGACGGTGCCGGGTTCGCTGCCGATGCCTTCGACGGTTATGAAGGCGTAGCGACTGTCGGGAGTGATAGCGACGCCGTGGAGGACTTTGCGTTTGGTGGGGAGGCGCGCGAGTTCTTTCGCGGTGTCGGTGGAGAAGATGGAGACGGACGCGTCGCGTTTGTTGGTTGCGACGAGTAGAGTTCCGTCGGGAGAGACGCCGAGGTTGTAGACGCCGTTGCCGGCGGGGATTCGGCGCACGAGCTTCCAGGTTCTCGAATCGACTTCGACGATTTCGTTGGATTTGTTGCAGGCGACGTAGATGCGGGTTGCGTCGATGCTCGGCTGCGCCCACGTGGGACTACAGGTGGCGGAAGACATGTTCATGCCGGCGTGCTTGTCTGGGCTTGCGGACGATTGAGCTGCGGTTGATTGCGCTGGAGGATGAGTGGCGGAGTTTTGTTCTGAGGCGTGTGATGCTTCACGCGGAGCCATTCCTTCGAAGCCTTGTTCTTTGCCGGCGCTGACGCGGAAGGTGCGAGAGACCTTCATTCGTTCGGCGTCGATCTCGACGAGGAGATCGTCCATCATGCAGGCGGAATATTGATGCGAACCGTCGCGCGTGACGCGCGAGCCGTGGGGCATGACGCACGTGGGGATGCGAGCAATTTCGAGCATCGCGTTGGTATCGACGACCGAAACGCTGCTGGGGACGGGGTCGCCGTGCAGGTTGAAATTGACGACGTAGAGAAAATTGCCGTCGGGGGAGACGTCGGCGGTGGCGGGGAAAAGTCCGAGCCCGACTTGGCCGAGGACGCGATCATCGTCGGATGCGTATTTGACGGCGGTGCCGAATGGGCGGCCGTGGCCGATGGAGACGTAGAAATTTTTGCGGTCGGGAGAGAATGCGATGCCGTGAGGGCCGCTGACGTCGGCCTGGAGGATGCGGGTTTCGGTGGTTTTTTCGAGCTTCGCGCCGTCGGGGCCGAAGCGGACGGTGGCGATGCGGTCGGAGGCTTCGCATACGAGCTTGACCCAGTAGTTGTGAGTGGGAGCGTCGCCGGCGAATGCGGAGAGCGCGAGAAGCAGCGCAAGTGCCGAAACGCTTCCGACGGCTGCGATAAATTCGCGTGAACTGCGTTGCAAGTGGCCGCTCCTTGGCGGGACATCTTATATCAACTCTTGCTTGCTGCCGTCGCGGCACGCTATCGGCGCGGCGAGGTGTGGAGCTGAAGTTGTGCAGGGTTGGGTGCAAAGGTTTGGATCGTGCCTGGGCGCCCTGAAGGAACGCCCCTACGCGGGAGTCCGGCAGATCGACCGGCGGAGATTAGAGTAGCGAAGAGCGAAGAGAGAAATAGAGAGGGCGCGAAGAGCGAAAGAGCGGGGAGCATCGAGACGTGAAATACTGTGGATCAAGATGAGAGAGAAGATTCCGGAGTTTGTGCCGCATCGGTGGCTGGCGAACGGGCATGCGATGACGCTCGTGTCGGCGTTTGTGCCACGCAGGTTTCGGCTGCCTGCATCAGAGCAGCGGCTGTTTCGGGTCGATCCGTATTCGCAGTTGCTCGGGCTATGTCATTGGCAGAGTGGGAGATTAAAGCAGACGCCGGTGATTGTGGTTGTGCACGGGCTAGAGGGTTCCGCGGATTCAAACTACATGCAGGGAATTGCGGAGAAGGCGTTTCATCGCGGATTTCATGTGGTGCGGCTGAATCAGCGGAATTGCGGCGGGACCGAGAAGCTGACGCCTACCTTATATAACTCCGGGATGAGCGGGGATTATCGCGCGGTCTTGGAGGAGCTGGCCGGCGTTGATGGATTCGAACGGGTCTTTTTCGCCGGGTATTCGATGGGCGGGAATCTGGTTACGAAGATGGCCGGGGAGTATGGCGATGAGTTTCCGGCGGCGTTGCGCGGGGTTTGCGCCGTGTGTCCGGCGATTGATTTGTCGGCGTGTGCGGATGCGTTGGAGCGGCGCGACAATTATCTGTACACGCGGCACTTCGTGAAGGGACTGATGGCGCGATACGCGCGGAAGGCGCAGATGTTTCCGGGGCGGTATCGGACGGATGGCTTTGGGCCGATTCGAACGGTGCGCGAGTTTGATGACGCGATTACGGCGCCGTGTTTTGGGTTTCGCGATGCGGAGGAATATTACGAGTCGGCGGGAGCGAAGCGGGTGACGGCGAATGTGCGCGTGCCGATGCTTTTGATTACGGCGGAGGACGATCCGTTTGTGCCGTATGTTTCGTTTTTGGCGGCGCGGGTGGATAAGAATCCGGCGATACAGTTCGTGCCTACGCGGCACGGCGGGCACTGCGCGTATATTTCAGCGCAAAGTGGGGCGGAGAGGTTTTGGGCGGAAGAACGGATCGTCGATTTTTGCGAGGCGGTTTGGAAAGACGATGTGCGCGCTGGCGGTAAGGCGGCAATGGCTTCTGTGGCGGCACAGCAGGCGCCGTCGGTTTGATCGGCGGTCTAGATCGTAAAACCCGCACCCTCTGAAACCTGAGGGTGCGGCACCCAACTTCCGATGTAGAACGCTCAAAAATTTAGGCGAAGGGTTTTTCGAGCGAGATGGCGAAGCCTTGGGTTAGGAGTTGCGCGGGGCCGTCGGGAGTGATGACCATGTCGTCTTCGCAGCGGATGCCGAATTCGCCTGGGACGTAGATTCCGGGCTCGTTCGAGAAGGTCATGTTGGACTGTAGGACGGTCTTGCTGCCACGCACCAGATAAGGATGCTCGTGTCCGTCTAGGCCGATGCCGTGGCCCAGGCGGTGGGTGAAGAGTTTGTAGCCGGGGCCGTAGCCTGCGGACGTGACGACGGCGCGAGCGGCGTCGTCCACTGTGCCGGACAGGCGGCCAGAGCGTGCGGCGTCGAGAGCTGCGTCCTGTGCTTTGCGCAGCGTGTCGAAAACCTTGATGAGCTTGTCGGATGGTTTGTCGCCGAAGACGACTGTGCGCGTGACGTCGGATTCGTAGCCCTCGACTTTCGTGCCGCCATCGATCAGAACAACATCCCCAGTTTTCAGCGTCTGAGGCTTGATCGATCCGTGCGGCAACGCGGCCGAGGCACCGATCAGAACAAGCGCGCCTCCTTGCAGGTTCATTTTGGCGAAGCCTTCTTCGATCCAGCGGCCAATTTCGTCCTGCGACATCCCTTCTTTTAAGGATGCAAAGACGGCACGGAACACATCGAACGTCGCGTCGCACGCGATCCGCATCAATTCCAATTCGTGCGCGGATTTGCGACCACGGCAAGCGATGGTCACGGGATCGGCGGAGTCGAACTCGAATCCCGGCGCGGCGTGGCGTAAGTGGTCGAAGAAGGTGAAGCCGGCGGTTTCCTCAATGCCGATTCGTCCGGCACGAATCCCGCGATCGGCTAGCGCCTGCGCGGCGAGTTTGGTGGGGCTTTCGTCTTCCTGCCAAGCGTGAACCTCGAGCGGAATCTTTAGCCGCTCGCGCATGCGGCCCTCTTCGAATCCCGGGACAACCATGATCGGCGCGCCCTCGCGCGGAATGACCAGCCCGAGCAGGCGCTCGCTCAGTCCCCAATGCACTCCTGTGAAGTAGTAGAGGGAAGTTCCGGGCGCAAAAAAGAGCGCGTCGTATTTTTGCGGTGGAGTGGAAGTTGAGTCTGCCGCCTGCAACTTGGGATCGGCCATGACGCGTTGGGCATGCTCAACGCGCTCGCTGAATTCGGCCGGTGTGATTGGGTGGACGCGAGCGCCGAGCGGGGCGAGTTTGTCGAACGCTGCGGGCAAGGGGCCGGCGCTCTGATGGGTTTGCGGCAAAGGGCGAGCATGCGCCGTTTCCGCGAAAGCAGCGAGTGACGCGGCGGCGAAGCCCTGTTGCAAAAAGCGACGACGCGGGGAACTGCCAGCAGGCAAGTCAGAGGGTTTGCTCATAATAAGGTGAGAGGTTTATCCACAGAGTCGCAGAGAGTCAAGCTCCAACGACAACAGATCAATGAGGTGGGCAGTCGACTTTGGGGATGATCGCGACTTTTCGAGTCGCATTTGGGCGAAGCGTGTCAGTGTGAGGGTAGTTCTAGAACCATAGAAAATGCATATTCTGTGATGGGGGCTATGAATATACAGAATTCTAAATTTCATAGCATCTATGTGTGCTTATATCGCAGGAGAACAAAAATTCATAAATCACATCTAAATTCTTGACACGATTCCGGTAACGGATTGCAAATGCAGGTGTTACGTTAAAAATGCGTACTGGGCAAAAAGTCCCAAACTCGACCACTTTGGCATCCGGCTTGCACCCTCAGGCTCCATCAAGCGAGAGATATTTAGTCCAGGGGTAGGTTGTTTAGCTAAAAAGTTTCGTAAGTTCCCGCCTCAAACGGCGATTTGGAAAAAAAATTAGGAGGGCTAAGTGAAAATAGCCTTTAGAAGCACAGTTGTTTGGTTAAGTCTGTTTGCAGTTATTTTGGGCCTCGCAGTCAGCTCCCATGTCGCGGCTCAGGTCATCAGCGGCGACCTCGTCGGAACGGTTCTCGACAAGACGGGGGCGGTAATTCCCGGTGCGCGAGTCGAAGCAACGAAAGTCGACACCGGTGTGAAGTATGAGACGACAGCGAACGAAACCGGTGAATACCGGATTCCGAACCTGCCGATCGGTGTGTACAACATTACGGCTTCGTCTTCGAATTTTGCTTCGACGACGATCAATGGCTACACCATTCAGCTCAACAGGACCAGTTCGCTTCCCATCACGCTGGAAGTGAAGGGTGCGGTTACCTCGATCGAAGTTTCGGGGACGGTGGCGTCGTTGGATACAACGACGGCGCAGTTGCAGTCGACATTTGAAGCCAAGGACATCAGCGACTCCGCGCTTGCATCGACCGGAGGAAATCGCAGCGGTGTTCTGAACCTTTCGTTGCTGGCCGGCGGCGTCGCGACAAGCGGCGGCGTTGGCGTCGGGTCCGGCCCGTCGGTTGGCGGGCAGCGTCCGCGCAACAACAACTTCACGATCGAAGGCGTCGACAACAACAACAAGGGCGTAACGGGTCCCTTGGTGGCGGTGCCGAACGATGCGGTGGCGGAATTTTCGCTACTGCAAAATCAGTTCTCGCCCGAGTTCGGACACTCCTCGGGTGGACAGTTCAATACCGTGGTGAAGAGTGGCACGAACTCCTTCCACGGTTTGGCATACGTCTACAACCAGAATCGAAACTACGACGCGTTTGACAGCATTAACGCCGTTGGTGGTTTGACCTCGAATCCCCGCTTTGACAACAACCGCTTCGGCGGCCAGATCGGCGGGCCGGTGATCAAGAACAAGCTGTTCTTCTTCGTGAACTACGAACAGGAACCGCTGGGGCAGGCAGGAACGGCTGGCGCGGTTTGCTCGCCGACAGCGGCAGGCTTGGCGACGATCGCAGCGACTCCGGGTTTGTCCGCGACGAACCTTGCGATCTTCAACAAGTACGTGGCGGCCGGAACCACAGCGAACCCCGACTGCGCACCGATCGATTGGTTCGGCGGCTCAGTGCCGACCGCAGGACTTGCGGTTCTTTCGCCGAGCTTCACGAACTATCGTTTCGTAACCACCAGCCTGGATTACGACATGTCGTCGAAGGACCAGGTCCGCGGCCGCTACATCTATAACAGCGCCGTCGGCATCGATAACGCGGCTGCGCTGCCGGCATTCTTCCTGCCACAGCCGAACAAGTTCCATCTCGTGACGATCAACGAGTACCACACGTTCTCGCCGACGTTGACCAACGAATTCCGCATCGGCTTCAATCGCTTTGCGCAAAGCTTCGACGGCGGCAATTTCTCGTATCCGGGACTCGACGTTTTCCCGAATATCACGCTCAACGACCTCAACTTCCTGAACATCGGACCCGATGGCAACGCTCCCCAGGGTGCGATTCAGAATACCTACCAAGTGTCGGAAGCAATTACTTGGACCAGGGGCGCCCACACGCTGAAGTTCGGCGTCGAAGGCCGCAAGCTGATCGCTCCGCAAACCTTCACGCAGCGCGTTCGCGGCGACTACGAATACAACACGTTGCAGGGCTTTCTGACGGACCAAGTTCCCGATTCGTTCGTGGAGCGCAGCAACGGCGACGCCATCTATTATGGCGACCAGACCGCCCTCTACTACTACGTGAACGACAACTGGCGCATCCGCAGGAACCTGACGCTGAACCTCGGATTGCGTTATGAATACACGACGATTCCTTACAGCCAGCGGTCGCAAAACTTGAACCAGGCAGCCAGCGTACCGGGCCTGATCAATTTCTCGTCGCCGCAAGCTGCTCAGAACAACTACGCTCCGCGCGTCGGCTTCGCGTATTCGCCGGGAGACAGCGGGCGCACATCGATTCGCGGCGGCGCGGGTATCGCGTACGACGTGTTGTTCGACAACCTCGGTTTGCTCTCGCTTCCGCCGCAGCTGTCGTCGACGATTGACTGCGCACCAGCGGGCAATTACAACTGCGTGGCTCCGTTCCTTGCGAACGGCGGCATTAAGCCCGGCCCTGGCGGTATCGTGACGTTCCCGACGATTGCCGATCAGCGCGCGGCTACCGCGGCATTCGTTCCGGTCAACCAGGAATCACCGAAGTCCATCGATTGGACCTTGGGCATTCAGCACAGCTTCTGGAAAGACTTCACAGTGGAAGTGCGCTACGTCGGGACTCGCGGCATTCACCTGCCAGCGCAGGTTCAACTCAACAAGCAACCCGTCGTGACGTCAACGAACTTCCTGCCGACGTATACGACGGCTCCATCGCAAGCGACGCTGAATTCTTCGACCCTGGACCTCGCCGCTTTGGAAAACGAGAGCCCAGTGGTTCCGGCGTACGACGCGGCCGGCTTCAATGGTTCCAACATCACGTCGTTCCAGCCGTGGGCTTCATCGACGTATCACGGTCTGGCGACAACGGTGAACAAGCGCTTCAGCCATGGCTTCCAATTGATCGGCGCCTACACCTACAGCCACCTCATCGACGATGCGACGGCCGAAGTCTTCAGCACGGTTCTGGCACCTCGCCGCGCTCAGAACGGCTTGGATCTGTCCGCGGATCGCGCGAACTCGATTCTCGACCACCGTCATCGCTTCACGATTTCACTCGTATACGACGAACCGTTCTTTAAGAACGCCAACTTCTTCCTGCGCAACACACTCGGCGGCTGGGAAATCGCACCGGTTTACACGTACCAGTCCGGCCAGTGGGTGACACCTCAGAGCGCGATCGACGCGAACCTCAACGGCGATAGCGCCGGTGACCGCGTGATCTTCAATCCGAGCGGCACCAAGGGTGTGGGCACCGGAGTCACTCCTCTGTGCAACAGCAGCGTGGTGACTTGCCCGGGCAGCCTTTCCGACGCTCAAGCCAGTCCGGCGGGTGTCGTTGGCTACCTGGCAACCAACCCGAACGCGCAATACATTCAGGCGGGCTATGGCGCTCTGGCCAACGTTGGCCGCAGCACCCTGCAGCTCGATCCAACGAACGACGTGGACCTGACTGCCCTCAAGCGCTTCAACCTCACGGAGCGTTTCAAGGTGGAACTCCGCGGTTCGGCCAGCAACCTCTTCAACCACGCCCAGTACATCGGTGGGTTCCTCAACGACGTCGGTGCAATCGGTTTCACCGGCACCGAGCGCAACATGCTGTTGCCCCAGAACGGCGCTTTCAACACTCCGAGCGCAGTGTTCTCGAGCAACCCGCGACAGTTGACCTTGGCGTTGAAGATTTTCTTCTAAACAAAACTACAGCCGCCCGAATTCAGGGCGCGAAGTTCAGGGCGCTCCGGTTTACCGGGGCGCCCTTTTGTTTTTGATTCGCGAGACCAAAGGCGGAGAATCCGCCACTCGTCCTGACAAACGGGGAGGCTTAGTTGCTATCAAGGCAAACGACGCGCTTTCGCGAGCGCTACTTAAACGAACTTGACGTTATTTAAAAGCGCTGTCGATTGGATTGTAAATTCGGCGGCTGAACTCCGCTGCTATTCCATGCGGAGCGCTTGAATGTTCTTGTTTTGAATCTTGAGCTCGATGCCGAGGGGCGGGCGAACATCCGAACCCTGCACCTGCGAGCCGCGCACCCAGAAGTTTCCGGGGATCTCGCTCATCTTGGTCGGATCGAAAACCGAACGGCTGCAAGGGTTGCCAACCATTGGGTGTCGGGCACTCTGGAAACCGTAGTCGTTCGCCAGGTGCGTTAAATCGGTGATGTATTCCAGTCGGCAGTTGCCGAACGGTGCGTTGACCTCATAGGCCCAGTAGCCTTCGGCGCTCGTCGGCGAGCCTTGTGGCAACCGAATGAGCATCGCCGGCACATTTTCGCCGGTCAGGTGATTCACGAAGAAAAAGCTCTTGCTGGTCCACGGCTTCGACATTTCGGCGACCGTGGCGATCTCAGGCGCGTTACTCGTAGCGTGGGGCAGCAGGGAATTGGGATCGACGGCTGGCGCGGGAACCTCAATCTGAGGTGGAGGCGCTGCTGCGGTGTTCTCCGCGGGCTTCGGATGCGAAATCAAGCGCGCGCCGAGCAGAGCCACCAGGACCACCGCGGCGATGCCGACGCCGAGAGGAATCGCCGGGTTCATCGACGGTTCTTTTCGCGATGGTCCCCCGCGCATCACGCCCGGAATTTGAGGCATCTCAGCCTTGAAGCGTTGCGGCTTCGCTTCTGTGGCGCCTTCGGGCTGCGCTGGCGCTGGAGCGGGTACTGAAGCTTGCGCCTGCACTTCTTGCGTCTGAGCCTCTTGCACCTGGACTTCTTGCGTATCGGTCTGATCGGCCATGCTCGTCCTACCTGCCATTCGGCCCACTGCTGCACGTTTAGATCGACACCGCGCGCTGGGATCGAACGGTCCATCGCTGACTTCAAGGCCATTGTAAGGATTCGATTTAGAACAGAGCAATGGACTAAAAGTACAGCTGTAGCGTGCTGGAAACGGTACTAACCGGAAACTTCGGCCTGCCGGAACGTCCCATAATAGTGCGCGCGTGAGTATTGCCGGGATGGGTACAGATTCGGATTGTTATGTTGTCTCAAAGCGCGACGCACCCCTACTGTAGAGATTACGGCTAGAGCTTGGGGCGTCGGTGCCCCTCGATGGAACGTACTTACTTATGAGCGGCGATACACGAGCGTCGGCCCGGGCATTTGTGCGCAGCCTGAATATTTTGCTGAAATTCGCACGTCTGTATGAATTCGGGCACGCGCGCACCGGGGCACAATTCGAGACTGCTTGGCGGGAGCTGAAGAGCGCTCTCGACGAAAGCGGCGGCGGCGGCCTGCTTCTGGGCGCGTCGGGGAATCAGATTTTGCTCGACGGTGTGCCGCTGGGCGCCGCCGCGGGCGAGAAAAGCTTCGCGCAACTTCTCACATCCTCAGGCATCGCCAGCATTCACTTCGGCACGACCACTACACAGGGGCAATTTGCGCGTTTTGTGCGCGGCTTTCCGAGCGGAAACGCCAAGCCCACTGCGCTTGCCGAGCAACTGAAAGCGACGCTCGCAGGCGACACCAGCATCAAGATCAACGAGATTCGTTACGTGGCGGAGGATTCGTCGGTCGCCGGAATCAAGATGGCGGCGAACCTGACGGCAAAAGTTCTCGGCGCGGGCGGCGATAAGTTCAGAGATCTTTTCGACGATCCGAACAAGCTACTCCAGATGATTTTGGCTGCCGAAAGTAGCCGCGGGCCCGGAGGCGGTGGTTCAGGGCCGGGCGTCGGCGGTGGCGGCGGAGGCGTTGGCGGTGGTGGATCGGGCACTCTCTGGGATTCGGGCGCCGGAGGTAGCGGTGGCTCTGGCGGATCCGGTTCGGGTGGATCGGGCGGCGGCGGTAACGGCGGATATTACAGCGATGGGGGCACGGACGGCGGCGCGGGCGTTGGAGTGGGCGTCGGAGGTGGCGGAACCGGCAGTGCGGCGAGTGCGGGTGGCGTTGGCGGCGGATTGGGTCCACTCGGGCCCGGCGTCGGCGCAGGCAGCCCGGGCGGTGGCGCTGGCAATGGCGATCCCGGCCCCGCGCCGAAGTGGCGCACGGCTTCGGCGTTGCTTCGCGGTGCAATCAGCACGGATGCCGCGGCTCCAGCAGGTGGGCAAGGCGGATTCAACGTAGCGGAAGACGACGTGCGGCAGATGCTTGCGCTTTTCGCGCAACTGGGTAAATCCCGCAAAGATCCCGAGGCACGCAGCGAAGTCCCGAATTTTCAGTCGCGTTTGAGCGCGATGCCGGTGCGCGCGCAGGTCACGTTGCAGCAAGCGTTGGCGGGTCTCGCGGCGCAAGCTCCAACCGAAAAAGCCGACAAGCCGATGCTGCTCAAGCTTGCCGAACACGTCGCGATTCGCTTTGCACTCGACAGTTATGAGCGCGGCGAACTCCGCGTCAACGCCGTGAAGCAGTTGCTCGATCGCATGAACGCCGAGATCGAAGGCCTGCGAAAAATTTTGGGTTCGCAAGAAGAGATGATGGCGAACGCCGGGCTGCAGGTGCAGTCCTACACGGAGCTGCTCGACCAGGAATTCTGGGAGCAGGTTCCCGACGAAAACAAAAAGGAAGTACTGACGTCGGAGGAAGCCTGGTGCGTGCCGCCGCGCAACGTGCGCGTCTACCTCGAAGACATGCTCAAGCGCGGTGAGCTGAAGACCGTCAATGAAATCCTGATGAAGTATGCCGCGTGCATTGGCCTGGAAAATCCCGAAGCGCGACGCACCACCGCGATCGGATTGTCGGACCTGGCGGAACTCTACGGCAGCGGCGACGGCAGCGCGCTGATGGAAGGTATTCGGAAGCTGGGAAATCAGCTCGCCATCGAACGAGAGCCGGAGCTACAGACCCTTATCAGCGCGGCGTTTGTGCGGTTGAGCCAGGAAGCGGCTTCGAAGCGCTGCTATCCGGCCATGCAGCAAGCCTTGGCCTCGCTCGACAGCGTCGAAGCGCAGCGGCCGGGCTCGACACAGAGTTTGCGTCCGCGCATCGGCGCCGAAGAGCGCATGCCGGAGTTCGTCGAAGAAGCGTTGCGCAGCGGGCATATCGCCGACGGCATGGTCGAGATTTTGGCGCTGATGCCGAAGACCACGCTGCACTACGTCACGAATCGCTTCGGGCATTGCGGTTTTCGTGAGGATTGCGAATTGCTCGGCGAGATCGTACAGACGCTTGGCGAAGAAGCGACGAATCGTTTGATGGAAGCGTTGCAGACCGCGCCTGCTGCCGAGGCTGCCGAGACTGTCGGCTTACTGACGCAGTTGGCTCCCGAAGCCGTCGCAAAGATTTTGCCGGTGCGCCTGGCGCAGTGGCCGCGCAGCGCGCACGATCGCACGATCCGCCAGCTGTC
This sequence comes from uncultured Acidobacteriota bacterium, assembly GCA_963785605.1. GTDB lineage: Bacteria > Acidobacteriota > Terriglobia > Acidiferrales > UBA7541 > Acidiferrum. Next base: position 200,671 of record CAWAWE010000004.1, on the reverse strand, counting down.
GTCGGCGCCGGTCGAAGCACGCGCGAATCTGCTCGTTCAACTCTACGACTCGCTCGATCCCATGATTCGGCCTCTTGCGATCGACGAGATGGGCATGAGTGGGCATCACGTTTGCATTTCGAAATTGCTGGAACTCGCGCAAGACGCCACGATCCCAGGTTTCACGCGGCTCAAGTCGATCGAAGCGCTCGGACGCTTGCGCGCGACCGCCGCATCGCAGTTGCTGCAACACATCATGGAAGCAAGACAGCTTTGGCGCTATTCGCATCACGATGAATTGCGCATCGCGGCGGCGCAGGCGCTCATGCGCATCGACGCGCCTCTCGCTCTTGAAAAGCTGTCGCCCAATGGCCTGGATCGCAAAGATTTGACGCTCGAACCGACCGATCCCGATCCGAACGCATCGGTGATTCGCCAACGGCGGTATGCGCGCCTGAAGTTGTCGCGCAATTTGGCCGCGGTCTCGACGAACTTGCGCGAAAACATCAAGCTCACGATTCCGGAGCTCAATCTTGGCGGCGGTATTGGTGCCGGCGATCGCCACCTTGCCCCGGGTTCGATTTTGTCGCTGAAATTTACCTCCGGCGTGCGCGCGATCAAGGCGCAGGCTGTGGTGCGCGGCGCCCGTCCGCAGGCGATGGCGTTCGAATTCGTCGATATGGATCTCGAAGAGCGCGCGCGGCTGCGCAAGTTGCTGCTTGAACTTGGCGGACTGCCCGTCGCGGCTCAAGCGACGAATCGCACCAAGCGCCGCGGCCGCGTTGCGATGTTGAAGAATTAGCGGCAAACGCTTGGCTGTTTGCGGCGTTGTCCGGCGTCGTTCCTCTCACCTGTCCCTCCCACAGTGAGCCCCGTTCGTTCGTACAGGCACACGCCTGCGCGCGCGTCGTATAACGCGTGTGGCCGCATGGGACCTGTGTACCATTGCCGCCGACTGTCCGTCCCCCTACGGTACTAATACGGGAGTCCCAGCGGATTCAGCGGAGAAGCATGAAACCAGCCGATCCCAAGCTCACAGCAGGACGGGCATTCGTTCGCAGCCTCAACATTCTGCTCAAGTTCGCCCGTTTGTACGGTTTCGATCACGTTCGCACTACCGAACTGCTCGAAGTCGCTTTTCGCGAATTGCATTCCGCAATTCCGCAGGGCACCGATGCTGGTTTGCTCCTGGGCGCAACAGGCAGCCAGCTCTTGCTCGACGGTGTTCCACTCGAAGGCTCTCCGGCCGAAAAGCAGTTCGCGCAGCTTCTTTCCTCCGCCGGGCTCGCCAGTGTCCAGTTTTTTCCGTCGATCACCCAAGACGAACTGACCCTTTTCGCCCGTGCTTTTCCGACCGGCAAAGCCAAACCTGCTGAACTCGCGGAGCAGCTCAAGGCATCGCTCTCTGGCGCGAAGGGTGTTCGTATCAACGAAGTCTGCTTCGTCGCCACCGACGCGCGCTTCCGCGATGCCAATCGCGTCGCGCAACTCGCCGCCGCAACGCTCGGCGACGATCAAGACGAATTCAAGCAGTGGCTCAACGACCCGCAAAAACTCCTCGAGATGATCGCCGCGGCGCAAGGCGCCCGCAGCGGAAACGGCGGCGGCGGGAGCGGCTCCGGTTCAGGTTCCGGTGATGGCACAGGGAATTACTACGGCACGCCTTCCGGCGACGGCTCAGGCGCAGGCAGTGGCACCGGCAGCGGCAACTATTATTATCGCGATGCGTCTGCGGACTCGACCGCCGGCAACAGTGGCGCCGAACCGAACCCCGGCGCGGACCCCAATTTCCTCACCGGCCCAGTAGCCGAAGCCTCGACCGCAATTTTCGGTGCATCGCCGGGCGGTGCACCCGGCAAATCCGGTGGGCCTCAAACCGGCGGCACCGGCAACGCCAAGCGCGGACGCGCCGCGGCCGAGCCCACTGAGGACGAAATCCTCGGCATCCTCAGCGCGCTCACCAGCATGGGACAAGTCAGCGCGGGTGGTGGCACCGGCATGGCCGCCGCCGGCGCGTTTCACGAGCAAATGTCGCAGCTCCCTGGCCGCGCGCAAGACACGCTGAAAGCCGCGCTCGCCGAAATTGCCGCGCACGCTCCTGATGCCAAGCCCGATCAATCGACGCTGATCCAGCTCGCCGAACATCTGGCGATTCGCTTCGCGCTCGACCGTTACGAAAAAGGCGACGTCAAGGTCAACGCCGTTCGCCAGATGCTCGATCGCCTCAACACCGAAATCGAAACGCTGCGCAAGCTGCTCGGCTCGCACGAAGAAAAAATGAGCGACGCGGGCATGACGATCGAGACGCATCGCGAAATTCTCGATCGCCAGTTCTGGGCCGCCGTTCCTGAAAGCGGCAAGCGCACCGTGCTGCTCTCCACCGAAGCGTGGTGCATTCCGCCGCGCAACGTGCAGTCCTACGTCGGCGAACTCGTCGAGCAAGGAAATGTCGCCGACGCTGTGAGCGTTCTGCAAAATTACGCGGCGTGCGCCGACTCCGAAGACAACGACGCGCGCAAGAAAACCGCCGCCGGCCTTTCGGAAATGGCTGAGCTCTACGCCAAGCTTGACCCGCGACTTCTCGGCTCTGCGCTCCAGCATCTCGGCTTGCGCCTTAACGTTGAGCAAGACGCCGAGCTGCAAGCCATCGTCAGCGCCGCGTTCGTCCGCCTCAGCCAGCAAGCCGCCAGCAGCCGCTGCTATGGAGCAATGGAGCAGGCGCTCGATCTTCTCTCGGGCGTCGAAGCCCAGCGCCCCGGCACCGCGAAAACGCTGCGCGGAAAAATGGGCATCGAAGAGCGCGTCCCCGAATTCGTCGAAGAAGCTCTTCGCGCGCGACAAGCCGCTGCCGGCCTCACCGCCGTCCTCAAGATGCTACCGCAGACTACGATGGAGCAACTCGCCACGCGCTTCAATCGCTGCACGCTGCGCAACGACGCTGAAAACGTCGCCAATCTCGCCGCCGATCTCGGCGAGGAGGGCGTGCAGTATCTGCGCAGCACGATGCGCGGAGGCGCCATTGCGGAGGCTGTCGAAATCGTCGGCCTGCTCTGCAAGCTCGACCCGCGCTCCGTGGAAGTTTTTCTCCCGGCGCGCATGAAGGAATTCCCGCGCAATTCGCAGGACCGTGTGCTGCGCCAGATTTCCGCAAGCGGCTCGCCCGGACGCTGCCGCATCCTGCTCCAGATTCTCGACGTCCTCGATCCGCTCGTCATGCCGCTCGCCATCGACGAACTCGGCGTCACGGGCGATCGCGACGCGCTCGGTCGCCTCCTCACCATTATCGACGGCGATCTTCCCCCTGGCGGCGGCACGTATCTCCGCGTCAAAGCCGTCGAAGCGCTCGGCCGCATCAACGCACCAGAATCCGCGAACGCGCTCAAGCGCATCGTCGAAGCGAAAAAATTTATCGGCTGGATCCATCCGCCGGAACTTCGCATCACCGCAATTCAAGCTCTCGGCAAACTCGATCCCGCATGGGCCGTCTCGTTCCTGCCGCAAAGCGGCCTCGATCGCGATGACCTCGCGCTGGCCCCGCTCGCACTGAAACCCAACTCCAAGTTCGTCCGCCAGCGCCGCCACAAGCGCGTTCGTCTCGCGAAGCCTGTGATTGCCGTCAGCACCAATCTCAAGGAAGCCTGCAGCCTCCAAATTAAAACCGCGAGCCTCGCCGGCGGCGTCGCCACCATCAGCCGCCATCTCGCGCCCGGCACGCCCGTGCAGCTCAAATTTCAGCTCGGCCTGCGCAACCTGCAAGCCACCGCGCTCATGCGCGACTACCGCGCCCAAGACATGGCGTTCGAAATCGTAGACATCACACTCGAAGAGCGCGGCCGCCTCCGCCGCCTTCTCGCCGACCACATCTCCCCGCGCGGTTCGAAGCCCGAAGACCACGCCGCCGGCGCCGAAACCCCCGTCCCCATCGGCACCCAACGCTAATATTTCGACGCGCCGATTCTCAAGCAAAGGGAATCGCCAGCCCTGCGATAAACTAAGCAAGTCAATCCGAGGGTCGCGTTGCATTGATCGTCATTGAGTCCATCGCTCTTCAAAATCTCTCTTTCTTCAAAGACGTTCGCCTGCGCGCTCTGCAAGAAGCTCCTTACGCCTTCGGTTCGACCTACGCTCGCGAGTCCGCCTTCACAGACTCGGAGTGGGCAGCGCGCCTGGATCGCTGGAATGGCGTCCGAGGCGCCGGCTTCATCGCCGTCGACGACGGAATCCCCTGCGGCATCGCCGGAACTCTTCTCGACGAGAACGATCCCACGCGCGCCGACCTCGTCTCGATGTGGACCGCGCCGTCGCACCGGCAGAGCGGAGTCGGCCGTCAGCTCGTAAATCACGTTATCGATTGGACTCGCGGCCGCAACGTCTCCACGTTGCTCTTAATGGTCACGAGCAACAACGCCGCTGCGATTCGCTTTTACGAAAAGCTGGGGTTCGCCCGAACGGGACGAACCGAACCCTACCCGAACGACCCCGCCGTCACCGAATACGAGATGTCGCGGCAAATCCCCTAACGTAAGTCGCTCGCCCATCGTCGCCCCGCAATAGCACGATCATGTACGGGCGCAGCACCGCTGCGCCCCAGCTTGCCCGGGCGAACATAAAGCCAAGCGTCGATTTTTCTTCGACCTCCGACCACGCGGGCCGCGCACCCTCTGTCCACATTTTTGCCGTCCGCGCATCCAAACAGCTACAATAAAGTGTTGCCCCGGCCGCCAATTCCGCCTCTGTAACTCCGCGGCGCGCGGTCGAACTCCGTCACTACAGGAAACGGCGAAACGATTCATGGATGCAGCAAAGGTAGTTGACAGCGTAATTTCGCGATTCATCGGCACCAAGCACGAGCGCGACGTCAAGAAATTGCAGCCCAACGTGGCCGCCATCAACGCGCTTGAGACCGAGATCAAATCGCTCAGCGACGACGAGCTGAAAGCGCGCTTCCTTGCGCTCAAGGAACAGGTCCAGGCGCCGCTCAAAGACGCCGACCCGACTGATTCCGGTTTCAGAAACTTGATGCAGCTGGCGTTCGAGCCCGCGCTCGTTCCCGCGTTCGCTCTCGTTCGCGAAGCTGGCCGCCGCACGCTCAACATGCGCCATTTCGACGTACAGCTGATCGGCGGCATGGTTCTCCACGACGGCAAGATCGCCGAAATGAAAACCGGCGAAGGCAAGACGCTCGTCGCCACGCTTCCCGCCGCTCTCAATGCGCTCGCTGGCCGCGGCGTTCACGTCATCACCGTCAACGACTACCTCGCCCGCCGCGACGCCGAATGGATGAGCGCGCTTTATCGCTCGCTCGGCCTCACCGTTGGCGTCATCGTTCACGATCTCGACGACGCGCAGCGCCGCAACGCCTACCACGCCGACATCACCTACGGCACCAACAACGAATTCGGATTCGACTATCTTCGCGACAATATGAAGTACGATCTCGCGAATTGCGTCCAGCGCGGCCATCACTTCTGCATCGTGGACGAAGTCGACTCCATCTTGATCGACGAAGCGCGCACCCCGCTCATCATTTCCGGACCGGCCGAAGAATCCACCGACAAGTATTACAAGATCGACAAAATCATTCCCAAGCTGATTCAGGACATCGATTTCACGCTCGACGAAAAGCATCGCCAAGCCACGCTCACCGAAGAAGGCTTCAACAAGTGCGAGCGCCTTCTCGGACTGACGAACATGTCCGATCCGGCCAACATCGACGTGATGCACCACGTCTATCAGGCGCTCCGCGCGCACGCGCTTTATAAAAACGACGTCGATTACGTGGTGAAAGAAGGCGAAGTCATCATCGTTGACGAATTTACCGGGCGCCAGATGCCGGGCCGCCGCTGGTCCGATGGCTTGCACCAAGCGGTCGAAGCCAAAGAGGGCGTCAAGATCGAGCGCGAAAATCAGACCCTCGCCACGATCACGTTCCAGAATTATTTCCGTATGTACAAAAAGCTCTCCGGCATGACCGGTACGGCGGAAACGGAAGCGGCCGAATTCGGCAAGATTTACAACCTCGACGTCGTCGCGATTCCCACGAATCGCACGCTCATCCGCAAAGAGCATCCCGACATCGTTTACCGCACCGAAAAAGAAAAGTTCGAAGCCGTCGTCAACGGCATCCTTCAGGAAGACAATTCGCTCGACAACGGCATTCGCCAATATCACAAGCGCGGCCAACCGGTTCTGGTCGGCACCATCTCGATTGAAAAATCGGAAGCCATCGCCGAAATCCTGAAAAGAGAAGGCATCCCGCATCAGGTGCTCAACGCCAAGCAGCACGAGCGCGAATCGCGCATCGTCGCGCAGGCCGGGCGCAAAGGTGGAGTCACCGTCGCCACCAACATGGCGGGCCGCGGCACCGATATTTTGCTCGGCGGAAATCCCGAGCAGATGACGCGCGACTATTTCTTCAAAAATAAAATGGCGCTGCCGTACGCCTCAGCGCCGGCCGTCATCGGCCAGGATCCCGCTGCGGCAAACATCAACGCCGCCGGCGAAACCGCGCAGCCCATCGCCGCGCCGATGGTTTTGTTCCAGCACGAAGGCAAGATTTTTCAGGTTCCGTCCGACCATTGGAAGCCGATCTACGAGGATTTCGCGCAGCAGTGCAAAACCGAACACGATGAAGTCGTCGCGCTCGGCGGCTTGCACATTCTCGGCACCGAACGCCACGAAGCCCGCCGCATCGACAACCAGCTTCGCGGTCGCGCCGGTCGTCAGGGCGATCCCGGCTCGTCGCGCTTCTTCCTCTCGCTCGAAGACGATCTCATGCGCATCTTCGGCGGCGAGCGCATCAAGGCGCTGATGTTCCGCCTCGGCATGACCGAAGGCGTGCCCATCGAATCGAAAATGATTTCCGGCCGTATCGAAAAGGCGCAGCAGTCGGTCGAAGCGCAAAACTTCGACGCTCGCAAACACCTGCTCGAATACGACGACGTGATGAACAAGCAGCGCGAAACGATTTACGCGATTCGCCGCTCCGCGCTTGAGGGCCAGGATCAGCGCGAGTTCGTTCTCGAGAAAGCGGAAAACGTCGCGCTCGATCTCGTCGATACCTATTGCCCACAGTCGCAGCATCCCGGACAGTGGAATACGACACAATTCCTCGCCGAGATGAATGCGCAGTTCGGCATCGACGCGAAAGCGGCTGGCGCCGATCCGGGCGAACTCTCACACGAGCAACTCGCCGACGCCGCGAAAGAAGCCGTCGTCAAACGCTACGAAGAAAAAGAAAATCAGTTCAGCAAGGAATTGATGCGCTGGCTTGAGCGCCGCATCGTGCTCGACGTCGTCGATACCCAGTGGAAAGATCACTTGCTCTCGCTCGATCACCTCAAAGAAGGCATCGGCCTCCGCGGCTACGCGCAAAAAGATCCGATCGTCGAGTTCAAAAAAGAAGCATTCGTCTTGTTCGAAGACATGATGGGGCGCATCGACAACGAGACGATTCGCTATCTCTTCCACATCGTCATTCAGCAAGCGCAACAGCATCCCGACGACATGCAGACCTCGCCCGATGCGCAAGGCGGACCTGGCGGCCAAGGTGGTCCCGGAGGCGCCGGTCCGGCCGGCCCGGGCGCGTCTGGAGCTTCAGCGTCGATTCCGCAACGCAGCGCCGCAGCGCCGCAGCCACCGCGAATGGGCGGACCATCCGCCGCAATGGCCAGCGCCGCCGCACGCGCGAACGAAACCGCGCCGCAGCGCCTGCCCGATGTTGCGCGCCAACTCGATCGCAAACAGCAGCGCCAGCAACAAGACCTGCAATATCAAACCGGCGCCGCCCAAGCCGAACCGCCCAAGCCCGTCCGCGCCGCCGCCAAAGTCGGCCGCAACGATCCCTGCCCCTGCGGCTCCGGCAAAAAATACAAAAAATGCCACGGCCAAGGCCAATAGCCAAAGTTTGTCGTCGGCCGCTCTTGGTAGCGCCGGCATCTTGCCGGCGTTTTTGCGATGATTCATCTCAATCAATTTTGCCCGCAAGACGTAATCACGAAGCCCTGTAGCCGCGATCGTTTCCCAGATCGCGGGATTTAGATTCAGCATCGGCACAACGCAATCCGTTGTGCACGATTTAGTCGGTTCAACGATTCGCAGTCGCCGCGCCAATTCAGAAAGGTCGCCACATCAAAATGCCGCCAGCACCCCAACCCCAACAACTCCCCCCGCGCCAGCCAATCCCCGGCGTAAAAAATCTCGTCGCCATCGCCAGCGGCAAAGGCGGCGTCGGCAAAACCACCGTCGCCGTCAATCTCGCGCTCGCCCTCGCAAAACTCGGCCACAAAGTCGGCCTGCTCGATGCTGACGTCTACGGCCCCAACGTTCCCATCATGCTCGGCACGCAGGAAGAACCGCGCGCCACGCCCGACAAGCGCATCCATCCCGTCGAGACGCAAGGCATCAAGATGATCTCGATGGGCCTGCTGAGCCCCGGCGACGCGCCGATGATCTGGCGCGGCCCGATGCTCCACAGCGTCATCACGCAATTCCTTCGCAGCGTCATCTGGGGTGAGCTCGACTATCTGCTCATCGATCTGCCGCCGGGAACGGGCGACGTTCAACTCACGCTGATTCAAACCGTCGCGGTGACCGGCGCCGTCGTCGTCACCACGCCATCGACCGTCGCGCTCGCCGACGTCCGCAAAGCGATCGAAATGTTCCGCCAGGTCAACGTCGAAGTCCTCGGCGTCGTCGAAAACATGAGCACCTTCGTCTGCCCGCACTGCGACAAACCGATCGACATCTTCGGCCACGGCGAAGGCACCAAAACCGCAATCGCCTACGGCGTTCCAGTCCTCGGCGAAATCGAAATCGATCCGCGCATCCGCATTGGCGGCGACTCCGGCAAACCAGTCGCAGCCCAAGGCAAAGACGCCGCGCCCGCGCGCAGCCTCTACGCACTCGCGAGCGCCCTCACCGTCGCGCCTCGCCGAACTCGGCTCATCCACCCAAGGCCCGCAAGTCACGATCGATTGATCACTTACGCCGACGTTGAATGAGATGAAAACTCTCCGTGTGATCTCTGCGAACTCTGCGTCTCTGTGTTAGATTTTTCTTGAGGTATTCGCGCCACTCAATGACGATCCGCCCCTATCAAGGCAAGCTTCCTGAAATCGCCAAGTCGGCGTACATCGATCCCGCCGCCATCATCATCGGCGACGTCAAGATCGGCGAAGACTCCAGCATCTGGCCGCTCACCGTCGTGCGCGGCGACGTCCACCACATCCGTATCGGCGCGCGCACCAACATTCAGGACGGCTCGGTTCTTCACGTCATGCGCGACGAATATCCGCTCATTCTCGGCGACGACGTCACCGTCGGCCACAAAGTCTGCCTGCACGGCTGTACCATCGCGAACCGCTGCCTCATCGGCATGGGCTCGATCATTCTCAATGGCGTCACGATTGGCGAAGGCAGTATCGTCGCCGCCGGCGCGCTGATCCTCGAGCGCACACACATTCCGCCCGGCAGCCTGGTCGTCGGTCATCCAGCAAAGATCAAACGCCAGCTGACCGGCATCGATCAAGCGAGCATCGACGAATACGCGCGCCGCTACGTCGCCTACAAAAACATCTACCGCGACGAAGCCGCCACCGCGCCCGGCGACAAACCCACTCGCAACGAGTAAATTAGCAGCGCGCAAACAGGTGTCGTGGCAATCAGCGTGATGTCACCTTCACCACCAATCAAGATGCCTCCTTCACCACAAATGTCTCCTTCGTCACAAACCAAAGCTACTTGTCATCCTGAGCGAAGCGAAGGATCTCAGCGTGACGTCCTGCTCCAAACCGATCCGCTCGACCGCGCCGCAGCAATCGAGTTGCTTCAACGCGCGCCTCTCGACGAACTACTCTCCGCGGCAACAGCCCTTCGCGCAAAAGGGAAGGGCAACCTCATTACCTTCTCTAAAAAAGTATTCATCCCGCTGACGACGCTCTGCCGCGACTACTGCGGCTACTGCACCTTCCGCAAAGACCCAGGCCAACCCGGCGCGCATTTCATGACGCCCAATGAAGTCCTCGCTGTAGCGGAACAAGGCCGCCGCGCAGGCTGCAAAGAAGCGCTCTTTTCGCTGGGCGATCAACCCGAACGAATCTTCTCCGAAGCGCGCGACTTCCTCCAAGAACAAGGTTTCACGCGCACGCTCGATTACCTCGCCGCGATGTGCGAACTCGTACTGAATCAAACAGGATTGCTGCCTCATTCCAATCCCGGCGTGATGGACGCGAACATCCTCGCGCGTCTGAAAGAATCCAACGCAAGCGTCGGCTTGATGCTCGAAACGGTGAGCACTCGCCTGATGCGCGGCGACTTGCCACATGCAAAAGCGCCCGACAAAGTTCCCGCGCTGCGTCTTCGCACCATGGAAGAAGCCGGCAAACTCTCGATCGCGTTCACGACGGGAATTCTCATCGGCATCGGCGAAACGCTCGAAGAGCGCATCGATTCACTGCTGGCAATTCGCGCGATGCACGAAAAATACGGACACATCCAGGAAGTGATCATCCAGAACTTCCGCGCGAAGTCCGACATACCGATGGCGCATCACATCGAGCCCACGATGGACGACATGCTGCGCACCATCGCCGTCGCGCGCCTGATTCTCGGCCCGGAGATGAACATTCAAGCTCCGCCGAATCTCAGCTATTCCGATTTCCCGCGCCTGCTCGATGCAGGCATCAACGATTGGGGTGGAATCTCGCCGGTCACCAAAGATCACATCAATCCCGAAGCGGCTTGGCCGCAAATCGCCAAGCTGGAAACAGAAACCGCCGCGCGTGGATTTGTACTTCGCGAGCGCCTTGCGCTGTATCCCGAATTTCTCGATCGCGAAGGTTTTGCTTCATCCACTGTGCGGCCTCATCTTGATCGCATGCGCTGCGCGCCCGAACTCGCGCAAGCGCCGCGGAAAATGGCATCCTGAAGTCGATTCCGAATCCATGCCCGCCGACAAAGCACGCGCGTCTCGCGCCAAGAATGCAAAACCTCGCAAGCTACGCATCGCCGCGTTGGCGGGCGGAGTCGGCGCATCGAAATTGCTGCTCGGCCTCTACGATGTGATGGATCCCAGTGATCTCACTGCGATCGTCAACACCGGCGACGACATCACGATGCATGGCCTGAAGATTTCGCCGGACCTCGACATTGTCACGTACACACTCGCGGGACTTATCGATCCGAAAAAAGGATGGGGATTTCGCGGCGAGACGTTCCACCTGCTGAAACGTCTCGCGATCTACGGCCGCATCAATTGGTTCAATCTCGGCGATCGCGATCTTGCAACACACATTCATCGAACGGCGATGCTAGCGGAAGGGAAGTCGCTCACGGACGCGGCCGAATCGATTCGTGTCGCGCTCGGCGTGAAAGCGCGCATCCTGCCGATGTGCAACGAACCTGTGCCGACGATCATTGAATCAAGCGAAGGCGCGCTGCACTTTCAGGAATATCTCGTAAAGCGCCGCGCGGAGCCAATCGTCAAAAGCATTCGCTTCGACGGTGTAGAGCACGCGAAGCCAGCTCCGGGCGTCCTCGAAGCGATCCGCGATGCCGATCGCATCATCGTTTGTCCGAGCAATCCGCTCATCAGCATCGGACCGATTCTCGCGGTCGCAGGAGTTCGCGAAGCGCTTCGCGCGCGACGCGAAAGCGTAGTCGCCGTTTGCCCGATCGTCGGTGGCAAATCGCTGAAAGGCCCGAGCGACAAAATGCTCGCAGAACTCGGCCACGAATCATCTGCAAAAGGTGTCGCAAAACTCTACGCCGATTTCACGGGAACATTTGTGATCGATCCCGCCGACGAATTGCAACGCGCCGCGATCGAATCGCTCGGCATGAAAGTCGCGGTGATTCCAACTGTCATGACGACCCGTGCCGACAAGCGCGAACTCGCGCGTGCTTTACTGGCGTTGTAGGGGCACAGCATTGCGGTGTCCGTCTTCAGTCGTTTCGTTGCGACATTGCTTCCGAGAAAAGAAAAAATCGTCTTGCGGTCTTCATCCTGCCAAGCTGGGGCGCAGGAGTCCTGCGCCCCAACACGAGCCAGATCACGCGGGAGAAGATTTACAGCGGAAGGCCGGTGAAACGGATGCCGGCGCTGTGGACTTTGTGGCGGATGTTGATGCCGATGAGCAGCGCGGTGATGGATTCCACGATGCGCGCGTTTTCGAGTTTGCCGCCGTTGATTGCGCGAACTCCGGGAATCTTCTGCGCCAATTCGCTCGCGACCTGCTTGGCTTTTTCGTCGTCGCTGCAAACTAATACATCGCATTCAACCGCTGCATCGCCTTCCAGAAGGGAAGCGCCAAGATTGTGAAGCGCGGCAGCGAGACTCACTTCCTTCGGCAATAATTCGCGCGCAGCTTCCGCAGCCGAACCTTGCCAAACGCCTAGCATTTTTGATGGCGCTCCGCCGACCGCAGCCGCGAGCGGAACCGTCGTGTCGATCACGACAGTTCCCGGTTTCCAGACGGTTTTCAATTCCTTCAATAATCCAGCCATTCCACCGAACGGAATCGTGAGAATCGCAACGTCGCACTGCGCAGCGGCTGCCGCGTTCGCGGCGCCTTCGATCTGCGCAGACGCGCCAATCGCATCGCGCAATTTTGCCGCCGCATCCTGAGCGCGCTGCGCGTCGCGCGAACCAATCACAATGCGTTCGCCCGCACGCGCCATCCGATTCGCTAAGCCGAGTCCTTCGGGTCCGGTTCCGCCAAGAATTGCAATCGTTCTCGCCATCGGAATCTCCAAACTTCGATTCGATTATCTCCGATTCCCTGAGCCATGGGAGGGATTCGGCAGAGAGCACTTGGGCGTGCGCCGGATTCGTGGACCCGGCGACGATGTGATATTGTCGAAAATTCTGAATATGGCGGCGAAATCACCTACAGCAGCGGAGTTTCGTATTGCGTGCGGGCAGTTTGCGACTGGGGTGTCGGTCGTGACGGCGGAGCGCGTGCCGGGCAAGGTTCATGGCATGACGGCGAACTCCGTTACGTCGGTATCGCTGAATCCGTTGCTGTTGCTGGTTTGCGTGGATCATCGCGCGCAGTTGTTGCCGATGGTGCGGGCGAAGGGGCACTTTGGCGTCAGCGTGTTGAAGCAGGAGCAGCAGGCGATTTCGCGGTATTTCGCGCAGACTGTGGAAGACGCGGCGGTGGAAGCGAAGTTGGGGATTCAGTATCGCTGGACGGAATCCGGGATTCCGTTGCTGGACGATGCGTTGGTGCACATTGCTTGCCGCGTGATTTCAGCGCACGAAGCGGGAGATCACACGATTTTTATTGGGCAAGTGGAGGCGACGGAAATCTTCGACGGCGAGCCGCTGGTTTATTTCCGCGGTGGCTACCGCAAAATTACGCCATAACTTGAAACTCGAAACACATTAGCATTCGCTGGCACTACGACGCACGCAAAGGGCCCGGTTGAGTTGAACGCTGAGATCCTTCGCTTCGCTCAGGATGACAACGCATTTGTGGTCACTAATTCCGGTTACTAATTTCTAATTCCAATTCGCAGAATTAGTGGTGGCCGCCGAGGGGGTCGCGTTTGGTGCCGTAGACGGCGCCCCAGCGGTCGGTCATTTCGCCGCGGAGTTCCCAGAGTTCGGGGAAGAATTTGTGGCGCATGCCGTCTTCCAATATTTCTACGGGGCGACCTTTTAAACTCTTTGCGCCGAAGCCGATCGTGCGATGAATTAGTTGCATGTGCTCGAAGCGGAATTTCTGGAAGAGTTCGTCGAACTCGGCTAGAGATTCGGCGACGACGTATGCGTCTCCGTGGTTGTATTCGGAGTCGTAGATTTTCTCGAGCGTCAGATTGTGCTTGTCCAAGTAGTTTTCTTTGAACGAATTCCAGATGGGCTGATACATCTTCAGGAGGGTGCGGAAGCCGGGGGATTCCTGGCCGCTGCCGTTGCCGAGGCGTTCGCGGATCGCCTGGTATTCCTTGGGCGACATGATTTCGAGGAGCGCGATTTGATTGATCATCATGCGTTGAAGTGTGTGAACGCGACGAAAAAGCGTCAAAACGCGATTGGTGTTGTGTTGCTGAAGATAGTCGTCGATGTCCAGGAGCGTGTAGGCGATCAGTTTCATCCAGAGTTCTTCGACCTGGTGGACGATCTGAAATTGGAGTTCGTCGGCGTTGACGAGGTCTTCGTATTTGGATTGGCAGGAGAGGAGAGTTTTGGTGTTGAGGTAGAGCTCGTAGTCGAGGGTGCCTTCGCCGGACATTTGGGAGTAGAAGAGTTTGCGGTTCATGCGAGCTCCTTGTGCGGATAGCGTTTATTTTGAGCGGGTTGCGGGGGAAAGTCGAAGAAGGATTCACCACAGAGTTCGCGGAGGGCACAGAGGGAAGAGGAGCTGACCACCCCCCCACCCCTTTTTGCGTAAGAATGTGATTCTAGGCGGGTTGGGCGTGCAGATGCGTGCAAGAATGTGATTCTAAATGGGTTATGGGCGGGGTTTTGCGTTCGAATTGGGCGTGGGCGGTTATTTTGGGTAAGTCGCTTGGGAGCAGCGAGTTACAAGACCAGTCAAACCGGGCTTGGGAACATATGTTTGGGAGAACGGGATAGCGCTGAGATCCTTCGGCCTCCTTCGGAGGCCTCAGGATGACGACGTGTTGCAATTTGGGCGGGGCGGATCGCGTGAGCTGAGGTTGGGGAAAAACGCCGGCGAGACGCCGGCGCTACCGATTCGCCGCGAGGGGCTCTGCGCGAGAGTTTTAGCAAGACGCGGTGGCCGGGCGGAGCGAGCCCCGCCCTACAAATTCGAGTGGGGTGGTGTGGGGGAAACGTCCGCGCTATCGAGCTAGCGTTCGGTGGGGCCGCTGGGGCGGGTTTGTTCGGTGCTGTCGCTGAGGTCTTTGCGGTGGCTTTTGACTTCGCGGAGGGCGTAGATGGGTTTGTTTTGGGATTCGTAGTAGGTGCGGGCGATGATCTCGCCTAGCAGGCCCATGGAGACGAACTGGACGCCGCTGACGATCAGGGCGACGCCGGTGATCATCAGGGGGCCGTGCTGGTTCATGATCGAGACGCCGTGGGCGAACTTTTCGAAGAGAAGATACGCGGCGTCGAGCAAGCCGAGCAGAACGCCGAACACGCCGATGATTCCGAAGAATTGCAGCGGGCGGGTCGAGTAGTCCTGTAAAAATTTGACGATGATCAGGTCGAAGAATACGCGGATCGTACGGCCGATGCCGTAGTTGCTCTTGCCGCTTTTGCGATCGAGGTCGGTGATCGGGACTTCGGTGATGCGGGCGCCGACGGAGGCTGCTAGAGCCGGGATGAAGCGGTGAAGCTCACCGTAGAGCTGAATTTCTTGAATGATTTCGCGCTTATAGGCTTTGAATGTCGTGCCGAAGTCGTGGAGGTCAACGCCGCTCAGCTTGGCCATCAGCCAATTGGCGACACGGCTGGGGAACTGGCGCATGAGCCAGTGATCGCGGCGGGCGTAGCGCCAGCCGCTGACGAGATCGAAGCCCTCTTCGATTTTCTCGAGAAAGCGCGGGATTTCTTCGGGATCGTGCTGGAGGTCGCCGTCCATCGAGATGACGACGTCGCCCCGAGCGAAATCGAAACCGGCTTTGAGCGCGGAGGTCTGGCCGAAATTGCGGCGCAGGCGGACGATGTTGACGCGATGATCGTGCTCGTAGATGTCGGAGAGAACTTTGAACGAGTTATCGCGGCTGCCATCGTCGATAAAAATGAGCTCGTAGGGCTCGCCGATGGAGTCCATTACCTCGGTGATCTTCATGTAGAGCGGAGGGATGTTTTCCTGCTCGTTGAAGAAGGGGACCACAACCGAGTAGCGAATTGTGGGGTCGGTTCTCATAACTGATTTGATGCCAGTCCATAGTCTATCAGGCGGATGCCTTGAGACGCGACAAGATTTCGGACGTCGGGATCGGTGAGGATAGCGAGTTCCGTGGCGCGCGATTCTTGCAGGCGCGTCGGGGATTTTTGCAGGGCTTCGTCCGCGTAGCCTGGATGGCACATGAGTTCGGTGGTGCCTTCGGGGAGATTGTTCAAAAGTTGGAGCACGCCTTCTTTCGTCATTTCGCCGGTTTGCGCGATGCCGCAGAAATAGTCGGCGGTGACGATGCCGGCGTGGTGGGCTTGTTCGCGAGCGTCGCGCGCGAGGAGTTTCAGGCCGCGGGCCTGGACGCCTTGTTTGAAAACGGTGGCGTCGAAGAGTTCATCGTCGGACGGAGAGCGCGGCGCGAAGGCTTGAGGCTTCGTGCGAGACGCGGATGGCGCCGATGTTGTTGCGCTTGGCGAGGCGCAAGGCGATTTCGAACAGGCCGGGGAGCATGTGGACGTGTTTGTGGCCGTCAAGATGAGTGGGCTGGATGCCGGCTTCGCGGATTTTTTCGATTTGGGCGGACCATTCGTCTTCGACTTCGTGAAGATTGATGGAGCTGGTGGCGATTTTGAGAAGGAGGGTTTCGGGGCCGCCGAGGAACTCGCCGTCGTCGTTGAGGATCGAGGTGACGGCTTCGGGTGGGGCGGTGGGCGGGCCGTCGCTGAGATTGAGGTGGACGCCGATGCCGAGGTTGGGCGCGGACTTTGAGGCTGCGAGGGCGGACTCGAACGCGGCACCGTTGGCAAGTAGAGACGTGCTGGTGACGATGCCGTTGCGGTGGGCGTCGAGGATGCCGCGATTGACGCCTTCGGTCCAGGCGAGGTCGTCGGCGTTGACGATGAGGTTTTTCATGGGCGCGGTCTGTAACTAGAATGCCCGTTAGAGTCGTTCCAGCTGGAAATATTTTAGTCGGAACGTTCGAAGACTTCCACGACCCAGACTTCTGCGGTATTTTTTCACTCTGCGGACTGGAATCTGAAGGAGATCAGAACAAGCAATGAGAAAGCTAATCTACGCAATAAATGTCACCCTGGATGGATGCTGCGACCACGCGCCGACAGTCGTTGATGACGAACTCATGGACTACTACACGCAGCTCATCGGAGATGTTGGGCTGTTCGTTTATGGGCGCAAGACTTATCAGTTGATGGTTCCGTATTGGCCTGACGTCGCGAAAAATCCGTCGGAGACGCGCGCCGACCGCGAATTTGCTCAGGCTTTTGTCTCCAAGGACAAAGTTGTTTTTTCGCGAACGTTAGATGGCGCTGAAGACGGCAAGACGCGGATTGTTCGAGGCGATCTTCGCGACGAAATACTGGAATTGAAACAAGAGGATGGCAAGGATATTTTGGCCGGCGGCGTAGATCTTCCTTCACAACTTACAGAGCTAGGTCTGGTGGATGAATATCGGGTTGTCGTTCAGCCGGTCGTTGCGGGGAAGGGAAGACGATTGTTCGACGAAGTAACTATGCCTGAGAGAAAAATCTTGAAACTTGTTGAGTCGAAGGTTTTTAAGTCGGGATGCGTTGCGCTTCGGTATTTGAAACAGTGAGGTGAGGTTTCGTTCGGCGCGGTTGACCGCCGACGCGGCCAGCGGTGTCGTTTAGGTCTGAGATCCTTCGCTATGCTCAGGATGACGGCGCATTTGAATTGGTGGCGGCGATGCGAACCGGTGCACGTCGTTTAGTTCTTGGCGCGGCATCAAAAAGCAGATTCATCGCGCAGATAACGCGCGATGGCGCGGAGTACCTCGCGATGGCGCGGAGTACCTCGCTACGCTCGGAATGACAGGGTATTTTCAACTGAGACCAACGGATCGAAAGACGGCACGGCGTGCCGTGCCCCTGAGCTATGCGGAAAGGCGCGAAAAACGCTTAAAAACGCACAGCCTGTACGAGTGGACAGATACTTATGGGACGCGGGGATACGCGCGTACCATTGACCGAATCTGACGGCAAATTTAGCATGGGCTCACAGAGGAAAGAATGCCAGTCAAGACGCGCGAATTAAAGAGCGTCGCGCCGCGCCATGTTGAATCGCGCCGCGGCCGACGGATGAACTCACGTGTGCCGATCCGCCTGGAGTGGGACGATGCCAAAGGGCGGCGGTGCAGCGCGGACGCGCATACGCGCGTGGTGAATCCCTACGGGTGCATGGTGGTGCTGGATCATGACCTGAAGTTGGAGCACCGGCTGGCGCTGACCAATGTGGCGACCGATACGAGCAATTCGGCCGTGATTGTATGGAAGGGAACGCAACGGCCGGAAGGCGGTTGGGAGTACGGCGTCGAGTTGGTCGCGCCGGAGATGGATTTCTGGGGACTAGAGCTATGACGCCGCCATTGACGAACGCGAAAGCACCGCAAGCACCGCGAACATCCTGAGACCCGCGCTGCAACGGCAGAAGACCGCCGAAGAGCGTCGCCGCGCACAACGCGCGCTGCTGAGGATCAACGTGACGCTCCAGGTGGCAGGGAAGCAGCCGATTCAGGGGAATACCCACACGGTGAGCGCGACTGGGGCGATGATCATTTTGTCGGAGCCACTGCCTGAGGGGACGAAGTTCACTCTCGAAAACTCAAAAACGGGAAACAAGGTGGAGGCGCGGGTTGCGCGCGCGCCGCAGGTAACGGGAGAGGGATCGCTGGTGCCGGTGGAGTTTATGACGGCGGCGCCGATTTTCTGGAATGTGTTTTTCCCGCCGAGCGTTGCGAATTAACGGGGTGAAGAAGAGTTGGGTCGAGTTGTGAATGTGGTTGAGGGATGGGTGGGGTTGAATCTAAACCCGCACCCTTTCAAGACTAAGGGTGCGGCACCCAAGAGCCGCTAGACATTTTGAAGATAGAGAAGGCCTCGAGAATTCTCGGGGCCTTTTGATTTTTCGGTGGGGTTTGCAGAGATTAGCTTGGGGGTTGCGATGTTGCCAGGGCGCCCTGAAGGGACGCCCCTACAGAGTCAAAGGCGCGTCGCGCGCGGTGGATGTCAAAGCGCGTGGCGCGCAGTGGATGGTCAAAGGCGCGTGGCGTCGGTTGGATGGTCAAAAGCGCGTGGCGTCGAGTTGGATGTTAGTTGGTGGTGACGGTGACGGCTACGGCGGGGGATGTTGAGCCGGCGTAGGTTGCGTCGCCGCCGTAGACGGCGGTGATGCTGTCCACGTGGGATGAGCCGCCGCCACCGCCGCCGGTGGTGCTGCCACCACCGCAACCGGCGAAGGCTGTGGCGACGCCGACCATGACGAGCGCGCAAGCGAGGGCGTAGGCGAGGCGGCGACGCATGGGCATGCTGCTACGGCGCATGCTGACGATCAGAAGGAGCGCAAGAACGCTCGTGACGAGAGCGAGAGGCGCTGCGGGAGGGACTCGCGGCGTGCGCGATGGAGTGAGGAATCCAGGCGGCACATTGGAAAGAGCTTGGGAGAGCGTCGCGGTGCAGGTGCCTCCGGTGGTGGCGGTGCCGGCCTTGGAAGTGCAGGTTTGCGGCGAGCCGAGAGCTTGCGTGCCGTTCATGAATTGGATCGGTGCCGGTGGGGCCGGCGCCGTTCTTTGTCGAGCCGGTGACTGTAGCCGTCAGCGTGACGGAGGCGCCGGATGCGACGGACGTGGCGCTGGCGGTAAGCGCAGCGGAAGTCGGGGTTGTGCCGGAGTTTGTCACGTTGATGGTGGCGCTGCCGTTGCTGGAACCGTAATTTCCGTCGCCGGTGGTGAAAGCGGCGGTGACGGTGTTGCTGCCGGTGGCAGTGAAGGTGAAGGTGGTCGATGCCTGAGCGAACGCAGGCGTGCCGGTGGTGGTGTTCCCGGAGGTCGGGACTACGGCGACGGCGTTGCCGACTTGAGTGCCGTTCACTTTAAAGACGATGCTGCCCGTAGGACCGAGCGCCGCTGCTCTGAGGTGCTGACGGTGGCGACGATCGTTGTGGGAGTGCCGGGGACTACTTTCGACGGCGAGGTGGTGATGGTGACGGAGGTGGCGCCGCCGCCGGTGACGGTGACGGTTTTCGCGGTCGATGTGCTGGCGATGAAGCTGTTGTCGCCGCTATAGGTGGCGACGAGGCTGTGCGTGCCAACGGCGAGTTGGACGGGCTGATCTTCGGCGAAGCCCGAGCTGTTGAGAGTGGTGATGTTGCTTCCGGAGAAGTCTTTGAGTGGCTGGCCGTTGTCGGTCAGTGTGATTGTGCCGGTGGGGCAGGCGACGATCTGCGAGGCGCACTGGTGGCCCTGGCTGTCACTCACAGCGATCTGGAAAATGTAGGAGCCGCCGTACGGGATCGTCGAGCTGGTCGGGTTGATCGTCGGGTTACCAGAGGAGTCGAAGGTGACGAAGTTGACGGCGGTGGAGCTGGTTTCTTTGGCGACGGTGACGGAGACGGGAGCGGAGGTGCCTGCCGCGTGAACGCCGTCGCCGGAATATTTGGCAACGACGGGATAGGCTGTGCCGCCGGGCAGCTGAGCGGTGGAGATCGAGATTGTGCCGCTGGAGCCGGTGAAGGTGAAGGCGCTGCTATTTTCCGTGAATGCGCCGATGGTGAGGGGCGAGCCGACGGGAGGCGTTCCGGAGGACGGGCTGGCGAGGAGCGAAATGGCGCCGCCGGCGGCGGGAGTCGGTGAGACGGTGATGTTGAAGGTCACCGCGGTGCCGTGGGTGGAGGTCGTCGGGTTTGCCGACGTGATGGTTACCGTGCTGGCCGGGAAAGATACGGACGACCAGGCGTTGAGGAGATTGGTGACGTTGACGGAGCCGAGGCCGGTGGCGTTGTCGTAGCCGGTCTTGGTGATGTAGGCGGGCTTCGTGGTGGCGGTGGGGTCGACCAGGACGCCGAATCCGCCGGAGGTAGGTGTTGCTGCAGTTTGTAGAGCCGCCGGCGCAGGCGACGGAGTTATTGCCGAGGACGGTGTCGTAGAAGATGCAGGTGGAGGCGGGGTTGGCGGCGGAGGCGCAGATGGTGCCGGCGGCGTTGTTTTTGTAGAGCTGATAGAGGATGTAGTTGGCGTTGCCCTGACGCTGGCCGGTTTTCTGGTTGATCATCGCCATGATGCCGGCGAAGGCGGGAGCGGCTGCGGAAGTGCCGCCGACGCCCTGGAAATCGTTGAAGGGCGAATTCAGATCGCAGGAGCTAGTGCTGCTGCCGGTGCCGGAGTTCGCGTCTTGCTGGCAAATGACGTAGAAGCTGGCGTTGGTGCCGTTGCCGGAGAAGAGCGAGATGTCCGGGAGTTGGCGGAAATTGGCGGCGGGCATGCCGTTGATTCCGGACTGGTAGTTCGGCTTGGGGTTGATAGCGGCACCGCCCGTGCCGGTGAGGCTGCTGGGGCCGCCGCCGCCGGCGACGACGTCGATGCCGAAGTTTTGGGCGGATGGCTCGGAGTTGGGGTTGATGATCGCGGCGGTGCAGGTGCCGAGGGAGCCGGTTGTGGCGGTGGCGGCGCAGGAGTCGTTCCAGGGCCATTCGGGGATGTAGCCCTTGGCGGAAGTCTGCAAGAACGAGCCGTTGGTGGCGTTCGTTGCGTTCCAGAAAGTTGAGGCGCCACTGGGGGCGTTCTGCGTGGAGCCGGCGTTCTGGAAGTCGGTGCCGCCGAGCGCGACGTTGTAGATGGTGGAGGCGAGGCCGCTGACGGCGATGCCGTTGTTGGCGACATCCTGGTTCGTGGATGTTCCATCGGGATCGCAGCCGGCCGAACCGCTGTCGCCGGCGGAGAGAATGGCGGTGATGCCTTGCGCGGATGCTTGCTGCCAGAGATCAACGTAGAAAGGTTCCGAGCTGGCGGTGATGCTGGCTTCGCAACTGCCGAAGCTTTCGCTCAGGATCGGAGCGATGTTGTTGTCCACGATGTAGATCGCGGAGAGGTCGGTGCCGAACATGCCGATGCTTTCGGAATCTTCGGAGACGACGAGGTCGATCTGTGCGCCGGGAGCGACGGCATTCGCCCACTGAGTGTCGAGATCGGCTTCGATCTCGTCGTCGGTGGCGGAGAGAGGACCCTGGATGCCGGGATCGGGACCGTTGAGGACGACGTGCACCGGGTTCGCGGGCAAACCGAACATCGTCTGGAAAGCGGAAATGTCGGCGGGATCGATGTTGGAATCCTGGACGATGGCGATGGTGACACCGGTGCCGGGGATTCCAGGCGTCGAGCCCGTGATCGTTGCGGGGACGTTATAGATCTTGGCGAAGTCGCCGGGGCCGACGGCGTAGCAGGGCGTCGAGCTGCCGCAGCTGCCGAAGGTGAAGAGGGGCTTTACAACGCCGGTGTCTGCGGCGCGGCGGAAAGTGCCGAGGCGATGCGAGAGCGCGCGAGGACGAAAATCGTGGAGCGAAACGACTCCGCGAATGACGGGCGAGAGCGCGGCGGGAATCTGCGGGTCGGAAACGTTCGCCGTGTGCATCTTGCCGTTCACGTAGAAGTGATGAAACTGCGTTTGGAAGGTGTTGCTGACTTGAGCGAGGTTGCCGCTGAATTCGACGCGCGTGCGGCCGGGGTTGACTTTGATGTTGCTGAAGCCGCGCGACGTGAGCCAGTCGGTGACGGACTGAATGTCGGAATCGGCGGGGCCGAACTGTTTTCCGAATTGATCGGGCGTGAGCCACTTGTGAAAGTTCGGCGAAGATTTGTCTTGCTGCTGGTCGAGGAGTTGAGCGAGCGCGGCTTCTTGTTCGTCGCTGCGCTTGAGGACAAGCGCGACATGCGTGGCGAGCTGAGAACCGGAGACAGCGCCGCGATCGAACTCGGCGCGCGCGAGGCGATGAACGTTGCCGCGGAGAGTGACGCGATTGGAATCGTTGACGGCTTGCGTGATGCGCGCGGGGATGTGGGGAGCTTGCGCAGATGATGCGGCGTCGGCTTGCGGAGCGTCAGACTGTGACTGCGCCGAGGCTGGTATTGAAGCGAATAGCGATACGAATGCGGTGAAAATGACAGCTCGACCCAGATTGGACCCGATGATCTTCATGAATCCGCCCATGATTTGGTTTTCTCTCACTTGACTTCAATCAGTTGTAACTCGATTGGTCTCGACTCGACGTGACAGCGAGCAGCGCTGCTGATTCGCGTGAAAAGACACTGACAATAAGGATCAATTCTACTTGTGAATGGTTGCTTTCCGCGCGAGCGAAGCTGGGAAGGGTTGCGAAAATAGTATCGCACACCGTAGACGCAACGGCAGGCGGGCGCGCCCATGCGTCCGAAAAGGTCAATCGCTCGAGCCGGACTTCGACGAAGCTCGACCTCGTATCAATATAGTTCCGCCGATGCCGATGAATGGTTCCCTGCGAGACGGGAGCCACCGTGTCCATTGAACACGGTGGCGAGCGAAAAGTTTCGCGACTCCGAGCGAGAAGCGCGATGCGGATGGGCGCTCGACAGGACGACGGACCAGATGTGGGATTGGGTATTATACTAGCGGCCTTGTTGAGAGAACTGTTCAGCGAGCGTCGATCGGATCTCGGTCGATGCGAGCGATTGGAACTGAGGAGGTCCAATGGCAGAACCATCCTATGAAGAGTTGAAAGCGCAGCTCGCGGAATTGCAGAAGCAGTCGGGCGGCCGGCGAACCGGAGCGCTGGATTTTCGAGTCGGGGAAAAGGGAGGCGTGAGCGTGTACGGCCTCGGGCGGTTTCCCGTCACACTTTATTATGAGCAGTGGATCCGGCTGCTTGATACGTCGAAAGAGCTGCGGGAGTTCCTGGAGGAAAACAAGGCGAACGGGAAGCTGAAGCTGAAAGAAGGGGCCGGCGGCTGAAGTTAAGGCAATGGGTTCGTTCGTAGATTTTTTGAATTTAAGAGGGAGTGCAAAAATGACGGCGACTGGGCGATGGTTCGGAGCAGTGGGCGGAGTTTTGGCGGCGGCGGTGCTAATGATTGCCGCTGCGGCTTCGACACCGGCGCAGACGCCGTCGCCGGCGCTGCTGGTGCTGGAGAAGAATGACAACGCTATGGCGATCGTCGATCCCGCCAGCATGAAGGTTGTGGCGCGGGTGCCGGCGGGAACTGATCCGCACGAGATCGTCGCGTCAACCGACGGGCGCGTCGCGTACATTTCGAATTACGGCGGCACCGACAGCGATCTGCACACGATTTCGGTCGTCGATCTATTGGCGCACAAGGAATTGCCGGCCATCGATTTGGGGGCGCTGCGCTCGGCGCACGGATTGTTTTACGCGGGCGACAAACTTTATTTCACGGTCGAGACGAACAAGGCGTTTGGGCGATACGATCCCGCTGCGAAGAGCATCGATTGGGTGCTTGGAACGGGGCAGGATCGGACGCACATGGTTTATGTGTTCGAAGATTTGCAGCGCGTTGTGACTTCGAATGTGAATTCGGCGACGATCAGCATTATTGAGCATGTGGATGGTCCGTCATTTGGCCCGCCGCCGGGCGCAGCTGGGGGAACGCCTCCTCCACGTCCGCCGGGGATGCCGCCGGGTGCGGGGCCACGCAAGACCTGGCGCGTGACGAACGTTCCCGCGGGGAAGGGTGTCGAGGGGTTCGATGTATCGCCGGACGGGAAGGAAATCTGGGCGGCGAACGCGGCCGATGGAACTGTCACGATCATCGACGTCGCGAGCAGGAAGGCGGCGCAGACGATACCGATCTCGGTGAATCGTGCGAATCGATTGAAGTTTACTCCTGACGGCAAGTCGGTTTTGATCTCGGGGTTGGGTGGTGGCCCGAATTCAAGCGGCGCCGGCAACGTGGAAATTGTGGATGCCGCGACGCACAAAGAGGTCAAGTCGTTTAATTTGGGCGGCGGATCGGGCGGAATTTTGGTGGTGCCGGATGGCTCGAAAGCGTTTGTTGCGGTCAGCGAGAAGAATAAAGTAGTCGCGATCGATTTGAAGGAATTGAAAGTGATCGGAGAGATCCCGACAGGCAAGAATCCGGACGGATTAGCTTGGGCGCAACAGCGGTGAAGCGACGGAGCGTTTGCGATAACGCTCACGGCTGAGATCCTTCGCTTCGCTCAGGATGACAACTCGTTGGGAGTGGGTTAGAAAATGAGAACGGCGCCAGAAACGGCGCCGTTTTTCTTTACGTCGAATTTGGATTTAGCTGACGTCAGCCTTGGCCGTTGGAGTTGTCGCCGGGGTTCGAATTGATACTTGCTGCGGCGACTTCGCTGGAGATGGTGCCTTCGCGGAGCGCTTTGGCTGGATCCTTCAAGCCGTCGAGAGTCGTCTTGGCGTGTTCATCCACTGCACCGACTGCCGCGACCAGGCAGGAGTACAGGAACGCCTTCATGCCGGTGCGGAACTGTTCGGTCGATTGCTCCGTCGCATGCGCGATGTCGGATTCGATCGTGCGACGCCGCGACTCGATTGCCGAACGATTTTCCGCGTCGAGCGCGGCGAGCTGGGACATCACACGCTGCGTCGCTTCGGAAATGATCAAGTCCACCTGAACTTCGGTCTGGCGCTTGAACTCTTCCATCGTGGTATGCGCGGTGGTTTGGAGTTGCGCGCGAATGTCGGCGCTGTAGGCGTTGAGCTGCGCGGCGGCTTCGCGCGTGACCATCTGCTTGTCTTCCATCAGGCGAACAAGCTGGCGGTCGGAAACGCGGGTTGCGGCGGCCTCGAAATCGTCAGCAGCGCGCGCGATTGATTGGTTCAGACGATCGACGATGCGCGGCTCGACGTCGGTGCCGACACGCGAGAGAACTCCCTGCGCGTCGGTCAGGCTGCGCTGCGTCTCGCCGGCGAGTGCTTCAAGGCGTTGGCTCAACTCGGTCGTGCGCGCCGTGAACGAGTGCTGCATCTCTTCCCAGCGACCGCGGTCCTCGGCGAGGCGCGCGTCCATCTGGCTCATCATTTCTTCGCGCGCCGTGCGCATCATGGCTTCGAGACGCTCTTGCGAGTGCTGTTCGATCTGGTTGATGCGTTCCTGCGAGCTCTCTTCGATCTGATGGATGCTGGTCTTGGAAACCTCGTCCATTTTGCTCAGTGACTGACGAACCGCATCGGTGAGATGGGAATTGATCGCTGCGTGGACGGCCTTTTCGGCCGCGGCTTGCAGCTTGCCCTGAACGGCGGCGACCAGCTGATCGGATGTGATGACGACGCGCTCGGATTTCGGCGCGGGTTGCGGCGGAGCAGGGAACGCAGTGACACCGGTGCTGCGATATTCGGGACCCGCTGGAGGCATCGCCTTCAGGGGCGCCGGTGCTGGGACGCTGGCTTCGGGGGCTGCGTGCGATTCATGATCGGCCGGAGCAGGCGCGACAGCCGCGTCGTGTACCTTTGAAGGGTCAATCCCCATCAGGCGCTGCCAGTCATCTGGTGGCGACGGAACGCCCCAGACATTGGCGGGAGCTTCCAGCTCTACACCGATCTGATAAAGCTCGCGCGGACTCATCGGCGGATGGATCGAACGCACCTGAGCGCGCATTACCGGAGCAGCGTTTTCTCCATTGGCTTCAAGCACTTGCAAACCAATCCAGGAGCCGACGGCGTAATCATGGCGAGATGGGTAGCGGCAGCCGTGAAGGTTCAGGCTGACCGCCGAAGTGCGCTCTTGAAAGGACAACCCGAGCTTGGTCTGGCCCACGACTACCAGGGGAACAGTGCGATCAATGCGGGTACTACGCCGGGACTCAATGCCGGAAAATCTGGCGGCTGCGCTCACTTCTTACCCTCCGACCTTTTGGACAGGAACCCAGTCAGGAAGATTACCACCGTGCACAACTGCCGCAATAAAAAATTTACGAGCCGGAGGAAAATCCGGGACGGAAATTGTGCCGGCGAGCACGGCCTGGCGGCTTCGCGTGGGTATGGCGCGTGCCGAGGAGTCGATGTAAACTATGCCGCCTATCCGCCCTGGCTGAGGAGAAGGCCGGGAACTCCGGGCCATTACACCAGTGAACCCTAGACTCTCCGCGATCAGCGGTCCCCTACGCGATTCCGTCTTTCCGTTTCAGGACGGTTCGCTGACAGTTGGCCGCGAGATCTCCAACCAACTCATTCTGAACGACGCTCTGGTGTCGCCGCAGCACTGCAAGCTGACGCGCGAGCCAGACGGCGCCTTTGTCGTGCACGACCTAGGGAGCACCTCGGGGACGTTTGTGAACGGGTTGCCGGTGACCGAGCGGATTGTGGTAGCGGGCGACCAGGTTGTCGTTGGGGCTTCAACCTTCGTATTTCATGACGAAGAGGCTAAAGAGAACGAGACCGGCTCGATTGTGTTGAGCGAGACCGCGAAGACGGTGAGCGACGCGGCAGCCAAGACTCGGCTGCGCGGCGAGGATGTGCGGTATTTGCAGCCAGATGCTCTCGCGGCGCTGCCAAGTGGCGAACGGACCGCGCGCGATTTGCAAACGCTGGTGAAGATCAGCACGGCGATTGGGTCGATACGCGATGTGGAGTCGCTGCAATGGCAATTGCTGGGGATGATTTTTGACGTAGTGCCCGCGGAGCGCGGGGCGATTTTGGTGGGATCCGATCCAGAAGAGCTTTCGTCGGTGGTGGCGTGGGATCGCGTGGCCGGGCCGCAGCATGCGGTGCAGGTGGAACGGGAGTTGGCGCGACAGGTTTTGGAAGAGGGCGTGGCCATTCTGAGCAACGAGAAGAATGGCGGGGCGGTGGCGTCTTCGGCGTCAGATTCTGGGTCTGAGTCTGCGGAAGGCGACGACGGGAAGCCCGCGGTGCACTCGCTGATGTGCGTACCGCTGAACAATCTGGACAAGGCGATCGGGCTGATTTATCTGGACACGACGAGTCCGACGGCGTGCTTCACCAATGAGGATTTGCAGCTTGTGACGGCGATCGCCGGCATCGCGTCGATGGCTTTTGAGAGCGCGCGGCAGGTCGAGTGGCTCGGCAGCGAGAACCAGCGGCTGCGCGCGGAAGTCGATCTCGACCACGACATGGTCGGCGATAGCGCGGCGATGCGCGATGTCTATCAGCTGATCGAGCGCGTGGCGACGTCGGAGTCCACGGTTTTGGTTTACGGCGAGAGCGGCACCGGCAAGGAGCTTTGCGCACGCGCCATTCACCGCAACAGTCCGCGGCGCGATCAGCCGTTTGTGGCGATCAATTGCGCGGCGCTGGCCGAGACTTTGCTCGAGAGCGAGTTGTTCGGGCATGAGCGCGGGGCGTTCACCGGCGCGGTGACGCAAAAGCGCGGGCAGCTCGAGATGGCGAACACGGGCACGATTTTCCTGGACGAGATGGGCGAGATCAGCCCGGCGCTACAGGCCAAGCTGCTGCGCGTGTTGCAGGAGCGCGATTTTATGCGGGTTGGCGGGACGCGATCGATCCCGCTGAATATCCGCGTGATTGCGGCGACGAACAAGAATTTGCTGACGGCTACGCGAGAAGGAACATTCCGCGAAGACTTGTACTACCGGCTAAACGTGGTGGCCATCACGATGCCGCCGCTGCGCGACCGGAAAGAAGACATTCCGCAACTGGCGAATCATTTTGCGGCGAAATATTCCGAGAAGTGCAATCGCCAGATCATGGGGATTTCGCCGGATGCGGGCACGCTGCTCAAGCAATACGACTGGCCGGGAAATATTCGCGAGTTGGAGAATGCGATCGAGCGCGCGGTGGTGCTCGGCTCGTCGGGCATCATTCTGCCGGAGGATTTGCCGGAGACGCTGCACGAGACGCCGGCGCAGTCGATGCGGTCGTCCACGTATCACGAGGCGGTGCGGCAGCTAAAGCGACAGCTGATTTTGACCGCGATGGATCAGTCGGAAGGCAAGATTACCGAGGCGGCGCGGCTGCTCGGTGTGCATTCGAATTATTTGCATCGTTTGATTCGGAACCTGGATTTGCGGATGGCGTTGAAGAAAAAGAATCAGGGGTAGTTTCGAGCTTTCTCATGCGTTGTCGTTTCCCTCTCCAATTCAGCTTTCTATCCTCCAGGCTATCTCGCCAGATAGCCCGCTCTATCCGATCGGATAGATTTTGGATCGTTCTTCCTGCTCCCCCGTTCCCCTGCACCGTTAACTCCTTTCATATCAATGCGAAGGTGGCGCCGAGGCGCCGGTCCCAGTTTGGCCTCCTGGATGCTTTTTCAATGGGCGCGAATCAAGCAGAACAGGTCGAAAGGAGACCTACCATGAAAAATCAAATCACACACTTCGTTGCCATCGCGGTTCTCGGGCTGGTGACGTTTTTCGCGATTCCCAATCGCGTGCAGGCGGCACCGGCTTTCAAAGGGCAGTTCACGTTGACGAATAACGTTGTTTGGAACGGCACGGAATTGCCGGCCGGGAAGTATGACTTCACTCTGAACTCGACGGCGATGCCGGCGAAGATCCTGCTCCATGGCCCGAACGGGTACATGTGGGTGCTGACGTCAGCGACGTCGGGCCAAGATCGCGGTGAAGCGAGCAACATGACGATCGAACGCCGCAACGGCACGCGCTACATCAGCGAGCTTTATCTCGCGGACCTCGGGATCGATCTCCGCTACCGCGCGCCGAAATTGAACGAGAAGCTGATCGCGCAGGGCCCGGTGACGGTCGAGCACATCGCGATTGCCGTCGGCAAGTAAAGACGAGTTAGCAAAAACTCCGAAAGGTCCTCACTCCGGAGGCGGGCCGCAACCCACCAACCACCGCACAAACCGCGGACTGCCTCCGGAATCCTCACTAAAGAAAACCCCGCAAGCCTTTTAGGCTTGTGGGGTTTTTGTCTTTCCGCAGCGGATGTTTTGGTAGCGCCGGCTTCCAGCCGGCGTTTTTCTCTCTGGCGTAAACGTAAAGGCTCAATCGCAGTGGCCAAGCGCGATCTGTGCGGGCGAAACTGCGCGAAGAGTTAAAACGGCAAATGGGAGAGATCGACGTTGCCGCCGGAGAAGATAACGCCGAGCTTTGGCTTTTCGCCGTCGGCGCGGGGCGGGAGATTTAGGGCAGAGACGGCACCGGGATTCAGGAGCGGTGCGATCGCCACCGCGGACGATGGCTCGATCACAATTTTCAGACGCTCCCAGATGAAGCGCATCGCAGAGATGATCTCGGCTTCGGTGACGCGAAGAACGCCGGCGAGATTTTCGCGGAGGATCGCGAAGGTGCGCGGAGAGAGCGAAGCGCGCAGGCCGTCGGCGATGGTGTCGGCGGAGTCGATGGATTGGAGCGCCCCGGTGGTGATTGAGCGGTAGGCGTCGTCGGCGTTGGCGGGTTCGCAGCCGAAGACGCGGGTTTCGGGACGGATCGCGCGAGCGCTGAGGCACGTGCCGCTGAGCAGGCCGCCGCCGCTAACGGGAGCGAAGAGTGCGTCGAGATCGTGCACATCCTCGAGCAATTCTTTGGCGGACGTGGCTTGTCCGGCGATGACGCGATCGTCGTCGAAGGGATGCACGAGATGGGCGTGCGTTTCGTTGAGGATGCGATTGCAGGTTTCGTTGCGCGAGGTCATCGTGGGTTCGCAGAGTTCGACGCGGCCGCCGTAACCTTCGATGGCTTGCCGCTTTACGGCGGAGGAATTCTTCGGCATCACGATCCAGGCGGGAACGCCGCGCCACGCTGCGGCGCAGGCGACGGCGGCTCCGTGGTTGCCGCTCGATTGGGTGACGATGCCGTGGCGGACTTCGTCGTCGGTGAGCGAGAAGATCGCGTTGGAGGCGCCGCGAATTTTGAATGAGCCGGTTTTTTGCAAATTTTCACACTTGAAGAAAACGCGAGCGCCGACGAGTTTGTCGAGCGATGACGAGGTCATGATCGGCGCGCGGTGGATGCGCGGCGCGATGCGCGCGTGCGCGGCTTGAATCGCTTCCCAGGTTACGGGCCGTGTGGCCGATTTGTTTTCCATCGTTGGATTCATAGACATCTTATCTAACGCAGTCGCGAAATGCAGGGAACTGCCATTATGGAACGCCTGGCGGATAAGTCCCTAATCCCGTACACAGAGAGCGTCTCGTTTTCGATTCGGTACGGATTGAGTTGCGATTCGGTACAGATTTTGCGTCGTTCGCGTCGCAGTTTTTAATGAGTGTGGAAATTTGTCGCATCATTTCGATTTTGTGACGCGCGATGAACGAATTCTCACTTGACCTCGCGCGAACCTCTGCTAGTGTTGGGTTCCCCCTTCCTCGAAGTAAAAATCCGCCCATTTCATTGTGCCGAGGACCCAAGCCCATATGGACGCATCTGAACGACGAGTGCTGAAACGCTACAACATTCGCACGCCGCTGCGATTTCGAACGATCAATCTGTCGGGAGGAAACAGCGATCACTTTACCGAAGCGATGAACGTTTCGCGTGGTGGATTTTACTTTGCGACGTCGGCTCCGCTGAAGATGGGGATGCCGATCGAGGCGACGATACGGATGCCGGCCGAGGTGACGGGCGGCGAGGCGCGATTGACGAATTGCACGGCGCGTGTGGTCCGCGTGAGAAGTCAGGCGTATAAAGACGGGCGCGTTGGATTTGGGATGGAGATTGAGCAGGTCCACGCCGCGGAAATCGGCGCGGCAGCTACAGACTGAAGGCTACTTGCCCGGCACGTTCACAATCGTCTTCGCGCTGCCGACGTTTTCGAAATGATCGTAAGCGCGAACGGCGATCGAATGTTCGCCCGGCGCGAGCGCCTCGGGCAGCGTGAATTCATAGCGCTCTTCGAGCGAATCGCTGATACTGCCGACCGGCGCGATCATCACCCAATCTCCGCCATCGACGCTGTATTGCGCGCGCTCGATGCTGCTCGTTGAATCGCGCGCGACAAATTTCAGTGCAGCAGTGCGTTGCGGCGCGTTCGATTCTTCCTTGTGCGGCGCAGCGACAACCGAGGATTCGAGGCGCTCAATCGTCGGCGGCGTGTTATCGATCACGAACCGCTCGCTGTCGCGCGAAGTTGTAAGCGCGTCGGCGGTCGGATTCGACGGCGCATCGCTCGCGACGATGCGCAGATAGTAGGCGCCGTCGGGCAGGGAAGTGGCGTCCCACGTATAAAACTTTTCCGCGAGCTTGTCCTTCAGAATTTTCCACTCTTTTTCATTTTCGCCGCGATACAAAACGATGTAGCGCAGATCGTCCTCGTTATCATCGTGAGCTGTCCACAAAACAGATTGCGATCCCTTTTGCTGGAAGCCCTGCGGCGGCTGCTCGAATTTTGGCGTCGAGCCCGTCGATAAGATCACGCCGGTCGGATTCGCGGCGGGAGGATTCTTCAACGTCGCCGGCGTCTGCTGTCCGGCTTGCATGACGATCGCGCCTTGCACGCGCACATTTGGATCCTGCACCGCGATGCCGTCGATCACCGGCGCAACATTGCGCGGCAAATAAGCGAGCGTGACCCATTCGATTCCATCGCCATAGCGTCCGTCGTGAATCACTGCCTTCCATTGCGCGAAACGCGCAGCAGGCGCCTCGACCGCGCTCGGTTTCGTGTACGGGCCGTACCAGCGCGACCACTCTTTGCCGGGATCTTCTGTATTGCCCGAGCGAACGAAAAATTCGAGTCGCGGCTCATTCGACGCCGCAGCACCCGCGCCAGACTTCGTATTCGGCGCAGTTGGCGGCGGGCTCCACCAATCGATGCGCCCCCACTTGGAAAACAAGCCGGCGTCAAAGGAACGCGATTCGTACGTGCCCTCGGGTTGATATTCCGGGCCGACCGAAAAAACTTTGCCGGGATTCGCGGTGCACAAAAAGATTTTGCCGTTCGATCCGCGCGTGATGCCGGTGATCTGCGCCGACCCTGCTTTCGCGAGTTGCGCGAACACGCCGCGTCCGTCGATGGCGAGTAGCGCGCCGTTATTTCCTGTGCCGGCGAGCAAGCGCCCTTCCGCGTTGAGCGCGAGCGAATAAACGACGTCATCGCGCGAGGTCCAGATCTCTTCAGGCGCGCCGTCGGGCGCAATTTTGTAAATGCTGCCGGAAAGCAGCGGCGGGAACGGAACGAATGGCGACGTTTGTCCCCCGGCGCCACTGATAACTGCCCCACCCGCGATCGTTGTCGTGCCGCCTGATGTCGAAATGATCGCTGTCGATCCGCCCGGGCGCTGCTTCTCGCCGATGGCCGCAGCGTAGACGTTGCCGTCGGGACCCACAGCCAGCGCGGTGATCTCGCGCTTCGCCGTTTCGTAGAGCACAAAACCTTCGGCGGCCGCTTCTTTATCCTTATCTTTGCGCGCGCTCGCGTTTGCTTTTTTTGTGATTCGCAGCACGCGGCCGCTCGGTTCGGTGCCGACCAACAGATTACCTTTTGCGTCGAACGCCATCACGCGGATGTGCGCTTCGTCGCTTGCGTAGAAAAGCTCCGACTTGCCGTCGGGTGACACCGCGAAGATTTGCCCTTTATCGCCGGTCGCTACGTAGAGCATACCGTCGGGCGCGAAGGCGAGGTCCCAGATGTATTTCGTTTTAGGATCGAAGAAAACCGATTTTTCGCCGGATCGCCGAAACGCGATAAACCTTGCCGTCGGGATTGGTGCCGACGTACAGCGCGCCTTTGCTATCGAACGCGATTGCTTGAACCGACAGATCGGTCGATTCAAACGCAGTCGTCGGCTTGCCGCTCGCATCGAAGCGAAAAACCTTCGCCGGCGAGCCGCCGCCCGCGTACAGCACGCCTTTCGGATCGGTGCGCAAGAGTCCAAAGAAAACGACGCGTCCGCATCGGCCAGCAACGTGAATTTCGGCGAGAGTTCGAGCCGCCCATCGCTGCGCACGGTCACGCCGTTCGACGTGCCCTTGAGAAATTCTTCGTAGGTCGATTGGCGCCAGCTGCGCGTGTGTTCGGCGCGAGTGTTTGCTGTGAAGAGCGTCGCGCAAAGAAGCAGCGCCGTTACGACAGCTATGCAGCGAGGAAAATGTTTTCTGGGCATCGAGATTTTCACTGGATCATCTTCACCGGATTTGGAGATTAAGAGAAACGACGCCTGAAACCGGCCCGCTGAGTTGCACCGACGATTCGCTGGCCAGCGATTCGCGCAAAACCTGCACGGTGCCCGGCGCCGGACGCCCGTCGATCACGTTGATTTGCGAAAGCGGCGCGTTGGGCAGCTCTTTGTCGTCCCACAAAATCGTTGGCGACGGCATGAAGAGGCCGACGTAAAGCCGATCGTTGCGGCGCTCGCGATTCAAAAGCGCAATAAGTTGATCGAGTCCCGGAGGTCCGCCACTCCCCGATAATTGGAAGCCGCGCGATGCGCGATTCAGCAGATCGCCGTCGGTCACCATCACGCGCAACATCGTGCCGCGCGCGATCTGATCCGGCACATGCACCGTCGTTTCTTCGATGTGCGATTCGCCTCGATAGGGGTGCAGCAGCACGCGCACACGAAGATCTTCGCCGGGAGCGGCCTCGCCTTTTTCAAGCCACGCGCTATCAATCGTGAACGACTGCCGTCCGGGGATGCTTTCGACTTTCAGCGCAACGCCCTCGACCGACGGAACCTCATACGTGTTGGTGAAGAGCCGATTGAAAATGGCTTGCACTCTCGAGCGCGATCGGCAACCCGTCGCCGCCGAGAAAATCGCCTGGCGCGTAAGTGTTTTCGATCTGCACCGGCGCGTGGCCTTTCAGTCGAATCTCGCCCGAGAGATGCAGCGTCATCCCTTCGCCGTAAACGGAGTTTTGCGTCAGCCCGTTGAAGGTGGTGAGCGCGACGAGTAGCGGCGTCAGCTTGGGATGATCGACGACTTCGAAGTGGAGTTTTTTAGTTCCGAGCGGCGTCGCGACAGAAAGATCGAGCGGAATCATCGCCGGCGGCGCGCCGAGTTTGCCGGTGACCGCGGTAAATGATCGCCGGTGATCGTGCCGATCGGCCCGCCGACGTTCACGATTTTGGTCGAAGCGAGCGAAGAAGACAGCGTCGTGACGACACGGCTGCGCGCCATCGGCAGCGCCACATCGCCCAAACTCAAGAACGGATGGCCGCAAAGGTAAACGCGATCGGCTTGCACCGCGGTAACCGTGCAGGCGGAGTTGATCGATGCATCGCCGGAAACGAGCACCATGCCGGCCATGTCGCCCGGCGCGAGCTTTCCGTCGTCGGGTCGCGGCGCCGTAGTTCCACCTTGCGCGGCGACAAACCCGAAGCTTGCGATCTCTGGCGCGAATCGTTGCAGCGTTGAGGTCTGGAATCCCGAAAAAACAAGGGGCGTTGCGATCGGCTCGAGCGAAGATCCGGAGGGCAGCCCGCTGCGCGACGCGGTTTCATTCGGCAGCGCCATTTGTTGTTGCGGATATTGCAGCTGAACTTGCCCCGATGAATAAGTCGACGAATATGCCGACGAATACGTCGGCGTTGAAGTTGGCTGTTGCGATTGCAGCTGCGCCGCAGTCGAAGCCGGTGGCGCGTTGTTCGGCCCCGACGGATGCAGGACATCCTCAATCGGCGTCACACCGCCAATAGCTTCCTTCGTGAAAACTCCCAGTTTCAGCGAAAGCGCCCCTGCAAGTTTCCCATCGAGATAGACCGGGCTGCCGCTCATCCCAGCGACCACGCCGGTGTGCTCGACTTTTTCGCCCTTGAGCTGAACCAGAATGATCGATTGCTGCGGCCCAAGAAAGTTGGGCATCACGCCGATGACTTCGAGGTCGAATTTTTCAATCTGATCGCCGGCAAAGATCGTGTAAGCGTAGCCCTGCATTCCGGGGCGTACTTGGCTTAGTGGCAGGATTTCGTTGGATTGTGCTGAAACAGTGGGACTTAGCGCCGCTCCACCGAGTAACAGCGAGAATCGCGATGAACGCGCGCGCCATCGACGGCAACTGCGGAGTTCGAATCACTACTGTGGTCGGCTTTGGATCGAACATGAAGTGTTCATGATACTTAGCCCCGTACAGGGACGCAATTGAACGACCGGAGCGCCAAAAATAGCCCATGGATGCTAGGCGTCCTAGAACTGATTTCGAGCCTGCGCCAGCCTCTTTCGCCCCATTTTTCTCTCGCTTTACGTGTGTGTCGCTCGCGCCTACATCGCTGGATTCGGTCACATGGAGAGGATGAGCGAATTGCATCGCCGGGTTGTTCGGCGTGGTATCTTCGGCGCATGAAAACTCGCCCTGAGAAATTTGCGGCTCGGACTTCTCGCAATTTTGCATTTGCTGTTTGTTTCGTTGCGGGCGTCGCGGTTGCTTCTGGTGTCGCGATCGATGCCGGCGTTCGCCCAAGAAAAAATCCCGCCGCAACTGGCCAACGGATTCGATTCAATCAAAGCGGAGACATTGCGCACCGATCTGACCTTCGTCGCGTCAGACGCACTCCAAGGCCGAATGTCGCTCCACCCCGGCGACGAAGTCGCGATTCAGTGGATTGCATCCGAGTTCGCGAAGGCGGGACTGAAGCCCGCGAACGGCGAGAGCTATCTGCAGGCAGTTCCGCTCATCGAGTATCGCGGCGATCGCGCGCGCAGTTACGTCGCGCTGAAGCGCGGCGCGGCTGCCGAAAAGCAATGGAAATTTCCCGATGCATACGGCGCGTTTCGCGCCGACGTCGATGTCACGGCTCCGCTCGTTTTCGCGGGGTATGGCATCACCGCGCCCGAGCTCCACTACGACGACTATCGAGGCATCGACGTTCACGGAAAGATCGTGCTGCTATTCGATCACGAGCCGCAAGAAACCGATTCAAACTCCATCTTCAACGGAACGGGAAACACGCGTTACGCGACGACGCGGGTAAAGGTGCTCAACGCGCAGGCACACGGAGCGGTCGGGGTGCTGATCGTCGGCGAGCCGAATCGCAAACACCCGTCGAATCAAGAGCGCGCCGCGCGCATCGGCGGCTCGGTGACGCGCACCGTGCCGATTCCAGCGCAATCGATTGCGGATGATGAAGTGCGTATACCGTCGGCGGTCGTTTCGGACGCGATCGCCGCGGAGCTATTGGCGGGAGCCGGTGCGACGCCGTCAGAACTGCAATCCAATATCGACAAGGATCTGCAGTCGCAAACGCGCGCCCTCCCCGACACGGTAGTGACAGTTCATTTCCGCAACAGCTCGACGAGTGAAGGCAGTAGCTACAACGTCGCGGGACTGCTCGAAGGAAGCGATCCATCCCTCGCGGCCGAAACAATTTTGATCACCGCGCATCACGATCACGACGGCATAAGCGGCGCAGAAATCTGGCACGGCGCCGACGACAACGGCTCGGGCACGGTCGGCGTGGTCGCGCTTGCCCACGCGTTTGCGGACAATGCGCGCGCCGCCGGCGGCCGAAAGCCCAAGCGCTCGATCCTGTTCGTAGTTTTTGCGTCGGAAGAGCGCGGTTTGCTCGGCGCCTTCTACATGGCGGCGCATCCGCTGCGCCCACTCGCCACAACGCGCGCGATGATCAATTTCGACATGATCGGCCGCAACGAAACCGAAAGCGATCAGACCAAGGGGCTTATCGACATTCCTGCCGACACCACCAATCGTTTGAATTTAATCGGCGCGCTTTACAGCCCCGACTACAATCACACCGTCGTCGCCGAAAACAAGTACGTCGGGCTCGATCTCGACGACCGCTTCGACCATGAGTCCGCACTCAACGTTTTCTTCCGCAGCGACCAATTTCCGTTCGTGCTGCACAACATTCCCGCGTTCTGGTGGTTCACCGGATTTCACCCCGACTATCACCACACGACGGACACCGCCGAGAAAATTAACTACGTCAAGATGGCGAAGATCCTGAAGCTGGCATATCTCAGCGGATTCGAATTTGCCGATGAAGCGACGCCGCCAAAATTTATCGAGAGTCCCGGCGCGCCCGCGAACAACGCAGGGAATTAAACACAATCGTTCTTTCAAGCTTTAAAGCGAGAAATCGACTTCAATCGGCTCGATCAACGGAATCAGCCAACCCAACAATTTCTGATGCACGGGATGCGCGTTGTATCGCTCGAACGCCGCCGCATCGGCGAATTTCATCGAGCCGCCAAGTTCGTAGCCCTGCCCGCGAGGCGAAATGTTCAGCCCAATCCACGATTCCTGCACTTCCTTGATTTCGTCTTTCAATTTCCGAATTTCAGTGACGCAGTGATTCTTCTGCTCCGCCGTCACGCCGCTCTTGAATCGAAACGCAAACATATGGATGTACATAATTTCGTCCCGCCGCCGTTTTGAGATTGAAAGCCGTCCGTTCTTTTAAATTTAAAATCGTTGCCGCAATTCTTGGAGACCACACGGCGGATGTC
The DNA here is from genome assembly GCA_963785605.1 of uncultured Acidobacteriota bacterium. GTDB lineage: Bacteria > Acidobacteriota > Terriglobia > Acidiferrales > UBA7541 > Acidiferrum. The sequence goes on along the minus strand of CAWAWE010000004.1, from coordinate 162,762 downwards.
AACCGCCATTCCCGCGGCGCACTGCGCGCAAACTTTCCTGCTTGACAGCGCAACCCGCAAAGAGCAGCATTCAACCGTTTTAATAGGGCTCTACCCGCCGGCCCATTCCCACGGGGAAAATCAAACCATGTCCATTCGCGCAAAATTCGTCGCAGTCGCTTCGCTGCTCGTCGCACTGATTGCCTTTCCCTCGGCGTCCCGCGCCGCCGACGGCGCGTTCGTCCGCATCAACCAGCTCGGCTACATCACGGGCTCACCCGCACGTGCATATCTGATGTCCAAGACCGCGGAAACGGGCGCCACGTTCCAAATGCTCAACGCCAAGGGCGTCGCGCAATCCGTCGCCCCCATCGGAGCCAGCCTCGGCACTTGGGGCAACTTCACCGTCTACGCCCTCGATTTCACGCCGAACTCAGCCGGCACTTTCTCGATCGAAGTGAACGGACCCGCGAAGGCGACCTCTCCCGCATTTCCGGTCGGCACCGCGAAACAACTCTACGCGCAAGCCGTAGCCAACTCGCTTTACTTCTACCAAAACGAGCGCGACGGCCAGAATTTCATTCCCACGCCCGCTGCGCACCGCGCCCGGACACCTCAACGATTCGTCGGCGACGCCTTATGCTACGCCGCAATTCGATGACGACGACAACATGCTCGGCAATCTCCAGCCCGTCGGCGCTCCAATCGATGCTTCCGGCGGTTGGTGGGACGCCGGCGACTATCTAAAATTTGTGCAGACGCATTCCTACACCGTCGCACTGATGCTGATCGGCGTGCGCGATTTTCCAAAACAGATGGGCGCGACCGGCAACAGCGACTTCACCGCGGAAGCGAAGTTCGGCTTGCAGTGGCTCTCGAAAATGTGGGACGACAACAGCCAGACGCTCTACTACCAGGTCGGCATCGGCACCGATTTCGTCGACAGCCCGAATTTACTGAGCGATCACGACGTCTGGCGCTTGCCGCAGGTAGACGACACGCTCGGCGGCACCGATCCATCGCTGCAATACATTCGCAATCGTCCCGTGTTTCAGGCGGGACCGGCGGGCTCTCCGATCAGCCCCAATCTTGCGGGACGTCTCACTGCCGATTTCGCCGAGTGCTATCAGGTGTTTCACAAGACGAATCCCGCATTCGCGAATCAGTGCCTGATTTCCGCGGAACATATTTTCGCGCTCGCCAACACGAATCCAACGGGCGATCTACTCACCGTCGCACCGTTTGATTTCTACGGCGAATCCGAATGGCGCGATGATATGGAACTCGGCGCCACCGAACTCTACTTCGCGCTCGCCGGAGCCGATGGCCCACTGCCGGCCGCCGTAAAGCAGACGAATCCGAATTTTTATCTCAAGGCTGCGGCCCACTGGGCGAATGCGTATATCACTGGTCCGTGCGACGCCTGCGACACGTTGAATCTTTACGACGACAGCGGACTCGCGCACTTCGAGCTTTTCCGCGCGATTGCCGACGCCGGCCATCCAAGCGGACTCGAGGTCTCGCAAAAAGATCTCGTCAAGGACATCAAGAAGGAACTCCAAAACGCGCAGACCACCGCCGCGTCCGATCCCTTCGGCTTCGGATTCCCGTGGGCCGCTTACGACACAGCCACGCACGGCGCCGGCCTCTCTGTGATGGCGAAGGAATACGCGCTCCTCACCGGCTCGAACAAGTTCGAGAACCTGTCGCACAGCTGGGCCGGCAACATTCTCGGCGCCAACGCGTGGGGCAGCAGCTTCATCGTCGGTGACGGCCAAGTTTTTCCAGATTGCATGCAACATCAAGTAGCGAACATTGTTGGCTCGACCGACGGCAGCGCACCGATTCTCGCGGGCGCTTTGGTCGAAGGCCCCAATACTTTCGCCGCGCGGGGATTTCTCGACGGCATGGTCGTTTGCCCCGCGGACGGAGTTAACGTCTACAAAAAATTCAACGGCAACGGCTCCGTCTACAAAGACGATGAGCAGTCTTACAGCACCGTAGAGCCTGCGATCGATCTGACCGCCGCGTCGTTCCTGATGTTTTCGTGGCAGATCGCAGGCCAGCCCGCGACGCTGTGCCCGACCGCGGACTTCAGCCCTTCGCTCGATCAAGCCATCACTACACCACCCAACGCGAAGTGGCCTCCGCTGCGCCAGAATACGCGCCGCTACAAGGGCACTGTCGATCCCGACTAGCCTCAATTGAGATAAGAATTGAAAAAGGGCGCGGCTTGTTGCCGCGCCCCTTTTTCACAGGAAATCACGCTCAGGCAGCGTTCTCACGCGGACGTCTCGCCAAAATCCAACTCACCAGTTGTGCAGGTAAGGCACCATCTTCCCGCACAACGACTCGCCCGTGCTCTTCACAATCATCACGACCTCAACATATTCTCCCGTCGCGCTCCCGCCACTCAGCGACGGCTTGCTCTCCATCGAAAACGACGCCGTACCGCTTACCGATTGCAGCGTGGTCTCTGCCAACGACACTCCCGTGATCCGCTTTTTGTCCCCACCGACGGGAAATCCCACGACCGCGAGCGTTTGTAGCTTCGCACCGCCGCTATACGTAAACGGCACCGTCCCGATCGTGATCGTTCCGTTTTCTTTGAACGCGACATTCCCCAGCGCACATGGCGGCGGTGCCGGCAGAGACGGAGGATTTAATGCCGCCGTTGTTGTGCCCGTTGTCGTCACGCTCGGTTTGTCATTGATCGAAAAATTGATCGACACCGTTGTCTCGACTTCGACCGGTTTCCCATTCACAAGGGTCACTTGGTACTTTCGCTGCTTTACCGCATCCACTGCCGACGCTGCCAACATCGGATCACCCGATTTCACCGCCGCACTCTTCACCGTTCCGTCTTTCGCGATGACAACGTCTAGCACCACCATCCCCGAGACATGATTCTGCACCGCCTGTGTCGGATAAATCGGGCTCACGCGCAGAACGAGCATCGCCTCCTGTATCGTCGGGTTCACGCGCAACGGAGCCACGGGAGCCGAAGCCGCCGAAGTGCCGGTCGATGTCCTGCGCGTCGCATCTTTGTCAGCAGCGGTTTTTGCTGGGGCGCTCGCACCTGGTCCCGCGCCTGAGTTCGCCGATCCCTTATCGATCGATTCCACGTTCTCACTCTGCGTGTTCTTCGGACGCCCGCCGCCACCGCGCTTGGTCCCCGCGCCGGAGCCCGTAGCGTCGACTCCGCCTTTGTTACCCGATCCGGATGCCACCTCTGATGTTGTCTCAGCGTCTCCACCGCTTGATCCCGATTCGATGCCAGGGATCGTATCGCTGCCATTCCGTCGAACACCCGGCGCCACGGGAGCGCTCGCCGTCGGCTGCATCGCCGCTCCTTGCGCCGATCCCGGCACGCTTGCGCCGCCTTCTTCGTCCGAATGTGTATGCGGCCGCAAGTGGTGCCACGACAGCGCGAGCAGCAAGCCAAGAATCACAACTCCAGCGCCAATCTGCCAAAAAGGAAATTTATTGCGCGCACCGGTTCCAACGTCGCTTCCGGTGGCAGACGTGCCAACAAATTCACGTACCGGGGGCGCGGTCTCCGCTGCTTCAGCTTTCGCCGCAGAATTCTGTCGCGCCGCTAACTCTCGCGCCGTCAATTCTCGCGCCGAGCGCTCCTTCTCGTCTTGTTCAGTGCGTGCCACAGCCGCTGCTCGCAGAGCAGCTTCCTTCTTCTCTTTCTCAGTCGTCGCAACTTTATCTGCTTCAATCTTTCGCCGCTCGGCCTCCGCAGCTTTCTCGCCCTCGATCCGTGCTTGCTCGGCTCGCGCTTGCTCAGATCGAGCTTGCTCAGCCTGCGCGGTTTCCATTCGCGCCAGCGCGATGCGCTCGTCTTCCTGGCGCTGCCTCTCGGCAAGAGCAGTCGCTGCTTCCGCCGTTCTCGTCGCCTCTGCGAATTCCGCCGCCTTCCGCGCCGCATCCGCCACAATATGCTCGCCCGAGCCCGTCCGCGCCTGCTCGAGCGTGCCCGCTGGCACGATTCCCGCCGGCGCCAAATCAAACAGCGCGCCCTCCTGCGACCTCATATACAGCACCGGCGTCGCCCACTCCTGCCCAAACTCCTCGTTAAACAGGGCCTTCCGCGATTCGCATACCGCCGCGTCCACCGGATTACCTTCTGCAATCGCGCAATAAAACTCCCGCGCAAAAATCTTCGCCGCCGCGTCGCTGATCTCAAATTGCATCGCGATCACCGCCGGCACGCGCTGTTGCAACAAACTCTGCGCTACGCCCGAAAACGGATCGCGCCGCGAACTCCTCGCTCCCTCACACGCATTCAACACCGCCAGCCGCAGCGACCGGTGATCGTGCAGCTGCATCCCCAGCAACTCCCCGCGCACCGGATACGACATCCCGCTCTCATCTTCAAACTGCAGCACGCCGTCCTGCGCCTGCTGATCGAATCCCCCATGCCCGATGAAATGAAAAATGTGAAACGGCGCTCCCCGCGCACGCAAACGTAGCGCACTCAAAGTCGCAGCCGGCATCCGCTCCAGCACAATCTGCCCGCTCCGCAGCAAATCGCCCAGCCCGTCCTGTAGGCGCGCCCACTCGCCTTCCGCATCCAGCCGCTTCAAATTTCGCGGACCCGCAATCATCACCAGCACGCGCAGCGGCAGCGACACCCGCAGCGGCGTGATCTTCTGCGGCAAATCCAGAAATCGCACCACCGGCGTTTCAACCGATGTAGTCAAAAAATGATTCTGTGCCGCGTCATACAAAAATTCCCACGGCAGGTCCGCCAGCTCCGGCGCATCCGTCAGCCGCAATCGAATGCGCAGCCCGTGATCGCGATCCAGCGATTGCTCCACGCTGCTGCGCAACTGCGCGATCATCTCTCCCGAAAACACCGCGCCAAAAAGTTTCCCGCCGAAATCCTTCGCCGCATTCAGCTCCGGCCCGTCCGAACGGCGGGTACCGCGGCGCACCTGCCCGATGCGGCCAAGAAAATTTCCAAAGTCGATGTCGGTGAAGGGAAGCAGGAAATCGCCTGAAGTCTGCCCGCTCGGCGCGTTCACGTGAACGCGATACTTGCCGCCGGGCAGCGGCGTGATCTGCAAATCGAAATCGTCGTACTGTAATGCCACGGCTACTTCCCGCTCGGCAAAGACTTCTTCCAGGTCAGATTGATTTTGAAGTTGGCGTCCGTCGAAGCCTTGGCAATGACCGCGCCCGTCTCGACGGTCATTTTCACGCCGAATTCCACGGCGACTTCGTCGGGCGGCTCGGCCAGCGATCTCAGTTGATTCAGGATTCCTTCCGCCGCGGCGCGCACGGTTTGCAGCGCCGATTCAAACGTGGCATTCGCGGTCGCGATCACGGCGTCCGTGCCGCTGCCTCGCATGACCCGCCGCCCGGACATATCCGTCGCGTCCGTCTCGACCACCACTACCCCGCCACCGGTCAGGGGAAATTGGGCAAGCTCAGCCATAGCGCACACCTCACTGCCACCAAACGCCGGGCCGATGGCCTCAGCGCCGCCCCTCTATTTCAAGACCGTGCAATTGGCGCGAGTATACCACTTTGAAAGAATTGCAATAGCAGGAAGGGAACTCTGGTTGCTCAACCAGCGCACGGAACGTCAGCGCCAAAAGTGTAGGGGCGCAGCACGCTGCGCCCCATGTCCGCTAGATTTAAACCGCCGGAGGCGTCTCGTCTTGCGTGTGCGTTCTACGCGTCGTCGTAGTCTTCCGTCAGCGACATCAAAAACGCCACCAGCGCATCCACATCGCTTTCGCTCAATGACATCCCACCAAACTGCGGCGCCGCATTCCGCAGCGCGCCCGCATGCGCCAGCCCCGACGTCTTGATGTAAAACTCGACGACATCATTAAACTTCGCCTTACTCCCATTGTGAAAATACGGCGCCGAATCTTCCTCGTCACGCAGCATCGGCGTCTTGAACAGCGCGACCGTCGCCGGTAACCCCTGATCTACGGCGCAATTCTGCACGTTCGCACAAATCAACGCCTGGAGCTGCGACTGCGGATTCGGAATATCCGGATTCATATAAACGTTCCACACCCCGAGGTCCGCGAACTGCGGGCTCCCCGCCACCGCCGCGTGACGGAAACTCTCCGTCGCATTTGGATGATTCGCCGAAGCCGGCAAATACGCATCGAAATTCGCCAACCGGTCGTTCTGGTTCGGAATCACCAGCTTCAAAAATGCGCCTGCCCCATTTGCGGCGTCGTATTCTTCCTGCGCCGCGCCGTTGTTGTGAAACTGGAAGTCGGTGAAGTCGGGCAAGACGTGGCAGCTGGCACAATTCCCCGTGTGTTGCGACCCGTCGGTCGCATTGGTTGCGGCTCGCAAAAAGATTTTCAGTCCAGCAAGTTCCGTCGCACCGAACGCAAATGGCTGCGCATGATATTGAAAACTGCCGTCGGCCGCCGTCACCCACTTCGGACTTCCAAGCCCGTCCAGCAATCCCAGCAACCGTTGCCCATACTGCTGATTCGTCTCACCCGCTTTCGGCTGCGTCGGCAAATGATTCACGCGCAGAAACACATCGTACGGCGACCCAATGTAGCGCCCCACTTCGTCCTGCTGGAAACGCAACCCAATCGCGTACTGCGCCACAATCTGCGAAATGTCGTCAATGATCTGCTCGTCCGTCGCGCTGCTCACGTCCAGCCGGTATTGCGCAGGCATTTTGCAATCCACCGGAATCGTCGGATCCGTCCCCAGAAAAATCGCCTTGTACGTAAATCCGCACCCGAATTCATTCGCCGGATCGTTTTGCCCGTTGTCGTTGCGAATCACATCCGCGATATGCGAGATCGCCGCCTGATATTCGGTCGGCGCCCATCCGAAATTGCGCCCCGTCAGCGTTTTCTTCACAAGATCGGCCGGATCGGCAAACTCACCGTCAAAGTGCAGAAATTGCGGTCCATTGTGCGGCTGCAACGACCCCACCATTTGCATCGAATTGCGCGGCGTCAGTGTAAATCCGTTCATCGGCCTCGGGATCGGGCTGCGATTCGTAAAGTCCGCGTACGTCCGATTGCCCGCGCCTTTCACTCCCTGAAACTCCACGACAAAGTGGCACGACCTGCAATTAATCGACTGCCCCGCGAACGGCCCCGGCAGCGGCCCATTCAGTGTCTGCGTCTGCGCCACCACCGGATCGCCCACCGCGAACGGCGAATTCACGTCCGTCATGTGCGTCGCAAAATATTCCGCCCACCGCGTATCGACGAAAATTCGCTCGCCGATATTCTGTTCGGCCGGAGTGACATCCACGTCCGTCTCAAACGGCGGCGCCTGTCCCGTCGATGAGCAACCGATCGCCATCAGCGTCGCGATCCCGCACGCGCCACCCAGAACTCCCAACGCCAATCGCCTCTTCACCGCAAACCGTACCGCCCCCGTCATCGCCCGCTCTCCTGAACCTCTGCCGCCGTTAAAATCCGTCTGCCCAAACCCAAAAAAGCTCGTCCCCAAACTCTTCACGAATGTCACCACTTGCCAACGCATCGGCTCCGGCATCGAACTCCAAGACGGCATTCCGTGTTTCAGACTCCCGTTCTTCAAAAGCCAAAAAATTTCGCCATCGGATCGCCTTCTGCACGCGATCCGTTCGCAAACTCGGCTTTCTTCTTCCGCCCCGTCCCGTCGTCGCCGTGGCATTTCGCGCAGTGATCGACGAAAATTCGATTTCCTGCTAAAATCGCATCCTTCTGCCCCGCAAACGGATTCACGCGTTGCCGGTCCGCATCCGGCACATCCTTCAACCACGCTCCATCCGCCGCCGCGATGCACAAAAACACAGCGCAAACCGCAGTCACCGCCGCTACAAACGATCCCCTCTTGCTTGCGATCATTGCCCCCGCCGGAAATAACTGCCGATCTGCTGGATTTCGTACGACACCTTGAATCGCCACAGCACGCCGACGCTGTTGTCGTTCAGGCCGAAGCTCGGCGAAAACACGATCGAAGGCCCCTTCGGAATGTTGAACGCCACCGTCGGCCCAAAATACTGCGACGTCTGCCTCCAGCCGAAGCTGTAGCGATCGCCGAGGCCGCCATACAACTCCGCGCCGGCCGAAAAATTCTCGCGGCAAAGCCAGCAGTTCTGGCTCCGTGCTTTCATTGCCAGCGGACGGCTCGCGCCGATCGCATAGCCAAATTCCCACGGCTCATTTTTCAGATTTTTCTCAGCGATAAAATTTTCGGAAAGATTCCATCCGCGAATGTTGCTCGAAAGAATCAGTTTCGTTTCGATCGAGCGCTCGACCGTCTGTCGCAGCACATCGTTGGGAACCCAGAGATCCTGAATGCTATGGTGGCCGGTGATTTCGAGAAAAGTCTTGTCGGCATTGTTGATGTCTTCGTATTCGACGTAGATGACGGGATTGATGAAGTGCTCGCGCAGCAAAGGACGGAAGCGGTTCTCCCACCGATAACCGGTGAATATCGTGCTGTCGTTCTGCGTGTGCTGCCCGCTCAGGTAGACCTCCGTGGTCCACCAAGCCGTCGCGCCGTATTCCAGCTCCATCGTCGAGCTGATGAATTGATTCCCGTTGTGGGGAGCCGCCTGGACGTTCTTGAAGGCGATTTCGAGGTTGCCCGGCTCTTCCATCTCGTGGGAGTACGTGACCAGGTAGGGCCACTCCTGCGCATGAGCCTTGGCGGGACAGAGAGCTCAACGCCGCGAGTCCGAGTAGTGCTGCTGCAAAACGATTGCAACTGTAGCGGTCGAAAAGTGACACAAATCTCAACATTTGCGGCAATCCAGTGATTCTTTGGGTTTGACTAAGGGGTGAGCAGTCTGACCTGTCGAAAGCAGACCAACTTAGTCTGAGTTGAAAGCAGACTAACTCAGTCCGGTATCAGTTGCAAGCGGGTTTCAACTGCGAACCGTGAATTTTCTGTGAACGCTCTTCCCAATAGCGCCTTCTTTCCTCCGGGCGCATAATCCTTCCGAATCCTCAAAGATGCCTCTCGCCCCCAACAATCCGCGACGCGTCAACAGCTCCCCCATCGCTATCCTCAGTCACGCCGCTGCTGGCGGGAGACAGCCTCATCCCCCAGGTCCAGCCGGCGCCCCTTCCACGCGCGATGGTTTGGTCGGTGCTGTTCCTGATCTACACTGGCATCGCCATTCTGCTTACCGGTTATCGCTATCTCGACGACCTCTCTCGCAATCGCCCAGGCACCTTCGGCATCCGCGCTCTCGAAGAAATCACCGGCGTCTACACCGCATTCGTCTTGCTGCCCTTCGTTTTTTGGCTTGCCAATCTTTATCTCTTCCGCAAAAAACGCTTGAACTGGACCGCGGTCGCTTTTTGCCACTTGGCAGCAGGCATCGCGTTTTCGCTGGCACATACCTACCTCATGGCGATGACGCGCCAGCTCATCGCGCCGCTGGTCGGCCTCGGCCCCTACGACTACGGCATCATGTTCTATCGCTATCCGATGGAGCTCTCCAACGACCTCGTCGGATTCACCAGCATCGTCTGCCTCTACTACTACTTCCGAAAATTCCGCCTGGCGCAGGCCCAACAGCTTGCCGCCGCTCAGCTGAAGACGAAGCTCGCCGAAGCGCAGCTCGAAAATCTGCGCCTCCAGCTCCAGCCGCATTTCCTGTTCAATACGCTCAACACGATTTCGTCGGTGATGTATGAAGACGTGAAAGCCGCCGACGTGATGCTGACGCAGCTCAGCGATTTGCTGCGCCTGACGCTGCGCGCCTCTCGCACGCACGAAATCCCGCTCGCCGATGAATTGCAAATTACGCATTTGTATTTGGATCTGATGCAGAAGCGCTACGAAGAAAAATTGCGTGTCCGCTACGACATCGACGCCGCATTGAACGATTCACTGGTCCCCCAGCTCATCCTTCAGCCCCTGCTGGAAAATTCCTTGCGCCACGGCATGAAGCCCAGCGGGGAAGCGATCGACATCTCCATCGCCGCCCATCGCGACAACGGCAGCTTGCTCATGAAAATTTCCGACACGGGCGTTGGCCTCGGCTCCTCCGAACCCAACGCCGTCCTCGGCCGCGGTGTCGGCCTCGCGAACATCCGCGATCGCCTCGCGCAGCTTTACGGCGACGGCCAAACTTTTTCGATCGCAAATCGCCCAGGCGGCGGAGCCGAAGTCACGCTCCGCTTGCCCTATCGCGTTTCACTGCGCCCCCAGGTCGCAACCGATTCCTCCGTAACGAGAGCCGTTCTCGCCGAATCCGCCATTCCCGCGGAATCGCAACTCGCCCGCGACAATGCAGCGTCTGCTCCCAATTCCACTCCGCTGCGGCCGCTTCCTCAAGATTGATGATGGCCCCGTCGGATCTTCTTCGCGTTCTCGTCGTTGACGACGAAGCTCCCGCGCGTCGCAAACTGCTCCGTCTCCTCCGCGACGAATCCAATATCGAAATCGTCGGCGAAGCCGATAACGCAGAATCAGCGATTTCGTCCATCGAAAAGCACCGCCCCGATCTCGTCTTTGTCGATGTGCAGATGCCCGGCGCCGACGGCTTCGACGTCGTGCGCGCGGTTTCGGCCAACGGCGATTCTCGCGACGGCGGCGCAACGCGCTTTGTCTTTGTCACCGCGCACGATCAATACGCAGTCCGCGCGTTCGAAGTGCACGCCTTCGACTATCTCCTGAAGCCCGTCGGCGAAGACCGCTTCCGCGAGGTCGTGCGCAGAGCACGCGAGCAGCACAACAAAAACCGCGACGCGAGCGAAAAGCGCCTCCGCGGCCTCATCGATCAGGTCTTGCGCGACCGCGGCTTCCCCGAGCGTTTGCTCATCCGCGAAGAAACCCGCGCCTACTTCGTCAACGTCCGCGAAATCTCCTGGATCGAATCCGAGCGCAACTACCTGATCCTGCATTGCGGCCCAAAATCCCACACCCTGCGCGCCACGCTCGACTCCCTCGAAGAATCGCTCGACCCAAAACTCTTCGCCCGCATCAACCGCAGCACCATCGTCCGCCTCGACGCCATCCGCGAAATGCTCCCGTGGTTCCACGGCGAATACAAAGTCATGCTCCACGACAAAACCGAACTCCGCTGGACCCGCCGCTACACCACCCGCCGCCCCGAACTCCTCCGCAACCTCTGACTCCGCCCTTATCGATTCCGAGGTACGGGCGCAGCACTGCTGCGCCCCAACTTGCCCGGGCGTCAGCCGCCGATCTTTCGCGAGCAAAGCGCGAACGATCGCCGCTCTCGTCGAAATAACAGCCCCTCGATCAATCTCTTGCAGCCCACACCAATTCGAATCGCACTTACAAAACTATTACTCGTCGCTTCTACTACTGGCGTGTATGATCACTTCAGAGAAAATTTCGCCCAAGCGCCGCAAGGCGCTTTTTGTTTTTTACACGCATCTCATCGGACACAAAGATGCGAAAATTTTCGAACGACACCCACAGTTATCTAGCTGTAACGCAAGACCTTACGCACTCCTGTTTTCTGTAGCCTCGTAAGCCGAATCAAATCAAGAATTTGCACACACTCAATAAAACGATGGGGGGGTATACCCCATTCGTATAAATCCGTATGGTCCTGGAACCGCATCGCGAGAGAAAGTGAGCTGTCGTGGGCTAGGGAGGGGTCGAGTCGTGCTGTCTGTCAGTCCTTATGCATATGCATCGCAAAAATCTTATCCAGCGAATCCCCATACGGATACACATGCACCATCCATCCAAATATCACCGGTGAAAATCGTCCGCCCGCCGCATCGCACGCGCCCTGCGTCGCAATCGATCCGTGCAAACCGAATTTCGTCCAATCCGCGTTCTGAAATTGCCCGCGCCCCGGCACGCAAAGATTCGTGTGCAGGTGCCACATCGCAATGCTCAGCGGCACGCGCTCGTTCAACTGATCTTCCGTCGCTCGCTTCGGCATCGTGTACATCGCCCCGACAAGCTGATAGCCGCTCGAAGTTTTCTTGTAGAGCAGTGAAGTCGGCCGCGCCGGATCGAACGCGAACGCCTCTAGAAATCCATTCTTGTAACTCGTGAAGTGATATTCCGGCTGCGACACATTCGGCAAAAAGATCCGATAACCCTCGTTCAGCGCAACGTGATAGTCCTTGTACTTCTCGATTCCTGCGCGAAGTTTCGTGACAATGTCTCCAGCGCGCGCCACATCTTCCGGCGTACGATCGCGCATCGCAGTCATAAACATGTGCTGGCTATGCGCATCCGCATGCCCAGCCGTCATGTCGTTGACCGCGGCCCTCTCGCTCGTCTTCTCCTCCATGTTCATGCCCGGCATGGAGCCTTGATCGGCGGACGATGACGAAGATTGCGATTGCGCGGACGAATCCTGCGACGGCTGCTGTTCGGGTGTGATGACCACTTCGAGAGCCTTCTGTTCGTGCGCGGGAATCGCCGCCAGTAGAACTGTCACGAGAAATAACGCGCCGAAAAGTATCCCTGCTTTCGTCGCGAGTTTGATAGACGTACTACGCCGAGACATGAAAATCCCCTTGATGGAGTAGAGAAGCTACGCACTTTCCGCCGCGCCGCGAGTCAGCTCGATCGGATGGCCGCACAGACTTTGTGCGCGTGATGCCACGCTGCGCATTCATCGAGGAAAGCCAGCGTTTTTGCGCGTTCGACCCTACATTCATTATTACGAACGCAAGCGCCCTGGTGTTTCAGTGATTCAGCCTATTGTTCGCGCTGCAAACTGTCCCCCGGACCAGTTACAGATTTGAAACATTTCCTGGTAGCGCCGGCATCTTGCCGGCGTTTGCCCTTGGCCGCGCGGTGGCCGACCCGAGAGAGAAAAAATTCACGTCGGGAAAATCGATCTTTTTTGACATGGCCTTCGCTGGTCGATCAAAAAATCGCCGGCAAGATGCCGGCGCTACCACCCCGCGACGAAAGCCGCAGCCTCCGAAAATAGAGTCGGCCGAGGCGCCATGATAAAATCTCGGCGTGAAAAAGCAGACCATCCACCCAGCCAAATTCTTGACCGGCGGCGTCGCCCCTCCGGGAGATAAATCGATTTCGCATCGTTATGCGATGCTTTCGGCCCTTGCTGAAGGCACCAGCGAACTCCGCCATTTCGCACTCGCAGCCGACTGCCACAGCACTCTCGATTGCATGAGCGCCCTCGGCGCCAGCGTCAAAATCGACAAAGACCTCGTGAAAGTTACCGGCCGCGGCGCGGAAGGCCTGAAGTCGAGCTGGCGCGCGCTCGATGCGGGGAATTCCGGGACTACGATTCGTTTGCTGACGGGGATTTTGGCGGGGCAGAGTTTTACGACGAAGTTGAGCGGCGACGCCTCGATTCAGAAGCGGCCGATGGGGCGCGTGGTGTCGCCTCTGCGACAAATGGGCGCGGACATTCGCGCGCGCGAAGACAACTTCGCGCCGCTCGAAATTCACGGCACAAAGCTCCGCGGCATCCACTACAAAATGCCCATGGCGAGCGCGCAGGTGAAGTCGGCTGTCCTCCTCGCCGGATTGTTTGCGGAAGGCACGACGTCGGTGACCGAACCGGTGTTGACGCGTGATCACACCGAGCTCGCGCTGGAAGAATTCGGCGTGGGCATCGAGAGAGACGGAACCACCATCACCGTGCGTGGCGCCGGCGGCACTGGCGCTGGACCGAAGTTGCAGGCGCGCTCGATCGATGTGCCCGGTGATATTTCCTCGGCGGTGTTTTTCATCGCGGCCGCTTCGATGTTTGCCGACTCAAACATCATGATTCACGGCATCGGATTGAATCCCACGCGCACCGCGATTCTCGATGTGTTCGCCCAGATGGGCGCCTCGCTACAGGTGATGTCGTTGCAGAGCGCGCACGGTGAAGTCATCGGCGATCTCGCGGTGAAGGGAACTTCGCTCAAGGGCGGCGTGATTGAGAAGGAACAGGTGCCGCTCGTAATCGATGAACTACCAATGCTCGCGGCGCTCGGTCCGTACACCGAAGAGGGAATCGAGATTCGCGACGCCGCCGAACTGCGCGTGAAAGAAAGCGATCGCATCGCCGCGCTCGCCGAAAATTTGCGCCGCATGGGCGCAACCGTCGAAGAGCGCAAAGACGGATTGAAAGTCGCCGGCCGCTCCGCCGGAAAACTACGCGGCGCAGAAATCGAACCGCACGGCGACCATCGCATCGCCATGGCCTTCGCCGTCGCCGCACTCGGCGCCGAAGGCGACACCGTAATCCGCGACGCCGATTGCGCCGGCGTCTCCTACCCCACCTTCTACGAAGATTTAGAACGCACCGCAGAGCGCTGAGGAGTAGCGGCGACTTTACGTCGCCATTTTGTTTTTCGTTGTAGGGGCGGGGCTCGCTCCGCCCGGCCGATGCGTCTTGGCTTTCCCGAACCGCCGTCTCGGGACTTCGTTTCCGGTTTACAGACTCTTCTTCAATGCCGTCGCGACTTTGGTTGCGATGTCGTCCTGTACCATCAAGATGTCATCGAACGGTCGATCATAGGTCTCGGTCCACATGACGTAGCCGTTGTCGGCGCGTATCAGACGCGCGGCGACGCGCACGCGCGAACGCGACTTGCGCACGCTTCCATCCAGCAAGTAAATCACTCCTAAACTCCTCGCAATATCTGCAACGGGAATCTGCCTGCCCTTGTAATAAAACGAAGCCGTCGCCGACGGAACCATCAGCTCGGGGATTTTGCTGAGCTTGTCGATCAACTCTTCCGTCATCCCGTCGGCAAAAGTTTCTTCCACCATGCCTTCCGTGAGATCGAGAAACGGAACCACCGCGATCGATTTCTCCGGCTGCTGCGCAGTAGCGGCCTGCGGCGAAGCGGAGACCGACCCGTTACCGGGGTGCAAGAACGAAATGATGGCAAGCGCGACGCAAACGCCCACCGCGATGGCGACGGCGAGCCCGGCGCGCACGCGACTTGCACCTGGAGCGGGCGGTGTTGCCTGGGCGATTTCTTGCGGTGATTGCGCTGGCCCTGGCGAGTCCGCCCACGGCCGAACTTTCGCGACCATGCGATAGCCGAGCCGGGGAACCGTTTCGATGTATTTGGGCTGCTTGGCGTCGTCGCCGAACTGGCGGCGCAGCGATGTCATCGCCTGATAGACGGAGTCGGAGCTGACGGCTACTTCGCCCCAGCCGCGATTTAACAGCTCTTCAATGCTGACGACTTGGCCGGGACGCTCCCCGAGAGCAAGCAGCAGGCGCATCGCGCGGACATCGAGGCGCGTCGTTTGGCCCTTGCGCGAGATTTCGCTGGACGCGGGATCGACGAGCCAGTCGCCGATGAGCAGTCTTGGTATTGGGCGTTCCATTCGGCTCTTACTTAACGGCTGGTGACCGCTTTCGTTTCTTGGCCGACTTGCCAGCGGCGAACGGGGCGATTATACGCGTTCTTGTCTCAGGCAGCGGTCGGGAGCGCGCGTTTGCGTGATTTCAGAACGATTCAGAGCGATTCAGCGCCCGGTCAGGACTTCTGCCTGGCGTTGGCGGTATTTTGCGGATCGTTGGGTGCTGTGGATCGGAAAAGCCCGCGATCTGGAAACGATCGCGGATACAGGGTGGCGAACGCAACGTTAGGAGAATGAGGATGAGTTCTGGGAATGGGACGAGGGGTGGGAACGCGTTTGCGGCGATCGGAGTTGCGGGGTTGGTGGCCGGGACTTTAGACCTGCTCCAGGCATGCACTCTTTTTGGCTGGCACATCCCGAAGGTGATTGCGGCCGGATTGCTCGGGCCTGGCGTCATCAAGGATGGAGGCGCGGGAATTTATCTGCTGGGCGTCCTGCTGCATTACTTCATCGCTTGTTCGGCGGCCGCAATTTTTTACGGCGTGAGCCGGCGGCTGCGATTCATGACGGAACATTGGGTGGTTTGCGGTTTATTTTTTGGGATGGCAGTGGAATTGACGATGAGTTACATCGTGCTGCCGTTGTCCGCTTTGCACGTGCGCGGCCCGTTTGAGCTGAAGGACATTCTGCTAGGACTTGGCGTCCACATGGTCGTCGTGGGATTGCCGATCGCGGGATGTGTGCGGAAGTTTGGGGAGTGATCGCAGTTGATCTCATCGGCGGGCAAATTGCGGAACGATCAAGCCAGGGTTCCTCCACTTCGCTGCGGTCGGAATGACAAATTTTTTGAGCGGTGCACAAACTTGACGCGGAGATCGTGCGGACATGGGGCGCAGCAGTGCCGCGCCCGTACATAATGGTTGCGACGTTTCGATCTTGCGTCAGTTTTTGTGGATGGAGATCGAGCCGTACGTCGTATGCAGCGTGATTTTCGGGCCGCGGTTGTTGCCGTAGCGGCCTTCGAGGTGGGAGTCGCCGCCTTCTGTGGTGGTTTTCTTCAGCGAGTCCGACTCGAATTCCGAGTCGATGTCTCCCGAGTGGCAATCGGCGACGATCTGAAAATTTGAATTTTCGGGCATCGAGATCGAAATGCTAGCCGATGCGTTGGTGATGTCGATGTCATCTTTCGGCGGCGACGAAAAGCGCAACTCGATGTTGCCGTTGCGATTGTCGATTTTGACTTTGCCGCCGGGATTTTCGACGTTCACTTCTTCTTCGTGCGTGCGCAGCAGCAAATTGCCCGGCGCATCGACGATCTCCATGTTGCCCGAGCCGGCTTCCATGTGACCGCTAAGCTGCGAGAGTGTGAGATCGGTGCGGCGCGAAACAAAGCGCACGCCTTTGCCGATTTTTTCGGCGCGAATCGGTCCGACAAATTCGCCGCTGACCGTGAAATTTCCAGTCGCGTCCGTTACGTCCACGCTGCCGCCTGTGCCGGCGATGCGCACATCGCCTTTGGTGCTCGTGACTTTGGCGTCGCCGCGTCGCATATCGAGATTGACGTCGCCATTCGTGCCGCGAACATCGATGTCGCCGTTGCCGGAATTGATGGCGAGTGATGTGCCCATGTCGGCGACCGTGATGTCGCCTTTTTCGTTGCGCACTGTGACGGCTGCTTTGCTCGGCACGACCACATCCATATCCACGCTGACGCGATTGTCACCGCCGGTGGGTTGCACGTCCCAGCCGTCGCCGTTCTGCACAATTTCGGCGCCGGCGCCGCCTGCGAGGCGATCGGCATCTCGCTGATTCCAACTGCGAACGTTTTTCTTACCGTTGACGCGGATTTCAGGTTCGCTGCTGGAGCGCACGCTGATGTCGCCATGCGTGCCTTTAATGGTGACACGCGCATTCGCAGAAACGTTTTTCGGTGCGACGTCGAGATCGACGGCGGTGGTTTCACCCATCATGTCGGGGAAATGTTCTTTCACGCCTTCGACGCCCGCGACAATGCCGACGAGTGCGAGCAAGCCGAGAACGAGAAATACTTCTCCGGGCGTGATGCGCGAGCCGCCGGCATCGCCTCCCGCGGAACGCGCCGCAGTGCGCTCGTAAAGTTTCAGCGCGCCCCAGACAATCAGCAGCAGCGGCCACCAGTGCACGAAAAGCTGGCCGAGTTCAAATCCGCGATAATTGTGGAGCAGCAGCAGGACGCCGATGATGATGAGAATCAGGCCGCTGAAAACGCTGCTGCCGCGAGCGCGAGCGTAGGCCATGGAGGTTACTGTCCTTGGCCCGGATACGGGCTCTGATACTGATTTTGCGTTGGCGCGCCGGGAGCGGCGGGCGGCGATGGTGGCGCGGACGGATTCACCGACTGCACATTCGGATTGATATGGCCGTCCATGGGCGCGAGCGAGGAGGCGAGAAGGATTGCGCCGATGACGACGAGAATCACGGGGTAGGTGTTGCCGAATTCAAAGAAGCCGCCGCGCATTTGCTGGAGGAGAAAGAGTACGCCGACCGTGACGATGACGGCCGGGCCGACGAGGGCGCGAATCGTGCATCGCGGGCAACGGCATCTTGGGTTATCGCTCATCTTTGTTCCTCGCTACTTCGCACGGACGAAAATCTTATTTCAGCGGCTAACGCGCCTGGGTCTTGTGACTTCTTCTTCGTCGAGGAAAAAATCGCGGACCACACAGCCTCTTCCATCAGCGAAACCAAAATTTCGGCGACTAATTCCATCCTGAATCCTATTACGCAGCGAACATCGAATTTGTTGCGTCTCGTTTGCGTCGTGCTGCTACGAACGATTCCCGAGGCGGTTGCGAAACATGAAAATTCCCAGCGCGATCAGAATCAGCGGCCAGAACTGTTGAATGCGCCACCACGGAAACCAGTCGAAATTGTGCAAGAGCAGAAGTATGCCGATGAAGATGATGAGCGCCGGCCCGATCGGTTTGCCTTTGCTGAAATTTTCGAGCGGATCGTTGAGCACCATACCGGCCTGCTTGGCCTTCGCGGTGCGATACGCGTCGATCGGCATGTAGACCCACAGGCCTGCGATACAGAGCCACAGTGCCGCTTCGGCGCCGCCGTTCACGGCGCCATCGACGCCGAGAATGAAGAGGAAAAGAAAAATCGCGAGATGGATGATGCCTTTGCCGAATTGCTCGTTGTAAAAAGCGCCGAGCCCGGGAAGAAATCCCAGGAAAAAAGCGAGCGCCGGATTCGGTCCCGCGCCGACTTGCGCGACTGGCAATGGTGGCGGCAGCGCCGCGTTCGGATCGGTGTAGTAATTCGCGTTCGGATCGCCGGCAGCAGCTTGTGGATTCGCCGCGGATTGTGGCGGTGCGTTCGGCGGCAAGCCGATCACACCGGCGAGGCAATCCTCACAATAAAGAACGTCGCGAACGGGCCGCACGCAAACCGCACACATGGGTTTGCCACAATTCCGACAAAAACCTGCGGCATCCGCCTCACTGTGGACAGCACACTTCATGGCTGCCTCCTCGCACTCGCAGCAAGCAAGGGGACGCTCAGGTGGCCGGCCCAAACGGGCAATTCGTTGGCGAGAATCTCAATCTGATGCGTGAGGTCGTTGGCGCGATTCTGTTGGCGCGGCGTCGTCGGCTTCGTGCCATCGGTCTGGCCGGGCTGCTTCTCGCGAGAGGGAACGACGCCTTCCTGGCTGGTCGGCATGTCGTTGTCCTGGCGCAGGCGCGATTGAATCTCAGAAACGACGCGGAGATCGTTCACGAATTTCGTGCCGCGCGCATACACCAAGTGCGCTGACCGATCCGCATTGCGATAAATCGCCGTGGGACGAAGATCGGCGATCTTTGGCTTGGTGAAGTTGAAGCCGAGCGCGCTGAGCAAAATCGCGAACGTGCCGGCGACGGAAAGCGCGCCGTACGCGAGGCGCATCGTGCTGACGCCCTCGAACCAGCCGAAGATGGCGCGCCATCCAGTGACGGTTTCGCGCTTGCCGAGCGTTTTGTCGAGGATCGAATAGATCAGGCGCGGCGGAGGCTCGATCTGCTCCATCACGTGCATGCTCGTCAGCAGCTTGGACAAATGAGCGACCAGCGGCGCGCAACGCGGGCAATCGCCAACGTGCGCCTCGAAAGACGCGCGGTCGTTCCTCGTCATAGCCTCGTCGAGGTAATCGCTGAGCCGCGCTTCGATTTGTTCGCAAGTCCAGATCATTTTCGTTCGGTGCTGCGTCCGCTCTTTCTGCTGCTTTCGACTTCTACTTCTTCTTCCCACTTCTACTTACGTCAGTTCGCCTTCTTAAGACGGCCTGACGCCCATTTGCTGCAAAATCCTGGCCAGTTCGATCCGGCCCCGGTTAATTCTCGATTTTACCGTCCCTTCGGGCACGGATAAAACTCGTTGTATCTCGACGTATTCCAGCTGCTGCAAGTCCCGCAAAATGACCGCTTCGCGCAATTCTGGGGAAAGCTTGGTCAGCGCGGTTTGCACCTGCGCGCTCAGCTCGTTGAGCAAAAGCTGCTGGTCGGGCCTGCGTCCCGCGGATTCCTTGTTCTCGACGACCGGCATGGCATCGTCGAGCGAGTCGGTCATGCGGTCGCGCTTGGTGCGCCGGTAATGATCGATCAAGAGGTTGCGTGTGACGCTGGTCACCCAAGTTGCGAAGCCTCCGTGCGCCGACCGATAGCTCGCCAAGGTGCGATAGACCCGCAGGAACACTTCCTGCGAAAGGTCCTCGGCCTCGCTGCCGTTGCCGGTGAACCGGTAACAAATATTGAAGATTCGGCGCGAGTGGCGACGTACAAGCTCCTCCCAGGCTGAACCGTCTCCCTGGAGGCATTGCTGGACCAGTTGGGCGTCCTGCTCCAACTCTTCATCAGCCTCGAATCCTGGTACGTCTCGGCCTGCACACTATGGAACGCAAAATGCCGCCTAAAAGTTCCGTGGGAAGCCGTTTGCTTCCAAAGGGTTGAAGGCAGGTCAGTTGCGCGAGAGTGAGACGAGTGGGCAACACGGTTGGCGGCATCTTACCACTGGCCGAGCGAAACACAAGCGAATGCGGGGCGCTAGTCAAGTGGGATTTGCCGGAGGCGGGCTCGGAGTTGTTCGGGCAGGCAGCCGAAGTTCTTGGCGACTTCCGGTGTATCAACCGTGTCGTGGAGAGCTTCACCCATCATCGACAATACATCGTGCAAATGTTCGGGCAGATCAAGATCACCCCAGTCGCGTTCCCAGCCCGCGCATTCCATCACAAAAAGATCAGTGATCCAGCAATTCGCGCTCGTGCGGCCGTCGGTCTCCAGATATGCAAGTAATCGATCGAGAGCCTGAGTTATCCCTTTTGGGTCGGTCGGCTCGGCAACGCAGCATTGGTAGAACGATTCGAGGTATGCGCGAAGTTCCTCGGACGGCTTTCCGGTGCGCGAAGTGTGAGCAGCCTTCCACGCCTCTTCAAAGCTCGCCATCAGGCTTCCATTTTTTCGGCGATTTCGAGCATTTTGGTGACGCTGTTCCAGTTGCGGGCGGTGCCTTGGACTTTTAGTGTTTTGGGGATGAGGGACCAATTGAGCTTGGAGCGGCCGGCGCCGTTGGGGAAGTAGATGTAGGCTTCGCGGCCTTCGATGAAGAGTTCTTCGGGATCGCACTTGATGGCGCGCGCTTGTTTGCGGGCGGCTTCACCGGGATCGGCCGTGAAAAATGTGACGAGCAGTTTGCCGGGATGGATGTCTTTTCGTTTGGCGAACGGATTTCCAGCGATGACTTCGCGGAGGTCTTTCGCGATGCGGAGAATCACGTCGCTTTGGAATCCGAATTTTTTGTGGATGGCGGATTCGAGATTTTTGCAGAGCTTGTCGAGGTCGCGCTCGTCAGTTTTGAAGACGATGTTGCCGCTCTGCACGTAGGTTTGCGGATCGCGGAGTTTGAGCGATATGCAAAGTTTTTTGAGGTCGTCCATCTTGACGCGGTTGTTCGCGCCGACATTTACGCCACGCAACATGCAGATGACGACGGGCATGACGGTGATGATACAGCGAAATTTGCGATCCGCAGCGCAGCGATTACGGCGCGAAATCGAGATTCGTCGGCGCAGATGGGGTTAGCCGTTCCGGCATAGGTTTGGCCGTGGTTTCGACGTCGAGGCCGACTGTTTCGATCTTCGCATCGCTCATCATCACGTTGCCTGGGCCGTTGAGCACGAGGCCGAAGAAGATACCGGTCGCATCTTTTGGTACGTCGAGGACGACCTGGCAGCTCTTCCAATCTTCGGTGCCCTTGACCGGGCGATCGTGCATGTTGTCGAGAACGAGAGTTTTTGGCGAGGACGAAGAGCCGCCGTTTTTGTCGATGCGCATCCAGATGCCGGCCCAATCTGCAACGTTTTCTGTTTTTAACTTTGCACTGAAGCGAACGCGTTTGCCGGCGTAATCGTCCGCGCGGAAATCTTGCATCAGCGTGCCGAAGCCGGTTGGAACTGCGGCGACCGATTGGAGATACGCGATATGGTGACCGTTGTATTGCGCGTCGTTGACACCGGTTTGGTAATCCTGTGGCTTTGAACCGGCGAGATACCAGCCGCGGGGGACTGCGGCACAAAGAGCGACCGCGCTGAGCGCTACAGTGGCGGCGATTTTAAGAACAGCAGGGAAAATTGAACGAGGAAAGAGCATCGATGGCACTCCTTATCGAGCGTATTACAGGAGCTACTAACACAGTTAGTCTACACCGCCCAGGGCGGATGGTTCAATTGGAGTTAGTAAAACACGAACACCAGGTAACGGGCCCACGTGTTCACGATGCTTGCCGTGTTATTCGTAGCGGAGCGCGCGCATGGGGTCGAGGCGGCTGGCGCGGATCGCCGGGATGTAGCCGGCGGCGAAGGCGACGACGGCAAGGCCGACGGTGGCGAGCACGAGTGTCATCGGATCGTGGCCGGTGAGGCCATAGAGTTGGCTGCGCACAACGCTGGTGAGCGCGAGCGCGGCGGGCACGCCGACGGCGATGCCGATGCCGACCAAAATCAAAACGTCACGCATCACCATCCACACGACATCGCCTTGTGCCGCGCCGAGCGCCATGCGAATGCCGATTTCGCGCGTGCGCTGCACGACGTTGTAGGCCATCAATCCGTATAGGCCGACCGCTGCGAGAATCGTGGCGAGTAAGCCGAACACGATCGAGAGACTGGCGATCATGCGCTCGGCCGAGAGCGAATTCTGAATCTGCTCGTCGGTGGTGCGCATGTCGAAGATCGGCATGTTGGCATCGAGGTCGCGTACTTTTTCGCGAATCAGATTCATCATCGCTTTAGGATCGGCTGTGGTGCGCACATAAACGGTCATTCCGCCCATGCCGCGGTCCGCGAGATACGGAACGTACGCCTGCGGAGGAATCTCGTCCCGCAGGCTGGTGTACTTGATGTCTTTTACGATGCCGATGATTTCCATGTCGGTTTTCGTGCCGGGGTCGGAGCCGAAACCGAGGTGACGGCCGATGGGATCGCGGCCTGGGAAGAATTTGCGTGCGAAAGTTTCGTTGATCATCACGGTCGCGGGGACGTAGTCGTCATCTTTTTCGCCATGCTTCACTTGGCGGCTGTCCGCATCGGTGAAGTCGCGGCCGGAGACGATAGGGACGCCGAGCGCTGCGAAATAATTCGGGCTTATCGAATTCATGTAAGGCTCGGCGCGATCGTCGGGTTTGTCGGGGCTGTAGCCCTCGACGGTCATGTTGCTATCCCACTCGTCGTTTTCGAGAATGCGCATGCTGGCGAGGCCGACGCCTTCGACCCCGGGAAGAGATTTAAGGCTTTCGGTGAGTTCGCGATAGGCAAGCTTCCCGCGCTCGGGCGTGTAACTGTTCAGGCTCGGATCGATTTCGAAACCGATCAAGCGCGAGGCGTTGAAGCCGGGCCCGAGGTGGCTGAGATTTTCGAGGCTGCGCAGAAAAAGTCCGGCGCCTATGAGCAGCAGGAGCGACAGGGCCACCTGGACGACGACGAGAGACTTGCGCAAGCCTTTGTTGCCGCTGCCGACGACGGCGCTGGCTTCATCCTTCAGCACGGTGCCGACATTGGGCTTTGTCGTTTGCAGCGCCGGCACCAGGCCGAACGCGAGCGCGGTGAGCGCCGATACGCCGAAGGTGAACAACAGCACTTTCAAGTCGGGCGTGGTGGTGATGTTGAGCCGCGCGGAATCGGCCGGCAAGTACACCGACATCAACGCCTTGTCGGCCCAGAACGCGAGTAGCAATCCGAGCACTCCGCCGGTGATGGCGAGCACAAACATCTCGATCAACAGTTGCGAGATGATTCTTCCGCGGCTGGCGCCGATCGCGAGGCGAATCGCCATTTCTTTCTGGCGGCGCGTCGCCCGAGCCAAAAGCAAGTTTGCGATATTCGCGCACGCGATGAGCAGCACCATGCCGGTTGTCGCCATCAATACCCAAAGTGGAGTGGAAAGTCCACGCTGCACGTTCTGGCGGCCTTGCGAGCCGGGGAGGACATCCATCCAGCATTTCAGAAATTGTTCGCGGTCGTAGGGCGACGCGTTGCGGAACGCTTCCTCTTTCACTTCCATTTCGAGCATCGAGTGCATGAACGGCTGGAGCGATGCTTTGGCTTTCTCAGCGCTGACATCGGGCTTCAGCCGCCCAAAGACGTTGACCCAGCGATTCCGCCGGTTGGTGAGCATGTCTTTGTTTCCCGGCATCAGCTCGAGCTGCATCATCATCGGGACAAAGATCGAAGGGGGATCGCTGAGTTCGACGCCGTCGAATCCCGCCTGGGATACGCCGATGATGGTCATTTTATTGTTGTTGACGAGAATCGTGCTGCCGATCACATCGGGCTTGGCTCCAAACTTGTCGCGCCAGTAGTTGTAGCTCAGGACGACGAGCGGGTGCCCGTCCTTCGTTTTGTCATCGTCGGGTGTGATTGTGC
Organism: uncultured Acidobacteriota bacterium; assembly: GCA_963785605.1. Classification (GTDB taxonomy): domain Bacteria; phylum Acidobacteriota; class Terriglobia; order Acidiferrales; family UBA7541; genus Acidiferrum. The sequence goes on along the minus strand of CAWAWE010000004.1, from coordinate 138,617 downwards.
GTCCGATCGCGGTGGTCACGCCGAGCACGTCGAAATACGAGCCCGAAACCAATTCAGCTTTCACGCGCTCGGGAGCGTTTCCAAGGGTCACGCTGGCGTAGGTAGGGAAGCGCGCCATCATGCCGGAGAAAACTTCGTTGTGCGCCTGGAAATCTTTGTACATCGGATAGGAGATCGCATTTGAGCCCCAGTTGCTGCCGTAATGCTTGCCGCGCATGGTGAGCATCACGAGGCTGTGCGGGTCTTTGACGGGGAGCAGGCGGAGGAGGACTTGATTCAGCAGCGTGAAGATGGCGGTGTTCGCGCCGATGCCTAACGCGAGCGTCAGCACTGCGACGAGGGTGAACCCGGGCGTGCGCCGCAAAGTGCGCAAGGCGAAATTCAGATCACGAACGAATGTTCGCCACAGGCTCACCAGATTCATGCTGACCCCCGTTTAGAAAATTGCGGCGAGTCCGGGGTGTAAGTCGGGTCGCCGCTACAACCACCAAAAGACAGAAACCGAGCGCGCTAGTTATCAAGACGATGGCGGCGCGAAATGGTCTTGTCCGAAATTCACAGTTAAAAACCACGGGCAAAGGGAAGTACGGGATTGGGAGGGGGGATGTTCCGTGCTGCGTTCCGCCGTCGTAGGACATTTTGGTCGAGCACCGGTTGGCGGCGGAGGTGTTTCGGGCTCCACCACGGCGACATGGCCGTGATATAGATGTTCGTTGCCGATTAAATCAGAGTGAGGAGACAGTCTTGGCTAAATACGTGATTACCAGCAAACGTGGTGCGCCACCGCAGGGGGCTTATTCACAGGGATGGCGCGCGGGAGATTTCGTTTTTGTGACTGGCACCGGGCCGGTCGATCCGGCGACGAACAAGATGTGGGGCGAAACAATCGAAGAGCAGACCGAGCTGACGATTCGGAATATGGAGTCAATTCTCCAGGCGGACGGAGCATCGCTGGCGGACGTGGTGAAAGTGACCGCGCATCTCAGCGACATCACGCTGTTTTCGCGCTACAACACGACTTACGCGAGCATTTTTCAGAAGCCGTATCCCGTGCGGACTACGGTTGAGAGCGGATTTGCCGATCCGAAGATGATGATTGAGTTGGACTGCGTGGCGTATTCGCCGAAGTCCGCCGAGAAAAAAGCGCCAGCTACGAAGTCAGCACCCAAGAAGACGAAGAAGCGATAACTGATCGCGGCCACCCTGTAGCGGCGTTCGCTTTCCAGAACGCGGGCTTTTTCGATCGATTTAGGCGACCTGATTGTTGCCCGCGATTAACGCGCGGCAGTCTGGCGTGAGCTCGCGATTTTCTCCGCGCAGCACGATGGGATTCTCGCGTCCGCGCGCCGTCACGCGCTCAACGGATTCAACCGCGCCGCCGCGAATAATCAACGCGTCCTCAAACAAATTCACCGTAGGGCAGATGTGCCGCGGCAAAAGATAAAGCACTTCGCCGACCGGCGGTGGCTCCGCACCTTCGCTCACCGTCAGCGGCAGATGTTCTTCGCTCGGGCCAATTCCGGTGAGCTCCGCATGACCGAGCACGACGCACGTCGGCACTCCGGCGTCGGCGGAAACCGCTTTGTGTCCGCCGTCGCACGTGACGATCGCCGGCCGCGGATGGCTGACGACGCGTGCGGCGACGAGCACGGCTGGCTTGTAGCCGTACGCGGCGGGCAATTGCGAAAGCATCGTCGCATCGCCATAAACCACGGTGCCCGGCGAGATGCGATGCACGAAGCTCGCGTCGCGAAATCCTGGATACGCGAGCGACGCGGGAAACGTCGGCGTACCGGCGGTGATGACTTCTGGCACGGTGTGACCCGCGCTCTCGATGATCGAAATGATCGCCATCAGCCGGTCGTAGCCGAAGTGAGCCGCCGTGAGGCGATCAGGCTCAGGCAAAGCGCCGTGATGGCCGTCGTAGTAGTGCAAGCCCCGGAAGACGAGGCCGGATTTCGCGACGGTCTCGACGAGCGATTGAATGTCGGTGGCACGGCTCTCTTCGATGCCGGTGCGGTTCATGCCCGAATTGATGTCGATGAAAATGCCGAGGCGGCTGCCTTGCCATTGGCGGATCTGGCCTTCGTTTTCGGCGAGGACTGAGATTTTTATCGTCGGGGAATTGGTCGGCGATTTCGCGGACGCGGCGCGCGTTTGCGCCGACGGTCGGATAAGCGAGGAGAATGTCGGCGGCGCCGCATTCGCAGGCGGTGAGCAGTTCGAGGGTGGTGGCGCATTTGAAATTGCGGACGCCGCGCGCGATCAGCATTTTTAAGGTGAACGCGAGCTTCGCCGTTTTGATGTGAGCGCGCCAGCGATCGGCGTTGCCATCGAGCAGGTGCAGCGTGCGCTCGATGTTGGACTCGATGATGTCGGGATAGACGAGCAGGGCGGGCGTGAGGATGTCGTCGAAGTTTTTCACGACATAGGCGGGATCGAGCGCGTATTCGCTGATCATCAGTTTGTGGCTCATGGGGAGATGATACCGGGAAATGGGCGTTGGCTAAAGATGTTGCGGATTCGCCCGGCGGGGCGCTGCGTGGCCAAATTGGCGAAAACCGCCGGCTGGAAGCCGGCGCTACCGGAGCCGCCTCATTGACCGAGGTTGCGCGCGATAGTAGGCTTCGCACCTCTTCATGACCTCTTCGAAACCTGATTCGCCGGGCGATTCGTCGCAGCATCAATCTGGCGGCCTCGTTCGCGGCCTCACATTGCGAGCTGCGACTGCTGTCGTCATCAGTGACACGATCGGCACCGGCATTTTTCTTGTGACGAGCGACATGGCGCGCGCGGTTGGCTCGGTTCAACTCGTTTTCGCGGCGTGGCTCGTGGCCGGATTTATCGTTTTATGCGGCGCGTTTTGCTACGCGGAACTCGGCGCCGCATTTCCGAAAGCTGGCGGCAGCTACGTTTATCTCAACGAAGGGTCTCGGGCCGCTCTGGGGATATCTCTTTGGCTGGATGAGTTCGGTGCTGGAGCGGCCGGTCGGCATCGCGACGCTGGCTGCGGGATTTTTGCGCTTCGCGGCGTTTCTGTTTCCCGCGATTTTAACGCCGCTTTTCACGACGCACATCGGCAGCTACGAATTCAACTTCACCGTCGCGCAACCGCTCGCGGCGCTCGTGGTCGTCGCGGTCACTGCCGTGAACTATCTCAGCGTGAAATTTGGCGGCGGCATCCAGGTTTTTCTCACGGTGCTGAAGACGGGGACGATTCTGTGCATCGTCATCGGCGGAATTTTTTACAGCCGATACACACCGAACGATTTTCCGACGACGATCACCGTGGTCCCGACCGGCTTCGCCATCATCGGCGCGGTTCTCACCGCAATGGTGCCCGCGATGTGGGCTTATAACGGATTCAACGATCTCGGCGATTTGGGAGAAGAAATCGAATCGCCGGGAAGAAATATTCCGCGCGCGATTGTTTTTGGCTTCCTGACGGTCGGCACGCTCTATTTGCTTGCGAATATTGTGTATTTCCGTGTTCTGGCGTTCAGCACGGTTGCGCAGTCGATGCATGTCGCGTCCGATGTTGTTCAGCGGCTCGCCGGCCCGCATGGCGCTGCGGCGCTGACCGTTGCGATGGCAATTTCGGCGTCTGGGCGCGCTACACGTCGTCATTCTCACGGGCGCACGCATTCCGTACGCGATGGCGCGCGACGGAGTTTTCTTTCGGTTCGCGGAGCGCGTGCATCCGAAATTCCGCACGCCGAGCGGCTCGCTCCTCTTCCTCGGCGGCGTCGGCGCGGTGCTCGCGCTCACCGGCACGTACGAGGAGCTTTATTCGCTATTCGTCTTCGCTGTCTGGATTTTCTTCGCGCTCAACGCCATCGCTTGCTACGCCTGCGCATGAAGCAGCCTAATCTGAATCGCCCTTATCACGCGTTCGGCTATCCGGTAACCGCGATCGTCTTTTTAGTGGCGGCCGTCGCGCTCACCGTCAATCTCTGGCTCGTCCGCCCCATCCGATCCACTCTCGGCCTGCTCGTCATCGCCGCCGGCATCCCACTCTTCTACCGCTGGCGGAAAACCGCGTCTTCAAATTAGCTTCGGCGAGTTAGTTGCTTTTCTTGCGCGCGGCTTCGAATTCGTCGCCGGGCTGCCAGCCTTGCAATGAGGGCGCTGAGGCGGCTTGTTGGCCGAGCAGCACGCCGAACTGCGTCATCTTCGCCAAGCCGCGTGAAATCCCAATCGGGGCGATATTCGTCGCTGGGTTGATGGTAGTGGTGATCGACGTAGTCCTTCGATTGCGCCTCGCCCCACGCGGCGTCGTGGCCCTTGTATTTCTGTCCTTCGTCGATGGAAAACGACGGCACGCCGACGCGCGCGAGGCTGAAGTGATCCGAGCGGTAGTAATGTCCAGCTTCAGGATGCGCGTCCGGGCGAATCGCGAGTCCGAGCGATTTCGCGACAGCTTCGACTTCAGGATAAAAAGTAGTGCGCTCCGCGCCGCTCACGTCGATATCTTCCGGATCGCCAATTGGCGGCAGCGCGTCGTAGTTCAGATCGAGCGTGATTTTTCCGGCAGGTATCGGCAAATGTTTGCCGAGATATTCTGAACCGAGCAGACCCTGCTCTTCGCCCGTCACCGCAGCAAACAAAATCGAGCGCGCCGGCGCAGGCTTCGCCATCGACCACACGCGCGCAAGCTCCAGCAAAATGCCGCAGCCCGTCGCGTTATCGACGGCGCCGTTGTAAATCTGGTCGCCCTCCGCTTCGGGATGAATGCCGAGGTGATCGTAGTGCGCGGTGTACATCACCGCTTCGTCGCTGCGTTTTGCGTCGCCACCCGGCAGCTTCGCGACGACGTTTTTGCCCATGAACGGATGAATTTCGCTGACGACGTGCGCCTTCAAACTCACCGGCAACTCGACCGGCTTGAAATCGCGCGACTGCGCCTGCTGATACATCTTGTCGATGTCGAGCCCGCTCATCGCCGCGATTTTCTTTGCGACGTCGAGCTGAATCCACGACGCGGCCTTCAGTTTCGGCGTGTGCCCGTCGAGCTTCAAAAATGATTTCTCGGTGCCGAGCGAATTGTGAATCACCTGCCAGCCGTAGCTTGCGAGATCGGTGCGATGAATGATCAACGTCGCAACAGCGCCGTGCCGCGCCGTCTCTTCAAATTTGTAGATCCAGCGCCCGTAGTACGTGAGCGCCTTGCCTTTGAAAAATTTCGGATCGTCGGACGCCGGCTCGTTCACAAAAAGCAACGCAACCTTGCCCTTCAGATCGACGCCCTTGTAATCGTCCCAGTTGTATTCCGGCGCCGTGATGCCGAATCCGACGAAAACGATCGGCGCGTCGAGATCGGCGACTTCGGTCTGCGTTTCGTTGTTGACGGTGAAGTCGTCGAGCAGCTTCAAGCTGACAGCGGCGCCGCTTTCCTGCGTTGTTTGGCACGAGGCTGAAACTCGTCTCGGCCTTGGTCTTCATCGTCACCATCGGCACGTTCTGAAAAAATGTGCCGCCGTCGCCCGCCGGCTTCAAGCCATACGATTCAAACTGCGCGCCGATATATTCCGCCGCGAGATCGCCGCCGCGCTGGCCAGTCCCGCGGCCTTCCAGCAAATCGCTCGCCAGAAATTTCACGTGCGCGCGAATCATCTGCCCGTCGGGCGCTGGAATGGACTCGGCTGCATGTTTTTCCTTTGCGGCCAACGTCGCCGGACCGTGACCAAAAAACTGCGACGCGGTCACAACTCCGCCGAGTAAAAGCAACACAGCTACCTTCGTTTTTCGCATGGATGATGACTCCGGATTCACTCGCGCGGCCGGTCCCTGAATCCACCTACTCCGCCGCACTCGCACGACTTCAAACAAACTCGACGCCGTCCGATCGCCTACTTCTTCGCGCGATCCTTCAGCAAATTCTTCAATTCCGACATGAACTCCTGCACATCCTTGAAGTCCATGTAAACCGACGCAAATCGCACGTACGCAACCTTGTCGAGCTTCTTGAGCCGATTCATGATCATCTCGCCGACTTCCGTCGTCGTCAGCTCGCGCTCGGTCGCTTCGTGCACCACGCCTTCGATGTCATCGACGATCGCTTCCAGCTTCGGCGTCGGCACCGGCCGCTTTTCGCACGCCTTCAGCAACCCCTGCAAAATTTTCTGCCGTTCGAATCGCTCGCGCCGGCCATCTTTCTTGATGACCATGTAGGGGATTTCGTCGATGCGCTCGTAGGTAGTGAAGCGGCGTCCGCACTTGAGGCATTCGCGGCGGCGGCGAATCGTGTCGCCGGTGCGGCCTTCGCGGGAATCAATTACCTTGTCATCGACATGCGCACAGAAAGGGCACTTCACTCGGCTGGTTCTCCTCGCCGCACTTAGGCGTTACCGCTTTCCAGTTGCTCTTCTTCGCGCTGCTTTTCGCCCTCGGCCAACCGCTTCAATTCGCCGAGCGACATGCCTTCGTGAATGAGCAGCGGCACGCCCACCAAAGCGACTCCGGCAAAAGTGATGAGCCAGATCAAGATCGCCGCAGCGGCCGCGGGCTCATTTTCTACTCCAAATATGGCTGTGTAAGCAAGGAAGCAGGCGACTTGCGAGCCGCCTCCGACTCCCGGTAACTGAATCGCCGAGCCGACCAAGGTGAACGCGAGTATCAACAACGCGTCGCCGAAGCCGATCGTCGCGAGCCGGCCGCCGAGGCTGTGCGAGATCCAAACATACAAAAGCGCCACGCCGACCCAGTGCAGCGCCGAGTAGAGCACCGCGAGCGCGAGTTCACGCCACGTTCGAATCGTCTGCACGCCGCGCGCGAAGCCCATCAGGATGCGCGCCGACTTTTGCGCGCCAGCCGCCGTCGTCGCGCCAAGCCTGGGTGCGGCGCTCAAGCATCGCTGTGCCGTGCAGACGCAGGTAAACCAGGAAAATCACGGCGCCAATCACGCCGATGAAGAGAATCGATCCGGTCGTTCGCGCCGCAGCTTCAAGTTTGCTGGTCGATGCGCCGCCGTCCGCATTGCCCGAAAGCGCGTGCGCGTGTGATTCGAAGAGTACCAACCCGAGTCCGGCAATAACCGCGGTGCACGCTGTGTCGAAAAGGCGCTCGAGAAAGTACAAGCCGAACATGTCGGCGACCGGCAGCCGTTCTTTGCGAGCCAGCAGCAGTGGCCGGATCGGTTCGCCCGCGCGACCCAGCAGGAAAATCGACGCGAAGCCCGCTAGCGTCAGGCGGTAGATCGTCCAGAAATTCGATGGGCCAAGATTGCTCTGAAACACCTGCCAGCGCGCCGCGCGCAGCCCGTAGCACGCGTAAATTCCAACGAGTGAAAGCACGAGGTAGTACGGATTGGCGTTGCGCGCAGTGCTCCACAATTTGGCGCCGCTAAACCCCGCTAAATTGATAAAGCCGCTCGACCTGTAAATCACAAATCCCAGGACGGCGACTGCGATGATGACGAGAAGAATTTTCCTGGAGGACGCGCTCATGCGTTTTAGAAGCGTACTGGCCGCGTTTGGTACGCGTCAAGTTAAGCGGCTGTTATCGCGAACCAGAGAGGCGTAAACGCAAACTCCAACGGTTCGGTAGCGCCGGCATCTTGCCGGCGTTTTTCCTTCACGGCCATCGACCGGCTCGCAAAGGGCAGGGAGCTAACGCGGCCAAACGCCAGCCGTAAATGTCCGTATCGTGTTAAATCCCAAACTCTCGTACAGCCGCACAGCCGACTGATTCTCGCTCGTCACCGTCAGCGTCAACTCGCGAAAGCGCATTCCACGCAGCGCATCGGCCGACGTCTGCATCAGCATCCGCCCGATCCCGTGTCCCTGATATCCCGGCAGAACGCAAATCTGCGTCGTATGCCCGACCGCCGGGGACACCTCGCTCGTCAGCACGACTGCAATCAGTTCATCGTCACCCGGCTGCCGCAACACAAACGACGCGCTCGGGATGAAATTGCCGCAGCCCGGCAGCAAAATAATGTTCTTGAGAAACTTCAGCGCCCCGCTGCGGCTACGGTATTGATCGTTGATTTCGCCGTCGATGTGATCGGCGTAGCAGAGATAAATCAGCTTCGCGCACGGTTCGAAAAATCGATCGCTCCAGCGGTCGAGCCGCATTCCGGCCGACGGCGCCGGCTTCGGATCCGCTGGCTTGCGCAAATCGAGCAGCATGAACTGCCGCGTGTAGAGATGAAATCCCTGCTCCAGCAGCGGCGTATCCACTGGCCCGCCAAACGGCATGAGTTGCGCTTCGATGCGCGCAAGTTGCGGCACGGCGCGCATCGAAAACAGCATTTCTTCCAGCAATCGACGTCCTATCGTCGCCTGCGCATACTTATTCGAAACGTAGAGGCCGCCGATCAGCCCCTTTTGCTCTTCCAGCACATAAAACGAATACCCGGCAGGCGTACCGTTTTCGAATGCCACCGAGCCGCAAAGCGCATGCGCTTCCAGAAAGCGCTTGATCAAATCGAGGGCGCCTCGATAGTCCCAATGCAGCTCATCGCGCCAGTGCGACGCCTCTTCTTCCAGAAGCGGCTCCAACTGGCGCACTGTCGTTTGACGGAGATCGACGATATTCATGAACGGGTCCGAAAATGCTCTGGCCAGCCGAAACATCATATCTGGCAACCAAAAGTAAGCAAAGCGCAGGGCTCTAGTCAGACAGCGCGGGGCAAGGATTGGTTACATCGCTTGGGCGGAGCATATCTTAACCGCATCGAATGGCGATTATTGCCGCGCAGCGGGAAATGCACGGTACGCATCAGGCACATGGCTCTGACTTGCGAATTTTAACGTTCAACCTGTCTGCTAACATGCAAATTGCCGCGTTGATATTCGCTTTTTGCTCGATTCACGCGGGCGCCCAAACTTCATGGTCACTTTCGCGGAACTGCAAACCCAAGCCCGTCCGATGCGCTGGTACATCAAGCTGCTGTCGGCCGTTCTGGCGTTGGTGTTTTTCGCCGTGCTGGCCACGCTCGCGATCGCCGGATTTCTGGTCTACCGCATCGTCAAGCCGCAGCGCACCAGCACCGAAATCAATATGCAGAGCTTCCCGGGCCGCCCAGACGCGATTCAATTTTCCGTGCCGGGCAATCCGAGCTCGCGCGAAGGCTGGTTTTTCCCCGGATTTCGCGGCGCCTCGACGATCATTCTTTGCCACGGCTACGGCTCCAGCAAAGGCGAGCTTCTGACGTTGGTTTCCGCTTTGCAAGACCACCAATACAACGTTTTCGTTTTCGATTTCGCCGCTCACGGCGCCAACGACGGCATCACTTCGTTTGGCTATCACGAAGCCGACGAAGTTCGCTCGGCGATCGATGTGGTCGCACAGCGCAACGATGTGAATCCCGCGAGTTTCGGTCTGTGGGGCTACAATCTCGGCGCATACGCCGCGCTGCGTGAAGCTGAAAACGACAAGCGCGTGAACGCTCTCGTCCTCGATTCCGTCTACGATTTGCCCGAACAAATGGTGCGTGTCGGTGTCGAACGCCAGGGCCTCGGCGGATTTCCGTTGATGATCAAGTCAGCCGAATTCAGCTTTCAGTGGCTCAATCACCAGTATCGCGGCGAGCTTCCGCTTTCGAACACCAAGCGCATGGCGTCGCTAGCCGGCGTGCAGAAACTTTTCATCGAAGCTGCCGACGAGCCGGAACTCGGCGACGTGACGCGCCAGCTTTATCTCAAGGCGCCCGATCCGAAAGATCAGGCGATGATTCCGCACGGGAATTTCTCTGGCATGGGCGACGAGGACAAGCGCGCGTATGAAAATCGCGTCGTTAGCTTCTTCCTGCTCAAGCTGCCGCCCACCGGCGGCGCATCCGCGGCTCACTAGCACGTTTTGATTTCCGTTTAATGACTCGGAGTCAGGTGCAGCAGCCGTACGCTATCGGCTTCGGCGGGGCGTTGCCACACGTCTTCGCAGGTGACGTCCGGAGGCATCTTCTCGCAGGTGGTGTTGCCTTGCGTCAACACGTAGATTTCGTGCGCGGGCGTTCCGTTCAACTCACGCAAATCCGTGTGCAGATAAAAATTCACGCCATAAAGCATGGCGCGTTTTAGATTGGCGACTCGCAGCGCGTTTGGCGGGATTTCGTTCGCTCGAATTTGATCCGCGAGATAGCGCCCAGATTGCGTCGAAATTGGCGTGAACGGCAGCGCATCGTCCAGCATGTACATGGCGAAGATCACGGGTAAGACTCCCGCAACGATCGCAAAATTCCGCCGCCGAATAAGAAATAAGACCGCCAGCAAAATGTTCGCCGCGCCAAGTGCAGCCACCGCCAGTTCGATTGCCGGCGTGTACACCACGGCTTTCTTTAATATTTGATCGTCGTGACTGAACAGCGCGAAGAAAAGCACGGCCAGCGCAAGGCCCGGCACCAGCGATACCGCAAAAAACGACCAACGTTTCGCCGCGCCGAATTTTGCAATCGATCTCGCCAGTAACAATCCGATCGCCGGAATCGCAGGCAGGATGTAGCCCGGCAATTTCGAGCGCGAAATCGTAAAGAACAAGAGGCAAAACACGGACCAACAGAGCAGAAAGCTTGTCATCGCGCTTGGACGCTCACCGCCTACGATGCGGCGGGCCCCCACAACCAAAGCCCACAGTAGCGCTGGAGTCCAAGGAAGAAACGCGATCAGAACAATGCCGCCGTAATACCAAAACGGTTGAATATGCTGAAATTCCGGCGTCAGAAATCGTTTGAAGTTGTGCTCGAGAATGAAAACGCGCAGGAAATCTGGATTTCGAATCGCGCACAGCACATACCACGGCAGCGCGACGACGCAGAACACCGCGATCGCGACGGGGTGCAGCAACCGCAGAGTCTCTTTCCACCGCTTCGTGTACGCCGCCCAGCAAACGACGGCTCCCCCGCTGAGAATAATCGCCGCGGGCCCCTTGGCCAGCATCGCGTAGCCAAGAAACAGCCCGAACAAAGCCGCGGTCACGAGAGTCGTGATTTTCGAAAGGCTGGTCGCAAAGTCGCGATCGGAGCCGGCTGTTTCTCTCGAAGTCGGCACCATTCCAAGCAGCACCGCCGCCGGAACCATCGCGCAGGTTAGCATCGCGCTGAACGGCATATCGGTTGCCGCCGAATGCGAAAATCCGATCATTCCCGCACTCGATGGCAGCAGCAAGAGCAGCCATCGCGCCGTCGCGCTACCGTATACGCGCCACGCCAGCCACGCGAGCGCCAGCGTCGCCAGCAAGGCCGCGATTGCGCTTGGCAGTCGCGCCGTCGTCTCGCTCACTCCGAGCAATTTGAAGCTGAGCGCCGCGCCCCAGTAATACAGCGGCGGCTTCTCGAACCACGGCGAACCGTAAAGTCGCGGCGTAATCCAGTCGCCGCTCTCCATCATGTCGCGCGCAATCCACGCATAGCGCGGCTCGTCCGGCCCCATCAATCCAACGACGCCGAGTTGCCGGAAATAGCAAAAATAAAGTGTGGTGACGATCGCGATGAACCAAAGAATCCGAGAGAGCAGCGATTGTCTTCGGGGAGCGTCCGAGGCCAGGGAATCGTTCGTCACGCCGCCGAGTCTAGCACGCCGCGAACGCCGTGCTCCGGTAGCGCCGGCGTCTCGCCGGCGTTTTTTCTGCGCTTCAGCAAACGCACGCGAACGCCAATTCCGACTGGCGGCGTAATCATAGGAGAATGCATACTGTCGCCGCCTCAATCGCGACAAGGAGACGATGCGAGACCGCCTCGAATACGCCGCAGTCTGGTTGCTGCTGAAACTCTTCGGTGCCTTGCCGCGCGCGCTCTCTCGCACTTTCGCAGCGAGCATCGTGCGCTTGCTCTACGCGCTCCTGCCCAAACTTCGCAAGACCGCCGAATTCAATCTGCGCCTCGCATTCCCCGACTGGAGCGACAAGAAACGCGCCGCCGTTACTCGCGGCATGCTCCGCAATCTCGGCTGGATGGCCGCCGAGTTCGCCCGCCTCCCGCGTTACAACGCGCGAAATATCGAGCGCTACGTCATCCTCGACGGCCACGAAAATTTCCTCGAGGGCCAGCGGCGCGGCAAAGGCGTCCTCTATCTCACCGGCCACATCGGCGCTTGGGAGCTTTCTTCGTTTGCGCATGCACTTTACGGATTTCCGCTGCACTACATGGCACGCCCACTCGACAATCCCCGCATCGACGCGCTCGTCAATCGCTACCGCTGCCTCTCCGGCAATGCGCCGATCTTCAAAAATGATTCTGCCCGCGCGCTGCTGCGGATCTTGCATGAAAAGGGAACCGTCGGCATCCTCGCCGACCAAAATACGATGCGCTCGGAAGGCGTCTTCGTCGATTTCTTCGGCAAGCCAGCCTGCACGACGACCGGCCTCGCTCGCGTTGCGCTGCACACCGACGCTGCCGTCGTTCCCGGTTACTGCTGGTGGGACGCAAGCTTGCGCAAATATCGTCTTCGCTTCGAACCGCCCGTCGAATTGATTCGAACCGGCGACGCCGACCGCGATATCTTCGAAAACACACAGAGATTCGCCAAAGTTCTCGAAGACATCATTCGAAAGCACCCAGAGCAGTGGGTGTGGATTCACGCGCGCTGGAAAACGCGGCCCGAAGCCGAACCCAAACTCTACAAATTTCTAAGCTAGCGAATTCCGAGAACTCGAAAAGAAATTGCCGAGCGGCAACAGGCGGAGTGCGATGAAAAGAACAGTACAGGAACTTGCAGATCAAATCGGCGCGCGGATCGAAGGCGACTCTTCACTCGAATTGCTCGGCATCGCGGCACCTGAACGAGCGCACGCCACCGATCTGATCTATGTTGATTCGCCGAAAAATCTCTCGCGCGCAGCAGCGTCAAACGCCGCCTGCGTCATCGCGCCCGATAGCGTCGAACTCCCCGGCAAAACCGTACTTCGCCACCGCCAGGCGAAACTCGCTTTCGCCAAAGCCGCCGCGCTGCTTCTCGACAAGCCGCCGATCGCATCATCGGGAATTCACCCCACGGCGATCGTCGCAGCAACCGCGAAAATCGCGCCGTCCGCGCACATCGGCTCATACGCCGTTATCGGCGAAAACGTAAGCGTCGGCGAACACACCCAAATCGGTCCGCACACCAGCATTGCCGCCAACTGCCAGATCGGCGCCGACTGCCGCATCCATCCGCGTGTCACGCTCTACGAAAAAGTCCGCGTCGGCGACCGAGTTGAAATCCACTCCGGCGCCGTCATCGGCGCCGACGGCTTCGGCTACGCTCAAGGCGAAGGCCGCCACTGGAAATTTCCGCAAGCCGGCATCGTCGAGATCGGCGACGACGTCGAGATCGGCGCCAACACCACAATCGATCGCGGCTCGCTCGACGACACGGTGATCGCCGAAGGAGTAAAACTCGACAACCTCGTCCACATTGGCCATAACTGCAAAATCGGCGCGCACAGCGTGATCGCCGCGCTCGTTGGCCTCTCCGGCTCCTGCACCTTCGGCAAAAACGTCGTCGTCGGCGGCCAGGCGGGTTTCGGCGAGCGATGCGAACTCGAAGACGGCGCGGTGATCGGCGGCCAGTCCGGCGTTCTGGGCGGCAAGATTGTCCGCAGCGGGCAAGTCGTTTGGGGCACGCCTGCGCGCCCGCTCGAGCGCTTCAAGGAAGAGTATGCGTGGTATGGCAGGCTCCCCGATCTCGCCGCGCGCATCAAAGAGTTGGAAGCGAAAGTAAAAAGCTAGAAGGGAACTGCGAAATCGCGGACTCCGCCACAAACACGCGCATCATTGTCGTCGGCGGCCACACGCGCAGCATTGGCAAAACACAACTCGTCTGCGACATCATCTCGGCCCTGCCCGAAGCCAACTGGATCGCCGGCAAAATCACGCAATACGGGCACGGTGTCTGCGCGCAAAACGGCCACGATTGCGATTGCGCACCCGACGAGCACATCTGCGCGATCGATTGGGAGCGTGCCGCGAACACTGGCACCGACAGCTCGCGCTTCCTCGCCGCTGGCGCGCTGCGCAGTTTCTGGCTCCGCACCAAGCAAGGATTTCTCGCCGAAGGCATGCCGCTCCTTCGCTCCACGCTCGAGGAAGTCGCTCGATCGCGACGAATCGACGGCGAGAGCGCACAGAACACGGCCGCGCCCATCAACGTTATCCTCGAAAGCAACACCCTCCTCCAGTTCCTCAAGCCCGACCTGTTCCTCATGGTCCTGCATCCCGCTAAATCCGACTTCAAAGATTCCGCCAAGCTCCAACTCAACCACGCAAACGCCTTCGTCCTCCGCGAACCAGTCCCATCCGGCAAATTCGCGACGAACTGGCAAAATATTCCCCTTCAACTCATCCACTCAAAACCAAACTTCCTCCAACTTGAAAACTCTCCGATCCCCTCTCCCCTCATGGAACTGGTCCGCAACATTGCGTGTACCCAACCCAAAATCCCGAGCATCAATCCTTAAACATCACGGCATCTAAAGTGATTGACCGAGTGTCGTGAGACTTGCGATAATTGAGTAGTACTCGTGTAACCCGAAGCTCCCGGGGGAGTTCGGCCTGAGCCAAGTCTGCTCTCGAAGTACCTGAAACCGCGCCACTTATTGGGGCCTGCGCGGCAAATCACGCAAGGTTTTGGAGGATTCGTTGTCAGCCGGTACCCGCATAGGACTAGAGGCCGCCGCTCCAGCCGCAGCCACTTTTGGTGCGCGGCGGAAATGGGTTTCCGGTCTCGAAAACGCCATCAATCAGGGCGCTGAACATCTCCTTTCGCTCCAGGACAAATCCGGCTATTGGCTCGGCGAACTCGAAGCCGACAGCACTCTGGAATCCGACTACATCTACTATCTATATGTTCTCGGCAAAGCCGAGCCCGCGCGCATCGCCAAGCTCGCCAACTATGTGCGCCGCAAGCAACTCGCCGACGGTGGCTGGAATATTTATCCCGGCGGTCCTTCCGAACTGAACGCCAGTTGCAAAGCCTACTTCGCGCTCAAGCTCGTCGGAGACAATCCGAAATCCGCGCACATGATCAAAGCGCGTGAAACGGTCCTGCGGCTCGGCGGACTCGAAAAAACAAATTCCTACGTTCGCTTTTATCTCGCGCTCGCGGGCGCGCTCGGTTGGGAGATGGTTCCCGCGATCCTGCCGGAAATGATGCTGCTGCCCAACTGGTTCTATCTCAACATCTACGAGATGTCTTCGTGGACGCGCGGCATCGTCATCCCGATGGCGATTCTCTCGGCGCTTCGTCCCGATTTCCGCTTGCCGGAGCACGCTCAGGTCGATGAACTATTCGTCGATCCGTCGCACAAAGCGTCGGCGTTCGATTGGAGCGAATCGCTCATCTCGTGGCGCAATTTCTTCCTCGCCGCCGATCGCGCGATGAAGCTTTACGAAAAGCTGCCGTGGAAGCCGCTGCGCAATCGCGCGCTGCGTGAAGCGAAAGCCTGGGTGCTCGAGCACATCGAGCGCACCGAAGGCCTCGCCGCGATTTACCCAGCGATGATGAATTCGATTTTCGCGCTGATGGCGCTCGGGCATGGTCCAGACGATCCACTGACTTCGCGCGAAATTCGCGAATTCGCGCGGTTTGAAATCGAAGAGAAAGATACGATTCGCCTTCAACCATGCGTGTCGCCTGTGTGGGATACCTGCATCGCGATGGTTGCGCTCGAAGAAGCCGGCGTTCCTGCCGATCACCCGGCGCTCGTGAAATCCGCCGACTGGATTCTGTCGCAGCAAGTTCTCGGCCCCGGCGACTGGCAAGTGAAAAACAAAGACGCCGCTCCCGGCGGTTGGGTCTTCGAATTCCGCAACGACTTTTATCCCGATGTGGACGACACCGCGTTCGTGTTGATGGCGCTCCAGCGCGTGAAATTTCCTGATCCCAAGCGCATGGAAGCCGCCGTTCGCCGCGGCGTTCAGTGGCTGCTGAGCATGCAGAATCGCGACGGCGGTTGGGCTGCCTTCGATCGCGACAACAATAAAAGCTTCCTCAATCACATTCCGTTCGCCGATCACAACGCGATGCTCGACCCGAGCACCGCCGACGTTACCGCGCGCGTTCTCGAATGCCTCGGCCGCTTCGGCTGGACCGCGAATCATCCCGCGATCAAGCGCGCCCTCGAATTTTTGCTCAAGGATCAGTGCGAAGACGGCTCCTGGTTCGGCCGCTGGGGCGTCAACTACGTCTACGGCACGAGCGGTGTTCTCCGCTCGCTCGAAACCGTTTCGCTAACTGCGAAAGAATACTGCCAGCGCGCCGTGAACTGGCTCCGCTCGGTCCAAAAATCCGACGGCAGCTTTGGC
The DNA here is from genome assembly GCA_963785605.1 of uncultured Acidobacteriota bacterium. Classification (GTDB taxonomy): domain Bacteria; phylum Acidobacteriota; class Terriglobia; order Acidiferrales; family UBA7541; genus Acidiferrum. The sequence goes on along the minus strand of CAWAWE010000004.1, from coordinate 122,398 downwards.
GAATCTCTGCGCAGCTATCACGAGCCGCACACCAAGGGCGAAGGCAACAGCACCGCGTCGCAGACCGCGTGGGGCTTGATTGGTTTGCTCGCGGGCGCCGAAGCGAGCGATCCCGCGATTCAGCACGCCGTCTCTTATCTCGTCGATCAGCAAAACGCCGACGGCTCCTGGAGCGAAGACGAGTTCACCGGCACCGGTTTCCCGTGCGTTTTCTATCTGAAATATCACCTCTATCGCAATTCATTCCCGCTGTATGCGTTGGCGCGTTTCCGCAATCAGTCGCAAGACCTGAAGCAGTACAGCGCCATGACATTCCAGCCGGCCGAATTCAGGCTGCGCAGCGGATTCTAGAGCCGCGATGCGGTTTCCCATCAGGTTTACCTCAGACTTCCAACTTGGAGTCGCCGCCCGTATTGCGCGCACGCGCAAACGCCAGCCGATGATTTTGCGGCCCATGGTCGATTCTGGAGTTGCCGATCTGTTGCCGGAAGTCGAATCCGTCCCGTCGCTGGTCTGGATTGGCGGGATTGAGCCGCTCGATCATCCGGACGTCCCGAAATTTGCGAATGCGGTCGCCGCTTCGGGCCGCGAAGTTTTCTTACAGACCAACGGAAAAATCTTTCGCCGCCGCGTGCACGAGTTTCAGCCGTCGCCGCGATTTCGTCTCGCGTTCCGCTTCACCGGCGCGAATATCGACGCTCCCGAAAACGCCGACGTCGTAGAAGCTATCCGCATCGCAAAGCTTTCCGGTTTCCTCACGGTCGGCTTCACGGTACTTCGCGATCCGGCCAACCTCGAAAAAATGATCGCGCTGCATTCCCAACTGAAAAAACTCGATCTCGACGGCTCTCTGATTTTTGCCGCCGATGCGTCGCCTGAAGTAAATCGTGCTGCCGAGATCGCGCGCACCCGTCTCCTCGATGGTCGCTGGTCCAATCTCTCGCGCGTTTTCAACGAAGCCGGAGCGCGCGCTTGGCTCCGCGGACGCCCCTCTCGCCCTACGACTCCGGAAGAACGTCGCTTCCTCGCACAAGCCAGCGGCGGCGCAACCGCCGGGACCGACTTGGACCTCGACGAAGGAGCTCAAGCCTGATGACCACCCTGGTCACCGGAGCCGCCGGCTTCCTCGGCAGCCACATCGCGCGCCAACTCGTCGCTCGCGGCGAACCCGTCCGCGTCCTCCTTCGCCCTTCGAGCCAGAACCGCGCCATCGCCGATCTCCCGCTCGAATACACCACCGGCGACCTCCGCGACACCGAATCGCTCGACCGCGCACTAAAAGACGTCACGCGCGTCTTCCACGTCGCCGCCGACTACCGCCTCTGGGCCAAAGATTCGAAAGACATCTACGATTCCAACGTCGGCGGCACAAAAAACATCCTTGCCGCCGCCAAGCGCGCCAACGTCCGGCAATTCATCTACACCAGCACCGTCGCCACCATCGCCGTCGATCGCCCCGCGCCTCCCAACGAGAAAACCGACGCCAAACTCGACGAAATGATAGGCCACTACAAGCGTTCGAAATGGATGGCCGAACGCGAAGCTCTCAACGCCGCAAAAGAAGGCTTCCCCGTCATCGTCGCGATGCCCACCACGCCCGTGGGCCCTTGGGACTGGAAGCCCACTCCCACCGGCAAAATCATCGTCGATTTTCTCAACGGCAAAATGCCCGGCTACGTTGACACCGGCCTCAACTTTGTCGGCGTCGAAGAATGCGCCGCCGGCCACTTGCTCGTCGCCGAAAAGGGAAAAGTCGGCGAACGCTATCTCCTCGGCAGCGAAAATCTCACGCTCAAGCAAGTTCTCGACATCCTCGCCAACATCACCGGCCTGCCCGCGCCGATGCTCAAATTTCCGCACGGCGTCGCGCTCGGCGCCGCCTACGCCAGCACATTTTTCGCAAGGCTCGTCGGCAAAGAGCCCGGCATCCCCGTCGAAGGCGTCAAAATCGCCCAGCACAAAATGTTCGTCGATTGCACCCGCGCCCAACGCGAGTTAGGCTTTAAAGCAGGCCCCGTCTCCGCGGCCCTCCAACGCGCCGTGACTTGGTACGAACAAAACGGGTATGTCAGCAAGCGGCGCGCAAAGCGAATCGCTCGCGCGGCGGCATAACGTGTCTGCATCCATACCCACAATTTCCTCGCCGTCCAACGCCAGCAAGCCGATGTTCGTCCTCGTCACCTTCGCCGTTGACGCCGAATTCGCCCCTTGGCGCGACATTCGCCGCTTCCGCAAGGTCAAACTCAACGAAAAACACTGGTCCGGCGGAGCCGACGTCTACGAAACGCAAGTCGGCGACTGCTGCGTGTGGGTTTCCCTGACGGGAATGGGCATCAAGTCCTTCGACTTCAAATCCGCCACCTGCCTTCGCAGCGCCGGCCTCGACGCCATCATCTCCTCCGGCCTCTGCGGCGGCTTGAACACGCGCTATCGCGTCGGTCAGATTGTCGTGCCGCGGCGCATCGCCACCATGCAAGACGCCGCCGGCCTTGCAACAGCCGCCCCGCTCGCCGACCTCGCCGAACGCCACGGTGCCACCATCATCGAAACGCTGCTCACCGCCGATCACATCATCGACTCCCAGCAAGAAAAAGCGCGCCTCTCGCGCGTCGCCGACGCCGTGGATATGGAATCCTTCCACATCGTCCACGAATTTCTGCTCGAAGCGATGCCCGTCACCGTCATCCGCGCCATCAGCGACGCCGCCAACGAAACCCTCCCCCTCGATTTCTCCAAGGTGCTCACCCCCGCGGGCCAGGTGAAGGTCGCGCCGCTCGTAAAGGAACTCGTGTCACGTCCGGCCCGCATCCCTCATCTAATCCAGTTTGCGAAGCAGAGCAGGGAAGCCGCAAAGAACTTGGCCAATTTTCTCGAGGTTTTTCTGCGCGCTCTGACTCCCGAACAGCTTCACGCCGAGGCGCGAACAAGCGCAGCCGCCACATGAGCTCACCGACGCAAACCACAACCGCTGCCACCGCCACGGCAACTCTCGGCGCCATCCCGAAAACCATGCGCGCCGGCGTCTATCGCGAGAAGGGCGTCGTCGTCGTGGAAAACGTCCCCGTCCCCGAAGTCGGCCCGCGCGAAGTCCTCATCAAAGTCGCCGCCTGCGGCATCTGCGGCACCGACATCAAAAAAATCTTCCAACGCTACGTCGAGCCGCCCCAAATCCTCGGCCACGAACTCGCTGGCACCGTCGTCGCCATCGGCCCCGGTGTCGCAAAATTCAAGCCCGGCGATCGCGTGATGAGCTTCCACCACACGCCCTGCGGCACCTGCTTCTACTGCGAAAATCGCCTCTTCTCCCAGTGCAAGCAATACAAGACCACCGGCCTGACCGCCGGCTTCTCTCCCAACGGCGGCGGCTTCGGCGAATACGTCAAAGCCATGCCCTGGGTCGCCGAGCGGGGCATCGTCCCGCTTCCCGACAACGTCAGCTTCGAAGAAGCCACCTTCATCGAGCCCATCAACACCATCGTCAAAGCCGTCCAGAAAGCCCGCGTGAAAGCTGGCGAAAACGTCCTCGTCCTCGGCTGCGGCCCGATCGGCTTGCAACTCTTAATGGTCGCCAACCTCGAAGGCGCCAAGCTTTACACCAGCGATCCCATGGCCGTGCGCCGCGCCAAAAGCCTTACTCTCGGCGCCGTTGAATCTTTCGACCCCACCAGTGGTAAGCTTATTGAAGAGGTAAAGGCCAGAACTGACGGTCGGGGGGCCGACGCGGTTTTGGTCGCGGTTGCTCACCCGAGTGTTGTTGCCGATGCGCTGGCAGCGGCGCGGCCTGGTGGACGCATCCTACTATTCGCAGCCAATGACCCTGTTACCAGAATCGAGTTCCCGGCGGCAGCGGTTGGGATCGACGAGAAAGAAATCTTGGGTAGCTATAGCGCCGGTTTAGACATCCAAGATGCAGCAGCTGAGTTAGTGCTCTTGCGGAAACTGCCCGTGATGGAAATCGTCACCCATCGGTTCCCGCTCGATAGAATCCAGGAAGCGCTCAATCTCGCGGCGCATCCTTCGGCAGACTCGCTGAAGATTCTGATCACTCACGCATGAGAACAACCACCACAAAAAAGATTGAACAGCTCGGCGAAGAAGCCGCCGCGGTAGTTCGCGCGCTCTTTCCCCAGAAGATGACCGCCGCCGTGCTCTACGGCAGCGAAGATCTGCGCATCGAGCGAATTGACGTGCCCGCTCTGGCCGCCGACGAAGTGCTCCTCCGCGTTCGCCTCGCGCTAACCGATGGCACCGATCTTAAAGTGTGGCGCCGCGGCTACCACGCGCGCATGATTCAGCCGCCCGCCGTTTTCGGCCACGAAGTCGTCGGCGAAATCGCCGCTCTCGGCAAGCGTGTTGACGCCCGCTGGCGTGTCGGCCAGCGCGTTATCGCCGCCAATTCCGCACCGTGCCTGCGCTGCTTCCATTGCCGCCGCGGCCAAGAAAATCTCTGCGAAGACTTGCTCTTCAACAACGGTGCCTACGCCGAATATTTCCGCATCCCCGGCCGCATCGTCATGGAAAACATGCTGGAGGTGCCGCACTCCGTCGATGACGGCAGCGCCGCGCTTGTCGAGCCGCTCGCCTGCGTTCTGCGCGGCATTCATGAGATGGAAGTCCGCACCGGCGACACCGCCGTCGTCATTGGCTGCGGCCCCATCGGACTGAAATACATCCGCATGTTGTCGCGCCGCGGCCTTCGCGTGATCGCGCTTGCCCGCCGCGCTGCTCCGCTCGAACTCGCGCGCCGTCTCGGCGCCAGCGCCACGATCAACGTCAACGAAGTTCCCGACGTCATCGCCGCGGTAAAAGATCTCACCGACGAACGCCGTGGTCCCGACTCGGTCGTCGAAGCCACCGGCAATCCCGCCACCTGGAAGCAAGCTCTCGCGATGGTTCGTCGTGGTGGCGTCGTCAATTTCTTCAGCGGCCTGCCTGCAGGCCAGTTCGTCGAAATCGAGCCGGCCGAAATTCACTACTCCGAAATCAAAATTATTTCGCCGTTCCACCACACGCCGCGCTTCATCCGCGAAGCGCTCGAAGCCATTCGCCGCGGCGACATCCTCGCCCACGACTTCGTCACCGAAGAGATTCGCCTCGATGAGCTACCGCAAGCCTTCGAGCGCATGAAATCCCGCAGCGGCGAAATCAAGCTCGCCGTTCGCCCGTGATCGCCGCCTTGCCTCGGCGCTCCATCATTTTCTTGTAGGGGCGGGGCTCGCTCCGCCCGGCGTAAACTTCAAGCAAGCTTGGTCCGTGTAGTACGGCTTTTGGGTGCCGCACCCTCAGTTCTTAAAGGGTGCGGGTTTAGATTCAACCTCACCCACACGTTTCCGTTCGACGCACATGTTTCTGAAACGCCCGCGCCGATCCTGTTGTAGGTTTTGTGGAGCGCAAGTTGTGGCTCGCGGCTTCAGCCGCGACATCAAACCGAACTGGTAAAAGGGCTTCAGCCCCTGAACTTCAAATTCGAACAATGCTCCGTCCCAACGAACTCGCCCTCGCCACCAAAAACGTCCCCGCCCCCGGCTGCTCCATCGACGACGCCCAAAAATACACGCGCTGGCTCGCCACCCATCATTACGAAAATTTCAACGTCGTCTCCTGGCTCCTACCCAAGGAACTCCACCAGCATTTCTACAACGTCTACGCCTACTGCCGCTGGGCCGACGACCTCGGCGACGAAATCCCTGACGGCAACCGCGCCGTCGAACTCCTCGATTGGTGGGAACGCGAACTCAACGCCTGCTACGACGACAAGCCGTCACACGCCGTCTTCGTCGCCCTTCGCGAAACCGTGCTCGCGCAAGACATTCCGAAGGAGCCCTTCGCCGACCTCCTCAAAGCCTTTCGCCAGGATCAATTCGTAAAACGCTACGAAAATTGGGACGCCGTCATCGACTACTGCGTCTACTCCGCCAATCCCGTTGGCCGCCTCGTTCTCTATCTGTGCGGCTATCGCGACGCCGAACGCCAGCGTCTCTCCGACGCGACCTGCACCGCGCTCCAGCTCGCCAATTTCTGGCAAGACGTCTCGCGCGATCTCGAAAAAGGCCGCATCTACATCCCGCTCGACATCGCCGCCTCCCACGAAGTCTCCGAAGCCGACATCCTCGCCAAGCATTTCTCCGCGGGCTACGTCACGCTGATGAAAGAACTCATCGCCCGCACGCGCGTGCTTTTCAACGACGGTCTTCCGCTCACGAAAATGGTCAACGCGCGCCTCAGCATCGACCTTGAAATGTTCAGCCGCGGCGGCCTCGCCGTTCTCGACGCCATCGAATCCAGCGGCTACAACACGCTTCAGCATCGCCCGTCGATCGGCAAAGCCAAACAAGCCGGCCTTCTCGGTCGCCTCTTGCTCACTCACGCCGCCACAAAACTGAATCGCAAATCCAAAGCCGAAATCGCAGCGGCGCAGCAGCGTTTCGCGCCTCCGCCGAAAACCCGCAAGCCCACCCCCGCAGCGCCCCAATCGAAATCTCCCGCCGCAGCCGAATCATCTGTCTCTACGTCCTACGAGTCCTGCCTGCAAATCGCCAAAGCCTCCAACAGCAATTTCTATTACGCCTTCTTCCTCCTCCCGAAATCCCGCCGCGACGGCATCGTCGCCCTCTACGCCTTCATGCGCCTCATCGACGACGTCGCCGACGAAGGCGAAGACGTTGCCATCAAACAAAAAGGCCTCGCCCGCTGGCGCGCCGCTCTCGACGCAGCCGTCACCGGCTCGCCCTTGCCGCCCACGGCAACTCCCCAAGGTGCCGCCGAAGTTCTCCCCGCTCTCGTGGACACCATGCGCCGCTACAACATGCCCGCGCGTTATCTCCACGACCTCATCTCCGGCGCCGAGATGGATCTCACCGTTCGCGATTACCCCACCTTCGACCGCCTCCGCGAATATTGCTACCGCGTCGCCGGCACGGTCGGCCTCACTTGCACGCACGTTTTCGGCTACACCGATCAGCGCGCACTCGACCTCGCCGAAAAGCTCGGCCTCGCCTTCCAGCTCACCAACATCATTCGCGACGTCCACGACGACTACGCGCTCGGCCGCGTCTACATCCCGCAGGAAGATCTAGAGCGCTACAACGTCGTGCACGAGGATTTCAGCCGCCGCGAAGCCACTCTCGGCGTGCGCGAACTCCTTCGCTTCCAAGCCGATCGCGCCTGGCAAAATTACAAAGAGGGCGCCGAACTCCTCGGCCTCATCAGCCCCGAAAGCCGCGGCACGCTCTGGCTCCTCACCCACACCTACAGCGCGCTCCTCGCGCGTATCGAGTCTCTCGACTTTGCCGTGTTTGGCGAACGCGTGCGTCTCTCGCGCGCAGAAAAAATGTTGTTCATCGCCCAGGCCCGTTTCGGGCGCGTGACGGAAGAGAACATCCTTGAAAAGTGTGATCGTGATCGGCGGCGGTCTGGCGGGACTCGCGGCCGGCGTCGCGCTAGCTGAATCCGGTTGGCGCGTTCGTCTTTTCGAACAGCGTCCTTTCCTCGGCGGCCGCGCAACCTCCTACGTGTTGCCCGACGGCGAGCACGTCGATAATTGCCAGCACGTCACGCTCGGCTGCTGCACCAATCTCGACGATTTCTATCGCCGCGTCGGCTCCACAAACAAAGTGAAATTTTTCGATCGCCTGCTCTTCCTCGATCCGCAGGGACGAAAAGGTGAAATGGAAGCCGGCTTTCTGCCTGCGCCGTTCCACATGACCGGCTCGTTCGCCAAATTCGCGCCGCTCTCACTCGCCGACAAAATCTCCATCGGCCGCGCCATGCTCACGATCCTTCGCACCAGCGGCAAGCCGAGCGGCCCCGCTGGCCTGAACTCGCCCGAAGGCATCTCCATGCTCGACTGGCTGAAGCAGCAGCGTCAGACCCAGCGCGCCATCGACCGCTTCTGGCGCGTCGTCCTTGTCAGCGCGCTCGACGAAGAACTCGACAAGACCGACGCGCGCTTCGGCATCGACGTCTTCTGGAAGGCATTCCTCGCGAACAGCCGTGGCTACCGCATGGGCGTTCCTGTCGTCCCGCTCGCCGAGCTTTACGACGGCTGCCGCGCCTTCATCGAAAAAAAGGGAGGGGAAGTAGCCCTCCGCTCCGCCGTCCGCGGCATAAAAATCGAAAGCAACGCGATCGCTTCAATCCAGTTCGACAACAATCGCGAAGAATCCGCAGACGCCTATGTCTTCGCAGTCCCTCACGACAACTTCGCCGAACTCCTGCCACCCGAAATCGCCCTAACCGATTCCCGCCTTCCGCAATCTCGACAAAATCAAAGACTCCCCCATCACCGGCGTCCATTTCTGGTTCGACCGCGAAGTCACCACCGAGCCCTTCATCACACTTCTCGACACCACCGTCCAGTGGGTCTTCAACAAAACCGCGCTCTTCGGCCCAAGCGCATCGCCCGCTACTGCAAAAAATGGTGATTCGAAATCGCCAGCCGCAACCGCTAAGCAATACCTCCAGCTCGTCATCAGCGCCTCCTACGACCTCCTCCAAAAGCCCCGCCAGGAAATCATCGACCTCTGCCTCAAGGAAGTCCGCACAGCCCTCCCAGCCGCACGCGAAGCGAACCTTGTGAAGGCCACCGTCATCAAAGAAGCAGCTGCCACGTTCTCCCCGCAACCTGGCGTCGATCGTTGGCGTCCAACGCAACAAACCAGCGTGAACAAGCTTTTTCTCGCAGGGGATTGGACCGCGACCGGTTGGCCCGCAACGATGGAAGGTGCCGTCCGCAGCGGTTATCTTGCCGCCGAAGCGGTGACCCGCGTCGCCGGTGAGCCGCAGCAATTTATGCGGCCCGATCTCGGCGCGAACGGTCTGGTCTCACTCTGGGCGAAGAAGAAGTAGCCTCGCTTCCAGCGAACAATAGTTTCGCTTCAAGCGAACAAATAAAAGGAAACACATTCGCTCAGCGCGGCGTCCAATGTTGTGCAGGGGCAATACCGGCCGTCTCGTACGACCCCACGTGGCGCTCGGCCGCAGTCAAGCTTTCCGCTTCAGCGTCGATGCGTTTATACTCCGCTTCTTCGCGCTGCAAAAAATCTCTGTACGCAGCTTGCGTTACCCAGTAGTCGGCAGTGAGGTACACCCGCGGTTTTGCCATGTCTCGGAACAAATACGTTCCCGCATGGTTCGAATCGCGACGAAACAGGGAGTCCCAGTCGCCACCCGCTCCGTAGACTCTTTCAAACCGTTCTTCGTTGCCGGGCTTGACTTCAAACTCCCACAGGACTAAAAACATAGGTGTCCCATCTCCTGCTCGAACGTCGGTAATCCTTTAACGTAACCTCTGGGGAAGATAACGCAGGGCGGTCGAGTGTAGCAATTCGGTGTTTTTTGCCGACTTCGGCGCATTTCCCGGTTTCGGCTTCTTTCACCGCGCAAGATCCGGTCGCTGTTTTCCGATTGGATAAAAGTCAAGTTGGAGTGCCGAGCATCCTGTGTCGTTCCGCGACGACCTGAACCATTTCAGGGACTTCGCGCCAGGGTAGTGTGTACCGCACCGTTGTCGTACGTGGCACGGCAGTTTGCTCGGTGCCCTCTGTGGCGGAGCAGCGTGATCGCGACGTCAAGTCTGTCTTGACCAAATTCGTTTCTGCCTGACTTACAATTCGTTTCAGTGGCCGATGCTGGCAGGCATCTCGCCGGTTTTCTGCATCTTGTTTCGGTCCGCCAGGTCTGACGGACGGAGGTAGTTCAAGTGGATCGCAAATACAGTCATCGCGGCTACCGCGATGCCGAACGTGACGAAAAGAAAGATAAAAACCGCAACGGCAACGGCCATCATCACGACCGCAAGCCGCCATCCGGCGGCCCGCGCAACGCCGATCAATTCGGCCCGCGCACCCCGCGCATGGTCGGCACCGTCACCCGCGCTCGCTGCTCCAATTGCGGCACCGTTTTAAACTCCGGCTTCGATCCCAACGGCAAATGCCCCAAGTGCGGCTCTCGAGCTCCACTGTTGCAAGCAGTGCCGCTTCTTCGATTCCGCCGCCCAGTTCGAGTGCACGCAGCACATCCCCGAACGCATCACTCCCAAAGACGCCCGCAACGAATGCAAATTCTACGAATTCCGCACCACCGTGGAAAAAGATACCGCCCCCACGTCCTACGCCCAGAAAACTCCGGCCGTCGCTGGTGCCGTGGCGGTAGCCTGCCGCCCGCCCCTCCGCGTCACAACGACGCCCGCCAAGCCTTCGAAAACCTCTTCAAAAAGTAAACACGTACCCCCAAAGTATCACTTCACCCTCTGTACCAAATCTCGCCCGCCCCCACTCCTTACCATCAGGCGTTCCGAGTCCCTCGTTAACCGCGCTGCCGTCGCACCGCCGATTGTGGCGGCCTATTTGGTTGGCGAGCCAGGTTTTGTAGGGGCGGGCTTCAGCTCCGCCCTCGATCCGTTCGGCACCATCGCACGCGTGGCTTGGTTGTTGTGCGGGCGCAGCATTGCTGCACCCCAAACGCGCAGCCGCAGCGCCTTTCTTGAACTGTTTGTTTCTGCCTTTGAACGGTTATAGCCGAATTGTCGAAGCAGGTTTCTAAACGTAAGCAACGGCCATGACGCCAGTTCGAATCTAACCTAAAGATGAAACAATCCTAATGAGTACTATTGCGCCAAAAAATAGTTACCGCTACAGTAACCCATGCCATGTCGAAACCTCGCACCAACTGGCTCACCGCCCAGCAAACCGCCGTCGCCATGAATACCACCAGCGCCGAAATCTGCCGCCTCCTCAGCCTCGGCCGCCTGATCGGCTCAAAACAAAAACAACCCGGCCGCCCCGGCAACGGCCAATGGCTTATCGACCCCAAATCGATCGCCAAAGAAAAGCGCCGCCTCTCCGCCCGCACGACATAAATCCCGCAACCGCAATAATCCCGACAGTTTTTGCCGCCAATTTCTTGAGAGCAAACTCGACGACGACGGTTCCCTTGTAGGGGCGGGGCTTGCTCCGCCCTCATTGCGTCTTGGCTGAATCTGTCAGCGCAGCGCTACGTTAAGCATCGCCACAATGCTCTCCGCTCGCCTAAGCCCGCACCCCCGTTACCGCGTTCCCGCCTCCGTCGCTCGCTCCCACAAAACAAAAGGGCGCGCCACCATCGACGCGCCCCTCGGTCACCAAACCATCGAAGCAATCTACCGATCGTGCCCGTGATCATCGTTCCGATCATGTTCGATCCTTCGATCATCATCCTGCCCCGCCGCCAACCCTGTCGCCGCAATAAACGCAGCCGGCGCCGGCAACGGCGCACCATTCACCGCCGCCGCACGCACGAGCACAACAGCTCCGACGCAAGGCAGTGCCACTGTCAACTTCGCGTGAATCTCCGCATCCCCAGCGCTCGACAGATTCGCCACGCCACTCGTCGCCACGACCGTATTCGCACAAACCACGCTCGCCGCAACTCCCGTGATCGGTCCCGCCGTATTATTCACGCTCGGCAGCACCAACCCTCGCACATCCACGCTCAACCGCCCCTCATCCGTCAGCACCGCGATCCCACGCCGCACAACCCACGGCGCCCCACCACTCGCCACGCCCCCAATCGTCGCTCCCGGATTCGAACCCACCATCGGCGCAATAAACACCAACTCATCCGCCGACGTTCCCATCGCAAACATTCCCGCCATCAAGCACACCGCCAACACCAACAGACCCATTTTTCGCATCGCATCTCTCCTCATCCTGAATTTGCGCGTGAGATTTCCCAGCTAACTTCGAAGGAACCCCGCCGCGTCCGGCAACGCCGGTTGACGCGAGTCTCGCCGTGGTTGGGTTTGGCAAGCTCCGTCGGTGAACGCAGCTTCGCCCCTCTATCCGTTCCGTGTGTCTGCCCAAAGTAAAAGGAATGTACGAGCCAGGTTTTGTAGGGGCGGGCTTCAGCCCGCCCTCACCGCGTCTTGCCACAACTCGCGCGATCCACTCAGCTCATGTACGGGCGCAGCACCGCTGCGCCCCATGTCCGCACGATTTCAAATTCATAGTTTGTTCACCCGCGGAACTCGTTCACCCGTCGCTCACCAGATTTCTCTGCCCGCGACCGCCTCGAACGCCACTTTCGCGCCACGCAAATCTCCCGCGTCATCTCCCCATCACCCGCGGCAAATTCCAATGCCCCCAAACGCTCGCCACCCGCAAACAAAAGCAAATCACTCCCCCCACCGCCCCCGCCCAAACCCGCGGCACTCCCGCGCGATACGTCGCCGCCATCACAATCGCCCCCGCCAGCGCCGCCGTCGCATACACATCCGCGCGCAACACCGTCGGCACCTGGGCCAGCAACACATCGCGAATCGTCCCGCCGCCAACTCCGCTGATCGTCCCCAACAACACCGCCACCAGCGGATTCAGCCCAAACACCAGCGCCTTCCGCGTCCCCACAATCGCAAACAACGCCAAGCCCGCCGCATCCAGAATCACAATCTCGCCGTCCATGTGCCGCTCCACGGGCCGGTGCAAAAAGAAAACCATCGCCGCGCCCGCAAATGCCGTCGCCGCATATCGCCAATCCTTCAGCGAAGCCGGCGGCGTATCCCCGATCAACACATCGCGAATAATCCCGCCCCCCAGCGCCGTCGCAAATGCCAACACCATCAGCCCCATCAAATCCAGATTACCGCGTACCGCCGCGACCGCACCCTCAATCGCAAATATCAGCGTCCCCGCAATATCCGCCGCAAACAGCGCGTAATCCCCGCCGCTATCCTCCACACTCATCGACAAAACCTCCGCCCCCGCTCCGCCCGAAAATCCAAATCTAATCCACAAAAGCCGGCGCAACACTCAGCGCCGGCTCCGAATCAATCATTACTTCTTTACTTCCTCACCTCTTTACTTCGTTTTTCAGTTCCCGCTCGCCGCCACCACATCCGCCTTCACCTTCACCATCTGCACCACCGCAATCTTCCCATCCGTCACGATCGTGTCCCCGGTTGCGTTGCCAAGCTTCTTCGGTGCCGCCGGCCGTTCGATGTTCACGTAAGCCACGCCCGTCCCCACAAACAACAAATCCGTCTGCACCCACTCCCGCTCGCGATCCACATGCGGATCGATGCGATGCGTCCACTTCGTCCCCGCTTTCTTGTTCTCCGTCGCGATGTCGTGCGTCGCCGCGGCGACCCACACTTCTTGCCCCTGATACGTCTTCTGCAGCTTCCACACGCGCAAGTGGTGCCGTTTCGCAAACGTGTCCAGCGACTTCTGGAACATCAGATCGGGTGGCCGCCCACCAATCGTGAGCGTGGACATCGGCGCGCTCCCATATCCCGTCTGCCGCAGAGTCGCCTGCGCCACTTTCAGCGCCGACTTTGCATTCACGCTGTCCGCCTCAAACCATCCCGCTTCTCCAAACGCCGCGATCAATTGCCTCTCACTCCCCAGAAACATCAAGTTCGTCGGATCCGACGGCACATTTCCCGGAGTTGCTGTGCGCATCGGCGCCGTCTGCGCCAGCTTCGTCAACTCCGCGTCCGCAGTGAGCGGCTTCCATCCTGTCCACACCGGTTTCTGATGCAACATCGACGGCCGCACAATCTGCACCTGCAAATCCGTTCCCGCAGGAAACATGATTTCCCGTCGAATCGAAAGCCCGTACACCGTCTGAATACCCTTGACGGTATATCCGGCAATTGGATTCGCCGCGCTGACCGCAATCATCGCGAAGCTAAGCTTTCTTCCCGCGTGCGGCTGAACAATCCCCAGGATTTCGTTGTTCCTCACCGTCTCGCGCGCATTGTCCACATCGATCACGCGCGCATACAACGGCGACTTCGTCCCGTCTTTATGCAAAATGTTCGAAAAATCCAGCACCAGCCGCGGCCGCGAATATTTATCCGGCGCCTTCGTCGCAAATAAAATCGTCCCATTCACTTTCGCGCCCGGCGGCACCACCAACTCCCCGTCCGGACACGAAATATCCTCGCCCGATTTGCACAGCGGATACGTCACCGTCGCCGTGATCGGATCGCCCGTGCGCGATCGGTCGCTATACACCGGCCCATCCAGCCGCAAACTCAGCGTGTGCCCCGGCACCAGATCCGCCTTCCGCGAAGCCTGAACCAAAAGCTCCGGCGTCTTTGGCGCCCCATCTCCCCGATCGCTGAAAAATTGAAAATACGCCGCCAAAAATCCGCTGCTCGCCCCGTGCTCGATCAACAGCGTCTGAATCTCAAACGTCGGCGCATACAGCGAATAATCCAGCGCCGTGTCCTGATAAATATCTTCTTTGTTGATGTCGATCCCGCCCGCCACCAGCGCGTCCGCAATCTCTTCGTACTTAATCAGCGTCGAAGGTTTCGTGCTGTAGCTCGAACCAAACACCGCCCAGTGCAGCGCCGTTCGCCCCTGCGCATCCGTCCCCTTCAGATCGGTCCCGCTCGCAATCAACTGCTGCGCCTTCCCCAAATGCTCCAAAATATCTTTCTCTTTCGTCAGCCGCGTCGCCTGATACAGCTCCTGAATCAGCGGCGTCGTCCCCGACTGATCCAGATCCACCGCCGCCGGCTCCAGCTCGCCCTCGTCCGCATCTTCATCCGGAATCTGCGCGTCCGTAATCACCTTCGGCTTCTCGCCATTCGGCGTCTTCGTATTCCCCGCCGTCGGTTCCTGCCCGCTCGCATCCTGCCAAACCCGCGCGCCGCCGCCCGCAAACGCATTCGCACCGCGTTGCGTCACCAACACCAACGCCGCCAACGCGCACGCCGACACCAAACACACCATCGTCCGCTTAGAAAACATTCTTCGCTGGGAGTTCATTTAGAAATTTTCCTTCGGGCCTTCAGAGTAGGGAACTAGAGCGATTTCCATTCCGCCCATGGAACTTCGCCGCCGAAATAATGACAGCCCCGCCCCACCCAATCAAGCGTTCATCGCTCGCTACTTGGTAGCGCCGGCATCCTGCCGGCGTTTTTATTCCTGCGGGAGGCATCAACGCGCCGTCGCCTCACACCCACCCAGAAAGCATCTGTAGGGGCGTCCCTTCAGGGCGCCCATCCTCAATCTAATCCGCGCCCAAAAATCCGCCGTGATCCGGCCCGACCCCTTCGCGCCCTTCGAAAAACTCCCTCCACCACCATCACGACCTCACTCTACCCATTCTCCACCCGCGCCTTAATGTCAGCGTAAGCCGCCTCAATCAGCGCCCGCAGCGCAGCGTCATTGCTCGGCGCTCCCGCCTTCACTTTCACATGCCGCATCCGCTTCCCGCTCCCCACCAATAATCCTTTCGGATCGCGCAGCCCCGCCCCCTGAAAAAATCCCACATTCACATGCGCCGTAAACACATCCACATACCCAAACGCCACATCTCCCAAACACACTGTCGGCGCCCCATCATGCAACACCTCCCGCACCTCATCCCCGCACCGCCGCATCACCTCAAACCACGCACGCGCAAGCTCCCCCAACTCCCCTCGATGCTGCTTCATCCACCGCTCGATCCGCGGATCCCGCTCCACAGCCCCATCAAACCTCAACAAGTCTTCTCTCATCGCCATCCCGCAGCTCAAAATTTCTCGGTGTGCTCAAACTCATCGCTTCCAAAGTTATACTCGACACTCAGACCATGCCCTCACCCCCTCCCATCCATCTCGGCTCCTCCTCCTTCACCGCCGACGGCTGGCAAGGCCCCTTCTACCCCAAAAATCTAAAATCCTCCGACCGCCTCTCCTTCTACTCCACCCGCTTCGACACCGTAGAAATCGACTCCACCTTTTACGGCACTCCCAGTCCCAAAACCGTTCAAAAGTGGTACGACCAAACTCCTCCTAGCTTCCTCTTCTCCCTCAAAGTCCCCAACATCATCACCCACGACAAACTCCTCGAAGACACCGACGCCGACCTCGCCGAATTTCTCGACACCGCAAGCATCCTCAAAGAAAAGCTCGGCCCCCTCGTCTTCCAATTCCCGTTCTTCGAAAAAATAAAACTCCCCGCGCAGCGCGACTTCCTCGATCTCCTCGAACCCTTCCTCGCCAAACTCCCCGCCGACAAAAAGTTTGCCGTCGAAATCCGCAACAAACAATGGCTCGACGCCACTTTCGCCGACGTCCTCCGTCGCCACAAAGTCGCGCTCGTCCTTCAGGATCTATCCACCATGCCGCTCGCCCACGAACTCGAACGAAAATTCGATCCCATCACCACCGGCTGGACCTACATCCGCTGGCTCGGTGATCGCAAATGGATCGAAGGCATCACCGTCAAATGGGACAAGCCCGTCATCGATCGCACACCTCAACTCATGCGCTGGATCGATTTCTGCTTCAAGCTCCGTCATCGCGGCGTCATCATCTACGCCTACGCCAACAATCACTACTCCGGCTTCTCGCCCCACACCATCGATCAATTCCGCCAACTCTGGAAGCAAAAAGGCCACGACCCGCTGCCCGAACCCTCCGTGCCACCCGCGAGCGTCAACAATCTGCCGAATTCCGACGCCCCGCCGAATCCCGCGACTCAAACGAACCTCTTCGACCTCTAACTTCGACATATCGCAAGACTGTTTCCGGATTCCTGACTCGCAAGTGGGTGCTCGCTACAGGTAGGTAACTGCTCTAACTCAACTCACGAGCGCAGGCTGCTGAAAAAACTGCCGAAGCTCATGCGCCAAAACTTCCGGCCGGTTCAGCGGCAAATAATGCCCCGAATCCAGAATCACAACGCGCGAGTTCGGTATCAGCGAAGCCGCTCGTCTCGCAAAAATACCTGGTATCGCCCGATCCGTCGCGCCGTGACAAATCAAAGTTGGCGCCGAAAGCTGCGGCAACATCGCAGGCACAGCCGCCAAAATTTCCGCCGGATCGCCAAATCGCAACACCGACATCATCCGCCACGCCCCGCGAATCCCAGCGAACGGCGCCCGAAAATCATCAATCGCTCCCCGCGATTCCGTTCGCGCCTTCTCCACCGCCATCCTCATCGCCAGCTTCCAAAATACCAAACTCACCAGCGGCGCCATCAGCTCACCCAACACCGGCACGCGCAACAATCGAAATACCGGAAACGGCTTCAGCTCCGGAAACACCGCCGGCGACAACAACGCAAGATGATCCACTCGCTCCGGAAATCGATGCGCATAGTGAATCGCCACTGCCGACCCCGCGTCATGCCCCACCACGTGCCACTTCTCAAATCCCTGCTCGATTCGAATCTCTTCCATCTTCTCCGCAAGCATCTCCAAATGCTTCGCGCAATACGGAATCTTCGGGCTCCGCCCCAGCCCCGGCAAATCCACCGCCAAACACGTGAACTGCCCGTGAAGCCGCTCGATCACGCCGTTCCAAAGCGAACTGCTCGTCGGCATTCCATGTATGAACAGCACCGGATAGCCCGATCCACGCGAGAGCAGATACATCCGCACTCCTCCGCTTCAGCAGTCCAACAGTCCTAACAACTCGCAGTTTCCGCACGTTGCGGCAAAAGCTTGCAAACCCAATACATCACCCACGTTGCCGCCCGAAAAAACAGCAGCGACAACCCAAACATCACCGTCGTAAAGACTCCCCGCGGCTTCGTCCGCGCATAAACCAGATTCATCCCCCATGCCGGACTGATATAGACCGTCCCCGCGTGACGTAACCCGATCCGCCCTCGCACCGCCGGCTCGTACACCAGCTTCTCGATCCCGCCGTTAAAAAATTTCCCCATGTAAACCACGCGCATGCCGTAGCAAATCCGCGCCAGCAGCGGCAGCCGCCCTCGCTCGCGATTCCTCACAATCAGCGCGCATCCTTCCGCCGCATGCCGCAACGCCGCCGTCACGCCATTCGAAGTAATCGGATCCACCATCGACGCCGCCTCGCCCGCAATCACCCAGTTCGGCCCCGCCGTCCCAACAAAAGTCCGCGCCCGAAACGAAGTCACATTCACTGCACCAGGCCCCTTCTCCGCCAGCAGCGCCTTAAACCGTGGAAACTTTTCCATCTGACTCCGAAAAATACCTTCGACCGTCTCTCCCGCCTCGCGCCGCGCCTTCATTCCTGCGCCGTTGATCACATACCCCACGCTCACCACATCTGGCTGCACCGGAATCTCCCAAATCCAATCCAGGTACTCGCCCGCCTGCGGCTCCATGTACAACGTCGTCCCTTCGATCGCGTTGCCCACATGGAAGTAAGTCCACATCGCCACCTTCGGCGGTCCGCTCTCGATCGCGCTCAACTTAAAATGCCGCCCGAAAAGGGAAGTCCCCAGCCCCGACGCATCCACGAACCACTTCGCCGCCAACCGTCGCCCGCTCTCGGTCTGAATCGCAGTAACTCGCTTGCCCTCGCTCTGGATACCCGCAACCCTCTCGTGTACAACCTCTACGCCGCTACCCAAGACCGCGTCCATCAACTCTCGATCCAGCCGCGTGCGGTCTACATGAATCGTCCGCAGCTCCACATTGAACGGCTGCCGCGCCAACCAAGGCATCGGCACGTAGTGCTCCGGCTCCCCGCTCGGCATCTTCAGCGTCACGTGCCGTTTCCACGTCGCCACCGATGTGCTCACCAGCCGCTCCATCGGCAGCCCCAGCGCCTTCAGCAACTCCGGCGACGACCAATCCAGCGACTCGCCCACCGGCTGCCCCAGCTCCATCCGCGGCTCGACGCAAATCACCTTCATCCCCGCCCGCGCCAGATGCAGACACGCAGCCCGTCCCGCCATGCCCCCGCCCACAACAACTGCATCGCTATCGAATTTCGCTGTCGTGGCGGGCATGGTGGGCAGACTTATAAATGTATGAATTCGAACGAAATTCCGCGCACCCTGGCGCAGAACCCCAGAACACCTATGCCGAAATTCTAATCAGGCAGGAACTACCAGCAATAATCGAAATGTACTACCGTGCTGCGCCCTCAAAGCGCCGCGGGAACATCTAATCTCCACTCAGTCCACGAATGAGCAGGACATCGGAACCCATTATCACGAGGCAATTGGGTCCCGCACCCTCAGCTTTTAGAGGGTGCGGGTTTAGACTCAACCCTACCCGCACCACAACGACAACCACCCGCCGCTACCCGCGAGTGTCATCCCGACCGGAGCAGGCCGACGCCTTCTCTTCACGTTCGCTCCCGAGCGAACGTGTCGGCTCGCGAAGTGGAGGGACCCCGGCTCGATCGACGCACATCGCAATTCGATGAGACAACCACCCACAACACCCCCGCGTCACTCCTGCCGCAACGCCACCAACGGATCAATCCTCGTCGCCCGCCGCGCCGGCAAATAACACGCCACCAGCGCCGCCCCTAACAACACCAGCGCGACCCCAACGAGCGCGCCCACGTCCATCGCCCCCACGTTATAAAGCATCGTCTTCAGCGTCTTCCCCACTAAATACACCCCTGGGATCCCGATTGCCATCCCCAGCAACGCCGCCCACATCCCTTCGCCCACAACCAGCCTCATCACCTCTTTCGCACCAGCCCCCAATGCAATCCGAATCCCCATCTCATGATTCCGCTGCGCCACCGAAAACGTCATCACCCCATAAATCCCGATCGCCGCCAGCACCAGCGCCAGCCCTCCAAAACTCCCAAACACCAGCAGCGTAAACCGGTCCGTCACCAGCGATTCGCTCACCACCTGATCCATCGTCCGCACCTGCGTCATCGGATACTCCGGATTCACCGACCGCACCGCCGCCGCAACACTCGTCGCAATCGCGCTCGGCTCCCCGCTCGTTCGAACCCCGATCACCGTCTGTGGCCACGGGCTCTGATCAAACGGCACGTCCACCTCTGCCGAACTCCCCGCCGGATGACTGTCGAACTGCACGTCGCGAAAAACTCCGACGACCTGCCATTCCACCGGATCACCAAACGGTGGCCTCTTCTCCGGCACGATTTGCACAATCTTCACCCGTTGCGTCAGCGGATCCACGCCCGGCAGATATTGTCGAGCGAAGCTCTCGCTCACCATCGCCACTCGCGGAGCCCCCGCCAGGTCCCTGCCATCCAGAAACCGCCCCTTTATCAGCCGGATTCCGTACGTCGGGTAATACCCCGGCGTCACCGGCATGAATATCGTCTGCGGCTGCTTATCGATTTCCGGCTCCGACGGCTGACCCACAATCGTGAAATGCAGGTGTGGCGCTCCCATTTTCGGCAGTCCCAGCGCCATCGCCACGCTCGACACCCCCGGCACCGCTCCAATCCTCTCCTGCAATTCCTTATAAACCTCCCGAATCTGCGCCGACGTCGCCGTCCTCTCATGCTGGATCGGCACCGTAAACGTCAGCACATGATCCTTTCGAATTCCCATATCCACTTGCGTCACGTTCCAGAAACTCCTCAAGATCAGTCCCGCACCCGCCACCAATATCAGCGCCAGCGCAAACTCTGCCACCACCAGCGCCTTCCGCAGCCGGTTTCCTCCTCTCCCGCCCGACGACCGGCCGCCCTCCTTCAACATGTCGCTGATATTCTGTCGCGCCGCGTGCCACGCCGGAAAACACCCAAACAGCACTCCGCTCAGCAGCGTCGCTCCCAGCGTAAACAACAGAACCGGCACATTCAGATGCGGATCCGCCTCATACGGAATCCCCAGCTGATTCCTTGGCATCAGCCCCATTACCACTCCGAGAATCCCTATCGCCAGCAGCGTCCCTAATGCCCCGCCAATCACCGCCAGCGACAAACTCTCGATCAAAAACTGCCGAAATATCCTCATCCGCGACGCGCCCTGCGCCGCCCTCACCGCGATCTCCCTGGACCGCGCCGTCCCCCACGCCAGCAGCAAATTCGCAATATTCACGCACGCAATCAGCAACACAAACCCGACCGCCCCCATCATTAGCCAGAGCCCGATCTTCGTCTCCTTCGGCAGAAAATCGTCCTTCAGCGGCTCCACGCTTACCGTCACATCTTGGTTCGTCTTCGGATAACTTTGCGCCAGCTGCTTCGCGATGACATTCATCTCCGCGTTCGCCGCTTCCACCGTCACCCCTTGTTTCAGCCTGCCCATCACCAACAAATAATGCGCGTCGCGGTTCTCTGCCTCATTCCCCTTAAACACCAGCGGAACATTCATCTTCGACTCGCCCTGGTCCGACGCGCTCGGCGCCGCCACTCCCAGTACCGTGTACAGCTCGCCGCTCATCCGCAGCTTCGTCCCCACAATCTTCGGATCGCTTCCAAAGCGGTCACGCCAAAACTTGTTGTTCAGGATGACCACGTGCTCATTCCCCGGCAGCGCATCATCCGCAACGAAATGCCTTCCCAGCGTCACATTCTCCCCAAACAACAAATCGAAAAATCCCGGCGCCACCTGGCTAGCCTGCACCTCCTCGGTCCAATCCGGCGTCGATATCGTGAAGCTATCCCCCGTCCAAGCATTCACCGACTCAAACACCTTGCTCTGCTTCTTCCAATCCAGATAATCCGCCGGCGAAACGTTCCGGTGCTCACCCTTCTGCTGCGACCACACCATCATGATCCGGTCGCCACCCGCATACGGCAGCGGCGCCAGCAGCACCGCATACAGCAAACTGAAGATCGCCGTCGTCGCCCCAATCCCCAGCGCCAGCGCAATCAACGAAACCGCCGTAAACCCCGGGCTCTTCCACAGCAGCCGCACCCCGTACCGAATATCCCGCCAAAGTTCAAACATAAGCACACCTCCACAACGTTGTACTTATGATGACGAACTTATTTCGCCAAAGTTTCACAACCCAGGCAGGAAATCCAAAAATAAACGGCCTTTGGGTGCCGCATCCTTTTGGGTCTAAAAGGGTGCGGGTTTAGACTCAACCCCGCCCAAAACCAAACCGCCAACTCACGCCGATTAACGCCACCCTGTACCCGCGATCGCTTCCCAGATCGAGGGGTTTAAACTCCACCCTACCCACACCACAACGACAACCCCCACCACCCCATCGCTCCCCGCCCTTCACCAAATATGAAAACAATGCGGCCCCCGCGTATACCTCACGCGCGCCACCACCAGCAAAATCAACCCCGCCGCACCCAAAACCGCCAGCCCCAGATAAATATCGATAAACGACAGCAACCTGCTCTGCACCACCACATTGTTCTGAAATATTTGCAACGCCCCAAACCCCGGCACACTCCCCGGCCCGCCATTCCGGTGTATCAAGTTCGAATAGCTCGACAACGTGGACGTCACAATCGGATCAATCCGGTTCGCCACATCCAGCAGCCTCGACGAATGAAACGTCATCCGCCGGTCAAACATCACCGTCGCCGCCGTCACACCAAACGTATTCCCCAATTGCCGCACAAAGAAAAACATCGTCGATACATCATTCAAATCCGCCGGCAACGCATTCGCCGTACTGATGTTTGCCGCTCCCAGCAGTCCCGGCGCCAGCGAAAACCCCTGCAAAAATATAAATCCCATCAGCAGGTGCGTCGGCGTCGTAGGCGTCCAGATGTAAACAAACGTCGCAAACGTCACCAGCATCGCGCCCAGCCCGATCGCCACAGTCTTCGGCCCGCCCAGCCGCGGCAACAGCACCCATAGTGCGATTAAATCTCCCGATCCCAATCCCGCCGTGAACGCCGAGATGAAAAATCCCGTTTGCGTCGAACTAAAATCCTGCACCGTTCGCAAATACTGGGGCAGCACAAAAAGCCCAGCGCCCAAAATCGCCCCGATAATCAGCACCACGCCAAATGAGGCCCGAATCGCCGCCTGTCTCCAGAGCATCCGCAGATGAAACACCGGCGATTGGTTCCCCGTCCGCGTCTCCCACCACAAAAATAACATCAGCAAAAGTATCGACGCGATGAGCGCCACCCCAATCCACGTCGAATCAAACCACTCGTCTCGTTCTCCTCGGCTGATCGCCACCTGCAGGCAACACAGCCCGGCGACCATGATGATCGCCCCCTTAACATCAACCCTTCCTTCCTCTCTCCTCTTAAACAGGTGCCCGCGCGGAATAAATTTCCACACGAGGTACGCCCCCAGCGCGAGAAAAGGGAAATCCAGCAGGAACGAATAATTCCAATGAATCTGATCCGCGATCCATCCGATCGCGATCGGATACGTCACCATGAAAAAAAACAACACCGCATAAAGCCAGCTCACTGCCGCAACACGCGCCTTGCCGGGAAACATCAGCCCCGCCAGGATCACCGTCCGCACCAGAAACGCCCCGCCGCCAAATCCCATAATCAACCGCGCCACTAGCAGCGACGTAAGGCTATGCGCGCTGAGAAAACATCCCAGCGCCCCCACCGAATACAGCGCGATGCACCCCAGCAGATGTCTCCGCGCTCCCAGTACACGCGTCATCCACGCCGACAGCGCCATCGAACACAAAAATCCCAAATTGTAGAGCGTCACCACCCAGCTCACTTGATCGGAATCCGCAGCAACATTCCCTTGCAAATCAGGAAGGATCACATTCACCGACAATCGATTCGAAATCTCGATCGCGGTCACCAGCCCCACGCTCAGCATAATAATCATCCGCCGCCGGTGCGAAAGGGAACTCAGCGACTCGCTGATGTACTGATTTTCGGCGCGCTCCCACGTCTCCAACATCTCCGGCGTAGCGCTGCCCAAATAACTCATCCGACGCGTCTCACAGTGCGAGCCCAACGCAACTTCGAACATGTCGTCATTTTAATCATCGCGTGTAACTCACCGCTTCGACGTTCACTCCCCCACGCAATACCATCCAGGGTGCCGCACCCTCCTGGTTGAAGGAGGGTGCGGCTTTTCTGCTCCGATCGCACCAACTCAGCCGTTCGCTACCTTCTTTGATTCCCACCCAACAGAACTCGATGACGCAAACGCCGCCGGGTTCCCCGCTCACATGCTCACGAGCTCACCCACCCCCAAAAACTCACCGCGTATAAATCGTCGCCTCCACATTCATCCCCGGCCTCAACACCAACTGCGAATCCCGCGTCTGCTTCACCAAAATCTTCACCGGTATCCGCTGCACCACCTTGATAAAATTCCCCGTAGCATTCTGTGGCGGCAGCAACGCCTGCCGCGACCCCGTCGCCCCCGCAATCGAATCCACCACTCCCTCAAACGATTCGCTGTACGTATCCACATGCAGCCGCGCCTTCAGCCCCGGCCGCACCCGCTCCATCTGCGTCTCTTTAAAATTCGCCGTCACATACACCTTATCCAGTGGCACAATCGTGCACAGCAATTGCCCCGGCGACACATACTGCCCAATATCCACCGACTTCTGCGTCACCTGCCCCGTGATCGGCGCCGTCATGTGCGTGTACGCCAGATTCAACTCCGCCTGTTGCAGCACCGCCTTCGCATGCTCCACCGCCGCCAGCGCCGACTTATATGTCGCCTCGCTGATCGGTATCTGCTGCTCCCGCGCCTTCGTCTCCAGAAACGCCGACTGCGACCGATTCATCCGCGCCTCCGCCGACCGCGTATTCGAACGCGCAATCGCCACCGACTGTTGCGCCGCCGCTAGCTGCTGCTCCGCCGCATCCAGTTCGCTCTTCGCCACCCGCGCCGCCGCTTCCACCGAGTCATACTGAAATTTCGAAACGTCGCCCGTCCCCAGCAGCGGCGTATACCGCTCCTTGTCGCTCTGCGCCCGTTCGTTCGTCGCCGTCTTCGCCGCCACGTTCGCTTCCGCCAATTTCAAATTCGCCGTCGCCGATTGTTCCAGCACCGCCTGCGAGCCGGCAAAGTCCGCCTCATCCGACTTGGTCTGCGCCGTCGCCCCGCTCGTTCCATTCACCGTCGTCTCGCGCGTCAGCCGAATCTGCAATTTCGCCGAACTCGCCTGCGCTTCCGCCACCGCCAGCATCGCCTTCGCCTGCTCCACCTCCGCCTGATACGTCCGCGGATCGATCTGCAACAACAAATCTCCTTCATTCACCGGAGTGTTGTCGTTGATCGCCAACTGCACTACATACCCCGGCACCTGCGGCGCCACCGTCGTAATATGCGCATCCACCTGCGCATCATCCGTAGTCACGCGCCCCGAATAAAAATACAGCCCGATCAGCGCAAGAATCACCAGCCCAACAATCGTCAGCTTCGCAACCGCCCCCATCGCACGAAACCCCTCCCGCAGCGACTCCCACAAAGACACCTCCGGCGTAATCGCGGCCGCTGGAGCGGACGTCGTCGTAGCATTCGTCGATGGTGTGCTCGGTATCGAACTCATTTTTTTCTCATCGCATTCACAAAGATCTCGCTCCGCAGCTTCCCCTACTTCGAATACATCGCCTCAATCTCCCCCGTGGCCCGCGCCAAATCCGCCCGCGACACATTGAATCGATACAACGCACCGATCTGCTGGTCGCTCGCCCGCGCCAACGCATCCTGCGCCGTAATCACCTCGACGTTCGTCGTCACTCCCGCCGCAAACCGCCGCTGCGCCTGCGCCACTTCATCCTGCGCCAGCTTCAGTCCCAGATTCGCCACATCCACCGCCACACGCGCCGCCGTCAATTCATCGAACGCAGTCTTCACTTCGCGCGTGATCCGCGCCTCCAGCGCCCGCCGCGTCTGCTCGATCCGATCTTCCTCCAGCTTCGCCCGCGCCTCCTGCGCCCGAATCCGTCCTCCGGTAAACAGCGGAAAATCCAGCGACAATTCATACGTATACGCCGGAATCCCATCGTTGAAATGCCGCCCCTGGTAATACCAAAATCCGTCGAAATCCAACCGCGGCAGCCGTTGCTCTCGATTCGCATCGGTCGTCAGCCGCGCCACACGCTTCTCCGAACTCAGCGACCTCACCTCCGGCCTCTGCTTCATCGCCTGATCCAGCAGCGCCTCGCGCTCCATCGCCGGCAAATCGTAAAAATCCAGATGATCGGTCGCCTCAACTTCCTGCTCCCGCGGCAAATCCAACAGCTCCGCCAAAACATACCGAGTCGTCCGCGTCTGCGTCTCCGCATCGATCAAATTCTGCTTTTCGCTTTGCAGCTCCACATTCGCCCGCACCGCATCGATGTTCAGCCCGATCCCCGTCTTCAATAACTCATTCGCCTGATCAAAAAGCCTCTGCGCCAGCTCCACCCGCGCTCGCACCGCATCCCGATTCGCATAAGCCCGCAGCACCAACAAGTATTGACTCACCACCGCTGCAACAACATTCTCCCGCTGCGTCGATTCGTCCGCCCGCGCCCCGTTCACTTCCTCTTTGCCAATCTGATACCCGCGAATCTGCGGCAGCGACAACACCGTCTGCGAAAACGCCGGCCCTGCCTCAATAAATTGATACGGCCCCGCACTGCTCCGCGCCCCCGCCTCCACGCTCTGCAAGTTGTACTGACTCAGCGCCGCTTGCCCCTTCACACTCGCCTGCGGCAATAACGCCGACCGCGCAATCTGCCGCCCCCGCTCGCTCTCCGCCACCAATATCCGCGCAATCACCCTCTGCGGATTTTGCTTCAACCCCAACCGCACCGCCTCCTTCAACGTCAACTGCAACGGCGCTCCATTTGCCCCTGCCGTTTGAGCGCTCGGCTCTGTCGCCTGCTGAGCGAATGCCTCCCCACTCGACAGCGCGAGCGCAGTCACGAGTGCCACGAACACAAACTTCCTGCGCGCCGATATCAGAATTCCCCCCCCGGCAAAATAATTACCCAGAGGGCCAGCATTATAGGCGATGCCGACAAATTGACGATGGCGATAAATTTTCTCAATAGGGAATGGAATTCTCCCCGCTCGGTGGCTTACTCCTGCGCCCTCGCATAGTGCCGCACGTAACGCATTACGATTTCTGACTGACAAAGGTTGAGCAGTTCGTCGATTCGTTGAATCGCAAAACGCAAAAATCCGCTTACAGGACATTCAGAGAGTTCGAGCGGAGCGCCCTCGCTGCGGACTACTCTTTGCGGTCAGCAAGGGGTGGGCTCTTCGTTCCGAGGGAAGTTGGCAGGAGCTTCTGCGAAGAAATGCTCTATTCGTCGCCGTTTCAGTCGCTCGCGATGTTAGGCCATCGCCAGTAACGGAGCCTGGGCGTTTGAAGTATCGTCAACAACGTCTCTCGTCCGGACAATCGTCCCGCCCTTGCTCTGAAAATTCTCCAGCGCTCGATCCGCGCACCCTCGATCGATCTCATGAATCGCATCTTCGATGATGCTCACCTTGCATCCTCGAGCCAGCAGTCCCATCGCCGCTGCCGAAACGCAAATTTCCGACACCACGCCATACACAAAAAACTGCGGCCCGCGCGAGAACCATTCCAGAACCGATTCGGTATTCGGATTGGTGAAAACGCAAAAATCTCGTTTTTCCACCACCAACTGCTTCACAGCCCGCCGCTCTCCCGCGAAGTCGATGCGATGCGTTGGAATCGTCCAACAGTCCGCCACTTGCGTCTCAGCGATTTTCTTCTGTCCCGCTGTTCCGGCAATGCAGTGGGCGCCAAACTCTTCAAACTCAGAGTCGTTATGCTCGTGCGCACAAACCGATGCCACAACAGGAATCCCTTTTCGTAACGCGAACGTAGTCAGCGCCTTCAGATTCGGCAGGATCGCTTCGGCATTTTTCAGGTACAGCGCGCCCGTCGGGTGGAGAAAATCGACTTGCGTATCCACGTCCCAAAACACCGCCTCGGCATCGCCCCAGTTCATAGTGCGAGACCTCCTCCACAAGCCGGCCAGCTGCGACTCATCGCCACACATCCTGCCACGGAAATTTCCGAACCCTCCCTCCTTCACGCCCGAAAAATTCAAATCCGCCGCTCCACAACTTTGGATACCTGTCATGTGAACCGCTTCCCCGAATCAAACGCCCAAAGCCAAACACACTGACTCAGTGCTCAGAGTCAAACACCCTAAGTCCCCAATGCCGAACGCCCAAACAACGCCGCCGTTTAAGTGGTTGCGTCCCCGCGGGAAAACTTGTCATCCCGACCGCAGCGAGCCGACGCCTTTTCTTCGCGTTCACTTCTTGTGAACGCGTCGGCTCGCGCAGTGGAGGGACCGTGGCTTAATCGAACCAATCCGCAACCCGATGAGACAGCCGCATCTTCGCCAACAACAATTCCCTCGAAATCCAATTGCGTCGTTAATCTTGGGTGACAAACCGGTGACAGACGGACAAACCGGTGACAGACAGACAAACCGGTGACTGACGGGATGTTTCCGTCGAAACGCAATCGAGTCGTTCAGCCTGAGGTCAAGTGACCCGCGAAGCGAGACGCGACCGAACCCGCCCCCACCTCATTCGAATTACCTGGAGGGTAAACACACCTTGACAAATCGTTACTTTTGCGTTACCGTACTAGATGAAGCCCTCACCCCTTCGAAAACGTCCTCCCGCAAATCCCGTATTTTCAGCGGCTTGCGCACACTTGTTTCCCGGCGCTTCGCAAGTCAAACAAAAGAAACCACTTGCGCACACTTTGGAAAACATAGGGGGTATACCCCTCTTCGTCCCATTTCGGGAATCGTCTCCCTCCGCTGGCTCCGCCAAGGCTCATTTTCACCCCATCGGAAACAGCGTCGGCCTCTCCGGCGGCATATCGGCGATCTTCTCCAGCTCCGGATACTTCACCCGCAGCGGATCGGGCACGTTCACCTTCGCCCCCTTCAGCAGGCTGAGCAACTGCAGCGCATTTACCACACCCTTGCCCAGGTAATGATTGTTCGTCACCGCAAAAACTTTCTTCGCTTGCGCACTCTCGTTCTTGATTCGCCCAGCCCACGGCGCCAATTCCTCCGCCGAGTACAAATAGTTGTACCGCTCAAACGCAGGCATCGCCGGATCGTCACTAAACCACGTGTCGTACCGCCGCCCGTGCAACCGAATGTACCCAATCGGCGCAACCGTCAAATCCCCAGCGGCCGCCCGAGCCTCCGCCGGCAACCCCGGATCGAATTCCTCTTCAGTACGCGATTCGCCCCCTCCGCCCGCTGCATCACTTTCTCCGCGAACCTCCGCGCTCTCTGCGCCTCCGCGTTGGATTCTTCCGCTGCCTTCACTCCGGCAAGCGCCAATCGGAAAATCCCGCGGCTCGATCGATCTCCCAATAATCGGCTGATCGATGTTGCAAAACGCCGCGTTGTGCTCGCGCAACAGCGCAAACGTCTCCGGCGCGTTCCACGACGCATGCCGCAATTCCACCGCCAGCGGATAATCCGCGAACCGTTGCAGCAGCACCGTCAGCCCGACCATATTTTCCGCAGTGCGATGAAACGAAAAAGGGAACTGCGCCAGCACCGCTCCCAGTTTCCCTGCGGCGCGCAACACATCGAATCCCTCGCGCACCACCCGCTCATCCTCGCGCGTCGAAACCGGTTCGTGCGTGAACTTCTGCCACAATTTCGCCGTGAACAAAAATCGCGGATTTGCCGACACACGCTCCAGCCACAACTTCGCGTGATCCGCCCGCATCGGCCCGTAAAACGAAGTATTGATCTCGATCGTGTCGAAAAACTGCGCCAAATACGTCGCTTCGTGAAACCCTTTTGCCCGCCGCGCCGGATACACATATCCCGCCCAGTCCGTGTACGACCACCCCGCCGGCCCAACGCGCACCTCCGTGCGCACTCCCGGCGTAATCAACGAATTTGTCTGTATTTTTTCCAATCGAAACTCGTAGTCCGTTTTGCTTCTGCCTTGGTAGCGCCGGCGTCCCGCCGGCAGTTTTTGCGATCCCTCACCGACGCACGCCCAACCGCCGCCACTCGCTTCCGCGCCTTGACAGCACCAACACGACAATTTGCACCCGAAGTACGATTGCCGCCCGCAAGCCGCGGCGCTATCCTAAGCCATCAATGCGGCGTGCTCTTACTTCGCGGCGATACGGGTCCACAATTCTTCGCAACGCTCCCGCCTCGCAACGACACGCCGAATCCTGCGCCACCCTTCCCGACGCAAATTCATCCCACAGGTGCATGCATGAACCTTTCGATCAGCCACAAGCACGCCGATCCCAAAGTCGAGGCCGACACTGCGCACGCCGTTGAAAAATTAAACCGGCTGCTCAAGTGTTACGAACCCGATCTCGTCATGCTTCACGGCGTCTTCTCGCAAAGCCAGCACACTCAGGATCACACTTTTTCGCTGAATTTGTCGCTCCCCACCGGAACCATCCACGCCACCGCGACCGCCGCAAAAGTGCGCGCCGCCTGCAAAAAAGCCTTCTCCGAACTCGAGTCCCAAGTCAAAAAACACCAGTCCCGCCTGCGCCACGACCACGAATGGAAGCGCAAACACCACGGCGCCCCTTCCTCAATCCGCACCGCCGAAGCCGAAAGCTGATTGTTAAGAGGAGTCAGTCGCAGTCTGAACTGCGATCCAAAGAATGCGCGAGGCTTTGTTGACCGACCGAGTTACTTCGACACAGCGCCATCGAGCCGCAAAAATCGCGCGGCGTTGTTGTACAAAATGTCGCGCTTCTCTTCCGGCGTAAGATATTCGGCGTTCTGAATGACGCTGATCGAGTACGCCATCAGCTTTGGCCAGATCAATTGATCCGTGCCAAACATCACGCGATCTTCAAAGCCGGCTTCGACAAGGCGCTGAATATAGTGATTCACTTCCTTGATCGGATAGCTCCAGATCAATCCGGCGACATCGACATACACATGCGAGTTCGCTTGCAGCAGCGTCAGCATGTTGTCGATCATCGGATAGCCGGCGTGCATTACCTGCAATCGCAATTTCGGATGGCGCGCCAGCACTTCTTCAAACAGCAGCGGATTGCCCATCGATCCGCGAAATTTCGGCACAGTAATATTCGCGCGGCCCGAGCCGCCCGTGCCCATGTGCACCGCGACAGGAATATCGAGTTCCTCCGCGAGCGCAAAATATTGATCGACGCTCATGTCGCTCGGTGAAATTCCCTCGTACTGCAATCCGATTTCGCCCATCACTTTGAATCCGCCGGTCGTAAAATCTTTGCGCAGCTCATCGAGCGGAACGTTCGGCCCCGGTTGCATTCCCTGCGTAAAGCTCGTGCCGGGAATCACGCGCTTTCCGCCGGCATCCTTCCATTTCTGCACGCTCTTCGGATCGCCAAACACAACCGCCGTCACATTCAACCGCTCCATTTCAGCGAGCACCTCTTTCATGTACTCGCCCTTTGCCGCAGGATAAAGTTTCGGCGTGCACTCCTCCTGCACCCAACCAAACGGCGCCTCCTTCGTTTTCGGATCCGAAGCCGTAAACTTCGCCGTATTCGGACACATCGGCACCGCGCCCGGAATATCGTCCATCGCATGCACATGCACATCAATCACCGGCGGCACATCCCCCGGCGTGTTTTGCGCGCACGCAACATTTCCGCAAAAAGCAAAAGCAGCAGCACAACAAGCCGCAAAAACGAAACTGCGAAACGTGGAAGCTATCATTTTTCCTCGCAGGAAATCGGCCACGTTTGTAATCCATCCGCGCGTTGCGTGCAAGCTCAGAAATGTGAAGAAGCGCGCAGGAACTATTTTCTGCGATGGTTACTTCGCGTCGGAATACACCAGGTGCTTTTGGAAGAAGGGAAGCACCTCGGTATAAACGCGGCCGTCGAAGCCCCAATTGGAATCGGCGGACAGGCCGTTGTACTCTTCGGCTTCGTGCGGAATTCCGAACTCATTTAATTTGCGCGTGAAGTTCTGGTTCGCCCAGATATGATCGTAATTGCCGTCGAGCCGAGACCAGTCGAACTTGAAACCTCGCAGCGATTTCAAGTTGTCGGCATATTGCGGAATCATCGTCTCGAGATAGAAGTTGTTGCGAAAGCGGTCCATCAGTTTGCTGTCGATCAGCAACTGGTCGCCTTGCTGACGCGCGAGCAGATCGATGTAGAGCGGCGGCTTGTCTGGGTTGGGCAAAAACGCCTGAAACATTGTGGTGAAGATTTGCGTGCGACCGTCTTTCTTCACGTCGTCCATCGATTTCGCATCCGTCAGGATGTCCCACTTGGGCAGCGTCATGCTGACGCTTACGCCCGTGCCCGTGCCGACGGGATGCATCGCGTAGACTGAGCCAAAGACATCGGGGTGGCGCATGCCGAAGCGGATGGCGCCGTAACCTCCGATGAAGATTCCGGCGATGCCGCGTGAATCTCTGCTGCCCAGAGTCCTGAAATTCGCGTCAATGTACGGTACGAGCTCCTGAACCATGAAGTCTTCCCAATTGCCGGTAACGGAGGAGTTTGCGTTCCACGAAGTTCCCAGCGGCGTTCTCATATCGACGGTCACGAGAATGAATTTCTCGATCACGCCAGCCGCAACTGCCCGATCGAAAAGATTTTGCGCGTCGTGATGATCGAAATCGAAGCGATAGTCATCTTGAAACGGATTCGGAAGGAAATAGATCACCGGGTACCGCTGCGGCGAGGACTCGTCGTAGTCCGCAGGGAGGTAAACCAAGAAGTGCCTCTGTGGATCAACACCAACCTTGTTGTGCGCAATCGCCTCCGAACGCAACTCGCGCACGATGAGCTGACTCTTAGGGCCGGCGGCCAGGGCAGAGGTGGAAATCAGGCAAGACAATATGAGAGTGAGACCGAACACCGTTGGTCTGTTTGTTTTCGGGGAAGTCATCGTGTTTTGTCATACCTCAACTTCACAGTCGTCTTTCTTTTCACACAGTTCATGCGACGATTCGGAGAGCCATTAATGTCACAATGTAGGAGTAATGAAGACTACTGTCAAGATCCAAATTTCTGGAAATGTAGTTGGCATGTTCGACCGGCAGCACTTTCCCTTTGATCGGGCAATGACGTAGCATCCGGTCGCCGAGACTCGCCGGGCGTTTGTCGATACGGACGCGTCTGCACTAAAGCCATGCCCGGGCAATTGAATCCTGTGGAGGTTGCGATGGAACTACCCATTTCGGTGGGGCTGCGGGTTGGCGGCAAAGTGCAGCGGGCGTCGGACGGGGCTTGGGTTGAACGGCGGAATCCGATCTCGGGAGAGGTTGTGACGCGGGCGGCGGCGGCGACTGTTGAAGATGCGGATGCCGCGGCGGAGGCGGCTGCGGGGGCGTTTGGGCATTGGTCGGAGATGGGGCCGGGGGCGCGGCGGGCGGTGCTTAACAAGGCGGCTGATTTGCTGATGGGGAAGGCGGGTCGGTTTGCGGAGATTGTTACGGCGGAGACTGGGGCGACGCTGGGGTGGGGGCAATTCAATGTGGCGCTGGCGGCGAATATGCTGCGTGAGGCGGCGGCTTTGACGACGCACGTGGCGGGAGAGGTTATTCCTTCGGACAAGGCGGGCGTGCTGGCGATGGCGGTCCGGCGGCCTGCGGGAGTTGCGCTGGGCATTGCGCCGTGGAACGCGCCGGTGATTCTGGGTGTGCGGGCTCTTGCGACGCCGCTGGCGTGCGGGAATACGGTCATTCTCAAGGCGTCGGAAATGTGTCCGGCGACGCACAGTCTGATTGTCGAGACGTTGGAAGAATCAGGCGGGCCTGCGGGATTTGTAAATCTCATCACGAATGATTTGGCTTCGGCGCCGCCTATTGTCGAGCGGCTGATTAAACATCCCGCCGTTCGGCGGGTTAATTTCACGGGGTCGACAAAGGTCGGGCGGAGGATCGGGGAACTGTGCGGGTTGCACCTGAAGCCTGCGCTACTCTGAGCTTGGGGGAAAGGCTCCACTTGTCGTTCTGGATGACGCGGACATCGATGATGCCGTGAACGCGGCGGTCTTTGGCGCATACGCGAACCAAGGGCAGATTTGCATGTCAACCGAACGGATCATCGTGGATCGGAAGGTCGCGGATGTTTTTGTCGAGAAGCTTGCGTCGCGGGCGCGATCGTTGTCCGTGGGAGACCCGAAAGCGGGGCAGCCGATCCTTGGTTCGCTCGTGAGCAGCGATGCGGCCGAACGTGTGCGCTACTTGACGGATGATGCGGCGGCACAGGGCGCGAAGATCGTCGTGGCTGCCGAAATCAACGGCTCAATTTCAACTGCCGTAGTGATCGATCACGTGACTGCGAAGATGAAGGTGTACGCGGAGGAATCATTTGGGCCGATCGCAGCGGTGATACGCGTCGATGGTGATGACGAGGCGGTTCGCGTTGCAAACGACACGGAGTATGGGCTATCGGCTGCGGTGTTCAGTCAGAACATCAATCGTGCGCTCGACGTTGCGATGCGAGTGAATTCCGGAATGTGTCATATCAACGGACCTACTGTGGCTGATGAAGCGCAGATGCCGTTTGGCGGGACGAAGGCAAGTGGCTTTGGGCGGTTTGGAGGAAGGGCGGCGATCGCCGAGTTCACGGATCTTCGTTGGATTACGATCGCGACGAAGGCGCAACACTATCCGTTTTGAAGGGATTCTGATTGTGCACTTCGAGTGTTGCGTGCGGCTTGCGCCAAACGGCCCGGTGACCTACGCTGACCATTTGTGGGCCTATGAACGGTTTTCGAACGCTTAAGCCGAAGATAGTGATTTGGGGTGCTGTGGTGTGTTTGTGTGTCTCGGCGCGGCTCGCCGTGGGGCAGGACAATCCGTCGTCGGCGCGGCAGGGCGGAAGTGACGCGAGGGCTGCTTCGCAAAGCGGGGAGTACAAGATTCAGGTCGGCGTGAATTCGGTGTTGGTGCCGGTGGTGGTGCGCGATGCGCACGGTGTGGCCATCGGCGATCTCACGCAAAAAGATTTCGCGCTGTTCGATCAAGACAAGGCGCGAGCGATTGTCGGATTCACGGTGCAGAAGCGCGCAAGCGGCGAAACGCAGGCGGCGAAAACTGAAAATGGAACACAGACGGTCGCGCCTCCTCCGTCCATCACAATTTTGGACACGGCGCCGCGGATGCCGCAACGCTTCATTGCGTTTCTGTTCGACGATATGCACTTTGAGCCGGCAGAGCTTTTGCGAATCAAGATTGTCGCGACGAAAATACTGAGTCAGACGGTCGGAGATGCCGATATGGCCGCGGTGGTCACCACTTCGGGCACGAGCAGCGGGCTGACGCGCGATCACGCCGTGCTGGAAGGCGCGGTGGAGAAAATCTCGCCTCATTCTCTCTATCACAGCGACCCGCGCGCGTGCCCGCCCATCGATGTGTTTCAGGCGGATTTGATTGTGAACCACCACAACATGCAGGCGATGGACGCTGCGAAGGAAGCTTACACGACCTGTGCGCACGCCGGAGGTTCCGAGAGTTCCATGAGCGGGAACAACGGTCAGATGGGCGGACTGACTGTGGGTGAGGATGAGGCGGCGAGAATGGTCCGAACCGCTTCGGCACAAGTGTTGGAGATTAACGACCGCGACGTGGCCGTAACGCTATCGAGTGTGAAGGAATTCGTACGCAGAATGGGGAAATTGCCGGGACAGCAGCATACGGTGATTCTTGTGTCGCCCGGATTTTTGGCGGTTACGCCGAACGCTACGCGCGAAAAATCGGAAGTGCTCGATTTGGCGGCGCGTGCGAATGTGACGATCAGCGCTTTGGACGCGCGTGGGCTGTACACGACGAACCTTGATGCGAGCCAGCGCGGCGGCGCCTCGGCGCGCGACCTGATGTCCGGAGAGGCTGCGTACTATCACGGCGAGACGATGAATATGTCGGAAGATGTGATGGCGGAGTTTGCGAACGGAACCGGCGGAACGTTTTTTCACAACAGCAACGACTTGGCGGGCGGATTCAAGCAACTGGCGCAGGCGCCGGAATATGTGTACCTGTTGGAGATGTCGCTCGACCACGTGAAAGCGGACGGAGCCTATCATCGATTGAAAGTGAAAGTCGATCGCGACCAGCTCAAGGTCGAAGCTCGCCGCGGTTATGTTGCGCCGCAACCACCATCCAAGCAAAAGAAGTAGACGCCACCGTTTCGATCAGCCGATCGTGATCCACAGCCGCGATTCGACTCCGATTTGCACTCCGAGTGTGACCGCCGCTCGGATTCGGATCATGAAGATCGGGCCGGCATACTCTTTCTTTTCTTCGGTGCCGAAGCTGGCCATAATGGCGGCATCGGTTACCAGTCATGCAAAATCAATTATCGGTTTTCGACTCTCGCGGAACTGCTTGCGAAAGCCAATGAAGAAAAGTCCGGCGATCAGCTGGCGGGAATCGCTGCGAACTCCGAACGGGAACGCGTCGCCGCGAAGATTGCGCTGGCGGATCTGCCCCTCGTCGATCTGTTGAAGAATCCAGTGATTTCGCCGGAAGACGATGAGGTTTCGCGGCTCATTGTGGAATCGCATGACGCGGCTGCGTTCCAACCGGTCCGCAGCATGACGTGTGGGAGAATTTCGCGAGTTCATCCTCGACAGCGAAACGACGGAAGCCGATTTGAAGTCACTCAAGTGGGGAATCACGCCGGAGATGGCGGCGGCTGTCGCGAAGTTGATGGGCAACAAAGACTTGGTGCTTGCCGCAAGCAAGATTCGAAATGTCACGCGCTGTCGAAACACGCTCGGCGAACGCGGCGTGCTGGGTATCCGGTTGCAGCCGAATCATCCTTCCGACGACGTCGGGGGAATACTGCTGGCGGCGTTTGACGGCTTGCTCTACGGGTGCGGCGACGCAGTTATCGGTGTGAATCCAGCGACTGACACTGTCGAGGGCGTTGCCGCGATCCTCTCCGCGCTCGATCGCTTGATCACGGGACTCGGCATCCCGACGCAAGCATGTTGTCTCGCGCATATCACGACGCAACTCGAGTGTCTTGAACGAGGAGCGCCCATCGACCTGTTATTTCAGTCGGTCGCGGGCACTGAGGCAGCGAATCGGAGTTTTGGAGTCGATCTTCGTTTACTGCGCGATGGGCAGGCGCGCGTTTTGCAGCATCATCGTGAACGCGATGTTTCCTGGGTCGGCGACAACGTCATGTATTTCGAGACGGGACAAGGCAGCGCGCTCTCCGCCGAAGCGCACCACGGCGTCGATCAGTTGACGCTGGAAGCGCGTGCGTACGGAGTGGCTCGCGCGTTTGATCCATTTCTGGTGAATAGTGTCGTTGGATTCATTGGGCCGGAATATTTGTACGACGAACGCCAAATTATTCGAGCGGGCCTCGAAGATCACTTCATGGGGAAATTGCTCGGCCTGCCGATGGGTTGCGACGTGTGCTACACGAATCACGCGGTTGCCGATCAAAATTCGGCCGACAATCTCATGCTTCTGCTCGCCGCCGCTGGATGCAATTACTTCATGGGAGTTCCAGGCAGCGACGACGTGATGCTGAACTATCAGTCCACGAGCTTTCACGATGCTCTGGCGGCGCGCAAGATTTTCGGCCTGCGCCCTGCACCGGAATTTGTCCGATGGCTGGAGCAGACGGGCATATATCGAGACGGTGAGCCGGCGCAGCTCGATGGCGGGGATCGGCAGAAGCTTTTGCGAGGGCTGGAAAGCATCCTGCCAGCGCAGGCCTGATGGGGAATTGATGGGACACATGACCGACGACCACGATCTCGACTCTTCGCGAGCGTGGCCCGAGATCGTTCGAAAAATTCGAGAGCGGACACCCGCGCGCATTTTTGTGAAGCGCGGATCTTCCTACGGCACAAAGATGGAGTTGGAACTTCGTGGTGCACGCGCTCGCGCCGTCGATGCGGTGTGGTCTGAATTCGATATGGAGAGAGATTTCCCGGCCGATTTCGTCACCGTCTCGGGACTATTTCAAGTTTCGACCCAAGCCGAGACCAAGTCGCAGTATCTTCTGCGCCCCGATCTTGGCCGCAAACTGAGTGATGCCGGCAGGGAACTGGTCTTGCAGCGTTGCGTGAAAGCTCCTGACCTTCAAATCGTGATTGGAGACGGCTTGTCTGGCGCTGCTGTGTCGGAACAGGTTCCCGCTTTGTTCCCGTTGCTTCAGCAACTTGCTCGCGCTAAGGGATGGTCGATTGGCTCGACA
This sequence comes from uncultured Acidobacteriota bacterium, assembly GCA_963785605.1. Taxonomy (GTDB): domain Bacteria; phylum Acidobacteriota; class Terriglobia; order Acidiferrales; family UBA7541; genus Acidiferrum. The sequence goes on along the minus strand of CAWAWE010000004.1, from coordinate 84,682 downwards.
GTTGTCGTGCGTCACTGCAGGGTCGGGATCGTAAATGACATCGGTGATCTGCTTTCCCCGCAGGTCATTCTGTTGCTGATCGGCGAGCGCCCGGGCCTCGCGACCGCGGCCAGTCTTTCCGCCTATATGGCGTTCCGTCCAGGCTCCGGGCACAGCGACGCCGATCGAAACGTCATCTCCAATATCCATTCGCGCGGCCTCAACGTCGCAGACGCCGCCGACCGAATCACAAACCTTGCAGAGCAAATGATGCGGCAAAATCGCAGCGGCACGATGCTAAAGGGAGATGTGCCACCGAAGCCGCGAAAATTAGGCACCACATAACTCGATCCGAGGCCGCGAAGTGACACGATGGCGCAAATCATGACGGTGGCGAAGCAGCGACCCAAGAGTTGAAGATTGCGGCGGGCGAGATCGAAGAGCCGAAATCGCACACGATCTTGACAGGGGAAAACGGTCGGAGTTAGATTGGCTCATCAGGATACTTTATACGATTTGCCGGAGGCTCCGCCACCATGCCCCACGTCTATTCTCGCCGCAAATGGCTTGCTCAAAGTGCTGGGGCCGCCGCCGCTCTATCAGTCCCGAAGGGCTTGCTCCCTTCTCTTGCCCATGCGCCCTCCGCACCAAAAGGCGTAGTCGCCGACAAGGTTCCGTCTAAGCTCCAACCATTTCCGCTGACGGATGTTCACCTACGCCCGGGTGACTTTCAGCAAGCCGCCGAGGCGAACTACTCCTTCCTCGACTCGCTTCCGAACGATCGACTGCTCCACATGTTCCGTGTCACGGCAGGCATTCCGTCGTCCGCGCAACCGCTGGGCGGGTGGGAAGAACCCAAATGCGAATTGCGGGGCCATTTCGCCGGCGGTCATATGCTCTCGGCCTGCGCTCTTCAATATTCCGCGACCGGTGACGACAAGATTCGGCAAAAGGGAGATGCGCTCGTCACCGAACTCGCAAAATGTCAGAAGGCGCTGAATCAGGATGGTTATCTCAGCGCTTACCCGACGGAGTTTTACGATCGCCTCCGCGAACGGAAGACTCGCGTGTGGGCGCCCTTTTACACGTATCACAAAATCCTCGCCGGTCATCTCGACATGTACACGCTTTGCGGAAACCAGCAGGCGCTCGAGACCGCGGAGAAAATGGCGGCTTGGGTCGATCAGTTTCAGAAGCCGATCAGTGATGAGCAGTGGGCAAAAGTGCTGATGGTAGAGCACGGCGGTATGAGTGAGTCATTTTTTAACCTCTACGCGATCACAGGCAAGGAACAATACGTCCAGCTCGCGCATCGCTTCGATCACAAAAAATTTCTGGATCCGCTTGCGCAGCGGCGCGATGAGCTCAACAGGTTGCACGCAAACACAAATATTCCCAAGGTGATCGGCGCCGCACGCGGTTACGAACTTACCGGCGACGAGCGCTACCACACGATCGCCGACTATTTTTGGCACCAAGTCGTCTCGCAGCACACGTATTGCACCGGCGGGACCAGCAATGGCGAAGGCTGGCAGGAGCCCGGAAAGCTTTCGAATCAGCTCGGGCCGGCTGCGGAAGAATGCTGCTGCAGCTACAACATGATGAAGCTCACCCGCCACATTTTTGGTTGGACGGGCGAACCAGCCGCGATGGACTACTACGAGCGCGTGCTATTCAATCATCGCCTCGGAACGCAGGATCAGGACGGGATGAAGATGTACTACGTCTCGCTGACTCCTGGTTTGTATAAAACATTCGGTACGCGATTCGAAGCGTTCTGGTGCTGTACTGGCACGGGCGCTGAGGAGTTCGCCAAACTGGCGGACACGATCTACTACCACGACGCTGATTCGTTGTACGTGAATCTTTTCATCGCGTCAGAGCTCAACTGGCACGAGAAGAAATTCGGCGTAGTGCAGGAAACAAAATTCCCCGAGGAAGAGGGAACAACGCTCACCGTGAAAACATCGGCGCCGGCAAAGATGCCGATTCGCGTTCGAATTCCATACTGGGCGACGAACGGCGCAACGATCGCGATCAACGGAAAGAAGCAGCAGATTGCGGCGAAACCTGGCACGTATGCGACGGTCGATCAGACATGGCACGACGGCGACAAGATCACCGTATCGCTGCCGATGAGCTTGCACGCGGCGCCCACGCCCGATGATTCGACGGTGCGCGCTGCGATGTACGGTCCGGTTGTGCTTGCGGGGCTTTTAGGAAAGCAGAATCTCGCCACGGATAAGATTTACGGCCCCGAAGGTCCCGACGAGAAAAACACAATTGAGGTGGCGGCGATCAAGGAGAACGCGTCCGGCGATTCCGTAAATTGGGCCGAACCTGTAAAAGGCGAAAAGCTGAAATTCAAAACGACAGGTCAATCGACGAACGTCGATCTGGCTCCGCTAAATCAAGTGATGGATCAGCGTTATACGGTCTACTTCAAGGTCAATCCGAAATCGGCGTAGGGTGCGACGCGGCGACACGATCCGCTGTTAGATCGTAGGGCACTCTAAAAAAGAAGTTTGATTCGGGATGCGGAATTGCGCCGCGAGCTAATGCTGCTCGCGACGTTTGCGAATGAATTCGCGGAGATACTCGCCCGCTTCCGTGATGTGCTTCCATAGCGCCGCGGCGGCAATGTCGGGATCCTTGGTTTTGCAGGCGTCGAGTAGTTCGTGATGCGCTTGCCCCGCTCGATGTTGTTCTCGCGTAAAGACCAGGTGCAGACGGGTGTAGCGGTCGCAATTGATGTTCAGGTTCTTCGCGTAGGCGAGCATAAAGGCGCGATCTGCGCGCGCGTAAAGCGCCGAGTGGAAACTCCAATTCCACGAGCCCCACGACTTCATCTCGGAATCCTTCGCGAGCGATTTCTCGTAGTCTTTCAAAATATTTTCGGCGCTCTCGAAATCCTCCGCCGTCATGTTCGGAATCGCGCAGCGTAACATGTAGCACTCGACTACGGCTCGCGTCTCGAACATCTGCATGATTTCTTCGGGCGACAGCGCCGAAACGACCGCGCCGCGGTTCGCGACGATATTGATCAATCCTTCTGCTGCCAGGTGGCTCAACGCTTCGCGCACGGGAATTCGACTGATCTGAAATTCGGCCGCGATCGCGTCTTGCCGCAGTTGCTCGCCTTCGCGCAATTCGCCGCTCAAAATTTGTTCTCGGAGCCGTTCTAAAACGGCGGAAGCTAATGACTGGCGGGGAATCGGTGTAGCTTTTCTTGTAGCGGCAGGCTTCGGGCTCTCGCTCAAGCGACTCTTGGTTTCTCTCATAACCTTCAGGCAGATGCCTCAGACACGCCCGTTACGCGTTCGATGATGCAGGCGATCAACTCGCAACCTGTCCAAGCCTATAGAATCAGCCCACGATTTACAACGGCTGACGAGTCAACTCTCCGTCGATCATGCGCCAAATTCCGTGCGGATTCGCGCTCTTCAAGGCATCTGGAAGCGCGGCATCGGGAAAATCCTGATAGCAGACAGGCCGCGCAAAACGCAAAATCGCCATCGTCCCGACGGAGGTAGTGCGGCTGTCGCTGCTCGCCGGGTAGGGGCCGCCGTGCACCATCGCGTGATTGACTTCGACGCCAGTGGGATAGCCGTTGAACAGGATCCGCCCGACTTTGCTTTTCAAAATTTCCACGAGGTCGGCGAAAGTCTTCGAGGTCCTTCTCGGTGCCATGAATCGTAGCGGTCAAATGGCCGCCCAAATTTTGCGCTGCGTCGATGATCTGTTCTCGATTCGCGCATTGAATGAGCAGCGTGGAGGGTCCGAACACTTCAGCAGCGAGATCGGGATTCGCGGCGAACGTCTTCGCGTCAGTCTGAAATACGATCGCGCCAGCCAGAAACGCCGGCTCTGGGTCTGGCTGTTCGCCTTCGGCAAGTACGGCGACTCCGCCCACGTGCTTTCTGCGATTTTCGGTTTCGCGCCGGTACGCTGCCGAAATTCCACCGGTGAGCAACGTGAACTTCTGCGATTGCCCTGATTTGCTCTGAAATTCGGTGGCAAACTCTGTTGCTTCTTTCGATTGCGGCACGAAAACCAGACCCGGCTTCGTACAGAATTGTCCGCCGCCCAACGTAAACGAGCCGTGAAGCTGGCCGGCGATTTCTTTGCCGCGAGACGCGAGCGCGCCAGGCAACAGAAACACTGGGTTCGTGCTGCCCATCTCCGCATAGAAGGGAATTGGCTCTGGTCGCGCCGACGCGAGGTTCATCAGCGCGCGGCCGCCCGCGATTGAACCCGTGAATCCGCCAGCCTTGACGAGCGGATGCTGCACGAGTTGCGCTCCGACAGCGTTGCCCGAATCGAACAACAGCGAGAACACTCCCTCCGGCAGATTTTCTTCGCGGACGCTCTCGATGATTGCGCGTGCGACAAGCTCGCTCGTGCCTGGATGCGCCGGGTGCGCTTTGAAGATGACGGGATTTCCCGCTGCAAGCGCGGACGCAGTGTCACCACCGGCAACGGAGAATGCGAGCGGAAAATTGCTGGCGCCGAACACGACGACTGGGCCGATGGGATGGAGCATGGAACGAACGTCGGGCTTCGCGAGCGGTTTGCGATTCGGATCCGCGCGATCGATGCGAGCGCCGACCCACGAACCTTCTTCGACGACATTCGCGAAAAGTCGCAATTGGCCACAAGTGCGACCGGTCTCGGAAATGAGCCGCGGTTTGGGCAGAGCGGTTTCGATATGGGCGCGTTCGACCAGCGCTTCCGTGATGGCTTCTATGCGTGAAGCAATGCGGCGCAAAAATGCAGCGCGCGCAGTATGAGAGATGCGGCTGTAAGCCGGAAATGCAGCGGCCGCGAGTTTTACTGCATCATCGGTTTCTTGGGTGTCGCCGAGTAGAACGTCGGCTCTATCTTTTGCCCTGTCGCTGGATTCCACGCAGAGAATGAATCACCGTTACCCGAGCCTTCGCGAAATCCGATCAATGATTTTCCTGAAAATCTCATGAGGCCCCTGTTCTATCGCGCTGTGTGATGGAGGTTAAGTTCGGTGCTGGCGCGCTTCGGCCGGTGTGAGATCGCATGGCGAACTAAATCCTTTGTTGCCTGCAACTCCGTTCCCGTCAATCTCAGTTTCGGCGCGCGCACGTCGGCATTGCCAATGCCGAGTTCTTCTTGCACGTGTTTGATGAGCTGTACGAATTTCGGGACGGTATCGAGCCGAAGCAGCGGCAGGAACCAGCGATAAAGCTCGAACGCTTCCGCCGATTTCCCGGCGACGCCGTAGTCGAAAAGATCGACCGATTCCCTTGGCAGTGCATTGGCGAGGCCCGCGATCCATCCCGGTAGCCCCGACGCTGATCGCTTCGAGAATCGCATCATCGACGCCAACAAAAACCGCCAGCCGGTCGCCCACGAGAGCGCGAATGGCTGAGACGCGACGGACATCGGCGCTTGACTCCTTTACGGATTGGAAGTTCGCGAATTCTCCGGCCAATTCTTGAATCTGTTCCGGCAGAAAATCGGTGCCGTAGGCGATCGGGTTGTTGTAAAGCATGCACGACAGTGGGGTCGCTTGGAATACGGCAGCGACGTGAGCCTTCATCTCGCGCCAGTCGCCCTTATACACGTACGGCGGAAGCACCATCAAGCCTTCGCAACCAGCGTCGCGCGCCGCTTTTGCGAGACTCACCGACTCCGCGGTAGTGAGCGACGAAATCGCCGCGACCACCGGCGCTTTTCCGTGGAGCGCCTTTGCGACGTTGCTCAAGATCGCAATCTTTTCGTCAAAATTCAGTGTTGCGCCTTCTCCCAGCGAACCGAGCGCGACAACGCCGGTGCATCCATTTTCGACGAGCCACCGCACGTGCGCCGTCATGAATCCGTGATCGATTTGCGTGCCCGATGCGAAGCACGTCGTGATTGCAGGCATTACGCCGTTCCACTTCATCGTGATCCTCCATGAACTTGTGAAGACAATGCAGCCAAACTCGAGCAGCGCGCCGGAAAAACCGGTGGGCGCGATGCGGCAATGTTCCAGCCGAACAAGAAGCCTGCGGCGGCGCCGCAGATGCGCCCCTGGCAAGGTCCCATGCCGCATCGAGTGTGTAACTTCGCAGCTTTCCACGATGTGTGTTTGCTCATACGGCCGAGCGCAACATCCTCGCAGCGGCAGACGAGCGTGTCTTCCGCCGGCAGATTCTTGAGTTCGGGTCGCAGTCGAAATGTTTTTTCCATTGCCGATGCGAGCTTGCGATAGCGAGCGCGGTCAGAGAAAAGGCGTGCAGCATCATCTTTTTGGTTCGTCGCCGAGTGACCAGCGATGCGGCCTTCGACAATGCTGAGTTCCATGCCGCCGATTCCGGTTGGTTCGCCGGCACAGTAAACGTCTGCGATCGAGGTCTGTTGATAATCGTCGGTGGCGACAAAGCCGTCTCGCAGTTGGCACTTGAGAAGTTGCGCCAGCTCCGTATTGGGGACGAGATGGAAGCCACACGCGAGATAATCGCAAGGAATTTCGCGCAAGCGGCCGTTGTCGGAAATTCGAACGGCTTCGATGCGTTCGCCGCCGACTGCAGCAACTGGCCATGCGTTTGTGAGATAGACGGCTTTTCGACTGACGAGACGGAGCCTGACCGCTTCGGAGAGCTTTGCCGGGAAGCGCAACATCGTGCCGGCGAAACTGGTCAGCGCGGACATCGACGCCTGTTCGCAGATGCAGACGACTTCGGCGCCGTGCGCGCACAAATACGCGGCGACGGCCAGCAGGAGCGGACCAGTTCCCGCGACCACAACGCGTTTCTTCGTCACATCGAGGCCGCATTTTACGAGAGCCTGAAGTCCGCCCGCGCCCACAACGTTCGGCAGCGTCCAGCCCGGGAAGGGAAGGAACAATTCACGCGCACCGGTCGCCAGAATGAGTTTTTCGAAATGGAGTGGTGAGACGGAATCATCGGTTTCGATTTGCAACTCACGCGGCTCAGCATGAATCACTCGCGCGCCACTCATGACGCGGACACGCGATTTCGCCAATCGTTCGAACCAAAACGCCGCATGCACGAGAACTTTGGTTCTCGATGCTGCGCCGCCAAATTTGTCCGCCAGGATTGGGGTTGTCGTCGATCAAAACGACGTCATTCGCCGACTCAGCCGCGGTTATCGCCGCCGCCATTCCCGCGGGACCGCCACCAATGACGGCAACATCGACGCTCGTCGCCGAGGCGCTACTCATCGCAGCGAATCTCCATTCCTTCGCTGCAAGCGATCTGGCAACCGCGCTGGTGCTGCTTCCCATCGATGGTCACGCGACACTCAAAACACGTGCCCATGCCGCAGAGAGGCGCACGCTTTTCGCCGGTGACAGAGATCCGGTACGTGCTCTGCGCGTTCATGACCGCGACGGCGACACTTGTGCCAGCCGCAACGCGAACTGTTTGTCGATTTACGCGCACGGTGATCATCCCGATTGTTGCTCGCGTCGCTACGCATGGATTTCCGCCAGGATGTGTCGCGATGGAAGATATGGCGCCAAGGGAATCGCTGCTTCGGTGCCAACAATGTGCGCATGGATGAGCTTTGCCGTCGCGAGTGACGTGGTGATGCCGAGCCCTTCGTGTCCAGTTGCAAGCAAAACGCTCGGATCTCTTTCCCAAGGCCCAATCAGAGGCAGGCTGTCGGGAGTAGCAGGGCGGAACCCTGTCCATACGCGAATGGCAGACAGCGATTCGAGCTTCGGCACGAATTCGAACGCGCGATGAAGCATGCGCGAAACCATCTCGGCATCGACACGCTCGTCCACTGCGTCAAACTGGCGCGACGAGCCGATGAGAATTTGCCCGGTTTTGCGCGGCTGCAAATTGAATGCAACAGAGTCCGCCGTAGCCGAATGCGCCGATTTCAGATAGCCGAGCTCGACAAGTTGATGGCGAATCACATCGGGATAGCGATCGGTGATGACCAGATGACCCTTGCGCGGCCTCACCTGAATGCCTTCGGTCAACTCCGGAGCGCCGCAACCAGCCGCATTGATGAGTTTGCCCGCAGATACAACGGTTCCGTCGTCGAGCAAGGCTTGCGATCCGCCGAGGCTACGAACAGCGCGATCGAGCATCACGGTTGCGCCGAGAGCCGTGGCCTGCTCCAGAAAAAATGCAGTGGCGGCCGGCGGGTAGACGACGGCGTCGCCCTCCACCAAAAGACCACCTGCCATCGGAGTCTTCAGGTTCGGTTCGGCATCGTGAACGGCATCGGAGTCTAAAATCTCAGCAGCTACTCCGCGTTTGCGATAGTACGCATTCTTGCGTCGTGCCTCGGCCAACTCTTCGTCATCGCTCGCGAGCCAAATCGTTCCGCAATTGTCGAATTCAATCGTCGATGGCAAGGTATCGCGCAACTCATGCCACAGTTCTTGCGAATAGCGCGTCAACGCAAACTGCGCCTCGGAATCGTCCATGGCGACGATATGACCCATGGACGCACCGGTCGCGCCAGAGGCAGGGAAGCTGCGATCGACAACCGCGACGCGCATCTTCGCCTTCGCCAGTTCGAGCGCGCATGCCGCGCCGACAATCCCGGCGCCCGCGATCAGCACGTCATACGACGATTTCATGCTTGAATGCCGTAACGGAACGGATCGCGCGGGTCGAAAATGAAGTCGCCCTCGGACGTAATGAACGCGGAGCCCTTCACGACGGGAATGACCTCGCCACCTTCGATGCGGATCTGTCCTTCGAAGACGCTGCCGACGATGCTCTCTTGCCGCCACACACCGCCGGGCTGAAGTTTGCCGTCGGCATAGAGGCAAGCCAGCTTGGCACTGGTGCCGGTGCCGCAAGGCGAGCGGTCATACGCCTTGCCGGGGCAGAGCACAAAATTCTTGCTGTCGATTCCCGGAATCGTCGATGCACTGAAGAGCTCGATGTGGTCGATTTCCGCGCCATCGCTGGCTCGAACTCCGTTCTTCTCGAGCGCCTGCCGGATCGCCCAGGTGAACTGGGTGAGTTCGTCGATATTGCTGGGCTTCAGTTCGAAGGGGTGGTCGTTCACCAGAAAAAACCAATTGCCACCCCAAGCGATATCGCCACGGACGGTACCGTAACCGGGAACGTGGATCCCGACTCGACTCGCAGTCCGCCGGCTGGGCACGTTCGCGACGGTGACTTCCCCGGTTTCATGGAGGGTCGCCGTCACCGTACCCACGGGAGTGTCTATTTTGTGTTCCCCGAGGCTAATTCGCCCGAGGTGAGAGAGCGTTACGATCAGGCCGATGGTGCCATGAACGCACATCCCCAAATATCCGACATTATTAAAGTAGATGACGCCAGCGGTGCTCCCGGGAGTCACTGGCTCCGTAACCATCGCACCTACTATAACTTCCGAGCCCCGCGGCTCATTCACAAGGGCGTGGCGCAAATGGTCGTGATGACGCCGGAATTCGTCGAGGCGCTCAGCCATGGTGGATTGCGGAAGAACGGGCCCGCCGCCGACGATGACGCGGGTCGGCTCGCCACCCGTGTGCGAGTCCACCACCCGAATGCGATCAACCAAGCGGTGGCCGTTGGATGGGACCGTGGCCGCCGCGGACCGTTCGCTGAGAGGATCGGTTACGCGTTTCATCTTGTTGGAAGCAGGTGACTAAGTTTGATCACGACTTATGGTTCGATCGTCGCGCAAATCCGCCCACCGAGTCCTGTCTCAGACGGAAGCGCTTGACGTGATTCATTGCATACAATATACATGCTCCCGCCGTCCGGCAACTACTTTTGCGATTCGATCGGGCACCAAACCTTCGAGTCGCTCACTGCCTGTCCAGAGAGGCTCCTAACCCATGATTTCTACGCCGATCTTTGCACTTCATCTTACTGGCGCCTCTGTTTCTAGGTATCCACGCTGACTCTTGCCGCGCTCAAGGTACGGCTCAGGATTATCAGCGCGCTGAACAATTCCTCGGGGGCAATCTGCGCCATCACGCCTACATCGCCGACGTTACTCCCCACTGGATCTCAAAGACGAATCGCTTCTGGTATTCCAAGACGAGCCAGAAGGGAACTGAATCTCTCCTCGTCGATCCTGCGCAGAGCGAGACCAAACCTGCCTTCGACCACGCTCGATTGGCGATAGCGCTCACGGCGTCAACGAAACGCGACATCAAATCGACGCATGTTCCGTTCGATTCGTTCGAATTCTCCGATGATGGCAAATCGATTCATTTTCACATTGACGAAGCCGAGTGGCGCTGCACGCTCGACTCTTATGAGTGCAAATCCGATCCTGCCGAGCGGCAGTGCACATCACCGTTTCAGCTTAAGAGTTACAGGTTTAACGTCCGTTATGCGGCCATGCGAAGCAGGACTGTTTATAGAAGTTTGGTAGGGGCGGTGGGGATCGAACCCACGACCTTCGGCTTAAAAGGCCGCTGCTCTACCACTGAGCTACGCCCCTATGGCGTGAATTCCCAATTGTAGCATGGCAGTTGCGCCAGCCAACCTGACTTAGCGCATGTCATTGAGCTTTCACTCCTCTTGCGAAACGTAATACTCGTCGCCGTTGACTGAGTGCCGGGGGCAGCGAAAACGGATTGACGTGGGCGAAATTCTGCGGGAACGTGCATCCCGTGAATTCGAGCTCATCGAACAGGTGAAGATGACGGAATTGGTGCGCTACACCAAAGATGGCAACGTCGCGGTAATCACAATCGACAATCCGCCGGTGAACGCGCTCGGCCCGGGTGTGGCCGAAGGAATTGCCGCAGCATTGTCGCAAGCCGAGGTTGACGCCGATGTGCGCGCGATCGTCGTGATCGGGGCCGGCAAAACTTTCGTCGCGGGCGCGGACATCAATCAATTCGCCAAGATGCGCGCGAGCCGCGAGTGCGGCCCCGGCCACACGGCATTCCTGTTGCGCGTTGAAGATTGCGCGAAGCCCGTAGTGATGGCGATTCACGGCACGGCGCTTGGCGGCGGCCTCGAATTGGCAATGGCCGGGCACTATCGCATCGCGATGCCAGACGCTCAAATTGGCCAGCCCGAAGTGAAGCTCGGCATCATCCCCGGCGCCGGCGGCACGCAACGGCTGCCGCGCCTAGCCGGCGTCGCCAAGGCCGCAGAAATGTGCTCGCTGGGCGAGCCGCTGAAGGCGCCAGACGCATTCGACGTAGGTATTATCGACAAACTCATCGAAGGCGCTTCCAATGCAGCACAATTGCAATCAGCCGCGGTTGCGTTTGCACGCGACATTGCAGCGAAGCCGGCGCGCAAGACGCGCCATCGCAACGATAAATTGCACGCAGTCACGGACGCCGACAACGCAGAGATTTTTGCCGCCGCGCGCGACGCAGCGCGAAAGAAGTTGCGCGGCCGTCAGGCTCCGCTTGCCGCAATCGACGCCGATTGAGGCCGCGACGAAGCTGCCATTCGACCAAGGGTGCGCGCGCGAACGCGAGCTATTCATCGACTGCCTCTTCTCCGACGAATCCAGCGCGCTGATTCACGCATTTTTCGGCGAGCGCGAAGTGGCGAAGATTCCCGACGTGCCCAAGGAGACGCCGGTACGTCCGATTCGCTCGGCGGCCGTCATTGGGGCTGGCACGATGGGCGGCGGAATCACGATGGTGTTTGCGAACGCAGGCATCCCAGTGTTGCTGAAGGAATCCGATCAGGCTGCGCTGGATCGCGGGCTGGCGACGATCCGATCGAACTACGCCAACTCGGTGAAGCGCGGCCGTTTCACGCAACAGTACGCCGAAGAACGCCTCGCATTGATCACGCCAACATTGAGCTACGACGCATTCAACGAAGCCGACATCGTCATCGAAGCTGCATTTGAATCGATGGAGCTCAAGAAAGAGATATTTGCGGAGCTAGGGCGCGTCTGCAAGTCGGACGCGATTCTCGCGAGCAATACTTCCACTCTGAGCATCGATGAGATCGCGTCGGCTACCTCGCGGCCAGACGCTGTCATCGGCACCCATTTCTTCAGCCCCGCGAACGTGATGCGGCTACTCGAAGTCGTCCGTGGCGCCGCAACATCGAAATCGACGATTGCCACATGTATGCAGCTTTCGAAACGCCTCGGCAAAGTCGGCGTGCTCGTCGGCAATTGCCGAGGCTTTGTGGGCAACCGCATGTTTCATCCCTACCGCCGCGAAGCTCAATTCCTAGTCGAAGAAGGCGCGGCCATAGAAGCAGTGGATCGCGCGCTCTACGATTTTGGAATGGCGATGGGTCCTCTCTCGGTCGCAGACTTGGCCGGACTCGACATCGGCTGGCGGATTCGCAAAGAACATCGCCATCTCGAAAAGCCCGATGTGCGCCAACCGATTGCCGAAGACAAGTTGTGCGAGATGGGCCGCTACGGCCAGAAGACCCGCGCAGGCTGGTATCTCTACGATGAACAGCGTCGTCAGGTCGCTGATCCCGAAGTTGCCGACCTGGTGCGCGCCTGGAGCCGGAAAAGGGAATCGAGCAACGAGAAATCTCCTCGCAGGAAATCATCGATCGCTGCATCTACGCGCTCGTCAACGAAGGCGCCCGCATTCTCGAGGAAGGTTTCGCACAGCGCGCCGTCGATATCGACATCATTTATCTCTGAACGGCTATGGTTTCCCGGCGTATCGAGGCGGCCCGATGTGGTACGCCGATACTGTGGGTCTGAAAAAAGTCTACGACCGCATCTGCGAGTTCGAACAAGCTCCACGGCGAGAACTGGCGCCCGGCACCACTGTTGAAGCGATTAGCGGAGCAAGGCAAAAGTTTCGCTGATTTTCAGAAATCATAAACGGTAGTTGATTGCTGGAGGCCGATTGCGCGTGCGATTCCCATTGCGTTCGTTAATTCTGTCGATAGCGATGCTGGCGGCAGCAACAACAAGCCAATCTCAGCTCCCGCCCGACCTGAAAGCGCAACTCTGGCCGGCAAAGTGGATCACGTCCGACGACGCGCCGGCGCGCGACGAAGCCGTCCTCTACTTTCGCAAACGCGTTCGAACTCCCTAATCCTCCGCACCGCTTTGTCGTGAATGTAAGCGCCGACAATCGTTTCGTCCTCTATGTCAACGGCCAGCGCGCGGGCAACGGCCCCGCACGCAGTGATCTCGCGCATTGGCACTACGAAACTTTCGATGTTGGCCCACTCCTCAAGCCCGGCGAAAACGTGTTCGCTGCAGTCGTCTGGAATTTTGGCGGACGATCTGCCCTCGCCCAGATCTCAGATCGCACCGCTTTCCTGCTCGGTGGCGCAAGCGAAGCCGAGAACGCCGTGAATACCGGAACCGAGTGGGACGTCGCAATCAGAAAAAGCGATACGCACTCGTGCCCAAACCTCAGGAATTGGGTCGCTACTATTATGCCGCTGAGCCTTGCCTTCGCATTGACGGCGCAAAATATGCCTGGGGATGGAATGCCAGGCGCCGACGCGACGGCTCGGATGGAAAAAAGCCGTCGCAATCGGCGCAGGCGCTCGCCGCGGCGCATCGTCTGCAAGAAAACAACTGGCAACTGACCGCCGACCCGCTCCCGCAAATGGCGATGGAGCAACAGCCGCTGGGCGCGGTCGTTCGCAACTCCGATGCAGAAATCGCCGGCGAAACAGCAAACACCGAATATAAAGTTGCCGCGCATTCCCACGCCACGCTTGCTGCTCGACCGTGGCTACCTGACTACCGCCTACCCGGAATTCACGGCGAACGGCGGTGCGCGTGCGACCGTGCAATTCAAATACGCCGAAGCTCTGCTCGACTCCAAAGACGAAAAAGGCAATCGCAACGAAATCGAAGGCAAGCACATCGTCGGCATTTATGATGAGTTCATCCTCGACGGCAAAACCAGATCGCGTCTACGAACCGCTCGTCTGGCGCACTTGGCGCTATCTTCAAATCGATGTTACGACGGCTGACGAACCGCTGCAACTCAGCTCATTTACAAAGTTGGTTCAGCGCATTTCCTTTCGAAGAAAAAGCAAATTCGCATCCGACGAACCCGATCTGGAAAAAATCTGGCAAATCGGCTGGCGCACCGCCCGGCTGGACGCGCACGACACCTACATGGACACGCCGTATTGGGAGCAGATGCAATACATCGGCGACACGCGCATCCAAGCGCTAGTCTCCTACTCGGTTGCCGGTGACGATCGCCTCGCGCGTCAGGCGATCACCGCGTTCAACAATTCCCGCGTGCCCGATGGAATCACTCTCAGCCGCTATCCGACGTCGATGTTCCAAGCGATCCCAACGTTCTCGTTCCTCTGGGTCGGCATGGTTCACGACTTCTGGATGTATCGTGATGATCCGGCCTTCGTTCGCGAACAACTCGTCGGCACGCGTACCGCGCTCGATTGGTTTCTCCGCCATCAACGCCCCGATGGTTTGCTCGATACTCTGTTCTGGTGGCCGTTCGTCGATTGGGGCACCGATTTTGGATTTGGTATTCCGCCCGAAGACCCCGACGGTGGATCGACAAGCATGGCTTTGCAATTCGTGGAAGCATTGCGCAACGCCGCGGAGTTGGAATCCGCTCTCGGCGACCCCGCGCGCGCCGAAACGTATCGCGCCGCAGCCGATCGTGCCGTCTCCGGCGTGAAAAAGCTCTGCTGGAACAAGCGAGTACGCGCTTTTCGCCGACACGCCCGCGCAAAAACATTTCAGCCAACACGCCAACATCCTCGCCGTCTGGCTCGATCTCGTCCCACGCGCACAACAGCAAGAATTGCTCACGCGCATTCTCTCCGCCACCGACAAAGCTTTCACACCGACCGCAAAATTCCTCCAATGACTGCCGCCACGTATTATTTCCGCTTCTACCTCGCGCGCGCGATCGAACACGCCGGCCTTGGCGATCGCTATCTCGATCTGCTCGGCCCGTGGCACACCATGGTCTCCCTCGGCCTCACGACGTGGGCCGAACAGCCCGAGCCGACGCGCTCTGACTCACACGCCTGGAGCGCGCACCCCAACTACGATCTCTTGCGCATCGTCGCCGGAATCCATCCCGCAAAGCCCGGCTTCGCGTCTGTCTCCATCGAGCCGCATCTCGGCACGCTGAAACATGTCCAAGCCTCCGAGCCTCATCTATCCGGACCTCATCGATGTCGAATTCACGCGAACCGCCGATGGTGTCGATGCTCGAATCGTGCTTCCGAGCGGCCTTCCCGGTGACTTGTTCTGGCAAGGCAAGACGTACCCTCTTCACGCCGGAAAGCAAACACTCTCGCTTCCCGCTCGCTGATCAAAATCGAAGCCGCCCGTACCTCTTCGGTCGACGGAAACCGCGCGCATGTTGGTTTGGCGTGTGCCAGATTGATGCCCGTTTCATTCCTCATTCTCGTTCTGGAATCAAATTAGCTTCCTCCAAGCTCCGCGCACCTCGATCGGATTCTCCTTCTTCTACGGATCCTCCGAACCACATCGCAAGAGTCTTTCGTTCCCAGCGCAAGAACGCTCTCCTGTTGTCGATTCGACGCAAAGTTCGCTCTTTCTCAACAAAAACGTGAAGCTCCGAAAATCTTTTGCCGATGTTCTCAGTGGCGATGAGCGATGTGTGCACCGCAACCATCGAACATCGCTCTGGCCCCTGAACTGCACATTTGTTTTTCGAGCCAGCACCCGCAACGCCGGATTAAACGGCTCTTATTCCGGTTGCAACGCAGCAACGATTTTGCGAGAGCGTGATTCCGCATGAGCGATGACATCGTCCGCGAGTTTTTGGTCGAGAGCAGTGAAAATCTCGATCTCCTTGACCGCGAGCTGATCAATCTGGAAAAAGATCCCGGCAATCGCGCCACGCTTGCCAGTATTTTCCGCACGATCCACACGATCAAGGGCACTTGCGGATTTCTTGGCTTCACGAAACTCGAATCGGTCGCGCACGTCGGCGAAAATCTGCTCAGCAAGCTGCGTGACGGCGAGCTCGCGCTCAATCCCGAAATGACGACCGTGCTGCTCGCGATGGTGGACGCGATCCGCCAGATGCTCGCCAGCGTCGAAGCCATCGGCAACGAAGGCGAGCGGAACGACCAGGAATTGATTCAATCACTGACGCGGCTGTTGCAGGGAAGCGCCGCCGCACCAAAGGCGGAAGCGAAGACGCGAACCGAAGAGCGAACCGAAGACCGAAACGCCCGAGCTGCCCGCTCGCACTCTGCCGCCATGGCAGAAGCGCCGAGCGTACCTGTCGATTCCGTTCCCGTCGCCCCATCGCCTGATCCGCCCGTCGAACCTGCTGCCGTAGTCGCGGCTCCGCTGGTCGCTGACGCGGCGCCGAAAGTCGAAGCCAAATCCGAGCAACACGCCGAGCACCCCGCCGATCACGGCCCCGCACCAACCGCCGATTCCGGCGCGCCATCGCAATCTCGCACCGCCGCCAGCGAAAGCACCATCCGCGTCGATGTCACGCTGCTCGACAAATTGATGAATCTCGTCGGCGAACTCGTTCTCGCGCGCAACCAGATCCTGCAATTCTCCAACGCCACCGAAGACGCCGGCCTGCTCGCGCCCAGCCAGCGCCTCAACCTCATCACCACCGAACTGCAGGAAGGCGTGATGAAAACGCGCATGCAGCCCATCGGCAACATCTGGAGCAAATTTCCGCGCACCGTGCGCGACGTCGCCACCATGCTGCGGCAAGCAAGTCCGCATCGAGATGGAAGGCAAAGAAACCGAACTCGACAAGACCATCATCGAAGCCATCAAAGATCCGCTCACGCACATCGTTCGCAACTCCGTCGATCACGGCATCGAAACGCCCGAACGCCGCGTCGCCGTCGGCAAAGCCCGCCGAAGGCCGGCTGCTGCTTGCGCGCCTTTCACGAAGGCGGACAGGTCAATCATCGAAATCTCCGACGACGGCGGCGGCCTCGACGGCGAAAGAATCCGCCGCAAAGCCGTCGAAAAAGGTTTGATCACCGCCGGAACAGGCCGCGCGCATGAGCGAGCGCGAAGTCGTCAATCTGATCTTCCTTCCCGGCCTCTCCACCGCGGAAAAAGTCACCAACGTCTCCGGCCGCGGCGTCGGGCATGGACGTCGTCAAAACCAACATCGAAAAAATCGGCGGCACCGTCGATGTGCAATCGAAACCTGGCACCGGCACCACCGTGCGCATGAAGATCCCGCTGACGCTCGCCATCATTCCCGCGCTGATCGTCACCAGCGGCGGCGACCGCTACGCCATTCCGCAAATCAGTCTGCTCGAACTGGTTCGTCTCGAAGGCGAAGACGCGCAAAAGGGCATCGAGCCCATCCAGGGAGCTCCGGTGTACCGCCTGCGCGGCCGCCTGCTCCCGCTCGTCTATCTCAATCGCGAACTCAAAGTCGAAGACGAGGCGCCCGATCTCTCGAAACTTCCCGCCGTCAATATCGTCGTGCTCCAGGCCGACGAGCGCCAGTTCGGTCTCGTCGTTGACGAAATCAACGACACCGAGGAAATCGTCGTCAAGCCGCTCGGCAAGCAGCTCAAAGGCATTCGAACCTTTGCCGGCTCGACCATCATGGGCGACGGCCGCGTCGCGCTGATTCTCGACGTGCTCGGCCTCGCGCAAACCTCCAACGTCGTCAGCGAGAGCCGCGAACGCGCGCTGAGCGACAAAGAGCGGCACGTCGCCTCCACGGCCGGCGAACGCCAGACGATGTTGCTGTTCCAGTGCGGCGCTGATGGCCGCATGGCCATGGATCTTTCGCTCGTCGCGCGGCTGGAGGAGTTCAAGCCCGAAATGGTCGAGTGCGCCGGCGACGCGCAAGTCGTGCAATACCGCGGACAGATCATGCCGCTGCTGCGCGTCTCCGACTTGTTCCTCGACGGCGAAAACGATCACGGCAACGGCCATTCGAACGGGCGCAGCGGAACGGCAAGCGCGACCTCACCGCCACGCTGCAAGTCGTCGTCTACTCCGAGCAAGGCCGCAGCGTCGGCCTGGTCGTCGATCGCATTCTCGACATCGTCGAAGAAGCCATCGTCCCGCAGCAGCCCTTCGAAGCGCGAAGGCTTGCTCGGCTCGGCGGTGATCCAGCAGCGCGTCACCGACCTGCTCGATGTGCGCGGATTCGTCCGCTCGGCGAATCCCGATTTTTTCGAAGCGGCGGTCGCGGCCGGGGAGCGATGAGCGTGTCCGAACGCACAGCAATTCTGCACTTTTTTCGTCGATCGCCAGTTCTTCGGCGTGCCCGTGCAGCAAGTGCAGGAAGTCATCCGCTATCAGGAAATGACCCGCGTGCCGCTTGTCCCGCGCGTGATCCGCGGCCTGATCAACCTGCGCGGACAAATCGTCGTCGCCATCGATCTGCGGCGCCGTCTCAACGCGCCCGAGCGTCCCGAAGACCGCCTTCCGATGAACGTCGTCGTGCGCACTCCCGACGGCGCGCTCAGCCTCCTGGTCGATGAAATCGGCGACGTGCTCGAAGTGCAGGAAGAAACCTTCGAGCGCCCGCCCGAGACGCTTCAGGGCATCGCGCGCGAACTGGTTCTCGGCGTGCACAAGCTGCCCAGCGGCCTGCTGCTGATTCTCGACACGGAAAAAGCCGTCAACGTCGCCGAAATGGACACGCTGCATGCGGGAGCCGAAGCATGAGCCGCGCGCGACCATTCATGCGCACGCCACGAATTTCAGATGTGAAGGAACACGCGCTCCGCGCCGGAGCGAAGGAGAAAAATCGTCATGGCCGTTAAAGCACCCGCGGTTCGCCGTACCGATTCCGTTTACGCCCAGCTCGGTGGAAAAGCCAATATCGCGGCGATCGTCGATCGCTTCTACGAGAAAATGCTCGCCGATCCCGACATCCGTCCGCTGCTCGCCAAAGCCAACCTCGCCTCGCTCAAGACGCGCCAGGCGCAATTCCTGACGCAGACTCTCGGCGGCCCCGCCGACGCCAAAAACCGCGTCACGGCTCCCGCGCACGCGCACCTGCTGACGCAGGCGCGCCACGTCGAGCGCGCCACCACGCACCTCGCGCTGGCCCTCAGCGAAATGAACATGGCGCCCGATCTCGTGGACGCGGTGATGGAACGCGCCACATATGAGCCCGACTCCTCCTCCAGCAACACCACCGGTATTGGCTTTTCCGCCGCTGACGCCGCCGCCGACGAGCGCGAACGCGAAGATCTGCTCGGACAGCTCGCGGCCATCAGCAAGTCCCAGGCCGTGATCGAGTTCGAGATGGACGGCACGATCGTCAACGCCAACGAAAATTTCCTCAACGCCATGGGCTACTCCGCTGGACGAAATCAAAGGCAAGCACCACGGCATGTTTGTCGAGGACGCCTATCGCAACAGCGCCGACTACCGCGAATTCTGGGCCAAGCTCGGCCGCGGCGAATATCAGACCGGCGAGTACAAGCGCATCGGCAAGGGCGGGCGCGAAGTCTGGATTCAGGCCTCCTACAACCCCATCCTCGATGCCGAAGGAAAACCGTTCAAGGTCGTCAAGTACGCCACCGACATCACCGCGCAGAAAATCACCAACGCCGACTATGCCGGGCAAATCTCCGCGATCAGCAAATCGCAGGCCGTGATCGAATTCCGCATGGACGGCACGATCGTCACCGCCAACGAAAACTTCCTCAAGACCATGGGTTACTCGCTCGACGAAATCAAAGGCAAGCATCACAGCATGTTCGTCGATGAAGCGCTATCGCGCACAGCGCCGAATACCGCGAGTTCTGGGCCAAGCTCAATCGCGGCGAATACCAGTGCCGGCGAATACCGCCGCATCGGCAAAGGCGGCAAGGAAATCTGGATTCAGGCTTCCTACAACCCAATCCTCGATCTCAACGGCAAGCCGTTCAAGGTCGTCAAGTACGCCACCGACATCACCGCGCAGAAAAACACCAACGCCGACTACGCCGGACAAATCGTCAGCGATCAGCAAATCGCAAGCCGTCATCGAGTTCAAAATGGACGGCACCATCGTTCAGGCCAACGACAATTTCCTGCGCGCGCTCGGCTACATGGCCGACGAGATCAAAGGCAAGCATCACGGCATCTTCGTCGAGGAAAATTACCGCACCAGCCCCGACTACCGCGAATTCTGGGCGAAATTGAATCGGGGAGAATTCCAGAGCGGCGAATACAAGCGCATCGGCAAAGGCGGCCGCGAAGTCTGGATCCAGGCCTCCTACAATCCGATTCTCGATCTGAACGGCAAGCCGTTCAAAGTCGTCAAATACGCCAGCGACATCACGCCGCAAAAAGCCGCTGCCGAAGAATTGCGCCGCAAAGTTGACTCCATGCTCCTCGCTGTCTCGGCGGCGTCGCGCGGCGATCTCACGCAGGAAATCAACGTCAGCGGCCAGGACGCCATCGGCCAGATGGGCTCCGGGCTCTCGCAGCTGCTCTCCAACCTGCGCACCAGCATCAGCAAGATCGGCCAGACCGCCGCGACGCTCTCCACTTCCTCCGGCGAACTCTCCACCGTCAGCCAGCAGATGAGCGCCAACGCGGAAGAAACCTCCTCGCAAGCCAACGTCGTCTCCGCCGCCGGCGAACAGGTCAACCGCAACCTCCAGACCGTCGCCACCGGCAGCGAAGAAATGAGCGTCTCCATCAAGGAAATCGCCAAGAACGCCACCGAAGCCGCGAAAGTCGCCACCGAAGCCGTCAAAGCCGCTCAGGCCACCAACGCCACCGTCAGCAAACTCGGCGAATCGAGCGTCGAAATCGGCCAGGTCATCAAGGTCATCACCTCGATCGCGCAGCAAACCAATCTGCTCGCGCTTAACGCCACCATCGAAGCCGCGCGCGCCGGCGAAGCGGGCAAGGGTTTCGCCGTCGTCGCCAACGAAGTCAAAGAGCTCGCCAAGGAAACCGCGAAAGCCACCGAAGACATCAGCCGCAAGATCGAAAGCATCCAGATCGACACCAAGGGCGCGGTCGAAGCCATCGGCACGATCACGAAAATCATCACCCAGGTGAACGACATCTCGAACTCGATCGCGTCCGCGGTCGAAGAGCAAAACGCCACCACCAACGAAATGTCGCGCAACGTTACCGAAGCTGCCCGCGGCGCAAGCGAAATCGCCAAAAACATCGCCGGTGTCGCCGAAGCCGCGCAAAGCACCTCGCACGGCGCCGGAGACTCGCAGCGCGCCGCGCAGCAGCTCACCGCCATGTCCACCGAACTACGCGAACTCGTCGGGCAATTCAAGTATTAAGCCGAGGTCGCACCGCAACGCATCTCCGGCCGCGCGCCGGGAAAGGCAGACAAACGCTTCGCGCCATGCCGCCCATTCGCATCCTCGTCGTTGACGACTCCGTCGTGATTCGCAAGGTGCTCTGCGATTCGCTCGCCGGCGATCCCGCGGTCGAAGTCGTCGGCACCGCCTCCGACGGCCGCCTCGCGCTCGCCAAGATCGGCCAGGTCAAGCCCGACATCCTCACGCTCGATGTCGAGATGCCCAACATGTCCGGCCTCGAAACCATCAAGGAAATCCGCAAATCGCATCCGAAACTTCCGATCATCATGTTCAGCACGCTCACCGAGCGCGGCGCCACCACCACGCTCGACGCGCTCGCTCTCGGCGCCAGCGACTACGTCACCAAGCCCAGCAACACCGGCAGCCTCGACGTCACCATGCTGCGCATCAAGGAAGATCTCCTCCCTAAAATCAAAGCGCTGTGTGGCTATGGATTCGGCGACAAAAAGCCCAGCTTTCCGCCGCCAAAACCTCCGCAGCCCGTCGCCGTCGCCGAACGCGCCAAAGCTCGCATCGAAATTCTCGCCATCGGTACGTCCACCGGCGGTCCCAACGCGCTCGCCGAAGTCATTCCCGCAATCCCCGCCGATTTTCCCGTGCCCATCGTCATCGTCCAGCACATGCCCAAACTTTTCACCCGTCTCCTCGCCGAGCGCCTCGACAAAGCCTCTGCCATCTCCGTCCACGAAGGCGAGCCCGGCAAAAAAATCGAGCCAGGCCACGCATGGATCGCTCCAGGCGACTTCCACATGGTCCTCGAGCGCCGCGCCGCCGGCGTTCATCTTTCCATGAATCAGAACGCTCCCGAAAATTCCTGCCGCCCCGCTGTTGACGTTCTCTTTCGCTCCGTTGCCGCCACCTTTGGCGCCAACACCCTCGCCGTCGTTCTCACCGGCATGGGCTCCGACGGTGTGCTCGGCTCGCAAGCGGTCCGCGAAAAAGGCGGCCGCGTCTACGTGCAGGACGAGGCCAGCTCCGTCGTCTGGGGCATGCCCGGCCAAACCGCCGCCGCCGGCTTTGCCGACAACATCTACCCGCTGCGCAATATCGCCATCGAAATCGATCGCCACGTGCGCGCCAGCCGCCAAAGTTCGCTTGCTGGCAAGCCGATAGGAGTGAAGTGAGGCCTGATGCCGATTGACACGCAAACGACGACGAAACCCGTAACCACCGCTTCCTCTCGCGACGACGACTCTCGCGATCCGGCGTACACGAAAATTCGCGACGTCATCTACCAGGCTTGCGGGATCTACCACTCCGAAGAAAAACTCTATCTACTCGCCGGCGCTTGCAAACGCCGCATGGCCGCCGGCATCAAAGCCACCGACCCGCGCCAATATCTCGAACTCCTCACCGGCGCGTCCACCAAAGTCGTGGAGCTCCGCGAACTCCTCAACGAAATTACCATCGGTGAAACCTGTCTCTTTCGCAGCCAGCCGCAGCTCACCGCATTGCAAAACGTCATCCTTCCCGAACTCATCGCCACGCGCGGCAAAATCGGCCTCAAAAAGATAAAAATCTGGAGCGCCGGCTGCTCCACCGGCGAAGAGCCCTACACGCTCGCGATGTTCCTCACCGAGCAAAGCGAAAAGCTTCTCAAGGGCTGGACGTTCGAAATCCAGGCCACCGATCTCAACGATCGCTCCGTCGAAACCGCCAAGAACGGCGTCTACGGCGGCTACGCGCTTCGCAACACGAGCGATCTCTTCAAACGCAAATATTTCACGCCCGCCGAAAACGACAAGCTCCGCGTCAACGATGAAGTCCGCAGCCGCATCACCTTCTCGCGCCTCAATCTCAACGACGACAGCAAAATGCTCTTCATGAAGGGCATGGACCTCATCTTCTGCTGCAACGTCCTCATCTATTTCGACATCGCCTCCAAGCGCCGTGTCGTTCAGCATTTCTTCTCCAGCCTTCAGGCCCCCGGCTACTTTTTCCTCGGCCACGCCGAATCGCTCTACCAGGTCACCGATCAGTTCCGCCTCGTCCATCTTCCCGGCACCACCACGTACCTCAAGGGCTTGCCGGGCTCGGAAGGAAATCCCAAGCCATGACCACCATCGCCCCGCGCGAAATGCAAAAAAAGGTCGAAGCGCTGCGCTCGCTGCCATCCTCGCCCGCCGTTCTCAAACCGCTGCTCGACCTTCTCCACCAACCGCCCGACAAAGTGCAGATCGACAAGGTCGTCAAGCTCGTCTCCTACGAAAAAACCATCGCCGCGCAACTCCTCCGCATCGCCAATTCTCCGCTCTACGGCCGCACCAAGCCCGCCGAATCCATTCAGGCCGCCATTTTCACGCTCGGCATCCAGCGCATCGAAGACATTCTCCTCAGCAATTGCTTCAGCAAGATGGTTCCACACGACAAATGGGTCGTCGATCCCGGCGTGTTCTGGCGCCACTCCTTCGGCTGCGCGCTCGTCTGCCGAGAATTCGCAGAACGCATCGGCTACAACGATCCCGACAAAGCCTATCTCGCCGGCCTGCTTCACGATCTCGGCATCATCGTCAATTCGCTCGCCTTCACCGATCAATACCGCGAAGTGCTCGCCAAAGCCGTCGAAGCCGGCCGCCCGCTCGACGAACAAGAAGAAGACACGCTCGGCTTCACCCACTGCCAGAGCGGCGTCATCCTCGCGAAAGCCTGGGCTCTGCCGCAAAACATTCGCGACGTCATCGAGTGGCACCACAACACCACGCTCGCTCCCGCCGGCAATCCGCTGATCGCCATCACCCACCTCGCCGACCTTCTCTGCCGCGTCCGCAATCTCGGCTACGGCTACGAAGAGTGGCGTGTCGTCGATCTTGCCACCGACCCTGGCTGGATCGATCTCAAGGAACATTGCCCCAAACTCGCGACCATGGATCTCGCCCGCTTCACCATGGATCTCGACGCCTTCGTCGTAAAAATCACCAAGCTCGTGGACACGATTTTCTCGGTCAACTGAGGAACATCAAGAAACGCTCGGCAGCATTCAGCAGCACCAAACCGGAGACACAGATGCAAACAAGGATTTTAGGAGACTCACAGTGAAGAAACTCAAAGTCTTGATCGTCGATGATTCATCCGTGATGCGCAAAATTGTCGAGCGCGCCCTCCGCCAGGCCGGACTCGACATCACCGAAGTCGCCGAAGCCAGCAACGGCGCCGAGGCTCTCGCCGAAATCCAGAAAGGCGTCCCCGACATGATTCTCTCCGACATCAACATGCCGGTGATGGACGGCCTCGAGTTCCTCAAAAATCTTCAGTCCGTCGAATCCGCCAAAGGTGTCCCCGTCATCATGATCACCACCGAAGGCAGCGAAGCCCGCGTCGTCGAAGCGCTTTCCGCAGGCGCCAAAGGCTACCTCCGCAAACCTTTCACGCCCGAACAAGTCAAAGAACGCGTCGCACCGCTCCTTGGAGGTGGCCAGTGAAATCGATGACTCAATCGCGCACGCCCGCGGCCGTCCCGTTCGATCCCAACTGGAAAACCATCATGGAGTGCGCAGCCCTCGAAGTTTTCGAAATGATGGCCAACGTGCGCCTCACGCTCAATCCCGCGCCCACCGAAGCTCCCGCCGGCGGACAGACCGCCATGGTCGGCATGGCCGGCGCCCTCTGTGGCATGACCACCATCCGCTGCACGCGCGCCACTGCCACCAAACTCGCCGCGCTCATGCTCGGTGAAGAAGCCGTCTCCAATCCCGCCAGCGCCCGCGACGCTCTCGGCGAACTCTGCAACATGGTCGCCGGAAACTTCAAAGCGAAAATCACCGGCCTCGCCGACGCCTGCATGCTCTCCGTGCCCACCGTGATCACCGGAGAAGACTACTCCATGGACACCGCCGAGCCGGCCGAAGGCGTCGCCGTCGCCCTCGTCTACGAAGGCGAAAACATCTGGGTCACCCTCGTCACTCACTCCTAATCATGCGTTCGGCATTTCGGTGGAACGGACGCCATTGTAAGGGCGCAGCACTGCTGCGCCCCATCTCGGCACGATGTACTCCGCCTCCTCCTCTCCACTTGCTCGCAACGCGCTGCCGTCCAAAATTCTCGCTGTTGACGAATCCCCATTTCCTCCTCAGACTCTCTCCGCCCGCAATCCCAATCGCCTCTCGGAGAAAATTTCTGTGAAGCTCATACCTCGAAAAAAATCCTCAGTTGTTCTTCACGTCTGCGCCTTGTTCGCACTGTCTGCCGCTGTTGTCTTCCCATCCCAAGCCCAGCAATCCGCCCCCGACAAAGACCCCATCATCGATCCCACCGCCGAACTCCACACCTTCCGCCTCTACGAAAAATCCGCCCCCGGCGCCCTCGGCGACACCGCCGAAGACATCCCCACCCTCACGTACTATCCTGCGACGCAACACGACAAACCCACCGCCGCCATCATCGTCGCCCCCGGCGGCAGCTACCATCACCTCGCCGCCAATCACGAAGGCCGCCAGATCGCCAACTGGTTCAACGCCATGGGCGTCGCCGCCTTCGTCTTGCAATATCGCCTCGGCCCGCGTTATCACCATCCCATCGAGCTCGGCGACGCGCAGCGCGCCGTCCGCTTCGTCCGCAGCCGCGCCAAGGAATTCAACATCGATCCCGCCGCGCTCGGCTTCATGGGCTTCTCCGCCGGCGGCCACCTTGCATCCACCCTCGCCACCCACTTCGACGCCGGCAACACGTCCGATCCCGATCCCATCAACCACGAAAATTGCCGCCCCGACTTCGTCATCCTCGCCTATCCCGTCATCTCCATGACCGCCGACTTTTCGCACAAAGGCTCCGCCCAAAATCTCCTCGGCAATCCGCCCGACCCTGCTCTGGCCAAGGCGCTCTCCAACGAACTCAACGTCACCTCATCCACGCCGCCCACCTTCCTCTTCAGCACCTCCGCCGACACATCGGTTCCGCCCGAAAACACCGTCGCCTTTTATCTCGCCCTGCGCAAAGCAAAAGTCCCTGCCGAAATGCACATCTTCGAAAAAGGCGAGCACGGCGTAGGCTTGGACCTCAATGACGTTGCTTTATCTGAGTGGGGAACTCTGCTGAGGAACTGGCTGCGCGTCCGCGGCGTGCTCTCAACCGCAAATGAATAACAAATCCGCCCGCCGCCCCCGATTCTTAGGGGCGTCCCTTCAGGGCGCCCGGGCACGACGTCAACACGTCGCGGCCCCGCCTCCGCCCCACCCGCAATCCCCCATCGACAAGGCAGCCTCGACGACCCTCTAACCCGTTGTCATCCTGTCCGAAGCGAACGATCTCAGCTGTAAGCCGATTCGCCCTCGTGTCCGTCGCCTTCGCAACGGATCGCCTATGCTTTGCTTCTGACTTTCAACTGTCGACCGTCAACTTCTTCCCGCCTACTCCGGCGGCGGCGTCGAAGGCTTCGGCATCTTCGACGCCACATCGTCATCCGCCTTCTGGTGCAGCTGCTGCACTTTCGCAAACTCCACCGTCGCCTTCTGGTTCTCGCCCATCAACTGATACAGCCGCCCCAGCCGGAAGTGCGCATCCGGCTGCTCTGGATCGAGTTCCACCGCGCGCGCCAGCGCCGCCTGCGCCTCCGGATACTTTTTCAGCTGCATCTGCGCCGCTCCCAGGTCCAGGTACGCCACGCGAATATCCTTGCGCTGCCGCACCACCTTCTCCAAATACGCTACAGCCTCTTCCGGCTTGTTTTCCTTCAGAGCAATATCGCCCAGATACGCCAGCGCCTGCGCATGCTTCGGATCGACCTTCAGCTCCTCTTCAAACGACGACTTCGCCTCGCTCAGGTGGCTCGATTTCCATTGCAAATATCCCAGCCCAAAATTTGCTTCCGGCTCTTTCGGATTTTCCTTCACCGCTTCCTGAAACTCCGTGATCGCCTCCGGCGTTCGCCCCAGCCCATCCAGCGCCTGCCCCATCAAAATGTGCGCCTGTGCCGAGTTCGGGTTCTGCTCTACGATCGTTCGAAATTCCCGCTCCGCACACGCAAATTGCTTCGCCAGCAGGCAGCTCTGCGCCAGCACCTTCCGCAACTCCGCGCTGTTCGGATTCGCCTGCACCACCGGCTCCAGATACGTAATCGCCTCCGAAAACTTCTTCGCGCCGTAGCAGCTCAACCCCAGCAGCGTCCGCGCCTGCCCGCTGTTGGGATCCGCCGTCACCGCCGCCGTCAGCGGCCCAATCGCCTCTTCAAAATGCCCCTGCTTAAACTCCGCAATCCCCCAATTCATCTGAATCCCCGGCATCTCCGGCGCAAGTTTCGCCGCCTTCCGATAAGCCGGAACCGCCTCGCCATATTTATTCTGGTGCGCCAGCACAAATCCCAAGTTCGCGTAAGCCACCGCATCCTTCGGATTTGCCGCCACCGCCGCCTGCCAATCCTTCTCCGCCTCCGCAAAATTCCCCTGCTGCTGCGCCGCCATCGCCTGCGCCGCCGCCCCACTCTGCGCCCCCGCTCTCACAGTCAACGGCGCCACAAAGACTGCAAGTAGGGACACAGCGAGACAGGGAAGTAGCCTCACCATTTTTCTTGAAGACATAAATTTCCAATCGCTTGGCATTCGAGTTCCAGTGTAGCGCCGTCGTCGCGATTCCTGCGACGTTTCCGCTCACTCCGTCACATCGCGCCCAAACTTAGCGATCAACTTCGTTCCACAAAACAAAAGCGCGGCGGGATTTTCTCCCGCCGCGCTTTCACCACATTTGATTCTCGTTCAGCCCACTGCCCGGGAGCCAACCTCAGCCCCAGGCCATGGGGTTAGAAGTAGATCTTCCCGCCAAGCTGGAAGATGCGGGGATCGAACGCCGACGTGACCTGCCCGAAGTTGCTCGAGCCCAGTCCGTTGCTGATCTGGTTGAACTCCGTGTGGTTCCAGGTGTTGAACGTCTCGACGCGCAGTTCGAAGCGGCTGCCGCGGCTCTCGCTGAGCACGAAGCTCTTGAAGAGTGAGATGTTCCAGTTTTGCCGGCCCGGTCCACGCAGTGAGTTGTGTCCTGCATCGCCCCATGCGCCAACTGCTGGAGCGGCGAAGGCAGCGGTGTTGAACCACTCGCTTACGGTCTTCGGGTAGCTAACCGACGCAACCTGATCCGGTCGGTTCGTGGCGTTCGGCAAGCCTTGGCCTGCCTGTCCGCCCGTCAGTTGCGGGTTGACCGGAAGTCCCGACGTCACCGTCACGATGCCCGACAGTTCCCATCCACCGATGAGCGTCTTTGCAAACCTATTCTCAGAGTGGCGAAGAATTGGTATGTCGTAGACGAAGTTGGCCGAGAAGTTGTGCAAACGGTCGTAACCGCCAGGGCCGACGTCATACAGCCAGCCGGCATAGGGGTTCGATACGTTCGCCAGGTCGCCACCGCCGTTGCCGCCGGTGGTCGGGTCAACTGTGTGCGACAACGTGTAGAACGCACGCAGGTTCAGGTCATGTCCAACTTGCGAGCTCAGGTCGATTTGCAGACCGTTGTAGTGCGAGTTCGCTTCGTTGGTCGATAGGTCGATCGAGTGGAAGCCCGAGTACGGCAGGCCGGGCGCCGTGTTGTAGTTCGCGCCGCCGATGAGGGCACCGAGGTAGCTCTCTGTCGGCAGGTTGATTTCCCGCTCGTCGTTCTGGAAGCGGTTCGTGTTGCCCACGTACGCGATGCCCAAGACCGAACGGGCGCCGAGTTGACGCTGCACACCGATGCTCCACTGGTAGCTGGCTGGCTGGTTGTATTGGTCGATCGCCAGGCCCGTGATGCTGGCCGGGTTGATCGGGAGTGCCGCTGCCGTGCCGCTTGTCAGCGCAAGGTGCGGGTTCGTCAGTTCCACCGGAACCGGGGTGTTCAATTGGAAGCTGAACGGGATGTTCGGACCGGCGTTGTACATGTCGTTGCCCTGGATGCGCTCGTACATGATGCCGAAGCCGCCACGGACAACCGTCTTGCCGTTTCCGGTCAGGTCATATGCAAACCCGAGGCGCGGACCAAAGTTTGCCCAGTGATTGTTCACGAGGCCCTTCGGTACGCCGTTCTGTTCGGGGATGCCGATGCCGTTCAGGTACAGAGGAACGCCCGCGAGAATCGCGTTCGGGCTGCTGCCCAAACCGGGGCTGATGCCAGTGCAACCTGGATCGGTTGCGCCCGCGCAAATCGTTCCGTTGGAGTTAAACGTCGCCGCATTGGCGGGGTTATAGAGCGACGGATAGAAGTTGCCCATCCGGTCGTTCGCTTCATACGTGTGTGGTACGCCGTCCCAACGCAGGCCCAGGTTCACGGTCAACTTGCGGTTTACGCGCCAGTTGTCTTGAACATATGCGGCCCACGAGACGTTGTTCCACTGTCCCGAGTCTTGTACCGCGAGTTCCTGATAACCCTTGGCGTCGCCAAGCAGGAAGTCCGCGAAGTCGTTGCCGGTGAACGTGCCGTCAAAGCTGAAGCCGCCCTGGGTCTGACCGAACAGATCCTGCGTCTTCTTATAGAGCGCCCAGCTAAAGCCGAACTTCAACTGGTGTGCGCCCTTGGTCCACGACAGGTCGTCGCGGAGCTGATAGTCATCTGCCTTGTTGTGCCACGGCCAGCTCGAGATTTCAAAGTGCGTCCCGGTCCCGCCGTTCAGGTCGATGTTCGGAATGCGGTCCAGGTTGTTCGGACCAGAGAAGAACCGCGTGTTCGTCGCATCGTATCCCGACGGAATCGCCAGGCTGCCGAGTCCGGCGCCCGCGAACGGAACGATGTTGATGCGGTTGCCGTTGTAGTTGAACGCGACTTCATTCAACAGGTTCGGGTTAATGGCGTACGTCGTGTGAACGACCGCGCTGTACGACGGGTTGCCGAACGTGTCGCCAACCGTCGGAACGTTCGCGCCGCTCCACTGGCTGATCGCAAAGCCTTGCGATACCTGCTCCGCGATGAAGTGGCCAAACACCGAGAACTTGCTGCTGAAGTTGTGGTCGATGCGGACGATTTCTTCCTTCAGGTTCGTCGGTGCGGTCGCCGCGCCGGTGAACTGATTGTTCGTGCCCGTCGGGGCGGGGAAGATGCCTGCCGTGAGCAGCGAGCTTGCGTTCGGGCTGATCATGCAGGTCGGGATGACATTGCCGGGGAACGGATTGCCCTGCACAACACCTGCAGGAGCTACGCCGCCCGGGCAGTTCTGGAACAGTACCGTCGGTGCCACCTGTGCCGCTGTCGGCACATTGATCGGCGTCGCCAGGCTGCTGAAGTTACCGCCGTACGTCGCCGGATCCGGCACCGTCTGGCTGTTGTTCACGCTGCCCTGAATCAGGCGGCGCCATTCCATGTTGTAAAAGAAGAACGTCTTCTTCCGGTCGCGGTTGTACAGCTTCCCGAGGGTTACCGGGCCGCCGACGTTGAAGCCGAACACGTTCAACCGCAGTTCGGCCGCCGGCTGAGTCGCTGGCGTGAACGGGTTGCGCGCATCGAACGCATCGTTGCGGTTGAATTCCCACGCCGACGCATGCAGCGTGCTCGAGCCCGACTTCAGAACCATCGTCATCGTGCCGGCTGAAGACAAACCGTAGTCTGCGCTGTAGTTCGACGTCAGTTGGCGGAACTCCGCGATCGCGTCGCTCGAGGGCGCAATGCTCATGCCGCCCGCGCCGCCGCGGTCATCGTCTTCGCCGCCATCCAGCAAATAAATGTTGTGGTTCTGTCGCAGGCCGTTGAACTCCACGCTGGCGTCGCCGCCTACTGGAGTGTTCACGTACCCGTTCACTTGGCTCGATGCGCCCGGAGCCAGGGCTGCCAGCTGGTAAATGCTGCGGCCGTTGACTGCGATCTGCGACATCTGTTGGCCGGTGATCACGTTGCTCTGCTCACCGGAGTCCGTTTGGACGCGTACTTCGTTGGCTTCGACGGTCACTGTTTCTTGAGCGCCGCCCAACTGCATTTGGAAGTCGATACGGGTACGGTCGCCGACTTGAAGGACCAAACCCTTTTGTTCCGCGATTTTGAAACCGGACGCTTCCGCCTTCACGTCGTAGTGACCGATTCTCAATTCGGGAAGAACGTACGTTCCCGAGTCGCTCGTCACGCCGGTGGAAACCAATCCAGTCTCAATGCTCGTTGCCGACACTTTCACATTCGGAACGGCAGCGCCCGACGGATCCGTGATGGTTCCGACGATCGTTGCGTCCTGTGCTTTTACTGTGAAGGAGAGGGCAACCACTGAGAGAAGCAATACAGCTAAATGATGCAACCGAACGTGTTTCAGAGCTGTGAATACACTCCGACCACACGAGGAAAATAGATGCATTTACGTGCCTCCTACACCCCACGACGATTTGGTATCGCCGTTAACGTACACGGAGATTCCTCCGTTTCAGCCCCTACTGTCAAGCATTTTTTTCGATTCTATAGAGTCACAAGTTTGCTGACTGAAGCGCTTAATCGATTTTGTAAAGAGCTTTTGGGGGTGGATACTCGGAAGGTACGTGCTTCGCAATCGCCCCATATTGGCGCGTAAACGTTACCTCTAATCAGTTATATCGTTTATTATAAAAGACTTATGCGGGTTATGCGATCCTGTAACAGCCGTCACCTTGTTCGGTCCCCGGTTACATCCGGGTTTCCCGCTATCGGGACGCTCTCGCGATGGCTTCGGTCAGCTTCAAATCCGTCATTCTCATTTCTCGAAAAACATGCAAATTCGACGACATTACGACACCGGGGCTGAGGTGCACCGACGGCGGAAAACTCACCTTCGCCGTGAGGTTATCGGCGAGCATTCTGACCGCTAGCTGACCCTGCCGGTGTGGCTGCTGATAGATCGATGCGGTGATCGTTCCTTTTTGAAAATACGATGACATCTCCGCGAATAAGTCGGTCGTGATCAGTCTCACTTTACCCGCCAGCCCCCTCGCGCCCAGCGCGCGGCATACCGGCAGGCAGTTCACCGTGTTTACGTAAAGCCCGACGATGCTCGGCGTCTTTCTCAGCAGGTCGAACGTCTTCTGAAAGCTCTCGTCTTCGTCTTCGTGCCCTTCGATGACCGCGGCAATCTTCCCGCCCGGACAATGTTTCGGAAACGTTTCTGAGAACCCGTCGGTCTTCTTGCGGTGATCCTCAGCGGTCAGCATCCCGGCCACAACCGCCACCTTCGATCCCGGCGGAACCGTCTTGCCCATGAGTTCCCCGGCCAGGCACCCGTTCAGGTACGGCTCCACGCTAACGATGCACGACCTTCGACTGTCTGGCGCGTCGGTCGAGACACAAACGACCGGGATTCCGTTTTCCTCGGCGTCATTAATAAGGGGAGTCAATTCCTTCGGGCTTCCCGCCGTCAGGATGATTCCATCGACTCCGTTTTGAATCAGATCCTTGAATGCCGCGGCGTCATCCACGCCCAAAGTCTGCACCGGCCGGTTGACGAGCTGAATGCCCAGTTGCGCGACGCGTTTCGCTTCGTCGAGAACTCCACTCCACAGCTGGTCGTAAAAGAAATGAATCTCACGCGGCATGCAGACGCCGATCCGCGCGCTCGATTTGGTGACCGACAGCGCTCGCGCCGCGAGATTCGGCGTGTAACCGATCTGCCTCGCAATTTGCAGGATGCGCTGCCGTGTCGCATCCTTGATGCCGCCGCGCCCGTGCAGCGCACGATCGACGGTGCCGATCGACACGTTCGCCATTTCCGCGATCAAATGGATTCCGTGTCGTTCCTTACCCATGCGCCACAACTCCCGGATTATCTTACGTCGGCAAAACTGTGCGGCCAGCGCACACGGCGCTTTTTCCGTGTACGTTAACGGTGCTATACTCCGCCACTTCCACGCTTTTTCCGTGGAGGTTCACGATTGTACACGAACGACAGCGGCAAAATCGCCCGGGTCTCCTTTTGGTTCCAGTTCGTCGCACGAATAAGTCGCGCCATTCGTTTCGCTTGCGTGCTTTGGTTTCATTTCGGCGACGCGCTTCGCAATCCTTATCCGCTCCAGTTTCACTTTGGAAAATTAAATTCCACGATGTTAAGCATCGTTACTTCGAATTCTTACTTCGATGGACGCACGCGTTTCATTCTGGGAAGCGATTCGTTGAATCTCAATTTCCGCAGCTTGTATCAATTTCCTTCTTCCATGAATCCTCGGTGAACAAATGAAAACAAAAACTCTCGCTGTAACATTTCTCTTCGCTCTCTCCGCGTTCGCCTCGCCGATATTCGCGCAGCAAGGTGATAGCACCAAGAAAGAGCCCGAAGCTGCCACCACGCCAGCCGATGCTCCGTACAAGAATTCGAAACTGCCCACCGAGCAGCGCGTCAAAGATCTCGTCTCCCGCATGACCCTGGAGGAAAAAGCTGCGCAGGTTGGCCATACCGCGCCGGCGATCCCGCGCCTCGGCGTACCCGAGTACAACTGGTGGAACGAAGGTTTGCACGGCGTCGCGCGGGCCGGAATCGCCACGGTGTTCCCGCAGGCGATCGGCCTCGCCGCCACTTTCGACGAGCCGCTGATGCACGAAGTCGCCGACGTCATCAGCACCGAATTCCGCGCCAAGTATTCGGCTACCGTGAAGCCCGACGGGTCGACGGATTGGTATCGGGGTCTCACCGTCTGGTCTCCCAACATTAATATCTTCCGCGACCCGCGATGGGGCCGCGGGCAGGAGACCTACGGCGAAGATCCGTTTCTGACAGCTCGTCTGGGCGTCGCTTTCGTGACAGGCTTGCAGGGCAACGATCCCAAATATCTCAAGACCGTCGCGACTCCAAAACATTTCGCCGTGCACAGCGGACCCGAATCGACGCGGCACACAGTCGATGTCACCGCCTCGCGCCACGACATGGAAGACACATATTTCCCCGCGTTTCGCGCCACCGTCATTCACGGCAAAGCCGAATCCGTGATGTGCGCATATAACTCGCTGAACGGCCAGC
The DNA here is from genome assembly GCA_963785605.1 of uncultured Acidobacteriota bacterium. Classification (GTDB taxonomy): domain Bacteria; phylum Acidobacteriota; class Terriglobia; order Acidiferrales; family UBA7541; genus Acidiferrum. The sequence continues at coordinate 50,722 of CAWAWE010000004.1, read as the reverse complement.
CCGCGTGCGCCAACACATTCCTGCTCGAGGAGCATTTGCGCCACGACTGGGGCTTCAAAGGTTATGTGGTCTCCGACTGCGGCGCGATCGCCGATGTCTTCAACGTCAACGGCCATCACTTCGCTCCCGACGCCGGAAGAAGGCGTCGCCGTCTCGTTCAAAGCCGGCATGGACGTGATCTGCGGCGATTACCGGCGCCAAATGGCGACAGAACGCTCCGCGATCGTGAATGCCGTGAACCAAGGTCTGCTCCCCGCGGCCGATCTCGATCAGGCGCTCTATCGCCTCTTCAGCGCGCGATTCCGTCTCGGAATGTTCGATCCGAAATCCGACGTTCCGTATTCCAAGATCACGCCTGCGGAAAACGACACTGAAGCGCATCGCAATCTCGCGCTGCGCGTGGCGCAAGAAGCGATCGTTCTGCTTAAGAACAAAGATGGTTTCCTTCCGCTGAAGAAAGAGCCGGCGAGCATCGCCGTGATCGGTCCGAACGCCGACGATCTCGATGCGCTGGAAGGGAACTACAACGGAACTCCGTCGCAGCCAGTCACGATTCTCGCCGGAATCAAAAAGCGATTCCCGAACGCGAAAGTAACTTACGTCGAAGGAACCGGGCTCGTGAGTCCCGTTCAGAAACCGATTCCGACCGAAGCGCTCTGCACCGATGCTTCGTGCAAAGAGCACGGTCTTCACGCGGATTATTTCAACAACATGAAAGTCGAAGGCTCGCCGACGCTTTCGCGCACCGACGCGACGATTAATTTCACGTGGGGCGATACAGGAATGTCACCGGAGCTGCTGAAAAATTATTCCGCGCGCTGGAGCGGCGTTCTCGTTCCTCCTGCAACCGGCGACTACTACATCGGCTTCAGCGGGCAAGACGGCTATCGAGTTTGGATCGACGGCAATCTTATCGTCGAAGATTGGCGCGTGCATCATCCCGCTTCGATCGAGACGAAGAAGATGCATCTCGAGCAAAGTCATCCGTACAACGTGAAGATCGAATACTTTCAGGACGTGCGCAGCGCGGAGGCGCGCTTCATCTGGAGTCCTCCGGATCAAGCCGAGCGCGAAGCGGTAGAAGCTGCGCGCAACGCCGACGTTGTGATCGTCGCGATGGGGCTTGTCCGCGCGCATCGAAGGCGAAGAGATGAAAGTCGATGCCGATGGGTTCGCCGGCGGCGATCGCACGAAAATCGATTTGCCTGCGCCGCAAGAAACTTTGCTCGAGAAAATTCACGCCGCAGGAAAACCCGTCGTGCTCGTTCTGATGAACGGCAGCGCACTTTCCATCAATTGGGCCGACGCGAATTTGCCGGCGATTTTGGAAGCGTGGTATCCCGGCGAAGAAGGTGGCACTGCTGTTGCCGGTGCGATCGCCGGTGATTTCAGTCCCGCGGGACGCTTGCCGCTGACGTTCTACAAATCGGTCGATCAGCTTCCGCCGTTCGAGGATTATTCGATGGCGAAGCGGACGTATCGCTATTTCGATGGCGAGCCGCTATATCCGTTTGGCTATGGGCTCAGCTTCACTTCGTTCTCGTACACGAATGCGCGAGTCGATCACGCGAAAATCTCGGCGAAAGATGACGCGAAATTTTCCGTTGATGTTGCGAACTCTGGCGCGATGGACGGCGACGAAGTCGTGCAGCTTTATTTGACGCATCCTGGAGTCGCGGGTGCGCCGATTCGCGCGCTGAAGGGATTCCAGCGCATCCATCTCGCAAAAGGCGAGAAGAAGACGGTGACGTTCACGCTCAACAATCGCGATCTGAGCATCGTTGATCCGGACGGGAAGCGGCGCGTCGTTGCCGGAACCGTCGAGGCCTGGCTCGGCGGCGGGCAGCCGGTGAGGCGCGGCGCGTCGGAGAAGGCTGGGATGAAGACACAACTCTCGATCACCGGCGACGCGATTCTACCGGATTGATTCAGGGAGGGCGTGACCCTCCCCCCCGGGTATTTTTCGCAAGAATGTGATTCTAGGCAAGTTACGTCAAGAACTGCTTTAAGAATGTGATTCTAAGCCGTTTAGAGCGGAGGCCACGGATCAAAGCGCAACGCTACGTTGAAAACACTGGCGTTAGGTTTTTGGGGCGGATGATTCGAACGAGAGTAGGTCTTTTTAACTCCTAATATACCTAAATAGTTACGTTTGTCAAGTGGATTTTGAGTTGTGGCGCGTTCCAAAATGGGAAAGCGTGAGGGTGTGTTCGAACGTGGATTCTCGCGAAGGCTGACGGCTCAAGATCAATTGATTGTGCGGACATGGGGCGCAGGAGTCCTGCGCCCGTACATGATTTTGCGTTGGCGGGCCGGTGTTGCGCAGGCGTTGGTGGCGGAGCGCGGACGAGGTGGTTCGAGTTAACGGGAGTGGCTTGTTGTGATTGGGTGGCAGGGCGGGCTGAAGCCCGCCCCTACAAAACCTTCTGGGGGTTGAGCACGCCCAAAAAGGACTGATGTGCGTGATTGATCGGAAAAACGCCGGCGGGACGCCGGCGCTACCGGGGCTAGAGCAGGGCGCTGGGGCGCGGCTGCCACTTTTTGGATTTGTCTTTGGCGATGCTGGTGACGTCCTTCATGTAGGCGCCGGACTGGGTCAGGACGTGGTGCAGGTCGTTGCCCAGGCTGATGAAGGTAAAGCCTTTGTCGAGGAATTCGCCGACGCGGGCGGTGCCGAAGAGGAAGAGGCCGAGGATGACGTTGTTCTTGCGGGCTTCGGAGATGAGCTTGTCTGTGGCGGCGCCGAGCTCGGGCGACGTGTACATGTCGGGGAATTTATATTTTTCGAAGAGACCCATGGACATGCAGAGATCGTTTTGGCCGAGGAAGAGAATATCCACGCCGGGAACTGCGGCGATTTCGGTCATGTTCTTGATGCAATCGGCGGTTTCGACTTGCAGAGCGACGATGAGGTTGTTGTTGGCAGCGCCGGCGTAGCCGAGCAGTCCAGCTTTGTTCATGCTGCGCTGCGGGAAGTAGACGCTGCGCGTGCCCGCGGTCGGATATTTCGTGCAGCTGATTGCCTGGCGGGCTTCTTCGGCGGTGTTGATGTAGGGAACGAGCACGCCGTCGGCGCCCATGTCGAGAGCTTGCTGGATGCCGGAGCGATCGCTGTATCCGCCGACGCGAACCATGCTCTTGGCGCCGCCGCTGCCGATGCCCGCGAGCATCGTGGAGAGCCGTCTCGTAGCCCATCGGCCCGTGCTGCGTATCGACGAGCAGCCAGTCGTAGCCGGAATGCGCGAGCTGTTCGGCAACCGTGGGGCTGTGCGAATTGAGGAAGAGGCCGATCTTTGGCTGGCCATCGCGAAGCTGTTTCTTGAAATCTGCGCCAGTGGCGGCGGAGTCGGACATGGAAGCTCCTTCGGAGTCGTGCGAATTTATTTGCGCAGTGAGTTTAGCCGAAACCGAAGGGCAGTGGGAAGCGAACCGCTAAACGGCGGAAATAATGGCGTTAAAGACGGAACCAACCCATTATAGAAAGTACCGTATCAGTTATTCTGTGGAGGCCGTCGCCACTTGACAACTCTGCATGTTGAGTTCAAAGTTGGGAGAGTGGGATTGAAGGTTTGAGGAACGCCCAGTGGCATGGGAGTCCCCCAAGAGCCTTCTTCAGTTACTTAGACTTGGCCTTTCGACCTTGAATGTAACTGAGTACTGCGACAACGGCGAGTACGACCGTTGCAACTGCTTCAACAAACGACATACTCTCTCCTTTCTTCTTGAATGCCCGGTGTTCAGGCACCGGGTTTTCGCTTTTCAGGCGAAACCCTTTTGGGGAAAGGAGTAAACCCCAAATTTACGCTCTAGCACACCTGCCACTCCGGAAGTCTAGCACTAAACTGTATCGATAATTTAATACTTAGTTATATAGCCCCGCACGGCGATTCACGCTCCCCGACTCGCACTCAGTCGAATGCGTCACGCGGAGAGCGCATTGTGCGCGATTGAAACGAAAAGATAACGCAGAGACGCGGAGTGCGCAGAAGTCCGCGGAGAAGTGCCGTACAGGTGCCGCAAAAAGCGAAACGCCGCGGCTTCGGACTGAAGACGCGGCGTTTCTTCTCTCAAGTTGTGAAATGAAGCTATCTCATTGATACGGAACGTAGCGCCACGTATCGTTCAGGAAGCCGTTGCCGGTGGTGCTGGTGGAATCGTTCCCCTCACCGCCGAAGAGCCAGAAGCTTGTCCGCCGTATCCACCCAAGCGGTAGCGCTGCTGCGGCCGCCTGGAGTGTAGGTGTACAGCGGGTCCCAGGGATAAGTATTGATGTGTCGTAGATGCCGTTCTGGGCGCCGGTGTTCGAGCCCTTGACCCAAGCCCACGTGCCGAGTTGTCCCGGCGTCGCGTTCGGGGTATAGACCCAGAGATCGTTGAGCGAGCCATTGCCGTCCGTTCTCTTCGAGTCGAGACCCCAGCCGCCGAACAGCCAGAGGTTGCCGCTGCGTCGATCCAGCCGCTCGCACCCCAGCGTGAACCGGGAGCTGCGTTGGTCAAGGGACAGCCGGGCAGTCCGGCGCAACGCCGACTGAAAGACCGCACGTTCCGGCGGCAGCTTGTCGTAGCGACTGAACCCATCGACCGTCTGAGACGGGTAGACGCCGTTCTGGTTGGCGACTTCGAGCCAGCGACCCAAGTCCACTTGATTGCTCGCGATGTTATATATCCATAGATCGTTCAGGATCCGCTGCGGTGCCGATGGAGTCGTTGCCCTCTCCACCGAACAGCCAGAGATTGCCGTGTGTATCAGTCCAGGCCACAGCTTCATGACGACCGCCCGGGTATGTTGGTGGAGGCTGCGACGCCTTGTGTGCCGTAGTTACCGTTCTGGCCCTCAGGTTCGTCGTTTCCGCCCGAGACCCAGATCCAAGCGGTGCCGTTGTACTCCCACAGATCGTTGAGGTAGCCGATATGGCCCACGCCGTCGTATCCGGAGCCGCCGAACATCCAGAAGTTGCCGGATCCGTCAGTCCAGGTAGCGGGTTTACGCGCGCGCCCGGGACAAGAGTGCCGCTCGTGTAGTTGCCGGGTTGATCGACTGCGGCGGTGCCGCTGACGGTAGTCCAAGTACCCTCGGCGGTAGCGTAGTTGCCGGGCCGTTCAGTGAGTCGGGTCGTACTTCCAGAAGTCGTTCAAGTAGTGCTCGCTCGTGTAGAGCCGCCGAATAGCCAGAAGTTGCCGCTCGAGTCCTTCCAAGTGGCTGCGCCGAACCGGCCGCCCGGGGATCTTTTCGCGCCGACGTATACGCCAGGCTGACCTTCGTGTTGGGCGTTGGTCTGGATGACGTTGCCATTCGTGGTGGTTCCGTAAACGATAGCCGGATCGAGTCCGCCGATGAGCTGCCACTGGCATCCATCTCCGAACGCCACGCAGACCCACATGTCGTTCATGGCTGCGGTCAACGTGTCGGGAGTCGGATTGCCGGTCAGTTCGAACCCGTCACCACCGAAGAGGAACATGTTGCCGAATTCGATCCGTCCATCCTGCCGCGCCATAACGGCCGCCAGGCGATTTGGTGAGTGGGTTCGGCGTCGAGGTAGGAGCAGTGGTCGGGAATGAACCGTATAGAACCGGGCTGCCCTCAACGCCAGCGGTCTTGCAGCCATCAGTCAAGTCCAGTCGTTGTGACCGCAATCGATCACGATGTTGTTGATGGCCGCGGTGACGACGCCCTTATAGCCCCAGAGCGTGCAACCGTCGGGTTGGCTATCCGAAGCGTGGAACACAGAGATGTGGTATTGGTCGTTCAGAGCTTCGGCGGTGGAAAACTGGAATGTGCCGTTCTGAGTGACGATCAGGTGTTGCCGAGGTTGTTTTGAATCTGGAAGCTGTTGTCGCTCAGCGGAAGGTTGATCTGGCTCGGAGGCGTGGGAGCTTGCGCCGGCGAGACCCACGACCTGGCCGCCGATCTTAAACGTCGGCGCCGTGCAATCGATGGCAACGTTGATGACGTTTGCCGACGCGCATCGTCGCCGGTTCCGAGACGGTGTGCATGCTGCCCGCCGAAGGCTGTGTTAATACAAAACCGAATAAGCTGCCGCGTTCAGAAGCTGAGTCTTGAAACGAAAGCGCCGTTTGTAGTAACCGGGAGGTTGTCGCCGCCGTTGTCCTGGAGCACAAGGCCGGTTCCGACAGACCACTGACGCTGCCACTGACGGTAAGCTGTTGGCGCAAGTCGACGGCGATACCCGTGACGTTAGCGGTGGCGACGCCTGAACCCTTGGTGACCTTGCAGAGCTGATTGGGACCAGTCGGTTGAGTTTGGACGGTGACCGCGTAGGTGCCATTTACCGGTTCCTTGAAGTTGTACGAGCCATTCGCGGAAATGGTGAGGTGTCGCTGCCGTTGTCTTGAAGCACGAGCGGCGTGCTATTCGCTGGAGCCGGAAGACCTGTGACCGTCACCCCGATGGTGGCGTTGGCCGCGGCGGTCGTGCAGGTAACGCGACCGAAGTGACGTTAGCCGTTGCCGTACCGGAGCCGCCGGTGATCACGCAGCTCTGCGTTGGGTTGGTCGGCTGGGTCTTGATCGTAACGGCGTAGGCGCCGCTGCCACGCCCGTCGGGAAGACGAATGGTCCCGATGCGGTGACTGACAAATTGTCGCCGCCATTATCTTGGAGCACTAGGCCCGTGCCGCTGAGGCCGGTAACCGTGCCGCCGATCGTGAATCCGGTGCCCGTACCGGATCCGCCGGTCGATGTCGAACTTTGTGGCAAGCCGCTGCACGCCGCGAGAGCGACCGCTGCCGCGAGTAACTGCGCGCCGAAGATCAGTTTCAGCCCAGACTTCATAATGTCGTGCTCCTTGAACCTGCGCGGCGATTTGGGGCATTTTGCGGATGACCCGTGCCGCGGAAATTTCGAGAATTCAACTTGTGTCGTCCGCGCCAGACGTCGGCGAATAGACACACCCCCACGAACATCGCGAAAATGCGATGTAAGGCCGCGGAATTTAAAGCGAGGAGATTCCGCAGGACACCCTTGGTAAGCAGGAGGAGAATAAGTTCCGGTACTTAGCAAGGCAATTGGTTTTGCCTTATACCGTGCCGAGAATACTACTTGCCCGTTAGGACAGGTATTCCGCGGCGAAGTACGTAAGCCATTAGAAAAGCGATGGTTAGGGCTATCGCGTGTGATCGGACGGGGGTACTGCCGCGGGTGTCGGTGGCGTTACATAGTATCCCTGGCGCGTCTTAACGGTAACGGAGGGGCGGTTCACGCGGACGTCAACCTTGTGATACGGGTCGGTGGAATGGATGGCGCGGGGCACGTAGGCGAGCGTGTATTCGTGGCGGGCTTCCTCGGTGATTTGAGAGTAGAGCTTTTCGATTTTGGCGCTGTTTCCGGCGTAGTAGATGTCGCCGCCGGAATCGTTGGAATAGCTGGCGAGGCGCTGGAATTTGCCTTTCGTGAGGCCGTTGCCGACAGCCAGGCTGTAGACGGAGATGTTGTCGAGCAGCAGCGCTTGCAGCGAGTCTTGATACGTGAAGCGATTGAATTGCGGGCCGTTTACGCCGTCGGAAACGACGAGGATGATTTTGCGGCGGGCCAGGCCGCGGTCGTGGAGCAGTTCGGCGGACGAGTGGATGGCGTCGTCGAGGGCTTTGCTGGGGCGGGCGCCGAGGTTTGTGGGCGCTACCGGCTTTACCGGGCAAGCGCAACCATCGAAATCGCCGCGGACGTAGGGGACGGGGCCGGTTTTGGAAGGCTCGGCGCGTGTTTGGGCGGCTCTTGAGGTCGGACCAGAGTTTGTCGAGGTCGGATCGTGAATTGATCGCCGGGGTAGAAGTCGATGTCGAAGCGGGCGACCAGCGCTTCGTCGTTGGCGCTGATGCCGGCGGTGATGGCGCGGAGAGTCGGCGCCATCTGTGCGGCGTCTTTGGATTTTAGATCGTCGTCGATGAGGACGACCAGCGAGAGCGGGAAGGCTTCCTCGGTGAAGACGTCGATGGATTGCTCGACGTCGTCGTCGAAGATGCGAAAGTCGGATTGGCTGAGGTCGGGGACGAGGTCGCCGTGTTGATCTTTTACGGTGACGGGGAGGACGACGAGGTCGGAATTTACGGAGATTTTAGATTGGGCATCGGATTGGGGAGTTTTTGCGGGCGGCGTCTGCTGCGGCGCGGGTGTGGGCGCGGGCGCTGGGGCTGGAGCGGATTGGGCGAAGAGGCAGTTCGCGGCGAAGAACACCAGGAACAGGCGGCGTAACATGAGGTTGGTCCCCGAGAACACTGATTATACTGAGACGCGGATTGGCGGGGAAACGTGGTCTGAGTTCAGGTTCGGGAATGGGTTGGAGGTTGGGTGCAAGATGACGGAAAGCGACGGATTTTGTTGCGATATGAAGGCGATGACGGGCGACCAGCGTGGTCGCTATGAGATCTTGCGGGCGAAGCTGGAGGCGGCGGTTATTTCAGTGGCAGGACTCGCCGACGGGTATGGTTTGCGATTGCGTGACGGCGTGATCGGGCCGGAAGAATTGATGGAGTGGATCGCGTTTGAGCAGAAATGCTGCCCGTTTCTTACGCTGACGGCGAGCGAGCAGGCTGGATCGCTGATCCTGTTGATCACCGGGCGCGACGGGGTGAAGGATTTTATTCGCGCCGAGTTCAGCGCGATTCGGTTTGAGTAGGCGCCGCGGAGAAAAGCGGGCGGAGTGAACCCCGCCCCTACAAACCGCCGGCTATCGTTGTACGACTTCGAGCTTTGCCGTCGTCACGTCTACCGAGTTCCCACCCACCATCAATGTGAACGTGCCCGGCTCGACGACGCGGTGCATGTCGCGATTGAGGAATGAGAGTTCGTCGGGGCCGAGCGTGAACTCGACGGTTTTGGTTTCGCCGGGGTTGAGCGAGATGCGGCGGAATCCGCGAAGCTCTTTCACGGGGCGGGTTACCGAGCTGATTTCGTCGCGGATGTAGAGCTGCGCGATTTCGTCGCCGCGAACCGAGCCGGTGTTGGTGACGTCGGCGGTGACTTTGGTTTGACCTTGCGGGCCGATCGAATCGGGCGTCGCGTGGACGTTCGAATACTTGAAGGTGGCGTAGCTGAGTCCCCAGCCAAAAGGGAAGAGCGGTAGCGTGCTGCTGTCCACGTATTCGCGTTTGCCGGATGGCTTCTGGTAGTAGTACACGGGGAGCTGGCCGACGGAGCGCGGAATCGTGACCGGCAATTTTGCGCCGGGATTGTAGTCGCCAAAGATGACGTCCGCGATGGCGGCGCCGCCTTCCTGGCCGAGATACCAGCCGTCGAGAATCGCGGGGACGTGCTCGGCGATGTAGTTGATCGTGTTGGGGCTGCCGTGTTGCAGGAAGACGACGGTCGGCTTGCCGGTGGCGAGGATCGCTTTCACGAGATCGTCTTGATTGCCGTAGAGATCCAGACTGGTGCGGTCGCCGGGGTGATTGACGGCCCAGGCTTCGCGCGAGGTTTGCTCGTTGCCGCCGAGCGCGAGGAGCACGATGTCGGCTTTCGCGGCGACTTTCGCGGCTTCGTCGATGCGCTTGGCGTTGAGCGCGGCGTCGCCGAGGACGACTTTGTCGGCGTCCCAGTCGGGATCGGTCTCGGTGATTTTGGTGCCGAGGGAATAGGAAACTTCCGCAGAGCTGCCGACTTTGGTTTTGATGGCTTGCAGGAAGCTGACGCCGCGGCCGGGCTGATTGCTGTATCCGCCGAGGTGAAGTTCGGCGGCGTTGGGGCCGATGACGGCGATGCGTTTGTATTTTCCTTTGGCGAGCGGGAGCAAGTTACCGTCGTTCTTCAGCAGGATGATCGATTCGTGAGCGGCTTTCAGCGCGAGAGCTTGATGCTCGGGGCTGTTGGTGATTTTTTCGGCGGCATCGGCGTTCGAATATGGATCTTCGAACATACCGGCGAGAAATTTTGCGCGAAGCATGCGCGCTACGGATACGTCGATCGCGGCTTCGGAGACTTTGCCGGCTTTTACTTGATCGACGAGCGTGCCGTAGGTTTGGTTGAAGGGAAGCTCGATATCGACGCCGGATTCGAACGCGACGCGCGCGGCTTCTTCTTGATTCGCGACGATGTGGTGGACGGTGCGCAGTTCCTGCGGGCCGAAGTAGTCGGACGTGATCATGCCGGTGAATCCCCACTCGCCGCGCAGAACGTCGATCATCAAATGTTTGTTGCTGTGATTGGGGATGCCGTCGATTTCGTTGTAGCTCGGCATCACGGTCGCGACATGCGCTTCTTTCACGGCGGCTTCGAACGGCTTCAGCCAATATTCGCGGATGACGCGTTCGGAATAGAGCGCGGGGCCGACGTTGGTGCCGCTTTCGGGCTGGCCGTGCACGGCGAAATGTTTGGCGGTAGCGAAGACGTGCGATTTGTCGAGGCTGGTGCTGGTGCCCGGGTAGCCGGCGCCCTGGTAACCGGTGATGGCGGCGACTCCGAGGCGCGCGACGAGATACGGATCTTCGCCGTATGTTTCTTCGGTGCGGCCCCAGCGCGGATCGCGATCGAGATCGAGAACAGGCGCGAGGCATTGCTGGATGCCGCGGGCGCGGGCTTCAGCAGCCGTCGCGGTGAAAATTTCGTGGAGCAGGGCCGGATCCCAGGTTGAGGCGAGCGCGATCGCTGTCGGATACGACGTGCCTTTTGGCGCGACGTGGCCGTGCAGGCATTCGTCGTGGAAGAGAACGGGGATGCCGAGGCGCGTATTTTCTTTCACCCATTTTTGAATCGAGTTGGTGAACTCGACCATCACGCGCGGATCGCGGTGTTCGCTCGGGCGCGAAATTTCGCCGATGCCGTTTTTCAGTAAGGTCGCCGCGTTATCCGGCAGAAAGTTGCCCTTGTCATCGACGAAGAGCATTTTGGGATCGGAGAAAAATTGTTTGTTCTCCCATGCGCCCTCAAGCTGCGCGACTTTTTCTTCCAGCGTCATGCGCGAGAGGAGATCGGCGACGCGCTGCTCGACGGGGAGATTCGCGTCGCGATAGGGCGGCGTTGCTGATTGCTGCTGCGGCGATGGCGTTTGCGCGCTCGCGACACGCGATTTCCACGCAAAAGTTCCCGCGATCGCCAACACCAAGCCGACGTACGCGCAAAATCGGAAGAAAAAGCGCACTAAAACCTCCATCGAATATTTCTATGCTTGCAATCCAAAATCTGCGTGGTACGATACCACGACCGTTAACGTACACGGCAAGGGATTTTTGCAGTTATTTTTGCCGTTGCGCGGCGCCTGGCAGGGCGTGCCTCTGAATTTGCGGCTTACGGTGGTTCGTTTTGTGTCCTCGTGAGAGCGCACGAGAATCGCTCAGGGTCCCCGATCCCAACCAAATCGGAATGCCTTTTGTTGGGAGTCATAGGTCAGAACTATGCCCGGCCACGTCCTCGGAATCGACATTGGAACCGGCGGAACTCGCGCGCTGATCATTCGCGCAGACGGCCGCATCGTTGGGTCGGCGACGGAAGAGCACGAGCCGTTCGCGTCTCCGACAAATCGGATGGGCCGAGCAGCAGCCCGGAAGATTGGTGGCGCGCGGCGGGCATCGCTGTGCGCAAAGCGCTTTCAGAGAGCGGCCTGAAGAGCGAAGACATCGCGTGCGTTGGCTTTTCGGGACAGATGCATGGCGCGGTGATGCTCGACGCGAACGGCGATGTCGTCCGGCCGGCGCTGATCTGGTGCGACGTTCGAACCGAGCCGCAGTGCGAGGAGCTGAACCGGAAGATCGGCGCAGCAAAGCTGATTCAGCTGACGTGCAATCCCGCGCTGCCGAATTTCACGTTGACGAAGTTTTTGTGGGTGCGCGAAAACGAGCCAGAGAACTGGAAGCGCGTTCGATCGGTGATGCTGCCGAAAGACTATGTGCGTTTCCGGCTGACGGGCGAGCGCGCGATTGACGTCGCGGATGCCTCCGGCACCTTGATGCTCGATGTGGCAAAGCGGGCGTGGTCCCAGGAAGTTTTACAGGCGGCGGAAATCGATGCCGCGTTGCTGCCGCGCGTGTTCGAATCGCCGGACGTTTGCGGCAAAGTTTCTGCCGAAGGCGCGAAGGCGACAGGGCTAGCGGTCGGCACGCCGGTTGTCGCTGGCGCTGGCGATCAAGCTGCCGGCGCGACTGGCATGGGCATCGTTGTTCCCGGCGCGGTCAGCGCCACGATTGGAACTTCGGGCGTCGTGTTTGCCGCGACGGATCGGCCTGCGCTCGATCCACGCGGACGGCTTCACACGTTTTGCCACGCCGTTCCCGGCCGCTGGCACGTCATGGGCGTCACCCAGGCCGCGGGCCTTTCGCTCCGCTGGTTCCGCGACAATTTCATGAGCGCCGCAGAAAAATCCGGCGCCACCGATCCGTACGAAACGCTCACTGCCGAAGCCGCAACCGCGCCCGCCGGTTCCGACGGCCTGCTCTGGACTCCATATCTAATGGGCGAGCGCACGCCTCATCTTGACGGCAACGCTCGCGGCGCTTTGGTCGGACTCACTGCTTCACACAAACGCGCCCACGTCGTCCGCGCGATCCTCGAAGGCGTCGCGTACAGCCTCAAAGACACCTTCACGATTTTCGGCGAGATGAACGTGCCGGTGAAAAGCATTCGCCTCGGCGGCGGCGGCGCGCGTTCGCCGCTTTGGCGCCAGATTCAGGCGGACGTCTACGATCACGACGTCGAAATTGTCGAAGCCGAAGAAGGCGCTGCATACGGCGCGGCGATCTTGGCGGGAGTTGGTGCGAATATCTGGCCGTCGGTCGATGCGGCATGCGACGCGGTCGTGCGCGTGATGCATCGTGTTCAGCCTGTCGCGGAAAACGCGCGCGTCATGCAAACGAATTATTCAGCTTATCGTCGTGTGTATCCAGCAACAAAGTCGATCTTCAGTGCGTAGTGTCGAGTAGTGGTGCGAGCTGCGGTTAGTCAAGGTGCGCGCATTGGCAGAATGCGCGGGAAGGTGTGTCCCATGGCGAGGAATGCGTTTGAACCGAAACCAGAACATAAATTCACATTTGGTTTGTGGACGGTAGGGAATCGCGGGCGCGATCCCTTTGGCGATTTCGTGCGTCCGGTGATTGCGCCCAACGACATCGTCGCGATGCTCGCAGAAGTCGGCGCGTGGGGCGTCAACCTGCACGACAACGATCTCGTTCCGATCGACGCAACGCCGCACGAGCGCGACGCGATCGTCGCGTCCTTCAAGCGCGCCTGCAAAGAGCACGGGCTCGTCGTGCCGATGGCTACTGTTTCTCTCTTCACGCACCCCGTTTTTCGCGACGGCGCGTTCACAGCAAGCGATCCCGAAGTTCGCGCCTACGCCGTGCAGAAAACGATGCGCGCTATGGATCTCGGCGCCGAACTTGGCGCGAAAATTTTCGTTCTTTGGGGCGGCCGCGAGGGAGTCGAGACCGACGCGTGCCGCCCAGGCGCGGATGCTGTAAAGCATCTGCGCGACGCCGTCAATTTCTTGTGCGAATACAACATCGACAAGAAATACGGCTTTAAGCTCGCAATGGAAGCGAAACCCAACGAGCCGCGCGGCGACATTTATATGGCGACGACGGGTCACTATCTCGGCTTCATTCCCACGCTCGATCATCCCGATATGGTCGGCGTGAATCCCGAATTCGCACACGAGACGATGGCGGGCCTGAATTTTCTGCACAACGTCGCGCAAGCCTGGGAGGCCGGCAAACTTTTCCACATCGATCTGAACGATCAGATGCCGGGACGTTTCGATCAGGACTTGCGATTCGGTTCCGTAAACATCAAAGCGGCATTCTTTCTGGTGAAATTTCTCGAGGACGTCGGCTACAACGGCTCGCGCCATTTCGACGCGCACGCCTACCGCACTGAAGACTACGAAGGCGTAAAAGATTTCGCGCGCGGTTGCATGCGAAATTATTTGATTCTCAAAGACAAAGCCGCGCGCTGGAACGCCGACAAAGAAATCGCCTCGATCCTGAAAGATGTCAGCTCGAACGCAAACGGCGTTCCAAAAATCGGTGCGTACTCAAAGAAGAGTTCGGCGGCGCTCTTGGCCCACAACTTCGACAAAGACTCGATCATGAAAAAGCGCCTCCCCTACGAGCGCCTCGACCAACTCACAATCGACATCCTGACCGGCGCCCGCTAACCAAGCGCAACCTCTGTAGGGGCGCAGCATGCTGCGCCCCATCTCGGCAGGCTCTACACACCTCGAGCCCTCTGCTTACATTCACTACCAACGCGCTGTCATCCTGAGCGAAGCGAAGGATCTCAGACGTAAGCCCAATCGCCCCAGCATCCGTTACAATGCATTTGTTCGCAATCGCGTGCGCTTTTTGCCCCCCGCGATGACGATCGCCGTCCCGTTTCTTCACGGAGACCCGTGATGTCCTTCATCCACGACGACTTCCTTCTCCACTCCGAAACCTCGCGCCGCCTCTACCACACCTACGCCGCCGCCGAGCCGATCCTCGACTATCACTCGCATCTTCCGCCCGCCGACATCGCCTCCGATCGCCGCTTCAACAATCTTTTCGAACCGTGGCTCGAAGGCGACCACTACAAATGGCGTGCCATGCGCGCCAACGGCGTTCCCGAAACTCACGTCACAGGCGCCGCCGATCCTCGCGACAAATTTCTGGCCTGGGCGCGCACCGTCCCTTACACGCTGCGAAACCCGCTCTATCACTGGACTCACCTCGAACTAAAACGCTACTTCGGCATCGACGAATTGTTGAACGAAGGTTCGGCCCCGGCAATTTGGGATCGCGCAAATGAACAGCTCAAGTTATCGAGCGATCTCACGACACAAGGCATCCTGCGCAAATTCAAAGTGCGCGCCGTCTGCACCACCGACGATCCCTGCGACGATCTCGCGCATCATCGCGCGGTCAATTCTTCTGCGAATGCCGGCTTCCGCATGTATCCAACGTTCCGCCCAGACGCCGCCCTTGCCGTTCGCCAGCCTCAAGCGTTTGCATCCTGGGTCTCGCGACTGGAAACCGCGAGCAGCATCGAAATTCTCTCGTTCAGTCATTTCCTCGACGCGTTGAAACAGCGTCACGATCATTTCCATTCCGTCGGCGGACGCCTCTCCGATCACGGCCTCACGCGCTGCTTCGCGAACCCTTGCGCTGAAACGCAAGCAGGAGTGATTTTCTCGAGAGCGCGCGACGGAAAGCCCGCGACACTGGCGGAAGAAGATCAGTTTGCATCCCATCTCATGCTTTTCTTCGGTCGTCTCGACGCAGAAAAGAATTGGACGAAGCAACTGCACCTCGGCGCTCTGCGCAACGTAAACACACGCGCGACCCAAGCACTCGGCCCCAACACCGGCTACGACAACATTGGCGATTGGCCGCAAGCCGAAGCCCTGAGCAAATATCTCGACCTGCTCGACCAAGAAAACGCGCTTCCAAAGACGATCATCTACAACAACAATCCCATCGACAATTTTGTTTTTTCCACCGCGATCGGCAGCTTTCAAGACGGAAAAACGCCCGGCAAAATTCAGTTCGGCAGCGGCTGGTGGTTCCTCGATCAAAAAGAGGGAATCGAGTGGCAGCTCAACGCGCTTTCGAACAACGGCCTCTTCGGCCGGTTTGTCGGAATGCTCACCGACTCGCGCTCGTTCATGTCGTTCCCACGCCACGAATATTTCCGCCGCGTGCTCTGCAATCTGTTGGGGAGTGAAATCGACCGCGGCGAACTCCCGCGCGACGAAGATCTGGTCGGCACAACAATCCGCAACATCTGCTTCGCCAACGCAAAAGAATATCTAGCGCTCGACCTGCCGTAGCGATTTTGTAGGGGTGGGGCTTGCTCCGCCCGGCGTCAACTTCAAGCACGCTCGACCGGAACCGCCTCCACCGATCACCAGTTATGCATCGTGCCGTCGAGCTTGCGATTCACGGGCAAATACGCCCGCTGATACGGATACGTCGCCGCCAGCTTCTCATCAATATCGACACCAAGCCCCGGCGCATCGCCCGGATACATGAACCCGTCCTTGAACGAATACGCATGCGGAAAAACTTTGTCCGTTTCCGGCGTGTGCCGCATATATTCCTGAATTCCAAAATTGTGCACGCTAATGTCGAAATGCAGCGCCGCCCCCATGCACACCGGGCTCAAATCCGTAGCGCCATGCGAACCGGTTCGAACCTGATAAATCTCCGCCAGACTCGCGATTTTCTTCAAATGTGAAATTCCGCCGGCATGCACGACGGTCGTGCGAATGTAATCGATCAGCTGTTCTTCAATAAGCTGCTGACAATCAAAAATTGTGTTGAAGACTTCACCGACGGCCAACGGCGTCGTCGTATGCTGGCGAATCAACCGAAAACTCTCCTGCAACTCCGCAGGCGTCGGATCTTCAAGCCAGAACATGTGATACGGCTCTAGCTCTTTGCCCAACCGCGCTGCCTCGATCGGCGTGAGCCGATGATGCGCATCGTGCAACAGATGAACATCCGGCCCAAACTCTTTCCGCAGCCGCGAAAAAAGCTGCGGAGCAAAGTTCAAATATTGTTCCGTCGACCACGCATTTTCTGGCGGCGCATCCTTCTCCGCCGGCTCGTAATACATCGACCCGCGCCCCACGCCGTACGTGCTGGAGAGTCCTGGGATTCCCGATTGCGCGCGAATCGCCTTATACCCCATGCCGATATATTTCGAAACGGCCGCGACCGTGTCTTCGACATCGCTCCCGCTCGCGTGGCCGTAGACCATCACGCCTTCGCGCGAAGCTCCGCCCAGCAGCTGATACAGCGGCGTGTTCAGCGATTTCGCCTTGATGTCCCAAAGCGCGGTGTCCACCGCCGCGATCGCCGACATCGTCACCGGCCCACGCCGCCAATAAGCGCCCTTATATAGGTATTGCCAAATGTCTTCGATCCGCCGCGCGTCGCGTCCGATCAGCAGCGGGCAAACGTGATCGCTGAGGTACGACGCGACCGAAAGCTCGCGTCCATTCAACGTCGCGTCGCCGAGCCCGTAAATTCCGTCTTCAGTAACAATCTTCAACGTGACAAAATTTCGTCCCGGGCAACAAACAATGACTTTTGCGTCGACAATCTTCATCCGAGAAAATCCTTCGCGAGATTCGATGAATCCTGAAGCAAAATACCACGCGCAAGAGTGCCACAGATCGATTGGGCAGGGAAGAATGCGAACGCGCCTTTTGATTGCTGCAATTTTGTTCAGCTTTCTCGCCACGATCCTCGCCACCGTTGCGCGCGCCGAAGACGGCCACGATGCCTGGCTGCGTTACGCGCAGCTGGATGCCCCGAACGCAAAAGCGTACGCATCACTGCCGCATGCCATCCGCGTCGAAGGCGACTCTGTCGTCCTTCAATCTGCTCGTGAAGAACTGACGCGCGGCATTCGCGGCATGTTAGTGATCAACCTGGTGTCGCAATCCGCGAACGCATCAGCCGAATCGCAAGCGCCAGCGATCATTCTCGCCACCGACAAAAATCTCGCCCCCGAATCTTTTCGCATCCGCTGGTCGGGCACCGGCAACAAATCAACGCTCCGCATCACCGGCGGCGACGACCGCGGCGTCCTCTACGCCGTCTTCGCACTCCTCAGCAAAATCGCCCGCGGCGAATCCCTCGCGAACATCGACGAAACGCAGCAACCCTCCGCCCCAATCCGCTGGGTCAACGACTGGGACAATCTCGACGGCACCATCGAACGCGGCTACGGTGGCCGCTCGATTTTCTTCGACGCCGACAACGTGCGCCCCGATCTCTCGCGCGTCAACGACTACGCTCGCCTGCTAGCTTCCGTCGGCATCAACGGCTGCGCGATCAACAATGTCAACGCAAACCCCCGCGTTCTCACGCCCGAATTTCTGCCACAACTCGTGCGCGTCGCCGACATTTTCCGCGCCTGGGGAGTAAAACTCGCCATCGCCGTCGATGTCAGCAGCCCGATGCGCATCGGCGGCCTCGACACATTCGATCCGCTCGATCCCACTGTTGCGAAATGGTGGAGCAATCGCTTCAACGAAATCTACGCAAAAATCCCCGACCTCGGCGGCGTAGTCGTCAAAGCTGATTCCGAAGGCCGCCTCGGCCCTTCGACATATCACCGCTCTCCCGCCGACGCTGCCAACGTCATCGCGCGCTCTCTCAAACCGCACGGCGGCCTCGTCTTCTATCGCGCCTTCGTCTACAACCATCATCTCGACTGGCGCGATCCCAAAAACGATCGCGCGCGCGCCGCATACGACAATTTTCATCCGCTCGACGGCCAGTTCGACGACAACGTCATCATCCAGATCAAACACGGCCCCATCGATTTTCAGGCGCGCGAACCGGTCTCGCCACTTTTCAGCGGCCTCGAAAAAACCAACGAAGCCATTGAGTTGCAAATCACGCAGGAATACACCGGTCAGGCGCGTCACATGGTCTTCCTCGCGCCGATGTGGAAAGAAGTTCTCGACTTTGACATGCACGCCGCTCGCGACAACGCGGGCAACGCAACAAAGACCCCCGTCAAAGATTTAGTCGCGGGCAAAGTTTTTCACCGTCCAAGCGGCGGATACATCGGCATCGCCAACGTCGGCCTCGACGCCAACTGGCTCGCGCATCCGCTCTCCATGGCGAATCTCTACGCGTTCGGACGCCTCGCGTGGAATCCCGACACGACGCCGGAAGAAATCGCCGCCGAATGGACGCAGCTGACCTTCGGCAACGATCCAACCGTCGTGCAAACGATCGTCGGCCTACAACTCGCGTCGTGGCGCACCTACGAAAACTACACCGGCCCGCTCGGCGCGCAGACGCTCACCGACATCACCGGAAGCCACTTCGGACCTAACATCGAATCGTCCGAAGAAAACGGCTGGGGCCAGTGGCATCGGGCCGACGAAAAGGGAATCGGCATGGACCGCACCGTCGCGACCGGCACCGGCTACGCCGGCCAATATCGTCCGCCCGTCGCGAAAATCTACGAGTCGCTCGCGACGACGCCGGATGAACTCGTCCTTTTCTTTCACCACGTTCCGTACACCTACAATCTCCACTCCGGCAAAACCGTCATTCAATATATTTACGACTCCCACTACGACGGCGCGGCCGAAGTCGCCGAGTTCGTCGATCAATGGAAATCGCTGCAAGGCCACATCGACACGCAACGTTTCAACGATGTCCTCGCCCGCCTCGAGTATCAAGCCGGTCACGCGATTGTCTGGCGCGACGCCATCTGCAATTACTTCCTGAAGAAATCCGGAATCGCCGATACGCGAGGACGCGCCGGACACTTCCCCAATCGCATCGAAGCCGAGTCCATGCAACTCCGCGGCTACACCGCAGTCGCCGTCACTCCGTCGGAGAACGCCTCGCAGGGCCGCGCCGTCGAATGCACCGAGCCGCAAGGTTGCGGCGCCGGTTACAAATTCACCGGCAAAGAAGGGAACTACAACATTGCGATCCTCTACTTCGATCTGAAAAACGGCGACGCAAAATTCCGCGTTCTTCTCAACGGTCTCCCGATCGCGAAATGGACCGCCGCCGACCAACTCCCCGCCACGAAAATCGGCGCCGACGCCGCCACACGCCGCACGATCGCGGACGTCCATCTTCGCCCCGGCGATCAACTCGCCATAGAAGGCACGCCCGATCGCGACGATCACGCCGCGCTCGATTACATCGAGATTGTCCCGTCATCTTGATTTGTTTCTCGCCGATGTATGATGGGTTCGCGCGCGCCGAACTGCTACGCCGCTGCGAATTCATTTTCTAGAATTTCTGAGGCCTAACGAAAAATGCCCTACGCCCCGCTCGATCTCACCAACAAAACCGCCGTCGTCATCGGCGGCACCTCCGGCATCGGCCTCGCCATCGCCAAAGGCCTCGCCAAAGCCGGCGCCAACGTCGTTCCCACCGGCCGCCGCGCCGAACTCGCGCAATCCGCCGCCGCCGAAATCAAATCCGCCGGCGGCAAATCGCTCGCCCTCGCATGCGATGTCAAAACTCGCGCGAGCATCGAAGCTCTCCTGGCCGCAACAATCGCCGGATTCGGCTCGGTCGAGATTCTTGTCAACTCCGCCGGCACCACCAAGCGCACGCCGTCGCTCGACGTCTCCGAAGCCGAGTGGAACAACATCATCGAAATCAATCTCAACGGAACTTTTCGCGCGTGCCAGGTTTTCGGTCGCCACATGATCGAGCGCAAATACGGCCGCATCATCAACATCGCCTCAGTCGCTTCGTTCCTCGCGCTCTTCGAAGTGAGCGCGTACAGCGCCAGCAAGGGCGCAGTAGCGATGCTCACAAAATCTCTCGCCGTCGAGTGGGGAAAGCACGGCGTCTGCGTCAACGCCATCGCCCCCGGCGTCTACCGCACCGACCTCAACGCAGCATTGTTGGATGGAACCGCCCGCGGAAAAGAATTCCTAACACGAAATCCGATGAACCGCTTCGGCCAACTCGAAGAACTAATCGGCGCCGCCGTCTTCCTCGCGTCCGACTCCGCCAGCTACACCAACGGCCATCTCCTAGCCGTAGACGGCGGCATGCTCGCCAGCGGCGTCAATCAATAGCACTCACCAAAAATAATCGCGATTGCTCCTGGGTGCCACACCCTCCTGTTTTTAGGGGGGTGCGGTTTTTGCGCTCCAGCAAGGCAGTCATTCCGCGCAGCAGCGTTTTTTCGATCGGTCATAAAGAATCGATCTGTCGTCCGCCAAACTCTCCGCGTAACTCAGCGCCCCTCCGTGTCTCCGCGTTAGATTTTTCTTCTCTCCCTACCCCTCAACCTCAGCATCCGCCACCGACAGCGCCTCATCAAACGCCGCCACCCCCGCATCAATCTCCTTCTCCGTAATAATCAACGGCGGCGCAATCACAAAGTGGCTCACCCAAGCCTGCATGTAAACTCCGTTCGCCATCATCCGAGCCGCAACTTTATCCACGAGCAGCGGCACACCGCTCACCTTATCCGCCATCGAGTTAAATCCCACCTTCGTCTTCCGATTCTTCACCAACTCCACCGCCCAAAACATCCCAATCCCGCGCACTTCTCCAATCGAAGGATGCTTTTCTTTCAACGCGTGAAGTTTCGGACCGATGTACGCGCCGAGATCGTTAGCACGCTGGACAAGATTCAGCCTCTTCATCTCATCGATCGACGCAATCGCCGGCGCCAGCGTCAACGGATGCGCCTCATACGTATGCCCGTGCGAAAAAAAGTGATCCTCAAAATAACTCGCCACTTTCTCCGACGTAGCACACAGCCCCAGCGGAATCGCCGCGTTCGTAATCCCTTTCGCCGTCGTCAAAATATCCGGCACCACCCCCCAGTTATCCACCGCAAACCACTTTCCCGTGCGGCACCACCCGGTCATCACTTCGTCCGCAATCATCAACACGCCATGCTTGTCGCAAATCTGTCGCAATCTTGGCAAGTATTCCTTCGGCGGAATCAACACGCCGTTCGTCCCCACCACCGGCTCCAGAATCACCGCCGCCACATCGCTCTCGTTCGCGATCATGTGCTCGATATATTCCACGCACGCAATCCCGCACCCCGGATACGTGTGCAAAATCGGACACTTATAACAATTCACCTCCGGCGCAAAAATCACTCCCGGAATTTTCCCCGCCGGCTCCATCGCCCATCGCCGCGGATCGCCCGTCGCCGCGATCGATCCCATCGTCGATCCGTGATAGGACCGGTACCGCGAAATAATCTTCGTCTTCCCCGTGGACATCCGCGCAATCTTGAACGCCGCTTCGTTCGCCTCCGTCCCCGAAGTCGTAAAAAAATATTTCGTCAGCCCCTTCGGCAGCACTTCGACCAACCGCTTCGCCAACTCCGCCCGAACCGTCGTCGCCCACCCCGGCCCCACGTACGCCAAATCCCGCGCCTGATCCTGAATCGCCTGAATCACCGCCTTATTCTTGTGACCCAGCGTCACGCACATCAGCTGCGCCGAAAAATCCAGATACCGCTTCCCATCCGCATCCGTGAAATGGCAATCCTCCGCATCCACCACGTGAACCGGATTCCACCCCTTCTGCCGCCTCCAGGTCCCATACGTATATTTCGTGGTGATCTGCTTCACTTCCGCGGAAGAGAGGTTCGGGCTCGGCATGGAAAATTCCTTCGGTGAGATTACTCGAGCGAGCAACTCTGCAGATTTTTAGCAAGCTCGAGTGCCGCTAGCCTACTACGATTCCTCCGGTTGCGAAATTCCGTTGTCCGCGCGATACTCGCCGCCGACAATGCGCAAAACTTCGCGAATCGCCGCAATCCTCTGCATCTCGGCGCTGACCTCGCCGCTCATCCGAGCCCAAGCGCCGACTGCTACTCATCCCACCAAAATCATCATCGACTCCGACATCGGCGACGACGTGGACGACGTCTTCGCCATCGGCCTCGCTCTCACCAGCAACGAAGTCGGAATCCTCGGCATCTCCAGCGCCTGGGGCGATACCAAACTTCGGGCAAGAATGATCGACCGCCTCCTCATCGAAACCAACGCGACCAACATCCCCGTCGCCGAAGGCATCTTCACAAAAGCCCAATCCCAATTCAGCCAGTCTGCCTGGGCAAAGGGCGGCAACGTCCCGCAGAAATCTCATCCGCAAGCCGTCGACTTCCTCCTCGACCAAATCAAAAAAGATCCCGGCAACATCACCCTCGTCGCCATCGGCCCGCTCACCAACATCGGCGCCGCCATCGACCGCGACCCCGCCACGTTCAAAAAACTAAATCGCGTCGTCATCATGGGCGGCGCCGTCCGTAAAGGCTACGGCGACCAAGGCTATGCACCCGATCGCGGCCCGCAGCCCGAATACAACATTTACAGCGACGTCGCCGCCGCACAAAAACTGTTCGCCAGCGGCGTCCCGATTTACATGATGCCGCTCGACTCCACCCAACTGAAACTCGATGAAGACAAGCGCGCATTTTTGTTCAAGCAGGGAACTCCGCTCACGAACGCGCTCTCCACGCTCTACTACCAATGGGGCCAGCCAACTCCCACGCTCTTCGACGCGATGGCCGTCGCCTATGTGCTCGATCCGTCGCTCTGCCCCACGACGCCGCTCCACATTACTGTCGAAAAAGACGGCAGCACGCGCGAATCCGCCGGCGCTCCCAACGCCAACGCCTGCCTCGCCTCCGACTCCGACCAGTTTTTTCGTTTCCTACTTCCACGCCTCGCCAAGCCCTTTCCTTTGCAACCCTGAATCGCTACAGTAACCGTTCGCCGCCCAGGCCCAAGACAGAGCTCAAACACGCGCCAACTCGAATGACCGCCGCCGAAAAATCGCCAACGCCGCCCTCACGCGCCACTTATCCCGACCTCGCCGGCAAATCCGTCCTCATCACCGGCGGTGGCAGCGGCATCGGCGCGGCCTTCACGGAAGCGTTCGCGCGCCAAAAAGCGAAAGTCGCCTTCCTCGACATCGCCGTTGAACCCAGCCAGGCCCTCGCCAAAAAAATCGCCGCCGAAACCGGCAACGCTCCCCACTTTTTCCAGTGCGACGTCCGCGACCTGGCCGCCCTTCAGTCCGCCATCGACCATGCCCACGCAAAAATCGGCGACATCTCCGTCCTCATCAACAACGCCGCCAGTGACGACCGCCACTCCTTCGAATCCGTCACGCCCGAATATTGGGACGAGCGCTTCGCCACCAATCTCCGCCACATGTTTTTCGCCGCCAAAGCGATCGCCCCGCAAATGCAGCGTCTCGGCGGCGGTTCCATCATCAACATGAGTTCGATCATCTGGCGCCTCGCACGCACCGGTCTACCCGCCTACATCACGTGCAAAGCCGCTGTCATCGGCCTCACGCGCACGCAATCGCGCGAATATGGCCCACACAATATTCGCGTCAATGCGATTTCCCCCGGGGCTGTGTGGACGGAGCGCCAGATCAAACTCTGGTACACGCCCGATTTTGAAAAAGAAATGATGGAAGGGCAGTGCCTTCCTTCGCGCATCTTTCCCGAAGATATCGCCAACATGGCGCTTTTCCTGGCATCCGACGCTGCGGCAAAATGTACGTCCCAGGATTTCACCGTCGATGCGGGGTGGAGTTGATCGACTCGATCGAAATGGCAGCAGACACCGAATCAACCCGGAGCTGATCTCGAAATGAAAACAGTAAAAGGACCCGCAATCTTTCTCGCGCAATTCGCCGGAGACGCCGCGCCATTTAATTCTTTCGACTCCATCTGCGCCTGGGCCGCGAAGCTCGGCTACAAAGGCGTGCAAATTCCCACGTGGGACGCCCGCCTCTTCGATCTCAAAAAAGCCGGCGAAAGCAAAACCTACTGCGACGAAATCGCCGGCGTCGCAAAAAAACACGGCCTCGCCATCACCGAACTCTCCACCCACCTGCAAGGCCAACTCGTCGCCGTCCATCCCGCCTACGATGCCGCGTTCGACGGCTTCGCCGCCCCGGAAGTCCGCAACAATCCCAAAGCGCGCCAGGCCTGGGCCGTCGAGCAACTCCATCATGCCGCGAAAGCCTCGAAGAATTTCGGGCTCACCGCGCACGTCACATTTTCCGGCGCGCTCGCCTGGCCCTACATGTATCCGTGGCCGCAGCGTCCCGCCGGCCTGGTCGAAACTGCCTTCGATGAACTCGCCAAACGCTGGACTCCGATCCTCAATGAATTCGACAAAGTCGGCATCGATCTCTGCTTCGAAGTCCACCCCGGCGAGGATCTTCACGACGGCGCCAGCTTCGAAATGTTCCTCGACCGCGTGAAAAATCATCCGCGCTGCAACATTCTTTTCGATCCGAGCCACTTCGTCCTGCAGCAGCTCAACTATCTCGAATACATCGACCTCTACCAC
Source organism: uncultured Acidobacteriota bacterium (assembly GCA_963785605.1). Classification (GTDB taxonomy): domain Bacteria; phylum Acidobacteriota; class Terriglobia; order Acidiferrales; family UBA7541; genus Acidiferrum. The sequence continues at coordinate 25,953 of CAWAWE010000004.1, read as the reverse complement.
GAGCGCATCAAGATGTTCCACGTCAAGGACGCCGAGTTCCGCCCGTCCGGCCGCCAAGGCGTCTACGGCGGCTTTCAGCCGTGGATCGATCGCGCCGGCCGCTTCCGCTCACTCGGCGACGGCCAAGTCGATTTCGCCGCAATCTTCTCCAAGCTCACGCAATACGATTTCCCCGGCTGGGCCGTCCTCGAATGGGAATGCTGCATCAAGTCCGCCGAACAAGGCGCCGCCGAAGGCGCTCCCTTCATCGCGCGCCACATCATCCAAGCCGCCGCGACAACATTCGACGATTTCGCCGCCTCCGGCACCGACCAAGCCGCCAACCGCAAAATGCTCGGCCTCGGATAGTTTTGTGTTTTCTCGCTGTTGTAGTTCGGTTGTCATCCTGAGCCGCCCGAAGGGGGGCGAAGGACCTCAACCTCAGCCAAACTAAAAACGTTCCATCTCGGCGTCATCGCAGCCGAAAAAATCGCAGTCAAGGACCGAACAAATGACCATCGACGCATCCGCAACTTCATCCTCCACCCGCCGCCTCCGCCTCGGCATGGTCGGCGGCGGACCCGGCGGCTTCATCGGCGCCGTCCACCGCATCGCCGCGCGCATCGACGACCGCTTCGAACTCGTCGCCGCCGCTCTCTCCTCCAATCCCGAGCGCGGCCGCGCCGCCGCTCGCGATCTGCACATCGCAGATGACCGCGCCTACGGCAGCTTCGCCGAAATGGCTGCCGCCGAAGCCAAGCGCCCCGATCGCATCGACGTCGTCTCCATCGTCACGCCGAATCATCTCCATTTCGGCCCCGCGAAAGCCTTCCTCGAAGCCGGTTTCCACGTGATCTGCGACAAACCGCTCACCACCACCGTCGAAGACGCCGAGACTCTCGCGCAGCTCGTAAAAAAATCCGGCAAAGTCTTCGGCCTTACGCATAACTACACCGGCTATCCCGTCATTCGCCAGGCGCGCGAAATGATCGCCGCCGGCGAACTCGGCAAGCTCCGCCTCGTGCAAGTCGAATACGCACAGGACTGGCTCACGACGCCGCTCGAAAACACCGGCCAGAAGCAAGCCGCGTGGCGCACCGATCCCGCGCAAAGCGGCCCCGCCGGCTCGCTCGGCGATATCGGCACGCACGCCTACAACATCGCCTGCTTCGTCAGCCAGCTTCACGCCGAGCAAGTCGCCGCCGATGTCAGCATCATCGTTCCCGGCCGCCGCCTCGACGACAACGTGCAAATGTTGCTGCGCTACAACGAGGGCGTGAAGGGCATGCTGTGGGCCAGCCAGGTCGCCGTCGGCAACGAAAACAATCTCCGCCTCCGCGTCTACGGCGAAAAGGGCGGCTTCGATTGGTCGCAAGAAAATCCCAACTATCTCCACTTCAGCCGCTACGGCAAACCTACGATGACGCTCACGCGCAACGGCGCTGACGCCACTGCAAGCGCCAAGCACGCGAGCCGCGTTCCCAGCGGACACCCCGAAGGCTATCTCGAAGCCTTCGCGCAACTTTATTCCGACATCGCCGAGCAAATCTCCGCAAACAATGCCGGCCGTCCCGCCGCGAAAGAATCGCTCCTCGTCCCCACCGTCGATGACGGCGTAGCCGGCGTAAAATTCATCTCCGCCGTCCTAGCGTCCTCAAAACAAAACGCCGCGTGGACCAAACTCTAGTGGTAGCGCCGGCATCCTGCCGGCGTTTTTGCGCCGCGTCTTGCCAAGAGTTTGTAATCGCACGGCACGCCATGACGATGAACTGTATCGATCTCGTCAGCGTGAAAAATCGCTGTAACCGGCTACGCGCCAAAACAATCGAAACCCTTTAGCCTAACTATGCTCCGATTCCTATTTCGCGCCACTCTCGCCGTCCTAATTTTTCTCGTGGCGATTCAATTCGTCCGCAAACCACTCCCCAACCCGCCCGTCTCCGCCGACTTCCAAGCTCCTCCCGAAGTAAAACAAATTCTCAAAAAATCCTGCTATGGCTGCCACTCCAACGAAACCAAACTTGCATGGTTCGATCTCCCGGTTCCCGCGTACTGGATCGTGCGCGACCACGTTCTCGACGCAAGACAGCACATCAACTTCTCCGAAATTGGCAAGCTGCCGCCCGCACAACAAAAAAGCGCGCTCTACGAAGGCATCTTTCAGGTTTCGCGCGGCGCAATGCCGATTCCTGCCTACGTCGCGTTTCATCCCGAAGCGAAAATCTCCGAACAAGACGTGACCATTCTCAAAAATTATCTGACGTCGATTTCTCCAGCTCAACCCGCCGCGCCCGAAGACACAGGCGCCGAGCAATACGAAAAATGGCTCGCCTCCGGCAACGAACTCTCCAAGCCCGCCGCTGCGCCGAACGGCATCGCCTTCCCGTCCGACTACAAAAACTGGAAACCGATCAGCAGCACCGAACGTTTCGACAACAACACCATCCGCCAAATCCTCGGCAACGACATCGCCATCAAAGCCATCGCTGAAAACAAAATCGATCCGTGGCCCGATGGCGCAACCTTCGCCAAAATCGCGTGGCTCGAGCAAACCGGCCCGGACGGTGTGATTCGTCCCGGCCCGTTTTTTCAAGTCGAATTCATGATTCGCGACAGCCAGCAATACGGCAACACGCTCGGCTGGGGCTGGGCTCGCTGGCGCGGCGCCGATCTCAAGCCCTATGGCAAAGACGCAAATTTCGTAGACGAATGCGTCGGTTGCCACCGGCCGCTCAGCGACACCAACTACGTCTTCACCGAGCCGATCCGAGGCCAGCAATGACGCGCCACTCTCTCATCTCGCGTTCAACGATGTTCGCCTTCGCCACATCGATGATGCGCCGCGCATCCATGCCAGCTTCGATCGCGTTCGCGCTCGCGTGCTGCTTCGTTTTTCCCGGATGTTCCGACCGAGGCCGCGTCGCGCCGCTCACCGCCACAATCAACGAAAACGCTTCGCTCTCCGCCGCCGCGGCGAGTATTCTTCCGGCCAATCCGCTGAAGTGGCGCATCATCACCTCCTCGATCGATCCGCAGAATTCCACGATGTCCACGCTCTACGGCAATGACATCGCCATTCAATATGCTCGCGCCAACTCCAAACACGACTACCCGCCCGGATCGCAAATCGCCCTCGTCACTTGGACGGGCCGCGACGATCCTCGCTACTTCGGCGCGAAAATTCCCGACAGCATCAAAACCATCGAATTCGTAACTGTGAGTGCGGCGCAGGAAGGCGGCGCGACGCAATACGCGTACGACAGATTCGAAGGCAATCCGCTTGCGAAGACTCAGTCCGATATATCCTCGCCACCGTCACCGTCGGATTCCGCGCTGTTGAACCAGCGCGCCGCTGTGTTGCCGTAGCTTCAATCCCTCTTCTCGCAGGTAGTGCAGCCGCGGCGCTAGTTGGCTGTTCGCAAGTTGGCGCGTCGCGCTGCTGCTCAGACGGTCACAATCCTGCACAACGCAACATCTCTTCAACGATCTCGTTGTACCATCCGAACGAATCCAACGGAGCCGCGCCTTAATGTCCGACGCATCCCCGCTCGAACATCCGATCCCTGTCCCATCCGCGCCCGCTGCGCCCGCTCCTCCCTCCACGCGCCGCTACATGCTGCTCTTCATTTTTCTTCTCGCCACGCTGATCCTCTATCCCTTCGCCGACAGCAGCGCCGCCGGTTACTACCTTCTCCGCGTCATGGGCAGCGGCGTCATCCTGTTCAGCATTTACGCCGTCGGCTATCGGCGCTCACTCCTGGTTTTCGCGATCCTTCTCGGCGCCCCCGCGATGGCGCAACATATCTGGCTGCTCAAGTCCGCCAATCCCAGCATTCTGGCGATGAGCAACATCGTGCTCAGTTTCTGCTTCGACGTGTTCGTCGTATGCGTCGTGCTCAAGCGCATCTTTGCGCGCGATCATTCCAATTCCGAAACTATCTTCGGCGCGCTGTGCATCTATCTCCTCGTCGGATTCAGCTTTGCCAGTCTTTTCCACCTCACCGCTGTCCTTCGCCCCGCCGCGTTTTACTTCGATCCTCATGCGAATTTCCACACCGTTCCCGATCGCCTCGATTTCATCTACTACAGCTTCGGCACGCTGACGTCGCTAGGCGCTCCCGGCATCACGCCGGTTTCCGCGCACGCTCGCTCTCTCACGATTGTCGAAGCCATCCTCGGCGTCCTCTTCCTCGCCGTGTTGGTCTCCCGCCTTATGGACGCCTACCGCCCCGGCCCCAGTCTTTGGCGCAACCAGCACCACCCCAACAAACCTTAGGAGCCGGGTTGTGGATTTTTTTTCCGCGATGAGGTATCAAGTTCGCTAGCAGGCGACTACGGTATCTTCTTTCTTATTCATTCTTCGAGCTTTAGCTGGTGTTTCCCTTGAGATTGCCGGTTCGCGGATAGGCCGCGGGGTATAAGGCGTTATGCAGGAAGGCCTTAGGGGTTTCTAAGGCAATCACCTGATTGGCGCGGAGGCGATCCGACGGTATCTTTCATTCACAAGAATCGTTCATGGCGAGACCGACCCTCGCTGACGGGCAGGTGCCTGTATCCTCACCGAACTAGGCACCTGTCCCCCCTCTTTCCTTCCTTTTGCAGTAAAACCCGTTAAATCATCGTTTTCGCTCTCAATTGCTTCGAGTGAGTGGCGCACTGCTGTGTTCCCACGAAGGTGGCGAGCTTCGCCCGGACTGAAGGCTGTCGCATCGCGGGACGGTGTCACGAAGGATGCCGGCGGCGGAGGCGTAGGCTTGCGCGTGGGCGCGAAAGGTTGCGTCCACAGGCTGCCGCGGCAACATGCGGAGTTGCCAGTCGAGATTGTGAATGATGGGGCTGAGCGGTTTCCATGCGGGGTCGCCTGTGAGTGTGCGTAGCCGGTCCATTGCGGCGATCAATTCGTTTCCGCCAGTGCAAACCTCGTTGAGGTGCATGCCTGTTCGTGACGAGTCGGCGCAGCGGCTTGCGACGGTTTCCATCCAAACGAGAATCTCGGCAAGTGAGTCACTTTCCGTGACGATTGCCGCCGTCGAGTGTTGCGAAGGAGCCGGCGGGACTCCGGCGCTACCAGCAGCAGGTGCGGATTCAATCGCAGGGAAGTCGGGTTGTCGGTGTGCGCCGGCGTAGGTCGGAGCGAGGAACTGCGTAGCGAAGGCTTGGCGCAGCCGGCGAGCGAAGGCGTCCTCGTGTGTGGATGGATCGCCATCAATGCGACGGTAGGTGAGTCCGCCGAGCGGGTCGGTTTGGCTTGGTGAGTCGATCGAGGTTTCCCAGCCCGATAGATTTTGGCGTTGAAGCTCGACGCCGAGATCGGTGTCGGACAGGCGATGCAAACGATTGAGGGCGCCTGCAATAGCGGCATCGATGGAGATGGCGGACATAGGCGCGTTGATTGGCGTTTGTAGGATGAGGTGGTTGTTGCCGTAGGGCGCGGTTTCGCCGAACCATGCGGAGGCGCCGTAGAGTCCGAGGACGGTTGTGCCGGCGGCGGCCGCGAGATGGGCGGCGCCGGTGTCGGCGGAGACGAGCAGTTCGCAGCGCGCGAGCAACGCTGCCATTTCGGGAATTGTGGTGCGACCCGCGAAGTTTGGGATGGGGATGCCAGCGGCGGCGCTGATTTTTTCGCAGAGCTCGCGATCGGAAGGTGCGCCGACGAGTAGCGCCGCGAATCCAGCGGTAGAGAGAGCTTCGGCGAGGCGTGCGAAATTTTCGGCGGGCCAACAGCGCGCGGGTTCGCTTGCGCCGGGATTGAGCGCGACGCGGCGGCCAGCGGGGAGCGTGAAGGGAAGCGCGGCGCCTTGGTTGACGTAGAGGCGCCCCTGGACGCTTGGCGTCGCTGGGCCGGGGATGGCGCGGATGAGATCGACGAGATTGAAAAGATTTTGCTCGCGGAATTGGACGGATGCGACACGGTAGGCGCTGGCGGGGCCAAAGTACAGGCATTCGCGATCACGGATGACGCCGCCATACCGATCACCCGGATTGGCGCATGGAATTGTTGCGGCCAGCCAGCATCCGAGTGGGGCGTGCGATGCGTTGATGACGCGATCGTACAGCGGGAGTTGGAGATCGGCGAGGAGTTCATGGGCTTCGGCGGGAATGTTCCATCCTGGGAAGCCGCAGGCGATGGCATCGTCGAGCGGTTTGAGCGCGTCGGGAATGGTAATGATGTTAGCGAGGCCGGATAGGCCGAGCACCGCTGTGTGAGTCGAAGAGAGGACGAGCACATCGACCTGGTCGCCGCCTGCGGCGAGTTCCACTAGGAGCGGCGTTGTCTGAATGACGTCGCCGAGGCGGCCGAGTTGGATGACGAGGGTGCGAGGCATGGCGTGGATCGTCCTACGAGGATTACATCGGCATGGCTTGGGCCGTCGTCGAGGCGAAATCGGTGTGGCATTCCCGACATTTCCTCGCCCGGCGGCACTCGCGGAAACCCCGTCAACATCTACCGCTGCCTCCTGCCCGGAATTACTTTTCCCTTTTTTGGGCACTCGTTGCTTAGGCTCCATTGCATACCCTGAGGAAATCTTACAGGCCGATGTTAAGCCTCTAATCCGTCGAAGGTTCGGCAACCCCCGTGTCCGGATCGATTCTCCTCTGCTGCCTCTGTGAAAAATCATGCCTCCGAAACATCGACGAGTTACCCGCTAACTCCCTGAATCAGGACGAGATCGAGAAGCCCACACGTCCGTTCGCAACGTTCGCTGATTCGCCACAATCGGTGACGCCTCCCGTCGCTAAAAGTGACACATTTGCCCCCAAAACCCCGCCAACTGTCGGCGACTTCCCACAAAACCCGCCTTCTCGCGGCAATTCTGCGCCTTCCATTCGCCCTGTACTTTGGTACGGCCGTTGCTTATCTAAATGGGAGAGGGTCGGTATGTCCGCCACACTGTCCGCAACAACCAGCCTATGCTGGTGCCAACTTCCAGTCCCGCAAGAGCTTGAATCCGAAGTCCTGTGTGTCCAGCACTTCCTAACCACCGTCGAGCACGACTGTTCCGAGCTCCGTCGCGAGATCGCGCTGGGCAAAACCACCCCGCCGCGCCACGGCGAAATTGCCGACTGGGTAAAGTCCACCGCCAACAAGCTCACCATAATCGCCTACGGTCGCCTGCGCCTCTCCGACGAATTCAAGAAGCGCATCCTGACCGCCTTTCTCACATTGATGAACCTGCACGAGAGCCTCGACCGCTCCGCGAACCGCGCCACCACCACCGGCCGCGCCCGCGAAATCCCCGTCGCTTAGTCCACACCGGCCCAGCACTCGGCTCGCTCCGACCGACGCGGCACCCAGCCCACTCACTCCTGCCAGCACTCAACCAGTTCTCTAAACCTCCGCGCAACCCCCGGCACCTCTGCGTCTTGGCATTATCGTTTGCGGTTTTCGCCGGTACCTCAGTTCGACCAAATTTAAAACACTTCCCCCACCGTTCCGAAACACCGGTCCAGTGTTCGAATTGCCTGTAAGGTAAACACTTCTTGACATCTGGTAACTTTTCAGTTATCATTCTATGTGAATAGGGATCTCACTTCGAACACGCCCCGCCGCAACTCCTGCATTTTCAGCTGTCTGCGCACACTTGTTTCCCGCCCTCTCGTAACTCATTCAAGACACACCACTTCCACACTCTTCAAAAAACATAGGGGGGGTACCCCTCGAAAAGCGAATCTCCGGCGAAACCGCTGCCCGGAGTCACGATGGTCACCCCGCAAAACCATCAAAACAGAAAGCCGGGTTCCAATGAGAGTCGTCGGTGTGACGTGGATGGATCTGAATTTAACCGGCACCCTCTCGCAAGCTGGAGGGTGCGAGACCGAACTTCCGCCTCGGCGGACAGCTACTTTGAGAGCTTGGACGCGGACTTCAACTCGGCTTTGGCTACGGCGGGTGGAAGGGCAACTTTCGGGGTAGGTTTGCCGGAACCGGCGGCTGTGCCTATGTCTACGATCGGGTGGGCTTTGGTGTCTTGCCCCCAGATGAGGAGGCCGCCGGTGAAAGCGTTTTCGTTGCTGCCGATGATGCAGCCGGGCGGGCAGTCCTTGAGTTTTTTGACGTTGCCGCCGCCGAGGACGACATAGTCGGCGCCGAGCGATGCTTTCAGCGTGGCGGTTACTTCGTTCACGTGTTTGCGCCAGCGCTTTTTCCCGAGGCGCTTGAGGCCGCGGAGGCCGAGGTAGTCCTCGTAGGTCTTGCCCTTTTTGTAGCCGAGATGGGCAAGCTCCATTGGCTCCAGAACGCCATCGACAATCATCGCGGAGCCGAGACCGGTGCCGAGACCGAGAAATAACATGCGCCCGCCTTTATAGCTGCCGACGGCTTGCATCGCGGCGTCGTTGATCAATTTCACTGGGACGCCGAAGGCTTTTTTGAAATCGAAACCGACCCAGCCGCCGCCGAGATTGTGCGGCTCACGGAGCGGACGGCCGTTGATGATTGGGCCGGGATAGCCGAGCGAGATGCAGTTATAGTCCCAGCCTTTCGTCGTTGCTTTGACGATCTCGACGGCTTTTTTCGAGGTCATGGTGGGGCCCGAAGGAATTTTGGTGGCTTCCTTTTGACCTTTCATGCGCATTTTGACGTTGGTGCCGCCGACATCGACGACGAGGACTTTCGGCGAGGCGGGAGCGGAGGTGGGTTTGCTTTGTGTTTTGTCGGGCATATGTTTACGCACCGAAATATATCTCAAGTTCAGGTTATTTCGACGGACGACGCGAAGAAAGTGTCGCTTTTGAAGTATTGACGTGGAAACGATGCCGCCGTGGCAACGTCCATTCAGGAGGATCTGCGGATGTTCGCGCTAATGCCAACAAACGAAATACGGCAACGGCTGTACGTTGGAACATTCGGAGATGGTGAAGCGTAACTCAGTGCGTTGCGGGATGAGCGGGGTTGCAATTAAACCCGCACCCTCTAGAAGCTGAGGGTGCGGCACCCGGCCTGGGCGAACGGTAATCATATGCCGCGATGGTGGTATTTGGCACGGCGGGTGGTGGGAGGATCGATGTGGATACGCTACGACAGGATATTCGGTACGCGGCGCGCACGCTTTGGAAGTCGCGCGGATTTGCGCTGACGGCGATCGTGACGCTGGCTCTGGGGATTGGCGCTTCTACGGCGATTTTTAGCGTGATGGACAATGTGCTGATGGAGCCGTTTCCGTACGTCGATGCACAGCGCTTCATGACGGTGCTGATTCACGACACGGAGAGGAACGAGGAAGGCGGGCGCGGCGGGTACACGGGGCCGGAGTTTCTGGACATCATCGAGCAGAATCATGTTTTCGATCGCGTGATCGCGAACGATCAGGAAGACGTGCTGTATCGGTCGGGCGAAGGCACGGAGCTTTTCAACGGTTCTATGGTGACGCCGGGCACGTTTGAGTTTATGGGCATGCCGCCGCTGGTCGGCCGCGTGATGGGGCCTGCGGACTACGAGCCGGGGGCGCCGCCGGTTTTCGTGATGCGTTACAAAACGTGGGTCACGAAGTTCAGCGCTGCCCCGAACATTCTGGGCAAGACATTCGTGCTCAACGATCAGCCGCGGACGCTGGTCGGAGTGATGCCACCGCGTTTTGGTTTCGGCAACTCGGACGTGTGGATCCCGTTGAAACCCGAGCGCGCCGCGTCAGCGAATCAAGTTGGATTTCCACGCCGCTGGTTCTTGATGGGGCATCTGAAGCCCGGTCTGACGGAAAAACAAGCGCAAATCGATCTCGACATTGTTGCGCATCAGATCGCCACGAAGTATCCGACAGAATATCCGAAGCATTTCGCGGTGCAGATTCAGTCGCTGACGGATCTCGTGGTCGGGCAGTTTCGGACGACGCTTTACATCATGCTGGCGGCGGTCGGATTGCTGCTGCTGATTGGGTGTGGGAACGTCGCGAATTTGTTGCTGGCACGTGCGACTAGCCGCGAAAAAGAATTCGCGATTCGCGCGGTTCTCGGCGCGGGTCGGACGCGACTGATTCGGCAATTGCTCGTGGAGAGTCTGATTCTGGCATTGGGCGGAGCCGCACTCGGGGCGGTCATCGCGTGGGGCGGACTGAAGTCGCTTGTCGCGGTCATTCCACAGGATATCGTCCCGGCCGAAGCGGTCATTCGGCTGAATACGCCGGTGCTCATGTTCACGTTGTGCGTCGCGGTTGTGACTGCGCTTGTGTTCGGACTGGTGCCTGCGTTGCAAGCTGCGCGACGCGATCTGAATGACCCACTGCGTGACAGTGGAAAGGGAACTGTTGGCGGCGGAAGAAACGGACGATTGCGCAACGCAGTCGTGGTTCTGGAAGTAGCACTTTCGCTGACATTGATGGTCGGCGCCGGTTTGCTGATGCGCAGCTTCCTGGCGCTGCGCGACGTAAAACTCGGTCTTCAGCCCGACCACGTCCTGGTGGTGCGGCTACCGCTGCCAGCGGACCGGTACAAAACGGCAGACCAGTTGATCAGCTTCTACAAGCCGCTGCTGGAGCGGCTCAGGGCCTTGCCTGGCGTCGTCGATGCGATGGAAACCAGCTCGTTGCCACCTTATGGAAGCGGTCGAAGCGAAGTCGAAGTCGTCGGCAAACCGCACGACGAGAAATGGGAAACATCGTTTCAAATGAGCAGCGAAACCGTTTTTTCCGTGCTCAAAATTCCATTTCTCAACGGGCGCACCTTCACGGAAGCAGAGGTCAATGGCAAGCGCAAACTGGCGGTGATCAACGAGACGTTCGCGAACAAATATATGAAGGGCGAAAATCCGATCGGCCAGCGCATTCATATCGCGAGACTCGAAACGTTTCCCGACCCGGTGAAGGATGCCTGGTTTGAAGTCATTGGCGTCGTTGCCGACAGCAAGAATCAAGGATTGCAGGACCCGGTCTATCCCGAGGCTTGGGTGCCGTACACGATGACGGGCTCGGGTGGCCGCGGGATTTTGGTGCGGACGGCGCAGGATCCGATGGCGATGTTGAAGTCGGTGGAGCAGGAAGTGTGGGCGACGGATCGGGGAGTGGCACTGACGTTCACAGGATCGCTCGAGAGCTTTATCAATTCGTTTTCGTATGCGGGGCCGAAGTTTGGATTTTTGCTGATGTCGATATTTGGGGGGATCGGGTTGATTTTGGTGACGGTTGGCGTTTATAGCGTGCTGGCTTATACGGCGGCGCAAAGGACGCATGAGATTGGGATTCGCATGGCGCTGGGAGCGGAGAGCGGGGATGTGCTGAAGCTGGTTGTGTCGATGGGAGTGCGGCTGGTGGGGCTGGGTGCGGTGATTGGAGTTGTGGCGAGTTTGTTGCTGGCGGGAGCGATCAAGAGCCAGTTGTGGGGCGTGTCGGCGCACGATCCGATGACGGTGATCGGCGTGACGGCGGTGCTGATGCTGACGGGCGTGGTGGCGTGCTGGATTCCGGCGCGGCGGGCGTCGCGGGTCGATCCGCTGGTGGCGCTGCGGTATGAGTGAGTGGATTGGCGGATGCTAGGTCTTCGGTTGAGGTGTGGGGTGTTTACCTGATTGATGGTGGCGTGCCTGTACTTTCACACTCTGCGTGAAATTTACGGGGGATGCCATTCACTTTCACGACGGAGTTCGTGTTGGAGAGCTGCTTGATTCGCTAGTTGCCCGCGCGCCTGGGCCGGAGCAGCCTGTTGATCCAGGGCCGAGGCCGGAAGAGCCGGTGACGGTGCCGCCTACGCCGGAGACGCCGGGCACAGGTGATCCGAATTTGCCGCCGAGTGATCCTGATCCGGAGCCGATGCCGGGGCCCGATCCTGCGCCGCCGAAAGGGCCGGGGTATTCGGAGTAGTTGCCATCGGCATCTTGCCGACGGGTTTGATTCTCGCTGATGCAAATGCAAAGACGCCGGCAAGATGCCGGCGCTACCGGTGATGCGCCTAGATGGGGCGAAAATATTGAGGAAGTTAGGGAAAATCACGGTTGACAGGGGAGAAGCAGTTCGGTAACTTAGGCGAAGAAAAGGCGAAACTGTTGGTAGGCTGGCGAACCATGCGGGCCGCACGGATTCGGCGTTTTCGTTCGATCGCTTATGGCTGCCGCGTCTTCACTTGCTGAGCTTCGCGCCAAAATTGAGCTGGACCTGCGCGGGCGCGTTGTTTCTCCATTTAATTATCGCGATCGAAATGTTTTTGAGCTGGTGACGACGGGAATTCCGTCGTTGGACGCCGTTGTGGGTGGATTGCCGCGCGGCGCGATGACGGAGATTTGCGGGCCGCCGTGTTCGGGGCGGACAAGCGTGATGTTGGCGGCGCTGGCGGCGCGGACGGCGGAGGGGGAGACATGCGCGTTGATCGATGCGCGCGACAGTTTTGATCCGGCGGTGGCGAGCGCGGCGGGAGTGGCGCTTGAGCGGGTGCTGTGGGTGCGCTGCCAGAATGCGGATCAGGCGCTGCGTGCGACGGATTTGTTGATTCAGGCGGGAGGATTTGGGCTGGTGGCGGTGGACTTGAGCGATGTTGCGCCGAAGATTGTGCGGTATGTGCCGCTGAATGCGTGGTTTCGGTTTCGGCGCGCGGTGGAGGATACGCCGACGGTGTTGATGGTGATGGAGCAGGAGGCGAATGCGAAGACGTGCGCGTCGCTGGTGTTGAGGCTGGAGGGGCGAGAGAGGGAGTGGAGCGAGGCGGCAGGGGAGCGGGAACGGAGTTTTGTGCGGCATTCGATGGCGCGGCTGTTTCGGGGATTTGAAGTTGGGGCGGATGTGGTGCGGACGCGGGTGCAGGATGTGAATGAGGTGATGGCGATTAACGCGTTTTCGCCGCAGAGGGCGGGAACTGCAGCGGGGAGTCGGCAGGAACGGACTGCTTTGTTTCGAGCGGCGACGAATTGGGGTGGGGTTCGCGTTCGCGGATAGGAAAATTGATCGTTTAGAGTTTTTTGCGCCGGCATTTATTGCCGGCATTTTTTATCTCAATAGGGTTAACGAAAAACGCCGGCGAGACGCCGGCGCTACCAAATGTTTGCGTGCGTTTATATTTCGGGATTTTTGGTGCAGGCGGTGGCGCGTGCGGAGCCGGGGCTGCGCGGGGAGCGCGTTGCGTTGGCGCTGCTGAGCGGGAAGGCGCCGCTGTGGAATGTCGTGGCGGTGAATGCGGCGGCGCAGCGTGCGGGCGTGCAGCTGGGAATGACGAAGGCGCAGGTGGCGGAATTTTGCGGTGTGGAAGTGCGGCACAGATCGGAGGCGCAGGAGAAGGCGACGCACGCGGCGGTGCTGGATGTGGCGTGGAGCATTTCGCCGCGTGTTGAGGATACGGCGGCGGACACGATTGTGCTCGATCTGGACGGGCTCGCTTCGATGTTTGGAAGTGATGAGGATATTGCGCGGGTTTTGATGGAGCGTGTGACGCGCGTCGGCGTTGTGCCGAATATTGCGATTGCGTCGAATATTGAGGCTGCGATTTTGGCGGCGCGCGGATTTCCCGGGATTGCGATTTTGGCGATGGGAGAAGAAGCGGCGCGGCTGGGGGCGCTGCCTGTACGCACGCTTTCGAGCGACGCGGAAATTCTGGAGACTCTCGATCGCTGGGGGATTGCGACGCTTCGCGCGTTGGCGGCGCTGCCGGTGTTGCAGCTTTCGGAGCGGCTGGGGCAGCGCGGCGTCGCGCTGCATGAATTGGCGCGCGGGGCGCGGGTGCGGGCGCTGGTGTTGGCGCAGGCGAGCCTCACGTTTGAAGAAGAAATGGAGTTGGACGAGACAGTCGAGGAGTTGGAGCCGCTCTCGTTTTTGCTGGGGCGGCTACTCGATCAACTTTGTGCGCGGCTGGAGTCGCGGGCGCTGGCGGTGCAGACGATTCGCGTGTGGTTTGAGCTGGAGCCGTCGTTTGAGAAAGATGTGCAGTCGCTGAACGACGAATCGAGGAAGAAAACGGCGCCGCGCGAGTTTGCGAAAGTGCTGACGCTGCCGGTGGCGATGCGCGACGCGAAAGTATTGCTGAAACTTTTGCGATTGTCGCTGCAATCCGATCCGCCGAAGTCGCCGATACAGAAGATAAGGATGATGGCGGATGCGACGGCGCCGCGCGTGGCGCAGAGCGGATTGTTTGTGCCGCGTGGGCCTGATCCGGAAAAGCTGGAGCTGACGGTGGCGCGGTTGATGAAGCTGGTGGGAGACTCGAATGTGGGAGTGGCGGAATTGATTGATACGCATCGGGCGGAGAATTTTCGCGTGGGGCGGTGGAGTTGCGGAGCGATTGCGGAAGATGAGGCGCGCCGGAATCGTGGAAGAGCAGGGCGAAAGAAGAGTTCGATTGGTGCGGAGGAATTGCAGGCGGATGGCGGCGTGAAAGTTTCGGCGGCTGGATTTCGGGCGCTGCGTCCACCGCTTGTGGCGCATGTGGAAGTGGTTAATGAAAGCGAGCGCAGGCCATTGCGCGTCAGTTTTAGTGGGATGCGCGGGGATGTGATTGCGGCGTCGGGGCCTTGGCGGAGTTCGGGGGAGTGGTGGCAGGAAGATGGATGGGATTTGGATGAGTGGGATTTGGCGATTGATTTTGGGAAGAGGGCGGAGCCGTGCGAGAGGAAACCGGATGACATTGTTGCGCGGATGCATGCCGTCGCGAGTGTTGGGATGAGATCTGGCGCGAGAACGAAGATTGCGGAGCCGAGTCCATGGCCGCGGCATGGGGTGTATCGGATTTTTTACGATTTGCCGAGGAAGAGTTGGTTTGTGCGGGGATTTTACGATTAGCGGTTGCGAGTAGCGTGCGGCGCCGACGTGCGTCGTGCTTACAGCGTGCATGGGCGCCCTGAAGGGGCGCCCCTATAAAACCTTGTGATGTATATCGAGCTTCATGCGCGGTCGGCGTTTAGTTTTCTCGAGGGGGCTTCGATCCCTGAGGAAATGGTGGAGGGGTGTGCTGAGCGTGGGATGGGCGCTATGGCGATGCTTGATCGCGATGGTGTTTATGGGGCGCCGCGTTTTTATCACGCTGCGGTGAAGAAAGGGATTCACGCGCATATCGGGGCGGAGATTACGACGCCGGAGGGGTGGCGGTTTCCGGTGCTGGTGGAGTCGCGCACGGGCTACCAGAATTTGTGCCGCGCAGTTTCGTTGATGAAATTGCGCGCCCCGAAAGGGGAAGGGAGTCTTGCCGGTTGGGAGCTTGGTGCGTATGCGGATGGGCTGGTTTGCCTGACGGGAGGCGATGAAGGGCCGATGGCATATGCGTTGGCAAATGGCGGAATCGAGCGGGCGACGCAGGAAGTGGGAAGGCTTTGCGAGATTTTTGGCCGAGACAGTGTTTATGTCGAACTGCAAAGACATTATTGCCGTGAGGAAGAAGCGCGAAATCAGGCGGCGATTGAAATTGCGCGGAAATTGTCGCTGCCGTTGCTGGCTACGAATTGTGCTTCTTACGCGCAGCCGCAGCAGCGCGAACTGCTCGATGTGTTTACGTGCATTCGTCACCATCGCAACCTTGCGGATGCCGGCCGACTGCTGACGCGCAATGCGGAGCGGCATCTTAAAACTTCGAAGGAGATGACGAAGCTTTTTGCGGATTTGCCGGAGGCGATTGCCAACACCGCGACGCTTTCGTCGCGGCTGGAATTTTCGCTGAACGATCTTGGTTATGAGTTTCCGAAATATCCGGTGCCGGACGGCGGCACGGAGATGGAGTTTCTTCGCGCGCGGACGCATGACGGCCGAATTCGCCGTTATGGATCGGGCAACGAAAAAGCGCGAAAACAGATCGATCGCGAGCTTGCCCTGATCGAGAAGTTGTCGCTGCCAGGCTATTTTTTGATTGTTTGGGACATTGTGCGGTTTTGTAATTCGCAGAACATTCTCGTGCAAGGGCGCGGCTCGGCGGCAAATAGCGCGGTGTGTTACGCGCTGGGAATCACGGCGGTCGATCCGGTCGGGATGGGGCTGCTGTTCGAGCGATTTTTGTCGGAGGAGCGTGGAGAGTGGCCCGACATCGATCTCGATCTGCCAAGCGGTGATCAGCGCGAGCGAGCGATTCAATACGTCTATAAACGCTATGGCGATCACGGCGCGGCGATGACGGCGAACGTCATTACGTATCGCGGAAAATCGGCAGCGCGAGAAATTGGCAAGGCGCTTTCGTTCGATCCCGAAACGCTGGCGCGACTTGCGAGTCTGGTTAGTGCGTGGGAGTACAAAGACTCCGCGGACACGATGGAGAATCATTTTCGCGATGCGGGGTTCGATCTGAAGCATCCGAAGATTCGTAAATTTTTCGAGCTGTGCATTCAGGTGCAAGATTTGCCGCGCCATCTGGGGCAACATTCGGGCGGGCTTGTGGTGTGTCAGGGGCAGCTCGATTCGGTGGTGCCGCTGGAGCAGGCGACGATGCCGAATCGCGTCGTCGTGCAGTGGGATAAAGAGGATTGCGCCGATCTTGGCATCGTGAAGATCGATCTGCTTGGGCTCGGGATGATGGCGGTGCTGGAAGATTCGCTGCAAATCATTCGTACGCACTATGGAGACGAGGTGGATCTTGGGCATCTGCCGCAGAACGACGAAAAAATTTACAAAACGCTACAGAAGGCCGACACCGTCGGAATGTTTCAGATTGAAAGCCGCGCGCAGATGGCGTGTTTGCCGCGGCTGAAACCGAAAGAGTTTTACGACATCGTTGTGCAGGTGGCGATCATTCGGCCTGGGCCGATTGTGGGGAAAATGGTGCATCCGTATTTAGCGCGGCGGCAGGGGAAGGAAGCGCCAACGTGTTTGCATCCATTGTTGGAGCCGGTGTTGGAACGGACGCTGGGTGTGCCGCTGTTTCAGGAGCAGCTTTTGAGGATGGCGATGATTGCGGCGGGGTTTAGCGGCGGCGAAGCGGAAGAGTTGCGGCGTGCGTTCGGATTTAAGCGCTCGGAAAAGTTGATGCGCGACGTAGAAGTGAAGCTGCGGCGCGGGATGGAACGGAACGGAATCGTCGGCACGACGCAGGACACGATCGTGAATTCGATTACGTCGTTTGCGTTGTATGGATTTCCGGAGTCGCACGCGGCAAGCTTTGCGCTGATTGCTTACGCCAGCGCATTTTTGAAATGCCACTATCTCGCCGCGTTTACGGCGGCGATGCTCAACAATCAGCCGATGGGATTTTATAGTCCGGCGACGCTGGTGAAGGATGCGCAGCGGCATGGGTTGCGGGTGCGGGCGATCGATGTGACGAAGTCGGATTGGATTTGCACGCTGGAAAAGATTGGCGATGAGCATGTCATGCGAGTCGGGCTGCGCTATGTGAAGGGATTGCGGGAAGAGATTGGGCGAGAGATTGTGCGGCAGCGCGAGATGGAGATGTTTCGATCGATCGATGATTTGAAATTGCGCGTGCCGAAGTTGGGGAAAGGCGATTTGGCGGCGCTGGCGGAAATTGGCGCGCTTAATTTTGTCGGCGGGAAGCAGGGATTTCACCGGCGCGACGCGCTGTGGCAGATCGAACGCGTTGCGCGGCGGCCTGGGCCGCTGCTGGAGGCGGTTGAGGCTGACGATGCGCTGGCGCAGCAGTCTCCGCTGCAACCGATGACTTCGGAAGATCGTCTGGTCGCGGATTTTCATAATACTGGCATGACGGTTGGGCCGCATCCGCTGCGTTATCACCGCGAAGATTTGCGTCGGCAGGGAGTGGTCACGGCGATCGAGTTGCATCGTATGCGCGATGGGACGCCGGTGAGGGTTGCGGGATCGGTGATCGCGCGGCAGCGGCCCGGAACGGCGAAAGGGTTTGTGTTTCTCAGCCTGGAAGATGAAACGGGAATCTCGAATGCGATTTTGACGCCGCAAATCTTTCGCGAACATCATGTGGTGGTCGTGCATCAGCAGTTTTTGTTGCTGGAAGGCGTTCTGCAAAATCAGGAGAACGTCATTTCGGTGAAGGTGCAGCGGCTGCATCCGCTATTTCTCACGAAAGCGGAGACCGTTTCGCATGATTTTCATTGATCGCCGGGGCAAGAATGGCGACGTAAAGTCGCCGCTACAGGCGGCTGCTCAGTGTGCGTTGAAGACGGTGCGGAGGAGGGAACTCGCGCCATTCCAGAAAATCTGAACGCCGATGCAGACCAGTAGGAATGACGATAGGCGCATGATGACGCTCATTCCTGTGGCGCCGATGAACGTTGCTAGGCGATCGGAGAAGCCGTAACAGATATATACGCTGAGAGCGAGTAGGGCGGAACCGATGAGCAGAACGATCACTTCCAGATAGAACGGATCGCCATGGCGCGCGGCATTCGCGCCCAGCGTGATCGCGACGGAAATCGATCCGGGGCCGACGGTCAGCGGAAGCGTGAAGGGATAAAACGCGCTGCGAAAAATATCGCGCGGGTTTACGTCGTGGTGGACTTGATTGTCGGGATCGTCGGCATCGTCTTTTTGCTCGAGCATCTTCCAGCCGGTGACGATCACGATCATGCCGCCGCCGACTTGCACAACCGGAAGCGAAATTCCGAAGAACGCCAGAATGTGAGTGCCGACCAGTCCCGAAACGACCAGGAGGATAAAGCTGTTGACCGCGATGCGCTGCGAGAGCAGGCGACGTGACACCGGGGAATATTCCTGCGTCAAAGCGAGAAAAATGGGGCTGCCGCCCAGCGGATTGACGATGGGAAAGAGAGCGCTGAGAAAGAGGATTGTGGTTTCGACCGCTTCGAGCAGCAACGCCGCCTCCGGGTTGGGGAGTATAGCCGAATTCTATCGGATGAAGATTATGCGGAGGTGGATGCGGAATTTGTCGTTGTCGATTTAGTGGCGTCCGACTTCGGCGAGAAGAATTTTCGTAGTGGTGATCGCTTGGCCGACGTGGCGTTGGGTGTGGTCGGCGATGTGAACGAGGAGGCCGCCGAGCGTGGTAGGCAGCGCCTTCTTGCCGACCGATCGGGAATGCTCGGGGTCCGAATTGGCCAGTGCCCGCACGCGGTGCGCAGCGTGCTCCAGCGCTGACGATAATTCATCGAAGAGCGATCGAGACGAAGCGCCGGGCTGCGATTCTTGCCGGAGGGCGTCGAGTTGCCCAGCGGAGAGCGCGTTTCCTTCGGCGTAGGTGAGCAGGCGATCGATGCTGCGCGCGATGTGCCGGAGTTGAAATGCGACCGAGGGCAGGCCATGAGGCTGCGCGTTCAGTTGGGATTCGGTGAGCGGCGCACACCATTTGTTCAGGTCTTCGCCGGCCAGCTCAAGTGCGTGCAAGACGGCGCGCGGGACGGCCTTGACGTCAGATAAAGTGCCGCGTAGCCAAGGCTCGGGGAGTGATGGAGTTGCATTCACTGTGGAAAGTCTCCTGTCGGCGATTTTACGGCAGAAGTTGCTTGTGATGACAGGCAGTGTCGCGGGTATCTTGCTGAACTTGGCGGCGTACGTTAGAGTCTCGGTTCCACGAAAAGGTCGGCCATGGCGAAGAAAAAGAAGGCAACGAAGGCGGCACAGCGGAAGAACAAGAATGGGGAAAGCCTCCGCATTCTGATTTCGCGTACGCGATTGCAGAAGCGCATCACGGAAATCGCACGCGAGATTCGCAAAGATTTCCCGGATGAGCCGCTGCATCTGGTTGGTGTGCTGAAAGGCGCCGTGTTCTTTCTGACCGATCTCGGAAAGCAGATTCCGGGCGAGGTTTCGTTCGATTTCATCGCGGTGTCGAGCTATGGCAGCGACACGCACAGCTCGGGTCAGGTGCGGCTGACACGCGATCTGGATTCGAGCATCGAAGGCAAGACGGTGATCATCATCGAGGACATTTTGGACACCGGCATGACGCTGCAATATTTGCTGCGCGTGTTTGAGCAGCGCAAGCCCAAGCGCATTCGTATCGCGGTCTTGCTCGATAAGCCGGAGCGGCGTATCGCGGCGGTGCACGCGGACTACGTCGGATTTACGATTCCGAATGAGTTTGTGGTCGGCTATGGGCTCGATTACGCGGAGCGCTATCGCAATATGCCGGATGTGGGCGTGCTTTCCCTGGGAACCAGCGCGAAATCGAGCTGAACCGTTCCGATTGCGCGAAAATTCCGCGAAAAGTCTGGGAAAATGCGACGTATTTATATCGTCGCAAACTTTTCAACATAGGCCAATCACGCGTCTACCTGTTCTCTCTCGCCTGCTATAATGAGTGCTTCGATGAATCCCCACGAATCACAAACGGGCACGCTGGCGGAAAACGCCGCAGCGGAAACCTCCGCCGAAGTTCTGGCGACGCTCGCCGAAATCGGCGAAGAGGTGAACGCGTCGCTCGACCTTGATGAAGTTCTGGCGCGGTCAGCGGCGCTAATCAAACGGCATATTGATTACGAAATTTTTGGCGTGCTGATGTTCGACGGCGACGGTTCGTATCTGCGGCATCGCTTTTCGATCGGCTACCCGCGCGATCTGGCGGCGAATCTGCGCATACCGCTCGGGCAAGGCATCACGGGCACCGCGGCGGCGACCGGACATCCTGTGCGCGTGGGCGATACGCACCACGATTCTCGATACATTCATGCGGTTGACGATGTGCGGTCGGAGTTGGCGGTGCCGCTGATGCTGCGCGGCAAGTGCATCGGGGTGCTCGATATTCAGAGCCGGCATCCGGAATATTTCACGCGCGAACAGCAAAACATTCTGACGTTGCTAGCGAGCCGGCTGGCGGTGGCGGTCGAGAATGCACGGTTGTTTGAGCGCGTGCGCGCGCAGGCGGATACGCTGCTGTTGTTGAATGAAGTCGGACGGGAGACCAGCTCGATTCTGGATGTCGAGGAGTTGTTGCGCCGTGCGGCGGAGCAGACGAAGCGCGTCATCGATTATCAGATTCTGAGCATCATGCTGTATGACGAAGAGCAGAAGGTGTTTCGGCACCGCGTGGATGTGAAACACGGGCAGCGCGTGCAAGGAAAATTGCGGGCGGCGGCGAGCGAGGGAATCGTCGGCGCGGCGGCAACGCTGAAAGAGCCGGTGCTTGTGCCGGACGTTACGGCCGATCCGCGATACATCATGGCGAATCCGGAGACGCGCTCGGAGCTGGCAATTCCGATGATGCACAAGGGGCGCGTGATCGGCGTGCTCGATCTGGAAAGCCCTCAACTGAATTACTTCACAGACGATCACGTGCAAACGCTTTCGATTTTAGCGGCGAATTTTGCGGTGTCGCTGGAGAACGCGCGTTTGTATGAGCAGGTTGCGCGGGACGAGGCGCGGCTCGATCGCGATCTTCAGGCGGCGAAACGTATTCAGGGCGCACTGCTGCGCTCGGTGCCGAGCGACGACTACGGCTTGGACATGGCTGCGCGGTATATTTCGGCGCGGGAGCTTGGCGGCGACCTCTACGAATTTTTACGGTATGGGCCGCACCAGTTGGGCGTGGCGCTGGGCGACGTGAGCGGCAAGGGCACTGCGGCGGCGCTGTATGGCGCGGTGGCGATCGGAATTATGCGCAGTCTTGCGCCGCAGAAACTGCAGCCGTCGGAAATGCTGCGGCAGATGAATCAGATTATCGGCGAGCGGCGCATAGAAGGACGCTTCATGACGGCGTGCTTTGCGAGTTGGCAGAAGGGGCGCAGCAAACTGCGGGTCGCGAACGCGGGGCAGTCGCAGCCGCTGCTATATAAGGATGGGCGATGCGGCAAGGTCGAGCTGACGGGATTTCCGCTCGGGATTTTTGAGGATGTCACGTACGACGAGTGGGGCGTTACGCTCGATCCCGGAGACATACTTGTGTTTCATTCCGACGGCATCGCGGAGACGGCGAATAATGAAGGACAATTTTTCGGCATGGAGCGATTGCGAAAGATTGTTGAGGATCACCACACATTGAATGCGGCCGAGATGATCGATCGCGTGTTCAGCGAAGTGGATTGGTTTTCGCAGAGCGCGCCACTTTCTGACGACCGCACGCTTGTGGTACTGAAGGTTCGATGAGCGGCAACGGCGCATCGCCGGCGAAGAAGTTGACGTTTGTCGATCCGGCGACGTTTACGCCGCAATTCTCCTGGAAAAAGCAGAGCAAGGGTCAGAACGGCGCAGGTGCTTCCGAAGCCGTGATGTGCGAAGACGTGCGACTGGTCGATGTCGCCAACAAGGTTGGGACGCCGGCATATGTTTACAGTCGCGCCGCGATTGATGATGCGCAGGCGCAACTGCATCGCGGGCTGGGGATCGCTGCCGCACACACTTTGTTTTGCGGTGAAATCGAACGGGAACCTCGCGATTCTGAAACACATTGCAAAAGCTGGGAACGGTTTCGATATTGTTTCGGGCGGCGAACTCGAGATGCTGCGAATGATCGGCGTTCGCGGAGATCGCATTGTTTTTTCGGGCGTTGGCAAGAAGCGCGAGGAGATTCGCGAGGCGCTTCAATATCGCGTCGCGGGGAATCGGAAGACCATCCGGGATGGGGACCGGCGCGGCATTCTTCTCTTCAACATTGAATCGGAAGCAGAGCTCGAAGTTTTGCTCGAAGAGGCGTCACGAAGCGTGGGGCGTGGCGGCAAATCGCCTTTCGTTTCGATTCGTGTGAATCCGGATGTGCAGGCGGGCGGGCATCCGCATATTTCGACGGGGCGCTACCAGCATAAATTCGGATTGACGTGGGAAGAGGCGCGGCGCTTGTACCTGGCGCATGCAGATTCGCATTGGATTTGCTGGCAGGGAATTAGCGTTCACATTGGGTCGCAGATTGTGACGCTCGACCCGTTTCGTCAGGCGCTGGAGCGGCTGGCATCGTATTTTTGCGAACTGCGCAGTCACGGGATTTTGCTGAAGTATCTCGATTTTGGCGGCGGACTCGGCGTGAGGTACGCGAACGAGAAGCCGCCGGCGCGAGAGGCGTACGCGCGCATGGTGGCGCAGATTCTCGAGCCTCTGCATACGCACCTCTTGCTGGAGCCGGGGCGCACGATCATCGGCCCGGCGGGTGTGCTGCTGACTCGTGTGCTTTATGTGAAAGAAAGCCGCGGCAAAACCTTCGTTGTGGTTGACGCGGGGATGAACGATCTGATGCGGCCAGTTCTGTACGGCGCGACTCATCCGATCACGCGTGTCACGCGTGGCGGGAATCGCCGAGGCCGACAACGTGTGGATGTCGTGGGCCCGGTATGCGAGAGCGGCGATTGTTTTTTGCATGATTGGCCGCTGGGTCCGGTTGCGCCCGGAGATGTTCTCGCAATTTGGGTTGCCGGGGCGTACGGGATGAGCCAGTCGTCGAATTACAACGGACGGTGTCGCTCGGCGGAAGTTTTGGTGGATGGTGCGAGGTATCGCGTCGTACGAAAGCGCGAAACGCTGGATGATTTAGTGCGCGGGCAAGTTTTTTAGTAACAATCGATTGTTGGAAGCTCTTCGAAAGCTGCCGTCAGCTTTCTCCCCACTTCAATTTGCTGTGCAGGATTTCAAAATACGATTTCTTCACGGGCTGAATCAGCTTCAACCTTTCGTTCGAACGCGTGATGTGAACGCGATCGGATTGAAGCATGGGGATGCCGGTTTGTCCGTCGAGCGTGAGGAAGACGGATTCGGTTCCCGCTGAAAGGTGCACGTCGATATTGGACGAATCGCGAATGACGACGGGGCGATCGCTCAGTGTGTGCGGACAGATGGGCGTGATGATCCACGACTCGACCGACGGATGCACGATCGGGCCACCGGCGGAAAGCGAATACGCGGTCGAGCCCGTTGGCGTCGCGACGATGAGTCCGTCAACGCGATAGCGCGCGACGAATTCGTTGTCGATGATGAGCTCGAGATCGATCATGCGCGCGAGAGTGCCTTTGTTGACGACGGCTTCGTTGGCGACTGTCTGGCGTTCGATGATGCGGCCATCGCGAATGAGCTCGACGTCGAGCATGGCGCGTTCGCTCAGCGGCAGCCGGCCTGCGAGCGTGTCTTCGAGTGCGGAATACAACTCTTCCGCTTTGAAGCTGGTGAGAAAACCGAGGCTGCCCATGTTGACGGGAAGAAGCGGGATACCGAGAGGAGCAGCAACTTTGGCCGCGGCGAGAAGAGTGCCGTCGCCACCGAGGACGAGCAACAATTCAGATTTTTCGGCGACTTCTTCGCGCGGGAGACCTTTCGACGAGTCCGGCAGGGCGCCGGCGGTTTCCGTGTCGTAGGAAATTTCGAGTTTGCGCGATTTGAGCCAATCCAGCAGCGGCGGGAATGACGACGGCAAGATTCGAGCCGCGTGGGCGCGAAATAATGCCAATTTTCTTGAAAGGACCTGTCGTCTGCATGGATGTTTGAGATTCTAACCTAGCCGCCGATTTTGCGGGCATGGAGAAAGTATTCGAGGTTGCCTTCGGCGCCGGGCAGACGGCTCGGGGTCACGCCGAGGATTTCCAGTTCGGCGACGGTCGCGGCGATCCGCACTTTTTCGACGGCCTTTTGGTGAAGGGTTTCATCGGTGACGACGCCGCCGGCGGGAATGTCTTGTTTAGGCAGTTCAAACTGAGGTTTGACGAGCACGAGCAGATCGGCGCGCGGTTTCAAAATGTTGACGGCCGGCGTGAGAACTTTTGTGGCCGAGATGAACGACACATCGACGACGGCGAGGTCGATTGACTCCGCAACATCTTCGGCCCGGAGCTCACGGGCGTTGCGCTCGATTTTTATAACGCGCGGATCCTGCTGAAGCTTCCAAGCGAGCTGGCCGATGTTCACGTCAACGGAGTAAACGCGCGTGGCACCGTGCTGCAAGAGGCAATCGGTGAATCCTCCGTTGGACGCGCCGATATCGAGGCAGATTTGATTCGCGGCGCTGATCGAAAAATCTTCGAGAGCGCCTTCGAGCTTTAGCCCTGCGCGGCTAGCGAATTTTGGGCTGCGACTTGAAACAGAGATACGGGCAGCTTCTGAAATCGGGGTGCCGGGTTTGTCGATGCGGATATCGTCGACCGAAACCTCTCCAGCCAGGATGAGCGCTTGTGCTTTGGAAAGGGAATCGGCTAGCTTGCGATCAAGAAGAAGCTGATCGAGGCGAATTTTGGGCGGCTTTTGCGGCACGAACGTGGCTCAGGCGCGGCGAAGGACGAGAAATTCCGCGATCGAGCGAAGGCGATCGGCTTTTTCACCGAACACGGAGAGCTCATTGATGGCGCGGGTCGCCAGATCGTTTGCGATTTCGTGAGAGCGCTCGAGGCCGTAGACGGCGGGATAGGTGGCTTTTTGTTGCGCAACATCTTTGCCCGCGGTTTTGCCGAGCGCGGTGGAAGATTCTTCGATGTCGAGAATGTCGTCGGTAACCTGAAACGCCCAGCCGATGTTTTCGCCGAATTTGCGAAGACGCGCCACTTCGGATTTCGGGGCGCCGACGCAGAGCGCTCCCGCGGTAACGGATGCGCGAATGAGCGCAGCCGTTTTTGAGCGATGAATGTATTCGAGCATTTTTTTTGCGACAGGCTTGCCTTCGGCTTCGAGATCGGCAATCTGGCCGCCGACCATGCCGTTGATGGTTCCGGCGGCGGTCGCGATTTCGGTGAGCATCGCGACGCGACGTTCAGCGTCCACGGGGGTTGCGCCAACTACCTCAAATGCGAGAGTGAGCAGCGCGTCACCCGCCAGAATGGCGGTGGCTTCGCCGAATTTTTTGTGGCTCGTGGGTTTGCCGCGGCGCAGATCGTCATTGTCGAGCGCGGGCAGATCGTCGTGAATCAAAGAATAGGTATGGATGAATTCGATCGCACAGGCCGGATGCAGCGCTGGGGTAATATCGGATTCGAAAATGCGCGCTGTTTCCAGAACGAGGATTGGTCGGATGCGCTTGCCGCCAGCCTGCACGCTGTAGCGCATCGCCTGGTGAATCGAAGTGGGCTGCGTGGCTTCCGATGGCAGCAATCTCTCGAGATGCGCATCGACGGCGATGCGATCTTCTTCAAAAAAATCAGGTAATTTTGCGGGAGCCTGCACGGGAGTCGCAGCGGCTGGGGTCTTGGCGGTGCTCACTGTTCGGACTCACGCTCGGGATCGAACGGCTGAGCGGCCAGCTTGCCGTCTGCCTTCTTCAGCAGAATCTCAACTTTGCCTTCGGCTTCTTCGAGCTGTTTCT
>CAWAWE010000003.1:0-103062 GCA_963785605.1 uncultured Acidobacteriota bacterium | reverse complement strand
CGTTCACCTTCTCGATCCTGACCGAAACCGCCGGCTCCGTGAAGTTCGACGACCTGCGCCCGGTCTCACCATCGAAGAGCAAGTTGACGAAGTCACCGGCCTGTCGCAGGACGTTGTCACCCTGCCGCCGGGCGACGAAAAGCATCAGCCTGCGATCCTTGTTCGCGATTCTGCTGGCAAGGTTCGCCGCAAGTACCTCATGCCTTCACGCGCTCACTTGATGGTTAAGGATGGCGATGAAGTGTCGGCCGGAGACGTACTCGCGAAGATCCCGCGTGAAACCACCAAGACCAAGGACATCACCGGTGGTCTCCCGCGCGTCGTCGAACTCTTCGAAACCCGCAAGCCTAAGGATCCTGCCGTCATCTCCGAAATCGACGGCTCGGTTCGTTACGGCGATATCGCCAAGGGCATGCGCAAAATCTACGTCGAAAGCGAAGACCGCAAGACCACGAAGGAATACTCCATTCCCCGCGGTATTCACATCAACGTTCAGGAAGGCGATCACGTCAAGGCCGGCGAGGCTTTGATCGACGGTCCTCTCAACCTGCACGACTTGCTCGCGGTCCTCGGCGAAAAGTTCACCCAGGCCTACCTCGTCAACGCAATTCAAGAGGTCTATCGCCTACAGGGTGTGAACATCAACGACAAGCACATCGAAACCATCTCTCGCCAGATGATGCGCTGGGTCAAGGTCGAAGACGTTGGCGACACCTCGTTCCTCCTCGAAGAGCAAGTGGACAAGTTCCGCTTCCGCGAAGAGAACGATCAGGTGATCAAGGATGGAGGCCGCCCCGCAACGGGCCGTCCTCTCCTCCTCGGTATCACCAAGGCGTCGCTCTCCACCGACTCGTTCATCTCTGCCGCGAGCTTCCAGGAAACCACGCGCGTACTCACTGAAGCCGCTGTCGCCGGCAAGGTCGATTACCTGCGCGGCCTGAAAGAAAACGTCATCATGGGCCGCCTCATCCCGGCTGGCACGGGTCTCGAGCACTACCGCAGCATTCAGTTGCTGACGGAAATGCCCGCGCCTGCTCCCGTCGAGGACATTCCCGAAGCCGCCGAACTCACCGCGGAAGAAGCCGCCGCGATCGAGTTCCTCGAAAAGGGAAGCGAAGCCGACGCAGCCTCGGAAGCCTAATCCTATCAATGGGTTAGACGGTCATCCCGCCTAACCGATTCGTTCAATCAAACATCGACCGGCGCTTGGATATCTCCAAGCGCCGGTTTTGTTTTTTCTCTCAATTTCTAGGGCCATTGTACGGAATGAGTACAGGTATTGTTCGAGCACTCGGCCGAATCCACTTCTTGCCCCGCGTCCCGCCTCATTCCAAAATAACGTGTCAGGTCTAGTACCAGAAAAATGCGGCTCGCAGGCCGAGTTCGCGCAAACCCATGTCCGACCTCACCAAACCTCCCGCGAACGACAGCAACGCCCCCAAGGGCCCCGCTGTCTCCGAACGCCTCGCCCAGTTCGAACGCCGCCAGGGCGAACTCTGGCGCCTCACCTTTCTCCTCCTCCTCGTCATCTCCGTCGTTTTCGCCGTTGTCTCCTGGGACACCATCCGCTCCTTCGCCCTTCATTTTGAAGCCCTTCCCGTCGGCCTCGTCATTCTCATCGCCCTCTTCGGCATGTACACCTGGAAGCGCTCTCAGGAAATGTCCGAGCTCCGCGGCCTCGTCAAAGGCCTCGAGCAGCGCAACACCCAGCCCACCGAAGATCGCGAGTTCGACAAACTCTTCGCCGTCATCGAACGCTCGCAGCAGGGCTACCGCGACCTCATCGACTCCTTCGACGACGTCCTTCTCGCCCTCACGCTCGACGGTGAAGTCCGCGCCGTCAATCGCAGCTTCGCCGACATCGTCGGCATGCGCTTCCAGCAAATCGTCGGCCGCCACGTCAGCGAATTCCTCGAAGAAGCCAACGACGAAGGTCGAACGCTGATCGAACGCGCCATGCCTCGCTTCATCGAGCGCCGCCATTGGACCGGCGTCGTCCACGTCAAGATCAAGGGCCACAAATCGCCTTTCTACTACGACTGCGTCGCCCACGCGATGATGCGCGGCGATCAGGTTCACGGCGTCACCATCCTTGCGCGAGACATCACCGCCTCCCGCAAAAACGAAGCCCGCTTCACCGAGCTCTTCGAAACTCTCCAGGAAGGCATCTACATCGTCACTCCCGACGATCGCATTCTCGACGCCAATCCCGCGCTCGTTCGCATGCTCGGTTACGATTCGAAAGAAGAGCTCCTCTCCCACAGCCTCGCCGACGTCCTTCCCGACGCGCAGCAGCGCAAACTTCTTCGCCAGGAAGTAGACACCGAGCCCATGCTTCAGGGCCGCGAGCTAACTCTCATCCGCAAAGACGGCCACCCCATCATCTGCCTCAACACCGCCGCCGTCGTTCGCGACACTTCCGGCCGCGTCCTCCGCTATCACGGCGCGCTCATGGACATCACCGAGCGCCGCGAAATGGAGCGCCGCCTCTATCAGCAGCAGGAATTCGCGCGCCGCCTGATCGACAGCTTCCCCGACCTGATCTTCGTCCTCAATGCCGAGGGCCACTACACTTTCACCAGCCCGCGCGTAAAAGAAATTCTCGGCTACGATCCCGAAGATTACGATTGGAGCGCGCTCGGCGAACGCACCCACTCCGAAGATCGCCCCGCTCTGCAAGCTCTCTTCGCCGAAATGTTCACCGGCCAGCGTTCTTTCGGCTCGCTTGAAATGCGCGTCCGCCACAAGAGCGGCGACTGGCGCCGCGTCCGCTGCCACCTTAGCCCGCTCTTCAACGAAACCGGCACGATCGATGGCGTCATCATTTCCGGCCGCGACGTCACAGACATGAAGCGCCTCGAAGAGCAGCTCATCCAGGCCGAAAAACTCGCCGCCATGGGCCAGATGCTCGCCGGCGTCGCCCACGAGCTCAACAATCCGCTCACCGCGATTCTCGGCGTCACCGAACTTCTCCGCGAACGCGCCGGCTTCGACGACGCCACCAAGCGCCAGCTCGATCTCACGCATCGCCAGGCCCGCCGCGCCGCGCGCATCGTTCAGAACCTCCTCGAATTTTCGCGCCCAGCCGCGCCGCAAAAGAAAACGCTCGACGTCAGCAACCTTCTCGAGCGCACGCTCCAGCTCCACGAACATTCGCTGCGCCGCAACAACATCACCGTCGAATACCAGCCGCAAGGCGGCCTCTACTCCGTCGTCGGCGACGCCAACCAGCTCGTCCAGGTCTTCCTCAATCTCATCAGCAACGCCGAGCACGCCATCCGCGAAGTCCGCGAAGCCGGCCGCATTCAGATTCGCGTCGGCCGCATCGGCCCCAACGTTTCCGTCACCGTCCAGGACGACGGCGTCGGCATCCTCCCCGAAGCGCTCACAAAACTTTTCGATCCCTTCTACACCACCAAGCGCCCCGGCGGCGGCACCGGCCTCGGCCTCAGCATCTGCACCGCGATCATTCGCGAACACGGCGGCTCCATCGACGTCGAAACGCTTCCCGTCGGCGGCTCCGCCTTCACGATTTTTCTCCCGCTCGCCATCGAAAAAGATTCCACCGCGTTGCCCGGGCAGACGACACCCTCGCTCGCGAATGCATCCGCGCAAGCCACCATCGCCGCTCTCGACGGCGCCACGCCCGCGCTTCCCACCACCATCCGCGCCATCGACGCAGGCATCTTCAGCGGCCGCTCCATCCTCGTTCTCGACGACGAAGAAAGCATCCGCATGCTCCTCGAAGAGGGCCTCTCCGCTCACGGCCTTCATGTCGACTGCGCCTCCACGCCCGTCGGCGCCGTCCAGTTCGTCCGCGATCGCAGCTACGACATCTTGCTCTGCGACATCAATCTCACCGCCAACGGCCACTCCCTCGCCGGCCACGAAGCCGCCGCACAAATTCTCTCCGCCGCCGGCGCCAGCAAGCCCATCGTCGTCTACATGACCGGCGATCTCGTCGATCCCTCTCCCGCCGGCTCCGACGAACCCCGCCGCCTCCAAAAGCCCTTCCGCATCTCCGAAGTCCTCGCCATCTTCCGCGAAATCTTCGCCTCCGCCCCCCTCGCCAAGCACTAACTCCCGCCAACTCATCGCCAAGCGCAAGCCTCGCCAAATCATCACCAAGCTCGCTTTTGTACGGGCGCAACACCGCTGCGCCCCAAACGCCCAGCCCTCAACTTCATCCGCCGCCACTTTCGACTTTCAACTTTCGACTGTCAACCTCTTCTTCGACCTCTTCAAGTTCCTCATTCGAATAACCATTTAATACCTGTTGACAACTCAATAAAAATCCGCTATACTTCTTGATGAATACATCCCCCAGTTCGAAAACCCCCTCACCCATCCCCAGCATTTTCATCAACTTCCACACACTCATTTCCCGCCCTCCCGTAACCCATTCATTCCAATATGCCTTGCGCACTCCTGAAAAAACGACGGGGGTATACCCCCCAAAAGCGAACCCCAGGCGAAACTCACCGTCGAGGGAATGGCGATCCGAACTCATTTGGGAATCGGGACACTTGGCTGGTGGCGAATGCTTGTTGGGTGCCGCACCCTCAGCTTTTAGAGGGTGCGGGTTTAGATTCAAACTCACCGAGAGCGATCCGCTGCGCGTACCCACGTTCGCAGAACAAGGTTCACACTCGACCGTCCCCCTCAATCCCGTACCCGTACGCCCCTTTACCCTTTGTCCACACGTCCAGTTTTCGTTATCGGACTCTCTCCCCCCACGTAAGACACTGATTCCATACACAGATTCTCGCGCAAGCGAGTGTGTTTCTATTATGACCAGACCCCTAAAAAGGGGCGGGCGTTTTGCCCTGCTCCTGATACCCATTGGTGTTTTGCCTCTCATTTTTTTGGGACAGATGGCCCGTCGCAGTACGTCACCTTCACGCACAATTCCGGTTCGTCACCTGACATCGCCTCAGGTTCACGACTGGTCGAATCGCCACGCGATTTACTCGCGCACCGGCACAGCGCAAGCGCTCGACGCAGCGCGCCGCGACCCGCGCGCACTAACGAGTTGGGCCGAGTTCGATCGTGGCGTCGCTCAACGCCGACTGAATGCGTTCGCGGCTCGTTTCCGAATTGGTCCGCGTCGTCCGGTCATCCGCACTCAACCGATCCAGCGCGACTGGAGCATCTATCTGGGTATCGGTGGAACCGCGGAAACTATGTTCCCGGCTAAATTTTCTTTCGACGTCAATGCGACGCCCAGCTGCACTTCCGATTTCATCGTGTTCCCCGTGAACGCCGTTCCGAGCGCAACCCAGCCCAACATCGTCGCCTTCAATCAGCTTTATAGCGGCGGCACGAACGGACTTTGCAATCGGACCGCGACAGGTAGCGACAATGGCGTTGCTGCCGAGGTGTATTGGTCCTATCGAGTCAGCTCGATTGGCGGCGCTGTCACAACTTCGCCGGTACTCTCCAGCGATAGCAGCAGCATCAAAGTCGCATTTGTGGAGTCGCTCGCAGGCAAACCCGCGCACTTCCATGTCTTGGCATGGAAAGCGAATGACGGCAAAAATACTTCCAACCTACAGGACGTGACAACCCCGCTTGCGCCAACTCTAGTGACGGCAGCCCCGGTCGGTGGTTCCGGCACTTTTACCGACCTTGCTCTCGGTTCCGCAACCACCGGAAGCGACACGCTCTCTTCGCCATTCATCGACTATGTAAACGACGTCGCCTACGTTGGCAACGATGCTGGCGTGCTCTTTCGCATCAAGAACGTTTTCTGCTCCTTGCCGTCGTGTGCTAACTCACAGCCGATCCTTGATACGTCATTCAACACCACTGGCTCTTTCACAGTTTGTGCCAAGGCGCTTACAGGACCGATTTTAAATGTCGTCAATTCCAAGGTCTACGTTGGCTGCGGCGATGGAAAACTCTACGCTGTTACGACGACCGGCATGATCAGTTCAGCTTCGATCACGATTGGCGACGGGACAACGAAAACCTATGGAGGCATTGTTGATCCGCCGATCGTGGACAGCGTCAATGGCTTCGTTTACGCCGTCAGCGGTTCTGCAAGCACTGGCACGAAGGCTGTTCTCGTTCAAGCTCCAGTGAGTCTCGCTTCACCTGTCGCAGTTCAAATCGGGCAAGGCAATCAATGCGATCTGCACTCCCCGACGCCGAACAACGCGTACTTCAACAGCATCACGAGTTCCGGGGCAATGATGTACATCGGTGGAGTGAACGCCGGAACCGTTCCTCAACCCTGCTCGGGCTCATCGAACAGCACCGCCACAGTTGCGTTATACGGGCTCACATTCAACACGACTACTGGCGTCATCAAATCACCTGCCACGAACACTCTCGGTCTTGGGGGCGGGCCAGGCTACGAATTCGCGCCGATGACGGAATTCTTCAACTCCACAACTGGCAATGACTGGCTGTTTTATTCCGCGATTCAAAGTGCGCAAACGAACGTCGCATCTTCCGAAATCACAACCGGATTTCCGACAGCCTTCACCGCAGTCACCGAAGGAATCGGCACCAGCGGCATCATCGTAGATAACAACGCGAGCTCAACAACTTTCCCGCAGGCTGCGAGCATTTATTTCAACGCCTTGCACCAGAACGCGGCCTGCAACAACAACACGACCACAACGCTTACCGGCGGCTGCGCCGTCAAGCTGACTCAGGCAGGGCTTAACTAAGAATTGGAGTAACGATGGATCGCATCCGCGACAAACACGATGCAAGCGAGGCAGGGAAGGCCACCAGCGCCAAGCCCAAGCGCGCTTACGTCAAGCCTGACTTTCAGCACGAAAAAGTTTTCGAGACGATGGCGCTCGCTTGCGGGAAACTCGGGCCCACCCAGGCGCAATGCCGCTTCAACCGGAGGAACTCCTGACTCCTCGCAACGCTACCGCGACCGCGGCCGCTACAGCGCCCGCGCGAGAAACTGCGCCAGAATTCACGCTCGAAGTTGTCTCTGAAGCCGGGCCGAATCGCGCCGCTCAAAATTACGCGCTGCCGCAAGCGCGTCCGTCCTCGGCCACGCCGCTCGCCACAACGATGCACGACACGCGCCTCGATCTTGCCGCCGAAGTCCTGCACCGTTTCGGCGAAGTCCGCTTCATCGCCCACGGCAGCAGCATGATTCCGTCGATCTATCCCGGCGATCTCCTCACCGTCCGCTCCGGTGCGGCAGCCGAATCCCGCCGCGGCGAAATTGTTTTCTTTCTTCTCGGCGGCCGCCCGTTCGTCCATCGCGTCATGCGCAAATGGCCCGAGCGCAATCGCATCGCGTTCGCCACGCGCGGCGACGCGCTCCCCAAAGAAGATCCGTCCGTGGACGCCAGCCAGCTTCTCGGCCGCGTCACCGCGATTCAGCGCCGCGGCAAGTACGTCGAGATCGTCGCCAAGCCTGGCCGCTTCATCCGCGCACATCGCTGGGCCGTCCGCAATTCGCCGGCATACACGCGCCTCCTGCTCGCCGTGCACGCCCTGCGCATGCGCATCGCCGGCCGCTCTGATTTCGCCGAGCGCTCCGCTTCCGACCATTTACAAGGATTCGCCTGATGACCCGCGCAGCACTCGCCGAGTCCGCCGCCTACGAGCAAAATCATGAGCGACGGCGCGAGTGCGGTCAGCCTCTTTCGCATCCGCAAATCTCAACCGCATCAATGCCGTCGGTCACCGTCGAAATCGGTGGCATTCCGATTCTGCTCGAGCCCAGCGACCCGAAATTCTGCGACGTGCTCGAATCCCGCTACGAAACATTCGCGACTCGGAACGCTGCAACCGCAGCCATCGACAAGATTCCCGCCTGCCGCTTCGAGATTCATCTCGACCCCAGCGGCCGCGCCTCCGATGAAGACGCCCGCGTCACGCGCGCCGGCTCTGTCTGGAATTTTCGCCGCGGCGATTTCGACGCCACCTGGAATCCGCGCACTGGCCACGGCCGCATTACACAGTGCCCGAATCCCTATTCCATCGACACCGTTCTCCGCATCACGCATTCGCTCGTTCTCGCTGGCGAAGGTGGCTTCCTTCTTCACGCCGCCAGCGCCATCCGCAACAATCGCGCATTTCTTTTCGCCGGAGTCTCCGGTGCCGGTAAAACTACGATGTCGCGTCTCGCTCCCGCTGACGCCACCGTCCTCACCGACGAGATTTCTTACATCCGCCGCGCCACAAACAAAAATGGCGAAAAAAATTACGTCGCCTTCGGCACGCCCTTCGCCGGTGAACTCGCCCGCGTCGGCGCCAAGACTTCCGCTCCGCTCGAAGCTCTCTATCTTCTCGTCCAGGGCTCCGAAAATCGTATCGAGCCAATTTCCAGAATCGACGCCGCCCGCGCCATCATGCGCCACGTCCTTTTCTTCGCCGAAGAAAAAGAACTCGTCGCAAAAGTTTTCGATTCCGTACTCGAATTTGTCTCGCGCGTTCAAGTCGCCCAGTTCATCTTCACACCCGACGCGCGTGCCTGGGAGCTCATCCGATGACAACGACAGGCACTGCGCCCATCAACTTATCGACCGTGGCGCCGGCCGGAGCGACCACGTATGTTTCTCGCAGCAGCGCCGTCGCTGCGCGTGAACTCGCCGGCGAAATGATGATCATGTCCGCCACCGACTCGACACTCTTCAGCTTGAACGAAACTGCTACGTTGATCTGGAACGCCGCCGACGGAACAACGTCGCTGCGTGACATCGTGGAAAATAAAATCTGCGCCGAATTCGACATTGAACCTGAAACTGCCTATCGCGATGCCGAAGCCCTCGTCACCAATTTGGCTTCGCTCGGCATTCTGAATCTTTCGACCGAGCCGACGCCCGCACGACACTAACTAAAAATGAGCCTCATCACCGATCTCAATCGCAAGGCTCTCGACCGCGGCGTCCCGCTCACCGTTCACCTCGACGTCACCTATCGCTGCAACGAGCGCTGCGAACACTGCTATCTCGATCACGACGGCGACGGCGAAATGTCCACCGCCGAAATCCTTTCCACGCTCGACCAACTCGCGGCCGCCGGCGTTTTCTTTCTCACGATCAGCGGCGGCGAACCTCTTATACGCCCGGACATTTTCGAGATCATCGCGTACGCGCGCTCGCTCGGCTTCAACGTGAAGCTGAAGACCAACGCGATCCTGATTCGCGAAAAGGAAGCGCGCCGCCTGCGCGAACTCAACGTCGAGCAAGTCCAGATCAGCGTCTACTCGCATCGCGCCCAAGTTCACGACGGCATCTCCAAAGTTCCCGGCTCGCTCGATCGCACGATTCGCGGCATCCGCCTGCTCAAAGAGCACGGCCTCAAAGTCACCATCGCCAACGTTTTGATGAAGGGAAATCTCGACGACGCCGAAGGCGTTCGCCAATTGGCGAAAGAAGTCGGAGCGCACTACACGCTCGATCCCACAATCACGCCGATGATGAACGGCGACGCTTCGCTGCTGCGCCTGCGCATCACGTCCGACAGCCTGCGTACTGTTTTCAACGATTCAACGTTGGTGGGAAGCGTCGAGGAATTCTGCGCGCCGCCGACCGCGATTGACGAAGACACGCTCGAAGGCTATCCGTGCAGCGCCGGCCACACCGCCGCCTACGTCTCGCCGTGGGGCGATGTTTATCCCTGCGTGCAATTTCCGATGACGTGCGGCAACGTGCTGCGAAAAAGATTTCGGCGACATCTGGAAAAATTCACCGCAGTTCCAGGAAGTTCGCGGCATTCGCGGCAAACATCTCACGACGTGCAATAGTTGCTCGCATCTCGGCAGTTGCACCCGCTGCCCCGGCCTCGCCTGGATGGAAGGCAACATGCGCGGCCCCAGCACCGCTGATTGCGAAAAATCTTACGTGCGCACAGGAATCGTCACCGCCAACATGCTGCAACGCGGCTTCTCCGACGCTTCTGCTTTCACCGACCCGGCCGCACAACTCCGCGGCGCATCCCGTACGCTAGTGCAGATCCAGCCAGCTCCCTAGCAACGTAAAAAAGCTTTTAACGCAGAGTTCACAGAGAGCACAGAGGCGCAAAGAAAAGAAGAAAGAGAAAAGAAAGGGAAGAGGCGTCGAGAGAGCAGAGAATCGAGAGAGTCGAGAATTTGCAGCGGTACGAAGGAAACGCTTTTCATTACTCCATTACTTCATTACGTCGTTACTTCTTTACTTCGTCTTTCTCATCCACTCCAAAATCCCAAACGAACAGATTCAATCCGCCAGGTAAAATCTCCGCCAGCGCATACTCTCCCGGCGGCAACGGCTCGCCCAGCGTATACCGGTAAACTCTCTTCGCAACTTCCCACTGCTGAATCGAAATCGTTTTATTCTCGCGCCCCAGCTCTTGCCCCATCATGCTGCGAATCGACTCGATGATTCTCTTGTTTCCCTTGATCGTCGCGCGCAACAACTCCACATCCGGACCCGTCGTGCTCTGCCGGCTGGTGCGCTCGAGTCCCGACTCCTGCTCGTCTTCTGTTGTCAGCTCGCGCAGATAAAATTCCGGATTCGCCGAATTGATCCGCAGCGTCGCGCGCTTCCCTTCGAGCGTAATGTTCTGTTTTGCCGGAATGATCGGCACCGGCGACAACACGCGCTTCAGTTGATTCTTCCGGTCCGTCCGAACCGCCGAGCCGACTTGCGGAATCGGAATCACCGATTTTCCTTCTACGGCAAACATTCCTTCGCCCGGCGGAAGGAAAGCTCCGCCGCCGACTTGTAAACTGGCATCGACGTCGAGTGTCGTCTGGATGTTCTGCGCTTCTTCCTGCTTGTGTACCTTTGCTGCCAGCGCGTCGTCCGCCGCCGAAGTAGCTTTCTCCGCGTTCGCCGTGGCGACCCAATCCACCATCGTCGCGGGAATCTCTTCCCAGGCGCCGCGCTCGAGACTGAAATACTTCACGCGGTCGCCGTTTTTCTCGTAGCTTCGCACCAACTGAAACGTGCCGTCCTTCAGCACGAGCTTCTTGCCACGAGTAATCCGCGAATCCGCTCCGCTATCAGGCGCTTGCGCGCTCTGAGCCGCCGATCGTGCAGACACACCAACGCCGACGAGCGCCGCCAGTGCAGCACACCCAAACCAAATCGCTTTGCGAAATGAACCGTGGAAGACCATGCCAGCCCTGAGAAGCGCACCCTGCCCAACCGTCACCCTATGCGATGCGATTCACCACATCGTTGGTTGACCGCTAAAATCGAGCATAGACTCGCGTCGAAGCCCACGCAACCCGGCCCGCGCAACTCGGTCATCCAACTCGGCCCGCACAACTTGCGGGGCGGAAGGCGGGCTGAAGCCCGCTCCTACAAAAGCTGGATCGGCGTCGAAGCTGTTGGCGTGGCCGTGACGCTGTCGGCGTGGACGCTCTCACTTACTCAGCGGGACGGGCGGCGGATTCCGCTCGACGAATTGACGCTGGTGCCAATACGGGTAGACCGGCGTGCGATCGCTCGCTTTGTCGAGCTTGGCGATCTGCTCGGGCGTCAGCTTCCAGCCGACCGCGAGCAAATTTTGCCGCAGCTGCTCTTCATTGCGTGCGCCGATGACCACGTTGTCCACCGTTGGACGTTGCAGGAGCCAATTCAGCGCCACCACTGGGACAGGCTTGCCGACCTCTTTGGAGACTTCTTCCAGCGCATCGATGACCTTGTACAAATATTCGTCTTCGACCTGCGGGCCGAAATCCGCCGTCTTGTGGAGGCGGCTCTCTTTGGGAAGCGGTTTGCCGCGGCCGATTTTGCCGGTGAGCCGGCCCCAGCCCAGCGGGCTCCAGACGATTGTGCCTACTCGCTGATCGATGCCGAGGGGCATCAGCTCCCACTCGAACTCGCGGCCGACGAGGGAGTAATACGATTGTTGCGCCACGTACCGCGTCCAGCCGTAGCGGTCGGAGACGGCGAGGGACTTCATCAGGTGCCAGCCGGAGAAATTCGAGCAGGCGATGTAGCGAACTTTGCCGCTCTGGACCAATCCGTCGAGAGTGCGCAGGGTCTCTTCCACGGGCGCAGTCGCGTCGAAGCCATGCATGTGGTAGATGTCGATGTAATCGGTGCCGAGCCGACGGAGGCTGGCTTCAACTGCTTTGAGCAGGTGAAAGCGCGAGGAGCCAACGTCGTTGACGTCGGTGCCGATTCGGAACGTGGCTTTGGTTGAGATGAGGAGCTTGTCGCGGCGGCCCTTGATGGCTTGGCCGGTGATTTCTTCGGCGAGGCCGTTGGAGTAGATGTCGGCGGTGTCGAGCATGTTGAGGCCGGCGTCGAGGCAGATGTCTACGAGGCGGGTGGCTTCGGCGACGTCGCTCGCGCCCCAGGCTTTGAAGAATTCGTTGCCACCGCCGAATGTGCCGGTGCCGAAGCTTAGGACTGGCACTTTTAAACCTGAACCGCCTAATTGTCGATATTCCATGGTTGTCCCAGTAGAACCTGCAGAAGTAGATGCGTTTTTCTTGGCGCCGTCACGTATGAAATCCATTCCAGCCATGACAGAACCTCACGACCCGGTGGGGTTGAGATCTAGCATGGGCGCCCTGAAGGGACGCCCCTACAAAACCGAAGCCACGCAACGAACGCGACTGCCGACTGTGGGTGGAATCGGTGGCCGACGATGGTAACCCAGGGGACGGTCGGCGGGCAATCGTGGGGTGAGGAGGCGGATTGCATTGGTTGGTCGGGACGTAGTTAAAATATTTAGAATCAGATTGTTACGGGCGGATAGATTCGGTCGATCTCGCCAAAAACAAAAAGGCTCTCCGGGGTAGGCCGGAGAGCCTGTCAATTCGAATTGTTAAGGTGCCACGCGTATGGCGTCACGCGCTCGCGGCGCGGTCGCAGAGGCTTAGTGCGTGCACTTGGGGAACAGCGTTACGAGCACCATCAAATCGGACAGCGTGAACAACCACTGGTCGGCCTGTTTCCCCGCGGCTTCGGCTGCGCGGGCGATGAAGCCCAGGTGGCGGCTCTTGGCGAAGTTATGCAGGTGATCGACGCAAATTCCGGTCAGCGTCGCGACTTCCGAGTCGGTGAAGATCTTCTGGCTGGCTTTCACGGTAACCATGGCCTTGGCCTCTTTCTGGACTCGCCGCTTTTACGATGCGTTCAGCACCGTTCGATGCTGTGTGTATCGTATTAGCTGCACAGACATCAGAGCAATAGTCGTTCCGTTCCATACGAGCGGAATCTCTCGATTGGTACTTTTATTCCAAAGGCCAATGAAAACGGGCGTTTTCGGTGGAAAAGCGGTGAATTTCGGCATGACCAATACCTGCCCCCCTGTACCAAGGAGCAGGTAAATTTGTCCTACTTTTGCAAGTCTTGCTATGGCTTCTTGTAGCCGGCAGCTATTTCCCGCATTTGTTTTTCGTGACGGAGCTGGTGGCGAGCCACCATTTCGAACCACTCGTAGGCGCTTAGGCTACCGAGGAAGGGGTGGCGCCAGCGGTAGATGCCCAAGTTGCGTTCTTTGGTTTCATCGATGAAGGCGAGCATGCGTTCGCGGATGTTCCGCAGGGCTGCCAGCATCGTTTCCTTCTCGGCGAGTAGCTCGGGATCGACCGGCATGGGGGACTGGCGCTTGACTACCCGTGCTTGTACCAGGGCGAGGGGGAAGTGCAGCCGCTGTAGGCGCGAAAATCGCTTGGGAGGGTGCTGGGTAACGCGGTCGGCCGATCCGACGACGCTGCGCTCTACCATGATCAGATGCCCGACGATCTCGGCCGCGGACCAGCCACCGTCCCTGGGGCGCGTCCGCCATTGATCCGGGGGCACCTTATCCGCCGTGCCTAACATGCGGCTCTGCGCATGCGCCAATTTCTCGAGGATGGGAGCTAATCTCGACACGAACGCTTGGGTGTTATTGAGACTGGATGAGCCGGGCGCCTGAACAGGATGCACTTGTTTGTTTCGTGGCCCACTATTTTTTTGGCCCGCTATGAATGCGCTATTAGACCGTGGCTCCGCCCGCCTGCTCGAACGCGTGCGCCAACTGTAGGACTCGCGATTCGCCAAACGCGGGGCCGAAAATTTGCAGGCCGACCGGGAGATTCCCGGCGACTCTTCCGCAGGGCACCGAAATTCCGGGAACGCCCGCAAGGGAGCCGGTCACCGTATAAATATCCGCGAGATACATTTGTAGCGGATCGTTGGTGCGCTCGCCGAGTTTGAATGCCGGCACGGGGGAGGTCGGCGTGACGATCGCATCGACCTTGGTGAACGCGTCGCGGAAATCCTGGGCGATCAGTGCGCGGACTTTCTGGCCCTTCAAATAGTACGCGTCGTAATATCCGGCGGAAAGCACGTAGGTGCCCAGCACGATGCGGCGTTTTACTTCAGGGCCGAAGCCGGCGCCGCGCGTTTTGCGATACATGGCGAGCAGGGAATCATCGTTGACGCGCAGGCCGTAGCGGACGCCGTCGTAGCGGGCGAGGTTGGAACTCGCCTCGGCGGTCGCGATGATGTAGTACACGGCGATGGCGTAGTCGGTGTGCGGCATGTCGATGTCGATCAGCGTGCAGCCGAGCTTTTTGAGAATTTCGATGCCGGCTTCGATTTTCTTGCGGACTTCGGGATCCATGCCTTCGCCGAAATATTGTTTCGGGATGCCGATGCGCATGCCGCTTACGGGTTTGGTTATTTCTCCGACGTAGTCTGGGACGGGCGTGGTGGTGGAAGTTGAGTCGTTCGGATCGCGCCCTGCGATTACTTGCAGAACGTTGGCGACATCTTTGACGTTGCGCGCAAATGGGCCGATGCGATCGAGCGAGGAGGCGAACGCGATCAATCCGTAGCGCGAGACGCGGCCGTAACTGCCCATCATCGCGGGCACGCCGCACATGGCGCCGGGCTGGCGAATCGATCCGCCGGTATCGGTTCCGAGCGATGCGACAGCGAGATCCGCAGCGACGACCGCTGCCGAGCCGCCGCTGGAGCCGCCGGGAATGCGATCGAGCGCTTCGGGATTGAGCACGGGGCCGTATGCGGAATTTTCGTTGGAGCTGCCCATTGCGAATTCGTCGCAATTGGTTTTGCCCAAAATCACCGCGCCGGCGTTTTCCAGACGGGAAACGGCGGTGGCGTCGTAAGGCGGCACGTACTTCTCTAAAATTTTCGAGCCGCAAGTTGTTGTGACACCGCGCGTGCTCAGCACATCTTTCACCGCGACAGGCACACCGGCGAGCGGCGGCAAGGGCTTGCCCGCGGCAACCATCGCGTCAACGCGATCGGCCTGAGCGTATGCTCGCTCTTCGGAAAGCGCCAGATACGCATTCAGCTGCGGATTCTTCGCCGCAATCCGCGAAAAATAATCCTTCGCGAGTTCGCGCGCTGAAATCTTTTTCGCTGCGAGCGCTGATTTAACGCTATCGATTGTCCAGTTTTCAGCCATTCGCCCCTTGCTCTGTTTCGCTAACGCTCGATGACTTTTGGCACGCGGAAATACGGTGGCTCCGGATCGGGCGCCTGCTTCAACAACTCCGCCGCTCCGTTGCAAGGAATTTCGACGTCCTCGCGCAAAGTCGCGTCGGCCGTCTGATCGCCGGTCAACACTTGCGCCATCGGCTCGACATTCGCGGTGTCGAGTTCATTTAATTTCCCAATGTAATCGAGAATTTCGTTGAGCTGCTTACCGTAGGTCGCGAGTTCGTCTTCGGTGAGATCGAGATACGCAAGCTCCGCCACGCGCAGAACATCTTCGCGGCTGATTTTCAAGAAGCCACCTCGGCGCTTTTTCTCTGATAGTGCGTGGTGATGTAGTTGTCGACGAGCGCCTGAAACGCGGCGGCGAGTTCGTCGTAGGTGCCTTCGAGCGTGACATCTTTTTTGCCGTCGATGTAGACGGGGCAGCGCGGGGCTTCGCCCGTGCCGGGCAAACTGATTCCGATATTGGCGGCCTTCGATTCACCCGGGCCGTTCACGATGCAGCCCATCACGGCCAGCGTCATGGTTTCGACGCCGTCGTATTGCGTCTTCCAGATCGGCATCGAGTTGCGAATGTAATCCTGGATGGCTTCGGCCAATTCCTGGAACGTGGAACTGGTGGTGCGGCCGCAGCCGGGGCACGCGGTCACGCTGGGCGAAAACGAGCGCAGGCCAAGCGCCTGCAACAATTCGCATGCGGCGTAAACTTCTTCGCGGCGATCGCCGCCGGGGCGCGGTGTCAGCGAGATGCGAATCGTGTCGCCGATGCCGTCGTACAACAGCACTCCGAGTGAAGCCGCCGACCAGATTTGGCCCTTCATGCCCATGCCTGCTTCGGTCAATCCGAGATGCAACGGCTGTTGCGTCTTCGTCGCCAAGTCGCGATACACGGTGATCAGATCGCGCGGCCGCGAAGTCTTGCACGAAATAATAATCTGGTCGTGACGCAGGCCGGATTCAAGCGCCAGTTCCGTCGATTGCAGCGCGCTTAGAACCATGCATTCGTTGATGATGTCTTCCGACTCTTTGCCGAGACTCTGGTCGGTGTTTTCCTGCATCTTGCGCATGACCAGCTCTTGATTGAGCGAGCCGCCGTTGACGCCGATGCGCACCGGCTTTCCGTTATCGACGGCGATTTTGCAGATCGTCGAGAATTGTTCGTCGCGGCGCTGTCCCGCGCCGACGTTGCCCGGATTGATGCGATATTTATCGAGAGCCGCGGCGCAATCGGGATATTTCGTGAGCAGCACGTGTCCGTTGTAGTGAAAATCACCGATGATCGGCGCGTTGCAACCCGCGGCGAGCAGGCGCTTCTTGATTTCGGGCACCGCCGCCGCGGCTTCGAGA
Source organism: uncultured Acidobacteriota bacterium (assembly GCA_963785605.1). Taxonomy (GTDB): domain Bacteria; phylum Acidobacteriota; class Terriglobia; order Acidiferrales; family UBA7541; genus Acidiferrum. Next base: position 86,341 of record CAWAWE010000003.1, on the reverse strand, counting down.
TTGTTCACTGTCCAGCGCACGATTTCCGAGCCGGCTTCGGCCAGCTCCATCGTCTGCTTGAACGTTGATTCGATATCGGCCGTGTCGGTGTTGGTCATCGACTGTACGACGATCGGTGCGCCGCCGCCGACGTTTACGTGGCCGACTTTCACGCCGTATGTTTTGCGGCGCGGATGCAGCGTGGACGCGGCATCGAACCCGCTAATCTGGGTAAGCATAATCACTTCTATTTTAGCAGAGAGCGGCGAAAACGTGGCTCTTGTGCCTGTCCGCGAGGTCAGGTGGGCAGGTCAATATGGTTTTGGCTACAACTGGCCGCAGGCAATTCAGGTGCGCAAAATCCGCATAGTAAAATTTTCTCAATAGGTCAAGCGAACGCAGTCATCCCTTTGGAGAAGGCCCATATCGATTGCCAGTGTGCCCGCGTATGTGCGGCGCGAGCGCAAGAGTGTACCTGTGGCAGCGCGGGTCGATGAGCCGTCGCGCTGAAATTGACGGAGGGGATTTATGCAAAACAAAAAAGAAGATTTCTGGCTGGAGCCGGGTGGCCCGAAGCGGCTGATGGTCGAGTATGAGCCACGTTTAAAGCACGCCGAGGTATCGTTCGACGGGCAGAAAGTAATCACCTTCGCAAGCCAAGCCGAGTTCACCCGCGGCACAACGTGCAAGTTGCCCGATGGATCGTTGCTGACGGCAAAGCACGGCCCGATTGCCGGGGCGGAATGGCTGCGGGTGCTCAAGGGCATACATTTAATACGGAACGGAGTGCCGGTGCCGGGTTCGGCGGCAGAGCCGCTGCCGAAGTGGACGTGGGCGTTTGTGGTCGGCTGCGGGATCATTTGTCTCTTCGGTGGCGCAATTCCGCCTCTCATCGGTTTCGGCGGGAGCACCGGGGTAATGTCGGTGGCACGGAATACGCGCTGGACGATTGGGAAGCGCGTGGGCGCGTGTGCGGGCATCACTCTCGCTTGCTGGGTAGCGATTTTAGCGATTGCCGTCTTGGTGGAAGGCGTAAAAGGAGCAAATCAGGAAACGGAAATTTCCGAGACGACGGGAGCCCCCGTTAGGAAGGTTCCGCTCACACGCAACGAACAACTACTTCACGAGATTGCCGTCACTTCCTATCAGCACGGCCATCTGACGTCGGACGTGGAAAAGACGAAGGAGTTCCTCGCGGATAAGTGCGACACCATGAGCGAGGATGCATGCTCGGACTATCTCAAGCAGGAACTGGCAAAGGCGAAGAACGGGATGACAGTGGAATAGCCACGCGCGGCGGCCGAGCGCCGAAGGAGATCGGCTGAATCGAATATTCCGACAGAAAAAAAAGCACCCTCCGGTTGAGGGAGGGTGCGGAAATAAAACGGTTCGTAGGTGAAAAGCGTTAAGCCTTCGCCGGATTTTCTCCGCGCGTGAAGCCTGGCGCAGGCCGCAACTCTGGCCGAACCACCTTAGGATCCGCGCTGGGCGCAGCTTGCGGCGGCGGCGTTGGCGGAGTCCGCGGCTTTTCGGGCAGCGGCTTATTTTCCATCAAAAGCTTCACTTCGTTGGCGTCGATCACTTCGCGTTCGAGCAAAGCAAGCGCGATGCGCTCGAGCACGTCTCTGTTATTCGCGAGGAGCGCTTTCGCCTTGTCGTAACCCGAGTTGACGATGCGGCGGACTTCCTTGTCGATCTGGATCGCCGTGTCTTCGGAATAATCGCGATGCTGGTTGATCTCGCGGCCAAGGAAGATCGCTTCATCTTTCTTGCCGAAGGCGAGAGGACCGAGTTCGCTCATGCCCCATTCGCAAACCATGTTGCGAGCGATTTCGGTGGCGCGCTCGATGTCGTTGCCGGCGCCGGTGGTGATGTGGCCGAGGAAAATCTCTTCGGCCGAGCGCCCGCCCATCAAAACGGCGAGCATGGTCTCGAGATATTCGCGCGTGTAGGTGTGCTTGTCGTCTTCCGGCAGCTGCATGGTCAAGCCGAGGGCCATGCCGCGCGGAATGATCGTGACTTTATGAACAGGATCAGCGCCCGGTGTCATCGCCGCAACCAGCGCGTGTCCGGCTTCGTGATACGCAGTGTTCTTTTTCTCTTCATCGGACAGGATCATCGATTTGCGCTCGACGCCCATCAGTACTTTGTCTTTCGACATTTCGAAATCGGCCATCATCACGAACTTGCGATTCTGGCGAGCCGCCCACAAGGCGGCTTCGTTCACAAGATTGGCGAGGTCGGCGCCCGAGAATCCGGGAGTGCCGCGCGCGATGATCGAGAGATCGACGTCGTCGGAGATTGGTACTTTGCGAGTGTGAACGCGGAGGATTTCTTCGCGCCCCTTAACGTCGGGCCGTGCAACGACAACGCGGCGATCGAAACGTCCCGGCCGCAGAAGGGCAGGATCCAACACATCGGGGCGGTTCGTGGCGGCGATCAAGATCACGCCTTCGTTCGATTCGAAGCCATCCATTTCGACGAGTAATGCGTTCAGCGTCTGTTCGCGCTCGTCGTGACCGCCGCCCAAACCGGCGCCGCGGTGACGACCGACCGCATCGATTTCGTCGATGAAGATGATGCAGGGTGCGTTTTTCTTGCCCTGTTCGAACAAATCGCGAACGCGGCTAGCGCCGACGCCGACAAACATTTCGACGAAGTCGGAACCGGAGATGGAGAAGAAGGGAACGTTCGCTTCGCCGGCAATCGCTCGCGCCAGCAAAGTCTTGCCCGTGCCTGGAGGCCCGACGAGCAGCACGCCCTTTGGAATGCGCCCGCCGAACTTCTGAAACTTTTGCGGGTCCTTCAAAAATTCGATAATTTCCTGGAGCTCTTCCTTGGCTTCATCGGTTCCAGCGACATCCTTAAATGTTGCCTTTTTCTGCTGCGCCGAAAGCAATCGCGCACGAGACTTGCCGAAGCTCAACGCCTTGTTTCCGCCTGCCTGCATCTGCCGCATCAGGAACAAACAGAATCCGACCAGCAACAGCAGCGGCGCCGCATTCAGCAAAATCAGAACCCAATCGCCGCTTCGAACTTCTTTCACCTTCACGGAGACTTTCTTATCCGTCAGTTCCTTCGTAATCTGCGGAGCCGCTTCCTTGAAGATGGGCACATGAAATTTTACGTTCGGCGGCTTGGTGTACTCGCCCTGCAGCTCGTAGCTGTTCGGCGAGAGGTACATGGTCACTTCCTTGACGTCGCCCTCGTCAACCTGCTTCAAGAACTCGCTATAGCTGGGCTCTTGGTCGCGCGACGACTGTCCGTTCGCCGACACGAGTTTCCAGAGCATGACGCCCAGAAACACGATCGAGATCCAGAAAAGGATGGTTTTAACTGTCGAACTCGAATTCACATCGCCCTCACTTCTATCCCGCGCCCGGAAGATATTTTGCTGGCCCGGCACCGAGCCCCCAAGCTCGATCCCCCAAAGTACCCGACGCCACAAAACACGCTACAAAACATTAGACGCCGAAGCCGCCCCAAACTTGAGATATCAGCCTCAGAGCGGGTCTGCCACGGCTGGAGCATACCCACATATATTTAGATGCGCCGTGAACGCCAAAGTCATCGTAGCTGAATCGCCGTGACCAGCCGCCCGGAAAGCTCTCGCCGGACCAGCCAAGCCACGTTTCGACCCATCTGATCATTGTACGCCCGCTGCATAGCTTCTGCCAGCGGCCCCATGGTCACTGAGACGAAATTGCACACTCTTCGATTTGCACGGCCGACGTCATTTCAACCGTCGGCGCGAACGCCGTTCCAGCGGCAAACCCGCGAACCCACGCGATGACACCCGCGCTGGTCAAAACGGGCCAACCGTCTCGTTCCCACCGGCTGATGCGCTTTTCGTTCAGTAAGCGTTTCAGCTTGTGCGGCTTGCGATGTCCCAATGGCTGGAAAGTGTCTCCTGGGCGCCAGTTCCGTAGCACGAGCGGCTTGCAAAGAGCGTCGCGATTCAGAACCGACCCGTTGGGGGTAGTTTCCCCTGTCTTTTCCGGCCAGTCAATCATCGCGTCAATCATTGTGAAGCGAAAACAGCGTTGCAGGCACGGCACCGCGATGGTTACGTCTTTTCTCTCGAGATCGATTGAATGCTCGAACTCTTTCTTGAGCGAGTCCGTGAGCAATTTTGCCGACTTTATATTCTTTCGGGTCCGAGTCGCAGCGCGAAACAGCAACTCATCGCGCTCACGGCGGACTTCGACTCCAGCGGGCAGTTGCAGAGATTTGCCGTTTTCTCCTGATTCCGCCAATGCGAGAACGGCTTCGACGTGCTTCGAGCCGATCTCCCCCGCTTGCGGCTTCACTGCTTTGACGATGTGGCGGACCATTCGTCTGTTCAGGCTTGATGTTTGCAGCTTGAACAGTGGATCAACATCGCCGGGCTTGGTCGCGCTGCGTGGTGGTCGACACTGCAATTCCAGTGCATTCATGCGAATTCCGTCGCCGCTCGTTTTGGACAACGCGGCGGCTCTAAATTCAGCCGTGCAGTTGAGGTATGCGTCGTCCTCGCGCGCAAATTCAGCGAGCCTGCAAAGATGTTCAACGGTGGCCGGCTGAAATTGCTTCTCCAGCAGCGGCATCAGCTTTTTGCGAATGCGCGCGCGCAGCTTGGTCGTGTCGCGATTCGTCGCGTCCTCGCACCACGTTTGCTTCTTCTCTTTTAGATATACGCGCAAAGCCTCTCGCCGGATTCCCAAGAGCGGCCGCACGACATCGCCGCTCATCGCGTGAATGCCCGAGAGTCCGGCCAATCCCGCTCCGCGCAAAATATGCGCCAGCACCGTCTCCGCCTGATCATCCGCGGTATGCGCTGTTGCCACGCGCGCGATTTTTCCCTCCTTCACCAGCGCCGCGAAAAATTCATAGCGCGCACGCCGCGCCGCATCTTCCACGTTTAATTTCTCGCGCTTCGCTCGAGCCGCGACATCCACGCGCTCGACAAAACATTCGAGCCCATGCTGCGCCGCCAACTTCGTTACAAATTTTTCGTCGGCATCGGCCGCCCGCCCGCGCAACTGATGATTCAAATGAATGACGCACGGGACGATGCCGAGTCTCTGCTGCAATTCGAGCGAGAGATGCAACAGCGCTACGGAGTCCGCTCCTCCCGAAACGGCTACGCCCACGCGATCACCAGCGCGAAGGAGCGACTGTTGGTATGCTCCACGCCGAATCGCGGCACGTACGGCCAATGCGAGGCTCGACGGCCGGGCGGCGCCACTTTTCGAAATCGGCCTATTTCGTTTTTTCACGGGTCAGAGCCTTCGCGGCGGAAAGCGAAATCGTAGCACGGCGCGAAAGAGTCACACGAATTTCGCCGCAACCTACGAGCGCAAATGGACTTATCGGCTCGCTGAGGATTGTTGTGGAAATCATTAAAAGAGTGTTGACAGATCGGAACTCTTCCCGTACTCTCGTTAAGTTGTTCGCAACATTTGTAAGCCTTTCTGCTGGACAGGGAGGATTGCTCTTTGACAACCGATACGATGTGCCAGAATCCGTTCGAAACTATTCGTCCTTTTCGAGCACGAATAGTCTGAGTTTATCGAGCGACAACAATTCGCTTGGGCAGGCTGGCTCCGATGCAAATCGGAGCATTTTTTTTCGCCCAAGCAACCAGTTTCAAACGAGAGTTTGATCCTGGCTCAGAGCGAACGCTGGCGGCGTGCTTAACACATGCAAGTCGAGTGCGCGTCTGTAGCAATACAGATGGCGCACGGCGCACGGGTGCGTAACACGTGGGTAATCTGCCCTTCGAAGGGGAATAACTCGCCGAAAGGCGAGCTAATTCCGCATAACATTCCGAGGACTTTGGTTTTCGGATTCAAAGGCGTAAGTCGTCGGAGGAGGAGCCCGCGCACGATTAGCTAGTTGGTAGGGTAACGGCCTACCAAGGCTATGATCGTTAGCTGGTCTGAGAGGATGGCCAGCCACACTGGAACTGAGACACGGTCCAGACTCCTACGGGAGGCAGCAGTGGGGAATCTTGCACAATGGGCGAAAGCCTGATGCAGCGACGCCGCGTGGGGGATGAAGCTTCTCGGAGTGTAAACCCCTTTCGACCCGGACGAAAACCTCGCAAGAGGATTGACGGTACGGGTATAAGAAGCCCCGGCTAACTACGTGCCAGCAGCCGCGGTAAGACGTAGGGGGCCAGCGTTGCTCGGAATTACTGGGTGTAAAGGGTTCGTAGGCGGTGTGGCAAGTCGGGAGTGAAATCTCTGGGCTCAACCCAGAGTCTGCTTCCGAAACTGCTGTGCTTGAGTGTGGGAGAGGCGCGTGGAATTGCAGGTGTAGCGGTGAAATGCGTAGATATCTGCAGGAACACCCGTGGCGAAAGCGGCGCGCTGGACCACTACTGACGCTGAGGAACGAAAGCTAGGGGAGCAAACAGGATTAGATACCCTGGTAGTCCTAGCCCTAAACGATCAGGACTTGGGGTGCCACCCGTTCGGGTGTCGTCCCGGAGCTAACGCGTTAAGTCCTGCACCTGGGGAGTACGGTCGCAAGACTGAAACTCAAAGGAATTGACGGGGGCCCGCACAAGCGGTGGAACATGTGGTTCAATTCGACGCTACGCGAGGAACCTTACCTGGGCTCGAAATGCTTATGATCAGCTGTAGAAATACGGCCTTCCCGCAAGGGACATGAGTATAGGCGCTGCATGGCTGTCGTCAGCTCGTGCCGTGAGGTGTTGGGTTAAGTCCCGCAACGAGCGCAACCCCTGCACGTAGTTGCCACTCCGCAAGGAGGGAACTCTACGTGGACTGCTCCGGATAACGGAGAGGAAGGTGGGGATGACGTCAAGTCCGCATGGCCTTTATGTCCAGGGCTACACACGTGTTACAATGCAGGGCACAAACCGTTGCCAACCCGCGAGGGGGAGCTAATCGGAAAAAACTCTGCTCAGTTCGGATTGCAGTCTGCAACTCGACTGCATGAAGCCGGAATCGCTAGTAATGGCGTATCAGATCGACGCCGTGAATACGTTCCCGGGCCTTGTACACACCGCCCGTCACATCACGAAAGTGAGTTGTACTAGAAGTCGTCACGCTGACCGCAAGGAGGCAGACGCCCAAGGTATGACTCATGATTGGGGTGAAGTCGTAACAAGGTAGCCGTAGGAGAACCTGCGGCTGGATCACCTCCTTTCTAAAGTAGTCGTGGCTCAACCCGCTATGGTGTGCGGGTCATGCCACGCAAATGTCCCTTAAGCCCTCACGAGCTTAATGGACAACGTTCGATACTCGGCGCTGTTTGCCTTCGGGTGAACAACGAGTTGGACGGATTCTGTCAGATCGCATCGGCTCAAAGAGCACAACACATCGCATCGGTTAATCGGAATTTCAAAGGCCGCCTCCTCGGGTGGCCTTTTTTATTTTCTGCTCAAACTTCTTAGACCGCTTGTCTTTAACTAGCGCTGCTGTTGTCGTCCTACTCTTGCTCGGCCTCGACTGTCCCAAATTGGCGCATGTTCCCGAAACGGTTCCCACTGTGAAATGGCGGAAGTAAGTTGTCGGCCCGCTGCGCTGCTACAGCCTTCCACATGAAAGCGGCGTTCAAAATGTCTTGGCTCCTCGATTGCTTTCATCGATTAGAGATATCTAACCTGTGGGTATTCGATTCAAATCCGCCAAGCGTCGCATCCGTGTCTACGGCAATCTCGTCGGATGGACTGCGTTGCTCTTGGGCCGATCTTCTCTGCCTCCGGATCTTTTCTCACAAATTACCCTCGGCTCGGCCGCTGTATTTGCTCTTCTTCTGTCGATTCTGGATGTTTGCCAGCGTGACGTTACCAAGGATGTCTGCCAGGACTGCACGCTCAGTGTGGCCGCAGGGAAGCTATTTTCTGCGAGAAACGGGAAATCTAGCGAAAAGGACGAAGCTGATATCGCCGCGATTATGTTTCAAATACTTAGCCGTGACGCGGCCGTGAAGCGAATCGTGCTTGAGCGCTCGGACTGGGATACCGGACGCACCACGATTGCTATGTCTCGATCGAATCCTCAATCCGATCGGGTGAGAAAGCGAAAAAGGCGCTCGCAGAGAACATCATCGAAAGTAAATCGCAAGCCTTCGAAGCTATGTGACGCGCTTACGTGAGGGGCTGCTCCCTGCTAAACTTCGCGCTGCAATCACAACCCAGGAGCTTTGCATGTCCAACGTGACCGTCGTCCACACCGGCCCCACCCGCACTGAGTCCGACTCGATGGGCCAGATCGAAGTCCCGACCGACCGCTACTACGGCGCGCAGACGGCGCGCTCGCTCATCCACTTCGACATCGGCAAAGACACGATGCCACCGGAACTCATTCGCTCGTTCGGCATTCTTAAAAAGGCTGCTGCGCTTGTAAATCAGGATCTTGGCAAGCTTTCGCACGACAAGGCCGCGCTTATCTCGCAGGCCGCCGACGAAGTCATCTCCGGCAAACTCCACGACCATTTCCCTCTGCACATCTACCAGACCGGCAGCGGCACGCAGACCAACATGAACGTCAACGAGGTGATCTCGAATCGCGCCATCGAAATCGCCGGCGGCGAAATGGGCAGTAAGAAGCCCGTTCACCCCAATGACGACGTAAACATGTCGCAATCGTCCAACGACACGTTTCCCGCCGCGATGCACATCGCCGCCGCCACCGAAACGGCGCGCATCCTGCTGCCCGCGGTGCGCAAAATCCGCGACGCGATTCAGGCCAAGGCGAAAGAATTTGAAGACATCGTCAAAATCGGCCGCACGCATTTGCAGGATGCGACGCCGCTCACCGTCGGCCAGGAATTTTCAGGCTGGGTCGCGCAGCTCGATCGCGACGGCGCGCGCATCGCAGTCGCGCTTGATGGGCTCTACGATCTGGCGATCGGCGGCACCGCGGTTGGCACCGGCCTCAACGCGCATCCGGAGTTCGCCGAGCGCGCCGCGCAAAAAATTGCCGACCTCACCGGGCTGCCGTTCCGCTCGCATCCGAATAAATTCGCCAGCCTCGCGTCGCACGACGAAATCGTCTTCGCTTCAGGCGCATTAAAAACGCTCGCGGCATCGCTGATGAAAATCGCCAACGACATTCGCTGGCTCGCATCCGGCCCGCGCTGCGGCCTCGGCGAATTGATTCTTCCGGAAAACGAGCCGGGCTCGTCGATCATGCCGGGCAAAGTGAATCCCACGCAGTGCGAAGCGGTGACCATGGTCGCCGTGCAGGTGATGGGCAACGACGCCGCCATCGGGTTCGCCGGCTCGCAGGGAAATTTCGAGCTCAACGTTTTCAAGCCGGTGATGATCTTCAACTATCTGCAGTCCGTCGAGCTTCTCGCCGACGCCTGTAACAGCTTCGTCGATCACTGCATCGCCGGCATCGAAATCGACCGCGCCAAGATCGGCCACTACGTCCACAACTCGCTGATGCTGGTCACCGCCCTCGCCCCCAAAATCGGCTACGACAACGCCGCCAAAGTCGCCAAAGCCGCCCACCACAGCCACCGCACCCTGCGCGAAGCCGCCCTCGACCTCGGCCTAATCAGCCCCGAAGACTTCGACGCCCTGGTCAAACCCGAAGACATGACCCATCCGTAGCAGTGAGAATTATGAAGTGAATTTGCATTACGCTTTAGTAGGTGGGAGAAATTGATAAGCGACACCGAAGGGACGCGTCGGGCTTATGGTGAAGTCCCAAAGGGAACCAGAAGAATGTGGTTGTGAACAGTGTTTGAACTTCGATTGCCGCACGAACGCAAATGTACAGCGGCGAAGATCGTCACGATGTTTGATGTTTGGGAATCGACTCGGATCGCGAAGTGCGAGATCTATCACATGTGTCGCTTGCCTTCAGGCCTTCACTATTACGGAATGGTTTCATTTTGTCGGGAGACCATGTCTGCGTCAGGCGCCGATGCAGCAAAACAGATTCGGAGAATGTCTGGCAACCCGACTTGCATTTATCAACCGATCGCTTCAAATTCGGATCTAGGTTTCGCGCGTTCAACTGGTCAGAACAGCCATTCACGGGCTTGCCTTTAGTTCAGCTCGAATTCAGTGCCGAGGTTCCCTGGCTCCTGGATGTGAAACGAGACACCTAAATCGGAGAGAAAAGTCGAAGAACCCCAGTCCAAACCTGCTTTGCGTCTCGCTCGGAATCCTGTTCTTTCGCGCCGCACGCGATCGCACAAACGACGCAGACGCTGAACGCCGACGCCGAAGACGGTGGCTTGGGGGTATTACGATGCGAAGGCGGCGCCGGTTCTGCGCGTCAAATCGGGCGACACGGTTGAGATTCAGACGCTGATTACTTCGAGTCCGAAGCGGCTTGAGGATGCGGGGGTGCCGGCGGCGCAGGTGGAGCAATCGCTGCGCGACATCACGGCGGAAGTGACGGACAAAGGGCCGGGCGGGCACATTCTGACGGGGCCGGTTTACATCGAAGACGCGCAGCCGGGCGATGTGCTGGAAATCCGCATCCAGAAAATCAAGCTGGCGATTCCGTACGCTTACAACGCGTTTGGTCCGGGGCGCGGCTACATTCCGGACGATTTTCCGTACTCGAAAACGAAAATCATCCAGCTCGACGAGCAGAAAGGCGTCGCGCATTTCGCGCCGGGCATCGACATTCCGCTGCATCCGTTTTTCGGCAGCATGGGCGTCGCGCCGCCCGAATCCGCCGGCCGCTTCAGCAGCAATCCGCCGTGGATCATGGGCGGCAACATGGACAACAAGGATCTCGTCGCGGGCACGACGCTGTATTTGCCGGTGCACGCCGCGGGCGCGCTGTTTGAAGTCGGCGACGGCCACGCCGCGCAGGGCGACGGCGAAGTGGACATCACCGCGATCGAAACGTCGCTCATCGGCACGTTTCAATTCATCGTGCGCAAAGACATGCAGCTGAAGTGGCCGCGCGCCGAAACTCCGACGCACTACATCACCATGGGCTTCAACGACGATCTCAACGCCAGCGCGACGCTGGCCGTCCGCGAAATGGTCGATTTTCTCGTTACCGAAAAACATCTGACGCGCGATGACGCTTACCAACTCGCCAGCGTCGCGGCCGACCTGCACATCACCGAGCTCGTCGATGGCAACAAAGGCGTCCACATGATGATCCCGAAGGCGATTTTTACGGGCGCTACAGCTGCGAAGTAGGACCGCACGCATCGACTGGCGATTCGCTTGTGCCATACCGAAGGAAAAAACGCCGGCAAGATGCCGGCGCTACCAAACCGGCGGCGTGTCCAATGCTTTACGTTGCTGGAGGGAACATCGAGACAAAGGGCGTTCAGCGGCTGATAGAATTTTCTGCGGCCCTGCTTATGACAAATTTCAGACTGCTTGCTGACTTCAGATTGCTGCGCTCTGCTGCGAAATTTTCTGCTCTCACGATCGCGTTGCTGGCTATTTTCTTCGCGCCGAACGTAAATGCGCAGACGCAAGAAACGCTGGCGACCCCGGTGCCGCCGGACTGGTGCAAATCGCTGCCGCGGCCGGAGTACAAAACACTCGAGCGCGTGCTGCCGAACGAAACGTGGTTCGAGGTTTACAAGGTTGCGCCAGACACGTTTGCGATTTACGAGCCGCATCAGTCGGAAGAGACGATTGCGTACCTGATTTCGGGGCCGAAGCAGTCGGTGCTGTTCGACACGGGCATGGGCATCGGAAATTTGAAAGCGCTCGTGACGAAACTGACGGCGAAGCCGATCGTCGTGCTGAATTCGCACACGCACAACGACCACATCGGCGGAAACTGGCAATTTCCTTACGTCTTCGGCATGGACACGGCCTTCACGAAAGCGAATACGAAAGCGGCGCGCGAAGATGCGCAAGCGGAAATCGCGCCGGGACAAATTTGCGGCGCGACGCCGAAGGGATTCGATCCGAAAACGTACGAGACCAAGGCGTGGCACGTTTCGATTCCGATCCACGACGGATTCAAAATCAATCTCGGCTTCAGCAAGCGCACGCTCGAAGTGATCGCGACGCCGGGGCACACGCCCGATGCGATCTGCCTGCTCGATCGCGAAAACGGATTGCTCTTCACCGGCGATACGTATTATCCCGGCCCGATCTGGCTGTACCGGCCGGAGACCGATCTCGACGCGTACGTTGCCTCGGTGAAAAAACTCGCGGCGCTCGCGCCCGATTTGAAGATGGTGCTGGGCGCGCATAATTTTCCGGTCGCGCAGCCATCGGTGCTGCCGAAACTGGTGGAAGCGATCGAAGCCGTGCGAGCAGGGAAGGGCGAAACAAAGCCAGCCGGCGACGGCAAAGTTCTGCGCACCTACGACGGCTTCTCGTTCCTGATGAAAGCCGACAAGTAGCTGTTGAAAGTTTCTCAATGTGCGGCTACGTGCCACCGACGCAGGCCGAGCTGTTGAAACGAGGCTAGGCGTTCCCCTCGGCGGCGAGACGCGGTAAACTCGGGGATGTTGGGTGGGTGCCTTGCGCCTTCGCATACAAGCGAATCCTGTTTCCGTCTTAGCCTTGGTTGTTGCGGGGCTACTTGCGGTGAGTGTCGGCATTGCGGTTCCTGCCGCCGGCGCTCCTGAACCGAATCACGAGAGAAACGTCGTCAACTATGAGGGCGGATTGTTTCTGCAAACGAACGGCGCGGTGCCGAACGGGCCTTGCTTCCGCATTTCGGGACATGTGGCGGCGCCGGGATTTTTCGACAATTTGAAGCGGGTCGATACCGACATGGGGGCGACATTCCGGCGCGGTTCGCAGAGCGTGACGCACTTTCCCGATACGATTTCATTGCAATTCGTCGTATTCGATCATTACGACGCGACGTGCCCTCCGCAGGTCGAGAACACCAGCGGAAATGCGCACCTGACGCGGGCGATGATGGCGAGCATGCATTTGTATCTTTATTGGAAGCACGGCGTGGAATTGACGCCAATCAAAAATGTAACGCCGAAATATTTTTCGGTCGATCCGATACTGCCGACGGCGTCGGCGCGCGCGGCGTCGAATGGCGGGCCGGTCGCCGAAAAACTGGCATGGAGCTACGAGTTTGCGGTGCCCAGCGGGGACGTGCCGCTGAGCGACAGCCTCGTGCTGGTGTTGAGAACGGCCGATAACCGGATCGCGGCGCGCGTTGCGGCGCGGATGTAGCCGCTGCGGCGCATATTTCCACAGGGCTGTTTGTCGGTCGCTGTACTGCGCGTCGTTGCGGGGCGCGGGAAGATCGCGACAAGACGCATCGGCCGGGCGGAGTGAACCCCGCCCCTACAAATTCTTTGCGGTCGCGAGGCTTGCGAAGCTTTGTTTTTCGCACAAAATCTCCTCAAAGTGAAATTTCGCACGGCGATTGGCGTGCCATCTGAAATTGCCGTTAACTCCGTTGTCATCAAAGGGTACCCGTTCGTAGGACTAAGACGGTCTAACTGTCCTCCTGTCCTAAATTTGTTCATTGGGACAGTAGTCCCGAGGGTAACGGAACTCTATTGTCAAAAAGCGGTCGCAAGCGTACACCTCCTACGCCCCACGCTTGCAAACCACACAATTTCTGGTAGTTGACCCTCGGAGGCACTCGTGAGGAAAGCCCTGGCTCTCGTTGTTTTGACGCTAACGGCGTGTGGGATGGCCCACGCGCAGACGACGGCGGTTCGCGTAAAGTGCGGCGGGCCGGCGTTAACGGACTCGAAAGGGCAAGCCTGGTCGGCCGACATGGATTTTAACGGCGGCCTGGTGAGCACGGTCAGCGGCCCGGTTGCCGGGACGTCCGATCCTGGGCTGTTTCAGGAAGGCCGGATGTCACCGGACAGCGGACCGCTGGTCTATTCCTTCCCGGTGGCGAACGGCTCGTATCACGCGAATCTGTATTTCGCGGAGCTGTATGGCGGCGATGCGTTCGTCGGCGGGCGCGTGTTTAACGTGAAGGTTGGCGGCACGACGGTGCTCCAGAATTTCGACATTTTCGCGGCAGCGGGTGCGAATACGGCGCTGGTCAAGGGCGTGGACTTCGCGGTGACGAACGGAACGGCGACGATCGAACTCGACAATGTGCCGGGGCACGATCGCGGAAAGATTGCGGCGATCGAACTGATTTCGAATACGCCGGGGACTTCGACTGGAACGCAGCCGACGTTGACGCTGGATTTCAAGTATCCGGACGGCACGGCGGTGGCGGGCACGCTGAACTACGCGGTATCGAGCGGCGCGGTGAAGCTGAGCGGCGCGGTGCCACTGAACAACGGGCAGGCGACGTGCCAACTGTTCAATTCGCCGTCGGCGCTGGGACTGACCGGGCAGTTCAACGTGACGCTGAGCTTGACGAATTCGGCGAATAAGTCGCTGTGGCAGATCACGCTGGCGATGGATCCGACGAACGTGAGTTTGGGTTCGGTCGAGAGTTCGACGCTGAACGTGGTGGTGCAGAAGTAAGAGAGTTTGTTGGGCTTGCAAGACGGCGCCGCTCCCACTGAATGGCTTGGGCTGGTGGGGGCGGCGTTTTTTTGTGGTTGGTCACCCCAAGTAGGTTCCGCGAAACTGAAATAACCCGATTCTTGCTGGTGTCATCCAATGGTGGTTCCTACGGATGACCCGATGATTCCATTTTCGATTCTAGATTTGTCGCCGATACCGCAAGGCTTCGGTGCGGCGGATGCGCTGCGGAATTCGCTCGACTTGGCACAGCATGCGGAGGCTTGGGGCTACAACCGCTATTGGCTGGCGGAGCACCACAACATGCCGGGGATTGCGAGCGCGGCGACGTCGATCGTGATCGGGCACGTGGCGGCGGGGACGAAGACGATTCGCGTCGGGTCGGGCGGCATCATGCTGCCGAATCATTCGCCGCTGGTGATTGCGGAGCAGTTTGGGACGCTGGCGGCGTTGTTTCCGGGACGGATTGAGTTGGGATTGGGGCGAGCGCCGGGGACGGACCAGGCGACCGTGCGGGCGTTGCGGCGCGATCCGATCGCGGCAGCGGATCGATTTCCGGACGATGTGCTGGAGTTGCAGCACTACTTCGAAGAAGCAGAGCCGGGACAAAAAGTGCGCGCGTTCCCAGGCATGGGTTTAAAGGTGCCAATCTGGCTGCTGGGCTCGAGTTTGTTCAGCGCGCAGTTGGCGGCGCGGATGGGACTGCCGTTTGCGTTTGCGTCGCACTTCGCGCCAGCGGAGATGATGGACGCGGTGCATTTGTATCGGGCGACGTTCCGGCCGTCGAAGGAATTGGAGAAGCCGTACTTGATGCTGGGGATCAATGTGATTTGCGCGGCGACGGATGGAGAGGCGCGGCGGCAGTTCACGTCGGTGCAGCAGTCGTTTACGAATTTGCGGCGCGGGACGCCGGGGCAGATTCCGCCGCCGATCGATGACATTGAGACGTATTGGTCGCCGCAGGAGAAGGCGATGGCGAGCCATATGTTGGCGGTTTCGGCGGTGGGTTCGCCGGAGACGGTGTTGCGCGGGCTGCAGAATTTTGTGGATGTGATGCGGCCGGATGAATTGATTATGACGGCGCATCTTTATGATCATCGGGCGAGGGTGGAGTCGTTTGAGAGGGTGGCGGGGTTGAGGGAGCGGGTGACGCTGCCGGAGAAGGAAGTTGCGGCGCGGGGTTGAGCTGTGCAGATTGAAGCATTCACCTGGAAGGAAATCAAAATCAAAGTCAAAAACCGCACCCTCCTAAAAACAGGAGGGTGCGGCACCCAGGATCAGGCGAGATGTTTTGTTTTGAGTTGTTGATGTGAAAATTGAGCTACAATCCCGGGCGTTTGAATTGGTACGACGGGGAGTGGCTGATGAAATTTAGAGTTTTGTTGGTTGTTGCTGCGCTTTTGTTCCTGCCTGCTGCGCGAGTGCTCGCGCAGAGTTCCGACAAAGAGAAAGACGCGAAGAGTGAGAAGCCGGCGGAGAAGTGTGATGCGGCGGCGACGAAGGAAGAAGTGTCTACGACGGAGCATTCGGTTCGGGTTGGCGGGCAGAATATTTCGTATAAAGCGACGGCGAGCACGACGCTGCTGAAGAATGACAAGGGCGATGCGACGGGATTGTTGTATTCGGTGGCGTACACGAAGAGCGATGTGAAGGATTTTTCGACGCGGCCGATTTCGTTTTTGTATAACGGCGGGCCGGGGTCAGCGACGATGTGGCTGCACATGGGGGCATTTGGGCCGCGGCGGGTGCAGACGGTGGATGGGCAGTTTACGCCGCCGGCGCCGTACAAGCTGGTGGATAACACGGAGAGTTTGCTCGACAAGACGGATTTGGTTTTCATCGATGCGATGGGGACGGGATACAGCCACGCGGTTTGCAAAGCGCAGGACAAAGATTTTTACGGGATCGATGAGGACGTCGAGGCGTTCGCGCAATTCATCGTGACGTATTTGAGCCGGAACAGCCGGTGGAATTCACCGAAATTTTTGATTGGCGAAAGTTACGGGACGTTTCGGTCGGCGGCGCTGGGAAATTATTTGCAGAATCACGACACGGTGCATTTGAACGGGATCGTGCTGATTTCGTCGGTGCTGGATTTGGCGACGCTTACGTTCGCCCCGGGGGATGACCGGCCGTACATTTTTTATTTGCCGAGTTATGCGGCGGTGGCCTGGTATCACAAGGTGCTAAAGGACCGGCCGGTGGATTTGCCGGGATTTATTGATGAGGCGCGGAAGTATGCGCAAGGGGAGTATGCGGCCGCGCTGTATAAGGGCGCAGATCTTTCAGCGGATGAGAAAGCGGCGGTGGCGAAGAAGTTGGCGCGATTTACGGGGCTGAGCGAAGACTATTTGATCAAAGCGGATCTGCGCGTCACGTTGAGCCAATTTCGCGTGGAACTGCAGCGAAGCGCGCGGCTGACTACGGGACGGATCGATGCGCGATTCACTGGTTATACATACGATTTGCTGGAAGAGAATGCGCAGGGCGATCCGGAAGGGCCGGCGGTCGGCGGGGCGTACACCGCGCTGATTAATTCTTACAACCAGGAAGAGCTGAAGTTTGGGCGCGACAAGATTTACCACAACACAAGCGGCGGGAACGGCGAGTGGAAGTGGACGCGGCAGCAGAATGGTCCGCGGAGATTTTTTCCGGGGGCGCCGAATGTGGAAGGCGATTTAGCACAGGCGATGATTACGAATCCGCGGCTGCTGGTGCAGGTGGAGAACGGGTATTTCGATTTCGCGACGCCGTTTTTTGCGACGGAGTACACGATGACGCATTTGGGTTTGCCGGATGCGCTGCAGAAAAATATTAAAGAGGATTACTACTCGGCGGGGCACATGATGTATTTGCACGATGAGGATCGGGTGGCGCTGCACGGGCAGATTGCGGCGTTTATTGAGAGGGCGACGAAGCAGTAGGCGCGAGGAGGCGAGCGAGGTTGGAAGCGGTTCGCGGCCAGTGATTGCAGTTATTCGAGTTTACGTTTGCAATTCGTGTTAGCAATCGGCGGGCGGGCTGAAGCCCGCCCCCACAAAGGCTTGGCGGAATTGGATTAGCCCATCGCGCTGAATTTTGTTGGTTCGATTTTGTAGAGGACGCGGACTTCGCCGGGTTGACGGAAGGGGTATTTCGGATTGCCGAGATATTTGTTGGAGAGGCTGTCGATGTGTTCGTCGGCGCCCTTTTCGGTGACTTCGACGACTTTGCCTCGGATCTCGAGGTAGCGGTAAGGATTTTCGGGATCGACGAGGGCGAGCGCGACGCGAGGATCGCGGCGGATGTTGAGATCCTTGACGCGGCCACGCGCGGAATTTACGCGGATGTGTTTGCCGTCGAAGTCGCACCAGACGGGAGTGACTTGGGGGCTGCCGTCTTTCATGAGCGTGCCGAGATTGGCGAAGGCTTTCTTGCTGAAGAGATCGGAATATTTTTCGAGAGTTGGGTCCTGTTGCTGTCGGCCATGCGGACCTCCGTGGAGCAGAGTGAAATCGGGCTGTTCCCGAAGAATGTACCACCTCTCTCGCGGTCAGTGCAGCGGTGTCTGAATTTGCGGGAGTGGGACGCGGAGGCTGCATCCAGGATTTCGAGGATGGATGTGGTGTCTACGCCGGTGGCTTGGCGAAAAATTTCGGGGAGCTCGTCGGTGCGAAATGCGCGACGGTTTTGCGCGGTCCACGCCATGAGGTAGCGCAGAGCGTCGCGCAGCGATTTTTGGCCGGAAGTTTGTGTGCGGATGCGATCGTCCATTTCGGCGGCCATGCAGCGCGCCGCGAGAGAAGAGATTCATGCCGACGCGAAAATCGTCGGAGTAGATGAAGGAGCCTTCGCGGGAGAGTTCGTCGAGAGACATGCGTTGGATGAAATCGGGGGCATTGGCGACGATGTAGCGAAGGCGATCGAGTTTTGTGTCGCGATAGCTGGCGGCTTCGTCTTTCGGAAGAGCGTCGGCGAGCGCGGCGATGGCGACGTAGCGGCCGAAGCCTTCGTTGAACCAGATGGTGTCGATGACAGGAGTCATTTCCCAATTGAACGGAATGTAGCCAGCGCCGTAGCAGCGTTTGGGAATCCAGGAATGTGCGATGTGATGCGCGTAATTGAAGCGCATGGATTCTTTTTCGTCGGCGGAACTTGTCGGCGGTGATGGCGTGGTCGATGTCCATGAAGAATGTGCCGCTGTCGAGATGCTCCATGCTGAAGTTGTAGACGTGAGGCGGCGGAAGAGGTTTGAGATATTCGAGGACGACGCTGTAGTGCGAGAAAGGCGCGAAGCCGAAGTAGGCGATGACTTATTGAGCGCGTCGCGAGCGAGCGTGGCTTCGACGGAGATGTCGGCGTTCGTTTCGGCGTAAATGGAAACGAAGAGAGGGACGGAGTCGCGCGAGTCCGTGGCGACGATTTCTCAGGACCTGGATTTTTGGGCCGAGTGTGATTTGGGAGTCGGCGAGTGCGTAGTAGTCGGCGGCTTGTGCGGTGATCGCAGTTCTTGCGACCGGAACTTGCGGCGCGAGCGTGGAGAACACGGGCCACTTTTCGGGCGCTTGGACTTCGAGTTGGATCGGGAGATTCTTCGCGGCCTTCGATGAAGGCGAAGATCGAGTAGCCGAGCAGGCCGACGTAGCCCTCGCGGATTTTGGAAGTGTCGGCGGCCGAGAAAATGTCGCGCTCCATTTTTGCGACGTCGACGTCGTATTCGATGCGCGTGATTGCGGTAGATGATGCGGCTTGTTTGCCGATGATCCAGCGAGGGGCGAGTTCGTCGCGATCGACTGAGATGGCGTCGTCTGTTGGATGCATGCGGCGCGGATTCGGAGAAGGCTTTGACGTTGGAGACGAAGGGATCGTAGGGGCGCTGCGCGTAACCGCCGGGGACAGAGCGGGGAATGATCAGCGTGAGCGGCGCGTTTGTGGGTTGCGGGAAATGAATTGAGATGTGGACGAGATTCTGGCGTTTTGAGCGAGTAGGTCAGGCGATACGTGAGTTTTGGTTGGTCCGCCGCGCGAGGTTCGCCGGCGCGCGTTGCGTTGGCGACGACGAGGAACGATACAGAACAAGAATCCGAGGATCTAAACGGAGTGATGCGATTCGGATTCGGAACGTCGAGCGCATTTTTATTTCAGGCGCATTTCGGGCGGCGTGGCCGGCGAAATTTTAGCGGGCGCCGGTGAGTTGCTGCACTTCGACGGCGGTCCATTGCGGCGCGACTTCGCGGAGGGCGAGGCCGTCCGGCGTCACGTCGATCACTGCGAGGTCTGTGACGATCGTTGTGACGCAGCGCAAGCCGGTGAGCGGGTAACTGCATTCGCGCACAATTTTTGGCGCGCCGTCGCGCGTGGTGTGTTCCATGCAGACGACAACTGTTTTTGTGCCGCTGGCGATGTCCATCGCGCCGCCGATTCCGCCCGAGCCTTTCGCGCCCGGAATTTTCCAGTTGGCGAGATCGCCTTTTTCGGAAACTTGAAAGCCACCGAGCACCGCGACATCGAGATGGCCGCCGCGCGTCATCAGGTGCGCGTCGGCTTGATTGAAAAATGATGCGCCGGGCACGAGCGTGACCGGAACTTTCATCGCATCGACGAGATCGAAGTCTTCTTCTCCGGCGCGCGCGCGGCGGCCCATCCCGAGGATTCCATTTTCGCTGTGGAAGAAAACGGTGACGCCGGCGGGGAGATAGTCGGAGATGAGATTGGGAATGCCCCAGCCGAGATTGACGTAGGCGCCGTCGGGCAATTCGAGCGCGGCGCGCTGAGCGATTTGTTCTCGAGTGAGGCGCGGCTTATCCGTTTTACCCGGCATAGCGAATTCCTTTCGCCTGCACGATGCGGTGAGTGAAAATCGCGGGCGTCATCACGCTTTCGGGATCGATCGAGCCGACGGGAACGATTTCTTCGACTTCCACGATCGTAGTCTTCGCCGCCATCGCCATGATCGGATTGAAATTTTGCGCGGCCAGGCGATAGGTGAGATTACCGAGTTCGTCGGCCTTTTCGGCTTTGATGAATGCGAAGTCGGCGTGAATCGGCATTTCGAGGATGCAGCGTTTGCCGTCGATCACGCGCTCTTCTTTTCCGGCCGCGACTTCGGTGCCGACGCCGACCGCGGTGTAAAAACCGAGCAGCCCGGCGGCCGCGGCGCGCATGCGTTCGCAGAGAATTCCTTGCGGGACGAGCTCGATCGTGACTTCTTTCGCGGCGAGGCGTTCCTGAAAATGATTCGAGTGCGGGCCGGGGAACGACGCGATGACGTGGCGAATGCGATCGAGCTTGAAGAGAATGCCGAGTTCGCCGTCGCGCGTGCCGCAATTGTTACTGATGGCGAAAATGTCGCGTGTGCCTCTGCGGGCGAGCGCTTGGATCAGATTGTTGGGGAAGCCTGCGCCACCGAAGCCGCCGAACATCATGCGCGCGCCGTCGGGAACGTCGGCGATGGCGGCGTCGATGTCGGCGAAGATTTTGTTTTTCATTCGGGCTCGGAGCTCACAGAGTTCAGTGTCCTGCGGCGGTTCGATCACGCGGGGACATTGTATGCCGAGAGGTTCAGGGTTGCGAAGCGGTGCGGGCGGCGGATTGCTCTTGTTCTGGCGCTGAGAGTTGTTGCGCGATGCCTGCGGTTGCGAGGAACGCGCCGGTGCAAGTGCCGGTGAGATCGTGTTTGAGGAGCGCGCGGAGATCGGATTCGTCGTCAACATCCATTTCGAGGCGCAGGTTACGGCGATGATGAATTTGCGCGTGAGCTGCGTCGGCTTCGCCGCAGTGTTTGACGAAGCTGCCGGAGCCGAAGTGAGAAGGGAAGAGCGTCGGAGGAGTACGGAGGATCGCGTTGGTGCCGGTGCCGTCGCGCGACGGGACGATTACCATCGCCGGCGCAGAACATTCAATCGCGAGTAAGTCGTCGATGTCGCGCGATTGAATGAGCGGAAGATCGAGCGGAATGCGCAGAACCGCGGTGAAGCCGAGCGATTCTATGCGACGCGAGGCGTCGTCGACGGAGACGCTTTCGGAAATTTGGCGGTCTTCACTGAGGATATGCCAGTTGTTTTCGCGAGCGGCTTGCATGGCGGGCTCGTAGTTGGTGACGACGAAGATTTCGTCGGTGCGCTGGACGCCGCGCATCGCGGCAACGGTGTCGGCCAGCATCGCGTGCGCCAGTGCGAAGCGTTCTTCGGGCGCGAGGATGCCGACGAGGCGCTGCTTGGCGTTGCGGAGATCTTTGACGGGTAGGAGCAGCGCGCGCATTGCGGTTTAGTAGGCGCTTTCGCCGTGCGTGATGCGATGAGCTTGTGGCGCGGCGCCGGCGTCGAGCAGAGGCAACAGCGAAGTGGTATTGCCTGAAGCGGCGCGGAGGTCTTCTCGCGATTGTGGTGAGTCGGCGAGCTCAGCGTCGTCGGCCCCGTTAAACGTGCGGCGTATTTTGTAGCTGGTCGTGCGTTCAGCGGGAATGCGGCCGATCGATCGGATCATGCGACGAAATTCCGCGGGATCGACGAACTCTCCGAAATTTGCGCCGGCGGCTTTGGAAATGCTTTCTTCCATCAATGTCCCGCTGAAATCGTTTGCGCCGGCGTTGAGGCAATCGAGCGAAAGCTGGAAGCCGAGCTTCACCCACGACACTTGAATGTTTTTGATCGCACCGTGCAACAGCACGCGCGACAGAGCGTGCACACGAAGATGATCATCGCGCTCCGCGCCAGCGCGAGCGCCACCGTGTTGATACAAACGCGTCTTTTCGTGAATGAATCCAAGAGGCACAAATTCGGTGAAGCCGCCGGTGCGTTTCTGAATTGCGCGAAGCAGCAAAATGTGGCGCACCCAATCGGCGGGCTCTTCGACGTGTCCGTACATCATCGTGGAGGTCGAGGGAATGCCGAGTTCGTGCGCGGTCGTGATGATTTCGACCCACAGCGCGACAGGTAGTTTATTGGGGCTGAGCTGGCGACGAATGCGATCGTCGAGAATTTCAGCGGCCGTGCCGGGAATGCTGCCGAGTCCTTCGTCTTTCAGCATTTGCAGATAGTCGCGCAGCGGCATTCCAGTCTTATCGACGCCATACGAAATTTCCATGGGCGAAAATGCGTGAACGTGCATTTCCGGAATCGCGCGTTTGATCGCGCGCAAAATGTCGCGATAGAAAAAGCCGTCGAGATCGCGTGGCAATCCGCCCTGGATGCAGACTTCGGAGGCGCCGCGGTCCCATGCTTCGCGCGCTTTTTGCACCACGTGATCGGGACCATGCGCGTAGGCGTCGGGAGCGCCCGGGCCGCGCGCGAAACCGCAAAAGCTACAGCCGACGAAGCAGACGTTGGTGAAATTGATGTTGCGATTGACGACGTAGGTGATCGTGTCGCCAACGGTTTCGTGCCGCAGTGCGTCCGCCGCGGCGACCAAAGTTTCTAGCGCGGCCGGCTCGGAAGCGGTCGCCAAACGAAGTCCCTGCTCGAGTGTCAGTTCTTCGCCGGCGTGCGCCACGAGCAAAAGGTCGCGCACATCTGGCGGGCAGGTTGCCCATGCTTCTGACGCCTCGAGTTTGGGCCATGCGTCCATCGAGCGTATCGTAACAGAGCGGCCGCCACTTCGCAGCGCACGAGCCTTGTTATTCGATGCGTGTCGTCAGGTGCCAAATTGCAGGCGCTGACTGTAAACGAACCGGCCCAAAAGACTCGCGGAGGTCCGCGCTACGCTCGCTTTTAACACAGGCTTTACATCTCGCGGTATCTACAGGCTTTAGCCCATGCGTCTTTTCATGAGGTCTCAGCTAACATAACAACTGGCATGAAACGCGGACACATTCTTCTTATCGTGCTGGTGCTGGCCGTCGGAGTTGCGATCGCGGTCGGTGCTTCGATAATGCACAACGGGCTGAGCGCGCGCGCGACGCCCACGGCGCTGGAGGCGTTTTTCGCGCAGCACGCACACCGGATGTCGATTCCGTCGGATGCGCGGAAGATGCACAATCCGATGCAAGCATCGGAAGAAAATCTGAAAGCGGCCCGCGACCAT
This sequence comes from uncultured Acidobacteriota bacterium, assembly GCA_963785605.1. Classification (GTDB taxonomy): domain Bacteria; phylum Acidobacteriota; class Terriglobia; order Acidiferrales; family UBA7541; genus Acidiferrum. The sequence continues at coordinate 62,988 of CAWAWE010000003.1, read as the reverse complement.
TTCGCCGACCACTGCTCGTCGTGCCACGGCAACGACGGGAGCGGCGATACGATGTATGGGAAAGGCTTGTATCCGAAGCCGCCCGATCTTCGCCATGTGGAGACGCAAAATCTATCGGACGGCGAGCTTTTCTGGATTATCGAAAATGGCGTGCGATTTACGGGCATGCCTGCGTTTGGTGGCGGTCACGGGTCAGAAAGCGACAGTTGGAAGCTCGTGTTGTTCATTCGCCATTTGCCGCAGTTGCGCGACGAAGAAAGGCTCGGCATGGAAAAAATGAACCCGAAGGGACCCGAAGATCGAGAAGAAGAGCAAGACGAACAGGATTTTCTGGGCGGCGCGCCGGTGCAACAAAAGGCGCCGGCGAAGCATCATTAAAGGTGAGCGAAATTTTGGGTTAAAAGCGCAATGAATGAGAATTAGGGGCGCGTTTTGGCTGATCGCCCGGACGGCTAGCGAGCTCCACACAAAGGGAGAACACAGATGAGACGGAAAGTGATTTCGCTACTCGGAATGCTCGCATTGATGGGGACTGTAATGTTTGCTCACGGCGACAAGAAGCATGTAATGGGCACACTCGAAAAAATCAACGCGGACTCGGTTGTCGTCAAGCAGGCCGACGGCAAAGAGGTGGAAGTGAAGCTCGTGGCGAACACGATGTTCGTGACGCGCGACGGAAAAGCGGCGAAAGTCTCCGATCTCGCGGTCGGCGATCGCGTTGTGATTCACGCCACGCCGAGTGGCGAGACGTTGTCGGCCGACGAGATTAGGTTTTCGGTGCCTGCCGCGACGGGTGCTGCGAAGTAGCTAGCGTGGGCGCGTTTGTGCCGCGGACGTGATTGCTTCTGATTGTTCGACAACTTTTCCGTGCTTGAGAAACACCAGGCGGCCGCCAAGTGTGGCCGCTTCTTCTTTGCTGTGTGTCACGTAGAGGATCGGAATCCTGTGCTTGTCGTTCCAAGCTAAAAGATCCCGCGTGATCGATGTCTTCAGTTCATCGTCCAGACCCGTCATCGGTTCGTCGAGAAGCAAGGCGCGGGGCTGAGTGACCAGCGAGCGCGCCAGGGCGACGCGTTGCTGCTCGCCACCGGATAGCTCTGCGGGCTTGCGTGAACCCAACGCCTCGATCTGAAACGCAGAAAGAATTTCAGAGGCGCGTTGGCTTTGTTGTTCGTGCGACAGATTCGCCAGGCCGTAGGTCACGTTATCCTTCACAGCCAAATGCGGAAACAGCGCGAGCGACTGAAAGACGTAACCCATGTGGCGATATTCGGGGCGAACATTGATTTTGGCGTTTGCATCGAAGATTGTCTCGCCGCCAATTGTGATTTTGCCTGCCTGAGGCTTCAACAATCCCGCGATGCAATTGAGTAGTGTCGATTTGCCGGCCCCCGATGCCCCGAAAATGATCGTTACACCGAGAGGAAAATCCAGCGCGACGTCCAGCACAAACTTTGGGCTGTGCCGCTGCGAGCGTTCCAGATGCACGTTGACGCTGAGTGCCAACTGGCTCATTTCGCCAGCCATGGCGAGTAAGCGCGGCGGCTTGAGTTCCGATCGAAGTAGCGATTCACGCCGTAAACGATCGACAGCACAACAAAAGAGAAGAGCAGCAGGCCCAGCGCGATTTGATTCGCTCCCGCGTAATCCATCGATTGCACACGATCGTAGATTTCGATCGAGACGGTGCGTGTCGCACCGGCGAGATTGCCGCCCACCATGAGGACGACGCCGAATTCTCCCAGTGTGTGTGCGAAAGTCAGAACGACCGCGGTGATCACGCCGGGAATCGAAAGCGGCAGAATGACGCGCAGAAATGTGCGGAACCGTCCGGCGCCGAGAAGTGCGGATGCGTCGAGAAGTTTGCGATCGACGCTTTCAAACGACGCCGCGAGAGGTTGGACTGCGAACGGCAAGCTGTACAGAACCGAAGCGATGACCAGGCCCGTGAACGTGAACGCGAGTCCGTGGCCAAACGCAGTTTGCCAAAGGTGTCCGAGTGGCCCGCGCGAACCCATCCCGACCAAAAGATAGAAGCCAAGCACGGTAGGCGGCAGGACGAGAGGCAGAGCGACGATCGCTTCGATGAGAAATTTGCCGGGCCAGCGCGAAAATGTCAGCCAGTAGGCGAGAGGCAGCCCGATCGCGAGCAAAATCACAGAGACCGTGAATGAGAGTCGAATCGAGAGAACGAGAGCTTCCATAAGAGTCGAATCGGTTTACTTCGGCCGTGTCGCGTCGCTCAGGATCGCAAAGCCGTAAGTTGCCAGTGTGCGCCGTCCGGCATCGCTTGAAACGAAACCGAGAAACGCGCGTGCGGCTTCTTTATCGTTTGCCGTCTTCAGAATGACAGCCGCTTGTTCGATCGCAGCGTACTGATCGACGGGAACGTTCCAGCGTTGGCCGTTCTTCATCGCGGGCGATAGCGCAATCGAAAGCGCGACGATTCCAGCTTGCGCGTTGCCAGACTGTACGAATTGTGCGGCTTGCGAGATGTTTTCGCCGAACACGAGTTTCGGCTGCACTCTTTCGTAGATGCCCGCGCGCTTCAACGCTTCGACTGCGGCGCGACCGTAAGGTGCATGCTCCGGATTTGCGATCGCGATCTTTTGAACCGAAGGATCGAGCAGTGCGTCCCATTTTCGCGCGTCCAGATCGATCTTCGAGTCTCCTGGCATCCACACAACGATTCGGCCTACCGCATAATTCATCACGCTATTGGGCACGATCAGATTATCTTGCTGCAGCCGCGTTGGGTACGCTATATCGGCGGAGAAGAACGCATCGAACGGCGCTCCGTTCTCGATCTGAGAGAAAAGGTTTCCGCTCGATCCAAACGTGATTTCCACTCTGCGGCCGGTTTGATGTTCGTATTGCTGCGCGATGTCTTTCAGTGCAAATTGCAGGTCCGCGGCGGCCGCTATGCGAAGTGGGAATTTCTCGTGTTGCGCACGCGCTCGAGAGTTGAGTCCGAACAGGAAAACCATGACCGCAAAAAAAGCGAAATGCCGTCGTGTATGCCTGAGCGAACCCATGTCGGATTTTCGTGTGACGAACAGACTAATTGCGCAGCGGCTTGCCCGTCTTCAGCGTGTGCGCGATGCGTTCCTGCGTCTTGCGTTCACCGCAGAGCGAGACAAAGGCTTCGCGCTCCAGGTCGAGGACATACTGCTCACTGACGAATTGCGGCGCGCTCAGTGCTCCGCCCGCAAGGATGTTCGCCAGCTTTCGCGCGACCACCGCATCGTGCTCCGTCGCATAGCCGCCGCGCAAGAGAAGATGAATCGCCATCTTGGCCGTCGCGAGAAATTGTTCGCCTAACACTTTGATCTGAGTCGTCTGCGCGCCCTCTTGCCAACTTGCGGCGGGCGGCTTGTAACCGCCGCGGATGAGCGCGAGTGCCGCTTCTTTCGCATCGGCCACAAGCCGTTCGCGATTCATCGACACGCCATCTTCGCGACGCAAGAATCCGTAGTCGCGGCATTCTTCGGCGCTCGTTCCGACCTTCGCCATCGCCAGCGTTTCAAAGATTGGACGCAACGCATGAAATAAATCCAGGTCGTCGCCGCCTGAGGCGTGCTCGTTTGCGCGAATGAGCATTTCTTTCGAGCCGCCGCCTCCCGGAATCAGCCCGACACCGGCTTCGACGAGTCCCATGTACGCTTCGGCCGCTGCTTGGATGCGCGCACCGTGCAAGCTGACTTCGCAGCCGCCGCCCAGCGCCATGCCTTGCGGCGCGATCACCACCGGTTTCGGCGCATATTTAATCGCGAGATTCACGTTCTGAAATTGCTTCACCGCGAGGTGCAGCTCATCCCACTCCTGCTCTTGCGCGGCGACCAGCACCAGCATCAAATTCGCGCCGACGGAAAAATTCACCGCCTGATTCGCGATAACCATCCCATCGAAATCGCTGTCGAGCCGCTTGATTCCTTTGTGAATCATCGCAATCAGGTCAGAGCCGATCGCGTTCATCTTCGAGTGAAATTCGCAGCAAACGACGCCGTCGCCGAGATCGATCAAGCTCGCGCCGGAATTTCGCTCGACCTCGCGCCCCGCGTCTTTCAGCGATTTCAAAATTAGAATGCCAGCCGGTTCTTCGACATTCTCCGTCGCGCCCGTCGCTAGCGAAAACACCGACCTCGCGCCGCGATTCGATTCGTAAAACGAAGTCTGCCCGCTCGCCAGCAATTTTTCAATCACCGGAGGCAGCGATCGCCCTTCTTTCTTCACGCTGTCGGCAAACGCCTTCACGCCGATCGCATCCATCAGCTCGAACGGCCCAAGCTCCCACGCAAATCCCCAGCGCATCGCGCGATCCACATCCGCAATGTGATCCGAGATCTCCGGCACGCGCCGCGCCGCATACAAACAGTTTTCCGACAGCAATCCCCACAAAAATTGCTGCGCCTTGTCGGCTTTCTGCCCTTCGAGCACCGGCCCAATCAGCGACCGCAACCGCTCAGTCGTATCCTCGATACCTTTCGCCGATTCCAGCGACGCGAATCGCGCCTTCTGCCGCGCGCGATACTCCATCGTCTTGACGTCGAGCGTCAGAATTTCTTTCTCGCCCTCACCCTTCACTTTCTTGTAAAAACCCTGACCAGTCTTGTCGCCAAGCCAGCCCCGCTTCGCCATTTCTTCAATCAGCGCCGGCACTCGAAACATTTCGCGCGACTCATCGTTCGGCACAGTTTCGTAAACGTTCTTCACGACGTGCACCAAAACATCCAGCCCGACAATGTCCGCCGTTCGAAATGTCGCCGACTTCGGCTGCCCAATCACCGGCCCCGTACAAGCATCGACTTCTTCGACCGTCAACCCAAGGTTGCCCATCAAGCGCAGCGCATTCAAAATCGAAAATGTCCCGATGCGATTCGCGATGAAATTCGGCGTGTCTTTCGCGACGACCACGCCTTTGCCGAGCCGCCGGTCGCAAAACTCGCGCAGCGTCTCGATCATTTCCGGCGAAGTTTTCGGCCCAGGAATCAGTTCGACAAGTTTCAAATATCGCGGTGGATTAAAGAAATGCGTCCCGGCCCAGTGCTGCTGAAACTCTTCCGGCAAACCTTCCGCAATCAAATGCACCGGCAATCCGGAAGTGTTCGTGGTAACAATCGCGCCGGGTTTGCGAAACTGCGCAACGCGCACCAGCAAATTCCTCTTAATCTCCAGATTTTCGGCGACAACTTCGATAATCCAGTCGGCCTCAGCGCATCGCGCCAAATCATCGTCAAAATTTCCGACAGCAATCCGATCCGCAAGCCCCGCCGTAAAAAATGCCGCCGGCTTTGATTTCCGAGCGCCATCCAAACCCGCGCGCACAATTTTGTTCCGAGCTTCCGCAGGCGCATCCGCCGCAACGCCCGGCGGCACAATGTCCAGCAAAACGCACGGCAGCCCCGCATTCGCGAAATGCGCTGCGATGCGCGCCCCCATCGTCCCCGCTCCCAGCACGACGGCCTTCTCAATTCGACGTTTCATCGGGGAGCCTCTTCCAGAAGTTTCGCGAAGCTAAATGCTAGCAATAAGTGGCAGGCAGGACAGGTTACAAAACCAGCATTCCGCGGTCAAACAACCTCACTCAACGACGCAACCGCACTAAACTGTACTCAGAATGTCCGACGAGCACGACAAGCACAACGGCAATCCCGACAAGCGCGACCACGCCGACACTCGTGACGGCGCCTCCGAAAGAGTCACCTTCGCCAAAGACTGGCTGCGCCACGCCACCGACAAGGTGCAATCGCTCGCCCGCGAAAAGCCCCGCCCCGCCGGCGACCGGCCCCGCATCGGCCTCGCCCTCGCCGGAGGCTTCGCCCGCGGCATCGCCCACATCGGCGTGATCCGCGCGCTCAAAAATGCTGGCGTCCCCATTGATTGCGTCGCCGGCACCAGCGTCGGCGCACTCATCGGCGCCGTTTACTGCGCCGGCGTCCCGCTCAACGACATGCAGCGCATCGCCTCCCTCACCACCTTTGCCGACTTCGGCCGCTGGACCCCGTCCTGGCTCGGCCTAGCCAACAACCTCCGCCTCGAGCGCTATCTCCAGCGCTTCACTCCATGCAAAACGTTCGAGGAGCTCACCACGCCTTTCGCCGTCGCCGCCACCGACATCAACGCCGGCATCACCGTCTATTACACGCGCGGCCTCATGGGTCCGCCACTTCGCGGCTCCTGCGCCTACCCCGGCCTATTCGTCCCGATTCAATTCGAGGGCCGCACCCTCGTGGACGGCTTCCTCACCGCCCCCGTCCCCGTCGAAGGCACCTGCCTGCTCGGCGCCGACATCACCATCGCCGTCTACCTCGAAGCCGGCAGCCTCACCGCCCCGCGCACCGCCGCCGACGTCATCAGCCGCTCGTTCTCGATCATCCAGCGCCACGCCGACCTCGCCTGGCGCCAGCAAGCCGACGTCATCATTGAGCCCGACGTTCAGCCCTTCGTTTGGGACGATTTCACGCGCACCGAAGAACTCATCGCCGCGGGAGAATCCGCCACCCAAGCCGCCATTCCCGAAATCCTGAAAGCCTTCGCCGCCGACAAGAACCGCCCCGGCCTAACCTAGCGCCAAAATCGCCAAACCCCTGCTCTAAGCACAGCGCCAGCCCGAAGCGCACGACCCGCCGCCTAAATTTGTGTCACTTCTACCACAATCGGCTGCCCCTCGCCCTTCCCCCGTTGCGTCAACCACGCCCCCAACCCCTCTGCAAACCGCTCCGGCGTCAGTCGAAAGCTAGCCTCTAGCCGCCCCTCGCCTAGCGGCAGCGTGTCGTCGAAGTCCGCCGCATTCGTAAAATTCCGCATGCAGAACTGATCCAGCCACTCCAACGGGCAGGCCCGCCGCTCCCCACGAATCAAAACGTCAACTTTGAATTTTTGCGAGTACATGGCCGCCAATATAACATCCTGCCCCGGCGCGATTCCCAAAATGGGACTTCCCGAAATGGAGCGCCGCGCACTGCGTCCCTCAACCTCTTTGCTCCATTCCCCACTACACCATATTACTTAATGTTGACTTTGGTATCCCTCAGGCTTACGCTTCGCACCATTCAGCTGGCTACTTCTTCCAATTTATAGATTCATACAGCCTCATCGATTTGCGCGTTTTTCGAGTCGGCTCCGCAGGAGCTACGATGCGCAACAATAATGTTGTTCAGGATGCGCGCCTGATCTTTCAGCTCGATCGCTTGCGCGACGAAGGCGAAATGCGCAAGGCGCGCCGTTGGTGGAGCGATGAGTTTTCGCCGCGAACCGCGGGTGACTACCTCAAAATCGAAATGACCCACGGCACCCAGCAAAATAGGTGGCTGCGGCAAGTCACGACGTACTGGGGAATGGCCGCCTCGTTTGTCCTCGATGGCACGCTCGGCGAAAAGGCCTTTCTTCGTCCGCAATTTTCCAGCGAAATGTTTATCATGTTCGCCAAAATCCAGCCGTTCCTGAAGCAGCTGCGCGATCGCACGCACAATCCCGAGTTCATGGCTAACGTCGAGCAGTTCATCCTCAATTCCAAGGAAGCACGCGATCGCCTCAGGGAAGCGTCGAAGCGAATCAATACGCGGGTAAAGGTGGCTTGAGTCGTTCCAAGTTTAGTCGGACTAAAAAGACGGGTGACATCGAAGGAAGGAAATTGAACGGATGGGCAAGCTCTAAGCCGTCAGGCACTTAGCTTGGCGAACGCCACTTCCCGATCGCCGCAGAAAACTGCAATCCCACCGCAAACTGGTTGGTGCTTGTCGGCACGCAATAAACCACTCGCGCACGCGACCGAAAATTCCCCAGCAACGACCGCACGTTCAGCCGATCGTTTGGCTTCCACGGCTGGGTGGTCAACACGCGCGCGCCCTTCGGGCTGACGTTGACGGTCACAGCCTCTTGCGCGGGCACACGCACGTCCACGCTCGCCAGATCGACAAGCACTTCCATCGGGGTGCGCACTTCCACCCTTTTGGCCTCCTCCGGGTTTGGGGACACGGGTATGGCGCTCATGGTTCGACGAGTAACAACCTCAACTTTCAGGGCTTGGGCGAGTACGCCAAATCATACCTCCGCCGCCGCGGTACGCGTCAACGCTGGCCAATACGGGTGTGCGTTGTCGGAAAACAGTGTTCGACGGCGAGACGCGCCATCCCATGAACGAACACTGCCGATCTAAATTCTGCCTCAAGAGCGAAATTAACTCTCGCTTTGACAATGGCTTACGTAATCCAGATCCCGGCAGCCGAATTGCCACCATCCTCGCCAGGGTGGTCCGTCTTCATACACGCAGGTGTCGGTATGCATGCAGGTGTCGGTGAAATCGTCTTAAGGAGATCGTTATGAAAAAGATGGAGTGGACGCGCGACACGCTGTCGAACTGGCCAGGTTCCGAATACGTGCAACAGAAAGAAAGAGCAGGATGGCGCCTCTCGGCGATCGAGTGGCAGCGCGAAGCGGAAGCCAACGCCGGCAGCCGTCTAGCCGATGCTCGTATCGGCGAAGAGATCCCCTACGGCACCCGCATCGCCGGCGACTGCCTTCACCTGGAGGAAAATCCGTCCGAAATCGAAGTACTGAATCGTCTCGCCGAAATGGTCGTTCAGGACCTGTCCTACAACCGCATGGCCGACTCGCTGAATCAAGGCGGCTTCCACACTCGCTCCGGCCAGCCCTGGACTCCGCTCGCCGTCTTCAAGCTGACCCCGCGCCTGATCGAAGTCGCCCCTCGCATCCTCTCCGGCGCCGAATGGGACGACCGCAAACGCCACCTAACCCGCGTCGCCTGGAACTCCTAGCTTCATACAGCACGCTCTCCCAACCACTCCGGCAGTTGGGTGCCGCACCCTTTTGGTTTTAAAAGGGTGCGGGTTTAGATGAAGCCTCACCCACACCACAACGACGACCACGATCTAGTCCGGAATTTGCCTCTTCCACCTTCCGCTCACTCATGCAGCACACTCTCCAACGAGTCATGCACCTTCAACCCCCCGTTGTAGTGAATGTGCCCCTGCTTCCGAAACTTGTTCATAAAAAAATTCACCCGCGAGCGCGTCGTCCCCACCATCTCCGCCAGCGTGTCCTGTCCAATCTTTTCGAGAATCGGCGCTACCTCCCCATCTTTGCCGATGCGCGCCAGCAACAGCAGCACGCGCGCCAGCCGCTTCTCGCTGAAATTGAACATGTGATCGATCAGGTCCTGCTCGATGCGCCGGTTTCGCGTCAGCAAATAATTGATGAAGTGTGCCGACAGCACGGGATTCTCCTCCACCAAGCGCACCATCGACTTCCTCTTGATGACATGAACGACGCTCGGCACAAGCGCGATCGCCGATGTCGAAAACACGGCATCGCCGCCGATGCACGCTTCTCCGAAAAAATCGCCATGCCCCAGGATTCCCAGCACCGCGCCTTTCCCTCGGTTCGAAACCAGCGTCAGCTTCACCATCCCTTTCTCGATGTAATACACGTCCGTGCATTCTTCCCCTTGCGAGACGATCGTTTCCCCACCCTCGAATTCCTTCGCGTTTGTTCCCGTTAGTGCTGCAGCGAATACCCCAGCGGATTGCGAAGTTCGACGGCGCAATGTTTCTCCTCCGTTAAAAGCAAATTTGGACGCACTTCCACCGCGCCGATATCCCTCAGAAAAAAGATATCGCCGGAGGTGCTTTTCTGGTTTTTCCCGTCGCTTGTTAGCCCGACTTCCCTGTGTCGTTTTCTCAGGGGTTAAAATCTTGACCTTTTCTACCTGTCGGTTCGCTGCCGCGTCTGTTCAATTTTGAACAGACTCCCCGCGTAGCGGCGTTGCTTTAACGGTTTGCGAAACTTTGGCCGGTGGGATTGAGCTCGGCTGGGCTAGCCAAGCGACTACCTAAAGCAAGCTCGTACACGAAAGCTTAGTCCGCGCCGAACGCTGTGGGAATTGGGCGACGACTGTAATAATGCGACCTCAAGCCTGTAAGAAACTGCGGATCGCTAAGGTATTTCCTTTAGTGAAGCGGAGAGATGTATTCGTTTCAGGGCGAACCGTTACTTCATCAAACCCAATTTGCGGGCATGTTCCGCGCACAGGAACAAGTTTAGGTAAGGATTTCGCCGTGCTTCCCAATCGCTCCAGCGGCTCTCCCAATCGGCCCGGCGGAAATCGCACAGGCACTCGCTCAGTACTTTGATCGGCCGCGATACTCCGCCGCGCCGAACATCGAAAATAAATTCCGCGCGACAAGCGCGCTCCGCTACTTTCGTGATTTCGATCTTGCTCGTGCGCGATCTGGTTTCATTTTTCATCGCGTTTCCCGAGTGCATACAACAACGTGACTGCCGACGAGCACAAAATTACGCCCGCAGCCAACTCAATAGTCGTCTTGGATCCGTCTCTCGGCGCGTCACGATACCCTGCAAGCATTCCCGTTTGCTTGAGCGCGTCCATCATTCGCGGCGCGCTTCCGTCGCTCTCGTAACTCCAGGCGACTCGCATCGGCGACTCCGCGCCAGTGAATTTGCCGACTGGGCTGACGGTTCCCGTGGCTTCGGCGAAGGATGCTGTGGTGGTGGGTGTGTCGATGCTCGGTCGCACCCCGGTGTTTCGCTCGCGCCCGGCCTGCCGTCCCTGCTTGATCGGCCCCGCCGTCTCCGCGTCCTGACGGCACGTTGCATGGTACTTCCACAGAAGCAGGTAGGATCGGCGCCGTTCGACTCTCGGCCGATCATCAGGAAAAGAATTTCCGCGCCGCAAACCCGATTTGGGCACTCCCACCACTCTTCGCGTCTATTTTTCACGAACGCGACCTCCGCTCGTTCCAACGCGCCGCGCCGTTGCACCTGTCCGTTGCGTGCGCCTCACGATGCCGGTCAGCACTTCCGACCGAGGGTCCATAGCGGCCTAAAGGGTCTATTAGCGATAATTTGGCGCTCGGCTATCATCCTTCCCGGAAAAAGATGCTGCTCGCTCACAATTGCGACCGGAGTCCGCGCGGTTGGTTTTCATCCCAAATCCTGGATTTTCTGCGGCGACGACGTATGCGCAACGCTTGTGCCAGCTCAGCCCGGCATTCCTTGGTAAGTAGGTGTTTTCCGGTATGCATCCGGCCCATCGGATGGCCTCGTTTACGCCAAAAAAGGGCCTTTCAGCAATGTTTCCCTTCGCGTTTCGATGTTCACTTCAACGTAATCTTCCGCTCATATTGACGTTTTGGCCTTATCCTCAAACGGTTCGAAAACAGTTCTAGAAATTTTTCTCTCCGTTGCGTACTCTCGCCTACCGCGGTTGTTTCCCCCGCATCGCTTCCTTCTCTTGGTTGGTTTTCCAACCATTCCTTCTTCTGCTTCATTCCTTTTTCACTTTCACACTTACCCTCTCTCCACTCGCGAGTTTTCCAGCTTCGCGAGTTCTCGTCCCCGGGTTCCAATTATCTTCAGGAGGGTTCATGCGCTCGACTAAGCTCGCCGTTTTGTTCTCGCTCGCTCTTCCGCTCTTAGGCGCTGGTGTTCGCACCCACGTTTTGAGTGGCAGTTCAAAATACAGCGATACCACTGCTGTAGCGGATGGAGGAAAACCAGTTCCGAATCCGTGGGTCGTTGCAGACGGAGGAAAGCCAGTTCCAAATCCATGGGTGGTAGCGGATGGAGGAAACCCAGTTCCGAATCCATGGGTCGTTGCCGACGGAGCAAAGCCAGTTCCAAATCCATGGGTGGTAGCGGACGGAGGAAAGCCAGTTCCGAATCCATGGGTCGTTGCAGACGGAGGAAAGCCAGTTCCAAATCCATGGGTCGTCGCCGACGGAGGAAAGCCAGTTCCAAATCCATGGGTCGTTGCGGACGGAGGAAAGCCAGTTCCAAATCCATGGGTGGTGGCAGATGGAGGAAAGCCAGTTCCAAATCCATGGGTGGTGGCGGATGGAGGAAAGCCAGTTCCAAATCCATGGGTGGTGGCGGATGGAGGAAAACCAGTTCCGAATCCATGGGTCGTTGCAGATGGAGGGAAGCCAGTCCCACATCCATGGGTCGTAGCAGACGGCGGAAAACCGGTTCCTAACCCGTGGCTCGCTAACCGCGCCTGAGTGGTCTGCGGCTGAAGGGGGAGATGATCCGCATTTTTCCCTTCAGCCGTGTTAGCATCGGGTTCGCGCGCATGTCCTTCTACGCTATGCGCACGGGCTTTTAATGATCAGTACCTTAATTTTGTTCTTCGCCATCGCCCTCGAGCTGATCTTGGTCGTTCGTGGTGTGCGGCAAGGCCTTGCCCGCCGCTATCCTGCGTTCTATTCATACGTTGCCTTCGTCCTCGTAACAGACACTCTCGTGTTCGCGATTCGCTCCAACGAACATGTGTACCTCTACTTCTACTGGATAGCAGAATTCTTCAGCCTGGTCCTGGGCTGCTTGGTTCTGCTCGAATTCTATCGAGTTGCTCTTGCCACTTACCCGGGAACCGCTCGAATGGCGCGTGCCGTTCTCAGCCTCCTGTTCGTCGTGGCGACGATTAAGACTGTCACTAAGACCTTGAGCGTTCGAGAGTGGTGGTTTTATTCAACACCTTCGCAGGTCGAAGGTTTATTGCGCGTATGTCAGCTTCTCGCGATTTTGTCCCTCGCGGTCCTCTTTCTCGTCTATTCGATTCCGTTTGGCAAGAATCTTCGCGGCATTCTTCTCGGCTACGGCCTGTTCATTAGCTGGAGCGTCGTTTGTCTGGCGCTTGTCGCTGCCGGTGTGGCCAAGGCTGATTCGCTGTGGTCTTATACCTTTCCATTTTCTTACCTCTTAACCTTAGTCGTCTGGACCGTGCACCTTTGGTCCTATCAACCGAATCCAGTTCCGGATTCGGCAATCCCTCTTGAACAGGAATACCAGCGCGTTGCCGCTGCTACGCAGCGGCGTCTTAGCACCGCGCGCGGTCACCTGGCAAAGGCGGTCGGCTCGTGATCAGTATCACCCTTGCGATTTTGATTTGTTCAGTGGCGTTGCTGTTGCTCGCTCTGCTCGCCACGCGCGGCTCCTCGGTAGAACGCGAAATCGCGTTTCGCACCGATGTCCCGCCCTATGACGAGATGAATGGCGATCCATCTCTCTGCCCGCCGGAATTCGCGGCCCGCATTTTCTCGCCGGCGGATTGGACTTTCGTCTCTGGAGAAAAGTCGCCCGAAGTCCAGCGCCTGTTCCGCAATGAGCGCAGAGTTGTCGCTTTGGTTTGGGCGCACCAGACCAAGACGGCGATCCATCGCATCATGCGTGAACACACGCGCGCTACCAGCCAGAGTCAGGACTTGAAGGTGGCCACCGAAGCAAAATTGTGGAGCCATTATTTTCAGCTCGTCGGGATTTGCAATGTGCTGATCCTTGCGATTCAGTCGGCTGGCCCGTCGCGCGTTGGCACGCTGGCGACCTACGCGGCTTCGCTCTCACATAGCTTTGCGGACGCCCAGCACGCTCTCGCGATCACGACGGCCGCTCGCGATTTACGCGGCGCCAGCACTGCGCACTGAAACGAGAGCGCGAGGATACGGGTACAACCTCGTTTCCGCATATCGCGTCTGATTTGAAAACCGCCCGCCCGGTTTGCCCGCACCGGCTGGCGATACGCCGACCACGTTATAAATGACCACGAGTAAGCTCGTCACCGTTCAAGCCGCGTACGACGATTTTCTGCAGCGCTCGCTTTCCAAGCTTTCGTGCGATCTTGCGCGGCTGATTTATCTCGCATCGACGCGCGACTACAACACCGGCACGTATCATCACGACGGACTCGCTTCGCGCTTCAGTCCAGAGGTAGCAGCAAAGGCGCTGGAAATCGCGCATCGCCAGATTTTTCTTCAGTTGTCGGCGTATTCGCTCGAAGAATTGGTCGAGCAGTTGAGAATTTATTTTGAATCGTCGCGCGACGGAGCCGCGGAAATTCTGCGCATGTGGCAGAAGCTCGAACCGTATCGCATCGCAATTCCAGTGGAAGTGAATCCCGCGGTCGCGCGGTTATTCCTGTCGAACGTCAGACTCGCTTTGGCAATTTGGCAGTCGCGTCGGAACCAGTCTCCGCCGGATCGGTGAGGCGCATCGCCACGGCGGTGACCTGTCCAATGATTTCGGCTTCGGTGCCATAGTTGAGGCGGCGCACGCTGCGTCCCGACAGCGGATGCGCCAGCAGCAGCAAGTGCCCCTCCTGCATTTCGCACCACGAGCAAGCGTAGCCGTCGCGCAATTCCACGAAATAAATCGGACGATCGAATTCGGTGCGCCATTTAAACGGCTGAATCTTGCGCACGTGCGGATCGATCTGCACGAAAGACCCCGGCCGCAGCAGCGGCGACAATGTGTTGTCCTGCAATCCGATATAGCCGTAAAGGCTGTGGCGCAGATCGAGATGTTGAATCAATGCAATGGGCACTTCGCCCCAGACTTCCACCATGCGCGAGAGCAAGTTCGTGTTGTCCACGTCGAACGAGCGATCGAAGCGCACCGGGAACGAAACTGTTTTGTCGGTGTCGTAAACTTCGAGCGTCGTGAGATGCGTTTTTGGCAGCGGCGCGGAAAGCTGATGCTTCGTCAGGTGCTGGAGATCGACGCCATAGAGCAACAAAATATCGCTGAACTTGATGCGATAGATCGAACTCAAACTATAAAGTTTAAAAATGCTCGGGACCGAATCCGAATTCTCGATCTGCGTCAGCCATGCATTCGAGATGTGAAACTCGGTGTTATCTTCGGCTTGCGCAATGCGATGGCTGAACTCAGCCACGTCGCGCGTGGTAATCCCTAAGCGATTGCGGATCTCTTTGAGTTGCTCACTTGGAGGAAGCGCCAGTGCCATGCGGCATTCTACCCCAAGCCCATGAGAAAGTTGTACTCTCGATTGAGCCTGTACGGGTGAGCCTCTGGGCGGGTCCGGCGACTAGCTGAAACGCGCTATGGACACGCGTCTTAGCGTTTAGCGTCGGGTCTCCTTTCTCCGGGAAATCTATGCGCTTTCTGCGGCGAAATTTTTCTCCTCTCTTCCACGTTCTCTCCTCGCGACTGCCGTAGCGTTATGGCTGTCGGCGAGATTACTTTCGGATAACAATTTCGTTCCGTGATTCTGCTACACTCCTGTCGCCAAATTTGAGAGGAGCCCTTCGCCCCCATGCCGCAAGCCGGAAAGAGAACTCTCGCCATCGCTTTCGTGTTGATATTTTCGGTCGCGACCGCAATCGTCGCCGCCCGCGCGCAATCTCCCGCCGCTGCGCCACAATCCTCCGCGCCGGGTTCAGTGAAGTTGGCTGAGCAGCAATTCAAAAACATCAAGGTGCTCAAGGGCATTCCGGCGGACCAGGTGATCCCGGCGATGGAATTCATCACGGCGTCGCTCGGCGTCGAGTGCGAATTCTGCCACGTGCGCCAAGAGCACGGCATGGCTTTCGATAAAGACGACAAGAAGCCGAAAGAAGTCGCGCGCAAGATGATCGAGATGATGACCGCGATCAACAAAGAAAATTTCGAGGGCAAGCGCGAAGTCACCTGCAATACGTGCCATCACGGCGCGGCGCACCCCGCGGGCATTCCGCTCGTTGCGGTGGAAGGCGAAAAACCGCCGATGATGGACCACGACAAGAAGCCGGATGTTTCGCTGCCCGCGGCCGACGACGTCTTCGCGAAGTATCTGAGCGCGTCGGGCGGCGTTGCGGCGATTGAAAAAATCACCAGCCGCGTGGAGAAGGGCACGATCAGCCCGTCTGGCGACCAGCACTTCGGCATCGAAGTGTTCGCGAAGGCTCCCGACAAGCGCTCTTCGACGATGCATATGCCCGGCGGTGAATCGACAACCACATACGACGGAAAGCAAGGATGGCTCAGCTTCCCAGGGCGTCCGGTGCACATGATGAACGCGGCGGAAAGCGCGGGAGCGCGCATCGATGCCGATTTCGCCCTGCCGGTGAATGCCAAGTCGCTGCGCGACACCTGGAAGCCTGCGCCGGGTGAAACGATCGACGGGAAGCAGACGAATCTGCTCGTCGGTCAAACCGAAGGGCAGCCGCCGCTGCGTTTGTATTTCGACGCGCAAACGGGATTGCTCGTGCGATTGATCCGCTACGTCGAGACGCCGCTCGGCCGGCTGCCCACGCAGGTCGATTACGCCGACTATCGCGACGCGGACGGGGTCAAGGTGCCATACCAGTGGTCGATTTCGCGGCCGGGGAACCGGTTCACGATTCAGGTCGAGCAGCTCCAGCAGAACGTGCCGGTGGACGATTCCAAGTTCGCTCCGCCACCGCCGCCTCCGCCGGGTCAGGCGCCGCCTGCCCATCCGTAGGCACTTCTTTAGGCACTCCTTTAGGAACCCCGACAATTCTCCTTTCTAAGATCGCATTCCGCGCGAGGCGATTTGGGCCTTGGTCGCAAGGCCGCGTTCGCCGCGCGTTCCGTTTTGGGACGACTACCCCCATACCCCCTATGTTTTTGTAAGTGTGCGCAAGATGCTGATTCAATGCGGCTTGCGAACCTACAGAAAACAGGAGTGCGGAAGCGCTTTGGATTGAGGAAGTTGGAGGCATGGCGGTTCGAAAATTTAGCTCCAAAATGGGAAAAAGGGCGCCGATTTTTGGTCGGCGCCCTTCCCTGATTGAATGCGAGGGTATATTACCATACAGATAACACAGCTGTCAAGGGCGTTTTGTGATGGACGGACGTTCGAACGCTTTCAGCGGCGGACCCAGGTGAAGATGGAGTAGGCGCTGCCGGCGACAGCGATGACGATCATGACGATCATGGTGGTTTTGAGGGCGGGGGAGTTGGCGAGGGACAAGATCCAGCGGCCGTAGACGATGGCGAGGACGCCTTCGATGGTGAAGCGGAGGAGGCGGCCGGCGGCGACGTAGGGCAATACTTTCTTGAGTGGAACGCGCAGGGCCCCTGCGGCTGCGACGAATAATGTAAACGGGAACGGTGGCGGCATCAGGCTGCCGACAGTCAGAGACCAGCCCGCGTTTTTCTTCATTTGCGATTCAACGTATTTCCACGTGCGACCGCGTTTGTTTTTTAGCTTTTCCCCGCCTTTTTTCGAAACCCAGAGAGTGAGGAAGATTCCGCAGACGGAGCCGATTGTCGCGGCAATCACGTAGTAAGGGACGCGGTCGTGGTGACGAGCCGAGAGGCCGAGCATGAGGAAGTCGTTGCCGAGCGGGACGAAGAGAAAGGAGGAGTCGAGCACGCCGACGCAGAAGAGGCCGAAGGCGCCGGCTTGATAGGCGAGGCGGAAAAGGTGGTGGAGGAGGGTTTCCAAGGTTGAGGAGGAAGAAGTTAGCGGAGATTGAGGGGAAAGGGAATCAGGATTGGACGGTAGGGG
Source organism: uncultured Acidobacteriota bacterium (assembly GCA_963785605.1). Lineage (GTDB taxonomy): Bacteria > Acidobacteriota > Terriglobia > Acidiferrales > UBA7541 > Acidiferrum. Next base: position 45,701 of record CAWAWE010000003.1, on the reverse strand, counting down.
AGGAGGTTGACTGTGATTGCGGAGTGGTAAGGACGTATGGGGAGTGCTCAGACGTCGTTGCGATTTGAGTCGTGTGGAGTTGATTCCCCTGATATGGGAGGCGATCGCGGCGACAGGGTGGCGTTCTCGCCGACGGCTTGGCGGCGCGAGTGGAAGTCAAAGACGCCGGCGGGACGCCGGCGCTACCGAGACGGTTGTGCGGATGACGGGGAGCTAGTCGTGGCGGAGGGCGAGCATGGGGTCGGTGCGGGAGGCGCGGAGGGCGGGGAGGATCGCGGCGGTGAGCGCGGCCAGCAGTAGGAGGAACGCGACGGCGGAGAGCAAGATGGGGTCACGCGAAGGTTCATTGAGCCAGGCGGTGAAAAATTTGGAGAGGGCAAGGCTGAGTGCGACGCCCGCGACGAGGCCGGCGGCGACGGTGGCCGTGGTTGCGGAGAGGACGAGGCGCGCGATGTCTCGTGCGGTGGCGCCGAGGGCGAGGCGGATGCCGAATTCGTTGGTGCGGGTCGCGACGGCGTACGCGACGACGCTGTAGAGGCCGACGACGGCGAGCGCTAGGGCGAGAGCTGAGAAGATTCCGAACAACGTGGCGATGAGGCGCTGGTTGACGTACTCCGGCTGAAACTGAATTTGCTTGATGAGATCCCACGGCGCTACGAGCTGCTGGCTGGCATCAATCCTTGCGATTTGTACGCGGACATCCTGGACGAGCGAGAGCGGGGCGACGCTTGTTTTTGCGAGGATGCGAGTGCTGCCCCACATGTGGATGGAGTACGGCACGTAGATGGCGGGACGAATCGGTTCGCGCAGACCGTCGTTGAGAGAGTCTGCGGCGATGCCGACGATTTGCAACCAACCAGTGGCTCCGGGCGCGGATGGAGAGCCAGCGGAGGCTTGATCGATGAGGTCGGGCGTTTTGATGGAGTGACCGACGGCATCGCCGTTGGGCCAATACTCGCGCGCCATCGCCTGATTGATGACGGCGAAGGGGGCGGCGCGCATCGTTTCGGCGTGATCCCACATGCGGCCCTGCACGAGCGGAATACGCAGCAGCGAAAAATATTCGGGGCCGATGAAATTCATGCGGATTTCGGGAGAGCCGAGATCGGGGCGGCCGAGAAAATCGACGCGGACGTCGTTGCCGTTGGATGGCGGCGCGCCATTGCCGGTGATCGTGGCAGCTTCGACTTTCGGCATTGCCGCGATTGTCGCGCGGATTTGGTCAACGTATTCGGAGCGATCCTGCAGTGAAGTGTGCGATCCGCTATGAAAAGGAATTACGAACATGAGAACGCGTTGCGGGTCGTATCCAAGATCGACGTGCATTATGCGGAGAAAGCCCTTGGCAGCTGCGCCTGCCGCAGCGAGCAGAAGTACGGTGAGCGCGACCTGCGCGGCGATCATTGTGTTATGCGTGCGGCGCCCGCGCACATCGGCTGAAATGCGGCGCGTGCCGCCTTGCAGGAGTTGAGAAATATTGGGACGCGAAACCTGAAGGGCGGGCCAGAGGCCGGAAAGAATTGCGGCGGCACAGGCGAGGGCGATGCTGAAAAGCAGGACAGGTATGTTGATGCCGACGACGGATTCTTGAGGGATGGAGTATTCGGGCAAAAAATTGAGAAGCAAGGCCATGCCGCGCCACGCGACGAAGAGGCCGATCGCGGAGCCAGCGACGGCGATAACGAGCGATTCCGTGAAGAGTTGTCCAAGGATGCGAGAGCGGCCAGCGCCCACAGCGGCGCGTACGGCGAATTCGTGACGGCGCTCGATACCGCGCGCGAGCAAGAGGATGGAGACGTTGCCGCAGCCGATGAGCAAGAGCGATGTGACGGCGCCAAGCAATAGATACAGCGTCTTGCCGAGATCTCTCTTCCAGGAGTCGATCATGCCGACCAACTGGACGCGGAATTTCACCGGGAAGTAAGCGGGGCGCACTTGCGCGAGATGCTCGACGAGCGGTTGCAATTCGGCGTCGGCTTGCGCTGCGGTGACATCGGGGCGAAGGCGGAACGAAACGTTGAATCCGGCGTTGGGATTCTGCGTGACCTTGAACGGGCGAAAAATATCGCTCTGGCCCCAGGTGAAGCGGGGAGGCATGACACCGACGACTTGATACGGAATGCGATCGAGACGGAGGGTGCGGCCGAGGACGTGCCGATCGCCGAGGAAATAACGCTGCCAGAAGAGGTAGCTGAGGACGACGATGTTGGCGGCGTCTTCGCCGGGGGGCGCGTCGGAGGGAATGAGCCAGCGGCCGAGAATCGGTTGGACACCGAAATGATTTGGAAAGTCGGGCGAGATGGCGAGGCAGCGAACGTCTTCGGGGAGGTCACCGTCGGTGGTGGTGGGATTGGATTGTTGTAGAGCGACGACGCTTTCGAAGGACTTGAGTTGGCGGAACTGCGACATTTCGGGACCGGTGTAGCCGGTGATGCGTTCGGTTCCTTGCGGGTCGAGGAGATGAATGGTGGTGAGGCGGTTCGCGTCGCGATAGGGGAAGGGATTGAGGAGCGTAGCGTAGATCACGCTGAAGACGGCGGTGGTGGCGCCGATGCCGAGGGCGAGGGAGAGGACCGCGGTGAGGGTGAGGCCGGGGCGCTTGCGGAATTCGCGGAGGGCGTGGCGGAGGTCGGAGAGCATGTTCGTGCCTCGTTGGTGGTGATGGTGGTTGGAAGTGTTGAGCGGGGCGGGGGTTGTTTGCAAGGGGAGTGTTGGGGGATTTAGAGAGTTTTGTTAACCGAACAGCGGGTATGTCTAGGGCAATCCGCGTCAGCGCTAAAGAAGTCAAAAACCGCACCCTCCTAAAAACAGGAGGGTGCGGCACCCTGGATGGATCGTGCGGACACGCGAGATATGGGTGTCCCGAAATAATGCTTGACAGCGCCTATGGAGGTAGTATTCTCGCCTACAGATGTAGTAGATGGCGAATTGAATGGAAGCAGGCGGAAGGCGGTGAATGGGGAATATGACGAAGCCGAAACTTACGAAATTGGAAATGAAGGTGATGGAGTTGTTGTGGCGGGTGCCGCAGGCGTCGATTCGCGAGATACAGGAATCGTTTCCGGCGAAAGGGCGGCCGGCGTATACGACGGTGCAGACGGTGGTGTACCGGCTGGAAGTGAAGAAGGCGGTGCGGCGTGCTCGCAAGGTTGGGAATTTTCATATGTTTGAGGCGACGGTTTCTCGCGGGGATGCGCAGCGGAAATTGATCGACGATTTGCTGGCGCTGTTTGGCGGGAGTTCGCAGCCGGTGATGGCGCATTTGATTGAGTCGGGGAAGTTAACGCTGGATGACGTGAAGGAAGCGGAGAAGTTGCTGAAAGAGCTGGATCGGAAGGAGAAGACGAAATGAATTTCAATTTTCTATCGCGTGTTTGGACGGAGTTTGGACCGGCAATTGGAAATCATTTGTGGCAGTCGACGCTGTTTGTAGCGGCTGTGGCATTGCTGACGCTGGCGTTTCGCAGCAATCGAGCCAGCACTCGTTACTGGCTTTGGCTCGCGGCGTCGGTGAAATTTCTGATTCCGTTTTCTCTTCTGATCAAGCTTGGAAGCTACTTCAGTTCGTTCCGTTCGGCTCACGATGGCGGGTCGAATTCGGTGGTGTCGTTGACGATCATGCAGCTCAACCAGCCGTTCGACGCGCAATCGGCGGCGGTGGTCGCGCATCCGGCAGTGTCGAGCGCCGGCGTGCTGCAACTGCTATCGCGGTTCGCGCCGTTTCTGTTTGTTGTGTGGCTTGTGGGGACGCTGGTGGTCCTGACGGTTTGGTTCGTGCGGTGGCAGCGGATTTCTGCGATTGCGAAGCGCGCGACGCCGCTGCGTGAAGGCGCGGAAGCCGAAAGTCTGGCGCGGCTGCAGGATGGCGACGCGTCGGAGCGGAGAGTGGAAATTGTTTCGACGGCGGATGCGATCGAGCCGGGCATATTCGGAATCGCGCGGCCGATGCTGCTGTGGCCTGCGGCGATGCGCGGGCAAGTTTCGGAAGCGCACATCGAGTCGATCGTGGAGCATGAACTCTGTCACGTGCGGCGGCGCGACAATCTGACGGCGATGGTGCACATGCTGGTGGAGGCGCTGTTCTGGTTTCATCCGTTTGTTTGGTGGATTGGCGGACGGCTTGTGGAGGATCGCGAGCGCGCGTGCGATGAAGCGGTGGTGGATTCGGGACGCGAGCGGCGTGTTTATGCGGAGAGCATTTTGAAGGTGTGTGAATTTTGCGTGGAATCGCCGCTGCCTTGCGTGCCGGGGGTGAGCGGTGCGGATTTGAAACGGAGGATCGCGATGATCATGTCACATCGAGCGGTGCGGCCGATTGGAGTTGGGAGGAAGTTGTTGCTGGTGGCGGCGTGCTGTTTGGCGATTGCGGCGCCGATGGTTTCGGGGGCGTTGCGGGGGCAGACAGAATGGTCGAGGAGCGCCCGAGTCGTGGACACGGTGGCGGCGTCGGTTCGGTGACGTTTGAATGAAGTCACGATCAAGCCGGATCCCGGAGGCGACGGCAAAGTTGAAGAGCAACAGCGGGCCGATCGTTCTCGCGTCGGATGGAACGACGGTGAGCTGAATGCGAAAGGAACAACGCTGCATGGCGCTGATCATGATGACCTATCGAGCCGATGGAGATCCGCAAATCACAGGCGGGCCCGACTGGATCAAGACGGAGGTTTTCGACATTCAAGCGAAAGGCGAGTCCGGCGGTGTTGGCCGCGTGGCCGAAGATGACCAAGGAGGAGCGGGACGCAAGTCGATCGCAGCATGCTGCGAGAATCTATTGGCTGAGTCACTTTCGGGCTGTAAGTCTCATCACGAATCGAGAGTCGAGCCGATCTATACCCTTGTGGTTGACGACGCGGCGAAGCTGAAAGCTTTCGATGGGGATTGCCCGCCGATCGTGCCCGGCGCGCCGCCGCCGAACATCGATCCCAGTAAGGGAGCACCACCCTGCGGCGCGATGTTCATGCATGTCCGGGGAGCTTCGCGCGCAACAAGGTTGCGATTCCGTCGCTGCTCCGGTTTTTGTCGATGAATTCAGGAAGGTTTGTTGAGGACAAGACGAATCTTGACGAAGCGGTACGAGTCTGAATCTGAAATTTACGCCGGACATGAGTTGCTGAACCCGCCGCAGCCGCCAAGTATTCCGAATTCGGCGGCGGATCCGAATGGACCGTCGTTGTTCGACGCGCTGGTGCAGCAGTCGGGATTGCGGCTTGGTGCCGCAGACGGGGCCGGTGGAGATGTTAGTCGTGGATGATGCGACGATGCCGGGGCAGGGAAGTGGGGCCGGCCGATAGCGATCACAAACTTCGCGGCCTACACCCCGCGGACACGGAGCGCAGCTTTCGACGGTTGTCGAAAGGCTGCGCTCTATTTGTTTGACGATTCCTCGACACGGGTTACGTGACGATGTGTTAAAGTGCGGGCAAGTTGTTACCGTCCTAGAGCCACATTCGTGGCGGAAGGTGCATACATGTCAACAACACCAACAATGGCTCCCGATACTGGAGCTGGCGCGCTGATGCGTCGATGGTTTGAGGAAGTTTGGAATCAGGGGAAAGAGTCGACGATTGACGAGATGTTTCCGCGAAATTCGGTGATGTGGGGAGTGAGCCGGCCGGATGCGTCGTCGCGCGGGCCGGAGGAATTTCGAGCGTTTCATCAGGGGATGCGGAAGACGTTCACGGAAATGCATATTGAGCTGAGCGATGTGGTGCAGGAAAACGATACGGCGTACGCGCGGTTTACGGTGACGGCGAATCACGCCGGAGAGTTTTTTGGAGTGGCGCCAACGGGGAAGACGATCAAGTTGGTGGGGATGTGTTGTTTGAAGGCGGCGAATGGCGTGATTGTGGAAGGATGGAATGTCTGGGATCAGATGGGATTGGTGAGGGAGTTGGGATTGTTGTCGCCGCAGGTTGTGGAGATGTTTCCGTAGGGCAAGAATCGAAGACGCAAGACGCAAAGATTTTGCGGACATGGGGCGCAGCGTGCTGCGCCCCTACATTTTTTGTGCCGATATAGCGGCATGGAAAAACGCCGGCAAGATGCCGGCGCTACCGCTACTCGTAGCGGAGGGCGGTCATGGGGTCGGTGGATGCGGCGCGGCGGGCGGGGGCGAGGCTGGCGGCGACGGCGGCGCTGATGAGCAGGACGGTGACGACGGTGAGGATGATGGGGTCGCGGGAGGTTTCGTTGACCCAGCGGGTGGCGAATTTGCTGAAGGCGAGACTGAGGATGAGGCCGACGACGAGGCCGGAGCCGACGCTGCCGGCGGTGGAAGAGAGCACGAGGCGGAAGACGTCGGTGGCCTTTGCGCCGAGAGCGAGGCGGATGCCGAATTCGTTGGTGCGCGTGGCGACGCTGTACGAGACGACGCTGTAAAGACCTACCGCGGCGAGAATCAAAGCTAAAACGGCGAAGACGGTGAACAGAGTGGCGATGAAGCGCTGCTGGCTGTAGACGTCTTCGTTTTTGATCCAGGTTTCGAGATCGCGGACGGTCATGACTTGTTGCTCGCGATCGATCTGGACGAGTTGCGCGCGGATGTCGTGGAGGATGGAGAGCGGCGGAACTTTTGTGCGTACGAGAATCTGCGTGAACATGCGCATCTGGAGCGGGAAGGGAACGTAGACAGCGGGCTTGATGGGATCGCGGAGGCCGTCGTCGAGCACGTCCGCGACGACGCCGACGATCTGGAGCCAGCCGTCGCTGTTGGGAGCGGCAGGGGCGTAGGGCGGCTCATCCTTCAATGAGGGGACGCGGACTTGCTGGCCGATGGGGTTTGCGTTGGGGAAGAGTTGCTTGGCCATCGTTTGGTTGATCACTGCGAGCGGAGCGCCGCGCATGATTTCGGGGTGATCCCAGAGGCGACCCTGGACCAGAGGAATGTGAAGCACGGAGAAATAGCTGGAGTCGATGAAGTTGACGCGGACTTCGGGATTTTCGGCGGAAGCCTTGCCGAAAATTTCGATGCGCTCGTTGTTGCCATTGGAAGGAGGCGTGGCGTTGGTGCCGATGCCGGCTTCGACGACTTCGGGCATGGCGGCGATGCGCGAGCGGATGTTTTCGAAATATTGCGAGCGGGCTTGCCAATCTTTGTAAGTGTTTTCGTGAATGGGGATAGGGACGGACATCACGTTGTGCGGGTCATAGCCGAGATGCGCGCTGAGAATATGCAGGAAGCCTTTGCCCGCGGCGCTGGCGACGGTGAGAAGAAGGATGGTAAGCGCGACTTGAGCGGCGATGAGCGCGTTGTGGGCGCGCTTGGCGCTGGCGCTGCCGGCGACGCGGCGTCCGCTGCCTTGCATGAGGCGCGCGACATCGGGGCGCGAGAGTTGAAGAGCGGGCGAGAGGCCGAAAATTACGGAAGTGAGCATCGCGAGGCCGACGCAGAAAAATAAGACGGGCAGGTTGACCTTGATAACCGATTCGGCGGGGAATTGCCGCGGCATCCAGGCGACGATGAGCGGGAGGCTCCTCCACGCGATGAGGACGCCGAGGGCGGCACCGGTGAGCGCGATGCCGAGCGATTCGGTGAGGAGCTGGCGGATCATGCGGGAGCGGTCGGCGCCGATAGCGGCACGGACGGCGAGTTCGTGCTGGCGCTCTGTGCCACGAGCGAGGAGCAGGATGGAGACATTGCCGCAGCCGATGAGCAGAAGCGAGCCGACTGCGCCGAGGAGAATGTAGAGCGTGGTGCCGAGTGGACGGGCGTATAGCTCAACGAGGCTGCGCAGGCTGATGCGGAAATTTTCGGGATAGTTTTGCGGGGAGTCTTTGGCGAAGCTCTCGAGGAGCGGTTGGAGCTCGGCTGCGGCTTGGGCGACGGTGACGCCGGGTTTGAGCTTGAGGGAGACGGCCTCGTTGATTTTTGGATCTTGGGTGAGCTTGAGCGGGAGATAGAGCGAAACGTTAGCCCATTTGAAACGCGGAGGCATGACGCCGACGACCTGGTAGGGCTTATGGACGAGCTGGATGGTGCGGCCGATGACGTTGGGATCGCCGAGGTAGTAGCGCTGCCAGAATTCGTAGCTGAGCACGACGACGGGCTGTGGATCGAGGCCGAAGGGGGCGTCGGACGGGACGAGCCAGCGGCCATAGAGAGCGGCCATGCCCCAATGATTCGGATAGTCGGGGGTGATGTAGTTGGTCTGGACGTCTTCGGGGATGTCACCGTCGGTCGTGGTGAGGTTCCAGTAGTCCATGCCGACGACGCTTTCGACGGTTTTGGCTTGGCGGAGCTGCTGAATTTGAGGGCCGTTGAAGCCGGTGTAGCGGGTGTTGCCGTTTTTGTCGAGGAGCCGGATCTCCATCATGCGGTCGGCGCCAGGGTAGGGGAAGGGGTCGATGAGGACGGCGTAAATGACGGAGAAGACGGCGCTTGTGGCGCCGATTCCGAGGGCGAGCGAGAGAACGGCGGTCAGGACGAAGCCGGGGCGCTTGCGGAGTTCGCGCGCGGAGTATTGTAGGTCGGAGAAGAGAGATTGCATCGGTGATACCTCGCGGGTCTTTGGGCTTCGAGCTAGGTGATGGACGAGATTTGGGTTACGCGGTTAGGGACGAAGGCGCGAGGTGAATGGTTTGATCGAAGTTGCGAAACGGTTTATCGAGCAGACGAGGCGGTTCGTGTGAGGTGTTTGTGGCGTTCGACGGATTGAGCACATCAAATGAGGGCGGATGGGCGTCGTGTATAATTGAGGATCAGGGGAATTTGCGGATTCGATGGGGAATACGACTACTAAGGCGAAGGTAGAGGCTTCGGCGTCGGTGAAATGGCGGCGACGGGCGAGGTTTGTGCGGTCGCGGACGCGCGAAGTGTTGAAGATCGGCAAGGCGCTGGTGTCCACGAAGCATCCCTTTCTGGTGCACATCATTCCGATGCGGCGCTGCAATCTGGATTGCGGTTACTGCAATGAATACGACGACGTATCGAAGCCGGTGCCGCTGGAAGAAATGAAGCGGCGGCTGGATATTTTGGCCGACATGGGCACGTCGATGATCACGATCAGCGGCGGTGAGCCGCTAATGCATCCGGAGATAGAAGAAGTGATCCGGCACATGCGGAAGCGCGGGATTTATGCGGGGATGATCACGAACGGATTTTTGCTGAGCAAGGAGCGAATTGCGAAGCTGAACGACGCCGGGCTGGAGTTTCTGCAGATCAGCATCGATAACGTGACGCCGGATGAAGTGTCGAAGAAGAGTTTGAAGACGCTGGATATCCGGCTGGAGTGGCTGTCGCAGTACGCGGTGTTCCAGGTGAACATCAATTCGGTGCTGGGCAGCGGCGTGAAAAATCCAGAGGACGCGCTGACGATTGCGAAGCGCGCGGTGGAATTGGGATTCACGAGCACGGTCGGAATTATTCACGATGGCGAAGGGCAGTTGAAGGGATTGAACCCGCGACAGATCGAGATATTTGAAGAGATCATGTCGATGGGGAAGACGTCGTTTTCGCGATTCAACGACTTTCAGCACAACGTGGCGCGCGGAAAAGAGCACAACTGGCGGTGCCGGTCGGGCTCGCGGTATTTGTATATTTGCGAGGACGGATTGGTGCACTGGTGCTCGCAGCAGCGCGGCTATCCGGGGATTCCGCTGGCGCAGTACACGACGGAAATGCGGCAGCGGGAATATTACGTCGAGAAGTTTTGCGCGCCGAAGTGCACGGTTTCGTGCGTGCAGCAGGTTGGGATTCTGGATAACTGGCGCGGCAAGCAGACGTTGAAGCCGAAGCCGATGGCGCCGCCTTCGCCGGGGCAGTTGGTGCAGATTGGGCCGCAGCGGTGAAGCAGTGACGGTGACTGGTGACTGGTGACTAGCGCCCCCCTCCCCCCCGGGGTTTTTCGCAAGAATGTGATTCTATGAGGGTTGCGGGTGCGCATTGCGCAAGAATGTGATTTTAAAGGGTTTGCGAGCGGCGGGAGTTTGCGGTGGGCAGCGGCGGAGTCGGTAACCCTTTTGATCTTGCGGACTTGAGGCGCAGCATGCTGCGCCCCTACAGTGACGCGACGCGTTGCTACTAACGCGACTCGGTCCTATTAAGTAGTTCCTTTCATGCACATTGAATCGCAGCGTTGATTGACGCTAAGCGGCTTGTTCTCAACAATTGAGTCATGCCCGGTGCAGCGATTCAAGTCGAGAACCTGACCAAGGACTATCCGTTCGGGTTCCTCCACTTAAAGAAGAAGAGGTCGTCTGGAAGGCTTGACCATGCAGGTCGAGGACGGCGAAGTGTTCGGATTTTTGGGTCCGAACGGCGCGGGAAAATCGACGACGATCAAGCTGCTGGCTGGGCTGATTTTTCCGACGGCGGGAACGGCGCACATTCTGGGCAAGCCGATCAGCGATATCTCGATGCATCAGGACATCGGGTATCTGCCGGAGCAGCCGTATTTTTACGACTATTTGACGGCGGGCGAGTTGCTGGATTATTTCGCGCAAATTCACAATTTGAAGGCGACGGACCGGCGCGAGCGCGTGGACCGGATGCTGAAGAAAGTCGGGCTCGAGACGGCGCGGAAGATTCAGCTTCGAAAATATTCGAAGGGAATGCTGCAACGCGTCGGGCTGGCGCAGGCGATTTTGCATGACCCGAAAGTGGTGATTCTGGATGAGCCGATGTCGGGACTTGATCCGCTGGGGCGGCGCGAAGTGCGCGACATTATTCTGGAATTAAAGAAGGAAGGGCGGACGGTGCTGTTTTCGACGCATATTTTGTCGGACGCGGAGATGTTGTGCGATCGCGTCGGAGTGATCGCCGGAGGCAAGCTGCGCGGCGTCGGCGCGCCGGACGAAATTGTGGGGATTAAAGCGCATGGGATGGAGATTCTGTTCGAACTGGCCGGCGAGAAGGCCGGCGGTGCTGGTGCTGCGGCCTTGTTAAGCAAGGCAACGCGCACCGGGAATCGCTATCGCATGCACGTCGAAGAGGCCGAGCTGTACGCGACGCTGGAGCAGCTGAAAAACGCCGGGGCGCGAATTTTGTCGGTGACGCAGATGAAAGCGTCGCTCGAGGAATTTTTCATGGGCTTGATTTCCGCGGATCGCGCTCAAGCGGCCGCGGTGGATGTACACGGGAAATGAGCCGCGTCGGAGTAGTTGCGCTGAATACGTTTCGCGAAGCGGTGCGCGACCGCGTGCTGTACAACCTCGTGTTTTTCGCGTTGCTGCTGATGGCGGCGGCTGTCTTCGTCGGGCAGATTTCGATCGGCATCGAACAGATCGTCATCGTCAATCTGGGATTGAGCGCGATCTCGGTGATCGGGTTGCTGATGGCGGTGTTCATCGGCGTGGGGCTTGTGTCGAAGGAGATGGATAAGCGCACGCTGTACGCGCTGTTGGCAAAACCAGTGCGGCGCTGGGAATTTTTGGTTGGGAAATTCGGCGGGTTACTGCTTACGCTGACGATCAACACTTTGGCGATGTCGGCCGGTTTATACCTTGCGCTGTTTTATGTGAAGCATTCGATCGAGCGCGCGGACGGCGTCGCGCTGGTGGCGATTTATTTTATTTTGCTGAAGCTGGCGCTTGTGGTGGCGCTGGCGCTGCTGTTTTCGTGCTACACGACACCGCTGCTGGCAATTTTATTTACGGGCGGACTGTATGTGGCGGGATTGTTCGTGAAAGAGATGCGCGGGCTGCACAGTGACACGATGGCGCCGGCGGTGCAGGTTTTCCTGCGTTGGCTTTCTTATATTCTGCCGAATTTCGAAAATTTTGATGTGATGGCATCGGCGGCGCATGGGCGCCACATCTCTGGCGCGCTGATCGCGCAGAACACGGCGTACGCGGTGCTGTATTGCGCGATCGTGCTTACCGCGGCCGTGACGATCTTCTCGCGCCGAGACATGAAATGAAATCCCGGAACATTGGACCGCTGGTGCTGTGCTGCCTGCTTATTCCAGGCTTCGCGGGCGTGTGGAAGCTCCAGGAAAAAATCGACACGCAATTCGACGGCATGCATCAGGAAGCGGACGATCTCGTATTGCGGTCCGGCAAATTATTGAAGGTGATGAGCCTGGAATATGCGCCGCTGATGGCGGACGTTTACTGGACGCGGGTGGTGCAGTATTACGGCGACAAAGAGGTGCGTCAGGACGCGAACCTGGAATTATTGTGGCCATTGCTGGATGTGACGACGACGCTCGATCCGCATCTGCTGGTGGCGTACCGGTTCGGCTCGATGTTTTTGAGCGAGAACGCGCCGCGAGGAGCGGGGCGACCCGATCTGGGGATCGAGTTGATTCAACGAGGAATCGAAGCGAATCCGGAGTACTGGCGGCTCTACGAAGACTTGGGATTCATCTACTACTTCGAACTGCAAGATTACAACAAGGCTGCTGCGGCGTTTTTGGAAGGAAGCAAGAATCCGCAGGCGTTGCCCTGGATGAAGGTGCTCGCCGCAAAAGTGAGCGAGCAGGGCGATAATGCGGAGACGTCGGAATTTTTGTGGACCGAGATTTACACGTCGACGTCCGATCCGCAGATGAAAGAGAACGCGGCGACGCATCTTCAGCTGTTGAAAGCGGATGCGGATTGCAAGGCGATCGATGGATTGGCGGATGAGTTTGAGAAGAAGAATTCACGGCGGCCGACGTCGATTCGGGAGCTAGTCGGCGCGGGATTGTTGCAGGGAACGCCCGCCGATCCAACAGGCCGCCCGTATGTGTTCGACAGCGAAGGCAAGGCGCAACTTGATCCTGCAAGTCGCTCGCGAAGAAAAAGCGTTTTTACAGCAAGACGCTTTCGAATCTAGCGAATCAGCACTAACAATATTTCAAATCATTGCGTGACGCAGAGCAGGGTCAGTTGCGGGTCGATGACGATCTTGCGCGGGTCGGTCTTTGAGATGAAATGGAAAGAAGTTTCGGGGCCGGATGCGACGACGGTGCCGAGATACGTCGCGTGGCCCGCGGTGGCGCCGGCGTAGAGCGGCACGGGCGCGAGGAACGAGTGGGGCACGTTGTCCTGAAATAATTTTCCGCGAACGAGGAAGCCCTTTTCCGTGTTGTGCACGCTGAACTCAACGCGATATGAAGGGATACCTGTCCCGCGCACCCACTGGTCGAAGAACCACTCCATGGAGTGGCCACCTTCGAGATCCATGGACTTGGTCATGACGGCTTCGACTTCGTGCTGGAAGTCGTCGGTCGATAGGGCGCGATAAGAATATTTGCTCATCAAGTTGTGAAGCAAAGTGTTGAAGCGCTCATCGGGATTTTTCGCGTTGGGCTGGCGAAGCTCCTCGCGGAGCATGTGCATGACCCACGCGCCCTTGCTGTAAATGACTTGTTCGAAGCCGAGAGGCGATTTAGAGGAGTTGAGGCGGCTGCCGAGTTCGAGCGAGCCGATGTCGGAGAAGGTCTGTTCGGTCTCGGGATTTTTAGCGACGAGATTGTCGCGATAGCGCGCGAGCCACATGTGAAGCGAGTGGTCGGCGTGTTTTTGCGTGTCTGCAAAGAGCAGAGCGAGGTAATTGGCCATCGCTTCGTCGATCCACTGGTCGCGATAGGAATCCCAGCCGACGACGTTGCCCCACCATTGATGCGCGACTTCGTGAAACGGGACGAGTTCGGAAAAGTGTTCCTGGCCTGAGATGGAAAGGCCTGCGCGAAGCTGCGCTTCGGCGGGCAAATAAGAGTAGGTGGAAAGATAGAGAAGGCCGGGCCACCCCTGGCCGAACGTTCCGGGAATCTGCGACACGCTCAATTTTTGAAATGGAAATGGTCCGCTGAGATTTTCATAGAAGCGAATCGATAGCTCGATTTCGCGCGCGAGTCCTTTCATGGCATCGGTCGGACGCGGTGGGGGCGGGCTGACAGCCATCGCGTTTGCGCCGGTGCGTCCTTCGGCCGAGAGAGGTGTGAGGACGCGAGGAGCCTGGAATGAGTGGTTTTCGAGCTGGCCATCGACGGAGCGCTCGAGTTGGCGGTTGGCGTAGACGTCTACGGAAGGCGCACCGGATGCGAGCGAGGTGGAAACGTATTCGCCGAGATTGAAGCCGGCGACGGAGACAGGTTTTTCGCTCTGCCAGTGGCCGACGCGAAAGTCGCCGTCTTCGGATTCATCGCGCTTGATGCCGGTGGCGACGAGCTTGAGTTTTTTTGGCCAGCGGATAGTGAGGTCGTAGTTGGCGAAATCGGCGGCGTCGCCAAAATGCGGATACCAGCTTTCGCGGGCATCGACGAAGAGGACGCCGTTGCCGGCGTTTTCGATGACGCGGCCGCGATAACGGAAGTGGAGAGTGAACTCGGAGCCTTTTTCGGGAGCGGCGGGAAGAATGACGAAGAGATAGTCGGTGCCGCGGCTGAGGCGATCCTGAAGATTCATGCCTTCGTTTTGGAAGAAGGTAAGTTGCTCGCCGTGTGGCCCGGTGACGCTTTCGACGGCGAGTGCGCGGGCGAGTTGAAAGCCGATGGCGCGTTCGCCACCGGTTTCGGCGCGCATGCGGAGGTCGGCTTTTGCGTCGAGCGAAGTGTCGGCGAGGACGGATGTGTTGATTTCGTAGTCGAGAGCGGAGAAATGGCGTTGCGGAATTTTTTGATCGGGAAGCGGATAGGAAGCCCAGACATCGTAGAAGCCTTCGGCTCCCACTTTTTTCGGCTGGCCGATCATGGCGGATTCGTAGCGCGCCGGGTCAACCATCAGATCGAAGGGGCCGCGGGTGTTGCCTTCGACTGCGGCGTAGAAAAACGGCTCGGCGTGAGCGCGACACCATGCTGAAGAGAATTCGAAGCGACTGCGGGGGATTGACTTGCGTGGTGATGGGATCCCAGCGGACAGCGAACTCGGTGTCTTGAATCGGCTGAACGCCGGCGGAGCTGAGTTCGCGGAGGAGTTCGGCGGCGGTGTCGTCGGTGAAGCGGAGGTAGACGTCGGAGAAGGATTCGTCGAGAACGGGCGCGCCGAGGAAGCGGGCCATCTGCTGCTTTTCGATCGGGTCGCGTGGAGCGGCGACGACGTGCCCGCGGCCGGAGAAGACGACGCCGGTTACCTGGCCTTTGAATGCGGTGAAAAATGCGAGTTTGCCGAGATCGAAAGTGAAGTGGCCGTCGCCGCGGCGAAGTTCGATGCGATCGGAGGCGGTGATGTCGTAAACGGCAGCGGGATTGACGCGGAGAGAATTTAACGTGTCATAGGTCGCGCGGGGGGAGTCTTCGGCGGTGGGCGCGGATGTGGCTGCCGATGCCGAGTAGGGCATCAGGAACAAGCAGAGCGCGAGGAACGAAAAGGCCATCCCTGGCCACATACGCAGAGTGTAGGCACTTTCGGCATGGGGAAACAAGGCGTCCTGAGGGACAGGTAGGCGGGGGCCTAAAATTGAGGGATGCATGGGCGTTTGGACGTACGGTGGCGTGGAATCGTCTCGGGGAATCGCGGGTGGGTGTGCGCGCTCTTGCGAGTGGCGGCGGGTGTGGCTGCGCTTGGTTCGGTGCTGGCGATGGACGGGCGAGCTGACACGATTGTGCTGAAGAATGGCCGGCGGATTGTGGCGCTGAGTGTGGTGGAGGATGGCGACAAGATTCGGTACGAAACGGCGGCGGGGCAGCTGAGTTTGCCGAAGTCGATTGTCGATCACATCGAGCGGGGACCGGCGGGGGTGATTCCGGATTCGCCGGCAGCGAACGCGGCTGGGCTGGCGATTGCGCCGCCGGCGTTCGAATCGGACGCGGAAGTGGAAAACGCTACGGTGCACGACGGGACGATCGATCGAAACTATTTGTCGCACGTCGAGGGTGAGGCGCGATCGGGAGGCGCGAAGGCGAATGCGCGGGCGGCGCGGGCGTTGCATGCGGCGTCGCAATTCGAATTGGCGCACGGCGATATGGAGCATGCGCTGAGCGACGAGCGATCGGCGCTGAACTATGTGCCCGACGATCCGATGATATTGATGAACGTCGCGTATTTGCATTTGAAGAGGAGCGAGTACAAGGCGTCGCTGGAGTATCTGGAGCGGGCGCGGCGCGTGGCGCCGGATGATCCGGAGGTCGCGAAGCTCGAGGGTTGGGCGTACTACGGGATGGTGAAGCTCGATCAGGCTGTTGCGGAGTGGAAGCGCGCGCTGGCGATTGGTCCCGATCCGGAAGTGCAGGCGGCGCTGATGAAGGCGGAGCGCGATCGGCGGGAAGAGCAGAGTTATCGCGAAAACGAGAGTAGCCATTTCACGCTGCACTACGATGGGAATTCGGAGCCGGAGTTGGCGCGCGAGATTTTGCGGGCGCTGGAGACGCATTTTGGAGCGATTGAGTCGGAGCTAAATTACACGCCGCCGGATTCGATTGGCGTGGTGCTGTATACGCAGCAGGCGTTTGCCGACATTACGCGGGCGCCGAGTTGGGTGGGCGCGCTGAACGATGGGCGGATTCGCGTGCCGGTGCAGGGGCTGACGAGCTTGACGCCGGATTTGTCGCGGATTTTGAAGCATGAGTTGACGCACAGTTTTGTGCAGCAGAAGACGCATAGTCTGGCGCCGATTTGGGTGCACGAAGGGATCGCGCAGTGGGTGGAAGGGCAGCGGAGTCGCGAGAATGCGGCGGTGTTGGTGCAGGTGTATGACGAGAAGCAGGCGCTGCCGCTGGGGGAGATGGAGAAATCGTGGATGCAATTGCCGACGTCGGTGGCGAGTTATGCGTACGCGTGGGCGCTGGCGAATATCGAGTACATCGTGCAGACGGATGGGATGGGGGACGTGGAGAGGATTTTGAATTTAATCGCGGAGGGGAATTCGACGGAGACGGCGATCCAGGAAGTGCTGCACTTGAACTACGACGAGTTGGAAAAAGAGACGGTTGGTTATTTGCGGAAGACGTATATGTAGTTCGCGTTGACGACGCGGCTGGCGTGGGTTTACGCGCGTGGATCGCCGCCGTCGTGAAGATTGTGGCGGGGTTTAATCTAAACCCGCACCCTCTAAAAGCTGAGGGTGCGGCACCCAACTTCCGGTCGTGACTCCACGACAGAGACGGGACGTCACAGGTCGAATTTGACTAGACGGAGCGCAGTAAAGCGGCGAGCAGGGCGGCGCGTTGGGGCATCGTTTTGGTGATGATGTGTTCGTGAGTGGAGTGGGCGCCGTCTCCTACGGCGCCGAGGCCGTCGAGAGTGGGGATTCCGACGGCGGCGGTGTAGTTTCCGTCGGAGCCACCGCCGACGGCGCATTCTTCTAGCGAAAAACCAATTTCAGATGCGCGTGCTTTTGCGCGAGTGAAGAGAGCTGCACTCATTTTGCGTTCGAGCGGGGCGCGGCTGAAGCCGCCGGAGATTTCGAGGTGCGCGCCCTTGAGTTCGGGGCGCAGCGAGTGGAGGCGGCGTTCGAGTTTGCGCATGTCGGCGATGGTAGCGGCGCGAAGATCGAGCTGAACGCGCGCGAATTCGGGGATGACGTTGGTGCGCGTGCCGCCTTCGATCGTTCCGGCGCTAATCGTGACGCCGCGACTTAGGTCGTTCCAGGATTCGAGGCGGGCGATCTGGCGCGAGATTTCGTGGATCGCGTTGATGCCGTCCTGGGGCGCGAGTCCCGCGTGCGAGGCGCGGCCATGGACGACGAGTTCGGCTTCGCCGACGCCTTTGCGCTGGGTCTTGAGCGCGCCGCGGGGGCCGTAGGACGGCTCGAGCACGAAGACGGCGTCGCTGCGGCGGGCTTCGGTCTCGATCAGTTTGCGCGAGGATTCGCTGCCGATTTCTTCGTCGGATGTCCAAAGGAAGACGATGCGTTTGCGCGGTTGTTCGCCGACGGGGAAAGTCTGCAAAGCTTGCGCGGCGAAAAGCGCCTGGACGATGCCGGCTTTCATGTCGAATGTGCCGGGGCCGTAGGCTTTGCCGGCGGAGATGCGGAAGGGCATTTTGCGCAGCGTGCCGCTCGAGTAGACCGTGTCGTAATGGCCGAGGACCAAAAGCTGAGCCGTGGGGCGAGATTTTGCCGGTGTCCAGGTGATGCGCAGGTGATCGCCGCGTTGATTTTGGGCGGTGGATTTTTGCGCGATTCGCTCGATGCCCGCGCCGCTTAGTTGGCGCCAAGCTTTGGCGATAACCGCGCAGCAGCGGTCCATCGGCGCTTTTTCGAAGCTGGGCGACTCGGCGACTACAAATTGCCGCAACAACGACAACATTTCAGGGAGGCGTGGTGTTAAGTGTTGGAGCAGGAGTCTGGGGAGAGGTGTGTCGGCCATGGGCGCGCCATCGTAACAGCGGCCACGAGGCGCGGCAACGGTGCACAGGCGGCTAAGAGTAGCGAAGAATTAAACGAGTCTCCGCCGAACGCGATCCGCTGATAGACGTCGATTCATTGCGTGCAACGGGCATCGCGGAAGGCGTGGCTCAGGGTTAATTCCCGCGACATCCTTCGCGCGGGAGTGCTGCCAATGCGCCGCTTCGCATATAATAGTAAGTTTGCCGGGTACAAAGCGGCGTCACTGGGCAGCGGTAGGCCACGTGTGGCGCGATGGGGAGCGCAGGATGATTTTGGACGTGAACGAAATTCAGAAACTGTTGCCGCATCGCTATCCGTTTCTGATGATCGACGGGATTTTGGAGATGGAGCGGCTCAAGAGCATCGTCGGCGTGAAAAACGTGACGATCAACGAGTACTTTTTTCAGGGGCATTTTCCCGGCAAGCCGATTATGCCGGGCGTGCTGATCATCGAAGCGATGGCGCAGACGGGCGGATTGTTGTTGCTGCTGGAGATTCCGGAGCGCGAGAGCAAGCTCTTGTATTTCGTCGCGGTGGATAAGGCGCGATTCCGGCGACCGGTCGTGCCGGGAGACCAGTTAAAGCTTGAGGTCAAAGTGTTGCACTGGCGCGGCGGCGATTTCGCGAAGCTGGAAGCGCGCGCGACGGTGGACGGCAATTTGTGCGCGGAAGCCACGCTGATGTGCAAGATGGTCGATCGCGAACCGGTGGCGGCGGAAGCGAAGTCGAGCGCGGAAGAACCGAAGGCGCCGGCACGATCTACGCCGGAACACGCCACGGCGGAACAGACTAAGGCGGAACCGTCGAAAGCATGAGCGTCGCGCATATTCACGTGCAGGCATCGGTTGCGCCGACCGCGAAACTTGGCTCTGGCGTGCAGATCGGGCCGTACGCGGTGGTCGGCGACGGTGTCGAACTGGGCGACGGATGCGTATTGCATTCGCACGCAGTGGTCACTGGTCCCTCGAAAATCGGGCGCGATAACGTTTTTCATCCGTTCAGCGCGATTGGCGGCGATCCGCAGGATTTGGGCTTTCGCGGTGAACATGTCGAATTGATCGTCGGCGACGGCAATACGTTTCGCGAATATGTGACGGCGAATCGCGGCACGGTCAAAGGCGGCGGTAAGACAGTCATCGGGAGTCGCAATCTATTTCTCGCGTCGTCGCACGTCGGACACGACAGTGTTGTGGGTGACGGCAATCTGTTCGTGAACTCCGCGACGCTCGCGGGACACGTGACCGTCGAAGATTTCACGACGATTGGATTCGCGTCGCCGGTGCATCAATTTTGCCGCGTCGGCCGATACTCCTATATTGGCGCATCTACTGTGATCACGCAGGACGTGCCACCGTTTTCGCTCGTCGTCACCGAACGCGAAACCGTGTGCTTCGGCATCAACAAAATCGGCCTCCAACGCAAAGGCTTTTCCGAAGAGCGCCAGCGCGCACTGACGCGTGCGTACAAGTTGCTGTTGCGTTCGAAACTGAACACCAAGCAGGCGCTGAGCGAGATGCGCGCCACGTTGGGCGACTCGGAAGACGTCGCGGAGTTGATTCGATTCGTCGAGACGTCCGAACGCGGAATCGTGAAGTGACGCAAGAAAGTGCCGCAAGAAAGAACCACGACGCCGTTCTAACTCATGACTGACGCAGCCACAACAGGATGGGGACTGATCGCGGGCAACGGCCGCTTTCCATTTCTCGTGCTTGAAGGCGCGCGCAGCCAAGGCATCGACATGGCGGTGATCGCGCTGAAAGAAGAAGCCTCGCAAGAACTAGCCAACTCCGCGAAACGGCTTCACTGGGTGAGCCTCGGCGAGCTCAGCAAAGCCATCGACCTGATGCATCGCGAAGGCGTGACGCAGGCGGTGATGGCCGGTCAGGTGAAGCATAACAAAATTTTCAGCACGATCCGGCCCGACTGGAAACTGGCGAAATTGCTGTTCTCGCTATCGCGGAAAAACACGGACTCGCTCATCGGTGCTGTCGCGAAAGTATTCGAAGACGAAGGCATTCATCTGGTCGATTCCACGCATTTTCTGAAGCCGTTGCTTCCCGAAGCCGGCGTCCTCACCCGCCGTGCACCCGACGAGCGAGAAGCCGCCGACATCGCCTACGGCTTGGGTGTCGCCCGCCAAGTCTCCGCAATGGACATCGGCCAAACTGTCGTGATCTCCGACCGCGCCTGCGTCGCCGTCGAAGCGATGGAGGGCACCGACGAAACGATTGCCCGCGCCGCGCGAATCGTGGAGGGCAAACCTCTGGTTGTCGTGAAAGTCGCTAAACCCAATCAGGACATGCGCTTCGATGTACCCGTGGTCGGCTTGCCCACCATCGAACAGATGAAGAATGCCCGCGCTACGGCTTTGGCAATTGACGCCGGGCGCACCTTGCTGTTCGACAAAGACAAACTATTGGCAGAGGCCGACGCGGCGGGAATCGCGATTCAGGCGTTTCCATCCACATCCGATGCAACAAATGGCACGAAACCGGGTTCTGGTGGTCGTTCGGCAGCGGAACCGGGGCCTGCTTCCGGGGGAATAAAGAAGCAATGAACGTGGTGGCTGCAAACAACAACAGGATTCGTGTGGCCGTCGTCGGTGCCGGCGAATTCGGCCGCAATCACGCGCGCGTTTATCGCGAACTTCCCACTGCGGAACTCGCCGGAATTTACGACAAAAATTCGGATCGAGCGAATCAGATTGCCGCGGAATTTCAGACCAAAGCTTTTGCCTCGCTCGAAGATCTACGCGGCCAGGCCGATGCCGCGAGCGTCGCGGTTCCGACGATCGATCACGCCAGCGTCGGCTGCCGGCTCATGGAACTCGGCCTCGATGTGCTCGTCGAAAAACCGATGGCGAGCAATCTTGAAGAAGCCGATGCGCTCCTCGCCGCCGCCAAGAAATTCTCGCGCGTACTGCAAGTCGGCCACGTCGAACGCTTCAATCCCGCGGTGATCGCGGTCGAGCCGATTCTCAACCGGCCGCTGTTTTTCGAAGTCCATCGCCTCGGCGTCTTTACTCCGCGCAGCCTCGACGTCGACGTGATCTATGACCTGATGATTCACGACCTCGACATTCTGCTCACGCTCGTCAGAGAACCCGTCACCGAAGTGAAAGCGGTCGGCATTCCGGTGCTCACCGACAAAGTTGATATCGCCCACGCGCGCCTTGAATTCGCTGGCGGCGCTGTCGCGAATATTACAGCCAGCCGAGTCTCGACCGAACGCGTCCGCAAGGTGCGATTCTTCCAGCAACACGAATATGTGTCGCTCGATTACGCGCGCCGCGACGCATTGCGCGTTTCCGTCAAAAAGCCGGGTCCACAGCCCGAATTCGCATTCGAAAAATTAAACGCGCCCGCCGTCGAACCGCTGCACGCTGAACTCGAAGAGTTCCTCGACTGCGTGCGCACCCGCCGCGAACCTCGCACCGGAGGCCGCGCCGGCCGCGCCGCGCTCGATTTGGCGCAACGCGTCATGACAAGCATCCAGGAACACGGAGAGCGCGTCCAACTGCTAGCCTTTGCCGCCGCTCAGAAAATAGACGAATGATCCCCAGACTCCTCGTTCCTATGGGTGCGCAGCTACCCGCCGTGGACGCCGCATCGACGCGGCGGCGCCCCACCACGTTGGACGATCGCAAACTCGTGCCCTCGACGCTGCCCATCGTCTATCTCGATGGCAAGAGCACGATTCCGACGTCGTTGCCGCTGGAATCGATCGCCGCGCGCGTCGTCGTGCCTCGCGACGTAAAACCATCCGAGTTCGTTCGCGAGGAAAGAGAACACCTTCCCCTTCAGCCGACCGATCTCGACGAACGCGTCATCGTCCCGCAGGGCGCTGCGCCGCCAGAGATCCTCGAGCAGATCCACAACATCCCGACCGATCTCGTCGAAACCGACATCTTCATGACCGGCGAGGTCAACCTTCTCAACAAAGAAACGCCTGAGAAGGATCGCGCCGAGCTGATCAAGTCGATCGTGTCGTTTGCGGCGCACGCGCTCTTCATCCTCTTTTTGCTTTTCGAGCCGAAGATCTTTCCTTCCCATGCGCCGACACCAGAGGAAAACGAACTGGCGCGCCGCCAGATGACGATTTTGTTGCCGCCGGGCGCGCTCGATGAATTGAAAGCGCGGCCGCGGCCGCCGGCCGTACACGTCGATCCCAAGGTGCTGCGTCGTGTTGCGCCGCCGGTGCCAAAGTCGGAAGCGGTGCCGACTCCGACGCCTCCGCCAAAGCAACCTGAGAAACCGAGGGATTTGCCGAGCGCGCCTACCCCGCAGCCACAACAAGCCCCGCCCAAGGTGCAGGACGATTCCGCTGCGAAACAGGATGCACCGAAGCAGCCGATAAAACTCGAAACACCGCAGCAGGAACCGTCAAAAGACGCTTTGCTGCTTCCGAAAAGCTCGCTCGGCAGTTCACTTCACGATTCGATCCGCGAATCTTCAAAGATGAATGCGCCGACCTATAACGGAGGCGGCCAGCAGCTTCCCGGCGGTCCGAGTTCTGGAGGCGGGCATGGGCCGGGTCTCGGTCCGATCGAAATGCTCACGCCCACCCAGGGCGTGGACTTCAATGACTACTTGCGCCGGGTTTACATCATCGTGAGGCAAAACTGGTTCGCGGTGATGCCGGAGTCGGTGAGGCTTGGTGATAAAGGCGTTGTCGCATTGCAATTCCGCATCATGAGAAATGGCGTGGTGCCGGATGGTGAGCCGGTGCGCATCTCTGGGTCAGGCAAAGAGCCGCTCGATCGAGCCGCGATTTCGTCGATTCGGTCCTCGACTCCCTTCGAACCGTTGCCGTCGGCATTCAGCGGCCCTTACATTGAGCTACGCTTCACATACTTCTACAATATCCAGCCGGGCTCCATTCAATAGCTGCGCAGGTTGGCCTGATTGTGAAAATTGCACGTCAACAGATTCTCGGCAGCTTGATTCTTGCTTTGTTTGTGCTGATTTTTCTGTTCGTGCGCGCCCGCCATCTTTTGTTTCCATAAACTTTCGATGACAATCGACAAATCGCTCGCGCCGCTGATTGTGATTTTGGGTCCAACGGCTTCCGGTAAATCCACGCTGGGAGTTTGGCTCGCCGAGCGAATCGGCGGCGAGGTCGTCGCGTGTGATTCGACGCAGCTCTACAAAGGCTTTGACATCGGTACGGCGAAGCCGTCTCTGGACGAGCGACGCGGAGTTCCGCACCACGTGATCGATGTTCTTGAACCACACGAAGCTGCGACTGCCGGTGGTTATCGCGAGGCGGCGATCGCGGTGCTCGACGATTTGCGGCGCCGCGGGCGCGTTCCGATTTTGACGGTCGGCACCGGGCTCTATCTGCGAGCGTTGCTCGAGGGGTTGGCCGACGTTCCGCAGCGCTCCGAAGAACTGCGCGACCGCTTGCGAGCGAATCGCGACCGGCATCCTGCCGGATATTTGCACCGCGTGTTGCGCCGGCTCGATCCTGACGCGGCGACCAAAATAGCACCCGCCGACGAACAGAAACTGATTCGCGCCATCGAAGTCTGTTTGCTCACCAAGCGCCCGCTGACGCAGGTCTATCGCGAAGGGCGTGCGCCGCTCGAAGGATGGCGTCCCATCAAGATTGGCCTCCAGCCGCCGAGAGAAGAGCTTTACGAACGAATTCATGGGAGAACGGATTCGATGCTGGCGCACGGCTGGCTCGACGAAGTGCGCACGTTGATGAATAGCGGCCTGACCGATCAAGCGAAGCCATTCGATTTCATCGGCTACCGGGAGCTGCGTGCGGTTGCGCGCGATGAAATGAAAATAGCCGACGCGAAGGCTGCGATTCAGCAATCGACGCGCCGCTACGCGAAGCGCCAGCTCACGTGGTTTCGTCGAGAGGCCAACGTGCAATGGCTTGAGGGATTCGGCGATTCAACGAAAGTTCAAGCGGACGCGCTCGAATGCGTCACGCGATCGTCGAATGACTGAATCGATTGGCTCGATTCCCCACCGATGCCGATGTGTGGCCGGTCTGCGCTCGCGGCGTACGGCTCCTGAGCGTATAATCCCCGCTGAAGGAAGATTTGCGAAGCTCCGGCAACCATCGCCAGGATCGCAAGAACCGATGCTCCCGCCAGCTGACCGATGAAGACTCCTCAATCCACTGCAGCCTCAGAACGCGTTTTGTTGGTTGGCGTAACATTCAAGCGCGCGAAGCGCATCCCTGCGCACATGCTTGCCGAGTTGGGCCAGGAGTCGCTCGACGAGCTGGTCGAACTGGCGCGCAGCGCGGGCGCCGAGGTTGCCACCACGATTCATCAGGTGCGCGACTCCGCCGATTCCGCCACCCTCGTCGGCCGCGGCAAACTCGATGAAATCCGCGCCGAAGCGACCGCGCACAAAGCGGGCCTCATCATTTTCGACGGCAACCTCTCGCCCACGCAGCAGCGAAACATAGAAGAGATCACCGAGTGCCGCGTCATCGATCGCACGCAGCTCATTCTCGATATTTTTGCGAAACATGCGCGCAGCCGGGAAGGGCAACTTCAAGTCGAACTCGCGCAGCTCGATTACATGCTGCCGCGCCTAAGCGGAAAAGGCACAGCGATGTCGCGCCTCGGAGGCAAGAGCGGTGGCGGCGGAGGAGGTGGCGCGGGCGGCGGCGCTGGCCGCATCGGTGTCCGTGGCCCAGGCGAAAAGAAACTCGAAACCGACCGTCGCCGTATTCGCGATCGCATCTCCAAAATTAAAAAGGCGATCGACGAAGTGCGCAAGCAGCGGTCGCTGCGTCGTGACGCGCGCAATGCTGTTCCGCTCGGCACGGTCGCGCTGGTCGGCTACACCAATGCGGGCAAATCGACGCTCTTCAACGCGCTCAGTCATGCCGAGGTGCTGGTTTCCTCGCGGATGTTCGCGACGCTCGATCCCACGATTCGCGCGGTTCGACTTCCGTCCAATCGGCGCGTCCTCGTTTCCGATACCGTGGGATTCATCCGCGATCTTCCAAAGGGACTGCTGACGGCGTTCCGCGCGACGCTCGAAGAAGTTCAAGAAGCCGCGGTTATCCTGCACGTCAGCGATGTTTCGAATCCCCATCACGACGAACTCGATGAAGAGGTTGACAAAATATTGGGCGAGCTCGGCGTCAACGGCCGGCCGATCATTCGCGTTCTCAACAAGACCGACCTCTTGTCGCCACTGCTGAAAGAGACGCTCGAATCCAGTGTGGCCCGCTCCGGCGATTCGGGACCGGTACTGGTCTCGGCGAAAAACGGAAAGGGAATCGAGGAGTTGCTTCGCCGCGTCGATGCCGCTTTGCCGATCGATCCGGTTGTCACGCTGTCACTTCGAATGCCGATGACCGAAGGGCGCACGCTCGCACTGATTCACGCGATGGGCAAAGTGCTGCACTCCGTCGTCGAAGATTCCCATATACGAATGGTCGCCGAAGTCCCGGAATCGATCGCGCGCCGCCTGCGGCTGAACCAGTACTCGGTCGGTGGAACTCCGGCGCCCCGTTCTGCGTAATAGATAGTGGAGGGTCTGACCATGGCTGCGTTCCTAATTTGGATCATCCTGTTTATTCTCTGCTGGCCGCTGGCTTTGCTGGCGTTAATCGCATATCCCTTCGTGTGGCTGATTCTGCTCCCATTTCGAATTGTCGGAATCGCAGTGGGGGGCGTACTGGCACTCCTGAGCGCTATTTTCTTTTTGCCAGTAAGACTCATGCGAGGGCCATCCGCTGTGCGCGCTTTGTGAAGCGGACCGATTTGGTATCGCTAGTGACGTTCGAGTAAAACCGCATTGGAATGTTCAATATCGCGGCCAAACACGGGCCTTTCCGTGGTCAGGCTAAAATCGGGCGAACCCGCCACTTCCTGTGGAAAACATTGTGGAAACAGAAAGCGCTCGAATTGACTTGCGGCGCGGCGCGTCATATAGCGCAACCCGGTTTGATCCCAGTGCTCTCCATAAAATATTGATTTAGAGAAGACTTAATACGTCGCTGGCGCTCCATGGAGCTTCGTAGCACTGCCGTAACATTTGAATCGTCATCGAAACATTTGCACAGATGGCACTGCCCCGTGTTACGAAAGAGTATTCCCGCTTGTACGTTTTTTCGCTTGACGCGTTAACCTCAAAGGTACTCTTCTCATATTGGGCCGCGGTGTTGCACTCTGGTTTCCCGCGCCTCTGGGTAACGTTGACGCCCGCATGGCCGGAGTCTATAGTGAGCTTCCGGCTCTGAATCGGTGATTGAAGGCGGCTTCGGCTACACGAGATACAGACCGCCGCACGGGACGGGACGGACACCGCCCGCGTTGAGCTCATATGAACCTGCCGAATGGACTGACGCTGCTTCGCATCTTTTTCGTCCCAGTCCTCATTGTCATTCTCTTAACACGCAGCCCGAACGTAGATTTTTGGGGTTACCCGGTACGTTTCGAAGTCTGGGGTGTGGTCGTACTTCTGATGGCCGCGGCCACCGACTGGGCCGATGGCTATTTCGCGCGCCGCCGCCTTCAGGTCACGCGCCTTGGCATCCTGCTCGACCCCATCGCTGACAAACTTCTGATCTCCGCCGCGTTTATCGCTCTCGTTGATATGCACCTCGTACCCGCCTGGATGGTTGTGATCATCATCGGCCGCGAATTCACCGTGCAGGGTTTGCGCACGATCGCATCCGCCGAAGGAATGACCATCGCCGCCAACACCATGGGGAAAACGAAGATGGTGCTGCAGGTCTGTGCTGTAGCTGTGCTGATCGCCGCCGCCGGCCACCCTGCCCTCAAAGGTCTCGCCCTGTTGTTGCTCTGGTTGGTTGTCGCAAGCGCACTCATCTCCGCCGCGCAATATTTCCTGCGCTTTTGGGGACAGCTCGACGATCGCATCAAGCAACGCCGTAAACTTCGAATGCTGGAAGGACACGAGAAAACAGGCGATGCCGTTCCCCTCTGAAGCCGACCGTCACGCAATTTTAAAATTTGCCCGTCAAGTTGTGGTCGAGGCCGTCACGTTAGGACGTTTGCCGGAGCACGTGCCGACCGTCGGGATCTTCGCCGAGCGCCGCGGTGTATTCGTCACGCTGCGCCACAATGGCCACCTCCGCGGCTGCATCGGCGTCGTGGAAGCTGACACGTCGATCGGCGACAGTGTCGCCCGCTGCGCGGCGGGTGCAGCTTTGCAGGATCCGCGCTTCGCTCCAATGCGCGTCGCCGATTTGAGCCAGCTGCAAATCGAAATTTCGCTGCTATCTCAGCCCGAGCGCATTGACATCAACGCCATCGAAATCGGGCGCCACGGCTTGATTGTTTCTTCGGGTGAGCGCCGCGGGCTCCTGCTCCCGCAGGTCGCCGTCGAGCACAATCTCGATCGCGAAAAATTTCTAAGCGAAACCTGCCGCAAAGCCCATCTTCTGCGCGACGCCTGGCGCGACGCCAGAACACAAATCCTTGGCTTCACCTGCGACGTGTTCTCCGACGCTGAATCGGCAGCCGAACCCGAAACCGTCGGCGCGGGTGTTCGGAACCACACCGCCGCGCAAAACAAAAACCCGCGCGACGTTTCATCGCGCGGGTCCGAAAAACCTTCGTTAGTTTGATTCGCCTGCTGGAATCTATTCGAGTTCCGCGAAATCTCCCGTGTACCCCTCTTCGCGTTCGTAGGTAACGAAAACGGTGGCCGCATCCTTCGTCACGTTGAGAACGATGCCTTCGCCAAGAACCTCGCGTGGCAGGTCTTTTCCGGCGTACTTCTTCGGCGCGCTGCCGAAGCCAAGCACTTTGTATTGCGTATCCGGCTCGCCTGCCTTGGCCGTAAGATCATCCTTCGACGTCTGATAGCGGAAGAAGCGAACGTAGTCGCCGACCTTAACGCCCTTCGAAGCGCCTATGTTCACATACGTGGTGATTCCGGCGGCCAGCACCTGGTGCCAATCGTTTCCGGTCACCACCGTGCCCACCGGTTTGCCGCTCACCGGAGCAAAAATGTCGAACTTCGCTGCGTCCTTATACGGCGGCGTCGGGCGCTCAGCGAAGGGCCGAGCCACGTCTCCGCGCTGCATGTAATCGCACGAGAACAAAACTTCGGCCGTTGAAGTCTCCGCCTGTACATTGACGACGCGAATCTGTCCCAGATCGCGATACAGAATTCCCATTCGTTTCGCGGCTTTTTCCTGACCGACGAACCACTCGTTGGTGGGATCCTTGTCGGGTCGGACGATCGAATACACGTCGCCGATCTTCACACCCTGCTGCTGCCCGCGGTTCATATATACATAGTCGCCGCGTGAGAAAACAATCTTGTAGTTCGACTGCTCCCCCGAAATGACCCGGATATCGTCCGGAACCTTCGGGTCGCTCACGAACCCGGAGCAATAGATCTTCGAGTAGCCCACTTGACTGTTCGGATTCGTGTCTGCCGGGGTCTGGGCCGCGCAAACACCCGCGCTGGCCAGGATCGAGACACAAAACGCAGCTAATTTCGCGCGCATCAGATGCTCCTTCGACGACACACGCCCTTGGGGCCGTGCGGGGACCTGCCCATCGAAATTAACAAGCGCCCCCAACAGCGTCAACAAATTGGGCGAGACTGCTTTACACTCTAGATACTGGCCGTTCGCCCGTACGTCGAAGGGTCGATTTGGTTATAAGTGTCTTAATTTCAGTCGGATGAGGGAGTTTCAGGCATGGCCCGTCTCGGTCGTGGCGCTGGCAGCATTTGTGGCGTGGTCGCCGCTTCGACGGCCGCTGCGATGTCGGCAGCCATTCGCGCGGCCCTGAAGGAAACCCCCACCGTCGAGCTCCGCCTCGACTGGCTGTCTTCCGACAACGAACGGTCAAAGCTTCTCACTTGGTTGAAGACTCATCGACCCGCAAACGCCACATTCTTAGCCACTTGCCGTCGCAAAGGGGCTGCCGGCGAGTTCTCCGGCGACATCCAGGGTCAATTATATTGGCTCATCCAGGCCCGCGAGGCCGGCTGCCAGTGGTGCGACATCGAGATCGAAACGCTCCGCGAGTTACCAAATAAGTCCGCTCGCGGCTATGCCGTCCCCGGCCGGATCATGCTCTCCATCCACGATTTCGAACGTACTCCCGACATCGGGCGCTCTTTCCGCATGCCTCCGCGCGGCGAAGTCGACACCATCAAGATCGCCGCTCTCTCGCGCAACATCGCTGACAGCGTCCGCCTCCTCAAATGGGCCGAAGGCTCAAAAGATTGCATCGCCGTCCCGATGGGTGAAATCGGCTTACCCGCCCGCATCCTTGCCCTCAAGCACGGCAGCGCTCTCGAATACGCCCCCGTCGGTGCAGCCACCGCTCCCGGCCAGGTTAGCCTCCACGACCTCAAACATCTCTATCGCGCCCATCAACTCAATCGCAGCACCCGCGTCTACGGCGTGATCGGCAATCCTATCGGCCATTCGCTCTCCCCGCTCCTCCACAACTCCGCCTTCGCAGCCAAAAAAATCAACGCGGTCTATCTCCCATTCCTCGTCCACAGTTTGTCCGATTTCCTCAAAGCCATTCCCGACTTCGGCATTCGCGGCTTCAGCGTCACCATCCCGCACAAACAAAAAATCCTCAAGCACCTCGATGCCTGCGACGACCTCGCCGCCGACATCGGCGCCGTCAACACCGTTGTCGTCCGCTCCGACGGGTCACTCGCCGGTTCGAACACCGATTACGTCGGCGTCCTCCGCTCGTTGGAAAAAAAACTCCACCTTTCCAAGAGCCGCGTCCTCCTCTTCGGCGCCGGAGGTTCCGCCCGCGCCGCTGCCGTCGCCCTCGCCAGAGCCGGCGCTCAAGTCGCGATCTGCGCTCGCCGCGAGCAGCAAGCTCTCGAACTCGCCCGCGCCGTCGGCGGCGAAGCCGTTCCCCGCTTTGCCCTGCGCTCCGAAAAATTCGACGCCATCCTCAACACCACGCCCGTCGGCATGCACCCTCACTCCAAAATTTCTCCTCTCGCCGCTGAAGAGCTAAACTGTCGCATCGTCATGGACCTCATCTATCGTCCCGAACGCACGCAGTTGCTGCAAATCGCAGCCAAAAAGGGAATTCACACAGTGAGTGGCGTCGAAATGTTTCTCGCGCAGGGAATCGCTCAGTGGGAATTGTGGACGAAACAGCGCGCACCCGAATCCGTCATGCGCCGCTCAATCTTGAAAGCCCTACGAAGCGAAAGCTCGAGCGCGCACGCCGCATCGTCCGGCAAAACAAAAGCATCCGCACAAAAGAGCCAGCGATGATTCAGCCCGACTTCAAAGAATTCCAGCGTCTCGCCAAGCAGGGCAATCTGATCCCGGTCTACGACGTTCTCCCCGCCGACCTGCTCACGCCTGTCAGCGCATATCTCCGCATCGCCCAAGGAGCGCGCTACTCTTTCCTGCTCGAGAGCGTGGAAGGCGGCGAAAAAATCGCCCGCTACACGTTCGCCGGCGCAAATCCCGAAGAAGTCTTTCGCTACGCTTCCGGCGCTTGCGTACTTGAAGGCCGCGAGCGCGTCGTCTGGGAAGAAAAAAATCCCGTGGCCTTCCTTCGCAGCCGAATGGAGAAATTCCATCCGGTCCGCGTTCCCGGCTTGCCGCCGCTCGTCGCCGGCGCCATCGGCTATTTTTCTTACGACATGGTGCGCCTCGTCGAACGCATCCCATCACGCCTGCGCGACGACATCGGCCTTTTCGACGCCGTGCTGACCTTCTATCACGGCATCATCGCCTTCGATCACGTGCAGCATCGCCTCTGGATCGTTCGCAACGTCTACACCGGCGGCGAAGGCAACCTGCGCAAAAAATACGACGCAGCCGTCCGTGCCATCAAAGAAACGCGCAAGCAGCTCGAGCAACCCGTCGAAGCCGAAAAGCCGCGCGGCGAAGTCTCGCGCTCTAAGCGCAGCCCGCTCAACGTCAAATCCAATTTCCGCCGCGCCGAATACCTGAAGGCCGTAAAGAAGTGCAAGGAATACATCCGCGCCGGCGATATTTTTCAGGTCGTCGTCAGCCAGCGCTTCTCCGCAAAAACAAAAGCGCATCCCTTCGACATTTATCGCGAACTGCGCGCCGTCAATCCGTCGCCGTATCTTTTCTACTTGCAACTCCACGACGTATCCGTCGTCGGCAGCTCGCCCGAAATGCTCGTCAAAGTCCAGGGCCGCGACGTTTTCTATCGCCCGATCGCAGGCACGCTCCCGCGCGGCAAAGACGAAGCCGAAGACCAGCGCAACGAAAAGCAGTTGCTCGCCAGCGAAAAAGAGCGCGCCGAACACATCATGCTCGTCGATCTCGGGCGCAACGATCTTGGCCGCGTCTGCGAATACGGCAGCGTCAAGGTCGAGTCACTCATGACCGTCGAGCGTTTCTCCCACGTCATGCACATCGTCTCGACGCTCCGCGGCCGCCTTCGCAAAGACGTCGATTGCTTCGACGCATTGATGGCGTGCTTCCCGGCGGGCACCGTCTCCGGCGCTCCAAAAGTTCGCGCCATGGAAATCATCGAAGAGGTCGAGCGCACCCGCCGCGGCATTTACGCCGGCGGCGTCCTCTATCTCGATTTCGCCGGCAATCTCGACTCCTGCATCGCCCTCCGCACCATGGTCGTCAAAAACGGCGTCGCCCACATCCAAGCCGGCGGCGGCATCGTCGCCGACTCCACCCCGGCCGGCGAATATCAGGAATCCGTAAACAAATCCCGCGCCCTCCTAACCGCCCTGGAAAACGCCGCGCGTCAAAACGTGCGAAAATAAGGCTGACGACGGTATCGCAATGATCCTCCTCCTCGACAACTACGACTCCTTCACCTACAACCTCGCCCAATATCTCGGCGAACTTGGTTGCGACGTCGAAGTCCACCGCAACGACAAAATCACGGTAGACGAAATCGTCCGCCGCAAGCCCGAACGCATCGTCATCTCCCCCGGCCCGTGCACACCCAAAGAAGCCGGCATCTCCGTCGAACTCGTCCAGCGCCTCACGGGAAAATTTCCAATCTTAGGTGTGTGTCTCGGCCATCAAGCCATCGGCGCCGCATTCGGCGGGAAAATCATTCGCGCGCCCAAACTCTTCCACGGCAAAACCAGCTCCGTCCATCACGACGCAAAAGGCGTCTTCCGCAAACTCTCCGACCCTTTCACCGCCACGCGCTATCACTCGTTCATCATCGACCGCAAATCTCTCCCACGCGAACTCACCATCACCGCCGAAACCGAAGACGGCATCATCATGGGCGTCCGCCACCGCCGCGCCAAACTCGAAGGCGTCCAGTTCCACCCCGAATCCGTCCTCACCACCAGCGGCAAACAACTCCTCCAAAATTTCCTCTCGCTCTAACGGAACACTAGAAAACTAAACTTCACTGTCATTCCGAACGAAGTGAGGTACTCCGCGCCATCGCGCGTTTTTTTTGCGCGATGAATCTGCTTTCTTTAGCGCAGGCAACCAATCAAAGCGCAGGCATTCACCAATCCAATCCCGCCAAAATCGCCCCGTACATCTCCACTCCATTCCAGAAGTGCCCCAGCCTCAAATTCTCATCCGAACTGTGCTGATGATTGTCGTAATTCACGATCGGCGTTCCGATCCACGGCAACCCAATATCCTCAAAAATGTACATCGGCACGCTCCCGCCCAAACCCGGAGCAATCACCGCGCGTCCATCCGTCGCGTTCTGGACGAGCGCAATCATCGCCTTCGACACCGGCAAATCCATCGCCGTCCGTGACGCGCGATATCCGCCTTCATCGACAACCTTTGCAATCAACGCATGCGCCCGCCGCTCCTCCATCGTCGGCTCGTGATCCACAACAAAATATCCCTGTCCGCGAATGAAGCCCACAATCTGCTCCGATTTCTTCCGCGGATCTTCGCCCTTCACCAGCCGCGCATCGAGCGAGGCCTCTGCCTTATCCGGCACAACGTTCTGCGCATGTGTCCCGACATAGGCGCTGTTCAA
This sequence comes from uncultured Acidobacteriota bacterium, assembly GCA_963785605.1. Classification (GTDB taxonomy): domain Bacteria; phylum Acidobacteriota; class Terriglobia; order Acidiferrales; family UBA7541; genus Acidiferrum. Next base: position 12,594 of record CAWAWE010000003.1, on the reverse strand, counting down.
TCCGCGAATATTCAGCGACGGCTGCTGCAGCAGCTCCACCAACTTCTTCCCGCCACCATCTGGCTTCGCAATTCCCAATTCGCGCGCCAGCTCCGCGTCGTTATCCGGCATCTTCCCAAGCCACTCTTTCTCCAGCGGGCTGAGCGGCACCACATCGTCGTAATATCTGGGAATCGTCACGCGCCCATTCGCATCCATCATCGACGCCAGCAGTCGCGACAATTCCATCGCCGGATTCGGCGCCCAATTCCCATAGTGACCGCTGTGAAGCGCCCGCACCGGCCCATACACCGTCACATCGAGCCCGACGTCGCCCCGCGCCCCGAAAAAAATCAGCGGCCGCCCAGACGGATGCACCGGCCCATCGCACGTCAGCAGCAAATCCGCGCCAAGCAAATCCTTGTGCGCCTGCAACGTCTTTTCTAAATTTGTCGAGCCCGCCTCTTCCTCACCCTCGAAAATCATCTTCACATTCACCGCCAGCGGAATCTTCTGCGCCCGCAGCGCGTCGATCGCCGCCAAAATTGCCACGATCGGCGACTTGTCATCCGAAGCCGACCGCGCATAAATCCGCCAGTCATCCTTATAAGCACCAATTGCGCCCGCATCAGGGAAGGGAATCCGCTTCCCGCCGGCTTCAATCGAGTTGTCGCGCAACACCGGTTCGAACGGCTTCCCATCCGTCCAAGCCGCCGCATCCACCGGCTGTCCGTCATAGTGCGCGTAAAAAATCACCGTGCGCTTCGCCCCCGGCGTCATCAATTTCCCAAACACCACCGGCCCGCGCCCCGCAATCGGCAACAACTCCGTCTCAACCCCGCGCGTCTTCAACATCTCCACCAGCCGCGCCGCATTCTTCTGAATGTTCACTTCATCGCTGGCCACATTCGGAATCGCCAAAAACTCCGCCAGCTCCCGCACGATCGCGCCTTCGTGCGACACCCGATACTCGCGAACTCTCTGCACCACGCGCGCCGCTTCGCCATTCGCACTTGGCGCAGTTTGGGCGCTTGCCGTACGTCCGCTCACGAACCAAAGCGCCGCAACAGCCACAACAATCGCCATCCGACTCTTCACGAATCTCTCCCCAACTGCCAAATTCAGCCGCGAGCTTGCCACACAAGCCGCCGCCAGAAAAGTATTTGGAGTGCGGCGCGTCAACGACGCCGTTACGGGCGATCGCCTCCTCGAATCCCGGCCCCATCCCACCGCGTCAATTCCCAAAACGGGAAAAAGCCATCTTCGTCATGTCAATACTTTCTCTTGCCATGAGTACCAATAAGTTATATAAAGACTCAAATAAGAGCAGTATCCAGGACGCCTGCCGCACTCGTAGCCGGGCCGGCAGGTCGTCCTGCGCGGAGGTCTTCCTTCATGCAGTCCCGGTCCCCCTTTTTTGCCGCGCTACTCGCGGTGTGTCTGCTTTTCTACCCCACGTCCTTGCGTAGCGTTTCTGAACCCACCGACGCCGACGTAGAAACCCTCGCCATCGTCGTCGCCTCTCACTCCGCCACCCTCGGCAACGGCATCGCCTCCGACGGCGCCACCCTCTTCAACGGCGACCGCCTCGTCACCGCTCCCAACGGCGGCCTCTCGCTCCGCAGCGGCGACGCCATGCTCTACATGGCCGGCTCCACGCAAGTCACCCTGCACCGCTCTCAATCCCGCAATCCCACAATCAAAAAATCCCTCATCCGCGCCAACGTCACCTCCGGCTCCGTCTCTTTCTCGCTTTCCCCCGACCAATATTTTCTCGTCTCCGCTCAAGGCGCGCTCATCGGGCCCGCCGCGCCGATGCCCACCCTCGGCGAAATCACTATTCTCGACGCCCGCTCGTTCGAAATCCGCGCGCGCCGCGGCCCGCTCAAAATCGTCTATTTCGATGACTCCGAAGTGATCCCAGAAGGAAAATCCTACCGCGTCGAACTCGCCGGCCCCGACTCCCCAAATCCCACGCAACCACCGATCAAAACGCGCCCTCACCCCTCAGGCCGCCGCCGCTTCATCCTGCTCTTCCTCATCGGCACCGCCGCAATCGCCGCCACCGGCGCCAGCGTCGGCTACGTCCAATCCGTAGAAAGCCCCGACTGCCCCCAACCCAACCAATGCAGCCGCCCGCACTGACGGGTCATCTGCACGACACCCGCATTCATTTCGCCGCACCAAAAAATTTTGTCATTCCGAACGAAGTGAGGAATCTGCTTTCTTGAGCCCCGGCACTAACTCTTCCGCGTAAACTCCGCCAGCGCCGCCAACTTCTCCCGCGCCGCCCCCGAATCAATCGCTATCCGCGCCAACCGCGCCCCTTCCGCAAAATTCTCTGCCACGCCTGCTGCAACCAGCGCCGCCGCCGCATTCATCACCACAACATCGCGCCGCGCCCCAGTCTCGCCCTCAAAAATCTTACGAATCGTCGCCGCATTCTCAACGGGCGACCCGCCCCGAATCGCCTCCAGCGGCGCCTCTTCCACCTCAAAATCCTCCGGCACCACTGTGTACCGCGTCACAAACCCCCGCTCCACATCCGCAATCATCGTCTCGCCGCAAAGCGAAATCTCATCCAGCCCGCCCGCCCCGTGCACGACCAGCGCGCGCTCTACGCCAAGCTCCGCCAGCGCCGCCGCCACCAGATCGATCGCATCCGCCGAAAAAACTCCCATCACCTGCGCCTGCGCCCCCGCTGGATTCGTCAGCGGCCCCAGCAAATTAAAAACAGTGCGCACTTTAATTTGCTTCCGCGCCGGGCCCGCATGTCGTGTCGCCGTATGCGCCGCCGGCGCAAACAAAAATCCAATGTTCAACTCGCGAATCGCCCGCCCCATCGTCGCCAGCGGCAAATCGATCCGCACGCCCAGTTCTTCCAGCACATCCGCCGACCCGCTCCGCGAAGACGCCGCGCGATTCCCATGCTTCGCGACGCGCGCCCCCGCCGCTGAAGCCACAATCGCCGCCGCCGTCGAAACATTGAACGCATCGAATCCGTCGCCGCCGGTCCCGCACGTATCCACCATCCCCACCGGCAAAATCTCGCCTTCAGCAAAAACACGCAAGGCAAATTTCCGCATCACCGTCGCAAATCCAGTCAGCTCCGCCACATCCACCGACCGCGCATTCATCGCCACCAGCAGCCGCATAATCTGCGGCGTCTCAAAGCGCCCCGACAGCAGCTCCTCCATCACCGCCTCGGCCTGCGCCTGCGTGAAAACCCCGCCGCGCTCCACAAACTCAATCAACGCAATCGTCATCCCGCCTCAACTTTGAACTTCGTCATCCAATAAAAGGGAATTGTCATCGAAACAGAATTGTCATCGAAACAGAATTGACATCGAAACAGAATTGACATCGAAACAGAATTGTCATTTAGCAAAGGCGTTGTCATCCTGAGCTGCCCGAAAGGGCGGCGAAGGATCTCATCTGTAACCCAATCACAATCCTATCCGTCTCCAAAATCGCGTAACAAGCCGCCGCAATCCCGCCGTGAAAACGTTCTCCGCCTTGCCCCGCCCCCAACCCCTCGGTTAAACTTTCCTCGTCAACGCTCGCACGAAAATTCTAACACCGGCCGACCGCACCAAGGTCTCACCGAAACCGAACGGAAGTCGATCTCAATGAAGATTCACGAATATCAGGCGAAAGCGATTCTCGCTCGCTACGGCGTCACGACTCCTCGCGGCGAAGTCGCCTTCAGCAAGGAAGAAGCCCGCGCCGCCGCTCAACGCCTCCGCACCCCCGTCGTCGTCGTCAAATCGCAAATTCACGCCGGTGGCCGCGGTAAAGCCGGCGGCGTCAAACTCGCGCACTCGCCCGACGAAGCCGCCGACATCGCCAGCGCCATGCTCGGCATGAATCTCGTCACCGTGCAAACCGGCCCCAGCGGACGGATCGTCAAGCGCGTGCTCATCGAAGAAGGCCTCGACATCAAGCGCGAACTCTACCTCAGCATCCTCGTCGATCGCGCCGCGGGCAAAGTTCTCTTCATGGCCAGCACCGCCGGCGGCATGGAGATCGAGGAAGTCGCGAAAGATAATCCCGGCGCGATCCTCCGCGAATTTATTCAGCCCGCCTCCGGCCTCCAGCCTTATCAAGCGCGCAAGCTCACCTTCGGTCTCGGCCTCACCGGCGAGGCCGCGCAGCAAGCCTCTTCGTTCTTCCAGGCGCTCCACAAAGCTTTCGTAGACACCGACGCCTCCATGCTCGAAATCAATCCCTGCGTCGTCACCGGCGACGGCCGCCTCGTCGCGCTCGACGCAAAAATGACCTTCGACGACAACGGCCTCTATCGCCACAAAGAGCTCCGCGAACTCCGCGATCTCGACGAAGAAGATCCGCTCGAAGTCGAAGCCTCCAAGTACGGCCTCAACTACATCAAGCTCGACGGCAACGTCGCCTGCATGGTCAACGGCGCCGGCCTCGCCATGGCCACCATGGACATCATCAAATACGCCGGCGGCTCGCCCGCAAACTTCCTCGACGTTGGCGGCGGCGCATCCGCCGAGCAAGTCAAAAACGCGTTCCGCATTCTCATCGGTGATCCCAGCGTCAAAGGCGTCTTCATCAACATCTTCGGCGGCATCCTTCGTTGCGATGTTCTCGCCACCGGCGTCGTCGCCGCCGCGAAAGATCTTCACGTCAAAGTTCCCGTCGTTGTTCGGATGGAAGGCACCAACGTCGAAATGGGCCAAAAAATTCTTCGCGATTCCGGTCTGAACTTCACCATCGCCGACGGCATGAAGGACGGCGCCACAAAGGTCGTCGCTCTCGCCGGAGGTGCGCGATGAGCGTTCTCGTAGACGAAAAAACACGCCTCATCGTTCAAGGCTTCACCGGCCGCGAAGGCACTTTCCACGCGCAGCAAATGATCGACTACGGCACCAACGTAGTCGGCGGCGTCACGCCCGGCAAAGGCGGCACGCAGCATCTCGAACGTCCCGTCTTCGACACCGTCAGCGAAGCCGTAAAGATCCGCCGGCGCCAACGCCAGCGTCATCTTCGTCCCGCCGCCATTCGCCGCCGACGCCATTCTCGAAGCCGCCGACGCCGAAATGCCTCTGGTCATCTGCATCACCGAAGGCATCCCCGTCATCGACATGGTTCGCGTCGCCGCCACATTCGATCACAAGAAAACGCGCCTCATCGGCCCCAACTGCCCCGGCGTCATCTCCCCCGGCAAATGCAAAATCGGCATCATGCCCGGCCGCATTCACAAACAAGGCCACGTCGGCGTCGTCAGCCGCAGCGGCACGCTCACCTACGAAGCCGTGCACCAACTCACCGAACTCGGCATCGGCCAATCGACCTGCATCGGCATCGGCGGCGATCCCATCATCGGCACGTCGTTCCTCGACGCCATCAAAATGTTCAACGAAGATCCCGACACGCACGCCATCATCATGATCGGCGAAATCGGCGGCAACGCCGAAGAGCTCGCCGCCGAATACATCAAGGCCAACGTGAAAAAGCCAGTCGTCGGCTTCATCGCCGGACAAACCGCGCCCCCGGGCCGCCGCATGGGCCACGCCGGCGCCATCATCAGCGGCGGCCAAGGCACCGCCAAAGATAAATACGCCGCCATGCAAGCCGCCGGCATCCGCACCGTCCAAACCCCCGCCGACCTAGGCTCAACCCTAGCCGCCGCGCTAAAATAGTTTTCGCATTTCGGCGCGACCGCATCGAGGCCGTCGGTGTATCAACTTTAGTATCAGTTTTTCGCGATGCGTCGGTCGGCAGTCACTTCGACACTTGAGCGAAAACAAAAATCACTGTCATTCCGAGCGTAGCGAGGAATCTGCTTTCTTTCCCTGCAAGCAAGATGTCTACAACTGGAGGATTTTCTAAGTGGCAATCGAACGAACATTCGCAATCATTAAGCCCGACGCCGTGAAAGCCAATCAACAAGGCGACATTCTCTCCCGCATCCACAAAGCCGGCTTCACCATCGTCGCCATCAAATCCATGTACCTCACGAAAGCGGAAGCCGGCGGCTTCTACGCCGTCCACAAAGCCCGGCCCTTCTTCGGCGAACTCACCGACTTCATGTCCTCCGGCAAAATCATCGCCATGGTCCTCGAAGCCGACGGCGCCATCCTGAAATGGCGCGACACCATGGGCGCCACCGACCCAAAAAAAGCCGCCCCCGGCACCATCCGCCACGACCTCGGCACCAGCATCGGCACCAACTGCACCCACGGCTCCGACGCCCCCGACACCGCCGCCTTCGAGATCGGCTACTTCTTCCCCGGCCTCGACCTCATCTAATCCATCGCCAACCTCGCACCGCGCGTATCGGTTTTGTCATGGTTTTGTAGGGGCGGGCTTCAGCCCGCCCTCGTCGCGTCTTGGCTCAATTTTGAAATCCACGCCCCTGCGTGCGTCTCGGCTCAAATTGATATGCCCGCTCCAGCCATTCATCGCGTCTTGCCACCAAACTAAAATCCCTGTCATCCCGAGCGTAGCGAGGGATCTGCTTTCTTCCACGCCAACACCCAACCAAACCGCCTTGCGCTAAACTCCTCCACATGGACCCCACCCGCGCCCTCGGCCGCACCCTCCTCATCCTCGGCGCCATCCTCATCGCCACCGGCGCCCTCCTCTATTTCTCCGGCCGTCTCCCACTCCGCCTGGGCCGGCTACCCGGCGACATCATCCACCGCACCTCAAACACCACCTTCTACTTCCCAATCACCACCTCCATCTTTCTCAGTGTCGCCCTCACTCTCCTCCTCTGGCTCATCTCCCACTTCCGCCGCTGACAACTTTTCTCTCTTTACATCCTTTTCCATTTCCTTCATCTTTTTCCGCATGAAAGGTAACCCTGCCGTTCTCGAACAACTCAACAAAGCCCTTCGCGAAGAACTCACCGCGATCAACCAATATTTCCTCCACGCCGAGATGTGCGAAAACTGGGGCTACGAACGCCTCTCCAAATACATCAAGTTCCAATCCATCGGCGAAATGAAACACGCGGAAAGCATCATGGAGCGCATCCTCTTCCTCGACGGCATCCCCGACATGAAGCCGCTCGAGCTCACGATCGGCAAAACCGTCAAGGAGATGATCCAGAGCGACCTCGAACTCGAGATCAACGCCACCAAGATGTACAACGACGCCATCCGCATCGCCGTCGAAAATAAAGACAACGGCTCCCGCGACCTCTTCCAGACCTTGCTCGACGACGAAGAAGACCACGTCGACTGGCTCGAAGCCCAAATGCACCAAATCACCGAACTCGGCTACGAGCGCTACCTCTCCATGCAAATGGGCGAACAAAAAGAAGAAAAGTAGGCTGTCTTACTCTTTGGTTTTGTAGGGGCGGGGCTTGCTCCGCCCTTCGTTGCATCTTGGCAAGATGTCTGCCATCTCACAAAAGCCTGTCATCCTGAGCGCCTCCGAAGGAGGCCGAAGGATCTCAACCTAACCACGACCACCCAAACCGTACGAGGGCAAAAATGAAACTCATCGCACTCGCAATCCTCACCATCACACTCACTCTTCCCACCGTCGCACAAACGCAGCCGCCCACCCAATCTGCCGCTCCCGCCGCCAACCCCTCCGACGTCAAATCCATCGACTCCATCCTCACCGCCCTCTACGCCGTCATCTCCGGACCCGCCGGCGACCGCGACTGGCCCCGCTTCCGCTCCCTCTTCGCCAAAGACGCCCGCCTCACCCCCGTCACCAACGCCGCCGCCGACCACCCCGCCCGCCTAATGAGCCCCGACGACTACATCAATCTCGCCGGCGGCTACTTCAAATCCCACGCTTTCTACGAATCCGCCATCGTCAACAAAGTCGACCGCTTCGGCAACATCGCCCAAGTCTTCTCCAGCTACGATTCTCGCAACGCCCCGAACGAAAAACCCTTCGCCCGCGGCATCAACTCCATCCAACTCTTCTTCGACCAAAACCGCTGGTACGTCCTCAGCATCCTCTGGGACGAAGAATCCCCCGCAAACCCCTTGCCCGCGAACCTAGCAACGCGCTCAACCGCCCCCGTCACCCAATGATTTGCACGAGCGAAATACTGACGCGGTGGTGAGCGCTTCGAAGCAACGCCAACGAGCCCTGCCCGAAACGAAGCCGCAAGCAGACAATGTCACTTGTCATTCCGACCGGAGCGAGCCGACGCCTTTTCTTCGCGTTCACTTCCTACGAACGCGTCGGCTCGCGTAGTGGAGGAAGCCAGCTTGATTTGTACCCGAAAAGAATCGACGTGACGTGCGCTAGATGTCCGCCTGATTTGATTTCCGTTGCTCGCTTCTTTTCTTCATCTTTGCATCGTTACTTCTTTGCTTCATTACTTCGCATTTCGACAGTCAAACTCCCCATCTTCCCCGTCTCCAAATCCATAATCCCCGTCCGCAAAAACGCCGCATTCTCCGGCACATCAATCTCCCGATGCATCTGCAACCCCACCCGCATCACCTCCGCATACATCTGCGGCTCCAACACAATCTCGCTCTTCTTACGCGCCGATTTCAGCGGCTTACCATCTTCGTCATAAATCACTGCGATGAACTCGACGCTCCCGCGCCGTTTCCCATCCGGCCCGGCCTCGAGATGCAAATCTCCGGGAGTAATCGCCAGATCCAGCAAATATTTGGGATTCTCGACGCTGTCCACTGCAACGACCATAGATACGCGAACCTTGAACAGCACCTGCGCAAAATCCGGCATCCCAAATCCCATCAACGGCAGCAGCCCATCGTTTTTTTTCTGCCCCGCCTCCACCACCGAAAATTTCGCATTCTCCGCGTAATACCCGCGCCGGTAAGCCACCTTGTAATCCCCGCCGCTCACCTTTAAATCAATCTTCCGGAACCTCCCGTCCAACCTCGAATTGCTCGGCACATACGCCAGCGAATAAAAGTGCGACCCGAGCCCCACCGCCCGCTCCATCGCCTCGCTCAACCCATTCGTGTTGTAAAAAGCATGCCCGCCCGTATCCCGCGCCAGCATCTCCATCGCAATTTGATTGAAGCTCCGGTCCGCCTCATCGTCCTCGACAGCCTTTCCCGTTCGATTCACATCCGGATCGCCGTTCGTCGCCTGCAAATACGACTCTCCTCCCACCCCGGTCGCGCTGATCGGATACACCGCCACTTGATCCGCCGTCAGCAACTCCGCCGTCTGCCGCACTTCATTTGGATACGGATTCCTAAACTCCCCGCGTCTACCCGTATCCGGAAAAAAATGAACCGGAAACGATCCCGCCACCCACATGATGTTTTTTCTTCCAGGAATCGGCGCCAAGTATCTCGCCAGCGCTTGAAACGCCTGAAGCGTCATGCTAATTCGGTCCGTAGCCCGATCGACATTCACTTGCGCCAAATATGCCTTACAAGCTTCAATCCCCATCGGCGATCGCTGTCTACACAGTCCGGCTTCCGCGCTCTTCCGTGCGGGCGACGCTAATTGCGTTTCAAATTTCGCTTCGGTGTTCGACTTCGGATCCTCCATCGCTTCCAACGACTTCGATGCATCCGCCGTGAATCCCCGAATCATCCTCAACTGCTGCCCCAGCGTAAAAATCGCCAGTCGCGCCCCGTTCGGTGCCGCAATTGCCGCCTCCATATACTTTTCCATCTGCGGCCGCACATAAGTCTGATCGATCGCCTGCGTATTCAGCGAATCCAGCAGCAACACGTTCACCGAATCCGTCGTCTTCACCGTCGGATAATTCGTAAACACATCCGCCGGCATCTCCGGCAGCGCCACCGGCGTTACCTTCCCACCCGTGTGCTCCTCAAAAAACGAAACCGTCTGCGCCTTCCCATCCTCGCTAACTTGAAAATCTTCCTTTTTCAATTTTCCGACAGGTTCGCCCTTCGCCCCCGTCACCACCACATCCACCAACACAATCCGCACATCCGACTTAATCGCCGGTTGCTGCCCCGGCTGTTGTCCGGATCGCCCGATCCCCTGCCAGAAGCTCTTGCCACCGGTGGCCTGGGTCACTTCCTGAATCAGGTTCTGGCCTGCGTTGTTCTCGTATTCGGTGTTTCGGCGCGGCCCTGATTCTTCCAATAAAGCGCGTAGACCACGAGGTGCGCGCGTAGAGAGTCGGCAATCGCGGCCTGTACGTATGGATCTTCCGGATCGAATTGGCGCTGATAGTTGTCCACGCCGTCGGTCACCATCACCACTTCTCGGCGCGCGGCAGGATCCTGCGAGGGCCAACGTTTGGCGAGATCCGAGAGACAGAAATAGGAATCCCGCATCGGCGCCCGGCGAGCCACCGGTAATGTGGAGTTGCTGCGCTACTTGCGCGTGATCGGGCGAGAGCCCACCGGAAAAAGCGGCTCGGCCGTTTTCCATGTAAGCGACGGCCGTTTTGGTGTTGGGCGGGACGCTCTTAAAGAAAATGCGCGATGGTGTCCACTTGCCCGCCGAGACTGCTGCGTGCCGGTTTGTCGATCAGCACCACCAGCTCCACGCTGTCCTCGCTTTTGAAGGGAGCCCAGGTTGTCACCTTGGCCGGCTTGCCATCGACCTTGATGGACAGATCCTGTTGCAGGGCCTGGGTGGCAGAGGATCGCCTTCATGCTTCGGAAGCACCGTTACGACGGCCTGCCCCTGGCCCTGATTGGCTTCACCCTGAGAGTGGGCCGGCGCTGCCACGACCAGCGCCCCGGCGGCCAAACAAATGGCGAAAATTGAGTTCTTCCATGCGAATTGCTCCCTCCGAAGCCTTAGGAGGTCTGAAGCGCACCTGATGCGGCTTTCTGCCATCGGTGCGCTTCGCCTCGACACACGGTTAGACGCTTCATTGCGGGCAACCGATGCGGCGCTCAGATTTCGAGAGGCGGGGCGTGACATTGCTGGCGCATCGATTTGACCTCGGTGCAAAAGGACCAATGCAGTAGGGAAGAAGTCATCTATACTGCCGCAAAGGCAATTGTTTCCTTGCTCATAGGGAAAATCAAGCGAGGCTGCTGGATGCGCAAAGGAGAGCACGCTGGGTCCATGCGAGGAGCTGGTCTTTCACGACGTTTCGCCGGACGCACTATGAAAAGCTGGTCGCCAAGTCTCACGCCGTGGGTATCGACCTGAGCGGCACCAGCGGCGGCGCGCTGCGGCATGGCGTCGAGGTGATCTGGAGTTACGATCCATCGACCGGGAAAAGACTCATGATCCAGTGCATTCAGACGCCCTTTTACCTCAGTTGCCAGGATGTTAATCAAAGAATCCACAACGTGGTGACGGAAAGCCTGCGGTGACGCGTCCCAAGGTTGCTGGCCAGCCCCGACCCGTTCCCAGAAACTGTTGTATGGTTTTGGGGGCGCCCACGCCGCGCGGATGCAAGATTCCACGAGGAGGAGAGAGCAATGTTCTTGAAACAGCGAACCATACTCGTGGCAGTTGTCGCTGCCGGATTGATCGCATTTGGAACAATAGTGAAGACCGTAGCGGCAGCCGAACTGAGCAGCGCTGCGAGCGCGCAAACCAGCGCCACGTCTGCTGTTCAACCGCTTTCGCAGAAGGTGGACTCCGGCACAACAGAGGCGTTGAGGTTATTGCAATTGATGGATATGGACAAGAACGGCAAGGTCTCCAGCGGGGATTTCATGGCGTTCATGGCCGCGGAGTTTGACCGCCTCGATATCAATAGGGATGCGGAACTGGACGTAAAGGAACTGGAGCGATCGTAACTGGCTGCGGCGCACCGATGCGGAACGCACCGCTAAATTTCTTCAAAAAGCTGAGGTATCCCACACTACCTGCAAAAGGCGCGCGCCGACGATGGCCACCAGCAAAAGAAGGTGGTTTTGAATAAATGTGGCTGGCGGCATCCAACCTTGCAGGACCGCATCGACTCCTACAATGAGAACAATGCCTCAGAATCTAGCCAGCCCCGGGGGGCACACACGCACCGTCCCCTTTAACTACACCGCAGGCAGCTTGCTGGACGCGCCATTACCCTTGCGCGTGATGGCACCTGACCAGTTTGGATGCCCCCACCGTCGCAGTCGTGTGGGCTCTGGGGTTCTCCTGGATCGTAGAGGTTCATCTTCCTTGCTGGCTGCCTGTTCGTACTTGCGCTCGTCGTATGGGTGATCTATGTCGCCGACCGGCTGCTCGATGCACAAGCTGGCGAACTGTCCCTGACGCTTGGATCGGCTGCGGCGACCGTCACCGCTTTCATTGGGCTCACCGGCGAATCTTGGCGCCGATGGCAGTGGTTGCTACCGCATGTGCCGCAGTGATGGTTCTGACCCTGATGCCGGCGGTCGCACGAGAACGGAAGACGGTGCTGGCTGCGGCGGCGTTCGTTATTTCACTGACTTGCACCGACGGCGGGGTTGAAGCTCTGCCGCGGCTCGGCTCCGGACCTGTCCGCATTCCAATTCCCGCTCAAAGAGTTGGCGGTGGGGTTGCTGTTCGCGGCCGGGCGTGCGCTGCCGGCGTGGAACAGGGCTGGCAACGATGCCTGGAAGGTGGGCCTGCCGGTCTTGTTTTTTGCCGGATTGGCCTGCCTGAATTGCCGCGCGATCGAGTGTTGGGAAGGTAGACCGCGGTCTATCCGGCTCTGTGCCGGCGTTCTCAGCGTGGTTGGTCTCATTCTTGTTGTTTGTCTGTACCCGGCTCAACCCCGGC
>CAWAWE010000002.1:0-1171723 GCA_963785605.1 uncultured Acidobacteriota bacterium | reverse complement strand
TAGCGAAAGCCACCTGCCAACATCGTTCTGTGTCGAAGGGTTGTCATCCGAGCGCAGCGAGCGCGGAAGCCGCGGCCAGCAGTTCACGCCTCAACGACTTTCATCTGCTCTTGCGTTCATACGACCGCCATGCACCGTTAGATCAGACAGAGCGCTCTCAATTTCCTCTTAAGTCTTCCGCTGTCAGTACAACGTTGACTGGCCTCGATGTTCTCCTCGAAGATGCTGTACCTTGCTCGTTCCGGGGATCGGAACGATGAACGGTTTCCGGGCCAGCAGCCATGCGAGCGACAACTGCGCCGTGGTCGCCTTCTTTTTCTGCGCGAGCTGGCGATGCGATCCAAAAATGGCTTATTCGCTGCGATGGTCTCCGGCTTGAAACGATCAAAACCCGCACGAAGATCTGATTTCGGATCAAACTTTGTATCCGCGTTGAGCTTCTGTGTCAGATAGCCCATGCCCATCGGTCCCCAGGGCACAAAGCCGATCCCAAGTTCTTCGCATGTGGCCAGCAATCCATTTCTTTTCCGGGTCTCGGTTCATGAGCGAATATTCTGTTTGAAGTGCCGTCACTGGCTGAACTGCATGTGCCTTTGCGAATGGTTTCAGGGCTCGCTTCAGAAAGACCAAAGTGCAACACCTTGCCAGCCGCGATGAGTTCCTTGACCGCACCTGCGACATCCTCAATCGGCACATTCGGATCAACTCGATGTTGGTAGAAGAGGTCGATGTGATCCGTTCGAAGCCGCTTCAGGCATCCCGTCCACCATCCACTTGATGTGCTCCGGCCGGCTGTTAGACCGCCCTTCTCGGTTAGATCGAAGCCAAATTTCGTTGCGATCTTCACCTCGTTGCGGATCGGCTCGAGCGCGCCGCCGACGATCGTCTCACTTGTATAAGGGCCATAGACTTCTGCCGTGTCGAAGAACGTCACGCCCTTGCTGTGCGCCTCACGGATGACCTTGATGGCTTCATCGATAGGCGCTGCAGGGCCGTAATTTGTGGCAAGGTTCATGCATCCAAACCCGAGTTCTGATACTTCCAGTTTTCCTAGCTTTCGCGTCTTCATTTCTTCTCCTTCAAAACTTCTGTTGAGCGGCATCACTTCCAATCAACGCTACAAGCGCTGCCTTCATATGGGGTAGCCCAATCCGCCTAAATAATTGCCTAATCGACCGACGCGACTAAATAATCGCGAACTCTGTTCCGTGGTGCGTTATCTTTAGAAAGTCGAGGTGATTCAAATGCCGCTCGTAAAACCTAGGGGGAGCACGGACGCGCGGTGTATTCAGGCTCTCAATGACCTGGCTGGAAGGATTGACAAAACGTTAGGTACCTCGGCAGAGCTGACAACAAAGGTTCCGGGCCTCACGCTTTACCGCAACATGGCTCCCACACTACCGAATCCCTGCACATATGAACCGAGTCTTCTCGTTATCCCGCGAGGAAAGAAGCGTGTCGAGCTGGCAAAGAAGAGCTATGTATTCGGCAAGGACAAATTTCTCCTGACGTCTGTCGAACTGCCGATTATCAGTCAAGTCATCGTAGCGAGCGCGAAGGAACCCTATTTAGCCTTTTTCCTTAAGCTCGACATGGGGATTGTTCGCGACGTACTGCACACGGACGAAGTGGAAATTCCTTCACCGCCTTTTGGAACACGCGGAATGGTGCTCGGCAACTCGACGCCCGAATTGCTAACCGCGTGTTGTCGAATGGTGGAACTTCTCGAAAATCCGAAGGACATTCCATTCTTCGGCAAACTGCTACAACGGGAGATCATCTACAGGCTGCTTCAAGGAGAACAGGGAGATCGGCTCCGTTCGGTTGCGACGTTTGGCGACCAGAACTACAGAACGGCAAAGGCTGTCACATGGCTACGCGAGAACTTCGAAAAGCCGCTGAAGGTAGACGAACTGGCAGGCGTAGCGGGAATGAGCAGATCGACGCTGCATCACCATTTCCGTGGACTCACAGCAATGAGCCCGCTTCAGTTCCAAAAGCAGCTGCGCTTGCACGCCGCCCGGCAGAAGATGCTTATCGACGAACTCGACGCGGCGAGCGCAGCTTTTGAAGTCGGATACGAGAGTCCCAGCCAATTCAATCGCGAATACAAGCGCTTCTTCGGAAAGCCACCGATCCGCGATGTCCAGTCCCTGCGCGCAAGTGCGTAAAACATGGAAACTTCAAAGCTTGGGAAAACTTGAAAACTTGGGGACAGACGGAACGTTTCCTCCATCGCTGTTCCTAGCGCCCGACAAAACCCGCCTCACTCCTGCCCGAACCCCATGATTCTCTTTCCCGACGGAAGTGCGAATATCCCCGACGCTCCAACATCCCCTCGGAAAACTTGAACCGTCCGCTACACGGGCCACCCAGCGGAAACGACTCATGCTCCGTCTCTGTGATCTCTGCGCCCTCTGTGGTGAGAGCTTTCTTCGATTCGCAACCCGCTAGAGTTCACACCACCGACCACGAGGCACCAGCCACGTTCGATCGTCAGCTCGCTACATTATGGACATGGACGCCCGTCCTCTCGCGCTTGCAAACACGTAAACCTTTCAGAATCAATCCATCCCAAAACGTAAATCCGTCCCGCCAGATCCGTCGCGTCACCTCGCCCACAGTGAGCAACACTGCCCTTCCGAACAGTAGCGCCCCGCAATCCCACGTCTTAGCCTATTCCTGCGCGTGCAATGACCCTGATGAACCCCAGGAAGCCGTCGAACTCCTCGAACTCCCGCGCAAAAAGGGAAACCCCGTGACGATCAAGAAGCGTCCGATGACATCGGATGGTACGAATGCGGAGCGACGAAAAACGCGTCGCTTCCCTGTCGTGATTCCAATCGAGGTGAGTTGGCGCGGCAAGGACGGCATCTCGGTCAAAGAGGAAGCCGTCGCCCGGCAAGTCAACGCCAACGGCGGTTTTGTGAAGATGACCAATTACCCGGATTTGGGCAGCAGAGTCACGCTGGCGAACTTTCTTTCCGCACAGACGGCCGAGGCCAGAGTCCTTGCCGCGCCAGAATCGCGCCAGGGAGTTGCGAACGGTATCGTCGTCGAATTGACTGTTCCAAACGAGAGCTTTTGGGGCGTCGATTTGCAGGTCAATAAGACCATTCTCGAGCTGAAGAGTCTCGAAACGGCGTTGAAGTCGGAGGACATCGACGTTCACTTGATGCGGGAATATCGCGGTGCGGTCGAGAACATCCGGACGATTACAGAAACCCTTCAACACCTGAGAAAGTGCCAGTCGGAAGGCTCAGACAGTGGCGAACTGCTCTCGATCTTGGCCAGCGACCGAATTCACCGCATAACGAATCTCTGCCTGGAGGCAGTCGCCGACGTCGATGCCAGCCAGGTGGAACACGAACCCGAAGATGTGGATCAACTAAAAGAAGCGATGCAACTTCTCCAGCAAAATTTGAAGCAAAGTCGCACGGCGGATCCAAAATTCAGCTCGACCACCGGCGACCGAAAACGATAACGCGCCCCATGCTGTGAATTATCGCCACCTCCAACGCACACTCCATCTCCGCGAACTCTGTGCCCTCTGTGGTAAAACTCTTCTCCGGTTTGCCTCAGGCTTGAGTTCGTACCACGGGTCACGGACCTCATTCACCTGCGCCGTTCGAACAGCTCGAACCCTCATTCGAACAGTCCTACTCAGTTACCAGTTGACATTCGATAACTTCCATGCTATAGTCTCTCGAACGATCCCGGGCGCCAGCCCGAATCCGCCCCCAGGTCCCCGATGGACGCCCGTCCTGTCGCGATCAACAACCGCATAAACCCTTCAGAATCAATCCACCCCAAATCGCAACCGCACCTTACCCCTTTAGAATCACATCCTTGCACTCACTCGCAATGTAACCGCCTTAGAATGACATCCTTGCGCCAAAACAGGGGGAGGGGTGGTCATTCTGTTAACCCGAACCCTTTCTCTGTGCTCTCTGCGAACTCTGTGGTGAACCTCTTCGCCTCTTCGCCTCTTCCCCCCATCTCTCAGCTACACTCATTCCCTCTCTCCATCCGAGGTCTTACAAATGTTAGTCGTCATGCAGTCCCACGCCACCGAGGAGCAGGTCCGCGCCGTCTGCCAGCGCATCGAAAGCCTCGGCCTCAAAGCTCATCCCATTCCCGGCGCAGCCCGCACCGCCATCGGCATCACCGGCAATGACGGCGCCGTCGATCTCGGCGTCCTCGAATCGCTCCCCGGCGTCATCGAGTGCATCCCTGTCAGCAAGCCCTACAAACTCGTCAGCCGCGACGCCAAAGCCGAAGACACCATCCTCCGCATCCCCACCCCGCGCGGCGACGTCCTCATCGGCGGCCCGAACATCGCCCTAGTCGCCGGCCCCTGCGCCGTCGAAACCGAAGCCCAATGCATGGCCATCGCCGAGCAAGTCGCCAAGACCGGCTGCAAACTCTTCCGCGGCGGCGCCTACAAACCGCGCACTTCCCCATACTCATTTCAAGGTTTAGGAGAACCCGGCTTAAAAATTCTCGCGAAAGTTCGCGACACTCACGGCTTCGGCATCATCACCGAAGCCATCGACAACGAATCGCTCGATCTCGTCGAGCAATACGCCGACGTCATCCAGATCGGCGCGCGCAACATGCAAAACTTCTCCCTCCTCAAACGCGCCGGCCGCGCCAAAAAGCCCGTCCTCCTCAAACGCGGCATGTCCGCCACTCTCGACGAATTTCTCATGGCCGCCGAATACATCCTGTCCGAAGGAAACTATCAGGTCGCTCTCTGCGAACGCGGCGTCCGCACTTTCTCCGACTTCTCACGCAACACGTTGGATCTCGCCGTCGTCCCCGCCGTAAAGCGCCGCAGCCACTTGCCGATCATGGTCGACCCGTCGCACGGCACCGGCAAGCGCCACAAAGTTCTTCCCCTCTCGCTCGCCGCAGTCGCAGTCGGCTGCGACGGCCTCCTCGTCGAAGTTCACCACGAACCCGAAAAAGCCCTCTCCGACGGCGTCCAATCGATCATCCCCGTCAGAATTTGCAACACTCACCGACGAAGTCCGCCAAATCGCCAACGTCCTCCACCGCCATCAACTGACCCATCGACCAGTCCTCGCCCAACCGACCTTCTCCTCGATTCACCGATCAACGCTTCTTCTCCGCGCTCCTCGGCGCTCTCTGCGTCCTCTGCGTTATCTTTCCTCTTTCGACTTTCAACTTTCGACTGTCAACCTCCCCATCCCCGCTCAGCCACCCCACCCAAATGAGCCGCCGCAAAAACATTCGCGTAGTCATCCTCGTCGCCGCCCTGCTCGTCGGCGCCGCGATCATCATCGCGCGCGAGCATCGCCCATCTTTCCTTCGTCCCGGCCTGCGCCTCAACGCCTACGTCACAACGCAAGACGGCAACGTAAACGTGATCGACCTTGTAAATCTCCACTCCATCGCGCGCGTGCAAGTCGGCCCAGCTCTCTCTGGCCTGCGCGAGCATCCTACGCGCCCCGAAGTCTGGGGAGTCAGCACCCAAGGCGGCTACGTCTTCGTCCTCGGCGCCTACAACGATAAAATCGTCGCGCGAATCCCCGTCGGCCCCGCACCCTACGCGCTTGAGTTCTCACCCGACGGCAGCGTCGTCTACACCACTTCCAGCGAGAGCGATCGCATCGTCGCCATCAACGCGGAAACGCACGCCATCGTCGGCAACGCGCCAACCGGCCGCCATCCCGTCCTCGCCCGCCTCGCCCCCGACAAGAAAACTTTAGTTGTGCTGAATCACGACGACGCAACGCTCGGCGTTTACGACGCCTCAAATCTCGCGCACATCGCCACAGTGCCCGTGGTCCACAATCCCGACGACGTCGCCATTCTCCCCGACAGCCGGCTCGCGTTCATCATCAGCCGCACCGAGCCGCGTTTCTCCGTCGTCGATCTCCGACGCAATGTTTTACTGGCAAATCTTCAATTAGTCGGCAAGCCTCAGCGACATGATTCTCAAGCCCGACGGCGGCGAACTCTACGTCATCTCGCCCGAATCCCACGGCTTGCAGGTCATCAACACCGAGACGCACGAAGTCGGCGATTTCGTCGTCATCGGCGACACTCCGACCCGCGGCGTTCTCTCCATCGACGCAGGCATCTTGTACGTCAGCGACGCCACCGCGAACCGCGTCACCGCCGTGGACATCAACAACCGCCGCGTCATCCGCACCATCAACGGCCGCGAGCTGCTGATCTCCGCCGGCCAGACGCCCGACGCGATCCGCTTCGACCCCGAAGAAAATTTATTGTTGGTAGTGAACAAAGGCTCGAGCGACCTGTCCGTAATCCGCGCCCGCCTGGGCGACCAAAGCCTACTCACCATGATCCCCGTAGGCGATCGCCCGCAAGAGTTAGCCGTGAAGTTGTTCTAGATGAGATTCAGATCGATGAAGCGAAGATCTTGCGATGAAGCGAATGTCTCACGGCGTGCGACTCTGATGCCGCCGAACGCCGAACCACGAAGATGAGGCTGTTCAAGTATTACTTGATGACTCAGGAATTCTCGATCGGCCAGGAAGATTCTTCGCCGAGCGAAATCTCAAGAAATCCTTCGGATGGCAAAACGTCTACCGGCAAGCCGCCATGCCAAAGCGCAACACCCAATCTCAACTTCTGCTGACCTTTCAAGTTGAGCTCGGAACGCTTGATCGCAAGTTCAAGTATTCGTTCAAATCCGACTTCTGCGATTTTTTTCGGATTGAGCAAACATGTCTTGCCGCTTTCAATCGAGAATTCCTGCAAGTGCCCACGTTCAAGTTTCACTACAACTGTGAGCTCCTCCGCTCCGCCGATCGTGATGCGAAACTCGGGATTCTCCATCTCACATAACGCTTCCATAAACGCATCGACGCGCACGCTCAGCCGATCGTTCTCAAATCCATACCGCAGCTCGCGCAGAAAAAAGATGCGACCATGCATCGCCCCGCCGCGCCGCTCCGGCGAGTAAAGCCCCGCACCGAGCCACTCGAAGTACGAAGTCTCGCGTCCGTCCACCGTCGTCTTGAGGAATCCGGTAGGCGGCTCCTGCAGCGCATGCTCCGGCTTCCGCTTGATTGGTTTCGCCAAGTCGGACGGAGCAGTTTGCCCGAGCGCCAGGTAAATTCCCGTGAGGTGTTTGCGGAACAGCGCGTCGAACTCGGCGTCGTTCGCGGTGCTGTGTTCCGGGCCATACCACCAGCACCAATCGCTGCCCTCGGCTGCGAGCAGTGATTCAAGTGCTTGTTGAAGTGCGGTTTCGGACGGCGCGTCGGAGCGACCCTTTACCTTCGCATCGACACCGGCGGCGTAGGCTTGGCGCGCGTCCCACAGCAACTCCCATGCGGTTACGTCTTCCTGGTCGCCGATCCATACGTCGAAATTTGCGTTGATCCAGGAGCCGGGGAAAATCCCAACGTTTGTCGGAGTCGATTTGGATGCCGCGATCGCTTCGCTCGCGGTGAGGGCGCGAAAATCGGAATCGCTCTCGATGCGTTTGTAGAACTGGCGCAGAAATTCGCGGCCGTTGCCGTAGAAATATTCCCAGGCGTTTTCGCCGTCGAGAAAAATGCAAACCGTCAGCGGATCGGCGCTCTGGACTTGCTCGCCGATATAGCGCAATCGTCCGTGGAGATCTGCCGCGGCCGCGCCGGCATCCATGCGGCTGTACACGAACCCAACGAGGTCAGACAGTTGGTGATCGCGGAAAAGGCCGGTGATTCCCCGCCCTTCGAGCTGGATGCGCCATGGCTTGTACAAGCGGTCGGCATTCGCCGGAAGCCCGCTCGTATCGCGGAAAAATCCGATGTTCAGCGTGCGGCCGAGTACTCCTTCATCGGTGCCGAACCATTGAAAACCTTCGTCGATCGCGATCGAAAGGGCTTGATCCGAGACAGAGCCTTCGGACGGCCACAAGCCCGCCGGCCGCACTCCGAACACGCGCTCGTGATAATCGCGCGCGCGGCGCAGTTGTTCGCGGGCATCTTCGGGCTGGCGAAACGCACGGCGCGGCAACGGAGTTCCGGGATTTGCGATTCGCGCAACGTCGGAGTCGCACAGCAGCGGAAGAATCGGATGATAGAAAGGAGTCGTGCTGATTTCGATTTGCCCGGTCTTCGCCGCCTCGCGATAAATGGGAAGGACTTGCTTCAACAAATCGGCCTGGCGTTCTTTGAGAGCTTCCTTATCTTGTTCGCTGAAGTCTTTGCCTTTGTCGGCCAGCCGACTTGTAATGTTGTCCTTTGCAAACCACTCTTCGTCCATCCAGGCGAGTTGAGATAACACTTGAAGATCGCGCCAGTCGCGCGCGGTGAACGTTACGAGCGCTTGTGCGCCACCTGCCGGACGCGACCACTCAAACAATTCCACGAAGCGCGGGAAGCGCGACATCAGGCGTTCGTGATTCAGTTGAAACGCTCGCGCGAGGATTTCGACCTTGCATTCGCGCGTCAGGTCGTCGGTGTTCTTGTAGGCGAGTGAGAACCATGGCTCGTCGAACTTGCCGCTGGCGTATTCCTCGATTTGCATGCCGAGAGACGGGACGACGTTGAACGTGGCGTGGAAGTTTGGCGCCTCTTGCAGCACGCGCACCATGCCCCAGTAATCCTTGAGGGCGTGGAGTCGCGTCCACGGGAGTACATAGCGCCCGCTCTCGGGATCGCGATACTGCGGTTGGTGCATGTGCCAGAGGAGTACGAGGTTGATCCGATTCATCGAGGGCGCCCCGCGGCGCTTGCGCAAACGACAAGGCGTAGAAAACAGAACACTGAAAATGAATGCACAGCACTTCCCCGCGAAATTAAATTCTGATTTCGCTCCGCGTTGACTCGCTCGCGGTTCAAGCTGCTGTCGCTCGTGTTACACTCGCGGTTTCTATCGATCATGCGCATCCTGGACCGCTACATTGTCCGTGAAATCTTCCGTCACGCACTATTGGGCCTAGTTGTTTTTACCTTTGTTTTCTTCGTTCCTCAACTCGTTCGTTTGACGGCGTTGTTTGTCCGACACACCGGCTCAGGCTCGCAAATCGCCCAATTATTCCTTTGCATTTTCCCCGGCGTTCTGGCCTTCACGATCCCGATGGCGATCCTGATCGGCGTGCTGCTGGGCCTGGGCCGCATGTCGAGCGACAGCGAAATCATCGCGATGACGGCATTGGGCATCGGCCGGAGGCGAATCTTACTCCCCGTAGCCGTTCTGGCGGCAACGGGATGCGCTTTGACCCTGGCGATGACGCTCTGGCTATCGCCATTGGCGCTGCACACGTTTCGGGGATTGGAAATGGAGCTGGCGGCTTCGCAGCTCAACTTCGCGATTCAGCCACGCGTGTTCGATGAGCGATTCCCGCACGAGATCTTATACGTCAACGACATCTCAGCAAGCGGGACGCAGTGGAAGGGCGTGTTCCTGGCAGAGACCGGCGGCGAGAATGCGTCGCGCGTGACGCTGGCGGAGAGCGCGGTTGTGGTTGCCGAGCCCAAGCAGGGAAAGTTAGAGCTTCACTTGAAGGGTGGTTCGACGCACGATTTCGATCGCAACGACCCCGATCATTATTCGGTGACGGCGTTCGGCCAGAGCGACTGGCCGATTGAAGTTACGGGAATCGTTCCGCCGCAACAGGCGCGGCAACAGAAAAACGACGAACGCCCCGTACGAATGCTTGCCGCCGACTCTGGACCAAATTGGCGAGAAGCTCGAGTGGAACTTCAACGTCGGTTCGCGTTCCCTGCCGCATGTTTTGCCTTCGCTTTGATTGCAGTGCCGATTGGATCGCAGCCGAGACGCGGCGGACGCGCGGCGGGTTCGCTAATTGCCGTGCTGTTGATCGCCGGCTACTACCTATTATTGATCTTCGGCAGCGGCTTGGCGCGCGAGGGGACCGTGCCGCCATCGATAGGCTTATGGATGGGCAACATCGCCCTGTTTGCGTGCGGCCTGTACCTGCTGCCGCGCATGGAGCAGTTCCGCGGCGAGATCACCGGGTTTGAGTCATACAACCGGCTTCGGCTTTGGCTGCGGCTGCGAAAACTCAAGCGGCAGCGTGCTCGGGCGGCGGCCGCGCGTGCCCTGGCGAACGACCCGCGCGCGCATGGGGCTGCGGAATCGCGGGTAGCGGCTGCTGTTGCTACCGGAGGCAGCTTCCCTCGCCTGATGGACATTTATTTGTTGCGGCGGTTTTTCTCGTACTTTGCGCTGCTGATGCTGGCATTCATCTTTTTGTTTGAGGCGTTTACATTCTTTGAGCTGCTCGATGATATTGCGCGGCACCGCATCGCGTTCTTTGTGGTCGTGGATTACTTTAGATATTTAACGCCGTATCTTTTGTATCAGTTGGCGCCGCTGGCCGCGCTGGTGGCAACGCTTGTCACGATCGGCGTGATGAGCAAGAACAATGAGATTGTGGCCTGCAAGGCGAGCGGAATCAGCCTGTACCGGCTCTCAGCGCCTCTCTTCCTCGCGGGAATCGTGCTTGCCTCGACGATGATTCTGCTCGACGACACGTTTCTTCCCTACGCGAACCAGCGCCAGGATGCGCTGCGCAACCAGATCAAGGGGCGTCCGGCGCAGACGTATGCGCAGCCGCAGCGCTGGATCTTTGGCGATAACGCGAAGGTCTATAACTACGATCTGTTCGATCCGAACCAGAACCTGTTTGGTGGATTGAGTGTGATCGAGATCGATCCGGTGACGTTTGGGATTCGGCGGCGCGTGTTCGCTTCGCGCGCGCAGTGGTCGGACGCGCAGAACCTGTGGGTGCTGGAAGGCGGGTGGGTTCGCGATTTCGCGGATGGGAGCGTTGCGAAGTACGAGCAATTCAAACTTAAAGATTTACCTGAGCTTACGGAACCGCCTTCTTACTTTCATCGCGAGGTGCGACAGGCGTATCAGATGAACTGGGCGGAGCTGCGAAGGTACGCGGCTAGCTTGCAGAAGGCGGGGTTTGATGTGTCGGCGCTGCTGGTGCAGTGGCATCGGAAGCTGGCGTTTCCGTTGATTGCGCCGATCAGCATGCTGCTGGCGTTTCCATTTGCGTTTCTGGTGGGGACGCGCGGGGCGGTGGGCGGCGTGGCGGTGGGTGTGGCGATTGGGATTCTTTATTGGCTGGGGGCGGAGTTGTTGACGGCGATGGGTGGGGTTGGGCAGTTGCCGCCGTTTTTGGCGGGGTGGGCGCCGGATATTATTTTCTTTTTTTTGGGGATGTACTTCTTTTTTAAGATGCCGACGTGAGGCTTGTTGTCGGTCAGGCAATCCAAACCAGACGATGTCGCTGTGATGGTACGAGGGTTGTAGTTGAGATCCTTCGGCGTCTTTGCAGACGCCTCAGGATGACACACGCTTTAGGTCGGTGAGAAGCGAAGTAGGCGATCCTTTCTGTGCCCTTGAAAAGAAATGTCGGCGCGAGGACTTTTGGTCGCCGCGCCGACAAGTGAGTTGTTGGTTTAGATTTATCCCGAAATGGGAGTGTACGAGTTGGGCTTACTTCTTCTTGCCTTTGCCGGTTTTCTTGGCGGCTTTTTCTTCAACCACAGCTTGAGCTGCGCCGAGGCGTGAGATGGGGACGCGGTACGGCGAGGCGCTGACGTAGTCCATGCCGACTTGATGGCAGAACTTCACGCTGTCAAGATCGCCGCCGTGCTCTCCGCAGATGCCGATCTTCAACTTGGGACGGGTGCTGCGGCCCTTCTCGATGCCCCACTTGATCAACATGCCGACGCCCTTGGTGTCGAGCGACTGGAACGGGTCGGCTGCGAACACGCCGGCCTTCTTTTCATCGACATAGTCGGGGAGGAAGCGGCCAGCGTCGTCGCGTGAGAGGCCCATCGTCGTTTGCGTGAGGTCGTTGGTGCCGAACGAGAAGAATTCGGCGCGTTCCGCGATCTCATTGGCCATCAAAGCGGCGCGGGGCAGCTCGATCATGGTGCCGACGATGTAATCGAGCTTCGTGCCGGACTTCTTGATGATGTCGTTGGCGACGCGGCGGGTGGCGTCCTCGAGAATCGAGAACTCCTTTTTGTCGAGAACGAGCGGGTGCATGATCTCAGGCAATACTTTAATGCCCTGCTTCTTGCACTCGACGGCGGCTTCGATGATGGCGCGCACCTGCATCTCGAGGATTTCGGGATAGGTGATCGCCAGACGGCAGCCGCGGTGACCGAGCATCGGGTTCGATTCGTGGAGTTGTTCCACGCGGCGAGCGACAACGTCGGCGCTGAGGCCGAGTTCTTTCGCGAGCTCTTCCTGCTTCTTGCGCTCGTGGGGAACGAATTCGTGCAGCGGCGGATCGATGAGGCGGATGGTAACCGGGAATCCATCCATCGCTTTAAAGATGCCGATGAAGTCGCGGCGCTGGAACGGCAAAAGCTTATCCAACGCTTTAACTCTGGCTTCCTTATTGTCGGCCAAGATCATTTCCTGGATGGCGCGCTGGCGTTCTTGGCCCTTCTCCGGGAACTCGAAGTCGGTGAAGAACATGTGCTCGGTGCGGCAGAGGCCGATGCCTTCGGCGCCGAATTCACGGGCTTTGCGAGAGTCCTGAGGCGTGTCGGCGTTGGTGCGGATGCCCAGGCGGCGCACACCGTCGGCCCACTTCATCAGGGTTTGATAGGCGGCCGGGAACTCTGGAGTGACGAGATCCATCTGGCCGGAGTAGACGAGGCCTTCTCCACCATCGAGCGTGACCCACTCGCCTTCCTTTACGGTCTTGCCGCCGACGGTCATCGTCTTCGTCTTATAGTCAATGTTGAACTTTTCAGCGCCGACGATGCAGCACTTGCCCCAACCACGGGCCACGACGGCGGCGTGAGAGGTCTTACCTCCAGTAGCGGTTAAGATTCCCTGCGCGACGGCCATGCCGCCAACGTCTTCGGGGCTGGTTTCGCGGCGGCAGAGGATGACTTTCTCACCCTTTTTGGTCCACTCTTCGGCGTCATGAGCGCTGAAGACGACCTTGCCGACCGCGGCGCCGGGGACGGCGTTGATGCCGGAGCCGAGGATGCGCGATTCCAGCGTCTTTTTGTCGACCTTGGCGTCGATGACCGGGTAGAAGAGGCGCTCGATGTCTTCGGGCTTGATGCGCATGATCGCTTCTTCTTTGGAGATGAGCTTCTCGTTGGCCATGTCTACGGCCATCTGGAAGGCTGCAGAAGGCGTGCGCTTGCCGGTGCGCGTCTGGAGCATGTAGAGCTTTCCGTCTTCGACGGTGAACTCCATGTCCTGCATGTCGTGAAAGTGTTTCTCAAGTGTTACTCGAACTTTTTCGAGCTGGCCGTAAACCTTGGGCATGATGCGCTTCATCTCGGTGAGGTGCATCGGCGTGCGAATGCCGGCTACGACGTCTTCACCTTGAGCGTTGACAAGGTAATCGCCGTAGAAGACTTTCTCACCGGAGCTGGGGTTGCGCGTGAAGCAGACGCCGGTGCCGGAGTTGTCGCCGGTGTTGCCGAACACCATCTGCATGACATTGACGGCGGTGCCGAGGAGGCCGGTGATCTTCTCTACGCGGCGGTAGGTGACGGCTTTTTCGGCCATCCAGGAGCCGAATACGGCGCCCACGGCGCCCCATAGCTGTTCGATCGGATCTTCGGGGAAGTCCTTGCCTGTCTTTTGTTTGAAGACTTGCTTGTATTCGGCGACGAGCTCTTTCCAGCCGCTGGCGGGGACGGACGTGTCGTCCTTTATATTGAGGCGGTGTTTCATCGCATGGAGGCGGTCTTCGAGGTCGCCTTTGGGGAGTTCCATCACGACGCTGGAATACATTTGGACGAAGCGGCGATAGGCGTCGTAGGCGAAGCGCTCGTTGTTGACGCTGGCGGCGAGGCCCTGGACGGATTTGTCGTTGAGGCCGAGGTTGAGGATGGTCTCCATCATGCCGGGCATGGAGCGGGCGGAACCGGAGCGGACGCTGACGAGGAGCGGGTTCTTGGCGTCACCGAGCTTCTTCTTGGTGACCTTTTCGAGCTTGGCGACGTTTTCGGCGACTTGCTTTTTGAGCTCGGCGGGATACTTCTTGCCGTTTTTGTAGAAATAATCGCAAGCTTCGGTTGAGATTGTGAAGCCGGCGGGAACGGGGAGGCCGATCTTGGTCATTTCGGCCAAGCCGGCGCCTTTGCCGCCTAGAACTTCGCGCCATGAAGCGTCGCCTTCTGCTTTACCTGCACCGAAGAAATAAACCCACTTTGTCACTTTGTCCTCGCATTTAGTTTAAGTTTCAGATGAAGCCTGAAAATTGTTTGTTCGAGAGTGTTCCGAGCTACTGGCCGATTTTTTGATAGTCAAGTTGCACTTCAGTTGTCGGCGTGTCGACCTACGCCCTCTCGACATTTAAAGTTACACATTTACTTTTCATCGGCACCGATTTCGGAGAAGTCGGCGATCGTGGTGAACTCGCGGAGCAACTCGGAGAGCAGTGCCAGACGATTATTGCGTACGGATTCGTTTTCGGCCATGACCATGACTTCCTGGAAGAAGCGGTCGATGGATTGGCGCAAGCCGGCGATCTGGTCGAGAGCGCGGTCGTAGTGGCCGCTGCGCTTTTCGGTCTGGACGCGGGCTGCGGCTTCCCTGCCGGCCTTGAAGAGATCGCGCTCGGCGTCGTTTTCCAAGAGTTCTGGGTTGACGGTTGCGGCGCCTTTGAGATTCGCTTTCTCGAGAATCTTGCGGATGCGCTTGAATGAGACGGCGAGCGGCTCGAAGTTCTTGGACTTGCGGACGGATTTCAGGGCTTCGAGGCGGCGCTGCGCGTCGATTAAGTCATCGACGCCACTCCGGAAGACGGCGTTGACCTCGTCGTAGGCGAAGGCGTACTTCTCGCGGAAGACGTATTTGGCGCGATCGAGAATGAAATCCAAAGCTTGAGATGTTTGAGTTGCCGATGCTGAAAGTTTTGGTGGATGGTCGAGCAATGCTTTAGTGGCGATGCTGACCGCATTGTGAAGTGGAAGCGGAAGTTTGCTGTCGAGTATTACTTTAACTACGCCGAGAGCTGCGCGGCGGAGGGCGTAGGGATCACTTGAGCCTGTGGGGACGACGCCAACGGCGAAGCAGCCGACGATGGAGTCGAGTTTGTCGGCGATGGACACGGCGCGACCGATGACGTTGCGCGGGATGGGATCGTCGAGGCCGACGGGGCGATAGTGATCGTAGACGGCGTCGGCGACATCGGTAGATTCGCCTTGCGCGCGGGCGTAAAGGCCGCCGACGATGCCCTGCAATTCGGTGAATTCGCGGACCATTTCACAAGCGAGGTCGCATTTGGCGAGTTCGGCGGCGCGATCGGCGTCGGCAACGTGGGCTTTTGCGGCGTTCAGGCTGGTCCAATGCTCAACGAGCCAGCGGGAGATGTCGCGAATGCGCTCGACTTTGTCGGCGTAGCTGCCGAGTCGGGACTCGTAGGTGACCTTGGCGAGCTTGGGGAGATAGTCGGCGAGCCGACATTTTTGATCCGATGCCCAGAAAAACTGTGCATCGGCGAATCGGGCGCGGAGAACGCGCTCGTGACCGGCGGCGACGAGGCCCTTGGTGTCTTTGGCGAGATTGATGACGGCGAGGAAATTGGGGGCGAGCTCCCCGTTCTTGCGTTCGAGCGCGAAATACTTTTGGTGATCGCGCATGACGGTGATGAGGATCTCGTCGGGAAGGCTGAGGAACTTTTCGTCGAAGCTGCCTTCAAGTACTGATGGAAATTCATTCAAGTAAACCACGAGCTTTAGGAGTTCAGGGTCGTGGTGGAGCTTGTAGCCGTTGCGTTTGGTGGCGGCGGAGAGTTCTTTTTCAATCTTGGCGCGGCGGTCGGCTGGCTTGACGATGACGCCGTTGGCGCGGAGCTTCTTCTCGTAGTCGGCGAAGGTCGTGACGGTGATGGCGCTGGAGCCGAGGAAGCGGTGGCCGCGGGTCACGTTGCCGGCTGGGATGCCGCCGAACGTGAAATGGAAGGGTTTTCCATTGAGCGTGGCGACGATCCAGCGGATGGGGCGGATGAAACGGGCGCCGTCGAGGCCGGTCCAAGTCATTGTGCGGGGCCAGGTTAGGTCGTGGATTGCGCGGGGGAGCAGTTCGGCGAGGATTTGCTCGGCGGTGCGGCCGCGCTTTGTGTGCTTAGCGGCGAGATATTCGCCTTTGGGCGTTTGAATCGGGTAGACATCGACGAGGCGGATGCCTTGCTTCTCGGCGAAGCTGACGGCGGCGCGGGTGGGCTGGCCCTGGGCATCGTAGGCGACGGATTTGGGCGGACCGGTGACTTCGCTGACGAGGTCTTCTTGCTTTGCGGGCAGGCCGCGGACCCAGGCTACGAGGCGGCGCGGGCCGGCGAAGGTTTCGACGGTGAGGCCTTGCGTGAGGTTTTCAGTGGCGAGTAATTTCTCGATGATTACTTTAAGTTCGTCTTCGGCGCGTGGGAGCATGCCGGCGGGGATTTCCTCGGCGCCGATTTCAAACAATAGCTCTAACTTTTTCGCGGCGGGCGCGGCTTTAGCGGAACTTGAAGTATTGGTGGAGGATTTCGGCGGTGTCATGCGAGCACCTCACGGCGCTGTGCGGGGCCGCCGATCTGTTGCAGGTAGGCTGCGGCGGTGCGGCAGGAGATGCTGCGGACGCGGCCCATGAGTGCGGCGCGTTCGGTGGTGGAGATGACCCCGCGGGCGTCGAGCATGTTGAAGAGGTGCGAACATTTCAAACAATGATCGTAAGCGGCGAGGACTGGGAAGCGCGATTGGGGCTTCCCTTCTGCTTGCCTGAAGGCTTCGAGTAATTCTTTAGCTTCTTTTTCGTGCAGCTCGAATTCCTGGCGGATGGCTGCGGCGTCGCTGCGATCGAAACTGTACTCGGAGAGTTGCTGCTCTTCGGCGAGGCGGATGTCGCCGTAGGTTTTGTCGGCGGACCAGCGGAGATCGTAGACGCTCTCGACGTTTTGCAGGAAGGCGCAGATGCGCTCGAGGCCGTAGGTTAGCTCGACGGAAATGGGGTCGAGGTCGAGGCCACCGCTTTGTTGGAAGTAGGTGAATTGGGTGATCTCAAGCCCATCCAGGAGGACCTGCCAGCCGATACCCCAGGCGCCGAGTGTAGGCGACTCCCAATTGTCTTCCTCGAAGCGAATGTCGTGTTCCTTGAGCTCGATGCCGATGGCGCCGAGGCTCTTGAGATAGAGGTCCTGCACGTTGACCGGAGCAGGCTTAAGTATCACTTGAAATTGCATGTGCTTGTATAGGCGGTTGGGGTTCTCGCCGTAGCGGCCGTCTGCGGGGCGGCGGCTGGGCTGTACGTAGGCGACGCGATACGGAGACGGGCCGAGGACGCGCAGGAATGTTTCGGGATGCATTGTGCCGGCGCCGACTTCGACGTCGTAGGGCTGCTGGAGGACGCAGCCTTGATCTACCCAGAAATGCGAAAGCTTGAGGATGAGGTCCTGGAAATCGAGGCCGCGTTTGGCTTCTAGTTTTGCTTTAGCTTTCAAGTCGTCTCCAGCATCGTGCGGGTGTGAAGCCTTCTCTCGGTGTGGTATTCGATCCAGTCCAAAGTTGCCTCGCGAAGTTCTTTCGCTGCTGCTCGCTGCTCGGTCGTTGCTTCAATCTTGTCGAGCCCTTTCGTGGCGAACAAGTCGCCAAGTTGGCGACCAGCCAAGTTCAGAGGCCGCATTCCCTGCCGGCGGCACTTCTCGCACTGGAGGCCCGGCTCCCACGGCGCGTGAAAGCCTGGCTTGTCGCCGAGCGGCTCGCTACAGAGGGCGCAGCGATCGAAACGCGGGAGCCAGCCACCGAGTTTCACGGTCCAGAAGCCGAAATAGCTCAGCGGAACGGCCCAGTCGCCGGTGCGCTCAATCTCGCGCGCGACCAGCAAGATCAAGCGAAACATCGACTCAGCGACTTCGTGCTCCGGCAAGACCAGCTCAGAGATCTCGCTGACGACTGCGAGGCCGGTGCTGAGTTCGTAGTTGCTCTGCGCCTTGTTAAACGACTCGATCAGCTCGCACTGCTGAATGCGAACCAAGTCGCGCGTTTCTTTTTCGACGTACCACAGCTGTACGTGAGAAAGGACCTCGAGCGTGGAGCCGTAGCGGTTCTTGAGGCGCCGGGCGCCCCCAGCGACGCCGCGAATGCGACCGGAACTGCGTCCCAGAAAGCTGACGAGGCGGTCGGCCTCGCCCAGAGGGAAAGTCTTGAGGATGATGGCTTCCGTTTCCCGGGCGGGCATTCGTTGTCGGCGCGCCGACGTTGCGCCGAACGATTGCTTAGAACTGTTCGCGACGCACGCACACGCAGAACTAATTTAATTATCACACGCGGGGACGCTTCGCAAATAAATCGGAAGAAAAATTAGAGCGAGGCAATTTTGTTGGCGATTGGCTATGCCGGGTCGTCTTGTCTTTCGTTTCTTCCGGCACATTCCGCCGGGAACTCCGACACCGCCCCTATCCATCAGCATATTGTGTGCATTGTCGAGCAAGAGCGATTCCTCTTCAGATCTCTTGTGATGGTTTAACTCCGGGATCGTGGCTGAATTCACTGTCGATAACGAGTTTTCGTACCCCTCAAGTTGTACTTGCGATCTGTCAGTGAAGCTGCTCGAAGAGCGCGCCACGCGCGGACTTGAGAACCAGGGCATGAACGAGTGCACGCGCCAAGGAGAACGCGGAAGTTAACGGAATTCGTGATTCTGTTAACTTGATGGTGAGGAGTCAAATATTATCAGACGCAAGTAAGCGTGGTTTGCTTCGGGTTGTGGTGGCGCGTGGCAATTTCGGTCGGGCCGCCGGGTTGCAATTTCGAGGGATTCCGGTAGGCTGCGGGCTGACCTCACATGTTTATTCCGCTGAAGGATCTGAATCCGCGCCGCAACTATCCGTATGTGAACACGGCGCTGATCCTCATCAATATTGGCGTCTTCATCTATCAGATAACGCTGCAGCCGCGCGTGTTTAAGGCATTTGTTTTGGCGAATGCGACTGTGCCGGCACGCTTCCCTGCTGTGCTGAGCGGGCACGGACATTGGGAGGCGGCGATCGTGCCCGTGCTGACGAGCATGTTCCTGCATGGCGGGATTGCTCACCTGCTGGGCAACATGCTGTTTCTCTGGATCTTTGGCGACAACGTAGAGGACTTCTACGGGCATATCACCTATCTGTTCTTCTATTTGTTCTGCGGAGTGGCGGCGGGATTTCTGCATATCGCGTTCAATTGGCATTCGATGTTGCCGTCGATTGGCGCGAGCGGGGCGATCTCGGGGGTGATGGGAGCGTACCTGTTGCTGTATCCACGGGCGCAGATTCTGACGCTCGTGTTCATCTTTCTTGTGCCGATACCGGCGGTCGTGATTTTGGTGCTTTGGTTTGTGCTGCAGTTTGCGTCGGGACTTTCGTCCCTTAGCGTTGCAGCGGCTTCGGGTGGCGTTGCGTGGTGGGCGCATGTCGGCGGATTCTTGATGGGGATGTTGATTACAAATGTCGCCCGTCGACAATCCGAGTTTTAGTTGAAGTGTGAGCGAGTGCAGTCGTGCGGACGATTCGAGCTTGCGGTGGCTATCCAGTGGTACTTTACATTTTGGCGCGACTGCGGCTAAACGTTGGCGGCGAGCCAGTCTCCGACTTCGACTGTTTTTTTGTCGCCGCCGAGATCGGGCGTCAGGATGTTTTTGAGGAAGGCGGACTTCACCGCTTTGCGGATGCGGTCGGCTTCCGGTTGCCAGCCGAGGAATTCGAGCATCATCGCCGAGCTTAGAACCGAGCCGAGCGGGTTGGCGATGCCCTTTCCGGCGATATTGGGCGCTGAGCCGTGGACTGGCTCGAAGAGCGATGTTTTGCCGGGATTGATGTTGCCTGACGGCGCTAACCCGAGGCCGCCGATTAATTGTGAGCCTAGATCGCTGATGATGTCGCCGAAGAGGTTGCAGGTGACGATAATGTCGAATTGCGACGGATCGCGGACGATTTCCATAGCCAGCGTGTCGATGAACAGGTGGCGGGAGTCGATCGCGGGGTATTCCTTGCGGACTTCCTTGAAGACGCGTTGCCAGAGGTCGTGGGCGAAATTCATGGCGTTGTGCTTGTCGCTCATGCAGACGCGCTTGAGGTTGTGCGCCGTGGCGTATTCAAAGGCGTGGCGAATGATGCGCTCAACACCCTTGCGGGAGTTCACGTCTTCCTGCACGGCGATCTCGTCAGCTGTGCCCTTCTTGAAGAACCCGCCGACGCCAACGTAGAGGCCTTCGGTGTTTTCGCGGAAGACGATAAGTTGGATATCTTTCTCTTTGCGATCGCGCAACGGGGTCATACGTTCATGTATCAGTTCAACTGGTCGCGCATTGACGTAAAGATCTAGTTTAAATCTTAGGCCGAGCAAGATATCCGCTGCGTGTTGATTGGAAGGGACTCGCGGGTCGCCAAGGGCGCCGAAGAGAACGGCGTCGAACTCATCGCGCAGCATCTCGACGGCGCCGTCGGGCAGCGAGATATTCTCCTTCAGGTATTTGTCAGCGCCCCAGTCGAAGTCGATGAACTCGATTTTGCGGCCTGTCGAGGAGACAGCGGCTTTGAGCACCTTCACGGCTTCCGGCGTGACCTCTTTGCCGATGCCGTCGCCGGGGATAACGGCGATGCGTGCGGCGGGACCGCCTTGGCGAAGAGGTGGATTCGGCACTGGGGACTCCCTGATGTGGATTTGAGAAGCGAGATCCTGACGATGATTGGCTGCGATACCCTGCCGTAACTTCGACGGGATTCGGCGCGACCGCTACGTTAGCACAGGCGAGTGCTCAGATTCTGCGAGGCGGTTGAATCCAATACACGCCGAATAAGGCGAGAGCGCCGCCGACAAGTTCAAGCCAAGTGCCCCGCTCACCGAGCCAGACGATGCCCAACGGTGTGGCAATCACAGGCAACAGGTACGTAAACGCGGCGAGTTGAGAGGCGTGCAGATACTTCAGAAGCCAGAAGTAGAGAACGTAGGCTACGGCGGAGCTGAAAACAGCCATATAGAGGACGGCCGTCCAGCTTTGCCAAGGGATTTGCCGCCAGCGCGCATCAGCCAGCAAGAAGTGACCTTGATAGAGGATCACGGGAAGCACGACGACCGCGCCGGTGAAGTGATTGAACGCGGTCATGGTCAACGCGTCGTATCGGGCGGCGACGCGTTTGCCGAGGACACTGTAGACGGCGAAGCCAATCGCGCCTGTCATCATAATGGCGTCGCCTTTGAGCGAGGCCGAGTGGTTTGTCGCGCCCTTCTCGGCAGCGAGGACAGCGATTCCCGCGAATGCTAAGGCGATGCCGAAGAGCTTACGCGGCGTCGCTTTTTCGATGCCGAAGAGCACCGCAAGGACCAGCGTGTACACGGGCGCCATGCCGATGATCACCGCGCCGTGACTCACGGACGTGTGGTTCAGCCCGATGGCGAAGCACATCTGGTTGATGACGACGCCGAAAAATCCGAGATAGAAAAATGTCCAGAGATCGCGCGCATGAAAGCCGCGGGCGCGCGTTTGCAACGCGTCGGCAAAGGCGGCCGTGCGCGAGCCGATAAGATAAGCCGGCAGCATCGCGAGTGCGCTGAGAAAGACGCGGAAGGAGGCAACGGCCGGCGAAGGCAAAGTGCGCAGAGCGATTTTGCCGGCGATGAAATTGAGGGCCCACAGCGTGACGACGGTAAATAACGCGAGCGCGATGGTGGCGCGCCCCGGGCCGCTGGGATGGTCCGGAGTTTTGGTCACAGTGTCTGCCTGGTCAGACCAATTTTTCCGTGCGGGTGGTGAGCTTTTCGATGAGGTCCATTTTCAGGTTATAGCCGATGCCTGGAGCGGTAGGCACGGTGATCGTGCCGCGGCTTGAGACGACGACTTCCGGCTCGATAATGTCTTCGACCCAATAGCGTTTGCTGGCCGATACATCTCCGGGCAGCGTGAAATTGGGCAGCGTGGAGAGCGCGATGTTATGCGCGCGGCCGATGCCGGACTCCAACATGCCGCCGCACCAGACCGGGATGCCGCTTTTCTCGCAGAGATCGTGAATGCGGCGCACCATCGTGTGGCCGCCGACGCGGCCGAGCTTGATATTGATGATCTTGCAGGCGCCGAGAGCGATTGCGGCGCGCGCGTGCTCGAGGTCATGAATGCATTCGTCGAGGCAGATCGGCGTGTTGAGTTTCTTTTGCAGCTCGGCGTGGCTGTAGAGATCGTCCCAGCCGAGCGGCTGCTCGATCATCATCAGGTAAAAGGCGTCGAGTTGTTTGAGAAGTTCCCAGTCGGCGAGCGTGTAGGCGGAGTTGGCGTCAACGGTGAGCTTGATTTTGGGGAAATCCTGGCGCAGGCGCTTGACCTGTTCGAGGTCTTTGCCGGGCTTCACCTTGATCTTGATGCGCTGGTAGCCAGCGTCGAGTTCTTTTTTGACGGTCGCGGCGAGCGTGTCGAGCGAATCTTTGATGCCGATGGAGACGCCGGAGGCGATTTCGGTGCGCGAGCCGCCGAGGAGTTTCCAGAGAGGGATTCCCTTTTGTTTGGCTTCGGCGTCCCACACGGCGGCTTCGAGGCCGCCCTTTGCCATATTGTGGCCGCGGACGAGGTCGAGCATGTCGTACACGTCGGCGGCTGTGGCGAAGTCTTTGTCCTTGATGAGCGGCCAGAGGTGATCGCGGATGATATGCCACGCGGTTTCGACGGTTTCGGGGCTGTAGTTGGGATTTTCGCCGGCGACGCACTCGGCCCAGCCGGTGACGCCGTCCACGTTGGCTTCGAGGAGGATGATGCGGCGGTGATGAGCGACGCCGCTGCTGATCTCAAACGGAGCGATCAGCTTCATTCCGATTTCGCGTAGGGTGATTTCGCGGATGCGCATGAGTTGGAAAAGTCTCCTGACTGCCTACAACGACAAAGCAAGTTTCGACGTGAAATTCAAATTATGGCCAAAGTGATACTTTTAAAAATCGCTCCATGGGACGAGCAGGTATTCGGTGCCGGTTGAAGTCGTTCGTGTGCCGACTGCTGCATATCCGCGATTAAAGTGATTCATGAACTCGTCGCGGATGCGGTCTTGCACTTTTCGTGTGGCGATGACATCGGTCTGTTTCCATTGTTCAAGTTCTACTGGAAGTTCGATGCGTGCGCCGATCTCGGTTGGCGAAGGCTCAGTGAGAAGGTTGCTGATCGCGCCGATTACCCTTTTCGAGTCGAGGTGCCACTCGACCAATAGGCGGTCGGTGGCGAGGCCGCGGTGGAGTGGGCTTGAAGTGATGCCGTAAAGATTGGGCTTGTACTGGCGCGAGATGCCGCCGAGGCGGTTCAAGTTAAAGTGAGCGTTTCGGAGTTCGAGCGGATCGAAGGTCCACTGGACGTAGCGGATGTCGCGGGAGAGTGCTTCGTCGCGCTGGAAGAGCTTGAGCTTCCGGCCGACGCCGCGATCGCGATAGTCGTGGTGGACGCCGGTGTGGTGGGAATGGATGAATATGACGCCGTCACGGTAGCCGACGACGCCGAGGGTGTAGCCGACGAGGCGCGTGCCGTCGTAGGCGCCGAGGACCTGGCCGCCCGTCTCTGAGGCGACGAGAAAACCGGTGACTGGCTCGATTTCGAGGTCTTCTTCACCCCAGACTTCGCGCTGGAGCGTTACGCACGCTTCAAACTCGGGGAGAGTTGTGCATTTGCGAACGACGATGCCGTCGCTCATCGTTGATGGTGGCTCATCGTTGCGGGGCCACTACCTTGCGAAGGCCGCCGAGGCTCGAGATCGGCGAGGTGGCCGCAGCCTGCGCGGCTTTTAACTCTTTGGCGGTGTTCCAGAGCGATTCTTTTTCGGGGCGCGGAACGTCTGCGAACTTGCGACCGCGCGTGGCGGCGACGCGCTCCATTTCATGGAAGCGGCGTGTGAATTTGCCGTTGGCGCGCTTGAGGGCGATTTCGGGGTCGATGTGCAGGAAGCGGGCGAGATTCACCACGGCGAAGAGCAGGTCGCCGAGTTCTTCTTCGGCTTCCATCGCGGTGCCGTTCTCCAGCGTGCTTTCGAGTTCGGTGGTCTCTTCGCGGACCTTGGCGAAGACGCCGGCGGCGTTGGCCCAGTCGAAGCCGGTACGGGCGGCTTTTTTGGTGAGCTGGAGGCCTTCGAGCGTGGCTGGAATCGATTTTGGAACGCCATCCAGCGCGGAAACCTTCTTGGGCTCACCATCTGTTTCACCGCGCTCCTGGGCCTTAATGGTGGCCCAGTTACGCAGGACATCTTCGGAGGTCTTGGCTTCGACATCGCCAAAAACGTGGGGATGGCGGCGAATCATCTTGTCGTGGATCGACTGGATGACGTCGGAGATGTTGAAGCGATTCGTCTCGGAGGCGATTTGCGAGTGGAAGGTGACTTGGAGCAGCAGGTCGCCGAGCTCTTCGGCGAATTTTGCGTCGTCGCCGCTGTCGATGGCGTCGAGGACTTCGTACGCTTCTTCGATCAAGTAGGTGCGGAGCGTTTGATGAGTCTGCTCGATGTCCCACGGGCAGCCGCCTGGGGCGCGGAGACGCTTCTGGATCGCGACTAATTTCTCGAACCAATCGCCGGCCGAGCCTTGCTTCGGAGCCGCGGAGGGTGCTTCGACGGACTTCGCCGCTATCGTTGCGGATTTTTTCGAAGCCGCTGCCGGTGCGGCAGCAGACTTCGCTTTTACTTGCGCAGTGCGTTTCGCTGGTTTCTTTGGAGAGCCCATGTACCTTCCGTCGAAAAGAAGAGTGTAGCAAACCGTTGGAGAAATTATCGCGCGTTCGGTGGCCGGGTTGTCGTCGATGCGGTTTGCGCGCGACGAGCGACGGAAAAGTTCCCAGAGCTGCGCGAACGAGCGGGAGTCAGGGGTCGCTACACAAAGCCTTACTGCAATGCTAAAATGAGGGTGCACGCAGAAATAAAGGATTCTCACTTGTCTGACA
Source organism: uncultured Acidobacteriota bacterium (assembly GCA_963785605.1). Classification (GTDB taxonomy): domain Bacteria; phylum Acidobacteriota; class Terriglobia; order Acidiferrales; family UBA7541; genus Acidiferrum. Next base: position 1,146,859 of record CAWAWE010000002.1, on the reverse strand, counting down.
ACAAGCAGGAAGATTCGTTCCGAGTTATCGATCGCAGGCCGTTCACTTCCGAGGGCGAGCTGCGCCAGGAAGTCGTCGAAGAAGAAAAGCGCGAGTCGGATCGTGCAGCGGCGATTGAAGCTGCGCTGAAGAAGAACGCTCCGGCGGCGGTCGCGAGCAAGAGCGACGAAGTCGACGAAAGCGAGGCAACACTCGTTCCGTCGGCCGATGCACCGAAGCGTATACCGGCGTTCGAGACTTTGGTGCGCATGTTAGGGAGCAACGCGGCGATGGTGCTGGGCGCTTACGCAGATCCCCGCACAGGGCAGCCGATGATCGATCCCGACGCGGCGCGCGAATTGATCGACATGCTCGACGCACTACGCGAAAAGACGCTGGGTAATCTGGCGCCCGAGGAAGACGCGTTGCTGCTCGATCTGCTCGGCAAGCTGAAGATGACCTATCTCGAGGTCAATCAGGCGATCGCGGCGCAGGCGCAAGCCCAAGCACAGGCCGGGGCGAAAGCACGCTGATCGCGCTGCGAATTCGCCGCGGTCGAATCCGATTCCGCGAAGGTTGCCGTCGTTGTGTCGATGATGTTGTCGGTGTTGGTGTCGCTGCGCGACCGGATTGCGAATGGCTTCCGCTCCCATAAAAGTTACGATTCTCGGCTCGGGCACATCGATGGGAGTGCCTTCGCTCGCCTGCCACTGCAAGGTTTGTACTTCGTCCGATCCACATGACAACCGGCTGCGTCCTTCGATTTTGCTCTCGCGTGGAGAGCAGAACGTCGTCATCGATACGACGCCGGATTTTCGGCAGCAGGCGTTGCGGGCGAAGATTGAGCGACTCGATGCGATTCTGCTGACGCACGGGCACGCGGATCACATTCTTGGGTTCGACGACATTCGGCCGTATAACATCCGGCAGAATTCGGCGCTGCCGGTGTACGGGAATCTCGAGACGTTCGACATTCTGAGGCGGGCGTTCGCGTATGTGTTTGATGGGCGGCCGGTGTTCAGCACGGTGCCGAGCGTCGATTTGCATGTCGTGGATGGGCCGTTTTCGCTGATGGGACTGGAGTTTGTTCCGGTGCCGCTGCGCCACGGTGATCTGGAAGTTCTCGGCTATCGGTTTGGACGCGGCGCGTATCTGACGGATTTTGGCTTGCTGCCGGAATCGTCGCTGGCGCTGCTGGAAGATCTCGATGTGCTGATCATCGATGCGCTGCGGGATATTCCGCATCCGATGCACCAGACGGTCGATCAGGCGCTGGCGTTGATTGAGCGATTGAAGCCGAAGCAGGCGTGGTTCACGCATATTGCGCACGATCTGCCGCATGCGGAGACGAATGAGCGGCTGCGAAAGCTAGGGCTTGCCAAATGTGGCGTTGGCTTACGACGGGCTGCAGTTTGAAGTTGGCGTGAACGACGAGAATCGTGCGATACCGAGTGGACGCAAAGTTTCGGTTGCTATAGCGAATGCTGGCGGTGCTCGCAAAGTGCGGCAGTTCGCCTCACCCGCCGAGTGGTCGGCGCACTACGCTGCGTCGAAGCGCGGCAGCGTTTTGGCGATCGGCAATTTTGACGGCATTCATCTCGGGCACCAGGCCATTCTGCATGCTGTCGAACAGCGAGCGATCGAGACTGGCTGCGTTGCCACGGCTCTGACGTTCGATCCGTCTCCGCGAAAAATACTTAAGCCCGAAGCGGCGCCGTATCGGCTCTCGACCAGCGCGCAGCGGATGGATTGGTTCGGCGTGGCGGGGCTCGAATCCGCGGTGGTAATGCCCTTCACTCTCGATTTGGCGCGACTCTCGCCGGAAGACTTTGTCGATCAGATTCTAGTGCACGATTTGCAGGTGCGAGTTGTTCTCGTCGGGGAAAATTTTCATTTCGGCCATCGCCAGGCCGGCGACGTGAAGTTGCTGCGCGAACTGGGAATGCGGCGTGGCTTCGATGTCGTGGTGATGCCGCCGGTGAGCTATCGCGGCGAGATCGTTTCGAGCACGTGCATTCGCAAGGCGATCGGTGAAGGCGATGTCTCGTATGCCGCGCGGCTGCTCGGCCGTCCGTTTGTGCTGACTGGCGAAGTCGTGAAAGGCGCCGGCATTGGCCGCAAGTTTACGTTTCCGACGTTGAATCTTGTTCCCGAGCAGGAGACGCTGCCGGCGCAAGGCGTCTACGTCACGCGCACGCGTATCGACGGCGAAGCGAAGACGCGCCGCTCGGTAACCAACATCGGCAATCGGCCGACGTTCAACGGCTCCGGCGTCACGGTGGAAACGCATCTGCTGAATTTTTCGGAGGAGATCGCGCCGAAGCGCATCGAAGTTCACTTCTGGAAGCGCCTTCGCCCGGAAAAAAAATTCAACGGCCCCGACGAGTTACGCACGCAAATCGGCAAAGACATCATCAACGCCGATCGGTATTTCTCGCGTTTCCGCAAGCTGCGTACAACTCGCGAAATTGTCTGACTGTTCTCCTGCCCAACGCTCGACAAATCATCGCGTTACATCGAACGCGGATCCCAGTGGGTCCCGCCCGGTGGTTCCGGAGGAGGCGCAGGCGGGTCGGGAAAGTGCTGCGCAACGAACCATTGCGTCACCAGTCGGTCCACGCTTCGTACCGAAACCGCACAGAATGCAATCAGCACGAACATCAACGCGCGGGCGCGTTTGCCGCCAGGCACTTCAGGCAAGAGTCTCATGCGAAATTGGACACCACGGCGTTCACCGTAGTTCCCATTTGATTGTCTGAAGTGAAGAAGTCGCTATCCCGAAACTTTAGGCAGGCAGTCCGCGCAATAGCCGCCCACTTCTGTGCGCGAAACCGTAACTTTCATGTTGAAGTCGCGAGCGATCTGCTCTTTCAATTGCTCATACAGACGACTCTCAAATTCTCGCACTTTGCCGCAACGCAAGCATGCAACGTGGATGTGATCGCGCGGGCCGTGCGTCTCGTAGTAGTGGCGATCCCCGCGCAGATGCAGCAGATCGAGCTCGTCGATGAGCCCTTGCTTCTTGAGCAGATCGATCGTGCGATACACCGTTACCAGATGCACGCCTTGATCGATCTTCTGCGCGCGCTCCAAAATCTGATCGACGTCGAGATGCTGCTCCGCGTCGTCCATCACCTGCAAAATTACGCGGCGCTGCCGGGTCAGGCGAATGCCCTTCTTCGCCAGCGTCTGCTGGAGACTGCCTGTCGTTTCAGCTGAGTTGATTCGTTCGCCAGTGGAGGCGCGATGATTCGGAACCGCGGGCATTCAGCAAAACTCCTGGGCGCGCGCTGAAAAGAACAGGGCTAGGAGTGGAACAGCCGCGCGACGTCATTGTACATAACGATCGCAAACAGCACCAACAGGAAGACCAGCCCGACCTGCACAAAGCGCTCTTTGAACGCCAGGCTGAGGTCGCGGCGCAACCCGCCTTCGATCGCCAGTAAAAGGATGTTGCCGCCATCCAGGATCGGAATCGGCAGCAAATTCAAGATGCCGAGGTTCACGCTGATCAGAACCATAAGCGTGATCACGGCCCAAACGCCCCGATGTACCGCTTGCCCTGCGGCGCGCGAGATGCCGACGACGCTTTGCAGCTGTTTTACGGATACGCGCCCACTGAACAGCTTGCCGACAACGCCGATCGTGCTGTCGATCGTGTCGTACGTGTTCGTTGCGGCAAATTTGATGCTCTCGCCAAAGGCCACGCGACGGTATGCGGTTTCTTCGTGAACTTGCACACCGATCTGATAGACCGTCTCCCCGCGCTCGGTAGCACCCGATTGCGGCGTTACGACCAGATGCATCGGCTGTCCCTTGCGCTCGATGTCCAGCGATAGCGGCTTCCCTTCGGAACCGCGTACGCGCTCTGTAAATTGTCCCCACCACTGAATCGGCTGCCCATCCACGGCGACGATGACATCAGCTTCCTTGAGGCCGCCTCGCGACGCCGGCATTCCGGGCGCGACATCCTCGAGCACTGGCTTCATCGGCGGGTACCCGACGACCAGCTCCGTGTCCTTCTGCGCTCCCACGGGGATCTCCAGCGTCTTTTTCTGCCCGCTGTTCTCGATTTCGACCGAAATCTTCGAGTTCGGCTCGACTGCCGCAAGCACTTTGCCGGCTTCGGCCCAAGTTGGAATCTGTTGCCCGTTGATGGCAGCGACCCTGTCGCCAGCGGCCAGCCCGGCATGGGCAGCCGCGGAGTTCGGCGGCACGGCCGTCACAACCACCGGCTTATCCTCAAACACGGGGTAAGGAACTCCGATCGCCACGTAGTAAGCCGTCAGTAGCAAAATCGGAAACACAAGGTTGACCGCGGGTCCCGCGGCCGAAATCACGGCGCGCTGCCAGCGTGGCTTGCTCATTAATTCGTCAGGATCGCCGGTTGCATGCTCCCCGATGTCAGTCGGAGGCAAACGCAGCGCTTTTTCCGCCGCGGTCTGGACCGTGTCCATGACCTTGCCAGGAGCTTCGGCTTCCGCTGCCGCCTTGTTCGCCGACCAGCGACTAGGCGAATCAATCTCGGTCGGATCCTGCCCCGCCATGCGCACATATCCGCCCAGCGGAATAATGCTGATGCGATAGTCGGTGTTGCCGCTCTTCCATCCAAACAGGCGCGGCCCAAAGCCGATGGAAAACACATCGACGCGCACGCCAAAGATGCGCGCCGCGATAAAGTGTCCCCACTCGTGAATGAGAATCATCACTCCCAACACGAGGCTGACGCCGATCAACAAATCCATACGAAGGGTTCTCTTTTCCGTCGCGCCTTCTCAGGTAGATACGTCTGAAGGGCGCACCTGGATCGAATTTATGATGCTGCGGCAGCCGTTACTGCCGCTCTCTCCACTTCCTCTTTGGCCATTCGACGCGCTTCCAAGTCGGCTGTAAGCACATCGTCCATCTTCTCAAATCGCACCCGCGGCATCCGTCCGAGCACTCGCTCGATGACCTCGGGGATACCCAGGAACGGCAGCCGCCGCTCCAAAAACGCCGCCACGGCTACTTCATCGGCGGCATTGAGCGCACATGGCATCGCGCCGCCTTTTTTCATCGCTTCCTTGGCCAAGCGTAAACATGGGAATCGCCTCGTGGAAGCGCGTGCAAAATCAAGACGGCGGAGCTTCGACCAGTCTAGAGCCACCTGGTTCGATGCCACGCGCTCTGGATAGGTTAACGCATACTGGATGGGCATCCGCATGTCGGTTGGGCCGAGTTGTGCCAAAACGGAACCGTCTACGAACTCGACCATGGAGTGGATTGTTGACTGGGGATGGATGACGACGTCGATCTGGTCGGGCCGCACGCCGAATAGCCAGCGGGCTTCGATGACCTCGAAGCCCTTATTCATCATCGTGGCCGAGTCGATCGTGATCCGGTTGCCCATTTTCCAGTTAGGATGATTTAAGGCTTGCTCGGGCGTAACGTCCTTGAGCGAAGCTAGCGGCGACTTGCGAAATGGTCCGCCCGACGCCGTTAGCACGAGTCGCAATACCTCGCGTTGCTCGCCTCCGCGCAGGCACTGATGCACCGCGTTGTGCTCGCTATCGACCGGCAGCAGCTCGCGCCCGGCCTTCTTTGCCGCTGCCATGACCAACTCGCCGGCGGCTACGAGCACTTCCTTGTTCGAAAGCGCGATGATCTTTCCGAGTTTTACCGCTTCGTAGGTGGCCTCAAGTCCCACCACGCCCGACGGCCGCCGACACGACGATGTCCGCAGCCGCGTGCGTGCCCACCGCCAACATTCCTTCCCGCCCATGGTGAATCGCCGGCAGCGGCGAAATACCTTTGTCTTTCAGCCGTCGCCGCGAGCTCATCCGCTTTCGCCGAATCACCGACCGAAACAACTTCCGGCCGATGCCGCTCGATCTGCCCGACCAACTCATCCAGGTTGCCGCCCGCAGCCAGCGCCACAACGCCAAATCGCTCGGGCATCGCTTCGACAACGGACAGCGTTTGCCGCCCGATCGACCCCGTCGATCCCAAAATCGCCAATTTGCGAAATTCCGCCATCAACCCTCGTAAAAACTCAGCTTCCGAACAAAATCCAATAATAGCAAACCACCGGAATCGCCAATATCAACGCATCGATGCGATCCAGAATCCCGCCATGCCCAGGCAATAGCGTTCCCGAGTCCTTCACGCCCGCGCTCCGCTTGTATGCAGACTCCAACAAGTCGCCGACCTGCCCCGCCACATTCCCGACAGCCGCCATCGCCAGCATCTGCCCCATCGCGATCCCAGTCCACTTCGAAAACGCGACGCCAACCAGCAGCGACCCGGCAAAACCCCCAACAGCTCCCTCCCAGGTTTTTTTCGGACTAAGTATCGGCGCAAATTTATGTTTCCCGATTGCTCGTCCCACAAAATACGCGACGGTATCTCCCGCCCAGGTGATCACCAGCGCAAAGAGCAGCAACTTCGGACCAAGCGCTCCCATTCCGTGCAAACGCACCGCGAAGCTCAGTGGAAATGCGACCAACAAAAGCGCGCTCGAACTGATCCCCGCCGCAGGCAATGCCTCGACCATCGGTCGCTTCGTCGCCAGCGTCAAAGTCGCGATGCCCAGCAGAAACAGAAAAAATACCGCCTGGGTGAATCCGCCGCCCTGACCAGAAATGTGACCCGGATACAGGGCACCCCAACTTTCGACGAGTGATGTGTGGACCGACGACAGCCACTGCGAATACACCAGCAAACCAGCGCAGATCAGCGTCCACACGCGGTACGCGCGATGCCCGATCGCATCCCCCAACGCGAAATACTCGATCATCGCCAGTACGATGACCGCCGCCAGCGCGACCGCAACCACCGCCGTCGAGGCGTACAGCACCAACCCCACAACAAACGGGATCAGCACGACAGCAGTAGCAACTCGCTTCCAGGTCATTCCGTGAAAATCTCCCGCGCCATCAACAACACGAACGAAGAAATACAGAGCGCGCCCAAAACCCTCGCACGCCACAAACATCTCCATCCAGCCGCAATCCGACCGTCAACTAACCTACGACAAACGCCTCAAATGAAAAAGGGAGCAAAACTGAAAAGTTCCAACTACTCGCCTGCCACTCGCGGCACGCGCGAGTCCGAACCGTTTTCGCCAATCCCGCCATACCGCCGCTCGCGCTTCTGAAAATCCAGAAACGATTCGAGCAGTCGCGCTCGATTGAAGTCCGGCCAAAGCGTCTCGGTCACAAAAATCTCGGCGTATGCGATCTGCCACAGCAGAAAAGTTGCTCACCCGCATCTCGCCGCTTGTGCGTATCAACAAATCTGGATCAGGCAATCCCGCCGTGTACAACCGCCGCGAGACTTCCTCTTCCGTAAGCGGCGCCGCGCTTCCCTGCGCAGTCCGCTCCGCCAAAATCGCATTCGCCGCGTCCACAATTTCGGCGCGCCCGCCGTAGTTCAGGGCCAGACACAAAACCATTCCGCCATTGGCCGCCGTCTTCTCTTCCGCAGCCTTCATATCTTGCTGCACACCGATCGGCAGCTCGCTCGACCGTCCCAAAAATCGCATCCGAATATTGTTCCGCTGAATCAGCGGCATCTCCGTGCGCAGATATTCGCGCAAGAGCTGCATCAGAAAATCGGTTTCCGTCTTCGGACGCCGCCAGTTCTCCACCGAAAACGCATACAGCGTCAGCGCCTCGACATTCAGCCGCGCGCAAGTCTCGATGATCGTCCGCGTCGTCTGCGCCCCGACTTTGTGTCCGGCCACGCGGGGCAAAAGCTTGCGCTGTGCCCAGCGTCCGTTGCCGTCCATGATCACGGCGACGTGTCGAGGCAGTCGCGTGGAATCCAGCTTCGCTAACAGTTCGGCTTCTTCCGCGGTGACGGTTCCCAAGGCAGCGGGCGTGGCAACTTGAAGTGTGACGTGCGATTTCATCAGTTCGCGAGGGCGCGTTCCATCAATCGCGCAATTCTTCTTTACGCCGCAAAGTTAACATGAGCCTCGGCGGCGGCGCAACGCCTCAGCCCCGTCCGCGCTCTCAACCCGCTAACCCCAAAGCGCTCAGGACATCTTCTTCGATGCATGAATCGCGTCGCTAGACTCACGTCACCCGGGAGGCGCGGCACCAACGGCGTTCGGGAAGATCGACGTGTACACCACCACAAACGTCAGCAAAATCATCGCAATGGCGGTGACCCACGCCACGATATTGAAGGTCGTCGAGTTCACGTACTCGCCCATCAAGTCGCGCCGGTTCACCAGCAGCAGAATAAAAATCAGCACCACCGGCAGCCACACGCCGTTGCCCACCTGCGAAAAAATCAAAATCTTCCACAGCGGCGCATTCGGCAGCAGAACAATCCCCGCTCCCACCGCGATCAAAATCGTGTACAGCCAATAGAAAATCGGCGCCTCTTTGAACTTGTGATCGATGCCCGCTTCAAATCCCAACCCTTCGCAAATCACATGCGCCGTCGACAGCGGCAAAATCGACGCCGCAAACAGCGACGCGTTCAGCAGTCCGAACGCAAACAAAATTCCCGCCCACTTCCCGGCCAGCGGCACCAGCGCGGCCGCAGCCTGCGCCGCATCCGTAATCGACCGCTGCCCGCTCGCGTAAAGCGTCGCCGCCGTGCAAACGATGATGAAAAACACGATCGCCATGCAGCTGATGCTTCCCAGCAGCACGTCCGCGCGCGCCTGCGGATACTGCCGCACCGAAATTTTCTTTTCGACGAACCCCGCCTGCATATAAAAAAATTGCCATGGCGCGATCGTCGTGCCGATCAAGCCGGTCAGCATCACGAGATATCCCGCGTTGAAATGCATCGTCGGAATAACCGTATGCCGCGCGGCTTCCAGCCAGTCCGGCTTCGCAAAAATCGCCGAGACGACATACGACAAATACAAGACGCAAGCGGCCAGAAAGACGACTTCCACCTGCCGGTACGTGCCACGCAAAACCAAAACCCACACCAGCACCGCCGCGATCGGCACCGAAATGTATTTGCTGACGTGGAAGATCTGCATTGCCGCAGCGATTCCGGCAAATTCCGCGACGACGTTCGCCAGATCGACGAAAAATCCCGCGATCATCACAAAAAACGTCGGCCGGAATCCAAACTCCTCGCGAATCAGATCCGACAAGCCTTTGCCGGTGACGACGCCCATGCGTGCGCACATCTCGCCCGTCACATACAGCGCGATCGTCATCGGTATCAGGGACCACAGCAGCGCGTAGCCATACTGCGCGCCCGACTGCGTGTACACCGAAATACCGCCCGCATCGTTATCGACGTTCGACGTGATGATTCCGGGCCCGACCACCGCCAGCAGCAGCGCGATGCGCTTACGCGAGGAACGTAGACGTTTCTGTAGATCGGTGCCGCGATTCTGCAGCCCTTCGATCTTCGCCGAAATGTCTTTCCAGTTCATCGCGCTAACGAGCTCTCATTTCACAATTGCCACAGAATCGGTCGATGGAAGATTATTTTGCCACCAAACGCGACACCACATCATCGACCGCAATCGTTCCAATTGGCCGCTGAGTTTCGTCCACCACCGTCAGCGACCGCAAGTTGTATTTGTCGAACAGCTCAAACACTTCCGTCTCGTCCGCGTTCGCCGGCACGCTCAAAAGCGGCTCCAGCTTCAAATCGCTCATCGACTCCTCCGGCATCGCCATCAGCAAGCGCGCAATCGTCACAATCCCCGAGAATCGCGCGGCACTGTCGAGCAGCACCACCGAATCGAGCGAATCCAGATTCAAATCCTGTGTCCGCATCCAGTTCAAGACCTCATCGCGAGTCGCCGTCTCTCCCAAAAACACAAATTCCGTATTCATCATGCCGCCCGCCGTTGACGCATCGAACGACAGCAATTCGCGCACGTCCTCCGCTTCCTGTCCCGGCATTTCTTCCAGCAATTCCTCCGACGTCTCTTTCGGCAAATCCGCCAGCAAATCCGCCGCGGCGTCGGGAGCCATCTCTTCCAAAATGTCCGCCGCCTTCTCGGGATCGAGTTTCTCGACGATCTGCCGCGTCAGCCGCTCATCGAGTTCAGCTAGCACCTTGCCCGCCATCTCCTCATCGAGCGACGCGATAATTCCCTGCCGCTCCGCCGCCGACAGTTCCTCCATCATCTCCGCCAGGTCGGCCGGATGCAGGTCTTCGAGCTTCTCGTGCGTGATGCGCAGCTTCACCCGCCGCAACGGATCGGGCTCGATCAAGTTCACGAACTCCCACCGAATCGTGCGCTGTGGCAGGCCACTCTGTAATTTCCGCACAAACGACGGCGACACAATACCCTGAAGCAGCCTTCGCACCGCGCCGGGCAGCCCAACATCCACCTGTGTCAGCCGCAACTCCACGACTTCCGTTCATGCGCTGCTCGGAAAGATCCACATCGTTCACGCGAACGACTTTCCGGCCCTGCGTGTCGATAATCTGCTGATCGAGCAAATCTTTTCGAACAGCCAGCCATGCTTCATTGGGTTGGTAAAGCTCCAGCGCACGCTCGTTGCAATTCAGTCGAATCGTCCCCGGCGCCACTGTTGCAAGCTGGTCGTACTTCGCCACCAGCGGCTGAAATCTCCCGCGCGACAACAGCAACCGCGCGATTCGGTTCGGCTGGTCTGCAGGCTCAATAAAAAATTCCCGCACGCGGCCCACGAAATTTCCCTGGTCGTCGTACGTCTCCGCCCCCATCAACTCCGTCGCATACAACTGCATGTCAACCTCGCTCATCCTCGTACGGGCGTAACATTACAGCGCCCCATGTCCGCAACATCGTTCCGGCTCGGTAGTCCCTTTAGCCCGTTGCCCCAAAAATAAAAATCCCGCCGCCGTCAATCTCATCCGGCCGCGGGCAAGTCCCTCATACAAATGCACTTACCTTTAGCCGGCCGTGAACGCTCCCCGCGCATCCGTTCGCACGCTCAACTGCAGTTCGTGCGACGCCCTTCGAACACCCTCAGCCACCTGTGCCGCAACTTCGGCAACCAGTCTCACACCGCGGGGCCCAGGTTCGAGTTCGCTAGACGCGGACATCGGTAGAAAATTCACTCCATGTGCTTGATAAGCCTTCACGCCATGCAATGTCAACAAAAGAATGGAGAAATTGGCGCGCACGCGCGAAATTTTGCGCAGTTGTGAAACATCGTAACTAAGTTTCGAAAATGTGAGTTCGCTCATCCCAGGTTTGCGATCGATCAAGTGAGCACTGCGAGACACACGCCGTCACTTCCGCTTTCGAAACACCATGTCGCCGACTTTCTCTCCACGCCGGATGCATTCTTCCGCATGCAGCCGCAAATAATTCGTCAACACATACTCTTCCTTGGAATATCCCAACAATTTCGCCGCGCGATCAATCGCCGCCGCTGGCCCTTCCAACTCCACGAACGTACCCACTGGCGTCTCATCCAACTCAATCAGCAATCCCTTCGCCCACCGTTCCGACTCCGGCATTCGAAATGTCGTCCGAAATTTCTCGTAGTGAAACGACTCCTGCATCCCCAATCGCTCAATGATCATTCCCAACGCCTTCGCGTCCCCGATTTCCAACTCAATCTCTTCGCGAACCTTGTGATTACCGCCGAAGCGGCGATCGCTCACGCTCCGTTTCCCCAGATGTGGAGATACCGGCCCTTTAAACGTCAAAACGAATCGCTTCTTCCCGCTTTTCGAACTAGAACGCGCGCGCTTCGAATCAGCAGCCGCAGCCGCCGCCTCTACTCGCACCCTCAACAATTGATCGCGTCCGCGCAAATCCTGCGCTGCCGTGTCGTAGAGCGTGTTCCACTCATGCACGCGCCCTGCTCCCGGCTCCACCAAACGTGCCCCGACACGCCGCAGTCTCTTGCGAAATTCGGCAATGCTCGTGACTCGCAGCTTAATCTCTGTTTCGCGCCCCATTACTCTCTCAGCCGTCCTCTCCCCGCTCCGCTTCACCCGCTATTTTTTCCATGTAGTATAGACAGAGACCCGCAGCCAGGTTGTTCTGCACCGGCCAGCCAATCCAAACTTACGCAAGAGGCCCATGACTTCGGAAGCCAACGCCAATACCGCCACGCCAATCGCCGCGCAGCCGCCGGCGACTCCGCCCGTCGCGCGCCAACACCCCGTCGAGCATGTGATCCACGACGACACGCCGCATCGACCCCTACGCCTGGCTGCACGACAAGCAAAATCCCGAAGTCATCGCCTATCTCAACGCTGAAAACGCCTACACCGACTCCGTCCTTGCCGGCACCGAAGCGCTTCAGGAAAAGCTCTACCAGGAAATGCTCGGCCGCATTCAGCAGACCGATCTGTCCGTTCCCTATCGCCTCCGCGGCTATCTCTATTTCTCGCGCACCGAGGAAGGCAAACAGTACTCGATTCACTTCCGCAAGCGCGACACCGGGAGCGTCGAGAATTCCTCCGACGCCGGCGCCGACGAACTGCTCCTCGACCTCAACGCCCTCGCCGAAGGCCACACATTCCTCGGCCTAGGCTCTTTCGATGTCAGCGACGACAACGGTTTACTCGCCTACTCGCTCGACGTCACCGGCTTCCGCCAATACACGCTCCAGATCAAAAATCTCCGCACGGGCGAAACGCTCGCCGAAAAAATCGAGCGCGTCACCAGCGCCGCCTGGGCTTCCGACAATCGCACGCTCTTCTACACCGTCGAAGACGAACAAACGAAGCGCTCGCACCAACTTTATCGCCACACGCTCGGCTCAACCGACGCCGACCAACTTCTCTACCAGGAAGACGACGAGCGCTTCCGGATCCAGATCGAGCGTACGCGCAGCGGCGCCTATTTATTATTAACGACCGCCAGCCACACGACGAGTGAAGTCCACTACCTCCGCGCCGATCAACCCACCGCCGAGTTTCGCATCGTCGCCGCCCGAGAAGACACCCACGAATACTACGTCGACCACCATCCAGGCCCTGGCCGTTCAGAAAACGACGCGAACCTCGGCGGCACCTTCTTCATCCGCACCAATTCGCTCGGCCGCACCTTCCGCCTGATGACCGTCCCCGTCGAAGACCCGCGCCGCAAATTCTGGCGCGAACTCATCGCCACGCGCCCGGACGTCATGCTCGCCTCCGCCGACGTCTTCGAGTCCCATCTCACACTCTACGAGCGCGAAGACGGCCTCCCCCATCTCCGCATCGTCGATCTCCCGCAAGCCCTCGAACTCGCCGCAGCGAAATCCAATCCGCTCGAAGCCTCCCACCGCATCGAGTTCGACGAGCCGGCGTACAGTGCCGGCTTCGGCGCAAATCCCGAATTCGCGCCGCCGCACTTCCGCTATTACTACGAATCTTTCGTTACTCCCCGTTCCGTCTTTGATTACGATCCCAAAACACGCGAGAGCATCCTCCTCAAACAACAACCGGTCCTCGGTGACTACGAGCCTGCGAAATACGTCATCGAGCGCCTTCACGCCACAGCCACCGACGGCACAAGAATCCCCATCTCACTCGTCCGCCGCCGCGATCGCATTCCTAATCCGTTTTCCAAACCGCCTCTCCTGCTCTACGGATACGGCAGCTACGGCATTTCGATTCCCGTCTCGTTCAATTCCAATCGCTTCAGCCTCATCGATCGCGGCATCGCCTTCGCCATCGCCCACATCCGTGGCGGCGGCGAACTCGGCAAGCCCTGGCACGACGCCGGCCGCATGCACAAAAAGCTCAACACCTTCACCGATTTTATCGAAGCCGCCGAACATCTCATCGCGCTTCACTACACCGAGCAAGACAAACTCATCATCGAAGGCGGCAGCGCCGGCGGCTTGCTGATGGGCGCGGTCACGAATCTGCGTCCCGACTTATTCAAAGCCGTCATCAGCCACGTTCCCTTCGTCGACGTCCTCAACACGATGCTCGACGCAACTCTCCCGCTCACCGTCGGCGAATACGAAGAATGGGGCGACCCCAACAAATCCGAAGATTATTTCTACATGAAGCGCTACTGCCCCTACACAAATCTCGAACCCAAAATCTATCCGACGATGCTCGTAAAAACCTCGCTCAACGACAGCCAGGTCATGTACTGGGAGCCAGCAAAATACGTCGCCAAACTCCGCACCCTGAAAAAAGACAAAAATCCCCTTGCTCCTCAAAATCAACATGGGCGCAGGCCACGGCGGCGCCTCCGGCCGCTACGACTACCTCCGCGAAATCGCCCTCGACTACGCCTTCACCCTAACCCAACTCAAACTCCGCTCGTAGTTTCCCGCTTTTGTAGGGGCGGGGTTCACTCCGCCCGGCGCCAACACCATCACAATCCATCCGCCGCGTCTCTCGCGACAAATCACCCGAGCACTAGTAGTCCCCTTCCTTGCAAACGCTCTCCCCTCGAAGTACGATTCCGCCAGCCCATCCTCGAAAATCCGAAAGGACGTCGCACCAACCAAAAGCTGCTAGCATCTCCGTCGCGCAAATGTCCGATCCCACCACACCGCTGATGCAGCAGTATCAGGGAATCAAATCCCGCTACCCCCACGCCCTTCTTCTCTTCCGCCTCGGCGATTTCTACGAACTGTTCTACGAAGACGCCATCCTCGCCTCGCGCGAACTCCAGATCACGCTCACCTCGCGCAATCGCGAAAAAGGCCAGCCCATCCCGATGTGTGGCGTTCCCTATCACGCCGCCGACGGCTACATCGCGCGCCTCATCCGCGCCGGGTTCAAGATCGCCATCTGCGACCAAATGGAAGCTCCCGGCCCCGGCAAAAAAATCGTCCGCCGCGAAGTCGTCCGCGTCATCACTCCAGGCACAGCCACCGATGGCGCCGTTCTCGACGCACGCGAGAACAACTTCCTCGCATCAGTTGCAACGCACGCATCCGGTTCGCCGATCGGTCTAGCCTTCGTCGATCTGTCCACGGGCGAATTCCAGGCCACCGAATTTGCCGGCCCGCGCGCCGCCGACGATCTTCGCGACGAGCTTCAGCTGCTTCGTCCGCGCGAAACGCTTCTCCCCCGCCCGCAAGCGCTCTTTGATACCGCAAAAGATTCCCTCCCCGATGGCGTTGGCGGAGTCGAATCGCGCCTCGAAGACTGGGTCTTCCAATACGACTACGCGTCGCGCATTCTCCGCGAACAATTCGGCGTCGCCGAACTCACCGGCTTCGGCCTCGACGATCATCACCAATCGCTCTCGGCCGCCGGCGCCATCATTCATTACCTCCGCGAAAACGCCGCACGCGGCGATCGATCCACGCAAGGCGAATCTCGCAACGCTTTCGTAGACGCTCCGTCGCCAAGTTCGTCCGGTTCTGGCTCCGGCGCCGCCGTCGCTCCCGCGCGCGTCGCAGTTGACGAAGCCGCCAGTATCGAAGCGCTTCGCCATCTCGATCGCATCCGCTACTACGAACAGCACGACGCGCTCATTCTCGATCCCGTTTCCGTCCGCAATCTCGAACTCATCAATCCCATCTTCAACGAAGAAGCCAGCCGTAGCGGACCTACAACGCTGCTCGCCGCTCTCGACGTGACCGTCACAGGAATGGGCGCGCGCCTCCTCCGCTCCTGGCTCTTGCGCCCGCTGATTGATCGCGAAGCCGTCGAAGCCCGTCACGGCGCCGTCGCGCAACTCGTCCAGCAAACCGTCGTCCGCGGCGAAATCCGCAAAGAGCTCAAGGGCATCCTCGATCTCGAACGCCTCACGAGCCGCATCACTCTCGGCCTAGCGACGCCGCGCGAACTCGTCGCCCTGCGCAGATCACTCACACAACTTCCGACGCTCAAAAATTTCCTCACCGCTCCACCGAAAGGCGGCAGCGATCTCCTCCGCCACCTCCACCACGAAATCGACGAACTCGCCGACGTCCGCGAACGCCTCGAGCATGCCATCGCCGAAGAGCCGCCTGCGCTCGCCACCGATCCCGGAATCATCCGCAACGGTTTCCACGCCGAACTAGACGAACTCCGCACCCTCAGCCAGCACAGCAAACAAATCATCGCCGCGATGGAAGAGCGCGAACGCAAACGCACCGGAATCAACTCGCTCAAAATCCGCTTCAACAGCGTCTTCGGCTACTACATCGAAATCTCCAAGCCAAATCTCCACCTCGCGCCCGCCGACTACGAACGCAAGCAAACCCTAGTCAACGCCGAACGCTTCACCGCGCCCGAGCTGAAAGAGTACGAGCGCAAAATCCTCGCCGCCGACGAACGCATCTGCGAGATCGAAAAGCAGCTCTTCATCGACATTCGCGCCGCCGTCGCAACGCACGCCGTTCGCCTGCGCCGCACCGCCGCCGCCATCGCGCAAATGGACGTTCTCACCACGTTCGCAAAACTCGCCGCCGATCGCGGCTACGTCCGTCCGGAATTTACGACCACGGGTGAATTGCTCATCATCGGCGGGCGACATCCGGTGATCGAAGAGTTGCTGCGCCAGCGCGGCGAGCGCTTCGTTCCCAACGATCTCTATTTCGATCAGCACACACAGCAGATCCTGCTGATCACCGGCCCGAACATGGGCGGCAAATCCACATACTTGCGCCAGACCGCGTTGATCTCCTTGATGGCGCAATCCGGAAGCTTCGTCCCCGCGCGCCAGGCCAAGCTCCCGATCACCGACCGCATCTTCACGCGCATCGGCGCCGCCGACAATCTCGCCCGCGGCCGCTCGACGTTCCTCGTCGAAATGAGCGAAGTCGCCAGCATCCTCAATCACGCAACTCCGTCAAGCCTCGTCCTGCTCGACGAAGTCGGCCGCGGCACCGCCACTTTCGATGGCCTCAGCATCGCCTGGGCCGTCGTCGAGCATCTCCAAAAACACACGCGCGCCCGCACACTTTTCGCCACGCACTACCACGAGCTCACCGAACTCGCCGAACTTCTCCCCGCCGTAAAAAACGTCCACGTCTCGGTAAAAGAAACTCCCAACGAAATCATCTTCCTCCGCCACGTCGAGCCGGGCAGCGCCAACAAAAGCTACGGCATCGAAGTCGCCCGCCTCGCCGGCCTCCCCCGCAGCGTCATCGAACGCGCCCGCGAAGTTTTAAAACGCCACGAACAGAGCGAGCACCAACTCAGCGAAAAACTAACTCCCGGCGCGACGGATTCCCTGCCCGGAACAACCGATGGCCCAACTCCAAGCAACGGCCACCGCCGCAATCACCAGGAAATGCTCTTCACCCCCCTCGATCGCGAAGTCCTGGAAAAACTCCGCACCGCCGACCTCGACCAACTCAAACCCCTCGACGCCCTAAACCTCCTCGCCGACTTAAAAAAACAAATCTCCTAATCCCTTTTATTCGCCCTTGTCTTCGCACCTGCATTTGTAGGGGCGTTCCCTCAGGGCGCCCAGGCACGATCTCAACACCACCGACCAATCTCTTTCTTCTCCCCGCCACCGCGCGCGATTACCTTCTCTCTCCACCCGCTCGTTTCTCCTCTGTGCTCTCCGCCCCCTCTGTGGTGAAATCTCCTTGCCCCATGCCGCCATCCAAAAACTCGCTCCTCGTCCTCGGCCTCATGTCCGGCACCTCCGCCGACGGCATCGACATCGCCCTGACCAAAATCTCCGGCGCCCCGCCAAACCTCAACGCCAAGCTTCTCAATCACACAAGCGTCGACTTCCCCCCGCAAGTCCGCAAAGAAATCCTCCGCATCGCCGAACAAACTCCCATCCCCGCTGGCGACCTTAGCCAACTCAATTTCCGCCTCGGCGATATCTACGCCGAAGCCGCCCTAACCGCCTGCAAACGCTTCCGCATCTCGCCGAAAAAAATCTCGATCCTCGGCAATCACGGCCAAACAATCTTTCATCAAGGCCCACCTATCCCCTACCTCGGCCGTCCCACCGCCTCCACTCTGCAAATCGGCGAAGCCAGCATCATCGCCGCACGCACCGGCATCACCACCATCTCCGACTTCCGCCCCGCCGACATCGCCCTCGGCGGCCAAGGCGCCCCGCTCGTCCCCTACGCCGACTACCTCCTCTATCGCCATCCCAGACTCGGCCGCGTCTCCTTGAATCTCGGCGGCATCGCCAACATCACGGTCCTGCCCGCGGGATGCAAGCCCTCACAAGTTTTCGCCTTCGACACCGGCCCCGCCAACATCCTCATCGACGCCCTCGTCCAACATTTCACGCGTGGCCGACAACGCTTCGACAAAGACGCCAAGCTCGCGCAATCCGGCCGCGCCGCCCCCGCGCTCGTCGACGAACTCATGCGCGATCCGTATCTCTCGAAGAAGCCGCCCAAAAGCACAGGCCGCGAATACTACGGAAGCTCTTACGTCAAGAATCTCCTAGCTGCGGCGCGTCATCATCACGTCCGTCCGTCCGACCTCGTCCGTGCAGTGACCGTCTTCACCGCCTTGTCCGTCATCGACGCCCTCAACCGCTTCGTCCTACCCAAACACAAAATCGACCAACTCATCGTCTCCGGCGGCGGCGCGAAAAATCCTCTCATCATGGCGCAACTCGAAGCCGCTCTTTCTGCGCGCCAATCGCGTACATCGACAAAATCGTAGGCCGAATCCAAATCCTTCCCTCCGACGACCTCGGCGTCCCCACCGCCGCCAAAGAAGTCCTTCGCCTTCGCACTTATGGCCTACGAAACATTTCACCAGCGACCGTCCAATCTCCCTTCCGCGACTGGCGCCAGCGGCCCAGCAATCCTCGGCAAAATCTCCTATGCCCCTCCGCGTTAATCTTCTCGGTCCATTCAGAAGCCGGCCGCAATGTCCTTCTGCCGCGCCGCCAGCAGAAACCACCGCAACGCTGTCATTCCGACCGAAGCGAGCCGACGCCTTTTCTTCGCGTTCGCTCCCGCGAACGCGTCGGCTCGCGCAGTGGAGGAATCGTGGCTTGACGCCAGCACCCGCACAAATCGATGTGAACAGCTCCAGCCGCCGACACGCGCGCTCCGCTCTTCTCGTTACTTCATTACTTCTCTGCTTCATTACTTCGTTCTGCGCATCCTGCTCTTCCACCGCCACCACCAATCCCAACTCCCTAACCTTCCTCCTCGAATCCAACCCCACCAACCTCGACCCCCGCTTCGCTACCGACGCCGCCTCCCAACACATCGACGGCCTGCTCTTCTCCAGCCTCCTCGCCCGCGACGCCCAAATGAATCTCCACGGCGATCTCGCCGAGTCATGGGAGACGCCTGACCCTCTGACGTGGGTTTTTCATTTGCGCAAAGACGTCCACTTCAACGACGGTCGCCCCGTCACCTCAGCCGACGTCAAAGCAACTTTCGACTTCATCCGCACTCCCGGCAACAAATCTGCCAAGCGCGGCGCGTTTCGCCTGGTCACGTCGATCGATGCACCCGACCCGGCGACGGTCATTTTTCATCTCAAGGAACCCTACGCTTCGTTTCCGATCAATCTCATTCGCCCAACCACCGGCATCGTTCCTGGCAACGCAGGCGCCGACTTCGGCCACATACTCACCGGCTCCGGCCCCTTCCAATTCGTCAGCCAGTCACAAGACGACGAAGTCGTCATCGAACGAAATCCCAAATTCTCCGGCCCCGCGCCAAAACTCGAACGCGTCCGCTTCCGCATCGTCCCCGACGCCATCGTCCGCGCCCTCGAACTCCGCAAAGGCTCCGGCGACATCGAAATTAGCTCGCTGACTCCAGACATCATCCCCGTCCTCGTCAAGCAGCCAACACTGGCGCTCGCCGATCGGCCAGGAACGAATTTCACCTATCTTGGTGTGAACCTAGAAGATCCAATCCTGAAGCGACGCGAAGTCCGCCAGGCTCTCGCCTACGCCACCGATCGCGAAACGCTGATCAAGTATTTGCAACACGGACAAGCGCGCGTCGCCGCCGGAATCTTGCCGCCGAATCATTGGGCCTACGAACCGAATGTCACGCAATACACCGTTGACGTCGCGCGCGCAGAAAAACTCCTCGACGATGCCGGATTTCCACGCAAGGCAAACGGCGTTCGCTTTTCAATCACGCTAAAGACTTCGACCGATGAACAATTTCGCGTGCTGGGAGCAGCACTACAGGAACAATACCGCCGCATCGGCGTCGATCTCGAATTGCGCCCGCTCGAATTCGCGACCGTCTTGTCCGACGCCATCAAAGGCAATTTTCAATTGAATCTGTTGCGTTGGGTTGGAGCAAACAACGACCCCGACATCTTCGAATTCGTCTTCAACTCCAAACGATTCCCGCCCGACGGCGCCAACCGCGGCCACTATCGCAATCCCCGCGGATCGATGTCCTGACCGATCAAATCCGCGTCGAGATGGACCAAGCCAAGCGCAAAATCCTATGCAGCGAAGTCCAAAAAATCCTCGCCGACGACCTCCCCTATCTCCCCCTCTGGTTCACCGACGCCACCTCAATCCACCGCAAATCCCTAGGCCAATTCGAACTCAGCCCCACCGGCGACTTCGACTTCCTGGCCGCACTGAACCCAACTCAGTGAGCGTTCCTCGTCGGAGCTGTCAAAATCGCGTCCCGGTAGCGCCGGCGTCTCGCCGGCGTTTTTGCGATCCAGAATCTCATCCTCGGCCCATCTCGCTGTCTCACCCATTCGAACGCCGCCTCGCTACCCTCCGTTTTCCGAATCCGCGTAAACCCCACGCAACACTCGGCTTACCAAAATCACCGGTGTTCGCCGAGAGCTCTCTTCAGCTGTAAGCCCCCTGCAATGACACTCTTACGCAATTCACACGCGCAACATCTTTAGTTTCACATTCTTGCGCAAAGACACGGGGGGGGAGGGGGGCGCCGCTGTAGGGCCGGCTTCAGCCTGCCCGCGGTATAAACCCCGCCACCAATCGCCCGATCCACCGGGCAGCGGAGTCTCAACGCGTTACTCCAGGGCGCTACTGAAGGACAGCTTTAATCTCGTTGATCGGAATCGCGCCTTCGCGCAGCACTTCCCAGTTTTCATCCTGAATCCCAATGATCGTCGAAGGAAGACCCGCGCCAGTTTCGCCAGAGTCCAGCACAAGCGGCAAACGCAACCCAAGCTGCTTCATCAGTTGCTCCGTATTCGCGCAAGCTGGGAACCCCGAGATGTTCGCGCTCGTCCCCGTGATCGGCCCGCCAAACTCATCGATAAGCTGCTCCACAACAGCATGTTTCGGCCAGCGCAGCGCAACTTTGCCAGTGTTGGCGGTAACTTTGAGCGGCACGCGATTCGCGGCTTCAACCACCAGCGTCAACCCTCCCGGCCAGAAAGCCTGCGCAAGCTTGGTGAAGTTCCGCGGGGGATGCTCCATCGTCGTGCCTTCCAGCAGCCCCTGCCGCATCAGCACAAGCGCTTGCTCGAACGAGTTCACAAGGATAGGCAGCGCGCGTTGCTCCGGCCGGCCCTTCACGCGATAGAGCTCATCCACAGCAGCGAGATTAAATGGATCAGCAGCAAGTCCGTAAAAAGTGTCGGTGGGAATCGCGATCACACTTCCGCGCACCAAGAAATGAGCCGCGTATCGCAGCGCATCGATTTCCGGTGTCTGCGGGTTAACGCGCAACAATTCAGCCGGCAATGTTTTGGCCCTCGGCGAAGTCGTAAGACTCAGCCCGCAGCGCTCCGCCGCGCTGCCACGATTTGGGCGACGCTACCACGGATGCTTCGAGCGAAGCAATGGAGAAGGAATGCCCCAAGGCGCCCTTCCTGTGTCGCATGTAGGGCCGTTGGGTGCCGCACCCTTAGCCTTTAAAGGGTGCGGGTTTAGATGCAGCACCGCCCAAAACCAAAGCGATCACCGCGCTTTCCCTAACCCCTTCCTTAAATAGACATCGAGACGCCTGCCCGCGCAGAAGCATCGAAATGGCTTGCGACGCATGGATTTGTTAGGCTCGCTGCTATGGCAACACCTGTAAAGGGTGGCGGAAATTTGAAGGCTGGCGGAAACGCGCGCGGCCCGCGCGGTGGCGCAAGCGTAAGCACGGCGACGATTACCTCCCGCGACAATCGCTGGCTGAAAGAGTTTCGCCTGGCGTTGCGCGGCGGCCTCGCGACGGAAACCGGCGCGGTTGGCGTCGAAGGTGTTCGCTTAGTGGAAGAAGCTCTGCGCTCGGGATGCCCGATCGATGCCGTGCTTTTCAGTGAGTCGGGCGAGCGGCATCACGAGCGACTGGCTCCCGTCATCGACCGGCCAGAAATTGCGATTCCGATTCTGCGTACCACGGATCGGCTGTTTGAGGGCGTTGCAGACACGGAGCATCCGCAAGGCGTAGCAGCGCTGGTGCGGCCGCGGCCGGCTTCGTTCGATGAATTGCTGAAGACGCCGGACAGGCGCCTGTTCCCCTCTGCTCGTGGTTCTGGCGGGCGTGCAGGATCCGGGAAATGTCGGGACGATCATTCGCACGGCCTCAGCGTTTGGCGCAACGGGTGCTGCGACGGCAGCGTCGGGACAAAGTGGGACGGCGAGCCCGTATTCGCCAAAGGCGCTGCGGGCTTCGGCGGGAGCAGCATTGCACTTGCCGATTGTGGCGGGGATGTCGCTGCCGATTTTGCTCACACAGCTGCGCGTCGCGGGAGTGCAGACTTTGGCGTCGGTCGCGCACGCGAGCGCTGATGCGGACGGCGGCGACGCCGGAGCGAACGACGCGGTGTTAGCGCCATGGGATGTGGATTGGTGCAAACCGGTCGCGATGCTGGTTGGGAATGAGGGAGCCGGATTGCCACGCGAAGTCGAACAGAGCGCGGACGCGCGGATTCGGATTCCGATGGCGAGTGGGATCGAGTCGCTGAACGCCGCGGCTGCGGCGGCCGTTTTGTTTTATGAGGCTGCGCGACAACGCAAGATTGTCGTAAACATTGGCGGCACGCGCGCGTGAGTCTCTTCTCAAAATTGCCGGAGCCGATTGAGCCGGATGTCCCGTCGGCGCACCAGCCGCTTGCGGAACGGATGCGCCCGCGGACGCTGGACGAATTTATCGGCCAGGAGAAGCTGCTTGGTCCCGGCAAGCCGCTACGCGTGCAGATCGAAAACGACGATCTCAGCTCGATGCTGCTCTGGGGACCGCCGGGATGCGGTAAGACAACGCTGGCGCGGATGATCGCGCGGATGACGAGTTCGGAGTTTGTTTCGTTTAGCGCGGTTCTGGCAGGGATCAAGGAAATCAAAGAAGTGATGGCGAACGCGGAACGCAAGGCGCGCGGCGGCCCGCGCACGGTTGTGTTCGTGGACGAAGTTCACCGTTTCAACAAAGCGCAACAGGATGCGTTTCTTCCCTACGTGGAAGCCGGCCACATTACATTCATTGGCGCGACGACGGAGAATCCATCGTTTGAAGTGATTTCGCCGCTGTTGTCTCGCACCAAGGTCTACATCCTGGAGGCGCTGCCGACGCCGCTGATCGCAACCCTTTTGCGACGCGCGCTGAACGATAAGGAGCGCGGACTCGGTAACGAGAATGTGGACGCGAGCGATGAGGTTTTATTTCGCATCGCGTCGTTCGCAAACGGGGATGCGCGTTCGGCCTACAACACGCTGGACCTCGCAGTGCGCGCCGCGGTTCCGGACGCTGCGGGCGTGCGGCATCTGAACGCCGAGTTGCTGGAAGATGTCTTGCAGCGAAAGCTGCTGCGATATGACAAATCGGGCGAAGAACATTTCAATTTGATTTCGGCGCTCCATAAATCAGTGCGCAATTCCGACCCCGATGCGGCGTTGTATTGGCTCGCGCGCATGTTGGAATCGGGCGAGGAGCCCCTGTATCTGGCGCGCCGCATGGTGCGGATGGCGAGTGAAGACATTGGGCTGGCGGAGCCGGGCGCGCTGGCGGTGACGCTCGCAGCGAAAGAGGCGTTCGAGTTTATCGGGCCGCCGGAAGGAAATCTTGCTCTGGCGCAGGCGGCGGTTTATCTTTCGCTCGCGCCGAAATCGAATGCGCTGTATACGGCGTACGGCGATGTGATGCAGGATGTGCGGAACACCGAAGCTGACCCCGTGCCGCTGCATTTGCGCAACGCGGTGACGGGCCTGATGAAAAATGTCGGCTACGGCAAAGGCTACCAATACGCGCACGATCACGAAGAAAAAGTAACGAATATGTCGTGCTTACCGGAGAATCTTGCCGGACGTTCGTATTATCAGCCGACGGATCAAGGTTTCGAGCAGCGGATTCGCCAGCGGCTGGAAGAGATTCGCAAGATCAAATCGCGTTCATCCCAAACTTGAGGTGAGTATGCGTTTCACACGTTTTGCACGACGACCGGTAGTGCTGTGCGGAGTGACGGCGTTGCTCTTGCTCGCGGTGAGCGCGACGGTGGTTTGGGCTGCTGCGGAGCGGCCGGCGATTACGAATATCGCGCTGGTGCGCATTCGGGTCACGGATATGCAGAAGTCGTATCCGTTTTACTCGAAGATTTTGGGACTGCCGGAGGCGAAGGCAGGATGTTTTACGAAGCCGAGCGCAGCGGTGAAATGTTTCAACGTCAATTCGCTCCAAAAGATTGAGCTGGTGGCGAATGATCCGGGCGATGGGAAGGACGGCATTGAGGCCGTGGGCTATCACGTGAAGGATGCCGGGCTGATGCGCGAATATCTTTCGTCGCACGGCGTGCAGGTCAGCGACGTAAAGAAGGATCAGGCTGGCGACAAATATATCGAGGTGCGCGATCCCGAAGATCATCGCGTGATTTTTATTTCACCGGGGAATGGAGTCGTCAGCAACATCGCGATTTCTCCGAAGAGCAATCAGCTGATTCACACGGGCTGGGTGATCAAAGATCGCGGCGCGGCCGACAAATTTTGGGGCGACATTCTCGGCTTTCGTTTGTACTGGCAGGGCGGCATGAAAGACGACGAAAAGTCGTGGGTAGCCATGCAGGAGCCGAACGGCAACACGTGGCTCGAGTACATGCTGAATATTTCGCCCACGGCAGACCACCATACGCTGGGCGTTATGAATCATATTTCGCTGGGCGTCGTGAGCATCAAGGAAGCGGAAGCGCGGCTCGTCAAAAACGGATGGAAGCAAACGGAGAAGCCGAAGGTGGGACGCGACGGAAAGTGGCAGTTGAACGTTTACGATCCCGACGATACGCGCGTGGAGTTCATGGAGTTCAAGCCGGCGGAGAAGCCGTGTTGCAGTGAGTTTACCGGCACGCATCCGGGGCCGCAGTGATGAGGCGAATTCTAAGAGGCGAGGTGATTGCGCTCGTGGCGGTATTCGCGTGGTCGACTTCTCAGGTCGCAAGCGGACAGAATTCGGCCGCCCGGCCAAAGATCACGGGGATTGACCACGTGCGGCTGTACGTCAGCGATATGCCGAAATCGCGGGCGTTTTACTCGGATGTGCTGGGACTGCCGACGGCTGGTGGAAATTGCACCGGTGACAAGCTTCCATGCTTTCGCGGTGAACGCGCAACAATATGTGGAACTCGAGCCAGTTCCCTCTCCCGCGCCGCAGAATTGGGTAGCTGAGATTGCCTTCACGACCGATGACGCGGATGGATTGCGGAAATATTTGATGGCGCATGGGATGAGTGCGGGGGCGCTTTCAAACGAAGGCGGGGCGCCGCGTTTTGACGTGCTCGATCCGGAAGGCAATCACATCGCGTTTGTGCAGCGCGCAGCGAAGGCCGAGGACTTCAAAAGTTCGGCAAAGCAGCTTGGCAATCGGATGATCCACGCTGGATATGTTGTGAAGGACAGAGCCGCGGAGGATAAGTTTTACCGCGACATACTCGGATTTCGAACCTATTGGTACGGCGGATTCAAAGACGAAAACATCGATTGGTTTGAGCTTCAGGTGCCCGACGGCAACGACTGGATCGAGTACATGCTGAATATTCCCGGCGAACGCGGATCACAAGGAAATGGGCGAGCAAAACCACTTCTCGCTGGGCGTCAAAGACGCGAATGTGGCCGCGGCCGAGTTCAGGAAGCGCGGCTGGAAAAAGCTCGATGGACCTGAAGTCGGCCGCGACGGGAAGAACAGTATCGATGCATTCGATCCAGACGGAACGCGCGTGGAAGTGATGGAGTTCGCACCGAGACAGACGCCGTGCTGCCATGCGTACGAGGCGGCGCATCCTACTCCATGACTCGTCGCTCAATGAAAATGGCTACCTGATGGCTGGCGCTTCTTTAAGAAATCACAAATTTTTGTGTTGTTGGATGGGGATCGCGCTGGTGGCGTGTGCGTGTTTGTGTGTGTCGGCCCGTGTCGGGCGGGCGCAGGAACTGGAGAAGCCGGTCAACTCGATCGATGACGACATTACGGCGTTTGCTTTTGCGCCGGACGGGCGGATCGTCTACGCGGTCAACAAGCCGTTCAAGACGAAGCAGTACGATCTGGAACATGACGATGTGTGGATTCAGGATGCCGGTGGAAAGAAGCGGCGCATTTTTGTCGGCGAGAAGTTTCAGCGCGGTGCGGCGCCGTTCACCTACAGCGTGAATTCGTTCCGGTGGTCGCCGAACGGGCATTTGATTCTTGCGGAACTTTCTACAACGACAGTCGATGAGAGCGGCAAAGCGGTTGATGCTCCGATGACGCTGGTGCTCGACGAGTCCGGCAAAGAAGTAAAGATGGGCGAGGACAATGTCATCAAGGACGCAGCCAAGCCGACTTGGCTCGCGGACAACGCGACGGTGATTTATTTTACCGAAGCGCTGAAACCGAAGGTTTTGTTTTCGTTTCGCTACACGAATCGCGCGGGCGCGCCCGGCTTGGTGTTTGAGGGGCGGACGTTTTTGGACGCCGTGCCTGTGTTGGGAAGTAATTCAGACTACGCGGTGGAGCGCGACAAGAATCTGTCGGGCCCGCCGCGATTGCAGAAACTAGAAATGTTGGCACAGGACGACAAAGAGATCGCAACGCTGGATGCCTTTGAGGGCGGGTTGGCGCTGTCGCCGAGTGCGACGAAGATTGCGTATTACATCGACAAGGAAGTGATCGAGATTCGGGATTTAACGGCGCCGAATAAAATCGCGCGCGTCCGTGCAGGATTCGGCGTATTTCGTTGGGCGCCGGATGAAACGCGGACTTCTGTTGAAGCGATCGGTCGAGAAAGAAGTCCGGAGATTTGGTGTGGATCTCGATCCCGCCATTGGTAGCGCACGCACCTGGCGACGACGTAGAGGTTGCGCAGCCCACACCGGCGCCGATTTTTCGCGGTTTGACGTTTCGCGAATTCGCATTTTCGCCCGACGGAAAATTCATCGGCGTCATCGCGCCAGGTCGCCGCAATTTAGCGGTTTACCCCGTGCCGCGGTGAGAAGCGTATCAGCGAAGCCGCGTTAGAGAGAACCGCTTCGGCGTTTGTGTTCGACGAAGAGGCAGGCGTCCATCACTACGGTTAGGCCGGCGGCGACGGCTTTTGCCGCGGCTTCGCGATGCTCAATGCCGAGCTGCATCCAGATGACTTTGGCGCCGATGGCGATGGCACTGTCTACGACCGGCGGGATATTTTCGGGGCGGCGGAAGATGTCTACGATTTCGATTTTCGTGGGCGCGACTGCGGCTGCGGCGCTTTCCAGATCTGCGTAAGATTTCTCGCCGAAGACTTCCCTTTCATTCGGATTCACTGGAATCATGCGGTAGCCGACGGCTTTGATGTATTCGCCGACGTGATTGCTGGCGCGGTCGGGATCGGACGAGAGGCCGACGACGGCGACGGTACGATAGCGCTTGAGGATGTCCACGATTGGGTCGGCGCTGAATTCGGATTTGAGCTTTTCGGGGGTCAGGATTTGCATGGATGCGCTGGTTCCAACGTTTATTTGACTGCGCTAGAGCGCCTTCAGTTGTGCCACTTCCCGAATCGTGAGTGCGCGAAATTTTCCGGGCTCGACGTCGAGTGTGAGCGGCCCGATTTTCGTCCGCTTGATTTTCTCGACCTGGAACCCGACAACCGCGAACATGCGCCGGATCTGTCGATTGCGGCCTTCGATGAGCACGACTTCGTACCAGGGATTCGTCGCATTCTCGACGAGTTTGATGGAGGCGGGCGATGTTTTGACGCGGCGGCCGTCGTCCAGTTCGATGGTGACGCCGGCGCGGAGACATGCGATGTCGGCGGCGGCGGGCTTGCCGCTGATTTTCACAAGATACGTTTTTGGTACGTGCGAGCCGGCTTTCGTTAATTTTTGCGCGAGCGCGCCGTCGTTGGTCATCAGTAGAAGACCTTCGCTGCCGTAGTCGAGCCGGCCGACCGGATAGAGGCGGGCGGGGATTGTTTTGACGAGGTCCATCACCGTCGCGCGACCTTCCGGGTCCGTGACGGTGGTGACGTAGCCTTTCGGCTTGTAGAGCGCGAAGTACCGCAGCGATTCTTTTGCGGCGAGTGGTTTGCCGTCGATCGCGATTTTATCGATTTCGGGATCGGCTTTCGTGCCTTGCTCGGTGACGACAGCGCCGTTGAGCGTGACGCGTCCGGCCGCGATGAATTCCTCAGCTTTGCGGCGCGACGCGATCCCCGCGGCAGCGATTATCTTTTGGAGGCGTTCGGCGGGCATCGAAGACGAGTTTAGCGTATATGGCGAAGACGGGCACGGCGTGCCGTGCCCCTACAATCGCGCTACTTTTTCTTTGCGGCGTGAACCGGGCGCGGCTTGGGTTTCGCGGATTCGCTTAGGGCTGCGACGTCGCTGGGTTTGAGCGATCGATAGCGGCCGCGAGGGATGCCTTCGACAGTCAGCGATCCGAGCGAAATGCGAATCCACTTTTCGATCGGGTGGCCGGCTTTGTACATAACGTTGCGCAGCGATTCTTTTTTCGTGTCGCGCATGCGAAGTTCGTACCAAAAGTTGGCGGCGCGGCCGCGGGTGGAGTCGGGCTGGCGGAGAGTCTGCATGCGGACGCCGGCTTCCTTGCCAAGCTCGGCGAGCTGTTCGCGCGTGAGCATGCCTTTGACCTTGATGTGGTAACCCTGTTCGAGATGTTCCCAATTTTTCAGCAAGGCCGCGGCGAAATCGCCGTCGTTTGTGAGCAGGATCAGCCCGCTCGCGGCGTATTCGAGATTGCCGACGGGATAGACGCGCGCGGGAAAGCCACGGAGCGAGTTGCGCAGCGTTTTGCGCCCTTCGGGGTCGGCCATGGCAGCCACGACTTCCGTGGGCTTGTTGAGCGCCAGATAGACGTGATCTTCGGACGAGGTGATGGCTCTTCCGGCGGCTTCGACTTTGTCTATGGCGAGATCAGCTTTGGTGCCAAGCTCGGTGACGACTTTGCCGTTCACGCGGACCTGTCCGCTGAGGATGAGCTGCTCGGCGTGGCGGCGGGAGGCGATACCGGCGCGGGCGATTATTTTTTGTAGGCGTTCGCTGGGCATGGGATTTAAAAGCGAAATTAGAAAATGAAACTTCGAAAACGGGCGCTCAAAGACTACTCGCCGGCGGCGGCTCTCCGTGATTTTTCCGGTTCGTCCACCGACTCGTTTTCCTTTGCACCTTCCTCGCGCGATTGTTCGGCGACATTTTCCGAGGCTTGCGCATTCGGCACCAATTCACGCTCAGGTTCGGCGTCGGACGAGTAGAACTGCACTGGCGCTTCTTCCGCCGGGATTTCGCTCGACAGAGCGGCCAACGAATCGGCGGAGACTTCGATCTCGATCCCTTGGGTGAGCTGAGCCAGGATTTCGTCGGAAATTTCGTGCGCGGTAGCGTCTGCGTCGATTGAGATTGAGGACTCGTATTCGGTTGCCGCCACCGGGGCTTCGGGCGTCTCGATGCTCATGCCTACAGCCTGAGCCGGCACTTCGGATTCATTAAAGGCGGGCTCGTGCGTTTCTGCGATTGCGTCGGCTGGCTTCGATTCAGCCTCGGCGGTTGCGTCAGAAGATTCGACAGGCTGAGCAGCGATCGCTTCGGCGACATCGGGCGAAATCGATTGCTCGAACTGCTTGGGCGCCGACGCGCTCTGCGTCCGAAGCAGGGCATCGAGGCCGCAGCTTCGTCCACCATTGGCAACGATTCGCCGCCCTCGTCGGCGGATGCGGCCGCTTCGAGTTCAGCCACGGCTTCCGCTTCGGTCGGCTCGATGGAATCGAGCACGCTTTCATCCCCGGCGTCGGATTCGGCGACGCCTTCATCGGTGCCAAGCGCTTCACGTGCCAACGCTTCGAATTCCTTGAGGCTCGGCAGTTCACCGAGATCGCTGAGACCGAAGCGCATCAGAAACTCTTTCGACGTGCGATACAAAATCGGCCGACCGATGACTTCTTTGCGCCCGGCCGTGGTGATCAACTTCTTGTCGAGCAGCGTCTTGATCACGCCGGACGTGTTGACGCCGCGAATTTCCTGAATCTCGGGCGCAGTCACTGGCTGCTTGTAAGAAATCACGGCGAGCGTCTCCAGCGCGGGCATCGTGAGCCGCAGCGGCGGCCGCAAACTCTTGATGAAGCGGCGCACCAGATCGTGGTGCTGCGGCTTGGTGTACATCTTGTAGCCGCCCGCAACGCCGCGAATCTCGATGCCGCGGCTTTCCGACGCATAGCTGGCGACGAGTTCGTCGAGCGCTGCTTGCACCGCGACTTTCGGCTCGTCGAGCGCCTTGGCGAGCTGCTCGATCGTCGCCGGTTCGTCGGCGGCATAGATGATGGCTTCGAGCGCGGCTTTGCGCTCGTCGTCGCTCATCGAGCTGGCGGGTTCAGGCGGCGCACTCGCAGCAGCCGACTCGGCCGCTGCTGCCGCGGCTGCGACCTGGGCCGCCGTCTCCTGCCCCGTGTCCGGACCCACCTCAGGCGTGGCTTCGGACTGCGGGTTATTACCGTCGAATTGTTGGGTATCTTGGTCCACTA
The DNA here is from genome assembly GCA_963785605.1 of uncultured Acidobacteriota bacterium. Classification (GTDB taxonomy): domain Bacteria; phylum Acidobacteriota; class Terriglobia; order Acidiferrales; family UBA7541; genus Acidiferrum. The sequence goes on along the minus strand of CAWAWE010000002.1, from coordinate 1,116,223 downwards.
TTCGTACTCTTCGTCGATCTGGCGGAGCCCGCCGGATTCATCAAACACAAGCTCGAAACTCTTGCCCTTCTTCAAAACAATTTCGCCGAATTGCTTTTCCTGAGCAAGCCCAATCGCTTGCATCTTTACCATTTCGAGGACGGCGAGAAACGCGACGATCATCGCATGTCGCGAGGGGCATGCCTCAAAAAATTCGATCAGGCGGACGGTATTGTCGTCGCTGGCCAGAACCTGAGCGCGAAGCTGCGCCATCATTTCGGCCACGGTGAAGGTCGGGTGCTTCAGGTCGATGCGCGCGACCTCTTTACGGCGCTCCAAGACCTGCTGGAAAACTTTGACGAGATCGACGAGCGAGACGACGAGATCGGCTTCGGTGCCTTCGTCGTTGTAGAGCGATCTGTCGGGCCTGGACCAGACGTTTTCTTCGATTTGCTGCTTCTGATAGAGCAGCTGGGCGGCGTTTTTGAATTTTTCGTGTTCGACCAGGCGTTGCACGAGTTCGGCGCGCGGATCGGTGGACAGCTCTTCCGGTCCCGCCAGCGGGTCGGGCGGAAGCAGCATCTTCGACTTGATGTAGATCAGCGTGGCGGCCATGTAGATGAAGTCGGCCGAGACGTCTACGTTGAGCTCTTCGAGTTTGTGCAGATATTCGAGGTACTGCGACGTGATTCTGGAAATCTGGATGTCATGAATGTTCATCTCCTGCTTCTTGATCAGGTCAAGCAGGAGGTCGAGGGGGCCCTCGTAGGTCGGGATCGTGATTTTGTAAGGAGAAGCCATTTTTTATGAACTGGCGCCTGATGCTAACTCATTGCGTTTCTTGTCCCAACCGAAAACGGCTTCGCGAACGCGAGACATTGTGGATTGTGCTTCGACTCGCGCCACTTTGGAGCCTGCGTCGATGATTTCGAGAACGCGGGCCGGATGCTTTTCGTATTCGAGACGGCGTTCGCGGACTGGGGCGATCCACTGAATTAGATGATCGGCCATTTTCGCTTTGCATTCAATGCAGCCGATGCCGGCGGTGCGGCAGCCTTCGGCGGCCCAGGCGAGCGTTTCCTGCGACGAGAAGAGCTTGTGCCAGTCGTACACGGGGCATTCATCCGGGTCGCCGGGGTCCGTGCGTCGCTTGCGCGCCGGATCGGTGACCATCACTTTCGTCTTCTTGCGAATATCGTCGTCGGATTCGCTCAGCGTGATGGCATTGCCGTACGACTTCGACATCTTCCGCCCGTCGAGTCCAGGGATGCGGGGAGTTTTGGTGAGCATGACGCCGGGCTCCGTTAGAACCTCGACGAGTGGGACTTTGTTATTCGCCAGCAACGACTGTCGTTCGTCGTACGGCACCAATCGCAATAGGTATTCTGCAGTCTTCTCTGCCGGATCGCCCGGAGCCGCAGCAGGAAGGCGGCCTTTCAGACTGGCAATAATCGACTTCGCCGCGCCTTTCTCTGCTTTCTCCCAGTTCTCTTTTCCAAAAAAAAGAACGAAGCGCCTGACGATTTCGCGGCTCAGTTCTACGTGGCTGACTTGGTCTTCGCCGACGGGCACAAATAGCGGCGTGCCGATCTTGCTGTAGACGACGATGTCGGCGGTCTGGAGACACGGATACCCGAGGAAGCCGTAGGTGTGAAGGTCTCTATTGGTGACGTTCTCAAAAGCTTCCTTGTACGTCGGAACGCGCTCAAGCCAACTGAGCGGCGTGACCATCGAGAGCAGCAGGTGAAGCTCGGCGTGCTCGGGGATCAGCGACTGCTGAAAGATCACCGACTTTTTCGGGTCGATACCCGCGGCGAGATAGTCGGTGACGATTTCGATCGTATTTTGCGCGACCTGCGACGTGTCGGCGTAGTCGCTCGTAAGCGCGTGCCAATCAGCGATGAAGTAGAAGCAGTCGTACTCGGGATCGTTTTGCAGGCGAACCCAATTTTGCAGCGCGCCAAAATAGTGGCCGATGTGCAGGCGCCCCGTCGGACGCATGCCACTCACAACGCGCTTCTGTTTTGCTTGTGGTTCGCTTGCCAAATGCTCCTCTTCGTACGTCTACGCTTGCGCAAGGGATCGGTTGAGATCCTTCGCTTCGCTCAGGATGACACCCTTTTCCTGACGGCGTTCACGCTAATGTCGTTCATGCTGCGAGCGGTCACAATCCCAACTCGCGCGCGATGATCACGCGTTGAATCTCGCTGGTGCCTTCGTAAATCGTCATGACGCGCGCGTCGCGATAAATCCGCTCGACATCCGTCTCGCGCGAGTAGCCGATGCTGCCATGAATCTGCACGGCCTTCGCCGCAACGCGATTCGCCATCTCGGTCGCGTAAAGTTTCGCCTTCGACGCTGCGCTGCCCATCCGCCCGCCCGAATCCTTCAACCACGCCGCATAAAGCACAAGCCCGCGGGCCGCTTCGATCTCCGTCTGCATATCGGCCAGCATCCACTGAATCGCCTGGAACTCTGCGATATTTTTGCCAAACGCTCGCCGCTGCTTTGCGAACGCGGCCGCAGCCTCAAGCGCGCCCTGCGCCACACCGACAGCCTGCGCCGCAATCCCAATGCGCCCATTATCGAGCGCGCTGAGCGCAATCTTCAGCCCCTGCCCCTCTTCGCCAACGCGATTCTCGACAGGCACTTCGCAGTCATTCAAAATAATCTCGACCGACGGCGAAGAATGCTGCCCCATCTTTTCTTCGTGCCGCCCGATGCGAAAGCCTGTAAACCCAGGTTCAACAAGAAAAGCGCTAATTCCCTTCCCACCGGCATCGGGATCGGTCTTCGCAAAAACGATAAACACGTCCGCGACGCTGCCGTTGGACACCCAGGTTTTCGTGCCGTTCAGAATGTAAGGCCCGTCCGATGCCGCGCGCACGGCGCGTGCTTGCAGCCCGCCAGCGTCCGACCCCGCCTGAGGCTCCGTCAAACAAAACGACCCAAGAATCTCGCCCGTCGCCAGCCGATGCAGATACTTCTTCTTCTGCGCGTCCGACCCAAACGTCAGCAGTGGCACCTGCACCGCCGAATTCGTCACGCTCAGCGAAGTCGCCATCGCCGCATCGACGCGCGCAACCTCTTCAATCATCAACACATACGAAACCGCATCGAGCCCCGGCCCGCCCCACTCCTCCGGCATCAACATGCCGCAGCAGCCTAGTTCAGCCAATTTTTGGATTTCAGCGGTGGCGAATCGACCTTCGCGATCTCTCTGTTTCACCGAGGGCCGCACTTCGTTCTCCATGAACTGGCGGACGGTGTCGCGAATCAGTTTTTGATGGTCGTTGAGGGAAAAATCCATCGTATGTTGAGTACGGACGATGCTACCACGACGCGTAAATTCCCGATGGGCCGAAAATTTCAGCCATGTGGATTTTTCCGGCAGGAGTGGCGGAGATTCTATGAGTCTTTGTTGCTCAAACGGTCGGTGATCGAAATGACGGTCGCGAGCCCCACCGAAATAATCACAGCGCCGACGATGTAACGCCAAGCCGAGTCTTTGGGAAGGTGGCCAACGGCTACTTTGTCGATCGACCAGAGAATGAGCACGAGGACACCAAGCCCGATCGCGCGAAGTATCGGCGGAAATTTTCGATCAACCGGAGCGTCGGCCGGCGCGGCTTTCGGAACGTTGGGTGACTGATCCATGAAGAATGGACGCCGCTACAGTTTGAAAAGTTCGCGCAACCGCTTCGTCTGTACCCGGCTCACCGGCACTTCGCTCTGCTTTTTATCGTCCATCTTCAGCATGTAGCTCGACTTGAACCACGGCACGACTTCCTTGATGTGATGAATGTTGACCAGATGCGACCGATGCGGCCGCCAAAAAGTTTCCGAGTCGAGCGCCGCGTGTAGCTCCTCGAGCGTGCGATAGTTCGAAGTCCCTTCGACCTCGCGCCCGACCACGGTGATGAGGCCGTCATCGATCGTCGCGAAGATCAAATCTTCAGCAGCGACCAGCAGCAGGCGCTGCCCGGACTTCACCAAAATCTTCGCGGGCTGCGCGTTCTGCTTCGTCGCGTTGCCGTTGAGCTGGCTGACGAGCTGTTCGAGGCGGTCGGCCGTGCTGCTTTGCGTCTCCATCACCTTGCGCGCGCGCTGAATTGCTTTGGCGATGCGCGCCTTATCGAACGGTTTCAAAACATAGTCGACGGCGTTTACGTCGAACGCCTGCACAGCGTAGTGATCGAACGCCGTCGCAAAAACCACGTGCGGCACCTTCATCTTGCGCTCGACCAGCTTGCGCAACACGCCAAAGCCGTCGAGGCCCGGCATCTGCACGTCCAAAAAAACAAGGTCGGGTGAGTGTTCTTTGATGAGATTGACGGCCTCCACGCCGTTCTTGCCCTGGCCAATCAGATTGATTTCGGGGAAAGCTTTGAGCAGAAAGGCGAGCTCGTCGCGCGCCGGCTTTTCGTCATCGACAATGATGGTGTTGATGGACATGCCCCTGTGCCTTGAGTATAGGTGGCGCGTGCGCGGACGGCAATCGCGGCGCAGCCCGCTCTGCGACATCCGAGCCGCGTGATACCGCCTCGCTTTGCGACGTCTGATTCGGCTGTTAAGATTGCGGCAGCGAAATCAATCGAGGAATCATGCCCGGGAAAAAAGTGAAGAAAGCCGGCAGCCGAAAAGCACCGAAAGCGTTCAGCGGCGCCACCACGAAAGCGAAGACAATCAGCAGCAAGATCGTCTTCAAAGGCAAAGTTTTCTCGGTACGACGCGATGAGATCGTCGAGCCAACGGGCGTGACGGCTACGCGCGACATGATCGCCCATCCCGGTTCCGTTGTCGTGATGCCCATACAAGATGACGGCAAAATCGTGTTGATCCGCCAGTATCGCTACGCCGCCCGGCAATATTTGTGGGAGTTGGTCGCGGGGCGAATCGATGCCGGCGAAAACCCAAAGCAGGCCGCCAAGCGCGAATTGATCGAAGAAACCGGCTTGCGCGCGAAAAAGTTTCGCGTCTTTCTCGAGTTCTGGCCGAGCCCTGGCTTTCTGGAAGAAAAAATGTTCGTGCTGCTCGCCGAAGGCATCACACAAGGCGAGGCCGAACCCGAAGAAGATGAAAAGATCGACGCAAAAGCCTTCACTCGCGCTGAGATAGAGGAGATGTTGCAGACCGGCGCGCTGCACGACGGCAAAACAATTTCCAGTTTGCTCTACTATCTTCGATTCATGGTGTAGCCCTGCGCTCGACCCGATTCGTTCGACTGCTCTATTCCCTCACGGTTGCTCTCGGCGCGTTCCTGCTGTTTCTGCTCGAGCCGCTGTTCGCCAAGATGATCCTGCCTCGGTTCGGCGGATCAGCGGCCGTGTGGTCCACGTGTCTCGTCTTCTTTCAATCGGGGCTGCTGCTGGGCTACTACTACGCAGATGTTTTGACGCGAAGACTAAGCGCGACGCGGCAGCCCTCCGTGCACATCGCGCTACTACTCGTAAGTCTCGCGCTGATGCCGATCGCTCCCCACGCGATACTGAGCTCGTCGAGTTCGTATCATCCGGCCTTTCACATTTTGGTTTTGCTGACGGCTTCGATTGGCCTCCCATTTGTGCTGCTCAGCGCGACCAGCCCGTTGATTCAAGCATGGAAGTCGCGGACAGGCGCGGCCGCCTATCACCTCTTCTCCATTTCAAATTTCGCCTCGTTCGTCGCACTGCTGAGCTTTCCTTTCTTGATCGAGCCGCGAGTCTCCTCCCATCGCCAGGCGCAGCTATGGTCAACGCTGTACTCAGCGTTCGTTCTGGTCTGCTCGTTGGCCGCATGGATGTCGCGCAGCGCTCAATCGAGTGAATCGAGCGCAGCCACCGTGTCATCCGCCGAAGAACCCACCGACACGGCAGCAGTTTCATCTCCCGACCTACCCGTCCCCGCCTCGCCAATCCCAACACCCAAGCGCATTCAATTCTTGTGGCTCGCGCTCTCGGCGTGCGGCTCCGTTCTCCTGCTGGCCACGACGAACCACCTCACCGAAGACGTCGCCCCAGTTCCCTTGCTTTGGGTCTTGCCGCTGGCGCTATATCTCCTGACGTTCACGATGGCCTTCGCTCAAAGAAGTCTGTATTCGCGCTGGCTGATGCTGCGCCTCGTCGCCGTGTTACTCGGAAGCCTCGGATACGCGATCTACGATCCATCATTCACAGAGTCCGTGCAGGTGGCCGTACCCCTGTTTTGCCTCGGCCTGTTCGTCTGCTGCCTGTTCTGTCACGGCGAGTTGGCGCGGCTTCGCCCCGAGCCGGAACGCCTCACAACCTTCTATCTAACGATCGCCGCCGGCGGCGCGCTCGGCGCAATTTTCGTCGGCTTGATCGCACCCCTGCTGTTTGCCGCCACGTACGAATACCCGCTCGCACTCTGCCTCGCTGCCCTGTGCGGCGCGGCCGTTCTCTGGGACGACGGCTGGATGTCTCGCGCGTTCTGGACCGTCGCAACCGCAGCGCTCGTAGCGGTCCTCGCCTATCACGTCCACGCCTATGAAAAAAACTCCATCCTTGTCGCACGCAATTTTTACGGCGGCCTGCGAGTTCAACTTCATTACGACTGGCTCAAGCGCCCGTATCACACGCTGTATCACGGGATGATCGAACACGGAGCACAGTATGTCGATCCCCCAAGGAGCGGCGATCCGATCACCTACTACGCTCGGAATTCAGGTGTTGGGCTTGCTGCCGACTTCTTCAAGCAGCCTTCCCGCCACATCGGCGTCGTGGGCCTTGGCACCGGAACGATGGCTGCGTACACGCGCCGCGGCGACATGCTGCGCTATTACGAGATCAACCCGCTGATCCTCAAAATTGCGAATGAGCAATTCTCCTATCTCGAGAACGCCCGCACGAACGGCGTCGATGTAGCCATCCGCATGGGCGACGCCCGGCTCTCCCTGACAGCCGACGAATCGGAGCGATTCGACCTCTTGGTGATCGACGCTTTCTCCGGCGACGCGATCCCGGTCCACTTGCTCACGCGCGAAGCCGTCGCGCTGTACCTCAAGCGCTTGAAACCAGACGGGATCCTCGCCATCCACACTTCGAATACCTACCTCGACCTCAATCCCGTCGTGAAGATGCTGGCAGACGACGCCGGATGCGACTGGCGGCTCATTTCCAACAGCGACGACGATCACAAGCTCATCGACGCCGCTGACTGGATGCTCCTGACGCGCAATCAGGACTTTCTGCTCAAGCTCGACGAAACAACTCTCCAGGACTCCGTCGAGGTGCCCGCCAACCTGCGGGTTTGGACCGACGACTACAACAATCTGTTCCAGATCCTCCGTCCGATGAAGTTCCTTCATAGGGGAGCCGACTGACGCTTTTTTCAGCAATCGCTTGCGGTTCGCAATCAAGCACTTCTGTTGTCAATTGCAACGCGAAGTTCTCTTGGTTTACCAACCACGTGTTCCCGGCAACGAAAGCACTCGTGCTCGTCCGTCTAAAATCACGAATATCGAGAAACGCGATTTCGCCAAGCAGAGCGCGACCAAAATCGCGTAACTTGTTGCAAACCATTTTCATTTCTATTCGCAAAGCCATCAATTCCCTCGCCTATTATCTAATCCGTTTAATACTGCGAAAAACGACGTGCTTGCATTACCAACCGCCCTCTTTGCTCGCTTGACTGCCTGCACTTTTCTGCATAGACTCCGCGACATTTCAATTTCCAAAGGCTGGGTTTGATCGTGTGTCCAGCCGCGGGCCGTTAGTTTTCTTAATCTCAGTCGCAACTACGGGAGGGGAATCTCGGTGCGAGGAACGGTAAAGTGGTTCAATAATTCCAAAGGTTACGGATTCATAGGGCGCGACGACGGCCCCGACGTTTTCGTCCACTATTCTGCAATCACCGGCGATGGTTATCGCACTTTGCAGGAAGGAGATCCGGTCGAGTTTGAGATTGTTCAGGGACCTAAAGGCCCGCAGGCTTCCAACGTTCAAAAGGCGAGCTGATTCAACCCAGGAATAATACTGGCCGGCGGGTCCGTCCGCCGGCCTTTACTTTTATGGGCACGCTTAGCGAGCCTTCTCCGCAATATTTCTTCCCTACCCGTCTGGCACTATAATTCCCGCTATGGATAACAAAACCCTCGCACGAATCCTTCGAGAAACCGCCCAGCTGCTGGAAATCGACGGAGCGATTATCGGCCGCTACCGCACCTACGAAAAAGCCGCTGAACTCATCGCCGGGATGCACGAATCGATCGAACAGCTGTCGAAGGAACCCGGCAAGCTTGAAGAGCTGCCCGGCATCGGCGAGCGGATGGTGGAGCACATCGAAGAGATTCTGAAAACGGGCGACTACAGCTTGCGCGCCAAGCTGTTGAAAAAATTTCCGGTGACGCTGCTCGACATCTTGAATTTGCAGTCGCTTGGACCCAAGAAGGTCGCGTTCCTATGGTCGAATTTTAGGGCGGCAACTGTCGCCGACGTCGAAAAACTGGCCAAAGAGGGCAAGCTGCGCGATGTGCCGGGCTTCGGCGAAAAGAGCGAGCAGAACATTTTAAAGGCGGTAGAAACGCATAAGCGTTCGACCGGGCGGTTCCGGCTCGACACCGCCGAAAATGCCGCAGCTCAGATCATCGAGCACATCAACAAATATCCGAAAGGCGTTGAGTCGGTCACGCCAGCGGGATCGTTGCGGCGCGGACGCGAAACGGTCGGTGATCTCGACCTGCTACTCACGCTGGCGGACGGATTCACCGACCAGAAGCACATCGATGCGATCGCGGCGCACATCCTGACGTATCCGCGGATCGATCAGGTGCTCGCGAAGGGAGAAAACAAAGTCAGCTTCAATCTCGACAACGGCTTACAGGTCGATGTGCGCCTGCTCGACAAGAATTGCTTTGGCGCGGCGCTGCTCTACTTCACCGGCTCCAAAGAGCACAACGTCAAGCTGCGTGGGCGCGCGAACGACATGGGTTTCACGCTGAATGAGTACACGCTCGCGACACTGAAGGGCGAAAAGCCGGTCGCCGGACGCACGGAAGAAGAAATCTACGCGAAGCTCAAGCTCGATTACATTCCACCCGAGATTCGCGAGAACACGGGAGAAATCGCCGCTGCCGAAGCGCACAAGCTGCCCAAGCTGATTGAGCTTTCCGACGTCATCGGCGACCTCCAGATGCATTCCACGGCCAGCGATGGCAAACACACCGTCGAGCAGATGGCCGCAGCCGCTAAAGCGCTGGGGCACCAATACATTGCCATGACCGACCATTCGAAATCGGTCACGATCGCCAATGGCCTCGACGAGAAGCGCGTTGTTGCCCACATCAAAAAACTGCACTCGATTGACGCGAAGGGCCTGGGCATCCGAGTGTTGGCCGGCTCCGAGGTCGATATCCTCAAGGATGGCGACCTCGACTATTCCGACGACATCCTGGCGCAGCTCGACGTGGTCGTCTGTTCGATTCACTCGTACATGCAGCTGGATCGTTCTGCCATGACTGACCGGATGCTGGCCGCGATCGAAAACCCCTACTGCCAGATCATCGGCCACCCCACGGGACGGCGGCTGCTGGTGCGCGATTCCTTCGACTACGATATGGAAAAGGTGCTCGACGCCTGCGCCAAAAGCGGCGTAGCGATGGAGTGCAACTCCTACCCCGAACGGCTCGACCTCCGCGAAGTCTATCTGCGCATGTGCAAAGAGCGCGGCGTAAAAGTGGTCATCTCGACCGACTCGCACAACACCATGCACCTGCCCTACATCAGGTACGGCGTAACCACCGCTCGGCGCGGCTGGCTCGAGAAGTCCAACGTCATCAATACCCTGCCCGTCGATAAATTTTTGGCGGCCCTGAGACCAAAGCCCGGCTCAGTCGTCAAGACCGTAGCCGCAAAGGGGCCTCGGTAGTTAGTCAGGAAAGCTGTTAGGCTTGCCAACCCGGTGTGGAACCTTTTTCGGACACTTTGCGTACCTTAGGCATCACAAACGGCGCATAGCTTGAGGCGCCAGACAGCCCAACGGAGGCATCGCTCCAATGAACCGACTCTTTTCCCGACGCGCCATCTGCACGGCACTGCCCCTCGCGGCATTGCTTGCCGCCACTGCTTTTGTAGCGCCCTCCGCAAGCGCCGAGGAGTGGAACAAAGCCTATACCGTCTCCGGGCGCGCTCAGGTTCGCGTAGAAACCAACGACGGTTCCGTGCAGACCCTCACGAGCGACACGAAACAGGTCGAATTTCGCGTGACCTACAACGGCTATGAGATCGACAAAAACCTCCATATCGATTCACGCCAGGATGGCGACAGCGTCCAGATCACAGCCAGAGTAAACGGCCACTGGGGCTTTTCCTGGAGCGGCCATAATCGCGGCCTCAAGATCGAAGTCCGCATGCCCAAGGATGCCGACCTCCAGGTCGATACGGGCGACGGCTCCGTCAATACGCAGACGATCAATGGTCATTTGAAGGTTCACACAGGCGACGGCTCGGTTCGCGCCGAACAAGTCGCGGGAGACGTTGATATTGATACCGGCGACGGCAGCATCACGCTGACCGGCGCCAAAGGCGACATCCGCCTCCGCACGGGCGACGGCCATATCGAAGCGCGCAATCTGGATGGCAAAGTCGATGCCTACTCGGGCGACGGCCACATCACGCTCGATGGCCGCATGGATGCACTCAACGTCAAGACGGGCGACGGCAGCATCGACGCGCATATCCGTCCCGGCTCGAAGATTGATTCCGGATGGAGCATTCGCACCGGTGATGGCAGCGTCGATGTCGTACTGCCGGCCGAGCTTCAGGCCAACATCGAGGCCAGCACCAACGACGGGCACATCAGCATGGGAATCCCGCTGATGGTCGAAGGCACCTTCAGCAACTCCCAGATCCACGGCAAAATGAACGGCGGCGGCCAGCCCATCGTGATCCACACCGGCGACGGCTCGATCCGCCTGAGCAAGGCATAGAAGCGAACCACGCCGCCGCGCTGTTTTCCTAAATAGCGGGGATGAACCTCTACACGAGCTTGGTAGCGCCGGCATCTTGCCGGCGTTTTTGCGATCCGGCGTCACCGGTTGATAAAACCCGGGAGGCTACAATCTCGCCTGGGCACCCTAAAGGGACGCCCCTACCAAAACGGATCGGCGAGGATCGCTCAGAATAGGAAGGCCAAGTGCTTGAATAATCAGTGAAAAGCGCGAGAGCCGGTAAAATATTCGCTGTTTACAGCTTTCACCTGTCCCAAAATTCTTTACGGGATAATCCTTAGTTTTGAGCTAACTGCCCTGTTTTCATTTGTATTTTTTTGGCCTGCTGGATGCCCTTACTCTGAGCGTGTTCGGGAGACGGCAATGATCATTTTCATTCTGACGTTCGCTATCATTTCGCTATTCGCGCTGACCCTGACGGGTTCGATCGCCTCAACCGCCACGGCCCGCCGACGCAGCTAATTCGTCCCCCAAGCTGCTTCGCGAACCTATCAATCGTCCCCTAATCGCCTGATCGTCCCCAAACACCTGTAATCGTTCCTATTCGTAGCGCAGAGCAACCAGCGGATTTACGCGCGTAGCCCGATGCGCTGGAAGCCAGCAGGCCACCACGGCTACGGCCGTTAACAGCGCTACGACTGTGATGAACGTGAGCGGATCGGTTGGCGAAACTCCCACCAGGAAGCCTGCGAGAAGCCGCGTCGCAGCGAGCGCGAGTCCCAAGCCAACGGCGATTCCCACGCCGACGACCAGGATGCTTTGGCCCAGCACCATCTTCAGGATGTCGATTCGGTTCGCCCCCAACGCGACTCGGATGCCGATCTCGTGCGTCCGTTGGACCGCCGCATACGACACCACGCTGTAGACGCCGACGATCGCCAGCACCAAGCCGAGCAGACCAATCGCGCCGGTCAGTTGCGCACCGAGGTGATAGAACAAGTAACCGTTTAAACCGTCGAGGTCCTCGGCGAGAGTTCTCGCGCCCGTGATGTTGAGTGACGGCGCAAGTTCCTGAATCTGCTGGATCGCCTCGCGCGTGATCGAGTTCGGCGGCACCGATGTGCGCAGGTGCAGCGTTCGCAGCGGCATGTAGCTCTGCTCGATGGGTACGTAGAAGAACGGTGTCGGCTGTTCGGTGATTCCCTTCACTTTCGTGTCTTGCACGACACCGACGATTTCCCACTCGGTGCGTTCGCCCACGGCGAAATGGAAGCGCTTCCCCAGCACGTCTTCACCAGGCCACAGTTTGCTTGCCATCGCTTCATTGATAATTGCAACACGCGGCGCTTTCTCCAGGTCGGCGGATGTGAAGACGCGGCCGCGATGAATCGGGATCTGCATGGTCTCGAAATATTTCGGCGAGATCATGTTGTACATCACGGTCGGAGCGGTGTGACCCGGCTCGAGCGGCCGGCCATCGATGGCGATGCCTTCGTCGGCGCTAATTAGAGAGAGCGGCGTGACGAACGCCTGACTGACGGAAACAACCCCCGGCAAGCCCTGTAACCGTTGCTCGACTTCGCGGAAGAACGCTTTGCCTTGTTCATCGCTGTAACCGATTTGCTTTACGTCAATGGGGAGATCCAGCACGTGATCGGGATTGAAGCCGAGATAGACCTGTTCGGCTTTGCGCGCGGAGCGAACGAACAGTCCGGCGACGATCAGCAGCAAGAGCGAGCCCGCAACCTGCGCCATGACCAAACCGTTGCGAACGATGTGACGGCGGCCGCCGTCCGTCGAGCCTCTTCCACCTTCACGCAGCATGGAGTTGACGTCGGCTCGGGCAACGCGCAGGGCCGGCATGATGCCGACAATAGTGCCCGTCAACAGGACGACGCCCAACGCAAACAGAAAGACGTAGATGTCGGGATCGAAATTGAATTTGACCGGCAGGTCAGTGCCTAGGTTGATCGAGCCGAGAAATCCGGCGGCCCACCAGCCGAGCAACATTCCCGCGCCGCCGCCGAAAATCGCGAGCAGCAGGCTTTCGGTCAGATATTGGCGGATCAGCCGTGCGCGGCCGGCGCCGACAGCGGCGCGAATCGCCATTTCGCGCTGGCGAACCGTTGCGCGCACCAGAAGCACGTTGGCGATGTTGAAACACGCGACGAGCAATACCAGCGCGCCAAGCGCGGTGAACGCCAGCGATACATTCGGAACCGTGTTGTCGGCATCGGGCTCGGGCCGCGCGAGTTTTTCCGGGAACGCCTGGATCGCGAGGCCTTTGTCGGAGTCGGGATGCAGTTCGGCGATGCGGCTTGCGATGACGCCAAATGTTGCGCTTGCTTGCTTCAAGTTAACGCCCGGATTCAGCCTTGCGAGCAGTGACACGCTGCGACGGTCGCGGCGTTGGAAAAAGTCCTTCATGTCATTCTCGCCGTCATGGCCCATGGCCCCCACGGTTGCGCCCACGGGTACGAATGCATCCATGCTGAGGAAAGCGTAAGTGCCAAGAAACCCCTTTGGCGTAATGCCGATTACGGTCATGGGGCGATCATCGACTTGCAGGGTCTTGCCGACGATGTTGGGGTCGCGATTGAATCTCTTTAGCCAGTAGGCGTAGCTCAGGACGATGACGGGATCGGAGTTCAAAACTTCGCCTTCGTTCGGCCGAATCAGGCGGCCGAGCGCGGGTTGTACCCCGAGCGCGGAGAAATAGTTGCTGCTGACGCGGCTGATGACGCAATGATCGCCACGGTTGTCAGAGAGGATGCTCACCAACGACGTGCGATAGGCGAAGACTTCAGCGGTGGAAGCGGACTGCGAGCGAACGTCGAGAAAATCGGGGTACGAGAAGGTTTGGAAGCCGTCGGTCCCCTGCTGCTTCATGGCGAGCACAGTGATCTGCTCGGGATGTGGGACGGGGAGCGAACGCAGCAGAAGCCCGTTGATGACGCTGAAGACCGTGGTGTTGACGGCCATGCCGAGGCCGAGCGTGAGGATCGCGATCAGCGCGAATCCCGGGGCGTTGCGCAGCGAGCGCATCGCGTATTTCATGTCTTGCCAGAAGCTTTGCATCTCTTTTCCCTCACTTCGACCGAACTTCTCTGGCTCCAAAGAATGCAACTGATTGGCCGAGGCGCAGTCTCTCGGCTGGTGATAAGTCTCGCAGAATCAGAGCGGCGGCGTGCCACCGGTTCAGTCTAGGCTGTATGCTCGCCCGTTTGTGGGACCCGTTGTCCGTTTTCGGACATCCAAGACGAGGCAGTTGTCGGCCCGCCGTTATTCTTTTCCTGGCGGGTAAGGAGTATCATCCAGTTGTTTTTGCGGCGGGATGGGTTGTCTCCACGATGTAGAGTCTCGGGAGCTTCGCATGGAAACCCAAAAAGCACTTTCCACAAACGACCGCGCTCGCGTTGCCGCCCTCCAGAAATACGCCATTCTTGACACGGAACCCGAGCAAGCGTTCGACGACCTCACGTTGCTCGCGTCGTTTATCTGCAAGACGCCGATCGCGTCCATAACGCTGATCGACGAGAACCGCCAGTGGTTCAAGTCAACCATCGGATTGAATGTCTCGGAGACGCCGCGCGATATCGCGTTTTGCTCGGTCGCGATTCAGCAGTCCGACGTGATGGTGGTCCCGGACACTTTGCAGGATGAACGCTTTCGCAATAATCCGTTCGTGACCGCGGAGCCGAAGATCCGGTTTTACGCCGGCGCGCCGCTGATCAACGAAGATGGATACGCTCTAGGAACGTTGTGCGTCGTCGATAAGACCCCCCGCGAATTCAACGACGAGCAGAAGCAAGCGCTGAAGGCTCTCAGCCGGCTGGTGTTAGCGCAAATGGAATTCCGTCGGAATCTGCAACTGCTCAAGGAAGCGCTCACAGAGCGAACGAAAGATGAGCACGAACGCGAGCGCGAGATTTTGAAGCTGCAGCAACAGCTGACACGCGTGCTCGGTCTAAACGTTCAATAAGCTGTGATGGCAATCGGCTGTGAAACGCAGGTCACTCTGCCTGTGGTGCCGCGACGCCGATGGTCGCGCGACGCATTACGCCAGCCGCGATCACCAGGCTGCCCAACATCAACAACGCCGCCAGCCAATACGGCGCGCCAGGCAGATGAAATCCCCACTTGGGCGAAATTGCGACGCTGAAGACCTGCGTGAAGACGAGCGGCGCGATCATTCCCGCGACGCCAAACATACTCATCAGAGCGCCCTGCAATTGCCCTTGCTGCGACTTGTCCACGCTCTTCGTCATCAGGGAGTTCATCGCCGGACCGCCCAGCCCCCACAACGACAACAGTGGAATGGAGATCAGCGAAATTGCCGTAGTGGGCGCGGCGGCGAGCACTGCGAAACCCGCCATCCCGCATAGCCAGCCGGTGTACAGCGTCCGTGCCTCGCCCAGCTTTTTGATCGCGAACGAGATGAGGAAGGCGGAGACGATCGTCGAGCCCACGCCGACACCTGTGAATGCGTATCCGGTCAATTGCGGCGTGAAGTGGTAGCGATAGTCGGTGTACAGCACATACATGCTCGGCAGCGACTCGTGCGCGTTGTTGTAGAGAAACGTTGCGACAGCAAGTCCGGCCAATTGTGGATGCGACCGCAGTAGCTTTAACGCGCCGAGCGGATTCGCACGCTTTACGCTGAAGGCCGACCTGCGCTCTTTCGGCAGCGACTCCGGCAGGACAAACAAGCCATAGAGCGCGTTCGCGAAGCTCAAGATCGCCGAGGCCCAGAAGGGATAGCGCAATCCGTAACCGCCGAGAAAACCGCCGACGGCGGGACCGATGATGAAGCCGAGGCCGAACGCGGCGCCGAGCATCCCGAATTTTGCGGCGCGTTTTTCTTCAGGAGTCACGTCGGCGATGTAGGCGTTTGCGGTTGGGATGCTCGCCGCGGTGATGCCGGAAATCACGCGGCCGATGAAGAGCCAGCTTAGAGTTGGCGCCAGGGCCATCAGGACGTAGTCGCAGCCCAGGCCGAAGTTGGAAAGCAGGACGACGGGTCGGCGGCCGAAGCGGTCGGACAGAGATCCCATTACGGGCGCGAAGATGAACTGCATCGCGGCCCAGATGAACGCGAAGATTCCGGCTTGCGTGGCGGCTTTCGCCATGTCGCCGTGTTCGAACTGCACGATCAGACGCGGGAGCACCGGGATGATGATTCCGAGCGCGACCATGTCGAGCGCGACGGTGATGAAGATGAAGGCGAAGGCGGCACGGCCGTGCGATTTGCCGCCCGGTTGTGAAGGCGGGATTAGTTCGACGAGCGGCGCTTCGCTGATTGGCCCAACTTCATTCGACATCGATTGGCTCCGGCGTCGGTATTCTTCGTTGACGCTGACTGATTTTCTCTAATGTGCCACAAGATCGTATTGTAAAAATTTGACGTGTGTCGTGGTATTCGCGCTTCGTGGCGGATTACAACGTGCATGGGCGCCCTAAAGGGACGCCCCTACGGGAACACAAGCCGGAATTCATTCAAGCTTTAGTGCCCGAGGGACGAAAACAATCCGACTGAAGCAGCGAGCATTACGGCTGTGGCGACCCAGCCCATGACGCGCATATAAGGCGGCAGGATGAATTCGCCCATCACTTTGCGGTTTGAGGCCATGCGCATCGTGACGATCATCAGCGGGACGGAGACGACTCCGTTGATGACTGCCGACCAGAAGAGTGCGCGGATGGGATTCAGTCCGATGAAATTCAATGACAGGCCGACAACGGTGGCGACTGCCAACACTCCGTAAAATTGTTTCGCCTTGTTTGGGCGCGACTCTAGGCTTGCGTGCCATCGAAACGTTTCGGCGACTCCGTACGCGGCTGAGCCAGCGAGCACCGGAACGGCCAGAAGGCCGGTGCCGATGATTCCTACCGCGAAGAGTTCAAACGCAAAGCGTCCTGCGAGCGGTTCGAGAGCTTTCGCAGCTTGCGCCGACGTTTCGACGTCGTGAATGCCTGCCGCGTGCAGGGTCGCCGCCGTAGTCAAAATAATGAAGAGTGCGACGGCGTTCGACAGGCCCATCCCGGCGTAAGTGTCCACGCGTATTCGCGCGAATTGCTCTTCGGCCTCTTGCGGCGCGCGCTTCAGCGCGTGTTCCTTGCGATTGTTGCGGACATCTTCGGCTTCTTCGGATGCCTGCCAGAAAAACAAGTAGGGGCTGATCGTCGTGCCCAGGACGGCGGTCAGAGTCGTGAAATATTTTGCATTGAAGGAGATCGATGGCAGAAACATCGAGCGAACCGCGGCGGTCCAGTCAACGTGTGCAACGAACGCAGTAAGTACGTAGGCAAAAAGGGCTAGGGTTAGCCATTTTAGATATTTTACGTACGTCGTGTAGCGAACATAGATTTGCAAAATCAGGGACAGCGCCGCGAACCCGACGATGTACGGCAGCAGCGGTCCGCCAAGGAGCAACTGACCGGCCGCGCCCATGGCGCCGAGATCGGCGCCGAGATTGAAGACGTTCGCGAGGCAGAGCATCGAGACGATCGCGAATAGGAGCGGTCGCGGATAATGCCCGCGCATGTTGCCGGCGATGCCGACTCCGGTCACGCGGCCGATGCGCGCGCAGATTTCCTGGATCACGATCATCAGCGGATAGGAAAACAGCATCACCCACGCCATGCCGTAGCCGAACTGCGCTCCCGTCTGCGAATAGGTGGCTATGCCGCTGGGGTCGTCGTCGGATGCGCCGGTGATCAGGCCGGGGCCGAGCTTTTGCAGAAATGCTTTTTTGTGAGGGGCCGAAGGTACGGGCGCGCGGCTGCTTGCGCCGTGGGGAGATCTGGAGCGGTCTGCGGATGCGGGCACGCTTCGCAATCTACGCGGAAACCGCTGGTCAAGCTATGCAAATGAGGACAGCCGTTATTGGCGAAGGAAGTCGGCTACGGCGGCAGCGAGTTTCGGCCCCTCGCATCCGGTGGCAAGATGGCCGCAGCCGGATTCCAGTTCGAGCAGCGGCGCGTGGAGCAAAGCGGCAAAATCGCGCGCGGGCTGAGGCGTCACGGTGTGATCTTGCTTGGCGACAACAACGAAGACTCTTGCCTTCACGCTCGCGGCGGCCTTTTCCATCGATCCGCCGTGAACGTCGGAGACGTCGAGCGCCATCATGGCTTCGCTTTGGCGGATGGTGTCGTTGGCGTCTTCGGCTTTGTCGGTTTCCGCCTTTTTCAGCGCCGCCAGCACCTGCTCGCGCGTGTGAGTGCGGTTGTATTCCGTCGGAGTTTGCAGAACGAGCTCGCCGATTTCAAAGTGGACTAATTTCGCGGGATTTTCGGTGTAGTCGCCGTTATTCCATCCGGCGCTGTCTTTGATGGAATCGATGTTGATGCGCCACATCACGACGTCGTAGGGCGCGACGTGCGGCGAGCCGACCATGGGGATGGCTTTGTCCATGAAATCGGGGTACGACACCATCCATTGAAATGTCTGCATTCCGCCCATCGAAATGCCCATGACGGCTTTGACGTGGGAGATGCCGAGTGTTTTGGTGACGAGTTCGTGCTGGGTGTTGACCATGTCGCGCACGGTGATCTGCGGAAACTTCATGTGCGGCTGGTCTTTGTTGTTCGACGGCGACGATGAAACGCCGTTTGCAAGCGCGTCGATCAGGATGACGTAGTAGTCGGCGTCGCTGATGAGTTTGCCGGGGCCGACGTTATCTTTGAGTTGCTCGGTGGTTCCGCCGGCCCACGTCGGGAAGACGACGACGTTGGAGCGGTCGGCGTTGATCCTACCGAAGGTGCGGTAGCCGATTCGTGTGTTGCGAAGCGTTTCGCCGCTGACGAGCTTGAAATCGCCGAGCTCGGCGAATTTTTGCTCTTGGGCATAGCTTGTCGCAGACAGACACAGCACGGCCACTGACAGTGCGAGAACGCATCGCATGTTTTTCATATCTGTTGCGACGAATGAATTAAACGTCGCAGAGGTCAACGGCTTGGCGCAAAGAGATCAGCGGGTCGCGATCTTTTGAAGGCACGAATTCGTGTGCGACGTAACCCTTGTAAGTTGTCGCCGCGATCCCGCGCATCACGCCATCCCATTGCACTTCTTGCGTGCCGTCGAGCTCATGACGTCCGGGCACGCCGCCGGTGTGGAAATGGCCGATCAAATCGATATTTTTCTGGATCGTGGCGATCAGATCGCCTTCCATGATTTGCATGTGGTAGATGTCGTAGAGAGCTTTCACGCGCGGCGAGTTTACGGCGCTGAGCACTTCAAAGCACCATTTCGACTGATCGCACATGTAGTCGTGGTGATCGACCTTGCTGTTCAGCAACTCGATGACGATCGTGACGCCGTTGTCTTCGCCGATTTTCTTAAGCTTGTTGAGCCCCGCAATCGTGTTTTTGGCGCCTTCGGCGTCGGACATGCCGTCGCGATTACCGGAGAACGTGATCACGTTGGGCACGCCGGCTTTGGCGGCCAGCGGAATGTTCTTGCGGAAATTTTCTTCGATCTTGGCGTGATTTTCGACGCGGTTCAGCGCGTGGGGGATATCGCCCCCGCCGGCGTAGCCCATCGCGCAGATCAGTCCGTATTGGCGCGGGATTTCCCATTCTTCGACGGGGAGCAAGTCGATCGCTTTGCAGCCGATTTCGGCCGAGTATGCGCACAACTTGTCCAGCGGGATGTCTTTGTAGCACCAGCGCGAGACCGATTGTTTGATCGCTCCCTTGCGTGGAATCGGCACGATTCCCTTCCCGTCCGCTTGTGCGCCGCTTTGGGCCTGGGCCGCCCACGCTGCCGCGGGTAATGAAGCCATCGTCGCCCCTGAAACCGCCGTCTTGAGCAAATCACGTCGCGTTAAGTTGTTCATGGCGAACCGAGTTTACTCAAGATGGACAAATCTGCAAACGTTTTCTCTGGCACGTTTTGCGTAAGAACCTCGACGATGCATGGCCCGGCGTGTGCCAGACAGCCGGCGACGAGTCTCACCTTTCGCTGCCCTCTCCGTCTATGGACTCAATCGAGGTGTGCCTATGTTTCGCAATCGTCTTCCGTTAGCGATCGCTCTTGGCGCGATTGTTGTTTCGGCTGTGGCAGCGGCTGAGAAGCCGGCGATGTTTCGCGGCGATCCCGCTCACACTGGCGTTTACGACTCTCCCGGCGTGCCGCAACCCGCCAAGGTAAAGTGGCAATTCCACACCGACGGCCAAGTCGTCTCTTCTCCGGCGGTCACCAGCGACACCGTCTACGTCGGCAGCAGCGACCATTTCCTCTACGCGATTGATCGCGCAGCCGGCTCGCAAAAGTGGAAATTTAAGACGGATGGGCGCATCACTTCTTCTCCGGCAGTTGATGCTGGCACTGTGTATTTCGGCAGCTATGACGGCAATTTCTATGCTGTCGATTCTGCCAAAGGGACGCAAAAGTGGAAATTCGCTTTACCGGGCGAACGTCGCTTTGCTGCCGCTCATCTTCACGGTGCTGCGCCGAGTGGCGAGACGATGCCCGATCCGTTCGACTTCTACCTTTCCTCACCGGTCGTCGTGGATGGCGTCGTTTATTTCGGCAGCGGCGATACCAATATCTACGCGCTCGACGCCGCATCCGGGCAGCTCAAGTGGAAATTCAAGACGGGCGACGTCGTGCACGCTTCGCCTTCGATTGCTGACGGCAAGCTCTACGTTGGCAGTTGGGATAGCTACTTTTACGCACTCGATGCCGCGACGGGAAAAGAAGTGTGGCGTTTTAAGACCGGCGAAGATCACGAGATCCACAATCAGGTTGGCATTCAATCATCGGCGGCGGTCGCAGACGGCACAGTCTACTTTGGCTGCCGCGATTCCAATTTTTACGCGGTCGATGCTGCGACCGGCAAAGAACGCTGGAAGTTCAACAACAAAGGCTCGTGGGTGATTGGCTCGCCCGCGGTTGCGAACGGCAAAGTGTACTTCGGCACTTCCGATACGGCGCTCTTTTATGCGCTCGACGCCAAATCGGGCGCGCAAATTTTCTCGCTCGGATTTCACGGCTGGCCGCTGTTCTCTTCACCCGCGGTTGCCAGCGATCGCGTCTATATCGGTTCGCACGAAGGCAAGCTCTTCGCCATCGACCTCAAAACACAAAAACTCGCTTGGACCTTCGCAACCGACGGCTCGAAAAAGAATGGCGCCACTTACACCAAACCCGACGGCACCACAAATTACGAACTCGCCTTCACCGATTTCTTTTACGACGACATGGTTTCCGGAGTCCAAAAACTCATGACTGTCGGCGCGGTGCTTTCCTCACCCGTCGTTGCCGGTGATACGGTCTACTTCGGCAGCACCGATGGAAACCTCTACGCGCTGATCTAGTCCAGGCTCAACGCCACAAACGCCTTCGCTTCAGTGAAACGCTTTACCGCGTCGTGACTCTCTTGTTTGCAAATCCAAATCGCTTCGCGCATCATTACTGTTTCGTTTTACTTACAACGACGCGCAGGGAATGTTCGCGCGGAGTGACCGCGTTCATTAGCAGCGGTTCGTCGTAAAGCGTCGACAACACGGCGACACTTTTGGTGAATTTTTGAATCTCTGAGGGAGACGCATGGATAAGCCGCGAAAAATCGAGCCAGCAAAAGGAAAACTGGGAGTGCTGACGCCCGGAATGGGGGCCGTGAGCACCACGTTCATGGCGGGCGTCGAGCTCGTTCGCAAAGGCAAGTCGCAACCCGTCGGCTCGCTCACCCAACTCGGCACGATTCGGCTCGGCAAGCGCACGGATGGCCGCTCGCCGCAGATCAAGGAGTTCGTTCCACTTAGCGGACTCAACGATATCGTCTTCGGCGGCTGGGACATTTTCAAAGACAATGCCTTCCAATCCGCCGCCAACGCCGGCGTCCTCAGCCATGAAGATCTGGCCAAAGTGAAGCCGTTCCTCTCGAAGATCAAGCCGATGAAGGCCGCCTTCGATCCGGAATACGTGAAGAAGCTCGACGGCCCGAATGTCAAAAAAGCGAAGAACAAATACGAACTCGCGTTGCAAATCAAAGAAGACATCGCCAATTTCAAAAAGACCAATAAACTCTCGCGCCTGGTCATGTGCTGGTGTGGCTCGACCGAAATTTTTCTGAAGGCCGACGAAGTTCACTCGACGCCCGAGAAATTCGTTGAAGCGATGAAGTCGAACCATCCAGGAATCGCGCCGTCGATGCTCTACGCGTGGGCCGCGATCACAAGTGGCGTCCCCTTTGCCAACGGCGCGCCCAACCTGACAGTCGACTTCCCCGCCATGCTGCAACTGGCGCAAGAGCACGAAGTCGCGATTTGCGGCAAAGATTTCAAAACCGGCCAAACGCTGATGAAGACCATCCTCGCGCCTGGTTTCAAAGCGCGCATGCTCGGCCTCAACGGCTGGTTCTCCACCAACATTCTCGGCAATCGCGACGGCGAAGTACTCGAAGATCCGGGCTCGTTCAAAACGAAGGAAGAATCGAAGCTCGGCGCGCTCGAATACATCATGCAGCCCGAGCTCTATCCCGATGCTTTACGGCAAAATGCACCACAAAGTCCGCATCAACTATTACCCGCCGCGCGGCGACAACAAAGAAGGCTGGGACAACATCGACATTTTCGGCTGGCTCGGCTACCCGATGCAGATCAAGGTCGATTTTCTGTGCCGCGACTCGATTCTCGCGGCGCCGATCGTGCTCGATCTGGTGCTCTTCCTCGATCTTGGCGCAGCGCGCCGGCATGCGTGGCATTCAGGAATGGCTCAGCTTCTATTTCAAATCGCCGATGACCGCGCCGAAGCTCTACCCCGAGCACGATCTATTCATCCAATCGATGAAGCTGAAGAACACGCTCCGCTGGATGATGGGCGAAGACCTGATCACCCATCTCGGCCAGGAATATTACGACTAGCCGCGACACGACGGACCACGACGTGGGCGCCGTGCTTGGACCCAGCGCTGAGATCCTTCGGCGCCTTTCAGGCGCCTCAGGATGACAAAATTTTAATTTTGTTCGCTAAACAAACCGGAATTGCCGGTATGGCCGCCCTTTCCATTCACTTTTCCGATTCTCTCCATCGATTTTTCGCCGCAACACTGTCCTTCTTTCAAATTGACCACATCAAACGCGCCGCGCTATCCTCCCCTGTTTATGGCGTGTTCCGTTCCGCTCAGCATTCCGCCACCGATTTTCGCAACAACTTCCTTTGAGGAGAAACATGACGACTGAACTGCGTAGTTTCCTGTCCCTCTCGTACGACGAGTTGGAAGAGCTGAATCTCAAGGCCAAAAAGCAGCGCCTCGACCGCGTTGCCGCGCACACCATTCAGGAAGAGCGCATCAAGTACCTTACCGACGAAAAGCGCATCAAGGCTGTCACCGTGCTCTTCAGCGACCTCGAAGGTCGCTTGCACATGCTCGACTACGACAAGAAGTTTCTCGTGAAGAGCTACGACAATCTCACGTTTGACGGCTCGTCGATCCGCGGCTTTACCGCGCAGCGCGAATCCGACCTTCGTCTCGGCATCGATTGGGGCGCGTTCTACTGGGGTCCCGCCGACATTTTCGGCTCCGGCAAAGTTCTCGTCTTCGGCGAAGTCATCGACAAGGACGGCTCGCCTTACAAAGCCGACATTCGCGGCTCGCTTAAATCATTCGCCAACGAGCTCTTCGAAGAAGAGGAGTACACACTCAACGCCGCCAACGAGATCGAAGGTTTCCTCTTCAACGGCGCCGACGCCGAAGCGCGTTACAACGACACTGGAAAGTTCGAGTACGTGAACACCGGCGGCTACTATCACTCGCTGCCCGGCGATCCGCTGCGAACCTTCATCGACACGTGCGCCGAAGTGCAGCGTGCGATGGGCTTCCAGAACGAGAAAGATCACCCGGAAGTCGCGCCGTCACAGTTTGAAATCAACTACGGCTACGGCGAATGCGTCGCCGCTGCCGACCAGATTCAAATCTACAAGCTAATCTGTCGTCAGGTCGCCACCAGGATGGGCCTCACCGCGTCGTTCCTGCCCAAGCCGGTTGTCGGCGTAAACGGCAACGGTATGCACACCAACGTTTCCATCAGCCAAAAGGGCAAAAATCTTTTCTGGGATCCCAAGGGCGAAGAAAAGCTCAGCAAGACCGGCTGGTCGTTCGTCGATCGCATTCTCACGCACGGCAACGATATCTGCTTGATGCTCAACTCCAGCGTCAACGCCTATCGCCGCCTCGATCCGCACTTTGAAGCGCCGAATCAGATCAAGGCGTCCGCCGTCGATCGCGGCTCGATGGTTCGCATCCCCATCGGCAACGAAAAGAGCATGCGCGTCGAAGTTCGTTCTGTCGCGCCCGACGCCAATCCCTACATGGTGCTGTACTCGATCTTCAAAACCGGCATCCAGGGTGAAACGTCGAAGACGAAGAATCTTCGCCAGGCCGAGCGCTATTTGCCCGACAACATCTACACCGCCCTCGAAGACTTCCGCAAAGCGAAGTGGACGACGGAGCTTCTCGGCGAAGATGTGAAGGGGCGCTACGCTGATCTCAAGCAAGCCGCTGCCGACCGCTGTGCTCGCCTACTGGGCACCTTCGTGAAGGCTCCCGAAGTTCAGTATCACCACGAGGTCTACAACCAGTTCCTGTGGAACCAGTTCTAGTCCGACCTTCACGGTCGTAAGAAAAGGGGCGCAATTTGCGCCCCTTTTTTATTTCCCGATCACCACAGCGCGGCCACGAAAACCGCGCCAATCGCCAGTGGGCAGGCGAATCGCAGCGCCCACACGCACCACCGCCGCCCAAATGGCGTCGTCTCACTCAGTTCGTCATCCACGATCGCGCGGCTGATCCGCCAACCCACAAACACGCTCGTCGCAAACGCTCCCGCCGGCAGCAGCATATTCGACGGAATGTAATCCACGCACTCAAAAAACGTCTTGTCCCGGAACGCCGAAAACCATCCCAGCGGATGCCACGCCGCCCATCGATTGAACGACAGCACCGAGCCGACGCCCAGCGCCCACGACGCGGCGAGCGTGATCGCCACGGCACGCCACCGCGCTGCTCCCCATCGCTGCTGGAGCCAGGCGATCACCGGCTCATAGCCCGCGATCGACGGCGTCACCGCCGCCAACACCAGCAGCACAAAAAACATCGTGCCCACCAGCCGCCCACCCGGCATCTCCGCGAATACCGTCGCGAGCACGTCGAACACAAGCTCCGGCCCCTGCGCCGGATTCATCCCGTACCGAAACACCAGCGGAAACACCGTCAACGTCGCCAGCAGCGACACCAGCAAAATCGATCCGCTGATGATCAGCGACGCGCGCACCAGCGAAGTGCCCTTCGCCACGTACGACCCGTACGCCAGCATCATCGCCTCGCCGACACCGGTTGCGTAAAACGCTTGGCCGATTGCCGCCAGTGCGACCTGCGGCGTAATCGCGGAAAATTTTGGCGCGAACGCAAACCGCAGCGCCGCCCGTGCGTCTCCCTGAATCAACGCGTACGACGCCAGCACCACCAGCAGAATCAGCAGCAGCGGCCCGCGAATTTTCGTTGCGACTTCAATCCCGCCACGCAACCCGCCGGCCGAAATCACGCCAACCAGCACGAGAAATCCGACGTGCCACGCGCCCATTTCCATCGGACTTGCCAGAAATCCGCGCCACAGGTGCGCGACTTCGGGCCGGCTCATCCCCACCAACACGCCGCTCGCGCATTTCCACGAGTACGCCAGCACCCATCCTGCTACCACGGTGTAGGTGGACATCAGCGCAAACACCGCGATCGTCCCGAGCACGCCAATCACGTTCCATCGCGTGCTCAGCCCCGACTCCACCGCCACTACGCCTGCGGCCTCTGGCGGATTCCGATGCGATCTCCGCCCGATCAAAAATTCCGCCGCCAGCAACGGTGTCGCAATCAGCAAACATGCAATCGTAAACACAAACAGAAACGCGCTGCCCCCGCTCGATCCCACTTGATACGGCAATCGCCAAATGCTGCCGAGTCCCACGGCAGCGCCCACGGTAGCGAGATAAAACGCCGGCCGCGACGACCACAACGCCACAGAACTTTTTCCGGTAGAAGGCATCTTTAATTTGAAAAGCGCCGCCCATTATAGCGGCCGTTGGGTGCCGCACCCTCGGCTTTTAGAGGGTGCGGGTTTAGATTTAACGCTGCCCAAACCTTTCCGCCGTTTCGCAAGCGTCCGCATCTCCAGCAGCGCCCACGCAAAAATAAAACGACGCGAGGAACCTCCGTCCCTCGCGTCGTCCACATCATCAGCCAAGCCGTCTCCGTATCGCGCGACGCCCCGGTCGATAGTCACCCATCACCCGTCACCGCCGTTCATCCCGCCGCCGCGCTCACCTTCCCTGCGATGAACTCCAGCAAATCCGCATTGATCTGCTCGGCGTGCGTCGTCGGCATCCCGTGCGGAAATCCCGGATACGTCTTCAGCGTCCCGTTCTTCACCAGCTTCACCGACTGCGCTCCGCTGGCCTCGAACGGGCAAATCTGGTCGTCGAGCCCGTGCATCACCAGCACCGGCACATCGACGCTCTTCAAATCTGCAAAGAAATCGCTCTCCGACAGCACTCGTACGCACTCATACTGCGCCTTGATGCCGCCCATCATTCCCTGCCGCCACCAGTTGTCGCGAATCCCCTGCGAAATCTTCGCGCCGGGCCGGTTGTACCCGTAAAACGGCATCGTGATGTCCTGATAAAACTGAGAACGGTGAAACGCGGTGCCGTCGCGCAGCTGATCGAACACTTCCATCGGCAGCCCGTTCGGATTTTCTTTTGACTTCAGTAACTTCGGGGGAATTGCGCTGATCAGCACCGCTTTCGCAACGCGTCCTTTGCCAAATTTCGCGACGTAGCGAATCACTTCGCCGCCGCCCGTCGAATGCCCGATGTGCACCGCATCCTGCAGATCGAGCGCCTGCACCACCGCGTCCGCGTCCGCCGCGTACGTGTCCATGTCGTGCCCTAGATCCGTCTGCGTCGACCGCCCGTGGCCGCGCCGGTCATGCGCAATCACTCGGTAACCCTTCGCCAGAAAAAACATCATCTGCGAATCCCAATCGTCCGCAGACAACGGCCAACCGTGATGAAAAAACAGCGGCTGCCCCTTGCCCCAATCCTTGTAAAAAATCTCCACTCCGTCTTTCGTAGTGACTGTCGGCATCGAAGTTCTCCTCCATT
The DNA here is from genome assembly GCA_963785605.1 of uncultured Acidobacteriota bacterium. Lineage (GTDB taxonomy): Bacteria > Acidobacteriota > Terriglobia > Acidiferrales > UBA7541 > Acidiferrum. The sequence continues at coordinate 1,089,200 of CAWAWE010000002.1, read as the reverse complement.
TGGTGTCGGAAGTTGCAAACCGTATGCCCGGTCGCCAGTTCAGCCTGGGAGTGCCGTGCGATTCCCCGGCGGGTCTACAACATCAGACCAGCTAGATGAAAGTCAGCGGAAGAGTGATGCCTGTTTTCTCATCTCTGTCTCGACGCGAACCGGAAGACCGAATATCGACACGGGAAGGCGCTTTGCCGCCGCTGCTCCACGATGAGTCACGGAATGTCAGGCGGTCGTCACAAATTTCTGCGATACTGGAGATGCACGGCGACTTTCTTTTGCCCTCGTCCCAGCAGACTCGAGCACAGCTATGACAACAACGTTCCAAAAGCGCCAGAAAGAATACAAGCGGCTGGAAAAGCAAAAAGCCAAAGCCGAAGTACGTCGCAACAAATCCATCGCCCGCCGCGAGCAACAAGAATTGGGACGCGCCACCGCAGACTCAAACGCCCACGCCGCGACGGTCACCGACGAAAACGGCCACGACATCGAAAACCCGACGTAATGCCAAGGTCGAACCGCGCATTGGTGCTCGGGAATCGGCAGCACTGTCGCCAAACGACAAAGCGATAACGTTACCGCAGCTTGGCGTACTCCCCCATAGCTTGCCGCAGCACGGGAATATCGGGATCAGCGTCTTTCCAGTCTAAAAAAAACAATTGATACTCGTTCTTCTCTTCAGCGTTTCTGTTTTCCAGCCCGTACGCTCGCGCTAAACCCAGATGTGCCAATGTATACAGCACCGGCGTTGTGGTCAGGCTTCGGTGACTCAATATCTTTCGGTACTCCTCGGCAGCGTGGGGGCCGTCGTGAAGATCCAGATACGCCTGAGCGCGCACGGTCATGACCGGCCCGCCGAACGGCGACAGCTCATACTTGGCGCCGGGTTCCACTTCGCGAAGGGCTTGCATCGGATCGTGATGGTACAGACTTAGAGCGCCGCGCGCCCGGGGAATGTCGATGCCGTGCAGCAGCGTGTCCGAAGGCAGCTCTTTGTCCAGATCGCCGATGAATTTCTTCACCTCCCGGTCGTCGCCGAGCCGTGCGAAGACGTACGCGGCGCCGGTCTCCACGCCTCGATTACGGGTCCCTGCCAGCAACTCGCTCATGTCGTTCCGTGCCTTGGCTGCAAAACCGACTTCCACTTCGCACACCGCTTCGCGCGCCAGGATGACTCCCCGGAATTCATCCGGCTGACGGCTACGCGCTGCATTTGCGCCTTGCGTGAAAGCCTGCTGCGCTTCGCGTATCTTGCCTCGGCGGCACAAGTCCTCTCCGTACCATTCGTAAAGTTCAGCTACTTCCAGCTTGCCTTCATAGCGGTCGAGGTCGCGCTTGGCGGCAGCCTCATCGCCGCGAAGCAACGCAAGCTGAAGGTCGAGAAGGTGCGCGCCGCTGAAATCGAGCTGCTGTGACGCGGCTCTGTCGAGAACGGATCGAGCTTCGTCGGGCCGGTTCAACGCAATATCGGCGTGGGCCAGATTGTCGATGCTGTAGACGTCCTTCGGATCGTTGGTCAGCCCGATGGAAGCCTGCTGCACTGCATTTTCATATTTGCCGACGAGGAAATAACTGAAGGACAGATTGTCGCGAGCGATGTTGTCTCGCGGATATTTCTGAATCCACTCTTCGTAGACCGGGATGGCCTGCGTGTAGTCTTTTTTGAAGAAGCCAAAGTAGTCGGCGAGTATGTTGTAGCGTTCGTGATCGCTGGCGCGGTCTTTGAGCTCGAAAGCCTTTTGGAAGTCGGCGAAAGCAGCTTTTTCGTTCCCGATGTTGCTTTGCGTCGTCGCCAGCTCGGCCCAGGCCATGGCGAAATCCGGATCGAGTTCGACAGCGTGTTGATAGTGAGGCAGAGACCCCTGTTGATCGTACTTAGCAAGTGCCGCATGACCCAGACTGAATTCTCTCAGCGCATCGAGAGAGGTGGTCGTGGCCTCCTCCAGCGGTGTCGGCAACTTCTGCGGTGACGCGGCTGGATCGCCCAATTTTTGCTGAAGCTCGGTCGCTGCACGTTCCAGCGATTTCAGGATTTCCTCTTTGCTTCCCGCCTCGGCCTGAGCGCGCGCCAGCGCGTCTTCGCTCTGCGCGTTGACTGCTTCCAGCGTGATCACGTAGTGCGTTCCGAAATTTGCAATCGATCCGACGAGCATCGTCGTGATGCCCTCGCGCACGCAAATCTCGTGCGCTACTTTTCGCGTCAGCCGTTCCTCTGGCGGGCGGCCCATGAAGCGTAACGCTTGCTGAATACGTGATCCGGGCACGATGTTGAAATACGGTGAACGCTCCAGCTGAAGAGCGACTGCTTCCTTCAGGGCGCCGTCGAACTCGGTGTCGCCAGTGGTATTTTCGAAATCGGCGAGCACGATTGAATCTTTGTCGGTCAGCGCGTGGACCCTTTGCGAAAAGAAATACCAGCCGCCGGCCCAGATACCTACGACGACCGCCAATGCTCCGGCGTACTTCGCCCACGCCCTCGATTTTTGCTCTGTGACCGACGACCCTCTCGTTTGGGAGCCAGATGGAGCCGCGGGCTCGGATGGTGCAACAGCTAGCCGCCCCGACTGCAAGTCCCGCCGCAACCGTTGCAAGTCCGCATGAACCTCGGCAGCGCTCTGGTATCGGAAATTACGATCCTTCTCCAGGCATTTGTGCATCACGCGTTCGAGATCGACCGGCAGGTCGGGATTTAGCCGTAGTGCGTCAACCGGGATGCGGTGCAGGATCGCGTCTGTCACGCTACCCGAGGTACCGCCTCGAAAGGGCAACACCCGAGTGGCCATCTCATACAACACGATGCCGAACGAGAATAAATCCGTACGCGCGTCCAGGTCGTCACCGCGCACTTGCTCCGGTGACATATATGAGGTCGTGCCAACGGTAGCTCCGGGGCTGGTCAGCAAGTCCTCGTCGGTCACGGTCGGCAGCTGCGACGCGGGCACCGCTGCGTCCGTGGGAACGACCTTCGCCAACCCGAAGTCGAGAATTTTTGCGTGTTCACGCTCCGTAATAAAAATGTTGGCCGGTTTGATGTCACGGTGAACGATGCCCTTGCTGTGCGCGGCATCGAGGGCGTCGGTAATCTCGATCGCCAGGTCGAGAACCTCGTCAATACTTAATGGTTTCGCTTGGATGCGGCGCCTTAGAGTCTGGCCCTGCAAGAACTCCATGGCGATGAAGACACGGCCTGCTTGCTCGCCAATATCGTGGACCGTGCAGATGTTTGGGTGGCTTAGTGCTGAGGCAGCCTTGGCTTCACGGCGAAATCGCTCAAGCGCCTGTCGATCTCCGTCCATATTGTCAGGCAGCAACTTGATCGCGACAAAGCGGCTAAGCCGGATATCCTCCGCTTTGTACACCACTCCCATGCCCCCGCGACCGAGGTGCTCCAGAAAGCGGTAATGCGAGATGGTTTGCCCCAGGATTGGGTCGGGACGATCCATATCGGCGCATCTTAAGTTGCCCCCAGCGCCAAGTCAACGAACCTGAAATGGCGCTCAAAGTAAAATCATTGCGTGTAAATTTATCGCTAAGGTGGTCCAACATTGTACGAGAAGCCGACCCGCAACTCGATATAGTCCGCTGTAAAACCGTCTGGCAATTTGCCAAATGGGGCGGCACCACGAATCGCTGACAGGCTCGCTTCGTCCAGATCGTCATGTTTCGAGCTATCCGCAATAACGCAAGTCTCTTTCGGAACAGTTCCGTCGCGGAGAATGCGGAATTGGACCACGTTCTTCCCACGTTCTCCGCTCTTCACCGACGGCGGAAGGTTTGCCAGCCACCGTTTCCTGGTCGTCAGATAAATATTGTGCATATAGGAATTGAAGTCGGCTCCCTCGGTGGGAGTCAGCAGTTCGATCATGACCGCAGGCGACGGTTTGGGCGCCGAGTCCTGCGTTGGAGCCGCACGCTCGTAGCGAGGCGCGGTCACAGCACAAAGCGATGTGTACGCGAGCCCAAGCGTACTAAGTGAGAACATCAGCATCCTAGGGTGAAGTGTGAAGTTCATCCTGCGTCCCCTTTCGCGAAACAAGCAGAATAACGGAGTTTACTTGCCTTGCTTCGCCTCCACTGCGTCGAGGACGCGCGTTGAGTAGATCAGGGCGGCGCCGGCGTTCATGGCTACCGCTACACCCAAAGCTTCGGAGATTTCTTCTTTTGATGCGCCGGCTTTTAACGCTAAGTCGGTGTGCACGACGATGCAGCCGTCGCAGCGCGTTGTTACCGCGCAGGCTAACGAAATCAGTTGGCGCGTCTTCTCGCCGAGCTTGGTGGTTGGTGCGTTTGCGGCGCCCAGCGTCATGTAGCCGCGGACGGTGTCCGGCGTAAGCTTCTTTAGTTCGCCGAGCGTCGTGCCAATCTGCTTCTGATATTCATTCCAATCGAGCATCATTGCCGCACTCTCCCGTGGTGAATTCTGTCTCGCTCCCGATTCGCCGCCATTATACATATCCAAACGTCGCGACCAGCCTTCGCGTCCGACCCGGGCTGTGGTAAATTTTCTAGTTCGCGCTCACCGCGTGAAACCGCTGAGCAGCGGCAGGCGTCAGTTTCGCTAAGTGCAATCATCCCGGAGGAAGTAAAAAACTCATGAAGAACGCGTACAACGGCCAGACCGTTCCGGCCGACGGCAAGGCCATCGGCTACAGCGGCGGCGAACTCCAGGTTCCCGATTCACCGATCATTCCCTTCATTGAAGGTGACGGGACCGGCCGCGACATCTGGAAGGCTTCGCGTCGCGTCTTCGACGCTGCCGTCGAGCACGCCTATGGCGGCAAAAAGAAGATCGCCTGGTTCGAGGTCTTTGCCGGAGAAAAGGCGTTCAATGCGTTTAAGGAATGGCTGCCGAATGACACCGTCGACGCCATTCGCGATTTTCGCGTCGCCATCAAGGGCCCGCTCACGACTCCGGTTGGCGGCGGCATCCGCTCGCTCAACGTGGCGCTGCGCCAACTGCTCGATCTCTATTCCTGCGAACGCCCGGTGCGCTACTTCCAAGGTGTTCCCTCGCCTGTGCGTGAGCCTGAAAAGATGGACATCTTCATCTTCCGCGAAAACACCGAAGACGTTTATATCGGCATCGAGTGGCAGTCGGGCACGCCCGAAGCGAAGAAGCTGCTCGAATTCCTCAACAACGACATGCTTAAGGGCGGCAAGAAGCAGATTCGCTGGGATTCGGGCGTTGGCATCAAGCCGATCTCGCCGACCGGCACCAAGCGCCTGGTGCGCCGCGCGATCAAGTACGCGCTGGCCAACAAGCGCAAGAGCGTCACGCTCGTGCACAAGGGCAACATCCAGAAATTTACCGAAGGTGGTTTTCGCGACTGGGGCTACGAACTCGCGCAGCAGGAATTCCGCGCCGACACCGTCACCGAGCGCGAGAGCTGGATCATCGACAACCTCGACAAGAATCCGCAGCTCACCGCCGAGCAGAACGCCGCATTGATCGAGCCGGGCATCGAGCAGGCCACCGACGCGTTCAAGAAGTCGCTCTACGACGAAGTGAAAGCGACGCTCGACTCGATTTACGCAACGCACGGCAAAGGTCAGTGGAAGAAGAAGCTGATGATCAACGACCGGATTGCGGATTCCGTGTTTCAGCAGGTGTTGATGCGTGCCGATGAATACAGCGTGCTCGCGACTTCCAATTTGAACGGCGATTATTTGTCGGATGCTTGCGCGGCGCAGGTTGGCGGACTCGGCATGGCGCCGGGGTCGAACATCGGCGACGGCTTTGGCGTGTTTGAAGCGACGCACGGGACTGCGCCGAAATATGCGGACAAGGACGTCATCAATCCGAGTTCGGTGATGCTATCGGGTGCGATGATGCTCGAATTCCTTGGCTGGAAGGAAGCGGCTCAGCTGATCGAAGACGGCATCGCGCGGACGATTCAGCAGAAGAAAGTCACGTACGACCTGGAACGCTTGATGCCCGGTGCGACCAAAGTCGGCACGTCGGCGTTCGCAACCGCGATCATCGACAACATGAAGGGTATGGCGGTCGCGAAGTAGGTTAGTGCAAATTTCGCGCGGAAGATAAAAGAGAATTTAACGCAGAGAGCACAGAGTTCACGGAGATAAGAATGAGCCGAAAGAAAGTAACGGTAGTGGGTGGTGGATTTGTGGGATCGACGACGGCGCAGCGCATTGTCGATCTCGAACTGGCGGATGTGGTGTTGACGGATATTCTGGACGGGCCGCCGGCGGGCAAGGCGCTCGACATGGTGGAGTCGGGACCGATCACTCGCACCGATTCGCACGCGACGGGCGTTTCGACCGCGACCGGCGATTACAGCGGGACTGCGGGCAGCGACGTTGTCGTGATTACCGCAGGATTTCCGCGCAAGCCGGGAATGTCGCGCGATGATCTTCTCAAAGCGAACTACGACGTTGTGAAAGCGGTCGTCGAGCAAATCGTCAAGCATTCGCCGAACTGCATCATCATCGTCGTAACGAATCCTTTGGACGCGATGGTGCAGGCGGCGTTCAAAGTCAGCGGCTTCCCGAAGAATCGCGTGCTCGGGATGGCTGGAGTGCTCGACTCCGCGCGCATGAGTTCGTTCGTCGCGATGGAGTGCAAAGTGAGCGTGGAAAACGTCCACTCGTTCGTTCTCGGCGGTCACGGCGACGATATGGTGCCATTGCCGCGCTACTCGACGGTTGCTGGGATTCCCCTCCCCGATTTGCTGCCCGCTGACAAAATCGAAGCGATCGTGCAGCGCACGCGCAAGGGCGGCGCTGAAATCGTGAACCTGCTCAAGACCGGTTCCGCGTATTACGCGCCTTCCGCGGCTGCGGTCGAAATGGTGGAAGCGATCCTCAAGGACAAGAAGAAGATCCTGCCGTGCGCCGTGTATCTCGAAGGCGAATACGGGATCAATGGGCTCTGTGTCGGCGTTCCCGTAAAGTTGGGATCGAAGGGCGCCGAAGAAATCATCCAGATCAAACTGACTGCGGAGGAAAACGCTGCGCTGCAGAAGTCTGCCGGCAGCGTGAAGGAGCTCTGCACGGTGCTCGGCATCTAGCGAAGCTTTACGCTGAGATCCTTCGCTTCGCTCAGGATGACAAGCTTTTAGTGGTTGGCTCGGTTGGTGTCCAATCCAAAAACTTAAGCTGAAGTCCAAAGAGGGCGCCAAATCGGCGCCCTCTATTCTTGCGGCCTAAGGAAACTTGTTGAGGGCCCGAAGAGCGACTCCGAAACCCTCGTATCAGGTATAAAGACTCGAAACTACGGTGCGGCGCAAAACTACAGTAAGACTCGAAGCTACCGTCCGGCTCTCGAAACTACAGGCCGAAGATTTTGTCGGCGGCGAAGACCAGGCCAAGAGTGAAGATTGCGATGACGACTTCGCCGATGGCGCCTACCGCGAACGGGCGCAGGCCTTGTTTTTTCATGTCGCGGAAGTTGGTGCGGAGACCGACTCCGGCGAAGGTGAGCAAGAAAGCCCAGCGCGAGAGATTTGCGAGCGCGGTGATTTGTTCTTTGTTGAAGAACTGGACGGTCGCGAGGATTGAGATCAGCAGGAATCCGAGAACGAACTTCGGGAATTTCTGCCAGAGAAATTTCGCTTTGTTCGTGATCGTCTTGGCCTGACCTTGGCTCGCCCAGTAGATGGCGTACGCGAGGACGACGAATCCGATCATCGCGTTGCGCGTCGTCTTTGCGAGCACGGCTAACTTCCCTGCCGCGTCGGAATAAAGCGCGCCAGCAGCGGTGGCTTCGGCGGTGTTATCGACGGCAAGGCCTGCCCACAAACCGTAGGCGTGATCGCTGAGATGCAGCCAGTGGCCGATCAGAGGAAACGTGAAGAGCGAGAGAGCGCCGAGCGCGAGGATCGCGGCGATCGCGAAGGACGAATCCTCTTCGTCGGCTTCGATGGCGCCTTGCGTGGCGATGATGGCGCTGACGCCGCACACTGCGGAGCCGACTGCGAGGAGCGAAGTTAGCTTTGGGCGCAGGCCGAAGGCGCGGCCGAGCCAAAGCATAAACGCTGTCGCTCCCGCGATTTCCAATGCGACGAGGCCGAGGCTGAGTCCGCCGAGTTTGGCGACGTCGCCGAGCAAGAAGCGCGCGCCGAGCAGCACGATTCCGGCTTTCAGCCAGAATTCGTAGGTCGCGACACCGGCGCGGAAGATTGCGGGAACACCGACTGTGTTGGAGATCGCGAGGCCGATCAGGATGGCCCAGAGGACGTATTCGATATTTGGGAAAACCCAGTGATGGGCCTTTGCGTAGGCTCCGACGTTTTTCTCAAGCAGCTTGCCGGCGTAGCCGATGGCGACGAGGAGCGCGATTCCGGGGATGAGGCGCACGATGTTGAGGACCGGATTGTCGGTTCTCGATTGCGGGATTGTTGCGACTGAAGATGCCATTTGGTTCTGAAGCCTCCGTTGGTTCCGACCTAATTTCCTGAACTGCTTTTCGACCTTTTTCCCGATTTGGGAATTGGAGAGAGGTGCCCCCCTCCCCCCGGGGTATTTTTATAAGAATGTGATTCTGTGGGGGTTATGCGGCGTTTTTGTTCAAGAATGTGAAACTAAACGGGTTACGTTTAGTGGCGCGGTGCCTGATTTCGTAAGTCTACCAAGGGACATGGGTTAGGACGCCGGTGCGGACGAGTAGGGCGGCGGCTAGGGCTAGGAGGACGGCCCAGGTGTCCAGGGATAGGAGGCGTTTTTTGGGTTCAGGGATTGGCTGGGGGGTGGGGCTCATTTTTTGATGCTCCTTATTATTTCGGCTTTGAGTCGTCGTTGTGGTTTCGGAAATTGTTGAATCTAAATCCCGCGATCTGGGACACGATCGCGGCTACAGGGAGTGAAGTTGAATCAGCGGCGACAGCTTCGTTCGTAGTTCATTGCGGTTTGGCTCTTACGGTTTCAATCGTGCGGACATGGGGCGCGACGTGTTGCGCACCTACACGAGCGAGGTCGGTGATTCGGTGCGCGGCTACGCGGCCTACGATTAGCAGGGCTGGCGCGGGCAGGCGGGATTCTGTCGCCAGAGCTGACACCGTGGTGTGACGGATTTGTTGGTTGGGGCGGGTGGCGTTGGAGACGATGACGCAGGGGAGGTCTTCGGGTTGGCCGGCGGCTAAGAGGCGGCGGGAGACTTCGCTGTAGTCGGCGCCGGGCATGTAGAGGACTAGGGTGGTGGTGGCGGAGATGGCGGCCCAGTTTAAAGACGGAGTTGCGGCGAAGGGATCGGAGTTGGCGGCGTCTTCGCCGCGCGAGTACGTCGTGATGACGAGTTGGGAGGCAGCGCGGCGGTCGGTGAGCGAGACTCCGGCAGCGGCTGCGGCGCCTAAAGCTGCGGTGATTCCGGGAACGATCTCAAACGCGATTTGAGCTTCGCGGAGAGCTTCGATTTCTTCGCCGGCGCGACCGAAGAGGGTTGGGTCGCCGCCCTTCAGGCGGATCACGACTTCATGGCTACTTGCATACGAGACGAGCAAAGAGTTGATCTCGTCTTGCGTAAGCAACTTCTGTCCGGCGCGTTTGCCGACGTCGATGATCTCGGCGGTCCCGGGAATCATCGCGAGGACTTCCCTGCTGACGAGCGAATCGTGGAAAACGACCGTGGCTCGCTCGAGCAGACGCGCCGCCTTGACCGTAAGCAACTCTGGGTCGCCTGGGCCCGCGCCGATGAGATAAACCTTGCCCATTTAGTTGTCGATTCCGATGGGTACCGCGCCGACGCCGGCAGCAGCGGCGTCGCGCTTGACTGGCTCTGCAAATCCACCCGCGAGGATGGAGCGCAGATCGTCGTTGGTGTGGCGCGCGAAGAACTGCCGCAAATTTTCGCCACTCTTGCGCTCGCTCGTGAATTGGGTCATCAGGCGCTCGATGGCGTCGGGAACGTCGGTCGCGGCGCAGCGATAGCCGACCGGGCGCGCGATGGAGGCGAATTCGCCGACGCTTCCGCCGATGCAGAAGTAGTAGGCGTCCACCATCTTGCCGTCCTGCTTGATTTTCTTTCCTTCGAGGCCGATGTCGGCGATCCAATGCTGGCCGCAGCTATTGGGGCAGCCGGTGACGTTGATGCGGAGCTGCTCCTGGAAGCCGGGGATGCGGTCGTCGAGTTCGGCGGCGAGCCAGCGGGTGAAGCCTTTGGTTTCGGTGAGAGCGAGTTTGCAGAACTCGGTGCCGGTGCAGGCGACGGAGGCGCGAGCGAAAGCGGCGGCGCGAACCGGCAGTCCGGCGGCAGTGAGTTCACCGGCGACGCGGACGGCGTTGCGATCGGGAATATTCACGATGACGAGGTTCTGCATCACGGTGTTGCGGATGTGGCCGTCGCCGTACTGGTCGGAAAGATCGGCGGCGAGGCGGAGTTGATCGGGAGTGATGCGGCCGCTGAGCGACGTTGGCGCCGACGTAGGAGAAGCCGAGCTGTTTTTGCGCGTGGATGCCGACGTGATCGCGGTGGACGTCGGACGGGACCTCTTCCGGCTCGCCCGCGTCGAGTTTGAAGCCGATGCGTTCTTCAAGGTCGGCGAGAAAGCTTTCGGGCGTCCAGCCGTGCTGGAGGAAGAGAAACTTCAGACGGGCGCGCTCGCGATTTTCGCGAAGGACGTCCTGGGCGCGGAAGAGTTCGGCGATGCCGCGGGCGACCGGAACGACCTGATTCCACGCGACGAATGCGTTGAGGCGAACGGCGAGGTGCGGATTCGTGGAGAGTCCGCCGCCGACGCGAACCGAGAAGCCGGTTTCGAGGCCGCGTGAGCGGCGGCGCGTCACTGGCGTGAAGCCGATGTCGTTGATCTCGGGATAATTGCACCACGAGCGGCAGCCGGTGATGGACATCTTGAACTTGCGCGGCAGGTTGTAATAGTCCTGATTGCCACCAAGTTCGCGATTGATTTCGAGCGCGAGGGGGGACGCGTCGCAGAATTCGTGGGCGTCGAAGCCGGCGAGCGGGCAGCCGGTGACGTTGCGGGCGACGTCGCCGCAGGCGCCGATGGTGGTGAGGCCGGAAGACCAGAGCGTTTCGATCAGTTCGGGAAGCGATTCGACGGTGACCCAGTGAAGCTGAATGTTCTGGCGGACGGTGATGTCGGCGATGCCGCGTGCGTGGCGATCCGCAATGCCGGCGATCGCGCGGGTCTGAGCGCTGGTGAGGAGGCCGTTGGGGATGCGGATGCGCACCATGAAGTATTCGGTGGATTTGCCTTCGCCACCTTTGCCGCCGATGACGCCGACGCCGTCGCCTTGCGTGTAAATGCCCCAGGAGCGGAGGTAGGTGCCGGCCCATTCGGGCGTTACGGCGGCACGGCCTTGGCGGGCCATTTCCTTGATTTCGTCGAAGCGGGCCCACGCGTATTTTTCGCGTTTGAGGCGTTCGACCTTTTGAGCTTTTGTTTCTGTCGTTGTGTCAGCCATTTGCCGTCTTCCTATGAAGGGGCCGCCCTAAAAACAAAAAACCCACGTTGCCTGGACTCTGGCACGTGGGCTTCGGAACTTGGAATTAAGGTCTAGCTAAGTTCGATAGCTTTGGAGGCCAGAGATGTGAGTCTTGCAACACGCAGCGTTACGACACGCAGCGTTGCACGTGAGCGGACAGCACATGGTCTGGCAAAACGTGGACATATACACGAAAAGAATACGGCGGAATGGGAGCGGAGTCAAATTAGGTTTTGCGATGTTACAAATTAAGAAAACGGATGGCGAGGTCCTTCTGACTGGTGCGCGTTTCGGCTGGTGCGAGGTGCCAAGACGCGACGGTTGAGATCCTTCGGCCGCCTGTCGGCGGCCTCAGGATGACAAACCGTTTTTTAGGGACTGAAGTTACTTTGACGCGGGTGCGGGCTGCTTCTCACTCGTGGGAGGCACAATTCCCTTCAAGCGCATGTACGTCACCATATTTCCGTAGTGCTCATCCATGTGCGCCGTATTTAGCGAAAGCAGCGTCAGCCTGGCCATGTCGCGACCGAAGAACTTCACGATCTCGCTGCCTTTCGCATCGGTCATTCCGCCGAGTGTTTTGTTGCAGTAGGCGACTCCGTCCTTGAGCGCAGCCACCAAGTCTGCTTTGGAGGTTACTGTTTTCTCGATGCCCTTCTTCGGGTTTTCCTCGCCTACGGCTTGAGAGCAGAAGAAATAGGCTTCGTCCGCCTGGTGGCCGACGAGCTGACCGAAACTCCGAACCTCTGGTGTGGGTTTGAAGGAGTAATTTTCTTCCGGCACTTTCTCCGCTGCGCGGATGACCGCTCCACTTATGAAGGTGTAGAGAGCGGTTTCACCCGTCGTGATCGGATTCGCCGGCGGAGCCGACGGCGCTTGTGATTTTTCTTGAGCACAAAGCACACCGGGAATCGTCATCAGCGCAACCAACACAAAGCAAAGTCTCTTGTTCACGAACACACCCCCGAGAAATTTTGGAACTACGACATCTTTGCGACTAAAGCGATATTTTGGTTGCGATCTTCATCACGAGCGCGGCTACACACGAAATACCGGGCTGCGTGGAAACAAGCACGAACGCGAGAACTGCCAACGTCAGCGGAGCAATTGCTGTCTTCAGCCTCATAAGGGACAACCTTTCGAATTACCCACACTTATTAATACGGACGAAAGGCAAAAACGTTTCGCTTTGGATGGAGATTTGGAATGGGTACAGGGTGAAATGCGTTGAGGCTTTCGTCGCTATTATTCACTGCGGGTCATGCGCAAAACATGTGCTCGGGATGCCAGCATTTTGCGCTGCTCGTCGGCAGCACTATTCAGCGGCTATTGCGCCGTTGCCATCGGCTAGGCTGGGTCACGCAGAGCTGTAAAGACTACCTGGGGCCGCAGTCTTTGCGACCTGTGTCCGCAACACTGGCAATGATCCACTGACCGTCGACACGAACGAGGTTGAAGAGGTCAGTTCCGCAGTGGTCCACTTTGCCGTCGACCAAAAATTCAAAGGGAGCCCAGACGACGGCGAGGTCGTTGTCGATCCGGACGAGCGGACCGTGAATTCGCTCTTCGATTTTCGTGGTTCCCGGTTTGCCTACACGGTCCGCAAACTCCTCGAAGGTCATCCGGGTTGGCTTGCCATCCCGCATCAGAACCATCACGCCACCGCTCAGAACCGGTTTCTTGATCGCTGCGGCGTCGCGTTTCGACATGCCGTCGAACATTTGGTGTACTGGCACGAGGACTGCTTGTTGCTCGGCGCTGTCGACCGAAGGGGCAGCGTGGTGGAGCGCCGAGCTCGAGGGCGCGTGAGTGATCGCCGCACGCAACGAGGAGATCAGAAAGGCGGCAGAGATTGTTGCGACAGCGAAAATCGCGAGGAGTGAACGTGAGGTGGTTTTCATGAGGGCGATTCTAGACTGCGTCCTCCGCGATTCCAAGGGTTTGTGCAGCGGCGGAATTGCTCGAAGGCTGGGATCTTGCCTGGGCGCCCTGAAGGGACGCCGCTACGCGAGCTCTGTATGCATGGGGCGATAGACGTATGGGCCGAGGCGCGTCAGCAGAGCTGTTGCCACCAGTGTTACAGCGAGGAAAAACAGCAAGGGTGCGCGATAGGAGCCCAAGTGGTCGAAGCCAACGCCCATCAGCACCGGACCCAGTGCTCCGGCCAGAGTAAAAGTCGCGAACAAGTAGCCGTAAATTTCACCGAACGATCGGAGGCCAAAATAGCGGCTCGTGAGGTAGGCGATGATGTCTGCTTCTGCTCCCATCCCGAGACCGACGAGGAAGGCTGCCAGCAACGGAAGGTTTCCGCCCACACCCATCCAAAGCAACGAAATCCCGACCGCGACTCCGCTGAAGAGAAGCATCGCCACATATGGACCGAAGAAGCGGTCGAGGAAGTATCCGGTGAACACGCGGCCGGTCAACAGGGCTACGCCGAGCAAGGAACTGGCGAAAGCTGCGCGCTCAACGCTGAGGCCCTGATCGGTAAGCATCGGCACGAGATGGATGACGCAGGCGTGGACACTGGCGCCCACTAAGAAGAACGCGCTTGCCAGGAACCAAAAAGCGGGTTGCTTGCGAGCGACACTCCAGGTCACACCTTGTTCATTGTTTCGCTCTTTCGATACAGCGTTCAAATCCAGCATGCCGTCTGGCTGGAGTCCCATTTTTGCCGGCGAATCCTTCAGAAAAATTCCAACCACCGGTACGGATATCGCCAGGACCACGAAGCCGACGATCGCGTACGCACCACGCCACCCGACCACCGTGATCAAGCGCTGCGCGATGGGCGGCAGGAGGATCGCGCCGGTGGAAAGCCCGAGCATCATCAGACCGAGTGCCAAGCCGCGCCGCTTGTCGAACCAGCGCGAAACGACGATGCCGTAAGGCACAGGTGCCGTCCCGGTGCCGATGAATCCGATCACGATGAAGAAGGCGTACAAGTGCCAGAGGCTGGTTGAAGAATATTTGAAGGAGATGAGGACCAGCGCAAAAATCACGGTGGATGGGACGATTACTTTTTGCGCGCCGAATCGATCGACCAATCGCCCGATCAGAGGAGCGCCCAGGCTCTGCATGAGATTGGCGAGAGTAAAGGCGAAGGAGATGCTTGTACGACTGGTATGAAAATCCTGAGCCAGCGACTTAATGAAAACGCTGAACGAATAAACGAAGACCGGGGCATAGCCAAGGAGAAGACCAATGCCTGCTGTGAAAACCACGATCCAGCCATAAAAGATCCGAGGTCGTTGACTGCTCATTCCGAATCTCCGGTCCAGCGCTTTCACGGTTTGAACGCAGGTGCATTGTTGCTGCGGCCCGACAACTCTGTGCTGCATGGGGAAACGGGGATCGAACCTTGCCTGAGTTGAATCGTGCTCAGGCAGAAGCAAGTATTGCGGCGGGATTATAGTGCAGATCGGAGAATTGGTGGCGCGGTCACCGAAAACTGGTGATTCATTTTAAATCTGGGCTGCCGGGATGGTGTTCGCCAACGAGCGAGAACACATGGCGAGCGTGAAAAGACCGGCAGGGATGCCGGCCTTTTCTTCAGGTAGCTTCGGAACGACAGTTTCGGGTGCTACTCAGCGGCCGGGCGCTATTGGTTTGGCGTCGGAGTAGCCGCGGGCTTTGGTTTTGGGGCGGCGGATGTGGATTTTGGTGTTGTCGAAGTCGGCTTTGGCTTGGGGGCCGGGGTTGCAGTTGGAACCGGCGAGATGATGGTGACGCTCTTGATGACGTCGAGCTTGGGGAAGCTTTTGTCGAGGTAGGGTTTGCCGGTCTTTTCGATTTGGTCCTGGTCGATGCCGGCGTTGTCGCCGTACTGGTCGTAAAACATTTCGACGACTTTCATGCCATCGCCGTCGACGGTGCCGAATGGAGAGAAGCCGGTTTTGTCGAGGAAGGCGTTGTCTTTGAGATTGATGAAGACCTGCGTGGTGCGGGTGTTGGGGCCGGCGGTGGCGAAGACGATCGAGCCTTTTTTGTTGGTTCCGGTGACGGGGTCGTCCTTGATTTCCGTCTTTTTCCATGCGGCACTCACTGCGGGATACGAGCTGATGCCGAATTGTGTGACGAAATTGGGGACGGCGCGGAAGATGACGGCGTTGTCATAGAAGTGGTGCTTGACGAGATTGTAGAAGCGGTCGGCGCCGAGCGGGGCCGATGCGCGCGTGACGGTGATGGTGAAGTCGCCGCGCGTGGTGACGAATTTGACGACGTAGGTGTCGGGAGCTTTGTCTTTGAGCAGCGCGGGGTGAAGGAGGGCCCGATCGTAAGTCGCGGCGTGCGTCGCGGGGCCGCCCGTGGCGGGCTTCTTAGTTGCGGTCGTGCTGCTTTGCGCGCTGGATTTTGGCGTGGCCGACGTGGCCGGGTTTTGAGGTATGGCGAGAGAGCTTAACGGCAACGACAGCGTTAAAGCGAGGCCGACTGCGGCATAGTGAAGGGGACTTTTCATTTTGCGAGTTCTCCGTCGAAATTGTGGATCTACGAATTTAAAACTGAGATCGTGTTTGAACTAAAGCCGAACCTTCTAAAATCTGAGGGTGCGTCACCCAACACCCGACTAAAGATCAAAACACGTGCGAACATACGGGCATAGCTAGTTGGCCGATTTGTGTTCGCGGCTGACGCGCTCGACATCATTCATCAACCGCAGAGTATTCTCGCCGAGAATCTTCTTCACGTCACCTTCTGTGTATCCTTTTTGCAACAGGGCGTCGGTGATTCTGGGAAGCATCGAGGCATCTTCCATGCCGAAGGGCATGTTGGCGCCGTCGAAATCGGAGCCGATGCCGACGTGGTCGATGCCGGCGATTTTCACGGCGTGGTCGATGTGGTCGATGATCTTGGTCCAATCGACGCGCGGAAGCTTGCCTTGTTCGACGAATTCGCGGGTGATGCGGTCGCCTTCGATGAGCTGGCAGCCCTCCTTGTTGCCGCAGCGTTTTTGAACTTCGAGCCCGATGGCTTGATTAATTTTAGGATCGGCGCGCTCGGCGTTGCGGAATTCCTGGCTGAGGAAGCCGACGTGGAAATTGATCTGGATGACGCCGCCTCTTGCGGCGAGTTCGCGGATCATGTCGTCGGACATGTTGCGCGGGTGATCGCAGAGGGCGCGGCAATTCGAATGCGAGGCGATGATCGGCGCCTTGCTGGCGGCGAGGACGTCGTGGAAAGTCTTGTCGCTGACGTGGGAGACGTCGATCATCATGCCGAGGCGATTCATTTCGGCGATGACTTGCTTGCCGAAGGGGCTGAGGCCGTTGTGGGCGGGCTTGTCGGTGCTCGAGTCGGCCCATTCGCAATTGCCGCTGTGGGTGAGCGTCATGTAGCGGACGCCTTCGGCGGCGAATTTTTGCAGGACGCCGAGGTCGCTATTGATCATGTGGCCGCCTTCGACGGCGAGCAGGATGGCGATTTTCTTTTGCGCGCGGGCGGCGCGGATTTGGTCGGCGCTGGTGGCGAAGACGAGATCGTTGGAGTGCTTGTTGACTTGCGCGTGGACGGCGTCGATTTGTTTTTGCGCGCGTTCGACGGCGACCGGACCGCGGACTTTGCTGGGCATCCAGACGGCGAAGAATACGGCGCTGACGCCGCCTTCCTTCATGCGCGGAATGTCTACGCTTCCCTTTTCGTTGCGCGGGGCGAGGTCGAAGTCACCGTCGATGAAGCGCTGGGTGGTGTCGGTGTGAGTGTCGATGACGATGCTGGAGAAATGGAGTTGGCGGGCTTTGGCAGAGATGTCGGTCTGCGTGGGCTGGCTGGTCATTGGTTTGGGGCCGAGGAGAAAGAGTGACAGCGAGAATAGGAGTAGCGCGGGGGTCGAAAGTTCACGGGGCATTCTTCTTTTGAATGGCTCAGAAGCGACGAATTTTTGCCACGTGTGTAGTTTACAACGAGGTGCGCGTTCAGGCTGAGATCCTTCGCCGCCCTTCGGGCGTCTCAGGATGACAACGTTTTTGGAAGGGCGCAACGGATCGATAGCTTGCGGCGCTACTCCAAGGCGCTATGGATTCTGCGCTTTCATTTCGGCGCTGACTTTTTCGGCGGCTTCCATCACGCGCAGCGTATTTTCACCGAGGATTTTGCGGATGTCGGAATCGGAGTAGCCCTTGCGCATCAGCGCTTCGGTGATTTTCGGCAATTTGCTGGCGTCTTCGAGCCCCTCGGGCATGTTAGCGCCGTCGAAATCGGAGCCGAGGCCGACGTGATCGGCGCCGGCGAGTTTCACGGCGTGGTCGATGTGCTCGACGACTTTTTCCCAGGTGACGTGGGGAAGCTTGCCTTCGGCCGTCAGCTGTTCTTCGACTCGCTTCATTTCCCTTTCGAAGCATTCCCCGTCATCGCCGCACTTTTTCTTCAGCCCATCAAGATTCTGGACAACCCCACCGGTGGCCTTTGCGTAGGCGTCCTTGTAGGCCTGGTCGATGAAGCTCTTTTCGTAATTGATCTGGATCACGCCGCCTTTTGCGGCGAGCGCCTTGATCATGTCGTCGCTCATGTCGCGCACGTGATCGCAAATCGCGCGGCAGGATGAGTGCGAGGCGATGAGCGGGGCTTTGCTGATTTCAAGCGCGTCGTAGAAGGTTTTGTCGGCGACGTGCGAAATATCGACGATGATTCCCTGGCGATTCATTTCGTGAACGACTTCCTTGCCGAAATCGGTGAGCCCGTTGTGC
This sequence comes from uncultured Acidobacteriota bacterium, assembly GCA_963785605.1. GTDB lineage: Bacteria > Acidobacteriota > Terriglobia > Acidiferrales > UBA7541 > Acidiferrum. Next base: position 1,071,126 of record CAWAWE010000002.1, on the reverse strand, counting down.
GCGGGCTTGTCGGTGGAGGAATCGGACCACTCGGTGTTGTAGAAATGCGAGAGCGTCATGTAGCGCACGCCGAGGTCGGCGAAAATGTTCACGATGTGGATGTCGTTGCCGATCATGTGGCCGCCTTCGACTCCCATGAGCGCGGCGATTTTATTTTGAGCGTGGGCGCGGCGAACGTCTTCAGCGGTGCGCGCGAGGACGATGTCTTTCGGAAATTTCGCGACGTTGGTGCGGACGAGGTCGATTTGATCGAGCGCCTGCTGGATCGCTTGCGGGCCCATGGTTTTGCCGTCGATCCAGATGGAGAAGAAGATGCCGTTCATTCCGCCTTCCTTCATGCGCGGAATATCGATGGAGCCGGTGTCGTTGCGCTTGCCGAGGTCGAAAGTGGATTTCGAGAGGAAGCGCTGCGTGGTGTCGTCGTGCGTGTCGATGACGTAGGTTGAGAAATGGAGTTTGTGCGCGCGCGCGGCGATGTCGTCAGCGCGCGGCGCTGGCGCTTGAGTTGGCGCTAACCGTCGCGCGCTGTGTCCGAACGAGGGCGTTCGTGGCGACGAGACATGCTAAAACGAATATGAGTGTGCCGATAGCGCGGGCTGAGCGCATCTGAGCCTCCCTGGCTGAGCTTCAATCAACTGCGAAAAGTGGAGAGAGTTTACCCTATCAGCCAGCCGAGCAGCGCTTGTTTCCACGCGGCGCGCTGAACTTCGGCGAGTGATTCGGTGAGTGGGATTCCCTTGGGGCAGGCGACAACACAATTCTGCGAGTTCGCACAGTCTTCAATACCACCGTTGCCCATCGAGGCTTGTAGGCGCTCTTTTGCGTGCATCGCACCAGTCGGATGCATATTGAAGAGGCGCACCTGACTGAAAATCGCGGCGCCCATGAATTTGCTGTTCTCGTTGACCTGGGGGCAGACCTCGAGGCAGATGCCGCACGTAATGCAATTCGAAAGCGGATAGGCTTTCTCTTGCTGCTCGGCCGAGAGGCGTGGGCCTTCGCCGAGATCGTAGGTACCGTCGATGGGAATCCACGCCTTCACTCGTTTCAGGCTTTCGAACATGAACTGGCGATCGACGGCGAGATCGCGAACGACCGGGAACTTTCGTCATCGGCTCGATGCGAATCGGCTGTTCGAGTTGATCCACGAGCGCAGAGCAGGCCATGCGTGCCTTGCCGTTGATCAGCATCGCGCAGGAGCCGCAGATTTCTTCGAGGCAATTCGAATCGTAGGTGATCGGCGTCGTCTTTTTGCCGTCGCGCGTGACCGGATTCTCGGCGATGTCGCGCAGGCAGATGATCACATTCATCGACGGGCGCCACGGGAGCGCGAACTCTTCCCAACGCGCGGATTCTTTCGCGCTTTGCTGGCGCTTGATGCGGAGGATGACTTGTTTTTCGGCCATGGTCGCTGTCAGCTCTCAGCTCAACTTTATTTCACGGCGTCGTAACGGCGCGGCCGCGGCGGAATCTGGGAAATGTCTACGGGCTCGTAAGTGAGCTCGATGTCGTTGTTGACCCACTTCGCCCGCGTGGTCTTCAGCCAATTGGCGTCGTCGCGATCCGGGAAATCTGGCTTGTAGTGTGCGCCGCGCGATTCGTTGCGATAAAACGCGCCGATCGTGATAACCCGCGCGAGGATGAGCATGTTTTCGAGTTCACGCGCGAAATTTAAGGTTTGGTTCGACCACTGGGTGCGGTCGCTGAGACTGATCTTGCGATAACGCGCGTTGAGTTCGCCGAGTTTGGCGTAAGCGCCTTCGAGGTTCTTGTTGATGCGCGTGACTGTGACATGCTCCGTCATCACTTCGCCGAGTTCTTTCCAGATCGTGATGGGATTTTCGGTTCCGTCCTGGGCGATCAGGGCAGCGTTTTTCGCTTCCTGCCGCTTTTGTTCATGCTCAAAGACGTGCGAAGAAATCGATTCGGTTCCCTTTTCCAGACCACGCGCATATTTCACTGCCGCGGGCCCGGCGATGCCCCCGCCGAAAATGCACGAGACAAGCGAGTTCGCGCCCAGCCGATTGGCGCCATGATATTGATACTCGCATTCGCCCGCCGCGAAAATTCCCGGCACGCTGGTCGCCTGATCCTCAGCGTTCACCCACATCCCGCCCATCGTGTAATGCATGGCCGGAAAAACCTTCATCGGCTCGTCGCGCGGATCGACGCCGAGGAACTTCTCGTAGATTTCGAGAATGCCTTCAAGCTTGCGATCGAGCGTTTCGCGCGGAATGTGCGTCACGTCGAGATAAACGGCAGCTTGCCCGTTGAGCCCGAGCTTTTCCTGGTACACGATGCGATGAATCGCGCGCGTCGCGATATCGCGCGGCACAAGATTTCCGTACTTCGGATACCACTCTTCCAGAAAGTAGAACCGCTCAGCCTCGGGAATGCTTTTTGCCGCACGCTTTTCTTGCGGATTGCGCGGCACCCATACACGCCCGCCTTCCCCGCGCGCCGACTCGCTCATCAATCGCAGCTTGTCTTCGCCCGGAATCGCCGTCGGATGAACCTGAATGAACTCGCCGTTCGCGTAATCGACGCCCTGCTGAAACAAAGCAGACTGCGCCGACCCCGTGCAAACAACTGAGTTCGTAGAGCGCCCAAAAATCGCGCCCACGCCGCCAGTGCAAAAAATAACGGCATCCGCGTGGAACGTCTTGACTTCCATCGATCGCAAATCCATCGCGCAAATCCCGCGCGCAACCCCGCCATCATCAATCACTGCGGATAAAAACGTCCAACCTTCGCGCTTTGTAACGCGCCCCTCGGATTCGTGCCGCCGAACTTGTTCATCCAGCGCATACAACAACTGCTGCCCCGTCGTCGCGCCAGCAAACGCGGTGCGGTGATACAGCGTCCCGCCAAACCGCCGATAATCCAACAATCCTTCCGGCGTGCGGTTGAACGTCACGCCCATGCGATCCAGCAAATCGATAATCCCCGGCGCCGCCTCGCACATGCGCTTCACTAGCGGCTGATTCGCCAAAAAGTCGCCGCCGTAAATCGTGTCATCGAAGTGCTTCTGCGTCGTATCGCCTTCGCCCTTTTGATTCTTCGCCGCGTTAATCCCGCCCTGCGCGCAAACCGAATGCGACCTCTTCACCGGCACAATCGAAAACAATTCCACTGGCACGCCCGACTCCGCCACGCGAATCGTGGCCATCAAGCCGGCGAGTCCACCACCCACGACGATGATCTTCGGATGTTTCATTTGGAAGTGATGTATCCCGCGAACGGATGCCAGTTGAAACGGAAACTCAAAATAATCAGCACGCCCACCAAACTAAACGTGACTCCAACCAGCACGCCGAGCTGTCCTGCCGCCCGTTGCGCTCGCACCGTCGCCGCCAATCCCCATTTGCAAAGAAAATTCCAGATGCCAACGCCCAGGTGAAACGACGACGCCAGCACGCCGATCAAAAAGAATGCCAGATACCACGGGTTCGCCATGTCGTGCTCAACGTTTGCGTACGTTGATCTGCCATGCGTCAACCATCGCTCGGTGTAAAGATGCCATGCGATATAAACGAACGCGATTAGCCCGGTGTAGCGCTGCAGCGTGAACAGCCAATTCTTCACCCACGGATAAGCCGAAACGTTCGACTTCCCGCTCAACCATATATAGATGCCGTATCCGGCGTGATACAGAAGCGGCAGGAAAATGAAGCCCCACTCGACAACCAGCCGAAACGGAATCGTCTGGAGGGTCTGCGACGTCTCGTCGTACTTCTGCGCGCTCACCAGAGCGGCGCTATTCGACCAAAAATGTTCAGCGAGGAATGCTCCAACAGGAACAATACCAGTCAAAGAATGGAGTTTGCGGAAGAGATAACTTGAATCTGGCCGGGTTGCCGTAGCGGACATGCCCTCTCCGCCGCGTCCTTGCCTTGTCGGCTCAGAATCGCGGCATACAAATTATAGCAGGTGAAATGCGTCTTGCAAATTTTGCGAAGCGAAAAACTTAGCCAATGTTTCTCCGAAGGATGTGAATGTTAGGTTCTTGGACGAGCCGTTCGAATTTGAGTCTAAAAGGTAACGATGACGCTCCTCAATTTTACAAAACGCCTACGTCCCGCATGTTAATCTCGCTTCATTAGCAGTCCAGCGGGCGCCTTCCCCTTGGTCCCGTCACGACTCACAAATCACAGCGAGACGATGCATGAGCCTTGTAACGGAACTTGAACGCCTCGCCGACGCGCTGGGCGGCGACACCAGCGCCGAAGCGCCACCGATCGCGTGGACTTCCGTCGCCGAAAGAATCGCGCGCAATCTCAACGTGAAGCCGGAAGAGGTTGGCTTACTTGGTCTCTCCAACAAGTGGCGTCATCTTTATTTTCTGTTTCCCGAATCTTTGCGAAACGTCGGGTTCATTCCACTGACGAGCAACTCCGCTCTCGCCGCGCGCACCGTTCGCGAAAGCCGCCCTGAAATCAACAACAGCTTCGCCGCGTCGCGCCACGCGACCGTCTTTGAAGGGGTAAAAACAAGCGGCGTCGATGCCGGCGAAGCGATTCAAAAAATTATCAGCGCGCCCATTCTCGCGGGCGACAAAGTGATCGGCGTGATCCAAATCAGCCGCAAGGGACCCAACGTCGCGAGCGCCGGCGCCGATTTCACCGCTGCCGATCTCGGAAAAGTTCTCGCTCTCTGCAAACCGCTCGGAAAACTTCTGCAACACGTCGCCAAAGATTAGGTCGTTCATCTCCTGTTAACAAATTGCATCGGAACTGCGTGTTTTGTCGCGCCTATCGAAATCGCATTTCGGCCTTAAATGCGTTGACAGTGCAAAACCTTCTTGTTACTTTTCCACAGCAGCAGAATTTTTCTCAGCCCAACTCACGGAGGCACCCACACCGGCACCATGGCGTTCGTCGCGAAGAAAATTTTTCTCACCAAAGGCGTCGGAAAACATCGGGAAAGGCTTTCGAGCTTTGAGCTTGCTCTGCGAAATGCGGGAATTGCTGCGTGCAACATCGTCCGCGTTTCGTCCATCTTCCCTCCAAACTGCAAATTGATCTCGCGCAGCGAAGGTTTAAAGCACATCAAGCCCGGACAAGTCGCGTTCACGGTCATCAGCGAGAATTCCACCAAAGAAGCGCATCGCTTGATTGCCGCAAGTATCGGACTCGCGCTCCCGAGCGATAAGTCGATGTACGGATATCTCTCGGAGCATCACTCATTCGGCGAAACCGAAGAGGTCGCTGGCGAATACGCGGAAGAACTCGCCGCGGAAATGCTCGCCACAACCCTCAACGTGGAATTTGATCCGGATCTTTCGTGGGACGAAAAAAAAGAGGTCTACCGGATCTCGAACAAGATTGTTCGCACCATGAACGTGACGCAATCCGCCGTTGGCGATAAACGCGGATTGTGGACGACCGTACTCGGCGCCGCGATTTTGATCGGCGAAGACGATTAACGAAGAATATTTACGGCAAAAAAGGGGCGCAGAAATCTGCGCCCCTTTTTTTTGTTTCTGAGATCGCGATGGAAGTCAGTCCGCGTCCAGATCGTAAGCCGTCTTCAGCCACTTCCGCACATCATCATCGATCTGCCCAGCTTCCGTGATCTCAATGCGATGCGTGATGCGATCTTTCTTCGCCAGGCCGCCCGTATCGATTAATCTCTTCGGCAACTTCCCTTTGTACTTCGCCAGAGCAAAGCCCAAATCGATCCGCGAATTCGTCGTCGGTTTAATTTGAGCGAAAACGTGATTCCGGTAAAACGGCACCATCGTCTGGCATGGGCACGCCTTCACGTCTTCCGCCACCGATCTTCCTGACTCCAAGAGTTTGTCGTAGATCGGCCGTAGTGCCGCCTTCTTCCCCGAATATTGTTGCTCGACATATTTCGCGGCCGCTTCCAGATATGCTTCCGGCGAGTCGCCCTCGAAACCCTTTCCTCCCGCGCGCTCCGCAATCGCCCACGCGACGTTGTTGCTCAATTTGTGCGCGTGCCGCAGCCATTCGACGCGCGGCTTGTGCCCAGCGGCGGGGCCTTCTTTCTGCGTCAGTTCGACCCATTGTTCCAACGTTCTTCCGGTTTTCGACTTCAGTTCAGCGACCCATTTCTGCATGATCGCAACACTCGGATGAACGTCATACAAGCTCGAAGATTTCTTCGCCCCGGCCTTCGTTCTCGGATTTACCAGCTTTTGCCGCCGCCGCTTTCGCCACGTCGCCTCCTCAAAAAAAGTGCCCACGTGACTTCCGCGGGCACTTCCTTCACTCATCATAAGATCGCAACTATGTTCTGCGATTACCGCTTGAAATATCCGATCCGCTCCAGCACCGCTCCGACAATGAGCGGCAGTGCGACCGTCGCGTCTTCGAGCACCTCGGCAAACTTCCCGCCCTCCTCCGGCGGAACGAATTTGCCCCACGACACCGCCTCGGTGTATGTGCTCCCGCTCAGCCCGCCCCAATTCACCGGCTCAGGGCAGATGCGGAGCCCGTAGCTGTACCGCTTCAGCGGCAACTTTTTGAGGCCGCGACGCGCGAGCAACTCTGCGTACACCCCAAACTGCTGCGACCAGTTGCGCGGCACTCCGCCGCCCACCGTGAAGATTCCCATCTTCTTCGTCGCCATCATCGTGTCGGCGAACGTCTCGAAATCTTCGAAGGGATCGAACCGCAGCAACGGACGCTTGTCCCGCTGCCGCGCCATCTTATTGAGCGCAAAATCGATTCCAAGCTCAGAATCCGTGAATGCCGGCACGAACACTGGGACGTTGTGCTCGTATGCCGATTTCAGAATCCCGCGTCCGCCGCCCTGCTTGTGCAAAAACTCGCCGATCTTGCGATGCAGCTTCCAACTGCAAACCACATCGGTCGGATCCCATTTATCGAGAATGCCATCGACCACTTCTTCGACGTGATCGAGGTTCGTTTCCGGCTCGAGCGAATCGTAGACTCGGTTGTACCCCGCCTGAAACAATTCCTCGTCGTTCATTTTCGAGGGATCGTATCGGAAATGAGAGAGACCGGTCGCTTCGACGAGGCCGTGAGCCATCAGGGCGCCGGTCGAAACGATCGCTTTTACGATGCCGCTCTCAATCAAATCGCAAAAGACCAAGCCCATTTTGCCGACGGTGAGCGCGCCGGCGAGCGTCATCACGACGAAGCACTCTTTGTCGCGCGCCATGATCTCCAGCACGTCGGCGGCATCTCCGATTTGCCGCGCGGTGTACGCCGTGTCGCCCATCGCGCGTACGAGCTGATCGATCGTGCGCGTCTTCGACAAATCGAGCGGATAAATCGGCCGCAGTTTGTCTTTCACCGGATCGTGCAGCACGCGCCCCGTTACTGTCTTTTTTTCCTTTGCCATTTACGCTCCTGAAGTTCGCGCCACTGTCACCTTGCGTTCACACAACAGTGACAAATTGAATGTCGGGCCGTCATGTTTTCATGCAACTTGATAATACAAACGCGCGCGGAAGGAAAGCGGATTCGCGCAGTAAATCGGCGTTCCGCGTCATGCTAAACTAATTTTCTATGGCGAACAAATTCACCGTCGGCCTGATTCAAATGCGTTCGACGACGAATGCGGAAGAAAATCTTCAGCGTGCGATCGAAAAGATTCGCGAAGCCGCCGCGCGCGGCGCGCAGATCATCTGCATGGACGAGCTTTTTCGCGGAGAGTACTTCTGCCGCAAAGAAGATCCGGAACTGTTTAATCTCGCTGAGCCGATTCCCGGTCTTGCAACCGAGGCATTGGCGCAAGTCGCGAAAGAGAGGAAAGTCGCCGTCGTCGCTTCCCTTTTCGAACGCCGCGCCGCCGGCGTTTATCACAATACCTGCGCGGTGATCGATGCCGACGGAACGTTCCTCGGCAAATATCGCAAGATGCACATTCCCGACGACCCGCTCTATTACGAAAAGTTCTATTTCACGCCGGGCGATCTCGGATTCCCGAACTTCGACACCAAGTACGGAAGAATCGGCGTGCAGATCTGTTGGGATCAGTGGTACCCGGAAGGCTCTCGCCTGACCGCACTCGCAGGTGCGCAGGTCATTTTTTATCCGACGAGCATCGGCTGGCACCCTCACGAGAAGGCGGAGTTCGGCGCTGCGCAGCTCGATGCGTGGCGCACGATTCAACGCTCTCACGCGATCGCCAACGGAATTTACGTCGCGGTCGTGAATCGCGTCGGCTACGAAGGAAAGCCTGCGAGCGGTGATCCCGGGCTGGAGTTCTGGGGCAATTCGTTCGTCGCCGATCCCTTTGGGCAGCTGGTCGCCGAAGCATCCCACGATAAAGAGGAAATTCTTGTCGTCGAGTGTGATCCCGCAAAGAGCGAAGATACGCGCCGTAACTGGCCATTCCTGCGCGACCGCCGCATCGACGCGTACCAGCCGATCACGAATCGTTGGCTTGGCGAGTAATTCGAATTCACATGCCGACGAAAAAAGTTTCCTCGCACAAAGCGCGCGCCAGTAAAAAAGCCCAAGCCGCGGTCGAAACGCAGACTCCGTTCGAACTGGGCTACTCCATGCCTGCCGAATGGGAACACCATCACGCGACGTGGCTGGGCTGGCCGCACGAAGTCACCGATTGGCCGGGAAAGTTTCCGGCGATTCCGTGGGCCTACGCGGAGATCGTTCGAAATCTCTCGCGCGTTGAGCGCGTGTTTCTTCTCGTCGAAAGCGCCAATGAAGAGCGCAAAGTCCGCGATATTCTCGCGAAATCTGGCGCGAACCTCGCCAAAGTCGATTTCTTTCGCGTGCCGACTGATCGCGGCTGGATGCGCGACTCCGGCCCGATCTCGGTTAAAAATGCAAACGGCGAACTTGCCTACACACACTGGCGCTTCAACGGCTGGGCGAAATACGCCAATCACAAAAAAGACGCCGTCGCGGCGACGTTAGTCAACAAGACACTGAAGCGTCGCACTTGGCAGCCGATGCACAAAGGCCGCCGCGTTGTGCTCGAAGGCGGTAGCATCGACGTCAACGGCCGCGGCTCGCTACTCACCACCGAAGAATGCCTTCTCAGCAAAACGCAGGAGCGCAATCCCGGTTTCACGCGCGAAGACTACGCCGAAGTGTTTCGAAACTATCTCGGCGTCTCGCAAGTCCTGTGGCTGAAAAACGGCATCGCAGGCGACGACACCCACGGCCACGTCGATGATCTCGCCCGCTTCGTGAACCCGAACACAATCGTCGTCATCGAAGAGAAAAACAAAGCCGACGTGAATTACGCCGCCCTCCAGGAAAACGTCGAACTCCTGCGCGCAATGAAAGATCCCGACGGCCGCCCGTTTCGCATCGAAACGCTTCCCATGCCCGCGCCGATCGAGTTCGATAACTTCCGTCTCCCCGCGAGCTACGCAAATTTCTACATCGCGAACGATCTTGTCATCGTTCCCACCTTCAACGACGCAAACGACCGCGTCGCGCTCAATAAACTCGCCGACCTCTTCCCCGGCCGCGAAATCGTCGGCATCGCCTGCCGCGACCTGGTCCTCGGCCTCGGCACGCTCCACTGCATGACCCAACAGCAACCCTGAGAAATTTCACATCGGCCCCGCTGATTTTCAGGGTTTGTAGGGGCGGGCTTCAGTCCGCCCTCGATCCACTGGCAATATGTCAACGCGACAGCCAATCTGCCGTCGCTGCTTGCCTTCAAACTGTTGGCATTCCGCGCCCTCAACGCTACAATGCCGCATCTAAAAATCTTCAACCGCACTTCGCCCAAGGAGGCCGAATGCTTACAGCCCTAGCCTTGTCCCTTTTTCAAGATCGCGTTGTCGTGGTGGAATACGAGCGCGGCCTGATCGGCTGGATCGTGATCGGCCTCCTCGCCGGTTGGCTCGCCGGAAAAATTTCGCGCGGTGCCGGCTACGGCTGCATCACCGACATCGTCCTCGGCCTCGTCGGCAGCGTGATCGGCGGCTGGCTCTTCATGAAGCTCGGCATCCTCGGCGGCGGATTCCTCATCAGCCTGGCCGCCGCAACCGTCGGCGCGATCATCGTCGTCTCCATCGTCCACCTCTTCGTCGGCAACCGCGGGTAATCACGTCTTTGTAGGGGCGGGGCTTGCTCCGCCCGCTCACCGCGTCTTGCCGCACTGCCCCCGCGAAGCACGATCATGTACGGGCGCAGCACCGCTGCGCCCCACGTCCGCAAGATCTCACCCGCTCGCTCGTTTTTTCCCGCGCCGCGCCACGCCCACACTACAGCGGCCGATTCACAACCTCTTCCTTCGCAATCTTCTTCAACATCTCCTGCCCCACGCCCAAATGCTGATCCACCAGCAACGCCGGCGTATGCGCCAGCCACTCCGCCAACGAAATATCCTGGTAATGCGGCGTCCTGAACATCTCCAAAAACGTCAGCTCCCCGTCGCCAGTATTCTCAACATAGTGCGGATTCGACTGCTGCACATACCCCACGTCGCCCGCCTCCACATCCATCGTCCTCGCCCGCCCACCCGCCGCAAACACCGTCATCCGCCCCTTCCCGCTGATGAAGTACTGCCACTCATCCGCGTTCGGATGCCAGTGCATCTCGCGCAGCCCGCCCGGTTTCAATTTCACAATCGCCGCTGAAATCGTCGTGATCGGAAAATTCTTCGCATCGATAATCTTCACTTCGCCGCCCGCCGTGACTTTCGTCGGCTTCATCTCGCTCGTTCGAAAATCCATCCGCAGCGTCGTCGGCCCGGTGCCTTCCGCAACGTACGCTTCCTCTTTCTTCAACTCCTCCGGCAGCCCCGTCTGAAAAATAAACAGCTCCTTCTTCGGCACTTTGTCGAAAGTCGACTCACTCACTCCAAAATTCTTCGCCAACACTTCCTTCGGCGTATGCGTCAGCCAATCCGTCAGTAAAAACGTCTCAAACTCATTAAAATTCCCATCGTCAAACACCAACAAAAACTGGCACCCGTCAGGCCCCAACCCCTGAATCGAGTGCGGCACCCCTGGCGGAAACAGCCACAAATCTCCAACCGTCACATCCGAAACAAAGCTCTTCCCCGACACATCCACCGCCGTAATCCGCGCATTTCCGTACAGCATAATCGCCCACTCCGACGACACGTGCCAATGCAGCTCGCGCACTCCGCCCGCAGTCAACCGCATCTCCACACCTGCGATCGATTTCGAAACCGGCAGCTCGCGCACCGTCACCTGCCGCGTCCACCCGCCGCTCTCGATCCGCTTCCGCGCCATTCCGAACGGATATTTAAATGGAGGAACCGCGCCCGAATCCGTCTCCGTCGCCCACGCCGCACTCGGATTCTCCGCTTCCACCGCCGCGTTCTGCGGCCCATGATTCTGCTCGTTCGGCAAATGATGATCCTGCGAACGCGGCGTGGACTTCGTCGCTTCTTGCGCACTGGCGACACCGGCCGCCGCGGCTGCCGCCATCGCAGCTCCAATAAATTTTCGCCGCGCGATATCGAGACTCTTCTCTTCAGACATTCGGTTCACTTCCTCCTGGACTCACCACAAATTCAAGCCAACGCCTTTATTACAGCAGCGCAATCACTGCCGACCTAGCCCATATGATACGATTCTTATTCAATAGATCGGAGCATGCACGCAACTTGAGTAACTCCAAGCAGTCCGTCACTGTAATCCCTCTCGGTGGTCTCGGCGAATTCGGTATGAACATGATGGCCATTCGCATCGGCGAAGCCATCATCGTCGTTGACGCGGGCATGATGTTCCCCGAGTCCGAACTCCTCGGCGTCGACCTCGTCATCCCCGACATCACTTATCTCAAACAAAATCGCCATCTCGTCAAAGCGATTGTCCTCACGCACGGCCACGAAGATCACATCGGCGCTCTCCCCTACATCCTGAGAGATCTCAACGTGCCCGTCTACGGCACGCGCTTCACGCTCGCCCTCGTCAAAAAGCGCCTCGAAGAAGCCGGCCTGCTCGATTCCACCACGCTGAGAGAAGTCACGCCCGGCCGCCTCGTCGAAATCACCCCCTTCGAAATCGAATTCATCGCCGTCACGCACAGCACCATCGACTGCGTCGCGCTCGCCATCCGCACGCCTCTCGGCGTGATCATTCACACCGGCGACTTCAAGATCGATCAAACCCCGGTTGACGGCGCCGGCTTCGATCTCCACGCCTTTGCGCGTTACGGCAACGAAGGCGTCCTCGCGCTCTTCTCCGACTCCACCAACGTCGAGCGCCCCGGCTTCACTCCCTCCGAGCGCGCCGTCGTCTCGCGCCTCGAAGATCTCTGCCGCTCGGCTCCGCGCCGCGTCATCCTCTCCTGCTTCGCCAGCAGCATCCACCGCATTCAGCAAGTGATCGACATCGCCACGCGCGTCAATCGCAAAGTCGCCTTCGTCGGCCGCAGCATGGTCGACAACGTCGAAATCGCGCACTCGATGAGCTACCTGCGCATTCCCGACGGCATGGTCGTCCGCTCGCAAGACATCCGCAGCTTCGACCCGCGCCGCATCATCGTGCTCGCCAGCGGCAGCCAGGCCGAGCCGATGTCCTCCATGTCGCGCATCGCCGTGGACAACCATCGCTTCGTCTCCGTCGACGAAAACGACACCGTCATCCTCTCCGCCCGCATCATCCCCGGCAACGACAAGCCCATTTTCCGGATGCTCGACCACATGTTCCGCCGCCGCGCGCTCGTCTACTACGACAATTCCGGCGGCACCATCCACGTCTCCGGCCACGCCAGCCAGGAAGAGCAAAAGCTCATCCTCCAGCTCTGCAAGCCAAAATATTTCATCCCCGTCCACGGCGAATATCGCCACCTCTTCAGGCACGCGGCACTCGCGCATCAACTCGGCGTCGTCTCCGGCGAAATCCTGCTCATGGAAGACGGCCAGCAAGTCGAATTCACCGAACAGGGCGCGTATCGCCGTGACCCCGTGACCGCAGGCCGCACCCTCGTCGATTCCGGTTCGCTGGAAGAAGTCGAAGAAGCTGTGATTCGCGATCGCCGCCATCTTTCCGAAGACGGCGTCGTCGTCCCCATCATCGCCATCGACAAACACACCGGCCGCGTCGATCTCCCCCCTGAAATCGTTACCCGCGGAATGTTCAGCGACAATGGCACCGAGCTGATGGCCGGCGCCCGCGAAGTCGTCCTGAAAACCGTCGAACAATCCAACGCCGAAGAAAAAGTCGACTGGTCCATCCTCAAAGAAAAAATCCGCGTCGACCTAAAGCGCTACATCAACAAACACACCAGCAAGCGCCCCCTAATCCTCCCCGTCATCCTCGAAGTCTAGATCGCGTTCTTGTAACCGCGTTCTCAGTACCGAATCGTCGTCGTCGGGCGGGGTTCACTCCGCCCGACCGCCGCGTCTTGCCACGGTTCAGTGCCCGTAGCCGAGTTAGTCTCCTAAGCCACGAGCTCTTCTCTTCCGCCCGCAGTCCGATCGTCAATTGACGAACCTCGAACCATACCCATAACATGTCGCCCACTCATGCCGGACTCTCAGCCGAACGTCGGTCAAACCATCTCTCATTACCGCATCGTCGAAAAACTCGGCGGCGGCGGTATGGGTGTCGTCTACAAAGCCGAAGACACCCGCCTCGACCGCTTCGTCGCGCTCAAATTCCTGCCCGATGATCTCGCCGGCGACCGCCAGGCGCTCGAGCGTTTCCGCCGCGAAGCCAAAGCCGCCTCCGCCCTCAACCATCCCAACATCTGCACGATCTACGACATCGGCGAAGACGCCGGCAAAGCCTTCATCGCCATGGAATATCTCGAAGGCGCCACGCTCAAGCACACCATCGCTGGCCGCCCAATGGACGTCGACTCTCTCCTCACCATCGCCACGGAAATTTCCGACGGCCTAGACGCCGCTCACAGCAAAGGCATCGTCCATCGCGACATCAAGCCCGCCAATATTTTTGTCACCGCGCGCGGCAGCGCAAAAATTCTCGATTTCGGTTTAGCCAAAGTAGTCGCCCGCAATCCGTCGCAAGCCACGGTCACATCTCTCGATCCCGACGATCTCACCAGCCCCGGCAGCGCCGTCGGCACCGTCTCCTACATGTCGCCCGAGCAAATTCTGGGCAAACCGCTCGACCCTCGCTCCGACATTTTTTCCTTCGGCATTGTTCTGTACGAAATGGCTACGGGTGTCCTACCGTTCCGCGCCGAAACTTCCGGTGGCATCTTTAACGAAATTCTGAACGCCCAGCCCGCGCCGCCCATTCAGAAAAATCCCGCTATCCCCGTCGAACTCGATCGCGTCATCCAAAAAGCCGTCGAGAAAGATCGCGAACTCCGCTTTCAAAGCGCCGCAGACATTCGCGCCGACCTCAAGCGCCTGCAGAGACACAGCGCTTCCGGCTTCAGATCTGCCGCTCCCATCGAAGCGCCCACGGCGCGAACTCCGAGCCCCCGGAAGCACCAACTCGCGATGGTCGGCGTCGTAGCGGCATTACTGCTCATCGCTATCGCCGCCTCGCCCCGCTGGCGCTCGTTCTTCTCGTCATCCGCTCCAACCGGCCCGATCAAGGAGCGCCAGCTCACCTTCAACCCACCGGAAATTCGCACCTTCGGAACCGCCATCTCCCCGGACGGCAAACTCCTGGCTTTCGCCGACATGCATGGTCTCCACATCACCAACGTCGCCTCCGGCGAAGTCCACGACGTTCCTCTGCCGGCTGAGTTTCGTTCAACAATCTGGCAGCTCGTTTGGCTTCCCGACGGACAGAAAATCCTCTTCGAGAACAATCCGCCGAGTCGCATTCCAGAGATTTGGCTCACTTCTCTCTTTGGAGACTCTCCCCGCAAGATCTGGACCGCCTCGAGCGCCGCCGCGATCTCGCCCTTGGGCGACAAAATCGCTCGTCTGTCCGGTGATTATCACGAGATTTGGATTTCGTCGCTTGACGGTCAGAACGACCACAAGCTTGTGGAAGACCACAACCTCGCATACACCTCGCTTGCGTGGTCTCCCTCGGGCAAGCGTTTATCGTATATCGCAGTCGCAAAGTCTGCGCCTGTTCTCGGCTCCGTCGATACTTCCGACGGTTCTGCATCGATCATCTTTTCCGACGAACGAATTGTCGCCAGCAGCCCGTCCCTCTCAAACATCGCATGGTTGCCTGACGGTCGCCTTCTATTTCCACTACAGGATCAGGAGGACTTCGCCGCAAATCTTTACGCCCTCCACGTGAACCCCGACCGCGGCACGCCCGACGGCAAACCGGTCAAGCTCACATCACTCGTCAACGAATACCCGCTCTGGGTCAATGCGAGCCTTGATGGGCGAAAACTCGTCGTGTCGCGAAGTCGCAACTGGCAGGACATCGGTTTTCTCGGCATCAACAAGTCCTCCCATGCTCTGGATTCCAATTTTCAGAAACTGACCGTCACGCGCAGCGACAATTCGATAGGCCGTTGGACATCCGACAGCACCGCGATTTTCTTTCACACCAATCAGACCCGGCGTTATCAGATATTCACTCGTAAGCTCGCCGACGAGGCGCCGGCGCCACTTTTTCAAAGCTCAGACGACGACCGCAACCCTGTGCCCAGCCCTGACGGTAAGTGGATTTTGTATTGGTCATCGGCTCACGCATCCGATGCCGCGGACAAGAACAAGCATTTAATGCGCGTTTCGATTGCGGGCGGTTCTCCCGAGAAAATTCTCGACACCCCTCCAGACGATGCAGTCTCTTTTCGGTGCCCTTACGCCTCAGCGGCCACCTGCGTGATAGCCCGCCCGGATAGCGACTCTAAAAATTTGGTCTTCTATGCTCTCGATGTCCAAAAAGGACAAGGCCCGTCGTTGGGCGCTGTACCGATCGCCGATCCGTCCCGTCTCTATTGGTCAGTCTCTCCAGACGGATCCCAGCTGCTCTTCACGTGCCCCGTCGATCTCCGCTCAAAAGTTCGCCTGCTGTCCCTAAAGGGTGGTGAGTCCCGCCTCATTGCGGTCTCGCCTCTCGCTGAACTTCGGCCCATCGAGTGGGCTGCTGACGGCAACTCGTTCTACGCACTCAGCATTCTCTCTGCTTACGGTTTGGGAATCCGCCACATCGGTCTCGACGGCAAAATCCAGCAAACCGTCGATCTCGGCAAAGACTACAATTTCGACAATCTCCACGCCTCCCCCGACGGCACCCGCCTCGCCCTCGACCGTCTCAGCTGGGAAAGCAACAACTGGCTCTTCGAAAACTTCTAGTCCGCCCAATCCCCTGCCGGGTGCGGGGTGCCCCACCCTCGGTGTCTGAGGGTGGGTCTTGGTCCACTCCTACTCAACCCGAGTCACTTCTATCCCGCAGGAACAACTTCTTTCAGCCTTCCCGACTGCACATCAAACACAAACCCGCGAATCGTCAACTCTTCCCGCACCCAACTATGCGCATTCAACTTCTCCAACTGCTCCCGCACATTCTTCTCCACATCGCTGAACGCATAAAACCGAACCGGCGAACTCGCCGCCACCCCCGCTTCCTTCTCAATGCGCCTGTGCATTTCGTCCTCGCTGGCCTTCATCAGCCCGCAATCGGTGTGGTTGATCACCATCACCTCATTCGTCCCCAGAAAATAGTGCGAAACGAGCAACGAACGCAGCACATCGTCCGTAACAATCCCACCCGCGTTGCGAATGAAGTGCGCGTCCTGCGGTTTGAGCCCCAGCGCCGCGAGCGTAATACGCGTGTCCATACACGCGATCACCACGAGCCGCATTTGCGGCTGCGGCGACAGCGTCGCCGCGTCATAGTTGAGCGCAAACTCTTTATTGCGCGCCAAAATTTTCTGAATCGCGGTACCAGGCTTGTTTTCGGTCATAGGTCCGACGCCGAGAATAACATGACCTCCCCGAGACGCCGTGCGCCCGAAGCACGGTTCAAGAGATCCACTCCACACGCAGGGTGCCCCACCCTCGCTTTTTGAGGGGGCTCTTGCCTTTCATGTTCAACGGCCACACGTAGCGCCTTCTTCAAGCTCAAATTCGAATCGCAAGCTCACCCATTCGAATTACCATGTAATTAATCGTTATTGACACGTACTTCGCCTCACGCTACACTCGTATGTGAACTCCCCCTTCCTCTTCGAAAAGCACCCCCACTTATCTCCCTTCTTTTCAATCGCCTACACACACCTGTTTTCTGCCCTTCCGCAACCCCTTCATTCACAATCACTTGCGCACACTTCAAAAAACATAGGGGGTATACCCCCCTCCGTCCCATTTTGGAACCGCCCTCCCTTTGTCCCCGTCCCATCCTCATCGAAACAACACCTCACCCCACCACCAAAGTTGCCTTCCGCCATAACCGCAGCTATCGTTATCAAGCCGTTCGGACACAACAACATCCATCGCGTCCCGCCCCGTGCGCCGACGCCCAAAATCTCCCCGGCGCCATCGCCGGTTATAAAGGATACCGACACTCCAATGCCTCTCTTTCAGGCGATCGTCCTCGCCCTGGTCCAAGCCCTCACCGAGTTTCTCCCTGTCAGCAGCACCGCCCATCTCGTCCTCTTCCCGTGGCTGCTCCATTGGCAGGACCCCGGCGAAGCGTTCGACGTGGCGCTCCACGCCGGCACGCTCGTCGCCGTCCTTCTCTATTTCTGGAAAGACTGGCTCACCCTCACCCTCTGCGGCCTCGGCGGAAAGTACCCGAGCAACGCCCCCGCTCAGGAAGTCGCTCAGCACAAGCGCCTCTTCTGGTACATGGTGATCGGCACCATCCCAGGCGCCATCCTCGGCAAGCTCTTCGACAAACAGATCGAAGAACATCTCCGCCTGCCCGGTATCATCGGTGTTTCGCTTGTCGTCGTAGCCCTGATCATGTGGTGGGCCGACTCCAAAGCCAGGCTCACCCGCACCATCGAGCAATCCGAAATGGGCGACGCCGTCGCGATCGGAACCGCTCAAGCTCTTGCGCTCTGGCCGGGCGTTTCCCGTTCGGGCATCACCATTACCGCAGGCCTGTTCCGCCGGTTCACCCGCGAAGCCGCCACCCGCTTTTCCTTCTTGCTGTCGGCGCCACTCATCGCCGGCGCGGTCGTCAGCAAGCTCCCCGCGCTCATCAAGTTGCACAAGGCCGGCACGCTCGACCTGCCCCTCTCTACCTTGGCCATCAGCGTCGCCGTTTCCGGCGTCGCCGGCTACTTCGTCATCGCCTTTTTCCTGCGTTATCTACAAACACGCACCCTCAAAGTATTTATTGTCTACCGCTTGGTTCTTGGTATCATCGTTTTGCTTTTAGCTTTTCTCCAGGCAAGCCCGCGATAGCGCCAACGGGTTTGCTCACTCAGCCTTCCCCAAATGCTGAGGAGACCCTCTTGCGCTTTCTGACACCTACCGACAACAAACGGCTCAACGAGCTGATCGGATTTTTGTGCATCACCTTGGCCGTCTTAACCGGCCTCGCGCTTATCACATATCAGCCTTCCGACATTTCCTTCAATGTCAGCGGCCCCGCTTCTGGCGCCGTCGCTCGCAACTGGATTGGCCCAGTCGGCGCCTACAGCGCGGACTTCCTATTTCAGATCTTCGGTTTCGCCGCGTTCCTCTTGCCGGTAGCGCTGCTGGTGGTCGGCATGCGCTGGTTCCGCAGCCGAATCATCGAATCGCAGATCGCCACCGCGGTTGGCTATGTACTTTTGTTGCTCTCGCTGCCCTGCCTGCTGTGCCTCTGGAGCCTGCCGGCAATCCGCGGCGCGGTGCCTCCAGGCGGACTGATCGGCAGCGTCATTTCCAACGAACTGCGCTACGGCTTCAACATGTGGGGCGCGAATCTGCTCGTTATCGCGATCCTTATTACTGCGCTCTTCATGACGACGCGATTTTCTTTCACCGGCGCGCATGAGTGGGCGGCGAATTCTCCGCTTGGTGGAGTTGCGAAGCTGAATGTTTTGTCGCGCGTGCAAGCGCGCTGGCACGGGTGGCGCGATTCTCGCGAAAACGATCGCATGCGCCGGCGATTGCAAGAGACGCGCACGTCGGGTCGCAAAGCTGTAAACCAGGCGACTGGGAAACAAGTTGAGATCGCACGCGACGAGCGTGGCGGGAAGACTGCCGTCGCGGACGAGGAAGAGGACGGGGCGAAGACGATTCAACTGCAAGACCAGACCGATATTTTCGGACGATCCAAGGCTGCGAAGGCGCGCGCCGACGGCAAGAAAGAAAAGCCGGTCGAAGATGCGGCTCCGGGCGAGGTACACAAGGCCCCGATTTTCGTCATGAATGACGAGAAGACTTCCGAAGCGGCCGTGAAGAAAGCCGCGGACGCAAAGGTTGCGAAAGCCGGAGCGACGAATTACAAGCTGCCGCCCGTTAGCATGATGCGCGAAGGTGAGCGCAGCCAGAAGATTGACGAAGACGAATTGAAGCTGCGCGCTCGCGCGATCGAAGAAAAGTTCGCGGAGTTCGATGTCCAGGGGCGCGTGACGCAGATCAATCCTGGTCCCGTCGTCACTACGTTTGAGTTCAAGCCGGAAGCCGGCATCAAGTACAACCGCGTGCTCGGATTGACGGAAGATTTGTGCCTTGCGTTGCAGGCCGAATCGATTTTGATCGAGCGCATTCCGGGCAAATCGACGATCGGTATCGAAGTCCCGAACGTCAACCGGCAGACGATTGCGCTGCGCGAAATCATCGAATCGCCGGAATTTTTCAATTCGCCGAGCAAACTCACGCTGGCAATGGGGCGCGACCTGCATGGGCGCATCCGTGTCGCCGATCTCGCTGCGATGCCGCACGTGCTCATCGCGGGCTCCACGGGAACCGGTAAGAGCGTCTTCATCAACTCGTTGATGATGTCGATTCTCTACAAGGCCTCTCCCGACGAAGTGAAAATGGTGCTTGTCGATCCGAAACGGCTCGAGCTGAATTTGTACGAAAACATCCCGCACTTGATCGCGCCGGTCGTCACCGATCCAAAGGTGGCGTCGAACGTTTTGCGCAATGCGACGCGCGAAATGGAAAACCGGCTGAAATTGCTGGCGCAGAAGGGCGTGCGCAACATCGAGCAGTACAACCGCACATTCCAGAAGAAGGAATCGCTCTCGCTGTTTGAGACTGTCGAGGAATCCGAGCACAAGCCGCTTCCCTATCTCGTGATCGTGATCGACGAGTTGGCCGACCTGATGATGGTCGATACGAGCAACGTCGAAGAGTCGATCACGCGACTGGCGCAGATGGCGCGCGCGGTCGGTATTCACTTGATTCTTGCGACGCAGCGACCGTCGGTGGACGTCATCACTGGCTTGATTAAGGCGAACTTCCCTGCCCGCATCTCGTTCCGCGTGGCCAGCAAAGATCGACTCGCGCACGATTCTCGACGCAAACGGTTCCGAGTCGTTGCTCGGCAGAGGCGACATGCTGTATTTGCCAGCCGGCTCTTCGCGTCTGCATCGTATTCACGGGCCGATGGTCAGCGAAGACGAGATCGTCGCCGTCTGCGATTTCTGGCGCGCTCAGGCGCAGGCGAAATACAACGAGCAGTTGCTCGAAGCCCCCAAGGACGAGAATGGCAAGCCCATTTCCGGCCCCGGCAGCGATGCGACGGAAGGCAGCGAAGCCGACGACGAACTGTTTCAGGACGCGGTTCGCGTTGTCTGCGAAGCCGGACGCGCTTCGACTTCCACTTTGCAACGGCGCTTGCGCATCGGCTATGGCCGCGCCGCACACCTGATCGATTTGATGGAACGAGACGGAATCGTCGGTCCACCCGACGGCACTCGTCCGCGCGAATTGCTGAAAGGCCGCGACTGGATGGAAGAATTCGACGGCAGCCGTCGCGAATAGTTCGCGAATGAAACGAATCTAACGAAAGCCAACTGGCTCACGTCGCCAATGGCGTTAAGCGCCGGCATTTCAACGCGATGCCTTGGCGCAACAGGTAGTTCCATCGAGGAACGCCCGAGCTGCGGAAGGCGTGCGCTTGCCGGTGCGGGTCTGGAGCATGTACCGGCTTCGTTCTTTGAAAAGTTATTTCACAGAGTTTTGCTCTCGGCCTCTGCGAAGAGATCGAGGTTGTTGTCGGGCGGATACGTAATCTGCTGGCCCTCAACCTTCGCGAACTCCGTCAGTTTGTGCGGACGGACTGACGTACCGCTCATGATGTCTTCCGCCGCGATTCCCCGCACCAGCAGCGCATCGCCGATCAGCGAACGATGGCAGCGCCACGGCACCGCTTCCGCGCACATGATGACAGTGCGCTTTGCTTCCGCAAGATCGACCAAGCTGTCGATGCCCTGCGCAAATTCTTCGGTTGCCATGTAATCGGCGTAACCGCGAAACGAAGCGTTGCGCCAGCCAGAGTTGACGGAATTTTTCTTGGCATGTCTTAGGCCGCCCAGCGACTTCAAATGAACGTACGCGATTCCCTGCTCGTCGAGCGAGGCTGCGAGCGCATCAGAATTAAACTGCGGCACATGCCGCGACTTCGGCACTGTGCGCACATCGACGAGTTGCTCGATGCCATAGCGCTTCAAGAGCGCGATGAATTCATCGATGGGATGTGTTGAATGTCCGATCGTAAAGATCGTGAGGGCACGCTTCCCCGGAAGCGCGGACTCGCGTTTTGCAGGAACCGGGGACTCGTGCTTTCCCGGAATTGCGGACTCGTCGATTGCAGATGTCTCTGAGGCGTTCTGCGCATCGACTGGAGTCGGCTGGATCGGAAACGGTGGCGAATTCCCAACTCCCTGCACCGCGCCGCATCCGCCGGGCTTCTTGCTGTGCGTCGGCGGCGCCGACTGCTTGGCCTTCTTGGGACGCAGAGATTGCTTGCCTGTTTTCTTTCGGTCTTTTTTGCGTGGGGTGGCCAAGAAATTCTGCGCACTTGGATTGACACTCAGTGCAGTCGCCCCTAAAATTAACAGACTCCACCGTGCCGGGGTAGCTCACTGGTAGAGCGCCGCCCTGAAAAGGCGGGCGTAGCCAGTTCGATTCTGGCCCCCGGCACCATTTCTGAAAAATCACCGAGCAAACTTTAGATGCCTCCGTCCCGGGAAAGCGCGGACGACACATACGACCAATTTTGTTAGTTAGCCAGAAGCCGTGTAATCAGTTCGCGGAAGCCAATGCTGCGGCAATAGCGGACCACCGAAGCACAAAACCAAAATATGCGTATAACATGGGACACATGCAGCTTCCTGTGAATCCGCCGATTTTGCCGATGCTTGCGAAGCGTGTGGGGGCGTTGCCCGATGGCGAGGAATGGATTTTTGAGCCGAAGTGGGATGGGTTTCGGGCGCTTGTGTTTCGAGATGGCGACGAGATTCTGATCCAGAGCCGCGACGAAAAGCCGCTCAACCGCTACTTTCCTGATCTTATTGAACCGTTGCGTGCGACTTTGCCTTTGCAATGCGTTCTCGACGGCGAGATTGTCATCGTTAAAAACGACGGACTGGACTTCGACGCGTTGCAGTTGCGTCTGCATCCGGCTGCATCCCGAGTGAAGCTTCTCGCGGAGCAGACTCCTTCATCGTTCGTTTGTTTCGATTTGCTCTGCCAGGGAGATCGCGACTTTCGCGGAGAGCCATTCAAAACTCGGCGCGGCGAACTGGAGTCTCTGATTGCATCAGCACCACCACCCATCCATATCACACCGGCAACCAACGACCGTAGTATCGCCTCTGATTGGTTTCGCCGCTTCGAGGGGGCTGGGCTGGACGGCGTCATGGCGAAGCTCTCTTCGGGCATCTACGAACCGAACAAACGAACGATGCTCAAAGTTAAACACGAGCGCGACTGCGACTGTGTGGTGGCGGGATTTCGCTGGTATAAAAAAGGCGATCGCACATTGGTCGGCTCATTGCTGCTCGGACTCTTTGATGATGCCGGCGCTTTGCAACATGTCGGTGTTTGCGCGAGCTTTACCGCAGAGAAGCGGCGTGAGCTGGCGGAATTCCTCAAACCTTACCGAAAGAATGCTCTTGTTGATCACCCTTGGAAGGGCTGGGCCAGCGCTGATGAAACCGCGAGCGCTGGTGAAGCCGGCCATCGGATGCCGGGCGGCCAGAGCCGCTGGAGCCAGGGCAAAGATTTGTCTTGGGAGCCGTTGCGGCCCGAACTGGTTGTGGAAGTCGCTTACGAGCACATGCAAGGAAATCGCTTCCGGCATATGGCGCGCTTCCGCCGGTGGCGGTCGGACAAAAAGCCCAGCGATTGCACGTATGCCCAGCTCGAAGTAGTTCCTCCGCAGGAACTCGCAGAAATTTTCTCTCGAAGGCTCTAGATCAGCTCGCTCGTTTCTTTTGCTGCCATCGCTTGCGGAATCCCCTCGTCGGATCGTCGTCAGGGTCCGGAGTTTCCTGCGGCGGTCGAATAGCTTCTGGAACATGACGCAGATTGATTCGGATGCGTGTCCACGTCGATGACCTGCCCCGCATGGAATCGGTGAGCACGTCGTCGATGGCGAGCAGTTTGGCTGCTTCGGCGTATTTCTCCTTCCATCGTTCGAGACCTGCCAGTGCCAATTTCTTGTCGGGCGAGTTCGCGACAACGATGAGCGGCATTTTTACCCGAGGCTTCTTTGCAGCGGCCTTCTTTGCAGCGGGCTTCGCGCGCGACGGCATCACTCGAGAGGGTTCCCCTTTTGCCTTGCGGAAGTGTGGCGGCCATGGAGCGTCGCCGAGACCTTCTGCTTCGTCCTTGTCGGCGAGCTCGAGCAATTTTTCGAGCGAGCCGGCAGCGGCATCCATGTCCGCGTGCGGATCGCCGATTTTCGTGAAGCGCTCGGGCATCGTGAACAGAGTAAAGTCGGCTGGGTTACAGTCAGGCACTTCATGCCAGTGAAGTGGCGCAGACACGCGCGCGTCAGGGAGTGGACGCACCGAGTATGCAGAGCACGTGGTCCGGTCCTTCGCATTCTGGTTGTAGTCGAGGAACACACCGTGTCGCTCTTCCTTCCACCATTTCGAGGTGGCGAGTGCGGGCGCGCGACGTTCGACTGCGCGCGACAAAGCCACGGCCGCGCGGCGTACTTCCGTGAACGTCCAGCGGGGTTCGATTCGCACATTCACGTGCATGCCGCGCGACCCGCTGGTCTTGGGCCACCCGCGTAGTCCTACTTCTTCGAGGAAGGCTTGTACTTCGAGAGCAACGCGGCGCACGTCGGCCCACTCGACGCCCGGAATCGGATCGAGATCGATGCGCAATTCGTCGGGATGATCAAGGTTGCCAGAACGGACAGGGTGCGGATGAAGTTCGATGCAACCTAGATTGACGATCCAAGCAAGCCCAGCCTCGTCATCCACCACGATTTCTTCCGCAGTCCGGCCCGAAGGAAATGACAGAGTGACGGTTCGCAGCCAAGGCGGACGGTTACTGGGCGCACGTTTTTGATAGAACGCCTCTGCTTCAGCGCCGTTGACGAACCGCTTCAGAACAATGGGACGATCCCGGATTGCGGCGATTGCGCCCGGCGCGACACTCAAGTAGTAGCGCACGAGATCGAGTTTTGAGATTTGTGCTTGAGAAAAATAGAGCTTGGCGGGATTCGTGATAATGACTTCACGTTTCCCAATCGAGAGCGCTTTGCCTTCCGGTTCTTTGGCCACCTCGTCAGGCTATCACTGTCGATTGGCGGTTACACGGAGGTTTGCTTTGCGTTCGCGTGGGGGAAGCAATCAGAGAGAGCCGTCGCGGCACTCGGAAGATTAGCGGCTTTCGTTCGAATTTCCAGCCGATTGGAACGCTACGCTTCACATTTCACAGGCAATCGCGCTCGCCTGATAGAGCCGGGCAATCAGTGTTTCTCTACCGAAAGAGTCACTTCCCGGGATAAACCAAGAATTGTTCGAGCTTGCCGTCGGGATAGCTGTAGGTGGTGAGTTGGAGGGTTTGGGTTGGGTAGACGAGTTGGAACTTTCGGAAGGTCATGCCGCCGCGGAGTTCGGAATCGGTTTGGCGGAAAGTGAGAGGCTCGCCCAAGGGCTCGAGACTAGATTTGAAGTCGGAGAGGCATTTCGCGTCGAAATAGGCGTCGAGATTTGGGGCGAGGTTGGTGCGGTCGAGGTGGCCTTTCTGGAGGGCGCGGTAGATTGTGAGGGTTTGCTCTTCTTCGGGGGTGCGCTTTTGGCCGACGATGGTGGAGGCGGCGAGGCGGGAGATGTCGGCGGCGCCGCCGGCCATGTGGTTTGTGAGTACGGCGACGGCGACGCGGTCGTCGATGAGGACGTCGTTTTCGGCGACGAAGCCGGTTACCTCGCCGCTGTGGGCGATGTCGCGATGGCCGTCGATGTCGGTAACGTCTACGCCGAGGCCGTAATGCGTTCCCTTTCCGTCTTTGAGTTTTATCTCGGTGAACATTTCGCGGTAGCTTTCGGGCTTGAGCAATTTCTGAGCGATGAGGCTTTCGTCCCAGAGGGCGAGGTCGTGGGCGGTCATGGCGAGTTCGCCGGCGGCGAAGGTCCAGCCGCGGCCTTCTTTGGGAGCCTGGCGGAGCGGACCGAGCGCGTAACGGATGTAGGGGGTGGCGTCGGTCTGGGTGAGTTTTGTTTCGTCGGAATTCCAGACGCTGCGCATGTTGAGCGGATGAAAAATGTGGTCGCCGAGGAACTCCATCAGCTTTTGGCCGGACACTTTTTCTACGATCAAGCCAGCGATGACGTAATTAGTGTTGGAGTACTGCCATTGCGTGCCGGGTTCGAAGTCGAGGGGCTTTTTTGCCCAGCGGTCGAGGATCTCTTGCGCGGTGGTTGGCGGCTCCATGGACTTCATCAGGTAGTCTTCGGGCCAGTAGTCTTGATAGCCGCTGGTGTGGCTGAGGAGTTGGCGGATGCTGACTTCGTCGCCGCGCGTTAGGCCGGGGACGAATTTCGCGACGGGGTCGTCGAGTTTGAGTTTGCCGTCTTGCTGAAGGAACAGGATTGCTGCCGCGGTGAACTGCTTGGAGATGGAGCCGACGGAGTAGCGCATGTCGGGAGTGGCTGGTTTGTCGGGAGCGATGTGAGCGCGGCCGTAGGCGTGGGTGTAGACGAGCTTTCCGCTTTGCACGACGGCGACGCTCGCTGAAGGGACGCCGCGCTGCTGCATGACGCCGGCGGCGATTGCGTCGATGCGCGACTTGAGCGCGGGGTCGATGGTGTTGACGGTCTGTGCGGCGGAGGCGCGAGCTCCAATGGTCATCAACGCAATGAATGTGAGTGCGACTGGGATTCGAAGTCGGAACATGTCTCGCACTATATCGCAAATTCCAAAGGACACTGGAGGAACGCTACTGTGACTCGGGTTGACGGCGATTCCATCTCAGCCGCTCTTGCGTGATAATTTTCGCGCTGATACTCGACGCGGCTTACGGCGGCGTGTTGGTCCAACGTAAAATCTCTAGTGGCGGATTGATTTCGTGAAGGGATGAAGATGATTACTGTGCGAGTGAAGAAGTTGCATGAGATGGCGAAGGTGCCGAGGTATGCGCACACAGGGGAGTTTGGGGATTTAGCGGCGGATCTTTGTGCGGTGGAGGATGTGACGTTGGAGACCGGGGATGTGAAGGTGATTCCGACGGGGATTGCGATGGAGTTTCCGGCGGAATATGGCGGGATTATTGCGGACCGGTCGGGACTGGCGGTGCGGGGGCTGACGACATTTGCGGGGGTTGTCGATCCGGGATATCGCGGGGAGATACGGGTGGTAGCGAGTTATTTTGGGAAGGAGCCTCTGGTGATCAAGGCGGGCGATCGGATCGCGCAGATGCGGATCGTGCGGAGGATCGAGGCGGAGTTTGTGGAGGCGGGGGAGATTGAGGAGACGGAACGGTCTGGGCGAGGGTTTGGGAGTAGCGGGCGATAGCAGGAGTTTAATGCTGCGCGAGCATCGCGCTTGACAAGAATGATATTTCGCGGAGACAAGTTTCAGGCTGTGGGTTAGGGATACTTGGCGGACGGTCGAAAGCGCCGACGACTCCCCTATGCCAAACGAATCGCAACCACTGATCCTGCTCACCGGCGAGCTCCACATGAACAAGAAGTTCGGACCCGATGCGATCAATCGCGGCGCGGCGCTGTTTGAGTGCGAATGGGACGGCGGAGTGTTTGAGTCGGGGATGTTTTGCGGTGGGATGTTTCGGTCGGGGCGATTCGCGGGCGGCATGTTCATTGGGGGGATTTTTTGGGGCGGGAGTTGGGTGGGCGGAATTTGGGAGGGCGGGTTTGATCGTGGGGGGATTTATCGTTCGCGGGGGGATTGGCCGACGGGGAGATGAATGCGGGGATGGTGCGTGGGCGAATGAGGGAAGAGAGGCTGGGCGCGGATGACGCCTTGGCCGGGTGCATGGATTGCTGACGGCGTGGCCGGGGCGCCTAGATTGCTGACAGGGTCGCCGGACCGCCTCGATTGCTGACGCCGTGGCCGGGCGCCCTGAAGGGACGCCCCTACAAAAGCTGTGTCGGGTGGGGGCTGAGGGGATGTCACCACAAAGCTTATGTCGAGATTATTGATTGCTAGCCCGCATCGTTATCCGGATCTGGCGAGATTGTGGCATCGATTTGCGATGCGCGAGCTGGTGCCGGCGTTCGCGGGGCTTGGGATGGATGTCGAAGTGAATATTTTTTGCGATGCGAACGCGGAACAGTTTGAGCGGCGGGATTTTCCAGGCGTGCGATTCACGCGCAGCGGGCCTGGGATGCGCGATTTCATGGAATTTTATGACGCGACGCTACAGGCGACAGATTGCGATTTTCTGCTGTTTCTCGACGCCGACACTTTTATTTTGGATGGAGACTGGGCGGCGTCGTATTTCTCACGCTTCGACGATCCGCGCGTTGCGGCGGTGTCATTTGTGCCGCGCGCGGGAGAACCGGCGATCTTTGCGCTGCTGTGCCGCGCGGAAAGTTATCGCGCTCTTGCCGCACCTGCGCTGGCTTGTCGGTATGAGTTTCCAGAGATTTGGCCGAACGGCGTCAACCCTCAGCCGGGCGATGTTGCGGCGCGGGAGCTAAGCAAAGCAGGAAGGAGCATCGTTAATATCGGCGAAGAAGAGTCGCAACGGCACATCGTAAATTTTCGCAGCACGACAGGTGTGCGGTCGAGCCGCGAGCAGGTGACATCGGCGGCGGGTGAGTCAATTTTCTGGAAGATGGTGAGGATGTTTCC
Organism: uncultured Acidobacteriota bacterium; assembly: GCA_963785605.1. Lineage (GTDB taxonomy): Bacteria > Acidobacteriota > Terriglobia > Acidiferrales > UBA7541 > Acidiferrum. The sequence goes on along the minus strand of CAWAWE010000002.1, from coordinate 1,043,118 downwards.
GGAGTATGTCAGCGCGGCCTACGATAATTTGATGCTCGGGTGTCTCTACGAGTCGCTGTATCACCGGCCTTTCGCAGCGGATTCGGCAGGGACGGCGCTCGGAAGCAGCTTGACGGTGGACGAACTGAGGCAGGCTCTGAGCGGAGTTCGCGATGCCGCGCAACTTGATTTGCTGGGCAGCAAATTCCGAGAATCGCGTGCCAAGATAGTGCGATTGGCGGAACGCGAAGGCGTCGAACTGGCGATTCCGGAAGTGCTGCCGGAAGCGAGAACAGCGCATTAGACGGGCGAAACTGACATTGTGCGGCGCGGATCAAGCAGGCCTGTGGCGATCATCGCACGTGTTGTTTGTTCTTCGCTGTTGCGATAGGTTCCGAAAGTTGAAATTACAGCAACATCCCGATTATCAGGAATTGTCGGCTCTGTAAGATTGCGATTGGCGGCTGTGCTGGCAAGTGCCGCCGCGAGTCCGACGATTCTTTATGGACCAAATCGAAATACTCGAGGCTGAAGCGACAATTCTGAGGCACCGGCTCCAGATTGTGCTGGCGCAAATACGGCAACTGAAGCGGGAGAACCGGCCGAAGAGCAAGAGATTGAGTGTCGAAGCGCGGGAGAAGATTGGGGCGGCGCAAAAGAAGAAGTGGGCCGATTACCGGTCGAAAAGAAATAAATAACGCGCGCGGCAGAAGACGAAAAGTGGCATGTTTCGAGCCGGGCGAGAACGATGATGCGGCTGGAACCACCCTTGATGTCGAGCAGGGACTAAGGTATTTCACCTACAGAATGTCATGTAGATGTCTCATTCTTGTAACTTCTATGTCTGTTACCTTTTAACCCCTCCACCGATAAACGCCCTGGATTTCGGCCTCCCAAGATTTAGTAAGTCGTTTTATTTCAAATTTTTATGAATCCGCGCGGATTGGCGAATGTTTTGCATTTCTCTGCCCTGAGGTTGCGAGGTTTGCAAGTCTCCGAATTCTCAGGGAAATGGACACCACGACATTGGGCCCCGGAAAAACCAACCGAAGTATCCCGCAAACAAAAAATGCCGGGTTCACGCTGATCGAGTTGATCCTCGTCGTCGCCATTGGAATGATTTTGGCGGCGATATCGATTCCGGTGATCACGAACTCGCTGCGCGTTTTCACATTCAAGTCGTCGATTGCGGCGTTTTCCGCGGCGATCCAGTCGACGCGGTATCAAGCGATTTATCACGGGTGCCCGTATCAGCTGGCATTCTCGGCGTCGTCGATGACGTACACAGTGGCGAGTGAAACGCCGGCCGCGGGCAATACCTCGTGCCTGACGGCGATGAGCGCGCCAGCCTCGCCGATTCCCCTCCCCGGGCGAGGTGTGAAGCTTAATGGCGACCTGACTTTATTTTTTCATCCGAGCGGGCAGGTGCAGGCGACGGTGGGGACGCTGACGCCGACGATGACGTACATGTCGCTGCCAACCGAGACGATCACGATTTCGGCATTCGGGAGAATTTATGTCACGCCGTAAGCAGCGGGAGCAATCGGGCTTCACCGTACTGGAAGTATTGGTGGCGATGTTGGTGTTGACGATTGGTTTGGTTGGGACCGCGGCGATGATGAGCTCGACGGTGAACAGCACGGCGAGGTCTCACTTGATGAGCACGGCGGCACTGCTGGCGTCGGAAAAGCTGGAAGACCTCGGGCGGTACTCGGCGGGCGATGTGCCCGTGCAAGCGGGGGGCAGCCTGGTGGCGGACACGAGCGGATATTTCGACAACGTGCAGATTTCCGTCGATAACGGCGCGATCAACGAAACGACATTGACGAACGGCGTGAGCACCTCGTATGTGCAGCAGCCGTTGACTGGCATGACGGTGACGCAGGGCGCGGGGCTGCCGGCGGTGACGTCGGACACGCTGACGTTTAACCGGCGCTGGCTCATTGCGTACAACACGCCGGTGACCGGCGTGCGAACGGTGACGGTGCTGGTTACGGCGACGACGCAGGCGCTGAAGCCGCAGGTGACGTTCCAGATGACGATGGTGCGGCCATGAAGGGTCAGATGATTTCGTCGCGACCTGTGAGGAAGGCGCGCTCGTCGAAGGCATTCGGATTCACTCTTATCGAACTCGTCGTAGCGATGTCGATCTTTCTGATCATCGGCGGCGCGGCGATGATGCTGTTCAAACAGCACGCGAACTTGTTCACGACACAGCAAGGCGAAGTCGGATTGAACATGACGCTACGGAATGCGCTTCAGCAGATTCAGACGGATGCGGTTCAAGCGGGCAACGGATTTTTCATTGGCGGAGCTACGAACATTGCGAACACGCCCATCGGAGTTACGGTCACGAACAATGCGGGTGCGTTTGACGCGCTGACGCTCATTCAGGCGGGAACGGCGGCGGTCCCACTCGCGGGTTCGTCATGCATTTTGACGACGAGCGGTTCGGCGACGCTATCGGCGGGATACGGAGTGACGGCGTCGCAGTTCAGCTCCGGTCAAGTCTTGTTTATGAATTACAACGGGAACCAGATGACCGTTGCGAAATTGACGGGTGCAACGGCCGGGTCGGGTGGGACGGTCAACATCACGTATAGCCCGACAAACGCGAACGGTACGAACAGCTCGGCGAACGATCCATTTGGCCTGACGCTTACGGTTCCGCCGGCGACCGATCCCGACCAACTGACCGATCAGTTCTGCCCGGCGACGGGCGACTACGTCGTCGCGCTGAGCTACGTGAAATACAGCGTAAACGGCAGCAATCAACTGGTTCGGACGACGGCCGCGACGGTGGTGAATCCCGACATCATTGCCGACAACATCATCGGTTTTAAAGTGGGCGCCGCGACTTACGGAACGGGCAGCGGAACGACGAGCAGCCCTTCGTACAGTTTCAACGCGAGCAACGCGACGACGGCGACGCCTGCCGGCTACAACAACCAGTTCACGATGATCCGGTCGATACGCGTGTCGCTGATCGGGCGCACGCAGCCGGGCCAATTTACCGGCAGCGATTTCCGCAACAGTTACGACGGCGGCCAGTATCGGATTCAAGCGCTTTCGCTGGTCATCAATCCCCGCAATCTGAGCATGAACGATTGAGGAGCCCTGTATGAAACGGCCAAAACCTTCTCGGCGCAAGGTGTGTGTGACGGCGCGACGACGCAGCGAGCGCGGCATTGCGCTGGCAACGACGCTGCTGCTGGTCACGTTGTTGAGCGCGATGTCGCTTGCGATGGTGCTGTCGGTGAGCTCCGACATGCTCATCAACGGTTATTACGGCAACGAGCGCGGATCGTTCTACGCAGCGGACTCGGGCGCGACGATTGCGCGGCAGGCGATCATCTCGGGCGTCCTGGCGGCGGTTCCTGGGACTTTCTCGGCGACGGTGCAGCCGATTCCTTCCGGCACAAACTCCAACGTACAAACTTCGATCCTGAGCACCTATGGGACTTCCACTCGTATCGTGGGTGCGGCCGGCTCCTGGCCCGAAAAATTCACCATCACATCGGCGACGGTTGGAACGCCGACCTGCACGGTGCTCGGTGGACCAGCGACGGTGAACGGTTCCGCGATCAGCTGCACGAATCTTCCCGGAAATGGCGTAACACCAGCGGTGACGGGGTTCACGTACATTTATCCCTATTCGTTGACGGCGGTTGGTCAGTCTCAGGGAGCCGAGGCGACGACGCTGGTGGATTCCGGCAACCTGGTATTCAACGCGTCTGTCGCGCCGGCAGCCGGGACCACCGTGAGCTTCGCGTCTTACGGCACGTTCATTGACCAATATCCGCCGTGCAGTTCCCCATTCATTGCGGGAACGTTGACGGGCCCGTTTTTCACCAACGGAGCATGGAATTTCGGCGACGCGAACGCGCTGGGCTCATCGACGAAGTACGACTTCAAAGCGAACACCGGTCAGGCCAACGGAAACGTCAGCTACTGGCATGGGAACAACTGCACGCAAGCGGCGTCGAGTTCGAATACAGCAAGCGGTACGACGATCGCTCCAACATTTGAGGCGCAATTTAATATTGGCGCGAGCAGCGTGGCGCTTCCGCAGAACGATTACAACCAGGAGCAGGCGGTTCTGGACGGCAAGGGTGTCGCGAGCGGCACGCCGAATTTGAACGCGTCGAGTTTGAAGAATGCCGCGGGCACCGCGTATCCGTCATCGGGCAATCCCAGTTCCGGAGTCTATGTGCCGTACACCGTCAATTCTTCCGGAGTGAAGACGTTCTCGGGCGGCGGCATCTACGTACAAGGAAACGCGACCGTTACGTTGTCTCCTTCGGGGACGAGCGGACAGGTCTACACCATCGTGAATGGCGGCCAGACGACGACGGTGACGGTCACTCCTACGGGCGTCGGGACAGGCACGACAACAATTACGACCGGAGGCACGAGCCAGACGATCCAGGGAGTGCCAACGATGTACGACCCGACCACGGGTGCGGCGACGGAAAACGCGACCATGTTGTATGTCAACGGCAACATCACGTCGCTCACCGGGCCCGGCGAGTACAGCACTGCGATCAATAACGGACAGGCGGTCACGATCACCGCTTCGGGCGATGTGACGGTGACCGGCGACATTCGGTATGCGTCGGAACCGGTTACCACGTCAGCGAACCAGAATGTCAACGGCACGATTGTTCCAACGGCGGACACGCTGATCCCGACGAACAACACCGGGCAGGTGCTGGGAATTTTTACCGCGACCGGCGACATCCAGATGAACAACTCGCAGCGCGATGGCAACCTGGAAATCGACGCGTCGATCGCGATGATTTCGCAGGGTGGCGGCGGCGGGTGGATCAACGTCGGGCCTCAGATCAACACGTTGAACGTGGTCGGAGGGCGTATCGCGAACGTTGCTAAGTCGGGTAACGCAATCACGCGTAACATCTTTTTCGACCAGCGATTCGCGGGCGGAGCGTTCGCGCCGCCGTGGTATCCGTCAACGACGGTCACAGCGAGCAACACGAACGCCTCCTCGTTCAGCGCGCCAAGAACGCAGCGATTGCAGTGGTATTACAAGTCGTCGTACCAGTGATGCAGACGGGTGTAGGTGATATGTCCAGACGGATTGCAAAGCACGAATCGATGACTGAGGCTGATGGAATGCACTGGAGCCACAAGCCACGCGTCACGTTCGATAAGCTGACGACGATGCTCGTGGATAGGAATCACAGCGAAGCTCTCGGGCGTTTTAGAGAAGGCGGCCGGGAGTATTACACCTATTTGTGGTACGGCGGACCGAAGACATTTCTTCGCCGGCTGGATGTGAAGCTGTCCGAGGCATCGCTCGACGAGTGGTCGGGAATCTTCGATTCGTTGCTGGACGCGGCAAGACAAATAAACTGCAACGCATAAGCACTTTACGCTTCCGCTGGAGCGTCCTCTGGCGACCTGCAAAACTTCCCTCGTAATTCACTTCATTCCAATCCGACCTGGCGGTGTACCCCTGGAGCTGCCGGGGTGCCGCTTTGCAACGCTCACATCCGCTCCAGAACATTTTCAGAGACGCTGGCCAGGAGCCTGAATAGAGTGCTGTGATGAGTGCGCTCATTTGGAGCGGAGGAGGTGTGTATGTTGAATCGAGTTTTGGCGGGTTTGCTCGCATTTGGGATGGCTGGGGGCGCGGCACAGGCGGGGCAAAGCCCGTTCATCGGAGACTGGAAGCTGGATGCGTCGAGGAGCAGGACGCCGGATGAGATGAAAGTGGAAAGCAAAGGCGGCGACACGTACGTGTTCGATTTTGGAGGTGGGCCGGAGACGATTGTTGCGGATGGAACAGACCAGAAGGGATTGCAAGGCTCACTGCTTTCGGTGGAGAGGCAAGCAGCGGATACGTGGATCGTGAAGCGCAAGCTGGACGGGAGATTGATGCTGAGGGCGACGTGGAAGCTGTCGGCGGACGGGCGAACGTTGACGGATTATTACCGTGAGTTCGAGACGGATGGATCGACGGTCAGCCTGGACTATGTGTATGAACGGACGGGCGCCGGCGGGGCGGGCTTCGCGGCGGATTGGCAAAGCGTCAAGGAGACAAACAACGACGCGGTGTTGATGCAGGTTAGGGCGTTCGAAGGCGATGGGCTTTCCTTCATCAGTCTTTCGGAGCATCGCACACGGAACGTGAAGTTTGACGGTAAGGACTATGTCATCGAGGGACCGAACTCGAGCGGGAAGGCCACTGCGTCAGTGCGGCGAGTGGACGATCGCAATTTAGCGTTGACGGAAAAGATGAACGGAAAGGTGATCGATACGCAGGAGATCGTCTTATCTGCCGATGGGAAGACGTTGACGATCACGATGCGTTTTGTTGGTCGAGAGAAGCCGAACGTGCTTGTGTTCGTGCAGCAATAGCGGCCGACGCGTACGCGCCCGCACGCCAGATCAATCGAGATCGATCGCGATGGTTGTTGGCGAATTAAACGCTAGGCTGCCGCTGTTGCTTGAGCGGTGGAGCGGCGGCGGAACAGTAGCAGTCCGACCAAGCCGACAGCGAGCAATGCGATCGTGCTGGGCTCAGGAACCGGAGTCGTGGTGCCGCCCGAGGTGATCGACGTGAGCGTGCCGTCAATCGCGTAGAAAACGAAGGTCGAAGGTGCGCCGGCGGCGCCGTTGAATTGGACGGTCGCGCTGGTTGCGCCATCGACGAAGTTGACGAAATTCGTGTTGCTGGTGGCGCTGCCGACGGTGCACGGACCCGTGAGCGGCTCGCCGATTCCCGAGACGGCTTGATTCGAACTGCCGTTGTCGCAGTTGAAGATGCCGTAATTGGCGCTGGAAGTGTTGAAGTTCAGCGTGAAGATCGCGCCGGTGCTGAAGCCTGGCAGGCTGAACAGATCCAGCGTCACACTCGGATCCACGTTGTTGTTGATGAAAAGGGTTGTCGGAATGCCGCTGATCGCCGGACCGCCATCGAGCGTGCCGAAATTCGCATCGGCGGCTGTGCCCTGGTTCGATGCGCCCTTGGTTCCGTGAATCGAGTTTGCGCGAAGAGGGGCGGCGGCGCAGAATAGAAGAGCCGCGATCATAACGCTTAGGTGTCTAAAATTCATAAAAAACCGGACCTCCGTAATAAAGGCACAAAAGAAGATGATGTTTTTTATTTCAAGCGGGGCGATGCGTCAAGGCACATAGTGCGGAATGATTCTGTGGTACTCGTTTAATAGTACGCCCCGTACTCGGTCCCGCGGGACGGCTCGGATTTCGCTAATCGTTATTCGCTAATCCCTAAATAAGGCAAGACCTACGGCTCAGTGGCATAATTGGCGGCACTCCAGGTGCCCAACGATGCCGCGTGCCCATGAGTGAAGACCCGAAGCGCGGGCCGGATGAACCCGGACCCCGACCGGAAGCCGATGACCTGACGCTGTCGTATTCGAACGCGCCCGGTGAAGGGGTTGGTGCGTCTGCGGGTGTGCCGCTACTGGAAGTTCCTCCGAATGCGGTGTTTACGCCCGGTCAGGTGCTGGCTGGCCGCTTCAAAGTGGTGCGATTTATGGCCCGGGGCGGCATGGGTGAGGTGTACGAAGTCGAAGACCTCGAGCTGAACGAGCGCGTGGCGATCAAGACTGCGCGTTTCGAAAGTTCGCGCGGGGCGAACGATGTGGAGCGGTTTCGCCGGGAGATTCAGCTTGCCCGGAAAGTGACGCATCCGAATGTGTGCCGGACGTTCGATGTGTTCCGCCATGTTTCGGCCGATGCTGCGACGGGATCGTCCACTGAGATTTTGCTCGTGAGCATGGAGCTACTGGAAGGCAAGTCGCTGGACAAGCGGGTGCGCGGCGCGAACAGAATGACGACGGATGAAGCGCATCCGATCGTGATTCAACTGTGCGCGGGGCTGCAAGCGGCGCACAACGCCGGCGTGATTCATCGAGACTTCAAGAGCAGCAACGTAATGCTCGTGTCGCGTGGCGCGAGCGAAGGATCTTCGTCCGCTGCGCAGCCGACGCAAAGTTCGCAGTCGCTTCGCGTGGTGATCACCGACTTTGGCCTCGCGCACGCCGAGGAGCATCACGAACAGTCGCTGACGCGCACCGGAGACATTGTAGGAACGCCGGCGTATATGTCGCCGGAGCAGATCGAAGGCGGGCTGATCACGCCCGCGACAGACATTTATTCGCTGGGCATTGTGATTTACGAGATGTTGACGGGCGAACTGCCCTTCTCTGGCGAGACTCCCCTTTCGATGGCGATTAAACGGCTGAAGGCGCCGGCGCCATCGCCGAGGCTACGAAGACCGGAAATCGATGAGCGATGGGAAGCGGTTGTCGCGCGGTGTCTGGAGCGAGAACCGGGTGCTCGATTCGCGAGCACGGAAGAGATTGTGGAAGCGCTGCGGGGTGGGGCGATTCCTGCGCGTGGGTCAAGCGCAAGTGCAGAGAGCGCGACGTGGGGAGCAGGTGCTTCGTCGCAGAACGTGGTGGCTGCGTCGATCAGTACGACGAGCGTCGCACCGATTGCAGCGCCTTGGTGGCGCTGGCCGCTTGTCGCTGTAGCGATTGCCGCGATTGTTGCGGCGTCCATTTGGGCCGGCGTGCGGTATCGAGGCGCGACCGCACCGGGCACGGCGGTCACCGGCGCGGTCGCTCCGGGAGCCGCGCGCAAGTCCGTTGCGATTCTTGGATTCACAAATCTATCGGGACGGAAAGAAGCGGACTCGCTCGGCAACGTGTTGGTGGACAGCTTGTGGTCGCAGCTCGACACGGATCAACTGCGATTCGTTCCGACCGATCGCGTCGATGGAATGAAACAGGATCTGGCGCTGGGCGATGTTTCGGGTTCGATGTCGCAGAAGCAGGCCGAGGCGATTCGGAAATATTTGGGCGCGGATGTGCTGATCACGGGTTCGTACAATGTCAACGGAGTCCCGCAGCACTTCGGTATTCAGTGGAATATTCACTTGCTGAATGCCGCCGATGGGCAGAGCCTCGGATCAATAACGCAGCCGGGCTCTCAGACGGATCTCAACGATCTTATCGTTCATGCGGGCCGTCTGGTTCGACAAAAGTTTGGCATTCAGCTCTCGACAGGGGAACAAGCAAGGCTCGACGCTTCCCTTTCGGCGAACCCCGACGCCGTAACGTCATTTTCGGAGGCGCAAGAGAAGTTGCGCACCTTCGACTTGCCTGCCGCTACGAAGCTGCTGCAACAATCGATCGATAACGATCCGAACTTTGCGAAGGCGCACAGTTCGCTGTCGGAAGCGTGGGATGCGCTGGGATTCGAAACCAAAGCGACGGAAGAAGCGAAAAAAGCCGTCGAAGTTTCCGGGAAGCTTTCGCGAGAGGCGCGAGACCTGATTAACGCCCGCTTTTCAGCGATGAGCCGCGACTGGTCGAAAGCGATCCAGCAATACTCGCAGCTATGGACGCAGTATCGCGACGAGCCTGAATACGGCCTGCTTCTGGCGAACACCCAGATCCGCGCCGGTCAACCACGCGACGCGCTGACGACGATCGCCCAAGTTCGCAGCCAGAATCCGCCACCGGGCATTCAAGCTCAGGTCGATCTCGCCGAAGCGCAAGCTCACGACGTGCTCGCCGAATATGCTTCGGAATTGAAGTCCGCAACATCGGCGGCCGAGACAGCACAATCTTTGCGGGCGAATCTGTTACTTGCGAGGGCGCGCATCGCGCAATGCATCGCTCACGTGAGCATGAGTGAGGTTGAGAAAGCGACTCCGCTGTGCGAGGAGGCCCGAAGGCTCAATCTCGATGCCGGCGATCAACTGGGAGCCGCCCGGGCGACCAACCAGATCGCGAAGGCTTATTACAACGCTGGAAATTACGACGCTGCAGAGCCGCTCTACCGCGACGCGTTGGGTATTGCACGGTCGATTGGGGACAAATACGACGAAGCCGGCGCGCTGAACAATCTCGCGAATATTCAATCCACCCGCGGCGATACGGCCGGGGCGCGAAAAAGCTACGAGCAAAGCATCGCGGTTGCGCAGGAGCGCGGCGAACTGGGCGACGCGGCGCTGGCACGGCAGAACCTTGGGCTCCTTTTTTATTCGACCGGAGAAGGAGCGCGCGGCAAAGAGATGTTCTCGGCGGCGCTGAAGACGGCTCGCGACATCGGTGATCGCAACCTGGAGGCGATGCTGTTGAACAACCAGTGCGAGGTCGGGCTGAACTATGGCGCGATCACGCAAGCGCAGGCCGATTGCGAGAAAGCACTGGAGATTTGGCGAAGCTCGAATGATCGCGCAGGCGTCGCGAAGGCGATGTCGAATCTGGGCGCGGTGCAACTCCAGCGCGGCGAGGTCGATGCCGCGGTAGGTACCTTGCAGGAAGCGGTGAGCGCGCTGGATGCAGCGGGGGCGAAAAACGACGCGGCGTGGACGCGCGTGGCGCTCTCTGCCGCGCTATTGAACCAGGGAAAAATTGAAGACGCACGGAATACCGCGATGGCGGCGGCGGCTGAACTGGAAGCAGAGAAAGATGTTTCCAGCGAAGCTGAAGCGCGCATCGCCATTGCGAATACGATGCTTGCCGGCGGCGACGTGAATGGTGCGCGCGGTCAAGTCGAAAAAGCACTTGCCTTGGCGAAACAATCGGACGACCGCGGATTGAAGCTTGATGTGAGCGTGGCGGAGGCGCGGCTCGACACGCGATCTGGAAAGAGTGCCGATGCAGTGCGGCTCTTGGAACGCACGCTTAAGGATGCGCAGTCCGCGGGACTGCTCCAATCCGCATTCGAGGCGCGCCTTGCAGCGGGCGAAGCTCAGATCGCGAATGGGCAAAAGGGTAAGGGAGTTTCGACCTTGCAGGCGCTCGCGAGAGATGCGAAGGCGCGCGGGTATGAATTAATTGCGCGCAGAGCGACTGCGTCGGCCAAGGGATAGGCTGGCCGAGAGCGGAGTATGCATGGCGCTGGCCGGCGCGCCGATGGCCCGGATCGCGTCATCGGGCCCCTCGCGCAACAATCTCGATTCGCATGGTTTTGATTGCCGTCGGGAAATGCAGGGCTGAGCATCGATCGCAGCGCCGGAAATCTCACCGCCATGAGCATGTCCGCGAACTGCGTCGCGGATCTGGATAGAGATGACGGCAGCGTTACGACTCCAATTGTGATATATTCTTCGCGCACCAGAGTCTTCTCCGCAGGAAGACCGATTAAAATAGTAAGGTGTGCCTCCGCTCTCTCCTCTGGAATGCCTGCACACCGATTCGATTACTGTTATCGGGAACAGACAAATGAATGCAATCGCTCGTCGATCTTCCTCGATTCTGGTCTTAGGTTGCTCGATCCTGTCCGGTTTTTCGTCGATTCTCGCCTCCCGCCATCCTGATGTTGTTTTCGATCCTTCGCTGGTTTATTCGACGTTTCTCGGCGGGACAGCGGTCGGAGTTGGCGGTGCGGAGGGTTCGAACACTGACTTTTCGCAAGGCATCACGGCAAGTTTTGTAGATGCGTCCGGCAACATCTATGTGGCGGGCGCGACGAGCGCGGCCGATTTTCCTGTGACACCCGGCGTCGTGCAATCCACCAACGCTCAAAACAGTCAGGTGGGATTCCTGTCCAAGCTCGACCCCGCAGGCAAAATTTTGCTATTTTCGACTTATCTCAACGGAATGGGTAGCGTCGGCGCGATCACTCTCGACTCCGCCGGCAATATTTATGTCGCTGGAATTGCACCTCGCGCGAATCCGACCGCTCTTCCTATTCCGTCGACTTCGACGCCGTTTCAATCCGCACCGCGACCGATTTCAATCGTGAAGTTGAACAGCACCGCTACCTCTGTTCTTGCGGCAACGTATTTTGGCGGGAGCGGATCAGACTACGTGAACGGTCTCGCGATCGACTCGAGTCATAACGTCTATATCTCGGGTACGACGACCTCGAACGATTTTCCTACGCACAATCCGATCCAAAGCTCGCTCCAGAGCGCGAAGAATTTCTTCGCGACTGAGTTGAACCCAACACTCAGCAGCCTGGTTTATTCAACGTATCTCGGTCAGACCAGCACAGCCCTTGATACCCCGTTTAGCTCCTTCACGAGATCTCACGGACTTGCCGTGGATTCATCGGGCGACGCGTATTTGGTTGGCACCGCCAGCTCCGGATTTGCGACGACATCAGGGGCCTGCGCCACTGGCGCCAACTGTGCATTGCTCGCAAAGCTGAATCCAGCCGGGTCCGCGATCTTATTTTCGACGTACCTTGGCGCCGGAAGCGCGAACGCAGTCGCCGTGGATGCGTCACAAAACGTTTACGTGGGTGGGTTGGCGGATAGCGGCTTCCCGGAAGTGAACTCTTTGCAGTCTTGCGGTGCGTCAGGATCTTCGATCGCAAGTGGATTTGTTTCCGAAATCAGTGCAGCCGGTTCGCTGACATTCTCGACATGTCTAGGGCAGACGACCGACGCGGACTTCTCGACAATCGGGGTTGCGGACCTCGTGTTGGACAGTTCAGCGAACGTGTATGTAGTCGGCGCCATCGGCATCATCGGCGCTCCAACTCTCCCGCTGATGGACCCGATCCAGTCCAATCCCGGCGGAGCAAACGAATTTGTCGCGGCGATCAAGCCAAGCACCGCTTCGTTGCTGTTTTCTTCGTACATTGGCGGCGGTTCGCTGACCTCCGTGGACACGCCGACGAGCGTTGGCATCGATTCCGCCGGAAACATCTACGCATCAGGCTTCAGCGGCACTCTGGCTCAGTCGATTCCGACGATGCCGATTTACAACGCGCTGCAAGCCGCTCCAGGCTTGGCGAACCCGAACTTCCCCTGCGTCCGCTGCCAAATGGCGGACGGTTTCATCGCGAAGATCGCGCCAGTGGACGCCCCGGCCGCTGCGGTGCTTCCAGGAGCTCTCGACTTCGCCACCGTCCCAGTCGGCACCTCAAGCCCGCAAACTTTGACGGTGCTCGATTTGGGCAGCACCGCGCTGACCGTTTCCAACGCTTCCGCGACCGGCGATTTCGCGATTCAGGACGGATGTACGACGTCCGTAACGCCCGCGGGAGGAACTTGCGCAATCCAGGTAACCTTCACGCCGACGGCCGCAGGCGCCCGTGCGGGCGTTCTGACGATCACGGACAATTCCGCTGGAAGTCCGCGAACGGTCGCGCTTTCGGGCGTTGGAGGCGCCAGCGCCGCGACGCTCGCGCCGGCGAGCCTGACGTTCCCCACGACAGCGGCAAACACCACGAGCGCGGTGCAGACCGTGACTCTGACGAATCCGGGTGCTGTTGATCTGCAAGTCTCGCAGGTTCAGGTCACCGGTCCCTTCGCGGAAACCAACACATGCGGCACGTCGGTCTTTGCGAACGGCGGTACTTGCAAGATCACCGTGACTTTCACTCCGACCGCAAACGGGCCAGCTTCCGGAACAGTCACAATCTCTGATAGCGCCGCGAACAGCCCTCAAATTGTGACGCTCGCGGGAACGGGCGGCACCCCGGACATCGGGCTTGGCGTAGCTTCCGGCGGCTCCGCATCCGCCAGCGTATCGGCCGGCTCGAGCGCCACATATTCCCTTTCCATCGGCGGCCAAGGAACGAGCGGAACCGCATCGCTCACTTGCACAGGCGCTCCCACCGGCGCGTCGTGTTCCATACCGGCGACGGTGCAAATCAACGCATCCACGGCTTCGGCGTTCCAAATTACCGTCAACACGACAGCGCGGTCACACGTGTGGTTCTTGACCGGCGGACCCACGTCTTGGATCTGGACCCTGGCCATGCTCGCCGGCCTGCTTCTTTGGAAGGCTGCGTCAGGCCGACCGGTAGTCAGGTTGCGTTGGCGCGTCGTTCCTTTGCTAGCAGTCGCACTCTGCGCGTGCGGTGGTGGGTCTAGCGGCGGCGAAGGCACACAAGCCGGCACCTACACCTTGGTCGTAACTGCCAAAGTTGGCTCGACCACTCAAACTCAAAATCTAAGCCTGGCGGTCAAGTAGAAATGACCACGACCGGCGATCGAGAGGCGCGTCATCCGTCGGCGAATTAATTGTGCCTCGTCGCGCTCCTGCATTGGACAAGTTTCGTGGTATTGCTCTAGATGCGTAATTGTCAGGGCAACTCTTTTGCGGTTAGTAACTTCCAAGCACAACAGATTTGGTAAGATCGTCGGGCCCACAGTCCCCAAACAGCCCGGCTTCAACTTCAAGTCGAAAGTCTCCAGGTTGCCGATCACACGAGGTGCCAGATGCAGATGAACCGAAAGTCGTCCCTCGCAATTTGCTTGTCTGCTGTGGTATTGGTCGCTCTAACTTGCCTGGTTGTTTCTCACCATTCGAAGGCTGGACATTTAGTCGCGGCTCTGTCGGGCGGTCGTTCCGGACAGCGTGCAATTCGCGCCGCCAGCCGTCCCGCGACCGGCCAAGACTTCCTTTTCGATCCCGTTCTCGTTTACTCCAGCCTTCTCGGCGGACCGAGCACGAGCCTTAATATCGCTCCTGGGCACGCCCAGTTCGTGAACGTGATCTTCGTCGATTCGATGGGCAATCTGTATCTTACTGGCGGGACGAACTCTCCGAGTTTCCCTACCACGCCCGGGCGTCGTGCAGCCGACCCAGGGCAGTAGTGCCTCATTCCTCGCTAAAGTTGATCCGACGGGCCAACACCTCGTGTTTGCCACCTATGTGCCGGGATTTGACGATGGGATTTCGGCAATGACGGTTGATGCCAGCGGCAATATCTATGTCGCTGGAGGTTCAAATCCCGCGGTACTAGGCGCGCCCGTCCTGCCCATTCCTTCGGGCTCGAATCCTTACAGAAGCACCGGATCGATCGGCATCCTCGAACTCAATCCGAATGCGACGTCCGTACTGTCGGCAACCTATTTGGGTGGTAGCTCCGGCGACACGGTTGGAGGAATCGCACTCGATTCCAGCGGCAACGTGTACGTCACCGGCTCGACGAGTTCTAACGATTACCCGACGTCCCCGAGCCCCTTGCAACCGAGCCTTGGAACAAGCGGCCACAGTGTCTTCGTTACGGTGTTGAACTCAAACTTGAGCAATGCTGTCTATTCAACTTATTTGGGGGCGAATAGTTCCGCAAATACTGGCGTCGGCCATAGCATTGCCGTAGACACATCGAAGAACGCCTACGTCACCGGTTTCGCCGGCCCTGGGTTCCCACTGCTGGGCAGTTCAGTTCAGACAAGCTGCGGCAGCACATGCGTGTTCGTCGCCAAGCTGAACCCGACAGGATCGGCTATTTCATATTCGACGTATTTGGGCAGCGACGCTCACGGAACTGCTATTGCAGTCGATAGCTCCCAAAACATTTTTGTGGGTGGCTTGGTAGTCTCTGGAGGATTCAACGAGTTGAATCCAGTTTCGACTTTTCCTTCCTGCAATGCCAATCTGAACGCCGGCGAGAATTTTGTATCGAAGATCAACGCATCGGGTGCACTCGCCTTTTCAACCTGCCCCGGCGGTTCCGGAAATGTTGCCGTGGCACTGGATTCTACTGGAAACGTGTATGTGAGCGGTGCTGGATTCCCAGCGCTTGCCACTCTTGCATCCCATCCAATCCAACTCCGGCGATGGCGAGCCCTACGTCGTCGGGATCAACCCAAGCACATCCTCCGTTGTCTTTGCATCGTTCCTTGGAGGGGCTCAGCCTGGGGAAACGGATTCTATTAATGACATCGCAGTCGACTCCACGGGAAACATCTACGCGGCCGGGTATGGACAGCCCAATGCTCCCGCTGGAACCGTCTATCCTCCATTTCCTGTATTCAACGCCCTTCAACCTGGTCCAAGCGGAAACGCAACATGCCCTGTCATGAGTGGCTGCGGCGCCGGTAACGACACCATTTTCTTGAAGATTGCGCCGACTGACGCTCCAGCGGCCGGCGTCGCACCCGGTGTGCTGACCTTCCCTGCTCAACAACTTGGCACAGCAAGCGCTGCCGTGCCCGTAACAATTTTCGATCTTGGCAGCACCGCTCTAACAGTTTCGAACGTTGCCGTAACGGGTGATTTCTCGATTCAAGAGTCTTGTGCCACCATCACCGCCGCTGGCGGGACCTGTCCGGTTCAGGTGACATTCACGCCGACCGCCGCAGGAACACGCACCGGCACGTTGACCATCACGGACAATTCCGCAGGTAGCCCTCGCACCGTCGCCTTGACAGGCATCGGCGGTCAGTCAGCAGTTTCAATCGCTCCGACCTCACTTTCGTTTTCTCAAGCGATTAACACCACGGCAACCTCAGCAGTCACGCTCACCAACGCCGGCGCCATACCGTTGCAAATCTCGACGATTCAGAGCTCCGGAGCAACTTTCTCCGAGTCGAACAACTGCGGCCTTTCGGTCCCTGCGGGACTGTCGTGCGTAATCAACGTCACTTTTTCTCCCACATCTCTCGGAAACTCGACCGGTACGGTCACCATCACCGACAGCGCCGCCGGCAGCCCGCATACGATTCCGCTCTCCGGCACAGGCGTTGCCGACGGCATCGGCCTCGCATTTCCCGCGAGCAACAGTGCCTCGAGTGCAACGATTTCGGCGGGCAGCGACGCTTTCACGAGCGTCCAGGTTGGCGGAGCTGGTGTGAGCGGAACCGTTACCTTCGGTTGCACTGGCCTCCCTCAAGGCGCGAGGTGCGCTTTCAACCCGTCCACGGTTCAAATGAATTCGAACGCTACAACGCGAGTGCAAGTCACGATCGTCACGACGGCTCGATCTTTACTTTTCGGACCGATCGTATTAATGACTGGACTGCTGGCGTTTGTGATTTGTGTGAGTCTGCTGTTTTTCAGCAACACCTCGATCCGTCCTGCGCCCCGACTACGCTGGGCTTTGGCCCCTCTATTCGCGTTGGTGATTTGCGCGTGTGGAGGCGGGAGCAACTCTCCGAGTGGCGGCGGCAATTCGTCGAGTGGCACACCGGCTGGAACCTCTGTCGTGGTGATTACAGCTACTTCCGGCAGTACGTCGCAAACCCTGAAGTTCACATTGAACGTGAAATAGGCATGCACGCGATGTTGAGCTTGCAACGTCTTCGCTTACGCCATCTCCTTGATGCTGCGAGTGGCTTGGGCGCTCGCCGACTCGCATATGCAACGTTAAATTCGCCTGTGACAACCACTTCTATTGGTGCCGGACCTGTCCGTTCGAACGGTGGGATCGTTGCCCGTTCGTGCATCCGTAATATTACCGATTCCCGACCACCCACTTCGCCCTTTACACTCGCACGCGATGAAACTTCGAATCCTGATTGTCGATGATTCTGAAACCACGCGGCGCATTCTTCGAGCGATCGTTCAGTCGCGCGATTGGACGGTGTGCGGCGAAGCCGTCACCGGGCGCGACGGAATTGCAAAGTTCGACGAACAGCGGCCCGACCTTGTTCTGATCGATCTGGCTATGCCCGATATGAATGGTCTCGACGCTGCCACGGGCATGGCGGCAATCGACTCGAATATTCCGCTGGTCTTGTTTACGGTGCTCGACCTGCCGGCGCTCGCCGAACCCGCGCGCAAAGCCGGAATCGCCGAAGTCGTTTCAAAGGCTCAGCCGTGGAATCTTCTCAGCACGATTGAGAGGGTCGTCGCCGCGCGATTGCCGCACGGCCAAATGCAGTAGCTTGGCCTCTGTGCAAAGCGGAATGTACCCTTCGCATCCGCTGCGCCGTCGTATCTGCGACGCTAGTTGTGGCCTCGGAGGGCTGCCCATGTCTCTCATTCGAATTATTTCCGCGACGCTCGTTTGCGTGCTTGCAGTCGCAGCATCGCTATTCACAGCGAATGCGCAGGAAGCCGCTTCCTCTCAAGCAACCGGCGCGGTTCGACTGGATATCGTGGTTGAGCACAAAAATGGCCCACCCGTTGCCGGTCTCGAGCAAAAAGATTTCACCATCATCGATAACAAGCATACGCAGCCGATCACTTCGTTCCGCGCCGTCAGCGGCAGAGATTCCAAAGCCAAGGTCATCGTCGTGCTCGACGCGGTCAACATCGACTACGAGCGCGTCGCATTCGCTCGAGAAGAAATCGAGAAATATCTCCGCGCTGAAGGCGGACAACTCACGCACCCGACGGCCTTCGCGCTCCTCACCGACAAGGGAATGCAGCTTCAAGAGCAATATTCGACCGACGGAAACTCCATCGCCGCCGCGGTCGAAGCAAACATTACCGGCCTCCGCGAGATCCGTCGCAGCTCGCAGTACGGCGGCTTCGAACGCTACAACATTTCGATCGAAGGACTGCGCCAGCTTGTGGAGCGCGAAGTTTCGACGCCGGAGCGGAAAATTGTTTTGTTCGTTTCGCCCGGCTGGCCCCTCCTCTCCGGTCCCGCGGTTGAGAATGCGCTCGACACAAAACAGCAAAAGCAATTGTTCGAGACGCTCGTCAATCTCATCACGCAAATGCAGCGCGCCAACATCACTCTCTATAGCGCGAATCCTCTCGGCGCCGGCGAAAGCGAATCACGCGCGTCGTACTACGAATCGTTTTTGAAAGGCGTGAATGAGTCCAGGCGAATGGAGCCGGGCAACCTCGCGCTACAGGTGCTGGCAGTTCAGAGCGGCGGCCGCGCCATCGATTTCAATAACGACGTCAGCGGTGTATTGAGGCAATCGGTTGCCGATACCCAGAATTACTACGAGATTTCGTTCGAGCCCGCTCCAGCCGACCCGAAGAACTACTACCATCGCGTCGAAGTGAAACTCGCGAAGCCTGACTTAACCGCCCGAGCGCGCATGGGCTATTACTTTGCCCCCAACGACAGCGCTCAACACTGACGAGTCGCCAGTCGCTCGCTAACTTGCCCGCCGCCTACCAGCCCACTGGATAATTGTTCTTCTTATTCTGCTCGTCGAGCCACGTCTTCAGCGGCGCAAAATAGTCCGCCATCGCCGTCGCATCCATCTGATGCTCGCCTGTCAGTGTCGCAAGCGCATCCTGCCACGGCTTGCTCGCCCCCAGCGCAAGCATCTCGTTCAACCGACGTCCAGCTTCCTTATTCTCATAAATCGAGCAACGGTGCAGCGGTCCCGAATAGCCAGCTTCGCGGCAAAGCGCCCGCTGAAATTGAAATTGCAAAATGCGTGCGAGGAAATACCGCATGTACGGCACATTCGCCGGCACGTGATATTTCGCGCCGGGATCGAAATCTGCTTCTGTGCGGCCAACCGGCGGCGCGATACCCTGATACTTCAGCCGCAAATCCCACCACGCCTTGTTGTATTGCTCCGGTTTTACTTCACCAGAGAAAACTTCCCACCGCCATTTGTCGATCGTCAACCCGAACGGCAGGAACGCCACCTTTGACAGCGCCTGTTGCAGCAAATAATCGATGTCGCCTGATGCGGGCGGTACCGTCTCGATCAGCCCGAGCTTCTTCAAATATTCCGGCGTGACCGATAGCGCGATCGTGTCGCCTACCGCTTCGTGAAATCCATCATTGGCGCTGTTCTGAAACAGCACCGGCTGCGTGTTATACGCCCGCTGATAAAAGTTATGTCCCAGCTCGTGGTGAATCGTGACGAAATCTTCCTGCGTGATCTGGATGCACATCTTCACGCGCAGATCGTCTTTCGAATCGACATCCCACGCGCTCGCATGACACACGACGTCGCGGTCCGCAGGCTTGGTAAATAGCGACCGCTCCCAAAACGTCTTCGGCAACGGCGCAAATCCCAGCGAAGTAAAAAACCCTTCGCCATAGCGCACCATACCGCGCGCATCGGTATGCCGATCTTGCAAAATCTTCGTCAGGTCGTAGCTCTGCTCGGGCTTAGGCGAATCCATCAACGGATAGACGTTGTTCCACTCCTGCGCCCAAATATTCCCGAGCAAATGCGCCGGGATCGGTCCGTTCGCAGGTACAGCCGCCCCATATTTCTTCGCAAGCTGCCCCCGCACATAAGCATGCAGCGACAAATACAGCGGCCGCAGCTGATTCCACAGACGATCGACTTCCTTCGCGAAATCGTCCGGCGGCATGTCGTAATTCGAACGCCAAAGCGCGCCCGCATCCGCAAAACCAAGCTCCGTCGCGCCCTTATCGCCAAGGTGCACCATCCGCGCATAGCGCTCGCGCATCGGCGCGCCGACTGCATGCCAGCCGATCCACGCGCGCTTCAGTTCCGACTTCATCGCGGCTCTCCGCCATCAACTTGCCAACCGCTGTCACATCGAGACACTTCGCGCCGGAATTCGCTCCGTCGGGACACCACTTCCCACGCCCATAGTCCCCGTCCAGCGAAGCCGACACCTGCGCCAGTTCCTTCTGCGCCGCCGGCTCGCTCGGAGCCGGAAATCCCGCCGCCAGCTTGAGCAGCATCATCTTTCGCGCCATCACCGGTGGCAGCGCCACGCCGTCAAACCTCTTCGCTTTTTTCGCCAGATCAACGCTCAGCGCATTCAGCGCCTGATTCGCGTCCGCAGAAATCTGCTCGGTATCCTCGGTGATGAAATTTTCCTGCACCCAATTCGCATGGCTCGCCTTTACGCCGAGGTCGAGCAGCCGCGCTTCCGCGTCGGCAAGGAATGCGCCTGCTTCATCGACAGTCGGCGGCGCAGAATTCGGAGCACCACGATGAGCCTTGCGCACATTGTTCTTCGGCTCCTGCGCGTTGAGTGCGTTAGCCGAAAATACCAACGCCGCGGCTGCGACTACAGCACACACGCCGACGCCAATACCGCCTCGCACCCGCCGACCGCGCAAAATATCTTGCAATGCCCTCACGCCCCAACTCCCTGCGGCTTCGCAGCCGCCTCCTGCAAAATCACCAGCGCCTGCTCAATCTGCGCCTCACTCACATCGCAATGCGTCACAAACCGCACCGAATACTGCGCCGTATCCTGCGCCCACAACCCCCGCGCATAAAGAATGTCGCACCACTCCACCGCCGTCTTCCCCGTCTGCTCGCAATCGAAGATCACAATGTTCGTTTTCACCTTTGCCGGATTGATCACAAACCCCGGAATCTGCGCCACGCCCTCCGCCAGCCGTTTCGCATTCTTATGATCGATGTGCAGCCGCCCCGGCGACTTCTCCAACGCAATCAATCCCGCCGCCGCAATCACGCCCGCCTGCCGCATCCCGCCGCCAAACATCTTTCGATAAATCCGCGACTTCTCGATGAACGCCTTCGACCCCGCGATCATCGATCCCACCGGCGCTCCCAGCCCCTTTGACAAACAAAACATCACCGAATCCACATCCTGCGTCATCATTGCAACGCTTTCACCCAGCGCAGTCGCAGCATTAAAAATCCGCGCCCCATCCAGATGGACCTTCATTCCAGCCGCATGTGCGTGCGAGCAAATATCGTCGACCTGCGCCGTCGGATAAACCGTCCCGCCCCACATGTTGAACGTGTTCTCCAGGCAAACCAGCGCGCTCTGCGAGTCGTAATAAATCTTCGGCCGGATCACCGCCTCGATATCCTTCCACGTCAGCAGCCCATCCTCAGCCCGCGCCACGCGCGGCATGCACCCCGCAATCGCCGACATCGACGCCAGCTCATACATGTTCACGTGACTGCGCTCTTCGCAAATCACCTCATCGCCGTGATGCGTCCACACCCTGATCGCAATCAAATTCCCCATGCATCCGGTAGGCACAAACAACGCCGCATCTTTCCCGAAAATCTCCGCCGCACGCTGCTCCAGCCGATTGACCGTCGGATCTTCGCCGTAAACATCGTCGCCGACCTCCGCCGCAGCCATCGCCGCACGCATCTCCGCGTTTGGTCGCGTCACCGTATCGCTTCGCAGATCGACCACATTTTCTGGAACAGTGCTGTTACCGGCCGTCACAAAATCCTCCTGAACTCGGATTGCCAAAACCTGTAGGGGCGGGGCTTGCTCCGCCCTCCGCAGCGCTCGACACGCGAGCATCGAACGCAGCCAAACAAAAATCTCTTACTTCATCAGCTCGACAAAAACCTCATTCGCCACACTCAATTTCCCCGGCGCCAACCGCACCCAACTTCCTTCCCTCTCCACCAACCCAGCCGACATCAACCGTTCGAATCGCGGCTCGATCGCGACGCCATACTCCAACTCGATCCGCGCCACATCAATTCCATCCAACTTCCGCAGCCCCAAAAACAACTCTTCCTCCAGCGCAGACTCCCGCGTCACTTGTTCGAGTTGCTCGACCGGCAATTTTCCTCCACCGATCGCCGCAACATACGCCGCCGCATCATGCGCATTCGCCCACCGCTGCGCGCCCGAAAAAGAATGCGCCCCGGCGCCAAATCCCAGGTACGGCGTCCGCCGCCAATATTTCAAGTTGTGCCGCGATTCAAATCCCGGTCGCGCCCAATTCGAAATCTCGTAGTGCACAAATCCCGTCCGCTCCAAAAACCCGCAAGCTGTCCCATAAAATTCCGCCATCTCATCTTCCGACGGCACACGCGCCGCGCTATACCGCGTCCCGCCGCCCAAAATCTCCAACCCCAGCCGGCTGCCCTCATCCACCTCCAGCAAATAAATCGACACATGCTCCGGCCGCAGCGCCGCAAGCTGCTCGAACGAATCCCGCCAACTTTCAGCCGTCTGCCCCGGCAATCCCGCAATCAAATCAAAACTAATATTGTCGATGCCCGCATCACGCAGCAGCGGCACCGCCCGATAAACATCCGCGCGACGATGCATCCGCCCCGCCGCCTTCAACTCCTCATCACAAAACGACTGCACCCCAAAGCTGATCCGCCCAATCCCGGCGGCCTTCCAGTCAGCAGCCTTTTCCGTGGTAATCGTTTCCGGATCAGCTTCCAGCGTAACTTCACGAAAATCCGTCGCAAACGCGGAACGAATCGCATCCATCATCCGCGCCAAATGCGCCGGATCAAGCAGACTCGGCGTCCCTCCCCCGATATAAACAGTGTCAACGACGCCCCGCCCTATAGCCTCCGGAAGCTGCACCCCAGCGCGCTCATAAAACTCGCGCCGCCCCGCAATCTCCGCACACACCGCATCCACATACGGCGCAAACCTCGCCGCAGACACAACTCCAGTATGGAAGTTGCAGTACGTGCACTTCGTCTGACAAAACGGAACCTGAATGTACACACCCAGCCGATTCACAGCAAAATCGTAGCACGGACGGTAGCGCCGGCATCTTGCCGGCGTTTTTCCCCAACCGAACCGCCGGACGTTACCCTTCGGTTGGCGTGTTACCCAGGGGACGGTACGCGCCTAATACCTTTCAACCCGCCATCACCTTTACCCAAACCTTCCTCTCCCGCGGCCCATCAAACTCACACAAAAACACCCCCTGCCAAGTACCCAGCGCCAAATTCCCGCCCTCCACAAAAATCACCTGGCTCGTCCCCGTCATCACCGTCTTCATATGCGAATCCGTATTCCCTTCCGCATGACGATAAGGCCCCCGATGCGGCACCATCCGATCAAAAATCCCCTCCAGATCCGACGCCACATCCGGATCAGCATGCTCGTTAATCATCACCCCGGCCGTCGTGTGCGGCACAAACACATAGCACACGCCATCCTTCGCGCCCGCCTCCCCCACCGCCTTCTCCACCTGCCGCGTCACATCCACCAACTGCGTCCGCCTCGAAGTCTTAACCCGAAACATCTCCATTAACTCACCTCTCCATTTCACAATTCGCGATGGAACCTGGGTGCCGCACCCTCAGCTTTTAGAGGGTGCGGGTTTGAATTCAACCCCACCCATCCCTCAACGACGACCACCCTGTAACCGCGATCGCTTCCCGGATCGCGAGCCCTAGATTCAACACAACTGGCTCTCGTTGAATCGCCGCCCAATTAACCCCAGGTGCTTATTCTTGCTGCCACTTAGCAAGAACGCGCGCGCGCCGATAGAACGAGCCTAGCTCACGCCGCATACTTAAATTATCAAGCCTTTGGATGAACCGCGAAACCGGTCAGGAAGGCACAGCCACTGAAGCAATCCGCATGCGCACAGAAAAGTAGGGGACGAAATGAAGCGCAGAGCGCACAATCCCATCCCCCCTAGGCCAACTACTTTCATCAGACTCTAATGTAAGGGACATAAGGAAGTTGTTAAGACGTCCCAGAAATCTTTCCGATTTCAGTCACCATAAATCTCGGAACGAACCTCCGCGAATCTCTGCGCACTCTGCGTCCCTGCGCTATCTTTCTCTTCCTGCCTACAAAACAAAATGCAGACACCCATCATGTCGTCGCGTGAATTCCTCATCCATGAATCAAAAACGGATTCGACTCCCGCTCTTCCCCAATCGTAGTCAACGGTCCATGCCCCGGATGCACCACCGTCTCTTCCGGCAACTGCATCAACTTTCCCCGCAGCGAATCCATAATCGTCTTCATCGACCCGCCCCACAAATCAGTGCGCCCAATGCTCCCCGCAAACAGCGTGTCCCCCGCAAAAAGCTGCGGCACTTCGAACGCCGCATTCGAACGCGACGAAGCCGTCAACTCTTTCCCAGCGGCACCTCGAGCCGCCGCCGCAACCTCACCCACTACCGCCGGCAGATACAACGAAATGCTCCCCGGAGTATGCCCCGGCGTATGTATCACATTCGCCGCCATCCCTCCCCACCGCAACACATCGCCTTCCTTCAACAACTGATCCACCTCGCCCGTCTCCGGCCGCTCCACCTGCAGAAACTCCGCCTGCTCATCCATAATCTGATACAGCGCCAAATCCTCTCGATGCATCATCACCGGCGCACCCGTCGCCCGCCGCAACTTCGTCAGCCCGCCAACATGATCGATATGCGCATGTGTGCTGACAATCGCCTTCGGCCTCAGCTTGTACCGCGTCAGCAACTCCAGAATCCGCTCCGTCTCATCCCCCGGATCGATAACCAGCGCTTCGCCACTCTCCAAATCGCCCAGTATCGTGCAGTTGCACTGCAACATCCCCACCGGAATCGTAATCTGCACGAAACGATTGCTATCCGGTCCAAGGCCAGCGCCCGTCTTCGAAGTCATAATGCCCGGCAGTATACCAGCGCGTTCCTCACGCTCTGCTAAACTGAAAGCGCACGCATCGGTCGCGCAAACTCAACATGGAAGCCACCGGCACTCAAGCCACCGTCATTGACACGCCGCTCGCCGCACATCACAAGTCCTTCGGCGCAAACATGGGCGCCTGGTTCGGCTGCGCACTCCCCAACGACTTCGGCAACTGGCAACACGAATACGAATTCGCAAAAAACACCGTCGCCCTCCTCGACAAAAACTATCTCGCCTACTTCTCCTTCACCGGCCCCGACCGCGTCCGCTACCTCAACGCCATCCTCACCAACAACGTCAAAGACCTCCAGTCCGGCCAAGGCAACATCTCGCTCCTCCTAAATCCCCAAGGCCGCATCCTCGCCGAAATCGAAACGCAATCTTATCCCGACAGCCTCCTCTGCATCTCTCACGCGATGACTCGCCATCAACTCGCTGACACCTTAGAAAAATTCATCATCATGGACGACGTAACTCTCACCGACGAATCCGATCGCTACGGCACACTATCCTTAACAGGCCCAAAAACCCTGCAACTCCTGCGCGAGCTCTCCGCCGAAATAAATCTCGACGCCATTCCCGAATTCAATTTCATCGACGCGACTCTGAACTCAATTCCCTGCACGCTCACAAAACATTCCTTCGCCGACACACCGTCCGCCGACATCCGCGTCGATCGCAAACATCTAGATCAACTCTGGAATCTCCTCGCCGAAAAATCGCGATCCCTCGGCGGCGGCCCCATCGGCTACACAGCCCTCAACGCCCTCCGCCTCGAACAATCCATCCCCTGGTTCGGCTACGACTTCAGTGACAAACAAATCCCCCACGAAGCCGGCCTGGAAATCTCCCACATCAGCTACACCAAAGGCTGCTACACCGGCCAGGAAATCGTCGAACGCGTCCGCTCCCGCGGCCAAGTCAACCGCCGCCGCGTCTCGCTCCGCTTTCCAAACACAACCGAGCCACCACCCGCAGGCACCGCGCTCCTCGCCGATGCCAAAGAAGTCGGCGCCGTCACAAGCTCCTCGCTGCTGCCCCAACAATCCGAATCCATCGGCATGGCCTACCTCCGCAAAGAAGGCGCCGCCCCCGGCACCACACTCACGTTCGCCGCCGGCACCGCCATCGTCCGGTAGCGCCGGCGTCCCGCCGGCGTTTTTCCCATCGAGTGCACCCAATCACCCAATCCTTCCAACCAACTCCCAACACGCCCCGCAAACACTGTATTTGTCTCTCCCCATCCGTTATGCGAAAATACTCTCGACGAGGCCCAATGAGCACATCTCTCGGCAAGAACGTCACCCTCACAAAGCCCGACGACTTCGGGAAGCTTCTCGAAGACGAAGGCATCATCTTCACCACGCTCGACAAAGCCGTGAACTGGGCGCGCCGCAGCTCCATCTGGCCTCTCGGATTCGGCCTCGCCTGCTGCGCCATCGAGATGATGTCCATGGCCGCCGCCCGTTTCGACGTCGCCCGCTTCGGCGCTGAAGTTTTCCGCCCGTCGCCGCGCCAGGCCGACCTCATGATCGTCGCCGGCCGCCTCTCTCAAAAAATGGCTCCCGTTGTTCGCCAGCTCTACGATCAAATGCCCGAGCCCAAATGGGTCATCTCGATGGGCGCCTGCGCCACCTCCGGCGGTGTCTTCAATAATTACGCGATCGTTCAAGGATGCAATCAGGTTCTTCCCGTTGACGTCTACGTTCCCGGCTGCCCGCCGCGCCCCGAAGCCGTCCTCTACGCCATTCTCCAGCTCCAGAAAAAAATCGATAACGAAAAGGGTTCCTTCAAACGCGCCCTCAATCTCGCGTAAATCTCAGCAACACAGTCGGCGTTGTCCTCGTGCTCGCCTGCGCCGCATTCATTTCCAGCGCAC
This sequence comes from uncultured Acidobacteriota bacterium, assembly GCA_963785605.1. Classification (GTDB taxonomy): domain Bacteria; phylum Acidobacteriota; class Terriglobia; order Acidiferrales; family UBA7541; genus Acidiferrum. The sequence goes on along the minus strand of CAWAWE010000002.1, from coordinate 1,016,328 downwards.
AGCAACCCGCACAATCGAAGTCCGCGCAATCATCTGCGCCTAAAAATTTCACCCTGGTCTGGTCCGACGAATTCAACGGCCCCAACGGCTCCGCCCCCGACCCGAAAAAATGGACCTACGACCTCGGCGGCGAAGGCTGGGGCAACAATGAGCTCGAGACTTACACCGATCGCCGCGAAAACTCTCACATCGAAAACGGCAATCTCGTCATCAACGCCCGCAAAGAAAATTTCGAAGGCCCCGATCACATCGCGCGCGAATACACTTCCGCTCGCCTGAAAACGCAAGGCCTGTTCACCCAAGCCTTCGGCCGCTTCGAAGCCCGAATCAAAATCCCGCAAGGCCAAGGCATCTGGCCCGCCTTCTGGATGCTCGGCGACAACATCAAAACCATCGGCTGGCCCAAATGCGGCGAAATCGACATCATGGAAAATATCGGCAAAGAGCCCGCCACCGTCCACGGCTCAATCCACGGCCCGCTCTCCAACGGCACCGCTACCGATCTCACCGCTCCCGCAAAACTCGCCAGCGGCAAAAATTTCTACGAATCCTTCCACGTCTACGCCGTCGAATGGGAACCCGCCGAAATCCGCTTCTACGTGGACCAGTCTCTCTTCGCCACCTACACGCCGCAATCTCCGATCAATATCCCCGGCTCAACCGCGCCTCCCACCCCCTCCGAAATCGCCGGCGCCTGGGTCTTCGATCACCCCTACTTCCTCCTCCTCAACGTCGCCGTCGGCGGCGATTGGCCCGGCCCTCCCGACGCCACCTCCTCCTACCCTCAATCCATGCTCATCGACTACGTCCGCGTCTACGCCCCCAACCACAACTAATCACTCACACGCTTTTGTAGGGGCGTCCCTTCAGGGCGTCCATGCACAATTGAATCCGCACCTCCTCCTAGCCCGTGCGCCCGACCAACCTGATGCTCTTTCTGTAGGGGCGGGGCTTGCTCCGCCCTCACCGCGTCTTGCCCCAACTCCTCGCGCAGCTCACCGCCTTCGCGCCCAGCCTCGTCCTGTTTCAATCCCACCGCCGCATTAATAAACGCCAATACCTGCCATCTCCCCACTCAGCTGTACTTCCGTACGGTAGCGAAATCCCTCTCCTCATGGCACAGTATCCGCCATGCTCGACGAAGGCGTGTGGGCCGAAATCAAGATTGGCACCGAACATCTCCGCCTCTTTTCCGAACGCAACGCCCAAGGCATCCAGGCCTCGGTCTACAACGTCGCCGCCAAACAGTGGATCGCCCCTTCCGAAGAAGTCTCCGACATCGAACAAGGCAAAGAGCGCGCCGCCACCTACGCCGAGGCCTACCTCCGCCGCGTCGCCGCCACCGCCCTCCCCGCCCTCAACTGGAAATCCGCGCGCTCCGTTTAACGCCTCCTCGCTCTGCTAATGTTTGTCTCCGCTTTGAACTCTGCTAACCTCATCCCTCTTTTTCGATCTAAGAAATTCACTGCCACATCGCCTCCGGGAGCCACGATTCACAAAATGAAGTCGCGCATCCTTCAAAAATCCCTAATCGTTCTTACCCCTTTCATCTTCGCGATCGCAATCCTAGCCATCCCCTCCATCGCCCTCGCCCAAACTCAATCGCTCTCCGCCAAACAATCTTTCGTCTCCCACTGCGCCGCCTGCCACGGCGAAGACGGCCACGGCGGCCAACTCGGCCCCAACATCATCGACGTCGCAAATCCCCGCGCCACCTCGGCCCAAGCCGTCCACACTCTCATCCGTTCCGGCATCCCCAGCGCCGGCATGCCCGCCTTCGCCACTCTCTCCGACGCCGAAGTCGACTCCATCGCCTCCTACGTAATGTCCCTCAAAGCCGCCGCCACCGCCGCCGCTGGCGGAAACGCAAACGCGAACGCCGCCCACCAAGCCCCGGTCGCCGGGGACATCACCGCCGGCTTCCAATTCCTCTCCACCCAAGGAAATTGCCTCTCCTGCCACGCCATCCGCGGACGCGGCGGCGTCATCGGCCCCGACCTCGGCTCCATCGCCACCAAACGCACCGCGCAGCAAATCGAGCAAGCCCTCCGCAACCCCGGCTCACTCCCGCAAACGCCACTCGCGGCCGCCGGTGGGACGGCGGCGACGAACAACTCAACGGCACCGACTTCCGCGCCACCTACTCCCCGGCAACAGTCACCCTCGCCGAAGGAAACAAAACAATCCGCGGCGTCCTCCAGCGCGAGACCAACTTCGATCTCCAACTCATGGGCCTCGACGGCCACCTCTACCTGCTCTCCAAAGACCAAGTCTCAAACATCACGCCCGAATCCCAATCCGTAATGCCCAAGACCGACGCGACCGCAGACCAAATCCAAAATCTCCTCGCCTACCTCACCCGCCTCACCGGCGACTCCACCGACAAATCCCTCCCGCTCCCCCCACTCGACCTCGGCAAAGGCATCGACTTCTCCCGCATCACTCACCCCAACGAAGGCGAATGGCCCAGCTACAACGGCGACATCCGCGGCAATCGCTTCAGCCCTCTCACCGAAATCAACACCACCAACATCTCCCATCTCGCCCCGCGCTGGAGCTGGACCATGCCCGGCACCCGCCGCCAACTCGAAAACACTCCGCAAGTCATCGACGGCATCATGTACGTCACCGGCTCCAACGAATGCTTCGCGCTCGACGCTCGCACCGGCCGCCAGATCTGGCACTACGCCCGCCCGCGCACCAAAGATCTCGTCCCCACAGGTGATGCCGTCTCCGGCATCAATCGCGGCGTCGCCATCCTCGGCGATCGCGTCTTCATGATCACCGACAACGCCCACCTCATCGCTCTCCACCGCTACACCGGCCAACTCGTCTGGGACACCGAAATGGCCGACTCGCACCAAAATTACGGCGCCACGCAAGCCCCGCTCGCCGTCGGCGATCTAATTATTTCTGGAATTTCCGGCGGCGACGAAGGCGTCCGCGGCTTCCTCTCCGCCTACAAAGCCTCCACCGGCGAACGCGTCTGGCGCTTCTGGACCGTCCCCGCCCCCGGCGAGCCCGGCTCCGAAACCTGGGTCGGCACTTCCATCAATCATCCCGGCTCTTCCACGTGGATGACCGGCACCTACGATCCCGAGACCGACATCCTTTACTGGGGCGTCGGCAATCCCGGCCCCGACTTCAACGGAGACCAGCGCAAAGGCGACAACCTCTACTCCTGCTCAATCCTCGCCCTCAATCCCAAAACGGGAAAGCTCCTCTGGTATCACCAGATGACCCCGCACAACACGAATGACTGGGACGCCACCCAAACCCCCATGCTTGTCGATGCCGACTTCCACGGCCAGCCGCGCAAACTCCTGCTCCAAGCCAATCGCAACGGATTCTTCTACGTCCTTGATCGCCTCACCGGAAACTTCCTCACCGGCGCCCCATTCATCCACAACATGACTTGGGCCAGCGGCCTCGATCCCAAAACCGGCCGCCCCATTATCAAAGCCGATCCCGCCCCCACAAAAGAAGGCACACGCGTCTGCCCCGAAGGCGCCGGCGCCACCAACTGGCCCTCCGCCTCTTTCTACCCGCCCACCGCTCAGTTTTTCGTATTTGCCACCGAGGACTGCCACATATTCGTGAAGAACGAAGAACCCTTCGCCCTCGGCAAATCCTTCTACCAGGGCACCGAGCGCCAAAGCCCCGGCGACCCCACGAAAAAATTTATCCGCGCTCTCGACATCCAGACCGGCCAAATCGCCTGGGAAATCCCCAACATCGGCGGCGGCCCGCTCGACAGCGGCCTCATGACCACCGCCGGCGGCTTTATCTTCTACGGCGACGCCAGCGGCGCCGTAATCGCCGCCGACGCCCGCGACGGCAAGATCCTCTGGCACTACGAAACCGGCCAGCAATTCAAAGGCAGCCCCATGTGCTACTCCATCGACAACCACCAACGCCTAATCCTAGTCGCCGGCCAAACCATCCTGAGCTTCGGCCTCCGCTAACCCGCACCCGCAACACTCACAACCCAACCGACGGTTTTGTAGGGGCGTCCCTTTACGGGCGCCCATGCACAATCAACCCACCTCCACCCAATCTCTTTTTTCGCCCTCCGCGTCCTCCTGCCGCTCCCCCACCTAACCGAACCCAACCAAACTCGTAATCGTATATACCCATGTCGAATCCACCGGAGGCCCGTTTGCCCCGCTTGAAATTGAACGCCCTGATCGCCTTTTCCCTAGCAGTCGTCGCCATAAGCTGGCCGGCCCTTTCCCCTCTCCTCCATGCCAAAAACGATCCTGACACGCACGCCGAAGGCACCATTCCCCAACTCCAAAAATCCATCCCCGCCGAAATGAAAACCCACGCCGTCCCCGGCGCCTCCCTAGCCCTAATCCGCCACGGGAAAACCATCTCACTCCTCGCCTTCGGAATAAAAAACGCCGAAACGAACGACCCCGTAACCACCGACACCATCTTCGAAGCCGCCTCCCTCAGCAAACCGGTCTTCGCCTACGGAGTCCTGAAACTCGTCGACCAAGGCAAACTTGCCCTCGACGTCCCCCTGACCACCTACCTCCCGAAGCCCTATATCAACGGAGACGCGCGCCTCGATAAAATCACCGCCCGCATCGTCCTCAGCCACCGCACCGGCTTCCCCAATTGGCGCAACGACGACGGTCTCGCCATCTATTTCACGCCCGGAACCCGCTTCAGCTACTCCGGCGAAGGCTACATCTACCTGCAAAAAGTCGTCGAGCGCATCACCGGCAAACCACTAAACGACTACATGACCGAAGCCGTATTCAAGCCGCTCGGCATGACCAGCAGCAGTTACATCTGGCGCCCAGCCTTCGACGCCTTAACCGCCTCCGGCCACGACGAAAACGGCAAACCAACCGACAAATGGAAACCGGATGAAGCCGGCGCCGCGTCTACGCTAAACACCACAGCCAAAGACTACGCCCTCTTCGTCGAAGCCATCCTCAACCAAAAAGGCCTAAAAGCAGCAACGTTCCGTGAAATGGAGCAGCCGCAGATCGCCCTCGATCCGACGTGCAGAATCTGCATCAAGCAAGAGCCGCAGCAGCTCTCAAAAACTCTTTTCTGGGGTTTAGGCTGGGGCATTCAACGCAACAACGGAAAACTCTACCTCTGGCACTGGGGCGACAACGGCTCCTTCAAAGCCTTCGTCATGCTCGAACCCAAAACAAAATCCGCCGTCGTCCTCTTCACCAACTCCACCAACGGCCTCGACCTCGCCCAACCCATCGTCAACGAAGCCATGGGAACCACATCCCCAGCTTTCGACTGGCTCAAGTAGCAGCGTTGATTTCCACGTACGCGCGTTTTACCCGAGAACCCGCCACCAAATCGTGTACCGCTCGCCCATCGCGCGAAAACGCAACGCGGCCACAATCAATCAGGAAGTAGTAAATCCCAACGTACGGCACATGCATCAACGCTCGCCCGGACCAGAACCGCAAGCTCGCCTTCCAAAATGTCGCCCGCCCGCCGGTTTCATCCGTCACCATCAATCCCAGAAACTTCTTTCCCAGTGTCGCCTGCCACTTCGAGCTCTCACATACCGCGAAGTACACCCAGCTCATCACCACAAAAAACGCCAACGTCGCGTAGATAAATCGACCTCCAAATTTGAGCAAAAGATCGTGAGGGGTCTTTCCCGGTTCCAATTCGAGAAACGCCGTCGAAATTCCCATCGCCACCGATAAGAGCGAAATAAAGCACGCCAGCGGTATCCCCAGAATGACCAGGTCGACGATTCCCGCAAACAACCGCGGAAAGAACACCGGCCGCGTCGCAACAAGCGGCGCCGTCCGTCGCCCGTCGATAACTTCGCTCGTCAGAATTCTCTCCTCGCAGCCGCCTGATCCGCTCCCGTCCGCCCCGCCACAATCTCCGCCACCGCATAGTTCTCCGCCCGAATCGGCGCTCCCGCCACGCGCCGCAACATCGCCAGTTGCCCGACGTGAGTCAGCGCATCCGCCACCGGCCCCTGAAACAATTTCTCAATCGACGCATGCAACGGTTCGCCCGACGCGAGATAAGCATCAAACGCCGAGAGCGTCCCAAAAAACCGCTCCACCTCCTGATTCCAAGGCAGCGGCTCCGAATCCTTCCACGTCGTGGTTCCCTTCGCCATCAACAGCGCCCAGTCAAACAGATCCCCCACATGCGCCACCAGCTTCACCGGCGCCCGCGTCGCATCCCCAATTCGAAACGTCGCAAACGACTCCGGCGCCCCACGCAGCGTCTTCCCCCCGCGATAAGCCACCGTCGCCACCGCATGCCGCAACAATTCCCGCCCCATATCCGCTTTCAAATCCATTTCCCCTCCATTGGATTCCCCTATCCCTCGACAATAGTTATATATCCAACGAACATCCAACAAGCCCCGCTTCAATCCCTCCGCGTCACCTCAGCGCCCTCTGCGTCTCTGCGTTTCGTCCGTCCCCTTCTGCCGTCGTGAACTCCACCCTGCCCCGCCACGAACAGTGCCGCGATGACAGACGGAATGTTCCCCATGTGCCACGATGACAGACGGAATGTTCCCCATGAATCGCGCTCGTTTTCCGTTCGAATCACTCATTCGAATTACCACGTAATAAATCATGATTGACAAGTACTCTCCCGCACGCTACACTCGTTCGTGAACTCACCCCTCCTCTTCGAAAAGCACCCTCACTTAAATCCCTTCTTTTCAATCGCCTGCACACACTCGTTTCCCGCCCCTCCGCAACCCCTTCATTCACAATCACTTCCACACTCTTCAAAAAACATAGGGGGTGTACCCCTGTCCTTCCCAAATTGGGCATCGATCCGAGCCTGGGTAGCCCACCCTTTGCGCCTTTTGCAATGCGTGAGCTCTTCCATCCACGCTGCAACCAACTTGTTCTGGCTAATTTTCGTTCTTACGCCGCGCCAACAGGCTCGCCGCCACAGTCGCCGCGAACGCCGCGCACCAAAGCCAAGGGAGGCTCACGTAGAACTTGCCAAAGGTAGGATTGAGATACACCGTCATGCCCAGCCGGTCCCGCACCGGAAACGAATGCGTCGCCGTCGGCATGTACGTCGAAAAATGATGGATGCGCCAAGCAAGTACCGGCCAAACGCAAACAATTCCGAGAAAGAAAACCAAGGCGAGTCCGAACAGCACGTCGCCCAGCGAAATCATGTCTGGCGCACCCGACGACCTGGCTTCGGCGGACATGGGCCGCATTGTAACCACTCTGTAACCTGAGTGTCCATACGGCATCGCCCGAAGCCCCGGCCTCGAAGTCGCCTTAAGACAGAATCATCGATACCCGAGTAGTAGCGGTCCAAGGACGAAGCACCGAGATGAACTTGCGCAATGAAATCGTGAAGATGCAGCGAGCCAGCCAGCATGGCGCACTTCGCTACGAGCGTCGGGCGGTGGCGCGGCGGACGGACTCGACGACTACCTCTGTTCAGCTATTTTTTCGGCGGCAGATATTTCTTTTCGACGGACGCGACAACTACGTAATTCGGATCGACCATCTCGGCCATATGAAGCTTGCCGACTTTGGAGAGCAACTCGTACGCGTCGATCTCGCTGAGGCCGTAATCGGAATGAATCCAGGCGACCAGCTCCGTATAGGCGATGCGGATCGCGTCATCCACCGGACGATATATTCCGGTAGTCATGATTTCGTTGTCGTTCTCGAACCGCGGCCAGCCCGTCGCTTTGCCCTTGATGAGATCGACCTGCAACCGCGCACGCATCGGAACTTCGATCGCGCTCCCCGCGATTTCACCGTCGCCCATCGCCGCGTGCCCGTCGCCGAAATACAAAAGTCCGCCAGGCACGTTCACCGGGAAATAAATCGTGTTGCCCGCGGAAGCTTCCGAAGCGTCCATATTTCCACCAAACGCCTCGGGAACGATCGAACTCCGAGCCTCGCCGGCAGCAGGCGCAACGCCGATGCAGCCGAGAAACGGATGCAGCGGAATCTTCACCTTGTAGCTCGAATCGAGCGCCTGAAACGTCGCAGTGTTATTTGTGTGATCGATCGGATAGAACCAGATTTTCTCGGGCAGCGCGGGATGCAGCATCGCCGTGTATTTTGTGCCATTCAGCGCGCCGAAATATGCGCCGAGTTCGCCGACGCCTTGATCGCCATCGACCTTCAGGTCGAGCACTTTCACCACGAGCGTGTCACCCGGCTCCGCGCCGTCGATGTAAAACGGCCCAGTGAGCGGATTGTCGCCTTTCACAAGGGCCATCGTATCGCCCGGCTTCTTGATCGCGTTGCCGAAACAGTCGAGCGAATTTGCATCGAGAATATTCGTCGGCTTCAAGTGCGCGACCGGCGGCGCCGTTGCATACACATATTTCACGTTGTCGATCGTCGCCTGATACGTAACGGTTTGCGGAGACGACGATTGCGCGAGAGAACGTGCCGGAGACATTGCAGCGAGTATCAGCGATGCAACAGCGCACACTACGCGAAAGAGCATGCACTCACCTCGATTCAGAATCACGCGAGTGCAACACACGAACGAACCGAAGTCAACGCTCGGCGCTATTCCTCTCGTAACGCGGCCATTGGATCGAGGCCGGCGGCGCGATGGGCTGGCAGGAAACTCGCGACGGCGGCGACGATCGTCAAAGCGACGGCAGCGAGAAGGAGCGTCACAGGATCGTGCGGCTTGAGTCCATACAGCATAGACGCGGCAGCGCGGGCGAGAACCAGCGTCAGGACTGCTCCGACGGCGAGGCCGATCAGCAGCATCGTTCCGGCTTCGCGCATGATCATGCCGACGACGTCGCGACGCTGTGCGCCGAGAGCGACGCGGATGCCGATCTCGTTGGTCCGGCGCGCGACCGTGTACGAAATGACGCCATACAAACCGATCGTTGCAAGAATGACGGCGAGAAATCCGAAGAAGCCGGACAGCGTCGCCATCAAGCGTTCACGCAGAATCGAATCGCGGAGCTGCGTCTGCAACATGCTGAAGTCGATGATCGCTTCCGGCGCGAACTGCATGATCGCTTCCTTGATCGCAGGCACAGCCGATGCCGCGGAGATGCTCGAGTGAATCACGAACTGCGGATAGTTGTCGGGACTGTCGTCCTGCATCTGAGGGACGAAGGCGATTGCGCGCGGCTCTTCGCGCAGGTCCAGATACTTGGTGTCTTTCACGAAGCCGACGATCTGATAGATCGGCGATGCCTGCCCGACAAATACGTCCTCGCGAAAAGTCATGCCGATCGGATTCTCGCCGTTGTGCAGATATTTGCGGACAAACGTTTCGTTGACGATGGCAACCTTGGGAGAGGTAGCGGTATCGCGGCCGTCAAAATCGCGGCCTCCAAGAAGCGGCGTTTTCATCGCGGCAAAGTATCCGGGCGATACGCGATCGAAAAAAGACATCGCGCTACGCTTTTCGTCGCCGGCGATCCAAATGTTTTCGTTCCAACCGTTACCGCTCACCGGCACGACGCTGACGTCCGCGGCGGCATCGACACCGGGAACCCTGCGAACACGCTCCAGCAGATTGCGTTTGAATTCCTGGCGCTGAGCAGCCGGGACGTTATGGCGACTCAGGTCGAGCGACGCGACGATCGTGTTCTCTTGGCGGAAGCCAGGATCGAGCGTGAGCAAGTTGCGCAGCGTGCGAACGAACAACAACGAGCCGACAAGGAGCACCAGCGAGAATGCCACCTGTGAAACGACCAGCGCGCGGCGCAGGCCAAAGCGTTCGCGTCCAGCAGTGGTGCCGCGAGAAGCGGTTTTTAATACAGCGGCGGGCGCGACTCGCGTGGCGCGGAGCGCCGGAGTCAGACCGAAGAGGACGCACGTGAATATCGCCAACGCTGCGGTGAACGCGAACACGCGCCAATCGCCACTCAAATCCATAAAGAGCGGCGAACCTTGCGTGCTGATGAAAGCGACGAGGAAGCGGCTGAGGAGGCTTGCGATTACGGCACCGGATGCCGCGCCCATCGCTGCGAGCAATAGACTCTCGACGAACATCTGGCGCAACAACGCCGAACGCGACGCGCCCATTGCCAATCGAACGGCGACTTCCCTTTCACGCGAACTGGCGCGCGCAAGCATCAGGTTCGCGAGATTGGCGCACGCGATCAGCAAAACCAGCGCCGCGATCGCGAGCAAGATCCACAGTGGATTTTCGTATTCCTGGCGGAGCTGAGAGAAACCGTTGCTCGCGGGCACCGCGTAAAATTTGTACGCCGTGTACTTTTTAACGTCCTCGGCTTTGTAGGCCTCGGGAATGGTCGCTTCGAGAATCGCCGGCGACACCGTATTGAGTTGGGCGGTCGCGCGTTCGACGGTCCATCCCGGCTTGAGGCGGCCCATCGAGGCAAGCCAATAGCCGTGGCGCATGTTCATCAAGGTTTCTTCCTTGTTGATGATCGGCTCGGAGCAAATCGGAATCGCGACGTCGAACCTGCGACCGATCTCGACACCGAAGAATCCTGGCGGCGTGACGCCGACGACCGGGAATGGATTGCCGTCGAGCGTAATCTTGCGACCGATGACGCCCGGGTCGCTGTTGTATTCGTGTTGCCAGAAGGCGTAGCTGACGACCGCGGCCTGCGCGCCGCATCCGCGCCGATCGTCTTCAGCGGAGAGCAAACGGCCAATCAGCGGCTGCGTCTCTAGCACTTTGAAAAAGTCGCCGCTGACGAACATGCCGTGCGCGTAACGCGCTTCACCGCTGCTCGCGAGGTTAAAGTCGTTCTCCGCCCACGCGAAGATGCTAGAGAAGCCTTCCTGATGGTCGCGGATCTGTTCCCACTGCGGGTTCGTGATGTGGGAGTAGCGGCCATGATGGCGACCAGCGGACCAGTTATGCGTTTCCAGGCGGACGATGGCGAGTTGCTGCGGGTCTTTAACTGGGAGAGTGCGGAGGCGCACGGCGTCGAGCAGTTGGAAGATGGCAGTATTGGCGCCGATGCCGAGGGCCAGGGAGAGGATGGCGACGGTAGTGAAGCCAGGATTGAGGCGGAGTAAACGGAGAGAATGGCGGATGTCTTGCCAGAGGGTTTGCATGGACGGACCTCCACTCGCGGTTTGAGGATGAGGAATAGACGAGCGTACGACGCGATGGTCTTGTCCGAACTTAGCGAGTAGTGGGGTTGGCTGGCCAGCGATCTGGGGGGCAATCGCCGTTACAAGGTGGTGACGGAGTGCTTGTTACGGCGAGGAGCGTTTGTGTCGCAAGTTGGGAAGGTGCGCTCGGGCTTCGCGAGAGATGGAGGCAAGACGCGGCGAGGGCGGGCTGCAGCCCGCCCCTACAAAATCCAGAGTCCGCGACTGTGATCGGGGTTAGTTGGAGGCGACGTCGGCGTGGGGCTTAGCCGCCGGAAATAGCGCGCGGGCGGGCGTTTTCGCGTCGAAGACGAGATTGAAGAAGCCGACCATCATTTCGTCCCAGCTTTGCTGGCCCCAGATTACAGTTTTGGTGGGGTCGGGATTTTCGGGATTGTCGGCGGAGTTGTCGAAGTGCGCGGTGCATTCGATCTTGGTGCCCTTGGGCAGGTTGAGGGGCGTGTCGAGGTTGTACCAGAGTTGCCAGCGCCAGTTGTATTTGGGGACGCTCAAAAGAGTTTCGGTGCGGCCGTCGGGATAGACGACGCGGTATTCGAAATCTTTGCCGCGGGTGTGCATGTGCGGATGGAGGCCGGTGAGTTTTACGTCGGTGAGGACGTCGAAAGTGGCGTCGACTTTGTAGTTCGGATCGCCCGGCGGAATTTTGAATGTGCCGTTGACGGCAGACAAAGTTAGGACTCGTTCCTTCGGCGGCTCTTTGGCGAAGACCAAGCCGATTTTCGTTTGATCGGTGGTGGCCATACCCATCGCCATATAGTGGACTTCGATGACGAGATCGGAGCCGGCTTTGATGAGCTTGCCCTGGCCGGGAGCGAGAATTTCGGCGGGCTGGCCGGGCGCGTAGCCGATCAGGAAATCGCTGGGAAGCGCGCTGGTATCGACTTTTTCGTCTTCTTTGGCGGGAGGCGCGGTGAAGAATTCGCCTGCTTTGTGGCCGGCGAAGTAGCTCGAGCCCGGTTCGCGGATGTAGGCGATGATGTGATGGACCATCGGGCGATTCGTGGGGCGCGCTTCAGCCATTTGCACCCATTTGTCTTCTTTGAAGCCGGTAGGAACGATCATGTATTGGTAGTCGATCGTGCCGCTGGCAGGGATGTTGAACGGTTTGGCGAGTTGGAAGACCACGTCGGGCTTGGGGATTCCCCAGCCATCGAGAAATTCGGCGGGCGGCGGCAAGTCTTTCGGATCGCCTTCGATGGCGCCGTTGTTGGCCCACTGAACCAGCGTCGCGATGTCTTTTTGCGGGAGCGAGCGATTGTTGGAGAAGTGGCCGTATTTCGGATCGGCGAACCACGGCGGCATAATTTTCTGGCTTACGACGCGCTTGATGCTCGGCGCCATGGGTTTCACTTGATCGTAGGTGATCAGCGGAAACGGTCCGCCTTCGCCGGGGCGGTGACAGGTCTGGCAATTTTTTTGGAGGATGGGCGCGACGTCCTTGGTGAACGTGGGCGGCGTTGGCGGCGCGCCGGATTGCGCGTGGAGCGCGCTGGCGGTCAGTGAGGCGGCAAATGCGGCGACTGCGAGTTGCAGGCTGAACGCGATACAGTGGGTGCCGAAGCGGCTCATGACATCTCCTTGCGATGCCCGGGCACGGGCCGAGTGCTGGATGGAAAATAGCACGCTGCTTGGGCGGCGTAAAGAATTTCCGCGAGGGTGAGTGTGGCTGGGAATGCGGGATTAAATCGATTGAAGGGCGCGTCGAAGGGCCGCATGCGGATCGTGTCGCTGGCGCCGAGCGCAACGTCGATCCTGTGCGCGGTGGGCGCGCGTCGGTCGCTGGTGGGCGTGACGAAGTGGTGCTGCGACGTGGCCGACGTGCGCGGGCTCCCGCTGGTCGGGGATTGCTGGCACATGGGCGACGTCGCGGAAATCATGAAGCTGCGGCCGACGCTGGTGATTGGCTCGGTGCCGTATAAACAGGAGACAGTGGCGAAGATTTTGGCGGAGCCGGTGAACTTTTTTGCGATGAATCCGAGGTCGCTGGCGGATGTGGAGAGCGATGTTCGGCTGCTGGCGGGGATCGTGGGACGGAGTGCGGCGGGAGAGCGGGTGATTGGGAAGATGCGCGCTGCATTTGAGGCTGTAGCGCGGAAGGCGAAGGCGGCTGCTCGGTTGCGGGTGCGCGGTGGAAAGAGCGCGAGGCGGACCGTTCGCGTTTATTGCGAGGCTTGGCCGAATCCGCGGATTAGTTCGCCGCCCTGGGTGGCGGAGTTGGTGAAGATTGCGGGCGGAGAGATGGTCGTGCCGGCGGGCGAGCGCGTTACGGATGAGCAGGTGGCTGCCGGTGCGCCGGATGTGATCGTGCTGGCTTGGGCGGCGACGGGAACGAAAGCGAAAGTCAGCGAGGCATACAATGTCGAAGCTTGGAAAGATGTGCCAGCGATTCGAGAGCGGCGCGTGGTCGTGATTGCGGATGAATTGTTGAATACGCCGGGGCCGCCGTTAGTCGATGGTGCAAAAGCAATGCTGCGCGCGATTCACGGCGTGTAGTTCCCTGCCTCTCAAATATATCTAGCAGAGAAACGAGGAATCGTGATTGTTGTTGTGGCAGCTGTGATCGAACGAGCGGACCGGCGAATTCTGATCGGGCAGCGGCGGCGCGGGGATACGTCTCCGCTGAAGTGGGAGTTTCCGGGCGGGAAAGTTGAAGACGGGGAGTCGGATGAAGTGGCGCTTACCCGTGAGTTGCGCGAAGAGTTGGGCGCAAAGATGGTGAAGGCTGCGCCGATCGGACGAGTCGTTCACAAATACGCAGAAACTACTGCGCCGCTTGAGATTCGATTCTTCGCGGTATCGATCGAGCCGGGCGAAGTTGGCGCAAAAGAGTTTGAGCAGATTGCGTGGGTGTTGCCGCGTGAGTTGAGCGAGTACGATTTTCTTGCGGCGAACGCGGGGCTGGTGGCAGAACTCGCGACGGGACGACTCAAGCCTTCAGAAATCTTGGCGGCTACGGATTAACCGACAATTGCGTAATTCCGCTCGAAGGGACTAAGATTGGGCATGGCTCAGGCCAAGAAATCACGCAGGAAGCAAGTAATTTCCCAACGCGACGACGAAGATCCGGAAACGCTAGCGGCGATCGACGAGGGACTGCGGGATGCTAAGGCTGGCCGTGTTGTTCCCGCAGAAGACGTCCGTAAGCTCGTAACCAAATGGATTTCCGAGTCTTCTACACGAAAAGATCGCTGAACGATCTTGCCGCGCTCGTCGAGCAAATAGCGAGTGACGACCCGGGTGCCGCTTCGAGATTCTCCACAGCTCTGCTTGAACACATCGAATTATTAGCGGACTTCCCTCGAATGGGTTTGCCGCTTCGGACGCAACCACGCGTACGGAGACTGGTTCACAGCCCGGTAATTACGTACTACCGAATTCTCGTGACACGTAAAAAGGTCGAAGTCATGCACATTCGCCACGGAGCGCGGCTAGAGCCGCTAAGGTTGTAGCTGGGCTCGACTACGAAACGACCGGGTTTGGTTTCTCAGGGTTGATGCCAAGATCCTTGATGGCTTTGTCGAGCACCTTGGTCGCGATTTTGCCGTCCAGGTGCAGCTCGTGCAGCGTGGCAAGCGCAATGCTCCGCGCATCCACTTCGAAGAACGTGCGCAGAGACGAGCGCCCTTCGCTGCGGCCGAATCCGTCGGTGCCGAGCGACGCAAGCCGGCGCGGGAGCCACTTGCTGATCATGTTAGGCAGTGTCTTGAGATAATCGGAAGCCGCAACAAGCACGCCAGGAGCGGCACCGAGCGTCTTGGTGACATACGGGACGCGCTGCTTCGAACCGGGATGCAGTCGATTCCAGCGTTCGGTCTCGATGCCGTCGGTGTAGAGGTTTTTGTAGCTCGTGATGCTCCAGACGTCGGCGGCCACGTTGTATTTCGTCTCAAGAATTTCCTGCGCCTGCAAAGCTTCGCGCAAGATCGATCCGCTGCCGAAGAGTTGCGCCTTGTGTTTCGCCTTTTTGTTTTTCGACGCGCGGAATTTGTACATGCCCTTGAGGATGCCGTCTTTCACGTCTTTGCCAGCCGGCATACTGGGCATGGCGTACGGCTCGTTCATCAAAGTGATGTAGTAGAAGATGTCTTCGCCGTCTTTGTACATGCGCCGAATGCCGTCCTGAATGATGACGGCGATTTCGAAAGCGAACGCCGGATCGTAGGCACGCAGATTCGGCACCGACAATGCGAGCACGTGGCTGTTTCCGTCCTGGTGCTGCAAGCCTTCGCCCGACAAAGTCGTGCGACCCGCAGTGCCTCCAAGCAAAAATCCGCGCGTGCGCATATCGGCTGCGGCCCAGATGAAATCGGCAATCCGCTGGAAGCCGAACATCGAGTAGTAAATGAAAAATGGAATCGTGTTGATGCCGTAGGCGGCATACGCGGAACCCGCGGCGATGAACGAGCCCATCGAACCGGCTTCGGTGATTCCCTCTTCGAGAATCTGGCCGTCGGTCGATTCCTTGTAGTACATCAACGTGCTGGCATCGACCGGATCGTACTTCTGGCCAACCGACGAATAAATACCGACGGTGCGGAACAGCGACTCCATACCGAAGGTGCGCGCTTCGTCGGGAACGATCGGCACGATGAGCTTGCCGATCTCGGAGTCTTTCAGCATTTTTCGCAGCATGCTGACGAACGCCATCGTCGTGGAGACTTCGCGGCCTTCGCTGCCGCCGTAGAATTCCTTGAAGAGTTCGTCGTGGCCCTTCGCGGTGATCGGGGTCGCGCGGACTTTACGAGCAGGCGTGTAACCACCGAGCGATACGCGCCGCTCGGTTAGGTATTTGATCTCCGGGCTGTCTTCCGACGGGCGATAGAACGGCACGTCGATACAATCCTGATCGGTGAGAGGAATGTCGAAGCGCGTGCGGAAGATCCGCAGCTCCTCCTCGTTGAGCTTTTTCTGCTGGTGCGTGACGTTTTTGCCTTCGCCGGCTTCGCCAAGCCCATAGCCCTTGATCGTGCGAGCGAGGATGACGGTCGGGCCGCCCTTGTGTTCGGTGGCGGCTTTGTACGCGGCGTAGACTTTGCGCGGGTCGTGACCGCCCAAACGCAGGCGGCGGAGCTCTTCGTCGCTCAGTGGCTCGACGAGTTTGAGCAGCCGCGGATCGGTGCCGAAGAAATGCTGGCGCACGTAAGCGCCGGACTCGACGACGAGCTTTTGGTACTCGCCGTCAACAAGTTCACCCATGCGCTTGACGAGCAGACCTTCGGTGTCGCGCGCGAGGATAGAATCCCACTCGGTGCCCCAGAGAACCTTGATGACGTTCCAGCGTGCGCCGCGGAAAGCGGACTCGAGTTCCTGAATGATCTGGCCGTTGCCGCGAACGGGACCGTCGAGGCGTTGCAAGTTGCAGTTGATGACGAAAATCAAATTGTCGAGCTTTTCGCGCGAGGCAAGCGTGATCGCGCCGAGCGATTCCGGCTCGTCGGTTTCACCGTCGCCGAGAAATGCCCAAACTTTTGCGTCGGTCTTCGGCTTGAGGCCGCGATTTTCGAGATAGCGGGCGTAGCGCGCTTGATAGATCGACATCAACGGGCCGAGGCCCATCGAGACCGTCGGATACTCCCAGAAGTCGGGCATCAGCCATGGATGTGGGTACGAACTCAGGCCGCCGCCGGGCTTCAGTTCGCGACGGAAGTTTTCGAGCTTTTGCGTGGATAGCCGGCCTTCAAGGAAGGCGCGCGAATAAATGCCGGGCGCGGCGTGTCCCTGGAAATAGATCGTGTCGCCTTCGAACTGCTCGCTGCGGGCGCGGAAGAAATGGTTGAAGCCAACTTCGTAGAGCGTCGCGGCGGAGGCGTAAGTAGAGATGTGGCCGCCGATGTTGTGCTCCATGCGATTGGCGCGCACGACCATCGCGATGGCGTTCCAGCGAATGAGGCTCTTGATGCGGCGCTCGAGTTCCTGATCGCCGGGGAACGGCGCTTCGAGCCGTGCGGGAATCGTATTGACGTAAGGCGTGTTCGCGGTGAACGGGAGATTCAGACCGGCGACTTTGGCGTGGACGCGGAGACGTTCGAGGATTTCAACAGCGACTTCGGGGCCGCTGGATTCGAGCACCGAATCGAGGGATTCGAGCCACTCGGCAACCTCGTATTCGTCCATGTTATGAGGCATTACGTGTGTGTCGTGTTCCATAACTCTCGGCGGGTCCCTTTCGTCTTCCAGGTAGCGCGCATACACGGCGCGCGAAATTTATGCTCGCTATAAGGACAATAGAATACACCGGGGAGCGCAAGTGTGCATCCCGCGATCGAAGGATAGATTTCCAAAATGTTTCGCACTGGCGATCGGACGATCGCTGCGGGTTTTGGGCGGCGCGTGTGCGTTGGCTAGAGAATACGTCCCCCATCGATGACTAACGTGTGGCCGGTGACGAACTTTGCGGTGGCGAGATAGGCGACCGCATCGATGATGTCCGCCGGGCGGCCGCTGCGTTTCAGCGGGGCTTGCTTGATGAAATTGGCTTCGAGCTCGGGGGCGTCGTCGGGCAATGTGATGGTGCCGGGGGCGATGGCGTTGACGCGGACTTCGGGCGCCAGTTCTTTCGCGAGGCAACGTGTGAGCATGATGACGCCGGCTTTGGAAATGGAATGGGGGATGTAGCCGGTCCAGCCGAGGATGCCACCGACATCGGCGAAGTTGACGATGCAGCCGTTTGTTTTCTTCAGAAGCGGCGCAGCGGCCTGCGAGCAGAAGAACGGTGCCTTGAGATTGGTGTCGAGCGATTCACTCCACTCTTTTCCCGTGGTCTTGGCGAATTCGGTTTGGACGAAGCTGGCGGCGCTGTTGACCAAGATATCGAGGCGGCCGAGTTGCGCCGCGATTTTTTCGAACAGCGCGTGAATTTGTGAGAGGTCGTCGAGGTCGGCTTGCAGCGCGATCGATCGCCGGCCGAGTTTTTCGATTTCGGCGACGACTTTGCGCGCATCGTCTGCCGACGATCGATAGTGAATGACAACATCGGCGCCGCGCTGCGCGAGTCCGAGCGCGACTTCGCGCCCGAGGCGTTTGCCTGAGCCGGTGACAAGGGCGACATGATTGAGGAGTTGCGTTTCCATCGAACAGAAACGTTAGCACACTTGAAATGTCATGCAGGCGTGGCGGGTATGGTGGCGCCGCAAAAGCACGGCAAACGCGAAGCTGCTAGAATTTATTTTATGCCAACGAAAAATGAAGATGCTTCGATGAACTTGGATGTCCTGGCGATCGCCGCGCATCCCGATGACGTTGAACTTACCTGCGGCGGGACGCTGATCAAGATGGCCAAGCGCGGATACAAGACCGGCGTGCTCGATCTCACCGCCGGCGAGATGGGAACGCGGGGGACGGTCGAAACCCGCGCGAAGGAAGCGGCGGCGGCGGCGAAATTGATGGGCCTGAGCTATCGCGGCATTCTCGGCGTGCCCGATTCCGATGTGCAGGCGAGCCGTCAACACAAGTTAAAGCTGGCCGAAAAAATCCGCGAACTCCGACCGCGCACGGTCATCATCCCCTATTGGGAGGCGCGGCATCCCGATCACTACAACGCTTCAACGCTCGGCTACGAGGGATGCTTTCTGGCGGGATTGAAAAATCTGCCAGCGCTCGGCGAGGCTTATCGCCCGCACAAGATTTTGTATTCGACGGCGTTCGCCCAACATCTCCGGCCGTCGTTTGTCGTGGACATCACGCCGCACTACGAGCAGCGCCGCAAAGCAATCTTGTCGTACGGCTCGCAGTTCCGCCCGAGAAAAGGCGAAGCCAAGAGCAAAGTGTATCTAGGACTCGAGCAGCTCGAGGATGAGATGAATCGCCTCGCCCGCTATTACGGCCACATGATCGACGTTCAATACGGCGAGCCCTTTTTGATCAAAGAGCTGATCAAGATCGACGACATCGTCGAGATGCCAGTCCGCTCGGTCTAATCGCATCATCCGCGCCCTTGTAGGGGCGGGGTTCACTCCGCCCGGCGCTGCCCACATCGCAATCCCAGCCGGCGCAGGACTAAAACAAAAACGCCGGCAAGATGCCGGCGCTACCAATTCCAAGGCCATACAGCGCGACTACATCCGTTCATCTTCCTGCGCAGGCGAAAATCCGGGCAGCGTCTGCCCGTTGGGTGTCCGACCCACTTTCACGCGAATCAGCGGGTCATTCTCGGCCCCCGACTTGCGCAGCACCACCATGGTGCTCAGCGCTTCGCTGTAGACACGCGTCACCAGATACGTGTCCGAGGTGTCGTCCTTCTTCCAGAGCTGTCCTATCTGAATTTTCGAGACGGGCATGTGTAAGCACTGAATGTAGAGACGTTAAGCCGGACTGTCAACCGTTAACGGCTTTCGCTAGATGGCGAAAACTCTATTGTTTCGAGACTTCTCTGCGCGCTGCGTCGTCGGTGCGGATGCGATAGACGAGATAGGCCACGACCGCGAGATTGACCAGCAACGCTCCGAATTTCAATAGGGTTGGATGTCGATGAATCTCGTAAATTTCGAACGGCACGAGCGAGCTAGTAATAATCACGCTGAACCATTCGGCCCAGCGTTTCGCCATCGACAGGCCGATGCCCTCAGTAAGAAAGAGCGCCGCGTAGACGAAGCTCCCGACCCCGAGGTCGCGGATTTTGTCGGGCGTGAGATTGGCAGCTCCGAGCAACAACTTGCCGACGTAGCGACCTCCCGGGTCGAGACCCAGCTTCGTGACGATCCTCAACGCCACGTCGGTCATATCGCTGTGAATCATCTTGAGCGCGCCGACGCCCACCACGATGAGCAAGATTCCTTTGAACAGCTTGAACAGACCGATCAGCCGAATGAGCCGCGTGTTGTGGGATGCCATGTGCGCAACATGATATGCGAATCCGCGCACTGCGCACATGCACCCCGAAGCGCGTTCGCTCTAAGCGGCAAGCCCGCTTCGGTAAAGCGGCATCGTTTGGCGATGAGCGGTGCAGGAATGGCCCCGGCTAAACCTAGCCGAAACCATTCCCTTCCGCGGCCAGTCGTGAATCGTCAGTCGTTCCCGTTTTTCAACGGCGCCGGCTTACGCACTTGAATGGTGTTGATCACGGTGCCGGAAACTGGATTGTCGAACCGCAAAATACGCCCCGCTCCCGGAGGCGCCGCTCCCAGATCGCTCACGTAGATGTCGTCGTGGCAGTCCAGGGCCATCGCCGTCGGCACGTCGAGTCCGCTGACGACCTCTTCAACCAATTTGCCCGTGATCCGAAGAACCCGGCCATTTCCAAGCCCCGGATTGCCGGCCGCACTAGACAGCTCCAGAACGTAGATACGCCCCTTGCTGTCCACGTGCGTGTCCACGACCGTCGTGAAACCTTCCCAGTAGTCGATCACGAACCCGTCGTGAGTCACCTGGTAGAGCTTCGACGATCCGACGACGATCGGGAAAAATCCAAGGTTGCCGACATAGAAGCGATTGTCGCGCTCGGCAACGCTCGTCGGCACGAAATGCCCGATGGGCGCCGAAAGGTCGCTGATTTGCTCGATCGCCGGCCCCCGCCCGCCGGTGCTGATGCGTAGGATTCTTCCGTGGTTGGGCTCCATCACGATCAAGTCGCCCTGAAACTCGCGCATGTGATAGGGCACACCGTCAGGCTCGAAGTCTCCAGTCGGCCCGTCGTTCGGATGCGCAACCGGATTCGCGAAGAAGAATTTACTGAGGTTTGCGATGATTTGCCCGGTGCCATGCTTCACGTCAACGCGGATCACCGAATTCGGAAAATTCGGATTGCCGTGCGAGCAACCACCGCCCGCAGTCACCGCGTAGAGTTGCCCATCGACGAATGCCACGTCCGCCACGCCTTCTGTATCACCCGAAGGCAGATTGCTGATGGACGATGGCAGATTGCCGATGACCGTTGTCCTCGTTCCGTCGGATTCGATCCGCGAGACGCGCGCCGTCAAGCCGCCGTGATAAGGCCCGACCGGATTCACCACATTGGGGCATCCTGCGGGAACTGGCTGGGTTCCGCCCGTTCCTGCCTCCGCGATATACAAAAGGCCGTCTGGGCCAAACGTCAGACCCCGCGGACCTTGCAAACCGGCCGCAACCACAGTCCCGCCCGGCGGTACTGGCGGAGCCTGCGCCATCGTGGAACCGCCAAATGCAAATGCAGCGCCGACCAGCGCAATCAGCCTCACCGTCGGCCACTTTCGCAAAACACAACCGCCCCCTGAAGAAAGTTCGAATGTCATTTTGTCTCCTAGATTTCGAAGCAGAGCTTTTCTCGCAGCCAAAGGACAAGTGGTCCGTCGAGATGACGGCACTCTGAGGGAATCGAAAAATGAGAGCAATGCAGGGAGAGTCAATTTCGCTTCAATACCACTTCAACGTACAAGCTTCTGAAAAGAATGGGGATGATAGCGCTACGTCATCTTGTTTGATTGACTGTTACATCGTAAATTGCTACTTTCCCCGTCAATCCACAGTGATCATCCGATGGAAATCCATAAATCAAGCCCCGGTTATCTCGCGTTCGATCGTTTCGAAGTCGATTTGACTTCGGGTCGCCTCCTCAAGAACGGCCGCCGCATTCGGTTGCAGCCTCAGCCATTTCGCATGCTCGAGATGATGTTGCAACGGCCGGGTGAGCTGATTACGCGCGAAGAGGTTTGCCGCGCGCTATGGAATTCCGACACCTTCGTCGAGTTCGACCATAGCCTCGGCACCGCGGTCAACAAGATCCGCGAAGCGCTCGAAGATTCCGCGGAAAATCCGAGGTTCGTAGAAACGATCCCCCGGCGCGGTTACCGGTTCATCGGCAAGCTCACCATCGATCCGTTGGGCGTCGCTGTCGCCCCGCTCGCTCTGCCCCGTCCAGGCACCGACGATTCAAGGAACTTCAACGCCGGAGAGCAATCACAAACTCCGGCAAAATCGTCATTCCGCCGTGCCGCAAGCATGGCCGCTGTCTTCGTTGCTGCCGCGCTGGTGGCGTCGGTCGCTTATCGTTTCTACCCCTACGAGTCGATGCACTCGGACTCCTTCGCCGATGTTCAAGTGAGTCCTTTCAGCACGCTCCCAGGCAACGAAAACGCCCCGGCCTTTTCACCCGACGGTTCGCGCATCGCTTTCGGATGGGACGGCGGTCCAGGGCCCGCCTCGTCGGGCTACGATCTGTACGTTAAAAGCCTCGGCAACGAAAAGACGCTGCGGCTGACTAACCATCCGTCTCACTGGATTCATCCCGTGTGGTCGCCCGACGGTACGCAGATCGCCTTTCACCGCATCGCGGGCGACGCCACAGGCCTTTACGTCGTCTCCGCTCTCGGCGGGCCCGAACGAAAGCTGCATGGAACCCACGCGCCATACGAAACAGCGACACCGATCAGTTGGTCACCCGACGGAAAATGGATCGCCTTCGCTGACGCTGTGCCAGGCCAGGCCGGCAATCGAATGTTTCTCTTGTCGCCGGAAACGCTCGAGGTCATGCCTCTTCCCCATAATCCGTCGTGCATGCATGAAGCTGTCCCGACATTCTCACATCGCGGTGACCGGCTGGCCTACATGTGCGTACACAGCATGGTGGATGTGGAGGTCGATACGGCGCTCGTTTCGCACTGGCAGCCTTCGCGCGTCACCTCTTTCGCAGGCCCAGCTGTTGGTATTGCCTGGACGACAGATGACTCGGGACTCGTCTTCGCACACGCGGCCAACGACGGCCCCGTGCTCGACAAAGCCGTGCTGCGCGATGGAACTTTGCGTCGCCTGAGTTTCGCACCCAGTTCGGAGCGGCCAACGATCTCGCCCGTGGGCGAGCGTCTGGCTTACGCTTCTGGTTCCGGCCGAGTCAATATTTACAGAAGAGATCTTTCTCGTCCGTCATCGCCCGCGGTAGTTCTTTCCTCAACGACCCGCGAACAAGATGATCCGCAGTACTCTCCCGACGGACAGCGCATCGCTTTCGCTTCAAGCCGCGGAGGCAGTCGCGAGATTTGGGTAAGCGACGCAGATGGCGACAATTTGCTGAGGCTCTCCGACCTCAAGGGTTACGTGACGCGCCCGCACTGGTCTCCCGACGGCAAAAAAATCGCCTTCGGAACTCACCAAGTTGGTCGCGATGGCGTAGATCGCCAGGAAATTTTCATCGTCGACGTGGCCGAGGGGGTGCCTCGCAGGATCGAAACCAACGTCCGAGACGTCGCCTTACCGAGCTGGTCTCATGACGGAAAATTTATTTACTTCACTTCGTTCGAAGCACTCGGTCAAAAAATCTATCGCTGCTCCGCAACGGGTGGTGAGGCGCACACCGCTTCGTACCGGCCGCGACGGCATGAACCCCCAGGAATCGCCTGACGGAACCATGTTGTACTATGCGTCGCGCCATACGAACACCGCATTAGTAGCCCTTTCGCTCAAAGATGGCTCATCCGAAACGGTTGAGGGATTGCCTCCGGTCAGCAGTGCAAATCAGTGGCTCATTGCCGGCGCTGGCATCTATTTTGTTCCGACGGAGGCGCCGAAATCTCTCTTCTACTTCGATTTCGCCACAGGGAAAAGCCGGCAAGTTTTCGAGAATTCGTTGCCCCTAGCGGAAGGATTTTCCTTTTCGCCAGACGGCGCTTTCCTTCTGTATGCGCAAGTCGACGAGAGCAGCACCGCGATCATGCTCGCGGACCACTTTCGTTGATCTGCAAAATCGCAGTCACCTACTCCAACTTTAGTGTCTCTGCTAGACTCGGGCGCCATGAAATCCATCGCGATTCGAACACTGTGCGCTTTTCTACTTTTAGCATCCTGCGCCGCCGCCCAGGAAGTAATTCCCCTCTATCCCGGCACGCCGCCGGGCTCAACGCCTGAAACCTATCCCGAGAAGGCATACTTCTCGAAGCTCTGGAACACGGAAGTCGTCAGCAACGTCACCAAGCCGTCGCTGACCGTCTTCAAGCCGTCGCCAGAAAAGAAGAACGGCACAGCCGCGGTCATCTGCCCCGGCGGCGGCTTCATGGCGCTATCGATCACCAGCGAAGGCACCGACGTCGCGAAATATCTCACCGAGCGGGGCGTAACGACTTTCGTGCTGAAGTATCGCCTGGCGCACACAGGCGAGGATGCTACGCAGGAGTTCGCAGAACTATTTAAAGATCACGAGAAGTTTCGCGACACCATCGGCAAGGTCATTCCGCTGTCCGTTGCGGACGGACGCGCCGCGATGATCTACGTAAAGCAACACGCCGCGGAGTACGGCGTGAACCCCAATCAGGTCGGCATCATCGGCTTCTCCGCCGGCGGAACGGTCGCAGCAGGAGCATCTCTACGCTACGCCCCCGAAGGCAAACCAGCCTTCGTCGCCCCGATCTACGCAGCCGCATCGATGTTTAAAGACTACCCCGTCCCAGATGACGCGCCGCCAATCTTCATCGCCGCCGCCACCGACGACAATCTCGGTCTCGCTCCAGAAAGCGTAGCGCTCTATCAAAAATGGGTCGACGCCCACAAATCCGCCGAGCTCCACATGTACGCCAAAGGCGGCCACGGCTTCGGCATGCGCCAACACAACATCCCCACCGACCACTGGATCGACCGCTTCGCCGACTGGCTCCAGCTCGAAGGCTTCCTGAAATAGGTCGCCCGATCGGCCCAAAGCTTCAATTTCGCTTCGGAGCCCGGTTCGAGGCAAAGAAATAACAAAAGTCCACGTGGGCAGGAAACCCGTATACTGAAGCTGACATCGTAGCTACGTAGGGTTAGTAGGCCAACCGGCGCATTTGGGGTGTATACTACCGGCTGGCGGAGGTGGAAATATGGCATCAATTCTCCGGCAAGCCACGAGATTAACGGCTCTGACCGCATTGGCAGCGAGTGTTGCCTGGGCACAGAGTCCCCCGCCGACGGCGGATCCCACCAAGGCACCGCCTCCCTCCGAAGGTACCCAGAAGTCGCAGGATAAGCCTGTCGAGCAAAAAGATACCGTCGATCCCAAAAACACCAAAGAAGATGTCGACGCCATCGGCAATCGCAATGTCGGCAAAGGCATCAACTTCTATTCGATCGAGAAAGAAATTGCTCTCGGCAAGGGCTTGGCGCAGGAAGTCGAGCGCTCTTCGAAGCTGATCGACGACCCAGTCGTTACTGAGTACGTAAACCGCGTCGGCCAAAACCTGGTTCGCAATTCCGATGCACGAGTTCCCTTCACCATTAAGGTTATCGATTCCGACGAAGTAAACGCGTTTGCGCTGCCCGGCGGCTTTTTCTACGTCAACAGCGGACTGATTTTGCGCGCGCAGGAAGAGGCGGAGTTGGCCGGCGTGATGGCGCACGAGATTTCGCACGTGACCGCGCGTCACGGCACCAAGAACGCCACCAAGGGCGAGATGATGCAGCTCGCGACGATTCCGCTGATGCTGCTGGGTCCCGCGGGTTGGGCTGGATATGGCCTTTATGAAGGGTTGAACATCGCGATTCCGCTGACCTATTTGAAGTTCAGCCGCGACTCCGAGCGCGAAGCCGACTTCCTCGGCCTGCAATATATGTATAAGGCGGGTTACGACCCGAACGCCTTCGTGACGTTCTTTGAGCGCATTCAGGCCGACGACAAGCGCCGCCCGGGCACGATCCCGAAGGTGTTTTCGACGCATCCGCCGACTCCGGATCGCATTGAAGCGTCGCAAAAAGAAATCGCGCGCATTCTGCCGAACAAGCCGGAATACATCGTCACCACGTCGGAGTTCGATACGGTGAAAGCGCGGCTGCGCAACATCATGTTCGCGCGCAAGGTGCAGGACAATCAGCCCGGCAAGCCGAGCCTGCGCACGCGTACCGAGCAGCAACAAAAGGGCACCCAGCAGCAGGATCCCAACGCCAACCCGGACGACGATCGTCCGACACTGAAGCGCCGCCCCGATTCTCAGTAATCACGGCGCACAACCAAAATCCCAAGGGCGGCCAACTCGGCCGCCCTTTTCTTTTGAGCTCGCACATATTTGAGGAGTCTGCTGCGGCGTTGTTTCCCTCAATGAGGCAGTAAGCTGTTCTCACCAATTGCGGGATGTAGCGGATGCTGCCGCGCCTGTGGCCGCGGAGTCTCTGACTCCGGAGCCGCATCGATCAATGCGCGCCCCAATTCCGCCGAGCCGATTCGCCCGCTGTCATCGTCGAGCTGAATCGTTACGCGCACCCTGCGCGTTTTCTTCGGCACCGGAACGGTCAGTGGAAATCGCGACACGACGTCCGGCAACTGCGAAGGATTCTGCGAATGCGACACCAGCGTCACTCCCTGTGTTCGCGACGCCAGAATATTTCCGAATTGATCGAGGCTTGCCACCGCGACGATCAGTGGAGCCGTGCTCGTTCCATTTTCCGCGGGCTGAAATGCGAGATTCGCAGACTTCAGCGCCACTTTAAATTCGGCGCTCCGCGAATCGGGATGCCTCACGACGTCCGACAGGCTCAGACTCAACGCGTCGAATGGAATCGTCGATTGAGTCGCTTCCGCGAGGCGTAACATCTTCTGCTGTCGCGGATCGATTGGCGCATGCGCGTCGGGCGCGTAGTAACCGGCTTTTGTAACCACTTGAAGGCTTGGATTTTTCAGCGTGACGCGAATGCGGCGAAATTCTCCGTTTTGGTTCACGCTAGTCGGTTGATAGGTCAGCGTGTAGAACTTCGAGCCCCATTCCTTCGACTCTCCGATAGCGCCCTTCAAATCGTTGCGGTTGTAGAAGACTTTGCCACCCGTTTCGTTCGCGAAGACTCCGAAGTTGATGTCCCCGGAAAATGGATCGTCACCGATGCTCAGGAGCGCTTGCATCGCGGTAATCGGCGCGATTACGTTCGTTTCTGTGCGCAAGCCGGGGAAAATCACAAACAAGCTGATGCGCGAGTCCACCATCATATTCGTCGTCGCATGCTGATAATTCTTGAGCGCGTCGATCGCTTTTTCCGACAGCGAAACCGGGTCCAGGACTAGGTTGGGGCCACCGCGGCCCATCCACACGATATTCTTGCGGCCGGGCACTCCTCGATTCTGCAACGCGATCTGGTCGAGCGCTGCGAGCGACTGCACGAACCGCTCCGCGTCAAACGACCCGATGTTCTTGTACGGCAGCGCCGTGGGAGCGTGCGCCAGAGCGTCGAGCAATTCGGCTTTACTTCGCGTGTAGCTTTGCAGCATCTCGAGCGATTTATTTCCGACGATTAAGAGTTCCGTCGGCGACGACAATCTCGCCGGCTGCGACTTTAAGAACTGCGCAACTTCGTAGCGGATGTATGCGAAATCCTCGAAGCGAGAATTCAGCTGGTCCAGCACGAGGATGGTCACCGGGGCTTTTCCGTTTGGGTTTTCCCCGTTCCCCGAAGCTTTTCCGGAGTGCATCTCCGGCGCTTCAAATGAAAAGATGGTTTGCGGCGTTTTGTCTTCCGTGATGGTGAAGTCGTCCTTCGTCAGCCCGCTTGTAACTGGGCGGCCCTTCTTGTCGAGCACCGTGACGTCGAGAAACACTAAGGTCGAAGTCACTTTAATCGCGGTGTTGCCGGGAGGCTGCTGCGCGGACGAGGATTGCGGCGCTTGCGCCCGAACCGCGAAGTTCGCAAGCAGGCCAAAAGAAAAAACGCCCAGACACACGAGACCCAGCTTCATCGCAGCTCTCCTGAAGGGCTCACGCTTGATCGTTCGACGCCTTGGGCACGAATGTGACACGTTGCATCGCGGGTCCAGTCTTGATTCCCAAGCCGGAACCGTTACGACCTGAATAAGTGACGTTACCTGAAGCTGCCAGGTTTCGCTCGCGAAATCGCAATCGTATCTGGAATTGACGCATCTCCCACGGCCCTCCGCCGCCCAGACCACCGGCGACTGTGCTAGTTAAGAGCATGCCGGACTGCCGTTTACGCGAAATTCCAGTTGACGAGGCGAGTTGCACTCTTTGGGTGCTGCCAGTAAACTGAACGCCTCGCATTTTTCGGAAGGATATCGGTCGGAATGCTCATTAACCGGGACTACGTCGCCCACATGGCTTCAGAGGTTGTGAAGCGCCTCATTGAAGGAAATCAGATTGAAACGAAAGCGGCGGAAGCGGTGATTCCGCGCGTGCGCGCGAAGATGATGGAAGAGATTACGATTGAGGATCGCCTCAACGATGAAGTGCGTGAGATTTTGACGCAGCATCAGGATGAAATGCGCAAGGCGAACGTCTCGTACCAGGAAATGTACAAAAAGGTGAAAGGACAGCTCGCTCGCGACCGCAAACTTGTTTTGCGCTGATCGCCGACATCTACCACATGCGACTCAGCCGCGAAAAAATTATTAAACTTTCCCATCAGATTACGGAAGTGCTTGTGTCCAGCAATGAAGTGGAATTTATCGAGGATCGCGACACGATTCGGCAGCAGGTTGTGGCGATTTTGACGGCGACTTTGCGCGAAGAAGAAAAGGCCGACGCGGAAGTGCGCAAGAAGATCACGTCGCAGAAGAAAGAAATTTTGGAAGGCAGCGAAGAGTGGGACGTGCTCTATCGCAAGTATTACGTGGATGAGCTGCGGCGGCTGGGAATTGCGACAGCGCCGGAAGAACGGCGCCCTCAGCACTAGTTGTCGGCGGCGAACCTCACGCAGAGTCCACCCTTCGCAAAAGATACAAAGGGTAGGCCACCCAGAATGTCCTCAGCAGTTGTTCCCGAATCGGGAATTCCTGAAAATTGAAATTCGAAGGGGGGTACCCCATACCCCCGTATGTTTTTGCATGTGTGTGTAAACGGTTGTGGATTGTTTAGGTTACGGACGTTCGGAAATGGGACTGCGCAACCTGTTTGGATTGAGGAAGTTGCGAGGGGGTATGGTTCGAAAGATTTTTGCACTGTGGAGGTGCTCGCGGTTCGTGCGCGGTGACATCACGCGCGACAGACTCGCGGATCAATTTTAGTTTCGGTCGAAATTACGCAGCTAAGCCCAGGCGGCTGGTCATGTAGGTTCGGAGGTCGGGCAACGAAGACTTGGGGCCAATCCAGGCGATGTAGCCGTCGGGACGGATCAGGATGAATTCGTCGGGAGCGCCTCCGTAGGCGTTGGCAAAATGACCGACCGAATCGACAAAGACGGTTGAGCCGGCGGGCGGATTTCCGGCGGGGCGGGATTTGTAGACACTCACTTGTTTGATATCGCTGGAATTTACGGCTGTGGTTGCGGCGTCGGAAGGATCCAGGCGGAGAAGTGTTAAATGGGGGCCGCGGAAGAGATCGAAAAGACGGACCGGCTTGCCGTTCGAGTCTTCGCCGGGAGCGTCGG
Source organism: uncultured Acidobacteriota bacterium (assembly GCA_963785605.1). Taxonomy (GTDB): domain Bacteria; phylum Acidobacteriota; class Terriglobia; order Acidiferrales; family UBA7541; genus Acidiferrum. Next base: position 987,016 of record CAWAWE010000002.1, on the reverse strand, counting down.
GGGCGCGGTCACCCGCGGAGAGTTTTAACTGGGTATCAGCGGACTGCTGGCTCAGCAACATTTCCTTGTACGAAATTCCCAGCTGAAGACCGATAGCGTCGCGGCGCTGATTTTCGTCGGTCGCGGAAATCACTTTGTGGAGTTTTGTGCTGTAGCCCAGGACGGACGCTGCGACGGGAAGTCGCTCTTCTTCGTAGGTGTCGAGCAAGGAGTCCGGGGCGCCCTTGAGCACCCGTTCCAGCTTCCAGCCCAGATTGTAGGCATCTTGAATGCCGGTGTTCATTCCCTGCCCGCCTGCGGGCGAATGAACGTGGGCGGCATCTCCCGCGAGGAAGATTCGGCCAGTGCGATAGCGCGAAACCATGCGGATATTGACGCGATAGAGCGACGTCCAAGGCGCTTCGGTGAGTTCGATGTCGTCGCGCTGCGTACGTTCGCGGACGATTCGACGGAAAATTTCGAGCGACGGTTCCTGCTCTTCGGTGGGAGGAATCTGTGCCTGGAGCTGGTAGGTGTCGGTCGAAGGCAAGGGACACAGCGCTAACCAGCCGTCGGGGTGTTTCGGCCAGGAGTGCCAAAAATCGCGGTCGAGGCCGCGCAGCCGGACATCGCCGACATACATGCGCTCGTCTTTCCAAGTTTCGCCCTCGAAAGGAACATTGAGGAGATGGCGGACAAAACTGCGGCCGCCGTCGGATGCGACGAGGAATGCGCAACGGATCTGTTCGGTCGAATCGCCGCGGCGAACTGTCGCGACGACACTTTCGTCGTCCTGCGTCAGCGAAATCAGTTCGGAGGAAAGCTCGACATTGCCTCCTAGCTTTTGAAAGAGATTGCGGAGGTGTTCTTCGGTTCGCCACTGCGGAGTGACGAGAGTGCTTGCATAGGGCGTGCTGGGGGTCGGGTGACGGCCATCGTGCAGGTCTTTCTCGCCGAGGACTTGCTTGCCGTCGTAAGCGCGGAAGGGGAGGTGGAACTGGCCGGTGCGGAGGACGTCGTCGATGATGCCGAAGTCGTCGAAGACTTCGAGGCTGCGCGGTTGCAGGCCCTTTCCTTTTGAGCCGATGAAGTGTGCGGGGGCTTTGTCGATGATGCGGAAAGGGGTTTTGCGGCGGGCGAGGTCGCAGGCGAGGGTTAGGCCGGTGGGGCCGGCGCCGGAGATGAGGATTTGGGTGTCGAGTGTGGGCATGTTTCTTGTACGCGCGAGGTGGGTTCGAGATAACAGAGGAAATAGCCGGAGCTGTGAGTCTTGGTCAGGGATGGGTGGGGTTGAGTCTAACCCCGCACCCTTTAAAAACTAAGGGTGCGGCACCCAAAATCCGGCTCGATGGGAATGTCGGGAAGGTGCGCTGTGGGGCCGGGTTGTTGTGGCGGAGTCCGGTTGGGAACAAATTTGGTGACGGTGTTTGGTGCTGCGCCTAGGCTGCGCGCATGAGAGACCACACTGTTGTACCCAGCTCTTCCGTTAGACCTCAATCCGATATTTCAAATCCTGCTGGTTCCCTTTCCACGTCCAACTTGAGTTCGAAGCGTCGCTTTGTGTTGGTGGCACTGCTGCTTATCGCGGGATTTACGTCATTCGCAGGCACCGAGACGGCGATGGCAAAAAACGCCGGCAAGGGTGCCGGCGCTACGAGCGAGGCGCCGATCAAGGTGCCGATGACGGCGGAGCATTGGCAGACGGAATCGGGGGCGTTCGAGAAGATTCAGGGTATGGATGCGATCGCGTTGCATCAGGGTGGGACGGCGATTGCGAAGGATGTGACGTTGAAGGACGGGACGATCGAGTTCGATGTGCAGCCGATGGTGATGGGCACGGGGATGGTGTTTCGTCGGAAGGACGAGAAGACGTACGAGATGTTTTATTTTCGGCCGAACGGTGACTGCGCCAAGGCGCCGGATTGTTTGCAGTACGCGCCGGAGACGCGCGGCATTTTGTTGTGGGACGTTTTTCCGCAGTATCAGGTGCCGGCGCCGATTCGTGATGGTGAATGGAATCACGTGAAGCTGGTGATTTCGGGCAAGCGGATGAACATGTACGTGAATCACAGCGCGACGCCGACGTTGAAGGTTGGCCGGCTTGAGGGCGATGCGTCGGATGGGGCGGTTGGATTGTCGGGGCCAGGGTATTTCGCGAATCTTGTGGTGATTCCGGGCGCGACGGAAGGATTGTCGCCGGAAGCCGGAGGCGGACCCGACGGCTGGCGATACGCATCTCGTTCGCGATTGGCAGCTTTCGGCGGTGTCGGAATTGCCTGCGGGAAAAGATCCGAGTTATGGGGATATGCCGGCGGCTTCGGCGGAGTGGAAGCCGATCACGGCGGAGTTGGGCGGATTCATCGACATCACGCGGGAATATGGGTTGCCGCTGGAACGGCCGAAGCGTTCGATGGCTTGGATCAAGACGACGATCGATTCGGACAAGGCGCAGACGATTCATACGTCGTTTGGGTGGGTGCGCGAGGCGTGGGTGTTTGTGAATGGCAAGCAGGTTTATGCGGATAAGAATTTGTATATGCCGGCGACGGCGCGGAAGAATCCGGATGGGCGGTTGGCGTTGACGAATGGTGGGTTTGATTTGCCGTTGAATGCGGGGAGGAATGAAGTGGCGATTGCGGTGGCGAGTAATTTTTATGGGTTGGGGGTGGTGTGGAGGTTGGAGACGGTGGAGGGGGTGAAGTTGGCGGGGAGATAAGACAGCGAAGATCAAAATTAGAGACGCAATCTGCCGGACACGGAAAGCCGGGTGGTTGCGTCTTTAGTTTGAAGGAGAGAAGAATCGGGGGGAGAGAACCCGGGGAGGAAAGAAAGAAGGAAAAATCAGATTTTTCTGGGGTTGAGATCGTGCGGGCCTGGGGCGCAGCGGTGCTGCGTCCGTACACGAATGGCTGACGCGATTGATTTGGCTGGGGTTGAATTTAAACCCCGCGATCTGGGGAGCGATCTCGGGTATAGGGTGGCGAAGGATAGATTGGGGCAAGACGCAGCGGCCGGGCGGAGCAAGCCCCGCCCCTACAAGAACTACGTGAAGACATCGAGATGAGCGAGCACAAAACGACGAATGCACGGCGGTGGGCGGGGAGGATTTTGTTCCCCGTGGTGCTTTGGACTGCGATTGGGGTGATTTTTGCTTTGCCGAATTGGGGGATGAGGCCGGCGAAGATGGTTTTGCTTTCGGCGCTGGCGATGTGGTGGTCGTGGGGGCTGCTGGCGTTTGGGATTATTGCTGTGGATGCGCGGTTGCCGTTTTCGGCGATGCAACTGCGGCGGCGGATTGCGGCGCATGTTGTGCTCAGCGTGCTGTTCACTTCCCTGTTCGTTTATGTGTTCACCGTGATGTTGTCTTTGTTCGGCCTTCAGGATTGGTCGACCATTCGGAATCCACATTTATTTGTGAATGCGCTGCGCGGAATGTTTTTGTGGAACTTGCTGATTTATTGGGTGATCGCGGGAGGGTGGCAGGCGTATCGGTATAACCAGAGTTATGTTTCGAGCGAACTGCGCAGTGAGCGGCTAGAGCGGCAATTTTCGGAAGCGCGATTGAACGTGCTGCGGATGCAGTTGAATCCGCATTTTCTTTTTAATGCGCTGAATACGATTTCGTCGCAGGTGGAGCGTGATCCGCGGCTGGCGCGGGCGATGATTGAGCATCTCGGAGATTTGTTGCGGTTGTCGCTGGAGTCGAAGGACAAGCAGGAAGTGCCACTGGCGGAGGAGATGGAGTTTTTGGAGCACTATGTGGCGATTCAGAAGATTCGGTTTGGCGAGCATTTGAAGATTGAGGTGGCGGTGACGCCGGAAGCGCGGACGGCTTGGGTGCCGTCGCTGTTTTTGCAGCCGCTGGTGGAGAACGCGATTCGGCACGGAGTCTCGCGGCGGGCGGGTGGCGGGACGGTGGAGATTTCCGCGGCGCGGGTGGATGGACGCGTGAGGATTCGCGTGGCGGATGACGGCGTGGGATTGCCGGCGGGGTGGGATTTGAAGAAGTCGGAGGGATTGGGATTGGCGGCGACGCGGGAGCGGATTGCGGGGCTGTATCCGGATGCGCGAAGCCGGTTTGAGATTCGGAATCGCGAAGGCGGGGGGACGGAAGTTGAGGTCGATCTTCCCTTTCGAGTGGCGACGGAACGAGCGCAATGACAGGGAGCAAGCGTAGTAGATTCCAACGCTACGAAGCCTTCTCGAGAGTGGCAACTGTGCTCGTGTTGACGCCGGGCGGAGCAAGCCCCGCCCCTACAAAAACGGCGGTGGGTGGGGAGCGCGCGTGACGTCGCCGAAGGTCGAACCGATTCGAGTGTTGATTGCGGACGATGAATTGCCGGCGCGACAGCGGTTGTTGGATTTGTTGCACAAGGATGCGGCTGTTGGGACGATTTCACAGGCGGAGAATGGCGCGATTGCGGTGGAGATGATTCGCGCGTCGCGGCCGGACATACTTTTTCTGGATGTGCAGATGCCGGAATTGGATGGTCTTGGTGTGGTCGATGCAATTGGCGCGGCGGAGATGCCGCTCACCGTTTTTGTAACGGCGTATGACGAACATGCGATTCGGGCGTTTGAGGCGAACGCACTGGATTATTTGCTGAAGCCTTTTAGCGACGAGCGATTTGAAGCGACGATGGCGCGTGTGAAGGCGCGGCTGGACGATCGCGGGATGCGGGAATTCGGGATGCGCGTGCTGGAGATGGTGTCGCGCGAACCGGATCGGGAGCAGTGGCTCGATCGATTGGTGGTGAAGGCGGCGGGGACGACGCAGTTTATTCGCGTGACGGATGTGGAGTGGATTGAGGCGGCGGGAGTTTATGTGACGCTGCATGTCGGGACGAAGGAAGTGCTTTATCGCGCGGCGTTGAATGATTTGGCGAAGAAGTTGGATCCGATGAGGTTTGTGAGGGTGCATCGATCGGCGATTGTGAATATCGAGAGTGTGTTAAGGCTGGAGCCGATTTCGCATGGGGAGTTTGAGGTGGTGATGAAGAGCGGGACGAGAGCGAAGATTAGCAGGACGTATCGGGCGGGGTTGGAGAAGAGGTTGGGGCAGTCGTTGTAGACGGCGGCGCGATCGTGCTTGGAGTGTACGTTGAGATCCTTCGGCCGTCCTTCGGACGGCGCTCAGGATGACAGCGCTCTTTTGATTCTTCCTCGAAAATTTGAAAATACGCTTGGGCGGCGCGCGGCGGATCGACCGGGATACGATTGACGGCTGAGATCCTTCGCTTCGCTCAGGATGACAATGCGTTGCCGCCGGGGTCCGGGAAGACGACGCCTTATTGATGCGAGTGGTTGATGGGGACTCGCAGATTTTTTCCGTTAGATTAAAAAAGCGCAACATTTGGATTGACACGGTTAAGACGGCACCTTATGTTGTGGTGCGATTGCTGGTGACGTTCCTCAGGGAACGTTAAAGGGAATCCGGTGAAAGACCGGAACTGCCCCGCAGCGGTAAGCAGGAACGAACACCCAAGCACCACTGGTTTTCCAAAAAGCCGGGAAGATGGGTTAGTAGAAACGCCATTCGATCGAGGCGATGTATTTTCGATTGAGTGGGCGAGCCTGTAAGTCCGAAGACCTGCCAGCAGCCACGCCAATCCTGGCGTGAATTTCAAAGCGAGCCTCCGCGGGGAGGTTGGCGACGATCCGACGCATTCGCGTGCTGTCTCTTCGTGTGCCTTCCCTTGCGTATTGGCGGAAAAGGTTTTTGTTATGGCGACTCCCGCGCGTGCCGGTGTCAGCGATTCCGTTGCGACATTTCCTTCATCGGGTGTTTCAGGTCCAGCAGCAACACTTCATTCGCAAATGCAGGTTCGTAAACGGAACGGGAGCCTTGAGCCCGCCGATGTGAACAAGATCGTGCGCGCGGTCGAGCGCTGCTCGGAAGGATTGCAGTCGGTCGATTCGATACGCATCGCGAGCAAAACGATCGGCGGCTTGTATCACGGAGCGACGACGCGCGAGTTGGACTTGCTGTCGATTCAGACGGCGGCCTCGCTGATCGCGGAAGAACCGGAGTACTCGAAGCTTGCGGCGCGATTGCTGGATGGATTCATCACCAAGGAAGTCGCGAACCAGAATATCTATTCGTTCTCGCAGTCGGTGGCGATGGGAAAGCAGCATGGGCTGGTATCGAAAGATCTGGCGCTGTTCGTTTCGGAGAACGCGCGCAAGTTGAACGATGCGATCGACGACCGGCGGTCGGAGCTTTTTGAGTATTTTGGATTGCGGACGGTCTATGACCGGTATTTGTTGAGGCATCCAGAGACGCGGGATGTTCTGGAGACGCCGCAGCAATTCTTTCTGCGCGTGAGCTGCGGGTTGTCGCGCAACGTGCAGGAGGCGGTGGAGTTTTATCGAGTGATTTCGGCGCACGATTATTTGCCGAGTTCGCCGACGCTTTTTAATTCGGGGACGAAGCATTCGCAGATGTCGTCGTGCTATTTGCTGGATTCACCGCAGGACAATCTGGAAGCGATCTACGAGAAGTACAAGGATGTGGCGCTGCTGTCGAAGTTTGCAGGAGGGATCGGGCTGGCGTATCACCGCGTGCGGGCGCGCGGGTCGTTAATTCGCGCGACGAATGGGCACAGCAAAGGGATTGTGCCGTGGCTGAAGACGCTGGATTCGTCGGTGGCGGCGGTGAATCAGGGCGGGAAGCGCAAGGGCGCGTGCTGCGTTTATTTGGAGAGCTGGCATGCGGACATTGAAGAGTTTCTGGAGTTGCGCGAGAACACGGGGGACAACGCGCAGCGGACTTACAACTTGAATTTGGCGAACTGGATTCCGGATTTGTTTATGAAGCGGGTCGAGGCGGACGAGATGTGGTCGCTGTTTGATCCGAAGGTGGTGCCGCACTTCCCCGACTTGGTTGGCGATGCGTTCGAAAAGGCCTACGTGAAGGCCGAGGGCGAGAAGCTTTTTGCACGGCAGCTGAAGGCGCGCGAATTGTACGCGCGGATGATGAAGGTGCTCGCGGAGACGGGTAACGGCTGGATGACATTTAAAGACGCGTGCAATTTAAAGTCGAATCAAACGGCTAAGGCGACGAACGTCGTGCACTTGTCGAATTTGTGCACGGAAATCACCGAGGTGAGCTCGAAGCAGGAGACGGCGGTTTGCAATCTTGGGTCGATCAATCTGGCGAAGCACGTGAGCGCGGATGGATTTGATTTCGAGAAGCTGGCGCAGACGGTGCGGACGGCGGTGAAGTTTCTGGATCGCGTGATTGATATTAATTTTTATCCGATTGGGCAGGCTGCGGACTCGAACAAGAAGTGGCGGCCGGTTGGGCTCGGGCTGATGGGGCTGCAGGATGTGTTTTTCATGTTGCGGCTGCCGTTCGACGCGCCCGAGGCGCGCGCGCTTTCTGCGCGCATTCAGGAGGAGATTTATTTTCACGCACTGAGCACGTCGTGCGGGCTGGCGGCGGAGTATGGGGCGCATCCGGCGTTCGCGGAGACGCGAGCGGCGGAGGGAGTGTTGCAATTCGATGCGTGGGGCGTGCAGTCCGGCGGAATGCGCTGCGATGGGAGGATTTGCGGGCGCGGGTGAAATCGGTGGGATTGCGCAATTCCCTGCTGATCGCGATTGCGCCGACGGCGACGATTGCGTCGATTGTCGGGTGCTGTGAGTGCATCGAGCCGCAGGTTTCGAATTTGTTTAAGCGTGAAACGTTGTCGGGCGATTTTTTGCAGATGAACCGGTATCTGATTACGGAGTTGAAGCGGCTGAATTTGTGGAATGAAGAGATGCGGAACCGGCTGAAGATTTCGGATGGATCGATTCAGGGGATTGGCGAGATTCCGGAGGCGATTCGTGCGGTGTATCGGACGGCGTGGGAGATTCCGATGAGGTCGCTGATCGATATGGCGGCGGAGCGCGGGGCGTTCATCGATCAGAGCCAATCGCTGAACTTGTTTGTGCAGAGCCCGAACATCGGGAAGATGTCGTCGATGTACATGTATGCGTGGAAGAAGGGGCTGAAGACGACGTACTACTTGAGGTCGCGGCCGGCGACGGAGATTGCGAAGGTTACGGTTTCGGCGGCTTCGGCTTCGACGGCTGTTTCGGTTCCAGCTGCAACTTCGGCGAGTGAGGCGGTTGCTTGCTCGCTGGAGAATCCGGCTTCGTGCGAGGCGTGCAACTAGGGTTGATGGAGGACTTAGAAGTCTGGCGGGCGCGGGGGATTTTTGACTTGGGGGATTCCACGTTACAAACCGCACCCTCATAAACCTAGGGTGCGGCACCCGCGTTCGGTGAGAGCACGTCGCGTGGATTCGTAGAGCTGAATGAGATTGATGGAAAGAAGGAGAGGAAATGATTCTTGATCCGGGGTTTGATTTGACGTTGAGGCCGATGAAGTATCCGGTGTTTTACGAGCAGTATAAGGCGGCGATTAAGAATACGTGGACGGTGGAGGAGGTGGATTTTTCTACCGACGTGAGTGATTTGCGGCAGAGGATGACGCCGGCGGAGCAGCATTTGATCAATCGGCTGGTGGCGTTTTTTGCTACGGGCGATTCGATCGTGGGGAATAATTTGGTGCTGAATCTGTATAAGCACATCAATTCGCCCGAGGCGCGGATGTATTTGTCGCGGCAATTGTTTGAAGAGGCGCAGCACGTGGAGTTTTATTTGACGCTGCTGGATACGTACATTGCGAATCCGGACGAGCGGAAGCAGGCGTTCGATGCAGTGGAGACGGTGCCTTCGATTCGGCGCAAGGCGGATTTTTGTTTCAAGTGGATCGATTCGATTCAGGCGATGGACCGGATTACGACGCTGGATGAGCGGCGGAACTTTTTGCTGAATCTGGTGTGCTTTGCGTGCTGCATCGAGGGGCTGTTTTTCTTTGCGGCGTTTGCGTATGTGTATTTTTTGAGGTCGCGCGGATTACTGCATGGATTGGCGACGGGGACGAATTGGGTGTTTCGCGATGAAAGCGCGCACATTCAGTTTGCGTTTGAGGTGATTCGGACGGTGCGGCAGCAGGAGCCGGAGCTATTCGATCGAGGGATGGAAGAGCGCGTGGTGGAGATGTTGAAGGATGCGGTGGATTGCGAGATGGCGTTTGCGGAGGATGTGCTGAGTCTTGGCGTCGGCGGGCTTTCGGCGAAGGACATGCTCGAGTATTTGCGTTATGTGGCGGATCGGCGACTGGAAGCGTTGGGGATTGCGCCGGTGTTTGGCTCTAAGAATCCGTTTGGGTTTATGGAATTGCAGGATGTGCAGGAGCTGACGAATTTTTTTGAGCGGCGCGTGTCGGCGTATCAGGTCGCGGTGAAGGGCGAGGTGGCGTTTCACGACGACTTTTAGTCGCGTGATGTTGATGTGGCGCTGGAGTGACGCGAGCGCGTTCGGCGGCGACGACCGCGGGCGTGGCGTCGGTGAGATCGCGCATCGCTTGCCAACCGATGGCGGGGTCGGAGTCGAGGAGCCACTCGATGTTGTTCACGCTGAAATTTTACATGGAATTCGCGACGGATTACCGCTTGTACTAACGGCGTCCCGCTTCCCTATTGCGTCACAATCTTGTGTATGGCGGCGTGGTAAGGGTCTTCTCACTTTTCGATTGTGGGCAAGACTGCGTCGTGGAAGATTGCGGGAACCGATTACGCCATTGAGGTAGCCTTTGGAATTGCAGATGGCATCATCCGCAGGCTTCCCGCCTAAATTCAGATCGCAATCGAATAGTTCGTCAGCGAGGACGCCAGTGCGAGGGTCTATTTCAACGGAGCCGAGCAGCCCGTCAGTCCAGGGCTGGGAGGGAATGGTGCTCATGCATCACGCGCCATTTGTCGTCAATTTTCTTGAGGCCCATCGTCAGGCGGAATTCGAGTGGTTCCCTTTTTCCGGCGCGATCGATGTTGATGCATCTTCCCTTAGCGGTGGCGAAGGCGACGTCGGTACCGGCGGTGATTTCAATGTCTTCAAAATTGAAGGCGATCGGCTTTTGGGCCATCGAGAAAAAGAGCTGCCACGTAGCCATGTAGGCGTCGATGCCGCGGGATAAAAATGGCGGCGGGACGTCGAACATCAGTATATTCGCGTCGTGATCGGCGCGGATCGCTGGCAGGTCTACTCTTCGAACGGCGTCGGCCCATCGGTCGATGAGTGAGCGGATCTGCTGGACGTCCTGATCGGATTTATTGGTTGAGCCCGCGCACATTTCTCACCCCAGATCTATGTGGATCGTGATTGCACCCTATCGGTTTGGACGCACGAATTCACCAGACGGGGCTTTCTCAGGACTGGCAAACGAGTTCATCGACGAATCAAGAATCGGCGGACGCTCAATAGAAGCGGGACGCACTGCGAGGCACACGGCAACGATCGGCAATAATAACGGAGATCTGAGATGAAGGAATGGCGGGGACGACGAGACTCGAACTCGCGACCTCTGCCGTGACAGGGCAGCGTTCTAACCAACTGAACTACGTCCCCACTGAAGGTAAATCGTCACTGGTGGGCACTGAAGGATTTGAACCTTCGACCTTTCGGGTGTAAGCCGAACGCTCTAACCGCTGAGCTAAGCGCCCTGTTGCAGAAATAATCGTACAGGAAGCGGGTAGGTAGGTCAACGGATTGAGGAGTTTCCGCGCAAGAAAATTGTGGCGGTGCGCGGAATCAGTCGCTTTTCACCGAGGCGCTGGCCGGTTACGCGGTGAGTACGACTGTCGATGGCTCGTGATCTTCCAGGAGCTATTTTCCGTGAGATAGATACGGGACGAAGCCCCTGGTTTTTGTGTGGAGTTTGTAGACGCCGTGGGTTGCCGTGATGTAGAGCGTGTCGTAGTGCGGACCTCCCCAGGCGAGATTGGCGGGCTGTTCGGGCATCGCGATTGTGCCGAGGTGGTGGCCTTGGGGATCCCACACCCATATCCCTTTCGGACCCGTTACGAAAATATTTCCCTTTCGATCGACGCGCATGCCGTCGGGGACGCCTTCGCCTTTATTTCCCTTTTCGTCGCCGAAGATGCGGCCGTTTGTAAGCGTGCCGTCGGCCTGGACGTCGTAGACGCGGATATTCTTTTCGGCGCTGTCGTCGACGTAGAAGCGTTTGCCGTCGGGTGAGAATGCCAAACCGTTTGGTTGCGTCAGATCTTTCGTGAGTAGCGTGACTTTGCCGCTGTCGTCGAGGCGATAGACGCCTTGGTACGGAATTTCTTGCGTCTCGCCCTTCACGAGATCGAGGGTCGGATCGGTGAAATAGATCGCGCCGTCGGGGCCGATGACGACGTCGTTCGGGCTGTTGAGCTTCTTCCCTTCGAAATGGTCGGCGAGGACGGTGTACTTGCCGTCGGGCGTAATTCGAATGATGGCGCGCAGAACGCTTGCGGTGTCGATCAAGCGGAGTTGCCGGTCGTACGTGTTGCCGTCGGGATCGCCTAGCGCGATCAGCTCTTCTTTGTGGCCATCGGGGTAGACGCGGAAGATCTTGTTGATCTCTTCGTCGCTGACGTAGACAAAACCGGACTTGTCCCAGACTGGGCCTTCGGTAAAGCCGAAGCCCGTTGCAACGGTTTCGAGCTTGGCGTCCTTTGCGATCAGCTTCCAGAATGCGGGGGACTCGGCTTCGAGTTTGAATTCGCGCTTCGGCTTGTCCTGGGCCGTGAGAGTCGTCGGGATCAGCAAAAACAAGATTGCGACGATCGAAAGAAAATAAATGCGGGACTGAGGTTTATTCAGATTCATCCTGTGGCTCATTGTTAAGTTTGTCGTCGCTGTTTTTGTTCTGTTGCGCGGTGGACATCAGAAAACTGACCAAATCGTTCAGCTCGGTGGCACTGAGCGTGGTGCCGTAATCGGTCGGCATGAGGGGCTTGGGGTTCCGAGCGATCGATGCAACGTCGGATTTCACCACGGAGTGAAAGGCACCATCGGGTGACTGGAGCTGAAGCGAAAAATTATCTTCGTTGCGCAACACTCCCGTCATCGGCTGACCGTTGCGAGGAGTGACGGTCACTTCGTTGCGGCCAAGTCCCGGCAATGTCGCGGGTTTCGTGATGGCATCGCGAATCTCTTCCGGTGGACGTCGCCGCGCGTACATCGACAGATCCGGACCGAGAAACCCGCCGGAGCCGTCTGCGAGATGACACCCGGAGCACCGTGCATTTCCATAGAAGATGGTTTTGCCGCTGGCTGGATTGCCCGGCATTGCAGCAGCTTCGGACTTTCCTTGAAGGACGCGGAGATATTTGACGAGGGAACGAATGGTCGGCGCGTCGAGGCTATTAAAAGACGGCATGCCGCCGGTTGGAATTCCATTCGAGATGATTTGTGTGATCGCGGCGTCAGTTCGATTCTGAGTCTTCTGGGATGTCGCGATGTCGGGAGCGCGCTCGCCGCCTCGACCATCGAGCCCATGACACGCCGCGCAGCGGTTTTCGAATGTTTGGCGGGCTTCGGCGATCGGGCGCTCATTTTGCGATGGGTTCTGTTGCGCGGCCGGTGTACCTTTGACGCTGAGAGCGAGCGCGAGAAGAGCGACAGTCATCGTGAGGAGTGCGAGTCGTTCGAAAACGGGCAGTCGATGCGAATGATTCGGGCTTCGATTCGTGAGCCGGCGGGCGCTGAGAAAAGTTTTCATTCGCTGGTAACGGGTCATGGATGCAATTTTTCCGATACGCAAAATTACAGACTGCACTCGCCTCTTGACAACCAGAATTAATTCGAATTAATAGCACAGTAGGGTTTCGTGTCAAGCTCCGGGAAATTTTTCCGGACAATGCACGCGAATCCCAAGATATTTCCAGAGAGATGGATGAGCACTCGAATGTCCCGTTATGCGATCAGCGTGGCTGTAGGCACAGTCCTCCTGGCTTTTGTTTTGCTACCCGTGGTTCCCTCAGCGGTACATGGCGTCGCTCGAGCGAGCCAAGCTACTGCCGTTTCGACCGATGACGCTTCCCTGCTGGATGGTTATCGACACGTCGAGGTCGCGTCTGTATCGGACGCGATGGAAAAAGTCACGGGCAAGCGCGCCTATATGTCGCACCACATGCGACCGATCTTTCCGGCAAAATTCGCGGGTTTCGCGGTGACGGTGTTGCTGAAGAAAGAAGAAAACACGGATCCGAACGCGCTCAGCGGAATGCTCGCAGCAATCGATGCGGGTACAACGAATTCGGTTTACGTCATGAAGGTCGAAGACGGGGCGGACATCGCGGGAATGGGCGGGCTGATGGGGACGGCGATGGCGGCGCGAAATTTCTCTGGCGCAGTGATCGATGGCGGCGTGCGCGATGTGGCTTATCTCCAGAAGATCGGCTTCCCTGTTTTTGGACTGGGTATCGTGCCTTCGACCTCGGTTGGGCACTATCGATTCGGTGGTTCGAACGTTCCAGTAGTCTGCGACGGAGTTCCGGTCAACGCCGGGGATATCATCGCCGCGGACAATGACGGAGTTGTGGCTATACCTCGCGCGTCCGCCGTCGAAGTGCTGAAACTTGCTCGTGAGATGGATTTCAAAGAACATTCAATGTACGCGACTATCGAAAAGCTCAAATCGATCGTCGAAGCGGTGAAGCAGTTCGGTCGGATCTAGTTCGGAACAAACGGGAACCCAAGCAACGTTCGAATGCACAAACTCCGAATCCAACTGAGTGGGCGGGCGTAACGAATGCCGAAAGCTGCCCGAATCGCCTTTGCGCTTGCGGTCTGCGGATTTGCAATGACACTGCTCGCGATCAAAACGAATGGGCGACCCGATGACCAATCGACGGCCGTGGTTTCAACGTCGATCGACGTAACTCCGCAAACGATGCTTTCGAAAGCCGGCGAGAACTGGCTTTCCTATCATGGCGACTACTCCGGCCAGCGATTCACGCGCCTGAATCAAATCACTCCGGGCAATGTCGCTAATCTGAAAACGCAATGGGTTTTTCACGTCCGCGACGTCAGCGATATGGAAGTGACTCCGGTCGTTTCGGGCGGAGTCATGTTTGTCACGGCGGCGAATGACGCCTACGCGCTCGACGCCCGCACGGGACGCATGTTATGGCACTACTCGCGTCCGATCACGGAAGGGCTCATTGACGACGCGTCTTCGCATCACAATCGCGGAGTCGGGCTGTGGCATTCGAAACTCTTTATGGAGACCGATAACGCGCATTTGTTGTGTCTCGATGCGCGTAGCGGTCACTTGCTGTGGGACGTTGCGTACGCGCCGAAAGACAACAAGAACTATGGAGCGACGAGCGCGCCGCTCGTTGTGAAAGACAAAGTGATCGTCGGCACATCGGGAGGCGACGACGGTGTTCGCGGATTCGTGGTGGCTTTCGATGCCGAAACCGGCAAAGAAGCGTGGCGCTTTTGGACAATTCCGGCCCCAGGCGAACCTGGGAACGAAAGCTGGCCCGGTCAAATGTATTTGCGCGGCGGCGGTACGACGTGGATGCCCGGCACCTACGATCCGGAGCTGAATTTGATTTTCTGGGGTACGAGCAATCCGGCGCCCGACTTCGACGGTGGGCCGCGTCCGGGCGACGATCTCTACACGGATTGCGTGCTTGCGATCGATCCCGACACCGGCAAACTCAAGTGGCATTTCCAATTTATGCCGCACGATCTCTACGACTACGACGCCACCGAGGTTCCGGTTCTCGTAGACGCCAACTACAAGGGGCAGCCTCGAAAATTGCTTGTGCAGGCCAACCGCAACGGCTTTCTCTATGTGCTCGATCGAACCAACGGCGCCTTTCTCAACGCGATTCAATTCTCCGACAAACTCACTTGGGCCAAAGGCATCGACGAAAAAGGCCGGCCGATTCTCACCGGAAAGATTCCAAGCGTCGAAGGCACTGAAGTCTGCCCGAGCTTTGTCGGCGCGACCAATTGGTATTCCCCTTCCTACGACCCCGACCACAACCGCATGTATTTCCTCGCGCTGGAGGATTGCGGCACGTTCTTTCTGAAGCCCGAAGAATTCGGCGAAGGGCGTACCTATTACGCGACGGGTGTCCGCCGCAGCCGCACTGTGAAAACGTTGCGAAAGCTGCTGGCCTACGATCTCGCTACCAATAAGTTTGTGTGGGAATACCCGCTCGTCGGAGAGAAGGATTCCAGCGCCGGCACGCTGGCAACCGCCACCGGACTCGTTTTCTTCGGCGACACTTCGCAGGCGCTGGAGGCAGTAGACACTACAAGTGGGAAACCACTCTGGTATTTCACGATGGGTCAGACGATTCACGCTTCGCCCATGAGCTATTCCGTCGCGGGCAAGCAGTACGTGGCAATCGCCGCGGGGAACGACATTTTTAGTTTCGCTTTGCCCTGATCCAGGCACTCGAGATCAAGGAGTTTGAATTTAGGTTTCGCGACAAATCTGAAAAAGGAGAATCACACATGCTTACGAATATATTCACGCGCAGGGCGTTTGCCGGACGCTTTGCGTCGCTCGTCTCAGGGCTCGGCCTCGCCGCCGCGTCTTCATCGGCAGCGGAACCGGGCGCGGAGCCGAAGAAGTCGAGCGGTGGCGGCGTCAAGAAGATGGATTATGACGGCAAGCCGGCGGGCCAGGGATTCATCACGCCGATCATTACTTTCAACGACGTGATCTACATCGCCGGGATCGGCGCGCACTCGCATGACCAGAGCGAATTTCCGAGCGACATCGACACGCACATCAAGAAAGTCATGGAGCAGGTGAAGCACGTTGTGGAAACGGCGGGCGGAACGATGGACAGCATTCTCCAGCTCACTGTTTTTCTTACGGACATCGCAAATTTCGAGGGCATGAACAAAGTCTTCAAGACTTATTTTCCGACTGGCGGACCAGCGCGCACGACCGTCGCGGTTGCGGCGCTTCCGGGCAATTCGCTTGTTGAGATCAACTGCACCGCGGCAGTCGTAAAGAAGTAAGGGTTACGTTGAGGGTGAGCCGAATCCGGTCGCCTCACCCTCAATATATTTGAGGCGGAGAAATCATCATCGCAAAACCGACGGCAAGCATGTTTCGCTTTTATTCCGCATGACGCCCGAATCATCGAGTCGCGTTCGCTGGCTGCTGATCGGCTGGCTATTTGTGCTGAGCGCAGTCGCGTTTCTGGATCGAGTCAATCTTTCGATCGCGGGCGGCGCGCTGTCGGCCGAATATCACCTCACCAACGTTCAATTTGGACTTCTTTCGACGGCTCTGCTCATTGGTTACACGCTTTTTCAAACTCCCGCAGGGTGGCTCGCCGATCGATTCGGTCCGCGTCGCGTGCTGACGACGTCCGTCCTTTGGTGGGGCGTCTTCACGGCGCTGACCGCGGCGATACCGACGTCGATCGTCTCTCCCTTCGCGGCGTTGCTCGGCGTACGTTTTTTGCTCGGAATCGGCGAAGCGATCATGTATCCCGCTTCGAATCAATTTGTGTCGCGCTGGATTCCCTCGCAGGAACGCGGCGTCGCCAACGGCTGGATTTTCGCGGGCGTTGGAGTCGGCTCCGGACTCTCGCCCTTCATCGTCATTTACACGATGTCGCATCATGGCTGGCGCTTTTCGTTCTGGGTTTGCGCTCTCATCGGTTGCGCCGCGGGACTCGTCTGGTACATCGCGGCGCGCGACAAACCGGAAGAACATCCGAGTGTTTCGGCAGGCGAACTCGCAACGATCAATGCGGGTCTTACGCTCGGATCTCAATCCACGAAGCCCGCGGTCAGGCAATCACCGCCTTGGGGCGCGATCCTCTCCAACATCAACATCTGGCTCGTAACGCTGAGCTACTTCTGTTACGGCTACGTCGCGTGGATTTTCTTCGCGTGGTTCTACCGCTACCTCAGTGAAGTGCGCGGGCTCAATCTCAAAGCCAGCGCGTTCTACGGAACGCTTCCGTTCATCGCGATGGCGATCGCGTGCCCGCTGGGTGGTTGGGTCTGCGACGTTGCGACGCGACGCGCCGGGCATCGCATGGGGCGCTGCGTCATCGCGGGTGTCGCGGTCGCGCTCGCCGGCGTTTTTCTTGCATTCGGTTCGAAAGTGGACAACGCGCGCCTCGCCAGCGTCGTTCTTGCGGGCGGAGCGGGAGCGCTTTACTTCTCGCAGAGTTCGTTCTGGGCGGTCAGCGCTGACATCGGCGGCCTTTTTTCGGGATCCGTTTCCGGTTTCATGAATATGGGCGCGCAAGCGGGCGGCGCGCTAACCGCATCGCTCACGCCGTGGATTGCTGCCCGTTACGGCTGGACTGCGTCTTTTATGGTAGCGGCCGCGCTCTGCGGAGTTGGCGCGATCGGATGGTTTCTCGTGAATCCCGATTCAAACAAAATCGCTACAGCAACGGCAGGAACATCGTCATGAAACTGAAGCTCACTTCGACAGTGTTCGCTACCGTGCTGATGTGCGCACCGGCGGCGCTGCCTCAGTCGAAAGACGAACCCGCCACAATTCACGTGGATACAACTCCCGGGCACGAGCTCAACTCCTTCGATCCCGACGTCGCGCTCGGAAGCTCGATCGACGCGCTGTCGCACTCCAGCATCGACAAAGTCTACACACCGCATATCATTCAGGAATCGCTGGGCGCCGGTTGGGGGCCCGATCAGCTATCGCAACAACACCGAACTTCGCATGGCGGCCTGGCACTGGACCGAGAACGGATCGTGGAGCGATGCCAACGGCAAGCGCGGCTATTTCACCGGCAGCACGGAATTGAAAGATCCGATCCGCTATATTCTTCCGTACGCGCTCCCTCATCGCGGATTCTCCACCAGCGGCGATCGCCCGATCACGGGACCCAATCTCACCTACTGGAAAAGCAATCCGTATCTCACTTCGAAATTCACCGGCGAAAGCGATGCGCTTCACCCGCAGTGGGTCGTGATCGACCTGAAATCGCAAAAGCCAGTCAACGCCGTTCGAATCGCTTGGGCGGCGCCGTTCGCCACGACCTATCGCGTCGAGTATTGGGTGGGCAAAGATCCGCTCGAATTCGACAAGGGGCCGGAAGGCGAATGGAAATTGTTCAATTCAGGCTCGCAGAAAAACGCCACTGGCGGCACCGCAACCCTGAAGCTCGCTAATACAGCGGTGACTGCGCAATATTTTCGGGTTTGGATGACCGAGTCTTCGAACACGTGCGACGAACACGGCGACGGCGACATTCGCAACTGCGTCGGCTATGCGATCAAGGAGATCGAACTCGGCACTGTTGACGCAAACGATGAATTCAAGAGCGCGGCGCAAGACGCCGCGGAGCAGCAAAAATTTGCCTACTGCTCATCTTCGATCGACCCGTGGCATTCCGCCGACGATGTAAATTCGAGCGGCATGGGCCAGCACAGCGGCTTCGATCTCTTTTACACCAGCGGCATTACGAACGGGCTACCCGCCCGAATTCCCGTCACGATGCTGTACGGAACTCCCGACGATGCGGCGGCACAAATCGCTTACATCGAAAAGCGCGGCTATCCCATCGCTGGCATCGAGCTGGGCGAGGAACCGGACGGCAAGCACGCGTTACCGGAAGACTACGGTGCTCTCTACATTCAATGGTCTGTGGCGATTCACAAAGTCGATCCCAAGCTGAAACTCGGCGGCCCCATCTTCGAAGGCGTCAACGAAGACATCACGGTCTGGCCCGACGAGCAAGGCCGCAAGTCATGGATGGGCCGCTTTGTCGCCTATCTCAAATCGCACGGCCACTTGCAGGACCTAGCCTTCGTCTCGTTCGAACACTATCCGTTCGAACCGTGCACCATCACGTGGAAGTCGCTGTACCAGGAGCCGCAACTTACCAAACATATTTTGCAGGTCTGGCGAGACGATGGCGTACCCAAAGACGTCCCTCTGATGATCACGGAGGATCATTTGGCTGCTGCGCTCACTGGACCAATGAGCACGATCTTCTCGGGCTTATGGCTCGCCGACAACGTGGGATCGTTCTTCGAGGGCGGCGGCGCCGTCTTTTACCATTCCCC
Organism: uncultured Acidobacteriota bacterium; assembly: GCA_963785605.1. Taxonomy (GTDB): domain Bacteria; phylum Acidobacteriota; class Terriglobia; order Acidiferrales; family UBA7541; genus Acidiferrum. Next base: position 968,122 of record CAWAWE010000002.1, on the reverse strand, counting down.
GATCCAGCCCGAAGCGCTTCATAACACGTGCCTTGGCTGGGCGACGTGGTCCAACTTCATTGCCGACGCCGACTACAACATCTTCGGCTACACGGCGCTCTACTACAGCGCCCGGGTGATCAACCTGGATTGGGTGCAGCACCACTCCGGCGTACACCATATGTTCCCAACAACCAGCAAAATTGAAGACAGCGACGGCAACCAGCTGGTGACCTCGTATGCGGTTCACCGTCCCGACGGCCAATGGGCGCTCCTGCTCGTCAATCGCGACGAAACCACGCCGCACACCGTTCGAATCGCCTTCGACGACAAGCCACACAGGAAATCGGAAACATTTACCGGACCTGTTTCGTTTACAACTTTCGGCAGCGAACAATACGTGTGGAAAAACGACGGCGAAAATAGTCACGCGGACCCCGACGGCCCGCCCTTCGCAACGATCGTTCCCGATGCACGCGAACGCACGTTTACGCTACCGAAAGCGTCCGTTACTGTTTTGCGAGGAAGTACCGGCATCCCGGCACGGTAACTACTCGCGACATTTACGCGCATCACACTATTAGCCTGCTTTAATGCGGGTTTTCTGCCTTTTTGCCCTCGTGCGATTTTCGGATGCATTCAAATTTCGATTGCTTTCGATTTGTTTCGATTAAACCGATTCAATACTTGACAAGCCGGGTTGACAGGAATACATTTTTCGCCATTGGGAGCTACAGTGGAGCGGTCTCTTGAGAGATTAAGATACTGCAACGTAGTTCCGCCTCGAATTACAGCATTCAACATGGAAACGTAGCGCCGAATTTTGAACGATTTTCGGAATCGCTTTATCCAGTTGAAGCTAATGTGTTAGTGACGAAGTGGGTTTGGGGCCCGCAACCCCAAGGAGGGTGTCGGATGGTACGTAGTTTCTCGTTTTTTGCTCGGGGTGTATTTCTGCTGTTGGCTGCGCTTCTTTGTACGAACGTATTGCGCGCCGACGTTACCGGTTCGGTTCAAGGAACGGTTCACGATCGCTCAGGCGGCGCCGTTTCCGGTGCCAAGGTCCTCATAACGAACATCGCAACAAACTCCACAAACGAATCGACTACGGCTGCGGACGGCACCTTCCGCGTCCTCGCCCTCGCTGCCGGGTCCTACAAGCTCAATGTGACCGCCAGCGGCTTCCGTCCTTTCGAAGAAGCCGGAATCGTCATCTCGGTCAATGACCAACTCACCTTCGACGTCACCCTAGACGTCGGCAGCGTCTCCGACAAAGTTGAAGTGGCCGCCAATGCGGTCCAGGTGCAAACGGAAAGCACCCAGCTCGGGGACGTGATCGACTCCAAGAAGATGCTGGCTCTTCCCTTGAACGGCCGCAGCTTCATCGACCTTCTCGGCCTGCAGGCAGGCGTGGCCCCCGGCACGGCATCGACGATTCAACAGGATCGTCCTATCTCGGGCTTTCTCGCGAACTCCGGCAACATCTCGGTGAACGGCCAGCGTGAAACCGCGAACGCCTTCCTTGTGAACGGCGGCGACGTTAGTGAAGGCCGCAACCTGGGCGCCGGCTTGGTTCCCAACCTCGACTCGATCGAAGAATTCCGCCTGATCACCAACAGCTTTGACGCGGAGTACGGCAAGTTCAGCGGCGCGGTCGTCAACGCCATCACGAAGTCGGGCACCAACGGCTTCCACGGAGATGCGTTCGAATTCCTGCGCAACGACAAGCTCGACGCAAAGAACTACTTTGCCCCTTCCAAATCGGAACTCCGCCGCAATCAGTTCGGCTACGCCGCCGGCGGCCCGGTCATCAAGAATAAAGTCTTCTGGTTCTCCGACTATCAGGGCACGCGCCAAGTGCAGGGCGCGGAAACGGGTTTGGTTTCGGTTCCGACCGCGGCTGAACGAAGCGGCGTCTTTGACCCTACGACCCTGACCGGAACCGTCGACGGCCCCTATTGGGCGAGCGTCCTCAGCACCAAGTTGGGCTACGCCGTGACGCAGGGCGAAGCGTATAGTTCGGCGACGTGCACCAGCACCGCGAATTGCGTATTCCCCGGTGGCGTTATCCCGAAGGCAGCATGGTCCGCGCCGGCAACGAGCATTCTTGTCTTATATCCCTGCTCCCTCGTCGGCGGGCGATACTCAAAACTATTTCGACAACAGCCAGCGCAACATCGCCAACGACAACAAGTTCGGCGAGCGCGTTGACTTCAACAACCAAAGGACGGGCAACTGGTCTTGGTACTACCACCTCGACAACACCAACGTTTCCAGCGGGTTGGCTGGGTTCTCGAGCGTTCCGGGCTTCCCGACGATTACTCCGTCGAGGGCGCAGGAATTCGTGATGAGCAACACGAAGCCGATCGGTGCGACATCTGTGAACGAAGCGCGCATCAGCTTCTTTCGAACGGCGCTTCACAAAGATGAGCCCTCGGCCAGCTTCGCGGATTTGTCTTCGTTGGGCTTCATTACCGGAGCCGGCACGCTGGGCATCGTCCCACTCGCGGGCTATCCGCAATACGTGCCGCAGATCAGCTTCGGCCAGCTCGGACTCAACATCGGCGTTCCGACGCTCGACACGGTTCAGCCGGACACGACATACACGGCCTCGGACGTCTTCTCCAAGAGCCAAGGCCGGCATACATGGAAAGTCGGCGGCGAATTCCGCTACTTCCAGATCAATGAACGCAACTTCGCCAATCCGAACGGCGGCTTCACATTTGACGGTACGGTGACCGGCAGCGACGTCGCGGACTATCTCCTCGGCGCCACCTCGACCGTCAACGCGCCATACACTCAGGCAGCCGAGCAGTTCCTGGATTCGCGCACCCGTTACGGCGGCGCTTTCGTTCAGGACTCGTGGAAGGTGAAGCAGAACCTGACGTTAAACCTCGGCCTGCGTTGGGAAGTCAGCATGCCGCTGTACGACACGCAGGGGAAGATTCAGACCTTCGTGCCTGGCTTGCAGTCCACGCAATTCCCTCTCGCGCCGGCCGGCCTCGTATTTCCGGGCGATCCGGGCATTCCCAAGACGCTCGCTCCCACGCATTACAACAACGTTGGACCGCGCCTGGGTCTCGCCTACTCTCCGAACTTCTCGGACGGCATCCTGGGCAAGATCTTCGGCGGCCCAGGCAAGAGCAGCATTCGCGCCTCGTACGGCCTTTATTACACTTCGATTGAAGACTTGAACCTCTTCTACGAAGTGGCCGACGCGCCGTTTGGTCTCTACTGGACTTCGCCCGTGTCCGTCATGTTCAACGAACCGTTCCGCGTTCGCGCCACCGGCGCCTCCCTGGGACAACGCTTCCCGTTCACCGCTCCGATCCCGGGCGATCCGGCCAACAAGAATCTAGACTTCTCGGTCTACGAGCCGTTCAACTTCTTCCCCGGCTACAACATCAACAACAAGCTGCCGTATGCCGAGCACTTCAACCTGTCGATCCAGCGTGAACTTTCGAAGTCGACGGTTCTCACATTGGCCTACGTCGGAACCGAAGGTCACCGCCTGATCACGCAAAACGACGCGAATCCCGGTTCGGCCGCATTGTGCCAGCAGCTCAACGCCGCAGGTGCATTCGATACCACCGCGGGAACCGCAGGTTGCGGCCCCGGCAACGAAAACGACGTCTTCCAGCTGGCAACCGCGCCTGCCGGAACGGACTGCACAGTCAATACCGTCAAAACAGCGCAAACCGGCTGCGTGTACAGCACGAGGCAGACGATCCTGAGCCCCAACTTCTGCCCCGGTGGAGCGCAGGTCTGCTACGGCTCCAACAACACGAACACGTTGACCGTCGCCAACTCGATCTACAACTCGGCGCAGGTAACCTTGGAGCGCAAAGCCAGTGACTGGACGTTCTTGGTCGCTTACACCTTTGCCAAGGGCCTCGACGATGCTTCCGCCTTCAACGACCTGGTCAACTTCGCCGACCCGGCCATCAGCCGCGGCTTGTCGTCCACCGACATCCGCCACAACTTCGTCGGCAGCTATGTCTACGCCGTACCGTTCGATCGCTGGTTTGGCAACGGACCGAAGCGTTTGACGCAAGGCTGGCAGCTCCAGGGAATCACGCGCTTCTCCACCGGCTTCCCGGTTCAGCTGAACCAAGGTGACGGTGACGCTTCCCTGTCTGGCAGCTCTTCCACCGACATGCCGAACTTGGTTGGCCCGGTGCAAACCGTGAATCCGCGCAATTCGAATCCCGGCTGCCCAACTCCCGACGGAACAGGCTGCGCATTTCTCCCGGGCGCATTCGCCGTCAACACCGACCTGGGAACCTTCGGCACAGCCAACCGCCGTTTCTTTCACGGCCCTGGCTTTAACAACACCGACTTCGGCATCACGAAGCGCACCGTGCTCCACGAGCACTATGCCTTCGATGTCCGTCTCGAGTTTTTCAACATCTTCAACCACGCGGGATTCAACAATCCCGGCGGCAACATCACCGGTTCGAGCTTCGGCATCGTGACCAGCGCGCGCGACCCGCGCATTGGCCAGGTGAGCGCCAAGTTCTACTGGTAGTCGCTGCTTCGAACGTAGATACAAGGGTGAGCGGGCACGAAGTCGGTGCCCGCTTCGCCTGTAAAGCCGTTGCGTCGCCGCAAGACATGGATCAGAGTTAACAGCGCGCTCGCACCCAAACGCACTCATAACTCTCGTTTACCGGCCGTGACGCTTGGCAAACGAAACAGGACGGACTTGTTGTTCTACTTCGGCAGTCGAACGGTGGCTCTGGTGGCGTCGGTTCTGCTCCTCTCCGCTCCGTGCTTCGCGCAAACCGCCGAAACCTATCGCAAGCAGGCCATCGAACTCTCGCGGCAAAAGTCTTGGGACGCAGCCATCGCCGACTATCGCAAAGCGCTTGAACTCGAACCCAACGACGCCGACACTCACTACAATTTGGCGCTCGCACTGAGATACAAGGGCGAGTCCAAGCAAGCCACCGAAGAGTTTGAAGAAGCGATTCGCCTCAAACCCAAGTGGGCCGAAGCGCACTTCGCTCTCGGCGCCACGCAATTCGAACTCGGCGATCAGATCGCCGCGCTCAAAGAATTGCAAAGTTCAGTTCAACTGGATCCCGCCAACGTTAGCGCCCGCGATCTCATCGCCCGAATCGACTTGCAACAGAACAATCCGTCAGGCGCTGAAGCCGAACTCAAGAAAGCTCTCGCTACAAAGCCGTCCGCCGAACTGCACTTCGAACTCGGCCTGGTCGAAGGCCAACTCGGCAAACTCGATCTCGCCGCCGCCCAATTTCGCCAAGCCATCGCGCTTGATCCGAAATTCGCGCGTGCTTATGCCGTGCTTGGCGTCACGCTGCGCCGCCAAGGGAACCACGCCGCCTCGCTCGCTCAATTCCGCAAATCCGTGGCGCTCGATCCCAACGATCCCGAAACGCAATACGATCTCGGCATGGAGCTGAAAGCCAGCGGCGACAATGCCGGCGCGATCGCCGCTTATCAGCGGGCCATCGCCATCAAGCCGGACCTTGAGAAAGCTCACTACGCTCTTGGCATCGCTCTCCGCTCGCAAGGGCAGACCGACGCCTCCAACAAAGAGCTCAACGAACTCAACGGCCTCCACGATTTCCGCACGCACCTCGCGCAAGCGAAGATGCTGATCCTCAAGGGAGTCGATGCCCTAAAAGCGGAGCACCTCGACGAAGCGCAAGCGCAATTCGAAAGCGCCATCAAAGAAGCGCCTTCCCTTCCCACCAGCTACTACTACCTCGGCCTGACACAAGAGCGAAAAGGCGACGCCGCTCAAGCCCAAGCCAATTACGCGAAAGCCCTCGAACTCCAGCCCGATTACGCTCAGGTTCATTCGCGTCTGGGGCTCCTCGCGTGGCGCCAGGGCGATCAACAGCACGCCATCGAAGAATTTCACCAGGCCGTGCTCGCCGACCCCGATTTGGCCGAAGCCCACTTCAATCTTGGTCTCGCGTTCGCCCAGGCTGGCCAGCCGCAGCAAGCCATCCCCGAACTCAACGAAGCCATCACGCTCGATCCGAAATATACCGACGCTCGCAGTCCAGCTCGGCCTCGTCCTGAGCCAGAGTAACGATCTACCCGCCGCCACAAACGTCTTCCGCGAACTCGTCCGCCGCGAACCGAACTTTCCCCGAAGGCCACAACAATCTCGGCCTCATGCTCCTGCAATCGGGCGACGCCGCCGGCGCGCACGTCCCAATTCTCGGAAGCGATCCGTCTCAAGCCTGAATACGCCGAGGCTCACTACAATCTCGCTCTCGCTACTGCACCAGGAAGGAAAGGAGGATGCGGCGCACGCGGAACTCGACAAGGCCTACGCAATCTCGCCCGAACTTCGCAACGCGCCCCACCCATAAGCGATGAAAACCATCCGAATCATCCTCATTCTTCTCGCGCTCCCGCTCGCGGCCTTCGCGATCGACGTCTGCCAGGTCACGCCACCGACGGCGTCTCTCACCGTCCCCTACGTCTCCGGCTCGCCCCAACTCAACACCGATCCTCACTCGCCGACATGGGCCAACGCATCGTCTGCTTGGATTGAAAAGGACTGCACCGACAAACTTAGCTACCCCGACCTCAAAACCGAAGTCCGCGGCTTCTGGACCGACACCGATCTCTATCTTCTCTTCGTCTCGCCCTACAAAGTTCTCAATCTCTGGCAGCCGGCCGACAACAGCAAAGATCGCCTCAAGCTCTGGGACAAAGACGTCGTCGAATTCTTCCTCGGCGACGACTGGCAAAACATCCGCCACTATCGCGAATTCGAAATCGCTCCCACCGGCGACTGGGTCGATCTCGCTATCGATCTCGATCACGACACCTACGGCGCCGAATGGAATTCCGGCTTCGAGCATCAGGGCCGCATCGACGAAGCCAAGCACATCTGGTACGCCGCCGCGCGCGTCCCGCTCAAGTCCGTCAGCGACCAGCGCATCAAGAACGGCACCATGTGGCGCGCCAATCTGTATCGCATCGACGGCCTCGGCGAAGATCCGCAGCGCCATTTCATGTGCTGGCAGCAGACCTGCGTCGTCAATCGCGACCCCAATCACGTTCCCGAAAATTTCGGCACCATCATGTTTTCCCAAGATCCATCGCTCGAGAAACACAAGCACTAATCCTCAGCCCGGAGAATCCGAATGATCACTCGTAACGGTTCGAATCGTCGCTCGTTCATGAAATATCTCGTCGCCTCGCCGCTGCTGGCGCAGATCACTGCAAAGGACATCTCCGCCAAGTCCCTCGCGGCGGTTGGTCTCGCTCCCAGCGAAAATCCGTATACAAAGATTGGCGTCCGCACCGTCATCAACTGCCGCGGCACGTGGACCTATCTCAGCGGCTCGCTCGAATTCCCAGAAGTTCGCGCGGCCCAGATCGAAGCGGGCCATCACTTCGTGAACATGGTCGAGCTTCAGCAAGGCGTCGGCCGTAAACTCGCCGAACTCACCGGCGCCGAATCCGGCATGATCACCAGCGGCGCAGCCGGCGCGATGGCCACTTCCACAGCCGCCTGCATGGCTGGAACCGACGGCGCGAAAATCTGGCAACTCCCCGACACGACCGGCATGAAGCACGAAGTCATCATGGTCGGCGGCCGCAGCGCGTTCGACAGCGCCATTCGCCTCACCGGCGCGAAGCTCATTCTGGTCGAAGGGCCCGACCAGATCGCAAACGCCGTCAATGACAACACCGCGATGATCTACACCACCGATCTCGGCGATAAGCTCGTCAAGGAAGTCGCCATCGCGAAAGACAAAAAAGTCCCGATGTTGCTCGATGATGCCGCCGGCATTCCGCCCGCGCAAAATCTCAAGCTCTACGCGCAGATGAAGATCGATCTCTACACTTTCTCCGGCGGCAAAGGGCTTCGCGGCCCCCAGTGCAGCGGCGTGTTGCTCGGTCGCAAAGACCTGATCGACGCTGGGCTGCGCAACTCTGCTCCGTGGGAAGGCGCCGTTTGCCGCGCCATGAAAGTCGGCAAGGAAGAAATCATCGGCTGCCTCACCGCCGTCGAAACGTGGCTCAACCTCGACGAGAAAAAACAGTTCGCCGAATGGCAGGCCCGCATCGACAAGATCGCCAAGCTTGTCGAGACCGTCCCTGGCGTCCGAACCGACGTGTTCGTTCCCGACGACGGCAATCGCTATCCGACGCTGCGTGTGTATTGGGATCAAGAAGGCTGGGGTTACACGATCGACGATTGCGTCTTTGCTCTTCGCAAAAGCGATCCGTGCATCGAAGTCCTCGGCGCGGACAATCCGAGTCTCGTGCCTGCCGTGCATGAGGGTATTCAGAAGCCGACGCGCAAAACGCCGCGCCCAAAGGTCGATCACATTGAGCTCGTGTCGATGACGATTCAGGACGGCGAGGAAATGATCGTTGGCAAGCGCCTGCGCGAACTTCTCGGCGCGGCGCAGAAAAAGGGCAAGTCCGCATGAGACGCGCTCTCTGCTATTTCGCGAGCGTCGGCCTGATGGCGCTTGCCGCCGCCAGCAACGCGCAGGCGCAGGCCCAAATAAAACCGATCACCTCGAGCCAAGTCCCGGCAAAGCCCGACGCACTCGGCTCCCCAGCAATCGACGCCGGAGATTACGTCTACGTCTCCGGCCAAGGTCCGCATCGCGCCGACGGCAGCACGCCGTCCAGCTTCACCGATCAAGTGAAACAGTGCCTCGACAACATTAAATCTCTCGTCACCGCCGCCGGCCTCACGATGGACAACGTCGTCTACGTTAACGTCTACATGGACGACACGACCAAATACGACGACCTCAACCAAGCCTTCGCCGCCTATTTCCCCCACGATCCGCCCGCGCGCGGAATCCTCGGCGTCGCTGCGAATCCTGATTCATCCATCCAGATCTCCGCGATGGCCGTCCGCGACCTCACCGGCAAAAAATCCGTCACTCCGCCGAACTACAAGCCAAACAAATCTTTCTCATGGGGCATGCTGACGCACGACCGCCTATTCATTTCCAACATGCCAGGCATCGACCCCGCCACCGGCAAAATTCCATCCGATCCCGCCGAGCAGGTCACTCTCGCGCTCGACGGCCTCAAAGCCGTCAACGAAGCCGCCGGCCTCACGCTCGCCAACATGGTCTTCGTCAATCCGTATCTCACCAACGAAGTCCCGCACGGTGTCATGAACAAGCTCTACGCCGCTCGCTTCGAATTCGGCAACACGCCCGGCCGCGCCACCATCGAAGCATCGAGCCTCCCCGAAGGCGCGCACATCGCCTACACCGGCATCGCCGTGCGCGAAATCAGCCAGCGGCACTCGATCAAGCCAAAGAATATGCCGCCCAGCCCGACCGCCAGCCCTTGCGTTTTTGCCGGCGACACGCTCTTCTGCTCCGCCAAGAGCGGCTTCATCCCCGGCCCCAACCTCGGCATGTTCATCCAGGACGTCCCCAATCAAACGCGCCAATCCATGCGCAATCAGCTCGACAACCTCGAAGAAGCGGACATGAAGTACGATCAGGCCGTCTCGACCGTCATCTATCTCGACAATCTTTCCGATACTTCCGACTTCGCCAACGTCTACAAAAAATTCTTCGGCAAGGTCCTGCCGGCCACAACAGTCGTCCAGCAACTGAAACCCGTCGATCGCAAGCCCGACGCCGAAGGCCACGTCCCCGAGGTCGAGCAATTCTCGATCTTCGCCATTCGCAGCCATCCAAAACAGTAACGCGACAAATTTCGCCTCACGCGCAGGTTACTGTGACATCGCGCCCGCGTCGGCGTTAAAATGCCAAACGCATTTGCAACACTCGCTTCTGCTCGCGCCCAAGGAGGAGTCTTGCTTCACCGCAGAATGTCGTTCGCCGTTGTGTCGGTGTTTGTTTTCGCTTTGTTCGCGTCACCACGCGCTGCTCGCGCGCAGCAATCCGCTCCCGCCGCTCAGTCCGCTCCACAGCAAACCTACGAAGTCATCGTCCAATCCGGCGTCCACATGGAAACGCGCGACGGCGTCACTCTCCGCGCCGACATCTACCGCCCCAAAGCCGAAGGAAAATTTCCCGTCATCCTGATGCGCACGCCCTACGACAAAAGCGTCGGCTGGGCCGCCGCTCCCGCCTACCAAGTCGCCGCTCACGGCTACATCATGATCGTGCAGGACGTCCGGGGCCGCTATACCTCCGACGGCGAGTTCTACACCTTCCGCCACGAAATCGCCGACGGCTACGACGCCGTCGAATGGGCCGCCGCGCTTCCGTATTCGAACGGCAAAGTCGGCATGACCGGCGGCTCCTACGTCGGCGCCACGCAAATGCTCGCGGCGCTCGCGAAGCCGCCGCATCTTGCCGGCATCATGCCCACCGTCACCTCCAGCAACTATCACGCGAACTGGACCTACCACGGCGGCGCGCTGGAGCAATGGTTCGATCAAAACTGGGCCACGCAGCTCGCCACCAACACGATGTGGAAGCTCATCGAAAAAGACACCAACGCACTCGTCGGAACCGCCACGCTTCCGCTCACGCAATTCCCTGCCTTCAATTACGACGCGCTTCCCGCCGGCGCTGAGATCACCAAAGCCGTCGCGCCCTACTATCTCGACTGGCTCGCGCACCCTTCCTACGACGCCTACTGGAAGCAGTGGTCGATCGAAGAGCACTTCGCCGACGTCCAAGTCCCCGCGCTTCACATCGGCGGCTGGTACGACATCTTCCTCAACGGCACGCTCCGTAACTACATGGGCGTCAAAGCCCACGGCGGCAACGACGCCGCGCGCAACGGCCAGAAGCTCCTCATCCAGATCGGCGGCCACGCCGGATTCGGCCGCAAAATCGGCGATATCGAATTCGGCGATCACGCCATCGAATTCCCCCCAGGCCAGGTCCTCATCGACTGGTACGACTTCCTTTTCAAAGGAATTCAAAACGAATTCGCCACCGACAAGCCCGTCCACGTCTTCGTCATGGGCGAAAATAAATACCAGCAATTCGCCGACTGGCCGCCGCCAGAAATGAAAGCCACGCGCTACTACATCCATTCGAACGGCTCAGCGAATTCCCTCCGCGGCGACGGCTCTCTTTCCACCACCGCGCCGAAAAAAGAATCCGCCGACAAATTCACGTTCGATCCCGCGAATCCCGTCCCCACCATCGGCGGCTCGCTCTGCTGCGACATGATTCACTACGAACCCGGCCCGCGCGATCAGCGCTCCGCCGAAAATCGCAACGACGTCCTCGTCTACTCCACCAAGCCGCTCGATGCCGACATGCAAGTCACCGGCCCCGTCACATTCGAAGCCTGGGTCAAATCCTCCGCCGTCGATACCGACTTCACCGCCATGCTCGTGGACGTCGCACCCGACGGCTTCGCCAAAAACCTCGCCGATGGCATTCTTCGCATGCGTTACCGCGACTCCGACGAAAAACCCGACCTCATGAATCCCGATCAGGTCTACAAAATCACCGTAGACCTCTGGGCCACCGCCAACACCTTCCAGAAGGGCCACACCATCCGCCTCCAGGTCAGCAGCAGCAATTTCCCCCGCTTCGATCGCAACCTGAACACCGGCGCCGACCAAGCCACCAGCAAAGATTTCGTCAGCGCCACCAACACCATCATCCACGACGCCGAGCATCCCTCAGCCTTAATCCTCCCGGTGATCCCCACACCCACAAAATGATCGCCTAGCAAGGTCATGTAGGGGCGCAGCACGCTGCGCCCCAATGTCCGCACGATTTCAACCTAACGCGTTAATCTCCCGTTTAGGTTTCTATCCGTAATCTCCGTAAAGTGGTTTATGCTGTGAAGTGTCAGCGGTACGAAACGACGATGCATACGCCGAAATTGCAATCTGAGCGCTTCACGGAGTCCAACAATGTACGCGCTACCGCAGGCGAAATCGTCGAAGTCCATACCCTAACGTTGCAAGAAGCGCTGCATTTGGCGGTGCTGTCACTCGCGCCTATTTTACCGCAGGCCCCGCAAAGTGAATCGCTTCGCTCGAAGTGATCCCTTTACCTTCGCGAATCGTCAAAAACTGATTCGCCGTAATCTTCTCAACCGTCTGCTTCGCTCCACTCGGCCAAACAATCTCGATCTTGGCAGGCGAAACTTTACCCGGCTTCCCCAACCCGAACGTCACCGGCAGCTCGCTCTGCGACAAATAGCTCGACCCGCTCTTCACCATCCGCGTGATCCTCGCCCCGCCGCTCGTGACCAGCGTCACCCGCGCCCCGATCCCATCCCGATTCGACTTTGTTCCAACCAACTTCACCCGCACCACATCATTCTGATTCGCATTCTCATTCCGCAACAGCCGCGCCGCCCCATTACTCGCTGTCACCACCAAATCCAAATCCCCATCGTTATCGTAATCGCCGTACGCAACGCCCCGCCCCACAACCGCCTTCTGAATCGCCTTCCCCAATTTCCCCGACACATCCTCAAACCTCTTATCGCCCAAATTCCGATACATCCCCAGCGGCTGTGCATACCGCACCGTCGGCTGCACCACCGCGATGTCATCCGACACATGCCCATTCGCCGCCACAACATCCAGCAGCCCATCCAGATCGTAGTCCACAAAAAAGCATCCAAACGTCAGCGCCCCCGAAGTCATCGCTCCCAATCCCGACTTCGGCGCCTCATCCGTAAAAAGTCCGCTGCCATCGTTCCGATACAGCGCCATGCTTTCATTCGTAAAATTTCCGATCAGCAGCCCTGGAAATCCCGACCCATCGAAATCCGCCGCATCCACGCCCATCCCCGCGCGCACGCGACCCGATTCGCTGAACGCAATTCCCGCCGTCAGTCCAGCCTCCGTAAACGTCCCGTCATGATTGTTCCGGTAAAGTTTGTTCGGCTCCGTGTCATTCGACACAAACAAATCCATCCACCCATCGTTGTCGAAATCGATCAGCGCCACTCCCAGCGCCTTGCTCGCCGGATCCCACAGCCCCGCCTTCTTCGTCACATCTTCAAAAACGCCGCCACCCTTGTTGTGATACAGATGCGAACTCTCGCCCTTGTATCTCTGCGGCGTGCAATACGACTTGTTCTTGTTGTCGAGCGAACAATACTGGTCCGCCTCGATCGACCACTCGATGTAGTGCGTTACAAACAAATCGAGCTTCCCGTCGTTGTCGTAATCCACCCAAGCCGCGCTCGCCGAAAATCCTGGACTCGCCACGCCCGCCTTCGCCGTCACATCGACAAACTTTCCATTCCCCTGATTGTGGTAAAGGTGATTCGATCCCACCGCCGTCAAATACAAATCGTCAAATCCATCGTTGTCATAATCTCCGACCGCGCAACCCATTCCGTAACTCTCGACCGCGAGGCCAGCCGCGCGCGTCACATCCGTAAACGTTCCATCGTGATTGTTGTGATACAGCGCCGGATACGACGGCCCGCCAGCCTTCTGTCCCGGCCAATTCATCGAGTTCACCAGGAAGATGTCTTGCCAGCCATCGTTGTCGTAGTCGACGAAGCAAACTCCGCTCCCCATCGTCTCCGGCAAATATTTCTTCCCGAACGCACCGCTGTTATGTTTGAAATGAATTCCCGCCGCGGCTGTCACATCCGTGAACTGTATTGGTCCTGAAGGCCGCGCCGCCTCGGTCGCTGGCGAGGTAGGGGGCAAAGCTGTCGGAGCGCCACTCGTAGCAGGCGGCTCAGGCTTAGCCGTATCCCCTGATGGCATCGCGCTGGCAGAACCCGTATCCGCCGTTTGCGGCGCAGGAGTGACACGCTCCGTGTCCGGTTTCGACGAACACGCGCAAATCCAAAACGCCGCAACCGCCAACGCCAGCAATCCAGGTTTCGCTTTCGATGTTCCGATCATGCCGTAGCGCGAGCCACCGACACACTTTTCCGCGACCGCAGTTCAAACCAATACTCAATCAGCAGCGCTGTGGGCCCGACCAGAAACAGCGCGTAAAACGGCGCGTACACCACTTGATCCAACCGCAAAATCATTTCCACCAGCGCAACGATCGCGACCACGATCGCCTGCCATTTCTTCGACTTCACCGTTGTCTTCGGATCCGTAATCATAAAAAATATGAACAGCTGATACATCGGCCCCGTCAGCGGCGCCACTTCCGATTGCCAAGGGCTTCCTGTAATCCAACTCCGCACAAACGCCAGCGCAATGAAACACGCCACATACGTCCCGGTGATATGGAATCGATGCAGCCGCGCAATGATCACCGAGCCCAAAACCCAGATGACGATCATCGGCAGTAAATAATTTCCCCACTGAATGCTCAGCGTCGCCACCGTCTCTGGCGCCAAAAACACCAGCACCGCGATACCGAAGTTCGACGGATTCCAGATATGCCGATTGTTCACCCGCAACACGTACTTCGACATGATCGATACGACGGCGCACACGAAGTAAGGCCACACCGCCGGCGAACGCACCAGAATCCCAACGCTAATCCCGCTGATGTAAGCGCTGGCCAGAATCGGCCACTTGCCAAAATAAATTTTAGAAAGAATGAGCTCAGTGATGAGACTGGCCACGATCGCGATGCCCGTCTTCTTGTAACTCTCGAGCATTCCAAACGACAGATTCCCGACAACAAGAATCGTCGTAATGAACATCGGCGCGATCCACTTGTTATCGAGGCTGAAAAACTTTCCCCAGTTGAAAGGCGCAGCAGTCCCGTTGGTAATCGTCACAGCCTGCCCGCTCATGACGGCTCCTTCACCACATTAATTTCACCGATCGTCGGCGACGTAATCGTTTGCGTTCTCCCAGACGGCCAACGAATCACGACCTTCTCAATTTGAGGCGTCTTACCCAATCCGAAATGGATCCGCCGCTGATTTTGCGCCGCGAATCCGCTTCCCCCAGAAACTTCTTGCACCTGCTGCTGCCCATTCCAAAATAACGTCACCTGTGCCCCGATCGCGCTCCGGTTGCTGGTTGTTCCTTCCAGCGCAAACTCAATCCACTTGTTCTCCGGCGTCACCGTATTCTTGTAAATCAGCAGCGGCCCGCGCTCATTTGCCACGACAACATCCAGTGCGCCCGTATTCCACAAATCCGCAAACGCCACCGCGCGGCCATCGTACGTATCTGTCGCGCCCGCAGACTGCGCCACATCGATAAATTTCCCGCTCCCATCGTTCAGCCACAAATGCTTCGACTGATACCCCGACAGACTGCGGCCTTCCATCGCCGGCCAGTTCTTCGCATCTTCGATAATCAGCGAGTGCCCGCCCGCAATCTTCGAAAAGTCATACCAATAACTTTTGTTCCGGTCGAGCGACACATACCCGTTCGTTAAATACAAATCCAGCGTTCCATCGTTATTCAGATCGCCGAATTGGGCGCCAAAACTCCATCCGCCGATCTCTACTCCGAACTCCCGCGCCAAATTCTCAAACTTCAAATCGTTCGCGCCCGAAGCCCCTTCTTTCGGCACCCACAAATTATTTCCCTGAATCAGCACGCCCTCTTCCGAAATATTTGACACGTAAACCGCATACTTTCCCTGATTCAGGATGTCGCCAAAACTCGCGTTCATACCGCTCTTTGGCGCAAACCCGACTCCCGTCGCCTCGCCCGATTCATGAAACTTCTTCCCGTCGTTCAAATACAATTCGGAAACTCCGTAATCGTTCGACACGAACAGATCCGGATGCCCGGTCCCGCGCAAATCCGCCGCCGCCGAGCCTAAAGCCCATCGCCGGCTGCTGATTCCCTCTTTCTCGCTGACCTCTTCAAACTTCCCGCCGCCCAAATTGTGAAATAAATATTTTCGTCCGCCGTTTTTCGCGTACTCAAAGCTGTCCGGCATCATTTTTGTCGAAGCCAGATGCCACAAATCGACATTCTCGTTGTAATAACCGCCGATGAAGAAATCGAGCAGCCCATCGCCATCGTAGTCAAACCAAAGCGCGGTGTTCGCATTCACCCAGGGCGGCAATCCCACCTGTTCCGTCACTCGCGTGAATCCTTTGCCCGCGTCGTTGTGGAATAATTCCGGCTTGCCCCACTTGATCAGCAGCAAATCCTCATAACCGTCGTTATCGTAGTCGCCCCACACCGCGCCCATCGACACGCCGGTACCCGCGCGATTCACATCCGCAATTCCCAACTCCTCCGCGACATCCTTAAATGTCCCGTCGTGTTGGTTCCGGTAGAGCGCATTCTTCGCGCCTTCTTTGCTCGATGTCACGTAGATGTCAGGCCATCCGTCTCGATCGAAATCCACGATCGACACTGCGGCGCCCATCGACGCCACTTGCGGCATGATGTGATTCAGACGCGGATCAAGCGTTGGCGCCTGATGCACAAAGTCCACTCCCGCCGCCTTCGACACTTCCTGCAAATAAAAACCGTGCCGCGCCAATGCCGATGCCGCATCCAGCCGCGTCTTCGACTCCGCGCGGCTCGACTCCACTCTCTTGATGATCAGCGGCGAAAATACCAATCCGAAAAAAATGATCGCCAGCACAATGCGCGCGAACGGGCCCCGTTTCACTTCGTTTCCGTGCTCCTCAATGAATTCTGAAACACAAACGGTGTGATGTAGCGCGTGTGATAGTTCTGCCAGTCATCCGGATGATGTTTGTAGACGTATTCATCTTCCAGCGCGCCCGGCAGCGTCTCGTACTGATCTTTCGCGTGATACGGCAGGGGCAACACCGTTTTCGAGAACGTCGAATTGAAATCGCCGTCCTTGATCCATCCGTCGCCCACCAAAACGAAGTCGCGCACATATCCTGGTGGCGGAGCCTCTTGTTCCGGGAATCGCAGCGACAACTCGTCGCCCGAAGCCATGATCACGTAGCGATCGTCGATCTGCGTCAACAGCTCCTTGGTTTCGCCGAAGCGCGTGTAATATCCAATCAGATCGCGCCATTTCTGCTTGGTAGATTCGATCTGATAATAATTCGGCACTTCCGGAGCCGGCGCATTCGGATCGGGGTGCTCGATCACCGAATATCCGCGGTAATGCAAATCGGCCACATCCGGATCGAGCGCGGTCGCGCGTGTCGGAGCGGTGGGCGCGCCTTCGGCCCACTGGATGCAGTCCCAATAAATCTCCAGATTCGTCCGTATGCGCACCTTGCGCGGAGTTCCCGGCTTGAACGCATCCGTCAGATCGAACACAACTGTCTTCTTCCGTCCCGCCGGAAATCCTCGATTGGTTTCCGCCGGGGTTGGAACCCATCCACCGTTGCTGTCTGGAACCTCGATCGTCATTCCCTTCGCATGCCAGCGGTCGCCCTGCGTGATCGCCACGTTCAGCGAAGACTCGGTGTCGTGAATCGATCCTTGCCCGATCAAGTACAACGGTCCCGATGTCGGCGCGTCCTTGCCCAAATCGACTTCGAGATAGTGATCGCGCGTGATTCCCTGAAACTGTCCTTTGCCAAATGACGACAGCGCGCGTCCATCGAGCGTGCTCACCAGTTCCGTCACATCTTTTCCCAGATCGTCGGTCGCAGAGGCGATCTTGTGCGGCGTCTTTACCGTCGTGTATTGCAACTTCGGCGGCGGAATCGAAAATCGCTCGTCGACAAAAATCTCGGTGTTCGCCGGATGATCGACGGTCATCAGCGAGAGGCGATCGAAGTAATAGACTTCCCAAAGCTCCGCCGAAATCCGCAAATCGTAATAGCCGTCGTGCGGCACGAGTTGGTCGCGACGGATCTTGTACCACTCGCCCGTCGTCGCGATCTTCGCCGAACCGAGTGTGTTGATGCGCAGGCCGATTGCCGAGCCCCATGGAACCGCGTCCTTCACAAAATCCATCTTCGTGCCGTTCCATGCAAACAAGAACGGGCACGATGCCTTCAGTCTCTGCTCGGTCACCACTTCCTGATCGGCGTTCACGCCAAATTCCGCGCGTACCGTTCCGTTCGGCCAAACGACGCGCACAACTTCCGCCGTCGTCTGATTGCCCAATCCAAAATGGACCTGTGGCCCGTCGATCGGCTGCTTCTGCACCAGCAAGCCCGATCGAATCTCGATTTCTCCGCCAACGCCGAACGGATTGATGCGCTGATCGCCCACAGCCTGCACCGCATGCGGCCGAATCACCTGCCAGTGATAATTCTTCGAGCCCTTGCTCGCGCCTTGTACCGATGCACCGCTCGCATCGAATCCAACCAAGCTCAGTTTCCCGCCGCTGCTCAAATCGCCGACATCGAACACGGACGCAGGCGCGGCAGCGTGATCGAGCAATGTGAACTTCGCTCCGGCATCTCCAAGCCAAATCATCGTCGACGGCGGCGTTGATGCATTGGCTCCGTTCGTTCCCGAGGTGTTCGCTCCGTTGCTTCCAGCTCGGCTCAAAATCAAATCCATCGCACCGTTGTTGTCGAGGTCGGCGACTTGCAATCGGACTTCGCCGCTGAGCGTCTGCGGCGCGTTCGGAACCTGCACTAACGGAGTTACGCTCCAGCCGCGGTCTTCGCGATACGAAACCGTCGCGATCGTTCCTGATGATTCCACCGCAAGCAAATCGAGGACGCCATCGTTGTCGGGATCGGCGACGCCAAGAGCTTTCACCGCCGGCAAACCATCGGGTAACTTCACTTCGCGGAATTGGCCTTGGCGCTCGTTGTGGAAGATGTGCAACTTTTCCGCGCCGTCGATGATTGCTGCGTCGGCGTTGCCGTCGCCGTCGAAATCCGCCCACGCGAATGCGCGCAAGCCCGAAACGCCGGCGAATGGTTCGATCTCCTTGAAGGTGTCGTCGCCGTTGTTGCGCAAAACTTTCGGCGCGCCATCTTTGGTACCCAATACGATGTCGAGATCGCCGTCGGCTTCGATGTCCGCGGCCCAGGCGCCTGTGTACGCGCCGCTCGTGATGTTTTTCGCCAGCTTCGTTCCTGCGGTCACATCTGTGAATTTGTCTGGCGCATCTTGGCGCATGAAGCGGACGCCGCTCGCGCCTGCTAGAACCAAGTCCGTCTTGAAGTCGTAGTTGAAATCGACTTGTAGAATCGACTCTGGCAGCAGCGCCTCCGAAGCTTTCCCAGGGAACGGAAAGTTCGCGCCCGACGACAGCTTTACTTCGCGCGCGTTTGCAAGACCGATTACCGGATTGCCCGCGCTTTGAAGTTGGATGGCTCCGACCCAGTTCCATTTCTCGTCGCCCTTCGCGCCCTGCGCGCTCACGGGTTTCACATCGAAGGTGAGAGACGTATCCGCGGGTGCCGGCGAAAAATCTGGCGTCTCCATTTTCAGAAAATGCGCGAACGGTTCGGCCTCTTCTCCTGCGGGCGCTTTCAGGAGGGCGAGACTTTCGCGGAATTCCGCAACGCGCATCAGCGTGTTGCGCAGAAATACGGTTCGCGTCGCGGCTGGCTTGACGTTTGATCCGTCGGCGGCGGATTGCAGGGCTGCGAGTTGCGCTTTCACTTCGGGCGGCCAATTTGCCGAGCGCGCAGTCACTTTCGCGAGCGCTGACTTCACCGTCGTTGCATCGCCGCTCTTCGCGGCCGTTCGCAACAACTCCAATTGCGCCGCGAGATTGTCCGGCTGCGCTGCCAAAATCTTCTGGATGAGCTGCTCGAACTCGGCGTCGCTGTTGGGTCCAGCTTGACGCTCGACTTCTTCGGCAAGCTGATATGCCGCGCGATAATTTTTCGGATTCAGTTCGACGGCCTTTCGCCAATCCGCAATCGCCGCAGCGGAATTCCCTCGCCCGCTCTCCAAATATCCGAGTATCTGGTAGATCCGATCGTTGTCCGGAGCGAGTTTGCGCGCGCGCTCCATGCGCTGCGCCGCATCGTCGAGCTTGCGTTGACGCAACGCCAGGACGCCGTAATTGGCCCATCCCGCAGGCTCGCCGGAGGCCATCTGCGTAACAGCCGACAGATTCGATTCCGCGTGGATGTCGTCGCCGACTTGCAGCGCTCCGAGTCCGATGTAGAAGGCGGAGACGACCTTCGCGTATTCGGCGGAGTCTTTCTTGGGTACGCTTCCGCCGCCGCACGCGGTCAAGAGCAATGCGAGCGCGCTGGCTACGCCGAGGGACAGAAAAGCGCTGCTGAGCTTCGAGACGGCAAACATGAAGCGGCAATTCGAGCAGCGACGATTCGAGCAATGGCGATTCGGGCGTCTGATCGGCAAGAAATTCCCTTTTTGGGCTTCGTAAGACGTTGCTACGGCGAGACTTCGCTCTCAATAGTGCTTTTATACTAGTCGGCTTGCGGTGCCGAGGTTTGTGGTCACGGTGGCATGCCGGGATACGCCGTTTTCCCGAATGAACTGAAACTGCTATTGCTCTGATGACATGCAGTCCGACAGAATCACTAAACGCTTCAAATTCAAACTCTGAGGGGAACTCAAAATGTCCGACGCTAGCGTTGCAAATCAGAAGAGGATCCTCGCGAATCAGGCGACGATTATTGCGAATCAGAAGGCGATTAAGGCGAATCAGGAGACGATCAAGAAGAATCAGGGCGCGATTTTGAAGAATCAGGGGACGTTGAATACGATCGTGGCGAATCAGAAGAAGATTTTGTCGAAGTTGGGGTAGTTGTCGGCTGTATTTCTGTTCGGAATTCGGGGGGAGGGAGTGTTCGGGAGATGAGGACGCACCCTCCCCCCGGGTGTTTTTGCGCAAGAATGTGATTCTAGGGGAGTTATGCGCGACGAAAATGCAAGAATGTGATTTTAAAGGGGTTACGGAATTTGAGGCGATGTTCACGAAGGACTATAGCACGAATTACCTCATATGTCAATAGTGTTGTTGGAGTTATTCGAATTGGGTGGTGCGGAGTTCGAACTTGGATTTGTCACTCCGGCGTTCGAATCGATTTGGTACGGAGAGATCGCGAAGACTGCGCGGGGGCGAGTCGTTGACTAGTGGAGGGGGCTGGGCGATTGAGGGGAAAAACCGCACCCTCCTAACAACAGGAGGGTGCGGCACCCTGGATAAGTCGTGGCGGACGGATAGATGGCTATGGATTTACTTTTACGCCGGTGACGCCGAGGACTTTGCCTTCGTTGGGCTCCTGGATGAAGGCGATGATGCGGAGGTTTTTGGGGTCGGTGTCGGGCTTCAGTTTGACGGCTACGTCCTGCGAGAAGGGCTTACCTTTGTCGAGCTTGCCGAGTTTGCGTAATTCTTCGACTACGGCGACGTGTTGGAGTTGCTTGCCAGAATTTTCGCCGGCGGATACCTGCGATTCGGCGTGATCGAGGGCGATTGCGATCCAGACGGTGCCGCCGTGTTTTTCGGGGGCGTCGACTTCCAATTTTATCTTGAGCTGGGATGGCGCTTCGATTTTGGCCGAAGTGATACGCACGGGGATCTTGGCTACTTTCAGCTCTTTGGCGAAAGCCTGCTCGATGTCGGAACTGCTTCCCTTCAATTCGATGTAGCCGTCGATGACCATTTGCGGCGTGTATGCGGTTTGCAGATTCATGGCGTGGACGTAGCCGTTTTGGCGCTCGGTGAATTGGGCGGAGGAGTATTTGTCTTTCCAGCCGTCGTGGTCCCAGTAGTCGACGTGCTCGCTCAGGACGATGAGTTGTGCGCCGGCGACGGGTTGGGATTCGTCCATGTGGCGGACGAACTCGTCCACGGGAGGGCAGCTGGAGCAGCCTTCGGAGGTGAAGAGTTCGAGGAGGATGGGGACGGGAGGTTGATCGGGAGGAGTTGCGGGTTGGTTGGCAGCGCGGGATGGGGAAAGGGTTGCGGGCACGATTGAGAAGAGTGCGGCGACAACGATCAAGCGAAGGGTGGCGAGCGGGTGCAATCGCGACTGGACTCTACGCCGGGCGGAGCAAGCTCCGCCCCTACAAACGGAGATTCGAGGCGTTGGTTCGGTTGGCGCGTGAGATCTCATTTTTGATTCACCCGGTGAGTTCAGTTTAGACCTATGGTGAGTTAGACGGTTGAAACGGTGTCTGAGTTGGATGAGGCGGAGTCAACTTCAAAGTCCAAATCGAAATCAAACTCAAAATCGAAGTCAAAAACAAAGTCAAAAACCGCACCCTCTAAATGCTGAGGGTGCGGCACCCAAGAGCCGAAAAACAAGAAAAAGCGGAGCGTGCCGAGATTGTAGGTCCGGGCAAGCTGGGGCGCAGCATGCTGCGCCCCTACAACGTTGTGCTTTTGTCCTTAAAGGGGTGTCCCGCTCGCGCTGGTTAGGCGCGAGCGGGTCGACCCGCGTATTCGCCGTGGGGGGCTTAGAAGTAAATCTTTCCTCCAAGCTGGAAGACACGCGGGTCGAAGGCCGAAGTAACTTGTCCAAAGTTGGAGGAACCCAGGCCGTTGCTGACCTGATTGAATTCGGTGTGGTTCCAAGTGTTAAAGGATTCAACGCGGATCTCGAGGCGGCTGCCGCGAGTCTCGCTGAGCACGAAGCTCTTGAAGAGCGAGAGGTTCCAGTTATCGCGACCGGGACCCCGGAGAGAGTTGTGTCCGGCATCGCCGAACGCGCCCACTGCGGGCAGCGCGAAGGACGAAGTGCTGAACCACTCGCCGACGGTGTGCGGGTAAGAGACGGAGCCGACCTGGTCGGGACGGTTGTTGGCATTGGGCAAAGCGTTTCCGGATTGGCCGCCGGTGAGTTGCGGGTTGATCGGGAGGCCGGACGTGATGGACACGATGCCGGAAAGTTCCCATCCGCCGAGCGTGCTGCGCAGCAGACGATTCTCGGTGTGACGGAAGACCGGGATGTCGTAGATGAAGTTGACCGACGCATTGTGCGTGCGATCGTATCCACCCGGGCCGACGTCGTAGAGCCAGCCGGCGTAGGGGTTGGAGACGTTTTGCAAATCCTGCCCGCCGTTGCCGGCGCCTGGATCGATGGTGCGCGACAGCGTGTAGAAGGCGCGCAGAGTCAGGTCTTTGCCGACCTGCGAGCTGAGGTCAATCTGCAAGCCGTTGTAATGCGAGTTGGCTTCGTTGGTGGAGAGATTGATGGAGTGGTAGCCGGGATACGGAAGACCGGCAGCCGTGTTGTAGTTGGCACCAGCGATGCCGTTGATGATCGGAGCCAACGCGGACTCGTCGGGAAGGTTGACTTCGCGATAGTCGTTCTGGAAGCGGTTGGTGTTGCCGACATAGGCGATGCCGAGAACGGACCGCGAGCTGAGCTGGCGCTGGATGCCGATGCTCCACTGATAGCTGGCGGGCTGTTTGTATTCGTCGAGGGCGAGGCCGGTGATGGTGGCTGGGTTGATCGGCAGCGCAGCAGCCGTGCCGGTCGCGAGCGAGAGGCTGGGGTTCACGAACTCCACCGGCCCTGGCGTGTTGACCTGGAAGCTGAACGGAATGTTCGGGCCGGCGTTGTACATGTCGTTGCCTTGAATGCGCTCGTACATGATGCCGAAGCCGCCGCGAACGACCATTTTCCCGGAGCCTGTGAGGTCATAGGCGAAGCCGAGACGGGGGCCGAAGTTGGCCCAGTGATTGTTCACGAGGCCCTTAGGAACGCCGTTCTGCTCGGGGATGCCGATGCCGTTGAGATAAAGGGGAACGCCGGCAAGAATCGGATTGGGGCTGGTACCGAGGCCGGGGCTGGTCGGGTTGATGGTGCCGTCGGGATTCAGGATCGCCGCGTTGGCTGGATTGTAGAGCGACGGATAGAAGTTGCCCATGCGGTCGTTGGCTTCGTAGGTGTGCGGAACGCCATCCCAGCGGACGCCGAGGTTTAGCGTGAGCTTGCGATTGACGCGCCAGTTGTCCTGAACGTATGCCGACCACGAGACGTTGTTCCACTTGCCGGCGTCTTGCACGGCGAGTTCCTGGTAGCTCTTGGCATCGCCGAGAAGGAAGTCGGCGAAGTCGTTGCCGGTGAAGGTGCCATCGAAGTTGAATCCACCCTGCGTTTGACCGAAGAGGTCTTGCGTCTTTTTGTAGAGCGCCCAGCCGAAGCCGGTTTTGATTTGGTGCGCGCCTTTCGTGATGGAGACGTCGTCGCGAAGTTGATAGTCGTCGGCGACGTTTTTCCACGGCCAGCTGGAGATTTCGAATTGCGTGCCGGTGGAACCTTTGAGGTCGATGTTAGGAATGCGGTCGAGATTGTTCGCGCCGGTGAAGATGCGCGAGTTGGTCCCGTCGTAGCCGGCGGGAAGCGCGAGGCTGCTGAGGCCTGCGCCGGCGAATGGAACGATGTTGATGCGATTGCCGTTGTAGTTGAAGGCGACTTCGTTGAGCAGGTTGGGATTGATCGCGTAGGTCGCGTGGACTACGGCGCTGTAGGACGGGTTGCCGAAGGTGTCGCCGACGGTCGGGATGTTCGCGCCGCTCCACTGGCTGATCGGGAAACCTTGCGAGACTTGTTCGGCGATGAAATGGCCGAAGACGGAGAATTTGCTGGAGAAGTTATGGTCGATGCGGACGATTTCTTCTTTGAGGTTGGTCGGCGCGGTCGCGGCGCCGTTGAAAATGTTGCCTGCGGATGTCGGTGCTGGGAAGATGCCTGCACTGAGCAACGCGGTGGAGTTCGGGCTAATCATGCAAGACGGAATGACGTTGCCTGGGAACGGATTGCCCTGCACGATTCCGGCAGGAAGAACGCCGCCGGGGCAGTTTTGCGCCAGCACGCCTGCCGAAACCTGATCGGCAGCCGGAACGAGAATAGGCGTTGCGGCCGCACTGAAGTTGCCGCCGTAGGTCGTCGGATCGGGTACCGGCTGACCGTTTGTAATGGAGCCTTGAATGAGGCGGCGCCATTCCATGTTGTAAAAGAAGAAGGTCTTCTTGCGGTCGCGGTTGTAAAACTTGCCGAGAGTCACCGGGCCGCCAACGTTGAAACCGAAGACATTGAGGCGGAGTTCGGCAACGGGCTGTGGCGCGGGGTTGAAGAAGCCGCGCGCGTCGAGCGCGTCGTTGCGATTGAATTCCCAAGCAGAAGCGTGGAGCGTGCTGGAACCGGACTTGAGCACCATCGTCATCGTGCCGCCTGACGAGAGGCCGTAGTCGGCGCTGTAGTTGGACGTGAGAGCGCGGAATTCGGCGATTGCGTCGCTGGACGGAGCGATGCTCATACCACCCGCGCCCCCACGATCGTCGTCTTCGCCGCCGTCGAGGAGATAAATGTTGTGATTCTGGCGCATGCCGTTGAATTCAACGCTGGCATCGCCGCCGACCGGAGTGTTGACTTCGCCGGAGGACATGCCGCCTGCGCCGATGGCGCTGGAGGCACCGGGCGTGAGAGCTGCGAGTTGGTACATGCTGCGGCCTGCGACGGCGATCTGAGAAATTTGCTGGCCGGTGATGACGTTGCTTTGCTCGCCGGAGTCGGCCTGGACGCGGATGGCGTTGGCTTCGACCGTGACGGTTTCTTGAGCGCCGCCGAGCTGCATCTGGAAGTCGATACGGGCGCGGTCTCCAACCTGGAGGACAACGCCTTTCTGTTCGGCGATTTTGAAGCCAGCGGCTTCGGCTTTCGCGTCGTAGTGACCGATTTTGAGTTCGGGCAAAACGTATTGGCCGGCGTCGCTGGTGACGGCGGTGTGGACCAAGCCGGTTTCGAGGTTAGTGAGAGTGATTTTTACGTTGGGGACGGAAGCGCCAGAGGGATCGGTGACGGTGCCGACGATGGTGGCGTCCTGCGCCATCACGGACGAAGAGAGACAGAGAAACGCCAAAGCAAGAATTGCAAGGTAAAGCGAACGGATGTGTCTGAGAGCATCAAGGCCCTTGAGCATCCGTGACGATGAAAACATTTGTTTCCTCCACACCCCGACAAAGATTGAGTGCATGGTCGATCCGGTCCTAACGGAGGAACCGGGAACCGGCGGCTTACGCGACCGGCGTAGTTGAGATCAAGGTAGGGTGGCTAGTGGTCTGTGGCAATATCCACTTGATTGAAATCTGATATGACCACTAAAATATCGTTCATGCCACAAGTACAGAACGTGTCGAACGGGGTCGCGCCGATCCTGGCGATCGACCGAAAAGAAGCGAAGCCGCTGCACAAACAGATTTATGACGGGTATCGCGCGGCGATTGCGGTGAGGAGTTTGCGCGCGGGTCAACAGATACCGTCGACTCGCGATTTGTCGCGCGAATTGAAGATTTCGCGGATACCGGTGTTGACGGCGTACGCGCAGTTGCTCGCAGAGGGATATTTCGAGACGCGCGTGGGGGCGGGAACGTTTGTGTGCAGTTCCCTGCCGGATCAGCCGGCGCGCGGCGAATCGAATGGGGGAGGACGAAGCAAAGCGGCGGCGCAGTCGGGGCCGCGGCGGATATCGAAGCGGGCACAACTCATGCCGAAACATGAGATTGACCCGTGGGTGCGAGGGATCGGGGCCTTCGGATTGAGCCAGCCGGCATTTGACCAATTCCCTGTGCAGATCTGGGCGTCGCTGGTGACGCGGCACAGCCGGGGAAAAGGAGCGCATTCCCTGCACTACGGCGGGCCGATGGGATACGAGCCGCTGCGAGAAGCGATTTGCGTTTATTTGAGGACGGCGCGCGCGGTGAAGTGCGAACCGTCGCAAGTGATGATTGTGTCGGGGTCGCAGCAGGCGCTGGAGATTTCGTCGCGCGTTGTTCTCGATCCGGGAGATGCGGCGTGGATTGAGGAGCCAGGTTATTGGCTGACGCGGAGCGTGTTGCGGGGCGCGGGGGCGAAGATGGTGCCGGTGCCGGTGGATGCGGAAGGGTTGAATGTGGCGGCGGGGATCAAGATGCGGCGCAAAGCGCGCGCGGCGTTCGTGACGCCGTCGCACCAGTATCCACTGGGAGTGACGATGAGCGCGTCGCGGCGGATGCACCTGCTGGATTGGGCGCAGCAGGCGGGGTCGTGGGTGATTGAGGATGATTACGACAGCGAATACCGTTTCGAGAATATGCCGATCGCTTCGCTGCAGGGGCTCGATGGGCATTCGCGAGTCATATATATAGGTACGTTCAGCAAGACGCTGTTTCCGGCGTTGCGGCTGGGGTATGTGGTGGTGCCAGCCGATCTGGTGGAGAGATTTGTGGCGGTGCGGTATGCGCTGGATTTGACGCCACCGTATTTGCCGCAGGCGGTGCTGAATGACTTTATGCGTGAGGGGCATTTTGCTCGGCACATCCGGAAGATGAGGGGGCTCTATCACGAGCGACGGACGGCGCTGGTGGAGAGTATCGAGAAGGAGTTTGAGGGAGAGGTGGAAATCTTGGGGGCGCAGGCGGGGATGCATTTGGTGGCGGCGCTGCCGGAGGATCGGGAGTGGAATGACATTGAGATTGCTACGGCGGCGGCGGCGAAGAAGGTTTGGATGTGGCCGTTGTCGCCGGCGTATGTGGGGGAGAAGAAGAGGCAGGGATTTATATTGGGGTTTGGGAATGTGGCGGCGGAGGAGATTCCGGGGGCGGTGCGGTTGATCAGGAGTGTGGCGCGGGGGCGATGAGATTGGGCGAGCGGCGCCTCTTTGGTTTTGGAGTATGATGCGGCGATTTTCGGGTTGCGCGATTTTGGAGATGACGATGAATCGAGTGCGCGTGGCGGTGGTGGCGGTGGTTGTTGGAGTGATTGCGGCGGTCGGCGGGACGGGAGTTTGGGCGCAGAAGCCGGCGGCTGGTAAAGGTACCGGCAGCGGAGCCGAGCGCACCGCTGCGGTCGACATGAATGTGGTCAAGCCGGAGACTGTGGGCTTTTCGGCAGAGCGGCTGGAGAACTTGCATAAGTTGATGCAAGGGACCGTCGATCGGAAGGAACTGCCGGGAGCGGTGACGATTTTGGCGCGACACGGGAAGGTGGTGGATTACCGCGTTTTTGGCGTGAAGGATCTGGAGAGCGGCGCGAAATTAGACACAGGATTCGATCTTTCGCGATTTTTCGATGACGAAGCCGGTGACGGCGGTGGCGATGATGATTTTGTACGAGCAGGGCAAGTGGCTGCCGATGGATCCGATTTCGAAATTTATTCCGGAATTTGCGCACCTGAAAGTTTTTAAGGATGTGGATGCGGCCGGGAACATGGTGGTGGAAGAGCCGAAGCATGCGCCGACGATGGGTGAGTTGATGACGCATACGGCGGGATTCACGTATGGATTTTTTGGAAATACGGCGGTCGATAAGGAATATTCGAAACAAAACGTGATGGGGTCGAAGTCACTGCAGGAATTTATCGATAAGGTCGCGAAGATTCCGCTGATGTATCAGCCGGGGACGAAGTGGTCGTACAGCGCGTCGATGGATGTGCAGGGATACATCATCGAGAAATTGTCGGGGCAGAGCTTGCCGGAATTTTATGCGGAGCACATTTTCAAGCCGCTGGGGATGAAGGATGCGGGATTTTTTGTGCCGGCAGAGAAGCGGGATCGATTTGTGACGTTGTATCAAGGCGCGGAGAAGGAGCCGCTGAAGGCGGTGAAGGTCGGAGGGGATTATGATGCGGAGCCGGGAATGCCGTCGGGCGGCGGGGGGATGGTGTCAACGGCGGAGGATTATTTTCGGTTTGCGTCGATGCTGGCGAATGGGGGCGAGCTGAACGGAGTGAGAATTATTTCGCCGGAGTCGGTGGCGCTGATGAGTTCGAATCATCTGGCGCCGAATTTGTTGACCGGGGAGTTTGGGATTGGGAGTCACACGATGCGGGCGGGATTTGGGTATGGGTATAACTGCGCGGTGGTTTTCGATCCGCCGATGGCGGGACTCTCGGATGGGAAAGGTGAATTTTTTTGGGATGGGGCGGCGGGGACGTGGTTCTGGGTCGATCCGACGAACGATGTGGTGTTTGTGGGGATGATACAGAGGATGCTTGGGCCGGGTGCTCCGAATGTGGAGTATTTGAGCCGGTCGACGATTTATGGGGCGTTGGTGGAACCGAAGAAATAAAATGTGAAGTTAAAGTTCGAGATGAACTTGAATGGCGCGCGGCGAGAGTTGCGCGCCATCTTTATTTGGTGATGTCGAATTTCGCAGAATTCGAACTAGCGATAGCGGCGGATGACCAAGTTGTGGCGGTCGGAGCGGTAGAGGCCGAGGACGTAGAGGATGACGATGCCCTTGGTGGAGTAGATGACCTGCCGGATGCGGAGGAGCGGTTCGCGCTTGGGGACGGCGAGGAGTTCGGCGGTGCGCGGGTCGGCGACGGTGGCGTCAACTTCTTCGTCGGAGTAGCCGAGTTCGATGCCGTAGTCGCGCTCGATGGTGGAGAAAAGCGACGTGTTTTGGAGGGGGACCGAGAGCAAGCCGGAAAATTGAGCAGCCGAGAGATAGCAGGTTTCAAGAGCGAAAGGTTCGCCAGTGGCGGAGCGAAGGCGTTCGAGTTTGAGGACGCGGCTCTTGGGAGAGAGCGAGAGGCGAGCGGTGGCTTCTTCTTCGTTGTCGATAATTTTGGCGAAGAGGATTTTCGAGACGGGCGAGAGGCGACGGCTGCCCATCTGTTCGGTGTAGGACATCAACTTATTGAAGTGGATTTTGGGGGCGGAGACGAAGGTGCCGACCCCGCGGCGGCGTTCGACGACGCCTTCGCGCTCGAGAGACGCCAAGGCGTGGCGCGCGGTCATGAGGCTGACTTCGTGGAGGCGGGCGAGTTCCCTTTCGGAGGCGACGGGATCGCCGGGCTTGAGTTCGCCGGCTTCGATGACGCTGCGGATCGTGCCCTGGATGCGGCGATACGCGGGAATACCGTTGTTGCGCTTCGTGAGCATTTCAGATCCTCGACCCAACACCCGGGGAGTCAACAACCGAACCACACACCGAGCCTACGTTCGGCACGAATAAAGACGAAACAGCCGTCAAATGGTCTGATGGAGCAGCAAACCACCGTCGCAAAGTCATTGGATATTCACACGGGATTTTCACACCCGGCGAAATCCAGACCGCCTGCACCGCGCGAACTCGAAATTCCAGTGATACGCCCAGGGCAAATTCCCGGCGGCAAGCGGAGCACCCCGCCGCAATCGGGAGAGTGATATAGAGCACTTATAATGTAGTGCGCTAGAGCAGTGCAAGCGGGTTTTTGCGAATATTTCGTTTTTTTCTTGACGGTGAATAGTGTTCCGCTATATAGCTAGTCCATCCGGGGTACGTGTTGTGCTATGGGGTAAAGCAGTTCTCTTGAAAAATCTCGAACTCACAAGATCGGTTGCGGGGTGGACGGGCAGCAACCTCTTCCGAGGGAGCAACTCAATGAATAGAGTACGTGTAGTGTGTTTTGCAGTGGCGGCGTGTCTGGTCACGCTGTTCTGCGGAACGGGAGTGCGGGCACAAGAAGTGACCGCGACCGTGACGGGAACGGTGACAGATACGACGGGAGCGGCGGTTGTCGGCGCGAGCGTAGCAATCAAGTCGGTGGAACGCGGTGTGGTTTATCACGCGACCACCAACGACGATGGCTTGTATCGCGCAACGAGCCTGCCGATCGGCAATTACGAAGTAAAGGTAGAAAAGTCGGGATTCGCGACGGTTGCGTATCCCGCGTTCGCGTTGTCGTTGAACCAGGTAGCGCGAATCGACGTAACGATGAAGGTTGGCCAGGTTAGCGAAATCGTGGAGGTCACCGGCGCGGCACCCGTGCTGAAGACCGAAAATACGCAGGTCGATACCATTATCGACGCGGCGACCAACGATGCGCTTCCTTTGGCGACCAGAAACTATGTGGAATTGACGTTGTTGGCGCCAGGCTCGGTCCACCCGGATCCGAGCTCGTTCAACAACGGCGACAACGTGGCCAACGGCGCGCGGCCGTTCATCAACGGAAACCGCGAGCAAGCCAACAACTTCCTGCTGGACGGCATGGACAACAACCAGGTGTCAGACAACCTGTTGGGTTACACGCCTTCGCCAGACTCGATTCAGGAATTCAACCTCATCACGAACAACGCCTCGGCCGAATTCGGCAACTACATGGGCGGTGTCGTAAGCGTGACGCTCAAGTCGGGCACGAACGGATTCCACGGCGACGTCTGGGAATTCTTCCGAAACGACAAGCTGAACGCCAACCAGTGGGAAAACAAGATCAACCCGAGTTCGCCGGCGATTCCGCGCGCTCCAGTCCGCTGGAACATGTATGGCGGAACGTTGGGCGGCCCGGTGATCAAGGACAAGCTGTTCTTCTTCGTTGACTATCAAGGACAGCGATTCGATCACCCACCGGCAGGAAGCTTCATCACGGTCTTCACTCCGGCCGAGCAAGCGGGCGATTTCAGCGCGCTGCTGAGCCAGGCGACGCCGGTTCAACTGTACAATCCGTGCGCCGGGACCACCGGACAGAACGGAACGGCTTGCGTTGCAGCCACTACCCGCACCCCGTTCCCCAACAACATTATTCCCGCCAGCATGATCAGCCCGGTAGCAGCGGCACTGTTTGCTTCCCCGCTGTATCCGAAGACGATCAACGGCAACCTGACCAACAACGCGCTGCAGGAGATTTCCAACCAGTTCAACTCCGACCAGGGCGACGTGAAGATCGACTACAACCTCAGCAGCAAGGATCGGTTGTCAGGTCGCTTCACCCGCGCATACCAGAACGATCCTGAGTCGAACTCGCAGCCACTGCTCGCAAACGGATTGGCGACGGCGCCGATCTGGAGCACGGTCGGCGACTGGACACACACGTTTACGAACGTCGTAAACGATGCACGCTTCGGCTGGAACCACGTCGTCCTGAATACCGGGTCGACATGGGATCCGTCGGTCGGCGCATTCGGCGAGTCCATTGGCATAGCGAACTCCAACCCGGCTGGCGTTGCTGGACTTCTCGGCATCGGCTTGAACGGCGGAAACGCAGAAGGCCCGGGGAGCGGAACATACACCAACCTCGGAAACAGCTTGGTAACACAGAGCTTCAACAGCTCGGTGTATCAGGCAGACGACACGGTTAGCTGGACGCGCGGCCGCCACAACTTCAAGTTCGGCGGACTGCTTCAGTACGACGCCATCAAGGTGTTCTACTCGGGCAACAGCGGCGAGCTCGGCAACATCGTGTTCGGCCCCGACTACACGTCCTCCGCGGCGACCGGCGCAGCTGCCAATACCGGAAGCGGCGGCGCGGACTTCTTCCTCGGCTTGCCGACGGCGTTTGGCCGCGGCCTGAGCAGCGGTTCATGGACGCAGACGACGAATGTGTTCGGCGTATTCGGCCAGGACACGTGGCGCGTCTCTGATCGCCTCACACTGACGTTGGGATTGCGTTACGAATTCCACACGCCATGGGTTGAGACGAACAACCAGCAAGACAACTACAACATTCAGACCGGTCAGGTTATGTTTGCCGGTCAGGACGGCAACAGCCGTTCACTCTACAACGGAACCTATGGCGTGAAGGATTTTCAGCCGCGTCTTGGTTTCGCCTACACCCCGGGATTTGGCGGCGGCAAGACGGTATTCCGTGGCGCCTTCACGATCTCGGACTATCTCGAAGGCACTGGAACGAACCTCCGTCTGCCAATCAACGCTCCGTTTAACGGCGGCGCGACGGCCGGCGGCGAATTCCAGACCGTCTATCAGAACCAGCCGCTGCCGGGTACGACCGCGTCCGACGGCCTCATCGTTCCGCCGTCAACCGGCCTTGCTTGCCCGAACCAGTCGTGCTTCGCGGGTCAGATCTTCCGGTTGTGGGATCAAAACGTACAGCCGGCAATCGATGACCAGTGGAACCTGACGGTTCAGCACCAGTTCCACGGCGAGACGACGCTGCAAGTGGGCTACGTAGGCCAGACCGCGTATCACCTGATGGTGCCGTTCAGCTACGGCCAACTTCAGGTTGCACCGGCCGGCTCGTGCGCCACGGCTCCTTGCACTTCACCGAGCCCGTTCTTCGCAGAGAATCCGACGCTGGGCACCCTCATCGGGAACACCAACGTTTCGGGTAC
Organism: uncultured Acidobacteriota bacterium; assembly: GCA_963785605.1. Taxonomy (GTDB): domain Bacteria; phylum Acidobacteriota; class Terriglobia; order Acidiferrales; family UBA7541; genus Acidiferrum. The sequence goes on along the minus strand of CAWAWE010000002.1, from coordinate 935,438 downwards.
TCAATCCAACGGCCGCATGATGTACAACGCGTTGCAGGCCGTGTTGAAGAAGAATATGGGACACGGACTGGAATACCAGGTGTCCTACACCTACGCAAAGTGCATGTCGAACAACACCGGTTACTACGGGACATGGTCGAATGCGCGCTCGTCAAACACAGCTTCTCCCTACTGGCAGAACGTCTACGATCCGCAGGCGGAGTGGTCGCCGTGCTACTACGACGAGACACATAACCTGACGGCGTACGCCGTGTACGACTTGCCAATCGGCCGTGGACGAGCTTACGGCAACAACATGAACAAAGCGGTGGACGCAGTGGTCGGTGGCTGGCAGGTTAGCCCGATCGTTACGCTCCACACCGGCTTCCCCCAAGCGCTCTACACTGGCGCAACGGACCCAACCGGCACCGGTTCGCGCGGTCTGCGACCCGATTGCAACGGTACCAACACTATTTTCGGCCGCCAGAACGCCACTGCCGCTCAAGGTGGTGGATTCGAGTGGTTCGATCCGAGCAACTACAGCGACCCATCGACAACCTTCGGAACGTGCGCACCGCAACTCGGCAGCCTGCGCGGTCCGGGCTTCTACAACTGGGACATCAGCGTACATAAGGACTTCCACGTCTCGGAACGTTTCAAGGTCGAGTTCCGTGGAGACTTCCTGAATGCGTTCAACCGCGTGAACCTGGGCGCACCGAATACCACGGTGCAACAGGACAACACCGGTGTGATCAACACATCCCAGCCGGCGCGAAATATTCAGTTCGCGTTGAAGCTCTACTACTAACTGAAACCACGTACAATGAGGCAGGCGCGCAAAACGCCTGCCTCATTTTTTATTTCTGGTCGTTTGTCGGGACCCCAAGAACTCAATTGCTGGATTACATAGGCAACGTGCAGACCTCTCGAATTTTAAACTTCGCTTTCATCGTGGGCGGATTGGCGGCATCGCTCGGAATGCCGGCTACTTCCCTTTCCGCACAGCAGGCGCAATCGCGCCCGCCCGCCGCCGCGCCGGGATCGGGTGGGTCCGCGATGACAGCCGAAAAGGCGATCGCTCTTGCCGAGCAGGGCCGCTGCAAAGAGGCGCTGCCTTCGCTGCGACGCATCGTGTCTTCTCCCGGCCCGTTGGAGAATCGCCGTACCGCTGGAATCGCCGGACTGCGCTGCACCATGTCGATCGACAACATGGACGCAACGCTCGACTTCGCAAGACTGCTGCAGCACGAGTTTTCGAACGACCCGGAGATTCTGTTTGTGCTCGTGCACACCTACACCGATCTGTCGGGACGCGTCGCTCAAGACCTCGCGCAAAAGGCGCCGCACTCCGTCCCTGCTCAGAAGTTGAATGCGGAAGCGCTGGAGATGCAGGGCAAGTGGGATGAAGCCCAGACGCAGTACGAAGACATCCTGTCGAAGAATCCGAATGAGCCCGGCATTCATTACCTGTTTGGCCGATTGCTCTTGTCGAAGCCCCAAGGCGACGAGGCGGCTATTCAAAAGGCCAAAGACGAGTTCGAGAAAGAATTGCAGATTGATCCGAAGAACGCGGGCGCGGAGTACATCCTGGGCGAGATGGCGAAGCAGGCCGCGAAATGCGAAGAGGCGGTCCCCCATTTCACGCGAGCAACCAAGCTGGACCCGACGTTTGGGGATGCGTATATGAGCTTGGGATTCTGCCTGGTGATGATGAAGCAGTGGGAGCAAGCGATACCGCCGTTGCAGATGGCAACGCGGCTGGAAGCGGGCAATCCGTCGGCTCACTACAATCTTGCCCTGGCCTATAGCCGGACCGGCAAGCGCGAAGAAGCCGAAAAAGAATTCGCGATTCATCGCCAGATGACGGCGAAGAGTCCGCCGGACGGAGGGAGCGCGCAGTAGTCACGCCGCAACGCATTTGAGTCGACGCAAAATTTTCGGCGACAGGTTGCTGAGCCGGCGCGAGATGGTCGCAGGGCTGGCCGGAGCTTCCGGACTTTCGATATTGGCCGGATCGTTGTCGCCCGCGAGCTTGTTGAGTGCCGCGGCGGCTGCTCCGCAATATCCCTTTGAAATCGTAACCGCGTCGGCCAGTGGGATTTCCTGGACGCATTCGAACGCACACTCGGACATGAAGTACCTGCCGGAGACGACCGGGGCTGGCTGTGCGTTCTTTGACTACGACAACGACGGGTGGATGGACATCTACCTGGTGAATAGCGGCAAGTGCGACTTCTTCACACCAGACCCACCATTACGCAACGCGCTGTATAAGAACAACCGAGACGGAACATTCACCGACGTGACCGAGAAGGCCGGTGTGGCGGCCGGAGGATTCGGGCAAGGCGTTGCCGCAGGCGATTACGATCGCGATGGCTTCCAGGATTTGTACGTCACGCAGTACGGGCGCAGCATCCTCTATCACAACAACGGCGACGGCACGTTCACGGATGTGACGGAGAAGGCGGGCGTGGGCGCTGCGGGCTGGGGGTCGAGCGCGGTTTGGTTCGATTACGACAATGATGGATTGCTCGACTTGTTTGTGGGGCAGTTTGTGGAGTTCAGCAAGGAACTCAACAAACCTTGCGGCGTTCATGACGATGGGAGACGCCATTACTGCATCCCGCAGATTTATAAGCCGATGCCCAGCTGGCTGTTTCACAACAACGGCGATGGCACATTCACGGATGTTTCGAAGTCGTCGGGTATTGCCGGGAGTCTGGGCAAGGTTTGGGGCGTTGTGGCAACGGACATCAACAATGATGGGCGCATGGATCTTTTCGTGACGAACGATACCGTTCCCAACTTCCTGTTCGTCAATCAAGGCGTTGGAAAATTCGTCGAGACAGGGACTGATGCCGGCGTAGCGTTTGGGGTGACCGGCAAGCCGCGTTCGGGTATGGGCGTCGATTCGACCGATTTCAATCAAGACGGATGGCAGGATTTGTTCGTGGCTAATATCGATCGCGAAAATTTTGCGATTTATCAGAACAACCACGACGGATCGTTCGATGACATCGCGATGCAGACGGGGATCGCAAAGGCGACGAAGTTGATGAGCGGGTGGGGGTTGAAGTTTTTTGATTACGACAATGATGGAGATATGGATTTGTTTTTGTCGAACGGGAATCCGGACGATCTCATCAATTTGTTGCACGGCGAAGTGACGTACGAGGAGCCGTTGATTTTGTTTCATCGCAATGGCAAGGCGTGGGAAGACGTCAGTGCGAAGAGTGGACCGGTGTTTCGAATGCCAATGTCGGCGCGTGGGTTGGCGCTGGGGGATTTCGATAATGATGGCGCGGTGGATGTGCTGATTTCGGTCAATGGCGGAGCGCCGGTGCTGCTGCGCAATCTGGCGGGCAAGCAGAATCATTGGCTGGGGCTTCGGCTGATCGGGAAGAAATCGAACGTCGATGCGATTGGGGCACAGATTCGATATAAGGCTGGGGATTTGGAGCGGACGCGGATGAAAGTTGGCGGCGGAAGCTATCTCTCGTATCACGATCCCCGCGTGGTGCTGGGGCTGGGGAAACACGAGGCGGTGGATTGGGTGGAAATCAAGTGGCCGCAGCCGGGTGGCGGGACGCAGAAATTAACGGGATTGCCGGTGGATCGCTACATCACGATCACGGAAGGCGAGGAGAAATGGCGGTGATGGGTTGGCGTGGAGTGATCGCGGCGATTGCGAGATGGCGTAGCGTGATTCGTGCTGCTGCGATGAGTTTCGTGATCGCGCTTTGCGCGGTGAGCGCATGGAGTCAGCAGCCGGGAACGGTTGCGACGGTAACGCCGGCGGCGGATTCGGCGAAGTTTCACGTGCTGGCGATTGCGGAGCATGGCGGGATTCATAAGCCGTTCGTCGATGCGGCGAAGATTTGGCTGGATAAGCTGGCGAAGGAGAAGAACTTCAGCGTCGATTATGTGGAGGATACTTCGAAGATCGATGACGATTTTCTGGCGAAGTATAAGTTGTTCATTCAGCTGAATTATCCGCCTTATGGATGGACGGACACGGCGGCGGCGGCCTTTGTGAAATACATCGAGCAAGGCAAGGGTGGGTGGATTGGATTTCACCACGCGACGCTGCTCGGGGAGTTTGATGGATTTCAGATTTGGCCGTGGTTTCGCGATTTTATGGGCGGGATTCGATTTAAGGATTACATTGCGACGTTTGTGACGGGGACGGTTACGGTCGAGGCGCCGGAACATCCGGTGATGCGCGGGGTACCGTCGAAATTCGAGATCAAGGACGAGGAGTGGTACACGTACGACAAATCGCCGCGGCCGAATGTGCATGTGCTGGCGAGCGTGGATGAGAAGACGTATACGCCGGATACGGATAAGAAGATGGGCGATCATCCGGTAATTTGGTCGAATGAGCACTTGAAGGCGCGCAACGTTTACATTTTTATGGGGCATCGGCCGGAGCACTTCGGGAATCCGGCGTTTACGAAGATTTTTGAGAATGCGATTTTTTGGGCGGCGGGTGAGGAGGGGCGATGAGGCGGCGGTGCGCTGATTGCGGCGATTGCTGTCGCGGCGCTGACCTTCGCGTCGGTCTGTTTCAACTCGCAGCAAAATGCTTCAACGCTCGGCGGCTTCCCGCTGCCGCCGATGAAGCGGCTACTGTTTTTGGGCGAAGAGAAGGGCTATCGGCATGAGGCTGTATCGCACGCGGCGGCTACGATCGAGCGACTCGGGCGCGAAAGTGGGCTGTGGACGACGACGATTCGAACGGATACCGAGGTTTTGACGAAGAAGAAGATTGAGTACAACGCGAAGACTCTGAACGATTTTGACGCGGTGATGTTTTACACCGGCGGCGACCTGGAAATGAACGACGAGCAGAAGGCGTCGCTGCTGTCGTTTGTCCACGATGATGGAAAAGGATTTATCGGCGTGCACAGTGCGACGATCACGTTCACTTCGTGGCCGGAATATGGCGAGATGATCGGTGGGTACTTCGATGAGCATCCGTGGGTGACGTTCGATGCGCCGATCATCGTGGAGGATCCGGGCTTTCCGGGGATGGCGCAGTGGGGCAAGTCGTTTACTTTGAAGGACGAAATTTATCAGATGAAGGACTATTCGCGCGACAAGCTGCGCGTGTTGATGCGGTTGGACGCGAGCAAGCTTGATTTGAAGAATCCGCGCGTGCATCGCACAGATCGGGATTTTGCGGTGACTTGGGCGAAGATGTACGGCAAGGGGCGCGTTTACTACACGACGCTGGGGCACGTCGAGCAAAATTGGGATGATCCGCGGTTTCAGAAGATGATGGTTGAGGCGGTGCAGTGGTCGATGGGGCTGGTGAATGCGGATGTAACTTCGCGGCCGCTGCCGAAGGAATGACGCTGCGGCCGAGCGTTTGCGGCGGCTTGATCGGATTTATGAACTTGTTCGACCGGAGGTCGAAGTGAAACTTGGGCTCGTTTTTTCACTCTTGCTGGTGATGTGTTCGTGTTCGGTTGGCGCGCGTGGAGCGCAGGAACCGGCTGACGCTGCTCCGACGCCTCCGTCGGCGGCACACCCGATCTTGGCGCTGGGATCGACGGCGCCGGACTTTTCGCTGCCGGGCGTTGATGGCAAGCCGCATGCGTTGGCGGATTACGCGAGCAGCCCGGTGCTCGTCGTCGTGTTCATGTGCAATCACTGCCCGATCGCGCAAATGTATGAGCAGCGGGTTCAGTCGCTCACGGATGACTATCGCGACAAGGGTGTCGCAGTCGTGGCGATTCAGCCGAACGATCCGAAGGCCATTCGAATCGATGAGCTGGACTCGTCGGACATCAGCGACAGTCTCGATGAGATGAAAATTCGATTCGAATACAAACACTGGCGCTATACCTATCTGTACGACGGCGATACGCAAGCAGTGACGCGCGCGTATGGGCCACAGGCTACGCCACATGTTTTTGTATTCGATAAGGATCGGAAGCTGCGCTACGAAGGACGGATGGACAACAATTATCGCAAGGAGCTAGTGAAGACGCAGGATGCGCGCAATGCGATCGACGCGGTGCTCGCCGGTCGCGAAGTGGCCGTCAAGCATACCGGCGTGTTCGGATGCTCGACGAAGTGGCAAGAGAAGTCGGCGCAACGGGTCGCGGCGCTGCACAAGATCGATGAGCAGCCGATTACGGTGGACATGGCGACGGCCGATGACCTGAAGAAGCTGCGCGAGAATTCGTCGAAGCATATGACGCTGATCAGCTTCTGGGCGACGTGGTGTGGCTCGTGCATCGATGAATTTGCCGACATCGAGGACACCTATCTGATGTACAAGGTGCGCGATTTTGATCTGGTCACCGTATCGGCGAACATGCCCGACGAAAAAGACGGCGTGCTGCGGATGTTGAAGAATAAGCGCGCCGACCAGCAAGAACTTGCTATTCAATTCGACCGAGACGGAAGCGTTGCAGAAGGCGTTCGATCCGAGCTGGGAGTCCGCCGTACCCTACACGATCTTGCTCGATGCGAACGGCAAGGTGCTCTACAAGAATCTCGGCACCGTCGATATTTTGGAGCTGCGCCGCACTATCTTGGCGAATATGCCGTCGGACTACATTGGTTTCAATCAATATTGGCAGTCGGGCAGCGCGAAACCAGCTGGCACGACAACCGGTGGTCGCTAGTCGGCTCGCCGACTACGCGATTCGAATCGCTGAGTGCAAATCGCGCATCAGTCCGGGATCAACCGAGCTTTCATTTTCTGTACCGGTTTTACGAAGTGTCAAGTAATCACTCGCCGTTTCGCCCTCGGAGGATTGATGCGAAAGCATTTGCTCGTCGCAGCCGTTGTGTTCGCACTGCTTGCCCCGCTCGCTGTCACTGCGCAATCGACTCACGGCGATGAAATTCCGAAAATCGCGTGGCGACGGCCGCTCGGCAAACCTCTCGACAATCCGGGAGTTCGCAAAAACAAATCCGACATCGATGACGGCTACTGGCAAGGCGCTCCCGTCGGCGGCTTCGGCGCCGGGACATTTTCGCGCACCTATCGCGGCGACTTCGCGCGGTGGCACATCAAGGCCGGCGTCCACAAATATGTTTCGGTACCGGCGAATCAGTTTGCGATGTTTCAACAAGTTGCGGGTGAATCACAGGGCGTCGCGCAAGTACTGACGAACGATCACCCGAAAAATGGCGAGCTTTCGAGCTGGAAGTGGGACTACCCCGTCGGCGCCGGCGAATACGCCGCGCTGTTTCCGAAATCGTGGTTCGATTACAAGTGGGACAAGTTCCCTGCCCACGTCGTTCTCGAGCAGTTCTCGCCCGTTCTGCCCAACAACTACAAAGAGTCGAGCTACCCGGTCGCGGTCTACCGCTGGCACGCAGAGAATCCGACGAACAAAGCAATCACCGTCTCCGTTTTGCTCTCCTGGACAAATATGGAAGGCTGGTTCCGCGCCCACACGCACGACTTCCAGTCCGCACTGAGTCAGGGAAACGCAAATCGCCCCCGCAAAGAATCACTGAGCGGCGGCAGCGGCACGATGAAAGGTATCGTCTTCGATCGCGACCGCGCCGACGGCACGCTCAATGAGTGGGATGGCCAATTCACCATCGCCGCTCTCGAATCCCCCGGCGTCGAAGTCTTTTACCAAAATGAATTTCTCGCCGATGGCGACGGTAAAGCCGTCTGGACTCCATTTTCGAAGGACGGCTCGCTCGCCAACAGCGACACATCGTGGGTCAGCGCCAGCGAAAAAATCGGAGGCGCGATCGCCGTTCGCTTCACGCTCCAGCCCGGCGAAAGGAAAATCATCCCGATGGCCATGGCATGGGACTTCCCTGTCGTCGAATTCGGCCTCGGCCGCAAGTGGAATCGGCGCTACACGGATTTCTACGGCGCCGACGGCAACAATTCCTGGGCGATCGCTCGCGACGGCTTGTTGCACGCCGCCGAATGGAGCGACGCCATCGACGCCTGGCAAAAGCCTTACGTCAACGAAGACAGCAAGCCCGACTGGTATCGCGCGATGCTGTTCAACGAACTCTACACGCTTACCGACGGCGGCACGTTCTGGGGTCGCCCACAAGACTCCGACAAAAACGCGCCGCCGACCTTCGCCCTTCTCGAATGCTTCGACTACGCCTACTACGGCACGCTCGACGTCCGCTTCTACGCATCGATGCCGCTGCTGAAATTCTGGCCCGACATCGACAAGCGCGTTCTTCGCGAATTCGCCGACACCGTCCCGCGTGAATATCCCGAACTCGGCCTTTGGGTCGCGAAGACGCAAGAAACCGGCAGCCCCGTCCTCCACAAACGAAAAAAAGTCGGCGCCGTACCGCACGATCTTGGCGTGCCCGAAGGCGATCCGTTCGTCCTCGTCAACGAGCCCGGCTGGCAAGATACGAACGATTGGAAAGATCTCAATTCCAAATTTGTCCTGATGGTCTATCGCGACTACGTACTAACCGGAAAGACCGACAAGCAGTTCTTGCGCGACATGTGGCCCGCCGTGCAAATCGCGATGAAATACCTGGAGCAATTCGATCATGGCGGCGGCATCCCTGAAAACAGCGGCTATCCCGATCAAACGTATGATTCCTGGATCGTTCGCGGCGTCAGCGCCTACTGCGGTGGCCTTTGGCTCGCAGCGCTACGCGCATCCGAAGAAACCGCTCGCACACTCGGTGAAACACAAGCCGCCGACATCTATCACGCAAAATTTCTGAAAGCTCAGAAGACCTATATCGACAAACTCTGGAACGGCGAATATTTCCGCTACGACGAGCAGAGCGCTTATCGCGACAGCATCCAAGCAGACCAACTCGCCGGTCAGTGGTACGCCAACATGACCGGCCTCGGCGATCTATATCCGAAAAATATGCAGCTCTCCGCCGCAAAGAAAATCTTCGCCACCAACGTGATGAAATTTGGCAACGGCGAAATGGGCGCCGCTAACGGAATGGCCGCCGACGGCAGCATCATCCGCGACAACGAGCAGGCACAAGAAGTTTGGGTCGGCACAAGCTTCGGACTCGCCGCGTTACTCCTCAGCGAAGGATTGACGAAAGAGGCTTACCACACCGCGTGGGGCATCCATCACGTCGTCTACGAAACGAAAGGCTATTGGTTCCGCACCCCCGAAGCCTGGGACGACACTGGAAATTTCCGTGCACCGATGTACATGCGGCCCGCCGCCGTGTGGGCCATGGAAATGATTCCAACGAAATAGCTGCAACCAACCTGTGGCGAGGACATCGAATGCGGTGAGAACGACAGAAAGGTCACCTCATGACGCATACCGATTCGTCCGCTGGCGCTGTGAATGAAACTAAAATTCCGCTCATCCATCGCAAACGGATCGAAGCCGACGGCGTTCGAGTGTTTTATCGCGAGGCTGGCGACCCGAACGCGCCGGTGGTGCTGCTCCTGCACGGCTTCCCCGCTTCCTCATTTCAGTATCGCGAATTGATCCCTCGGCTCGCCGATCGCTATCGCGTCATAGCGCCGGATTTGCCCGGATTCGGGTTTACAGAGGTACCGGCAGACCGCAACTACGTCTACACCTTCGACGCCCTCGCAAAAACAATCGAAGCGTTCACTGACGCGCTCAACCTCAAGAAGTACGCGCTCTACATTTTTGACTATGGTGCTCCGACCGGGCTGCGCCTCGCGATGGCCCATCCCGAGCGCGTGACCGCGATCGTTTCGCAAAATGGAAACGCGTACGAAGAAGGCCTGGGCGACGCGTGGGCGCCACTTCGCCGCTATTGGAGCGATCCATCCGCCGAAAATCGCAACACGATTCGTGGCGCTTTGACAGCAGAAGGCATGCGCCGCGAATATTCGGTCGGGATGCCCAATTCCGATGTCGTCGCGCCAGAAAGTTACACACTCGACGCCGCATTGCTCGCGCGGCCAGGCAACGTCGAGATTCAGCTTGATCTATTTCTCGACTACGCGAACAACGTCAAGTTGTATCCGAAATTTCAAGAATATTTTCGGACGTCGAAGCCGCCATTGCTCGCCGATCTGGGGAAAGAACGATCTCTACTTCATCCCGCCGGGCGCTGAGGCGTTTCGCCGCGATATTCCGAATGCCACCATTCAATTTTTGGATACGGGCCACTTTGCGCTGGAAACACATCTAGAAGAAATCACAACCGCGATGCGAGGCTTTCTCGCAGCAAACATCGGCCGAAGCCAAGGCGTCAGCGCTTAATTCAGCTTCTTGCTGCGCTCAAGGCGAGATTAAGCATAACTCGCGGCGCCCTGCGCGTTCCGATGCGATCGCTCAGCCTTAATCCGCTCCATATAACCGCTCTCGCGAAATTCCTGCAACGGATCGAGCGGCAAGTTTCTGGACTTGCGCCACTCGCGCACAGCATTTCGCACATCGAACCAAAACGCACCGCGCAGCGTCTCTTCCGCATCCACCAGCGCGCATTTTTGCTGCAACTGCGCAAGCCGTTCGTGATCGACGAGCGCCGCTCGCGCGTACAACTCTTGCGCCGTGCACACCGTTTGAATCATCGCCTCGATCTTGTCTTTCAGGTTGTGGCTCTGGTCGATCATGTACGCGATGTCTGCCGTCGATTTCGTCTCCCACTCAAACATTCGAATCTCGTGGAAGATTCGAAATACCTGGTACGGATCGATCGAGCCAAGCGTCAAGTCGTCATCGGCGTAACGGCGGTCGTTGAAATGGAAGCCGCCCATCATCTTGTGATGCAGCAGCCACGCAACGATCTGCTCGATATTCTGCGCTTGATAGTGGTGACCGGTATCGACAAGCACGAACGACTGCGGCCCCGAGTTTTTGGCCAATAGAAACGCCATGCCCCAGTCGGCGATATCGGTGTGATAGAACGCCGGCTCGAAAGGCTTGTATTCGATCAGTAAGCGCTGCCCGGGTTTTAGCGCGCTATGAATCTCCGACAGGCACTCTTCGAAGTACCCGATCCGATGCCGGATATTTTGCGTGCCCGGATAATTCGAACCATCCGCAAACCACGGCGAAACATCGCGCGATCTGAGCGCTTCCGCGATCGTGACGCAATCCAAGATGTGATCGACGGCCATGCGCCGAATTTTTGAATCGGGATTCCCGCAGGACCCGTATTTGTATTCCTGGTTCTGAAAAATGTTCGGGTTGATCGATCCGGGCCGGATTCCATATTTATTCGCCAGCCGCTCGATCTCGTGGACGTCCTTCGTGCCCTGCGGCAAATCCCATTGCACGTGTAGCGCGAGCGTCTTGCTTGCACCGGTCATCGCATTGACCTGGGCGGCGTCGCTAAACTTTTCTTCGATGGTCGTAGCCGCGGCAGCTTGAATGAATTTGCCGAAGCGCGTGCCGGTGTTGGCGAATCCCCACGACGGAATTTCGATATTCAGCTTGTCCAGGGCACTGCCGACAATTTCAAGCGCACGATCATTCATGAGAAGGGGCTCCGCATTACGGAAAAGGACGGGTGATTCTTATCGCGCTCCGGCCGGGATGGCAACGGAAATCGAAGTCAGGTTCTGCGCCCATTTCGCGACCGCTTCCGCGGGGACGCCGATGCCCGGAACCCACTCGCCATCCAGAGCAGCGAGCTGAATCGCGAAATTGCCTATTGTCGTGCTTTCCGACGAGCCAAGCACAACGTCGAGCCCTGATTTCTCTCGAGTCAGGCGATTCAGCAATTGATTCTTGTTACCGCCGCCGACGATAAACACGCGTCGCAACTTCTTCTTCGCTGTTGATTCGATCGACCGAAGCACGTTGGCATAGCGATCCGCCAGGCTGTGAAAGATCAAGTTTGCGATCGCCGGAGCATCGATGGAATCCGCGACGAGAGGTCGAGCGCCGGCCGCCGTAAGTTGCGCATTGATCTTCTCGATCGCGTTACCCGGCACCATCAATTCCGGTGCGTCCACATCAATTAAATGACCCGGCGCCGGCTGCGACTCGCAGGCACCGATCAGGTCTTCGAGCTTCCACTCCATCGCGTTCGATTCCCACTCATCCATGCACTGGCGCAAGAGCCACATGCCGTTCACATTTTTCAAAAAGCAAATTTTGCCGCCGATGCCGCCAAGGTTTGTGAAATTTTGTGAGCGCGCTTCACCGGTGACGCACGGCATGTCGAGCACCGTTCCCACCAGCGACCACGTACCCGAACTGATGAATGCCCAGTCGTTCCCTGTCGCCGGGATTGCGGCGATGGCGGAAGCGGTGTCGTGGCAGGCGGGAACGATCACCTTCGTGTCTTGCAGCGCGGAAAGTTCCGACAAATCGCCGCGAAGGTTCCCCGCCGTAGTTCCACTTGCAACAATTCTTGGTGCCGCCGACTGATTCAGGCCCACCGCATCGAATACATCTTTGCTCCAGCGGTGAACGCCGACCGCCACCAGTCCTGAGTGCGTTGCGTTCGTGTATTCGGCGACTGCGTTCCCGCACAATCGAAACGTAATGTATTCCGGGAGATTGATCCACGGAGTCGACGTGTCTCGCCTCGCGAGTTTGTCGGCGAAAAGCTGGTAGATCGTGTTGATTCGCAGAATCTGTGTGCCAGTCAGTTCGTACAATCGGTCCGGCGGAATCAGCGTGTGAACTTCCTTCTCCGCCCTCTCCGTCCGCACATCGCGATAGCAGAAGGGATTCGCTTCCGGATAACCGCTTTCGTGCATTCGAACGTAGTCAACGGCCCACCCATCGACACCGATCGACGCGATGCCTTCGGGCGCACGCGCGGCGCAAGCGCGAATTCCGGTTTGCACGCCTTCCCAAATTTCCTCGATGTTCCAGTGGAGGTCTCGGTCGGACGAGAGCGGAGCGTTCGAAAAGCGGTGAACTACTTCGACGACGGGTTCGCCCTGATGAAACCGCAGCAATGAGACGCGGCAACTTTGCGCCCCCAAATCTACGGCGATCAGCGCCTTTCGCTTCAACGTCGGCTCCATAACCATAGGGCCCCCGGGGATCGTACGTGTTTCCGTGAGCCAAAGACTAGCGCAGAAACGCCTCAGTGAGCCCGCCATCGACCGGGATCAGGTGTCCAGAGGTGCAACGCGACTGCGGTCCAGCCAGAAACAGAATCGCAGCGGCGCAGTCGGCTGGCTCGATGGGCTGATGAGTCAGCGTGCGGCGCGCGTAGAACTCCGCGAGACTTGCGCGGAGATCGTCGTCCGATGATTTCGCGTCGAATTCGATGTTGTATTTTTTCAGTGAAGCGATGACGCGGTCGCGCGGGAACATCGTCGAGCCCTTTACTACGGTTGCCGGACTGATGCCGTTGACTCGGATCTTTGGCGCGAGTGAGATCGCGAATTCACGGACAAGGTGATTCACCGCGGCTTTGCTGACGTCGTAGGCCTCGCTGCCTTGTTTGGGCACGATCGCGTTGGCCGAACTCACCAGAACAACGCTCGCGTTCAGGTCTTGCGCTTTTAGTACGGCGGCAGCTTCCTGCATCAAGCGATGATTTGCAGTCACGTTGATATCGAGCGTCACTCCCCATTGCTCGTCGGTGATTTTGCCGTCGGCGGACGACGGAAAAATTGCAGCAGTGTTCACGATGATGTCGAGACCGCCGAATGCGACGATCGCCTCGCGCAGCGCCTTGCGGATCGAGTCACGATCGCGAATATCGATCGCTACCGCGACAGCCGATTCCTTGCCGCCGATCTTGCGCGCTTCGTCTGCCACTGACTTTGCGGATTCCAAATCTCTATCGGCGACGATCACGTGAGCGCCGCGCTGCGTTGCCAGCAGCACCGTCTCTCGCCCAATTCCATTCGCACCGCCGACCACCAGGCAAACCTGCCGGCTCAGTTCTTTTTCCGATGGTTGACGGCGAATCTTTGCCTCTTCCAATGCCCAATACTCGATGCGAAATGCTTCCGAGGGCGGTAGCGCTACGTAATTCGAATGCACCTCAAACGCGTCCGTCTTCGCCGCAGGCCCTGCTTGCGGCAGAACGCTCGGCTTCGCGCTGGCGCTCGCGTTTGGGGAAGCACCAAGGGCAGTCGCGCCTTCCATCACGTGCACGGCATTCGTGTAAAACTCTCCCGTGATCCGAGCCTCGGTCTTGTTCTTGCCGAAGCTGAACATTCCAACTCCAGGAACAAGCACGACCGTTGGATTGGCATCGCGAATCTTCGGCGAGTCCGGACCAGCAAATGACGAGTAATACTTCTCGTAGTCGCGACGATATTGTTCCAATGCCGAATCGAGCGCCGCGCGGAAACCGGTGACGCCGCTCGTGCCATCCCATCGCACAAACAGCGGCCGAATCTTCGTTCGAATGAAGTGATCCGGGCAACTCGTTCCAAGCCGCGCCAGCGTTTCCGCGTCCGCCGAATTTACAAAACGCAAAATTTCAGGCAAGTCATTGAAGTTGCCGATCAAGCGCTGCTTCGTGGACACCTGCCCGCGAATCGAGCGGAAACAGGTCGACGGCGATCTCGCGATGATTCTGCAAAGTCTTCGCCCGCGCTCCGCCAAAAATCCGCTCACCGACTTTTTCTGTATGCCCCACCACGAACTGCCCCAGTTGGTCGATGATCGTCACCGTGTTCACGTAACACTCGCGCTGCGTCGCGCCCCAGGTGAACAATCCATGCCCACCAAGCACCACGCCGTCGCATCCAGGTGTCTTCGCAACTGCATCGCGCAACATCATCGCCAGCTCAAACCCCGGCCGCTGCCACGGCAACCACACCAACTTGTGGCCGTACGTCCGATTAAACTCTTCCATTTTTTCCGCACCGTTCGCCGCGGCGGCGAACGCAATTCCCCAGTCGGGATGCAGGTGATCGATGTGTTCGAACGGCAAAAATCCGTGCAGCGGCGTATCGATCGACGCGGCAACGCCGTTATTCCCAAACGCGCAGATCGGATAAAACTCCACCATTTCGTCTTCAAACTGCACGCCGCGATATCGCCCCGTCAGCGCATTCAGCTTGTCCATGTACAGCGTCGCGAACCCTTTGCGCTGGATGCTCCCGATGTCACCGCCGCTGCCCTTGATCCACAGCACATTTTTGTTCGAACGATCGATCGGATCCGTCTCTGCCAGTTTCGAACTCGTATTCCCGCCGCCAAAATTCGTGATGCGTAGATCGGACCCCAGCAAATTCGAGCGATACCGCAGTAATTCCGCAGCGTCGAGCTTGCTCGCGATATTTTCGTCCCATCGATCTTCCAAATAGCGCAATTTATCAGTCACTTTCGCAAATTCTCCAGGTCGCCAGTATATCGTAGGACGGTTGGACCCGCCGCCGCTCTCATTCCCATCGGGCGCCGCGGCGACTCTTTAGCATTGACGCACGCCGCCGTCCCAATTACAGTCACGCCTCGTGCGCAAACCCCATTTTCACGGCGCCTTCGTGTTCACACGCCGCGGCCCGCTCCCCATCGAAGGGACTTTTTAACGTGGGCGCCAATCCTTTGTTGGGCGTCATCTTCCACTGGCTCGGCGGACTCGCCTCCGGCAGTTTTTACGTTCCCTACCGCAAAGTAAAACGCTGGTCCTGGGAAACCTACTGGCTCGTCGGCGGAATTTTCAGTTGGATTATCGCGCCATGGCTTCTCGGCTCATTGCTGACCAGCGACCTCCTCGGCGTCCTGCGCGATTCGCCGCGCTCCAGCATCGCTTGGGCTTACATTTTCGGAGTGCTCTGGGGACTCGGCGGCCTCACCTTCGGCCTCACGATGCGCTACCTCGGCATGTCGCTCGGCATGGCCGTCGCGCTCGGATTTACCGCCGCGTTCGGCACGCTCGTGCCACCAATTTTCCGCGGCCAATTCTGCCACGGAAGTTCTCGGTACGCGTTCCGGCGTCACCATCCTCGTCGGCGTCGGCATCTGCATGTTGGGCATCGTTTTCGCGGGCGCCGCCGGCACGATGAAAGAGCGCGAAATGTCCGAAGAACAAAAGCGCGCTTCGATCAAAGAGTTCGATCTTAAAAAAGGTCTCCTCGTCGCCACGTTTTCCGGAGTGATGAGCTCCTGCTTCGCCTACGGCCTCGCCGCCGCCGATCCCATCAAAGCCGAAAGCGTGCGACACGGCACCGCCGTCCTCTGGCAAGGACTTCCCGCACTCGTCGTGGTTTTGCTCGGCGGCTTCACCACAAACTTCATCTGGTGCGCCTTTCTGAATATCCGCAATCGTTCCGGCTACGAATATTTCTCGTCATACTCCCGCCAGCCACGCGCTGGTTCCGACGCATCCCCGGGGATCGAAAACCCGACCGACGCCCCCGCCGAAGAAATGGCCCGCGCGGACAAACACATCGCCCGTTCGGCTTCGACGACCGACGGCGATCTCCCTCTCGCAGTCCCAATGCTTTCGAATTATTTTTTCTGCGCCCTGGCGGGAACCACGTGGTACTTCCAATTTTTCTTCTACACGATGGGCGAAACCCAGATGGGCCGCTACAAATTCTCCAGCTGGACGCTCCACATGGCCAGCATCATCATCTTCAGCACGCTCTGGGGCATCGCACTCAAAGAATGGAACGGCGCCGGCCCCCGCACCAAACTCATGGTCGCGCTGAGTCTCGCAACCCTAATCGCCTCAACCGCCGTCGTCGGCTACGGCAACTATCTCGCCACCCACTCCTAACATGCTGTCCTGTGTAGGGGCGTCCCTTCAGAGCGCCCATGCACGATCTAACCCTCACCGACACCTTACTTCAGCGCCGCCTCAAACGAATACGTCCCCGCCGGAACTTCATACACCGTTTCCCCACCCTCATGCACAACATGCACCCGCGGATTCCCCGCCAACGCCTTCCCATCCAGCGTCAACTTTCCTTCCGCAACCGACGCCGGCAATCTCCCCGACGCATTCGCCGGAATCGTCAGCTTCCACGCCGCCTTCCCGCCACTCACGCTCCACTCCGACCGAATCGCCCCATACTTCGACTCATACGAAAACGTCATCGCCCCCAGCGCATCGCTAAAATTCGGATGCAAATAAATTGTGTGAAATCCCGCATCCCCCGCGACTGTATCGATCCCCGCCGCATACCGGTAAATCCAGTCCGCCACCGCTCCATACGCATAGTGGTTGTACGAATTCATGCTCGGATCGCCTCGCATCTGGTCGCCGTTCCACCGTTCCCACATCGTCGTCGCGCCATGCTCCACCAAATATCCCCACGATGGATAATTCGTATCGAGCAACAAGCGATACGCGACGTCCAAATGCCCCGTGTCCGTCAACGCCGCCAACAAATACGGCGTGCCCAAAAATCCTGTGCCAAGCTGCCCATGATTCGCCGCAATTCGATCCGCCAGCCGCTGCCCGGCCGCTTTCCGTAGCGACTCCGGCAGCAAATTCATATTGATCGCCAGCACATACCCCGTCTGCGTCTCCACCGGCTGATCGCTCAGCTTCGTTGCCGTCGCCGATGCGAACACCGGCGGTGGCGGCACGCCTCCGACAAATCCATCCGGCCGTGTGTACGCCTTCACAAACGCCTCTTTAATCTTGTCGAACACTTCGCCGTACTCCGCCGCTTCCGCCGTTCGTCCCGTCGCCGCCGCCATCTGCTTCATCAACGTCACGTCGTACGCCCAATACGCCGTCGCAATCAAATCCACCGGCGTCACGCCTTCCGGCGAAAGCCAGTCCGCAAACGGAATCCCATAATTTGTCTTCCACAAATAATCCGGATTCGCCTCGTGAATCGCCGCGAGATATTTCTTCATCGCGTCCCAGTTCTGATCCACCACAGCCCGATCGCCCGTCTGAATCCACGACGTCCACGGAATCACCACGCCCGCATCGCTCCATCCCGTCCCGTACCCCGGATTCTCATGGTTCGTTCCCGGCGCATAAATCCCAAACATCGCCGTCCCCACCTGCGTCGCCCGCAAATCGCCGCTGAACTTCCGCGAAAACGCCGTCAGATCCATGTTGTAAGCAGCCGCCCGCCAAAATACCTGCGCATCCGCCGACCACCCCAATCGCTCATCGCGCTGCGGGCAATCCGTCGGTAACCCCACAAAATTCGAACGCTGCCCCCACAAAATATTGCTCCACAATTTATTGAGCATCTCGCTCTTCGTCTTCAGCTCGCTCGTAAACGGCGCATCCGTATGAAACACGACCGCCTGCACATCTTCCGCCCGCGGTTTCCCCGAAACACCCGACACCTCCGCATACCGAAATCCGTGATACGTAAACGTCGGCTCGAACTCTTCCTCGCCCTTCCCCGCCAAAATAAAATGATCCGTCGCCTTCGCCGTCCGCAAATTCTCCACGTACATCGTTCCATCCGCGTTCAAGACTTCCGCAAATCGCAGTTTCACATCCGTCCCCGCCGCGCCTTTCACTCGCAAACGCACCCATCCCGAAAAATTCTGCCCAAAATCGAAAACATAAACTCCCGCCGCCGGCGAAGTCACCGCCGCAGCCGTCAGCGTCTTCTCCCGTCGAATCGGCTGAAAATATTGCCACTCGATCTTCGGCTCACCCGCCACCGCACCACCAACAGCGCCCAACCGCGGCTCAATCACTTCCACCGCTTTCCACGCTCCATCCGCAAACCCCGCCGTATCCCACCCCTTCTGCACCTTCCGCGCGTCAACCGTCTCGCCGTCATAAATCTCCGCAAACCGAATCGCCGACGAATCCGCTTTCCACGAGCCATCGCTGACAATTTCATCCGCCGAACCATCGCGATACTCGATCCGCATCTGCACCCGCACAGCCGGCGGCGTCGCCCCGTAATTATTCCCCTCGCCCAACCATTGCAGCGGCGTCGAATACCATCCCGGCGCCAGCATCGCCCCGATCGCATTCTTCCCCTGCTTCACCAAATCGCTCACGTCATACGCCTGATACACCACGTGCTCACGAAAATCCGTCCATCCCGGCGACAAAATCTGATCGCCCACCGCGCGCCCATTCACAAATAATTTGTACGCCCCCAGCGCCGTCGCATACACGCGCACCGATGCCACCGGCTTCGTCACCTCAAAATTCCGACGCAGCGACTTCACCGTCCCCGTTGGCCACGGCCGCGACACTCCCGAATCCTCAAAATTCTGCGACTTCTCCACATACCCAATCGCATCCCGCCAACTCGAATCATCAAACCCCGCCTGCTGCCAAGCTCCAGAAACGTTCAGCCCGCCCTTCCACCCCGCATCCCCCGTCTTAAAAATCTCCACCGAACCGTCGCTCTTCTCCACATACACCAACGCATTCATCGGCGTCTGACTAATGTCCGGAGCCTGCGCCGCGCTGCTTCCGTATCGAATCACCTCCACAGCCAACAAGTTCGCGCCACTCTTCACATCACTCGTCACATCGCGCGAATAATATGTCTTCCACGGCAAATGCCCATACGCCGCCATTGGCCGCGTCTCCATCACCTGCTTCCCATTCACCCACGCCGCCGTCGAGTCCTGCCCCGTCGCATACAAACTCGCGCGTTTCACCGCACCGTTCACCGTGAAATGAAATCGAAACGCATGACTCGACTGCTTCTTCTCCGCCGATTCCGTCTCCGCATTCGTCACCCACTGCGCGCCCGACTCACGCACCGCCCGTTCTTCCGCTTCCTGAAAACCAATCCACTTCGCCTTCCAGTTCTCCTGCTTCAACAATCCCGTCTCCCACCACGTCGCATCGCTCGCCGGATACGCCTTCCCGTCACGATCCCACACCAACACGCGCCAGAAATATCGCTTGCTCGCCTGCATCGCCGGCCCGGCATACACAACGCCAATCGAATCACTCGACTCAACTTTCCCGCTATCCCAAATATCGCCTTTCCCCGCCGCCAAATTCGTAGCCGACGACGCCACCTGCACCTCATACGCCGTCTGCTTTGCGCCATCGCGCGTATCGCGCAGTTGCCACGACAACGTCGGCTTCTCCGCATCCATCCCCAGCGGCGTCACCAGCGATTCGCACTCCAGCTTCTCCGGCTTGCCCATCTGCGCCATCGCCGCCGCGCAACTCAGCACCGCGCACAATCCAACACCAGCAAACCGCGCACCTGTCCGAACCCAGCTAGCCGCCACTCTCATCGCATCTCCTCGACTTCAAACTTCCCGCCATCCAAACTCTTCACCACAAAAATCTCGTCGAACCCTTCTTCCTTGCGCATCAGCTCCAGCCGCTTCAACGCACCCGCAATCGCCGCCACCGGCACCTTCGCCTTCCCAGCCCGCAACCCATTCCGACGAATCGCATCCTTCAACGTCGCTTCCAGAAAATATCCAACAACGCGATACCCCGCCCCACGCGCCGCCGCAATATACCGCGCCCGATCCGCCGCCCTCATATTCGTGTTGTCCACCACAAACGACCGCTTCTCGCGCAAACACTCCGCAAAAAATTCCCGCTCGCGCCCCCGCGTCTTCAATTCATCCAAATTGATCCGCGCATGCGTCCCCGAAAATCTCTCTTCATAAAACGTGCTCTTCCCCGCCCCCTGAATCCCCACCAAAATCACCGCCTCCATCCCAGCGCTCAGGTTCCGCCGAGCCTGGGTGCCGCACCCTCCTGCTTTTAGGAGGGTGCGGTTTTTGACTTTTGCCACCCGCGCCACGATCCTTCAATCCACCGCCGCGTTTCGTATCCCCAACCGCGCCACCACTCATCTTCGCCAACTTCGGCGGCCGCGTCCCATGCCGCACCGCCCCCGCCACCGGCACATACGTCAACTCCCTCATCTCCGCTGCACATCGCAGCATCAACCCACCGCGACTCATATCCCCGCGCCCCACAAACTCCCGCGGAAACATCAACCTCTCCCCAAAAATCTCCAGCAGCGGCTCGACATATTTCGGCGTGGCCACGCTCCCCAGCAACACAACCTCGCTCTCACTCCCCATGCGCTCCGAAAACAACCGCGCATCCCGTTCCAACGGCACACGATACTCCGGCGCCCCCGCAGCAATATCTCCGCTCGTAATCTCCAGCAAATCCGCCAACCGAAACATTCGATCCGGCGACACCAACCCGCCCGAAGCCGTAATCACAACAATCCCCGGCAGCCCACTCGGCGGCGCAGCATGCGCCCGCGCATACGCCAACTTCCCCCGAAAATACAGCCCACTGATAAAGCTAAAAATTTCCCCGAGCGCCAACCCCTCTTCGCGAAGCCGCACCGCCAACGGAAACGCCGCCCCTCGCGCAAAATCATCCGCGCACGCACCCCGGCGGCATTCGCCGGCGACAGCAAAAAAATCCGCCTTCGTCGTAGCAGCAAATTTACCCCGTGTGGTACGGACGCATCCTCGAGGACGCCAGCATTTCCTCCGGCCGCATCCCCAACCCGCGCACTGGCCCCCGGCGTGTGCCCCACCAATCGAATCGACTTCACTCGTTTCCCCGTGCCCCAACCGCGCGCCACCAAAAAATCTATCCGACGCCCTCGACTGCTCCAGGGTGCCGCACCCTCCAGGTTTTAGGAGGGTGCGGTTTTCCCCAGCATCACCCAGCCCCTTCCGCCCGTCGCCTTTTCAGAGCGCGCAGCCGTCCACCCACCGCCATCCAACCCACCTAAACCAACGTCACCGCCCCCGTCGCCAAATCATAAACTCCCCCCACCACCTTCACCTTCCCCGCCTTCACCGCGGGCCCCACAATCGGCTCAAGCCCCTTCAATCTCCCAACCCCAATCTCCACATTCTTCTTGATCGCATTGTCCAGCGGATCCCCCGCCATCCCCGCGCTCTGCGTCACCGCAGGCTTCACCAACTCCACCAACCCATTGATCGCGCCCGGCAACGAATCCTTATCGTGCAAGTGCTGTATCGCCGCCTTCACCGCTCCGCACGCGCTATGCCCCAGCACCACAATCAGCGGCACTTTCAGCTCCGCCACGCCATACTCAATGCTGCCCTTCACCATCACGCCCGATCCGTACACAACATTCCCCGCCACGCGAATCACAAAAATATCGCCCACCCCGGTGTCGAACAAAATCTCCGGCGACACGCGCGAATCCGAGCAGCTCACAATAATCGCCTCCGGATACTGCGCCTTCGCCAGCAATTTAAAATCTTCCGGCTTCCGCCCCGCCGCCTTCACTTGCCCCTTCACAAACCGCGCATTCCCCTCCATCAATTTCTTCAGCGCCGCATCCGGATCAATCACCTTCCCGCTCGGCTCATCCCCTCTCACCACGCCAAAAATCTCGTGCGGCATCGCCAATCCCATCCCCGCGGCAAAACCCGCCACGCCTGCACCGACCAAGAACTTTCGTCGTGAATTTTTCACGTTCACCCTCCATTTAGAGTGTTCCGTACAAGAATCGTCATCGACCAACAGCAATCGCCCGCAATTGCCGCCGATTGTCCACCGCCTCACCCAATCAAGCAAGCACCATCCGACTCTTCCTTTTTGTAGGGGCGGGGCTCGCTCCGCCCGACCGATCCGATATCCTCATGCTTCCCTCGTCTCACACGCTCAACCCAAAAATTTCCCGATCAACCAAATGTGCCCCGCCGGATCAACCACCGCCCCCTGCAACATCCTCCCAATCGGCTTCGGCCCAACCACCGGATAGCTGTGCTCTTTCACTTCGCTCCGCAGCGTAGCCCCCGCCGCCACCGCCCTCGCATGCACCCCAACCGGATCATCCACAAACAACTCAACCCTCACCGTAGTAAATCCCGCCGCCAACGGCCCCCGCGTCCCAAACTCCGGCGACTCCGTAGCAAGAAAAAATCGCGCCCCGCCAATCGCCAGCCCCGCCACCATGTGCTCATCCCCACCAACCGTCCAATCCACCTCCGCCCCAAACGCCTCCTTGTAAAAATCCACCGCCGCCTTCGCATCCCCCACCGCCAACATCACCGCAATCTCAGTCGCCATCGTTCCTCCATTTAAAATCCCGATCTTCGCCGGTCATCGCTGAACCCCACCTGAACGTTCCGCCAGCGACGACTTACGCGATCAAAACGGCTCTTGGGTGCCGCACCCTTAGCTTTTAAAGGGTGCGGGTTTAGATGCCACATCGCCAACGCGCTAGCATTTGTCACTGACTATGCCCGGGCGCACTATCGCTTCGCCCCATGCGCGCAAGCCCCCGCTTCATCTCAATCCACCGCCCCAACTCGTCCAACTCCGCCACACTTCCATCGACGAATTACTTGCCGCCTCACTTCAGAACCTGTAACGTGCCTCTCGCTCTAGATACTTCATCCACACCGAAGGAACTGTCGTGTCCATTTCTCACCGCGTCCATTCGTTAACGCTGTTCGCAGCGCTAACCGTATCACTCCCGCTCTCCGCTCAGTCTCACAATCACCCGCAAGAACCTCGTCTTCCGCCGGCCACCTCACCGCCGAGCAAGACCACCAACGCCTCATGGATCTCCTCCACATCAAAGAAATCCGCCCAGGCGCCAACGGCGCACCCAACGCCACCGACCACCTCCCCAATTACGATGAATCCAAAGCCGGCCCCGACTCCCCTCTTCCCGACCCGCTTGTCTTCAAAAACGGCAAGCCCGTAAAATCCGCCAAGGATTGGGAGAAAAAGCGCCGTGCCGAAATCTTCGAGGACTTCGACCGCGAAATCTACGGCCGCGTCCCCACCCACACTCCCAAGGTAAAGTGGGAACTCATCAACACCATCAACGAAGCCAGCGGCGACGTCCCCGTCATCACAAAACATCTGGTCGGCCACGTAGACAACTCCGCCGACCCCGCCATCACCGTCAACATCGAACTCACCGTCTCCACTCCCGCCAAAGCCACCACGCCCGTCCCCGTCATGCTGGAACTCGCCTTCAGCAAAGAAGTCATGGAGCGCATCGCCAAGCTCTACCCCGAAATGGCCAAGCAAGCAGCCGCCGGCCCAACGTGGCAGCAGCAACTCCTCGCCAAAGGCTGGGGCTATGCCATCTACATTCCCACCAGCGTCCAGGCCGACAAGGGCGACGGTCTCACCGAAGGCATCATCGGCCTCGTCAACAAAGGCCAGCCACGCAAACTCGACGATTGGGGCGCACTCCGCGCCTGGTCCTGGGGAGCCAGCCGCTGCCTCGATTATTTCGAAACCGATAAGTCCGTGGACGCCAAACAAGTCGGCATCACGGGCCATTCGCGCTACGGCAAAGCCTCACTCGTCGCCATGGCCTACGACCCGCGCTTCGCCATCGCCTACATCAGCTCGTCCGGAGCAGGCGGCGCCGAACTCTACCGCCGCAACTTCGGCGAACAAATCGGCAATCTCGCCGGCACCGGCGAATACCACTGGTTCGCCGGCAATTTCATCAAGTACGACGGCCCTCTCTATCCCAAAGATCTCCCCGTCGATTCCCACGAACTCATCGCCCTTTGCGCCCCGCGCCCCGTCTTCATCGGCGGCGGCGCCACCCAAGGCGACGGCTGGGCCGACGCCAAAGGCACATTTCTAGCCGCCGTCGGAGCCGGCCCCGTCTACAAACTCCTCGGCAAGAAACCCGTCGGCACGATCGAGAGCGGCCAATTCACCGCCATCAGCGCCACCCAATTCCCGCCCATCGAAACCCCTCTCATCGACGGCGACATCGCCTTCCGCCAACACAGCGCCGGCCACACCCCCGCCCCCAACTGGCCCACCTTCCTACTCTTCGCCTCCCGCTACATCCACAGCTCCTACACCCCCTAGCGCTACTACACTCCAATACTTGTCATCCTGAGCGCGTCCGTAGGATGGCCGAAGGATCTCAACGTCAACACGAGTACCCATCGTTCGCGGCATCCACATCAGTCAATAGTCGCCACCTTCCCCCTCCATTACCCTCTCAACACACCAATCTCCCACCACACTTCCCCCGGTGTATGATGTTTTCAACGCAGTCCGGTCGGAACGTCGAACAAAAAGAGGGTCGAACCAATGCTCACCGCCGCAGGCATCGTCGCCGTAGTCTCCCAACTCTTCCAAGCCAACGATCACACCAGCGTCTGGCTAGCCTTCGCCCTGGCTTGGGTCACCTGCGCACTGATGGCAATCGCCAGCTCCTCACTCGTCTTCCGCGTCGCCGAAGCCCGCAAACACATCACGCGTCATCATCAAATCCGCCGCACCCGCCGCTAGTCAACTCGGCTGCCAAACTCGGCTAGCCAACTCGGAATGCCGCGGTCTCGCCGCGATTGCGATCCTTCCCCGCTCGTGCATCATCCATCCGTGACATTCCGCCAATCCCGGTCATCCTGGCCTTGCTAATTCTGTCATCCCGGCCTTTTTAAATCTGTCATCCTGAGCGCAGCGAAGGATCTCAGCGTAATCACTACTAAACGCTTTCCCGCGTCTACCTATCACACCGGCAACAACGCGCCGTTCGAAACGCAAACGCATCCACCCACCAAAATCATTAAAAACTCTAATTGGACAGAATTTTTCCCAAGCGTAGAATCCCTCTCGTAGACTTTGACGCCTGTGCCGCGCGACTCACTCATCCTCCGCCCAGCCCCCGCTTCCCGCAGTAAGAACGCCCTTCCGCAGACACACACACGTTCGAATGCGCGTCGCTGCATCACACACATTCCAAACAACTTGCGCACACTTAAAACATGCGCCTCGGGAACATCCATAGAATCAATAACATCCACACACTTAAAAAAACATAGGGGGTGTACCCCCTTCCTTCCCAAAATGAAACTCGCCCCCGCTGTGAGGTTGGAAAACCCATGATCGAAGGCCGACCCAGCCGAACTGCCCTCCGCGTCGCCACTCGTCGAGCCGCGCACCAACTCTTCGACAGCCCGAAAGTCCTCGAAGACCCGCTCGCCGTGCGCATCATCGGCCGCGAAGTCGCCGGCACGCTCTCCAGCATCGCCGACCGGCTCTCGCCGTCAGCCCGTTACATGCGCGCGTTCATGGCCGTCCGTGCCCGCTTCGCCGAAGACGAACTCGCTCTCGCCGTCCGTCGCGGCGTCACGCAATTCGTGATCCTCGGCGCCGGCCTCGACACCTTCGCATATCGCAACCCGTTCCCGAACCTGCGCGTCTTCGAGGTCGACCACCCGGCCACGCAGGAATGGAAGCGCCAGCGACTGCACGCCGAGAACATCCCGATACCAGCCTCGGTCACCTATGCCCCTGTCGATTTCAACTCAGAGACGCTCGCCGACGGACTGCGTGCTGCGAATTTTCAAAGCGACCAGCCGGCGTTCTTCTCATGGCTCGGCGTCACCATGTATCTGGAAGCCCAGACCGTGCTCGACACGCTGCGCTTCATCCACTCCATGTCGCCCGAAAACGGAGTTGTCTTCGACTACACCGTGCCCCGTCACTTGCTCAACACCATGGGAAAGCTAGTTCTCGGCGAGATTATGCGGCGTGTCGCGGCCGCCGGCGAACCATTCCGCGGTTTCTTCGCGCCGACGGAACTAGAGGCGGCGCTGAAACAAATCGGCTATCGCCATATTGAGGATTTGAATAGCGAAGCAATCAACGCCCGATACTTCGCCAATCGCAGCGACAGCCTGAAAGTCGCCGGCGCCATGGGGAGGCTCTGTTGCGCCCGCGGCTAACCGCAAATCGCGTCGGAACACCGCGCTGGAACCACTGCTAATGACGTGGTCCGCAGCGAAATTAGAATTGGAGGAACAACCGAAAGAATTTGCCACTCGACAAAACGACGTTGTCATCCTGAGCGAAAGCGAAGGATCTCAACGTACACCCCAGCTGGAACGGATCGGTCGAGCGCAACCGCTAGTCACTAGTCACAGTCACCGTCACTGGTTCGCTGGATCGGGCATCAACACGAACAGTTGCAGCGAGCGAGGACTCACTTCGTACTTATCGCCGGAGCGGAAATTTTTCGCCTCAAGCGCCAGTTCGTCGTTGTTTGTATCCAACAGCAAGCACCAGTGTTCGCTGCCCACCGTCGTCGGAATCGCGAACGGCACCGGCTCATGAAAGCTGTTGAACAAAATCAGCAGCGTCGCATCGGAGCCGCGGCGGCGTAAACCAGTAGGTTGCGCGCGGCCGTCGATCAACATGCCGAAGCAGCGATCCGTCTTCCAGTTTTCTTCCTTCATCTCTTCACCGGAAGGATGAATCCAGGTGACGTCCTTGATGCCGAGTTCTTCGTTGAACGCGCCGGTTAAGAATCGATTGCGCCGGAGAATCGGATACTGTTTGCGAATCGCCGTGAGCTGCTGGGCGAAATCGGCCAGAGCGCGCCCTTTCGCTGCTTGCGCCCAGTTGACCCAGCTGATCTCGTTGTCCTGGCAATACGCGTTGTTATTTCCCTGCTGCGTTCGCGCGAATTCGTCGCCCGCCGTAATCATCGGAGTTCCTTGCGAAAGCAGCAACGTCGCCAGCATGTTACGCATTTGCTTCCCACGCAGCGCATTGATCGCCGGGTCTTGCGTCGGACCTTCGACGCCGCAGTTCCAGGAATGATTGTTCGAGCTGCCGTCCTGGTTGTTTTCTTTGTTCGCTTCGTTGTGTTTTTCGTTGTAGCTGACGAGATCGTTGAGAGTGAAACCATCATGCGCCGTCACGAAATTCACGCTCGCCCACGGCTTGCGTCCGTGGCGATTGAACATATCCGCAGAGGCGCACAGCCGCGGCGCCAAAGCGCCCGCAGTGTCGTCGCCTTTCCAGAAGCTACGGACGGTATCGCGAAACTTATCGTTCCATTCCGCCCAGCCGGGAGGAAATTCGCCGACCTGGTAACCGCCCGGACCGATGTCCCACGGCTCGGCGATCAACTTCACGGAACCCAAAACCGGATCCTGGCTGCACGTTTTCAAAAATGCGCTCTGATGATCGAAGCCGCTCGGCTCGCGCGCCAAAATCGTGCCGAGGTCGAAGCGGAAGCCATCGACTTCGGTCTCTTGCACCCAGTAGCGCAGGCTGTCGGTGACCATCTGCATGACGCGCGCATGCGACAAATTCACAGTGTTACCGGTGCCGGTGTCGTTGATGTAGTAGCGCGGCTTGTCGGGCATCAAGCGGTAGTAGCTGGCGTTGTCGATTCCTTTGAACGACAGCGTCGGCCCAAGCTCATTGCCTTCCGACGTGTGGTTGTAAACGACGTCGAGAATCACTTCGATGCCCGCGTCGTGATACCGCGCGATCATCTCTTTGAACTCCTGCAGCGCGTTACGGGGCACAGAGGCATAGCGCGGATCGGGAGCGAAAAATCCGATCGTGTTGTACCCCCAGTAGTCGGTCAAACCCTTATCGAGCAACAAACGATCGTTGACGAAGGTAAAGATCGGAAGCAGTTCGACCGACGTAACGCCGAGTGCCTTTATGTACGAAATGACGTCTTTGTTCGACAAACCGGCGAAAGTGCCGCGCTGTTTCTTCGGCACTTTCGGATGCAGCTTGGTGTAGCCGCGAACGTGCAACTCGTAAACGATCGTCTGATCCCACGGCACCTGATGGCGGCGCGATTCCTGTCGCCACTCGAAACGAGGATCGACCACCATGCATTTCGGAACAAACGGCGCGGAATCGCGCTCATCAAAGGACAAATCGGCTTCCGGCGATCCGATCGTGTAGCCGAAGCAGGCGTCGTCCCACTTCAGCGTGCCGATGTGAACGCGCGCGTACGGATCGACAAGCAGCTTGTTGTGGTTGAAGCGATGACCTTTTTCCGGTTCGTAGGGACCGTGAACGCGGTAGCCGTAAACCGCACCAGGCTCGAGATTTGGAATGTAGCCGTGAAAGATTTCGTCGGTGTATTCGGGCAGGTCGATGCGCTGACGCTCTTCTTTGCCTTCGTCGTCGAAGAGGCAGAGCTCGACGCGCGTCGCGTTCGCGGAAAACAGAGCAAAGTTGACGCCCTTTCCATCCCACCACGCTCCGCGCGGAAACGGATTGCCCTCGCGGATGTCAACTTTTCGGCGCTCTTTCATTAATTGCGGTTTAGCAGCCATCGCACCCATCGTTCAGTAATGTCCAGTCGGGAAGAGTTTGTAGCACTTTCGATGCAATTGGCCAAGTTTGGGGTACGAACTACAAGAAATGGATGAGGAGAATCCTGTAGTCGAGATTGTCGGAAAACTGTATCAGGGAAAACTTTTGCATAGTGTTCCGCAGCGGCACAGTTTGGGAAGGCGAAAAGATACGCATAGACGCAGAAGGCGCTGAAACACGCGGAGGCAAGTATGATTTGTGGCTGTTGCGGGCCGACCTCGGTGACTCGTTCGGGGGACACAGGCTCGCAGCGAAGGACAAGAACGAGTGCCTGTGCGACTGACGCGATGATCTCCTCAATCGATTTAAGCATGGCGATTTCATAATGACGGAACGGGTTCGCGGAGCTAGAATGCGCACGTTTGGAGGACTGAGGAAATGAATTGGCGTATTGCTTCCGTTGTCGCGTTGGCTGTTGTGTCGATTGTTTGCTCCGCGCTCGTCGTCTGCGCAAAAACTTTCTGCGAAGTGGGAAGAGCTCACGGCCGGAGACTTCGTAAAAGGGATTCAGCAATCGAAAGGCGTTTGCCTGTTACCATTCGGAATTATCGAGAAGCACGGGCCGCATCTTCCGCTCGGTACGGACCTCCTCGACGTTCGCTACGGAACGGAACACGCCGCCGAACAAGAATACGCCGTGATTTTTCCTGCCTACTACTTCGGCCAGATTTTTGAGGCTAGGCACGAGCCAGGCACGGTCGCGTACAGCAGCGACATTCAGCTGAAGCTGCTCCAGGAAACGACGGACGAAATGGCGCGTAATGGCTGCAAGAAGATCATCATCGTCAACGGCCACGGTGGAAATTCCAGCCTGCTACCCTACTTTGGACAGACCCAAATGGCGCGTGAACACGATTACGTCGTCTACGTGCTCGACGTTGGTAGCGCCAAAGCTAGCAGCCCAGGGCCGGCTAAGAAATCAAAGGGAGTGGACTATCACGCCGGCGAGAACGAAAGCTCGAATATCCTCTACACACATCCGGAACTGGCGCACATTGATCGCGCGAGCAGCGAATCGGGAGGAGATCAGAAGCGCATCACGTTGCCCTCGGAGCTGTACACCGGAATCTGGTGGTATGCGCGATTCCCGGAACATTACTCGGGCGATGGGTCGGTCGCGACGAGAGAACTTGGCGAATGGAACGTGAAGAACTGGATTGAGGAGATCGCGAATTGCATCAAGGCGGTGAAGGCGGATGACAACAGTTTGAGAATTCAGAATGAGTTTTATGAGAAGAGCAAGCATCCGTTGGATACGAAGCAGTAGAACCGGGAAAACAGAAACATCAGAGCGCGGTAGAGTTTGAAATCGTGCGGGCCTGGGGCGCAGCGATGCTACGCCCGTACACGAAAAAGGTGTGGCGCGATGAGACTAGAATTTTGCTGAGGGGATGAATGGCAGACGGGATTACGCGGAGAGATTTTCTCGGATCGACGTTGCTGGGGTCGGGGGCGATGCTGATGTCGGGGCTTACGCCGGCGCAACTCCTCGCGGCTGCGGATGAGTGGAGCGGGTATGGCGGTGTCGGCGATTACGCGAAGTCGAACGGGAACACGTTTGAGGTGCTCACGGCTGGGCACAAGATGCGGGACAGCGCGTGGACGAGCAATGCGATCGACACCGGTGAATCGTATGATTGCGTGATTGTTGGTGGAGGGATTAGCGGGCTGGCGGCTGCACTTTTCTTCCGTCGCATCGCTGGACCGAACGCCAGCGTTCTCGTCATCGAAAATCATCCGATATTCGGCGGCGAGGCGAAGCAGAACGAGTTTGAGGTCGATGGGAAACGGATTGTTGGACATCAGGGGTCGGCGATTTATTTTGCGCAGTATCCGCATAGTTTTCTCGAGCGATTCTACGATTCGATCGGGCTGCACGCGCCGCGTCTGCAATATCAGAAACCTACCGGTGCTGTCGCCGATTGGAAATTGAGCCGCACGCCGTACGATTCGGCGGGACTTGGGCAGGGGCAGTATGGATTTTGGTTTGGTGCGAAATTTGGGCAGAAAGATGGGATGTGGCTGCTCGATAAGGGCGGGAAGGAATTTCAGGGCGCGCCGGTTGGCGACGGGGCGAAGAAAGAATTGGAGCGATGGTTTTCTGGCGCGGCAGCGAAAGAAGCGAAATGGGAGCGGCCGAAGTATGACGGGGACGCCGCTTCGCGTGCGCTCGATGCAATCACGCTCGAAGAGCACTACGTTCAACATTACGGAATGACGCGGGAGTTTTGCCGTGAGTATTTGTCGCCGGTGGAAGGCGGCGGGTCGGGGCTGGGACCGGATGCGTTGTCTGCGTACAACGATTTCGCGTTTGAGTTTCTTTATCCGTTCGACGATAAGTCGGGAGAGCCGCCGGTGCAGATGTTCCCGGGCGGGAACGCGACGATTGCACGGTTGATGGCGAAGACGCTGATTCCTGATGCCATTGATGGGCCGCCGACTGTAGACGGCGTGACGCGCGGGCGCGTGAAGTTCGATGCGCTGGATGTCAGCGGCGCGAAGGCGCGGCTGCGGCTGTCGTCAACCGCAGTGAGCGTGCAGCACGACGGTGATCCTGCTAAGGCGTCTACGCTTTCGATCACGTATGCGCGCGACGGAAAAGTTTATCGCGTGAAAGCGCGGTCGGCGGTGATGGCTGGCGGTAGCTGGACCTCGAAGCATGTCTGTACCGATCTCGGCGAAGCGCAGCGAGCGGCTTACGCGCAGTTTTATCGGTCGCCTTGCATGATGGCGAATGTCGCCGTGCGTAACTGGCGATTCCTGCACAAGATGGGGATCAGCGGATGCCGCTGGTTTGAAGGCATAGGAAATTACGTCGATATCGTCCGTAGCTCGTTGGTGGGAGACGTTGAACCGACGATCACGCCGGATTCGCCGATCGTGCTGGCACTTAAAGTTTTGTATGCGCATCCGGGACTGCCGACCGAGGAGCAAGGGCATCGCGGGCGGGCGGAGATGCTGACGACTTCGTATAAGGAGTATGAAGAGCGGATTCGCGAGCAGTTCGATGTGATGTTTCGCTCGGCGGGATTTGATGCGAAACGCGATATTGCTGGGATTGTTTTGAATCGATGGGGACATGCGTATTGCAATCCGCAGCCGGGATTCTTTTTTGGCAAGGATGGGAAGACGGCGCCGCGGGAAGTGTTGCGGAGCGCGCCGTTTGGAAGGATTGCGTTTGCGAATACGGATTTAGCGGGTGCGATGGATCATCGGTTTTCGATTTTGGAGGCACATCGGGCGGTGGGGCAGTTGATGGATCAGGTTTTGGAGTCGTAAAAGCGAGAAACGCAAGCACCGGGTCGCGGTCGTGGCAAGAATTGGGCGCCCTAAAGGGACGCCCCTACAGAGGCATAGAGTCTGGTTTCCAGCGACCGAGCAGGACCACAACGCAGCAGGGATCGGCGGTTTTATTTTTTGCCGTAGGTGAAGATTTTTCCGCCGTGGACTACGGCTACGTAGCGGCCGCCTTGCAGGAACTGCATTACTTTTTCGCCTTTGCGCGCGAGTTGCGCCCAGCGGGATTGTGTTTTTGGATTTTGCTCCAGGGCGCGGAACGGTTCGCCCTGAAACTCGAAATCGACTTGGGCGAGTTTACTTTTGGCGGTGCGGCGGACGGAGTAGGTGTCGCCGCCAACGGTGACGCGCTTCGCGGATTCGACGAGCGCCTGCTTCCAGACGGAGATGATGCACGCCTCGAACTCCGGCGAGCGCAAATCAACGGACATGCAAGGATTTTAACGCGACTGGCGGATTTGTTCGATCCAGCGGTTGAGAACCTCGTGGTAGGCGCCTTCGACGTCGATAAATTCGATGCCCATGCCGATGCGCGGCTTGAGGATGCGAACGACGGCGAGTGCTTCGATGCGCTGGCCCTTGCGAGTGAGTATGATGCGGACCCGCGTGGCGACAGGAAGCGGTTTGCTGGTGCAGACGAAGCAGCCGCCGAGCGAAATATCGGAAGTGACGCCGACGGCGCGAGACCCGGATTCCATGTCGATGAGTTCGGTGTCGGCGGCGAAGGGAAAGCGAATCGCGTAGCGACGGTCGCGCACCCCAGTCCGGCTTGGCTGGGTTTTGGAGATTCGTTCGTCCATAAAGATCACGTTGCTGAGGCTCATTGCAGTTCGATGCTTTTTCGTTGCGCGCTTGCCAGCCGAATCACTGACGCGCTTACCAGTCGACTTGCCTGGCGTGCTCGGTCCCCGTTGACGGACAAGCGGGCAGTCGCCACTTTGTTTGCAGACAACTTCGCTACTTGATGTGGCTCTATTTTGACGCGTATGAGGGCAGGACACGATACTTTCCATCGGCTGCGACCGCCAAAAGATTAATAGCGGCGGGGTCGAGTGCACGGCAGCGCGGACGAATTTTGGCCAGCAAAATCAGCATCAAAACGGTGTTTTGACCGTCCTTTTGAGCAAGTTTTACGGGCCTCAGTGTTATTAGTCCTAACGACAAAGGCGGGCGGATGCCGCAGCAACCTGAAATTGACGCGTGTTACGCTGAAAATGCCAGCGAATCAACTGAACGAAGCGAGACTATGCGACCCGAAGGCCTTCGGCAAAGCGACCGTGTGAGTTTCCGTATGCCCGTGGAAGCGTCGTGGGCGAACGGAAGCGGCGCCGAAACAAAACAAAAGGCAGAGACGATGCTGGTGAGCCGCAATGGCGGCGTGCTGCGTCTGAAGGACAAGCTTTTTACCGGGCAAGAGCTGACGATTCGGCGGCAGCGCGAGGGCGATCACTGGAAGACGGCGCGTGCGCGAATTGTGGCGGAGATCGATCAGGACGGCGACGGGTATCTTTACGCGATCGCGATTTTGGATCCGCGAGCGGATTTTTGGGACATTGACTTCCCTACTCCCCAGAGTGCACCGGAGGCATTGGCGCGGCTGCTGATGGAGTGCAGTTTTTGCCAGCGGCGCGAGGTGGTGTATTTGAACGAGCCGGAAGTGAAATCGTTTGAGGTGCGGAAGTGCGTGGCGCGCGTTTGCACCCATTGCGATTCACCGTCGATCTGGATTGAGGCGCAGCAGGAATCGGCCAGCGAGGCTGGCGCGGCGAGCAATGGCGACGAGCGCGTGTTCCCGCGGCGGAATCGGACGCGCGTAAAGGCGCGGGTTTTGGCGTGCATTCGGCGGCGGGGATTCGCGGAGGAAGTGGCGGTTTGTGAGGATTTGTCGAAGGGCGGATTGAGTTTTCGCAGCCGGAATCAGTATGAAGAAGGGTCGCGCGTCGAGGTGGCGGTGCCGTTCACGCCGGGGAGCGCGGCGATTTTTGTGCCGATACGGATTGTGTTTTCGCAGGCGATTCCGTCGGCGGGGTTGTATCGGCATGGGGCGGCGTATTTGAGGCCGCCGAATGAGGCCGGGATTTAGGGATAGAGGCGAAGAGAAGTTGAGGCGAGAATTTTTGTTGAGAACCTGGGCGCCCTGAAGGGACGCCCCTACAAAACCAAGAATGGATGCCGCCAGAGTTTGGCGGCAGTTTTGTTTCAGTCGACGGCGACGGCGTCGCGTTCTTTGCGGCGGCGGCGCATGTAGTGCATGGCGATGTTGAGGAAGACTTGGCCGCACGGGGTGTCGATGCAGATGACCATCGCTTCGGTATCATGATCGCCGGCGAGACCTTCGTCCTGCATGTGAATTTCTGGCGGGAACACTTTGAAGCGAAAACCCTGGTCGTTGAGCAGCGTGACGGAATTGCCGATGACCATGTTGGCGAGTTCGCAGACGGTTTCGCGCGCGATCTGTTCGCCTTCGTTGACAGTGCCGCCGGTGAGATGGCTGGCAATTTTGTAGGCGACTTCGGGAGCGATGTCGAGGACGACGCGGCCTTCGATGTCGCCCTTGAAGAGAATGTGCGCGGCGACGCCTTTGCGGCGATAGGTCTCTTCGTCCATCGAGAGATCGTTGATCTTCGTCGGCGCCTGGAGCATTTCGGAGAAGACGGCGTCGGCGGCATTGATGAAGGGCTGGATGAGTTCCATTCTCATGCGCGTCGTTCTCCTGCGAGCGCGACGGGAGCGCCGACCGCATTGGGGTCGTCGCTGAGCACGTAGCGCAGAATCTCGTAGAGCACTTCGGCCTTGACGGGCTTTTGGACGAAGTGCTTCGCACCCTTTTGCAGAGCAGCGAGAATGTTTTCCTGATAGCCGACGGAACTGACCATCACAATACGGGCGTCGGCGTGTTGACGCACGATGCGTTCGACCGCTTCGATGCCTTCCATCTGCGGCATGGTGATGTCCATGAGCACGATGTCGGGCTTGGTGCGGTTGAACTCCGCGATGGCGGTTAGGCCGTCGCCGGCTTCACCGGCCACTTCCCCGCCGAACATCTCGATCATCTTGATGAGATTTTTGCGGGCGAATACGGAGTCGTCCACTACGAGGTAGCGGACGGATTGATTGTCTTTGCGGTGCAGAGGCGCGAATTGTTGCATGGCCTTCTCCTTCGTCCTGGCGCGGTGCTAACTGCGCTGGGAAGAAACTGGTGTCCTTTCGGATTTGTCGAGCTTGTCGTTCTTGTCGGAGCGATCTTTTTCTAGCTTGTCGGATTTCTCGGAGCCGCCGAGGCGCTCGCTTCCATATTGCGAAGCGAGGAAATTGCCGATTTGTTCGAGCGCGATGACGCGGTTCGCGTAGCCCTTGGTGATGGCGGCGCGCGGCATGCCACTGACGACGCAGGTTTCTTCGCTCTGCGCGATGGTGAAGCCGCCGGCGGCCTTTATTACACCGAGACCTTCGGCGCCGTCTTCGCCCATGCCGGTCATGAGAACACCGACGGTGGCGAGCGAAAATTCTTGCGCGACGGAATGAAAGAGAACGTCGACGGACGGGCGATGACCGTTGACAGGCGCGCCGTCGGAAAGGACGGCCATGTCGCCGCGTGGCATGCGGCGAACCATCATGTGGCGATTGCCGGGGCAGATGAGCACGCGGCCGGCGAGGAGCAAGTCCCCGGACTTGGCTTCGCTGACATCGAGCGCGCAGCATTCGTCGAGACGCTTGGCGAACATTTCTGTGAAGCCTTCTGGCATGTGCTGCACGACGAGGATCGCGCACGGGAAATCCGCCGGAATTTGTGAGAGCAGGTATTGCAGCGCGTTGGGACCGCCGGTCGAGACGCCGATGGCGATGATGCGCGTCGGAGCCACGGTGGAGCGAGTACCTTTTTTCAGCACGACCGGAGGATCGATGGGAACGGTGGCCGGCGGAAGTTTGCGACCCGTGGCGCGCTTGGCGACTTTGATTTTTTCGATGAGGACGTCGGCGATTTTTTCGAGATGGCCGGCGGCAGCGTCGGTCGGTTTGGCGATGAAATCGACGGCGCCGAGTGCGAGGGCCTTTAATGTCGAATACGCGCCTTCTTTCGAGTGCGTGCTGAAGAGAATCACCGGAAGCGGAGCGCGGCGCATGATGAGGCGCAGGGTTTCCATGCCGTCCATGCGGGGCATTTCGAGATCGAGGGTGACAACGTCGGGGCGGAGCTCTTCGATCTTTTTGAGAGCGAATTCACCGTCCATTGCGGTGCCAACGACTTCAATCTCGGGATCGCGGGCGAGAATCGACGGAATGAGCTTCCGCATGAGCGCCGAATCATCGACAACGAGAACGCGGATCTTTTCGCTCATGCGATGGCCCCCAAGGGTACGGAACGAGAGAGACGCTGCAAGACGGCGGGGACGTTGAGGATCAGAACGACGGTGCCGTCGCCCAAAATCGATGCGCCGCTGACGAGATCGCTGGCGATGATGTCGGACGGGAGCGCCTTGATGACGAGTTCTTCTTCGCCGACGAGGCTGTCAACGAGCAGGCCGAAGCGCTTTTCGGCGGCGCCGATGACGATGACGAAGTTGCGCTTCTTTTTTGAGCTTTCGGAGACCGGCGATTCGACAGCGTGAATCTGGCTCAGCTGGTTGAGGCGGACGAGCGTGAGAACTTGCTCGCGGAGGCGCAGGACTTCGCGGCGATCGACGCGATGGATTTCTTCGTCGTTGATGCGTGTGATTTCGACGACGGAAGAGAGAGGAACGGCGAAGAGCCGGCCGCCGACACGGAACAGGAGCGTCTGAATGCTTGCGAGAGTGAGTGGAGCGCGAAGCTGGATCGTGGTGCCGCGATTCTTGCTCGAGTTGATGTGGACGGTGCCTTTGAGGCGATCCATCACGGTTCGAACGACGTCCATGCCAACGCCACGGCCGGAAACCTCGGTGACTTCGGCGGCAGTGCTGAAGCCAGGCTCAAAGATCAAATTCATGACTTCGTTTTCGGGCAGGCGCTGCGCGTCTTCGGCTTTGAGGACGCCGCGCTTGACGGCGTGCTCGCGAATTTGTGCGAGGTCGATGCCACGGCCGTCGTCGCGGATTTCAATGACGACCTGCGTGCCCTGGTGATATGCGTTGAGGTAGATCGTGCCGCGCGCGGCTTTGCCGGAGGCGATGCGGTCTTCGGCGCTTTCGATGCCGTGATCGACGGCGTTGCGCACGATGTGCATCAGAGGCTCGGCGAGTGAATCGAGAATGCCCTTGTCGAGGTCGGTATTCTGTCCGGAAAGATCGAGAGCG
Organism: uncultured Acidobacteriota bacterium; assembly: GCA_963785605.1. Classification (GTDB taxonomy): domain Bacteria; phylum Acidobacteriota; class Terriglobia; order Acidiferrales; family UBA7541; genus Acidiferrum. Next base: position 898,044 of record CAWAWE010000002.1, on the reverse strand, counting down.
ATGTCTTTGCCGCATTGTTTTGCGACGTCACGAACGAGGCGCGGAAAGCGGCGAAAAAGCTGCTCGACCGGCACCATGCGAATCTTAAGCACGCACTTGTGCAACTCATCGAGAACACGCGACTGAAACGCGAGAGCGTCGGAAAGCTTGGCGCGCAATGGGTCGTGTTTATGGGTCTTGTCGAATTCAGTTAGCGTGCGGTTGAGCATGGACTTGCCGATGATGAGTTCGCCGACGAGGTTCATGACGGCGTCGATGCGTGCGGCATCAACACGGAGGGTGCTCTCGACGACAGCGGCGGCAGCAGAACCTTGGCCGGCGGTTTTGGCAGGCTCGGCGTTGGGACCATGATCTTTAGCGTGAGACGTGGCGTCGGCGGCCTGAGCTTCAAGAATGTCACCGAGAAGTTCGTGCTCGCTGGTGTCGATATGGCTCATGCGCTCGACCCGGAGTTCGGAGACGATCGCAGGAATACGGCAGCGCTGCGTGAGGCGCTCTTCGGGCTGCGTGGTGGCAAGCGCAGCTTCGACGATTTCGACAGTCGCGGCTGCGGAATTATCTTCCGGGCGCAACGCGATGACGGTGCCGCAACCGTGCAGAACGTTACGAATTAATTGGAAGGCGGCGGCGTGCATCAGGCTGTTCGGGTCGATGCGCAATGCGACGTTGTAGACAGTCTCGCCGCGGTGGATCGCTTCGGAAATCATCAACTGTTCGTATTCGGTCCAGGCGAACTGCGCGGCGACTTTTTGTTCCGGAACCTTCTTTTCGGGCTTGGCAGGCGCGGCCAAGAGCGAGCGAATCAGGATGCGCAGCGGTTCGGCCGGCGGCGGTTCGATGTTGCGCTGGTACGCGGCGAGCATCGCCGAAAAGCAGTCGGCGGCTTCGAGAACGACTTCGGCGAGTTTGCCGCCCGCTTGCTGACCTACCTGCGGGGACAGAACATCTTCCAGTTCGTGCGAGAGCTCGCTGAGCTGGTAATAGCCGCAGGCAGCGGAATCGCCTTTCAGCGTGTGCACAGCCCGACGCACGCGACGAATCACTTCGTCATCGGTCGGGCGCGACTCGAGTTCGAGTCCCGCGTCGTTCAGCGACTGCAAAAGCTCATTGGCGCTCTCAAAAAAGAGAGCGCGGAGCTCGCCGCTGCGATCGTCGGGCAGATTGCTCACGAATTAACCTCAAGCTTTTGGTAGGCGGTGCCGTTGTTCTCGTGCACCATGCGGAATTTCTGCGTAAGGCCAAAGAGGCTTTCGGCATGTCCGACGAAGAGATAGCCGCCGGGATTCAAGCAGTGCCAAAACTTTTCGATGAGGCGCTTCTGCTCGGCTTCGTCGAAATAGATCATGACGTTGCGGCAGAGGATGATGTCATTGCGGCGCGGCAAGAATTCGGTCTTGAGATTGTGGAAGTCGAACTGGATTAAATCTTTGAGCTGCTTTTTGATGGCGTATTTGTCGCCGACGCGCTCGAAATAGCGGAGGCGGCAGGTGTAGTCCACCGGCTCCATCTGCGTTTCGTTGTAGGTGCCTTCCTGGCCTGCGCGGAGGCTGGCGTAGCTGATGTCGGACGCGACGATCTCGAGCTTCCAGGGCGGAGGAATCAGAGGCTTAGGCGAAGGCATGTCGAACGGGAGCGGATTTCGCAAATAGTAGTAGGCAAGCGCGTCGCAAATCAGAATCGCGACGGAGTAGGCTTCTTGTCCCGAAGAACAACCGGCGCTCCAGACGCGCAGAGTCCAATCGCGGCGTTCCTGTTTTTTGCGAAGCAACTCTTCGAGAACGCTTTTTTGCAGTAGGTCGAGCTGCGGGCGATTGCGGAAGAAGCTGGTTTCGTTGACGGTAAGATTTTCCAGCAGAAGGGCGAGCTCGTTCTTCCCTTCGCGGCTGGTGAGCAAACGATAGTAGCTGTAGAAGGAATCCATCTGACAGGCTTTGAGACGGCGCTGCAGGCGGTCCTTGAGAAAATGGGAGCGGCGCTCGTCGAAGAACATGCCGCATTCTTGATAGACGAGGGTTTGAAGGAGCTTCAGCTCCGCTTCGGTCAATTGAATTTGGGCAGTTATCGTTCCCATATAGGCGCGTGCTTCGGTGATATGAGTTGGCATTGGCGGCGGAAAATGCTGGCCGTTGACGCTATCTCACGGTGGCGAAGGATTCCGCGGCCTCCTCGAGTCTCTTAACTTCCTGTTGCTGCAAAAGCTTTGAAACGTCCAGCAGGATGATCAAGCGGCCCTTGAGCTTTCCGACGCCGGTGACGTAGTTCGATTCGCCTTCGGCAAAGACGCTGCCAGGCGGTTCGATTTCGGACGGCGGAATTTTCAGGACTTCGGATGCGGCGTTGACGATCAAGCCGACGAGTTTGTTGTCCAGTTCGACGACGAGAATGCGATTCCTTTTGTCGGGTTGAACTTCAACCTGGCCGAAGCGCTTGCGCAAATCCATCACGGGAATGATCTTGCCGCGCAGATTGATAACGCCTTCGATGGTGTCGGGAGCGCTCGGGACGGAAGTGATCTCGGGAACGCGGACGATTTCGCGCACGGATCCGATGCGGACGCCGAACGTCTCGTTGCCGATGCGAAACCCGACGACCTGAAGGTCTTTGTCCGTAGCTTTCATGGGTTAGGAGCGCGTGAGCTCGGCGTATTCGGTTTCTGCGTCGCGGTGTGTATCGCGGCGGCGCGGGTGTGATGCCGGAGATTCACGACGCGAGCGAGCTTGCGCCGATGTGTCGAGGACGAAGCGGTCCATGCTGTCGAGGAGATTGCGCGAGAGCTTGAGCATTTGCTCGGCGGCCGCGGAAAGCTCGGTGGAGCTCGATGCGGACTGCTGCACGAGCTCACGCATTTTGTCCATCGCGCGGACGACTGCTTGCGCGCCGGACGCCTGCTCTTCGACGGCGGAGTTGATTTCCTGGGTGATTTCGGTGAGGCGGCCGGTGGCTTTCGCGATCTGCGACGAACCGACGGACTGCTCGGCGGTGGCTGCACCGATTTCCTGGGAGAATTTGTAGACTTCGGTGACGACGTTGGAAATTTTGTGCAGCGCGGAACCGAGATCGTTGCCGAGGCTGAGGCCTTCTTCAACGATGCGGGTACTGCGCTCCATGTTTTCGACGGCCTGGCGCGCTTCGCGCTGGATGCTCTGGATGAGGTCGGCGATTTCTTTCGTGGACTGCGTCGATTTTTCGGCGAGCTTGCGGACTTCGTCGGCGACGACCGCGAACCCGAGTCCGTGTTCGCCGGCGCGGGCCGCTTCGATCGCGGCGTTCAACGCGAGCAAGTTGGTCTGTTCGGCGAGATCGTCGATGACTTCGATGATTTTGCCAATGTCGTCGGCGCGGTGGCCGAGCACATTGATGATTTCAGCGGACGACTGAATCGCGTGATTCGTGCGATTGAGGCCGTCGGTGGCCTTTTCCATGGTGGCGATGCCGGTGACGACTTCTTCGCGCGAGCGATTGGCGATATCGAGCAGGACTTTTGCGGTATCGGCAACGCGCTGGATCGACGTGACCATCTGATCGATCGATGCGGAAGTTTCCGCGACGCTCGAAGCCTGAATTTGCGTGTTTTTGACGACGTTCTGCACGTTGATGCTCATCTCGTGCATCGTGCTGGTGACTTCTTCAATTGCGGAGGAAGCCTGGACGCTGACCTTTGCGGATTCGTCGGCTGCGCCTGCAACCTGGTTCGATCCGGCGGAAACCTGTCCAGCGGAGTCGCGTGTGGTGCGGACGAGTTCCTGCAAGCCGTGTTGCATGCGGACGAAGGCGTTGCCGAGCGTGTCGCGCTTCGAACGCGGGACGACTTCGATGGCGAGGTCACCTTCAGCGACAGCCATGGAAACGCCGGCCATTTCTTTCAAGTAGGCGACCATGTTGTTGAATGTGGTGGCTAACGCGCCGATTTCGTCGTTGCGGTGAATGTCGATGTTTTGATCGAGATCGCCCGAGTCGCCGATTTCACGGGCCACTGTGATGAGGTGCGTCAGCGGCTCGGTGATCGATTTCGCGGTGTAGTAGGCGACGACAAAGCCCCAGACGAGAGCGAGGAACGTTCCGCCGGTGGTCAGCGTCGTGCTGAGCGTGCTGGCGTGAGCGGCGGACTTCGACGTTTCATCGAGTGACTTCGCGATTTCGGTGGAGGCCTGATCGAGAACGGCCGAAGACTTCAGGAGCCAAGACGTGGGATCTTTTTGGAGGTAGAAAATCTGAAGATCGGAGACGGTGGCGTCGCCGGAATCGACTTGGTGACGCTTGGCGAGCAATGGCTTGGCGAAATTGTCGCCCCAGCTGGCTTCGGTGCTCTCGACCTGGATGAGCGAGGTATGGAGCAGATCGTTGTTAGCCGCGCCCGATTCGCCGTGCTTGATAATGTCGCCGACATCGATCATGCCTTTGTTGACTTTTTCTTCGTCGCGCGGATCGCCGCTCAACAAGAAGTTGTTGAGATTGTTGCGATTGAGCATGATCTGGTAGCGGACGGCTTCGACGGTGCGGACGTTTTGCAGTGCAGCCGAAGCATCGGAACGGGCGGACTGCTCGCGCAGACCCGCGATGATATTCACGACGAACAGCCCGACCAAGATGAACAGGATCGAACCGAAGCCGATATAAAGTTTCTTGCCGATCGTCATTTCAAAAACCCTCCACCCCAGAACTGCTGCCACTACAGGCGTTGCAGGCCGTCGCGATTCTCCTCGCGTTGAGCCGTCTGTCGTTTAGTTGCTGCTGCTGCCGCCACCGGTGAAATCGAACTCGACGACCTGCGTCGTCTCTTCGGCAGCGGGGAAAAATTTCCATTCTTTGACCGCGTCGGTGCAGGTCTGCACGAGCAGCGGATGCCCGCCGATCGCACGCGTGCTCTTGACGTGACCGTCGGGCGCGATGATCACTTCGATCTTTACTTTGCCGCTGACGCTCATCCGCTTGGCGAGTTCCGGATAACTCGGCGAGACGCGCGTCTTGACCTTGCGCTTGCCCTCGTCGGTTGTTGAGGTTTGAGCGAAACCCGTCGCTGCCAGCAGCCCGGCGAACCCTACGCTCGCCAGAACAATCGTTGTCCACTTCCGTCGCTTCGACACCACGCCTCCTGTGATTGGGACAATCCCCCACGGCAAGAAAGGCACGTCGATGGCCAGGGATGGCGAGCGAAAAAAAGTGTTGCTTCGCGTGCGGCGGAGCACTGCAAGTGGCGAAGAACAGTGAAGTTAAGTTGTTTACGAGAGATTATTGCGGGCGCGATGACTTGCGGATTTTGTCTCAGGCGACATGTGATTCGCGCTGCCAGGTCTCACGCTGAGACGTGTTTTCGCTGCATTTGGCGCGAGTTTTGAGTGCGTGATCGAGAGTTTTGTGGTCGTGATGACATGTGCTTCGGTGATTTTTCTCACTGGCGGTCGGATAAATGGTGAGTGTCGAGTGCGAAACACCGGATTTCATACGCAATTGACTCAAGTTGAGATTGGTAAGTAGCGTAGAGGTTCGTGGAAATCATCAAATTGAGACGCCTGTGCCGCGTCTCAATCAAACATGCCTAGAGCAACGGCCAAACCTTCGACTCGTCTTGCGCGGAAACGCGTGAAGACGCTCGCCTCGCGCCCTTCTATGCAAGCGGCTGACGAATTAATGGAATTAGCGGTTGACGCTGCGCATTCACGGAACTTGCCGGCGTTTCTGGAGCGGTTCGCGCAGCGTGCCGCGCGCATGCTGGACGCGCGGTGGGGCGGCGTCATCGTATTTCGCGGTCGCGAGACGGACTTGTATCCGACGGGTGGAGATGCGGCTGAGTTGCAGGCATCGCATCAGGCGACCTTAATTCGATTGGGGCGCGAGATACGCACTGATGTTGAGACGCTAGCGGTGTCGTTCGATGCGCCGCTGACTGCGGGGGCGCGCCGCGGGCATGGCGACGGTCATGTTGCTCATGTGACGTTTGTGCCGATCACGGCGAGCGATGAAGAAAGTCTTGGATGTCTGTGCTTGATTCGCGGAAAAGGCACGCCTTCGGCGGGCGAACGGCATTTATTGCTGGCTCTGGCGAGTCATGCGGCACTGTCGCTGGAGAATTTCCGAAGATTTTCGCAGCTGGAGCGGTCGAAACGGCAGTGGGTTGAGGATATCGACGCGATCAGCGATTACATCGTGGTGCATGACCGGTCGTTTCGGATCGTGCGCACGAATCGATCTTTGGCTTCGCACCTGGGAGTGCCGCCGGCGGCGTTGGTCGGCGATCCGATGAGCAGCTTGCGGCAAATTGCCGAAACGCGGAGCGAGCTTCCCTGCCCGTTCTGCCGCGATACGCAGCAGGCGCGCGAGGAATATATTGTGGCGTCGCCGGAGCGGATTTTTCTGGTTTCGACGTCGCGCACGCCCGGAGTGTCGGACGATGACACGCGGACCATTCACGTATTGAAGGATATGACCGATCGCCGCGAGGCCGAACGGCGTTATCGCGAACTGTTTGACAGCATCCAGGAAGGCTTGTTTTTTGCGACTCCCGAAGGGCGATTCCTGGATGTGAACGACGCGATGGTACGCATGCTGGGGTATGGCTCGCGAGAGGAATTGCTGCGGGCCGACGTGAACTCGCATCTCTATCCTGTTTCGGCGGAACGAGAGCGTTTCTTTTCGGTGCTGTCGAAGCGTGGAGTGCTGAGGAATTACGAAGAGACGCTGCGACGCAAGGACGGGACGCTGCTGCATACGCTGCAAAATATTACGGCGGTGCGCGACGCGGCCGGCAAGATTATCCAGATTCGCGGATTGATGCTCGATGTGACCGAGCAGCGGACGTTTCAGTCGCAATTGCAGCGCGAGCGCGATTTCAATCAGAAGATTTTGAATACGACGCAGAGCATGATCCTGGTGCTCGATACCGCGGGCTTGATCAGTTACGCGAACCGGCGGGCGTTTGAGACGGGTTACCGCGAGGACGAATTAATTGGGCACCGGCTAGTGGATTGGGTTGAGGCGGCTCAGCGCGAGGATTTTGAGGCGGCGCTGGAGACTACGGCGCATGGGCATCAGGTCGAGAATCTTGAGTTGCGCGTGCGGCGCAGCGATGCCTCGATGGGACATTTTTCGATCAGCTTGAGTCCGATGCGCGACGAGCAGGGCGCGGTGAACAGTGTGGTGGTTGTGATGACCGACATCACGGATGCAGTGCTGCTACAGGCGAAGCTGGCGCATTCGGAGAAGATGGCGACGATTGGGCGGCTGGTTTCAGGCGTCGCGCATGAGGTCAACAATCCGCTGGCAGCGATTTTAGGATTTACCGATTTACTGCTGGAGAATCCGGCGATTCCCGACAACGCGCGCGAGGACCTGCAAATTATTTTGCACGAGACGCAGAGGACGAAGGATATCGTGCAGGATTTGCTGAGTTTTGCGCGGCAGCGGCCGGTGCAGCGCGAACTGGTGCACGTGAATGCGGTGCTGCGGCAGACGATCAAGTTGCGCAGCTACGACTTTGCGAGCCATGGCGTTGAAGTGCTGGAAGAGTTCGACGAGAAGCTGGCAGATGCCCTCGGGGACGGGCAACAGTTGCAGCAGGTTTTCTTGAACATTCTGAACAACGCTTACGATGCGGTGCAGGAAGCTGGGCAGCGCGGACGAATTGCGATTCGAACTTCGCGTCAGGGATCAAACATTGAGATTGCGATCACGCGACAATGGGCCGGGCGTCAAAGACACCGAGCGAATTTTCGATCCGTTTTTCACGACAAAGCAGGCGTCGAAAGGCACGGGCTGGGATTGAGCATTTGCTACGGCATCGTGCGGGCGCACGGCGGCGAAATTTTGTGCCGGAACAATGAGAACGAGCCCGGCAGCACGTTTATCGTGCGCGTGCCCGTGGCGACGGAGGCGGCCGCCGCTGCGGCGCTCGCTAAAGAGGCTGGAAGATGAGCACGTCACCAATTTTATTGATCGAGGACGAGCCGTCGGTCACGGCGTTTTTGCGCGCAGCGCTCGAACGGCGTGGGTATGCCGTCGAAGACGCGTCATCCGGCGCAGAAGGACTCGAAAAACTTGGCGACGGGGAATATTTCGGTGTGATTTCCGATATACGTATGCCGGGCTCGGTGAATGGCGCTGAGGTTCACGCGTGGATTCAGCAAAACCGGCCGGAGCTTTGTACGCGCATCATTTTAATCAGCGGCGATACCGCGAACAGCGAGACCCAACTCCTGTTGAAGCAAAGCGGGACGCCGTGCATTGAAAAGCCGTTTCGAGTGCAGCAACTACTCACAGTGGTGGAGAAAACCTTCGGGAAACCATGAGCACCGATCTAAAAATTCGAATGCTGGTTGTAGATGACGAGCAAAGCATCCGTCGTTTGTGCATGACGATCGGAACATCGCTGGGATTTCTGTGCAGCGAGGCCGAGAGCGCGGAGGCCGCGATCGCGCGGCTCGATGCCGAGGCGCCGGACCTGGTGCTGACCGATCTGAAATTGCCAAATCAGTCGGGCGTCGAGCTGTTGCGTCAGGTGAAGGCGCAGCTCCCGCGCGCTGAAGTGGCGATTATGACGGGCCACGGTTCGATCGAATCGGCGGTCGATGCGATGAAGTTGGGTGCGTACGACTATATCGAAAAGCCCTTTCGTGTCGAGAAGATGCGGCTTTTGCTGCAGCGCATGGCCGAAAAGATTCGTTTGGTCACTGAGAATGCGTTTCTGCGTGAGCGCGTGAGCACCGAAGAAAACGTGGACGGAATCATCGGGTCGGCGGCGAACATTCAGGACGTATTGCGGATGATTTCGCGACTGAAGGATACGCGGACGCCGGTGTTGGTCTCTGGCGAGAGCGGCACGGGCAAAGAGCTCGCGGCGCGCGCGATTCATTTCCACGGATCGATGGCGCAGACTCCGTTCATCGCGGTGGATTGCGGTTCGTTGGTGCCGACGCTGATGGAAAGCGAACTTTTTGGTTATGAAAAGGGAGCCTTCACAGGGGCTTCCAGGTCCAAGGCTGGACTGTTCAAGGCGGCCGATGGCGGGACGATATTCCTCGATGAGATTGGCGAGCTTCCGCTCGAAATGCAGGCAAAGCTCTTGCGCGTGCTGCAAGAAAAGGAAGTTCGGCCGGTTGGCAGCAACGACAAGGTGAACGTGGATGTGCGCGTCATCGCGGCGACAAATCGCGACCTCGAAGCAGCCTATCGCGCGGGAACGTTTCGCAAGGATCTGTATTTTCGGCTCAACGTTGTGACCATCCACCTCCCTGCTCTGCGCGACCGGCGGTCCGATATTCCCGTGCTCGTGCACCACTTCCTGGACCGCTATGCGCGAGGAGAAAATCTGCAGGTCACGGCAGCGGCGATGAAGAGCCTGCTGCAATACGACTGGCCCGGAAATATTCGCGAACTTGAAAACTGCGTCGCGCGCGCGGTGACGCTGGGAGACCATCGGACGATCGACGTCGGCGATCTGCCGCCGGCGATCCGGTCGGAATCGTCGATGCCTTCGACTTCTTCAATGGAAGACAGCGCATCGATCTCGACCACGGCGTTGGCTGAGATGGAACGAATGACGATTCTGCGCGTATTCGAGCAGGCAGGTGGCGACAAGGCGCTCGCGGGCAAGATGCTGGGGATCAGCCGCGCTACGCTCTACCGCAAGCTCAAGCGCTATAACATCCCCATGCGAGGGGATTCCAACGCCATCGCGGAGATCGAAGAAGCAGAGAAATCGCACGCGAGCGTTCGCGCTAACTGGATAGCGCTGTCCGAACGGACAGGTATTGCGGTGTCTCAGCGAAGGCATAACATCGGCGCGAGTCGCGACGACTGAGACGCGCGACGTGTCAGCGTGAGACGAGCCGCGTATTCGGCGCAGCTAGTCCTAGCCTAAGCCTCACCCTTTCAACACCTTCATACCTGAACCTCAACGCAATTCCTTTGGCGTCCGACGTGCATTTCTTCGCTCGGGATTTGTCCGTCTCCGGGTGTAGGCAGGCAGCAACGGCCGGCACCTGTGACGGAATCGAGAGGCGAAGTGAGACGAACGGGCCAGCGGGATGGAAGTCAGGCGATTTCGACATCAGGTCGTTGTCGGAGTGCTTGAGCAGCAGGATGCACAAGGTTGCGTGGAGCAGTTGGCTCGATTCTTTCCTCAGGCGCTGCCAGTTCGTTTGCGAGCGCAGGTCAGTGCGGTTCGATCAGGCAGCGCCAAGCTACATGAAGCGGTGACCGTCGAATTTGCAGCGCCAGACTGCGCCATCTTTGCCTCGGCTTTACCGTTGGAGTTTGACGATCGAGTACGTCTAGAACGTGAGGGGAAATCTCGCAAGGCCGAAGCAACTGTGATCGCCGTGCAGTATCACGCGGGGCGAAAAGCGGTTGCCGTGAAGTTCACGCAAGGGCCATGCGAATGGGTGATGCTGCCGTGAAAATGACAACTTTGAATTTATCGATGCCGGCTCCGTCGCGGCCTGCTGGTCCGCGTCCCGGAGCAGTGGGATGAAACGCGCTCGGTGTTTCCCGATCTATATCGCGCTCGCCAAGCAACTGACGCTGGAAATTCCGTTCGCGCCTGACAAGCGGATCCTGCCGGAAAAGGGCGACGCCGAACTCTACACGCGGATCTCGACGTGGCTCGACTCGATGGACCAGCAAGTCCTCGTCTATCAACTGCGCCATCTGCTGCAAATGACGACGCTGAATGCGAGCGAAGCGGGCCTCCGCGCGTTGATTCAACGGCATCTGCGAAAGCCGTCGAAATCGAACATGGACCGCGACAAAGTTGACTTTTTATTGGTGCAATACTTCGCGCTCTGCGCGCCGCCAAAGGTTTATCACAAGCAGATCGAACTGGAAGACGTGGCGCAGGTAATGAAACCGGTGCTGGGAGAAGTAAGCACATCTCCGATCGCCTTGTGCGAGCCACTGGAAAAGATGATCGTCGCGTTGCGCGGATTCCGCAGCCTGCGAGACGTGCTCAAAGTGACCTTCGTCGAGCAAGGCCGCAAAGTGAAGGACGATGCCGGGAAAATGTTTTACGAGGCGGCGCCGCTGGTGGCCTTCGTGCGGTTCAACTTCTTAATGCGTCGGACTTTGATCGAACTGATGCATGCCGATTTGATCGCTATCCGCGCCGGGTTGGGCCATCTCGATTCGCTCGACGTGAAAGCGATTGATTGCCGGTTGTTCGGATTGTCGCCGTCGGAGCCGGTCAACCGCGTCCGCCAAGTGGCGGATGAGTGGAAGCAGCCCTTCCAGCAGGAATACACCGAGCGAACGGTCAACGAAGCCTTTGAGAAACTGTTGTGCCTGCGTACCGACGTTGAGAAAGCTCTCGAAAAGGTTGCACCGAAGTCGGGGGAATCGGCGGACCAAGAGTCGCAACCAGCTATTGCTCGCGAGAGAGAACCTGTCGCGGCGCCGGCAAAACCGGTTGCAAAGGAACCCGCGAAAAACGGCGAGTCACTCAACCTTTTGGATTTCGATGCCTGCCTGGAACAAATCTGGGAACAGTTGATCGCAGTACCACCTACGCGCGGCCGGTCGATGACGACCGTGAAAGTCGGCAGCGCTCGCATACTCATGTCGTCGTGGGAAGTGACCGCATTCATCAACGAAAACGGTCCCTCGGCCGAAGATCTGCGCCGCGCCGTCGTCGCGCGTGCAATCGTCACGGCAGCCACGGAATCGGCCCGCGAAACCGGGAACGCGACGTCGTCGAGCGCGCTCTGTCGGTTGCTCGCACCGAAGTCTCGCGACTGCAAGAACGCGTCGATGCGGCGAAACAGACGAAAGACACGGAAGCCGCCGTAAACCTCGGTATCAGCACCAAGCGATTGCTTTCGGCGTTGGACGAGGCCGAGAAACTCTAGAGGTCGCCGCGCAAATCTTCCGGCGCGATCGCGCGCCAGCCAGAAACGGAATTGGGAGCTAGGTTCCTTGCAGAACGTAAGCGTATTGATCGTCACGGATGAGCCTGAATTCGCTCGTCTTCTCACGGCTTGCTGGCGTGCGGAACGAGACGTTCCCGCGATTACAGTGCTTGCCAGTGACGTTTGGAGCGAACACGAAGGCGTCGCGCATGAACTCGCCGTTATTGGTCCTCTGCGAGACGGGAAGCTGCCTGAAATCCTGCAATCGCTCGCTCCGGCAAGTGCCGTGATTCTATGCGCGCCTGTGGAAGCGACCGAACTCGCGCAACTTCGACGCCGGCATCCGCGATTCGTGCATGTTCCGCTGCGCGAGGATTGGACGCAAACGCTTTTGCTCGTCGCGGGTGAATCTCTGCGCCGCGCCGAAGCCTTGCGCGCTCTCCGCCAGGCCGAATCGCGCGCGACGCTGACCGAAGCGCAAGCCACACTCGGGCGCTACATGCTCGACATGAAGCCCAGCGTGAACAACGCGCTGACTTCCATGCTGGGCAACGCGGAACTACTTCTCCTCGAACCCGGCCAGCTCTCGCAACAATCCCTGGCGCAAATCAAAACCATTCACAGCATGGCCCTGCGCATCAACGAAATCATGCAGCGATTCTCATCCCTCGCCACCGAGATGCGAGAGGCTGAGAATGCATCTCAAGCTGAGACGCAAGGCGTGTTGCCCACACGTTCCGGCCGCCGCTAAAAGTTCCCCGTCCGACCGCAAGTGCCTCAAATTCAGCTCGTTATACCAACGCGACAAACGCAGAGACGACGGCATAAAGCTGGCCGCTGACGTGCACCTCTTCTCGTCGGACAACTGTCGGGAGACCCACGTGGTACAGAAAAAAGTGCTCATCGTTGACGATTCGCCTTCGCAGGTGCGGCTGATGCAGGGCCTGCTGGAGAGTGAAGGCTACGAGGGCGTGGGGCTGAACGACCCGAAGCTGATCGAACAAACCATCGCGGTGGAAACGCCGAACGTGATTCTGCTCGATGTGGTGATGCCCGAACGAAACGGATTTCAGGTTTGCCGTGAATTGAAGAGCAATGTGAAGTTCAACGCGATTCCGGTGATTTTGGTGACATCGAAAGACACGCCGAGCGATCGCTATTGGGGCGAGCAGCAGGGCGCCGACGGATACGTCACGAAACCGTTCACGCGCGAAGAGTTGATTCGAGCGGTGCGGCGTTTCGCCTGAGTTTTTCGAGTTTTGTTGAGCTTGTTGGATTTTGACCTTGGGAACGGATTGAGGACAGTGCAGGCATGATGGACGAATTTCACCTGACACCGATGACTGCCAACGCAGACGCTGCTGATCTGCTTGAAGCGCTCGGTCCGATCGACGAGAGCCCGGCTGAGTCGCAATTCTGCGTATTCCGCAGTGGTCGCGAGCGATTCTGCCTGCCAGTGCTCGACGTCGAGGAAGTGCTCGACTGGCCTTTGCTGACGAAAGTGCCGCTGGGACCCGCCTATCTGCTCGGGATTTTCAATTTGCGCGGCTCGATCGTGCCGCTTATCGACATCGCGATGACCGAAGGTCGCCGGCCGGGTTTGCTGCCGAAGCATGTGGTTGTCGCTTCCCTCGCGGGCGACTCGACGCACGACGCCTTGCGCGTTGGCATCGCAGCCGACGAAGTCATCGGCACGTATTCGGTCACGTCTGAGGATTTGCTGGAGCAAGCGCCCGAGAACGTCCCGCATTGCACCGGCATGCTGCGCCACGAAGATCGGTTGGCATTGCTGATCGACTTCCGGAAATTGCTGGAAGTGTTTCCTGGTCCAAGCATTTGAGATTTGCGGCGAGCGACGGTGATTGCCGTCGAAGCGCCGAAGGTAGATTTGGGAGGAAGGCATGAAATCGCGACTCAGTTCTAAAATCTGGACGCTTGTCCTGGTCAACAGCGTTGTGTTGTTCGCTGTGCTTGGCTTCGCGTACAGCGCGGGCCGGCAATCGGGCGGCGCGTCGATCTTGGATTTTGGCGCACTGCCAAGTGGGGCGAGCGGCGCCGTGCTGATCGCACTCGTACTGGCCGTAGCAGGCGCGCTGCTTCTTGCATGGCAGCTCGGCAGCAGCCTGATCAAGCCGGTGCAACAGATCGCGGAGTTCTCCGAGCGCTTCGCCGCCGGCGACAATCGCGCGCGCGCCGAAGTCTCCTCGTCCAACGAGCTTGGCGCCATCGCCGAGAACCTGAATCGCGCCATTGCGAAGGTTTCGAAAGCGACGAGCAATCAGGAAGCGAACGAGAGCTTGCAGCGCAGCATCACCGAACTGCTCGCCGTCATCAACCAGGTTGCGCGCGGCGATTTGGCGCAGCGCGGCAAGGTCACCAACGACGCGCTCGGCAACGTCGCGGATTCGATCAACTACATGCTCGACAACTTCACCAAGGTTCTCGAGCGCGTTCGCAAGGCCGCGATGGAAGTTACCGCGTGCTCGAACAACATTCTCGTTGCCGCTGACGAAATGCAGGCCGGCGCGACGCAGCAGGACCAGGAAATCACCAATACGTCGAGCGCCGTGGAAGAGCTCACGGTTTCGATGAAGCAAGTTTCGAACAACGCCGAAGCCAGCGCCGAAGCTGCGCGCCGTGCTCTCGACGCCGCCGAACAGGGCAACCGCGCCGTACGCGATACGCTGGAAGGCATGCAGCGCATCCGCGCGTCGGTGCAGGCGACAGCGAAGAAGATCAAGTCGCTTGGCGATCGTTCGCTGGAAATTTCGGAAATCATCAACGTCATCAACGACATCACCGAACAGACAAACTTGCTCGCGTTGAACGCGGCCATCGAAGCGGCGCGCGCCGGCGAAGCTGGCCGCGGTTTCGCGGTCGTTGCCGACGAAGTTCGTAAGCTCGCCGAACACTCACGCAGCGCGACGAAAGACATCGCAGCCCTCATCAAGGCGATTCAGGCCGAGACAAACGAAGCGGTCGTCGTCATGGAAGAAGGCACGAAGGAAGTGGAAGGCGGCGCAACGCTGGCCGATCAGGCGGGACGCGCACTCGACGCAATTTCGAGCGTCGTTCGCCAGTCCGCCGAACTCGTGCAGGAAATTTCGCTCGCTTCGAAGCAGCAGGTGCGCGGTACGGAAGGCGTCGCACACGCGATGCAGATTATTTCGAGCATCACGCGCCAGACGTCGCAGGGCACACGCGGCACGGTCGCCACGGTGAGCCAGCTTGTGAAACTGTCCGATCAGCTCAACGAAGCATTGGCACAGTTCCGTGCGGCTAAACAGACCGTGGGCGTCGCAGAGGAGTCCGAGCGACACCCAGTTCCGGTGGGCGCGCGATAACACGTCGCGATTGATTCTCAGCTCCGGTGCCGGCGCTTGAATGTTATGTGCCGTGCGGTTCAGTGAGGGCCTTCCGGAGCCGAAACGTGACCACGATGAGCGATCAGGGATCCGCTGTCCGTTTGAGCGAACACGAGTTGAGTGAGATCCGCATGCTGATTCAAGAGCGGACGGGCATTTGCTTCGACGAGTCGCGAGCACGCTTTTTCTCGACACATGTGCGCGAGCACATCGCCGCGAAAAAGCTCGCCGGCGGCACGGAACTCTTGCGCCTCATGCGCAAGACCAACGTTGAATACGAAGCTTTGCTCGAACGCGTGCTGACTCAAGAGACTTCGTTCTTCCGGTATCCGGGCGTTTACGAGGCGTTTGAGAAGCGGGTGCTGCCCGAGCTGCACACGAAGAAGTTCTGGAAGAATCCGCGCACGCTGCGGGTTTGGAGCGCAGGCTGTTCGACGGGAGAAGAGCCGTACTCGATCGCGATTTCGATCGCCGATGCGCTTTCGTTTGCGGATTCGTGGAAGCTGGAGATTTTGGCGACCGACGTCAGCCGGGTCGCTCTGAAGCTCGCTGAACGCGGCGTCTACAAAGGACGCAGCCTGGCGGGCGTCAGCGAAAAGCAGCTTTCGACTCATTTTACGGAGACCAAGGACGGCCATCAGGTCAAGCCGCGCATTCAAAAAATGATCACCTTCACGCAGATGAATCTCGCTTCAGCGGTGTACGTGGGCCGCATGGACCTGATTTTCTGCATGAACGTGATGATCTATTTCACCGAAGAGCGCCGACGCTCGCTTGTGCAGCGCTTCTACGACAGCCTCGAACCGGGCGGATATCTTTTCCTCGGGCATTCGGAATCGATTTCGAAGATGCCAGTAAAGTTTCAGGCAATCGTTTTGAACGATTGCATCCTCTATCGCAAACCGACGGCCGAAGAACTTCAGAAATCGGAACTCGTGATGGAAGGGGGAACCGCGTGAGCATCCCCGAACGCGAAGCTGTCGAGCTATTCCTCCAGGAAGCTTCCGAGCACCTGCAATATTTGCGCGAGTACGTCAGCGTATTGCAAGAGATCGAGCCCCGCCGCGAAGATCTCGAACGGCTGTACATCGCCGCGCATACCCTCAACGGGACTTCGGCCAGCTATGGCTTCCCACACTTCTCGGAGATCGCCGGCAAGCTAGCGCACGTTTTTCAATACTCGCTCAACGCGACGCTCGGCGAGGACTTGCACGGCCCGCTTACAGAATTTCTCTCTGACGGCATCTCGTTGCTAGAGACGGATCTGCTCGAAATCAGCGACACGGGCAAAGAGAATGCCGAAGACATCACATCGTTCAAGGACCGCTATCGGTTTGCGTTTCCTGTCGAGCCTACGCCATTGAGTTACGGCGTCCGGGATTCTGAGTCGGCTGACCAGTTTGCATCTTCTGAATCTCGACAAGCCGGCGTCACCGGTTCTTATTTCGACGCACTGCCACTCGACGACGAAGTCGGTCCTGAAATTCTCGAATTCTTCCAGCCGGAAGCCGAAGAACATCTGCAAGTCGTCAGCGACTGCCTGATTTCGCTTGAAGGCAACAACAATCCCGAAGAGATCAATCGCTTGTTCCGCGCAATTCATACGGTCAAAGGTTCGGCGGCGCAAGTCGGACTGAAGCGGCTTGGTGCAATCGCACACCGCGTCGAGGATTTGATCGGTCGATTGCGCGACGGGGAAATCGAACCCTCGCCCGCGGTCGTCGATATTTGCCTCGAATCCGTCGATGTATTGAAGAAGACGCTGCACCGACAGTGGGCCGACGAATCCGAAATGCGCAATGGCGTCGATTCCCTCCTCAATCGCATCGCGGAATTCGCGCCGGTCGAAATCGAAGACGCTGTCGCCGAACAAATCATGGCGGCGGAGACGCTGGAACCCGTTCACAAGCAAGCTCCGGCACCCGTGACCACGCGGAAAACCGGTAAGCAGGTTGCATCTCCAGCGCAGTCCGCAAAATCGGTTCGCATCGCACTCGAACGGCTCGACCGCATGATGAACACGGTCGGCGAACTCGTCATCAACCGCACGCGCATGGTCGGCCGCGTCACCGAACTCGAAAAGCTCGTCGATACACTGGGCTTCTCGAAAGAGCGCTTACAGGGCAAAGTCAACGAGTTCCAGGAAAAATACGAATTCAACAAGATCAGCTCGTCGCGCAACTTCTCTTCATGGCAGGCGGCGACTACGCCCCAGCGTTTGACGAGTGCGGCCGCCGGCGGTGGCCTGTTCGACGACTTCAGCGAACTCGAGATGGATCGCTACGACGACTTCAACATCCTCTCGCGATCGATGGCCGAAATTTCCGCGGACGTGAACGAAGTCCTCACGCAGCTTCAGGGCTACATCGGACGCGTCGAAGGCGACATCGACGAATTCACCAAGCTTGCGCATCACTTGCAAGACGAATTCACCGCGGCGCGCATGGTGCCCATCGGTACCCTCTATTCGCGCTTGTCGCGGGCGGTTCGCGACGCGGCCGTTTCGGCAGGCAAACAAGTCGATCTCGATTTCGTGGGCAACGAAACCGAGCTCGACAACAACATCATTCAGCAGATTTCCGATCCGCTCGTGCACCTCGTTCGAAATTCCGTCGCGCATGGCATCGAGCGCGCCGAGTCTCGCCGCGATGCGGGCAAGTCGGAAGTCGGCACAGTCTCACTCCGCGCCTATCACCGCGGAAACCATATCTACATTGAAGTCGAGGACGACGGTGGCGGTATCGACTACGAACGTGTTCGCCACGCGGCGATCGAACGTGGTCTGGCCTCTCACGATACCGCCGATCGCCTTACCGAACGCGATTTGCGCGAAATGCTCTTCCATCCGGGCTTCTCGACTGCACATTCGAAAACCGAACTCGCCGGCCGCGGCGTCGGTCTCGACGTGGTTCGCGCCAACCTCAACGCGCTGAACGGTGAAGTCGAGATCCAGAGCACACCAGGTTCAGGCACCAAGTTCACGCTTAAAGTTCCTTTGACGCTGATCATTTCGCCCGCGCTATTCGTCCGTTGCGGCGGGACCAGCTTCGCGTTACCGCTCGCGGTCGTCGAAGAAATTCGCCGCATCCGCGCGGACGAAATCGAAGACGTCGGCGGCAAGCTGCTCACGAAGGTTCGCGACGTTGTCACCGAAGTCGTGCGACTCGACTCGTACCTGGGCTTGCCTCCACTGGAAGCGATCAACGGCTACTTCCGCATGGTCGTCGCCAACACCGGAAATCGCCAGATCGGTCTCGTCGTCGAAGAAGTCCTCGGCAAAGATGAAATCGTGATCAAGAGCCTCGGCGAATATCTTCGCCGCGTGAAACTCTTCCCTGGCACGACGATCGCCCCGGACGGCAGCCTCATCCTGCTGATCGATCTCAACCGCATGGTCGCTGCCGATCCAAACGAGCGCCGCACGCTGCAAGCCAGCGCCGGAGCAGCGCGTATCTTCGCGCCCGGTTCGGAAGCGGTCGCTCGCGGAACCATCCCCACCGACGCCATCGACCGCGTCGAGCACGAACGCGTCATCGTCGTCGCCGACGATTCAATTTCCGTCCGTAAATTTGTCGGCCGTATGCTCGAAAAGAACGGTTACCGCGTGAAGCTCGCCGCCGATGGCCTCGAAGCCGCCGAACTCGTCACGCAACATGGCTGCCACCTCGTGATCACCGATCTCGAAATGCCACGCATGACAGGCTACGAGCTGATGGTCCAGCTTCGCCAGAATCCAACGACGCGCCGCATCCCAGTGATGGTTGTTACATCTCGCGCCGGTGCAAAACATCGCGACCGCGCCATGAAGGAAGGCGCTACGTCATTCCTCACCAAGCCGGTGCAGGAAGATCAACTCATTGCTGCCGTTGAACAACTCATCGGATCGGAGGCAATGCGACCTGTTCCGGTCGCGTGATCAACGCTATGCCTCCCGTCGCCGCCATCAAGAAATTTCGCGTTCTGATCGTCGATGATTCGGCGTTCATGCGCAAAGTTCTCGAGAACATCATCAGTTCGGATGAGATGCTACAAGTTGTCGGCCAGGCAAAAGATGGCCGTGAAGCTGTGACACTCGCGGAATCGCTCAAGCCCGATGTCATCACGATGGACATCAATATGCCCCACGTTGATGGGCTCCAGGCCACCGCGCAGATCATGACGACGAATCCGCGGCCCATCGTCATCGTCAGCTCCGAATCGCGTGAAGGGGCCGACAGCACTTTGAAAGCGCTCGAGCTCGGAGCGATTGATTTTGTCCCGAAGCCGTCGAGCGGCATCGACCTCGACATGCAAAGCGTCCGCGAAGATCTTCTGCGCAAAGTGCGCATGTCCGCGAAGGTCCGCGTTGTTCGCACGGCGTCGCGGCTCGTGTCCACGTTGCAAAGCTCGACACCGGCACAGGCCTCTCCACTCTCAAGCCCGAAATCGTCGTCAGCCATTGCAGCAAAGCCCGCGTCCGTCGCATTGGCTTCCCTCGATCAACGCTTTCCTGTCGTGGTGCTCGGCGCTTCGACGGGAGGTCCCGCGACGGTCATGCGCCTTGCTCCCGGCTTCACGCGTGAATTTCCGGCCGCCGTTTTTCTCGTGCAACACATGCCGGCATCGTTCACCACGCAATACGCCGCGCAACTCGCCGAATTCACCGGCATCCGCGTGAAAGAGGCTGAAGCAAACGAACCGGTGCAACCTGGCACGCTCTACATCTGCCCTGGTGGCCAACATCTTCGTATCACGCCTACGGGCCGCATTCAGCTCGATTCGACATCCGGCCGCATCAACGGCTACTTGCCCAACATCGACGTCACCATGGAATCCGCTGCTGCGTTTGCAGGCTCGATGGCCATCGGTGTCGTCCTCACAGGCATGGGCAACGACGGAGCAGCGGGAGCCAAAGCGATTCAGCGCGCCGGCGGACTCGTCATCGCACAAGACGAAGCGACCTCGGTCATTTTCGGCATGCCGGCTGAAGCCATCAAAGCAGCCAACGTCGAGCATGTGCTCGGCATCGACGACATTTACGCCGCGATCGAAAAGCGCGTCATCGGCATCAGCAAGGTCGCCCCCGTAGGAGTCAACACGCCGGTCGGGGTGAAATAATGCGACTCCCCGCTCCCGTCAAACCGCAGCCCGTTCGCAGCGAGCAAATTATTCTTTTTCGCATCAGCGGGCAACTCTTCGCAGTTTCCTCTGCGTCGGTTCAAGAAGTGCGCAGCGTCGATACGCTCGCCGGCTCCGCGCGAGAAATTCAGCAATCCGAGATTCACAAAGTCCGCCACACGGTCCAGCGCGGCGAACACAATCTCTATGTCGTCAACGGCGCTCTTCATTTCAACCTTCCGCCGTCGCACGCCGCCCTTGTTTTTGTCCTCCGCCGCACGCGCACCGCTCTTCTTGTAGACGGCATCGAGAAAATGACCACGATGACACGCCTGCAAGCTCTCCCTCAAGCGCTCTGCAACGACGAGCGCAATTGGTATCGCGGCCTCACCTCAATCGATCAGGTCGTCGTTCCCGTCGTAAAGCCAGAGGGATTTCTCTCGCCCGACGAACTCTTCGCCCTGGATTCGCTTGTGGACCCCGCTCTCACGCCAACGGGTGAAAACACGGACGCATCGGCCCTCGCGTCCGCCTTGTCCACCGACACAAATCAGGACTCCGCGAGCTCAATCCAATGACGCAACTCCCTGAGTCCGAGTCGTTCGTGCTGCTTCGCCTTTCCGAGCGGCGCTTCGCCCTCGCTGCGGCCGATATCGCCGAATTGGTCGCGCCCAGTCGCGTTTTTCGCTTTCCTCATCAGACGAAAGAAGTCGAAGGTGTCGTCGTTCGCCGCGGCCGAATTGTTCCAGTAATCGACGTAGCTGCGCGTCTCCTTGGAAAACGTCTCACGAACCGCCGCTTTTATCTGATCGCACAGCGCCGCTACACCACCGGCACCGAGTGGATCGCTCTGCCCGTCACCGGCGACTGCGAACTCATCTTCGCCGACATGATTCCCGCCAGCGAAGCCGATTTACCTCACGTCGCGGGCTGGCTCTCTCACAATGGCGACGTCATCGAAGTCCTCAATCTCAACGCGCTCACACCCGGATCGAATCCAGTTCCGATTCGCTCAGCCGCAACAGATGATCTTCGACAGGAAGCGTTCTCATGAGCGGCACGTCACGAGTCCCAAAGATTCTGCTGATCGACAGCAACGTTTATTTCTCAAAGCGCCTCAGCGACGCGCTGAAGCGAGAAGGATTCCAGGTCCTCGCCAGCACACAGCCGACATTCGCGCTGACAACTCTGGAATACGACACGCCAACCGCCGTCGTCTGTGCGACCAACATGCGCGACATGGGCGCTCTCGAAATCGCAACGATCATCAGAGCCGATCCCAAAAACGCGAATCTGCCCATCATCGCCCTCGGCGACGGCAGCCAGCGCGCTCTCATGGAAGCATTTCAGGCCGGCTGCGACGACTACATCGACCGCCAGCGCCAACCCGCGGTCATCGCCTCACACATTCGCAACATCATCATCAGCAAATCCGAAGGCTTCCAGCCGACGCAGATGCTCGCGCAAGCCGACACCAGCCTCAGCGGCAGCCTCACGCATCACGATCTTCCCGGTGTGTTGCAGATGCTCGGTCAAGCTCGCCAGACCGGTGCGCTTCATATCAACGCGGGCGCGACCGACGCCGTACTCTTCTTCGACGCCGGAAACATCAATCACGCTGAATGCGGTTCGCTCTTCGGCGATGAAGCCGTCATCCACATCGTCAAGAGCTGCATCCGTGGCGAAGGCGTCTACAAATTTGTCTACGGCGCGACCACACCGCGCACCACCGTGCTGCGTTCCGCAACCGATCTCATGCTCGACGCCATGCGCGAGTACGACGAAAGCGCGCTGGACTCTCCCGAAGAGTCGCAGCCAGGCAGCACCAATCTTTCGGAGATGCTGGCCGCAAATCCTGTCGCAGATGCTACGGCTCCGGTCGACGCGATTCCGGTCGATGCGCAAGAGACTTCGGTCGCCGCTCAATTAACGGAATCATCTACTCCAATCAGAAGTTCAATCCGAATTCCAACCGGACCGAACCACAACCCATTCATCTCGAACCACAGGCTGATTTCGTGGAGCACGTCCGAACCGGCCACGGTTTCCGAACAAGACTCAGCCATCACAGAACCGGAACCTTCCGACGGCAATGCCGCCCCAGCACCGATGCTTGCATGAGGAGTCCCTTTTGCGAACGCCCTCTTCCGATTTCGAAATCGTAAGCTCCGAAGAAGATTCCGCCACCGGCTACACCGAGGCATCACCGGAGTCGACCGAACAACATTCCGAAGCTTCCATCGTTTTGGGTCAGGAAGAACAAGTCTCTCTGCTCGAAAAAATTCTCGCAGAGCTGGCGAACCACCACATCGTTGAAGAACAGTCCCCCTCGGATCTCGCAGACAAGGAAGCACAATGAGCGAAACCATGGCACTGCCGCCGTTCACCGACGCGTCCGCCAAAAAGACGCCAACCGTCTATTTCATCGACGACTCCGCCACCATGCGCGAAGTCATCAAGATCGCGTTCCGCCGCGAAAATTTCAACGTCATCACCTGCGGCGATGCCGCGTCCGCGCTCTCGCAGTTCGATCAGAATCCGCCCGACGCCGTCATCACCGATGTCATCATGCCCGATCAAGACGGCTACTCGGTCTGCACGCAGATCAAGCAGCACGAAAAATTCGCCCACATTCCCGTCATTTTGATGTCCGGCGTCGTCAACAAAACCGTCGCAGACAAGGCCGTTGGAGTCAAAGCCGACGAACTGATTCGCAAACCCTTTCAGCCGCAAGAATTAATTGGCCGCGTTAAGGCGCTCCTGAATCCAAAGTCCGCCAGCGCACCCGCGGCGCCAGCGGAACGTCCTTCGCTGCCCAGCTTGGTGCAACCACTCGCGCCATCGCACCCGCCCGCATCACTCTCGAGTTTCTTCGCTCCGCCGCAACCCATCGCCATCCCGTCTCAGCCATACGGTGCTCAGCCAACGTCACCCAATTCCAGCGCTCAACAACCTCCCGAGAACGCCTGGCCTCGCGCACTCGCCGACGCGTTTACGCCGCCTCCGTCATTTGTAAATCCTCCGGCGCAGCGACTTCAGCCGCCGCAGCCTCCATCGCATCCTGGATATCCGCAACAGCCGTCCCAACCCATTCATGGCGGCTTCGGCAATCCGAACCACCACGCACCTCATTCAGACAACGTGCCGCCCGCACAGGCGCAGGCTCGCCCCTTCGGCGCCGACCTCACAAAGCTCCGCGCCGAAATCGCGCGTCTTGATCTGCAAGTGAAAAAACTTCAGACCGAGCTTCAGATCGAACGCCAATACAACCAGGCGCTCGAAGCACAGCTTCAAGCACTCACCCGCTCCGAATAATCTATTTATGCGACTGACCTGTTTCGGCCAGCGCCTTTTCCATCGCGCTGGCCATTTTTTTCATCCCGAGTGGTAGGTTTTCTTCCAACACCTTTGCGTAACCCAAATAGTTCTCCGCCTTCTCCCCGCGCAAGATAATTCGCTGCGTCAGCAAGGCTCTTCCCTCTCCAGCTGCTTCGAACCTCCATTCAAAAGACAACACTGCACCGTCCGCCGGAATCTCGACTGTTGCCGCGGTCCCCGAACTCACCTCCCGCACGAACCACTCGATCGGCGGCTGTTCCGGCAGATGGGTCAGCCCTCGCGCACCCGCCACAAACGCTCCACTAAATTCGAATCGCGCCGGCGGATCGTCCCAATTCCTCACATCGGTCCAATAGCCCCACGCAAACTCAACGCTCGCTCGCGTTTCGACCGAGTGACTCGTCTCCCACGCGACGTCATTCAATTCTTCGCCTCCAGCTTCTCCACCCATCTTCGCGCCTTCGCCGATTCCGGCCGATCGCCGTGCTCGCGCAAAAACGCCTTCAACGTTTCCTCTGCTTGCCCGTACTGACCATTCGCCGTCAACGCCTGCGCCACCAGCAACGCAATCTCTGGCGCGCGCCCGTTCGAATCCCCGAGCGCCTTCTTCGACATCGTCAGCGCCTCCGCATATTTCGCCGACTCGTAGTAAGCCCGCGCCAACACAAACTCCGTTTCCCAATTCGCCGTCGCCCCCTCAAGTTCAATCGATTTCTCCAGCGGTACAATCGCCGCTTCGAACTTTCCCTGATCCGTCAACGCCATCCCCAACGCCCCGAACGCACGCGCATGAGTCGAATCGATCTGTGTGGCCTTCTCCAGCGCCGCCTGCGCATCGCTCCAATTCTTCTCCTTCAAATACAAAACACCCTGCACGTACAAAACATCCGGATGCCCGGGAGCCAGCCGCGCTGCTTCGCCTACAAATCTCTCCGCGTCGCGCATCTTCTCCGCACTCAACGCCCGCAGTCCTTTGTCGAACGCCTCCTGCGCCTTCGGAGCCAGAATCACCTTCGCCACCGAACCGCCGCTTGTCCCCACTCCAGCTCCACCCATGACCGTCACGCCTTTCGCTGCATGGCCGCAGATACACATCCACCTGTGTCTCTCCCGCCGAGTGAACCGACACATCTTTCTGCAAACTCGGCTGTCCCGCCGGCTCAACAATCACCGTAAACTCCCCCAAGCTCGTCACCACAAACCGCACTCGCCCGTCCGATGTCGCTCCTTCCCCGCTCGGAATATTTCCATCGCGAAACAATCGCACCATCGCCGTAGACGAAATCGGGTTCCCCGTCCCGTCATGCACGATCACGTTGATCTCCGCGCCATTCCCAAAGTATTCCGTCGCCTTGCTCCCCGAATCCTGCTCCGCCTCCTCTCCTCTCGACGCACCACGCCGCCGGCGCACACCACATCAATGCGCCCGCCAGCATCGCAACGTCAAAGCGTACGCACGCGCAGCCGCGCAGAAATCTCGCGTTGTTGGGAGTCCGTCTTCCTGGCCCAGGGGATATGACGCATGCGGGCCTCGACAATTGCCCGCGAGCCTAAGCCCGGCATCCCCCGTCGTCAAGTAATATTTCACTTCGCCTAAACGTTCCTCAGCGCACTCCGCGAGACGTTTGCCATCTTCCACCGTCATACCAAAAGAGGTACAACCTCCAACACATGCCAGCCACAAACTCCGCCGCCAAAACCATTCTCCTCGCAGGCTTTATCGCCGGCTGCTGCGATATCACCGCCGCGCTCCTCGTCTACTGCACGATGCTCCCGCTTACTCCCGCGCGCCTGCTCCAAGGCATCGCCGCCGGAATCCTCGGCCGCCAAACCGCCTACGCCGGAGGAGCCAAGACCGCCGCCCTCGGTTTTCTCTGCCACTTCGTCATCGCCCTCGGCGCCGCCGCCGTCTATTTCGCCCTCACCCGCCTCCTGCCTTTCCTCAATCGCATCAACCTTCTTCTCTCCGCCGCACTCTGGGGCACCATCGTCTACTTCTTCATGCAGTACGTTATCCTCCCGCTTTCACGCATCGGCATGCCCCGCTTCAACCTGAAATTCACCATCATCGGCCTCGTCATCCACTTCTTCTGCATCGGACTCCCCATCACCGCCATCACTCGCCGCACCCGCCGACCAACCTGATAACCGTCTTCTACGACACCACCCTCGCCGCCCAAATAGGCCGCTCCCGCATCTCATGATTTAATATTTTTAGGCCTTGTGGAATCCAAAATCGTGCCATCCATTCGCATCCTGATCGTTGACGACCACGAACTCGTGCGCCGCGGCATTCGCACGCTGCTCACCAGCCGCCCCGACTTCGAACTCTGCGGCGAAGCCTCCGACGGCGTCCAAGGCGTGGACAAAGCCAAAGAACTCCGCCCCGACATCGTTCTGATGGACATCACCATGCCCAACAGAAACGGTCTCGACGCCACTCGCCTCATCCGCAGCGCGCTTCCCAACACTGAAGTCATCCTCGTCAGTCAAAACGAATCGTCCGTCGTCCGGCGCCAAGCCATCGAGGTCGATGCGCGCGCCTTCGTCCCCAAATCCAATATCGCCAACGACCTCATTCCCGCCATCGACCGTGTCACGCGCAATCGCCAACCCGAGGCCGCCTCCGCGCCACAAAACGTATTCGGCGACACCGAAATGAGCCGCCGCGTCGCAGAATTCGACTGGTCCACCACGCCGATCGGTCCCATCGATTCCTGGCCCACCAGCCTGAAAAACGTCGTCAATCTCATGCTCAACTCCCAGCACCCCATGTGGATCGGCTGGGGTCCCGAGATGACGTTCCTCTACAACGACGCCTACATCGCCGTTCTCAGCCTTGCAAAGCACCCTTGGGCGCTCGGCCGCCGCACCAGTGAAGTCTGGGCAGAAATCTGGGACCAGGTCGGCCTGCTCGTCGAAAAAGTCTTCGAGAAGGGTCAGCCCACTTTCGTAGACAATCTCCGCCTGTTCATGAGCCGCGGTAATCGCCTCGAAGAAACTTACTATTCCTTCTCCTACAGCCCCATCTTCGATGAGTCCGGCAAAGTCGCTGGCCTTTTCTGCCCCAGCGCCGAACGTACCGCCAATACCCTCAATGCTCGCCGCCTCCGCACTCTCTCCGAGCTTTCTGCCAATGCTCTCCTTGAAAAATCCACAAGCACCGCCTGCGCAAGTTTCCTCTCCACACTCGCCAACAATCCCGACGACATTCCGTTCTCGCTCCTCTACTTAATGGAGCCAAGCGCGACCTCTTCCACCGTGGTGCTCGAAGAGACCGTTCACGTCGCCAAAGACATCGAAGGCATCAGTCCTCGCAGAGTCTCTCTCGACGGCAAATCCGCCGGCATTCTTTGGCCCCTCGACAAGGTCCTCGCCTTCGGCAAAGCCGAAATCATCCAGTTTCCACCCCACAGCGCGCTCCCGATCGGTGCCGCAAGTCAGCCCGTCACCGAAGCCATCGTTCTTCCCGTCGCATCTCCCACGCAACTCGCTCCACTCGGCTTTCTGATCTGCGGCGTCAACCCCACGCGCAAGCTCGATTCCGAATACCTCACCTTCTTCTCTCTCGTCGTCGATCAGCTCGTCAGCGCCATCAACAACGCACGCGCCGCCGAAGACGAAAAACGCCGTGCCGACACCCTCGCCGAACTCGATCGCGCCAAGACCGCCTTCTTCAGCAACATCAGCCACGAATTCCGCACGCCGATCACATTGATGCTTGGCCCAGTGCAGGAACTGCTCGGCGAGGCCGGCGGCGCCGATTCCTCCAATCTGCCTCCGGAATCCCGCGAACTGCTGACCATCGTTCATCGCAACGGTCTCCGCCTCCAAAAGATGGTGAACGCGCTCCTCGATTTCTCCCGCCTCGAAGCCGGCCGAATCCAAGCCAATTTCGAGCCGGCCGATCTCTCGCGCCTCACCCGCGACCTCGCCAGCGGTTTCCGCTCCACCATCGAGCGCGGCGGCCTCAAATACGAAGTTCAGTGCGATCCGCTTCCCGAAGCCGTATATGTCGATCGCGACATGTGGGAAAAAATCGTCCTCAACCTGATTTCGAACGCCTTTAAATTTTCTTTCGAAGGAAAGATCGACGTACGCCTTCGCGCTGACGGCGAACACGCGGTGCTTACGGTCAGCGACACCGGCGTCGGCGTCGCCGAATCCGAATTGCCCCGCCTCTTCGAACGCTTCCACCGCATCGAGGGTTCAAGAGCGCGCACGCACGAAGGCTCCGGCATCGGCCTCGCCCTCGTTCAGGAATTGGTCCGGCTGCATCACGGAGAAATCGCCGCGACCAGCGAACTTGGTAAAGGAACCACCTTCTCCATCGCCATCCCTTTTGGCAAAGAGCATCTTGGCGCTTCCACCGTCCGCGAACCCGCCCGCGTCGATCCGCATGACCTAATGCCTCGGCCCGCCACCCAAGCCAAGATTTTCGCCGACGAAATGGCCGAATGGCTCCCCGAGCATCCGGGCGCGGCCAACGTCGCCGCTGCCATGAGTGCCAAATCCGACGGCCGCGACTCCGAAATCCGCATCCTCGTCGCCGACGACAATTCCGACATGCGTGACTACGTCGCCCGCCTTATCGGCGCTCGTTGGACGGTCGAAACCGTCTCGGACGGCCTCGCCGCTCTGGATTCGATTCGAAACCGGCCACCAACGCTGGTGGTCACCGACGTCATGATGCCGCGCATGGACGGCTTCGCGCTTCTTCGCGAAATTCGAAAGGACCCCGCAACCCGCCGCATCCCGGTCGTCATGCTCTCGGCCCGCGCCGGCGAGGAATCGCGCATCGAAGGCCTCGAGGCCGGCGCCGACGACTACATCGTCAAGCCATTCACCGCCCGCGAACTCATCGCGCGCATTGCCGCACGCCTTGACCTGCACCGCCTCGGAACGCTTTTGGAGAAGGAGCGCTCCGCAATCGAGAGCCTGTTCGAACAAACTCCCGTCCCAATCGCCGTGTTAACCGGCCCCGATGTCGTCTACTCCATCGCAAATCAGGCCTACCGCGAAGTCGTTGGCAACCGTGACGTTCGTCGCAAGCCAATTCTCGAAGCGCTTCCGGAACTCAAGGGCCAGGGTTTCGACACGCTGGCGCGTGAAGTAATGCGCACGGGCCAGCCCTACGTCGGCCGCGAAGCCCTCGTCAGACTCAATCGCAGAGGCACCGGCCAACTCGAAGACACCTATTTCACTTTTATCTATTCCCCCATCAGCGGCGAAGGTGGCGAGAATCACAGCGTCGCCGTGATCGCCACTGAAGTCACCGATCAAGTCCGCGCCCGCAAGCAACTCGAAATCATGGCCAACGAAGCCACCTCCGGCCAGGAGAAGTTTCGCCGCCTCTCCGAATCGCTCGACGCCGAGGTCCGCGCGCGCACCGGAGAACTCGAATCGCGCAACGCCGAAAACGTCGAACAAGCCGACCAACTGCGCGACCTCTCCGTCCGCCTCCTCCAGGCGCAGGACGACGAACGCCGCCGCCTCGCCCGAGAACTGCACGACAGCTCAGGCCAGGTCCTTAGTGTATTAAGTATGAATTTGGCGATTCTCGCGCGCAGCGCGGGAAAGGCCGGACAGGAAACCAAGAACGCCGAATTGATCCGCGAAAGCCTCGAATTAGTGAGTCAGATCAGCCAGGACATCCGCACCACTTCCTACCTGCTTCACCCGCCGATGCTCGACGAAACCGGCCTGATCGGCGCGCTTCGTTGGTACATCGAGGGCCTCGTCGAACGCGGTGGCATCGAAATCCGCCTCAACATCCCCGAAGATTTCGAACGTCAGTCGCGCGAAACCGAACTCGTCATCTTCCGCGTAGTGCAAGAAGCTCTTAACGAACGTCCATCGCCACTCCGGCAGCAAGACCGCCGTGATCGATCTACGTCGCGAAGGCGACGCAATCCACCTCTCCATTCAGGACCAGGGCCGCGGCATGGCTCCAGAAAAGCTAGCCGAGATTCGCACGAAAGGTTCGGGCGTCGGCTTCCGCGGCATGCGCGAACGCATCCGTCAACTCAAGGGCAAGATTGCACATTCAATCCGACAAAACCGGCACGCGCATCTCGGTCACCCTGCCGGCGCAAAGCTGATTCACCGGATCGGCCTTACTTCGACTTGCCGCTTCCGTTCTGTTGAATGAACGCCGCCACGTTGTCGTGCAACGCCTTCAATGACGCCTGATGCGCATAAACCATGTGTCCGGATTCATAGAATTTGAAGTCGATGTTGCTCTGTAGCTTCTGCGGAATCGGCAGATGCTGCATCTCGTACATCCCTTCGAAAAACGGCGTCGCCAGATCGAAATATCCCGCATTCAGCAGCACCTTCAAATTCGGGTTGTACTTCATCGCGATCGCCAGATCGATCATTACATTCGCCGTCTGCGGTAACGCGAACGGTGCACCCGGCGGCTGATGAAGCATATTCCACGCCGGAAACACGTTCGCCTCCGGTTTGTATTCGCGATTCTCGCCAAACTTCAATTCTTTCCGCACGTAATCGTTAAACGCCGAAACATAAGCGGAGCTGATCGCCGCCGATTGCGGATCGTACTCCGCTTCCCTGCTCAGCGGATCAAAGGTCGGTCCCGAAAACCGCGAATCCAGCCGGCCCGTCGTCGTATCGCTGTCATCTTGCAGATTCTTTTCGAACTGCCCCGCGTTCACGCGAAGGTCCGACTTGAGAATGTATTCGACCGGCAAACCGGTGTAGCTATGCAGCTTCTCCGCAATCGCCTTCCGCTGATCGGGTGTAAGCGTCGCGCCCGCTCCCAACGCGATCGCATAGTCGCTCATCGCAAAGTGCTCGACCTCTTGCCAGCAGGCCCGGCAGATCGCGTTGCCCTCCCGGCAATTTCTTGTGATACCACGCCGTCGCCGCATACGTCGGCAGCACCAACTCATAAGGCAGATCCACGCCCGGATTGAACTGCGGCGCATCCGCGCTCGCATCGAAATTCAAAATCTGCGACAGCAAAATCACGCCGTTCAGATCGAGCGCCTTCTCCGTCTCCAAAACATTCGCCAGCACCGCCGATCGCGTCGTCCCGTAACTCTCTCCAAACACGTACTTCGGCGAATTCCACCTTCCGTACTTCGCCAAAAATTGCACGATGAAATCCGCAAACGCCTCGCCATCCGCATCGACTCCCCAAAACGCCTTCTCTTTGTCTTTCCCCGCGATCCGCCCGAATCCCGTCCCCGGCGCATCCACAAACACAAGATCGCTCGCATCCAGCAAACTAAACTCGTTGTTCACCACGGAATACGGCGCCGCCGGCGTGTGCGAATCATCCGCCGTCACCACTCGCCTCGGCCCAAACGCCCCCATGTGCAGCCACACCGTCGAAGATCCCGGCCCGCCGTTGTACAAAAACGTCACCGGCCGCGCCGCTCCCTTTGTATCCGACTTGAAGTACGCCACATAAAACATGCTCGCTTGCGCTTGCAGCGACTTGTCGTTCGGATCGCGATTCTGCACCACGTCGTCGTAACCCTTCGGATGCACCACGATCGTCCCCGCATAAGCGTCGTAAGGAATCGCCACTCCGCCGATCGTCACCGACCCCTTCGAAGCCTGCTGCTCCGCTTTAAATCCGCGAGCTTCGAGCCGTCTCCACCCTTGTCGATCTCCGTCTTCACGACAGTCTTATCGTCCGTCTTGTCGTCCTTCGCCTGCCCACGCACAACCGCCGGCGCCGCCGTAACCAACGCAGCCGCCACCGCAAAAATCCAAACTCGAGATCGAACCATCATCGCTCCTTCAATCTTTTTCAATCGCCCCGCTCACCAGCCACCGAACCGAGGCGTCTCCCGGAAGCCGCAGCAACTTACCGCGCCCAGCCCCCAGATGCAACGTTCGACGTACGAAACCAAATAACGCCTCGCGGAGTCTCACTGAGCGCGGACCGCCCAAACTCAGCTACAATCTGCCCGGTCTCAGGGGACCCAAGCCAGAGCCCACGTCGGCACCCAGGAGGATTCATGTCATCTTTCACGTCGCGAATTCCTGATCGTAAGCGGCGGCACCGTAGCCGCAACCGCTCTTAATCTCGCAGTACCTTCCCCATCCCGCGCCAATCCCCTTGGTCTCCCCATCGGCCTCGAGCTTTACACCGTCAACGCCGAGCTCGACAAAGACTACGAAGGCACCCTCAAAAAAATTGCCGAAGTCGGTTACACCGAAATCGAAGCAGGCGTCTCCCCCAAACGCAGCGCCGCCGACGCAAAAAAATCCTTCGACGCCGCCGGCCTCAAATGCCACTCCATCCACATCGGCATGGGCGGCATCGAGGAAGCCATCCCGTACGCCAAAGAACTCGGCGCCAAGTACGTCATCTCCTCCGTCACCTTCCCGACCACTCCCAAGCCCGGCCCCGACGGCAAGATCGACATGAAAGCTCTCTTCGCCCAGCTCTCCTCTTTCACTCTCGACGACTACAAACTCATCGCCGCCCGCTGCAACGACATGGGCAAGACCGCCAAAGACGCCGGCCTCCAGTTCGGCTATCACAATCACAATTTCGAATTTAAGCCGCAGCCCGGCGGCGGCTACGGCTACGACGTCATCCTAAAAAACACCAATCCCGAACTCGTCACGTTCGAACTCGACTGCGGCTGGATGGCCGCCGCAGGCCACGACCCCGCCGAATACCTCACCAAGCATTCGAATCGCTACAGCCTGCTCCACATCAAAGACTTCCATCCGACATCCGCGCCGTCCACCGGCCTCAGCCCCGACGATCGCCCCAAGCCCGCCGAACTCGGTCGCGGCCACATCGACTACAAGCCCATCTTCGCCGCCGCGAAAAAAGCCAAAATCGAGTATTACTACGTCGAGCAGGAGCCGCCTTTCACCACCACTCCGGCTCTCGAAGCCATCAAAATCGATTACGATTATCTCCACGCCATGGCGTAAGAAAAATTCGGCGCTAAAATAATCTGAATGACCGCACCCACAATCCGTCGTCTCGCCTCAATCAAAGACGTCTCCGCATTCCAGGAATATTTGCGGACTCTAAATCTCAATCTCCCGTGTGACGCGAGCACAACGAGCGCGAACTCCCTGCTCCTCGACCCGATCGACCGTGGCGACATAAAAATCGGCAACCGTATCGCCATCAATCCCATGGAAGGCTGGGACGGCACTCCCGACGGCAACCCCACCGACAACACCGTCCGCCGCTGGCAACGCTTTGGCCAAAGCGGCGCCAAACTCATCTGGGGAGGCGAAGCCGCCGCCGTCAATCACGCCGGCCGAGCAAACCCCAATCAAGTCGTAGTCGCCCCGCACACACGCGACGGCCTGGCAAAAATGCGCGCCGCCCTCATCGAAGAACACAAACGCACCATGGGCAACACCGACGGCCTCGTCATCGGCCTCCAACTCACGCACTCCGGCCGCTACTGCCGCCCCAACATTTCAAACAAGCCCGAGCCACGCATCCTCTATCGCCATCCAATCCTCGACGCGCGCCTCAAACTCGACGCAAACTACCCGCTCCTCACCGACTCCGAGATCGAAGGCATCATCGAAGACTTCCACCGCGCCGCACGCATTGCCGCCGACCTCGGCTTCGATTTTGTTGACGTCAAGCACTGCCACGGCTACCTCGGCCACGAATTCCTCAGCGCCCGCTCCCGCGAAGGCAAATACGGCGGCTCATTCGAAAATCGCACCCGCTTCCTCCGCGAAATCGTCGCCGGAATCCGCCGCGACACTCCGCAATTAAAAATCGGCGTCCGCCTCTCCGCCTTCGATACCGCACCATTCCATCCCGATCCCGCGCTCTCCAGCCCAGGTAAACCAGGCCCGGGCGTCCTCGAAGCCGCCGCGAACTCCGGCACAATTCCTTATCACTGGGGCTTCGGCGCCGACCCAAAAAATCCCGCCACCTACGATCTCACCGAGCCAATCCAATTCCTCCAGCTCCTCCAAGATCTCGACATCACTCTCGTCAATCTCACCGCCGGCAGCCCCTACTACAATCCCCACATCCAGCGCCCCGCGCTCTTCCCGCCGTCCGACGGTTACCAGCCGCCCGAAGATCCACTCGTCGGCGTCGAGCGCCAACTCCGCGTCACGCGCGAGCTAAAACAAAAATTCCCCAACCTCGTCATCACCGGCACCGCTTACAGCTATCTCCAGGATTTCCTCCCCAACGTCGCGCAAGCCGCCGTCCGCGAAGGCTGGGTCGACCTCGCCGGCCTCGGCCGCATGGTCCTCTCCTATCCCGCAATTCTTCTCGACGCCGCCCGCGGCAACCCGCTCCAGCACAAACTCGTCTGCCGCACTTTCAGCGACTGCACCACCGCCCCGCGCAACGGCCTCCCCTCGGGCTGCTACCCTCTCGACGCCCACTACAAAAATTCGCCCATGATGGCGCAACTCGCCGCCGTAAAAGCCGCCGCGAAACCAAAGGCCACAACATGACGATTGAGAATCTCCTCAAACGAAAAAAGCCCCGTCGCAAAATCGAAGGCATCGCCGCAGCCTTACTTCCCTTCGCGAAGACGGCAAAGTTGCCGTCGACGAATTCCAAAAGCATCTCGTCGCCACACAAAACGCCGGCCTACAAAACGCCGTCAACATGGACACCGGCTACGTCAACTATCTCTCCGACTCCGAAAAGCTCGACGTCCTCCGCTGGACCCGCGAAGCCCTCGGCCCGACCACGCCTTTTGTCGCCGGCGCCTACATCGAGCACGACCCTGGCGACGACATCGCCGCACTCTACCGCCGTCAAATGGACGCCGTCACAAAACACGGCGGCACTCCCATCCTCTTCCAAACCCGCCGCCTCCACGGAAAATCCAACGCTGAAAAAGCCGCCGTCTACTCAGCCGCCAGCAAAGGCCACGCCGCCGTCCTGGCATTCGAGCTCGGCCAAATGTTCGCCCCCAATGGCGAAATCTTCGACGACGACATGATCCGCCGCCTCCTCGACATCCCCGAAATCAAAGGCATGAAGCACTCCTCCCTCGACCGCCTCATCGAACTCAAACGCCTCGACGCGCGCGACAGAATTCGCCCCGACTTCCGCATCTACACCGGCAACGACCTCGGCATCGACATGATCGAATACGGCTCCGACTATCTCCTCGGCCTCGCCACCTTCGCCCCAGAAAAATTCGCCGAACGCGACCGCCTCTGGGCAACAGACGATGACAACTACTTCGCCCTCTCCGACGCCCTCCAATACCTCGGCAACGTCGCCTTCCGCGCCCCCGTCCCCGCCTACAAACACTCCGCCGCCGCCTTCCTCCAAATCACCAAACGCATCTCCACCGCCCGCACCCATCCCCAAAGCCCCACCCGCCCCCCTTGGGAACTCGACATAATGCAAGACTGCGCCCGCCGCCTCTCCCTTTAGCGCAAGCAGCTCCTGTAGGGGCGCACCACGGACGTGTCGGGGCGCAGGACTCCTGCGCCCCAGCTTGCCCGGACGTAATCCCTCCCCAATTTGTTTTTTCCGAGTTCCGCGCAACCCGCCCCACGCAGGTCGGCACTTGGGTGCCGCACCCTCAGCTTTCAGAGGGTGCGGGTTTTCCCCAACACATCCCAGCCCGATCCGTAGCACACCCGCACGACCGGCAAGACGTACGAGCGCAGCACCGCTGCGCCCCAACTTGCCCAGGCGTAATCCCCGCCTCGCTCTGTTTTTCTTGATTTCCGCGCGATCAGCGCAACAACTCAAACATCATTCGTCTTAAATCTCTCAATAAGCTGCGCGCACCCTCTCACCGTAATCGCCATCATCGTCAACGTAGGATTCTGGCAAGCCGACGAAACAAAGCTCGCCCCATCCATCACAAACACATTCTTCACGTCATGCGTCTGGTTAAACGGCGTCAACACCGACTTCTTCGGATCATTCCCCATCCGCGCCGTCCCCAACTCGTGAATCGCCATGCCCGGCATCTCGGTCCGCGCCTGCATCTTGATATTCTTCGCGCCCGCCGCCTCCAGCATCTCCGCACCCTGCGCCGCAGCATCTTCCATCAACGCCGCTTCGTTAGCGCCGTGCGTCATCGAAATCCGCAACGCCGGAATGCCCCACGCATCCTTCAACGTTTTATCGATCTCGATGAAGTTATCCCACCGCGCCAGCGACTCGCCAAACGCGCCAATCCCGATCGAATAGTTGCCTTCTTTCACGGCGTTCTTGTACACCGCGCCGTAGCCCCCCGCCCCAAAATTAAACGTCGCGCCACCCGATCCCTGATACCCATATCCGCGAATGAACCCAGACGACTTCTTCACCGACGGTGAATTCCGGAATCGCGGAATATAAATCCCGTTCGGCCGGTCCGGCTCGTTCGCGTTCGGCTTCTCGTTCATGTTCGGCAGTTCACCGCCGGCGCCGCCTCCCGTAACGTGGTCCATCAAATAATGTCCCAGCGCCCCGCTCGAATTCCCCAGCCCGGTCGGATGCTCCGGCGTCGAAGAATTCAGCAGAATGCGCGTAGACTCCAGCGCCTGCGCGCACAATATCACCGTCTTGCCGCGCACTTCTTTCACCTCGCGCGTCATTCGGTCCACATACGTCACGCCGTTCGCCTTGTTCGTCGCGCGATCCATATTCACGTGCGCCACCACCGCATTCGTGATCAGCGTGCAGTTCCCCGAATTCTGCGCATCCGCCACCGTCGTAAACGGGCTGCTGAAATACGAAAATGTCCGGCATCCGCGCTCGCACGGCCCGCAATAATGACAAGCGCTCCGCCCGTTCTGCGCCTTCGTCAACACCGCCGCCCGCCCGATCGTCACCGTCCGGCCAAACTTCGCCTTCACCTTATCTCGCAGCACGATTTCGCCGCAGCTCATCTTCATCGGCGGCAGAAACTGCCCGTCCGGCAACATCTCATTCCCTTCCGCCGCTCCCGTGATCCCGACATACTTCTCCACAATGTCGTACCACGGCGCCAAATCCGCATACGAAATCGGCCAATCGACGTCGTACCCGTCGCGACTCGCCGCCTTGAAATCGTTGTCGCTTAGCCGGTAACTCTGCCGCCCCCAAACCAGCGACCGCCCGCCCAGCACGCGCAGCCGCTGCCACGTAAACGGCTTGTCCGCGGGCGTGCTGTACGGATTCTCCAAATCATTCACAAACCACGTGTAGTTGTATTCCATGCACGCGTAGCACTGCTTCTGAATCGGCCGCGTGCGCGCAATCTCCGGATCGTGATCGCGAAACTTCAACTTGTACGCCGGCGTGTGCTCTGTAAATTCCGCCGGGGTCACCGCGCGCCCCGCTTCCAGCAGCGCCACTTTCAATCCCGCTTCCGAAAGCTGCTTCGCCGCCCATCCACCCGTCGCGCCAGAGCCCACCACAATCGCGTCGTACGTCTTCGTCAATGGATCATCTGCAAAGCTAAAGAGGCTCACTTGTGGCTCCCGTCGGAATGTTCACAACCCTGATAAACCCCGTGCGTAAAATTCTCGTCTCGCCCCAACTCTTTCATTCCGATCTGCGACGTGTAGTACGCCACGCCAATGTGCGTCTTGAGCTGCTCGAAATTCGTAAATCCCGGATCGGCCCCCGCCGCCTCACCCGTCCACGTACTTCCCGCCAGCGGATACGCCATCAAATGCAACAAGTCATCCTGATCTTCACGTGACAAATATCGAAACGTGTTCTTGTACTTCCGCATGCTCTCGCCATCGATGTAAGCGAGATTGCCCAAAAAGGACTTCTGATTCTCCAGCGTTTCCGCCGCCATCACCAGATCGATATACCGGTTCACCAGCGCCTCTTTCGCGCCCGGCGTATCCGTCGCCGGAATAATCAGATCGCTCAAAATAATCAGCGTCTCGTTCTGATGCTCATCCAAAAACACCGGCTTCCAATTCGCCACCTTCAACTCATTCGACGCATCCACCCCGCGCTGCGCCGGCGTCAACTCCGATTTCTCCTCCGCCGCGTCCGCCGCCTTACCCTGCTTTGCCGCCGAAAACGCCGGCGTCAAAGCCGCCGCCGCGCCGCCAAGTACGCTCGCCCGTAACATTTCTCGTCGTTTCATCGTGATTCCCCTAAGGACTCGCCACATCACAGTTCGTCGCATCGAGCCAAAACCGCCCGACTACCGCACGAAAGTCTACATCAACCGCACTTCAAAATCGGACGCGAACTAAATCGCGAACGCATCAGTCAATTGCTCCCAATCAAACCGCCCCTTGGGTGCCGCACCCTTTTTGTTTTTAAAAGGGTGCGGGTTTGGATTCAACCTCGTCGATCCCACAACGTTCGCCACTGACTTTGTACGGGCGCAGCACCGCTGCGCCCCACGTCCGCACGATGTCAACATCAACAACGCTCCGCCTCGGACTTTCGTTTCGATCGCGATTGTTCCGCACCAAACAAAAGCGCGGCCGGCAACCTGCCGACCGCGCTCCCATCTTAAGTCTTCCCGATTTTCGAGTTTCGTCCTTTACTGCGCCCCATTCGACGCAATCGCCGATCCCGCCACCACAATCTCCACTCGTCGGTTCAGCTGCCGTCCCGCCGCCGTGTCATTCGTCGCCACAGGCTTGTCCTTGCCAAACCCATGCGCCGAGATCGTATCCGGTGCCACGCCTTGCGACACAAGGTACGTCCTCACCGTATCCGCACGCCGCTCTGAGAGCGTCAAGTTGACCGCGTCGCTTCCGACGCTGTCCGTATGTCCATCCACTTCCAGCGTCAATCCCGGATGCGAAATCAAAATACCCGAAATCTTCGCCAGCTTTTCCTTCGCACCCGGCTTCAGAGTGAACTGGCCGAAGTCGAACAACACGTCCGACATATTCACGATCAGCCGGCCGGCTTCCTCTTTCGTCTCCAGCACTTGATTCAATTGCGCACGAAGCTGCTCGCGCAATCGCGCCTTCTCAGCTTCAGCCGCCGCTACTTGCGACTGAGCCTGCTGCGCTGCCGCTGCACTTGCCGCCTCGGCCGCTCGCTGCTGCTCCAATGCACGTTGCGCATCCGCATCGGCCTGCGCCTTCGCCTGCTCCGCAGCCAGCCGCTGTTGCTCGGCCGCCGCTCGCTGCCGGTCCGCTTCCGCAGCCTGCGCCGCCGCATCTGCCTCGCGCGCCTGCGATGCCGCTTGCGCGTCCGCCGTCTGCTGATCCTCAATCTTCCGGATCGTGATCAACCGTGCATCTTCTGCCGTCTGCGCCGCGTCCCGCGAATTCTGCTGCACGGTCTTCTTGTTCGTCGACCGCCCGCCGTACTCGTCTTCCGCGTTCTGCAAAGCGATCTTGGCCCGTTGCAGCGCATCTGGAGCCCACGTCTCGGCGCCGGTCCACTGCGCGATGCGTACTGCGTTCCGCGCCTCATACAATTCCAGCGGCGTCTTCTTGTCTGGCGTGTACGGCACGATCTGTGACCGGTCAACGTTCAACACATACTGCCCGCGCTCCAGCAACTCATAGTGCACGTTGATCGGCTCGATCGTTCCCACCGTCTTATCGCTCACCACGTTTTCCATCACCACCACGTTGCTCGGCTGCGTCACCGCAAAATACGGCTCCGCCGTGATGATCAATCCAAACGTCTGCAAATCCGTCGTCACTTCCATCGAGCTGTGGTCGCCGCCGTTCAACAGCACTTCGCCCAAATTCTTCGGCCGACCTTCTGGCGTCACCGCCCACAACACATAGGTCAGATATTCCGGCCCGTATTGCGTCGCCGCGCTCATCTTATCGACGTGCATTTTGATTTCAATGCGTCCCTGCTTGCTATTCACATTCACTTCGCCGCGCGCTTCCGGCATCAAGTCCGTCCCGCGAAAATCCACCTGCGTCGAGCCGCTGCGATGCTGGTAGTTGATGGCGCGTGTCGTGTGCTCCACGACCGTCACCTTGAAGACCGTCTGCCCGTTCGCAGTGTGGTCAACAACCACGCCCTGCTGCTGTTGCGGCGGCGCGCCGTAAACCGCGCTTCCGCCAAACAACAAAAACGCCGGCAGAACGACCCACGCCGTGCGCACCTTCCGTCCTTGGCCTGCCACACTCTTCTTCATATTCAATTTCATCTGGGGCTCCTCTCGCTGGTCAGTGGAGAAAATCTTCGTCAACTCTTCTAGGGGTGCGGATTCGCTCAAGCCGTCCTTGGGATCGGCTCCATCGGCGATTCCCCGCCGTATACATCTTTGGTGACAGCGGCCTGAGTAGCCATCAGGGGAACACAGGACGCCACCCCTAGAAACCCCTGATGTCAATCTGGAACACACGCGCGATTTGTACATAAGAGTGGCAAGCGAACCCGCCCGATACACCCACTCCGCCAATCCAACCATTTCCTACTGTCTTCTCAGTAGGCTCTCGCCTTCCCCGCCCCCTGTCCGCTAATATGCTCGCCATGTCCACCTCCATGAACCGCCGCAACTTCATCATCGCCACCGGCTTCACCGCCCTCTCCGCCACCCGCGTCCTTGGAGCCAACGACACGCTTGCGCATCGGCGTCATCGGCGCCGGCGGACGCATGGGCGCCCTCCTCGACGCCGCAGACCGCGCCGGCGGCCACCAGATCGTCGCCGTCAGCGACGTCTACGCCCCGCGCCGCGAAGCCGTCAAAAATCGCGCCACCGGTTCGAACGCCACCACTCACCTCAATTACAAGGAAGTCCTCGATCTCCAACTCGACGCCGTCCTCATCGCCTCTCCCGACCACTGGCACGTCCACATGGCCTCCGACGCCATCGCCTCCGGCAAAGACGTCTACCTCGAAAAGCCCGTCACCCACACGCTCGAAGAAGGCGCCGTCCTCACCAAAGCCGTCCGCTCCAGCAAACACATCCTCCAGTGCGGCATGCAGCAGCGCAGTTGGACCCACTTCCGCGACGCCGTCGATTTAATCCAGGGCGGCAGCCTCGGCCGCGTCACCCAGGTCCGGACCTACTGGTGGCAAAACTACCAGCCGCACGGCCCGAAACAAGTCGTAGACACAGCGGCCCTCGACTGGAAGCAGTGGCTCGGCAACGCGCCCGATCAGCCCTTCAGCGAAGACAAATTTTTCATTTGGCGGCAGTTCTGGAATTTCGGCGGCGGCTCAATGACCGATCTCTTCACCCACTGGATCGACGTCGTGCATTGGGCCATGAAGTCCGACGAGCCCCGCGTCGCGCAAATGATCGGCGACAAATACATCTTCGAACATTGGGACTGCCCCGACACGCTCCAAGCCGCGCTTCGCTACCCCGGCTTCGACGTCGTCTACGAAGGCACTCTGACCTCATCAATCGACGACGGCGGCCTCGAATTCCGCGGCACCGAAGCCACCCTGAAAATCACGCGCAGCGGCTTCACCGTCTGGCGCGAAAACGTCCCAGGCAATCTCAATCCCGTCATCAAGGCCGAGAGCTTCCGCGACGGCACCATCACCCACATGGAAAATTTCTTCGACTGCGTCCGCAGCCGCAAAGAACCCAACGCCCCCGTCGAAACCGGCGTCGCCGCCGCCCGCGCCGGCCACATCGCCAACCTCGCCTACCAACGCAACGCCCAAGTCACCTGGCCCCTCAAGCCCTAAGCGCGAACAAGCGGCCGTTGGGTGCCGCACCCTCAGATTTTAGAGGGTGCGGGTTTAGACCTAACCCCGCCCATCCTTCAACGTCGATCTCGATTCGAACCGACAGTCTGATCAATTCGCGACCTCGTCCAAAAAGCGAAGAGGGGCGCAATTCGCGCCCCTCTTCGCATTGTTGCTTTTCGCTTCCGACTTTCAACTATCGACTGTCAACTTCTTCTTCGCCTCAGTGCGGCCGCCCACCCTCAGGATGGCCGCCACCGCCGCCTCCCGAAGGCCGCGGCGCCTGATGCTGCTCCATCCGCGTCTGCTGCTGTGAATGCTGCGTTTCCATCTTCTGCG
This sequence comes from uncultured Acidobacteriota bacterium, assembly GCA_963785605.1. GTDB lineage: Bacteria > Acidobacteriota > Terriglobia > Acidiferrales > UBA7541 > Acidiferrum. The sequence goes on along the minus strand of CAWAWE010000002.1, from coordinate 856,542 downwards.
TCTGCTGCGTGTGACGCGTCTCCATCTGTTGCCTCTGCGTATCACTCGCCTGCTTCCGCTCCAACTGCTGATGCTGCTTCTCTTGTTGTTGCTGCAACTTCACATGCTGCTCGTTCTGCTTTGCCGCCAGCTTCTGCTGTTGCTGCTGATACTTTGCGTCCGTCTTCGCGTTACCCGTATTCGGCGGAGTGTACTGATGCTGCTGCACTTCGCTCGCGTGGTTGTAAGACGCCTTCCGCGTATCGTTCGCCGGACGGTCGCCTTGATTCGGCGCACCACCGCGCGCCGCATTCGCCGGCGGCGCATGATACTCGCCCCCCGCTTCCCGCGCCGCTACTGCGCCGCCCTTGAAATCACCCGGCCGCGCCGTCGCTGCGATCGGCGGTCTTCCCTGGTTCGCGCTCGCCCGCAATTGCGGATTCGCACGCGCCGCCTCCCGGTGCTCCCGCTGCGCCTGCACCGCCTCAATGTGCCGCTCGCTCGCATACCGTTCTTGTTCCGCCGACGCCCGATAGTTCAGGCCACCTTGACCGCCGTTGTACGCAACGCGCGAACGATTGTTCTCAATGATCGTCGTCCGATACGTGTTGTGAATGATCGTCTCGTTCACGTGCACGACCGCGGTGTTGTAATAGAAATGATTGTTTTCCCAGCGCCCGCCTTCAAATCCGTTCCCGAAATACCCAAATCCATAGTTGATTCCGCCGTAGAAACCGACGTGCGGTCCCCAATACCCGCCGTGCCAAAGGAACGCGCTGCCGCCCCATCCCCAAAATCCCGGCGTCCACAAATATCCCGGCTCCGGCGCCAGCACCCACGTGCCCGGCACCCAGTAATATCCATCGGCGTCGTCATAGTCCCAATAGCCAGGCGTCCACAAATATCCGTCGCCTGGGCAAATCGGCTGCTCGTACACCGGAATCGCCGGCGGACCGAATCCCACCGAGATCGACACTTGTCCGAGCGAAACCTGAGACAGCACCAGCAATACAAACGAGAACAGCAATGACCGCAAAACGGTCGCGTACCTCATTGCGCTTCCTTCTGCCCGCTCATCCTTGAAAATTGCCCGGCGTGCTGTCGAACTGGTACGGAGTTTCTGGCAAGTGGATCGAGAGGCTCTTTTGGTTTGGGCACCGAGCCGTACCGCGCCGGAACGCCACGCTAGATGATACAGCGCTAAGGCACCATCAGGTCATACCTGTAGTTCGCACTGTTGCGCGTGGTAGACAACACTTCCCTTCGCAATTCGTCACTCCACCTTCGCCACTCGATCTTCTCTTGTAGGGGCGGGGCTCGCCCCGCCCGGCGTCCGCACCGTCTCGCTGCGTCCGTCCGCTTTCGTGTACGGCCGCAGCATCGCTGCGCCCCATGCCCGCACGATTCATCCGCGAAGCATTTTTGCGCCCGCCGACACACCGGCCGCGTGCCGACCCGAAATCTTTTCACTTGCCAATAATCTGCACTTCCATCGGCTGCAACGTCACGCTCACACAATTCAACGGGCCCGTCCCCATCGTCCCATCCGTCTCCGCCACCACAACGCTCCCGCCCGCAAGCTGCGCAACATTCCCAACCGCCGCCGGAGCTGTCTTGTTGCTGTACAGCACGCGCAACGCATCGCCCGCCCCATGCAGCGTCAAATCCACAATCACATTCAACGAATGCGCATTCTGCGTATCCGTATTCGCTACCACCAAAATTTCCTGATCCATCAGAATCCGCGAAAACGCCAGAACTCCTCCGTTGTACGGCGACACACCGAAATTCTTTCCGTCTCCCGACACCGGCCGAAAATAAAATCGCCCATACCGCAGCGCCGGGCATTCCCTCCGAATCTTCGCAATCCCCGCCACATCTTCGTAATACGTATCCCCCGCCGTCGCAAATCCCGGCCCGCCCCACAACGCCTCGCGCACCGCCTCAACCGCCGAGCCATGACCGCTCAACCCTTGCTCCGTCCCGTAATACACGCAAGGAATCCCCGGCAAGCAAAACAGCGACGCCAGCCCCAGCGTCACCTGATCGTCAAACCGCGTCGCATTCGTCGGATCGATATACCGTATCCGCTCGTTCTGATCGTGATTATCCAGAAACGTCACAAAAAATCGCGTCGCATCTCCGTGCGAACTCAAAATCGTCGCCTCGTCCGATTTCCGATGCGCATACATGGCCGCCACCGCCGACGGCGGCTGCTCGCCCTTCACCAGCCCCGGCAAGCAATCGAACAGCGGAAAATCCAGCGCCGCATCCACGCCCACCATCTGCTCGTCGGGCAAACTCGTGTTCCGCCCGATAAACTGCGTGATCACATCTTCGGCATCCCCGACGTTCACTTCCCCAAACGTAAAAAAATTCTTTTTCCCGATCGTCATCGCATATTCGCGGATCGCATTCCCAAACAGCTGCGCCAATCCGCCCTTCAAATAGCGCAGCGTGTCGATCCGGAATCCGTCGATGTCGAATCGCGCGATCACATACTGAAACGAGCGAATCAGAAATTGCTGTAAGTCCGTGTTATCGGTCAAGAATTGCTTCAGCGAGTAAAAATCCCCAACCGTATCGCTGCCGTTCGGATCGGGCATCCCCTGCATGCGAAAGTACGAATTCTTCTGCAACTCCTTCGGCCACACCATCGGATCGGCCGACATATCCGGAAGATTCGCAATATCGTTCCACCCGCTCTGCGCCACCGCATTCTGGTCACGCCACAGCACCGGCCGCGTAAAACTCCGAAAATCGGCCTGCGCGCCATTCGACCCAGTGCAGTTCGACTCTCCCGAATCGCAAACATAAGCGAACGCATCGCCGGTGTGATTCAGCACAATGTCCAGAATCACGTACATCCCCTGCGCATGCGCCGCATCGACCAAATCTCTCAGCTCGTTGTCCGCATTGTTCGCGTCTTTCGCGAATCGCGGATCGACATGCAAAAAATCGCGGATGCCGTATCCGTGGTACGTGCCCTCTTGATTCGGCACATTCTTCAACACCGGACTCAGCCAGATCGCTCCCGCGCCAAGCCCCTTGATATACGGCAACTGATCTTTCACTCCCGCCAAATTGCCGCCCTGAAATCCGCTGTAAGCCTGGTCATACGGCATGCTGCGCGGCGGCGCCGCCGAATTGTTGAATCGATCGACCATCAAAAAATAAATCCACTGATCGCGCCAATCTTGCGGTGAAGGAAATGCCCCGGTGGGTCCGCCCGTATCGCGGTATTGGTTAAAAATGCTCAGAAAGTCCGGCGCATAAAGAGACGTAGCCATTGTTTCTCTCCTGCTTCATGTCATCGACTGAGGAGCGTTCCGTCGGACTGGGGCCGCGAGTATACCGCCCTGTTACGTACCCCGATGTAAAAAATTGAATACACTGTCTGCCCTTTCCTCTTCCCGCAGCTGTGTCTCTTCTCCTTTGTAGGGGCGGGGCTTGCTCCGCCCGGCCTTATCACGACCTCGGAGCGTCCGCCGTAGTTTCCGCGTACGGGCGCAGCACCGCTGCGCCCCATGTCCGCACGATGTAAACTGTCCGCGCTTCTGATTCCAACCGAGGCCCACTCACCCATGCCCCGCACATTCCTCATCGACACCGACACCGGCTCCGACGACGCCGTCGCCATCATCATGGCTCTCCGCACTCCCGACGTCCGCGTCGCCGCCATTACCGTCGTCGCCGGCAACATTCCCGTTGCAGCAAGGAACCAGCAACGTCCTCTACACCGCCGAACTCTGCAACTCCGATGTCCCCATTTTCGCCGGCGCCACTCATCCTCTCAAGCGCGCACTCTGTTGCGCCGACTGGTTCCACGGCGAAGACGGCCTCGGCGATCACGGCTACAAACCCAAAACCCGCACCGCCGAAAAAACACACGCCGTCGATGCCATGATCGAAACCATCCGAGCCAATCCCGGCCTCACGATCGTCACGCTCGGCCCGCTCACCAACGTCGCCCTCGCCCTCCAGCGCGATCCCAAACTCGCCGCATCCGTCGGCCGCTGCGTCATCATGGGCGGCAATCCCTGCTGCGAAGGCAACATCACGCCCGCCGCCGAGTTCAACATCTACGTCGATCCCGAAGCGGCGCGCATCGTTTTCCATTCCGGCATGAACATCGAGATGGTCGGCTGGCATCTTTGCCGGGGCGCCGCCGCGCTCAATCAGCAGGAGATCGACGCGCTGCTCGGTTCAAAAAATCCGCTCGCCGAATTCGCCGTCCACTCCAACAGCATCGCCGCCGAGTCGTACCATACACAGACGACGAATACGGCATCTGCCTGCCCGATCCCACGGCCATGGGCATCGCCATCGATCCCAAACTCTGCCTCGACGGCACCAGCCATTACATTGAAATCGAAACGGAAAGCGAACTGAACCGCGGCCTGACCCTCGTAGACAAACTCAACGTCGCGCACGACCGGCGCAACATCGACATCTGGGGGCCAACGATCCAGGCGCAGCCGCGCAAAATCCATGTCTGCTGGACGATGGACGTCCCCGCCTGGAAAAAATCCCTCTTCAGGCTTCTGACCGAATAGCCGGAGCGATCCGCATCGCGAATTTCTCTCCGCGTACCTCTGCGCTCTTTGCGCCTCTGCGTTATCTTTTTCCTCTTCCTACCGACCACCACTAAATCAACTTCGGATGCCTCTTATGCCAATCCGAATGCCCCTGCCATGTCCGCGCCGCCTGTATCACCCCAAAATCATCCCCCGCCCGCGCCACAAACTGCACTCCCACCGGCAAATGCTTCTCCGTAAATCCGCACGGCACCGACATCGCCGGCAACCCGCACAAATTCCCAATCGCCCCCAGCGGATCAGGAAACGACAACCCCGTCTCCAAATTAAAATCCAGCGAAGTCGCCGGAATCGGCTGCGACACCGTCGCAATCACATCAAACGAATCGAACAATTCCGCCATCTTCCCCTGCAACTGCTCGCGAATCTTCGACGCCTGCCAATAATCCGCCGCCGAAATCTGCTCGTTCACATACCCGTTGATCTGCCCCAGCGGATCTGCAAGCTCGCTCACCTTCCCGCTCCGAATCAATTCGCGAAACGACGATGCCCCTTCCGTCCCCATGATCACGTTCCCGACGTCATCCCAAGGGCCAACAGGCAACGCCGCTCGATGAACAACCGGAAATATCTTATGCAGCGCCTTCTCCGTAGCATCCGCAACCTTCGCCACCCCCGGGTCCATGCCCTTCCACGCGTTCGTCAACCACCCAACCGTCAGCGACCTCGCCTTCAATTCCATCGACGGCGAATACGTAAACGCCGCCTTATCCACCGCCAGCGTCGAATGATCTTTCGGATCGTGTCCCGCCAGCACCGCAAAAATTCGCGCGCAATCTTCCGCCGACCGCGCCATCGGCCCAATCTTGTCCATCGACGGCGCCAGCGCCATCGCCCCGTACTTGCTCACGCGCCCATACGTCGGCCGCATCCCGCTCGCACCGCAAAATGCCGACGGACAAACGATCGATCCCCAAGTCTCCGTCCCGATCGCAAACGCCGCCAACCCCGCCGCCACAATCGCCCCTGACCCCGACGACGATCCGCAAGTCCAACAATTCGTATTCCACGGATTCTTCGCCTCGCCTTGCAACGAAGCCGACGCAAACCGGTAATTCATCCCGCCGGCAAGCTCGATCATCGAAGCCTTGCCGATCATCACCGCCCCAGCCCGATTCAAATGCTCAATGACCGTGGCGTCGAAATCGAAAACCTGATCCGCATAAGGCTTCGCGCCCCAGGTAACCGGCACACCCTTCACCGCCAGTAAATCCTTCGCCGCATAAGGAATCCCATGCAACGGCCCCCGATAATGCCCCCGCCGAATCTCCTTCTCCGCCGCCGACGCCTGCGCCATCGCAATCTCCGGCGTCAGCCGCGCATACGCATTGAACTTCGCCCCAATCTTCTCGCTCCGCGACAAATACATCTGCGTCAGATCGACCGGCGACAGAGTCTTCGCCTCAATCCGCCTCGCCAACTCCGTCACCGGCAAATAAAACAACTCTTCAGCAGCCATCGATCCCTCGTCCTAAACCGGCGCTTGGGTGCCGCACCCTCAGCCTTTCAGAGGGTGCGGGTTTAGATTCAACCCCGCCCATACAACCCAGGGACCGTCTCATCCACCCGAACTTCGCAACCCCATAAGTGCCCGCCGACCAGTCACGATTTTTTCCCAGAACCGTTCGAGCCCGGCGCCGCTTTTCCATGCGCGCCGGCACCGCCACCTTCGCCTTCTTCTCCCTCTCAAACCCCGGCTTCAAATAAAGCGCCGTCCCATCCCCATTCTCAATCTTGTAAGCCCGAATCCGATCCAACGACGGCTGCACCACCGCACACAGCCGATGCAAATCATTCTTCTGCTCGTCCGAAAACCGCGCCCCATACATCACCAAAATCGTCTGAAACCGCGCGTCCGCCTCCGACTGCCCCTCCACCGAAAGCTTCGGCGCACCCGGCACAGGATTTTGCTGCGTAACCGCCGCCGGCGGGGCAGGGGGATGCGTATCCTGCGGGGCAGATTGCCCGCCAAGCGATGTTGCCGGCGCCGCCGCCGCCGTAACCGCCGCCGGCACAATCGACACCACCGCCGAAGCCAACGCCGCCCTCCGCGCAAACTCCCGCCGCGAAATCGGAACTCTCGGTTTCATCTCACTCGAATCACGTCGCCGCTCGGCACCGTCAAGGCTGGTCCGCCATGGATTCCTCTCTGAAAACTCGCGGTAGCGCCGGCGCACGCCGGCGTTTTTGTGACAACCAGGCGAAGACCCATCCACCAACGCACACGCCGCCAAGGGAGGGTTAGGCAGCAAATCTCGAAAAATGACAGGCTCGCACCCGAGGCTACTGAATCCCCCCACCCCCGTCAACAGCCCTATCGACCAGCTCCCCACCCAAACGTGACGCCCTGCTCTCGCAGCCTCGCCCCGACCCCGTGCCTCTGCTGCGTCTCTGTGAACTCTCGTGCCGTCCGCAACGTATCCTCCGGCTCGGGACCACTGATCACTCTGCGCACACCCACTGCTCACTCTACCCCAACCCCCTCAACAACATACGCCAACTCCATTCGAATCACTGTTCGAAAGTACTACTACTCAATTATCATATTGACAAGTAATCAAAGCCATGATATTCTTCTACATGAAGCCAACCTCTTCGAACAACACCCCGCACTAACCCCCGCCAAATCTTCAACTTCCACACACTCATTTCCCGCCATCCGCAACCCATTGATCTGCCAGCACTTGCACACACTTCAAAAAACGACGGGGGTATACCCCCACTTCGCATCTCAAACTCCGAGGACCAAAATGGAACCGCAAATTTCGCCCCAACTCGCCACTCTACTCTCCCGCTCCTCCTGCGTTCACCGCCATCCCTCCGGCAAACGCTGCCGCTTTCCCGTTCTGGAAAACTCCCTGTTCTGTGCTCAGCACTCCCAACCTCAATACGCCCCGCCAAGGTCGCCGACATCGACCTCTCCTCCCACTTCGGCCCCGATCCCCTCAATTTCAAATCCGCCTGCGAAGTGAACGACTTTCTCTGCTCCCTCGCCCGCCTCATGATCGAAAATCGCATCTCCGCCCGCCGCGCCTCCGTCCTCGCCTACATCGCCAGCCTCGAGCTCCGCACCCTCCCCGCAATCGACCAGGAACTCAACCCCGATGATCGAGCTGATGCCCCGCCTCATCTTCGACCGCCCCGCAGAGTTCGACACAAACGTTCAAACGAACGATCAGCAAACCGCCAGCAAGGACGCCAACCCTACCAAGAGTTCGACAACACAAGAAACACATCGACGTGAAAGAAAATCGAGGAAGCACCGGTAGCGCCGGCGTCCCGCCGGCGTTTTTTCCGCACCTCGATTTCAGCGAGAAACGGCGGGCCGAGGACTTCGCGAATAGTGCGGAGTAACGCCATGCGGTTGAAGGGCTTGGTGAGTATGCGGACGGCGGAGCCGGCTTGTGCGGCTTCGGCGGCGGCGTGTTCGCTGTAGCCGGACATGAAGATGACGCGCAGCGACGAATCCTGTTGTTGCAGCAGCGCAGCGAGTTGCTGCCCGGTCATCCCGGGCATGACCAGGTCGCTGACGAGAAGATCGATTTCTTCGGAGCGCTCGCCGGCAAGCTTGAGGGCTTCCTGGCCGTTGCGGGCTTCGATGACGGTGTAGCCGGCGGCTTCGAGAAATTCGCGAGCGAGTTCGCGGACGTCGGCTTCGTCTTCGGCGAGCAAAACGGTTTCGGTACCGCGTGGGGCTTCGGAATAAGCTGGCGACTTTACCGGCGGCATCGATGGGCTGATCGACGCGCGGCAAATAAATTTTGAACGAGGTGCCTTTTTTGAGTTCGCTATAAACCCAGATGAAACCGCCGCTCTGTTTCACGACGCCGTACACGGTGGAAAGGCCGAGGCCGGTTCCCTTCCCTTGCTCCTTGGTGGTGAAAAACGGCTCGAAGATGCGCGCCTGCGTTTCCTGATCCATGCCGGTGCCGGTGTCGCTGACGGCAAGAAGAATGTATGGACCGGGAGTGACGACCGGGCGCGCGTTGGCGTAGGAGCGGTCGAGTTCGGTGTTGGATGTTTCGATGACGAGTCGTCCGCCGCTCGGGCATCGCGTCGCGCGCGTTGACGGCGAGATTCATGATGACCTGTTCCATCTGGCTGGCGTCTGCGCGGATGGCGCCGAGGTCGGGAGAGGTGCGAACGACGAGATCGACATCCTCGCCGAGCAAGCGCGGGATGAGCTTGCCCATGTCTTCGACAATTTTATTGAGATTGATGACGCGCGGCTGGAGCACCTGCATGCGGCTGAAGGCGAGAAGCTGGCGCGTGAGCGAAGCGGCGCGATCGGCGGCGCGGTCGATCAGCTCGACTTTGCGCGCGCTGGCGTCGCCTTGCGGAAGCGCGTTGAGCAGAAGCTCGGTGTGGCCCTTGATGACCATCAGAAGATTGTTGAAGTCGTGGGCGACGCCGCCGGCGAGGCGGCCAACGGCTTCCATCTTTTGCGCCTGGCGGAGCTGATCTTCGAGGAGCTGGCGCTCACCGACGTCTTGCGCGACGACAAGGTAAACGGGGCGGCCGGCGTATTCGAGGCGATGGGCGATGACTTCAGCGTCGATGATCTTGCCGTCTTTACGGACGTGCTTCCAGGTGGGCTTGGCGTGAGAGCCAAAGGCCGGCTGGCGGAGAAATCGAGAAATGCGACGTGTTCGGTCGCGGGGCGGAAATCGAGGATGGTCATGGACTCGAATTCGCTGGTGGAGAAGCCGAAAAGTTTGACGGCGGCGTCGTTGACCTGAAGGCAGAGGAACGTTTCGCAGTCGAAGACCCAGGTGGGCAGAGGATTATTGGAGAAAAAAAGACGGAACATCGAGGCGCTGTTGCGGAGTGCGTCTTCGGCGCTGCGACGTTCGATGGCGAGAGCGATGTGACCGCCAACGGAGTCGAGAAATTCGAGATCGCGTTCGTCGTAAATTTTTTCGTTCTGGTAATGCTGGACGGCGAGCACGCCGATCGTGGCGGTCGGAGTTTTCAGCGGGACGCCGAGCCAAGCTGGAGACGGCGAGCCGACGAGTTCGACTTCGCCGCGCTGGGCGAGACGATCGAATTCCGATTGAGGAATCAGCATGCTGCGGCCGGTACGAAAAACGAGCGAAGTGCAGGTGCGCGGGAGTTTTTGCGGCGCGGGTTGCGTATCGAACTCGTCAGCGAAAAATGCGAAATGGAAATTGTCGGTCTCGCGATTGTGGAGAACGACGAAACAATTTTCGGCGTAAAGAACTTTTTTAAGCGACTGATGGATGCTCAAGAGGAGCTGGTCGAGATTGGAAGTTTCGTTGAGCGCGTGAATGATGTCGGAAATGACCTGGCGCTCTTCCTGCATGCGGCGGAGATCGGTGATGTCGAGGAAGCTGACGACGATGGCTTCGACGCCGGGATAGCGGAGATGATTCTGGCAGGAGACTTCGAACCAGCGCCACGTGCCGTCTTTGCGCTGGATGCGGTAGTTGTTGCTGATCCAGCCGCCCGGAGTGACGGCGAGTTTGTCGATGCATTCCTGGGCGGCGCCGCGCTGATCGGGATGGAGAATGCTGACGACGGCGCTGCCGACGAGTTCGCTGTTGAAATAGCCAAGGACGCGGCCGAAACCTTCGCTGGCGTAAAGGATGGTGCCGTCACCGGTGAGGAGGGCAAGGAGTTCGCGCGTCGAGCCCAGCAAAGAGGAGAGTTGCTCGGCGGAGAGTTGCTGGATGCCGACGGCGGTCAGGTCAGTTGGAGGATGCTGAGGCATGACGTTGCTGCGTGGTGCGTTGGCCCGAGCGCGCGGATATAGATTCGCGATAGTTCGCTAAAGTGCGCTACGGGCGGAAGTGGGCAGCCTCCAATGTGCTGGCGATTTCGCGCACGGCTGCGAAGGACACGGTTCGGGCCGGGAAAAATCGCGATGGAGATATTTTAGAAGAGGTTAGAGGAGGGTGAACGTGCGAAGTAGGAAACCGCAGCCTAAGGATGACTGTACGGAGGGACAGGCGTGGGATTCGCTTGTGGTAATAAGCGACCACATTTGTGGTAGTTAGCTGCCACATTGCAGTGCGCGGCAGTGCGGACTCACGGCTTTTTGATGACTGGCGTGGTAGGCTGCGGCGGGATTCGTTGATCTTAGTTGAACGCTGAACGTGCCATGGAAGCGGATTGTAAGGGCAAGATTTGAGTGGAGGGGTGATCGTGGAACATACGATCTGGAAAGATATGTTTGTGATGGGGTTACCGCTGGCGGAGAAGATTTTGAGGCCGGTGGTGGTGTATGCGTTTTTGGTGATCAGTTTGAGGCTGTCGGGGAAACGGGAGCTGGTGCAGCTCAATCCGTTTGATTTGGTGGTGCTGCTGACGCTTTCGAACACGGTGCAGAACGCGATCATTGGGGACGACAACAGCGTCAGCGGCGGGTTGATTGGGGCGACTTCCCTGCTCGTGGTGAATTATCTCGTGGTGCGATTTTTGTATAACCACCGGAAGCTCGATCGGTTGATCGAGGGCAAAGAAGACGTGCTGATCGATAAGGGCAAAGTGAGGACCGATCGACTTGAAGAAGGAGCTGATCTCCATACAACAATTAGCGGCGGCAGCGCGGAAGCAAGGGTTTGACGATTTGTCGGAAGTCGAACAGTGCATTCTGGAGCCGGGTGGCACGATGACATTTATCAAGAAGAAGCCGGACGAAGAGGATATGCGGCACGCGGAGATTTTGAGGCGGTTTGAGATGGTGGTGGAGGAATTGGCGCGGCTGAGGAAGGCGCTGCCGGAAGAGGGGTGAAACGAGATTGCTGACGCCCGGGCAAGTTGGGGCGTAGCGGTGCTGCGCCCGTACATGCCGTGATACGGCGGTTGCACAAAACGCCGGCAAGTTGCCGGCGCTACCGTGGCGAAATTGAGCAGTTGCGCTAGGACTGGAACGCCGAATGTGGGTATTTTGAGGTCACGTTGATCATGTTGTCGTCGGCGGTGCGGTCGATGAGTTTGTTGTAGGGGTCGATGCCGGCGCGGGTGGGCTTTTGGTCGACGATGATTTCGAAGGTTTGGTGTTCTTGCGTGAGCTTTTCTTTTTTGAGGCTGAGAGGCTTTTCGTGGTCTTTTTCGCCGGTGAAGACGCCGATGTCGATGTAGTCGTTTAGGGGCATGGGAGTTTCGTTGCCGTTTTCGTCGGCCTTGGCTTTGCGGGCCTGGACGGCTAGCTCGACTTTATATTTGTGGTCGGGAGTTTCGGTGACGGTAGCGGTGAGCGCTTTATTGTCGTAGAGGACGATGGATTCGAACATGTCGGTGATGAGGTACTGCATGTCGGGCGGAGTCTGTTCGCGCAGCGCGGCGACGAATTGACGCGTGTCGGGATATGGAGTGGTCTTGCGCGTCGGTTGCGTTGGCGTAGTGATACTTCTCGAGAAATTTCTTGAGCGCGGCGTTGACCTTGTCTTCGCCGATGTAGTCGGCGAGCGTGTACATCACCAGACCGCCTTTTTGATACCAGACGTAGGGTTCGCGCTGCACCAGAACGAGCGGCGGTTCCTTGCGGACTTCGCCGGCGCGTCCGCGCAGATATGTGTCCAGCTCGTGCTTCAGATATTTGTGGATGTTGTCGGCGCCGTATTTTTTCTCCATCACTTTCAGCGCGGAATATTCGGCGAGCGTCTCGGACATCATGTTGGAGCCCTGACCTGCGCCGCCGATCAGCTGATGTCCCCACCACTGATGGCCCAACTCGTGGGCAGTGACGAAGTAGGTGAAGTCGATGTCGTCCGGCTTCTTCATGCGGGCGATGAAACCCATGTCTTCGGAATACGGGACGGTGTTGGGAAAAGACTGCGCGAACTGGCGGTAGCGCGGGAAATTCGATGATGCGGAACTGGTCGAATTGATAGGGGCCGAAGCTCTTGTCGTAGTAGTCGAGGCCGGATTTGGTGGACTGGAGCATGTCGTCGAGGTTGTATTCGTGGCCGGGCGATGTAAAAGATTTGCAGATTGATGTTTTTGTATTTTTCCTGCTTCACCTGGTAGCGGCCGGAGAGATAGGAAAAGAAATCGGCCAGTGTGAGTCGCGCCCATATCGTATTCGTAGTAGTGGCGGCCATTTTCGGTCCACTCTTTTTTGAGGTAGCCGGGAGCGATGGCGACCTGATCGCCCGAAGTGCTGACGACGGTGTGGTAGGTGATCCAGTCGGATTGCGGAGTAAAAGAGATTGACGCGCTCCCAATAGGAATCGCCGCGTGCGGCCATCTCTTCGAGCGCGGGGAGTTTTTCTTCGGCGCGGCGGCGGGGATCGTCGAGTTCGACGTTGCGGTTGTAGCCGATGTAGGGGAAATAGGTGCTGTCGAAAAATGTACCGTTGTAGGCGAGTTCGGGGCGCTCGTTGCTGTCGCGGAACCCGTGAGATTCGTAGCCGACGTTGAAAGTCATGTGCATGATTTCGCCGGGCTGGAGCGGCTTATCGAGCGCGTAGATCGTGTAGATGTCGCGCGGACCGGATGAAACTTTGTGGAAGGCACGATCGAAATTGACGGACGCAGACGCTTTGAAGCGAGTCGGTGACGTGAACCTGGTCGATGGGCTTGTCGGATTTGTTTTGCAGGATGTATGAGCCGGTGCCATCGAAGGAGCGGCGCTCGGGATAGATGTCGATTTTGGAATCGACGGCGATGATTTTGAGCTGTGGCTGGAGTTCGTATTTTTTGTAATTGCGCTCGTAGTCGGCCTGGATGCCGCGACGCTGCTTGGCGCTGAGGAATTCGTTGCGAACGTGGGAATTGAAGTAATACCAACCGCCGCTGGCAATCGCGACGACCAGGAAGAAAACAAGTGCGGGAACGAGACGCGGGAGCCGCTGCGCAGCGACTTTTCGGCGAGCCGACCAACTGTCTTCCGAGCCGCGGCGCGCGAGCGCGATCGAGAAGACGGCGAGTACGGCCATGATCGCGAACCAATAGACGATGGCCCATGTGAGAGCAGCGACGAAGTGGCCGTAGCCATTCATATCGCTGTAGGTGTAGGTGGGCGTCTGGCCCAGGAGATAGAGCGTGTTTTCAAATCCATAGCGAAAGAGGATGGGGAGCGAGACGAAAAGCCCGATGACGATTCCGTGGCCGACGAATTTATTACTGACGACGGTTTGAATGAAGAAGGCGAAGAGGATGAAGATCAGCACCTGCGGATAGGTGATGACGAAAAGTTCCTTGAGGTATTGGGTGATTTCGTAATGGTAGTAGCCGGCAAGAGTCTGCATGAAGATGCCGCAGAGCATGGTGATGGCGAGGAGGATGAGTTCGGCGATGGCCAGCGCAAAGAATTTGCTGAGCCAGTCGGTGGTTTCGCGCATCGGGAGCGCGTCGTGGATGCCGTCGAAATGCGTGTCGCGTTCGCGCCAGACGAGTTCGGCGGCGTAGAGCGTGGCGACGATGAAGAAGAAAAGAGTGGCGGAGCCTTCGACGGCCTGAACCATGAGGAAGGTGACGGGCCAGACGTCGCGGCCGGAGATGCGTCCGGCGAAGTAGCCATTGTTGATGGCGAAGGCGATGAGAATGCAGACGAGCGCCCAGAACGGAATTTCGCGAAGGATGTTGGAGAGGCGGAGTTTTGTGAGCGAGATGAGCTGGCGCCAGGTTGTGGCGGAATCGAAGATTTGGCGGACGACGGGCAATTTGGCGGCGATGATGCTGCGCTTGGGGCGAGTATCTTCCTGTTCGAGGTGCTTCGCTTTGGCGGCGCGGCGTTTGCTGCTGACCGCGGTGAGCGCTTCGACGGACATCGGGAAGAGCGCGAAGCAAGCGATGAGCGCAACCAGACCGAGACCGCACCAGACGAGGCGGTTGTAGAGGAAGACGCCGGTCCAGTGCATCAGCAGTGTGTTTTTCTCGACGACGGTCCAGTAACGCGTGACGCCGTCCATCAGAAGAAGTCCGGCAGGGTCGAAGATGCCGCTCCAGAAACGTTCGAGGCTGCGCGTGGCGGAGAAAACGGTGATGCCGATGACGTAGACCATGAAGATGGCGACGCCCTGGAGATAGACGACAACAATTTTGCGGGTGAGAGCGGCGACGCAGAAAAAGAGCGATCCGAGGAAGAAAATCTGCGGGACGACGAAATAGAGGAACGGCTGGAAATACCACCAGATGTGGCCGCTGGTGAGCCGGGTGTGATCGGACCACGGAACGGAGGAACCCGCCATGGTGCCGAATACCATTCCACTGAAGGCGAGCGTGATGGCGACGAAGGAGCCTGCCCAGCGGCCGCCGAGGTAATCGAATTTTGAAATGGGCTTGGTGAAGAGGAGTTGATAGGTGTCGCGCTGGAAGTCGCGGAGGATCGATGTGCCGAAGATGGCGGCGATGATGATGATGCCGAAGAGGCAGAGTTGAATGTAAACGGTGGAGATTGCCCAAGGGCCGTTGAGCAGGACTTTGCCGTTGCCGACGGGGCCGAAGTCTTCGGCGGCGACGTTGAGGAACGCCATGCCGAAGAAAAAGAGGAAATAGGCGTAAGTGGAGATGCCTTTCAGCCGGAACTTGAGTTCGAAGAGGAAAAATTCCCAGAACATTTTGCGCATTCCTCCTTAGTTCTTCGCCGTGATCTGGGGAGAGCGTGAGGAAGTAGACGTCTTCGAGATTGGCGTCGACCTGGAGTGAAGCCGTCGCCGGGGTTTTCAGTCGCTAAAGACGCGAACTTCGTGCAGGCCGCCGACGAGATGGGTGGAGACGACGTTGAAGTTGGCGTCGATGGCGGCGAGTTCGGCATCGGTGTTGACAACTTTGCTCCAGATTTTGTCTTGGAGTGAGTCGAGGGATTCGGCGGGCGAGCCTTCGAGCAAGAGCTGGCCGTTGCTGATGATGGCCATGCGCGGGCAAAGTTCGCGGACGTCTTCGACGATGTGCGTGGAGAGAATGACGATGACGTTGCGGCCGATGGAGCTGAGTAGATTGAGGAAGCGATTGCGCTCGGCAGGGTCGAGGCCGGCGGTAGGCTCATCCACGATGATGAGCTTGGGATTGGCGAGAAGAGCCTGCGCGATGCCGAAGCGCTGCTTCATGCCGCCGGAATAGGTGCTGAGAGCTTTCTTGCGGGAGTCCCAGAGATTGGTTTGGTTGAGGAGCGCGTCTACGACTTCCTTGCGCTCGCCGGCGTTGGTGATGCCCTTCATAACGGCGAGGTGGTGGAGCATGTCCACGGCATTCATTTTCGGGTAGACGCCGAATTCCTGGGGGAGATAGCCGAGGACCTGGCGGACGGAGTTTTTCTGTTTGAGGACGTTAAGGTCGTCGAGCCAGATTTCGCCTTCGTCGGGATCTTGCAGGTGGCGATGGTGCGCATGAGGGTGCTCTTGCCGGCGCCGTTGGGGCCGAGGAGGCCGAACATGTTGTTGCCGATGGTGAGGGAGATGTTTTTGAGGGCTTTGACGCCGTTGGGATAGGTTTTGGAGAGGCCGGAGATTTTTAGAGGCACTTACGGCTCCTGAGTTCTGATTGTTGACGAGGTGACGGTTATATCACGTTGGACGTACGGCTACCGGGTTGGGCAGTGGGTGGCTGCGCGATTGGGAGCGTTGCATGGCCGGAGATAGAAACGGATGGAGGGGCGGATTTGTTTCAAATGGGTGCGATCCGATTTGCGATTCCGCGGAAGGATCGACGGCTGCGGATGATCGATCGCGAACTGTCGATGTGATGTGGGCAAGTTTCATCTAAACCCGCACCCTTTAAAATCTAAGGGTGCGGCACCCAACTGCCGGCTTGGGGATCGATGTTGCGGACATGGGGCGCAGCGTGCTGCGCCCTACAATTTTACGGAGGACGATTTGGATTAGTGGATGAGGAAGCCGGTGGCGGCCAGGAGGACGCCGATGGCGGCGATGGTGATGCCGCTGAACCAGAAGAAGCGCTTTTTGGTGAGGAGGGTGATGGAGCAGATGACGAGGCCCATCTCCAGGAAGACTTCGCCGGCGTCGAAGCGGTCGGCGCGGCGGCTGACTATGTCGCGCTCGGCTTCGAGTTCCTTGGCTTGGTCGCTGATGGTGTCTTTGTCCTTTTCGTAGCGCTCGACTTCCTTGACGTATTTTTCGTGGACGGTGGCGACTTTTTCTTTGTCGCTGGGTGAGAGAACGGCGAGCATGTCGGCGACGGCTTCCATTTCGTGGAGACGAATATTTTTGGCTTGGTAGTAGGCCCACTGGTCGCTGGCTTTGGCCTGGAGGAGGAGTTCTTCGGTGTGGGAGCGATGGCCCATGAGGGTGACGATGGCGCCGAGGACGGCGATGATGGCGATGGTTACGGTGACGGGGACGGTGAGTGGGTGATGGTGCTCGTGTTCTTCGTGTTCGGGGAGCTCGATGTCTTCGGACATTTTTTTGTTGGGCTTCCTTTTCGATGGGTTGGGAGAACTATCTCACGATTTTGGGTGGAGCGGGAAGGTGCGGCGCGGGGCAGTCACGGCGGGTGGCGAACGGATGCATCCGGGTGTGGCGGCAGAAAGCAGATTCATCGCGCAAAAGGCACGCGATGGCGCAGAGGTCCTCGCTACGCTCGGAATGACAAACTTTTTTGACTGCGGCTATGGCCTCGGAGGCGGCGGCGATTTTGGTCAGGCTTCGGAGGCGACGGCGCGGAGGGAGTCGGAGGCGGCGGAGAGGGCGTAGTCGATGTCGGCGGGGGTGTGGACGGCGGAGACGAAGGCGGCTTCGAATTGGGATGGGGCGAGGAAGACGCCACGGTCGAGCATTTCGCGGAAGAAGCGGGCGTATCGCTGGGTGTTGGAGCGCTTGGCACTGGCGTAATCGCGGACGGGATTATCGGCGAAGAAAAGAGTGGAGAGCGAGCCGGAGCTGTTGACTTGGCCGGGGAGATTTTCGCATCGGCGAAAGCGGTGCGGAGGCCGGCGGCGAGGCGATCGCCTTGTTCGGCGATGCGGTGGTAGAGACCTTCGGCGGTGAGTTGTTTGAGCGTGGCGATGCCTGCGGCCATGGCGAGCGGATTCCCTGCCAGTGTGCCGGCTTGGTAGACCGGGCCGAGCGGGGCGATGTGATTCATGAGGTCGGCGCGGCCGCCGTATGCGGCGCAAGGGAGGCCGCCGCCGATGATTTTGCCGAGAGTGGTGAGGTCGGCGTCGATAT
Source organism: uncultured Acidobacteriota bacterium (assembly GCA_963785605.1). Taxonomy (GTDB): domain Bacteria; phylum Acidobacteriota; class Terriglobia; order Acidiferrales; family UBA7541; genus Acidiferrum. The sequence goes on along the minus strand of CAWAWE010000002.1, from coordinate 838,874 downwards.
TGAAATATTGCTGGACGGCGCCGTTGTGGAGGCGGAAGCCGGTGATCACTTCATCGACGATGAGCAGTGAGTGATGCATGCGGGTGAGTTCGCGGAGGTCGGCGAGGAAGCCTTGCTCTGGGAGGACGACGCCCATGTTGGCGGCGATGGGTTCGACGATGACGGCGGCGATTTTGTTTTTGTGTTCGTTGAAGATGCGCGCGGTGGCGTCGATGGAGTTGTAGGGCGCGTTGAGCGTGAGCTGCGCGAGCGATTCGGGTACGCCGGGGCATTCGGCGATGCTAAGGGTGGCGAGGCCGGAGCCGGCGTCGGAGAGGAAGCTGTCGGCGTGGCCGTGGTAGCAGCCGCGAAATTTGAGGATGTAATCGCGCTTGGTGACGCCGCGGGCGAGGCGGACGGCGGACATCGTGGCTTCGGTGCCGCTGGAGACGAAGCGGATTTTTTCGAGCGCGGGGATGGCGCGATTGATGAGGGTGGCGAGTTCGACTTCGAGTTCGGTGGTGACGCCGAAGCTGGTGCCGCGGGCGGCTTGGGTGGCGATGGCTTGGGTGACTTGCGGATTGGCGTGGCCGAGGAGAAGTGCGCCCCAAGAGCAGACGAAATCGAGGTAGCGGTTGCCGTCGGCGTCGTAGAGGTATTGAGCTTCGCCGCGGTCGATGATGAGCGGGTCGGTCTGGACGGAGCGGAATGCACGGACGGGAGAGTTGACGCCGCCGACGAGGAGTTTTTCGGCGCGGGTGAAGATTTCGCGCGACCGTGGGCGGGAGAGTTTGGTCTTGGGTTGCGGGGCGGTCATTGGGCGATTCTCAATTTTAATTTTGGGCGATGGGGACATTTATAATCGAGTTATGTCGGGCTAGGTCGGCCCACAAACGGATTGGGACTAGCGAAGACATTGTAATCGTGATTATGCCGGGCTGGGCAAGCCCCGCTTGCGGAGCAAGACAGATCGGAGGCGGATCGATCGTGCAGAATTTGGCGACAGCGGTGCTGCGCCCGTATGAGGAACCATCGGATCGATCTTGCGGACATGGGGCGCAGCGGTGCTGCGCCCGTACAACGGCGGGGCGGATTCAGGCACAAGGAAAACGAGCGGAATCGCACTACAAATTGACGAGCGAGATCAGGAGGAGCGGAGCCAGCGGGCGATGTCTTTGGCGTGGTAGGTGAGGATGATGTCGGCGCCGGCGCGGGTGATGCTGGTGATGAGTTCGAGGACGGTGCGTTTTTCGTCGAGCCAACCGTTGGCGGCGGCGGCTTTGACCATGGCGTATTCGCCGCTGACGTTGTAGGCGCCGACGGGGACATTGTAGGCGTCGCGGACGCGGCGGATGACGTCGAGATATGGGAGCGCGGGCTTGACCATCACCATGTCGGCGCCTTCGTCGATGTCGAGCGCGACTTCTTTGAGGGCTTCGCGGGCGTTGGCGGGATCCATTTGGTAGCTGCGACGATCGCCGAACTGCGGCGTGGATTGCGCGGCTTCGCGGAACGGGCCGTAGAAGGCGGAGCTGTATTTGGCGGCGTACGCGAGGATCGGGAGATGCTCGAACTTGTGATCGTCGAGCTTGGCGCGAATGGCGGCGACGCGGCCGTCCATCATGTCGCTGGGGGCGACGATGTCGGCGCCGGCGCGCGCGTGGCTCAGCGCCTGATTGGCGAGGATTTCGAGAGTGGCGTCGTTGGCGACTTCGCCGTTTTCGATGACGCCGCAGTGGCCGTGGTCGGTGTATTCGCAGAGGCAGACGTCGGTGATGACGACGAGATTTAGATTTGCTTTACGGATGGCTTCGACGGCGCGCTGGACGATGCCTTGTGCGCTGGCGGAGCTGGAGCCGGTGGCGTCTTTCGATTCGGGAAGGCCGAAGAGAATGATGCCGGGGATGCCGAGCTGTTCGACTTCGCGGGCATCTTCGAGGAGTTGGTCGACGGATTGCTGGGCGATGCCGGGCATGGAGCTGACGGGTTGGCGGACTTTTGTGCCGGGGCAAACGAACATCGGGTAGATGAGGCCGTTCGTCGAGATGCGGGTTTCGCGGACGAGATTGCGGAGGGCTTCGGTGCGGCGCAGGCGGCGCGGGCGATGGATGGGGAAGCTCATCCGTGGGTGGCTCCTGAGGCGGCGTTGGTCTGGCTCTGTGGGCTCGCGTCGTTTGCGATTCCTTGTTGCACGAAATAATTTTCTAGGGCGGAGATGATCGCGTCGGGTGTGGTGTCGGCTGCGGTGACGATTTTGGTGACGCCGTGATCGCGGAGAGCGGCTGTAGTGATGGGGCCGACGGCGGCGATGGCGATTTTGTTTTGCAATTGCGAGAGCGATTCCCTGCCGATCAGGTCGGCGAGATTGTTGACGGCGCTGGGGCTGAAGAAGAGAGCGGCGTCGGAATTTTCGTCGAGGACTTCGGTGACGCGGGCGCGATCGACATTGCTTGGCGGCAAGCGTGTGATAGGCGATGACTTCGGTGACGGTGGCGCCGAGTTTTTTGAGAGCGGCGGGTAAGATCGGGATTGGCGCGGTCGCTGCGCGGGAGGAAGACGGATTTGTTGCGGAGTTGAAGAGCGAGTTCTTCGGCGAGCGCGAGGCCGAGGTGCGTTTTTGCGACGTGAGTGACATGGAGGCCGACTTTCATGGCGGCTTCATTTGTTGCGGGGCCGACGGCGGCGATCAGCGGGCGGCTCGACGGGCGGAGGATGCCTGAGTTCGTGTTTGCTGCGCGTTGCGCGACGGACTGCACGGCGTTGGCGCTGGTGAAGAGCACCCAGTCGAATTCCTGCCAACGGCGAAGAGCGGCGTCGAGTGGGGCGAAATTCTCGGGCGTCGAGAACGCGACGAGCGGCAGCGAAATCGGGATTGCGCCGCGGCGTTCGAGTTTGGTGACGAGGTCGGAGCTTTGCTCGACGGCGCGGGTGATGACGATGCGGTGAGCGAAGAGAGCGGACGCAGCGTTTTGTGGAGCGCGCGGGGCGACGGGATCAGCCACGTTGGCGGCTCACTTCTTGCAGGATCGATTGGGCGCCAGCGTCGATGAGGAGGCGGCCCATGTGTTCGCCGAGCGGCGCGGGCTTGATTGAGCGGCGCGGCGGCGCGTTGCTTGATGTATTGCGTGCCATCGACGCTGCAGACGCAGGCTTCGAGGACGAGTTCGTCGCGTTCGATGCGCGCCCAGGCGCCGAGCGGAACCTGGCAGCCGCCTTCGAGCGTGGAGAGGAGCGAGCGTTCGGCGATGATGGCGCTGCGCGTATCGATGTCGTCGAGTTTCTCGAGCGCGACGGAAGTTTCGGCGTCGTCGGCGCGGCATTCGACGCCGATGGCGCCCTGGCCGACGGCGGGCAGAAAAATCTCGGGCGAGAAAACTTCGGTGATGCGATGCGTGGAGCCGAGGCGATCGAGGCCGGCTTTGGCGAGCATGATGGCGTCGTATTCGCCGCTTTCAACTTTGCGGAGGCGCGTGTCCACGTTGCCGCGAAGATCGCGAATGTCGAGGTCGGCGCGGAGATGGAGAAGTTGCGCGCGGCGACGGAGACTGCCGGTGCCGACGCGGGCGCCTTCGCGAAGTCCGGCGAGATTCGCACCATTATTGGAGACGAGGCAATCGCGGATGTCTTCGCGGCGCAGAATCGCAGGAAACGAGAGGCCGGGAGGCGTTTTGGTGGGGATGTCTTTGACGCTGTGGACGGCGATGTCGATGGAATTGTCGAGAAGAGCCTCTTCGAGCTCTTTGACGAAAATTCCCTTTCCGCCGATTTCGGAGAGCGAAGTCTGAGCGAATTTGTCGCCGCTTGTTTTGATGATGACGATTTCGCCTTCGATGCCGGTGGCCTGGAAGACCTGGCGGCGAACGAATTCAGCCTGCCACTTGGCGAGGAGGCTGCCGCGCGTGCCGATGCGGAGCGCGCTCATCGCTTGTCCCGGTCGGAGAGGAAGAGGTCGCGCAACGCTTCGACGTTTTGAATTTTGCGGCGGAGTTCGCGCTCGTCGCGGAGGCGCTCGGCGGGCTGGACGAGAAATTTTTCGAGCGCTTCTTCCATGATGCTTTCGATTTGCTCGCGATCGTTCGGCGAGAGATGCGTGGCCTGAGCGAGACGCGCGTGGAGGAAGGCGGCGCGGTCTTCACGGAGGCGGGCGCGGAGTGCGGCGACGAAGCCGACGAGTTCGACGCTGGCCTGCCAGGAGAGAAATTTGGAGACGTGATCTTCGATGATGGCTTCGGCGCGAGGGACTTCGCCTTCGCGGGCCTGGCGATTTTGCGCGACGATGGAGCTGAGGTCGTCGAGATTGTAGAGATACGCGTTGTAGAGATCGGCGGCAGAGGATTCGATGTTGCGCGGCATGCCGAGATCCATCAGAAAGAGCGCGCGATTACCGCGGGCTTCCATCGCGGATTCGAGGACGAGGCGCGAGAGGACGGGATCTTCAGTCGAGATGGACGAGACCACGACGTCGGGCTTGAGCAGCGCGTTTTGCCAATCGGCCCATTCGACGACGGTGCCCTGGAATTTTCCGGCGAGTTCGACGGCGCGGTCGCGCGAGCGATTCATGACGAAGATGTCGGTGACACCGCGGTCGCGCAGCGTGGAGACGACTCCCTCGGAGACGGCGCCTGCGCCGATGACCAGGGCGGTGTGGCCGGCGAGTTTGCCGAAGATGCGCTCGGCGAGTTTTACGCCGGCGGCAGCGACGGACATGGGGCGCATGCCGAGTTGCGTTTCGGTGCGGACGCGTTTGCCGACTTCGAGCGCGCCTTGAAAAAGGCGATTGAGAACAGGGCCGGTCGCGCCTTGTTCATGCGCGGATTTATAGGCGTCGCGCACCTGGCCGAGGATTTCGGCTTCGCCGAGGAGCATGGAATCGAGTCCGGCAGAGACGCGGAAGAGATGACGGACGGCGTTGCGGTCGTAATGGTGATACAGCGAGCGGATGAGAATTTCACTGCCGACCGAATGAAATTCGCTGAGAAAAGTTGCGAGTCCCTTGAGGCTGTCGTGCGAAGACTCGGGCGGGACGCCGTAGACTTCGCTGCGATTGCAGGTGGAGAGGACGAGCGTTTCGTCGAAAATGCCGCGGGCGCGGAGTTCGTCGGCGGCGCGGCGCGCCTGGTCGGCGGTGAACGACACGCGTTCACGCACTTCGACAGGCGCCGTGCGGTGATTTAAGCCGACGAGGATGATTTCCATTCCCTTTTCGCTCGATCCTTTCCGGGCCGCTGCGTGCGCGTGTCGGGCCAAAGATTCAGTCTATTCCTACCGCGAGATGCCGACGCTAAAAGTAACGATGACTGTGCGACAAGTATAAGTTGACGACGGTGAAACTGAGCACGACGATCACAAAATTGAAGATACAAAGACGTGACGCGCGGGCGCCGCGCCAGGCGGTGGTGCGCGCAAGCAGCCAATAAGCGCCATAGAGCAAAACCACGAAAAGGGTGACGATGTATTTCGGGTCGAAGTATTGGCCGGTGAGCCGATCGACCCAGATGAAACCAAGCGCTGCGCCGATGGCGATGGAGATGATGCCGACGAGGACGCTGGAGCGGCTCATCCGTTCGAGAACTTCCAGGGACGGAAGGCGCCAGACGACATCGGTGAGATTGCGATTGCGGAGGAGGCTATTTTCGACGAGAAAGATGAGACTCAAGACAAACGAGAGGCCGAAGGCCGCGTAGGCGAGGATGCTGAGCGTGACGTGGAATGCGAATACCGGGCCGTGTGCGGGCGGCGGAGAAAGTTTGTCACCGACCGGAGCGAGATTGGCGGCGAGGAAAAAGGCGACGACGAACGGCATCACAAACGCGCCGACGGAGCGTTGACGATGGAACAGTTCGAGGCCCAGATAAATGAGCGCGAGGAGCCAGCCGAAGAGAGAGAGCGAGCCGTAAATATCGTGGTACGGAACGGTGTGCGTGCCGCGCGAGCGTTCGAGCAGAGCGAAATAATGGGCGACGAGGCCGAGGCGAGAAAGACGGTGCCGAGGCGGCCGGAGATTTCGCGGCCCGTGCGCAGGAAGCGGCTGTATGAGCCGAGGCTGAAGACGTAGGCCACGATTGTCAGGAATAGGAAAAAGTGAGGCATCGGCTTGTTTGTTGCGAACCGCGACAGCTTGCCGCGTGCTGGACGCACCCCGCCCGTGGCGTCATGCCAGCATTTATTGAGTATAGCCCAGCGCATGTGAGACCGCACGAGTGCGGCGGCTGGACGCACGCTTCGATGGGGCGAGATTAGCGCGGGGCAGTTTGCAGGGGCTACTGTACTTTCGGACAGGAATCGGTCTGTCACCGGCAGTGAGTGGCGAGATTTGTTATTCTTGCTGGCGAGCCAATATGAGCGCTGCGGATGCATCGATGAATCGGAAAGAGTTGTTTTTGCGCGCGTGCCGCGGTGAGGCGACGCCGCGCCTGCCGGTGTGGATGATGCGGCAGGCGGGGCGCTATTTGCCGGAGTATCGCGAGATTCGCGCGAAGCGAGCGTTTTTGGATGTGTGCAAGACGCCGGAACTGGCGATCGAGATTTCGCTGCAGCCGTTTCGAAGGTTGGGCGTGGACGCGATCATCGTGTTTCTCGGACATTTTGATTCCGGCGGAAGCGATGGGGATGAAACTGGAGTTGGGCGACGCGGGGCCGAATCTGCCGTCGCCGGTGCGGACGGAGCGCGATATCGAGGCGCTGCGGATTTTTGATGCGGAGACTGACACCGGATTTTTGATGGAGGCGATTCGCGGGATTGTGCGCGAAGTCGGGCCGACGGTGCCGGTGCTGGGATTTGCGGGCGCGCCGTGGACGCTGGCTTGTTACATGATCGAGGGGCGGACGAAAGAGGGATTCGCGACGGTCAAGGCGCTGATGTGGGAGAAGCCGCGGGCGTTTGAGGCGTTGTTGAAGAAAATCGCGGCGGCGACGATTGGGTATTTGAAGGCGCAGATTGCGGCGGGGGCGACGGCGGTGCAGTTGTTCGATACGTGGTGCGGGGAATTGAGTCTGGAGGATTACGAGCGGTTTGCGCTGCCGGCGGTGCGCGAGATTATTTCGGGAGTTGGTGGGGCGGTGCCGGTGATTTATTACACGAAGGCGTCGCATCATTTGTTGGGAGCGGTGGCGAAGGCGGGCGCGGATGTTTTGAGCGTCGATTGGCGAGTGGATTTGGCATCGCTGCGCGCCAAGCTGGGGCCGCGGGTTGCGTTGCAGGGGAATGTGGATCCTGCGGTGTTGTTTGCGCCTGCGGAGAAGGTTCGAGCGGTGACGCAGGAGACGGCATCGGCGCTTGGCGGCGTTGGGCATATTTTGAATTTGGGGCATGGGATTTTGCAGGGGACGCCGGTGGAGAATGCGCAGATGTTTATTGAGACGGGGCAGCGGGTGGAGTTTGCGGAGACTGGGCGGGCTGTGCCGTCGAGATAAGTGACACCGTGTTGCGGAGCAGCAAGCCTCGCGGATGAGGCCCTGGGCGTTTGGGGCGCAGCGTGCTGCGCCCCTACATGAGATTGCTTGAGTTGATGATTTGAGAATGTCGTGACGATCGCTAGAGACAATTCGGAGAAGTTGGGCGAGGAGCTTCGCGTTAGCGCGGAGTTTCTGGCGAAGTACAACCGGCCGGGGCCGCGGTATACGAGTTATCCGACGGCGCCGGTGTGGAACGATGCGTTTGGGCCGGATGACCTGGAACGCGTGCACGAGCAATCGGATCGGGTGAAGGCGCCCGTGTCGCTGTACATGCATCTTCCCTTCTGCGAGAGCTTGTGTTTGTTTTGCGCTTGCAACGTGATCATTCAAAAAGATCATGGGGTGACGAAACCGTATCTCGGCGTGTTGAAGCAGGAGTTGGCGCGAGTCAGTTCGCATGTGTCGCGAGAGCGGCCGGTGGTGCAATTTCATTGGGGCGGAGGGACGCCGACGTTTTTATCGCCGAGCGAAATTGAAGATTTGTTTGGCGCGACCCTGCAGAAATTTACCTTTGCGCCGGACGCGGAGATTGGGATCGAAGTCGATCCGCGCGTGACTTCGCGCGAACATCTCGAAACGCTGCGGCGCATGGGGTTCAATCGGCTGAGCATGGGGATTCAGGATTTTCATGCTGAAGTGCAGAAGACGATTCATCGCGTGCAGCCGTTCGAAATGACTCGGGATCTTTTTCAGGCGGCGCGCGAGCTTGGCTTTGACAGCATCAATGCGGATTTGATTTACGGGCTGCCGCATCAGACGCCAGAGACTTTTGCGAAGACGGTCGATCAATTGGTCGAGCTTGCGCCGGATCGCGTGGCGCTGTTCAGCTATGCGCATGTGCCGTGGCTGAAGAAACAGCAGGGTGCGTTCGCGATGTACTTGCCGGAAGGAATGCAGAAGTTTGAGATTTTTCGCGTCGGGTTGCAGAAATTTCTGGAGGCCGGCTACCTCTATATAGGGATGGATCACTTCGCGAAGCCGGGCGACGAATTAGCTGTGGCGCAACGCGAGCGGACGTTGCATCGCAATTTTCAGGGATATACGACGAAGGCGGGAGCCGATCTTTTTGGGATGGGCGTGACGGCAATCAGTGGGATTCAGGATGCGTATGCGCAGAATCATCGGGACTTGGCTGCGTGGGAGAAGGCGGTCGCGGATCGCGGCATTGCGACGATGCGTGGCTATCATCTTTCCGAAGACGATCGGTTGCGGCGTTCGGTAATCAGCCGGCTGCTCTGCCACACGCTGATCATCAAGGATGAGGTCTCGCGCGAATTTGGCATCGACTTCGACGAATATTTCGCTGAAGAGCTTCGGCAGCTTGAGCCTCCGCGCGACGACGGATTGGTTTTGCTCGACCGCAATGAAATTCGCACGACGTGGCTCGGGCGAATTTTCATCCGCAACTTGGCGATGGTCTTTGATCCTTACCTCGAAAAGCAGCAGCTCGCTGCGAAACCTCTTTTTTCGAAAACGCTCTGACATGCGGAAACGCTGGGTTGCCGCGTGACGAATCAAGTCGCAGCGCTGGTCATCGGCGGTGGGATTTCGGGGCTGGTGTGCGCCTACGCGTTGCGAAAGGCGGGAGTGGACGCACTGTGCGTCGAGGCTTCGGATCGCGCCGGCGGCGCGATCCGAACGGAGCATCGCGACGGATATTTGCTCGAACTGGGGCCGCAGAGTTTCAGCGGCACGGCGCAGATGCTGCAACTGTTCGACGAGACTCGGCATTCGGCAACAGGTTGTGCAGGCGCCGGCGGGCGCGCCTCGCTACGTTCTGGTGAACGGAAAGCTACAGAAGGTGCCCATGAGCCCGCCGGCGTTCTTAGGTTCCGGGCTTGTCGGGCTCGGCACAAAATTTGCCTTGCTGCGAGATGTCCTCGGCACAAGCCGCCCGCCTGGAAAAGATGAATCGATCGCGGACTTCGTCCGACGAAAATTTTCGGCGCAAATGCTCGATCGCCTCGTCGGACCTTTCGTATCCGGCGTCTACGCTGGCGATCCAGAGAAACTGAGCCTGCGCAGCTCTTTCCCGACGCTGTATGAAGCCGAAAGAAGCAAGGGCAGCGTCATTCGCGGCATGTTCTCGAATGCGAAACCGCGGACGCCAGACCAGCCGCGTCAGAGGCCAACACTTCTCAGTTTCGCGAATGGGGCCCAAACATTCACCGACGCGTTGGCGGCAAAGCTGGGCGACAGGCTATCGCTGAACACTTTCGTGATATCTGTCGCGAAAGACGATTCTGGGCTGGCGCCGACATTTCAAGTCACTGTTCGAAATGGCGCGGACCAGACCACGATCTTGGCCGATCGCATAATCGTCGCCACACCGACATCGGTCGCCGCGATACTTTTACGCGGAGTCGATCCGACGATCGCAGACCGGCTGTCGGAAATCGAATACGCGCCCACTGCTGTAGTTTCGCTCGGCTATCGAAAGAGCGAAATCGGCGATCCGCTCCACGGTTTCGGCTTTCTCATTCCGCGTTCGTCTGGAATTCGTACGCTAGGCAGCGTCTGGAATACTTCCCTTTTTCCCAACCGCGCACCGGAAGGGCATGCGCTTCTGACAAGCTTCATTGGAGGCGCCACAGATCCGCAGGCTGTGGAAATGCCCGGTGAGCTTTCCTCAATCGTGCACAAAGAAATCGCAGCGGTGCTCCGGATTCGAACAGAACCGGCCTTTTCGAATGTGGCAATCTATCCGAAGGCGATTCCCCAATACAACTTGGGCCACGGCGAGCGCCTTGCCGCCATCGATGAGGCGCGGAAGAAACATTCGAATTTATGGCTTATCGGAAACTATTTACGAGGACCGGCAATAGGCGCCTGCGTCGAGCATTCTCTCGACGTCGCCGCAGATATCATTCGCCGCGAAAAGCCCTAAGCTGCGGTAAACTCATCCAGCCTCAAACCTTAAACGTATATACGTCAGGAGACGAAACCTCTAACCCGTGTTTCTCGCAGCCATAATGGGTAAGTATGGCGAAGGCGAGTCGCCGTCCGACTCCGCCTTGGTGGAGAGGTTTCTTCGTAAAGACGTGAGTGCGTTCGAAGAGCTCTACGACCGCCATTCCCGGATTGTTTACGCTCTGGTTGTGCGCATTCTGCAGCAAGGCTCGACGGCGGAAGAAGTTGTCCAGGATGTTTTTCTTCACCTGTGGCGCAACGCCGGGCAATATCAAGCGAGCCGCGGCCCATTCGTTCCCTGGCTGCTGACTCTGGCGCGTAACCGCGCGCTTGACCAACTTCGACTGAAAAGCGAGCGCCAGCGGCGCCGCGAAGATCAGACCGAAGAAATTCCGGCTATCGCGCAAATCCCCGAATATGAAAAGGCGCTCGACGAAAAGCGCCGCGCGGAAAGGGTGCGTTCGTTGATGGGCACACTCAGCGCACCGCAGAAAAAAGCGATCGAGATGGCGTATTTCGAAGGGCTGAGCCACAGCGAAATCGCGGAGTCGTTGCATGAGCCGCTGGGCACAGTGAAAAGTTGGATCAGGAACGGTTTGTTGCGGTTGAAGGAAGGATTGCAGACGGCATCGTGAGCGAACACGACCAATTCCGAGAGCTGATCGAGGCGTACGCCCTCGGTGCGCTCGACGCAAATGAGCAGGCGGCGCTGGAAGCGCACCTCGCCGGCGGATGCCTGGAGTGTGCGAAGGCGTTGGAAGAGGCGCGGCGGGTAGTGACGCAACTGGCGTATCTCGCGCCGCCGGCGGAGCCATCGGAGATGTTGCGTGCGCGCGTGTTGCGCAGCGTGCGGGCGGATGCTGCGGCGAGCAGTGGCGGTGGCGGCGGTTCGCTGCCGATGCAGGCTGGGGCGCAGCGGACTTCGGTGCCGATGTGGCTATGGGCCGGCATCGCGGCGCTGCTGCTCTTCTCGCTCTATTCGTCGTGGGAAGCGCGAAAGATGCAGCAAGATGTGGCTGATATGAATCAGCGCGCGGCGGCGGAGTTGAAAGCGCGCAAGCAACTGGAAGATGAGCTGCTGGTGGCGAAACACGAAGCGATCATCCTCACCGATCCTGCGTCGCGAAAGATCATGATCATGCCGAGCGACAAAGACATGCCAAAGGTCGAAGCCATGTGGCATGCGAAGCTGGGCATCTATTTGACGGCGCAGCAGATGCCGATGCCGAAGAATAACAAAGTGCTTCAGTTGTGGCTGATTCCGAAGACGCCGGGAGCGAAGCCGATGCCTTCGCATGTTTTCTGGCCTGACAAGAACGGGCAGATCGGCGAAATGGTGGCAAATCCGCCCGACGATATGGCAGATACGAAGGCGCTCGCGATTACGGAAGAGCCGGCGGGTGGAAGTCCGCAGCCGACGAGCACGCCGATGTGGGTGGGCGGGATTAGCTGAGTTTTTGTACAGGGAACGCGCCCGTCCTATACTGAACTCATGACCGAACAGAAAAAGACGCGACGCCAAATACTTGAGGCGTTTGTGTCGAATAAGCCTGATGATGCGTTTTCGCGGTATGGGCTCGCGATGGAGTGCATGAACTCAGGTGACAAAGCCGCGGCCGACCAGCAATTTCGTGAGTTGCTAAACCGCAACGCAGATTATGTGCCTGCGTATTTGATGTATGCGCAGCTGTTGTCTCGCGAATCGCGCGTCGATGATGCCTGCAAAGTGCTCGTCGATGGAATCAACCAGGCGAGCGTGAAGGGCGACCAACACGCGCGCTCCGAGATGGAATCGCTGCTCGCGGAGCTACAGTAAAGTTCATCGACGCCGCCGGCGGCGATCGACCGATTCGAATGTTCGATTCGAAATCCACGCGCGCGATTCTGGTGCGGGTCTCGCGTGGTGATCGCAGCAATTTCGACGTTCTTGCGCCGTCTGCTATGATGAGCCATGGGTTCAACGCGGCCCGAACGCATCCCGCTCTTCCCTCTCAACGTTGTTCTCTTGCCCGGCGGCGACTTGCCTCTGCACATTTTTGAGCCGCGATACCGCCGAATGGTGCATGACTGCATCGAAAACAAGAGCGAGTTCGGAATGCTGCTCGTCGCGCCCAAAGGGCTGGTGCGCGTCGGCTGCACGGCGGAAGTGCTCGAGGTCGCAAAGCGCTACCCCGACGGGCGAATGGACATCGTGGCTGTGGGACGCGCGCCGTTTCGCATCGTCGAGTTGATGAATGCGAAGCAATACGACGATGGGATATTGCTCGAAGGCACTGTCGATTACCTCGATGACCGCGAGCGATCGGTGGATGCCAAGAAGCGGCGCGAACTGGTGGAGCTTTTCGAGGTCTGCCACACCATCGTTTACGGAGACTACCCGCGCAACGTACAAGGCTTAGAGGCGGACGAACTGTCCTATGCGATCGCGGGCACGCTTCCGATGGATTTGATGTGGAAACAGCAGGTGCTCGAAGTACGGTCGGAGGCCGATCGGCAGGAGCGGCTGCTGACGTACCTGAGAGAGTGGGCGCCGCATCTACAGAAGATTGAGTCGCAACGACAACACGCAGAAGGAAACGGCAACGCAGTGAATTAATTCTGGCGCGGCTGCAACGGTCGCGCTGAATGGGGACCTCATGACAAGCACCACCGCTACAACACAATCGCGATCGGGTAATCCGAAGCCGCGCACGCTCGGCGAGCTGCGCAGCATTCCGGATTTCGACGCGCGCACCGCCGCGACTTCGGTGAAAAACGAAATTCGACGCAACTTGCTGCGTGCGATCGAGAAGGGCGACCAGCTCTTCCCCGGCGTGCACGGTTACGAAGACACCGTCATTCCGCAGATCATCAATGCCCTCTTGTCGCGCCACAATTTCATTTTGCTCGGTCTTCGCGGACAGGCGAAGAGCCGCATCCTGCGCGGCTTGGCGGGTTTGCTCGACCCCGAAATTCCCGTGGTTGTAGGTTGCGAGATCAACGACAACCCGTTCGCGCCGCTCTGCCGCGCCTGCAAAGACAAAATCGCTGCCGAAGGCGATGCGACTCCGATCGCGTGGATGTCGCGCGACCAGCGCTACGTGGAAAAGCTCGCCACGCCCGACGTGACCATCGCCGACATCATCGGCGACGTCGATCCGATTCGCGCAGCCCGCGGCGGTCGCGATCTGTCCGACGAGCTGACGATTCACTACGGCCTGCTGCCGCGCGCCAATCGCGGCATCTTCGCGATCAACGAACTGCCCGACCTCGCCGGAAAAATTCAGGTCGGCCTGTTCAACATCATGCAGGAAGGCGACATCCAGATTAAGGGCTACCCGCTGCGGCTGCCGCTCGACGTGCTGATCGTTTTCACGGCGAACCCCGAGGATTACACCGCGCGCGGAAAAATTATCACGCCGCTGAAAGATCGCATCGGCGCAGAAATTCGCACGCATTATCCCTCGACCGTCGCCGAAGGCATGACCGTCACGAATCAGGAAGCGTGGGTCGGCCGCGATCCAGCGCGCAAAATCGATGTGCCCGAGTATCTGCGCGAAGTGATCGAAGAGATCGCGTTCCAGGCGCGCGAGGACAAGCGCGTCGATAAACGTTCCGGCGTCAGCCAGCGGTTGCCGATCACCACGCTCGAAAGCGCCGTCAGCAGCGCCGAACAGCGCGCCGCTCGCACCGGCGAGAAGTGCGGGATCGCGCGCATTGCCGACATTTATGCAGCGATGCCGGCGATCACCGGAAAGCTCGAACTCGAATACGAAGGCGAACTCAAGGGCGCCGACACGATCGCGCGCGAATTGATTCGCTCGGCGGTCGGTCGCGTCTTCAGCAAGCGTTTCGGCGAAGTCAGTTTCCAGCCGGTGATTCAATGGTTCGAACTCGGCGGCGAATTGAAGATGCCGGAGCTGGCGAGCACCGCTGAGCGCTACGAACAACTCTCGAAAATCCAGGGCCTGATGGAACACATCGGCAAACTCGGCGTAAACGATCGCAAAGATGCAGGCTCGGCGTCGGCCGCAGCCGAAATGATCCTCGAAGGCCTGTGGGCGCATCGCCGCATCGGCCGCAGCGAAGAGCGCGGCTACTTCGCCGAAAAGCAGCGGCCACCGGAACAGCGCGAGAATCCGAATCGCCCGCGCCGGCAATTTAACTAGCATTCAGGACTACAGATGAGTGCGTATCGTCGCATCGCACTCGGGGCCAACGATGAAATTCATCAAGTACGGCAAATATGTCGGCGAACCGGCCGACGCCATCGACCTGGAAGAGCTGGTCAAGAAGCTGGGCAATTTCTTTCTCCAGAGCGGCTTCGAATCCCAGTTCTACGGCGTTTCGGAGATGGATCCCGAGAAGTCGATGGAAGCTCTCAAAGACGCGATCTTGCGCGCGCTACAAGAAGGCGACTTGATGCCCGAAGGCGCGATGAGCGAGGAGCTTCGCGAAATGCTCCAGAACCCGAACGCTCGCCAAAACCAGGAAGTGAAAGACCTCATCGAAAAATTGATGGAGCGCATGGCGCAGGAAGGCTACATCAATCCGCAGCAGCCTCCGCAGATCACTCCGCCACCGCAGTCGAGCGCGCGCGGCCAGGTCGGAGAACCGCAGGAACGCGAGACCGAAGCGCGCTTCGAAATCACCGACAAGACGATCGATTTCCTCGGCTTCAAAACGCTGCAAGATCTGCTCGGCTCGCTCGGTCGCAGCAGTTTCGGCCGCCACGCCACGCGCGACCTCGCCACCGGCATCGAGACCAGCGGCGCTTCGCGCTCGTACGAGTTCGGCGACACGATGAATCTCGACATCAGCGAGACACTCTTCAACGCGGTTCGCCGCGACGGCGCGAAAGTCCCCGTCGAGATCACCTACAAAGATCTGATGGTGCATCAGTGTGAGTACTACAGCTCATGCGCCACCGTCGTGCTGCTCGATTGCAGTCACAGCATGATTTTGTACGGCGAAGATCGCTTTACGCCGGCGAAGCGCGTTGCGATGGCGCTGTCTCACCTGATTCGCACGCAGTATCCCGGCGACACGCTGAACCTCGTGCTCTTCCACGACAGCGCCGAAGAAGTGCCCATCGGCGAACTCGCCCGCGTGCAAGTCGGTCCGTACTACACCAACACGCGCGAAGGCCTGCGCATGGCGCAGCGCATCCTGCTCCGCCAGAAAAAAGACATGCGCCAGATCATCATGATCACCGACGGAAAGCCATCGGCTCTCACGCTCGAAGACGGCCGCATCTACAAAAACGCATTCGGCCTCGATCCCTTTGTCGTCGGCCAAACCCTCGAAGAAGTAAACAAGTGCAAGCGCGCCGGAATTCTGATTAACACGTTCATGCTCGCCAGCGACTACAGCCTCATCAACTTCGTCCAGAAAATCACCGAGATGTGCCGCGGCAAGGCGTATTTCACCACGCCCTACACGCTCGGCCAATATCTGTTGATGGATTACATGCAGCGCAAGACAAAACAGATCCACTAAAATTCGCGGACCGACCGCGGCTCGCTTATACTCGGCGAATGTCCTTGAAGCGCATCGTCGCGTACATTCTCGGATCGGAAGGTCAGATGACACACATCGTGGCCGGGAACAACGCACCCGGATTTTCCCTGCAAGATTCGAGCGGCAAGGACTACACGCTCTCGGCGCTGCTCGAAAAAGGTCCCGTCGTCGCAGCGTTCTTCAAAGTCTCGTGCCCCGTCTGCCAGTACACCTTCCCTTTTCTCGAGCGCTTGCACCAACGCTACGGAAAAACCGCGACATTTCTCGGCATCTCGCAAGACGACGCTAAAGCCACAAAAAAATTCACCGACCAATACGCCGTCACGTTTCCGATGTCCCTCGACGACAGCGCGCAAAAATTATCCTGCCTCGAACGCGTACGGCCTGACCAACGTCCCGACCTTTTTTCTGATCGAGCCCGACAGCGAAATCAAAGTTGTCTGCAACGGCTTTCGAGAAAAAAGGACTGGAAGAGATCGCAGCGTTTCTTAGCCGAACGGCAACAGAGCGTGCCCGCTGCTTTTTCCGTGCGGACGAAAAAATCCCCGATCACAAACCCGGTTGAGGATCGAAAAACTAGGTCCGGTCTGGACCTACCGACAGCGTCATCAAACTACGATCGTCTCCGCGCAGCGGCTTCTTATGTTTCGGCGCTCGCTCCCGTTTGTCTGCAATGACACGCGTGGAACTTGGCGGGGCGGCCGACTCCCTCGCCCGCCTCCGCGCAATTTGCCCGACATCCAATTTCTTTTTCTTCCGCTTCTTCATCGTCCCAGCCAAAATCCCGCCGCGCAAAACAAAAAGCTAAGCTCGCAGTAAGCGAGCTTAGCTCAGGACTTCCACGCAAACAATGCGCTCCGTTCGAAACACAACGCGAACGCAGCACTCAGAACGTAAACGTAACCTGCAAATCCACGCGCCGGTTCGCCGTACTCGATCCATACGGCCCGCCCGCCAGCCCGTTCGACTGCCCAAACGTCGGCGAACTCAAATCGCCAACCGGCAACGCCAGGTTCACGTTGTTAAAAATATTCCGCCCAGACACCGCAAACGTAAGCGCGTAGCGCCGATTGGTAGCGCCGGCATCCATTCCTGGCCCGCCGCCCGGGCCGCCGCGCCCGCCGTCCACGATCCACCGCCGCCCGGACCGCGTCCAAACGTCCCGCCGCCACCAGGACCTCCTGGCCCCGTCGCCGCCGTCTCTTTCTTCTTCCCAAACCCAAACGTCTTACTCACCCGCAGGTTCATCGTAAATCGCGCCGGCCCCGTAAAATCGTTTATCGGAATCAACGCCGCACCCGCCGCAGGCGTAGTGTTGAAGCATCCGAATTTCGTCTGCACCAAATTCGGCGCTGCCGTCGAGCAATCCCCAAACGCCGGCCGCGCGCTGAACTGCGCATCACCAAACAGATCGTCGCCCGTCGTGATGTTAAACGGCGGCCCCGAACTCGCGATCAGAAACGGGCTCAGCCGAAATCCCTTCGGCAAGCTAAGCGTCCCGCCCATGAACAACCGATTCCGATAATCGAATTGCGCTCGCCCATAATCCGCCGATGGATCGAGCGGATCGGACGGCACATACGTCGGCGTCCCCGTGTCGCTGTTCGCATAGTTCAGCACGTAGAAACCAAACAGCGTCAGCTTCGTCCCCATGCGAATGCTGCCATTCGCAATCAACTGATTCTGCTTGAACGTTCCTTCCGACTGATACTGATACAAAATCGTGCCCGGCGGCAGCGTTCCCGGCGCATTCGCGTTGATGAAATTTGTATAGAACTGATGATCCCCGCGCGAATTCAAATACGTCACCGAAATATTCGCCGACTTCGTAAGCTGCTTTTCCAGGCTAACACCCGTCTGGATCGTGTATGGCGTCCGCAAATTGTTGTTCGGCTGATACACCGTCTGCGGCGCCAGGCTCGATCCGGTAAACGCCGAAGGCGGCACAACCACATTCGGATTAAAAAACGCCGGATTCTGCACAAGGTATGTCTGCTGCTCGATTCCGTTGTTCAACTGCTGCGTCAAAATCAAATCTGACGTAAATCGGTCGTAGAAAATTCCAAACCCGCCGCGCAGCACCATCTTCGGCGAGCCGGTCTTTCCCTTTCCGCCGATGCCCCAGGCGAACCCCACTCGCGGCGCAAAGTCCGCGTGATCGCCCAAACTATTTTGCGTCTCGTAACGCAACCCGCCACTCAGCGTAATGTTCGGCTTGATCTTCCAATCGTCTTGCACGAACAGCGCGCCATCGACATACGTCACGTCCGTCGCCGCGCGCCCCGCCGCATTCACCGCCAGCGTGTAAAAGCTTGCGCCGCCGCCCATCGCCTGAATCGCTGCGAACGGCAACCCCGCCGCCTGCCCCTGCAACGTGATCTGATACGCCTCCAGCGGCGTGATCTGACAATTGTCCACCGTCGTCGGCACGCAGCCCGGCAATTGCCGCTTGCCGAACGAATATTCGCTATTGAAGTTCGCGTTCGTAAGGTTGCTGTCCGTCGTCGCTCGCAATCGCCCGCCATACTTCAGCGAGTGCTTGCCGAAATTCATGTACGTCTCGTTCTGCAGTTCGTATCGATTCTGCGAATCATCGTTCGTCCCGGTCGCATTTCCGCCATTCGCAAACGCGCTAGACACCGACACCATCGGCGCCGTGCTCACCGGGTCCTGATTCGCCACCTCGTGAACATATCGAAATCGCGTCTCGTTGATCGTTCGCGGGCTCAGCGTCTGCGTGTCGCTAACCTGCAGCGTATTCTCGGAGTCAAACTGATTCGTCCCCAGCGACGCCAAATTGAATGCGCCAACGCTCTCGTTGTCCTGCGACTGTCGATAATATTGATAGCGAACCGAAAGCGTGTTCCCCTCGCTCACCTGATAATCCAGCCGTGGGCTCAGATTGATGCGCGTGTCCGGATTCGGTACCGCCTGGCTGAAGGGCACCACCGCAAACGTCGTCGGATCGACAACCGTCGCGCTCACAATATTTAAGTTGTTGATGTTCCGCTGCTCGTAAGTGAAAAACATCGACGCCTTCTTGCTCAGCGGACCGCCAATATCACCACTGAACTGCGTCGATTCATACCCCGGCGGATCTTCGCCGTCCGGCAAATGTTCGAACGGGTTGCGCGAGTTCAGCCCCGCCGTCGTCCCGCTCATATAAAGCTGCCCGTGCCACTGATCCATTCCCGGCTTCGTCAAAATTTCGATTCGCCCGTAACCCAGCTTGTCGTACTCCGATGAAAACGGATTCTGGTTGATGCGAATCTCGCGAATCGAAGCCTTCGGCGGCAGCGTCCCACCCGTAAATCCATCGATGTAAATTTGTCCGCCGTTCGGCCCCGCCGAGGGTCCCGCCAGCGCCGTCAAATCCGACTGCAACTCGTCCGGATCATCCGACAACGCCTCGAGATCTTTCCCTTGAATCACAATCGCGCCCGCGTTCGCCGCCGGATCGACGCTCAACGCCGCAGCCGCCTCATCGGTAACGACAACTTTCTCCTCTTGCGTCTGGATCGCCAGCTTCACGTCGAGCTTGTTCACGCCCGCAGCGACATCCACTCCATCTTTCGCAAAATCGGTGAATCCCGTCGCAATCACCTTCAACCCATATTTCCCTGGCGCAAGACCGTTGACCTGGTAGTTTCCGCTCTTATCGGTCTGCGCCGTGATCGCATCTCCGGTCGGCGTCGTCAACACGATCGTCGCCGTCGTCACATAGCTCCCCGAAGGATCGGTCACCTGGCCGCGCAGCGTCGAATTCCCAGCCGCAGCGCCGCTGGCTCCCTGTGGCATCGCTCTCCACGGCACAACCAACGCCAGCAACATAAATAGAACTGTAGTGCTCAATCGCGGGGCCGAACGGAAACTCATCTACTCTCCTGACTTGTTACTTCGCTGGATTGATACCGCTGTTTGCTGTGATGCAGCTTTATTGCGCCGCGTCGCCGCCCGGTGCGCCGCTCATTGACCAAGGAGTCAAGATCGACTGGCCGCTGGGTGAGGCCTGAAGAATCGGTTCGACGCCGGATAGCAGCGTGATCGCCACGACGCTGTCCGCCGTTCCCGTACCACTGGACGAAGTCGCGACGATCATCACCGCGTCGCCCTTCTGCAAATCCGCTAAGTTGGACGCGGGCATTCTCGCAATCGCCTGCTGCAAATCGCCGCCCTGCGCGCCGGATCCTCCGCGCGCGCCGGCGCCGCCTGCCGCGCCTTGCGCACCACCGGAGTCACCGCTTTTCTGCTCAAGCGCCGAACCACCCGCGGGCGCTTCGCGCGGGAGCAGTCCCTGTGTTCCCGGCATCCCGAAGCCGCCGAGCCTGAAGGCGGAGCCGCGCCACCATTCGCGCCTTGCCCCGCCGGTCCTTCGCCGCCATTTCCCTTTAATCGCGCCGCGATCCTTTGCGCCATCGGCGCAGGCAATTTCCTCAGCTGCGATGTATCCGCGATCTTCACCACCACCGGCTTCTTCGTCACCAAATCCTGCACGGTGATTGAGGTCGTTGCCGCATCCACCGAATTGATCGTTCCTGAAATATTTCTGAACGAGCCCGACACAACTTCATCCGCCGTCAGGTCACCGCCATCCGCGCTTTTCTGCCCGCGCGCTCGAAGCTGATCGCCCGATTTGATCTGATCGATTGGAGCCGCCGCCGCATCGTCGAACTTCACCGAACCTGGCGCGTATCTCCGTAGCACCGTGTTTTTCGATACGTGTACCAACACGTTTTTGTTCGCTCCTAGCGCCGAAGTCGCAACCGTAATTGTCCCCGCCGTCGGATCAACCGCGCTCACCAAACCGCCAATTCCATGCCGCTGCCATTCCGCCTGATCGTGCGCATGCTTGGCCGCGAGATCGGCTTTCTTCATCGCAATGACGCTCACCGCCACGATCGACTTCCCGTCCGGACCCGCGCCGCCGCGCACCAGAATCCGGTCGCCGGTCTGTAAATCGGTCAGCTGTAAAGGTTGGGCCTTCTTGAGGTCGGTCTCGCCTGGTTCGATCTGTAGCAATCGCGCTCCGTCCTGCACGACAACGTTCGTGTCGGCTCCGCCTTCCACCGCCAATACAATGCTATTCCCGGAGATCGACTTAATCGTTCCAACCGCCTTCGAAGTCGTGGCCGATTGCGGCGAAGCGCCCAGCGCAGGGCTCGCACCGGCGACAAAACAAAGCCCGCACACATACAACATCGGCAAAAACAGCTTATTCATCCACTTCCTCTTGTTTGAATTCATTTCCTCGACCTGACGCGCGGAGAGTTCTTGCGCAGTATCAGCATCCATTTAGACGTATCTCAGGCGCCAAAATGTTACACACCGGAAGATTACAGCAGGCTAAACACGCACTATCGCGACGCCCTTGGTTCAGATGCTTTCTGACTTGGAGAGGACGGCTTAGAGGGGCTTATCGGTGCGAAAGTACTTCTTGTACGCGACAATCCAATCTGCGGCAATTTCGTGCTGCGCCGTGCTCAGGTCCATCTCGCCTTTGCAGACCTTGTCGCGCAGGAATTCTTCCAGTTGATCCTTCACGTGCGCATTCCACACGGGGGCCCGATACGGCTCAGGCCATAAATTCTTGATATCGTTCGAACCGCCCAGCTCCGGCGTTATCAGAAAATCGACCTCAAAGTACTGCGGCCTCGCGGCGCTCATTCCGTATTCGCGAAAAACCTCTTCTTTCACAGACGCCGGAATTGCCAGCACACTGGAATGTTCTTCGGCACTCGCGCCGCATACCTCCGCGACATTCACGGTTCGTACCGCGCCCGGAGTCAGGGTCGGTCGCGGCTCCAGCGGTCCTTCTGCGTATACCGCGGAGTCCTGGATACGCACGCGCTCGACTCCGCCGACGATCAACACAATCGCAGCGGCGGATGCCAGCGCGAAAACCAATACGCGCCGCACACGGGCAGAGTGGAACGTTGCCACGCCGGATTTCTGTCTGGAAACCGGTTCGGCGGCGATCTGCGCCAGATTCGCCTTCAGCAATGCGCGCGCGCCCGCGCTCGGCGCCACCTGCGAATCAAACTCCGCATGCCGGGCCGCCACAAAATTCCCGATCGTCTTCTCTAAGTTCTGCTTCCGCGTCCGGCAATCCCAGCACGCCGCCAAATGCTCCTCGACCTGCTCCGCCCGCGAGCCCGAAAGCTCGCCGTCAATCGCCAGCAGCAAATCCTCTTCACTCAAATGAGAATCGTAGTGACGCATCATCTCAACCTTCTCGACCTTGATCCGCGCGTCCCAGCCGCGCCAGCGACCTGCTCAGCGAATTGGCAACCGACCCCAGCGACATCTCCAAAACGTCCGCGATCTCGCGATAACGTAGCCCTTCCGCCCTCAGACTTAAACAATATTGATCGCGCTCCGGCAAAGCCCGAACTGCCGCCATCAGCAATCTTTGCCTCTGCGCCGAAGCCAACTGTTGCTCCGGGTTCGGTTGCGGATCGACCTGCGCCGCCGCCGCTACCTCATCGAACTCGACTCGATCCGGACGTGTCTGCTCGCTCATCCGCGTCTTCAGCGCTAGATTATGCGCCACCCGAAAAATCCACCCTCGCAAATTGTCTTTCGGCCGCCCCATCCGTAAATGCCGAAACAACGCCAAAAACACATCCTGCACAATCTCTTCCCCATGCGCCGCCGTCAGCCCAATCGACAGGACATACCGCAGCAACCGCCCGCGATACTCATCGAATAGCCCAATCACCTCATTTTCGATTTCCGAGCAGGCAGCATCCTGCGCTGCCTCGGCGGTCGGCGCCAAGACCAAAGGAAACCCAATCTGCGACTCAGGCAAGCTCATAGCGAGAACAAAACCGCTCATACAGTCTACATTCCATAAGGCTCGCTTTTGTTCACGGTTTTCTAGTCAAGGCTCCTGCTGAAACTACCGCAAACAAACCCTGAACAAATCCGCCCAATCCCGAATACTCAAACAGGGGATTCGTCCTCTCTATTCCTATTCTCGGGTGGGTGCCCAACTTTGGTCGGTCAATCGGCTCGTGTGATCGCAGCCTTCACGCTTTTGTTTCTTCTATTTACGACGAACCTCGCCACCGCCCAGACCAACATCGGCGACCTCCGCCTCAGAGTCACCGACCCCTCCGGCGCCCCCGTCCGCGCCTCGGTCACCCTCACCTCCGACGTAAACAACTTCCGCGAAACCTACTCCACCGACGAATCCGGCTCCGCCATCCTCAAACGCCTCCCCTACGGCATCTACACCGTCTCGATCGCACGCGACGGCTTCGCACCCTTCGCGCAAGCCACAGAAATCCGCTCCGCCACCCCCACCGACTTCACCGCCAAGCTCACCATCGCCGCCGCCAGCAGCTCCGTCCAGGTCAACGAAACCGACACCCTCATCGACCCCTACCGCACCGGCAGCATCAACCGCATCGGCTCCCAACAAATTGAAGACCGCGAAAACTCCCTCCCCGGCCGCTCCCTCCAGGACCTCGTCAACTCCCAACCCGGCTGGATTTACGAAGGCAACGCCGTCCTCCACCCTCGCGGCTCCGAATACCAAACCCAGATCGTCGTGGACGGTATCCCCCTCCAGGACAATCGCTCCCCCAGCTTCGGCCCCGAAATCGAAGCCGACGACATCAGCTCGCTCAGCATCTTCACCGCCGACTTCCCCGCCGAATATGGCCGCAAAATGGGCGGCGTCATCGAAGCCAACACCACGCACGACCTAGGCGAAGGCTTCCACGGCAAAGTCGTCCTCGGCGGCGGCAGTTACGACACCGCGCAAGGCTTCGCCTCCGCTCAATATCAATGGGACAAGAACACTCTCGGCGTCACCGCCAGCGGCGACATGACCAGCCACTATCTCAACCCCGTCGTCCCCCAGAACTTCACCAACGAAGGCACCACCGGCGACTTCTCCGTCCGCTATGAGCGCGACCTCACCGATCGCGATCGCATCAGCCTCAGCGTCCGCCACGAAATCTCGCGCTACGAAATCCCCAACGAAATCCTCCAGCAGCAAGCCGGCAACCTCCAGAATGGCGACAACTTCGAAACGATGGGCATCGTCTCGTACCAGCACATCTTCAACCCCGATGTCATCGGCGACTTCCGCGGCATGGTTCGCGACAACGCCAACAATCTTTACTCAAACCCTCTCTCCACGCCCGTAATCGCTTTCCAGCACAACTACTTCCGTGAGGGCTATTTCAAAGGCACCGTCGCCATTCACAAGAAACGCCACGAGATCAAAGTCGGCATCGAGTCCGACAACACTTTCCTCCACGAAAAGTTCAACGACTTCATCACCGATCCCGGCGACTTCGATCCCGACACGCCGCAAACATACGCCTTCACCGGCAACAAGCCCGACCTCGAGCAATCCGCCTTCATCCAGGACGAAATTCGCCTCGGCAAATTTACGGTCAGCGCCGGCCTCCGCTGGGATCACTATCAACTCATCGTCAATCAGAACGCCGTCAGCCCCCGCCTTGGCGTCGGCTACTACATCCCGAGCCTCGATCTCGTCTTCCACGCCACCTACGACCGCATCTTCCAGACGCCGTCCAACGAAAATCTCCTCATCTCCAGCTCCCCGTCCATCGTCTCGCTCAGCGACGATGTCCTCCGTCTCCCTGTAAAACCCTCCCACGGCAACTACTACGAAATCGGCCTCAGCAAAGGCCTCTTCGGCCACGTCCGATTCGACGCCAACGGCTACGCGCGCCGCGTGGACAACTTCGCCGACGACGACCAACTCCTGAGCACCGCCGTCAGCTTCCCCATCGCCTTCGACAAGGCCTACATCTACGGCGCCGAAGGAAAACTCGAAATCCCCTACTGGCACCGCTTCAGCGGCTTCGTCAGCTATTCCTACATGGTCGCGTCGGCCTACCTCCCCGTCACCGGCGGCCTCTTCCTCGGCGACGACGCCTCCGACGCGATCAGCAACATCACCGGCCGTTTCTGGGTCTCGCAGGATCAGCGCAACACCGTCCGCACCCGTTTCCGCTACGACTTCACCAAGCGTCGTCTGGGGCGCAGTCGGCGGCGAATACGGCAGCGGCCTCCCCTTCGAATTCGAAGGCACCGAAGAAGACGCCGCCGCTTCCTACAGCCAGCAGGTCCTCGACCGCGTCAACTTCGACAAAGGCCGCGTAAAGCCCTCCCTCTCGATCGACGCCTCCGTCGGCGCCGAAATCTACCGCACCGAAAAATTCAAAATGCGCCTCCAAGCCGACGCCTCAAACCTCAACAACCGCCTCAACGTCATCGACTTCGGCGGCCTCTTCTCCGGCAACGCCATCGGCCCCGCCCGCAGCTGGTTCCTCCGCCTCACCACCAACTTCTAAATTCGTAAATAGGCGGCGGACGTTTAGCCATCAGTCGAATGTCAGTTCCGTACCGGACCATGTCGCTCACGCGCGAATCATTCGCCCATCTGGACATCCGGCGCCACATCCCCGCGTGCTACGCTGGCCTGGAACGCTGAGGTCCGGTACCCTCTTCACGTCTTGAACATGTGGAAACACCCACGCCCGAAATTGTCCAGAGTGAAAGATTTCATTCGCTCTTCGTGGCGAAGCATGCCCACTTTGTTTCTTTCCGTTCTTCTTATGCCCGTTTTGTCCCTAGCGAGACAGGGTCCACCAATCGTCCCCTCCGGCTCGGAAAGCATGCTCACCTACGCCTCCGTCGAGGTCGAAATCCACGTAACCGATGGAAGCGCCCCTCCTGGCCCAACGTACGTGTCCCTGATTCGAAACGATGGAAAAGTCTTCGCCACAAAGCTCGCACAATCCGGCAAAGCGCACTTCGGTGAGGTGCCGAAAACCATGCTCACCGCCCAAGTTGTCGCCTCGGGATTCGACACCGCAACCAAAAAATTTGAAATTCGCGAAGAGAATGAAATGAAGGTTGGCATCGAATTGCGCCCAATGTCCGACCGTGAAGCCGCCGTCGCCGACAAAGGGATCGCAACTCTCAATCCCAAAGCGCAAAAGAGCGTTGGCAAGGCGCTGGAAGATATGCGCGCCAATAAGTTAGCCAACGCTCAAGCCGATCTTGCAGCTGCGCAGCGTTTCGCCCCGGAAAGCGCCGACATCGAATACCTGATGGGGCTGTGCGCTTCGAAAAGGAGCGATCCGGCTTCCGCGAAAACACACTGGACGCGTGCGCTCTCCCTCAATCCGAATCACCTGAGCACTTTGCTCGCTCTCAGCCAGAACCTGCTCCGCGAACGCGACACCTCGCAGGCCAACGTCTACTTGCACCGCGCCGTTGACGCCGAACCGTCCGCGTGGCGAGCGCACATGCTCCTTGCTCAGGCCGATTTGCTCGATCGAAAAAACCAAGAGGCAATCACTGAAGCCGAACGTGCAATGGAACTTGGCCATGACGCCGCGTCTTCGGCTCAACCGCTATTGGCCCACGCGCTGTTTGAAACCGGTGAGAAAGAACGCGCCAATCAGATTTTGCGGTCCTACATCAAGGAACACCCCAAAGACGAGAACGCTGCACACCTCTTCGAGCGCCTAAATCAACCGCCCTCCGTCAGCAGCGCCTCCAATCAAGACAGGGTGAAGGGGCACTCGGCCACCGAGTTCAGCGAAGCCGATGTGAGTTCTGCCGACCCTCTGCCTCCGAATTGGCTCCCGCCGGATATCGACGAAAAGGTCCCAGCCGTCGAGCCCGGAACAGCCTGCGTTGCGGCCGACGTCGTGCACAAAGCCGGAGAGCAGCTCGTCAACCTTATTCACGATGTCGATCGCTTCACCGCGACGGAAACCTTGACGCACGAGTCTGTCAACAAATTCGGAATCGCGGCGCTTCCCGAAAAGCGTAGATTCGACTATCTCGTTTCGATCCAAACGTCATCTTCTGGACCTCTCAGTGTCAGCGAGTATCGAAATGGTGGCGGCGCTCAAGGACAATTCCCCGATGGAATCGCTACCAATGGACTGCCCGCCCTTGTGCTTATTTTTCATCCCTACTACGCCACGAACTACGACATGGTCTGTGAAGGATTGACGCGCACTAGCCGTGGCCTGGCCTGGCAAATTCATTTTCGACAACAGCCCGGCAAGACCAACGGGATCAAGTCGTACCAGTTCGGAATGAACGGCCCGAGCTATGAGGTGAAGCTCAAAGGACGGGCTTGGATCTCTGCAGAAAATTACGGCATCATTCGCTTGGAATCAGACATCGTTGCCCCAATTCCTGAAATTCGTCTCATGGCCGACCACACCAATATCGAATATGGTCCCGTCAATTTCCGTCAGGCAAACACCACCTTATGGCTGCCACAAAGCGCCGAGGTCTACTTCGCCTGGCTCGGCCATCGCATTCACCGCCGCCACGAATTCAGCAATTACCTCCTCTTCGGCGTAGACGACCTCCAACAAATCAATGATCCCAAACTGAAAGACGATGGCCGAGGCGCCGCGGCAGCCAAGCCTTGAGCAAGCCCCTCTCGAACGCGGACATACGGAATTTCCCGACGAACTAGAATTCGAACGGCCGATCAACTCATCAGGAACTGGCAGTCAGGCAAAACCTTTTCTGACACTTCGAATTCGAACGCCCGCTCCACCATTCGAATTACCATGTAATAAATCGTTATTGACACGTACTTCCCCGCCAGCTATACTCGTATGTGAACTCACCTCTCCTCTTCGAAAAGCCCCCCTCCTTAACTCCCTTCTTTTCAACCGCCTGCACACACTCGTTTCCCGCGACTCCTCAACCCATTGATTCCAGGTCACTTCCCCACACTTCAAAAAACATACGGGGGTATACCCCCCTCCGTCCCATTTTGGAACCCCACTCCCCCGCGAACCTGCCTGCCAACCCAGCCCGCACCCGAATTTCATCATTACTTCATTACCTCGTTGCCTCATTACTTCGCCTCTCCTCCTCTCTAACGAAATCCTTATCCACCGCTGACCACTTCCTAAGCACGCCCGCTCTACTCTCGACATGTGAACGACACCATTTTCATCGTCGCAACGCTCGTCTTCTTCGCCGCCGCGATTCTTTATCTCCGCGCCTGCGAACGGCTCAAATAAATGCTCGAAAACATCACCCTCATCGCCGTCACTATCGCCCTTTTCGGCTACCTGCTCGTAGCCCTGCTTCGCGCCGAAGACTTCTGACCATGACCACAAACGGTTGGCTCCAAATCCTCCTTTTCCTCGCCGTCATCTTCGCGATCACGAAACCTCTCGGCGCGTTCATGGCGCGAGTTTTCAATCGCGAAAAAACGCTCCTCGATTTCGTTCTTCGCCCGGTCGAACGCCTGCTCTACAAAATCTGCGGCGTCCACGAAGACCGCGAAATGCACTGGACCGAATACGGCACCGCGATGCTCCTCTTCAGCGCCGTTTCGATGCTCCTTCTCTACGCGATCGAGCGCACCCAACACATTTTCGGATTCAACCCGCAAAAACTCGCCAGCGTCGCACCCGATCTCGCGTGGAACACCGCAACCGCATTCACCACAAACACAAACTGGCAATCCTACGTTCCAGAAACGACGATGAGCTATCTCACCCAGATGGCCGGCCTCGCGTATCACAACTTCGCCTCCGCCGCAGTCGGCATCGCACTTGCCATCGCGCTGATTCGCGGCATCGCCCGCCGCGAAATGAAAACAATCGGCAATTTCTGGGTCGATCTCACGCGCTCGTTCTTGTGGGTCCTGTTGCCGATCAGCTTTGTCGTCGCCCTCGCTCTTGTATCGCAAGGTGTCGTGCAGAATTTCAAGCCTTACGCGACGGCGCAACTCGTCGAACCACAAACAGTCGAAACGCAAGGCTCGGATGGCAAAACCACGACGCAGACCGTCACGCAGCAAACCATCGCTGTCGGCCCTGTCGCCTCGCAGGAAGCCATCAAGATGTTTGGCACCAACGGCGGCGGCTTCTTCAACACCAACAGCGCGCATCCGTTCGAGAATCCGACCCCGTTCACGAATTTCCTCGAAATGATTTTGATCTTCGCGATTCCCAGCGGACTCACCTACACGCTCGGCCGCATGACCGGTTCGCCCCGCCACGGGTGGGCCGTCTGGTCCGCGATGGCGGCTCTCTTCCTCGTCGGTGTTTCCGCAGCCTACGCAGCCGAATCGCGCGGCAATCCTCAAATCGAGTCGCTCGCAACTGCCAGCTCCGGCGCTAACAGTGTAGGGGCGCAGCACGCTGCGCCCCAGCTTGCCCAAGCGTCAACTTCAACCGCGGCTCCCTCTTCGGTTTTTGCGATCGATCAATCCGCAAGCATGCAGCAAGCCGGCGGAAACATGGAAGGCAAGGAAACCCGCTTTGGCGTCGCCAACTCCGCACTCTTCGCTACGGTCACGACCGACGCCAGTTGCGGCGCCGTCAACTCCATGCACGATTCCTTCACCCCGCTCGGCGGCATGGTCCCGTTGCTCAACATCATGCTCGGCGAAGTGATCTTCGGCGGAGTCGGCTCAGGACTCTACGGAATGATCGTCTTCGTAATTCTTGCCGTGTTCATCGCGGGATTGATGGTCGGCCGCACGCCGGAATACCTCGGCAAGAAAATCGAAGTCTTCGACGTAAAAATGGCGATGCTCAGCGTTCTCGCCGCCTCGCTCACAATCCTGATTTTCAGCGCGATCGCCGTGGTCGCGAAACCCGGCCTCGCCGGAATCTCGAATCCTGGTCCACACGGTCTTTCACAGATCCTCTACGCCTTCACTTCGTCGGTCGGCAACAACGGCTCCGCATTCGCCGGCATCAGCGCGAACACGCCTTGGTACAACTCGCTTACCGGAATCGCCATGCTGCTCGGCCGCTTCTTCGTTGTAATTCCGATTCTCGCCATCGCCGGCAATCTGGCCGGAAAGAAAACAACACCGGCTTCACTCGGCACTTTTCCCGTCACAGGCCCGCTCTTCGCCACGCTCCTCGTCTCCACCATCGTGATCGTCGGCGCGCTCACTTTCTTCCCTGCTCTGAGCCTCGGTCCAATCCTCGAGCACCTTTTGATGAACGCCGGGAGAACCTTTTAATGCCCATGGATAGCACCGCCCAATCGAAACCCAAGCCGCTTGCCGACAAAGCGATCGTCATCCGCGCCATCGGAGATTCCTTCCGCAAGCTTCATCCTCGCTTGATGGTGAAAAACCCCGTGATGTTCGTGGTCGAAGTCGGCGCCGTGCTCACGACGATCGAACTTGTCATCGATACCGCGCGCCACACGGGACTCTTCAGCTTTGGTCTCCAGATCACTTTGTGGTTGTGGTTCACCGTGCTCTTCGCAAACTTCGCCGAAGCGATGGCCGAGGGCCGGGGCAAAGCGCAGGCTGACACGCTGCGCAAAGCGCGCGCCGAGACCCAAGCCAATAAGCTACGCTCTGACGGAACAACCGAAGTTTGCGCCAGTTCAAAACTCCGCACTGGCGATGTAGTCGTGGTCGTTGCGGGCGAGTTCGTTCCCGGCGATGGCGAAGTCTGCGAAGGCGTCGCCAGCGTGGACGAATCCGCGATCACCGGCGAATCCGCTCCCGTGATTCGCGAGTCTGGCGGCGACCGCAGCGCCGTCACCGGCGGCACGCGCGTGCTCTCCGATTCGATCCACGTACGCATCACGTCGAATCCCGGTGAAACTTTTTTAGACCGCATGATCAAGCTCGTCGAAGGCGCCGCGCGTCAGAAGACTCCGAATGAAATCGCGCTGAACATTCTTCTGGCGGGCCTGACGATCATCTTTCTCCTCGCGGTTGTGACATTGCAGCCGTTCGCTGTCTATTCCGGCGCGCCGCAAACGATCTTCGTCCTCGTGTCGCTGCTCGTCTGCCTGATTCCGACCACGATCGGTGGATTGCTCTCCGCGATCGGCATCGCGGGCATGGATCGGATGATTCAGCGCAACGTCATCGCCAT
The DNA here is from genome assembly GCA_963785605.1 of uncultured Acidobacteriota bacterium. Lineage (GTDB taxonomy): Bacteria > Acidobacteriota > Terriglobia > Acidiferrales > UBA7541 > Acidiferrum. The sequence goes on along the minus strand of CAWAWE010000002.1, from coordinate 808,140 downwards.
GTCGGGCCGCGCGGTCGAAGCTTCCGGCGACGTGGATGTTCTGCTGCTCGACAAAACGGGAACGATCACGCTCGGCAATCGCCAGGCGACGATGCTGCATGCGTGTCCTGGAATCGCGGAATCCGAACTCGCCAACGCTGCGCAACTCGCTTCGCTCGCGGACGAAACACCGGAAGGCCGCTCGATCGTTGTCCTCGTGAAAGAAAAATATGGATTGCGCGGGCGCGAACTCAGCAATCTGAATCCGACGTTCATTCCCTTCTCCGCGCAGACGCGCATGTCGGGCGTCGATCTCGACGGCACGCAAATCCGCAAAGGCTCGCCCGACGCGATCACGAAGTACGTTGCCGAGCGTGGCAACAAAATACCCGAGCAGATGCAGAAGATCGTTGCCGATATCGCGAATTCCGGCGGAACTCCGCTGCTCGTTGCTGAAAACGGCCAAGTCCTCGGAGTCGTTGCGCTGACCGACGTCGTGAAAGGTGGGATGCGCGAGCGGTTCGATCATCTCCGCGCCATGGGCATTCGCACGATGATGATCACCGGCGACAATCCGCTGACCGCTGCGGCGATCGCGCGCCAGGCCGGCGTTGACGATTTCCTCGCGGAAGCAAGACCCGAAGACAAGATGGCGCTCATCAAGCGCGAACAAGCAAAAGGAAAACTCGTCGCGATGACCGGCGACGGCACGAACGACGCTCCTGCGCTCGCTCAAGCCGACGTCGGCGTCGCGATGAACACCGGCACACAAGCGGCAAAAGAAGCCGGCAACATGGTCGATCTCGATTCCAACCCGACCAAGCTCATCGAAATCGTCGAGATCGGCAAGCAGCTTCTGATCACGCGCGGTGCGCTCACCACGTTCTCTGTAGCCAACGACGTCGCGAAATACTTCGCGATCATCCCCGCAATGTTCGCCGGCGCATTCCCGGTGCTCAACGTTCTCAATGTGATGCATCTGGCGACGCCGCAGTCCGCGATTCTATCCGCGGTCATCTTCAACGCCGTGATCATCATCGCGTTGATTCCACTTGCGCTACGCGGCGTGAAGTACCGTCCAGCGGGCGCAGCAGCGTTGCTCCGCCAGAATCTTTTGGTCTATGGCCTCGGCGGACTCGTAGCTCCATTTATTGGCATCAAGCTGATCGACATGCTCATCACGTATCTTCACTTCGCGTAACGAGGCGTAATCAAAATGTCCACGCACACACTCGAACCTAAAATCACAATCGGCACCGCGCCGAACCTAACACCGGCGATTCCATCCGCTCCGGCTGAAGCGACAAAATCCCGAACGTCGTCACTCGTTGCCAATCTCCGCGTTTCGGTTCTCATCACCCTCGCAACGACCATCATCTTCGGCCTTCTGTATCCGCTCGCCGTTACGGCCATCGCGCAGATCTTCTTTCCGCACCAAGCGAACGGCAGCCTGATCGAGAAAAACGGCCAGGTCGTCGGCTCCGAGCTCATCGGCCAAACATTTTCAGGCCCGGGCTATTTTCATTCGCGGCCCTCATCGGCAGGAACGGGCTACGACGCCTCCCAATCCTCCGGCATCGAATCTTGCGCCCACGAATCACCAACTGCTCGACCGCATCAAATCCGATGCCGCTAAGTTCCACGCTGAAAATCCGAACGCTCCAATTCCCGTCGATCTCGTAACCGCGTCCGGTTCCGGCCTCGACCCCGAGATTTCCCCCGCCGCCGCCGAATTCCAGATCGCGCGTGTCGCAAAGGACCGCAACATCTCCCCGTCCGAGGTCCGTCAACTCGTTGCAAAGCACACGCTCGCTCGCCAGTTTGGCTTCCTCGGCGAACCGCGCGTCCGCGTCCTTGAACTCAACCTCGAACTGGACGCAACGCACCCGATGTCGGGAAGCGGCAAGTAAGTGGCGGAGTGCACAAGGCGAAGCACAATCGACTATGGGCGGCGAGCGGTGATATCCATTTGGTAGTAGCGGAAGGTATGGTCGTCGCCGGCGACGGGCTTGTACCGGGAGAGGGCGTCCGCGATGAACTCGGAGTGATCGGGTTCGGGAATATGTTGCAGCCACTCCACAAAAGTGACCGAGGCGAATGCAGCGAACGCGGCAGGCGAGCCGAAATCCCAGGCGTGATCTTTCGCTCGGACGCTTTCAACTTGAAAACCGCACTGTTCGGTGAGGACGGAATACGATTCCGCGGTCATGTGTAGATACGGATCACGAATTCCAACGAAGAACTTTTCCCATCGCGGAGACCGAGCGGTCTCTTCATTCACATCTTCGAGACTTTTGCGGGCGCCGCGAGGAACCATACGTAATCGCGCCAGACCGTTTGGCTTCAACGCCGCATAAACTCCGCGCAGCACAGACTCCTGCTCTTTCTCCGCGATCCAGTGCAGTGCGTTGAAAGAGACGACGAGATCGAACGCCATTTCAAAGGTGAGCTTGCGCGCGTCCATGGCCTCGAAAATCACATTCGTCGGAGCAGGGGAGGTCGCGTCGTTCGGGACCGCGGCGCGGGCAAACTTCACCATTTTTTCTGAGGCATCGACGCCGACGACGCTTCCCTTTCGGAGCATCGCCGCGATTTCGCGAGTCACTTTGCCGTTGCCGCAGCCGACGTCGAGGACGCGCTCATCCCCGCGCAGCTTCGGGCGCAGCAGGTCCAACACTTCTTTCGCCATCGCGGCTTGCAACGCGGAGAGGCGCGCATACTCCGCGGCGTTCCATTCGGTCATCGCTTGGGCTCGGCGAGCATGATGTCTTGATGATTGTCGAAGGATTGAGGGAGCAGCGCGGTTCGTTCGTCGCGCGAAATCCAAAAGCCACTGCCGATATTTTTTTCGGTCGTCAATAAATTCCTCGACTTGCGCGTGCTGAAATCCAAATACGACAGCGTCTTCGGTTTGTCGTTCGCCACGAAATAAATTCCGCTTGTTCCGAGGAAGAAAGAATACTCGTCAGCCAGAATCGGCATTCCCGCGACTTCCTCGGTCTGGCCAATGTGCCCGTCGGCGAATGATTCTCGAAAAAGTTTGCGATCCGTTTCGTCGCCCCGAATGTAATACCAATATCTGCCGTCGGCGGACATCTGTAAATTGAACGCTTTCGGACCGTCACGGGCGAGGGTCTCGTTGGCGTTGCAATCCAGCGAGCAGCGATAGAACTTGCGACGAAACGAACTGTAATCTTCGAAGTACAACCACTTTCCATCCGGCGACCAGAATGGCGCACCGACGTTCGCCTCAGAGGTCTTGAGTTTGCGTCCCACCCTTTCATTGATATCCGCGACGTAAACAGCCCCTTCATCGCCGTCGGACTGTTGATACGCGATCCACCGGGAGTCCGGCGACCATCTTGGATATCCAGCAACATCGCGCGAGATTTGGGTGAGATTGCTGCCGTCCGCATCGCCGAGCCAAACACTCCAGATTCCTGAGCGGTTCGAATCGAAAGCCACGTGCGTGCCATCGGGCGAGTAACTCGCCTGGTTTTCGTCTTTGGACGATTCGAGGATGGGCTCGATTGGCTTCGACGGATTTTTCAAATCTTTGCGAAACAAGTCGATGTGGTATCGGTATGCGTCCCACGCCATTGCGCGGGTCTTTGCCGAAACCGTCGCCCAGAGGCCGTGGCGCTCACCGAGGCCGGCTGGCGTTAACTTCATGTCGCCGTTATTGAGATCCACTTCGTAAAGCCTGCTCTCATCGGCACCAACCTGGGGCATGACGATTTTCTTGTCGTCGTACGACCAACTGAGCCCGACCGGCAAGAGTTTCATCGTTCGCACGAAGCGCCGCGTTCGTCCGTCCGGATCTCCGACCATTAAATCGAGTGCGTCCAAGCGCCTGACGCAGTACCAGGCGACTTGTTTGCCGTCGTTTGAAAATGTCAGTTCCGCTTCATGTCTGCACGCGGGATCGTGGTAGAAGAGCCGACTCTCGCGGGTTTCCATTGAGTATAAAAACATGCGATCGCCGTCATTTCCGTCGATCTGATTGCTGTAGGCGATCGATTTGCCGTCGGGCGACCAACTGATTGGGGCGGCTACGTCGTACGGGGTGCTTGTCGCGACAAGCTTTTGTTCAGCGCCGCCCAGCGCCGAAATAACGTAGAGGCCTGTATCTGAACCAGCGAGGCGCATGAAGGCGATTTGAGTTCCGTCGGGGGACCATGCGGCGGCGATATAAGTCGAGGGGTGATGGGTAAGACGGAGTAGCGCTTCTCCCCGGAGAGCTTTCACGTAGAGATCGAAGTTGTTGCTGTCTTTGCTGTCCCAGCCGAAAGCGATTCGCGATCCGTCCGGCGAGAATGCCGGCGCGTTGGTGACTCCCGGGTAGGAGGTGAACTGGCTGACGGTCCATTCCTGAGGAGGCAGCTCGGGCCTTTTTTGGCCGAGCAGGAGGACGAGAGCGATTGCGACGCCAGCGCCTAAAAGCATGAGCGCGGCACCGAGCGCCCAAGATCGGGTCGTGCTGGCCCGCAAAGCAGGGGAAGTCTCGGCGGACTCGGTTTCTACTTTCGCTTCGCGCGGTGGAAGTTCTCGCGACGGTACTTCCTCAAGCCGCGCGCGGATTTCGACGGGAGGGTCGGGTTCGAGTGTGCCGATGAAACGGTAGCCGCGTCGCGGGAGCGTTTCGATGAATTTGGGTTTTTCGGCGGAATCGCAGAGAGCGTCGCGAATCTTGTTCACGGCGGCGGCGAGGCCGTGGTCGAAGTCGATAAAGGTGTCGCCGGGCCAAAGTTCGCGCCGGACGTCTTCGCGGGTTACGACCCGGCCAGCGTTTTGGAGGAGCAGGACAAGGAGTTGAAAAGGTTGAGCTTGGAGGCGGACCTTGCGGCCTTCTTTGCGTAATTCGCCGGAGCGTGCGTCAACCTGATACCGATCGAAGCGGATGAGCTGTTCATCGGTGGGTGAAGGGTGTGCCTGGGGGCGCGCCGGAGAAGGCATTGGTCTTTCCTGGTGGGGCTTTCGCAGCTGGGAACGGCGGCGATGCTAGCAAAAGCGCAGGTTTGGGTCAACGAAAATGGCCTGTAACAGGCGGTTAACCCTATTGCTCTCAAGCATTTCAGTGATGATGCGGAATGGATGCAAAAACAACCTCGGGAGCATTGCCACTTTGCGGATGTGTTGGCACTGTGCGCTCAACTTCACCGTCGTCGCGAGCATCACCCTCGGAAAAATTCAGCTCACGTTCACATGTGGCGTGCGCTGACGGTGAAGCCCAGCTCAGAGGTGAATAGGCAAGAACGTGGAGCCAAGTTCCCAGGCAAAGTCGAAGGAGAGAAAGATGAAGACGATTCGAAAGTGCGACAGTTCGGCGGTAAATGTTTGGAGGCTCGGGGCGGTGCTGGCACTGCTCGTGGCGGCGATGTTTGCCGGAGCCGGCAGCGCACAGGCGTGCAACCAGTCCAAGGACGGCGCGCCGGCGATGCCGTGGATGGAGCATCAGGACGAAGGCAATTGGCAGCCGTCGATCGTGGGGCTGTGGCATGTCGTATATACCCAAAGCGATGGCTCGCCGTTCAACCAGACGTTCAAGATGTGGCACGCGGACGGCATTGAATTCGAAAACGCGGTGCTGCCGCCCATCGGCGGAGACATTTGTTACGGAGTCTGGAAACAGACGGGCGGCCGCAGCGTGAAGCTGCACCATATCGGAATCATTTGGGGTCCGGATCCAAAGACTCCGGGCAATTTTGTGGTGGCGGCGACGTTTACGGTTGACGAGGAAAATACGGTGTCGGCGGATGGAAAGTCGTACAGCGGGCATTTCGTGTTCAGCCAATTCGATCCGAGCGGCAATGCTGGGCCAGTGATCAAGGGCACGACGGCGGCGAAGCGGGTGACGTTCAAGACGCCGAGCACGGAGATCGACTGACGGTGAACTGCCGCCGATTGATGTTTCGGGAGTGCACGCCCGAAAATGCGCTCGTCGAGTAACGTAAGGACGATCTGAGGGGCGCGACGCCGAAGGAAGAGACACCCACTCTTCCTTCGGCGCTTTTTTTAGAAGATCACCGTGAGTGGATTGAACGTTTCGAGGAGCGCGTGCTAGCATCCACCTGCTGAGTTCCGCATCGCTCAGTCGGAAGCTGACTATGCCTAAATTTGTAATCGAACGCGACGTGCCTGGAGTTGGCGATCTGACCGACGCTCAAGTCAAAGAGATGTCGCAACGATCGGTGGCTGCGATACGCAGCCTTGGCCACGAAATTCAATGGCTGCACAGTTATGTGACCGGCGATAAGGTTTATTGCGTGTACCTGGCGTCGGACGAATCGGTGATTCGCGAGCACGCGAAGCGCGCCGGCATTCCCGCCAATCGCATTTCCGCAGTGCGCCGATTGCTTGACGCGACCTGCGCGGAATAGCACACCTCTCGGTTTTGCAGACCAAACAAAAAACACAAAGCTAGGTCGCTGCCGGCGATCAGACTTGCGTGTTGGATCAACTGTGGCGGGGATCGAGGGCGCGCTGAAGCGTGCCCCTGCACGAGATTCAACCCCGCATTCGGCGCACGAATTAGTTGGGCGCAGCGGCGACTGAGCCTGCCAAGGCTTCGTCTATAGCTATGTCGAGGGGCAAGGCCCAGCCGGAGCGCCAGGCAGCGGAGGAAGCTGCGTTGCCCATCGCGGCGCGGGCGGGCTCGATTTCATTTTCGATTCGTAGCTGGTCGGGCGGCGGAAGCGGGGCGCCGATGTTTTGGCGGAGCGCGGCGGCGGCTCCGGCCAAACGCAGCGAGCGTTCGGAATTTTCTTGGGCGGCCGCGGTACACGCGAAACATTCGAGCAGGCGTGCGATGCCACGCTTGTGCTGCATCTCGCGGAACAGCGTGATGCTTTCGCGATAGAGCGAGTGGGCGGTCGAATAATCCTTTTGCTGTCGCGCGAGGCCGCCGAGATCGGCGAGCGTGCCGGCGATTCCCCAGCGATCATCGAGCGCGTGAAACATCGCGAGAGATCGTTCGTAAAGAGAGCGCGCGCCAGCAGCGTCTCCTTGTTCGCGGGCAACATCGCCTTGATAGTTGAGCGACCAGGCGACGCCTTCGCGATCGCCGAGCGCGCGGAATGTGTCGAGGCATTCGGCGTAGAGAGTTCGCGATCGTTCGTAATCGCCTTCGAGCTTGGCGACGCTGGCAAGGTTACTGAGCGTCTGGGCAATTCCCTTTTGATCGTTGAGCTCACGCCAAATCGTCAGGGTCTGGTCGAATAGTTTGCGGGCGCCGGCCAAGTCCAACTGCTCCTTGCGCAAAACCGCGAGAGCGTTGTAACCAACGGCGAGTCCCGCTTGATCGCCGAATTGACGCGCGAGTTCGATACTTTCGCCGACGTATTTTTCGGCGACGGCATAGTCGCGCTGGCCGCTTGCGAGGATGCCGGCGGCAAAGAGCGCTCTCATGCGCGCTTTGGTGGGAGCCGCGGCTGATGGCAGATTTAAAGCACGAATCAGTTTGTCGCGGCCTTCCGCCAGGTATTCGCGATTCTCCCAGAAATGAAACAGATCGGTGCCGAGGCGCAACGCCCAGGCAGCGTCGCCGGTCTCGGTGAGCCATTCGAGAGCGGACCGGAAATTGGTGTATTCCGATTCGAAGCGGTCGGTCGCATTCCTTGGATTTTCCTGCGAGCCGGAATCTTCTTCGGCGAGAACGAGGCAGTACGCGGCGTGAGCGCGGCGTGTATATGGTTCTTCGCCGCTCTCGCGGAGCTTTTCGACTGCATATTCGCGAATCGTTTCGAGCATGAGGAAGCGGGATTCGCCTGTGGATTCTTCGACCTGCCGGACGAGGCTTTTATCTACGACCGAAGCCATGCCGTCGAGCAGATCGATTTCGAGATCGGCTTTCGCGTCGCAGACTGCCTCGACGCCTTCGAGATTGCATCCGCCCACGAAGACTGAGAGGCGGCGGAATAATTTTTGCTCAGCGGGATTCAGGAGATCGTAGCTCCAGTCCATCGCGGCGCGGAGCGTTTGCTGGCGCGCGGGAAGGTCCTTGGCTCCGCCGGTTAGGAGTTGGAGCCTGCTGGCGAGGCGGGCCAGCAAGGAAGCGGGTGAGAGAACTTTGACGCGAGCGGCGGCGAGCTCGATCGCGAGCGGAAGGCCATCGAGACGAGTGCAAATTTCGGCAACGGCGGCGGCGTTTTCCTGCGTTAGTTCGAAGCCGGGTTTTGCGGCGCTGGCGCGCTGCACAAAGAGCGCGACGCCGGAGTATCGCGCGAGCGCGTCGAGGGACGGGAGCGACTTCGCATCGGGCAGATTTAGCGGAGGAACCGGAAAATCGTGCTCGCCGTAGATATGAAGCGCGGCGCGACTGGTGACCAACATTTTGAGATTCGCGTTGACGGTGAGGAGTTGCGAGACGAGCGACGCCGCGGAAAGAAGGTGCTCGAAGTTGTCGAGAACGAGCAAAGTCGGATTGCGAACGTATTCCTTCAAATATTTCTTGAGGACGTCGAAGGCAGACTGTTCGCCGATCTCGCGGATGCCAAGAGCCTGGACGATTGCGGACGGAATCGAATTGGGATCGGTGAGCGGCGAGAGTTGCACGAAATGAACACCGCCCGGAAAGCGGTCGGCTAGTCCGCCGGCGACTTCGACGGTGAGACGCGTTTTTCCGATGCCGCCGGGGCCGGTGATGGTTACCAAGCGAACGTCGGCGCGAGAAAGAAGTTCGCGCACGGCCTCGGCTTCCCTTTCGCGGCCGACGAAACCGTTGCGCGCGACCGGAAGAGATGCGGGACGAATTTCAGGCTGGCGCGCGGGAGATTCCTGAAAGCAATCGCGAATGGCGCTGAGTTCGCGGGCGAGTTCGCGGGTTGCGGCGAAGCGACTCGAAGGATCTTTTTGCAGGCATCGCTCGATGGCCCAGCAGAACGGCGCTGGAGCATCGCGCTGGGCGGCGACGATCGGCTCGTGCGGATCGCGCATGATGGCGACGAGCGTTTCGGCGGCCGTACGGCGAAGAAATGGGCGGCGGCCGGTTACAAGTTCATAGAGGACGAGACCGAGCGCGAATTGGTCGGCGCGAAAATCGGTGCGCGTGCCTTCGGCTTGCTCGGGAGACATGTAGTTGATGGTGCCGACGACGACGCCGGGCGAGGTGAGCGAAGTGGTGTCGGACGAGAGATGCGTGTTGGTGGCTGAACCGGAGCCTGGGTCGATCAGTTTGGCGAGACCGAAGTCGAGAATTTTGACGAGGCCGTCTTCGGTGACCATGAGATTTTCTGGTTTCAGATCGCGGTGAGTGATACCGGCATCGTGCGCTTTGGTGAGGCCCTCGGCGACTTGTGTGGCGATGTCGAGAATCTGGCGGATGGGGAGCAAGCCGGACTTCATCAATTCGCGGAGCGTTTTTCCGGCGACGAGCTCCATGGCGATGTAGTGGCTTGCACCGTCGCGGCCGAGTTCGTAAATGGTGACGATGTTGGGGTGGTTGAGAGCGGAGGCGGACTTGGCTTCCTGTTCGAAACGGAGGAGGCGCTCGGTGTGGGTGGAAAATTCGGCGGGGAGGATTTTGATGGCGACGCCGCGTTCGAGGCGGGTGTCGAGAGCGTGGTAGACCTCGCCCATGCCGCCGGAGCCGAGAGCGGCGACGATCTCGAATGGGCCGATGCGGGAGCCGGGTTTCATGGGGTCGTCGGCAAAATTGGGCGCGTGGTGGTGCGTTTGCGGCTGTGCTGGCGCGGGACTGGTGATGCGTCACGGGCGCCGTTGGGGGCGGAGTATAGCATGGGGATTTTGGGTTTGATCGGCCGGTGAGGTTGGAAAGGGAGAGGAGGATTCACCACAGAGTTCGCAGAGGGCGCGGAGGACGGAAGGGAGAAAGGAGTGGGAGAAAAACGCCGGCGGGAAGCCGGCGCTACCGGTGGTTGTCGTTGAGATTGTGGTGGGGTTGTGGCTGAGATCTTTCGCTTCGCTCAGGATGACACGACTTTTAATTGGGAAGTGAAGGTTAGAAGTTAGCTAGGGAGTGGAGGTTAGGAGGATTTGCGGAGTGGGGGTTTGGCGGAAGTCGGGCGGGTGGGTTGGAAGCGGTAGCCGATCCAAGGTTCGGTGAGGATGTATTTGGGCTTGGCGGGGTCGGCTTCGATCTTTTTGCGGAGCTGGTTGATGACGACGCGGAGGTTTTCGGTTTCTTCGCCGTAGTCGGGGCCCCAGACGGCTTGCAGTAGGCGGCGGTGGGTGAGCGGCTTGCCTTGGTTGGCGACGAGGAGTTTTAGGACGTCGAATTCTTTTGGCGTGAGGTGGACGTCGTTGCCGCGGACGGTGACAGTGCGGGCTTCGAAGTCGATGGAGATTTCTTTGGTGATGAATGGGGCGACGGCGTCGCCGGGCGCGTAACGGCGGAGCGCGGAGCGGACGCGCGCGAGGAGTTCTTCGATGCCGAAGGGTTTTACGACGTAGTCGTCGGCGCCGGCGTCGAGAGCGGCGACCTTGTCACGTTCGGCGTTGCGCACGGTGAGCATGATGATCGGCGCGTCGGTGGATTGGCGAATTTCTTTGCAGGCTTCGAGGCCGCCGATGCCGGGCATGTTCATGTCGAGCAAGACGAGGTCGGGTTTGTTTTTGCGGACGGCGTCCACGCCTTCTTCGCCGGTCATGGCTTCGGAGATAACGTAGCCTTGGCTGGAGAGCGTGGTGCGCATGACGCGGCGGATTTGGGGTTCGTCATCGATGACCAGGATATTCTCGCCGCTCATCGGGTTTCCTCTTGTGGCGTGTTCTCGTGCGCCGCGGCATCGCGAGTTTCTTGAGGCGGTGACTGCGATTGAGTTTGCGACGGCGGCCGATCGAATGGCTTTGCGATGGGCAGAGTGAAAGAAAAAACGGAGCCGTGGCCGAGCTGGCTGGTGACGCTGACGGTTCCCTTATGGGCTGCGATGATGGCTTTGGCGATCGGCAAACCCATGCCGGTGCCACGGACCAAGTAGCGCTGATCTTTGCCGCGATAAAATTTGTCGAAAATCATAGTTTGCTCGAAGTCTTCGATGCCGGGACCGCGGTCGGCGACGCTGGTAGTGACGGTGTCGCCGGTTTGTTCGGCAGAGATGGTAATGGGCTGGTCTTTTGGCGAATAGAGATTGGCGTTGTCGATGAACTGGACGACGGCTTCCTTGACGCGCTCGAGATCGGCGGTGACGGCAGGGAGATTATCGTCGATTTTAACGACGATTTCGCGGCAGGCGAGCGACGTCTTGGAGTGGGCGAGCGAGGCTTTGACGATGTCGGAGATTTTGGTGGGTTCGAGTTCGAGTTCGACTTCGCCTGCTTCGAGCTTGGCCATTTCGCCGGCTTCTTCGACGAGATGATTCAGGCGATCGCACTCTTCGTCGATGATCGTGAGGAGTTCTTTGCGCTGCGCCGGGTCGGGATATTCGGAGGTGAGCAGGCTGCTGACGGCGGCTTTCATGGAGGTGAGCGGCGTGCGGAAGTCGTGAGTGATCGAGTCGAGCAGAGCGGATTTGAGGCGTTCGCCCTGGCGCTCGGCTTCGGTCTGGCCGAGTTGTTCGACGGCGCGGGCGCGCTCGATGGCGATGGCGACGAGCGAGCTGACGGCTTCGACGGACTGGCGCGAGAGTAGAGAGCCGGAGATGCCGAGGCTGCCGATGGGGCGGACGCCGAGGCGAATCGGAAGGAAGTAGACGCCGGCTTCCTGGTCCATGGAGATTTCGTCGTTGACGAAGGCGGCTTTCATTTGTGATTCATCGAGCTGGGCATCGCCAAAGCCGGAGCGATAAAATTTGTCTTTTTGGGGGAGGAAGAGTTCTGCGGCGCCGGTTTCGAAGGATTCGACGATGTAGTTGGGGATGGCGTTCATGAGTTGGATGACGTTGCCTTCGCCGAGGAGTTTGCGGCTGAAACGATAGAGACGCTCGACTTCGCGGCGGCGCTGATTGGATTCGTCGGCTTCGAGGCGGATGCGATTGGAGAGCTGGCTGCCGGTGATCGAGACAAGTAGGAAGACGAAGAGCGCAACCCAATTTTGCGGGTCGGCGATGGTGAACATGCCGACGGGAGGGAGAAAGAAATAGTTGAGCGAGAGCATGGCGAGAATCGACATGAAGATGGAGACGGCCATGCCCCAGACGGCTGAAACTGCTAAAATTGCGAGAAGAAACGAGAGAGCGACGGTGGTGTGGTTTACGTGGAAGAGGCGGACGTAGACGTAGGTGACGCCGACGGTGAGAAGAACCGACGCGAAGAAACCGACGACTCGTCCACCGAGGAATCGCTGCATGAGAGTTGAGAGTTCCACACCCGTCGAATTTGAAATTGAATTTGACGGGACCGATTGGGCCTGCAAGACGCACATTCGGTCACATCCATTCTATCTTAAGTATGTAGCGTAAGTTTTTCGTAAGCATTCGGAGCTGGAGAGTAGAGAGCGTGCCGAAAAAGCCTGAAGATTGGCTGGAAGTCGCTTCCCCATCCGCGAAGACGCGCGGAGTTTTTAAGCTGTTTTTGGGGTATGCGCCAGGCGTGGGAAAAACGTTCAGCATGCTGAGCGAGGCGATTCGGCGGAGGAGCCGCGGCGAAGATGTGGTGATCGGGGTGGTGGAAACGCACGGGCGCAAAGGGATTGAGGAATTGATTTGCGGGATGGAATTCGTGCCGCGAAAGAAGATGGAGTACAAGGGCACGGTTTTCGAAGAGATGGATGTTGACGCGATCATCGCGCGGAAACCCGCGGTGGTGTTGGTGGATGAACTGGCGCACACGAATATTCCGGGGAGCAAACACCGGAAGCGGTATGAGGATGTGCAGGAGATTTTAGCGGCGAATATCGATGTGGTCTCCACGCTGAATATTCAGCACATCGAGAGCCTTGCGCCGAGCGTGCGGTCGATCACGGGGATTGTCGTGCGCGAGACGGTGCCGGATTGGGTGCCGCTGACGGCGTCGGAGACGGTGATGGTGGATTTGACGCCGGAGGCGCTGCAAAACCGGATGAAGCGCGGGGATGTTTATTCGACAGAGAAGGTCGAGCGGTCGCTGAAGAATTTTTTCCGGCGCGGAAATTTAATTGCGCTGCGCGAACTGGCGCTGCGGCAGGTTGCGGAGCAGGTGGATCGCAGCCTCGAGACGTACATGGAGGACCAGGACATCCGCAAGAATTGGGGCGTGCGAGAGCGGATGGCGGTATGCGTGTCGGCGAATCCGACGGGGCAATATTTGATTGCGCGGAGCGCGCGCATGGCGCGGCGCATGGACGCGGAGTTGTATGTGGTGCATGTGGACCGGGAGTTTGGTCCGAAGGAAACAAATGTGAACGCGCTGGCGGCGAATCTGAAATTTGCGGAGAATCTGGGCGCGAAGGTGGTGCGGTTGAAGGGGCGGAGCGTAGCGGATTCGGTGGCGGATTTTGTGAGGTCGAAACATATTACGCAGGTGATATTTGGACGGGCGCCGGTGCATGACTGGCGGAAGTATCTTTATTTGTCGGCGGTGCATCGGTTTTTGAGGGAGTCGCCGGCGGTGGATGTGCATATTGTGACGCAGGAGCCGGAGGAGTAGCGACGGCTTGCTTTGGCGTTTTGTGGTTCCCTCCCTGGTCGTTACTCGCACGAAATTTCAGTCTTGCCGGCCGCGACTTACTCGGCTCTCGGCATATTTGGGACATCCATTTGACATGGTGTTGATGGGATTCGAGGTAGCGGGGTGCAAGCAGACTGCATCTTAAGTAGTGGTGCGCGGGGGCGTAATCCAGGGACGCCCGGTGTGCGTATTGATTGTGAATGGTTCGAAGTCCGGCGTGAGAGCGACCCGGACATACATTCGTGCACGACGCAACAGGGTGCGTGGTGCGCGATCCAGACGAGAGACGGAATGATCGAGCAAACTGACGTGTTTGTGATCGGCGGAGGCCCGGCTGGGCTTGCGGCTGCAATTGCTGCGCGGAAGAAAGGCTTTCGCGTGGTGGTGGCGGACGGCTCGCGGTGGCCGATTGAGAAGGCATGCGGCGAAGGGTTGATGCCGGAGACGGTTGCGGCGCTGCGGGAGTTGGGCGTCAGCGTTAGCGCGAGCGATGGGCAGGCGATGCGCGGCGTGCGATTTATCGGGAGGTCGAGCGATGTTGCTGCGCGATTCCCGGGCGAATGCGGGATGGGGATGCGGCGCGTGGCGCTGCACGCGAAGTTGGTTGAGCGGGCGGTGAGTTGCGGCGTGGAGTTGATGTGGGATACGCCGGTGGCGGGGATTTCGCGGGATGGTGTGACGTTGGCGGGCGGCTCTCATGGTGAAGGCACTTTTGTACCGGCGCGATGGATTGTTGGCGCGGATGGGATTGGGTCGCGCGTGCGGTCATGGGCTGGACTCGCTGCTGCTTCGGCAAAGCGGCCGGAGGATTTTCGATACGCGGTGCGGTGGCACTATCGGATGCGGCCTTGGACGGATTTTCTGGAAGTGCATTGGGGAGAGCGAGCGCAGGCTTATGTCACGCCGGTGGGGGCGGATGAGATTTGCGTGGCGACGCTTTCGAGCGAACGAGGGATGAATGAAGCAGCGCTGGCGGATGAGTTTCCCGAGTTGGCGGCGCGTATCGGGCGAGCGGAGTTGACGGGACGTGAGCGCGGGGCAATTACGATGACGCGGAAGTTGCGACATGTCGTATGTGGGAACGTTGCGTTGGTGGGAGATTCCTCGGGAAGCGTGGATGCGATTACGGGCGAAGGATTGGCGCTGGGGTTTCGGCAGGCGATGGCGTTGGCGGATGCGATGGAGCGCGGGGATTTGTCGCGGTATGAGGCGGCGCACCGGCGGCTGTCGCGGCGTCCGGCGTTAATGGCGCGATTGATGCTGATGTTGGATGGGCGGCCGCGATTGCGGGAACGGGCGATTCGGGCAATGGCGTTGGATGCGAGAGTGTTTGCGCGATTGCTGGCGGTGCATGTGGGGGCGAAGTCGCAGGCGCATCTGGCGGTGACTGGGGCGATGCTGGGGTGGAAGTTGGTTGGGGCGTGAAGATGATGGGAATTCGAATGTTGCGACAATGGCGTGGTCGGTGGCAGCGAATCGGCGGGCGGGCTGAAGCCCGCCCCTACACAGGAGTTCGCACTGTGCGCGAATTGTTGCCTGCGGTTGTCGCGCTCGTTTTATTTTTTGGGTTGGGTGGACTTGGCTGCGTTGATGTCGAGGCTGCGGCGGCGCAGGCGGCGGTTTCGGCGAAGGCGGTGTCGTTGGCAGTCGATCCGGTGCAGAGCAAGGTGAACTATACGTTGGATACGACGATCCACACCGTGCATGGGACTTTTGTGCTGAAGCGCGGGACGATTCGAATTGAACCTGACGGAAAAGCTGGCGGCGAAATTGTGGCGGATGCGACGACCGGACAGAGCGGAGATTCGAGTCGCGACAAGAAAATGCACAAGGACGTGTTGGAGAGCGCGAGGTTTGGCGAGGTTGTGTTTCGGCCGAACCGCGTGGATGGGAAGTTCCCTGCTAGCGGAGCGGTGTCGGCGCAAATGCACGGGGTGCTTGCGCTGCACGGGGCCGAGCATGAGATCACTGTGCCCGTGACGGGTGAGATTAACGGAGATCGCTGGAGCGGGAAGGCGACGCTGAAGATTCCGTATGTGGAGTGGGGGCTGAAGAGCCCGAGCAATTTTATTTTGAAGGCGGATCCGGTGGTGGAAGTCGAGTTGGAGTTGGTGGGAACGATTGCGGCGAAGTGAATGCGCTGGAAATGGAAAAGTGTGCGATGCGCCACGTTACTGAACCGGATCGATCTTGCGGACATAGGGCGCAGCGGTGCCGCGCCCGTACATGAACCTGCTCGGTTTTGAAGTGACTTGACCATGCTGCGAGCGGAAATCCTTCGATAAGCTAGATTTATGCTGTTCCTGACAACTATTAATTTGACTGATTGACTTCCCGAAACTCATCCTGTACATTCATGGCGTTGTCATGACCTGCAACGCCATCACGCACGCGCGAGCCAACACGGCCGTTAAGACGGTCGAGGTATCCCGCGTAGTCGTACGAATTCAGCCCGTAATTCGACGGGAAAGTTCAGGATGATGGCGGCCTAGCCAAATAGGCAGCGAGTTTTCAGCCATCATCCGAAGCGATGATGGCTTTTTTGTTTTCGGGGGCGAGTTGTTGGCGATTAAGCGAGTGCCTGAAGTGAACGCTGAGATCCTTCGGCCGCTTAACGCGGCCTCAGGATGACGGTCGGTCGGAGTGGTCGTTAAGAGTTGGAGTGACTTGGGAGATGACGAAGTGACAGAGCCTTTGCCGAAGCCGAGAAGTCATGCGTTGACCGATGGGCCGAACCGGGCGGGAGCGCGCTCGATGCTGCGGGCGTGCAGCTTGAAGGATGAAGACTTCAAGAAGCCGCTGATCGGGGTTGCGAATACCTGGATCGAGATCGGGCCGTGCAACTACCACCTGCGCGAGCTGGCGGCACAGGTGAAGGAAGGGATTCGCGCGGCGGGCGGCGCGCCGCTGGAGTTCAACACAGTATCGATAAATGACGGCATCACGATGGGAACGGATGGCATGCGCGCTTCCCTGGTGAGCCGCGAGGTCATTTGCGATTCGATCGAGTTGGTGACGCGCGGGAATATGTTCGACGCGATCATTATCCTGGTCGGGTGCGACAAGACGATTCCGGGCGGGATTATGGCGGCGGCGCGGCTGAATATTCCTGCGATCGTGCTGTATGGCGGATCGATCGCGCCTGGGAAGGTCGACGGGCACGACGTGACGATTCAGGACGTGTATGAGGCGATCGGTTCGCACGCGCGCGGGAAGATTTCAGACGCAAAGCTGACTGAGATTGAAAAAGCGGCTTGCCCGGGCGCGGGAGCATGCGGCGGGCAGTTCACTGCGAACACGATGGCACTGGTCGGAGAATTTTTGGGCATTGCGCCGATGGGGCTTTCGGGTATTCCGGCGACGAACAAGGAAAAGGGCCACGCGGGGTATCGTGCGGGCGAGATGCTGATGGATCTTTTGAGGCGGGATGTTACGCCGTCGAAGATCATCACGAAGGCTGCGATCGAAAACGCGATTACGGCGGTGGCGGCGACCGGCGGCTCGACGAACTCAGTGCTGCACCTTTTGGCAATCGCGAACGAAGCTCGCGTGCCTCTCACGATTGATGATTTTGACCGGATCAGCACGCGGACGCCGATTCTTGCCGATCTGAAGCCCGGCGGCCGATTCGTCGCGGTCGATCTTTACAACGCGGGCGGGGCAGCCCTCGTAGCGAAGCGGCTGCTCGAAGCGAAATTGCTCAACGGCGACTGCATCACAGTTTCGGGTCGTACGATGGGCGAAGAGGCGAATGCCGCGAAGGAAACGCCGAAGCAAGAGGTCGTACACGAATTGAGTAATCCGCTGAAGCCGACGGGCGGACTGGTAATTTTGAAAGGCAATATCGCACCGGAAGGCGGCGTGTTGAAAGTCGCGGGACATAACTACACAACGTTCAGCGGGCCGGCGCGCGTTTTCGATAACGAAGAGGCGGCGTTCGCTGCGGTCGGCGATGGAACGATCAAGGCAGGCGACGTCGTTGTGATTCGCTACGAAGGGCCGAAGGGCGGGCCGGGAATGCGCGAAATGCTTCAGGTAACGAGCGCGCTGATCGGCGCAGGACTCGGTGACCAAGTTGCGTTGCTCACTGATGGCCGATTCTCCGGCGCGACGCACGGCTTGATGGTGGGCCACGTAGCCCCCGAAGCAATGAACGGTGGTCCGATCGCAGCGATTGCGGACGGCGACATCGTCGAGTTCGACATCGGCAAGAGGTCGCTCAACGTAAAGCTAACCGATGCCGAGATTCAGAAGCGAATGGCGACGTGGAAAGCGCCGGCTCCGCGATTCCGGACGGGCGTGATGGCGAAATATGCGGTGATGGTGTCGTCGGCTGCGGTCGGCGCGGTGACGACTCCTTCGATGGATAGCGGTTCCACTTCCGGTGTGCACGCGAGGACTCTATGAAGCTGACTGGTGCGGAAATTGTTTGCGAGACGTTGACGGCGCTGGGCACGAAGACGGTGTTCGGGTATCCGGGCGGCGCGATTCTGCCGATTTATGATGCGCTCGGAAAATCGAAGCTGCACCACGTCTTGGTGCGGCACGAACAGGGCGCGACGCACATGGCCGATGGGTATGCGCGCGCGAGCGGCGGAGTCGGCGTGGCGATGGCGACGTCGGGACCGGGCGCGACCAACATGGTGACGGGAATCGCGACGGCGATGCTCGATTCGTCGCCGGTGGTCTGCATCACGGGCCAAGTCAGCAGCAAGCTGCTTGGATCGGATGCGTTTCAGGAAGTCGACATCACGGGCATCACCATGCCGATCACCAAGCACAACGTGGTCGTGACTCGCGCAGAGGATGTGGCGCGCACGATCCGCGAAGCGTTTGTGATCGCCAGTTCAGGACGACCAGGACCAGTGCTGGTCGATATCACGAAGGATGCGCAACAGGCGACGTGCGAATACAACTTCGATGCAGCCGCGCCGAAATTGCCGGTGAAACGGCAACGCCCAAAGTACGACAAATCGGAGTTTGATCGAGCGGTCGAAATGTTGAACTCGGCGAAGCGGCCGCTGATTCTGGCCGGGCACGGAATCATGATGTCGGGCGCGATGAAAGTGTTCGATCAGTTCGTGCACTCGGCGAATATTCCGGTGGCGATGACGCTGCTCGGCATCGGCTGCTTCCCTGCCAAGGATCCTATGAACCTCGGCATGATGGGGATGCACGGCGAAGCTTGGGTGAATCACGCGATTCAGGAAGCGGATTTGCTGATCGCGGTGGGCATGCGCTTCGACGACCGCGTAACCGGCGATCTGAAGACTTACGCGCGCGATGCGCGGAAGATTCACATCGAGATCGATCGCTCGGAAATCAACAAGAACGTGCAAGGTGGATTCGGCGCTGGTCGGCGATGCGCGCGAAATTCTGGAAGCTTTGCTGCCGCATGTGAAGCATAGCGAACACGCCGATTGGCTCTCCCATATTCGCGAGCTCAAGGGTGACGCCGCGGTTCGTGACATTCAGGGGTTGCCCGACAACGGACATCTCTACGCAGCGCACGTGATCAACGATTTGTGGAAAGAGACGAAGGGCGAAGCGATTGTCGTGACCGACGTGGGCCAGCACCAGATGTGGGAAGCACAGTATTACCACCACAACAGCCCGCGCACGCTGGTGACTTCGGGCGGCCTCGGTACGATGGGCTTCGCGACTCCCGCCGCGATCGGCGCGAAGTTTGCGAAACCGGATGCGGATGTCTGGGTTGTCGTGGGCGACGGCGGCTTCCAGATGACGATGTGCGAGCTTGCGACGATCGTGCAGGAAAAGATCAAGATCAACATCGCCATCATCAACAACGGCTATCTCGGCATGGTGCGGCAGTGGCAGGAATTCTTCTACGACAAGCGCTATGTCGCGACGCCGATGGTCGCGCCGGATTTTGCGGCGCTGGCGAACGCGTTTGGAATTCGCGGCGAGCGTATTTCTTCGCGTGGCGATGTGATTCCGACGATTCGGGCAGCGCGAGAGAGCAAGGAATCGTTCCTGATCGACTTCCGCGTGGAGCAGGAAGATTCGGTTTACCCGATGGTGCCTGCGGGCGGATCGCTGCACGAAATGATTCGGCGGCCGGACAGCCCGTTGGTCGAGACGGCGGCGCAGGAACTCTAGGACGGATTGAGCGAGACAAGATTCATCGGGCGGGCGGAGCAAGCCCCGCCCCTACAAGATTCGGAGAGTGAGGAGCAGATGCAGACACTTGTGGCGTATGTCGAGAATAAGCCGGGCGTGCTGAATCGCGTGTCGTCGCTGGCGCGGCGCCTGGCGATCAACATCGATTCGCTGACGGTCGGGCCGACCGACAATCAGGAGATCGCGCGGATGACGATCGTTGCGCATACCGACGAGCGCGGGGCGCATCGACTCGAGGCGAGTCTCGAGAAGCAGGTCGATGTGCTGCTAGCGGAAAATGTTTCGGAGCGGCCATTGCTCGAGCGCGATCTGGCGATGATCAAGGTAACAGCCGATCAGACTTCGCGGCCGCACCTGATGGAGCTGATCAAGGTGTTTCGGGCGCGTGTCATCGATGTGGCGCCGCAGTCGCTGATCCTCGAAGTTTCGGGAACGGTGGACAAGATTGACGGGTTGCTCGAGGTGCTGCGCCCATTCGGCGTGCTGGAGATGGTGCGGTCCGGACGCATTGCGATGACGCGTGGTGGCGATTTGTTGCAGCCGCCGTCGTTCCCTTCGGCGGACGGGGCAAAGACCGCGGCGTAAACGTCGCGACTCGCGGATACAAGGGCTTGAGGAATTTGGGCGCGATGTCCCGCGCCCGGAATTGAATCTAGATTTTCATTTCTAAAATAGAAAAACGAGGAAACGATCGAATGGCAAACCTTTACTACGACAACGCCGCAGACCTCTCGCTCATCCAGTCGAAGAAGGTCGGGATCATTGGATATGGGTCGCAGGGGCATGCTCACGCGCTGAATCTGCGCGACAGCGGAGTGCAGGTGCGCGTTGGACTTCAGCCGGGCAGCGGTTCCATGGCCAAGGCGCAGAAGGAAGGATTGACCGTCGGGACTCCTGCGGAAGTATCGCAGTGGGCTGACGTGATCATGATCCTGACGCCCGACACGAAGCAGCAGAAAATCTATAAGGATTCGATCGAGCCGCATCTGACTGCGGGCAAGACGCTGATGTTCGCGCACGGCTTCAACATTCGCTTCGGGACGATCAAGCCGCCGGCAAACGTCGATGTGTCGATGATCGCGCCAAAGGCGCCGGGACACCGCGTCCGCGAAGTTTTTACCGAAGGCGGCGGAACTCCTGCCCTCATCGCAATCGAGCAAGACTCGACGGGCAACGCCAAGGCGCTTGCGCTTTCCTACGCCAAGGGGCTTGGTTGCACACGAGCAGGCGTGCTCGAAACGACATTCACCGAAGAGACCGAGACCGATCTTTTCGGCGAGCAAGCGGTGCTTTGCGGCGGCGTCAGCGAACTCATCAAAGCGGGCTTCGACACGCTCGTGTCTGCCGGATATCAGCCGGAAGTCGCGTACTTCGAGTGCATGCACGAACTGAAGCTGATCGTTGACCTGATTTATCGCGGCGGCCTCAGCTACATGCGCTACTCCATCAGCGACACCGCAGAACACGGCGACTACACCGCGGGACCGCGCCTGATCACGAAGGAAACGCGCGAGGAAATGAAGCGCATCCTCGGTGAAATCACCGACGGCTCGTTCGCTAAAAAGTGGATTGCGGAGAATGAAGCCGGATGCCCTAACTTCCTTGCAACGCGCAAGCGAGAACAGGGTCACCAAATCGAGCAACTTGGCCCGAAGCTGCGCGCGATGATGCCGTTCCTTCAGCCGGTTGTTGCACCGGGACTCGCCAATAAAGCGGCCACTTCCGACAAGTAGGGCGCGGCGCGGATAAATAACGTTCGCACACGATACTTTTCTGTCATCACTGATCGCGCAAATCCGGTTGACACACAACCCGATTTGCGCGATTCTCTCGCGCCATGACCAAGCAAGAACCCCGGGCCAACGGTTCACCGGTTAACCTGGCAGAGCGACTCGAAAACCTAACCAGCAAGAGACAAGAGATCATCCGCCCGATCCTCGAGGATCCGCGCGAGTATGTCCTGCTGAGCGTGCGCGCGATGGCGCAGCGGCTGAGCACCGATCCCGCGACGATTGTGCGCATTGTGCGGGGACTCGGCTTCGCGAGCTATCGCGAATTCCAGCACCACCTGCATGCGCTGTCGATCGCGTACGCGAGCCCGCTCGATTCGATGATGAGCACGCCGGGCGACTCGAGCATCCCGGCGGTCATCCAGGAGTCTCTGGCGCGTTCGGCGAAGAATCTCCAGGCGCTCAAGAACAGCCTCGACGCGAACCGGCTCGCCAAGGTGGCAAAGCGGCTATTTGAGGCTCGGCGTGTCGTGGCATTTGCGGCCGATAGTGCCGCAATCCTTGCCGAGTACCTGGAATATCACCTATCGATTGTCGGGCTGCCGATCGTTGCCGTTACGACAGCAGGAGGAATGACCCACGTGGCGCGGGTGGTGAAAAAGCGCGACGTCGTGATCGCCATCAGCTTCCAGCGCGGGTTGCGACAGACTGTCGAGGGAGCGCAACAAGCCCGCGCGCACGGAGCGTATTGCATCGGGATTTCAGATACATATCTGTCGCCGTTGGCGCGCGTTTGCGATGAGGTTTTCCTGGCGGCGGTTGAAGCGCCGTCATTCGGCAGGTCTTATACGGCGCCGATTTCGTTGCTGGACGCGCTCATCGCGACATGCGGGCAATACAAGCGGCCGCTGACCATGGCGGTGGCGAAGGAAATCGCGGAAGAGCAGAAGAAAGGCGTGCGGTGGTATACCGCGCAGTCGGACTGAAGTCGCTGCGGATTACCCGAGCGACGTTTTGCCGAGCTCAGCGACGCGGCGCAGGTAGACCATCTCGCACCAGCCGTGCTTGCCGCGATAGCGAAACACAATCTTGTGGCCCGGCTCGAGCTTGGCGCGGGAACGGACTTGAGAGTCCGACAGTTCGACCCACTCGCCATCGACGAGATAATTCCCTTCCCAGCCGCGCAATTCGAATCGGCCATCGGTCTTGAGCGTGAGGGGAGCCGAGCTGCACGGGACCATTTTGCCTGCCACGTGGGCTTCGGCGCATTGATACTTGCCGGAAACGGTCACTACCTGGGCGTGAGCTGCTGGAATCGTGAGGAACGCAAGCGCGATCATGGGCGCTAAGCGAGCGGCATGCTGGGCGAGGCGGCGAAGGGTCATTTCCGGTCCTCCGAGTTCGGGAACGTCGCCGGGGAACGCGACCGTACCTTAGGACAGGTAACGGTAATGCAACTAGGTCGCCACCGCTCACACGGAGCAATGGATTGAAAATAATAGGGTTAGACCAGACTGAAGGCGTTACCTGGCCCTGTCCGAGCCTGCTTGTTCCGATGCGGGACTGGGTATAGGAAAACATTTGCAGTTCGGCGGGGCGGCCAGGCGAGGCTATTGAGCCTCGATCTGCGGGATAGCTTCGCCGTCTTTTCGCGGGTCAGACGCCCCGAAATTCACCCCGGTAGCGAAGTCGCGCTCGACCGCTTGGCCGCCGCCCATCGAACTCGAATAGCCGCCCTTTACCTCGAACTTGTGTCCCATGCTGGTGAGTTCGTTGCGGGCGTTCGGCGGAAAGCGGCTCTCGATGAACAGGTCACAGCCGGTGAAGGTGTACTTCGAAAAGCGCGGCGCTTCCAGCGCGGCTTGAATGTTCATTCTAAAATCGACCACATCGGCGACGAATTGAGCGTGGGCTTGAGCCTGGTTCCAGCCGCCCATGATGCCGAAGGCGATTCGAACGTCGCCGTGCTGCGCGAAGGCCGGGATGATCGTGTGGAGTGGACGCTTGTGGCCGGCTAAGGCGTTGGGCGAGGACGGGTCGAGCGAGAACAGGCCGCCGCGATTCTGGAGCGCGAAGCCCGTGCCAGGCGCCACGACACCTGAGCCGAAGCCGGCGTAGTTGCTCTGGATCAAGGAAACCATATTGCCGTCGCGATCGACGACGGTTAGGTATGTGGTTTCGGAGCCAGGCGGCAAGTCGCCGGCCTTTGCGTCGCAGTTGGCGTGCGTGGGGTCGATGAGTTTGGCGCGCTGGTCGGCCCATTCCTTCGAAGTCAGCGTTTTGACGGGCAACGTTTGGCCGCGCGGATCGCCGATGTATTTCGCAAGGTCGGTGTAGGCGAGTTTCTTCGCCTCGATCATCGTGTGCAGAGCCTTCACCGAGCCAAATCCCCAATCCTTATCGCCGAGTGGGAATTTCTCCATGATGTTGAGCATTTCCAGCGCGGCCATTCCCTGCCCGTTCGGCGGCAATTCGAAGACGGTCCACTCTCGGTAGGTCGTCGAAAGCGGCTCGACCCATTCGGCTGAATATTCGGAGAGATCCTGCGCCGTCATCGTGCCGTTGTGGCGCTTCATGCCCTCGATCAGCTTCGTGGCGATTTCGCCTTTGTAGAAGGCGTCGCGGCCGTGAGTTGCGATGGCTTCCAATGAAGTCGCGAGATCGGAATTGCGGAAAATCTCGCCGAGCTTTGGCGGGCGATCGTTGGGAAGGTACGTTGCAGTTGCGGCCCCGTCGCCGCGAAGGTAGTCGACTTCCTCGGCCCAATAAAGCGCGTCCCATTCGGGCACAGGAAATCCGTCGCGCGCGGTCTTGATGGCGGGCGCGAGGTCTTCGCCCAATTTCTTGCGGCCGAATTTGTCGGCGAGTTTTTGCCAGCCATCGACAGCGCCGGGAACCGTGACCGAGTTGATCCCCTTCTGCGGCATCGACTTGATGCCTTGCTTGTCAAGGTAGGCGATCGTGAGTCCCTTGGGAGCCCAGCCGCTGGCGTTCAGCCCATAGAGTTTGTTGGCTTTGGCATCGTAGACGATCGCGAATAGATCGCCGCCGATGCCGTTCATCATCGGCTCGACGACGCCCATCATCGCGTTGGTGGCGATGGCCGCATCGACTGCGTTGCCGCCGCTCTCGAGGATTCGAACGCCGGCCTGCGACGCAAGCGGCGACTCGCTCGCAACGATTCCGCCGCGGGAAACCACCATCGAGCGACCTTGGGTGCGCTCCTGAGCGTGTGTGGCCATCCGTGATCCGAGGATGAGGACCGCCAGAAGCGAAATCATTACGGCAGCGATAGTCAGTTTCTTTGAACTTGGCATGAGATTCCCGAATTCCACCTGGGGCGGCAAGATGACAATGACGAACTGGCGACCCGCCGCACTCTATCGCGCCCGAATCGCCGTCGCAAGCGGCACAATTGACGTATAAGGCTTCGGCATCGCACACTGGCTCGGCGTTCACGGGAACCCCGCAACCCCGAGAGTCGAATGGACGCGTATACGCATCCAAACTGGGCCCATCCAGATATAAGTTCAAAGTTTTTTTGGAGATACCAATCGTGCCTGAACCGCGCACCGAAAAATCCGCAACGCGCGAAGTGAACGCAGCACAAGCGAAAATCGATTCACAAATCGACGCAATTTTGTCCGCACGCAGCTCGGACCCGTTTGCCGTGCTGGGCCCTCAGCCTGTCGCAACTCCATCTGGGCCGCGGTGGGTCATCCGATTTTTCGACCCGCACGCCTACTCGGCAACTGTGTCGGGTCCGGGCATTCCCGACAATCTCGAAGCGCAAAAGCGCCGCTCGGAAGGATTGTTTGAGGTTACGCTTCCTGAGACCTACAAAGACAAGCCGGACCCGGCGAAATATAAGATCCGCTTCAAGACCTATTCCGGCGACACATACGAGCGCTACGACACGTACGCCTTCCCTTACCTGTTGAGCGACTTCGACTTGTACCTGATGGGCGAAGGCCGCCACTACGACGCCTACGAAAAGCTCGGCGCTCACATCACAACGGTCGCCGGCGTTAAAGGCGTGAATTTCGCCGTATGGGCGCCCAGCGCGCGGCGCGTCAGCATCGTCGGCGACTTCAATCACTGGGACGGGCGCGTCCACCCGACGCGGGCACGTGGCTCATCGGGCATCTGGGAATTGTTCATCCCCGAGCTCGACGAGGGCGCGATCTACAAATACGAGATCATCGGTGCGCGCGGAGACATGTTGCCGCTCAAGGCCGATCCCTACGCCTTCCGCGCCGAACTACGTCCGAATACCGGCTCGATCGTCGCCCGACTCGACACACACAAGTGGGCGGACGCCGACTGGATCACGAAGCGCAAGACCACGCCATGGCTCGAAAAGCCGATCTCGATTTACGAGGTCCATCTGGGCGGTTGGCGGCGAAACCCCGAGGAAGGCAATCGCTGGCTCAGCTATCTCGAACTTGCCGAGCAGCTGATTCCCTACGTGAAGGAACTCGGCTACACCCACATCGAGTTGCTGCCAATCATGGAGCATCCCTTCGACGGCTCGTGGGGCTACCAGACAATCGGATATTATGCAGCGACAAGCCGCTACGGCACGCCTGCGGAATTCATGGAGTTCATCGACCGCTGCCACCAAGCCGGCATTGGCGTGCTTCTCGACTGGACACCGGCCCACTTCCCGCGTGACACCTTTGGCCTCGCCGAGTTCGACGGGACGCATCTTTACGAGCATTCCGACCCGCGCCAGGGTTCGCATCCCGACTGGGGCACGCTGGTCTATAACTACGGCCGCAATGAGGTCGTAAACTATCTCATTTCGAACGCGCTCTTCTGGCTCGACAAATACCACATCGACGGACTGCGCGTGGATGCCGTCGCTTCCATGCTGTACCTCGACTACTCCCGCAAGGCAGGCGAATGGGTGCCCAACGAATTCGGCGGCCGCGAAAATCTGCAAGCGATCGCGTTCATCAAGCGGCTCAACGAAGTCGCGTTCGAACGCTTCCCCGGCATACTGACGATCGCGGAAGAATCCACCGCCTGGCCGGCAGTCTCGCGCCCGACTTATCTCGGCGGCCTCGGCTACAGTCTGAAATGGAACATGGGCTGGATGAACGACACGCTTAAATATTTCTCCACCGACTCCATTCACCGGAAATACGAACAAAATAAGCTGACGTTCTCGCTGCTCTACGCTTTCACCGAAAATTTCGTCCTGCCCTTTTCGCACGACGAAGTGGTCCACGGTAAAAACTCCTTGCTGCACAAGATGCCGGGCGACGCATGGCAGCAATTTGCAAACCTCCGCCTGCTTTACGGATATCAATACGCCCATCCAGGCAAGAAGCTGCTCTTCATGGGTCAGGAGTTCGCCCAGCGAACCGAGTTCACCGAGGCGCATAGTCTCGACTGGCATCTGTTGCAATACGAGCCGCACCGCGGCGTGCAAAATCTGATCGCCGACCTCAACAAGCTCTATGCCAAGGAGCCCGCGCTGCATGAAGTCGATTTCGAGTGGCACGGCTTCGAATGGATGGACGCCAACGATGCCGATAACAGCACTTTCTCTTTCATCCGTCGCGGCAAGAGCCCCGACGACATCATGCTCGTCGTGATGAACGCAACCCCGGTTCCGCGCTCGGGTTACCGAATCGGCGTGCCACGCCCAGGCTTCTACGAAGAGGTCCTGAATACCGACGCCGGCATTTACGGCGGTTCGAACATGGGCAACATGGGCGGCATACGCTCAGAAGAGTTCCGGCACATGGGTCGAGATCATTCGATACCCATGACATTGCCCCCTTTGTCGGCTGTTTTCATGAAGTTCAAGCCGTAGCCACCCAATCCCACCCGACTTCACGCGAGTCAAGAGCCGCCCGGTGCATAGCCGGGCGGTTTTCTTTTGCCCCATCCACCAAATCTCAGGAAACATTTTTGAAGGCACCCTCGTATATGTGACCAAGGCGCCCGGATCCGGCCGATTCAGCCCGGCTCCCACGTTCCGCCAGGCGCGCCCCTCGAAGGAGGCATCACATGAACGACCGCATTCGCAGGATTCCGGCAGTCGCCTTGATCGCAGGCGCTCTCGCGCTGTTGCCGATCTCAGGTTCGGCTCAGAACGCCCCCAAGTCTTCCGATTCCGCCTCGCGCGATCGCTGGCTCCACGTGCGCGTGGAAAACCCCGACTCCAAGGATGAAATGGTCCGCGTGAATATCCCGCTCGAACTCGCCGAGAAAATCCTGCCGACCATCGACAAAGACAAATTTCACAACGGCCACGTGAAGATCGATCACTTCGACTGCAACGGCATCGACTTCCAGGCTTTGATGAGCGCCGTGCGCGACGCCAAGGACGGCGAATTCGTCACGGTCCAGAACAAAGAGGAAGACGTCCGCGTCGCGAAGCAAGGCAACTACTTCCTCGTCCATGTGATCGAGAAAGATCGCGATTCAAAGGACAAGGATGCAAAACGCTCCAGGGTCGAGGTCAAAGTTCCGATGAAGGTCGTGGACGCATTGTTCTCGGGCAAGAAGGACGAAGTCGATCTCGTCGCTGGACTCCATGCCTTGGCGCTGCAAGGCGATACCGAACTCGTTTCGGTGAAAGACCGTGAACAAACCGTCCGCGTCTGGCTCGATTCCAAGAACGTCTCGGACTAACGCCACTCTGGCAGCAGCAACAGGACAACTCATCAGCACGAGAACGCAATCGCGGAATCGAATTAGAGGAGAAGCATCATGATCTTGGTCGCAAAAGTAGCCTTGGCCTTCGCCGGAACGGTCGCCGCAGCCGGGGCCTACACGCTTCACGACGGCATCGCACAGGTTCAGGTGGACGACAATCACGGCACCCACGTCCACATCTGGGCGCCGGCAGCGATCGTCCCAATGGCCATGCACGTTGCCCCGATTGCAATGCATTTCGCCCCGAGGCACGAGCTGCACAAATTCCCGCGCGAGGCCCAGCAAGCAATCCCGATCCTGCGCGTGCTGGCGCAGGAACTCGAAAATTACCCCAACACGGAATTCGTCGAAGTTCGCGACTCCGACACGCATGTTGTCGTGCGCACGGTGGGCAAGAAAGTCGTCGTGGATGTCGTCGATCCTGAAAACAAAGTCCACGTCGTCTGCCCGTTGGCGATGATTCAGGATGTTGCCAGGGCCCTGGACGACATGAAAATCGAATCTGACGATTCTGATTCAGACTCAGATTCAGGGCCGACCGCCTAGCCTTCTTCAAGACGGTATCCATAAAACGAAAAACGCCGGACATTACGTCCGGCGTTTTTCGTTTCATGCCGATCGTCGCATGCCTACCGATTGTGCGCCTTGCCAAACGCCTTCGGATCGAACGGCGTCACCGGTCCCGTGATGTGATCCTGCGCTCCTGTGATCTGCCGCACCAGCACCATCGAGTGCGTCTTTCCAACTTGCTTCACCATCGCCATCGGCGAAACCTTATCGCTCGTCCAAACATCGTCCGTGCCGTCATCCTTCTTCCAGTGTGCGCAGTTAAACGTACCCGCAGGCACCGTAATCGTCTCCGTTCCCACCTGCGACCACTTCGACAGGTCATCCTTCATCTGAGCCCGATCTTTGTCGTTCGGATTCATCGGCATTTCCATGGCCGGCTGCCCCGGCATCTGAAAAACAATCTTGCTGAACTGAAAGTCTTTCGTCATCAAAATCTTGGAATACATCTTCTGGTCGCCCGGGCGATTCATCTGCATTTCCATCCAGTAGCCCTCGCCCGATGGAGTCGCCTCTTTGCCAACGATGGTCATCTCCATCTCGTAACCCTGTTTGCCTTCGGATGTCTGCTGGTACACCGCGCCCTGTCCGACAACCGGCCTAAATATATCCGCGATGTTTGGTTTGCTGAAAAAATTCATCCCGCCTAATTGGGCGCCGGCGCCGCTGGCCAGGCATAGACAACACGCAGCCGCCAGCAAAACAAGTTGCAGTCGCTTCATACGTCTCTCTCCTTTGGATGGATCGCACTCGGGAGCACAGTCGCAGGGATTATACGGTGAGGATAAAGCGCAGCTTGTGATTTTTGCCAGCGAGTGGCTTATTCGTACGCCAGAGCGACAACCGGGTCGTAGCTGGCCGCGCGCAGCGCCGGATACGCAACGCCCAGCGCGGAACCGATGATCGCGAGGAAAATCGCCGCCACCACCCAGCGCGCCGTAATCAGAATCGTCAGGCCCGGATTCACTTCTTTCAAAATCGCCGCCGTCAGAAACGTAACCAGAATGCCGCATAGGGCGCCGAGCAGCGTGAGCACCATCGTCTCGCCCAGCAGCATTTTCACCACATCGAATCGCGAGAATCCGAGCGCCTTCAAGATTCCGACTTCGCGCGTCCGCTCCATTACCATCGTGTGCATATTCAACAAGATCACGAGAAAGCTGATCACGATGCCGAGCCCGACCATCGACCGCACGAACGGCTTGAGCTGCGGCAGGCTCGTCGAACTCATCAGAGTGACGTACTCCGCCATCGAGCGAACTCGATTTTTCGAATCTAATTTCAAGATCGCCGCACGCGTTCCTTCGGTATCGCCTTTGCTTCGAACGTAGTACATCGACACACGATCTTCCACGCCGGCGATCTCTTGCGCCGTTTTGATCGGAATGAAAAAGCGCGCACCCTTGCCGTGCGCGACGATACCGGTCACCGTAAACTCGCGGTTCAGCAGCATGACCTTGTCACCGACCTTCAGATGCCGTTGCTGCGCCATGATGTCGTCAACGATGAGGCCATCGGGGCCGTCGAAAGGTTTGCCGGCACGAAACAAAAATCCGCGACTCAGCGCGTTGAACCGCTTGTAGTCGATACCGTAAACCATCACCAGGTTCTTCTGCTCCGACAGAATCACGACCGGCGAAACCTCGTCGACCTGCGGCAACGCCTCGATCTTCGGCCCAAGCGACTCCGGCATCACAGCGCTCGCAAACGCTAGAAAAATCGAAGAGTTCGGCGGCTGCACCATGATGTCGGCGCCGACGCCTTCCGCGCGCTTGCCCCACTCCGACACGATGCCCGACGTCAGCCCCACGATCATCAACACCAAGATCACCTGGATCGCGATCGCAATGATGCTCAGCGCGCCGCGCAACGGCCGCGCCGCGATATTGCCCCAAAACATCTGGAGCAGCGAAAAAGGTCCTTCGAACGTGTCGTTCTTCATGGCTTCATGCTCGCGAACCGTTGGATGTCGTCATCATAGGATTTCTCGCGCGTCAGTTCGACGTGCCGAGTGCAAGCGGAGTTCCGAAACCTCGCCGCAATATTTCTGCTTTGTGAAGTTTTCAACACAAGTGTTGATAAGTCGGTGGAAAATGGTGGTTTCTCTAAGGCTAACTACATATCTCTCAGTAGTCTGAACCGGTTTGCACCATTTGGGTGCAAATCTTTCCCTGCAAACGATCTTTAACTTCCGTCGAACGAGCGGATGTGTCGATCTGAAAAATCTTTGCGACGACATAACCTGGATTCAATCACTTACACGAACACAGCGTCAAAGAAATCCCGCTCAGAACTCAGTACCACTTCGGCGGCCTGTCGAGATGAATCTTGATGGTTTGCTTTGCGTCCGTTACGTCGTACCACCGTCCGTACGTCTTCCATCCGTCGGCGACGACTTGCACCAGCGCTCGCCCGACGGGCGCGTCAGGAACATGCGCCGTGCCTTCGCGATTCGTTTTCACGTTCAACTCGACCGTTTTGTTCGACTTAATCTTTCGCTCTTCCACGTACTTGATGTATACGCTGGCGTTCTCGATCGGCGCCGATTTCTCGCCGCCAGACACCTCGATGGTGATCCGCGCCATCTGCTCCATCTGCGTTTTGTTCGCGGGCGGCGTTTGATCCTGCGCGCATATCGTCTCGGGCAAAAAACATACAAACAGGGCCAAGCCCAGCGCAGTCGCCGCTAATCGTGTCGAGACTCTCATATCCGTCGTCATTCAATCCTCCACGGTCGGCGCGTCCCGGTCAAGCCTCCTTTCCCGGCTCACACGTCTCCATTTTGTCACTCATTTTGGAAACACGCCGCCCCACTCCGTTTGACGCATCTCCATTGCTACGTTACCTTTTCTTCAGGGTCCATCCTGCTGACGACAAGCCACTTGCGAGATATCACCGGGATGTCGCTCGCGACGGGTTCGCACGGGCATCGCTACGATCAGCTCGACGCGCAGGCGATCTCTTCCGCGGCTTCATGAACTTCTTCGCATTCGCGGACCGCACGACGGGCATCATTATCGATTAACTTAGCTTCGTGTTCGCTCGAGAGACAGGAGTTCTCATGGGTTTCGCCACAAATGCCATTCATGTCGGTCAGGAGCCGGATCCCTCCACAGGCGCCGTCGTCGCTCCGATCTATCAGACGTCCACGTACGTGCAATCCGAGTTCGGAAAATACAGAAACGGCTACGATTACGCGCGCACCAATCATCCGAACCGCAAGGCGCTCGAGCGCACGCTCGCCAAACTCGAAGGCGGCCATCAGGCTTACGTTTTCACCTCGGGCATGGCTGGCATCGATGCTGTGTTCCGCCTCCTGCGTCCGGGCGATCACGTCGTTCTCTCCGAAGCTGTCTACGGCGGCGTCTATCGCCTTTCGACCCAGCTTCTCGTTCACTTCGGCCTCGAATTCAGCTTCGTCGATACGTCGAAGCCCGAAGATGTTTTTTCGGCTCTTCGCCCCAACACGAAGATGCTGTACATCGAGACGCCCACGAACCCGACCATGCTCGTCACCGACATCAAGAAGATGGCGGAGTTGATCGACAAGCGCGACATCAAGCTCGTCGTGGACAACACCTTTCTCAGCCCTTATCTCCAGCAGCCGATTGAACTTGGCGCGCACATCGTCGTCCACTCGATGACGAAATATCTCAACGGCCACAGCGACTCCACCGGAGGCGCGGTCGTCCTCAAGCATCAGGAAGACGCCGAGAAGATTTATTTCATCCAGCGCTCCGCGGGTGCCGGCTTGGCGCCGATGGATTGCTTCCTGATTTCGCGCGGCATCAAAACGCTCGCCGTTCGCATGCTCCAGCACAACGCCAACGGGCTATCCGTCGCTCGACACCTCGACGCGCACCCGAAAGTAAAAAAAGTTTACTACCCCGGCCTGAACTCGCATCCACAGCACGACCTCGCCCGCAAACAACAGCGCGGCCCCGGCGCGATGCTCGCCTTCGATCTCGAATCGCTCGACAACGCGCGTCGCTTCTTGAATCAGGTCAAACTTTGCTCGCTCGCCGAAAGCCTCGGCGGAGTCGAAACGCTCATCTCGCTGCCGGCAACCATGACCCATGCATCGATGCCCGCCGACGTCCGCAATCGCATCGGCATTACCGAAGGCCTCGTCCGCCTCTCTGTCGGCATCGAAGACGTTGACGACATCATCGCCGACCTCGACCAAGCGCTCCTCCACATCTAACGGTCAGCCCACCGCTCGACGCATCTAACCAACTCGCGCCCCGGTCGTGTACGGGCGCAGCATTGCTGCGCCCCAAGTCCGCACGATCGTAGCGTCTTGCAGTGGAAACGGGTTGCGCCTCATCACCAACTCATCATCACCTCGCGCATTCTCTCCTCGCATTTGACTCCCAAAAGCCTCACCCATAGAATCTCCCACCACTGATGGCTGACTCCTCCTCCCTCATCGGCCAGACAATTTCGCACTACCGCATCGTCGAAAAACTCGGCGGTGGCGGTATGGGCGTCGTCTACAAAGCCGAGGACACGCGCCTCGGCCGCTTCGTCGCTCTCAAATTTCTTCCCGACGATCTCGCCCACGATCCGCAATCTCTCGAACGATTCAAGCGTGAAGCGCGTGCCGCCTCCGCGCTGAACCATCCCAACATCTGCACCATCCACGACATCGGCGAAGACAACGGCCGCGCCTTCATCGCCATGGAATTTCTCGACGGCGCTACGCTCAAGCACCTCATCACCGCGAACCCGCTGGAACTCGAACGCCTCCTCGAAATCGGCATCGACTGCGCCGACGCCCTCGACGCCGCTCACAACGCCGGAGTCGTCCACCGCGATATAAAACCCGCCAACATCTTCGTCACCAAGCGCGGCAGCGCGAAAATTCTCGACTTCGGCCTCGCCAAAATTTCCGGCGTCGCTGCCGTCAGCCCCGATACCGTTGCCGACCCCACGGCGACGCAGGGTCCGCGGGAAGAGCATCTCACCAGCCCAGGCAGCACGCTCGGCACCGTCGCCTACATGTCGCCTGAACAAGTCCGCGGCAAAGATCTCGACGCTCGCAGCGATCTCTTTTCCTTCGGCGTCGTCCTCTACGAAATGGCGACGGGCACGCTTCCCTTTCGTGGAGACACCAGCGGCGTCATCTTCGAATCCATTTTGCACCGCGCTCCCGTGTCACCCATTCGACTCAATCCCGATCTTCCCGCACGCCTCGAAGACATCATCAACCGCGCCCTCGAAAAAGATCGCGATCTCCGCTACCAGCACGCCTCCGACATGCGCTCCGAACTCAAGCGCCTCAAGCGCGACACCGACTCCGGCCGCTCCGCCGTGCTTCCCGCTCTCGATCCAATCGATTCCATCGCTCCGCCGAAAAAAGTTTCCAGCGATCCACACAAGACTCCATCGCGTGCAGTCGCAGCCGCAAGTTCCTCTTCTGCGCATCAAGCCGTCGCCGATGGCGTCGCGCCCTCAGCAACACCCGAAAAATCCAGCCGCTTATCTCTGATCGCTGGCACCGCACTGATCGCGCTCCTCGCCACAGCCGGCTACCTCTATTACCGGTCCACTCACTCCTCAAAACTCACCGAGCAAGACACCATCGTCCTCGCGGACTTCACCAACACCACCGGCGACGCCGTCTTCGACGACACGCTCAAACAAGCCCTCGCCATCCAACTCGAACAATCCCCTTTCCTCCGCATCGTCTCCGAAGAGCGCGTCCAGCAAACCCTCCGCCTCATGAGCCAGCCCGCTGACACGCATCTCACTCCCAAAATCGCCCGCGAAATCTGCCAGCGCACGCAAAGCGCCGCCGTCCTCGAAGGCTCCATCGCCAGCCTCGACAACGAGTACATCGTCGGTATTAAAGCCGTGAACTGCGCTAACGGTGACGTCCTCACGCAGAGACAAGTCCGCGCAGAAGGCAAAACCAAAGTCCTGCAAGCGCTCGACGGTGCCGCCATCGACCTCCGCCAGAAGCTCGGCGAATCTCTCAGCACCGTCCAGA
The DNA here is from genome assembly GCA_963785605.1 of uncultured Acidobacteriota bacterium. GTDB lineage: Bacteria > Acidobacteriota > Terriglobia > Acidiferrales > UBA7541 > Acidiferrum. The sequence continues at coordinate 773,517 of CAWAWE010000002.1, read as the reverse complement.
AATTCGACACGCCTATCGACCGCGCCACCACCTCTTCTCTCGAAGCCCTCAAGTCCTACAGTACCGCCAGAAAGATCATGCTCGGCACCGCGAACTACGCCGCGGCCGTAGCCCCACTTAAGAAAGCCATCGAGCTCGACCCAAATTTCGCCATGGCTCATGCAGCCCTTGGCACTTGTTACTTCGACTTATCGGAAATTGGCAGCGCCGCCGAAGAATCCCGCAAAGCCTTTGACCTGCGCGACCGCGTCAGCGACGTCGAACGCTTCTACATTGAATCGCACTACTACCAATACGCCACCGGCGACCTCGAAAAATCCGCACAGGTCTACAACGCCTGGGCCCAAGCCTACCCACGCGATTTCATTCCCTTAAACAATCTTTCCGTGATCAACCAGGTTCTCGGACAATACGAAAAAGCACTCGAACAGACTCGCGCTTGCCTCAAGATTGAACCGGGCAATGCCGCGATGTATTCGGGGCTGGTCTCGAATTACGTCGTTCTCGGACGTGTTGAGGAGGCAAAAGCGACTGCGGCGGATGCGATCTCCAGAAACCTCGATTCTCCAGGCCTACGTTCGGCGATATACACGATTGCATTCGTAGAAAACGACTCTGCTGGCATGGCCAAGCAAGTCGCCTGGAGCAAGGGTCAGGCCGGTATTGAGGACATTTTCCTGGCCGCGGACGCGGGAACGAACGCCTATTTCGGTCGCATGACCACGAGCCGTGACCTCATCCACCTCGCCGTCGATTCGGCAGTTGCCGCCGGAGAAAAAGAGACTGCCGCAACCTACCTTGGGCTTTCCGCGATCCGCGACGCGCTTATCTACGATTCGACACGGGCACGCGAGCGCGCCGCGGCGACTCTCGCACTCTCGAAAGGTCGCGACGTCCAGCCTCTCGCCACACTGGCTTACGCCTTCACAAATGATTCCGCTCGCGCTCAGTCGCTGGCCGACGACCTTTCAAAGCGGTTCCCGCAAGACACTTTGGTTCAGTCAATTTACATGCCGGTGATTCACGCGCAGCTCGCCATCAACCATGGTGATCCGCAGAAAGCTCTCGACACTCTCGCGCCTTACGAAAAATACGATCTATCTGGTTGGCAATTTGGTCTGGTACAGATCTACATACGCGGCGAGGCATTTCTGGCTCAGAAAAACGGGCCGGCCGCTGCCGCCCAGTTCAAAAAGCTACTCGATAACCGAAACGTGGATACCGGCGAGATTACGCCCCCCTTGGCCCAACTCGGCCTCGCCCGCGCCTACGCTCTCTCCGGCGACACCGCCAAGTCTCGCACCGCCTACCAGGATTTCCTTGCCACCTGGAAAGACGCCGACCCCGACATCCCCATCCTCAAACAAGCCAAATCCGAATACGCCAAACTCCAATAACTCCTCTCCGTTTGTAGGGGCGGGGCTTGCTCCGCCCTCGTCGCGTCTTGGGGCGTAATCGTCGCGCAGCCCCTGCCCCCTCTTCATTTGACTCCCCACTCCCATCCCTCCTAGAATCCACTCGCCCATGCCCGATTCGCCATCTCTCATCGGCCAATCCATCTCCAACTACCGCATCGTCGATAAACTCGGCGGCGGTGGAATGGGCGTGGTCTACAAAGCCGAAGACACCAAACTCGGCCGCTTCGTGGCCCTGAAATTTCTCCCCGACGACGTAGCCTCCGACCCGCAAACTCTTGAACGCTTTCAGCGCGAAGCCCGCGCCGCCTCCGCACTCAACCATCCCAACATCTGCACCATCCACGACATTCAGGAACACGACGGCCGCGCCTTCATCATCATGGAATTCATGGAAGGCGCCACGCTCAAGCACGTCATCACCGGCGCGCCTATCGAGATCGATCGCCTTCTCGAAATCGGCACCGACGTCTCCGACGCGCTCGACGCCGCGCACTCCAAAGGCATCATCCATCGCGACATCAAGCCCGCCAATATTTTCGTGACGTCGCGCGGCCACGCCAAAATTCTCGACTTCGGCCTCGCCAAGCTCTCGGTCGCAAACTCAGCCCCCTCTGGCGACACCGCCACCACCAGCGCGGGCGATCTCACCCACGATCACCTCACCGGCCCCGGCAGCACCGTCGGCACCATCGCCTATATGTCGCCGGAACAAGCCCTCGGCAAACCACTCGACGTTCGCACCGACCTCTTTTCTTTCGGCTCCGTGCTCTACGAAATGGCCACCGGCGTCCTCCCCTTCAAAGGCGACACCTCCGCCGCCATTTTCGACGGCATCCTCCACAAAGAGCCGCCCGCTCCAGTTCGCTTCAACACTCAAGTTCCCACCGAACTCGAGCGCATCATCAACAAAGCCCTCGAAAAAGATCGCGACCTCCGCTACCAACACGCGTCCGACATCCGCGCCGACCTCAAGCGCCTCCGCCGCGAAACCTCGGGCCGCACAATGGTTCAACCCGCCGCCGCTGACGACGAAGAGCCTTTTCCGCAAAAGAAAATCTCCAGTGGTAGCCGCAAGCCAGCCAGCGCCGGAAAAATCCCCGTCGCCGATGCCCCCGAGCCTTCCTCGAAAACATGGATGATCTTCGCTGCCGCCGTCCTGCTCCTCCTTCTCGCAGGCGCCGGCTACTTCTGGCACTCCCGCGCCACCGCGACTCTTACCGACAAAGACCCTATCGTCATCGCCGATTTCACCAACACCACAAACGATCCCGTCTTCGACAACGCCCTCAAAGGCGCGCTCGCCATTCAGCTCGAACAATCTCCCTTTCTCAACGTCATCTCCGACGAGCGCGTCGCCGGCACGCTCAAGCTCATGAACCGCAACGGCAACGAGCGCCTCTCGCAAGAAGTCGCCCGCGAAGTCTGCCTCCGTTCCAACAGCAAGGCTTATCTCAGCGGCTCCATCGCCAACGTCGGCTCCCACTATTTAATTGGACTCAAAGCCGTCAATTGCCAAAACGGCGACGCCATCGCCAGTACGCAAGCCGAAGCTGAAAATCGCGACGCGGTTTTGAAATCTCTAAGTCAGGCCGGCAGCGAGCTCCGCCAAAAACTCGGCGAATCCATCAGCTCCGTTCAAAAATTCAACAAGCCCCTCTCGCAAGTCACTACTTCTTCCCTCGAGGCACTCGAAGCATATTCCCAGGCCACTCGCGTCCAATACTCCAGCGACAGCGATGCGTCCTTTCCGTACCTAACCCGCGCCGTTCAACTCGATCCCAATTTCGCGCGCGCCTACGCTTCCATCGGCACCTTCTACAGCACCCACAATCAGGCAACTCTTGCCATCGCGAACTACAAGAAAGCTTTCGACCTCCGCAATCTCGTCACCGACCGCGAGCGCTTCTATATCGAAGGCACCTACTACATGACCGTCACCGGCCAGATCGACAAAGCCGAAGACGCCTACAAACAATGGTCTCAGGCCTATCCGAACGATGACATTCCTCTCGGAAACCTGGGCGTCATCTATTCGACCGTCGGTCGATTTTCAGAGAGCCTCGCCGAAACTCGCGCGGCCATGGCCATCGTTCCAAACAGCGTCATTACTTACGGAAACATGGTCGGCACCTACCTCTCTCTGAATCGCGTCGATGAAGCCACCGCGATGTACAAAGAAAGCGTCCAGCGCAATCTCGACGGCCCCTACCTGCGCCTCGCCTCGTATTACCTCGCTTTCAGGAAACAAGACGCCGCGGGAATGGCGGAAGCGGTCAACTGGGCAACGGGCAAGGCCGGAGTGGAAGACACGTTTCTCTCACTTGAGGCGGATACTGAAACCCTTCACGGACGCTTGTCGAAGGCTCGTACTCTGGCCACCAACGCTGCCGATTCCGCGAAGCGTGCCCAAGCTCCGGAGGCCGGCGCAATCTGGTTGGTTGATCAGGCGCTTCGCGAATCCGAAATGGGCGACGCCGCATCGACTCGCAAATTTGCTACGGCTGCCATTGCTCTCGCTCCTGGTCGCGACGTAGAACTCCTGACCGCCATCGCCTACGCCCGAAGCGGCGACACCGCAAGCGCTCAAAAGCTAATCGACCGCCTCAGCCGTGATTCTCCGATTGACACCATGATTCAAGGATTTTGGTTGCCCTCCGCGCGCGCTGCTCTCGAGTTGTCGCACGGCACGCCTGCTCGCGCTCTCGAAGTTCTCGAACCCGCTGCCCCCTATGACTTGGCTGCTCCCGGGCAATTCCAGCTTTCCACCGCGTTCCCGCTATTTTTCCGTGGTCAGGCCTATCTCAAAATGGGCAATGCGGCCCAAGCCATTTCGCAATTTCAAAAAATCATCGACAACCCTGGCGCCGTCCTGAACTTCTACACTTTCCCGCTCGCGCACTTGGGCATCGCCCGCGCCTACGCCGCATCCGGCGACACCACAAAAGCCCGCGCCGCCTACGCCACATTCCTAAACCTGTGGAAAGACGCCGACCCCAATCTCCCGCTCCTCCAGCAAGCCAAATCCGAATCCGCCAAGCTCCAATAAACTCGCGGCAGTTGGGTGCCGCACCCTTTTGTTGTTAAAAGGGTGCGGTTTTTCCGCTCACCGCCAACCATCGCTCCGTTCGGTCGCGCATTCTCCTTCACTGCATCCTTACTTTTCTCTTTTGTGCCCTTTTCCCCATTTGACGCCCTCGCCCACCCCTCATAGAATCTCCCCACCAATGCCCGAGCCCTCCTCGTTGATTGGTCAAACCATCTCCCACTACCGCATCGTCGAAAAGCTCGGCGGCGGCGGAATGGGCGTCGTCTACAAAGCCGAAGACACCCGCCTCGGCCGCTTCGTCGCTCTGAAATTCCTTCCCGACGATCTCGCCCACGATCCCCAATCGCTCGATCGCTTCAGACGCGAAGCCCGCGCCGCCTCCGCTCTCAATCACCCCAACATCTGCACCATCTACGACATCGGCGAAGACAACGATCGCGCCTTCATCGCCATGGAGTTCCTCGACGGCGCGACCCTCAAGCACGCCATCACCGGCCGCCCTCTCGAAATTGAACGGCTCCTCGACTCGGCATCGAAATCGCCGACGCTCTCGACGCCGCTCATCGCGCCGGCATCGTCCACCGCGACATCAAGCCCGCCAACATCTTCGTCACCAAACGCGGCAACGCAAAAATTCTCGACTTCGGCCTCGCAAAAATCGCCGACTCCCTCGCAAACAGCGGCGAAGCCGCCGCCGATCCCGGCGCTACTCAGGGCGCGCATGAAGAACATCTCACCAGCCCCGGCACCACGCTCGGCACCGTCGCCTACATGTCGCCCGAACAAGTCCGCGGCAAAGAACTCGACGCGCGCACCGATCTCTTCTCTTTCGGCGTCGTCCTCTACGAAATGGCCACCGGCTCGCTGCCCTTCCGCGGCGAAACCTCCGCCGCTCATCTTCGAATGCCATCCTCAACCGCGCCCCCGTCCCGCCCGTCCGCCTGAATCCCGATCTCCCCGCCAAGCTCGAAGACATCATCAATCGCGCCCTCGAAAAAGACCGCGACCTCCGCTACCAGAGCGCCGCCGAAATGCGCGCCGAACTCAAGCGCCTCAAGCGCGACACCGACTCCGGCCGCTCTGCAATCCTTCCCGCACTCGACGACGCCACGCCATCTAACGCAAGTTCACCCGGCAAACCATCGAGTGGCCGCCACTCCGCATCGGCATCAGCATCAGCCGCCACTGCAACGCTAGCTTCGAACTCATCTGCCGCTTCCGCCCCTCAACCTCAAAGCGATGCCGCGCAGCCAACCGGATCAAAGAGGTCGCGCCTGCTCGCTGTCGTCGCCGTAATCGTCGTCGTCGCCGCCGGCGCCACCTACTTCTACTTCCGCACGGCTCACGCCGCCAAGCTCACCGACAAAGACACCATCGTCCTCGCCGACTTCACCAACACCACCGGCGACCCCGTCTTCGACGGCACGCTCCGCCAGGGCCTCTCCTCCCAACTCGAACAATCCCCGTTCCTCAATCTCCTATCCGATCAAAAAATCGCGCAGGCACTCGCTCTAATGGCTCAACCCAAAGACGTCCGCCTCACTCGCGAACTGACTCGTCAGGTCTGTCAGCGGACCGCCAGCGCCGCCACCATCGAAGGCTCGATCTCAAATCTCGGTTCGCAATATGTTGTGGGCATCGACGCCGTAAACTGTCACACCGGTGATCGCCTCGCTCAAGCGCAAGTCACCGCCGCCAGCAAAGAACAAGTTCTCAAGTCCCTCAGCGACGCTTCTTCAAAAATCCGCGAGAAACTCGGCGAATCTCTCTCCACTCTCCAGAAGTACGACGTGCCGGGAGAAAACGTCACCACCGCATCCCTCGAGGCTCTCCAGGCCTACACACTCGCCTACAAAACGATGGTCGTAAATGGAGACTTCGCCGCCGCCATCCCGCTCTTCATCCGCGCCACTCAACTCGACCCCAACTTCGCCATGGCCTATGCGCGCCTCGGTACCAACTACTTCAATCTTGGCGAAGACCACAAAGCAGTAGAGGTCTTGGACAAAGCTCATCAACTTCGCGATCGGACCAGCGAACGCGAAAAGCTTTATATTGACTCCCACTTCGCCGACTTCGTTACTGGAGACCTACTAGCCGCACGCACCGCCTACGAAACTTGGGCGCGTACTTATCCCAACGACGAAGTTCCGCCCGCCAATCTTTCCGTCCTTTATTCCCAGCTCGGCGATCCGCCAAAGGCCCTCGCTTCCATTCGGGATGCGATGAAAATTGTTGCCGACGGCGTGAATTACGCCAACTTGGTTCACTCGTACGTCATCCTGAATCAGTTCGACGAAGCCAAAGCCGGCATTCAGGAAGCGGAGTCTCACCAAATCGAAGCACCTTTTATGTACCTCGACGCGTATTACATTGCCCTCAACGAAAATAATGCGGGGGGTATGGAAAACGCTCTTTCGAAGCTCAGCAAAATTCCGGGATACGAAGACCTGGCATTTCAGACACAGGCGAGCACCGCCGCCTACCGCGGCCGGATGAAAGTTTCGCGTGAATTGACGGACCGCGCGGTCGATGCTGCGCGTCGCCTCGATGCAAAGGACCGCGCTGCATTCAGTCACGCATTCCTCGCTCTCCGTCTGCAATTCGCTGGCGATCAGGCTGCTGGCAATCGTGAAGCCCATGAGGCTCTCGCTATTTCCGACGACCGCACAACACGAGGTCTGGTTCTCACAAGCCTTGGTCTCGGCGGTCAGTCCGCTGAGTTTGCTCGCCTCGCTCAAGAATCGTCGAAGAAGTATCCAGAAGACACCGGCATCCAGTCTTTTTCGCTGCCTTGGGGCCGGGCCGCTTTGGCCATCGCCGAAAAACACCCTGAATCCGCGATTCAAACACTTGCTCCTGCCGAACAGTACGACCTCGGTGGAATATCTCCCGCTTCCGCATTGATCGGCGCTTACATTCGAGGTCTGGCTTACCTGCAAGCCAAACAAGCCGCGGCAGCCCAAGCTCAGTTCCAGAAGATTCTCGATCACCCAGGATTGGCCGGCGGAACCATCATCTCGTCCCTCTCTCACCTCGGTCTCGCCCGCGCCGCCGTCCTCGCCAACGACACCGCCAAAGCCCGCACCGCTTACCAAGACTTCTTCGCCATCTGGAAAGACGCCGACCCCGACGTCCCCATCCTCATCCAAGCCAAATCCGAATACGCCAAACTCCCTTAGCCTTCGGTGGCACAGACACTCTTGTCTGTGCTCCAGACCTCACTTGACAACATTGATCCGCCCGCCAATCTCGATTTGGTTTTGTAGGGGCGTCCCTTCAGGGCGCCCGGCCTCAGCGTAATCCCCGCCCACTCGCACTCTCGTCCGGTACAAATCGACCAGCCGCTCCCATCTATTCGTTCCCAACTCTCCATTTCTCCAAATCTCCTCAAGAAACCTGTATCTTTAATGTCCCGCCACCGTCCTAAATTCATAAATTCCCACTCCGTAACAACCAAAGTTATAAAAGTATCCTCCGTCCCTACCCTCACTTACCTCTTCACAACACACTTAGCAACAAATGACATACCAATTTGTCCCTGTGGACCCAAGTCTGCCCTTTATCCCACCAGCATAAGGTTGGGACGGATCGGTCATTCCCGGGGGATTTTGTCCATGGCCGCACTCCTCTCCCATCCCCACAGCAATTCCTTTCCTAAGGAGAGAAGCAGCTATGGTGAGATTCACCAGGTTTGCGCTTTTTGTGTTGTTGTCTTGCTTGCTCGCAACGCAAGCACTTCACGCTCAACGTCTCGACGGCACCCTTCGCATCACCGTTACCGACAAGACCGGCGCCACCATCGATGACGCTCGCGTCACAGTAACGAACGCAGATACCAATGTCCCCAAGACGGCCACCGCTTCCAGTGCCGGCACGTACGTATTTCCTGATCTCACCGTGGGCACTTACAACGTCACCGTGGAGAAAGACGGCTTCCGCAAAGCTGTCGTCAAGGCCATCCAGGTCGAATCGAACCAGGTCGCCGAAGCCAACGCCACTCTCGAAATCGGCGACGTCTCTTCCGTCGTCGAAGTCGAAGCCGGCGCTGAACTCGTCAAAACCGAATCTTCCGAACTCGGCGCTACGTTCGCAGGCAAAGTCGTCAACGATCTCCCGGTCAACACGCTCGGCGGCGACGTAAAGGAATTCGCAGTTTTCGCACCCGGCACCACAACGCAGCAAGGTGGTGTGCAAGGTTCCGGCGGCTCCGTCGGCGGTCTTCGCCCGCGCTTCAACGGCTTCTCGATCGACGGCGTGGACGACAATCGCCTCGACGTCAACGGCCCGACGCAGCCCGTCATCCAGGAGTCGGTTGCCGAGTTCACCCTGCTCACCAATCAGTTCGGCGCAGAATACGGCCACTCCGCCGGCGGACAATTCAATATCGTCACCAAGTCCGGCACCAACGACTGGCACGGCAGCGCGTGGTGGTACAACCGCAATCGCGATTTCGATGGCGCAACAAACCAGGAAAAAACCGCGTTCACCGGAACCGGCGATGTGAAAAATCGCTTCGACTACAACCGTGAAGGCGGCAGCGTCGGCGGCCCCATCATTCGCAATCGCCTCTTCATTTACGGCGCGTATGAATTTCAAAACGAAGGACTCGGCGCTCAGGGCGCAACGGTCACCATGCCTACCGCTGCCGGCATCTCGCAGCTCGAGGCGATGAATCCCGACGCCGCGGTCCTTGCCATCCTCAAGGAATTCCCCACTGCGCCATCGCAAACCGGCACCACTCTTGTAAATGGCGCTGCCATCCCCATTGGCCAGTTTGCCGGCGTCGCGCCAAACTTTTCCAACCAACACGACTTCACCATCAACTCCGATCTGAACCTGGGCGCACATCAGATTCGCGCCCGCGTTCTCTACGATCGTTTCCGCGCGCCGCAGGTGAACCAGATTCAGCCTCAAGCTCAATTCACCGGCACGCAACAGGCCGACGCGCGCAAAGTCATCCTCACCGATTCGTGGAGCATCAACAGTCACTTCATCAACGATTTCCGCGCTTCCTACTCGCGTCTCAATGGGCCCACCAGTGTGGTCCCCACCGCCTTCTCTAATTTCCCGAACGTGGAAATCGACGCCTTCGGCAGTAACGTCGGCCCACAGCCCCTCGCGCCGCAATCCTATGCGCAGAACATCTACCAGCTCATCGACAACCTCAGCTACATCCGCGGCAAGCATACCTTCAAGTTTGGCGTCGAAGGCCGCAACTACATTTCGCCGACGGATGTTTTGCCGCGCGCTCGCGGTGAGTGGGATTACGCGACTCTCAATTCCTTCATCAACGACCTCGTTCCCGATGGCGGCAACGGCGCGCTTCGCGGCGCCGGCAACGGTTTCGTCGCCGATAATTACAGCGGCATCTACGTGTTCGCTCAGGACGACTGGAAGATCACGCCGCGCCTGACGTTGAACCTCGGCATCCGCTACGAGTACACCACGGTACCGCGCGACGAAGGTCTACAGGCTCTCAACGCCATCGCCGACGATCCCTCTGTCGGCCTGGTCTTCCGCAAACCAAAACCCGACACAAACAACATCGGTCCTCACATCGGTTTCGCATGGGATCCAACGGGTCACGGCCGCTGGGCAGTTCGCGGCGGCGCTCAAGTCTCTTACGACGTGATTCCCAACAACTTCCCCACTAACTCTCTGCCGCCGCAATTGCAGACGGAACAGAACCCGGCGATCACCTGCTCGCTCCCTGGCGCCCCTGCATGGTGCGGCAGCGGTGTAGGCTTCCTCGCCGGTGGCGGACTACTTCAGGTCAACGTGCCTCCAGCCACCGCTGCTGACGCGCGCGCGGCAACCAGCAGCTTCATTCCCGACATCGTCGATCCCAAAATCTTCACTTGGTCTCTCGGTGTTCAGCATCAGATCATGCGCGACTCCAGCTTTGAAATCCGTTACGTCGGCACGCGCAGCCTCGATCTGCCAGTGCAGACGCGTCTCAATTCCGCTTCCGCATTCAACCCGCAGAACGGCGTTGCGCCGCTTACACCATTGCCTACGTACATCAACACGAGCGATGTTCCAACTGCGGTTTCTGCTCCTGCGAGCACAGTGGCCAACTTCGATGACTTCTGCTCGAACGCAGCAGTCACGTCATGCGTCCCGTTGTCCTCGGCAGGGTTTCTCGGCAGCGTAACGACCTTCCCCCCAATCGGCAACGGCATCTACCACGCCGTGTCCGGAGATTTCATTCACCGCTTCGCGAAGGGCTTGTACTTCCGCGCAAACTACACCTTCTCGAAAAACATCGACAACGCCACCAACGAACTATTCAGCAGCTACGTGAACCCGCGCCGCGCGCAAGACGGCTTCGACTTCGCCAACGAACGCGGGCGTTCCGCGCTCGACTTACCGCACAAGTTCGCGGTCACCTGGGTGTACGACCTCCCTGCCACCCACAACGATCACGCTTTTGTTCGCGCGGTCGCTAATGGATGGGAATGGAGCGGAACATATCTCGCACAGTCCGGCCAACCGGTCACGCCTCTTTCGGGCACCGACGCCAACGATAACGGTGACGTCGCCGGCGACCGCACCATTTTCAATCCAGCGGGCGCTGGCCTCACGGGATCGATCGTTAATCCGGTCTGCAATGACGGCGCTGGCGGAGCGACCCGCATCGCTACGGCCACCTCTCCAACGTGCGCGGACGGCAACATCGTCGGCTACCTTGCGGCGAACCCGTCAGCACGCTTCATCCAGGCTGGCGTCGGTACGATCGCAAACGTGGGCCGCAATACCGTAAGCACGCCCGGCCTCAACGTTTGGAACATGTCTATCTTCAAGACCAATCATCTGACCGAGCGGACGTCTCTCCAGTTCCGCTTCCAGACCTACAACACATTCAACCATCGCAATCCCAGCATCGGCTTGGCGAGCAACAACGGCGCGAACGACGCCAACAACAACGCCAACCCACTCAACGCCGGCTACATCTTCGTAACGTCGCCGACGTTCCTCAACAAATTCTCCTTCGACGGCGGCTCCCGCACCATGGAGCTCGGCCTCCGCCTCGTCTTCTAACTCCGATGCCAGGGAACGCCGCGAACCGCGGCGCTCCCTGGCATCACGCCGAACCAGCGAGACACACGAAGGGGCGCGGCATCAGCCGCGCCCCTTCGTCAATTAGAGGCGAGCACTTGTAGGCAGGTCCGCTTTTGAATTTGTAGGGCGTCCCTTCAGGGCGCCCGGGCAAGATCGTAACCTTACGCCCTACCTTCTCGCCCGCAATTGCACTCAACCCCGCCCAACACTCTCCTCCACCCATCGCAAATATTCCTTCGATCCCGCCGCAATCTCCAACACCACAAACTCCGGCACATCATAGCTGTGTAACCGCTTCACTTCCTTCTCTAACGCGCTCAATCGCGATGCCGTCGTCTTGATGACGAGCAGGAATTCACGCCCAGTCTCAACTTTCCCTTTCCATCGATAGATGGACTCCACGGGCGCCGTGCCGATATTGACGCAGGCAGCGAGCTTCGCGTCGACCATACCGCGCGCGATCTTCCGCGCCTCCTTCAACGAACCACAAGTCACCAGCACGACTCGCGTTCCTTTTCCACTCACCATTGACCCGACCTCCGGTTAGCCCGCAGCGATTTATCCGCTACAGCCTCTCCCCAACTATTTTTTCACCACGTCTCCGCGCTAGAATACCTCGCCATGACACCATCTCCGACCGCCTCACCTTCGTCCCCCATCAAATTCGGAACGTCCGGTTGGCGCGGCCTTATCGCCGACGACTTCACGTTCGCCAACGTGCGGCTCGCAGTGACCGCGATCGCCGGCCACGTCAACGACGCCAAGACAAACTCGACCATCCTCGTCGGCTACGACCCGCGCTTCTACTCCGAAGAATTCTCCCAACTCGCCGTCGATATTCTTCAGCAACACAAAATCAAAACATTGCTCTGCGAAACGTTCACGCCGACTCCCGCCATCGCCTACGAAATCCAGCGCACCAAAATCGACGGCGCGATCAACTTCACCGCCAGCCACAATCCCGCCCAATATCACGGGCTGAAATTCTCCGGTCCTGACGCAGGCCCAGCGCTGCCCGAAGTCACGAAAGACATCGAAGCCCGCGCCGCGAAACTCGCGGCACAAGGCGACATTCCCAAACCTCCGCGCCACGAAAACACAAAGTCCGAAATCGTCAATCTTCGCGCCACCTATCTGAAGCGCCTCGGCGAACTCGTCAAATTCGACGTCCTCAAAAAAGGCAAAGCGAAATTCGTAGTCGATGCGCTGCACGGCTGCGGCGCCGGTTATCTCGACAAAGTTCTCGCCGATCACGGCGTAGAGATCACAGCGATGCGCACGAATCGCGACACGCTCTTTGACGGCACAGGCCCCGACGTCTCCGAAGAAAATCTCGCTCCTCTCCGCGACGCTGTAAAAAAATCGGGATCGACGGCGGGACTCGCGACCGACGGCGACGCCGATCGCTTCGGCATCATCGATCGCGACGGTTCGTGGGTTTCGCCCAATCACATCCTCGCTCTCGTATACGACTATCTCGTCGAGTCGCGCGGCTGGAAAATGCCCGCCGCGCGTAGCGTCGCAACATCGCAAATGATCGATGCCGCTGCGAAATCCCATGGTCAAACCACTTATCAAACTCCCGTCGGCTTCAAATACATCGGCCAGCTCATCCGCGAAGATAAGATCGCGATGGGCGGCGAAGAAAGCGCCGGGCTGACGATTCGCGGCCATGTGCCGGAGAAAGACGGCATTCTCGCCTGCCTGCTTGTTGCCGAAATGCTCGCAGCGCGCGGCGGCTGCATCGCCGATCAGGTCGCGGCGCTCTTCAAAAAACTCGGACGCGAATTCTGGCCCATCCGCGAAAACCTCCACCTCAGCGACGAACAGAAAGCAAATGCGATCAAGAAAGTCGCCGTGGACGCTTCGACACTTGTCGGACGAAAAGTTGTTTCCGTCGATCGCACCGATGGCGCAAAATTCGTCTTCGACGATGGAAGCTGGATGCTGCTGCGGCTTTCCGGCACCGAGCCGCTGTTGCGGCTCTACGTCGAAGCGGATAGCCAGAAGGCGTCCGCGAAGCTGACGGAAGAGGCGACGAAGTGGGTTCTCGCGACGTGAACGAAACCGTAGAAAATCAGATCAGCGAATTTTTGAAGCAGCACGGCCGGACGATTCTCGGCTTGTTTGTGTTGGCGCTCGTCGTTCACGATATTTTTGGTACGCATGGATTTCTCGCGATGCACAAGACGCAAGTGGAAATTCGTAAAGTCCGCAAAGACATTGACCGCCTCAACTCTGAAAACGTGCAACTGAGCGATGAAGTGAAAGCGCTGAAGACCGACCCGCACGCGATCGAGAAAATCGCCCGCGAAGAGTTGCAGCGCGCGAAGCAGGGCGAAGTGATCATACGGGTTCCGCAGCTGCCGCAACCGACGGACGCGGCTCCGAAACCCTGACGGTTTTTCTTTTCCAGTTGGTCTTTCCAATCGACAAAGCGAGCATCGCGAAAAAAATGATGAGGAGGCCGGCGGTCGCGGCAGCGATGCCGCATCTTCCTTTCGGCAATATCGACAAACGTCCGTACACAAATTCCATGTGAACCCAGTAGACGAGCAGCGAGGTTTGTCCGAGTTGGATGACCGGGCTGAAACCGCGCTGGGCAAATCCCCAGCGGCACCACGCGTACGCGAGAGACAAAATCAGAAGCAGAATTCCGCAGCGCATCAGGAAGAAGTTGGGACTGGTGTGCCAGTAGTCGTAATCGGCTGGATTGTAGAAACGAATGGGACTTTTGTCGAAGAGAACGGAGACGGCGCCAACGAAGATGCCCGCGCAGCCTAAGCCAACGAATGCCTTGGTCTGGTTCTGCTTTGCGAAATCGGAAAGCAGAAAAAAACCGATCGCGAGTCCAGCGAACGCGAAGGCGGTCCAGGGAAAAATGGGAAAGAGCCATGCTTGCGGACGTCCGAAGGTGTGGACGCCGTTGAGATAGGTTTCGAGCTGCCACGGCATTGCCGAGAAACGCGTCGTCTTCCAAACCAGCGGCGTGACGAGAGCGACGGTTGCGGCCACGAGAATTCCGCCGGCGATCGCGTAGTCGCGTGACTTCACCAGCCACGATTTTTTTTCCGTCGAGGCGTCCTGGGCAGATTCTGCCGAATCCGCATGCGAAGAAACGGTTTCGCCTGTGGCGGTGTTTGCGCGAGACGCGGTCAACCAGCACAGAACGCCCATCAGCATCATGGAGATGCCGAGGATGTTTAGAACGTCGACGCGGAAGAGATCGGTCCACGGCGCGATGGGAAATCCGAGAGTGAATTCCTGGATGCGGAAGAGCAGTCCGAGGCCGTAGATTTCGGCGCCGCGAAGGATTGTGGTTCGCGCGATTTCGGCGCGAGTGGTTCCCTTTTGGCGGAGTTTTTCAGTGACGAGCGCAAACGAGACGCCGGCGAGAAAGATGAAAAGTGGAGCGGGGAGAGTGCCGCCGAGTTGCGAATAGGCGTAGAGAGCGGATTTGCGATCCTGGGGAGAGAGCCAGGAGTTGTAGCAATGCGTCTGGAACATGAGCAGGCACGCGAAGCCGCGCATCCAGTCGATGTAGGCGAGTCTGCGTGCGTGTTGTTGCTCGATGCTCATTCGTGTTGGCCGAAACTCGAAACATCACAGCAATTCTTGGATACCTGATTTGCGCCGTTGGAACAAACAGTTTTAGGCCCGGAGGCGGCGCGGCGGTCACTGCCTTGATATTCGTTCCGCTGCGGTGAGCACCACCAGCCGAGCACCACGCGCGGAACACCTAACTGGATTACGTAACGGTGTGAATGATGGCGGTGTGGAGAGCGACCCACCCCCCACCCCTTTTTTTGCAAGAATGTGATTCTAAATGAGTTGAAGGCGCGGTGCGTGCAAGAATGTGATTCTGGGCGAGTTACAGGCGATTGTTTGCGAAAAGCCTTCAAAACGGAGAAATTGTCGAGCTTGACGGAGAGGGTTCGAACGATGAATTGCGCTAACACAAACGAAGGTAGCACAATTCTGATAACCAGTCAAGTACTCTTTACTGGAACGCCATTCGAATGAGGTGTTCGAAACAGGAGTGTGCGCGATTCGAAGAGGCGGATCGGCGCGTTCTGTGTATGGCGTTTCGAGGCAATGCCCTGAAAATGTGGGCGTTGGGTGGCAGTTCGAAGAGGAGCGGGAATCCATCAATATCTATTTATGATTTGGTAGTGTATAGTCTTTTTGCAATCCCTCGAAAGCAGGAATCATGAACAATCCAGCGCTGTACCCGTGGCAGACGGCCTACGTGTCTGCGATTTTGGAATTCGAACCCAAGAAGCTATCGGTGAAGGTCAAGGAAGCGGTTCGCGTAATTCACGAGCGCATGAAGGATCCGATTCAGTTTGCGAGCCACGAATACCAGGCGATTCAAGACGCGCTGAGAGCAATTGGCATCCTGTGCGCGGGCAAAAATAAGCTAAACATTAACTAGTGGCGGAGGCTCGAAAGGACATATGAATTCGCTTCCGCTCTGCGAATGGAGAACGTCGTTTGCCGCTGTCCTGTTTGAGACTGATGAAGGTCGATTTAAGTCTCGGATCGCGGAAGCTTTGAGAGCGATCGATGAACGATTGCATGCAGCAGGGGTGGTCGGAACTATCGAGCAGATATCCATCGAATCGGCACAGCGAAGTCTCGCCGCGATGGAGCGAGAACCATTCCTGGCGACCAGAGGGCGGCTGGAGAAAACGGGCAGCGCCGATGAAAAGAGTGGGAGCGACGGTGAGATAAAGCGAACAGAGCACGGCGTGGGCTCTCATGTTCGTGTCACGCTGACGTCGGGAGAGGTCGTTGCCGCAGAGATCGTCGTGATTTTCACCGCGTCTACTGGAAACAATATCCTGGTGTCAGTCGGCAATCGGTTCATCCGGATTGGACCGGAGCAAATTCAAGATCGTGAGGGTGACGCGCGGTCGTGCTGACATCCTGCCTGGGCGCCCTGAAGGGACGCCCCTGCGAAACCTACTATTACATGAGCGCGAAGGTATAGGCGACCGAGTAGCGCAACCGTTTCTCTGAACCGAAGTCGAGGTCTTAGCAATGATCACCGATACGAACTTTCCCTGGCACAGGGTATATCTGGCCGCTCTCAGCGAAACGGATCCCGCACCACTGGCGTTTCGCATTTCTGAGGCGATGTCGGCTTTGGAACAGCGGCAATTGAGTGCGCTGCCGAAAAAAGAGGAAAAGGCGATTTTGCGTCAGGCTCAGATCGCGATGCGGCTTCTGCTGATCCGAAATGAGAGTTGCGGGGGTTAGAATCGTTTGGGCGGGTGAAGTGGGTTAGGGCTGAGATCCTTCGCTTCGCTCAGGATGACAGTGCATTTTTGACGAACGGTGACAGCGTATTTTTGGCAGAATGTCAGCGCGTTAACATAAATTGCTCATATGAGCCGTACGGCTAACAAGCTGTACTCAGAAATAGGGGCAAAGAAAACATGCCAGACCAATCACATCAACGAGCGGCAGAGTTTCACGAACAAGCAGCACACGCTCATCGCGCGGCCGCGGTGAGTCACGGGAAGGGCGACCACCTGACCGGGCACGAACAGTCGAAACAAGCGATGGAGCACGCGAATAAAGCGTTCGGCTGGTCAAAGGACGCGCATCAAGAATCAGAGAACGCCGTGAAGAAAAATTCGTGAGCGACCTTGCGTCGTCGGTGTGGCGAACTGCGTATGTGGCTGCGATCCTGGAAACCGACGCCGCGCGAATGACCATTCGAGTTTCGACTGCGCGGGCGGCAATCCACGAACGTCTGAGCAGCCATGCTGAAATCACGCCCCTTGAACACGAAGCCTTGGAAGCAGCGGTGCAGAAACTGGCAACTTTGAAGGTCCAGCACGTGGATTTGATTGAACCAACCAGGGAGACCGGAGACACGGCGCCGCCTGGTTAGTCGGCGTCGGTCAGTCCGAAACTTCTGCGACAAAACCGCAAAGCAGTCCGTATCGACGCGAGACTTTGTTTGATCTTGCGCAAGATTCGATTTCGGCCGCGAGGTACATTCTCAAGCAGGGTTACGTGGGCCTGAAGGCAATCCTGTTCGGTACAAATCTTCATTTCCGTTCCTGTTGGTCGCTACGCTCAAACAGCCATTGCGAATGACGATCTTTCGTCGAAGGAAGCATCGATCTCAGTGCGGGGGTTCCGGGACCGGTTGTGGCACCGCAGGCCGCGCGGAGGCATTCAGGCCAGAGCTGAAACCTTGTCTGATTAACTTGAAAATAGTGCGCCTGTTTTCGACAACCGTCTTCAACCAGGCGAAACGTCCGAGCTGCGGGAAATAAATGCCGCGGAAGCACAGACGCGCGATGAAGATGTTGATGCGATAGCCGAGGGGCTTATGGCTGAGCGAATCGACAGCGGCTTCGATGGCCTCGGGATTGTACGATTTCGCCCATCCCCTTCTTACCTCGCTGTGAGCTTCATCGACGGTCATCTTCAATGGGGTATGGGCCATGGTGAAGGGCAGAAATTCCAGCCAATGCTTGGTACGGGTGAGCCGGCCGGCGACCTCGAGCCGCTTGTAAAGCGGGGTTGCAGGCAAAGGGGTCAGCAATCCAAAAATGGGCAAGCCGGGGGGCCAAGTGCGAATCTCTTTCAACGTGCGGTCGGCAACTCCTGGCGTGTCGTTGTCCATGCCGAAGATGAATGAGGTGATGGCGAAGACGTTGCGCTGCGCAAGCCTGTCGAGAACGGCGGCGTATTCGCCGGGCTTATTGAAGCCTTTTTTGACATCGGCGAGGTTGAGAGGATCGATGGATTCCATGCCGATAAAGACCCATTTGCCGCCCGAGGCGGCGATGAGGTCCACAAGTTCTTCGTCGCGGAGAAGGTTGGCGCTGATTTGCGCGACCCAGTTCACCTGAGCGCCCGCGGCGATGATGTCGCGCAAGAGGGATTTCGTGCGTCTGATGTTAATGGCGAAATTGTCGTCGATAAAGAAGACGGCGATCTGACCGAGCTCGCTTTTCGCTCGCGCCTTCAACAGCAAGAGTTCGTTTACGACGCTTTCATTTGTGCGAAAGCGAATGGAGTCGCCAAAGAAACCGGTTACGGTGCAGAATTCGCAGCCGTAAGGGCAGCCGCGACCGGATTCCATCGGAATGATGCGGAATGTGCCCCAGCCTTCGCCGATGCGCCCGAGAGCGCGACGCGCCAACTTGGGGATTAAATTGAACTGGTTGAGATTTATTTTGTCCCAGGGGATCGTTGGATATTCCTGGAGACTTGGCTTCTTGCTTTGACCGAAGGCGTCTACCGGGGCGTATACGTCCTTCAATTGGCCGCGGGTAGCGTCTTCGACAATTTTGGGCCAGGTTTCATCGGCTTCGCCGAGAGCGACGGCGTCGGCGTGTCGCGGCCCACCACTGCGGCCCAAGGCTTCATCGGCCTCTTCGGTCACATGAGGACCGCCCATCACAACGGGCACGCCCGTCGCGCGGATCGCATCCGCCATGCGGTAAGCCTTCGCGATCATGCGGGTCATCGCACCAATGCCGACCAGACCGATGTTTTGTTCGCGCACAAATCTGGCGATGCCTGCTTCGTCCATCGGCTGTGCGTTGCCGTCGATCAGGACTACTTCGTGTTCGGGTGGGGTGAGTGCCTGGAGGAGAAACATCCAGAGGTGAGGCATGAAGTTGCGTGTGACCCCGTTATCGGGGTTGTAGAGCAGAATTCGCATAGGGTAGAGGAGAGAGGCGATTCGCCTGGGTGAGCGAGGTTAGAACGCGACGAACGGCGATGTCTATACAATACTGACGACTGATATCACTCGATAGCATTTCCGCAGCACCTCGCACTCTGCTTGGGAGGGTTTTAATAGAGTCGCCGGGGAAACGGATCCCTAGGAGGAAGCAAACGAGGGCCTCTTGAATTCGGGCGAGAGACTCTGCCTTGAGCAGTCTGGTTGACGGCGCGATATGGGAATGAAGGAAAGCCGGAGAATAGCGTGGCACTGGGTTTCTCGAGGCACGCGGGCGGAAATGGTTGGCACGACCCGAAGCTGGGTGAGTTTCTTTATGAACAAGTTTCGCAAGTTGGGACGTCAAATACGTTGGCCGTTTGAAGGTGAGAAATTCGCTTGCGCGTGCCATCCTTCACGACTGATGCGAAGGAACTTATTGGGGCGGGGCGCGTACCTAAATAGGAGCCGGGGGCACTGATGGAGACGTTTAAACAGGATTTGTGGTTTGCACTGCGGATGATGCGGAAGAATTTTGGGTTCACAACGGCGGCGGTGCTCTGCCTCATGCTGGGCATCGGAGCCACGACGGGGATTTTTACGGTGGTGAATGCGGTTTTGCTGCGGCCACTTCCCTATTCGCATCCGCAAGAGCTCGTGCGTGTGTACACGGAGTTTCCGACGTTTCCGAATGGCGGGTTGCCGCGCTTTTGGACGTCGGCGGCGGAATTTTTTGATTTGAAGAAGGATACGCGTTCCTGGGCGACGCTGGATGCGTGGGGTGTACAGGGGACAAACCTGGGAGGTAAGACGCAGCCGGTGCGGGTGACGGCGGCGTATGTGAGCGGGACGTTGCTGGAGACGCTGGGAGTCTCGCCGATGATGGGGCGACTGATTACGCCTGCGGACGATGCGCCGGGGGCGCCGCTGGTGGCGGACATTTCTTATGGCACGTGGAGGTCGGTGTTTGGCGGCGATGCGGACATCATCGGGCACGAAACGCAGCTCGATGGAAAGAAGACGACGATCATCGGCGTGATGCCGGCGAGTTTTCAGTTTCCTCCGGGCGAGAGCGATCCAGCGCGGGTGTGGACGCCGGTGCAGCTGGATCCGGTGAATCCGGGCGGGCGTGGTTCGCATAATTGGTATTTGCTGGGGCGGCTGAAGGCGGGTGTTACGGCGCCGCAAGCGCAGGCGGAATTGGCGTCGCTGGTGCGGTCGTACGGCGAGCACAAGGCGCCGAAGACGCATAGCTTTGATCCGAAGAATCACACGCTGGTGAGTTATCCGCTGCAGGCGGAGGTGGTGGCGGGAGTGCGTCCGGCGCTGCTGATGCTGTTGGGCGCGGTGGCGTTTGTGTTGTTGATTGCGAGCGTGAATGTGGCGAATCTTTTGCTGGCGCGGGCGGAGGCGCGGCGGAGAGAGATTGCGATTCGCGGGGCGATGGGTGCGAGTTTAGGTCGATTGGCGCGGCAGTTTGTGACGGAAGGGATTTTGCTGGCGTTGTTTGGTGCGGCGCTGGGGCTGGCGCTGTCGTATGCGGGCGTGCGATTGGTGCAATTGACGAACGCGGGCGGGATACCGCGCGCGGATGAGATTGTGATGGATTGGCGCGTGTTGGTGTTCACGTTGGTGACGAGCGTGGTGACCGGGGCGCTGTTTGGGTTAGCGCCGCTGGTGCCGCTGCTGGTGAGCGGGATATCGGGTTCGTTGAAAGATGCGGCGGGAAGCACGACGGCGGCGGGCGGGGCGCAGTTGTTCCGGCGCGTGCTGGTGGTGGGCGAGTTGGCGATGGCACTGGTGCTGTTGATCGGTTGCGGATTGATGCTGAGGGCGTTTTGGAAATTGCAGGAAGTGCATACGGGGATGGCGCCGGAGAATGTGATCACGATGCGGGTATCGCTGCCGAGCGGGACGTATTCGGACAATGGGAAGATTGCGGCGTTCTGGGATCGGTTGGATGAGCGGATTACGCATATGCCGGGAGTGCAGTCGGCGGCGATTGTGTATGGGTTGCCGCCGCTGCGTCCGCCGAATATGAACGATACGGGGATCGAAGGATTTGTGCCGCGCGAGGGCGGGCCGATTCAGAATGTGGATTTCTATCAGTCGGTGAGCAAGGATTATTTTGCGACGATGGGGATTCGGCTGATGGACGGACGGTTGTTTGATGATCGCGACGCTGCCGGAGCGCCGGGAGTTGTGATCGTCAATCACACGATGGCGAATACGTTTTGGCCGGGACAGAACGCGATTGGCAGACGCGTGCAGCCGGGGATGGGCAAAGACAATCCGTGGTTCACGGTGGTGGGCGTTGTCGATGATGTGAAGAATGCGGGACTCGACCGGCCGGCCGGGACGGAGCTTTACATTCCGTATAAGCAGGCAGCGGCGCTGGGGGTTTCGGATATGTATGTGGTGATGAAGTCGGCGTCGGGGAATCCCGGTGGACTGGCGGGGGCGGTGAGGGAGCAGTTGAATGAGATTGATGGGTCGCTGCCACTGGCGGATGTGCGGTTGATGGATGATGTGCTGGAAAGGGCGCAGTCTCGGCCGAGGTTTTTGACGCTGCTGCTGACGCTGTTTTCTGTGACGGCGCTGGCGATTGCGACGGTGGGGATTTATGGGGTGGTGTCCTACTCGGTGGCGCGGAGGACGAAGGAGTTCGGCTTGCGGATGGTGCTGGGGGCGCAGACGGGGGATGTGCTTGGCCTCGTGATGAAGCAGGGTGCAGCGATGGTCGGAATCGGGCTAGTTGTCGGATTAGCCTTCGCGTTTCTGCTGACGCGGCTGATGGCGAGTTTGCTGTTTGCGATCGCGCCGACGGATGCGTTGACGTTTGCCAGCGTGACTGCGGTGCTGGCGGTGGTCGCGTTGTTGGCGTGCTACATCCCTGCCCGGCGTGCGACAGAGGTGGATCCGATGCAGACACTGCGGTACGAATGAGTGGAGAGCTGACTCCTCTACTGCTCGATTGAGATCGGAGCCTTCGCGCGGAAGCCCGAGAGTAGGAGCAGGGTGCAGGCGACGATGGCGAGCCCGACGCTCATGAAGCCGGCGGTGATTAGTTTTTCTTGCCATGCGAGAGCCGTGCGTCCGGGAGCAGTAATCGGGGAGAGGGCGCCGGTGCCGAATACGCCGGCAAGCACGACGAAAAACCAATTCATGTAACAGCCGTAGACCGCGAGCCAGAAGGTAACGGACTTTGGAGCGGAGCCGAGCCGGAGTTCGTTCCACGCGGCGCCTAACGCGAGAAGAAAAATCCCGTTCATCACGCCTTCCAAGTGGGCGGCGAGCCCCATACGGACGTTGGTGAAGTGTGACTCGGCGAAGCCTGTAAAGAGGCCGAGGAGGAAGAGGAACATGCCGTGCCACATGAGGCGGCGGTTTTGGGTTTGGGTTTGGGTTTGCATGGCGGGGATGGTCTCACTGGGGAAATGCAGGAGTCAACGGGCAGGAGTCGGCGGGCGTAGTGGGCGGGAGCTTGGCGAAGTTTCTGAAGTGTCGACGATCGCTGAAGTGTGGGCGACGGTGATGTTTAAACGTCATAGTGATTTCGGCGACGGTACGTCTAAACCCAGCGATCTGAGAGACGATCCCGGCTACAGGGCAATTGTCGTTTTGGTTTGTGCCAGGCTGAATCTAAACCCGCACCCTCTCCAACCTGAGGGTGCGGCACCCAAGAGCTGGCGCTGATTCGGGTGTGCGCTGACTCATGATCCGAGAGAGCGTTCACGCGTGATTCATTATGCGGGGCTAGCGGACGACGCCGGTTAGGGGGCTGCTGGCGGAGGCGTAGAGGCGTTTGGGCATGCGGCCGGCGAGGAAGGCTTTGCGGCCGGCGGAGACGGCTTCGCGCATGGAATCGGCCATGAGTTCGGCGTCCTGGGCTTCGGCAATGGCAGTGTTCATGAGGAGGCCGTCGGCGCCGAGTTCCATCGCTAGAGCGGCGTCCGATGCGGTACCGACACCAGCGTCTACGATCATCGGGACTTCGGTGATGCGCTCGCGGAGGATGCGCAAGTTTGCGGGATTTTGGATGCCGAGGCCGGAGCCGATGGGAGCGGCGAGCGGCATGACTGCGGCAGCGCCGGCGTCGATGAGTTTGCGGGCGGCGATCAGATCATCGTTCGTGTAGGGGAGGACTACGAAACCTTCTTTTACGAGGACGCGGGTGGCTTCGATGAGGCCTTCGGTATCTGGGAAGAGGGTTTGCTGGTCGCCGATGACTTCGAGTTTGACCCAGTTGGAGAGGCCGACTTCCCTGCCGAGCCGCGCGGTGCGGATGGCTTCGTCGGCGGTGTAACAGGCGGCGGTGTTGGGGAGGATGAAGATTTTTTCGCGGTCGATGAAATCGAGCAGAGATTCTTTTGTGCGGTCGGTGAGATTGACGCGACGCACCGCGACGGTGACCATGTCGGCGCCAGAGGCTTTGTGAGCGCGAGCCATTTCCTGGAAGCTGCGATATTTGCCGGTGCCAACGATGAGGCGGGAGCGGAATGCGCGGCCTGCGATGACGAGTTCGTCTGCCATGGTTTCCCCAGATGGAAGTTTAAACCTGCTGCGAGCGCAGGACAAATTTTGCGTCCGCTACGCCATGCGGCGGTAGAGCTTCAGGGACACAGATGCGAAACTTTGGATGGTCGATACGATGTGGACTAGGTTTCATGTAAACCCGCACCCTCTCAAATGCTGAGGGTGCGGCACCCAACTGCCGGCGACTGGCGTTAGTCATTTAGCAATAGGAAGAACTACACAAGGGTAATAGCACTGCTATTCCTATCAGAACGGAACAATTCACGCGAGATCGGGCATCGGGGCTGGACTAAGGTGCATCGGTTCATACAGAGTAGGACTGCAGAGTTTGTCTGTTCGGAACTTGTGCCCGACTGCGCCGATTGGACGAGACAGAAGAATTGCTGTAGTTGTGTAGAGTGCCCTGCAGGGTGTCGCTCATGACATTTTCCCTGCCCTGCATGATTGTGTGTTCGCAACTGAGAGAGAATCAAGAATGCATCAAAGTGTTTTGAGTGGAGTCATGTTCGCGGAACGAACCAACTGGAATCTTGCGCCCAATCGGCTGAGCGAAGCGCTGGCGGCACATCTCGCCGCGGGTAAGCGGCTCTACGACTTGAGCGCGTCGAATCCGACGGAAGTCGGGTTCACGGTGAACGCGGAAGCGCTGCTGCATGCGCTGCAAAATCCGGCGGCGCTGACGTACGTGCCGGATCCGAAAGGCATCGTGCTCGCGCGGCAGGCGGTGGCGGAATATTACGCGGACCGCGGCGATGAGATTTCGGCTGAGGATGTGATCCTGACGGGGAGCACGAGCGAGGCGTATTCGTTCGTGTTTCGCGCGTTGTGCAATCCGGGTGATGAATTGCTGGTGCCTGCGCCGAGTTATCCGTTGTTTGGATTTCTGGCGGATATTCACGATGTGCGGCTGGTGCACTATCCGCTGATGTACGACAACGGATGGCAGATTGATTTTCACTCGTTGGAAGGGGCGATCACGCCGCGGACGCGCGGAATTATTGTTGTGAATCCGAATAATCCGACCGGGCATTATGTGAAGCCGGAAGAACTGGCGACGCTGAACGAGATTTGCAATGCGCGCGATCTGGCGTTGATCGCGGACGAAGTGTTTTTGGACTTTGCGCATGAAACGAATGGGTTTCGGCGCGATCCGTTGAGGGCGCCGCGGCCACCGCGGCCTGGCGGGGACAAGAAGCCAGCATCGCTTTCGACGAACAATGGGGCGCTGACGTTTACCATGAGCGGGCTTTCGAAGATTTCGGGATTGCCGCAGATGAAGGCGGCGTGGCTGGTCACGAGCGGGCCGGAGGCGTTGAAGAAGCAAGCGCTCGACCGAATTGAAGTCATCGCGGATACATATTTGTCGATGAATGCGCCGATTCAGTTGGCGCTGCCAACGTTTTTGGACCAGCGGCACTCGTTTCAGAAGCAGGTGCTGACGCGGGTGAAGAGGAATTTGGGCGAGTTGGACCGGCAGTTGATGCTGCGAAAGGCGTGCTCGCGGCTGGAGATTGAGGGCGGGTGGTATGCGGTTGTGCGCGTGCCGGCTACGCGGACGGATGATGAGCTTGCGGTGGATTTGCTGACGAAGCGCGGGATTTATGTGCATCCGGGGCATTTTTACGATTTCGCGAAGGATGGGCATTTGATCGTGAGTTTGATCATGCCGGAGCGGGAGTTTGCGGAAGGGTGCCGGCAGTTGTTGGGGATGTTCTGAAGAGGCGAAGTAAAGACGCAATGAAGTAAGGAAGTAATGATTCTGGGATGGGATTTTTTAGGGACGGCTTTGGCCGTCCTTTTTGTTTTGGGGTGGAAGAGAAAATACTTGAGCTGAATTTGGTGACGATTCGAATTGGGGATCGGTTGTGTGGAATCTAAACCCCGCGATCTGGGAAACGATCGCGGCTACAGGGTGGCGATGGAACAGATTGAGATCGACGGTGTGAGTTGGGCGAGGTTGAGTCTAAATCCGCACCCTCTAAAGGCTGAGGGTGCGGCACCCAAATGCCGTCAGGCGATGGTGGGACGGGGGTCGGAGACGTCGGCGTAGAGGGATTCGATGGTGGGGGCGAATTGTTGTTCGACGACGCGGCGTTTGAGTTTCATGGTGAAGGTTAGGCCGCCGTTATCGAAGGTGAAGTCGTCGGGGAGCAGGGCGAAGCGCTTGATGGTTTCCCATTGGGCGAGGTGCGTGGTGAGGCGGGCGACTTCGTCTTCGATGAGTTTGCGGACGAAGGGGTGGGCGACCATCTGCTGATTCGAAGCGAAGGTGATTCCCTGCTCGGAGGCTTTGGCTTCGACGGTGATGGGATTGGGAACGAGTAACGCGACGACGAATTTGCGCTGATCGCCGACGACGACGGCGTTGAGGATGTACGGGCTTGTTTTCAGCGCGTTCTCGATTGGTTGTGGAGCGATGAATTTCCCGCCTGCGGTTTTGATGAGATCTTTTTTGCGATCGGTGATGAAGAGATAGTTGTCGGAATCGAGATAGCCGATGTCGCCCGTGTGGAACCAGCCGTCTTCGTTGAGGACTTCGCGCGTGGCGTCGGGACTTTTATAGTAACCCTGCATGACGCAGGGGCCTTTGGCGAGAATTTCGCCGTCTGGGGCGATGGAGATTAAAACACTCGGGATGGGGCGACCGGAACTGCCAATGCGATTTTTGGGATAGTTCGATGTGAGAACGGGTGAGGTTTCGGTGAGACCGTACCCCTGATAGATGCTGATGCCGATCGACCAGAAAAACTCGGCTAGATCGCGGGACAACGGCGCGCCGCCGGAGAAAACGATGCGAAGCTTACCGCCGGTGCCTTCGCGAATTTTTTTATAAACGAGTTTATCGGCGACGGCCCATTGGAGTTTCAGCAACAGGGTGGCTGAGCCTGCGCCGCAACGCCACTTCGCGGTGCGCTTGGCGACGTTCATTCCCCAATCGAAAAGCTTGCGCTTGATGCCGGTGTTCTTGGTGCCCTTTTCAAGGATGCGCGCGTACATCTTTTCGAATACGCGAGGGACGGCGGCGAGGATCGTTGGCTTGATTTCGAGAAGAATTTTGGAGAGCTCGTTTACATCTTCGACGTAGGCGATCGAGATGCCGGTGCAGAGCAGGACGTAATCCATCATGCGGCCGTAGATGTGAGCCAGCGGGAGGAAAGAGAGCGTGCTGTCGAGGCCGGGATTCAAGTCTGTGGTGACGCACCCGTCGCTGATGTTCGAACAGATGTTGGTGTGGGTGAGCATCACACCCTTAGGCTCACCGGTGGTGCCGGATGTGTAGATGATCGAGGCGAGCTGGCCGGGGAGGACTTGTCCGGCGCGCAGGCGGTACGCGGCGATTTCGACATCGCTGGCGGAGGCGATGAGCGTTTCGTATTGAAGGCACTCGTTGGGGATGTTGGGGCCGCCGTCGGCGACGATGATGTGATCGAGTTCAGGGATGCTGGCGCGGCAGGCGAGGAGCTTTTCAAGCTGCTGGGCGCCGGCAACGACGATTACTTTGGCGGCCGAATGATTGAGGATGTAGGTCATTCGGTCGGTGGATTCGTTGAAGTAGATCGGGACGGTGATGCCGCCTGCGCCGGTGATG
Source organism: uncultured Acidobacteriota bacterium (assembly GCA_963785605.1). Classification (GTDB taxonomy): domain Bacteria; phylum Acidobacteriota; class Terriglobia; order Acidiferrales; family UBA7541; genus Acidiferrum. Next base: position 746,170 of record CAWAWE010000002.1, on the reverse strand, counting down.
GCGAAATCGGCGGTATGCCATTCGGGGCGATTGGTGGCGAAAACGGCGACGCGGTCGCCGGGTTTGACGCCCAGTTCAACGAGCGCCATGGAGAGGCCGGCGACGCGGCGGAGGAGTTCGGCGGAGGGGATGGGGTGCCAGGTGGAGTCGCGACGGTAGAGTTGCGCGCGCGGATTCGGGAGCGAATCGACGGCGTTCAGGAACCGTGACGGGAGGGTGCCGTAGCTCATGGGCGATTTGGGTAATGTACCGTTTTGCGGGGGGAAATCCTAGGGGACGGATGGGCTGGTACTTAAAGGAAGTTGATAGTCGAGAGTTGAAAGTCGAAGCAGAAGGGCGCGATGGACTCATGCTTCGGGCGAACGGTTCGTGCGCAGTCGTGCTAACGCCGGGCGGGGCAAGCCCCGCCCCTACAGAGGCGAGGGAGGCTGCCCTGGCGTAGGCGATTCGGGTGGCAATCAGAGGTAAGATGACTTGCGGAGACGACTATGAGCGCGATTGTTTCGGGTTCGGTGGATGCGGGGTTGTCGAAGGGGCCGTTTCGGGCGGCGCGGGGGACGACGATATCGTGCAAGGGGTGGCAGCAAGAGGCGGCGCTGCGGATGTTGATGAACAACCTCGATCCCGAGGTGGCGGAGAATCCGGCGGATTTGGTGGTGTATGGCGGGACGGGCAAGGCGGCGCGGAATTGGGAGTGCTTTCACGCGATTGTTCGAACGCTGAAGGAATTGGAAAACGACGAGACGCTGCTGGTGCAGTCGGGGAAACCGATCGCGGTGTTTCGAACGCATGAGTATGCGCCGCGGGTGCTGCTGTGCAATTCGAATCTGGTTGGGCATTGGAACAACTGGGATCGGTTTCATGAACTGGATCGCGCTGGGCTGATGATGTACGGGCAGATGACGGCGGGGAGCTGGATTTACATCGGGACGCAGGGGATTTTGCAGGGGACGTACGAGACGTTTGCGGCGGCAGCGGTGAAGCATTTTGGCGGGACGCTGTCGGGGAAATTGGTGGCGAGCGGCGGCATGGGCGGCATGGGCGGAGCGCAGCCGCTGGCAGCGACGATGAACGGCGCGGCGTATTTGGGGATTGATGTCGATCCCGAGCGGATCAAGCGGCGCGTGAAGACTGGGTATTGCGACGTAATGGTGAACTCGCTGGATGAGGCGCTGCGGATTTTGAAGAACGCGGTGCGCAAGGGCGAGGCGACGTCGGTTGGGTTGGTTGGCAATTGCGCGGATTTGATTCCGGAGATGGCGAAGCGCGGCGTCGTGCCGGATTTGCTGACCGATCAGACGAGCGCGCACGATCCGATCGGCGGGTATGTGCCGAACGGGATGACGCTGGCAGCGGCGCTGGAGCTGCGGAAGAGCGATCCGGCGGAGTACAAGAAGCGGTCGATGGCGGCGATGGCGCAGCATGTCCAGGGGATGCTGGATTTGCAGAAGCTGGGCGCGGTGACGTTTGATTACGGAAATAACATTCGGACGTATGCGTTCGAACACGGCGTGAAGAACGCGTACGACTTCCCGGGATTTGTGCCGGCGTATATTCGACCGCTGTTTTGTGAGGGCAAGGGGCCGTTTCGTTGGGCAGCGTTGTCGGGAGAGGCTTCGGATATCGCGCGGGCGGATCAGTTGGTGCTCGAGTTGTTTCCAGAGAACGAGCATTTGGCGCGGTGGATCAAGTTGGCGCAGAAGCGCGTGAAGTTTCAAGGATTGCCCTCGCGGATTTGCTGGCTGGGGTATGGGGAACGCGCCAAGTTTGGATTGGGGCTGAATGATTTGGTGGCGAAGGGTGAGCTGAAGGCGCCGATCGTGATTGGGCGCGATCATTTGGATTGCGGGTCGGTGGCTTCGCCGTATCGCGAGACGGAATCGATGAAGGATGGGTCGGACGCGATCGCGGATTGGCCGCTGCTGAATGCTTTGGTGAATACGGCGAGCGGGGCTTCGTGGGTTTCGATTCATAACGGCGGTGGCGTGGGGATCGGATACTCGCAGCACTCGGGGCAGGTGACGGTGGCGGATGGGACGAAGGAGATGGCGGCGCGGATTGAGCGTGTGCTGACGAACGATCCGGGGATGGGTGTGGCGCGGCATGTGGATGCGGGTTATGACGAAGCGAAAGAGTTTGCCGCAAAGGCCGGGGTGAAGATCCCGATGACGGAACCGGCGAAGTAAAGAGGCAAAGAAGTAACGAAGTAATGATAGCCGGCAGAGGAGTTCGATGTTCCCTGCCCTACCCCCCGTTACCTGCTGCCTGGGTGCAGCATCGAACCTGAGACATCGATTTAGGAGGATGAATATGTACGTAATCGTGGGAGCTACTGGAAATACGGGATCCGTCCTTGCCGAGAAGTTGCTCGCTCAAGGCGAGAAGGTCCGCGCGGTTGGACGCAACAAGGAGAAGTTGGCGGCACTGGAAGCCAAGGGTGCAGAAGTCGCGAATGGAGAAGTCACCGACGCGGCTTTTTTGACGAAGGCATTCGACGGCGCGCGAGCGGTGTACTTTATGGTGCCGCCGAATCCGAGCAGCGACGACTATCGAGGTTTTCAGCGCAAAGTGTTCGAAGCAGGAGCGACGGCGATCGAGAACGCGAAGGTGCGTTACGTTGTGGCACTCAGCAGCTACGGCGCTGACAAAGAATCGGGATGCGGCCCAGTGTCGGGTCTGCATGAGATGGAGACACGATTGTCGAAGGTCGCTGGACTGAACGTTTTGTTTCTGAGACCAGGATATTTTTTTGAAAATCTGCTCGGGCAGGTCGGCGCGATTCAGGGTTTCGGGGTGGTGGCTTCACCGGTGCGAGGCGATCTCAAAACGCCGGCGATTGCGACGCAGGATATTTCTCAAGTCGCGGCCGAACGGCTGCTGAAGTTGGATTTTTCAGGGATCGAGACGAAGGAGCTGCACGGGCAGCGCGACCTGAGCTATACGGAGTTCGCGAAGGCGTTGGGCGACGCGATCGGCAAGCCCAATCTTCAGTACATGCAAATGCCGAACGAGCAATTCATCGACGCCGTGGCGCAGATGGGTATGAGCCGGAATGTCGGCGAAGGCATCACGGAAATGTGCGATGCGCTGAACAGCGGCCACATGAGGGCGCTTGAACCTCGGAGTGCGGCGAACACTACGCCGACGTCGATTGAGACGTTTGCGAGGGATGAGTTTGCGCCGGCGTTTAAGGGGAAGGCGGCTTCGGCGTAGTTGGTGGGGTCGCCAGAGAAGAAGAAAAAACAGATCGCGATTGGGTTGCGATCGTGCGGACCTGGGGCGCAGCAGTGCTGCGCCCCTACATCTTTTGGGCGACGGCAGCATAGTCATTTAGGGCGGGGTTGGGCATACTTATCGGCGATTTGAGCGGATCACTTCTCATTGTTGGGGCATCGCAGGTGTTGACGCTGCGCGGACGTGGTCCGCGGCGCGGGGCTGCGCTTTCCAATCTCGGAATCGTTAAAGATGGGGCGGTGTTGTTGCGCGATGGCCGCATCGCTGCGGTCGGGGTGCGTTCGAAAGTCGAGGCTCTAGCGGAGGCTCGCGGCGCGGAAAAGTTCGATGTGGAAGGGCGCGTTGTACTGCCGGGGTTTGTGGATTCGCATACGCACCTGATCCATGCGGCGAGTCGAGCGGAAGAGTACGAGCTGAAGATTGCCGGCGCGAGTTACGAGGAGATTGCGCGCAAGGGCGGCGGGATTTTGAATTCGGTAAAGAAGCTGCGCGCGGCGACGGCGGCGGAATTAAAGGCGCGGGCGATGGCGGCGCTGCGCGAATTTGCGGCATATGGGACGACGACGGTTGAGGCGAAGAGCGGGTACGGACTCGACGTTACGAGCGAGCTGAAAATTTTGGGGCTGCATCTGGAGTTGGACCGGGAGCAGCCGCTCGATATCGTTTCGACGTTTTTGGGTGCGCATGTGGTGCCAGCGGAGTATCGGAATAGCCCGAGCGGGCCGCAGCGATATGTGGAGTTGCTGACGAAGCGGCTGATTCCGGAGGTTGCGGAGCGCAAGCTGGCGGAATTTTGCGATGTGTTTTGCGATCGCGGAGCGTTTTCACTGGCACAGTCGGAGCAGGTGCTTGAGGCGGGCGCGAAACATGGGTTGGCTCCACGACTGCACGCTGAACAGCTATCGCGGACCGGTGCAACGCAGCTTGCGGTAGAGATGGGCGCAGCGAGTTGCGATCACCTGGAGCAGGTGAAGGCGGCGGATATTCGGGCGCTGGCGAAATCGAAGACGGTGGCGACGCTGCTGCCGGGCTGCGATTTTCATCTCGGATTGAAACAATATGCGCCGGCGCGGGCGCTTATTGATTCCGGCGCGATCGTCGGGCTGGCGACGGACTACAATCCGGGGACGAGCCCGACGCTGAGCATGCCGATGGTGTTATCGCTGGCGTGCACGCAGTTGAGGATGACTCCGGCGGAGGCGATTACGGCTGCGACGATCAATGCGGCGTATTCGTTGAGGCGCGAGAAGGAAATCGGATCGATTGAGGCGGGGAAGCTGGCGGATTTGGCGGTGTTTGACGTCGAGGACTATCGCGAGATTCCTTACTACTTTGGCGTGAACCACTGCTGGATGACGGTGAAGAAGGGCGAAATCATCTATCGGGCGGACGGAAAGAACGTCGAGGCATCGAAAAAGCCGCTCGCGTGAGCCGCTTTTCCAGCGGCGAGACGTCGCGGAGTGGCTGAGTTGGGCAAAATCCAATATCATGAGCACGGACGGCCGGGTCTACCTAAGGAAACCAGCGCAATGAAGCGATTGATCGAGTGTGTGCCGAACTTTTCGGAGGGGCGCGACGCGTCCAAGGTGGACGCGATCGTAGCGGCGATGAGCGCTGTGCCGGGCGTGTATGTGCTCGACAAAGAGATGGACGCGGATCATAACCGTTGCGTGGTGACGCTTGCAGGCGAGCCGGATCCCGTGGCCGAGGCGGCGCTGCGAGGCGTGGGCAAGGCGCTGGAACTAATCGATTTAACCGAGCATACCGGAGCGCATCCGCGGGTTGGCGCAGCGGACGTAATTCCCTTCATTCCGATTTCGGGCGTAACGATCGATGATTGCGTAGCGCTGGCGCGGCGTGTTGGCAAAGAGATTTGGGTGCGCTACCGGATCCCGGTGTTTTTCTATGAGGCGGCGGCGACTCGGCCGGACCGGGTGAATCTGGAGAATGTGCGCAAGGGACAGTTCGAAGGGCTGCGCGACGAACTCAAGCGGAATCATGACCGGCAGCCGGACATCGGCGAGCCGAAGCTGCATCCGACGGCGGGAGTTACGGTTGTCGGGGCGCGGAAATTCTTGATCGCGTACAACGTGAACCTGAATACACCGGATGTAGGCATCGCAAACAAAATTGCAAAAGCGATCCGGTATTCATCTGGCGGGTTGCGCTACGTGAAGTCGATGGGCGTCGATCTGAAGGCGCGAAATCTGGCGCAAGTGTCGATCAACCTGACCGATTTCGAGCAAACGCCGATGCATCGCGTGTACGAGATGGTGAAGCGCGAAGCGGCGCGATACGGCGCAGTGCCGGTGGGCAGCGAGATCGTCGGCCTGATTCCGAAAAAAGCGATCGAGATGGCAGCGGATTATTTTTTGCAGGTGGAGAATTTTTCGCCGGAGCAGATCTTCGAGAACAAGCTGGAAGGGGCGCTGACGGGAGGGGCCGCCGATGTGGGCGGCAACAAGGACGGAAAGCTGGGCGCGCTGGCTAGACCGTTCATTGATGCTGTGGCAGCGCCTTCGGCCACGCCGGGCGGAGGCAGCGTCTCGGCACTAGCGGGAGCGCTGGCAGCGGCGCTTGCCCAGATGGTGGCAGGGCTTTCACGTAAGAAGAAGGCGCAGCTGACGGTGGTCGATAAGCTGTCGGACGCGCTGGAGCAGATGCGGAAGAGTGCAGACGAATTGACCGCCGCGATCGATCGCGATTCTTCGGCGTACGACGCGGTTTTGGCGGCGTACAAAATGCCGCAAGGCGAGGGCGAAGAGGTCAAAGCGCGCGACGTGGCGATTCAGGCGGCCACGCGCGGAGCCACGGAAGTGCCGCTGGAAGTGGCAACCAGTACAGTTGCGCTTTTCGAACGTATAGGACAACTTGCAGCTATCGCAGCGGCATCCATGAAGTCAGACTTAGACGTAGCGCGGCTCATGGCTGCTGCCGGTGCCAAAGGGGCGCTGGCCAACGTCGAGATCAACCTCGACAGCATCAAAGACACAGGGTATGTGACGGCGACCCGCGAGAAAGTAGCTGCGCTGCGCGAGCGCCTGGGCGAAACTTCCCGAATCAACGCTTAAGCCATCGTCAACCCACGCCGGCAAAGGGAGAATCACATGAATCGAGTTTTGAAATTGGGCCCCAAGGCGGGCGCGCGACTGCTTGTGGCGGTTGTGGCGATGTCGTGCCTGGCGCTGTTTACGCCGCGTCCGGCGCGCGCGGGGCAGCTTGGCGCGGACGTCATTGCGCTGTTTCCGAAAGAAGTCGGTGAATTCGCATATGCCGACCTGAAGAAGGCGCGGACGCTGCCGTGGTTTCCGCAACTCCAACAGCAGATGTTGCCCGATCGGTTCCGACAATTCGAAAAGTTTTTGGCCTCGGCGGGCGTCGATCCCAATACACAGGTCGAGGAATTGGCCTGGGGACTCGTGGCGGAAGGCGTAACCGCGAAGACCGCGGGCGTGGGAAATTCGGCGGTGCCAACGGGCGAGCAGGTGGTCGGTGTTGCGCTCGGAAATTACAATCCGGAATCGACAGAGAATTATTTTAAGCAGCAGAAGCTGCCGAGCTTCAAGGTGCGCAACTACACGCTGTATGCGTTTGGCAGCGGGTCTGGCTCGAACGATTTGTTTTTCTTTTTCCTCGATTCCAGCACGGCGGCATTTGGACAGCGGTCGCTGCTCGAAAAAATGATCGATGTGCGGTTTGGCGGCTCGGACGGTTTGATTCGCAATGACAAGTTCTTCCCGCTGGTGAATGAAGCAAACGGATCGGGCGTGGTTTGGGCGGTACTGAATCCGGCGTACACGCGGCTGGCGATGCAGCAGCTTGCGCCAGAGATCAATCAGTTCCCCGACGCCGCGAAGCTGGTGCAGCGGATGCAGAACATGATCATCAGCATCCAGGCGAGCAGCGGAGTCGATGGCAAGTTTCAGGCGGTTTGCAGTTCCGTAGACGATGCAAACTCACTGGGGCAACTGCTGCAGATGGGGCTGATGTACAAGCAATATCAGTCGAAGCAGGACAATCCGGATATGGCGCAGCTGATGTCACAGGCGTCAGTTACTCCGGCCGGCGACAGGATTATCGTGCACATGAGTCTCACCGACGATCAGATGGCTTCGCTGATCAAGAAGAATACGTTCGCAATCAAGATGTAGTTGGTTCGGGTCAATTCACGATTCGAAGAAGGGCAGGGATCGATTCCCTGCTCTTTTCTTTTTAGCGGACGAATTATGGCTAGCGGCTTGGAGCGCCTTGATTGATGAACTTCGTCAAGCGGATGATGCCGAGATTGCCTTTGATCTCGTGCTGAACTTGATCGACGCCGCCGAGCGATTCGTTTCCCTGCCCCGGCTTCGATCCGCATTCGCACGACAACACCACTTCCAGCCGGTCGGGCAATTTCGAAATCGTCGCGGTGAGGTGTGGGTGGGCGGGAGTCAGCAGTTTGAATGCATCGTTCGAAGCGGTCACCACAGCGGCCTGAAGCTGTGCAATGGCGTCGTTCTCCATACCGGCGGAGTCGGCCAGGTAGCGCGCCACGCCGCCGACGGCCGCGGCGAACCGCGGGTCGGCATCGAGTTGCACCTTGATCGTTCTGGAATCAGTCTCCACGATAGTTAGCGAGTGCTACGTCGCACGCCTCCCGGCAATCGGGACAATAGTATAAACCGTCGGAACAGAGGCGCACCTTGTCTTGCCCCTTGCAGATTGTGCAGTATTTCTCACAAGTGCAGTCGTGCTCGCTCTTGTCGCACTGGGTGCAAACGATCGGCCCGGGCATGGTAGAGCCTCCAAAAAGAATGTACCTGACGGGGCCGCGGGGCGGCAAGTTGTGTGCCGTTGGTAGGATGCGAAGTATTTACGTGGGGCTTATCGCAACTTATTGCGAAAAAGATGCGCGTCGCGCGCGAGCGTTTCGTGTTGAGCAATTTTGACGCGTTTTACGAGCGCGTGTTAGTATCGATTTCCGCCCGAGGTACTGCCCGAGCATGAGGAATGGACCCAGCAAACTCGCCTAAAATCAGTGAACTCCGCAAGACGCCTCTCAACGCCATGCACCGGCGATTGGGAGCGAAAATGGTTAATTTTGGCGGCTGGGATATGCCGGTCGAATACCCGTCCAATGGCGGACTTGTGGCCGAGCATAAGGCTGTGCGTGGCGGCGTTGGGTATGTTCGACGTGAGCCACATGGGAGATATTCGGATTCATGGGGCCAAGAATCCAGGCGGCGCGCTCGCGGCGGTACAGCACATCAGCATGAACGACGCGTCGAAGCTGGCGATCGGGCAGGCGCATTATTCGGCGCTGCTCTATCCGCAAGGCACTTTCGTTGACGATGTGATCGTGCACCGGCTCGGCGAAGACGACTACCTGCTCGTGATCAACGCGGGGACGCGCGAGAAAGATATCAACTGGGTTCGGGAGAATACGAAGGGATTCGACTGCGTCGTCGAGGAATTAAGCGACGCCTATACGCAGCTGGCGATTCAGGGACCGCGCGCGATCGACGTGATGCGGAAGCTGACCGATGCGAATCTCGACGCGATTAAGAATTATTGGTTTACCCACGGAACGGTGTGCGGACTTAAAAATATTCTAATCGCACGAACCGGCTATACGGGCGAAGATGGATTTGAGATTTACGTGCCGTCGGATGTGGCGACAAGCGAGAGCGTGTGGAATCAGGTGATGGAAGCGGGGCGTGAGTTCGGCATTCTTCCCTGCGGGCTTGGCGCGCGGAATACGCTGCGGCTTGAGTCGAAGATGGCGCTGTACGGCCACGAGATCAGCGACACGATCAATGTTTGGGAAGCGGGGCTTGATCGCTACTGCAAGATGGAAAAAGGCGACTTCATCGGGCGTGACGCGCTGGAAAAGGCAAAAGCGGCGGGATTGAAGCGAACGCTTGTTGGTCTGGAGATGGTGGATCGCGGCATCGCGCGCGATGAATATTGCTGCTGCAACGAATCGGGCGACGCCGATTGGCGTGATCACGAGCGGATCGCCTTCGCCGACGCTGGGGAAAAATATCGCGCTGGCGTACGTGCCGCCGCAGATGTCGGCTGTCGGCACGACGATATTGGTGGAGATTCGGGGTAACAAATACAGGGCGAAGGTTGTTCCGACTCCGTTTTACAAGCGGCCCAAGCCGGCAGCGGCGCCACCGGCGACGAAGACCGCTTAAGAAATCTGCTGCAAATGAGCCCGGACCGAGAGACCGGGTAAAAGGAGCAATGACATGGCGTATCCCGCCAGTTTTCGTTACACCAAGCAGCATGAGTGGACCGATGTGAAGGGCGATGTCGCGACGATCGGAATCACCGACTATGCGCAGCACGAGCTCGGCGATGTCGTGTTCGCGGAATTACCGAAGGTCGGCGCGAAAGTCGAGTCCGGCAAATCTTTCGGCACGGTCGAGTCTGTGAAAGCGGTCAGTGAAATTTATTCGCCGGTGAGGGCGAGGTCACCGAGATCAACGGCACGCTTCACGATACGCCGGAGACAATCAATAGCGATCCGCACGCCGCTGGCTGGCTGATCAAAGTGAAACTCGCGAATCCGGCGGAAGTCAAAGACTTGATGGATGCCGCGACCTATGAAGCGTTCATCGCCGAGGCCGACAAGAACAAGGAAGCCTCGGCCTGATGCGCTATCTCCCCAAAAGTCCGGCCGAGCGGCAGGAGATGCTGGCCGCCATCGGCGCGAAATCGATCGACGAACTTTTCGAAAGCATTCCGGAACGGTTTCGGCTGAAGCAGGCTTTGAATTTGCCGGGACCTTTCTCAGAAGCCGAAGTGATTCGATATTTCAAAGAGCGCGCGGCTGAAAATTCATTCGGCTATACGAGTTTTCTCGGCGCAGGCGTCTATAACCATCTGCGCTCGGTTGTGACCGACGCGATCATCCAGCGCGGCGAATTCCTTACGTCGTACACGCCGTATCAGGCGGAGATTACGCAGGGCACGCTGCAAGCGATCTTCGAATTTCAAACGCTGATGTGCCAACTGACGGGACAGCAAGTCGCGAATGCTTCGATGTGGGATGGATCGACGGCGACGACGGAAGCTGTGTTGATGGCGGAGCGCATCACGGGCCGCACGCGGATGCTCGTTGCGCGTTCGCTGCATCCGGAATATCGCGACGTGCTGAAGACGTACGCGAAGAATTGCGGCCTGCATGTCGAAGAAATTCCTTACGGATCGGACGGCACGCTCGATCAGAGCATCTTGAAGTCGATGCTGAAGGACGACGTTGGCGCGGTCGTCGTGCAGTCGCCGAATTTCTTTGGCGCGATCGAGCCGATTGCCGCTCTCGCAGAAACCGTTCACGCCTCGGGTGCGCTGCTGGTCACCACAATCACTGAAGGCGTTTCGCTCGGTCTTGTGAAACCACCCGCGGAAGCCGACATCGTTGCGATGGAAGGCCAAAGCTTCGGCCTCGCGCCGAGCTATGGCGGCCCGTTCGTCGGCGTCCTCGCATCGCGCGACAAGTTTGTGCGGCAGATGCCCGGCCGCCTCACCGGGCAAACCATCGACACCGAAGGCCGCCGCGGATTCGTGCTGACGCTGGCCACTCGCGAGCAACACATTCGCCGCGAGAAGGCGACGTCGAACATCTGCACTAATCAAGCGCTTTGCGCGCTCGCCGCCACCGTTCACCTCACGCTGCTTGGCAAAGAAGGCTTGCGCGAGATGGCGCATCAGAATCTTTCGAAGGCTCAATTCGCGTTGGATTTATTGACAAAGATTCCGGGTGTGAAGCGCACGTTCACGGCGCCGTTCTTTAACGAGTTCACGATTGAACTTCCGCGCTCGGTGCGAATGATCAATCACGATCTGTTGAAGGACAAAATCGTCGGCCCGTTGCCGCTCGGCACCGTCGTATCCCGAACTAACCAAGCACGCACTCGTTTGCGTCACCGAAACCACGACGCGCGCCGATATCGAGCGATTGGCACGCAGCATCACGCGCGCACTCGAGCAGCCGGTTCAATAACTTAGGCAAACTCAGGTAAGCGAAAGCACGACAAGGACACAGTGAGTCACAAGATCAAAAAAGCGACGCGCCACACGAATCAGAACGAAGGGCTCATCTTCGAAAAATCCTCGCCCGGCAAACGCGCATTCGAATTGCCGCCGCTCGACGTGCCCGCGGTCGATCGCGGCCAAGCTCTCGGCTCAAATCACCGCGCCGACGGCGTGAAGGATTTCCCCGAAGTCAGCGAAATCGAAGTCATCCGCCACTTCACGCGCCTTTCGACGTGGAACTACGCCATCGACCTCGGCATGTATCCGCTCGGCTCCTGCACGATGAAGTACAACCCGCGCGTGAACGAATTCGTGGCGCGCCTCGACGGCATCGCCACCGAGCATCCGGCTACCAGCCGCAAGAGCTTTCGCAAGGCTGCCTGAAAATTCTGCAACTCGCTCGAAAACTGCCTGCTCGAAATCACGGGCATGGACACGATCACGCTGCAACCCGCCGCCGGCGCGCAAGGCGAACTCACCGGCCTGCTGCTCATCCGCGCCTATCTCGAAAAGCAGGGCAACCCGCGCAAAAAAGTTCTCGATGCCCGACTCCGCGCACGGCACCAATCCCGCCACCGCCGTCATCGCCGGCTACGACGTCGAGAACATCAAGTCGGAATCCCACGGCCAGATTGACGTCGAGAAACTTCGCAGAACTCGTCACCGAAGACGTCGCCGCGTTGATGATCACCAATCCATCGACGCTCGGCATCTTCGAAGAGCGCATCCCCGAAATCGCCGAAATCCTGCATGCGAAAGGCGCCCTGCTCTACATGGATGGCGCGAACATGAACGCGCTGGCAGGCGTCGCGCGTCCCGGCGATTTCGGCGTGGACGTGATGCATCTCAACCTGCACAAAACTTTTTCGACCCCGCACGGCGGCGGCGGTCCCGGCGCCGGTCCGGTCGCGATGAAGAAAATCCTCGAGCCGTTCCTGCCCGATGCCGGTCCTCGTCGAGAAAAACGGCCATCTCGCGCTCGAACACGTTCGCCCGCAATCGATCGGCAAAGTGAAAGCCTTCTCAGGAAATTTCGGTGTGCTCGTGCGCGCGCTGGCCTACATCCTCGCCTACGGCCCCGGCATTCGCCAGGCCACCGAAGACGCCGTGCTTAACGCCAACTACATCCGCAAGCATCTCGAAGGCACATTCGATCTGCCCTATTCCCTGCCCTCGATGCACGAAGTCGTTTTCAGCGACGCCATGCAAAAGCGCAACGGCGTGAACACCATGGACATCGCCAAGCGCCTGATCGACTACGGCTTCCATCCGTACACCACGGCGTTCCCGCTGATCGTTCCCGGCGCGCTGATGATCGAGCCGACCGAATCGGAATCGAAAGAAGAGTGCGATCTCTTCATCGACGCCATGAAATCCATCGCCATGAAGCCGCGACCGACCCCAATCTCGTAAAAACCGCGCCGCACACAACGCGTGTCCGCCGCCTCGACGAAGTCGGCGCTGCTCGTAATCCGATTTTGCGTTGGGATCCCGCGCGGCCCGACAAAACTGCCGCGCAGAAAAAAGCCGACGTCGCCGAAGCCAAACACCGCGAACCGGCGGCAAGTCACTCCGAACGGCTTAACGAATTCGACTCATCGGCCAGGCCGAACGTTTAAACACGAACTCAGTTTTTACTTCGCGAGTTACTTCGCCAGCCGCACCGTATCCAGAATCGAGCTAAACGTCTTGTCGTAGTCGCTGTACTTCCCCTGCGGCGCGACGCACAAAAACGACATCAACTCCCTTCGGCTGCATCACGGTGACCAGCCAGTCCGTCTCCTGCCCGCCCACCGGCGAATCGTTGCTGAGATAAGTCGAAAGCCCCGGCTGCCCATTCAGCCGCACCGACGATCCCCGCTGCACAACCTTCAAATTCGGATTCGTCTTCTGTAAATCGGCAATCAGCCGCTGCGTGGCATTCGCCAGCGCATTCGAATCGCTGCCATCTATCTGTTCCGCCCGAACGTTGACGATCAATCCATAAGCCAGCGCGCCCTGACCATCGGCGCCCTGCACGACGCCGCCCTTCGGAGCAAATGCCGCGCCGCCATCACTCTCCGACACTCCCCAGTTGTCCGGATAGCTCATCGTGAACGCCGAGCCTTTGTAATCGGAAAAATGTGTCGATGCCGGCGCAGGCGGCTGAGCCGGATCACCCGCCGCCATCGCTGCAGCCCTCTTCTTCGGCGTCGGTAGCGCCAGCACTTCACGCTTGATCGCCTCAAACTCAGGCGAATCCCGCCGCGCATTCGACGGCACGCCGCCCAACTTATCGATCTCTTCGTTCACGCGCTCGACGCGATTCCCCGGATTCGGGTGGTCCGACAGAAACTGCGGCGGGTTCTTCCCTTTCGACTCCGCTTCCAACTTCTCGAAAAATTGAGACATTGCCCGCGGGTCGTAACCCGTGTCGTACAAAACCTGCGTGCCGCTCACGTCCGCCTGTGTCTCATCGCTACGCGAATAACGCAACAGCACCCTTCGCCCCCATCGCTACGCCTTCGGTGACCAGCGCCCCGCCGGTGCTTCCTCCAAAGATCCCGCCAAATATCCCCGCCGCTCCTTGCGCAAACTGCGCCTTGGTCGCCTGCGCCGTCCCGTGCCGCAGCGTCACGTGAGACAACTCATGCCCCATCACCGCCGCAAGCTGCGATTCATTGTCCGCAGCCTCAATCGCGCCGCGATTCACGAACACATACCCGCCCGGCAGCGCAAACGCATTGATCGATTTGTCGTTCACGCAATGGAATTCCCAAGGATACGTAACACCGCGCTGATCGAGCTTCGAAACCAGCTTCATCCCGAGGTTCGTCAGATATTGGTCAACCTTCGGATCGTTGCAGAGCGGCAATCCCGGTTGCGTCGGACTACCTTGCAGCATCAACTGCGCGTTCTGCTTCCCTACCTGAATATCCGTATTCGGCGAGTAAATGTTCCAGGGTGGCTTCAACTGTGTTCGTTGAGCGAACACGGGAGCACCCCAAAGAGAACCGATAATGCCGGCGAATAAAATGACTCGGAGAAGATATGGAAGAAACTTGATAGTTGAGCCTAAGAAGCTCAACTTTACACCGCCCCACCGCAAAAAGAAAAAGCCCGGGCGAAATTGCCGCCCGGGCCGCCTAACGTTGGGGGAACTGTCTTGCAGTCAGCGAATTAGCGAGCGATACGCGGAGCCACTTCCGGCGCCAGCGCAGGCTGCGGAGCATCGATCGACTTACCCGTACGTGCCGCCGGCTTCGGAGCCGCAATCGCAGGCTCCAGCTTGCGCACCGGCATCGCCAGGTTTTCGCCTTCACGAACGAATGTCAACCGATCCTGGCTCTTGTCCCAATCGATGCAGACGAGATCGCCGAGATGAACTTGCTCCGTCGCCAGCAAATTCGCCAGCGGGATAGACGACGTGGCGTTCGATGGCGCGCTTCAGGTGACGAGCGCCGTAACGCTGGTCGGTGCCTTCCTGCAGCAGAAACTCTTTGCCCTGTCGGTGACGCGGAACAGGAACTGGCCCTTGGCCGTTCGAGCACGCGCTGCTGCACCTGGCCAAGCTCGATTTCCAGCACTTTTCGAGCTGTTCGCGCGCAACGGGTGGAAGCACGACGACTTTGTCGAGGCGGTTCATGAATTCCGGCGAGAACTTGCGGCGCGCCGCTTCAACCGCGGTGCGCTCGACTTTTTCATCCAGCTGATCGCGGGCTTATCGGCCGGCCGCACGAAGCCCATGCCGCCCTGCATCAGCTCGGTGATTTCTCCGCCGCCGAGGTTCGACGTCAGGAAAATCACCGTCTGCGACAGGTCCACGCGGCGATTGTCGCCCAGGGTCAGGGTGGCTTTGTCGAGCATGCCGAGCAGCAATTGCCACAGCGCGTCGGAAGCCTTTTCGATTTCGTCGAACAGCAAGAACGACAGTTTCAGCTTGTCGGTGTGGCACTTCGCCAGCTCTTCCTGCGTGATGAGCGGATGGGTCTCGCGGTGTCCGAGGTAGCCTGGGGGCGAGCCGATCAATTTCGCGATTTCGTGGGAGTGCTGGAATTCCGCGCAATCGACCTTGATGATCGCGCGCGCATCGCCGAACAGAATCTCGGCGGCGGCCTCAACGATGCGGGTTTTGCCCGAACCGGTCGGCCCGAGGAATAGCAAATTTCCAACCGGGCGCCCCGGCGAATTCAGGCCGGCGCAGAACACCTGAAACATATCCACCAGCGCCTGCACACCCTCTTCTTGCCCCACAATCTTCGAACGCAGCGAACCGTGGAAATCCCGGGTGTCGTTGCTGCGGATTGTCGGATCCAGCTGTTGTCTTACTGCGGCTCTCATGTTGATTCTCCCCCAGACCGCTTCTCAATACCGGGCGGCTGGGTTAGTGCATGGAGCGTGCCATTTACGACATAACCTTATTCGTTGCGGAACCCACCTAAAGTCAACAACATCCGTGAGTTGCACTTCTGGAAACCGTCTCAACCGGTGAGACAGTGTTTCATCGGGGCGCAAAGTGAGAGAGACAAAACAGTTTGTGTCAGTTCTCAAACGACAAAAAAAGGCGGGTTGAGCCAGAACGAGACTCGAGGCCAGCGGAGAATTGAAGCGCTACTTTAGAATTCACCAAGAGTGTCGGGTTTGCCTGTGTTCGGGACGCCCTCGGTGCGAATCTAGCCTGCTGCAAGCACCGCAACATCGGGGTGTTCGCTCGGCGGCACGGCTTTGCCGTCGCGAAACGCGACCGTGCGCCCCGAATTTGCCGCCACACGATCGCCGGGCACCACGATGCCGACCAGATTGAGCGGGTCGGCGGCGGAAACTGTCACAGTCTCGTCGCGTCGGAGCGAGATTTCGCGTGGCTCGCAGCGATTCCACGGCTAGCGGCAGCGCGAATTGCTCGCCGAGGAAGCCGCTGACGAACCGCCCGCCGCGAATTTCGCCTCGGTCCTCGAGTCGTCTCATTGTGAGTAAGACTTCACGCCATTTCGGCACGATCGTCTCTCGCGCGAGAAGCTCGCGGAACACGATGCCGTAGCGACGCAGACAGCATCCAGCAGGTCGCCTCGAGCGCTTTCGAACGCTCGACCACCTCGCCGGGATAAAGCAGCGACCACCGCCCGCCGGTATTTCGAGGGGCCGCGTTCCTTCCCCCGCTCGCTTCGGAGCGCCGTTTTGGATCGATCAGCGCCCGAAGGTTGTCGAAGCCGTCGGCTGTCAGGATTCCTGCCCCAACCAGCTCCCAGAGCGCGCCTTCGACCTCGTCCTTTAGCTTGCTCGTTCCCCGAACGATATCGGTGAAGAACGAAGCGCCGCGCCGTTTCAGGAAATTCAAGACCGCGACCGCGCCTTCGCTGAGCCCTCGGCACTCATCTTCGCCCTCAGCTCGCCGCGGAATCATCCAATCGGCCTCTTCGCGCACGAAAAATGCGATTGGAGCGACACTTGTCGGGGCGATCCGCCGCCGTTCCGAAGCGAGCTCCTCGATGCTGGCGGTGCCAAGCGTCGCCGGATGCGGCGACACCCTTCCCCAGCCGACGGCACCGGCCAGAGAAAGCTGGTCGAGCAAGTTCGAATCGTACTCGGCGACTCGGCGGGCCAAAATGTGTCGCTCCCAGCAGTTGGCCGGCGCTTCGAAACCTTGAAGCTGCTGCATCACCTCAAACACACCGTGTTCGCCGACCGCCTGGCTCCCCGGAGCAACATGCTGCCATCGGAGCAACCAGCGCATAAACTGCGCGGCGTTGACGGACTCCACCTGTTTTCGGAGCGCGCCCAGCGTCAAACGGTGAATCCGCGCCAGCAATCGACGGTCGCACCATTCCGTATCTTCCGAGAGCGCCCCGGTAAACTGTCCACGTAGTGCCGCGCCTCCCGACTCAAGTCGCAGCATCGCACGATCGAGTTCGCCGGCTGCGATCCCGATCACGCCAGAAAGCTCGCGCACGGTCACGGGGCCGCTATGGAGCATCCAACCCGTCGTCATTTCCAGCAGGAGGTCATCGCGCGATTTCTCGCCGGAGAGCGGGATCGCAGCCAAACTCGATTCGAACCGCGCCGACGGAAAGATCTGCCCGAATGCGGCGGCACGCTCGGCGGCGACCCAATATTTCGCATCGCCAACCGAAGCCATCGCAACACGCCGCTGCGCGGCCAACCGTTCGAACGGTGTGCGCCAATTCACGGCCGACGCCCGGCACCGCACCGACAATCTCCCGTCGCCGTGCCCCATGCCGCCCGCAACCGGCAGCGCGAACAAACTCAGCAAAGCATCGTGCAGCTCTTCCTCATCCCTAACATCCGGCCATGCGTCGGAGCAGACTTCTTCAATCGCCGCCGGATCAAGCCGCCCAACCTCCGACAGAACCGCCTCCGGCAGCATCCGCCGCATTTCGACCGCACGCGCCCGCCGCTCTTCCAGTGGCGCGTCATCCAGGAACGCGTACGGATTCGCGTTCAAAATCTCATGCGAAAATTGCGACGGAATCGGCGTATCGACCGCCAGACACTGAATCTTCCCCTCACCGATGTCGCGCAAAATTCGCTCAAGCCCATCGATATCCATCGCCTCGGTGAGAACGTCCTTCATCACCTCACTGACCAGCGGATGCTCCGGAATCTTGATCTCGCCAACGATATTTTCCGGGCACGCCGACGCCTCGGGGAAAACCGACGCCAGCAAGTCATCCGCGCGAATCCGCTGAATCTGCGGCGGCACCTTCTTCCCGCCCTGGAACCGCAACAGCGCCAACGCCCTGCCCGCATCCCATTTCCACCGTGTCGCAAATAGCGGTGAGTCCAGCACCGCCTGCGACAACACTTCGCGCACCGAGTTCGGATGCAAAAAATGAAACACGTCGCCAAGCGGAAAGCTGTGCTGCTCGGCGAGCGAAATATTCAGACCGTTGTCCGTCGCTGCTGCCTGCAATTCGAAATTGAACGACCGGCAAAATCTTTTTCGCAGCGCCAATCCCCAAGCTTTATTGATTCGCCCCCCGAAGGGCGCGTGAATCACCAGTTGCATCCCGCCGCCCTCGTCGAAAAAGCGCTCGGCGACGATCGTTTTCTGTGTTGGCACTGCCCGCAGCACGGCGCGCCCAGCTACGATGTACTCGACCAACTGCTCCGCTGCTGCGTCATCGACGCAGCACTCCGCCTTCAACCACTCAACCGCCGCCGCAACTTCGTCCGAAGTGTCGCGATTCGCCCCGACCTCAACGCCTTCAACCCGCAGACTGATCGCTTCCCGCAAGTCGGCCACGGCTTGCGACAACTCCGCCGTCCGCGCCGGCGCCTCGCCCAGCCAGAACGGGACGCTGGGCGGCGCCCCCTGCGCGTCCTCAACCTCGACTCGTCCCGCCGACGACACTCGTCGCACCCGCCACGAAGTATTGCCGAGCAGAAAAATGTCGCCCGCCATGCTCTCGACGGCGAAATCTTCATGCAGCGTCCCAACCGTGATGCCTTCCGGCTCCGCCACCACCGTATAGAGAGCATTCTCTGGAATCGCGCCACCGCTGGTTATCGCCGCCAGCCGCGCGCCACGCCGCGGCCGCAACATTCCGTTCACCCGATCGCGATGCAAATAAGCGCCATACCGTCCGCGTCGCGCAGTGATGCCCTCCGACAGCATCTCGACAATCTTGTCGAAATCCGCCCGCTGCAAATCCCGATACGGATACGACTGCCGCAGCCGTTCGAACAGCCCCTGTTCGCTCCAATCCTCCGCCGAGCACATCGCCACGATCTGTTGCGCCAAAATATCCATCGGCGAATCCGGAATCTCGAGCCGATCCAGCTCGCCCGTTCGAATCGCCCGCACCAGCGCCGCGCACTCCATCAACTCGTCGCGCGTGGTCGCAAAAATTCGGCCCTTCGGAATCGCGCCGCGCCAGTGTCCCGCGCGCCCGATACGCTGCAGCCCAACCGCGATTGCGCGCGTCGAACCGATCTGGCACACGAGATCGACGCTGCCAACATCGATCCCCAACTCGAGCGATGCTGTAGCTACCAGCGCCCGAATCTGCCCCTCTTTAAGCTTCTTCTCCGCCGCGAGACGCAATTTCCGCGACAAACTCCCGTGGTGCGCCGCAACGTTGTCTTGCCCCAGCCGCTCGCCCAGGTTGTGCGCAACCTTCTCCGCCAGCTTCCGCGTGTTTACAAATATCAGCGTCGATTTGTGCGACAGCGCGAGCGCCGCGATCCGGTCGTACACCTCGCCCCACATCTCATTCGTCGCAACCGGCGCCGATCTCGCTGCGCGGAACCTCGATCGCCAAATCCATTTCTCGCCGATGCCCGACATCGACAATCACCGGCCGCGCCCGCCCGCTTCCCGTTAAAAACTCCGCCACCAACTCAATCGGCTTCTGCGTCGCCGACAACCCGATCCGCGCCAGCGGCTTCCCCGCCAACTGCTCCAGCCGCTCCAGCGACACCGCCAGATGCGATCCACGCTTGTCATCCGCCATCGCGTGAATCTCATCGACAATCACCGTCTCGACCGTCCGCAGAACTTCGCGGCTTTTCGCTGCCGTCAACAGGATGTACAACGACTCCGGTGTCGTCACCAATATCTGCGGCGGCCGCGCCAGCATCGCGCGACGATCGCGCGCCAGCGTGTCGCCTGTGCGTACCGCCGTTCGAATCGTCGGCATCAGCAGCCCGCGCTGTCCGGCGAGCTGCAAAATCTCGCCCAGCGGTGCTTCTAAATTTTTCTGGATGTCGTTTCCGAGAGCCTTCAGAGGAGAGACGTACACAACTTCGACTTGATCAACCAGTTCGCCGCGCAGAGCTTTCCGAACCAGCCCGATCAATACAAACCAGGAACGCCGCCAGAGTCTTGCCCGAACCGGTCGGCGCCGCGATGAGCGTCGCCTTCCGCTCCACAATCGACGGCCACCCAGCGATCTGCGGCTCCGTCGGCGTCCCAAATCGCCCGACAAACCACTCCTGCACAATCGGGTGCGCCCACCCGATCCCCTCTATACCGGTTCCGAACTGCAACTCCCCGTTCATACGCCCAGATTATAGGCGCATCGCAAATTTCGTGCACCGAACCGGAACACGCGCCCACGGCGCGTCTTCCTCAATCATGTCCCCAACAAAAAACGGAGCCATCTCGCTTCGCAAGATGGCTCCGATGAATTTACGAAACTGTCGCGAAAAAATCGCCGGCGAAGTCTACGACTTCTCCGGCTTCTTCTTCGCCTGAGGCGCCGCCGAAGGAGCTTGAGCCGCCGCTGGCAAAGCCGTCACCGGCTTCTTCTTCGTCTCCGCTACCGCTTCCGTTGGCGTCTCCACCGTTTTCCCATCTTTCAGATCGACCGCCGCGGCCTTCGTCTCCACCGCTTCGCCTTCATTCGGCACGAGCGCGCCTTCGCTCTCGCGAACAAACGTCAGCGCATTGCTCACACCATTCCAGTCGATCCGCACGAGGTCGCCGAGGTGCACCTGTTCCGTCGCCAGCAAATTCGCCAGCGGATAGACCACGTGCCGCTCGATCGCCCGCTTCAGATGCCGCGCGCCATAGCGCTGATCGGTCCCTTCACGCAGCAAGAAATCGCGTCCCGCCGGAGCCACGCGAAACAGAAACTGCCCCTTCGCCGTCTCCAGCACGCGCTGCTGCACATGTCCCAGCTCGATATCCAACACTTCTTCGAGCTGCGTCCGCTGCAACGGATGAAACACCACAACTTTGTCCAGGCGGTTCATGAACTCCGGCGAAAACTTTCGCCGCGCCGCCTCTACCGCCGTCCGCTGAACTTTTTCGTCCAGCCCGGTCTCCGCCGCCTTGTCTTTAGCGGGCTGCACAAATCCCATGCCGCCCTGCATCAGCTCCGTGATCTCGTTGCTGCCGAGGTTTGACGTCAAGAAAATCACCGTGTTCGACAAATCCACGCGCCGGTTGTCGCCCAGCGTCAATGTCGCCTTGTCCAACATGCCGAGCAAAAGCTGCCACAGCGCGTCCGACGCCTTCTCAATCTCGTCGAACAGCAAAAACGACAGCTTCAGTTTTTCCGTGTGACTCTTCGCGAGCTCGTCCTGCGTGATCAGCGGATGCGTCTCGCGGTGCCCCAAATATCCTGGGGGCGAGCCGATCAGCTTCGCGATTTCGTGCGAGTGCTGAAATTCCGCGCAGTCCACCTTGATCAGCAGCCGCGGATCGCCAAACAAGATCTCCGCCGCTGCTTCGACGATGCGCGTCTTGCCCGAGCCGGTCGGCCCGAGAAACAGCAAATTTCCCACCGGGCGGCCCGGCGAGTTCAATCCCGCGCAGAACACCTGGTACAGATCCACGAGCGCCTGCACGCCCTCGTCCTGTCCCACGATCTTCGACCGCAGCGAGTTCTGAAATTCCAGAGTTCCCGTGCTGCGCAGATTGGGATCTAACGGAAGGATGTAGTCTTTCATGGCCGCCTCCTCGCGCCCCGCGAACGGGACGCAATACCGAATCGCTCGCGCTTGTACTCAAACTGCGCCAGTTTTACCTGCAGCGTTGACTGCAACAGCCGCAACTGCACCAGCAGCTCGTTCGTCACGCCGGACGACTCAGAAATTCGGAGGATCGGCGGAAACAAGTCCGCGAGTTCCAAATTCAGTTCGCGCAATCCACGCACCAGCCTCTGCATCGCCGGTGAGTCCAGATCCGCGAGATCGACTCCGTTGCCGTTCACTTGCTCTCGCAGAGCTCGCCAATTCAGCTCCACGAATGGATGCTTCTTGGAAACTTCGCGCACCACTCGCTCCGTGATCTGCGCGTGTTCCCCGAGGCGGGCGAGATGAATCTGTCGAATCTTCGCGCCCCGGCGCACATTGTGCACCAGATAGAACTTGTTCCCTTTTCGGCGAACAAACGCCATGACCTTTGCCTCGTTCATCCAACTGCCGCGTAGTGTACCTACCTTCCACTACACGCTTCTAACGAATATTACGAATCAGTGCCAGAAATGTTTCGGATGCGTTATGACTAGAACTTACTCCCGACCATTCGAACGCTCCATTCGAATTTTCGTTCGGTTTCATTCGCGTCTCGCATCCTTTCGAAACATCTCTTCGAACATTCGCAACCTTCGCTGCTTTCACGCCGTTCTTCCTTGCACTACAAGATACGAATAACCCTGCTGATTAGATGCCGTCGCTTTCCCGTAGTGCCAGGAATCGATCGGCCGTTTGATCTCGAACTCGTCGCGACCTTGTAAATTCGTTCGTCGCTCCCTCGCTCAGTTCTCATCGGCCAATCGCCTCACTTTGTTAAACACGCATCCTGCGATTTTGTCTTTGTCGCCACCGCGCCGTCCACGGTCCATTCTGGAGGGCCCAGTTTTGCCTCGAACAAACCTGCACAGCCCAAATTTGACCCGAACAGAAATTACCTCCCGATTAGGCAAATTCAACCCTTGGTGCGGTACTGTATCCGCTCTCTCCGCGCCCCTCTACGAACTCAGCGCCTCTGCGTTATCCTTTTCCGTCGAACGCCGCCCCATCTCATCCAAGGACGCCAAACATGTCTCTGTGGGATCCCGTCTACAAACTCGTGAAACAAATCCCCCGCGGTCGGGTTCTATCCTATGGGGCCGTTGCTAAACTCGTGCGCCTCAAGGGCGGCGCGCGCAGCGCCGGCCGCGCCATGTCCGCCACGCCGCAAGGCAAGGGCATCCCCTGGCATCGCGTCCTCAACGCCGCCGGCAAAATCGTAATCCGCGAGCCCTACGCCGGCCTTCAACGCAAACTCCTCGAATCCGAAGGAATCGAAGTCATAGAAAATCGCGTCAAAATGAAAACCTACCTCTGGACGCCGACTAGCCGTACCAGCCGCAAACCCGCGAAAGCAAAGCACCCTTCCAAACGTACCAACAAGCGCACCGTGAAATAGGCATTGGGGTGCCGCACCCTCAGCTTTTACAGGGTGCGGTTTTTGACTTTGCTCTTCGCCGTTCCGCCCCGCGGCGAATTTCGAATGCTGTATGCTGGTACTGCTAGCACGCATTCAACTTCACGCTCATCTATGCCCGAACAGGTCATTCAGGTCGAAAATCTCATCAAGCGCTACGGCGATCTCGAAGCCGTCCGCGGCGTAAGCTTCTTTGTCAACGAAGGCGAAGTCTTCGGACTCCTCGGCCCCAACGGCGCCGGAAAAACCACCACCATCGAAATCCTCGAAGGCCTTCGCAATCTCGACGGCGGCCGCGTCAGCGTTTGCGGCCTCGATCCCCAGCGTGAATCCGCAAAGCTCAAAAACGAAATCGGCGCCGCGCTCCAGTCCACTTCCCTGCCCGACAAACTCAAAACCTTCGAAGCCCTCGAACTCTTCGCCGGCTTTTATTCCCGCCGCCGCGATCCCGAAGAACTTCTGAAACGCTTCGGCCTGGACGAAAAACGCGACACTTTCTACAGCAACTCTCTGGCGGACAAAAACAGCGCCTCGCTCTCGCCATGGCGTTGGTGAACGATCCCCGCGTGCTCTTTCTCGACGAACCCACCGCCGGCCTCGACCCGCAAGTGCGCCGCGAAATCTACGACATCATCGAAGAACTTCGCCGCGAAAAGAAAACCATCCTCATCACCACGCACTACATCGAAGAAGCCGAACGCCTCTGCGATCGCGTCGCCATCGTCGATCACGGCAACGTCATCGCGATCGGCACGCCGCGGGAACTCAAAAACCGCTCCGGCGACAATACCCGCATCGAAGTTCAGCTCGCGCGCCCCGAAAATCCCGAAACACTCAAAGCGCTCGACGGCGTCACCGAATGCCGCGACCTCAACGGCGGCTACGCGCTCCACACCCAGCGCCCGCCGCAAGCCATCGTCTCTCTGGTGAAACATCTCGAAGCGCAAGGCAACGAACTCGTCAGCCTCAATATCGCCACTCCATCTCTCGAAGACGTTTTCATCGAACTCACCGGCAGGAGACTCCGCGATTGAAGCACTTCCTCACACTCACCGCGATGCGCATTCGCCTCACGCTGCGCAACAAGATGTTTCTCTTCTTCAGCGTGATCATGCCCTTCGGTTTTTTCTTCCTCTACGCCGGCGTCTTCGCAAAAGGCGACCCGGCAAAAGTTCGCTTCTTCCTCGGACCCGTGATTTCTCTCACCGTGATGGGCAGCTTCTGGGGACTCAGCGCCGCCCTCGTCACCTTCCGTGAGCAAGGCATCCTCCGCCGCTTCCACGTAACGCCCGTCACCGCCGCCGACATGCTCGCCTCCAGCATCGTCGCCAACTACGTCCTCACTCTGCCCACCGTTTTCATCGAATTCTTTTTCGCCCGCTTCATCTTTCACGTCACCGATTTCGGCAATCTTGCCGCGTTCTTTCTCCTGGTCACCGTCGGCGTCGTTTCTTTCGCCGCCATGGGCCTGATCGTCGCCAGCGTCACCAACACCATGCAGGAGACGCAGGTCATCAATCAGCTCATCTGGCTCCCGCTGATTTTTCTTTCCGGCGCCACCATGCCGCTTCCTTTCTCCCCCACGTCGCCCAAAAACTCGCGCTCTTCCTTCCCGCCACATATTTAGTCTGGGGACTGCAAAGCGCCACATACTTCGGCCACGGAATTTCCGATGTCTGGATCGAAGCCGTCTCACTCGCCTGCTGGGCGATCCTCGCCTTCTTCGTCGCCACCCAACTCTTCCGCTGGGAGCCCGAGTCGAAAATTCCGCGCAACGCAAAACTCTGGGCCGCCGCCACGGCGCTTCCCTTCGTCCTCCTCGGCATCTGGGAAAATCACCAAGGGACGCTGCTCCTCCAAGCCCAATCCGCCTACCTCCAACTCGAACACCCCGAAAAATACAACCAGTCCCCCACGCAAACCCGCCTCTTCCCCCGCGACCCCCAAGAAAATCCGCAAAAGCCCTTCTGACCAGCCCTTAAATGATCTCGCGACGTATTCGCAATTCAGCTCCGTTCCGCACATCACAACCGCATCGCAAATCATGTACGGGCGCAGCACTGCTGCGCCCCAGCTTGCCCGGACCTTAACGCTTCCTCGTTCTGTTTTTATTCTCTGCCCATCCAACCTTAAACGGTCGACTTTGAACCCCTTCGACTTTACACCATCACGTCATCTTTCCCCCGCCCAATTTGGTTTCCATTCCCGCCGCATCCACACACCCGTTTCGTTGACGCCCCCAAACTCCCTACCGCATACTCAAATTCGAAGGGTTTCAACTCAAAGGGAGCGAATCATGCCAGTCACACCGACAGAACAAATTTGGCGCAACGGATCTTGGATCAAGTGGGATGACGCCACCCTTCACGTCCTTTCCCACGTCGTCAGCTACGGCTCCGCGGTCTTCGAAGGCATTCGCTGCTACGACACCAAGCAAGGCCCCGCGATTTTCCGCCTCCGCGAACACATGCAGCGCCTGATCAACTCCGCAAAAATCTATCGGATGGAGCTGCCGCACTCCGTCGAGCAATTCGGCAACGTCGCCACCGAGCTCGTCCGCCGCAATAAACTCAACGCCTGTTACGTGAAGCCGATGGTTCTCCGCGGCTACGGCGAAGTCGGCGTCAACCCGCTCAATTCTCCAATCGATTGCTACATGGCCTGCTGGACTTGGGGCGCCTATCTCGGCCCCGAAGCGCTCACAAAGGGAGTCGAAGTCGGCGTCAGCTCCTGGACGCGCATCGCGCCGAACACGCTGCCAGCCATGTCCAAAGCCGCCGCAAATTACATGAACTCGCAGCTCATCCGCATGGAAGCCCAATTCAACGGCTACACCGAAGGCATCGCTCTCGACACCGACGGCCACGTCAGCGAAGGCTCCGGCTATGAACGTCTTCCTCGTCCACGAAGGCAAGCTCTACACGCCGCCTCTGGCCACCAGCATCCTGCCCGGCATCACCCGCGACGCGATCGTCACCATCGCCGCAAGATCTCGACATCACCGTCAAGGAAACCGTCATCCCTCGCGAAATGCTCTACATCGCCGATGAAGTTTTCTTCGTGGGCACCGCCGTCGAAGTCACCCCCATCCGCAAGCGTCGATCACATCCAAGTCGGCAAAGGCGTCGCCGGCCCCGTCACCCGCCGCATCCAGGAAGAATTCTTCGCCCTAACCAGCGGCACAAAACAAGACCGCCACAACTGGCTCACCCCAGTCAACGCCCCAGTCTCCGCCGCCCGCTAACGATAGCGCCCATCTCCCTTTCCCAACGCTCCCATTCATAACGAAGAAGGGCGCGGCACACGCCGCGCCCTTCTTTTTTGCATCACCCTCAACAACGCCTAGTGCCCCATCGTCGTAACCACGAACCCGGTGTTGCCCCCCGTAGCAAACGGCGATCCCGCCACCGCCGTCAACTTCCCGCTAACCGGATCCTGCTGATACGCAGCGACGCCGCTTGTGACCGCCGCGTACACATTGTGGCCGCTTCGATCAAAGGTCAGAGAAACAGAAATGCCGGCGCCGGAAACGGTGATGTCGCCAACGGCGTCAGCACACCTCCCGCTCCAATCGCGAATCCCAACACCTGGAATCCCTGCGTCACGTAAACAAATTCTCCCGACGGGCTGACCGCAACGCCTTGCGAGAAGTCTCCCGTCGCGAATGGTGATCCCGGCGCCGCCGTCAGCGTTCCGTTACTTCCCACCGCAAAAACCGACAGGTTGTCACTCGCCGTATTCGTCACAAACAGAAAATTTCCGTGTGGATCGAGCGTCAAAGCCAGCGGAGATGCTCCGCCGGTCGGCACGCTCTGCACACTCGCCCAAAGCGATCCCGAGCACTGGTCGATCTTAAAAATCGATACCGTTCCCGAGGCAAAATTCGCAACGTACGCAAACTGTCCCGTCGGATCGACCGCGATCGCATACGGAACCTGGTCAGCCGTAAACGGCGATCCCGGCACAGGCGTCAGCGCGCCGGTGGTTCTGTTGATCGCATACCCCGAAACATTTCCGTCGCCGCTTCCCGAACACAACCTCGCGCAATTCGCCACGTAGACATATCGCCCGGTCGGATCAACCGTCACCCACCCCGGTCCCGATCCCGTCGCAAATGGCGAGCCCGGAATCGTCGTCAGGCTTCCGTTCGACGCGATCTGATAGCCCGAAACCGTGTTCGACAAAACGTTGGCGACGTACATGAAATGCCCCGTCGGGTCGATCGCCACTCCAATGGGATTAGCTCCAGCAGCGTGCGAAGGCGGCGCCAGCGCAGTCAACGCGCCGGTCGCACCAACCCGATACCCAAAAACCGCGTTGGCGTTCTGATCCGTGGCATACGCATACTCCGGCCGCGCCACAGGACTGATTTGCGCACGGCCAGACTCCGTCACGCCGGCAAAAGCAATCACCAGCAAACCAAAAAACGCACCGAATCGCAGGGACTTATTCTTCACACTGGCCTCCGCTGGAAATGTTTAGGTAAACCAAAAGGCAAGTGAGAATAGCAGCAACACATCAACCCGTCATCACAATTGTCTAAATTCGAACATTGCGCCACCCCGCTCAGCGCGGTCCATGTACGGGCGCAGCACTGCTGCGCCCCGGCTTGCCCAGGCGATACCTCCGCCTCGATTCAGTTTTTTCTTTTTCTCCCTTCTTTTTCTCCCCTCCGTCGCCACCGCGCGGCCACACACAAAAGTGTCATCCCGACCGGTGCGGAGGAACCGTGGCTTGGTCTCAGCCACCCCCAGCCCACTGTGATCAAGCTTGCTCGCACCCTCTTGAGTACTCGACTTCAGCACCCGCCCGCTCGATCCCTCACGGCCCTTCAACTCTCCCCATCTTCGTCGTTACTTCGTTACTTCATTACTTCTTTACCTCGTCGCACCCGAACTCCATTACTCCTTCGCCGCCATTCACCACGCCCTCTCGCCTCCAACCATCTCTTCCCTTACAATTCGCCCATGTACAACCTTCCCCAACGCCTCACCGCCGAATTTCTCGGCACGTTCGCTCTCGTCTTCTTCGGCGCCGGCGCAATCTGCGCCGACCAATTCCTCCACGGCGCCGCCGGCCCCAATCTCCTCCTCATCGCCGCCGCTCAAGGCCTCATCATCGCCGTCATGTACTCCGCCCTCGCCCACATCTCCGGCGGCCACTTCAATCCCGCCATCACCATCGGTTTCTGGGTCACCAAGCGTTCCACCACCGTCGAAGTCGCCCTTTATTGGTTCGCCCAAATCCTCGGCGCCATCGTCGCCGCCCTGCTCCTCAAAGCCATCATCCCCGAAGACGCCTGGCGCGCCGCCACCCTGGGCACGCCCGAACTGGTCCGCGACTTCCCGCGCCTCTCGGCAATGATCCTGGAAGCCATAGCGACCTTCTTCTTGGTTTTAGTTTTCTTCGCCACAACGGTTGACGAAGCCTCCATCGCCCGCCCCCTGGCCGGCTTCGCCGTAGGCCTGACCGCCATGCTCGCCACCGCCGCCATCTACCCCTTCACCGGCGCCGCCCTGAACCCCGCCAAATCCCTCGGCACCGCCCTGGGAGCCAGCCACTGGGCCAACGCCGGCGTCTTCTGGATCGGCCCCCTGGCCGGCGGCTTCCTCGCCGGCCTCCTCTACGACTCTCTCTATCTCAACTAAAGCCGTTGTTCTCCGCTTGGAATGTGAAACCACGAGTCACACAAAATCGTCACGGCGAGGAGCTAGCACCGTCATCCGCGTGGCAACGCGTGACGTCGGTCGCGTCTCGGTCTCCGCCGCTGGAAGCTATGCCTACGTATCGAAAGACCCTGCGACAGAGCCACGGCAGGCCAAATCGCTTTCTTGCGAAGAGGGCACACTGATGCAGGGCAACGAAAACGATCCCAGAAAAAAAGGGGGTCTGGCGATTAGAGATCGGTTCTCCTTCCGACCATATGGACGTCGTTCTCGATAACGCCGGTTACCCAGTTGAGATCAAGATAGATCAAGTGCGCCTATGACCGACGAAGACGTCGGAGTCTGGTGGGCCAAGGCCAGACAGGCGCGCTAGCCCCACGCCCCGGGCCACGTGCCCCACCCTCGATTTCTGAGGGTGGGGCTTGCTTTTACACCTACGCCTGGGACGCCTTCGGTAACGCCACCACCATCGACGGCATCACCATCATCTACGACGCCCTCGATCGCATGGTCGAACAGCAGCGTCCCGGCGGCAGCAATTCTGAGATCATCTATTCGCCGACCGGCTTCAAGATGCAGATCATGAATGGAGGAACGTCGCTCACCGATTTTGTACCGCTACCCGGCGGCGATTCAGTGGTATACACCGCTGGGGGCACGTACTATCGTCATGCCGATTGGCTCGGCAGTTCGCGCTTCGCCTCAACCACCTCGCGCACAGTCCTTGACGACGGCGCATACGCCCCCTTCGGCGAACCCTACGCCCAAAACGGCTCCCCCGACCTCTCCTTCACCGGCATGAACTCCGACACCTCCGTGGGCCTCTACGACTTTCCTGCACGCGAATACAGCACCAAGGCCGCTGGCCCAAACCGGACCCCGCCGGTCTCGGAGCGGTAAATTTCAGCAACCACCAATCTTTGAACCGATACGTGTATACGGTGAATAGTCCTCTGAGCCTTGTTGACCCAAAGGGAACCAACATCGCCTATCGGGGAGGCGACTGTTACTCCGACGCGTCAAACTGCGACGGAGGAGGGGGGCCCATGGGCTGGCGGGGACGGCGGCGGATGCAGCGCTGACAGTGCCTCGTGTGGAGGGGGTTTGGATGCCAATGGCATTCCGAATGATTGGGGCGCGGGTTACAACATGACGGGTACTTCGTCACTGGGACAATTGGCTTCTGGCCAATCTCGGTATTTGTCCATTATCAACACAGGATGGGAACCCACTCTGGGAATTCAGTACTACACATATTCTTTTTCCGCCGACGAATGGAAGCATTACCTGAAACGCCTAATGGAAATGGCGTCCATTCGGTATGGTCAGCAGGATTGTATCAACCAATCGCCATCTGCCGTTGCGAGTTGTATCCAACAGGTTTACAACTCACTTGCTCAACAGGAAACGCCCGGATCGAGGGTGGTACTCGACTTTAGCTGGTGGATCGGAGCCGATAACGCCTAATCCGCGCACGATCAACCTCGAAGGTGACTAATTCGAATGAATTCAGCTGTCCGTCACAGCGTTGTGGAGGATTCGATACTATTTACTACTATAATAATAACTGTACATTAACATTGACACCGCGAACTCGTGGTACTTTCCGATGGGGACTATAGCCCACACGATAATCGATGTTCTGGGTGGTCAGACCTGGTGGCGCACCGGGGGCATACCGAGATTCCCATGATCCAAAGTATGTTTCCGCTGCTGATGCTTTTACTGACCGGATTAATTAACTTTTCAATCCTATTTTCGGGAGCCGATGCCGAAACTCAAGGATATTTGACCGAGCGTTTGGCCCGACTGGGGTTCGACGGCAAATACGACCGTATAATGAGGAAGGACGACTGCTGGTTAGCTTAACAGCTTATTGATTCTCTTTTCGTGCCCTGAGTATCCGCTCGTTCCGGCTTCACGCTTGGACCGTTGATGCTGATTCAGGGAAGTCGCAGGCTCATCAGGAATGGGGAACCCGTGCCTACGATTCGGAGGTGCGCGTAACAACCGCCGGCGTGCTAGTTAAAACTGGTGAAATCTTGAAGCTTTATTCGCCGGACTTTCAACAAGCTCGCCATCTGCCAATCGCTCAGAATCCGAACGGCAAGTCCTACACGAGTGTATCCACTAGCGGACGTACCATCGTCGTGAGTCAGTATTTTCAAAAAGAGCAAAACTATGTCAGTCAGGTCAACGTCGTTGACGCCGACACGTTGAAGATTCGAGCTTCGTGGGACCAGTACCCGCCAATTTTCCACTTCTCGATGTCAGACAACAAGTTTGCCACCTCACACAATGGGACCATCTCCATAACTGAGTTTGGCACGGTGAGGCGAAACCAAGTCACTTTACCTAGCGCCGTTCGAGTGGTGTGCAGCAGGTGCGAGCGCTCCGGGCCTAGTTTCCGATGAATTAATAGTCATTCGTGATTGCAAAGAAGTGCTTCTGGTTACTCCCGATGGTTTGTCCTCCCCCCTCGACGCTCTTAACGGCTCCGTTCCACCGCCGCACGAAGCGCATCTTGTGCCCCTTACAACGTTGGCATATCTAGCAAGATTGCAATCACGTCCGGTGAGGCGCAGCTCGTCGCCCTCACTCTGCCTGCTCTTAGCATCAAAAGGCCATTGTTGGCCGAGCCGCACTCATGTCTTAGCGCACTCCAGGTAGCTGTATACGACGTGATCCTAAAACGACGGGTCCTCACGGTGAATATTAACCCGTTGCCGACGAGCGACTATGACCTCGCCCTGTCCCCAGATGGCTCGCAGCTCGCAATCCTAAACGATCACCAAGTATCCGTTTATCCCGTGCCGGTGCATTCCACACAGCGATGACTACACTGTGGGAAAATATGGGGAGAGACGAGACGTTCACCAAATTTCCCAGCGACGCATGACTATTCTACAAACCCGGAAAGCACATAACTCTGAGACGTTTCGCGCCGGATGCGAGGATTAGTTCGAACGAACCCAAAAATCTCTCCCCATAAAAACTTCCAATTTAACAATCGCCCCGCATTCCTCTATCATCCCTTCATCGTTCATGGAGGGAACGCCAGAGTCCCTCTGTGCCCACGCCGCGACCACCGCGATCTTCTTGCCGCCCATTCCACCCCTTCCAAAAGCGCGCGCGCGTTCGAACTCACCCCTTACCTAACCCCAGCATTTTCATCCGCTTCCACATACTCACTGCCCGGCCACTCTTAACCTCCCCATTTCCAACCACTTCCAGATACCCGCGAAAACAACGGGGGTACACCCCCTCTCCTTCCCGTTTTGGAACCGCCCATCCGCCGCACACACGGAGCGTACTCCTCAGAGTACGGATCGCCGCCACCGAAGCGCCCAGACTCCCATCTCCGCCACGGAACACGTCCCACGGAACACGAACCACGGCCCTCCCTCTGTTCCTATGCGCAGTTAACTACCGCGCCACGCCCCCCTCCTGCATTCCTTGCCGCTCCAGTACCCCAATGCTATTTTCACTGTATTGCGGCTCCTTGAGGGGCTTACTCCGTATGCCACTAAATATCGACGACCTCCTACGCCGCGCCGTAGAAAACAAAGCCTCCGACTTGCACCTCAAAGTAGGTAACCACCCCTATTTACGTGTAGACGGCCTCCTCACGCCGCTCACCGACGTCGCCCGCATCACGCCGGAAGAAATGCTCTCCATGGCATTCAGCATGATGACCAACCGGCAGAAGCAAAAATTCAAAGAAACCGCCGAACTCGACATGGCTTACGGCGTCGCCGGCCTCGGCCGCTTCCGCGTCAACGTCTTCCAGCAGCGCGGCAACGTCGGCATGGTCCTCCGCGTCATCCCCACCAAGATTCGCACCACCGAAGAGCTCAACCTTCCCGCCGTCGTCAACAAAATTTGCGAAGAACAACGCGGCCTGGTCCTCGTCACCGGCACGACTGGTTCCGGTAAATCGACCACCCTCGCCGCCATGATCGACCGCGTCAACGCCACGCGCTCCGATCACCTCATCACCATCGAAGACCCCATCGAATTCCTGCATCGCGACAAGCGCAGCTTCATCAACCAGCGCGAAGTCGAAGTAGACACCGCGAACTTCTCCACCGCGCTAGCGCGCTGCACTCCGTCAAGACCCCGACGTAGTCCTCGTCGGCGAAATGCGCGACCTCGAAACCATTTCCACCGCTCTCCTCGCCGCCGAAACCGGCCACATGGTTTTCTCCACCTTGCACACTCTCGACGCCACGGAAACGATTCAACGTATCATCGCCGTCTTCCCCCCGCCCGAGCAGAAACAGATTCGCTTGCAACTGGCCGCCACGCTCAAAGCCGTCATCTCCCAGCGTCTCGTCCGCCGTGCCGACGATCAAGGCCGCGTTCCCGCCGTCGAGATCATGATCGCCACCGCGTACATCCGCGATTGCATCATCAATCCCGACAAGACCCGCCTCATCCACGACGCCATCGCCGCCGGCGGCAGCCAATACGGCATGCAGACCTTCGATCAATCGCTCTTCGATCTCTACTCCAAGCAACTCATCACGCTGGACGAAGCCCTTTCGCGCTCCTCCAACCCCGACGAGTTCAAGCTCCGCATCCAGGGCGTCCGCTCCGCCGCCGACTCCGCCCGCGAAGAGATGGAGCGCCAAATGGCCGACTTCGAGCGCTTCGCCCGTAAATAACCAGTGTTCGGTTTCTCCTACCAAGGCCCACGCGCAACTCTCTATCGCGCCGTTTGGGTTACAGGTGCGGCATCCGCTGCATTGCTCATTTCCCTGCGCGTACTGGACGTCATCTCTCCGAACGACTTTGCCATCGGCCTTCTCCTCAACAGCATTGAGTACTTCGCCTTCGGCCTCGGCGTCCTCGCGTTGCTTCTCTTCCTCTTGCTCGCGGTCTGTCCCGACGTTGCAAAATCAATCAAGCTTCGCGCCCTCGCCGCAGCGCTCCTTCCCTACCTCGTTTTCGCGATTTTCTGGTTGATCGCGACATCCACGCACGCGCGAAGATAGGCTGCTCGCAGAATCGCGATGACATATCATCGAAATAGACCGATGAAATTCCGCGCCACGATCATCATCCGCGTCTTACGTTGGCTTCGCTCGGTTGGGCTTCGTGGATGCTGGCTCAACAGCCCGCAACTATCTCCGCT
The DNA here is from genome assembly GCA_963785605.1 of uncultured Acidobacteriota bacterium. GTDB lineage: Bacteria > Acidobacteriota > Terriglobia > Acidiferrales > UBA7541 > Acidiferrum. The sequence goes on along the minus strand of CAWAWE010000002.1, from coordinate 712,236 downwards.
CATCCCATTCCCAATGACTCCTGGCACATCGTGGCTCTATCAGGGACAAGTCCGCTGGCAAGACCAGAACAACACAACTCACGAAGAGCAGGTCACGTGGCGCACCGAAGTGACGAAATTCGTCGACCATCCCGCAGCAAACGCCCGCGTCGCCTCGATCTACGGCTATCCCATCGGACCTCGACTGGACCGACGGCAAACCCGACGTCGAATATCGACTCGCTCGTCGAATCCGCCGGCAGATTCTATCTGCTTGTCCGCGGACACTTTGCCCGCGGCGCTCAAACGCCTCGACGATCCCGCCGACAATCTAGCCGGCTTGCTCTCTCCCGGATGATTTGGTTCTGGAATGGCCGCTAGGCCAAGGCTGGCGCTTCTGCGATCCCAAAGGCATCGTCAGAACCGATCAACTCTACTGCTGGTTTGTTGAAAGCATCGCGCCGACCACTCAGTACAAAATCCCCGGCACAAAAACCGTCCCGCGCGAGGAATACCAACTCAGCTACAAAACAAATCCCGATCAGGTCGCCGTCTCGTTCGTCCCCGGCATCGGCATCACCCACTACGAATATCACCACCACGGCGCCATCGCCGACACAACGCTATCGCTCTCCGAATTCCATCCCGCAGAAACAAAGAAGTAGCAAGCTTCCCTCGAAACTTCTCCGCGCGTCTCTGTGAACTCTGCATCTCTGCGTTAGATTTTCTCCTTCACTGCACCGTGCAGGCGATCTTGCCCGTCCCCCGTTCACGGGATATCATGCAGAGCATTCATCTCTTCTCACTTCACGCCTGGAGACAACAATGCTTCCCAGTGACTGTCTTCCCAATCGCCGCACATTCCTCAAAGCATCCATCGGCATCGCCACAGCTTCGACGGCCCTGACATCTTTCTCGGCCGCTCCGCTCGCAACTGGCGCAGAGGAGAACGATGATTGGACCATTGGTCCGAGACCAGGCTACACGCATGAAGTGGGAACGCTCGTCTCCATGCTTCATTTCACACGCATGCAAGTCGAGAATAACGTCAAAGGAATGTCGCAAGCCGATCTCGACTTCCTACTCGATGCGAAGGCGAACACGATCGGCGCGCTGCTCTACCATTTGGCCGCGACCGATCACTACTATGCCTTGAGCACATTCGGCGGAGTAAAGTGGGGTTCGTGGCCGGAAGACGAGAAGAAAAAGTGGGATGTTCCGATGAATCTCGGCGATCCCGCACGCAAAGCCATCAAGGGCAACAGTCTCGATTACTACTTAAATTTGTTGCACGAAACGCGCGAACACACGCTCGCGGAACTGAAGAAGCGCGACGACAAATGGCTCATGATCCTCGACAAAGATTTCGGCGCCAACAACTACGGCAAATGGTTCCACGTCGCCGAACACGAATCCAATCACGACGGCCAAATCAAATTCCTAAAATCCCGGCTCCCCGGCGCAAAACCAGCCTCGGAGTGATCCGATTCAGACCTATATCGCGGCGACAATTCCTCGTGCCCCGAACCAAAGCGACATCATTCGTGGCACGAACTAAAGCGACATGTCATTCCGGTCGGAGCACGCCGACGCTCTTTCTTCGCTCTCCGACACAAATGCCGCGCGTACAGCCCCTCGCGCCCAATACCAAAAACCTGTCATCCTGAGCCGCCAGAAGGGCCGCGAAGGATCTCAGCGTTCGCCCAGCCACAATCGCACACAACGTAGTCGCGCGATCATTCGCCGCTCACTTCTTCACCGCCACCACTTCCACCGGCTCCAATATTCCGCTCTTCATTCCAAACAATACGTTCTTCATCATCTCCGGCGCCTTCTCCCCCATCAGCAAATGCAACCCAACCACCGGTGGCCCGCCATCCTTCGCTGCGCGCGCCATATTCCTCTCGATAAATTCCACGCCAAACTCCCGCCGCCCGCGCTCATGCACAACCTCAAATCCCGCCGCCGCCAACGCCTTCCGATAACTCTCAATGTGAACAACAAAGCTCGTCGCCCCACTCACCGCCCACGGCACCGGATATGTAATCGGCTCGTCACCGATCCGCATCAAATCGAAAATCGAAAATCTCGCCCCACTCTTCAGTACGCGCGCCACATCCAGAAACAGCGCGTTCTTGTCCGCAATGTTCATCCCCACGTGAAACATGTACGCCGCATCAAATCGCCCATCCTCAAACGGCATCGCCAGCGCGCTCCCCTGCTGAAACGACGCCTTCCCCTCCAAGTGCACCAGCTTCGTCAAACTCTCCGCCGAGCGCACAAACTCTTCCGTCAGGTCGATTCCTGTCACTCGCACTGCGTGCTCCGCCGCAAAATATCGCGCCGGCCCGCCAACCCCGCAGCCCACATCCAGCACGTGCATCCCCGGCTTCAATCCCATAAACTCCGCAAACGCCTTCGTCGCCTCCAGCCCGCCGACGTGAAACTCATCCATCGCCGCCAGATCGATCGCCGTCAATTTTTCCGCGTCCAGTCCCGCCCGCTTCATCGCCCCCAAAATCGTCTCTTCCAACTTCGGCCGAGTGTAATGTTCCGCAACCGCCTTCGCTTCCGACATAGTCTTTCCTCTCCCCTGCGCCTTCTCTCGGTTTCCGCGTATCCTGTGCGCTCTCCGCGTCTCTGCGTTATCTTTTCCGTCCGTCCTCTCGTCCCGCTCGCCACCAATCTTGATTCCCCGCTCCGCCCTTTCGTTACTTCTTTACTTCATTGCTTCATTACTTCATCCTTTGCTCGTGTTCACTTCTACAAAAAAAGTCGACACCGAGCAGGATCTCTACGACATCGCCCTGCGCGCCCTCATGCGCCGCCCCCACTCCATCAAAGAAATGCAGCGCCTACTCGACCGCCGCGCCTCCCACAAACTCCTCGCCCAAGTCGTCCTCGCCCGCATGAAAGAAAACGGCCAGCTCGACGACACCCGCTACGCCCAACAATTCACCCGCCAGCGCACTGAAATCCGCCGCCAGGGAAAATTCAAAATCACCCGCGACCTCCGCGCCCGCGGCGTCTCCGACTCCGACATCCAGTCCGCCGTCGAATCCTCCACCGACGACGAATCCCAGCGCCTCGCCATCCGCCATCGCATCGAACGCAAACTCCGCCTCACCCGCGGCGAAATCTCCGACAAAAAAATCGCCAGCCTCTACCGCAGCCTCCTCGCCGCCGGCTTCCCCTCCGACGCCATCCGCAAAGAACTAAAAGCCGTCACCACCGAAGAAGTCCCCGCCCCCGACCCCGCCGACCCCGACATCGACATCTGAAAATTTGCGTCCACGCAGGAGAGTTTGTCATTCCGAGCGTAGCGAGGTACTCCGCGCCATCGCGCGCCTTTTGCGCGATGAATCTGCTTTTTGTAGCAGCGCCACAACTCCATCCGTCGACGTCCTCTTCCCTTTCAACTTTCAACTTTCAACTTTCTTTCGACTTCCCCTCACCCCTTCATCCTCCCCAACACTTCCCCCGCCGCCCTCTCCCCACTCCTCACCGCCCCATCGATATATCCCGCCCACCGCTCCGCCGTCTCTGTCCCCGCCCAATGCACCCTTCCATGCGGCGCGCGAATCACCGACCCCACGCTCGACAAAATTCCCGGCGCCGGCGACGCCATATAACATCCGCGACTCCACGGATCCGACGGCCAATCCTGATCCTCGTAATCCATTACCTTCGCGGCATCCTCTCCGAAAAACCGCACCAGCTGCCGCGTCACCTCTTTCCGTCGCGCTTCCTTCCCCGTGCCGCTCCATAAAACTCCGCCGCGCGCCTCCATAAATCCCACCAAAAATCCCGGCCCCGCCTCACTCAGACTCGAGTCCGCGCAAATCAGATTGCTCGGCAACTCATCGCTCGTGATCAGCCCGCTGTACCCGCGCGCCCGCCAGAACGGCTTCTCGTACGCCACCCAATACTTGATCACCGATCCCATCGGCATATGCTGCAACAATATCTCCCGCTCCGGCGGCAATATCGGCACATACCGAATCCGCAGCGCCAGCGGCGGCGGCAAACACACAATCGCGTACTCCGCCTCCCATTTCCCTTTCTCCGACTCCACCACCACGCCCGCATCCGTTTGCGAGATCGCACTCACCGGAGACTCAAACACGATCGTGCCTTGCCCCCCGCCAGACGCCCCAGTCGAAAACGCTTCCGCCATCTTCACTGCAACTCCATGCATCGTCTCCCGCACCGTCCACGCCTGCGCCGTTCCCTGCCCAAATCCCGCCTGGTTCGCAAAGCTGTCGCCCGACCGCATGTAAAACAAAAAATACAAAAACGAAACCTGGTACGCGTCTGCCGTCAGAATCCCGCGCGTCAATCCGCGCAGCGTTCCCAACACTTCCGGATTCGCCGTGTTCTTCACAAACCAATCTTCCGCGCTCATCGTGTCCCACTCGCGCGCACGCGCCGCCTTCCACGGCGCTTCCAGCGGCACCCCTTTGCTCAACGCGTCCACTTTTCCAATCACACGCGCCGCTTCTTCATCCGTCGTCTTTCCCCATCCAAACGAATTCCCGCTGCCTTCAAACCGCTTGTGATTCGCCTCCGTAATATTTTTTCCCGCTCTCAAATTGCGGCACCAGCTGAAATTTAAATTCCCCAATCAACTCCAGAATCCGCGTCTGCGAAGCCGCCGCCCACATCCCCCCAACATCCACCGTCCGTCCCGCAATCGTCCCCGCCTTCACCCGCCCCCCAACCCGATTCCGCGCCTCCAGCACCACAACCTTCTTCCCCGCCTTCGCCAGCTGCCCGCGCCGCCGTCAACCCCGCAAACCCCGCCCCCACAATCACCACATCCGCCCGCTGCGTTTCCCCGCTCTGCCCTGCATAACTCGCGTCTCTTTTCAATTCCCCTCTCAACCGCCGCAGCCGAACTCGTCGGCATTACCGCCGCAGCCGCACCCGTCCCCAATATCCGCAACAACTCCCGCCGCCCCCAAACACTACGCCCGTCCCTCTCGTCGCTCATCTCTCCTCCTCCATCTACTCCAAGTGCCCCGCACCCTACGTCTCCCACCCCCCACTGTCAACACTCCTCCCCACCAACACATCCCCGCTCCAGTTTTTGTAGGGGCGGGCTTCAGTCCGCCCCTCGATCCGCCACCACAATCACTCCGCCCACCACCCAATCCTCATTCGCGCATTGTACGGGCGCCACACCGCCGCGCCCCAAGTCCGCACAATCCCCGCGTCCTGAGCCTTGGTCCTCCGCTCAATCTCCCCGAGAAGCAACCCCTCCAGCGCCATCTTCCGGAACTCACAACTCCTCACCATTCCCCTGTTCCGCTCTGTGCTCTCTGCGTCCTCTGTGGTAAATCCTCTTGCCTCCAAACTCCCACTCGTTCGAACAGTACGACCCAGTACCTATTGACAAACCCGTAATTCCATGCTACCCTGCTCCATGACATCGCCCCTCCCTCCCCTAACCCCTTACTTTTCAACAGCCGTCCCCAGCGCCAAATCCCCCGCGCCAACAACTCCTTCCGTTTCACATTCTTGCGCATCATGCACGCCCAACCCCTTCAGAATCACATTCTTGCAAAAAAACCATAGGGGGGTCCCCCACCCTTCCGACAATTCCCATTTCGGCACCACATCTCTGCGCACCTCCGGCCACTCCGCGCCTCTGCGTTATCCTTTCTCCGGATCTGCCTCACCCGCCCCACGCCTCCCCTTGGTCAACTCGCCGCCCCTCTGCGATAATTTCCGCTTACCACGATCTTCCGAATCGAGGCTGACTTGAGCGGCGACAGTCCCAACTTGAAATGGAGCGGAAACAACATCCGCGAGACCTTCCTCAAATTCTTTGAGAGCAAAGGCCATCGCCGCGTCCGCAGCTCTTCGCTCGTCCCTCACGGCGATCCCACGCTGCTCTTCACCAACGCCGGAATGAACCAGTTCAAGGACGTCTTCCTCGGTCTCGAAAAGCGCGACTACAATCGCGCCACCACCGCCCAGAAATGCGTCCGCGCCGGCGGCAAACACAACGACCTCGAAAACGTCGGCTTCACCAAACGCCACCACACCTTCTTCGAGATGATGGGCAATTTTTCCTTCGGCGATTACTTCAAGAAAGACGCCGTCGCATTCGCGTGGGAACTTCTCACTTCCCCCGATTGGTTCGGCGATTCCGAAAGACAAGCTCTACGTCACGGTCTTCGGCGGAGCCGAAGTCGCCCCCGGCACAGAATCTCGGCATCGACGAAGAAGCCCGCGGCTTCTGGCTCGAACAAAAAGTCCCCGCCGACCGCATCGTCCCGATTCCCGGCCTCAAAGATAATTTCTGGGCCATGGGCGACACCGGCCCCTGCGGCCCATGCAGCGAAATTTTCTACGACCTGGGCGCCGTCGCATCCGAAGAAGGCCACGCCGACTGCAAATTCCCCTGCGAGTGCGGCCGCTACGTCGAAATCTGGAATCTCGTCTTCATGCAGTTCAACCGCGACGCCACCGGCACGCTCACCCCGCTGCCGAAACCCTGCGTCGACACCGGCATGGGCCTCGAACGCACCGCCGCCGTCCTCCAAGGTGTCATCTCGAACTACGACACCGATCTCTTCGTCCCACTCCTCAAACGCGCCGCCGAACTCTGCGGCGTCGACGAGAAGAAAGAAGAAAAGCTCGAAGAGGGCCGCGGCGGCGCTGCTTCCCTTCGCGTGATCGCCGACCATGCGCGAGCAAGCGCATTTCTTATCAGCTGATGGAGTTGTGCCTTCGAACGAAGGTCGCGGCTACGTGCTACGCAAAATCATGCGCCGCGGCATCTATCACGGCCGTGTAGTCGGTGCGACAAAACCATTCCTCTTTGAAATGGTGCGCGACCGTCATTGATCTGATGGGCAGATGCGTATCCAGACCTGAAGGAAAATGCTGCCCGTGTGATCGAGACCGTTCGTGGCGAGGAGACTTCGATTTTGCTCGCGCGCTCGAAGCTGGTATGCCAAAGCTGCGAAGCCGACCTCGAGAAAACGCAATCGAAAATCCCGGCGGCGTCTATGCCGGCGACAAAGCGTTTCGTCTTTACGACACGTACGGTCTTCCTGCGGACTTCATTCGCGATGCCGTCCGCGATCGCGGACTGAAGTTCGATGAAGAGGGCTTTGAGCACGCTATGTCGGAGCAGAAGACTCGTGCGCGGGCCTCGTGGAAGGGTGCGCACAAGGAGGCGGCGAGTCCGGCGTTTGCGAAGATTGCGGAGACATTTAAGACGGAGAAGGATTTCTACAGCGCGACCTCAGGGAAAGATATTCGCGTTGAGGCGATCATTGGGAAGAATGGACCCGTCAACGAGTTGAAGGCCGGGGAATCGGGCGAAGTCGTGCTCGATCGTACGCCGATTTATGCAGAGTCCGGCGGACAAGTCGGCGACACAGGCAGCTTCTACGACAGCAATGGATCGCAACTGCTCGCCGAAGTTACAGGCGCTTACTACCCTGTGGGCGGGCTTGTCGCGCATAAGGTGAATGCGAAAGAGACGCTGCGCGTCGGCGATCGCATTTCGGTAATCGCGGATGCTGATCGGCGCGACGCGCATCATGCGCAATCACAGCGGGACGCATCTCGTGCACGCCGCGCTGCGCAACATTCTCGGCACGCACGTCAAACAAGCTGGCTCGCTCAACGCGCCCGATCGCATGCGCTTCGACTTTTCGCATTTCGCCCACGTCGATGCCGAAGAACTCCGTGACATCGAACAGCAGGTCAACGACGAGATTCGCCACAACACCGAGGTCACGACCGACGTAACGTCCATCGATAACGCGCTGGCCTCCGGCGCGCTCGCATTCTTCGGCGACAAATATCCCGAGAGCAACGTCCGCGTCGTCACCATTCCCGACGAACGCGCCCCGCGCGGCTTCTATTCCAAGGAACTCTGCGGCGGCACGCACGTCCATCGCATCGGCGACATTGGCGTCCTGAAAATCGTCGGCGAACAATCCGTCGCCGCAGGCGTCCGCCGCATCGAGGCCGTCACCGGTATCGGCGCGCTCGAACACTTCCAGAAACAAGCCCAAGTCCTCCAACAAGTCGCGAGCAAACTCAACGTCGGCGAAGACGACGTTCTATCAACAATCGAAAAACTCTCGGCAACCGTGAAGTCGCTCGAGAAAGATCTCGAAACCCAAAAGCGCAAAGGCGCCCTCGGCCAGCTCGACGAACTCATCGCCAAAGCGCAAACCATCAAAGGCGTAAAAGTCATCTCCGAAGAAGTCCAAAACGTCGATCGCGAAGGACTCCGCCAACTCGTAGATAGCCTCCGCCAAAAGCTCGGCTCAGGCGTAGTAGCGTTAGGCATGCCCGACAACGGAAAGGTAGCCCTCATCGCCGGCGTAACCAAAGACCTCACCGGCAAAGTCCACGCCGGCAAGCTCATCAAGGCCCTCGCCGAACAGGTGGGTGGCTCCGGCGGCGGCCGTCCCGATCTCGCCGAGGCTGGCGGAAAGGACACAGCCAACCTCAAAAAAGCACTGCAATCTGTATCAGGCTTAGTCGAGCCCTTGCTATAGTTTGCCTCGCCAGGAACGTGTCCGACACAGGGCACCCGTTCGTACTATCGACACCCCCCGGACCAATCCCTAGCATTCCATAGGGCCTAGTACTCCGCCCCAATCTTGATGCGCGAATTTGCAAAAACGAGCCTTCCCCGGCCAACGGTGATCCAGCGCCATTTTCGAGCGTTTTGCGCTCGTTTGACCCCAGTTTCGGTCGTTTTCGGTGCCTTTTGCGCCATTTCCGGACTGCTGGGCCCCAGCGTGACAAACGCCCAGATCGCCAAGGTCACCGACGATTCCGGCCGCCGCTTCTGGGTCAACGCCGAACCCATCGTAACCACCAGGATCACTCCGAAGCCGCGCAGTACCGTTTACATCCCGAGCGAGGTTTCCCTTACGGGACGCACCGAACGCCCGGCAGTCAGCATCGATCGCGACGGCATCGAGCGCATGGTGCACGAAGCCGCCGACCGCCATAACGTTGATCCCGCGCTGGTTCGCGCCGTGATCGAGACCGAGAGCAATTGGAATCCTTCCGCAGTTTCCCGCAAGGGCGCAGTCGGATTGATGCAGTTGATGCCGACCACCGCGCAGCGTTTTGGCGTGAGCGATTTCTACACGCCGCAACAGAATGTCGAAGCTGGTGTTAAGTATCTGAAGACGCTGCTCGAACGATATGATGGTAATCTCGACTTGGCCCTCGCGGCCTACAATGCGGGAGAAGGCGCCGTCGATCGCGCCCACGGTATCCCCCGCTTTCGAGAGACGCGCGACTACGTGCAAAAAGTTCAGAATGCGTACTACAGGCCAGGTTCGGGGCGACTTTCCTCAGGCTTTACGCTGCGTCCCCGGTCCATCCGCAAGAACGAAGATCCCTCCGGCCGCATCATATTCACCAACGACTGAGTCGTTCTCCGCGCAGAAAGCCCGCACTGAAAAACATTGCGACTCGCGAAGCCGCGCGTGCGGCGAAGTTTTCTATTGGCTCCGCTCAGAACATCCACTTTGGAGTGAAGTGCGCGCGAGCGGCGGAAGCTTGTGTTGGTTCAACCCCGGGAAAAGCTAACGCAGGGGCGCGGAGTGCGCTGAGGTTCGCGGAGAAGACGAACGGCGCGGTGACAGCGTCCAACAACACTGTGAGCAACGACCTAGTTTTAGTCCCTGGCGTTTACTCTTTCCGTTCAGCCGCGTGAGGTTTTAGGTTGGGCATGGGGGCAAGGTCTAGAATCCTTGACATGAGCTTCGCCGGGTTTTCGCCGGTTTTTGGGTCGCGCGGATTTGGTGCGCGATTCTTGCGCGCGGCCGCGGCGAAATTCTCGCGCGGCAGCGCGGCGATGTTACCGCGTTTGTGCGCGGGCCAGTTACTGTTGCTCGGTGCGTGTGCGATTCCCTTCTTCGGTGTGACGGCGAGCGCTGCGAATGTGGCTGGCGCTGCGGATACTACGAAATCGAATGATTCGAGGCGCGCGGCTGCGACGGCGCAGTTTGATCGCGCGGAAGAACAGCGTTCCGCGCTGAATGAAAAACCTGCCAACAAGCGGACTCTTGCGGAATACAAAAATGTGGTGACGACGTATCGCCGCGTGTTTTTGATTACGCCGCGCGCGCCGGAAGTGCCGGAATCGCTGTCCGCGGTCGGTCAGCTTTACACCGAGATGGGCGACCGGTTTGGGCGGAGCTATTACCAATCAGCGGTGGATTCGTATCGATTTCTGATGCGCGAATATCCGGCGAGCAAATTGTCGCAGGACGCGATGTTGAAAGTGGCGGCGCTGGAGAAGGATCAGTTGGGTGATCCGCGGGCGGCGGCGAAAATTTACGATGATTTTCTGAAGAAGTATCCGAAGTCGGCGCGGAGGCGCGAGGCGCAGGAAGCGCGCGCGGAGTTGGCGCTCACTGTGGGCGGCCCCGCACCGGGTTCAACGGCGAAGGGCGGAGACAATTCGGGGAGTAAGAGTTCGCGCGGGAATGCGGTGAGCGCGAAGAATGGCGACGATTCTGACGTTGATGATTCGGAGACTTCGACTGGCGGAGCGGCGCCGCTGCCGCCGGTGACGCCGAGCGGCGGGACTCCACGCGTGCGGCGGATTACGACCAAGGCGATGCCCGATGAGACGCGGGTGACGATCGATCTGGAAGATGCGGTGCAGTATTCGTCGGCGCGGATCAAGAATCCGGATCGAATATTTTTCGATATTCACGATGCGCGGTTGCCGTCGGAAGTGGCGAAGGCGAACGTCGCGGTGGAAGGCAATTTGGTGACGGCGGTGCGCGCGGCGCAGAATCATGCGGGGATTGTGCGCGTGGTGTTGGACGTGAATGGCGTGAAGGAATACAACGCTTCCCTTCAGGATAATCCGCCGGCGCTGATTATTGATTTGTATGCGAAGACGGGCGCGGCGAAGGCGGCGAACAAAGGCGTGAAGCCGGTGAATCCGCCGGTGGTCGACGCGAAGGGCGAGGCGGAGTTGGCGGATGTTTTGCCGGCGGGGCCTGCGAACGTTTCCAGCAAGAACAAAAACAAAGAGATTGCCCCGACGAATACGGCGAAGGGCGTCGATGCGACGGATGTGCCGGGTAATGCGACAGCGGGCAGCGCGACGACAACAGGTAGCGCGACGACCCCGGCCGCAATGGCTGCTGCTCCGGCGAAACGGTCGAGCAACGGCGTGAACTCGACAAATGATTCTGCGAAGACGACGACTTCGGCGTCGAATGGTTCATCGGCAGACGCAGCTGGAACGTCGAACTTGCCGCCATCGCTGGTGCGGAGCGATCCGTCGTCGAAAAAATCGAAGAAGGGCGCGAAGCCGGATTTGATTCAGCCGGCGTCGTCGGCGCAGCCTACGCGAGACGGGCAATCGACGTTGACGCGAGCGCTGGGATTGAAGATTGGGCGCATTGTGATCGACGCAGGGCACGGCGGGCACGATACCGGAACGATTGGCCCCACGGGATTGATGGAAAAGGATCTTTGTCTGGATGTGGCTCTGCGGCTGGGGAAAATCATTCAGCAGCGGCTGCCAGGAGCGGACGTGGTTTACACGCGGTCGGACGACACGTTTATTCCGCTGGAAGAGCGGACGCACATCGCGAACGAAGCCAGGGCGGATTTGTTTATTTCGATTCACGCGAATTCGTCGCATGATCACCAGGCGCGTGGGATTGAGACCTACTATTTAAATTTGAAGGGTTCGCCGGACGCGATGGAAGTGGCGTCGCGCGAAAACGCGACGGCGAACGAGAGCATCCACGATCTCGACGATATCGTGAAGAAGATCGCGCGCAGCGAGAAGATCGACGAGTCTCGCGAGTTTGCGTCGGATATTCAGGACTCGCTGTCGAAGCGAATTCAGAAACAGTACAAGCCGGTGAAAGATCGCGGCGTGCGCAAGGCGCCGTTTGTGGTGCTGATTGGCGCGGACATGCCGTCGATCCTGACGGAGATTTCGTTTTTGAGTAATCCGGCGGACGAACAGCTTTTGAAGAAGCCGGAGCACCGCCAGCGCGTCGCTGAAGGCTTGTACCAAGGCGTTGCGGACTATTTGCAGAGTTTGAACAGCATGACGGGGATTGCGCCTCGCGTGCCCGTTTCTGCATCCACAAAATCGACGGCAGCCGCCTCAGTTGATTCGCCTCGGAACCAGCGTTAGTCTGGTGGTGTCTAACAAAGTTGGATTGATGCGACCCCGTCTTCTACTGCTCGCCCTAACGGTTACTTTGTTTTCGTATTCGATGCCTCTCCATGCGGCCGACGTGAAGTGGCCTGCCAAACTTGGAAGTTCCACCGACTCCGGCTCGATCATTCGATTTTCCGATCCCCCAGAGAACGGGGATCCGCTTCTGCATGAGTCCGGTCTTTTGACCGTCACCTCTCGGACTTACGCCCTGCGAGGTCATAGGGTGGACCTGAACCTATATACCTTCCATGACTCGAGTGGCGCGTTCGAAGCGCTAAGCCTGGTACGTTCGCGCGTGGCCGGCAAAGATGAGTCGAGTTTTCGCACGATTTACACGAGCAACTTGATTTTAAATGTCATCTCTCCCGATTCCGCACTGGATCCCGAAATGGTGAGCGCCGCTACGAAGTGGGTTCAGTCCGTATCGGACGGCGTCGCGGCACCACCCATCGCTGATTATTTGCCCGCCAAAAATCAGTCGATGGCGCTCTATGCGCTCGGTCCGGTAGGATTTCGCCGATACGCCGGCGAAATCGGCGCACAAGACATCGCGGCTTTAGCTGGCTCCATAGGTTTTGATTCGCATGCTGAAGCGATGTGGGCGAAGTACAAGAGCGGCAAGGATGAGGCGACGCTGCTGCTGATCGACTATCCGACGCCGCAGTTGGCGGAACTGCATTTGCGGCATTTGCAGCGGGCGCTAGCGGACGCGAAGTTAACGACAAGCAGCATCGAGCGGAAGGGTTCGCTGTTGTCGATTGTGCTGGCGCCGACTTCGCCGGAGTATGCGGCGAAGCTGCGCGGCTCGGTGAATTACGAGACGCAGGTGACCTGGAACGAGGCGAGCCAAGCGGCGACCGATCCGCCGATCCTGAGCACGGTGGCGAAGATTTTCATCGCGACGGGCGTATTTATGGTGGTGACCGTCGTGATCGGAATTGCGTTTGGCGGCGTGCGGATCATTACGAAGCGGCTGTTTCCGGGCAAGGTTTTCGACCGCAAGGACCAGATTGAAGTGCTGCAACTGGGGCTGTCGGGCAAGCCGATCGACCCCTCCGACATGTATTAGGGGCTCGCCTGTATTAAGAAATCTTGGGAAAACATCCTTAGGTAGTGGCGTTTGGACGCGCGGATGCCGGTGTGCTTGCAGGTTACGCCGGGCGGAGCAAGCCCCGCCCCTACAGGATCTTGGCGGACGGACGCTAATAGCCGAGACAGACGGAAAAACGCCGGCGAGACGCCGGCGCTACCGGGAAGTCGCACGATTAAGCATGTGAGTAGCGGCTGCTCAGATAAATTTAGGGCGAAGTAACGGATTTTTCTGGCTGGCGTCTAAATTAGTCACGGTTTGGGTGTGTCTAGGCAGGGCAGCTAAGTTCGCGTAGGATTTAGAGTTGGCGGGTAATCGGCATTGCGGGCGAGAGACGCTGTGTAGGCCAGACGAGTGTTTACGGGGGAATCGGGTCGTATGTTCGAATCACAAGACATTTTGAGCGGAAGCTCCGCCAAAACTGAAGGCAGCGCGCCAGAGCGTGCATGGACGGGCGCGGCTGCGATGGCGCTGGCTGTGTCGGCGGTTTTCGCGGGCGCGGTGGGCTGCGGGAAGACTTCGGCAGGCGGCGATGGCGCCGGTGCCGGGGCGATGCAGGCCATGCCGGTGCAGGTGGAGGTCGCCAAGTCGCAGAAAATTCCCGACTCGACCGAATATTTGTCGCTTTTGAAGTCGCGCAACTCGTCGATCATCAATCCGCAGGTCGAAGGGCAGATCACGAAGATTTTCGTGGCGTCGGGCGATCGCGTGAAGCCGGGGCAGCCGCTGCTGCAAATCGATCCGCTGAAGCAACAGGCGACGGTGAGCAGCCAGGAAGCGACGCGGGTGGCGCAGGAAGCGAACCTGAATTACGCGAAGATTCAGCTCGACCGGCAAAAGCGGCTGTACGAAGCGGGCGTCACGCCGAAGCAGGATTACGACAACGCGCAGACGACGTACGATTCCGCGCTCGCGCAATTAAAATCGCTGGAGCAGGCGGTGACTTCGCAGCAGGTGGAGTTGCACTACTACACCGTGGCGTCGCCTTCGAACGGCATTGTCGGCGATATTCCGGTGCGCGTCGGCGATCGCGTGCAGGTGACGACGTTGCTGACGACGGTGGATCAGCCGGGTCCGGTCGAGGCGTATATCTACGTGCCCGCGGATCGGACGCGCAATTTGCGCATCGGCGTGCCGGTGCACCTGGTCGATACAGCGGGCAAAGATCTCGCGGATTCGAAGATTACGTTTATTTCGCCGCAGGTCGATACGGACACGCAGACCGTGCTGGCGAAGGCGACCGTCGAAAATTCGCGCGCGACATTGCGGATCGCGCAGCAGGTGCGCGCCCAGCTCATCTGGGGCACGCATGAAGGCACGGTGATTCCGATTCTGGCGGTGACGCGCATCAACGGCGAGTTCTTCGCGTTTTTGTCGCAGCAGGAAAACGGCAAGACCGTCGCGCGGCAGAAGCTGCTCCACGTCGGCGACACCGTCGGCAACGATTACGCCGTGCTCGATGGACTCAAGCCGGGCGATCACATCATCGTGTCGGGATTGCAGTTTTTGCGCGATGGCGCGCCGGTGATGGAGACAGTTGTGGATGGACAGCCGGCGCAGGGGATGGGCGGAGCGCCGGGCAAGTAGCAGCGTCAAGAGTCGTGACTCGCGTTATGTGATCCGCGTTTCGTGTTTCGTGAGTGGCAATCGCAAATTTTCGTTCAGGGTGGGTTGATCCTTGTTTGTTGATTTTTTCATTCGGCGTCCGGTGTTCGCTACAGTTTGCGCGCTGCTGATTATTCTGGGCGGCGCGATTTCGATTCCTTCCCTGCCCATCGCGCAGTTCCCGGATTTGGCGCCGCCGCAAGTCGTCGTGTCGAGCGCGTACATCGGCGCGAACGCACAGACGGTGGAATCAGCGGTCACGATCCCGCTCGAGCAAGCCATCAACGGCGTGCAGGGCATGAAGTACATCACGTCGAGCAGCGGCAACGACGGCACCAGCCAGATCACGGTGACGTTCGACGTGACGCGCAACGTCGATCTCGCCGCCGTGGACGTGCAGAATCGCGTCAGCCAGGCGCAGGGCCGATTGCCCGACACGGTGAAGAACACCGGCGTCATCATCACCAAACAAATCGGCGGCTTCGTTTTCGGCGGCGGTATTTACACCGAACACGGCGAGTACGACTCACTCTTTCTCAGCAACTATCTCGACATTTATGTACGCGACGCGGTGAAGCGCGTCCCCGGCGTGGGCGACGCGCTGATTTTTGGCGAGCGCAAATACGCGATGCGCTTGTGGCTCGACCCGGCGCGATTGGCGCAGCGCGGCTTGACGGCAACGACCGTGCTTGCCGCACTGCAAGAGCAAAACGTGCAGGTCGCCGCGGGCGAAGTCGGGCAGCAGCCCTCGGCCGATGGACAGGCGTATGAAATCAGCGTCCGCGCGGTGGGCCGGCTGACGGAGCCCGCGGAATTCGACAACATCATTTTGAAGTCTGGCACCGACGGCACGCTGGTGCGATTGCGCGACGTCGGCCACGCAGTGCTGGGCGCCGAAAGCTACGCTTCGCTGCTGCGTTTCAATGGACACGACGCCGTGGGCATCGCCGTGACGCAGCTTCCGGGCGCAAACGCGCTCGACGTCGATCGCGACGCGAAAGCCGAACTCGCGCTGCTCTCCAAAAATTTCCCGCCGGGCATGAAGTACGCCATCGCGTTCGACTCGACGACCGTCGTCGGCGAATCCATTAAAGACGTGCTGCAAACGCTGGTCGAAGCCGTGCTGCTCGTCATCGTCGTGATCTACCTGTTTCTCCAAGACTGGCGAAGCACGTTCATCCCTGCGATCACGATTCCCGTCTCGCTGGTCGGCACATTCATTTTCGTCAAGCTGTTCGGCTTCTCGATCAACACGCTGACGCTGTTCGGCATCACGCTGGCCACAGGACTCGTGGTCGATGACGCGATCGTCGTCATCGAAAACGTCGAGCGCCACATCGTCGAAGGCATCACCGAGCCGCACAATGCGGCTTCCGTTGCGATGAAAGAAGTCGCCGGAGCGGTCATCGCGACATCGCTCGTACTCGTCGCCGTGTTCGTTCCGGTCGCGCTCTTCCCCGGCACGACCGGCATCTTGTTCCGTCAATTCGCGCTGACGATCGCCTTCTCCGTGTCAATCTCCGCATTCAACGCGCTCACGCTCACTCCCGCGCTCTCCGCCATCTTCCTCGGCCATCATCGCGAGCGCGCTCAAGGCGCATTCTTCCGCGCATTTAATCGCGGAGTCGAATGGGTCACCGAGATGTACCGCTCAACGCTGCGCCACGTCATCGGCTGGCGCTTCGCCGCGCTGCTCGTCTTCATTGGCGTTCTCGGCGCCACGTATTGGGTCTACCAGAGCGTCCCGCGCGCCTTCATTCCCGAAGATGACCAGGGCTTCATCATGTTCATCATCCAGGCGCCGCAAGGCGCATCGCTGACCTACACGCGCGATCTCTGCGCGAAAGTCGAGCAAGTCCTCGCGCAAGAAAAAGACATCAGCGCCGCATTCACCGTCGCCGGATTCAGCCAGGCCGGCAACGCGCCCAACCGCGCGATCATTTACGCCAACCTGCAACCATTCGAAAATCGCAAGGGCGACGCGCACTCCGCGCAAGCGATCATCAACAAGCTCCGCGGCCCGTTGTTCATGATTCCCGGCGGCCTCGTCGTGCCGTTCAATCCGCCCGCGGTGCAAGGTCTCGGACAATTCGGCGGCTTCACGTTTCAGCTCGAAGATCTGGGCCGCAATTCCCTGCAAACGATCGCGAATACCGCGAACACTTTGACGGCGCAAGGCAACGCCAGCGGAAAGCTCGCCGGCCTCTTCACCAGTTTCACCGCGAACGACCCGCAATATCTCGTGCGCATCGACCGCGAAAAAGCGAAGAGCCTGCAAGTTCCCTTCAGCCAGATCACCGACGCGCTCCAGGTTTACATGGGCTCGGTGTACGTCAACGATTTCGACTTCAACAATCGCTCGTACCGCGTGTACCTGCAGGCGGATGAAAACTTCCGCGCGCAGGCCAAAGACATTCGCCAGTATTATTTGCGGTCCGACACCGGAAAGATGATCCCGCTCGATAACGTCGCGTCGATCGAGCAGACCGCGAATCCGCAAGTCATCACGCACTACAACTTGTTCCGCTCGGCGGAAATCGACGGCAACGCCGCGCCAGGGCGCAGCTCCGGCCAGGCGATCGAAGACATGGAAGCGCTGGCGAAGAAAGTTTTGCCGAACGGCATGACGTTCGAATGGAGCGGATTGTCGCTGGAAGAACTGGAATCGGGCGGCAAGGCGACGCTGCTGTTTGGATTGGGCTTGGTCGTCGTGTACCTGACGCTGGCGGCGCAATATGAGAGCTTCGTGCTGCCGTTCATCGTGCTGCTGGCCGTGCCGGTGGCGCTGCTCGGCGCGATCGGGTCGCAAGCGCTGCGCGGATTGCAAAACGACGTGTACTGCCAGATCGGGCTCGTCATGCTGATCGGGCTGTCGAGCAAGAACGCGATTCTGATCGTGGAGTTCGCCGAGCAGTTGCGCGAACAGGGCATGTCGATCATCGAAGCGGCGATCGAGTCGGCCCGGATTCGCCTGCGGCCGATTCTGATGACGTCGCTGGCGTTTATCCTTGGCGTCGTGCCACTGGTGTTTGCGACAGGCGCTGGCCGCGCGGGCCGCATTTCGGTCGGCACCACCGTGTTCGGCGGGATGATCGCGGCGACGACGCTCAACCTCATCTTTATCCCGGTGCTGTATGTGTTGGTGCGGAGCCTGGTGCCGAGCCGGCGGACGCACACGGTGCCTGCACCTGCGCCTGAGCCGGCGGATTAGAATTTTCTCATCTTCGCTCGGCGTCAACCCATACGGCTAAAGTCTTGTCCGATCCTGCCGATAGATTGGATTGAGCAGCAGTTTGTCCAACTTCTATCCGTTGGGCCAACTAACCAGCCCAGGCCCCGGAGCAGGAGTCCCATGTCGGTCAATCGCATCAGCCAATCGCACGCACACGAGTCGGAAGCGGTACAGAACGCCAATTCGCAGAAGTCGCCTGCGGCGCAGACCAAGGCGAACGCCGTCGATGGGCCAAACAATTCGCGCGTACAAAGCCAGCCCCCGGCCAAGACGCAGCAGCCGGCAAAGACGGATAACGATGCTGGGCAGCAGCAAAGCCGCCAGGAGAACACCGGGAACGATACGAACGGCACCCGCGTGAACGTGTTCGCTTAGGCTAACGATAGCGCCTCCATCAAAACATTGGCCCGTATCTGACCGACTGCGCTCTCGGGCAGGGCGGCCTTCAGCCGATGCGCTTTAGTGCAGAGCCGTATCCCGCAGTCGCCTTGATGCCTTTCCCGCCGTGATCGCAATCCGCTTCGCAAGGTTCGCCGACTTAGCCATTTCGCCCGCCAAACGTCGCCCCGACGATGTTGTGACCTCCTGTTGACTAATTTTTGACAATTGGACCCACTCGTCCTCGTATTTTTGTTAACGAATTGTCTCGTTCTTGTGAAACCGAACAAAGGTGCCGTCATTTCGGCATCTGACGGTGTACCTTGGTCGGTAAGTTTGTAGGACTCGAAAGTCGACGCCAAGCGACGACAAGCTAACTGTGTATCGTTTGCCATCCGCACTCAGTGGGAGCGAGCGCTTAGTGCGGCCAGACGCATTGGAATAAAGCGACTTGCACACAAGTCTAACAAGTCAGAGACATTGCCCTGACGCAAGCAGTTCGAAACCCGGGTAAGGCTAAACTAATCGGCACGAGCGTCGCAGTTCCAAGGAGGCTGTTACTCATGACGTACCCTTCTCGCCGCGCCCCATGGCGCACAAGAGGACCTTTGCCCCGGCGACTTTTACAAGGCCGACTTTTTGGGGGAATTGTAGGGTGCGTTCTGCTGTGTTGTAGCCCAGCGACATTCGGGCAGTCGCAAGCGGGTGGCGGGAGCGGCTCTGCCGTCGCGCCCGAGAATGCGGCGGAGATATCGGACAAGATCGACCACTTGACGCGTTCGCTGGAACAAACGCAGGTCGAACTGGCGGAGTCGCGCACCGAGATTCAGGAGCTGCGAGCGACATTGAAACAGGTGCTGGAGCGGATGAATTCGGGGACCAATGGCGGCAACGCCGTGACCGCGAGCGCGGGAATGGCGGCTCAACCGGGAAGTCAGGCTGTTGTGTCGCCGGACGCCGCCAGCGGCGGAAGCCAGCAGGGTTTGGCGGACGAATCGAAGGCGGCTCCGGCGCAGATTTCGCAGGATGACTGGGACATCCTCAACGCCCGTGTGGACGAGCAGCGGCAGTCGAAGGTCGAGAGCATGTCGCGCTACCGCCTGAAGCTGTCGGGGCTGGCGCTCTTCACGGCGTTCGCAAATTTTGGGCAGGTCGATAACACCAGTTTGCCGAGTATTGCCCTCGCTCCGATTCCGGGATATTCCAGCGGAAGCGTCGGGGCTTCGGTGCGCCAGTCGATCATCGGACTGACCGGCTACGGCCCAACGGTGTTTGGCGCGCACACGAGCGCCGACCTTCAGATGGATTTTTTTGGCGGCGTTCCGACGAGTTATGGGGGCAGCAGCTCGGGGCTTGCCGAGTTGCGGCTGGCGCGGTTTCGGATGGATTGGAAGCGCACGTCGGTCATAGCGGGTCTCGACTATCCGTTCTTTGCGCCGAACTTGCCGACGAGCTACATGACCGTGGTCGTGCCGGGCTTCGCATCCGCGGGAAAGATGTGGTCGTGGACGCCAACGATTCGCGCGGAGCATCGATTTGACAGTTCGTTTGCGGACTTCAAAGTGGAGGCGGGATTTCTCGATCCGTCTTCGTACACCTACTATGCGCCGAATACGAACGTGCGCATCACGTCGCCGACCGAGAATTCCCGGCAGCCGACTTACGCGGTGCGCGCCTCGGCCAGCAGAGGTTCGGAAGACCATCCTGCAACGATCGGGTTTGGCGCCGTGTATTCGCCGCAAAAATTCGTCGGCGGATATGACGTTTCGGGTTGGGCGGGAACGATGGACTGGAAGTTCCCCCTGCTGCCCCACACCGAGTTGAGCGGCGAATTTTTCACCGGGCGCGGCGTCGATGGGTTTGGCGGCCTGCCGTTGAGCCCGCTGCGGCCGGCGGATGCGATTTACTACGCTTCGGTGACGGCGCCTCAGTTGGCAAGCATGGGCGTGATCGGCGGATGGACGCAGTTCAAGTACCGCGTCGATTCGCGCAACGAATTCAACGTGGCGGCGGGAACGGGCGGAAGGAATTCGTCGAGTCTGCGCGACGCGGCGGCTTCGGATTCGTTTTTGCTTTCGGTACCGGCGCGAAACCAGATGCTGTTCGCCAATTACATCTTTAAGCCACGGTCCGATTTGCTGTTCTCGGTCGAGTACCGCCGGCTGCGGACATTTGATGTGAACGGACCGGCGGCGTCGGCGAATCAGCTGGGATTGGCCGTAGGATTTCTTTTTTAGCCTATGAGAGTGACTTCGAATGCTTCGCGGATTTTGTGCTGCGGAATCGCCGCTCTTGGGCTGGCGATCGGCGCGGGCGGCAGCGCCGCGTCGGGCGGCAATGGCCCAAGCACATCAGGAAGCTCAAGCAACCCTGGCGCTGCGAGTCATTCGCATGGCGCAGTCGGAACTTTGCGCGCGGACGAAGTTAGCGGCGAAGTCACGCTCACGCAGTCAGGGTCGGATAGCGCCCCGGACGCCTCGCAAGTCGTGGTTTGGCTTTCACCGAGCGGATCGACAACGATGCCGCACACCGCGATCGACAGACCTCGCTATCGGCTCGTACAGCGCAACAAGCGATTTGAACCGGGCTTGTTGGTGGTACCCGTTGGGAGCGTCGTTGATTTTCCGAACGCCGACCCGTGGTTCCACAATGTTTTTTCTCTCTATCGCGGCAAGCGCTTCGATCTCGGCCTATATCAGGCGGGCGCGCAGCGTTCGGTGCGCTTCGATCGCATTGGGCCGTCGTATTTGTTCTGCAACATTCATCCCGAGATGACCGGCGTGGTGCTCGCGGTCGATTCGAGTTTGTACGCGATCTCTGACAAATCGGGGCGCTACATCATCAACGGCGTGGCGCCGGGCAAATACACGATGCATGTGTGGTACGAGAATGCGAAGCCCGAGTCCCTGGCGAGCTTGCAACGAACGGTGATTGTCGATGACACGCAGCGCGCGCTGCCAACGGTTTCTGTCCCCGTAGTGAAGCAGATCCAAAAGGAACACAAAAATAAATATGGGCAAGACTACGATCCCGACGCGATGAATCCGGATTATTGAGGGCCGATTACTAGCGTCGATTCGAGTTTAGATACGTCAGAAGGGCAAGCAGGCCCAACTCAGATTTCGCGTGTCGGCGCGAAACGAAATGACAAGGATGGAAACATGGAAACGGTATTAGTCGTCGAAGATAGTCGCGCGATGCAGCGTACGTTGCAGCGCCTCTTGGAAGCCGATTCGTTGACCGTGCAGATCGCTTCCGATGGAATTACCGGGCTTGAATATTTTCGTAAGCAGCAGCCCAATGCGGTGTTGCTCGATCTCAAGTTGCCGGGACTTTCGGGCAAGGAGCTTTGTCGCGAGTTCAAGTCGATCGCATCGTCGGTGCCGATTGTGGTGCTGAGCGCGAACGCCGAAGTCGAAGACAAGGTGTTGCTGCTCGAGCTCGGCGCGGACGACTACGTCACAAAGCCGTTCAGCCCGCGCGAACTCCTGGCGCGCGTGCGACGAGCAATGCGTCGCGGTGCGCCGAAGCCGCCGCCGACTTCAAGCGTGCCGGAAAAATCGTTCCATCACGAAGTTCTCGTCTTTGGCGAGGCCAAGGTCGATTTTACGAGCATGGAAGCGGAACAGGCAGGTAAGCCGGTAACGCTGACCGCGCAGGAATTCAAGCTGCTCAAATTTTTTGCGGGTTCGCCGGGTCGCGTGCTTTCGCGCGATGAATTGCTCAACGAAGTCTGGGGCTACCAGAATTATCCTTCGACGCGCACCGTCGATAACCACATCCTGCGGCTGCGGCAGAAGCTCGAGCCCGATTCCGCGAATCCTCGCTACTTCCTCACCATTCACGGCGCGGGCTACAAATTCGTTCCCGGCGCCAGCGGAGCCCCGGCAGCGTAATGGCTCTCCGCCGCACCGCCATGTCGCGTCTTCGCCTGCGTACGCAATTGTTTCTTGCGACGCTGGTGACGATTTGCGCCATGACGGGCGGCTTGCTGCTGATCATCCGGCACACCGTAAGCGTGGAAACCTATCGTCAGGTGCGCGACGGCACGGAAGATTCCATTCGCGCGTTCGAAGGCGTGCAGCATCAGCGCGAGCGCCAGCTTTCCAGCAGCGCCGCGATGATCGCCGAAATTCCGCTGCTGAAAAGCCTGATGACCACGGGTCACGCGCCGACAATTCAGGATGGCTCGACGGCATATTGGAAACTCGCGGGCAGCGATCTTTTCGTTCTCGCCAAACCCGATGGCGAAGTCGTCACGCTGCACGTCACCGATCCCGGATTTCCGCCGGAAGCCGCCGAGCGCGACCTGAAACGCTCCATGGCCCAAGGCGATACCGCTTCCTGGTGGTACGACAACGACCGCCTCTACTGGGTTTTTCTTCGGCCCATCACTGCGGGCGAGGGCCAGGAGTCGCGCGAACTCGGCGTTCTTGTGATTGGTTATCAGGTGAACGCCAGCGTCGCGCAGCAGTTGGCGCTCGTCGCGCAAAATCAGATCGCGCTTGCCACCGATCACGACGTCATCGCATCCACGTTGCCGCAAAAAGACGAAACGAAGCTCGCGGCGTTGATTCGTAAGTCCGATGCCCAGGTGCGGCCTGACTCGAGTGAAGTCGCGCTTGAAACCGATCACTACGCCATCTCTTCTGTGTTGCTGCATGGCGCGCTGCCGTCGCCCGTTCGCTGCTACGTCATGATGCCGCTCGCGCCGATCGATGGATTCCTGCGCCACCTCACGCGCACAATTTCCATTCTCGGCGTTTCCGCTGTCGTGTTCGGTGCGCTGCTGTTCGGATTTGTTTCGCGTACGATCACCAAGCCGCTCGACAATCTCGTCGCCGGTGTCCGCGCGCTGGCCGCGGGAGACTATACGTATTCAATCGTCCCCGAAGGCACCAGCGAAATCGCGGAGCTGAGCACAGCTTTCGCAAAAATGCGCAGCGAACTGGCAACATCACAACAAAAACTTATCGAGAACGAACGCATCGCCGCGCTCGGCCGCGCCGCCAGTTCCCTTTCGCACGATTTGCGCCACTATCTCGCGGCCGTCGTCGCCAACGCCGAGTTTCTGTACGAAGCCGACGAACTCCACCTGGACAAGAGCGAGATCTACAAGGAAATTCAAACCGCATCGACGCAGATGACGGATTTAATCGATTCGCTCCGCGAGATTGCCACGCAAGGCTCGGCGATTTCGCCGCAACCCACCGATCTCGATCAAATTGTGCGCCGCGCCGTCGAAGCCGTCCGCGTGCGTCCCGAATTTCGGTCGCGCACGATTTCGCTCACAGCCAGCGGCGCAACCGAAGGCGTCTTCGACCCGAAAAAACTCGAGCGCGCATTTTTCAATCTCGTGCTCAACGCCTGCGAAGCGACTCCCAACTCCGACGGCCGCGTCACCATCGATATTCAAAACCGCAAAGACACGTTCGAAATACGCGTCGTCGACCAGGGCTCCGGCGTCCCGCCCGCGATTCGCGCAACTGTTTTTGATCCCTTCGTCAGCTCCGGCAAACCCAACGGCACCGGCCTCGGCCTCGCCATCGTCAGCAAAATTGTGCAAGACCACGGCGGGTCCGTTTCACTCGAGCGCAGCACCGAGTCCGGCACCGTCATGCTCGTCCAACTCCCGCGCCAACCAATCCCCGTCGCCTCGCACACCGACTCCTTCGCCTGATATCGACGACGCGGGGATCAGCAATTTAAATTTCCAGTGAAATTAAAAACGGAAGGAACTGCGTTGTTGCGGCTTTAGCAAAAATTTGGAGGTGCGGGCGGGAATCGAACCCGCGAGTAGCAGCTTTGCAGGCTGCCGCCTTACCACTTGGCCACCGCACCTCGTCGCGGTGACGCGAACATGCAACCCATACACTTACGCGCCGCAAGTCACTACTAAAATCCGAACGTACTGCTTCATTGCTTCAACTTCGCTGTTCTGCTTTTTTACTTCGAGCCGCCGGCTGCGGCGGCAACGCCCGACACCGTCTGGTTCACCACCGGCGCGCCGATCAGGTTGCCCCATTCGGTCCACGAGCCATCATAGTTCTTCACGTTGTCGTAGCCGAGCAAATACTTCAGCACGAACCAGGTGTGCGAGCTGCGCTCGCCGATGCGGCAATACGCGATCGTTTCGTCTGCGCCACCGGTCACGCCCTTGCCTTGGTAAAGCGCCGCCAGCGCATCCGCCGACTTGAACGTGCCATCTTCCGCCGCCGCCTGCGACCAAGGAATATTCGCCGCGCCAGGAATATGCCCAGCGCGCTGCGCCGTCTCCGACATTCCCGGCGGCGCGATCACTTTGCCCGTGAACTCGTCCACCGATCGCACATCGACGAGATGCCCCTTCGTCTTGCCCTGCACCACCGACAAAACTTCATCACGACGCGCGCGAATCGAATCATCCGGCTCGCCTGCTTTGTAAGAAGTCGGCGTGACCTTCGGCTGCTTCCGTCGTCAACTCGCGTTTCTCTTCCAGCCATTTCTTGCGGCCGCCATTGATGAGTTTCACGTCTTTGTGCCCGTGATATTTCAATTGCCAGAAGGCATATGCGGCGAACCAATTGTTGTTGTCGCCGTAAAGCAAAATCGTAGTGTCGTTCGAAATTCCCGACTTCGAGAGCAGCGCTTCGAGCGCTTCCTTGCTGATCAAATCTCGACGCACGTTGTCCTGCAACTGCGTCTGCCAATTCCATCCCACCGCACCGGGAATGTGACCCTGGTCATATGCGCTACGTGTCGACATCGACTTCCACCAGCCGCGTGTTCGGCGCATTCACATTATTCGCCACCCATTCCGTCGAGACCAAAACTTCGGGATGCTTGTAGTCCGCCATTTCGTTCCTCCTCTTTCTTTCGCTCATCTGCAATCTTCTCTAGAAATCTGAATTTGCTCGATTAAGCGACTGGGTTCGCCGAATCCAGATCGCGCTCAAAAATAAAAAACCCACCAGCCAGTCTTGGCGGTGGGTCAACAGAATCGAATTGAGCTTTTTCTAGCTAATCCGTTCGCTTCCCCGCGCCAGAGGACACACACATACAACACAGACAGCAACACGCTGCCGAGGGAAGTGTCATCTGGTGGAAAGCGTTCACGTAAAAAGCATACACAGGACGCACTCGTCGCGCAATAGCCCTCTTGCCAGCAAAATTTCGTCGCGGAGCATTGCTTCGACTACTTTGCGATCGCGGATTCGATTGCCGCGCCTAGATCTCGCGTCGTCGCAGCGCCGCCGATGTCGGGCGTTCTCGTCGTTCCTTGCGCCAGCACTGTCGCGATTGCTTGTTCGATCGCGTCGGCGGCGGTGGTTTCGCCGAAATGCCGGAGCATCATTGCGCCCGACCAGATTTGGCCGATGGGATTGGCGATTCCCTTTCCGGCGATATCCGGCGCCGATCCATGGACTGGCTCGAACATCGAAGGGAACTCTTTCTCCGGATTCAGATTCGCCGAAGGCGCAATCCCGATCGAGCCGACGACAGCTGGACCGAGATCGGACAAAATATCGCCAAACAAATTCGAGCCGACAACGACGTCGAACCAATCGGGATGCCGTACAAAATGGGCGGTCAAAATGTCGATGTGATACTGATCGGTTTGTACGTCGGGATAATCCTCCGCGACCTCGCGAAAAATCTCATCCCAGAACGGCATCGTGAAAATAATCCCGTTCGATTTCGTTGCCGAAGTCAGATGTTTTTTTCGCGTGCGCGCGAACTCGAACGCGTAACGGACGATTCGTGTCACGCCGAGGCGCGTAAAAATCGCCTGTTGCACCGCCAATTCATTCGGCGTGCCTTCGTACATGCGTCCGCCGACGTTCGAGTACTCGCCCTCGCAATTTTCGCGCACGATCACAAATTCGATTTCGCCCGGCTTCCAATTTTTCAGAGGCGTCTCGATTCCCTCAAACAATTTCACCGGGCGCAAATTCACATATTGCTGAAACGCGCGGCGGATCGGGATCAGCAATCCCCATAACGAAACGTGATCCGGGACATCCGGATGCCCCACCGCGCCAAGAAAGATCGCAGTCGAATCGCCGCAATTGCGCCAAGCCATCGTCGGGCATCATCTTGCCGGTCGCTACGTAGCGCTCACAGCTCCAGTCGAACGGCGTCCACTCGCAGCGAAATCCAAATCGCTTGCCCGCCGCATCGACCACACGGATGCCTTCGGGCACAACCTCCTTGCCGATTCCGTCACCCGCAATCACCGCCACGTTGAACGATTTCATCGCCAGTCGATCGTCTCCTCTAAGCTTCCGCCGTTGCGCGTTTCACGCTGTCATTCGCCGTGCGCAGTCCCAACGACAACGCTGCCGCCGCGAACATCACGCATCCCAGGAAAATAAATCCCGAGAGAAAATTCCCCGTGCGTTTGTTCAAATAGCCGACGATCAACGGCGCGAAGTACGCGCCCAAATTTCCGAGGGCATTCACAAGGCCCATCACGGAGCCGACGATGCGGGTTGGCAAGGTCTCCGTCGGAATCGCCCAGAAGGGGCCCATCGCGCCGTACAAACCGACGCCGCTCAGCGAGACGAACATAAACGCCAGCGCGATCGAATGTGAAATTGCCACTACGGCGAGGAGAAGGCAGCATCCTCCGAAAAACATCGTTGATGCGGCGTGCAGCCGGCGCTCGTGCGCGCGATCGGAGAATCGCCCTACGACGATCAACGAGAACGCGGCAACGATATAGGGCAGCGTGAACAAAAAACCCGTCGCGAGGCCGCTCAATCCCTTGAATGCGGCCATCGCGCTGGGCAGCCAGAACAGCAGGCCCATTTGTCCTGCGACGAAACAAAAATAAACGGCGGCGAGCAGGAACA
Organism: uncultured Acidobacteriota bacterium; assembly: GCA_963785605.1. Lineage (GTDB taxonomy): Bacteria > Acidobacteriota > Terriglobia > Acidiferrales > UBA7541 > Acidiferrum. Next base: position 684,922 of record CAWAWE010000002.1, on the reverse strand, counting down.
CTTGCGGGCGCAACAAGTCCGACAGATACGAGCCGCCGGAGGATGCGCTATCAAGCCCGGCAGATTCGGCGCGAAGAGTTGCAACGACCTGCTCGCGCTCCGCTTCGGGCAGCCATTTTGCTTCATCGGGATGATCCTGAATGAAGGCGAGCCAGATGATCAGCCATACAAACGGCAATGCGCCTTCGGCGATCAGCATCCCTCGCCAGTTCCAGTGATCGAGCATCCATCCCGAGAACGGCGATGAGACGATCACGGCGCCCGGCAGGCAGAGGAGCCACAACGCGTTGGCGCGGGCGCGCTCCGCTTTTGAAAACCAGTGCGAGAGCAAAATCAGCGTCGCGGGAAACACGCCGCTCTCGGCGACACCGAGCAGCAGACGCAAGATCGAACATCTCGTGATAGGTGCGCGCGAATCCGCATCCGACGGCGCAGATCGCCCAAAAGACGAGCAGCACGCTGATGAATTTTTTTGGGCTCCAATACTTCGCTAGGTGGCCGCCGGGAATCTGGAGTGCCAGGTAGCCCCAGTAGAAAATTCCGGCGACGTTGCCGGCTTGCGTGGGGTCGAGGCCTAGATCGCGGCTGATTCGAGGCAAGGCCAGCGAGATATTTGTGCGGTCGATGAACGCGATCGTGTACATCACCAGGGCGACGGGGATGATACGCAGCCAGCGCCGCGAGATTCCGTCGGGCGCACCCGTGGCGGGTACCTGTGTCGTCGCGGACATGGACTCGGACTTTATCACTCCTGCTGGACGTAGGGGGTCGTAGGGGCATGAGTCGGCGATGAGGTGTGGTTGATTGTGGTCAACAGGGGTACACCCCCCTATGTTTTTCCAAGTGTGTGGAAGGTGTTGAAGTTGAGGGACTTGCGAACCTATGGAAAACAGGAGTGCGCAAAGCTTGATGGTGCAGTGGTTTACGGCGGCGGAGTTTTGACACAGTGGTGCGGCAGGAAGGAGACAGAAAAGGGAGTACGTTCGAAATGGAAGCGGTATACACCCAGAACTATAGCATTAGTTAACTGGTGTGTCAACCTGTTTATGGTGTTCGAATCAGTGTGTTTGGAGCGGGGAGGATGCACGGACGCGTTACCCTTGGCTGTGGGCACAGCAAAAAAGACGCGGCTCGCGGGCAAGATCGCCGGCGCTGATCGGCGGTCGTTGAGATTTGTGCGGCGAGTCTGACGCTCGGTCGGGTTTCGGATGAGCGGTTATTTTTTCGCGACGCGGTTTCGAACGAGCGGCTTTTGGCTTTTTCGTTTTGGCCGTTCGAACGGTTTGGATTTTGGCTTTGGTTTTGCGGCTGGAGGTTTCGAGCTGGTCTTTGCGTTTTTGTCGAGGCGAAGTTTGTAGGCGGTTTGGAGGGCGCCGAGGACGACGTCTTCGTTGGCGGCGGCGAGGTTGACGTGGGTGGCGCCGCCGCGGCCCCATCCGCCGGGGACGGGGATGAAGATTTCGGGGAGTTCTTCGACGAAGGCGGCTTGTTGTTCGGGGGTGATCATGATGTTGCCGTAGCCGAGTTTGGCGGCGGCGAGGGTGGCGAAGATGCGGTTGCCGACGCGGAAGTCGGGGGAGCCCATGTGGGAGGATTCTTCGGCGCCGGGGAGGGAGAGGGCCAGGCGGCGGAAATCGTGGATGTTCATGGTGGGGCCTCGGTGGGATTTTAGCGCGGGTGAGTGAGGATGAAGAGAGGAAGATATGAGTTGGGCGGTGGGATTCGCGGATGACGGATGCTTTTGCGCGCGGAGAGAGACCGCGGAAACAGCGCGAGAGGGGCGTATTCCAAATTGCCCTCGGGGCTCCGCGAGGAATTCGCGGCAAGACGCGGTGGCCGGGCGGAGCAAGCCCCGCCCCTACAAGAGTTTGCCGAGGCGCATGCGAGTATTGCGGGCGGTATATTACGATTCATTTCTTTTGGCTTCATTTGGTTTCGGGTGTAGTAGACTCGGCGCAGACGGCATAAAAGGGGCGCATTGATGAGATTGATGAACTCGAACGTCACGCAGGGATTCCGATCCGCGGTTGCAAGCGTCGCCATTTTCGCGATCGCTGCGGCGGGTGTTCGCAGAAGGAAACGACGAGCGAGAAGAAAGAGGCGGCGCCGACGGCTTCGAAAATCAGCGTTAAGCCGAGCCCGAAAGGCGTCGTGATCTCGACCGGACAGGCACAATTCACCTTGGCGGGCGACGGCAGCCTGACCGCGACGCTTGACCAAAACGGCGCAGCCGCCACTCTTGAGCCTTCGTCGCATCCGGCAAGCAGCACCGCGCCTGTCGTCACGATCGCCAAGAAGAACTACACCGGCGCGACACTCGATATCGAACACGCGAAACTACGCCAAGCCACCGGCAAGATCGGCAAATTTGGCGAGCAAGTTGAAGCCACCGGAAAAATTCCTGGCACCGATCTCGAAGAAACCGTCACCGTTGAGGTTTACGACGACTTCCCTGGCGTCGCGATTCTTTCGACGCGCCTGACCAATACCGGCGCGAAAGATGTTGCGCTCGATTCCGTCACGCTGCAACGCCACGCGTTCGATGCTAGCGTCACCGATTCAAAACTCGCTCCGAACGACATGTGGACCTTCATGGGCTCGAGCCTGGAGTGGGGCAGGGACGAAATTTTCAAAATGCCAGCGAAGTTTACGCAGGAAAATCCTTTTGGCGCGCCGGTTTCGGTCGGCGGCGATCTCGGCAGCGCGGGTGGGGGAATTCCTGTCGTTGCTTTCTGGACGCGCAATGTCGGCGAAGCCATCGGTCACATCGAAACGATTCCGCTGGTTATTGACGTTCCTGTGAGACCGCGAAGGACGGCAAAGTCGAAGCCGGCGTGAAAGTTCCGGTGAAATCGACGCTGAAGCAGAACGAGACATTCTCTTCGCCGCGCACGTTCCTCGCGATTTACAGCGGCGATTTCTACAAGCCGCTGAGCACCTGGTCGGATGTCGTCGAAAAAGAAGGACTCACGAAGGCGACGAACAATAACGAAGACTACGCGGTTTCGTGGTGCGGATGGGGCTACGAATTCGGAGTCACCACCAAGCAGATGCTCGACACGATTCCGAAGTTGAAGGAACTCGGGATTCACTGGGCGACGCTGGATGACGGCTGGTTCAACAATTATGGCGATTGGGGTCCGCGGCTTGCCGACGTTTGCGAACAACGCGATTCCAGACATGGTGAAGCAGTTCCACGATCAAGGGATCAAAGTGCAGCTCTGGTGGCTGCCGCTGGCGGTGGAAGACGGGCACTACGGATACGGCGGACGAAAATATGTTGAGGCCGATGTGCTCAAGCAACATCCCGAGTGGCTGATTCTCAACAAAGACGGCAAGCCGGCGCGGATGGCGCGCAATCTGGCGACGCTCTGCCCTGCTGTGCCTGGCGTGCAGGAATACTACAAGCAGCTCACAACGCGATTCATCAAGGACTGGGGATTCGACGGGTCGAAGCTCGACAATATTTATTCGGTGCCGCAATGCTACAACCCGGCGCACCATCACAAATCGCCGAACGATTCGATTTATGCGATGGGCGACGTTTACAAAGTTATTTTCGAGACGACGCGATCGCTCAAGCCGGACAGCGTGACGCAAAGCTGCCCGTGCGGGACGCCGCCTTCGCTGGCGTGGATTCGGTATATGGACCAGGCCGTAACGGCTGATCCGGTTGGGTCGGTGCAGGTGCGGCGGCGCGTCAAGATGTATAAGGCGCTGCTGGGCTCGCGGTCGGCGGTGTATGGCGATCACGTGGAGCTGACGCGCATTTCCAACTCCACCAAGGATGAACAGGATCTCGGCGACGATTTCGCGTCCACGCTTGGGACAGGCGGTGTGTTGGGCACGAAATTCACTTGGCCTGACTACGGGCCAAAGTTCAAAGAGGTTTATCTCGACAAAGACAAAGAAGATCACTGGAAGAAGTGGATTGGTCTCTACAACACGAAGATGTTGTCGAAGGGTGATTTCAAGGATCTTTACGTTTACGGGTATGACGTGCCGGAGGCGTACGCGATTCAGAAGGACGGCGATATGTATTACGCGTTTTTCGCGCCGCCGTCGGAAGATGTGAGTGAAGGCGGGAGCACGGGGACGCTCCAAGCGGCGAAGAAGGAAAAAATGACCAAGCCTGCGCCGAAAAAATACAGCGGAGAGGTGGAGCTGCGCGGACTCGACGCGGGAAAAACATACAAGGTGACCGACTACGTAAATCAGAAGGACTACGGGACGGTGACCGGGCCGAGTGGGAAGATTAATGTCGATTTTACTGGGAATTTATTGCTGGAAGCGGCGCCGGCGCAGTAAGGGAGCGGTTGCGGGCGGATCGTTTTTTGGCAAGACGCGGAGGCCGGGCGGAGCAAGCCCCGCCCCTACAACTTCTTCGCTAGGCTCTTGCGAAGCGCGGGGCGTTTTTTGCGATGAAGGCGTCGCGGTAGGTGGCGTCGCGAAAGGCTTCGGTGCCGCCGCCGCGTGTGGTTGAGAGAGCGGCGATGACGTTGCCGAAAGCGAGGCAATCTTCGAGGCTCGCTTTGCGGACGAATTGATGGAGAAAGCCGGCATTAAAACTGTCGCCGGCGCCGACGGCATCGACGACTTCGACAGACGAGCGGCAGAGCAGTGAAGCGCTTGTCGCCACTGACTACCATTGCTCCTTTGGAGCCGCGTTTCAGGACGAGCGTATTCACTTTTTTCGAGAGAATTTCGATCGCTTTGTCGATGTCATCGACGCCAGCCATGCGGCGGGCTTCGTGCTCGTTGGGCATGAGCAGATCGAGATGCGGAAATAATTTCTGAATCTCGGGCGTCCAGCGATCGTCGGGATCGTCGTTGGTGTCGAGCGAGGTTGTTAGGCCGGCAGCTTTCGCTTCGCGGAAAATTTGCTCGAGGCTGGGCTGAATCGCGCGCTGCAAAAAATACGACGCGACATGGAGATGTTTTGCGTCGAAGACATATTTGAGATCGAGGTCGGCGAGGCTGTAGTCGGCCATTGTGCCGGGATACGTCAGGATGTAGCGTTCCTTCCCTTGCGGCAGAATCACGGTGAGGCCGGTGATTTTTCCGTCGAACTTTTTCACGCGAGATAGATCGACGTTCGCTTCGGCGAGGCGCTCGAGGCAGATGGGGCCGAGCGAATCGCTGCCGATGCTGGAGCTGAAGCCGACGCTGCTGCCGAGCCGCGCGAGATTGTGCGCGAAAATTGCGGAGGAGCTGCCGAGCGTGAGGCTGAGATTGCTTGCGAGATGTTCGCGGTCGAGTTCGAGCTTCGCGGGCAAGCCGTAGAAGATTAGATCGAGATTTAGTTCGCCGATTACGCTGACGTCAAATTTTGGCACCGCAACTCCTCTTGGTCATTGATTAGTCTTACCGCGGCTTGCAGCTGTTCGCCTTCTCGCGCCGTTTTGCAACAACATTGAGTCGCGTCGTGGTACGGGAAAAACGCCGGCGGGACGCCGGCGCTACACGAGCTTTACTTCGACGTTGGCTTCGCGCAGGACTTTCAGATCTTTTTTCGGGATGCGCTTGTCGGTGATGGTTTCGTGGACGGAGCCGGTCGGCATGATTAATGCGAGGCTGCGCTGGCCGAATTTGCTGGAGTCGCAAACGACGACGACGCGGCGGGCGGATTCGGCCATGACGCGATTGACACGGGCTTCAAGAACGTTAGGAGTTGTGAGGCCATAACGAACGTCGAAACCATCGACAGCGAGGAAGAGCAAATCGGCGCTGAGTTTTTTTAGCGATTCTTCGGCGAGCGGGCCTACCAACGAGAACGAATTTTTGCGGAGGACGCCGCCGGTCAGGATGACTTCGACGGAGGAGTCGGCGAGTTCGGCGGCGATGTTTGTGGCGTTGGTGATGACGGTGAGGTTTTTGATGTTTCGCACAGAACGCGCGATTGCGGTTGTCGTCGTGCCGGAGTCGAGGATGATGACTTGGCCTTGGCGAATCATGTGGACGGCGGCTTCGGCGATGCGAAGCTTTTCGCGGCGGTGCATCTGCTCTTTTTCTTGAATTGAACGGTCGCGCAGTGCGCCTGTTTTCACCGGGAGCGCGCCGCCGTGAGTGCGCTCGAGCTGGCCTTCGTGCTGGAGGAATTCGAGATCCTTGCGGATCGTGATTTGCGAAGTGCGAAAACGGCTGGCGAGCGCGCCGACCAGCACGCGCCCTTCGGATTGGAGCATTTCTAAAATTTCGCGGCGGCGTTCTTCGCTAAGCATGGTTGGGAGTGTTTTTCTCCTGTTTGATCGTGCTTGTCGTCGTGCTCATCGTGGTCTCGGTCATCGCAGGGCCTGAACTTGAACTTGATCGCGGAGGCGTTCGACGTCGTGCAACCGAACGCGACCGGGGAGATCGGCCAGAACATTCGCGGCGCCACATGCTACCGCGAGCCGCAGTGTGTCGGCGGGCTCGAGATGTTGGGCTGCGGCAAACGCGAAGCCCGCAATCGTAGCATCACCGCTGCCTACTGCGGACTTTGACTCTAGCTTCGGTGGCACTGCAACAAACGTTTCAGAAATGCCGGAGCCGCGCCAGATCAAACCATTCGCACCGAGGCTGATTGCGGCGCTAAGCGGGCCATCCTTCACGAGGTCTTGGAGCGCAGAAGCAGCGGACGCGTTGCCATCGATGGTGCGGCCGATGAGCCACTCGGCTTCTTCCTGATTGGGTTTCGCGAAGTCCGGGCGTTGCTGGAGGCCGAGTTTGAGAGGCTCGCCGCTCGTGTCGAGAAAAACGCGGGCCCCGCGCTGTTGACTCATGTTCACGAGACCGGCGAACTCGTCTTTCGGGAGGCCAGGAGGCAGGCTGCCGGACATGACGACGAGGGCGTTGGGATTGAGTTCGAGGGCGGTCTCAAACGCGCGATGGAGCGATTCCCTTTCCTCAGCCGTGACCCGGGAACCTGGCTCGAGAATTTCTGTGACCGAGCCATTCTCTTCCAAGATTTCGAGATTCATGCGGGTTTCCGCCGCGGTGGGAACGCCTTCGGCGCGAATGGAGAGAGCGCGCAGACCTTGCAAGAGCGAGTCGCCGTTTGGGCCGCCGCTGAAACCGAGCCAGAGCGGATCAGCGCCGAGCGCGCGCAGAACCATGGCGACGTGCGCGGATTTTCCTCCCGGCGCGGGAATCGCTTCGACGGCGCGGTTCACGCGGCCAACTTTTAGCGCGTCGAGACGGAGACGCTTGTCGATGGCGGGATTCAGGCTGAGGCAGATGAACGACGACTGCGCGCGGGTAGTGCTGCCGTTCATTTCGCTGGCGCGCCGCCGGATTTTGCTGGCAAGTTGATCGTGTGCCACGGCGTGGCAGCTTTGAGGCGCGCGTTCACGTTGTCGATGTTCTGCTTGCCGACTGTGTGCAACCATTCGTCGAGAGCGGCGGGGCCTTTTTCGACATAGACAGCGACGCCGTCTTTCCACGTGGCACGGCCGCAGAGAACACCGGAAAATTTGGCGCCGGATTCGGCGGCGAGTTCGAGGCCGAACTGGAATGTCTCGTTGCTGACGCCTTCGCTCAAATAAATGAAGGGCAGCGTGGCTTGCTGCGCGGCGTGCAGGAAATGTTGCTCCGCTTCTTTGCGCGAATAAACTTTTTCAGGGGCGGGCGACGGCGCGCCTTCGACGGCGGCGAGATTGACGGGCATGCCGACTTTCAGAATGTCGATGCGGTATTGCGGTTTCGAAAATTCGGCCATGCCTTTTGAAACGAGTTCCGGCTTTTTGCGCGCAAATTCGGCAGACTTCGAATCGAGTCCATCGGCGTAGCTGACGAGTTCGAGGAAAAATGGAATATCGACGGCGGCGCATTCGGCGCCAATGCGTTCGACGAAAGCGTACTTGATGTCGTTGATGGCGGGTTCACTGAACGCGGAGTAGTAGAGCAAAATTTTGACGCTGTCTGCGCCTTCATGGACGAGGCGACTTGCCGACCAATGATCGAGGAGGCGCGGGAGCCTTCCCTTCACCGCTTTGTCGTAGCCTGTCACTTCGTAGGCGAGCAGCAGGCCGGCGTTCTTGGCGCGTTCGCGCGATGCGGGCAGGCCGAATTCGGGATCGAGCAGGATTGCGCTGGCGTACGGAGTGAGGACGCGGCTGACGGCTTTTTTGTATTCGACGAGATTTTCGCCGGGGACATCGGCGGGGTCCTTGCCCATCGGCTTGGAGAATAATTCGCGCATGGCGCCGCGCTGATCGATTGCGAGGGCGGCGATAACACCGCGCGCGTCGGAGACTGCATCAAGGCCGCGCTTTTTGCCTGGGGTGAGTTCTGCTGTCATTTCACTATTTTCCCGTGGTCAATTTCTCAATTTATACCGACCGCTATTTTCCAGTCGTCCAGGCGATTGCGCCGCGTTCGACCGGCGGCAGAGTGAACTCGATCTGTCCGCCCTTTGGCGTGCCGTGGAGCATCTGAGTTTCGCCTAGAAACGGCAAATATGCGAGCGTGCTGCCGTTCGAAGCGGGCACGCGGATTCGGATGCCGCTGACGGGCGTCTGGTTGGCGATTTTGCCGGGGACGAGGCCGGTGAAGTTGGCGAGGAAGATGTGCGGCGTGCCATCGACTTGCGAAATGTTCGCGGCGACGGTTGGCGGCGCATCGACTTCGATTTGGGCTTTCACGTCCATGGATGCGAGGAATTCGGTTGGCGGCTTCTGGGACGCGGACTGGAAAGTCTTTTTCCAACGCGTCGAAGTACGCTTTGCCCGGAGATTCTTTGAAGCGCACGATCGCGTCGGACGCGGGCATTCCTGTGGCATCGGCGCCGGTGACGACGAGGCGGCCGCCGTTTTTCGAGAACGCAGCGAGCTGGCCCTTTTCGGTGTCGTTCAACGTGGTTACGTCGGGAAGAACGAGCGTCTTGCCTTTGAAATTGCCGAGCGTGCGCGGAGTGACGACCTGAAATTCGCGGTGCGCTTGCAGCAATGCGACGAGCGTGCCGCGGTAGCTTGGCAAGAATTCGGCGGCATCGTAGTCGCGACTTTTATTCGAGAAATAAACGCCGACCGGCTCGATCGGAGTGCGCGGCGAGTAGAGAGTTTTTTCGTGGGCGGCGATCCAATCAAAAATTAGTCGGCGCGTCGGAATATCATTCGAACCGCCCATGCTGTGACCGGGCGCGTCCCAGAAGTTCGAACCAGTGACGATTTGCGACATCGCGAGATTTTTCATGGCCTCGCGCTTGTCTACAACTTTGTCGCCATCCCACGAGTAATTCAAAATCCAAGTCGCTTTGCCTTGCGCGAAGCCGCGGAACGTCAGCATTCCCGCTTGATAGAGGAACCAGTCGATTTGTGAGCGGCCCGACGCCATGTGCTCGCCGTTGCCGAATTCGTATTCGTGGGCGATGGCATCGGTGACGGCATACATCTCGTAGACATCGGCGCCGACGCGCGTGGCTTCTTCCTCGATGCCGGGATAAATTTCGGGGATGACCATGATGTCGGGTTTTACGCTACGCGCGCTCGACCGAATCTCAGCCATGAAGTCAGTGAGCGTGTCGATACGGAAATCGACCCACTTGCGGAAATTTGCGTCGGAGAAATCGCCGATCTTGAGATCTTTTTTGGCGTCGAGGCCGGTTTTCTTTTTGAACGCGGCAACGGTGAAATCGTCGAAGCTGGCCCAGGTTTTCTCCCAGCCGTCGAAATGCGTCATCCAGTACGGAATATCGACGTAGATTCCATCGATGCCGGTTGCAGCGATCTGGCGGACGCGCTCCATGTAGGTGTGGCGCCAAGGCTCGGCATACGGGCTGATCCAGACATCTTCGTCGCCTTTGCGAATCCAGAAAGCGGCGCCGCCGGTAAACGAAGCGGGCTCGCCCGTGGCTTTGCGCTGGACCCAGTCTGGATGATCTTTCATCACGGAGTGCGGCGCTTTGTCGGCGTTGGCCGTGATGCATTCGGTGCCGGCGATGTAGACGAAAGCGCGATTGCCGACTTTGTGTGCGGCTTCGGCGACGGCGTGGATGGCTTTTAGCTTCGCGGTTGGATCGAGGAAACTTTCGTAGCGGCCGGGGATGTCGTTATCGACCTCGATGCCGAAGACGTTGCTCTCGGTGGCTTTGCGGACGATGTCATCGGCTTGCGCGTCGGAGCGAAGTCCGAAGCCGCCGATGCGGACCCAGTGGGTCCAGTCGGTGGGATGCTCCGGCTCTTTCTCTGCGGGGCGCGCCGGAGTTTGTGCTGGAGCTTGAGCTAGTGCGACGCGCGGCGTCGTACCGACCGCCGCGAGGCACACGAGTAGAGATAGGAGAAGCGTCTTCTTCATTTGTGGCGGCCGCCCGTCCGCCTGTCGGTTAGAACTGGAATCGCAAACCAAACTGCATGATGCGCGGCGTGCTGCCCGGCGCGGTCGAAGTGACGTCGCCGAAGGTGCTGTCGCCGTAGTTCAGGTCTGGAAAGCCGAAACGCGGCGTGTTCAGGAAGTTAAAGAATTCGGCACGAAGCTGGAGCTTCATCTCTTCGCGGAACGCGAATTCTTTGCTGAAGGAGAGATCGACGTTGTGGATGCCGTCGGAGCGCAGGTTCGAGAAATAGCGCGGCGCGTTGCCGGGAGTCTGGTCGCCAGGATCGGCGAAGCAGGATGCGTTGAAGAGCGACGCATTGCCCGTGCCATTGAGGAAGTTCGAGGCGGCAGCGTGATAGCTGATGCCGGTGGAAACCTGCGGGCAGATGACGTTGGGCCGCTGGTTGCCGTCGGCGAGACGAGCTTGCGCCATGCCGATCGCGAGAGGCTGGCCGCTCTGGAACGTGAGGATCGTCGAGATGGACCAACCGCCGACAACGCCATCCACGAAGCGATTCATGTCGCGGCCAATCCAGCGGTTGCGGCCGACGGGAACGTCGATGATCGACGCAAGGACGAAGCGGTGCGTCGCGTCGTTGGCGCTGATGGCGTGCTCGAGATTGAGGCGATCGAGCTGTTGCGGATTGCCGAGGTTGAGGCCGCCGACGAACGCGTTGAAACCGACAGAAGAGTCGTCGGTCGATTTCGAAAGTGTGTAGTTCCCTTCGAAGCTGACGTAGTGGTTGGCGCGCTTCTGGAAGCGAACCTGAAGAGAGTGATACCAGGAATTGGCGCCGAAGTTCGGAAGACCCTGAAAGGAGCCGTCGAACTGCGGATACGGGCGGAGCAAGTTGATCTCAGAGACGGTCGGCAAATTGTAGGCCGATGCGGGCTCGTTGAAGATCGCGGTCGGGCCCTGGAAGTATGAGAGGAACGGGTTGGCGACCGGAGCGAAGAGAAAGTTGCTGACGTCGTTGCTCGTGGGATCGTGCGACGGATTCATCGTCGATACAAGATTGGCAAGCGTGTCGGACGGAATGAAGTTGCGATTGCGCGTGCTGGAATAGCCGCCCCACGGCAAGTGCGTGCTGCGATTGGCGGAATAGTCCACGCCGATGGTGATCTGTCCGGGCAGCAGGCGCTGGACGCCGATGTTCCATTGGAAGATGTCGGCGTTGTGCGCTTCCTCGGTGCCGAGGTTGTTGCCGTTGTCATAGCCCCATTCGGCGAGCGCACCGTACTTGGTCCCTTGGGGCTGTCCGATGCCCAACGGAAATGGATTCGCTAGAGTGGCGAATTGCGTGGCGAAGTTGTCATTGGTGAAGAGGACCGGATCCGTAGTGCTAAACGCGGTGCCGGTGTATTGGAAGTTGGTGGCCGGGCTGAGACCGTAGTAAACGCCGGCGCCGCCGCGGATAACGGTTTTCTGATCGAAGGACCAAGCGAAACCGACGCGAGGAGCCCAGTTGTTGCGGTCGGTAGGAACGCCGCGGCCGAGGCCGCCCTGATTGACGAAGAGCGTCGTGCCATTGATCGGCGTAGGCGCCTGGCCCGGAAAGAGAACGACGGACTGGCCGGTGCTGCCGGAGAAATCGCTGAATTGCTGTAGATTGTGGCGCTCTGTGTAAGGCGAACTCCACTCGTAGCGAAGGCCGAGGTTGATGGTGAGTTTCGGTGTGATCTTCCAGTCGTCTTGCACGTAGAAAGCGGTTTCCATCGATTTATCGGCAACGCTCGGCGAAATGCCGAGACTCCCGGAATCGCCGTAGCCCATGAGAAGGCTGGCGAACGAATCGCCTTGCGTCGTGTCGCCGCTTTGGGGAGATTGCGCGGTGACGTTTTGCGCGAAATGGAACGTGCCGGTGGGATCGGACGGTTGATCGAAGTTGTTGAAGAAAACACGCTGCTCGAATCCGACTTTGAAGGTGTGGCGGTTCTTGATGAAAGAGATAGCCGACGAGTAGCTGTAGAGCGTGTGAGCAAAGCTGGTGTCAGTGCAGCATTGCGTGTACATCGACAGCTCGTCGTTATTGGAATCGAGGTTGATGGCCGGCATGCGAGTGAAACCGTTGACGTCGAGGCTCGCGGGGAAACCGACGCTGGAGAGGTCAGGCAGCGACGAGTGCACTGGTGCGTTAACGCGATCGAGGGCGAAGCGGCTGGTGATGAGCGTGGTCGGCGTGAGGGTGTAGTTCATTTCGACGCCGACGTTATGGACGTCTGTGAACGAGGTGAAGCCGTCGTTGAAATCGCCGCTGCCGAGAACGAAGGGAACGTCGAATTCGGAATGCAGCTGACTGTAACGGACGCCGACGCGGAGTTTGTCGCTGAAGTGGTGATCGATTTTCACGTCGAACTGGTAACCGGGAGCGACGGAGAGGATTGAGGTGCGGAAGTTGTCGGCGCCAGTGACAGGATCGCCGGGCTGGTTTGGCTCTGGATAGAGTTTGAGGAGCGCCTGACCGATCGGATTGATCAAGCCTGCGGCGGCGATATTGTTGCCGGCGACCGCCGTGCGGTTACAGCCATCGGCGGCGTTGCCACTCACAGGTACGCAATTGAACGGATTGAAGATTTGCTCGAGCGAACCGTCGGGATTGAAGGTTTGCGAGAAGTCGCCTGCGCGCTGCGCATCGGTGGGAACGGTGCCGGAAAGATTGACGGGATCGTTTTGGCGAGTCTTTTCGAAATCGACGAAGAAGAACGTTTTTTGCTTCTTGATCGGGCCGCCGAGCGAAAAGCCGTACTGGTCGCGGACGTGATCGGGCTTGGGAATGCCGCCGGCGTTGTCAAAGAAATCGTTGGCGTCGAGCGCGGAGCGCTGGCCGTACCACCAGCCGCTGCCGTGATAGTTGTTCGTTCCCTCTTTGAGGACGATGTTGACGACGGTGCCGCCGTTGTTGCCGTACTCAGAGCTGAAGCTGTTGTTCTCGACTTTGAATTCCTGAACGATTTCGACGGACGGCTGATAGTAGACGTTCGTGGTGCCGCCTTCGCCCTGTTCGGGGGCGCTGGTGAGCGCGCCGTCGAGGCGAACTTCAGCGGTGGCGTTGCGCTGGCCGTTGGAAACGAAGTTTGTGCCGGAGGGGTACGAGTCTTGCGTGCCGGAGCCGGAAGTTTCGGTGACGCCGCCTGCGAGGAAGACGAGGCCGAAGAAGCTGCGATTGATGAGAGGAATGTCGCGGACGTACTCGTTGGTAACGTCGGTGCCGAGCGAGGCGTTACCGGTGTCGAGCAACGGGGCTTCGTCCTTGACGTTAACGGTTTCGACGTTGCTCCCGGGCGTGAGAGAGAAGTCGAGGTTGGCCTGCTGGCTGACGGCGAGGACGACGCCCTTGCGCTCTTGGGTGTTGAGGCCGGGAGCTGAGACGCTAATCGTATACGTGGAAGGGCGAATACCGGCGAAGACGAAGATGCCGCGCTCGTCGGTGTTCAGCGTGGAGGCGACGCCGGTGCCTTCGTCGGTGAGCGTGACTTTGGCGCCGGGAATGACGCCACCGCTGGAGTCGGAGACGGTGCCGGAGAGTTGCGCGGCGTAGCCGGACTGCGCGGCGGCCGGCGCGGGCGCGAGGAGCATTGTTGTTGCGAGCGCTGCCGCTCCCGTTGCCGTTGCCGAAAGGATTGTTGCGATTGAGAGAGCGAATTTTGCGGCGAGATTTCGCCGTGTTCCGTGTCGACCTGCAATGCTAGCGCTGTTGCGGAGATTCCAGTCCATACCCACCCCACTTTCGTAGATGACCTGCATCGCGACTTCCTGTTTGAGACCTGTTGCCCGCTTCGAGGCGGAAGTTCCGATCAAGACGCACTTTCGATTTGTTTCATTTACTTTCCTTTGGTTGTGATTGTCAAGTGCTCGTTTTGGGAATGGACGCGAGAAGTCACATCCAGGGCGGGACAAAGCAGAAAACTTTCTGAGGGATGGCCGATAGTGGAATTGAACTAGTAGAGGCCGGGCAAAAGGCGCCACGTGCGCGAGAAGTAGGCTTCGTATTCAGCGCCAAAATGTTCGCGGAGTAGGCCCTCTTCGGAGCGGATGCGGGCGACGAGCGGGAACAGCAGGAGGAATGCGATCGCGACGCCAGACCAGCCGCGAAAGGCAAGTCCCCAGCCGACCATGTTAACGATCATGCCGAGATAGCTTGGATTGCGAATCGTGCTGTAGATGCCCCGAGTTTCCAGCTTGTGGTCGGTCTGAATCGCGACGAGTCCGCTGAAGCGGCGGCCTAGCTTGAAGACGGGATAGAGGCGAAGCGCCCCGCCGAAGGAGTAGACAACAACTCCGACCCAACGCGTCGTTTCACCGTCGATCGTCGAGATGCCGAGGCGATCCGTGTAGGGTGGAACGACCGCGCTCGCGAGTGCGATCACACCGAAGGCAAGGAAGACCCAGCGGTTGGCTCGGTCCTCTTTTTCGCCGGAGTTAAGGTTGACGTTGCTGAAAGGCGCGATGCACAGCATCGCCAAGGTGACAACAATCAAGACGATCAGCGATGAATGGCTGACAAAAGCATTCCAGCCGCCGAACAGATAAATCGCTACCGCGAATTGCACCGCCCCGGCGATAACACTCGCCGCGAACATTTTTGCCGGAGTTGTTCGGTTTTCCATGGCGTGACTTCCAAGAATATTAATACCATGCGACCTGGCACGATCAGGGCGAATACGAACTTGCAGGGATCGTCGCGAATGAATAAAAAAGTGGAGCCGAGGTCCGAAACAAGATTGAGCCTGCTCAAGTTACTGATTTCACGTGCCGCTAAAACCTATGGAATAGCCCAAAACGGGGCAGTTGGGCACACCTTGGCCACAGCATCTAGACGCTCGAACCGAGACTCTCCAGCTCAAATTTCAGGCGCTCGCTCTTAGCCGTCAATTCGCAGAGCTCACTCGGTTCAAGTTTCACTTTCCACATAAAGGTTGTCGCGGCGTCGAGTGCTTTCTGAGCTGCCTGAAGGCGTTCGTTTAACCGTTCAGGAGTGCGTTTTGCGAGTCCGCACAGCGTGCAGCCATAATCTAAATCGGCGCTGAGGAAGCCGGCTACGGCTCGCCGGTTGCGCTCACGAAGAGCCCGCATTTGTGCCAACTCGTCCATTTCTCTGGATAAAACGCGCCCTGTAGAAAGTCAATCAGGAAAATTACTGTTCAAAATTGGACAGCGTTGGTCACTCCACGGTGTCACTCGGCGCTTTCGACACTGTACTTTCGGGGAAATTGTCTGAGGGATCGGCTTTGTCCATCGGTCGTATGTACTGGTGGCGTCGCGTTCATTGCATTTTTCCGAATTTTCGACATACAGACCGCGAGCACGCTTTTGGGGCGCCGTGAACTGGCCATTACGGAGCGGTATTACCCGCGTTTCGTTCCCGAAAGACAGGCGAGTATTGACGCCGAAGTGCGTAAAACATAGGCACTCGGTGGGCACCGCGAACTTAAACGCTCAAATCCTCAATGTTTATGCGGAAAAAGAAGTGGAGCCGAGAGTGGGAGTTGAACCCACGACCTGCCGATTACGAATCGGCTGCTCTACCACTGAGCTACCTCGGCTCTGCGGGAGGCGCCAGTGTTTTGGCGCACGAGGACTAAATCCAGCTTCAACACTTTAGCAGAGGATAGTGGGTCTCGCCAGTGGCGGTGGGATGAGTTTTTTGAGGGGAGTTGCGGATTAACAATCGTCGCGGGCCGGACGCCAAGCGCCGTGAGATGTGGCGAAGTGTAAAAGGCGAGCCGGCGGATTCTATTTCAGCGCTCGCGTGGCGATGACAACACAATCGGCTTGGCCACGAGCCGCCGCAACTCATCGAGATGCTTTTGCATCTGAATCGCCGATTCGACAATATCCTTTGACGACGCAACTATAGCTTTGCGACGGCGCCGGCGCGTCTCAAGCGACGCGACCGCGGTGGATAACGACGCTTTGCCGCTGAATAATATCCTCGAAATTGCATCGTGATCCGCATCCCTCGACAGCATCAGATCTTGAAGGCGGCCATATTGCGCCCTGAGTCGCTCTCGAGCGAACACCTGACCAAGCTGGAATCCGATATTCGAGATGGCGCGGAATATGTGTTCGTCGAGCGGCGCGCAGCTTTCCGATGAAAATTCCAAGACGCCACGGAGAAAATCGTTTTCGACAACCTTGAATCCCACCGATTTGGTGAGGCCCGCCTTCTGTCCCTGAATGGTGCGGTACTCAAGCGCGAGCCGATTGGTGACATTCAGTTCGTACAATTCGGTGGCTTTGCGGAATGCCGTGAAACGCTGCGGATCGCTGAAGCGCCACACCGGGTTGGGCAAATATCGCGACGGGCAAGTGTCATCGGACAAGAAGAACCTGCCGAGCGGCCAGCCAATTTGGGTACAGATCTCATCGATGCAGAACTGGGCCGCTTCCAGCGGGGTAGGCGCATCGTTGAGAAACAAGGTGATGCGATGAAGAAGCTGCAGAGCGTGGCCCTGGGCCCGAGTCATGCGCTGGCGTTCGGTGATGTTTTCGACGGCAACGCCCACACATCGGTCTGGCAGTGGGAAGCAATCGACCCAGAAGACACCCTGCGGGATGCGAGCGTCGCAGTAGACAAGTTCGCCAAATGTTTCCGGCTTGCCCGACACAATGACGCTTTTGTAGCGCTCCGGAATAGGGGTGTCGAGCAGTTTGGGAAAGCACTCGGTAATTGGCTTCCCTACTGCGAAGCCGAGCGGAGCGCGGAGTTCGCGCTCTCCAGCCGGATTAATACCGACAAAACGGAGACTCCGCACTTCTCGGGCGTCTTGCAGTTGCCAAACGGCAACTCCCACGGGCAGAGGATGGAACGCGCGCAGACTTGTCTCTAAATCAACTTCTCGAGCAGTACATGCCCCTTGATGCATTCGGTCATCTCCTCGAAATAGAACCCACTCGCTGGCAGTGCAAGACCCGCGGCATATCTTCTATTTACGATGACGACTGCTGGCCTGTATGAACTACGAACGCTTGGGGTGACCGGGATTGAAGCGTATGAAACGTTGTATCCGGACAATAGATACATGATTGGTAACATAAGAGCACGATTTACACGGCCAAGGTCAATTCAAAGTTACATACTATTCTTGGGAATAAATAACGGATGGTACTAGACCGAAATTATTGTATGCTGCGTTGCAACGCGGTTGCGGCGGGAATGATTCACCGGAGGCAGTACAGATGATTGTGGCTGATCGGTTGCGGTCTCTCAGAGAGAAAAAGAAGCTGTCGCAGGGCGACATCGAGGAGCGAACAGGGCTCCTGCGCTGTTACGTCTCCCGCGTGGAAAATGGGCACACGGTGCCGGCGGTCGAAACACTCGAGAAGTTCGCACGCGCCCTCGAAGTGCCGCTGTACGAATTGTTGTACGAAGGCGATGAGCCGCCACAGAGACATCCAGCACTCGACATCAAGGGCACAGGCGCCGATGGATGGGGCGCGTCCGGAAAAGATGCGCGCTACCTGAAGCAGATCATCCGATTCTTGTCCAAGATGGATGAGAAAGATCGGAAGCTGTTGCTGTACGTCACCGCCAAGATGGCGAAAGCAAAAGCAAAGTAGCCCGGGATTCGCGATCCGGATTTTGTTTTAGGGAGCGAAGCGACGCTCGTGTTGCGCTTTGCCTAACGCGAGAACGGGTACATCATCCACCCGATTCCGACTCCGATCAGCACGAACAGCAGAAAAGACCAGCCGATGTATTTCGCACGCTCTCGCATGGGGCGGCGACTCAGAAATCCAAAAGCAATCGAAACCATCAGCGCGAACAGGACCATGGCTTGAAAATGGCTGAGGTTGAGAATCATTCGGCGACTGCTCTCACGTTCAAACCGACTCTCTTGAAAAGATATTCAGCGGGCCGCTTTGGATTCATCACGCTTTGCGTCCGCGGGCAGCTTCGTAGGCATGCAGCGCTGCGAGCAGATTGAGCACGCCGGCAGCGGCCAGGAAGCGCGTGCCATAGTCGCCGTCGGCTCGTGAGACGTCGGGCCCTTTGATTTCCAGCGCTTTCCCTAACCAGTAAAAGCTTCCTGTGCCGACATCGGCGATGTAGCCAAGCCTGCCGAATGCATCGGAGTCCGCGGACTGAAATAAATTTCCACGCATGCCCGATCCGATCAGAACGAGTACGCCGACCGTCAGAAAACACGCCGCTGCCCTGCCCCACATTTTTTGCAGCGCGTGCCCCAGCCCGGGCACAAGCCATCCCGCGATGCCAATGCCTGCTGCGGCGGCGGGCGTGCGCTTACGTGCGGCCGCGCTTGAAGAACATGCGGCTGTGGCAAAGGCTCTGCGAGCGTAGGCGACAAATCAGGGTCTGGCGGTTGGATTTGGGCTTCGTCGCTCATTTGCAAATTTGATTTTCCGCCATTTTACGGCATGGAGTCGATGGATTTCGGTTTCAGTGTTTTTTCCACGGAGTTACGTCGCGCTCACGCGAGCAGCGGCACGATCTCGCTCTGCACGGCGCCGGTGACGCGAGCCTCGCCGTCGCCGATGTACACATTCACTTCGGTGCGCATACCAAACTCAGGCATGTAGATACCCGGCTCGATCGACGTACACGTCTTCGGAATCAAGTGGCGGATGTCGTGCGTTTCGAGGTTGTCCATGTTCGCACCATTTCCGTGAATGGTTTCCCCGATGTTGTGACCCAGCCGATGAAAAAAATATTTCCCGTACCCGGCTTTCTCGATGAGCGTGCGCGCAGCCTTGTCCACCTGCCAGCCTTGCAGCGGCTTCCCTGCCGTGATGCTCGAACGAATCAGATCGACAGCTTTATCCCGCGCTTCGCGCAAAACGCCAAAAACTTTCGCGTATTTCTCAGGCACTTTCGCACCGACATAGCCGATCCACGTCACATCGTAATAGACGCTGCCCGCGTCTTTCGTTTTGCCCCAAACATCGAGCAGCAGCAGATCGCCTTCGCGAATCGCCGCCGCCTTGCCTTGCATCGGCGCATAGTGCGGATCGCTCGCGTTGGCGTTCACCGCGACGTCTGGCCCGTCTTCGCGCTGAATTCCGCTCGCTTCAAATTGTTTGAGAAACCATTGCTGCAAGTCGTATTCGGTCAGCGTCCGCTTTGCGCGGATGTGCTTCGCCACTTCATCGAAAGCACCACGAATGGCGCCGTCGATGATTTTCCCCGCTGCGAGATGCGACTCGAGTTGCTGTGGAGTCCAGCACGCCTCGAATTTCTGCACGAGGTCAGCCGAGCTGACCACCTTCGCTCCAGCACCGCGCACCAACTCGATCGTTCCGCCGTCCACCATCGCTACGTACGGCACCGCGGCCTTTGGCGAATACTGCATGGCCACAACTTTTGCCCGCCCGATCGCCTTCGCGAGATTTTTCTGCAGCTCGTCGTATCCCGCGTAGTAGAGCGTTTCGCCGGGCACGGCAGCAAGCGACTCCGTCTCGATCTTGTGCACCAATTTGCGCGGCGTGCCTTTCGCCGGCACAAAATAAAACCAGCGGCGCGTCCGCATTCCGGGCGGCAGAGCAAGAATGCGATGCGCGATGGGATCGCGTCCGCGGAAATCGTAGAACAGCCATCCGTCAAGCTTCGCGGCTCGGATATCGGCTTGTACTTCTTGAAGGTTGAAGGCCATACGCCTCTTTGGTGAAGCTCGTCAGTTCTTACGCTTCGTGCAAGAGCAACGCCAGGATTTGTTGCGGCAGCACGCCACGAATCTCGACACGTTTCACACGGCTGCGTTCGCCGGCGAGGATTCTAACAGCGGATTTCGGCGTTTTCAAAAGCGTGGCGAGGAATTCGCAAACTGCTTCGTTAGCGCGACTTTCTATCGCGGGAGCTTGGATTCGCACCTTGAGAGCGCCTGCGATGACGCCGGCAATTTCATCCCGGCTGGCACGCGGCTGCACGCGAATTTGAAAGATAACGGAGCCGTCGCGAGAGCCGATGTCGAGTTGCTGCCCCGCGTCGGAACCGGAGCCTGAATCCGCGGAATTCAGTCGAACCCGTCACATGCATCACCACGCGCGTTGATATTGAACGGGCGGCTCGATCTTCGTATGCAGTTCTTGCGCAGCACGCCGCGGCCAGTAGGGATCGCGCAACAACTCGCGCGCCAGGAATACAACGTCCGCTTGTCCCGTGTTGATGATCGTATCGGCTTGTGCGCCGTCGGTGATCATTCCGACCGCGCCCGTCAAAATCTCTGCCTGCCTTCGGATGGCTTCGGCAAACGGAATTTGATAGCCAAAGCCGACGGCGATCTTCTGATACGGCACCAGGCCGGCGCTCGACGTGTCGATCAAATCGACGCCAAGCGGCTTGAGCCGCTTGCTCAGCTCAACGGTTTCGCCGATGTCCCAGCCGCCGTCGGCCCAATCGGAAGCAGATACGCGGCAGAACAAAGGCAAATTCGCAGGCCAAACTTCACGAACAGCCTTCGTCACTTCGAGCGCGAGTCGAATCCGATTCTCAAAGCTCCCGCCGTACTGATCGTCCCGCTTGTTGCTGAGCGGCGACAAAAACTGGTGAATCAAATATCCGTGCGCTGCATGAATCTCGACGATTTGAAACCCCGCGGCGAGCGCGCGCTGCGCTGATTTGCGAAACGCAACCACGATCTCAGCGATCTCGCCGACGCTCAACGCATGCGGCGTAGTGTAGCCACTGTCATAAGCCACGGCACTCGGCCCGACCGGCTCCCATCCGCCTGCCCCGATGCTCACCGGCTTGCCGCCCAGCCAAGGTAGATCCGTGCTGGCTTTGCGTCCCGCGTGAGCCAACTGCATCCCCACAACGGCGCCTTGCGACTTCACAAATTCGGTGATCGGCTTCCACGACGCGATATGCGATTCATCATAAATTCCGGCGTCCGCCGCCGAAATTCGCCCGATCGCTTCGACCGCGCTCGCCTCCGTCATCACCAGCGCCGCACCGCCGACCGCGCGGCTGCCGAGATGCACCATGTGCCACGGCTGCGGATGCCCATCTTTCGCCGAGTACTCACACATCGGCGAAACCACGATGCGATTTTTCAACTCAATGTCGCGAATCTTAAGAGGGGTGAACAGCTTCATGCAGAGGGCTCCCGAGGAATTTTTCGGCCGATCAAGAATCGGTCGTTTTCGTTTTAGCGTTTTTTCGGCGCTGGGCGACTGCCGAAGATTGCGGTTCCCACGCGTACTTCCGTCGCGCCTTCTTCGATGGCCACTTCAAAATCGTGCGACATGCCCATCGACAGCACCGGCAATCGAGTTCCCACCTGCGATTCCAATTGGTCGCGAAGTTCGCGCAGCTTGCGAAAATACGGCCGCACTTTTTCCGCTTCGTCCAGAAGAGGCGGAACGCACATGAGTCCATTTAGATGTAATGAAGCGCACTTCGTTACGGCGTCCGCAAGCTCACGAAGGTCCGAGGGTTCCGCTCCGCTCTTCGCGGCTTCTCCGGCGATGTGGACTTCGAGCAGCACGCGCAGGCGGCCGTGCGCCGAGTCGGTTCCCTGCCGCGTGCGATCCAACCGCTGGGCTAACGTCAAATCATCCACCGAATCCACCGAGTGAAAAATCGTCGCCGCGCGCGTCGCCTTATTACTTTGCAGGTGTCCGATCAGGTGCCAGCTGGCATCGACTAAATCGGTCAGCGCCTGGCGCTTCCCTTCCCACTCTTGCACGCGATTCTCGCCAAAATCCCGAAGTCCCGCCTCATACGCTGCGCGAATCATTTCCGCAGGATGAGTTTTCGACACACCGATCAGCGTGACGTCACCTGGATGGCGATTCACGCGAGCGGCTGCGGCAGCGATGCGTTCGCGGACGCGCGCGATGTTGTCGCGTAAAAGGTTCGGACTGGGGGTGGGCGCGGAAGACATGGTGCTGGGTGTGGTGTCTCGAGCACTCCGTTCGAGCACATACAACATACCATGCCGGGCCGTCCGGTCTAATGACTGCGACCGTTTTGCCGGTTGGCCTCGGCTGGGGTTACACTAAGGCCAACGTGGCAACCACTTCTGGCAGACTCATCGCAATCGAAGGAATCGACGGCAGCGGTAAGGGCACGCAGCTTGAGCTGCTTCAGAAAGCGTTGCGCGCGCGGGGCGTTGCGGTGCATGCCACGAACTTTCCGCACTACCAGTCCTGGTTTGGCACGATGGTCGGTCAATTCTTGAACGGCAAATTTGGCGCGCTTGAGACCGTCGATCCGCATTTTGCCGCGCTGCTGTATGCAGGTGATCGCTTCGAGGCCAAGCGCGAACTTACCGACGCGCTCGCGCAAGGCAAGCTTGTGCTCGCCGACCGCTACATTGCGTCGAACCTTGCGCACCAGACAGGTCGCGTGCCTGCCGCGCAGCGCGACGAATTCATCGCCTGGCTCGAACATCTGGAATACAACATTTACGGATTGCCGCGCGAAGATCGCGTGATCTATCTGCGGGTGCCGCCGGCACAGGCGCAGGCGCTGGTCTCGCAAAAGGCCGCGCGCAGCTACACCACCGCGAAACAAGACATTCAGGAAAGCAGTCTGCGTCATCTGCAAGACGCCGCGGAAATGTATGACCAGCTCGCCAAGCGCTCGCACTGGGCGACTATCGAATGCGTTGACCGCTCTACGAACGCAATGCGCACTCCCGAGGCGATCAGCGCGGACCTGACCGAACTCGTTGAATCGACGCTCAACGCCAGCTCTTTAGGCTCAGTGACGTCCGCCTCAAGGGAGGCTCGCTGACATGGGCTTCTCCGACTTCCTCGGCAACGGGCAAATTGTCATGGCCCTTCGTGGCGCGATGCGAGCGGAACGCGTGCCGCATGCGCTGCTCTTTACTGGCCCGCGCGGCGTCGGCAAATTCACATTGGCGCGGATGTTCGCGCAAGCCGCGAACTGCGAGCGGCTGAAGGACGATTTTTGCGGCGAGTGTGACACCTGCCGCCGCATCGCGCTGCTCGCCGATCCGCAGAAACTTCTCGAACAAGGGTTAACCGAACGTGGCGAAAGCGCCGATGCCGCTACCGTCGAGCGCATGCCATTGATTTTGCAGTCTCATCCCGATGTGTGGGCGCTTCTGCCTGACCCCGTGCGGCTGAAAACGCCAGTCGTGCGGCCGATGTTGCGCATCGGCCAGATGCGCGCTGTGCAACGCGCGGCGTACTTCCAGCCGATGGGCAAGCGGCGCGTGTTCATCGTCGATAGCGCGGAAACCATGCGCGGCGAAGTCGCGAACGCGTTCCTGAAAATTCTGGAAGAACCGCCCGGCAGCGCCACGCTCGTTCTTACAGCGCCGTCGCCCAACATGCTTTTGCCGACGATCGTTTCGCGCTGCCTGCAGTTTCACTTCGCTCCGCTTTCGACCGTCGAAGTTGAAAAAATTATCGAAGAGAAAACCGACCGCAAGCCAGCCGAACGCCGCCTCGCGGCTCAGCTATCCGAGGGCAGCCCAGGCCTCGCGATGGAGATGGATGTCGATGTCGCCGTCCAACGCCGCCGCGACGCGTTGCGCATCCTGGAGCGCTCGGCCAAGGGCGAAGGTTTCTCGCAACTGTTCGCCGACACCGCCGCGCTGGCCAAAGATCGCGAATCATCCTTCGACGATCAATTGCTCATTTTTTACGGATTGTTGACCGATCTGCTGGAGTTGGCGTCTCACGCCAAGCAGGCCCAGCTGCGAAATCCGCATCTCGCAAAGGAACTGGAAGCTCTTTCCAAAGGAATTGATGTCGGTTGGGTCATGCGCGCAATTGAAGGCTTCGATGAGCTGCATTTGGGCTCGCGCCGCAACCTGAATCGGCAACTTGGTCTCGACGCGTTGGCCGCCTCTTTGGCGCCAAATTCAACACGCGAAGTGGGTTCCCATCGTTGAAATCGGCTGTTCCAAAAGGCTAAACGGGGCGTGCGCAACTTTCTTTTACGAACTGTAACCCGGTTCGCGGCGCATGCATCATACGAAACAGAACCGACCCCAAACCTTTAAGGAGCAGTCATGGTGAACCGCAGGATGTTCCGCCCTGGATTTGCGGACATGAAGGAACAATTGCCTCCTCGACAGCCGCACGGAAACAACAACGGGCCTGCTCCGAGCAAAAAACCTGCGCCGCCAGAGCTCACTCACGCGGAGAATTTCTATTGGGTGAAGCAAATGCAGGCGCGGACGCCGATGGCGATCGTGCTCGACAACGGCGAAATCCTGCGCGGCACCGTGGAATGGTACGACCGCGATTGCATCAAGCTCACGCGCCACGGCGAGCCCAATTTGCTGGTCTTCAAGCGCGTCATTAAGTACGTCCACAAGGACGGCGACGAAGGTTCTGAGGAGTAGATTTTTACGTCGATCGCCCCAGGCTTTCCACAGCGCCGCTGCAGGAAAATTTCTCAGTTTAGCGTCCGATAAAGTATTAGGGCTAACTCTTCCCCGTTCTCGCTGAGGTTGTATCCATGGAATGCCCGCCCGCTGCCCCGTAGGTGATCAAAGCTTTTGCAGCTCGTTTCCCCGCCGGAGTAAAGACATCGCACTCGGTAACTATGAAATTTCGGCCAGCGCGGAGTACGTGCGCTTCGGCTCGGACGCGGCCCACCGGAACCGGCTCCAGATAGTTGATCTTCATCTCGATCGTGGCGATGGCTGTGCCCTGCGGCACGACCGTGTAAGACGCCATGGCGCCGACGGTGTCTGCCAGCGCCGCCAAGATCCCACCGTGCACGACTCCATGAATTTGCTTGTGATGCGTCCTCGCTTTGAGCCGCATGACGGCCCAGCCTTTGTCGATCGCTTCCAACGAAAATCCGAGGAATTTGATTGCGTGGCTGTGGCTTAGCGCGCGGCGCGCGACCTTCGCCATTTCGGCGGAGCCTTTTCTGGCTCGATTTCCCACTCTTGCGGCCTGTGTCACGTTTTGCCCTCTCTCCGCGTCTAATCTGGCCAGAAGAACGCTACGCGTTAGCCCGGCGCCAGGTTCAATCATCGTCGTGGCCCACGGGCGCTGTTACATCGCAATAACAGTTACAGTCCGCGAACAGTGTAGGATGACGGAACCTATTCTATGCGCATCGGCATAACCTGCTATCCCACGTACGGCGGCTCGGGAGTCGTCGCTACCGAGCTCGGCCAGGAACTCGCGGCGCGCGGGCACGACATCCATTTCATCAGCTATGCGCCGCCGATCCGGATGAATACGGCCGATCCCCACATTCATTTTCATGAAGTCGAGGTCGCGTCCTATCCGTTGTTCGACCATCCGCCGTATACACTGGCGCTCGCGACAAAAATGCTCGAGGTTTTCGAGGCGGAATCGCTCGATGTGCTGCACGTGCACTACGCGATTCCTCACTCGGTGAGCGCGATGCTTGCCCGTTCGATGGCGGCGCCGCGGCGGCTGCCGTTCGTTACGACATTACATGGCACCGACATCACGCTGGTCGGCAGCAACCGCAGCTATCTTCCGATCACCAAATTTTCGATCGAGAAGAGCGATGGCGTGACCGCGATCTCGGATTACCTGCTTCAGCAAACGCTCAAGGAATTCGATATCAAGCGTCCGATCGAGGTCATCCCGAATTTCGTCAATTGCGATCTGTACACGCGCATACCGAACGAGGCGCAACGCGCGCAGTGGGCGCCTAACGGCGAGCCCATCATCATGCACCTGTCGAATTTTCGTCCGGTCAAGCGCATCACCGACGCCATCGAGATTTTCGCCATTGTCCGGGCGAAGATGCCGGCCAAGCTCGTGTTGATCGGCGATGGCCCGGATCGCGGCGCCGCCGAATATCTCGTGCGCAAGAAGCGGCTGCAAAAAGACGTCTTCTTCCTGGGCAAGCAGAACTCTGTCTACGAAAAGCTAAGCTCCGCCGATCTCTTTCTGCTTCCGTCGCAACTGGAGTCGTTCGGCCTTGCGGCACTCGAAGCGATGGCCTGCGAAGTTCCCGTCGTCGCAACGAACGTCGGCGGCATCCCGGAAGTCGTCACGCACGGCGTCGATGGATTCCTCGTCGAACCCGGCGACGTGAAGGCAGCCGGCCAATACGCGCTCGACATCCTCTCGCGCGCCGACCGCGGCCGCGAAATGGGCCACCTCGCCCGCAAAAACGCCAAGTCGCGCTTCTGCGCCAACGACGTCATCCCCCAGTACGAGCGCTACTACCAGCGCGTCCTTGCCGAAACCCGCGCCGCCTCAGCCTAGCCTTTCTCCGACATTACTCGCGCACTACAAGCCGTACCGATTGACGTTTAACGGATAACAGTATAGACTTCAAACGTGATCAAGTCCTTCCGGAACGCCGATACGGAACGGCTTTTCCGCCGCGACTCCGTAAAGCGTTTCCGCGCGATCGAGAGAGCGGCGCTTCGGAAACTGGACATTCTCGATGCGGCCGAAACTCTTCACACTCCGGCTACCTTGCCGGGAAACCGGCTGGAGCGATTGAAGGGTGATCGGCAAGCCGAGTACAGCATCCGCATCAACGATCAGTGGCGTCTGTGTTTCGTATGGCAAGACGGTCACGCGTACCGAGTCGAAATCGTGGACTATCACTAGAGGCCTTATGCCGAAAAAAATAAAGCCTGTGCATCCAGGAGAGATTCTTCGCGAAGAGTTCATGCTTCCCTTCGGACTGAGCATGAACCGCATGGCGATGGATCTGCGTGTACCCGTCACTCGAATCGCCGACATCGTGAATGAGAAGCGCGGAATCACCGCCGATACGGCGTTGCGCTTCGCTCGCTACTTCAACAACGCTCCTTCCTTCTGGATGAACCTTCAAACCCGTTACGACCTCGAAGTCGCCGAAGACGAAATCGCCGCGAAAGTAGAGCGCGACGTTCTGCCACTCCAACAGCGTGAGGCTCGCTGACAGGTCTTCAGCATTTCACAAAGCTGTTTCGCAGCGAATTGCGGCACAGTGCCGGCGCGCCGCGATGCGGTAATAAGCCCACTTCAGAAGTTTCAAACCACCGGGAGTTTTTGAGAACCACACGAGTGGGAGGGCCCACCAGATTTCGTGGGCGAGGGCTACGGCGGCGTCGGCGCCACCCCTATGGGTACCGTCGGCCATGACGACGCGCATTTCGCGCAGTAACTCGGATTGCGACAGGCCGAGCAAGCCGCGGACGCGGGGATCTTGCAGTGGTGCTACGTCCAGTCCTCGTCGTCGCAGAATTGGTGCCAATACTCGCGCGATGCGCGTGCAAAATCCGCACTCCGCATCGAAGAAAAACCAGCCGCGCGCGTGGCGGCCTTTTGCATCCGTGAATTCCGACGCTAGAGAAATCATGTGCGCTTGCACCTCGCGGACAATCCCGCCGTCAATCGCAACAGCACGTAAGCCGCGACACTGTAGAAAAGAAAATTACCCGTCGTAACTACCATATTCGCCAGCACCGGGTGCGAACCCCACATTACCGGTGTGACGTTGATCGCCAGCAACATCATCGACAGCCCGGGCAGGCTCATCGTCAACCAGATCGTCAAAAGTCTTGGATGGGCGTCTGTGTAGTTCACGCCGGCGCCGTTATTTGTCGTCGCGTGCAGGAAACTCGAGGACTGCGCGGCAAGCAAAATCATTGCAATCGCCAATCCGATGGCGAGCGCCAACCACACGCGTCGCATCACGGGCGTCTGAAGCGATGCCGGCCCCAGCTCCGTCCGATTCGACTTCCACTTGGATCGCAACCAAAGCACTGCATACGCGACCACGCTGTAAAACAGAACGTTCGCGGCAATCTGCATCGCCTGAACCAGAACCGGATGCAAAGACCACATGATGTGAACGCTGTCTACAACGAGCAACGAAAAGACAAATCCGGGCATGCTGAAATATCTGAGCGGAGAAAGAACAGCTGGATGCCCCGGAATCTGCGGCGTTCGCGTCAACATCCCGAGGACGAACAGGAGCACTTGAATTCCCAACCCGATAAACAGCGCGAACCATCCCCGTCGCACGTTCGATCGCATATGGTTCTCCGCCTAGAGTCGGCTTGACTCCGCCCCGACCTGATCAGACCTGACCCGGTTCCATTGGCCCGCGGATTGTTAGCCGGTTGCGGCTTTCTTTTGTCCCAGCAATGTCACAACTTTGCCTCGGAGTTTCATCGCGCCTTTCAGAGCGCCGGTCGGCATTCGTCACCACTTCCTCAAATAGTCCGGTCATCCCGGTCAAAAATTCGAGCATGCTTTCGAGGCGCTCTCGCGTGAACGTGTCGCCCTGCGGATTCGCTTTTAGTTCGGAGACGCATTCGCTGATCACGCGCAGCGTCGGGTCGATCTCGCGGCGTTTGCGCTCTTCCGAGACGATGCGGAAAATTTCGTAGACGTCTTTGGTTGAGTCGAAGTGATCGCGGCGGTCGCCGAGGACGTGGACGACGCGGGCGATGCCCCATCCCATTAGTTCGCGCAGGCTAGTGCTGATGTTCGATCGAGCGACGGCAAGCGTCTTGGCGATTTCGTCGGCGGGCAGCGGGTGCGGCGACAGGAACAGCAGGGCGTGAACCTGGGCGACGGTGCGGTTGATGCCCCAGCGGGTGCCCATTTCGCCCCAGTGCAAAATAAATTTCTGGGATACTGGCGTCAGGGTGAATTTGTTACCTTCCGTCATCGCTTCTCCTTGAAATACGGTGGCCTGGCTCCGCCGTTGCCCTGAATTCGTGGCTGCCAGCCCTTGTGACCGCTACTTTTTCGAATTCGAGGGTCCACAATCGGCTCATTCTTAAAGGCTTGCGCACACTTGTTTCCTTCGACGGCGCAACTCATTGATTCCCGGACACTTGCTCACACTTCACAAAACATAGGGGGGTATACCCCTGTCGTTCCCGTTTTGGAACTCACTCGGGCCGTTTGCTGCTGTCGGGAGGATGCTCCTTCCCTGTGTACCGTATGACCCGTCAGTTCCGTTGTTTCTGTCACAACAGAAATTACAGGAGAGACAAGCAAGTGTCAAGGGCATTTTCATGTTCTGAAACGGAAGGCGGCTTCGGAAATCGGACGCGAGCTATGGATCAGCGATTGGGCGCGTTACCGGGCTGCGAGGCGGGGTGTAAACTGGGGTCCTTGCAACTTTCGCGCGACCGGCGCGACTGGCGGAAAAACCGATTTCGAGGAAATCACACCGATGAGCAGCGACCCGACCTGGACAGCGGTAGACGAATACTTTGGCAAGCTTTTGATTACGCCGGACAAAGCGCTGGATCAAGCGTTGGCCGACAGCGTAGCTGCGGGGCTGCCGGCGATCGCGGTTTCGCCGCTGCAGGGGAAGCAACTCTTTGTTTTGGCGCAAATGCAGAATGCGACAAAGATTTTGGAGATTGGCACGTTGGGCGGGTACAGCACGATCTGGATGGCTCGGGCGCTGCCCGACGACGGGCGCCTTGTGACGCTCGAATTTAGCCCCAAGCACGCAGAAGTTGCGAAGGCGAACATTGCTCGGGCCGGCGTGTCGCACAAAGTCGAGATTCGCGTTGGGCCTGCGCTGGATACGCTGCCGCTGCTCGCTGCCGAGAAGCGTGGGCCGTTCGACTTCATTTTCGTAGATGCCGACAAGAAGAATAATCCCGGGTATTTTGAATGGGCGCTGAAGCTGTCTCGTCCGGGCACGGTGATTTTGGTCGATAACGTTGTCCGTGATGGGGCGATTGCGGATTTGAAGAATGCGGATGCGGATTTGGCTGGGACGCGGCGGATGCATGAGCTGATCGCTGCGGAGCCGCGCGTTACGGCAACTGCGATTCAGACGGTGGGGGCGAAGGGGTATGACGGGTTTACGTTGATTCGGGTTATTTCGTGATTGGAAGTTTACGTCGCGGTGATGAGGGGGCAATCGCGGTGCTACGGAACGGGTAGTGGTGAGGGAGCGGGGGATGGTGGTCGTGCTGACATCTTGCCCGGGCGCCCTGAAGGGACGCCCCTACAAAACCGTTGAGCGAGATGGCGGGGGGGACAGAGCGAATCGACGGCGGGATCGGTGGCTAGAGGCGGTGGTCGACGGGGTGGTCGGGGAGGTCGCCGGTTAGGATGACGGTCAAGGCGGCGGGGGCTTCGCCGGTGATGAAGGGGTGGCCCAGCTTTTCTAGGTCGGCGTGTTCTTGGGCAGTGAACTTTTCTTCGTGCCAGCCGGTTAGTGCGGCTTCGACGCGGTATCTTCCGGCTGCTAGATGGAACAGCTTGGGGTCGAGTCGCAATTGGCCGCCGATTGATTCGTTGGGCTTGAGTAGCACGGCTTCTTTGTTCATGCGTTCCTGAATGGTTTCCTTTGTCGGTCTGCAATCGCTTGCGTAATCGGGGACGAGATGATTGCCGGAATGATCTTCGAACCAGGCCCAGATGTGAGGGATAGTGGGGCAGGTGGCTTCCCATTCGCGGGGGACGTACAACGGTGCGCTGCTGGTATTGGTGATGCGGTAGTTCAGGAGGACTACTTCGTCGATCTCGTAGCTTTTTTCTTCGCTGGAAATTTGGAAGGTTACGCTTGAGCTTGGCACGAAGAGGTTGCTGGCGGCGACAGCTGAGGCGGCGACCAGAAGGCTTGCGGCAACAAATAAGACGCTGAGACGTGGTCGCTTCATTTGGACTTCCCTTCCCGACAACAACGAGGATGGCGACGTAAAGTCGCCGCTACAACGAAAAGATGGCGATCGTGAAGTCGCGGGTACAGCTAAAAGATGGCTGCGCAAGGTCGCGGCCACAGACGTTGCGTTGCGTCAGCCCACTGTTTGCATCGTTGAAACCAGCTCGGGGATGTTGATGCGGATCAGCGTTCCTTCACCCGGGCGGCTCTGAATTTCCAGACGAAAGTCGGTGCTGTAGAGGACGCGGAGGCGCTCGCGGACGTTGCTGAGGCCGATGCCCTCGACGTAGACGTGGGGCATTTTTTCTTCGGAGATGCCGGCGCCGTTGTCTTCAATTTCGATGTGCAATCGACCGTCGATATTCTTTGTGCGCAGGAAAATCCGGCCGCCTTCGAGCTTGGAGGCCAAACCGTGTTTTAGACAATTCTCCACGATGGGCTGGAGGAGCATGCTGGGGATGAACGCATCGAGCGCTGCGTCATCGATTTCGCGCACGAACTCGAGGTTGTCGCCGAAGCGGGCTACCTCGATGTCGAGATAGTCGTCGATAAAGCTTAATTCCTCTTTCAGAGACACGAAGGTTTCATGCTTGCGCAGCAATCTGCGCAAGATATTGCTCAACTTGAGGACGACGCCGCGGGCGAGGTCGGGATCGACGCGAATCAAAGATGAGACGGTGTTGAGCGTGTTGAATAAAAAATGCGGATTGATCTGGCTCGAGAGCGCGTCCATGCGGGCTTTGAGGAGGAGCTGTTGGTGGCGCTCGAGGTTCATCTCGATGCGGGTGTTGTTCCAGATTTTCAGCGGAACGGCGACGGCCATCACCGTTGCTAGGACCGAGAGGATCAGCCACCAATCCCAATGCGGATCGATTGCGAAGAGCCATTTCGGTGTCGTGGCATCGACCAGCGCCACGCGGCCAAGCTCGAGGCCGAAGCATGCCAGCAACGGCAGGAGCTCCCAGGATGTTTTGACGCGGCGGGCGATGCGCACCAAATCACGCGGGATGTTCAAGAATGTGAAGGGGCCGAAATTCCAGAGGTCTTCCTTGGTCGGGATGATTTGACGGATGAGGCCGCCGAGTAATCCGGCGGTGGCGGCGGCGGGCATACCGAGCCACTCATGGGCCATCAGCGAGGGGATGGTGATGATTGCGCCGCCGATGGGGCCGACGACGCGACCACCGAGAAGGCCCATCAAGAAGGCGCCTTCGAGGGACAAGTCGGCGAAACGGTAAGGCGCGCCGACCAAGCGCAGGATTACGCCGACGATGAGCGGCGGCGTCATGAAAAGCATCAGCTTTAACTTTTGATCGGGATCGCGCTCTTCGGTGAAGAGGACGCGGCGGAAGGTGTTCCAGCGGGCGAGGAGGGCCGCGAACGAAGCGGAGACGCCGACCTTGAGGAGGAGCGTGAAGAGCAGGTCACGCGATGAGATGGGCGAATCGATCATGTGTGGAAAGTTTACGCTAGCCAATCGGCGGAGTGTTGTAAACCCTTCCGGCAAAATTGCAACGGATAGGCCGGCAATGCATCGAATGCAGCTGGGGGCGGTGCGATCGTGCGGGGATCGGCTACTGCTGCTACGTTGGGGCTTTTAGGATTGTTTACGGCTGAGATCCTTCGCTCCGCTCAGGATGACAACGCAGCGAGGGTGACAACGGGTCGGGGGTGGCAGCGTTTCGGGGTTACAGCGCGGCGCAATCTGTTTATACGATTTGTTGGTGAAGGGATTGAGGAAGACGATGTCTGTGCTGCTAAACTCGTGGTTGCCGATGGCTGCAACGTTCACGAAGGAAAACTTTGCCGAAGTCGAAATCACGATCTGGGAACGGGCTCGCAGGCTTACAGAACGTGGCGCAGGCGGAACTGCCGACACGGAACGGACGCTTCACGATATATGGATTCAAGGGTGCCGGCCCGCAGGATGAAGCGGTGGCGCTGGTGCGCGGCAAGGTCAATGGGAAGACGGCGCCGCTGGTGCGCGTGCATTCACAGTGTTTGACTGGGGACGTGCTGGCTTCGTTGCGCTGCGATTGCCGCGCGCAACTTGGAGCTTTCGCTCAAAAAAATCAGTAAGGCGCCGAGCGGTATGCTGCTTTATTTGCCGCAGGAAGGGCGCGGCATTGGATTGATGAACAAATTGCGAGCATATGAACTACAGGACGGCGGCATGGATACGGTCGAAGCCAATCAGAAATTGGGATTCGCGGCCGACGCGCGCGACTACGATTTTTCGGCGCAGATTTTGAAACAGCTGGGCGCGAAGAAGATTCGGCTGCTGTCGAACAATCCAGAGAAGGTGCGCCAGCTCGAAAGCGCCGGGATCGAAGTTGTGGAGCGAGTTCCCTGCCAGCCGCGCGTGCATAAAATCTCGCGCGCGTATCTGCAAACGAAAAAGAAAAAGATGGGGCATCTGCTCGACCGCATCTAACGATGCTTGCTGCCGTACGTCCAATTCATAAAGTGCCTTTTGTCGCCGCCGGCGAGACCAGCCGACTTGTCTCGGCCCGACGGCTTGGCAAAAATTCTCTTTGATTGCTAGTTCAGCTCTTATGAATGAAGATAGGGGCCAAAGGAAACCGCGATGGCACTGGAACTGGCAAAGCGCGTATCGGGCGAGGTCACGATCATCGACATTCACGGCAGATGCACGCTCGGCGATGAGACCGAGCACCTCGACCGTGAGCTCAAGAAGGCGATCGACGACGGAAGCCGCAAGCTGCTCCTGAATCTCACCGAACTTTCACAGATTGACAGCACAGGCGTGAGCATCATCGTGGCAACGTACGTGTCGCTGCGCCGACTGAAGGGCGAAGTGAAGTTGCTGCATCCGACGGGAAGAGTGCAGACGGTGCTGGCGATTACGCATCTGCTGCAGGTGATTCCGAATTTCGACGAAGAAGAGAAGGCTGTCGCGAGCTTTTCTGCGACGCGCAGCGCCACCGCAAACCACTAAGATTTTTCTCCGTGAGGAGAGCCTTCCATGCCTGCCCGTTGTATTGCCCCTTCGACGTCTCAGACCGCGCTGGTCATCGATTCTGGTCCTGAGTTGAATGAATTGCTGAACCGTGTGCTGTCGCAGGATGGCTGGGCCATCGACAATGCTGCGAATCACGAGGAAGCATTAGAACTTGCCAAGCGCGATCCGTTCGACCTGATCATCACGGGAAGAAAGACACGCGGGCCGGAAGACATTGAGTTTCTGCGGAAGATTCGCGGGTCGCGGCCGCACGTGCGAATGATTATTTTGCCGGACGAATGGACGCCGGGCGATGTGCTGACGGCGATGCGCGAAGGTGCGTTCAGCTATTTCTGCGCGCCGTTTCAACTTGAGACCATCGCCGAGACCGTTCGGACTGCGATGAACGAGCCGTGCTGGGACGATGGCATCGAGGTTTTGTCGGCGACGCCGGAGTGGGTGCGCGTGATGGCGCGTTGCGACCTGGAGAC
Source organism: uncultured Acidobacteriota bacterium (assembly GCA_963785605.1). Taxonomy (GTDB): domain Bacteria; phylum Acidobacteriota; class Terriglobia; order Acidiferrales; family UBA7541; genus Acidiferrum. The sequence goes on along the minus strand of CAWAWE010000002.1, from coordinate 650,660 downwards.
GGCCGAGCGCCTTGTGCTGTTTCTGCAAAACGTGCGCGATCCGAATATTTCGGAGTCCGATCGCGCCGACATCGTGACGGCGTTTCGCGAGATTCTGCTGAATGCGATGGAACATGGCGGGCACTTTGACGCCAGCCAGCATGTGGAGATTTCGTTCGTGAAAGGGCGACGCGCGGTAATGTGCCGGGTGAAAGATCCCGGCCAGGGATTTTCGCCGGAGGAAGTGCGGCACGCGGCGAATGAGCGGACGCCGGAGGATTTGTTGAGTCATGTTGCGGTGCGGGAAGAAAAAGGCATGCGGCCGGGTGGGTTTGGGTTGTTGATGGCGCGGAAGCTGGTGGATGAGTTGATTTACAGCGAGCAGGGGAATGAAGTGGTGTTGGTGAAATATTTGGAGAAGCCGGCGAAGTCGGCGGCGTGAAATCGCGCCAGGGCTTTACCGCCGTGGACGCAACGGCGATTGGACGAAGCGAAAAACGCCGGCGGGACGCCGGCGCTACCCGCCTCCGACGAAGTGGACGATTTCGTAGCGGTCGCCGGGGACAACTTTTGTTTCGCTCCATTTGGGGCGCGGGAGAATTTCCAGGTTGCGCTCGATGGCGACGCGGCCGTCTTCCAGGCCGAGTTCGCGCAAAAGATCGATTACTGTGGCGCCGGTGATTGCGGGGCGCGTTTCTCCGTTTACCTGGATTATCGATTCCATCTTCCTATTCCCTGAGTTAGCTTGCGGCTGGAGCTTTGGGTTTTGCCCGCAAGGAAAATCGCAGTTGCCCGTTTGCGTCACGCGTTGAAGCTTCGATCACGAGCGCCGAATCATCGCCAGCGAGCTTCGGCATGTCAAATTCAAGCTTTGCGTGGCCATCGGCGCTCGACTCGGTCTCGACAGCAGTCGGTTCCGATGCGCCCGCAACGGTCGCTACAACTCGCGCTGCCGCGATTGGCGTCCCGCCGTCTTTAGATCGTACGACGAGATAAAGCGTCGCGTGCTTTCCGCTGAGCCACGTTCGCGGATTCAACATTTCGACAGTTAAAACCTTCGCGGAGTTTGCCGGACGCAATTGCAGGAGTCGAGGCCGCTCGGGCGATTGACGCGACTAGAAGTTGCCGGAGTCGGCGGAGGAGCGGTAATACGCGGTGGAGGGGCTTGCGGCACTTCCACTTTCAGCGCGCCGGACTTCAATTCCTCAACGACGCCGAAATGCTGCTCGTCGAGGCGCGTCTTGAGCGACTTCTCTTTTTCTTCATCGAGTGGGAGCAGATCGTGATACTTATTCGTGCGGCGGTGGAGCACGCGGCCGCGGCAGTGCACGGTGGTATCGAGAGTCGCGGAGTTGATGCCGCGATCCTCGGTTTGAACGTGGAGAACCGTGCCATCGACAGTGACGTTGGTGTTATGACCGAAAAGCATTCCTTAACACATCCTAATTTGACCGTAGCCGATACATATTGCAGACTTTTTTCAGAGGCCGCATTGACCGAACGCCGACCTGCTCAGTATTATAACTCTTCGCCCATGAGTGAATCAGGTCTCCACGCTTACGCTCCACTTCTCTTACACCTCATCATCGCGGTGGCGCTGGCCAGTATTCTGACGACGCTATCGGTTGCTATCGGATGGCGGCGGCCAAATCGCGCAAAACAAACAGCGTATGAATGCGGCGTGGAACCGATCGGCGATGCGCACCAACCGTTTTCGGTAAAATTTTATCTCGTCGCGATGGTCTTTATCCTGTTCGACGTCGAGGCGATCTTTTTGTACCCTTGGGCGTACATTTACCGCGATATGTTCAAGATATCGCATGCCTTTGGCATTTTCGGCTACGTAGAGATGCTCATCTACATCGCCATCCTGCTGGTCGGTTACATCTATCTGTGGAAAAAAGGCGCGTTCGACTGGCATAAATAACGGTCGGAGCGAGCGGGGATTCTGAACCTGTGACGGACAGTGGTGGTCAAACTACTAATCCTGTAGTCGCGAAGCTTCGCTCGTGGAGCGCGAACGCGATTGAGGAAGTCATTGAATACCGGGGCGATACGACGATCGTCGTGGCGCGCAAGGTGCTGCGGAGCGTTGCCGAGCAGTGTCGCGACACCGAAGAGCTCAAGTTCAACCTTCTCACCGACGCTACCTGCGTCGATCGCTACCCGATGGAACCCCGTTTTGAATTGAATTATCAGCTGATTTCGATTCCCCTGAAGCAGAAGTTGACGATCCGCGTGAAGCTGAGCGGGAACGACGCTGTGGTCGATTCCCTTTTTCCTGTGTGGAAGGGTGCGAACTGGCTGGAGCGCGAGATTTTTGACATGTTTGGCATTCAGTTCACCGGGCATCCGGATTTGCGGCGGATTTTGCTTCCTGATGATTGGGAAGGCCATCCGCTGCGCAAGGATTACCCGGTTGAGGGTTACCGCGATATTCCGGCGATCGCGACGCGATATACCAGGAGTCGGCCATGAGCGCGATCGGAACGACGCCATTTGGGCAAGAGACGGTCGAGACAGCGATTGGCCCGACAAAGACGATGGTCCTCAATATGGGGCCACAGCACCCGTCAACGCACGGCGTGTTGCGCATTTTGCTGGAGTTGGACGGCGAGACGGTTCTGAAGGCGATTCCGGACCTCGGGTATTTGCATACGGGCATTGAGAAGTCCTGCGAGGACAAGACGTATTCGCAGGCGATCACGCTGACCGACCGGATGGATTATCTGAATCCGCTCGGGAATAATCTCGCGTATTGCTTGGCGGTTGAGAAGCTGCTGGGGATTGAAGTTCCGAAGCGGGCGCAATATTTCCGCGTGCTGATGGTGGAACTGCAACGCGTTTCGTCGCACCTGGTCTGGCTGGGGACGCATGCGATCGACATGGGCGCGATGTCGGCGTTTTTGTACTGCTTCCGAGAGCGCGAAGAAATTTTGAAGATTTTCGAGTTTGTGGCCGGGCAGCGGATGATGACGAGCTACATTCGCATCGGCGGGCTGGCGCTGGAACCGCCGGCTGGGTGGAAAGAGCGCGTCGAGAAGTTCCTGAAGATGATGCCGGGGCGCATCGACGAGTACGAGAAACTGCTGACCGGCAATCGGATCTGGCTGGGACGCTTGAAGGGCGTCGGCGTGATGAACGCCGAGGATGCGGTTGCGTACAGCATGACTGGTCCGACGCTGCGCGCTGCGGGGCTGGCGCATGACCTTCGTAAGGCGTTTCCCTACTCGAGCTATGAGGAATTTGAGTTTGACGTGCCGACGCGCACGGAAGGCGATTGTTTCGCGCGGTATCTGATTCGCGTGGCGGAGATGCGCGAGAGCTCTGAAGATCGTTCGCCAGGCGATGGAGAAGTTTCCGGCGGAAGGGCCGTTCCGCACGGATGCGCCGGGCATTATTCCTCCGGGGCGCGAGAAGATGAAGACGGAGATGGAAGCGCTCATCTACCACTTCAAGATTTTCACCGAAGGTTTTGCGCCGCCGCCAGGCGAAGCTTATGCGTCGATCGAATCGCCGCGCGGCGAGTTGGGCTGCTTCATTGCGAGCGATGGGTCGCAGAAGCCGCTGCGCTGCCATTTTCGTTCGCCGTCGTTTATCAATTTGCAGGCGCTGCCGAAGTTGATCGAAGGGCAGCTGATTTCGGATGTGATCGCTTGTATCGGGACGATCGACATCGTTTTGGGTGACGTTGATCGTTAAGGCGTAAGCTCGGTCGAGCAAAAAAGTTTTGTCGTTTGTGGCTTGGTTGGTTGGGAAAGAGGATTCCGCAAAAGCATGAGCATGGAACTTTCACCAGCACTATCGGCGCGGTTTGAGCGGCTGCAAAACCTGTATCCGCGCAAGCGCAGCGCGTTGATCCCGATGATGATGTATGCGCAGGACGAGTTCGGCTACGTCTCGGACGAGATGATCGCCGAAATCGCGCAGCGTCTTGAGATTCACACGGTGCAGGTCGAAGAGACGCTGGAGTATTACTCGATGCTGCGGCGCAAGCCGATGGGCAAGCATCACGTGCAGATTTGCACCAACGTCGCGTGCATGCTGCGCGGCGGCGCGGAACTGCTGGAGGCGGCGAAGAAGCGCCTGGAAATCGGCCATAAAGAAACGACCGCGGACGGCGTGTTCTCGCTGGAAGAAGTGGAATGCATCGGAGCCTGCACCGGCGCGCCGGCCTTACAGGTTAATTACGATTTCTTTGAGAACGTCGGCCCGCAGAAGTTCGACCGCTTGATTGAGGATTTGGACGCGGGACGAAAGACGACTCCGGAACCTGTGACGTCGGGTGCGTTGCATCCGCGCGATCCGGCGGAGACTCCGGTTATCAGCCGCCGATTTGGAATCAAAGATTCGCACACGATCGACGTTTTTCTCGCGAACGACGGCTACAAAGCGCTGGAAAAAGCGCTGAAGCAAATGGACGCAGCCGCGATCATCGACGAAGTGAAGAAGTCCGGCCTTCGCGGACGCGGCGGCGCAGGCTTCCCGACCGGCATGAAGTGGTCGTTCGTGCCCAAGGATTCGCCGAAGCCGAAATATTTGATCTGCAACGCCGACGAATCCGAACCCGGCACCTGTAAAGATCGCCCGCTGATGGAGATGGATCCGCATCAGCTCATCGAAGGCATGGTCATCGCGGGCAAAGCGATCAACGCAAAACGCGGCTTCATCTATATCCGCGGCGAATATCGCTACGTGCTCGACATCGTGCAGACCGCGCTCGACGAAGCGTACCAGCGCGGCTATCTCGGGCAGAACATTCGCGGCTCGGGATCACGACTTCGATTTGCTAGTTCATACCGGCGCCGGCGCGTATGAATGCGGCGAAGAGTCCGCTTTGATGGAATCGCTCGAAGGCAAGCGCGGCTATCCGCGCATCAAGCCTCCCTTCCCCGCCGTGGTCGGACTTTACGGCTGCCCGACGATCATCAATAACGTCGAGACGCTCAGCAGCGTACCCGCGATCATCCTGGAAGGCGGCGAGAAGTACGCCGGCTACGGCCCGCCAAAGAATGGCGGCACGCACCTCGTGTGCATCTCCGGGCACATCAACAAGCCGGGCATTTACGAAATTCCGCTCGGGATGAACATGAAGAAGTTCATCTACGAGATGGCCGGCGGCATTCCCGGCGGCAAGAAACTGAAGGCGGTCATCCCGGGCGGTAGTTCGTGCCCGCTGATGAAGGCCGACGAGATCGACATCCCACTGGATTACGACAGCGTCGCAAAAGCGGGCTCGATGATGGGCTCGGGCGGCATGGTGGTGATGGACGAAGACACCTGCATGGTCGATATGGCCCGCCGCATCATGCATTTCTACGCGCACGAATCGTGCGGCTGGTGCATTCCCTGCCGCGAAGGTACGACGTGGCTGCGCAAAATGCTCGAACGCTTCCACGCGGGATTCGGCCGTCCCGAAGATATCGATCTGGTCGGCGACCTGGCGAAAAACATGTTGGGCCGCACTTTCTGCCCGCTCGGCGACGCCGCGGCGCTGCCGACGATCAGCATCGTCACCAAGTGGCGCAACGAGTTTGAAGATCACCTGAACGGCCGCTGCGCATACAAGTCGGCGGAAGCCCTGGTTGGTCGATAAAGTTGGAAGATAAGCTGCTTCACGACAGACCGGTTCACGCTAAAGTCGAGCTCGAATCAAAGGCCCAAGACGAAACGAGATGACTGAACAAAAGCTGGTAACGCTGAAGATTAACGACCGCGACGTGCAGGTTCCGGCGGGAACGACGGTGATCGAGGCCACGCGCCTGATCGGCACGGAAGTGCCTTCGTTCTGCTACTACCCTGGGCTTTCGCTCCAGGGCGCGTGCCGCATGTGCCTGGTCGAAGTCGAGAAGATGCCGAAGATGCAGACCGCCTGCACGCAGGTGGTCGCCGAAGGCATGGTCGTGCGCACCAACACCGAGCAAGTCCGCCAGGCACGCAAGTACATGCTCGAATTCTTGCTGACCAACCATCCGCTCGATTGCCCGGTTTGCGACAAGGGCGGCGAGTGCGAACTGCAGGACATGGTGTTCAGCTACGGCGCCGACACCAGCCGCTTCGTCGAGGAAAAAATTCACCGGCCGGAAGAAAAGTGGTCGGAGCTGGTTTATTACGACGCACCGCGCTGCATCCTCTGTTTCCGCTGCGTGCGTGTTTGCGACGAAGGCATGGACGTAAAAGCGCTCGGCGTCGGCATGCGCGGCGCGAACAGCGTCATCATCCCGAACCGCGAAGATCATCTTGAATGCGAAGAGTGCGGCATGTGCATCGACATCTGCCCCGTCGGCGCGCTCACCAGCGGCACATATCGTTACAAGACGCGCCCGTGGGAGATGCAATACGTCTCCACTATCTGCACGCACTGCTCGAACGGCTGCAAAACCACGCTCAGCGTTCGCAATCACGAAATCCTGCGCGCCAACAACCGCGACCTCTCCGGCATCAACGGCGACTTCCTTTGCGTAAAAGGCCGCTTCGGGTTCGATTTCACGAAGCATCCAGAGCGTTTCAAGCAGCCGATGGTGCGCAAGGGCGACAAGCTCTACCCGGTTTCATGGGAAGAAGCCATGCAAACCGCGGCGACCAAGCTCAAACTGATCGTCGATGCCAACGGGCCGGACTCGGTCGGTTTCATCGGCTCGAACCACACCTCGAACGAGGAAAATTATCTGTTCCAGCGCCTGGCGCGCGCGACGTTTGGCACGAACAACGTCGATCATCACCGCACGATCGATTACTCGGGACTCGTAACCGCTCTCGGCGATCGCGCTGGCGAATCCTCGCTGACGATGAAGCAGCTTTACGATGCGCCTGCGGTGTTGTTAATCGGCAACGATCCGACGGATCAGAATCCACTCGTGGCTTGGCAGGTTCGCACCGGTATTCGTCAGCACAATCAGCGCCTCTATGTTTTGAACGCGCGCGACATCAAGCTGAACCGCAAGGCGACGCAGTTCGTGCAGATTCCCGAAGGTCACGAAGCGGCTGCGATTCGCTGGATGGGCAGCGAGCAGGGGCAGCTCGATCCGGCGCTCGTCGAGAAATTGACGCAGCTTAAAGCGGCGCTCGACGCCGAGCCGGAAGTCGCGATTATATTCGGTGCCGAGGTTTCCGGCGCGGCTATCACGGAGCTCATCACATTCGGATCGCGGCTCCAGGGCAAAGTCCGCTACATGGCGCTCGGCGACTACGCGAATTCGCGCGGCGCGGCCGACATGGGCGTGCTGCCCGACCGCCTGCCGGGCTACGCATACCTCGATAACGCGCAGGCCCGCGATGCATTTGCAAAACTTTGGGGCGGCGTGATTTCGTCCAAACCCGGCTTGACGACGCCGCAGATGGTGGAAGCGGCGCAATCGGGGAAGCTCAAGGCGCTCTTTGTGATGGGCGCAAATCCGCTGACGCATTTCGGCACGCTGGGATTCGGCCGCGGCAACCTGAACCTGCTGATCGTGCAGGAACTCTTCCCGACCGACACTTCGCGTCCAGCCGACATCGTGTTCCCTGCCGCATCGGCTTACGAGAAAGACGGCACGGTCACCAATACCGCCGGCGAAATTCAGTCGTTGCGCAAAGCAGCCGAAGTCATGGGCACGCGCAGCGACTTCGATCTGCTGCGAATCTCTGTCGCACCAACTCGAAAAGGCCGGCCTCGGCAAAGCTTTCCATTACCGGACGCCACACGCCGTCTTCGAGGAAATTAGCAAAGCGGTGCAGGGCTACGACGTAGCGCCCGCGGGATTGCTCACGGGCGGCGCTGAATTGACGCACACCCATGTCGCGCGCAACGGGCACGCGCCTTACGACGTTCCGGTCGGCTTAATTCGCCCGGCGCAAGACACGCTCTTCACCAGCGGCACTCTGGGCCGCTTCTGCACCATGATGGATTCTCTGTCGGAGGCCGACGCCAAGCCGTGATCGACTCGCTCACCCAGTTCCTCAACGAGCATTGGGACGTGATCATTTCGCTCGTGAAGATCGCGCTGATCGTGTTCATCGTGCTCACGGTCAACGCGTACCTCACGTGGTTTGAGCGCAAAGTTGTTGCGCACATGCAGTCGCGATGGGGCCCGCACCGCGTCGGTCCGCACGGATTGCTACAGCCTGCGGCCGACGGATTGAAGTTTTTGTTGAAGGAAGATCCGACTCCGAACGGAGTCGATAAGTTCACCTATTATCTGGCGCCGCTGATGGCGCTGGCGCTGGCGCTCACTTCGATTGCGATCATTCCGTTTGGTCCTGATCCGATCGTGGTGTTCGGGCACAAGGTTTATCTCGGCATCGTCGATCTCAATATCGGGTTGCTGGCGCTGTTTGCCATCACCGCACTCAGCGTTTATGGCGTGGCTTTGGCGGGCTGGTCGTCGAACAGCAAATATCCTTTACTGGGCGGACTGCGCAGCTCGGCGCAAATGGTCAGCTATGAACTTGCGCTTACGATGTCGGTTGTCGGCGTTTTGTTGATGGCAGGCAGCTTCAGTCTCCGCGATATCGTCAACGTGCAAGCGCTTCACGCCGACCGCGGCATTTTTGCCTGGAACATTTTCCCGCAGATTCTTGGCTTCCTTTGCTTCTTCATCGCGGCGGTGGCGGAAACGAACCGCGTGCCGTTCGACTTGCCGGAAGCGGAATCGGAACTCGTCGCGGGCTTTCACACCGAATATTCGAGCTTTAAGTTCGCGATGTTTTTCATCGCCGAATATACGAGCATGATCACGGTTTCGGCGCTCTGCGCGATCATGTTCTTCGGTGGCTGGCTGTCTCCCTTCCCCACGACGTGGACGTTCACCCACTATGTGCCCTCGCTCATCCTGATTCCCTTCGGGCTCTGGGTTATCTGGGACGGCATCCGCTACGAAACAATTTTCGGCCGCATCATTCTGCCGGGCGTCGGCACGGTGATTACCGTCATCGGCGCGGCGCTGATCGCGTTCCCGGTCATCAACGAATTCATTCAAGGTCCGTTCTGGTTGCTGGGCAAGATTTTCTTCTTCCTGTTTGTTTACGTCTGGATGCGCGGCACGCTGCCTCGCTTCCGCTACGACCAGCTCATGTCGTTCGGTTGGAAGCTGCTGCTGCCGGTTTCGCTGGCAAACGTCGTCATCACCGCCACGATCATCATGCTGAGGGGGCACTAGAATGAACGTGCCTCTGATTGTTTTCTTCGTGTTGGCTCTGATTGCCGTGCTGGGCGCGGTCAGCTTGATTCTTCAACGGCACCCGATTCACAGTGCCCTTTCGCTGATCGTCGTGATGGTCGCTCTTGCGGGTTTGTATTTGCTGATGGGCGCCGAGTTCGTGGCGGCGGTGCAGATTATCGTGTACGGCGGCGCCATCATGGTGCTGTTTGTCTTCGTCATCATGCTTCTGAATGCGGGAGTGGAAGAGCGCACGAGTTTTTCGTCGCTCGCAAAATTCGCGGGCTTGCCGCTCGCGGTTGCGTCTGATGGGCTGCCTGTTCGCCGCTATCTACGGTTCGCATGAGCAGGTTCAAATCGCGGCACAAGCTGGAGCACCCGCACCGACCAAAGCGCTTTCGGCGCAACTGTTCCAGGAATTTGTTTACCCGTTTGAGCTCACGTCATTCCTGATTCTGATCGCCATCATCGGCGCGATGGTGCTCGCGCAGCGCGACAGCAAGGAAAGCCATCTATGATCCCCACGAACTACTACCTGATCCTCAGCGCCATTCTTTTTGGCTTGGGCGTGGTCGCATTTATCTTCCGCCGCAACATCATCACGATTTTCATGTCGATCGAGCTGATGCTCAACGCGGTGAACCTGGCGTTCGTGGCGTTCAGCCAGGCGTGGAATCACCTGAGCGGCCAGGTTTTTGTGTTGTTCGTGATCGTTGTAGCGGCGGCGGAAGCTGCCGTCGGACTCGGCATCATCATTCTCATTCAGCGTAATCGTCAGTCGCTCAACGTCGAGCGCGTGGACCTGCTCAAACTCTAATGCCGATACTCGAAAATCTCTGGATCATCCCGCTGCTGCCGCTGCTCGGCTCGGCGATCAACGGATTGCTGGGCTCGAAGTGGCCCAACAAGATTGTCAACGCCGTGGCAATTGGCTCGACGGGGCTCGCCTTCGCATGCGCGCTCGAAGCGGTCCGCGAATTTTCGCAACTGCCGGCGGATCAAGTTCCCTACGTAAAACAGTTCTTCACCTGGATCGCCGCGGGAAGTTTTCGCGCGGGTTTTGATCTTCAGATCGATCAGCTCACCGTCGTAATGCTGCTCGTCGTCACCGGCGTCGGATGGCTCATCCACATCTATTCGACCGGCTACATGGCGCACGAGAAGGGCTACTACCGCTTCTTCTCGTACCTGAACCTGTTCATGTTTTTCATGCTCATCCTGATCCTCGTCGGCGAACTACGTGCTGCTCTTCGTCGGTTGGGAAGGCGTGGGCCTCTGCAGCTACTTGCTGATCGGCTTCTATTTCCTGAAGAAGTCGGCCGCGGACGCGGGCAAGAAAGCCTTCATCGTCAACCGCATCGGCGACTTCGGCTTCATGCTCGGCATGTTTTTGCTGTTCAAGAACTTTCGGCACGCTGGACTTCGTGCCTCTGTTCGCGAAGGCAGGGCCGATGCCCGCCGACGCGATGGGCCAGTACGGCACGCTGACGATCGCATGTTTGCTGCATCTTTGTCGGCGCTACCGGTAAATCGGCGCAGCTTCCCTTGTACGTATGGCTGCCGGACGCGATGGAAGGTCCTACGCCGGTCTCAGCATTGATCCACGCCGCGACGATGGTCACCGCTGGCGTTTACGTCGTGGCCCGCTCTCACGTCCTGTATCTGCACTCGCCGAGCGCGATGGTGATTGTCGCCATCGTGGGCTGTGCCACCGCACTTTTCGCAGCGACGATCGGCCTCGTACAGACCGACATCAAAAAAGTTTTGGCCTACTCGACCGTCAGCCAGTTGGGCTACATGTTCCTGGGCTGCGGCGTCGGCGCCTTCAGCGCGGGCGTGTTCCATCTCATGACGCACGCGTTCTTCAAGGCTTTGCTCTTCCTCGCGGCCGGCAGCGTGATTCACGCCATGGGCGGCGAGCAGGACATGCTGAAAATGGGCGGCCTCAGCAAGAAGATCAAGTGGACGTATATAACGATGCTGACCGCGACGCTGGCCATCGCTGGCTTCCCGCCGCTGGCTGGTTTCTTCTCGAAGGATTCGATCCTTCTCAGCGCCTATCAAAACGATAACGGCGGCAAAATCCTCTACGGCGTCGGCTTGTTCACAGCCCTGCTGACTTCGTTCTATATGTTCCGCCTGATCTTCCTCACATTTTTTGGCAAGCAGCGCTACGACGAACATCACGTTCACGTGCATGAGTCGCCGAAGAGCATGCTCGTGCCACTGATGATCCTCGCTGTTCTGTCGCTCGTCGGCGGATGGCTCGCTGCTCCGGCATTCTGGGGCGGCACCGATTACTTCACCAAGTTCCTTGAGCCGGTATTCGCAGGCGGCGCAACCGAGGCCGCTACCGCGGAAGCCGCGGCTCACGCATTGGAAATTCCGCTCGCGGTCATCGCAGTGATCACCGCGACCATCGGCCTGCTGGTCGCGTGGTGGCTCTACCTCAAGAAGCCCGAAAAGCCCGCCGAACTCGCGAAGTCGATGCAAGGCGCGTACAAGACGCTCCTCAACAAATATTACGTCGATGAACTTTACGCCGCGGTCGTTGTAAAACCGCTGCTCTGGCTATCGACCCACGTCCTCTGGCAAACGATAGACGTCCAGATGATCGACGGCGCAGTCAACGGCATCGCCCACGGCACTTCAGAAGTCGGCGATGGCGTTCGGCAAGCGCAATCCGGCAACACGCGCAGCTACGCGGTCTGGGTAGTCATCGGAGCAATCGTCGTGATTGCGATTATTTTCTGGCCGTATCTGCGACCGACGGCGATCGGGATGGTGCGCTGATGCCCCTCCCCGGCTTGCTGTCGGTCCTGATTTTCTTCCCCGCTCTGGGCGCGCTGGCGCTCTTGCTTCTGCGCGGCGACGATCACGTCTGGATTCGCCGCCTTTCGCTCACGATCTCGATCGTCGAGTTCGTCTTCTCGCTCTTCCTGATCCCGAAAGTTCCCATCGGCGTCGCCGGATATTCGCTCGTCGAGTATTACAACTGGATTGCGGTCCCGCCGATTCACTATCACCTCGGCATCGACGGCATCAGCCTCTTCCTGGTCATCCTGACGACGTTCCTCACGCCGATCTCGATTCTCGCGTCGTGGAGCAGCATCAACCATCGCGTCAAAGAATTCTTCGTGATGCTCCTGATGCTCGAAGTCGGCGTCATCGGCGTCTTCGTCTCGCTCGATCTCTTCCTCTTCTTCCTGTTCTGGGAAGTCATGCTCATCCCGATGGCGTTTCTCATCGGCATCTGGGGCCACGACCGCCGCATCTACGCCGCCGTCAAGTTCGTGCTCTACACCATGGCCGGCTCGATCTTGATGCTGGTCGGCATCATTTGGCTCTACAACCTGACCGGCAGCTTCGATCTGCCCAAGATTCAACAGGCGCTGCAAGACGGCCGTCTGTTCACGCTGACCTCGACGCAGGAAATGCTTCTCTTCCTCGCGTTCTTCGGCGCCTTCGCCATCAAAGTCCCGCTCTTCCCGCTGCACACCTGGCTGCCCGATGCGCACGTGGAAGCTCCGACAGCCGGCTCCGTGATGCTCGCTGGCGTGCTCCTCAAGATGGGCACGTACGGCATGATCCGCTTCTGCCTGCCGCTCTTCCCCAACGCCGCCCACAAAGCCGCGCCGTGGATCGCGGCTCTTGCGATCATCGGCATCGTCTACGGCGCACTCGTCTCGCTCGTTCAGCCCAACCTCAAGAAACTCGTCGCCTACTCCAGCGTTAGCCACCTCGGCTTTGTCGTTCTCGGCATCTTCGCGTTTCACAACATCTCCATGCAGGGCGCCGTCTACCAAATGCTGGCGCACGGCATCTCCACCGGCGCGCTCTTCTTGTTGGTCGGCATGATCTACGATCGCCGTCACACCTTCGAGATCTCGCAGTTCGGCGGCCTCGTCAATCCGATGCCAAAGCTCGCGGCGTTCTTCCTCTTCGTCGCGCTTTCGAGCATGGGCCTGCCGATGTTGAACGGCTTCGTCGGCGAATTCCTGATCCTGCTCGGCACCTATCAGACTCACGCAAGCTGGGCCAGCTGGGCCGCGCTCGGCGTGATTCTCTCCGCTTGCTACCTGCTCTGGGCCTACCAGCGCGTGTGGTTTGGCGAAGTCACCATCGAGAAAAACAAAACTCTGCCCGACGCCAGCCACCGCGAACTCGCCATTCTCGTCATCATGGCCGTCATCACCCTCTGGATGGGCATCGGCAGCACCTTCTTCACGAATCGAACAGCGGCATCGAGCCAGGGCATCCTCGATCAGATGCAGCGCTCCGAACCCGCAAGAAGCCAGTGCGCCGGCAATCCCATCGGCCATTTCGCATAACGGCGTGGTCAAACAAATTTCTCTCGAAAGGCCGGCAACGCGCTAATGATTCCCCGCCCCGAAGATCTGATCCGCGTCCTGCCAGAAACGATCTGGTGCATCTTCGGCGTCGTCCTGATGCTGCTCCAGCCGATGACGCGCAATCGCCACGTCCTCAGCTTCTTCGCCATCCTCGGCACCATCCTCGGCACGAGCGCTTCGATTTACGCGTATCAAACCGTCGGCACCGGCCCGGCGTTCAGCCAGCTCATTCAATTCGACGCCTTCAGTATTTTCTTCCACCTGCTGATCGGCCTGGTTTCGATCCTCGTCGTGCTCGCCGCCGGCCCCTATCTCGAGCGCGAAAATCTCGAGTCCGCTGAATTCTTCGCCCTTGGTTCTCTTCGCCACCGCCGGCATGGGCGTCCTCTCCTCCGCTCAAGAGCTCCTCACCGCTTTCATCGGCCTCGAAATGAGCTCGATCTCGAGCTACATCCTCGCCGGATATCGCCGCGACACCATCAAGTCCAGCGAATCGGCGATGAAGTACTTCCTCCTCGGCTCCTTCGCCACCGCCTTCTTCCTCTACGGCATCGCGCTCGTCTACGGCGTCACTGGCACAACCAATCTGACGCAGATGGCCAACGCCGACACCTCCGGCAACCTCATCAAGCTCGGCCTCGCGCTGATCCTGATCGGCCTCGGCTTCAAGGTCGCCGCCGCCCCCTTCCAGCTCTGGACGCCCGACGTCTACGAAGGCGCGCCGACTCCCGTCACCGCTCTCTTCTCCGCCGGCCCCAAAGCCGCGACGTTCGCGCTGATGCTGCGCATCTTCGCCACCGTTCCCGCCGCCACCCATTTCTGGTTCTGGGCATTCTGGATCCTCGCCGTCGCTCACGATGTTCGTCGGCAACCTCGGCGCGCTCGTCCAGACCAACGTCAAGCGCATGCTGGCCTACAGCTCGATCGCCCACGCCGGCTACATCCTCGTCGCCTTTGCCGCCGTCACCTATCTCCAGGGCAATTCCGACACCGGCGGATCTGCCGCCTACGCTGCAGTTCTCTTCTATCTCCTGAGCTACGCGCTGGTAAAACTCGGCGCCTTCACCATCGTCGGCCAGCTCGGGGGCGCAGGCGAAAAGCACCTCTCGCTCGAAGACTACACCGGCCTCGGCCGCCGCCAGCCCGTCGTCGCCGCGGCGCTCGAGCCTCTTCCTGCTCTCGCTGCTGGGCCTGCCCGTCACCGCCGGATTCTTCGGCAAGTTCTACGTCTTCAAGGCCGCCGTCAATTCCCACCTCATCTGGCTCGCCGTCCTGATGGCCGTCAACAGCATCATCGGCGCCTACTACTACTTCCGGCTCATCGTCGTCATGTACATGCGCGAAACCGCCGCTGACGCCGCCGCCCACGACCACGACGAGCACGGCGACGACGCCAAATCCTCCCACGCCGAAGCACCCGCAACCGGTGCCCCACTTACGCCATTCCCGATGCCCGTCAACATCGTCCTTTTCGTCTCGGCAGCCGGCACTGTCTACTTTGGCCTCTTCCCCAACCAGGTGCTCCACTTCGTCCTGCAGTCCAACCTGCTCGGCAAATAGCGCTGCCTGCCGTCGCTACGCTCGGCCCGACCGCCTATCAACGCCTCTCTCAGGACAGTATGAAACTCGCGCCCCCTGCACCTCTGCCCGATTCCAAACCCGGGCTCGTCATGTTCTGCTAGACATATGGGCATCGGCCTCTCCCTCATCTCCTGGTGCGTCAAGGCACCGCGATAGCCACCGCCCTCGCGGTCCTCGCCGGTGCGCTAACCGCGGCGAATCCTCATACCTCGTGGACGCCCAAAGCGTACCCGCCTCATCCTCTGGACCTGCATCTACCCCTTCGCCTGTTTCTGCTTGGCTCCTCGCCAGTCTTCGTCTTCCAGGCTTACGTCAACGAATCGCTCCTATATCGCGATCCCGGCTTCGGCCACACCTGGCAGACGCCCCTACCCAACGGCTACGCCATCCTCATGCTCGACGAGCACCACGACGGCACCGTATTCAACCCCGCCACGCATTTCTCCGACAGCTCCAACAATGACATCCACCCCGACGGCCCCGACGCCGTCAGCGGCGTTCGCGTCATCCAGCTCGCCGGCAACAAAATCCTCGGCGGCGCCGGACCCATCGGCCAATACTCATCCCCAGCCGCGCGCAATCGCATCGACTCCTACTTCCTGCTCGACACCGACGCCCACACCCGCGCGAATTTCCCGAACTACGACGCCCTGACACAAGCCGCTCAACCCCTTGGCATTGCCCCGCACCTCGAACCCATCTACCGCGTCTACAAGCGCTACCGCTTCACGTGGTTCGATCTTCAGTGCAATCGCGCTCGCACTGGTTCCGACTCTCGGTGTGGCTTCCTCATTAGCCGTCGCATCTGGCGCCTTCGCCAGCCGGCGCCACAGATATCCGCGCCGCCAGAGCTCCGCTCGGCGAGTTAGCTCAATCGTGATCCCCACTATCCCAAAGCAAAAGGCCCGGATTTCTCCGGGCCTTTCTCGAAACCAAACCTAAATCGGTGAATTGCGGTCAGTTCGCTCTAAGCGACCTTAGACTACCTTCACGAAAATAATAACCAGCGTAAACAGCGCCAGCGTCTCGATAAACACGAGACCCAGAATCATCGCCGTTCGAACCGCGCCCGCCGCTCCTGGATTGCGTGCCATTCCTTCGCAAGCCGCCGACGCCACGCGTCCCTGACCGAGTCCGCAGCCGAACGCCGCGATACCCATGCCGAACGCTGCCGCGATGGCCATCAGGCCCTTCGCGTTGCCGCTGCTTCCGGCCGCCGCATCCGCCTGCGCGAACGCCGCCGGCGCCAGCAACATCACCGTCGTGATCGCCGTCAACAACATACCGAGCTTCTTAATCATCTGTACTGCCTCCTTGTGTTGCCATCAATTGCCGCCAGGAGGTGGTTCCCGGACACCGTGCAGCCGGGCTCACACTGAAGCAGCAAACTCATTCAGTTCAGCAAATTTATTCGTGTTCGTCCGCAGTCGCCAGACCCAGATACACAGACGGAAGAATCGTGAAAATATACGCTTGTACGATCGCCACAAAGATGTGCAGTCCGATGAACAGGAGCGGCAGCAGCGCCGGCAAGATGCCGAGCACAGCGCCCAATCCCACGTTCTTCGTCCATCCCCACGTCGTCAATCCGACAAACAGGCTCAAGAAGATCGAGTAAATCAGGTCGCTCGCCAGAATGTTCGCCCAGAGACGAACGGTAAGCGACAAAATGCGCGCCGTGGTGCTGATGATTTCCACTGGGAAAATCAGTGGTGACAGCCACCAAACTGGTCCCGCGAAGTGCGCAACGTATTTCACCGGGCCGTGATGACGAAGGCCCTGATAGTTGAAGTAGAGGAACGTCAGGATCGCGCAAGCGAGCGGCACCGTTTGCTGCACCGTCGGCGCCGAAAACGCCGGAAACACGCTCATCAGGTTCGCAACCAAAACAAAAACGCCGATCGACCCGATGAACGGCACATAGCGGTCGGGATGATGGTGAACGTTCTCAGCAACCAGATCACGCGCGCCAAATCCCATCGGATTCGAAATCAGCGATTTCAGCGATTTGTTGCATCGAGCCCGGCTTTTCCACCGACAGCCGCGAACGCAAAATCAGCGCCAGAATCGTGGTGACGACGAGAACGACCAGCGCCATCACGACATGCTCGGGAATGGGCCGATCCGCGTGCTCCGGGCGTGATATGGAGCGCGGAGTCCAGCGCCAGCGCGGCGCTGCCCAGGTAGTGATTCACAAACTGCGTTATCCAACTTACGTGTTCTTCCATCGGTCTCCGACTGGTTTGACCCGCTTACGGTCGTGTTTTCAACGGCTTCGCAATCTCGTAGATACTTGCCGCGATCGTCGCGGCTCCCAGCGAACACAGTCCCAAGAGCAGGCTTACAAGGGGAATACTCAGGAATTTAAAAATACCATACACGCATAGGGCTATCAAGATGTAGCGAAACGCCGCGAGGAAATAAGTAACTACCGATACTTGAGGCTTTGGGAAGCCAGCTTGAGCGGTCGAATCGACGACTAGGGCGTCGAGGCCTTGGGCCAGCCAGCGGAAATTGAGCCAGGCGAGAGCTGAGCCTGCGGCGATCCCTATTGCCCAATCGCGGTGATGGCTCAGACCAGTGATCGCGGCTGCTCCCAAGCCGATGGCCGGGATCATCCACCCAATGCGTCGCTCGGTCTCTTGGCCGAGAAGACGAGCCGTCGCGGCTGAGGGATCCTCGTGGATTGCGGTCGGTGGTGTTGGCTCGGCTTCCACGGCTACCCAAGCCGGCGAAGGACTTCGCGTAGTCCCGCCACGAAGCCAAGAATGCCCAGGATGAGCGTGAACGTAACCTTAGTGTGCAACCAGTGATCGAGAAAGTAGCCCAGCAGTCCGCCCACAACAACCGCTCCAACAATCGTAAACGGCAGCTCCAGCGCCAAAGCCGTGTTGTTGGCGTACTTCTTCACCTTCTGCTCATCCTGCGTCAGCGGCTTTCCCTCGTTGGATGAATCCAATTCTCGTTCACCAAATTCGAAACTTAAAAAAACGAATGTCATCCTGAGGCGCCCGCAGGGCGCCGAAGGATCTCAACGTCAGCACGACCGATAGCTCTGCCGCCTCAGGCTCCTACTTCTCGAACAACAATTCGCCCGCGCGTTCCTTTGCTTTCACCACCGCTTTGATAAGCGTGACGCGCAGTTTGCCCTCTTCCAGTTCAAGGATGCCGTCGATCGTGCAGCCCGCCGGCGTCGTGACCGCGTCCTTCAGCAACGCAGGGTGATCTCCAGTCTCGAGAACGACGCTCGCCGCACCCTTCATCGTTTGCGCCGCAAGAAGCGTTGACACATCGCGCGGCAATCCGATTTTCACGCCGGCTTCCGCGAGCGATTCAAGAATGATGTATACGAAAGCGGGGCCGCTCGCCGAAAGCCCGGTCACCGCGTCCATATTCTTCTCGTCCACGACGACCGTGCGTCCCACGGCGTCAAACATGGCGCGCGCAGTGTCGAGATGATGCTCGGAAACGTTCGCGCCTCGACAGATTCCCGTCATGCCGCAGCCGACCGCAGACGGCGTGTTTGGCATCGCTCGAATCACCGCCACTTTCGATCCGGCATGTTGCTCAATGTAGCTGGTTGGCACCGACGCGGCGACGGAGATGATCAGCGTCTTCTCGCTGACTTCGGACGCGATTTCCTTCAGCACGTCGCCCACGACTTGCGGCTTCACGCCGAGTAATATGATGTCGGCTCCGTGAGCGGCCTTCTTGTTCTCGGTCGTGACCGAAACGCCCAACTCCTTCGCAAGCGCCGAAGCTTTTTCCGCATGCTTCACCGTTGCCGTAACATTCTTCGGATCGAATAGGTTCTGCTTGAGATAGGCGCGCAACAAAATACCGCCAAGTTTGCCCGTGCCAAGCACAGCAAGCTTCTTATGAGCGAGAGATGTATCGGATTGCTTTTGGGTCATGGTCGAATCATTGTTGACGGTATTGCGAGGCGGGTCAACTCCGGAGTCGTTATCGCAGGAAACTCTTACAAAACCGGTGACAGACGGGACGTTCCCCCGACTGCGTCTAAGCTACTGATCGTGACTGCCGCCGTTCAGTATTTCCACCGCGTGCGGCACGAGATGGGCGATCGATTCGAGAGATTCAACGGCGCCGGTGGGGCTGCCTGGAAGATTGACGATCAGGCTGCGATGGCGCGTTCCTGCGATTCCCCGCGATAAGAGCGCGGTCGGGACTTTCGTCGCGCCTTTGCGGCGCATTTCCTCAGCGATGCCGGGAACAACGCGATCGACCACAGCCTGCGTGGCTTCCGGAGTGTTATCGCGAGGGCCGAGGCCCGTTCCGCCCGTCGTGAGGATGAGATCGACGCGATTCTTGTCGGCAAGTGCTCGAAGCTGTTCGCGGATATCGGCGGGTTCGTCCGCAACACGCAGGCTGCTGACGATCTCCCATTTGAGGCTGCGGCAATACTCGACGACGGCAGGACCTGAAAGATCTTCGCGCTCGCCGCGTGCGACGGAATCGCTGATCGTAAGGACCGCGACACGCATCGCAGCTACTGTGTCTCCACTGGAGAGTCTTCGCGGCTCGCTTCGTCCATCAGGCGCATCGCTTCCATCAACAGGCCGGTGGTATTGCGAGTCGTCGTAGTGCGCGTGGATTCGTTCGCTGCGTTGAAATCGATCTCGAATTCGCCATCGGTCCAGAGGATAACTTTGTAGACCGCTTCGTCCCCTTCGAGATTGCCGATCTTTGCGTCGCGGCATTGCCCGCTCGAAAAATACATCTCGCCGCGTTCCGGGCCCTTTCGCACGATCAAACGGCAGGATTTCTGCCCCATCTCCAGCGACTGGAGCAAATCGGTCATGTTCATTTCTTCGAGCCGGCCCTGAATCACGCCGGGGCGCGACGCGGACTTCTGTAATTTTTCGAGGTGCAGCCGATCGACCACTTTTTTCGTGATACGAACGAGATCCTTCACCAGGAAGGGCTTGACGATAAATTCTTCCACACCATCGACGAGCGGACGCAAACGCTCTTCGATGTCAGTGCGACCTGCCATGAAAAGAAACGGAATATGGCGCGTCTTGTCACGGCCGCGAAGTTTTTCAAAGAGCTGGCGGCCATCGAGGCCAGGCATCTTGTAATCACAGAGAATAACGTCGGGCGGCTCGTCGATCACTTTCAGCAGTGCATCGGCGCCGTCTGCGGCGATCTGCACTTCGCAAATGTTGTCGAGTCCCTGCTCGACAAGCTTGCGCACGAGCGGATTGTCATCGACCAACAGCAGGATGACATTTTTTCCGGATGCGGCGGCAGCGGCGCTCATCGCGCACCGCGCTTCGTGCGTGATTTCGACTTGACGCGAGATTTCGAGGTTTCCGGGCGACCGTGCGAAGCAGATCCATCACGGTGATAGTCGCCACGTGCGCCGCCGGTCTTGCTAACCAGCGCGATGCCGGCGATCTCAATCGCTTTGTCGAGGGCTTTGCACATGTCGTAAATCGTGAGAGCTGCGGCAGTTACAGCGACCAGCGCTTCCATCTCCACGCCTGTTTGCGCCGTCGCTACCACACTGGAGCGAAGTTCTACCCCATCTTTGCATAGGGTCGCGGTCACATCAATGTGCGTCAGCGGCAGGGGATGACAAAGAGGTATCCACTCGGCGGTGCGCTTCGCAGCCGCAATCCCTGCGATTCGAGCAACTTCCAGCGGATTGCCCTTCGGATTCTTCAGCCGCCGAATGGCGCTAACGACGGCGGGCTTCATCTTGACGAAGGCTTGCGCTCCGGCCGTGCGGGTCGTGACGGCCTTGGCCGACACATCGACCATGCTTACCCTTGCCGCCGCGTCGTAATGGGAGAGTTTCCGTGCCATCGCTGCTGCCGCAAACAGAGCTCTTTGTAGAGGCGGCTTACGCCGCCATCTTCTTCGCTGCTCAGACTTAGTTTAAAGGAGCCGAGCTACCCAAAGTTTGATGCGCCGCGATCACGCAATGTCCTTGCGAAGCAACACAGGGACGGATTCGCCGACGGGAAGGTCTTCACGGTCGGCCGGAATGATGAGAAAGCAGTTTGATTTCGCGAGCGCGGCGACGTCTCCGGAGCCGCGCCATTCAATCGCGGCCACTTGAGCGTCAAAACCCTGCCACTCGATGCGCGCCGGAACGAAGTGCGTCAAGCCGGGCTTTTCCTTGATCGGCGCGGCGAGCGTCGCGCGCAGAAGAGGCAGCGGGCGTGCTTCAGCGCCATTCAGCAGATCGATCGCCGGTCGCACGAGCAACTCAAACGTCACCATCGTCGAAACGGGATTTCCGGGAAGGCCGAAGACAAACTTATCTTTGCAGCGCGCGAAGACCGCTGGCTTACCAGGGCGAATCGCGACCGCATCGAAGAAAATCTCGGCGCCAAGCGATTTCAGGACAGACTCGACGAGATCGTACTTCCCTGCCGAAACGCCGCCCGACATGACGAGAATGTCTTCCTTGAGACCGCGCTCAATCTTCGAGCGAAGCTCGTCGGCACGATCTCGCGCGTTGCCGAGCAGAACCGGTTCGCCGCCGGCGGCTTTGGTCTGTGCGGCGAGCGAAACGCTGTTGCTGTTGCGAATCTGGAATGGCCCAGGCTTCTGCTCGACGAGAACGACTTCGTCTCCAGTCGAGAGAATCGCGACGCGCGGTTTCACGGCGCAGAGCGGCTCGGTAGCGCCAACTTGCGCCGCCAGCGCGATTTCGCCGTGGCCGATGCGCGCTCCCGGAGCCAGCACAACTTGTCCGCGTTGCGCTTCGCTTCCCTTTGGCACGATGTTCTGCCCGGATTGCGCGGTGCGATCGAAATTGACGTTGTCGCCTTTGCGCGTGGTGTGCTCGACCATCACGACGGCGTCGGCGCCGGGAGGAACGCCGGCTCCGGTCATGATTTGCACGCAAGTCCAGCGGGCCAGCGGTGCCGTGGCGTCGTCGCCGGCTTTAATTTCGCCGGCGCAACGCAGCGTAGCTCCGGTGTGCGCATCCAGCGCGCGCACCGCGTAGCCATCGCGCGTTGCGCGATTAAACGGAGGGTATTCTCGCTCCGCTTTGATTTCTTGCGCGAGCACGTAGCCGACGGCGTCCCAGATATGCACGGGAGCGGTCGCGCGCGGGCCTTTCTTTTTCGAGACTTCGTCGATGACCGATTGACGGGCTTGATCGTAGCTGAGCATGCCGAGGGACTGGGAAATGGTAGCCATGAGTTCGATCTTGCGGACTGAGAACGTTGTGGCGCTTCAGTCTCGGGCTTCAGGGTGAAGTTGGGCTCTTCCGCATTTGCGAGCCGCTTCGCCGAAGCCAACGTAAATTCACTGAGTCTGCCGCGACTGGCGCAGGACCCAACGTAGACACAGTATAGAGTTCAGCGGCGGATTCGTTACAGCCAGCGCGAGAGGATTGTTCCTTCAGGAACAATGGTGGCGTCGCGCTCGGGTCCGGTTGAAATCATGCCAATTTCGATTTGTAAGAAATCGCCAATGAACCGCAAGTAGTCAACGGCAGCTTTCGGCAGCTTGCTCGCATCTTTCAGGCCGTAGGTCGATTGGCACCAACCAGGGAGCGTTTTGTACAAAGGCTTTACTTGTTCAAGCTCTTCGGATAGCGCGGGCATTTCGTTGATCGGCTTGCCTTTGTAGGTGTAGCCGGTGCAGATCTGAATTTCCTTCTGCGTGTCGAAAACATCGAGCTTGGTGACGACCAGCGAATCGATGCCGTTGATCATTTTCGCGTAGCGCAGCACGGCGAGGTCGAGCCAGCCGCAACGGCGCGGGCGCCCCGTGACAGCGCCGAATTCCTTGCCGCGTTCGCGAATCGCTTGCGCATCGAGGTCTGGCATTTCGGTTGGGAATGGTCCGCCGCCGACGCGTGTGGTGTAAGCCTTCGAGATTCCGAGTACGTGCTTGATCTTGGTAGGGGGAACTCCGACGCCGACGGTTGCACCGCCGGAGATTGCGCTCGACGAGGTCACGTACGGATATGTGCCGTGATCGATGTCGAGCATCGTGCCTTGCGCGCCTTCAAACAGAACGGATTTGCCGCCGTCCAGCGCGTGATTGACGAGTTCCGCTGTATCGCAAATGTACTCTCGGATCTTTTCGCCGAGAGCGAGGGTCGCATCGACTTCGTGCGAGAAGTCGATGTCGGCTCCGTAAGCGCCTTTCGCAAGGCGATTTTTCTCGGCAACGACGCGCGCGGCTTTTTCGCGGAAGAGCGCGGGATCGAGCAGGTCGCAGGTGCGCAGTCCGCGGCGCGCCATCTTGTCCTCATAAGCAGGCCCGATGCCGCGCGATGTTGTTCCGATCTTGTTCTCGCCGCGCGCGTTCTCCGCAGCTTTGTCGAGCTCGCGATGATACGGAAAAATCAGGTGTGCGCGATTACTGACGTGCAGTCGGCCTTTCACGTCGATGCCGACTTTCTTGAGCATTTCGATTTCAGCAACGAGCGCGGCAGGATCGATCACGACACCTGTGCCAATCACAGTGTGCTGCTCGGGGCGCAAAATTCCGCACGGAATCAGCTGCAACACATAGCGGTCTTTGCCGATGATGACGGTGTGGCCAGCGTTGTGTCCGCCGGCGACGCGCGCGATGTAATCGAACGAGCCGGCGAGATAGTCGACGACTTTGCCTTTGCCTTCGTCACCCCACTGCGCGCCGACCACTACGACCGATTTCATTCGCGGGCTTCTCCTCAGTCACACGTCATCGCAAAAGCGAGTGTAGCTTGTTCTATTTAGACAGCAAACTGCCGCGGGAATCACAACATCGGAGTTACATCTAATCCTAAGCTCGCCGGAGTTCCGATGCAAGATTGGTGATTCGGCGAAATAGTTCGCGAATCAGATTAACGACTCAGTGTTGCGAAACGATAGCAGTCGCTGGTGTGATCGTTAACCAAGCCAGTGGCTTGCATCAGCGCGTAGATGATCGTGGTGCCGACGAAGCGGAAGCCGCGCTTCTTGAGATCTTTGCTGATGGCATCTGAGACTTCTGTACTGACGATCATTTTGCTGCTGGGATCGAGTTTGGACTGCAACGGTTTGCCATCGACGAATTTCCAGATGTAGTTGTCGAAGCTGCCGAATTCTTTTTGGATTTTGAGGAAGGCTTGCGCGTTCGTGATTGTTGAATCGATTTTCAGGCGATTGCGAATAATGCCTGCGTCGGCGAGCAAGGACTTCTTTTTCTTGGCGTCGTAGCGAGCGACTTTTTTCGGATCGAAATTCGAGAACACTTTTCGATACCGATCGCGCTTTTTGAGGATGGTTTCCCAACTCAATCCGGCTTGCGCGCCTTCCAGCGTGATGAACTCGAACCAGGTGCGATCGTCGTGTACGGGAACGCCCCACTCTTGGTCGTGGTAGGAGAGGCTGGGCTCGCGGGTGGCCCAGCGGCAACGTGGTTTGGCGGAGAGATCGGAGTTGGTGCTGTTTCGGCATGGAGGCGATTCTAGCAGGAGTTGTGGCGGCGACCACGTGGACCGAATTTGGGAATACGCTACCCCTCCCCCCCGGTGTTTTTTTATAAGAATGTCATTCTAAAGACGTTGCTCGTACGCATTGTGCAAGAATGTGATTCTAGGGGTTTGCGGGCGGGGTTCCTGTCAGAGGTCACCGGTGGACGGATGGATGACTGAAAAGCAAGGCTTTAGCGCTTTGACAGGTGGTATCTAGATTTAGCTGGTAAAGCGCGTATCGACCGTAAAAGCGGCGCAAGGGCTTAGCGAAATTTGATCGGTTGAGTAAGGCGCGTTGCATCGGAGAGATCGGAGTCGAGGAGCAAAAGGGAAATAAAGCGCGCGCCGCGTTTGAGTCGCGGCGCGCGGAGTGCTGCCAGTGGAGAGCGATTCGTTTAGGCGGTTGTGGTTACGTGGCGCTCGAGAGCTTTGGTGATTTGCTCTTTGGGGACGGCGCCGACGATCTGTTCGACGACTTGGCCGTTTTTGAAGACGAGCAAGGTCGGGATGCCGCGGATGTTGTAGCGGCCGGCGGAGTTCATGGCCTCGTCCACGTTGAGCTTCATGACCTTGAGCTTGCCCGCGTAGTCGTGAGCAACTTCAGCGACCGTGGGGGCGAGCATGTGACATGGGCGGCACCACTCAGCCCAGAAATCGACCAGCACAGGCTGGGTGCTGCTCGCGGTCAGAACTTCCGCTTCAAAGTTCGCGTCGGTAACTGCCTGGATGCTATTGTCTGCCATCTTGTTTATCCTTAACGGCTTACAGTGACTGCGCCGTACCTTCCTTCTTCAAGTTTAATTAGATGTTACAACAGGCAATTGGTTTCGTGAGGCAAGAGCCGCGGCGTAGACCTTTTCGTACTCCTTCGCCGAGCCTTTCCACGAGAAATCTTTGGCCATGCCATTCAATTGAATGCGCTTCCAGATGCGCTCGTCTTCGAAGAGTTGCAGAGCGCGACGAACAGTTTGCACCAAAGCGGTTCCGGAGTAATCGAGAAATTTGAAACCGGTGCCGGTGCCAGTCTCGAGGTCGAACGGCTCGATGGTGTCGTCGAGGCCGCCGGTCGCCCTCACTATCGGAACCGTACCATATTTCAGGCTGTAAATCTGATTCAAGCCGCAGGGCTCGTAACGCGAGGGCATAAGAAACATGTCGGCGCCGGCTTCGATTTGATGAGCGATCTTGTCGTCGTAAGCGACTTTAACGCCAACGTGAGCGGGATAGGTGGCGGCCAGCGAACGGAAGAGATCTTCATACTTTCGTTCGCCAGTGCCGAGGACGATGAAGGTCATTTCTTCCTGCATGAGTTCATGGGCGCGCTCGGCGATCAGGTCGAAGCCTTTTTGATCGGCGAAGCGCGAGACGATGCCGATGAGAGGACGATTCAACTCGATGGGCAAGCCGAACGATTCGAGCAGAGATTTTTTGCAGGCTTGTTTGCCGCTGAGATCTTTCGCCGAGAATTTTGCGGCGATGAGTTTGTCGGTCGCGGGATTCCAGGCGGAATAATCGACGCCATTGATGATGCCGACGAGGCGATCGGCACGATCGCGAACGACGCCGTCGAGGCCGTAGCCGAATTCGGGCGTTTGAATTTCTTCGGCATATTTGCGGCTGACGGTGGTTAGGTAGTCGGAATAGACGATGCCGCCCTTTAGAAAGTTGACGTTGCCGTAGAACTCAAAACCACTTGTGGTGAAACCCGCGAGGGGAAGATCGGCAGCGCCTAGCGCGGTGAGGCCGAATTGGCCGTGGTAACCCATGTTGTGAATGGTGAAGACGACGGGAAGGCTTTGGGCGACGGGGTCGGCGGCGTAACTGGTGCGGAGCAAGATGGGAACGAGCGCGGATTGCCAGTCGTGGCAATGGATGACGTCGGGCTTCCAGAAGTGCTTGGCGATTTCGATGGCAACGCGGCAGAACTCGCTGTAACGCTCGGCGTTGTCTGGAAAATCACCGCCGCGTTCGCCGTAGAGGCCGGCGCGGTCGAAGTAGTAGGGATCGTCCACGAAGAAATACTGAACACCGGCGAGTTTGCCGCCATCGATGACCGCCGGGAACCTTAGGCGGCCTCCCATGGAAATAGTGATGCTGGGTATTGCGACGGTGGAGGGTTTGGTGCCGCGGTAACGAGGCAGCACGACGGCGACTTCGTGGCCGAGTGCGACGAGCGATTTGGGCAGGGCTTCGACGACGTCTGCCAAACCGCCGGTCTTGGAGAAGGGCAGGCCTTCGGATGCGACGAAGAGGATCTTCACAGGGTGGTTTTGGCCAAGGGAGCTGAGCTTCTCTTTCGGGACGATTTAACGCTATCGGAGTGGCTGGTGGGGCGTCAAGTTGTGGCTTGGGCACGTTTTCGTGGGGAAAACCTGCGGACGAAACGCAGAGGCGCAGAGGACGCAGGGTGACGCGGAGAAGAATCGGCAAGGGACAGTATCAAGGAAGAAATGGCGTGATCTTATATGGAACCCGGTACGAGGAAGTGGTAAGGCGAGATGAAACTTATTCTTCGAAATTGTGTTTTATGAGTGGGAATTGAGATCATATGACTACGAGCAGCATCGCGACGGGCAGGCTAGGGACATTGGGGGCCCTGCTGCGACCCGAGAATTATTTGCTGGTACTTTTTGCGGTGTCTACGACGCTGTGGACGGTGGCGTTTCTTTTCTACTTCTTGTCGGCACAGTTGGGGTCTTTTGTTGGGACGGTGGTGCGGGCGGCACATTTGGGGCGGGCGCGGGCTTAGGGCAGATTTCGCCACAGAGTTCGCAGAGGCGGAGTTAGGTGATCGGCGGCGGGTTGGTGTCGCGTCCGGGCAAAAACGCCGGCGGGACGCCGGCGCTACCGGGATTGCGTGATCGGCGGGATGTGACGGTACACTTGGCGGGCATGGCTCGCCAACGACTTGGGCAACACTTTCTTGCGGATGCAGATTGGCGCGAACAGATCGCGCGGGCGATTCGTGTTTCGGCGCATGCGCCGGAGTTTTCAGCGTCGCTGGATCGTTCTTCCGACAAACCATACTGCTGGATTGAAATCGGTGCTGGGCACGGTGAGATGACGGAATATCTCGCGGCGACCGGGGCGCCGGTTACGGCGATTGAGATCGATCCGCCGCTGGTGCGGCGGCTGACGAATCTGTCGCGGCAGTTCCCTAACCTGAATGTTGTATCAAGTGACGTGTTGAAGGTGGATATCGCGGAGATCGCGGCCGGGCGGCGCGTGCGGGTTTACGGGAATTTGCCGTACTACATTACGTCGCCGATTCTGCATCACTTGTTCGAGTTCGCTTCAATCATCGACGAAATTCACGTGATGATTCAGCTGGAGGTTGCGGAGAGGGTGGCGGCGCAGCCGGGTACGCGAGACTACGGATATTTGTCGGTGGCGACGCAGTTGTATGCGCGGCCGGAGCTTGTGCTGGAGATTCCGAGAGATGCTTTCGATCCACCGCCGAAGGTGGTGTCGGCGCTGGTGACGATGAGGTTGCCGGGGCAGGCGGCGAAGCTTGGGATTAGTGATAAAGAGAAATTTCTAGAGCTTGTGAAGGTTTGTTTTGCGCACAAACGGAAGACCCTGGTGAACAATCTGAAATCGTTGGGCGAACCTGGGGAAATACGCGGTGCGCTGGAGCGATGTGGGATTCGTGGCGGATGCGAGGGCCGAGCAAGTGAACGTGGCGGAGTTTGCGAAGTTGGCCGGTGAGTTGGCGGCACTGCCGACGAAATAGACGCAGCAGTGAGTAATTCAAGCGTTTCTGATATGGCGGATCGTGCGTGGTGAGGATCGAGGGCGCCCTGAAGGGACGCCCCTACAAAATCGTACCGGATATGGGGCTATTTGGTTTTGGCGGCGACGAGGCGGTCGGGGTAATCGCTCATGATGCCGGCGACGCCGGCTTCGATGAGGAGGCGCATGTGGGCTTGCTGATTGACCGTCCAACACACGACCTGGAGATCATTTTTGCGGGCATCTGCGAGAAGAGTGGGAGTGACCAAGTCGCCGCGGACTGCTAATTGGCGGGCGCCGATTTCTACGGCGCGCTCGATGGGATTTTCGAGTTGGCCTTCGAAGAGGAGGCCGGTCATCAAAGTTGGCTCGATTTTGCGGAGCGCTTCGAGAATCGCGGAGTCGAAGGAAATTACGATGGTGCGGGCGACTTCACCGGAACTGCGAAGAGCGCCGATCAAGGCGTGTTCGCCGCCCCAGGAGCCGGTCGGTTTCAATTCCAGGTAAAAGACGACATCGTGTTTTTTGGAGAACTCGAGAATTTCTTCGAGCGTGGGGATGCGCTCGCCGGTAAATTCGCTACCGAACCAGGAGCCGGCGTCGAGGCGGCGGAGTTCGGTCAAGGTGAGATCGTGAACTTTGCCTTTGCCGTTTGTGGTGCGGTCCACGGTGTCGTCGTGAATGGCGACTAAGCGGGTGTCGCGGGTGAGTTGGAGATCGGTTTCGATGAAGGCGGCGCCGAGCGAGACGGCGCGGCGGAAGGCGGCCAGAGTGTTTTCGGGCGCGTGGCCGGAGGCGCCTCGATGTGCGATTACGAGCATGGGTAGGCGCGCTCCTCTTTGCGTTGCAGAGCGACGAAATTGAACGAGAGGGTTTTATAGATCGATCGCGAAAGGGTTCTCACCACGGGGCACCTTAAAACATGCTAACATCCGCGCCTAGAGAGCCGATGCGCGAGTTCCGATTCCGCGTCGTGAGTCTAAACTCCAAACCCTTAGACGGAAATAATTGAGGAGAGAAAAATGGGAATTCATCGCCGGATTGCGGTTGCACTATTCGCGTTGGTGATTGGCTTCGCGTCTGTGTCAGGAATGGCTGCGCGGGCTCAGGAACCGAAGGCCCAGCAGAACATGATCAAGGAAGTTCGCCATCAACTGGTGCTGCTTCCCTATTACTCGGTGTTCGACAATCTGTCCTTTCGTCTGGACGGGAGCAAAGTGATTTTGATGGGGCAGGTCGTGCGGCCGACGTTGAAGTCGGATGCTGAGGCTGCGGTGAAGAGCATCGAGGGTGTATCGAGCGTGCAGAACGACATCGAGGTGCTGCCGAATTCGCCGATGGACGACCAGATTCGACGGGCGACGTATCGGGCGATTTACAGCGAGCCGGGGTTGTCGCGGTATGCGCTGTCGGCCGTGCCGTCGATCCACATTATTGTGAAGAATGGGAATGTGTCGCTGGAAGGCGTGGCGGACAATGACACGGATAAGAATTTGGCGGGATTGCGGGCGAATGGCGTGCCGAATGTGTTTTCGGTGAAGAATAATTTGGTTGTGTCGAAGTAGGGTGCGGCAACTTCACGGATTTGAGCCGCCATTTCCTGTATTTTCGGTGGGGATGGCGGCTCATTTCGTTTGGTGGCCAGGGAAAAACAAGTTCTGGCGAGAAGGTTGACATCGTGCCAGGGCGCCCTGAAGGGACGCCCCTACAAAACCGGTCGGGAGGCTTGGTTGGCATAGCAACCAGTGTTTTCAGCATGTTAACTGACACGCACATGGTGGGACCGCCGTACCATTAAAGTTTTGGCCCGGCCAGCCGATGATGTTCCAGTCATGCCCAACCTTTACTTCTGCCAGCCGCACGCACAGAACCAGGGAATGCTCCGGGCGGTGATCTCACCCTCGGATGCCAAACGGCTGATTGGGTCGGGTGCGGCGGAGTACGTTGGGGAGACGTTTCCGACCGTTGGGGCAGGGGCTGGGGACAAATCGAAGGATTTTGCGGTGATTGGGTTTACGCCGGCTGAGGCACAGGGGGAATGGCGGGCTGGGTACTACTGCTTTGAGGCCGACTTGATGGAGTTGAACGCGCAGCTTTTGACGCTGGCGCGATAGATAAATCCTGCCGAATCTTAAGCTTAAGCGGACATTGGCTACAGCGACCCAATGTCACAGGGCTGAACCGCGTCGGGTAAAGTCCGGATATCCTTTCGCGCAGCAGACGTGATACGAATCGCCATCCCAGTTCAACTGATAGGCTCTTTTCGCGCTTGGGGGTAATGGTGGCGCAACTCCGCATATTTCTGGCTGACGATCATGAGATCGTCCGATTTGGACTTCGGACCCTTTTGGAGATTCATGGCGAATGGATGATTGTCGGGGAGGCTTCGGACGGGGCGGCCGCGATCGAGGGGGTGCTGAGCTGTGAGCCGGATATCGCGATTCTGGATATCGGGATGCCGATTGTGGATGGGTTAACGGCGGCGCGAAAGATATTGGGTAGCGGGGCGACGGCGAAGATACTGATCCTGTCACTGCACGATTCGAAGAATGTGATTCGGCAGGTGGTGGATTCGGGGGCGAAGGGGTTTGTGCTGAAGTCGGATGCGGCGCGGGATTTGATTGCGGCGGTGGAAGAGATTCAGGCGGGCGGGACGTTTTTTACGCCGAAGACGGCGGAGATTATTTTGGACAGGCAGTTGGACCGGATGCAGGAGCAGGGGCAGCAGCAGGGGAAGGTGCCTGCGAATAAGAAGAGTCCGGGGCGACATCGGTAGAGTTGAGTCACGGCAAAGTTCAAAAACGCCGGTAAGATGCCGGCGCTACCGGCCGAATTGAAAGCATCGATTGATTGCATTCGTCGCGATTGGGTTTGCTCGTATAATGCGGCAATGCGTTCCCGTCTTTCTCACCGCAAATTTCTGATCGCTATCGGTTTCGCACTCGTAAGCATTCTCACGTGCGTCGATTTGAGCGCCGCCCAAGATAAAGCTGCGCTGGAAAAGGATTTGGCGGCGTGGCGGGCGGATCATGCTGCGGATTTACAGAAGCCGGATGGATGGTTGGCGCTCACGGGGCTGGTGTGGCTGGAAGCGGGCGACAGTTCGATGGGTTCGGCGGCGGACAGTAAAGTGAAGCTGCCGGCGAGTGCGCCGGCGCATGTTGGTGTGCTGCATCTTGAGGGCGGGGCTGTGTCGCTGCGGGCGCCGAGCGGCGGCTTCCCTGCTGGATTGCTCGTCGATGGCAAGGTGGCGGTCGCGCAGGAGCTGCACACCAGTTCGGACAACGACAAGGGCAATCCGAGGATGACGATTGGCTCGCTGAATTTTTATGCGGTGAAGCGGGGCGAGCGGTTTGCGGTGCGGATTAAGGATGCGAAGTCGGCAGCGATGTTGGGATTTCACGGGCTGAAATGGTATCCGTCGAATGAGCACTATCGGGTGACGGCGAAGTGGATTCCGTACGATCCACCGAAGACGATCCAGTTGGCGACGATGATTGGAACGGCGTATGACGCGCCGGTGCCGGGTGCGGCGGAGTTTACGCTTGATGGGAAGACGTACCGGTTGGAGCCGGTGACGGAAGATAAGCCGCCGGTGAAGCTGTTTTTTATTTTGAAGGATACGACGAGCGCGACGAAGACGTATGGAGCTTGCCGATTTTTATATACGGCGCTGCCGCCGGGCGGGCTGGATAAAACGGGCGAGCTTGTTTTGGATTTCAACCATTTGGAGAATCCGCCGTGCGCGTATACGCCGTTTGCGACTTGTCCGCTGCCGCCGGCGGGTAATCGGCTGAAGATTGCGCTGCCGGTGGGGGAGTTGCGGTATCACGAGTGAAGCGCAGCCCGCTGCGGCCGTTGCGAGCTACGCGGAATTATTCTCGCGCTTGGCGAAGGCGCGCGTCCTGTACCACAATAAATGTGAAGCACGTAGCCGACTGCGTGGCACTGCTCAATTCCTGTGACGACATCCGATCCTTACGGCACGAATACGGGCGGCCCGCCGAATCCTGCGCGCGAGAAACTGGTTGCGTTGCGGCTGGCGCTGCTGCGATTGCACAAAGAGTTGCTCGATATGGAGCGGCGCGATTACGAGCGGCTGCATGGGAAGGTCAATACGGGCGAGCTGTTTCGGCTGGTGATCGATCACGAGCAATTTTCGTGGCTACACAATATTTCGGAATTTGTGGTGCGGATCGACGAGAGCCTGGCGGGCGAGAATCCGGTGGCGGCGGAAGATACGCACAATGCGATTGTGCTGGCGCGAAAGATGTTTGCGCCGTCGGAATCTGGCGATGCATTTCAGAAGCGGTATTTCGACGCGATACAGCGGGATCCGGCGGTGGTGATGGTGCATGCGGATCTGGCGAAGATATTTGCGAATGAGCCGGGGGAGCAGGCGGCGGGGTGAAATTTCGGCTCGCGGGGGGTGCCTGTCGTTGAGGGGTCGAGCTTGAGCGGGCACGGCGGGCGACGGAATTCGGCGTGCGGAAAGCGGGGCTAGTCTCTATAATCCATTGCGATTGCGCTGGAGGCCCGGTCACTTGGTGCATGGACCTCGTTCGTCCGATGGATTGTTGAGGCTTGGCTTGGGGCTTGTTTTTGCGCTGGCCCTGGGCGGCGCTAGCGCTGCGGTTTCAGCTTCGGCACGAACAACATCTTCCCTTACGGTTTCTTCTCACACCTCGCACGCTCAGGCGGATTCGTCGGAGTCTTCGCGGCAGCTATCGGCGAAGACGCGGCGGGAAGTGTTCGAACGCGCGTGGAAGGATATTGAGGTTCACTACTACGACCGATCGTTTAATGGTGTGGATTGGAACGAAGTGCACGCGCGCTACAAGCCGCTGGTCGAGGCAGTGAAGGATGATCGCGAGTTTTATTCGCTGATGAGCCGGATGACGGGCGAACTGCATGATGCGCACACGCGGTTCAATTCGCCGGAGCAGTGGCGAAATGTGAAGAAGCAGCAGGGGGTTGGGTCGGGACTGAGTCTGGATGAGATTGACGGGAAGATTGTGGTGACCGCGATTCGGCGCGATTCGAACGCGGCGCACGTGGGGATCGAGCCGGGGATGGTTGTGCTGACGGTCGATGGGAGGCCGGTCGAGGATCGAATTGCGGAAATCGAGAGTGCGAAGGCGGCGTCGTCAACGAGTCGTGCGACGCGGATGTTTACGTATAGCCGGCTGCTTGCGGGTCCAAGCGACACCGAGGTAAAGCTGGGGCTTGAGCGGGCGGATGGGTCGCACTTCGAAACGGAAGTGCGGCGGCAGGTGTATTCAGCGGCGCCGAATTTGGCGACGGATAAGATGGCGTCGGGGAATGCGTACATTCGATTTGATGGATTTCAGCCGTCGATTACGAAGGAGTTTCGGCAAGCATTGGAACGATTTCGAAATTCGCCGGGGCTGATTGTGGATTTGCGGCGGAATGGCGGTGGGGATCTCGGTGTGTTGGTGCCGATCGCCGGGTATTTTTTCGACAAGAAGACACTATTCGCGAAGGACGAGACGCGATCGGGGAAGCCGCTGTCGGAGTTCGCGGGAGTTTTGCGATTGCCGCTGGAACTTTATGTGGGGCGAAGCGGAGATCAGATTTATTCGGGGCCGGTGGTGGTGTTGATCGATTCGCGGTCGGCGAGTTCGTCGGAAGTGTTTGCGGCGGGAATGCAGGATTCACAACGAGCCCGAATTGTGGGCAGCCAAAGTTGCGGCTGCGTATTGGGGATTGCGAAGCCGCGGGTGATGAAGGGCGGCGGAGTTTTGGAGATGAGCGAAGTGCTGTGGTTTTCGCCGAAGGGCCGGCGGCTGGAAGGGACTGGAATTTTGCCGGACCAGACGGTGGTGCCGACATTGAAGAGTTTGCAGGCGAACGAAGATACGGCGCTTGTGGCCGCTGACCGGGCGCTGGTGCAAATGATTGCGAGTGCAAGGCGGCCGTCGAAACCGACCGTGAAGTCATCAACGATCGTTGACTGACGATTAGGGCATGAGCCAACTTTCGAGCACTTTCAAGCGCGCAGTCATCGGAATTTTGGTGGCTGTAGTTGCGGCATTCATCGTCGACTACATGGTGCTGCGGGCGAAAATGATGTTTCCGAAGCTTGGGGCTGCGACCGGCACGGTTCAGATGACACGGCTTTACGCGATCGCGGAGAAGAACGGGCGCGTCGAATATGAGTTGGATGCCAACCAGCCTGAAGTGACGATGCCGTGCGTGCATTCGCTTTTTCCTCACATGGGCAATAGTCCCTGCTGGTATTTGCAGCAGAATGCGACGAAGCCGATTCCGGTAGTCATCTTCCCTTCTCTGCCCCACTGACAGCCGCACGGGCATGGCATCGCGTTCCTCGCGAGCGTTCTGGAGGTTATGCGGTTAACCTGCTAAGATTCGCGGCGCGAATCCGGCGGCGCAAATTTTTGCATCCGGCTGCTCCAAACCAGCCACTTCAAGTCATCGCGCCCCGCGAGAAGGAGCTTTATGGATCGACGCGACTTTCTTCGAACAACCGGGACAGTGATCGCCGGCGCCACTATTGCTCCTGAGATTCATGGCGCCATCGCTTCCAACGCGCCTGCGCCGGACTCCACTGGCCGCATCGCCCTGCCCATCAATCGCAACTGGCGCTTCAGCAAGAAGTACGCGCAAGGCGCGCACGGCAAGGATTTTGACGACTCGTCGTTCGATCGCGTCGTCATTCCGCACACGAACGTTCGACTTCCCTGGCACAGCTTCGACGACAAGGACTATGAGTTCGTGTCGATCTATCGCCGGCGTTTCAAGCTGCCGCCCGAGGCGAAGGGCAAGCATGTGTTTGTCGATTTCGAAGGCGTGATGACGGCATCGACTGTTTGGATCAACGGCGAAAAGCTTGGTGAATATAAAGGCGGGTACACACCGTTCTCGTTTGACCTGACGCCGCACATCGATTTCGACGGCGAGAACGTCTTGGCAGTCGATGTGGATTCGACGGAGCGGGCCGACATTCCACCGTTCGGATATCAGATCGACTACCTCACGTTCGGCGGAATCTATCGCGAAGTTGCGCTGCGCATTGTGCCGGGCACGTTTATCGAGAACATTTTCGCGAAACCTAAGGATGTGATGAGCGGCAAGCCGACGTTGGATGTCGATTGCCACATTCAGCATCTCGAGGCATCGGGCGGTCCGTTAACGATCGAAGTCGAATTGCGCGACGGAGATCACGCCATCGCGAAGGGGTCGCAGAAGCTGCCGGCGACGCCGGCGGCCGCCGAGGCGATGGTGCACACGGTGCATCTCGACAATCTCGGCGCGGTCAAGTTGTGGGACCTCCAAAATCGCAATCTCTATACAGTGCATGTGCGCTTGCTGAAAGGCACACAGCTTCTCGACAGCGACCAACGGCGAATCGGCTTTCGTCATGCGGAGTTCACCGATCATGGGTTCGAGCTGAACGGCAAAGTGATCAAATTGCGCGGCCTCGATCGCCATCAGACATTTCCGTTCATGGGCCAAGCGATGCCGGGGCGGTGCCAGCGGAGCGATGCGAACATTCTCCGAAACGTGATGCACACCAACATCGTGCGAACGTCGCACTATCCGCAATCGCGCCATTTTCTGGATGCCTGCGACGAAATGGGCTTGCTCGTTCTGGAAGAAATCCCCGGCTGGCAGCACATTGGCGATCTGCCGTGGCAGGACATTTCGGTCGATAACGTTTCGCGGATGATTCGGCGCGACTGGAATCACCCGAGCATTATTTTGTGGGGCGTGCGCATTAACGAGTCGAAAGACAATCACGATTTCTATGTGCGGACGAATGCGATGTCGCACAAGCTCGATCCGACGCGGCAGACGGGCGGGATTCGATATTTTCAATCGTCGGAGTTTCTAGAAGACGTTTTCACGATGAATGACTTCGGCTTCCCGTTAAAGCCGCCAAATCATCCTCGTTATCTGAACACCGAGTTCGTCGGGCATACCTATCCGACGAAGACGATCGATCAGGTTGAGCGGATTCAGGAACACATGCTGCGTCATGCGCGCATTCACGATCAGCTCGCGTCGAATCCGCAATATGCCGGCGGCATTGGCTGGTGCGCGTTCGATTACAACACGCATGCGGACTTCGGGACCGGCGATCGGATTTGCTACCACGGCGTGACGGATATGTTTCGCGAGCCGAAATCGGCCGCCGGTTTTTACAAATCGCAATGCGACCCGGCGGAAGAAGTTGTGCTGGAGCCGGCGTTTCACTGGGCGCGCGGCGACGAGTCGATCGGCTTTACAAAGGCGTGGGTATGCTCGAACTGCGAGCAACTGAAGTTTTATATCGGACAAAAGATGGTGGCCCAGGTTGATCCGAACCGAACTGAGTTCAAGAATTTGAAATATGCGCCATTCGTTGCGGAATTGGGCGACGCTGTGGGCAACTGGGGCGATCTGCGAATTGAAGGCTACATCGGTGGAAAGAAAGTCATCGAGAAGACGATGTCCGGGCGCGGCGTCGATCAGAAGTTCACGCTGGCTCCGGACGATACAAAACTATTCGCCGATGGAGCGGATTCGACACGCGTGGTATTGCGTGTGACGGATGAGTTCGGTGCGATTCGCCCATTCGCCAATGATCCAGTCAAGTTTCAGCTCGAAGGCCCGGCGGAACTCATCGGCGACAATCCGTTTGCGCTGATCGGCGGCACCGGAGCAGTGTGGATTCGCGCCAAGGAAGAGGCCGGCAGCGTAACTCTGACGGCCACGCATCCGGTTCTCGGCGCCCAAAAACTTATTTTCGACGTCGCGGCGGCGCCTGCGGAATCGGTCTAGCTACCGCGGAAAACCAACTACAGATCGGCAACAGCGCACGCACCGGCGGAAGCCGGACGGAGCGCCTGTTATGTCTTGTTTCTTTTCGTTACGTTTTCTTTCCTTCTGTTTCTCTCACTGTGCTATGGTCTCTCCGTTTCCGAGTGGAGAATCCGAATGCAGCGACGAGAATTTCTAAGAAACAGCGCGCTTTTGGCGGCAACAGCGGGCGCGGCAGCTAAATCAGCCAAGGCGGATGTCCCGGCGCACAACTGGGGCAAGTATGATTTTGGCGCTGGCCCAAAAGTGTCGGATCGGCTGAACCAGGGCCCTTTCCCGCAGTATGCGCCGACGGCGATTATTCCCACCGATGACGTCGTGATGACGACGACGCCGACCGACGACGTCGTTCCCAATTACGGCAAAGGGCTGGTCACTTACATCACCGCGGATTCCGGCACGGACGAGATCAAGTCCGACAATATTCCGCAGGCGATCGAAGACCTCGTAAAGTTTCCGCTGGGGCAGCAGCTTTATATCCGGCCGACGTGGCGCGAAGTGCAGCCGCGCCCCGGCAAGCTGGTGTTGCCGGACTATCTCAAGCTGGTCTTCGATCTCGCGAAGAAAAATGATAAGCGCATCGGGCTGCGCATTCAGATGTGCGCACCCGATTACACGCATTCGGCGGCACTACCCGATTTCGTACTGGAAAAGGTGCCGAAGGTCGATCTGATCCTCAAGGATCAATCGGAAGCGCGTTCGGCGAAACGCTATATCGAGAACCCGCATTCGAAATATCAGCCGCGCTACGACGATCCTATTTTTCAGAATGCGTTCGCCGATCTCGTTGGCGAACTGGCGGCGGAATTTGACGGCAATCCGCAGATCGAATTCATCGACACGTTCATGTATGGATTCTGGGGCGAGGGGCACACGTGGCCGTTCGCGAACAATCCGTTTCCCGATTATCAGACGGCCGAGCGGACGTGGATTCGCATGATGGAAGTGCAGATTGAAAATTTCAAAAAGACGCCGCTGCTAACGAACACGCAACCGGACTTCAGCCGAGTGGGCAACTCCGAGATGCTGGATCGCGGCGTGCGCAGCAATAACTGGATTCGCAGCGACACGATATACATCGAGAACGAGCAGATCGAAGCGTTGAGCAATCGTCCGCCGTGGATCGCGGCGCTGCTCGAACAAGGGCTGCCGGGAAAACCGCCCGATGCATCGGCGTCGATCGAGGGAATATCTCCCGCGGAAAATATGATTTCGCATGTGATCGATGTTGGAGCGAACTATTGGTCGCTGTGGAATTTCCATCAGATCAACGCGAAGAATTTGCAGACGTACTATCAGGCATATCCGGCGGCGTTCGATCGCATTAACCGGCGTATCGGCTATCGGGTGCGTCCGTCGTTCATTTGGAGCTACGAGGAGACGGGGTATCTCGGCTTGATCATCGGTCTCGCGAATGATGGGATTGCTGGAGTGCCGGGCGTTTTGCGGGTCACGGTGGAGAGCACGGATGGGAAGGTACTGCAAAGCGGATGTCTCGATGCAGGGTATCCGCTGCCGGGGAAAATTCGGCAAGCACAGCTCGTATTGCCGCAAGGAACCAAGTTTGAAGGGCTGAAGCTTCGCGCTGAGATTGAAGTGAAAGGCATGCGGTATCCGGTACGCTGGGCGTGCCATCAGAAATTGAATGAGGACGGCAGCCTGACGCTGCGTAAAAATCTGCGCCAAGCGGTATAGAGTTAGTTGCGTTCTCCGCTGGTCCAAAACATTCGAAAGGATTCGTCTGTGCTGAAACCCGAGCTGAATCGGCGCGAATTCGTAAAACTTACCGCGGGGGCGGGTGCGGCGCTGGCGGTGCCGTCGATCGCCTTTCCCGGCGAGTCGAAAAAGATGATCGGCATTCAGGTCGGAGCGATTTCATTCGTCGATGAGGGCACTGAGAAAGTGCTCGACATTCTTCAAGAACGCGGGAGCGTCAACACGCTATTTCTCGCGGTCTTTACCTATGGACGCGGCATTGCCGGGCGGCAAATTCCCGGGCAACCGCTGCCGGATCACGGCAAGCAGGAATACGATCTCAATTTTCACGGCGGGAATTTTGCGACGCCGCATCCGGAGTTCTACAAGAACACGGTGCTGAAAGATATGCGGGCGCCGGATCACGGCGGTCTCGACATCCTTGCGGAAGTCATTCCAGCGGCGAAAAAACGCGGCATGAAGGTGATTTGTTGGCTGGAAGACGTTTTTCGGAAAGATCTCCCGAATATCCAGAAAGTGCAGGAGCGCGATCTGCACGGGCGGAATGCAGAGACGCTGTGCGTCAACAATCCGGAGTATCGAGCTTTTCTGACGGGGCTCGTTGAGGATTATGCGCGTTCGTATGACATCGATGGGCTGATGTGGGGTTCGGAACGGCAAGGCGCGCTGTGCGACAGCATCGGAGCGACGCACGACACGCCGCCGGTCGATCCGGGTGAGGTGACGTGTTTCTGCGAGTTCTGCCAGGCGAAGGCGAAGGAGCGCGGGGTGAGTCCGGAGCGCGCGAAGGAAGGATTTCTCGAGCTCGAAAAATATGTGCGCGCGTGCCGCGCCGGGAAGCGGCCGGTCGATGGGTACTATTCGGAATTTTGGCGGATATTGCTGCGCTATCCGGAACTCGCGGCGTGGGAAATGCTTTGGACGGATAGTCTGCGCGAGATGTATGGCGCGGTTTATACGACCGTAAAAAATGCCAAGCCGTCGATTCCGGTGGGCTGGCATATCTGGCACAACAATTCGTTTAATCCGATTTACCGGGCGGAACAGGATCTGCACGCACTTTCGATTCACTCGGATTTCATCAAGGTCGTGATGTACAACAACTGCGGCGGGGAGCGGATGGCGCTTTATGCCGACAACATCGGATCGACGATTTATGGCGATATGTCGAAACCGGCGATCATCGAAATGAATTATGCGCTGATGAATCTGAAAGAACGCAGCTATGCGGAGATTCCGCATACGGGGCTTTCGTCGGACTACGTATTTCGTGAGACGAAGCGGGCGCTGGCGGGCGTAGAGGGAACAAAGACGCTGATCTGGCCGGGGATCGACATCGATATTCCGACGGAAAAAGGCAACAGCAAGTGCACGCCGGAGAGCGTGAGGGGTGCGGTCACGGCGGCGTTTCAGGCGGGGGCGCCGGGAGTGTTGCTATCGCGCAAATATTCCGAGATGCGGCTGGCGAATCTTAGCGGCGCAGGCGATGCGATCCGCGAATTGAAACTGTCGGTGTGACTAAGGGTTCTGTGAGTTCTGGCTGGCGGAAATCGCATGCCGACCAGCGGCCTTGCGGTACAATACAAAAACGACGCACCCCTAGCTCAATTGGATAGAGCATCTGGCTTCGAACCAGAGGGTTGGGGGTTCAAGTCCCTCGGGGTGCGCCATGTTTTTTCTTCCGAAGAGCTATGGTTGTCTCTTGCCTTCTTCCTTCCGGGCTGTGGCCGAGATCTTAGTGAAAATCTGGCGGAGCGACCGTTCCCTTGATTCAACTTTCGAAAATTTCGCCAGTGGCGGTGATATCGCTCGTGTGAGGGTATCTACCGTATCCGGGGTATGGATTCGGCGGAACGGGGTTGCGAGTATCGTCCTGCGGGCTACCAAGTTCGCAAAGTTGGAGGAGGAGGAGCGGCGTGGTACGCTTCGAAAGAGGCGGTAGGGCTGGGACGCGACGCTTCTCCTTCTTCTGACGTTTTTCCTCTCCGCAAATACCAATACAATTTCAACAACTTACGGCGTCCGCGCACGATTGTGTCAGTGCGGTGTCGTATAGTGTCGCTGTGCGCCGGCGACGACAGCAACGCGGCACGCATCGTTCGAAGAACTCTTCCTCTTCGGATGGTATCTGCACGGCGCGTCGGGCTCGCGCGTGCGATTTCGAAGTTGGGCATCTGCTCGCGTTCGCAGGCGTGCGAATGGATCGCGGCGGGACGAGTTCGATCTATCGGGAGCAATCACGCGGAATCCCGAAGCTCCCGTGCGGATGGGAGTCGATCGCATTGAAATCGACGATCAACCGGCTGCCGCGAAAAAAAAAATCTATCTCGTTCTCAACAAAGAGCGAGGGGTTGTAACGACCGCGGCGGATGAGCAGGGGCGCGCGACCGTTTACGATTCCCTTCCCGAACAATTTTGACAGGTCCCGACGGTGGATGGGTCGCACCCGTGGGCCGGCTCGACAAAGCGAGCGAAGGACTTCTGCTGATGACGAACGATCCGGAGTGGGCCGCGCGAATCACGGCGCCCGAGTCGCATCTCGACAAGATTTACCATGTACAGATCGCCACCATTGCAGATGACGAGGCTTTTCGAGGCGTTGAAACAGCGGCGTCGAAGATCGCGGGGAGGTCCTCGCCGCGAAACGTGCTTCGTGGCTGCGCGCCGGTGAAAAGAATTCGTGGATTGAAGTCGTGCTCGACGAGGGGAAGAACCGGCAGATCCGGCGCATGTTCGAATCGCTGGGAATCGAGGTACTTCGCCTGATTCGCGTTTCGATTGGTCCCCTGACGCTGGGAGATTTACAACGCGGTGAAACGAGGCCGATTACGGCGCAAGAAAAATCGTCAATTGATCGCGCGTTGACGAAGCCCAGCAGCGTACGATGAGAATATTTTCGTTTTCCACAACTTGCAAACCGGAGCGCGAACATCTACCGTACCCGGATGCCTGAGCTGACGCCCCAATTTCTGACCATCGGCTTCATCTATTACATCGTTTTTCTCTTCTCCACCACCTGCCACGAAGCCTCGCACGCGCTGGTTGCAAAATGGGGCGGCGATTCGACGGCGGCGCTGAATGGCCAGGTCACGCTCAATCCAATTCCGCACATTCGTCGCGAGTTTTGGGGCATGGTGATCATCCCCATCGCGGCGTTTTTATTTATGGGTCAGATGATCGGTTGGGCCAGCGCACCGTTCGATCCGGCTTGGGAACGCAGGTATCCAAAACGCGCCGGATTGATGGCGCTCGCGGGCCCCGCCGCCAATTTCATCCTGATGATCATCGGCGCGATCGGACTTCGAACGCTGGCGTGGCTACGGGTGCCCGGAGAAGGAATCGGCTTCCTGGTGGCCACGCTCTACGCGACGTTCAGCCTGAATCTATTACTCGGCACGTTTAATCTGTTGCCCTTGGCGCCGCTCGATGGCAGCACCGGCATCTTGATCTTCATGAGCGAGTCGACCGCGCAACGATATCTCGACTGGCTGCGTGAAAGCAGCTATGCGCGTTTGGGGCTTTTAGTTGGACTGTTGGCGTTCCGCTATCTGTACGGTCCGATTGAGTCTTTCGCTACGAACCTGTTCCTGCGCAGCCATTTCTGAATTTTTAGACCGCTCGCGGGAAGGTGGTTCAACCCCGCACAGTGGGACACGATTTGTTTCGAACGCGCACAAGCACACGCTAACCGTCTACAACGAACGTCCGTGTTTTCCGCGACCTGCTGCGCGGGAAGCCTGGCCACCGGCCTGCACTATCGGCGTGCGGAGGTTGTGGATGAGCCTGTCAGCCCGTTTTTCAGTCACCGGTTTGTATCGCGTGGAAGTTTCAGGTTGGGACAAGTCGCAAACATTTTTCGTCGAAAAGTCGGAACTCGAATGGAGTGAAGACTCCGGCAAACATGTCACGTTGAGCAGCGCAGTACCGGACGGCTCGGTGTGTTTTTGCGGTTGATTCAGCCGCTGACCAC
This sequence comes from uncultured Acidobacteriota bacterium, assembly GCA_963785605.1. Lineage (GTDB taxonomy): Bacteria > Acidobacteriota > Terriglobia > Acidiferrales > UBA7541 > Acidiferrum. The sequence goes on along the minus strand of CAWAWE010000002.1, from coordinate 607,913 downwards.
GGATCGGTCGCAGTCCGTGCCCTACGAGACCGAGTTTTTGTGCGTAACACCGGATGGGCAACACCAGTTCCGGTTGCACCCGGTCAGCCCGCGGAGCGTCGCTCGAGGGAGCGTGAACTAATTTTGCCCAGACCGCGAATATTGTTCGGGAAACGCGGCGAGCACCAAAACGGAACAGCGGTTCAATCTGGCTTCATTCGGCATCTGCGGGCGCGTCGGGACCATCCCAACTTCGATTGATGAGGAGGCGGCGTTTCGCCGTAACGGCCCGTAGTCTATAGAAGATGCAAGCGTTTTGAGATTTGTGAAGAAGGGTTTGCGATTGGATACCGCGAGACAGAGCGGGTGGAGCGGTGGCATTCAAGGTGCGCCGTCGTCGGCGTGGCTCAGGTACTGATTAAGAGTGTTGAGACTCCGCCCGCGAGAGGAACGCTAACGCCTTGCGTTCTGGACGAAGATCCGGAGCAGCTCGACGCTCTGACGGCGCTCATCGACGAACTGGGATACGAGTCTGTTCGAACGTCGCATTCGGACGAAGCGCTCAACTGCGTGCGCGACGGTCGCAGCCGGCTGTTGCTGGCCGACTTGAGCGACGCCGGCCCGTTTGGGTACGACTTTCTGGACCGGGTGCTGCGCGTCGATCCGGGCGTGCATGTCATCGTGATGACCCGGCACTATACGCTGGACTCCGCGCTGGAGGCGATCCGGCGGGGGGCCAGCGACTTTTTGCCGAAGCCGGTTGATCGCTCGCGCCTAAAGCGGGCGCTGGACGACGTTTCGGCGCTGTACGACCAGCGCCGCCGGGTGCGCGCGCTCGAAGAACAATTGTTAAAGGATCTTGAGTTTCACGGCATCGTGGGGAAGAGCCCGGCGATGTTGGAAGTGTTTGATTTTGCGCGCAAGGTGGCGCGGCACTACACCAACGTACTCGTTGTGGGTCAAACGGGTACCGGAAAAGAACTGGTTGCACGGGCCATTCATCAGCTCAGCCCGGTCAGCACCCAACGTTTGGCGGTGTGCAACTGCTCGGCGCTCGTGGATACGCTGCTGGAGAGCCAACTTTTCGGGCATGTACAGAGGGTCGTTCACCGGAGCGACCGACACCCGGCCGGGCTTGTTCGAATACGCGAACGGCGGCACCGTGTTTCTCGATGAGATCGGCGAGACTTCGATGGCGATGCAGGCCAAGCTGTTGCGCGTGATCCAAAACCGCGAGATTCAGCGGGTCGGGTCGCCTGAAGTGAAACAGATCAACGTGCACCTGATCGCGGCCACGAATCGCGATCTCCGCGCTGAAGTTCTGGCCGGGCGCTTCCGGGAAGATCTTTTTTACCGGCTGAATTCGATCCAGATTCGCATTCCGCCGTTGAGCGAGAGGTCGGAAGACGTTCCGCTCCTGGTTCAATATTTCTTAAAGAAATACAACGAGGCATACGGCAAGAAAATCCCAGGCCTCTCGCGCAGGGCGCAGTCGGTGTTGCTGCAACACCCTTGGCCGGGGAACGTCCGCGAGCTTGAGAACGTCATTTCGAGCGCCTGCATCACGGCCACCGGCGACTTTATCGACATCGCCGATCTTCCCGAACACATGCAGCATCATCACGCGCCACAGGCCTCTTCCGGCGATGATTGGCGGCCGCTCTCGTTAGAGGAAGTCCGCAAGATCCACATGCAGCGGGTGCTCGACATGTGCCAGGGGAATCGCCTGCGGGCGGCGCACATCCTTGGCATCGGCCGGACAAGCCTGTACCGCTATCTGAAACGTGATGGCGTCGCGGAACGCAAGGGCGGGCGTGCTGGCACGGCGATCGCCTAGCACGTTGTTCCGCACTGGAACGATTTTTTCAGGGCGGTGCAGGAATGGACTTCGGTTTCGGAACCAGCATGCGAAAACACAGGACTTGCACGACGCAGACTTTGGCACCCGCCCTGCAATTAGTACATGCACTGAGAACGACGCAGTAAGCAGGGCTAAGAAGTTCCTTAGCAGCGCGAATCGCAGTGCCGATAGAACTTGCGCCGCGAAGAGAATGGCAACGAGTCAGACGGATTTTTGAATTTTACTTTCGAAAGGATTTTTGCTGACCAGAGCGCAGGCGGATTATCCCGGCCTCCGGCGGTGAAAAAATTCCCACCAACCGTACTACCTCAGCGAACCCACTACCCACTAGCCAAAACCCCCGAGCGCCGTGTGACGTCCCCGTAGTTGTTGCGCGGCGCTCTTTCCTCCCTGCAGAAACCGGAAATCTAAATTCGGGCCGATCGCACAAGCTGCGACTCACAGGTTGCTACTCGCGATCCACAGTCTGGAAACAACAACCACAGAAGAAGAGTTTCGAGTTTCGAATCTAGCCGCGCATCTTGCGGTACGTCTTCAAGCACTCCTGCGCCGTGTCCAGTTCCGACATTCTCGAACCTTCCTGTTCGATCAAATAATATTCGACGCCACCGCCGTGCTCCGCTGCCTCGAAAATGGCTTTCCAGTTTGCCACGCCTTCCCCAAAGAGCACCGTATACCCTTTGCCGGCGTCGGGCGACCAATCCTTACAGTGGATCGATCGAATGCGGCCGGGATTCGCCTTGATCCAAGCCACAGGATCTGCGCCTGCTTCGAGACACGTGCCGATATCCAACTGGAGCATCACGGTTGGCTTCGTGTTCTTGGCCAGCACTTCGATCGGCCGAACGTTGTCGATCGGCACAAACTCCGTTTTGTGATTGTGATACCCCGAGTGCATCTTCGCGTTTGCCAACTCCTCGTTCGCTTGGTTCAGCACATCGGCAAACTTCCGCCAGCCGTCGATTCCCTGCCCTTCATTGTTTGTCGAAGCCACGACCACGTATTTGCAGCCAAGAATCGCGCAGCGGTCGCGCGTCTTGCCGATATTTTCCCTGGTCACGTTCGACGACGCATTGTGCGTCGAGTAGCATTTCACGCCGAGATCGTCGAGCAGCTTACGCATATCCTTGGTCTGTTGCTCGGTCCAGTCCCAGTAAGGCGCGTAGAATTCGACGCACTGGTAGCCAAGTCCCGCGACGGCTTTCACCGTGCCGTCGAGGTCTTTCTTCAATCCCTCGCGCACTGAATACAACTCGAGCCCCACGGGAATCGCCGACTTCGGCGCCGGCGAGCCGACGCCTCGCATCGCGAACGGCAAAATCGCCGACATCGCCAAAAACGACCGGCGAGGGATCGCTGAAACGGTTTCCGAGGCTGTGGATTTGCCATGCGGCGAACAATCAAGGTGTTTTGTCATAGCGGCATGCTACGCCGAATCGATTTCGATTTCACGCCGTTCCTTCAAGCGCCAAAAAAGTTCCCGCCGACGCCGCAAAAAGATTCCCTATGCCTTGTACACCAACTCCGCCAGCCGCATCAGCAAGTCGCCGTATGGCTCGCCGCACGCGCTCTCTGTTCTTATGCAGCCGGAGGATCTGCATGCATAAATTCCAAAAAACGCATAAGCATATCGCCTCGCTTCTTCTGACCGGAGTCCTGATCGCTCCGCTCGGTGTCGCTCTTGTCGCTGCTCCGCCGGCATCGGCTGCGGCCCAAGACGATCGCGATCACCATGACCGCAAGTGGGACGAGCACGAGCAAGCTGCGTGGGGTCGTTTCCTTGCCGAAAAACACCGCAAGGACCACGAGTACGCGAAGTCCAAGAAAAAAGAGCAAGAGGAATACTGGGCCTGGCGCCACGACCACCCGGATTGATACCGGGCGCAATCCCGACGGTGAGTGCATTGAAAAAAAGAACGGCTGGCCGAAAAAATTCGGCCAGCCGTTCTCTTCCGTTCTGAATCGTCTTCAATCCTTGAGAAACGCCGAAGTCTCTTTTAAAAACAACGGCAGCGCGTCGTGATGCACCCAGTGCCCCGCCCCTGGCACCTTTACCAGCCTGCGGTTCCGCACGGCCAGAAACCGCGGATCATCTTCGGGCACCGGCAAAAAGCTCTCGAGCCCCCAGAAAAACAAAGTAGGACACGAAATCTGCCCCAGGATCTCGACCGAATCCGCGATGTTGTGCCCGTACGGCGCGAACACACGCGCAAAATTGTCGAATTTCCAGAGCAGCGATCCGTCCGACTCCCAGTTTGTCCCGTGCAGCGTCAGGTGCCGCGCCACGTCGTCGCTCAGCCGGGGATTGACTTCCTGCATGCGGGCCATGGCGGCCGCCAAGCTCGGGTACGGCTTCGGCCGCCGCTTCTCCATGTCGCGAATATTTTCGATCCACTGCCGCGCGCGTTCCGACGCCGGCCCATGCATCGGATGCTCGCGCGGAAATCCCATCCCCTCGATCGAAACCAGCTTCTGGACGCGTTGCGGATAGACTCCGGTATAGTGCAGCGCGATCCCGCCGCCCAAAGAATGGCCGATCAAGCGAATCGGAAAATCGTTGATGACATCAAGCAGCGCCGACAGGTCGAGCACATGCTCGGCGACGGTATACGCCGCGCCCGGAGCCCACGCACTGTTCCCATGCCCGCGCAAATCGAGCGCAAAGACGTGATAGTCGCGAGACAATTCTTGCGCCACCCAATCCCAGTTGCGCGCGTGGTCCAGCGCGCCGTGGACCAACACCAGCGACGGTTTTCCATCCTGGCCGTAATCCCAGAACTGCAGTTTTAAGCGGTCGGAATAAAAAAAGTGGGAAATCGGTTCCACAGTCGGAATTTCCTTTCGGGCAGACACACCGCGTGCAACTACACCACGATGAAAATATACACGCCGGTCTCCGTGCGGCGGGCAAGAAAGGCCGACCTAAGGACGGAAGCAACACGCCCACGCCACTCATTGACCCTCAAAAACAAAAGGCAAGACACGGTGACCCGCATCTTGCCTCCGATTCCTTGAACGAACGAAACGATATTAGTCGGCTTCGACCTGAAACACTTCGCCCGGCAACCGAACCATGCTGGACCGAGCCGCAACTGGCTCGACACCGCTCGCCGCGGCGTAATGCCGCGAGTCGCGACGCGAATCACGCCCTGAACCATGGTTGGACTTGTGGCGCGCACCAAAGCTGTGGCCACTGTGCGCAGGCCGCTCGTCGCGATACTCGGGCAACTTCCCGGTTTGTTCGGCAGCTGGCACCGACACGCCGTCCTCCGCGCGCAAGCGCTCCATCTTGATGCCCAACGTTCGCTCCATTTGAAAGAGTTCCGACCGCTGCTCGCGGGTGAACAACGTCGAGGCCACGCCGTGCTTCCCAGCGCGTCCTGTCCGGCCCACGCGGTGGATAAAATTCTCCGCGATCTCCGGCAAATCAAAGTTGATCACATGCGCGACGTCTTGCACGTGAATGCCGCGCGACGCGACGTCGGTTGCGACGAGAACGCGGAAGCGCCCTTGCTGAAATCCCGCAAGCGCCGAATTCCGCTGTGACTGCGAACGATCTCCGTGGATCATCGCCGCCGAAAATCCGTCGCGGTTGAGATTCTTGCAAATTCGATCGGTCGCCCGTTTCGTGCGAGCGAACACCAGGCAGCGCCCGGTTTCTTTCGCCAGCAAGCGATTCAGCGTCATCTGTTTACGATCGGTCGAAACTTCAAACGCTTGCATCCGCACATTCTCGGAAGGCTTCAGCGTCGAACCGAATGCGAGTCGCACCGGGTTGCGCATGTAGTCTTTCACGAGATGCGCGACCGAGGCTTCCATCGTCGCCGAGAAACACATGGTCTGACGTTCCTTCGGCAACGCCGCGGCGATGCGCTTCAACGCCGGCAAAAATCCCATGTCGAGCATCCGGTCCGCTTCATCGAGGACCAAAATGCGCAGATCGCGGAGGTGGAACAGCTTGCGGTCCAGAAAATCTTCAAGCCGGCCGGGAGTCGCAACGACAAGCCGGGCACCACGACGAATCGCGCTGAGTTGCCCGCCCTCGCCCATTCCTCCAACGACGCACGCTGCCTGGGTCAACTGCTTCCCGCGCAGCAAATTGTATTGTTCGACGACCTGCATCGCGAGTTCGCGGGTCGGCACGAGAACGAGCGCGGCGATCCCGGGCGTGTTGCCCTGGAGCAGTCGCTCCATCACGGGGATCAAAAACGCGAGCGTTTTGCCCGTTCCGGTCTGCGCCGTGGCGAGAACATCTTTGCCCTCAAGCGCTTGGGGAATCGTGGCAGCCTGCACCGGAGTAGGCGTCGTAAAACGAGCCGACGCGAGCCGCTCCTTGGTATAGGCGGAAATGATTGATTCTGAAAAACTTAGCATTCGATATGACTTTCTTGCTGGCGGAACAGTAGCGGCGCACACACTTAGAGCGGAATGCGACTCGGCAAATTCATCGCCAGTCTGATTGATTACACCTAAGACGAACGGAGGAAACTGGAGGCGGGTATTCTTGGTACTGCGTTACAGATCCTAGAGCAGCCGCACTGCACAACCGCGGTATTAAGCGCAAGTGAAGTATAGCACAGATTATCGCGGGCTACCGAATCTTCGCTCCCTGTGCGCAAGTGTCCACTCCATTGGAGTAGGAATTTGGACGCGGAAGCAGTCAGCTCTTTAAGCTGGGTGCGGGACGGCTCCGCGTACAGGGTCAGTTTTTTACAATACGGCTTCCACCGGATTACATCATTGTGGTCGCGTGCGACAAAATCAATCGCCAACCCCGAGGAGAACTCAACATGGCCAAAAGCAAGAGTCACATGCCGGAGGGATTTCACACCGTCACTCCGTATTTCGTCATTCCCGGCGTCGCGCGCTTCCTCGACTTTCTCGAGCAGGCCTTTGGCGCTCAGCGGCGTGAGGTGATGAAGCGCGAAGACGGTTCGGTCGCTCACGCTTCGATGACTCTCGGCGACACCATCATCGAAATGGGCGAGGCCGTCGATAAGCGATCGATGCCGATGACGCTCCATGTCTACATTCCGGACGTCGATGCGATGTACAAGCGCGCGATCGCCGCCGGAGCAAAATCTCTCAGCCAGCCAACGGATCAGTTCTACGGCGAACGCAGCGCCGGGCTTGTAGATGATTGGGGCAACCACTGGTACATCGCGACGTACACGGAGGATCTGACCGCGGAGGAGTTGTCGACGCGCGCCGCCGCTCAAGGAGAGTCAGCGCACTAAGTCACCGCCGGCTTCTGGCCGCCCGCCGCTCTGAACCACGCACCAGCCAAACGCGGCACAAGCACATGGTCGAAATGAAACCCGACCGCAACGATCCAAAACGCCAATCATCTCTAGCGCACCTACGTTGCGTTCAAATTTTGCGCTTCGCGCCTCTGTGCTAAACTGAATTCGCATTCGCGCTCATCGCTCTTCGCGACTGCCCGCTCATGGAGCTTCGGGCTCTGTGCAACGAGGTCCCGCGAACCCCGCCAGGCCCGGAAGGGAGCAACGGTATCGGGATCGCCTCGGGTGCCGCAGATCACCCGAGGTTCCTTGAACGGGCAGTAAACGAAAATCGACGAGCGTGAATATCGCAATCCGAATTTCTCGGACCTCATCAAAAACGAATGGCCTATCAAGTCATTGCCCGCAAGTGGCGACCTCAAACCTTTCGTGACCTCACCGGCCAGACGCACGTAACCGAGACCTTAGCCAACGCCATCCGCAACGATCGCGTAGCGCACGCCTACATTTTTTCGGGCGCGCGCGGTGTCGGCAAGACGACCGCGGCGCGCATCCTCGCCAAAGCGCTGAATTGCGTTCATGGCCCCACTCCCGATCCTTGCGGTGAGTGTGATTCGTGCAAAGAAATCGCTATAGGTTCTTCGCTCGACGTTATTGAAATCGATGCGGCCTCCAACCGGGGCATCGACCAGATTCGCGAACTCCGCGAAATGGTCCGCTACGCGCCCGCCGGTTCGCGCAACAAAGTCGTAATCCTCGACGAAGCGCACATGCTGACCGGCGAAGCCTCCAACGCGTTGCTCAAGACGCTCGAGGAACCTCCCGATCGCGTCGTCTTTGTGATGGCGACGACCGAGCCCGAAAATCTCGTCGATACGATTCGCTCGCGCTCGCAACATTTCCATTTCCGCGCGCTTACGTTTGCTGAAATCACGGCTCGCCTCGAAGAAATCGCCGGCAAAGAAAATCTCCAGATCGAAGCTGGCGCCCTCGCTGTCATCGCTCGGATGGCCGAAGGCAGCATGCGCGATGCGTTGTCTTTGCTGGAACAAGCGCGCGCCTATTGCGGCGACATCATTCCCGCGAAGGAAGTGCGCGAACTCCTTGGCGTCGTTCCCGAAGACGCGCTCGAAGAACTTGTAAATGCCATTGCCGCAGGTTCGGCTGATCGAGTTCTCGCGCTCGTGCACAGCTTTCAAAAAGAAGGCCGCAATCTCCAGCACTTCTGCCGCGAAGCGGTTCGCCACATCCGCAACCTGCTCGTCGCTCGCGTCTGCGGCGCCGACTCCGACTTGATCGCCGCAACACCGGATCAACGTCCCGCGCTCGCACGCGCCGCCGCGCTCTTCACCGAAGAGGATCTCACGCGCTTTTTCCGGATATTGCTGCAGACCGACGAAGATCTCCGCCGCAAGCTCGATCCGCGCGTTCATCTCGAAATGGGTCTGCTGCGGCTCATCAATGCCGCGAGACTTGCGCCGCTCGAAGAATTGATGGCAGAAGTTCGGGGCGGCGCGCCCGCGGCTTCGAGTGGCGGCCCACGCGGAGCGCAGCACCGCCGCCTGCCTCGTCAACGGCACCCAGGCGCGAACTTCCTTCGTCGCTCGCGTCTCCGTCACCTTTCGCGCCGCCACCTCGCACATCCGCCGCAGCTGCAGGTGCTTCGTCGTCACCGCAGCCAGTTCCCTTCCGTCCGGTCGAGCGTGCGCCACAGTCTTCGTCTTCTTCGATCTTCGCCGCATCCGCGGCTCCTGCACCGGCCCCTGTTGCGACGCGTCCCGCTGTCGCGACAATTCCCGCTGAAGATTTGGAAGAGTCGGCTTCTTCCGACAGCTCCGCGAAATCCGCGACGACCGGCCTCTCCGAAGAACAAGTCGCCGAAATAAAATCCGCAATTCAATCGCAACAAAAATTTCTCGGTGAACTTCTCGAGCACGGCCACCGTTGGGAACTCGAAGGCGCCGAACTTCGAATTTATTTTCCGACTTCCGCCCGCACCTACGCCGAAATGATCGAAGGCCGCGACTCGCTGGAAAAAATCCGTGGCATCTCGAGCAAGGTGCTCGGCCGGCCCGTGCGTGTCTGTGCTAAACTGGAGTCGGTTGCAGCGACCCGCTGTTTCAGCTTCACGCGGACCGGCGTCGCAGGATTTGCGTGACCAGTTCGAGCGCGATCCGTTAGTGAAGTCGATGATGCAGCGCTTCGGTGGTAAGATCACCGAAGTGAAGCGCAACCAAGAGGAATCCTGATGGAAGTCAACGCCCTCCAACAGATGCTCTCCCGCTTGAAACAGGTTCAGGACGATCTTCAACGTCAGGTGAACGCCGTTGCTGTGGAGGCCTCCGCAGGCGGCGGCATGGTTGTGGTGCGTATGAACGGCCAGAAGCAGTTGGTAGACGTCCGCATCGAAAGCGAAGTTTTCGCGAGCAAAGATCAGGAAATGTTACAGGACCTGATTCGCGCCGCGGTCAACGAAGCGTCGCGCCGCGTTGACGACGAACTCTCGAATCAAATGAAGAATCTCTCCGGCACCATCCCCGGCATTCCCGGCCTGAAAATTCCCGGCCTCTTCTAGACGCGCCCCAGGCCCGCTTAAGAATCGCTCGGATCCAGCATTCGAATTTCAAAACAACACTTCCGAATCGCGTATGCATTCGAAAAGCCTTGTCGACCGCCGACCAATTTGCGCCAAATCCTTCCCTATGCTACACATCAGTCATGCCTGATTTTGCCGCCCCCGTTGAACGACTGATCGACGCTCTGAAACATCTTCCCGGCATCGGACAAAAAACCGCGCAGCGCCTCGCGTTCCATCTTTTACGCGCCAGTTCGGAAGAAGCCATGGCTCTCTCCGACGCCATTCGCGACGCCAAGGAAAAAATTCGCGAGTGCGCCACCTGCCACAACATCACCGACACGAGCCCATGCCTCTATTGCATCGGGCCGACCCGCAATCACAAAACGATCTGCGTCGTCGAAGAGGCCCACAATATTCTCGCGATTGAAAAAACGCGCACTTATAGCGGCATGTACCACGTTCTCGGCGGCTCTCTGTCTCCGCTACAAGGTCGCGGCCCCGAGCAACTACACATCAAAACTCTCATCGAGCGTCTGAAAGAAGGCACCGTCGAAGAAATCATCATGGTGACGAATCCCACCGCCGAAGGCGAAGCCACCGCCGTCTATCTTTCTAAATTGCTGAAACCACTGGGCGTTCGCGTCTCACGCATCGGCGTAGGGATTCCCGTCGGCGCCGATCTCGAATACGCCGACGAAGTCACCATGATGAAAGCCATGGAGGGCCGCCGCGAACTGTAATCGCCGCGCCCTTCGCAATTCCCGGCGAATCGCTAGTTCATTGCGACGCCGGGCGCAATCCAATTCGATGAATGCCGGCAGAGTTTTTTGGGTCGCCCCGACGCAAAAAATCGCACTTTTCCAAGGCTCCCTCGCCTAGAATTTTCCCTCGTTTCGGTATAGAGTGTACTTCCGCAGCCAGCGTCCCCACGCGGAGTTCCGGCTATGCCAGGTCTGGCCAGCTACATGAAACGGTACGATCATGAGCACATGTCCGCCTGGAACAAGTTTCTGCACGGCGTCGGCATTCCGATAATTTTCGCTGGCATCATTCTTTTGTTTCTGACGAAGTGGATTCTGGGCGCTATTCTGTTTTTCGGCGGCTGGATTTTTCTGTTCCTGGGTCATCGCATTGAAGGCAATCATCCGGCATTCTTCCAGGGACCGATCTATCTGCTCGTTGGACCCATCTGGGTCGCGAAAGAGTTTTGGAATTTCCTGAGCGGCGCACACCCGTCCCCCGCACGGAACGCTCAAGAAGCAAAACGCATTTGATCGCATTTTGAGCAGCACAAAATTCAACACGGCGGGTCCCCACATGGAAGACCTTGGCGGAAATATTGCCGGTGAAACGACCGAAATGGCGCCTGAGACTGCAGTGAACCCGACTTCCGAACTCCGCAAACGACGCAGCACGCGCATCGTTCAAGCCGTCCCGCTCCAGGTGACCGGCGTCGATGCCCTCGGCCGCCCCTTTATGGAGCGCACGTCATCCTTAATATTGAACTGCCACGGCTGCCGGTATCAGTCGAAGCACTACGTCCTCAAGAACATGTGGGTGAAGCTCGAAGTTCCGAATCCGCAGGAAGGCGAACTGCCGCGCACCGTTCGGGGTCGAGTTGCGTGGATTCAGCGACCTCGCACCGTTCGCCAACTTTTCCAGGTCGCGCTGGAGCTCGAAGCTCCCGGTAATGTTTGGGGTATCGCGTTTCCGCCCGAAGATTGGTTCGCTCAATCCGACGTCGCAGCCGCAGAATCTGCCGCAGCTACAATCGGCGCACACACAACCTCTCACATCGATCTTCCATTGCCGCCGCTCGCGCCACCCCCGCTACCGCCCGCGGAAGCGTCTGAGACTGAGTTCCACGTTTCGCTCACCGACTCTGACGCATCGGCCTCCGCAAGTGCTTCCGGGCCAACGAATCCCGACAACGTTCGCGTCTTCCCTTCTCCGGCAAGCACGACCGACGCGTCGCTTCAGCTCGCGCGCCATGTCACGCGGTTGCTCGCCGAGGCACGGCAACAGATCGCGGCCGCAGCGCGAGAGGCTGCTTCGCAGGCAGTCAGTACGGAACGCACCGCAAGCGCAGAACAGTGGGAGAAAAAAGTAGAGGAGTCGCGCGACAGCTTGCAGCGCGACATTGCAGCCGCAGTGGAACGAATTCAGGAAGAATCGCAAACCCGCAGCCGAGAAGCGCACGACGCCGCAGCGAACGCGCTCCAGGAAGAATTGCCGAAGCGCCTCGCGCCCCAACTCGAAGAGGTAACGCGCAACTTGACCTCGCACCTGACCGATGAGGGTCGCGCGCAGCGCGCCGCGCACGCCGAACAGCTCACCAGCGCCGCCGAAACGTTGAGCGAAGTTTGCCAGCAAGCGGAAGAAACGACCGCACGCCTTTTGTCCGCCTCCGAGCAAGCCGACCAACACATTGCCGCGCAATCCGATGCGCTGCAAAAGCTCGTCGCCGAAGTCGCCGCCCAACGCGAACGACTGCTCAGCACGAATCGCGAGAACCTGACTTTCGCCGCGAACGACACGCAGCAAAAGGCTGAAGCCACGCTGGCCGCCGCGCTCGAAAAGTGGCGCAGCGACCTCGGCGCCGAAGTCGAAGCGGCGCAGCATCGCTGGCGAGCTGCCGTTGACGCGGGACTCGCCTCTGCTCAAGAAGTCGCCGCAGCGACGGCGACCGAACGCGCCAACGCATTGCTGTCCGCCTTCCATCAGGAATCCGACTACCACCTCGCGAATCTGCGCACGACCGCGACCGACCACGCCGAAAAGGCCGATCGCCAAGCGCAGATTGCGCGCGAATTGCTCCAGAGCCAAACCGAACGCGCTGAAGCCGCCGCAAATCGGGCTACCGAAACCGCCGATCGTCTCGACCAACTCGCCGCGCGCCTTGAAACCGTGCAGCAGCACGCGTTGACGAATTTCCAATCACAGGCCGACGACGTTCTAAATCTTCACCGCAACGAACTGCATCGCCATTCCGAATCCGTGCTCGAAGATATCAACCGGCGCATTCACACCGCATTCGACGAATCGAGCCGCCGCGCAATCGAGCGGTTCTCCGAGCAGATCGAAACCGCGGTACAGCCGCAGGTTCAGCAAGCAGACGAAGCGATGCAGCGCCTCGCGGGCGGCCGCTCGCTGTTGGATGCGGCGCTTTCACTCCATCAGGATCGGATTCGTTCCAGCACCGACGATGCCTTCGCCGAAGCCTTGCAGCAATTCCACTCCAATCTCGGCGGCATTGAAGAAATCCTCCGCGTCACCACCGATAGTGTCACCTCTCGCGGCATGTCCGATTTCGAGATGCGCCTGGAAGATCTCAAACAGAAGACGGTCGAAGATCTGAATAAGTCGGCGGAATGGTACGAAAAGCGCGCGCAAAACCAAACGCAAGCCGCCGCCGAAAAGGCTGGCGAGCAAGCAGCGAAGCAGTTACGCGAACAAGCCGGCACCGTTGCGAACGAGTTTTCCGGCGAACTCGATCAGTCGAGCCGCAACTTCGTCGCCTACGCGCAGACGCAGATGGCCGACGTGGTCTCGGAAGCATTCGAGCGTGCACGTTCGCTCTTCTCCGAAGCCGCCGAAACGACCACTGCCGCATTCATCGATGAGATTCAGCAGCACGCGCGCCGCGATCTCGATGGCTTCGAAGCCGAACTGAAGCGCTCAACGTCCGAAACGCGTTCCCTGATCGACACGGCGCATTCCGAACTTGCGCAGCGCGTCACCGTCGAACAGGAGAACTTTCTCCACCGCTTCCAGGACTCCCTCCACGGAACGATCGAAGCCGGCGTCGCCGAAGCGAACGAGCGCGTCCAGGCAGGCTTCCGTCCGGTGATCGAATCGTGGAAGGCAATGACTGCGGCGCAGCAGGACGAGCTGCAAACTTCATACGCTCGCATCGGCGATCAGGCCGCCACGCAATTCCGCGACCGGCTCGATAACGTCTCCAATCAATGGATGCTCGCGACGGTTACATCTTTCGATCACCAGTCGCGCGATTCCGTCACCCGCGTTACGGCAGGCGCTGAAGAGAAACTGCGCGAGACCTTCACCAAGGTTTTCGCCGACATGGGCGACGCGCTGCGCGATCGCATGCGCGAGATCGCGTCGAACCTTAGCATCTCTACGCCGACTCAGGCCTCAGCCTCACAACCGGAACCGACAACAGCATCCGATTCCAGCGAAGCCAAAAGCGAATCGGAGCAGTAATCCGCGTCACTCCGTCCGCGTCACACCAACTGCAACGGGCGCGTCGCAAAAGCTATTTCCCCGCCAACATGATCGGCTCGGTTTCGATGAGTTTCAGAGACTTCACCATCCCATGCGTCGCATCTTTGTATTTCTTGAAGTGCGGCGACTGTAGATGTGATTCGTACGCCGATTGATCTGCGTACGTCTCGAAGATTCTCACCTGGCTGGGATGATCCTTCACAGAAACTGCATACAGCATGAGCACGCCCGGTTCGTCGTGAATCGAAGTCGCGATCTCGTCTGAAAGCGCCTGCTTATACGCAATAATCTGGTCCAGATCGATCTCGAGTCTCCGCGATGCGAACCAACGGTGGCGGCTTCATCTTTTGCGTTTGACCATTCGCCGATATCAACATGCAGAAAACTGCACTGAGTACCGACGCTCCGCACAAAACCGAAAATCCTCTCACCATGATGCACCTCCCTCAATCCAGCGCCGTTAAGTACCTTCCGGTGATTATCGGACGCACCGCTGTCCGGTGCTCCAAAAGAATGACCTTCTTCTAAAAGGTCCAATTGACAACCTCATAACCCGCGGTGTAAACACTCGCCAACCGAATCGCCGCCGCTCCGTGTCAGTGGCGGTTGTCCTCGATGTAACAAAGATTTCGGCCCTGTAAATCTTTCCTCGAGGTGGAACCCAAGTGAAATCGAAACTTGCAGTAAAGATGTTTGTGCCGTTCCTTGTCTTGTTGGGTTGTGTTTCGCCAGCATTTGCACAATCCGACGCAGCCGTTGAAGGACGAGTCGCGCTTCCCTTCCCGACGCGCGACACACCAAAACCAATTGACCGCGGCTCATTTAACTCACAATCACCTCTGACCGTCACCGTTGCGCTTCGGATGCGCAACAGCGATGAAGCCGAAGAACTCCTGACCGCAGTCCATACACCGGGAAACGCCAAGTTCCATCAGTTCCTGACTCCAGAACAATTCGATCAGCGCTTCGGCCCAAATCCCGCGGACGTCGCCAAAGTCATCGCTCATTTTTCCAAGCTCGGCCTTAGCGCCGAGCGCTCCACATCCACCACGCTGACTGTGACCGGGAACGCCGCCGCGTTCGAACGCGCTTTCAACGTCAGCCTGCACTCTTTCGAAGTTCCCGCGCATGGAAGAAACGCGGGCTTCACTTTTCACGCGCCTCTAACCCGTCCGACGGTTCCCGACGAGATCTCATCTTCGGTCATGGCCGTCGTCGGCCTCGATACGCATCCTAGCTTCCGGCCGCGTCTCCAGTACGCTCCGAAGGCCATCAAGCCCGTCCACGTCGTGTCGCATTCCGGTACCACGACGAATCCTCCGGGCCAACTCTTGGTTTCCGATTTCGCCCAATACTACGACGTTCTTCCGCTATACAAAGAGAACATCACCGGTGCAGGCCGAACTCTCGGCATCGTCACCTTGGCGTCGTTCACGCCCAGCGACGCCTTCGCCTACTGGAGCGCGGTCGGACTTAACGTCAATTCGAATCGCCTCAAGATCGTAAAGATCGATGGCGGCTCCGGTGCACCGAGCGACGCATCCGGCTCGGACGAAACGACGCTCGACGTCGAACAGTCCGGCGGCGTCGCCCCCGGCGCCAAAATGATCGTCTACGAGTGCCCCAACACCAATCAGGGCTACATCGACGGTTACGCCAAAGCGATTCAATCGAACGTAGCCGACAGCATCTCCACCAGCTGGGGATTCTGGGAGTTCTATCAGGGCGTCGAATTCTCGCCCGTGAAAGACCCGCTGACTGGCCGTACCGTCGGCATGACCCAGGCCTTCCATGAACTCTTCGTTCGCGCTGCGTTGCAGGGACAATCCCTCTTCGCAGCATCCGGAGACGGCGGAGCCTTCGACGTCAACCGTGATCTCCAATGCAATCCCGAATCGACCCCGGCTTGCTCGACGCCTCTCACTGTCGATAATCCGGCGAGCGACACAGCCATCACAGCGGCTGGCGGCACGACTCTACCGGCTTCGTTCGAGTTTTGCCTGAACGATGCCTGCACTCCGCCGTACTTTGACATCACCGTTCCTAACGAACGCGTATGGGGCTGGGATTACCTCAACCCGCTGTGCGCCGCGCTCGGCGCTCCCGATCCGATCCAGTGCGGCACCTTTCCAGCTGGCGGAGGAGGCGGCGTCAGCATTGACTTCCCGATTCCGCTCTATCAACTCCTGATTCCGGGCGTGCAAAGCTCGCAGCCCGGACAAAAATGGGTGCTCAAAGATGAAATCGATGGAGTTGACCCGATCTCGGCCACTTTGCCGGCGCACTACCCAGGCCGCAACCTCCCCGACGTCTCGTTCAACGCCGATCCGTACACCGGCTACATCATCCTCTACACTTCGGATGTAAACGGCCCCGAGGTCCTCGCGGGCGGCGGCACCAGTTTCGTCGCGCCGCAACTCAACGGCGTGACCGCGTTGCTGAGCCAGTCTTTGCATGGCGCGCGTCTCGGCCTCCTCAACTATCCGCTCTATGCTCTGTCCCTTACCGGCCAGGCTTATAAGGGCTCGCACGCGCCGCTTCATGTCATCACCGACGGCGACAACTGGTTCTACAAGGGCCGCAACGGATATAGCCCCGCTGCGGGTCTCGGCACCATAGACGTCGCTAACTTCGCGCAATTCCTGCGCAACTTGTTCTAACTCGTTAGCTCAGGCTGGCACCGCAAAGACCCCGCGACGCAAGTCGTGGGGTCTTTTATTTCCGGTTGGCGCAGATCGATGTGCGTTACTCACATGGCCTCGCCGCATCCAATCGACTCACTCGATATGAAGGAGCTAAGAATGTCCGCAGAGGCGAGCCCGCAAAAAGAAACCGCAAGCACCATACCGGCCGATGATCTGAAGCGCGTCGCGACAAAAACGGCGAGCGAAAATGGCCAGCACATCGGAATCGTCGGCGACACCTACACGATTCTTGTCTCAGGCAAAGACACCGCCGGACGCTTTTGCCTGATCGATATGTTCGTGCCGCCAAGCGGCGGGCCGCCGCCGCACCGCCACGATTTCGAAGAAACGTTCAGCCTTCTCGAGGGAGAACTCGAATTCACGTTTCGCGGAAACAAACAAACCCTGCGCGCGGGGGAGTCCGTGAATATTCCAGCAAACGCGCCGCATCAGTTTCACAATGCTTCGAATCAACCGGCACGCATGCTTTGCATCTGCTCCCCAGCGGGCCAGGAGGAATTTTTTGCCGAAGTTGGAATTCAAGTCGCCACCCGAACAACTCCTCCGCCCAAACTCGACGAGGAAGCACAATTAGCGTTCAAAAAGAAAGCCGAGGCACTCGCGCCCAAATATCGCACGGAGTTATTGCCGCCGGCTTAATCGCCGTGAGGTACAAAAGCGATCGCTTTCCCTGATATTCGCCTTCGCGAATCGCCCCCGCTATAATGTTGTTTCCACTATGGCCAATCATTCTTACTTGCGCGTCTGGACGCGCGACTTTTCCACCGAGACAATGATCGCGGAGTTCGCGCGCTTCCTGACCACCGCGCCGCTCTCTGCCACAAAAAACACATTCACAGAACTCATCGTGCAGCCCATCGATCCGACTGAACCCGCCGCGGCGGAATGGGATCTGCGCGCGCAAGGCGCTGGCCCGGCTCAAATCGCAGCGCTGGCGGCGCAAAGTCTCAACTCCGATTCGGCATACATCGCGTCGGGAAGCTGGGACCTGTGGGACTTCGACATGGAAACGCTGAAGTGGAAGCAAGACCCGCACCCGCTCACCCTGACTTGTCACGGCAAAGACTACGAAGACGGCATCGCCGCGACCACCGGCCACTTCTCCGCCGACCTCGGCTTTGAATATTTCTTCACCGGCCACGCGGGACTTCTCGCTCCAGGCGCGGCTTCAAATCCATTTGATTCGTCCGACCATCCGATAGAGCATACCTTTCGCCAGTGGATGGGCGTTCCGGCCAATCTGAAGGAATATCACGCAAAGACGCGCGAAAACATCCAACAGTTATTCAGCTGGGTCGAGGGAGTGCAGCGCGCACTTCCCGTCGAGCGCAGCGAACTATGGTCCGAGGGAGAGGAAAATTTTGAGGCGCGGATGGACGCAATTCTCGCGCGGAGGTAAGTCGCTGCCGCCGACGTCCACACGGGTACTCGGCCAGCGATTTGCGTTTCCTCTAGTCACCATCGCTTACGCGACGATTGCCGCACATTCCGCCGCCGCACAAGCTTCTCCGCCACAACTGCCCGCTCACATCAGCACGGCGCATCCGCCGACAGCCAAGTCCACTACCACGATCTCGGCGCATCGAAACGACGAGTTGACTCTCGCAGGCTTGCGCCCCGGCCAAGACGACTTCACCAAAGCGCAAAAATTATTTCGCAAGCCGAGCGTTACGAAATTCGACGGCACAAATCCGATCTGGAACGATAAATGTCGCAATCAGAGCTTATCGATCATCACCGATGCGAATAGCGGAACGATTCAGGAGGTGCGCGTCTTCCAGAACAATTCGAAGTTTGCAGCGGCAACGCCATCTCCAACCTCGGCGAAATCCGGCTGCGGTTCCGGCGGCAACCAGGCCCGATCGCGTTGGCTCACCGGGCACGGATTGCTCGTCGGCTCATCGTGTTCGAACGTTTTCGCGTTGTACGGACAACCTGGTTCGCGCGGTCCTTCCACCAAAGACGGCCAACAGTTAGAATTGTTGTACTACGCCTTCGATTGGGCGGGGCCGGAGGTACCGCAGGTCATGGCGGTTCTCTGCACGCCGGGGAGCAGCGCCAAACCCGGTCGAGTGGTCGAAATCACGCTGATGGCGCCAAGTCTCTGATGAACTCACCAATACAAACTTCGCGCAGCGAAGCCATTCGCGACACGCGCCTCTGCGCACCTGCCGACGCCGCCGCAGACACCGCGGGCGACGCCAGCATCGACGGATGTAGCCGTACGCTCACCACGAATCGCGCCGCCGAACCCACTGCTAACAACGCTGCGTCCTCGCCGTCCTTATGGTTGGGTGCCTCATCCATTGATCGTAGTAACCGTTCATCGATTTCTCATTTCAACGCAGCAGCATACGGAGGCTCTGCCCTGAGACACCTACTGCACGTCCTGTCGTGCGCAATCATTTTCACGATCATCGGAGGCTTCGCCACGAGTTGTGGCGACTCACCGAAACCAGCGGAAACGAAATCCGAGTCGGCCCCCGCCCCGGCTGCTCCCGCGAAACCGGCGGTGCCCGACGACATCCAAGCCGGCGCGCAATCTCTTCTCGGCACGGAAACCGACCGTGCTCCTCAACGGCGACTTGGCGAAAAACGGTAAGCAACAATTTTTGGCCGCCAATGTCGTGCCCAAAACCTCGAAGAACAACAACATTGCCGGCACGATCATCACACGCGCCGTTATCGCGCAAAACGAAGACGGCCAGTGGAAAGAAATTTTTCGCTGCGACGAACATCTGAAAAACGCCAAGGGATTTCTCGGCGGCACGCCGATGTCCGACGTCGCCGGGTGGCGCATCGCCTACGAGCAGGATCCAGCGAAAGGCCTTGCGCTCTATCTCACGCCGCTTAAAGGCGTAGACGATCCTGCGCATTCGTTGCCGATCGGCGTGCGCTACAACCCGACAGACGAAGCGTTATCAGACGCTCGATCGCACCTACGAACACTTCTTGCTCGAACAGCCGACGATAACTGGCACGCCGAAGTCGGTTCTTCACTAAACGCCTGAACCACCGATCGAATCGAAATAAATGAGCTCAAGCGCAACATCGACGACCGGCACCAACGCTGCGAACAAAAGCGCCGCTGTGTCGTCGAATTCCGCCGCTTCAGCGGCCCATCCAAACCTGCGCCCAAGAAATCGTCATCCTGGAAAAACCTCGCCGGCCTCTGGCCCTATCTCAAGCGCTATCCGGGCGGCGTCGCACTCGGCATGTTGTGCCTGCTGCTGACGAGCGTGATCGGCAACATCATCCCGCTCACCACCGGCGTCATCACTGACGCCGTCGCCGGCAACCCGCGCCCATTTCAATCCAGCGCACAAACGCAACTCGGCGCATCTTGGCTCGGCAACCACATTCCCTTCTACGCAGCGCACAGCCGTCACGCCATCGGCATCTACTGCATCATTCTTCTCGTCTGTGTCCTCTTAAAAGGATTCTTCTCCTTCAGTACGCGCTGGATTCTCATCGGCGTTTCGCGCGACATCGAGTTCGACATTCGCACCGATCTCTTTGACCGCCTCCTCGTGATGGAGCCGGAGTTCTACGTCCGCAATCGCACCGGCGAATTAATGTCACGCGCCACCAACGACTTAAACAACGTCCGCATGGTCCTCGGCCCCGGCATCATGTACACCGGCCAGACTTTCGCGACGATGGTGCTCGCTCTGTTTGTTCTCGCGCGCCTCTCGGGCTCGCTCACTTTGTGGATCTTGCTGCCCGTGCCGATTGTCTTTTCTTCGCGTGCGCCACTTCGGCAAAGTCATCCACGATCTCTACGAAAAAATTCAAGCCTCGCTCGCGTCGCTCTCCGCAAAAGTTCAGGAAAATCTCGCCGGCGTCCGCGTCGTGCGCGCCTACGCACAGGAAGAAGCCGAAGTCCGCGGCTTCGACGAACCCAATCGCGAATACGTCGCGCGTAACATCAAACTCATCCGCACCTGGAGCATGTTCATGCCATCGCTCCAGGCGCTCATCGGCACATCTTTTCTCATCGTGCTCTGGAAGGGCGGCGACCAACTCCTCAACGGCCAGATCACGCTCGGCGCGCTGATCGCGTTCTACACCTATCTCGGTCTCCTCGTCTGGCCGATGATCGCTCTCGGCTGGGTCACCAACATTTTCCAGCGCGGCGCCGCCAGCACCGGCGTCTCAACTACATCCTGCGCGCGAAGCCCCAAATCGACGACAGCGGCGCGACCGTCCCGCAGCAAACCAAAGTCACCGGCGAAATCGAATTTCGCCATCTCACATTCACCTATCCGACCAATCTCGCCGGCAACGCCGCAAACACAACGTGCCGCATCCGCCGCTGCCGCCAAAACCAATGGTTCAGCCGCAGCAGCCGCGGCAACCGCTCACCCCGTCCTCCGCGACATCAACCTAAAAATCCCCGCCGGCTCGACCCTCGCCATCGTCGGCCCCACCGGCAGCGGCAAAACAACTCTCGCCTCGCTCATCGCGCGCCTTTGGGAATCCCCCAACGGGCAGCTCTTCATCGACGGCCACGCCATCCGCGAATGGCCGCTCGAAAATCTCCGCCGCGCCATCGGCTACGTTCCGCAAGACACCTATCTCTTCAGCGAAACCGTCGGCGGCAACATCGCCTTTGGTCTCACCGAATTCGGCGTCGATCAAATCGGCGCCGCCGCTGAAATCGCAAACATCGACACCGACATCGAAGGCTTCGCTGACAAATACGACACCGTCGTCGGCGAACGCGGCGTCACTCTCTCCGGCGGTCAAAAACAGCGCAGCGCCATCGCACGCGCCGTCATTCGCGATCCGCGCATCCTCATCCTCGACGATTCCCTTTCCGCCGTGGACACGCAAACCGAAGAGCGCATCCTCACGCGCCTGCGCGGCATGATGCAGGGCCGCACCACAATCCTGATTTCGCACCGCATCTCCACCGTGCAGAACGCCGACCAAATCATCGTCCTGCGCGACGGCCGCATCATCGAGCGCGGCACCCACGACCAACTGCTCACCAGCGAAGGCTACTACGCCGACTTGCACCGCAAGCAGTTGCTCGAAGAAGAGCTTGAGAACGTATGAGCAATATTCACGACGAAGAAGCGCTAGGTAAAGCGTACGACTCGCACCTGCTGAAACGGCTGCTGGAATATCTGCGCCCGTATCGCTGGCGTGTGATCCTCGCGCTCGCCTTCGTTGCGATCGTCACGCCGCTCGAACTCGCCCCGCCAAAGCTCTTCCAAGTCGCCATCGACAAATATCTGGTCCCCGGCATGCGCCATGAGCTTGTCGCCTCCGATGCGTGGCACGGCATCGCCATCATCAGCATCGTTTTCTTCGGCGTCCTGCTCTTCGATTTTCTCGCGCAATACATCCAGATTCGCATCATGCAGCGCGTCGGCCAGCAAACGATGTACGACATGCGCACCGCGATCTTTCGCCACATCCAGCGGCTGCCGATGTCCTATTTCGATCGCAACCCCGTCGGCCGCCTCATCACGCGCGTAACGACAGACGTAGACGCCCTCAACGATCTATTCGCAGCAGGCGTGGTCACGATGATCAACGACTTCTTCCTGCTTGCCGTTCTCGCCGCGTGGCTCTTCTCCATCGACCACAGGCTCGCGTTCGACGCGCTCGCCGTTCTGCCGTTCATCCTCGTCGTCACTTTTTTCTTCCGCAAATACGTCCGCGACGCCAACCGTCGCATTCGCACCGCCGTCGCCAGCATCAACTCCTATTTGCAGGAATACATTTCCGGCATGAGCGTCGTGCAGCTCTTCAATCGCGAACAAAAAGCACGCGACGAATTCAAGCGCCGCAACCGCGAAAATATGGTCGCCTGGCGTGACGCGATTCTCGCCTTTGCTCTTTTTTATCCCGCCGTCGAAATTCTCAGCATCTTCGCCACCGCTCTCATCTACTGGTCCGGCGGCAATCGCGTGCTCAACGGCTCGCTCAGCCTCGGCATCCTGACCGCATTCACGATGTACGCCACGCGCTTCTTCCGCCCCATCCAGGACCTCAGCGAAAAATTCAACATCTTGCAGTCCGCGATGGCCGCCTCCGAGCGCATCTTCAAACTTCTCGACGAGCCTGTGCCGCTTGCCTCGCCTGCCGATGCCGTCCGCATCGACGCGCCGCGCGGGGAAATCGAATTTCGCAATGTCTGGTTCAGCTACGCAAATAAAACCGAATTCACCGATGACGATTGGGTTCTCCGCGATGTCTCGTTCCGCATCGCTCCTGGCCAGACCATCGCGATCGTCGGCCACACCGGCGCCGGCAAGACCACTCTCATCTCTCTTCTCCTCCGCTTCTACGACGTCCAGCGTGGCGAGATCCTTCTCGACGGCATCGACATCCGCAGAATCAATATTCAAGACCTGCGCCGCATGTTCGGCATCGTCCTCCAGGATCCTTTCCTCTTCAGCGGTACGATCGAGTCCAACATCCGCCTCGGCTCACCCGGAATCGATCGCGAATCCGTCCTTCGCGCTTGCGAAGAAATCGGTCTCTCCGATTTCATCACCGCGCTCCCCGAAGGCGTCGCCTCCGCGGTCAACGAACGTGGCTCAACGCTCAGCGTCGGCCAGCGCCAGCTCATCAATTTTGCGCGAGCCCTCGCCCACAACCCGCGCTTCCTCATCCTCGACGAAGCCACGTCCAGCGTCGATACCAAAACCGAATTCCTGATCCGCGAAGCGCTCAACCGCCTCCTCAGCGGCCGCACCGCTCTCGTCATCGCGCATCGCCTCAGCACCATTCAATACGCCGATCGCATCCTCGTCTTTCACAAAGGCCGCCTCCGCGAGCAAGGCGCCCACCAGGAACTCCTCGCCCAGCGCGGCATCTACTACCGCCTCTATCAGCTCCAATACAAAGAGCAAGAGCTACATCTCCCCGACGCACAGCCGGCCGCAATTCCGTCGCTACCTTCGCCTCAACCCGCCACCGACTGAACACCCGATAATTTCTTGGGCAAACGAACTTCGATAGAGTTGATGAGCAAGCTTCGAATTGAGGAGTGTTCTCCATGAGTCTGATCGCGCGCATCGTTCTCAACAGCGCCGCAGCATTGATCACCCTCGGCGGCCTCTACGATCTCCTAACGCCAAAACTGCCGCCCAACCTCGCCGCAATCTGCGGCGACAACGACCGCGCCCGAAAACTAGTCCGTGAATTGCTTCGCGCGCTAGGCGGATCATTAATCGCAGTAGGAGCAACCGTCGCCGCGCTCGTCAACACCTCCTCCGCACAAAATATCCACCGCACATTGCTGCTGATCCTGCTGCTCGTCATCCCCGCCGAAGGCATCAACTCGTACAGCATGCGCAAAGTCGGCTCCCCGTTTTACATCCCGCTCGCGTTCCTCTTGCTAACAGTCCTTGGCGTCACCCTCGCCTGGCCCGCCTAACTCCGCTCGCAAGCCCCAAATCCAACCTCGTCCGCTCTTTAACATTCGCGCCGGCTTTTGGTTGCCGCACCCTCAGCATTTAGAGGGTGCGGGTTTAGATGTAGCCCCACTCAAATCACCACGACGACCACGCTGTAGCCGCGATCGCTTCCCAGATCGCGGGATTTAGATCCAACCCCACCCATCCATCAACACTCATCGCCACCGCAGCCATACCGACCGTCCTGCACCCATACCTTGACCTTCTACCCATCCAATGCTACCTTCCCTTCGTCCAACCTATAGAAGCTCGAGGTATCACACAAAAACCATGCCCACCACACCGCCCAAATCCGACCTCCCCCAAGGCACCCTCGACCTCCTCATCCTCAAAATCATTGCTCTGGCCCCCATCCACGGCTACGCGATCTCCCAACGCCTAGAACAAGTCTCCCGCGGCGTAGTCCAGGCCCCCGAAGGCTCCCTCTACCCCGCCCTCCACCGCCTCGAAAATCGCGATCTCCTCGCCGCCGACTGGAAACAAACCGACACCGGCCGCGAAGCCAAGTTTTATCGCCTCACGCGCAAAGGCCGAGCGGCTCTCACACAAGAAGAAGCTAGTTGGAACCGACTCACCGACGCAGTCTCTCTGATCCTCGGCCTCTCCAACGTCGAAGGAGACGCAAAATGATTTGGCTAGCGCGCCTTTTCCGTCGTCAAAAAATGGAATCGCAACTCGACAAAGAACTCCTCTTCCACATCGATCAACACGAGCAAGATCTAGTCGCCCGCGGACAAACGCCGCAAGAAGCCCGCCGCAACGCACGCCTCGCACTCGGCGGCCCCGAACAAGTCAAAGAAAAATGCCGCGACGCCCGCGGCACCCGCTGGCTCGAAGACCTCGCGCAAGACACCCGCTACGCCCTCCGCACCTTTCGCCAAAAGCCCGCCTTCGCCGCCATTTCCATCCTCGTCCTCGCACTCGGCGTCGCCGCCACCACTCTGATGTTCGGCATCATCAACGGCGTTCTCCTCAAGCCGCTCAGCTACCCGCATCCCGAGCAACTCCTCACGCTCCACGGATCCCTTCCTCAATTTGGCGACTTCTGGGGCTATTCCTATCCCGACTTCACCGACATCCGCCGCGAAAGCCATTCCCTCGAAATCGGCGCGTGGACCTACGGCGGCGGCACGCATCAGCCAGAACGGTGAACCCGAAGTCCTCGCCGGTTATCGCGTCTCAGCCGAATTCTTCACCATCCTCAAAGTCCAACCGCAACTCGGCCGCATTTTTCGCCCGCGACGAAGATCGTCCCGGCGCGCCACCGGTCGCCGTGCTCAGCGATTCCCTATGGCGCCGCCGCTTTCGCCGCAAATCCCGCAGTCATCGGCACGACTTTCACCTTCGATGGCGGCCCGCACACCGTGATCGGCGTCATGCCCGCCGGGCTTTCGAACTTGACGGCAACGTAGACATCTACAGGCCGCTCGGCTCCGCCATCGACACGCGCATGCAATTTCGCCGCGCGCGTTTCCTTCACGTCATCGCGCGACTGCGCCCCGGCGCGACACAACCTCAAGCACAAACCGAACTCGCACTCTTCGCGAATAACCTCGCGCGCCTCGACCCAAGCAGCAACGCCAACCTCATGTTCACGACGAGGCGCCTCCAGCAAGATCTCGTCGGCGACATCGGCTCAACGCTGTGGCTACTCCTCTCCGCCGTCGCCCTCGTCCTCCTCGTCGCCTGCGTCAATATCGCCAGCCTGTTGCTCGCTCGCGCCGTCTCTCGTGAACGCGAACTCGCCATGCGCGTAGCTCTCGGCGCAGGATCGCGGCCGCCTCATCCGCCAATGCCTCACCGAAAGCACCGTCCTCGGCATCTGCGGCGGCCTTCTCGGACTCGCGATCGCTGCCGTTGCCATGCGCCCATTCGTCGCGCTCTGGCCCGGCGACCTCCCACGCGCCGAGGAAATCCATCTCGACGCTCGCATGTTTCTGTTCGCCGTCGCGATCTCACTCGCCAGCGGTTTTCTCTTCGGCCTCGCTCCCGCCTTCCGCGTCCCCGTCCGCAATCTCGAAAGCGCTCTTCGCCTCGGCGGCCGCTCCATCGCCGGAAGCTCGCGCCGCCTCCACAGCGTGTTCGTCATCGCCGAAATCGCTCTTGCATTCGTCTTGCTCGTCTCCGCTGGAATGCTCGGCCGCACGTTGCTGCATCTTTCCTCGCTCGATCCCGGCGTCAACGTCCACAACGTTCTCACCGCGCGCTTCGCGCTCTCTCCCGCGACGCTCGCGAACGCCGACGCAATCCGTCCCGCCTGGCAGGAAATCCTCGACCACATGAGCAATATTCCCGGCGTCCAGTCCGCCACGCTCTCCGACATCATCCCCATGCGCGAAGGCGAAAATTCTCTCCCGTATTCCACCACGCCCGCGCCTCCCGCCACCGACGCTCCTCTCGCGCTCGCCTCCAGCGTCTCGCCCGGCTTCATCGACGTCATGCAACTCCCGTTGCGCGAAGGCCGATTCATCACCGATCAAGACCGCTTCGGCTCCGAACCCGTCATCGTCATTGACGAGAATTTCGCGCACCACGCCTTCGGCACGCCGCACGCTGTCGGCAAATCGCTTTGGATTCCAGCCCTTTCCGATGGACCAGTAAAGATCGTCGGCGTCGTCGGCCACATCCGCCATTGGGGACTCGCCGGCGACGATCAATCGCGAGTCCGCGATCAGATGTACTACCCCTTCGCGCAAGTCCCCGTCGCCTATCTGCGCTTTTTCTCGACGATCATGTCGATTGCCGTTCGAACGAAAGCCGATCCCGCCACCATCGTGCAGCCTTTAAGCGAGTCCCTCCGCGGCCCCGTCGGCGACCAGGCGCATCTACGGTGTACAAACGCTCGAAGCATCTCGCCACCGCGTCACTCGCGCGCCAGCGATTCCTCTCGTTGCTTTTCGCTGTCTTTGCCGGACTCGCTCTCCTGCTCGCCTGCGTCGGCCTCTACGGCGTCCTCGCCTACCTGACCGGCGAACGCACCCCCGAATTCGGCGTCCGCATCGCCTTAGGCGCATCGGCGACCGATGTCGTGCGCCTCGTCCTCCGCCAAAGCCTCGCAATGATCCTCATCGGCGCCGCCACAGGCCTCTCGCCTCCATCGCCGCCACACAAATCCTCCGCCGCACCGTCGAAGGCATGCAGCCCGCCCAAATCTCCACCTTCGCCCTCATGACGGCGTTACTTCTAGCCACCGCCCTCCTGGCCAGCTACATCCCCGCCCGCCGCGCCTCCCGCATCGACCCCGTCCAATCCCTCCGCCAAGACTAACCACCATCCAAATCATGTACGGGCGTGCCACTGCTGCGCCCCAACCTTGCCCAGACGAAATCCCGTTCTCGATCCGCTTTTTCCTCTCCTCCCTTTCAACTTTCAACTCTCGACTGTCATCTCTCCCGCATCCTCAACTTGCCGTATCATGTCCACGCACATCCATGCCGCCTATCCCCCTCCTACTCTCCGCCGGCGAAGCCTCCGGCGACATGTACGCCGCCCGCCTCGCCACCGCGCTCCAACAACGCGCCGATGTAAAAATCTTCGGCATGGGCGGCCCACAAATGCGCGCCGCAGGCGTTGACATCATCACCGACTACTCCGAAGTCTCCGTCGTCGGCATCACCGAAATCCTCAGCCATCTCCCGTCACTCATCCGCGCCATGCGCAAACTCGTCGCCGCCGCCCAAGAAAGAAAGCCCGCCCTCGCCATCCTCACCGACTTCCCCGGCTTCCATCTCCGCCTCGCCCGCAAACTCAAATTCCGCAAAATCCCCAACGCCTACTACATCTGCCCGCAATTCTGGGCCTGGCGTCCCTGGCGCGTTCGAATCGTCCGCCGCCGCTTCAAGCAAGCCCTCTGCATCTTCCCCTTCGAAGAAAAGTTCTACTCCGACGCCGGCGTCCCCACAAAATTCATCGGCCATCCGCTCGTCGGCAACGTCAAACCCACTCTCGATCGCGCCGCGTTCCGCGCCGCTCACCACTTCCATCCCGAAGAACCGCTCGTCGCGGTTCTTCCCGGCAGCCGCTCCGGCGAACTTCGCCAGCACCTACCGGTGCTGCGCGAAGCATGCATCCGCATCCACAACGCCGAGCCCCGCACCCAGTTCGTCGTCGCCGCCGCCCCCGGCGGCAGCGACACAACCCGAGCCACTCTCCGCCAAGGCTGGCCCGCGACACTCTCGCTCCGCGTCGTCACCGATCAAACCTACGACGCCCTCGCCGCCTCCGACGCCGCCATCGTCTCCAGCGGCACCGCCACCGTCGAAACCGCGCTCCTCGACGTCCCCATGGTCGTCGTCTACCGCGTCACCCCACTCACCGCACTCCTCGCCAAACCTCTCGTCCGCACAAAATTTTTCAGCATGGTCAATCTCATCGCCGAAAAGCGCGCCGTCCCCGAACTCATCCAATCCGACTTCACCCCCGACCGCGTCGCCACGGAAATCCTCGCCCTCCTCCGCACGCCGTCGCTCCGCGACGCCATGCGCGCCGACCTCGCCGAAGTCCGCCGCCGCCTGGGTCCCCCAGGCGCCGTAGACCGCGCCGCCGACGCCATCCTCCATCTCATCCGTCAAACCAAATGATGCCCGCCGGGTGCCGCACCCTCAGCCTTCAGAGGGTGCGGGTTTAGACGACGCCCTCACCCACACCAAAACGACATGCTCCAACTTCGTCCTCACGTCCGCGTAAACTCATCCGTTCGCCTCCCTGTAGCCGCGATCCTTTCCCAGATCGCGGGCGTCTAATGCCACGCCACCCAAATCCATCGACCTGCACGCCTCCCCACACAAAATCCCCACTGGCAACGCCAACGACCCGTTCTGCTATCCTAGTAATGTAAAGAGCCCTGGTTTGAACACATTCATCTCCCATCGCCAGCCGCCTGAAAGGGGTCCGATGACCCGCGGTATCAAAAACTTTCGCTCAGCGCTTGCGCTGAGTTTCCTCTGCACGCTCGCCGCTTGTGCCATCGGCCCCGGCCCGACTAAACGCCCAAGCCCCCCGCGGCCCCGCCTTCACCGCCACGCACTACGACATCTCCGCCACCCTCGACCCCGGCGCCCAATCCCTCTCCGCCATCGCAAAAGTCGATTTCGTCGCCAACGAAGTCTCCGGCGGCATCCGCGTCGAGCTCAATCAAAACCTCGATCTCAAAGACGTAAAAACCAACGATGGCAAAACTCTCAACTTCGAGCGCGACTCCGGCAACACTCTCTTCGTCACCGTCTTTCTCTCTCAATCCGTCGCCACTGGCACAAAAATCACTCTCACCTTCAACTACGCAGGCCTCCTCGCCAATCAGGACAACAGCCCCGTCCCCGGCCTCCGCACCGCCGTCATCAGCAAGGAAGGCACATACCTTCTTCTCCCCGCGCGCTGGTTCCCGCTCACCAACTATCCCGCGAATCGCTACAGCGCCACTTTTCATCTCAATGTTCCCGACAACATCGCCGTCGCCGGCACCGGCAAATCTTCCGCTCCCACGCCGCTCGCAGGGGGCCGCCTCCTCTACACTTTTGAAGGCGCCACGCCCGAGCCATACGGCACATTCGTAGCCGGCGAATTAAAACTCAGCGCCGAGCAATCCGAAGGCGTCAACGTCGCCGTCTACGCTCCCGCGGACGCTCTCGGCAAGCCGTCCGACTTCGCCGCCGACGTCGCCCGCGCCGTCACCATGTTCTCCGACATGTTCGGCCCGCTCCACAATCCCGATCTCTCGCTCGCGCAACTTCCCGACGGCACGCTCCGCGATTTCGCCGCGCCCGGCCTGCTCCTCGTCTCCAAACGCCACTGGGATCCCAAAGGCGCCGACCGCACCATCTCGCATCTCGTTGCCGCGCAGTGGTGGGGCAACGCCGTTCTTCCCACAACTCCCGGCGATGTCTGGATCAGCGATGGCCTCGCGCGCTATTGCGAATCTCTTTACGCCGAACAACAATCCGGCCGCGAAGCCGGCCTCAAAGCCGTCGATGATTTCGCCGTCGGCGCTCTGATGGGCGAAGACGCCGCTCCCGTCGCGCAAGCAGCCCGCCTCGCTCCTTACTCCAGCGACTACCGCGCCGTCGTCGAAAACAAAGGCGCGATGATTTTCCACATGCTCCGCGCGCAAATGGGCGACGTCGCGTTCAAAAATCTCCTCCGCGATTTCTACTTCAAGTACGACGGCAAGAGCGCCACC
Source organism: uncultured Acidobacteriota bacterium (assembly GCA_963785605.1). GTDB lineage: Bacteria > Acidobacteriota > Terriglobia > Acidiferrales > UBA7541 > Acidiferrum. The sequence continues at coordinate 577,691 of CAWAWE010000002.1, read as the reverse complement.
ATCGACGAATTCGCAGCCCTGGCGCAGCAAAAAGCTGACGCCGCCGCGAAGCCGCCCGAACCCGCTCCGCAACTCCGCGGCTTCTTCACGCAGTGGCTCAATTCCACCGGCGTGCCCGACTTCACTCTCGAATACGTCGTCTACCGCACCAAGCAAGGCTTCCGCGTCGTCGGCAAAGTCAAACAACCCATCGACACGTTCGCCATGCCCGTCGCGATTCGTATCGACACCGAAGGCAATCCCGAAACAAAAACGGTCGATGTCGTCGGCACCGAATCGCCTTTCACTGTAGAAACTTTCGGCCGTCCGAAACCCGGCGGAATCCACATCGACCCAAACAACGTCGTTCTAAAAGGAAGCACTTCCCTGCGCGCTCGCGCCGCCATCGCTCGCGGTGAAGAACTCGCCGAGCAGGGCCAGTATTACGACGCCATCGCGCAATATCAGCGCGCTCTCTCGATTCAACCCAATCGCCCGCTCGCCAACTTCCGCATGGGCGAAGCGTTCTTCTACCAAAAAAACTATCAAGCCGCCGCGAACTCTTTCCGCGAAGCCCTCCAAACCGTCCCCGAGCCATCCGAAAAATGGACCGAAGTCTGGGGCCACATCTACCTCGGCAAAATTTTCGATTTGCTCGGCCAGCGCGAGCGCGCCGTCAACGAATACAGCAAGGCAAAACAAACCAACGACGACACCGGCAGCGCCCAGGAAGTCGCCGAATCCTTCCTGAAAAAAGCCTACTCCGAAGGCTCCATCGCCGCCCAGGTTCCCACCGGCACAACCAGCCCCAGCAGCAACGCCCCCTCCGCCATCAATCCCGACAATCGCCCCGTCCTAAAGCGCCGCCCCGACTCACCCTGATCTCCCGCGCCGGATGGCGGGTGCCGCACCCTCAGCATTCAGAGGGTGCGGGTTTAGATTCAAGTCCATTTCGCTCATTGCGACCAGCGGGGTGCCCCACCCTCGGTTTGTGAGGGTGGGTGTTTAGATTCAAGTCCATCTCCTTCGCTATCAGAAGCACCTCTATCTTCAACATTCACTCCTGACTTACAATCTCGACGACCCACCCATGCCCAAGAAACTCGCCTTCTACCAAAAACCAACCTGCACCACGTGCCGCAAATCCAAAGCCTATTTGGAAAAACGCGGCGCCACTCTCGAACTCCGCAATCTCGACACCGAGCGCCTCTCCGAATCCGAACTCGACAAGCTCATCGGCAAACGCGACCACCGCGAATTCCTGAACACCCGCAACGAACTCTACCGCTCAAAAAAAATGAAAGACAACCCGCCAACCCGCGCCGAAACCATCAAGCTAATGGCCCAAACTCCAAACCTAATCCGCCGCCCCGTCACCATCTCCGCGAACCAAATCATCCTCGGCTACGACGAACCCGCCTTCAAAAAACTCACCGCCTGATCCAACACGTGCCAACCGCCGTCCCACGAAACGAATCGCCACGAACAATCGCCTTAATCGGCGCCACTCCAATCGCTGAACTCATTGCCTCTCAAGCCCTCCGCGTCAATCTCAAAGTAATCATCGACGACGTCTCTGACGCGCGACTACAGGCGATCTCCACCAGGCTGCAAGCTATTGACTCACTCCACCTCACCCAATCCATCGAATCCGCCATCCGCTCCGCCGACTTCCTCATCGACACCCTCCCCGACGACTTCGAAGTCAAACTCGAACTCTTCACCCTCTTCGACAAATTCGCCAAGCCCAACGCCATCTTCATCACCACCGGCTCCCTCCCCATCGACGACCTCGCCGCCATCACCTTCTGCCCCGACCGCTGTCTCGCCGTCCGCCTCACAACCACGCCATACGCAACGTATCTACTTTCGAACTCATCCCCGCCCAACAAACCTCCTCGCGAACGCTCGCGAAATGCACCGCCCTTTTCCTCCACTCACTCTCTTTCCTCCCCTAGCATCCCTACGTTTGCGCTCGCCCTTCCGGCTCCTCAACACTCAGCGTCGCCGAGATCGATATGAAGTGCGGCGATTCAGCGCCGCCTTTACGGTCGCTCCCCTACAAAAGACGGCCGCCATCGACAGTCGCCTCGCATCACCTTCTGCGTCCCATAACATTCCCCGTGACATTCTCTTACTCATTCGTACGTAGTACTTTTTTCCTCGCACACCTACACTCTTCCCCCCGCATCTGACTACCGAGCACCGTCGCATCCGCTCCTGCATCGTCTGAGCCAACGTTCCGCCTGTCCCCAGCCGGCGTGAGAGCAAAAACATGCCTGAAGCGCTACGAAAACGACTGCGGCTCTCACCAGAAGACGCCCTCCCCACCGCCGATTTCGAACTCAACTCCGCCACCGACGCCATGAGCGCGTTCGAACAAATCTGCCTCGCCATCCCCGCCAGCGGCGCCCTCATTGCCGTTCGCGACGCATCCGGTCTCCGCTCCGTCGGCAGTCTCGGCGACGCGCCCGAAGTTGGTTCGCACCTACCGCCAGACTTCGGCATGGCCATCGAATGCCTCGAAACAAACAACGCCGTCTATCGCGATCTCACCGATGACGCCCAACGCGTCCTCAGCGTCGGCCTGACCATGGAAGGCGTCTCGCAAGTGCGCTCCGCAGTCGCGCTCCCAATGCGCGCTGAAAACGCAATCATCGGCCTCATCGCCGTCTTCTCTCGCCGCGAATCCTCGATTCAACCGCGCGACATCAATGCCCTCACACGCATCGCCGATTTCTGGGGACCTCTGATGGCCGACGAATGGTTCCCCGACGGAATCCCAACCGCCATCGCTGGAAACGTAGCAGTCGCAGACCGGTCAGCGCGACAATCGCCAGCAATTCTCCACCCGCGGAAGCGTCATAATTTCAGAACCTGCCGCTCGTGCCGCCGAACCAACGCCGCACGAACAATCCGCTCCCGCCACACGAACTCACCGAGCCGCCAAACTTCTCTGACGCGGCGATCTCTGCCGAAGCAGGATTCATCGCGCGTGCCGCGGCAAAACCAACATCGCCAATATTCCTCGCTCCCGCCGAACGTATTCCTCCTCGAAGCCTTCCACTCCGGCGAGCCGCAGAGTTTCACCTGGTTCATCATGCTTCTCGTCTTCGCCGTCTTGCTGCTTCCAGTATTTCTCCTCCGCTCTCACTGGAAACAATCAAACGCCGCTCTCAGAAATTCCGCAGTCGTCTCGAGCACCAACCCCGCGAACCCAGCGGCTGCACCCAACACAATTCACTCGCCGCATCTCCAGCCCCTGCTCCTTCCACAAAACAACCTGCCGCGCCCAGTTTCGGCAATTCCGCGCAGAAATCTAAAGCACTCCCGCTCCGACGAAGAATTGCCCAAGCCGCTTCCCGACCTCAACACTCCCCCGCCCACAGGCAATCCATCTTCAGCCTCAACAACTCCGAAGCCGACGTTGCCCGCCATCATCAAACGAATTCTGAAATCTCCGAATGCCGCAACAAAAAAATTCCGATCCCAACGCCTCGGCGCCCACCGCTCCAGACATCACCGCCAGCCTGCAGCCATCGGCCGCGCCACAACCCGAACCAACCGAAAATCCCGCCGCTTCGAGCAACGCCGAAGCTCCACCCGAACCCCCGCAACCTGTCAATCCCGCAGGCTTTCAACCGCCTAACTTCGCGCTCGCCCAAACGCTCAAAGCACACTCCGGCTGGGTCAGCAGCCTCGCCTTCAGCCCTAATCCGGAAATCTCGCCTCCGCCAGTTGGGACCGCACCGTAAAATTCTGGGATCTCTCCTCCGGCCGCGAACTCCGCGCCGTCACCAAGCAAACTCAAACAAGTCCAGGCCGTCGCCTTCTCTCACGACGGAAAACTCCTCGCCGCAGAAGACGCTGCATACACCGTCACAATTTTCGACGCCGTAACCGGTCAACCGATCCACGAACTCCCGACCGACAAAGCTGTCCCCTCGGTCGGCATCAGTTGGGTCTACTCCATCGCATTCAGTCCCGATGGCCGCTGGCTCGCCTCCGCCGTGGACGATAAAACCGTTCGCGTCTGGGATGTCGAAACCGGCACAAAAATCCGCGACCTCGCTGGACCTCGCCGCCCCGTCGTCTACACCGCCTTCAGTCCCAATGGCGAACTCGTCGCCACCGGCAACGACGAGAAATCCATCCAGACTCTGGAACGTCGCCTCCGGCGCTCCCACGTCAACTCTCACCGGCCACAAAAAAGTCATCAACGCCGTCGCCTTCAGCCCGAACGGAACGCTCCTCGCATCGGCAAGCGCGGATAAAACCATCCGTTTGTGGGACGCCATCACCGGCAAACACATTCGAACGCTTTCAGGACATCAAGCGGCTGTCAGCAGCATTTCCTTCAGCCCCGACGGTCGCTGGCTCGCCTCCGGCAGTTGGGACAAAACCGTCCGCATCTGGAACGTCGCCACCGGCAAAGAAGTGCAAACGCTCCGCCCCGACGCCCGCGCGATCTACTCCGTCACGTTCGATCCGCAGAGTCCATTGGCTCGCCGCCGGAAGCGAAGACGGTGGCATTGAAATCTGGCAGTGGAACGCAGCGGCAACCAATTCGAATCCAGCATCACCCGATTCGAACCCAACGCCGTAGTTGGATTTTCGGAAAGTAGTTCGGATTTTGAAAACGCAGTTGGATTTTTCAAAAACGATCTTCGCCGGCACAAACGTCGGCAAGCATTTAAACATCGGCCCCCAGCCACCGAACGAGAGAGGACAGGATGCACACGTTTACGCGCATCGTTCCGACTGGGTTAGTCCGCGGTTTGCTGGCGATCTTGTTTCTTGGCGTTCGCCTTCACCGGCAGCGTGCAAAAAACCTCCGCGCAAAGCCTCAACTGGGAGGGCCAGAACGGCATCTTCGTCACTCCCCTGGCCTACAGCGTCCCAGGAAAACAAAACGGCTTCGACCTCCCCGCCGTCTCCTATCACTACGTAAACGCCGGCCCAGTCCTCGGCGACTTCCACCAAATCTCCATCACCGAAGGCGCCTACGACCGATTCGAATTCGGCTACACCCGCAACTTGCACCAGGACGGCAGCAACCCGACTCTCAGCCCGCTCTGGGGCAGTGGCTTCAACATCTTTCACGGCAAAGTCGGCATCCTGAAGGAAGGCCGCCGCATCCATCCCGCAATTTCCGTCGGCTTCGTCGCCCGCACTCAAGTTCGCAACATCGCCGGCGCCATCGAAAATAAAAACACATCGAGCGGCGACTTCTACGTCGTCGCCACAAAAACCGTAGACTTCCGCCATCTCCCTCTCGTCTTCAACGCCGGATTCAAAATGACCAACGCCTCGATTCTCGGCCTCGCAGGCAACGCCCCCGGCTACCAAGGCCGCTTCTTTGGCGCCGCCGCTTTCGCCGTAAAAGGCCCCGGTCGCAGCACCATCTTCATCGGCTCCGAAATCCTCCAGGAACCCCGCCGCGTCCAAGACCTCCCCGGCGTCATCATCCCCACCACCGTCACCTACGCCGTCCGCATCATCCCCGGCGGCGCGCTCCCCATCCACGGCTGGAGCGCCGAAACCCCGCGCCTCACCATCGATTTCGGCCTGCTTCAAGCCGCCGGCAACGTCGCCCCCGGCCTCAACCTCGACGCCCGCAACCGCTTCGCCTTCGGCATCTCCTACGGCTTCTAACCTTGCACAACCCTCGATCAACCCGACGCAACTCATCCAGGGTGCCGCACCCTCAGCTTTTAGAGGGTGCGGATTTTCCCATCCCCACCACCCACCCAACGCACGTCCACCCGCATTCGAACGTCATCCGTAATTTTTTTGTCACCACCCACAGATCACCTTGACGTCACTATTCAATTTCCGTAAACTCTCCCCCGTACACAACCGCGTCCAGCCCACTCCCGCCCTCGCAAACCAGCAACAGATCCAAAATTTTTCGAATGACGCAGTCCGCAACCCACGCATCGACAGCACTTACGCACACTTGTTTCCGCCGCACTCGCTAAGCTCAAGCAATCCAGAACCACTTACACACTCTTCAAAAAACAACGGGGGTATACCCCTCTCGTCCCATTTCGGGAACGAACAGGGGCGCTCGATAGGCAAGCAGCTCAAATATTTAATCGGAATAGCTAGTGAGGCAGGAATCCAGCGAACTCGAATTAATACCGCGGCACCTTGGTATCAACCTCAAGCGACCAGCGATCGATGCCACCAGCCAACGAGCGCACATTCTCAACTCCCTGCGTCCGCAGCCACACCGTGACATCCAGGCTCCGCATCCCATGATGGCAATAACACACCACCGGCTCTTCCGACATCCAGCGCCTGCAAATTCGCCGGAATGCTCCCCATCGGAATCAACTTCGACCCATCGATATTGCAGAAGTTGTATTCCCAAGGCTCGCGCACATCGATCAGCAAAATCTTTCTCGCCGCGATCCAACGTCTGCTTCAACTCCGCCAGCTGAAATTTCCAGATTGTTATCCATTGTTCCCTTTTCGATGCCGCAACCCACGCCGAAGACGCCACCGGTAGCGCCGGCGTCTCGCCGGCGTTTTTGCCGTCGCCTAGCCAAACGCAATCCAACCCGCCAAGCACCCTTGCAGCAATTCCAGTGTAGGGGCGTCCCTTCAGGGCGCCCATGCAAGATCACGGCGTCTTGAGTCAACGCTACAACGATTAAAATCTAAACGGAGTCTGAAAACTAACGCGCCGAACTACTTCCCCTGAAAATTCGGCTTCCGCTTCTCAAAAAACGCGCGCAATCCCTTCGGCGCAATCTTCCGACTCGAAGCACCGAATCTGCTCTTCGACTTCGTACTCCAGCGCCTTCGTCAGCGCCGCGCGCTCATTGCCAAACAAAACCTGCTTCAACGCACGGCTCGCCATGCGCGGCCCGTCCACGATGCTCATCGCGAATCGCCTTAGCCTCATCCATCAACTTATCCGCGGGCACCAACGCGATTCACGATGCCCAGCTCCAGCGCCGTCTTTGCATCGAACATGTCGCCGCTGTAAAGCAGTTCCGCCGCCTTCGCATGTCCAACAAGCTGCGGCAGAAAATACGTCCCGCCGAAATCCGGAAACAACCCGACTTTCGCAAACGTCTCGCCGAAACTCGCCGTCTCCGAAGCGAATGCGAACATCCGCAGCCAACGCAATGTTCATTCCCGCACCGACCGCTGCGCCATTCACCGCGGCCATGACCGGCTGACGCATCGTGCGGATCTTCAGTACGGCGCCCATGCCCGACCGCAGCAATGGCTCTACTGATTCTTTGTCGTTTTTCTGGCGCCTTCCGCGATTACCTTCAAATCGCCGCCCGCGCAAAACCCTTTGCCCGCGCCGGTAATCACCACCGCATGAATATTTTTATCGATGCTGATCGCCGTCAGCGCTTCGTTCAGCGCCGTCGCCATCTCGGAATTGATCGCGTTCATCCGATCCGGGCGATTCAGCGTGAGAATCGCCAGCCCGTTATCGACGGACTGATGAACAACACCGGCGGCATTTCCCTGCTGGACAGGCTGCGACGGCGTGCTCATCGCGAACCGATCTCCACGCGCGAGCTATCTTCCGCTTCCTTTTCCGCGCGCTTCAAAAACTGCGCCAGCTTCCGGAAGTGCAACAATTTTTCCGCTCGCTTATCCTCAGCCGCACCGGGAGTCGCCGGTAAAACATAAACGCGCGCGCCGTACAGCGTTTCCTTCTGCAATCCAAACTTGCACTTGCGCTGCGCAAACTGCTCGTAAGTCAGCCTGCCGTTGAACGCAACGACTTTCGGCTGAAACTCTTCGAGCTTCTGCGACAGTACGATACGCCCCTCGGCAAAATCCTCGCGCTTCAATTCCTCAACCGTCTTCGACGGCCGCTTCACCAGATCGGTCAAGCCGATGCCGAATTCGATCACCCGCTTGTCGTCGTGATAATCGAACGGCTCCGGCATCAAGCCGCTCTCATACATGATCGGCCAGAACGGATTGTCCCGCCCGGCATAGTAGTGCCCGACCCGTACCGACGATTCCGTGGGATTACAACCGACGATCACCAACTTCATTCCCTTACGAAGATGGTCCGGCAATGTACGCATTTAGTTTGGTTACCTGAAGTTCAGAGTTAGGCCTCGATAAGGCCGGATCGCAATCGCTGGGACGCGGTTGGGATACGATGCTCCGAATTGCTACCGAAAAATCCGTTAAAAAGCGGTGAAATCAAATATAATTCCAAAACGACAAACCCGAAAAACTTGCCGCCCTGGGCACCTGTTCCGCGCTCTGCGACAGTGCAATAAGGCCGCCAGACCGCAGAAAAATCTCAGCGATTCAAATGTAACCCGCAGCCCAGGCACCGTCAACAACCGCACAAGTTGGACGTATGCAAAGGGTCCTCAGATTCCTGAATCTCGCGGTATCCCTGCATCATCGAAAAGCTGGGCATATGATTCGTGCAAACACTCCTGGCTGGGCTTGGGTCCGCGCTGTACCGCTCGGCTCACGGAGTTCGCATCGGCGACTATTACTCCCCGGTCTTGAAATTGCGGAATCCCCTCGTGATTCGGGAACTTTGATGCAGTGTGCTACCTTAAATGTCGGAACCGGCTTCGGCCCCATTCACTCGGCCGCGCTGACCACTCGACTCTTGGCGAAGAACCCGAAATTGAGCGCGCCCACCCCAGATCGCATCCCGTCAAAGATCGCTCGCGAAGACGAGCCTCTTCTCGTCAAAGCGGCAAAGTCCGGCGATCGCCGCTGCGTTTGAAGAACTCGTCAATCGCTACGAAACCAAAATCTTCCGCCTCACGATGAATATCACCCGCAATCGTGAAGACGCCGAAGACTCCATGCAGGAAGCCTTTCTCAAGGCGTATTCCCACCTCGACACCTTCAAGGAAGATTCGCGTTTTTACACCTGGCTGGTCCGCATCGCCGCCAACGAAGCGCTGATGCGCTTGCGCAAGCGCCGTCCGAATCAGGTTTCGCTCGACGAACCGGTCCAGGGCGAAGACGATTTGATTCCGCGCGAAGTCGAGGACTGGGGACCAAGCCCCGAGCAGCGTTACGCGCAATCGGAGCTTCACGAAATTCTCGATCAGGTCATCGATCAGCTCGATCCCGACTTCCGCACCGTCTTCGTGCTCCGCGATATTGAAGAGTTGTCCACCGAAGAGACCGCGCAGGCGATGGGAATTTCGGTTCCAGCGGTAAAATCGCGGCTGCTTCGCGCGCGACTGAAACTGCGCCAGAAACTCGATCGCTTCTTGCGCGACAGGAAACCCAATTGAACTGCACCAGCGCCATTCACGAGATCTCGAGCTACATCGACGGCGAGCTCGAAGCTTCCGTCCGCATCGAGTTGGAAGAGCATCTGCAAGAGTGCGAAGGCTGCGCCATCGTGGTGCGGCAGACCCAGCTGACCGTCGAGATTTTTTGCAACGACAAGCCGGTCGAACTGCCGAGCGAAGTCCGGTCGCGTCTCCACGAAACGCTGAAGCGCAAGATTCACAAATCGAAGTAATCGCTCGTCTCGATTTCTTAACAAACTCCAAGTAACCTCTCCCAATTCCCTTTCATCCATAGCAGTGGGCACACTCTAAGCGCACACTCTAAGCAGACACTCTAAGCATTGAGGAGATTCTTTATGCCGAACAATCAAGTCGTTCTCGTCACCGGCGCAAGCACAGGATTCGGCCGGCTCTTTACCGAAACGCTGGCACGCAAGGGATACACCGTTTTCGCAACGATGCGCGATCCTGGCGGCAAAAACGCCAAGAACGCCGCGGAGATCGAAGCACTCGCAAAGAAAGAATCGCTGCCGATTCACATCCTCGAGCTCGACGTGACCAAAGACGATTCCGTCGATAAGGCGCTAAAAGCCGTGATCGATAAAGCAGGTCGCATCGACGTCGTCATCAACAACGCGGGTTTTCCGATCGTCGGCCTGACCGAGACAATCACTGTTGAACAAGCACAAAGCCAGTTCGAGACCAATTTCTTTGGCTGCGTGCGTGTCGACCGCGCCGCGCTTCCCTACCTGCGCAAACAGAAGAGCGGGCTATTGCTGCATATCAGCAGCGGCGCCGGACGGCTCGTGTTCCCGACATTTGGCTTTTACTGCGCTAGCAAATTTGCCCTCGAAGCGTTTTCCGAAGCGTACAACTACGAACTCGCGGGACAAGGCATTCAGTCGATCACTCTCCAGCCCGGTGCGTATCAGACGGCAATCTTCGGCAACATCCAAGTGGGCGAGGACAAGTCGCGGGCCGAGACGTATGGCTCCGCGAATCAGATCCTGCCAAAAATCAACGAAGGGTTGACTAAGAGCGCCGGCAACGCGCAGGAAGTCGCCGATGCCGTTCTTCGCATCATCGAAACTCCGGCCGTTCAACGCAAGGCGCACTATCGCGTCAGCCCGCAAGACATCGGCGTCGATGCCATCAACGATCTCTGCGAGCAAACCCAACAGAGCGTGTTGCAAGCCTTCAACCTCACGGAAGAAACGAAGTTCGTAACGGCGGCCGCCGCTAAGGGCTGACGCAGCGAAGCTGATCCGCAGCGAACAAATTGGGATGGCTTAGGCCTGGGTATTTGGGGCGCAGCGTGCTGCGCCCCTACATGTTTCCGCTCGGGCGGCGTGGGTGGATTATACTTCGCGCCATGAAAGCCTCGAGGCCGATCCTTCGCATTTCAGCAGTAATGGCCGGCGTAATCACGATCGCACTCGCGATTTTCGCCGGCCATTTTTATCTCTACGCCCAGGACAACTCCGGATTCCCCGACGGTTACGACGCCGTGCAAGCCGCGCCGAAAAGCCACCGCGTGATTTTTGAAAACGCACTCGTGCGCGTCCTCGAAGTCACGATGCCTCCCCCAGGTAAAACCGAGCCGCTGCATCATCATCGCTGGCCCAGCTTTTTTCTCGACTGGGATACCGGCGGCGCATCGCCTCACGTTCGCTATCACCGCGGCGACGGCACCGTCGTCGATCAGCCGAGCCATCCATCGCCAACTCAACCCGGCCACTGGGCCGTGCAATGGATGAAGCCCGAACCGATGCATGCGATCGAGACGATAGCCCTGCCGCAGAATTCGGATGAGCGCGGAGAGATCCGCGTCGAAATCAAATGCGCCCCATAAGCGATACCGCCTGCGGATATCGCTACCGACACTCTCTCGCGACTTCCTTACTGCTGCGTCTTGATCGTTGGATACTTGAACGTTCTGTATTTTGCCGGGCTGTTCTAATTCAGCTGAAGGCTAGTAGTCGGTAGTAATTTTCGACTGATGGTCGGCGAATAGCGGAAGTTGTCGGCCGATATGTTGTTCGCGGGCGGCTTTGTAGACTTTCATCGCGACGGCTAAATCCCATGATGCGATGCCGTTGGATTTAAAGAGCGTGGCCTCGCTGTCGCTGGTGCGGCCGGTCACTTTGCCGGCGACGATGTCGGAAAGCCGCTTCACACCAGTCCAGCAAGATTCGTCACCATGAAAAGCGATGATGAGGTCGCCGGCTTCCTGGCGCGACTGCTCGACGGAATCGACAACGATAACGTCGGCGCTGGCCACGGCTTCGTCATCGAGTTCGCGCTTGTGCGCGTGATTCGCGCCGATCGCGTTGATGTGCACGCCGGTTTCTAAATCGGCGCCTTTTACGACCGGATTCGTCGCCGTCGTCGCGGTACATACGATGTGCGCCGCCTTCACGGCTTCGCTCACCGACGACGCGGCATGTACCGGAACGCCGATGCGCTTCGACATCTCTTCGCAAAAAGCTTCGCGGCGTTTCGGATCGCGGCCATAGGCGTGAACGATTTCGAGCTGCTTTACAGCGGCGATAGCTTCGAGTTGTGTTTTCGCTTGCCCGCCCGTTCCGATGATCGCGGCGGATTTCGCATCGCGCACCGCCATGTATTTCGTTGCGACCCCGCTCGCCGCGCCGGTGCGCAGCCGGCCCATGTAATCGGCTTCGATCAGCGCCAGCAAATTCCCGCTCTCCATTTCGTAAAGCGGAACAATAAATTGCAGCTTGCCGCGCACGAAGGTGTACTGCTTCATGGCGATGAAGCCGGCGGTGTAGTCGGCAGCAGCCATGTAGTGGAAGAAATTGCCTTTGTTGAATTCAAAGCGGCGGCGCGGATGGACGACCACTTCCCCGTTGGCCTGTTTGCGCGAGATGTCTTCGACGGCCTCGACGGCCATCGGCATCGTGAGCAGACTTCGGACTTCGTCTTCACTGAGGTGCAGCGTCATACGCATTCTCCGACCAGAGCTTGCGGTTCTGAAACTATCTCACAGTTGCGAAAAACTTGAGAGCTTGAGACGGGGACGGCGTGCCGGCCCCTACGAGTCGCTGATGGGAACTAGTGGGATTTTCCTTTTTATGGTTTGGCGGCGGTTTTGGATTTTTGCGGGGCTTCGCCGGGTTCGCGAATACGGCGGATGACTGTCTGGATCAGGCGATACGTGCGCTCGCCCTTGTCGCCATCGAACGTGTGGAACTTGAACTCCGGTTCGCCCTTGGCATCTTTCGCGACGAGTATCGGCAGCGCGCCGCACAAATTATTCTCGATGAATGCAGTTTCGTAGCGGCTTTTCTTCGCGTCCCAGGTGTAGGCGCGCAGTGTGGTGAAATCGCAGGCCTGGCCGTCGGGGCCTTTTGTTCCTGCGACGAGATATTGCGGTTTTTCGCCGCTCGGGTCGGGCACGCGGTTGAGTTCAAACCAGGCGACGGCGCGGACGTTGGCGGAGTTTATGCCCTCGCGCACTGGATCGGGTAGGTCGAGCTCGACGAAGCGCGCGATGACCCAGCCTGCGATTGGAATGCTTTGATCGCCGGGCCGCGTTGTCGTGTTGGTTTCGGCGGTGCGCGCGGATGTTTCTCCCGGCGGGCGCGTCGCCACGGCGCGGACCAAATACCAATCTTCTTTTTTGGTTGGCGCATCGGCGCCGGTATCCTTTTCGTCGGTGGTTTGCACCCAGTCGGCGACGGAGCGTCCGACGACTTCGACAGGAACGCCACGGCCGAATTGATAGAGGCGCGGCTCGGTGCGGCCCGGCTGCACGCGCAGATTGGTTTGCACCTTGGTGCGGCCGTGCGCTTGGGTGGGAATCGCCTGCGCTTGTTGCAAAAGTTTCGTGCTGCGCGTCCACAGCGGGGGTTCGAGCAGGATACGGCCGTCGATCCAGCCGACTTGGCCATCGGCGGTGCGAACTTTCACGTTGTCGTTGCGGCGCGCGAGGATTTCGACGTGGTCGCCATAGTGGAGCAAGTCGACCGGCTCGCGGACTTGGGCCACGCTGCTCCAGAGCGTGACGGTGCGCTCGCTGATGTAGCCGTCGCCGATGGTTTCGTGTTTGGGACGCAGGAGCCACGCGACGATTGCGACGACGAGCAGCAGCGGAATGGCGATGAGGAGCTTGCGCTTCATGCCGCGCTACCGGGAATAACGTTCAGAGGTTTCGCGTTTACGGCGCGGGCGAAGACTTCTTGCCTGTTGTGGGGACATTCCACGAGCTAAGTCGCTCCAGATGCTGCGGGATCTCACGCTTTGCGCCAACCACCACGGCGGCGCTATCGGGTCGGTGGAACCGAGTAATTCTTTGGTCGAAACAATTGTAACTGATTCGGAGCAGGGCAAGCCGGGGCATAGCAGCGAGTGTGCGGTAATTTCTTGCGATCGATGTGCATCTGAACATTTGCGAAGAAAATCGGAACTCCCTGAAGAAAACGGAACTGAGAAATTCGGGAAGCTGCTAGAGTTTGGTGCGAGGCGCAGAACGAGGTGCGGAACGAAGTGGAGACCGTTCGGTGAAATATTTCGATCAATTACAGCCGGTGGCGTTGCTCGCGCTGCGCGTGGCGCTGGCGATTATTTTTATATTTCATGGGTATCCCAAGCTGACACACACGCACGGGGATTTGCAGCGGATGTTCGTCGAACACGGGATGCCCGGGTATTTCGCGCTGCTGGCGGGAGTGATTGAGACGTTTGGCGGCGGATTGTTGCTCATCGGGCTACTGGCACGCCCTGCGGCGATGTTGTTGGCGCTGGAGATGGGCGTGGCGATCTGGAAAGTGCACAGCGTGCACGGGATTTATGCGGTGCGGGATTACGAATTTCCGCTGGCGCTTGCGACGGCGTGCTTTGTATTGGCGAGCGTGGGCGCGGGATTGATTTCGGTGGATCATTTTGTGTTTGAGGGCGGAGGCGGTGGCGGTGGTGGACGGAAAGGCGGCGGCGGCGGGAGTTATAAGGTGCCGAAGATCAAGTACAAGGGGCAGAAGAAGGATCGGGATTACGACGATTGAGCGGCGCGCATGATGCGCTCGCGAAGGCGGATTTGGTAGCGCCGGCATCTTGCCGGCGTTTTTTCTTTCGGGCGAGCGACCTTGCCGAGATGGGGCGCAGCGGTGTCGCGCCCCCACATACGGCGACTGTTAAAATCGCGCCAAGACGGATCGATCGGGCGGAGTGAGCCCCGCCCCTACAAAATCATTCGAGATGTTGAGATCCGCGATTAGCGCGGAACGGGTTGCGATGTGACTGGGGCGACGGATGGCTGCGCGTAGACTCGCGCCCGTTGCGGCCAGCGGCAGCGCGATCCAGAGGACGATGTACGCGAGCAGGCCGGTGCCGCCGAGCAAAAACGCGAGCAGCCAGCAGACGCGCACGATCGTGACATCCACATCGAAATAATCGGCCAAGTCCGGCGCAGACGCCGCCGATTTTCTTGTCGGTGCTGCTGCGGACGAGGCGCTTTTTGCCGCCCGCTTCGTAATCGGCGCCGAAGGCGTGTTGCGTGGGCGGCTGTTTGGCGCCGCAGTTGTAGCAAAAGTTGGAGCCGTCGGTGATGCGACGCTGACAATTGACGCAAATCATGGTGGCACCTCCACAGAGCGGAACAAGCTAGTTCTACCATTAGATACGATTAAGGTGGCGAAAAAGTTTCCGGGGGGCCGCGCGGGCGGCGGCGTAAGTCATTGCAATGACTCGCTGTTGGGGGGCGATGGGTAATTTTTGTGGCTGGGTTACAGCTGAGATCCTTCGCCGCCCTCCGGCGGCTCAGGATGACAAGCTCTAGGTCTTGGCGGATCGAACGGCAATGCAACGACCGTCGCCGATGTTGAATGGCAGCTACGACTACGACTATGACTACGACTACGACTACGACTACAACTACAACCAACACACAAGAAGGGTGTCATCCTGAGCGGAGCGAAGGATCTCAGCGTCAGCGCACTGCACGTTCAATCCGTCGATTACCGCTGTGCGCTGACTGCTGCAACAACGTCAACCGATCAGTAGTCGAGGATGTCTTTGACGGCGTCCACGATGGTTTCGGTTTGGGGGAGGATGATGTCTTCGAGCTTGGGCTGGTAGGCGCAGAACGTGTCCATGGCAGCGATGCGCTTTACTGGGGCGTCGAGTTGGTCGAATAGCTCTTCGCCGATGCGCGCGGCGATTTCGGCGCCGTAGCCGAAGCTGCGCATGTCTTCATAGGCGACGATGACGCGGTGATTTTTGCACACGGTCGCGGCGATCGCTTCCCAGTCGTAGGGTGAGAGCGAGCGGAGATCGATGATCTCCACGGAGATGCCTTCGCGCTGGAGCTGCGCGGCGGCGACTTCGGCGCGGTGAACGATCGCGCCATAGGTGACGATGCTGACGTCGGTGCCCTCTTTGACGAGGCGCGCTTTGCCGAATGGAACGGTGTAGTCGGGGCCGGGATATTCGGAGCGGTTGTACGGCTGGCGATACAGATGTTTGTGCTCGAGGAACATTACCGGGTCGTCGCACCGAATCGCGGTGCGCAGCATGCCGGCGACATCGAGCGCGGTGGACGGCATGACGACGCGCAGGCCCGGGCAATGCGTGAAGATCGATTCGCCGCTCTGGCTGTGATAAACGCCGCCGCCGGTGAGGTAGCCGCCGATCGCGACGCGAATCACTGCGGGAGCTTTGAAGTTGCCGTTGGAGCGCCAGCGCGTGACGCAGAGTTCGTCGCGCAGCTGCATCATCGCGGGCCAGATGTAGTCGAAGAACTGAATTTCGGCGACGGGTTTTAATCCGCGGACGGCCATGCCGATGGCGCGGCCAACGATAGCGGCTTCGGCCAGCGGCGTATTAAAAACGCGGTCGGCGCCGTACTTGCGCTGCAAACCTGCGGTGGCTTTGAAGACGCCGCCCTTCCCTTTTAGCTCTTTGAGATTTTCTTCGCGGCTGGCGTCGGCAACGTCTTCGCCGAAAACGGTGATGCGTTCGTCGCGGCCCATTTCGTCGGAGAGCGTGGCGGCGACCATTTCGACCATTGTTTTTGGCGCGCCGTGGAGTTGCGGCTGCGATTCAAACGCGCGTGAAGTGGGATCGATCTCGGGCGAGTAGATATTGACGAGGATGGAGTCGGGTGTCGGCGGTTCGGCGGCGAGCGCTTCGTCGGCGGCGTCGCGCACTTCGCGATCGACCTCGGCTTCAAGATGCTCGATTCCCTTTTGATCGAGGAGGCCTTCGCGCACGAGGAATAGCGAAAATTTCGACAGCGCGTCGCGATGCGCTTCTTTTTCGCGCTCCTCGGGAGTTTTGTAGAGCTTTTCATCGTCGGAGAGCGAATGCGAGTAGGGGCGCGTGACGTGCGCGTGAATCAGCGCGGGTCCGCGGCGAGCGCGGCAGTATTCGACGGCTTCCTTGCCGACGGCGTAGCTTTCGAGCGGATCGGTGCCGTCGCATTCGGCCACGTGTAAGCCGGGGAAACTGCGAACGAGGCGCGAGATGCTGCCGCCGGCCGTCTGAACTTCGACGGGGACGCTGATGGCGTAGCCGTTGTCTTCGATCACGTACAGCAGCGGAAGTTTTTTCGCGCAGGCGGCGTTAAGCGATTCCCAGAATTCGCCTTCGCTGGTCGCGCCGTCTCCGGCGGAGACGTAAACGATTTCGTCGCTCGCGTGATTCACGTGTTTACCAAGCGGGGCTTTCTTGGCTTGCGCGAGGGCTTTCTGACGATGTTCGTAATAGAGAGTGGCTTCGGCGGCACCGACCGATTGCACGAATTGCGTGCCGGTGCAGGACGAGCGGCTGACGATATTCCACTTGGCGTGGCCCCAGTGCGAGGGCATCTGGCGCCCGCCGGAAGCGGGATCGGCAGCGGCGCCGACACCTTGCAGCAGCATCTCGAGCGGCGTGACGCCGAGCATCAGGCAGAGTGCGCGGTCGCGGTAATACGGAAAAACCCAGTCGGAGCCGGGACGAAGAAGCAACCCCATGGCGGCCGTGACTGCTTCGTGGCCGGCGCTGGAAATTTGGAAGTAGATCTTATTCTGGCGCTTGAGCTGGATTTCGCGATCGTCGAGGCGGCGAGAGAGAAACATCGTCCGGTAAAGACGGACGAGCGCGTCGCGGTTGAGGCCGTGATATTTGCCAGTATCGAGCTTGGTGTCGAGCTTGGCCACTTTGACGCGAGTTTGCACTGCCATTGGGTTGTTTTGCCCTCGTCTGGAAGTGGGATCGGTGTCGCCGCGGAAACCTAATTATACCGAAAATCGGCGGTTTGAGTGGGGACGCGACAAGTGTTCGGTGCCTGCCTGTGGATTAATGCTTTGGGCTAAATTGGCCTGTACTCATGGACGCTGACAGCGCTCGCGAAACCATAGGCAGGGTGCTCTTCGCGTACTCAGGACAAGCCGTCGCTACCACTACGGCTGAACCCACGGCGCTTTTCGAGGGTGTCGAACTCCTGCACCGTGTCGTCGAAAGCGGGGTCTTTTTGATGGATCACGTGGGGATGAGCCACCTTGAAGAGTTCGTCGGCGGGAATGCGCTCGAGCCACTGCTTCTCCGTTATTTTCTCGTGACCTGAGAAATAGAGGCGAACGAAGAGTTTTACAGGGCCGGAATCGGCGGTGGCGTCTTCGGATTTTTCGGACTTTTTCGATTTTGCGGACTTGGAGCCTTTGGCGGAGGATTTTCGCGCCCGTCTTTTCCTCGTGCGCCGGCTTAGTTTCTGCCGCGCTTTCCGCGTCCGTCGTGGCTTCGTCGCCGCGATCGAATTTCACTTGGAGCTTTTTATCCAGGCGGAAGGCTTGCTTCCAACCCTCGAGTTTGTGGCGTGCTTGCTGCGCTTTTTCTTCGTTCGGGAACTCGAAAACCATGTAAGTGTGGGCCATGTATAAAGTCTGCGATGCGAGTGACGCCAAGTCAAGAAACGGATGGGTGCCGGGTTCGGCAAAGTTACAACGCGGCGACAAGTTTCGCGCGCGGCGAGCGGGCTGGCTGGATTATGATGTAGGGGTCGTATTTTAGGCCGATCTTGGATCGCACGCACAACAATCGACAAAGGCTATTGGGCGCGCTGGCGTGTCTGCTCGCGATTCTGTCGCTGTATGCGCCGCTGGCCGCGGCTGCGTTTTCGCCTTCCGCGATGGCTTGCTGCACGGGCGGCTTCTGCAATATTCCGAAGCACCACCATAAGACCAAAGCAGCGGTGAATTCGGATTCGGCTTCGACTCATGAAACCGGGCATGAAGACTGCGGCCACAATATGGCTGCGAATGTCACCGGGATGAGCGACTGCTCGATGGATTGCTGCCAGGAACACGAAACGCCTGCGGTCGGTTCGGTAGCTTTCGTGATGCCTCCTGTATTTTTCGTGCCGCTTTCAGTGCATGTGACGCCCGCCGCCGATGCTGCGCGAGCGATTGAGATTCCGCGTTCGATCGAGCCTGCTTCTCCTCCTCCTCGATTCCTCAGCAACATTCTGTAACACCGCTCATTCCCCGCTCAATTTTCTGAACGTCTTGTGAATGGCGCTCAGTTCCCTTTCCGCGACGTTTGGAAACGATCGCGCTGACCATTTGAGGAGAAAAGGATTTTATGCGACGCGTCTTACCGTTGTTGGCCGCTTTTTTGTTTTTAGCAGGAAGTGCGCTCGGCCACGATTTTCGGAACGGTGCGCGGAATCGTTCACGATCCGCAGCATCGTCCGGTGACCAATGCGCAAGTTACTTTGCAGGCTCGCAAGTCGGCGTACACGCAAACGGTACAAACCGATGGCGAGGGTGAGTTTCACTTCGACGCGGTGCCGCTCGGCGAATATTACGTGAAGGTCGAGCAGCCCGGATTTGAAACCGGCGAGCAAAACATTACGGTGTTGTCGGGTACGGCGCCGATTTTGCATCTTGAGTTGAAGATTGCGGCGGCGCAGGCCCAGTCCGTGGAAGTCTCGGCGGATGCGGCGCCGGCACAGACTGAAACCGTGACGCCAACGACTGTGATCGATCGCGAACAAATTCTGCAAACGCCCGGGGCTTCGCGCACGAATAGCCTGGCGATGATCACCGACTACACACCCGGCGCGTACGTGACGCACGATCAACTGCACATTCGCGGCGGCCATCAGGTGAGCTGGCTCATCGATGGCGTGCCGATCCCCAATACAAACATCGCGAGCAATCTCGGTCCGCAGATCGATCCGAAAGACATCGACATGCTCGAAGCGCAGCGCGGAAGCTATGGCGCCGATTATGGCGACCGCACGTACGGCATTTTCAACGTGGCGCCACGGACGGGCTTCGAGATGAACAATGACGCGGAGTTGGTTTTAAGCGCGGGAAATTTTTATCAAACCGACGATCAGCTCAACTTCGGCGGCCACACGAATAAGTTCGCCTACTACGCCAGCGTAAACGGCAATCGGACGAACCTCGGCTTGCAAACGCCGACTTCCGCGGTCGTTCACGACGCAGCAAACGGCTTCGGTGGATTTACCTCGCTGATGTACAACCTCGATGCGAACGATCAACTTCGCGTAGTAGCTCAGGTGCGGCGCGATTTTTATCAGGTGCCCTTTGATCCCAACGATCCCGACACAGCAGGCACGTTCCTGAAGGACGCGAACATTGAGAACGATTCGTTCGTGACATTCTCCTGGGTGCGCACGCTGAATCCAGGATTGCTGCTGACCGTCTCACCGTTTTTCCATCACAACAGCGCGAACTATCAGAGTAGCCCGCTCGACATCCCGAGTTCGACGACGCAAGATCGCTCCTCGAACTATGAAGGTGGGCAGGCGACGATCGCCTGGGTCAAAGACCGCAATAACCTGCGCGCCGGATTTTATGGATTCGCGCAGCAGGACTCGCAAACCTTCGGATTGATCTTTAATGACGGCAGCGCCCCGAGCCTGAATCCGCCAGTCAAAACGAATCCCGACGGTAGTCTCGTCAGCGTGTATGCCGAGGATCAATTTCGCGTGATGTCTTGGCTCACGCTGAACGCGGGGCTGCGACAAACCCATTTTTCGGGTGGCGTCGTTGAAAACGCGACCGATCCGCGCGTCGGCGCATCGATACGAATCCCCAAGCTGAACTGGGTGTTCCGCGGATTCTACGGCCATTTCTACCAGGCGCCTCCACTGGATACAGTGACCGGCCCGCTGATCGATTTCGTGACGCTGCAAAATCTGGGCTTCATTCCGCTGCACGGCGAGCGCGATGAAGAACACCAGTTCGGCGTAACAATCCCACTGTTTCGGATGGACGATTGACGCGGACACTTTTCAGACGCTGGCAAAGAATTTCTTCGACCACAACAACCTCAACAATTCCGACGTGTTCTTTCCGATCACGATTCAAGGCGCGCGCATCAACGGCTGGGAACTGACGCTGCGTTCGCCGCGCATTCACAACCGCGGGCAGGTTTACCTGACCTACTCGAATCAGCTTGCGCTTGGATTCGGCGACATCAACGGCGGGCTGACGGATTTTTCGTTCGGCGATGGATTCGGCCTGCTCGATCACGACCAGCGGAACACCTTGCACGTCGGCGGGCAGTGGACGCTGCCGTGGCGATCGTTCGTTTCGACCGACGTTTACTACGCATCGGGATTTACGAACGGAAATTCGCCACCCGATCCGAACGAACATCTCCCGGGGCATACGACGTTCGACATGACGTTGAGCAAATCGTTCGGCGAACAATTTGCTGTGAGCCTGAACGGAATCAACGTCGCAAACCGCCGCGTGTTGCTGGACAATAGTTTCACCTTTGGCGGTACGCACTACCTCAACCCGCGCGAGTTGTTTGTGCAGGTGAGGTATCGGTTTCATTTTTAACCATGAATTCTAAACCGACGTGAACAGCCGCCACCTCCAGACTGGGGCACAGGGTTGTGTGCTACTCATTCGTGACAAGAGGCGGCGAATCTCTGTTGTCACTGTGATGTTACAGAGATAGACTGGTCGCGTTGACAACTGAGGCGATGGAGTTCGCCATAACCGTCCCGAGAAATTCGAGGACTAATGACTCCTGGCAGCCAATCGGCTCCAGGAGTTTTTTGTTTGCCGTGCCCTCTGTGGCCGTAGCGCAGTGCGGCACGAACAGACGATTGGAGAAACGTTGCGCTTAGCACTGATTGCAATTTTTGGAGCCGTCGGAACGCTGCTGCGTTATGGCATTCAGATGTTCGTGCAAATCGGCACCGGCGGCACGTTTCCCTGGGGAACGTTGTTGATCAATCTCACGGGATGCTTTCTGCTCGGGCTGATCGGGCAATTCACCCTGAACCGGATGATGATCTCGCCCGATTGGCGCGTCGCGATCACCGTCGGATTCTTCGGCGGCTATACGACGTTTTCGAGCTTCGGCTGGGAGACCGCGAAGATGCTGGAAGGGGGAGAGTGGCTTCCGGCGACGAGTTACGTGGCAGCCAGCGTTGTGATCGGCTTGCTGTTGTCGGTTGCCGGGATTCGCCTCGCGAACCACTTTTAGTTTTAAGCGATAAGCAACGGCAGTTCGCGCGTTCATCTGAAATTTATCTGGCCGGCGCGATACTGGTCGCACCTTCAAAATGCCGGAAAACAAACCTAAATCATCTTGGCTGAACCGCACCGTGCTCGGCGTCGGGCTCACGAGTCTGTTCAGCGACTGGAGTCATGAGACCGCGACCGCGGTGCTGCCGGCATTTTTGGCAGTGATTGGCGCAGGCCCGGCGTGGCTTGGCGTAATCGAAGGTGTCGCCGACGGCTTGTCGAGTTTCACGAAGCTCGCGGCTGGACATTTTACCGATCGATTGAAGACGCGAAAGCCGCTGGCGGTATTCGGATACGCGGTGACGGCGTTGGCGACGGCATCATTCGGCCTCGCGACGGGAGCTTTTGAAGTGATGCTGGGGCGGACGCTCGCGTGGCTAGGGCGCGGCGTGCGATCACCGGCGAAGAAGGCGTTACTGGCAGCCGACGTTCCGCCCGGCGCGTATGGACGCGCGTTTGGATTTGAGCGGTTGATGGACACGTGTGGCGCGATTGCCGGACCGCTGACGGCGTTGTGGCTGTTGGAGCACGCGCGACAATCGTACCGGCAAGTTTTTTTGTGGACGCTCGTGCCGGGACTGACGGCGGTAGTTGTGTTCTGGCTGTTCGTGCGCGAGCGGCCAGTCGAGTCGCGGCCGCGACGATCATTCATTGTCGGGCTGAAATCGCTGCCAGTTCCCTTTCGGCGATTTTTAGTGGCGGTCGGCGTATTCGGTGCGGGCGACTTTTCGCACACGATGTTGATCCTGTATGCGTCGCGCGCGCTGGCGCCGGTGCACGGTGCGGCTCGCGCGGCGAGTATTGCGATTGGCTTGTATACGTTGCACAACGTGTTTTATGCAGGCTCCGCGTATGTCAGTGGATGGATCAGCGATCATGTGCGCGAACGGAAATATGTGTTGGCGGCGGGATATGGGCTTGCGTTCGTGACGGCGATTCTTTTGTGTACGAATACGCGATCGCTCGTGTTGCTCGCCGTGATCGCTACGCTTGCTGGACTTTACGTTGGGACCGAGGAAGCACTGGAAGATTCCGTCGCGGCCGAATTGGTGGCGAAGGATCAGCATGGGATGGCGTTTGGGACGCTGGCGGCGGTGAATGCGGGCGGGGACTTTTTGTCGAGCGTGCTCGTCGGATTTTTGTGGAGCGCGTTCTCGGTGCAGGCCGCGTTTGGCACGTCGGCGGTTTTATTTTTGGTTGGTACTGTAATGGTTTTGCGGCTGCGACACGGAACGATTTGAAGACGGGCACGGCGTGCCGTGCCCCTACCGCTGAAGTTGCGATTCCCCGGGATCCTCTCACGCAGGCGGAACCTCGCCGTTTACGCTTTGTCTTCGCCATCGAACATATAGCGAAATTCACCGTTGCGGCTCCCGCGACCACGTGCTAGCTTTAGCGAATAAAAAGCGAATCGCCTCTTGATCGGGCGTCCGTGAAAGGAGCCGCATGCCGCCGAGCCTATTTGCCGTTTCTCGCGCACCAGAAACGCTGCCGACGTCCTCGACGCGCGCTTTCGGCGTCGTGAATAGCTTTATTGAGCGCGACCCTACCGGGGAGATCATCACGGCGGTCCGTCGCTTTCCAGCGCGCGAGGCGGAGTTTGCGGAATTCCCTTCCTGGATTCATACCGATCTCGTGGCGGCATATAAAGCGAAGGGCGTTCGCCAGCCGTACTCGCATCAGGCTGCGGCGGCCGAGGCCATACACGCCGGCAAAAACGTCGTCATCGTGACTCCGACCGCTTCGGGCAAAACGCTCTGCTACAACCTGCCGGTGCTGAACGCGATCCACGAAGACAGCGACACGCGCGCGATTTATCTTTTTCCGACGAAGGCGCTCGCGCAGGATCAGCTCGCCGAACTCCACGATCTGAATGGCCGCCTCGAAAATCGATTCGGTGTTTTCACGTACGACGGCGACACACCGAGCGACGCGCGCAAAGCCATCCGCGAAAAGGGACATCTCGTCCTGACGAATCCCGACATGTTGCACACCGGGATTTTGCCGCATCACGCGCGGTGGACGCGGCTGTTTGAGAATTTGCGCTACATCGTGATCGATGAGCTGCACACGTATCGCGGCGTGTTTGGCAGTCATTTGTGCAACGTGCTGCGGCAGGCTCCGGCGCATCGCTCGTTTTTATGGGCGCGAGCCGCAGTTCGTGTGCTGCTCGGCGACGATTGCGAATCCGGGCGATCTCGCGTCGCGATTGATCGAAAAAGATGTCGAAGTGCTGAGCGCGAACGGCGCACCCGCGGCCGAGAAGACATTTGTGTTTTACAACCCGCCGGTGGTGAACCGCGCGCTGGGAATTCGGCGCAGCTATTTGAATGAGTCGTCGCGTGTGGCGCAGGAATTTCTGAAACACAATTTGCAGACGATGGTGTTTGCAAACTCGCGGCTGCACACGGAGCTGCTGCTGACGTATTTACAGAAGGCGAATCCGCAGCAGCCGGGCAAGCCGGAGACGATTCGCGGCTATCGCAGCGGCTATCTGCCAGGCGAACGGCGCGAGATCGAGCGCGGGCTGCGAGATGGCCGAATTCGCGGCGTCGTTTCGACCAGCGCGCTGGAATTGGGAATCGACATTGGATCGCTCGATACCGTGGTGATGGCCGGGTATCCAGGTACGATCGCTGGGACTTGGCAGCGCGCTGGCCGCGCGGGTCGGCGCAGCGGAAGCTCGTGCGCGGTGATGGTTGCTTCGTCCGCGCCGCTGGACCAATACATTGTGCGCAACCCGGATTATTTTTTCGGCAACACACCGGAGCATGCCTTCATTCAGCCCGACAATCTGGAAATTTTGGTGAATCACCTGAAGTGCGCGGCGTTTGAGTTGCCGATCGCGCCGGATGAATCTTTTGGCGATGTCGATGTGCCGGATTTGTGCGCGCGCATGGCCGAAGCCGGATTTTTGCATCACGCCGGCAATCACTATCACTGGACGCAGGAAGCGTATCCCGCCGATACGGTGAGCCTGCGGTCGGTGACGAGCGACAACTTCATCATCATCGATGTCACGGGGCAGCCGGAGGTGATCGGCGAAGTAGACTTTTCGAGCGCGCTGACGACCGTGCACGAAAAGGCGATCTATCTGCACGGGGCGCAGCAATATCACGTCGAGCATCTCGACTTTAAAGAGCGCAAAGCGTACGTGAAGCAGGTCGATGTCGATTACTACACCGATGCGATTCGCTATACGCAGGTGAAGGTGCTCGAAGTTGCGCAGGAGGCGAGGGCGAGCGAAAGGAACCCGAGCGTTGCCGCGTTGCGATCGCACGGCGACGTGTTAGTACGCTCGCAGGTCGTCGGATTCAAGAAGCTGAAATTTTTCACCAACGAAAATATCGGCGCGGGCGATTTGCAATTGCCCGAGAACGAGATGCACACGACGGCGTACTGGATCACGCTAGAACGCAAGCTGATCGAGTCGCTGCCCTTCACGATCAGCGAACGACAAAGCGGAATGTTTGGCTTGCTGCACGCGCTCGAAACGGTCGCAACGTTACTCCTGATGTGCGATGGCCGCGACCTTGGAACCGCGATTGGCGAGAAGCCGCCCGCACCAAACGATGCTGGCGAATCGATCGTGTCGATGCGAATGGAAGACGCCGTCAAAGCCAACGCGAAAGAATTCTTCGAGCCGAATTTATATTTGTACGACGCGTATCCGGGTGGAATCGGATTTTCGGAGCCGCTGTTTCGTGCGCATGAGTTGCTCGTCACCAAAACGCGCGAATTGATTGTGGATTGCGGCTGCGAGCAGGGTTGCCCCTCGTGCGTCGGGCCTGCGGGCGATCTCGCGCCGCGTGCGAAAGAGGCGGCGCTGGCGATTCTCGATCGGTTGTGTGCATAGATGGCGAGCCTCGCAGACAAATTTTCGCGACTGACGGCGCTAAAGCCTGCGCGTGGCGGAGTTGCGTCCTCGTCACTTGCAAGCGCGGCACTGCGGCGCGCGCCCGAGCGAGAAGATGCGTTGTCGCAGCTTGTCGGCGCAGCGATTTCGACAAATCACTACGGCGAGCACGTCTCGGTCAGCAACTGGTATTCGACGCCGGAGTTTGTCGAAGCCTCGAACAACACTCTCGATTTGTTGTGCCGTTCGCGCGACGTCGAGCTTTCCAAACGCACGCTCGCGGCGCTTTCCGATCCGACGAAATGGCTGTTTCTCGACACCGAGACCACCGGCCTTTCGGGCGGCACGGGCACTTACGCATTCTTGATCGGGCTTGCCTGGTGGGACTCGGGTGGCTTGCAAGTCGAGCAGCTCTTCATGCGCGATTTTCACGAAGAGCATTCGATTTTGCATGAATTGTCCGAACGGCTTGCAGAGCGGCCCGTCCTCGTCACATTCAACGGCAAATCGTTCGACTGGCCGCTGCTCGAAAATCGCTTCACGATGACGCGCGCGATCAAGACGCCAAAGCTCGCGGCGCATCTCGATTTGCTGCACCCATCGCGCGCGCTGTGGAAGTTGCGCCTCGGTTCGGTGCGTTTGGTGGAGCTCGAGCGGCACGTTCTGGATGCGCCGCGACTCGGATGGGATCGCGTTGACGATGTGCATTCGGCAATGATTCCGCAGCATTATTTCGACTACATTCGCGGCGGCCCGGCAGAACCACTGGCCGCTGTCATTCGCCACAATCAAATGGATTTGCGCGGTCTTGCCGCGATTCTCGCTCGCATCGACGGACTGCTCACGGCCGCCGAGCGCGCGGACGAAGATGTCGAGAGCCTCGATCTATTCGGTCTTTCGCGATTTCTGGACAAGCGCGGCGATCGCGATCGCGCGCACGCCGCTTGTTCGCAAGCGCTTGACCTCGGCTTGCCGGCCGAACATCGCCCACGCGCGCGACGCGAACTGGCACAGCATGCGAAGCGGCGCGGCGATCACGAGCACGCCGTTTCGCTCTGGCAAGAACTTGGCCGCCGAAGCCACGACCGCGGCGGAAGAATCCGATGTAGCTGGACGCGATTCATGCGTGCGAGCAGCTCGCGATGTATTTGAACGAAGAGAGAAAAACCTCGACCGGGCAGTCGAGTTCATTTGCCTGGCGTTAGCAAAAGTAAAGCGTTTGCGGGCAGCATCGAGGTCTCTCTACGCGACGCCGAAACTCGCTCGAATCGAGGAAAAACTCTTGAATCGAGCGGCCCGGCTGCGACATCGAATCGACCTAAGCGGGAGCGCACCGTTGGCCTTCCCTTGCTGCAGCAAGAGGCTGCGCTCCCGGCGGGCCGGTCGGTCAGCATACGGGCACTCGTCGCCAAAGCCGGCCGTTACGCGCTAACCACGGCGCCGCAAAACCAGTTTGACGCGAGAAACCGGATGGAAACCTCGGCCGTAACATCGCAAACTTCGACAGGATCACCTCTTATGGCAACGGCACAACAAACTTACCTTCGCTCAGAACTGGAACGACGCCACGACCGGCTTGAAACCGCACTGCAGTCACCCGCTGCCGACTCATCGCTCTCGAACTTGCTGGGCCAGGTCGATGCGGCGCTGCAACGCATGGACGCCGGAACGTACGGCCTCTGCGAGACGTGTCACGACACGATCGAGGCCGATCGTTTGCTAGCGAATCCGCTGGAGCAATTTTGTCTCGATCATCTGACGAACGAAGAGCGGCGCGCACTCGAAGGCGACCTTTTGCTCGCGGCGCAGATTCAACGAACGCTTCTCCCCGCGCGTGACTTCGCGCCGAGCGGCTGGCATATGCGCTATCACTACGCGCCAGCGCGCGTCGTCAGCGGCGACTATTGCGATGTGTTTGAGTCGAAAGCCGGCCTCGTGTTTTTGCTCGGCGATGTTTCCGGCAAAGGCATCGCCGCATCGATGTTGATGAGCCACCTCCACGCCACGTTTCGCAGTTTGGCCGACGCCGAATTGCCGCTCGACAAAATGGTCGGCAGTCGCGAATCGCATTTTTGCCGAGAGCACGATGGCCGGTCAGTTCGCCACGCTGGTCGTCGGCCGCGCCACGCACGACGGAGCCGTCGAGATCGTCAGCGCCGGCCATTTGCCGCTATTGCATCTGTGCGCGAGCGGAACGAAATCGCAAAGCGCAACCGGCGTCCCTCTCGGCATGTTTCCGACCACGAATTTCCCGGTCTTCAGCTTCTCGGTCCAGGCGGGAGACTCGCTCCTCATCTACACCGACGGCCTCACCGAAGCCCGCAACGCGGCCGATGAGGAGTACGGTCAACACCGCGTCCGCGCCATCGCGGACGTGCACGGGACAAAGCCACCTCGGAGCTGATCTCAAGTTGCCTGTCAGACCTTCGGACTTTCACGGCGGGAGCAAAGCAGGCCGACGATTTGACGCTACTCGCGCTACAGCGTGCTGCTTAACGCCGCGCTAAACCAGTTCCGCGTTAGACGAGTTCCACCTTCGCGCTACATCTTCAAGCTTCAATCAATTTCGACCGGCACTCGCGGCATCGATGATTCCGCGCCGACCCTCTGACGCAATTGCACCGTCGTTCGATCGGTCGTCTTCGACGGCGCCGCAGTGTCCCAGTGCAAACCGCTATTCAACTTATCGAATAGTCCTCGATCAGCGCCTTCGAGGCTGACACAAGACATCTGCACACATTTAAAAAATACGCCACCGTCCGGCGTGTCAAATGCCAGAAAATCCTCTTCCCTCTTCTCGTTCGTGCGCTTGTCGTACTTCTTCTCCAACGCTGCAGAATACTCTGTGAAAAATCCCGACGTCGCGCGCTCATCCGTTAAATCGAGCCGGGTAACCAAAACCAGCTTCTTCGTCTTTTTCTGCTCAAACAAAATGTAGCGGTCGGTGCTCCATGCCGCGGCCAGTGGAGTCGCACGATCTTCACCGACAAACTGCTTCAGAACTTCCTTCCAGCCAAACTCCCCCATCAAGTTGTCTTCCAATCGCACCCAATCTGAGCCCAAATCCTTGTCGAGCGAGGGCAAATCCGCTTTCGGCGGAATCCGGAACGAAAAATACATCGCCGGATGCATGATCTGCTGCGTCGAGATCGGCGGCTTCGCGAAAACTCCCGCCAGCGCATCCCAACCCTTCGGCCGAACGATCGCCGCGGAAAAATTCAGCCCATCGAGATACGGAAAAATCAGCGCATCGCGCAAAAACGGCAGGCGCCTTCTTCAGCATCGGCGTGCTTTCCATGTCGCCGACCAGCATCGACGGATCGATGTCCGGCAAATCCTGAAGCGAACGACCGGTGCCAGCCAGCAAATAATCCACCATCGCCGCCATCGCGCTGCCTTCCAGCACCGACTCGCGCGCCAACTCCGCATCATCATTCGGACGCGCCGCCTTCACCCAATTGTCGATTTTGAAATGCTGATCCTGGAGCGCGTGGGTCAATTCATGCGCCATCACCATTTTCTGGTCCGCCGCCGGAATCCAATCCGCCACGTAAAACTCATGTGTCTTGGGATCGTACAGCCCCGCAATCTGCTCGGTCAGCAGGTCGATCATGAAATTATCGAGGTCGAACCCCTTCGGCAGCAGCCCGAACGCCTCCGCGCTGCGCTCCCCGGCATAGCGCTCGGCCTGGTCCTTGTCTTCCTTCATCTCGTTGATAACGTAGGCGCGAATCTGTTCGCGCGACCTCAAGCTTTTCTTCAGCGGCGTCAGCAACTTCAGCCCGGTAATCTCGCTCATCTGGTGCAAGACTTCGTCCGCCGCCGCCGCGAATTCGGCGTTCGTCGTGCCCGCCGAGGCCGCGTCGCCCGCAGCTCCCTGCTTTCGCGAACTCGCAGGCTGCTGGGCACCCATGAGCGACACCGCGGCAACCGCAAGAGCCATCATCATAGCCGCGAATCCCGCAAAAACAGAAAATTTTCTCAGACGCAGCATCATTGTTCGAGCATAACAGATTCCGATTTCCACAGTTCTTCGCCACCGAGGCATGCTCCGCCAAAAAGGGATTTCTTCGCGCTTTCTCGTTTATTTACAAATGTGCGAGAGACTTTCGTGGATGGTTTCAAAATGCTTGTTCCGATTCTTTAACAAAGTGATAATTCTGTTGTACCCTTCCTAACAGATTTTCCCCTCCCCTGAGGAAAACATGATCCCCGGCCTGTGTCTCCGTCAGGTGCGAGAAAAACTCGGCTTAACCTATCGAGATGTAGAACGGTCCAGCTTTCGAGCTCGCATCACAGCGCGGACGCTCGGAATTCATCCTCCACATCAGCCGCCTTGCCGACATCGAAAACCATGGCGTCGTCCCGAGCGTGCACAAAATCTATACGCTGGCTGTTGTTTATCACCTGAATCCACTCGACATTTTCCGGTGGTATGAGGTGCCGATCGACGAATTTTTCGGAGATGGCGCCGTTTTCCATACGCCGCAGAGCCACCTGATGGCTCCGCCAGCCTCGCTGCGCATTCCCATACATTTCGACCCATCCTTCGACCCTAACCGAACCGAATTCCTGTCGCGAATGGTCGAAAAATGGGGTCGATTCGAGGGCGCGCTCACCGGCGCGAATGATCACCATCGCTACGGCTATATCGGCATGAACGATCGGCGCATGATGCCGTTATTGCGCCCTGGGCAGCATCGTGCTGGTCGATGTGACCATGCGGCGGATCGAAGAGACCGACTGGGTCAACGAATATGACCGGCCAATGTATTTTGTTGAGGTTCGCGACGGCTACCGCTGCGGGTGGTTCCACCAAGCCGCAGGACGCCTGACCATGCAGCCGCACACGCTGTCACGCTGCTTGCCCGAGTCTTGGGAGATCCCCGGATGAGGCCGAAGTCGTTGGCCGCGTCGTCGGCATCGTGACGCGCTTCAACGAGCCTGGCAGTTTTCCGCAGCCAGTATCTCCAGCAGCGCGCACGTATTCGAGCAAAAAAGCTCTTTGAGATAGTCGGGCGCGTCGGCCGGCATCAGGCTCCGGTACGCCTCCAGTTTCCGCCAGCTCGCCACCGCAACGCGCAACCCCTGCTCCATTCCTTCCAAATGCGTCCGCAGATCGCTCTCCTGCTCTTCCAGGCTGGACTCGAGTAATCGCTCGAAAATCTCCTCATGGCATTGCTCGAGCGCTTGCTGCACCGACTCCGGCTGGTAGACCGCAAGCAGCCCTTCGTGCGCATACCGCCCACTCGATAAATCCCGTAACGAAGCCATGTACGTCAGCCGCGAGAACGTTCCCGGAATCGCCGCGAGCGTTCGCAGCGTGAAGTCCTGAATCACCCTTCGATTTTGTTGTAACTGCGTCAGGGTTCCCATCGCCGCCCTAGCCGTTCCGTAGACAGAACGTTTCGTCCTCTGAAATTCAGTTCCAGGCGCCTCCCCGCACTCTCGGCCGCGGAGGAGTCGCCCATGAACTCGAAAACTGTATCCGCACTACTTTTGACGCTGGCGTTGTTGATTGTACTCCCGGTCCTCAACACTGCCAACGCAACTTCAGCTGTAAACGCCAGCGGTCACTCTGCGCTCGTCGCAGATGGTACGCCGGCACCGCCGCCGGTTCCACATCCGGATTATCTCGTCGCCGACGGCACGCCCGGCGCCGCCGCCCGTACCGCATCCGGATTACTTAGTCGCTGACGGAACGCCCGCTCCACCGCCGGTTCCGCACCCGGACTATCTCGTCGCCGACGGAACGCCTGCACCGCCGCCCGTACCCCATCCGGATTTTCTGATCGCAGCCTAGCAGTCGTGTCCGCGAGGTACGCGGCGTAGCTGCGTACCCTCTCGGGCCGTCGCTTTGCAAAAAGCCCGATGTCTATCGGCCCAAACAAATCGAGAATGCACCGCGGCAACCACCGTTGAACTGGCCAAAGCTTATCTTACCTTTGAATTTACTCTTTAGATTGCACTCTGGTAATATTCGTACTCGTGGCGGGTCTGTCTACCTCTCTGAAGATACTCTGGCTTGCAAGCTTCATTTTGCAATTCGCAATCCTCGTGCTGCTTGTCTTTCGCCGCAACTACCGGGCTGTGCCGACGTTTGCCTGGTACATCGGAGTGAACTTTGCGCAGGTGTTCATCATGCTCGGCGTCTACAGTCACTTCGGATTTGAATCTAAGCAGTCCTTCCTCACGTTCTGGGCAGTCGAAGTCGTCGTCATGATCCTGCAAACCCTGGCCTCGACGGAACTTCTGCATCGGGCATTGCAGGATTATCCCGGGATTTGGGAACTTACCTGGCGAGTGATTTTGTCCGCGATTGTTGTGGTCATCGTCTATGCGTGGATAACCGCAAACAGCCAGGATCAATGGGGGCTGTGGGCCGCGCACCGCGGATACTACTTAACTTTCGCCGTGGCGTTCGTACTCTGTTTGCTGCTGATTCGCCGCTACGCCATCTCCATTGACCCGGTCTACAAGATGCTGGTTGGCGGCTTTTGTTTTTACGCGTGCGGATCGATTTTTGCCGATACGCTGCTGAAGTCGCAGTATTTAATGAAGTTCAAGGGGTATGCCACGGTTTGGAATCACGCGGAGATGTCGCTTTTCCTCATCGTTTTAGTAGTGTGGACCGTTGCGCTGCGCCACCCCGTTCGCGTACCCGCGCGGAGCACGAACCTCGCTGGCGGCACGCCCTACGAAGTGATGGCACCTCAAGTCAACGCGCAACTGCGCGCGATCAACGATAGCCTCCGGAAATTCTTCGACAAGGAGGCGGTATAGCCATGACGTCCACGCTGATTGTCTTTTCCAGCGTTGCCGTTTTGTTGCTTGCTGCTTTGATCTGGGCGTTGCGCGCGCCGAGCCGAAAGTCGCACGGCAATTTCGATCTCAACGCACTGGAGCAGTCAGGCCGCCGGCACGCGACGTATCTGTCGCTCATTCGGCACGCCTCGTCGAGCAGCGATTTGGCGTTTTTGTCGAAGCGTGGGTACACGAAACTACGGTCGCGCTTGCTTCGCGAGCGCCGCAAAGTCGTCTTGCTCTATCTCGATCAACTGCGTTGCGATTTCGAGCGGCTTACGAAGATGGCGCGCGCGGTCGCTGCTCTGTCGCCGTCGGTTGGCGTGCGGTATGAGTTGGAACGCGCTCAACTTGGTTTTGAGTTCCTGGCCCGCTATTACGCGATTCGGTTGGCCTTCGGATGGGGATTTGTGCCGATTGCTCAGCTCAGCCAGCTGACTCAAATGGTGAGCCAACTCTCGATTGAGATGGAAACGTCGATGAAGGAATTTGGGGAACGCGCGGCGATGGCCGTGCGTGGCGCTTCGTCACCGTTCGATGGAAACGGCGCCGGCATCGCTTAGAGCCGCTTCGATTACCGCAAGCAATTCACCCGCTTTGAACGGTTTCTGCAATATCTGAAGCGCACCGAGCGCCGCGTCGTTGTGCGACGGCAGAGGCGTCGTGGCGCGCATGATGATGACCCGCTGCGCCAGGCTTGGCCGATGCAAGCGGAGCCACGCGCGGAGGCCTAGCTCGCGCGTTCCTTCATATGTATGCAGATCGGCGACGACGACGTCGTACTCCTGATCGCGCAAAGCCTGCTGCGCTTCGATGAGGCTCGCGGCGGGCCGCACCTGGTGATTGCGCGCGCGAAGAATGCCGCAGACAGCTTCCAGGACAGAGGCGTCCTGATCGACCAAGAGAATTTTACCGACACGAGCCGCGCTCGCGTTGTTTCCGGAAGGAAGAGATCCTTCTTTCGACGGTGGCTGGAACGGCAGTTCGATCGAAAACGAGGCGCCGTGAGGCTGCACGTTTTTGACTCGGATCGTTCCGCCGTGTTCGGTGACGATACCGTAGCAGATGCTGAGGCCGAGACCCGTGCCTTTGCCGACGGGCTTTGTCGTGTAGAAGGGATCGAAAACTTTGGACGGTTCGCGCACACCGGGGCCGTTGTCGGTGAATTCCACCACCAGGCGTTCACCGCGAAGAGCGGTGTGTACCCAGAGATCGCCGTCGCTGGCGGACTCGAGGATGGCGTCGACCGAGTTGTTGACCAGGTTCAGGAAAACTTGCTGTAGCTGATGCGGGTCCGCCGCGGTGACGGGCAAATCGGCCGAGAGTTCGAGATGCAGGCGGATGTTTTTCATCCGGAGGTCGTAGTCGCGCAGAGCGAGTGTTTCTTCGAGGATCTGATTGATGCTGACGGCGATGCGCTCGGGTTTGTGTTGCCGCGCGAAGCTGAGCAGGTTCTGGACGATGCGATGCGTGCGCTGCGCCTGCTTGTAAAGCTTGTCGGCGTATTCGATTCCCTGCGGGCCGGTGTCGGGGTTTGCGGTGAGCAGTTGGCTGTAGCCAAGAATCGCGGTGAGCGGATTGTTGAGTTCGTGGGCGACACCGGAGATTAGTTGGCCGACGGCTGCCATTTTTTCGCTGTGGAGCAGTTGTTCCTGAGTGCGGCGCAGGTTGTCGTAGGCGGTTCGCGTCTCTTCGTAGAGCAGCGTGCGGTCGATCGCGTTGGAGATTTGGCTGCCGACGGCGATGAGCAAGTTGATGTCGGCGGGTGAGAATTCTCGCGCGGCGCGCGTGCCGACCGAAAGAACTCCCAAAACCTTGTCCTTGGACCACAGGATCACGAAGTAAGGCGAAGTAATCTCTTCCTTTTGCTGCACGGTGCGGAAAATCGGAGGGAGCGGCAAACCTTGCGCTGAAAGGAACGTCGCGTGAACGGCTTTGACATGCTGCAAGAGTTCCGGCTGCACTGTGACCTTCGGGAAAGTTCGCGCGTACTCCGAGCGGTAGCCGACCGCGGCAATCCGGCGTAGCGATAGCTCCGCCTCGTCGAACAGATAAAGCGAAGTTGCGTCCAGCTTAAACAACTCCGCAATTTGGCGGAGCGTGCGGTACAGCGAATCGTTCAAGTCCATCGACTCGGACAGCGTTTGCGCGATGGAATTGAGCACGAGGAGTTCGCGGTTGCGGCGGCGGATTTCCTGTTCAGCGCGCTTGCGATCGGTAATGTCGAGCAGGAACCCCTGGAATGCGGTGACCGTTCCCTGGCCGTCACGCACGGCGATGGAAGATTCCATCATGGTGCGGACTTCCCCGTCGCGGCGACGAATTTCAAATTCAAAATCGGCAACGGTGCCGTGCTCGTGGAGGAGTTTCTTGAGGCGGTCGCGATCGGCGGTGTTGACGTACATCGCGCCGATCTCAACGCTCATGAGTTCGTCGCGATGTTCGTAACCAAGCATGCGCATCAAAGCGTCGTTGAAATCGAGGAAGCGGCCGGGCGGCGTGGAGATGAACACGCCCTCCTGCACGTTGGAAATCAGCGTGCGATATTTTTCTTCGGCGCGTTTGCGATCGGTGATGTCTTTCAGGACGTGGACGGTGCCAAGCTGGCGGCCTTCGGGATCGGTGAACGTCGAATTGGACGCCAGGAAATAGCCGGGCAGCCACGGATCGGTTTCGTCGCCTTCACCTGCGATGCCCTCGCAGTATGGGCAGGATTCGTAGTAGACGTTTTTGCGCGGCAGAACTTCGCCGACTTTGCGGCCGACGAGCGATTTCGTTTCGCGGCCCAGCAGATGGCTCAGCCGATTGTTGCTGCGGAGAATGCGCGACTCACGGTCGTGAACCAGGATCGGGTCGCCGATGGAATCAAACGTATACGCCCATTGCTGCTGCGCGTTGGTCACCTGCTCGAAGAGACGCAGATTTTGCAGCGTCAAACCGAGCAGATTGGCGACGTTTCCGAGATACGAGATTTCGTCTTGCTGAAATTTCAGTTGCTGGATCGATCCGACAGCGATGATACCGAGGGGGCCGTCCTTTCCCGGCAGCGATAGCGCCACGATTTCGAGCAGACCGCCTTCTGCCATGCGTTCGCGCGCGGTGGGGTCCAGCGAATCGCTGTTACGAACGAACACGCACTCTTCATGGATGACGCGCTGCATCCACGGCTCGGACATCGGCACGCGGGCATGCCGCTCGAGGAATGGTTGGTTGTAGCCGACGGAGGTTCGCGCGACGAGCTGCGCGGTTTCGCCTTGCCCTTCGGTGAGCCGCACAACACCGTGCGTCGCGCCGAGACTCTCGACCAAGTGGCCGAGAACGCGATCCAGGACTTCCTTCACTGAAAATGTTTGCGTGCTGGCGGCGATCAGCATCGTCAGCCGGCGCATCTTGTCGTTCAGCTCTTCGCTGCGGGCCCGCGCACGCTCAAGAACCAACACGACCATGGCGATGCCGACGGCGACGAAAATCAAATGGTCGAAGGCGACTCGCAGAAAAAAGAGCGGATGAATGGGCCACTGCGGCCGGTCCATGCCGTTCAGGGCGCAGACGAAGAAGCCGCCGGCCATGAGGCGAACGCCGTGCCCGCGATGCGATGCGGCGGCACGCCAGAGCAGCCACCCGATCCAAAGACAGATGAGCGATTCGAGGACCGCGGTCTCCCAGCGGAGGCCGCCAAACTCACCGGACGGAACGCGCTCGAACCAGCAAACTGCCAGCGCGATGGTGGCCGCCAGCGGGACAACGGGCCACCTTCGCTTCGTCACGCCGGCCGCGTACTGCATGACCGAGAAAAGGAAGACCAGGAGTGCGCCCACGCGCGTTGCGATGGCTAGCATCCGCAACTGAGGAATGTCGGTTAGTGTCAGGCCGATTTCGGCGACCGAGGAAAGGGTCAGCAATATCCAGCCGCTCAGCCAGAGGCGGAAGTAGCTCGCCGGGTGGTCGCGGCGCAATAGAATAAACAACACCGACAGCACGATGAATGCTGTCGACTCGAAAAACGAGATGGCGAGCAGGCCCTGATTGCCCAACACGCGGTGTTGCCTCCCTAAATGTTCATCATCACGGCCGGGGGTACCGAAGAAGGAGCCGTGTCGAGGACTGGTAGAAGCTTAGTTCCGCAGCTTTACTGTGACGCTAACACGCTATTTTCTGACTGGGCAAGCGCCCCACTTTAGGGCTGTGCCGTCCCTTATAATGACTCCTGGGAGCCAACCATCGTGGAAGCGGAAAACATACTGGTCGTCGACGACGAAGAGGCAATTCGCGAGGTCGTTTCGACGATGCTCGAGTCCAAGGGTTACTCCTGCACCGCCGTGAGCAACGGGCGGGCCGCGCAGGATCAGGTGAAGCGCGTCACGCCGGACCTGGTGCTGAGCGACATGATCATGCCGGAGATGGACGGCATCAAGTTGCTGGATTGGCTGCGGCAATACGATCCGGAAGTGCCGGTCATCATGGTGACGGCGATCCACGATATTTCCACGGCGCTGGAAGCGATTCGGCGCGGGGCTTACGACTACATTCTGAAGCCGTTTGAGAAGGATCAGTTATTCCTTGGCGTTGGGCGGGCGCTACAGCATCGCCGGCTGGTGATGGAGAACCGGACGTATCAGCGGAATCTCGAGCAGTTGGTGGAAGAGCGGACGGCGCAGCTTACGGCGAAGCACGCGGAACTGGAGCAGTCTTACGACGACACGCTGGAAGCGCTTGGCAGCGCGTTGGACTTGAAGGATGCGGAGACCGAAGGCCACTGCCAACGCGTTACGGCGTTTTGCATTTCGATCGCGAAGACGATGCCGGTGCCGAATCCGTATTTGCCAGTGCTGGCGCGCGCGGCGTTTTTGCACGACATTGGGAAGATGGCGATTCCCGACGGGATTTTGCGTAAGCCGGGACCGCTGACCGACGACGAGAAGCAGATCATGCGGAAACATTGCGAGATCGGCTACAACATGCTGATCCGTATTCCGTTTCTTCGCGATGCCGCGGAGATCGTGCTGGCGCACCAGGAATTTTTCGACGGCTCGGGTTATCCGCGCGGCTTGAAGGGTGAGCAGATTCCGCTCGGGGCTCGCATCTTTACGATTGCCGACTCGCTGGATGCGATGATCAGCGATCGACCGTATCGAAGAGCACTTCCCCTTTCTCATGCGCGTGAAGAAATTCGGCGCTGCTCCGGCACGCAGTTCGATCCGAAGGTGGTCGAAGTGTTCATGTCGATTCCGGAAGAACACTGGGTCGAGCTTCGCGAAAATTTGGGATCGCCGTTCCGGCTGGCCCATCTGCGTAACCTGTAGCTTTGTTCGTGACCTATAATTTCGTAACCCATCGTTCGCCACATATCGTTCGTAACCGCAGCCACGTAAACCCGCAGCCTCGTAATCCCGCAGGTTCGTAAACGCGTGGCGGAAATGCCGGCGCGCGTTGCGGTACACTCGAATTGTGACTGCACATCCGTCCATTACTTCTGCCTCTGCTTCCGCTGATGCGCCGATTCCGCAGCTCGATTTAGCTGCGCAATACGCGGCGATTGGCGGCGAGATCCGCGAGGCAGTCGATCGCGTTCTTGCGTCGCAGCATTTTGTGCTGGGGCGCGAAGGGACGGCGCTGGAGCAGGAGATCGCGGCGTTGTGTCAGGTGCCGCACGGGATTGCGCTGGCCAGCGGGACCGATGCGCTGATTCTGGCGCTGCGCGCTTGCGGAGTTCGCGCGGGCGACGAAGTGATTCTCGCCACCGTTTACGTTTGTGGCGACGGGAAGCGCGGTGAGCGCGCTTCATGCGAAGCCGGTGTTCGCCGACATTCGGCTCGATACTTACAACATTGATCCGGCCGAGATCGAGCGACGCATCACTCCGAAGACGCGGGCGATCGTCGCGGTTCATCTGTATGGATTGTCCGCGGACATGGGTCCGATCGCGGCGTTTGCACGGTCTCGCAATATTCCAGTGATCGAAGATAACGCGCAGGCGATCGGCGCGACGTATCGAGGGCATGCGACCGGCTCGCTTGGCGATGCGGCGTGCCTCAGCTTTTATCCGACGAAGAATCTTGGCGCTTACGGGGATGCCGGGATGGTGGTCACGAATTCGGCGGAACTCGACGCGCGTATCCGAACGCTGCGCAATCATGGGCAGACGGAAAAATATGTGAGCGCGGAGCCGGGGTGGAACAGCCGGCTCGATGAGATGCAGGCGGCGATTCTGCGCGTGAAGTTGCGGCATTTGGCCGATTGGCAGAAGGCTCGGCAGGCGCGCGCGACGGAATATACGCGATGGCTTTCGACTGTCTCCGGGGTGACCGTTCCCAAGATTCCGGAAGGCTACGATCACGTTTTTCACCAGTACACGATTCGCGTGAGCAACCGCGATGAGCTGCATCGGGCGTTGAACGAGAAAAAGATTGGGAACGCGGTCTATTATCCGGTTCCTTTGCACTTGCAGCCGCTATACAAGTCACTCGGACACAAGGCTGGTGACTTTCCCAATTCGGAACAAGCGGCGCGAGAAGCGCTGTCGCTGCCGATGTTCCCGGAACTGCGGATCGATCAACTCGAGCGTGTTGTTGAAGTTGTGGCGGATTCGCAGCGCGCAGCTCGGTAGCAAATTCGCGTCTTCGTAAGACGGACGAGACATTGAGTTTTGGTTGGCTGACCCTCCCCCCCACTGTTTTTTCTAAGAATGTGAAAACAAAGCGCTTGCTCGCGCAGTGGCGTTAAGAATGTGATTCTACGGCAGTTATTCGCGGGCAGAGCTCAGGCGCCGAAGAAGAGGAGGGCGACTAGGAAGAGCCAGAGGCCGTCCATGAAGTGCCAGTAGTACGAGGTGACTTCCGCGGCGATGGGGAGCGAGAGGCGCGCGGTCTTTCTGAAATCGCGGAATAGAACGTAGAACAGGGCCAGGATGCCGCCGATCAGGTGAGCGGCGTGGGCTGCTGTGAAGACGTAGAAAAAGCTGCTCGAGGCACTCGTGCCGACGTAGAAGCCCATGGCTACGAGGTCGCGCCAGGCTACGATTTGGCCGACCAGGAAAGCCACGCCCAGGGCTGTCGTGGCGCGCCACATCATCTTGAAACCCTTTTGGTCGTTCAGTGCGAGGCGGCGGCGGGCAAGATCGACGGTGAGGCTGCTGGTCAGTAGGACGATCGTGTTGATCCAGATGATCGCCGGCAGCTTGAAATTGATCCAATCCGCGCCCCTTCTGCGCACCAGGAAGGCAGCGGCTAACGCCATGAAGAACATGCAGATCGACACCATGCCAAGAAGGATGGTGGTCTGGTAGCGACGCTGGCTGGATTGGGATGAATTTGGACGGCGCGGGCGAAAATTGGCGTCGTCGCCACCGCCGCCGCGATGGTCGTCGCGGTCGGGCGGTTTGCCGCCGCCACCGCGACCGGTGTCTTCGACTACCAGGTCGATTTCGTCGAGAACGTCTGTGCCGGGCATACGTGTCGTCTCAATTCCCTGCGGGAAGCCAGTTGTACCACTGCGGCGGTTCTAGGTCGAGCCCAGTGGATGGAGCGGAGTTGCTCCCGGATTGAAGCCGGCCGGTGGCGGTACGGGCGCGTCCGTCGCGACGTTTTGCGGCACGAAGTCTTTGCCGGCGTATCGGATTCCACTTGGCAGAAACTCGTAGGCGCCGCGGTGGACCGTGATTTCGCCGGCGGAGTTCGCAGGCGTTTTCGCCACCCACTCAAGAGATGCGGCACGCCAGGGATTGGTGTCACGAACTTTCGCGCTTCTGAGCAGAGTGATCGCGACGTTGAGGACGAAGATGCCCTGAGCCGCGATGGTGATCACGGTGGCGAACGTGATGCAGAGCTGAAGAGCCGCGATAAGCGAAACGGTTGCGCTCTCGTCTGTGGGATGCGGCAAGTGAGAGATCAATCCCAGCCAGTGCATCGGGATGAAGAGGAGATAGACGCCGGCGAAGGTCAGCCAGAAATGGACTTTGCCCAGGCGCTCGCTGAGGGCGCGGCCAAACATTTTCGGGAACCAGAAAAATAGGGCGGCGAGCATGGCAAAGGTGGCGGCGATGCCCATCACAAGATGGTAGTGACCGCTGACAAGTTGATCGCCGGCGGACGTGTCGGGGAATTTTGCCCTCGCGAGCAAGAGGCCGGTTAGTCCGCCCGTTACGAAGAGCGAGATGAAGGCGAGCGCGAAGAGCATCGCTGTCGATAAGCGAGGTTTCGCGTTCCAGAGTGTGCCGAACCAACTGATTAGCAAAATCGAAGCTGGAATGCCGAGCGAGAGCGCCAGCATTGAGAAAACGAGCGGTGCGTAGGGATTTAGCCCGACGGCAAAGGCGTGCTCGCCCCAGATCCAGAAACCGGAGAGGCCGACGCCACAGAGCGCAAGGACGACGCCGCGATGGGCGAAGACGGGCTTACGCGCGAATGTCGCGATGAGATGCGTGACGATGCCGAAGCACGGGACGATCGCGACGTACACTTGCGCCTGGGTGAAGAACCAGAACAGGCGCTGCCAGGTGACGATGGGTGACGCGATGTTTGGTGCATTCAGGGCAAAGAAATGTGTGGCGGCCAAGCGATCGGCAAGCAGCAGTACGCACGCAGCGAGCAGCATCGAGAAAATCAGAAGGCTGAGGATGGCGGTGATGAACCAAGCCCAAACTGTTACAGGCAGCCGCGGCAACGTCATGCCCTTGGCGCGCGAGTCGGTTGTAGTGACGACGAAATTGAGTGCGTTGAGCGCGGCGGCGACGCAGAACGCCGCGACCGAGAAGAGCCAGAGGGTCAGACCGGTTTCCGTTGGGCAGAAAAACGCGGCGACCATGCCGATTACGCTCGTGACGGTAAGCCAGAAGCCCAGACGAGTGAGGCGAGGAAACGCCATCTCGCCGGCGCCGATTTGCGTGGGCAAGAAATAGGTGCCGAAGCCGGCCTGAGGAGCGCAGGTCAGCACAACGAAAACCATCAGCGAGCCGTGAACGAGCGTGAGCGAAGCGTAGGAGTCTGGTGACGCGACGAAATGGGGCGCGGGCCACAGGAGCTGGATGCGCATCACGAGGGATGTGATCATCCCGAGAAAAACGCTCACCAAGGCGAGCCAAAGGTAGCGAAGGCCGATGGTCCTATGATCTGTGGCGGCGAGTGAGGAACGGAACACGCGTCTCTCGAGAGCGGGCTGCGCGAGGCGCAGTTGTCTACAACCCTAACGATACACCCGATGGTGCGATTTCCGAAGTCCAGTTTTTGGGCATTGTCCGGGCAGCGAAAAGACAGTTCTGGAACTATGTGGCTCTAGAGGATTCGCTGCATTGCGGTTCGAACGCGCGCGGCGGACGATTTGTGTATCAGTTCCCTACTTTGAGACATGACTCGCGGAGGACGACATGGGACGAGTGCTGAAGTGCTCCGATGTACATTTGGGATGCAAATTTGAGAGTCGCGGCGAAACTGAGGATGAGATTTTGCGGGAGCACGCGGAACACGCGAAGAAGGAACATAAGCTGACGGAGATTCGGCCTGAAGATTGGGAGTCGGCGCGAAAAGCGATTCGCGATGATGAAGGCAGAAAGACAGCGACCAAATAATTTATAGGCTGGGGAGTTTATGCGGCAGGGGTGGATGGCTCCGAAGAATCCTGGTCGGAGCCATTTTACTTTCCAGACGAGGATGATCAGGAGGGCCAGGGCGATTGTGTTCGCGAGGCCGTAGTGGGTTTCTTTGGCGCGGAGGACGATAGTGACGATGCGGCCGATGTTGACGACGAAGAGTCCGGCCATGGCGCCGACGTAAAGGAGGACGGAGCGCCAGGTTTGCATGCGCTTCCAGTTCATCAGGAAGACGGTGGCGAAGAGCATGGAGAAGATCTGCATGTTTTCGGCGCCGGAGCACTGCCACGTGATGATGACATCCACATTGGGCGTGACGACGTGGTCGCCGACGGTG
Source organism: uncultured Acidobacteriota bacterium (assembly GCA_963785605.1). Taxonomy (GTDB): domain Bacteria; phylum Acidobacteriota; class Terriglobia; order Acidiferrales; family UBA7541; genus Acidiferrum. The sequence continues at coordinate 535,357 of CAWAWE010000002.1, read as the reverse complement.
TGAGAGCCGGGGACGACGGCGCTGGCGATGCGCGCCCAGATCGGGCCGAGCGAGTCCCAGTTGGCGTGCATGAAGTAGGGCGCGATGACGACGAACGTGGCGAGGAGCGCGACGAGAACGTAGGTTGGGGCTTTGAGTTGGGTGAGTTGAAACGAACCGGCTTTTGCTGATGCGGTTGCGACGTCGGGTCCGGGCACGACGTATGGCGATGCCGTTGTCGAATCGACACCAACCTGACGCGATCCTGCCGCAGCACTCGTATTTGAATTGCTTGAGTCTGGATTTAGATGCGCTCGGGCTGGTGCGCTACCGCTCATCGGGTGGTCAGTTTAAGAATGCCAATCACGAACATGCCTATGAAGAGAGTGATGTAGGCGGTGTGGCCGTCGAATTCGTCGCCGGATAGCGGACCGCTCGGAGGAGCAGGCGGGGCCGGAGGCGTGATCGGCGTGATGATCGGAGGCGACGTCGGCAATGTCGGCGACGGACCGTGGCCGTGTCCTGGCGGAACGTAGAATGGCGGAATGAACCAGAAAGGATGATGCGCGGCGGCGAGAACGGCCGGCGTGACTGGAGCGCCACCAGCGGCGGGCGGAAGAGGCACCAACGCCGGGGCTGCTTCCCTGCTTGCAGCCAAAGTCAACGGAGCGGCGGGCGCTTCCTCGGGATCTTCCAAAAGGGCGGGAGGCACATCTTCGCTGGGCTGCATCGGCGAAACGCTGACGAGGTTGCCGCAGCGAGCAAGGACGGTCTTGCCGCAGAAGGTCATGACGTACTCGCCCTTTTTGACGAGGACGGGACGCGCGGCCCACTTGATTTCGTTCCCTTTGCGAAACGTCGAGAAGGTGACGATGTCTTCGGGCAGCGCGTGCATTGTGGCGTTGCGGTCGGCGCAATCGCCGTAAAAGTCGTGGAGTGTGGGATCTTCGCTGACGCGCTCAAAGAACTCATCGACAGAGTTGAAACCGCCGCGGAGGAGCGAGTAGCGCAGCGGACGGAAAGTGGCGTGAATGATCGGCGTGTTCGCGACCTGAGCGGATGCTGGACGTGCGGATTTCGCAGCCGGAACAGCCGGAGTGGCTGGCGCGGCGAGTCTCTTGGCTCCATGATTCGCGGCTTGAAACAAAAACAAGCCGCAAATCAGAACGAAGATGGCCCCTCGAATCTTCTTACTCATTGCCCTTTTTCCTATGTCCCTTGTTACCGACCGAGCCTTGCGAACGACAAGCGCGAGGATCGATTCAACCTTGGGTGTTTCCAAAACTTTCTAGATGCTAGCGATGATGCATGTGCAGGTCCATCGCTGTTTTAATACTGTAGGTACTGGGAGAATTAGGATTATCGCCGACGGATACCACGATGTAACCATCTCGAATTCAATTACTTTTCGTAAAACACAACATTGCGTACCAGTACGAGGCGCGAATTGAGTGTGCAACTTTTTGGTTGATGGCGGAAAAAGTGTGCACAAGCGGAGACTACTGGAATTGTTTTTGAAAGGCGGCGAGCTGTTGTTTGAGTTCGGTGACTTCGTTGCGGAGGTCGGCGACCTCCCTTTCGAGCTCCATGAGGCGTTCGGAGTAGGTTGCGGCGACACTGGCTTCGTTTGCGCGATGATCGGCCATTGAGGAGTCTGCTGAAGGGTGCGTCTGGGCTGACGCGGCTTGGGTATGGGATTGGTCGGGCACGTCGCCGGAGAGCAGATGGGCGTAGCGGGCTTCTTTCGTTCCGGGCTGGCGGGCGAGCAGCTTCACGAGCGGCGGCTGGCGATTCATCAAGAGGTTGAGGGCGGAGTGGACGGCGTTCAAGTCTTCAAACGTGTAGAGGCGATCGGTGCGTGTGCGGAGTTCGCCGGGCGTCTGCGGGCCGCGGAGGAGCAGGACGCAGATCAGGGCGGTTTCGTGGCGATGGAAGTTGAAGACGTCGGCGAGGCGATGCTCGTATTTTGGGACGCGGCTGTCGGTGGCGGCAGAGCGCGCCAGGCCTTGATCGGAAAGCGAGTTGAGAGCGCGGCGGATGGATTCTTCGTCGAGCTCCATCACCGGCTCGCGATTGGATTTTTGGTTGGCGGCGTTCTGGAGCGCGTTGAGCGAGAGCGGGTAGTAGTCGGGAGTGGTGATTTCTTTTTCGATGAGGCAGCCGAGGACGCGGGCTTCGGCGGGCGAGAGGTTGAAGTTCACGTAAATATGATACACGACGGTTCGGAGGTTAGTGTCGAGCGGAGGCGAGTGGCTATCGAGCGGCGAGTTGCTTCATGAACTCTTGAACATTGAAGGGAGGCTCGTCGTATTGAACGCCGGGCTCCATCGACCTCATCGGAAATTCGGCGGCGATCTCGAAGACTTTGTCCATGTTTGCGCGCCTGCTCCAGCCGGGCATGACGTGGTTCAGAATCGAAAGCATGAGAGTGCGCGCCCAAACGGCTTCGACGTTCGCGTCGGGGCTGCACACCTTCGCCAGGGTGCGGATGTCGATCGATGAAGCTTCGCCGGGTTTGCCATAGGCCTGGAGATCGGTGATTTTCGTCCAGACGGCTTTTAGATCGACGGGGTTTACTTCAGGAGCGTGGTTCGCCTCGGGCTGGGAAGTCATTTCCTGGGAATAATAACCGAAGCGCGAGGGGGCGTGGGCTGCGACACTCAAAAAAAAGGGAGCGCGGTGAACCGCACCCCCCTGGAAATCCTGCGCTGCCGTGAGAATCTTTAGGCGGTCACGGCTGCCCGGAGCTTCGTGTCGGCCGCGCTTGCGCCGTCGGTCGATTTCTCTTGGAGGACCTGGGCGAGAGCCGAAGTGACGTCACTCTTTTTGAAGGGCGAAGCGATCAGATCGACCGCGCCGTTCCGGAGCGCTTCGAGATATTCGTCCCAGTCGGCGAGACGCGAAGTCACGACAACCGGCACGTTGCCGGATTTGTTGGTTTGCGCGGCTGGCAGAAGATCGAGATAGCTGCCGTCGGCAAGATGGCGCTCGCAGAAAACCATGCCAACGGTTTGGCTTTGCAGAAGCGCGCGGCCTTCGCTGAGCTGCGAGGCTTGCACGGGCTTCAATCCCTCGGTCTGCAAAATGGAGCTAAGGGCTTTGCGGGTTTCGGGATCGGAGGCGATAACGAGAATCTCTTTGTCGTTCATGTGAAGCTCCTGGGGATTGGGTCGGAGGCTCAGCCTTTCAAGTCGCACTATCACGGCGTTCGAATCGAGCCGGCAGATCAGGGAGTCTCTACGAGGAGAATCGCTGAGGCTGCTGCAAAAACTATTCACTCAAGTGCTACTAATTATGATGCGTAATTGCGAGCAACAGGTTACTCAAAATTTAAATTCGCGCTATCCGTGTTTTACCTTAGAGGCCGAAAAGTCCCGGTGCAATAGTACGAAAGGACCTGTTCAAGTTGATGGAAGAGAGAATTTCAAATTGGGAAAACGGAGCGTGTACGTTAACGGAAATTTTGGGGGCAAAGTTCACGTTTACTTGATGAGGTTTTAGTTAGCCAGTGCGGCCGGCGAGGTGCGATCGGCTTGCGCGGGACGAGCGAATGATTTCGGGCAGCACATCCTAACGAAGAATTTTTGGATGCGGCGGCGGTAGACTCTGACGCAAAGAGCGTTCTAATGTATAATTTGGTCCGGGCGGTCGTGGCGGAACTGGCAGACGCACTAGCTTGAGGTGCTAGCGCCGCAAGGCATGGAGGTTCGAGTCCTCTCGACCGCACCAAATTTTGGGGAAATTGATAACTAGATAGGATTGGCGCCGGAGAGGTTTTCCGGCGATTTTGTTTTTTGGGCGAAGAGGGAAAAAGATAACGTTGAGACGCGGAGGGCGCTGAGGAGCGCGGAGAGTGTTGGAGAGTTGGCGGGCCGAGGGAACGGGGGCGTGGCTAAGGACCCGGCCTTTCTAGGAACTCGCCGCAGTGCTCAAGCGCGATGGGTTCGTTAGGTCATAGAGACACCCGTCCCGCAGGCATCAAAACGGACACCACAAAATTTTGACTACTGCTTTTTGGGCTGTGAGGCCGGAGCCGAGGCTGGCGGTTTCGCTGGCGTCGAGCTGGATTGCGGGGTCGTTTGAGGAGTCGAAGACGGCGTCGTCGCGGGGGCCGGAGTTGTGTTCGACTGGGGCGCTGGGGTGACCGGAACCGTGGTCACTGGAGCGGTCTTTGCCGGTGCCGGCTTCGAAACCTTCTCGAGAACCGAGCCGCCGCCCACACCGCCAGCCCTATCGACGCGGAGCACCAACGCCATGGCGCAAATCATGAACATCACTGCGCACCAGGTGGTCGCCTGCGAAAGGAGCGAGGCGGCACCGCGTGGGCCGAAAGCGGTCTGGCTGCCCGCGCCACCGAAGGCGCCGGCGAGGTCAGCGGCTTTGCCGCTCTGGAGCAGCACAACGATGATGAGCACGAGGCAGTTCATCACAAAGAACGCGGTCAGCAACCAGCCGGCGAACTTGAACCCGACGAGAATGATCCCGAGTCCGATCAGGAGCGAGATGGTCCACTTCATCCAGCCTGGCATACCTTGCATTGCTTACCTCTTCTTATGGGCGGCGTGGCCGCGGTAAATTTGCGCGATCAGGCGCGCCTGCGAAGCTAAATCTGCGATCTCTTCTGCGAACAAAATACGATTAACCCAGGAAATTTACGATCGACGCGAAGGATTTAGGGTCGAGACTTGCGCCTCCGACCAAGACTCCGTCGAGTTCTTCCTGAGCCATCAGCCCCTTGATGTTGTCGGGCTTGACGCTGCCGCCGTACAGAATGCGAAGGGCGGAGGCGTGGGCTACGGAGAACTTCTTAGCCGCAGTCTGGCGAATGAACGCGTGAGCGGCGGCGGCGATTTCAGGCGTCGCCACTTTTCCCGTCCCAATCGCCCAAACTGGCTCGTATGCCAACAGGATACGGGAGAATTCATCGGGGGTCAACGCACCGGGGCCGTTGGTGAATTGGCGCTCGAGGACTTCTTTTTCGAGGCCGTTGGTGCGCTCTTCGTCGGTCTCGCCGACGCAGACGATCGGCGTCAGGCCGGCGCTCAGCGCCATAAGCGATTTCTTTGCAACGTTATCGTCGCTCTCGCGGAAGAGCTGGCGGCGTTCGGAGTGGCCGACGATGACGTATTTGCAGCCGGCTTCGACGAGCATTGCGGCGGAAATTTCGCCGGTGAAGGCGCCGTCTTTGCTCCAGGAGAGATTTTGGCCGCCGATGGCGATGTTGGTTCCTTTTGTGGCGTCAGCCGCGGTCGAAATCGCGGTGAAGGGCGGTGCGATCACGATGTCGGCGTGGGTGCAGTTGGCGACGGCGGGCGTGAAGGCCGAAAAGAAGGCGCGGGTTTCGGCGAGCGTTTTGTACATCTTCCAGTTGCCGGCCATGACGCGGCGACGGTGGCTCATGAGGTCCTCGAATCTTGGGATATGCAAAATGTGCAGCTGCTACTGCTTGCGAAAATCACTTGTTGGTGAGCGCCTCGACGCCGGGGAGTTTTGCGCCGCCGAGGAATTCGAGCGAAGCGCCGCCGCCGGTGGAGATGTGCGAAACGCGGTTCGAAACGCCGGACTGGTGAGCGGCTGCGACCGAGTCGCCGCCACCGACGATCGAAATCGCGCCTTTGTCGGTTGCTTCTGCGACTGCCTTGGCGATTTCGAGCGTGCCTTTGGAGAACGCGGGCATTTCGAATACGCCCATCGGACCATTCCAGACGATGGTCTTGGCCTTGGCGATTTCGGCGGAGTAGGCAGCGATCGTCTTGGGGCCGATGTCGAGTCCCATTTGATCGGCGGGAGTTGCGGTTACGTCGCAAATTGTTGCGGGCGCGTCGGCTTTGAATTCGGGAGCGACGACGTGATCGGTCGGAAGCAACAGCTTGAAGTTTTTGGCCTTGGCGTCGGCGATGAGACGCTTCGCGAGTTCGAGCTTGTCGTCTTCGACGAGCGACTTGCCGATTTGCAGGCCCTGCGCCTTTTCGAATGTGTAGGCCATGCCGCCGCCGATGAGCATGACGTCGGCGATCTTCATGAGGTTTTCGACGACTTCGATTTTGTCGCTGACTTTGGCGCCGCCGATGATCGCGACGAATGGACGGGCGGGATTGCTGATTGCTTTCCCGATGTAGGCGAGTTCCTTCTCCATGAGCAGACCGGCGGCGGCTTGCTTTACAAATTTCGTGATGCCGACGACGGAGGCGTGGGCACGGTGCGCGGAGCCGAACGCGTCGCAGACGAAGAGGCCGTCGCAGAGTTGAGAGAGTTGCTTCGAAAACGCCTCGTCGTTCTTTTCTTCCTCGGGATGAAAGCGGACGTTCTCGAGTAGCAGGACGCCGCCATCGGCGAGGGCCTTGCTCTTTGATTCCGCGTCGTCGCCAACGCAATCGGTCGCAAAAACTACCGGCGTGCCTAGCATTTCGGCCAACTTCGCGGCGACGGGCGCGAGCGAATATTTCGGATCGGGGCCGCCCTTGGGCCGGCCCAGGTGGGAAGCGAGCACCACGCGGCCTCCCTTTTGAATCGCGAGGCGAATAGTCGGCAGGGTTTCGCGGATGCGGGTGTCGTCGCTGACCTTTCCGTCTTTGAGCGGCACGTTGAAATCGACGCGGATGAAAACGCGCTTCCCTTTGAGGTCGAGGTCGTTGATGGTCAGTTTGGTCATTTTTCGTGATCCGTGGATCGTTTTCGTGATTCGTGGAGAAAGTCAAAAACAGGAGTTGCCGAAATCGTGCGGACATGGGGCGCAGCAGTGCTGCGCCCCTACATGGTTTGCTATCGGGCTGACGAAGTGCGCTTAGAACTTCGACGCGAGCAGCTTGATGAGGTCGCGGCACCGGCAGGAATAGCCCCACTCGTTGTCGTACCACGCCAATACTTTCACGCACTTGTCGCCGACAACCTTCGTGTAGCCGGCATCGACGATCGAGGAGTTCGAATTGGCCTTGAAGTCGCTCGAAACGAGTTCGTCTTCGGTGTAGCCGAGGATGCCCTTCATCGGGCCGCTCGAAGCTGCCTTCAATGCCGCGTTGACCGATTCCACCGTCGCCGGCTTTTCGACGAACACTGTGAGGTCTACCACGCTGACGTTCGGCGTCGGAACGCGCATGGCGTAACCGTCGAGCTTGCCTTTGAGCGCGGGAATCACGAGGTGCAGCGCTTTGGCGGCGCCGGTCGAGCTCGGAATCATGTTCAGCGCGGCTGCGCGAGCGCGGCGAAGATCCTTGTGTGGCAGGTCGAGGAGCTTCTGATCGTTGGTGTAGGAGTGGATCGTCGTCATCGTGCCGGCGACGATTCCAAACGTGTCATTCAAAACCTTTGCGACAGGCGCGAGACAGTTTGTCGTGCACGAAGCGTTCGAAACAACGTTGTGCGCCTTCGCATCGTAGGTGTTGTCGTTCACGCCGAGAACGAATGTCGCGTCGGGGCCATCCGCCGGCGCCGAAATGATGACTTTCTTCACCGAGCCGCGAAGGTGCTTCTTCGCGTCCGCACCCTTAGTGAACAAACCCGTCGATTCCACAACGATATCCGCGCCGACCGAAGCCCAGTCGATCTCGCCCGGATCCTTTGTCTTGAAAACCTTGAAGCTCTTCCCGTCCACGGAGATGGAATCATCGGTGCTGGTCACATGGTGGTGAAGGTTGCCGAGGATGGAGTCGTACTTGAGCAGGTGCGCGAGGGTCTTGGCATCGGTGACGTCGTTAACGGCGACGAACTGGATATCCTTGTCATCCAGCGCCGTGCGCACAATGTTGCGTCCGATGCGGCCAAAGCCGTTGATCCCTACCTTGATGGGCATTCTTCCTCCGAATGAGATGAGTGCGACGCAGCGCGGCCAGATGAAAATCCAAACGGACTGCGAACTTTAAATCGTATGGGCAGCGGGAGGGAAAGTCAACGCGAGGAGCGGAGGCGAGAATTGCTAACGACGGCTATAAACTATCGCTAATCTGAAAGCAGTCTTGCCGAGACAACGCGAGGAACCTCCGCGCATTACCCCGGCAAGATCGCTGATTAAATTCAAAAAATCGAAATCTCAGTGATGATCGTGGCGCCACTTCCAGTAGTCGCGCTGCTCGTCCTTGTTCAGCGAGTTGTACTCGCGATAGTTCTCGTGGCGGCCGTCCCAATACGAGTGATAGACGACCACTTCGTGATTGTTCCAGCGGTGATAGTCGTGATGATCTTCGTCGTAATACCGAACCGATCCTCCGCAGCCAACCACGGCGACAGCAAGCCCGATCGCCGAAAGTGTCAGCACTGCGGCGCGGCTCTTCAAGGTACGCATAAGGTGAATCCTCCTTCTCTCAATCCTGAAGTTTGAAAATAAAATCACTTCTCTTGCGGGGACCTGGAAGACCGACAACGGGCACTAACCCAAATCAACCGTTGGATGAAATCGGCTTGGGAAAAGACAGCGAACCGACGCAGGCAATTACATTAAATATCCCTGAGGAATAACCGGGAAATACTGTAGATGGACAACCTAAATAAAGAGGCGCAACACCGAATTACTGCGGGAACTGGCGAACACTAGTGACGCGTTCGCCCTGGAAGCGAACGAAAACGGTCTTCGACGGCGGCTGCCCGTAAATCCAATCCTCGATCTCGTTGCCTTGGGAATCGCGCTCGCGGACTTTGTGTTCCGGCTTGCCGATCGCGGCAACGACTTCCTCGCGGTCCATGCCGACCGTTGGACGCCGATCCTGAATCGCCTTCTTCAGTTCGGGAGGCAGCGTATCCACCCAGTGAACCGACGCCGAGCGCTGCCTGGTAAAATCGAGAAACGGCGCGAGCAACTGCTTCAGATCGTCGGGCGTCATGTCGGGCACGTTCTTCTTGAACTCCAAATAAATGGTGCTGCCCATGCCCGGAATTACGCCCGGCGCCGCCGCGTTGTCGTCCGTTCTCGTCGTGCTGGTCTGCCCGCTCGGATATCCGCCGCCCATACCCATCTGGACGTGATCTCTCCAGTTGCGCTTGCCCTTGCCGCCGCCGTTCACATCGACAGCGATGGTGTGATCGTGAAACTCGAGTTTGGTGATCTGCACGCTGTCGCCGGCGTTGATAGCCGCGCCATGATTTGCGACCGCGTTGTTCAGCTGATCGAGCATCAGCGGCTGGCCAACATAAAGGAAGAAGCCGTCTTTGCCGCGCGGCAAAGGCTTGGTCGCTCTGGCGAATTCGCCGGAGACATAGCGGATCAGGTCGAGCTTCGACTGTTCTTGCAGCGGGCCGGATTTCTGAGCGGCAGGCGATTGCGGATGCTGCGGATCGTCGGAAGGAGATTGAGAGATTGGGAATAGGGAAATATCGCCGTCGGGAACCTCGTGGTGCGGGACAGGAGCAGGACGGAGGCGTTCAACAGCGGGCACGTCGGCAACGACGAGAGCGAAAACGGCCAGCGTCGGTAGAAACCAGTGCGACATATACCCCGGTGGTGCCCACCCGAAGGTGAACAATGCCCACATTCTATGATGCTTGGGCCGGGATGAACAGGTCCCTGGGGAAGAATTTTACATGCGCAGGTTGAGGTAGCTGATTTTGCTGAAAGCGCGCCTGAGGACAGCTTGCGATATGTGGCTGTCCGCTGCGGCTAAGAAACCGTGACTTGAACTCCAGAGCGGTCGATTCGCATCGGCAACAGATGGCCGCCGGCGTCGGTCACCGCGGCTTCCACGCGATCGCGGGCATCCGGCTCAATCAGCATGACGACGCAGCCACCGCCGCCGGCGCCGCAGACTTTACCGGCCAGCGCGCCCTTCCGCCGCGCACTATCAATGATGTGATCGATAGTTTTGGTCGAGATCGTGGGGAGATTGCGTTTGCGGAAGCTCCACTCTTCGCGCATCAGGCGGCCCGCTTCGGTCCACTCCGACCGCTCGAGAGCGCCGCGAAGCTGCTGCGCCACTTCCGAGATACGCGCCAAGTTCTTGTAGACCTGCTTGTTGCCGTCGATGTGCTTCTGGAAGACGTCCCAATTGTTGATGGCCGACTTGCGCGGCTTGCCGGTGTAGCAGAGCACGATTCTGTGCTCGAGTTCGGCCAGATCGACGCGAAGCTCCGTCCGCCGCTCACCGCCAGGAGGCAGTTCGATGGCCGCCGCGCCGCCAAACGCCGGCGGGTAGTGGTCCTGCGTGCCGGTCGGTACCTTAATAACGATGGCTTCTGCGTCGCGGCTGATGTGAATCCAATCGGCCTTGCTCTTCCCTGCCGCCGTAAATCGGTCCAGCGCCGCGCAGATTGCGACTGCCATCGCGCTCGAGCCGCCGATGCCCGCTCCGGCTGGCGCTTCGGAGTCCGTGGTGAGCGTGAAACCGCCCTCCGGCTTGAAAAACTTCACAATCTCGGCCAACAGCGGAAGCTGATACTTCTTCCCTTTCATCAACGCTTCGAACGACGCAAAACTCTCGTCGCGTTGCGTATCGCGCGAAACCAGCTTGATCTTGTTATCTCCTTGAGAATGCTGGTCGATAACGCACGACGCGTAGCGCGTGATGGCCGCGTTGACCGTCACCGCGCCGGGATGAAACAGATAAAGGGGCCAAATGTCGAGGGTCCCGCCTGCCAGGTCAACGCGGGTTGGGGCTTTCGATTCGATTCGCATTGTTGTCCGCTAAGAGTCCGCTAAGTAGTTTTGGTTCCGTCAGTTCCGGAGCTGCGTTGAGCCTTAGGCAGTGTGCCGGAAGCTCGACTTGCGCTCAAGGACGCGCAGCGAACCGGGGAGCGGGAAAGGCAATATCCGCGACTGAACATCGCAAATAGAAGAGGCGGCCACCTTTCTGGGCTAGCCGCCTCTCGTTCATATATATGTTGCGGGCTACCCGGCGCCTAGAACAGGAACTTCAGCGCTAACTGGACCAACCGCCCGGGCAGCGCCTCGCTAACCTGCCCGAACGTCGGCGAGCTGATGTCGTTGTCGGGCAGCCGGAAGTTCGCGTGATTGAAGACGTTGAAGAATTCCGCGCGGAACTGGATGTGCATGGACTCCCGAATCGGGATGTTCTTGAACAGCGAGAAATCCCACTGTTGCAGCGGCGGCCCGGTCACGATGTTGCGACCTGCGTTGCCGAACTGTCCGGCCTGCGTGGTTGGATCCAATCGCTGAAACGCGCTCGTGTTGAACCACTGTTGCGGCGTGCGCGGCCCGGCATTCGGATTGCCTACCAGGTCCGGACGATTGCTGGAAAAGCCCGAGATCTCCGGCGCTTGCCCTTGCAGGCTGACGTCTTGCGAGTCGTAAATGGTGAACGGCGTTCCGCTCATGATGGTGGTGATTCCGTTCGCCTGCCAGTTGCCCAGCACGCGTCCGTACCACGTCTTCGAATCGCGCAGAAACGGCAGGTTCCACTCATAGCTGAGAACGAACCGGTGCCGCGCGTCGAACATCGACCGCCCACGTTCCGCCCCGAGATCGAACGGATTTTGCGCGAGATCGTTTTCGCCCGCGACGCTCTGCGACGCCGAGCCCGTGATGTTGAGCGTCGAAGCGTCGTCGATCGTCTTCGACAACGTGTACGAAGCGAGGAACGACAGATCGTGGCTGAAACGCTTCTTCAGGCTGACTTCGAGCGCGTTGTAGTTCGAATTCGCTTGGCCCGAGATCTCGCCCGCCGAGGCGTAGTTGCACGGGCCGGTCGGATCGGCCAGCGTGCATCCCGAATACAGGCGGCGATAGTTGACGTTGTCTTCGGTCGAATTCGGCTGGCCGCCAGTCTCGCCCGGCACGAATACCGCGGGGTTGGCCTCGATGAATCGCGGAAGCTTCGTTCCCTTTGTGCCGACGTAACCGACTTCCAGCAGCCAATTCGCGCCGAACGATCGCTGGAAATTGAGGTTCCAGTCTTGCGCATACGGCAGCCGCAATCTTGGATCGAGCGTAAGGATCGTCATCGGCGTCGCGAATCCACCCGCGAACGGGTTCGTGCCGCCGAATGGATCGGCGAAGCTGGGCGGAAAACTGACTTGCGGCGTCTGCAAATAAGGTGGCGCACTGTTCGGAGTCTGGAGCGGCCCGCCTTGACCGTTGTAGTACGGATCGAAGAAGACGCCGTACGCGGCGGTCACAAGCCACTGCCCCTTGCCGTTCGGATCCCACGCGAGACCCAGACGCGGCGCGAACGCTCGACGCTCCGTCGGGATCAAGCCGTCGGGCACGCCCGGATCACCCGGATACACCAGGCCTGGCGGCGCGGATGGAATGACGGTCGATTGCCTGCCGGGTTCGAACAAGTTCTGCCGGTTTTTGATCTCCGTGTAGGGAGAGGGCACGTCATAACGCAGGCCGAGATTCAGCGTCAGCCGCTTCGTCGCTTTGAAGCTATCCTGGGCGTAAAGATTGAAATTGTTGCCACGCAGTCCGCGCGACAAATCGCCGCCGCCTTGCAGGAACAAAACGGGCTGCCCGATCAGGAAGCTCGCAAACGCATCGTTGATCGGCGCCGGCGCGAAGACGAAGAATCCGTTCGTCGCGATGCCAAAGAGCACGTTGATCTGATCGTGACCGTAACCGCCGCCGAATTTGAATTCGTGCCGGCCGTGAATCCAGGTCATCGATCCGGAAATGTTGAGATTGTTTTCGTACGTGTTGCGCGGCCCGGTGATCGGGATCGCCGACCGCTGCGTAACCGCTGACCTGGACGAACGGCGGTCCAGTCGCGACATCGAGCTGCGGGCTATACGCAAATCCCAAACTCGCGGGCGTCGTGTGATTGATGTGCTCGTCGAAGAGGTATTTGTTGCGCATGAACGACAGGCGCACGAGCCCTGTGAGATTCGGAGAAAACGTGTGCGTCTCTTGCGCAACGAAGTTCTGTGCGCGCTGATCTTCGCCGACCGGAAATCCCGGCACGTTCGCGCCGGAAGTCGATAACGGGTCGAGCGTATTTCCCTGCGTGAACGAGTACCGGAAATTCAGCACGTCGCGCGACGTCAAATAGTGATCGATGCGCACGCCGAACTGGTCGTAGTTTTGATTGAGTGTCTCGGTGGTCGTGAAGCCGTTCGGGCCGAGCGCCGGATTATTGGGCAGCGGAAAGAACGGCAGCAGGTTGGCCGAAATCGGATTGATGAACGGAATCTGGTTGTTCGGGAAGGGCGTGCCGTTGAATTCGTTGATGAGCTGATTCTGCGGGTTGTTGCAAATCCCGCCCGTAAAGCCTTCCGGGCAAATGCCTGAAAAGTCTCCGGTTCGTTCAGCCGCGGTCGGCACAGTAGCGCTCGACGTCTCGCCCTGCCGGTTGCGCAGGCCTTCGTAGTAAAGGAAGAAGAACGTCTTGTCCTTCTTGACCGGCCCGCCAACGACGCCGCCAAACTGATTCCGCTTCAGCGGCTCGGTGTCTTGCGCGAAAAAACTCTTCGCATCGAGCGCGTCGTTACGTAGAAAATCCCACGCGGCGCCGTGAAACGTGTTGCTGCCCGATCGCGTGATGATGTTTGTCGTCGAGCCGGAGTTGTGGCCGAACTCGGCGTTCGCCGTGTGCGTCAGGATGCGGAATTCCGCGATCGAATCGATCGGCGGCTGAATCACAAAGCCGCCGTCCACGTTGTTGAAATTGTCCGCGCCGTCGATCAGGAAATTGTTCGACTCCGGCCGCTGCCCGTTGACGGCGTATGCCTGCCCATTGCGCAGGCTGCCGCCGGCTTGCGCGAGTCCCGGCGTGATCGGCACGACACCCGGCTGGAGCAATCCAAGCTGCGAAAAATTGCGCCCGTTCAGCGGCAGATCCAGCACGTCGCGCTGATCGACCGTCTTGCCGAGGCTCGTCACCGTCGTTTCCACCAGCGGCGCGTTCGAATGCACCTCGGTCTTTTGCTCCACGGTCCCGACCGCCAGCGTAATCGTCACCGCCACCGTTTGGTTCACGTCGAGCGTGATGCCCGACTGCTCATACCGCCGGAACCCTTTGGCCTGCGCCTCCAGCCGGTAATGCCCGATGGGCAGCTCGACAAAAGCATACTCGCCACGCGAGTCCGAGCTGACTTCGCGTGTCAGCCCAGTTTCAATTTGCGTGGCCGTCAACGAAGCGCCCGCAACGAGCGCGCCGCTCGGATCGACCACGGTTCCGCGGACGCTAGCCGCGGTCCCCTGCGCCGCCGCATTTTGCGCGGCTGCAAAAACACCAACCATCAACAAGCACAACACCCACACAAATTTCTTCATCTCGATTTTTCGCCCTGTCTCTGTGATGTGCGCGATTCGCGCCAGAACACACGACCCGTCTGCGCGCACGTCCCCGACGCGTGCAAAAGTGCGCGCAGAAAATTTCCGTGGCGCGATTATTCGTTTAGCGATTCAGACGTTCAATAGTGCAAAAGAAGTAGGTTTTAAAGTTCGGAGAAAAAAGTGCAGAAGGAGAAGTCCTGGCTATGGCGGAAGGAATGGAGCGGCCTATCGGAATCGAACCGACACCTGAACCTTGGCAAGGTTCCGTACTACCACTATACTAAGGCCGCTCAACCGCAACACTTTTATAACACGCCGACACAGCACCGACAAGTGCCGCATCGTCCCCTGCTTCAAAAACCAAACAGCTCAAATCGTTTCGCGAAATGGAAAAGGGCGCTGCTCTGCCAAACGCTCTACGAAACCTGGCTCACGCGCGCCGACTTCACCACCGGCGACCGCCGCTGCCGTTCGGCGAACCGCGTCGCTTTATCCTTGTCCGTATAGACTCGACCGAACTTCTCACCGTCCGCGTAGAAAACCGTGACCAGCCAGTGATGATGCTTTCTCCGTCGATCCTTGCCGAACGTGCTCTTTTCCTTGCTGGTGCTCTTCTTCGTCGCAGTTTTTGTCACAATGATTTCCTGTAATGGGAGGTCGTTGCGGAACTATTGCAGGAAACGAGGCCCCACGCAACTACCGCTGTATGAACTTCGGAACTCTACCATAACGAGACTCAACAGAACCATAATTTCCAGGTCAACGATGAAGTAAACCATGCCGCAGCGTCTGCGTCGCATTGGAAGCGTTTAAACCGGTTCAGATGCGGCGCGCGTCAACCCGTTATACAGATGAGCAACACCGATTTTCCGCGCGCCGCAAACAATTGCGACACGACACCTGCCCAGATACGCGGTACCCTGCCCGTGTCCCGCACACCATCCGCCGTAACTCGCGCCAGCGCTGGCCAATCGTCGCGCCGACTCCACCCGCTGAAACCGCCGCCGAACTGCCCTCATTCCCAGAAATCGCTTACTCGAAAATCGGTCAGTTTTTGACCCGCCAAATTGGCACCCAACGCCACCGCCAGACCCCGCATCTAACTCAATTCATGGCGCTTCCTGCATCCTAAAAATCGGTTGCAGTTCATGAAACTTTAGCCAACTTTCTACGTCTTTATCAGTGAGGACAAAGTTAAGCTAAGTGCGGCGGAGAAATACAATGATGACAACTCTTAAACACAAACAACCGCCTCTTCTGGAAGATCTCCGGAACCATTCGCAGGATCAGATTCTCGAGCTGCGAACGCTTTTGAGCATGGGCGCACCTCTACGCGCCGATGCACGACGCCCGGGCTTTTTTGAAGTGGACGGCGATTCAAACGTTTTTTATATCTTTAAATATCCCACCGGCACGAAGGTGTTGCTGCTGGGTGTGTGGGACCGCGAACGCGATCCGGTCGCGGAACTCGTCGCTTGCGCAGGCAACGCAGCCTAAGCGCTCGACCCACGATTCTATAAACCATTAAAAAAGGCGTCCCGGAATCTCCGGGACGCCTTTTGACTTTCAACCGATTGCCACCACCAACCGCGATGTCCTCCCGAGCGAAGCGAACGATCTCAGGCGTTCAACCAAGCGCGGATCATCACAGCCCATCCACACGCTGCGCTACTTCTTATCCGCATCCAGCTTCAACGACGCCGAATTGATGCAGTACCGCAGCCCCGTCGGATTCGGCCCATCATCGAACACATGCCCCAGGTGCGCCTCGCACTTGCTGCACTTCACCTCGTTCCTCGTCATGCCATGACTACGGTCATCCTCGCTCGCGATCGCTTCCTTGCTCGCCGGAGCGTAAAAGCTCGGCCACCCCGACCCTGAGTGATACTTCGTCTCCGACCGGAACAACGGCTCTCCGCAGCAAACGCACTTATACGTCCCAGCCGTCTCCGAGTTTTCATACTCCCCGGTAAACGGCGGCTCCGTCCCCTTCTGCCGCGTCACATAATATTGATTCGGCGTCAGTTCCTTCTTCCACTCCGCCTCAGTCTTCTGCACCTTTTCCATGTCTATCCTCCCAAATTGCTCGAAACAAATTCGACTTCATCGCAATGCCGCTGCAATCTTTCGGCGATTCGAAACGCTAAATGTCGGCCATCAGTATTCCACATCCAATTCGAACGCTTAAATAAGCGATTCGAATGACTCGTCGATTACTATTGACAAGTCGTATAACTTGTGCTAAGCTCTTTCGTGAACCTGGCCGCCAATCCCGCAAAGCCTTTAGAATCACATTCTTGCACTCAGCGCACCCATAACCCCCTTAGAATCACATTCTTGCGCAAAAACAGGGGGAGGGGTCCCTTCTCCGCTCGTCATCGAGCAGCTTGCGCCTCAATCCCCCGCCGGCTCGACACCAAACTCTTTGATGATCTGCATTTAGGCGATTGGATACATCATCCCTCAAACAGGATGCAAGAATCGCCAGCGCCTCCGCTGGCCGCCCCTCGCCTCGCAATATCCTTCTCTTGTAAGGGCGGGGCTTGCTCCGCCCGACGTCAACGCGAGCACGACTTAACCGCGGAGCCTCGCATTCCGCAGCGATGCCGGACCGCCGCACACCAATCCTCGGTTGACACAACTCGACGATTTCCCTATTCTGCTCCTGCAAATGATTTCGCGAGTCCATCGCCACCATCATCATCACGGCACAGCGCCGCGCTTGATGATGTGTGCATAGCGATTCGCTACCACACAGTTCTCATCACCCGCTGGCGCAACGGCCCAGCGGGTTTTTTGTTTTTACGCCCGTTGATTTCACCGGAAGCGCAACGAAGAAAGCGGCAGGACAGAAACAAATCGCAAAACGAGAGGACGCGATGCAACTCGACTTCACCAAATCCGACGGACTGATTCCCGCGATCATCCAGGACGCTTCCAGCGGCGACGTTCTCATGCTCGGCTTCATGAACGACATCGCGCTCGCCGAAACGCAGCGCACCAGCGAAGTTGTCTTCTTTTCGCGCTCGCGCAATCGCCTCTGGAAGAAGGGTGAATCGAGCGGACATGTTCTCAAAGTCCGCGACATCCGCGTCGATTGCGACGCCGATTCCCTGCTCATCCGCGTAGATCGCGATCGGCCCCGGCGTTTGCCACGAAGGCTACCGCTCCTGCTTCTTCCGTTCGATTGGCAGCGATGGCGCGACGCAAATCCTCGAGCAACGTGCATTCGATCCCGGCAAAGTCTACGCGCAGCAAACTCACCCCACGGCGCAGTCTCAGGAGACCAAATGATGACGCGCCTCAAACTCGGCATCCCCAAAGGCAGCCTGCAAGACGCCACGATCGACCTCTTCAGTCGAGCGGGATGGAAAATCGGAGTCAGCTCGCGCAGCTACGTTCCGACGATCGACGACACGGAAATCGAATGCCTGCTCGTGCGCGCGCAAGAAATGGCTAGCGCTACGTCGAGACAGGCGCGCTCGACGCGGGCATCACCGGCCACGATTGGGTCGTTGAAAGCGGCGCAAATGTCGAAGAGCTCGCCGAACTGATTTACGCGAAGCAGCGGCTGTCGCGCGTGCGCTGGGTTCTGGCAGTTCCGGAAGATTCAGCGATTCGCAAGCCGGCCGATCTCGGCGGCAAAGTCATTGCGACGGAAATTGTGAGCATTACGAAGAATTATCTCGCACGGCACGGCGTGACGGCGCGCGTCGATTTTTCCTGGGGCGCGACCGAAGTGAAAGTTCCGCAACTCGCGGATGCCATCGTCGAAGTCACCGAGACCGGAGCTTCGCTGCGCGCGAATCGTTTGCGCATCATCGACACGGTGCTCGAGTCGGCTACTGTGTTTGTGATGAATCGAGACGCTGCGGCCGATCCGTGGAAGCGCGAGAAAGCGCAAAATCTCATTCTTATGTTGCAAGGCGCGATCGCAGCGGCCAGCAAAGTCGGATTGCTGCTCAACGTGCGACGCGACGACCTTAACGGCGTTCTCGATGTCCTGCCCGCGCTGAAGAAACCGACAATTTCACAACTCAGCGATCCCGATTGGGTCGCCGTCAACACCATCATCGAAGAAAGCGTCGTCCGCCAAATTCTTCCGAAACTCAAAGCCGCTAACGCGCAAGGGATCGTCGAATATCCCCTGAACAAAATCGTCCTATGACTCGCATCCTCCAACTCAACGCAGCAACCGAAAAGCAACTCTTACGTGCGAGGCCATTCCGCGACGCCGAAGCCGAGCGCGTCGCCGCCAAAATCATCGCCGACGTTCGCAAACGCGGCGACGCAGCGCTCTTCGCCTATACAAAACAGTTCGACCGTGTGAGTTTGAATCCGAAGAGCGTCTGGCTCTCGTGTACGGGCGCAGCACTGCTGCGCCCCAGCTTGCCCGGGCGTCATGAATCCACCTCGACTCGAGTTTCTCCCGCTTTTCTCCGCGCCGTAAGACACGCCGCCAAAAACGTCCGCGCCGTAGCGGCGAAGCAGCTTCCCCGTCCTTGGTCGCTGGCCGTCGAGCCCGGCGTAACGATCCGCCAATCGGTCGGCCCCATCGACACGATCGGCTGCTACATTCCCGGCGGACGCCACGCACTGATTTCGACATTGATCATGACCGTCGTGCCCGCACAGGTCGCCGGTGTGAAAAACATCGTCGTGGCCTGCCCTCATCCGAACGCCGAGCTTCTCGCCGCTGCAAATTTCCTCGGCGTTGAAAAAATCGCGCAGATCGGCGGAGCGCAATCCATCGCCGCGCTCGCATACGGCACGCAATCCATCCCTCGCGTGGAAAAGATCTTCGGCCCCGGCAATCGCTACGTCACCGCCGCAAAGCAACTCGTCAGCGGCGACTGCGCGATCGATCTGCCTGCCGGCCCGACCGAAGCCATTGTGCTAACCAATGACGCGAAAGCGAACGCAAAATGGATCGCATCCGATTTGTTAGCGCAAGCGGAACACGCCCCCGACGCCGGCAGCTTTTTCGTCACGACATCCAAACAAATAGCGATAAGAGTTCAGTCCGCCGTCGAAGAGCAGCTTGCGCAACTGCCAAAAACAAATCCGGCGCACCTTTCCATGCGCAAAACTGGCGCGATTCTTGTCGCGTCCTCGGCGAGCCAGGCATGTGACTTCGTCAATCGCTTCGCTCCCGAACATCTTTCACTTCCCGGCAACGACGCGGCGACGTTGCACAAATCCTGCAACGCAGCGGGAACTATCTTTGTCGGACCCTACGCCGCTCAACCGCTCGGCGACTACGCCAGCGGGAGCAACCATGTTCTGCCCACCGCGGGATGGGCGCGACGCCGGGGCGGACTCAGCGCCGCCGATTTCGTAAAATGCGTCACCGTGCAGCACATCAATCGCACCGGTTTTTCACGCTTGGCGGATATCGTACAGCTCCTCGCCAACGCTGAAGGCCTGCAAGCCCACTCCAACGCCATCGAGGTCCGCCGATGAAGATGAATACCAACCTCCCCGTCCGTCAGGCGATCATCGATCGCAAGACGTACGAACCTCCGGGCGAAGGACGCGGCGACAAGCTGCGTCTCGATTTCAACGAGAACACGGCCGGCTGCTCACCCGCCGTTCGTCGCGCGCTCGCGAAACTCACGCCGCAACTTCTCTCGATGTATCCGGAGTACGACCGCAGCACGCGCCGCCTTTCGCGTCATTTTCGCGTCAAGCCAGATCAACTCTTGCTCACCAACGGTGGAGACGAGGCGCTGCGTCTTTTCTTCGATGCATTCGTTGACGCTGGAACGGAAGTCGTGATCGTTGAGCCGACGTTTCCGATGTATCGCTACTGGGGCGAAGTCGCCGGCGCGAAGATCAACTCGATACCGTACGGCCCGTCGTTCGAGTTCCCTACCGACGACGTTCTCCAATCGCTTAAGACAAATCCTCGCGTCCTCTTCATCTGCAATCCGAACAACCCCACAGGAACGCTCGTCGATAAAGCGACGATCGAGAAGATTCTGCAAGCCTCACCTCGCACCGCCGTCGTCATCGATGAAGCCTACGTCGAATTTTCGGGTGTCACCGTGGCGCCGTGGATCGATCGATATCCGCAACTTTTCGTCGCGCGCACGTTTTCAAAAGCCGCGGGACTCGCCGCACTTCGACTCGGTGCCATCCTTGCGAATCCCGACTCGCTCGCCGTTCTTCGCCGCGCGACAGCTCCGTTTCCGGTAAATCTCGCCGCGTTGGTAGCCGCCGAAGCCGCTGTTGCCGACGTGAAAACCATGCGGCGCTATGTGAAAAACATTCTTCGCTTGCGTCCGTGGTTCGAGAAAGAACTGCACAAGTTCGGATTCAACACGTATCCGAGCGCCGGAAATTTCGTTCTCATCGATTTCGCTGCTGCGGGACCGGAACTCATCAACTACCTCGCCAAACAAAAGGTCATCGTGCGCGATCGACGAGACATCGCCCCTGGCCACATCCGCATCAGCATCGGAACGCCAAAACAAATGGAGCGCATCCTCAAACTGATCAAGCGCTTTCTTAAATCTCGTTGAGGCCAAAAACAAAATGCCGCGCACTCGCACCGCCACAATCGATCGCAAAACCAACGAGACGAGCATCCGTCTGCGTCTGAATCTCGACGGGCGCGGCACCTCCAAAGTCTCCACCGGCATTCGCTTTCTCGATCACATGCTCGACCTCGTCGCGCGTCACGGCGCGTTCGATCTGCATATCGAAGCGAAGGGCGATCTGGACGTCGATCAACACCACACTGTCGAAGACACCGGCATCGCCCTTGGCGAAGCCGTTGCCAAAGCTGTCGGCGACAAGCGCGGCATCCTGCGCGCTGGATACTTCTTGATGCCGATGGACGAAACGCTCGCCGCCGCGGCGATCGATCTCAGCGGACGCCCGCACTGCGTCGTCACCGGCAAAATCAGCGCGAAGCGCGTCGGCGACTTTCAGACCGAACTTACCGAGGATTTTTTCCAGGGATTCGCGCAGGCCGCCCGCGCCAACGTCCATTTGCGCGTCGTCTACGGCCGATCTTCGCACCATCAAGTCGAAGCTCTTTTTAAGGCATTCGCACGAGCGCTGCGTTTCGCCGTCTCTCGCGACAAGCGCCTTCGCAACGTGCTTCCCAGCACGAAAGGACTTCTGTGACACCGTCCGTCACACTCATCGACTACGGCGCCGGCAACGTCACGAGCGTCGAGCGCGCGCTGCATAAACTCGGCGCCGAATCGATTCGCGCGAATGCACCGAAACAAATCGATCAAGCGCGCGCGCTAATTCTTCCTGGCGTCGGACACTTTGCCGCGCTGATCCGCTCGCTCGATGAACACAATCTCCGCGCGCCGCTGTTGTCGGCGCTCGAACGCGGAGTTCCGTTTCTGGGCATCTGCCTTGGCCTGCAGGCGCTCTACGAAGCGAGCGAAGAAGCTCCCGAGCTGCTCGGCCTAAATCAGTTTCCAGGAAAAGTCTGCGCGCTGCCCACAAACGTGAAGCTTCCTCACATGGGATGGAACCAGTTGCGGCGTGCACAAGATTCCCGTTTGCTTGCCGGCATCGCGGGCGATGCCTACTTTTATTTCGCCCACTCGTATGCCGCGTGTGTGAACGCCGGCGATAAACACGCTGCCGCTGTTTGCACCCACGGCTCCGAATTCGTAGCCGTGCTCGAACACGAGAACATCCACGCCGTGCAATTTCATCCCGAAAAAAGCGGCCAGCCCGGCGCACAACTTCTCGGCAATTTTTTGAGCATCGCGAAAGCAGCAGCATGAGCCTCGCGCACCGCATCATTCCCTGTCTCGACACCGACGGCGCCCGCGTCGTCAAAGGCGTCAACTTCGTCGGACTCCGCGACGCCGGCGATCCTGTCGCGCTCGCCGCACGTTATAACGCTGAAGGCGCCGACGAACTCGTGGTCCTTGACATCGCGGCCTCGCGCGATCGCCGGCCTACATTTCTCGAAACAATTCGCCGCGTCGCCGCGGAACTCGCGATTCCGCTGACCGCCGGCGGCGGCATTCGCACCCTCGAAGATGCCCGTGCGGTCGTTCGTGCCGGCGCCGACAAAATCACAGTCAACACGGCGGCGGTTCAACGGCCTGAACTCATCTCGGAGCTCTCAAGAGAATTCGGCGCTCAAGCGGTTGTCCTCGCGATCGATGCGAAGCGGAACGTTTCTGGCAGCGGCTGGCAAGTGAGAATTCGCGGCGGACACGACGGAACCGACCTCGATGCGATCGAGTGGGCACAACAAGGAGTAGCTGCTGGGGCTGGCGAAATTCTACTTACTTCCGTCGATCGTGATGGCACACAAAAGGGATTCGATGTTCCGCTAACGGCCGCTATCGCGAATACCGTCAATGTTCCCGTGATCGCTTCCGGTGGAGCGAAACTCCCCGAACATTTCGCGGAAATCTTTCGCGACGGTAATGCCGACGCCGCGCTTGCCGCTTCGATTTTTCACGACAACATTCAACCCATTCGCGATCTCAAAACTTATCTGGCTGCCGAAAATATCGAGGTTCGCCTCTCGTGCTGATTCCTTGCATCGATCTGCAAAACGGTCAGGCCGTCCAACTCGTCCACGGCCGCCGCCGCGAACTTGCCGTCGCCGATGTGTTCGGTCTGCTCGAAAGCTTCAGGCACTACAAATGGCTGCACATCATCGATCTCGATGCGGCGATGAACAAACCGCCGAACACAAAACTCGTCCGCGCTCTGTGCACCAAAGCCGCGCGCGACTACAAACTCAAGTCCGCGTCGGCGGCGGCATCCGCACGCTGGCCCGCGCCACGTCCGCTATCGAGGCAGGCGCTACGCAAATCATCGTCGGCAGCAGCGCTTTCAAAAGCAGCGGCATCAACGAGAAATTCCTGCGCGAGTCTCACGAAGAAATTCGGACGCAAGAAAATCGTGGTCGCGCTGGACACCGCGAAAGGCCACAATCTTCACGCAAGGCTGGCGCGAAAAACTGAAACTCCACCCCAACGCCGTGATCCCTCAGCTCGAGCCGTACTGCTCCACCTTTCTCTGCACCGACGTCGATCGCGAAGGCACCATGACCGGCGCCAACCTCCGGTACTTCCGCGAACTCCGCGCCGCCACAAAGCTGCCGATCATCGCCGCCGGCGGCATAACCACACGCCGCGAAATCGCCGCCCTCGAAAAAATAAATATGGACGCCGCCGTAGGCATGGCCCTCTACAAAAACCGAATTCGCTGATCTCACTTCGATAGCGTCTACGGCACATCTGCCGCGACGATAGTCCTGCTTCTAATTGCCTCGATGTATCCTAAAAAAGCTGTTCCCCTTCACCGTAGTCCGTCCGGACCGCGTTTTCCCGTCAGCACGCAATCACGAACTCGCTCCAGTCGAACGAGAGGAAACGTGTGTCTCCGACAACTCCCAATCGAGATCAGGCTCAGCGTATGAGCCACCGCCCGAATCTCGCGATTCGAAGTTTTATCGCCCTCGCCGGGTTTTCGATCTGCATAGCTGCGAATCTCGCAGCGCAATCGGCACAACCGCAATCCGACCAGGAACAATCGACGCGGGACCTGTCCAAGCTCAACCTCGAAGACCTGATGAACATTCCGGTCTATTCGGCGTCAAAACGAACACAGAGTTCGAGCGACGCGCCGTCTTCGGTCACAGTCGTTACCTCCGATGAAATCCAGAAGTACGGCTATCGTTCGCTCGCCGACATTCTTGAAAGCGTTCGCGGTTTCTATGTCACCTATGATCGCGATTACAGCTTTGTTGGCGTGCGGGGTTTTGGAAGGCTCGGAGATTCCAACAATCGGCTGCTCGTTCTGATCGATGGGCATCGCATTAATGACAACGTTTTCGGACAGCCTTATCTCGGCAGTGAATTCTTGGTTGATGTGGACATGATCGAACGCGTTGAAATCATTCGCGGGCCAAGTTCTTCGCTCTACGGCGCGGATGCGTTCTTCGCGGTGATCAACGTGATTACGCGCAAACCTACGGAACTGAATGACGCGGAGCTTTCTTTCGACGCCGGCAGCTTCGACAGCTACGAGGGACGCGCGAGTTACGGCCGGCGATTCCACGACGTCGATCTGGCGCTTTCGGGGACCTTTTACGACAGCGAAGGGCCGAAGTTGTTTTTCCCGGAGTTCAACAATCCTGCCAACAATAACGGCGTCACGCGACACACCGACTACGAGGACTTCCAGCACGTCATCGGGACTGTCAGTTTTCATGGCTTCACGATCCAAGGACTCTTCAGCAACCGGGACAAGGGCGTCCCGACCGGATACTTCGGCTCGCTCTTCAACGATCCACGCACAAAAAATATCGACCGGCACGAATATCTCGACGTCAGCTACCGGCATTCCATCGGCGAGGATTGGGAGATTGCGCTGCGGACTTCTTACGATCACGCCACGCTGAAGGCGCCTCTGGCCTTTGCAACCGGAATCGTCGATGAACCTACGACGCTGGATACCTATTCTTTTCGCGGAGATTGGTGGGACAACGAAATTCAAGTGAGCCGTGACCTATTCGAGAGGCACAAAATCACTTTCGGCACCGAAGTCATCGACAACTTCCATCAGAATCAACGCAACGTGCTGGATTTCGACAACTCACTCACGATCGAGAACGACAGTTCCGTGATTTGGGCGCTTTATGCGCAGGACGAGTTCAGCATCACGAGCAGACTCATCCTGAACGCCGGTGTTCGCTACGATCACTACACGCAGTTTGGCGGCACCACGAATCCGCGTCTCGGCCTCATCTATCACGTCGCGCATCCGACGACGCTCAAATTGCTCTATGGCAGCGCATTTCGCGCGCCGGAGCCTTTCGAAATCACGCCCGATTTCGGCAGCTTCGACAGCAATCCGTTACTGCGGCCAGAAACGATTCGAAACGTTGAAGGTGTTGTGGAGCAATCGCTGGGCGAGCGATTCACTTTGACCGGCGACGTATTTCACAGTTGGATCAGCCATCTGATCTCGGTCGAAACCAATTCTGCCGACGGCAATTCGGTGTACCTCAATGGCGAACGCGCGCGATCGACCGGAGTCGAAATCGAATTCGCCGCTCGCCTCCGCAACGGGATTCAAGGCAGCGCGAGTTACAGTTTTACGTCCGTACACCAGCCGCCGCCGTTTGAGCCGCTGGAAAACTCGCCACGGCATTTGGGGAAGGTCAATCTTTCGGTGCCGGTGATTCGTCGTCGGCTTTTTGCCAGTACCGACGCGCAATATACAAGTTCGGTGCAAAGTTTGGGGGGAAAGACGATCAGCGGGTTCGGCGTGGTCAACGCGACGCTGCTAGGCCACGCGTTTGGCCGTCATGTCGATGTCTCCGGTGGAATTTACAACATGCTGAACAAGAAATACTTTGACCCGGGGCGGCCTGAGGATCCTGAGGATTCCATTCAGCAAGATGGGCGAACGTTTCGGATTAAATTGACCACGCACTTTTAGCGGAGCATCTCTGGTCTGGTCGGCGGGATGTTGTTTTGAATTGACACACGGGTTTTCGAAATGAAGTAGGATGCCCGCCATGCCGAAGACACAATCAGCGTCAATCGCGGTCGCATGTGTGCTCGCAGCAGTTGCTTTCGTGAATGCAAAGGGGCGCGCAGCGCCCGCCGCGCAAGCGACTCAAGCCGCGGCCCTCACCTTCACGCTGAAACCACTGGGGCACAATGTCTACGCCGCCATCGATGACGCCAAGGGCGATGCGGGCGCCAACGCTGGCTTCGTGATCGGGGATGACGGCGTTGCGGTGATCGATACGTTTGAAAATCCCGAAGCGTCAAAACAGATGCTTGGGGAGATTCGCAAGCTCACGCAGCTGCCGATCAAGTTTGTCGTCAACACGCACTATCACATCGATCATGTTGCGGGTAATTCTTTGTTTCAGCAGAACGGAGCCGTTGTTTTCGCGCAACGCAATGTGCGCGGTTGGATTCACACGGAAAATCTGAAATTTTTTGGCAAAGACATCAAGCCCGAGCAACGCAAGATGGTGGAAACGCTCGGTGCGCCCGATGCTGTCTACGACACGGGCATCACGCTCTTTCTTGGTTCGCGGCGGATCGATGTCCGCGTCTTCCCCGGGCACACCGGAGGCGATTCCGTTGTTTTCATTCCCGATGCCAACGTCGTCTTCACGGGCGATCTGTTTTGGCGCAACACACTGCCGAATCTGATCGATGCGACGACTTCCGCGTGGATTCCTACGCTGAACTCCATCACGGAGTCCGCGCCTAATGCCACGTATGTCCCAGGGCACGGCGACGTCGGCACGCTGGACGATGTAAAAAACTTTCCGCGACTATCTCGCTTTTCTGCGGGAACAAGTCGCGACGGCCGTGAAGCAAAACAAATCCGGCGACGAACTCGTCAACGCTGTCCTCCCTGGTGTGACCGAAAAATACGGAAAGTGGGAGTTATTCCAATATTTCGCGAAGCCGGATATCCTCCACACGGGCGCCGAACTCCGTGGCGACAAGAAAATCCCGCAGCCCGAAAAATAAACACGCCGACGATAGTCGCCGAAAAAGCAGTCAGTCGAGCGCTCGCGATTGACACGTTGAGCAGGCTTCAATTTCTCGAAAAATGCAACTACCTTAAGTATGCGTCGGTGACGTACTGCTGGACCATGCGCTGGGTGTTGAAGAATGAGCCGTTGATGGCGATCGAGTGCAGCATCACCGACAAATATTTGGCGCGGTCTTTGTAGAACAGCGGCAGGATCACATTTTCCAGCTTGTGATAGAGGGATTGGACGTCGGCATTGTTGTCCACGGAGGTCTGCGGACCGGCTGACAAACGCGATTCGCCGATCGACCAGCCAGTGACGCCTTCGATATGACCTTCGACCCACCAGCCATCGAGGATACTTAAGCTGGGGACGCCGTTCAGCGCAGCCTTCATGCCGCTCGTGCCGGAGGCTTCGAGCGGAAACTGCGGCGTGTTGAGCCACAAGTCCACGCCGGCGGTGATTTTGCCGCCGACTTCCATGTTGTACTCGTCCAAGAAGACGATCGTGACGGCTTTCTTCAGCGCCTTCTTAGCGGCAAAGATGTGGCGGATGATATCTTTGCCACCGGCATCGTGAGGATGCGCCTTGCCCGCGTAGACGATCTGGAATTTACCGGCGCCCTTCCCGATCTGCCGAAGCCGATCCAAGTCCGCCAAAATCAAATCCGCTCGCTTGTAGCCGGTGGCGCGCCGGGCGAAACCGATGGTGAAAGCGTCGGGATCGAGCGAGAGTCCCGTTTTCGTGCGAACCGCTTCAAACAGATCGTGCTTCGCGATGAGATGCGACGCCCACAATTCTTCGGGCGGCATACCGAGCGCGCTCCGGAGCGAATAGTTGTCTTCGCGCCAGGATGAGATGTAGCGGTCGAACAACTCCGCGAACGCGGGCGAAACCCAAGTGCCCGCATGCACTCCGTTCGTGATCGCTTCGATGGGCACCTGGGGAAACATCTTTCGCGACGTTTCGCCGTGGAATTTCGCGACGCCGTTCACATACGTGCTCAAGCTCAACGCCAGATACGTCATGTTCAGCGAAGCGCCGGCGCGGGCCGCTTCCTGCAAATCCGGATAATTCTGCTCGGCCTGCAAGATTTTCTTTACGAGGTCGGCCGACGAAGCGTCCTTGAGATCGAAAAATCCATTCTGATCGGGGAACGCGCGCGTCAAATACTCCATCGGGAAACGATCGTGCCCCGCGGGCACGGGAGTGTGCGTCGTAAAGATGCACTTGCTGCGGACCTTTTCGATGTCTTCGCCGCGAATCGAAGTGCGACCCGATTTCTCGGCTTCTTCTCCCAGAAGCTCGAGCGTGAGCATCGCCGCGTGCCCTTCATTCATGTGGTAGCGAGTCAAATCGGTGTGACCCAACGCGCGCAGCATACGCACGCCGCCCACTCCCAACAGAACTTCCTGGCACAACCGATAGTAAGACTCGCCGCCGTACAACGAACCGGTCAGCGCGCGATCCTGCTCCGCATTCGATTCCAGCGCCGCGTCCAGAAAATAGACCGGCACGACGAAGCCATGTACGCCTTTGACGTCGTAACGCCATGCGCGCAACTCCACGCGGCGGTTTTCCAGCGGCACCGTAACCCGCGCCGGCTCTTCCTTCAAGAAGTCTTCGACCTTCCAGACCACCGAATCCTCGGTCTGGGACCCATCCTCAGCCAACCTTTGAGTGAAATAGCCGCTGCGATACAACAGCGAGACCGCGACCATCGGCAGCTTGATGTCGGCCGCCGCTCTTACCGTGTCTCCCGCCAAAACGCCCAATCCGCCGCTGTAACTCGGCATGGCGTTCTGGAGGGCAATCTCCATCGAAAAATACGCAACGATGCGCTTCGTGGCGCGACTCGACTTCACCATGTCTCTCGACACCCCGTCTGACTCAAGAGCAAAACACCTTCATGCGCGACCCGCGCTCGAAACCACACCGTCTCGCGTCACCGTCTTGGGCCGCACCGCCTGAACATCACCGTCCCGGGCCAACGCACTCGCACCGAAGGAAAACCGCTTAACCCGAGCGATTCATTGTCAGAGATAAATCCGACCGGCGCAAGCAACCGGCCCAAATTTCCACAAGCCATCAAATCGGCGTGCGACGACCCGCGCAGGCGGCTGGAGAAAGAAGGTCATGTGACAGCTCAAGACCTGCGCCGCAACCCGCGCCAAGTTGTTACATTTTCACCCCGGGCGACCTGTACTCCTTAGACCAGTCCGGAAATACCGCCGCAAGTATCTCATTTAAAACAACTTGGACACCTGACCTACTGGAACCCCAACTGCTCCTTCCATGGGCAGTCAGCACCTCGAATTCGAAGGTTTGGGAGATTGAATAATGGTCTGCAGGTCAAACATTACGAAAGGCGCCAAGGTTCGAGTGCGGGCTGCTCGCGGCTTCACGCTGCTTGAACTCGTCATCGTCGTCGCGATCGCGATGATCTTGGGCGCCATGGCGGTCCCGTTCATCATGAACACGTTGCGCGTCTATAAAATGCGCTCCGCAGTTACCTCGGTAACCGGCGCGATTTCGCAAGCCCGGTATCAGGCGATCTTTCACGGCTGCAAGACGCAGATCGTTTTCACCAAGTCGAGCTATAGCTACCAGCTGCAATCCGAACAGCCGGCATATGGCGGCCAAGCGTGCCTTACGGCCTTCGCGAACCTCGGTGGATCGGTGCCTCTGATTGGCCAAGGCGTGACGATCGACCAGAACGTCACGATGACCTTCAGCCCCGGCGGCGGTGTCGGCAGCACGCCGGCGATGAACCCGATTCAGATGGTGCTCACGTATCCCGGCTTCACCGGCACGGTGCCGCAAGAAACCATTCAGGTGTCCAACTATGGAAACATTACTGTCACCCCGTAAGCGGTCGCGTGAACGTGGATTCACGCTGATCGAAATGATGGTGTCGATTCTGATTCTCACCATCGGCCTGGTCGGCACCGCCGCCTTGATGAGCAGTTCGGTGAACATGGGCGCGCACGCGCGCTACGTCAGCACCGCGGCGCTGCTCGCTTCCGAAAAAATGGAAGACCTCGACCGCTTTCCCGACAACGACCCGAACCTGGCGGCCGGCGGCAGCCTGGCCTCTGACATCACCGGATATTCGGACTCCGTACAGATCTCGACCGCCAACGGCAACATCAACGAGACCACGACCGCGAACGGCGTCACCACGCTGTATACGCAGAAGCCAGACGGAACCGTCGTCACGACTACCGGCGGCGCGCTGCCCGTGGCGACGCCCGACATGCTCACGTTCGACCGCCGCTGGCAGATCGTTGCCAACCCCACGGTCGGCGGCAATACGATCACCGGAGCAGTGCAGATCACGGTGCTCGTGACATTGACAAACCAAGCTTTGAATCCGCCGGTCACGTATCAGACCAGCCTGGTGCACCCATGAAATCGGCAAATATGAATCGCGTCATCTCGCGTCATCGCTCGTCTGCGCGCGGCTTCACGCTCATCGAGCTCACCATCGCCATCACGGTGTTTCTCGTGATCGGCGCCGCCGCAATGAGCCTTTTCAAAATGCACGCTTCCCTATTCAGCGATCAGCAATACCAGATCGGACTGAACGTTTCTTTGCGCAACGCGCTGGCGCAAATGGAAAACGACGTGGTCAACGCGGGCACCGGCTGGTACAACTCGGCCAATAACGTGGCGAGCTGGCCCATAGGCGTGAAGATTGTGAACAACGTGGCAGGCGGCGCGACTTGCCATCCGGCAAATTCGGCGACGTACAACTCCGCGTGCTTCGACACTTTGAGCTTGATCGTGCCCGATCCGACGACGCCTCCGGGGCAAGTCTACGTCGCGCCGGGTACGCCAGGCTGCGCCACACCGGCAACGACCGGCGTCACGGGCACGGGCACGTCGACCATGATCATCTCTCCGATCGCTCCGTCAACTCAGGCGCAGCTTCTTTCGGGACTCATCGCCAACAGCCAGGTCATTTTCGTTCACGTCGGAACATCCGGCACGCTGATGACGACGGCGGTTTTGTCCCAGGCTGCGACAGCATCCGGCGGAAACGTGTCGATCACATTTGGCTCTACCAAGAGCGACGGCACCAATCCGACGGCGACCAACGATCCGCTCAACCTAACGACGACGGCGAATGTGGACGCGGCTTTGATTCCGACCACTCTCACGAACTCGTTCTGCAGCGGCACGGACTGGGTCGTCAAAGTCGCCCCGATCCGATACTGGGTCAATACCGCCACGGCAACCAACCCGACGCTGACGCGCACGGAAAACGGAATCGACAACCCGATCGCCAGCCAGATCATCGGCTTCAAGATCGGCGCCTCAACGGTCGTACTGAATGGCACCGCCGTCAGCGGCAGTTCAGGAGCCTATTGCTACAACGCAGCCTCCACGACGTCGCCTTGCTACGACAACCAATTCGACCAGATTCGCTCGATCCGCATCTCGCTGATCGGCCGCACGCCGCCGAACATTTACATCAACAGCAACGCGAATGCGACGACCATGTTCGCCAACTCTTTTGACGGCCAGTCTTACAAGATTCAGGCGCTATCGATCATCGTCAATCCCCGCAACCTGAGTATGAACGACTGAGCTAGCGCTCGAGTCCACGAGGAATTTAGGAGCACAATATGAACAACCGCCCCTCACGCTGGAAAGTCCGCTCGTCGCGCTCGCGCAACGAGCAGGGCATCACGCTGATCACGACGCTGCTTCTTTTGCTGTTGCTGATCGGCATGTCGCTAACCATGGTGCTGGCCGTCAGCTCTGAGTCGCTGATCAACGGTTTCTACGGCCGTTATCGCGGATCGTTCTACGCCGCCGACTCCGGCGTCGCCGCCGCGCGTCAGCAGCTGGAGAACTTGCTCGGCGCCAACGTTGCGGTTGGCTTCAACGCGGCCGCTTCGCCGATCGCCAATCCGACGACCGCCGGCGCCAATGCCGCGACCTCCATGAAGAATTCGTACAGCGCCTACACGAACGTCAACAGCTCGGGCTCGTGGCAAGAGCGATTCATGGTCACACAAGCCTATGTCGCGACGACTCCCAATACGGCAGCAGCGACATGCAGCGTGCAGGGCGGCACTGGCGGTACTTGCGCGGCGCCGACGCAGACCACGGCGAGCCCGATTACGGCCTACGTCTACACTTTTCCTTACACGTTCACCATTGTTGGCCAGTCGCAGGGCAGTGAAGTCGCGACGATCACCGACAGCGGCACGATCATCGTGACCGCGCCGACCAGCCCTCCGGCGTATCAGCAGTCGTTCGCCGCGTGGGGTATGTTCATCGGTACGTATGCTCTGTGCAGCGCCGACCTCGTTCCGGGTACGATCACCGGTCCGGTTTTCACCAACGGCTCGTGGAACTTCAGCAACTCCGCTCCCTATACATTTACCGACGCGGTCGGCCAGGTGGGGGCAACCGCGGGTTGGGATAACGGCAACTGCACGGCGTCGGCAACGCCAACGAACGGCATCAAGCCCACGTTCGCAGGCGGGTTTAACGTGTCACAGAACGCCGTCACGCTTCCTTCGAACTCGTTTAACCAGGAACAGGCCGTGATCGACGGCATTGGTGTCACCTCAGCGGCACCGACAAACGCGCAGCTCAACACCGCTTTGAAAAACGCTGCTTCAACCGCCTATCCAACAGGCGGGGCGAGCACGGGCGTCTATCTTCCCTATTCGGTTACCGGTTCGCCTGCCGTAAAGACCTTCACAGGCGGCGGAATCTACGTGGAGGGCTCGGCGTCGGTGAAACTCTCGCCCGGCTCGAACAGCACGGCACAGGTCTACACGATCGTGCAGGGCAGCGTCACGACCACAATTACGATCGATCCAGCGGCAGGTTCAGCTGGCACCACAACGATGGTCACGACGGGTGGTTCCGGAGCGGGTACGCAGGTCATCAACGGCGTGCCGCAACAGTTCAGCTCCGCCGGCGTTTCGCAGGGCAACGCGACCATGCTTTACGTGGATGGTGCGATCACAAGCTTGTCGGGTCCGGGGCAAGGTCAAGCAGCCCTCAACAACGGGACCGCGTTGACCGTCGTGGCTTCCGGCAATAACAACATCACGATCACCGGAGACATTCTCTACAAGACCGAACCGGTGACTATGACCGGGTCTGTCTCCACCATCGACCAGCTCATTCCTGCGAACAACACCGGTCAGGTGCTCGGGATCTACACGTCGAACGGCAACGTCCAACTCCAAAACGGGCAGTCGAACGGCAACCTCGAAATCGATGCCTCGATCGCGACGATTTCGGCGACCGGTTCGGGCGGTATCGTCAATACGGGCAACAGCATCAACACGCTGACGATCGTCGGAGGCCGTATTCAGAACACGATTCAGAACATCGGTGCGACCACGCGTAACGTTCTGTTCGATCGCCGCTTCCTCAACGGGTTCGCTCCGCCATGGTTCCCGTCCACGACGGTTACACCGAAGTCGGGCGTCGGTGGCGCGGCAGTGGTCACCTGGAAGGGCACGCAGTGGCTCAACCAGACCAACTACCAATGAGATAGCTCAGCAACAACCTCCCAAAGCGAAAGGGCGCGGCGCACCAACGCCGCGCCCTTTCCTTTTTGTGTCAGCTTACGCCCCCACGTTAAAGGGCGAATATCGCATACGGAACGCAGTCGGTTTAGCACTCAGGCTGTGTGCAGGATTCCCCTTAGCAGTACTCCTTCCCGCGCTTGCATCCAATTGGCACTTTCACTAGGTCAGTAAACGAATACTCACGAAAGCCCTTGGAGAACTGATGCCCCGCGGGGGACAGATCAAGACGGAACTGCGCAAGAAAATTCGAGAGCTTTACAACGCGGGCGAGACACTGGTGTCGATCGCCGAGAAGCTCGGCAAGGCGCCATCGACGATCGCATATCACGTGCGGGCGCTGGGCGTGCCGCCGATCAAGCATTTTCGCGCGTTGCCGTTGACCAATGGCAAGCGGCGATGCGTGGTCTGCATGCGATGGAAGACGCCGAGCTTGTTTCCGAGCGGCGCGAATCCGGTTTGCTCGAAGTGCTATGCCGAGGGCAAAGAGCGGCCGACGACCGACGATGTTAAGCCGGGCAACCGCAAATAAAAGCGGGCTGAGCCCGATTCGCCCAGCCCGCTTCTGTACAAGGCTCCGAAGTTGCCGAGCGGGACTACAGCTCGTTTTTCTTCATCGAGTTGACGGCGAAGTCGCACGCACGCGCGGTCAACGCCATGTAGGTCAGTGATGGGTTCACGCACGAGGACGACACCATGCTGGCTCCGTCCGTCATGAACAGGTTCTTCGCATCCCACGCCTGATTGTTTCCGTTGAGCACCGACGTCTTCGGATCGCGGCCCATGCGCGCCGTGCCCATTTCGTGGATACCGAGTCCCGGCGCCGAAATATCCTGATACATGCTGATTTCGCGCCCGCCCGATGCGGCGAGCATTTCAGCGGCTTGCGTCGCGATGTCTTTCGACATGGCGTGCTCGTTTTCTCGAAATTTGCAGTCGATCGTTAGGGTCGGAATTCCCCACGCGTCGAGTTTGTCCTTATTGACCTTGACGGAATTGGCGTGGCTCGGCAGGCACTCACCGAATCCGCCGAGGCCCATGCGCCACGGACCCGGAGTCTTCAGCGAGTTTTTGAAATCGGCGCCGATGCCGACCATGGTCGTGCCCCGGTTCCAGCCTTCGCGGCTGCCGCCGCCTTGATACCCATAGCCGCGCACGAAGTCTTTCTCTTTCGTTTTCACGTTGCGGAAGCGCGGGAGATAAATTCCGTTGGGGCGATTGCCGAATGGAATTTTGTCTTCGTGGCCGGGCATGATTGCGCTCGCGCCGGCGCCCATGTGGTGGTCCATGAGGTTGTGGCCGAGTTCGCCGCTGGTGTTGCAGAGGCCGTTCGGGAATTCGCTGGTCGCTGAGTTGAGGAGGATGCGGGTCGATTCGAGCGTCGCCGCGTTAAGGAAATAAATGCGCGCGTGGAACTCCAGAGTTTCCTTGGTCTTCGCGTCGATAACGCGCACGCCGTTGATCTTTCGCGTGTTCGAATCGAAGCTGAGACTCTGCACCACGCTGTACGGGCGGATCGTGAGCTTCTTCGTTTTCAGCGCAGCGGGGAGCGTCGAGTTCAGGCTGCTGAAGTACGACTGCGTGATGCAGCCGCGATGACAGACGCCGCAGTAGTGGCACGCGGCGCGTCCTTTGTGGGTCTGCGTCAGGATGGCGGTGCGGCCGATCGTCAGGATGCGATCGTCGTAGTGCGCCTTGAGCCCGTCGCGGAACGCGAGCTCCGCGCAATTCATTTCCATCGGCGGGAGGAAGTGGCTGTCGGGCAGCTGCGGCAAGCCTTCCGCCTGGCCGCTGATGCCGGCGAAATCTTCGACGTAGCCATACCACGGTTCAAGCTCGGCGTAGCGAATCGGCCAATCGACGGCGATTCCCTCTTTGAGGTTTGCCTCGAAGTCGAGGTCGCTCCAGCGATAGCTTTGGCGTCCCCAGGTGATCGACTTGCCGCCGACCTGGCGGCCGCGAATCCATGAGAACTTCGTGCCTTCAGCATTGGTGTACGGATTCTCGACGTCGCTCACAAAAAATTTCGACGAGTACTCATCGCACGCGTAATAAACCTCGCGTTGCACGGGTTGGATCTTCTGTCGCTCGTCGCGAGTGTCCCAGTTGCGATATTTGAGTTCCCAGATCGGTTTGTGCTCAACGTAGTCGGTGCCGGGATCGATAGTGCGTCCCGCTTCCAAAACGAGAACATTAAGACCTTTTTCGGTGAGTTCCTTGGCTGCCCAGCCGCCGGTGATTCCCGAGCCTACGATGATCGCGTCGTATGTATTCGCTGGCATGTCGTTCCCCCTAGGCTTTCTTCTCGGTCAACGGCGCGCAACCGTGATATGCACCCGGCATGATTTCCAGGCCGAGTTCTTTGCTGAATCCGATTTCCGACGTGTAGTAGCCGTGGACGGTGATGCCCTTGAAGACGTCCCAGAACGGGCCTTGCATTTGGTGGTCGCGCTCAGAGGGGATGGTATTGCCATGCCGAACGGTGCGGGGACCTTGGTGCTTGGCCATCGCGGCGTCGTCGATCGAGCGGAGGAGCGTAGCTTGCTGCACGGGCGAGGCATCGACGAAATCTTTGCCGAAGAGGTCTTTGCTCTGCTGGTTTATTTCGGCGAGACCATTGAGAAAGGCTTGGCGCTCGTCGTCATGAGCCCAGTCGGTCAGCACGACGTCGATGAATTCATTGACCTTGGCGGCTTTTGCTCCGGGGGTGTCGGTCTCCGGGATGATCAGGTCGGTCATGATCACGACCTGCTTGTTCTGCTCCGGGCTCAACGTGCGCAGCTTGTAGTCACCGCTGCTGACTTTGTCCTGGGCCTCGCGGATATGCGCGAGCAATGTGGGCGGCAGAACGGGAATCGTTGCCCCCACCGCGAGCAACCTTAAGACGTCGCGACGCTGCATGGCTCCCCCTGAAGTGCGTGGTGCTGCTACAAGTTGCAGTTGCGAATGAAGAATCGAAGTAAACGGTTACCTGAGATATAGACGCCCGATAATCGGAAGAGGTTTCGAAGCGGGCCTCCCTGCGGAGGCCTATGGTACCCCAGAGAGTGCGCCGGCGGAAGTAGTGGGTTTTGACATCTGAGAAGTGCGGCTTATTTCTCCATTGCCCTCACCAGCCGGAGGACTCGCCGGGCAGGTACCGCTGGTCCCCGCTCTCGACATAGATAGATGGGACTTGGACCCCCATTGGACGCAAATAGGCCGACAACTGCCCGCGATGGTGGACGGAATGGCGGATCGCCAGGCTGAGATAGGTGACCGCAGGCTCGTTCAGAATCCCGATGTAGTTGACAGGAGTGAGCAAGTGTTGGTCCGACAGAGCCTCAAGCTGCGGCAGGCGGGCAGTGAAGCCTTCGTCGTACCAGCGGATCACGTCGGCCGGCGTATTCCATTTTGGCGCTGGAGCATCGTCGTCATCGTCTTCAAACGAGTGCTTGAGAATAGCGTCCAGAAACCACATTTCGGTGCCGGCGATGTGGCCGCAGAGTTTCAGTGCCGGCATGCTCTTGGGATGCGGCGCGTAGTCGCATCGATCGGCAGGCACGGCGGCAAGGATCTTCCTCGTCGTGGCGCGTTCGGTTTTCAGATGCCGGAATAAGAAGTCGAATAAAAACCGGGCTTGTTCGGGCTGCATAGTCGGTATGACCCTCGGCGATACAAAGACGGTGTCAGTAGTCTCAAACGCAGGATATAGGATGTTTGCCACTTTTAGAGCACGGACGAAAGCCAAAATCCGTTTTCTTGCGTCGGTGGAGTATGTGAGGTGTGTGCATGGCAAACGTTAGTCGGCGAAAATTTTTGGAGACCGCTGTCGCGCTGGGAGCGGCAGCGGCATGGGGCAGTCAATTCGCATTCGCTTCGACCGTCGCATGGAAAGAGCGGCGCGACTTGTTCCCGGAAGGCGTGGCATCGGGCGATCCGGATAGTCACAGCGTGCTGCTCTGGACGCGTCGTGCGCCGATCGACGATGCGTTCATCGACAAACTGCACGTCGAGGTGGCGGAAGACGAGAAATTCGAGCGCGTGGTGGCGAGCGCGGATGCGCCGATCGGGAAAGATGCCGATTGGACTTGCCGCGTACTTGTCGGCGGATTGAAGCCGGCGCATGTGTATTGGTATCGCTTCACCGACAAATTAGGCGAAGGCAGCCGCATCGGACGCACCATCACGGCGCCGGAGGAGTCGGACACGCGGCCGGTGAAATTTGTGTTTGTCAGCTGCCAAAACGCGAATCAGGGCGCGCAAAACGCCTACCGGCGCATGATTTTTGAGGATAAGCAAGCTGCGCCGTCGGAGCAGATCGGATTCATCCTCCATCTCGGCGATTTCATTTACGAAATTGTCTGGTATCCGGAAGACCGCCCGCAAGGAATGTACGACCGGAAAATTTTCGACGTCGTGCACTATCCGGACGGCGAAAAGCATGAGGATTTTCACATCCCGACGACCGTGGACGGCTACCGCGCCGTCTATCGCGGATATTTGAAGGACCCCGACTTACAGGACGCGCGTGCACGCTGGCCCTTCGTGAACATGTGGGACAACCACGAATTCAGTTGGCTCGGCTGGCAATCGCTGCAAATTTTTGAAGGTAAGACGCACCCGGCGCAAACGCGAAAAGTCGCGGCGATGCAGGCGTTCTTCGAATATCAACCGGCGCGAATGTCGCGGCCGAATTCAAGCTCGCTCGAAAAATTCGAGCCGCCGCATGTCGTCGATACCCCGGTGACTTCATTCGACGACCACGGCCTCGGCACAGAACCGAACAACCTGACGGCGTTGCGGAGCTTGAAAGGCTATCGCGCGGTTCGCTACGGGAAAAATTTGGAGCTGATCGTCACGGATCAGCGGACATTTCGTTCGGAAGATCCCATGGGGATGGTTGAATCGAATGCGTTCTCGAGCGACGATTTCCCGGAGCTCGTTCCGCAAGAAGCGATGGAAATCCTCGACGCAGGGCGCACGTGGAACGGCGGCAAACCTCCGGCAACCATTCGTTACGGCGGCACCGATGTACCGAATTTCTTCAAAGATCGTCCGGCGCAGACAATCTTAGGCGCCGAGCAGATGGCATGGTTCCTGGAAAAGCTGCGCGCCTCGAAAGCCACCTGGAAGATTTGGGGCAACACCACGGCGACGCTCGATATGCGCGCCGATCCTCAGAATATTCCTGCTGGCGTGAGCAAGCCATGGCCCGGCGCCGGATACGCCGGATTCGGCGGCGGCGATCACAGCTCCGCGTACATCGAACGCGCCGAGATTTACGATTTCGTCCGCGATCACCGCATCACCGGATTCGCCACCGTCGCGGGCGATCGCCACAGCTTCTGGGCGGGCTACGCCGCGAAGGCGCTGCCGCCGGCAAAGTTCGAACCGGTGGGAATCGCGTTCGTGACGGGATCGATCTCAGCGCCGGGAATGGTCGAAGCGAATGAACATCGTTTTCCTAAGGAGCATCCGCTGCGCCCGCTGTTCCTCGGACAATCATCCGCCGACACCAAGCCGCAACCGACCGTCAACATGCTGCTCAAGCACGGCGTGAAGTCGTGCCTCGAATACACAAAAACCGGCGACATCGCAGCCGCTCGCGCCGCCACAAATCCCGACAACGCGCCCCACGTCACTTTCGTGGATATGGGCGGTCACGGCTACTCCGTCGTACGCGTCACAAGCGATGCCGCCGAAACCGAATTCGTGTGCATCCCGCGCCCCATCGAGCGCAGCGCCACCGACGACGGCGGCCCTCTTCGCTATCGCGCTCGATTTCGCACCCCGATGTGGAAACACGGCGAAACGCCAAAAATGGAAGCGAAAGTCATTGAAGGCGAGCAGGAAGCCCGCTTCTCTATCTAAGAATCTAAGACGCCGCGAGAATCAGCAGCGTCGCGTCATCGTGCCAGCGATTCGCGCAGAATGCGCCGGCGCTCGCCAGTATCTGCGTCTGGAGATGCTGCGCCGAGGCCGCACGATGTTCGCTCATAACCTCAATCAGCCGCGTTTCCCCGAATTCTTCGTCTTCCGCGTTCGCCGCTTCCGTCACGCCATCCGTGTACAAGACCAGCCGGTCGCCCGCTTGCAACCGCGCGGACCCATTGCTAAAACTCTGATTCGGAAACGCGCCCAAAACAATCCCGCCATCCGAAAGGCGCTCGTGCGAACCATCGCGATGCATCACCACCGGCGGATTATGCCCCGCGTTCACGTATCGCAGCGTCCCATTGCTCCCGTCCAGCTGCCCGTAAAAAAACGTGATGAAACGATCGTTCGCCATATTCCGGCACAACAACAAATTCAGCCGCGTGCAAAGATCCGCCGGCGAAATGTCCACTGAAGCCAGCCCGCGTACCGCCGCCTGCAAATTCGACATCAGCAGCGCCGCCGGCATTCCCTTGCCCGCAACATCCGCGATGCAAATCCCCAGCGAGTTGTGGTCAAACGACAGCACATCGAAATAGTCTCCGCCCACAACGCGCGCCGATTGCCACGCGCCGGCGATCTCGT
The DNA here is from genome assembly GCA_963785605.1 of uncultured Acidobacteriota bacterium. Lineage (GTDB taxonomy): Bacteria > Acidobacteriota > Terriglobia > Acidiferrales > UBA7541 > Acidiferrum. The sequence goes on along the minus strand of CAWAWE010000002.1, from coordinate 495,651 downwards.
AGCCGGCGAGCTGCGGAATCTCCTTCGGCAAAAACCCTTCTTGAATGGCGCGCGCTTCGGCAATTTCGTGCTCGTGCTGTTGAACGCGCGAAGCCATTTCTCGATGCGCCTCGCTGGCGCGCACGGCATTCTTGGCATGCGCACGCCGCTCACGGCCGATCGCCGCTTGCTTCTCAAGACTGGCCAGCAGCTTCGCATTCGACCACGGCTTCTCGACGAAATCGGTAACGCCCCGCTGCATCGCTTCAACAGCAAGACCAACTGTCGCCCATCCGGTCATCACAACAATCGGCGGAACATTCTCAATCGCATTCAAATGCGAAAGCAGATCGAGCCCTTCCTGCCCCGACGTCGTATCGCGCGCGTAATTCAGATCCATCAAAACGAGATCGAACTCGCGATCGGCTACCGCTTCCAAAAGTTCAGCGGGCGACGACACCGTTTCCGTCGCGTATCCGTTCCCCTTCAAAAGCAGGCGAAGCGCGAGGAGCACGTCGGGTTGATCGTCGGCGATCAGGATGCGCGTCTGCATCGTTTTGGTTTCGCGAGACAGTTCTGCGGCTGCTGCTGCCATGATACAGGTAGCTCCGTTTGGCCCAAAGTTGCGGCTGAACGTATCTAGGCAGGCGAGCTTCCACATTCTTTTAGACGTAACGCGTTGGTTTGATGGAGTTTGAGTCGCGAAGGTTATTTTCAAAATGGAGCGCATGCCCAGCTATGGGAATGAAAATCCCGATTTCGGACGAGTGTCCGTTTGCGGTGCGTCCAGTCATAACCCACCCGGGACGTCGATTGATCGTCTCTACCATAAGTGCGTTTGTAGGGGCGTCCCTTCAGGGCGCCCAGGCACGATCAATGCGTCTTGCGATCTCAAAAAACGATCGCCATTCTCGATCGCATCGACCTTCAATCTGACGCAGTAACCTACCCCAGTCGCGACAACGCCAGTTTCGCCGCATGATAGCCGCACATGCCGTGCACCCCTCCGCCCGGCGGCGTTGACGACGAGCAAAGATAAATCTTCGGCGATGACGTCGCATAGTGGCGCGCCGTCGGACGAAACAGAAATTGGCCGGCATCCAACGCGCCGCCGTTGATGTCGCCGCCGACAAGATTCGCATCCATCGATTCAAGCGCGCCAGGTGAAAGAATCTTTCGCGCTAAAACACAATCGCGAAAACCAGGAGCAAACCGCTCAATTTGATTCTCAATTTTCTTGAGCACGTCCAATGTCGAGCCGTTCGGAACGTGGCAGTACGCCCACGCCGTATGCTTCCCATCCGGCGCGCGCGTCGCATCGAAAAGACTCGGCTGCGCGAGCAACACAAACGGTCGCTCGGCGCATCCTCCGTTGCGAATGGCGGATTCCGATGCCGTGATCTCCTCGGCGGTTCCGCCGAGATGGACCGTCGCGGCGCGCAAACAATCCTGCGCCTTCCATGGAATCGGCGCCGACAGCGCGTAGTCAACCTTGAACGCAGCCATGCCATAACGAAATTTTTCGAACTTCGACCGACTCGCGTCCGGCAAGTTCGTGTCCGACAGACGAAGGAGCTGGCGCGGCGTGATGTCGCATAACGTGAGATCAGCTGCGTCGCTCAGTTTTTCGATTTTTGAGGACGTATGAACCCGCCCGCCCAGCGATTCCAAATGCGCAATCAACGCATCGGTGATCGATTGCGCTCCGCCGCGTGGAATCGGCCAGCCAACCGCATGAGCCGCTGCGCCCAGCAACGTACCGAACCCCGCACTCAACGGTTCATTCAGACTCAAGAAGGAATGCGCGGCCATGCCTGCGAATAAAGCCTTCGCGCGTTCTTCTCGGAAGAAAAAATTCGCAACGGTGTTCGCCGGCGGCAAACCCGCCAGCCCGAAACGCGCCAGTAAAAACGGATGGCGCGTGAGCAGGTGTACCGGCGCGAGAACTTCCGGCGCAAGCGTCCTGCCAGTTTCGTGCGAACGGTTCCATCAGCCGGCGCCACGCTTTCGCATCGCGACCAAGCGTCTCCTTCATATTCGCGAAATCGCGTTCGAGCAGCACCGCGGAGCCGTCATCCAGCGGATGCGCCAGCACGGACGGCGAATGAATCCATTCGAGTCCGTGCGCAGCGAGCGGCAGCGAATTGAAAAACGGCGATCCCACGGCAAGCGGATGAACCGCGGAGCCGAAGTCGTGGCGAAAACCAGGAATCGTGAGTTCCAGCGTCCGCGCAGCGCCGCCCGCGACCTCCTCGGCTTCAAAAACATCCACGCGCAATCCCGCCTGCGCGAGAACGATCGCAGCAGCGAGTCCGTTCGGTCCGGCACCCACGACTGTGGCGCGGCGATTCGCGTTTTCGTCGGCGTTCGTCAATTTCGTTCGTCCGTTCTCATCGCGTGTTCGATCATTCGCGCGGAGCCATAGCTGACGGCCACTCCAGCACCGTCAGCTTGCCGTTCGCCTGGCGCTCCAGCGTCGGCGCGTAAAGTCCAAGAAGCTGCCGCGTCCACCAGATGCCTTGCGTGCGTTTCGCCTCGCGCGTGCTGAACCAGTATTGCCAGACGACGGCGCGCACGATTCGAGGCGGCTGCTGCGGAAACGGATTCGACTGGAACAACGCGACAACATCGGGACTCCCCGCGAGCAACCGCTCTTCCGTTCGCACAACGATCGGATCCGAACGCCAATCGCTCAACGACGCAAACCACAGATTCCAATCGAATCGCGGCTGATACGGCGCGTAAATCCGCGGCGCTTCCTGCGGATACTGCGGCTTGTTCCGAAATTGATAAGTAGTCCAATTCTGTCCATCCATCGAGCCTTGGAATTCGATTTCGTAACGCCCGCGCGTCATGCGCGCGAAGAGACCGTACCGATCGGCGATGCGAAACGGCTCGAGCGCCATCACCGGACCCGTCGGCAGAGGAGCCGAACGCCACACCATCAGAACGAGCAGCGTAGTGCTGGCGTAGAAAAGCCACGTAAACATCACGCAGGTGAGCGTGAGCTGAAAATTCGCGAGCTGATGCCGCAGTGAATCGGCCCAGTCGACTTGTTCACTTATGTGAGAGGCCGAAACACTTCCCTCAGTCGGCTCATTTGTGGATGCAATCGGCAATTCCGATTGCCCAGTCAGGGGCGGCGCCGGTGTCCAATCGCGTTTCCATCGCGCAGGTATAAATTGCTGAATGAATCGATCGTCGAGCAGAAAAATCCCGAGCGCGAGCACCAGATAATTGAGAAACGTATAGTTCGCCGACAGAATCACGCCAATCTGCCACGGCGTCACAATAAAAAAGCAAACAATCCGCCAGCGCCGCGGCAAAAACAGCATGAATACCAAAATAAGCTCCAGCGCCAAAGTGAGAAACGCAGTCGCCGCGTGAAACCAGTGCGGCAAATGCTGCATGTACCAGCCGATCCACGTCGGCAGCGGCCCATTCTGGTAATACTCGTCCATCGCCGTAAAATTCCGCCACTCCGGATCGCCGCTGGCGATTTTCGCGATTCCCGACTCGAAGTAAATGCGGAACCATTCCCAGAGCAGCAAGAAAATACCAGCGCGAATCGGCGGCTGCGTCGCACCGAATCCCGGCCGGAATCCCATCGGCGCCAGAAATAGCACGATGAAGCCTGCTTCCAGCAGCATGCCATCCGATTGGTAGCCCGAGAATTCGCCCGATGCCGCGACAAACGATAGAAAGCCGATGAAGCAAACAAACAGCGACACTCGCGGAAAAATATTGAAAACCACCAGCACTGAAGCCGCGAGCCCAATCCAGCAAACCGCCATCAGCATGTGCGAGCTGGTCGATAACCAGAAAACCGTCGGCGCGTACCAGAAACGAGCCGCGGCGGCCGACTTCGCGACAGCTTCCAGATACTCCGAAGCCGGCAAAACTCCATCAGGCCCGATGAGCCCGCGAATCTGAAACAGCAGCGAGAAAAACGCGGAAAAATAGATCAGCCCGATCGCGCGCAAGAACAGCCAGCGCGGCCACAACTGGTTCGTCGCGCCGTGTCGCGGTTCAAACAGCCATCGAAGCGCGCGCGCCGGGCCGCTGTCGTTCATCCCGCGCTGGCTCCCATTTGCACGTTCGCTAAATTCGCCACATCATCCCGACTCTTCGAGCCTTTCGCCGCATCATTCCTGCCATCAACTGAATCTATGAGAGCATACCGAGCCTGGGAGAAGATTGGATGCCCTATCAGCCCATCGAAGACTACGGCATTATCGGCAACCTGAGGACCGTCGCGCTGGTCGGCATCAACGGCTCGATCGACTGGTACTGCTCGCCGAATTTCGATTCACCCAGCGTGTTTGGCGCGCTGCTCGACGACAAAAAAGGCGGCCGCTTCCAGATCGCGCCCATCGCGGACACGGTCCGTCGCAAACAATTCTATTGGCCCTCGACGAACATCCTCGTCACGCGCTTCTCGCACGAAGACGGCATCGCCGAACTCGTCGACTTCATGCCGGTCGGCTACGCTGCCGATTCCCCTTCCTATCATCAACTCCATCGAACAGTACGATGCGTGCGCGGCACGGTCAGGCTCGGCATGGTCTGCAAGCCTGCTCTGGATTACGGACGCGCGTCTCACGAAGTACAGGTTAGTGACGGCGTCGCAACCTTCAACGCGGGTAGCGGTAAAGACCGTTTCAGCCTTGCCGCAAACGTGCCGTTGAAATTTCAGGACAGCGGTGGCGTCTCGGCGGAATTCGTTCTCGAAGAAGGCCAGACGAAAACATTCATTTTTCAGAACGACGATGGTACCGGCAGTCCAGTGGCCATCCCCAAATCCGAAGACGAAGCCAAGGAAACCTTCGAGCGCACGATCAAATTCTGGCAAGACTGGCTCTCCAGCTGCACCTATCGCGGCCGCTGGCGCGAACGCATCGAGCGTTCGGCGCTCGCTCTCAAACTCCTGACCTACGAGCCAACCGGCGCCATCGTCGCCGCACCGACAACCAGCCTGCCCGAAGTAATCGGCGGCTCGCGCAATTGGGATTATCGCTATGCCTGGGTGCGCGACGCGGCTTTCACCGTCTACGCGTTCGTCCGCCTCGGTTTCACCAGCGAGGCCGCCGGCTTCGTGAACTGGCTTCAGAATTATGTCGCGAAACATCCGCACACCGGCGTGCAACTACCGACTGTCTTCACAATTTACGGCGAGCAAGTTCCCGACGAAATCACGCTCGATCATTGGGAAGGCTACATGGGCTCCGGCCCGGTCCGTATCGGTAACGGAGCGAATAAGCAATATCAAGCCGATATCTACGGCGAGCTGATGGACTCGCTCTACCTCTACAACAAGCACGTCGGCCCGATTAACTACGACTTCTGGGTCCGCATTCGCCGCAGGCTCGACTGGATTTGCGACAACTGGCAACTCCCCGACGAAGGCATCTGGGAAATGCGCAGCGGCAAGCAAAACTTCGTCTATTCAAAATTGATGAACTGGGTCGCCCTCGATCGCGGCGTTCGCCTCGCGGACAAGCGCTCCTTCCCGGGCAATCGCGACCGTTGGCTCACCGAGCGCGACGCGATCTACGAAGAGGTGATGGCCAAAGGCTGGAACGAGAAACGCCAGGCCTTCACGCAGTATTACGGCAGTGACGATCTCGACGCCGGCGCTCTCATCATGCCTCTCGTATTTTTCATGGCGCCCTCAGACCCGCGCATGATCTCGACGATCAAAGCGATTCTGAAAGAACCGCGCGACGGCGGCCTCGTCAGCGACGGCCTTGTCTATCGCTATCCGCCGCAGCCGCGCGTCGATGGGCTGCCGGGCGAAGAAGGCACTTTCAACATGTGCTCGTTCTGGCTCGTCGAAGCGTTGACGCGCGCCGGCCAAACCAATCCCGCCTGGCTCGACGAAGCGCGCCTCTTGTTTGAACGCATGATGAACTATTCCAACCATCTCGGGCTCTACGCCGAACAAACCAGCGCGCAAGGCCAGGCGCTCGGAAATTATCCCCAAGCCTTCACGCATCTCGCCCAGATCAGCGCCGCATTCAACCTGGATCGCACACTCGGCAAGGGTTAGCTGGCGGCACGGCGAAAATGATGTACCAAAACTCGCGCGCCGATTATCTAATTCCAAAGCGATAAACTGCGGTCCATCGAGTGCGATTGTGTCGCTCCGTGTGCATATAGTGTGTCGCGTATTGGCCGCATTCTAGGCAGGACGGAATGAAGTTCAAGAAAATCGAACCCGAAACAGTACAGTGCACGACTTCCGTGATTCGCCCCTTCGGATGCATGGAACTCTGGGCCGGCAATGAACGCGCCCATCGCTCCCTCGAACTCGCGGGCCTCGAAGCCGACGTCATCGCGGTACCTTCCGGCGCCGACTCCGGCGGCGACCTCTCCGCAATTTTTTCATGCAGCGACAATGTCGCCCGTGTCGTCCTCGCGGACTGCGTCGGCCACGGCTACGTCGCCAGTTCTGTCGCCCGCCACATTCATCGCCTGCTGCACAAATTCAAAGACGTGCGCGACACTGCTGGGCTCATCGCCTCGCTCAACAATGAATTCACTCTCGAGACAGGAAACTCCGACGGTCCGCTTCGCCTGACCACCGTCGTCACCGGCACCTTCGACGGCGCAACCGGAGAATTCAACTTCGCCTACGCCGCGCATCCCCGCATGTTGCTCTGGCGCGCGCGCGATCAAAAATTCCATTCCATCGGGGAAGGAATGGAAAACTTCCCGCTCGGCTACATCACCGGCGAGGAATACTCCGAGCAAAGCGTGAAGCTCGATCCCGGCGACATGATCTTGGCGTTTTCCGACGGCGCAACCGAGGTCCAATCCCCCGCGGGAATCCAGATGAGCCCGTCCGGCTTCCTCGATTTCGCTCACTCCACCCTGGAGAAATTGCCGCCGCCGACTCTGCTGCCTGACTTCTCGAAATCTTTGCTAGCCGGAATTCACGAATACCGCGGCCACGACCAACTCGACGACGACATCACCTTGCTAACCCTACGCCGCACCGGATAGTTTTCTTCCGCACTTCTCTCCGCGCTTCTCTGCATACTTCCCGTCTCTGCGTTAGCTTTTCTCTTTTCTTCTTTCCCCTCTGAACCTCTCCGCCGCTTACAAACCTCCACCGCTAAGTCCAATCCCTGCAACAAATTCACCCGCCACCAGCGAACCTTACCCCTTTAGAATCATACTCTTACACCTTCCACACACACAACTCCCCTAGAATCACATTCTTACGCAAAAACAGGGGGGGTGGGTCAGCTTCCGGATTTCGCCGAGGCATTCGCTGCAGCTGGCGGATGTTGTTGAAAATACTCTGCGACGCCGGCTTGCACCTGCGAAACGATCCCCTGCACATTGCGATCGATCGCCGCCGCCACCGCGCTAACATCTTTACCGCTCACCGGCTCATCGTGGGAATAATAGTGCGACCACAACGTCGTGCCGTTCTTTGTGTCGCGCAATTCGTACTCGACAGCGACGCGTGCGACAAACGCACTCCCGCTCACTTCCTTAAAATCGTACAGCCGCCCGTTGATCATGTAATCCCCGCGCGCGTTGCTGCGCAGCGTGCTCACCGTTTTATATTTTCCCGACGCCCGCAATTCGCGAAACAAAACCTCCTGCAACATCTCCGTCGGCGGACTCGACCACCGATGCGCATCATATGTGCCCATCGACTCGCCGCTGCTATACACGATGCGATCGTCGCGATAGAGATGCGAGCCCGTCAGCGGCCCAACAACCAACGTGATCGGCAGCGCACTCGCATCTGAAGGCGTCGTCATGTCGCCAGGCACAGTGAGCTGGTAATACTTCACTGGCCGCGCAGCTCCGCATCCAGCCCCAATCCCAATCAACGCGACCGCGCCCAGCGTCATGCTCGCGACCAAAGCGAAACTTCTCACTTTCCGGTGCCATCGCGCCATGCAAACACTTCCCTTCCGCTCGTTCATCTCCGCCCGCCTCATGGAAGACTTCATGGTTGGTCTCCCGGCTTGTGTTCTTTCGGCGCCGACGAACGAATCAGCGAGTACGGCCGCGTCTTGATCGTCGCCGAAAATTCCCGCAGGTTGTCGCTGATCTGCCGCAAATTCTCCAATAGCGTATCAATGTTGTCGGAATTCACGTTCAGCGTCTGATCGAGATTCGTCGTCAGGCTCGTCGTATTCGTCAGCGTCTTTCGCAGTTCAACAATCGCCGCATGTACATCTTCGCGATTGTCTCCAATCAACGAGTCGATATGGTCGAGCGTCTGATTCGCAGTCGCCGTCGTCTTCCGCAAATCAGCCAGCAATGGCTCCAGTTTCTTCGTGGTCTCGTTGATATTTGAAAGCGTTCCCTTGATCAACGGCCGGTCTTCGTCGAGCATCCCTCGCGTCGTCGCCAAAGTTCCCGCAAGGTTCGCGCGGTTGCGATCGCTCAGCAAATCGTTGATCCGCGCCACCGTCACTTGCAGCTCGCTCGCGCGATCGTTCAGTGTCACCAGTAACTGCTGCGCCGCCGGCGCAATATCATTGATCCGCTTGGTCAGCGCATTGAAATCCAAATAATCATCCGCCGGCAACCACGCCCCATCTTTTGCCAACCCCGCCTGCTTTGTCCCCGGCACAATCTCCAAATGATTCTCGCCAAGTGGGCTCAAGCTCATGATCTTCGCGTGACTATCCGTCTTCACCGGAATATCCGTCTGCACGCTGAACGTAACCTCGATGCGCGTCGGATCCTCCGGATCGATCCGCATCTTCTCAACGCGCCCCGCCTTCATACCGCCCGAGTACCGCACCGTCGCGCCCGGCTCGAGCCCGCCCGCAAATCCAAAGTAGGTGTGAAATGTTTTCACCGACCGCCCAAACGCGCCGCTGATCGCGAACACCGTTGCTATCAGCACCGCCGCCGCCACAAGTACAAACAGCCCGACCAGCGTCTGCTCGCCTTTCGCGTTCATCAGGCTCTCCCCTTGCCGCCCGGCATGTCGGCGGGCCGCCGGTCTTCGGTCAGCATCTGCAGATAATCGAGTTCGCGCGCCACCTCGGGCTCCGCGACGCGATCCAGAAATTGCCGCACGCGCGGCTGTTTGCTGTTGCGCATCTCGTCCGTCGTCCCGATCGCAACGATATTTCCCTTATCGATCAGCACCATGCGATCGGCGATCAAAAATGCGCTCGCCAGCTCATGCGTGACGACCACGATCGTCATGCGAAACGCCTTCTTCATTTCTAAAATCAATTGATCGATGCCCGCCGCAATAATCGGATCGAGCCCGGCCGAAGGCTCGTCGAAAAACAAAATCTCCGGATCCATCGCCATCGCTCGCGCCACCGCCGCGCGCTTCATCATGCCGCCGCTGAGCTGCGACGGCATGTAATACTCAAATCCCGCAAGCCCCACTTGTTCCAGCTTAAGTCGCAACATAATTTCGATCGTCGAATCCTCGAGCTTCGTGTGTTCGCGCAACGGCAGCGCCACATTTTCGCCCACCGTCATCGAACCAAACAACGCGCTCCCCTGAAACGACATCCCGATACGCTTCCGGATTTCGTCAAGCTCATCCTGCGAAATATCCGCCAGGTTTTTCCCGCGTATCCAAATCTCTCCCGCACTCGGCCGCTCCAGCCCGACGAGTGTCCGAAGCAGCGTGCTCTTGCCCGATCCGGAGCCGCCGAGAATCACCATCGTCTCGCCGCGCAGCACGTCGAACGAAATACCGTGCAGAATTTCGCGATCGCCGTAACTGACGCGCAGATCGCGCAGCGATACCATCGGCTCGGAATCTGAGCCGCCGTCGCCGTCACGATCCATCTCGAAGTCTTCGTTCGCCATACCGTCTGCCGCGTCCCGCGTTATGTCCCAAGCCGTGACCACTAGGCCCTAACCACCAAGTAAGAAAAACAACATCGTAAAAACCAAATCCACCAACACAACCATAAAAATCGACATCACCACAGCGCGCGTCGTCGATTTCCCGACCTGTTCCGCCCCTGCGCCCGTGTTCAAACCTTCCAGGCAGCCGACCGCGGTGATCGTCATCCCAAACATCACGCTTTTCACGAGCCCGGTCGCCAGGTCGCGCAAAAACAGCGCGTCGACCGATGCGCGAACGTACCGCGCGACCGTAAAATCCGCCTGTACGACGCCAAAAAGCGCGCCACCCAAAATCCCCATTGTGTTCGCCCAGATCGTCAGGCACGGCAGCATCACGATCATCGCCATGAACTTCGGCGCCACCAGAAACGACACCGGACTGACCGCCATCGTCTGGAGCGCGTCGATCTCTTCGGTGACCTTCATCGTCCCGATCTCGGCCGCAAACGCCGAACCCGAGCGCCCGATGACCACGATCGCCGTGATAAGCGGCCCAAGCTCGCGCGTCATCGAAATCGCGACCGCGGTCGCGACCAGATCGATTGCGCCAAATTTCCGCAATTCGTAAGCGCTTTGCAGCGCCAGAATCAAACCAATAAAAAATGTGATCAGCGAAAGAATCGGCAGCGCGCGGACGCCCACGTCCATTGCCTGCGAGAATGCGCGGCCCAGCCGCATCGGCTTGCCGCGAAACGGCGCGATAAACGTATACCAAGCGGCGCTCGCAGCCAGGTTAGCCAACGACCCGACATAGGCCAAGCCGTTTGTAACGCCGCCCCCAATTTGTGAGACGAGTTCCATTCTCCCCTGGGACACCGCTGCAACTCGCGCACGCGAAAACAACGCAACGCCACCGCTGAAACGACGCTTCCCCGCTCTTTCCTTAGCTTGCCAGCGCCTCTTCTTCGGTATCGAACGTTTCAAAAATCTTCAGCAGCCGCGACAACTGCAACACTTCGCGCGCCGCAGGACTCAACCCCACCAGCAAAAATCGCGTCCCCGCATCACGCGATGCTTTCAACGCCTCCACCAGCGACGCCACGCCCGAGCTGTCGATGTACCGCACCTTGCTCATATTCATCACGACCTTGGGCGTCTTCTTCTCTCGGATCTCCCCAAGCAGCGCCTTCCGAACTTCCGGCGAATGCGCCAAGTCGATGTCGCCCGTTACGTCAAAGACGGTCGTTGTTCCCAACAACCGCGTCGCAATCTGCAAAGGTTTTCCTCCGAGCATTAGTCTCCGTGTCGTCCTTCCGGCGACAAATACTTCACGAGGCGCAAAACGTTAGCCCCTCGTGCACGACGAAACTGTACGATGTCCATGCTTTGCCGGATGAAATGCAACCCCAATCCGCCCGGCTTGATTTCGTCCAACGGCCGTCCGCGAAGTTTCGCGGGATCGATCTTCGGGCCGTAATCGACCAGGCGAATCTCAAATCCTTCACCGTGCGCCGCGCGTCCCTTCGCAACGCGCAGGCAAGACAGCTCGATGCGGCGATCCAACGCTCCGCCGTAAGAATGTCTCATGATATTGGTGAGCGCCTCATCGACAGCTCGGGTCACTGATCGAATTTCCGGCTCGGAGAACCCCAGCGCTTCCGTCAAGCGCTCGATCGCACTTCGAACTACGCACAGCATACCCGGATCGCTGGGTAATTCCACCCTCAACAACTGGCCGTGTTGCACCCGGTGATTTTCCTTTGGACTCATGTGGTGGCAGAAAAGTTCTCACGGGCGATTTTCGTGGTCGCCTTGGCAAAATCATACGTCGCCCGGAGGTTTCCGCCAAAGAAGCGGACTTTGCCGGTGACGTCGGCTTCGAGCAGCGTTTTGCCGTCTTTGTCGGAGAAAACGCAGTGAATTTTGATGGCGGTCTCGCCGGCCACGGTCGTGACTTCCCGTTTCCGCTGGCTTCCCTCTTTAAACCCGGTCACGTTGCTGCTTAGGATCACCAGATCCGGCGAGCTTGAAGCGTTGCGATCGCCTTCACGATAAACGTGCGCGAATCCGCCCTTCTTCTGTAGCTGACGAATCAAATCCTCATACATTGAGACCTGAAACTCCGCCGGAAGCTTGATCTCGTCGGAGTGAATCATATCGACTTGAATCGCCGACGCCTTGATCTTCACTGGCTTGGGCTTGTCTTGAGCCATCACGCCAAAGCCGCAAACCATCGTCGCCGCGAGGAAGAGCGTAAGGCGCGAGATTGTTCGCAAACGTTGTCATTGCTTCTCCTTCGCGTCCGGCGTGGTTGCCGCGGACTTCGTATCAGCTTCCGTCACCGTCGTTCGCGCTCCCTGCGCCAGCAATTCCTTCTTGATCACTTCGGCCTGGCCCACAGGCATCGTGAAAATCGCGCCGTGCAATCCGCCATCGCTGTCGCGATATTTTATCGTCACCGTATCGAGCTTCGTTCGAAACAAACTCAAAAACCTGCCACCGCCGTAAGGCACGAACCACGACAGTGTACCCAGCGTTCCGCGAATCACGCGCTGGCTGTCATCACCGGTGATCACGTCTTCGATCGAATGCGCGGACAAGTCCGACATGGCCGCCTCATGTGCAAAGTGCAGCGATCCATCGCCGACAATCAGCGAGCCCTGAGTATTGTCCTTGATGTTCGGCAAGCCTTTGATGACCGTGACTTTCACCGGCGCATCGGTCAAGGGTTTGGCCGGTTGCTGCGCGAAGGCACTCGCAGTCAGCGTCGCCATCACCGCGAATCCCCCCAAGAGAAGTCCTGTCTTCTTTCGCAAGCTCATTTCCCTCTCACCCTCCATCGTCATCGCATCCGCTTAAACTTCGCTGTGATCGCACTCCCCAAACTCATAAATTTTGGCACTTCCGCTCAAATGCAGGATGGAGTGCACGGGAGCATAATCCACTGAAATCAGAAAAGATACGTACTTTCACAGATTCACTTTGGCGCTTCGGAGATACAACATTTTCGCGAGGGCAGCCAGAGAAGAACCAACGTTTGGGTCACCAGCTCAAGCCGGGCGTCTATGTTCGCTCGCAACCCGCGAAATCAGGCCGGATCGACAAAACGAGAATATTCGTAACCTCGCACACCTCCCCAGCCTCTAACGCAACGTCGATTCCTCCTTCGCGATCTCTTTAACGCGCGAATTCGAAACGCAACCGCCACAGCCCGGCGTCTCATAACCGCGCTCGGCAAAAATGGTAAACTGACCACCCAATGCGAATTCTCCTCCTCAACCTGACGGCCGAGTCGCTTCTCGAAGCCAATAACGCTCTAGCCGGCCAAGGCTACGAAGTTTCGACCGAGATCGGATTGACCATCGATCAGGTCGTCGCGCTGACGCCCGAAGTGCTCGTCACCGAGGCTTCTGCCACCGACCTCGATTGCGCCGGCCTAATCTCGTCGCTCCGAGCCAGGCCTGACCTTCGCCCTCTCAAGATCGTTATGATCGTCCCCGGCGGCGCGCCCGACCGTGCGCACGCTTTGAATCTCGGCGCGGACGACGCCGTCTCTCTTCCCCTCGACGGCACGGAGTTCGCCGCGCGCATTCGGACGCAGTTTCGCGAACGCCAGTCGCAGCTCGAGCTGCAGACCATGCTCAAGTACGCGACGCAGCGCGAGAATATCGCCGACCTCGCGGTCGAATCGCTCAACGAAGACTTGGTGACCAAGCGCCGCCGTTGGATCATCCCCGCCATCTTCGCGGTGAGCGCCGCGGCCATCATCGCTTCTGTGTCGATGCTGGTGACCACGCATCGGAGTGGCAAAGACAACCTTCAGCTCCGCGCAGAGATCGCGCGGCTCAATTACGGCATGGGCCAAAAGGACAGCGATCTCGTCCAACGCGCGCAAGCCATGCGCGAATCGCTGGAAGCACAAACGAAAACCCAGGCCGCGACCCACGACACGCTGATGGCGAAATCTGCCGACATTAAGAAAAAAATCGCCGCCGGTGGAGGCGACCCCTCGGAATCAGCGTCACTCAGGCAGCAGCTTGCAGACACGCAGACGCGCCTGAAGACGCTCGAAACCGAAGGCAAAGTTGCCGAGACGGTAGTCCACACCTATTCGCCGAGCGTTTGCTTGCTCCACGTTGTCGTCGAGTTTCTCGATCAGCAATCGGGCAGGCCGATTCAGATTGCCGTAGACGGACTTGGCAAGCCGGTTGTCGATGATCAAGGAATGGTGCAGCTCGACTCCGGCGGACCAGGCCCGCATCTCCAGATCGATGTCTTTGGCACCGGGTTTTTGGTACGCAAAGACGGCCGCATCGTCACCAATCATCACGTTGCCGAACCTTGGTGGAATAACGACGAACTGAAAGACTTGATCGATCGCGGTGCCAAAGCGTACGTAATTTCGTATCGCGCCTACTTCCCCGGCAGCGCGGAAGGCATTTCGGCCAAGCTCGACAAGATTTCGAGCGATGCCGACGTTGCAGTGCTCAGGCTGGAAGGTCCGGCGCCGGCCAAAGCAACACTCCTCGAACTCGACGATCGTCATGAAGCGACCGTCAGCGGCGACCCGGTCGTCCTGATCGGCTACCCCACCGGCATCGAAGGCATTCTCGCGCGCGCCGGCAGCGATGTGGCGCAAAAAATCACCGACACGAAGAGCGTGACCCGCATCGTCTCGCAGCTCGCTTCCGAGCAACTCATTCGTCCAACCACCACGCAAGGACACATCGGCGACATCCTGCAAGACAAGATCGTCTACGACGCCGCAACAACTTCGGGCGGATCGGGCGGCCCGCTCTTCAATCGAAATGGAAAAGTGGTCGGAGTGAACTTCGCAATTCTGAAGGGCTTCGGCGGTTCGAACCTTGCGGTGCCAGTTCGCTATGCGAACGATTTACTGAAGTAATTCGAAATATCGCTGACCTCTATCCCGACGTTCCGCGCGCCCCGTTCTTCTGTGACCCGGCTTGAACGCGCAGCACCAACATATACAGAACGATCAGCACGTTGCCCAGCAACACGACCCACTTGATCGGATGCGGGTGCCGGATCAACGAGTAAACTTCCCACGGCAGGTACATCGCACCCGAGAGCAGCGCAAACCATTCGGCCCACTCGCGCGCATGCCACAAGCCGTAAGCCTCGGCAAATCGCACCAGCGAGTAGACCATCGCCGCGGCAGCCAGCGCCCACAGTCCTTTGTCGGTTGTTTTGCCGGCAGCTTCCACGAAAAGATTGGACAACCGTCCGCCCGGACTGGCATGCAAAAAACGAATCAGTTGTTCGGCAAATGTGTCGAGATTTTTGTGGACCAGCCGCAACAGTCCAAGCCCGAGCAAAAGGACCACCAAGCCCTTTGCCGCTTCGAACATCGCGACCCCGCGAAGTGCCACCGTCTGCTTGTGCGTATGCATCGGACCTGGGTGCCTGCTAGACGGTACGGCGTCGCGTTCGAAAGTTCAAGTCGCTCACACTCACGTTTTGTGACTCAGAGATGACTCATTTTGACGCGAAAAACAGAACGCCCCGGTTCTGCGTGCAACCGAGGCGCTCTGCGAATATTGCCACTGATAACCCAATAAGAGACCGATAGGTTTGGCTGCACTCACTGCGGCTGCTTGATTTCAGGTCCCGCCTGCTCGATGCTGCCCTTCAACAGTTCGGTCTTCACTTCCGACTTTTGATTGGCGAGCAGGTTCACTTCGGTTTCGAACGTCCGGTAGCCCGGCAGCTCCACCTTGATCCGGTGTTTCCCGGGGCTGAGCAGCATCGAATGCCCGACGCCCCCAAACTCGCTGGCGTGGCCGACAAACCTGCCGTCCAAAAATACCGCCGCGCGTCCCGGCTGCACGTCGAGTTTGAGCGTTGATGTGATGTCCGGAGTGACGGCGCGGGGGCTGAGTGTCAGCCGCACCACCACCGTGTGCACCTGGCCCGGCTCCACAACCACTTTCTGCACCGAGTCGTCGTACCCCGATTGCCGCACCGCAATCTCGTGCTCGCCCGGCAAGAGCAGCAATTTCTTGTCGCCCTTCAGCTCTTTCAGGTAACCCACGTAATTTCCGTCCACCCAAACGCCCGATTCTTTTTCAACTTTCGACACGCCATCCAGCTTCACTTCGCCGAGAACTTTGCTCCCGCTCGTGGGCGGCACTTGGTTCGGCCGAGCCTGTCCTGAGCAATAGGCGGCCGCAAATGTCAGGCACAGCATCATCAGGGAAAGAATCCGCCCTGGCCCGGAAACTCCAAAAGTGACCTTCATCCTGTTCATATCCTCCAATCGCTGTTCAGTCCTATAAAATTCGTCGCGCCTTCTTCGTCTGTAGTGTTTGATTCAAGGCCACTGCGCTAGGTTTCCACCACTTTAGCCCACTCGGCAACATCGGTGAGTCGAATTCGGTGCCGCTTCCTCAGATAGTCACGGTAGCCGGCACGTCCGCGAGGCCGCTTAAGCACTGCTCACGCCCCTAACAACCGTCCGTCTATGCACACAGCAAGAAATTTTTCGCGGAGCCTCGTCCTTGGTGGCAGCCAACAGCCCGCGATGCCAACAATAGAGGGGTGTGCATGATAAGCGTCGATCGGATCGGTGTGTGCAGATTTGCTGTCGGTATTCTCGCGCTGTCCACGGTAATCGCTTTACCCGCAAGCGCCCAATTCAAGAACGGCTCGCAGGCCACCGAACTTAAGCTCCCCACCCTGAGCCAGCGCTCCATCGTAACCCAGCAAATCGGCCTCACTGATATCACGGTGAATTATTGCCGCCCGCTCGCCGCTGGCCGCGAACTCTTCGGCAAAACAATCCCCTACGGCCAGGTCTGGCGCGCCGGCGCGAACGAAAACACCGTCATTTCCTTCACCGACGACGTCAGCGTCGAAGGCAAGCCGCTCGCCGCGGGTACGTACGGTCTGCACATGATTCCCGCCGCCGATCAATGGACGATTATCTTTTCGAAAAATTCAACCTCGTGGGGGAGCTTCACCTACGACGAGAAGGAAGACGCCCTGCGCGTCACCGTGAAGCCGCAGACCGCCGACTTCGAAGAAGCTCTCGCCTACACGTTCGAAGACGTCAAGCCCGATTCAACCGCGGTCACGCTGCACTGGGCCAAGACCTCCGTTTCTTTTCACGTTTCCGTCGATGTCAACAAGATCGTCCTCGCCAGTATCAAGAATCAGCTCCGCAGCGTCGGCGGATTCACGTGGGCAGGTTATGACGAGGCCGCACTGTGGGTGCTCGACACCGGCGAAAATCTCGACCAAGCCATCGCCTGGGAAGACCGATCGATTCTGTCGGAAGAGCGCTTCGACAACTTGCTCAACAAATCGGAAATTCTCGCAGCGCAAGGCAAGAAGGACGAAGCCGCCGCGATGAAAGCGAAAGCGATGGACATGGCGTCGGGTATCCAGATTCACGCTCTCGGCCGCGGCCTGCAAGCCCAGAAGAAACAGGACGAAGGCTTCGCCGTCTTCCAGATCAACATCAAGAAGCGCCCCAACGAGTGGTATACACACGGTGAACTCGCCCGCATCGCCTCAGCCAAAGGCGACTTCCCCACCGCGGTCAAGGAACTCAACCTGGCGCTTCAAACCTGCCCCGACGTCGCCAAAAACCAAATCAAGGGCCTGATCGCCCGAGCCGAGCAAAAGCAAGACATCAACCCCTGATCGCGTAGGGGCACGGCACCGCCGTGCCCTTCTTCCGCCTGACACGCAAACCTAAAACGACGATCGCCGGACGCAACCCATCGCGTCCGGCTTCATTCTTTCCCGGCAGCCCATCCGTCGCTCCCTCAGCAACGACAGCATCGGTAACCCCTCTCCTGCCCATCAGTTCAGGTACACTTCCCGTAGACGTTCCTACCCATTTCCAGCGGGAGGGCTGGGCTATGAAATTTGGCATCCGACGTTCTGGTGCCGGCATCCGCAGGCGCTTCCAAGTGCTTGCCCCCGGCGCCTCGTTGAGAAAACGCGTGGCCTACAGCCTCGCGATCGTTCGCCTCATTCTCGTCCCCGTCATCTTCCTGGCGATCTTCTATCTGCTCGAAATCGGCTGGATCGTGGACCGCATCGTCAGCTTCGATGCTCCCGCCGCCACTCTCGCCCAACAAGCCTCCATCACCATGCTCGAAGCCCGCCACGCCGAGCGCAACTACCTCCTCCTCTACGATCCCTCTTCCCTCCAGGCCAATCGCGACTCCATCCAAAAAATCGAACAGATCATGAGCGCCATCAGCGACTTGCAACCTTCCGATGAACCGATGACGCAGGAGACTCTCGCCGCCCTCGGCCGCTACAACGAACGCTTCGAAGCCGCCGTGACGGTTATCGGCCAGCCCGGCCAAGCTCCCGCCGACCGCATCGACGCCGTATTAATGACCTATGAGAAAGATCTCGACAACCTGCTCAAAAGCGAGCGCTACAAGACCCGCTCGCAGCTCGTCGATGAACTCCGCAATCGCGTCGGTTCCTTCGACGCCCAAATCACGAAGACCGTTCAGGAAGGCGACCCCGCCCTCCGCCATATCACCGTTGACCTGCAAAACAGCGGCCAGGAAGTCCTCACCATGACCGGCAAGCTCGAGGCAAAAAGCTGGGACCGCGTCGAGCACGACCATCGCAAAGCTCGCCGTCTCAGTTCCGCCGCCGAGTGGTCGCTCTCCATCGTTTCCGCGATCACGCTCCTCGTCAGCGTCTGGATCAGTTTTACATTGCCGAAACAAGTCGTGAAGCCGCTCATCAGCCTCAAGGAAGCCGTGGACCACGCCGCCGCCGGCAACTACGAAATCGAATTCGACATCCAGGGCGAAGGCGAAGTCGTCCAGCTGGCCGACAGCATCCGCCTCCTCATCGCCCACCTCCGCGAAGCCACCCGCTACTCCGAAAGCAGCTAGCCCCGCTTTCGTTGAACACGAGTCGGCATTTGGGTGCCGCACCCTCAGCTTTCAGAGGGTGCGGGTTTAAACGCAACCCCACCCGGGACATAGCGACGACCACCATGTAACCAGCGCCACCCTGTAGCCGCGATCGTTTCCCAGATCGCGGGATTTAAATTCAAGATCCATTCGAAGTCATCACGACAGGACTGTATTTCCGTCCACTCTTTTCATCCCTAAATTTGCTGCCCCAAAAGAGGAAACCCCCGGCGCTCCTGGGGGGAGGAGCGCCGGGGGTGGGGGCGTACTGCTGAGGGGGGCCGGAGGAAACTTGTTTTCAGGTTCGCTTCGTCACAACACCGAAGCCGTTCAATTCACCTGGTGCGTCGAAATCATGCAAATCTGCCGCAACTCGTCATACGTAAAAAACGTCTCGGTTTCTTCGCCGGCGTACTCGGTATGTCCGAGTCCCGACTGGCTCGAAATCCGGTTCAACTCATCCTCCGGAATCCCGAGCAACAACGCCGCACGTCCGCACGTCACATACTTGGGCACTTGATTGTTCATCGCGAGTCTCCTTAGCTTTAGCCGGGCCTTACGCCGGGAGCATCACCATCGCGTCTTCTTCAACCGCCAAAATCATCGTCTTATAAATGTCGATATCCGAGCCGTCGATCCGAATCCGCACTGTCTCGCCCTTATCCTTCAGCAACTTTCCCCGCAGCGGCACCTTGATGTCGCCCGAAACCACCTGCAAAACCACCGGTAATCCGATCCAACTTGCGTATGCCAAATCCATTTCGCTGGCCCCCTCAGGACTACTTAACTCCGTCGCTTCTTGCAGTCCGTCCTGACTCACACAGATTCGCTCACGGCTCAGAAACCGAAAATGGTACACAGGGGGTACCAGCGTAGTAAGGACGTACTCCTGTCCCTTCTGACACCCGCTTTTGATGTGGATTTTCTAAAGGTACAAACGTACTGGTCTTTCGGGACGCCAGACCTATCGCTCGCCGCACCCAACGATTGCGACAATCTCCCCGTGATACGTGAACCACAGTCCGGACCACACAGTGCAGCCCTACTGGCCACTCGGCCAGGCATCGGGATCGCTCTCGGCGGCGGCTTTGCGCGCGGTTTCGCGCATCTCGGCGTTCTTCAGGTTCTCGAGCAGAATCGCATACCTATTTCTTGCATCGCGGGCACGAGCGTCGGCAGCATTCTCGGCGCGGCCTACGCCAGCGGCGCTCCCTTGGCGCGCATCATCGCTACTTGCCGCACTCTCAAATTTCGCGACATCGGCCGCTGGAGCGTTTCGCGCCTCGGCCTCGCCAGCAATCACCGCCTTGGCGATCTGATCGACCGCGTTTTCGACACTCAGAATTTCGAAGATTTGCGCATCCCACTCGCAGTCGTCGCCACCGACCTTAATAATGGTGAGCCGGTCATCCTCACCCACGGCAACCTCAAAGAAGCGATTCGCGCCAGCTGCGCTTTCCCAGGTTTGTTCGAGCCGGTCAACATTGGAACGCGCTGCCTCGTCGATGGGGCCCTCGTCGCTCCCGTTCCGACCGCCGCCGCCCGCAAGCTCGGCGCAGAATTTGTCCTCGGCGTATCCGTCGGAATTCAGGACAGCCACCGCGGCTCGCCCTCAAACATTTTTCAAGTCGTCGCCCGCGCCGTCAGCGCCGCTCAAAAACACCAGCTCGAAGGCTGGGAACGCCACGCCGACCTCGTGCTTCGCCCCGACGTTCAACCGATCGCGTGGGACGATTTCGATCGCGCCGACGAAGCCATCGAAGCCGGCGTTTCCGCCGCGCGCCATGCCCTGCCGCGCATTGAAAAATTCTTGGAACGCGCCGAGATCGCCGCTCGCGGTTTGGAGTCCGATCTGCAAAGCATGTTGCTCGTGGCGGAAGCCACTCGGTAAACGTAGCGCCGGCATCTTGCCGGCTGTTGTCCGCTCAACCGTACGAACGTGGCGGAGGCCACCCAATGACGCCCCTCAGTTCCCTGAACTCTTTAAATTCCTGGATGTGGTCCGGCCCTGTCGGCTCTTTGGGCTTGCTTTGGTATGAATGCCGCGAAGACCTTTCCCTTTTCTGCTACCGTATTGGGTGCGGTGCGTTGACCGAATTTCGTTCGCGCGCTCTCGAGTTTGCGCCCTTTTCGCAAGCTCTCTCCACTCTTTCACAAAGGAAATCTGAGGCTTGCTCGAATTTCTCCAGCATTTGCTCCGCTCTGCCTACGACCCAGAGGCCCTTAAAGAATTAGTTCGCACCGGCGGCGCCCCGCTGGTCTGCACCATCGTCTTCATCGAAACCGGATTCTTCGTCGGATTCTTCCTTCCCGGCGATTCCCTGCTCATCACCGCCGGCATCTTTGCCGCCGCCGACGTCATTCCCCTGAAATGGCTTCTGTTTCCGGTCATGCTCTGCGCCATCGTCGGCGACCAGATCGGATATTGGATCGGCCGCACCGCCGGCCCGGCGCTCTACAAGCGCGAAGATTCGATTTCTTTCTCGCCGCAGCCACCTCCAACGCGCCCATGAGTTCTACGAAAAGTACGGCGGCCGCGCCGTCATCCTCGCCCGTTTCGTCCCGATCGTCCGCACCTTCTGCCCGCCCGTCTCTGGCGCCGCGAAAATGCCTTATCCGCGCTACGTGATGTTCGACATCGTCGGCGGCGTCGCCTGGGTTTCCGCCACAGTTCTCGGCGGCTATTTTCTCGGCCGCACCGTCCCCAACATCAGCCAGAAAATCCACTACGTCATCATCGTGGTCGCTGTCGTCTCGATTCTCCCTGCCATTATTGGCATCCTGCGCGGCCGCAAAGCGGTAGCCTCTTCGACAGCGAACGAAAGCAAATAGCGCATGCCTCCTCAGAAGATCCGCGCAATCATCTCCGACATCGGCCGCGTCATCGTCGGCGTCGACATCTCTCGCGCCATGCAGGGCCTCTCCAGCGGCATCTCTCTCACACCCAAGGAAATCTGGACCGCCATCGAAAAAGACCCTCGCTTCCTCGATTTGCAGGATGGCCGCATCAGCGCCCGCGACTGGCACCTCCACATCGTCCGCCGCCTCGGCGGCAATCTGACCTACGACCAATTCATCCAAGCCTGGAACGCCGCGCTTCTCCCCGAAACCCTCCAACCCGATTCGCTCTGGGCCGCCCTAGCCAAGAAGTATCGCCTCTCCCTTCTGTCCAACACCGACCCCATCCACGTCGCCCACATGGAATCCACCTTCACCTTCTTCAATTACTTCCCCGTCCGCATCTACTCCTGCGTCGTCGGCTCCAGCAAGCCCAACCCCGTCATCTATCAGGAAGCCCTCCGCGCCACAAAAGTCAAAGCCACCGAAGCCATATATATCGACGACCTCGAAGAAAACGTCGCCGCCGCCAAGTCCCTTGGAATGATCGGCATCCACTGCGCCACCCCCTCCACCCTCCGTGACTCCCTCAAGTCCGCCGGCATCGACCTCCCCTAACTCAATCCGAATCTCGGCCCTAACTCAATTCCTTCCTAGGTTTTGTAGGGGGTGGGGCTTGCTCCGCCCTCGCTGCGTCTTGGCGCAACTGATCCGTGCGCTCGCCTCCACAGCCGATACCCTACGCCGCCCACAAACCGTCACCTTTCGTTTTCCACAGCGAGCAAATTTCGGTGGAAAAAGTTAATACCGCGTAATCTTTCCCCGGACTAGTACTTCCACAAGTTTTCCCATACAGGAATCCCCCTGCGTAACCTCAGCATCCAGAATAACTTGCGAGCTACTTCCTAACACCGCCCCGCGACACCCATTTGGCGCGGCGCATGCTCCTTTCCAGCCACGGGCCGTTTAACTTGAGGGAAACCCAAATTCAGCCCGATCAGGGTGAGGAGAAATACCAGCTATGTCAGAAACAATCGTCGAAAGAGAATCGCCGTCCTGGCATCTGCCCGCGATGATCGTTCTTGGTCTCATCGCGATTGGTGGCCTGTGGTTTGGCTGGAACGCCTCCACGAAACTCGACACCACGCAGCAGACCATGACCGCTCAGATCAAGCAGTCCGAGCAGTCGGTGCAGCAAGACGTGTCATCCCTGAAAGATCGCTTGGCGCAGGATGAAAAAGCAAACGCCGATGTGCAGGGCGACCTGACCCTCGTCACCAAGAAACTCAAGATTACCCAGGGCCAGCTCAAGACCGCGCGTGAAGACGCCGCCAAGGCGAATGACGCGACGACTCAGAAGCTGACCGCTCTCGATACCTCGGTTCACACCGAACTCTCCACCAAGGCCACCACCGATGACGTCAAGACGGTGGATACCAAGGTTGGCGGCGTTGCGACCGACCTCAACAGCACCAAGGAAGATCTCAAGATGGCGCGCTCCGAAATGGGCACGCTCATCGCACGCAATCACGATGAGATCGACACGCTCCGCCGCCTCGGCGAGCGCGACTACATCGAATTCACCGTTGACGGCAAGAACAAGCCCGTCAAGGCCGGCAACATCACCGTGGAGCTCAAGGGCGTCAACGAAAAGAACAATCGCTTCTCGGTCGAGATGACAGTCGAAGACAAGAAGTTCGTGAAGAAGAACCGCGCTCTCAACGAACCGATCTTCTTCTACACTCAGGGCTCGCGTTACCCCGAGGAAGTCGTCATCAACAAGGCTGGCAAAAACACCGTCAGCGGCTACATCAGCATCCCGAAGGCAAACTCGGCGCAGCCCGCTGCCGCCGCATCAACCTCCGGCCGCTAACCCAAACTCAACGAAAAGCAAAAACGGGGAGCCACCAGGCTCCCCGTTTTTTATTTCCAACCACCTTCACCTTCACAAAACCTGCTCGTCACCCTGAGCGAAGGGAAGCATCTCGGCCGCCAGCCAACGCCGGACCACCGTCCGTCATTTCCCACCCGCACGTCACCACAAATATGTAGGGGCGCAGCATCGCTGCGCCCCATGTCCGCAATATCAATGTGTCTTGAGCAGCCCGTGGCGCCGCCCAACCTAAACTCTACTAATTCGGATTCTTGTGCCGCGTCGCGCTATGCGAATGATGCGCCGACCGATGATGCGCGCGATGCCCCGCTTTACGATGATGATGCTGCTGCGCCGCACTCGCCGTTCCCACAATCAACAACGCCGGAACAACCAAAACCAACGCCAACTTGAGAATGTATTTCACGTTAAATCTCCCGATTCGTAACTCTGGGCGAATTCATTGAACCACAATTTCCCGCCGCGAGTCGTAAAAGTTTGCGACCCAAGCCGCATCGCGATAAGGAGTGCACGACGAATGCCGTGATTCAGCCCGAACGTACTACAGACCGTGTGAATTCACTCACCCAGCCAACAGCCCCGCACTCCCACCGCAGCAAGCAAACGGATCCAGGGTGCCGCATCCTACTGTCTTTAGGAGGGTGCGGTTTTTGACTTCCCACACAGAACCGAAACTCGATTCGCGCGGCCGTAACTCATCGGGAACAAGTCTCCCGAACTCTGCGTGCCGCCCTTACCCGCCAAACTTCAACGACTGCAGCCACTTAATATCATCGCGCTGGTTCGAAATGATCTGCGCCTGCCAAATCAACCCGATGCACATCACCGACATCACCAGCAAGCAAACCACGAGCACGGCGTTCTTCTGCGAATCCGAAGCAGGACCTTTAAGGTTTTGCATCGTTAGGTCTCCCAAGACGGCGCCCATTGGTGGGCACTTCAGGTTTCATGCAGTGCGGTCTGCACCTGTACCAAAGGGCAATCCCCCTGCCGTTGGTACAGGTGGGCCAAATTCGCAATCTTATTCAGAAGTAAAGACTTAACTCCGCACCCTCGGCTGACTCCCTGTCCCAACAACATGCAATGGGCAAATCATCCGACTGGAGAGATAACGAAGTTCACTCGGCGGGGCGATTCCCAGGACAGCCCGCTCCAAAGGGCGGAAGCCCGTAATGCGTCAATAACAAATCACGATTGACAAAACGCAGGTTTCCGGATACTCTGAGAGCTGTTCAAAAGCACGCCTTAAAGCGCCCCAATCGGCGCTTTTTTCATTTATAAGCGCAATTTTTCGAACGCGCGAGTCTGCAACTCTATGAAACTGAACAGCTTGCGCACTCCTATTTTCTGTACGCTTATAACCAGCCCCAAATCAGCAACTTACATACTCTGAAAGAAAACGATGGGGGTATACCCCTCTTCTTTCGAACGGCAAATCTCGAAGTCCCACTTTCATGTCTTGATCCCGTTCCACTTGGTTTGGTCGATCGTCTCCAACCAGCTAGAATGAACCGCTTATTCGCGGAGGCGCATTGCACCAAACCCCGGCAATCCTGTTCATCGCTATCGACTCGATCATCCCCGACCGCGGCCCAGCCGTCGCCGGATTCGACGAGTTCTGCGCCACGCTCGACCACAACGCTATTCCCGCAGTTTGGGTGACTTCCCGTTCGCGCCTGCAGGTGGATGAGCCGCGCCGCCGCTTCGGCCACGGCAACCCGTTCATCGCCGAAGACGGCTGCGCGGTCTATCTGCCCGAAGACTACTTTCACCTCAAGGGCACCGAAACGATTCGCCTCGGCCGCTTCACCACGGTTCCCATCGCGCAGATTCTTCCTGCCGCAAAAGACGCTCTCGATTCCCTTTCCGAAGAAACCGAAGTCGAAGTTGTGCCGCTGAAATCGCTATCGCCACGCGAGCTGACGCAAAACACCGGCCTGCCGCAGCGCGAAGCGGAACTCGCCCGCCAGCGCGATTTCGACGAATTGTTTTTCTTTGCCGGCGCCGCCGAAGCCGACATCGCGCGATTTCAGAACGCCGCGACGGAAAAGAAAATCGCGCTGCGCCAGCACGGAGTCATGTGGTCCGCCGCCGTCGGCGCCAGCATGAAGGCCTGCGTGCGCGATCTCATAAAACTCTACGAGCGCGCGCTCCGATCGCATCCATCCATCATCGGAATCGCAGGAACGAGCGAAGCCGCTTGCTACTTCCCGCCTGCGATCGCGGCATCGTCCTGGCCCGCCACGCCGAAATGGAAACCGCCGCACAAAAACACACCAAGGCCCGCGTCATGGGGATGTTCGACGAAACTGTGTGGGAACAAATCCTGGAAGCCGTCACAACCCGCCGCTAAAATCGCAGGGGACGCATCGGTAGCGCCGGCATCTTGCCGGCGTTTTTCCCGTCGGAAGGCGCAAATCGCCTCATCAGACGCAGTACTTCGCCGCGTCGCGACGCGCCATAAATCACACCACGGCGCCAGCCATGGACCGATAGAGACTCAAACAAAAATTTGAAAGCTTACTTGATGAAGAGATTCTCGCGGAGTTGATCGCGAGCGATGAACGATTTTGCAGTGCGATAACGCCCAAACAGGTCCTGAATCTCGCGATTCTGATACACGCGCTGCGCCGGGCAAATCACATTCGCCGACACAACCTGCAACGTCCCCGCATCCGCTACGCGATACCGCTGAAATCCTTCCGGCTTCTTGCTGTGAAACATCGTAAACACGACGCCGCCGGGCCGCAGCAATTCCGTGATCGCCGCAACCGTGCGCGTCGCCATTTGAGGATCGAGATAGTCCAACAAATCCCACAGCAGCACGACGTCGAACGACGATGCGGGATAGTTGATGTTCGATTCAAAAAACCGATTCGCGCGGCTCGCGGGTGAAAGGTCGAGCGACTGATCCGCCTTGCTACGCTCTCGAAATTCTTTCTCTTCGTTATCGAGAAACATCTTCCAGCCGCGAAGCAAATCGTCGGTCGTAACGCGAAAGCCCTTCTCGATAAAAAAGCTGAGCGTCGCCTGCCACGCGCCACCCATATCGAGCAGCGTGCCGCGCCCAAGCCCGTCGAGATTCCACATCAATTCCTTGAGCCCGTTTGAAACGCGCGTGCTCTCTACACCGACCGCTGGCGCGCGAGTCGCACCGACAGCCGCCGGCATACTCGTCGTGCCGTGACCGCCGTGCGTCTTGGTGCCGGCCGCATCGTGAGCGCCAGGCTTGCCCGAGTGCGTTACTCCCCGCTGGCTGCTGGCCGGTCCGATGCCGAACTTGTTCAATAGGGTCATGTCTTAAATCGTCGTACCTGCTGGGACGGTCGCGCCATTGGATTTACCTGCGCTTACCGCATTGCGATCTTCACTCTTTTCGACAGCGCGGCCGGTTTCGACCTTGCCGCGAAGGACCGCGCCATCTTCGATTGCGAGGCGCTGGGTGGAGATCTCGCCGCTCACATAACCGGTGCTCCAGAGCTGAACGCGCTCTTTTCCGGCGATTTTGCCTTCGACCCGGCCGCGAACCACAACTTCGCGGGCGGAAATATCGGCCTTGACCGTGCCATTCGGGCCCACAGTGACGCTGCTGCTGCCCAAATTCAGCTTACCTTCGACGGGCCCATCGATAAAGAGGTCTTCACTGCCCGTGATTTCACCTTTTATTTTTATGCCCTGGCTGATGCAGGCCGTCGCCTTGGTCGAAACAGGCGGCTGAGAGCTGGCGGGGCTGAAAGCAGGGGGTGCATCCCGGTGGCTCGACAAAGCCGGAGCTACGGAAGCGGGGGTTTCAGCGACTCCTTGCGGCTTCGAGTCTTCTTTCTTCCACATCGGGGACACCTCAACGAAAGATTTTGGTTCAAAGTCGTGTTTCGTCGGCTGAGGGAGGCGAGAGCGACGACTCAGAAAACCGAAGATAGTACGGGACTTACTGAGAGTAAAGGGAAATCCCGGATTCTAAATGTGGGGTGTTACGTCACGCTCTATACCACTTATAGCGGTCTTAGTTCGTACAGTGCCACAACGGCTGGGGGCGGAGGCAAACTCCTAGCACCACCCCGCAGCTCCCACATGGCAACGAGCATTCCGGCCCACTCCCGGGTCATCTCTTTCACCCCAAGCCGGCTCTGCCACCAGTGTTCGGGGTCAAAGCTGCCATCATTGGCGCCGCTTACGGTCACCCCGATCTGTTGCGGGAAGACCCGCACGAAGATATATCGTGCCCGCCGGGTGTGGTAGTTCGAGGTCACGATGATGACGCTGTGCCATTTGTGCTCGGCCGCCTGCTGGAGCAGGATCTGGGCCTCTTCCCTGGTGTTCTCGGCGTTGTGCGAAATGGTGACGATCCTGTCTTTCGGCACGCCGCGTTCGATCAGGTCGTGCTGCATCAGCTCGCCGACACCGGCGTATGGCCTCAGCTTTCGGCCACTGGCCACCACCACCGGGGCCCAGCCATGCCGGTAAAGATCGGCGGCGTGAGCGGCGCGGTCGGCGTAAAAATTGTCGTCGCTCAAAACGATGATCGCGTCGGACTTCTGGAGCGGATCTTCGACGATCCACGTTTCCCCGATAACTCGAAGAATCGGTCCGCGCGCGAAGTACAGAACTGCACATAAAACGACGATGAAAACGAGCGACACGAGCGAGGAGATGATTCCGCCGGATTCAGGTTGGAGGGCGCGGCGACGTGCGAACGACTTCACGAATTCGGATCCATCGCGCGCAGTTGCGCGGCGGCGGTTTCGGGAAGCATCGCGTTGAAGTAGACCTCTTTGATGCTGTAGGACTTGCTCCGCTTTTCGAGGATGGGAAGAATTTCGATGTGCCAGTGAAAATCGTCCGCGAGCGTTTTCCAGTAACCGGCGAGCTCGCCTTTTTTGCTCCGCGTATTCGGCGCGGTGTGCACAACCATGTGAAACGCTGGCGCGACTTTTTCCAGACGGCGCAAGACGCGGCCGAGCAAGGCGGCGAGTTGGCGGCGATTTGAGCCGGGCCGCGGCTGCTCGAAAAGATGATTGTGTTTGCGGTGGAGCACCCAAATTTCAAACGGGACGCGCGAAGCGTACGGGCAGAGTGCGTAGTAATCGCCTTGCACATCGACGATGCGCTTGCCGTTTTTTTCATCCTGGCGCACGACGTCGCAAAAGATGCACCGTTCGCGCTCGCGAAACCATTCGCTGGCGGAGCTCAGCTCGTACTTGATGCGGCGCGGAACGAAAATCGTCGCGGTGATTTGCGAATGCGCGTGCGAATATTCGTCGCCCGCGGCGCCGCCTTGATTCTTGAACACCGTCACATATTTGAAGCGCAGGTCTTTTTTTAGATCAACGATGCGCGTGGCCCATGCGGAAAGCACTCGCTCGATTTCTTCGTCGCTGAACTGCGACATGCGCTTATCGTGATGCGGCGTTTCGATGACGACTTCGTGTGCGCCCAGCGCGCCCATTTTGTCGTACATGCCTTCGGCCAAGCGGCTCGGTTCACCCTCAACACGATAAAGCGGATCGGGATGCGGAATCACGCGCACCTGCCACGGGCCTTCGCTAGGGAGGCTGAGAATCGCGGGGCGCTTGTCGACGTGGGCCGCGTCAAAGGGACACGGCGCAGCCGTCTCATCGAGATTTTCGGGCTGGCCCAGCACTACCCAACTTTGCGTGATTGGATCGCGGCGGATTTCCATGAAGGGTGGTCAGCGGAGGTCGCGCTGTAGATTTTCTGCGCAGCGCCGTCGCGTTGGAACGAGCGAAACAGCAGACTGCGAACGTGGCAGCAGAACCTCGACCATGCGCAGTAGTTTGTTGGCCGTGCGAGTCTTTGTCAAGAAGTTGCAAGTCTGGCGCGTGTTATCCTCGCGCTGATGGAAAGTCATTCGGCAGAACACGACGCAGAGTTCATGAAAATCGCGCTGGAAGAAGCGCGGTCAGCAGCCGTAGCGGGCGAAGTGCCCGTCGGGGCGGTGCTCGTACGCGACAGCGACGGAGTGATTCTGGCGCGCGGGGCGAATCGCACGATTCGCGATTGCGATCCGACCGCGCACGCCGAGGTCGTGGTGCTGCGCGAAGCGTCGCGCGCGATCGGAAATTATCGGCTCACAGGAACAACGCTATACGTAACGATCGAACCGTGCAGCATGTGCGCAGGCGCAATCATTCAAGCGCGCGTCCCGCGCGTTGTTTACGGCTGCGATGACATTAAAGGCGGCGCCGTCCGCTCCTGCTTCGAGGTGCTCTCGCATCCCAAGCTGAATCATCAAGTCGAAGTGACCGCCGGCGTTCTGGCAACAGAATGCGCCGAGGTAATTCAATCCTTCTTCGCCGAACGCCGCTAAACACCAATCTGTGAGCGAGGTTTGGTTCCTATCTGGGGCAAATTTCCAGCCTTCGCTATCGAGCGAAAAAACGCCGGCAAGATGCCGGCGCTACCAAAGACCGCACCGACATCGAGACGTGTGATTGCTGAGGCGAGGAGCGGTCTGTTACGATTGAGAAGCTTCCAACACGTGCACGGCAATCCGTGCCACGACCGCGGAGAGGTGACTGAGCGGTTGAAAGTACTCGCCTCGAAAGCGAGCGTACGGGAAACCGTACCGTGGGTTCGAATCCCACCCTCTCCGCCATACTGTCTTCGCTAGCCTGTTCTTCGCTCCTGTTATCTCAGTTCGTCCTCGAATCTGCCCGATCTTGTAAAGTCCCGAGAGAAAAGCCAACGTCGCAGTGACATCCGTGAAATTCGCGATGATTCGGAAATTAGTAGCAAGGAAGTTCCACTTTCGAGGGGTTCGCGGAGGAATCGATGCGTATTTCCTGATTTGTTCCGAATTAGGTCAGGATTTTTGACGGGTGCTTTTGTACTTTGCGGGCTCCAACCCGCCCGCTGTTGCTCTCCGAAACAGGGAAAGGGAGGTGATCGTCGAGGATGGTCCTCGTTCAGGAGGCACGGTGCGTCCAGTTTCCGTCAACAGTCTGGGTAGGTGGGTAGCCGAGTCCAAAACCTCGAGGCGAAGAGATGGCGACTTGAGCGGCGGTGCGAGCTTGAACGGCGCGCATTCGGATCGACCGTCGAGGAGAGGCGTTTGGTGGAAATTCGCAGCGAAGTGGTTGGCGATAGGACTTGTCATATCCACCCTACTCGGTACGGCTGGGAGCTTTCCGACGCACGCTCAAGGCTTTGGCAGCATTAACGGAGTAGTTGTTGCGACGATACCCAAGTGGGCCTGGAAACAGATCACCAATAACTGTGGACCAGCCCCCGACGGTAAGATCGGCGACGATCCCATTTGGTTTGGCTGCTTTAACGAAACTCTTCGCATTCTGGGACTTCAGTTTAAAGGAAACCCGAACGGGCAGGTCGCTCGCCGCTTCACCCGGACTATCCCCAGCGCCGACGCAAACAGCGGAACCTCCGGTCTCTTTCTGGGTTCCGGCGTGCCCTACCTCCCATTTCTTGGCAACCGGCTTGTCGAGCTCGGCTTCGTGCCGAATTCCACGAACACCTCGGTAGTTACCGCCGCTTATACGACAGACCTGCGCCGTCAGGCTGATTGCAGCCTGGACGAAGATTTCATCGCACCCACGGCGACTACGCCGAGCACAGCCTTGATCGGCACCGTCACCGGGGCACAAGACTATCTACACACGCTGGCTGGGTTGACCACCAAAGCGGACGTGTTTGCCAAGGGTTGCGATTCTCAGATTCTGGGTGTGCCGGGTACCGGGGGAATTCTTCTGCTTGGTGCGACGCCAAGTGGTGTTGGGATCGCCGCTCAGTTCGCGGACAGCGGGCTTTTCGTCATCCTCACCGATCCGACGGCCAACACTACGAAAACGAAACAGCTCAGTAGTGGCCAGAACCCGGGTTATTTTTCGGCCGC
The DNA here is from genome assembly GCA_963785605.1 of uncultured Acidobacteriota bacterium. Lineage (GTDB taxonomy): Bacteria > Acidobacteriota > Terriglobia > Acidiferrales > UBA7541 > Acidiferrum. Next base: position 464,360 of record CAWAWE010000002.1, on the reverse strand, counting down.
TAGTCTCAGAAACAACGGAATCATGGACCTGGTGGAGACCGCGCTGATCGATCCGGCAAACCAAAAGCCGGCGACCGCTGTTTTTCTCGGCAACGGCGACGGCACGTTCCAGTCGGCGGTTTACTACGACATCTCCGACAACGGATTGGGTTTGTTCACCATCGACGATGTGAATGGAGACGGGAAACCCGACATTGTTGAACTGACGCTTACGAACTTTGTCATAACGGGAGTTGCCACCTTGCTGGGCAAGGGCGATGGGACTTTCACCGTAGGGCCCGCCTCGACGGTGAGTGGCCTTCCCAACGTTCAGCCAATTACCGGCGTCTTCAAGACTGGCGATGTGAAAGACGTGCTGGTCGGTGGCACAGTCCTGCTTGGCGCGGGCGACGGCAGCTTTACCGTTGGTCCCTCCACCGCGGGCATGAACAGCAATTACCTCTTTCCTCCAGCCGCAGGCGACCTGCGTAATAGCGGCAAGCTCGATGTGGTCGTCTCGACCCCGAGCAGCGTCAACATCTTTTACGGCAAGGGCGATGGCAGCTTCGAAGCCGGACCCACGTACGCTGCGCTGCCCGACAATATGGATGTCACGATCACCGATATCGATGGCGACGGCAATCTGGATGTCGTGATGGGGACGAGCACCCTAGGCGTCTACACAATCGGCGGATTCGACACGCCGCTTCCGATGTATCAGATCCTGATGGGGCGAGGCGACGGGACCTTTGTCGATTCCCGGACCTATGTCGAAGGCAGCTATAACCAAAACGGCGGGCCGCAAGTGGCGGGCGCGGATTTCAACGGCGACGGCAAAACCGATGTTCTGGTGTTCGCCGACGGAAACGGAATTTCGCCGAACAGCCTGCTTTTGCTGCCAGGCGACGGCACCGGAGCGTTGGGGGCTGCTGTCACCAGCACACTCGGCATCATCGCGACACAAATGATTTCGGCGGATATGAATGGAGACGGAAAACCGGATGCGGTGGTGATCGGCGGAACGCAGGTAGGCGTGCTCTTCAATCAGGGGAACGGTACCTTCAGCGGGGAACAGGACTACACCCTGCCGAATACGCCAGTCAGCCTGGCGGTAGGCGACTTTAATGGTGACGGAAATATGGATGTCGCCGTGGGCGTCTCCTCGGTACAGCAGGGGCAGAGTGGGACAAGCGGTGTGTTTGTGCTGTTGGGCAAAGCCAACCACACTCTCGGCTCTCCCACGTTGATCGATTCTTCACTTCTCCCGACGGGACTTGCCGCAGGAAGCTTTACATCGAGCGGCCGCACCGACCTTGTGGTCGCAGATCAAGGGACGACCAGCCCGCAGGTGAATGGCGGCTTGCATGTGTATCTGGGAAATGCGGACGGCACCTTCACCGCGGCGACTGCACCCACTACCTCCGCAACCGCTTACTCCGTGGCGGCGGTCGGCGATTTGAACAATGACGGCAAGCCGGACCTGATCGTTGCCGGGACCGTTCCCGGAACCAGCGGCAATCCCGGCGTACCCACGCTTTACACAATACTGGGGGCTGGCAACGGAACGTTCCAGGCGGCCGTTTCGTTAGCGCTGGCAGATTCCGACGGAGTTCCGAACTCGATCGCACTCGCTGACTTCAATAAGAGCGGCAATGTGGGCGTCTTGCTCGGCAACTTGAATGATTACACTGAGGTTCTGCTTGGCAACGGTGACGGAACGCTCGATGAAACCTTAATGGCCTTGGGCCAGCGGCCGCTCACAGTTGCCGCTGCGGACCTACTGGGCAACGGATATCCCGAACTGTTAGTCGCTCAGCAAAATACTCTCGGCCAACCGAGTCTGGCGGTTTTTCACAATCTGACCGCATGGACGGCTCCTCCTCCGGCGCTTGCTGGCGTGACCACATCGACGACGACCCTGCAAGCATCGGCGAGCAGCGTTGCAACGGGGCAGAGCGTTACGTTTACGGCGAAGGTGACTTCGACGGCGAGTGCAACGATTCCGACGGGCACGGTGTCATTTTTGGACGGAGCGACATCGCTGGGAACGGGCACGCTGAGCAGCGGCGCGGTTGCCACTTTTTCGACCACGACTTTGGCTGCCGGCGCTCACTCGATTACCGCAGTCTACGGAGGCGACGGAACGTTTGCGTCATCGACGTCAGCAGCGGTCGCGGTCACCGTAGGTGGCGGATCGTCCGGCAACTTCACGCTGGCGGCGAGTTCGACGAGTGCGACCGTGGCTGCGGGTAGTTCGGCAACCAGTTCCATCAGCGTTACGCCGAGCGGAGGGTTCAACCAGCCAGTCAGCTTCACTTGCTCCGGGCTGCCGACCGGCGCTTCGTGCAGCTTCAGCCCAGCGACGGTAACGCCGACCGGAACCGGTGCTTCAACCACGACGATGACGATTACGACGTCGGCACGAAGCGGGATGATTTCGCCGACACGCGAGCAACGCTGGCCTATGGCACCTTTGCTGGTCGCCACGGTTCTGCTTTCGCTGGTCGGTCTGTCGATGCTGTTCGTTCGGTGGCTGGCGGAAGGATGGAAGCCTGGGTTCCGGTTGGGACTGCTGGCTTCTGTTGGCGTGCTTACCGCGACGATTCTAGGATTTGCGGGATGCGGCGGAAGTTCGGGTTCCTCGAGTGCAGGAGGAAGCACCGGCACGCCATCCGGAACTTCGACCGTCACCATTACCGCGACCGCTGGTTCGACATCGCATACGACGACGTTCATGCTCACCGTTCAATAAGCGTTTGGAAAATTGCGGATTACCAGATGCGGATGCGGTGGGATGGGTCGAGGTAGAGCTTGTCGGCGGGCGAGATTTTGAAGGCGGTGTACCAGGCGTCGAGGTTGCGGACGGTGTCGCTGCGGTATTCGCCGGGGGCGTGCGTGTCGGTTTGAATCTGGCGGCGGAGGGCGGCTTCGGGTTGGATTTTTCGCCAACGCTGGGCGAAGGCTAGGAAGAAGCGTTGCTCGCCGGTTAGTCCATCGATGGTGGAGTCGGGCTTCCCTTTCAGCGAAAGAATGTAGGCGTCGTGGGCGACTTCGAGGCCGGCGAGGTCAGAGACACTTTCGTTGAGCACTTGTTTGCCGTTCACGCAGAGATCGGGCAACGGGCAGTATGCATTCATTTGCTCGGCGAGCTTTGACGTTGCTGAGTGGTATTTCTCGCGGTCGGCTGGTGTCCACCAATCGCCGAGACGGCCCTGCGCGTCGTAGATGTTTCCGAGTTCGTCGAAGCTGTGACTAATTTCGTGGGCCATGGCGGCGCCGGCGGAGCCGTAGTTGGATGCGGTGTCGCCTTCGGGATCGAAGTACGGTGACTGAAGGATGCCGGCGGTGAAGAATTCCACGTTGGGGCTGAACATGATCACGGCGCCGGGCTGCTGCGGATTGATCGGCCAGTCGATGGGATTCACGGACTGTTGGAGGCGGCGCAGGTCTCGCGAACGATTGAATGATTCGGCGCGGCGCATATTTCCTAGCGCGTCACCGCGCACAATTTCGAGCGACGAGTAGTCGATCCATTGGTCGGGATAGCCGACGATGACTTGCAGCGCGGCCAATTTCGCCGAGGCTTTCTGTTTTGTCTCAGGCGACATCCAGGTGAGTTTTGGGATTCGTTCGCGGTACGCGGCGAGCAAATCGCGAACCATGGCCTGCGCTTTTGCCTTGGCCTCCGGCGGGAAATATTTTTGTGTATACAACCGGCCGACCGCCAGACCGAGCGCGCCGTTGGTGGCGGCGATGGCATCAGCTTCGCGATCGGATTTTGCTCTGCCCCCGCTCGATGAAACCGTGTTGTAGAAGGCGGAATGTTCTGCGCTGACGGCTTTCGGCAGAACACTCGCGTAATGGTCGAAGAGATGAAGTCGAAGATAATTTTTCCAAACATCGATGTCTTCGCGGCGGACGAGTGCGGAAACACCGACGACGTCGGAAGGCTGCCAGACGAAGAAGTCTTGCTGTGCGGAGAGACCGGCGGATTGAAAGTATGCGTTCCAGTCCAGGCCGGGAGCCTTCAGGTCAAAGTCGGCGCGTTTCCAACGATTGTTTTGTTTGGAGGTGTCGACTGCGTCTGCATCGGGAGCGAAGGCACGGGCGATCGCGATTTCGAGCGACAAAACCGCGGCCGCTTTTTTTTCGCCATCCCCAACGCCCGAGAATTTCAAAACTCTTGCGATGTGCGCTTGATATTGAGAGCGCAATTCCGATTTCTGCGGTGACGGATCGAGGTAGTCGTCGCGATTGGGCAATCCAAGACCGCCTTGCCAGATGTGCGGCAAATTATGCGAGGCGTCGTCGAAGCCCTGATTGATCCAGATTCCGAAAATGTGATCGGAGTTCGCCGTTAACCCATCGATCTCGCTGCCCAATGTTGTGCCGAGGTAGGAGGACAGCAACGTTTTGTCGGAGATCGCGGAGATTCGGCTGAGGCTGTCTGCCAACGGTGCGAGTCCTTTGGACTCGATCGCAGCCTGATCCATAAAGCTTGCGTAATAATCGCCGACTTTTTCCTCGATGGTGCCGTTGGCAGAGTGACTCGTCGCGGCCTTCTCGACGAGATCGCGGACACGTTCAGCGTTGCGCGTCATCAGCATCGCGCGGATGTCGAGGCTAACTTGTCCAGCCTAGTGGCGTAGCGATCTTCAGCCACTTGCCGTTTGCGAAGCGATAGAAATCCTCGCCTGGCTTGACGGATTTGTCGATGTCATCCGAGTGCGCCACGTGCGAGGTTGGTTGTTGCGCGAAGTTCGCAAGGGTTAGAAATGCGACGATTGTGAAGAGTTGGAGACGCAGCAACAAATTGGCTCCCATCAGAATGCCGACAATTCGGAGTGATTGGTCATTCGTTTTGTGTGGCCCAGGGGGTGTGCCCCGGTGAGAGTTTTTCACTCCCACAGGGGCGGCCGGTTCTAATCCACTTTGCGCTTCAAGCGAAAAGCGCTCGACGTGGCTCTTGCAAACTACGGGTTTGAGAAGTGCCCTGTGTATGGCAAATAGTGAGCGCCCGCGGCGAAGAGGGAAAGGCACCTGACGGACGTTTTCCGGACAAAAAGAGCCACGGGGTTCGACGCTGAATCGAAATGCAAGACGCGGGCGATTGTTGCGGCACTTTTTGAATGGCGCTTTTTGTCCGCTTTGGGTCTTCCGCGGGTCTTTCTTGCGAAACCTGTGCGGAGCATGCTGGTGAGTGAATCGAGGCGAGATCTCATGTCACAACACCGGCACCGCGCTGCTTGTCATCGATGTCCAGGAATCGTTCCGGCATCGTCCGTATTGGTCGGATCACTACGTTCCTTTTTTCGTGGAGCGTTTGCAGGCGCTGATCGACGGAGCCGACGCTCGCAATATTCCGGTGCTCCAAATTTTTCACGTCGAAGAGACTGGCCCGTTCTCGCTGCAGTCGGGACACGTGGCGACGATGCAGGGAGTGACGATCGCGCCGACAACCACTTTTCACAAGCGGAGCCACAGTGCTTTGATTGGAAGCGGACTGGACGTCTGGCTGACGCAACATGGGATTGGGCGCGTAATTGTTTCGGGCGTCCGCACCGAACAATGCTGCGAGACCACGACGCGGCACGCGTCCGACCTGGGCTATCGCGTTGACTATGTCACCGAGGCAACGCTGACCTTTCCGATGACCGACCGTCGCGGCAGGCAATGGAGTCCCGAGGCGATCAAAGCGCGGACGGAACTCGTTCTCGACGGACGATTTGCGCGCATCGTGACGGTAGAAGAAGCGCTTGCGGGCAATGTGGCCGAACTTGTAGGCTGATTTCGCGCCGACGGATTTTGTCCGATGGATCCATAACGCGAGGCGCCGCGATACGAGTCGGGATCAGGTGCGCACCGTGAATCAGCCATCCAAACGTATGGGCAGACCCAAAGGTGCGGCTTCGGCCGCGAGCCCAGGTAAGCCGATTCCCCGCGACACCAAAATCCCATCGAACAGCGCTGAACCTCGACGTATTTCCGTATTCGTGGTTGTGCCGCCGCGATTGCTGCTACTCGACATCGCTGGACCGCTCGAAGTGTTGAGACAGGCGAATCGCGTGCAAGGCTCGGTGCGGTTCGAGGTTGTTTACGTCGGCCCACAATCGTCGGTGCAAACGTCGATTGGCGTCAGCGCTTTCGGGAATCGACCCGCTGCCCAAATCTCTGACAGCAGGATCGTGGGTCGTGTTGGCGGGCGATGTCGAAGAGGTGATGCAATGCGCGGGAAAAACTGGAGGCGATCGATCGCCGGCTGACGCAAAAGCGGAAGAAGCGATTGTGAATTGGCTCAAGGCGACGATTCGCCCGGATCACAAAGTGATCACGATCTGCACGGGTGCGGTGACTTTGGCGCGAGCAGGCCTGCTCGACGGATATGCGTGCACGACGCACTATCTCAGCTATGAGGAGCTTGCGGAGATCGCGCCCAAGGCGCGCATTCTTGAAAACCGATTGTATGTCGTCGATGGCGAACGCTATTCGAGTGCCGGCATCACTGCTGGAATCGATCTCATGCTGCATCTGGTGCATCAATGCACAGATCAGGCGTGCGCGCTGGCGGTGGCGCGATACCTGTTGGTGTATTTGCGGAGGAGCGGCTCTGATCCTCAGCTTTCACCGTGGCTCACGGGTCGCAACCACATTCATCCGGCGATACACCGGGCGCAGGATGCGATTGCCGCGGACCTGACGAAGTCGTGGAGTTTGGCGGCGCTGGCACGCGTTGCTGGCGCGAGCGATCGTCATCTGTCGCGACTCTTCCATGAGCATGTCGGGATGGGCATCCCGGAATACCGCAATCGCCTCCGCGTCGCGTACGCGCAAGAGCTATTGCGCGAAACGCGCATCGACATGGAGCACGTGGCGGAGCAAGCGGGATTCAATTCGACGCGGCAACTGCGACGGGCGTGGCATCGATTGCACAAAACGCCGCCGCGCGAAGCGCGAGCGGTCGGTTCCAACGCAAGAGCGTGAAGCGGAGGCGACGCTAGCGCGGACACGCGCAACTGCACAGCAAAAATGAGCGTTTCCAAGGATTCGCGTTTACGCCGCGGCGGAGTAGGGGGCGGAGGTGCGGGCGGTGCGGAGGGCGGTGGCCCACCAGTGGAGTTTGGCGAGCATGCGGGACATTTGGGCGGAGCAGCGGTCGGGTTCGGCGGGGCAGCCGGTGGCGTCGAAGAGTTGCCAGGCGTTTTGGAAGCTGACGGAGTCGCGGATGGAGACGACGTGGAGTTCGGCGAAGACTTGACGGAGTTGCTCGACGGCGCGGAGTCCGCCGGAAACACCGCCGTAAGAGACGAAGGCGACGGGCTTGGCGTGCCATTCTTCGCCGGCGGAATCGATCAGTTCTTTGAGTGCCGCGGGATAGCCGTGGTTGTATTCGGGCGTGACGACGACGAAGGCGTCGGCTTCGGCGAGTTGCGCGCGCAGCGAGCGATAGCCGCCGGCGTCGTGATTCGGCGTTTCGGCGCGAGAGCTGCGAGCGTGCGCGGCTGGGTCGATTACTTCGACGCTGAAATTGCCGCTCAGGCCGAGTTCTTTCTCTGTCCACCGTGCGACGGTGTCGCAGAAGCGTCCCTGGCGCGCGCTTCCGTAGACTAGTCCGACCTTCAGCTGTTGTTGACTCATTCGCTTCTCCTGTTTGTTCGCGATGTACCAGCTGCATGATTTTGCAACCTCAAGTAAACTTGAGGTCAAGGGCAAATCATGATTACGAAGCAAGCGAAACAATTCCCCAAGCAGCTCACGGTTGGCGAAGTGGCACGGCGCAGCGGCGTGGCGGTCTCAACGCTGCACTTCTATGAAGCGAAGGGGCTTATCCGCAGCTGGAGGACGAACGGCAACCAGCGGCGCTATGAACGCGAAGTGTTGAGGCGCGTAGCAATCATCCGCGTGGCGCAGCGCACGGGCATGGAGCTGGACGGGATTCGGCGTGCGCTCAAGGCGCTTCCACGCGAACGGACGCCGAACGCGGGAGATTGGAAGAAGTTGTCGGCAGGCTGGAAGAATGAATTGAACGCGCGGATCGAGCGGCTCACGCGGCTTCGCGATCAACTCGATGGATGCATCGGATGCGGATGCTTGTCGATGGGGGCGTGTCCCCTGCGAAATCCTTGGGATCGGCTCGCGAAGCTAGGACCGGGGCCGCGCCTTCTGGAGCCGTAGAGCTACGTTCGCGTCATCACGAGCTGGCGATGATGGCCCATGCGGCGATGACGCTGGCCGCGGTCGTGAACGCACCGTAGTCCTTATAGATGTTTCCCGCCTCGTGATCGGCTAGTTTGTAGGCGGGGTCGGAGTGGTTGGCAATGTGCGGCGCGGGGATCTGAGGATCGGACGCGTTTCGGATGGCGTACCACTTGATGTGGGGAAATTGCTGCATCGCTTGCCCAGCCATCGCGTCGCCCATGTCGCAGACTTGGCCGAGGCTTTGAAGACCGAAGGGCGTGTTGCTCGACGTGTCGAAGGCGAAAACGTCGGTGGTGACGATGGTGGTCGTGCCGCCACTCCAGACTTTTGGAACTGCCCTTCCGGGGATCGGAGATGCGGCGGCGATTTTGGCGGCATTGACGCTAAAGAGCTGCGGGGTCATCAAATTTATAGCCTGCGCAGGCAGTGCACTTGTCTTGTAAGAGGCTTTGGCGAAGGGTTGGGTTTTGAACTGGCCGGTGCAGTCGAACAACGTTTTCTCGGCGATGATGACGTCGCCCAGTTTTACGTCAGCGCCGACTCCGCCGCCGGTCCCAGTAGTGATGAAGAGCTTCGGTTTGACGGCTTGGATCAGCTCCGTAAACATTTTGTAGATGGGAACGACGGGTCCGGGATGCTTCTGATCGTAGTCCATGTGCAGGCCGGACTTTAGAAGGAGCACGCGACGGTTGCCGATGGTGCATGGAAAATACAAGCCCAGGCTGTGATAGTAGCGCGCCATTCGCGGGTCGGCGGAATTGAAAGGGGCAACGCCGCCGGTCACGATCGGTAGGTAGTCCTGAATGTTGTGGCGATATTCGTACCACGAGGCGACCGGATAGCCCGGAGTGAAGAGTGAGGCTAACGCGGCGGCCTCGGCCGAGGTGTATGTCACGACTACTGCGTCGTAGCCTGCGAATTTAGTTAGATCCTCTGTTTCCGCGGGCGGATGCGCGAGGGGCGCTGGTTTTGGAGTGTGCGCCGCAGGCCAAGGCACAGGCTTCGGCAGCGTCAGAGTCTCAATGGCCACTTCAGGCGGATGAGCCGGTAAGAAGCGCGGTGCGGGATTTTCGGGGTCGTAGTTCAGCCGGACATCTTCTGCGTACGAGAGAGTTCTCGTCATTGGTTTGCTCCTTTGTTAAAGCTCGCGGCACTGTCGAACTGGCAGGAGCGAATGTGCGGCGACACGCTTTGCGCTGATATCTATATATGGCAATACATCGAATAGGCAACTACTACTTTCAGAACGACAATTCGTTAATAAATTTTCACACCGCGGTGGATCGGAGCCACGAGGCGAGGCGGAAGGCGCGTACCGGCGGACGAAATGACTCGCCCTTCGCACCGATCGAAAACGCTCTGGTGCAAAACTCATTCGGCCCGAAAAAAAATTCATTTTCTTAGGGCTGGAATATAACCGGAGACACCCTCCGCTTATCTAAGTGTGTGGAGCATGTTTCCGTTTACGCGGGTGGTGGCCGCAGTAAAGGGCGGATGTAAGAGTTCGCCGGAAGAAACGGCTCCCAGGGAGGATCGATATGCGAGTTTTTATTACTGGGGCGAGCGGATTTATCGGGTTGGCGGTCACGCGTGAGTTGATCGATGCGGGGCATCAGGTGCTTGGGCTGACGCGTTCGGATGCGGGGGCGGCGGCGCTGAAGGAGGTTGGCGCGGAGGTGTTGCGCGGCGACGTGGAGAATGCGCAGGACCTGCGTGAAGGAGCGGGCAAGACGGATGCGGTGATTCACACGGCGTTCAATCATGATTTTTCGAAATATGTGGCGAACTGCGAATCGGATCGAAAGGTGATTGAAACGCTCGGCGATGCGCTCGCAGGGACCGACAAACTTTTGATGATTTCGTCCGGGGTCGCGTTGGCGCAGGTGGCGCCGGGAGCCGTGGGCACGGAGAACGATCCGCCGCTGAGTTCTAAGCACTTTGCGCGAGCGGCATCGGAAGAGGCTGCGAATGCGATCGCGGACAAGGGGGTTCGCGTGGCGATTGTGCGGCTGTCGCAGATCCACAATACGGAGCGGCAGGGACTGGTGACGTTTGCCATCCAGGTCGCGCGTGAAAAAGGAGTGTCTGTTTACATCGGTGAGGGCAAGAACTCGTGGTCTGCGGCGCCGCGGTTGGACACGGCGCGGCTGTACCGGTTGGCGCTGGAGAAGACGGGGAAACGCGCGACGTATCATGCTGTGGCGGAAGAGGGCGTGGCGATGCGCGACATCGCGGAGGTCATCGGGCGCGGCTTGAAGGTGCCGGTCGTTTCGATGGCGCCGGAAGAGGCGGCGAAGCATTTCGGCTGGCTCGGGCATTTCGCTGGGTTGGATATTCGGTCGTCAAGCGCGCGAACGCGGGAACAGTTGGGGTGGAATCCGACTGGGCCGGGGCTGATCACTGATTTAGAGAATATGCGTTACGCATAGGCGACTGGGAAAGCGAGGCGCAACGAGTCGGTTGGCTCACTCTTCCCTTCTGACCTGATTACACGTCCGCTGATTTGAAGGAACCTCGCGCGATTTCGGCGAGGTTCTTTTTTTGGCGGTCGGCGGTGGATCGGCGAGTGTATGTTCGGTTGAACTTAAACCTCGGCGATCTGGGAAACATCGCGGCTACGGGGTGGCTGGATGAGACTGCGCGGCGGCGGCGTCAATCGATGTGAATAAGCGAATTGAAAGAGGTAAACTCTGGCGTCTTCTCCATGCGTCTAGTCAAGCTTCGGATTGGTGTCCTCGCCAGAATGCGAATAGGGAAACTACTGCGATTATCTCCGCGAGTTATTCATGCAACTGCGCTCCTTGCGATTGCTGTGGTCCTGGTTGGGTGCAAAAAACCTGCGGAGCCTGTGACGATCAGCTTTCTTGATCCTGAGGGATTGCAGGATATGGGCGACCACCGCATGGTGTCGGACACCGCGATTCGCGTGTTCACTGCGGAGACTGGAATCCGCGTCAATCATCTTCCGACGCCACAAGACAACCGGGCGCAGGTCAAACTGGTCAGCGATTTGTTGAAAAGCGGCGCATCGACGCCGGATGTGTATGGGCTCGATTCGATCTGGCCGGGGATGTTTGCCGAGTACATGATCGATCTGAAGCCGATCTTCGCAGCCGAACTGCCCAACATCGATCCTGACGTGCTGGCGGCGTATACGATCGACGGGAAATTGACGGGAATTCCCTATCACCCGAATTCAGGAGTCTTGTATTACCGAGCCGACCTGCTTCGTAAGTATGGCTACAGCGGGCCGCCGAGGACCTGGGACGATCTCGAGAAAATGGCGGTGCGCATTCAGAAAGGCGAACGCGCCGCGGGAAATAAAGAGTTCTGGGGATTTGTCTGGCCGGGCACGACGCGAGAGTCGCTGTCGCACATCGGATTGGAATGGCAGGCAACGCAGGGCGGCGGACTGACGATCGAGCCGAACCAGGTGATCAGCGTCAATAATCCGAATGCGATTCACGCGTGGGAGCGCGGGGCGCACTGGTTGAACTGGATCTCGCCGCCGGCGATTCCGTCGTACACCGAATGGGATACGAGCAATATGTTCTGGATCGCCGGCAACGCGGCCTTTACACGAGGGTGGGCGGATTACTTTGAGCGCCATCCGCCGGACGAGCCCTTCCGGCAGGACGCGGGCGTGACGAGTGTCCCGCACGGGACGGGACCTCGAGTGTCTGCGCTGGGTGGATGGGCGTTGGGCGTTTCGAAGTTTTCGGCGCACCCGGCGGAGGCGATTAAGTTCGTCGAGTTTCTGCACAAGAAGCAGATAGAGATCGAAGTCGAGCAGGCGAAGTCTGGCCCACGGTGGAAACGGCTCGAGTTAGTCGAGCTGCCGAAATTGCTGGACGAGGCATATCCGTGGGCACGCAAGCCGGGCGATGTTCCGGGCGGAATACTGATCTCGCGTCCGTCGGCAGTCTCGGGCGCGAAATATGAAGAGGTATCCGAGGCGTACACGGAGGCGTTGCAATCGGTGCTGACACACAAATCGACGGCGCCAGCGGCAGCGGCAAAGCTGGAGAAAGAACTCGTGCAGATCACGGGATTTAAGACGGGGCGTCCGTAGGCGAGGCAAATCGGGAGAGTGCGATTGCGGCTGAACATCGGTCCACGTCTGGCGCTGTGCTTCGCGTTGATCATCGTAGCGATGTTGGTCGGCGACGCGATTGTGTTGTGGCAATTCCAGACGGTGCGGAGCCAAGCCGGGCGATTGAACGGCTTCGACCAGGAATTCGTCGCGGTGTTGCGGGTACACGAGAGCCTGTTGTCGTTTCACGACAAGCTCGAAGCGCTTGCCGATGATCAGGATCCTGCGCGGATGGCGCGTGAGGCGGTGCCGCTGGCCCAAGCGTTTGTTGACGACACGCAAAGCGCCAAGGCAATTCTTGCGTCGCTGCCATCCGGAATTCAGGCCGATAGCTCCATCCTGCCGACGATTGAGATTGTTCACAGGACTCTTCAATCGCAACTGGAGGAGATCACCGAACTCGCTGCCGACAAAGATTGGAGCGCGGTACACCGGCGGATCACGAATCAAGTGCGTCCAATGGAGTTTTTGACATCGTCGCTAGTGGCAAAAGTCGATCGCGAGATCGCGGAAGAGCAGGCGCAGGAGGCGGAAAACATTCGGCAGGTGCAGCGGCGCGTTTTTGTGATGGTGCCGATTACTTCGATTCTCACGCTATTGATCGCAGCGGTGTTGGGAGTGGAAATTACGCGGAGCATCACAGGGCCGTTGGCGCGGCTCGTAGAAGGATCGAAGAGGCTGGCGCGCGGAGAATTCGACTATAAAGTGCAGGTGGATGGTGACGATGAGCTTGCACACCTCGGCCGGGTGTTCAACGACACTGGGCGGCAATTGCAGGATCTGTATGCGAGTTTGCAGAATAGCGAGGATCGGCTCAGGCGCGTGATCAATGCGATTCCCGCCTATGTGTGGAGTAGCTTGCCAGATGGTTCAGTTGATTTCGTGAATCAAAGATTGTCGGATTCGACCGGGCTGTCGGCTGAGGAGTTGTCAAAAGCGGGATGGAGTTCGATCGTTCATGCGGACGATCTCGGCCGGTACGTGACCGATTGGCATAACGCGCTGGCGACCGGTGAGCCGACCGAAAGCGAAGTGCGAGTGCGGACGGCGCGCAACGAGTATCGCTGGATGCTGGTGCGCAACGTGCCGCTGCGCGACGCTCCGGGCAAAATCATCAAATGGTATGGGACGGGCATCGACATCGAGGATCGCAAGGAGGCGGAAGAGTCTCTGCGTGCAGCGCAGACGGAACTGGCGCACGTCAATCGCGTGACGACGATGGGCGAATTGACGGCGACGCTAGCGCATGAAGTGAATCAGCCGATAGCGGCGGCGTCGATCAATGCGAATGTCTGCTTGCGATTATTGAAGCGCGAGGAGCCTGACCTGGAGGAAGCGTCTCGCGCGGCCGCGAGAATGGTTGGCGATGTGACGCGCGCGGCGGAGATCATCACGCGCGTGAGACAGTTTTTCCGGAAAGGCTCGCTGCTGAGAGAGCCTGTCGATCTAAATGAGCTGATTCGCGGGATGATCGTCATTCTGCGGAACGAGCTGGCGCAGCATTCGGTCGTGGTGCAAATGGATCTGGACGAGGAGCTGCCTCCGGTGATGGCGGACCGGGTGCAATTGCAGCAGGTCCTGATGAATTTGATGATCAATGGCATCGATGCGATGAAGAATGTGGACGGGACACGGCAGCTCACGCTGATTTCGGAGCGCGGCGAAGAAAAATCATTGTTGGTCGCGGTGCAAGACACCGGGCTTGGCCTGCCCGTCGAACAGGCGGATCAGATATTCACGGCGTTCTTTACGACAAAGAACTACGGAACTGGGATGGGGCTTTCGATCAGCCGGTCGATTATCGAGTCGCACGGCGGGCGACTGTGGGCAAGATCGAATTCCGAACGCGGGGCGAGCTTTCAGTTCACGCTGCCGGCCGGCGGCGATAACGAGCACTGTGATGTGCGCTAAGACTCCTAACGTAGATGTGCCGATTGTATTCATCGTGGACGACGATGCCGGTGTACGCGAGGCGATACAGGGACTGCTGGCGGCGGAAGGATGGCGGTCGGAGTCGTTCGAGAGTCCTCAGGCGTTTTTGCAAAGATCAAAGACTGGCGACGGTCCGTCTTGCCTGGTGCTGGACGTGCGGATGCCTGGCGCGAATGGGCTGGAGTTTCAGCAGCAGTTGGCGGGCGCAGGAATCGACATCCCGATCATCTTCATGACGGGGCATGGCGACATACCGATGTCGGTGAAGGCGATGAAGGCGGGGGCGGTGGAGTTTCTGGTGAAGCCGTTTGAAAACGATGAACTGCTTGCGGCGGTTCACCAGGCAGTCGAGCGAGACGGGAAGGCGCGGCAACATCGAAGCGAACAGGCGGAATTGCAAAAGCGCTACGATTCGCTGACGGCGCGCGAACGGGAAGTGCTGGCGCTGGTGACGACGGGCCTGTTGAACAAGCAGATCGCGGCGAAGCTGGGAACCAGTGAAATCACGGTGAAGATCCAACGAGGCAGCGGGATGCGGAAGATGAAGGCGGACTCGGTCGCGGCCTTGGTGAAAATGTTCGAAGAGCGGAATCGTAACTCGCGCTAGTCACCCTCCTAGTCTTAGTAAGCCTTGGGCAGCGCCCGGCCTTGAAAACTCAGCTGCTCGGGCGAACCGCGATTCATACGAAGGTATGATTGCGCGCGCTTCAACCGAAGAGCTTAACTAGCTCAAACATGGTCACTCAGACGGTAAAGAAGTTTGTCGCCATCGTGGACGACGACGAATCGATTCGCGCGGCACTGCAGGGATTTATGAAGGAAGCGGGCCTGCCGGCGCGGGCATTCGCATCGGCCGAAGAATTCTTAGGGCACGGCGATTTCAGCCAAGTCGGGTGCCTGGTGGCGGATATTCGAATGCCTGGAATGTCGGGGCTGGAGTTGCAGGCGCGACTCAACGCAGAACGCCACAGAATTCCGACCGTTTTCATCACCGCCCACGGGGACGCGAGCATGAAAATGCAGGCTTTGCGGGCGGGCGCGGTGGAGTTTCTGGCGAAGCCGTTCGATGAGGAAGTCTTGCTCGATTGCGTGCGAGCGGCAATGGAGAACCCGGCGCGTTAGGCGGCAACTGGTGGGTCGTAGCTGGTAGGAGCCATCCTGGAAAGGAGGTGCCGTGAGAAGGATTGAGAATCGCAAAGCCCGCGAACGGCAAACCTCCGAACGAAAATTCGAGCAAATCGTGGGCAAGAGCGCTGCTTTGGAAGCCGTGCTCGACCAGGTTGTAAAGGTGGCGGTCAGCGACTCGACCATTCTGGTGCTGGGCGAGACGGGCACCGGCAAAGAGTTGATCGCGCGCGCGATTCATAACATCAGCCCTCGCTGTGGGCGTCCCTTCGTAAAGCTAAACTGTGCGGCCATCCCATTGGATTTATTGGAAAGCGAACTGTTTGGGCACGAGCGCGGTGCATTCACCGGGGCCATCGCACAAAGGATTGGGCGCTTTGAATTAGCCGATACGGGCACGCTTTTTCTGGATGAGATTGGCGACTTGCCTATTTCACTGCAACCGAAGCTGTTGCGCGTGCTTCAGGAACAGGAGTTTGAGCGCCTGGGGAGCAGCACAACGCGGCGGGTCAACGTGCGGCTGGTGACGGCGACGCACCGGGATTTGCCAGAGTTGGTGCGGCAGAATCGGTTTCGGCTCGATCTATTCTATCGGCTCCACGTGGTTCCGATTCGCCTGCCGGCGTTGCGCGAACGGCGGGAAGATATCGCAGCTTTGGTGATGCACTTCGTGGAGGTTTATTCGCAGCGCATGAGCAAGCGCATCGTCGAAGTGCCTGCGGCGACGATGAAGGCGTTTAAGTCGTACGCGTGGC
Organism: uncultured Acidobacteriota bacterium; assembly: GCA_963785605.1. Classification (GTDB taxonomy): domain Bacteria; phylum Acidobacteriota; class Terriglobia; order Acidiferrales; family UBA7541; genus Acidiferrum. The sequence goes on along the minus strand of CAWAWE010000002.1, from coordinate 448,280 downwards.
CGGGAAATATACGAGAGCTTCAGAACCTGGTCGAACGCGCGGTAATCATGTCGAACGACGGGGTGCTCGCGAATCCTCTAACACCTGACGCAAGTGAATTCGATGAAGGCTTTTCGGATGGTTTCGCGCCTTCGCGGTTAGGCGTGGGCCGAACAGGTCTGCGACGCGCGCTGCCGATGGCAAGAATGAATCGACTTGCGACGGCGGCTGGTCCGTCGCTGAAGCAACAATCGCCAGAAGTGATCCCGCTACGCTTCCGAGCGTAGCACCCACCAGAGTTGCACGCGCGATACCTCTTCGCATCTCATTTCATCGGAAGACCACCTCTGGATACCAAGTCGCGCAGCGACATGGGCTTGCCGGCGATGCGACAATTGGAACAGGCGCGCCCATTTGTGCCCAGCCTTTGCAGGAATGCTCCGTTCTCTGCCTGGGAGGTTGGATCCCCCTTCTTGATGAGATAAGACGAAATCGCGAAAACATTTCAACGCGTCCGAGAGTCCGACTTTTGGTTCAAAATGAGACTCGAATCCGCCATTTGCGGAACTGCTTGTTCATGTAGAATCAACCGAATCTGGGTAGCCATTTGGGGCCAATAGTGGGATCGAACCAGGATTGGGCACCGAACGAAAAAGCCTTCGAAAAATTTTCGACCTGGCTCGATGAGGGAATGAACTCCGACGGCCAGCGATATCTGGAAGTGCGTCGAAGGCTCGAGCTGTACTTCGACCGCAAGAATTGTGTTGCGCCCGCCGAGCTTGCCGACGAAACGCTGAATCGCGTCGCGAAAAAGCTGCAAGAAAACGGCGAGATCACTGATGTGTCGCCGCTCCAATACTGCTACATCGTTGCTAAATTTGTGTTTTTAGAGGCGCTGCGGGCCGATAAGCGCTCTCCGTTTAACCGTCCGGTGACCGCCACGAATGGAAGCAACCTTTCCGGTCAATCGGCGACTCTTTTGGAAGCCGACGCCCCGTCGGCTCAGAAGGAAAAAGTGGCCGACTGCCTGCAGCGCTGCCTCGAAACCCTTCCCACTGAGGATCGAGAATTGATCGTCGAGTATTACCGCGGGCAGCAGCGAAGCAAAATCGAACGCCGCGCGGCGCTTGCGGAGCACCTGGGACTCACGGCCAATGGGTTGAGCATTCGCGCGTATCGCGTCCGGCAACGGCTTGAAGTCTGCATGCAGGCATGCCTCAAGAAAGGCGAGGCATGACACGTTTTCCAACGAAATGTCTTATTTCGGTAGAGGGATGATGGCCAGTCCGGAAAAATTCGACGCCAGCGACGCGGTGCTCCTGCGCTATCTGCTCGGCGTCCTGCCTGTGGATGAGGCGGAGCCGGTCGAGGAGGCGTCGATTGTCGATGACGACATCGCGGCGCGACTAGACGCGATGGAGCGCGACCTCGTCGATAACTACGTCCGGGGCGAGATGGAAGGTTCGAGCCTCACAAAATTTCGGAGTTGGTATTTGTCGTCGCCACTGCGGGTGCAGAAGGTTGAGGCTGCGCGGGCAATTCTGCGTGTGGCCGATGCTGTCGCGGGAAACCTGGCGGCGAATGCGACACACTCTGTAGCAGCAGCGCAGGAAGCTGCGGCGAAGGCGGAAACTCCGGCGATAACCTCGGCGCCTGTCGCTACTGAGGCGCCAAAAGCGACTTCAACGATCGTGCCGACGCTTTCGTACGGCAACGCTCCGGCAGTCGGAAAGCCGAGCGCATCGCGTTTCGGAAAGCTGGGTACGTGGCCGGTGCTGGGTTTCGCGGCTGCGGTTCTGACTCTGATCGTCACCGTGGGATTTCTCACGAACAAGAACAAACAGCTTCGCAAGGAAGTTGCGGAGACGAAAAAGCAGTCCACGGCTTTGACGGCTCAGTTAGATGACCACGGGCCCGCGAGCGGCGCCACAGGCGATAAAACCGGAGCGCAAGTCGCTTTGGCGCACAGTGTCGAGAACTTGGCGACCGTAACCCTGTTCTTGCCCGCACCGACGCGAGGCGCCAGTACCATCCCAAAAGTTGACGTACCCACAGGAACGGGACTCGTGGTCTTGTCGCTGGGTTTGGGTTCGATGGACGAAAACAACTATCGCGCGCAGTTGATGAACCCGACGACGCAGAAGATTTTGTGGCGCAGCGGAATTCTTCGACCGGGCAGCGATGGCACGTATGTCTCCGCAGCCGTGCCGGCGAACGTGCTGCACTCGCAAGTTTATTTCGTTCAGTTAGTCCATGACGCGGCAAACGGCAAACCGGAATTGCTTGGCACGTATCCGTTTCGAGCGGAAGTAAAATAAGTAGTCCACAACTCCAATAGGTGGGCCCTGGTTACCACTGCACGAACACGGGTTTGGCATTTGGTTTTTCGCCGGATGGCGCATTGTGCGTTTTACATTGCGTCATTCGTTTTTTCTTTTCGTCGATGAATCTTCGCGCCCAAGGGCCTAAGTGGAGATCAGCCACCTTAGCGCAAAGTTTTACATCGGCGAAGCAAAAGGCGGCGAAGGCGTCTACGGTTTGCGGCGCGCATTTTTTCTGGCCGGCACACAAAGCCTCGTCATGAGTCTGTGGCCCGTAGATGACGCGGTGACACGCGAAATGATGGTCGATTACTATACGGGGCTGAAGCACGGCCTCGGCCGCGGCGAAGCTCTGCGGCAGGCGGAGCTCGCAATGCTCAAACGCAAAGGCCGGCAGCATCCTCTTTATTGGGCCGGCTTCATCGAGTCGGGCGAATGGGCGAACCTCGATGGGCAGCGTTGATGGATGCTCATTGCGCGGTGCGCCCCACCGAACTGCTTGACCTGACAACCTTTATTGCCTAAGCTTCGTCTTATTAAACAGATGAGTCGTAATCGTACCCGCCTAATCTTTGTCTTCGTGCTAGCGATCGTCTTCCTTGCTGGCCAGTTCCATTTCTGCGCCGACACGAACTCGGGCGGCTACGCCTCGCATATTTGCCCATTCTGCGCCACCGCGGGCTCCGCGGTCTTCACGCCGGCGTTGAGCCTGGCGATGATTCCAGTTCTCACTAAATTGGAAATTGCAGCTGTGGCGTTCGAGATTTCCGTTGATGTTGCGCGCACCACTTCACCGCGCGCGCCCCCTTCCCTCGCGTAGTTCTCACTCCCTCATTCGTTGCTATTCCATTCCATTCGCTCGTTCCGGTTGTCTCTTTGCGAGACACGAGGTTTTTCTCCATGAAGAAGGGATTGGTATGGGCCACGGTGCTTCTGGCTCTGCCCTCTTTGGCCGCAGGCCAGGGGCAGAAGATGCCGCCGTTGCCGCCGCCGACTGCGCCCGCCGTCGCGCCAACTCCAGCCGCGAACGCGCCGGTAAAGCTCTCCCTCGATGAAGCGATTCGGCTCGCGTTGCAACACAATCACGCCTTGCTGTCGGCGCGAACGACAATTTTGCAGAATCAAGCAGAGGAAGTGACGGCGAACCTGCGGCCCAATCCCACACTCTCATGGGATTCGCAATTTTTTCCGCTGTTCAACCCCAGCCAATTCAGCGCGGACTATCTTGAGAATCAAGCGCAGTTCGACGTCGGCATCGGCTATCTGATCGAGCGCGGAAAGAAGCGCCAGCACCGATTGCAGGCAGCAAAAGACCAGACGGCCGTAGCGCGGTCTACTGTTACGGACAACGAGCGCACCTTAATTTTCAATACGAGCCAGCAGTTCATTTCGGTGCTGCTCGCGCAATCATCACTCGATCTGGCGAAGCAGGACGCGGCGAGCTTTCAGCAAACGGTCGAGATCAGCGAGGCGCGCTACAAAACCGGCGACATGAGCGAGAGCGACCTGCTCAAGATCAAATTGCAGTTGCTCCAGTTCCAAAGCGATGTGTCGGCGGCCAAGCTGGCGAAGATTCAGGCGCTCGCTGGGTTGCGCCAATTTATTGGATTTGAATCTGTTGCCGACGACTTCGATGTCAGCGGCGACCTTGTCTACCAGCCGGTCCATGCCGACTTGCCGGCGCTGAAAGGTTTGGCAATGCAGGATCGCCCCGACTTGCGCGCCGCGCAGGAAGGCGTCACTGCGGCGCGCAGCCAGGAAGCGCTCGAGCGCGCCAACGGAAAGAAAGATCTCGGCGTCAGCTTCGACTACACGCACACGGCGGGCATCAACAGCGGCGCGTTTTTCTTCAACATCGATCTCCCCATCTTCGATCGCAATCAAGGCGAAATCGCAAGAGCCCGCTTTGCCATTGCGCAAGCTGAAGAGACTGCGCTCGAAACCGCGCAGCAAGTGAACACCGACATCCTCGATGCCTACGCCGCGCTGCACTCGAACGACGAAATCATTCAGCTCTATCAAAATGGCTACATCGATCAAGCGAAACAGTCGCGCGACATCACGGAATACGCCTACAAGCGCGGCGCCGCAAGCCTCCTCGATTTTCTCGACGCCGAGCGAACGTATCGCTCGAACCAACTCGCTTATCGCCAGGCATTGGCGAGCTACATGACGGCTCTCGAACAGATGCGCCAAGCCGTGGGAACGAGGGACCTGCCATGAACGTTCGTGTTCGCAATCCGCTTGGTCGATTGCATCGATCGCGCTTGTCTATTGCTTGCTGCTCGAGCATTTCGGTGATCGCGCTCGGATTCACATTGCTCTCTGCTGGCTGCAATTCACGCGAGGCCGAGGACGAAGCCAAGATGACTTCGTACTCCACCGGCGAAAACAAAAACGATACCGCCGATCTGTTTTCCATTCCGCAGGATCAGATGGCTCACGTGCAAGTCGTCACCGTCGAAAAATCCAAAGTTCCGCGCACACTACGTTTGACCGGTGCCGTCGCCTACAACGCGTTCAAAACGACGCCCGTCTTCAGCGCCGTCGGCGGCCCGGTTCAGGAAATCATCGCTCAGCCGGGGCAAAACGTTCACGCCGGCCAAACGCTGCTCACAGTCACGAGCCCCGACTACTCGACGGCTCGCTCCGCATACCTGAAAGCAGTGAGCGCCTTCCAACTCGCTGACAAAAATTACGAGCGCGCAAAAGATTTGCTCGAACACAAAGCCATCGCCGAACGCGACCTGCAACAAGCCGAATCCGATCGCGCTCAAGCTCTTGCAGATCAAGAAGCCGCCGCCGACGGGCTTCGCGCCCTCGGCATCCGCGATCCCGAAGCTCTGATGAAAGAGCCGCCAAAAAACACCGGACAAATTCCCGTCCCCGCGCCCGTCGCAGGCCAAATCACCGAGCTTCTCGTCGGCCCGGGCCAACTCCTGCAAGCGGGCTCGACGCAGTGCTACACCATTTCCGACATGAGCACCGTGTGGGTGCTCGTCAACGTCTATCAGAGCGACATGGCCTACGTCCGCGTCGGAGACAACGTCGAAATCACGACGGACTCCTACCCTGACACCTTTCACGGAAAAATTTCGTATATCGCCGACGCGCTCGACCCCAATACGCGTACCTTGCAAGCGCGCATCGTCACGCAGAACCCGCAATCCAAATTGAAGAAAGACATGTACGTCGCAGCGAGCGTCCACGCGGGCGCTTTGGCGGATGCGCTGACCGTTCCCGATGCATCGGTCCTGCGCGACTCCGAAAACGAGCCATTCGTCTACGTCCAAACCGATAAAAATAAATTCGCCCGTCGCACCGTGAAAATCGGAGACAACTCAGACGGCCGCACGCTCGTTCAAGACGGCTTAAAAGAAGGCGAGCACGTCATCGGCAACGGCAGCTTGTTCCTGCAGTTCAAAAATTCTTTGCAGCACTAGGCGCGACACCAACAGCCCAATGATCCATCGCATCGTCCAATTCGCCCTCAAGCAGCGCTTCGTCGTGCTGATGTTCACGCTGCTCATCGTCGTCGCCGGCGCCGTCTCGTTCCAGCGCATGCCGGTGGACGCCTACCCCGATCTCTCCCCGCCGATGGTCGAGCTCATCACGCAATGGCCGGGCCACGCCGCCGAAGAAGTCGAGCGCCTCACAACGCTGCCGCTCGAACTGGCGATGAACGGTACGCCAAATCTTCGCGTGATGCGTTCCATCTCGCTCTACGGTCTCTCCGACGTCATCCTCACCTTCGACGAAGGCACAGAACCCTACTTCGCGCGCAACGTCGTGTTCCAACGCATCGCCGACGCGCAACTTCCCAGCGGCGTCACTCCAAGCATGGCGCCGCTCTTCAGTCCGAGCGGCCTCGTCTATCGCTACGTCATCGACAGCCCCGACCGCTCGCCGATGGAGCTTCACACTTTCGAAGACTGGATCATCGAGCGCGCTTACCGCAGCGTTCCCGGCGTCGCCGACGATTCCGGCTTCGGCGGCCCGACAATGCAGTATCACGTTCTGCTCGATCCCGCGCGCCTCTACAATTTCCATCAATCCGTCGCAAACGTCTTCAACGCGATTCAATCGAACAACGCCAACACTGGCGGCGGCTTCTACACGCAAGGCGGGCAGTTCTACTACGTCCGCGGCCTCGGCCTGCTCAAATCCACCGACGACATCGGCGAAGTCGTCGTCGGCAGCAACAACGGCGTGGCAGTGCGCGTGAAGGACGTCGGCACCGTCGTGATCGGCAACGCGCCGCGCCTCGGCATCTTCGGCTTTCAAGACAAAACGAAAAACAACGATGACGCCGTCGAAGGCGTCATCCTCATGCGCCGCGGCGAGCAAACGCAGAACGTGCTTCGAGGCGTCGAACAGAAAACCAACGAAATTAATCGCAGCGTTCTACCCCCCGACGTAAAAGTTCATCCCTACTACGATCGCAGCGATCTCGTTCGCGTCACCACCGACACCGTCGAGCACAACCTTTTCAGCGGCATGATCCTCGTCTTTCTCGTGCTACTTTTCTTCCTCGTCAGCTTCCGCGCCGCCGTCATCGCCGCGCTCACAATTCCTCTCGCGTTGCTCTTCGCCTTCATCTTCCTTCACGCCACCGGCGAAGCCGCCAACCTGCTCTCCATCGGCGCCATCGACTTCGGCATCATCATCGACGGCACCATCGTGATGGTCGAAAATATTTACCGCGAGCTCTCCGAGCGCCACGGCACCGACTACGACCTACACGAAGTCATCCTGCACGCCGCGCGCGACGTCGATCGCCCCATCTTCTACTCCGTCGCCGTCATCATCGCCGGATACTTGCCGATCTACGCGCTCACCGGCCCATCGGGAAAGCTCTTCCATCCGATGGCCGACACGATGGCGTTCGCTCTCCTCGGCGCTCTCGTGTTCACTCTGACGTTCGTTCCTGTGATCGTTTCGTACTGGTTCAAGCGACCCGTCAAAGAAAAGCAAAATCACGTCTACAACTGGATTCGCGATCGCTACGCCGGCCGTCTCGTCTGGTGCCTCGACCATCCCAAAGTCACCGTGATCGTTGCGCTCTTGATCTTCGGCGGCACACTGCTCCTCGTTCCGCTCATCGGCGGCGAATTTCTCCCGCATCTCGACGAAGGCGCGCTTTGGGTCCGCGCCACGATGCCTTACACCATCGGCTTCGACGAAGCCGCCAAATTCGCGCCGCAAGTCCGCAACGTGCTCATCAAATATCCGATGGTCACCGTCGTCGGCTCCGAACTCGGCCGCCCCGACGACGGTACCGATCCCACCGGCTTCTTCAATTGCGAGTTTTACGTCGGCCTCAAACCGTACGACGACAAAACCTGGAGTTCCGGCTCGATTCACACAAAAGAACAATTGAGCCGCGACGTCGAGAAACAACTCGACGCCTACCCCGGCGTGATCTTCAATTTCACGCAACCCGCCGAAGACGCAGTAGACGAAGCGCTCACCGGCCTGAAATCCGCGCTAGCGGTAAAAGTCTTCGGCCCCGACCTCGACGTGCTCGAGAAAAAGGCCGTCGAAATTCGCAACGTACTCGATCGCACGCCGGGATTCACGGAGCTCACCGTCGTCCGCGAACTCGGCCAGCCCAGCTTGATCGTAGACATCGACCGTCCCAAAATTGCGCGCTACGGAATCAATGTCTCCGACGCCGAAATGGTCGTCCAGACCGCAGTTGGCGGCCAAGCCGCGACGCAAGTCATTCAAGGCGAAAAACTTTTCGACCTCGTCGTCCGCATGGAGCCGCAATATCGTTCGAACGCGCAGCAAATCGGCAATCTGCTCGTGCCGACGCCGAACGGCCAGCAAATCCCGCTCTCCGAACTTGCAACCATTAAGGAACAGAGCGGCGCATCCTTCATCTATCGCGAAAACAATTCGCGCTACATCGGCATTCAATTTTCGGTCACGGGACGCGACCTCGAAGGCATCGTCCAGGCCGGGCAACGCGCCGTTACAAAATCCGTCAGCCTTCCCGAGGGCTACCATCTCGATTGGGGCGGCGAATACAGCGAATTGATCGAAGCCAAGCAGCAGCTCTACATCATCGGCCCGCTCGCGATTTTCTTGATCTTCCTGATTCTGTTCGCGCTGTATGGCAACTTCAAATTCCCCGTTACGATCGCACTCGGCGTCGTCCTGACCGAACCCGTCGGTGCATTGATCGCGCTGAAACTCCTCCACGTTCCGTTCAGCGTCTCCAGCGGTCTCGGCCTGCTCGCATTGCTCGGAGTCTCGGTCGAAACCGCCGTCATCCTCGTCAGCTACATCAACAAACTTCGCCTCGAAGGCTCGACAATCCGCGACGCCACGCGCGACGCTTCCCTTCTCCGTCTCCGCCCCATCATGATGACCGCGCTCGTCGCTTGCCTCGGCCTGCTCCCCGCCGCGATGTCCACCGGTGTCGGCAGCGACACGCAAAAACCATTCGCGATCGTCGTCGTCGCCGGCCTTCTTTCGCGCCTGCTCCTCGGCTTCTTCGTGAATCCCGTTCTCTACGAAATCGTCGCGCGCGAAGGCGATGTTTTGCAGGTCTGACGCCTCAAGCTTTCGCCAACCGCCGAGGCGCTGCCCCCACTTGATGTACCCAAGCCATTACTGGCCCCAGGTACTGTTTCCGTTTCGACATTCCCGCGAACAGCGCGCTCCTGCCGCTCAAAACACTTGTTAACTTCATATTGGAGGGTGCTGGTCCAACCAAGCCACTCCTTCATATCAGGCACACCTAAACGGGTTCGGCTTCGCGATGAGAAAAATTCGGCTCCGCACCAAGTTTCTCATCTCGTTGTTGGCCGTTTCCGCTGGCCTGACCGCCGCTACCCTCTTCACCGTCAGCTACAGCGTTGAAAAGCGCATCCGCGACGATATTCGCGTCGATCTCGAAAATTCCGTCAACAACTACCGTCGCTTTGAGCGTCAGCGCCGCGAATCGCTTGCGCGCTCGGCTCAGTTGCTCGCCGGCCTCCCCAATATTCGCGCCCTGATGACCACGCATGACCCCGCCACGATTCAGGACGGTTCAGCAGAAGTCTGGCGCATGAGCGGCGCCGATCTCCTTCTCATGGCCGACCGCGCCGGAAATATCGCCGCTCTCCGAACGAAGACCGGCGGCTTGTCTCAAACCGACGCACAGGTTCTGCTCCGCAAATCGCTCGACACCGGCGAAGATCGCGGCTGGTGGTTCGGCAGCGGCCACCTCTATGAAACATGGGTGCAACCGATCTATTTCGGTGCTCCCGGTGCCGGCTCAACACTAGGCTTCCTCGTTATCGGCCACGAAATCCAGGATCGCGCCGCGCACGATTTCAGCAACATCGTCACCGGCGACATCGCCTATTTCGACGGTGGCGTACTCGTTGCTTCCACGCTCAACGCCCAACAAAAAAGTGATCTCGAGGTTTTGTGCCGCAATTATTCCGGCGGCCAGCTCACCGCGAAGGAAATTCAACTCGGCCGCGAACGCTTCCTGGTATCGACGGTCGCTCTGTCCGACAACGGCGACGCCAGCGTCACCCTCAGCATTTTCAAATCGCTCGATCGCGCCACATCCTTTCTGCGCGACCTCAACCGCGTGCTCATCGGCCTCGGCGTTCTCAGCGTCCTCGGTGGCAGCGTACTTGTCTTCCTGATCTCCGGCACGTTCACGCGGCCGCTCGAAAATCTTGTCGGTGGCGTCTACGCCCTCGAACGCGGCGATTTCGCCTACCCGCTCGAAGTCACCACCGGCGACGAAGTCGCCGAAGTCACCGCCGCATTCGACCGCATGCGCGACAACATGCGGAAATCGCAATCCGAGCACAAAGCTCTCGAAGAGCGCCTGCGCCAGGCGCACAAGATGGAAGCCGTCGGCCGCCTCGCCGGTGGCGTGGCCCACGACTTCAACAATTTGCTGACGATCATTCGCGGCCACAGCGACCTGCTCCTCGATCGCGGCTCGCTGGAAGACTCACAACGTCACAGCCTCGACCAGATTCAGAAAGCCTCTGGCAGAGCCGTCACGATGACGCGGCAACTTCTCGCCTTCAGCCGCATGCAAGTCTTGCAGCCTCGTGTTCTCGACCTGAATGCGATCGTCACCGACCTCGGCAAAATGCTTCCCCGCCTTATCGGCGAAGACATCGAATATGTTTTCACGCCCGAACCGAAGCTCGCTCCAGTGAAAGCCGATCCCGGCCAAATCGAGCAAGTCCTGATGAACCTGGTCGTGAATTCACGCGACGCCATGCCCAACGGCGGAACAATTACTGTCCGGACGCGCAACGTTGTTATGAGCAAAGCCGAAGCGCAGCAACGCGCCCCCATGCTTCCGGGTGAGTACGTGTTGCTCTCCGTGTCCGACACCGGGACAGGTATGTCCGCCGAGACCAAGGCGCACATCTTCGAACCGTTCTTCACCACGAAAGAAGTCGGTAAAGGCACGGGACTCGGTTTGGCAACCGTTTACGGCGTCGTAAAACAAAGCGGCGGTTTTGTGTGGGTCGAGAGCGCGATCGGCGAAGGCGCCACATTCGAGATTTATCTTCCGAAAGCGTTGGAGCGTGCTTCACGCCACGACGCGGAGGACAAGCCCGCGGAAATTGCACGCGGACACGAAACCATCCTTGTCGTCGAAGATGAAAATGATGTCCGTGACCTTGCCTGCGAATTTCTCACGATGACGGGATTTTCTGTCTTGCGCGCGCGCAATGGGCTCGAAGCGATCGATCTATTGCGGCGTCATCCAGACAAAATTGATCTGGTCCTGACCGATGTGGTAATGCCAAAAATGGGCGGCAGCGAACTGGCAGCCCGGCTGCCGTCCGTTCGCCCCGGCACAAAAATCCTGCTCATGTCCGGCTATTCCGAGTACGCCGTCGAATCGCAAAACCAGGATCGCCCTCAGCACCCGATGCTCTCTAAGCCGTTCACGCGCTCGTCTCTGATCGCAAAGATCCGAGAAGCCTTAGCAGCACCCACGCTGGCGCCACAAACAGAACCGGCGCCGGTAAAGAGCCTCTAGCTCCCCACTCAGCGCCGGTTTGGTAGCGCCGGCATCTTGCCGGCGTTTTTCTTCTGAGTCAGCTACAAATTAAAAGTGGCACGACGTCGCCCCACGCTTCTCCAAATACTTCTGGTGATACTCCTCCGCGCGATAAAACGTGCCCGCCTTCGTAATCTCCGTCGCGATCGGCTTCTTGAACTTCCCGCTCGCGTTCAACTCCGCCTTCACCTTCTTCGCAGTCGCCTCCTGCTCCGGCGTATGAAAGAAAATCGCCGTCCGATATTGCGAGCCAAAGTCCGGCCCCTGCCGATTCACCTGCGTCGGATCGTGCATCGCCCAAAACGCGTCCAGCAGCTTTTCGAAACTCACCGTCGCGGGGTCGTACGTCACCTGCACAACTTCCGCGTGCCCCGTTTCATCCGTGCAAACGTCCTTGTACGTGGGGTTCTCCGTGTGGCCGTTGCTATAACCCGATACCGCTTCGATCACGCCCGGTATACGGCTGAATGCGGCCTCGATGCCCCAAAAACACCCGGCGCCAAATGTCGCAATCTCTGTTGTCATTAATCTTCTCCCCCTGCGTCCTGCCCGCAGGCAAGCCATTGGATGCTTCAGCTATCCCCTACGATTCTAGATCCTTCCGCTCAGGTTGAATCGCCCAAAATGTTTAGGGGCGCAGCACGCTGCGCCCCATGTCCGCAAGATCGCCAGATCTTGAGCTGTCTCCTGGCATGTCGTCGCTCACGACTTCGCCCGCGTCGCCCCCGCCATCGCCTTCAGCTTGTCCAGCGACGGCTGCTTGTACGGGCTCTCCACCGACGCCGCTTCCGTAAATGCCTGCTTCGCGTCAGCCACCTTCTTCAGATTCAGCAGTGCGTATCCCAGCCGGTACTGATTCCGCGCGTAACTGCCTGCATCCGCTTTGAGCAGCGGCGACGCCTGTTTCAGATTTTCGACCGCGGCAGCGTTGGCCTTTTTCTGAATGTTGACCTGCCCGAGCGCGCTCAGCGCCAGTCCCTTTTGCAGGGAAACCTGCCGCTGCCACTGCTCATCCGTCACGCCCTCCGGCTTCTTCGCATCCGCGAGCACCGCCGTCGCCTTCTTGGCATCCGCTTCCGCCTTATCAAGCTGCTCTCCCTTCTCGCTGTAATAATCCGCCAGCAACAGCAGCATCCCTACATTGTTTGGATCCTTCGCCAGCAATCCGTTGGCAACCTCGATCATCTTCGCCGTGTTCTGAGTCTGCCGGTACGAAGCCGCCGCCACTCCCATCGCCTGATCCGCGTATGGCGAATCCGGAAACATCTGAGCGAACTGCACCAACTCCGCTGCCCGCTTCGTCGGATCCTGCGTCTGGTACGCGCCGTTGAAAATCAGTTGCTGCACGTAAACCGTATTGTCATGCGCGTTTTCCAGATTCCGCTTTTTCTCGTCGTCTCGGTGCCGAAGATACTTTGTAGCGCTTCAAGATATCCGCGGCCTTCGCGCCGTACGAGAACAGTTTGTCGGTGTCTCCCTTTTCCTGCGCCGCGCGCACCATGTTCACCGCGTTCGCAAAATTGTCGGGGTCGAGTGCAAACAACTTGTCGCCATACTCGAATGCTTTGTCGTAATTTTTCGCCGCGAGGTAATAGTTCACGTAGGTGTCGTCAACCACGATCGCCATGTCACCCTGAGCACTTCGCGGCGAACTTATCGATGAGAGCCAGTTTCTGCGCCGGATCGGTCGTCGCGTTGATTTCCGTTAGCGCATGGTCTGCATCCGAACCCGCAGGCACCGGAACAGATTTCCCGATTTGCGCCGTCGCCGGCATCGCCGCGAACAACAATGTGCACGCTGCCGCAATCACGAAACCAAAAACTCTAAATCCATTTCGCATGGGACCTCCTCGAAACTCACACTGAAACCAACTGATTCGAACTGCTTTGGTAGCGCTGGCGTCCCGCCGGCGTTTTGTTATTGAGAGCAACATCGGTCGGTGCATTGGGAAATTGGCCGCATCTTAGTGCCCCGCGCCTCGCAGGGCAAGCTCTTTACATTCAGCCGGATACACCGGTAACCGAACTGACCCGTTTACGTCTAAAATGGTAGAGTCCAGCAACCAAAGTGGCGAAGTTCTGTTGTAAGCGGCCTCGCTGCCCCGACGTCGATACGACCTCTTTGCTCGCGTACCAGTTCCAAACGCCAGCCAGTCCGGTTCGATTTCGCAGTGAGTTGCGGTCTAAGTCGTAAGACCGCACACATACAAATGTGTGCGCTCGCGTAGCGCTCGGCCCAAATAAATTTTTCGTCTAACAAGAATTTTGGAGATAAATCGGAATGATCGAATCATCGCGTAACGCGGCTACCTCGACAAATCGCACTCGCTTCAAATTCCGCGTGGCAATAAGCGCGCTCGCCTTCGCACTCGCGCTACTGCTCTCCCTTCCTCTCCGCGCCGACGAACCCTACGCACGCACCCGCGACTACGACCTCCAACACTCCAAGATCAATTTGAAATTCGACATCGACCAGCGCAAAGTCATCGGCGACGTCACCCACTCCGTCTCCATCCTCCGCGAAAACACCACCCGCCTCTCTTTCGACTCCGTCGGCCTCACCATCCAAAGTGTCACCGTCAACAAATCCTCCGCCAAATTCGAAACCACCGCCGCCAAGCTACTTGTCTCCCTCCCCGGCACTCCCAAAGTCGGCGACAAATTCGAAATCGAAATCCGCTACGAAGCCAAGCCGAACAAAGGCATGTACTTCATCCTTCCCGACAAAAATTATCCGAAGCAGCCCATCGAAATCTGGACCCAAGGCGAATCCGAAGACACCCGCTACTATCTGCCGACCTACGACTACCCCAACGATCGCCTCACCACCGAAACCATCATGACCGTCCCGTCATCCTGGATTACCGTCTCCAACGGCAAACTTATCAGCGTCACCGACGCCGCCAACAACCAGAAAATCTGGACGTGGCGCGAATCGCAGCCCAGCTCCACCTATCTCCAAACCGCCGTCGCCGGCGAATTCGACGAAGCGAAGCAATCGCTCCGCAATCTCCCGCTCACCTACTACGCCCCCAAAGGCCGCGGCGACCGCCTACTCCCCAACTACGAGCGCACGCCGCAGATGATCGAGCTCTTCAACAAGAAAATTGGCGTCGACTACCCTTGGGAAAAATACGCGCAAGTCATGGTCGATTACTTCGTCGCCGGCGGCATGGAAAATTCCAGCGCCACCACCAACACCGCCGACTCCCTCCGCGATCCCAGACTCATTCCCGAATATCCCACCAACACCGACGACCTGATCTCTCACGAACTCGCCCACCAATGGTTCGGCGATCTCGTCACCTGCAAAGACTGGGCGAATATTTGGCTCAACGAAGGCTTCGCCACATTTTTCGAAACCGTCTGGACCGAATCTCACTACGGCAAAGATACGGCCTCCTACAATCTCTGGTGGACCGAACGCAACTGGATCGCCAGCTCCGGCCTCTACGACAAGCCCATCGTCCGCCGCAGTTTCGATCAGTCCGAGGAATTCGACGACAACGCCTACGGTAAAGGCGGCTGGGTTCTCTACATGCTCCGCCATCAACTCGGCGACGACGCCTTCTGGCGCAGCATCAAGCACTATCTCGAAGTCAATCGCGGCAAAAATGTCGTCACGCCCGATCTCATCAAAGCCATCGAAGAAACCACGCACGTCAACGTCGATCGGTTCTTCCAGCAATGGATCTACAGCGCCGGCGCTCCAAAATTCGATCTCGCCTACACCTACGACTCCGAGAAACACCAGGTCGCTCTCACCGTCAAACAAACGCAAAAAGTCGAGAGCAATGTCGGCATCTTCTCCGCTCCTGTAGACGTCGAAATCACCACCGCCAGCGGCCCCAAGCTCTACACCGCCAACGTCTCCAAAGCCGCCGAAACTTTCACCTACCCCTCCGACTCCGCCCCGCTCATGGTCCTCTTCGACAAGGGCAACTACCTCTTGAAGAGCGTCAAGTTCAAGAAGGAAAAGAAAGAATGGCTCTACCAGCTCCAACACGCCACCGAACTATCTGACCGCGCCGACGCCACGATCGCCCTGAGCAAAATCAAAAACGACGACGAGGTCGTTGCCGCTCTCTCCGCCTCCCTGAACTCAGACCCCTTCTGGGGCATGCGCGTCCTATCCGCCCAAGCTCTCGGCAAAATCGGCGGCCGCATCCGCGCTGAAGCATCTACTCGCCGCGCTCGACACCAACAAAGAGCCCGTCATCCGCAACCACATCGTCACCAGCCTCGGCAATTTCAAAGACAATGCCGACCTCCCCGCCAAACTCCAATCCATCGCCGCGAACGACAGTTCGTATCGCGCGCGCGCCGCCGCTCTCGAAGCTCTGGGCCGCACAAAATCCGCCGACGCACTCCCCGTTCTGACCGCCGCCGTCACCAGCGACTCCCCCGACGACCTCCTCCGCATCTACGCGCTCCGTTCACTCGGCTACCTCGGCAACGACAAAGCCGTCCCGCTACTCACCGATTGGTCAAAACCTGGCAAAGCCATCGACTCCCGCAGCGCCGCAATCGCCAGCCTCGCGCGCCTCGACAAACAGAACAAAGAGCTCACGCAACAGATCGCGTCTTACCTCAATGAGCCCTACTTCAACATCCGCTGGTCCGTGATCCACGCACTCGGCGCGCGCGGCGACGCCAGCGCCGTCCCCGCGCTCGAAGCCCTACTCAAGCGCGACGACCTCAGCATCGAAATGACGCCCGAAATCAAAGACCAAATCGAACGCCTCCAGCAACCCAAGCAAGCCAAAAAGAAAAAGCCCGCCGACCAAAGTGAAGATGAGGAAGCGCAAGCCGACGATGACGAAGGTTCATCGCCTGAAAGCGGAAGCAACGCGAGCCCCGCAATCACCAACCGCCTGGATCATCTCGAAGAGCTAATCGAACAAATGTCCAAGCAACTAAAATCCATGGAATCCCGCCTTCCCGCCCAACCACAGCCGCAACACTAAATAAAAAGCGATGGTGGCGCAAAGCGCCACCATCGCCTGAAACATAAACATTAGAACCGCTGTCATCCTGAGGCGGCCGCGGGCCGCCGAAGGATCTCAGCGTTCAGTCCTACTCAAAACTCGTCCGTCGTCGCAGCAACAAAGCACCATCACGACTACGCCCGCCCTCACTCCGCCAACAACACCCTCAAATCCCTCAAATTATTCCCCGTCGGCCCCGTCACCACCGCATCATCCAACTGCGCAAAAAACGTCCCCGCATCGCTCGCCCTAAAAAATTCCCCCGCATCCATCCCCAACTCGCCCGCCCGCGCCAACGTAAAACCATCCGCCACCGCCCCCGCCGCAAAACTATTCCCATCGATCCCATCCGTCCCGCAACTCAACACCGCCACCCGCTTCCCCGCAATCCTCTCCGCGCAAGCCAGCACAAACGCCGCGTTCCTCCCGCCAATTCCCGGCCCCGTCACCGGCGAACTCACTTCCCCATCCGCAATCAGCGCCACGCGCCTCCCGCGCATGCATCGCCGCAAACTCCTCCAACTGCTTCAACAAAAACTCCGCCGCATCCACCACCGGCCAATCGTCCGTCGGAGTTATCGCAGCACGTGATAAATCCCAGCGCCTCCGCCGCCCGATGCGCCGGATGAAACAAATCATCCATCCCCAGCAGCAGCGAAAAATGCGCGTTATGAAACGCCGCCTCTCCCGACTTCGGCGTCTCGCTCATCTCGCCCCGCATCGATCCACTCGCAAACGCGCCGAGGCAGCCGCGCCCGCAACTCATACTTCGTAATCACATCCATCGCATCGCGCACCGTCGTCGGATCAGGAATCGTCGGCCCCGACGCCAGCGCCGCCTCCTGCCGCTTCGGCACATCGCTCACCGCCAGCGTAATTTTCGTCGCGCGCCCCGCAGCCGCCGCCAACCTTCCGCCCTTCACCGCCGACAAATGCCGCCGCACCGTGCCCAAATCCGCAATCGGCGCCCCACAAGTGACCAGCGCCGAATAGAAACCCTGCACATCCTCCAACGTCTGCGCAGAATCGATCGGCAATTCCACCAGCGCCGATCCCCCGCCCGACAAAAGAAACACCACCAGCGTCCGCTCATCGCACGATCGCAACTCCTCCAGAATCGCGCGCCCCGCATCCAGACTCGCCTGATTCGGAATCGGATGCCCGCCCACAAAATATCGCAGCCCATCGACCGCGCTCCGCTCAGGCGCAGTCGGCGCACTAACAATCCCGCCAAATTTCACATCGCAATCGCCGCCGCAAAATCCCGCCACAACCGCCGCCAACCCCTCCACCATCGCATGCGCCGCTTTCCCAATCGCCACCACGCACACGCGCGAAAACCCACCCAACTCCATCACCAACTCATCCCCACAATGCAAAACCGTCCCGTCGCGCCACAGTTTCCGCTGCATCGCCGCAGGAATATCAATCGCCCGTAATGTTTCGTGAAAAATTTGGCGGGCTAACGCCTTCAATTCCGCCATAAAAAACTCCCGACCAACGCACCAACCGCCACTCACCGCCTCAAAAAAATATGTCATCCTGAGCGCCTCCGCAGGAGGCCGAAGGACCTCAACCAATGCGCTACCGACCAACATCGGCGCATGCAAACCTCTACGCCCCTCAACTCCTCTTCCACGCCTCCGGATTCAACATACTCCCCGGCTTCTTCCCCTTAAAAAACGCCACCACATTCTCCGCCGCAATCACCGCCATCTTCGTCCGCGTCTCCAGCGACGCCGACGCAATGTGCGGCGCCAGCACCACATTCGGCCTCTTCAATCCCGAATGAATGAACGGCTCCTGCTCATAAACATCCAGCGCCGCCCCCGCCAGTTTCCCGCTCTCCAGCGCATACACCAGCGCTGCTTCATCAATCACCGGTCCGCGCGATGTATTAATCAAATACGCCGTCGGCTTCATCCGCGACATCCTGCCGCCATTAAACATCCCGCGCGTCTCCTCCGTCAGCGGCACATGCACGCTCACAAAATCCGACTCAGCCAGCAGCGCATTCAAATCCCGATACTCCGCCTTCAACTCCGTCTCCACATCCGTCGGCGCCTGCACCGCATCCGTATACAAAACCTTCATCTGAAATCCCGCAGCCCGCCGCGCCATCGCCCTGCCGATCCGCCCAAATCCCACGATGCCCAGCGTCTTCCCCCACACATCCGTCCCCACCAACTGATCCAGATCCCATCCCTTCCACATTCCCGACCGCGCCAGCGCCTCGCCCTCACCAATCCGCCGCGCCACCGCCATCATCAGCGTCCACGCAAAATCCGCCGTCGTCTCGTCCAACACTCCCGGCGTATTCGTCGCTACCACGCCGCGCTTCGTGCACGCCGGCAAATCAATATTGTCGAATCCCACCGCCACATTCGCCGCAATCCTCAATTTCGGCGCCGCCCGCAGCAACTCCTCGTTCACCTTCTCCGTCAGCAAACACACCAGCCCATCCTTATCCTTCACCCGCCGCAACAACTCCTCTTTCGAAATCCGTTCCGCCTGCGTCCAATACTCCACGTCGCAGTCCGCCTTCAAAATCTGCTGCGCCGCCGGAAACAACGGCCTAGTCGCAAACACCCGCGCTCTCGGCATCAAAACGCTCCTTGGTCCAACTCTTGCGTCCCATTCAGTACCGCGACTTTCGCGCTACGTTAACACACCCGCCATTCCAACACGTCAGGCCCGAGACCACCCCTGGATACCTACCCTCAGCCTTCAACCAAAAAGGTGGAACTCGTTCGAAGCTACCTCTCGACGTTATCAGTAACCCCGCGTAAACGAAAAAAACGCTCCAAATCAGGCTATCGAATATACAATTCACGCGGATCAGCCATGTTGAAAGGAAATGACATACTGGCGTCTGGAGGAGGCACCTTGAAGACTGCTCTTGCGATCTGCATTCTTGCTGCGGTCGGCAGTGTTGCGTTTGCGGAGTCGGCAAAACCCGACTTTAGCGGGACCTGGCAATTGGATACGCGGTCAAGCCGCTTCGACAAAGAACTCCCCGCACCAAAGAGTATGACTTTGACCATCGAGCATCACGAGCCGAAACTGCACGTCGAAATAAAGTCGGAAACGAATCATAGTCCTCAAGACTTAGTGTTCGATTTGACCGTCGGCGGGCCAGAGGCCACCGAGACTGTCTCGGGAAGTACCTACACTGCTAGCGTTGAGTGGGGCGACATTGACGGCACTCGATTGGTGTTCACCATCAAACGGCATTCTCCGAACGGCGACTCGGTAACGACCCGCGTCATGAAGCTTGGCTCAGAGCGAAAAATTCTCACCACTGTATTGACCGTAGACAGTCATGGTGCTGCTGAACAAACCGCCTACGAATTTTTCGAACGTAAACCGTAAAACCGTTTAGGCGCCACACCGCCCATCCTCAAATCTTATCGGCCCTATCGTACGGGCGCACCACCACTGCGCCCCAGGTCCGCACGATGTCAGCCTAACCTCAACTCCGCTCTTACCCCTGACTCTCTTTAGCCCGATGGACAATCCAAGAGTGGCTGCCGCCACGGCCCGCATCCATGCTTGGTAGACGCCGTTCCCGGCAAAGTGGATTCCGGCCAAAAGCACTTGTCCGGTAAAGTGTGGCTCCGTCCAAAAGCACTTGTCCGGTAACGCGACTTATTGGGACTTGAGAACGCGACAAGACTATTTGAACTCAGTACCGTACTTCAAAGCGATTTCGCGGATTTGCTCTCGGCTTAGCTGTTTCGGTGGCATGCCTAGTGGACTACAGGTTTCACGAAAAAATTCATCCAATCCAGCGGGAGTCATGATCCAAAGCAACAGCAGTTCGTGATCAGGATTTGAGAACCCATGCCAAGTGTCTCTGGGAATGAATATGGAGCCGCCCTTCTCAAAAGTATGCGGCTTATCGTTCAACGTCGCGGTCCCGCTGCCTTCCAACACGTAAAAAGATTCATCCATACGGAGGTGGCGGTGAGTCGGAATCCCAGCACCCTGTGTGACTTGCTGAGTCCCAAAGGCAAGATTGGCTGACCCTGTCGCGACTCCCGCTTTAATGTAAATGTTGCCGTGGTCACGAAAGTGGATAAGGTGCTCGCCTTCCGAGGGGCCCCGCACAAATCCCTGCGCCGCATCGGACGGAGTCTGATGCGTGCCCGACGGCAACGCTCGGCCGATTCCGACTGCCCCTAACGCGAACAGAAACGACCTGCGCTTTTCTCTCAGTGCGTCCATGACACCTTCCTTCAATCGATGTGAATAGCCTAGCTGAATGGCTGATAGATCGCCCAGTACTCGGTCAATGCCGTGACTGGAAACTCGAGACGGCACATCAGGTCGGACGATCTGTCAAAAACCGTCCTGTACTTAACCTAACAAGAAATCACCGATGATGTTACTGTCAGAGGCCGATTCAAATATCACGCAGTGATTGAGGGCCGCTTCCTGTCGATTTTCAATCCGACCGTCATCGGTCACAGCTTTTGCAGAACCGGAGAAGAAAATGAAATACGTAATTAGCTGGTTCGAACGACCACAAGGATCGCCCTTAGAGTATGAGAACGCCCAGAAGCGAATCCTAGAGGTGTTCGGTCAGTGGAAGGCGCCAGACAATTTCAAGATCGAGTTTTTCGTAATTCGCGTAGGCGAGTGGGGCGGGCATATGTTAATGGAATGCGACAATCCGCTGACGATCCACAAGTTTTGCTCGATGCTTCCATCATTTGTTTTCCAGGTGCACCCTGTAGTTCCCGTTGAAGACGCAGTCCGGAGTGAACTCGAAGTAATCGCTTGGCGCGATGGACTCACCAAACGCGCTTAACGCCGTACCCAGACAAGTGCTTTCAATGGTAGGTAGCGTTTATCGTCGTAGAGCCCTCACTCCACGGAACCAAAAGCACGCTATTCAATCCCGATAACTCTTCCTCAATATACCCCCGAGTCATCTCCCCTCCGCTCCCCATCTGCGCTAACCTAATCCCACTGTGCCCCACGCCCCAACAAACGCCACGCAACCCCGCGACCTCGTCCGCGCGCTCGAAAAGCTTCTCGGCAATCAAGCCGTCCTCTCCCGCCCCGAAGATCTCATCCTCTACGAGTACGACGGTTCCGTCGAAAAAGGCCGCCCCGATCTCGTCGTCTTCCCTTCCACCACCGCCGAAGTCTCCGAAATCGTCCGCATCGCGAACCAGCACAACATCCCCATCCTCGGCCGCGGCGCCGGTACCGGACTCTCCGGCGGCGCGCTCGCCCGCTCCGGCGGACTCATGCTCGTCTTCTCCCGCATGAATCGCATCCTTGAACTCGATTTCGAAAATCAACGCGCCGTCGTCCAGCCCGGCGTCGTAAATCTCGACATCACCCGCGCCGTCGAACACGCCGGCTTCTACTTCGCCCCCGATCCCTCCAGCCAAAAATCTTCCACCATCGGCGGCAACGTCGCCGAAAACGCCGGCGGCCCGCACACGCTCGCCAGCGGCGTCACCACCAATCACGTCACCGCGCTCGAACTCGTCCTCCCCAGCGGCGAAATCGTCCGCGTCGGCAGCAAACAAGGCGACGCCTGCTCTTACGACCTCACCGGCCTCTTCGTCGGCTCCGAAGGCACGCTCGCTCTCGTCACCGAAATCACCGTCAAACTCACGCGCAAGCCCGAAGCCATCAAAACTCTCCTAGCCGTTTTCGAAACGGTGGACGACGCCAGCGAAACCGTCGCCGACATCACCGCCCGCGGCATCACGCCCTCTGCCTGCGAAATGCTCGACGGCTGGACCCTTCGCGTCATCGAGGACTACATCCACGCCGGCTTCCCCATGGATTCCGGCGCCGTGCTCCTCATTGAAGTCGAAGGCATGCTCGAAGCCGTCACCGCGCAATCCGCCGCCATCGACGAAATCTGCCGCGCCCACAAAGCCCGCGAAGTCCGCGTCGCCCGCGACGACAAAGAACGCGATCTTCTCTGGAAAGGCCGCAAGAATTCCTTTGGCGCGCTCGGCCGCATCGCCTCCGGCATCTACGTGCTCGACGGCGTGATCCCCCGTTCGAAACTTCCGCAAACGCTTCGCCGCATCCAGGAAATCGGCACTCAATACGGCTTCAACATCGGCAACGTCTTCCACGCCGGCGACGGCAATCTCCACCCCATCGTTCTCTACGATCTCCGCGACAACGCGCAATTCCAGCGCGCCATGCAAGCCTCCGCCGAAATCATTCGCTATTGCGTCGAAGTCGGCGGCAGCCTCACCGGCGAACACGGCATCGGCATGGAAAAAAGCGAACTCATGCCGCTCCTCTTCAATGACGCCGATTTCGATTTCATGCGCCGCATCCACGACGCCTTCAATCCCAAGTGCTCGCTGAATCCCGGCAAAATCTTCCCGCTCAATAAAGGCTGCGGCGAAACGCGCCTTAAGCCGCACCATGTGCAAACTCCAAAATCTGAACCAGCGCCCGTGCCCGTTCCTCCCGCGCCAGTCTCCGCCTCATGAGTGCCGTCACCGACAGCGCCATCACTCGCCTCGAGTCCGTCCTCGGCGCCAACGCCATCTTCGTCGCCAAAGCCGCCAATCGCGAGCTTTACGCCATCGACGGCATCGCTCCGACCGCATTCGCCAAGCCCGCTTCCGCCGAGCAAGCCGGAGAAATCGTCCGCTTCGCCGCCAAAGAAAATCTCTCGATAATCCCCGTCGGTGCCCGCTCAAAACTTTTCTGCGCGCCGACGCCCACGCGCTACGACGTCGCGCTCGACATGACCGCGCTCGATGAAATCGCCCACTACGATCCTGCCGATCTCACCGTCAGCGTCGGCGCCGGCATGTCCCTCGCGAAACTCAACGCAAAGCTGCGCGAGCATAATCAATTTATCCCGCTCCTCGTTCCCTACTACGCGCAAGCCACCATCGGCGGCGCCATCGCCGCGGGTCTCGATTCGCCACTGCGCAATGCCTATGGCACACCGCGCGATTTCCTGCTCGGCGCCGAATTCATCGACGGCAACGGCGCGCAAATCAAAACCGGTGGCCGCGTCGTAAAAAACGTCACCGGCTACGACCTCCACAAACTCCTCATCGGCTCCTGCGGCACGCTCGCCGTCATCACGCGCCTCAATTTCCGCACTTTCCCGATTCCCGACGCGACGCAAGGATTTCTCGCCGCATTCCCCAACTCACGAAGCCGCCCTCTCCGCACGTCACAAAATCATCCACTCTCCACTGACGCCGTTGACGCTCGACGTCTTAAACGCGCAAGCCGCCCGCATCTTCAACGGCCACACAAACGGAGCCGTACCACTCCCCGAACTCGATGCCACTCACTGGTATTTGTTTGCAGAATTTTCCGGCAACGAAGATTTGCTAGCCCGCTACAAACGCGAACTCGCCGAAATCGCCGAGCAATCCCAGGCCGGCGATATGCACATGCTCGACGATCCCACAACGCTCGCCGCTCTCTCGGCCCGCCTGCGCGAATCCATCGCCCACTGGCGCGACGATTTCGCCTCTCCCGCTATCGTCAAACTCGCAATTCCACCCGCGCACCACGTCAAAGCCGCCACGGTGCTGCAATCTCTCGGCACAGCGGCAAAACTCCCGCTCGCAATCATCGCTCGCGCTTCGGGTCCGATGCTGGTCGCCACGTCATTGCAATCGGATCCGTCCGGCGAAAACACAACCCACTCTCCAACGGACGTCCCGTTCGTTTCCCTTTTCGCTCGAGAAATTCTCTCACTCGCGCGTTCCTTCGGTGGCCGCGCACAACTCGTTTCCGCGCCAATTCAATTCAAAGCTTCGTATCGCGCAATCTTCAGCGAATCGCTAGCGTCAGAACGGACACTCGCAAAAAGAATCAAATCCGCATTCGATCCCAACAATCTCTTCCCTACTCTCGACGCTCCAGCCGCTCCGCCCACTCCTGCGAAATCCGAAACTTCCCAATCGGCACACCCCGCACCGGAACCTGCATCGCAAACAGACAACCCGCCAACTCCTCAGACTCCGCCCCCATCGAAGCAGTCGTAACAAGCAGCGTCCGCCCATCGTCGCCGCCAAACGCGCAGTGCGTCACGTTCGACACCGGCATCTCAATCTTCTCGACGACTTCGCCGCCTGGCGCAATCCGCAAGATCCCCTTCCCTCCCCACCGGCAATTCCAAACAAACCCTTCTTCATCCATCGCCGATCCGTCCGGCAGTCCCGCGTCAATCTTCTCCACAAACACGCGCCGATTCTTCACATCCGACTTCGCACCATCGGAATTGTAGTCATAGGCCCAGATCACGTTCCGGATCGTGCACGCACAATAAAATGTCGATCGATCCGGACTCCACACAATCGTGTTCGTAATTCCAAATCCCGAATCGCGCACCGAAACTTCCCCATCCGGCGTCACCCGATACAGCGATCCCGTAAATCCTTCCGCTTTCACTCCGCTTCCATCCGCCGCCACGTTGTTCGGCATACTGCCTACCCAGAAATTCCCTTCCGTATCCGCCGCACCATCGTTCAACCGGTGATTCGGCCAGTCGCGCTCGACCGCAACAAATTCCAAGCGCCGATCTCCCTCCGCCGACCAAAACAACAATCGTCCGCCAACCGCCACCACCAACCATCCGTCGATTGAAGTCAACGCGAGCGCCGTAACCGGACCATCGAACTTCCAAGATTTCACTTCGCCCGTCGCTAAAATCAATCTTCGAATCGCAAATCCGTTGATGTCCGTCCAATACAGACACTTCCGCGCCGCATCCCACAGCGGACTTTCTCCGCAAAGATCACGCGATCGCACCAAGCATTCGGCTACTTTCATTCATCACTCCGTGGAACCATCGCTCGCTCCTGAGCATCTCTTCTGCTGTGCTACATTGCTACCGGAGGCCCATCCTACACATCTATTTCCCATGGCCAAAACACTCCTCCCGATCAAAGACGTCGCCAGGAAACTCGAAATCCCCGATCAGTACGTCGAACAGGTAAGTTCCTACGGCGCAAAAATCCGCCTCGAACTTTTGGAAGATCCCGCGTTCGCAAAGCCGCGCGGCAAAATGATTCTCGTCACCGCAACAACTCCCACCGTTTCCGGCGAAGGAAAAACTGTCACGTCCATCGGATTGACGCAAGGACTCGCGCACATCGGCAAGCGCGCAGTCATCACATCGCGCGAGCCGTCACTCGGCCCAGTCTTCGGCATGAAAGGCGGCGCCGCAGGCGGCGGCCTTTCGCAAATCGAGCCCGCTGCGAAAATCAATCTTCACTTCCATGGTGACTTCCACGCAATTTCCAGCGCGAATAATCTTCTCGCCGCATTGATCGACGCGCATCTTTTCCACGGCAACGAATTAAATCTCGATCCGAATCAAATCACCTGGCCCCGCGCTATGGACATGAACGATCGCGCGCTGCGCCGCATTCAAATCGACGTCGGCGGCAAACGCGACGGCGCCAATCGCAAAACAAATTTCGTCATCACCGCCGCCAGCGAAATCATGGCGATTCTTGCTCTCGCTGAAAATCGCAAAGATTTGCGGCAACGTTTGGAATCCATCGTCATAGGAATGACACGCGGCGGAAAACCTGTCCGCGCCGGCGAACTCCACGCCGTCGGCGGAATGATGGCACTTCTTTCTGAAGCAATCATGCCGAATCTCGCGCAAACATCCGATGGAACGCCGGCGTTTGTGCACACGGGTCCGTTCGCAAATATTGCGCACGGAACCAGCAGCGTCGTCTCGCAAAAAATGGCGCTGCGCCTCGCCGACTACGTCGTGAACGAAGCAGGCTTCGCCGCCGATCTCGGAGCCGAAAAATTCCTCGACATCGTGATGCAACAATCCGGAACGAAGCCTGCAATCGCAGTTGTCGTGACGACGGTGCAGAGCATCCGCACGCAAGGCGGCGGCGATCTCGCAAAGGGTTTGCCGAACCTGGGCAAGCACATCGACAACATGAAGTCGTACGGGTTGCCGACGATCGTTGCGGTGAATCGCTTCCCGCAAGATAGCGATGCGGATTTGAAATATTTGGCGGACTACTCGGCGGAGCGCGGAGCGAAGGCGGCGCTGTCGGAAGGATTCACGAAGGGCGGACCGGGCGCGAAAGATCTTGCGGAGTTAGTGGTGCAAGTGATGGCGGACAATGCGGAGCCGGTGGTGACGGCGGCGTACGACTTGTCGGACTCGTTGGTGGAAAAAATTCGCAAGGTCGCGACGAAAATTTACGGTGCGGCGAACGTGAGTTTTACGGATCAGGCCGAATCGAAGCTCGCGCAATTTTCGCAGTGGGGTTACGCGAAGTTGCCGGTGTGCATTGCGAAGACGCAGTACAGTTTCAGCGACGATCCGAAGGTTCCCGGCGCTCCAACAGGTTGGACTCTGCACATTTCCGACGCGGCACTTTCGGCGGGCGCGAAGTTTGTCGTGATAATTTCCGGCAACATGGTGTTGATGCCGGGCCTGCCGAAACAATCGCGCGCTTTGTCGATCGATACGGACGACGCCGGCGAAATCTCCGGCGTCTGATTTTCAATCTTCAAGCTCTACTTCTCGATGGCGCTTTCCTCTTAGCCTGCTTAGCGATTCCGCAACTCCGGAAAAAGCCCGCGATCTGGGAAGCGATCGCGGTTACAGTCTCAGTTGACTTTTGTCGATTTGGATTCTTTGATCCATTTATTGAGGATGCCGGCGAAATACGGAGGCAGTTCGTCGAAAGCGAGGCCCATTCCCTGTTTCGGCTCGATGCGCGCGACGGTGCCGTGGGCTTCGAGCATTTCGTCTTCGGTGTAGATTTCGATCACGACCGCAGTTCCTTCGGGAAACGGGTTGCCGATCTCGACGAAGCAGCCGCTGAGGCTGAGGTCGCTGATCTTGGATGAGGTGCGGGCGTTTTCTCTTTCGTCGATGATTTCAGCCCGCGCGATGAAAGGATGGCGCACCGCTTTTCTTCGTTCCGTTCGCATCGCTACTTCTCCTTCAAGCTCGTAAAAATCGTGGATAAGGCTGTCACGATGCTAACGCCGGTGCGGCGGAGCGTGATGCAAAACGGAGCGTGCGGTGCGAATCGGTCACCACCAGGTACTACGCGCGAACAGTGCATCTGCGTGTATGTTTTCGTTGCCTGGCGCAACGACGAAGCGATTTCGGCGCGTTGGGTGCTGCGACAAAATTCAAAGACGCCGGCGGGCCGGCGCTACCAACTTGCCGACGATTCGATTTTGTATCGAGTTCAGGTTCATGTGACTGGTCGATTCCTTATAGGGCTTTGGCGCGCATGGAACGGTCGAGGAGTTCGACGACGTGCATGACTTCTTGTTTGCCTTTGACGCGCTGGACGCCGGCGCGGAGTTGCAGGAGGCAGCCGGGGTTGGCGGTGACGATGACTTCGGGTTTGACGGTGGCGATGTTTTTCATTTTGTCGTCGAGCAATTCGAGCGACGCTTTGGTTTGCGTGACGTTGTAAACACCGGCGGAGCCGCAGCAGATGTCGGCGTGCGGGAGCTCGGCGAGCTCGAGGCCGGGAATTTGTTTCAAAAGATCGCGCGGAGCGTTACGGACTTTTTGTCCGTGGAGCAGGTGGCAGGAATCCTGGTAGGTGACGCGCAGAAAGAGCGGCTTGAGCGGGCGCAGCGGCGTGACGAGTCCGAGCGTGGCGAGATATTCGGTGATGTCTCGCACTTTGGATTTAAATGCGCCGGCTTGCGCGAACTCGGGCTCTTTTTCGGTGAAGAGGTGATCGTATTCCTTGAGCGTGGAGCCGCAGCCTGCGGCGTTGGTGATGATGGCGTCGAATTGGTCGCCTGCGAAGGCGAGCAGATTTTTGCGCGCGAGATCGCGCGCGGCGTCGCGGATTCCGGCGTGAGCGGCGAGCGCTCCGCAGCACAGTTGATCTTTGGGGACGACGACTTCGACGCCGTTAGCGTTGAGGACGCGGATGGTTGCGTCGTTTAGACGCGCGAAGGTGACCTGTGCGACGCATCCGGCGAAGAAGGCGACGCGGGCGCGTTTTGGTCCGACGGCGGGATAGGTGCGGCCGAGTTCCTTGAAGAAAAATGGAGTTTCGATTGCCGGGAGAAGTTGTTCGCGGTCGGCAAGGCCGAAGAGTTCGAGCACGCCGCTGAAGCGGATAAATTTTTGCAGGCCGGTGCGCTGGTAGAGCCAGATGAGGCGCGCGAGCGTTGCGATTCGTTCAGACGATGGTAAAAGTTTGCGGAAGGCGAGATGGCGCGCGATGCGGGTGAAGAGCGGGCGCTTGTAGTCGCGCTCGATGAGCGCGCGGGCGTGCTCGACGAGCTTGCCGTACTCGACGGAGGACGGGCAGGCGGTTTCGCAGGCGCGGCAGTCGAGGCATTTGTCGATGTGCTCGACGAAGGATTTTGTGATTTGAGGGCGGGCGGGCTTGGGAGTTTTAGGGCCGATGCCTATGGCACCCCCAGTGGTTCCCTTTCCGTTGGTGGGCACGGAAGAGTTCACCGTAGAGGACGCAGAGTTCACAGAGACTGAGGGCAGTTCGTGGTCGGAGCCGATGGCGGCGAGGTCGGTCTGGGCGACGTGGATCATCTGGTGGATGCGGCCGCGGGGGGAGTCAGCTTCCAGATTCCAAAGGCGATAGGTGGGGCAAGCGTTGAGACAGATGCCGCAGTGGACGCAGCGTGCGAAGTCTTCGTACGCGGGATTCTGGCCGGGGACAGGGGAAGCGGTGGTCATTTTGGGCGTCTTGTTAGGTTTCCAAGGCTATGAGAAACGGTAGCACGACGGAAGATGGATGACGCAGGCGCGTTCCAAAATGGAATGGTTCCGATTGGGGACGAAGAGGGGTATACCCCCGTCGTTTTTTGAAGTGTGTGCAGGTGGTTTGTTTTGTTGGGGTTAGGAGAGGCCGGGAAATGAGTATGTGCAAGCGATTGAGAATAAAGGAGTTGCGGTAGGGGGTGTTTCGAAGTGGAGCAGCCGTTCACGAAGCATGATAGCAGGAAGGTAACGGGGTGTCAAGGTGTGTTTACCTTGCAGTGAATTCGAATCAGAGTGGGAAGGCCTTATGCCGTGTCTGTGGTTATTCGCGGCGGATTGCGGCGGCACGTTTTTGGACGTGCCGCTCGCGTTCGGCTGCTGCGCGCCAGTTAGTCGCGGGTGGCGACGGTTAGTCGTTGGCGTTGGCGGCGGCGCGTTTTGCGGGGGTGGCGTTGGGTTGGCGGGTGCCTTTGGTTTGGGATTGGAGTTCTTTGAAGGCGGGGGAGTCGACGATTTGCCAGTCGCCGCCGGTGTTCCAGGGGCCGCGGGCGTTGGGTTCGCCGCGATCGCCGGTGCCTGTGGAGTCGTCGAAATATTGGTTGACGAGTTCAGGTGTGGGCGGGATCGCGCCGATCGAGAAGCGGTTGATGCCCATGCTCTCGAGGGCGGCGGTGAAGGCCTTCATGTGGGTGATTTCGCGCGTCATCAGGAATTGGAGGGCGCGGATGGTGCCGGGGTCGTCGGTAAAATGGATCAGGCGTTCGTAGACGATTTTCGCGCGGGCTTCGGCGGCGATGTTGCTGCGGAGATCGACGTCGAGTTCGCCCGTGATTTTGAGATAGTCGGCGGTCCAAGCGTCGCCCATTGAATTGTGAAGCGCGACGCCACCGCCGCCGGCGATCGCGATGAGCGGATCGATTTCGGCTGCTGCGCGATTGTGCTTCATGGGACGAAGATGCAAGCGCGCGAGTGCGCCAACGACTTCGAGGTGGCTGAGCTCTTCGGTGCCGATGTCCATCAGGAGATCTTTGCGCTCGGGATCTTCGCAGTTGATGCCCTGAATGGAATATTGCATCGCGGCGGCGAGTTCGCCGTTCGCGCCGCCGAATTGCTCGAGCAGCATGTTGCCGAATTTTGGATCGGGCGTGCCGACTTCGACGGAGTACATCAATTCTTTAATGTGGTGGTACATAGGCTCTCCTTGAGCTGTTAATTTTTATTTTTGGATTTGACGGTGAGTTTTGAGGCGGAGGCGGCGCCGGCGACGCGGGCTTTGCCGGTGGCGATGAATGTGTTGGCGGTGTCACCGGGCTCGCCCCACGGAGCTTTGGTGCCGTTGCCGAATTCGACTGAAGCCGCCTGCTGAAGAATCGGCTGCGTGATCGTGGTGAGAAGAAAATCCGCGGCTTCCTCTTCGCCGAGAGTTTGGGATAGGAGTTGCGCGACTTCGCGTTCACCGATTTGGCGCGCCAGGCAGCGGGCGTTGCCGTATCCGGAGATCTCGTAGTGCTCGACGCGCTGAGCGGCGGCGATGAGCGAGAGGTCGGCGGTGAGCTCGTCTTTGTCTTCGGCTTCGTCGATGGTTTCCTGGCCTTCTTCGATGATGCCCTTCATGGCTTTGCAGGTTTTGGATTCGGAAGGGCCGCCCAAGAGCTGAGTTGCGGTGCGCAGACGCTCGACGTGGCCTTTGGTTTGTTGAAGATGTTTGTCGAACGCTTCCTTGAGTTTGGGTTCGTTGGCGGCTTGGGCCATCTTGGGAATAGCGGCAACGAGCTGATTTTCTGCGCTGAGCAAATCGCCCAGCTGTTCCGACAATAAATTTTTGAGTGCAGACTGCTTTTCGGGCATGTGCAGATTCTCCTTTTGGTTATGGGGCGTTCAGATCGCAGACGGCGGTGTCGCTATTTGCGGAACTGTTGTATTGGAGAATCGCAGCTATCGTGCGGAGGAGAAATTCACTCAAGTGGGTATTGCGAGAGAAAGGAGTGTGTAGCGTTGCTTAGCTCAGACGTGAGCTTTTTCGCAGGTTCGGCGAGCGTGACTGGCGGTCAGGAGTCCGAGAGGGAGTCGAGGAAGGTGGCGGAGGGGGCGAAGAGGAGGCTGCCGGTGACGGCGCGGGAGAAGTCGAGGAGGCGGTCGTAATTGCCGGGCGGGCGGCCGATGAACATATTTTCGAGCATTTGCTCGGTGGTGCGCGGGGTGCGGCTGTAGCCGATGAAGTAGGTGCCGAATTCTGCGAGGCCGGGTTTGCCGAAGGGCATGTTGTCGCGAAGGATCTTCAGTTCCTGGCCGTTTTCTTCGATGGAGGTGAGGGCGCTGTGGGCGTTGGTGGGTTTGACGGCGTCGCTGAGCTCGATGTCGGAAAGTTTTTGGCGGCCGATGATGTGTTCCTGCTGCTCGGTGGAGAGCGCGTTCCATTTTTCCATGTCGTGAAGATATTTTTGGATGATGACGTAGCTGCCGGCGGCAAAGTTTGGGTCATCGGCTTCGGTGATCAGGGCGGCGTTGAGTGCGGCGAGGCCGCGGGGATTTTCGGTGCCATCCACGAAACCGAGGAGATCGCGATCGTCGAAATAGCGGAAGCCGTGAGTTTCGTCAACGGCGTCGAGGGCGGGGCCGATGCGCGCCATGATTTGGGCGACGAGTTCGAAGCAGAGATCCATGCGCTTGGCGCGGAGGTGGAAGAGGAGATCGGCGGGAGTGGAAGGCGCGTGGCGATCGCCGGCGCGGAGTTCCTTGAAGGGATGGAGTTCGGCGGGGCGGGGATGGGTGGGGAAGAGTTTGTCCCAGGCGTTTGAGCCGAAGGAGACGACGCAGGAGAGGCCGCCTTCGATGCGGCGGAAATCGACGGCGCGGTAGATGCCGGGGAGGTCGGCGATGAGATCGCGGACGGTGGCGTAGCTCTGCTGGTCGGGCTTGATTGTCGCGACGAGGAAGATGGCGGAACTGGTGAGCGGGGCGAGGACGGGTTGAGGCTCGAACGCCGGCTGGTTGGCGCGAGGCGGGGTCATGGACTGGGCTCCAAAGTTGATGATGGCGACCGCCGCGGTTTTGCGACGGACGATACAGCGGCGGATCGCGAACTATCGTAAGGCAGATTGGTGGAGAGGCAAAGTGTTAGGGCGGAGCCACAGGGTTTGATCGGGCGGATTAGCTTAGGCAGTTGATGTGCGTCATGTTGAGTTGAGGCTTGGTGGCGGAGAAGATTTTGCCGCGCTTTGTGGGCTTGCTGTGGCGTAAGACTTCTTCGGCTAGATCTTGCGGGCTGGGCGTGACGTACCAGAAGTAGGCGCCGAGGGCGAACAGCAGCGGCAGAGTTGAGAGTAAAACGTAGGTTAGGACAGACATTTGTTAGCTCCTTGGTTTTGGTGAGGACGATGGTGGTGCAGGCGGGGTGCGAGGGGGAATACCGGGACTTGTCCATAAGAGGGTGGTTGCGGACCTGAGGCTGGGTGTACTGGGAAGGGGCGTACTTGGGTGTGAGGGGATGAGCGAGTTGGGGACTGCTGGAGAGCAAAACGCGTTCGTGCTTGAAACTCGGTGGCTTGAAACTTGGTCCTCAAACTTGGTGGCTGATCGCACGAGTTGATGTGTGGAGGAGGAAGTCAAAATCCGCACCCTCCTGAAACCTGGAGGGTGCGGCACCCTGGATCATTAGCGAGAGGATTTTGGTTTGAGCTTGTTGGTTTGGATTTGGTCGGGGATTTTAGGGTGAGGTTGAGGGCGACGGCTTCGCGGATTAGGGATTTCAGGGCGGGTTCGTTGAGCTTTTCGTTTTCGCGGATGTCGATGGCGCGGCGGACGTTGCCGTCGAGGCTGGAGTTGAAGAGTTTGGCGGGATCCTTTAAGCGCGGCGCCTTTGGCGAAGGTGAGTTTGACGACCGCCTTGTAGGTTTCGCCGGTGCAGACGATGCCGGCGTGGGAGAAGACTGGAGTGCCGCGCCATTTCACTTCTTCGATGATTTCGGGATCGGCGGCGTGGATGAGTTCGCGGATGCGAGCGAATGTCTTGCCGCGCCAGTCGGCGAGCGTGGCGATGCGTTCGTCGATAAATTTTGCGGCGGCTGCGGGTGTGCTTGGATTATTCATTTTGTGCTCCTGAGCGTAGACGCGAATTTGGAATTCATTGTGAATTTTGCGGCGGGCGCGGCGGGAGTTTGCGCGCTTCGACGCCGAACTGCCGAGCGTATTCTTCGTTGAGGCGTTGCCAGCCGGCGAACTTCATGGTGTCGGTGCCGACGAGGCGGCCGATGGGAGCGCCGCAAGAAAACTGGCGAGGATGTCGAGGCAAACGTGCCAGCCAGCGGCGCCCATGGAGATGAAATTTTTATTGATGGCGGTGGAGAGCGTGAGGCGCGTGCCGATGCTCGATCGGTTCGAGTTCCCAGCGCATGGGATTGGCGCCCCACATGTATTCGAGAAGATGTGGAGGGTCGGCGCGCATGATTTTTGTTTCGGTGATGTGAGGCTGCGGAGCGTTTACGGTTGTGAGTTTCACGCTGGCGCCAGTCGTGGCGAGGCTTTTGTCGGCGTCGAAGGGAGCCCATTCGCGCAAGTGGTCGGGATCGGTGATCGCCAGCCAGACTTTTTCGGGCGGATGGCGGAGTTCCCGGACGACGACGAGCTCCCAGTTGAGGGCTTCGCTCTTTCGGATTTGTATGCCGGTGGGTGGGCCGGGCGTGTAGTGCTCGTGAGCGTTCATTGGTTCACCGTGAGTATCCTGCGACTTCCCTTCCGTTCATCCTGAATGGAACGACTTACCACTTTGCGAGCTGGGTGAGCTGGACGATGTTACCGCAGGTGTCTTTGAGCATCGCGATGGTCGAGCCGGTGACATCGGTCGGAGGCATCGTGAATTCCGCGCCCTTGGATTTGACGCGCTCGTAGTCGGCCTTGATGTCGTCGGTGAAGAACATGATGGCCGGCGTGTTTTGCTGGAAGATCGCGTCCTGATACGTCTTGGCGGCGGGATTGTTGTTGAGTGCGAGCTGCAGCTCGATTTCGTTCGGATCGGCGGACGGTGCGACGGTGAGCCAGCGGTATGGGCCTTGGCTGAAGTCGTTTTTCTTGGCGAAGCCGAGGACGTCGGTATAGAAGCGCAGGGCCTTGTCTTGATCGTCCACGAAGATGCTGGTGACTTTGATTTTCATTTTGCTTCTCCTTTGTTGTTGCGGTTGCGATTTGGGTTTTGTTTCCTGGGAGACTTCCCTTTCGCCGAGCGGGGATGATCCATTGGATCGAAACGGCGATCGAGATGGCGTTCGAGAGCGTCAATGTGATCCGACCAGAAGCGGCGGAACTGTTCCAGCCAGGCATCGAGTTCTTGAAAGGGTCCGGACTTGAGCCTGTAGAGGCGGCGCTGCGCGTCAACAGTGGATTCGACGAAGCCGGCATCGCGGAGGACGCGGAGATGCTTCGAGACGGCGGGTTGGGACATGCCGAGCTGGCGCTCGATCTCGCCGACGGACTGCTCGGAGGAGGTGAGCAGGGCGAGGATCGCGCGGCGGTTGGGCTCGGCGATGATCTCGAAGGCGTTTTCCATGGTCTTAATATGCTCAATAACGTATATACGTGTCAAGGCATATTTTGAGCTATTTTTGCCAATGGATGTGGATAATGGTTGGGCTTTGCGAATCGACAATTTGAGGGCGAGGAGACGGTTGATGCTGACTGGGGAATGGGCGCGGGAGTTTGCGAAGGATTGGGTGGGAAGCTGGAATGCGCACGATCTGGAGGGGATTTTGGCGCACTACGCGGATGGCGTGGTGCTGACGTCGCCGGTGGCGGCGCGGTTGTTGGGGGACCCGTCGGGGAATGTGCGGGGGAAGGAAGGGCTGCGAGCTTACTTTTCGAAAGGGCTCGAGGCGTTTCCGAATTTGACGTTTGAGTTGGTGGATGTGATGTGGGGGCTGAGCAGCGTGGTGCTTTATTACGTGAATCAGAGAGGAACGAAGACGGGGGAGTTTATGGAGATTGATGAGGAGGGGAAGGTGGTGCGGGTGGTGGCGAACTATGCGGGCTAGTGGTGAGTGATTGGCGGCGCGGGCGAGGGCGAACGGATCAGGTTTTGGTTGGGCTTACGGTCTGAGATCCTTCGGTTCGCTCAGGATGACATCCGAGAAAAAAGGGCGCAGAAACGACTGCGCCCTTCCTGCTCCGTTGGGGGACGTTGCAGAAAGGGCGTGCCGTCTTCAGGAGAGAAGATCGTTGGTGAGGCGCGGTCGTTCTTGGAGCGCGCCGGTCGTTCGAATAATATTTCCCGCGGCGGGTGGATTTGGTTCCCGATCTTTTTTGGGTGATTGATGGAAAGGAAAAGGGCGGACCGGAGTCCGCCCTTTTCGTATTTGAGATGTGAAATCACGCCCGGGTTACTGAGCGGTGGGGGCGTCGGGTGGCGGTGGCGCACCGTGCATTGCGCCGCGGGGGCCGCGGCCGGGGCCGCCTTGTTGGACGGTGTAGTCGGACGGAACGGTGAATAGCGTGGCGGCAGGTTCGGTGCGCTGCACGCTGTTCAACGTATAGGTTGTTGTGCCGAAGCGCGGATCGGTGCGGGTGCTCTTCACGACGACTTGCAGGTCGGTGGAAAACCAGCGCTCGAAGACGATTTGGATAGGTTTATCGTTGCCGATCTGGCCGGCGGCGATGGTGCGCGTGATGCGCGTGCCTTCGGCGACGACGCCGTTGATGGTTTGCGTGCCGAGCGAGTCTTTCTTCACGGCGCCGGACGCTTCTTCTTTTTGCAGGCGAGCTTGCATCTTCTGCTCGAATTCTTGTTCCTGCGCGGCGGTCGGCGCGCCGTGCATCTTCATCTGGTGCGCGACTTTATGATCGGCGTCGAGCATGTAATGCGTGCCGGCGACGGGATCGGCGATCGAGACCATCGTGTGCGGCTTGCCGGAAGCCTGGAGCGGACCGAAGCCGGAAAGCGTGACTTCGTTGCGCGAGCGGCCTTGGCTATCGCGATAGAGATTGCTTGTGGTGGTGCGATGGATTGCGGTGCCGTCTTGCAGGGTCTGCGTGGTTTCGGTCGAGGCGGTCGCCGAGAACGGCGCGCCCTTCACGATTTTGCCGCCGTGCAGACCTTCGAAGCCCATGAGTTCGACGTGATCGCCGAACGGACCGCCAGGGCCACCGGGTCCACCTGGCCCGCCGTGCATCATTGCGTCTGGTGGCGGGGGACC
Organism: uncultured Acidobacteriota bacterium; assembly: GCA_963785605.1. GTDB lineage: Bacteria > Acidobacteriota > Terriglobia > Acidiferrales > UBA7541 > Acidiferrum. The sequence goes on along the minus strand of CAWAWE010000002.1, from coordinate 412,062 downwards.
ATCTTGGGCACGCGTGGTACCGACGCCGAGGAGCAACGCGGCAGCCAGCGCGGTACAGGCCAAACATTTGCGATTCATCTTTGTTTCTCCTCTTCTCTCCCGAGAAGTTGCAAAGAAAATTCTTGGTGCGACATCCGAGCCTGGGCGCCCTAAAGGGACGCCCCTACAAAACCACTCGCGAAGCGCTGACTTACTGTGCTTGCGGGAGGCGGACGGCTTGCGGCTGTCCATCTTGACCGACGAGCAGGTCGACCTGAATCCATTCGTTGGCGCGTTCTTCGTTCACAGGCAAACCGAGATCGCCGAGTGCGCCACGCTGCATGCGAACTCGAACGACGGAGCCGTCGCCAGCTTCCTGAGCCATGCTGCCGGGGAGGAGCGTGAAATCCTCGGCGTCGTTGGCGGCGATGAGAGTTGATTCGTTGGCCGGCCTCAGTTGGGTAATTCTCCGATTGCGGCAGCGGCCGGACGTTGCCGCTGCGTTATTTGCGGAGGCGGAAACGCTGGCGTTGTTGGTCGCCGAGTGTTTGCAGCTTGGAATGAATTCGCTTCGTTGGTGATGTGCCAGTTCCACCAGTTCATGCCGACGAGCAGCATCGCGGCAGAAGCGAGAACCCAGGCGAAACCGATCGCGAGGCGGCGCGTTTTCTGCGCGCGATTGCGAGCGAAGAATTCCTGACGGAGGCGCATCTCGACGCGCGGAGGCGCGCTGGCATCACTGGTCATATCGCGAAGAGCTTGCAGTTCGATGCGGGCGTCGCGCCAGGATTCCTGCAGCGCGGCGCAACGGGCGCAGGTGTTGGCATGATCGATTGCCGCGGCGCGCTCGATGGCGTCGATGTCGATTGCGGATTCGCGATCGAGATCCAAGCCAACAGATTCAAAGTGTTCGCAGTTCATATTGCTACTTCCCTTCCCTACAACCGACAAAAAAGGTTCCCGTTGACGCATCGTGTCACCGCGCGGCGCTGAAACGGCGCGGCACGTCTCGTAAAATCTCGAGCTTGGCGAGCAGCAAAGCGCGGCCGCGATGGAGGCGCGAACGGATCGTGCCGATCGGGCAACCGATGCGCTGCGAGGCTTCTTCGTAGCTCAACTCTTCCAACTCGCAAAGCACGACGGCTTCGCGAAACTCTGGTGGCAGATCGCTGACGGCGGCGCGGACTTGCTCCGTGCGCTCCTGACGCTCGGCCCAATGCATCGGCGTGACGACGTTGGTGAGGCCGGGGATGGCATGAAGGCCGGACTCGCTTGAGTCGTCGAGTTGAACTTCGCGCGGCAGGCGTTCGAGATGTTTCATGACGCGGTTGCGGGCGATGCCGTAGAGGTAGGCGGCGAGGGCTCCGCGCTCCGGGTCGTATTTTTTCGGCTCGCGCATGAGGGTCATGAAGACGTCTTGCACGATTTCTTCGGAGGCCCAGGCGTTGCCGGTCATGCGCAAGGCAAAACGATAGATAGCTGCCTGATGGCGGCGATAGAGGGTGGTGAAGGCATCTTCATCCCCTTTCGCGGCTTGGCGTAGGAGAACGTCGTCCCTGATTTCGTCAGAAATGCGATTGTCTCCCGGTGCGACGGTTCCGTGGCCTGAGCAGCCTAAATCGTTCGTCTGACATATGTTTCCGGCTTGGGATGCAAAAGGTTCCCCGTGGGAGGCTCGCGCGTGGAGGAGAGCCAACCCCATTTTATTGAACATTTCATTGGACGGGGGAACTTCGAACGGGGCGTACACGTACATAGAGTTGACAGGCATAGCATCTAAGGCTATTTTGCTCTAGGTATTAAACAGGGTCCGGCGGCGGGCGTTGTCGCATGGTGGCGACGGGGCGCCGGAGCCTGGATTTCGAGCAATTCCCAAAATGGGAAAGACGGGCGCGGCAAGCGTGCCGCTGCAGAGCGAGGGACGAGGTCTATGAATAAGGATAAGGCGAGGGACTTGTTTCCGGGAGCGCTGGAGATGATGGTGCTGCGGACGCTGAAAAGGCAGCCGCTGCATGGGTATGCGCTGGCCCAACATATTAAGAGGACGTCGAACGATCTGTTGCAGATCGAAGAGGGGTCGCTGTATCCGGCGTTGCAAAGGCTATTGAAGGAGGAGTTGGTGAAGGCGGAGTGGGGGACTTCGGCGACGGGGCGGCGGGTGAGGATTTACAAGCTGATGCCGGCGGGGGCGAAACGGCTGGAGCATGAAGTTTCGCAGTTCGAAAAGATGTTGGAGGGGATTACGCGAGTGTTGGCGCCGGGGGAAGAGTTCAGCGGAAGTTGACGGTCAGCATTTCAAAGTCGGAAGCGTGCGGAGTTCGGTGCGATGGGGATTTGGCGACGAATATTTTCTCGGCAGCGTGATTTTGCCGGCTTGTCGGACGAGATGCGCGAGCATCTGGCCGAGCGCGTCGACGAACTGATCGCCGGCGGAATGGAACGGAGCGAGGCGGAGCATCAAGCGAGGCGGGAGTTCGGGAATTTTTCGTTGGCGGAGCGCGATGGGCGCGATGTGTGGAGATGGGGCTTGATCGAACGGGCTTGGGCTGACGTGAAATTCGGCTTTCGAATTCTGCGGAAGAATCCGATGTTCGCGACGATTGCGATTTTGACGCTGGCGCTGGGGATCGGAGCGTGCGGCGCGATTTTCAGCGTGGTGTACGGGGCGCTTTTGGCTCCCCTGCCGATGCCGCATCCGGAAGAATTGGTAATGGTGTGGTCGGAAGACAACGGGCGCAACGTGACTTCGCCCGCGGATTTTCTGGATTGGCGCCGGAACAACACTGTATTTCAGAAGCTGGTTGCGTGGGATGACGCGACGTTCAGTTTGTCGGCCGATGCGAACCCAACGTCGGTGATGGCGCGCGTCATGACGCCAGGATTTTTCGGGATGCAGGGCATACCGCTGGCGTTGGGGCGCGATTTTGTCGATGACGAAGGCGTGCCGGGCAGCGAGCACGTTGTGATTCTGACGAATCGATTGTGGCGTGAACGGTTCGGTGGAGACACGGCGATCCTCGGAAAGGCGGTGCGGCTGAATTCGGAGCCGTATACGGTGGTTGGAATTCTGGCGGCGGCATGCCGGATCGATACGAAGCGCAGATTTTTATTCCGATAGCGCTGCGGCCGGAGCAGATAGTGCGCGACCGTCATTGGATGACGATCATCGGACGGCTCAAGTCGGGAGTCACATTGGCGCAGGCGAATGCGGACATGACTCGCATGGCCAAGGAGATCGCAGAAACGTATCCAAAATCGAACAAGGGCTGGGGCGCGCTAGTTGAACCGCTGAAGAATGATTTCACCGGCAAGGATACGATTCGAAATTTGTGGCTATTGATGGGAGCGGTGGGATTTGTGCTGCTGATCGCGTGCGTCAACGTCGCGAATCTGCTGCTGGCGCGCGGCACAGTGCGGCGACGAGAGGCGGCGCTGCGAGCTTCGCTTGGAGCGACACTTAGGCAGCTTTTCTCGCAGTTTTTGGCGGAGAGTCTGGTGCTGGCCGTGATCGGCGGAGCGGTCGGAGTCGCACTTGCAGGGGCACTGCTAAAGGCTGTAGTCGTTCTTCTGCCGCAGTATTCGATTCCAACGGAAGCGGATATACGACTCAACCTGCCCGTGTTGCTGTTTAGTTTGACCACGACAGTGCTAGCGGGCGTGCTCTGCGGATGCGCACCGGCGTGGCAAGTGTCGAGCTGGAATTTGAACGATGCGCTGAAGGAAGGCGGGAGAACTGGCGGCAACGCGGGAAAAGCCGGACTGCGGCGCGTGCTGGTGGTCGCGGAGTTTGCACTGGCGCTGACGCTACTCGCCGGAGCTGGGCTCGTAATACGCAGCTTTTGGAAGCTGACGCAAGTCGATCTGGGATTCCGGCGCGATCACATTTTGACCTTCTACTTGCCCGTCAATTTCAAACGCTTCGCTCAACCTGAACAGGTGACGGCGTTTTACCGGCCTCTGATGGAGAAGATTTCGGCGCTCCCGGGAATTGAATCCGCTGCAGCATCGAGCGGCACGCCGCTGGCATGGCAGGGCTGGGGCATGGCGTTCAGCATCGCCGGACGGCCGATTGAAGATCCGTCCAAGCTGCCAGGAACGCGGATGACGCTCGTGACGCAGGATTATTTTCGGACGTTCGGGATTGAGATTTTGCGCGGGCGAGGATTTGCAACGACGGATGTCGAAAGAAGCCAGCCTGTGGCTATGGTGAACGAGTCGTTCGCACGGAAATTTTTGCCGAACGTCGATCCGTTGAAGCAGCGCGTCGTGATGCGCCGGCTGGGACTGGCAACGATGGGACCGCCGGTGGAGTGGAGCATCGTCGGAGTGTACCGCGACATTCCTAACCGAACGATGCGCGACGAAAGCGCGGAAGAGGTGACCATTCCACTATGGCAAGAGCCGCTCCCTTACCTCAGCGTGAGCGTTCGAACGCACGGCGATCCGTCCAGCATGGCCAATAGCGTCGCGGCGGTGGTTCGATCCGCCGATCCCGATCTGGCGATGGACAACGTTCGAACGATGGACCAGGTTGTGGACGAGTCGCTGGGCGGCGATCGCTTCGTCACGTATTTGTTCGCGGGGTTCGCCGGCGTCGCGCTGGTGCTGGCGGCGATCGGCATCTATGGCGTGATGTCGTTTGCGGTGGCGCAGCGAACACAGGAAATCGGCGTGCGCATGGCGCTGGGCGCGGGCACGGCCGCCGTATTGAAAATGATTTTGCGCGAAGGAATGATGCTCGCGACGGCTGGGCTCGTGATCGGGCTGCTTGGAACTTACTTTGTCGGACAGACATTGAAATCGCTGCTGTTCGGAGTGAGCGCGATCGATCCTTTGGCTGTGGGCTGCGTCGCAGCCGTGTTGATGGGGGCGGCACTGCTCGCGTGCTATCTGCCGGCGCGGCGTGCGACGAAAGTCGATGCGATGGTGGCGCTGCGCTACGAGTGAGTGGCAAGTTGCAGATCGGAAGCAGGTCGGAATTTGATCGACGGTTGAGTGAGGAACGCAATGGGAATTTGGCGGAGGGTGTTTGGGCGGGGGGAGATTTATTCGGAGTTGTCGGAGGAGATGCGGGCGCATCTCGACGAAAAGGTGGAGGAGTTGGTGAGCGAGGGGATGTCGCGGAAGGATGCAGAGGCGGCGGCGCGGCGCGAGTTTGGGAATTTGGGAATGATCGAGCAAGACGGACGGGCGGCGTGGAGGTGGGAAGTGATCGAAGATTTTTGGGCGGATGTGAAGTATGGGATGCGCGGGCTGCGGAAGAATTTGGGATTTACGGTGGTGGCGCTGCTGACGATCGCGATCGGAATTGGCGCGAACGCGGCGGTGTTCAGCGTGGTGGATGCGGTGATGTTGCGGCCGCTGCGCTATCCGGCGTCTGGGGAGTTGGTGGCGTTGCGGCAGGCCGCGCCGGGCGCCGGCGGGCTGACGACGTTTGTCGATGGACTGCGGTTGTCGGCTTCGATGTATTTCACGTATTCGGAACAGAACCGCTCGTTTCAGGCGATGGGAGTGTGGAGTCCGGGGAGCGCGAACATCACCGGGGTTGGCGAGCCGGAGCAGGTGAAGGTGATTGCGGTGACGGATGGTGTATTGGAAGCGTTGAATGTGACGCCGGCGGTGGGGCGATGGCTTTCGCACGAGGATCAGGCGCCAAACGGGCCGGAGCGCGTGATGTTGAACTATGGCTACTGGCAGAGGAAAGTTTGGCGGCGACCGGACGGTGGTGGGGCGAAATATTTTGATGGATTCGCGGCCGAAGGAAATTGTGGGAGTGATGCCGCGCGGGTTTCGGATTGTCGATGAGGATTTCGATGTTCTGGCGACGCTGTCGTTCGATCGGGGAAAAGCGATTCTGGCGGGATTTGGATTTCAGGGGATTGCGCGGCTGAAGCCCGGCGTGACGATTGCGCAGGCGGATGCGGACATGACGCGGATGCTGCCGATCTGGATGGACACGTTCACGAACGGGCCGGGATCGAATCCGCATATTTACGAGTCGTGGAAAATTACGCCGCAGCTTCGTCCGTTGAAAGATGAAGTGATTGGGAATGTGAGCGACACGTTGTGGGTGGTGATGGGGACGATCGCGCTGGTGATGCTGATTGCGTGCGCGAACGTGACGAATTTGTTTTTGGTGCGGGGCGAATCGCGGCAACAGGAGATGGCAGTGCGAGCGGCGCTGGGTGCGAGCGCGGTGCGGATCGTGCGAGCGCTGTTGGTGGAGAGCGTGATATTGGGGTTGATGGGTGGCTTGGTCGGGATGGGGATTGCGTATTGGGGTGTGAAACTTTTGACGGCGATTGGTCCGGCGAATTTGCCGCGGCTGGAAGAGATTTCGGTGGACTGGCGGACGTTGGTATTTGGGTTGGGACTGTCGGTGGTTGCCGGGCTCTTGTTCGGATTGATTCCAGCGGTGAAGTACGGACGATCGCGCGGAACGGCGTTGTCTCGCGCAGTGGCGGGCAGGACGACGAGCGCGAGCCGAGAGCGGCATCGCGCGCGAAATATTCTGGTGGTCGGGCAAGTGGCGATGGCGCTGGTGCTGCTGGTTTGCGCGGGGCTGATGATTCGGACGTTTGATGCGATGCGGCATGTGCAGCCGGGATTTACGGATGCGCGGACGCTGCAATTGTTGAGGATCGCGATTCCCGATTCGCTGATTACGGGGCCGGAACAAGTGACGCGATTGCAGCAAGCGATTCAAGACAAGCTGGCGGCGATTCAGGGCGTGAAGTCGGCGGCGTATGGGAGCGACATGCCGCTGGAAGGATATGAGGCGGGCTGGGACGAACTGATGGCGGAGGGGAAAAATTATCCGGAGGACGAAATTCCGCCGATGCGGCTGTATAAGTTTGTGGCGCCGGGATTTTTTTCGACGGCGGGAACGCGATTGATGGCGGGGCGAGATTTCAGCTGGGCTGAACTGTACGGATCGCGACCGGTCGTGATGGTTTCGGATGGATTGGCTCGTGAATATTGGGGATCGGCGCAGGCGGCGGTGGGGAAACGCGTGCATGAATTTGGAAACGCGCCGTGGAGCGAAGTGATCGGCGTCGTCGAAGATGTGCGAGAGAACGGTGTGCAGGTGGCGGCGCCGGAGACTGTTTATTGGCCGACGATGGGGGTGGGGCTCTACGGCAGCAAAGAAGTACAGGTGATGCGGAACGCGACGTTTGTGGTGCGGAGCGAGCGAGCGGGCAGCCAGGGATTTGTGGAGGAGATACGGCAGGCGGTGTGGTCGGTGAACTCGAATTTGCCGGTGGCGTCGGTGCAGACGATGCAGGATGTGTATGACAAGTCGGTGGCGCGGACTTCGTTCACGCTGGTGATGCTGGGGATTGCGGGGGCGATGTCGATCGCGCTGGGCGTGATTGGGATTTACGGCGTGCTTTCGTACACGGTGTCGCAGCGGCGGCGCGAGATTGGGATTCGGCTGGCGCTGGGGGCGCAACGCGAAAACGTGCTGGGAATGGTGCTGGGATCGGGAGCGCGCATGGCGTTGGCGGGAGTCGCGATTGGAGTTGTAGTGGCGCTCGGGCTGACGCGGTGGATGAACAGCTTGCTGTTTGGAGTGAGCGCGCACGATCCGTTGACGTTTGCGATGGTGGCGCTGGTGTTGTTTGCGGTGGCGCTGGCGGCGTGCTGGATTCCGGCGCGGCGGGCGACGCGGGTGGATCCGATGGTGGCGCTGCGGTATGAGTGAGGGGAGAGTTGACAGTCGAAAGTTGAAAGTTGAAAGGACAGCGGGAGCGAGGAAATGGAAGTTGCGTTTCGCTCGGAGGTCGGACTGCAGCGCGGCAGTTCCGAAATGGGACGGAGGGGGGGTATACCCCCTATGTTTTTTGAAGTGTGTGGAAGTGATTGAAAATGGGGCGGTTAAAAGTGGCCGGGAAATGAGTATGTGGAAGCGCATGAAAATGCTGGGGTTATTGGGGCGGCGATTCGAACGCGCGCGCGCTTTTGGAAGGGGTGGGGTGAGGAGAGAGGAAGATCGCGGTGATCGCGGCGTGGGCACAGGGGGACTCCATCGTTCCCTCCCTGAACGTTGAAGAGATGATAGAGGAATGCGGGGCGGTTGTTAAATTGGAAGTTTTTATGGTGGAAGATTCTAGACGTCGTTCGAATTAATGGTCGAGCGAAGTTCTGCGGGAAACGTCCCGTCTGTCACTACGTTCCCGAACGACTCCCCGAAGGCAGCCGCGAAACAAATCTAACTCTGACCACCGATAATGGCACCCAGTTCACCTCTTCCCGGTTCATCGAGACCCTGAACCGGCTGCGCATCACGCATCGCCGCACGGCGTATCATCACCCGGAAGGCAACAGCTACATCGAACGGTTCCATCGCAGCTTGAAGGAAGAAGAAGTCTGGACCGCGGAATATCGCAGCTTGGAAGAAGCGCGAACCAGCATCGCCCGCTGGATCGGGGAGTACAATCACGACCGGCCACATCGCGGCGTCGGAAATCGCACTCCGCACGAAGCCTTTTTAGCGTTTGCAGTTGACCTAAACTCGGAGGCCCTGAACGTCTAATTTAGTGGGTAGCCCTACATGGTGAACATATCGTCGCAAAGCACCCTTCCTAAAATGAAGACTGGTATTTCGAGGTCCTGCGACAGAAAACTCGATTGTCCTATCTGAATGGCCCTCCTCACGAAGTAATGCAAAATATCCTTCCGCTTGTCGCCTGACGGAATCGCACCCGATTGGCGAACACGCGCCTTTAGGCCAACGATTTGCTTTTGTAGCTCGATTGCGTATTCGTGCGGTGAAAGAAAAGCCATGAGGTCATTTCAATCTAGAAACCAATACCGAAATACTTATCGACTAGCTTTTCAAATTCTTCCGAGGTGACACAGTCCAATTCACCTTGGCCCTGTGGTTTGACGGAGCACTCTGTCGGCTTTATTTGCCAATACTTCTTCCCTTCCTTCAACCTATTCATCCACAAGTAGTTCGCGTACACGCGACCTTCAAACGCGTCATAAACTACGATGCTCGTTGAAAGCGTCTTGTCCTTCGCGTCGTCTTTGTCCGTCAGCATGGTCAACTCTCGCACCATGATGTAGCAAACATTTGCCTTCGCATCGTAGTGGTTGGCATATTCGGCTGGCCCCATTCTCTTCATTCCTTCGATGTTGAGGGGCTTACTCGCGTCCGATTCATCGAATGCCCGTCGCGCTTGCTCTGAGCACATCTTCTGCTGTGCCAGACTTGCTGCCCGTGGCTGCTGTGCAAATGCCTGTGAACAAAGCATCAGGCTAAAGACGAGACCTACGATTGTGGGTGTTTGTTTCATAGCTCTATCTTTCAACGATGAATCGACGTAGACGCGGAAATATACCGTAACAGTTATGTAGTTCTTATGATTGGTGCACAGCGGTCGAAATATATTTTCGATAGCCCGCCACTCCCGTATACCGCGCCCGCCCCGCACGGTAGGCCAACTCTCGAAATTGACGTGTGGTGTTCATTTGTGTTTCCCGGAGCATTTGTCCATCACGTCCAGAGCCTGACCGACGAACGCTTCAACAAACCCGAGGTATCTCAAGTACAGCGCATTACAGTTCTCGCTTACGGTGTAGAGCAGAGTCGATGTGCTTGATGCATTCTGCATCAGCGTGACAAACAAGTCCGCGTGCTGGATTCGTCCGGCGATAATCTCCTGACTTGTTTGCTTAGCCGCACTTGTTCCTATCAGAGCAGCATTACGGGACGCATCGTCTATCATCACGAGAAGGTCGAACCCTGCGCGGGAATCGAATTTGTCCGGGTTGTCTCGAAATATTTTATCGAGTTGCTTCCAATAGCCCACAAGCTGTTTGTCAGTGCTTAGTTCTGCGTCGGGTGTTCCAGCGAGCAGCTTATCCGCCTGCTGGACCAAAGTCGCATATTGGTCCATTCCTCGCTCTGCCTGTGTTAACAGCAGTTCAACCTCTTCTTTGGTAGGAGCGGCTGGAGCGTTCCGCTGATGAGCTTCAATCAACACGGGCGACATCAACGCAGCACAGAGCACAAATATCCGCACCGAATAACGAAGCCTCATCGAATCCTCCTGTAAAGTCGCAATCGTATCCGCTAGTTGCGGCCAACATCAGTCAAAAGGCATTCGTGTTTGTTTATTTGGTTAGTCCCGCATTAAGCATCATTGCGAACGGGTAGGCACTAGGCATGTCACGATGTAGGCATGAATCTGTCCTGCGGCAAATGCAAATGCGTCCGCCAATTCTCCGGCGACCCGCTGAAGTGTGACATTTGTGGATGGGTGTGCGAGCCAATCGACCCTAATCAATCAACCGACACCGAATATTGGCAGCATCTAAGGAAGGTGCGCCAAACCCCACTCGCATCTGAGGAGCACCAAATCGAAGTTCCGTTCGAGGACGGAGTTCCCCCGAAGCTAAAGCCGAAGCCCGAGGCAAAGTTTCAAAGGGTCGTTAAGGGTATAAAACACGCTGTTCAGAGCCTCATCGTTGTCACTGCACTTGGTCTCGCCCTTATTGTGGCCGGATTATTGATAAGCGAGATATTCAAGCCCGAGAAGGAAAAGCTAGCGGAGCAGTACAACATCTCGCCCGAGCACGTAACCATTGAACCTAAGCCGCACGGATGCGATTTCAACGACGCTCCGTTGGGAGAGAAGCACTGCCATTTCAGAGAGAACGTCTTCACAATTCGTGAATGCGACAACCCGACTTGCCGAGTTCGGGAAGTAGTCGCTTCGTGGAAAAAGGTCTCGGAATAAGCCCGTCAAACCACCACCCTCCTACCAATGATGAACGATGTGCGTCAGCAACATTCCCGGCACCTTCTGAGCATGGCTCAACTTGGGTGCAGGCTTCGCAATCGGCTGCCTAGCTCGTTCAAACTGCTTCTGAATGTGTTGTTGAATTTCGGTCAGATGTTCCATCTTTCCCTCACGGGCGCATCGTTTTAGCACCGTTGATGGACGGTCGCTGTAGCCTCGCGGATATCTTTTGATGCTTCTGCTAGTATTGCAATCCCAACTAATGAGCCGCGAAGACCATAGGCAATACGACCGACTTCTTCAGGAGGTTCGTCAAGCGAAGGCGGCGCAAAGCGAACCAAGTGGGTTCAAGCTTCTCGAAGAAAGAACTATTTCTTCTCATCGCTGGCTACATTCCAGCTCTGGTTGGCTTGTACGCGGATGACAGCACACTCAAGAATATCAGTCTAGTTGTACTCTTGATTATCCTCGTGTATTTCTGTGTCGTTTATAAAGGCCAAAAGCTGTGGCGTATTGTAGGCGCGGTGGCCTGCATGATTGTGATTGGTGGTTTGCTCATCCGTAGCCAGAATCGTGAACGCGATAAAGTTCAGGATGATGTCTCCTCCAAGTTGGCTGTTTCACTGTATGTCCCATCCTCACGGTCCCTCACTAGCGTAGCGGTCACGGTGACGACAATAGCGGTTCGGAGATATTAGGGACCACTCCATTCGCTGCAACGTGCGGCACTTCGATAATTATCCGACCAAATTCTCGCTAAAACAACGTGGTGCTACAGGCGACGTTATCTAGAAAAATTGATTTGAAAGCGTTCGGCGACGCCGAGACAAGTTATTGCGCAGCTGTATTTGCATTGAAAGATACTTCGATATCTTGTTTAGACATGACAGTTGACGTTGACTACGCTCTGAGTGCGCAGCCCTCCGTCACAAAAACCAAGCTGTACAGATTTGTTATGCTTCCCGGAGACGAGCAGTTCCATCAGCATCTCGTTGAATATCCTCATACATCTGCCCAGCCGCGCCTGCCCCCGCCAATTCCACGACTCCATAAGTTGTAAGACATTCCCGCGCGACGCTCCTTCCTAGCGACTACCCGGCCCGTCGCTCCAATTGGAATCCATTTGAGGAACTCGAAAAACGTCAAAATGCCGCCAATTAGAAAATTTTTTCGTGTTAATTGATATTTCCCCGAAATGGCGAGACATTCGGAATAGTCGACAGATGGTGACAGACGGGATGTTCCCACCCGGGTGATTTTTCTGAGAGTGTCCGGGCAAGTATAGAGGTAATTTGAATGGGGAAAGTGGCGTTCGAATGCGATGCATGGGGAACGTCCCGTCTGTCACCGTGCATTCGAGGTATCGGCGATGAATCCTGGAATCTACTTTTGCGCGACGATGGCGACTGTGTTCATGACGATTGTCGCCGCCTGGCTGCCTGCGCGGCGAGCGATGCGGATCGAGCCGATCGTAGCGCTGCGATACGAGTAGAAGAGTTTGCGGTCGAGGTGTCACATGGGAATTTGGCGGCGGATTTTTTCGCGGCGGCGAGAGTTTGCAGAATTGTCGGACGAGATGCGCGGGCATCTGGAGGAGCGAGGCCTTGGCGGCGAAGCTGATACGTCGCGGGGGCATGGCCGCAGCCTGACAGGAAGAGCACGAACGCAATTTGTGCGAACTGTTTCACTGCGCGGGATTGGTGTTGGGATCGTGCGGGCATGTGAGCGAGACGCATTTGCGATGGCGGAATGAGTGGCAGAGGTTGCCACGCGAAGAGCCCACCCTCATAGACCGAGGGTGGGGCACCCACGTGAATCGATCAGTGGTTTGCCGGCGGGCGGAAGAGTTTGGCGGCGATGGTGGTGACGAAGCGGCGGGGGACGAGGCGTTGGAAGTGGGCGCCGAGATAATTTTTGCGGCCGGAGATGACGTAGCTTTTTCCTGCTGCTAGGGCGCGCAGGCCGACGCGAGCTACTTTTTCGGCGGTTTCGCGCGGGCGCTTTGCGGCGGGCGCGCTGGTTTGGCTGGCCACGCTGTGAAATTCGGACTCGGTCGAGCCGGGGCAGAGGCCGCAGACGCGGATGCCGAACGGTTTAACTTCTTCGGCGAGGCCTTCGGCGAAATGCAAATCGAAAACTTTGGTGGCGGCGTAGGTCGTGATGTAGGGGACGGCCTGAAATGAGGCTGTGGAGGCGACGATCAGGATGTCGCCGGATTTTCGTTGCAGCATGGGCTGGAGGAAAAGATGCGTCAGGCTGACGACGGCGGAGCAATTGACCTGCACCATTTCGACCTGGCGGGCGCGGTCGGAGGCGGCGAATTCGCCGTAGGCGCCGAAGCCGGCATTGTTGACGAGCAAGTCGATGTGGAGATTTTTTGCGCGGGTGAAGGCGAAGATCGCGTCGGGGGCGGCGGGATCGGCAAGATCGGCGACGCAGATTTCGGTGCGGATGTTGTGTTTGGCGGCGAGGTCGCGCGCCAATGCGGCGAGGCGGTCTTCGCGGCGTGCGGTCAGCACGAGATTCGTGCCGGCGGCGGCGAGTTCGGCAGCTAAGGCGACACCAATTCCGGCGCTGGCTCCCGTGATGAGCGCCCACTTCCCTACCCATGGATACATGTGCGCGATCTCCTGTGCGGCTGCATGCGTTGCACGGCCAGACTAACACGCAGAAATCGTCGCGACGATGTTGTGTTTGGTTGTGGTTGAAAGGGGCCCGGTAGCAGGGATTTTTTGGAGAGCGGAAGGGCCGAGTTACTTCGAAGAGGCGCTAACGTGAGCGGAATTGGCCGAGGTGTGGTTCGTGGTATCGACCGCGACGACGTAATAAAAACGAGTCAGGCCGCTGAGGATGAGATTGTCCGTGAAAGTAGTCGTTGTAACGGTCGCGACCTGCGAGAAGGTTCCGGTGGACGTCGTGGCGCGGAAGACTTCGTAATCCTTCACGCCGACATTGTCGGTTGACGCCGTCCAGGAAACTTGAATCTGCCCGAAGGACGGGCCGGAAACCGCCGCGACGTTTGTCGGCGTTGTGGGTGGACTCGAATCCGCCTGCATCACTTCGCTGGTTGTGCCGGTGCTGGTCAGGAAGCCAGTTGCGCCGTTGTAGGTGGCGGTGATGGTGTCGGTGCCGGTCGGAAGAGCGGTGCTGGTGATCGTCGCTTTGCCGCCGCTGAGCGCAACGTTGGAAGAGAGCGTCGTTGTGCCGACCTTGAAGGTGACGGTGCCGGTCGGTGTGCCGACGGATGAAGTCACCGTCGCGGTGATCGTCACGCTCAGGCCAGTGGTCTGAGGACTCGGCGACGCGGTGACCGTCGTGGTGGTCGTCGCGTTCACAACCTGGTTGATCGCGGTCGAGGTGCTGGCGAGCCAACCGGCGTTGCCGGTGAAGACGGCCGTGATCGAATGCGTGCCCGCGGCGAGGGACGATGTGGAGAATGTCGCTTTGCCGGTGGTGGTGCTGACGGCGACGCCGGAAGCGAGAGTCGTTGTGCCGTCCTTGAAGGCCATCGTGCCCTGAGGAATTCCGTTGGTCGAAGTCACTGTGGCGGTGAAGGTGACGGATGCCGCTGGGTTCGACGGATTGGCCGAGGAAGCGACTGAATTTGAAGTCGCGATCTGAACTGTTTGCGTCAGGGTGCCGCTGCTGGTGGTGAAGCCGCCGGTGCCGGTGAAGGCCGCGGTGATCGAGTGGCTGCCGATCGCAAGAGTTGAGGAGGAGAACGTGGCTTTGCCGGCGGTGACGGTGGCGGCGCTGGCGAGCGTCGTTGTGCCGTCGGTGAACTTGACAGTGCCGGTCGGGACGCTGGTGCCTGCGCCGGTGATCGTTGCGGTCAGCGTGATGGACTGGCCGGAGGTCGAAGGATTGACCGACGAGGTCACAGCGGTTGTCGTGGTTCCGGAGACCGACTGCGAAACCGAGCCGCTGCTGTTGGTGAAACCGCCGGTGCCGGTGAAGGATGCGGTGATCGTGTGAGTCGCGACGGACAGAGTGCTGCTGGTGAAGGTCGCTTTGCCAGCGGTGACGGCGACGCCCGATGCCAACGTTGTCGCACCGTCGGTGAAGGTGACAGTGCCGGTCGGCGTGCCGCCGGACGACGAGATGGTCGCGGTGATGGTTACCGATTGTCCGGGGCCTGACGGATTCGCGGATGAAGAAACCGCCGTCGTCGTCGCTGAGGTCGCGGTGTTCACGGTTTGCGTGAGCGTTGCGGTGCTCGGTGTGCCGGATGTCGGAGTAAAGGTTGTGCTGATGGTGTGGCTGCCGACGGCGAGCGCGCTGGTCGCGAACGTCGCAACGCCACTGGTGACGGTGACGCCGCTCGCGAGAACGGTGCTGCCGTCGCTGAACGATGCGGTGCCTGCGGCGGCGGGCGTGACCGTAGCTGTGAACGTAACGCTCTGCCCTGTGGTCGCTGGATTGAGCGAGGAAGCGAGGGCGACCGTGGGATTCGCCGGCGTCGTGCTCGGCAAAAGCGGGAACGTTGCGTTGGTGTAATCGACGACCAGGTCGTCCATGTGGAAGTTGTAGAAGGTCTGCGAGTAACCGTTGGCAAGGTTACTGCCCAGCCAGATCGCGTCGATGTTCTGGCCGAAGGTCTCGGGCGTGGTCACGTGTTGGACGAGGTTGAGGCTGGTGTCGTAGACGCTGAAGTCAACGTTCGCGCCCTTCACGACACGCATGGTCAGCCAGTAGCAGGTGCTGTCCTTGACGGGAATCATGACGGCGTTCGCAGGGCCCGTGGGGCTGATGCGAATTTCGCGGGAGTTATCGACGGCGTTGCGTTCGTCGCTCAGGCGCCAGAGGTCGCCGAAGGAGTTGCTGTCGAAGCCGAGGAAGTGCGGGCCTTCCGCGTAAGCAAAGACGGTCGAGGTTTCGTTGGACGTGCAGTAGTACATGCCGACGGAAACTTGCGTGTGCGTGCTGGGCATCGACCACTCGATGTGGTCCGGCGGATCGCCGACCGTGGAGTTGTATTGCAGACCCTTGGTGCCGGGCGAGCCTGCGATGGTGTCCTGGCCGGCGGTGATCGCGCTGAGCGAGCCGCTTGAGTTCGCAACGGCCCAAGTGCCGGCAGTGCCGTGCGTCGAGCTGGCGAGTCCTGCGACGGTCGGCGCGGAGCCGGGGGTGAGTCCTTCGAAATCGACCCACGCGTCGTACGGAATGCCGGGGAAGGCGCCGGTGGTTACGCTGTTGACGACTTGCGGTGCAGCGGTGCCGCTGCTGCTGCCGAAGCCGCCGGAGCCGGTGAAGGAAGCGGTGATGGTGTGGCTGCCGACGGAGAGCGTTGAGGTTGAAAATGCGGCCTGGCCGCTGGCGTTGACGGAGACGTTCGAAGCGAGAACGGTTGCGCCTTCGGCGAATGTGACCGAGCCGGCCGGCGTGCCGCCGGAGCTAGTGACCGTCGCGGTGAAGGTGACGGATGTGCCCGAGTTCGACGGATTCGGCGTCGAGGTGATGGACGTCGAAGTCGTAAAGCTCGTCGCGTTGATCGTTTGCGTCAGCGTGGAGCTGGTGCTGTTTTGCCACAACGATGTGCCGGTGAAGCTGGCGACGATGGAGTGGCCGCCGGTGGCGAGCGACGAAGTGGTGAAGGTCGCGACGCCGGAGGCGTTGACGGCAACGTTTGTTGCGAGAGCCGTTGCGCCGTCGGTGAAAGTCACGCTACCCGCCGGTGTGCCGCTGGCGCTGGTGACCGTCGCGGTGAAGGTGACGCTCTGTCCCTGCGATGCTGGATTTGCAGATGAGCTGAGCGCGGTTGAAGTTGCGGCTGGTGCGACCACACTCTGCGTGAGCGTCGCCGTGCTCGGCGTGCCCGACGTCGGAGTGAAGGTTGTGCTGATCGAGTGGCTGCCGGAGGCGAGAGCGCTCGTCGTGAACGTCGCCACGCCGCTGGTGACGGCGACGCCGCTCGCGAGAACCGTGCTGCCATCGCTGAACGATGCCGTACCCGTTGCGGAATTCGGCGAAACAGTGTCGGTGAACGTGACGCTCTGGCCGACGGCGGCTGGATTCGCCGACGAAGCAGATCGAGACCGTCGGATTCACCGGGCCGAGCGACGGCAAGAGCGGGAACGTCGCGTTGGTGTAGTCGACGATCAAGTCGTCGAAGTGGAAGTTGTAGAAGGTCTGCGGGTAGCCGTTGGCAAGGTTGCTGCCGAGCCAGAGCGAGTCGATGTTCTGGACGAACGTCTCGGGCGTGGTGACGTGCTGGATGAGATTGAGGTTAAGGTCGTACACGCTGAAATCAACGTTCGCGCCCTTGACCATACGCAACGTCAGCCAGTAGCAGGTGCTGTCTTTGACGGGAATCATCACGGCATTCGCAGGGCCCGTGGGGCTGATGCGAATTTCGCGGGAGTTATCGACGGCGTTGCGTTCGTCGCTCAAGCGCCAGAGGTCGCCGAACGAGTTGCTGTCGAAACCGAGGAAGTGCGGGCCTTCGGCATAAGCGAAGACTGATGCGGTCTCGTTCGACGTGCAGTAGTACATGCCGACGGAAACTTGCGTGTGCGTGCTTGGGAATGACCACTGGACGCGGTCCGGTGGGTCACCCGTCGTCGAGTTGTACTGGAGGCCCTTGGTGCCAGGCGCGCCTGCAAGCGTGTCTTGACCGGCGGTGATCGCGCTCAGCGAGCTGCTTGAGTTCGCAATGGCCCACGTGCCCGCGGCGCCGTGCGTGGAGTTTGCGAGTGCGGCAACCGTTGGAGCCGAGCCGGGTGTGAGTGCTTCGAAATCGACCCAGGCGTCGTACGGGATGCCGGGGAAGTTGGTGGCAACGCTGTTCACGACTTGCGGTGCGGCGGTGCCAGTGCTGGTGCCGAAGCCGCCGGAGCCGGTGAAGGCTGCGGTGATGGTGTGGCTGCCGACGCTCAGCGTTGAGGTCGAGAACGCGGCTTGACCGCTGGCGTTGACGGTGACGTTCGAAGCGAGAGTAGTTGCGCCTTCGGCGAAAGTGACGGAGCCGGCCGGCGTGCCGCCTGAACTCGTGACTGTCGCGGTGAAGGTGACCGATGATCCGAAGTTCGAAGGATTCGGAGTTGATGTAACGCTCGTCGAAGTCGTGAAACTGACCGGGTTGATCGTTTGCGTCAGGGTGCTGGCGGTGCTGTTTTGCCATCCGGTTGAGCCGGTAAAGCTGGCGCCGATGGTGTGGCTGCCGGTCGAGAGCGACGACGTGCTGAAGGTCGCGACGCCGGACGTGTTGACGGCGACGTTCGAAGCGAGCGTCGTCGCGCCGTCGGTGAAGGTAACGCTGCCGACGGGCGAGCCGCCAGAGCTGGTGACGGTGGCGGTGAATGTGACGCTCTGTCCTTGCGATGCGGGATTCGAAGACGACGTGAGTGATGTTCCCGTCGGGCTTTGCACGACGGCTGTGACATTGCCCGTGCTGGCTGAATAAGAAGAATCGCCCGCGTACGAAGCGGTGATCGTCGTTGAGCCAGCCGGCAGCGCGGACGTCGCGAAGCTCGCTAGGCCGTTCGACAAGGTCAACTGTGTCAGCACGGTGCTGCCCTGCGTCAGTGTGACCTGACCGGTCGGAGCCGGCGCCGCCCGTGGGAACTGAAGAGACCGTGACGTTGAAGGTGACCGATTGGCCGAGATTCGAAGGATTCGGCGTCGCCGTAATGGCCGTGCTCGATCCGCCGTTGTGAACGACTTGCACCATGGCGCCGGAACCTGCTGGGAACGTGCCGTTGCCAGCATAGTTGGCGGTGATGAAATGGTTGCCGGTTGTCAGTGTGACCGGGGTGAGCGCCGCGATGCCGCTGGCATTGAGCGAGGCCGAGCCGAGTGTATTTGTCGTCGTGTTGAGGCTGCCGCCGACGACGGTCGAGACTGTGTCGGTAAACGTCACTGTGCCAGTTGGCGTGCCGCTGCCGCCGCCATTGGTGACGGTTGCGGTGAAGGTGACGGGAACGCCAGCCGCGAGTGTGCGCTCATCAGGATTCGAAGACGTAACGTTGACGCCGACGCCGCTCAGAGCTTGCACCGATGCGAGCGTCGAGCCGTTGATCGTGTATGTCGCGCCATCGGGTCCGATGACGGTCGGAACGTTTTGTGTGCCACCCGCGGCCCCGAGATTCAGGAATTGCGAGATGGAATCGGTGGAGACGTTCCAACGATAGAGGTTGCCGTCGGACGACGGAAGATCAACCGTCTTGGTCGCTGCGTTTACGGCGAACGCGTTGCCGAGCCACGGCAACACCGCCGATGGGAACGACGAGTTTTGATTCGCGGCATCGGGAGTCGGGCCGGCGATGTTGAGAACTTCGCGCATCACCGTGAGGCCGTTCGAAGAGGAATGCGAATCGGTTTCGGTCGCGGTCGGATCGAGCAACGCGACTTTGTTTACGCCGAGGCCATCGACCTGGCCGACGTAGTCGTTGTAATTCGAAAGCAAGAGATAAGTGGATGTGCCGGTGTAGGAGCTCACCATCGAGTTCGAAACGATAGCGGGAGTGTTGTCCCAGCCGAATGCGCCCGGCGTCTTCGTGGTGGTCAGATCGCTGCTGAAGTGCAGCAGGAAGCCGCGCGAACCGTTGTCGGGATTCGCCGACACGCCGAAGTAGACGTCGTTGTCGGGGCCGATGACCGGAGAAGCGGTGCTGGTGTCGGAGACGCCGGCGGCGTTGCCGTTGCGCGGATCGGTGAGGAACACGCGGTACTTCGTGCTGAGCGTGCTGCTGTCGAGTCCGAGCAAGTAGGCGTAGTTGTCGGTGCTCGCCGATTTTGCGGCGAAGTACACCGTGGTGCCGTCATTCGAAAGCGCCGGCGCGGAGTTCTGAGCATCGTGCGTGGCGGTAGCGTCAGCCGCCGCGGTTCCAGCCAACACGAACGTGCCGTTACCATTCGTATCGATGCGTGCGAAACCATCCTGCGCGCTGAGAGGCGACGGAGCGGTTCCCTGCACGCGGAAGCCGAAGAAGACGTTGCCGTTGGCGTCCGCCGTGAGCGGCGTATTGATGAAGACGGTCGAGTTAAAGCTCGCCGCGCGCGTCTGATAGTCGGACAGCGTGGTGTAAAACACCTGACGAATCGGTGTGCCCGGCGTTGCCGAGTCCGGACTCGCTATATAAAGGATGGTGCCGCCCGCGCCGGCGTAGTAAAGGCGCGTGCCGCTCGCAGTGTTGACCAGGAGCGGTTGGTAGACCGGCGTCGTGGTTGATGTCGGAGCGACGTAATCCGTCGAGAGCGCATAAAGCGATGCGCCCGTCGAACCGGTGAACGCGTTCAACTGGAACGCGCCGCCCGCGATTTGCGTCGGAGCGATCACGGTGTTGGCTGCTGTAATGACCGGCGATGCGTAGCGCGAAGTCGTGCCACTCGTGTTCGAATTCACGCTCGTCGTCCACTTCACGCGGCCGAGATCCTGCGACGTCGGCACGTAAGCCGAAGTGTGCTGTGAGTTTCCAGCAAACGTGTTCACAGCCCCGATCGCCGGCGGCGCCAGCTTCGGCAGCAGCGGAAAATTCGCATTCGTGTAGTCGACGATGAGATCGTCCATCGCGGACGTATACGCGAGGTTGGAGGACGTCTTCTGTTCATTGCCAAGCCAAACGAGATCGACGGATTGGTTGAAGGAATCCGTGGTGTTCACGGAGCTAAGCAGATTCAGGCTCGTGTCATAGAGATTCAACGTGACCGTCGAACCCTTGACCAGCTTCATCGTGACCCAATAGCAAGTGTTGTCGGTAACAGGAATTCGGCGCAGCGAAGTCGAATCGGGACCCGTCGGGCTCAAGCGAATGCTTCGAACGTTGTCCACGCTGTTGCGCTCGTCCGTGAGGCGCCAAATCGGGCCGAACCCGTTGTTCAAGAAACCGAAAAAGTTGGGGCCGCCCGCGTACGCGTAGCCCGAAGCGCTCTGGTTCGAAGTGCAATACCACATGCCCATCGAGACCGAGGTCTGCGTCGATGGAAGATATGCCGCAACGTACGCAACGGCTCCGGTGGGATCGTTATATTGCAGGCCGCGGTTGCCCGTCGCGCCCGAGATGCCGCTTTGCGCGCCAGAGACGACCGTCAGCGAATTGATCGGGTTACTGATAATCCACGTCTCGCCCGAGCCGTGCGTGGAAGCGGCAAGCGTCGCCGTAGTTGGCGTCACACCCAACGCTGCGCCCTCGAAATCGACCCAATAGTTGTACGTAATGCCGGGATAGTCGGCATAGGCGGCGGCGCCTGCGACCAAAAGAACCAGCGCGATGCCAAGTGCGACGCGCCAACGGTTCATGAGTTGAGGCAGGAATTTCGTATTTCGAGATTGCAAGGATGATCTCCTGACTGCCATTCAGAGCCGATAAAGCCGAATTAAAAACCTGGTCGATTTTTGGGGACAGAAAGAGATCTATGTCGGATCTCGACCCATGGGTACCGTTGTGGTGAATCGGCCGCACTCCCACTTCGAATCCTCTGGGGAGCAGCGAACCGATCTCATGCCGGCCGAAAGGTGCGTCCATTGCCGGAAGACAAGGACTCAGCGCGACCTTTCAGCGCGACGTTTGAACCGCGTCAGCTATTCGGCCCGACCTGAGCCGGCTGCGACGGTTGGGGACAATCGCAAGCAGAACTGCACGAATGCGTATACACGAAACTCTGTAAGGGAGATTAGCAAGCGGTGGGCCAAGTGGCCCCTGCCCGGCCGGACAGGTACAGCTCTATCTTATTGATTACAGGATATTTATTGCGAGACAGGTTGTCTCAGACGTGTAAATGCCCCTGCAAGTGTGCAAACTCTTGCCCTTCTTGGGACGTTTTCGGCAAAACATTGGCTTGGGGCGAATTTGGGCCGTCTCTCGGCAATTGCATTTCCCAAGGGCCACCCGCCCGTGCTGATTCGGTACCTTGACCTAGCCGCCTAAGCCGGCGGCAGTCCGGCGTCTTCAGCGGCGATCAAGCCGAGCGCGGACCAATCTTTGTTCGCATTCCCGCGCGCGATGGCGGTTATAAAGCGGTCGCGAACGACGCTCGCGATCGGCATCGGGACGCTTTGCGCCTCGGCGGCTTGGAGAACGAGGCGAACATCCTTGAGTCCGAGCGGAAGCGCGAACCCAACTTTGTCGTAGTTCCCTTCCACGATCAGGCCTCCGTAGGTTTTGTAAACCGGCGCGTTGAAAAGTGTCGAAGTCAGAAAGTCCATAAGAGTGGCAGCGTCAACTCCAGACTTGCGAGCGAATGCCACGGCTTCCGACAGCGATTCCAAAACGCTGGCAATCAGAAAATTTCCAGACAGTTTGACGACGTTCGCGAGCGAGGGCTTTTCGCCGAGGATGAGTACCTTTGGCCCGAGCGATTCGAATAAAGGCTTGCAGCGATTCACAGCGTTAGGTGGTCCTGCGGCAACGACCGCGAGGCGTCCGGCTTCGGCGGCGTCAGGGCGCCCAAACACCGGGCACGAGATGAACTCTTGCCCCGCCGCTGCGTGTGCGGCGGTCAGCCGATCGCTCAACGCCACGCCAATCGTGCTGCACGAAATGTGAATCCCGCCGCGCGGCAGCGAAGCGAGAATGCCGCCATCGCCGAATACCTGCGACTCGAGCGCCGCATCGTCGGCAACCATCGTCATGACGATTCCTGCGCGGCAGGCATCGGCGACCGCTGCGGCAACATTCGCGCCGTCGGCGCGCAACGCTTCCGCGCGTGTTTTCGTGCGATTGAAAACTGTAACTCGATGACCGGCGCGCAAGAGACTCTTCGCCATGCCGGTTCCCATGCCGCCGAGACCAATCAGACCTACGTCCATGCGCCCCTCCACACCACTTGATTTGGAATTCGCCGCTCGATGCTATTCGGTTTTTTGCGCTTCCGCTTGAGAGGAATCGCTGGCCGCGCTCGTCGGTGGCGCGCCTTTGCCGATCGACCAAACCGCGTCGCGCACGCGCCCGCCTTCGCGCTTCATCCGCTCCATCAACCTGCGCGCCCAGATAAATTCGGCGGCCAGCAGGCTCAGGCCGAGAAAAATCACGAGCCAGCCCGGACCAGGAGTGACAATCATGACCACTCCAGCCAGCAGTAGCGTAAATCCAGCAACAATCCGGAAGGCGCGGCGGACTTGTTCGACGGTGCGGACGATCATGTGGGATGCTTCCGAGGCCCAAGGCGTGGACGGAAGTGGCTGTAGTTTCGAGTTCGTTTCGATCTCGAAAGGCTTAACCGTTTCCGGCCGCATTGAGAGTATCACGGACATACGGCTTCGATGCCGCCTCGCGGTGCATGGTTGGAATATTTAGCAAACGATTTGGGCGAATTTGTGAAACGTCGCACGGTGCCGCTAGTGCTTTCGAATTATTGTGATTCCGTAGCCGCGCTATCAGAGTGAGCCCAATTCGCAGTCGTGTGCCCGCCGTCTGGCGGGAACGGTCGGAGCATGATCACAGACACAGAGCAAAAGAGCGCTGACGCGGTCTCAAGCGAAGAATCGCAAGCCGGATACTACGGCTGGCGCGTTGTTCTCGCCGCGTGCCTCGGCGTGATGGGCGGATTCGGCTCGCTGTTCGTCTACACCTTCACTGTCTTCGTCAAGCCGCTCGGCGCGCAGTTTGGCTGGAACCGCGAAGCGATCTCGGTTGGTTTTGCGATCGCCGCGATGACGGTCGGATTCTCCTCGCCGCTCATTGGGCGTCTGATCGATCGCTACGGCCCTCGCCACATCATTCTTCCTTGTATGACGGTTTTCGGTTGCGGCATCGCGGCATTCGCGCTGCTGCGCTCCGGAATTTGGCAGTTCTATCTGACGTGCTTTGTAATCGGCATAGTTGGAAACGGCGCGGCGCATTTAGCGTACGCGCGATCGATCTCAACATGGTTCGAACGAAGGCTCGGCACCGCGCTGGCGTTCGTAATGGTTGGAGCCGGACTTGGCGCGATGGTTCTGCCGGTTATTGCGCAATCGGTAGTTACGCGGTCGGGCTGGCGGACTTCGTATTTCACATTGGGAGTCCTCGCTCTGTTACTGGGTCTTCCCTTGAGCTGGCGCTATATTCGCGATCGTGAAACGCCGAAGAAACAATCGAGTGAAGGCGAAGTTGTGCGGTCGGGACTCACGTGGCAGCAAGGTGCGAGTACCTTCGCGTTCTGGATCATCGTCGCGGTGTTGTTCGTCAGCTCGATCAGCATGAACGGAGCGATCACGCATCTGTCGGCGTTGCTGACCGATCGCGGCATCACCGCAGGCGACGCTGCTCTGTGCGCGTCGATCCTCGGCGGCATCAGCATTTTGGGCAGAGTTGTGACCGGCTGGCTGCTCGACCGCTTCTTCGGTGGGGGCGTCGCGTTCGTCATCAACCTGATGACTGCCGCAGGCATTTTGCTCCTCGCCAGAGCGAACACCTTCTCCGCGGGATGCGTCGCCGCGGCGCTCATCGGAATGGGCGCGGGCGGTGAAGCGGCGATCACGCCGTATTTGCTGACGCGCTACTTCGGCCTGCGCGCATTTTCCACGTTGTATGGTTTGACCTGGACGTTTTATGCGGCGGCTGGCGCAACTGGCCCGGTCATCCTCGGCCGCGCGTTCGATGCGACGGGTTCCTACACTTCCCTGCTGACCGTTCTTGCGATTGCGTTGGGTGTTGCCTCCGCAATGATGCTGCTTCTGCCGAAATATTCGAGAACGAGTTCCTAACCGCGCTCTCGCGACCTACTTTCCTACTTCAACCACGCATCGCGATGTTCGCGCACGAACGCGTCGTCATTTAGTTCTGGATAGGCGGTGTAAACTCGATCGATCTCTTCGCGCTGGCCGGGGCTGAGGCCCTCGTTCGGATCGAGGCACCACAGCCCTTCCAACAGACCTTGCCGCCGCAGAACTTCATGTAGCCCCGCGATGCAGCCGGCGAATTTGTTCGCAGCGTCGAAAAATGCCGCGTTACTGTCGGTCACGTGAACCGACTTCTCCAACATGCTCGCCGGTATCGCCTGTCCACCTTCGACGAGTGCGTGACATTCATCAAGAAGCTCGACCGCGCGCTTCGTCCAAACGGACCAATGGCCCAAAAGTCCGCCCGCTATACGGCGCGATCGCTGCGGTCCATTCGCGTCGCCCTTTATGGCGCCCTTCGCGACGAAAGAAAACGGCGTCAGCAGATCGAGAACGATGTTGTCGTCGTTTCCCGTGTAGAGCGCGATGTCTCGCCCGGACTCCGCGACTGCTCGAACGACATCCAACGTTTGATAGCGATTGAACGGTGCGATCTTGATCGCGACCACATTTTCAATTTCGGCGAACCGGCGCCAAAAAGAATAAGAAAGCAGCCGGCCGCCAACCGCGGGCTGAAGATAAAACCCAACTACGGGGAGAATGCTCGCCACCTCGCTGCAATGAGCAAGAAGCTGATCATCATTCCAGGCCGCAACCGCACCTAGGCTCAGCAGGCCCGCGTGATACTTAAGATCGCGCAGCAAAGTTGCTTCGGCAACAGCTTGCTTCGTCTCGCCGCAAATCCCGCCGATGCGCACAAGCGGCGCGGAACGCCCGACGTCCGCGCGATCCATTTCTTCCGCGGCAAGCCGCAACACCGGCTCGAACAATCCCATCTTCACTTGACGAATCGCAAACTGCGTCGTGTGTACGCCGACCGCAAGCCCGCCGGAGCCAGCCGCGATGTAATAGCGCGAGAGCGCTCTTTGGCGCCGCTCGTCGAGTCGCCGCTCCGACGTCAGTGCCAGCGGATGCGCCGGGATCGCGATTCCCTTCTGGATCGTTTGGAGAATATTTGCTGCGATCGTTGGCGGCATCGGCTCAGAATTCCGTGCGATTAAAATTTTCCTGCGCGTTCTTCGAAGTGTGTCGGCTTGGCCAGAGAAGTTCCGCCCCGCGCAACCCAATCCGCGATCCAGTCGAGCATTTGTCCGGTGGCGACCTGCGGCTTCCCGAAGAGTGCAAACGCTTTGCTGGAATCGTTGAGCAAGGCGTCGTTCGATTCCTTGCCCTCAAATGTTGGCGTCTTGCCCAGCCTGACTCCGAACTCCTCGGCTAGTTCTCGAACGCTGAGAATCTCGGAACCTGTAACGTTGAAAATATTCGGCGGCGTCGTGGCATGTGCGAGCGACTCAAGGCTCATTGCCGAAGCGTCGCGCTGCCAAATTGTATTGAGATATCCCATCGAGACCGAAACTGGCCGGCCCGCATGAACTTTTTGCGCGATATCGACGAGCACTCCGTAGCGCATTTCGGTGGCGTAGTTCAGCCGAATGATCGTCATCTTCGTTCCGTTCGCGCGGCTAAAATGCTCGAAGATGCGTTCGCGACCGAGACAACTCATCGCATACTCGCCCGCGGGATTTAGCTCGTCGCCTTCGCACGAGCCGCCACGCGCCACGGAGCAGAGCCCGTAGACATTTCCCGTCGAGAAAACGGCGATTCGGCTGCTGCGATAGCGCTCAGCGACAAGCCCGGGCAAATACACATTCATCGCCCACGTGCGCCACTCTTGCCCCGTCGAACCGAATTTCATTCCCGCCATGTAGACGACATTCGCCGCGTCCGGCAGCGCCGCCAGCGCATCACGGTCGAGCAGATCGCAACGAATCGTTTCGACTCCCCACGCCGCGAGGCGGCGTTCGAGATCCGGCGACGAAAATCGCGATGCGCCGATCACGCGGCGCTTGACTCCGGCCGCGTCGGAAGCCCGCTTCGCCATCCGCGCGAGCGTTGGCCCCATCTTCCCCGCGACGCCAAGAACAATGATGTCGCCTTCGAGCTCGCGCATCGTTCGAACGACGCCTTCGGTCGGCTCGCTCAGCAATTCTTCAAGATGCTCTTCGTCGCGGATCGATTTGAGTTCGGTCGGCATGTGGATTTTGCTTGGTGCTTGGTGTGTTTCGCTCAACGGTAAAATTTGGATGGAAAGAATTGTACTCAAAGCCACGCGGAGAGTCGCCCTGATTCCGGTATGCTGGCGATTCATTCTGACGCGAGGATCAATGCAGATTCGTGTGATGGCGCAACAAGACATTCCGGGCGGCGTTCGCCTGAACACGGTCATCGGTTGGAATCAGACCGCCGCCGATTGGGAAAGATTTCTCACCGCCAGCCCCAACGGCTGCTTCGTGATGGAAGACGCCGACAAGATCGTCGGTACCTCTGCCACGATCTCCTACGAAAACAAATTCGCTTGGATCGGAATGGTTTTGGTCGATCCCGATTACAGAAATCGAGGCATCGGCACAACGCTCTTGCAACGCGCGGTCGAATATTTGGACGGCGCCGGTATCCCAACGCTCAAACTCGACGCGACTCCCGCCGGAAAACCGCTCTACGAAAAAATGGGCTTCGTCACCGAGTACGAAATCGACCGATGGGTTTTGAAACGAAGTGTCATTGAAGAGCCGATACTGCCACACGAGCGCACGGCGCCGGATGTCCTTTTAAAGGCACTCGATTTCGACCGCCAGGCTTTCGGCGCCGACCGGAGCAAATTGCTCCACTCGTACAACGACCAAGCGCCAGACCTGACACTCGTCGCGCAAACCGACGGACAATTAGCCGGCTACGCGTTCGGGCGCCGCGGCTTGTTTGCCGACCACATGGGCGCGTGGATGGCGAGCGACGACGACACCGCGCGAACTCTGCTTTCGAAGTTTTTGCAGCGCTCTTCGCGCGACACCATCATCGTCGATGCCCTGAAATCCAGCCGCATCGCCGGCGAACTCCTGCGCGAAAACAAATTTCTCTCCCGCCCGACTGCTAACGCGCATGTACCGCGGCCCGAACTCGCACCCCGGCAAACCCGAAACACTCTGCGCCATTCTCGGCCCGGAATTTGGATGAAATCCCCGCGCCGCTCGGGTTAAGCTTCGCTGCTCGTGACCAATTCATCCGCCACAAACGGAACCCGTCCGCTCCATGCAAACAAACAATTCCGGAACTCGTAACAACGGCGAAACCTATTACGGCTGGTGGATCGTATTCGCCGCCTTCCTCAATCTGTTCCTCGTCGTCGGAATCATTTTCTACGGCTTCCCCGCCTTCTACCCCTACTTCGTGCAAGATCTTCATTTCACTCGCGCACAACTCACTCAAGGATTTCTGCTTGGCTTCCTTTTCGCCGGACTTCCGTTCGGGATTATCGCCGGAGCACTGATCGACCGCATCGGCGCGCGCACAGTGATCCTAGCCGGCGTAGCACTCGTAGCAGGCTCATTGATATTGATGAGCCGAATCACCGCGTTCTGGCAATTCGAACTGCTCTGCATCGTCGAAGTCATCGGCTACGTTTTCGCCGGACCGATCGCCAATCAAGTCTTAGTCGCTCGCTGGTTCGAACGCCGCCGCGGCCAGGCGATGGGCTACGCCTATCTCGGTCTCGGTTTCGGCGGTGTAGCCGCCCCGCTCCTGGTGAATTACCTCACGCGAAACTACGGTTGGCGTCCTGCACTCCAACTCATCGGCGTAGTCATCGCGCTCGTCCTCGTCCCAGTCGGACTCTGGATCACTCGTTCGAACCCAGCCGACCGCGGCATCGACCCAAAACAATTCGGCGAATCGCTCACCGAGAAAAAATCCGCCCTTCCGCCCGCGACCTCCAGCATTCGACGCAACAGCCGCCTCAACCTCAGCCGGAGTCGCGCAAGCCGTTCGAACGATGCCCTTCTGGCTGATCCTGCTCGGCTCAACGCTCGCGATCGGCGCCATCGGCGCCGTCATCCAACATTTCATTTTATTTCTGAAAGATTCCGGCTATTCCGCAACAGTCGCGTCGCGCTACCTCAGCATCCTGCTTACCGCCAGCCTCGGCGGCCGCGTCGTCGTCGGCTACATCGCCGACCGCTTCTCCAAATCCTTCATCATGGCGATTTTTTATTTCCTCATCGGCGCATCTGTACTTCTACTCGCCTACCCGCAATCTACCGCCGCCGTCTGGGCCTTCGCCGCGATCTTCGGCTTCTCGATGGGCGCCGACTACATGCTCATCCCGCTCGTCGTCTCCGAAAATTTCGGCACCGCGTCACTCGGCAAAATTCTCGCCCTGATCATCATGGGTTACTCGGTAGGACAGTGGGCCGGCCCTTGGTTCGTCGGCCGCATGTTCGACACGCATCACAATTACGATCTCGCGTGGAAGACCATCGCCATCCTCGCGATGATCGGCGCCGCTCTGATCTATCTGACGTTTGTCCGCTCTCGGCGTTCTGCCTCGCGCTAATTCCCGAAGTTCGCCAACGCCGGCGATTTCGCCGACTTCAACTCAATCCCCAAAATCTTGCGCAATCGTCGGCGCCACTTCCCGGTTCGTGATCGCTCCAAGCTTCGCCCCCTTCGGCACGCCCGCGCCCCAAGCCATAAAGATCGCCTGCATCTGCGGATCGGAATTCAAAAACCCATGCGTCCCACCATGTCGCATCCGTGATGTAACTCTTCGCCTCATCACCCGAAAACGAATAGTCCGGCTTTCCCCGCCAATACCAAATCCGGCGCCTGATCCGATTCCGCCGGACGTCGGCAGCCCGAGCGAAGCCAATTCCTCGGTGCCGTAAACTTGCTCGATCCCCTCCGCCCCCGCATAAATCGCCTTCAGCCGCGGCACCAACTCCGCCTTCCGCGCGGGATCCGTCACATACACCATCCCAATCCCGCCTTCCGCCACGACAAACGCATCCCCATGCAATTTCCCATCGCCGCCAGCCGCAATAATCCTCTTCTCTTGCAACAAAACATTCGCATGAATCCGATGCTTGTAAGCCCGAAACCCGTGATCCGAAACGATGATCACCGTCGCCCGCCCCGCAAATTCCGGCCGCTGCAAAACATCCACGACGCGCTTCACCTGCGAATCCAACCAAGCCATCGCCGTCAGACTCGCATTGCTCATCGGCCCATACTCATGATTGATGTCGTCCAGCGTCAGCAAATGAAACAACAGCAAATTCGGCCGATGATCCTCCAGGATCCTCACCGCCGCATCCGTCCAGATCTCATCCTGCCAAGCCTGGCTGCTGTTTTCGAACGTCTTCAATTGCTCCGCCGTCACCGTCCCATCCGCAATCAGCTTTTGCTCGATCTCCCCACTCACCTCCGGCAGCTCCGGAAATTTCCAATCGATCGTCTTCGCGTTGTAAATCGCCACCCAATCCACCTGCGCCGTCGTCAACCCAGCCTCATGCGCCGCGTCGTAAATCGTCGGCGAATGCACCATCACATCCTTATCGCGCCACGGCTCGATCTTCGGCGGCCCATCCTTCTCCGGGCGCTCCAGCAGCCCGTTATAACAACGCGATGCTGCGACACATCCACTCCCGTCACAATCGCCGTGTGATTCGGCCATGTCACCGTCGGATTCACCGGCTGCATCGACTCCGCAACCGCGCCCTCGCGCGCCAACCAGCGCAGCGTAGGAATCGGCAACCGAGGATCCTTCAACGCGTACGCCGGAAATCCATCGAGGCTGATCACCACGACGACGCGATCTTTCCCATGGTATTTCTCATGCGTCTTCTTGTTCTGCGCGTAAGTGTGCTCCAGCCGCAGAAAAAACGGCAGCACCAAAGCAATCGCCGCAATTACACAAATCCGCCGCTCATGCTGAAAAAGTCGATTCACGCAATCTCCTCAGCGCGCTCTCAACCAAACACAGCGCCGCGCAATTATCGCAAAGGATCGAAAAACTCCGGCTGGAAACTTCATCATCGCAACTACCCATCAAAAACGCCCTGTGCCTGACGGGCAACTCCCGGGGTGTTGGGAGTAAAGCTGCCCGTCAGGCACTCGTTCGCACTGCAAACTTTTTCGAGCGATAAAGTCAAACTCCTATCGCCGACGAACCATCAACTGAAGCTAGAACAACAGCTTCAGCGACAGCTGCATGATCCTCGGCGGATTCGCCGCCAGCGATCGTCCAAACGTCCCCGTGAAATTATTCGCCGCCGTCGGCAAATCCGCGATGTTCCCATCCGGCGACTGAAATTGCGCATGGTTGAACGCATTAAACAATTCGCAGCGGAACTCCAACCGCATCTGCTCGCGAATCGCCGTGTCCTTCAACAACGCCATGTCCCAATTATTCAGCCCCGGCCCAGAGAAAGATCGCCGCGACGAATTCCCGAGTGTCCCCAACGCTTCCGGCGTAAACAATCGCCGTGTTGAAATACGTGCCCTGTGCGCGGATCAGAAATCCCCAGCGATCCCGCCGAACGGTTCGGCGTATCGATCGGCAGCGAAATCGCTCCCGCTCCGCCCGTGCCGGTCAACGAATTGTCGTCCGTCTCCACCAGCGTCACAGGAATGCCCGTTGAAAACCGCGTGATCCCGCTCAACCGCCATCCCTGCACGAGCCGCCGTGGCCCCGGCAGCCGATTGATCGGCAAGCTCGTAGTCGTAGCTGATCACGAAGTTGTGCCGCATATCGAACGCCGACAATGACCGCGCGCCTGGATCAAGACAAATTAATCTGCTCGCCGTAGCCCGAAGAATTGTCCAGCGATTTCGAATACGTATAACCCGCCAGGAAGCTCAGCGTCTTGAATCGCTGCCGCAAGCTCACCTGCGCCGAGTTGTACGCCGATTTTCCCGACGTGATGAACAATCCTTCGCTGCCGAAATTATTTCCGAAGGGCCCGCGCGTGCCGTTGACCAAAGTTCCGGCCGCCGTGGTGTACGTCCCGTTTTCGCCGCCCGGTCCGCATGTCGCTGAACCCGGCGCCACCTGCGCAATCGTGCTCACGCTCAAACACGTCGCCGGATCGCCGGCGTTCGCTTCGAGCGACGACAGCAACCGGTGCGCCTGCGCGCCGATGTACCCGATGCTCAACAGCGTCGCCGACCCAATCTGCCGCTCGATCGTCAATTGATATTGCTCGGTGTACGGCAAATCATTCTTGTGCCAGAACGCAGGCGAAGTCCCGATCGGCAAAAAGTTCGCCCAGTTGATCGACGTATCCGGATTCGCCGGCGACGCATTGAACGGCGGCGGCGCCACCGGGAATCGCTGCCCTTCCACAAATCCCGTCGAGCGATCGATGAACGGCGTCGCAAATTCCGGCGGCACCGGGCTCTGATAGAACGCGCCAAACGGCGCATCTCCGATCTCGTTGAAGTTCGTCGCGCCTTCAAACGTCGTGTAGAACATTCCCCAGCCCGCGCGGATGCTCGTCTTGCCCGTCCCGCCGGTCAGCTTCCGCAAAAATCCATCGTTGAAGTTCGGCGAATACGCCATGCCAACGCGAGGCGCGAAATTGTGATATCGCGTCGGCGCCAGTGTCGTCGGCACTCCAGGATCGCCGGGGAACAGCCAACCCGTCGGCGCTCCCGGAAATACCTGTGACTGCACGCCCGGAATCAAAGTCTGAATTTCGTTGTGCTCTTCCGACCACGGCCGCGAAATGTCCCAACGCAATCCATAGTTAAACGTGATGTTCGAACGGAACCTCCAGCTATCCTGCCCGTACGCGCCGAAATATCGCGTCTGCCCGTACGACGGAAACCCTTGTCCCTGCGAATAATTCACCGGCGCGCCGATCAGAAAATCCGCGAAGTCGTCGCCCGTCTCCGTTCCGTTGAACGTGAAATCGCCGTTCGACCCCAGGTTGTATTCCACCATCTGCGTGAAGCGATACGACGCGCCGATGCTGAGCGTGTGCGTCCCGATAATCTTTCGATAGTTGTCCAGCGCCTGGTACGTGTTCTCTGTCACGCCAAGCGGTCCGCCCGACGCTCCAAATGAGAAATCATTGAAGTGAATGTTCGGCACGTGCGCATATTTCGGCTGCGACGGCGAAATTCCCAGCGTATCCGGGCCAAACACGAATCCGAGTGTTCCCGGGTCCACGCCTTCCCCGCCCGTCGGTGCGTGAATCAAATAGTGCAAGCGCGTGTATCCAAATCGCACTTCGTTCACCGCGCCGTTGCCGAACGTCTTCGAATCGCCGATATTTACCACCTGCGATCGTCCCGTGAAGTCGCTGCCAAATCCCGGCAACGCGATGCTCGGCACGCTCTGGTGATACTGATCGAAGAAATAGTAGCCGCTGATCAATCCGACCGCCGAGTTGTAGTCCACTCGCCCGCTCGTCTTGTCATCGCGCAATCGCGACGGCAGCGCCGCATCCGGAACGAACAAGCTCGTCGATCCATCCGTTTGCGTCACCGGCAAAACGAACGGCAACAAGTTCGACGAAGGTGCTGCCCACAACGATTTAGGAATTTGCGCGTTCGGAAACACGCACTGCGCCGTCGTCGTGCAACCGGTCGTGTAGTACGGCTCGCCGTTCGTAACCGTGTATCCCGCGCGCGTCGAAAGCTCTGACGCAAACGCATCGCCCTGCACCACTCCCGTCAACTGCCCCGCGATCGCCGAAAAATCTCCAGTCCGCTCCGCATCCGACGGCACCGCAACCTGTCCGCTCGATCCCGACTGCCCGATAATCACGCGGTTTCCTTGATAATCGCCGAAGAAAAACAACTTATCCTTCTTGATCGGCCCGCCGATCGTCCCGCCAAATTCGTTCTGCTTATGTTCGTCGCGCGTCGCGCTGAAAAAGTTCTTCGCGTCGAAATCCTGATTCCGCAAAAACTCGAACAAACTCCCGTGATACGCGTTCTGCCCAGACTTCGTAATGACGTTGATCTGCCCGCCCGCATACGTCCCGTACTCCGCATCGAAATTGTTCGTGATGATCCGGAATTCCGCGATCGAATCCAGATTCGGAATAATCGCCGTCGTCGAAAACGCCGGCTCCTGCACCGACGCGCCATTCAACATGAAGCCGTTCGCCGATTCCCGCTGCCCGTTCACCGAAACGTCGCCCGCGTTCGAATCGCCCGACACCTTCGTAAATGTAAATCCCGTCGCGCTGAATTGTCCGCCCTGTCCGCCCGCCAATCCCGACGATACCGACGCGACGCCGGGCTGAAGCGAAAGAAGGTCGGTGTAGCTCCGCGTAACAAGGGGGACGGCGGTCATCGTGTCGCCGCTAATGACTTCGCCACCCTGCGTGCTTGCGGTGTCTAACTGCACGACATCGCTCGACACTTCGACCTTCTCGCTGACCTGGCCTACCGATAACTTCACATTCAAAACTTTCGCCGAGTTCACGTCGATCAAAATTCCCGTCTCGCGAAACGTCACGAACCCCGTCATCTGCACTTCGACTACATATGTTCCCGGCGCAAGATTCAGGAACGAGTAAAATCCGTCCGAGTTCGTCTGCTGCTTCTGCGTGATTCCCGTATCGACGGCTCGCGCCTCAACGCTCGCGCCCACTACTGCGGCGCCAGTCTGATCCGTGACCACGCCCGAGACTCCCGCCGTCGTCGCCGCTCCTGCCGCACCCGCCAGTCCGAACATCAACAGAAGACACATCAACCCCACCGATACGAAGCCCAAAACTTTGTTCCCGGTCGCACCCGCTGCGGATTTGCTGAAGCGGTTTCGTCGCTCTGCGTTCATGAACTTCTCCTCTCAATCGACGGCGAATCAGACTTTAACTCGACCACCCGCATTGCTTCTTAACGTTTAGTTGAAAATCTTATACCAATGAGTCGCAGGTCAGGTCAAGAGCGATTTTGCACCTAAACTGTTCTTTCGCAAATCCGCATGTAAATTTCTAAAGAACGGCCAGCAGTCGCATATTCATTGAACTTCCAGCAACATTTCGTTCATCACCGGTTCATTTTTCGCCCTCGTCCCCATTCTCCGTTGACATCCGCGAAGGGCTCGGCTTAGTATTCAAAACGTTTAGAGCATCTCGTGTCCCAATCCGCCATTTCGGGAGATTCGCGCCTTGAGCGATGACAGGTTTCTAGTTCATTCCGTTAAGCTGCCGGAGGACCAGTCGGGCGAATTGCTTCACCTCCCGCGTCAAAAAGCCCAGTGGGAATGGATGAGTTTCTTCGTTCACCGCCTCTTGCCTGGCGAAATCCTTCGCACAAAAACCGCGGCCGAAGAAGCAGCCTTCGTCATTTTAGGTGGGACCTGCTTAGCTGACTGGGGCGAAGGTTCCAACTGGATCGGAAAGCGCAAGAACGTCTTCGATGGCTTTCCCTACACTCTCTACTTGCCGCCGCACCGCGCCGTTTCCTTCACCGCTCAGTCGATCTGCGAAATCGCCGAGTGCCGCGTGCCGACAAACGCCAAGCACGAACCGCGCCTCGTCGAGCCCAAGGACATCTCCACCAACTTACGTGGCGGTGGCAATGCCTCTCGCCAGATCGTCGATGTAATCCCTCCCGCCTTCCCGGCCGATAAGTTGATGGTGATCGAGGTGTACACGCCCGGCGGCAATTGGTCGAGTTTCCCTCCGCACAAGCACGACGTCCACAACCCGCCGTCCGAAGCCGACCTCGACGAGATTTATTATTTCCGCTTCCGTAACGACGAAAGCTTCGCCTTCCAACATCTCTATGGAAACGCCGAAGTCGGCAGCCGCGCGCTGAAAACCCGTGATGGAGACGCCGTCCTCGTCCGCAGCGGCTACCACACCGTTGTCGCCGGCCCCGGCTACGACACTTACTACCTGAATTTTCTGGCCGGCTCCGCGCGCTCGCTCGCCGCAACGGAAGATCCGCAGCATTCCTGGATTCGCTCGACGTGGAACGCCACCGACCCGCGATTGCCGCTCATCCGCGAGTGATTCACGGCGGCGTAGAGGCTATGCTCTGTTAGGACAATTTTCATGACAAGACGCCTCACAGTTGCGCAAGCGATCGTCGCATTCCTCCAGAATCAATTTGTCGAACGCGATGGCATTCAGCATCGCTTTTTCGAAGGCTGCTTCGGAATCTTCGGGCACGGTAACGTCGCCGGCATCGGCCAGGCGCTCGAACAGGATCGCGGCCTCCGCTACTACCTCTTTCGCAATGAGCAAGCGATGGTTCACGCCGCCGTCGCCTTCGCGAAAGCAAGCATGCGCCTTCGCACCATGGTCTGCACCAGTTCCATCGGCCCCGGCGCAACCAACATGCTCACCGGCGCCGCCCTCGCCACCATCAATCGAATTCCGGTTTTGCTTTTGCCTGGCGATATTTTCGCGACGCGCAAAGTCGCGCCCGTTTTGCAGCAGCTCGAGTCACCCGCGACGCAAGACATTTCCGTCAACGATTGCTTCCGCCCCGTCTCGCGCTACTGGGATCGCATCAATCGTCCAGAGCAAATCCTCACTTCCCTTCCTGAAGCTGTCCGCGTTCTCACATCTCCAGCCGAGACCGGCACGGTCACTCTTTCTCTCCCGCAAGACGTCCAAACCGAAGCTTTCGATTTTCCCGATGACTTTTTCCAGAAACGAATTTGGACAATTCCACGTGCACGCTGCGATCAGGATTCGTTAAAGCTCGCCGCGAAATGGATCAGCTCCGCAAAACGCCCGGTGATCATCGCCGGCGGTGGTGTGCTCTATTCTGAAGCCTCGAAAGAATTGGGCGAATTCGCCGCCGCCACGGGGATCCCCGTCGGCGAAACTAACGCAGGCAAAGGCGCGCTTCCCTACAATCACACGCAATCCGTCGGCGCAATCGGCGTCACCGGAACTCCGAGCGCAAACATCTTGGCTCGCGACGCGGATCTGATCATCGGCATCGGCACGCGTTATACCGATTTCACCAGCGCCTCCAAAACCGCATTTCAAAATCCCGAACGTTCGCTTCATCAACATCAACGTCACCGAATTCGACGCCTACAAGCATGCAGCTTTACCGCTGACAGGCGACGCTCGCGTCACGCTTCAGGAGTTGCGCGACGCTCTTGCCGGTTATCGCGTTGAAGAATGCTATCGCACACAAATCTCCGACCTCCGCGCAGCTTGGGACAAAGAAGTCGAGCGCATCTACAGCGTTCGCGCCGAAGGCCAACTCACGCAAAGCGAGATCATCGCCGCCGTCAACGATTTCACAAAGCCGACGGACATCATGATCAATGCGGCCGGCAGCATGCCCGGCGACCTGCACAAACTCTGGCGTACGTCGCGAACCCGGCGGCTATCACATGGAGTATGGCTACTCCTGCATGGGCTACGAAATCGCCGGCGGCCTCGGCATAAAAATGGCGCGCCCGCGATCGCGACGTTTTTGTGATGGTCGGCGACGGCTCGTATCTGATGATGGCGCAGGAACTCGTCACGTCTCTGCAAGAAGGTATTGAAGCTCAACGTCATTCTCGTGGACAACCACGGCTTCGCCAGCATCGGCGGCCTCAGCCGCAGCCTCGGCAACGGAGGCATGGGCACCGACTATCGCTACGCGAAAAACGGCCGCTATGAAGGCGACACGATCCAGATCGATTTTCGCGCCAACGCGGAAAGCCTCGGCGCGTGGGCCGTGCGCGCCAACACCATCGACGAATTCAAGCGCGCCTCTCGAACGCGGCCGCAGCGAATCGCGCACTTCCGTCATCGTCGTCGAAACCGCAATCGGCGAGCGCGTTCCCGGCTACGAATCCTGGTGGGACGTTCCCGTCGCGGAAGTCTCCGAAATCGACGCCGTGAAACAAGCTCGGGCTGAATACGAAAAAGCCCGCGTCAAAGAACGCTATTTCTTCGGAACGAACGCCGAGGCGATCTGAAACAAACCCTGGATCGGGCGAGACGAAATAGCGTGGCCACCAACCAGGCGACTCCTCAGACCGGCGCACAACCGCACCTCAAACGCGTGCTGAGTCTCTGGGACCTGGTCTACTACGGAATTATTCTGACGTCGCCGATCGCCGCCGTCCCGCTCTTC
The DNA here is from genome assembly GCA_963785605.1 of uncultured Acidobacteriota bacterium. Lineage (GTDB taxonomy): Bacteria > Acidobacteriota > Terriglobia > Acidiferrales > UBA7541 > Acidiferrum. Next base: position 374,685 of record CAWAWE010000002.1, on the reverse strand, counting down.
GGCGAAGCGCAAGTCCTCTCGCACGGCCACGCCGCAACAACTCTGCTCGCTAGCGATGGTCGCGATGTCGGTAACCGCGGTCAGTTTCGGCCGCATGGCCAGCGTCTTTCCATCGTCGGGCTCCGTCTACTCCTACGTCAGCCAAACGATGAATCCGCACGTCGGATTCATTCTCGGCTGGACGATGTTTCTCGAATTTCTTTTCCAGCCGATTCAAAACGCGCTGTACGCGGTGCTCGCAATCCGCCGCATGGTGCCGCAGATTCCCTTCGCAGTCCTCGCCGCGGTCACTGTCGGCGTCATCACGCTGATGACCGTGCAAGGCATCAAATTTAACGCGCGCGCCAACCAGGCTCTTCTTGGATTCATGGTGCTGGTCACTGCCGTCTTCTTGGTGCAAGCGTTTCGCTTCATCGTCCTGCACAAAGGTGTCGGAGGACTATTCACAACGCATCCGATCTACGATCCCGCAACTTTCAATTTACGGGCGCTCGCTGCAGGAACATCTTTCGCCGCGCTCGTATTCATCGGATTCGACGGCGTCTCCATCCTCGCCGAAGAAGTGAAAAATCCCCGCCGCAACGTTTTGCTCGCCGCAGTTCTCGTCATCATTTTCACCGGTCTATTCAGCGGGCTACAGGTCTATCTGGCGCAGATCGTTTCGCCGGACTACACAACTCTGAACAACGCCGAGACCGCCTTCATGGACGTCGCGAAAATCGCCGGCGGCGCAATTTTATTTTCGGCGTATGGTCTCGTCCTTATCGTTTCGAGCCTGGCGTGCGGCTTGGCCGGACACGTTGGCGCAGCTCGCTTGCTGTATTGCATGGGCCGCGACGAAGTCATTCCGAAAAAAGTTTTCGGCCATCTCAGCCCGAAAGGCGGCAATCCCGTTTACAACGAGTGGATCGTCGGCGGAATTGCGTACATCGCGGTACTGACGATCCCGTGGGAGCGCGCCGCCGAAATGGTCACGTTCGGAGCATTGCTCGCATTCACTGCGGTGAACGTCGCTTCGCTTCTCTACTTTTGGTTCTCGCAGAATGCGAGCAACAGAAAATTCTTTCGCGACGCTTTCGTCCCCGGCTTCGGCGCAATCTTCTGTTTCGGCTTGTTACTCGGCTTGCAGACCTGGACGAAGTACGCCGGCCTTGCGTGGTTGCTGGCAGGCTTGATTTACGGCGCCGTGAAAACGCGCATGTTCACTGTGCGGCCGAAAATCTTCAACTTGAACGAGACGTGAGCTTCGCTTTACGACGTAAGTTTCGTTCTACTTTGACGGACACCGGCTGCGCGATTTCCGCTGCCTCGGTTCCGTGGTTTGCGGAGACGAACTGCGAGAAGCCGCACGATTCACGGATACGCAATTCGGGTTGCAGCTTCATCAAGACGGGCTTGCCCTTGTCGCCTTCGATGCGGCGAATCAGCAACTCCACCGATTCACTTCCGAGTTGATGTTTCGGCAATTCCACAGTCGTGAGCCGCGGACGAAAAACTCCGAGCCAGGGATAATCGTCGAAACTCACTAGGCCGAAATCGTCGGGACACTTCAATCCCATCTCTTCGACGGCCTTCAAAAATCCAACGGTCATGAGATAGTTCGCGACGTAAACCCCATCGGGCCGGCGCGAGAGCAAAGTGTGTCCGGCGCGAAACCCGGATTCGATGCGGTAGTCGCCTTCAACAACGAGATCGGGATCGAACTGCAATCCGCTTTTATCGAGCGCGTCGCGAAATCCGCGGAAGCGTTCTTTCGCGTTGCTGACGCGCAGCGGTCCGCTGACAAGTCCGATGCGTTTGCGTCCGGATCGCGCAAGATGACTCACGGCTTCGTAAGCGCCTTGATAGTCGTCGCTGATGACCGCGTCTTTCGTGAGCTGCGGATAAGTGCGCATCAGCAGGACGAACGGAATGTTGACCTCGTTGATGGTTTGCCGCAGCGACGGACTGGAAATCTCCGGCGGCTTTGGTGAGCACGATGCCATCGACGCGTTTCGAGAGGAGCAGTTCTACCGCGCGATCTTCTTTTTCGAGATTGTCGTCGCTGTTGCAGAGCAGCAGGTTATAGCCGAGTTTCTGCGCGGCGTCTTCCGCGCCGCGAACGACCATCGGGAAAAATGGATTCGCAATGTCGGGCACGATCATGCCGATGGTTTGCGTTTTTTGTTTGATGAGGCTGCGCGCGATCAGATTCGGGCGGTAGTTCAGTTTGCGAATCGCAGCTTCGACGCGCTCGCGCAAAACTTTGCCGACGTGGGCTTTGTTGTTGACGACGGCGGATACGGTAAAAATAGAAACGCCGGATTCGCGCGCTACGTCGGAGATGCTTGCGGCCTTGGGAGTTTTCCGCGTTCTGGATTTTCTAGACGTTGGCATGCTCGGAAAGCGAACAATAGCAGAGACATTGCTAGCTGGTCAAAATTGCAATGGATATCAAACGTTCAATTGTCCGGATTGGGAAGCATCACGTCGCGGACGATCGCATTTAAATCGGCGCATGCCGCGATGAATTGTCGCAGCGTGCGGCGCGTCGGGCCATAGGAGTCGAATTCGTCGAGGGTCAAACCGCCTTCGTCGTAGGCGCGGCGAAAATCGGGAAATCGCTTGTAAAGTTCATCGATGATTTTGGGATCGACGGGATTATCGATGCGCGATTTAATTTCAACATCGCTGGCGTTGAAGCGAACTTGCCATGCGTGCGGCGGAGAAATCACGACGTCGCCGCCGATGAATTGGCTCCAGTGCATGTGATTGCGAAATGCAGCCGAGAGCAGACGAAGGCGATAGCCACGTTCGCGAAATATCTTGTAGGCCTTTTTCATGACGGCGACTCCAGCCCACTCGAAGTAACCGGGATCGACAGAGAGATCTTCTCTTTCGGCGACGACTTTCAGCCAATCGTCCAAACGGCCGACCATGATCGTGCAGACGGGGCCCATCGTGTCGATCGGCAGCCCTTCTTTTTCACGGCGCGTGAGTCCGCGCTCGACCGCTTCGGCGACGGCGATGCATTGCGGCAGCGTGAAGCTGACGGTCGCATTAATGCTGACGCCGCGATACGTCGCTTCTTCGATGGCGGGAATTCCGGCGCGCGTCACGGGAATTTTGACGATCATGTTGGGCGCGAGGCGATCGAAATCCAGAGTCTGCTTTACGATCGCGTCGGTGTTGCGATAGAGGCGCGGATCGGTCTGGATTGAGAGGCGGCCGTTTTTGCCGTTCTGTTTATCGAAGATCGGCTTGAGTAACGCCGCGGCATTCGCGGACATTTCGCGCACGACGTGCCACGCGATTTCATCTTCGGTCGCAGTTGGAAATTCCTTCGCGAGCGATTGAATTCTTCCCTTCCACGCAGTCGAATTCTTTTTTCAGAACGCCGACGACGATGACGGGATTGCAGGTCGCGCCGACGGCGCCGTTTTCGAGCGAATATTTCAATTCGGAGATGGACGCGGAATCGTTCCACAGACAGGTCGGAGTCGTCTGCGTCATCTGATGAAGACGGCTCTTGTAGGCGGAGGCGATTGGCACAGTCATCGCTGCTCCATCTCCGCAACACGACGAGTTTGTCGCAGCGTTTGCATTCTCAGGCTTCTACCAGCGATACCTTCGAGTGCGCATGCGACTGCTCGGCCGCGGCGGCGATGGCAAGCGCGCGGAATCCGTCTTCGCCGGTCGCGCTGGGTTCGCGACCGTTGAAGATGCGATCGACGAAATCGCGCATCTCGAGCAAGTACGCGTCGGCGAAGGTCGAAAGAAAATAATCGGCGATTGGGCTGACACTTCCCTGCGCGGTCAGGAATGTTGCGGGTGTGCGATGAAGGCTGCCAATCTGGATGGAGCCTTTGGAACCGACGATTTCGGTGCGGACGTCGTAACCGTATTGGGCTTGCGCGTGCGATTCGATGTTGCCAATCGCGCCTTTGGCGAATTTCAGATTGACGACGCTGGCGACGACGTCGCCGAACTGTGTGACTTCAGGACGTATCGCCGCCGTGGTGAACGCGTGAACATCGGTGACTTCGTCCTGAACCATCCAGCGGGCGAGATCGAAATCGTGAATGGTATTGGTATAGAAGAGCATTCCGTTGATTTGAGAGTGGTAGTACGAGAGCGGCGGGCCTTCTTTGTCGCGGCCGAGCGATTTGAAAACGACAGGGACGCCGATTTCGCCCGCTTCGATGCGCTTCATAGCGGCGGAGTAAGCGGGATCGTAGCGGCGCATGAAGCCGACCTGGAAATAGACTTTGTGTTTGGCGACGGCGGCAAGACTTGCGCGCGCGTCGGCAAGATTCAGCGCGAGCGGCTTTTCGCAGAGCATCGCTTTGCCTGCCGCTGCTACGAGGCTTACAGCAGGAGCGTGGAATGCGTCCGGCGTTGCGATAATGATGGCATCGACGCTTTTGTGCTCGAGCATCGCTTCAAGGCTGCCGAATGATTTCTCAATCTCAAGTTCGTCAGCGACTTTACGTGCGCGCTCTTCCACTGCATCCGCAACTGCGACTAATTGTGCATTGGGGACAAGGTGCCGCAGATTTTCTGCGTGGCGGCGGCCCATTTCTCCGACTCCGAGGACTGCGACTCCGAGTTTCTTTGTCATCGATCTTCTCTGTCTGTCCTAGCGGGCGGCCGTGGCGGAATTTTCAATGCCGCCGACTACGCCCTGAAGATAGGCGAGGCTTTCGGCGACGCTCACGGCTGGCGGAATCACATACGCGTCGAACTTTACGTCCTGTTCGACGACGGCCCAGCCGGAATAATTGTCTTTCTTGAGAGTGTTGAAGAATGCAGGAAAGTCGATGTTTCCCTTCCCGATGATCGTGAAGACTTTGTGCTCGATGGCTTCTTCAAAAGTCCATTTGTTTTTGCGGGCTTCGAGTTAAGACTTTGTCGTCGCAATCCTTGATATGAACGAAGCGCAGTTTGCTTTTGAATTTCTCGGCTTCTTTCACGGGATCGGCTCCGGCGTAGTATGCGTGGCCGGAGTCGAGGCAAAGGCCGATGCCGGTATGCGAAGTCGCGTCGAAAAATTTCTCGGTTTCCTCGGATGTTTCAACATAAGTGGCGACGTGAGGATGAAAGACGAGATCCAAGCCAAATTCCTGCGCGACTCTTTCGGCGCCGGAGACGATTTTGCCGACGTGCTTCCACTGCTCAGCATTCAGCTTAGGGCACGCAGGATCGTTTGCGCGACCGGAGAAGGCGTTGCGGCCGGGAGTTTGATCGTCGGCGAGGACGAGGAATGGGGCTTTGAGTTTTGCGAGGAGGTCGCCGACTTTGCGGATGCGTTCGATGACTTCTTTTTCGGCGTCGAGGTCGCCCATTTTCACGGGGACGAAGGAGCCGAGGAGTTTGAGTTTGCGCTTTTCGAGTTGAGCGCGGAGAGCGTCGGGATCGGTCGGGAAATAGCCGTAGGGGCCGAGTTCGGTGCCGGTGTAGCCGGCGGCGACCATTTCATCGAGCATCTTTTCGTAGGACTGTTGCCAGGAAGGGCCGGGATAGTCGAGAACGCCCCAACTGTCGGGTGCGGAAGCGAAGAGGAATTGTGATGCGGGGGCGGTCATGCGGCTCCTTTGATGTCGAGATTGATGGTCAAAATAGCGCATTCTAAACGCTTAGCATTGGTATATTCGCAGAAGAATTGGGGATGTCAAGGAGGAATCGGAGGTGTGCAGCGTAGGATCGCGCGGCGAGTTGAATGGAGTGTGAATTGGCGGTTTTTGTTGTGCGACTGGTCGGCGATGACGTTGGGCGCGTGGCCGGAGCGGATTGGGAAGAGGGCGGCGGCGGTCCGGGGGTGGCGGTCGAACGAGCGAATGTGGCCTTGGGTGAGAAAAACGCCGGCAGGATGCCCTTCGTTCCTCTGGCAGCCGGCGCTACCGGCATTCGAAATGGGGTGGGTATACCCCCGTATGTTTTTTGAAGTGTGCGGAAGTGGCTTGGAATCAATGGTTGAAATCGCGCAGAAAACAGTGTGCGCAAGGGCTTGAGAATCTTGCAGATGCGGGGGAGGGTGATTCGAAGTGGTGAGGATGTTTCATTGTAAAGAGTATCATTTGGTAACGGATTTGTCAATGGATACTTGGAGTGTCGTGAGAATCGGACACGGTTCTATGGTTTTGCGGATTCGAATGTGGTGATTAACCAACACCAAGTAGGAACAATTGCGAACGTCGTGGTGATTTGGGTGGGGTTTGATCTAAACCCGCACCCTTGAAAAGCGCAAGGATGCGGCACCCAAAGGGCCGGCTGGGTAGATCGGCGGACATGGGGCGCAGCAGTGCTGCGCCCGTACACGAAATTGCTGGGACAGCTACTTGGTTGGAGGGGTGTCGGTGATTTCTTCTTTGGTGCGGTCGAAGTAGAGGCGTTTGCCGGACCAGTAGGAGTCGCGGGCCATCATGATGGCGACGGCGTGAGAGAAGCCGTGGTTGACGGTGGCGTTGGGTTGCTGGCGCGAACGCATGCATTCGAACCAGTTGGTGAGGTGGGAGAGATCTTCGTCGCCCATGCCGGCTGGGGGCAGACCTTTGTCGCCGGGGAGCAGGATGTCTTTGGTGACGCGCTTTTTGTCCACGTCGAAATCGTCTTCGTGGTTGCCTGACCTCGTTGACGAATTGCCAGCGGGGGCTGCCTTCGCCGCCGGTGTTAAACATGGTTCCCTTTTTGCCCATGATGCGCGTGAAGCTGGGGGCGTCGTTGCCGAAGCTAGTGGTGTAGCTGGCCATGAAACCTTTGGGATAGGTCAGCAGGGCTTGAAATGTGTCGGGATTTTGACGGCCGTCGTGCCAGGCGAAGATGCCGCCGTTGGCGACGACGGAATCGGGAAATTGTTCGTCCATGAAGAAATGGCAGAGGTCGATGCCGTGGCTCATCCATTGGTCGGCGATGCCGCTGGAGAATTCTTTGAAGAGGCGAAATTCGAAATAGAGTTGCGGATCGAAGGGGCGCGACGGCTTGGTCATGAGCCAGACGGGCCAGTTCGTGTCTTGCTCGCGGATTTGTTTTACCTCGGGGCGGCCGCGCCAACGTGGGCCGTGATAGTTCCATTCGATTTCGTATTTGGTGACGTCGCCGACGGCGCCAGTCCGGATAAATTCGCGAGCGGCGAGTTGATAGGCTTCGCTGCGATGTTGCGTGCCGATCTGAACGATTTGTTTGCTTTTGAGGGCGGCGTCGCGAGCGGCTTTGACTTCGGCGAGGACGTTGCCCATGGGCTTTTCGGAGTAGACGTCTTTGTTGGCTTCGATGGCCATTTTGAGCAGCGGGGAGTGAGAGTGCTCGGGAGTGGAGATGATGACGGCGTCGAGTTCTTTGAGCTTGAGGAGTTCTTCGGGAACGGCAGCGACTTTCGGCGCGGTGCCGTAGGCCTTTGTATTGAACGCGACGGCGCGATCGCGATTGACGGTCCAGAGATCGCAGACGGCGACCATCTGGACGTTTTTGGATTTGCTGAGCTGGGCGACCATGCGATCGAGCTCGGAGCCGCGACTGCCGATGCCGATGTGGCCGATGGAGATGCGATCGTTGGAGCCGGGGATGCGGGAATAAGAGAGCGCGGTGGAACTGACGGCGGCGGTGGCCGTGGCGAGCATGGCTCCCTTCTGAATGAATTCGCGGCGACCGACTTTGTTTTCTGAATTTTCGGATGAGCTCATTTTTTTGCCCTCTTTTATTTTAGATCGAGCGAGTCGTTGCTTCCGGTGAGAAGCGAAGCGGATTCCGTGTCGAGATAGGTCGTGGTGTTTGGGTGCGTTCGCAGGATGGAGGCGGGAGCCATGGGGCTGATTTCCCCTTCGAGGCAGGCTTTGACGGCGTTTGGCTTTTTGAGCGCCGGGAACGACGGCGATGATTTCGTCGCTCTTGAGGATCTGTTTGACAGACATGGAGATGGCGCGGGCGGGAACCTCTTCGATGGATTTAAACCAGCCTTCATGAACTTGCTGGGCGCGGCAGGCGTGGTCGAGTTCGACGATCAGATAGGGATCTTCGATCTGGAAATCGGCAGGGGGATCGTTGAAAGCCAAGTGGCCGTTTTCGCCGATGCCGACGAAGGCGAGGTCGATCGGGGCGGATTTCAGTGCGTCGCCGACGGTGCGGACGACGTCTTCGGGATTGGTTTCGCCGTCGAGCAGGTGGTAGCGGCGAATGCCGGTTTTGCGGATGAAGCGCTCGGTGAGGTATTTGCGGAAGCTAGCGGGGTGGGTGACGGGGAGACCGATGTATTCATCGAGATGGAACATTTCGACGCGGTTCCAGTCGATGCCGGGAGTGGCGGTGAGGAATTGGAGGAAGTCGATTTGGGAGGCGCCGGTGGCGGCGATGATGCGGGCGCTTTCGGAGTTGGCGAGGACGCGCTGGAGGGAATTGGCGGCGTGCTTGGCGGCGGCGGAGCCGACTTCGGTTTTGGTGGGTAGAACGGTTACCTGCACGGAGAGGCTCCTGGGTTGCCGAGTGCCTGGCGCGGAGACACGATTTCTCAACCTAGCGGCAAGGGTGGACAATATAACTTCATTTCCATAAATGCTAATTAAATTTCCAATATTCTGAGAAATCTTGCCAGAAAAAGCGGGTAGAATTTCATTGGACAGCAGAGCGACGCTGGGATATGGATACGGGTTATGAAAACGCCGAAAACGCGGCTTTTGGACGTGGCGAGACATGCCAAGGTGAGTCCTGCGACGGTGTCGCGGGTGGCAAACGGGAATCCGCAGGTCGATCCGGAGATCGCGAGCAAGGTTTATGAGACGGCGAAGCAGCTGGGCGTCGATCTGACGCTGAACCGGAAGAACCGGACGATCGCGTTTGTGTTGGGGAACCGGGATACAGTGAACGAGTTTCAGTCGAAGGTGCTGCTGGGGGCCGAGGGATACTGCGCGCAGAATGACTGGGATCTGCAATTTATTTCGTTTCGCCGAGATCTGAATGCGCCGCCGACAAACATGCAACTGCCCCATGCACTGACCAAGACGAACCGGCCTGCCGGGAGTTATTCTGAGCGGGACGCATTCGGTGAGCATCCTGGCGGCGTTGCGAGAGACGCGCATTCCCTTTTCGGTGATGGGCAACAATATAGTGGGCGACTGGCGGCCCGAGGAATACGACTGCGTTTATACGGATGACGTGCGCGGGGCTGCGGAGATCACGCGACACTTTATTGCGCAGGGGCATACGGCGATTTGGTACGTCGGGAATTTGCGGCTGCCGTGGTTCGCGCGGTGCGCGAAGGGTTATGAAGAGGCGATGAAGGAAGCGGGGCTGGAGCCGAAGTTTAAGGAGATTCATTCGGAAGACCGGGAGCTGGGGTATTTGGCTGTGAAGTCGCTGTTAGCGAGCGGCGAGAGGCCGACGGCGCTGTTTGTGGGAACGGACCAGGCGGCGTCGGGGGCGTACCAGGCGCTGCAGGAGTCGGGGATTCGGATTCCGGATGACGTGAGCGTGGCAGGATTCAACGATACGATTGGGGATGTGTTGCATCCGGGGTTGACGTCGGTGCGAGAGTTTCCGAGGGAGTTGGGGACGCATTTGGCGGAATTTACGTTGCGGCGGATTCAGGAGCCGAATTATCCGACGCAGCAGTTGCTGTTGCCGACGGAATTGATTCGAAGAGAGAGCGTTAGGCGGGTTGCGAATGCGCCGGCCGGACTGCGCAGGTCGGTAGACGAAGGCGTTTTAGGTTTGCGCGAGGCATGGGCCGATCGTTCGCCACGACGAGTGGCGGGATGAAACCCGCATCTACAGGATGCATCGCGGTCGTGTTGAAGCCGGGCGGAGCGAACCCCGCCCCTACAACCTAAGAAAATGCAAACCCCGGAAACAAGATCGGGGTAATGAGAATGGGCGGCCCGGATCTACGAGCCGCCCATTTTCATGTTTCGCCGTAGACAGATTACGGTGTAGCCCCTCCACGGGTGTTAGAACGTGATCCGCAGGCGCAGGCGGACGGTGCGACGGCTGTCCACACCTTCCTGCGAGAAGCTGTTGATCAAACGGCCGAAATCCGGGTTGGGGATGATGTCTTCGGGATGACCCTGACCGATCGGCAAGAGTGCGCCGGTGGTGGGATTGACGCGAATGTTGAAGTCGCCGAGTAGGGCGAAGGTGCCGCCACCGCCGCCAGAGTCAGAGTCGGGCGAGAACAACGGATGGTTGAAGATATTGTCCACGTCGGCGCCGATTTGCGCGGTGAAGCGCTCGCCGAAGTGGAAGTCTTTGTGAACGCCGAGATTGACGCCCCAAGTGCCGGGTCCATAGAGGAGATTGCGCTTGGCGTTAGCCGGATTGGAGAAGACGTCGGCGCCGACGGACGGTAGGCCGAAGGCGGAGGCGTTCCAGATGCTGTCGCCGGTTTTCTTGTTGTAGCTGTTGTTGAGGACGGTCGGGCGGTAGGACGGCTCGGCGTTGAAGTCGCCGACGGCGTCCACCGAGGAGATGCCGATGTTGCCGGGCTCGACGGGATTGCAGTCGTCGCAGATCCAGAAGGGCGTGAAGCCGGTGCCGGACTTGGCGAACATATTAAAGGTGGTGGACCAGCCGCCGATGATGGCGTCTTCCCAGCCGCGCATGTTGGCGCCGTATTGACGGCGACGGCCGACGGGGAGATCCCAGACGCCGTAGGCGACGAAGCGGTGCTTGGAGGTGTAGCCATCGATGCCGTAATCCTGGTCGGGATTCTGGGAATCGTAGGCGATGCCGCCGAGGCTGGAGTTGCCGGTGTCGAGAGCGGTCGATTTTTGGTCGAGATAAGTGTAGGCGAAATTGAGCAGGAGTCCCTTTTTGTAGTGGCGTTCGAACTGGGTCTGGAACGCGTTGGACTGAGCGTGGCCGTAGTTGCCATAGCTGAGGACGAAGTCGCCGAGAGCCGGGAAACGGTAGCGTGAGTAGTCGGCTGGCGAGATGCCGCAGTTGAATTGAGTTGGGTCGCAGATTTGGCCGGGTAGGATGTTGCCGTCGTCGTCTACGGCACTGACGCCAAAGGGCGTATTGCTGGGCGAGATCTGGTTGAGATCCTTGCCGGCGATGAGGCCGTGCATCGTCGAGCCGAGATAGGAGACGCGGAGGACGGAGTCCCAGCCAATTTCGCGTTCGTAGGTGACGTTGTACTGATGGATGCGCGGCTGGTGGATGCCGAAGGGTACGACGTTGACGGCGGGAGTGTTGCCGGTGGGCGAGACGTTACCGCCCGAGAGCGGGCTGGTGCCGTCCACGCCGTTGCCTGGCCAGCCGTCGGTGCCCTTTTTGGTGACCGATTGGTTGAAAGGATTGGTGGCGATGGGATCGCGGATGCCTTGGGCAGCGGAGGTCGGATAGTAAATGCCGTAGCCGCCGCGGATGACGGACTTGTTGCCGATGCGCCAGGCGAGGCCGATGCGGGGAGACCAATCGTCTTTGTCGGTGCGAACCACGCCGCGACCGACGCCGAGGCCGGAGTTGCCGGCGAGGACGTAGCCGAAGTTGACGATGCGCGGATCGAGGAACTGGAGCGTTTTGTTGGATGGGATTACGAAGCGGCCGAGCTGTCCGGTGTTGGGATCGACGAAATTGGGATCAAAGTTGGCGATGAGATCGTTTTTGTCGATGAACGGAGTGATGAGTTCATAGCGCAGGCCGAGGTTAATCGTGAGCCGGTTGGAGAGCTTCCAGGTGTCCTGGAAGAAGAAGCCGCTCTCCCAATTGTGAACGTCCATCGCGGGGCGGGGATCGGAGACGGTGCTGACGCTGGTGCCGGGGTTGCCGAGGAGGAAATTGGTGAACGGGGTGAGGCCGGTGCCGCCGTAGGTGATCGAACCACGCACGTTGCCGCGATTGAGGGCGAAGCCGTCTTGAGCTTCGTTGTAGACCATGTCGCCGCCCATGCGGAAGGCGTGCTTGCCCTTGATCCAGGTGAGCGTGTCGCCATAGGTGATGAGGTTTTGATTGAGCGGGCGAAAAGTGTTGCGACCGCCGTTGGTGAAAGTGGCGAATGTGCCGCTGAAGTTGATGGCTGGATGGCCGAAGGTGGAAAGCGCGAAGGGGCCGGTAGCGGCGCCATAGGCGTCGATGTCCGCTTGGCTGAAACCGATGGTGCCGAGAAAGCCTTCGAGAGTGGTGTTGCTGTGCTGGAGGAGATTCTCGCGATTGAAGCCGCCGCGGACCTCGTTGATGAGGCTGGTGGAGATCGAGCGGGTGTAGGAGAGCGAGAGCGTGTCGTTGCGGCGGTTGACTTGCGTGAGGCCGAGGCCGGTGTAGGGATTTACGACGGCGTTTTGGGCGCTGGTCTGGGCGGATGCGTCGTAGACGCCGTAGACGTGATCTCTTTCGGAGAAGTCGTGATCGATGCGAAGGACGCCGCTGTCGAGCGTGGAGTTGCCGGGGAGAATCGTTTGGTAGCCGCCGGGGATTCTGCCGGTGTCGGGATCGATTGGCGCGCTGAGGCCGATTTGGGGGAAGAAGTTGTTGATGAAGGCTTGCGTGGTTGGATTGAGCAGACGCTGCGGGATCTGGACGAATTTGCGGCTGCCGTCGCCATTGCCGGCGTCGATGGTATCGGTGGCGATTTCGGTCGGCGTCATTTGCGCGAGAGTAGCGTCGGGGACGAGCGGTTTGGAGGCGTCGGAGATTTGCGTGAAGTTGCCAGTGTAGAGATCGGGGTGAGCGACGGTGGTGGATTGGAATTTAACCGGGGCGACGTCGTAGTCGCGTTCGTACGCGGCGAAGAACCAAGTCTTGCCGAGCTTTGGGACTTTGCCGCCGAGCGAGGCGCCGAGATCATTTTCGTTGAAGTAGGGATTCGGATACTTGCTCTGGAATGAGGTGGGTGCGAAGTCCGACTTGCCGTTGAGGTCGTCGAGAGTCCATGCGGCGAGGGCGGAGTTTTTGTTGTTATAGAAAATCGAGCCGTGATACTCGGAACCGCCGCGCTTGGTGTTGACGCGGACGTTGGCGATGCCGGCGTATTCGGCGCTGAAGTCGGAGGTCATGATGTTGACTTCGCCGACGGCTTCGAGCGAGGGCTTGCTTTGGGTGGGCTCGCCGAAGATGCCGCCGTTGGAGCGCTGGCCGTCGAGAGAGAAGCTGGCGCCGTAGCTTTGCGCGCCGAGGAATTTGAATTCGCCGTCGGCGGAGCCTTGGGTGATGTTGGGATTGAGATAGAGGAACGAGTAGACGTCGCGGCTGTCGCGCGGGAGTTCGGTGATAGCGGTGCTGCTGATGGTTTCGGAGATGGTTTGGTCTTCGGTGTCGATGGAGACGGCTTCGGAGGAGACGGTGACGGTTTGTTGGCCTTGGGAGATTTTGAGCTGGGCGTCGGCGCTGACGACGTCGCTGCCGCGAATGATGACGTCTTTGATCTGGAGTTCCGACATGCCGGACGCGGTGATGGTCACCGTGTAGGTGCCGGATTTGAGGCCGAACATCTCGTAGTTGCCTTGGCCGTTTGTGGTCGTCTGGCGGACGGCTCCCGTCGAGGTATCGGTGATGGTGACCGAGGCGCCTGGGATGACGGCTCCGGCGGAGTCGGTGACGACGCCGCGGACGGTGCCGAGGTCTGTGCCTTGGCCGAAAGCGTGGGTGGTGGATAGCAGGACTGCGAACACAAAGAGACAACAGATGGAAAGAAAACGATGCATAACCTGGACTCCCCCTAAGAAGCTTGGACAGGATTTAACACGGAAGAAATGGGGATGCAACGGGAAAATAGAAAGAAATAACCATTTTTGAGAAATTTTTCTTGCCAGATGGAAAGATGGTTCTATAACCATCGAACGGCGGGGGTGGATTTTCTGGGTGAAGTGACGCCGTTCGTAAGAGCGATAAGTGATGAATTGATGTGGGATTAGCGGTGAAGTGATTCGGACAACGCTATGCGGATGTAGTGATGGGACATGTGGCTGTCGGGGAGAAGAAGGGCGTCGCGGAGTTCGGCGCGGCCGGATTCGGTTTGTCCGGCGGCTAGGCGGAGAATGGCGGCGACGTATGTCCAGGTGACTTTGGAGTTGCTGCGCTGCGCTTGCTGCTCGGCTTGGGGGATGGCGGAGGTGAGGCGCTCGGTCCACTTCTCTTCGTCGTAATCGGGGAGACGTTTTGCAGCTATGTTGGCCCAGAAGAGATTGGAATGATCGGTGTCAGCCGCGATTTCTGTGAATTTTGCCGAGGCTTCGGATTTTTGGCCGCAGGAGTTTTGCGCGTCGGCGAGGAGATATTTTGTGCGGGCGGAATTCAGGAATGGGTCGAGGCCGTTTTGGGTGAAGGCTAGTCCGGCGACGGGTTTGGCAATCGCGGCGGATTCGGCGAGGGCTTCTTTGCAGTGATCGTTGTTTGACAGCGATTGGATTTGTAGGAGTTTTACTTCGATCCAGACCTGGCGGACGTTTGTGCCGCCTTCTTCCCTGCCGAAAAATCTGTTGTGGAAAAGAGATGTTGCGCCGGCGAAGTCGGCGGCTTCGGCTCTGTTGAGTGCGAGCTCGTAGACGAGCGCGGTCGGCATGGATTTTAGATCGGAATAGCGTTCGAGAATTTGGACGCGCTGTGCGGCGGGCTGGCCGAGGATGGCGAGAGCGGTAATTGCGCCGGAATAGTTGACGGCGTTTTTGGGATCGTTGGCGATGCCGTCTTCGAAGACGGTGAGAGCTTTTTCGGTGTCGTGGGTTTCGTGGAGGAGGGCCCAGCCAAGGCTGGCGTCGAGCGCGGGGATTTTTGCGTGAAGATCGCGTGCGGCGTTCCATTCGCGCAGAGCTTGGGTTGTCATGGCGCGGGCGAAGAAAAATGTGCCGAGGAGGTAGCGGGCGGTCGCGTCGTTTGGATTGGAGCGGAGAGCGGATTCGAGGGCGGCGCGGTCTTCGTTGGTACTGGGGAAGACGTAGAGCGTGGAGAGTTTGGAGGCGCGGGCAAAGTCCGCGGCGGTTGCGGCGGAGTCGCCGGATTTTTCGCGGGCGTAGCCGAGCAAGTAGATGACGAGAGGATTGTCTTGCGGGAGGCCGATGCCGGGTTCGTGTTGATCGGCAGGGACGCTCGGATACGTGCGTGAGAGGACTTTGATGGCGTTCGAATAGAAGCCGAGACGGAGATATTCGCCGGCGATTTTTGTGACGCGGTAGGGGTCGGCGGAGAGGTGGGCGAGGTCGGGAGTGCCGGCTTCTTCGCGGAGGAAGGCGCTGTTGGGGAATTTTTGCAGAAGGAGTTGGGCTTGTTTTGTCGCGGATTGTGTGTCGCCTGAGGCCGAGGTGAGAGCGACCTGTAGTTCTTGCGCGCGAAGGTCGTCGGGAGCGGCGGCGAGGCTTTCAGCGATTAATTTTTGGGCGGCCTCGAAATTTTTGTGACGGGATTGATATTCGGCGATTCGAAGGGCGGCGGCGGCACGATGCTCTGGCGAGCGCATCGCGGCTTGGTAGGCGTCGAGAGCTTCGGGGCCTTTGCCGATCGCTTCGAGCGCGAGTCCTTGATAGTAGGAGACTTCTCCGTCGGTTGTGTTGCGTGCGTGGGCAGCGGCGAGTAGAGGTTCAGCGTCTTCGAGTCGCTTCAAGCTGACAAGAAGGCGGCCGGTAGCTTTTTGCAATTCGAAACTCGTAGGAAATTTTTGCAGCGCTTTCGTGTAGGTGTCGAGCGCGGCGAGTTTGTCGCCGTTCAGTTCCCTGTCGTCGCCGGCTTGGAGCCAGTCGTCTTCGGTTCGTGAATTCTCGGGCGGAATGACGTAATTGGATTGTGGACCGAGCTTGATGTTGGAGTCGTCGGTCCAGGCGTATTCACCTTCTGTTTGCGTGAGAAGCACTGTGCCGTCTTTGGATTTGAGTTCGAACGTATATTTGCGGCTGCTGTCGGGAAGCGGAACGGACTTCGTCCAGGTCTTGTCGGGTGAGAGATTTTGTTTTTCGCTCAGCATCACCTTGGTGCCGTCGAGGATGCGGAGCGTGGCATCGGAAAATTTTTGATTTGCGTTCAACGAAACTACGAGCGCGTCGTTTTTACGATCGAGATACGCGACTGCTGCGAGATTGGCGCGGGAGATTCCGCCGAGATCGCGAACGGGCATCCAGTATTCGGTGAAGCTGATGTGCTGGCGTGGTTGGAGGTAGGCGTAGGTCTCTTGATTTCGAAACAAGCCACCCTGGACTTCTGCGTAGGCGCTGTTGTCGTCGGAAAGAGCGTTGCGCCAATCGAGGCCGTCGGCGTCCACGCCCCACGACCAGATTTTCTTCGCGGGCAATTCGTCGTAGCGCGCGAAGTGCACAGTGCCCGAGTTCGAGTGGGGATTCCAGATACCCATGAAATCTTCGCGGCTGCCGTGGACAAACATCGAGACTGGGCCGTCGGTTTGATTCTTGATGATGCTGAGATCTTTGCCTTGCGCGTCGATGGGCCACTTTTCGATTGCGGCGAAGCCGTGCTCGGCTGCGTAGCGCATTGGATATTGGATGTGGGAGTCGTCCCAGATGCGGACGCCGGCGTTGCTCCACCAATAGAAACGCTGGCGGATGTCGTTGCGATTGCTGAGGCGGACGTGTTGCTCGAGAACGGTTGAGCCGGGCCGAAGCGTCAGTTCGACGGTCCATTCCATGCCGTAGACGCGATCAATGTTGCCAACGGTAACGCTGGCGCTGCCGTCGCTATTTTTCGCGTACGAAAAATCGACGGGCGACATCGACATCCAATTGTGCGAAACGGGAAAGTTGAACTCGACGCCGAAAGCGGCCCAGGCGCCGCGATAACCGATCTCTGCTTTTTTGAGCGACTGATTGGCGTAGAACATCGGCTGGCCGTTGATTTTATCGATGCAGGTGTAGACGTGGCCGCCGATGTCGGGCAGGACGGAACATTTCAAATATTCGTTTTCGAGATAGATGGCGCGGAGGTCGTGTTTGCGGCGTTCGCCGGTGAGTTCTTCGCGCAGCGTGTAGGGATAGTTGAAGCGCGTGGTGGCTTGCTGATCGAAGGCGGATTGGGATCGGGATTGCCTTCTTCGGAGACGGGAAGGGTGAGCGTGCCTTCCCAGACGCGGACTTGAGCGCGTGCGGGAATCGCGGCGAAAAACAGGACGAGACTGACACACGCCAAGAGGGCGTGATTTATTTTCTTCAAGCGCGAACTCATCGGGTCTGCTTTCGGCGCGCGGCTGTCATTTTCCCGGTGCGAGTTCAGGCGATGCAATGTCTACCGGGCGATCTTTGCCGTCTACCGAGCCGTGCCATACTCCGCCACCGAACGTGGTGATGTAAATGGATTTCGGATTGTCGGGATCAGGCGTGACGCGATGGCCCCACTTGAAGTTGAAACCGGGGATACGGCTCCAATGCTCGCCAGCGTCGTGTGAAATCCATGCGGAGGATTCGAATCCGGCGGCGTAGAGAATTTTTGCGTCGCGGGGATCGATGGTGATGTCGTAGATGTGGCGGTCGCGATCGAGGACTTGCTTCCAGGTTTTGCCTGCGTCTTCGGAGAGATAGATTCCGCCGCCATCGCCGTGTTCGCCCGTGGCGCGCGCCCACGTTGCGAGGTAGAGGCGGTTTGTATCTTTGGGATCGATCGCTAGTCCGTTCGGCGCGTTGGCGCCTTCGGGCATGGCGACCGGAGTCCAGTGTTCGGCGCCGTCGGTGGACCGATAGAGGGCGCCGTCTTTGTCGGTGCCGATGCTGCCGTCTTCGGAGCGGCGCGAGATTAAAAGGTAGAGAGTGCCTTTGTTGTCGCGCGAGATGCGCCAGGCGAATGGTTCTTTTTGCGTGATCCCGGTGTTCTTGAGCATCCAGCTTTTGCCGCCGTTGGTGCTTTTGTAGACGCCGCGGCCGAAGCCGGTGACGTAGAGCGTGCGGGAATCGACGGGACTGGTGGGGTCGAGAAGGATGAAGGTGGCGCCGGTTTGCTCCATGCCGTCGTTGGATTTGGTCCAGGTTTTTCCGCCGTCGTTGCTGATACAGACGCCGCCGCGATATTTTTCGACGCCGGAGCGGCGCCACATTTTGGGGCGCGGGAGATCGTGCGTCCAACTATTGACGCTCCAGACGCGGCCTTTGACGGCGGGATCGAAGACGATCCAGTAAGTGGTGTTGCGCCAGTCGCGCGGGACGCCGTCGGTGGATTGAATCCAGGATTTGCCGCCGTCTTCGCTGCGGAAGAGGCCGATGTCGGTGGTGGAGATGAACTGGCGATTTTTGTCGAAGGGATCGAAATGGTAGCCGTAGGAAGTAGTCACGTCGAGGCCGGTGGTGGTGTAGCCGTTTTCAGAGGATTTTTGAGAGTAGACGGCGTTCCATGTGGCGCCTCCGTCGGCAGATTTCATGGTGCGGCCGAGGTCGGTGGCGTAAACGAGATTGGCGTCCTGATTGGCGACGGAGATGGTGAGGGGATTTTCGGCCCAGTCGGAACCGAATTTTGGAGTGATCCAGGCGTCGTGGACGTTTGCGCCGGGCTTGCCGGTGGTGTTGATGTCCTCTTTCCAGACGAGATTCCAGGTGCGGCCGGTGTCGGTGGTTTTGGCGACGCCCATGTATTTGAGGCCGCCGTCTTCGAGATCGCGATAGGAGACGTAGGCGGTTTCGGGGTGGAGGAGGCTGGTGGCGATGGCGCGCTGTTTTGAGGTGGAGTTGCCGAATTGGACTTTGCGCCAGTTGGCGCCGAGGTCGTCGGAAACGGAGGCGGTGAGTTCGTCGCTGATGGCGTAGAAAACGGGAGATTGCTGCGCGGTGAAGCCGACGGAGATGTCGGTGATTCTTTTGCCGGGAGGGACGGGGATATTTTTGGTTTCGGATGATTTCCAGATGTGGATGAAGTCGGCGCCTGCGGCGACTACGCTGCGTTGGTCTTCGGATGACGATTGATTGACGAAGACCTTGAGAGCAGCCGCCGGGAGATCGGTGAGCTTCGACCAATTCTCGCCGGCGTCTTTTGAAATGTAGAGCGCTCCTGGTCCCGATCTTCGTTCGCCAGTTGCCGCAGCGGCGTACAGCGTTTTGGAGTTGGCTGGATCGATCGCCATCGCAGTGATGGTTCCGAGTGGGTTTGGATCGGCGAGGACGTCTTCGTCGGAGTGGTCGGAGTTCATCTTGACGCCTTTGATGGAGGCGGGCTTGGGATAGATCACGTGCCAAGTGTCGCCGCCGTCTTCGCTGCGCCAAAGGGCGGTGGACATTACGTAGATGACGTTTTTGTCGTGGGGATCGAAGACGAAGAATTCGGCGACGCCGCGGAGATTGAACATCCGCCAGGATTTGCCGCCGTCGTGGGTGATGTACGCGCCGGTCATGTCGCAGGCGACCAGGACGGTGTTTTCGTCATGAGGGCTGACGACCGGGCGGAACATGGCGCCGCCGCCTCCGGGGCCGACGATTTTGAAGTCGCCGGGGCGCTGGGCGAGGGTAGCGGTTGTGGACAGGGTGAGAAGAAGAAGGATGCGGAGCAAGAACCTGGTCATGAGTGAGCTTCCGTCGGTGAAATTTGGATCGTGG
Organism: uncultured Acidobacteriota bacterium; assembly: GCA_963785605.1. Lineage (GTDB taxonomy): Bacteria > Acidobacteriota > Terriglobia > Acidiferrales > UBA7541 > Acidiferrum. The sequence goes on along the minus strand of CAWAWE010000002.1, from coordinate 355,273 downwards.
AAGCGGTTTTGTCAGAAAGGCGGACTAGTGTCAATTAATATTTCTCGATTTTGAGAAATATTTCCCAGATGACCGCCTGTTTACCACCCGGGTATCGGTGGCCGACTTGAACGTCGAGCCTACTTCGATTTGAGATTCAACAACCGGGTAGCGTTCTCGTTGTAGACCTTCTTGAGGATGCTGTCGGGGAGGCCGATTCCGTAGATTTGCCAGCGGCCTTGGGGTGGGACGGGGGCCGGGGCGTAGTCGAAGTATTCGTCTTCGGTTTCGAGGAAGCGGTAGTAGATCTGGTAAAGCTCGTCGCCGTAGATTTGCTGCGGCGTGTCGGTGCCGTTGGGGACGGCGTCGGTGCCGAAGAGGATGCGATCCTGATATTTGTCGAAGAATTTGCGAGAGGCGCGGGGCTGGCGGCCGAGTTCGCCGACGCGGGCGGCCATTTCGACGGTCATATTGGGGAAGCGCTCCATGCATTCGGTGACGTAAGCGAGATTTTCGGCGTCGTTGCCGACGTGAAGGACGATGAACTGGGTTTTGGGATGCTTGGCGATCATGCGGTTGCGGGCTTCGAGAATTTCCTGGTTGCTGGGGAAATCTTTGCCGTGGAAGGACCAGTCGGGATGATTGTTGAGCTCTTCGAAGCGTTCGTTGGTGCCGTCGGTGGGGAGGAAAAAGGCTTCGGGATCGGAGACGTGGATGGCGACGGGCATGCCGAACGCGCCGCAGGCTTCCCACATGGGGTCGAAGCGAGGGTCGTCGATCTTGACGAGTTTGCCTTCGGTGACGTTTTCACGGAGGTAGAGACCGAGAGTTTTTAGGACTTTGAGGCCCCGCGCGCCGGCGTGATGGGCTTTCTCGATTTCGTCGGCTTGGAATTTTGGATAGTCGGGCTGATTGGTGTGATCCCAAGTTGGTTCGGTGAAGGTGATGAAGCGATCGGGATGCGTTTTGTCGAAGCGGGCGATTGTTTCGTCGAGGCCTTTGCCGGAGCCGCCGGTGAGGTTGACGAGAGTTTTGATGTTGCGGCGGTCCATGACGGGGAGGAGCGTGTCGGGGGTGGCGAGGAAATCCATTTTTTCGCCGATGCCGACGCCGTTGACGTCTTGGCGCGGATGGAGAGGTGGGTGTGGATGTCGATGACGGGGTAGCGGGATTTTTCGACTTTGGTTTCGGGCGCGTGGAGCATGCTTTTGGGGCGGAAGTCGGCGAGGTCGAGCTTCATTTTGCCGGAGCCTTCGGGGGATTTGAGTTGAGGCGTGGCGGCGCTGAATGTCGATGAAGGGAGTGCGGTTGCCGCGGCGGCTGCGCCGATGCTTTCCAACCAGCGCCTGCGATTGAGTTTGGTCACTTGTTCCTCCGTGGAGAACGATGTAGGTCGTAATAGGAAAGCTGAATTTCGGGCGATGCGCGCAACTTATTTTTGATTTTGTTCTGTATCGTTTACTTTCGGTCGTCAGAGTGGCATAAATTCTGCGTTAACTCAATCGCGCGCGACAGATGTCGTGCATTTTTTGACTGAGGAGCTCACAAACAGACTCATGACTCACTCTAAAATTCTGGGGAGTTTCTTGTTGGGATTGGCGATGGTTACCGGCGGCGCGAGCGAGTTTGCGTCTGCTCAGTCTGCGGCGGGTCAGGCTGATAAAGAGTATTCGAGCAGCATTGAGGCGACTGCGACTTATTCGGCGGGCGATTTTGCGGTCGATGGAGATTTGTCGAAAGCTGCGTGGAAGAAGGCGAAGTGGGTTGAGTTTGATCACGATCCGACCGGGAAGACGGAGAATCCGTCGATCAAGACGCGGGTGGCGGCGGTTTGGAGCGATCGCTTCATCTATTTTGCGTACTCGGGGCGCTACGATTCCTTGAATGTTTATGAGGGCGAGGACGTGGCCAAAGAGCGATGGGAACTCTGGAATCGCGATGTCGTGGAGGTTTTTCTGAATCCGCAGCCGGAGCGGATTACGCACTACTACGAGTTTGAAGTGGCGCCGAACAATCAGTGGATTGATCTGGAGATCGAGAAGACGAAGACGCCGTTTAATGATGCGGCCTGGAATTCGGGGTTTGAGCACGCGACGAAGATCGATGAGAAGAATCATTTGTGGCTGACGGAGATGCGGATTCCGCTTTCAGCTGTAGGCGTCGAGAAGATTCACGGTGGGGATGTTTGGCGCGTTAATTTCTTTCGCGCGGCTGGGCATGGTGGAGATGAAAAGCGAACGTTCCTTGCGTGGAGTTCGATTCCGCAAGGCGGAACGTTTCATGTGCCGAATCGGTTTGGGATTTTGCGGTTTGTGAAATAGCGGAAGATCGATTAGTTCGCTTGTTGGATGTAAGCGCCGCCTGGTACGAGGAATTGAATCGGCCAGGTTTCCTGTTTCTTTTCTACCAATTCTTGCCATTTCAAGAGAACCGAGTCTGACTCGCGCGAGAGTTTGAGGTCGGTGTCCACTTCCGCGATCGCTGCGGCGATCGTGAAGGCTTCGCCTGGAGCTGAGATGGCGGTCACTTTTGCTCCCAGCTTTTGTTCGGCGAAGCGTTTCGCGATCAGCGCGTCGTCGATCATTTGGTAGAAGTACGGGCGGCCGGACAGCAGCGAGTTATAAACGTGGTTAGCGAGTACGCCGGAGAGCGGATTCATGTACGCGTGATCGAAGTCGAGTTTGCCGAGGAGAGGGTCGTCGGGAGAAACGGCGGTGTGGGGCATGCGCGTTTCGCCGAGTCCGCGGAAATCGAATGAGATGACGTCATGGCCGGAGCGGAGAATTTTTTCGATTTGTGGCCAGTCGGAAGAGCGTCACTTTTCCGGTGTCTCTAAACCACAACTGCACGTCGCTTCGAGTGCCAGCGGACTTGTGAATGTAGAGCAGCGGCATGACGAGCAGTCTGCTGTGGCGCAGAACATATTTGTCGATTTGAAACTCGCCGAAGTTCGAGCTGCCTTCCAATTCCCACGTGATTTGATTCGCGGCTGGAGGTGTTCCGTTGAATCGAGTGGTGGTCCAGTCCTGAATGTCAGGCGACTCGAATTCCTGATACTGCGCAGCCAGCTTTTTTTGCGTTTGGCCCTTGTGCTCCTCGTAATATTCGTGGATTACGTCCATCAGCGAGCGGGCGTTGGTTTCGTCGAGCATGACTTGGCCGGACTTCGTGCAGAGCAGATCCTTGTCGGGCAATTCCTTCGCCTTTAGCAAGCCGCTGCGCAATGCCATCGCGTTGAAGCGGTCGAGAAAATCGAGACCGGCTTCCTGATTTTCGTCGGAGTATTGGTGGCCGTGGTAGCCCTCGGCCATGCCGATGCGGTCGGCGTGATGGAGGCGCTCGTAGACGCGTTGCGTTTCGCGGAAGGATTTGCGGGCGCCTTCGATTGGATAGAAATCCAAAACTGCGGAGGCGATCATCACGGGGCGCGGATACATCAGGAGTAGCAGGCCGGTGTAGCCAACATTTTTCGAAAGCGTGCCGAAGAGATCTTGCTCAGGATCGCTGTCGGGATCGGCGAAAATACGATTGCCCATGCGCATCGGCATTGACGTGATGTAGCAGGACGGCACTACCACCTTAATGCGCGGATCGAGTGCGGCGATCAAAGTTGTTTGTGTGCCGCCGCCGCTGGTGCCGGTGATGCTGATGCGGTCGGCGTCGACGTCGGCGCGCGTGAGGAGATAATCGATGGCGCGCATGCCGTCCCAAATTTCCCAACGCGCGAGATTTGCGCCGGCGAGATAGGCGAGATTGCCCATCACGGCGTGTTCCGCGCAGACGAGGTTGTAGCGACTCTTCCCTGTTTTGGCGTCCCAGAATTGACTGCGCTCGCCTTGGCCGACGGGATCCCACGCGATGACGACATAGCCGCGACTCGCCAATCGCTGGCTCAATACTTGATAGTGAATTTTGCCGTTGGTCGCGTGACCGGCAGGGACGAGGACGGCGGGATGCTTGCTCGAGTGATCATCGGGTGAGTAGACGAGCGCGGTGACGTAGACACCTGGAAGGCTTTCGAAAATTAGCTTCTCGATCGAGAAGCCATCCATTTGGATTTTTCCCGTGATGCGTGGGTGAAGCGCGGTCTTGCGATCAGGTAGGCCGCCGATCATTTCTAATAGGCTGGCGCGGAGTTGTTTCTGAAGTTGCTGTAGGTCCGCTTCCGTTTGGATCGATCCCCAGATTTTTTGCTGGGCTTCGTCCTGCCGCCAGGCTTCGTCGAGCTGGTATTGCAGGAACGGCGTGATACCTGGGCCGTCTTTCGGTTTCTGCAAGACTTCGAACGCGTTGGCTGGAGGCGCGTTCTGTGCCCGCGATGTCGTTGAGAGGAACGGCAAGAGAAGCAGGACGATTGAAAAGCAGAACCTAATGCGACGGTTCACTGTTTTTCACCGTGAGTGCGCCCATGGCGTACCAACCGTCGGCCTGGCGACCTTCGTTCGCAAATCGAATCGCGGGAACGCCTGTTCTTGGATCGAGCATGGCGATGCGTACGTCGTAGTTCCCTTCCGCGAGATCGGCGGGAATGTAAACCGAGCCATCGTAAACCGCGTCGCCGGGAAGCCACTTGCGGACGTCTACTGGCATTCGAATGCGAGTGGATTTTTGCGGCGAATGCAGTTCCATCACGAGATCGTATTCGCTGTAGATCGGCGCGATTCCGCCGTTGAGCCACCACATGTGGACCGGCATCATCGTGCCAGCCGGAACGTTCTTGCTGTATTCCAACCGTCGCAGAATGAACCGGTAGCCAATTTTTTTCTGGAACTCGTCGAACTTGTCTTTCCATTCAGCGGGAATGGGAGACGACTTGATGTTCACCGTGCTCACATGCCAGCGCAATCCCTGCGCAATGATGTAATCGACGTCGTATCCGCGCTCCTTCCATCCGGGCACGGTGTAGCAGGTTTCGAGCGAGACGGGACTTCGCTGCCAGACATCTTGAATACCGGTGCGCACGATTTGCTGAGGATAGATTTCCAGCATTTCCGCGGGAAAATAAGGATCGTTCGAATCGACACGCATGTCGCCCCAGCAGTCGAGTCGCCAGCCGGCTCCGTGTTTCGTGCCGTAGGTGAGCGCATCGGGTTCGTCGAAATTCATGAGGAGCGGCGTGTGTTTGAATGCGTCGAGCCAGATATCGATGAGCGATTTCTGAGCGGAGAACGACGGCATGTAAGGGCTCCAACCTTCGCCCCAGTATCCGACCGATGAGATATCGACGCTGTCGAGATACGGGTTGCCATCGTAACGAGCACCGGCCGCCGCGACTAGTTCACTCCAATATTTGAAATACAACGGATCGGCAAAATCCGGTTGCCAGATTTTTCCGTCCTTGTCGGAGTCTTTGTTCCCGCGCTTCGCTCCGGATTTGCGAAACCATTCCGGCAGCGGATCCTCGTTGGAATAAGGCATCAAGCGAACCGCGAGCTTTTGCCCGTGGGCTCGTGCTTCTTCGATCGCGAGGTCAATGATCGCCCAGTTGAATTTCCCGGGCTCGGGCTCGAGAACATTCCAATACCAGCGGCAGTACGAAACCGATGTGTCGGGAAAGTCCGGGCGAGTCGCTGCCTGTGGCAATTTCGAAACCGGCCCTATCTCTGACCACTTCAGCGGCGGGTTCGGCTCCTGACCGTTGAATCGCTGAAATGTCGTTATGCCCATCCCCGGATTGACGAGGACATCGGAAATTTCCTTTGGCCGCACGACGACGACGTTGCGCTGCGCCTCCGCGGAACTTGCGCCTAAGAGAAATCCACTCAGCAACGAGACTCGAAGCAGGAAATGAATGGAAATAATTCTGCCGAACAGAGATTCCGTCATAGGCTTGGACGCACCGACCAGGTTTCGTTTATTTTCCTTCTCTTGCGTTTTCTTTCGTGCAACTTGAATAGTTCTTTTCACGTTCAGTTGTCAATGCTTTCCCATAGCTCGAGAGAAAAGACAATTGCGATGGGGATCGAAGCTGCCAGTGGGGAGACCCTAAATGCCGGGATGCTTGACGGGATTTGGAAGAGGAAAGGAACGTCGCCACGGCTCAGCGTGACAACTGATTTGGCAATTTCAGCGGTATTAAATTTTCTCAAATATAAAAAAATCAGCGAACGAGCCTTTGCGATAGTCCCCTTTATAGGGATAACGATTTTTCACGTGCTCCGAGAGCTTCCAACCCACCATATTCTGCTGAACCCATTGCGTGAACTTCCGGTGGCGCACGTGGGTTCCGGCATGGTCGCTGTTATCGTCGGTATCGCTCGCGTAGATGATCGCGTAGCGATTTGAGGCTCGAAATAAAGTTTGCATGTACTGCGCAAAAACGGCGTCCTCCACCAAGTGATAGATGACGTCCAGCGACAGCGTAAGGTCCGCGGTATCCGCCGAGTATTCGCTCATCAAACGAAAGGATTTGTTGGAATCAGACTTGAATTTTTCCCGGCACTGCGAAATCGCGGTGCTGCTGACGTCGAAGCCGAGGTAGCTCGGATACTTTGCCATGGTGAGCTGATTTCCGTCGCCGCAACCGAACTCGATGACGGACTGTACGCCGTGTTTGGCAACGAAGTCGTTCAGCACATCTGCCTTGAACTCCGCGAAGAATCCATACGAGCCAACACCTGAATCGCCGCCGGCCGAATATCGCTTCTCCCAATACTCCGCCGACCCGGGAAACGGTTCCGCCTCGGTGTTCTTCGAGGGTGCCAACGTTCCCTTAATCCGTTTGGCTACGCCGCCGAGAACCGGAATCCGCTTGATCATCTCTTTCATACGGCTACCTTTTGCCTCGTCCAACGACGGATGTGTTTCTCATGGCGCTTCCGAGCACTCGGAACGTCATGAATCGCTAGAGAATGGGCGTTTCGATTCGAATGAACTATTGAACTCCAGAAGTTTGTTCTTGTGAAGGGTACTTTCACGAATAAATTGAGTCGCCAGTGGAGAAAATTCGATGGAAGAGATGGAAGAGACGTTGCGAAGTCGAACCGACCGAATCACAGGCAAGGAATGGCGGAGAGGGTGGGATTCGAACCCACGGTAGGATTTCTCCTACACACGCTTTCCAAGCGTGCTCCTTAAACCGCTCGGACACCTCTCCGACGTGCTTTAGCAATTTAGCAGAAACGGTCACGCAGCGCACATGTGGTGAGCTGGCCGATGCTCTGCTGCGAATATTGCGATGGAGAAAAAACAAAGGGCGCACCGGAGCGCGCCCTCAATAAGGAGATTTACGAATAAAAGGATAGAGCTAGATTTCATCCTTCGGGTTAGGCGTGAGATACAGAATGTACGCCGCGACTCCGACTACCAGTAGGAACGCGACGGTGACCAAAGCCGCAAACATAAGAGAAATACCCTCCCTCGGCATACGCCTGTCGGCGCTTACGCTTATAGGTATTCGACTATCGACCGCATTTGGGGTCGATACCCTGGTTACCTGACATCTACCGAGATATTTCGTGGATGGACTCCTTGGCCGTCAACGAAGGGACTCCTCGAAAGGAGTCATCCAAGGACCTACCGCGGCGTAAGTCCTTCTACGACATGATTTTCGGAAGCACTAATGGGTTCCCCAACCAGCTGTAGACCCACGAGGGTATGGTTTCCCCGGCAGGGGAACCTATGCTTGCCCCATGCAGAAAGCGGTTACTTCAACCAAATAGGTGACTATGTCAAAGCAAACGATGTGTGCTGACAACCTATTTTTGCTGGGAGAGCTGCTTCAAAGCGCCGGCGAGTACGTCACGCGTTCGCGGAATCACGCGGGCGATGAAGATGAAGACCGGTTCATGATCGAGCTCGCGCGCGAGCAGATTCCCCATTTGAGGCTGACGCTGCGAAATCTGGAACGTTCGCTGGCCGAGCTGGACCTTCTGTTGAAGAAGCGCTCGGGCGGCGACGGCCAAGCTGATGAGCCACCCATAAAAGCCGAACGCCGAGCTCGAAAGGCATCTTCGGGCGGATAGTTTGCGCATGGGACGAGTGCCGAGATCCTGGGACTTGCGTTCAGAATAACGCGTATTCTGAGGGTAGAATTGCCTCCAAAATCGTGCGGGTACTAGTAAGGATTCCGGCGAACCCCGGACCTACACTAAAGCCTGTACTATCACTGAGTCATCGGCTTTGGACCCTCTTCCCGACACCCCTATTAGAGGTGTTGCCCTTTTGGACAGTACTAAGACCCTCCCACCGTGTTGCCCTCATTTGCGTCGGTTGTCCAGTTACCCACCCTTGCTGCGCTAAGTAGTCTCCAAGCTGCGCGATGAAATTCGGTCGGAATTTCTCCGCGCGATTTCGCTGAGGCGCTGGGGTGATTGATAAATGTTGAGGGCAGCTTATTCTGCAAGAACGCGTTCACGATCTTTCCTACTCACACTTGCAGGATTTCTCGCGCTGAGTCTAGGGCTCAGCGGCTGCGCAGGCATCGTCAGCCCGAGCAACGGCGAAGGCACTTCGAATCCTGGTGGAACGCTGTCGATCTCGAACGTGCAAGCGAGCGCGGCAACTAATACCTCCGTGCAACTGAACTGGGCGACGAACGAAGCCTCGACCTCCGCGATCGACTACGGCACCACATCGGTCTATGGCGTCAGCACGCCGGTCAGCAGCAAGATGGTCACGGCTCACCAGATGTCGTTGACGGGCCTGGCGCAAGGCACGACTTATCATTTCCGTGTTCGTTCGACTACCAGCACGGATAACGCGACAAGTTCGGACCAGACATTTTCGACGACAGGCGGCAGCAATACTCCCCCGTCGGTGCAAGTGACGTCTCCCGCCGCAGGCGCGACTCTTTCCGGCAAAGTGAATCTGACGGCTGTGGCTTCGGACAATGGGTCCGTTAAGGGTGTGCAGTTCCGCGTTGACGGCACGAGTGTCGGCCCGGACGTGCTCGCGGCTCCCTATTTGTATGTGCTTGATTCTTCGACCCTGTCGAATGGATCTCACTCGATCTCGGCAATCGCGACCGACAATACCGGGGCATCCACGACCAGCGCGAACGTTGTAGTCAAAGTGGACAATTCGGTGAAAGACACGACGCCGCCGACCGTTTCGATCACGGGTCCGGCGAACGGCGCCAAAGTTTCCGGCGTAGTGTCTGTGACGGCGAGCGCGGCAGACAATGTCAGCGTTGCGAGCGTGAAATTTGAAATCGACGGAGCTCTGGTCGGCACTCCCGACCTGGCAGCGCCATTCGCGTATTCGTGGGATACGTCGAAGAGTTCGAACGGCGGACACACGCTAAAGGCGGTCGCGACCGACGGCGCGGGCAATAGCACGACGAGCGCGGCGATCATGGTGACCGTGAGCAACACCGGAGCCGATACAACTGCTCCGGCTGTGTCCATCACCGCTCCCGCAGCCTCCGCAACGATTTCCGGCACGGTCAATGTCACGGCGACGGCTTCGGACAACGTTGGAGTCGCGAGCGTGCAGTTCCAGATCGATGGCGTGAACGCCGGCGCACTGGACGCTGCGACGCCTTATGCACTGGCATGGGACACCACAAAGGTTGCGAATGGCGTGCACCGGATCGACGCGATTGCCAAGGACGCAGCCGGCAATGCCACCACGAGCGCGCAGATTTCGGTGACGGTAAACAACGCAGCGGCGAAGGACTTCACGATTTCCGGCACGGTAAGCGGAGCGGGTGGAGTCGGTGCAACGGTGACCTTGAGCGGTGCCGCGGTTGCAGGCCGTCACGACGAACGCCAGCGGCGCGTTCACATTCACTGGTTTGGCCAAGGGCGCGTATACGGTGACGCCGAGCCATACCGGGTTCACGTTTAATCCCGGTGCCCAGAACGCGACGATCGCGACGCTGAACGTCACGGGCATCAACTTCGCCTCGACGGCTGTTTCGTCGCAGACATTCTCGATCTCGGGCACGATTAGCGGAGCAGGTGGTTCCGGCGCGACGGTCGCTTTGACTGGAACGTCCTCGGCAACAACGACCGCAAATGCCTCGGGTGCTTATAGCTTCGCGGGCCTCGCCAAGGGCAACTACACCGTCACGCCGAGCCACGCTGGCTTCACGTTTGGTCCGACGTCGCTGGCCGAGTCGATCACGACCACGAACATTACCAACGCCAACTTCGCGGCGACTGCCGTTGCGCCGCAAACATTCTCAATCACGGGCACGATCAGCGGCACGGGCGGCAACGGTGCGACGGTCAAGTTGACCGGCACATCCGCAGCCACTGTGACAGCCAACGCTTCGGGCGTTTACACCTTCACGGGTCTTGCGAAGGGCAGCTACACGGTAACGCCGAGCCATACCGGGTTTACTTTCGGCCCGGCTTCGCTCGCGGAAACGATCACGACGGCGAACATCACCGGCGCCAACTTCACTGCTACCGCCACAGCGGCGCAGACATTCTCGATCACCGGAACGATCAGCGGGACGGGCGGATCCGGGACAACGGTCACTTTGACCGGCACGTCTTTGGCGACGACAACCGCAAACGCATCCGGTGTCTACACCTTCACCGGCCTCGCGAAGGGCAACTACACCGTGACGCCAAGCCATACTGGCTTCACATTCAGCCCGACATCGCTCGCCGAATCGATCACGACTGCCAACGTCACTGGCGCGAACTTCGCGTCAACCGCGACGGCTCCGCAGACATTCTCGATCACCGGCACCATCAGTGGATCGGGCGGCAACGGCGCGACGGTCAAGGTGACCGGTACATCGACCGCGACCGTGACCGCGAACGCTTCAGGCGTATATAGCTTCACGGGTCTCGCTAAGGGCAGCTACACCGTGACGCCGAGCCACACCGGCTTCACGTTTAGCCCGGTTTCGCTGGCCGAGACGATCTCGACTGCCAACATCACCGGCGCGAATTTCACTTCCTCGGCTACGGCGCCGCAGACGTTCACGATCACCGGTACCGTCAGCGGAACTGGTGGATCCGGAACGACGTTGACCCTGAGCGGCGCGGCAAGCCAGACGACCACGGCGAACGCGTCGGGCGCCTTCACTTTCAGTGGATTGGCGAAGGGCACGTATGCCATCACTCCAAGCCATACCGGATTCACGTTCACTCCGACTAGCCAGTCGGCGACGATCAGCACCGCGAATGTGACCGGCATCACCTTCACTGCAAAGGCGGCAGCAGCCACCTTCAGCATCTCGGGCACGATTACCCCGACCAGTGGCGGCAGCGGTGCGACCGTGACTCTGAGCGGAGCGGCGGGGGCGACCACCACCACGAATGGCTCTGGCGCCTATACGTTCAGCAATCTCGCCAATGGCAACTACGTCGTGACGCCCAGCAACTCGGGCTTCGCCTTTACTCCGGCGAGCGCCAGCGTGACCCTCAATGGAGCGAACAAGACCGGCGTGAATTTCACGGCGGCTTCGAACGCGCCGCACAGCGTCACCTTGAACTGGAGCGCCAGCACCTCTAAAGTCAGCGGTTACAACGTTTACCGCAGCACGACCAGCAGCACGAGCGGCTTCACAAAGATCAACTCTTCGCTTGTGGGCACCACAAGCTTTGAAGATTCCACCGTGCAAAACGGCAAGACCTACTTCTATATGACGACTTCGGTCGATTCGACGGGCGCCGAAAGCTCCGACTCGAACGCGGCGAGTGTCACAATTCCCTAAAAGGCGCACGGGCTCCGTCGCTGGAGCCCTTCGTACAAGCGATACAGCTTCGCGAACAGTTCAAAACATGCTATACACCTGCCAGCGGTACAGGCGTAAACACCTGTACCTTAACTAGACGTCCGGTCCGGAGCGTAGATCCGCAGCCTCTTGGTAGCCTGAACCGAGAAAGGTTCGGAGGCTTATGCGATCCTCGAGGCAGTTCCACGGGGTAGTGTCCAAAGGCAGGGCCGGGTTGGGGCTCGCCATCTTCGCGGCATTGGTGTGCAGCATCGGCTGCACGGGTAACGTGAAGCAGAATACGGCGTTACTACGCCGGTGCCCGGTGGGGGAACGCCGGGTGGCCAGAGCGTGTTCGCAATTTCGGGCGCAGTAAGTCCCGCTCCCAGTGCCACCACAACGATTGTCATTGAGTGGCGCCGCCAGCTGCGACTACAACCGCGGCCACCGACGGCACTTACAGCTTCTCGGGACTGGCGGCGGGAACGTACGCAGTTACGCCGAGCGCGACGGGTTTCGGCTTCAATCCCACAACTCAAGCTGCCGTGATTTCGAGCAGTGATATCACTGGAGTGAACTTTGTCGCGGCCTCACAGAGTGGCCCGACCTTTAGTCTATCTGGAACCATCAGCCCGGCCTCGGCGGGAAGCGGCGCGGCGGTCGTCTTGAGCGGCCCAGTCGGCGCGACGGCGACAGCAAATTCCTCAGGCGGCTATTCGTTCCCAGGACTTTCGAACGGCGCGTACTCGGTCACACCAAGCAAATCGGGATTCTCGTTCGCCCCCGGCTCACAAAACGCCACGGTCAACGGTGCCAACGTCACCGGCGTAAATTTCACGGGCACAGCGGCTTCGCAGCAGCTTCACACGGTTTCGCTGAAATGGACGGCGAGCACTTCAACAGTGAAGGGTTATAACGTCTATCGAAGCACGATCGAACAACAGCGGATTCGTGCAACTGAACACGTCGCTCGTCAACGCGCTGACTTACGCGGATGACTCGGTGTCATCGGGAACGACCTACTTCTATGTTGCGACTTCGGTCGATTCGTCCGGCGACGAGAGCACCCATTCGAACCAAGCCACGGCCCTGGTTCCCTGATTTAGGGGCAGCCTTTCCAAAGCTGGACGCGCGACCCAGGAGATCACGAACCGCCGTCGGACTGCGACACTGCGCGCCGCGCCTCTTCGGCGACGGCCGACTTCGGATCGACGCTGATCGCCTTTCGCAATTCCGCTTTAGCGCGCGCGGAATCGTTGAGCTTCTGATACGCCAGGCCCAGGTGGTAGTGATAGGTCGCGTCGCCGGGGTTCTTCTTCACGGCGTCCTCAAACATCGACACCGCCTGGCTGAAAGACCCGCCTTTGTAATAAGCCCAACCCAACGTGTCGGCGGTGTTCGGCAGGCCTGGCATATTTCTGCGGGCTGTCTGCGCCAAGCTCAACGCCACGTTGAGATCGCCGCCGTGTTCCAACATCAAATAAGCAAGATTGTTTGCGGCTGGGCCAAAATCCGCCCGCAAGCCAAGGGCGCGCCGATAGCAGGCTTCGGCTCGATTCCAGTCGCCAGTCGCCTCATAAGCCCCGCCCAACGCGGATTGCAGTTCGGCGCTTCCGGGCGCGAGTGAAGCAGCCTTGCTATAGCTCTCGACCGCCTTCGCAGCTTCGCCTTGCGAAGCTTGCAACTGCGCCAACGCGACGACAGCGTCGATGTTTTGCCCGTCGATCGAAACGGCGCGTTCGAACGAGCGCTCTGCGTCGGCCGCCTTCCCTGCTTTCAGCTGACTCTGACCGAGCAGCATGAACGACGCAATGTCTCCCTGATTTTTGTCGGCTCGCGCTTGTGCGATGCGAACCGCGTCCGCAGGTCGCCCGCGATCGATCTCGAGTGACACAAGACCTCGCGCAGCCGCCATCGAATTCGGATCTCGCGCCAGACCTTGACGGTAAAACTCTTCCGCCTCGGCCCAACGCTTCTGGTGCGTGCGTAGTTCGCCGAGCTTCACGTAACCCAACGCATCTTGCGGTGCGATCTTGACCAACTGTTTCAGATATTCTTCCGCATCGGCGGCGTCGCCCTGATTGAAGTTCGCCGATGCCTGAAAGAGATAGCCGTCCGGCGACCTTGGCGCGATCTTGCGCAGTTCGGCGCCAATCGAATCCAGCGCGCGCCAATCCGAACGCTGCGAAGCCGCTGCTCCCAGCGCCGACCAGGCTTGGCCAAAATCCGGCCGCAAGCGCACAGATTTGCGCCATTCGACTTCGGCTTGCTGGCGTTCACCTTTTCCTTGCAGCGCGGAGCCCAACAGGAAGTGCCCCTGCGCGTTGTCAGGGTCGAGCTTCAAAGCTTGACGCAAGGTCAACATCGCCTGGTCGAATGCCGCCTGCTGAATCTGTATCTGCGCCTTTAGAACCAGCGCCTCGGGATCTTGCGGCGTCTTTTTCAGAATCGCGTCGTTGAGCTGATTCGCTTCGTCGAGGCGGTGTTCGGTAATGAGCAACTGAATATACGTTTTCTTCACCGCGAGATCGTTTTGATGCCGCGCCGAAACTGCGGCGAATTCTGTCAACGCAGCCGGGTAGTTGCCGCGAGCGATGTAATAGTCACCGAGCAACCGGTACATCGCCGGATCGTCGGGCGCTTGATTTTTGGCGTCAGTAAGCGTCTTCTCGGCTGCCGTTGCGTCGCCTTGTTTCAAATTCAGCGCGGCTAAAGCGCTGCGCGGAGACGGATCGTGCGGCGCAATCGCAATCGCGGCGTTGAATTGTTCTGCCGCGTCCTTCCAACGGCCGTGACGTGCGTAAAGACTTGCCAGCGCCATGTGCGGACTGGTGGAAGACATGTCCGCAGCCTGCGCCTTTTTCAGCGTCGCTTCCGCCTCGTCGTCCTTCCCGGCCTTCTGTTGAATCACGGAAAGGTTCAATAGCGCACGGAAAGGAGACGCGCCCGACGCCACCGCTTGCTGGGCCTCGACCAATGCGGACTTCGTATCGCCGAGAGTCGCGTCCGCGTTCGCCAGCAGCATTTGCGCGTCGATATTTCCTGGATCGCTCTGCAAGACGGTATTTGCCCGATCCTTCGCGTCCTGCGCCTTCCCTGCCGCCAACATGATTTGAGCGAGGTCGGTCTGAGCCGCCCAATGCGTGGGCTGAAGCAAAATCGTGCGCTGCAACTCCTGAACCGCGCCGGCCCAATTGCTCTGCTTTTCGAAGCATTGAGCCAGCCGGAAATGCGCGTCGGTAAACTTGGGATCGATTTCCAGGGCGCGGCTATACGAAATGATCGCTTCGGGATACTGCTGCTGTTTGAACGCAATCTCGCCTCGGTCGAAGAATTTTTGCTTCTTCGCCGCCGGACTGGAAAGGCATCCGGTCAAGGCCGACGATAAAATCATCAGGCCAGCAATCTTGCGAGACGGTTTCAGTGGCCGTTGAATAGGCATCGTTTGTCGAGCTCGTTGAACTTAAGGTGAACTGAAGAGTGGGAGCAATTCGAAACCCACCACCGAGATAAATGCAAAATCCGACCAGCCTCAAACCACCTCAATAGACAGAGGTTAGCGCAAATCGAGAACTCGCACGCCCGAAAATATGTCTCGCGTGTCTCACTTTGAGGCAAGAAAGGCCACTTCAGTCCCATCTGCTATCCAATGTGGATAGATTACTTCCACATCCCTGCGCAATTGGCGACCGGGACATCGTCGACTGCCGATTTTGGACACCGCCATAAATCCGTATCTATAAGCAAAAAAAGGACTTCCAATCCGAGAAACTGTAGCGCCGAAAGGGTCTCCGCTGGAAGGAAGCGTGCTTAGTATTACCCCGGATTCGTGAATTTTTTGCACGCTTTGCCGGCCGATGTCTGGCCGTAGCCCGATCCGGGACAACACACGAGAGCATATGATTCGAAACGGTGAAATCAAAGTTTCCGAAGTGCGCCGAATTCTTCGCGCTTATTGGTGGATTCTGCCCATCGCCATCGTTGGCTGCGGCGCGATCGGTCTCGCAACGGCGTTCCTCATACCCAAGAAATATACCTCCGAGACGCTCGTTTTGGTCGATCAGCCCCGCGTTCCGACGGAATACGTCAAGCCGGTCATCACCGACGACCTAAATCACCGCCTGGCGTCGATGCAGGAACAAATTCTGAGCCGTACGCGTCTTGAACCGATCATCGAAAAGTTCGGCTTGTATGCCGACCAGCGCCAGAAGCTGCACATGGAAGATCTGGTCGCGAAGCTCCGCACCGCGATCACGATCAAGCCGATCGATCAGATGCCGGGCACTTTGCACAATAGCCTGCCGGGCTTCTACGTAAGCGTCGTTTTCGAAAATCCGCAGACGGCACAGCAAATCTGCACCGAAATTACCTCGATGTTCATGCAGCAAAACACGCGTGAACGCGAGCAACAAGCGGTTCAGACGACGGACTTCCTGACCGGCCAGCTCGACGAAGCGAAGCGCAAGCTCGACGAACAAGATCAGAAACTCGCGGGATTCAAACGGCAGTATCTCGGTTCGCTTCCTGAAGAAGAGCAGACGAACCTCAATGTTTTGAGCGGTTTGAATGGACAGCTTGAGGCAAACGTTCAGGCTCTCAGCCGCGCGCAACAGGACAAGACCTTCAACGAGTCGCTCTTGAGCCAGCAGGAAGCCAGCGCCGCGATCATCTCGCCGATCTTTCAGAACAGCGCGGAAACGCCTGACCGTCAGTTGGCCGACCTCGAACAACAGCTCAGCGTGCTCGAGGCGAAATACACGCCGGAGCATCCCGACGTCGTGAAGCTGCGGAACCAGATCACGGAATTTAAGAAGAAAATGAGCGCGACGGCCAAGCCGGAAGACAACGCTCCTCCGACTCCGAAAGTGGATTCGCTCCAAGTGCAACAGCTCCGCGCCAAACTTCGTCAGGACGAGCTCAGCATTGCCGACTTGAGCCGCCGTCAGACCCAGATTCAGGAGCAGATTGTGCAGCTCCAGGGACGCCTCCAAGCCAGCCCGGTGATTGAACAGCAACTCAAGGAAATCACCCGTAACTATCAGACAGCACAGGACTTCTACAACGACATCCTGAAGAAGCGCGAACAGTCGGCGATGGCGACCGACCTCGAACACCAGCAGGAAAGCGAGCAGTTCCGCGTGCTTGATCCCCCGAGCTTGCCCGACAAGCCGTCGTTCCCGAAGAAGGGTTTCTTCGTGGGTGGCGGACTCGGAGCCGGCCTGGTGATCAGCCTCGGCATTCTTTACCTCATCGCTCTGCTCGATAAGTCGATGCACACCGAGCGCGATGCGGAACTTTGCCTCAACCTTCCGGTGCTGGCCATGATTCCGGTGCTTGAAGCGCCAGGCAATCTTGGCAAACAGACCTTGCTGGGCGACAGCGCATTACAGGGCAGCGGCGCGGATTGAAGCGCGCCAGGTTGAGAGCAGAAAATTACATTCGAATTTAAGGTGACCCGATGAGCCGGATCCATGAAGCACTGAAACGAGCGGAGCAGGAAAAGGCGGCGAATCCGCGCCCTGCGGCTCGCGAAGAATCCCCCCGAACCACGGCCGCACCGGTGTACGAGCAGCCAACCTCTTCGAACCACGTCGCCGAGGAAGTCGCCCGACCGCGCCAAACAGAGCGCGTAAATGAACGGTTCAACGATCGCGGCGCTACCCTTCGCTACGAGGATTTGATCGCGCGCTGCACGCATCCTGAATGGAAAGCCGATTCAACTCTTCGCGCTTCCCTCGCCGGTGAAAGCGGCCGCGTTGTTGGCGAACGCTTCCGCACGCTTCGTTCGCGTCTGTATCAAATCGCCGGAATGCGCAGTCTTCGCCGCCTGCTGATCACCAGCAGCATGCAGGGCGAAGGCAAGACCTTCGTTGCGACCAATCTTGTGCGGTCCATCATTCGCCAAGCGGATAAACGAGTTCTTCTGATCGATGCGGACCTGCGCGCTCCGCGCCTGCACACAGCACTCGGCGCTCCCAGCACGCTCGGACTTTCCGATTATCTACGCGGTGAAGCCGACGAATTTCGTATCATGCAAAATAGCGAAACGCCGAATCTTTGCTTCATTCCCTGCGGCACTCGCGTTTCGAATCCGAGCGAATTGCTGCTCAGCGATCGCATGAAAGTACTTCTGGACACGGTGACGCCGGCGTTCGATTGGATCATTCTGGATTCGCCACCGTCGCTTCCGGTTCACGATGCGAGCAGTCTGGCCGATCTGTGCGACGGCGTTATGTTTGTGGTCCGCGCGGGTGAAACCAGCTACGAAGTTGCGAAAAAAGCGGCGTCGGAATTTCGCGACAAGAACCTCATCGGCGTGGTCATGAACCAGGTGGACAAGTCGGAAGGTCGCAGCGAGTATTTCTACAACGCCGAAAAGAAGTAGCCTCCCCGCTCGTACACGACGGGCGATTTCACCGCATGTTTATTGGGTTTTTGAGACTTCGGCTGTCGCGCCGAATTCTCTTCCCTCGCCCCGCGCCAACAGCCACAAAATTGGCACGAGCAGCGCGAGTCCTATCAGGAAAAAGACAACTCCCCCATCGCGATGCAATCTTCCGAAAAGAAAAGACGGATCAACGCGAATTGCGAGGATCGTCAGGACCGCGATGCGAATTCCATTCTTGATGATCATCACCAGCAGGCTGCACGCCACGAACACCGCTTGCTTCCATCCCGAACGAAGATAGAAGTGCGCCGCGAGCAGCGCCAGAATCAGCACCGCCATGCTCGAGCGGATGCCGCTGCACTCTTGCGCGATTTCGATGTTTAGATGCGCCAGGTGAAAGACGAAGCCGCTGCGTAGGTATGGCACGTCCATCACATCGAACAGCGGCGCGACGATTGCCGCGGATCCTGCCTGCAATAAATAAATCGCTCGACTGAGAATAAACTCTGGAAGCGGCACGGACAGAAACAGAAAGAGTAGTGCGAACCTGCTTTGACGGACAGCCGTTCTCCCGAAGAAAAACGCGAATCCCGCGATCCACAGAATCACAAGGGCAGCCATGTAGAACGTAAGCTGATCGTCGGTGCCTTGTCCCATCGTATCCCACAACGTCAAAATCGCGATCGATGCTCCCACCGCCGCAAGGGCTCCGCCGTTGCGAACATCGAACGAGACGCGGCGAAACACCTGGGCGCGGTCGAGGTACAAAATTCCCACCGCCAGAATCGGGATGATGAAGATATGGGAGGCGTCGTCGTTTTCGGACGCGTAAGCAATGACCGCTCGGAGAGGTTGCCAAAATAGCGCAGAGGTGGCGATAACCCAAGCCACGAGCATGTATGCCCGGCGGGGCTCGATTCCTCCGCCTTCCCGGGTTCCCTGGATGTCAGTGGATTGTGACACCACCGCCATGCTACACGACGAGGCCCAACCGCCAGGCCGTCGGCACTCGCCGGGTTTCCATGCCAGCTGACGCTTCGTACATCGATCCGGGCTCAGATCCACTATTGGGAGCGCCCAGCATCACCGGCTATCCCGAATTCCCCAAGGCCCAAATATCCCCATTGTTTACAATGCGTTACAAGGTGGAAAAACTTTAGCACAATTGGACAGACAGTTTCGCCTAGTTCTAGTCCTGCACTTTCGCCTCGCCTGTAAGCCACTTGTTTACAATGGTTTGACAAACCACCACCCCCGAACCGTGTGGCACCTCCTGTGCACAACTATAGGGCGTTCGGAAGGAAGTCCAGTTGGGACTCAAATGGCGGTAGCTTGCCCGAGCGAGCATTTACCGGTCGGGGCGCGGCGAACGAGGGCAGTTTACGCAAAATTGACCCTTATTTGCAAAATGCAGGACGCGTGGAACACGATTTCCCGTTTGCTGCACACCATTACTCACTGAGGTTTCTTCAGGCGCTGTATCTGGCGGGAATATCCGAGACTCCTACGCTTATCCAGCTAAGCCTAGGGCTGTCAATACATAGAAGCCCTTGGATTTAGCTCGATTGCCTGGATTGGCGACCCTTGGTCGGCGAATTGCTACCACTAGGGGAAACGGAGTGAGATCGGTCGTCCCCCCGGGCTCAAGCGTGATCGGCTTTCGGGTCGATTCCTTTCGAAGTGAGCCTTAGTCCAGTTGCAAAGCCTGCGGATTCAATAGCATCGCCGGGCTGAGTTCGACGAACGTTGCAACAGACATCACACGCGGCACCGAATCCATGCCCAGGTCGGCGCCCCGCGAAAGAAATTGAACCGAACCAACGGTGAAAATCCCCATGAAGCTTGAAACTAAAACTCGAAGCCTGCCCGCCCCCCGGCCACACCGGGAAGCCGCGGCGCGTACCGCCCCCCGCGTTATGGCGCGCCCCGCTTCGAACCCACTCGACTTTACGCGTAACATCCTGCCCGAAGAGCTGTTCCTCGGAATGCTCTGCCTTGAGCGCAAGCGCGCCGAGCGTTCGGGCGATAAATTCACACTGATTTTGATGGACGCCCGTCCGGCCCTCGCCACGGCTTCGGCTCACGACGTTCTCCGCCGGATCACCAAGGCGGCTGACAAAGCCCGCCGCGACACCGACATTGCTGGTTGGTACAAAGATCACGCCGTCCTCGGAATTATCTTCACCGAATTGCGCGACACCGTGGAATCCGGCACCAACGAAACGCTGCGCAATAAAATTCAGCGCAGCCTCGCGACTGAGCTGACCGCCGAAGAACTCGACCTCGTGCACGTCTCCCTGCACACCTTCGCCGACGATTCCGACGAGCAGGACTCGAATCACGATCAATCGAATCCAGCTTTCCACCCCGATCTGTTTCACCGGAACCAGTCGAAGAAGCTGCCGCTGCTCGTGAAGCGCATGATGGACATGGCCGGCAGCGCCGCGGCGTTGCTCGCCCTTTCCCCGGTATTCGCAGCGATCGCGATTGCAATCAAGTTGACTTCGAATGGGCCTGTTTTATTCCGGCAGGAGCGCATCGGACAATTCGGCGTGCCCTTCAAGTTTTTGAAGTTTCGCTCGATGTATGTCGCCAACAATTCCGACGCTCACAAAAAATTTGTGCAGGACCTCATCGCCGGCTCGAAAGAGCAGGCCGGTCAGGAAGGCGAAAAGTCCTTCAAGATCAAGAACGATCCGCGAGTGACTGCGATCGGCCGCTTCATTCGCCGCACGAGCCTCGACGAACTTCCCCAATTCTGGAACGTGCTCATCGGCCAGATGTCTCTGGTCGGCCCGCGTCCTCCGATCGCCTACGAAGTTGAGGCTTACTACATCTGGCACCGCCGCCGGGTACTCGAAGCCAAGCCCGGCATCACCGGTCTGTGGCAGGTTCAGGGTCGCAGCCGAACGACTTTCGACGAAATGGTTCGTCTCGATCTCCAGTATTCCCAGAAGTGGACCCCGCTGATGGACGTCAAAATCCTGCTGCAAACGCCAGGCGCAGTTTTCTCTGGAGATGGCGCCTACTAGTTTTGAGTCCGTCGCAGTTCCCTAAATCCGCTTCACCTCGAATTTAGTTCGCTTCCCGTACTACGCGCACCACCTCGCTTAATTCTTAATTTCATTCGTCCCGTGGAGAACACATGGCTACCAAACTGAACATCAGCTCGTCATTTACCGCCGTCAAAACAGAAGACGGAAAGGATTTGCTGCGCGTAGGCGTCATCGGCTACGGCTATTGGGGTCCGAACATCGTTCGGAACTTCCACGCGCAAGACCAGGCTCGCGTCGTCGCGGTTTGCGACAAGAGCCAGAAATCGCTCGGCAAGGTCCGCCATGCGTATCCCGACATGGTCACCACCGACGACGTCGATGACCTGTTGACCTCGCCCGACATCGACCTGATCGCGGTTGTAACGCCGGTTTGGACTCACTTCGAACTCGCCAAGAAAGCCCTCCAGAACGGCAAGCACGTGTTCGTCGAAAAGCCGTTCACCTGCTCCGTCGCGCAGGGCGAAGAGCTCATCGAACTCGCCGAGCGCAAGAACCTCAAGATCATGGTGGACCACACCTTTTTGTTCACCGGCGCCGTCCGCCGCATGAAGCAGATGATCGACGACGGCACCTTGGGCGAGCTGTACTACTACGACTCGACCCGCGTGAACCTCGGCCTGTTCCAGCACGACGTCAACGTCCTCTGGGACCTCGCGCCGCACGACCTCTCGGTCATGGACCACCTCATCAAGCAGAAGCCCGACGGCTGTCGTCGCCACCGGCGAACGCCACCTGAACGGCGTCGCCGACATCGCCTTCATGACGCTCTACTACCCCAACAACATGATCGGCCACATCAACGTGAACTGGCTCTCCCCCGTGAAAGTCCGCACCACGCTGATCGGCGGCGAAAAGAAAATGCTCGTCTGGAACGACCTCGAAGCCGACGAAAAGCTCAAGGTCTACGACAAGGGCGTTCAGATGACCACCGGCGACGCCGTTCACCAATTGCTGGTCAGCTACCGCACCGGCGACATGTGGGCCCCGAAGATCGAACAGGTCGAAGCCCTCAAGGCCGAAGCCGCCTACTTCGTCGATTGCATTCTCAACAACAAGACCCCTTTTAACGACGGTCACGCCGGCCTGCACGTTGTCCGCATGCTCGAGGCGGCCGATAAGTCCCTCCAGGAGAAAGGCAAAATCATCTCTCTATGAGCGCCATCGTCCTCAACGAACACGTCAGCATCGCTCCCGACGTCAAGCTCGGCCGCAACGTTAAGTTGTCTAAATTCATCAACATGTACGGCTGCACGGTCGGCGACGACGTCAAAATCGGTGCATTTGTCGAAGTACAAAAGAATGCATCGATTGGTAACAACTGCAAAATTTCCAGTCACACCTTCATCTGCGAGGGTGTCACCATCGAGGACGCTGTGTTTATCGGCCACAGCGTGACGTTTATCAACGATATGTATCCCCGGGCCACAGCCGTCGGCGGCGCTCTTCAGACCGAGGCGGACTGGAAAGTCGACAAGACCGTCGTCAAGAAGGGCGCGTCGATCGGCTCCGGTTGCACCATCCTGGCAAACGTCACCATCGGCGAAGGTGCCATCATCGGCGCGGGTAGCGTCGTCACCAAAGATGTGCCGCCGAACGCCATTGTTGCCGGGAATCCTGCGAAGTTCCTGCGTTTCGTCACTGAGGAGAGGACTGCGTAAATGACCGCGAACGAAAAAGTTCCGTTTTTGGATCTCGTCACCCCGCATAAGGAGCTCCAGCAAGAGCTCACCGCCGTGTTCCAGCAGGTCATCAGCACCGGCGGCTTCGTTGGCGGCCCGCTCGTCGAAAATTTTGAAAAGGACTTCGCGACGTTCTGCGACGCCAAGTTTTGCGTCGGCGTCAGCAGCGGCACGGACGCCGTCCGCTTCGCTCTGACTGCGGCGGGTGTGGAACCGGGCGACATCGTCGTCACCGTTCCCCACACCTTCATCGCCACGACCGAAGGCATCAGCCAGGCCGGCGCGCATCCGCATTTCGTCGATATCGACGACGTGACCTACACGATGAGCCCGAAGCGGCTCCAGGAATATCTCGACCGTGAGTGCGAGATCGTCGGCGGCAAGACGATCCACAAAAAGACCAAGAAGCATGTCTCCGCGATCGTTCCGGTCCACATCTACGGCCAGTGCGCCGACATGGACCCGCTGATGGAAATCGCGGACAAATACAAGCTCATCATCGTCGAAGACGCCTGCCAGGCCCACGGCGCCGAATATTTCTCCAAGAAGCAGAACAAGTGGCTTAAAGCCGGTTCGATCGGTGCGGCCAACGCGTTCAGCTTCTACCCCGGCAAAAACCTCGGAGCCTGTGGTGAAGGCGGCGCCATCACCACCAACGATCCCGAAATGGTTCGCAAGATGAAGATGTTGCGCGAACACGGCCAGGTGAAAAAGTATTACCACGACATCGAGGGCTACAACGGCCGTCTCGATTCGCTCCAGGCCGGCTTGCTTCACGTGAAGCTTCGCCACCTCGCGGAATGGAACAAGCAGCGCCAGGCCGCCGCCGCCGAGTACAAGAAACTGCTCGCGTCCAACACCGCCTTGAAACTGCCGGTCGTGCCCGAATGGTCGCGTCCGGTGTGGCACCTCTTCGTGGTTCGCGTTGCCGATCGCGACGGCCTCCAGAAGCGCCTCGCCGAAGCCAAGATCGACACCGGCATCCACTATCCGATTCCTCTGCACTTGCAGAACGCCTACAAGTCGCTCGGCCACAAAAACGGCGACTTCCCTGTCACCGAAAAGCTCGCGCTCGAAATCCTGTCGCTGCCGATGTACCCGCAGCTCCAGAAAGCGCAGCAGGCCCGCGTCGCGCAAGCCGTCGAAGAGATCCTCTCGGTTCCCTCGGTCTAAATCCGATCGAAGCGAGCAACGACTAACAAAAATCGCGCAGGCCGAGCAACGCTAGACGCCGCCCGGCCTGCGTCTTTATTTCCAAACTTTCGCAATCCTTAATTTCTCGAGCAAAGCCCAGCACGCATGCCAGCCACCGAATCATCCGCGACGCAATCTTCCGCCCTGCGCGTTGACCGCCTCGTCAGCCTGCGCGTCGTGCGTCCGCTGCGCCGCATCAGTTCATCCCCCGCGGCCCTGCGCATTCCGATCTTGATGTACCACAGCGTCTCCGAGCCGGGCGCCGATTCGCGTCACCCATACTTCGGCACCGTCACCTCGCCGGCCGTCTTCGAGCAGCAGATGCGCTATCTGCACGAAAACGGCTTTCAGACGCTTTCGCCCGCCGATGTCTTCGCCAACGGCGAAACCAGCATTCGCATCGTCCGCAAACCGGTGATCATCACGTTTGACGATGGCTTCCGCGATTTCTACACCAACGCGCAGCCCATTCTCGCGAAATACGGATTCACCGCGATCGTCTATCTCCCGACCGCGTACATCCAGAAAACCACGACATCCTTCAAAGGCCTTGACTGCCTCACCTGGAACGAAGTGCGCGAGCTCTCGCGCGCCGGCGTCCTCTTCGGCTCGCACACGGTCACGCATCCTGTTCTCAAGGAAGTCGCACACGATCAGCTCGAAGCCGAACTTCGCGACTCCAAGGCGACGATTGAAAACGAACTCGGTTTCGCGATCGACTCCTTCGCCTATCCTTACGCGTATCCGCAGCAGAATCGCGAATTCGTCCAGCGCCTGCGCAGCGTCTTGATCGATGCCGGCTATCAGAACGGCGTCTCCACAATCATCGGCTCGACCCACGGCATCGAAGATCGCTTCTGCCTCAAGCGCCTTCCCGCGAATTCCTGGGACGATCCGACGTTCTTCGCCGCAAAACTCGACGGCGACTACGACTGGCTCGGCAACGTTCAATACATTTCGAAATCGCTGAAGGCGAAATTCTCGTGACGCAATCTTCCGCATTCGCGCCGCGTTACATCGTCGTCTCTCCTGTGAAAGACGAAGATCGCTACATCGAGCGGACCATTCAATCGATGTTGCAGCAGACCGTCCGCCCGGTGCAGTGGCTCATCGTCGATGACGGTTCAACCGATCAGACGCCCGCGATCATCGCGAAATACACGGCCGATTACGATTGGATCAAGTCGATTCGCATCAATCGCGACGCCGTACGCAACCTCGGCGTCACCGAAATTCGCGCTTTCGCCACCGGCTACGAATCCGTTCGCAACATCCCGCACGACTACGTCGTGAAAATGGATTGCGACCTCGAACTCCCCGCCGATTATTTCGAGCGCCTGATTCGTGAAATGGAAGCCGACCCGAAACTCGGCGTCGTCTCCGGCCTCTATCTCGAAAATTCCACCGGCGAATGGCGCCCGGTGAAGATGCCTTCGTATCACGCCGCTGGCGCGACGAAAGTCGTCCGCATCCAATGCTTCCGCGACATCGACGGCTTCGTCCTCGACCGCGGCTGGGACACCATCGACGAAATTCGCGCGCAATTCAAAGGCTGGAAGACGCGCCACTTCGACAACATCCAGTTCAATCACCTCAAGCCCGAAGGCTCGAAAGCCGGCAGCCTCAGCACATGCCGCTTCCACGGCGAAATTTATTACCTCACGGGTGGCGGACTTTTCTTCTTCCTCTTCAAGTCGCTGCACCGCGCGATTTCCGGCTCGCCGTTCTTGATCGGCGGCCTCGCCATGTTCTACGGCTTTGTGAAAGCGTCGCTCTCCGGCAAAAAACGCCTTGTCAGCGATGACGAATCCCGTTTTTATCAGCGCATGTTGAATCGCCGAATTTTGAAGCCACTGTTTTAACGATCGTTCAAACGGCTCGAAGAATTTAAGGACTCGGAACAAACACTATGTGCGGAATTTGCGGAATCGTTGAGCTGAACGGCAAGCCCGCTGATCGCGGCTTGCTCGAAGCCATGAACCAGCGCATCGTCCATCGCGGCCCCGATGGTGACGGTTTCTATTTCCACGGCCCGATCGGCCTCGCGAACCGCCGCCTCAGCATCATTGACCTTGCGGGCGGCTGGCAGCCCCAGGCCAACGAAGACGGCACGATTCAAGTCGTTTTCAACGGCGAAATCTACAATTTCATCGAGCTTCGCGAAGAGCTTCAGAAAAAAGGCCACACCTTCAAAACGAAGTCCGACACCGAAGTCATTGTTCACGGTTACGAAGAGTGGGGCGACGACTGCACCCAGAAATTCAACGGCATCTTCGCGTTCGCGCTGCATGACACGCGCCGCAATCGCGTGCTCATCGCGCGCGACCATCTCGGCGTCAAGCCGCTCTACTACACGCAGATCGGCAGCCGCCTGCTTTTCTCTTCCGAAGTGAAGGCGCTGCTCGCCGACAAGGAATGCCCGCGCGAAGTCGATCTCACTTCTCTCAGCTTGCTCTTCACGCTGCGCTACGTTCCAGCCGATCGCACGCTCTTCAAAGGCATCCAGAAACTTCCGTCCGCGCACCGCATGGTGATCGAGAACGGAAAGATTTCCATCTCCCGCTTCTGGAACACGCTTCCGGTCATCCGCGAAAACGTAAACGAAAACGACGCGATCGAGGAATACCAGGCGCTCGTCGAAGACGCCGTGAAACTCCAAATGCGCAGCGACGTTCCCGTCGGCCTCTTCCTCAGCTCAGGCGTCGATTCCGGAGCTTTGCTCTCGATCATGAGCAAGCTGTCAAATCATCCGATTCAAACCTTCACGCTCGGCTTCGACGACGGTGAGAAGACCAACGAAAACGAAGACGCGCGCAAGATGGCGAAGATGTTCAACTCCGATCATCGCGAGATGACTCTGAGCTACGAGGACTACGTTAAATATTACGAGCGCTACCTGTGGGATATCGAAGAGCCGGTCGGTAACGAAACCGCCGCCGCTTTTTACTTCCTCAGCAAAATGACCAGCGAGCACGTCAAGTGCGCCCTCGCAGGCCAGGGCGCCGACGAACCGTGGGCCGGCTACGACCGCTACCTCGGTATGAAATTTTCCAAATACTACGCGCAGCTCCCACAATTTCTCACGCGCGATGTTCTCAGCCCGCTCGGCCAGCGCTTCGTCAAAAACGAAGTCCTGAAGCGCGGTCTCTCCTCGCTGCACGAAAAAGACGTTCTGACCCGCATGGTGAATGTCTACTCGTTCTTCAGCACGGACATGAAGAGCCAGCTCTTCCAGCCCTGGGTCAAGCAGCACATTTCCGCCAATGGCGTGGAAGCGAAGCGCGCTCTCGCGCCACTCCAACGCGATGTCGCCGATCTCGACCCGCTCACCCAAATTCTCTACATGGACACGCGCTCGCAACCTTCCCGACGACTTGCTCATGGTTGGCGACAAAACCTCCATGGCCAATTCGCTCGAGGTGCGCGTTCCCTTCCTCGATTACCGTCTCGTCGAGTTCATCGAAACGCTGCCGCCGAATCTGAAAATCAAGGGCCTCAGCGGCAAGTACCTGCACAAAAAGGCTGCCGAAAAGTGGCTGCCGAAAGAAGTCGTCTATCGCAAGAAGAAGGGCTTCGCGAATCCGGTTGGCGACTGGCTGCGCACCTCCATGAAGCCGTTCGTCCACGAATCGCTTCTGAGCAGCGACTCCGCCGCCGCCAAATATTTTGACCAGAAATACATCCGCGAATTGCTTGCCGATCACGAAGGCCAGCAGGAACAGCGCCGCCGCCACATCTATCTGCTACTCTCGTTTGAGTTGTGGCATCGCCAGTTCATTTCTGCCTGAGATTTCGACACTGAGATTTTGAACATGTCCGCCCCCGACCTCTCCATCATCATTGTGAACTGGCGCTCCGCAGCGTTCCTGCGAAAGTGCCTCGCGTCCATTTTTGCGAATACGAAAAATCTCGCATTCGAAACGATCGTCGTCGATAACGCGTCCTTCGACGGCGCCGACGCCGTTTGCGCCGAATATCCGCTCGTCCAATATATTCAGAGCAACGACAATCTCGGCTTCGCAAAAGCCAACAACCTCGGCTTCCGCCACTCCAAGGGCGAGTTCGTTCTACTCCTCAATCCCGACACCGAAGTCATCGGCGACGCTCTCAAAACGCTCGTCGATTGCATGAAGTCACGCCCCGAAGCCGGCATCGTCGGCGCCAAGCTCTTTAACTCCGATCTCACCATTCAAACGAGCTGCATCCAGGCCTTCCCCACCGTCCTGAACCAGTTTCTCGACACCGAATTCCTCCGCAACAAGTTTCCGCGCTCGTCGTTCTGGGGCACCTGGCCTCTCTTCAGCGGCCAAACAGAGCCATCCCAAATCGAAGTCGTCTCCGGCGCGTGTCTTCTGATCCGCCGCTCCGTATTCGAACAGGTCGGCCTCTTCACCGAAAATTTCTTCATGTACGCCGAAGACGTCGATCTCTGCTACAAGGTCCACCGCGCCAGCCACAAAATCCTCTACGAAGGCCGCGCCGAAGTCGTCCACCACGGCGGTCAAAGCTCCAGCAAGGAGCCACAGAGCAATTTCGCAACGGTAATGACCCGCGAATCGTTGCACGCTTTCATGGCGCTGCACCGCGGCAAAACCTACGCCGCACTATTCCAGTTCGCGATCGGCGTAGCCGCCTGCTTCCGCCTGCTTCTCCTCTTCGGCGTCTACGTCCTCACGCTGGGCCAATACCAGCGCCAATCCGTTCGCGCTGCGGTCCAAAAATGGAAAGGCGTCCTTCGTTGGTCTTTAGGGCTCGAAACCTGGGTCAAACGCACGGCCTAAAACCGAACCGCGTTATGATCGAAAAAGCTTTGGTCCGAACCAGTAGTCACTTCAGATCGCTCATGCATCCAGTAGATCCATCACTCATCACCGACGGCTCAACATTCATCAATCCCCTGGGATTGGGATTCACGTTGGCGATGTGCTTCCTTTTGCTCGTACTTCCCCGCAAGTACGCGCTGTTCCCGATTCTCGCCCTGGTCTGCTACATGACCATGGGCATGCGCGTCATGATCGCGGATCTCAATTTCACGATGATCCGCATTCTCCTGGTTTTCGCTTGGGCTCGCCTGCTCCTTCGCGGCGAATTCCGCCGCATCCAGCTGAATACGCTCGACAAAGTCGTCATCGCGATGACGATCTCGAGCCTCATCGCGTACACGCTCCTCTGGCAAACCGGCGACGCCTTTAAATGGAAGCTCGGCGAAGCCTACAACCAGCTCGGCATCTATTTCTTCTTCCGCATTTTCTTGCGCGACGAAGCCGACGTCATCCAGGCGCTCAAGATTTCAGCCTTCGCGGTCCTGCCTCTCGCGGGCGCGATGTTCTGGGAAAGCCGCACCGGCCACAATCCGTTCGCCATCTTTGGCGGCGTGCCCGAGATAACCTTCGTTCGCGATGACCGTCTGCGTTGCGAAGGTCCCTTCGCTCACCCAATTCTTGCCGGTACCTTCGGCTCCGCCTTGATGCCGCTCATGGTCGGCCTCTGGCTTTACCTCGAGAAGAAACGGACTTGGGTCATTCTGGCGATCCTTGCCAGCTTCATCATCATGTTCACGTCCGCCTCCAGCGGCCCCCTGCTCACCTTCTGCTTCGGCATCCTGGCCTTTATGTTCTGGCCGATTCGCAAGAGCATGCGCAAGGTCCGCTGGGCCATCGTCGCCTGTCTGGCCGCCCTTCAGATCACCATGAAGGCGCCAATCTGGTTCCTGCTCGCGCGCGTTGACGTCGTTCAGGGTTCCACCGGCTACCACCGCGCTGTGTTGATCGACCGCGCCTTCGCCAACCTCTCCGACTGGTGGCTCTTCGGCACCAAATCCACCGAAGCCTGGGCCGACAAAAACGACCACCTCTTCGACGTCACCAACGCTTACATCCTGGCGGGCGCCAACGGCGGCCTGCTCACGATGATCCTCTTCATCGCCGTCATCGTCATTGCCTACAAAGCCGTCGGCCGCACCATCCGCCTCGGCGAGATCGACCGGCCCGGCACTCCTAGCCTCAAACTCGTGTGGGCCTTGGGCGCGACCCTTTTCGTCCACACCGCCAGCTACATTTCGGTCAGCTACTTCGACCAGAACTTCGTCACCTGGTTCATGCTCATCGCCTTTATCTCTCTCCTCTGCGGTGACTCCCTCCGCATGCCGCGGCCATGAGTTCCTGCTCAAGGTGAATGGCGAAACCGAAGACTCTCGCCCAGGGATTCCGGCGTTGGCAAACCTCGGCACGGAACACGCCGAACCCACTGCGGCGACGCCGGCCAAGGCTCCGGTACCGGCAGTTCCAGCCCCTGTCTTCTCGAGCTCAGCCCTTCGCGAGGCTTCCAACGCCCGTCCTAACCGGGGGCAGGATTCTTTGCCCAACCGTGCCTTTCCCGGTACAGCCACGAAGTAAGCCGACGTATGTACTAAGACTGTCCGACAGGACAGTAGCGACTCCTCGCCGCTCACTCCTAGACTTCATGGAGTCCAGAACTACGGTCGTACAGGCGAGAAAAATGACTTTTGATTCGACCCACGTTATGAAACGCGGCCTCCACTTCACCGCTCTGGTGTGCGCCTTCGCGCTCCTCGCCGTCGTATTCTGCGGCACGGCAAGGGCTGCGGGCGACGTTTACATCTCCCAATCGGGCGGCGGTTCCGGCGATGGCTCGAGCTGCGCCAACGCCAAGCCCGCGAGCTTCTTCAATAGCGGAAGCAACTGGGGCGGCACCATCAGTGCCGGCTCGACCGTGCACCTCTGCGGCACCATCACCACGGCTCTGAACGCAGCAGGCAGCGGCGCCAGCGGCAACCCCATCACGATTCAGTGGGAGTCCGGCGCCAGCCTCAGCGCCTGCAGCCAGAACGGCGGCATTCAGCTTCCCGGCCGCCAGTGGCTCGTACTCGATCTCGGCGGCAATAGCGCCGCCATCACTTGCCCCAACAACGGCAGCGGACTCGGCAGCCAGACCACCGCCTCACGGAATCACCGACGGCTTCGGCCAGGCCTACAGCCACATCGAAGTTCGCAACGGCACTATCGGCCCCATGTACAAAAAGAGCGGCTCCGGCAGCGACGGCCTCAACACCTACGGCATTTACACCTCCGGCGGCAGCGGCAACCACTTCCACAACATCATGTTCACCGACTCCGAGAAAGGCGTCTTCTTCGCCCTCGGCAGCAGCAGCTCCGGCAACGAAATCGATCACAACACCTTCGTCAACGTCGGCGCCGGCATCTACTACGCCTGCGGCAGCTCCAACTGCAACGACTCCGGCGGCAAAATCCACGCCAACGACTTCACCGTCGGCATCAACTGGGGCAACGCCAACGACACCACCCACATGGAGTCGCTCCACGTCTTCACCAACGGGGGCTCCTCCACCATCAGCGGCCTTCAGGTTTACGATAACAACACTCACGGCGCCTGGCCCACAATCGGCGGCACCGCGGCTTACTTCTTCGAGCAAGCGCAGCCCGGTTCGGCCGGCTCGATGTCCGGCGACATCTTCAACAACATTTGCACTCTGACCGGCGGCCAAGGCGCTCCCGGCGACGGCTGCTATTTCATCGCCAGCAACAACAACACGTTTGGCATCTATAACAACGTCGCCGACTGCGTTTCCTCCAGCAACAACTCCGGCATCGGCATGGAGATCGACGGGAACTCCGGCGACAATTTCACCGTCAAGAACAACATCATCATGAACTGCAATACCGCCATCTACGATCCCAGCGGCGGCGGCAGCTTCACCTTCGGCAACAATGACTATTTCAACATCGGCAGCCAGGGCTGGGTCTTCCAGGGCAGCTTCATGTCGTTCTCCGCGTGGCAATCCAAGACCGGCGATTCGACCTCCACCACGACGAACCCCGGCCTCAACTCCGATTACACGATCTCCGGCTCCTCGTCTTTCGCACACTCGGCCGGTGCCAACCTCACCTCTGTGAGCGACACGATGCTCGACGTCGCCAAGCCGACCTCGATCGGCGCCTCGGCTAGCGCCGCTGGCGTCTCGCGCCCCGGCTCCGGAGCCTGGGACCTCGGCCCCTACGCCCTCGGCGGCTCGTCCGCCGGCGGCGGCACCCCGGCGCCTCCCGCTCCGCCGACGAACCTGACCGTCACGGTTCAATAGCCGTACAATCAGCGGCTTAAGTTCAATAGGTCTCACGACACACCTGTCCCACCTTCCCGTGGGCAGCGCCAATCCGGGCGATACAATTAGTCTTCAACACCTTGCCAGGACCGCCGCAGCGTTCCTGGCAAAGTCGTGTGTAAGGAACCGAAAATAGTCCGAGCAACATTCGCGGCAGCAACGGCAATAGTTCAGCTTCACCAAGTCAGGCGATACGAGGCACCACGCTTAGCTTCACCCGGGCCACGCCTCCCGGCACAGCCGTCTCCCCTTCTCGAAAGGCCCTTGCATGTCTGTCTTCAGTTCAATCTTCAAAGGTGGCTCCCAGTTAGCCCTCGGCCAGATCGTCAGCCAGGCTTGCTCCTTCGTGCGCAATCTCGTCATCGCGCGCATCGTCAGCCCCGCCGATTTCGGCATCGCCGCCACGTTCGCCATGACCCTCTCCCTCATGGAGATGGTCTCCAACGTCGCCTCCGAAATGCTCCTCGTCCAGTCGCCTGAGGGCAACGAACCCGGCCTCCAGTCCACCGCGCAAGCCATGAAAGTCGTCCGCGGCATCGGCAATGGCCTCATTCTATTGCTCTTAGCGATCCCCCTCTCCCGCCTCTTCGGCGTCCCACAAGCCACCTGGGCCTTCGCCTGCCTCGCCGTCTACCCCTTCCTGCTCGGCTTTTCGCACCTCGACACTTACCGCCTCCAGCGCGAAATGAAGTTCATGCCCTGGGTGCTGATGACCGCCGGCTCCAACGCCCTCGTCACCGTCATCACCTTCCCGCTCGTCTACTGGCTCCGCAACTATTCCGTCATGCTCTGGGTGCTCGTCCTCCAATCTCTCTTCCAGACCATCATTTCGCACCTCGTCGCCAAGCGCCGCTACACCTGGGCCTGGGATAAAAATTACGTCCGCACCATGTTCCACTTCGGCTGGCCCCTGCTCATCAACGGCCTCCTGATGTACGGCATCTTCGAAGGCGACCGCCTCATCATCGGCTCCGCCAACCGCCTCTTCCCGCGCAGCCACTTCACGCTCTCCGACCTCGGCGTCTACTCCGTCGCCTTCGCTCTTACCATGGCCCCCACCATGGTCGTCGCCAACATCGGCACGTCGCTCTTCCTCCCGCTTCTCTCGCAGGCGCAGAAAAGCGCTCAGGAATTCCGAGAGCGCTACGCCCTAACCTCCCAGCTCATCGCCATCGCCGCCATCCTCATCACTCTCCCGTTTATGCTCTCCGGCGGCTGGCTCGTCTCGCTCCTCTACGGCCCCAAATACACCAACGCCGCCACCTTCATCGCCTGGCTCGCCGCCATGTGGGGACTTCGCATCTTCCGCGTCGCTCCAACCGTCGCCGCCATCGCCCAAGGCGACACGCAAAACGCGATGTTCTCCAATCTCGCGCGCTCTCTCGCTCTCATCGGCATGCTCTTCGTTGCAGCTGTCGGCGCCGGGCTTTTCTGGATTCCCATCTGCGGCTTCATCGGCGAAATGCTCGCCACCGCTGTCAACGTTTGGCGCCTCTCGCATCGCAATCAACTCGCACCCGCGCTCTGCCTTCGTGCCGGCATTCCGTTCTTCATCGGCCTCGCCATGGCCACCGCCGCGATCCTTCTCGGCGCGACGCACAATGGCATTCCTCTCGCGATCGCCGCGAGCCTCGTCATTCCCGGCATCTCCATCACCGCGATGTTCGTCTCGCACCCGCACCTGCTTCAGGAACTCCGTACATTCCTGACGTCGGCTCGGCGCAAACTGATTCCGACGCCGCCAGTCGTCGAAAGCGTGGAGATCTAGTTCGCGCATGGCCCCCGAACTCCAACGCTCCGCCATCAGTTCCCTCTTGCTCGCCGCTTACAAGCGCGAGCCGCTGCGCCGTTTTGTCGTCAAGTATTGCTACAAATTTGAAGGCGGCGATTTTTACAGCGCCACGCTCCGCGACATTCTCGAGCGCTATCACGGCGTAACCGCCGGCGCCTACAGCTACGGCGAAGGCCTCATCCCCGGCGCATTTCCCGCAGGCGTCACCATCGGCCGCTACGTTTCCATCGCCGCCGGCGTTTTAATTCTTCTCCGCAATCACCCGCTCAATCGCCTTTCGACGCATCCGTTCTTCTTCAATCGCCATCTCGGCTTCATCGAAAAAGACGCGATGCAATTCAGCAAACTCGAAATCGGCCACGACGCCTGGCTCGGCGCTCGCGCCATCGTCACTCCCGGCTGCCATCGCATCGGCGTCGGCGCCGTCGTCGCCGCGGGCGCAGTCGTCACAAAAGACGTGCCCGACTTCGCCATCGTCGGCGGCAACCCCGCGCGCATCATCAAATTCCGTTTCGATCAGCCAACAATCGACCGCATCCTCGCCAGCCGCTGGTGGGAACGCTCCGTAAAGGATTGCGCGGCCTACATGCCCTACATGACCGCAACGATCGATCAGTCCGTCGAGCATCCGCTCGTCCCGGCGCTCAATGAAGCCGCCGCCAACGCCGCAGAAACCGTACGCGATCGCGCGCTCGAAAAGGAACACGCGTAATGCCCGCGCTCACCGCCGACTACAGAAACGCAACCCATCGTGACGCGCACGGGCAACGTGAATCCGACGCCCGTGAAAGTCGCGCTCATGGGTGTCACCTTCGACAGTCCGAATCTCGGCGTCGGCGCGCTCCTCGGCGGCTCCATCTCCGCCATCCTCTCCAACTACCCGAACGCACAAATCTCTGTCCTCGATTACGGCTACGACCCATTCCGCCGCAACGTCCGCTTCAACGATCACGACGTCGCCATCGACTTCGTCAACCTGCGCTTCTCCAAAAAACTCTTCCTCCCCAACAACATCGCCTGGTTGATCGCGCTCGCGCTCCTGATGCGCATCCTCCCGATCAAATCGCTGCGCAACCGCATCATCGCGCGCAACTCAACGCTGAAATTCATCAATGAAACCGACGTCTTCGGCTCCATCGCCGGTGGCGACAGCTTCGCCGACATCTACGGTCTCGCCCGCCTGTTCTACGTCGGCCTGCCGCAAATCCTCATCATCCTTCTCGGCAAAAAACTCATTCTCTTCCCGCAAACTTTCGGCCCGTTCAAAGGGTCGTTCGCGCGCAGCATCGCGCGTTACATCGTCAAGCATTCCGAATTCGTCTACCTTCGCGACAAAAAATCCATCGACGACGCACGCAAACTTCTCCCCGCCTCACAAGCCGCGAAAGTGCGCTTCTGCTTCGACGTCGGCTTTCTACTCAAACCCGAAGCGAAGCCCAACTACGACAACTCCTGGATCGCCGCCGCCAAAGCAAACTCCCGCCCGCTCGTCGGCTTCAACGTCAGCGGACTCCTTTACTCCGGCGGCTACACCGGCAAAAACGAATTCGGCCTCAAAGCCGACTACCGCGCCCTCGTCGAAAACATGATCGATTTCCTGATCCGCGAAAAATCCGCCTCCGTCGCGCTCGTCGCTCATGTGCAATCCGAAAAGAGTGGCACCGGCCCCGCTGAAGGCGACGACGCCGTCTGCCTCGAAATCTTCAACCGCCTCCAATCCTAAATATCCCGGCCAACTTTTCTTCGCCGGTGCCGACTTCGCTGCTCCGCAAGTGAAGCACGTGATCGCACAGTGCGACTTCTTCACCGGCTCGCGCATGCACGCCTGCATCGCCGCTCTCTCGCAAGGCGTCCCCGCTGTCGCTATCTCTTACAGCGACAAATTTGTCGGCGTCCTCGAAACCATCGGCATGACCGAAGCCGTCGCCGATCCGCGCAAGCTCGACGAAAATCAAATTCTCAAAATCATCGGCGAAGCCTTCGATCGCCGCGAAACCGCGCGCCGTCATCTGCTCACCGTGATTCCCGAAGTTCAAACCAAAGCCATCGCAACGCTCGGCGACGCCATCTCGCCGTATCTCCGCGGGCAATCCCAGGGCTAAATTTACATTTCCAGTGACCGACGCACGCTCAATCTCGATAGAATGCAATCAGCAATCTTCC
Organism: uncultured Acidobacteriota bacterium; assembly: GCA_963785605.1. Classification (GTDB taxonomy): domain Bacteria; phylum Acidobacteriota; class Terriglobia; order Acidiferrales; family UBA7541; genus Acidiferrum. Next base: position 319,265 of record CAWAWE010000002.1, on the reverse strand, counting down.
ACGACGGAACGCACGATCGACCTTCAAGATCGCATTTCAAGCGTTGCTGAAAGCCCGCGCGCGCATGCGCATCATCCGCGCGCGTCGGTATTCCATTCCCCGGGCTGGCTCCAGGCCCTTCGCGACACCTACAACTACGATTCCTTCGTGTTTCGAGGCGATCGCTCCGCGTCAGACGCGACGCCTGGCATCCTGCTCGCTCGCGTTCGCAGTTGGCTCACCGGCAAGCGCCTCATCTCGCTTCCCTTTTCCGATCACTGCTCCCCGCTCGTCTCCGGTCCCGCCGAACTTCACGACCTCTTGGCCGATTTAAAACCGCTGCTCTCCAACGAGGATTGGAGCTACATCGAAATCCGCCCCGTGGACAATTCCTTCGACGATGTGCTCCAGGCCTCCGGCTTCCAGCGCTGCAATGAATACCTTCTCCACCGTTTGCAGCTCGATGCGACCGCCGACACGCTCTTCCGCCAGTTTCACAAATCCTCTGTCCAATACCGCGTGCGCCGCGCCGAACGTCTTGGTCTCGTCTGCGAAACCGGCCGCTCCCCCAAACTCATTCGCGACTTCTTCCACCTCATGGCTCTCACGCGTCGCCGCCAGTCTCTTCCCCCGCAGCCATTCGCTTGGTTTGAAAATCTCGCCCGGTGTATGGGCGAAGACGGCATCGACATTCGCGTCGCTTACAAGGATCAGCGCCCCATTGCGGCCCTTCTCAACGTCAAGGCCTTCGGTTATGTTTGCTACAAATACAGTTGCTCTGATCTTCATTTCAAAAGCATGAACGCAACCTGCCTGCTGCTCTGGCAGACCGTTCAGGACGCCTGCCGCGACGGCGCCGCAGTGCTCGACTTGGGCCGTTCCGCGGTCGATAACCCAGGCCTCATCCGCTTCAAGACCAACTGGGCTGGCGAACCGACGCGCCTCACCTACTGGCGCCTCCAGGCTCCCACTTCACACTCGCGCTCTCGCCGTCTCGATCACTGGTTAGGTAACTGGAAAGTGACAGGTTCGAAACGAATGGTCGCGCTGCTGCCTCAGCCCGTGCTCAACCGCCTTGGCTCAATGCTCTATAAACACATAGGTTAGGGTGGCTCAGGGCTTCGACCGAACACTGGCCGCCCTTTGGTCAATCGTTTGCTCTACCCTGTACTACAATCACGTCCCCAGGTCATCGAAAGTGGACAAACAACTCGCGGAATATTTTCGGCTTCCCGACGACCCGCGCTTTTCTTTCGCCTATTCCAATGGCGACGGGCGGACGGGCTTCTTTCGTTTCGCCAACGCAACCTGTTTCGGAAAAATTTCCGGCCAGGCTCCGGCTTCCTCGCTTGACCAGCCCCTGCCGGAAGTTCCGGTGCGTCAGGTGGCTGCCCCCGGCGAACAGTCGTTCCCTTTCAATCCGCCCGACCTGATCGACAGCATTCGCTCTGAGCGCTACACCTCTCACACCAACGGCGCCGGCAAAAAGTCTTTGCCGAAGCGGATCGCCCGCATGGGCTACTACGCGATTCGCGAAATTCTTCCCGTCGGCGTACGCCGCCATATGCAGCGGGCTTACCTCAAGGGCTGGCAGGATCTTCCGTTTCCCAAGTGGCCCGTTGATTTCACGATCGACGATCTCCACGAGCAATTCCTTCGCGAGCGCATGCTCGCCAACGGCATCACGCAAATGCCGTTCATCTGGTTCTGGCCCGAAGGCGCTTCCGCCTGCGTCATCATGACGCACGACGTTGAAGCCGCCGGCGGCAAGGCTTTCTGCTCGCGCTTGATGGACATGGACGACGCCCATCACATCAAGTCGTCGTTCCAGGTCATTCCCGAAGTTCGCTATTCCGTCGAGCCGGAGTTCCTCGAATCCATCCGTTCCCGCGGCTTCGAGGTCAACGTCCACGACTTGAATCACGACGGCGGGCTTTTCAAAGAACGCGAAGAATTCCTTCGACGCGCCGCGAAAATCAATGGCTACATCTCCGAATTCAAAGCGCTCGGCTTCCGCGCCGGCGCCATGTACCGCAATCAGGAGTGGATGTCCGAGCTGAATCTCTCTTACGACATGTCGGTTCCCAACGTCGCACACCTCGAACCCCAACGCGGCGGATGCTGCACCGTCATGCCCTACTTCATCGGCGACATCGTCGAGCTTCCACTCACGATGACCCAGGATTATTCGCTCTTCCACATCATGGAGAATTATTCGATCGACATCTGGAAGCATCAGATCGATCTCGTCGGCGGCCGCAACGGCCTGATGACCTTCATCAGCCATCCCGATTACCTTCAAGACGACCGCGCGCAGAAGACCTACACCGACCTGCTCGCCTATCTCGACGCGCAACGCCACGAGCGCAATTTCTGGATCCCGCTCCCCCACGAAGCCGCTCAGTGGTGGCGCGACCGCCGCTCCATGCGCCTCGTACAAACCGCATCCGGCTGGACCATCGAAGGCCCCAACGCCACCCGCGCCAAGGTCGCCTACGCCACCCTCGACGGCCCCCGCCTCAAATACTCCCTGAGCCCCTCTTAGCCTTTGTAGGGGCGGGGCTTGCTCCGCCCGGCTTCAATTTCAAGCACAGCCTCAAACAGCGCACCAACCGGCATTGGGGTGCCGCACCCTCAGCTTTCAGAGGGTGCGGGTTTAGATTCAACCTCACCGAACCCAAAACGACGATCACCCGATTGGCCGCGATCGCCTCCCCGATCGCAGGATTTAGATCCAACGCGATCGACTCCGTTCCGAATCACAGCCATCAGCCCGATCGACCTCAGCCACCGCACTTCAATCGCTCACGGCCAGCTCCGAGTCATTACTTCGTCACTTCTTTACGTCATTACATCGCCTTTTTTCTGTTCCCAAATTCTATCGGTATCGTTTGAACAAGCCGCCCCAACTCCAAGGACCCCAGGGAAATGCCCACATCCTATAATTCTGAAGCAAGGACTCACCTCGACCCGCCCACGAGGAGGCCGGTTCACCCTCAGCAACTCCGGAAACCCATGAAAGTCTGCATGGTCGCCTATGCGTTCTACGAAACCGACAATCGCGTCCGGCGATACGCCGAAGCCTTGGCCAAGCGCGGTGATTATGTTGAAGCTGTTTCGCTGCGGCGTGAGGGATTGCCTGCTTTCGAAGTCCTCAACGGCGTCCGCGTCTATCGCATCCAACCCCGCCAGATCAACGAAAAAGGCAAGTTCACCCACATCTCGCGGTTGATGATGTTCTTCTTGCGCTCGATGGCTTTCCTGACGCGCAGCCATCTCAAAGAAAAATACGACCTCATTCACGTTCATTCCGTTCCCGACTTCGAAGTCTTCGCAGCCCTCTTCGCCAAACTAGGCGGCGCCAAAGTCATTCTCGATATTCACGACATCATGCCGGAGTTCTACGTCAGCAAGTTCAACAGCACCAGCGACTCACTGGCGTTCAAAATTCTTCTCGCCATCGAGCGCCTTTCCACGCGCTTCGCCGATCACGTCATCGCCGCGAATCACATTTGGGGCGACCGTCTCGTCACCCGATCCGTTCCGAGTTCCAAGTGCACGACGTTCCTCAACTATCCCGATTCGTCGCTCTTTCAGCAGAAAAGCGGCGCTCCGCGCAACGACGGCAAATTCATCATGCTGTACCCCGGCACGCTCAACTATCACCAGGGTCTCGATCTCGCTGTCCGCGCCTTTGCACAGATCAAGGACAAGGTTCCGGAAGCCGAATTTCATATTTACGGCGCAGGTGAACAGCTCGAGTATCTTCGCTCACTGATCGCTGAACTCGATCTTCAGGATCGCGTCTTCCTGAAAGGCATCGTTCCCCTCGAACAGGTTTCCAGTGTCATCGCTGGCGCGGACCTTGGCATCGTACCCAAACGCAGCAACGCCTTCGGCGACGAAGCCTTCAGCACCAAGACTCTCGAGTTCATGACCGTCGGCGTTCCGCTCATCGTTCCCAACACAACGATCGACAGCTACTACTTCGACGATTCCCTCGTCACCTTCTTCAAGGCCAACGACGAAACGAGCCTCGCCGAGGCCATGTTGCGCATGGCAAAGAACCCAGACTTGCGCAGACATCAGGTGGAAAATTCTCTCGAGTTCGTGAAGAAATTTACGTGGGACACCAACCGCGCCGGCTACCTCGACCTCGTCGATTTCCTCGTGAACGGCAAGCCCAGAATCTCGTTCCCGTCCGGCAAGCCCGCCCATCACCCGGCGCAGTCAGCCTTATAGCGAATCCGCAAACGGGAATGGGAACAGCGAACCGGGGATCGAACGGCCACGGGCTAGGCGCCGGAGAGTCCTGCGATGGACTCCAAAAGTAGCGTGGGCCCCCGCACAAAATCCGGAACCCTCACTCTTTAATTTCCGTCATCCAATTTTCGCGGTAAACCCACTCAGCTAAGTTCAATCCCTACAACAAATTCGACCACCACCAGCGAACCTTACTCTTTTAGAATCACACTCTTACGCGATTTTAGCGTATATCTCCCTTAGAATCACACTCTTGCGAAAAAATAGTGGGGGGGAGGGTCGCCGTCCAAAATCACGCGGTCAACATTTTGGCAAGTTCGCCCTTCATCGGTTTTCCGGTCGGCGTGACCGGCATCGACTCCAGCATCACAAACCGCGTCGGCCTTTTATACGGCGACAAGTTCTTGCTCGCATGCTCGTTCAGATCCTCGACCCGAACACTCGAACCTTTCGTAAGTTCAACAAACGCAATGACATCCTCGCCACCTTGAGCCGCCTCGATCGCGCGCCCAATCACCGCCACCCGAGCCACCCCCGGCAGCGCCGACATCACCGCCTCCACTTCCGCCGGGTACACATTGAACCCGAATCGCACGATCAACTCCTTGGCCCGACCAACAATGAACAGGTGGCCGCCCTCAAGCCGCGCCAAATCCTTCGTGTTGAACCAGCCGTCCGCGCTGAGCACCGCAGCCGTATCTTCCGGCGCGTGATAGTAGCCTTTCATCACATTCGGCCCCTTCACGCGAAGCTCGCCGATCTCTCCGGCCGCGACTGGGTTGCCGTCGGAACCGATCAGCGCCACTTCCATCCCCGGCAAAATCTTGCCGACGGATAAATCTGTGCGCGGTTCATCCATCCGAGCTTGTGCGATCGTCGGAGAACACTCCGTTACGCCGTAGCCGTTGTGCAGCGTGAGTCCGAGAAGTTTTTCTGTTTCGGCTTTCACGGTCGCCGTGAGCGGGGCGCCCGACGAAGAGATTACGCGCAGCGCTGGAAATTTTAGCGACGTGATTCCCTTCATTTTTGTGTAATCCAGCAGCAGCGAAAACATCGCCGGCCCGCCGAGCACGATCGTCAGGGCGTCTGACTCCAACAACTTCAGCGCAGCGACTGGATCGAATCGCGCCGTTAAATACAAACTCGCGCCGCTCAGCAAGGCGCCGAGGAGCACGACCGACAATCCCACCGCGTGCGTCATCGGCAGCACGCCGTACAACCGATCGTCCGGCGTAAGCCCACGAATCGCCGCCGACACTCCGGCGAGATACAAAAGATTTCGATGCGTGAGCATCACGCCCTTCGGCAATCCCGTCGTGCCCGAGGTGTAAATCATCGCCGCAACACGCTGATCCAAATCCGGGTCGAGCGGTTCGGGCACAACATTTTCGTTCAGCAGGCCGACTGCGATCGATCCAAGCTTCCCCGTTTCGACGATCGCGGCGTCGTGTCGCTTGGCGTGATCGCGCGCCGCGCGAGACACAGTGATCGTGTAAATCAATCTGCGTGCGCCGCAATGATCGCGAATCGCATCGATTTCTTGCGGCGAAAGCTTTGCGTTCACCGGCACGGCCCAAGCATCCATTCCCGCGACCGCGAGCAGCACCGCAACGAACGCGCGGCAATTTTCCGAAACGATCATCACGCGGTCGCCCGCGCGCACACCCAATCCGGCAAGCCAGGCTTGCGTTTCCGTGATCGTCGCGTCGAGTTCGGAGTACGTCCAGCTTCCCGACGTTTCGACCAGCGCGACTCGTTCTCCACTTACGCGGGCCGATTCCGCCACAACGCCGCGAATGTTTTTCGGCAGCTTCGCCAGGATTTCCGTCGCATTCACTTCAGCCATGAATCTCCGCCTGATTTCTTTTCACTAAGACAAACGAGGACCAACTTCAGTTGAACAAACGATAGAACTTCAATCCGAACAAGCGCAGCACCTGCCGCACAAAAACAGTCCAGAATGCCGCGGCGCCGAGCGATTTTTCCTCCGCGATCCGGCGCAGCCGTTTCAGCTGCTCCCAACGCTGGGACGAGCCCGAGTCGAGCTTTTCGGCATTCGTCGCAACCTTCTCGTACGCATAGCCTTCTTTGTAGCCAATACTGAGGCCGACCCACATATAACGCCCGAGCGGAAGTCGCACCGCATGCTGGATTGCTGCATCGGGAAGGTAATGCGGCATCTGTCCACGTTTCATCAATTGCGACAGCAGCAGCGTGTCTTCACCGCGCCGCGCCAGCGGATCGAACAACTGCCCGAACGCAAGAGCCGCATCGCGGCGAATCGCAAAACCCGAAGTATTCAAATACATCAGGCGCCCAGCATCATCGAGCCGACCTTGCTGCACGGCGTAATGCTGGAGAGCCTCGGCACGCCCAACGATCGACGACGTGTCTGCCGTAAGCCGAAGCTGAAAACTCGCATCATCGGGAAATCGGTCCGCGGCGAGCGCCAGCTGGTGCAAGCACTCAGGGTCGAGCACGCAGTCGCAATCCGTAAACAGTAGGACCGTGCCGCGGGCCTCTTGCACGCCCCGGTTGCGCGCGACAGCGATCCCCGCATGCGATTGCCGTATCACTCGCAAGTCCAGCCGCCCGATCTGACTGGCAATCGCTGCTGGAGCCTGCGTGGCGCTCCCATCATCTATGACGAGAACTTCAAATTCGTGCGCGTTTCGCTGGCCGGCGAGGCTCGCGAGACACGTTTCCAGGGCCGCCCAGTCGTTGTAGGCGGCAATGACCAGGCTGAGCTGGGGCGAACGGCCTGAAGTCATGATTCTTAAAATAGCAGACCGATTTTCGGTTCCCAGTGACAAATTCCGGATCGTGTTCCAGCGTCCGAACACTCGGCGCTGCATCGCCTCAAATGAGACAATGTGAGCTGTGGTTCTGAGGCTATTTGGTGCCTATTCTGATACTCGGTACGGGGTCGGCATACCGTTGCAACTAGCCACTTGCTAGTCACTTACGGCGAAGCAATAATTTTAAGAACTCGAAGTTTGTCTGCCGAGAGATTTGACCGGGTTTGTACTCCATGGAGGAGAAATGAAAGGCGTCGTTCTTGCGGGCGGAACTGGCAGCAGACTTAATCCCCTTACCCGCGTCACCAACAAGCATCTCCTGCCGATCTACGACAAGCCCATGGTCTATTATCCGATCCAGACCCTGGTCAATGCGGGCATCGAAGAGATTTTGCTCGTCACCGGCGGTAAGAACGCCGGCGACTTTCTGCGCTTGCTCGGCAACGGGCGCGAATTCGGGCTGAAGCACATTAATTACACCTACCAAGAGGGCGAAGGCGGCATCGCCGAGGCTCTCGGTTTGGCCGAGTTCTTCGCCGCGGGTGAACCGATCTGCGTGATCCTGGGCGACAACATCATCGAGAACAACATCTGCGACGCCGTCGAGAACTTCAAGAAACAGAAGGACGGCGCGAAAATTCTTCTGAAAAAAGTCGAAGACGCGCAGCGCTTTGGCGTCGCCGAAATCAAAGGCGAGAGAGTACTCGGCATCGAAGAAAAGCCGAAAAATCCGAAATCCGACTTCGCCGTGGTTGGAATTTATCTTTACGACGCGACCGTGTTTCAGAAGATTCGCCGCCTCAAGCCCTCGGGCCGCGGCGAACTCGAAATCACCGACGTGAACAACTTTTATATCGAAGAAAACAAGCTAACCTACGAAATTCTGGAAGGCTGGTGGACCGACGCAGGCCAGTTCGAGTCGCTCCTCCGCGCCAACACGCTCGTAGCCGAAACCGGCGCGAACAACATGATGTCTACATCCTCGAATCGTCAGGGAAACAAGCGATGAAAATTCTAGTCACGGGTGGCGCCGGATTCATCGGCTCCAACTTCATTCGGGTTGTGCTGGGCTCAGGCAAAGGCTATTCGATCGTCAATTTCGACAAGCTGACCTACGCCGGCAATCTCGCGAACCTCGAATCGATCGCCGACAATCCGCGCTACAGCTTCGTCAAAGGCGACATCTGCGATACCGCCGCTGTGGAAGCGGCGATGCAGGGTTGCGATGCAGTCGTCCATTTCGCGGCGGAATCGCACGTCGATCGCAGCATCTACGAGCCGGCGGCTTCGATCGAGACCAACGTCAAGGGCACGTTCATCCTGCTCCAGGTCGCGCGAAAGCAAAACATCTCAGCGTTTCCTGCACATCTCGACCGACGAAGTCTATGGCGACATCGAGCCAGGCAAATTCGCAGACGAAAACAGCCCGATTCAACCAAGCAGCCCGTATTCGTCGTCCAAAGCTTCTTCCGACTTGCTCGTAAAATCGTACGTGCGCACCTATGGATTCCCTGCGCTGATCACGCGCTCGTCGAATAACTATGGCCCGTATCAATTCCCCGAAAAATTCCTGCCATTGATGATCACCAATGCGCTCGACAACAAAGCGCTGCCGATCTATGGCGACGGCAAACAGGAACGCGACTGGCTGCACGTCGAAGACAATTGCAAAGGCGTGCTCGCGGTTCTGGAGCGCGGCCGCATCGGCGAGGTCTACAATCTCGGCGGATCCGACATCGTCGAAAACCTCACGATTGCTCGCCAGCTGCTCCGACTCATCGGCAAGCCGGAAACGCTGCTCTCCTATGTGAAAGATCGCCCAGGCCACGATCGCCGCTATGCGCTGAAGTGCGATAAGGCCGAAAAAGAACTCGGCTGGAAACCGCAGATCACGCTGGAAGACGGCTTCCGTCAGACGATCGACTGGTACCGCACCAACACCGCGTGGATGGCCGGCGTGCGCGGCGGCGATTATCTGAACTACTACCAGAAATATTACGAAAACCGCGATTCATCGCTGCACGAAGTCGCCGATTCAGGCCGCGGCTCTAAACGCTAAAAATGGAAAAAGTCCCCACAGCTCTACCCGGCGTTGTCGAACTACGCCCCAAAGTCTTTCGCGATCCTCGCGGATTCTTCATGGAAACGTATCACCGCGATAAGTTCGTCGAACTCGGCATCACTGACAACTTCATCCAGGACAACCACTCCCGATCGAGCCGTGGCACGCTGCGCGGCCTGCATTACCAGCTGCCGCATGCACAGGCAAAGCTTTGCCGCGTCGTCGAGGGCAAAGTCCTCGACGTCGCCGTAGACATCCGCGTCGGCTCGCCGCAATTCGGCAAGTGGGCAAGCGTCGTTCTTTCCGCTGACGAAGGCAACATGATCTACGTGCCAGCGGGATTCGCTCATGGGTTTCTAACGCTGACCGAGTCGGCTCAGTTCCTTTACAAATGCAGTGACTCTTACGCGCCGAAGGACGAGCACGGGATCATCTGGAATGATTCCGATCTCAATATCGCGTGGGGCATCGACGCGCCTCTCGTCTCGGAAAAAGACGCGCGCTATACCAAGCTTTCCGAGATGCCGCGAGATATCCTTCCCCGCTATTCTGCATAAATGTGGCCTAAATGAAGCCTCGCATCCTTTTGATCGGCAGCACCGGCCAAGTCGGACACGAACTGGCATTCATCCTTCCTCGCGTCGGCGAAGTCATCGTGCCCGATCGAGCGGAGCTCGACCTCACGCGCGCATCCGACGTCGCGCGAATTATCAGCGACACGCATCCGCAAATGATCGTGAACGCGGCAGCGTACACGGCTGTCGATCTCGCCGAAAAAGAACCAGAGAAAGCGCGCGCCATCAACACCGAAGCGCCCGCGGCGATGGCCGCCGAAGCGGCGAAATTGAACGCGCTGCTCGTCCACTTCTCGACGGACTATGTTTTCGATGGCTCGAAGGAATCACCGTACGTCGAAGACGACCACACCGATCCGCAAAACGTTTACGGCCAAACGAAGCTCGACGGCGAAAATGCGATTCGCGATTCCGGCTGCCGCCACTTGATCCTGCGAACGGCGTGGGTCTACGCGACGCGCGGCAAAAACTTTCTGCTGACGATTTTGCGGCTCGCCTCGCAACGCGAAGAGCTGCGCATCGTAAGCGATCAGATCGGCGCGCCAACCTGGGCGCGCGAAATCGCACGCGCCACCAACTCGATATTGGAGCGCCATGCCGCCGCGGCCGCTGGAGACGCGCCCCCTACTGGCACCTTTCATGTCACCGCAGGCGGGACTACGAACTGGCACGCCTTCGCCACCGCCATCCTCGACGAAGCCGCAAAACTGCCTGCCACCAACCCCTGGCTCAACGCGGCGCTCAGTGGCGGCTCTCTTGTCACGAAGCGAGTCACGCCCATCACCACCGCCGACTACCCGACGCCAGCACGACGTCCCACCTATTCGGTCCTCTCCAACGAGCGCCTGAACTCCACCTACCGCCTCCAGCTCCCCGAATGGCGCGACCAGCTAAAAGCGGCGCTGGCATCTATCTCGGGATCCGATGGATAACGCCGGACAACTAGACATGGAATCAACAACTTAGGAACAAACTACCTAGCTCGAGGTCGAGTTTTCCCTAAAACTTCCCTCGGGAGGGTAAGAGCTTATCCCAAAGGGATAACTTCTTCCCTTTTCGCAGTCAGTCTCATATTAAGCCACTCATTCTAAAGCACTTGCTATCTACTATCCGGCATTCTACGTGCTTATCCTTAGTACCGGATCGGCTGGTGTGTCTCTATCCGGTTCGCTTTTTCAAAGGAGCGGTTCCCTCTCATGACTGAGATCGCTATCGTCGGCGCCGGCCCGTACGGCCTTTCTATCGCCGCCCACCTCCGTGGCCAAGGCATTCCATTTCGTATCTTCGGCCGCCCTATGGAGAGCTGGCTGTTGCACATGCCAAAGACGATGAGCCTGAAGTCCGACGGCTTCGCTTCTAACATTTCGGACCCCAAGGGTGAGCTCACACTCGAAAAGTTCTGCGCCGAACGCGGCCTGGAATATGCCGCAATGCAGATGCCGGTGAAGCTCGACACGTTCACATCCTACGGCCTCACTTTCAGCGAGCGCATGGTTCCTGAGCTGGAAGAAAAGTTTGTCTCGCACATCGAGCGCACCAACGATGGATTTCGCCTGCGCCTGGAGGACGGCGAAGAGCTCACCGCGCGCCGCGTGATCCTCGCCATCGGCATCACGCACTATGCGTGGATGCCGGAAGTTCTCGCTTCCCTGCCCCCCGAATTTGTGTCCCACAGCTTCCGTCACGTGGAGACGGAAAACTTTAACGGCAAATCGGTGATCGTGGTTGGAGGCGGCTCGTCGGCAACTGACCTTGCCGCGGAACTGCATGAAGCCGGCGCGAAGGTTCAATTGATCGCGCGCCAGAAAGAAATGAACTTCCATAGCGCACCGAAGATCGGCAAAAAGCGCTCGCTCTGGAAGCGAATTCGCCATCCGAAATCGGGGCTCGGCCCGGGCATGCGCTCGGCGGCATTCTGCACTTTCCCGACCCTGTTCCGCCTGCTGCCAGCCGCGCTGCGCGTGGAAATCGTGCGGCGTCACCTTGGCCCCTCGGGGACGTGGCTCACGAAAGAGCGCGTCGTTGGCAAAGTTCAGATTCAGCTTAGCGCCGCGATCGAGCGCGCTGAAGTAAAAAACGGCCGCGTGCACCTGAGCGTTCGCCTCGCGGAAGGCGGCACGCGCGAGTACGCCGCCGATCATTTGATCGCTGCGACCGGTTATCACGTTGACCTCGACCGGCTGACGTTCCTCAGCCCTGAGCTGAGTCGCCAAATCAAAGATCTCAACCGGACGCCGATTCTTTCGTCCAACTTCGAGTCGTCAGTGCCGGGTCTCTATTTCGCCGGCGTATCCGCTGCAAACACCTTTGGGCCGATGATGCGTTTCGCGTTCGGTGCGAGTTTCACCGCACGCCACCTCACCAAGGCGATGGTGCGGGCGACGGCGGGCAAGCGGGTGGCGGTCGCAGCGCCGAGTGCGGTTCCGGCGGAAAAGTAATTCTCGCGGTCGCTGCGCGTCGCATTGCGACGCTGGCGGCTGCGGCAACGATGGCCAGGCAGTAGCGCCCTGCGATTCAGCCCTCAGGGCGAGGTTATGGCGCGCGGATTCTGACGGGTTCGCGCGCCACAAATTCAAAAGATGAAACCAGAGACAATCGCGCTGCATGTCGGTTACGAAGGCGACCCCACCACGAAAGCGGTGGCGGTGCCGATCTATCAGACCGTCGCGTTTGAATTCGACGACGCGGCGCATGGCGCGGCGCTGTTCAACAACGATGTCGTCGGGAACATCTACTCACGCATCGGCAACCCTACGAACGCGGTGCTCGAGAAGCGCGTTGCGGCGCTCGAAGGCGGCGTTGAAGCGCTCGGCGTCAGCTCCGGTATGGCAGCGATCGAATATTCGATCATGAACATCACCGAGGCCGGCAACAACGTCGTGGCCACTCCCCAGCTTTACGGCGCCAGCTACACGTTCATCCAACACATTTTGCCGAAGCGCGGAATCGGCGGGCGATTCGCGGCGAGCGACAAGCCGGAAGACGTCGAGAAAATGATCGACGAGAATACGCGCGCGGTTTATTGCGAGAGCGTCGGCAATCCCGCGGGCAACGTCGCGGATATCGAAGGTCTGGCGCGAGTGGCGCACAAACATGGCGTGCCGCTGATCGTCGATAACACCGTCGCGACGCCGGTTTTGCTGCGGCCGATCGAATATGGCGCCGACATTATCGTGCACTCGGCGACGAAATTTATGGGTGGGCATGGAACGACGATTGGCGGATTGATCGTCGATAGCGGCAAGTTTCCGTGGACGAGCAATCCGGATCGCTGGTACATGCTCACCAAGCCAGAGCCTTGCTACCACGACCTCGTTTACACCGAACATTTTAAAGCAGCTGCGTACGTTGCGCGCTGCCGCACCGTTGGCCAGCGCAATACGGGCGCTTCGCTCGCGCCGTTCAACGCGTTCTTGTTGTTGCAGGGACTCGAGACGATGGCGCTGCGCGTCGAGCGGCATGTCGCAAACGCGCGTCGAGTCGCCGAATTTTTGCGCGATCACAAAATGATTGATTGGGTGAGCTACGCGGGATTTTCGCGACAGCCCGCTGTACCCGATGGCGAAGAAATATTTGGGAGACAACGCTGTTTCGCTGCTCACGTTTGGCGTCAAGGGCGGATTTGAGTCGAGCCGCAAGTGTTTTGACGCGTTCAAGTTGTTCAAGCGCATGGTCAACATGGGCGATTCGAAGTCGCTGACGTGCCACCCGGCTTCGACGACGCATCGGCAGCTTACGCCAGAAGAGCAAGTGAAGGTTGGCGTGAGGCCGGAAATGATTCGGCTGAGCGTTGGGATCGAGCACATCGACGACATTCTCGCGGACCTCGAGCAGGCGCTCGCGGTGGCGGCGAAGGCCGTAGACGAGTTGGTTTGGCATTCGCGTGCGAAATTTTTAGTGGTGGTCTGAGCTTCAAGGAGCTTGCATGCCGTTGGTGATGACAGGAGATCGAGTTCCTCCTCGGTGGGCCGAGAAGAAAGGCGCATCGCTGTGCGCGCGCGACTTCTGCGGCGATGCGAGCGAAGGGCTGCGCATCGCGCTGATCAACAACATGCCGGATCCTGCGCTGGAAGATACTGAAGTTCAGTTCTTCGATTTGCTCGATGCGGCCGCTGGCGACCTTCCAGTTTTCGTAACGATGTTCTCGCTGTCGGAAGTGGTTCGCGGCGAGCGCGCGCGCGCTCACATCGCCGGGCACTATTCACCGGTCGCAAAACTCTTGAACGCGAAGTTTGATGGCGCGATCATCACAGGAACCGAGCCGAAACACCGCAACATGCGCGATGAACCCTACTGGCGCTCGCTGACACAGGTGTTCGATTGGGCAGAGACGGGCACGACCTCGACGATTCTTTCGTGCTTAGCCGCACATGCCAGCGTGCTTCACAGCGACAACATCGAACGCAATCCGCTCGGCGACAAGCAATTCGGCGTGTTCGAATACAAGAAGAACTCCGAGCATCCCCTGATCGCAGGCGCTGTGAATCCGTCACGATTTCCTCACTCGCGCTGGAATGAAGTGCGCGACTACGCGCTCACGTCGCGCGGCTACGACATTCTCGACAAATCGCCCGACGCCGGCGTCAATCTTTTTGTCAAGCGCAAGCAGCGCAGCCTCTTCGTCCATTTTCAGGGGCATCCAGAATATTTCACGCGCACGCTGCTCAAGGAATATCGCCGCGACGTCCGCCGCTATCTGACGCACGAACGCGAGACTTATCCGAACGAGCCGCGCGGGTACTTCGACGTGCGAAGCCACTCGCATCTTGAACGAATTTCGCAAGAACGCGGAAGCGAATCGCCAGGAAGATTTGATGGACGTTTTTCCCGAAGCCGCCGTCGGCGAAACGTTGCAGAACACCTGGCACGGCTCTGCGGTGGGCATCTATCGCAACTGGCTCGACATTCTGTCACTCGGGAAATCCAGCCACATTGCCACCGCTTCAACACCGGCAACCACCGCGAACGCCGCGGGACCAGCGCCTCTCGCTCTGTAGCCATCGCGTCGCGACAGCAACTCGCAGCGTCCCCATCCCCAAAACAAAAGCGCGTACGCAAGGCACCTTTGCCTCGCATCCGCGCTCTTTTTTTGGTCCAATAAAACTTAAACGACTTTGCAGGGACGGGGCTTGCTCCGCCGCGTTGCGTCTTGACTCAAATTGACCGCGGTAGCCGCTACTGCTTTTGCAGCCGCGCGATTCCCGTCCACGGGTACCGCGTCATCGGCCCTTTCGGTTCCGGCAGCAGCGACAGCAACTCCGCCGGCGCACGATTGAACTTCGCCGCCGTCTTCAAAAATCCCTGCACATCCTTTGGCACCCAGCCGTTCGGCCGGAAAAATTCCGCGCCCTCCGCCGGTCCAAACTTGAACGGCGCCCCCGCCTGATCCAGTTGCTTCCCCATGTTTTGCTGCATCAGTTTCAACTGAAACGGCGACGCCAGATCGATCACCCAGCTCACAAAGTGCTCGCCCTCCGCAAGGTCGCGCGAAAAGGACGCGACTTCCTCCGGCGAAAAATAGATCAGCAGCCCTTCCGTCATCACCGCAATTTTCTTCGCTTCGCTGTTCCACTTCGCAAACAGCGCACGCCGCGCGTCGCGATCGCTCAAATCGAGCGAGATGCGTTCCAGCCGACACTTCGGCTTGTCGTTCGCCAAAATTTCTTCTTTGTACGCCACCAGTTGCGGCAGATCGACTTCGATCCATCGCAAATCCGGCGACATCTCCATCCGGTACGGCCGCGAATCCAGCCCCGCAGCCAGATTGATCACCAGATCCGCGCCTTCGCGGATCTCACGCGCCATAAACTCGTCAAACAAATACGTACGCGCCACCCAAGCCCACTCGTGCTTGTCGCCATCTGGCAGCTTCGCCGCGATCTCGTAGCCCTTCGGACCGGCGAGCTTCTCGGCATAATGGTCGCGAAACAGCCCATCAGGCCGCTGCGTCTCCTTCGCGCGAAAATACGCGACCCACAGCGCGGTATCCGAAATATCTCGAACAAGATTTTTTTGTTCCGTCATTCAAGAGTCCTGAAATAAATTGGCGTTGAAGAAAATGCTACGACAATTCGCACCGGCTCGTAGAGCCAAACTCGCGCGCTGTTTCCGGGATTAGGACGCCTGCCCGACCGGCGCAGCCGCAGCAGCGCCAATCTCCGCAGCGCCAGCAAGGGCAGCATTCTTCCGCCGCCGCAATTCAAAAAATCGCTTCAGCCTCAAGAACGGCTGCTCCAGCACATTCCACGAAATGATCGCCAGCACATAGCTGCCAACGAAGATCACGCCGAGCGTCACAAACGGATGCCCCACATAATTCACGTGCAGCCCATCGACGCCCGCGAACGCAATCTTATGCAGCAAAAACAGCCCGTAGCTGATCGTCCCAGTAAATAGCAAAAATCGATTCGAGAGCGGCCGCTGCAGCCACCGCTGCTTCCAAAACATCGCCAGATAAACGATCGCGCCAGCCGTCAGGCTGGTGAACGTAAACACAATCCACTCGGCTCGCCGCAAATCCATGATGACAGCAAGCGGCGCCGCTACGGCAAATACCGCCAGCGCAACGCCGATATACCTCTCGCGCACGAAATCCTTCGACCGCACCAGCGCCGCCAAAAACGCGCCCAGCATCAGCCCGTCGAGCCGGCAAAAGAAATTCGCATAAATGTGAATGTGGTGTGCCGCCAAGACGTACCGCAGCACCGGCGACGCCGCGATCTCCACAATCGCGAGAATCGCTATCTGCCGCCGCGACAAAAACCTCACGATGATCGGCCATACTAGATAAAACTGTTCTTCGATCGCCAGCGACCACGTCACACCCAACGGCCCCGACGCATCGGTTGAAAGCGGCAGCAAAAAATTCTGCAAGAAAAACGGATACGCCCACCAGGGCGACGACTTCGCGAAGATCGCAACGCCCTCCGAAGCGCTCACGTGTGGCAACACCACAAACATGAAAGCCAGCAGGCAGTAATACAGCGGCCAAATGCGCAAAACGCGCCGCGCATAAAAATTCTTGAGGTAGTTGGGAGACTCTTTTGTGTCCAGCAGAATGCCGCTGATCAAAAATCCCGACAGCACAAAAAACAGATCGACGCCCATCCACCCGCGGTCGAGCAACGGATGCAGATACGACGCCGTGCCGTAATGCAACGTCGCGTTATGCGCGATGACCAGAAGAATCGCGATCCCGCGCAACGCGTCAAGCTGAGGAATCTTCTCTCGCACTGTTCCTGGCAAAAACGCCACCACATTCGCCGCGATTCGGGATTTCTCCCGCTGCGTCTCGCGGACGATACGCCGCAACCACTTCTTTCAGATTGGCGCCTGGTTCCAATCCCCGGGTTGAACCGGGACCACTCGAAAGTCAAATTTTCGAATTCGGCCTGAAGCCAAATCTCAAGCTCGCCCGCGATCCGCACCTGCATCATCCAACGACCGCCGCAGCGACTTCGCCAACTCCTGCACAAACGGCTCCAGCAACATGCCCGCCGGATAAACTTGTAGCCCAACGATCTTCTCGCTCTTCACTGCCAGCCGCGTAAAACTCGCATCCGACTTCCGGAACACGACGTATTGTTCCTTCGGCCGAAAATGCACGATCGGCGCATTCAACGGCTGCGGCTTGTAATCCGCCGAGCAACGATCGTTGTTCTCCCAAACTCGCGCCAGTAGCGCCGACTCCGATTCCTGCTTCCCTTCGCTCTTGAACATCCCCGCGATCGCGCCCTTCCAGATCGTCGTGCGGCTCTCGAGCACCTTCCACTTCTCACGGAAAAATTTCGCTTTGTCCGACGCCCCGAGCAGCATGAAGTTCCGCAAGTGAAACCACAATCGTTGCACTTGGTATCCGGCGCGAGCCGACTTCGAATACATTTTCACTTGCGACCAGTCCGCCGTGTCGAACAGCGCAACCATTCCAACCTGTTCGCCTTTCGCACTCAACTGCTGCGCCATCTCATAGGCGACCGTTCCGCCCATGCAATATCCGCCCAGAAAATAAGGCCCGTGCGGCTGCACGCGCTGCATCGCATCGACATACACGCGCGCCATGTCCGGCACGCTCTTCTGCAACTCCTCTTTCCCGTCGAGCCCGCGGCTCTGCAATCCATAAAACGGTTGATCCGGCCCAAGCAATTTCGCCAGATCGCGATAAATAAAAACGTTCCCGCCTGCTCCGTGAACGCAAAAGAAATTCGCGCGCGATCCGCCAGCCTGCACCGTGACCAGCGGCGACCATCCCGCCGGCTGAGCCTTGCTGCGCAACACCTCGGTCAACTCCGAAACCGTCTGCGCCTCAAACAGCGTCGCCAGCGGCAGCTTCACGCCAAACTCTTTTTCGATCCGCGCAAACAGATGAACCGCCAGCGCCGAATCGCCGCCCAAGTCAAAATAGTTGTCGTCCAGGCCGACCGAATCGAGCCCAAGCAGCTCGCGCCACATCGCCAGCAGCCGTTCCGTCGTTTCGTCCCCTGCCGGGACGCCGCCAGCCACCATCGAAGAAATTGCCATCTCCGCCATAAATCGAAGCCCTCGCGCTCAATTTAAGCGCCCTATTATCAATAACCTACAAACACATCGATCGGAGACGCCTGCGGGCAAGACACGTCCCCACCCTTCCAGGTGCAAGCGAGAGGCCAACCATCACCAATCTATCTCGCTGATAATAATAGGCTTAAATTCTAATACTGCGCAAAAAACCGCCCTCCAGGCAGCATACGGGAAATGCTTTTCCCTCAGGGAATCAGGCTCGGCTCAGTCCCGATTTGGCATAGAATGCCGCCGTGCCCACCCCGCCTACGCCCGAATGGCACCATCCCTCGCAGCCCCTCAGCCTACCCACGGGCGAGGTACACGTCTGGCGGCTCTCCCACAACCCTCAATGCCTGCCCCCGATCGCATGGGAGTCCACCCTATCCACCGACGAGCATGCCCGGGCCAATCGCTTCGCGTTCCATCGCGATCGCAACGCCTACATCACCACTCGCGCCGTCCTTCGCGAACTCCTCGGCCAGTACCTTTCCACCCCTCCCGCCGCAATCCAATTCCACTACGCCGACCGAGGCAAGCCCGCCCTGGCCCCGACCGCCGGCGATCCTCCCGTCCACTTCAACGTCTCCCACACGCGCAGCCTCGCCCTGCTCGCCTTCTCGTCCGACCGTCGCCTCGGCGTAGACGTCGAGTTCATCCGCCCCATCGATAATTGGGAAGACATTGCCCGCCGCTTCTTTTCCCAAAATGAACTCACAGAGCTCCGCGCACTCCCGCCGGATCAACGCGACGAAGGCTTCTACGCCTGCTGGACTCGCAAGGAAAGCTACATCAAGGCTCGCGGCGAAGGATTGCACCTGCCGCTCGATAGTTTCGACGTCACGCTGACACCCGGTGAGCCCGAGCGCCTCACCGCCGAAGATGCTTCGAATTGGACTCTTGTCTCGCTCTACCCGCGACAAGGCTACGCCGCCGCGCTAACCGCAGAAGGCCAAAATCCAAATCTCCAACTCTGGGATTACGACTACTCTCCGCGGCAATCGCAAGCGCAGACGCCGAAAACCTAAAACCGCGCCTCAATCAATCGCGGCCCATCTCCAGCCAGTCCCTCGCGCAACGCCTTCGCAAACTCCTCGATCGACTCCGGCCGCGACCCCGGCACACCCATCCCCTTCGCCAGCGCCACCCAATCAATGTCCGGCCGCCCAATCTCAAACATGTCGCGGACGCGCGGCCCCGGCTCGCCCAATCCAAAACTCCCAAACTCCCGCTTCAACACGCCATACTCGCGATTCGCAAAAATCACCGTCGTCACATTCAGTCCCGCGCGCGCCATCGTCCACAATGCCTGCGCCGTGTACATCCCGCTTCCGTCCGCCGACAAACACAGTACGCGCCGATCAGGGCATGCCGCCGCCGCACCAACCGCCAGCGGCATCGCAATCCCGATCGATCCCCCGTATTCGCCAAGAAATCATGTGGAGGACATCCACGCGTCGCCGGCATCAACCCGCGCCCCGAAGTCATCGACTCCTCAATCACAATCGCGTTTTCCGGCAGCAATGCGCCAATTGCCTGCGAAATATTCTGCGGATTCACCGCGCCGCGTCGGCAGCTATGGCCGCGCGGCCACCGCCACTCCAGCATCCGTCGCGTTCTGCGATCCCAGTGCCTCTGCCAACGCCTCCAGCGCACCCGCGCAATCCTCATCCTCCCGCGCCAGCGTAAAAACTTCGCAACCATCCGCAACCGGCGAAGCTTTCTTCTGCGGATGCGCAAAATACGAATACGGCACGCGCGCACCAACCAAAATCAATCGACGAAATTCCTTCAGCAACTCCGCCGCTTGCTCAAAAATGTAAGGAACCCGCTCGACCGCCGCGCGCCCCGCTCCACGCTCCAGCCGCGTGAACGGATAAGGCGCCAACAACTTCGCGCCAGTCGCCGCCGCGATTCTTCCCGCCGCGCCCAATCCCACGCCGTACGTCGCGTCGTGCCCCAACAAAATCGCCGTCCGCTCGCCACCACGCAGCAACGCCGCCGCGCGCTCGATCGTCGCGCCCGCAGGCATCGCCGCACGCGCAAAATTCGGCGCCGCTGCAACAACTCCGCCGTCGCTCCAAGCACGCGTCCGCCGCCACAATATGCGTCGCAATCTGTCCCGCACCCGTCCGCGCCGCAACGATCGCATCGATCGCGTCGCGTCCCACGTCGCCCGCGCTTCGCGACGTCCGCACCCAGCCCGACACCGGCTTCGCGATTCCCTCGATGTCCGAAGTTAGCGGCGCATCGTACTGCAAATGAAATGTCGCGTGATCGCCGATCACATTTACGATCGGCACCTGCGCGCGCCGCGCGTTGTGCAAATTCGCCACGCCATTCGCCAGCCCCGGACCGAGATGCAACAGCGTGCACGCCGGCTTGCCGGTCATCCGCGCGTAACCATCCGCCGCACCCGTCGCCACGCCTTCAAACAACGTCAACAAACAACGAATCTCCGGCGTATGCTCCAGCGCCGCCACCATATGCATTTCCGACGTGCCCGGATTCGTAAAACACGTGTCGATTCCGCCCGCCACCAACGATCGAACCAAACTCTCTGCGCCGTTCACTGCGGCCTCCGACGAACTTCATTCAACGGGCTTCAACTGACGCGACAACACCGCCGCCAATCCCTCATAGTGCCGCGACAAAATCTGAAAATGATCGCCAGGCGTAACATCCGTCACACTCTCGCGAATCCACGGCCCCCAAGCTCCGCTCGGCGACGCCGGAAACGACGCCACTCCTTCTTCCGCTCGCACAAAATGAATCTTGCCGTCATAGGGTTCCGGCACATACGACTTCAGCGCAAGTTTCCTCGCACTGCCGCCGCCGATCGGCATCCGCAAACTTCACATTCGGCGGACGCCGTCCCGCATTCCCGCGATCGTCCCAGCTCACATACCTGTCGCGCTCAAATCCACTCATCAGATATCCGATCTTCTGCTTCATCGGAATGCGCGACAAAATCCGCGCATGCCGCTGCATCAGCCGCATCTTCATCTCAAGCTTCTGCCCGCTCGACAAAAAATCCCGATAAGGATAACTCTCCACCATTCCCAGAAACGCCACGCGCTCGCCGATCTGCGTCAATAGCCGCGCCGTTTCGAACATCACCACGCCGCCGAACGAATACCCGATCAAAACATACGGCCCGTGCTCTCGTACCTTGCGAATCGCCTCGACAAAAAAATCCGCCATGTCCGGCACGCTGCAAAGCGGCTCCGACTTCAGATCCGATCCCTTCGCCTGAATCCCGTACACCGGATTCGAAACGTCGAGGTGCTGCACCATCTGGTAGAGATCAAGCACATTGCTGCCGAGCCCGTGCGTAATAAAAATCGCCGGCTCCTCGCGTCCCTCTCGCAACAACGTAACCGCCGGAAACTCAGGCGTGTCCGGCGCCTCGAGCAACTCCGCGATTTCTCCCAGCGTCTGCGCTTGCACAACGGTAAAAGCCGGCAGCTTCCGCCTGCACTCTTTCTCAATCTCGACGAACAATTCCTGCGCCTTATCCGGCGTGCCTCCAATCGCAAAAAAATTATCGTCCGCCTCTGCCGACGCGCGACCCATCACCCGCGCCCAAATCGGCTTCAGGCGTTCCATCATCGCGACGCTCGTGCCCAGAGCCAACTCACCCTCTTCGCAAATGGATTTGCAACCGCGTGAACGCGAGTGGTGGAAAACCTTCTCGCCGCCTTCAACGTGCCACAGCCAACGGCCTCTAAAAAATCTTGCCCTTCGAATGCGCGAACTCCCAATACAGTTCCCGCGCCTTCTTATAAAGCGGCCCAAATTCCAACGCTCGCTCGCCGACTTTTATAATCGGCACGACCTTCGAATAATTTCCCGTCGAAAAAATCTCATCCGCCGACTCAAGCTCTGAATATTTCACCGTCTTCTCGACGACCTTCACTCCCGCCTCGCGCAACAAACTGAATCGTGCGCATCCGCGTGATCCCCGCCAAGAACGTCCCGTTGGCGATCGGTGTATAAACGACGCCATCTTTTCCGTAGAAGATATTGGACGTAGCCAGCTCCGCCACATTTCCCACCACGTCGCAAACCACCGCATTGTCGAATCCGCGCGACTGTGCTTCAAACAAACACCGCGCATTGTTCGGGTACAAACAGCCGGCCTTCGCATCCACCGGCATCGTCTCCTGCGTCGGCCGCCGGAACGGCGACAGCGTGATCGAGAATCCTTTCGGCGGCCGCATCGGCGCTTCGTAAATCGACATGCACCACCTCGTCGATTCCGGATCGTGCGACTGAATCCACGGGCTCTCGCGCTCCGCCCAATACATCGGCCGAATATAAAGCGCCGTCTCGCCGTCGAATTTCTTGATGCCTTCCTTCGCCAGCTCGACCCACTTCTCGGGCGACACCACTGGCTTCAGATAAAGCTTCTTCGCCGAATCGTTTGCCCGCGCCAGGTGCAGAGCCAGATCGGGAGCCACGCCCTCGAAATAGCGCGCGCCATCAAACACCACCGAGCAAAGCCACAACGCGTGCGTCCGCGGTCCCCACATCCCCACGTTGCCTTCGTGCCAGGAGTCCTCAAAATACGTCCACGTCTTTGTCCAACCGTCGCTAGGCGTCATTACTACCCTGCCCCCATAAGGTGAATTGACCAGTGAATCGAACCGCGACTCTCGCACTCACCGGTATCGTCAGAGCCGCAAGCGCATCTGTTTTCACGCGTCTTTTGAAGTTAAGCCACTCGCTCCGACCCGTCAACGACCGCCGGACACACTGCGGCCTCTTTGCCACGTACCGTGCAGATAGCATTAGCCTTTTTGGGGCCGAACTTACCGACGGCAAGGTCGATCTTGGGCGGCAACCATTCGAACAGCCGTTCGAAGTCGCCGTTCGAACGCTAACTCTAATATTGTCATTGACATAGGGGCATTCTCGTGCTATGATCTCCCCGTTGAAAGCTCCGTCCGGTCGATCCCAAAATAAGCGAACCAAAAGCGAAATATAAAGAGCATCGCGACCAACATTAAGTCTCGTATTATCAAAGACTTGCACGACCTCTTCGAAGCAGCGCACTCCGCAGCTTTCTATGTCATTGATTATAAATAACTTGCACACACTTTGGAAAACGACGGGGGTGTACCCTCTCGGTGACCTTCGAAAACCCCGCCGTCTCCAAGGAACACTCCTCCGGAAATAGTGGAAGCGGATTACCACTCCTGAGGCGATTACCTGCACCGTTTCGGTCCACCTGTTGTGGAAACCTCCTGCTACCTACGTAAGCTACTCATTCGCTGAACCTTATAACCGAAACCAAGCCTCGATCCGCTCGCCAAACCACCCTCTTTTGGCAGGGTGATTGCACCTCCTAAGGCGAAGTACCCTCTCAGGTCCAGGTTCGGCCGAGAGGCATAGCTGTGCCCGTCAATAGAGATACCTTTGAAACCAACGGTCCTCCTCGTCACCAGCTCAAAGTGGGTGCCCACCGCCCGCCTCGGAATGGCTATGGCCCAAGCCGGCTTCTCCGTGGACGCGGTCTGCCCGGCTGGTCACCCGATCTCCAAGACGAATGCCCTGCGCACCGGCTATCCCTATAGCGGCCTCACCCCGGCCCGTTCGATCGCAAGCGCAATCACGGCCTCCAAGCCCGATCTCGTGATCCCCTGCGACGATCTCGCCTCGCTCCAGCTTCACCAGCTTTACGCCGCCGAAGAAAAGCGCGGAAGCGCCGGAGCTGAAATCTGCGCCGTCCTTTCGCGCTCGCTCGGCTCTCCCGTAAATTTCCCGATGCTCTACGAACGCGCGACCTTCATCGAGATGGCTGCCAACGAAGGCGTCCGCGTTCCAAAGATGACTGTCGTCGAGTCGCTCGACGAAATGCGCAGGTGGGCCACAAACGTCGGCCTGCCCATCGTTCTGAAATCCGATTGCAGTTCCGGCGGCGAAGGTGTTCGCGTGGTCCACACAATGCCCGACGCCGAACGCGCCTTCAAGAAATTGCACGCGCCTCCGATGCTAGCGCAAGCCGCCAAGCGCGCGCTCATCGATGCCGACCACACGCGCATCTGGCCCGCTCTCACGCGCCAGCGCTCCGTCGTCAGCGCACAAGAATTTATCTCCGGCCACGAAGCCACCAGCCTCGTCGCCTGCTGGAACGGCACCGTCCTCGCCGAGAATCATTTTGAAGTTCTGAACAAAGTGCACTCCTCCGGCCCCGCCAGTGCGCTCCGTCGCGTGGACAACGCCGAAATGTCCGCCGCCGTCACAAAAATGGTGCGCCGCTTGAATCTCTCCGGCATGAACGGTTTCGACTTCATGATCGAAACCTCCACCGGCAACGCGTACATGATTGAGCTCAATCCGCGCACGACCCAGGTCGGCCACCTCGCGCTCGGTCCCGGCCACGATCTTCCCGCTGCTCTCTTCGCCGCAGTCACGGGCAACGCACCGCAGCCCGCACCGGCAGTCACACAGAGCGACGTCATCGCGCTCTTCCCTGCCGAATGGAATCGCAACCCTGAAAGTGCATTCCTCAAAACCGGATTTCACGATGTCCCCTGGGCCGAACCCGAACTAATTCGCGTCTGCGTGAACAAAAAGAAACAAGTAGCTGCGTGGCAAGTTCAACAGAAGCAGCCGCAAGCTCTGTCGTCTGTTCAGGTGCCGCGCACAAAGTAGACGGACACGAAATGCAACGCAAAGCGACATCGCATGCGAACGAGGAAGTCCCCGCTGAACGCAGCGGCCGATCCGCATCGTCGCAACGGAAATGGAAACGGAAACGGGAATGGTAACGGACATCACCACGTTGCTGAGCCCGCGCCGAACACCGTCCCGGTTCCGAAGCGCCCGCATCGCCCTTTTTCGCAACGCACAGCCGGTCCGCACGCGAGCGTGCACTCCTTGCGCGAACATCTCCGCCGCCCACTCGCGGTGATGAAATTCGGTGGCACATCGGTTGGCGATGCCTCACGAATTCTCAACGTAGCCGGGATCGTTCGCGACGTCGCGTACGCCAGCGACATCGTTGTCGTCGTCTCCGCAATGGCCGGCGTCACCAACAAATTGATCGAAGCTGCAACCGCTGCTGAAACCGGCAATCACTCGCGCATCACTCAAATCTTCAATGAACTGCAAAATCGCCACGCGCAAGCCGCGTGCGAACTGATTCCGACCGCTTTCGATCGCAACGTCGTCCTGCACAAAATCCGCGACCTCTTCCAGGAAACCGAAGCGCTCTGCTACTGCGCCGCAGCCGTCCGCAAAGTAACTCCCGCACAGCGCGACCAGATCGCCAGCCTCGGCGAGCGTGTCTCGGCTCCTCTCGTCGCCGCGGTTCTCGCGGATCTCGGGGTTCCATCCGAATCGATCTCGGCCGTCGAACTCATCGTCACCGACGGCAACTATGGCGCCGCCGAACCTCTCTCCGCGCCAACGCGCACACTCTGCGAAAGCCGCCTGCGCCCGCTGCTCGGCCAAAATATCGTTCCCATCGTCACTGGCTATTTCGGAGCCAGTTCCGAAGGTGCGCTCACCACGCTCGGCCGCGGCGGCTCCGACTACTCCGCCACAATCCTCGGCGCCGCGCTCGAAGCCGACGAAGTCGTCATCTGGACCGACGTGGACGGCGTGCTCTCCTGCGATCCGAAGCTCGTCCCGCACGCGCGCACGATTCCCGAAATCTCGTATCTTGAAGCCGCCGACCTCGCCTATTTCGGCGCGAAAGTTCTGCATCCCAAAACTCTGCATCCAGTAATGCAATCCGACATTCCCGTCTGGATTCGCAATTCGTTCCTTCCCGAACGCGTCGGCACCCGCATCACGCCGCTCGGCATCCCGACATTCGGCGAAGTCAAAGCCGTCACGGCGATCTGCGACGCGCGACTGATCACCGTCAGTGGCGAAATCGCCGGCAGCGTCATCGATGCGCACACTCGCGCAACGCGCGCCGTCGCATCCGTCGGCGCGGAAGCGTGGCT
The DNA here is from genome assembly GCA_963785605.1 of uncultured Acidobacteriota bacterium. Taxonomy (GTDB): domain Bacteria; phylum Acidobacteriota; class Terriglobia; order Acidiferrales; family UBA7541; genus Acidiferrum. The sequence continues at coordinate 293,092 of CAWAWE010000002.1, read as the reverse complement.
CGTCTTCCAATCCGAGCCTGGCGACAGAATCTGCGTCGGTGTCGGCCCCGCTCTCGCCGGCAAGACAGCCGACGCGCTCGTCGAAGAATTCGGCGACGAACTCGCGCAAGGAAAATTCGAGCGCGTCGCGATTCACTCCGCGATTTCGATTCTCACCGTCGTCGGTCAGGGCCTCGACGCCTGCGCTGGCATCGCGCAACGCCTCGAAACAGTATTGGATCTCGACGAAATCGACGTCATCGCCGCAGCCGTCGGACTTTCCGGCTGCAATTATTCCATCGCGATCGATCAGAAAGACATGAAAGCCGCGTTGCTCGCCATCCACCGAGAATTCAACCTGGACGAAACCGAACCGCAGCCGATCGCTTCCGCGTTCTGAAGCGCCATTTCACAAGAAGGCTCATCGCCAACTTTTACCGCCGGCAGGCGTGGCCTGTTGTTTAAAATAGTAAAGCTGAAGATTTCAACGGAGAACTGATGCTGCGTGTTGGCTTGATCGGATGGCGAGGCATGGTTGGCAGCGTCCTGCTGCAACGCATGTCGGAAGAAAACGATTTTGCCGGAATCGAGCCGGTGTTTTTTTCGACCTCGAACGCCGGCGGCGCCGCGCCGTCTCCCGCGCCAACCGGCTCGAAATTGCTCGACGCAAAAGATTTGAAATCGCTCGCAGCCTGCGAAGTCTTGATCAGCTGCCAGGGCGGCGATTACACCACCGAAGTTTTTGCCCCACTACGAAAATCCGGCTGGAAGGGTTTCTGGATCGACGCGGCTTCGACTCTGCGCATGGCCGACGACGCGATCATCATTCTTGACCCCGTAAATGATCGCGTGATCCGTGAAGGTCTTTCACGCGGAATCAAAACATTCGTCGGCGGCAACTGCACCGTCAGCTTAATGCTGATGGCCGTCGGCTCACTATTTCAGGCAGGCCTCGTCGAGTGGATGACCACGATGACGTATCAAGCCGCGTCCGGTGCAGGCGCCGCAAAAATGCTTGAGCTCGTGAAGCAGATGAAGTGGCTCACCGATGCCACTGGCGCAAAACTTTCCGACGACGCGCTCGAAGTTGATCGCACCACGATCGCAGCGCAGCGCGCTTCAAATTTGCCGACGAGCCAAATCGGCGTGCCTCTCGCCGGCAGCCTGATTCCCTGGATCGATCGCGACATGCCCGGCGGACAAACCCGCGAAGAGTGGAAAGGCATGGCTGAGACGAACAAGATCATGGGCCTTTCGCCGGCCGTTCCCGTCGATGGAATTTGCGTGCGCGTCGGAACGATGCGATGCCACAGCCAAGCCTTGTGCATCAAGCTCACAAAAGATGTTTCACTCAACGAAATTGAAAAAATCTCGCGAACGCGAACGAATGGGTTCGCGTCGTACCAAATGACAAAGATTCAACGATGCGCTGCCTTACCCCAACAGCGGTTTCAGGCACGCTCACCGTGCCGATCGGCCGCCTTCACTCTTTAGCGATGGGCCCGCAGTACATCGGCGCATTCACCGTCGGTGACCAGTTGCTCTGGGGCGCCGCCGAACCTCTGCGCCGCATGCTTCGCATTCTCCGCGAAAACAAGAATTGAACAATCCACAGACCCCACGGGAGACACGCTAAAATCAAAGTGACGCGAATGCCCTCTCCCGATCAACTTCGCACCCTCACGATCCGCACGGAAATTCATTCGTTCGAGACCGTAACTCTGACCGACAAAGCATTTCTCACTGGCGCCGCAGGAACTCCCGCGCGCATCGGCGCCGAACTTCGCCTCCCCGGCGACCTCGAACGCTACCCCGCCGTGATTTTGATCCACGGCTCCGGCGGCGCCACCGCCAACGTCGATCGCTGGGCGCGCGAACTCCACGCCATCGGCGTCGCCTCGTTCATCGTCGATAGCTTCACCGGTCGCGGCATCGTCGAAACCGTCACCGACCAAACGCGCCTTGGCTCGTGCGCAATGATCATCGATGCCTATCGCGCGCTCGATCATCTCGCGCAGCATCGCAACATCGATCCCAGTCGCATCGCGCTGATGGGGTTTTCCAAAGGCGGCTTCGCCACGATTTACGCCAGCCTCACCCGCTTTCAGAAAATGTATGGCCCTAAGCTCGCAACATTTGCGGCGTACATTCCCTTTTATCCGCGTGCGCTACAAGATACCTGGAAGACGAAATCACCGATGACGCGCCCATCCGCATTTTCCACGGCGCCGCCGACAACTACGTTCCGATCGGTCCGACTCGCAAATACGCCGCCCGTTTGCGCGCCGCCGGCCGCAATGTTGAGCTCACGGAATTCCCCGGCGCGAATCACGTCTTCGACAATCCGCTTTACATGCCGCACGTCGAAGTCGAAAACCCGTTGGTCGCCGGATTTTGCGAGCGCGAAGAGCGCACGCCGGGCGAAATCATCAACGTCGCAACCGGCAAGCTTTTCACCTGGAACGATCCCTGCGTTCGCCGCAACGCCACCGTCGGATACGACGCAGCCGCGACCACGCAAGCAACCGAGATGCTCAAGGAATTTCTCGCACGATTTTAAAAGTCGCTGTAAAGCAGAGCTAAACGAGATTCGCGATCGTAATAATTGAAAAGTTTCAGGAGACCCCATGATCGACGCCCGACAGTTTTACATCGACGGAAAATGGGCAGCACCAACGCAACCACACGACTTTCCGGTGATAAATCCCGCCACCGAAGCACAAATCGCCACCATTTCGCTCGGCAGCGCAGCCGACGTCGACAAAGCCGTCGCCGCCGCAAAGCGCGCCTTCGACACATTCTCCGAAACCACAGTCGAACAACGACGCGAACTCCTCCAGCGCATCGTCGCCGTCTACAAATCCAAATCGCAAGACATGGCCCAGGCCATCTCCTCCGAAATGGGCGCGCCGCTCGCATTCGCAAGAGCCGCCCAAGTCGGCGCCGGCCTCGCACACTTTCTCGAAATCATCCGGCTCCTCGAAAATTTTAAATTCGACGAAGTCCGCGGCACCACGCTCTTCCGCAAAGAACCGATCGGCGTCTGCGGCCTGATCACGCCCTGGAACTGGCCGATGAACCAAATCGTCGCCAAAGTCGCGCCCGCGCTCGCCGCAGGCTGCACGATGGTCCTCAAGCCCAGCGAACTTGCCCCACTCTCCGCCTATCTCTTCGCCCAAATTCTCGACGAAGCCAAAGTCCCCCCGGGCGTATTCAACCTCGTCAACGGCGACGGCCCCACAGTCGGCGCCGCCCTCTCCACGCATCCCGACATCGCGATGATTTCCTTCACCGGCTCAACGCGCGCGGGGGTCGCAGTCGCCACAGCCGCAGCGCCGACCGTGAAGCGCGTCACACAAGAACTCGGCGGCAAATCCGCCAACATCATCCTCGACGACGCAAATTTCGCCGCCGCCGTCAAAGAGGGCGCCGCCTCCTGCTTCCGCAACACCGGCCAATCCTGCAACGCGCCGACGCGCATGCTCGTTCCGAAATCGCGCATGACCGAAGCCGCCGAAGCCGCAAAGCAAGCCGCCGCCGCGACAAACGTCGGCGACCCGTCAGCTGAAACCACAAATCTCGGCCCGCTCTCGGGCAAAGCGCAATTCGAGAAAGTCGAGCGGCTCATCCAAAAAGGAATCGACGAAGGCGCAAAACTCATCGCCGGCGGCACCGGCCGTCCCGTTGGCCTCACCAAGGGATATTACGCACGCCCCACCGTCTTCGCCGACGTCCGCAACGACATGACCATCGCGCGCGAAGAAATTTTCGGCCCCGTCCTCTGCATCATTCCATACGAAAACGAAGACGACGCCGTCCGCATCGCTAACGACACGCCCTACGGCCTCTCCGGTTTCGTGACTTCTGGCGACCTCGAACACGCGCGCAAAGTCGCCAAGCGCATCCGCTCCGGCAACGTCCACATCAACGGCGCGCGCCCAGATTTTGCCGGCACCTTCGGCGGCTACAAACAGTCCGGCAACGGCCGCGAATGGGGCGAGTCCGGACTCGAAGAATTTTTGGAATTGAAAACGGTATTTGGCTACGCGCCCGCGTCGTAAGACTTAGAAACGCGGAACGCGCCACTCAACGCACAAAAACGCAAAATCGTAAAGCGCGTTACTTCCGATCGCGCGGCGTAAACGCCGGCCGCACGCGAAACTTCGACAGCGCATCGCCCAAGTTCTGTATAAACGATTCTGAATTATAAACATCCGCGTCGAGCTTCATGCTCTGCGGCGACGCAGTCGGCGCTACTTCATCCAACTGAAATTCCTTCGCCACTTCCTCGACAATCTTCGCCCCGATCGGCCGCTGCTGTTCGACATAGGCGTTAATCAGCGAATGCTCGCACAGCAAATTGATCACGCGCGGAATCCCGACCGAATATTTGTGCACAATCGCAACCGCATCCGGGCTAAAAATCGGCGACCCATCGTGGCCCGCAATCCGCAACCGCTCCACGATGTAATCGTGCGTCTGTTCCTTCGAGAGCGCCGACGTCTTGCAACGCAGCATGATGCGCTGCCGCAATTGCCGCAACTGCGGCAGCTTCAACTTTTCTTCAAGTTCCGGCTGCCCCGACAAAACGATCTGCAACAACTTCTCCGTCGAAGTCTCGAGATTCGTCAGCAACCGAATCTCTTCCAGCACCGGATACGTCAGGTTCTGCGCCTCGTCAACAATCAAAACCGTCGTTTCCCCGGCGCGAAACCGATCCAGCAAAAAACCATTCAGCTTCATCAACAGCTGGCTCTTGCTCCGCGACTCGCAACTAATCCCAAATTCCGCCAAAATAAAATCGAAAAGCTGGCTGGAATTCATCCGCGAGTTAAAAAGAAATGCAGTCCGCACCCGCTCTTCATGCAACCAATCGAGCAACCGATTCACCAGCGTCGTCTTGCCGGTTCCCACCTCGCCGGTCAGCGTGATAAACCCTTTGCGATTCTGAATGCCGTACTTCAACCCGCTGAACGCCTCTTCGATCTCTTTTGTGAAATAGAGAAAGCGAGGGTCCGGATTCACATTGAACGGATTGTCTTTCAGGCCGAAAAAACTCTTGTACATGGTCTCCCGAGATCGATCGCGGGCGAGTTCATTGCGTCGCCCGATTCCCTACAACCGCAAGCTGCTGCTTAAGCCGGCACTGGCACCACGCGCATCGCGCTACGAAGCGAACAACGTGCCTCCATCAATTTTACTCCATCACCACCGGATGCATGTGCCACTGAAGGCTGAGCGAAATCTGGTGCTGCAAGTAGCTCGTGCAGCTATTCACCTGGCAACCTTGCGTGGACGACTCGATGAATGCCGTATACGCCAGCGACGCCGTCGCTTCACGGCCGAACGGACGATCGACGCCCGCGCCCGCGAACCACGAGTTCACAATCGGCTGACCGATCGAAACGGTGGTGTTCTGATTCTGCAAGCTGCGGTTGCGTGCGTACCCGTAACTGATGTTGGCGTTGTAGATGCGATTGAGGCGCCGATTCACGGAACCCGTAATCGTGTCCGTCGTCGCGCCGGTAAACGCACCGCTGCCGCCCGAAACGCTGTGGTTGTAAATCAGCGAAAGATTCGTGTGCGAAATCGCATACGTAAAGTTTCCGCCGCCCGCCACCGAAATGCGCTGCGACTCGCCGTTGAGCGGAATGCGGAATTGCGTGATTTCGGGTCCCGCGAAAAGTTGAATCGACGTGCGGCCGGTGATCTTGTGGCCATACGCCAACTGCGCCACGTGATCTTCGATCGCTTGCGGATTGCCCAGATAACGGTAATCCGTGTAGCGATACAAAATGCCGAGCGTGTCGCGGCGGCTGACCTGATAGTCGTAACCGACGCTCAAAATCGTGTCGTTGCTCTCGATGTTGCCCGGATCGAGAAAGCGCAAGATACCGTAGGAACCCGAAACCGTAATCTGCGAGCGCGGCGAAAGGTAGTACGCCAACTGCGCCGTCGCCGAGTTGCTGTAGCGCGAACCGACCGTCGTGAAGATGCTCTGGTTCGGCTGATAGCTGCTCTGCAATGCCGGCAGCGACGGGCCGAGCGGTCCACCGATTCCAGCGATCGCCAGCGGGCTCGACGCGCCGAATCCGAAATCCGATTGCGGCAGATAGTCGAACTGATCGATCAACGAAAACTTGGCGTGCCGCGTCTCGAAGGTCTGCTGCACTTCCATCTGCTGGTAATAGCTGTTGCCTTGTTGCGAGTCCGTGGAAAACGTGCCGCCACCGGTGTAGTTCAGGGCGAGCTGCGCGTGCGTCCATTGTTGAAGCAAGCTCAGGTTGCCCGCAAGAAAACTCGTGGAGTTCCAATCGCCGACCTGCGGCGCCTCAAGCGTTGACGATCGAAGGAAGTTTCCGTACTGGAAGCCCGGCACGATGTAGCTGTGGCGCTGCGCCTGTGCGCCAAGCGTGGCGACTTGCACGCCGGTCAACGGCGTCGAGTCCGGAAGGATGGGCACGCCGGTGTCGGTCACGGCGTCGGTATCATCGACCCAGCCCGGCCCGCGTCCCGCCGGCTTTGGCGCCGGCGTCTGATCAGGCTGCGGCTGAACAATCGAAGGTTCCGTCTGATCGGGCTCTTGCTGGCTCGGGTCCTGCGCGAAGGCAGGGCTCGACCAGGTCAGCACGAGTGCAGACAGAACGAGAGCCGCGAAAAATGTCGGAGTCCGTTTCATAATTCCTCCGAAAACGATCACGGAACGACGATGACGTCGCCCGGTTGAACCAGAATGTTGAGTTCGGGCTTCTTGCCCTTAACCACGTCTTTGTAGTTGAACTCGTGCTTAACCTGCTTGCCATCTTCCGTGCGAAGAACGTAGATGCCCTTGACCTTGGCGAACTGCGTGAAGCCGCCAGAGCTAGTCAAAGCCTGAAGAACGGTCATTCCTGGTTGCAGCGGGAAAGTACCGGGCTTGAGCACTTCGCCGGTCACGTAGACGCGGCGGCTGTTGATTTCGTTGACGCCGACGGTCACTTGCGGATTCGTAATGAATTTCTTCAGCCCTTCGCTGATGTTGGCCGCGAGTTGCGTCGGAGTGAGGCCGGCCGCTTGCACGTCATTCAAGAGCGGCAGCGAGATGCGGCCGTCGGGTCGAACCGGCGTCGTACGCGAAATCTCGGGTTCTTTCCAGACATCGATGCGGACCACGTCCTGAGCACCGATCTTGTAGTCGGGGTCGGACGTCGTCTTTACTTCCGGCGCGCCTTTCGGCGTCGTGTTGTCCTGGTGAGCTTGCAGGGCCGAGCCGCACGACAGCACGAGTAGGGATCCCATGAGTAGAGCGTGTGATTTTCGCATTAGGCCTTCTCCTCGTTTTTCTCTGCAATCGGCACTTGCGCGCCAATCTGTTTGATCTTGTAAAGCAAGGACTTGTAGCTGATCTGGAGGTTGCGCGCGGCGCGCTTCCGGTTCCAGTGTGTCTGCTCGAGCGCCTTGAGGATCAGCTCGCGTTCGGTCTTCCGCGACGCGGCGCGGGCGGCAACCTTGAGCGATGCGATTCCTGACGAACCGGACCGTTCCAGTTCGACTTCCCGGGTTTCTTCGACCGGATGGGGCATCCGGGTGTTGCGCAAATCGGTCAGGGCGTGATCGGCATGGCCTATCGCCACGATCTTACGGGCGACGTTTTCCAGCTCCCGGATATTCCCTGGCCAATCATAGGAGAACAGTAACTTGCGGGCTTCGCGACCAATTTCGGGGGGGCCTTTTCTCAACTCGTTAGCGTGTTTTAGGACAAAACACTCGAGCAAATCCGGAATATCTTCTTTTCGCTCTCGCAGCGCCGGAAGCCGCAAAATAACGCCATTTAGGCGGAAATAGAGCTCCAGACGGAAGCGCCCGGCTTCGATCTCCTTCTCAAAATTGCACGACGTCGAGGAGATGATTCTGGGCAGCGAGGTCGCGTCGTCTTGGCGCTCGCCGTCGGGCAAGAGCGACAGCAGGGCACGCTGACAGGCCGCGTCGAGTTCGTGTACGCCGTCCAGAAAAATGGTCTTTCGTGATTCGCCCGTATCTCCTTCTTTTTGAAAGGCTTCGCGCACTTCATTGAGCATCTGCCCCGCATCGAGCGCACCGCAATTGATGCGTGAAAACGAGCTTTCGGGGGCGCCAGATAGTCTATGGATCAGCCGGGCGTAGACGCCCTTGCCCGTACCGCTTTCGCCGACCAGAAGAACGGGGATGTCCGTCCCGGCGATTTCCGCCGCAAGGACGTTAAGTGATTGAAGATCCGCGCCTTGGCCGTAGACAAAGGCCGGGTCGAGAGTCCGAGTGATGGATTGGGTAGCCATTTTTAACCGTGGTATTCCACGGACGGTAGAGAGCAGGCGCGGTGCCATGTGGAGGGATTCGTTCCACTTTAGGAATAGCCGGCTAACTCGCTCTAAATATGGCCTTTAATCTGTAAAACTGCGCTTTTGAAGAGGCCGGCCTGCGCGGAGAGGTCCCCACCGACTTCCACCAAGTGGCAAATCCTTGTCCCATCGGGATAGTCCGTGGGATACCCCGTCCCCCGCCAAGTCGGTCGGAGGCTGGTTACTTTTTGATTCCTGTGGCAGTATCGCTGGCTTTTAGAGGCAATCCGATGGCGTTCGAGTTCTTCCAATCGCGTACAGATGAATCCAAGTCGCTGAAAATAGACGGCTTTGGGCCTCGATCTAGCGGTTCGCGTCCCGCCGGGTGTCACCGGTGGCGAGCTGACTGCTGCTTGAGACAGTCAACGCTCCCGGCTTCGGCCCGCCACTCCATCGCCACCGCGAGACAGAAATTTTCCGCGTCCTTGAGGGTCGCTATCTCTTCCAAGTCGATGACAAGCGCTTCGAGGCTGGCGAGGGCGATGTCGTGAGTGTCCCAGGCGGCGCTGTCCACGCCTTTGTGAACATCACCGATAAGCCGGCCAAGCAACTCGTCCTGATGTTGCCGGGAATGGACGCTCAGGCGTTTTTTCTCGGTTTGAGCGAAGTCTTCTTAACGAAGCCGAGCCGCGACGAACTGAATGCATTTGGCAAACCCTGGGGCGTGGAATTTCTCGGACCACCGCTTTCGCCGGCAGTATATCGGCTTCCGCCGACCGCACCTCGACCTTCGCCAGAGGTTTTGTAGGGGTGGGCTTCAGCCCGCCCGTCTTTGCGAGGGGCGAGAAGCCGACGCGAGGATCGCTGCAGGAGTACCGCTAACAAACTGCGAACGAAGGTTGCCGAACACATCATCCTTTCTCCAGTGTTTCGGCATCCAAAATTCGGGTAGAACAGTACCGGCTCCGGGAGGGCGAACTTGCCAAAAACCTCTGTGCTGATTGTGGACGATCACGAAGCGATCCGCCGCACGCTGCGCGTACGCATCGAAGAGCTCCCTGACTTTTCGGTTTGCGGAGAGGCCATCAATGGCGTGGACGCGGTTGAAAAAGCGCAGTTGCTCAATCCCAATCTTGTGATTTTGGATTTCGCGATGCCCGAGATGAACGGCCTGGAAGCTGCCACTGCGCTGCGCTTCATGCTGCCCGCGACGAAACTTTACTTACTCACCGCCCATAGCAACCGCGAGTTGGAAATTGCTGCCCGCGATGCTGGGATTGATGGCGTCTACTCCAAATACGACGACTTGAGCGGCCTTTTTCGCCGCCTGAAGGTTGATTCGGCCGTGACCGAAACCGGCAGCCGATCGAGTGAAAAATCTGCCAGCGAAGGCATGTCAGCCGCGACACCACCGAACGATGGGAAGACCAGCATTCACTGACAATTCCAGCGATTTCTCACGAGTTCAAAACCACAATTGCGCAACCTTCGACTCTCCCCTTACCCCGTCGAGTAGCCGTTCGTCGGCGGCCCGCAATTTCCGAACCGCAAGATCGGAGTCACTGGCGGCGCATCGCAGCCATCTGTTATTCTTTCTCTGCGAACGTTCGGTGAACTTCTCGACGGTTTGTGTAGAGTGGGATGTTCTTTCCGACGCGAGTCCGCGTGCAGTCAGGCGCGGCTTTTTTTCGCCAATTCCGGGGTCGTCTAATCGGCAGGACACCAGCCTTTGAAGCTGGTTATCATGGTTCGAGTCCATGCCCCGGAGCCACTTTCTTCTTGTCTTTGCTCCGTACCTAGGCCTATTCTTCGTCCTTGAGGTTGCCACTCGCCCACCTGTTGTAGACTGTCGCCCTCTCAACCATGGCCAGCTTGCTCAGACATCCATACTTTCTTTTAATCGTCACCTTCTCCGCTCTCTGGATCGCCGCACGCATTGGACTGGCGTTCCGGAAGAAACATCACGGGCCCGACGAAGACACGAAGACTTCACATTCGTCGTCGGCGCCACCCTCACCCTTCTCGGACTCATCATCGGATTCACTCTTTCGATGGCCGTCAGCCGCTACGACCAGCGGAAAAATCTCGAAGAGCAGGAAGCCAACGCGATCGGGACCGAATATTGTTCGCGTCGACGCTTTTCCGCCCGCCGACGCGGCAAAAATCCGATCGTTGTTGAAGCTCTATCTCGACAAACGAATATCGTTTTACGTGGCGCGCGACTGAAACGCCCCTCGCCGAGTCAACGCCGCAACCGTGCAGCTACAAAATCAACTTTGGGCCTCGGCCATCGCTCCGGCCAAGCTGCAAACGAGTCCGCTCACCGCACTTATCGTAAGCGGAATGAACGATGTGCTGAACTCACAAGGCTACGCGCAAGCGGCGTGGTGGAATCGCATTCCCGCGGCGGCGTGGATTCTGCTCATTACGATTTCGATTTTTTGCAATCTACTGATTGGCTACGGCGTGCGGTTAAAGAGCGAGCTGCTGTTTCTGATTTTGCCAGTCGTGCTTTCGATTTCGTTCTTTCTGATCGCGGATATCGACAGTCCGCGGCGCGGCGTGATTCATGTTCGCGCCGAAAACCTCGACAGTCTGGCGGAATCGCTAAAGGCGCAGTAGGACAGCTCGTCTTGCACGTTCTCGTTTGGTTTGAGTTCGTCACAGCGAGTTCTTACAGACGCCTTCTTGCGCGCGTGCTTCCTTCACGATCGCGACGAACGTTCGGCGGCATCCACGATCGCTTCCGTATTGCCCGGACTTCAGGTGACCGGGGTGGACCAGTTCGCCGCCGATGCCGAGCGCAGCCGCGCCCGCTTCGAGAAATTCCGCCGCAGTCTGAAGATTGACTCCGCCCGTCGGAATCAGCGGCACGTCAGGCAACGGCCCCTTCAGCGCCTTGATGTATTTCGGTCCGCCGACATTTCCAGCGGGGAAAATTTTGACGAAGTCCGAGCCGGCTTCCCACGCGGCGATCACTTCGGTCGGCGTCAACGCACCCGCCATGATCAGCCGTCGCTCGGCTATCGCAAGGGCCACCGTCTTCGCATTAAATCCGGGGCTGACCAAAAATTGCGCGCCCGCGTCGAGGCAACGTTGCGCCTGCTCCGGATTGAGCACAGTTCCCGCGCCAACTAATAGCTCGTCTGGCGAAAAACTCTTCGCCAACTCGCGAATCACTTCGACCGCGCCCGGAACCGTCATCGTGATTTCGACGATCGGAATTCCGCCCTTCGAGACCGCTTCGGCCGCCGTGCGCGCCTCCGCCGACGATGCCGCTCGCACCACCGGCACAATGCCGACTTGAAGAATTCGTTCGCGAACTGCCTGCTTATCCATCAGTGGGCCTCAAGGAAAATTTGTTGATTCCGTCTAACTTTCAACGCTCAACGCGCGATGCGCGCGCCGACGCCCTTCATCACTTGCAAAACATCATCGAGCGTCGCCATCGATGTATCGCCCGGCGTCGTCATCGCGAGCGCACCGTGCGCCGCACCGCAATCGACCGCAAACTGCGCGTCCTTGCCGGCGAGAAATCCGTAAATCAATCCCGACGCGAACGAATCTCCTCCGCCAACGCGATCGAAAATCTCAAGATTCTCGCGATTCTTCGCCTCAAAAAATCGCCCGTCGTAGTAGCAAATCGCGCCCCAATCGTTCTGCGTCGCCGTCTTTGCCTTGCGCAGCGTCGTCGCCACAACCTGGAACGGATATGTCTTCAGCACCGTCTTGATCATCTGCTGAAACCCTTCGACGGCGAAGTTGGCGTGATTCTCATCCATCCCCGGCACGTCAAATCCGAGCGCCGCCGAAAAATCTTCTTCATTGCCGATCATCACATCGACAAACGGCGCGATTTCACGATTTACTTCCTGCGCTCGCTTTTTTCCGCCGAGCGTTTTCCAGAGCGACGCGCGATAGTTGAGATCGTACGAAACGATGACGCCGTGCTTTCGCGCCGCCTGCATCGCTTCCAGCGCAACCTGCGGCGTCGTATCCGACAGCGCGCAGAAAATCCCGCCGGTATGCAGCCACCGCGCGCCATACTTGCCAAAAATTTCATCCCAATCAAAATCACCCGGCTTCAGATGCGAAACCGCCGTGTGCCCGCGATCGTACGAACCCGCCGCCGCGCGAACGCCGAACCCACGCTCGGTAAAATTCAATCCATTACGCGCCGATCGCCCCACGCCGTCATGCGGAAGCCACTTCACATATGTCTGATCGACGCCGCCCTGATACAGCAAATCCTGAAGCAACTTGCCAACTGGATCATCCGCAAACGCCGTCACAATCGCCGTATCGAGCCCAAAACACCGCTTCAGCCCTCGCGCCACGTTGTATTCGCCGCCGCCCTCGCAAACTTCAAACGTACGCGCCGTCGCAATGCGCCGATCGCCCGGATCGAATCGCACCATCACCTCGCCGAGACTCACAAGGTCCCAGCGGCAATCTTTCTTCTCTCGAATTTTCAGTGGCAAATGATTCCCTCAACAGAAATAAATTCTACTGAACGACAAACGTGCAACTCACAGCGCACGCAAACGCGGCACACTCAACGCACCAACGCTCACAGCGAAACGCCGCGCTTCCAAGGAATAAAATCATTCTGCGCGAGTACTTCCGCCTTCACGCGCACTTCCCCGCTCGCAACCTGAATGATCTTCTCCAAAACTTCCTCGCCCATCTTCTCGATCGTCGTCTCGCCTTCGATGATCGAGCCTGTATCGATGTCGATGATGTCCGGCATGCGCCGCGCCAATTCCGTGTTCGTCGAAAGCTTGATCACCGGAGTAATCGGATTCCCTGTCGGCGTCCCCAGCCCCGTCGTAAACAAAACGATGTTCGCCCCCGCGCCCACCTGCGCACTGACGCATTCCACGTCGCTCCCCGGCGTGCACAACAAATTCAACCCCGGCACACTCGAATATTCCGGGTAATCTAGCGCCGCAGTGACCGGCGAAGTTCCGCCTTTCTTCGCCGCGCCCGCCGACTTCATCGCATCTGTCAGCAACCCGTCGCGCACATTTCCCGGCGATGGATTCATCTCAAATCCCGCAAACACCGCTTTCGCGCGCGCCGCGTAATCCCGCATCAAATTCATGTACTTGTCGCCGACTTCCCCGCTCACGCTGCGATCGATCAGCTGCTGCTCCATGCCACAGAGCTCCGGAAACTCCGACAAAATCCCGCGTCCGCCGAGCGCCGCCAAAATATCCGCCGTGTGCCCAATCGATGGATTCGCCGATATCCCCGAAAATCCATCCGACCCGCCGCATTTCAAACCAACCACCAGCTTCGACAGCGGTGCCGGTTTCCGCTCGATCTTGTCCGCCTCGACCATCCCGACAAATGTGTCGTGAATCGCCTGCGACAACATCTTCGACTCTTCACCGATCTGTTGCTGATCGAAAACGAGTAGCGGCTTCGATGAAATTCGGATCGCGCTTCTTGATTTCCTCGACGAGCGTCGCTACTTGCGCTTTTTGGCAACCGAGGCTCAAAACGGTCACGCCCGCCACGTTCGGATGATGGATGTATCCCGCAAGAATCCCGCACAAATTTGCCGAATCCTCATTCGTGGTGCCGCATCCTTGCTCGTGCGTCAGAAATTTGATGCCGTCGATATTCTTGAAAACTTTCGGCGCGGCGCCGACTGGCTGTGCCTTCCCGCCGCCATTCGCAAACTGAAATCCCTTCACCTCGGCCGCACGTCCCTCGCGAACCAGTTTCACCATCTCCGCAACCTGCCGGCGGTAAATCTGCGGCAGAGCAAATCCCAACTCTTCTTCAAACGCCTGCTTCAAAACGCCAAGATTGCGGTTCTCGCAAAATACCAGCGGCACAACCAGCCAATGATTGCGCGTCCCCACTTGCCCATCCGCGCGGTGATAGCCAAGAAACGTCCGCTCGCGCCACTTCGACACATCCGGCGCCGTCCATCGCGGCGGCGCAACCGTGCTCGAATGGTAGTCCGACGCCGCATGCCGCAAATTTTTCGTCGAAAGCAAATCCCCACGTTGAAGCGCCGCACTCATCGTGCCGACAAGCCCGCCGTACATGATGATCTGCTCGCCAACCGCCAGATCCTTCGTCACAAATTTATGTTTCGCGGGAATGTCCGACAGTAGCGTGTACTCGCTGCCCGAAAACGAAACCGACTCGCCCTTCCGCAGCGTTTTCAACGCAACTAAAACATTGTCGCGCGGGTCCAGCTGAAGCACCGTGTTCTGCATCCGAGTCCGTTTCCGTGGCTATCGATGGAATGCATTGAATATAGAAAGGGGTTTAAATCGTGTCAAATGAGATCGCGCGAATCTTCGGCGCCTTCGATTAAGTTTGATAGAAACGTTTCACGCTTTCGCCAAAGATCGCTGCCTTCGCGTGTGGCGCGTGACGATCGACATACGACTCCACAATGCCTTTCACCTGCGCATAACTCGCCGCAACAAGGCAAACCGGCCAATCCGAACCGAACATCAGCCTGTCTGGCCCGAACGCCTCAAACACAACGTCGAGATATGGATCGAAATCCTCTGTCTTCCAACTCTTCCAATCCGCTTCCGTGACCATCCCCGACAACTTGCAATGCACATTGGGATGCGCCGCAATCTCGCGCATCAGCTTCGCCCACGGCTCGATCTTCTTCGCCGCGATCTCCGGCTTCGCAATATGATCGACAACAAATTTCTGGCCCGGCAGCTTCGCCACCAATTCAATCGCCGCCGGCAACTGCCGCGGAAAAACCAAAATGTCGTACGTCAGTCCAAAACTCTTCAAGTGCCCAACGCCACGCACAAACTCCGGCCGCGCCAAAAACCGATCGTCCGCTTCACCCTGCGCAATGTGCCGCACTCCACGCAACTTCTTGAAATGTGAAAAATGCTCGAGCCGCCGCTCCACATCCGGCGCCCGCAAATCCACCCAACCCACCACGCCCGCAACGCGCCGATTCCCTTCTGCCAGCCCCAACAAAAATTCCGTCTCCGCTTCCGACTGATCCGCCTGCACCGCGATCGTCGCATCCACGCCATTTGAGTCCAGCACCGGCGCCAAATCCGCAGGCAAAAAATCACGCCGAATCACCGACATGTCCTCGGTGATCCACGCATCGCGCGTGGAATTAAATCGCCAAAAATGTTGATGAGCGTCGATGACCATCGTCTAAGTCTAACCGCTTAAGCGCGCAGCAATACTACGCACAGCGTTCCAGCAGTAAAGGTTACGACCGATCGAGGAAATGCACGTCCGCCTGCCCGCGCAACGTAGCCGCCGCCGTCTCCGCCGTGATATCCCGCTGCGGCGAAGCCAGCATCTCGTACCCGACCATAAATTTTTGCACGCTCGCCGATCGCAGCAACGGCGGAAAATAGTGCGCGTGAAAATGAAACTCCGGATGCGCCACGCCATCCGTCGGCGCCTGATGAAATCCCATCGTATAAGGAAACGCCGTCGTAAATAGATTATCGTAGCGAATCGTCAGGCCGCGCATGACCGCCGCCAGCGCATTCCGTTCCGCATCATTCAATTCCAACAAACTCGCCGTGTGCCTCCGCCCGAGGATCATCGTCTCAAACGGCCACACCGCCCAATACGGCACCAGCGCAACAAAATGATCGTTCTCCACCACAATCCGCTCGCGATCGTTCTGCTCAAGCTTCAAATACGAGCACAGCAAACACTGTTTCTTCGTCTCCAAAAACTCGCTCTGCGCCGCCAATTCTCGCGCCGGAACATTCGGAATATTTTCGTTCGCCCAAAGCTGGCAATGCGGGTGCGGATTGCTCGCCCCCATCAGCGCGCCGCGATTCTCAAAAATCTGCACGTGCTTGATCCAATCCACCGCGCCCAATTCGCGATACTGCTCCGCCCAAACATCGATCACCGCGCGCACGTCTTCCGGCTGCATCCTCGAAATCGTCAAATCATGCCGCGGCGAAAAACAAATCACGCGAGAAACGCCGCGCTCACTGCGTGCCACGATCAATCCCGAATCGTCGCTCTCAAATTGCTGGATATCCGGCAGCAGCGCCGGATAATCGTTCGGAAAAACATACGTCGCCGTATATTTCGGATTCGTCACGCCGCCCGCGCGCGAATTCCCCGGACACAAATAACAATCGGGATCGTATTGCAATGAAGAAACCGCACCGGCCTTGGCCACCTGCCCCTGCCAGGGCCGCTGCGTCCGATGCGGCGAAACCAAAACCCATTCGCGCAGCAACGGATTCCAGCGCCGGTGCGGCGTATCTTTTTTCTCGAGAGGTTTTTCCAGCGGAAGCCATGCTCAGGAAACGACTCCGGCGCCCTCCGCCGGATTGCAAATATAAATCTGCGGCATCAGCCCGGTCTCGTGCTGGTAAGCCTTCGCGATTTTTTCTTTAAACTCGCCCGCGTGCTGCGCGTCCACCAAATTGATCGTCGCGCCGCCGAATCCGCCGCCCGTCATGCGCGCGCCGTAAACGCCTTTGAGTTGATACGCCAGATCGACCATCAGATCGAGCTCGCGGCAGCTCACTTCAAATAAATCGCGCAGGCTGCGGTGCGATTCCGCCATGCGCTTTCCAAATCGCTCGATATCTCCGCTGCGCAACGCCTGCCCGCTATCCAAAACCCGCGCGTTCTCCGTCACAATGTGCAGCGCGCGCTTGTAAATAACGTCCGTCAGCAAATCGCGGTGCTTCTCTAACTGCTCCAGCGACACGTCGCGCAGCGCCTTGATCCCCGGCAAAACCGTCGCAAGCCGCCGCACCGCCTCTTCGCAATCCGCGCGCCGCCGGTTGTATTCGCTCGAAGCCAGCTCGTGCTTCACCATCGTGTTGCAAATCACCAGCTTCACCGAATCCGGAATCGCCAGCGGCTCAAACGTCAGCGAACGGCAATCGAGCAGCAGCGCATGATTTTTCTCGCCGTGCAGCGAGACAAACTGATCCATGATGCCGACGCGCGCGCCGACAAATTCGTTCTCCGCCGCACGACACAGCCGCGCGAGCTGCAACCGGTCCGGATGCACACCCGCTGAATCCGAAAGCGCCAGCGCCGTCGCCACCTCGATCGCCGCCGACGAACTCAGTCCCGCGCCCATTGGCACTTCACTCTCGATCAGCAAATTCGCGCCGCGCAGCGGGATTCCCGCCTTCTTCAATTCCAGCGCAACGCCGATCGGGTAATCGCTCCAGGATTTCGTGGGGGAAATCGAATTCGTCGAAAAATCGATTTCGGCGCCTGCCGAAAATTCGTGCGAATAAATCGACAGCTTGCGGTCGCTGCGCGCGCCCACGGCCACCCAGCAATAAAACTCAATCGCCGCCGGCATCGCGAACCCATCGTTATAGTCGGTATGTTCGCCGATCAAATTGACGCGGCCGGGAGCACGAAACACGCGAGGCGCTCCACCGCCAAATCGCCCGCGAAATCGCTCTTCGATGTTGGAAACGCTCGTCATGGAGGCTGGCACCCGGCGGATGGACGGTTAAGCGGTTTACCTCTTCACGCGAGAGCGTACCTGACGCCGCATTTTGCCGCAAGTTCCTCGCCCGCCAAGTCTCTCCAAGCTGCAATACCTTACTTGTGGCATCACTTATGGCATCCTATCGCCGGAGGCTTTCGTGGCGAGAGGAAGTTCATCCCGGCGCAGGTTTCTCAAGCTGGCCGGGGCTGGGGTGGCGGGAACGGCTCTGAGCGCGGCGGCGTCGAGCTACGCGAAAATCGCGGGCGCGAACGATCGCGTTGGCGTGGGCATCATCGGATTTTCCGATCGATTCAAGAATAGCCTCGCGCCGGCCTTCCTGAAATCGGCCGGCGAGCTGAATTTCGAGTTCGTCGCGCTATCCGATATTTGGTCGAAACGCCGCGAAGACGGCGGGGCCTTTGTATCGAAGCTCCCTGGCGGTCGCCAGATCGCCCTCGCGCGCAACAACGAAGAACTCTACGAAAATAAAGATGTGCAAGCGGTGATCATCGCGACGCCGGATTTTCAGCACGCGGCGCAAGGCATCGAAGCGCTGCGCGCTGGACGCGATGCCTACATCGAAAAGCCGCTCGCCAACACGATGGAGGATGCGCGCGCGATTCGCGCCGCGGCCAAAGGCACCGACCGTATCGTCGCCATCGGTACGCAGCGCCGCAGTTCTCCGATTTATCAGCGCATTCACGACTACATGAAGTCCGGAGTCTTCGGCGATCTCGTGAGCGTTGAGTTGACGTGGAATGTGAATCAGCCGGCTCGATGGCGTCGGCCGAAAATTGTTTCCCAACTTCGCGAGGCTGACACGGATTGGAAACGATTTCTGGCGGGTCGTCCGCCGGAACCGTTCGACCCGCGGAAGTACGTCGAATTTCGCCTATTTTGGCCGTATTCGTCGGGGATTCCCGATCAGTGGATGGTGCAGCGCATCGACACCGTGCAATGGTTCACCGGATTGGCGCGGCCGCGCAGCGTAGTCGCCAACGGCGGAATTTATCATTGGCGCGACGGTCGCAAAAATTGGGACACGCTGACGGCGGTCTTCGACTACGGCCCGTTCGATGAAGGAGCGAGCGGTGCGGCGAAGGGATTCCAGGTCGTGTACACGGCGCGCATGACGAATTCCGCCGGCGGCCAGCGCGAACACTATTTCTCCAATGGCGGAATGTTGGATTTGGAAAAGGGTCTGGTGACACCGGCTGGTGGCCTCACGGAAGAGAACGCGCGCGAAATGGAGTTGAAGGCGAACCAGGTCGCGCCGGTCACGTTCGCTGCGCCCGGAAGCGAAGACGTTGCAGAGCGGACTCCCATTGCGACGGAACGGCCGGAGCGAAAGGTTCAATCTGCGGATCGACCTGCCGTATCGGGATCGACGGGCGCTGCTGCCGCGGCTACTGGCGCCGCGCCTGTCCCTGTATCGCCGCTCGGTGAAAATACCGGGCCGGATGAATCAACCGTCGCGAACCTGCGCAACTGGATGGAGTGCGTGCAAGAGCGCAAGCGGCCGAACGCGGATATCGAAGCGGGCTACGATCAGTCGGTCGCGCTGTGCATGACGATTGCTGCGATGCAAACCGGGCAGCGCGTTACCTTTGACGATGCGAAGCAGGAAGTTGTGATCGGTGCGCCGAGCGGTCACGTGCATTTTCAGCGCAGCGGATTGCACCCCGATGCCCCTGGCGGGCGCGAACGGTAAGGCGCGCCCTTTAAAACGAGCCGAGGGATACGAACGACAAGAAACGTCTCAGCTGCCGCCAGCGCTTTCCGCAAATTCTTCTGTGCTGTATCGCCGTACTCTGCTTCAATCTATCGACGCATAAAATACGAAAAACACATTTCCAGGAATTTCTGAACACATGCCAACACACGTAGGTCTGATCGGTGGAGGAAATATCTCGGAGACGCACGCGCGCGCGGCGCTTGCGAATCCAGACGTGGAGATCTCCGCGATTTACGGCACGAATATGCAGAACGTCGAGCGGCTTGCGCGCGAGTATGGCGGTAAGGCCTTCACCGACTTCAACGCGTTTCTCGCGCACAAACCGATGGATCTGGTGATGATCGGAAGCCCGTCGGGATTGCACGCGCAGCAAGGCATCGACGCCGCGCATCGCGGTCTGCATGTACTGACGGAAAAACCCATCGACATCACCGCGGCGCGCGCCGACGAACTCATTGCGGCGGCGAAGGCCTCGAACGTGAAACTCGGCGTCATGTTTCAGGATCGCGTGAAGCCCGACATTCAGCGGCTGAAGCAATTGATCGACAGCGGCGCGCTCGGCAAAATTCTGTTCGTCGATGCGAAGGTGAAGTGGTATCGCCCGCCCGACTACTATGGCAAGTCGAAATGGCGCGGCACCATGAAGCTCGACGGCGGCGGCGCGCTGATGAATCAAGGTGTGCACACCGTCGATCTGATCTTGTGGACCGTCGGCGATGTATCGCGCGTGCAATCGCGCCTCGCCACCGCGCTGCACAAGATCGAATCCGAAGATACCGCCGTCGCAATCCTGGAATTCGCCAACGGCGCGCTCGGCACGATCCACGCCACAACCGCAGCTTTTCCCGGATACCAGCGGCGCGTCGAAATCACCGGCACCGAAGGCACTGTGATCCTCGAGCACGATCGCATCATCGCGCTCGATCTGCGCAACCCCGCCCCAGCCGAACAAGCTCCCGAAGCGCCAAAAGATACAAACCCCAGCGCATCCTCAGCCGCAGTCACCGACATTCGCGGCCACCAAAAAATCCTCGAAGACTTCCTGCACGCGATTCGCACCAACGGCAAACCACTCTGCGACGGCACCGAAGGCCGCAAATCCGTCGCCCTCATCGAAGCCATCTACCGCGCCTCCCGCGGCGCCAGCGCCAACGTCTAGAAGCCGTTCTTTCCTTTGTAGGGGCGGGGCTTGCTCCGCCCGGCGTCAGCACGACCTCTCAGCATCGCGCAAGCCTGTAGCTCGGCGAGTCTCATTTACTCAACCGGTAAAGCGTCGCCCCTTCGACTTGGCCTTGACAAATTTCCCTCCCGCGAAGAATCTCTGTGGCGGCAATTTATTTCCGGCGCTCGTGCCAGCGCCATTTTTTAAAACTTTAAGGTTAACCGTTTAAGGAGTCTCCATGTCGATGACTCGCCGGGACGTCTTGCAGACCATCCCCATCGCATCCGCTTCCCTTCTCGCTGCATTCAGTGCGCTCGCTGCCGCTGAGGAGGCATCCGCGCAAGCGAAGGAATTACCGATGCTTCCATCGAAGGCGTGGACCTTCGAGGAACTGAAAGTCGAGAAGTCACCGAACGGCGCTGAATTTCGCGCGATCCTGATGGGCAAACTCGCGAACGGCGAAATTCTCGAAGTGCACGAGACCATGTTGCCGCCAGGCGGGATGCCGCACCCTGCACATCACCACGTGCATTCCGAAATGTGGCTCGTGCGCGAAGGAACCGTCGAGTTCAACGTGATGGGCAACAAAAAGAACATCGGCCCGGGCGGATTGGCCTTCGTCGCTTCCAACGAAGAACACGGCGTCACCAACGTCGGCAAAACGCCGGCGAAATATTTCGTGGTCGCAATCGGACCGGACGCGGGGCAGTCATGAGGATCTCGATGAAATTCTTGGCGAATTTAGTCTCGTTGGCTTTCGCAACGACGTTATGTGCGGGTAGTGCCTTTGCCGCAGAGCAATCGAGCTTCGACCTGAAATCTCCGGACAAGCGTATCGAAGTGCGGATTCGCACGGCACACGGGATTCACTACGACGTCGTGCTCGGCGGCCGCGCAATTATGGAAGACAGCACGCTCTCGATGGACGTCGATCACAAGGTGCTCGGCAAAGATGCCACGAAAGTTGTGCGCGCAAAAGCGACGACGCATGACGAAGTCGTCGAGCCCGTCGTGCGCCAGAAGTTCGCCAAGATTCGCGATCACTACAACGAACAGCGCATCGAGTTCGACGGCGGCTTCGCCGTCACGTTCCGCGCATACGACGAAGGCGTGGCGTATCGCTTCGAGACTTCCCTTCCCGCCTCCGAAATTAAAATTTACAGCGAAGAAATGAATTTGAATTTCGCGGCGAACGACACCGCCTACTATCCGACGGAAGACAGCTTCATGTCGCACAACGAGCGGAAATATTTGCCGCAGCGGCTCTCGGAAATTCTGCCGGAGACGATCGCGTCATTGCCCGCTGTCGTCGAAGTCGGCCAAGGCGCGAGTGTCGCCGTCGCGGAATCCGACGTTGATGAATATCCGGGACTGTGGCTGAAGGGCACGGGCGGACCGGGGCTCGCGGCGACGTTTCCTCCGTTTCCGCTGAAAGATCACAAGGACACTTGGCTGAATGTGCCGGTGACGGAAGCGGCGGACTACATCGCGGTGACGAAGGGGACGCGGACGTATCCGTGGCGCGTGCTCGGCATCGTCGATCACGACCAAGACTTGCTGACAAACGAGATCGTGTATCTGCTCGAGAGTCCGTCGAAGATTGCGGACACTTCGTGGATCAAGCCGGGGAAAGTTGCGTGGGATTGGTGGAATGCGCTGAATTTGTATGGCGTGGATTTCAAGGCGGGCGTTAATACGGATACGTACAAATACTTCATCGACTTCGCAGCGAAATATCAGATTCCATACATCATTCTCGATGAAGGCTGGTATGTGCACGGCGACATTCTGAAAGTCGTGCCTGAAGTGAATATGGAAGAGTTGTCGTCGTACGCGAAGCAGAAAAACGTTGGAATTATTTTGTGGGCCGGCTGGAAGGAACTCGACGAAAAATTGGAGCCGGCGCTCGATCAATTCGCGAAGTGGGATGTGAAAGGCATCAAAGTCGATTTCATGCAGCGCAGCGATCAGTGGATGATCGAGTACTACCATCGCGTCTCGCGTGAAGCGGCGAAGCGGAAGATCCTCGTCGATTTCCACGGCGATCAGAAGCCGGCGACGATGACGCGCACTTGGCCGAACCTGATCAACACGGAAGGCGTTCGCGGCATGGAGTGGGACAAGTGGAGCGCGGAGACCGATCCGAAGCACAGCACGACGCTTCCCTTCACGCGGATGTTTCTTGGGCCGATGGATTACACGCCAGGGGCGATGCTGAACGGATCGAAGATGGAGTTCCGCGCGATCGTGTCGCGGCCGATGAGCATCGGCACTCGATGCCAGCAGCTTGCGCTGTATGTGATTTATGATGCGCCGTTGCAGATGCTGTCCGACAGTCCGTCGAATTATGAGCGCGAACCGGAGGCGATGGAGTTTCTGAAGCCGGTTCCTTCGGTTTGGGATGACACGAAAGCGCTCAGCGGAAAGATTTCGGATTACGTTGTCGTGGCGCGGCGCAGCGGGAACGATTGGTATGTTGGGGCGATGACGGATTGGACTGCGCGCGATTTGGACATCGATTTTTCATTTTTGCCCGATGGCGAATTTCATATGCAGTCGTATGAAGACGGCGTGAACGCCGATCGCATGGGCGCCGATTACAAAATGAAAAAATCGACGGTGAACAAATCGACGAAGCTGAAGGTGCATTTGGCACCGGGCGGCGGCTGGGCGGCGCATCTGACGCCGTGATCCGGAGGCGATCGCGCATCGCCGCGTTCACGGCAAAAAGCAAGAAAAACCAGAGCGAGATTAATTTCTTACGTCCGGGCAAGCTGGGGCGCAGCAGTGCTGCGCCCCTACGCAATCGCGTCAGGTTTCGTTGATAGTGGCGTTCGCGATCGACGTGGGCAACGGCGGTAGCGATGTTTGCGCCTTCGCGCATTCATAATTCGCCTTCACATTGTTGTTGCTCGAATTGATGATCTAGCGCAGGCTGGTCGGCGCCTTGGCGACATCTCCACAGCATAATGCGGCGACTCATAGACGGCGACGGGCGCGTGCCGCGGCGTCGTTGGGGCATTGCGCTGCTGCTTGGGATCGGCGTACTCGTTAACTATTTCGATCGCGTGAATCTTTCGGTGTCGAAGGACGCGCTGACCAGTGTGTTTGGGATGTCGGCGATCACGTTCGGGTATCTCTCCAGCTTTTACAACTGGCCGTATGCTGCGCTGCAACTTCCCTGCGGGTTGCTGCTCGATCGATTTGGTGTGAAGCGCGTCGGACGCATCAGCACGGTCATCTGGAGCGTGGCTTCGTTCGCCGCGGCGATTGCTACGCGCATCGAAGGATTGTTTGCGGCGCGATTTTTGCTGGGGATTGGCGAGGCGCCGACGTTTCCGGCGAATGCAAAGGCTGTCGGTTACTGGTTCCCGCAACAGGAACGGAGCCTTGCGACGGCGATGTTCGATTCGGCAGCGAAGTTTGCGCCGGGCGTCGGCGTGCCGCTGATCGGCGTTTTCATGTTGCGGTTTGGTTGGCGCTGGAGTTTTGCGGCGACGGGCGTTGTGAGTCTGATTTATTTCGCGCTGTTTTATTTTTTTTACAGAAATCCCAGTGAAGATAAGAAATTGTCGGATGCGGAGCGCGAGTACATCGCGCGCGGCGGAGCGCAGCCGGAAGATTCCGTGAAGGCGGCGAAGGGTGCGCCGCTCGGATACTTGCTGGGGCAGCCGAAGGTTTGGGGACTGGTGCTTGGGTTCGCTTCGTACAACTACACGTTTTATTTGCTGCTGGCGTGGCTGCCTTATTTTATTTCGTCGGCGCTGCATGTTGATTCGCTGCATTCGGTGATTTATGCGGGCGTGCCTTGGTTGTTCGCTGGGCTCGTCGATGTGTTGATTGGCGGATTGCTGGTCGATTCGCTGATTCAGCGTGGGTGGAATCCGGTTCGCGTGCGACAAGTTGTGTTGATCGGCGGAACGGTGCTCGGGCTTGGAATTTTTGGTGCGGGGCTGGGCGTGTCACCTATCGCTGCCGTGTTTTGGATTTCGATTTCAATTGGTGGACTTTCCGCGGCGTCACCGGTTGGGTGGTCGATTCCGTCGCTGATTGCGCCGAGGGAGAGCGTTGGGACGCTGGGCGGGATTTTGAATCTCGGGAATCAGATCGCTGGGATTTTGGCGCCGATTGTTACGGGGTATCTCGTGGCTGCGCATGGATTTTCGTGGGCGTTTACGGTGGCGGCGGTGTTTTTGGCGATTGGGATTGGCGGATATTTGTTTTTGCTTGGGCGGATCGAGGCGATTCCGGAACCGGGGTAGACCCACCCCCCTCCCCCTTTTTCTCTAAGAATGTGATTCTAGGGGAGTTATGTTGATTCGTCGTGCAAGAATGTGAATCTAAAGGGGTTAAAAACAAAAACGCCGGCGGGATGCCGGCGCTACGCGTAGTTTTCTACGGGCGGGAGTATCTCACAAGATAACCCTTTTGTCAAGATGAGTTTGGAGGTAGAGGCGTTCGAATGCAGGGGCGGGCGGGGTAGGGCGAGCGGATGAATTGCGGGACGTGTTGACGCAGGGCGGAGTGAACCCCGCCCCTACAGGAGAGAGAAGCAGCGCGGCGTGGGGCGCGGGTTGCGGTTACGGCTTGGGTTTGGGGAGGGCGCGGGTGGCGTTGACGGAGACGCCGCCGTCGACGAGCAGGGTTTGGCCGGTGACGTAACGGCTGGATTCGGAGGCGAGGAAGACGACGGCGCCGTCGAGGTCGTTGGGGTTGGCCGGGGCGTTTGGCGGGGATGCGGTCGGTGATGTAGGCGACCCATTCCTGGTCGTCGTACATGATTTTGTTTTGGTCGGTGCGGAACCAGCCGGGGGCGAAACAATTGACGGTGATGCCGTGTTTGCCCCAGTCGTCGGCGAGGCTCATGGTGAGCTGGCGGATGCCGCCGCGGCTGGCGCCGTAGGGGCCGAGGCCGGCGAAACCGGCGACGCTGGTGACGGAGCCGATGTTGATGATGCGGCCGTAGTTGTGTTGGATCATGCCGCGGGCGATTCCCTGCGCGACGAAGAAGCTTCCACGCAAGTTGGTGTCGAGAATCAGGTTCCAGTCGTCCCAGGTGACGTCGATGGCGGGTTTTCTCACGTTACAACCCGCGTTGTTGACGAGGATGTGGATCTGGCCGAAGGCGGCTGGCGGCGTCGGTGACGAATTTCTGGATGCTGGCTTGGTCGCGGACGTCGAGTTCGAACGATGCGGCGCGGCGGCCGAGGGATTTTATTTCGCGTTCGAATGGGGCGAGGGTGTCGATCTTGCGGCTGGTGAGGATGAGGTCGGCGCCGGCTTTGGCGAGGGCGCGGGCGAAATGCTGGCCGAGGCCGCGGCTGGTGCCGGTGATGACGGCGACCTGGCCGGTGAGATCGAAGAGGTTGTCGCTGGGAACTGGATTTGTCATTTGAGTTGTCGGCGCGCGCGGCTTACGCGGTCTTTCCTGGAGTGAGGACAACCTTCAGTAAGCCCGCTTCGCCGGTGTGGAGGCGGTCGAACCATGCGGGGCCGTCTTCGAGCGGCGCGACTTGCGTGATGAGCGGCTTTACTTTGATGGCGCCGGACGCGAGAAATTCGATGGCTTGCGGGTATTCGCCGGAGGAGGCGCAGGAGCCTTGCAGACGGATCTGGCGGCTGACTACTTTTTGCAGATGGATTTTTACTTCGGGGGCGAAGTTGCCGACGAGGGTGACGGTGCCGCCTTTGCGGACGGAGTCGATGCTGTCGGCGATGGTTTCGGTGCGGCCGACGGCTTCGAGGACGGCGTCTACGCCGTTGCCGTTGGTGAGTTTGAGAACTTGCTGCGCGAGATTCGATTTCGAGTTGAGGATTTCGGTGGCGCCGAGGTCTTTCGCCATTTTGAGGCGGGAGTCGTCGATGTCGGCGACGAAGACGCGATTGGTGCCGGTGGCGCGGAGGGATTGGAGGATGAGGAGGCCGATCATTCCGGCGCCGACGACGAGAGCGGTTTCGCCGTGATCGATCGGAGTGATTTTGACGGCGTGAAGGGCGACGGCGGTGGCTTCGAGCATGGCGGCTTCAGCGAACGGAAGATTGTCGGGAAGGCGATGGACGATGCGCGCGGGGACGACGACGTATTCGGCGAAGGCGCCGGAGCGGCGGTAGTCGCCGCAGGAGACGCCGAGGACCTGGCGGTTGTCGCAAAGGTTGATGTCGCCGCGTTTGCAGTTGGCGCAGGCGCCGCAGAAGACGGTGGAATCGAAGGTGACGCGTTCGCCGACTTTGAATGTGGAGACGGAGGAGCCGAGTGCGGCGATGATGCCGGCGGCTTCGTGGCCCATGACGAGTGGGGGAATGCGGCGGCCGGTGGAGCCGTCGAAGCCGTGGACGTCGCTGCCGCAGATGCCGCAGGCGGCGACTTGGATGAGGACTTCGTCGGGGGAGGGTTCGGGCTTGGGAGTGTCGGTGATTTCGAGGTGGTTGTATTTGGTGAGGAGGAGGGATTTCATTTTTTTTCGCGGCTCGTGTTCGGAGGGATTTTAGCAGGTTTTTGAGTGGGTGAGGATGTACGAGGGGGAGCAGGAGCGAACGTCGATGTGAGTGACGTTTCGACCAAACCAAGGTCCTCCACTGGGCAGGCCGGCACGTTCGCTCGGAAGCGAACGAGAAAAGGCGCCGGCCTGCTCGATTCGAAAGTGAAGGGTGCTATGCAGCGCGCTGCATATCGGGTACGGCTGGAGGTTAGGTGGCCTGCGCGACCGCCGGTAGTCGTGTTGACGCCGGGCGGAGCTGAGGCCCGACCCTACAAAAACAAGTCAAATTAGACGGGAGGGTCTTTGTAGAAAAAGAGGGAGAGGATGGAGCCGAGGGCGGAGGAGAGGAAGAGGAAGCAGGCGATGGAGAAGAATACGCCGGTGGGGTGGGCGACGATGCCGTGGACTCCGGAGATGCGGGCGCAGGTGTAGGAGAGGACAAAGCTGAAGAGTGCGAAGCCGACCCATCCGGGGATGTGGAGGCGTCCGCGAGCGGCGGAAATGGGGAGGATGATCATGATGGCGAGACAGGAGAGGGCGAGGGGGATGACGAGTTCGAGGTTTAGGCCGTGAGGGTTGGCGGCGAGGATGACGATGGAGGCGAAGGCGGGCAGCACGTTTTGCATTTTACGCGAAGTCGATGGCGGATCGATCATGGTTCGGGTGGGGAAAAAACCATTACGATCGTAGGCGCTGCTTTGGATCGACCATGGCCGGGTTGGGGAAAAACCGCACCCTCTGAAAACTGAGGGTGCGGCACCCACCGGACTGTTGCGCATCGTTCACGATCTTGACGGTTGGGCTTGATGCTGCGGATCGATCATGGTTCTGTCGGGGAAAAACCCCCACCCTCTCAAAACCGAGGGTGGGGCACCCAAGAGGCGTCCGCGACGGCGATCGAGGCTATACGTAGAAAATTTATTGGATGAGGGCGGTGCTGCGGACGGGGGAATAGCCGTTGGGGAGAGAGTTGTAGTTGCTGAGGTTGTTGACGGCGGTGGCGATGTTGAGGCTTTTGGCGACGAGGATCATGTAGTCGATGTTGCGGTTGTTGGCGGCGCCGTTGAGGGTGAGCGTGGCGTTGGGGAAATAGAGAGCGCCTTCCATGTAGGAGCCGCCGCCGCTGCCGGTGATGGCGGCTGGGCTGGTGTTGCTGGCTGGCTGGAACATGAGGATGCCGGCGTAGGGATTGTTGCTCGGGGCGTTGAGGTGAATGGTTTGCGTGTTGCCGATGGTTACGCCGCCGCGGGAGATGTAGAAAGTTACGCCGGCGCCGGCATTCGCTGTGAGTGTGCCGGTGCCTTCCAAGTCGAGGCCGCCACTTTTGGCGGCGCCGCCGCAGCCGTTGATTACATACGTGCCTGGCCGGAAGGTGATGCTGGAACTGTTTGCGGCAGTGCCGCGGGGGTTTCGCCGGCTCGGCGGTATAGCGGCTTGGAGAACGATCTCGCTATATGTGCCTGGGCCTAGAGTTTGCGCGCCGTTGTTCTGACCTCCGGCCCAGTTGACGTCGTTGCACATGCCGCCTGCGGCGGGCGCGTTGAGGTAGGAGAGAGGATCGGTGGCTTGCAGGGTGCCGGTGATGGCGGGGGGCGTGGAGCCGATGCTGCGGTTGTGGGCGCCGACGGCGGCGGCGGTGATGGCGCCGCGGCCGCTGATGCTTTGGTTCGAGATGACGTTGCAATTGGGCGTATTGATGCTGCCGCCGCCGCTAAGCGTGATGCCGGTGCCGCCGGTGAGGGCGTAGATGCAGCCGCGGCCGCCGAGATATTGGGCGGTGGCGGTGGTGGAGATGGTGGCGGTGCGCAGGGCAGCGCCGAAGACGCGCATGAAGAATGTCGGGTAGGTGTTGGTCACCTGGACCTGCATGGTGTCGGTGTTGCCGTTGATCGAGGTGCGCGTGGGAGTGACGACGATGTTGCCGTCGCCGTCCTGGAATCCGTTGAGTTGCGAATCGCTTCTTGCGGCGATGACGGCTTGGGCGGTGCCGCCGCCTGCACCGAGTTGCGCGGCTCCGGCGAGAGCGGCGCTGTCCGCGGCGGATTGCATTTGGCGACGCTGATAGCGGAGGTAGCCGATGTCCACGGAGAGGCCGGCGGCGCCGAGAAGGGCGACCATGCCGATGGCGGCGAAGATGAGGCCGTAGCCGGATTGGCGATTGGATTTTTTTGTGGCGGTGGTTCTCACTGCGAGCGCTCCAAGAAAATTCCGAGGCAAAAGATTTGGGCCGACGCCGGTGCGGGGAGTGCGCTCGGACGCTTTTGTGATGAGGCAAGCGGAGCGCTGGCGTTTGGAAGAGACTAGCACATTGATTGGAGAGCAACGCAAGGGCCAAGTTTTGGGGGAGGATTCGGGAGCGATGGGTTCGGTGGTGGTTGCGTTCGTCGGCGGTGTTTACGTTGAGATCCTTCGCTTCGCTCAGGATGACAACGGCTGGTTGGGTTGTTGGTTAACGGGTCGGGGTGGATGAAGGGGTTCGCAAGGCGGTGAAGCTAGCGTGGAATTAGACGGGCGCAGGCGGGTAGGCGAGCAGTCTGCCGGGCGGGGGCGTGATTTTGTGGCTAAAAACGCCGGCGAGACGCCGGCGCTACCGGGAATTTGCACAGGTGCAGTGCGCGGGGTTGGACTGGAGGGGGGATTGCACCTATGCTCGGTGCGGGATTGTGAAATCCCGGACACGTCCAAAGCCCCAGCGCAAAGGCCGGTGTAACGCGTCCCCGCGACCTGGCCGCAAGTAGTGGGAAAGTAGAAGGTTATGGACGGCGCGCGAGAAGTGGAGAGAAAACGTGCGGCGTATGCCGTGTCTGCAAACGTGCACACATGTGCGTGGCGACGCGTCTCTTTTGGTGAACCCGCGGAAAACGTGAGTGTGGTGTGCGCCGGGCGAGGCGGAAGATGCCGACGTTAAGGCGGCGCTACAGAACCGTTGGACGAGTGAGGCGTGGTTGCGGTTTGCAGCATTGTGGGAGTGCGGTGAAGGCATGAGATTCGCCGGTCGACGATTCGAACAATTCGATCGAAAAGTGAGCGCGGGGCGGGCTCGGGGTTGCGGCGGGCAGACGGTTGTGGAAGTCGCGCTGCTGCTGCCGCTTTTGTTGCTGCTGCTGGTGGGAGTGATCGAGATTGGGCGGTATGCGTATTTCGATATTTTGATTTCGAACGCGGCGCGGGCGGGCGCGCAGTATGGGGCGCAGAGTCTGATTCAGGCTGCGGATGTGGCGGGCATTCGAACGGCGGCGCAGAATGATGGTCTGGCGGCGATGACGATTACCGCGACGCAGCAATGCGGATGCGCGGCGGGTGCGCTGGGAGGATGTCCGACGGGAGCGGTTTGTCCGCAGCCGCTGGTGTATGTGCAGGTGACGGCGACGGATCGATACAGTTCGCTGTTTCGGTATCCGGGGATACCGAGAAACCTGACGTTGACGAGCACGGTGACGATGAGGGTGTCGCAATGAAGTTATTTTCAGCGGGCGCGTGCGTGCGTTCGCGATTGGCGGCGCGTCGTGGGGCGCGGCAACGCGGGGCCACGATCGTAGAGCAGGCGCTGATTTTGCCGATCCTGCTAGCGATCATGTTCGGGATTATCGATATGTCGCGGGCGCTGTATAGCTATAGCTATGTTTCGTATATTGCGCGGGATGCGACGCGGTGGGCGAGCGTGCGGAGCACGAATTTGAATGGCCCACCGGCACCGATTTCGGCGGCAGACGTAACAAACTACGTCAAGAATGTTTCCGGTATGGGCCTGGATGCCGCTCGAATTACGGCGGACACAAACTTCGTCGCACCGGCAAATTCAACTCCACTGTGCCCGGGCGGCACGGGAAATAGCATACAAAACCGGAAGCCCGGATGCGTTGTGCAGGTGACGGTGAACTACAACTTCAAGTTCATCTTCCCTTTCCTTCCGGCGGGAACGTTGCCGATGAGCAGCGAATCGCAAATGATCATTACACAGTAGCAGGATGGCGAATTGACGATCGAACCTCTGGTGAATATGGCAAGCGCAGACACAGCAGCAAGGTTGGCGAGAGCGGAAGTTACGACGCTGATGGTGCCGCATCAGGCGCATCGCACCGGCGTGCGGCGCGGGCTGCTCGAAGACCTGGCGCTGAAGATTTTGTATCTGCATGGCGAAATGTCGCTGCTGGAATTGAGTGAGCGGACGTGCCTGAGCCTGGGCGTGATCGAGGAAATTTTTCAATTTTTCCGCAAAGAGCAGTTGTGCGAAGTGAAGCGGATGGCGGCGGGTAGCCACGTGATCGTGGCGAGCGGGCAAGGCAAGCAGCGCGCGGCGGAATTGATGACGCTGAATCAGTACACGGGACCGGCGCCGGTGTCGCTGGCGGACTACACGATGCGCGTGGGAATGCAGAGCGTGCAGAAAATCACGCTGAAGCCGGCGGATGTGTCGCGCGCGTTTTATTCGATGGTGCTTGACCAGGACATACTGAACCGGGTGGGGACAGCGCTGGTGTCGGGCACGTCGATGTTTTTGCATGGGCCGTCGGGAACGGGAAAGACGAGCATCGCGACGACGATTCCAGCGGTGTATGACGATAGCGTGTGGGTGCCGCACGCGGTGGTGGTGGATAACCAGATCGTGTCGGTGTTCGACCCGGGCGTGCATTTTCCGAATGCGCTGGACACGGCGGCAGAGTCGGACCGGCGGTGGGTGCTGTGCCGGAGGCCGTGCGTGCTTGCAGGCGGCGAATTGTCGGCGGAAATGCTGGACCTGCAATACAACGGAATCAGCCGGTTTTATACGGCGCCGCTACAGATGAAGGCGAACAACGGCGTGCTGATTCTGGATGATTTTGGGCGGCAGAGGATGCGGCCGGATGAATTGTTGAACCGGTGGATGACGCCGCTGGACCGGCGCGTGGATTTTTTCACGCTGCCGGGCGGGCGCAAATTTGAAGTACCGTTCGATTTGTTCATCGTGTTTTCGACGAACCTGGATCCGACGCAGCTTGCGGACGAAGCGTTTATGCGGCGCATTCCGAATAAGATCGGCGTGGATTACGCGACGCGCGAACAGTTCGTGGAAATTTTCAAGCACGAATGCCAGAACCGCACGGTGCAGTGCGATGAAGGGATTCCGGAGTATGTGGTGCAGTGTTTGCGGGATATGCGGCAGTCTCTGGCGCAATGTCATGCGCGCGACCTGATCAATCAGATTTTTTGGGCGGCGAAATATGCGGGAGTGGAGCCGCGAATTACGGCGCGCAGCGTGGAGCAGGCGTGCCGCGCGCACTTCTTGCCGGTCGGGAAACGGCACGGATGAGTTTGCAGAACGAGAGTTCGACGCTGACGACGTTTCGGGCGCGCCCGCTGGTGCCGGCGACGATGCCGCGGCGAAATGCGCTGACGATTACGCCTGCGGCGCGGATGCCGCGATTCCCTGTTTCGGGTCAACGCGAAAAAACGAGTTGGTTCAGTTTATTGGGCACGCTGTTTGAGCGTGTGCATTTTCCGACGTTTCGCGAGCCGATAAGGCTATTTCGGCAGACGCCGCTGCTTCCCTTTCGAGTGGCGGGGAGGTCGCTGTCACTATCGGTGGTGCTGCACGTGGGATTGATTTTGCTGATTCCGCTGGGGCTGTCGTATGTGGCGTCGCAGGAGATTTCGTCGTACGCGGATGCGGAGATCGAGCAGCCGAAGATGATTTATTACACGCTGCCGAAAGAGAATCCGAGCGAGAAGCTGCCGAAGATTACGCCGAAGGGCGAGGGCGGGCAGCCGGGCGCGGGGCAATTGCAGGCGCTGCTGCAAAAACTGGGGAGCGAGACGGACGCGCGGAAGATTGTGATTGTGTCGAAGCCGGTGCGGCCGGACAACAAGCGGCAGACGATTTATCAGCCGGCGACGCCGCCGGATTTGAAGATGAATCTGGATTTGAAGCTGCCGAATATTGTGGGTGGGCCGGCGGTGCCGATAGCGAAGCCGAAGGTGCACATGGAGGCGAAGGATTCGCGGCCGCTTGAGGCGCGGCGCGCGGCGGAGAAGGCGATTGCGCCGACGCTGGCGGCGGTGAACGCGGCGATGCCGACGAATCTGGCGGCGGCGACGGTGGCACAGCCGCACCTGGCGGTACCGATCAACTCCGACTCGCGGCCGAAGCAGGCGCAGGTGCAAGTTGGGCAGACGACTGCGCCGACGATTTCGGAGACGGGCGTAGCGACGGCTTCGAATTTGGGCGATCAATATCGGGCAGGTGAGCCGAATGCTCCGGAGGCGCCGGCTGCACCGAGCGTGGAGAGTTCGAGCGGAAGCGCCAAGGCGGGAAAAGATGAGCCGGCGCAGATTGCGGGAGACGGCAAGGGAGTCGTGGTGGTGAGCGTCGATCCGGCGGATGTGGCGGCATTAGCGAAATTGCCGGCGGGAAATCGATGGGGCGATTTTACGATCGCGCCGAACGGCGGGCAGCCGGGTGCGGTGAATGGCAGCCCGAACGGAGTGCCGAACGCGGGGAGTCATGCGAGCGGCGGTGGCGGCGATTTGGTGCCGGGCGTAGGCAAGGGATATTCGGGTGGGGGCGGCGGGAATAGCGGTTCGAATGGCGCGCTGAGCATCAACGGCGATCCGGCTGGCAAAGGCAGCGCCGAAATGCTGGATGCGACGATTTTTCGGGAGATGGTTTATCCGGTGCCGGCGAATGTGGTTTTGAGGAAGAACGCGCTGGTGGTTTCGTCGGGGCCGATGGGCGGCGGCGGGTTGCAGGTTTATGGTGCGCTGCACTGCGGGAAGATCTACACGATATTTTTGGCGATGCCGGGGCAGCCTTGGACTTTGCAGTATTGCCAATCGGGCGGAGCGGCGCCGATGCAGCAGGTGCGTTCGAACGTGGTGCACATGGAGACGGGCGTGGTGCCGCCGGATGTGCAGGCGCGATTCGATTTTAAACGGCAGGCGGTGCCGTTCGAAAAGAAGAACAAGCCGATCGTGCTCAAGGGCGTAATTACGGACGATGGTTCGGTTGGGGAATTGAAGATTTATCAGGGCGTGATGGCGGGAATGGATGACGCGGCGCGGGTGGCATTCAGCAAATGGAAATTCAAGCCGGCGATCAAGGACGGGAAAGCAGTGGCGGTAGACGTGTTGGTGGGAGTTCCAACCGAGACTGGCGGACAGACTCAGTAGGTCTAGTACGTATAAAACTAATGAGAGGTAAAACCTCTCCACACCTAGAAGAAGTTTGCACACATTTGACGTGTGCCTGGAAGCCGCATATTCACAGGCGATTTCTATCCACAAGTCACCGCGCTGATTCTTGACAGCTTAGGCGAAATTTCCTCAGGCGAGGATATTCCAATGCTTGGCCATTGGTATGCATTCTTGTATGTATGTAGGCACGTAGCTGTTCTCCCAGATTCGAACAGCAATCGACTGCCTACCGTTGCCAGTTAAGTCGGCCTCGTTATCGCGCACGAAAAGTCAGTCGCTTGGGAGCTGTGGTTCGAAACCCGAGCATGGGCCTCGTCAGAGCTGAAGTTCTGGTTGCAGGTCTCTGATGGGCTTCCGGGAGAGCGAAACGTTGGACAAAGAAGTGATCCGAGTTAGCTTTCTGACAAAGGATTCGGGCCTCGGCGACGCGATAGCGCGTGCGCTGGGCGAAGACTTTTCTACCCGAACAATCAGCGAATGGGGTTTCGAGCAGGCGGCACGGGTGTGCGATGCCTGCGATGTGATTTTGCTCGACCTGCGGACGGCGAATACCGAAGGCGACGAAGACTCGGTCCTTCGTCTGATGGATGCGATTGGGAAATTGCCGGCGCACCCGCCGATGGTAGTGCTATTCGAAGAAGAAAACCGCGGACTGCTTTTTAAGGCGATCGAACACGGCGCGGAGGACAGCATCACGAATCCGCCGAACATGGTGGAAGTGCGGCTGATTTTGCGGCGCGCATGCCGGTTTCACGCGGCGGAGCGAGAAGTTGAGCGGCTGCGTGCGAATGAACTGCGACCGACGGGGCGTCTGCATGAGCTGCTTGGCACTTCGGCGCCGATGCAGGAGCTTTTCAACCTGGCGCGGAAGATTGCGCCTTGCGATGTGAACGTGCTGGTGACCGGCGAGACTGGGACCGGCAAAGAGCTGTTGGCGCGCGCGATTCACCATTTGAGCGGGCGCAGCGCGGGGCCGCTGGTGGCGTTCTCTTGCGCGAACCTTCCCGAGAACCTTGTGGAAGACGAATTGTTTGGGCACGAGAAGGGTGCGTTCACGGGCGCGATGATGACGCGGCGCGGACGCGTGGAAGCGGCGGACCACGGCACGCTGTTTTTGGACGAGATCGGCGACATCGGGATCGGGCTGCAACCGAAGCTGCTGCGCGTGTTGCAGGAGCGAAATTTCGAACGGCTGGGCAGCAACAAGACGATCTCAGTTGATATTCGATTGATCTGCGCGACGAACCGGAATTTGGCGGAGATGGTGCCGCAAGGCAAGTTTCGCGAGGATCTTTTCTATCGGTTGAACGTGGTGCAATTGCATCTGCCTCCATTGCGCGAACGGCGCGACGACATTCCACTGCTGGCGCAGCAATTCCTGATTAAGTCGGCGCAGCAATTCAAGAAGAAGGCGCGAAGATTTTCGCCGCAGGCGTTGAGCGCGCTGGAGCAGCACAACTGGCCGGGCAACGTGCGTGAATTAGAGAACGTCGTACAGCGGGCGATCGTGCTGTCGGAAGACGTGACGGTGGATGTTGACGCGTTGCCGACATCGATGCGTGGTGCGACGACTGCGCTGGCGGCTTCGAGCGCGAGCGGCGGCGCGATTACGGAATCTCCGAATTTGAGCCGGTCGTATGAAGATGAAGTGCGGCGATTTAAACGCGCGCTGGTGCTGCGTGCATTACGAGAGTGCGGTTGGCGCAAGGCGGAATGTGCGCGGACGCTCGGCGTGGCGCGTGGATATTTGCATAGGCTGATCAATCAGCTTGGAATTCAAGAAGGCGAAGGCGATCCGGCACCGGAGCGGCGCGAGGATTATCCGCTTGGGCCGGTGATGTAGTTCGGTTCATTTGTTGAAGTTCATTCCCCTCCCTGAAAAGCGTGTGCAGCAACCGACTCTGTGAGAGCGCTGGACTTGGCTTGGCTGCTCGATTAGCGTTTCTGCAATGACCACTGACATCGAAAACTCGGATGCCGCGCGCATTTGCCTGGCTTTTTTGCGCGACACGCAAAATCCGGATGGCGGTTGGGGATTTCGGCGGGGGACTGCGAGCCGAGTGGAAGCGACCTGCTGGGCGCTGCTGGCGCTGTGGGAGCCGTCGAGAGAATCGGCGGAAGATTCGGTGCGCGTTCACCGGGCGCGGGATTTTTTGCAGACGACGCAGCTCGCAGATGGATCGTGGCCGGCGGTGTCTGGGGAGCAAACGGGCTGCTGGGTGACTTCGTTGTGCTGCCTCACGCTGAATGCGATCGGAGATGAGACGCAGCGTTCGACGATTGAATCGGGGCTGAGTTGGATTTGTGACGACTGGCCGAGCGATTCGACATTGTGGCGGCGGATGCTGGCGCGGTTTTCGTCGGAGCGCGAGGTAGCGCCGATCAACCGCAGTTATCGAGGCTGGGGATGGACGCCGAAGACGAGCAGTTGGGTTGAGCCGACTTCGTTTGCATTGTTGACGCTGGAGGGAGTCGGGGCGTCGTCGGAGTTGGCGAGAATCGCGAAGCGGCGGCGGGAGTTGGCGACTTCCCTGCTGTTTGATCGGATGTGTCCGGGCGGAGGGTGGAATGCGGGCAATCCGATGGTATACGGCGCAGCGGGCGAGCCTGGCGTTGTGGCGACGGTGTGTGCGCTGCTAGCTCTGCGAGCGATGCCGATGCGGCAAGAGATTACGCTAAGTCTGAATTGGTTGGAGACTGCGGCTGCAACGACTGTTCAGAGTCCGGGATCTCTGGCGCTGGTGGAGATCTGCTTCAAAGTTTATGGGCGTCGCTGGCCGAGTTCGGCGCCTGATTTGAGCGGCGTCTTGCGGAAGAGCGGATTTCTGGACAACACCGTGGTGGCGGCGTGGGCGGTGCTTGCGTCCGGTTCGGGTTTTTGGCTGGGGAAGACTGACGCTCGGACGGTGGCGGCTTGAGTTTGCGAAATCAAAGTCTGATTCCGTCGTTTCAGAGGCCGGTGTCGCAGGTTGTGATTCGGCGGGTTGGCAGCTATCAGCAGGAAATTGCGGCGGTGATGTTTGAGAGCTTGGCGCCGTTTGCGCTGCCGGTGAAGGACAAGTCGGTGCTGCTGAAGCCGAATCTGGTGGGACTCGACCCGCATGGATTCATCAACACGCATCCGACGGTGATTGCGGCGGCGCGGGAGTGTTTTCTGCGGATGGGCGCAGCTCGGGTATTGGTTGGTGATGGGCCGGCGCTGGACCGCGATACGGAGGCGGTGCTGGAGTCGGTGCGGCTGCGGGAGCATCTTGGTCCGCTGAAGGATGTGTTTGTCGATCTCAATTTGGATGATGTGGAGCGGGTGATGCTGCCGACTCATGCGTCGCGACTGGGCGAGCTTTATTTACCGAAGACCTGCATGGGCGTAGATTTCGTGGTGTCGATGCCGAAGCTGAAGACGCACCATTGGGCGGGCGTGACACTGTCGATGAAGAACATGTTTGGGATTGTGCCGGGCGCTTGTTATGGGTGGCCGAAGAACGTGTTGCACTGGGCGGGGATTGACCGGGCGATTTTGGATATCAACGCGGGCGCACGGCCGGATTTTGCGATTGTCGATGGGATTGTGGGGATGGAAGGCAATGGGCCGACGCAGGGTTCCCCCAAGGCTAGTGGGGTGCTGGTTTTCGGCAACGATCCGGTGGCAGTGGACGCCACGTGCTGCCGGGTGATGGGGCTGCGGCCGGAGCGGGTGAAGTACCTGGCGCAGGCTGGGACGATGCTGGGGCATGTGCAAGTCGATAAGATTCAGCAGGTTGGAGAGAGCATCGAGAGCGTGCGGCAGGGGTTCGACGTGCTGCCTGCGTTTCACCAATTGGTGGCGTAAGCGGCTCAGTTTGAGATCAAGTTTGGAAGGTCACCTGCGTTTAACATTGCGGACCTCGTGAGCCTGGCGGCGAAAGTGTCTCCGAATGAGGACGCTCGTCTGCCGAAACTGCCCGGGATTGCTCCGCCTGCCTGAGCGACGGATCGATTCTATATTTTCAACACATGAGCGAAGCGGACATCGCACTGAAACCCGAGACGCTGTCACCAACTGCGACGGAACCCGTCGGTTCTGCTGACGCAACTGCCGTAGGCTCCAAACGCCTGTCTACTGCTGCTGCCCTTTTACAGAAGGTGTTTTCGTTTCCGGCGATGATGGGGATTTTTCTGGTGGGGCGCGTTTTTTTTGAGGCGCGGGGATTTTTCGTTGATCCGGACCTTTGGTGGCACATCAAGGTCGGCCAAGATATTTTGGCGACACATCATTTTCCGAACGCCGATATTTATTCGTTCACGGTGAATGGGCATCCGTGGATGGCGTATGAGTGGCTGGGCGAACTGGTTTTTGCGTTAGCCGCCAAGATGGGCGGGGTGTTTGGGCTCGAGGTGATGCTGGTGCTGCTGTCGTCTGCGGTGGTGCTGGCGCTGTATGGATTCGCGACGATTCGAAGCGGAAATTCGAAGGCGGGATTCGTCAGCACATTGCTGCTGTGTTCCTTGGCGTTTGCGTCGTTCAACATGCGGCCGCAGATGTTTGGATATTTGTTTTTGCTGCTGGTGCTGATCGCGCTGGAGAAATTTCATCGCGGGGAGCGGAAGGCGGTCTGGTGGCTGCCGTTGCTGTTTCTGGTGTGGGTGAACGTGCATGGGTCGTTCATCATCGGGATTGGCGTGGTGGTGGTGCATTTACTTGCTGGGCTGAAGGGATTTCGCGCGGGCACGATTGAGGCTCGGCAATGGACGCCGAGCGAGCGGATGCAGCTGGAGGGCGTGTTGCTGGCGTGCCTTGCGGTGCTGCCGTTCACTCCGTACGGAACGCGCGTGGCGGTGTATCCGTTCGACATGGCGTTGTCGCAGCCAGTGAACGTTGCGAACATTTTAGAGTGGCAGCCGATGCCGTTTAACATTTTGGGCGGGAAGATGTTCTTGGGCGCGGTGCTGGGATTCTTTTTGATTCAGATGGTGTTGCGGATTCAGTGGCGACTGTCGGAGATGGTTTTGTTGTTCGGCGGGATCGCGATGGCGTGTTTGCATGTGCGATTCCTGCTGATTTTTGTGCCGTTTTTCGCGCCGCTATTTGCGAACGTGCTGGCGCGGTGGATGCCCGCGTATGAGCCGCGAAAGGACAAGTTTGTTTTGAATGGGATTTTGATGGCGGGCGTGCTGGTCGCGATCGTCCACTATTTTCCGACGCGGCAGGACATCGAAAAGATTGTGGCGCGAGATTTTCCGGTGCATGCGCTGGCGTATCTGGAGCAGCATCCGGTTGCCGGGCCGATGTTCAACACGTATGGGTTCGGCGGGTATCTCGTTTACTCGGGGCAGAAGGTTTTTATCGATGGGCGCGGGGATTTGTATGAACGCGGCGGAGTGCTGACGGATTATCTGGCGGTGAGCTTGATTCATCCGGGGTCGTTCAGCGTGCTCGACCGGTACGGCGTGCAGTCGTGCATATTGTCACGAGGGGAGCCGATGGCGGTTGTGCTGCTGGCGTCGCCGCATTGGCAGCGGGCTTACAGCGATAATACGAGCGAGATTTTTGTTCGGCGATGAGCCGCGTGGGCGAGGTTCCGGCGGGCGCTGACGCGGGCGTTGGTGAGCGATTCGTTGGTAGCTCGCGCTATCGGCCGCTACTGATCGCGCTCAGTTTGATTGGGATCTGCGCGCTGCTGGCGATTGCGGTCGCGAAGATTCATCCGCTCGATTTCTTCGGGCTGTCTGAAGACGACTCCATTTATTTTTCATCGGCACAGGCGTTGGCGAGCGGGCATGGCTATGTCTTGGAGAGCGTGCCGGGAACGCCGCCTGCGACGAAATATCCCGTACTTTACCCCTGGATGCTTTCGTGGATTTGGCGATGGATGCCGGCGTTTCCGGCGAATCTTGGCGTCGGAATCGGGCTCAACGTCGTATGTGGCTTTGTTTACGTCGTGGCGGCGTTTTTTCTTCTGCGCGGGCTCGCGGGATTGAGCGACTGGGAGCGGGTTCTCCTGGTGGCGTACTGTGGACTGCATCCAATTTTAATTTTTCATGCGGGCAGTTTGCTGTCGGATCTGCCGTTTGCAGCGGCGGTTATGTGTGCGATGGCGCTTTCTGTTCATGCATGTCGCCGTGGGGAAAGCGGCCGGCTCGTGCTATCCGCTGGATTTCTGGCGGGTGCGGCGATGTTGCTGCGGACGCTGGGGCTGCCGGTTTTGGTCGGATTCGCTTTGGCGATGGTCATTCAGAGGCGATGGCGGAATCTGGCTTTCTTTATTTCGGGGGCGCTTCCGGCTTGCGCGGTGTGGCTTTTGGTGAGGAAGGCTCCGAGCCCGCTGGTGGAGGAGGGTGCGTCTCTGTGTTCGGGCGTTTGGCGGATGAACTGGCTGTATTACACGAACTATGTGGGATTTTGGAAGGCGGACCTGATCCAGAACCACCTTCTGTGGCCGTCAGTGAAGCAGAGCTTGATTTTGCTGTTTTTGCAGCCGGGGAGTTATCTCGTTGAGCTGGATGACTTTCCGAAGTTGCTCGCGTATGTTCCGGCGTTGATCCTTTCGGTTGTGAGCTTGTATGGCTGCTGGAAATGGATTCGGGGTGGGCGGTTTACGGGCGTTTGGCTGGCGCTGGGTTTCTACGCAGTGCCGGTTCTGATCTGGGACTACCCGGCGATGTCGCGGTTTCTGATTCCATTTCTGCCGCTGTTTGTGGCGGGGGTGTGGCTGGAGGGGAAAGGCGTTTGTAGGCACATCCTCGCTAGTGTTCGGGCGAACGGGCTTAAGAAGGACGGAGCGGCGATTGTTTTCTTGTGCTTGGGGATCTCGGCGCTGGTCCTTGCCATTGGGTGGTCGTTTTGGAGCGGCCTTGGCGTTCTCCGAGGAGCAAGGCGAGCGCCGGGCGGCGATCGGGACTGGAGAAGCGGGAGGCCTATGACTGGATTAAGGAGTCACACGCCGGCGGAGGCTGTGGTCATTGCGTACGAAGACGGGGCGTTGAATCTGTATTCTGGGCGGAAGGCGTTTCGGCCGGTGATCTTTCTGCCTGCGGGGCGATTTCGGCCCGAGATACTGCAATCGGAGTTGGATTGCATCGCCGGGTCTTCAAAGCAGCTGCGGGCGGAGTATTGGCTGGTTTCCGAGGATGACTTCAGTTTCGAATGGCAGACGGCGGCGACTCGCGGGTTGGCCCGGGAGAAGGAAGTGTTGGCGGGTTACCCGGTGGTTTTCCGCAGCACAGGCGAAGGCGTTCGGATTTATCAAATTGCTTCGAACGTCGTCTCGGACGCTGAAACTGGCCGTTGATTCCCTACACTCGCAATATGAGCCGCCTTTGCATCCACGACACCTACGTAATCAAAGGGCTTGACGAGCGGGTCGCGCGTCCACAAAGGGTGACAGTCCTAGAGCTACGTCGCGTGTGCGCGTGATATCACGGATTGCAGCTATGCGTCTGATAATGCTGTCCTTATTCGCCCTGCGTGCCTGAAACCGAGAATGGTTCACAAGGTGCATTATTCTGAGGGCAATAGGTCCGCGAACGACCATCGCAGTGTCTCAAGACACCAGAGAGGAGACAAAGACTATGAAACAACTACTTCTGCGGCTTTGGAAGGAAGAAGAGGGCCAAGACCTGACCGAATACGCGCTTTTGCTCGTGCTGCTGACGCTGGCAGCGATCGGATCGCTCAGCCAGCTCGCGACAGCGATCAACGGAGTTTTTTCGAAAGCAATTACGAACCTGACGTAAGCACTCTTTGCGGCTGATCTCCGTGTTGCGGTCGGGTAGCACGCGTGGTCGGAGGAGTGAGCGGTCATCGGGAAAATGAGGGGTAGACGTTCTCGGAGGAGAATATGAAGCAGCTTCTAAAAAGACTGTGGTCGGACGAAGAGGGACAAGACCTGACAGAGTACGCATTGTTGCTTGTCCTTTTGACGCTCGCGGCGATCGGCTCGCTGAGTTCCCTGGCGACGGCGATCAATGGCGTCTTCAGCAGCGTGACCACGAACCTCAATACGTAACGTCAGCGGAAAACTCCGCTGCACGTCATGCCGGAGTTTCTCAGGCAAAGAATGCGACCGGAAGATCTGATCTGGTATTCGCTAATCGCGATTGTCCTCATCGCGATGGTTGTCGATTTCCGCTCTCGGAAGATTCCCAACTGGCTGACGGTGCCGGCGTTTGTCGCAGGGATCACACTGCGAACGGTGCTGCTCGGCTGGCCCGGGGCGAAAACGGCGCTGGAAGGCGCGGGACTGGCGCTCGGGCTTCTGCTACCGCTGGTATTGCTGCGGGCGCTCGGTGCGGGTGACTGGAAATTGATGGGCGCGGTCGGAGCATTTCTCGGCCCGCTCATGTTTTTGTTTGTGTTGGTGGGCAGCATTCTGGTTTCGGGACTTATGGCGGTGATCGAGATGATGCGAACACGACGGGTGCGAGAGACGTTGAGCAACCTGGTTGTGCTCGTGAAGGGATTTTTTTCGTTTGGGCTGAGAGCGAATCCGCAGATCTCGCTCGACAATCCGGAGCTATTGAAGCTGCCGTTCGGAGTGGCAGTGGCGATCGCGACGATTGCGTGTTATTGCGCGGCTCGGTGGGGATTGCGAGCGTAGGCAAGTGCGGTCCCGAGAGGGGCCGCGTTTTGCGTTTCGAACGGTTCGATTTGTCGGTGAGCTGTTCTGAGGTGAGGAGACCGGTTTTATGAATCAGAACCGCATGGTGATTGGGCTGGCGATCGCGTTGATCGTGGCGTTCGTGCTTAGCACGTTTGTGTACAAGCAATTCCAGAAGGCGAGCGCGGTGAAGCCCGTCGATACGGAGCACATTGTTGTGGCGGCGTCGGCGATGCCGCTGGGGACGCGCGTTGATGCCAGCAATCTGAAATTGATTCCGTGGCCGTCGGGGCAACCTGTGGCAGGCACGTTCAACAGCATTGATGCGGCTGCGAATCGCGCGCTGATTACGCCGGTGGCTGCGAACGAGATGATTCTGGACAGCAAGCTGGCGCCGAAGGAAGCGGGCGCGGGACTGCCTGCCGTGATTCCGCAAGGGATGCGCGCGATGTCGGTCGCGGTGAATGACGTCGTTGGCGTGGCGGGCTTTGTGACGCCGGGGACGAAGGTCGATGTGCTCGTGACCGGCAAACTGGTCGGACAGAATCACACCGAAGACGACACGATCACACGGACGATCCTTGAAAATATCAGCGTGCTTGCAGCGGGACAGAAGATCGAGCAGGACCGCGAAGGCAAGCCACAAACCGTACCGGTGATCACGCTGCTGGTTTCGCCGGAAGATGCGGCGCGGCTGGCGATGGCCAGCACGCAGGGCAAGATTCAGCTCGCTCTGCGCAACACCATCGATTCGAAGCGCGTCGATCCGCCGTCGGTGCTGGAAGCCAACCTTTTCTCAGGTTCATCGGGACAGGCGGCACCGGCTCCCAAGAAGGCGGTGAAGACCGCGGCACCTGCGCCACCGTCGCCTTACACGATTGAAGTGATCACCGGCAACAAGCGCGAAAACAAGAGCTTTCCAAACCAATGAGAGCTCAAGGACAACGGATGATTCCCCACCAGCCCGCACAGGATTCGTTGAACCGCCAGAGAGCGAGGTTTGCTCGGCTCGCAAGTACAGCGACGCTCGTTGCAGCAGGACTGATGACGCTTCCGGTTACGCCGGCCTTCGCGCAGCAGGCCGCTGCGCAACAAGCACCCGCGCAAAATGCGACACCTCCACCGCAGCAAGCTCCCACACCGGTTCCAGCCAACGCGCCGATGGAAGCGGAAGCGCCGCAGACATTACATCTTCTCGTGGGCCGCTCGATCGTTATCACTTCACCAGCGCGCATCAAGCGCGTGTCGATCGCCGATCCAACCGTCGCGGAAGCGATCGTTGTCAGCACGAATCAGGTTTTGGTGAACGGCAGAACTCCGGGCGGCGTTTCGCTGATCGTTTGGGATGAAACGGATCAGAGTCAGTCGTTCGAAGTGTCGGTCGATATCGATGTGCTCGGACTGAGCCAAAAAATTCGCGAAGTCTTCCCGAACGAAGATGTTCACCTCGATACATCACGCGACGTCGTGATGCTGTCTGGGAAGATTTCGTCGAAAGAAATCGCCGACAAGATTCTGGAAATCGTGAAGGGCGTCGCACCGAAGGTCACGAGCCTGATGCAAGTGCCGACCACGCCAAACGGCGAGATTCTGCTCCAGGTGCGGTTCGCTGAAGTGAACCGCGCGCTCATCAGCCAGTTCGGAATCAACATTCTGGGACTGCCCGGCGGTAAAAACATCGGCACCATTTCGACGCAGCAATTCGCGCCCCCGCAACTCACCACGCAAAACGGTGTAAGCACCACGCCGTCGACGGGTAGCGCGCTCGGCATCAGCGACCTACTCAACATCTTCATTTTCCGTCCCGACATCAACCTGGCGGCGACGATCAAAGCGTTGCAAGAGCAAAACGTTTTGGAAATTCTCGCGGAACCGAACCTGATGACTGAGTCGGGGAAAGACGCGAGCTTCCTGGCCGGCGGTGAGTTTCCCTTTCCGATTCTGCAATCGACGGGTGGCGGCGGTGGTTTCGCGGGCATCACGATTCAATTCA
The DNA here is from genome assembly GCA_963785605.1 of uncultured Acidobacteriota bacterium. GTDB lineage: Bacteria > Acidobacteriota > Terriglobia > Acidiferrales > UBA7541 > Acidiferrum. The sequence goes on along the minus strand of CAWAWE010000002.1, from coordinate 248,250 downwards.
AGGAGTTCGGCGTCCGGTTGAACTTCACTCCGACGCTGACGCCTGACGGCCTGATTCATCTCAAGGTAAAGCCCGAAGTCAGCTCACTTGACTTCACCAACGCCCTGACGCTGCAAGGCTTCGTCATTCCAGCGCTGGCGACCAATCGCGTCGAGTCCGACATGAGCTTGACGGACGGTCAGAGCTTCGCAATCGCGGGCTTGATGGACAACCGCGTGACCGAACAGATGCAGAAGATTCCGGGCATCGGTGACATTCCGATCCTCGGGAAGCTGTTCACGAGCAAGACTTTGAATCGCAGCAAGAACGAGCTCGTGATTGTCGTAACGCCGCATATCGTACATCCGGTTCCGGTGGGCGAACCGACACCGAACCTGAAGTATCCGGATCCGTTTTTGCAACCGACAATGGGTGCGCCCGCGAAGGGTGAACCGGTGCCGGGCACGCCCGCTTCTGTTGGTGTGCATCAATAGACCGGTGAGTAGTTGCTGTAGAACCGGTTTGTAGAACTGAGGGCTGCACAATCTCAATAAAGGCTCATAGGGGAGTCAGGAAGAACGGTTGATGCTGACAGTAGCGATCGCAAGCGGTGACATGGCCAGTTCCGCGCAGTTGCTGGCTTGTCTCGAACAAACAGGCCTGGTCAGGTCGGTCAAGCAATGGTCGGTCCCCGCCGATAAGCTGCCCGAATCGCCAGACGCAATGCCGGACGTGGTTTTTCTGGATCTCGCGCGCGATCCGGAACCATATTTTCAATTGTGTGCGCAGATCCATCGAGCACGGCCCGCGGTCAAGCTGGTCGCATGCTCTTCCGTCGTTCCGCCGAATCACCAACTTTTGCTGGAAGCGATGCGTTCCGGAGTGCAGGAATTTATGGCGAAGCCGGTCGATCCGCGCTCGCTAAAAGATATTCTGGCGCGCTTCTCGAAGGACCTCGAGGGCAACACTGACCGTTCGTCGCTGGATCGTCTGATCGTGGTGATGGGGTCGAAAGGCGGCGTCGGGACAACGACAGTGGCAGTCAACGTGGGCGTGCAGCTCGCGAATTACGCGCGCAAGCATGTCGCGCTGCTCGATTTCGCCAATCCGCTCGGCAACGTACATCTGCTGCTCGATCTTCATCCAAAGTTTACGGTGCGAGACGCGGTGGACAATCTGGACCGTCTCGACAGCCACTTCTTCGCGGGACTGATGACGCGCCATAAGACGAAGCTCGAAGTGCTGGGCGGCGCAACGCAGCCTGAAGAATGGCAGACGATTCCGGTGCCAATGCTCGATCGCGTCGTGAACGTCGCGCAGAACAATTTCGACATGGTGTTGGTCGATATGGGCTCGCAGTTTTCGTCGGAGTGGAGCTCGATTCTGCGGATGGCGCGAATGATTCTGATCGTGGCCGAAGCGAACGTTCCGGCGCTATGGACGCTCGAACGCCGATTGCTCGCACTGAAGGGCTTCGGCATCGAACTCGATCGCGCGCGGGTGATTATCAATCGCTGGCACAAGGGCGACGAAGAAGTTCTCAAGGGCATTCAGAAAGACATCAACCGACCTGTATTCGCTTGCCTTCCCAATGACTTCCGGATGGCGAGCAACGCCATCAATCTCGGCACGCCGATGCACGAAAACGGAAACAACGCACTCGGCAGCCGCTATCGACAGATCGCGGGACAGCTCGCAGGTCTCGATGTGGCGCATCCTCCAAAGAAAGGCTCGCTGGGTGGATTTTTCTCGTTCCCGGCGAAACGGTGACGTAGCTCATGCCCCCGCAACCGCTACCCGCACAAGTTACACGCACCGACTTTGGCGCCGTTAAGGCAGCGATTCACCGCAAGCTGATTCAGAAGTTGAATCTGGACCGCTTGACCGAAGTAAATCGCGACGATGTACGCCGCGAAGTGACGCAAATCTTGGAAGCGCTCGTCGTCGGCGAATCGACGCCGATGAACCTGCAAGAGCGAGAACGCCTGGCGACCGAGGTTCTGGATGAAGTTTTCGGGCTGGGGCCGCTGGAGCCGCTGCTGGCCGATCCGACGGTGTCGGATATTTTGGTCAACACGCACAAACGCGTTTACGTCGAGCGTCGCGGCATGCTCGAGATGACGTCGATCCAGTTCCGGGACGACATTCACTTGATGAGCATCATCGATCGCATCGTTTCCGCGGTTGGACGACGCGTCGATGAATCGTCGCCGATGGTCGATGCGCGCTTGGCCGATGGCTCGCGCGTCAACGCGATTATTCCTCCGCTCGCCGTGGACGGGCCATGCCTTTCAATTCGGCGTTTCGGGCGCGATCCGCTGACCTCGGAAGACTTGCTGCAAAACAACACGCTGACCGAGCCGATGCTGGAGCTGTTGCGCGGCGCCGTCAAGGCGAGGCTCAACATCCTCGTTTCGGGCGGTACGGGCGCCGGCAAGACGACGTTCCTCAACGTTCTGTCGTCGTACATTTCGAACCGCGAGCGCATCGTCACTGTGGAAGACGCGGCGGAATTGCAGCTTCACCAGGACCACGTCGTTCGCTTGGAGACGCGCCCAGCGAACATCGAAGGCCGGGGCGCGATTCAACAACGACAACTCGTCATCAACTGTTTGCGTATGCGTCCTGACCGCATCATCGTCGGTGAGGTTCGTGGCGAAGAAGCGTTGGACATGTTGCAGGCCATGAATACAGGCCACGACGGATCGCTCACCACGATTCACGCGAACACGCCGCGCGACGCCTTGAGCCGCCTGGAAACCATGGTGGCGATGGGCAGCTTGAATATTCCCGACAGCGCGATTCGCCGGCAGATCGCTTCGGCGATTGACGTTGTTGTCCAAGTCAGCCGGTTCAGTGACGGCACGCGCAAAGTGATCGCGCTCTCTGAAATCACGGGCATGGAAGGCGACATCGTCTCCATGCAAGACATTTTCATCTTTCGCAAAAAGGGTATTCGCGACAACGGCGAGGTTTCCGGCGAATTTGTGCCGACGGGAATTCGTCCGAAGTTTGCGGAAAAGTTGCAAGTTTCGGGCATTCATCTGCCGATCTCGATGTTCGATTTCCAGCACGCGGAGTTCTCGTGAAGACACGGTTTTATCTCGATGGCACGGTGAAAGGCTACTCGCTGTAAAGGACTCGCTATGGGCTTGCTCGTATTTGCGCTCACATTCCTGATCGTCATCGTCATCTTCCTCGGTATCTGGACGATGATCGGAGGCGACACCAAGCAAGAAGTTGTGCGCCGCCGCATGGATGCGGTGCGCAAGGCGGAGCGCCGTGGCGACGTGTCGATGGGCCTGAAGCTGGCGCGCGACGAAATGTTGAGCAGCGTGCCGGCGGTTCATCGCCTGATGTTGCATTGGTCCTGGTCGGTGCAGTTGCAGGAGCGGATCTCGCAGGCCGGGCTCTCGATGAAGGCTGGCAAACTTATTTTGATCAGCGCGTGCCTGGGCCTGGGCACGATGATCGCTTCAGGACTCTTCATTCCGGTGTTTCCGGTCGGTATTTTGCTCGGTCTGTTGCTGGGTGCGGTTCCTTACGGGGTCGTGATGTACCTGCGGCAGAAACGGCTTCGCGCGTTCGAGGAGCGATTCCCTGAGGCGCTGGATTTGCTCGGGCGAGCGGTTCGCGCCGGACACGCTTTCACGACCGGCCTCGAAATGATCGCGAAAGAGTCGCCGGACCCGATCGCGAGCGAATTTCGCACGACGTTCGAGGAGCAAAACTTCGGTCTGCCGCTCCGCGATGCGTTGCTGAATATGACGGAGCGGATTCCGTCGATCGACGTACGTTTTTTTGTGACGGCGCTGCTCATTCAGAAAGAAACGGGCGGCAACCTCGCCGAGATTCTCGATGGACTCTCGCGCGTGATCCGCGACCGCTTCCGAATTTATCGCGAAGTGCGCGTGCGAACCGCGCAGGGCCGCTTGACGGCCGGCATCCTGATCGCGCTACCGGTTTTCATGATGATTGTGCTGATGGTGATGAATCCGGCCTACATCGGGATCCTATTTCACGATCCCAAGGGGCTGCTCGCGCTGACCGTCGCCGGAATCATGCAGGTCGTCGGCTCGCTGGTGATCTGGAAGATTATTCACATCGAGGTTTAGAGAGTTTCGAGTTTCGAGTTTCGAGTTTCGAGTTTCGAGTTTCGAGTTTCGAGTTTCGAGTTTCGAGTTTCGAGTTTCGACTTTCGAGTTTCGAGTTTCGTTCGAGTGAGGAGTCTTAGGCAAATGCTTTGGGCAATCACAGCGCTGACGTTTCTCGCCACTTTCGGCGTGCTGGCTGCCGTGTTCTATGCGTTCTCGTCGCAGGGAGGCGCTGTCGCCGAACGCCTTTCGCGAATGGCCAACACCGCGGCGCCACGAGTCGAGGAAGACAGCTTCGTCGAAAAGCAGAAAGAGAATGTGCGGAATACGCTCGCCGGCTTGAGCAAAATGGTTCCGGGCGGCGAAGCTTCAGGAACGCCGCGTACGCAGCTGCTTCTCTTGCGTGCGGGTTATCGCACCAGCAATGCGCTTGCGGCGATGCGCGGATTCAAGATCCTCACGCCGATCGTGTTCGTCGGCCTCACTTTTATAACCGGCGCGTACAAGTGGAATCCGATCATGCTTCCGCTGGTCGCGCTCGCGCTTGGCTATCTTTTCCCGGACATGTTCCTGACGTGGCGGGTCAATGCGCGCCAAGCCAAGCTTCGCCGGGGTTTGCCGGACGGCCTTGATCTACTCGTGATTTGCGTGGAGTCGGGCCTCGGGCTCGATCAAGCATTGATGAAGGTTTCGCAAGAGCTGCGCATCACGCATCACGAGTTGAGCGAAGAGTTGCAGCTCGTCAATCTGGAGATGCGCATCGGCAAGACGCGTATCGAAGCGCTGCGCGAACTCGCTCGCCGCACGGGCCTGGAAGACATCAAGAGCCTGGTCGCGATGTTGGTGCAGACCGATCGCTTCGGCACCAGCGTCGCTCAGTCGTTGCGTGTGTTTTCCGACGACCTGCGCACCAAGCGCCGGCAGCGCGCCGAGGAAATGAGCGCGAAGACGACGGTCAAGATGGTGCCGCCGCTGATCTTTTTCATTTTCCCCGCCTTAATGGTGGTGATTTTGGGCCCTGCTGTGATCACGCTGTTCCGGCAGTTGATGCCGGCACTAGGGCATTGATCGCAGCAAACTCGTAAGCCTGCGAAATTTACGGCAGGACCGAGATGCTGGAAAGGAGAAGTGCAATGGATAACGTAACTCTGATTCGCGTCGTTGCGGGAGCGCTCGCCGTTCTCGTGCTGTTCGTCATTATCTGGCGCCGTAAACGCAAGTCGATTGAATAGCCATTATAGCTTTGTCTGATACCAGCATCACGGGAGCAGGGCGGTAGATCCATGGCCACGACAAACGGTCATTCCAGTTCGCTGTACGTTTATAACAAGACGCGCGAGACCTTCGTCGCAACGGAGGCTCTGCTTGCCGACAGCTATCTTCGTCGGCTCGTCGGGCTTCTCGGAAAAACGCGGCGATGGGCTCAGCTCGGCCGAGGCTTGTGGATTGTTCCGTCGCGCGGCGTGCATACGATCGGAATGCTCTTCCCGATCGACCTCATTTTCATTGGCAAGGACAAAGAAGTTGTCTACGTCGAGGAATATGTGCGTCCGTTCCGTATCTCGAAGGTGTCACTCAAGGCGACGAGCGTGTTGGAGCTTCCTCCACACACGATTTATCGCTCGGGCACGAAAATCGGCGATCAGCTTGAGATTGCGCCCACGCGTTAGATTGTTACTGTAATAGAAGTTGATAACGAAGTGTAGTGGTTGGACCCGTCGCAGGAGTCTTTGTGGTGGTGTAAAGCGCAGTCGTTGCGAAATTGATGCGCAGAGCACCCGCCGTTACGGAAATTGCAACCAGCCATTTTCCGCCGCGGTAAACCCAAAGACTTTAGCCGGCGTGCATATCCCTTGTTTCACCAAGGGACCACGTTTTGTTGTGTTTGTTGGAGTTGTCTGTCAGCGTGAGCCGCTACCAGCGCGGTTCGCGCGGCTGGCGAACCGACTCGCTGTAGTCTTCGTTCGAAAATCGATCGCGGCCGCGCCCGCCGCCTTTGCCTTTTCCGCCGCCACCGCCGCCGCCCTGATTGCCGCCGCCGTATCCACCACCGCCGCGGTTTCCGCCTCCGCCGAAGCCACCGCCACCACGATTTCCGCCGCGCGGAGGACCGCCTTCGCCTCGGGGACGCGCCTCGTTCACCTTGAGCTGCCGGCCGCCGTTCATCGTTCCATCCAGGCCTGCGATTGCCTTGGCCGCCTCTTCATCGTTGGGCATTTCGATGAACGCAAATCCGCGCGCTCGTCCTGTTTCGCGATCCATCGCCATATGCACGCGCGTCACTGCGCCGAATGGCTCAAAAAGCGCACGCAACTCGCCTTCGCTTGTTTGAAAATTGAGGTTCCCCACGAACAGACTCTTCATCAACGCTCTCCGGACCGCACAGCAACATAGCACATTTAGGCCTCGGTCGGCGCTCGTCGGGCGTTTACTGAGGGTGGGTGGTGATATCAGCGGGTTTGGTCCGCCGGTGTTTGGTGGCTATTTCGCGATTTTGCCTCGAAGCACGGTGACCGAGGCTGCGGGCAACGTGAATTTTGTCGCGACGCTTGCGTTTATGGTCGAGCGTGCGGCTGGGCCGTCTGGCTCGGCGTGGCCGCCGGTCGGTGACGCGTGCCATTGATATTGCGCGGCGCCAAAGGTGACGACGTCCACCGGTCCGGCAAAGCCAACCTCTGAGCTGCTCCCGCTGTTTGGAGCGTTCTTGGCGCCATCGAAGGAAATCTTGACCTCGTGCGCGTTTTCCTGGTCCTTGTTCACCACCATCACCGACCACTGCCCATCCGGCCGAAGCGCTACGTATGCCGTCACAAGGTTGTGGCCCGCGCCGTCCATCACATCGCTCGTCGCGGCGAACAACTTGTGCTCGCCGTTGCCCGGTTGCACCCACTCGAGATTGATCAACTGGCTCGCAAAATACTGAGAGAGCGGCTGAATAATTTTTCGCGTCTCTCGATCCGCCGAAAACATTCCGAACGTGCCTTGCGATCCGTTGTGCCCATGGCCGATTCCCAGCGGCAGATAGTGGAAGTAGTAGACGGCTTTTCCGCCGCCGCTTAAATACGCGCCGACATAATCCGCGAGCCACAGCGCTCCCCACACATCGACAAACGCTTCGGAATCGACCCACGAAATATTCGACTCCGTGATCATCTGCGGAACATTTGCCGGGACGCCGTCCTGCTTCCACACATCGATGATGTGCGTGACGAGATACGGCTCGTCGTACAAGCTGCTCCAGGCGATTTTTCCCGGCTCAATCGGATAGTGCTCGTACGGAAAAAACGCCAGATCGTCCAGCTTCCCGTGCGCCTTCAAATAATCGACGAAGCGCCGCGTCCACGATGTTCTTCCTTCCGCGTCGGCCCAAGTCTCGATGTCTTTGTTCTGTCCAGTGAAAACGGGTCCGCCTAGTTTCAATTTCGGATCGACGCGATGCAGCGCCGCGGCGAATTGAATGTAGAGTGCGGCATCATCTTCGGGCGGCGTGTAGTGGCCGTCGGGCTCTTCGCCCATCTCCACATAGGAAACCGGATAGCCTCGCTTCGCGACGTACGCGAGTTCATTCGCCGCATCTTCCGGAGTGTTGTAAATCATCGCGATGGGAATCATCGCCGGCAGCTTGCGGGTCACGCCGCTCGCGTAGAAATAATCCAGGCCAAGCTGCTCGCCGGCACGTTCATCCAAATCTTCGGGCGTATGCCATGGATCAACCGACGAGCAATACGTCGCCGTCTGATCCTGATCCGACGTATGCCGAATCACATCGTGAAATTTTCCGTCCGCCGTCGTCGTGCCAAGATAGAGCTCGCGAATCGCATAGCCAACGCAGTTCCGCTTGTCCGCCGAGCCATGCGTGTCGCATGTGTTCGAAGACTGGCGCATCAAAATTCGAACCCACTGCACCGCGATCGGCTGGTCGGCGAGTTGCAAAATCGCGCTGCCGCCCTTCCCTTCGCGCACCGCTCCGCCGGGGAAAGTCACCCACACGCCGAGCGTCGGCTTCTTGATCGGATCATCGCCCGTCCAATACTGAACCTCGTAGTTCACCGCGTACGGCTCGGCCCACGCGATTCGAATCGCGCTCACTGGAATCGAGTTCGCCAGATCGAGAAACACCCACTGCGGATGCATCGCGTCGCTTTCGCCGGTAAACCCCTGCGTCAAATACGGATTGCTCTTCCAATACGAATCCAGACTCCCATCCGTCAGCCGCGAATAGCCCTCCGTGTCCGTGCCGTCGTCGCGCGTCACCCCACGATGCGGCAGCGGATACCCATACGAATGCCGAATCGGCGCCGCTCCTGGCTCCGCATTCCCAACGAAATATCCGCGCCCTGCCGGATCGCTCCACTTCCCCTCCGGATTCCAGTGCCACGCCTCCATATGCAACTCGGTGTTCTGTCGATACGTTACCGTCTGCCAGCCAGCCGACAGCACCTTTTCGATGTTCTCGTCGGTCAGCAGCTTGTCGGAAGCGCCGTAGGGCAGGCGATCAATGCCCGCACCCAACGCCTCCGTGGGGACAATTGTGTTCGTCGTATGAGTCGGAGCCGCGTCAACGTGAATCGTCTGCGCGAACACCGCACCGCCGCTCACCGCCCCGGCCATAACCGCCGACACGCCAGCCAAAACCCGCCACGCCATGCGCTTGGTCGAACCGAACATCGAGCACCGCCTCGTTCTTTAAACCGTTTTAATTCGAGTCATTCATACAGATAACGTTTCCCGCCGTCAAGCTCCCGGCTGTGGTCTGCCCAGATACCGTCCGATCAATCCTTCGACATCTCCACTTCCCCGCTCGTTTTCCCAAATTTTCGGCTAAACTACCCCCAGCCGTTCCCTCACACGAGATTCGTGAAATTTCTGGCGTCCTCGATGCGTAATCTCTGTGTGAACCCCTCTTCGAAGGAAGTCTGGCTAATGGCCACACCAATGAGTACTTCGCAACATGACCTGGGATCTCTGCGCATCCATGACGGTCAGCGCCATGGCAGCAAGGTCGGCAAAGGCCTGGCGATTTTCTTCGGTATTCTCGTGATCCTCGGGGGCATTGCCGGCGGAGTTTACGCCTTCTGGAACAGCAAGCCCGTCGTTACGGTCGCCACAGTTCACAAACCGGTCGGTGCCGGTGGCCGCGAAGCACTGCTTAACGCCAGCGGTTACGTCACTCCGCGCCGCCGCGCCACCATCGCCGCAAAAATCACCGGCCGCGTCACCGGCGTCTTTTTCGACGAAGGTACCGTCGTGAAAGAGGGTCAGCTTCTGGCCACGCTTGATGATTCCGACGTGCAGAAAGCGCTCTCATCCGCCAAAGCCGATAAACAATCGACCGAGGCCGGCATCGCCGATCTTCAAGTTCAACTCAAGAACGCCAACATCGAATTGCACCGCGCCGACCAGCTTCAAAAAGCCGGTGTGCAAACGCAGGAACAGCTCGACATCGCGAACATGAACGCCGACAGCCTCAAGGCCAAGATCGATCTCGCTAAAACGCAGGTCGCAGCTTCCACATCTCGTATCGCCGAGGCACAGCAAGCCGTGGACAACTGCACGATTCGCGCGCCATTTGGCGGGATCGTCGTGTCCAAAGACGCGCAGGTCGGCGAAATGGTCAGCCCGATTTCCGCCGGCGGCGGCTTCACGCGCACCGGTATCGCCACGGTCGTTGACATGAAGTCCAACGAGATCGAAGTGGACGTCAACGAGTCCTACATTGCGCGCGTCCACGACGGCCAAAAAGTCACCGCGATTCTCGACGCGTATCCCGACTGGGAAATCCCCAGCCACGTTCGCACGATCATCCCAACCGCCGATCGCCAGAAGGCCACAGTCAAGGTGCGCATTTCGTTCGACAAGCTCGACCCGCGCATCCTGCCAGACATGGGCATCAAGGTGACGTTCCTGGGCGATGCGCCGAAACCGGCCGACGCTGCAAAAGCCGCTCAAGCCGCCGCGCTCGTCCCACAAAGCGCGATTCACGACGACGCCGGCAAGAAGGTCGTCTTCCTCGTGAAAGACGACAAACTCGAGCGCCGCGCCGTCACGGTTGGCGAAACTCGCGGCTCGGATGTCGAAATCATGGCGGGGCTAGTCGTGGGCGACACCGTTGTCGCTAGCGGCCCGACCGATCTTCGCGATGGCCAAAGTGTGGCGGTCAAGAAGTAGCCCGGCAAAAAATAGCGGCCAAGAAGCAGCGCGCCATCGGCCAAACAGATTCGTCTAAAGATTTAACGTAGGAAATCGAAATAAATTAGCTCATCGCAACGTAATTCAGATACACGCACTTCAGGAGCTCTTCAAATGGTTCGAGTGGACAGCACCGGCAGATCAAACAGCCTCATTCAGGTTCGTGGCCTCGACAAGACGTACAAGCGCGGTGGCGAAGAGATCCACGTTCTCCAGGGATTGAACCTCGACGTGGACAAAGGCGATTTCGTCGCCTTCATGGGCCCCAGCGGCTCGGGCAAGACCACCTTGCTCAATCTTCTCGGCGGTCTCGACGTCCCGACGCGCGGCAGCATCAGCGTCGCCGGCGACGAAGTCACCAACATGTCCGCCGCCAAGCTCACACAGTGGCGCGCGCGCCACGTCGGCTTCATCTTCCAGATGTACAACTTGATTCCCGTACTGACGGCATTTCAAAACGTTGAGCTGCCGCTGCTTGCTCACCAAACTTTCGAAGTCCGAGCGCCGCCGCCACGTTGAAACCGCGCTCGGCGTCGTCGGGCTCGCCGAGCGCATGAATCACTATCCTCGTCAGCTTTCCGGGGGACAGGAGCAGCGCGTCGCCATCGCCCGCGCCATTGTCGCCGACCCGACCTTTCTTCTCTGCGACGAGCCGACCGGCGACCTCGACCGCAAGAGCGCCGACGAAATCATGAACTTGATCATTCGCTTGGTGAAGGAATTCGGGAAGACCGTGCTGATGGTCACCCACGATCCCGTCGTCGCCAAGCTCGCCGATCTCGAGCTCCATCTCGAGAAAGGATTGCTCGTCGAAGCCGGCCAGGTACAACAGAACGCGTATGCGGGAGGTGCCGCGTGAAATTCAGTTCGCTCATCTTCGCGAATCTCTTTCGCAAGAAGGTTCGCCTGATCCTGACCGTCGGCTCCTTCGCCGTCGCGCTGTTCCTTTTTTCGTTTCTTGCGGTCGTGAAAGGCGCGTTCGGTCGCGGCGCTGACATTGCCGGCGCCGATCGTCTCATCACCATCAATCGCACCTCGATCATTCAGCCGTTGCCGCTGAATTACAGAGACAAGATCATGCGCATCCCCGGCGTGGTTGCGATCACGCATAACAACTGGTTCGGCGGCGTCTACCAGGACGAAAAGAACTTCTTCCCCCAATTCGCCATCGATCCTCAAAATCAGCGCATCGTTCTACCGGAACTCAAAGTTCCCGACGATCAGTGGGCCAACTTTGTGAAAGATCGCCAGGGCGCGATTGCCGGCGCAAAAACCGCCGCGCGATTTGGGTGGAAAATCGGCGACAAAATCCCCATCAAGACAACCATCTTCGGCGGCGCGAACACTTGGGATTTCAATCTCGACGGCATCTATCATTCCGAGAAGGCAGGCGGCGACGAAAGCCAGTTCTGGTTTCAGTGGGACGCTTTCGAAGAAGGCGTGCCGAAGACCTTCAAAGATCGCGTCGGCTGGTACGTTTTCAAAATCCAGAATCCCGACGACGCTCCGCGCATCGCAAAAGCGGTCGATGATCTCTTTTCGAATTCCGATTTCGAAACAAAGACCGAAACCGAATCCGCTTTCGCCGCAGGCTGGGTGAAACAGTTCGGAAACATCGAATTCCTCATCCTCTCGATCGGCGGTGTCGTCTTCTTCACGCTCTTGCTGGTCACTGGAAACACCATGGCCATCTCGGTTCGTGAACGCTTCGGCGAACTCGGAACTCTCAAAGCGATCGGCTTCAGCGACCGCAAAATTCTCTTTTTCGTCCTGGCCGAATCGCTGCTGATTTCCCTTTTCGGCGGCCTCATCGGCCTTGCGCTTGCCATGGGTGCGATTCCCGTCTTGGCGTCGGCGCTCAATGGGCTGTTGCCTGAACTGATTCTTTCACCTGCAATTTTGAGCGTAGGTCTTGGCACCGCGCTGTTAGTCGGTCTCGTCAGCGGTTTGCTGCCGGGCATCGGCGCGATGCGCATGCGTGTCGTCAACGCATTGCGGAGGGTCTGACATGGCGATTCCAGTCATCTATAACGTTCGCAGCGTCAAAGCTCGATGGACGTCGGCAATCGTCGCCGTACTCGGCATCGCAGGCACCGTTGGCGTCTTCATCGCAATGCTCTCGCTCGCCCGTGGATTCAAAGCCACGCTCGTCGCATCGGGCTCCGCAGACAACGCCATCATCATGCGCGCCGGCGCCACATCGGAAATGATGTCCGGCGTCGCTCTCGATCAAGTCAAAATCTTGCAAGACGCGCCCGGCGTCGCTCGTGGATCCGACGGCGCTCCACTCGTCACGTCTGAAGTCGTCGTCATCGCGCCCTTCCCTCTCAAATCGACCGGCACCGATGCCAACGTTCAAGTCCGCGGCGTTTCTGCCAACGTCATGAACATCCGCCGCAACGTAAAGATCATCGAAGGCCGCATGTTTAATCCCGGCCTATCCGAGTTGGTCGTCGGCAAGAATGCAAACGGCACCTACTCCGGTTTGACTCTCGGCAACACCGTTAATTTCGGCGGCGGCCACTGGCAAGTCGTCGGCGTCTTCGATGCCGGCGGAAGCGCGTTCGATTCCGAAGTCTGGACCGATGCGCGCGTGCTGGATGACGTCTACAAGCGACCGAGCAACGTGTTTCAGTCGGTCACCGTTCACCTGACGTCTCCGAACGCTTTGCAACAATTTAAAGATGCCGTCACCGCCGACCCGCGCCTCAGCGTGGACGTCAGCCGCGAGATCGACTATTACTCGAAGCAATCGACGCGCATGACACAACTCATCACGGTTCTCGGCGGACTCGTCGCCAGCGTGATGGCCATCGGCGCAATCTTCGGCGCGCTCAACACGATGTATTCCGCCGTCGCCGAACGCGGCCGCGAAATCGCCACCATGCGCGCGCTCGGATTCGGCGCCGCCGCCGTCGTGTTCTCCTTCGTCATCGAAGCCCTGATCATTTCATTCGTAGGCGGAGCCGTCGGCTGTATCGCGGTTCTGCCGCTCAACGGCCTAACCACCGCCACGATGAACTGGCAAACCTTCAGCAACATGGCCTTCGCCTTCAAGATCACCGGGGGACTCCTCCTCGGCGGCATCGTCTTCGCCCTGGTTATGGGCATCATCGGCGGCCTTCCTCCAGCAATCCGCGCCGCTGCTAGGCCCGTAGCCGTAGCCCTGCGCGAACTCTAACCTTCGCCACAAATTGATCCAGGGTGCCGCACCCTCAGTTTCTAGAGGGTGCGGTTTTTCCCTAACCCAACCCGGATCGATCCTCGTCCACCTCAACTCCCGACGGGCACTTCGCGTAGCGCGGTCCTCGGGACACGGATCACGTTTCCATCACACCTGCCCCTCAGTCCTATTGCCGCAACTCGTTTCTAACCCCTAACTTAAGTGTCAGGAGCACACCATGCCCGGCACCCAAAACGCCCCCGACTGGACTCCCGCCCACACGCCGCCGAAGACCGCCCCGTGGCGCATCATCTTCCGCGTGATCCGTTGGACCACCTACATCACCGCCGCGATCACCATCGCGATGGTCCTGCACAAGACTCCCCCGCCCACCATCAAAACCAGCCCCCAAGCCGCCGCGCGCGTCGAACAGAAATTCGAAGCAGTCCAGCAAGCCGTCTCCGCCGGTCAACCCGCCGAGATGCGCATGGACCAAACCGAGCTAAATTCCTACCTGCTTTCCCATCTCGACATCGCAGCGAATCCTGACTCACCAGAAGCTCGTGCAGCAGCCGCGACGTCAGCAACACCGAATACGGTGCAAGCCGCGGCTCCGTCCCCAACCGGTTCATCGCCGAACGCAGCGTCTTCTGGCAACGGCCTCGACGCGCCCGTTCCCGCCGGCACGACCGCCGAGCAAATCGATCAAGTCCGGTCCCAAGTCAAAGACGTAAAAGTTGAGTTAGTCGACGACCACGTCCGCGCCTACGTCGTCTTCGACATGCATGGCAAAGACGTCACGCTCCAGCTCGAAGGCAAACTCAACGCCGAGAACGGCTACCTCAATTTCGAACCTGTCTCCGGTCAGATCGGCTCGCTCCCGCTCCCACCGTCCGCGCTGCAATCCGCGATGCGCCACATCCTCGAAAATCCCGAGAACCGGGAAAAATTCAAACTCCCTGCCGACATGTCCGACCTAAAAATCGTCAACGGCGAAGTCGTCGCCACTTATAAATAGGGATCGGCAAATCGCCGCCGACAAGTCACTACCAGGAAACCCTGTTCGCGGTTCGACACACACTCCCCGAACAACGCTATCCCACGCCCCGAATTCATCGGACTCTATAGCCTAGCCATTCTTGAAACGGAGCCGGCCCTTGAGCAGCACCCTGGGGACAAGGCTTGGATGCATTCTCGCGACCGCATCTCTCGCCTTCGCCCCTCTATCATCCGCGCAGGACACGCCGCTGGGCGTCGTGCTCCAGGCGAATCTCGCTCACGTCCGCCAAAGTTCGCTCACCGAAGGCGCCAGCATTTTCCCGGGTGAAGAAATCAGCACCGACGTCAGCGGCTCTGCCGATATCCGCATCGCGAATTCGCGCTACAGTCTCGCCGCCAACAGCCAAGGCCGTTTCTACTCATCCCACGGCGCGAAAGGCTCCGTTGCCGAACTGAGCAGCGGCACGCTCACCTTCCGCCGCGACAATGCCGACGTCGTAGAAATCGTCGCATCAGACGTCCGAGTCACTCCCCAAGGCGACGCACCCGCGACCGGCCAGGTCACCGTCTATTCGCCCTGCAAGATTAACGTCACTGCCATCACCGGCGACCTCACCGTCATCGCCGGCGCCGAAACCCACGTCGTCGCCGAAAAGGAATCGTACGAAGTTCTCCCGCAACAAGCCGTTATCTCTGCCGCAAGTTTTATTTCGCCCGACGATCCCGCCTATCACCAATCGCACGTGCACAAAACATGCACCACTCCGCGCCAGTCCAAAGGCACCAGTCAATTCGCAAAAATCGGAATTGTCGCCGGAGCAGGCGCGGCCGCTGCGGTCATCTTCCTCGCGCACGGGTCAAAATCCGGCGGTAGCAATGGCGGCGGCAGTGGCGGTGGAGTCGAAAGCCCCGACAAACCCTAAGACGCAGTCCGATGGAGCGAAAACGCGCGCACTGGTCAACGCGAACCGACGGGTCTTGCCTCGTCCTCGTACGGGCGCAGCACTGCTGCGCCCCAGCTTGGCAAGTTCTCGGCCGCACCACTCAACCGCTTTTTTCCGTATCCTGACGACAAATTGGTTGCGCTGACTCGCACCGCTTCGAGCCTCGGACCCGATCGATTCGCCTTTCACATGCCATACTGTTCACAACAAGTTTCTTCGCCGCTCGCTCGCGAAAAATTCCAGGAGCCACAACATCTCTCAAGCAGCCTCATCCCGCCAACAACTCGGCCCGCTCCCCTATCTCGCCCTCATCGCCGGCGTAATCTGCATCTCCTGGTCCGCTATTTTCGTCCGCTGGACCGACATCCCCGGCCCCGCCTCCGCCCTCTATCGCATGTTGTTCCCTTCCTTATTGCTCATCCCAACGTGGCTCTATGACTGGCGCACGCCGCGCGTCAGCGTACGAACGCTCGCGATCATTGCCATCGGTGGCCTCTTCTTCGCGCTTGATCTCGCCTTCTACAACACCTCCATCATCCGCACGTCTGCCGGCAACGCCACGCTCCTCGGCAACCAAACACCGATCTTCGTCGGCCTCATCACCTGGCTCGCCTTCAAGCGCCGCCCTTCCGCTGCATTTTGGGCCGGCCTCGCGCTCGCCTTCTCCGGCTCACTCGTCATCATCTGGACCGACCTCACCCGCCACCTTCATCTCGGCACTGGCGATCTCATGGCTCTCATCGCCTCCGCCTGTTTCGCCGTCTATCTGCTCGCGACAGAAAACATCCGCGCGCATACCAGCACACTCGTCTTTCTCCGTCTGGCAACGATCTCCGGCACAATCTTTCTCTTCGTTTTTAATCTTGTCTTGCGCGAGCCGCTAACAATTCCCAACCATCGTTCGCTAGCCGCTCTGATCGGCCTCGGCTTGGTCTCGCAACTGGGCGGCTACATCGCGCTCACCTACGCGCTCGGCCATCTCCCCGCCACAGTCACAGCCGTCACGCTCCTCGCGCAAGGCCCGCTCACCGCGGTTCTCGCCGCGTGGCTCCTCCACGAACAACTCACAACGTCTCTGCTGATAGGTGGTGTGCTAGTGCTGCTTGGTGTCGGCCTGGCCAATCGCGGACGCGACGCCGCCGAAGAAGCAAACCCCGCGCTCTGTAATGTAGAAATGAAGCAGCTGTAGCTCGCCTTTTCAAACCGCCACGCCGCCATTTCGCAGCACACGCACCGCATCGCATCTTGCCTACGAAGCCTCGGGAGGCGAAACTGAATCGCCGCTCCCGCATTTTCCGCTCCACTCAGGAGGTTCCGCCGATGCGTTGGATTTTGAGCCTTATGTTGCTGTTCCCTTTGCTCGCGAGCGCACAAGAAAATCCGACGCCGCCCGCGCGTGACCCGTTGCCTTCAAACCAATCAGCGGATCCATCTCAAACTCAATCGGCATCTCACTCGCCAACAAAACGCCTGAAAATCGGTGTAGCACTCGAAGGCGGCGGTGCCTTAGGCCTGGCGCACATTGGTGTGCTGCAGTGGTTCGAAGACCATCACATCCCGATCGACTACATCGCCGGCACGAGTATGGGCGGACTCGTCGGCGGTCTTTACGCCACCGGCAAAAGTCCGGAAGAGTTGCGGCAAATCGTCGACCACCAGAAATGGGACACGATCATCGGCGGCCGAACTCCCTACGACGATCTTTCCTTTCGTCGTAAGGAAGATCAGCGTGCGCTCCCGAATTACTTAATTCTTGGTTTGAAAAAAGGGCTGACGTTACCGGGCGGCCTAAATGCCGGTCAACGGATCGGCCTGCTGATTGATCACGAAACGCTTGCCTACTCTCAACTGAAATCCTTTGACGATTTGCCCACGCCGTTTCGCTGCGTCGCAACCGATCTCGTCAACGGCAAAGAGGTGATTTTCTCCGACGGCGATCTGGCCATAGCGATGCGCGCAACGATGTCGATCCCTGGCTTATTCACGCCCGTTAGAACGGACGGTCACGTCTACGTTGACGGGGGTCTGGTCGGCAACCTGCCTACCGACGTGGTCCGAAAAATGGGTGCCGATATCGTGGTCGGAATCCACCTCGAAACCGCACCCGCAAACGAAAAGGATATCCAGTCACTGTTCAGCGTGTTGGGCCGCTCGATCGACGTCGTCATTCGCGAAAACGAAATCCGCGGCCTCGCCGGCGCCGACATGGTGGTCAGCGTGGACCTCAAGGATTTCACTTCTCTCGACTACGAAAAGAACGAGACGATCATCCGGAAAGGCCGCAGCGCCGCCGACGGAAAACAAAATGTTCTCGACAAATTGAAAGTCACCGATCAGGAGTGGCAAGAGTTCATCGCGCAACGCGACGCGCGAAAAAAAACCGAGAACGTCATCCCGCAGTCGATCGAAGTGCGCGGCGTGCAACCCAACGCGCAAGGCCCAATCCTCAAATTCCTTCACCCGTTGCTCGGTCACCCGCTCGACAAACGCGAACTCGACAATTTCCTCACTCGCCTGACTGGAGTCGGCAAATTCGACACCGCTGGTTACCGCGTCGAAACGCGCGACGACGGCCAGCAAGTGCTCGTCGTCGTCCTGCACGAACAAATTTTCGGCCCGCCCACCCTACAGCCAGGATTCGAAGTCGACGGCTCCGAAAGCAAAGACGTGACCTTCACGCAGGCTGCGCGACTCACATTTCTCGATGTTGCGGGTTATCGCTCCGAGTGGCGAACGGACTTCCTCTTCGGGAACACGTACGGCCTCGCGACCGAACTCTATCGCCCATTCAATCCGACGAGCCGCTGGTTTTTCTCTCCGCATGTCGATGCCAGCTCAACCGGACTTCACGTTTACTCTCGCAACGATCCCATCGCGATCTACGGACTCGACCGCGCCAACGGCGGCATCGACATCGGCTATGGCTTTAGCCGCTTCATGGAACTTCGCGCAGGCTATTCGGTTGGCTATCTCGATGCCTCGTTGAGGCTGGGCCGGCCCGAGTTCGGCTCAGTTAGTGGTCGCGTCGGAGATATGCGCGTGCGATTCCGCATCGACCACGGCGACGACCCGGTCGTTCCACGTAAAGGCTACACGCTCAACGCCAATTTCCACTGGTACGACTCCTACCCGGATTCCACTTCTGGATTCCCTGCCGGAGACGTAACAATCTCAGGCTTCCTGCCAGTCACCAGCGCGGGATCTCTGTTTGCCACGTTTAGCGGTGGCACCGCCTTCGGACGCGACCCCGGCGGCTTCCCACTCTATTTTCTCGGCGGTCCAACACACCTGAGCGCCTACGGAACAAACGAACTTTTCGGCGATCAATTTTATTTAGTTCGAACCGGCTACCTTCACGAGTTGCTGACGCTCCCAAATTTCCTGGGCAAAAAGGTTTACGCGATCGGCTCTCTCGAAACCGCGAAGATGTTCGACTTCCCGCTCCCCGAAAGTCGGTTCCCACTCGACGCAGATTTAGGCGTCCTGGCAGAAACAGCAATCGGCCCATTCTTCTTCGGCGGCAGCGTCGGCGACGCCGGCCACCGCAAATGGTTCTTCCAAATCGGCCGAATCTTCTGAGCGCAGCCAATAAAAATGGAGGCGCCGTCGTTTAATCTTGGGCGCCTCCAGCTTTCTCTGTGAACTCTGTCTCTGCGTTAGCGTTCTCTTCGCACGAAGTTCAACTCAATCCTGAAAGTGCGACGTAAACAAATTATTCAGCGCCTCCGACAACGTCGGATGCGAAAACACCCCATCCCGCAGCGTCGTAAACGGCAGCTTCCCCCACATCGCAATCTGGATTTGCGCCATCACTTCCCCGCCCTCGATCCCAAGCACCGCCGCTCCCAAAATCTGATTTGTCTCCGCGTCCACGATCGCCTTCATAAATCCGCGCGTCTCATCGATCTCCAGCGCGCGCGCCACGCTCGTCATCTGCATTTTCGCCACTCGAATCTTCCGCCCCGTCGCACGCGCCTCCGCCTCGGTCATCCCCACGCGCCCAAGCTGCGGATCGATAAACACCGTGTACGGCACCAATCGGTCCTTGATGCTCGCGTTTCCGTTCTCGAGCAACATTCGTCCGTATAATCCGAAAATCGTCATACGAAATATGAGTGAACGCCGGCCCACCCTTGATATCCCCGATCGCAAAAATATTTCCAACATTCGTCTCCAGTCGATCATTCGCCTTGATATACCCGTGCTGATCGACCTCAATCCCCGCCACCGACGGCTTCACCGAATCCGTATTTGGCTTTCTTCCCGCCGCAACGAGTAAATGCGAAAATTTGATTGTCTGCGCGCTCTTTGCAGCCTTCTTCTTGATCACAACCTCCTTGCCCGAACACTTCACATGCTCGTAGTTCACATCGAATAAAATCTTGATTCCATCCTGCTTCAGAATCTTCGCGACTTCATCCGCGACATCCTCGTCCTCATGATCGAGCAACTGTTTGCCCGACGTGATCACCGTCACCTGCGCCCCAAGCCGGCGAAACAACTGCCCAAACTCCAGCCCGATATACCCGCCGCCAATCACCACCAAATGCTTCGGCACCTCGCCCAATTCCATCACCGAAGTGCTATCGAGATATTTAACATTCGAAAGCCCGTCGATCGGCGGCGGCGATGGCCGGCATCCCGCATTGATAAAAAAATACTCCGCGCTCAGCGTCCGCTGCTTCCCCTTTTTGTCCGTAACAAGAATTGATTTCGCCGACGTGAACGACGCCTCGTCCGAAAATCAGATCGAGATTCTTCGTCCCCTCCACGCCCTTCTGCTGGCCCCCACGAAACTTATTCACAATGTCGCGCTTCCGCTTCCGCACGCGCTTCATGTCGATCCGCACCGTACCAGTGCGCACACCGTAGTCCGCCCCGCGCCGCGCCAGATACGCCACGCGCCCGCTCGCCACCATCGTCTTCGTCGGCGTGCACCCTTCGTTGATGCACGTCCCGCCGACATGCTCCCGCTCCACCAGCGCCGTGCGCCATCCCGCTTTCGCCAACGCCTCCGATAGCGGCGTCCCGCCCTGCCCCGACCCAATCACAATCGCCTTATATTGCTCATCAGAAGCCATGCCATCTCCGATCACAATTCTGCCGCCGCGATATGTCCACGAACATGGCGGCTCTTGGGTGCCGCACCCTCAGAACTCAGAGGGTGCGGGTTTAAACTCAACTCCACCCAAACCACAACGACAACCACCCTTTAGCCGCGATCGTCCCCAGTTCGCGGGGCCTAGACCCAACACAGCCCAGCTCTATCGCGAGTCCCTCACTCAAAATGTCAAATCTTTGGATGCGAAGGAAAAACAACTGGCCAGCAACTTTTTCCGGTGAAGATAAACTGAAACTCTCGCTCCGATTCCGAACTCCGCCAACCTCCGCGGTGGATCCTCTTCCTTACACCCGCGCCAAGATCAACAACCCGCCCCCAATCGCCACAATATCCTCAATCACCGCGATCACGACATCCGGCACTCCCAGCGCCTTCACCAATCGCGTCCGCACCTGATACCCCCCATACGCTCCTGCAATTCCACCCGCCGCGCCCAGCACAACTCCCAGCGCGATCGATTCCCCGCCCGCAAGTGCAACAGTTGCACCGCATAGCCCACCCATCACCACCCGCGCGCTCAACCCCACTGCCGCCGTCCTTGCTGGAGTTGACGGCAACTTATCCGCCACCAACTCCACCACCGCCAGCACCGTAAAAATCGCCGCCGTAATAATCGACGACATAAATCGCATCGGCGTCCCAATCAGACTCAGCCATCCCAAGTGCGCCGCCCACGACGTCACCGCCGGCCCAGTCAGCGATCGCAGCCCCGTCACAACGCCAATAAGAAACACAAACAAAAGTACATGCGGGTGATTCATAAGGCCGACAGCCTCCCCCGAACCCGCATTTTTGTCAACAACTTGACAACCGTCGCCGCTCGCTCGCCACAAGTTCCGGAATCGCTAGACACCTTTCTTCAACCCTTTTCACCCGGCTTCGCTCGTCGCGACACTTGAACCACCCCGCCTCCAACATTCATTCCGCTGTAACAATTGTTGCGTATAAACCCACTCATCCCGACAGGGTTCGAATCCGCAGAGGCCCAAAATTTCTATGACGGACAGGAGTCTTATGGCTTCAGCAGCAACCGCGAGAGCAGCAGCAACGACAGCGCCTCCGCCCCCAATCGCACCGGCGCCGCCCGCGAAACATTCGATTCACGACAAGCTGGCCAAAAAACCGAGCAAGCTTGGAATGTTGATCTTCGCCGGCGTACTCATCGGCGGCATCATCTTCATCGGTTCCAGCATCGCGCACGACCTCGTTTCCGGCCCGCACGTCACCGCCGCATGGCCCTACGTACTCCTCGGAATCGCGCTCCTCGTCGCGCTCGGTTTCGAGTTCGTGAACGGTTTTCATGACACCGCGAACGCCGTCGCAACCGTCATCTACACCCACTCGATGGATCCTCAGATCGCCGTCGTTTGGTCTGGCTTCTGGAACTTCGCCGGCGTCGTCACTTCCACCGGCGCGGTCGCCTTCGGCATCGTTTCTCTCCTCCCGGTCGAACTAATTTTGCAGGTTGGCTCCGGCGCGGGCTTCGCCATGGTCTTCGCCCTGTTGACCGCCGCCATCCTCTGGAATCTCGGTACCTGGTGGTTCGGTCTCCCGGCTTCCAGCTCTCACACCCTCATCGGCTCGATCATCGGCGTCGGTATCGCCAACCAGCTCATGAACGCCCGCAGTGGAACCTCCGGCGTCGATTGGGCTCAGGCCGCCAACATCGGCAAGTCGCTCTTGCTCTCTCCGATCTTCGGATTCGCACTCGCCGCCACCCTGTTCATGGCGCTGCGTGCCGTCGTCAAGAACAAGAAGCTCTACGAAGCTCCGGAAGGCACCGAACCGCCGCCATTCTGGATTCGCAGCCTCCTCATTCTCACCTGCACCGGCGTCAGCTTCTTCCACGGTTCGAATGACGGCCAAAAGGGCATGGGCTTGATCATGCTCATCCTGATCGGCACCGTTCCCACCACGTACGCCTTGAACCACGCGGTGAGCCCCCGAGAGTCGCAGGATTTCGTCGCCGTTTCCAGAACGGCTGCCGACACCTTGAACAAGTACGTCACACCTGCAGCCGCCATCGGCGACCCGGGCGAAGACGTAACCGACTACATTCGCACCAAAGAATTTAAGCCCAACACCATGCTCGCCCTGCGCGAACTCGTGAACGGCATTGGCACGGAGATGGCGCAGTTCGGAGATCTCAAAGCAGTGCCACAGGACAAGGTGCGTAACTTCCGCAACGATATGTATCTCGCCAGCGAAGCGCTCCGCCTGATGCAGAAATCCGGCCAGCCGGTACTCGCTCCCAACGACGTCGCCATCTTGAAGAACTACAAGGGCCACGTCGACCGCGCCACCCGCTTCATTCCTCTTTGGGTGAAGGTCGCCACCGCTCTCGCACTCGGCCTCGGCACCATGGTCGGATGGAAGCGCATCGTCGTCACCGTCGGCGAAAAAATCGGCAAAAACCACCTCACCTACGGACAGGGCGCAGCCGCCGAAATCACTGCAATGGCCACCATCGGCGCCGCCGATTGGTTCGGTCTACCCGTCAGTACGACTCACGTTCTGTCTTCGGGCATCGCCGGCACCATGATGGCGAATCACTCGGGCCTACAGTGGTCCACCGTGCGCGCCCTCGGGTTGGCTTGGATCCTCACCCTCCCCGTCGCCATGATGCTCTCCGGCTTCCTCTTCTGGACCTTCCGCACCATCTTCTAAACGCGGACCAATCATCGCGAGCGTCGTTCAACCGGACGCCGCCCCGCCAAAATCGATCGAGGGGCACGTCAACCACCGTGCCCCTCTTTTTCTGTCCTAGCTTTTGTAGGGGCAGGGCTCGCTCCGCCCGGCCACCGCTCTTGCCTTACCTCAGCGACAAATCCGAGCCGCTCGAAGCATCCACGTGCCCCTGCCAAGAAGGCGGCACTACCCCGCCGCCAGTCGCCCTCCGCACTCCTCACCTACCCGCCAACAATGCGCATCGCCAGCCCAGACAACGCATAAAGCCAAACCACCAGCGACATAACCGACAGTAACGTCGTCATCGACACCGTAGACGCCACCAGCACCTCCTCGCAGTGATACTCTCCCGCAAGAATATAAACCGTCTTCGCCGTCGGCACCGCCGCACAGATCACCGCCGCAATCGTGTACAACGGATCAAGCCCCAAAGCCACACTCAATCCATAGACAATCAGCGGCATGACAATAAGTTTCACGCCGGAGAACAACGAAGCCTGCCCAACGATTCGCCCGCAATCCATCGACCGACAGCCCCAGTCCGATCGCGAACAGCGCACACGGCGTGAGCGCATCCGCCAGAATCCCGAAATAAGCAGTGACCGGCCCGGGCATGCGCAGCCCCACGACCGACAACATCATCCCGATCAGGGTCGATATCACCATCGGGTTCAGCACGACATGCTTCACCGTGACTATCGCCGGCGTTCGTGCACCGTGCGCATCCCGCTGCCCAACTTCGAGCAGGATCACCGCGATAGGAAACATCACAACCGCGACGAACACAGTGGCGATCGCCGCCGGCAACACCGCACGCGGACCGTAAATCGCCTGTAGCACCGGCAATGCGACGAAGCCCGTGTTGGTCATCGACGCCGCCATGCCCTCGCATCGTTCGGCTCGCGAGCCCTAGCGAACCCTGAATGCTCATGGCGCCAAACACGAGGATGAAACAGAGGAGCGACCCGCCGCCAAACGCCACCAGAAAGCGCCAGTTGATCAGCGAATGCGCCGGTTCCTGTGCGATCGTGACGATCAGCAGCGCCGGCATCGCCACGTTATAAGCGAAGTGAATCAGCGCGTCGGACAGCGTACGCGACAAATAGCCCGTAACCCCGACGATCCACCCGGTCACAATCACCGCAAACACAGGCAGGATGAGCGCAGCGATCCGCAAAGAGGATGTCCGATTGACTCTCTAGAATTGGTGAAACGGCCCACATTCTACCGGCAACAGTTGAGAAGTCCTAAGTCTAAATCGAATCCGGCGAATACCTCACACGGCGATTATGCGTGCGAGACTTCGATTCGGAATGAGGCTACAAACTTCTCGCCCGCTGCAATCACCCGTAGCCCTTCGCCGGAGCACAGTGCGTTCGTTTCCGCAGTCATCGGCTCAATGGCGATGAACTCCTTATCCTTCGGAGCAAAAATCTGCGCGAAGTCAAAACCGTTTTTGAATTCGATCGCTATCGAGTACCCGTTACCTTCAATCGAGAACCTGGCCTGCTCACCCGAAAGCGCAAATCCATCGTCATAACCGGTGTTTCCAAGCTGGACAGCGAGACGCGCCGACGGGGTCTTGGCGCCGGTGGGAATCCCTTGCGCATCCAGAGCCAGTTTGCGCATCGCAGGCGCGTTCAGTGTCCACTCTGTCCGCGAAATTCCAGGAATTCCGAAATAGGGATGGAAACCGAAACTGATCGGCACCGCTGAACCTGCATCTGCAAACACGGTAGTCTGAATCTCCAAATCATGCGGGCGCAGCCGCACCGCCATCTCGACGTGATGCGGGAACGGAAAAATTTCGAGCAATTCCTCGCTGCACCATTCCAAACGCGCAGTGAGCGCATCCGCCTGGCTCGAAATCACGTTCCACCGCAGTTGACGCCCACGGAACGCCGTGCATCGGAAGCTTGTGATCATCGAAATGTAAAAGTGGCGACGAGGAATCCAGCGAAACCTCACGTCCAGCCGCGCGATATTGCAAGCTGCTGAGCCGATTTGCCCAGGGATACAAGAGTGGAATACCGGCGGTGCTTCCTTTACTGCGCGCCGCATCGAGATCATCCACGCGCCGCAGAAGTTCAACTCCGCGGAACCGAAGCGAAGCACCGAGCATTCCCGCCGCAGGCCAGAATATCGCCTCTAGGTCGCCGGCAGTAAGTACACGCGGTGAAGGGCTGTTCATAGCTCAAGTCTCAGCGTTAATCAGGATTTCTCAAGAAGCGACGACACAAAAGCGTCCGCCATCTCCACGTGACAGTCGTGGCCGGTTGGCAACTCGCTGTAACTCCAACCCTCTTGTTTTGCTCGATCGGCGAACTGCTGAAAGATCGGACGCGCGGGATATCCTTCTGCAACACAGGCAATGTATCCTCGCGGCAGCTTGGCTGCTGCGTTCGCAGGAATCTCGATTGCTTCCTGAAAACAATTCAAGCTGAAATCCGACAACCGAGATTGAACAAAGTCTCGCGCAGGCCCAGGTTTCAGGCCCCACAAGTCGAGTTGTCGTTCGCTCGCTCGCAGCCGCCATCCCTCGCCTGTCGTGTCTGCCTGCTGCCGGAACGACTGCGCGACGGTTTCCGGCAGAAGGTCCAGCGCGGATTGACCGTCGCACGGAATAAAAGCATCGACGTACACCAGGCGGTTCAGCTGATGCAGCGCACGTTCCGCAACGCCGGTGATGATCATGCCTGCGTAGCTGTGACCGACAAGAGTCACGTCCTGCAGATTTTCGCGAGTCAACACACCAACTACGTCCTCGATGTGCGTCTGTAGCCCAATGGCAGGTGTGAGCAGGCTCGCATCGTTTTCCAATCCGCTCAACAACGGAATCCACACCTCGTGGCCGGCTGCTCTCAATTTAGGAATCACCAGATCCCAAGTGGATGCTGTCTGCCAGGCGCCATGAACCAAAACAAACTTTGCCATTTGACGGCCTCTCAGTGGCTGTGATTCTAACGCTGGTAGTTTCTACGCAGGCCCCGCCGCAACTTCCGCTGTCACCTCATCCGTGGGCGCCAATCCCTTCGCCCGAAACGTCCCAATCAACAACACCAGATTGCTCAGCAATATCACCGCAAACGCCAGTGATGGCAAAAAATCAAACGCATCGCCCCTCGCCTCCAGCACATCAATTCCCAACACGGCGGTGATCAACCCGCGCGGCAAAAACCAAACCATAATCTCCCGCTCCCGCCGGCTGAACCCACGCCAAATCGGTCGCCCGCTCTGAACCGCAATCCATCGCGCGATCAGGAGCGCCCCAAAGCAAGCCAGCGCAAACAAAAGATTCTTTCTCAGTCCGCCAAATTCGACGAGCGCTCCCAGCAATACAAAGAAAAACGTCCGCAACAAAAACGCCAGCTCACCGTGAAACGTCAGCATCTGTTCATGCTGGTTCTCAACACTGCCGCGTTTTTCGGCGATCAGTGAGGTCTGCGAAAACCATCCCGTAGAGTCAGGCGCCTCGTCGATGTGCAGTCTCCTGCGCACCATCGGCAGGTTCGACAGCGTCAGCCCAAACACCAGCACCGCCACCAACTCGTTCCCTTTCAGCGCGTGCGTCCCCGAATACACCAACAACACCGCCGCAAACGTCAGCACATGCCAAAACCGCTCCTCGGTCAGCACCGGCAGCAGATACGACCACAGCATGCCCGCCAAAACGCCGCAGCAGAGCGACAGAATCAGGCTCGACACCAAGCTCCACGCAATCGCCTTCGGATGTGCCTGACCGCCGCGCGCAACATCCAGCAGCGACGTCACCGCCAGCACCGCCAGCGCGTCTCCCAACGACGCCTCGACCAGCATCGTCACCTTCACCTCGCGCCGCAAGCTCACCTGTTGCAGCACCGGCAGAATGATCGAACTGCTGATGCAGCCCAGCACTGCCCCCACCAGCAACGCCGGAATCCACTCGAAATGCACTACAAAGTGGCACACGCAAGCCACCGCGACGCCCGCCATCAGAAAGCTCACGACCGCCAGAAAAAACCCGCCTCCAAAGTGGCTCAGAATCTCGCGCAGCTTCAGGTCGAGTCCGCCCTCAAACAAAATCAGCATCAGCGCCAGCGACCCAAACCCATGCGTGGCCCCGCGAAATATATCCGGATCGATCCAATGCAGCACCGGCCCGATCAGCACTCCGGTGAACATCAGAATGATCACATCCGGTACGCCCGTAAATCGCACAAGCCGGTTCG
This sequence comes from uncultured Acidobacteriota bacterium, assembly GCA_963785605.1. Lineage (GTDB taxonomy): Bacteria > Acidobacteriota > Terriglobia > Acidiferrales > UBA7541 > Acidiferrum. The sequence goes on along the minus strand of CAWAWE010000002.1, from coordinate 220,864 downwards.
CGATGAACGCCAGCACCAGCAATCCACCCAGCATCGCGAAAAACAGATTCAGGTCCATAATGTTTTGGTCGAAAATTCCAGCTTCTGCGAGCGAAAGATAATCGCGCGAAGCCGCCACAAGACGCAAACAAAAAGCCAAACGCCAAAGGTATAGAACTTATGACTTCGACGAACTCCCCGACTCAACCCGCGCGCACAAAAAGGTCTTGTAGGGGCCCGCTTCAGCGTGCCCTCGATCCTTACCACGATCGATCGCCATCCGCGCCCCACGTGCCCGTCAAGTGTACGGGCGCAGCACTGCTGCGCCCCATGTCCGCACGCACAAAACCTCATAGACGGATTGCGGCATTGAGGCGGCACATCATGCGGGCTGTGGCGTTCAGTCTGCCTTTAGCATTTATCATCGCGTCCGGTGCCACAACTCTCGCTCAAACCCGCCCCGCCGCATCCGCCCCGACGACCACCACCAGTTTGCTCGTCACCGGCGCCGTCGCACAGGACCTGAAGCTATCCCTCGACGACCTCAGAAAACTCCCCCGCAAATCCGTCAGCACCAAAGGCCACGACGACCAAATGCATCAATACGACGGCGTGCCCATCGGGGCCCTACTCGCCAAAGCAGGCGTCCCTCAAGGCTCAGCCCTCCGAGGCAAAAGCATGTCCTTGGCCGTCGTCGCCGAAGGCGCCGACGGCTACCGTGCCGTCTTCTCCCTAGCCGAACTCGACGACGATTTCGCAGCCGAAACCGTCCTGATCGTCGATTCCACCGACGGCCAACCCCTCAGCCCCGACCAAGGTCCCCTCCGACTCATTGTCCCCGGCGACAAACGCCAAGGCCGCTGGGTCCGCATGTTGAAGTCGATTACGGTGGTAAACCTTGCAGGCGCCCCTCCTTCGAACTGACACACAGCGAATGCGTACTAATAGTTCCTGCACTTCAGAGCTACCCGAACGGTAACCCAAAGGTACTTGACGCCGCTGATATGAGGATGCAAAATCCCGGACTCAATGAGCCTCCCGGCCCCGACTCCAGACCAAGTCGAAAGAATTCACGCGTCTTTGCGCTCAGACTACGTTCAACCCACTCTCGGCCATGCCTTGCGCGTCTGGTGGGCGTTCTATTGGAGGACGAGCGTCGCCTCATTCGTGCTCACGGCGCTCGCCACCTCCCTGCTTCAGTTGATGTCTCAAACCGGTCTGATCTCGGTTTTTTCTGCTGCCTGGGCAGCAGAAGTAGCCCCGTACGTTTTCTTCTACTCAATAGCGATCCCCGTGATGCGCTTCGTCCTACACAAGAGATTTCGGCGCTTTCGCGTGGCGGTTTGGCCTCTTGGCGGACAACCCGTCTCTCACGTTGAAAAGCCTACCTACAGCCAGGCGATTCGAGTTTGGTGGTCCTTTACCTGGAGAGCGACCATTTACGGCGCATTGGCCACAACCATGGCGGGATTTCCACTGAGATTCGTAGCGGGCTTATTTGCGCCATCGCCACAGGTGAGTGCCCTGCTCGAAATGTTGATTGCATTGATCGTTCAGGCTGCCGTAGCCCTATTCGTGCTTTACTCCAACGTTCTCGACGAAGATATGTCCGACTTCCATGTGGGCCTCGTCGCGAATGACCAGGAGCCGCGGCTCGCGAGCGAGATCGCTGCGAGCACCGTTTCTTAGCCCCTCACCTATGGAGATCAAGCAGGTGTAGTCGGGCAGAATGGAAGGCGAGTCAAGACCACTTTCGCCAAAGATTCGCTTGACTTTCGTATTTTGTTCGCTATATTCAACCTTGCAGTCGTTGGAATAGGAAACGGGAAACGGCGGTCGGCCCCATTGCCTCCCTAGGCTCTCCCGGGCCGCCCGCCGTCAGTTTCCCGTCGAGCCGAGTTCAGACCCTCGGCAGTGCCAAGGAGCCACCATGCAAGCCTGCCTGGAAAACACCGCCCCGCCGCTGTTCGCACCAGCTTCCCTGCCACGCCTCGAATCCACCCCGGCGTGGACCATTCGCTTCTGCCGTCCAGCCGCCCCGGATCGCAACGAACTCTCCCAGGAATTGCGCGGCGTCCCCAAAGCCGCCCTCCGCCAAGTCTTCGGAAAAATCATGGGCACACGTCTGTGGCAACTAAATCGAGCCATCGCAACGACAGCTTCGGCCAATGTAAAAACCATGCCAGTAGCGGCAATCCACGCGCACCCCTCTGCCGGCCCGATTGCCGCAACTCCTCGAATCCCCGACACCGAAATCTCCTGCGGCATGCTGCAATATCTTTGCGCCGAGGCCGCAGCAACGCTGCGAGAACGCAAACGCCTCGCGAAATCGATCTCACTCACGGTGCTGTACTCCAACGGTGAATCCCAAATCGTACGGGAATCGCTCCCACACGCTGCAAACGAAGCCGCTGCGCTGGAAACCGCGGCCCGCTTGGCGATGCGCAGCATGCGCTCGAACGCATTCGTCTCTCTCAAACTCGACCTCACCGCAATGCCAGCGCAGGCGTAACGAAGCTGAGACAGGGCCGGCGCAGGTCGTAACGAAGCCGAAACCGCAGCCGCGCAATCGTTGCGAACGTGCCGGGCCGGTTGCATACTCTGAAACATGCGAATTCTCACGCGTGCACTGTGCCTGCTCGCGCTCACCGTCTTGGCTCGTCCTGCGCTCGCCGACGAAATCCAACTCAAAGACGGAAAAACCTTCTACGGCACGATCGTCGGCTACGACAACAAAATGTTCAAAGTCAAAACCGACTTTGGCTTCATCTACGTCGAAAAAGAAAAAATCGCCGCGATCATTCCCAACAAAACCGAAGGCGCGCAACCCGCCGCAGCAAATGGCGCAGCCAACGCATCCGGTAGCGCAACTCCGGGCGTCGCTACGCAACGAACTTCGCCGCCAGACTCCGCGCAGTCTGTGAAAGCGAACGCCGTGCAGCCCACGGCCGAACCGGCTGTCGAAACCGTCGCCGTGCCGCCGCCGCCGCGTATTTCAAGCGCACCGGTGCGGCCGCAATTGCCCGCGAATTCCCCCAAAATAAAAGCCATCGCGCCATCGATCAAGTCCGTTCCAGACGGCGCCGCCTCTTCACTCGCAACCTCTTCCGCAGCGGCTCCCCTTGCTCCAACGACTTCAGAAACTCCCGTGATCCCCGAAGAAGTCCAAGGCAACACATACACCAACCACGTCTACGGCTTCCGCATGTACAAGGCGCCAAGCTGGCAACTGATCGACAACGCTACGGAGCTGCCCAACGCAATCGCGGCAATGGGCACGCAGAACGAATCGACGCTCCTCGTCATCGGGCGAGAAAAAACAAAACAGCCGCTCGACTCCGCTGCGAACACGGTCGAGAAGCGGCTGTCTGACGTCTACACCGACTATCAGAAAATTTCGCAGCGCAAAACGACGGTCGGCGGTTTGGCTGCCATCGAATATCGCTATCGCGGCAAAGCCGAAGATCACGACTGGTCGGGCACACTCGTCGTCATAGCGCGCGGCAGCGACATCTTCACCGCGCTCGGCATGACTTTCGCCGACAACGATCTGATCCAAATTCAGGAAAATGTGATCGCCAGAGCGATCGCCAGCCTCGACTTCAACGTTCGCTAGAACGCCCGAAGCTCCGCACTACGCGTCACTCCAAGCGAGTTCAACGTAGAGGGAACGGAATAGGCAGGGTTTGTGTGGATTCAGTCTGCGCCGGCGGTGCTCGCCGGTTCAGCCGGCTTCCTGTGTTCGCGAATCAACGCGATCAACGCTTGCGCAGCGCGCGGCAAACTGCGATCGCGCCGGTAAACCAATCCCAGCTCGCGCCAAAGATCTACGCCCTCGACGGTAAGCAGCTTCACTTCGCCCGCCTTGACGTAGTCCTTCGCGAAACTCTCGCTGATAAACGAAACGCCCGCATCCGCCGCAACGAACCGCTTGATCATCCCGATGCTCGGCAGCTCCATGCTGATGCGAATCCGCGACCTATACGGCCGGAACAATTTATCAAGCACCTGCCGCGTAAAACCCGTCTTCGGGAAAATCAGCGGCTGAGCTGCAACTTCCTCCAGCGTGATCTTCGTGCGATGCGCCAGCGGATTTCGCGTGCTCACCATAAACCGCAGCCGGTCTTTGTGAATGTGATGCACGCGCAGATTGGGCGATTTCGTCGGCAGCGTCACAATACCCACGTCAACCGAACCATCTTCAATCCGCTGCAAAATCTTGTGACTGAAATTGCGATAAATGCTGATGTGAACCTGCGGAAATCGCCGCTGAAACTCCGCAAAAATATCCGGCAACAAATACAAGCACGTCGCTTCGTTCGCCCCAAACAGCACCGGCCCCTGCACGACGTTGCCGCGATCCGCCACCACCTGCACCGACTCATCGCGCAATCGCAGCAGCCGCTCGGCGTACTCGAAAAGCACTTCGCCCGCGGGCGTCAATTCAACGGATTTCGCGGAACGATCGAGCAACTTCGCGCGGTAAGCCTGCTCCAACTGACGAATCTGCGCGCTCACCGCCGACTGCGAGCGAAAAACCTTCTGCCCTGCGCGTGAAAAACTCTTCAGTTTAGCGACGTATACGAAAGTGGCAAGTTGGTCGAAGTCCATAGTTGAACCGCTCGCCGTGCATTATATCGGAATCGGCGGACGAGTGCGGCAAATCCTCCCGGGAGTAGAGAAATTCCATCCAATGATATGAACAGAGCGTGAAAGCGTGCGAACGGGGCACGCGTGCAGCGTCTAGGCGTGCAATGCAGCTGGTGAATCCGTGGAACCTGGGCCAATCAACAAATTCTCGGTGCGCGAAAATCGCGCCAGCACCGGCTTCCACGTGTCGGCAACCGTCGCCTGCAAATGCACGGGCTGCACGCGAACAAACGGCAACCCATTGCGGCGCGACAGCAACCGGCTCGCGCGCGGGCTGCCCGTGAATTGCACGTGTTCTTCCAGCACGCGCCGCAGCCAAACTTCTTCCTCAGCTTCGACCTCGTGAACGCCCACAAAATCGCGATTCAACACATCTTCAACTTCCGCCCGCAAAACATACGCGAGTCCACCGGTCATTCCGGATCCGAAATTCAATCCCAGCGGACCCAGCACCAGCGCAACACCACCCGTCATGTACTCGCACCCGTGCTGGCCAACACCTTCCACCACCGCCAGCGCGCCGCTGTTGCGCACCGCGAATCGTTCGCCCGCTCGGCCCGCAACATAAAGCTGACCCGACGTCGCGCCATACAGCACCGTATTCCCCGCGAGCACATCTCCACGCCGTGACGCCGCCGAACCCGACGACAGCGCAATCGTGCCGCCCGACAAGCCCTTGCCAACGTAATCGTTCGCTTCCCCGTTCAATTTGAGCGTCACGCCATCCGCCAGGAACGCTCCAAAACTCTGCCCCGCCGCGCCCTCGAACGCCTGCACAATCTCGCCATCCGCGTAGCCATTCTGAGCGCGCCGTCGCATCAGCTCGCCGCTCAACCCGGCGCCAACGCTGCGATCGAAATTGTGAATCGTCTGCGGCCGCGCGCGTTCTTCGGCCGGTTTGTCGAAATAATACGAATCGTCCGCGGCCCCCGTATGTTCGACCGGCACCTGCCGCGGCGCCACGCGACGCGCTTCCGAAACCGGCACGACCATGAACGCATCCATGCCCGACCGTGTATCCAGCAAATCGTACCAACCGCGCAATTCATCCAGCGATTTCACGCCGAGCTTCGCCAATTTCCCGCGCACTTCTTCAGCGAGCGATCTGAAATACGCGACGATCATTCCCGGCTTGCCCGCAAATCGCATCCGCAGCGTCTCGTCCTGCGTCGCGATCCCCACCGGACACGTATTGAGATGGCACTGCCGCGCCATCACGCACCCAATCGCCAACAAAGCCGCCGTGCCAAATCCAAACTCATCCGCACCCAAAATCGCCGCAATGATAATGTCGCGCGAAAACTTCAATCCGCCGTCAACGCGCAACGAAATTCGAGACCGCAGCCCCGCGCGCACAAGGGTCTCGTGCGTCTCACGCAGCCCAATCTCCCACGGCAAACCCGTGTTCTTGATCGAGGTCAGCGGCGACGATCCCGTCCCGCCATTGTGCCCGCTGATCGTAATAACGTTCGCGCCCGCCTTCGCAACTCCGGCCGCGATAATCCCAACGCCCGTGCTCGAAACCAGCTTCACGCCGACGCGCGCCCGCGGATTCACCGCTCGCAAATCGTGAATCAGCTGCGCCAAGTCCTCGATGCTGTAAATATCGTGATGCGGCGGCGGAGAAATCAGCGGCGTCCCCGGCGTCGCATGCCGAATCTTCGCGATGTACTCCGTAACTTTCTTCGCCGGCAGCTGCCCGCCTTCACCCGGCTTCGATCCCTGCGCCATCTTGATTTCAAGCTCTTGCGCATGGACAAATAATTCGCAGTAACGCCGAATCGCCCCGACGCCACCTGCTTGATCTTGTTCGCCGCATGCGGCTCGTCGGTGTAAAGCTTCGGATCTTCGCCGCCTTCACCGGTATTGCTGCGCCCGCCCAATTCATTCATCGCGAGCGCCAGCGTCCGATGCGCTTCCAAACCGAGCGAACCCAGCGACATCGCCTGCGTGCTGAAATTCTTCACAATTTCATCGACTGACTCGACCTCTTCCAGCGGAATCGGCGTCCCGTGCACCGTCTCCAGCAAATCACGCAGGAACACCGTGCCCTGCGAATCCGCCAATTCTTCAAACGCCGGATACTTCCCCGCCGTCGGATTCTTCACATGAGCATGCAACCGCCGAACAATTTCCGGCGAGTTCGCATGCAACTCCGCGCCCTTGCGGAACCGATACAGGCCGGAATCGCCCATATCTTCCATCGCGCCAGAAAAACCATGCGCATGCATCCGCAAATAATCTTTCAGCAGATCATCGAGACTCTTCTGCCCCGGAAAATCCGAGACATCCTCAAAAAACTCCGAGCAGAAATCCTCAGACAATCCGACGATCTCAAACAGATGACTGTTGCGATAGCTCGCCAGCGTTGAAACGCCCATGCGCGCCAACACTTTTCGCAATCCTGCATTGATCGCGGTACGCATCCGTTCCGCGCCGCCCTCTTCCAACGATTCCGCAAACTGGTCCGCTAGATACGGCACCACCGCGCTCGCACCCGCCGCAACAAGCAGCGCCACGTGGTGCGTATCGAAAACCTGCGCCGACTCGACAACCAGCGGCACATCCCACAGTCCGTCGCGCACCATCGACTTCCACACAGTCGCGGTCGCCAGCAGCGCTGGCAATGCGCCGAGCTCGCTGCTAATCCCGCGATCCGAAAGGAGGAGGAGGCCCGGGCGTCCGCTGTCACTCAGAGGGGTAGTCAGCTGAGTAATGCTGCAGCGCGCGCCCGAGACTCCCATTGGGGCAGGAAACGTAAATTCCACTTTTTGCACGGGGCCAAAAGTCGCCGACAGTTCAGCCAGCTGTCCCGCGCTGATGATCGGACTCGGCAGCACAACGCCGTGAGGCAAATGCACCGCGAGCGACATCACCTGCGATTCGCGCAGCGGGATCGATCGGCGGATTCGTCACTTGCGCAAACCGCTGCTTGCAGTAATCCCACAGCGTCCGCGGCAGCGTCGAAAGAAACGCCGGCGGCGCGTCGTCGCCCATGCTCCAGTCGGCTTCCTTGCCGTGCGGGAGCGCGGAAAACAAAATCTTGAATTGATCCTCAGTCCAACCAGCCGCCGCGGCGACGCGCTTTGGCTGCTCGATGCTCGCCGGCGGGGCTGACGCAACTTTTTCGCCGAGCGGGCGAACCTGCGGCAACGAATTGCGTGACTGCTGCGTCGCAAGCCGCTTCAAAATCTCGCGCCAACGAAAAACTGTGCCTGTGACGGGATTCGCGAGGATCATTTCGCCTGGACCAAGCCGCTGCCGTTCCGCGATGCGCGATTCCGGCAAATCGACAAGCCCAGTTTCGGATCCAGCGATCAGCAACCCATCATGCGTCAACGTGTAACGCAGCGGCCGCAAACCATTGCGATCGAGCTTCGCGCCAACAAAATTCCCATCCGAGAAAACCAGCGCAGCAGGCCCATCCCATGGCTCGCTGTCCTGCGACAGCGACGCGAGCGCACCGCGCACATCGCGCGACAGCAGCGGATCGTTCTCAAACGCAGGCGGCACCATCGAAAGCATCGCCGCTTCCGGCGAATAGCCTTCCAGCAACTTCTGCTCAAACGCATTGTCGAAACTCGCTGAATCGCTGACGTTCTCTTCGAGAATGTCGTACCACGCGCCAACAGTCAGCTTCGCCCGCAGCTCGCGATCCTTCGCGCGAATCCATCGCCGATTGGAAATGATCGTATTGATTTCGCCGTTATGCGCTGAATACCTGAACGGTTGCGCCAGATGCCACGACGGCGATGTATTTGTGGAATAGCGCTGGTGGAAGACGGCAAACGTTGTTGCAAACATCGAATCGCGCAGGTCTTCGTAGAACTGCGGAAACTGCCAGGGCGTGAGCAATCCCTTGTAAACGACGGTCAGCGACGACAGCGAACAGATATAACACCGCTGCGGCAGCATCGATTCGGCGCGCTTGCGCAGCAAGGCGAGACGAAATTCAAATTTCGCCGGTTCGCGGGTCGCGTGAAACGGCGAAACATAAAATTGCCAGGCTTCCGGCATCGTTTCCAGTGAGCGCGGTCCAAGGACAGCCGTATTGACCGGGACGCGGCGCCAGCCCAGGACGCGGAGTCGCTCGGTGTCAGCGGCGGTTTCGACGGCCCGGCGTGCATCCGGAGCGGTGCCAGCCGGGAAAAACGCAAAACCCAAACCAAAGTGCTCGGGCAGCTCGATCTGCTGCTCCGCTGCGCGAGCACGGAAAAAACCATGAGGAATCGAGGTGAGCAGTCCAGCGCCGTCGCCGCTCGCTCCGTCGGCATCAACTCCACCGCGGTGTGTCAGGCGCTCCAGCGCGTTTAGCGCGTATTGGACGATGTCGTGGCTTGGCGGGCTGGCGAGTTGCGCAATAAATCCCGTCCCACAGGCGTCGTGGTCCGGGTGGCCCCAGTTGGGGTGCTTGCGCCGACCTCTTTGCTGTCCCTCGTGACACAAAGACATATGTCTTTATGTTTCAGGTGTGCCCATCTTGTACAACTCAGATTTTTTATTTGGCAAAACGATTTTTTGGAGGCAGAGGCATCCATCATGCGAAATCGTGCATAAATTGCGGCTTTTTAGCGGTTCTGGGAACGGGTCGCCCCTCGTGCCACTTTACGAGCATATTAAAAAATTCTAGGCAGGCTGGTAGCGCCGGCGTCCCGCCGGCGTTTTTCCGATCGCAATCCACAACTCGACCCTAAAACTTAGTGACCTCGGAAAATTGAAAATCCCTTACCTTCATCGCCGGAACCACCATCTCAAACGCCTCTTCCCCAGTCGCACGCACAGCCGGCCCCATCATCTCCACATTCTTCAACATATCGAGCAGCGACTGATTAAACCGGAAATTCCTCACCGCAGACGTAACCTTCCCTTTTTCGACGAGAAACAACCCGTCACGCGTCATCCCCGTCATGATCTTCTCGTAGGGATCAACCTCGCGGATATACCAGAGCCGCGTAACCAGCAGACCGCGATCGGTAGACGCGATCATCTTTTCGACCGAATCGCTGCCACCCGCGAAAACGAGGTTCATCGGCGCTTCGCCGTATTCGTTGGGCAACATGAAGCCGTGCCCGGTCGGCCTTTTCTTCCCTACCTTCGCCGACGCCCGCGAATAGACGAGATTCTTCGGCACGCCACTTGAACCAGCGTCACGCGTTCGCGCGGCATCCCTTCCCCATCAAATGGCGCCCCGAGTTGCAGCGGGTGATACGCATCATCCGTCACGCTGATGTTCTTGCCGAAGATCGGCTTCCCCATCCGGTCGTTCAGGCAAGAACGCTTGTCAGCCAGCGCCGTCGCCGAAAAATCGTAAAAAAGAAACCCGACGACATCGAGAACCGCCGACGGCTCCAAAATCACCGTGTACTTGCCCGGCGCAAGCTCCTGCGCATTCAATGCGCGATGAGCTTTATCGCTAGCGATCGCAGCGAGTTTTTGCGGATCGAAGTCGCGCACGTTCGAAGCATTCGCCTTCGCCCAACTTGCGGCAGGCGACTCCTGCATCGTGATCGAAAATTCGGCGTGCGTCTCCCGATAGCCCGCAAACAGCCCGCGCGAATTCCCCATCGCGGCCTGCGACATCCACTCGCGAAAATCCCCGCAGCGACTTGCCGCTCACCGATCGCGAGGTCGCAGGCGCGTTTCACCGCCCGAGCACGATCTTCCGGTGTGAGCTGCAGCAGTCTGCGCCGCGAAACGATTCACTTTGCGATATTTCTGCTTACCAGGCATCGCCAACAGCCGAGGATCCTTCGGCTGGCTATGTGCCAACGACAGAGACGACTCGATCGCCGCACGAAGCGAATCCTCATCGATGCGATTCGTCGTAGCGCGCGCCGTCCGCCCATCGACCACCGTTCGAATCGAAACGGTCAGCCCGCGCTCCGCAACGTTCTGATGAATCGCGTTGTTCGCGAACCGCGTCAGCGAATCATCGACCTCATCGACATGCACCTCGGTCTCGTCGGCCTCCGTGAATTCGCGCAAGTCGTAGCACGTTGTCGATGATCGTGCCGCAGTTCGCGTTCCGGCAGCAAGCCTGCGGCGCCGGCCGTTGCGACCGACGCTTTGCGCCCGCGCTTGATGACTTCACGAGCAGGGGCTCATGACTTTGCGAACGCCGTTCCGATGCGCACATTTCGAAAGCGCGATGGCGACGCACCATGCCCAGTGCCCATCGTCTGCATCGGCTGGCCCTTGCCGCAGTTCGGCGTGCCCCACAAAACCCATTCTTCCGCGCCGCAAATCGCGTCGCACGAATTCCAAAACTCCGTCGTGATGCCGCTGTAGCTCGGATTTTTCAGCATCCGGCCGCGCTTGCCGCCCTTGATCTCCCAACCAACCTCAGTCGAAAACTGAAACTGATAGCGGCGATCGTCGATCGACCAAGATCGATTCGTCTCCATCAAAATCGCGTCGTCCGTATCGGCAATCAGATCGTCGAGTTTCCACGTCCCCGGCAACAAACTGATATTCGTCATTCGAATGATCGGCAGCCGATTCCAGCTCTCCGTCCGCATCGTGCCCGACGAACGTTTCAACCCGATCAAATGCGCGCTCTCGCGATTCGAAAGATACCCGCGGAACTCGCCATTCTTGATGATGTCCGTGCACTGCGCCGGAACGCCTTCGTCGTCGTAAGCAAAGCTGCCAAGTCCCGGCCCGTGCTCGAGCCGCGCATCGGCAACCACGTTAACGATGTCCGACCCGTAGCGAAGCTTGTTCAGCTTATCGAGCGTAAGAAAACTCGTCCCGGCAAAATTCGCTTCCTCGCCGAGCACGCGATCGAGCTCGATCGGATGCCCAACCGACTCATGAATCTGCAATCCAAGCTGGCTGCCACCCAGAATCAGCGTGCCCGTCGTCTCCGGACAATGCGCAGCCGAATGCAGCGCGACCGCTTCCTCCCCAATCCGCGGCGCATTCTTGATGAGCTCCATCTCTTCGACAAGCTCGTAGCCTTGCAGCGAGTGCTGCCCGCCAAAACTATTCGGATACGACCGCTTCTGAATCTCATCGCCTTTAAAACAAGTCGCCCCGATGCCGCACCCCGAAATCACTTTGCTCTGATGAATCCGCGATCCAATGCTCGACGCAAACCACGAATCGATCTTGCGAAATTGCAAATCGGTCTCGGTCAGCGTCACGCCCTTCACACGACGCATCTCCGCATCCGCCGCCAACAACAAATCAAGCTGCTTCTCCAGCGGTATCTCGAACGGATCCTTGCGAAACGGGCTCACCCAGCTATCGACGTACGCATCCTCATGCGCCATCACCACTTCTTTGCGCTTCGCCAGCGCCGAAGCCTTCGCGATCGACACCGCCTGCGCCGCGCACGCCGAAACGCCCTCGCGCGTCAACTTATCCGTCGAAGCGAATCCCCACCCGCCGCTCGCCAGAACGCGTACGCCGAGCCCGATCGACTCCGACTGCGCCAGCGTCCCAACTTGCCCATTCTTCGTCGTCAAATCGCGCTGCCGCAAATGCATCACGCGCACGTCCGCATACTTCGCGCCGCGCAATCGAGCCGTATCAAGACAAGCTGTAGCCAAATCCCACATAAAATTTCCCGCCATCACGTTACAAGACTTTCCCCGAAAAGAAAAATGGAGCGAAGCCGAAGCCTCGCCCCATTCCCAATCGCAACCGTTACTTCGTTACGTCGTTGCTTCTTTACTTCGCTGATTCTTACGTGCCTTCGTTCCACGACGCCAAATAGTGCTCCTGCTCCGGCGTCAGCACATCCAGCTTATGCCCCATCGACTCCAACTTAAGCCGCGCAATCTCGCGATCGAGATGCTCAGGCACAACGTACACTTCCGGCTTCATCGTCTTGTGATTCTTCATCAAGTGTTCCGCCGACAGCGCCTGGTTCGCGAAGCTCATATCCATCACCGAAGCCGGATGCCCTTCGGCAGTCGCGAGATTCACCAAACGCCCTTCGCCGAGCAGATAAACCTTCTTATCGCCCTTCAGCAGGTACTCGTCCACCAGTGGCCGCACTTCGCGCTTGCCCGACGACAACTTCTCCAACGCCGGGATATCGATCTCCACGTTGAAGTGGCCCGAGTTGCAAACCACCGCGCCGCTCTTCATCGCCGCAAAATGCTCGCCGCGAATCACGTTCTTGTTCCCGGTCACCGTGATGTAGACGTCGCCTTCCTTCACCGCCTGCTCCATCGGCATCACGCGGAACCCGTCCATCACCGCTTCGATTCCCTTCACCGGATCGATTTCGGTGACGATCACGTCCGCGCCCAATCCCTTCGCGCGCATCGCGACACCGCGTCCGCACCAGCCGTACCCGGCTACGACCACTTTCAATCCCGCCAGCAAAATGTTCGTCGCGCGAATCACGCCGTCCAGCGTCGACTGGCCCGTGCCGTAGCGATTGTCAAAGAAATGCTTCGTCATCGCATCGTTCACCGCGATGATCGGATACTTCAGCGTGCCGTCCTTCGCCATCGCGCGCAAACGAATCACGCCCGTCGTCGTCTCTTCGGTGCCGGCAATCACTCCAGGCACCAGGTCCGTCCGCTTCGTCAGCAGCATCGTCACCAGGTCAGCGCCGTCGTCCATCGTCATCTGCGGCTTGTGATCCAGCGCCGCGCGCAGGTGCGTGTAATACGTATCGTTGTCCTCGCCCTTGATCGCGTACGTCGGAATGTTGTAATCGCGATTCAGCGAAGCCGCCACTTCATCCTGCGTCGAAAGCGGATTCGACGCGCACAACACCGCATCCGCGCCACCATCGCGCAGCGCGATCATCAGGTTCGCCGTCTCGCTCGTCACGTGCAGACAAGCCGAAACGCGCAGCCCCGCGAGCGGCTTTTCTTTCAAAAAGCGCTTCCGGATCGATTCCAGAACCGGCATCTGATTGCCGGCCCACTCGATCTTGCGCTTGCCCGCATCCGCGAGCTTGATATCTTTCACATCGCCCGACTTCAATTCAGCTGTAGCCAAGTGTTGCTCCTCTTTTTGAATTTTTCCGGCGAACTTTTTCCATCGAAGAAGTTCGCGAAGGGGACTTTCGCAGAAACTCGTTGCACTACGAACTCGATCTCAATCGTTGTGTTACGAAAACAACTCGAGGGCGAGCCCAAGCCCGCCCCCGACAAACTCTTACCGCGCTCCGACTTCCGCGCCCGCCACCGCACCGAGCCCCGCCGCCTTACGCAGCGTATCCGCTCGATCCGTCTTCTCCCAAGTGAATCCCGGCCCCGTACGCCCAAAGTGCCCGTACGCCGCCGTCGGCTTATAAATCGGCCGCCGCAAATCCAGCGTCTCGATGATCGCCTTCGGCGTCAGCTTGAACGATTCCCGCACCAGCGCATTGATTCGCTCTTCCGGCACCGTCGCGGTCCCGAACGCATCGATCATCACCGACACCGGCTCGGCCACGCCGATCGCGTACGCCAGCTGCACTTCCGCCTTGCGCGCCAATCCCGCCGCCACCACGTTCTTCGCGATGTACCGCGCCATGTAGCACGCCGAGCGATCCACCTTCGACGGATCCTTGCCCGAAAACGCGCCGCCGCCGTGCCGGCTATACCCGCCGTACGTATCGACGATAATCTTCCGCCCCGTCAACCCCGCATCGCCCATCGGCCCGCCAATCACAAAGCGTCCCGTCGGGTTGATGTGATACTTCGTCGACTTGTCCAGCATGTTCGCCGGAACGATCGGCTTGATCACATACTCCAGAATCCCGTCGTACAGATCCTTCGACGAAATCTTCTCGCCATGCTGCGTCGAAATCACCACCGTATCCACGCGAACCGGCCGCCCATCGCGATACTCAATCGAAACCTGCGACTTCCCATCCGGCCGCAAATGCGGCACCTTCTTGCTCTTCCGCACTTCCGACAACTTCTGCGCCAGCCGGTGCGCCAACTGAATCGGCATCGGCATCAGCTCTTCCGTTTCGTCGCACGCAAATCCAAACATCAATCCCTGGTCGCCCGCTCCGCCCGTATCCACGCCCATCGCGATGTCCGGCGACTGCTTCTTCACCGTGCTCATCACCGCGCACGTTTCGCAGTCATATCCATACTTCGCGCGGTCGTATCCAACGCCCTTAATCGTCTCGCGCACGATCGTGTCGTAATCCAGCGTCGCCGTCGTCGTGATCTCGCCAGACACCACCGCCAAGCCCGTCGTCACCAACGTCTCGCAGCCCACGCGCCCCTTCGGATCCTGGCGCAATACCTCATCCAACACCGCATCCGATATCTGATCCGCGATCTTGTCCGGGTGACCTTCCGTTACCGATTCCGATGTGAACAGAAAATTCCGCAATCCTTCGCTCAAAACTAATTCTCCTTCGTAGGGTGCGGAGCCCAGGCTCCGCGGATCGCTCAGTGAGCTGGCAAAAATAAGAGGACCAAACCAAAGTATCATCCCCCGCCACCCAAATCAACGCACTCATTCCCAACGGCTTACACCCGCATCCAACAGCAATAATCGCCCCCCGAACGGCTCCTGCCGACCATCCAAAGGTTTCGCCTCAAAGCACTAAATCCCGCATCCCGCAGTTGGGTGCCGCACCCTTAGCTTTTAAAGGGTGCGGTTTTTCCGCCCCCCCAGCAAGATCGACCACACCACGCAACCCTGTACCAGGCCCCCTACCCCGCTCCCGCCAAAAAAAAATGGGCAGCGCACCCAGCGCCGCCCGACTCTCTTGCCCGAGTTTCGATTTTCGCTCTCCCCTACCTCTTCCCCACCAGCCTCATCTGCCCCTCATGCATCGCCGCATGATTCGTCCGGCTCAACAACACCGCCAGCCGATTCCGCCCCGGCTCCTTCGCAAAATCCTCCGCCGACACCGAGTCATGCCGCTCCAGCCACTCCTCCGCCGACAACTTCTCCATCGCCGCCGTCAGCTTGTCATTCACCTCGCGCCACGCCTTCCTCAACTCCGCCGCGGGCACCTCGTCATCCAGATCCGTCTTGTCCGCCTTCACAATAAATGCCTCATCCAGCTCCGGATGCAACCGCTCCCCCATCCTCAACGTCGCAAACAGCCGGTCATGCACCGCCGTCAAATGCCCCAGCAGGTAGTACACCCGGTTCCGCCCCGGCGCCACCTCCCTCTGCAACTCCTCATCCCCAAACGCCCCAATCGTCTTATCAATCTGCCCCACCCACTGCTTCCACGCCCCCACCGCATTCCTCACCACCTCATCTTCCCCGCATCGTCGTCCGGCTCAACCACATCGCTTTACCCTGGTGACAGTCGAAGGATCCGCGTCCCAACTCCCGACCTGAAACTAACTAGAAACTGTCATCCCGAGCGTAGCGAGGGATCTGCTTTTTCCGCCCTCTCGCGGTGCCGCACCCTTAGCCTTCGGAGGGTGCGGTTTTTGACTTTTCCCATCGTCCGCTGCACAACTTTCATCAGATGTCCGCGTCGCAAGAAAAGGCACTCACTGTTATGTAAAAGGATTCAACGACGCCGCAGGAGAACCACGACCCCGACGAGGAACAACCCCAAGTACCCAACCGACAAAACATAGTAAACAATCCGCACCTGCGGCCACACCCACCTCGGCCAAACATCCGCGCAACTTATCGCTCCACGTCTCGCTCCACCGCGGCAGCGGCGCATTCTCCGGCGAATCCGGCTTCCACCGCGACGCGATCCATATCGCTCGAAAATTCGAAAGCAGCAGCGCCGACACAAGAATCTTCACCACGTGCGGCCCCGTGACGATCATCTCTCCAAATAAGTCACAAACGCCCAGCCCGCCGCATACCGGCTGCCTTCCCGCACGCCCACCCCGCTCAGGTAATACAACACCAGAATAAACAGCCCGAGGATCGTCTGCCCCGCAAACGCCAACACCGCCAGCGAAAGCACCCCGATCGCCGAGCACACCCACAGCCCTTGCGATCCCAAATAATCCACATCGCTGCTCGTCTTCACCGACGGCCAAAACAAACTCTTCAGCCGCCCATCCGTCCGTTCCGTAGGCTCCGCCAGCCCAGCGTCTGCATAAGCTCTTGACCCTCCGCCGGACAGCCTTCCCGGAATCCCCGCAGCCTAGTGCAAAGATATGACCACTATCAATCAGATTATTCCGAACTCACCAACCAGTTCCCGCATTGGACGAGCAAGGGGACAGACGGAACGTTTCCGGATTGCAGACATTGCACGATGGCGCGGGATACGTCCGAGGAAACGTTCCGTCTGTCCCCTCGTCTTAGGCTCGAAACGAACTCTCGGTGCCGTTTAGCAAGAAAAGGGAGGTCAAATGGCGAGTCGCTTAGGATGGGTCAAAGACAAACACGACGAAAAAATCCAGAAATTGATGTGCCATGATTGCGTGCAGGGGGAATTCAAAATCACTCACACTCGCATGGCACGCCAGGTCAAATCCCGAACGGCGCATCGCGTGCGCTTAACTAGCAACGTGCAAATGCGGCACCGCAAAGCGGATCGGGTGGAAAGGATAAACTCACCCACTGAGCTGGAGAATCGCTCAGAAAATAATCATCTGATCGTCCTAGCCCTCCGTGCGCAGGATAAGCTTAGGCGGTCGGTTGTGACGACACGATGTTGTATTTCGGAGATTCTCGAACCTCGATGTGATCCCGGGCCCATGCCTTGACGGTCACGTGAAAGTCGACATCGAATGGATCGGCTATATTTCCGTTCTCAATTATTAACGCTTCCTGAAGTGGGATACCCTTTTCGGTGTTTCCCCGAGACAGATGCTTTTCCGTCGCGATTACCCTGTGACCGGGCCGGGACGCGGACCGAGTGACGAACACTTCAACCTCATTGATCCAGAGATCGTAGTTCGACAGATTCGAAATAGACAACTTCAACGGCTCTCCGGTATTGAGCACGGCGCGAACGTAAAGCAGACACGAGTTGCGCGTAGTTTCCACGGCCTTCTGCAAACGCCATAAGCGATATGCAACTACCGCTTGAGCAACAGCTGCAATCATGATGATCACAGAGCTGTAATCCGCGAAATTCCAGGACGCCATGTTCACGTCATTCATACACTGATCACCGTCGGTATAAAACAAGTGCGCTAACTCGTGTCTCTCTTGGCAACACTCCGAGTATCTTCTCTCACCACTCGTTCCAAAGATCGGCTAACGCCTCTATAAACTTCGCTCCGTCCGCGACTGGCCAACAAACACGGATATTGTCTCTAAGCAAGTAATATCGCTCATTCGCACATGTGAACTGGCTGTGATCTTTTGTGTCGAGTAGCCATTGAAGGATGCCCGCCGTAATTTTTTTGATACGAGCCCGAGTACGTCCAATTCGGAACGTTGTAGAGTAATCCCTCAATGAAGTATGAAGGTGCGACACCATCCTTGATTTTCCCATCGTCAACGAGAACTGAACGCATATTTTTGAAAATCCGTACCAGCGGCTTGTAGTTGTTGTTCGCAGCTTGGTGCTTCGCGGTACAGTTCAGCGCATGTTGCTCGGGGAAATTATCATCTTCTTTACCGTCTGAAGAAAAAAAGAAATTCCTTCGACGGAATCTTGATTGAGACTCGAAATGTACTTGTAGTACCGCCGGAATACGAAGGCAACAACTACGTCGGCGCTTCGGCGCGCCTCCTGGCCTGATCTTTATTGCTTTGGCACCGGTTGTATCGACAGAGTTCCCAAACGCTGCGCTCAAGGCACTGATCACATCAGATCTGAATTGGCTATAGGGATACGAACCAATATTTGGATAGTCGACATCGAATGTGTTTCGTTGTTGGCGGGAATGCTCTGAACGTCGTAGCAAAAAGCCCCGTCGTAGCGAATCACGATATCAACATCGCTTTCTGCATAGATATTGGTGTCGTTGCCGTAGGACCCCTGCAAAAAATCTTGAAATCTGAACTAGGAAATCTGGCTTCGAGAATGCGCTTTATCGATGCATATGTCGTAGTAGACCCGACAATCGCGCCTCGTCTGCTCCAAACCTCCAACTGTGACTCAGGTATCGCCATCTCACGCATCCTCAACTGTGCGTCTCAAGACCGAGCAACGCTCGGATCGGTCCTTCGTGCAACGCAAACGAATCACCTCCCCGCTGATAGAGAACGTTCAGTTTGCTCAAATCGGACTCTAGAAGATCAGTGGCCATTTCCGGTTGATCATAGATGTCGCTGATGCGGACAGTTTCGATGTCTCGAAACAGCACACTACGGAGTTGTTCCATGGAAACCGTGTTTACGTTTAGGGTCTTTTGCAGTAACTGGAGCGCTGTATAGCCCAGCAATCCTTTAATCGCCTTGGTGACCCAGTAACGCGGCGTGGTCCACTTTCGTGGCTCTGGGTACACGCCGACGCCCACGCTCAGGACGCGAATATCCTCAAAGTTCTTCTTTAGAGCCATGACGGCATCCGCGATTGCATACAGCGTAGGATTATTGGCGCAGTAACCCCCGTCAATCAATTCGATGGTTTTGCCGTCGCCGGTCGTTAGCTGCATCTTGTCGAAGAAGGGATATGCCGAGCAGGAAGCCTGTACCGCTTGAGCGATACTGCAACCAAAACCGGGCACGAAGGTGGCTTTTCTTCCGTGAGCTTGATCCTGATGCTGCCCTTGAATATCATGGGCTTCTCGGTTAGCCATCGAGTCGAAACGATGCCCACACCCGTTCGTATATCAGTGAATTTACCGATCCCCAAAGACCTGGTTGGTGACTCGGCGAGTCGCTCGCTCCTTATCTTTTCGTCCGACATCTCATCACCTCAGGCACGTGCTGCTTATAAAGCTCGTGAATCTCCGAAACCGAATGTCCGAGGGCTAAGAGGGCAGCAATTATTGCACCTGGAACGCTCTGAAAATGAGATCGAAGTGAGTGTGTAACCTTTCTCGGTTAACGAGCGCTTCGACCTCATTTAAAACGCCCAGAGTATAGAAACCCTTCGCTCCTCCTCCATCCAACGACAACACCCTGCAAATGCCAGAAGCTGCTTCACTGGTATGACTTCCATCCATAAGATCCCAGCACGCCCCTGAATTCTGCCCCGGCCCTCAGAGTATTTGTGCAAAGGCTTGAAATCTTATCATCCAGCGCATTTTATTATGACGTAGATACTTTGTTGCAGTACGGTAGCGCGAAATAACCGTCGAAAACGTGGTGACAGACGGGATGTTTCCCGCTCGCCACCCAGCCCCCCGGTTCGCTTCAATTCCACCCTTTGCTAGAATGCAACATGCCTATTGGAGCGACCAGATCGATGACCGGCCCTTTGCCAGACGACGAATCGCTCCGCCTCAAAGCCCTGCGAGACGAAGAGATTCTGGACACCCTCCCCGAAGAAAACTTCGACGAACTGACACGCCTGGCCGCTTTCATTTGCGGCACTCCCATCTCGCTCGTCAGTTTGGTTGACGAAAACCGCCAGTGGTTCAAGTCTCGTGTCGGCGTCGACGCACCAGAGACGCATCGCGATCTAGCATTTTGCGCACACACCATCCTGAAGCCCGACGCGGTCACCGTTGTCGAAGACGCCACCAAAGACAAGCGATTCGCAAAAAACGCTCTCGTCACCGGCGACCCCAAGATTCGCTTTTACGCCGGCGCCCCACTCGTCACAAAGGATGGATTCGCACTCGGCTCTCTCTGCGTGATCGACCGTGTGCCCCGAACCCTCACACCGGACCAACTCGACGCTTTGAAAATCCTCCGCAACCGCGTCGTCCGCGCGCTGGAACATCGCCGCTCCACCGCTGCTTTAACCAGGTCGTTCGCCATGCTGGAGCGCTCCGAAGAAAGCTACAAGAGTCTCGCCGTAAGCCTCGAAGAGAAAGTCCGCGAAAGAACCAACGAACTCGCCGCGCAAACCGGCACGCTCAAAGCTCTCACCGCCCGCCTGATGGCCGCGCAGGATGACGAAAGGCGCAGGCTTGCGCGTGATCTGCACGACAGCGCCGGTCAGATTCTGGCGGCCGCAAGCATTCAGCTCTCGACGCTGATGGCGATCGGCAAATCCGGCGACCCGCGCCTCGTCGAAACGGCCGCGGAGTGTCGTGAACTGCTCGACCAGCTAAGCCGCGAGATTCGCACGATGTCCTACCTGCTTCACCCGCCGCTGCTCGACGAACTTGGCCTGCCCTCCGCCTTAAATGCCTACGCCGAAGGATTGGTCGGCCGCTCTTCGCTTGTGGTTTCGATGGATGTCCAGCCGGGATTTCCGCGATTGGCAAACAACTTGGAAGTCGTGCTTTTTCGGATCGTGCAGGAATGTCTGACCAATGTGCACCGCCACTCTGGCACCAAGGCCGCCACGATTCGCCTTTTCACCCAATCGCAACACGTCGTCTTGCAAGTGGAAGATAACGGCAAGGGCATGCCGAAAGAAAAGCTAGCCGGCCTCAGGGCGGGGCGTTCCGGCGTCGGTCTCCAAGGCATGCGCGAGCGCGTCGCCCAATTCGACGGCACGATGGAAATTGAGTCCGACAGCACACGAACTTTACTCACATTCACCCTGCCCCTTCAGCTCCCCCCGGAAATCGATCGCGAACATTCGAAAAGTTAAAAGCAGGGACAGACGGAACGTTTCCTAATTCTGGAGCGCGCGTCTCTCGTTCGAACAGCCCATTCGAACAGTCCTACTCACAACGTGGAGTTCAACGTGGTGACAGACGAGACGTTTCCTCGCCTCCCTCGTTCGAACACCTCATTCGAACAGTCCTACTCAGTTATCAGTTGACATTCGACAACTTCCATGCTACAGTCCGTTGAACGATTCGGGCGCCAGCCCGAATCCGCCCCAAGGTCCCCGATGAACGCCCGCCTCGTCGCCCTTCCCCGCCGCTCAATCCATTCAGGATCAATCGCATACGCCCGCATCAACGCGTTTTCCGAATTCGCCAACTCCGCCGCGAACCGACCGCCGGCCGCCCCACGCCAATTCCAGAATTCCCGCCACGATCGTCCCTCGCAAAACACACCCGTAACCCCTTTGGCATCCGCAGTTACGGATCTGCAGATTCAAAAGAACTTGAAACCGAGCAGAATCAACACTTACGCAAAAACCGGGGGCGGGTGGGTCATTCTGTTAACTAGCTTCCCAAAACGGAACCACTCGTCTTCAGCCTTAATCTCTTCCGCTTTTATCGTTACTTCATTACCTCGTTGCTTCGTTACTTCGCCTTCTCTACCTTTCGTTACTTCGCCTTCCCGCCTCTCGTCACTTCGCCTTCTCTCCTCTCCGTCGCTTCGCCTTCTCGCCTTTTCGTTACTTCCTTACCTCTTTGCTTCGTCACTTTGCTCTCGTCTTCTCCTCGATTCCATATCCTTCTCCATCTCTCCGTAGAATCCCTCCATATCTCCATAACTTCCGCCAAACCATATCCGTTCCTTCATAGCGATCGCACGCCGCGGAAAAATAGTCCGCAACGTTACACAATTTCAACAAAGTTGCGTAACCGCATCGAAATTCCTTTCGTCACTTTCATGTGTCGAAAGTCAGGCCCCGGGCCCTCGCTCCTATCGCTGCTTCCCTGTTCGCGGCTGCGTTCTTTTGCGCGCATCTCGCCGCCAATTCATCGCCCCATTCATCCCCTCGTTCATCAACATCGTCCACGCGCTCCAAAGTTTCTCTCTCCACCGACGATCACGTCGAATCGCCCGGATGGTGGCCCACCAAGTCCGCCGCTTCCCTTTCAAAATTTGTCGGCAGCGCCGAATGCGCGAAGTGCCACACGCAGATCGCGAGCACCCAAGCCATGACGCCGATGGCGCAAGCCGCCGCCCCCGCGGCCAATTCCGAAGTTCTGAAATCGCACGCCGATCTCAGCGAGCAGCGCGCCGAATATCACTACGAACTCTCGACGTCGCCGCAAGCCGTGAATTTCTCCGTCACCGACGGCGCCCGCTCTCTCTCCGCGCCGATCGCCTGGGCCTTCGGTCTCGGCCACAAAGGCCAAACCTACATCTACGAACGCGACGGCGGCTTCTACGAAAGCCATCTCAGCTTCTACAAATCCCTGCAAGCTCTCGATCTCACCACCGGTCACGACGCCGCCAATCCCGACGACCTCAAATCCGCCATGGGCCGCTGGCTCGACGCCGACGAAGCCCGCCGCTGCTTCGGCTGCCACACCACCGCATCCAACGTCGCCGGCCATTTCGACACGTCGCACCTCACCCCTGGCGTGCAATGCGAATCCTGCCACGGCCCCGGCGCCAACCACGTCGCCGCGATGAAGACCGGAAAAATTGAAGCCGGCCGCGCCGCCATCTTCAATCCGAAAAAACTCGATGCGGTCGCGTCCGTCGATTTCTGCGGCGCGTGCCACCGCACCTGGGCCGACGTCGTCCTCGGTGAACAAAAATTGCGCAGCGTGATGAACGTGCGCTTTCAGCCCTACCGCCTCGAAGACAGCAAATGCTGGCGCAATTCGCAAGGCGACCCACGCCTGGCCTGCGTCGCCTGCCACAACCCGCACGAACAATTGAATCAGGACGCGTCGTCCTACGACGCAAAATGCCTCACCTGCCACACATCCGCATCACACGCCGCCGACACGCACGCGTCAACATTTGTAGGGGCGCGGCTTCAGCCCGCCCTCTTGTCTTTAGAAACGAAAACGCCGCCCGGAACCGCGGAGACCGCCGCGGATTCCACGGCGAGTTCTGTCGCAAAAATCTGCCCGCAAGCAAAAAGCAACTGCATCACCTGCCACATGCCGCAGGTCGAAGTCCCCAGCGTCCACGCGAAATTCTTCGATCATCGAATTCGCATCGTTCGCCCGAACGCGCCCTATCCAATGTGATCCGCAAGAAAAAGCGCGAGAAATAAATTGTAAAAAAGAATTAACGAAAGAGAGTTTCAAAAAGAAGATTTAAAGAAAGAGAGAGAAAACAATCACAAACATCTCAACGGACAAATCGCTCAGACATCGTCGTCAGCAGTCACACTAACTTTTCCCGTCTTCTTCGCCATCAGGTAAGAGCGGATAAACGGATCGATGTCGCCATCCAACACGCGATCGACGTCGCCAACTTCAAACTTCGTCCGATGATCCTTGATCAGCCGATACGGCTGCATCACGTACGACCGGATCTGGCTGCCAAACGAAATCTCGAGCTTCGTTTCGTCGAGCTTGTCGGTATGCTGCTGCCGCTTCTGCATTTCCAGGTCGTAGAGCTTCGAGCGCAGCATCTTCATCGCCAGGTCGCGATTCTTGCCCTGGCTTCGCTCCACCTGGCACGCGACAACCGTGTTCGTCGGAATGTGCGTGATGCGCACCGCGGTCTCCACCTTGTTGACGTTCTGCCCGCCCTTGCCGCCCGCGCGATACGTATCGACGCGCAGATCGTCGGGCTTGATGTTGATCTCGATGCGATCGTCGATTTCTGGAATCACAAACACCGACGCGAACGAAGTGTGCCGCCGCGCCGCCTGATCGAACGGAGAAATCCGCACCAGCCGATGCACGCCGGTTTCTCCCGTCAGCAAACCGTACGCGTTCTCGCCGGAGAATTGCACCGTCGCATTTTTGATGCCCGCTTCGTCGCCCGCCGTTTCGTCGAGGACGACCGCGTTCATTCCCTTGCGTTCAGCCCATCGCAGATACATGCGCAGCAAAATCGAAGCCCAGTCCTGCGATTCCGTTCCGCCCGCGCCAGGCTTGATCGTCATGATCGCGTTGAGGTGATCGGTTTCGCCAGAGAGCAGCGTCCGCGTCTCCTGCTCGGAGACAAACGTTTCCGCGTTGGTCAGCTCGCGGTCGAGATCTTTCAGCAGATCATTGCGCTGCTCGGCGTTGGTCTCTTCGGACGCGAGCGAAATGTACGTATCGATGTCGCCCGCAATCGAAGTCAATTTCGCGTCGGCGTTAATTTGATCTTCGGAGCGCTTGCGGTCGCGCAGCACGGCCTGCGCCGCGTCCTGATCGTTCCAGAAATTGGGTTCCGAAACTTTGGATTCCAGCGCGTTCAGTCTTTGCTGGTGCTGCGCGGCGTCAAAGAAAACTCCGGACGAGGGCGATGCGAGGCTTCAGTCCTTCGTAGCGATACTGCAAATCTTCAAGAATCATATCGGCATTCAGAGCGAGAAATCGTCAATGACTTCGCTGGTGACTTTGTAGGGGCAAGCTTTAGCTCGCCCTCCATTCCTCACGCCGTCGCAACCGGCGCATCCAACAACGGCTCAATCACCGGAATCGCAATTCCCTCGCCCGCGGTGTTTCCTTTCCCGAAAGTTGTGGCCACCAGAATAACGGAAACGATGACGCACAGCCAAGCGAACCAATCCCCAAACCGCGTATACACCGTCATGTCCGTACGGAAATCGTACGGCAGATCGACGCCCGCGCGCACATCCGGCGGAACGGGCGAAAAGATGCGGCCATACGGATCGACCGACGCGGTGATGCCGCTGTTGGTAACGCGCAACATAAAGCGGCGATTTTCAACGGCGCGCACGCGCGCTATGCGCAGGTGCTGCTCCGCCGCCGCCGATCGCCCGAACCAGCCATCGTTGGAAATATTGATGAATAGCTGCGCGCCTTCAGCAGCGAAATGGCGAATCTCGCCGGGATAGATGGCTTCGTAGCAAATAAACGATGAAAAGGTGTAACCATCAGGAAGTTTCGCGACGCCAAACTTCGATCCCTTCGCGAAGCCGCCGATCTCGCTCGAAACGCTTTTCACCACGCGATGAATCAGCGGGAACGGCTCGTACTCGCCAAACGGCACAAGATGAATCTTGTCGTACGTGAAAACGTTGCGTCCCTTCGCATCGACCAGCACCGCGCTGTTGTACGGCACCAGCGTGTGGCTAATCATCTGCTGCCCGCGCGGCGCCAGCGCCCGCCACTCAATCGAGCCCGCCAGAAACGGGTGCCCAAATTTCTGGCCAAGCTGGCTCGCGCGATTCAGAAAGCGCGCGTCCTCGAAAGAAAACGGCGCCGGCGTCTCCGGCCAGATCAGCAGATCAGGATTTTTGCTCGAAGGTTCAAGGCTGAGTTGTTCGATCTCGTTCAGGTCTTCGGCATGCAGCGGATACCAGTTCGCCGGGAAGTCGTTGACCTCTGGAAAATTCAGCTGCACCGCGCGAGCGTAGTGATTGGCGTTAACGCTGGGCACCAATCGTGGCGCGATGAGCACGATGGCAGTCAGCAGCACAAGAGTTGAAACAAGAACCGTCACGCGCGTGCGAACCGGAGTTTCCGTGGACGCATCGCACCACGCAAAAATCGCGTTGACCGCAGCGGCGAAAAACGAAAGTCCGTAAATTCCAGTGAGTGTCGTGATTTGCAGCAAACCAAGATTTGACGAAGGCGCATAGCCGAGCAATCCCCACGGAAAACTAATTTCGGGAAAATGCTCTCTTACAAATTCGAGCGTGACCCACAAAAACGGAGCTCCAACGCAAGCCAGCAAAATACTGCGCTGCGCCAGCCGGTTGACGCACCACGCAAATCCTCCGCAGAGCAATCCGAGATAAAGCCCGATGAGAACAACCAATCCCCAAGCAGCAACTTTCGGAATTCCACCATGCTCGGCGAGCACGTCAGCAATCCACGGCACCGAAGTAACGATGAAGAACAGCATGTGCAGTCCGCCGCAGAGAAACGCCACGCGCGGCTTCGCGCCAAAAATGACGATCAGCAGAATCCCGATGCAAACGTAGGAATAGACGCTGAGATACAACCCCGTAAACGAGAACGAAAGCGCAGCGCCCGACAGCGCAGCGAATACGTATCGGAAAGAATTAGGAGTCGGACTTCCAGCAGGCGAACGAAAGAAACTCGCGAACGCTCGCGCCATCAGTGCTTCACGATGGCCTTGAATCCGGCGCTCTCGAGTCCCTTCTTCGCGACGTCCGCCGATTTCACGTCGTGATAAGGACCGACCTGCACGTGGTAATACTTGTCCGTCGTCGGATTGATGACGAACGCAGGAAAGTGCTTCAAGCGGAGACTGTTCGCTACGGCGGTCGCGTCCGCATTCTGCCGCATCGCCGCAACTTGGAGAACATAGCTTCCCGCCGGTACCGCGTAACCGTTCACTCCAACCAGCGGTTTAGCAGGAACAGGGTTGGAAACGTTCGTCGCCTTCGGATTCTGCGGACTCGCGACTGAAGAACTCGGCTTCGCATTGGCCGAGATCGATGACGACGAATTCGTCGGCGTCGGCTTCAGCCGATCATCCGGCGCACTCTTTGAGGAGTTATAGAAATTCCAATCCGAACTTGGAGTCGCGCTGTCATCCGCAGTTGTGTTCGGTGTGGAAGCGGAATCGCGCGAGCTCGACGCAGGAGCGGACGAAACCGCGCCCCAGCCGGAACCGGTCGAGCCGGAAGAATTTGAGGAGTTCGCTGCATTCGACGCGGAAGTGGAAGAAGTTTGTGAATTTTTCTTACGAGTAGCCGCGAGATCATTCTTCGATTGGAAGACCGGATCGGGAGTCGCGCGCGGGTTGCCTTCAGCGCGCACCTGGCCGTCGTATTGATTGCGGCCCATTACATAGCCGAGCGCGAAGAAAACGCCGCTAAATACAAGCATCAGCAGAAAAAGACCGATGACGTGCCGGCTCTCCAGCACGCGGTCTCCTCCGCCGCCGCGATTTCCACGAATCGCCATTTATTTCCGCGAACCTCCGAACGATTGCATCCAGTTGTTAATGATATCGATAGGCAGCGGAAACACAATCGTTGTGTTCTTCTCGACACCTATCTCGGTTAACGTCTGGAGATATCGGAGCTGGATCGCGGTGGGCTGCGTCTCGAGAACTTTGGCCGCGTCAGCAAGTTTTTGCGAGGCTTCGAACTCGCCGTCGGCGTGAATAACCTTCGCGCGACGCTCGCGTTCCGCTTCGGCCTGCTTTGCAATGGCGCGCTGCATCTGTTCGGGGATGTCTACCTGTTTCACTTCCACGTTTGTGACCTTGATGCCCCAAGGTTCCGTTTGCGTGTCGAGGATGATTTGCAGCTTGGCATTCACTTTGTCGCGCTGCGAGAGAATTTCGTCTAGCTCGAACTGGCCGACGACGCTGCGGATGGTGGTTTGGGCGAGCTGTGAAGTTGCGTAGGTGAAGTTTTGGACCTGCGAAACGGCGAGGTTGGCGTCAACGACGCGGAAATAGCAGACGGCATTCACTTTCACGGAAACGTTGTCGCGCGTGATGATGTCTTGCGGCGGGACGTCGAGCGTTTCGATACGCATGCTGATACGCGTCAGGGTTTCGATCGGCCAGAAGACGAGATTCACTCCGGCGCCTTTGGCTTCGGGAAGAAGCCGGCCGAGGCGAAGGACTACGCCGCGTTCCCACTCTTTGATGATGTAGATCGAATTCCAGAACCAGATCAGGATGAAGACAATGATGACCATCGTGCCGACGCCAAATCCGAACATCGTGCCTCCTCATAAAATACGCGACCAACAATTATGTGGTTGCCAAAAGCGTTGATGCGAACAGAAAACCCGGACCTTGGCGAATTTATCAAACTTGCCAAGCTGGGGCGCAGCAGTGCTACGTCCCTACACCTGCTATGGCTACATCGCGGCGGCCGAAGATTCGATTGGTTCGACGTAAAGTTTTAGGCCGTCGATGCGGAGGACGCGGACGGATTTGCCTTCGGCGACAGGTTGGGTGGAAGTGGCGCGCCAGAGTTCGCCGTGGATGCGGATCATCCCCTCAGGGCTGTCGGGGCCGTTGCCAACGGGTTCGATGACGACACCTTGGGCGCCGATCATTTCTTCGCGGCCGGTAACTTGCTTCCATTTGCGCGAGCGCAAGACGAGGCGCATCAGCAGCACGGTGAGCGCGGCGAATGGAAGCGTGACGGCGATCGCGGCGCCGAGGCTGACTCCGCCGGCGGTGTACGGCGAGCGAATCAGGAAGAGAGCGCCGAGAAGCATGGAGACGATGCCGCCTGCGGCGAGAACGCCGTGACTTGTAAATTTCGCTTCGAGAATGAACATTCCCAGCGCCAGCAGGATTAGAAAAATCCCCGCGATATTTACCGGAAGGATCTGCATCGCGTAGAGCGCGAGGACGAGACAAATGCCACCCGCGACGCCGGGCGCGACCATGCCGGGATGCGTGAACTCGGTGTAGAGGCCGAGGACGCCGACGATCAAAAGAAAGAAAAACATGTCCGGCGCGACGATGCGCGAGAGGAATTTCTGGCGCGGTGAGAGTTCGAAATCGGTGCGCGTTGGATTCGACAGAGCAAGCGTGACTTTCGTGCCGTCGAAGCGGGTGATTTCGCGGCCGTTGAGCTGGCGCAGCAAGTCGTCTTCGGAAGACGCAATGACGTCGATCATTTTGGCGTCGAGCGCTTCCCTTTCGGTGAAGGCTTTGGCGTCGGTGATGGCGGTTGCGGCGAGAACCGGATTACGGTTGCGCTTGTCGGCGTAGCTGCGAAGGAAGGCGAGCGCGTCGTTGTTGATTTTCTTGCGCATCGTTTCGTCGATGGCCATGGCGTAGCCGCCGACGATCATCACGGGCGAAGCTGCGCCAGTGTGCGTGCCGGGGGCCATCGCGGCGACGTCCGCGGAAAGCAAAATGTAGAAGCCGGCGCTGGCGGCGCGGGAGCCGGTGGGCGAGACGTAGACGGCGACTGGGACTTTGGAATTCAAGATGTGCTGGACGATGTTTTCCATGGACGAGCTGAGGCCGCCGGGGGTGTCCATGGTGATGAGGATGAGTGATGCGTTGCGGCGGGCAGCCTCGTCGATGCCTTCGTCGAGGTAGGTGGCGAGGATGGGTTCGATTTCGGAGTCGATTTTGAGGTGGAGGATGGTTTGTTGGGCGGACTGAGGTTTGTCGGCGTGGGACCCGGATGAAAGGAGCGACAACGCGCAGAGCAGCGTACAAGCGAAAACGATTATGCGGCGTGCTCCAAAACGATTTTGGAGATGAGAAGAAATTCGGAAGCGGGTGCTTCTATGCATGCGGTGGAGAGAATGTACGTAAATAGATTACTACGAGTGGTGGGGTTTGTGGTGAACGGGCAAAGTGAAGCGGACAAATTGTAGGTGTCGGATCGATGTGAGTGAAGTTTACGTCTAAACCCGCACCCTCTAAAAGCTGAGGGTGCGGCACCCCGGACGAATCCTGCAGGTCGCTGAGTTGGCGATAGCGTTAAATCTAAGCGAAGTTCAGATCGCGACTGGTCGCGTAGAACAAAGCTGTTTGGATTATTGGGATTATTGGGAGCCGGGGGCGGATTTTTGGTTTTGGAGGTGGTCGAGGAGTTGTTTGGCTTCGCTGTAATTGGGGGCTAGAGCTAGGGCTTTTTCTGCTTCGGACCGGGCGAGGGCGAACTTTTTTTGTTCCATATAGACGCGGGCGAGGGTGGTGCGGACGACGGCGGAGTCGCGGCTTTTGAGCGAGGCTTGCAACTCGGTGATGGCGTCGTCGAATTTGTAGCGGCGGCGGTTGACCTCGGCGAGGCCGAGGTGAGCGGAGGCGTTGTTGGGATCGGATGCGAGGGCGGCGCGAAATTGCGCTTCGGCCAATTCGAGGCGGGCGCCGGCGAGTTCCTGGCGGCCCTGACGAATGTGGGACGAGGCAGAGGTCGATTCGCCGTTGGCGGAAGCCGGCGCTGCCGGAGTCGCTGATGACAGAACTTCGAGGCGAAGGGTGGTGACGTCGAGATCGGTTTTGACGCGATCGAGATGCGATTGGGCGTCGCTCTTGGGATCGACCTTGATTGTAGGAAGAGCGTTAGGACCGAGCGCTTCGGCGACGGTGTTGCGCTCTTCGTCGGCTTCGGCTTTTTTGCCGGCGCGATCGAGCGACTGAATCAAGAGTGCGCGATCTTCGGCGTTGTCGGGCTCGCGCTGGACGGCTTCGCGAAACGAAGCGGCGGCGGCGTTGAAATCGCCGGCGCGAAACGCGAGCAAGCCTTGATTGAAGGGATAGTCGTCTTCGTCGGGATCGAGTTCGACGGCGTGTTTGAAGTCGGCCTGGGCGTCCTGCGCTTTGCCTTCACGCGCGAGCGCGAGCCCGAGATTATTGAGAATTTCGGGGAGGTCGCCGCCGGAAATCGATCGGTTCGCGTTCGGTCCCTCGTTGCCGCGGATCGATTCCTGGAGCGATACGAAAACTTGCTCGGCTTTGTCGGGCTGATTGAGGCGCAAACGGCAAACGCCGATGGCGAAAGTAGCTTCGACGTAGTGTGGATGCGTCTTGGGCACGTGGCCGAACCACGGGAGCGCGGAATCGCAGTCGCCGCGACCCGCGTAGGTTTCACCGAGCGCGAACGCAGGATCGGGCCAAGCGGGATCGAGACGCGCGGCTTCGCGCAGCTCGCGGATGCGAAGTTCGTCATCATTGGCAAGCAGGCCGCGCACGAAATGCTCGAAGGCATCGAGGCGCAGGGGGCGCATCGACTTCGAAAAGTCGGCGAGGCTCAGAGGATAGGATTTGTCGTTGGCGACCAGGGAGTGCCAGACGACTTTCGTCTGCATGTCCATCAGCGAGGCGAGCGGCCCGGTTTCACTGACTGGCGCGATCAGAGCGGGCGGATCGACGCGGAGGAGATGGGAATTGACGGTCAGATTGGCGCCGTCGGAAGTGAACGAGCCAAAGATGACAAAGTCGGCGTCGAGATCTTGGGCGATGCGCAGCATGGTGGCGCGAGAAAGCTTTGCGGAGGTGGGCAGGCCGTAGCGTTCGAGTTCGGCGGCGCGTCCGGCGTGGGAGTAAACCTGTTCACCGGCGTCGGACAGATTCTGGATAGTGAGTTCTTCGAGGCCTTCGCCGAGCCAGTCGAGGCGGGGGGAGGAGCCGTTGTTTTCGAAGGGGAAGACGAGATAGAGGCCCTGTTGGGAGCTTGAGGAGCGCGTCGCGTTCTGCGCGCGCACGCAGGACGGCAGAAGCACGGTGGCGCAGAACAAAGCGATGAACAGAGCGCGGGGGACGCGGTGGCTCATTGAGGAATTTTATCAGACGCGGACCTGTCGGGCTACGGAAAGCGGCTGGGGAGAGCGGCGAATGTGAAAACAGTGTGAATGGGGAGGCGGTTTGAAGCGGCGCTGAGGAGGTGTGGTCGCATGCTGAGATTGTGCCTGGGCGCCCTGAAGGGACGCCCTTACAAAACCGATCGGGCGGCGGGGGACGGGAAAAGAGTTACAAAGATTTCAATTCCCTGCCCGTTAGCCTGAATCTATAATCCGCTTCCGGTGGTGTCCCTCTCCCGCAGGACCTTTATAGAATAGAAAGGTGGCTTGATGCTGCGGCGGCTCTGCATGTATTGCGTCGCTTCGTTTTGCTTGATAGCGATTTGTGTTCGGCCGTCGGCTGCCCAGGTATTTTCCACACCCAGTGCAAACGGCAATCGATTCGGCACGGCGACCGCGATGGATTCTATTGGGTCGACGCGGATGGACGGGAACCTGTTTCTGATCAACAGCCAAGGGTCGGGAGCGAGGTCGCAATTACAGGCGCCGAGCGGATCGGTTTCGCAGCTTGACCTGAAAGCGCCGTCGAAAGCGCAACACGAGTATGCGAAGGGCTATCAACTCTTGATGAAGAAGGATGCGGCGGGGGCGATCGCGCATCTGACGAAGTCGATTGAGATTTATCCGAGTTATGTGGCGGCACACAATGCGCTGGGGACGGCGTATTTGAATCGAGGCGATTCGCGACAGGCGGTGGAGCAATTTAATCGCGCGATTGCGCTGGACGATCATCTGCCAAATTCTTATTTGAACCTGGGGTGCGCGCAGCTTGCGATGCGGGAATTTGGGGATGCGGAGGGTTCGCTGAAAAAGGCCGCGGCGATTGCGCCGATGGATTTGCCGCTGCTAACGGCGCTTACGTATGCGGAGTTTGCGAATCAGGATTACGCGGCGGTGGTGAGCGGCGTGAAGCAGATTCACGCGCGGAAGCATGATGGTGCGGCGGTGGTGCACTACTTTGCGGCGGGAGCGATGGAGGCGCAGGGGAATCTGGCGGGGGCGCGGAGCGAGATGGAGACGCTGCTGGGGGAGGCGCCGAAGTCGGCGTCAGCCGGCGAGTGGTGGAAGATGTTGCAGCAGATTAAGGATGAAGAGGCGGGGCGGTTGATTTCAGGCGCGCGTGGTGATGCAGATGCGGCGGCGAGTTCGCTGAGGTTGGTTGATCGGCCGGCGACGGTGGATGTGGCGTTTCATGGGCCGACGGCGGAGGAGACGTTTCAGCGCGCGCAGCAGAGGATGCAGGAGAAGAAGGAAGAGGGCGAGATTGCGGAGGCGGAAGCGGAACCGGATGCGACGTGCCTTCGGTGCGGTGGAGGAGTCGCGACGGTTATGCCGGTGGCGGGAGCGGCGGATTCGACGGGATCGACAAATGCCGGGGTTCGTGACGCGCCGTCCGCGGTGTTGCGCGTTGCCGTCGATGA
Organism: uncultured Acidobacteriota bacterium; assembly: GCA_963785605.1. Classification (GTDB taxonomy): domain Bacteria; phylum Acidobacteriota; class Terriglobia; order Acidiferrales; family UBA7541; genus Acidiferrum. Next base: position 187,914 of record CAWAWE010000002.1, on the reverse strand, counting down.
AGTGGCGATATTTTTTGCGGCTATCGATCACGGGAGCGCAGTGACGAATCTCACGGCGGCGGATGTGGGGATTCGCGACAACAATCGGGCGCCGGATGGGATTATGGCCTTTCGGAATGAGGCGCAGTTGCCGTTGCGGCTGGGGCTGGTGATCGACACGAGTAATTCAGTGACGGAGCGGTTTCGATTTGAACAAGCGGCGGCGGCAAAATTTTTGAAGTCGGTGATGAACGAGAAGGATGATTTGGCGTTTGTGGTTGGCGTGAATAATTCAGTGCTGTTGGTGCAGGATTTTACGGTGGATCAGGCGCGAACGGAGCACGCGATCGATGAGCTTGCGCCGGGCGGAGGGACGGCGTTGTGGGATGCGGTGGGATTCGCGGCGGAGAAATTGGGTGCGCATCCCGAGACGGGCGCGGTGGCGCGGATGATTGTGGTCATTAGCGATGGGGAGGACAACTCGAGCGGGAGTTCGCTGAAAGAAGCGATCGCGAAGGCGCAGGCGGGTGAGGTGAGCGTCTATACGATTACTACGCGCGAGGTGGCGGACAAGGATGCGGGCGGCGCGGTGGGGAGTCGCGCGCTGAAGACGCTTGCGGCACTGACGGGAGGGAGGGCGTTTGCGCCGGGGTCGGTGCACGAGCTGAGCAACAGCTTGAGCGAGTTGCAGCAGGTGATTCGGGCGAGGTATTTGGTTTCGTATCGGCCGGCGGAGTTTCAGAGGGATGGGACGTATCGAGGTGTCGATATTTCGGCGACGAAGGATGGGCGGAAGCTGACGGTGATTGCGAGGAAGGGGTATTACGCTTCGGGTGGGGTGGCTTCGACGGAGACGGAACGATAGAGAATTACCGGCCGACGGGTACGTCGCAACAGATTAAATCGCGCCAGGCATTTTGGGAAAAACCGCGCCCAACTGCCGTTTCCTAATTGAAGTTAGCGAAAACAGAAAAGGGGCACGGTGGGCCGTGCCCCTATGAAGATTGTTGATTGAGCGGAACGCGGGTGATGACTAGGGCTGCTCGGTTTCGGCTTCGGCGACAGGCTTGGGGTTGAGCAGGTTTTGCACTTCGGGGAGTTGTAGCTCGGCGGCGAACGCAACCTTGTCCTTCTTCAGGTCAGGGATGAGCGTGGCGTAGCCTTCGTCTTTTGCTTTGCGGAGATAGAGCACGGCGCGATCGATGTTGCCGGCTTCGGCGAAGGACTTCGCGAGCAGATAGTAGAAGCGGCCGCGATCGGTGACCGAGCGATCTTGCAGCAGCGAGCCGGCGCGTCCGGTGTTGTGCTCGAAAAATTGAGGATCTTTTTGCAGCGCGATGCGGAATGCGGCGATCGACTCTTCGTATTTCTTGTCGCCGAAATAGGCATAGCCGAGATTGCTGTAGAGCACGGCCATGTCGTCGTTGATCTTGATGGCTTTTTCGTAGGCCTTGATGGCTTTGCCGAATTTCTTGCGCTGATACCAAACCGTGCCGATGTTGTTCTGCGCGTCGGCGTATTTCGGATTGGCTTTGAGCGCCTTTTCGTAATAGCGCATCGCGAGGGTGAGCGCTTCCTGTTGGTGGAGCGCGATGCCAAGCTTGTTGAGATAGACGGCGTTGGTGGGACTTTTGTCGGAGAGCGTCTTGAAGGTCTGCGCCGCCTCGACGTACTGCTTGCGCGCCATGTAGAGGTCGCCCATTTGCTCGGGCGTCAATTCATTGACGACCTCGGGCGAAGCAGCCGCCGTCGAGACCTGTTGCGGCGTCTGCATAGGCAGCGAGGCGCTCGGCAACGAGCCACGCTCAGCCATAAGCGTCGCGGCGCCGCTACTTGTCAAAGGCAATGGATTATCGGAGGCGACTTGAGCGCGGGAAGGAACTGCCAACAGCATTACGAGGAAAGAACCCGAAACCGCCAGAGAAACTAGCTTCATGGCGAGTCTCCTTTGTCATCCGGTTTTGGAGCTGCCGGATCTTGCTTCTTCTTGCCTCCAAAGATACCAAAAATCTTCTTCAAAGGGTTCTTTTTATTTTCAGTGGTCTTGCCGTTTTGGTCCCCGGGGGGTAGACCGCCCTGACCAGTTGCATTGGGGGGCCGGTTGGGGTCGTAGGGGACGGGATTGCCGTTCACGTCCACCGTGACTTGCGGCGCCTTAGGTTGGCCGCCGCCGAAGACGTGGGAGAGGAAGGAACCGGTCGAAGAGACGATGCCGTGGCCGCCGCCTGAATTTCGCAGAGCTGGGTGGGAGCCGAGCCGAGGACGTAGACCTCTTCGCGGGTGCTGGGGCAATTGGGCGTGGCGAGCTCGAGCGATTCGGGATCGATCATTACCGATTGCACGCCTTCGGGGGCGTCGAAGTCCTTCACATCTTTGTAGGCCGGTAGCTGCGTGGCGTGAATCATGAAGTCGGCCCAGATCGGCGCGTCGGCGTTGCCGCCGGTCAGGCCGAGGTCGCGGTTGTCGTCGAAGCCGACCCAGATGACGCAGACGAGATTGTTGGTGAAGCCGGCGAACCAGCCGTCGCGCGAGGTGCCGGTTTTTCCGGCGGCGGGCAGCGTGAAGCCGCGGGCGCGAACACCGGCGGCGGTGCCGTGGTTCATGACATCTTTCATCAGGCTAGTGACAAGAAAGGTGACGCGGGGGTCGAGAACGTTTTTGGTTTGCGGCGTCGCTTTCTCGAGTGCTTCGCCGTTCGCGCTGATGACTTCATTGATGAACTCGGGTTCGGCGCGGGTGCCGCCGTTGGCGAACGCGGTGTACGCTGCGGCGACATCGACCGGTGTCATTTCGTAGGCGCCGAGGGCGACGGCGGGAGTCGCCTGGATATTTTGGCCGAGGCCCATCTGGCGCGCGATTTGCACTACGCGGCCGTAGCCGATCAGCTCGGCGACTTTGACGGTGGCGACGTTGAGCGAGTTGGTGAGCGCCTCGCGAGCGGTGACGCGGCCCATGAATTTTGCGCCGTAGTTGTTAGGCGTGTATTCCTTGCCGTCGAATTCGAATGTGGTGGGCTCGTCGTCGATCGTTGTGGCGGGAGTGACGATGGGCTGCACGTTGTCGATGGCGTTGTCGAACGCGGCGGCGTAGACGAACGGCTTGAAGACTGATCCGGGCTGGCGATGCGCGAGCGCGTGATTGAGCTGGCTCTGGCCGTAGTCGCGGCCGCCGACGACGGCTTTGATTTCTCCGGTGCGCGGGTCGAGCGCGACGAGGGCGGCCTGGACGTGGGGAATCGGTTCGTTGCTTCCCTTCTTCGCCGCTTCCTTTTCCCACTTGTCGTATTTTTTGGCGAGCAGCTTGTCTACGGCCTTGGCGCCTTCTTCGATGGCATTGACGGCGATGCGCTCGAGCGCAGGGTCAAGCGTCGTGTATACACGGAAGTTTTCGGTGATGAGCTGCTGCTCGGAATATTTGTCGAGGAGGTGGTCTTTGACCATATCGACGAAATAGGGAGCATCGCCGCCGGTGATCGATGTGCGGACAATTTTCAGCGGGGCGCGCTTGGCGTCCTGGACGTCGGCTTCGGTGACGTATTTATTATCGAGCATCTGCGTCAGGACGCGGTCGCGTGCCTGATTGCCGCGCTCGGGATGCCGATCGGCGGCGGAGTAATAGTTCGGAGCGCGGATGATGCCGGCGAGGTAGGCGTCTTCGGCGAGCGAAAGTTGGCGCAAATCCTTGCCGAAGTAGGCGACGCTGGCTTCGGAAAAGCCGCGAATGCCGAAGCTGCCGCGATTGCCGAGGTATACCTCGTTGGCGTAGAGCTCAAAAATTTGCTGTTTGTTGAAGCGCTGCTCGAGTTCCATCGCGACCATTAATTCGGCGAGTTTGCGGCGCCAGGTGCGCTCGTTGGAGAAGAAAAATGTGCGCGCGACCTGCATCGTGATCGTGCTCGCGCCTTGATAGTTGTGGCTGGTGTGGCGGAGGTCGGCCCATGCCGCGCCCATGATGCGGACGAAGTCGAAGCCGCCGTGCTCGAGGAAGCGCTTGTCTTCGGCGGAGATGATCGCGTGAACGAGATTCGGCGGAATGTCGTCGTAGCGAATCGGGCGGCGCTTCTCGCGAAGCGAATCGAAGAGGTTGGTGATGAGCTCGGGCTCGATGTCGGCGGTGGCAAGATCGTTGCCACCCCCGAGCGGGCGAATCGAGCTGATTTTTTTGCCGGCGAAGGATACGGAGATCGCGTTGGTGGCGGCGAAATAGGACAGCTTCGACGGGGCGATATCGACGCTGCTGCCTCGCACGGTGAATTGGCCAAGCGAGGTGTCGTCTTTCTCGGTGCGGTATCCGACCTTTGTCAGATATGTGGCGAGTTCTTCGGCTGTCCAAACTTCACCGTCGGCGATGCGTTGGGGCGCCGAGAAAATTTGCGTCGTGTTCTGGAGCAGACGGCCGGACAAGCGCGCATCGATCATCCGCGAATATTTCACGTAAAAATAGGTGACGACGCTGACCCACGTCAGAAAAATGGCGAAGGTCACTCCGAGTACAGTCAGGCCGACCCACGACGTCCAGAAGCCTTTTTCAAGACGAATGCGCAAACTTTGCCCTCAGTGGCTGGACTCCCATTGTCTCTTAACCTCGGCAGGAGTAAAAGACGCGGTTCCAGGTCAGAAAGGGAGTGTGCGCAATAAGTTGAGGACTTGAAGGCGGTTCAGGCGATCTTCTGGGAGTTTTGCGAAGCGAGCCGCGTTACAGGTTCTTGTTTTCGCTCGAAGGCGTGAAGTGCAGATTCATCTGGTAGACGAGAAGGTCGACCGGAACCGTGTAGTCGCACGCGATACGAACGACGTCTTGCGTCGCGAAGACCTTGATCTCTTCGCGCTTCACCGGAATTTCCAAGTCCTTGACGACCTTGAAGATGTTGTCGCGAATTTGTTCTTCCGGATAGCGATTCACGACGGCAAACCGGGCTTGCTCCTGCATCTTGTCGGCAAGCTGATATTCAGCGACATAGGCCGGGAGGATTTTGTAGGCCACGAAGGCGCCGTAGATCAGCAGGATCGTCCAGAGAATCGCTTTGATCGTACCGCCGCCGTGCTCTGAGCGCGATGCGCCGCGGTTGCTACGTACGGGCGAAATTCCGAGTTGGCTACGACGCGACAAGTCTTCTCCGAGTTCTTTCCGGCCGTTCGGTTTCCCTGGCGAACTGCCCACCAATAAAGGCGAATCTCGGCTAATTTCATGCCGATTTCGGTTGATTCCACCGTAGCACCCGGTGATAGACGTGTCGAGAATTAGCCGGAAGGGATGTTCCCGGAAAGCAAATGACAAGGCCGATAGGCGAAGCTACGGCGAAACACATTTAGAAACGGACGAGGCTTGGAACGTCATGAAACACGGTGACTTGGCGACGCCGATGCCGCTCGTAATCGCAGCCTGGCACTGAGTCAGAGGGCGTTACTCCGCGGAAACTCAATACGCGCGAGCGAAAATGGCGCTCTCGGGCGCAGGCTTGCCGCAGGAAACGCAGTTCCCCGAAGTCGCGGGCTGATCGAAGGGGATGCAGCGCATCGTCGCGCGCGTCTCTTCCTTGATCTTGGCTTCGCACTCGCCGCCACCACACCACGGTGAAAACGCGAAGCCGGTCTCGACCGCTTTCTTCAAATCTTCGTAAGTCTTCGCGTCGTGGGTGTTCGATTTGCGGAAGGCGAGCGCCTTGTCGAACATCGACTGCTGCACTTCGACAAGCAGCTTTTCAATCGTCTGCGGAATGTCGGCGAGCGGCGCGCTGACTTTGCCTTCGCGTCCGGGACGATCGCGCCGCGCTAAGACCGCGGACTGCTTGGCGACATCCTTCGGCCCGAGTTCGACGCGCACGGGCACGCCGCGCATCTCCCAATCGTTGAACTTCCAGCCGGGGCTGTTCCCTTCGCGCTCGTCCAAAATCACGCGGATGTTCGCCTTCGCGAGGTCCGCTTTCAGCTTGCGAGCGGCGTCGAGAACGGAAGCCTTCTCTTCGTCCGTTTTGAAAATCGGCACGATGACAACCTGATGCGGAGCCAGCTTCGGCGGCAGCGCAAGTCCTTGATCATCGCCGTGCACCATGATGATCGCGCCGATGACGCGCGTCGAAAGCCCCCAAGACGTCGTCCAGCAATGTTGGAGCTGGCCGTTCTGGTCGAGATATTTCACTTCGAACGCTTCCGCGAAGTTTTGCCCGAGGAAGTGCGACGTGCCCGATTGCAGCGCTTTGCCGTCACCCATCATCGCTTCGATTGAATACGTTGTGTGGGCGCCGGCGAACTTCTCGGCGTCCGACTTTTTACCGGGGATAACCGGAATCGCCGCGTCGTTCATCGCGAAGTCGGTGTAGATGTCGAGCATCTGCCGCGTCTCGGCCTCAGCCTCTTCACGCGTCGCGTGCGCCGTATGCCCTTCCTGCCAGTAAAATTCCAACGTACGCAGAAATAATTTCGTGCGCAGCTCCCATCGCACGACGCTGTTCCATTGATTCATCAGCACAGGCAAATCGCGATACGACTGAATCCACTTCGACCACATGTGGCCGATGATCGTTTCCGAAGTCGGCCGCAGCACGAGAGGCTCGGCCAATTCTTCGCCGCCGCCGATCGTCACCACCGCAAGCTCGGGCGAAAACCCTTCGACGTGATGTTTTTCCTTGTCGATGAAACTGCGCGGGATCAGCAGTGGAAACGCGACGTTCTGATGCCCGGTCGCCTTGAAGCGGCGATCGAGCGCCTGCTGCATGTTCTCCCACAGCGCCCAGCCATAAGGACGCACCACCATGCAGCCGCGCACCGGCGCATAGTCGGCGAGCTGCGCCTTCAGAACGAGCTGGTTGTACCACTCCGAAAAATCCTGTGCGCGAGTTGGGAGCTTTTCTTCAGCCATGCGGCGGTTTATCCATTCTTCTCAGGAGAGAAAATGCGTCGCGAGCAAACGCAAAAGCGTAATGGACGCGTCGCGAGGTGTCAACGAAACGCCGCACGCCGCCTCAAAGTCAACCCAAGGGCCAGCGATTGCGTCTTTGCGTCGAGTCTAACCAGGCTACTGTTGCGGTGTCGCGGGCGGCGGAGTCGCCGGTGTGGTTGCCGCGCCCTTTGGTTGAATCGAAACCAGCTCGATCTCGAAGACCAAAGTCTGATTCGGACCGATCGGGCCGCGTCCAGGTCCCTGCGGGCCGTAAGCGAGATCCGACGGGATATACACTTCCCACTTCGAGCCGGTCGGCATCATCTGCAAAATTTCCGTCCAACCTTTGATCACTTGCCCGACGGGAAAGGTCACCGGCTGGCCGCGCTTATACGAGCTGTCGAATTCGGTGCCGTTGATCAGCGTGCCCTTGTAGTTGCACACGACCGTGTCGGCCGCCGTCGGCTTCGGCCCCTTGCCCTCGGTCAACACCTTGTATTGCAATCCATCCGGCAAACTCTGTACGCCGGCCTTCGACTTGTTCGCGGCAAGAAACAAATCGCCTTCCTTCTTATTCGTTTCGCCGACGGCCGCCGTTTCCGCATCGGCCTTTTTCTTCAAATCCGCCGAGAGGGCCGTCAATGCCGCCTTCATCTCATCATCCGTCAGCGCCAGCTTGCCGCCCGCAATCGCGTCCTGAATGCCTCGCCGAATCAACGCGGGATCGACATCCACTCCATCGCGATGCAATCCCTTGCCGATGTTGACGCCGATCGCGTAGCTCGCTTTTTGCTTCTGCGTAGTCAGCGCAAGCGGTGCTGCCGCCGTCCCCGGTTTCTTCGCGGCAGTCGTACCCTGCCCGGTTTTCGCGGCGCCGGTGCTCTGTCCGGTCTTCGCTGCACCGCCGGACGATGAACTTTGCGCGGACGCCTTCGGTGGCGTGGAGGCGGCTGGAGTGTCTTGAGCCTTGGCCTGGCTCGCGAGAAAAAATGCGCAGAACGCGCTGAGAGTCACATTCAATATAAGTCGATTTGTCATACACCTATCTTCACATTGAATTGTTACAGCACGCAAACAAACCACCGATATTTTACGAGAGATAAAAGCCGTTCGCGGGCGTTACATGCGCGCCGCTTTAATCACTTCGCCGTCCTGATAAATGACCGCCCGCGTGACTTTTCCCTTGGGGTCCTTCGTGAATTCGACTTCGACTTCGGATGTTCGAAAGAAAAATTTCGTTTCCGATTCCGCGAAGAGCGGCGCATTCGCCTGTCCCGGCGCCTGCGCGATCAGACGGCCATTGTCGAGCGTCACAGTCAGACCCTTGTCGCGCCACGCATAGGTGCCGACGTAACTCTGCAAAATGTCCGCGGACACGTCGAGCGCGACACGCTGCTGCCGATCCACGAAATTCGTAAGCTTCTCCAGCACAATTTCCGGCTGCTCGAGTTGCACCAGATCTCCCGCGTTGATTACGACGTCGCGCTGCGCGCCTGAGACCTTCTCTTCGATCGCGCCGGCCTCCGCGTGGACATCCGCGATATCGACCTCGCCGACCAGGACTTCCGTCGGGACGTGAATTTCTCCGAGCCGCGTCCCCGGCGCCGGCGAACTTTTCGCTGCGAACTCGTCTGCGTTCTTCAGGTTCTGCAAACTCGCATCGAGCTGAGCCAAAAATTTCGCGCGCTCCGGCTCGTGTCCTTCGCCCAAAATGTAGTGGTCTCTCGACCAATTTTCCGCTGCCGCCTTCGCATCGCCATCTTTCAACGGCGCCGAGTTGCGCGCCGCGCGCACTTCAAACTCCGTGGTGGTCGGCAGTCCATCCACAATCGGCCCGATCAAAAACAATCCCTGCACCAATTCCGGATGCGCCAGCACAAACTCGACCGCAATTCCCGCGCCTGTGGAACTTGCCGCCAATACCGCTCGCTGAATTTTCCGATCGCTGATCACCGCCAGCAAATCTTCCACTGGCGAATACTCCGACTTCGCGGCGTCGGACTTCCCATAGCCGCGACGGTCATATCGAATCGCGTGATACTTCGCGCAGAGTGGCCGCCACTCGTCTTCCCATGTCACCGAATGCAGCCACGCATCGTGCAACAAAATCACGGCCGCCGGCCCCGACCCGCATTCTTCGTAGTAAATTTTCGAACCGCCTGCCACTTCGACTCGCCCGCTCACCGTCTTCTGTACGCCCTCCAATTTCTGCGGCGTCTTCTCGACCGCAATCCCATCGATCTTCATCGCCTTTTTTTGCGCAGGCGTCGCCCCCGGATTCTGCCCGCGCGCCGAGCCAACGCACACGACGATCAACGCAGCGCACAATAATCCGCGCGCGACACACAACACCCGATCATCCATTCGTCCGCAATGAAAATTCATCGCCCCGCGCTCGCGACTCAAACTCAAAACCAATCGCTCTTGTACGCCACCCACCAACTCGCCACCCCAATCGGAATCGTCGCCAACAGCGCCCACCACAGAGGCAGCGCCATGTCCGCGATCAATCCCAGCACGGTAAACAATGCCCAGAAAATCTTCTTCTGCATCGAGTAATCTTAGCGCGGCCAACCAAAAATCGGGGAACTCAAGCGAACGGGAAGGAAAACTCTACGGCGAACCGGAAATTAGAACGACCGAACTTAAAGGTAAAGTCAGTAACGGAAAATCCCGCTCAATCCCGCGGCTTATTCTTCGAAACCATCGCTTCCAGCAGCCACTTCCGCAGCACATCCGCAAAGTAGGGCTTCATCTCGCGAAACGACACGCCCATCCCCGAATTCGGCTGCGAATACGCCACATTCGCCTTCGTCTCAAAAAATTTCGCGTCCGCAAAAAATTTCACAAAGATCGGGCTGCCCGCATCGAACGGCTTTCCCATTTGCAAGAAGCATCCTTGCGGCCCGATCTCGGTCACGCGCGCTGGAACCTTCTGCTCCGATCCTTCCAGCGAAACCTCCGCCTGCGCGTCAAACGGAAACCTCAGCCCACGCCGCCGCTCCGGCCGCGCCGCGCCTGCCCCCGGAATCGTGTCACCCATTTCGTTCCTCCGCTCCCGCACCCACGCTAGCGCCCCCGCTCATCAACTGCTCCGACGCCGCGTCAAACGGCGGATAGCAATCATAATTTCGCTGACTCACAATTTTCCCGTCGCGAATCGTCAAAAACATTGCCACGAACGCCTGCATCTCGTGCCCCGCCGCCAAATTCATCGCGGCCACCGGCACCGCCAGCACGCCAGTCCATTCGAGCTCCACCGCGACCTCGTCACCGTTCTCTACGATGCGCCGCACCTCATAGCGTTGTGACCGCAGTAATTTCTGCGCCTGCCCATACGCCGCCTGCAAGTCGCCGCGCCGCCTCACGCGGCCCAGCGGCGCAATCCGATTTGGAAATTCGTGGAATTCGATCTCGTCACCATAAAACCGCGCCACGTTCTCCGGTGGCCCCATCGATTCGACCGCGCGCAAATATTCCCGCGCCAGTTCCACATTGGGTGAACCCATGCGAATCCTGGCGATTCCGCGCACGCCCGCAAACACAAATGCGCCGAGATTACTTAAATTGTCCTGTGCAGCCGACCGTGGCCAACCTTGGGATGAATCGAATCTACTGGAAAACCGTTGCCGACATATTACAACGCATCAACGCGCCCGACCAACTCAACTCCGCGTAACCGCAGCAGCGCAGCGCGAAATGCACAACGGCGCTCACGCCAGACGCGCCCCAAAGAAATAAACACGAAATCCACACACTGGTACAAAGGTACCGTTGTCCGGGCGCCGCACGCGTCTAGAATCACGGGCCGTCAGCTCGCTCAGTCCCCTATGTGTGAAGAGTTAAAGGCCCTCAAGTGCGAAGCCGGCGCTGTCCTCCGCCGCCTGCGACTCATTCGTCGCTCGCGCGACATCTCTTTCTACGAAGACGCCGAGCTCACGCGCCTGAAGCATGCCAGCATCAACAAAGTCGTCAAGCATCTGCTCGTCGGCCACGAAGGCCAACCCTGCCCCTCGGGCGAACGCCCCATCGTCAGCGCCGTCGCCGCCGCCAAAGCCCGCGCGGCCACCTCCGGCCGCTGACGACTCACACTCGATGTTTTTCATCCGGAGGCGTCCGCAGGACGCCGAAGTGTCTCAGCCGCAACTCCACCGCAAGACTCATCCGGCGCTCACTTCTTCTGCGCCTCCAGCGCTTCGGGCAACATCACCGGCTGCGTCATCAACTCCCCAATCGTCAACTCCTGCCCGTGCGCCAAGTATTTTTCCAGCACGTCTTGCTTCAACCACGCCGTCCCCCACGCATCTTCCACCGCGATCAACGTGTATTTCCCCGGCAAAATTTGTCTCACCGTAAACGTCCCGTCCAGATCGCTCTGATCCCATCGAATCCGCTCGAAGTGCGTCCGCGCCTCCATGCCCCTCGGCATCAGCGCTACCATCGCACCCGACGCCGGCTTCCCGTCCTTCTTCTTCACCACTCCTTCCACCGACACCACTCCCGCCATTAGCGTCGCATCAATCTCCACCGCCGCGTTTTCGCCCACGGTAATGTCGTGGCCTTCCACCTCGACTCCGCCAATCACCATCTTCCCAATCGTGTACGGCGGCGGCTGGTTAAAGTGCGCCATGATCGCATAGCGCCCCGCCGGCACTCCCTGAAACACCACTTCACTTTTCGGCGTCATCTCACCATACGCGACTGTCCGCCCATGCTCGTCGCGCAGCGACAAGCTCACATCATTCCGCAACTCTTCCCCGTGCAACGTCTTTACTCTCACCGTCACCGCACTCGTCGATTCCGGCGCCTTCGGCTCGATAGTCTGTCCGTCCTCCGTAACCTCCACTTGCCCCGTCGACCGCAACATCCCTGGCTCAAGAGGCGGTGACGAAATCGCATATCGCCCCGGCGCCAGTCCGCTAATCACCATCTCGCCCGGCACACCACTCGGCGACATGTCCGCCACCACGTCCTCCGGACGATCAGAATCCATTTTCCGTAGAATCGGCGGACTCCAACTATTCTGTCCAGGATCCACCGGCGCTTTCACGATGACCGTCAGCGCTGGCATCGGATTCAAATGCAAATCCGCCGTAAGATGCTCACCCTTCGTCACCGACAGCGGCGTCGCCCCTTCCTGCTCCGTCGCCCCGTTGTAATACGTCCGCGCATACGCCACGTTCAACTCCGGCGCCACAGTATCCGTGCGCGTTCGCACACCGTTCTGGTTCTCCCACACTGGACGCGTCGCGTACCACGGCTTCGCCGCCACCGACACGAAATATTCCGCCGGAATCAAATCCCGGAACTCATACTTCCCTTCGTCATCGGTCATCGCAAACCCGCGCGGAAAAATGCGATCCTCGCCCAATCGATCCCGGTGGATCGACAACTTCACATGCGCGTCTCGCACCGGCTCGCCCGACTCATCGATCACTTTCCCCGCAATCGCCCCCAGCGGAATCAGCCGCAGCACCAAATTTTCCGTGTCCAGCCCCGCCCCCGTGACGATCGCCGTCGAATAGCCCTCGTGCCATTGATACGTCGTGATCATGAAATTCCGCCGCGCGCCCTCCAGCGAAAATTTCCCCGCCGGCACATCGCGAAATTCGAATCGCCCATCCGCTCCCGTAACCACCGACTCCGCCTTCCGCCGATCCCGCACATCCGCCAACGAAACCCGCGTCCTCCCCAGTGCCGCCCCATCCCCATCGCTCACCACAATCCCCGCCACCCGGTACCCCGCATCTGCGCATCCGCCGCGACCGCTCCCCCGAGCCACAACGCCAAGCGAAACCCAACACGACGAACAACACTGGTCCTTTGGGTGCCGCACCCTTCTGCGTTTGAAAGGGTGCGGTTTTTCCCATCCCTAGCACTCAATAATCCGATCATCACTCTCATTCGTACCATCAGCCTTTCCCGATTCTCCGGCTAACAAGCAACTCCCACCGCTGCGAACCTCATTCCAAACTCAACGAAACCTTCACCTTTTCCTTCTGCCCCGCCAACACCGTCACCTCCTGCCCCCCAAACTTCCTCATCGCCTCTTCATCCGAAAATTCCAAATCATTCCGCGCCCGATCAAACGCCAGCACCCGATACGTCCCCGGCGCCAACTGCTGAATCGCAAACTCCCCATTCGGCTGCGACACCAGCGACTTCACCTCCCCGCCGCCCCGCGCCGGAACGATGTACACATAGCCCACCGCCGCCAGCCCCGATCCCGTCGGCATCGTTGGGCTCCCCCCATCCCTCGCTCCCATCCCCATAATCGACCCATCGATCTCCGCCCCATCATTCCGCAACGTCACCTCAATCGCCGGCACCGCCGCCCCGCCACCAATCACCAGCGTCGACTCCAGCAAATCCTTTTCGCCGCAACGAATCGCCGACACATATCCCCCTCCCGGCAGTTGCGTCGTCACGCGATACTCCCCCGCCGGCACTCCTTCAATCACCAGCCCTTCCGACGCAGGATCATTCGAAAGCTGCGCCATATACGACCGTCCCGAATTGAACTCCTCCAACGGCATAAGTTGCAGCACAAGCGGCACTGCTCCCAACCTCCGCCGCCCGCCGCCCACCGTAATTTCCGACGGCTGCGACTCCCCCGAATACTCCTTCGTCACCCGCACATCAATACTCACTCCCCCCAACAACGTCACCATCGCCGCCGCCGGCCCGCCATGCACCGACAAATTCACCAGCCCCGTCAACGGGCCGTTCTCCTGCGTCGAAACCCTCACCAGATAATTCCCATCCGGCAACATCCCGCCAATCGATCCATCCCGAAAGTCATTCCCCAACGTAAATCCCGGCCCCGGATGCCCGTCCCTCTCCACTTGAATATCGAACTGTCGCCCCTGCCCGCCGTTGTTCACCCCGATGTGCACCGGGTAATACCGCCGCTTCTCCGGCGTCAACGACGCCTGAAACGTCTCGCCCGCCGCCAGATGAATCACCGCCCCGCCCGCAAAATCCGTCGCCCCCGGAAAATAATCCGGCGGATATCCCCACCCCTGGCGCGCGCGCGGATCGCTCGTCACCGGATCGCGATCGTTCAACTCCGCCGAGTACAGCTTGTAATTTCCCGCTTCGAGATCGGCAAAGCGAAATTCCCCGTCCGACCTCGCTTGAGCCGATCCGGCAGCAGTCCATCGCACCCGCCCGTCCTGCGCCGTTTGCCGGTACAACTCCACGGGCATCCCCGCCGCACCCTCGCCATCCGCCAACGTCACGTGCCCGACTACCTTCGCCTCCGGCGTCAGCGAAATCGTCACCTCTTCCTGATCCCGCGCCACCGCAACCGCATTTCCCCACTGCGTCTGCGGCGTCAAATACCCCGCCCGCACCGCCATCAGAAAATCCGGCCGGTCCACCGATATCTGTCCTTGCCCCGCTTGAGCTTGCGCCTGTTGGCCCGATGCTATTTGCCCCGGCGAAGCCTGCCCACCGGCCATGCCTGGCGAACCCGTAACTCCTCCAGCCCCATCCGAAATCGCGTACGCCCCCGCGCCCACATCACCATTCGACGGTGGCGTCGTGTCGCTTGCGCTCCGAAACCATGGCACTTCGCCCGCGCCACCATTCGCCGCCCCGCTCTTCTTCTCCTTGAACCTCATCTCAAACTGTCCGCGCTCATTCGTCATCGCCGCGAACCGCCCATCCGTAGACTTCACCAGCGCCCGCCCCACCGGCTGATGCGTCACCGAGTTCACAACCGTCCCCCGCAGCACCGTCTTCTCCGCAACCGCCCCGCCCCCCTGCTGCTGCCCGCACACAACTCCGCTCATCAACGCGACTAGACACACCACGACGCAAACAACCCAACACCCACGCGAAACTCCGCGCTTCCAATTCAATTTGGGAAATAAACCGAGGCGTCCCACCGAGCTCGTTCTCCGTCAAGCCTATCGATGCGCCGGATTATGCCATGTTTTAGACGTATCGACCCTGCAACTTCTTCCGATTCCCGTTTCCCCAGAACGGTTGCCACCCCGCCGACCGTCAACCTCTTCATCGTTACCTCATTACTTCATTGCTTCTTTACCTCGTCTGAGCCGTTACCCATTGGCCAACCAAACCCCACACAACCCCACCCCCGCCAACAAAAACGCGCGATATTACCCTCAGGTCGCGAGGGGAACCCACACCGTGATGACGAACGCCCGCCAGTTCGTGTATCAGTTCGACGATCAGAACGAACCCGAAGAAATCGTGATCGACATGCGTGGTGAGCACGAAATCCCTTCCAAGGGCTGCATCATCACCCGCTTCGGCCGCCAGTGGAAAGTCATCCGCACCGCCACCAAGAAAAGCACCTCCGACGACGGCCCCATCCCCGTCCACTTCGTCGCCCTATCCCCCGTCAGCGGCCCCCTCGACACCCGCACCCACGACCACTCCCAAAAACCAAATTGATCTCCGCTCCACTCGAATCGCCCCGTTCGCCTACTCTCGGTAGCGCCGGCGTCTCGCCGGCGTTTTTGCCCAACACCGCGCCCATCGATCCTCCCGTGCCAGCCCAAACTTTTTCGACCAGGCGCCAGTTCCCGTTGAGGACCGATTGAACAGAAAGACAGTTATTCAGCTCGCAGCCTTCCTGCTGTTCATCTACGCGACGTGCTTTCTAAGGCTGCACTTGGTAAGAGATGGTGTCGAAAATAGCGTCCTTCTTTGGAATTCCGACGAAGCCTATCTCTTCGTCAACTGGTCCCGCGCCGGCTACCATTTCACGTGTCTCGAATACCTAGTCGGCTACATTCCCGCCTTCTTCGGCGCAAACCACACTTACGATGACACTCGAACCTCCATCATCGTCATCCGAATTACGCCTGACGGAACGAACCGGTATGTAGTGGAGCGACCCTATGTCTATGACGATGGCGACCATGGCGATCGCGGCTTCCATGCGTACTTCCCCGTCGGCCAAACGATCTACGCCTTTGACGGTAGCGATCCATGGAAATGGGCGGGAACACACTTCGAAAGGGTCAAGCCGGAAGAACCAGTAAGAGTGACGGCAAGCAACCAGGCCTCACAGCAGGATTTCCAAAACCTCAATGGCTGGTCGGCCCGACGCGAGATCTCCAGCTGGCAGTTACAGTCCAGCATCGAACTCGACAACAAACCAATCGCCTTCTCTATGAAGCGAGATCACTCCGGCGACGATCTGTCACTCAAACTCCAACTTCCAAACGCCGCCCCTCAACCCCTGTTGCACGTAAACAAAAACCTCCACCTCGTTCGAACCACGACATACAAATCCATGTTCGAAAAACCCAACAAACGTCCCTGATCCAACCCGGGGTGCCGCACCCTCAGCCTTTAGAGGGTGCGGGTTTTCCGCTCCACGCCACTCATCGATCCATCAAGCCGCAACACAAAAACAAGTGTCATCCCGACCGAAGCGAGCCGACGCCTCTTCTTCGCGTTCGCTCCTGCGAACGCGTCGGCTCGCAAAGTGGAGGGATCTTGGCTTGATTGTTCGGCACCACAAAGCGATGTGAACGCCAAGACCCTCTCGTGCCGTCTCGGTTCCTGTGCTCCTGCAATTCGCTAGCTAGTTGGCCCTAGCAAATTTCTCGAATTTGGCCCGATCCAGCACGTCATCACCCTGCACGAATGCAGTGACAGCCGTACCCTTCGGAATCGTGATGTCCTTGCCATGCATCAGCAGGAACAATGCCGACCCTCCCAAAGTAAAGATCGCGGTCGCCGCCATCGCACCGACCATCGCTCCAGTGTGCCCGCCACCCTGCGCGTCCTTGGTCGCCTTGATGAGAGCCTTTTCGCCATCCGAGAGCCTGACCTTGTCGAGATTGAGGTCCAGCTTACCGGCGCGTCCAAGCCTCCGCTTGTGTTCGGCAGCAGTGATCGTTGCCCACGCGGTTGCTCCTTTCGGAATTACGACAACTCCTTGTATCAGAACATCCTCGACCACTTCGAAGCTGACTTCCTGCCCAACTTGGGCGTCCGCCGAAGACAGGTTCTCGCTCAGCACCAATTTGATAGGCGTCCCATCTTCGAGGATGAACTTTTCTGCTGGGCCAGCCGGAACAGCGGGCTGCGGATCATCTTTTGCAGCCGGAGCAGCAGCCGGAGGAACAACCGCAGCCGGAACCGCAGCAGCCGGCGCCGGTTGGGTACTCAGCAGTTTTGCAGCAGCCACTGATGAGTGCCGCCGCTGAATTCGTGAGATTGACGGTCAACGGGCTTCCAGCCGGACGGCAGGCTTTTCCGTTGATGAGTGACTCGTTCGGCCCAATAAAATTGTCGGACGAAGACAGGTCACGACACTCGACCATCATGGGTTGCGGATCTTGAGTTTTTTGGTTCTGAGCCCCGCTTGGTAGCGCTAGGACAAGGCTCAATGAAGCCACAGATGCGGCGACGCGTCTCATGCAAATCTCTCCTCTTAAGAATTCGTGCAGCGAATGCACTTTTCCGAAATCGTTATGAAAGGGGCCCTGGAGGGATTAGCGTAGAGGTCGCAACAATTTCTGCACTATAGTACTTGTTCAATAGATTAGTAATTGACTGGCGATGTAAACATTCGAACCGCTAACCGGTCAAATGCGGAGAGGCGCACACGTTAGCGATGGAGAGATTCCGTCACCGATGGACGGTGCCAACATGGAGTGCGTACGCTTCGGAAGTCGAGTGCGAAGCGCAACTGCGAGGAATTCGCCAAGGCACGCAAACCGGGGGCCCGTTGGGGCACGAAGGGTTCGTGCCAGAGATCGAAGGTGCAACGAACCGAAACCCTGGTTCCACAGGAAGGCGGACGTGCTCGCAGTCGATCCCTCACAGGGTTTCAGCCGCAACTCTCCCTCGCCAAATAGCGGCGTTGCGCTGGGAAACGTCCCGTCTGTCCCGAAGTTTCTTCATCTCACGCGGCCCGAGCGGGCAAGTGCTTCCCGTGAAAGACCATCAGCAACACTAGCTTCTTGTCTTTATTCTTGTTTGGTGCGGACCAACTTGTTCGGATCGTAGCCCTTCGCTTGCAGTCGCTGTGTTATTTCTTTGTACTTCGCGTCTCAGATCGTGTTCGTCCGACTCAATATCCACAAGTACTTTCGCGAAGGCTCTCCCACCACCGCGTATTCGTAATTCTGTCCCCTAGATCAATCACCCAATACTTGCCGTAGAATGGCCAAAAAAATGTGACGGCGAGCTTCGCGTTTGTCGCCGCGTCCTGTACTTTCGCGTGACCTTCGGAGCGCTTAGTCTTTCCATCGACCCTTAAGCACGAATTCACAACCTCAATCCCGTTCGACTGTTTCGCGTACTCCGCCGTTACGTTACGGTCGCACTCGCGTTCGAAGCGATTTGGGTATCGGGCAAGCTCATACCATTTTCCGACGTAACGATCCAAATCCACATGCGCAACGGTCTCGAGCGGTGCGTCCGCTCCCATTGCGCATGGAATAATCAGTGCCGCCAACACGATCCAACGTATTTTCATAGGAGTTTCATTCTCCTCCAAGTGTTCTACTCCCATTCTGCTCTTCATTCTTTCAGATATCCGCTCGATCTGATAACCGTGATGGATCATGTGCACCGAGAAAAAAGTCAGAATCCCATCGGAATTCATCTAGCCGCCGACGGGGTGCTTGGAAATCGGGGGACAGACGGAACGTTTCCCAATTTCCGAATGACGTGGTGACAGACGGGACGTTCCCCGAGTTCGGAACGCCTCGCGAGGCTCTTCCGCATTCGAACCACGCGCCCTTACAACAACAATGCGTTCGTGATTCGAACGCACCTTCCGCATCTCGCTCGAAACAAACGCCTTATTATTAACCACTTGACAAACATTCAATCTCGGGTTATCATCACTTCCCTTTCGGGCGCCTATGCCGACCGCGCGCGCCACCAATTCGTCCCGTCCCAAAACGGAACGCATTCCCTCGCATCAAAACTCAAACTCGCATAACTCCCTTAGATTCACATTCTTGCGCATCGCGCACGCACAACTCCTTCAGAATCACATTCTTGCGAAAAACACCGGGGGGGGTGGGTCCGCTCCTCGCCCATTCGCTCTCCTCCGAGGTAAGATGTCTCATCTTCCACATCCAAGGACGTCCATGACCACGACCGAAGCCAACGACCGCATGCAGCGCCCGCTCGACACCGTCGATCCGAGCATCGCCGACCTTCTCCGCGACGAAGCCAACCGCGAAGCCACCGGCCTCGAACTCATCCCCAGCGAAAATCTCGTCTCCGAAGCCGTGCTCGAAGCCATGGGCTCGGTCTTCACCAATAAATACGCCGAAGGCTATCCCGGCAAGCGCTACTACGGCGGCTGCGAAGTTGCCGACAAAGTCGAGCAGCTCGCGATCGATCGCGCGAAAGAACTCTTCGGCGCCGAGCACGCCAACGTGCAAGCGCACTCCGGCACCTCCGCCAACGTCACCGTCTACATGTCCACGCTGAAGCCCGGCGACACCGTGCTCGGCATGAACCTCGCCCACGGCGGCCACCTGACGCACGGCCACCCGCTGAATTTCTCCGGCCGCATGTACCACTTCGTTGCCTATGGAGTTCGCAAAGAAGACGAGCGCATCGACTACGACGAAATCGAAAAGCTCGCCCACGAACACAAACCCAAAATGATCGTCGCGGGAGCAAGCGCGTATTCGCGCATCATCGAGTTCGATCGCATCGCGAAAGTTGCGAAAGCGGTTGACGCTCTCTTCTTCGTGGACATGGCGCACATCGCCGGACTCGTCGCCGCAGGCGTTCACCCGAGCCCGGTTCCGCACGCCGACATCGTCTCCACCACCACGCACAAGACTCTGCGTGGCCCGCGCGGCGGCATGGTCCTCTGCAAATCCGCATTCGCGAAAGAGCTCGACAAACTCACCTTCCCCGGCACGCAAGGCGGCCCGCTCGTCCACACCATCGCCGCCAAAGCTGTCTGCTTCAAGGAAGCGATGGAGCCGAGCTTCAAGGGCTATCAGCAGCAAGTCGCAGCCAATGCGAAGGCGCTCTCAGCATCTGTCGCCAAGCAAGGGTTCCGCATCGTCAGCGGCGGCACCGACAATCATCTTTTATTGGTCGAAGTTCACCCGCGCGGAATCACCGGCAGCCGACGCCGAAAAAGCGCTCGACCGCGCCGGCCTCACCGTCAACAAAAACGCCATCCCCTTCGATCCCCTGCCGCCCATGAAAGCCGGCGGAATCCGCCTCGGCACTCCATCCGTCACGACGCGCGGCATGAAAGAACCCGAGATGGAAAAAATCGGCGTCTGGATCGCCGAAGTCCTCACGCACATGAACGACGCCGCCGTCGAACAACGCGTCCGCGCCGAAGTCGCAGCCCTGGCCGCGAAATTTCCCAATCTACGCATCGCGCCTGAAATCAAAATCCCCGCGCGCCGCAAACGCGAACGTGTAACCACGTTCTCAGGAAGGATTCGTCAGCACCAAGATCGAGCCAACAGCAACGGTAGCGCCGGCGTCTCGCCGGCGTTTTTTCCGTCGACGTCGATCAAGCATATCCGCGATGAACATCTTCAAAGCCACCGCAGACTTCGAGCAATGGCTGGCCAAGCGCCTACCGATCGTCCGCCAGGACGTCGCGCTGAAACACGCGCTGATGGCGCAGAACGCGTTCTCTTTCTTCCGCGCCACGTTTTATCGCTGGCTGCAACATTGGCCGGAAGCGTGTGAGAAGCTCGCCAAAACTCCCGCAGTCCTCGGCGTCGGCGATCTCCACATCGAAAACTTCGGCACATGGCGCGACACCGAAGGCCGCCTCATCTGGGGCGTCAACGATCTCGACGAAGCTTTCCCTGCTCCTTACACACTCGATCTTGTTCGCCTCGCTGCGAGCGCGTATCTCGCGATCGACGGCGAGCACCTGAAGATGACGAAACGCGACGCCGCCGAAGCCATCGAAGAAGGCTATCGCGACTCCATCGCCAATGGCGGCCAGGCATTCATCCTCGCCGAGCATCACACACGATTGCGTCTTCTGGCGACGAGCCATCTGCGCGATCCGGTGCAGTTCTGGGCCAAGATGCAGAAGTATCCGACCTACACCACGAAACTCCCCGATGAAGCGCGCGCGCTGATCGAGGAATCGCTACCGCTGCCGAAGCATCCGTACCAACTGCGCCGCCGCATCGCCGGACTCGGCAGCCTCGGCCATCCGCGCATCCTCGCACTCTCGTCTTCGCAAGGCGCGCTGATCGCGCGTGAAGCGAAAGGCATCCGCACGTCCGCGCAGGTTTGGTACAAGAACAGTCCCTCCGACGTTGTCCACGGATTGAAGCTCGTCAACGCCGCGATTCGCGTACAAGATCCAACGGTGAGATTCCACGGCCACTGGGTCGTCCGCCGCCTCGCCCCGGACTGCTCGCGCATCGAACTCGCTTCACTCGCCGTGTTGAAGGACGAATCGCAACTTCTCTACGACATGGGATGGGAAGCGGCCAACATGCATTTCGGCTCGCCGCGCGCGATTCCAAAAATCAAGACGCGATCTCTCCGCGCGAAAAGGCCGATGGCTGCACAAATCCGCCAAAGCGATGCTGAAACTCACGATCGAAGATTGGGAAGAGTGGCGCCGCCACTGGAAAACGAAAGCGCGCGCGTTACCCTCGAGTTGAGAAAAGCAGAAAAAACTCCGCGATCCCAATATCAAATTGCGACAGAGAAAATCTAAAAAATCTCAACGAAATCAAGCATTTTCGCGCATGCCAGAGCTAATGGAATCTACCCAAAAGTCGCTGTCCCAAAGCTGTCCTACAGTTCAGTAGCGTTTTGACGCTCGATTGCGTAACTTCGCAATCACTGGGATGGGAACCCTAAGCACAACGCTGCTCACTGCTCCCATGCATAGGCTGAACGCTAGCCGTAGCGATTGGCACCCGGACTTGGATTACTTCCTTGGGCCTCTTCGGGTACTGCATTTCTCTCTCAAGTTGCGTCGCGTCTTGGGATTTCCGCCCTTCCAAATACGTAGGCTCGACGGCCGCAGAACGGCCATTGAGGTGAAACGATGCTCGATACAGAAGCTTTCCGCGAGTTCAAGCAAGGTCTGAATTTCCTGCGGGACAATTACGCAGGACGCGCGCTGCCGCACATGCAGCGGGCGATGGAACTTGACCGCAGCAATCCCTATTACATGTCCTATCTCGGAGTGGTGCTCGCGCGCTCGGAGCAGAAGTGGGGCGAAGCCGAGAGGCTGTGCGATGCCGCCGTGCGCATGAAGCGCAACCAGGCGCAGCTCTATCTCAATCTCGCCGAGGTTTACGCGCAGGCCGGGCGCAAAGACGATGCCGTCGATGCCTTGCAGGCCGGACTGAAATACGCGCGTCGCGATGTGCGGCTCACAATCGCGATGAATCGCCTGACACGCCGGCGCGAACCGGTGCTGTCGTTCCTGACCCGCACGCATCCGGTGAATCGGCAGCTCGGAATGATTCGCCATCGCGCGTTGCAGATCCTGAACAAGGATGAGTAGTCGCTAACAGCCGCAGTTGAATCAGCACGACGAGTTTGTTCCACCCCCACAGCAAGACAAAGGGCGTCCGAGTTCTTCGGACGCCCTTTGTCGTTTACCTCAGCGATTATCGTTGTGAATCCCGCTGCGCTCACCGCAGAGCGAAACGCGCTCGCCCATCTGCCGAGACGATTCGCGCGAATGCCAGCTTACGTACGATCGCGTGGACGTTACGCGGCGAAGCACACTCGCAGCGGCGCGTCCCGGTCGAGCTACTTGCGCGAGACGGAGATGCCGTAGGAGTGGCTCGTGACCGAGCCCATCTGCATGAGGAACTTGAAGCCGATGCCGACCATGCCGTTGGCCATGATCTCGACGCGCACGACTTCGGCGAGATATTCGTGGCTCATCGCCATCGCGCCCTCGGAATAGGGCATCGTGACGAAGAGGCGCATGCCAAGCTCGTAGGCGCCTTCGCTGGTCTGGAAATAGACGCCGGTGCGCGAGACGCTCATGCTGCCGCGCAGATCCTCGAAGTTGTCGCGCTCCGGATCCGAGGGGCGAATGCGCATCAGCTGCGTGATCTTGCAGCGACGGTTGGTCCGGCGCTCGTTGGCCGGGGTAACGCGGATCGGAGGAACTGCGCCTGTCTTGCTGATAAGGTCCTGTGTGGCCATGACTTACTCCCTGGGAGCCCTCACGAAAAGGAGGCTCGCCATCGATAGGAAAATTTTAGGTCATGGCCGAGATTAAACCTATAGAGGGACCGTACCCGGAGAAACGTAGGGGCAAAGTTGGGGTCCCGGTGGTACCGAAGTACCCTGGAAGGAGTGGGGTCGAAATTCGAACAGAGATGGATGAAAAGTCTCTGGGCGGAGACTTTAGACCTCACTGGGGGCGGGACGGGTTCCGAAGTGGCGCCCCGCGGAAAGGCTTGGTACCGGATTGGGACCAGGCTGCCCACGGCAAAGGTTGGTCGCCTCCAACATAAATGCATTATTTTCAACAATTTACAGCAATGCACATTCTGAAAGATTTGTAAGCGAATCGGGTTCGCGAATTGCACCTATGCGCGCCTGCCTCTTGTCCTCGTGCGCGTAATTCCCTCTGCGCTTCCGATCCATAAGGCGAATTGGAGTCTCGATGCGCCCTGCCGCAAACAATAATTCACGACTAGCTGCCTTAGGACTTTTGCGTGTACGGCAAAATTCGGGAAGAACTGACAACCATTCGAATTCTGGGGAGCAAGTGGCTGCGGGCGGGGTCGCTTCGAATCCGGTGACGATTGGGGACGAAAACGAGGCGAAGATTCGAGTTCGAATCTCGGGGCAGAATGACCTGGTTTGCGAGGCGCTCCGGCGGAGTTTGGGTAAGTTGGAGAATATTGACCTGGTTGAAGCGAGTTCGGACGGCCTTTCTGGCCCGCCGAGCGCGTGGCGGCACTCCGTCGATGTTTTGGTTCTGCTCTCGCGAGGAGGGCTTCAGGCGGACCTGGAACAGATCGCAGCAGCGCGGAAATGCGCGCCGACGATGAGAGTTTTGCTGATGGGAGAGGCGAGAGACGATACCGATTTTTTGCAATACGTTCGGGCGGGGATCAACGGGTTTCTGTGGCGGGCGGCTTCGCCGGAGGATGTGGCGCGGGCGATTCGGAATGTGTACGACGGGAAGGCGGTTTGTCCCGGAGAGTTGTGTGCGGCGTTGTTTCGATTTTTCGAGGATGCGGAGCCGCGGATGCCGTTTGGGAGCCCGACGCAACGGCTTGGGTTGACGCGGAGGGAGCAGCAGATTGTGCCGCTGATTGCGAAGGGGTTTACGAATAAAGAGATTGCGAATCATTTTTGTTTGTCGGAGCAGACGGTGAAGAATCATCTTTATCGGATGAAGCACAAGATTGGGGCGGAGGATCGGCTGAGTATTGTGCAGAAGTTTCGGCATCATGGTTTTTTGCTGTAGGCGAGAGTTCGGATCATCGGGCGGGTGGTCGGAGGATGGGTTTGCGGCATGGCTGAAGTTGAGATCCTTCGCCGCCCTTCGGTCGGCTCAGGATGACAACGACTTTGTATTCAGGGCAATAACGAGGGACGACCGGCAGCACGAACGAACGGCGAACAAGAACGAATAATCGGGCGACGAGACAAGGACGATCGGCGAACAAGAACGAATAATCGGGCGACGAGACCGGACGATTGGCGAACAAGAACGAATAATCGGGCGACAACCCAAGACGATCGGCGAACAAAAAGGCGCGGCTTTGAGCCGCGCCTTTTGATTTTGTTGCCCTGATTTTGCTGGCTTGATCGACGCTGAGCGACGGCGCCGCTACTAGCGAGATTAGCGGGGCTTGCTCATGTCGGGGACGTCTTCGCCGAGGGCGGTGGCGAGGTCGATCTGGTGGTCTTGTTCCTGGACGAGGATTTGGCGGATTTGTTCGGCCATGGCGAATTCGCCGAGGTACTCGCACTGGCGGATGCGTTCGCGGTAGTTGCGGATGGTTTCGTTTTCATTGTCGAGGTCGAAGCGGAGCATCTGCTTGGCGTCTTCGGAGGTTTTTACCGGCTTGGGGACGACAGTGGGCATTTTGCCGAGGTAATCGATCTGGCGAGAAAGCGTGAGCGCATGATCAAGCTCCTGTTTGGCGTGGATCGCGAGCTGGTCGGCGATGGCCATGTATTCCGCGCCTTTCAGGACCTGGGAATACACGACGTAGGCGATGACGGCTTGATATTCGCGCGAGAGATCTTCGTTTAGCAATTCTGCGAGTTTGTCGCGGGTGATCTCAGTGGAGCTTGCGTTGCCTGCGGGCTTGGTTTCGTTTCCTGCGGACTTCTTGTCGGCCATGGAGCGTCTCCTATCGAAATTGGAAGGCGATGATAACACTGTTGGTCCGGAAATTAGATGCAGCAGGCAGCTGAGATGACTTGCGATTCGGCTTTGTGCGATGCTGCTCTCGCGCAGGCTGGTCACGTGGCAGCGTGCCAAGACGCAAAGAGGGCGGAGTGAACCCCGCCCGTACAAGCAAGAGATTCGGGAAAAAGGCGAGCAAGGGATTCGGGAATAATAGCGACCGCGGAGTTCGGGAAAAAGAGAATGCTGAAGAAATTCAAGGATTTAAGCGAAAAAGAAATCCTGGCGCTGGCGATTGCGTCAGAGGAGGAGGACGGGCGGATTTACGGCGAGTTTGCGGATGCTTTGCGCGAGACGTTTCCATCGACGGCGACTATGTTTGAGGAGATGCGGGAAGAAGAGGCGCAGCACCGGGATCGACTGTTGGAGATGTTTCGGCAGAGGTTTGGCGATCATATTCCTCTGATTCGGCGGGAGAACGTGAAGGGGTTTTTGGCCCGGCGGCCAAACTGGCTGATTCGGCCACTCGGCGTGAACGTGGCGCGGCGACAGGCGGAAGTGATGGAGCTGGAGGCGCAGAGATTTTATCAGCGGGCGATTGCGCGGACGACGGATGCTTCGACGCGGGCGTTGCTGAACAAGCTGGCGGATGAGGAGCGGAAACATATCCAGACAGCGGGGAATCTGGAAGAGAAGCACTTGACTGTGGACGCGAAGGAAGCGGAAGACGCATCGCACAAGAAATTGTTTTTGCTACAGGTGGTGCAGCCGGGGCTTGCGGGGTTGATGGATGGATCGGTGTCGACGCTGGCGCCGTTGTTTGCGGCGGCGTTCGCTACGCACAAGAGTTGGGACGCGTTTTTGGTGGGGTTGGCGGCTTCGCTGGGGGCGGGAATTTCGATGGGGTTTGCGGAGTCACTGTCGGACGATGGGTCTTTAACTGGAAGAGGATCGCCGTGGATACGCGGGTTGGTGATTGGGTCGATGACGACGGCGGGAGGGATTGGGCATACGCTGCCGTTTCTGATTTCGGATTTTCATGTGGCGACGCTGGTGGCGATTGTGGTGGTGGCGATGGAGTTGGGAGTGATTGCTTATATTCGGCACCGGTATATGGATACGCCGTTTTTGCAGGCTGCGTTTCAGGTGATTGTGGGCGGGGTGCTCGTTTTCTTGACGGGGTATTTGATTGGGAGTTCGTGAGGGTTACAGGCGCACAGGGAAAATTGAGGTCGTGTTGACGTTGATATCCTTCGGCGTCCTGCGGACGCCTCAGGATGACAATGCTCTCTTAAGTGGCGCGAATCGGGGCGGAGGACGGACAACACCGAGGAGAGGAAGAAGCGGATCTGGCTGGAGGTTTCGATCTTGCGGGCTTGGGGCGCAGCGTGCTGCGCCCCTACATGTTTGGGCTTGCATGTTTGGGCGTACAAAGTGGGGCGTACATGGGCGAACGTTTATTGGGAGAGGCGTTTGACGAGGTCGTAGAGGAAGGACTGGCCTTCGTAGAAGGAGGCGACGGGCATGCGTTCGTCGCGGCCATGGAAGCGGATGTCGTTGCGATCGAAGAAGAAGCCTTGGACACCGTAGGTGGGAATGCCGGCGATGCGGAGATATTTTCCGTCGGTTGCGCCCATCACCATCATGGGGACTACAGCGACGCCGGGGAAAATTTTGTTGGACGATTCGGTGATCGCTTTGAAGAGGTCGGGGCGGATTGGAGAGGCGGGGCCGGCGAGAGGCTCTTCCGTGGTTTTGATGCTGACTTCGTCGTCGGCGACGATTTGCTTCAGCGTGTTCTGAACATATTCGAGTGAGTCTTCGGGAAGGACGCGGCAGTTCACGGTTGCTGCGGCGAGTTGAGGGAGAGCGTTTACGGCGTGGCCGCCTTCGAGCTGCGTAGCCACGCAGGTTGTGCGAAGAGTTGCGTTGAATTGAGGCGTTTTTGCGGCTAGGCGCTCCATGGCGGACTGGTCGCCTGCGGCGACTTTTGCGAGATCGTCTTTGGTGGGTCCGGTTTCGATCTTGGCCATTGCGGTGAAATAGGCTTTGGTGACGTCGTTGAGTTTTAGCGGGAAGCCGAATTTCGAGAGTTTGTCGAGTGCGGCGGCGAGATGGTAGATGGCGTTATCGGGAACCGGCAGCGAGCTGTGGCCGCCTTTGTTGTGAACCTCGAAGCGGAAATTGATGACGTATTTTTCGCTTACTTGCACGTCGTTTGAGATTTTTTTGCCGTCGAGCGATTCGCCCCAGCCACCTTCGTTGAGCGCGTATTCGGCGTCGATCCAATCTTTATGATTTTTGATGAGCCAGTTGATGCCGCTGTAGGGGCCGCCGCCCTCTTCGTCAGCGGTGAGGGCGACGATGATGTCGCGGTCGGGCTTGAAGCCTTCCTTTTTATATTGAATTAAGTTGGCGATCCAGACGGCGGCTTGGGCTTTGTCGTCGCCGGTGCCGCGGCCGTAGAAGTAGCCGTCTTTTTCGGTGAAGGCGAAGGGATCGAGCGTCCAGTCTTCGCGTTTGGCTTCGACGACGTCGGTGTGGGCGAGGAGGAGGAGAGGCTTTTGTTTTCCCGTGCCGTGATAGCGGACTACGAGATTTCCTTTTTTGTCGATCGCGCCGCCGAGGGCGATGTCGGAATCGGGGAAGCCGGCGGCTTTGAGGCGGGCGGCGGCGGCTTCGGCGACGGGAGTGGTGGCGCCGGTGGCGTAGCCGGAGCGGATTTCGATGAATTCTTTGTAGATGTCGCGGGCGAGTTGCTTTTCGGAGTCGGGGCGGGTGGATTGGGCGTGGGCGGGGGTGGCGTTGGAGATCGAGAAAAGAAAAAGCGATGCGAGAGCGACGATTACGCGAGACCGTTTGAAATTCATGCGCGGCATTGTTTCATGACGATGGCGGATCGCGCAATCGCGACTGCGCGGACACACCTCGATGAGGTTGAGCGAAAACCGCCGGCGAGACGCCGGCGCTACCGGGAGTGGCGACGTAAAGTCGCCGCTACTGGGCGGTGTCGTTGAGTTGGGAGACGGACGACGCGGGTGGAGGTTCGGTGTTGAAACGATTGGGCTGGGGGCGGTAGCCGTTGCGCGTGCGGACGTGGTAACTCTTCACGTGTTCGCCGACGAGCTTGACGTTGATGGCGCGCCAGCCGCGGTTGGGATTGGGCTCGGGATAGTAGCTGAAGGAATAAAGATGGCCGAGGTCGTCGCGGATCGAGGCAAAAGCTTTTTTCTCGTCGCGCCAACTGTTGGCGAAATAAGCTTTGCCGCCGGTGGCGGCGGTCATGCGCTCGAAGACGACGGTGGAAACCGGTTCGAGACGGGCTTCGCGGGTGCTGATCATGTAAATCGGAATGCCGGCGGATTGGGCAAGTTCGGCGACGTCTTCGGGCGGGACCATGCTGGCGTTGTCGGGACCGTTGGAGAAAACGACGACGACTTTGCGGCCGGATTGGCTGGCGGCGTCTTTCAGTGTGAGCAAGAGCGAATTGTAGAGAGCGGCGTCGTCGCCGGCGACGGTGGTGCGAACACCGCGAACGACTTCGGAGCGGTCGGCGGTGAGCGGCGCGGACCGGTAGAGGTCGCGGCTGTAGGAGTAGAAGGCGATTTTGTCGGCGGTTTCGAGGGAGCGGACGAAGTCGGAGATGGCGTCTTGCGCGAAGACGAAGCCGCGATACATGTAGTTGCTGGTGTCGAAGAGGATGAAGACGTTGGAGCCGGCGATGGCTTCGGCGAGAGTTTGGTTGGGATCGTTGGAGTTTTGCGCATCAGCGGGGACGGCGGGTTTTGCGGCGAGTGCGGCACCCGACAGACGGACTGTGGGGCCGTTGCCTTCTTCAAAGGTGGCGAGCTTTTCGGAGATACCGTCTTCGGAGATGACGAAATCAGTGGGCTTCAGGCCGGTGACGTAGTTGCCTTTATTGTCGGTGACGGCGACGTTGAGCTGGACGAGGTCGACGGAGATGCGGAAGCGGGTGCCGTCTTGCTGCGCGTGAAGGTTTGCGGTTGTCGCGCCGACTGCTGCCAGGATTGCGAGTGCTGCTGCTAGAAGTGCGAAGTAACGTTTGGCCATGGATGTGTGTCCCGATTTTCTTTTTTGAGCCGTTACCGCTATGCCGCCCGGAATTCGAGCGGCGAAATTCGTATCACGTCTGGCGACTATCGCTTACCGCTGCGATCCGGTGCTGCTGGCGCTGTTGATGCGGTTTTCGCCTGTGGCGGCGCGTTCGGAATTTGGCGGTGCGACTTTGCCGACACGGAATTCGTCGCCGGTTTCGTGAGCGGCGCGCAACAGGGCGGGCCAGTCTTCAAGATCGGTGGCGAAGATTTTTTCAACCATGCGGCGCGTGAGTTCGGGGACAAGCTGGTTGAGCGCGACGGGCGAGAGGCCTTTTTCGTCCGCGAGGCGCGCCCAGTAGAGATTGTTGGAGTCCCAAGACTCGGCGAGGAAGCGGCTGGAGTAGCCCATGAATGCGGGAAATGGCTGTACGTTGAGGAGCGCGCGGCCGTAAGTTTGCTCGAGCGCGGGATGGGGGACGCCGAAGTCGCGCGAGATGGCGTCGAGGCTGGTGTCGCCGGGATGAGATTTGGCGAGCGTGTCGAGCTCGGAATAATTTGCGCCGATGGAGATTTTTGCGTCGGGGAAACGATGGCGGTATTCGGCGGCGAGATAGAAGGTGTCGGCGGGCATGAGTTGCGTGTTGAGATGCTCGGCGCGTTTTTCGCGGAGAAGTTCGGAGACGTAGGTGAGGCGCTGCGGGGACATGCGGTCGGCGAGGATCGCGAGAACGGTTGCGCGCGTGTCGGTGTCGTCTTGCGCGACGACGAGGATTTCTTCACCGGCGCGTTGATAGAGGGCGACGGCGTGGAGTTCAGCGGGGCTGACGCCCCACCAGCGTGGGACGACGGCGCTTGTGAGCAGGCCGGGGACGACCTGGCGCCAGATGAGCGCTTGCACATTTTCGGGTGCGATGAAGTCTTGCTCGGCGTCGGCGAGAACGTAGGGCAGATCGGCGAGAGAGCCGACCAGACGCGCGCCGCCGCCTGCGGGGGAGCCGGCTCCGAAGAGCTGCGAGGCTTGCCAGGCTTGCTTTTCGACGCCGGTGACGGTGTCTCCCGAAAAATCGTGAGAGCGGACGAAGAGCGGATTGTTGTGGAGGATTTGCGCGCCGGGCGGTTCGTAGTAGGCGTAGTTGAGGCCGACGAGCGTGTCGCGAAGGAGCGAGGTGAGTTGTCCACGAGCTTCGGCGAGCTGCTCGGGGGAGTTCGGCGCCTTCACCACTTTGGTGAGGTCGGTCTTCATTTGCGTTTCGGTGTGGTGATTGTTGTAGATGCCGGCGGCCCATTGGTCGCGCTCGCTGTTTTTGAAGATGGGCTGCGGCATTTCGAATTCGCGAAGCTCTTGCGCGAGCGGGAGCAGAGTGGCTTGCTGCGCTTTGACGTGAGCGGGATCGTGGAGGCCATCGCCGAGATTGACGATGGTGTCGAGCGAGATGAGGCGTTGGGCGTCGAGGACGGCGCGCATGCGATTGGCGACGAGCTGATGCATGCGCTGGCCTTCGGCGCTGACCTGCATCGGGCCGGCGAGAAGCTCGATGATTTGATCTTGCGAGAGCTCGGGCTTGTCAGTCGCCGCCATCGCGATTTCTTTGAGAGAGGTGCGGCCGGCGTCGAATGCCTGGGTAGGCGAGTTGAGTTTGCCCCACGGCTTCAGGACTTTTTGGAATGAGGCGTTGAGGTCTTCGCGACGGATTTCGTTTTGGCGAGCGAGGATCTGCCAGATGCTGACGGACGCCTGGAACGTTCCGAGGGCGTTGCCGCGGAGCGCCTGATTGTGAATGGAGTCGAGCGCCGTGATGGTGTTGGCGAAAGCGGTGATGGAGGCATCGTCGAGATCGGGAAATTCGGAGAAGAGGAGATATTGATCGCTGAATTCAGAGAATTTTGTGGCGATGAGTTGGACTGTGTCGGGCGAAAGCCTTTTGTCGGGCGCGCGGCGGCTGTCGAGATCGCACATTAATAAGTAGGCTTGTAGCGGGCCGGACTCGGACTGCACACGAGAAAGCGCGAACATGCCTTCGAGCATCTGCTCGGGAGTTTCCCAGTGGCGCGAGCGTCGTCCCCATTCGCGGACGACGGGCGAGTCGCTTTTTTGGGCGAGGATGTGTTGCCAGACGGCGATGTTTCCGGGGATGTGGGCTTCGCCGTTCGGGTCCCACTGCATGCGAGTCAGCAGAAGGAGCAGGCGGGGGTCGGAGCGGAAGACACCGCGTGCGGCATCGATCGTGTTTTCTTTGCCGCGCAACGCTTCGTAATCGCGACGAAGGCGCTTGGATTCGGTGAACTTCGCTTGCTGCACCTGGCTCGTGCGCGAGAGCGAATCGAAATACGCGGCGACCCAGCCGTTATCTTTGGAGAGCAATCGGAAGACGAATTCGCCGGGATTGTCGGGGCTGACGCCGACGAGATCTTTCCATCCGGCTTCGGCGCTGGTGCCGCCGGGAACGACGACGCGGCCAGAGCGGACTTGGATGTGGCTGCCGTAGAAATCGAGAACGGCGGCGAGTGGATAGAGCTTTTTGAGGCCGGGAGACTGGCGCAGGGATTCCTGCGTGTCGCGATCGACGCGGCCCATTCCCCAATACAAACGCGCCAGCATCGGATCGTGGAGCAAAGTGTCGATCAGGTCTTTGCTTTCACCGGGCTTGCTGCGGCGGGATGCTGCGACCCAGTCGGCTTCGGTGAAAATCACGGGAACGCGCGAAGTCGGGACCGAGTAGGCGAAGGGCTTCCCTTCCTGCAAAACTCTTTCTAGATCGGGCAGCGGGAAGCCGGAATCGATGGTCAGGAAGGCGCGTTGCGGATCGACGGTCTCGACGAAGGTGGATTTTTGGCCGCAGTCGGGACGCTCGCGATAGCCGAGAATTTGCAGGAGCGGCTTGGCGTCTTCGCAATTCGAGACGTGGATGATTCCAGTCGGGCCGGCGAGAGTGACCAGTTCCCTGGCCTGCTGCACGTAGCGATTGAGCAGCACGAGGTATTCGGTTTCGCGCGCTTGCGATTGCGGGCCTTCGTAACCGAGGAGGAAGATGTTGCGCGCCATCAGCGGGGCGATTTCGTCGGGCGAAACTTTTTGGCTGATCGCAGACATGCGCAGGAAAGAGCGCAACGGGCCGGGGATCGAGATCACGCTGGAAGTTGCGGCGCCTGCGCTGCCGCCGGACTCGATTGCGAAGCGGGCGTGGTTGTTGCGGTTGTTGTCGACGACGGCCTCTTGCCCGCGATGCTTTGAAGTGTCGGGCCGAACAGACCGATAAAGATGAAAGCTACAACGAGCGGAAAGCGAACAGACATGTTCATAGGAACTCTCTCCAAGCTTTCGAGAGACAACGACTAACAGCCAGTTCCGAACGACGAACTCACCACCACAAAACTACAAAGACTCTCCACCACATCACGAGCGTCCAATGCGCGTTTTTTGAATCAGCGACGAAACGCGAAAACGGACCAAGCCCAAACCCGCTCGACAATCCATGCGAACACGGACTCCCCGCTGAATTTTAGGAACTTCGAGTCGCACCGGTTCGATCGGCTGGGTCTCCTGTCGCTGGCCTGGATTGGCGACAGAACATAAAGCATCGATGTAGTGAAACCAAGACATTTTATGTCTCTGCACGGTCACAGAAATGTCTCGTAGGACGGCGGGGAGCCTGGAGACCTTTGAGGAACTAAAACCAGTTCGAGTTGACCGTCTCTCACACCTGTGCAAAACGGTATAGACCATTCTTGGTTCGCTGTAAAGTGCGAACCCGCTGGATTTCAGAAGATTTACAGTGCGGATGCCGGCTGGCAGTACGGTTTCGGGACTGCACGCCGAAAGGCCACGTCGCTTACGGCTCGGAGGGCGGCTTGTTTTAGTCGGAATGGGCGGAGGCGGGGGCGTGAGTGGCGACTGCGGAACGCCTGCGGCGGTTTTGGATTCGCGTTTGGAGGCGGTCGAGATAAAGGTAAACGACGGGCGTCGTAAACAGGGTGAGCGCCTGGCTGAAGATCAGGCCGCCGACGATGGTGATGCCCAGAGGACGGCGCATTTCGGCGCCGGTGCCGGTGCCCAAGCGCCAATGGGAGGGCGCCGAGCAGTGCGGCGGCGGTCGTCATCATGATCGGACGGAAGCGCAGCAGGCACGCCTCGTAAATCGCCTCGAGGCTCGATTTACCGCGCTCGCGTTCGGCTTGCACCGCGAAATCGATCATCAAGATCGCGTTTTTCTTCACCAATCCGATCAGCAAGATGATGCCAATCAACGCGATGATGCTCAGGTCGGCATTGATCAGGCGAATCGCCAGCAGCGCGCCAATGCCCGCCGACGGCAGCGTGGAGAGAATCGTGATCGGGTGGATGTAGCTCTCATACAGAATCCCCAACACGATATAAACCGCCGCCAGCGCCGAGATGATCAGCAATCCTTCGCTCGAGAGCGAATCCTGAAACGCTTGCGCCGTGCCCTGGAACATGCCGTGAACCGTCGGCGGCATGCGCATCTCGGCTTTGACCATTTCGATCTGCTCGACCGCGGGACCCAGCGATGCGCCCGGCGCGAGATTGAACGAGAGTGTGATCGCCGGAAAAATCCCTTGATGATTCACGGTGAGAGCGCTCTTCGCGGGTTCGAAATGAGAAAATGAACTCAGCGGAATAAGCTTGCCCGTATTCGACGCGGCGTAAATATTTTTCAGCGTCTCGGGATCGCGCAGGTATTGCGACTCGACTTCCAGGACGACGTGGTATTGGTTGATGCCTTTGTAGATGTTGGATACCTGACGCTGGCCGAATGCGTCGTTCAGTGTGTTGTCGATCTCCGAGACCGGAACGCCCAGCCGCCCAGCCGTATCGCGATCGATCACGAGTTGCGCTTGCAAACCATTGAGCTGCTGGTCGGTGTTCACATCGCGCAGCGTCGGAATCGTCTTCATCCGTTCCATCAATCGCGGCGCCCATCCGACGAGATCGTTCAGGTTATCGGCCTGCAACGTGTACTGATATTGCGCGCCGGAAAAGCGTCCGCCGACGTTGATGTCCTGCACGGCCTGCAAAAACATCGACGCGCCTGGAATTTTTTCGAGCTTGGGCCGAATGCGCTCGATGACTTCATCGGCGCTGAGCTTGCGTTGGCCGAGCGGCTTGAGCTGCGCGAAAAAGCGCCCGCTGTTGTTGCCGCTGCCGCCGCCGGTGAATGCGGTGACGGTATCGACGTCGGGATCCTGGCGCACAATGTCGGAAAGGATTTTTACTTTGTCGCGCATCGACGCAAAAGAAACGTCCTGGTCGGCCTGAATGAATCCATTGATGCGGCCAACGTCCTGCTGCGGGAAAAATCCCTTGGGAGTATCGATGTACAGGCCGACGCTGACGAACATCGTCAGAATGGTTACGCACAGCATCAGAAACTGATGGCGCAGGACCCAGCGCAGGCCGACATCGTAAAAAGCGACTAATCGATCGAACGAGCGTTCGGCGAAGTTGTAAATGAAGCCATGCTTGCCCGTGTCGCGCCGCAAAAACAACGCGCACATCATCGGCGTCGTAGAGAGCGAGACGAGCAGCGAGATGCCTACCGCGACGCTGAGCGTGATCGCGAATTCCCGGAACAAGCGCCCGACGATGCCGCCCATCAGCAAAATCGGAATGAACACCGCGACCAGCGATGTGCTCATCGAAATGACGGTGAAGCCAATCTCGCGAGCGCCCATCATCGCGGCCCGGAAAGGCGGAATTCCCTCTTCCAGATGGCGCATGATGTTTTCGATCACGACGATGGCGTCATCGACGACGAACCCGGTCGATACG
The DNA here is from genome assembly GCA_963785605.1 of uncultured Acidobacteriota bacterium. GTDB lineage: Bacteria > Acidobacteriota > Terriglobia > Acidiferrales > UBA7541 > Acidiferrum. The sequence continues at coordinate 152,906 of CAWAWE010000002.1, read as the reverse complement.
GTGAGGGCCATCAGCGAAAGATTGTCGAGGCTGAAGCCGCAGAGATACATCACGCCGAACGTGCCGACGAGCGACAGCGGCACCGCGATACTGGGAATGAGCGTCGCCCAATAATTCCGCAGGAAAATGAAGACGACCAAGATTACGAGGACGACCGAGATGATCAGCGTCAGCTCGACGTCGTGAATCGCGGCGCGAATCGTCGTGGTGCGATCGATGATCACGTTGAGGTGAATCGACGGATTGATCGAGGCTTGCAGCTCCGGCATCATGGCGCGCACGCGATCGACGACCTCGATCATGTTCGCAGCGGGCTGACGAAAAACGACCAGGACGATGCCCGTGCGGCCGTTGATAAAGCCGGCGTTGCGCACATCTTCCACTGAATCGGTAACCGAACCGATGTCGGAGAGCTTCACTGCAGCGCCGTTGCGCCACGCCACGATCAACGGCTGATATTCGCGCGCTTTGAAAAGTTGATCGCTGTCGGTAATTCCCCACGCGTTGCGCAGGTTCGAGAGCTCGCCTTTCGGGCGATTGGAATTTGCGGACTGAAGCGCGCTGCGAACATTTTCGAGGCTGATGCCGTAGTTGTTGAGTTGTCCCGGGTTGACCTGAACGCGCACGGCCGGCTTGGCGCCGCCGCCGATGAAAACTTCGCCGATGCCGGAGATTTGCCGCAGCTTTTGCGCGATGACGGAATCCGCTTCGTCGTAAATCTCGGGTAGCAAGACGTTGTCGGATGTCATCGACAGCAGCATGATCGGCGAATCGGCGGGATTCACTTTCCAGTAGCCGGGCTGTCCCGGAAGATCGGCGGGAAGCTGTCCACGAGCGGCGTTGATTGCTGCCTGCACATCGCGTGCGGCTGCGTCGATATTGCGATTCAGATCGAATTGCAGCGTGATGTTGGTGTTGCCGAGCTGGCTGGTCGAAACCATCTGGCTGACGCTGGCGATACGGCTGAACTGCCGCTCGAGCGGAGTGGCCACCGCGCTCGCCATTGTTTCGGGGCTTGCGCCGGGAAGATTGGCGAACACGCTGATCGTCGGGAAATCGACTTGCGGCAACGGCGCGACGGGTAAGAACCCAAACGCAATCGCTCCGGCGAGTAAAATCGCGAGCGAAATCAGCGACGTCGCCACCGGGCGGCGAATAAATGGCGCCGAAAAATTGGAAGTGAATTGCACGCCGCTCGCCTAGTCCGCTTCCGCCGGAAGTTCGGCGGTGTTGGTGATGTGGAAGCGCCGCCGAGCGCGCCGCGCAAGTTGATCGAAGAAGAGGTAGACAACCGGCGTCGTGTAGAGCGTCAGAAGCTGGCTCAGCAGCAATCCGCCGACGATCGTGATGCCAAGCGGACGGCGCAGTTCGGAACCAACTCCGGTGCCAAGCGCCAGCGGTAATCCGCCAAGCAAGGCGGCCATCGTGGTCATCATGATCGGCCGGAAACGCAGCAGGCACGCTTCGTAGATCGCTTCGAGCGGCGTCTTGCCGTCTTTGCGCTCGGCTTCGAGCGCGAAGTCGATCATCATGATCGCGTTTTTCTTGACGATACCTATTAACAGGATGATGCCGATGAGCGCGATAACGCTGAACTCTTCGCGGCACAGTAGCAGCGCGAGAATTGCGCCGACGCCCGCGGATGGCAGCGTCGAAATAATCGTGATGGGGTGAATGTAGCTCTCGTACAGAACGCCGAGGACGATGTAGACCGTGATAATCGCTGCCAAAATCAAAATTGGTTCGTTCGCGAGCGAGTGCAAGAACGCGGCGGCTGTGCCTTGATACGTTGCCTGGATGCTTGGCGGAAGGCCGAGATCATCTTTCGCCTGATTGATTGCGTTGACCGCGTCGCCGAGTGAAGTGCCCGGCGCGAGATTGAACGAGAGCGTGACGACTGGGAATTGGCCCTGATGGTTGATCGCGAGCGACCCTGCTCCCGGCTCGAAATGCGTGAAGGCGCTCAGCGGCACTTGCTGGCCGTTCGATGACTTCACGTAAATATTTTTGAGCTGCTCGGGATCCTGCTGGAACTGCGGATTCACTTCGAGCACGACGTGATACTGGTTGAGCTGCGTGAACATCGTCGAGACCTGGCGTTGGCCGAAGGCGTCGTAGAGCGTGTTGTCGATGGTCGCCGGCAAAATGCCGAGGCGCGAAGCGGTGTCGCGATCGATGGTGAGATCGGCGAGCAGGCCGGAGTTGAGCTGATCGCTGGCGACGTCGCGCAGTTCGGGCAAAGTTCTCAGCTTGTCGATGAACTTCGGCACCCAGCGCGCGAGTTCCTTCTCATCGACATCTTCAAGGCTGTACTGAAATTCCGTGCGGCTGACGCGGTCTTCGACGCTGAGGTCTTGCACGGGCTGCATGAAGAGCGTGATGCCATCGACTTTTGCGACTTGGGGCTGCAAGCGGCGAATAACTTCGGTCGCGGAAATGCTGTGGCCGCGATCTTTTAGCGGCTTGAGATTGATCTGCAGGCGGCCGCTGTTGATGGTGGCGTTTGTGCCGTCGATGCCGATAAAGGACGTGAGGCTGTCAACCGCGGGATCTTTCAGGATCGCGGTGGCAAGCGATTGTTGCCGCTGCGCCATTGCGGTGAACGAGATATTTTGCGGCGCTTCCGAAATGCCGAGGATCAGTCCAGTGTCCTGCACCGGGAAAAATCCCTTTGGGACATACATGAAGAGAAGAATCGTGGCGACCAGCGTGCCGACAGTGACGAGCAGCGTCGTCTTGCGATAACGCAGAACGAATTGCAGCGTCTTGCCGTAAAACGCGATGACGGAATTGAAGCCGCGCTCGGACACGCGATAGAACCAGCCTTGATCTTCTTCGCGTTGATGCCGCAACAATTTTGCGGCCATCATCGGCGTGAGCGTGAGCGACACGAATGCCGAAACGATGATCGTCACCGCGAGCGTGATGGCGAACTCGCGGAAGAGGCGGCCGACGATGTCGCCCATGAAGAGCAGCGGAATCAGCACCGCGATCAGCGAAACCGTCAGCGAGAGAATCGTAAAGCCGATCTGCTCGGAGCCTTTCAGCGCGGCTTGCAGCGGCGATTCGCCTTCTTCGATGAAGCGGCTGATGTTTTCGATCATCACGATCGCATCATCGACGACGAAACCCGTCGAAATCGTGAGCGCCATCAGCGAGAGGTTGTTGAGGCTGTAGCCGAGCAGGTACATCACGCCGAATGTGCCGACGATCGAGAGCGGCACGGCCAGGGCAGGGATAATGGTGGCGCGGGCGTTGCGCAGGAAGAGAAAGATCACCATGACGACGAGGGCGATCGTCAGCACCAAGGAAAACTGCACGTCTTCGACGGACGCGCGGATGGTGGTGGTGCGGTCGGTGAGAATCTGCACCTGAACGGCGCCGGGGAGCGACGCCTGCAACTGCGGCAGACAGTTTCTTGATGCGATCGACGACGGCGATGATGTTCGCGCCGGGCTGGCGCTGAATGTTCAAGATGACGGCGGGATGCTCGTTGGCCCACGCGGCTTGTTTCGCGTTTTCGGCGCCGTCGAAAACGGTGGCGACATCGCTCAGACGCACCGGCGCACCGTTGCGATAGGCGATGATCAGCGGGCGATAGCCGTCGCTGGTCAGAAGCTGATCGTTCGCGCCGATCGTGAAGGCTTGATGCGGACCGTCGAAGTTGCCCTTTTGCCTGATCGACGTTGGCTTGGCTCAGCGCGAGACGCAAATCCTCAAGGCTCAGATCCATACGACGCAAGCTGCGTCGGATTCGCCTGAATCCGCACCGCCGGCCGCTGGCCGCCGCTGATGCTGACCATGCCGACACCGGGCAACTGCGAAATTTTCTGCGAGAGCGTCGTCTCGGCGAGATCTTCGATCTTGTTCAGCGGCAGGCTGGCCGACGTCAGCGCCACCGTCATGATCGGCGAGTCGGCCGGATTGATCTTGCTGTAAATCGGCGGATTCGGCAGATCCTGCGGCAACAAATTCGACGCCGCGTTGATCGCGGCCTGCACTTCCTGCTCGGCGACGTCGATGTTGAGATCGAGCACAAACTGAAGTGTGACGATCGAGCTCCCGAACGAGCTCGTCGACGTCATCTGATTGAGTCCGGGAATCTGTCCGAACTGCCGCTCGAGCGGCGCCGTCACCGACGACGTCATTACATCCGGACTGGCGCCCGGATAAAACGTCAGCACCTGAATCGTGGGGTAATCGACCTGCGGCAGCGCCGAAATCGGCAGCTCGCGATACGCGACGAAGCCGACCAACAGAATGCCGATCATCAACAGCGTTGTTGCGACCGGCCGCAGAATAAACGGCCGCGATGGACTCATCGCTCGGCGTCCTTGTGTGCCGCTTGGCTTTTGGAAGGTTGTTCTGTCGAGCTTGGTTCGCTCTGAGGAAGCCGCACCCGAATCAGAATTATTCACGGCTTGCGCATCCAGATTCACCGACGCGCCGTTCGGCGAGTGCGCTTCAATCTTGCTGCCGTCCTGCAACTTATCCTGCCCGTCGATCACCACGGTGTCGCCTGCGCGTAGCCCTTTGCCGATCGCAACGGAACTGCCGGAGTTCAGCGTCACCGTAACCGGCTGTATCTTCACGCGGCTGTCTTTCTGCGTCAGGTAAACGTAAGTCCCCTGCGGTCCGCGCGCAATCGCCGTCGCCGGAACGATCGTCACATTCCGCTTCGTGTCAACGAGCAGATGCACGTTCACAAATTGATTCGGGAAGAGATTGTCTTTCTCGTTGCTGAAAACAGCCTTCAACTTATAAGTCCCGGTCGTCGTATCGATCTGATTGTCGATCGTCAGCAATTTGCCCGTCGCGACCTTCGTCGTGTCGTCGCGATCGTACGCCTCGACCGGAAGCGGCCCCGCGCCGTGCAGCTTCGCAATCACGCCCGGAAGCTGATCCTGCGGCAAACTAAAAATCACCGCGATCGGCTGCAGCTGAGTGATCACGATCAAGCCAGCCGTATCATTCGCGTGGACGATGTTGCCCACATCCACCAGTCGCAACCCAACGCGCCCCGAAATCGGCGCAGTGATATGCGAATACGTAATCTGCAATTTCGCGCTATCGATCGAAGCCTGATCCGCCTTGATCGAACCGGTGAACTGCCCCACCTGCGCCGTCTGGGTATCGACTTGCTGCTTCGGAATCACGCCCGCTTTGAAAAGTTGCTGATAACGGTCGAAGTCCACCTGCGCATCGCGCAACTGCGCCTGATCCTTCGCGAGCTGCCCTTCCGCCTGCTCCAGCTGCACCTGATAGGGTCGCGGATCGATCTCGACGAGCGCTTCGCCCTCGTGAACCATCTGCCCTTCGGTGAAATTGATCTTGACGATCTGGCCGTCAACGCGGCTGCGGACGGTTACGGTGTTGTAGGCGGTGACGGTCCCCAGCCCGTTGAAAAATACCGGCAAATCTCCGCGCGTCGCCGTCGAAACGACCACCGGCACGATTTGATCGGGGTTGTACCCACCGTCGCCCGGGCCGCCCGGTCGATGGCCGCCGGCCGCACCGCCAAGCGCTGCAACGGCAGCGCCACCCTTCTCACTGTGGAAATACCAATACGTCAGCCCAAGAACAACAACCACGCCCAAAATCCAGATCCACGCGCGGCCGCCCGATTGCCGAGGCTCGCGGTCAAAGCCGGCCGGATGGACAAGGGACTCCGGCAGCTCCGTGGATTTCAAATGACCCATTCCATCTCTCCTGTGGCACTGGCACTCATGGCTAAGCGAGGGTGCGAACTTGCCTCGACTGACGCGTCTTCGTCTTCGCGGGTATCTGGCCGCACGCCGGAAGGCGTCTCGGCCACGATGGGCGACTCCAACTGCTGACTACAAGCGTATCGAAATCCGCGACCTGTTCCTAGCCTGATGTTCGTCATGTATTGGACGAATTCCGCATGCGAATGGTTACGAATCGAAAGCATACGAAAGGATTGTTTCTCGGCTGTAACAATCCGGCTGACGTGGTGGAACGAATCGAGCGGCAAGCGGGAATTCACATTTTGTCGCATGCGCCGAGCCGGCAAAACCCGTACAATACCGGCGGCTTTTCAAATTTTCGGCAAACGGTAGCGAGAGCGTCGCAAAAAACCCACGGCACTCTCGCCACGTGTGTCCTTAGCGGTCTTTGACGGATACAGGAGCGAAACGACTCATGATCAAGGCGCTGATCGTCGGCTTAATTTTTGGCGTGGTTCTGACGCTGGGCGGTATCTGGTGGTACTTCTCGTCGGGGCGGGCGCCGGTGGCAGTGACCGATCCGTCGCTACCGTTCGAACGCAAGCTCGCGCACCTTTCGCTCGACGCTCATCTCGACCGCCAGACGAAATCCGAGCCCGCCGTTCCCGCCGATGAGAAAAATTTCATGGCAGGCGCCGAAGTCTACAAGCAACACTGCGCCGTTTGCCACGGCCTGCCGACAATGGCCCCGACCGCGATCTCGCAAGGTATGTTCCCGAAACCGCCGCAGCTGTTTGATGGCGTTGGCGTTACCGACGATCCCGCGTGGGAAACGTACTGGAAGGCGGTGAACGGTATTCGCCTGACAGGAATGCCTGGGTTCAAGGGTCGCCTGACGGATTTTCAGTTGTGGCAAGTCAGCCAGTTGCTGGCGAACGCCGACAAGATTTCGCCGACCGTGCAGGCAGCGCTCGCGGCGCCGCTCTCCGCGCCAGCTACGACGACCGCACCGGCGACCGCTCCAGCGACGAATCCCGTCGTCCCGACGAAGTAGCTATCGGTAGCGCCGGCATCTTGCCGGCGTTTTTTGTCGGTTCGACCAAGCTGCTGGTGGGCAGGATACGCGCCCGCCGCGTTTCGTTCTCCGCGTCGCTCTGCGCTCTCTGCGTCTCTGCGTTATCTTTGGTTCTTTCGGATTCTTTCGACTTTCAACTCGTCGACTGTCAACTTCTCCTTCAGTCCTGCACCGTCGTGAGCTTGTCGGCATTCCGCAACTCCGGAAACAGCCACGCCCAGCCAATCGTGACGAGTATCGTCCCAATCCCACCCAGCACCACCGCAGGCACCGTCCCAAACCAGTGCGCCGTCAACCCCGACTCAAACTGCCCCAACTCGTTCGAAGCCCCAATGAAAACCATATCCACGGCGTTCACCCGCCCGCGCATCTCGTCCGGCGTAGCGATCTGAATCAGCGTCCCACGCACAATCACGCTGACCATGTCCGTCGCTCCCACCAAAACCAGTGCGACGATCGACAAAATCAAACTCTTCGACAAGCCAAACAAAATCGTGCAAACGCCAAACGCGCTTACGCAAGCCAACATCTTCCATCCGACGCGACCCCGCAACGGCCGATACGCCAGATAAATCGCCATCGCCGCCGCCCCAACTCCCGGCGCGCTTCGCAAAATGCCCAGGCCCCAAGGTCCAGTCCGCAAAATTTCGCTCGCATACACCGGCAACAGCGCTACCGCCCCGCCCAGCAACACCGCAAACAAATCCAGCGAGATCGATCCCAAAATTAATTTCTGCCGCCAGATGTAGTGAAACCCCGCCAAAACGGTGGCCGTGCTGATCGGCTCGCGCGAACGCGCTGACTGCGCTCGTGCCTCAACTTTGATCCGATAAGCGCAAACCGTCGCCGCCAGTGACGACGCCATCGCCAGCGCGTACACCGCCCCCGGCCCGCGAAACGCCGCATACACCACGCCGCCGATCGACGGCCCCAAAATCGTCGCCGTCTGGAAAACTCCCGACGCCCACGCCACCGCGTTCGGAAAATGCTCTTCCGGCACAAGCTGCGGCAGCAGCGCGCGACTGACCGGCCCGTTGAACGCGCGCACCACCCCAATCAAAATCAGCACCGCATAAATCGGATAGACCGAGTGCGTGTGCTCGATCGCGGCAAACAACAGCAACGCCGAACACCCCGCAAACAACGCATAGCACAGCACAACCAGCCGCCGCCGGTCGTGCCGATCCGCAACGTGCCCCGAAACCAAAAATAGCAATATGCCCGGGAGAAATTGCGCTAACCCGACCAACCCCAAATCCAGCGGCCGCTTCGTAATCTCGTACACCTGCCAGCCCACGGCCACCGACTGCATCTCGGTCGCCAACACGATGCAAAATCGAGCGATCTGATATAAGCCAAAACTGGGGTAGTCGAACGCCACACGCGCTGCGGCGGTGGTAGTCTGAGTAGCGGCCATTGAATTTACTTTGCCACAAAAGCGCGGGAGATTTCGCCGCGCCTCATAGCGAATTCAAAATATGTTGAGAAAATTTTCATCTCCGATTTCAACTTCGGCTCCGTCTGTTGTCAGCGCTTTATTTTCGGACGCTTCACGCGTCTCCAAGGTTTCGCCGAACGCATCATGACGACACGCAAAGCCCCGCCCAAAGTCTTCCCGATGTTTCTCAAGCTCGAAGGCCGCCGCTGCCTCGTCGTCGGCGCAGGCGCCATCGCCGAAGGAAAAATTGGCGGCTTAATCGCAGACGAGGCGCAGATTCGCGTCATCTCGCCTGAAGCCACCGCGCAAGTCCAAGCCTGGGCCGGCGAAGGAAAAATCGATTGGGAGCGCCGCCGATTCCAGCCTTCCGACCTCGAAGGCACGTTTCTCGTCGTCGCAGCGACGTCGTCAACCGCCGTGCACGAAGAAATCTACGCCGAAGCGCGAAAGCGCGGCGTCCTCTGCAACATTGTAGACGTCCCGCATCTGTGCGACTTCTTCTATCCCGCGATCGTTCGCCGCGGCGCGCTGCAAATCGCCATTTCCACCGCGGGAGAAAGTCCCGCCCTCTCACAGCGTCTTCGCAAAGAACTCGAGAAGCAATTCGGTCCAGAATACGAACCGTGGCTCGAAACGATCGGCCAAGCACGCGCTGAACTCGCCACGCGCGACCTCACCGCCGAGGACCGCAAAGAAATCCTCCACGAACTCGCCAGCCGTGAATTTTTCGAACGGTATCGCGACGAATTACATCGCCGCCTGAAGGAACAAAACGAATCTCAAGAAAAGAAAGAGAAAGAAAACTAAGCTGTCGACCCCTTCGCCTGCGCCCGCTTGATCTCTTCGCTCAAAATAATCGCTTCCGCCACTTCCCGCATCGACAGCCGCCGTTGCCGGCTCTGCTTTTGCAGCATCAGGTAAGCTTCTTCCTCGCTGATCCGCAAGTCGCGCTGCAAAATTCCCTTGCCACGCTCAATGATTTTCCGCGACTCCAACTCTTCCGACAGCTGCGAGTTTTCTTCTTCCAGCCGCGCGCGCTCGACTTCCGCGCCTACCAAAAACCCAATCGTCGAAATCAGCTGAATCTCGCTCTCGCTATGCGTGTGCGGGCGCTTGTGCTGCAAATTGATAACGCCCACCAGCTTCTTCCTGCACAAAATCGGCACCGACAAAAATGCCTCGTAGTGGTCCTCCGGCAATTCGTTGAACGACTGAAACCGCGGATCCTGAAACGCGTGGGAAGCCACCGCCACCGGCTGGCGATGCTCCGCCACCCACCCGGTGATTCCCTGCCCGACCGGCAACTTCAGCCGGTTCACAACCTCGGGATGCGGATTCTTCGACGCGCGCAGCACAAGCTGCTTGTTCTCAAGCACGTAGACGAAGCACGAGTCGCACTTCACCACCGCCGACACGAACTCGACGATCTTTCCCAATACTTCGTGGAACGGGTCGGCCGCCGCCATCTGCCGCCCAATCTGGTGTAGAAATCCAATCGCGGGGTCTTCAAGGCTTAAAAGGATCTCGCTCATCGTGTCAACTTAGCCCCGTGTACGTTCACGGTCAAATGCAAAGAACCGTTTCGCAAAAACCATAAGAACGATGGAAACTATGGACGCTAGCAGAACGGATATCGGGTGACATCGGCCCTTGGGTGCCGCACCCTTTTGCTTTTAAAGGGTGCGGGTTTAGATTCAACCCTACCGACATCGATCCGTCGCCACCGATTCAGGAGCGCAAAACCTCGCCCCCATGTCGCCCATTCGCCCCTATCGCCGCTACCACCCCGGCACCCAACCCGACTACCTCCACGCCCCCTACGTTTCCTCCCAAAAACGCGCCCCCTCTCAACCTCTCATCCATCTCCCGCACACAATCTCCGAGGTCACCGGCCCAGTCTTCGGCAACGACCTCATCGACATAAAAGCCTTCGACCTCACCAAGCAACATCACGCCGAGCCAATCGGCGAACGCATCATCGTCTCCGGCCGCGTCATCGATGAAGATGGAAAACCTCTCCCGCACACGCTCGTCGAAATCTGGCAAGCCAACTCCGCCGGCCGCTACGCCCACGCCATCGATCAACACGACGCTCCGCTCGATCCCAACTTCACCGGCTGCGGTCACACCATCACCGACGCCGAAGGCCGCTATCGATTCGTCACCATCAAGCCCGGCGCCTACCCTTGGCAAAATCACTACAACGCCTGGCGCGCCGCGCATATTCACTTTTCCGTTTTCGGCCCCGCATTCGCCACGCGCCTGATCACACAGATGTATTTCCCCGGCGATCCGCTGATGGCCAACGATCCAATCTTCAACTGCACCGCCGACGAAAGCGCCCGCAATCGCCTCATCTCGCTCTTCGATATTCAAACGACGATGCCGCTCCACGCGCTCGGCTATCAGTTCGACATCGTGATGAGCGGCCGCGACGCAACGCCGTTCGAACAGGACCACGGAGCGCATCGATGACTCTGCGCGCTACGACGTGGCAAACAGTCGGCCCGTTCTTCAAAATCGGTCTAGCCTGGCTCTATCAAGAAAATCTGGCCGGCGCAGGTGTCGCCGGTGAGCGCATCGAAATCACCGGCCGTGTTTTCGATGCCGACGGCAACACCGTCCCCGACGCGGTACTCGAATTGTGGCAAGCAAACTCGCACGGCAAATACGCGCATCCCGAAGACGAACAAGACAAACCGCTCGATTCGAAATTTTCCGGCTTCGGCCGCATCGCCACCGACGATCAAGGCCGCTTCCGTTTCACAACAATCAAGCCCGGCCAAGTCCCGGCGCCCGAACCACCGGCCAGTAGCAAAGTCGCGCTGCAAACAAGGGGGAGTAGCACCGTTGCGTGGTCGCCGCTCCAAGCACCCCACATCAATGTCTCCATCTGCACCCGCGGCCTGCTCCGGCGTCTCGTCACTCGAATTTATTTTCCGGGCGAACCCGCAAACACCACCGACTTTGCCCTCCTGCAAGTCGATGCGACTCGCCGTTCGACGCTGATCGCAAAACGTTCCGCCGCCTCTTCCTCAAATTTCGAGTGGGACATCATCCTGCAAGGCCCCAGCGAAACCGTCTTCTTCGACATTTAATTCGATATCTGACTGAATTTTCTCCACCGCCACCCCGCTTGTGTACGGGCGCAGCACTGCTGCGCCCCATGTCCCGCACGATCGCTCCGACTCGCCGGGCCTGTTTTTTCTTTTCGTCCATCTCACAACGCAGAGCGCCGACACCTGTCCCGAAGACCAGTTCTAAATCGCATCACATTTCAAAAAAACTTTTGCGGCCGAGAAATTTCCGCGCAAAATAAATCCAACTTTGGGTCGCCACGATTCTCAGGGGAATCCAGCGTCCCAGTGGAGGTGCAGAGATGTGTGCTTCCCGCCTTTTGGCATCGTGTTGTTTGGTGTGTCTGGTCGTTCCCGTCGCGAGCCTCGCTCAGCCCAAGAACTCTAAAACTGCGACCACGGTCGACTCATCCAACGCGACCGTCTCGCTCCACGAATTGCAAATTCCAGAGAAAGCGCCGCACCGCCTTCAACAAAGGCGCGCAACGCCTCGCGGCAAAAGACTTCGCCGGCAGCATCACCGAATTTCAGAAGGCGATCGCGGCTACGATGAGTTCTACGAGGCCTACTATAAACTCGGCATCGCCAATCTCGAACTCCAGATCAATGACGCCGCCGAAGCCGCTTTCCGTAAATCGATCGACCTGAGTGATTCGAAATTCGCGCCGCCACTTTTTGGTTTGGGATTAACGCTGGGCAACGAAAAGCAATTCGCCGACGCCGAGACTTACATCCGCGCCGGCCTTCAATTGGAACCAACCAGCGCGCCAGGTCTACTTCGCGCTCGCCTGGGTTTTGTACTCCGCGCAACGCGTCGTCGAGGCCGAAAAATCCGCCCGCGAGGCCGTCCTCTATAATCCGAATCTGGCGATGGCCCACTTGCTCCTCGCCCAGATTCACCGCCGTCAAAACAATTCCGCCGCAATGGTCGATGACCTCGACGCCTATCTGCGTCTCGATCCCGACAGCCCCCGCAGCCGCGCCCTCCGCACCACCCGCGACGCAGCGCAACAATCCCTCAACCTCGAGTCCAGCTCAAAGCCCGACGAAACATCCCCGCCGTCCGAAGTCGATCGCTGAGCCAACCCTCACGCCATTACTGCAATTCATGTAGGGGCGCAGCATTGCTGCGCCCCTAGTCCGCAAGATCGATCCGCCTCGCCACGGTCCGATTCTTTCTTCTCTTCTCTTCTGTCTTCTCTTCTCGTGTTCTCTTCTGCGCCCTCTGCGTTAATTCCTTCTCCCTCCGCTTCTAACTCTTCCCCTGCCTCAACTTGTACGTAATCTGCCCAAACATCCCCAACCAAAATTTCGCATCTTCCGCCGTCAGGTTGTGCCGCCGCATAAACCTCCGCAACTTCTGACCCGTCGTGACCTCTGACCGCGAATCCATCGACCCCGAAAGCCGCAACGCATCGAGCAACATATCCGCAACGCGATCAATATCCCCAGCCGTCGCCGGATTCACCTTCGATCAACCACCGCCGCCCGCTTCGCATCCCGCGCCAACTCATAAACACAAATCGCCACCGCCTGCCCAAGATTCATCGACCGGTGCTCATCCCGCGTCGGAATCCGCAGCAGCCAATTGCAGTAACTCAAATCCTCATTGCTGAGTCCAAATTTTTCAGAGCCGAACAAAATAGCGACCTCTGACTTCTTCCCTGCCTTCGTCAATTTCTCCGATTGCACCTTCTCCGTCCCCGCCCCCGCCTTCGACTCGCAAATGCTTGTGAATCGCCCGCGCGCCTTCCTCCAGAAATTTCAGCGGCTGTCGAATCTCCCGCTTTCCGACCGCCGTCGTTCCCACAACAAGCGTGCAATCCGCCACAGCCTCGCCGACCGTCGCAAACACCTGCGCGTTCGCAAGCAACTCCGCAGCCCCGACAGCCGACTTCGCCTCCCGAAACGAAGGCTCATACGGATTCACCAGACTGAGCCGAAAAAAACCAAAATTGCTCATGGCTCGCGCCACCGCCCCGATGTTGAGCGGATTCCGCGTGGCCACCAGCACCACCCGCACTCGTTCGAATTCAGCCAAAGTCCCCAAGGCCAATCATTCTAACGCAGCCAAACTTCACTTCACCCCCTCCACGCCGCGCGCATCACCTGGCCGTTGTACGGGCGCAGTACCGCTGAGCCCCAAGTCCGCAAGGTCAATCCCCGAGCTCGAAGCGATTCGAACACTCAACCACAAGCACACAGATCAAAAGGACTTACAAGCTCCGCCGGTGTCCCCTGCGAACTTAACTCCCGCCAAATCACACTCTTACGCAATTTTACGAGTTAATTCCCACAGAATCACACTCTTGCACAAAAAGTGGCGGGGGGGAGGGTCAGCCCGCTTCAAGGCAAATCCGAACGCGGCAATGCGATCGAAATCGCAAGCCAACGTTTTTTGGATTGTTGCGCGAGAGAAGAACTGCGCGTTCCGAGAAACTACGCGTTTAAGAAACTAACTGTCCGATCGCGCGAGCCTGTTCGCGCAGCACCGGCAAAAATCGCGACTCAATCTCCTCGAGCGAAACGCGCGAAGCCAGCGCGCCAACTCCCAGCGATCCCGCAACGCGCCCATCCTTCGACACGATCGGCACCGCAATCGCTCGGATCCCCGCTTCGAGCTCTTCATCGATCACCGAAAATCCCTGCTCGCGCACGCGGCGAACATCACTCGACAAAACCTCGCGCGACACGATCGTCTTCGCCGTCAGCGCCTTCAATTCAATGCGCTCAAGATGCGCAGGCAATTGCTCCTCCGGCAGCGCCGCAAGCAGCACGCGCCCCGCCGCCGTACAATGCACAGGCAGCCGGCTCCCCGTCGCCACATCGAGCGACATCAATCCGCGCCGCACTGCGCCCGCGACGCACAAGACTTCATCGCCATCGAGCACGCAGACAGAACTCGACTCGCCCAATTCGTCCGTGATTTTTTGCACCACAGACTGCGAAACTGTCGCGAGCGAATCCGACGAAAGATACGACATTCCAAGATGCAGCACGCGAGGCCGCAACCGATATTTCCGTCCGCTCGCTTCGATGTAGCCGAGCAGCTCCAGCGTGATCAGCAGTCGCCGAACCGCTGCGCGCGAAAGCTCTGTCACACGCGCAATGTCCGCGATCGACAATCCCTGCTGCCGCCCATCAAATGCTTCGATCACACGCAGACCGCGCGCAAGCGACAGCACAAAATCCGGATTGCCCTCGTGTACCGCGAGGTCCGCTCCCCAACGCGTGCGGAAACGCGAAGCTGCGACGAGATCATTACTCGCGGCACGTGAAACCGTTTTCGGCGGAATTGAAACATCCATAGTGATTTGAGGTGTTGCCGCTAACGTAGACATGGCTTGTCCGACTCGAAGCTTCGAGGTACGCATGAGAATAGCTCTGGCGAGCTCGAATCAATGGTGAAAGTTTTGAATCGGACGGATGGAGAAAAGTTGGGCGAGGCCTGACATCGACGGGCTAGTTGCGGTTCGCTTCGCCGGCAGACTTCCACGGAATCAGAAACACGAGGCGAAGTGCGAAGCGCACCAGCGCGGGATGGGCAATCAGCGCGCCGAGCAGCGTTCCGGTCGTATTGCTCATGACATCCGTCAAACTGGAGTCGCGCTGCGGGATGTAGAATTGCAAAGTTTCGACGGTGAGACTGAGTAAGCCGCCGACCAGCGTGGCCACTAAGATCGCCTGCCCTCGCGGGCGAGACAGTGCGAAAAATCCGCAGAGCACGAATCCAAACGGCATGAACCCGAGGATATTCGCGATCACATCGGTGCGCCAACTCGGAGTCCAATCGAATTCCTCGATCGGCGAAGCGAGCAACGGCTTGTGTGGGATGGAGAAATACGGCGGAATCATCAATGGTGGCGCCGATTTTGTTTCGCTGCGAACGACATTACCGCTTCGTTCGGAGAAATCGTAAATAGCGCGAGCGTGCTTTATGTTCTCTGCAACCGCGGCGGCGGGAAATGCCCCGCTCGTCCACCCGGCGAATTGGGCCTCTGCCTGTTCCGGAGAAATTTCGTCGTCGTAAATTGCGAGGCCGCGGATCTGGCCGTGCCAGACCTGGAAATTCGACGGTGAAGTCCCCAGCACGATTTTTCGGTACAAGTCCGCGAGATGAATCCGAAAGTGCTCGTCGCTCCGCGCGAACTTTCCATTCACGTAGACCGTCGTCCCGTGCGGCCCAGAGGTAATCGTCAGCAGCACAAGCTGCTTCACCCGCATGACATCGTCGATTTCAAAATCCACCAGCGTCGGCGCGCGCCCTATGCGCGGCGTCGATCTATAAACCAGCAGCGATTGGTTCCACTGACGAAGAAACACCGCGTCGAAGTTATCGTCCGACGAGAATGTAAGGAAATTCCCCGCGTCATCGCTTGTAAAAGGAAGGAGGTAAATCTCGATCGCGCAGGCGTCTTCCGAAGTCGAACCCGTCGCGGGCTGCAACGCTTCTTCGCTGAGAATGATTCCGGTTCCCCCAAAGCGAACGCCGTTGTCCTCAGGCAACCACGTAACGTTATTGTGCGGATGTGAACTGAAGGGCCGCAAAGTGGCCCACATAAGCGCAAGCGCGGCCAGCACACAAAGGACGGCGAGGGGTTTCCGTTCGGGGGAGAGAGTAGGAGTGTTCTGCACTAGATTCCGAGGCGCGTTCGATTTCGCTTCACGCTAAAAGTGTAAACGCGAATCACCCGCGCCTCGGCTTTCTGTTCGGTGGAGTTGCCAAAGCGTGTTGCGTTGCTCGCTGTTTTAAAGTTTCTCGAAGAAGTGAGCGACGCTCTTGCCCGCGCTTTCGGTGTAATAGACCGTGACTTTGGCGCCCTTGTCCGTGCCCTTGCCAATTTCTTCGGCGGACTTGGCGGTGTCGTGGCCGGCTACGCGGAAGGTGTGCTCGGTGCCATCGGCGGCTTTCACAACGACTGTTTTTCCGCCTTCGCCGACTTTTTCTACTGTGCCGTCTACCGTCTTCACACCGTCTTTGCCGACGCGGTCGATTTCGACGCCGGTCTTCTCAGTTCCCTTTTCCGTGTAGTGCACGACGACTTCGGAACCTTCTTTGACACCTTTGTAAGAATCTTTCGCCCCTGTGGCGGTCGCGTCGGCGCCATGCACTGCGGTCTTGTCGACATAGTGGATCGTTTGTTCGGTGCCGTCCTTGGACTTCACGACGATCGTTTTGGTGCCGGAATCAACCTTGGTCACGGTGCCGTGTACTGCGGACACGACATCGTCAGCTGCCCTCACCGGCAGCGCAAAAATCACCATCGCGGCTACGCACAGAAATCCTAGTAAGTACTTGGACATGTAAATCTCCTCAGCAATCCTTCGAATGTGGTCCGACCAAACTGGGTGAAATTTTAACGTACGTGCAGTGGGAAGTACACATGTGCTGGAAGGTTGCCAAGTCAGTTGGAAGTGACTGTGATCGGATCGATCGTGCGGACTTGAGGCGTAGCAGCGCTGCGCCCGTACATGAGCTAGTGCGAGCCTTGGGCGACGAAGTCCATGGCTTTGGAGGCGAGGCGATCGAAGGCGGAGACGCAGAGTTCGAGGTGCTCTTCTTTTGTGTCTTCGACTTTATTGTGGCTGATGCCACCGAGTGATTGGACGAACATCATCACGGTTGGAATTCCGGCGCGGGAAACTTCGGCGGCATCGTGCAACGGTCCTGACGGCATGCGGTGCGCTTTCGGCGCGCCCGTAACTTCCGTGATCGCGGCATCGCACAGATCGAGCAGACGTGGATGGAACGCGATCGGTTCGATGCTCCAGATGCGCGACCACTCGACGCTGCATTTTTCTTCGGCGGCAAAGCGTTCGCTCGCCTGGCGCGCTTCACGGTACATCTGCGCCAGAACGGTGGGATCGAGGTCGCGCTGATCGAGCGCGGTTTCACAGCGGCCGACGACCGCGGTGACGATTCCGGGAAAAGTTTTGACGCTGCCCATCGTGCAGACGGCATCGGAATGCTTGCCTGCGATGCCGCGAATCTCGAGCGCGAGCTTTGCCGCGGCTGCGAGTGCGTCGCGGCGCGCGTTCATCGGCGTGGAACCAGAGTGCGCTTCCTGCCCGTGAAACGTAATCGCGTGGCGTTCGACGCCTTTTGTGCCGAGGACTGTTGCGAGCGGCAGATTCATTCGTTCGAGCACGGGTCCTTGCTCGATGTGAAGTTCGATGTATGCAGCGGCGTTCTTCTGGGCTTGTCGTGGCTTCGCCGAAACGATCCATCTCCACGCCGCAACGGCGCAAAGCGTCTTCCATTTTTATGCCGTCGCGATCGGTACGGACGCGATCGGCAGCTATGCTCGCTGTTCCTGCAAATGCGGACGAGCCGAGCAGGCTGCGTCCGAAACGCGCGCCTTCCTCGTCGGCCCAATCGACGAGCTTCACGGTGACTGGCGGCTTGCCGTCGTACTGCGCGGCGATGCGACGCAGGATTTCGAGTCCCGCGAGAACATTGAGCGATCCATCGAGCCAGCCACCGTTCGGGACGGAATCCAGATGCCCGCCAATGAGCAGCGACCGTTCGGAAGCCCCTTTCAGCGTGACCCAATTATTTCCGGCGGAGTCGTAGTGATGCTCGACCGGCAGCTCACGGACTTTCGCGGCGAACCACTCGCGCGCTTTGAGCCACGTATCCGTCCACGCGACACGCTGCGCGCCGTTTTCATCGCCGGTGAGGGAGCGAAGCTCTTTCAACTCGGCGACTGTTCGTTTCGTATCGAGTGTCATGGATTTGTATTTCTGTATCCCGAAACTTGCGCAACTAACTGAACTGGTTCGCTTAGTTCGGTTTCGGCGCCGGAGCAGCTGAGGTTGCGGCAGGCGGCATTTTCTTCTTCGCCGCTGCGGCGTCGTTGCTATGCGCGCTCGCCGAAGTCGTCTTCGTCAAAACAGCCGCTGGCGCCAGCGGCGAATCCCCGAACCACTCCGCGCGCTGCAATTCGATCGGAACGTTGCCGTTGCTCCAAACGAAATCGTGGAACGCTTTCAAGTCGAACCGGTCTCCCGCCTTCGCGCGCGCATCGGCAAGGAACTTCATGATTTGAATCTTCCCTGTCTGATACGAAATCGCTTGACCGGGTTGCGTTGCAAACATCGCGGCTTCGGCCTGCGCAGTCTTTGGATTCATCGGCACGGATTTCGCAAGGTACGCGGCGGCTTGTTCGTTGTTCATCTGTCCCAGCGCGAGCTTTACATCGACTTCGACGCGGAGCGCGCGAAGGCGCATGAAGTTGTAGATGATTTCGCGCGAGTGTGGCGAATCGTCGAACAAACCGGCGAGCATCATCATTTCTTCCGCGTAGAATCCGATGCCTTCGTTGGCTCCGGAATCGTAATAATGGCGGCGGATAGGATCGGGATTTTTCCACGATAACCACAGCTGCATGTAATGCCCCGGAACGCCTTCGTGAACGATGAGCGGGCGCGGATCGCGCTGCGTCGCGCCTTCGAAATAGCCGGGATTCAGCGACGGCTTTTCGGTCCAGCGGACGGAGTCTTGATTCAGCCGCGATGGGCCGGTGAAATCGTCGAGTTCGCCAAAGTTGCTGAGCCCTTGCAGGTAAGTCGGAATCGGTTTCGCCACATAGTGCGGCATATCGAGCGGAACGGTGAGCAAGCCTTGGCGCATCAGAAAATGACGAATCGCGTGTTCGAGATTCGCGGTGTTTTGCAATTGCTCGTCAAGGCTCGTAAACGGCTTCAGCGCCGGCAATTCGACGTTGCGCTGATGCTCGATCTCTTCGGCAGAGACCGAGCGCGCCCATTCCTGGCTGGCCATTTCGAGCAACTGATCGGGCGAATAGGGATAAAGCGCGACGTTCTTGAGAAAGAACGTGTATGCCTCGCGGCCAATCGGCGAGCACGGCGGCATCGTCGCGATGCGTTGCTTGAGCCACTCGCGGTAACTTTCGAGAGATGCGGCGGCACGCTCGACAGCCGGCGACAATTCCTGCAAATTTTCGCCTTTGAGCTGCGGCGTAACTTCGTGCGCCATGTCCCAAAGCTGCGTGCGAATGTCGGTCAGCGACTCAATCGCCAGCTTCGCGAATGGCGCGCACGGCTTTTGCAGATTGGCTTCCGCGTCGGTAACGACCGCCGGCACATTTTGGACGCTTGCGATGAGATCGCCACTGCGAGCTTTGTCGAACGGCGGCATCGGCAGGATGGTTTGCAGAACCGGGCTCATGGCCTGATCCACGTAGAACGTCGGATCGGTTTGGTAGCGTTTGTTGTAGTCGAGTTCCCAGCGAACGCGCGCGATGGCGGAACCTATCAGGCGATAGTCGACCTGTTGAGGGACTTGCCATTTCGTAGCGTCGATTTTCTTGTAGCGGGCCTCGAAAGCACCGAGGTCGGCGCGTTGCTTTGTAATGGTCGCAGCGGACCACGATTGCTTGAGATTGGCGGGACGCTCCATGCGCGGAATATCGTCGTCGTTGAAGGGCGCGGTTTCAGCGCGCCAGGTCCAGAAGTCTGTGGAAAGCTTTTCGAGAGAATCTTGCGCGCGCAGCGCCGGCGTGAGGCACAAGGCCGCAGCGGCAATGGCTGTCGCTAAGACCGCTCGCACCGTGGTTTTTCGGACTTTCCGCAGCAAGCTTCCCTCCCGGCGAATCATGAAGAATGCGCGAGTTTGAGCGACAAAAGCGGGGTTGTCAACGCGGGTCGTCGGTAGAGTTGAGGTCGCGTCGCGTGATGTTCGCAGCGGTCATTGAGTGAGAGCTGAGATATGATTTCCGCTGTACGAATAGGCAGAATGAAAGAAGCCGAATGTCCCCACATCGAACCGGAATTGCAGTGATGTTTACAATTTTTTCGGCTGTAGCTCTGCTGGGTGTTCACGCAGCAGCCCGCAACCCCGCTCAAACAAACGCGAACGCGAAAACGCTCGCCGAGCGGCTCGGATACCCGCGCGAGGCGAAGCTCATCATCGTTCACGCGGACGATGTCGGCGTGACACATTCGGTGAACGCAGCGACGGTGACGGCGCTCAGCACCGGCCTCGTGAATTCGGCGAGCCTCATGGTTCCCTGCCCTTGGTTTCCGGAAATTGCCGACTATGCGAAAGCGCATCAGGATGTAGATTTTGGGTTGCATCTCACGCTGACGGCGGAGCGTGTCTACTACCGATGGGGCCCAGCGGCGCCGCGAGACAAAGTGCCGAGCCTGGTCGATGAAAACGGATATTTCTGGCATGACTGGATGCCGAGCACGCGGATTGATCCGAAAGATGTCGAGATAGAACTTCGTGCGCAGATCGATCGCGCGCTGGCGATGGGCTTGCGGCCGACGCACCTGGACTCGCATCAATACCGGTTGATCATGACGAACAAGGATTTGTTCGACGTGTTCGTGAAGCTGGCGCACGAATATCGATTGCCGTTTTTTGTAACGCGCGATTGGTTCGCGCAGTATCCATATCTGGAGCCGAGCCTTGGGCCGAATGACATCGTGATCGATCACACGGTAACGATCGAGCCTTCGGTGCCAGCAGAAAAATGGGCGGATTATTACACGACAGCGTTGAAGAATTTGCAGCCGGGCGTGACAGAATTTGTGATTCATCTTGCGTATGACAACGATGAGATGAAGGCCGCGACGCGCGAGCGGGCGACTTGGGGAGCGGCCTGGCGGCAGCGCGATTTCGATTATTTTACGGGCACGGAGTTTCGCGGGCTGCTGGAGCAGCAGCACGTTAAGCTGGTTACGTGGCGACAGATCGGCGAGCTGCAACAACACTAGCCACGAGAGCGTTCGCAAGGCCCTGCGCCGCGGACATCTACAACCCCTCCTCCTTCTATCTACGCGAATCGCTGGATAGTCCATTGTGTCGGTGCGAAGTTATTTTGATCGGTGAGGGAAAATCATGAGCCGACCTATCTTTTCCGACGAGACTCCGAACAATATGACGCGCGAACAGATGATCGCGAAGGTTGCGGAGCTGATCAAAGACATCAACATCGCAATGATCACCACAGAAGCGGAGGACGGATTGCTGCACAGCCGGCCGATGGCGACGCAAAAGACGGAGTTCGACGGCACGCTCTGGTTTTTCACGGGAGTCAGCACAGGGAAGATCAGCGAGATCGATTGGAATCCGGAAGTCAATTTGAGCTACGCGGACCCTGGCAAGACGCGCTATGTGTCGGTCAGTGGCACCGCGGAGATTGTGCACGATCGCGCGAAAATGGCGGAGCTTTGGAGCGACATTTATAAAGCGTGGTTTCCGCAGGGTCTGGATGATCCGGATGTGTGCTTGATGAAGGTGGACGTTGCGTTCGCGGAATATTGGGATGTGCCTTCGGGCAAAATGGTGCAAGCGTTTGGGTTTTTGAAGGCGCTGGCGACCGGCGAGCGGTTGAAGTTGGAAGGCGAGTCGCACGGAGTCGTGGAGATTCCGACTGGAAAAGCACGGGCGGCAGTGATCGCAGGGACGGAAGCGGCGCGCGACTCGACCGAAGGATAGGTGCGCCGACAAGCGCCCAAATGCGGCCAAAACCGGCAGAAAACACCCATTTCTTCGCCAAATTATCGCTGTTGTGCAGCCCAAATCACACGCTCATACTCTAATCATCATGAAAGTCGCCGACGCCCCGATGAAGAAAATCGACGATTGGGACGACTTCGTCGCCACCCGCTATCGTCAAGGCAAGACCGAGGAAGAGTTCCGCAATTACAAAGCGGACGCGAATCCGACCGTCACTGAGTTTTACCGCCAGAACCACGCCTATCAGACGTACGACTTCGTGATGGAGAAGAAAGCGGAGTTCGGCACGCTGACGCGCGGCAAGAAAAGCATTTGGGAGATGGCGGACTATCTCAACACGCTGGTAGATGACAGCGATCCGGACACGGACCTCACGCAGATCGAGCATCTGCTCCAGACTTCAGAAGCAATTCGTAAGGATGGGCATCCGCGTTGGTTTGTGCTGACTGGCCTGCTGCACGATCTCGGCAAAGTGCTCTGTTTGTATGGCGAGCCGCAGTGGGCAGTCGTGGGAGACACGTTTCCGGTGGGCTGCGCTTATTCCAACGAAATCGTCTTCCCGGAATTTTTCGCGGCGAATCCCGACAGCCTGAATCCGGCCTATCAAACGAAGCACGGCGTGTATGAGCCGAACTGTGGGCTATCGAACGTGCATCTTTCGTGGGGACACGACGAATATATTTTTGACGTCACGCGCAAGTACATTCCGGAAGAGGGACAGTACATGCTGCGCTATCACTCGTTCTATCCGGCTCACAAGCACGGCGCATACCGGCACCTGATGAACAATCACGACGAGAAAATGTTTGAGTGGGTGCGGAAATTCAATCAGTACGACTTGTATTCGAAGGGGCGTGAGCGTCCCAACCAGAGAGAGATCCTGCCCTACTATCAGGATCTAGTTGCAGAGTATTTCCCCGACAAAATTGATTGGTAGCGAATGTCTTGAGATTCGCGCCCTTTCAGAGCGCTATACGCCGGCAAATCCGAGTCGCATCCGGAACATGGGGTTCTTGCGCCCCGAATCGCTAGTTTCCGCATTGCGTGCTGCGTTCGATGGAGTCTTCGCGCTCCCATCCGGAAAAAATGTCCCGCCGTCAAAAACATCTTCCATCGCGCGAATCAAATCCTGCGCGGCGTTTGTCTTCAAAATATAGCCGGAAGCTCCCAACTCGCGAACCGCAGAGATCACTTCCTTGGAATTGTGCATCGAAAGCACGAGAACCTTCGGCTTAATGCCGTCGGCTTTCAAGTCGCGAAGCACTCCGAGCCCGTCTTTCTCGGGCATGCTGATGTCGAGAATCGTCAGATCGGGATTCTGCGACCTGATTTTTTGCACGGCTTCATTGCCGTTCGAAGCTTCGTCCACGACGGACCAGTCCGGCCGGCTCCGCAGAATCAGTCGCACTCCCTGCCGGACGACGTCATGGTCGTCTACGACAATAATCCGCTTGGGCATTTATCCGCCTCCTCGCGGGCACATGGTAGCACTGCCCGCAAAATCGTTCCCGATTTTGTTGAGTGGATCCGCAGTTCCCCGCCCTGCTCGCGCACGCGTTCACGCATGCTCGCCATGCCAACGCCACTTTTGAACGGCTCGCCATGCGCGGAGTCGAGTCCTTTGCCGTGATCCTCGACGGCGATGTCGATCACGCCGTCGTTCAGCGCCACGCGGATAATCGCGATTTTGCTGCCCGAGTGGCGGTGGATGTTCGTCAGACTTTCCTGCAACACGCGGAACACCGTGAGTTCGACAAGCGATGGCAGGCGCGGCAAGTGGCCGGGAAGCCGAAGGTCAACTTCGATGCCGCTGCGCTCGGTGAATCCCTCGACGTACCAGGGGATTGCGGAGGCCAAGCCCATCTCCTCGAGCAAAGGCGGATGAAGGAGGTGCGACATGGTTCGAACGTCCGAGGTGCAACGCTCCAGCACGCTCAGCGCGTCCTTCAACGCAACCGACTCTTCGGGCTTCGTCGAAGACAACAGCGCCACGTCGCACGACATCTTGATCGCGGCCAAATATTGGCCGACGCCGTCGTGCAGCTCGCGCGCGATGCGCCGCCGCTCGGTATCTTGAACGCTCATGATGCGCGACGAAATCTGCTGTAGCTCTGTGTTCGCCTTTTCGAGTTGCTGCCGCCGGTCTTCCGAAACGTGCGCCGACGCGATCATGGAGTGCACTTGCGGAATCAGGCTGGGCAACGCGATCGCCGTGACCACCGACGCGACCGCGGTCACCAGCTTTACGTCACCCGCCAGCCAATACAGCGGATGCCACAACACCACGATCTCCATGAAGTGCGTGAATCCGCACGCGACGATAAACGTGCCGAACGCGAGAAACATCCAGCTAAACGGAATTTCGCGGCGCGTCCGCCAGACCAGATAAACGAGCGTGCACGAAATCGCCAGGTACGAGAGCCAGATCGCCGCGTCGCTACCCAAATGCAGGGCTACAAGCTGCGTGTTGTAGAGATAGCAGGAGACGTGCGGCAGGAATTTGGTTGAGCCGATGTTCTGCAGCGCCGATGGAATGAACGCGATCGCCGCCAGACTGGCGATCACCGCTCCTGCCGATGCGGTCAACACTGCCCGCGGCGTAGTCCGCCAATTGGGAACACTCGCTGCCGTAGAATCCATGAGAGACCTCACCTGGCGCGCGGAAGAATTCGCTATGTTTCTGCGTTTTCTTTATTTTCGCTGGGAGATGCGCCGCACACAACGCGCGAGGTCTGGATGGTTTCCGCAGGGTAACTGGACGCCGTGTCCGGCGTTTGTGACGCCTATTGGCGTGTGAGCGTGATTCTGACGTCCATCCGCTCATTGGCTTGATCGCTATACCGGCTGTAGTGATCGTAAACAACCTTGTTCGGATTCTTCAGTTCCGTAATCGTGCGCACGTTTTCGTCGCGCTTTCCGTCCTCGAGAGCTATGAACGCCGTCGTTCGATACTCCTTCGCCACATCGTCGAACTCGCCACTTTCCGTGACACGCATCGCCCATCGCGTGTAGAAATACGTCGATTCATAGTGCCGCGTCGCCGGGTTGTAGGTGACATAAATCACAAATCCGTGATGCTGCGCGGGATCGCTCTTTCGATGAAAATCGACCTCCATTTCCAGGTAGGTATCGTCGAGCGCCCAATGGATGTCATAGGTGCCGACGTTTTCGTGGCCGTCGGCATATACGGCATCGGCCTGCCACTTACCCACCATCGGAGACAGCTTGATCATGCCCGCGCGAATTTTCGTGTAGTCCGAAATCGAACCCGCATCGGCGGCTCGAACCGCTTCCACCGGCGCTTTAGCCACAATCAAAGTCAAGAGGAACAACGAAATCATCCATCGATGGAGAGATGGCACGGGAGCCTCCTTGCAGCGCATGCGACAAAACGCGCAATCGAAAAGGAATATCCCCACCCTGGGGAGGCACATCGCGTCGTTAGACGCTGTGCGGTTGCGGATGTTAGTCGCTGGAGTGAGCAACGCTGATGCAAGAGTGCGTGACTCCGCTGATTCACGGCGGAACGCGAGTTCACGCGACCTGATACCATCGACAGAAGCAGTCGCTCAGAGGAAGCCCCATGGAAATCAAGCGCATCGGCTCGCAGCCGTCGAATAAAGGTTCAGCAGACTGGTTCACCGGCACCGTCCGCATCGACCCGCTTTTTCAGGCCGCGCAGCCTGCTCGCGTTGCGGGCGCTAGCGTCACGTTCGAACCTGGCGCGCGTACCGCGTGGCACACACATCCGCTCGGCCAGACTTTGATCGTCATCGCTGGCTCAGGCTTGGCTCAGCGCTGGGGCGGACCCATCGAGCAGATTCGTCCCGGCGACGTCGTCTGGTTCGCTCCCGGCGAAAAACACTGGCACGGCGCATCGCCAACCACGGCAATGACGCACATCGCTATCCAGGAAGCCCTCGATGGCAAAGTCGTCGAATGGCTCGAACACGTCACCGACGAGCAATACCAACAACGCTAGTGCAACTCTTCCCTTTTAGATTCCTTGCGCGTGCGTCTGCACGGCTTGGAGATGCGGCGCAAGGAACGCATTGCGGTCCTGCCCATAATTGAGAGCCGCCGTTCCGCCGGCGGTCAGGAACGTCGCATCGGTTACGCCCAAGAAACCGAACACAGACCGCAGATAGGGCTCGACGAAGTTGAAAGACGCCATCTGCGTCTGCGCATCATAGACGCCGCCCGTCGCGATGATGAACGTCGCTTTCTTGCCGACGAGCAATCCCTTCGGGACTCCGCCTTCGTACGAGAACGTCTTCCCTACTCGTGAGATCTGATCGATCCACAACTTCAGCACCGAGGGCACTCCGAAGTTATGCATCGGAACGCCGATGACGTACTGATCGGCTCGATCGAGTTCGGCAAGGAGCGTGTCGGAGAGAGACAGCAGTTTGTTTTGTTCCGGCGTGCGGGCTTTCTCTGGCGTGTAAACGGCCCCAACCCATTCGGCTGAAATCGGTGGCAGCGAAGTGGCGTTGAGGTCGCGGTCGATAACCGTTGCTCCCGGATGATTGGATTTCCATCGCTCGACGAACGCCCCGCTCAACTGACGTGAAATCGACCGCTCATAAAGTGGACTGGAATCAACGTGCAATAGCGTGGACATGACAAAAGCCTCCTCAGTCGTAATAGACATATGTCGCTTATTAAGCGTATGTCGCTTATTGGATGCATGTCAATGGGAATAATAGACAACTGTCGTTTACACAACGACCGATTGCTCCAGGTTGGGGTTTAGGGCTATCCTTAATAGGCATGGCACAGCCGAGCAAAGCAGCAGACATCACAGACTCGACCGACCCGCGAATCCTGCGGAGCCGGCGCATGCTGATGGAAGCGCTCGTTAAGTTATTGAGCCGAAAAGAGTTCGACGATATTTCGGTCCAGGAAATCGCCGACGAAGCGACTCTCAACCGGGCCACGTTTTACCTTCACTACCCCGATAAAAGCGCCTTGCTGAAAGCGATGGCCGCCGAGCGTTTCCGTGAACTTATCGCCCGCCGAGGCCTTACCTTCAGCAATTGCGATGGCGCCTTGCGCGCAATCGCCTTGGGAGTCTGCGATTACCTATCCGAAACCGCAGGCTGTCCGAGCCAATTGGCAAAGATGCCGCTCGAAGGCTCCATCATCTCGGCTATCGAAGACATGTTTCGTGAGGGATCAGGCCACCACACGCTGAAGCCCGGTGTCGACCCCGAGCTGCTGGCGACGACTGCCGCCTGGGCTATTTTCGGCGCCGCCCGCGGCTGGTATCAGACTTCCGATCGAATTCCCGCTGAAGAGATGGCTGCCAGAATCGAGGCCGTCGTAAAGCCGGTGTTTCTGGGCGCCGCCGAGCAGGCCTGAGGTTACTTCCCTCTAGCTGATCGTAAGCGCAGTCTGGCTCGAAGCGACTTACTGTAATTTCGCGAACTCACCTTTGGCTTGAACCAACACCGGCACGTCGGCATCAGCCTTTTCCCACAACGCGAAAAATTTCCCGTACGCCGTCTTGGCCTTCGCGTTGTCACCGGACAGCGCATAAGCGCGAGCCAATCCCAAATGGGCCAGCGCGCCGATTGGCTCGTTTCCAACGATGCCCGTGTGATCGAGAATTTTCTGGAACTCACCGGCGGCCGAGCCGCCTTGCTTCGCCGCCAGGTACGCTTCGCCACGCAAATAAACGGGATAGAGAGAAAAGGTGAAGGAAGAATTCGTTTGTCCCAGTTCATAGGGCGCCGCCGCAGAGAGCGCGTCGATGGCCTGTTTGCTGCTACCACCGTGAAGTGCGGTCGCAGCGCGGATCATTGGGACAAAATTGAACTTTACGACGGTGTCTTCGCTGAAGCGTTTACCCAAATCGGCGGCTAATCGGTTGGCCTGCGCCGAATCGCCTGCCAGCCCCAGCGCAATGGCCGAGTAGCCTTCTGTTTGTCTGCCAGCGGTCAGAGCGAGCGCAGCCTGGGCGTCTTGCTTCGCCGCAGCTACATCGCCTGCCAATACGTCGCGCACCGCGGAGTGCGCCCGATATTCCGCGGCCACTTCTTTTTCACTGGTGCGTAGTGCCGAATCGGAGGCGCGGCCCGCGAGTTCGCGGCTCTTCGCGAATTCGCCGTAATACGCTGCCGTTTCCGACTCCAGGAAGAGGATTTGATCATCGATTCCCGGCTTTCCAGTGGCGGCAGCGACCTGCTGCTGCATTTCGGCAGGCTCATGCTGGAGGAAATTCACCATGTAAAGTACGAGAGGCAGCCAGGGCGAATCAACATTGCGCGCACGAGCTTCGAGTATGGTGGTTTTGGCCTGATCGAGTTGGTCGATCCACTGGTAGGAGAAAGAGGCATTCACAGTGTTGTTACCGCTGACAGGATTCAGAGCGAGGGCCTGCTGCGCCGCAGCATTCGCTTTCGAGTAGTCGCCCATGGAGGCATAAGCAAACCAGAGGTTAACGTATGGTTCCTCGTCTCGCGGAAAAGCCTGCGCCCATGCCTGATACGAGCTGCGGGCAGCTTCGAGATTTCCGGTGACGACAAGCTCGTAAAAAGAGGAAATAGCCATCTTTTCGCTCTCGCTCACGCGCTCACGCAATGCATAAGCCTTGGCCGAATTTGCTGCAGAGAGATCGTTCTCACTCATGGGCTGATAACATTCCGCCAGGCGCAAGTAAGCCATGGCGAAATTTGGATCTAGGGAAACAGCCCTTTCCAGGTGAGGAAGAGCCGCAGTGTAGTCGTTGGCCACATTCATCGTTTGACTGCCGAGCATGTACGCCTGTAGCGCTTCGAGCGAAGGCGTGGTGACGTTTTCGGGAGGCGCATTGTATTTGCGCACGGAAGCCAGCGACTCTCCCATTTTTCCGCGTAGCTTGGTCGCGGCGTCACCGAGGGCGCTGAGGACTTGCTCCTTGCCGCTCGCCGTCACTTGTTCTTCCGAAAGCAGATCGCCGGTGCGGCAGTTGACCGCCTTCAAACCCAAGACATATTGACTGCCGAGACTGGAAATGGAGCCTTCGATCGTCGCGGCGCTGGCAGTGCGCTGGCAGACATCGCGCGCGAGCTCCGGCGTGAGCCGCGCCTGCTTCGGCTGCTGCATCAGCGTCATTGTCTGAGCCACGCGCTGATCTGAAATCAGGCTCAAAAAGGGCGACTGCTCGAGTTGCGCCGCGAGTCCCTCGCGCAGCGTGCCGTCGAACACCGCGTCACCCGTAGTGTTCTTAAAGTCGGCGAGAACAATCGTGTCTTTGTTCGTGAGTTTGGCAGGCGTGCGGCCGAAGAAGAAGTAGATGCCGCCGGTCAACGCCGCAACCGCCACGCCCGCGACGACTAGCCAAGGCCATCGTTTGCCTGGTGCGATGGTTGCCGCCGCAGCTCCGATTGATCGTTGCGAGTCTGTATCTCGTCGCAAGCGCTGAAGATCCGACCGCATTTCCGCCGCGCTCTGGTAGCGCAGCTCGCGATCCTTCTCGAGCGCCTTATCAATAATGCGTTGCAGTTCCGGCGGCACGCTGGGATTCAGCCGCTGCGCCGGAGTCGGCGTTTCCGCCAGAATGCCGTGAAAGATCACCGCCGAACTTTCGCCGGAAAACGGCAGCGCGCCCGTCGCCATTTCATACAGAACCGAGCCAAAGGAAAACAGGTCGCTGCGACAATCCAGCTCCTTCGCGCGCGCCTGTTCCGGTGACATGTAAGCGATCGTCCCCAGCGTGCTGCCGGGACTTGTCAGGTGTTCTGCGTGCGCGTCCAGCGTCTCGAGCGCTTCCGTGTTCGAACTCGTATTCCCCGCCGCACTCACTTTCGCCAAACCAAAATCCAGAATCTTCGCGTGCCCGCTTTCGGTCACAAAGATATTCGCCGGCTTGATATCGCGGTGAACGACGTTTTTCGAGTGCGCCGCAACCAGCCCGTCAGCGATCTCAGCGGCCAAATTCAGCAGCGTCTCCTGCGCCATAGGCCGGCCCGCCATCGCGTGCTTGAGTGTGTTGCCCTCCAGATACTCCATAGCGATGAAGGCTTTGCCATCCTCTTCGCCGATGTCGTAGATCGTGCAGATATTGGGATGATTGAGAGCGGAAGCGGCTTGCGCCTCGCGTTGAAAGCGAGCAAGCGCCTGCGGATCGCGTGCAACATCAGGTGGCAGAAACTTCAGAGCGACGAACCGGTGTAACCGAGTGTCTTCAGCCTTGTAAACAACGCCCATCCCACCGCCGCCGATTTTTTCGAGAATGCGGTAGTGAGAAACGGTTTGGTTGAGGAGAGAGTGGGAATCCTCCATCGCGCGCACATCTTAGGTTGCACTCCGCGGCAAGTCAACGAAGCCGGTTTAGCCGACTACACGAGACAATTTGACCGCGGTGGAACCCTAACCTATACTTAGCTTTCGCGTTTGCAGGGTGATTCTCACCTGTCTGGCCTCTCGAAAGCTCAAGCTCTTGGATTTGCAAACGGTGGCGCAGACTGTCGTGACCAGCGACAGCCCACGTCGGACTTGTCGCACCTTATATATAGGTAGCGCGCCCGGCCGGCCAAAACGCGAAAAGATCGCAGCAAGTTTCACGCTGCATGTAGCACCCGAGATTCAAAACTGAAAAGGATCGCCCATGGCTGAAGAAACCGGAACCGCTACCGCAACCTGCCGTCGCGAACTCGACCTCGAAATCCCCGCCGACGTCG
Organism: uncultured Acidobacteriota bacterium; assembly: GCA_963785605.1. Taxonomy (GTDB): domain Bacteria; phylum Acidobacteriota; class Terriglobia; order Acidiferrales; family UBA7541; genus Acidiferrum. The sequence goes on along the minus strand of CAWAWE010000002.1, from coordinate 122,474 downwards.
TCACCAAAAAAATGGAAAGTGTCGCGAAAGAATTCTCCAAGCTCGCGCGCGTCCCCGGCTTCCGCCCTGGCAAAGCGCCGGTCGCGCTGATCCGCAAGCGCTTCGCCGAAGACATCAAGGGCGAAGTCCTGCAATCTCTCGTCCCCGAAACCGTCGAGAAAGCCGTCGTCGAGCAAAAGCTGACGCCTGTTTCGCAGCCGCAAGTCGAAAAGCTCGACTTCACCGAAGGCCAGCCGCTGAAATTCCGCGCCGTCTTCGAAGTGCTCCCCGAATTTGACCTCGGCAACTACAAAGATCTCGACATCGAAATGCCGCCGATGGACATCACCGACGACGATGTCACGAAAACTCTCGAAGAAATGCGCCAGCGCGCCGCTGCATTCGCGCCAGTCGAAGGCCGCCCCGCGCAAAAAGACGACTACGTCCAGATCAAGATCGAAGGCAAGCCCGAAGGCGAAGGCGAGCCCGTCCAGGCCGACAGCGTGATGTGCCACCTCGGCGCCGAGGAAACGATGGAGCCCTTCAACGAAAACCTGACGGGCGCGAATATCGGCGACCACAAGACGTTTGACGTCACCTATCCCACCGACTATCCCGACACCAAGCTCGCCAACAAGACTTTCCACTACAACGTGGAGGTCCTCGGCATCAAAACGAAGCAGCTACCCGAAATAAACGACGAGTTCGCCAAAGACATCAGCGACGCCACCACGCTCGACGAGCTGAAAACGAAAGTCCGCGAGAGCCTCGAGCACGAGCGCGATCACAAACATAAGGACATGCTGCGCGAAAAAGTTCTCGCCGCACTGATCAAGTCGCACGAGTTCCCCGTCCCCGAAGTGCTGGTGCAGGGCCAAATGGACGTCCGCCTCGAGCGCGTCGTCCGGTCGCTCGCCTCGCAAGGCATCGATCCCCGCGCCGTCAACGTCGATTGGGTCAGCCTCCGCAACGGCCAGCAAGCGCGCGCCACCGACGACGTAAAGGCCGAATTGATCGTCGATCGCATTGCGACCGCCGAAAATATCGACATCACCGACGAAGAGCTGAATCACGAGCTGGAGCACGCCGCGCAGCATAGTGGCGAATCCGCAGCAGTGATTCACGCTCGTTTGACAAAGCAAGGTGCGCTCGATAGGATGAAATCGAAGCTGCGCAGCGATAAAACTCTCGACTGGCTCGCGCAGAATTCCCGAATTCGCACCGTCGTCCCAACGGAAACGGAAACGAAATCCGAGGCGGCGGAATCGAAATAAGCCGGTTCGGATCCTTCTGAGATCAACCTTAAACAATCAAATGAAAAATTTCGAACAACCGGAATATCACGGGACCACTCTCATACCCATGGTGGTCGAGCAGACCAGCCGCGGCGAGCGCGCTTACGACATTTATTCCCGCCTGCTCAAGGAACACATCATCTTCATCGGCACGCCGATTGACGACCACGTCGCCAATCTCGCGACCGCCCAGATGCTCTTCCTCCAGGCCGAAGATCCAGAACGCGACATTCAGCTCTACATCAATTCTCCGGGCGGTTCGATCACTTCAGGCTTCGCGATTTACGACACAATGCAGTTCGTCAAGCCCGACGTCGTCACCACTTGCGTCGGCCAGGCAGCTTCGATCGCGGCCGTTTTGCTCGTCGGTGGCGCTCCCAAGAAGCGCTTCGCTCTGCCCAACGCGCGCATCCTGATTCACCAGCCGTGGATGTCCGGTCTCGGCGGCCAGGCCACCGATATCGATCTGCACGCGAAAGAGATTCTTCGCATGCGCACCACGATCAACAAAATTATTGCGGATCACAGCGGGCAGTCGCTCGAACGCATCGAGCGCGACGTCGAGCGCGATTACATCATGAATCCCCAGCAGGCCAAAGAATACGGCATGATCGACGAGATCATCTATAAGCACCGCTGATCATCCGATCGCTCGGGCACTTACTGACGCATTGTTTTTTTCATACAAAGTCGAATTTCTCAATCGCTCGCGCGACATCACCGGCCTGTTTCTCAACAGAGTTCCAAAGAGTCACGCAACATTTGATGTTTTTCTTTTACTCAGCGAAAATATCAGACACAATAGCTTTGGGTGCTCCGCTACGGGTCGGCGGAGGCGAGGGCCTGCATACCAGTGAAAAATAAATTCAATACCGATGAGCCGTTGCGCTGTTCCTTTTGCCATAAGACGCAAGAGCAGGTCGAGAAGCTCATCAGTTCGCCTTCGGATTATCCGCGCGCGTACATCTGCAACGAATGTGTCAGCGTCTGCCAGACCATTCTCGAAGATGAAAAACGCGAACAGGCGACCGCCCCTGCGAAACGGCTTCCCCGCCCGCCCGAAATCAAACAATTTCTCGACAGCTATGTCATCGGCCAGGATCGCACCAAGAAAAAACTCGCCGTCGCGGTTTACAACCACTACAAGCGCATCTTCCTCAACAAGCAGCCCGGCGACGTGGAACTCAGCAAGTCCAACATTCTTTTGATCGGCCCGACCGGCACCGGCAAGACGCTGCTCGCGCAAACTCTGTCGCGCATGCTCGACGTTCCGTTCGCTATCGTCGATGCCACCACGCTCACCGAAGCCGGCTACGTCGGCGAAGACGTCGAAAACATCATCCTCAAGCTGCTGCAAGCCGCCGACGGCGACGTGCAGAAAGCGCAGCAAGGCATCATCTATATCGACGAGATCGATAAGATCGCCAAGAAAGACGAAAATCCGTCGATCACCCGCGATGTCAGCGGCGAAGGCGTGCAACAAGCGCTGCTCAAGATTCTCGAAGGCACCGTCGCCAACGTTCCTCCGCAGGGTGGCCGCAAGCATCCGCATCAGGAATTTACGCCGGTCGATACCACCAACATCCTGTTTCTCTGCGGCGGCGCTTTCGTCGGCCTCGAAAAAATTATCGAAAAGCGCGTTGGCCGCCGCGCACTCGGCTTCCACACCGACGCCACGCCGCCCACTCCGCAAAAGCGGAATACCGAATTACTGGAACAAGTTCAGCCGGGCGATTTGATCCGCTACGGTCTGATTCCCGAGTTTGTCGGGCGCCTCCCGGTCGCAGGCGTTATGAACGAGCTCGACAAACCAGCGCTGGTCCGCATTCTCACCGAGCCCAAGAATGCTTTGCTCAAGCAATATCAGCGTCTCTTCGAATTCGAAAATGTCCGCCTTCGCTTCACGGATGATGCCATTGCCACCGTCGCCGAGTTGGCGCTTCAGCGCAAAGTCGGTGCCCGAGGCTTGCGCATGATTCTCGAAGACCTCATGCTCGAAGTGATGTATCACCTTCCCATGCAGCGCAAAGTGCGCGACTTTGTCGTCACCGAAGACATGGTCCGTACTCGCGAAATCAACTGGAGTTTGCTCGAAAAGGCCGGTTGATCCGGCTGCTTCGCGCTCCGAAAATCGGCCTGCTTTCGGCCGCTTGAGGTAATTTCAGGGGCCCCATGTTCAATCGAGAAAAACAGGAAATGAAGCGCGTACCCATGATGCCGGTGCGCGATATGGTTATTTTTCCCCAGCAGATGACGCCGTTCATCGTCGGCCGCGAAGCCAGCGTCCGCGCGCTGGAAGAGGCGCTCACCGGGGACAAAAAGATTTTCCTGTCCACGCAGCACGACGCATCCGTAGACGACCCGAAGCCCGAGGAAATCTACGCCGTCGGCACGCTCGCCAACATCGTGCAGAGCGTCAAGCTTCCCGACGGCAATATCAAAGTTTTGGTCGAAGGCGTCGAGCGCGCCCGCGCGCTGTCCATCGCTACCGAGGAAGGCTTCTTCCGCGCCACCGTTCGCCTCTTGAACGCGCGCGTCGAGCCCTCCCCTGCCGTCGATCAGACCGTCCAGAAAATCACCGGCCTCTACGAACAGTTCATCAAACTTTCGCAATCGCTCAACTACGACACCATGATCGCCGCGGCCCGCGTGGATGATCCCGCGCGCCTTTCCGACACCATCGCCGCCAATCTCCAGCTCCCCGTTGACGAAAAACAAGACCTGCTCGAAACCGTCGATCCCATCGAGCGCCTCAACCGCATCGGCGACATCCTCGAAATCGAACTCGAAAAGCTCAACGTCGATCGCAACATCAACACCCGCGTGAAGCGCCAGATGGAGCGCGCGCAAAAAGAGTACTACCTCAACGAAAAGCTCAAGGCCATCCAGAAGGAACTCGGCCGCGGTGAAAAAAACGAAATCGACGAGCTTAAGAAAAAGATCGACGCCGCCGGCATGTCGAAAGACGTGCACGAGAAAGCCGTCCAGGAACTCAAGCGCCTGGAACTGATGCCGCCGATGTCCGCCGAATCGACCGTCAGCCGCAACTATCTCGACTGGCTCCTCGCTGTGCCCTGGAAGAAAAGGTCCAAGGAAATCCGCGACATCCGCGCCGCCGAAAAAGTCCTCAACGAAGAGCACTTCGGCCTCGAGAAAATCAAGGATCGCATTCTCGAATTTCTTGCCGTTCGCCAGCTCGTCAAAAATCCGAAGGGCTCGATTCTCTGCTTCGTCGGGCCTCCGGGCGTCGGCAAAACTTCGCTCGCGATGTCCATCGGCCACGCCACCGGCCGCAAGTTCGTCCGCGTTTCTCTCGGCGGCGTGCGCGACGAGGCTGAAATTCGCGGCCATCGCCGCACCTACATCGGCGCCCTGCCTGGCCAAATCATCCAGATGATGAAAAAGGCCGGCACGACCAACCCGATCTTCGTCCTCGATGAAGTCGACAAAATGTCGATGGACTTCCGCGGCGACCCGTCGGCCGCTCTGATGGAAGTGCTCGATCCTGAGCTCAACCACGCCTTCACCGATCACTATCTCGACGTCGAATACGACCTCTCCAAGGTCATGTTCGTCTGCACCGCCAACGTGCTCCACACCATCCCGCAGCCGCTCCAGGACCGCATGGAAATCCTGCGCATCCCCGGCTACACCGAGCAGGAAAAACTGCAAATCGCCAAGCGCTTCCTCGTCAAGCGCGCGCGCGAAGCCACCGGCCTCACCGACAAAAATCTCGGCTTCACCGACGATGGCTTGCTCCACATCATTCGCCATTACACGCACGAAGCCGGTGTCCGCAGCCTCGAGCGCGAAATCCAGAATGTCGGCCGCAAAATGGCGCGCAAAGTTGTCACCGATGGCCCCGCCTCGACCGTGGAAATCGCGCCAACCAACGTCAACGATTTTCTCGGCATCCTGAAGTACAGAGAGTCCTGGCTCGAGAAACACAACGAGATCGGTCTCACCACCGGCCTCGCGTGGACCGAAGTCGGCGGCACCGTTCTCGTCACCGAAGCCACGCTCATGGAAGGCAAAGGCCGGCTCAATCTCACCGGCAAACTCGGCGACGTCATGCAGGAATCCGCGCAAGCCGCGATGGCCTATATTCGGTCACGCTCGCATGCGTTCGGCCTGCCGAAAGACTTCTATCGCAACATCGACATTCACGTGCACGTGCCCGAAGGCGCCATCCCCAAAGACGGTCCTTCCGCCGGCATCACCATCTGCACCACCATCGTCAGCGCGCTCACGCGCATTCCAGTTCGCTGCGACCTCGCCATGACCGGCGAAATCACGCTACGCGGAAAAGTTCTCCCCATCGGCGGCGTAAAAGAAAAACTTCTCGCTGCTCACCGAATGGGCTTGCGCACAGTCATACTTCCGAAGGATAATGAAAAGGACCTGGCGGACATCCCGCAGGAAATCCTCTCGAGCCTTACGGTACACTTCGCAGAAATCATGGATGACGTTTTGCAGATCGCGCTCGAACGCCCGATCGTGCCTCTCGAACTTGCCGCAGTCGCGCCCGTTGCGGAACCTTTCGTCGGTGGTACTGAGAAAGACAAGAGTTTGACCAACTAAACAGCGTCGCTTCGGCCTCAAGGCCCGTTCCGTCTCCCTGAACTCGATCGTTCGAGATCAAGCGGTGCGGTCGCTCGTTACCTGCCTGGCGTCGCCATCGGTTGTCATAAAGCTGGATCGCCCCTCATTGATCTTGTGCGGTTTTCGCGCTCGGTCATTGCGGTGCGCCGCCCCCTAATTCAATCCGGCCCGAACACAATCCGGCATGTCACGGTCAATTTTTAATCCCACAATAAAAAGTTAAGGAAATATGAAGGAAACAAGCGTCGAAGGCAGCAATCAGATGAGCATCAGCCTTGCTGAGCTCAAGGAAAAAAATATCACCGACTTGGCTAAGATCGCCAAGGAGTTGAACATCCCGGGCGCTTCAGGCATGCGCAAGCAGGAGTTGATCTTTCAGATCCTCCGCGCCCAGACCGAAAAAAACGGCCTGATCTTCTCCGAAGGTGTCCTCGAATGTCTCCCCGATGGTTTCGGATTCCTGCGCGCGCCCGAATACAATTATCTCCCGGGCCCCGATGACATCTACGTCTCGCCCTCGCAGATCCGCAAATTCGATCTTCGCACCGGTGACACCGTCTCCGGCCAGGTTCGTCCGCCGAAAGACGGCGAGCGCTACTTCGCCCTCATCAAAGTCGAAGCCGTCAACTTCGAAGACCCCGAAGTCGCCCGCAACAAAATCTTTTTCGACAATTTGACGCCGCTCTATCCACAGGGCCGCCTCAAGATGGAAACCACCAAAGACAATATGACCGGGCGCGTGCTCGATCTTCTCTGCCCCGTCGGCAAAGGCCAGCGCGGCCTCGTCGTCGCTCCGCCTCGCACCGGTAAAACGATGATGTTGCAGTCGATGGCCAATTCCATCACCACCAATCATCCTGAAGTCGCCCTCATCGTTCTCCTCATCGACGAGCGCCCCGAAGAAGTCACCGACATGCAGCGCACCGTCAAGGGCGAAGTCATCAGCTCGACTTTCGACGAAGCGCCCCAGCGCCACATTCAGGTCGCCGAAATGGTGCTCGAAAAGGCCAAGCGCCTCGTCGAACACAAGCGCGACGTCGTCGTTCTTCTCGACTCCGTCACGCGTCTCGCCCGCGCCTACAACGCCGTCACTCCGCCTTCTGGCAAAGTGCTCTCCGGCGGTATCGACGCCAACGCTCTCCAGCGCCCGCGCCGTTTCTTCGCCGCTGCTCGCCACGTTGAAGAGGGCGGCTCGCTCACCATCATCGCCACCGCGCTCATCGACACCGGCAGCCGCATGGACGACGTCATTTTCGAAGAGTTCAAGGGCACCGGTAACATGGAAATCAACCTCGACCGCCGCCTCTCCGACAAGCGTGTCTTCCCCGCTATCGATATCCAGCGCTCCGGCACTCGTAAAGACGAGCTACTGCTTCCGCCAGACGAGCTCAGCCGCGTTTGGGTTCTGCGCAAGGTGTTGAGCCCGCTCTCCACCGTCGAAGCGATGGAATTGCTGATCAGCCGCCTGACCAAAAATAAGTCCAACACCGAGTTCTTGAGCTCGATGTCCGCTCCGACGTAAAAGCGCTCAGCGCCCTCGGCAAACGATCCGCAGCCACTTGAGCCGCGATCGCTTCCGGATCGCGGGCCTTTCGTAAGCCGTACCGCAAATTTCACGCGCGGCGCCCCTGACCGGTGCCGCGCAAAATCAACCTCCCTCTCGAATTATTTTCTCCCCGCCGTCCGTGAGAGGGACGCCGCATGCTCGAAAAATTCATCGCTCGCCAGCCGATCTTCGACGACAAGCTCAAACTCTTCGCTTACGAACTCCTCTTTCGTGCCTCCAGCAAAAACGTCTTCCAGCCGTACAAGAACGCCAGCGAACAGTTGATCGTCGATTCCACGATGTTGTTCGGCCTGCAATCCCTCACCGGACACACCAAAGCTTTCATCAATTTTGATCTCCTCGCTCTCCAGCGTGGCACCGCGCGACTGCTCCCGCCCGATCAAATCGTCATCGAAATCCTCGAGGGCATCACGCCCACGCAGGAAGTCGTCCAGCTCTGCGCTGAGCTCTGCAACGAAGGCTACACGCTCGCGCTCGACGATTATGTCGGCCACCCCAAATGGGAGCCGCTCCTCCCGCTCGTAAAATTTCTCAAGGTCGACTTTCGCGGCTGCGATCCCCCGGCGCGCGCCGCCATCGCCAATCGCCATCGCAGTAAACTCGATCCTTCAGCCGCCGCAAACACCGGCTGCATGCGCCTCCTCGCCGAAAAAATCGAAACCAACGACGACCTCCTTGAAGCCCGTTCTCTCGGCTACACCTTTTTCCAGGGATATTTCTTCTGCAAGCCCACCACGCTCAGCGCACGCGAAATCCCGGGCAACAAACTCAACTGCCTTCGCCTCCTCCATCTCGTCGCTTCTCCCGATTTCAACTACGACGCCGTCGAGCAACTCCTCAAAACCGATCCCGCCCTCGTCTACAAACTTCTCCGCTATCTCAATTCCTGGCTCGTCGCCGTCCGCGGCGAAATTCACAGCATCCGTGAAGCGATCGCGCTCCTCGGCGAAAAAGAATTTCGCCGCTGGATCTCCGTCCTCGCCGTCGTCGCCATGGCCTCCGACAAACCCCACGAGCTCGTCCGCACCGCCCTAACCCGCGCTTTCTTCTGCGAAAATCTCGCCAAAGAACTCACCGATCCGACCACCCCGTCGCCAACCTCGCCATCTTCCTCGGCAGTACCGCCCGTTTCGGCGTCCATCCGTTTCGCCGCCATCGCGCACGCTCATCTCGGCATCCTCCATCGCGGCGCCACCCGTCGCGCTATCTCGAAACTCGTAAAAAGCTCCGACCTCTTCCTCATGGGCCTGCTCTCCGTCACCGACGCCATCCTCGACCGCCCCATGGAACAAGTCCTCGCCACTCTCCCCATCGCACCCGAAGTCCGCGCCGCTCTCTGCGGCACCGTCAATCCCTATCGCGACGTCTACGACCTCCTCCTCGCCTACGAACGCGCCGACTGGCCCGCTCTCTCCGCCGCCTCCGCCCGCCTCAACATCGCCGAATCCGCCGTCGCCGACTGCGAATCCAGAGCTCGCCAAGCCGCCAGCATCGCCTGACCCTCCCCCGGTTTTGTAGGGGCGGGGTTCACTCCGCCCGCCGTAATCACGACCTCGCTGTAATGATCGAACTCCACCCTCGTCCGCCCCGATCAAACTGAGCCGAACCACCAAACGTCACGACGACCACGGCTTGCCTTTGCCAACTCTCTCGGCCGCAAAAAAGGAGCGGCGAATCCCTCCGCCGCTCCGGCCAATTTTTTTTTCCTACGCTCCGCGAAAGTTCAAGTCACAATCCTTCTCCTCGCAAAGCAGCCGTTCGAATCCCTCGTGATCGTCCTTCCCTGCGGACAATCCATCTCCCGTGTAAGGAGACTCGATCGTGTCATCGACAAGCTTTTCGAAACAGCCGCCTGCTCAGGAGCTGCTTGGACTTCTCGCGTAACCTACTCACTGCACCGGCGTTGCCTCGTTCGGCTCGATGCGCAGTTTCCCGTCCCAATTGCTGACTCGCACGATGTCGCCCTCGTCGATTCGCAACATTCCCGCCAGCCAGTCCGGAATCGCGATCTTCAGGCACGACCCTGCACCCTCGGAGTTGCCGCGCGAACAAGCTACATGCTCGGCTCCTCCGTTTTCCAACGGGATCATCAGCGTCAGCCTTCCGTTCACCAACAACACCGGCCCCTGCAATGATGTCTCTTCCATGTGCGCGTCCTCCTTTCGTGTCACGTCTACATAGACCAACGACACCCGCAAAAAATTCCATCGCTCGCGGCCTTCTTGCCGTAAAGACACACGGCTGCTGTGTCCGTAAAGGCAAAACAGCGCGCTCAAAACGACGGAAATACGGCGAAATCACAGCAAAGCTGCAAAAAACGCTCGAACCCGCGAAAGCACCGCTACAACGCTGCTATTTTTCTGGATCGAAACGACTTAGGCTTGCTTATGGTCGCGTAAGTAGCAAATCAAACGAGACCATCATGCTTTGCCTTGCGTCGTTCACGGCTAAGTTGTCATGTCCCATAATTTGCTCTTCACGCTCAGTGAGGACCCGCCGAAGCGGGAGTACATCTGAGGTAACCTAAAGGTAACGGCAAAGCGCGCCACTGTCAACCTTAATTTTCAGCCGGCACGATTCAACCGCTATCCACGCGCTTTCCAGCATGCAAAATCTTCATCCAGATGCTAAGAAATTCCCAACGCCCACTTTCATCCTGGATCCGGATGTGTTGATTTACAAGTACTTACGGATTCTCAGCAATCGCTCATTCTCAGTGTTCCGCTTTCACGGCCTTCTCAATTCTCTTATCCGGAATAAGCCAAATCAGCGCCGTCAGGCCGTAAAGCATCAGCGAAATCCGCGGTTGCCAAAACGCACTTCCAATCCCGGCGACATACATCAACACCGACAGCTTGCCTTTGAAATCGTCTCCAATCGCTTGCTTCAAAACGTCGCGCTTCCCGCGCTGCGACGCAATGATCTGCTGCTGCAAGATTACCCACGCCACTGCCGACATCAGCAAAATCGCCCCATAAAGCGCCGACGGTCCCGATGAATAGTGATTCTCGCTAAGCCACGCCGTCGCAAACGGAATCAGCGACAACCAGAAAAGCAGGTGGAGATTCGCCCAAAGAATTCCGCCCGTTATTTCTTCGCACGTATGCAGCATGTGGTGATGGTTGTTCCAATAAATCCCGACATAAACAAAACTCAGTACGTAGCTCAAAAAAACCGGAGCCAACGGAATGAGCGCCGCAATGCTGTGCCCTTCAGGCGCCTTCAACTCCAGCACCATGATCGTGATGATGACCGCGATCACTCCATCGCTGAACGCCTCGAGCCTTCCCGTTCCCATCCCTATCCGCCCACCCTCTCCGTAAGCTTCGAATCGCGATCTCGATTTCATCGTAACCATCTCAGTGCGACGACCGCCACGATCGCCGGCACCAAAAAAATCACAAAAAATATCGGCAGCTCTTCCCGAAACGCATAACCCGCTCGCGCAACACCAAAATACATATTGATCGCCGCCACCAAAAACCAGGCACCCACGAACGCAATCGTCGCCGTCCCAATCGCCTTCGCCGGATTCGACGTCGCCTTCGCCGCCGCCACGAACACTCCCCAAACCACCAATCCGCCGAGGATAATCAACGCCGTCCGCATTTGTGCTGCTCTCCGTTTCACGCCGAGCCTATCACACAGTCTCGGCCCGCTCGCCCCCCGCAAAAAGCTGCTGGCAGTTGCCCAAAAGCCCAAATAGAATGCACTCGCCATGCAAAAACAAATCGGCATTCTGCGTATCTCTGTCGCGATCTTTTTTCTCTCGGCCACTCTCGCTGCCAATTTAGCGCACGCCACTCCCCCCGAAAAATCCACCGCGCCACAACTGATCGAACTCGCTAAATCGAACAGCCCTCAACTCCGCGACGCCATCGTCGCCACGTTTGACGCCAAGGATCTCAAAGAAGGCAAAGCTTTCATCGGCCAAGGGCCCTGAATTTTTCTTCGCCACCGAATCCTTAGCAAACCCGCTCTCTTCATCGACGACGCCGCCGGCCCCGACATGGTCCAGATCGCAGGCAGCAATCTCTGGTATGCCCCGGCACGCATCGAACGACTCGGCACCGCGCACACGTTCCACTATCTCGTCGCGCACGAAAAATTCGGCGGCAGCTACGACGTGCCGGTTTATACGCCCGATTCCTACCAGCATCCCGATGTGCCCAGCGGCAAACTCTCCGAAAAGCTCACGCACACCAGCAAAATCTACGACGGCATGAAGAGCGAATACTGGATCTACGTCCCCGCGCAGTACGATCCCAAAACTCCTGCCGCACTTCTCGTCGTGCAGGACGGCGAAGGCTACATCGATCGTGAAGGAAAAAACAAAACGCTCAACGTCGTGGACAATCTCATCGCGCAGAAAAAAATTCCGGTGATGATCGTCGTGTTCATCAACCCCGGCGACATCAGCGGCTCGCCCGGCACGCCGACCTACAATTTCGTCGAAGCCTACGGCAAAAAATGGAATCGCACGCTCAAGGATTCCATGCGCAGCACGCTCTACGACACCGTCAGCGATCGCTATCCGCGATTCCTGCGCGACGAAATCCTCGCGGAAGTTTCAGCGAAGTACAACATTCGCAAAGACGCCTACAGCCGCTCCATCACCGGCCTATCTTCCGGCGGCATCTGCTCTTTCAACGCCGCGTGGCAGCAGCCCGATCAATTCGCGCGCGTCATTTCCTGGATCGGCAGCTTCTCCGCAATTCAGTGGAAAGAAGATCCGTCGAATCCCGACGGCGGCCAGGATTATCCCGACAAAGTCTTGCGCGAGCCGAAGCGCAACATCCGCGTCTGGCTCCAGGACGGCTCCGAAGATCTGGACTGCGCTACGGCAACTGGCCGCTCGCCAATCTCCGCATGGCCAACGCGCTCAAAGCCACCGGCTACGACTTTCACTTCAGCTTTCGGCCGCGGCACCCACAACTCCGCCCACGGCGCCGCCGAATTCCCTGCCGAAATGACCTGGCTCTGGCGCGACTACGACCCCGCCAGAACCTCCCAGACCTTCGACCAAGACCCCGGCGAAAAAACCCGCCCGCCGTTTCGCGTGAGCATTACCAACCGCCAAGACGCGCAGTAGCTCGCACTGACACTCCGACCGAAGGGAAACAGGCGTCTGGCCTGTCCCGATTTGGAACTCCGTTCGAAGAACTGTGGGTATACCCCCTATGTTTTTTCAAGTGTGTGCAAGTGCCGCGGTTTGTTGAAGTTGCGCGAGGCGAGGAAACAAGTGTGTGCAAGATGTTTGGAATGTGCGGATTGCGGACGGAGCGTTTCGAAGAGGTGCGGGTGAGCTGGGGCGTTGGCGTGAGCATGGCATTTTTGGCGTCGCAACATGTTAACACATTAATACCTAATGTCAAGTTGTTTAATATAAATGACTTGAAATCATGGAGTTGTCGCTGGCAGCGTTCGAACACGAAGGGGAGAAATTTGGAATCGGACTGCAATCACCGCTGCGCCAGCCAGCCGTGAATGTGGGACTCCAGAACGTCGAGCGGGATCGAACCTGATTCCAGCACGGCATCGTGAAACGTTCGAACGTTGAACGCGCTTCCCTGCTTCTTTTCCGCTTCGGTGCGCAGTTCGCGAATCTTCAACTGACCTAGCTTGTAAGCGAGCGCCTGCCCGGGCCATACGATATAGCGATCGACTTCGACGGTGATGTCCTGGTCGGTCTTGCCGGTGTTGTCTTTGAAAAATTGAATCGCCTGCTCGCGCGTCCATCCCATCGAGTGCATGCCGGTGTCTACGACGAGCCGCACCGCGCGCCACATTTCATAGGTCAATTGGCCGAATTTCGAGTACGGGTCTTTGAGCAGGCCGAGTTCTTCGCCGAGGCTTTCGGAGTACAGCGCCCAACCTTCGACAAATGCGGAATAGCCGACGTGCTTGCGGAATTCCGGCACGTTCTCCATCTCTTGCGCCAGCGAAAGCTGCAAGTGATGTCCCGGCACGGCTTCATGGAGCGAGAGCGCTTCCATCTCCCACTTTGGCCGCGCGTGGAGGTTGTATGTGTTCACGAAGTAGCAGCCTGGACGTCCGACCGCGGGCGAGCCGGGCTGATAGTAGGCGGTCGTTTGCGAAGGCGCCTTGAAATCGGGAATCGGGCAGACGCCGTACGGCAGGCGGGGGAGTTTTCCAAATTCATGCGCGAGTTCGGGATCGATTCTTTTCGCGATGACGCGGTAGCCGTTCACAAGGTCGTCGGGTTTGTCGTAGTAGAACCGCGGATCGTTGCGCAAGAACTCGGTGAAATCATGAAAGCTACCCTTGAAGTTCACCGAGGCGATGACTTTGTCCATCTCGGCGCGAATGCGCTTCACTTCCGACAAACCGATCTCGTGAATCTGCGCCGGCGTCAGATTCGTCGTGGTTTGCCAGCGCACATGAAATGTATAGGCGGCATTCCCGTCCGGCAGCGAGATGGCGGCGATGTTGTCGCGGCAGGCTGGAAGGTAGGTGTTTGCGACGTAGTCGTGGAGGCGCTGAAACGCGGGAGCGAGCGACGACGTGTAAATCTGTTTGGCTTGATCGGTCAGCCGAGTGCGGTCGGCCTCCGAAATTGAAGACGGAAATTCGGTGAACGGCTGCAAGAGTGCGCTCGCCATCGGATCGGCCGGAATCAGATCCGCAATCTGCTTCGGCAAATCGCGCAGGGTGATCTTTGGCGGCGTGTAGCCGCGCTTCAGCCCCACTTTCAGCAAATCAGTCTGTTGATCGACATACGCCGGCAGCGCTTTCATCCGCAGCAGAATAATTTCGTACTCCGCCACATTGTGGTGCGGCGTATTCTCCAGGGCATCCGCGGCGCCTTGTTGCACACCCTCCATTTGATTGATCGGCATCCACAAGCTGTGCGGCACGACAAACCGAAACGGAAACGGATCGTCGCCAAATTTCAGGCCTTCTTGCGACGCTTCCAGCAATTGTGAGTAGAGATCAAAATTGAGTTTTTCGCTGTCGGGCAGCGCGTCGCGGCGAATCTGCTTTAGTTGCGCGATGCTCTCCGCCAAATGCTTCTCGCGCCGCTCGATGCCGGCCGGCGAATCATCCGTCCACCGCGCATCTTGCCCTGGGAAGCCGACACCAGTCGCGACTTCGGGATACTCCTCCATCCAACGGCGCCAGTCGGTGTCGAGGTAGGCGCGGAAGTTGCGGGCTTCTTCGTCTGGAGTGGGAGCGGCGAGCGCGAGGATAGGAGTGAGGAGAGAGCAGGCTGTGAGGAGGAGGAGCATTCGCATTTTTTTGGTGGACCTCGGGGGAGAACTATATCAGGAGAGATGGGGGGAGATGATGGTTGGAGCACGGCTCGGAGTTTAAGACGCTAGGATCGTGCGGACTTGGGGCGCAGCAGTGCTGCGCCCCTACAAAATCTTGCTGCCAGTTCAATTGGCGATGGCGGATGGGAAAAACGCCGGCAGGATGCGGGCGCTACACGCTGCGGCGGGCTACGGCGGCGTTGCGTTCGCGTTCGCGAGCGAGCATGACGATGAGGCGGGAGGTTTCGTCGATGTCCATCGCGGTGTTATCGATGATGACGGCGTCGGAGGCGCGCATCAGCGGGGAGACTTTGCGCTCGCGGTCGCGCTTGTCGCGCTCGCGGACTTCCTGGAGAACCTGGAAGACGGTGAGGTCGTCGCCTTTTTCCTGATGCTCTTTCCAGCGGCGCTCGGCGCGAACTTCGGAAGATGCTTCGAGGAAAATTTTGAGTTCGGCGCGGGGAAAAACGACGGTGCCGATGTCGCGGCCTTCCATCACAACGCCGCCGCCGGCGCCGGCGCGTTGCTGTTCAGCGACAAGCACGCTGCGGACACCCGCGATGGTGGCGAGGCGCGAGGCGGCTTGCGCCACATCGGCGGCGCGAATCGAGTCGGTGACTTCGACGGCGTCGAGGAATACGCGATTCTTGCTGCCGGAAACTTCCTGCTCGGGCGTCGGCGGTTTCAATTCGATGTGGGTTTCGGCGGCAAGCGATTCGAGTTGCGTCTCGTCGTCGGGAGAAATGCAACGATGGATCGCTTTGAGCGCGAGCGCGCGATACATTGCGCCGCTGTCGAGATAGAGGTAGCCGAGTTCGAGGGCGATGCGACGGGCGACACTGCTCTTTCCGGAGCCTGCCGGGCCGTCGATGGCGATGGTTAGTTTGGGCATTCGAGGGAAATGGGCCGGGGGTATTTTACGTGGAGAGGAGGGGAGATGAAAGGAGGAAGGGATTAAAAATTGGAGAAGGTGAAGGATCGAAGAGAGGAGGCTCGTCGTGAAGTTTTGGGCGTGGCGTCAGAAAGCAGATTCCTCGCTTCGCTCGGAATGACAAGTATTTTTGGATTGCGACAAACGGGTCGGTCGAAGAGAGAGTCATCGCGGAGCGCGATGGCGGAATACGTCGCCTCGCTTGGGTACTTTTGGGTTGCGGTGGGGAGATCGGTGGTGGTTTGGAGCGGAAAAACCGCACCCTCTGAAACCTGAGGGTGCGGCACCCAAGAGAAGAACTAGAAGCCCATGATGTTGTAGCCGCAATCGACGTAGATGGTTTCGCCGGTGATGCCGGAGCCGCCGTCGGAGAGCAGGAACGCGGCGGTGGAACCCACTTCTGCGGGATCGACGTTGCGTTTTAGCGGCGCGCGTTCGGAATGGGCTTTCAACATGTCGCCGAGGCCGGAGATGCCACGAGCGGCGAGAGTTTTGATGGGGCCGGCGGAAATGGCATTGACGCGGATTTTCTTCGGGCCGAGATCGTTGGCGAGATAGCGGACGCAGGCTTCGAGTGCGGCTTTGGCGACGCCCATGACGTTGTACTTCGGCACGACTTTTTCGGCGCCGTAGTAGGACATCGTGACGATGCCGCCGCCGTCGGTCATCAGCGGCATGGCGGCGCGCGAGACGGCGATCAGCGAATATGCGCTGATGTCGTGCGCGCAGCGGAAGCCTTCGCGGCTGGTGTTGATGAACTCGCCTTTGAGGTCTTCGGCGTGGGCGAATGCAACGCTGTGGACTACGCCTTGCAAGGTGCCGTAGGTGTTTTTTAGTTCGTCGAAAGTTTTGGCGATTTGCTCGTCGCTAGAAACGTCGCACATGAAGCCTTTGGAACCAGGGAGATCGCCGACGAGATCGGCGGCTTCGGCGGCCATGCGGTCGTTCTGATAGGTGATGGCGAGTTGCCAGCCGGCGGCGTGGAGTTTTTGCGCGATGGCCCAGGCGATGCTGCGCTTATTGGCGAGGCCGAAGATTACGGCGGTTTTTTTTGTGTCGGTCATTGCGGCTCCGTTGTTTTGTGAATAGGAGATTATACGTCGATGGGGCGGAAGGGAAAAACTTCGTGGCAGATTAGGGCCGGGCAAGCTGGGGCGCAGAGGTGCTGCGCCCGTACATGAACTTGCCGAGACATGAATGTCGCGGCGGCGAATGGGAAAAACGCCGGCAAGATGCCGGCGCTATCGGGAGTTACCGAGAATGGATGGAGGGGCGAAGGGGACGCGGCTGGTCAGATGCGGTGGAAGGCGCGTTCGATTTCTTTTACGGAGTAGCGGAGGACGACGGGTCGGCCGTGAGGGCAGCTCATCGGGCAATCGGTTTTGGCGAGCGAGGCGAGGAGCCACTCCATTTTTGTTTGATCGAGCGGCATATTGACTTTGATCGCGGCGTGGCACGCGGTGCTGGCGGCGATTTTGGCTTGCAGGGTTTCGATGGAGATGGCGGCGTTTTCGCGTTCGATGCCGTCGAGAATTTCGGTGAGGAGTTTTTCGGCGTCGTTGCCGGTGACGCCGGCGGGAACAGCTTGGATCGCAACGCTGCGCGGTCCCATGGGCTCGACTTCGAAGCCGTTGGCGGTGAGTTCGTCGGCGATTTTTTCGTAGATGACGAGCTGGCGCGGGGCGAGTTCGAGAATCATCGGCATCAGCATGCGCTGGCTTTCGACTTTTCCGGCGCGGCGCGCTTCGAGGTGCTGCTCGAAGAGGATGCGTTCGTGCGCGACGTGTTGATCGACGATCCAGAGGCCTTCGGCGTTGACGGCGATGATAAAGCTGGCGCTGACTTGGCCGAGAGGTTTGAGATCGGCGATTTCTTCGGGATGGGGGAGGCGGCCGGGGGCGTCGGTGGCGGTGGAGAAATTGGCGGCCCAATTTGTCGCGTTGCCGTCGCTGGGCAAAGACGCCGGCAGGGATGCCGGCGCTACCGAAGGCGCGGAATCGAGGGCGGCGCCGAAAGTGGAGGCGGAATCGAAGGTGAAACGTTGTGCGACGGGGCGCAGCGGAGCACCCGTAAGTTCGAAGCCGCCGTCGGAGCCTACGCCGGAACCGATGCCGATGTCTTCGAGCGGCGGGATGTTGGCGTGCGGGATCGATACTCCGGGAGCGGTTGCGGCGGAGTTTTGCAAGGCGCCATCGCTCGCTTGCAATGCGTCGCCGTTGGAATCGGGATAGGGCGAAGCTTGCGTCGCGGCGGTGACCGGATTCATTCCGAATGCGCCGTTGATCGAGGTGGCTGCCGCACCGGCTCCAGCTGCGGCGGCGAAACTTGGAACGGCGCGCGCGTTCATCAAAACCTGGCGAATTGAGTCACGCGTGAAATCGTGGACGAATTGCGAGCGGCGGAAGCGGACTTCGATTTTCGCGGGGTGCACGTTGACGTCAACTTCGTCGTACGGCATTTCGAGAAAGAGGAGCGTCGCGGGAAAAACGTTGCCGGGAAGAATATTGCGATAGGCCTCGTGAATCGCGTGAAGGATGAGGCGATCGCGCACGAGGCGGCGATTGACGAAGACGTAGATGCCGTTGCGATTGGGGCGTTGGATTTCTGGGCGCGAGGTGAAGCCATAGACGCTGATGCGGGCGGTTTCTTCGTTGGGCTCGAGTTCGGGCTCGGTGATGGCGGCGCGAAATGCGGCGGAAGCGGTAGGGATTTCGACGAGTTCGTCGAGCGATTGCTTGCCGAAGAGTTGGTAGATGCGGTCGGCCATGCGTTCGACGGGAGGACAGTCAATGATTTGTTGCGTCGGCGTGGTGAGGACGAATTGCTTGCCGGGATTGGCGAGGGCGTAGTGGGTGACGAGCGAGGCGATGTGGCCGAGCTCGGTGGTTTCGGATTTCAGGAATTTGCGGCGCGCGGGGACGGAGTAGAAAAGATCGGCGACGCTGACGGTTGTGCCCGCGGGAAGGCCGGCGGATTTTACGCTGACGAGTTTCCCGGCAGCAAATTCGACGCGGACGCCTTCGGGCTCGGCGGCATCGCGCGTTTCGAGGAGGAGGCGCGAGACGGCGGCGATGGTCGGCATCGCTTCGCCGCGAAAACCGAGCGTGGCGATCGACATGAGATCGTCGGCGGATTTTAATTTGCTGGTGGCGTGGCGTTCGAAGGCGAGGAGCGCGTCATCGTGCGTCATGCCGTGACCGTCGTCGATGACGCGGATCATGCGCTTGCCGCCGGATTCGACTTCGACGCGGATCGCGTTGGCGCCGGCATCGAGAGCGTTTTCGAGCAGCTCTTTGACAACGCTCGCTGGACGCTCGACGACTTCGCCAGCGGCGATGCGGTTGGCGACAGCTTCCGTGAGGATGTGGATGCGACTCATGCTTTTTTGGCGGCAGGCTTGATGGCGATGCCAAGTTGGTCGAGTTGCAGATCGTCAACTTCGCTCGGGCTCTCGGCCATCAGGTCCTGGGCAGCGGTGGTTTTGGCGAAGGCGATGACTTCGCGGATTGATTTTTCGCCGGTGAGAAGCATGACGACGCGGTCGAGGCCGAGCGCGATGCCGCCGTGCGGCGGCGTGCCGTAGGTCAGCGCGTCGAGGAAGAAACCGAAGCGGCGGCGCGTTTGTTCTTCGCTGAGGCCGAGAGCTTTGAAGAGGCGCTCCTGTACGTCCTGGCGGTGAATTCGGATGCTGCCGGAGCCGAGTTCGACGCCGTTGAGGACGAGGTCGTAACCTTTACTGCGAACTTCCCACGGAGCGGACTCGAGCTTGTCGATGTCTTCTTCGACGATGCCGGTGAATGGATGTTGCGCGCTGGCCCAGGTTTCGTCCTGCGGGCTCCATTCAAAGAGTGGGAAGCCGGTGAGCCAAAGAAATTTCCATTGCGACTTGTCGATCTGGTTGAGGGCTTCGCCGAGAATCAGGCGGAGTTGGCCGGCGACGAGCGCAGCGGCATCGGTGCCTTTGATTTCGGTTTTGGCGGAGACGGCGACGACGAGATCGCCTGGTTTTGCTTCGCAGGCTTGCGCGAGTTTTGTGACGTTTTCGGCGCCGATCAATTTTTCAACGGTTGAAGTCGTGCCTTCGGGCGCGAGTTTGACGAAGTAGGCGCCTTTGGCTCCGTTGGATTTTGCTTTCTCGGTAAGTTCGTCGAGCTGCTTGCGCGAATAATTTGCTGCGCCGGGAGCGGCGAACGCGAAGACGGTGCCGCCGATCTGCAATTTCTCTTTGGCTTCGGGCGGAAAGCAGTCGGTGACTTCGTGCAGTTCCATGCCGAAGCGCATGTCGGGCTTGTCGCTGCCGTATTTGCGCACGGCGTCTTTGTAGAGCATGTGCGGAAACGGAGCGGATGCTTTCACACCGGCGACGGCGCAGGCGCGCACCATGACTTGCTCGATGACGTTGAAGATGTCTTGCTGGCGCGGGAACGACATCTCGACGTCGAGCTGCGTGAATTCGGGCTGGCGATCGGCGCGCAGATCTTCGTCGCGAAAACATTTGACGATCTGGAAATAGCGGTCGAGGCCGCCGATCATCAGGATTTGCTTGAAGATTTGCGGCGACTGCGGGAGCGCGTAGAACTGGCCATGGTGCACCCGGCTGGGGACGAGATAGTCGCGCGCGCCTTCCGGCGTGGAGCGCGTGAGCATCGGCGTTTCGACTTCGAGAAAGCCCATTTCGTCCATGACGCGGCGAATCTCGAGCAGGATTTTGTGGCGCAGCGCGAGATTGGCGTGCTGGCGCGGGCGGCGCAGATCGAGATAGCGATAGCGCAGGCGCGTTTCTTCGGCGGCGTTGGTGTCGTCTTCGATCTGAAAGGGCGGCGTTTTCGCGTTGTTGAGAACGTGAAGTTTGCCGGCGATGATTTCGATTTCGCCGCTGGCGAGATCGGGATTCGCTTTTTGGCGCGCGATGACTTTGCCTTCGACGGCGACGACGTATTCGCTGCGGACGTGTTCGGCTTTGGCGTGCGCTTCGGGCTGCGTCTCTTTGTTGAAGACGACCTGGACGATGCCGGTGCGATCGCGAACGTCGAGGAAGAGCAGATTGCCGAGGTCGCGGCGGCGAGCGACCCAGCCCATTATGACGGCGTCTTTGTTGGCGTCGGAGGCGCGGAGATTGCCGCAATAGTTTGTGCGGGTGAGGTTGCCGAGGAAATCGAGCACGGAGCGTGAGTCCTTTGTCTGGGAAATGCGTGTGGTGCTCGGACTATTGTACGTGAGGGATGGGTGGGAATCGAAGTTGTCGTTATGACGTGAGCGGGGCTTCGTCTAAACCCGCACCCTTTTAAAAACGAAAGGGTGCGGCACCCAAAAGGCCGGCGCAGTTACAGGGAGCGGAGGTGGGCGATCAGGTCGGGCTCGGGGAGTTTGATTTGGTTGCCGTCGGTGAGATTTTTCAGGGTCCAGGAGCCTTCGGAGACTTCGTTTTCACCGAGGATCAGGGCGAATTGGGCGCCGAGTTTGTCGGCTTGGCCGAGGGCTTTGCCGAATTTTAATTCGGTGGGAGGGACTTCGACGGGAAAGCCGGCGTTGCGGAGATCTTTGGCGGCGCGGACGGCGGTGGCGTAGGTGTTGTGTCCCATCCATGCGATGAAGATGAGAGGTGGTTGATTGGCGATGAGCGGAGACTGAGCTGCGGCGTCGGTCGCGGTGCTTTGTGCTGCGGCGGATTCGCGGGCTTGTTCTTGGAGCGAGAGGATGAGATCGATCTTCGCCGATGGCGAAGCCGATGCCTTTTGTTGGCGGGCCGCCGAGGAGTTCGACGAGGCCGTCGTAGCGGCCGCCGCCGCAGACGGCGTTTTGTGAGCCGAGGCCTTTGGCGGTGATTTCAAAAGTGGTGCGCATGTAGTAGTCGAGGCCGCGGACGAGGCGCCAGTTTTCGCGATAGAAAACGCCGCGGAGTTGGAGCTGCATTTTTACGGCTTCGTAGTGGGACTTGCACTCGTCGCAGAGGTGGTCGGCGATTTTGGGGAGCGTGGCGATGATGGGTTGTTCGAAATCGAGTTTCGAATCGAGGACGCGGAGAGGGTTGGTGTCGATGCGGCGCTGGGAGTCGGCGCCGAGTTTGTCTTTCACCTCGACGAGAGCTTCACGGAGTTTTTCGACGTAGGCGGGGCGGCAGTTGGGGGCGTTGTGGCCGATGGAGTTGATGTCGAGTTCGAGGCCTTTGAGATTGAGCTTGTCGAAGAAGGTCATCAGCATTTCGATGACTTCGGCGTCGATGGCGGGAGCGTCCTGGCCGCCGAGGACTTCTGCGCCGATTTGGTAGAACTGGCGGTATCTTCCCTTTTGTGGGCGTTCGCGGCGGAACATGGGGCCGATGTAGTAGAGCTTCACGGGCTGGGGAAGCTGCTGCATCGAGTGCTCGATGTAGGCGCGGCAGACGGAGGCGGTGGCTTCGGGGCGAAGGGAGATGGATTCGCCCAAAGGAAAATTCCAGCATTCAAAGAGCAAATCTTGCTTAAGAAATTCCAGGTCTGCACTATTGCCGATCTTCCGGGCCTCTTCAAACCTGTCAAACGTGTTCTTGAGCCTGTCAAAACGACTTCCAATCTCTTGTGTCCTCTCGACTTCGCCGCTCTTCAAAGCGATTTCCAAACCCTGAACCAGTTTCGCAACCGGACCGGTGAATAGATCTAGGTCTCTGTAGTGATTGGCCTCCTGCAGGCCATCTTCGATCTCTTCCTGAACCCTTTCGAGACTGAGACCGCGCTTGGTGGAGAACGTGTACATTTCTTTGCCGACGATGTCGGTGTCGCCGCCGACGGCGCGGGCGAAGAGCTCGGTCGGCTCGAAAATGGGCAAGGCGGATTTCGCCGAAGTGGAAGGAGGAGAAGACTTCGCGGGCGGTTTGTTCGACTTGATTCCAGAGCGCGGTTTCGGGGGGCAGGAGGTCGCGGGTGCCTTTGATGGCTTGGAATTTGGATTTGTTGGCCATTGCGGAGAAGAGACAGAGTCCTTGGTTGAATTGAATTGATGATTCTACACGACGCGGGTGGTTCTGCCGAAAGCGCGAGGGGGTGAAGTATGCGACGCGGGGTGCGACGAAGGATGCGACGAGGTGGGGTGACAGAAAAACGCCGGCGGGACGCCGGCGCTATCGGGAGCGGAAAGCCGAGGGTTAGCGGAAGAGGTCGTCGGCGGGGGGGCGGATGATTTTTGTGGCGGGCTGGGTTGAGGGATTTGTAGACGTAGTTGCGGATGAGGATGGCGGGGGTGGTGGCGGATTTTTCCATGGCAGAGGGCGGCGGCGGAGGCGAGTTCGTCGGCGGTGGCGAGGATGGTGGCGTGGAGGGGTTTTCCGTGTGCGTCGCGGGTGCCGCGGAGATCGACTAGGGGAGGCACGCCGTAGCAGCCGATGGCGACGTTGGTCAGGCCGAGGCGCCAGGGGCGGCCGAAGGTGTCGGAGATGATTACGGCGATTTTTTTTCGCGTGAGCTTGTGGAGGGCTTGCGCGATTTTTTTTGCGCTGGCGTCGGGATTTTTTGGGAGGAGGGAGACGATGTTTTCGCCGGGGATGTTGGATTGGTCGATGCCGGCGTTGGCGCAGACGAAGCCGTGATGGGTTTCGACGATGAGGACGGGATGTTCGCGGACGATGCGGCGGGATTCGCGGAGGATGAGTTCGATGAGGCGCGGATTTTTGTGGGTGCGGTCGTTGTCGGATGCGGCGGCGAGGTCGATGGCGCGTTGCGAGGGAGTGATTGTGGTCAGGTCGATGAGGCGGTTTTCGGATTTGGAGATTATTTTTTGGGCGAGGACGAGGATGTCGTTTTGTTGGAACACGAGTTTTGATTTTTTGGCGGCGGTGAGCGAGGATGCGGGGGAGGTTGTCGTTGGGGTGGATTTCGGGGATGTGGGAGATGGGCAGGAGTTGGATTGGGCGGGGGTTGGGCATGGACGACGAGTTTAGGCGATGTTGAAGGCGAGGGCAGAAGAGATTTCACCACAGAGAACACTGGGCTCGCAGAGGGGCGCGGAGAAGAGAGATTCGATAGGTGAGATATTCGGCGTCGGATTGAGGAGCGGTTATTTGGAGATGGTGACGGGTTTCGTGGTGTGGATTACATCGTGCGTGGGCGCCCTGAAGGGACGCCCCTACAAATCCAATTCGTGATTGAGGCGTTATTCGAGAAAAATATAGCGGGAAAAATTGAAGGGCACGGCTGGTGGCCGTGCCCTCGTTTGATTCTGGCGCGATTGTTTGCGGCTAGCGGTTATTTTTGTTTGGCTTGTCTTTGTCTTTATCTTTGTTGTTGTTTTGGTTTGGGTTGCCGCCACGCGGGGCGACTTGATTGTTTTGGCGGTTTTGCAGGGTTTGCGCCTGAGTGTCGTGCTTTTGCTCCATATTTTGGAGCTGTTGGGTTTGCTTTTGGTTGAGTTGCTGCACCTTTTGCGGATTGGGGTTCGGCTGGCTCTGGACTTTTTGCTGTTGTTGAACCTGTTTTTGTTCGAGCTTCTGGCGATCAGCGTCCTGCTGGGCGCGCAGGCGTTCGAGTTGTTGCTGCTGTTGCTGCTGGACCTGCGGATTCGGAGCTGCAACGGGTCGCGCGTTCGGGGGACGGTTGTTGTAGGTGCGATCGGCGGCGTTTGTTTGGTTTGGCGGCGCTGCGGTCGCGTTGGGACGAGGAGCGTTGGGATTCGCGGCGTTGTTGACGGGCTGGCCGTTGTTAAGCGGTTGGCCCGGACGAGGAGCGTTATTGTTCACCGGAGGCTGGCCGCTCGGGCGCCCGGGCGCGTTGTTGTTGAATCCGGCCTGTTGACCGGGGCGACCGGCGGTGTTGGCCGGCTTGGGTTGAATCGGCGTGACGGTGCGGGCGACGGGCGCGATGCGCACGTTGTTACGCGGAGCGCCAGCGGTAGCGCCTGCTGCGGCCTGCGTTGGGAGCGGCGCGAGTTGGCGATATTGGGTGCGAGCGATCGGACGGCCGGCGTTGGCCTTAATGGCGGCTTCCTGGCGATCGACGGAAACCGGAGCGGGCGGAGGCGGAGCCTTCGCGACGACGGTGCGCGTGGCGATGGTGGCGGGCGGCCGAACGGCTGCCGGACGGCCCGCGCCGATGAAGGTTTGGCGCGTCGGCGCGATTGCGGGAGCGCCGACGACGACGCGATTTTGAACGATATCGCGCTGATCGACGCGGACAACGTTGCGCGAGACGTTTTGACCGGAGACGAAGGTCGTGTTGGAAGTGGCCGTGACGGAGCGCTGATTGACGTAGGTCACGTTGGTGACGTTGACCTGTTTGTTGACGACGACGGTAGTGTAGTAGTTGTTCACGACGACGCGATCGACGCGGGTGTTGCTGACGTTGATGGTTTCGCAGTAGCGGCGGCTGACCGGATACGAAGGAACGAAAACTTCGCGCGGACCGAGTGGGAACCAACCGACATTGGAACCAACGGCGACGCCGAAGTGCGGACCGCCAACCCAGGCGACGAGCGCGGGCGCGTACACGGGACGAACGTAGACGACGCCGGCGACCTGCGGAGGAGCGGGCACCCAACCCCAAACTCCACCGACAGTGACCCAGCGGCCGTAGTGAAATGGAGCGTAACCCCACGGTTCGTCTTCGACCCACGTGTAACCCCAAGGTGCGATGTAAACCCAGTGGCCGTAGCGATACGGAGCCCAGCCGACGACAGTGGTGTGCGGAAACCAGACGGTGCCGTATTCGGGGACGGGGCGCCAGCCGCCGTATTCGTCGAGATCTTCGTAGCCGACGACGTCGGGAGAAACGTAACGCGCGGAAGAGGAACGATCTTCGCGCATGTCGCGCTGGGCGCACCATTGGTCGAATTCATCGTCGCCGTACAACTGCTGGACGTCGGCGTCGAGTTGATCGGTGCCGACGAAAGTGGCGGTTTGTTCGGCGTGCACGGAGTAAGCCTGACCGCCGCCGGTGACTTCGCCTTCGCCGCCAACGACAGAGATCATGGTGGTGTCGCCGTTTTCATTGACATTGATTCGATACGTGCCGGGGCGAAGGATTGAGAAAGCGAGATTGGGAGTGTCGATCTCAAAAGTTTCGTTGGGGTCGAGGCGCTTGACGCGGACGCGAAGCGTGCCTTCGGTGAGTTGGACTTGCGCAACGCTATCGTCGAGATTGAGGAACGAGAAGCCGGTGCTGGTGCCGATCCGCAGGCTGGCGGAGCCGATGTGAAGTTCTGCGCGAGCGCCGTTGTCGGACCAAAGTTTGTCGCCGGTGGTCATGGGGCGATTGACGACGGCGCCGACCCAATCATCGGTGCCGGCGGGATTGAAGGATACGGCGCCGTCGGTGTGGCTGATGCGGGCGACGCGAGTTGGTGGATCGTCGCCGTCGGGCGGGCCATCTGGACCCGGGCCCTGGGCGAGCGAGCGCAGAGGGGCGAGGAAAGCTGCGGCACATATAAGGACAAGGAAAGCGGCGAGCTTGGACGTGAATCTACTGCTACTCATAGCGGTTTCTCTCCTGAAACAGCCACGCGACGGGGTGATGGGGTTCGCCGCGGAATGCGAATGGGCCGACGACCTGTAAGTCGAACAGAACTGCCGGAAGCGGTTGATACCAAAGTATCACCACGAGCCGGCAGAGCGACCTATCCCGCGGATTCCGTATGTCGAAATGGGAAATGCCGGGGCGCGGGCCCTTTCAGTGTTTGAACCCTGGGTGATGGTAAGAGTTGCAAGGCTGAGGCGTGAGGAATCTGGGTATGCGCAAAAGAAAACAGGCCCGGAGTTGATCCGGGCCTTTTGGAACTAGTTTCAAATTGGGAATTAGTGATGGGCGCCGCCGTGAGGGCGCCGCCGCCACCGTGTGAACCGCCCCCTCCACCACCGCCACCGTGGGAGCCTCCGCCGTTGCTGTGAGGAGCGCTGCCGCCGCCTGAGCTACGGCTGGGCGCGGGAGCTGAAGTTCGGGCCGGAGGTGAGTAGGAACGCGAAGGCTCGGAGTTCGAACGGGACGACGGGTAGTTCGAACGGGGAGCGGAGTATGAGCGAGACGGAGCGTCGTACGAGCGGCCGCCGGACGCTTCGTTGCCGCGACCAGTATAGGTTTCGTAGCTGCGGCCTTGCGTTGCGCGACCCTGATTGGCGGCGCCTCGGCTTTCGTAGGCGCTGCGATTCCCTTCCGTTGAGGTGTTGGCGCGATTGCCGCCATTCGACGGATTGTTGGAGCCAGCCCAGGGCGGACGGTCGGTGCGAGTGCGCGTTGCGCCGTTGACTGCGCCGTTGTTGCGATTGTTGCTGCCGAAGCCTTGCGGGCGCGTTGCCGCGATCGGAAGAGTTGCCTTGCGCTTCCCAAGTGCGACCGTTGGTGGAAGCGCGATTGTTCGCCGCGGGATTGTTGGTCGTTTGCGGACGGCTTTGCGAAATTTGGTTCTGTCGCGAATTGTTGTAGCCACTCTGCGCCGTGTTTGGCGCGCGATTGGCGACGTTGTTGTTCGGACGCGCGGCGGTGAAGTTGCCGGTCTGGCGTTGGAACGGCTGATGCGAAGCAGCGGCAGACGGCGCGGTACGCGCCATGACGGAGCGATTCTGCACCGAGGCCGGCGGCGTCGAACGAGCATTCATGTGAGCCGCGCCGAAAGAGCTGGCGCGAGTCGGCGTGAACGAGTTGCGATTCATCACTTGCGCGCCGCGCAGCGAAGCTTCGGTGATGTGATTCGCGCCGCGATTGATCGATTGTCCGCCGACGAATTGCGTGCGAGAAGCGGCGGTGACGGCGCGCGTGTTGTGCGAGTAGGCGTAATTATTGAAATTGCGCGAGTTCAGCACGGTGGTGTTGCGGATCACCGTGTTGTGAACGTTGATGTTGTTGATGTAGCCGCGGCTCGCGTGGAAGCCGGGATAGTAGGGCTCGTGGAAACCGAGCGGGAACCAGCCCACTCCGAAGCCGGCACCGAAGCCAAAGCCAACGCCGAAGCGAGGGCCACCGAGCCATCCGACGAACGCAGGTCCATAGAAAGGACGCGCGTAGATCGGGCCCGGGCACCAGCCCCAGCGGCTGCCGATGAATGCCCAGCGACCGTAGTGATACGGCGCAAAGCCCCACGGCTCGTAGCCAACCCACGTCCAGCCCCAAGGGCCGACGTAATTCCAGGCGCCGTAGCTGTACGGAGCCCATCCCGGCGCGACTTGCGAGGGATACCAAACGTTTCCGTAATCAGGCTCTTCGTTCCAGGTGCCGTTATCGTCGAGATCGGAAACGCCCGGGACGTCAGGCGAGACGTATTTTGAAGAGACGGCGTGGTCGTCGCGCAGATCGCGCTCGGCGGCCCAGCTGTCGAGTCCATCGGGAGCGGGAGCGGCGCTTTCATGGATTTGAGGATTGTCTGCGCCTTCAAATTCGGTTTGTTCGCCGGAGTGGACGGTGTAGGTCTTGCCGCCGGTGGTGACTTCGCCTTCGCCGCGGATTGCGACGATGGTGGTGGCGTCGCCATTTTCGGAGACGTTTACGCGGAAGGCGCCGGCCTGGCGCACGGTGAATGCGAGATTCGGAGTGTCTACCTCGTAGACGTCGCCTTCGCGAAGTTCGCGGATGCGGAAATTGACCGCGCCTTCGGGGACGCGGACTTGCATGGTGGTGCCGTCGAGATTGAGGAACGAGAGGGCGGTCATGCTGCCCATGTGGATGGAGGCGGCGCCGATTTGAAGTTCGGCGCGAGAAGACTGGTCGGTCCAAAGCTTGTCACCGACGGTGACGGGGCGATTCTGTGCGGCACTTCCCCACTCACCTTGGCCGCCGGGTTGGAAGGAGACGGTGCCGTCGAGAAAACTGATGCGCGCGACGCGGGACGGAGGATCCGGGGCATTGGGGTCGGGAGCGGTCTGACCGTCGGGAGGGGCGGGTGCATTCTGATCCATCTGTGCCGACGGGTCGTTTGGATATGATTGGGAATTTGCGGGATCTTGAGCGCGCACGCTCGGGGATAGCAAAGCTAGGCACAGAAGACCGACTAACGAAAACGCCGACTTTGTCCTAATAAAGGATAAAGGCTTGGCGGCCGAGAGGGAGATGGTCTTCATCGTTGGTTCACCTGTGAACTGCCGATTGCGGCCAACCGGCATCCTATTGGATGCGGTGGCTGAAAGCCGCGACCCTTCGCGAAGCAAGGTACAGGCGAAAGGTTCTTGGCGGCGGGGGCTCCAAGCTCCGTTCGGGCTTTCCTTTCGTTTAGTTAAACACGGATTTGGAAAAGAAGTTGCTGGAAGTGGCGAGCTTGGAACTAGCTGATAGGGGTGGGGTTACGGGCATGTTTTGGGGGCGCCGCTAGGAATTGTGGGCTGAGCCTGTATTTGGCTTTTCGCGGCAGGAGCGGCGATCCGGGGAATCCGGTAGGAGCTATATCCGACTATCACCTTATACTGGCCTTGGGGATAGCTTTGCATGGACTGATACTGCCCCTCCCCAAATCTGGACTCTAGAGCAGGCAATTTTTTGAGGCGCGTTCTCTAGACTATGCATGTGGGCGCCTCTGCGCTCCTGGGAGAAATAATGGTCACGAAGACGAAGTGGTTCGGTGCACTGGCGATCGCGTTGGCGGCGGCTTCGGCCACTCCCGCGCAGACGTGGAAGCAGGTTGGACCTCCGGGCGGAACGGTGATTTCGCTGGAAGCGGATCCCCACGATGCGAACAAGCTTTATCTCGGAACGTCGGATGGGCACGTGTTCAGCTCGGTGGACGAGGGCGGACACTGGTCACTGTTGAGCCGCATCGGCAACGGGCAGGACGACGTCGTTACCCACCTGTTGGTTGACCCACGAGATTCGAATCGAATTTATGCGACGACCTGGACGCTGTATTCGGGCGGCGGCGGCGTATACAAGAGCGAAGATGCGGGCCGCACGTGGAAGGTGATCGGATTGGCGCATGAGACGGTGCGCGCGATCGCGCAGTCTCCGACGAAGCAGAACATTTTTGTGGCGGGCACGCTGACCGGCGTGTATCGCTCTGTTGATGATGGCGCGACGTGGGAGCGGATTACGCCTGCGAAGCACGACGACCTGAAGAATTTTGACTCGGTGGCGTTTGACCCGCGCGACGAGAACGTGATTTACGCGGGCACGTACCACTTGCCGTGGAAGACGACGGACGGCGGCAAGAACTGGTTCCCCATCAACAAGGGCATGATCGACGACTCGGACGTGATGAGCGTCGTGGTTGATCCATCGAACCCGGACAACGTGCATGCGACGGCGTGCTCGGGTATCTATCACTCGGTGAACGGAGCGCAACAGTGGACGCGCTATAACGGAATTCCGTTTGTGTTTCGCCGGACGCAGCTGATCAAGCAAGATCCTTCGAAGCCGGACACGTTGTATGCCGGCACGACGAGCGGCTTGTGGAAGACGACGAACGAAGGAACGGAATGGAAGCGGCTGACTCCGGGAGATTGGGTCATCAACGCGATCCTGATCGATCCGAAGAATCCGCAACGCGTGATTTTGGGAACGGAACGCGAAGGCGTGCAGATCAGCGAGAACGGCGGGCAGACGTATACGTCGGCCAACGCCGGGTTTCATCACCAGCACATTCTGGATGTTGCGATGGATCGGGCTCGACCGGAGCGCGCGCTTGTCGTGTTGACGTTCGACACGAACGCGTTTCTTGCGACGAAAGATGGCGGTACGACGTGGGCTCCGCTCGGCGCGGGATTGAAGCGCACCGATTTGAAGCACGTTTACGCGGCGCCGAACGGATGGTGGGCTTCGCTGAATAATGGCGGCTGGATGAAGTATGAAGAGAACAGCGGCAAGTGGGTTAAGGCGGGCTTGTATGCTCAGGACGCGCCGGAAGCTCCGGCACCGGTGAAGGTGACGAAGGTCGTCAACGGGAAGAAGACGACGGTGCTGGTGAAGAAGCCGGCGCCGAAGGCAAAGGCTCCCGTGTTGTCCGCGTATCAAGTGAACGATATGAACTTCACGCATGATGCGTGGTATGCGGCGACGACTGCGCGGCATCCTGGAGTCGAAGGATGAAGGCAAGACCTGGAAGTCGGTTGCGAAGGACGATTTGCTGCGGCAGCCGGCGCAGTCGATCGAAGCTTCGAACGACGGACAGAATGTCTGGGCGATCTCGGAGAAGTTCCTGCTCTACTCGGCCGATGGCGGCGCGAAGTGGGATGCGAAGGAACTGCCGTTCGCTTCAGCGGGCAATTTGCGATTGCACAAGCTGGACGATCAGAACCTGTTCATCACTTCGAACATGGGTCTTTACACTTCGAAGGATGCGGGACGGAACTGGAATCGCGCGGACGTTCACGATTTGCGCTTCCAGGACGTGGCGGGCTCGGGCAACGCGCTCGTTGTTTCTCTCGCGCAGCACGGCTTGATCGCGTCGTTTGACTCGGGCAAGTCGTGGAAGCGCATCGATGGCGCGTTCGCGGAAGGCTATGTGCCGGTTGTGCGGACACAGCGCAACGGTGCGGTGGTCGCGGCGTCGGCGACGGAAGGACTGTTGTCGTACGATCCGGATGCGAAGGGTTCGACTTCGGCGGACGGCAGCGTTGGCGTTTCGTCGAATATGAACCCGGCGAATGGGTCGCAGCCGAAGCAGTAACAGATAACCTCTAACTTAATGAGCAAGGGCGTCCGGCTTTGCCGGGCGCCCTTTTTGTTTTCTTGAACATACTGGAACGACGCTAACTCTGGCTGGCAGTGAGATTCAAATCCCATTGCATCGCTCCGTCCGAAAGAAGTATCAAAGACAGATCGACAAACTCGATTCAGGAGCCGGTATGGATATAACTAAAATTGGTTTAGAGAGCAGCCACGGGATTGAGCGGGTTGCGAGTACACACGGATTTGAGGAGACGGTTTCACATTTCGAACAGTTGGTCGCGGCGAAGGGGATGTTGTTGTTTGCGAAGATTGATTTCACAGGCGACGCGAAACGGGCGGGTTTGACGATGCCGCGGACGATTTTGCTGGTGTTTGGGAATCCGAAGGGTGGGACGCCGGTGATGGTGGCTGCGCCGAGTGCGGCGCTGGATTTGCCGTTGAAGGTGCTCGTGTCGGAAGAAGCGGACGGGAAAGTTTGGCTGAGTTTTAATGCGCCGGAATATTTGGCGCAGCGGCATGGGATACCGGCGGAGCTTGTGGCGAATATCGCGGGGATTCGCGGGCTTGTGGCAGCTGCCGCGGCGAGTTAGTTAGAACGACATCGCAAGCGAACCGGCTACCCACCCGAAGCGGCCGGGCTGCCGCGATGGATTCTGGCGAGACGCAGTGGCCGGGCGGAGCAAGCCCCGCCCCTACAAAAGAAACGAGCCTCTAGACGACGGTGACGCCGCCGCCGGAAGATGCCGCGGCTGCGGAACGCGCGGCTGGCGCGGCGCCGCCGATCTGGTAACCGACTCCACGAACGGTTCGAATGAGGGCGCGTTCGTAGCCGGAGTCGACTTTTCTACGCAAATAGTTGATGTAGACGTCGACGACATTGGTCATGGTCGCCGACAATCCCCGCAAACCCGCCTGCAAATGCGTGATCCACTGCCGCGTCTCCGGCAAATGCCCGGTCGCGTCCGCCAGCAATCCGGTAAAAAGCTCCATGCTTCCCAGTGGATTGCGAATCTCGTGCGCCAGCACGGTCGCGATTTCCGCCAGCGCCAGCGATTTCCGCGCCGTCTCGCGCTCTTCGGCGATGCGTTTCTGCTCGGTCAGATCCCGCACAATCCACACCGTGTCGCTGGCCCCGTCCGCGCGCTCCTGCATGCTCGTTCGAAACACGCCGACCGATCGCAGCGTCGTCCCGTTCTGAATCGGCATCTCCAGCTCGGTCACAAAATTTTTCGCCGGCACTCCCTCGATCGCCTTCACAAACGCCTTTGGCGGTCTCGTGCCGTCTCCCAACACCCATTCCACCGGCGTACCCAACAACCTTCGCGCCTCGGGATTCATGATCTGCAGCGTCCCGCTCGCGTTCACCACCAGCACGCCGCACGGCAAGCTCTCCACCACGCGCGTCAAATAACTCCGCATCCGCGCGTTCTCTTCCAAACTTCGCTCCAGCTCCGAATTCGTCCGCTGCAGCTCCGCATGCAACCGCGACACTTCCGCCTGCAATTGCGTGTACGACTTCTCCAGCGATCCTGCCGCCTGCGTAAACGTCACAAACGCCCGCGCCAGATTTTCCTGCGCGACAACCGGCGCTTCCGCTTTCTGGGCAACAGACGGCGCCGCAGCCATAGGTGGAACCGCGGGCGCCGCCGCGCTTCGCGTTCGGGGACGGTCAGTGGATAGGTTGGTCACGCGATACATGGCTGCACGAGCCCTGCCAGCTACGACGAGCAGAGCTAAAATTTTCCTTAGTTGCCGTAGTCGCCAAACGGCTGAAAATGCCCAACACTCAATTCCACATCGTTCCCCGCCAAAATAAACGCACGCTCGATCGCGTGTTGCAGCTCCCGCACGTTCCCCGGCCACTCCGCCTTCTCCAAATACGCCAGCGCCCCCGCCGACAGATGCTTCTCCGGCATCGCATCCTCCGCCGACAGCTTCGCTAGAAAATGCTCCGCCAACGGACGCACATCCTCCAGCCGCTCGCGCAGCGCCGGCATCAACACCGGGAAAATCGCCAGCCGGTAATACAAATCCAACCGAAACTGCCGCATGCGCGTCAGCTCCACCAAATTCACGTTCGTCGCGCACACGACGCGCACATCCACGCGATACACATCCGAACTCCCCAGCCTCTGCACTTCCCCGCTCTGCAAAAATCGCAGCAGCTTCGCCTGCATGCTCAATGGCAGTTCGCCCACCTCATCCAAAAACAGCGTCCCGCCCTGCGCCACGTGAATTCGTCCCAGCCGCGACTGCACCGCGCCCGTGAACGCGCCGCGCGCATGCCCAAACAATTCCGCCTCCAGCAACGACTCCGGAATCGCCGCGCAGTTCACGACCACAAACGGGTGCTTGGCCCTCTTGCTCAGCGCATGTACCGCGCCCGCCACCAACTCTTTTCCCGTTCCCGTTTCCCCCGTCACCAGCACCGTCGTGTCCCGTTGCGCCACCATTTGCACCAGCCGGTACACCTGCTCCATCGCCCGGCTTGACCCGATCATCCCCGGCAGCGGCACCACTTCGCGCGCCGCCCCTTCCCGCTCTTGTGTCTCTGATTCCGCCTGCCACTCCGTCTCTTCCCGCTCAACAGGAGCGTCTTCTCCCGCCTCGCGCTCGATTCCCTCTTCGGCCGCCGCGGCAGGTTCCTCCGCCTTCTCCTCCTCCTTCGCCATCGCTGCCAGATCCATCAATTCCACTTCAATCTGCGGATACTGCTTCCGAATCTGCTCCGCCACTTCTTCCGCATCCAGATCCGGCAAATTCCGGTCCAGCAGCACTCCGTCGCACGGCCACTGCAGCAACTTCGCCAGCGCGTGCGCCCCGCCCATCGCCTCCTCGCTCATCGCATCCGCATATACCGGATTCCGCTTCACGCGATCGCGAAACGTCGGATCAGCGCTCGCCACCAAAATCCTGCTCCGCGTTCGCATCACACTTGGTGTCGCCGTGGCCGCCATCGCACTTCCCCCACAGTCTCAAATTTCACTTCGTGCCTCAGAGCGCTCTCATCTCCATCGCTCGCGGCCCGCAAGGAAAATTCTTCCCGCCCCGCTCTGGAACACGCGGGTGTCACACTCATGCGATTTCATCGCCAAAGTTTTTCGAATTGGAATTGTTGCAAGGACTGGGTTTGCACAAATCCGCGCGCGCGCACACCGAACCGTCTCGGAACACAGTCCCGTAGAGGAACGGATTCGCTCGGCAACCTCTGCCGCATCGCGTCCACGACCACTTTTCTTCAGACGCGATCGCACTCAGCCGCCATGCGCGCATCCACCACACGCGTGTTCCATCGACCGCTCACGCGCGCACTTTAGCTTTTTTTTCTTAACCTTTACCCATCACACTCGACTCTTAGAACATTCCCACGAGCACGCGCACAAAACGCACCAGCCTCTTCGTCTTTTCTTCGGCGCAAAATCTTTCTATCCGCATTCGCGCTGCCCTCTTGCTTCGCTCACACCCCAAAAATTGACTTCAACTCCAATCCGAGTATCTTTAAAATACATTTCCCAAAACGTTCGCCCTCATCACTGGAGGAAGTACATGAAACTGCATCGGAATCTGTCCCTCTCTTTGCCGCTGCTTGCCCTGGCAGCCACGATTTCGTTCGGCTGCAATAAATCCGCCGATCAACCCGCGACTTCCGCAACACCCGACGCCTCAACATCTGCGCCCGCTGGATCGGCGCCCGCCGCCGGAGCATCCGGCGCGGCTGCCGCGCCCGACTCCTCTACGGCAATGAAGCAAGCCGCCCCAGCACCTCCGCCGCCTCCCAAGCCCTTGATCGTTCCCGCCGAAACCGTCATCTCCGTCA
Organism: uncultured Acidobacteriota bacterium; assembly: GCA_963785605.1. GTDB lineage: Bacteria > Acidobacteriota > Terriglobia > Acidiferrales > UBA7541 > Acidiferrum. The sequence continues at coordinate 87,464 of CAWAWE010000002.1, read as the reverse complement.
CGCTCGACCAACCCGTCGGCTCCAAAATCAGCACGCCCGGCTCGGCCTTCGCTGCCACCGTTGCCGCTCCCGTCTCGATCGACGGCCGCCTCGCAATTCCCAAGGGCGCCCACGCTTCCGGCGTCGTCAAAGACGCGAAACCCGCCGGCCGCTTCAAAGGCGGCGCCGTTCTCTCGCTCACCCTGACCAACATCTCCGTCAAAAACCAAACCTACGAAATCGCAACCTCTGCACCGACAGAAACCAGCACCGGCAAAGGTAAGCGTACAGCAGCACTGGCAGGCGGCGGAGCCGGCGGCGGTGCTCTCATCGGCGGCCTCGCAGGCGGCGGCAAAGGCGCTCTCATCGGCGGCCTCATCGGTGCCGCCGCTGGTACCGGCGGCGCCGGCTTCACCGGAAACCGCGAAATCGTCCTCAACGCCGAAACCTTGCTCAATTTCAAACTCGTACAATCAATCGAAATCAAAAACCGCTAATCTTCAGCATCCTCAAGAACAAAAGGGCACGGCCGCAAGCCGTGCCCTTTTTATTTCGCCACATCCGTCACCAGCTCTCTTGTGTGGCACAGACACTCCTGTCTGCGCGCGGTCGGTCCCAAGCACACCCCTATCCGCTCAAATAAAACTCCAATCCAACTATTGTTTCTGTATTTCCCAACCAGAACTACGAAGCAGACCTACCTAGCCCCGCTTTTGCTTCCCGCTTTCGACTTTCAACTGTCGACTGTAACCTCTTCAGCCCTTACTATCCGCCCTCACCAGCCTCGACGTCACCGTTTTCGTAAACACTCTACAAAACTCATTATCCTCTTCCGACCCCTTGCCCTTCGGCATCTCCGTCATTGTCACCATCTTCGTCTTAAACGTGATCGTCAACTTCCCCGTCACGCAATCCCGCGCCGACGTCTGCGCCACCAACCCGCCCGCATCCCACTTCGTGATCGTGTAATGAATCGGATTGACATCCAGCCGTGTGAACAAATTCCCGTAATTCCCCGCCGGCAACTTTCCTTCCACCACCGCACACAGCGAAATCTTCTTATCGCACTCAATCTCCACCTGCGCCGACGCATCCCCCGGCTTCACATTCGCCGAATCGCTCTTCCACCGCCCCGACGCCGCCACATACGTCCCGTTCGTAATCTTCACCTGTTGCGCAGACACACTCCCACCCACCGCAAACAGCAGCGCGATCAAGGTGAGTGTCTGTTTCATTCCGAACCCGACTCCGTCACTGCATCCCACTCTAAAGAGCCGCTTCTCCCCCGTAAACTGCCCAAACGACCGATGTGCTGTAGCCCCAACGACCATCTTGGTACGGGCGCAGCATTGCTGCGCCCCAGCTTGCCCAGCCGTAAGATTTGACCGCCCAACTGTTTTAGGTTTTCTCCGAAACTGCCGGCCAACCTCTCCACCAAATCTTCTCTTCTCGTTCCTTCTTTACTTCATTGCTTCCTTACTTCGGCCTCTGCGCCTTATCTCTTCAATCTCACCGCCGAACTCTGCTCGAACGCCCCGACCGTCCTCCACCCATTCTCTGTCTTCTCTAATCTCTGCGAAACTTCGTACCCGCATCCCCGTACCGGGCACACCCAAAATCTCACCTTCCGCCCCGCCGCATAGTCCCCTATATAAAGTTGATGAAAGTCCGCTCGATCGCAAAGACAGATCGCTTCCTGCCCGTACAACTCTTCCCGCTTCTTCGCGTCACCCTCTTCGCCCGCCCTGAAATACCCCTTCTCCATCGAGTACGCCATCGGACATCCCGGCCAGTTGCACCGATAAACGTTCACACCCGCACGAAACGTCATCCGCAAATGATCTACGGGACAATGAATCGTCGTCGGCGCATAAAACAAACTCTTCTGCGGCAACATGGACAACCCCAACCCCGATTATAGTTCCCCCAAAATCCCGCCGCCGCCCCGCCGCAACCCGACCTGCCCATCTCGCCAACCGCGCCCTTCAAACTCCCACAGCGGCTGCATACCTCACTCCCCGCTCCATCAACTCCTCAATCTCCCGCACCGTCCGAATCCCCCCGCGCGCCCCCACCGCCATACAATTCAGCGCCGCCGCCGCGCACCCAAAATCCAGTTGCCGCTGCATCCCCCACCCGCGCATCAACCCATAAATAAATCCCGCGTGAAAAATATCCCCCGCCCCAATCGAGTCCACCACATTCACCCGATACGCCGCCGCGTACCAAAATCTCTCCCCATCCCAAGCCAACACACCTTCATCACCCAGCGTCGCCGCCGCCAACTTAAACCCATACGTCTTCCAAACCTCCGGCAGCGACTTCCGCAAATCCGTCTTGCCCGTCAGCCGCCCTGGAATATCCCGGCTCGCCACAAAATAATCCAGCTGCGGCAGCAAATCTTCCACTCCCGGATACAGATCATCCAGATCCGCCACCACCGGCACTCCCGCCTCTTGCGCCCAACCCGCCGCCGTTGCCGCCGCTGCCGTGTCATGCCCATCCACGTGCAACACGCGCGCATCCGTCACCCACTCGCGGCGCAATTCCGCCGGCTCCAATTTCAGCCGCTCATCCCGCTTCCACAAAACCGTCCGCTCTCCCTTGTCATCCACCAAAATAAACGCCTGCTGACTAGGAGTCCCCACCGCCTCCACTAAATGCGTCTCCACTCCCAACCGCGCGAACTCATCGCGATGCAACCGCCCCGCCGCATCATCCCCAACTTTCCCCACATACCGCGTCTTCAATCCCCACATCGCACACGCCGCCACCGCCGACGCCACCTGCCCGCCCGGCAGCACATTCGCCGACCGAAACGCCACCTTCGACCCCCGCTCCGGATACTCCGGCACCGGAATAATCGTGTCCGTAGCGTTCAACCCCACCCCAACCAATTCCACTCTCGCCCCTGTCTTCATCGGAACCCCGTCGTCCTCCCGATCACCACCCCACAAACAATCAGCATGGCAAGACTCACCACCGTCAAAATTCCCGCCGCCACCCAACTAAAATCCATCCGCGGCACTCCCGCCATCGACGCAAAATAGACAAACACTCCCGTAGCCCCCGCCACCAGCACCCAATCCAAAATCCCTCGCCGCGGCGGAACTTCCCCCTCGGCAGATCGCCCATCCATCCGCGCCTCAACAAACCCCTCCTCCAACCCATACCTCTCGCACTCCCGCCGCGCCGCATCCTTCCACTTCACCTGCTCCGCCCCCGTTGCCGACGAAAACGCAATCGCCCCCACTCCCAGCATCATCAACAACGACCCGCCCACCACCTGCGCATACACCGACGCGCTCCGCCCATGCAATTCCCCAAACACAAACACGCCCCACATCAATCCCCAAATCTGATTCGAATTCGACAGCGGAATCCCCCGGCTAATCCCCACATACTTCGCCGCATACTGCTGAAACAAATCCCCGATCACCCAAACAAATCCGCCCAGCATCAACCAGAACAAAACCTCTTTCGCATCCACCAACTGCCGCCACAATCCCGCCGTCCCCGTAAACGAAATCGCCAGCGTCCCCATCATGCCCACTTCGCCGAACGTAAAAAATGTTACGAACGATAGCGGATTCATCCCCGTCAAATACGCTTTCCGATACGGGATGTACATCGTCCCCCACAAAATCCCCGCCCCGAGCGCCGCAGCAATCCCGCGCGAAGCGTGCGCCGCCGGCCCCGCCGCCGTCGCCGACGACGCGACCGCCAGCAACCACGCCCCAAAACACATCACCAAAACTCCGCCCAGCACCCCAGCCCACCGTCGCGCCCCTGCATTCCGCAGCTCATTGAAAAAAATAAATCCCCACAAAATTCCCAGCAAGCTGTTCGAATTCCACAGCGGAAACGCAATGCTCAACCCCACATCCCGAATCGCAAAAATCGTCAGCGTATTCGCCACCGCCCAGATGCATCCCGCCAAAATCGCCCAGATCAACAGATGCGGCGTCCGCTTAACATCCGCCCGAATCGACGACGTCCCCAATATCAGCGCCGGCACACTCCACCGCGCCAGAAAAACCCCAATCACCATAATTAGCGAAATCACCACCGGCGAAATCCCCACCGTCACCAGCTTCGTCGGCGCCTCCGCCGCCCCCAACCAAGCCCCCGCCGTAAACCCCGACACCAACCCCACAACTTGCAGCGCCCTAGCCCGCGATCCCGCCGTCACCCCCGAATTCGCACTCACCGCGACGATTCCTTTGTAGGGGCGGGGCTTGCTCCGCCCGGCCACTGCGTCTTGCCACTATCGAACGCGAAGCTTCTCTTGTAAGGGCGCAGCACCGCTGCGCCCCAGCTTGCCCAGGCGCAAAAATCCATCGAGCCCTGTTTTTTCTCTCTTTGCCCGCCCACGACTCCCCTCACCGAATCATCTCCAACAAAACCAACCCCGCCATCAACACCACCACCGGCACCCAAAACTGCACATCCGTCAGCACACAAGCCAACATCCCCCGCTTTTCCGCCACAACCCCTCCCTCAACTCAGCGCAGGAGAATACCACCGCCCCACGCAATCAAGTACCGTACGCCTCGCGAAATCATCAAATCAAGGTAAGCTAAACTCACCGAGCGATGCCGACCTTCCCACTCCCCGCGAATCGCGCCCGCCCCATCCGCGCGGCCGTAATCTTTCTGATTCTCTTCGCGGCCCTACCGTTCGCATCCCACGCCCAATCACCTCAACTCCCCGACAAGCCCCTCGGCTACGTCAGCGACTTCGCCAACGTCCTCTCCCCCGACGCCAAAGCCAAACTCACCGCACTCTGCACCGAGGTCGATCAAAAAGCCAAAGCCCAAATCGCCGTCGTCACCGTCCCCACCATCGACGGCCAGTCCGCTTTCGACTACTCCTACGCCCTCGCCACAAAATGGGGCGTCGGCCCCAAACAAGTCAGTCGCGGCGTCCTCATCCTCTACGCCACCAACGACCACAAATATTGGACGCAAGTCGGCTACGGCCTCGAAGGCATTCTCCCCGACGGCAAAGTCGGCGCCTTCGGCCGCGAAGCCGTCCCCATCCTCCGCCAAAACAATTACGACGCCGCTCTCCTCCTCGTCACCCGCCGCATCGCCGACGTCATCGCCCAGGACGCCGGCGTCACCCTCACCGGCCCCTCCCCCGTCAAAAATTATCAGCGCGACAACGACACCCGCTCCGGCCCCGGCCTCATCGTCGGCCTCGTCTTCCTTTTCTTCTTCATCAGCCTCATCTTCCGCATCTTTCGCGGCGGTGGCCCACGCGGGGGAGGGGGCGGCGGCAGCGCCTGGTGGATCGCACCATTAATAGGTAGCACCATCGGCCGCGGCGGCTGGGGCGGCGGCGGTTTCGGCGGCTCCGGCTGGAGCGGTGGCAGTGGCGGAGGAGGCGGTGGTGGCGGCTTCGGTGGTTTCGGCGGCGGCAGCTTCGGCGGCGGCGGCGCCGGCGGCGACTGGTAGCCCGTTCAAAATCTGAAGTGCGTTCACGATTTGAAATTTGTTTTTACAATTCAAAATGCGCTGTCATCCTGAGCCGCCCAAAAGGCGGCGAAGGATCTCAACTTCAACCGCCGGCAACCACCATAACGACGATCACCAAATCGGGATGCCGCCTACACCACCATCCAAACCAAATGTGTGATACTCAACCCAATCAAAAGAATCCGACCTAACGAACAATGGAAGCCCAACTCAAAGAATTCCTCGACCGCCTCCAACCCGCCGCCGGCGCAAACCTCGTTTCCGTCGTCCTCTACGGCTCCGCCGCCACCGGCGAATTCCGCCCCGGCCAATCCGACCTCAACATCCTCTGCCTCGTCAATCACGCCGACGCCAACGACCTCGAATCCCTCCACGCCATCTCCGAATGGTGGATCAAAAAAGGCAATCACCCGCCACTCATCTTCACCCACGACGAACTCACTCGCTCCGCCGACGTCTTCGCCATCGAACTCCTCGACATGAAGTCCAGCCACCGTATCCTCTTCGGCCCCGACTTCCTCACCGACCTCGAAGTCCCTCTCCACCTCCATCGCCTCCAGGTCGAGCGCGAACTCCGCACCAACTGGCTCCGCCTCCGCCAAGCCATCATCGCCGCCCCGCTCACCGAAAAATCTCATCTAGCCCTGATGACCAACTCCCTCTCGACTTTCTGCTCCCTCTTCCGCCACGCCGTCTTCGCCCTCGGCGAAAAAATGCCCGCCAACAAGCGCGAAGCCATCACCGCCGCCGCCACCCTAACCAACGCCGACGCCTCCACATTCCACAAACTCCTCGACCTCCGCGAATCCAAGCTCGACGCAAAATCCATCAACATCGAACCCTCTTTGCGGTCCTACCTCCTCTTCGTAGAATCAATCACCAACGAAATCGACCGCCGCCTGGAATCCCAATGACGCGTAAAAATGTTCTGTCATTCCGAGCGAAGCGAGGGATCTGCTTTTTGGCGCAACGCCAAGATTCCTGCGACGAGCAACGGTTTTTGGTTCTGAATCCACTTTCAACTTTTAACTGTCAACTGTCGACTCTCCCAGGAGGCACCGTAAAACCATGAAAGCCGCAATCGCCTTACTCGTAATCCTCATCATCATCGCCGCCATCTTCGGCAGCATGTACGTCGGCCGCAAAAATCAAATGGTCACGCTCGACGAGCAAGTCAAATCCAACTGGTCCCAGGTTGACGTCCAACTCCAACGCCGCGCCGACCTCATTCCCAACCTCGTCGCCACCGTCAAAGGTTTCGCCGCCCACGAAGAAGCCGTCTACGGCGAAATCGCCAAAGCCCGCTCCGCGCTCCTCAACGCCCAAACTCCGACCGACAAAATCGCCGCGAACGGCCAACTCGACGGCGCCATCGGCCGCCTCCTCGCCATCGTCGAAAACTACCCCCAACTCAAATCCAACGAAAATTTCCTCCGCCTCCAGGACGAACTAGCCGGCACCGAAAATCGCATCGCCGTCGCCCGCAAAAATTACAACGACTCCATCCAGGCCTATAACACCTACATCCTCCAATTCCCCAACAGCCTCTTCGCCAGCTGGGCCGGCTACAAACGCAACGACGCCTACTTCCAAGCCACCCCCGCCAGCCGCGAAGTCCCCAAAGTCGACTTCAATACTCCCGCACCAGCCATCACTCCCGCGCCAACGCCCGCCCCAACCAAAAAATAGCCCCGCCACAAAAATGTAGGGGCGCAGCACGCTGCGCCCCAAGTCCGCACGATCGCTCCGCTTAAGAGCGCCGTTGACCGAGCACAAAATCAAAAGGGGCGCGAAAATCGCGCCCCTTTTTAGTCACCCTTAATAATTAGCATCACACTAAAGTCACTGTCATTCCGAGCGGAGCAAGGAATCTGCTTTTTGACGCCACACCCAAACCCACGAGGGCAACCTCCCTCCCCCTACTTCATATTCTCCAACGCCCTAACAAACGCATCATTCCCCACATGCACCGACCCGCGAAACGGCTTATTAATGTCAGCAATCGCCAACAACGCCAGCGCAATCATCAACGAAAAAAACACCACCTGCACTCCATGCAAAAACCGATTCTGCGACCCAAACATACAAGACGAAACAATCGTCAACACTCCGCCCACAATCAGCACAAACCACAACACCGTCGGCAGCGACAACGCATTCTCCAACAGCCGCGTCCTCCGGCAAGCCGTCATCGCACTCAACTCCGTCATCGCATGATCCTGCGCCATCCCCGCCGTCCTCGACCCATCTGGCACAGCGATCAGCGCCCGCTCCATCCTCGAAGCCAGCCCCACGCTCTCCACCGGCCTTCCCCCTCGATCCATCTCCGGCCAATCATTCTCGATCACCTTCACCGCATACTCCCGTGCTAGCTTCTGCACCTCAACCCGCGACGCATCCGGCAACCCATCCGCCAGCCGGTACAAATTCGTCAAACTATTCGCTTCCATCTCCACGTTCTGCGTCGCCGTATCAAAATCCGTCCACACCGCATACAACATAAACCCCAATATCACCGCATACGTCGTCCCCAAAATCCCCAGCTGCCATCCCGTCACATCATTGTGCTGATGCCTCTTGTCCCAAGCCCAAACCCGGTCCATCACCACAAACAACACCACCGAAATCCCCACCATCCCCAACACCGCCACCACATTCTCCGTCAAACTCAACATCAGCCCCCGCCCTTCCTCCACCGTGGAAACTTGAAAAACGAGTGTGATCGATCAAATTTCATCAAACAAGAGTTACTGTCATTCCGAGCGTAGCGAGGAATCTGCTTTTTGATGCCGCACCAACACCATCACGAGGAGCAGCAGTAGTTTCGAGTTTCGAGTTTCGAGTTTCGAGTTTCGAGTTTCGAGTTTCGAGTTTCGAGTTTCGAGTTTCGAGTTTCGAGTTTCACTTCACCGTCCAAATCCCCGCCTTCGCCGCCACAAAATCAATCTTCACCCCCGGCAAAAACCCTCTCATCCACTCCGCACACCACTCCATCCCCGCCTGCTCCGAAGGAATATGGCCAATCACAATCAACGCCTTCTTCTTCCCCTCCGTCACCGCATCCGCCACATACTCCACCGTCTCCCACTCCCGCGATTCCCCCGCCAGCAAAACTTCCACATCATCGCGCTCCAGCGCCTTCGTCTCCCGCGTAAATCCCGTATACCCCGGATTCAACCCAATCTTCGTCACCTTCATCTTCGGATCGCCCACCACCCGCACCGCCGGCGCATCCAGTCTCTTCGCCACATACGACGCCAACTCCCCCAGCGACATCTCCGGAATCACCAGCACTCCCTGATCCTCCGGCTTCCAATATTTCTCCCACCCCAGCTTCTTCACCGTCCCTTCCTGAATCCCATCCGGCTTCCGCATATGCCAGTGATCGTGAAATTTCCAAATCACCAAATGATTCTTCTCAATGAATTCCCTCTTCGCCGTCCACACCGCATCCGAAGCATCCATCCCCTCCGGCTGCTCCAACATATGATTAAAAAAAATCGGCTCATGCGTAATCACCATGTTGTCGCCGTTAGCGACCGCACGTTGCAGCACATCGAGAGTCGCCATCATCGTCACCGCCACTCCCGTGACCACGGTGTTCGGATCCCCAGTCTTAAACGTATCGACCGTCTTCTCCCGCCACTCAACTCCGACATGCGCCTTGATCGCGTCCACAACCTCTTGCGCCGTCACCTTTCTTCCCCGCATCCTGCGCCGAAGCCCGCCCACAAATCAGCGCCATACCAAGCACCGCCGCGCTTGCAATCATCCTCATCATCAATCTCCGTAGGGCACGGCGCGCCGTACCCGTTTTCACAACATTTCGTACGTTTAGAAACCAAAGAGGAGAACAGAAAAACGGCGAGGAAAGCAACCGACAATTCAGAGGAACTAATAGAGCCCGGCGCGAAACCCTCACGATAAGACGCTGCTAACCGAAGACCTTCAGGCGCCCACCGCGATCACCGTCTGATCGTCAAAAGCACGCAGCCCTCGCGAGTGCGCAGAGACCGCATAAAAAATCTCGTCTCACCCATTTGGTTCGCATTCTCTACCGCATTCTCACGGACTACCTTCTCCAGGCGCTCCGACCAAATCCTGCTCTTCGATGTTCACCGTTTGGAAATTCCGTCCGTTTAAAACACCAGCATTCTCCCGTCGCAAGCCACCGTCCGCTCCTCGTATTCCGCCTTTTCAAACATTCCCAGCGGGAGTCCCGAGCCTCGACCGACGATACTTCCTCGTTGTGTACGAAATCGGCTTTGGCAATCCGCATTCGCATCCGGAATACACGTCGATCCTCTCGTCCCGCAATTCACGTCAAGTCAACGACACGAACCCTCCCCGTGCCGCGCGCTCAACGAATATCTCCTCCAATGGCCACACCACGCATCAAATCCGCCACACTGACCCAAGTTCACGCCACCCTGTACCCGCGATCGCATCCCAGATCGCGGGTTTCATCCAACATGGCTCACACAAATTCGCCGCCGCCTCAGCCCCCGCGTTTTCCTCCCCGCTCACGCTGACCGCGACCACCTCCGCGCTCATCTAGCAGCCTTCCGATCAACCGCTTGCACTTCCACTCTGCTTGCTTTAATATCTTTTAAATTAGTTATGTATTTAGTAATCACACGTCTCACCCGTATGCAGCCCGGCCTGATCTGCGTCGCCGAGATCGATTCCCGCCACCGGACGTCAAATCCGCCCCGTCATCGGCCGCTGCTTCACCCGCGCCTTCCTCCACCAAAACGGCGGCCCCTTCCAAATTGCCGCCGCGGTCGACCTCGGCCCGACTACCTACGTCGGCCACGCCCCCGAATGGGAAGACCACCGCATCGATCCCAGCAATCTGAAATACCTCGGCCGCCTCACTGCCGCCGACTTCTGGTCCGTCCTCCGCAAAACCACGAAGCCTTCCCTCGCCGGTATCCGCCGAGCCAACACGCAACTCACACCACCGCTGAAAACACCGGCGCCGCTTCGCTCGGTCACCTCTGCCTCAACCGCTCCGCCGACATCTCCGTCAGCTACTGGGGCAAACTTCGCGACCGTCCTCCACGATTCCAACTCCGAGCCCGAAATCTCCGTCACCGACTTCCGCCTCTGTCGCTTCGATCACCAGACTCCCCGCCTCAAACTAGTCGCCGACGTCTCGGATCGCCTCCTCTCTGTTCCAGCGATCCTGCCGTCGGCCTCACTCGCCCCTTCAAAAGTCCGGCGACTCCCCCACCCGCCACTGGCTTCAGCTAAACAATATTCATCTCCAGGACGACCCATTGGGGAATTCCCTCCTTCCTCAGCCGACGACGAAGAGCCTTGGTCCGCCGACATTTGTGCACTCCACCGACCCGATTCCGAAGCGCCCCTCTAGAGCCGCCCCAGCCGCTTCCGTGGGCAAAAATATGGAATCCGTTAGATGCCCCTGCCCTCACTTCAAGTCACTCGAAACATCCATTGAAAACTAGGTAATCTTTAAGCTACACTTCCCAATGAAATACGCCTCCCACTTCGAACATCCCCACCCCACATCTCCAACAATCTTAACCACTTTCCCACTCTCGTTTTCCTCACCTCCGCAAGCCCAACATTTCAAACTACTTCCACGCTCTTCCACAAACATAGGGGGTATACCCTCTAAAAGCGAACCCCAAGCGAAACATCATTCCCAACATGGGAAATATCCCTCTCCCTCAACCCGTACTACTATCGAAGAGGCATCCAACACCTCACCAGCCACGACAGCCTCGGGCCACTCCCAACAATGAACTCACCGATCCAAGCACTACCCCTCATCCAAGCCCAAAACGTCTCCCGCCACTACCACCTCGGCGACTCCACCATCCCCGCCGTCAACGACATCTCCCTCGAAATCCGCCAAGGCGAATTCGTCGCCCTCCTCGGCAGCTCCGGCTCCGGCAAGTCCACCTTCCTCAATCTCCTGGCGGGACTCGACCGTCCCACCTCCGGCGCCATCCACGTCCGCGGCCGCAACCTCGCCGCCATCGATCCCGTTGAACTCGCCCGCTACCGCCGCGACACCGTCGGCATGGTCTTCCAATCCTTCAACCTCCTCCCCCGCATGACCCTCGCGGAAAACGTCGAGCTCCCGCTCCGCCTCGCCGAAGTCGATCGCGCCGATCGCGCCGGCCGCGTCCAGTCCGCTCTCGAGCACGTCCGCCTCGGCGCCCGCAGCCGCCACCGCCCCGCCGAACTTTCCGGCGGCGAACAGCAACGCGGCGCCATCGCCCGCGCCCTCGTCAATCGCCCCTCGATCCTTTTCGCCGACGAGCCCACCGGAAATCTCGACAGCGTCAACGGCGAGCAAATCCTCCAACTCCTCCGCGAAATTCAATCCAGTCTCGGCATGACCATCATCATGGTCACGCACGAGCGCCCCCTCGCCGAACAATTCGCATCGCGCATCGTCACTCTCGGCGACGGAAAACTAAAATCCGATACACCCAACGCAGCCGCCGCGCAGCAATCCGCAAACGCCGCGCCGGAGCAATCCGCGACCAACGAGGCGCGCCCATGAAAACTCGCGACCTCACCGAGCTCGCCTTCCGCAATCTGCGCGAAGCCATCCTCCGCAACTCCCTCACAACTCTCGGCGTCGCCGTCGGCGTAGCATCTCTCGTCGCCATGCTCTCCCTCGGCGTCGGCCTCCAAACCCTCGCCTCCGAAAAACTCAACAAATCCGGCCTCTTCGACGCCGTTTATGTCACATCAAAACGCGGCATGCGCGGCCCCGGTGGCGGCGATGGCGATCGCCCGCGCCGCAACGACGAAAAGTCCGCAAAATCCGAACCCGCAAAATCTCTCGACGAAACCGCGCGCCAAGATTTTGAAAAATTGCCCAATGTAACTGAGTCCTACCCACAAGTCCGCTTCCTCACCGAAGTCCGCTTCGACGGCGCCAGCTATTCCACCAACGTCCTCGGCATGCCCGATTCCTCGCGCAACACCGGCTCCTTCGACGCCATCACCGGAAAATATTTTTCGTCGCCATCCGCCGACGAAGCCATCCTTCAAGTCGAATTCGCAAAACAGCTGAATCCGCAACCCGCATCGCTCGTCGGAAAAGAAGTCACGCTGCGCTACGCCCAGCGCCAGGAAACTCCCCCGCCCGACGCCAACAAGCCCAAAGACATCGACGACGAGATGGACGACATCCTGTCCGGCGGTGGAATTTCAATCGCCTCGCACGACAAGAAAGTGCGCATAGTCGGAATCATCGACACCGATCCAAGCGTCGGCATCGGCGGTTTCGGCGGCGGCCGCGTCTTCATTCCACTCAAAACCGCGCAAGACATGCACCCCGCAGCAGGCGGTGACGTCGGCGAGTTCGTACGCGCAGGCGGCTCCAACAAGCACACCTATATGGAGCTGACCGTCCGCGTCAAAAATCCGAAAAACGTTCTCCAGGTCGAAGAATCCATCAAGAAAATGGGCTTCGACACTTTTTCCCTTCTCGACGCCACGAAAAATCTCCGCCTCATCTTCACCGTTTTCGACGCTTTCCTCGGACTCTTTGGCAGCTTGGCACTGACCGTCGCATCGCTCGGCATCATCAACACACTCGTCATGGCCATTCTCGAACGCCGCCGCGAAATCGGCGTCCTCAAAGCTCTCGGCGCAACCGATCGCGACGTTCGCAGTTTGTTTTTCGCCGAAGCCGGCGCAATGGGATTGTTCGGTGGAGTCTGCGGAACCTTATTCGGCTGGCTCATCGGCCAAGCCCTGACCTGGGGCACCACAATTTATCTGAAGCGCCAAAATCTCCCGAGCGTACGAATCTCCTACGTCCCCTGGTGGCTAGCCGTCGGCGCCATCGCCTTCGCCGTAATCGTCAGCCTCGTCGCCGGCCTCTACCCCGCCGCCCGCGCCGCAAAACTAAACCCCGTCGAGGCCCTCCGCTATGAGTAGCGTCTTCTCTGTGGCCTCTGTGCACTCTGTGGTGACATCTCTTTCGTCTTTCACTCACCGTCAAACGGCAACCCAACATAATTCTCCGCCAACGACGTGCTCGCCGCACGCGACCCCGTCACGTAATCCAAATCCGCCAAATGCAATTGATGCGCAAACGCATCCTCATTCGGAAACCGGTGCAGCATCGACGTCATCCACCACGAAAATCTCTGCACTTTCCAAACACGCCGCAAACAAACATCCGAATACCGCTCCAATCCCTCACTCGATCCACCCTTATAAAAATCAACCAGCCCTCGCGTCAAAACGCGAACATCCGCAACCGCAAGATTCAACCCCTTCGCCCCCGTCGGCGGAACGATATGCGCCGCATCGCCCAACAAAAACAATTTCCCATGACGCATCGGCGCAGCCACAAAACTCCGCATCGGCGTCACACCTTTTTGCAGAATCGGCCCATCTAGCAGCGTCCAACCGTCGCGCGTCGCAAACCGCGTCCTCAATTCCGCCCAGATCCGGTCGTCCGACCAATCCTCAATATTTTCGTCGTGCGCGCATTGCAGATACAGCCGCGAAATCTCCGGCGACCGCATGCTTAGCAACGCGAACCCGCGCTCGTGGTAGCAATAAATCAATTCATCCGCAGCAGGAGGAACCTTCGCCAAAATCCCGAGCCACCCAAACGGATATTCGCGCTCGTAAATTTTCAACGCCGGCGCAGGCAACGCCGGCCGGCAGATTCCGTGAAAGCCGTCGCACCCCGCGATGAAATCGCACTCGAGCGTTTCCGCCGCGCCGTTACGCTGAAATTGAATCGCCGGCTTCGAGTCCGTTCCGATGCCGCCGAAATCGTGAACGCTGATCGCCTCGGCGTCGAAAAACAGTTGCCCACCGGCCGCAACGCGCGCCGCTACGAGGTCCTTGATGACTTCGTGTTGCGCATAAATCGTGATCGATTTCCCCGTGAGCTCCGCGAAGTCGACGCGATGCCCCGCACCATTGAAGCGCAGCTCGACGCCATTGTGGACGAGTCCTTCGCGCAGCAATCGTGCACCGACTCCGGATTGAACCATCAGCTCAACGGTGCCGTGCTCCAGCACGCCGGCGCGAATTCTGCTCTCGCAATATTCGCGCGACTTGCTTTCGAGCACGACCGACTCGATGCCCTGCAAATGCAGCAGGTGCGACAGCATCAGTCCTGCCGGTCCAGCGCCGATGATTCCAATTTGCGTTCGCATCGTTAGAATGAAAATGATTCAGCGAGAATCAACAAAATCCCTTGACAGTTCGGAGCGCGCCGATCGCGGGCGCGTCGCTGGTGCTCGATGTTACTATAGCCGTTCGCTCGCAATCGCGGCCTCAAACTGAACATGGAAAATGCTTACATCTGTGACGCAATTCGCACGCCGATCGGCCGCTACGGCGGCGTGCTCTCGGCTATCCGCGCCGATGATCTCGCAGCGATTCCAATCAAAGCACTCGGCGCACGCAATCGCGGCGTCGATTGGAACGCGCTCGACGACGTGATCTACGGCTGCGCCAATCAATCCGGCGAAGACAACCGCAACGTCGCTCGCATGGCGCTGCTCCTCGCAGGGCTTCCCGTCGAAGTTCCCGGTTCGACCGTCAATCGTCTTTGCGGCTCGTCAATGGACGCGGTTGCAACCGCGGCACGCGCGATCAAATCGGGCGAAGCTGATCTCATCATCGCAGGCGGCGTCGAAAGCATGTCGCGCGCGCCGTTTGTTGTGGGCAAAGCCGACGCGGCATTTTCGCGCGCGCTAAAACTCGAAGACACCACGATGGGCTGGCGTTTCATCAATCCGGTGCTGAAAGCAAAATACGGAACGGAATCGATGCCCGAAACCGGCGAGAACGTCGCTGAAGAACATAAAATCTCGCGCGAAGACCAAGACGCGTTCGCGCTGCGCAGCCATCAGCGGGCGAGCGCCGCGATTCGCGACGGCCGCATGGCCGAAGAAATTGTCGGCGTTCCGGTGCCGCAGAAAAAAGGCGACCCCGTCTCCGTCGATAAAGACGAGCATCCGCGTCCCGACACAACGCTAGAAGCGCTTGCGAAATTGAAGCCGGTTGTTAAAGCCAACAGGGACGATCACTGCCGGCAATGCTTCCGGCATCAACGACGGTGCGTGCGCCGTTGCTAATCGCATCGGACGCCGCTGCGAAAAAACATGGACTGACGCCGCGCGCTCGCATCGTTGCCACCGCAGTCGCAGGCGTCGCTCCGCGCGTCATGGGCATCGGCCCGGTTCCTGCCACAAAGAAAGTTTTGGCGAAGGCCGGATTGAAGCTCGAGCAGATGGATGTTGTTGAACTCAACGAAGCATTCGCGTCACAAGCTCTGGCAGTGATGCGTCAGCTCGGATTGAAAGACGACGCTGCGCACGTAAATCCGAACGGCGGTGCGATCGCGTTAGGACATCCGCTGGGCGCAAGCGGCGCGCGACTCATCACCACTGCGACTTACCAACTCATGCGAACCAACGGCAAATACGCGCTGTGCACGATGTGCATCGGCGTCGGCCAAGGCATCGCGCTCATTATTGAGAAAGTCTGAAGCGAATCTGAAGTGAGAGAGCCTAAGTGAATCTGCTCGACGGATTGTTTCGCAGCGAAGAAGTTGAAAAGTGGCTTTCGGACCGGACGTGCCTTCAGGCGATGCTCAGCTTCGAGTCGGCGCTGGCGAAGGCGGAGTCGCAGGCCGGAGTCATTCCGAAAACCGCGGTTCAAGCGATTTCGCAACAGTGTAAAGCGCCCCTCTTCGATCTCGATGCACTGGCGCGCGGTGCGAAATCTTCCGGCAACATCGCCATTCCGATCGTCAAAGCGCTGACCGCGCTCGTCGCGAAAAATAACGCGGAAGCTGCCGGCTATGTGCACTGGGGAGCGACGAGCCAGGACGTTATCGACACCGGTCTCATCCTGCAACTGTGCGGTGCGTTGACTTGCATCGCGGCCGACGTTGAAACACTTGCGAAGGAACTCGCCGAGCTTGCGACCGAACATCGCTCGACCGTGATGGTCGGGCGCACATGGATGCAGCACGCGTTGCCGACGACATTCGGCGCGAAGGTTGCCGGGTGGCTCGACGCGGTCGATCGGCATCGCGAGCGGCTGCGCGAAACCCAAACGCGCTGCTTGGTGCTGCAATTCGGAGGCGCCGTCGGAACGCTTGCGGCGCTGAATGAAAAGAGCGATGAAGTCGCCAAGCATCTCGCTCAAGAGCTGAAACTGCCGCTCGCCGAAATTCCCTGGCACTCGCATCGCGATCGCGTCGCCGAGATTGCTGCGACTCTCGGCTTGCTGGTTGGCTCGCTCGGAAAAATTGCGAAGGACATTTCGCTTTTGTCGCAGACCGAAGTTGCGGAAGTCTTCGAGCCTGCGGAAAAAGGTCGGGGCGGCTCTTCGACGATGCCGCACAAACGAAATCCTGTGGCGTGCGCCGCTGTGCTTTCCGCGGCGACGCGAGTGCCGGGGCTTGTGGGCACGATGCTGGCGGCGATGCCGCAAGAGCATGAACGCGGGCTGGGCGGCTGGCACGCGGAATGGGAGACGCTGCCCGAAATTGTTTCGCTTGCCGGCGGCGCGGCGCACACGATGGCGGCGCTCGTTCCGCGATTGGACGTCGATGCCGAGCGAATGCTCGCGAATCTCGAAGCAACGCGCGGCTTGATATTCGCGGAAATGGTTTCGATGGCTCTGGCGAAGAAAATCGGAAAGGTGAAAGCGCACGAAGCTGTCGAAGCGGCTTGCAATGCATCGCGCAAGGATGGGAAGCATCTGCGCGGCGTTGTGCACAGCGAACCCTCCATCGGCAAACATTTTTCGACGGAAGAGATCGATGGATTTTTCGATGCGCGGCAATATTTGGGGATGGCGGAAGAGTTTGTCGATCGAGTTGTTGGAGTAAGCACGAAAGTCGCGAGAGATATTGACGGGTGACATCGTGCGGACATGGGGCGCAGCAGCGCTGCGCCCGTACATGAGCTTGCCGAAATTTGGCTTGGCGCTTGAAGGAGAGTTATGGCTTTTGCGGAGTTGAATGGGTTGCGGATGCGGTATGAGTGGTCGGGGCTCGAAACGGGGGCGGTGCTGGTGTTTTCGCATCCGCTGGGGACGGACCTCACGATGTGGGATGGACAGGCTGCGGATTTCGGCAGGAGGTTTCGCGTGCTGCGATATGACAAGCGCGGGCATGGGGGTTCGTCTTCGCCGGCGGGGCCTTACACGATTGAACAGATGGGGCGAGATGCGGTGGCGCTGCTGGATTATTTGAAATTGGGCAAAGTAAATTATTGCGGGCTTTCGATTGGCGGGCAGACGGGGATGTGGCTGGGAGCGAATGCGCCGGAACGGTTGAGCAATCTCGTGTTGAGCAACACGGCGGTGAAGATCGGCAACGACGATGGATGGAATACGCGGATCGATGCGGTGACGAAGGGCGGGGTGAAATCGGTGTCGAAGGTTGTGATCGATAGGTGGTTTACGTCGGAGTTTCAGGCGAAGGCGCCGGCGGAGATCGAGAAGATTCGCAACGTGTTTGAACGGAGCGATGCTGCGGGATATATCGCTTGCTGCGAGGCGGTGAGGGCGTTTGATTTTCGCGAGAAGGTTGGCGGTGTGCGCGTACCGACGCTGGTGATTGCGGGGACGCATGATCCGGCGACGACGCCGGTGGACACCAAATTTGTCGCGGATCGCATTGCGGGATCGAAGTTTGTGGAGTTGAATGCTTCGCATTTGTCGAACATCGAGCAGCGGGAGAAATATTCGGCGGCGGTGGCGGAGTTTTTGGCGTAGAGAAATAAAGCAGGAGATCTTGATGGACGAGAAGAAGAGATACGAGCAGGGGTTGAAGATTCGGCGCGAGGTGCTTGGCGATGCGCATGTCGATCGGTCGCTGGCGAATCGCGATGAGTTTAACGAGGAGTTCCAGGAGCTCATTACGCGATATGCATGGGGAGAGATTTGGTCGCGGCCCGGTCTCGATCGGCCGACGCGGAGCATGATTACGCTGGCGCTGATGGTGGCGCTCAATCGCGGGGAGGAATTTCGGTTGCATGTGCGCGCGGCGCTGAGTAATGGCGTGACGAAGGACGAGATTAAGGAAGTTTTGCTGCAGTGCGCGATTTATTGCGGGGTGCCGGCGGCGAATTCGGCGTTTCACGCGGCGAAGGAAGTTTTGGGCGCATAATTGGCAACGAGCGATCGAAAAAACGCCGGCAAGATGCCGGCGCTACCAAGGCGGATCGGTTGAGGGCGAGTTGACGCCGGGCGGAGTAAACCCCGCCCCTACAACGGCAGCACACCAATGGTGGGCGGCGATGAAATCGTGTCAGTTGCCGGATGGGATTGGCGTTGTGGACGGAGTGGATGGCGGCGTTGCGGGTTGAGCTTCCTTCACCAAGATGGGCCACCTCGGGAAGGCGAAGTTTCCGGCGTTGTCGTCGATGATGTTGACTTGGCAGGTGTAGAAGCCAGGCTTCAGGGATTGCAGCGGCAAGTCGATCTGGAAGATGACGGCTTTGCGGTCGGGCGCGGTCAATTCGTTCGCGACGATTTGTTTTGATTCGTAGACTTTTGTGTTGCCTTGCAGGAATTCGATGTTTGTTAAAACGTGGACGGCGTCTTTTGCGGGCTTTGGTTGTGGTGCGGTGGCGGTTCCACCGTTTGCGCCAGCGGCTCCGAGGAGCGCATCTAACGCGCCGTTGCCGCTACCGGACGCGGCGACTGTTCCGCCTTTGCGCTTATTCGCTGCGTCGTAAACTTCGTACTGCAAATATAAATGTTGGTCTTGCGTGAAAACGTGGGTGATGTTCGGGACTAGCTCTTGCTGATTTTGCACGAGCGGGTGCAAACCTTTTTTCGTGGCGGCACCGCTTGCGGGGACGCGCTGATTCGCTAACACTACGGAACTCATGCGCAGAGGGGCTTTGCGCAGGTCGGGGATTGTGACGTCGGCCTCGAACGAACCCATGCGGCCGGACTGATTTTCGCGGACGATAAATTTCAAATGATATTCGCCTGGCGCCAGGACGAAGCCGGTGTTGTACTGAACATTTTTGCGGCGCACTTGCTGCGCGCTGTCGAGCGCGAGTTTCACTGTGTCGCGCTGATGCCCGACTGGCAATTTTCCATTCGCTAAAGCTTCACCGATCACGTCGATCGTCGCGTTGTCTTTGTCTTTCGCTTGCGTGAACGGAATCTGCGATCCGGGAATGACGAGCGAGACGCCGAGATAGTAGTGCGAATCGTCCTGACGAAAATAATGCGCGCCGGCGTAGACAGCGACGTCGGTTTGCGGGAGTTGCGCGTCGAGTTCGTCATCGAGTTGCTGCTCGCGATCGGTGCGATTGAGATGCTGGAAGTCGCGGCCGGCGTAGTAGCCGGAGCGGTATTCGAGTTTCATGTCTTTTACGTCGGAGCGATTGAGAGCGACTTTGAGATGGCGGAAACGGCCGTCTTTCGCGGGGTTTGTGCTGGTAAAACCGAGAACGTAGTAGGCGGACGTGTCTTTCTGCACCTGCGCAAACACGCCGCTGAAATCGTTGGAATCGAAGAAGGCTTTGCCGCCGGTGTCGTCGGCGAGTGTCGAGAGCGTTTCCTGCGAGTTTGCGTTGCCGTTGAGATCGTTGAAGATCGCGGTGCCATTGTAGGCGGATTGGCCGTGCAGGCTCGCATTTTGCGCTTCGCCGCCCGGAGGGAAAGCCTGCAAGCCGCGCACGTCGAGCGGATAGATCGAGACGTTTGCTTTCACCGCGGCGGCCGTTGCGGCGCGCAATGCGGATTGATTGTCGACGCCGGATTGCGTGATTCCGTTGCTGAAATAGATGATCGATTTTTTCTGAGAGATTTTCCCGAGCGACTGCATCAGCGACTGGAGTGCGAGAAGTTTTCGATCGGCGGTGAAGGTGTTGTAATCGGTGTCGTCGGGCGTGAAGGAGCCGCCGGTTTCGGCTGCGCCTTCGGAAGAACCTTCGGCGCCTGCGTCGTAGCCCTGGCCCTGGCTGGAACTGTAGGCGCTCAGCGACGAGAGGACTTTCTTCTTGTCGTCGGTGAAATCGAGATCGACATGCATGTTCGTCGAGAGCGAAACGAGCGCGATCATGTCGGCAGGGAGCATTTTTTCTTTGATGAATTTTGTGGCGGAATCCACGCCGCGATCGATTTGCTCGGGATCCATGCCGCTGAAATCGAAGAACAAGAGGATGAGGCGGCGGTCGCGCGCATCGATCTGAACGGGGTTCGAGGAGTGGAGCAGGCCAGCGTTCGGTGCGTTACCAGCGGCGCCGGTGATGGTGGTATCGGCTGCGCCCGCGGTGGCGAGTGCGTCGACGTTTTCAAAATCGAAGGTGGAGATGTCTTGTTTTTTGCCGTCTTCGGTGAGGGTGAAGTCGGTCTTTTTCAGATCGCGGATCAGATTGCCGTGGCGGTCGCGGGCGACGACGTTGACGAGGACGAGCTCGGAGGTGACGTGCATGCGGTATTGAGGTTGTTGGGGGGCGTCTTGGGCGCGCAACGGCAACACAACACTCACAGCAGCGAGAAACGCCATCAGAACGGCGGAGAATTTCGTGAGACCGCCGGATTGTCGAGAGTTGCGCATTAGAAGCGGAACCTCGCGATTAGGGTTACGCGGCGGGTCGCGCCGGCGGAGGTGACTTCGCCGAATTGCGAAGAGTTCACGACGGTGTTGATCGACGCATAGTTTATGAAGTTGAAGATGTTGGCGGCCTGGATACGGAACTCGAGAGCGCGCGACTCTTTCACCGTGATCGTTTTGCTGAGCGACATGTCCATCACGAATTGGCTCGGGCCTTCGATGATGTTGCGGCCGGCGTCACCGAATGATGTGCCGTTGGGATTGACGCAGGTGTTCGTTGTGCCAGCTGAAGTTGTGGGTGCGCAAAACGCGGCGGTGTTGAACCACTGCGACGCGGAAGGATTCGAGAGCGAGATCGGCGCGCCGGTCACGTCGGCGCGGAGCGAACCGCTGACGCCGCGATCGATGTCGAGCGAGTTGCCGAGGACGCGCGGCGTGTACCAAAGTCCGCTGGCAACCGTGAAATCACCGCTGAGGGACCACGCACTGAGAATGTGGGACAGCGCGCCGCGTTGCAGGTAGCGGTGATTTTCGCCGAACGGCAATTCCGCGATCCAGTTGCCGGTGAACTTGTGTTTTTGATCGAAGCTCGAAAGACCACGATCGGCTGCGATGTCGAATGGATTTTGTGCGACAACTTCGCCGCCACCGCCGATCGACGAGGCGTCGTCGATCGATTTCGAAAACGTGTAGACCACTCCGTAGCTGATGCCATGTGCCTGGCGCTTGCGGAGGCGAACCGAGCCCGCGTGAAAAACGGAATTGCCCGCGGATGATTCGTAGATGAACGGCTGAAGGCCAGCGATTTCATTGATAGCGCGCTCGGTGTCGAGCCGCGTGCCCTTTGAGCCGTTGTAATCGACGTTGAGCAAAAATCCGTGCGGCAGCGTGCGCTGAATGTCGAGATTCCAGATCTGCACGTAGCCGAGGCGATAGTTCGGATCGATCGCAAAATTGTTGGTGACGAGCCCCGGCGGAATCACGGGGAAACCGTTGGCGAGCGAGAGCGGCGTGCCTGCGCTTGCGACGTTGGTCGCAGTTTCGGCGAACGGCGGCTGAAACGCGAAATTCTGAATGATGTTGGCGTACTGCGCAAGATTGTAGTTGATGCCGTAGCCGGTACGGATGACGGTGTTTTTGAGCGGACGCCACGCGATGCCGATTCGCGGCGCGAAATCATTGCGATCGGGATGCAGCAGCGATGCGGGAGCTCCCGACTGGCCGGGAAGCACAACGGACGCTCCGGTGAAACCATTGGCGACGTCGAGGTTGGCGATGCGATTGTGCGCTTCGGTGAACGGGCCGTTGTATTCGTAGCGGAAACCGAGATTCAACGAAAGCTTGGGCAGAATGCGCCAGTCGTCTTGCGCGAAAAGATCGAAGGAGTTCGCCGCGAAGTCGTAGGAATTTGTGCCCGATTGCAGAGTGGTTTGCTGCGGCGTACCGATCAGGAAATCAGCGAAGTCGTAGCCGGTGTTGGTGACCGGCGTCGTGCCGCCGGGAGCGAACGCGGAAGTTTCGAGCCCGGTGAAGACGAAAGAGCCCTCGGCATTTTGCGCGGAGCGGAAACTTTGCAAGATGCGGCGATAGTCGCCGCCGAAACGAAAATTATGTTTGCCGCGATACCACGAGAGCGTGTCGGAAATGGTGTAGGTCTGATCGAGTTCGCGGCGCGGCGTGGGGTCGGTGAGGCCGCTGAACGAGTTGAAGCTGATGCCGGGAATGCCGAAGTCGAACGGATCAGTGGAGACGCCGGTGATTCCGGCGAGGCCGGCGACGTCGGTATTGTTGGAATAAAGATTCGATGTCGAAACGTGATTGTGATTGTAGGTAAAGCGGAGAATGTTGGTGCGGCGGCCGTTGCCGTAGGTCCAGCCGGCGTTGGCTTGCAGGCCTTGCGTGTTGGTGTTTCCGGCGAGCGATGGGAATGGATTCACGAGAGCGGAATCGTTGCGCGAATAGTTGAGGCCGAAGTTGATGTTGTTTTGCGCGCGACGACCACGGCCGCCGCCTCCGCCACCACCGCCTCCGCCGCCGCGACCACCGCCTCCACCGAATAGGCCGCTGGAATCGCCGAAATTGTGGATCAGACGCAGGCTGATCGCGTCGGTGTTGCTGTCGTCGTTGGTGACGTAGTGAAAGTTTTGCGTCGTGGTGTCGAGATTGGGCAGCGGGATGTAGGCGAGCAAAGCTTTCGCTTGCGCGCTGATTAAGGCGGGATTGATGACGTTGGGTTGGCCGTTGAAGGCGAACTGCGCGCCGGTGGCTGGATTGAAAATTTGAACGGGCGAGCCGTCATTATATGTCGCGCCGGAGAAATTGCCGACGCGTTCGGCGGCGGTTGGAACGGTCGAGTACGCATCGTAGGGCGTGCTGCCGCGCGAGCCGTTCCATCCGATGAAGAAGAACGTCTTGCTGCCGCCGTTGAAAATGTGCGGAATGTTGAGCGGGCCGCCGACGTTGGCACCGAAGCGCGCGAAATTGTAGCTGGCTTTTTCGGATTGAATGCCGGTGAGCGAATAGGGCTTCGCGTCGAAATTGGCGTTGTCGTCGGAAAAATAGAGGAAGCCGTGCGGCTGGTTGACGTTGAAGCCGCGTCCGAGGCGACCGATGGCGATCGGGCCGCCGCCACCGAATCCACCGGGCCCGCCGAAGCCGCCGCCGGGTCCACCGCCTGCGCCACCGGCGCCGCCTTGCGTTTGGCCGCCGGGGATGAGTCCAGCGGCTTGGGCGCGCTGGCGAAATTCTTCGATGCGCGATTGGAGTTCGTCTTCGCTGCCGCCGCCGAAATCCTGGCTGCGGCCTTGCGCGCCAGAGATGCTGACGGATTCGTTGGCCGCGTCGGCGCCGGCGCCGCCCATCGGTAGCGTTGCGATGTCGCTGGAACTCGCGCCCCCGGCTGCGCCTGATGCGGAGGCACCACCGGCCGCTCCGCCTTCCAAAGCGGAGAGCGAATTTTCTAGCGAGAGGCTTTGAAAGCCGCGGCCGGCAGTGAGTGCCGCGATTGCCGATGCCGCGGGAGATTGTTCGGCTTGTCGCGACGCGAGAATCATCTCGGCGTCGAATTTTCCGGTGGGCGTGTCGGGCTTGAGGACGATCTCCTGGGTTTGCGGCGCGAACGCCATGAACTCGACGCGCACGACGTAGCGTCCGCGCGCGAGGCCGGAGAATTTGTAGCTGCCGTCGAGTGCGGTGGCGACGGAATATTTTTTGCCGGTGAGGGTGTTGGCGGCGGTGACGGTAACGCCGGGAAGCGGAGTTTTGCCGGATTTGACGATGCCGCTGATTTCGAAGGATGTTGGCGCGGGCGCTGTTGCCGGCGAGGCGGCTGGCGTTTGCGGCGGAGCTGGCGCGGTATCGGTCGGCGCAGCGGAATCAGTAGGCGCGGGTTGTTGCTGCTGTGGCGAGTCAGATTGAGGTTGGGGCTGGGCCGTTGGAGCAGATGCGGGCGGAGGCATAGGCGGCCGATCTTGCGCGCGCACCGAAGCCGAGCAAAGCAAAAGCGCACCGAACAAACACGCGAATGCGGAGATTGGGATCGGGCCGAAAAATTTCAACGATGAAGCTCCATTTGCGGCGTCAACTGTTGCCCAAATTGCGGCGTCGGAGCTGGGGCCGGACTTGGCGCGGGTGACGGCGGGTTCGGCGACGGAGGCGTCGGCGGCGCTGCGGCCGGCGCCGGCGCGTCAGCCGCGCCGGAACTTCCCTCTTGCGATTGGCCCCCCTGCTGGCGACGGCGGCCGCCGCCTTCACCGCGCGCTTGATTGCCGAATTCCTGCATGCGCTTCCACTGCTCGGGACCGACCACCACCACGGTCTTCGGCACGAAGACATTATTTTCGACGGCGCCGCGCGCGAAGACGTGATCGCCCGGCTGAATGTCGGCCATCGTGATGGAGTCGCGCCCCTTGCGCATCGAAGTTTCTTCGTTCAATTCCAAAGTCTGGGTGACGTTGTCGGAGCGCAGCACGGTGAGCTTTGGCGCATCGACATTTTTGATTTCGCCCGCGACATAATCTTTGCCGAGCGTTCCCTGCTGCTGAAATCCGCCGCGGCCGCCGCCCGGACCACCGCCGCCTGGGCCGCCGCGGCCACCCGGTCCACCTTGGCCATTCAGCGAACGCGCAGCGACGACTTCCGCCGTCCAGCTGTGGTCGGCCGCTTCCTGTCCGCGGACTAAAATAATGTCGCCCACCTTGAAGTCACTACGTTTGGCGGGCTGGCGATCTTTCCGAAATTGCGTCTGGCCGTTAAATTTCACGGCGATGGTGTCGCCGTTGGTGTCGAGGACGTCCATCGAATTGTCGCGCAGCGCGGTGATTTTGCCGAATAGAGGCAGACGCCGTTCGTCGCCTCGGCCGCCGCCCTGTGGCGGCTGATCTTGCGTAAAACTTGAGCGAGCCGCAGCCGGGAGCGCCGAAGCTGCCGAAAATACCGCGAGCAAAGCGCCGGCAGACAAGACCATCGCCAGGCGATTAACGTCTATTCTCATGCGAAGCTCCGTTCCCGTGTGTGAGAGGTATGAACTGTAATAATGGACGCTGTTTTCAACGGGAGGGTTTCTTCGCACGTGTTGGCAACTACGCGTCGTAATGTTGGACGGGCTGATCGACGCAGCGTTCGAACACGATGAGCTATCGTCATCTCTGCAATTCCCCGAAATCGACGGCAAAGTTCCGGCGAAAGCGGCGATGAGGCGGCAGCGGAACAATCGGGCGCCGTTTGACGTTTATTAAGAGGAGCGCCCAGCGAGCGAATGGATACGATTGAGATTGTGGTGGCCTGCAACGAAGCCTACACCGTGCGGACGTGGGGCGCAGCGGTGCTGCGCCCGTACAAAAGCGCAGCCAAAACAGCGAGCACGAATCGTGCCGGAATGCCCACCTCCATGTTCGCTCGTGGGACAATTATTCCCATTTTCGGTCATTGGTGCTATTTTCAACGAGGCTCCAACAGTCATAACCAATTGAAGGCAATCGGTTTAGACCGAGGCCGCGCGGGGCAGCCCGCGTGCGATTTCAGTAGTACGCGATAACCTATATGGACATACAACGACCATCAAACGCAAAAGCAAAAAAAATCAAGCGAGCCGCCTACGTTATCGTCGCCGTCGTGGTGATTGCCGGCGTCACGCTGGGGCTGTCGCGGCTCAAGCCCGCGGCGCCGTCAGTGGATAAAGGCACGGTCTGGACCGACACCGTGAAGCGCGGCCCGATGCTGCGCGAAGTGCGCGGCCTGGGTACGCTCGTACCTCTCGATATTCACTGGATTGCGGCGCAGACCACCGCGCGCGTCGATAAAATTGTGATTCGCCCGGGCCATCTGGTCGAACCCAACACCGTCATTCTGGAAATGTCCGATCCCGCCGTGGCGCAAACATTGGTTGACTCGGAATATCAATTCAAAGGCGCCGAAGCCGATCTTGCCAACCTGAGAGTGCAAGTCAACAGCGAGCTCATGAATCAAAAAGCGATCGAAGCGGGCGTGCGCAGCGATTACGAACAGACCAAGCTGCAGCACGATGTCGATGAGAAGCTCTTCAAGGAAGGCATTTACGCCGACGTCACCCAGAAATTGTCGAAGGTCCGGGAAGACCAGCTCAAAATCCGGCTCGACCTCGAAGAAGAGCGCACGCGTGTAGCAGCCGATTCCGCGCAAGCACGGCTGCAAGCGCAGCAGGCGCACCTGGAACAGGCGCGCGCGATGTATAACCTGCGCAAGAGCCAGGCCGAAGCGCTGCATGTTCGCGCGGGCATCACCGGCGTGTTGCAGTTGCTGCCGGTGGACGTTGGGCAGAGCGTAGCGGTGGGCACGAACATCGCGCGCGTTGCCGATCCGAAAAAATTGAAAGCCGAAGTGAAGATCGCGGAAACACAGGCGAAAGACATCGTGATCGGGCAGAGCGCCACGATCGATACGCGCAACGGCATCGTGAATGGGCACGTCATCCGCATCGACCCGTCGGTTGTCAACGGCACGGTCACTGTGGATGTCGGCATCGACGATCCGCTTCCGCTTGGGGCGCGCGCCGACCTCAGCGTCGATGGGACGATCACGCTCGAAAATCTGAAAGATGTTTTGTATGTTGGCCGCCCAGTGCACGGTCAGACCGATGCGACGATCAGCCTCTTCAAAGTTATGCCCGACGATACCGATGCGGAGCGCGTCAACGTGAAGCTGGGGCGCAACTCGGTGAACACGGTGGAGATTTTGAGCGGGTTGAAGGTCGGCGACAAAGTGATTTTGTCGGATATGTCGCAGTGGGACAACGTCGATCGCATTCGGCTGAAGTAAAAGCGAGGCGCTTCGACAGATGTGTGCGTCTGTAGCGCATATTCAACGTTGAATACGCGCCGCCGGGACCGACGAAACTTTCACTGAACCAATCGCAACTTCATATAACTCGTGGTTTCGATCGTGGAGCGATAGCCCGATGAATAGCCTGTGGCAGGACATTCGCTACGCATTTCGTGTGCTCGCGAAACAGCCGGGCTTCGCCGCGGTTGTAGTGCTGACGCTTGCGCTCGGCATCGGCGCGAACACCGCGATCTTCAGTATCGTCAACGCGGTGATTCTCGAGCCGCTTCCCTTTTCGGAGAGCCAGCGGCTGGTCGCCATTCAAGGCACCGATGCACACCTCGGCGATATGCATCGCACGCTGAGCTACCCCGACTTCGGCGACTTCCGCGCGCAAAATCGCACGCTCGAATCGGCCGGCATCT
This sequence comes from uncultured Acidobacteriota bacterium, assembly GCA_963785605.1. GTDB lineage: Bacteria > Acidobacteriota > Terriglobia > Acidiferrales > UBA7541 > Acidiferrum. The sequence continues at coordinate 59,724 of CAWAWE010000002.1, read as the reverse complement.
ATGACAGAAGCACATCGACGCTCACAGGTTCCGGGGAACCTCTCCATATCGATGCGAGCGTCGTCAGCGCGAATATCTTCGATATCCTGCGTGCTCAGCCACTACTCGGGCGCACTTTCATCGCCTCCGAAGATCAGCCCGGCACGCGCGTCGCGATTCTGAGCCATCACCTGTGGACGTCGCATTTCGGCGCGAACCCCGACATCGTCGGCCGCACAATCACGCTTGACGCCAAGGCGTACACCGTCGTCGGAGTGATGCCGGCGAACTTCCAGTTTCTGCTCACCGCACAAGCGCCTGAACTCTGGACGACCGTTGGCGTGGAAATGGTTGGCAATGGCACCGATCCGCCGATAACGTCGGAGCGCGGCGCGCATTTTCTCAGCGTCATTGGCCGCCTCAAACCCGGAATTTCAATCCAACAGGCCGATGCCGACGCCAACGCGATCGGCGCTGCTCTCGAGAAACAATATCCCGACTCGAACGGGCATCTCAGCTTGACGGTGCGTCCGCAAATCGAAGCAATGGTCGGCGACGTGCGCCCCGTGTTGCTGATGGTGGTCGGTGCCGTGGGCTTTCTGCTCTTGATCGCGTGCTCGAATGCGGCGAATCTGCTGCTCGCACGCGCCGCCGGACGCCAGCGCGAGATGGCCATCCGCGCTTCGATGGGTGCGGGCCGCGCTCGGGTCCTGCGTCAACTTCTGACCGAAAGCGTCTTGCTTGCACTTGCCGGCGGATTCCTCGGCCTCTTCCTCGCCGTCTGGGGTACGACACTGCTCGCTGGCCTGCCGTCTCTAAAAATTCCGCGCCTGGCGCAAGCCGGCATCGATCTCCGCGTGCTCGCTTTCACGCTCGGCGTCTCCGTTCTCACCGGCGTACTTTTTGGCATGGCTCCCGCATGGCACGCGTCGCGCTTCAATCTTTTTCTTTCGCTCAAAGAGGGCGGTCGCGCCAATTCCGACAGCAAGCGCGCCTCGCGCGCTCGAAACATGCTGGTTGTCGCTCAAGTTTCGCTTGCGGTGATTCTGCTCGTCGGCGCCAGTTTGCTGGTTGAGAGCATGATTCACCTTACCCGCCAATCGCCCGGCTTCGATCCCAACGGCGTCATGGTGTTCAATCTCGATTTGCCGGACGCGCGCTACGGCAAGCCCGAGCAGTCGATCATCTTTTTCCGCGAGCTGCTCGAGCGCGTCCGTGCAGTTCCCGGCGTGCAAAGCGCGAGTGCCGTTCTCCCTTTGCCGATGGGTGACGACATCATCCGCACATCGTTCGAAATCGAGGGCCGCCCGGTCGCCAAGAGCGAGCAGCCACGGGTGCACTTCCGCATCGTCGCGCAGGATTACATCAAGACGATGCGTATCCCTCTGATCTCGGGCCGCGATTTCACGCCTCGCGACCAAAGAAGCTCCGCGCAGGTCGTGCTCATCAACGAAGCGCTGGCTCGCCGCTACTTCCCGAACGAAAACCCGGTCGGCAAGCACATCAAACCCGGCGTAGCCGACACGGGTGAGGAAAAGATGCGTGAAATTGTCGGCGTCGTAGGTGACGTGCACCATCGCAATCTGTGGCAGGCCACGGATGCGGAGTGCTACGTCCCATACGACCAGGCCGCTCTTGGGGCGATGAATATCGTCGTTCGCGCACAAGGTGAGCCGATGAGCCTGCTGCCCGCGATCCGCGAGCAAGTTCTCGCGCTCGATTCGGAGCTTCCCATCTACAAAGCGCGCGACATGCGCGACTACGTTGAAGCCTCGGTCGCCCAACGAAAATTTACGGGCGTGCTGGTTTCGGTCTTTGCCGCCGCGGGCTTGCTGCTGGCAACCGTCGGCCTGTTCGGCCTCATCTCTTACAGCGTCGAGCAGCGCCGCACCGAAATCGGCATCCGCGTCGCGGTCGGCGCCGAGCGCGGCGACATCATCGGCATGGTTCTGCGCAGCGGCATCACACTCGCTTTGGCGGGAATCGTGGTGGGCCTCGCAGGCACGCTCGCGATTTCGCGCGTGCTGAAAAATCAGCTCTTCGGCGTCAGCGCGACCGACCCGCTCACGTTCGCCGGTGTGGCGCTCGCGCTCATCGCCGTCGCGACTTTGGCCTGCTACATCCCCGCATGGCGCGCGGCGAACGCTGATCCGCTCGTCGCGCTCAGAAACGAGTAAGCTCACACGATGCACACACTCTGGCAAGACATTCGCTTCGGCCTTCGAGTCCTCGGCAAGAATCTCGGCTTCACGATCATCGCGGTCGTCACGCTGGCCCTCGGCATCGGCGCGAACACCGCAATCTTCAGCTTGATGGACCAAATCATGCTGCGCCGGCTTCCTGTGCGCAACCCGAGCGAACTCGTCGTCCTCCACGGGCCGGGACCAAAGAGCGGCCGCGTCTCCAGCGACGGCGACGACTCCGAATCTTTCTCTTATCCGATGTACAAAGGCCTGCGCGATGGCGCGTCCGGTGTGATCGGCCTGATCGCGCGATCGTCGTCCGACGCGAGCCTTGCCTCGCAGGGGCAAACCGAGCGCGGCCGCCTCGAACTCGTCACCGGAAATTATTTCGATGTCCTCGGCGTCACGCCGGCGATCGGCCGCGTTTTCAGCCAGCAAGACGACAAATCTCCGGGCGGCGATCAACTCGCCGTTCTCAGCTACACCTACTGGACGCGCCATTTCGCCGGCGATCCCAGCGTTCTCAACAAGACGATCCTCGTCAACAACGTGCCGATGACGATCGTCGGCGTCTCACGCAACGGTTTCACCGGCGTGCAAGTCGGCCAAACGTCAGACGTCTTCGTCCCAATGTCGATGGCCAAGCAAATGACATTCGACGACGGCGCGCTTACCGAGTGGAACGATTACTGGATGAAGGTGCTCGGCCGCCGCGCGCCCGGAGTCAGCGACGCGCAAGCACGCACCGGACTCAACGCCGCTTATCACCCGCTTCTCGAAGAAAACGTCGCCAAAACCAGCTTCAACGAACAAAAGCGCCAAGCATTCCTCGCGAAGCAAATCGTGCTCGAAACGGGCGCACGCGGGCGCAACGTCGCGCAGCGCGACTCGGGCCCGGAGTTGATCATTCTCTTCGCGATGGTTGCGCTGGTGCTTCTCATCGCGTGCACGAACGTCGCGAATCTGCTTCTCGCGCGCGGCGCAGCTCGCCAACGCGAGTTCGCCATACGCTGCGCCATGGGTGCAACGCGCGGCCGCATCGTGCGCCAGCTCGTCATTGAAAGCATGCTCTGCGCGGTTGCCGGCGGAGTGGTCGGCATCGCTATCGGTTCGTGGCTGATCTCCGAGCTGATCCCCATCGTCGTCGCAAACACAGGCGTTGACGGCCTGAAGGCGCAGCTCGATCCATCCGTGCTTCTCTATGCCATCGCAGCGACGCTGCTCTCTGGAATTTTCTTCGGCGTTCTTCCCGCTTGGCGCGTCACGCGCAATTCGGTCACCGACGTCATCAAGGATCAGGGCTCGACGTCTTCCGCCAGCGTCGCTCATGTGCGATTCCGCAAGATCCTCGTCGCCGGCCAGGTCGCATTCACATTGCTGCTTCTCGCCGGGGCCGCGCTCTTCACCAAAACGCTCTGGAATCTCCGCAACGTTGATCTGGGCATGCGCACCGAGCACGTCATCAGCTTCACGATTGCGCCTTCGCTTAACGGCTACGATCTTCCGCGAACGATTCGTCTTGTCGACCAGTTGCGGCAGCGTCTCGCAGCGCTTCCCGGTGTCCACGCCGTCAGTTCGTCCGAACTCGGCGCGCTCACGGGCGATACCGCCGGCGCCAACATCACCGCCGAAGGCGGCGCCGAAGTCCCCGAAGACCAGCAAACCGTGAACTTCATCGCTGCCGGTCCGGCCTACTTTTCGACATTCGGCGTCCCGCTCATCTCCGGCCGCGACATCACCGAAGCCGACAACACAGCCGCTCCGAAAGTGGCGGTCATCGGCGAAACCGTCGCCAAGCGATTCTTCCCTGGACGCAACCCGATCGGCATGAAGTTCTGCTTCGGCGGCGGCGACAAGGTCAAGCCCGACATCACAGTCGTCGGCGTCGTTCGCGACATCAATCTAGATCACGTCAAGTCGATCACGCCGAACCCCTACATCTACTTACCGTACTCGCAGATGAAATCGCTCGACGGCATGAGCTTCTACGTGAACACCGAGCGCGACCCGTTGCAGTTGGCTTCGGCGATGCAGTCGGTCGTGCGCGATACCGACGCCAATCTTCCGGTCTACAACCTCAAGACGCTGGACCGGGTCGTCGAGGAAGATTTGTTCAGCGCGCGCATGGTCGCGGTGCTTTCCGGCGCGTTCGCTGGGCTTGCCGCGTTGCTTGCGGCACTCGGCATCTACGGCGTGCTCGCGTTTCTCGTCGTGCAGCGCACGCGCGAAATCGGCATTCGCATGGCCGTCGGCGCCGAATCCGGCGACATCCGCCTGTTGATCGTCAAGGAAGTCGGCTCGATGCTGATCGCGGGAGTCGTTGTCGGCCTGCCGCTGGCGTACGTGCTCGCGCGGCTCAGCGAGTCGCTGCTCTTCGGCGTGAAGGCGTCGAACCCGGCGATTTACTTGGTCGGCCTGGTCCTGATTGCAGTGGTCGCCGTCGTCGCCTGCTACGTCCCTGCGCGCCGCGCGACCCGTGTCGATCCGCTGGTGGCGCTCCGGTACGAATAGCGGATAGCGAATAGCAGACAACGGGTAGTGGGTGACAACCCAACGCCCGAAAAGCGCTTCTGAAGTTTCAGATTTTCACCGATTTCTTGAAAACGATTTAGGCCCCGGCAACGTCATTACACCAACGGACGGTTCTCTTCTACGGATTCGAAGGAGAAGTGGTGAACGGCCTGTGGCGCGATGTTCGGTTCGGTGTTCGAATGCTGGCCAAAAACCCGGCATTCACTGCCATCGCCATTCTCACCCTCGCCCTCGGAATCGGCGCCAACGCCGGTATCTTCACGATTCTTCAGCAGGTTATCCTGCGCCGTCTGCCCGTACCGAATCCCGATCAACTCGTCCTTCTCTATTCCCCCGGCCCGCGTCAGGGACACGTCGGCTCGGATGAAGACAACGCCCCGGGCGAAGAAGGCGCCGAAGCGTTTTCTTACCCTCTATATCTGGAACTGCGCGACCACAACCCGGTCTTCTCGGGCCTCGCCGCAATGTCGCCCTACTCGACGGCGCTGACCTATCGCGGCCACACCGAGCAAGCCGACGCATACGTCGTCTCTGGAAATTTCTTCGAAACACTGGGCGTCAAGCCGGCCTTGGGCCGCACGCTCGAGCCCGCAGACACGACCGCTCCGGGCGGCGCCCCCGTCGTGGTGCTCTCTTACGGCTGCTGGAAGAACCGCTTCGGCGGCAATCCCGCCATCCTGAATCAAGGCATTCTCGTCAACAACAAGCCGATGACCGTCGTCGGCGTCACCGACCCGAGCTTCGAAGGCACGCAACCCGGCTACGACTCGCAACTTTATCTGCCGATCACAATGGTCGCGTTGTTGGATACACCGGCGCGCGATCTCACGACTCACAAAGACAATTGGATCAAGTTGATCGGCCGCATAAAGCCCGGCATGTCCGTGCAGCAGGCTTCGGCCGGGTTGCAGCCCGCGTTCAGTGCGCTTCTACACGATGAGTTGCCGCTCTTCACCGGCTGGAACGACAAAGAGCAGGCGGAATTTCTCGCGCGCAAAATGATTCTCCGTACCGGGGCGCACGGCCGCCCGCAGCTCATGCACGACAGCGGGAACCAAGTCATTGCGTTGATGAGCATGGTCGGCCTCGTTCTCCTGATCGCGTGCGCCAATATCGCGGGCCTTCTCACGGCTCGCGCAGCGTCGCGCCAGCGCGAAATCGGCATCCGCTTGTCGCTCGGAGCAAGCCGCTTCCAGCTCGTGCGCCAGCTACTGATCGAGTCGATTCTTTTGGGCGGCGCAGGCGCGATCCTCGGACTTCTGATCGCTTCCTGGACCAGCTCGACTCTCGCGAAGTTCGCCACTGAAAATGGAATCGCTGAAGGACTGTCCGGCAGCCTGAATCCGGCGGTGCTGGCTTTCACGTTCCTGGTCGCAGCCGTTTGCGTCGCACTCTTCGGAGTGGCTCCCTCTCTCCGCGCCACGCGCAATGAATTGGTCTCCAGCGTCAAAGAGCAGGCGGGCACGACATCGCTCGGCACGAGCCACCAGCGCCTGCGCCAAGGACTCGTGATTTGCCAAGTCGCACTGACGTTGCTGCTCGTGACCGCCGCAGGCGCATTCGCGCACAGTCTCTTTAACGCGCAGCACACGGACCTCGGGCTGCGCACCGATCACATGCTCGAATTCACGGTCGCTCCCAAGCTTCTCGGATACGACGACGCACGCGCCATCGCTCTCTTCCGCAATCTCGACGAACGATTTGCCGCGCTTCCGGGAGTTCGCTCCGTCAGCAGCGCCGCCGAAACCTTGATCAGCTACAGCGACCGCGGCTCCAATGTGGACGTCGAAGGCGAACCCGTCGAGGAACGCGGCACAAAACACGTTCTCCGCAACGCCGTCGGCCCCGGCCACTTCTCCAACATGGGCATTCCGCTCCTCGCTGGTCGCGAATTCACGCGCGCCGATGTGATGGGCAGCCCCAAAGTCGTCATCGTCAACGAAGCGTTCGTAAAAGCGTTCTTCCCTGCCGGCAACGCCATCGGCCACCACTTGCGCTTCGGCTATTCCACCGACCATCCTCCCGACATGGAAATCGTGGCAATCGTAAAAAATAGCCACCACGAAGGCGTGAAGGACGAGGAGATCAAGCCGTTCGTCTACGCGCCCTATGCGCAGGAAGCGAACAACGGCCGCCTCACCTATTACATTCGAACCACACAAGATCCAACCCAGCTTTCGAACTCGGTTCGAAGCGTCGTCAACGAACTCGATGCGAGCTTGCCTCTCACCGGCCTGCGCACGTTCGAAGCGCAGATCGACCGCCAGCTCGCCAATGATCGGCTTGATCGCCAGCCTGTCCGAAATCTTCGGCGGATTGGCCGCCCTGCTCGCGGCCATCGGCATTTACGGCCTGCTGGCCTACGGCGTCACGCAGCGCATCCGCGAGATCGGCATTCGCATGGCCCTCGGCGCCGACGCCGGCAACGTCGGCAAAATGATCCTGGGCGAGATGTCCTGGCTGCTCCTTATCGGCGTGGTTATTGGTCTCCCATTGACATATGGGCTAGGCAAGTTGTTGAATTCGATGCTGTACGGGGTCAAGGCTTTCGAACCAGCCACAGTTGGCGTCTCGCTGGTCTTTATAACCCTGGTCGCGTTGGCCGCAGCCTATATACCGGCAAGGCGGGCGACGAGGGTCAGTCCTCTGGTGGCCCTTCGCTATGAGTGACGCAATCAAAATGGGTACCAGTACGAGAACTTTAGGAACATTTGTCGTCTATACATCGTCTAGCTCTTTAGAAGACGACAGTGTGTCGATTTCAGCTTCGCCGATTCGTCGCAATCTTGTAGAGGCGACCTTATGTCGCCATTTTTCGGGTTTCAGGTTTTCGATTTTCCAGTTTCCAGTTTCTAGACTCAAGGAGAGCCCATGCTCGATCCAAACGCACCGACACTGATCAAGATGGAAGGCGTCAAAAAAGTGTTTATGACCGATGAGGTCGAGACACACGCCCTCGAGGAAATTCACCTCGAGATCAAGAAAGGCACCTACATCTCGATCGCGGGCCCGTCGGGTTGCGGCAAATCGACGCTCCTTTCGATCCTCGGATTGCTCGATTCGCCCAGCCACGGCATCTACGAGCTGAACGGCCAGCCGGTGGCGAATCTATCGATCAGCGAGCGCACACGCATCCGCAATCGCGAGATCGGCTTCATCTTCCAGGCATTCAACCTGATCGGTGATCTCACGGTATACGAAAACGTCGAGCTGCCGCTCACCTATCGCGGCACCAGCTCGAGCGAGCGCAAGCAAAAGGTGCAGAACGCGCTGGAGCGCGTCGGCATGGCGCACCGCCTTCGCCACTATCCCTCGCAGCTCTCGGGCGGTCAGCAACAGCGTGTGGCCGTGGCCCGCGCGTTGGTCGGCGATCCCCTCATCCTGATGGCCGACGAGCCCACGGGAAACTTGGACTCCAAGAACGGCGAAGCCGTGATGGAATTGCTCCGCGACCTGCATCGCAACGGCGCGACGATCTGCATGGTGACCCACGACCAGCGCTACGCAAACTTCGCCGAGCGCACCATTCACCTCTTCGACGGCCGCATCGTCGAAGAAACGCAAGAAGCCCGCGTCGGAGCGTAAGGCTCAAGGCGCTCACCGAGTGAAGGCAATTCGCTCAGGTGGAATCGAATAAAATTGGTAGCAAAGGCGCGCTCCGGCGCGCCTTTGCTGCATTCGGGATCTTTCAGCAGATACTTTCGGGTCGAGAACGTATGAGTCAGATTGCTGGAAACAATTCCGGCAAAAGTACGTTAGTCCCTTAGGCGAGCCGCGCGCACCGCGCACTCGTAGGGAGGAACGATGCAAGCGCTCTGGCAAGATGTGCGTTTCGGCGTTCGGATGTTAATGAAGAACCGGCTCGTCTCGCTGGTCTGCATCGTCGCGCTGGCGCTCGGAATCGGCGCGAACGCCGCCATCTTCAGCATGGCCGAGGCGTTCCTGCTGCATCCAGTTCCCTTCGAGAATGCCGACCGCTACATCGCGCTGCTCGACAAGCACAGCCAAAGCGACGGTGGCGGGTTCGGCGCCGTCGATTTCGTTCCCATTGCTCCCGCGACCTACTTCGACTGGAAGAAACAGGCGAAGTCATTCGATCAAGTCACCGCCTACCAATGGGATGAAGTGAATCTCACCGGAGACAACGAACCGCAAAAAGTTCAGGCGTTTCACGTCCCGGCTAATTTCTTCGAGACAATTGGCGTGCACCCTGCCATGGGCCGCGCGTTTTTGCCCGAAGAGGAAGAAGTCGGCAAGGAGCAGGAAATCATTTTGGGTCACGCGCTGTGGGAACAGCGCTATGCCTCCGATCCAAGTATTCTCGGAAAAAACATCAAGGTTGGCGGAAAGAGTTTCACCGTCGTCGGCGTAATGAAAAAAGGCTTCGACTATCCGATGCCCGCCGAAGCGTGGCTGCCGATGGCTTTTGACACCAAGGAACGCGGGCGCCGCGACAATCGCTGGCTCTTTCCGATTGCAAGGCTCGCACCCGGAGTTTCCTTTGAACAGGCAACCGCCGAAATGCAGGGGATTTCGCACCAGCAAGCGGAAGCCTACCCCGACACGAACCGCGGCTTTCGCATCGCTCCCACGCTTTTGCGAAATTACATGACGAGCGATCTCACCAAGCAATACATGGTCCTGCTGCTGGGCGCCGTCGGATTCGTTTTACTTATCGCCTGCGCCAATGTCGCGAACGTGCAGTTCGCGCGGGTTACCGGACGTGCCGGCGAGTTTGCGATTCGGTCGGCGATGGGTGGAAGCCGTTGGCAAATCGTGCGCCAGCTTTTGGTGGAGAGCATCTTGCTTTCCCTCGGCGGCGCAATTCTCGGCCTGTTTTTCGCGCAATGGAACATCGACATGATCCTCGCGCACATGCCGCCGGACGTAGCGAAGTTTGTCGCCGGATGGAAAACCATTCGGCTCGACTCGGGTGCGTTCCTTTTCGCGATCGGCATCTCGGTGGCGAGCGGAATTCTGTCCGGCATCGCGCCGTCATTGATCAGCTCGCAGACGAATGTCGCGGGCACGCTGAAAGAAGGCGGACGCGGAACTTCCATCGGACGCGGACGGCATCGCATGCGCGCTGCGCTGGTGATCGGCGAAGTGACGCTCGCGCTCGTCTTGCTCGTCGGCTCGGGTCTGCTGGTGCGCAGCTTCCAGTCCTTGCTCAACGTCAATGAAAGCTATTCGCCATCGACCATGCTGACGATGAACATGTCGCTGCCCGAAACGCAGTACGGCACGGAAGCGCAGCGCTTGGCTTTTCATGAACAGATGCGCGAGCGGGTATCAGAAATTCCGGGAATTCAGGAAGTGGCGCTCGTCACGCATCTTCCCTACTCCGACGGCGGCTATATCGATCCGCAGGGTTTTGCGGTCGAAGGGCGGCCCCTCACGCAGCGCAATGAAACCCGCGACGCGATTATCGAAACGACTTCGCCGAGTTATTTCCACATGATGAACCTGGGGCTGCGCGACGGACGTTATCTGCTCGACTCAGATGGGGCGACCTCGGCAAAAGTCGCGGTGGTCAGCACGAGTCTCGTGCGGAAGTATTTCAACGGTGAAAATCCGATCGGTCACAAAATTAAAGTGGGCAAAGAGGATTCCGAAAACCCGTGGCTGACCGTCGTTGGAGTTGTCGGCGACCTGCATTACAGCTGGATCTCGCGAGAAGATACGCCGACGATCTACCGATCCGTGCGCCAGAGTCCGCCTTACTTCACCACGCTCGTGCTGCGGACGAATGGCGATCCGCTGAAGTTTGTGTCAACGGTACGCACGCAAATCGCGGCGCTCGATCCGAATCTGCCGATGTACAACATCAAGTCGATGGACAAGTTGATCAACGAGGCGGTCGTCGGAATTGCTTACATAGCGGTGATGATGACCGTACTGGGAGTGATTGCGCTGGCGCTGGCTTGCGTCGGTATTTTCGGCGTGATGTCGTATTCGGTCAGCGAGCGGACGCACGAGATCGGCATCCGCATGTCGCAAGGCGCGCAGACCAAAGATATTCTCGCTCTCGTGTTGAACGGCGGCATGCGCATGACGCTGCTGGGCGTGGCGATCGGGCTGCCGATTTCGTATGCCTTGGCGAAGACGATGGCCGGCTTGCTGTTCAACGTGAAAGCGTCCGATCCCTACGCGTTTCTGGTGCTACCGCTGATCCTCGCCGCAGTCGCAGCCTTCGCGTGCTACCTGCCGGCCCGGCGCGCCGCGAGCCTGGATCCGCTGCGAGCATTGCGGCACGATTGATTCTGCAAAGATGTAGCTTGAGCGAGATTTTTCTGGATTCAGAGTAGGATTGGTTATTCAGGGACGGATCGGGTAATAAGGAGACGGCGTGGAACCATTGATTTCGTTGCGGAATCTGGAGAAGTCGATTGAGGCGGGCCCGAACAAGTTCTTTTTGCTGCGCCGCGTGACCCTGGACATCGCGCAGGGCGAGTTTGTGACGATCATGGGCCCCTCAGGCGCGGGCAAGTCAACGCTTCTGAGCATCATCGGCATGCTGGATAGTTCGTGGACCGGCGAGTATTATTTCCTCGACCAGGCCGTGCATCGGCTCAACGTAAAAAAACGCAATGAACTGCACAAGGCGAACATCGGATTCGTTTTCCAGAGCTACCACCTGATCGACAACCTCACCGTATTTGAGAATCTCGAGATTCCACTGTCTTACAAAAACGTGCCGCATAAAGAGCGCGTCAGCATGGTCTGCGACGCGCTCGACAAATTCAACATCGTCGGCAAGAAAGATCTTTTCCCGAGTCAGCTCTCAGGCGGGCAGCAGCAACTAGTCGGCGTCGCGCGCGCCGTGATTCAAAATCCAAAACTAATCCTGGCCGACGAACCGACCGGCAACCTCCACTCCGAGCAAGGCGACGAAATCATGATGTTGTTCAAGCGCCTGAACGAAGCAGGCACGACAATCATCCAAGTCACCCACTCCGAGCGCAACGCCACCTACGGCAACCGCGTCATCCAGCTAAAAGACGGCTGGGTCGTCAGCGAAGGCAAACCCGAGCAGCAGCCGTCAGCAGTCAGTTCGTAAAGATCGGTGCATTCACAAATGCCGCGCGGTGCGCGGCGGCTACGCTGCAACCTGCAAGCCCATTTGTTGAGCAGTGACGAGCTTTTCGAACTCGATCATCACGCGATGACGAAACGCGACCGCGTATCCGATCGAGGCTCCGTCCTTGCCCGCGAAAGCCACAAACATGTGGAGGGCGTGCTCCTCGCGCTCCGGGATTCCGATGAGTTCACGGGCCCCTTCCAACGTCGTGGTGCCGAGTGAAACCAGCCGCAAAATAGCCTTCGCTTCGATGCTCTCGGGGCGTTCAAATTGATTTTGCATTCAGCCTCCTCAATTTCCTGTCGGATCTAAGTCAGCGGCTCGAAGCCTACTTTCCGGCCGCCTAGCGGCGAAATACCTAAATAAGAGTAGAAGCGGCCGAAGAATGTCTGAGGGAACCTACAGGGTTTCCGGCAGAAGGCGCGGGCGCCGCAGCCGTCGGACTTGACGCCACTCCTTATTTCTGCAAATATCGAAATATGGCGAGCGCAAAAAAGAACTCCGAACAGGTGGCGAAGTTCGCCGATATGTTTTCCGCGATGGGGACCGAGGCGCGGCTCCGGATCATGCAGCTCCTTCTCTCCGCGCATCCCGAAGGAATGGTGGTCGGAGAGCTTCAGGAGGAGCTGGACATTCCAAACTCCACGCTCTCGCACCATCTCGACAAGTTGCGGAACGAGGGATTGGTGCAGGTCCGGCGCGAAAGCACCTTTTTGCGATACACAGCGAATCACGAAGCGCTGCAGGAAGTTCTTCAATTTTTGTACGCGGAGTGCTGCACGCGGAACAAGGTGGTGCAACCGCGCGACGTCATTTCGATTTCGAATTGCCGGTAAAGGGAGCCACGATGAGCGACGCGAACATCAAGGAAGTTGTGAAAGAGAAATACGGAAACGCGGCATTGCGCGTTGGATCGGGCGGCAGTTCCTGCTGCGGAGCGTCGCCGGCGGGCACGTCGTGCGATCCGATCACTTCGAATTTGTATGACGCGACCCAAGCGGGGCAAATCCCGGAAGAAGCGATGATGGCATCGCTGGGATGCGGGAATCCGACGGCGCTGGCGAAGTTGAACGCGGGAGAAACGGTGCTCGACCTCGGCTCGGGCGGCGGGATCGATGTGCTGCTGTCCGCCCGGCGCGTGGGCCCAACGGGCAAGGCCTATGGCCTGGACATGACCGACGAGATGCTCGCGCTGGCGAATGCGAACAAGTCGAAGGCCGGCGTGACGAACGTGGAGTTTCTAAAGGGTGAGATCGAGCATATTCCGCTGCCCGACAATTCGGTGGACGTGATCATTTCGAATTGCGTCATCAATCTTTCGGCCGATAAAGACGCGGTGCTGCGCGAAGCGTTTCGCGTTTTGAAGCCGGGAGGGAGGTTTGCCGTTTCGGATGTCATCACACGCGGAGAGATGCTGCCGGAGATTCGCAAAAGCGTGCTGCTGTGGGTGGGATGCATTGCGGGAGCGCTGGAAGAGGCCGAGTACCGCGACAAGCTGGCGGCCGCAGGATTCGCCGACGTCGAGGTCGAGCCGACGCGTGTGTACAAGGTTGAGGACGCGCGAGAGTTTCTCTCGGGGCAGGGATTGGACGTGGATGCACTTGCACCGCAGGTGGACGGAAAGTTCCTGAGCGCATTTATCCGAGCCGTGAAACCAGCGAATGCGAAAACCTGCTGCGGCCCGACCTGCTGCAATTGAGGATCGAAGATGGACAAGCACTATAACGTCTTGTTTTTGTGTACCGGCAATTCGGCGCGCTCGATCATGGCCGAAGGCATCTTGAACGGCAAAAAAAATCCTCATTTCACGGCGTACAGCGCGGGAAGTTATCCCTCGGGCAAAGTGAGGCCAGAGGCGCTGCACCAACTGCAATTGGCGAGGTTGCCGACCGAAGGCGCGCGCAGCAAGAGCTGGAATGAATTCGCGCAGCCAGGCGCGCCGCGAATGAACTTTGTCTTCACAGTCTGCGACAGCGCCGCGAAGGAGATTTGCCCGATATGGCCCGGGCAGCCGACGACCGCGCACTGGGGTGTGGCGGACCCGGCCGCAGTAACCGGAACGCCGGAGGAGATCGAGCGCGCGTTTCGAGACGCGTTTGTGACGCTCGGCCGAAGAATCAATCTGTTCCTAAGCCTGCCGCTGGCGAGCCTGGATACGCTCGCAATCAAAAAAGAAGTCGATCGCATCGGGAAACAATGAAGCCACGACTGGGAGCGCGCGTTTCCGTGGAGTTTGTGGGAACTGCATTTCTGGTTGCCGCGGTGGTCGGGTCCGGAATCATGGCCGAACGCCTGTGTGGCGGCAACACTGGCTTAGCGTTGCTGGCGAACACCATTGCCACCGCTGCCGCGCTGGTGGCGTTGATCCTCACCTTCGGACCGATCTCGGGCGCGCAATTCAATCCAGTGGTGACACTAGCCGACGCGATGGCGGGCGGATTGCCCTGGGCGGAAACGTCTCCGTACATCGCCGCTCAGTTGACGGGCGGATGTTGCGGCACGCTGCTTGCCAACGCGATGTTCGGTTTACATCCCGTCTCAATTTCTCATCACTCGCGCGGAGGCCTGCCTCAGCTCCTCAGTGAATTTGTGGCGACGTTCGGTTTGCTGTGTGTGATCTGGGGTTGCAGCCGATCGCAGCCGAAGCTGATCGCGTTTGCAGTCGGATGCTACATCGCGGCTGCGTATTGGTTTACAGCTTCGACTTCGTTCGCCAATCCGGCGGTCACCGTTGCGCGAATGTTCAGCGATACGTTTGCGGGAATACGGCCACCCGATATCGTTGGGTTTATCGCGGCGCAGTTGGCAGGTGGCATCGCGGCTACGATTTTTTTTCGGCTGCTGGAGCCAAGTCTTGCGACGAATGCCGGACGCATACCCGTAGCGAACGACAGCGGGACAGCGTAGATCCCTTCGCTCTAGAGGCTGAAATCCGGCACGTCTCTCTTTGGATTTCGATCAATAACGGCAGCTAGTGCTAAAGAGGGAGGGGCGAAGGCCGATGGCCAACGCCCCTTTTTTCCTGAGCGAAGCGGAACCACTATGCGTAGTGCCGCTCAGCAGTTTCTAGCGGAAGCCGTTCGGGCCGGCGTTCAAGCCTGCCGGAAAGAACACTCCCACCGCCGGCGTCACAACTTTTCCGCCAACCACCGCTCCGCCGCCCGTCACGATGTTGAGCACTTGCGTGGTGTTGCGCGAGAACGCGATGGCATTGGTGGCGTCCGCGTCGGTGATGCGCGTTGCAGTCGTGGCCGATGCGCCTAGCGTCACTGGAAATGGTGCAAGCCCGAAATCATCAGGATTCGAATCGGTTGCACCCGGTGCGGCGCCGAGCAATGCGGCTTGTGACAGCGCCGCGCGCAGCGTCGAAATGTTATTTGTGTATCCGGCAATCGTTGCGCCGGTTGGATCGAGTTCGTTGATGGTCGTGCGGACAAGCCCTGCGTGATACGCCTCAACCGCGAGAATTCCCGCCGCCGTCATCAGATTCGATGCCGTCGTCAACAGCGATGCCGCGCCGTGATAAGCGGTGACGCCCACATCCTCGAACACATACGCGCCAACGAGGAACGTCTGATCGTTCGTATACGGGCTGAACGTGGATCCGCTCGGGATATTCGCCGCCGTCGCCAGCGTCTGAAACGAAGTACCGAGGTTGATCGCCGGCTGCGCCACTGCGGAAGTGCCCAGCGCACTCAGCAGCAGCTTGACGTGCTTGCCCTCTTCGACCGCGGTTTCGATCGCGTACGAGGCCACTTCCGTCGTGCTGAACGGAACCATGCTTCCGCCCTGGACTGTGCCCGCGGTGCCCACGGTGCCCGACAGTTTAATCGTCGGTGCTCCCGTGGCGGTGGACTCCGCCGTCGCGATATCGATCGTCGTGCCGAAAGCGGCGAGATAATAGAAGTTCGCTTCGAGATATTCGAGGTTCAAAGCAAAATTGAGAATATCCGCATCCGTGAACGCGGCCGCTTTTGCCGCCGGAGCAAGCGCCCCACCCACCACTCCAGCTAACGACGTAAGCCCGACGGTCAACATCTTGCGACGGCTCTTTGCGATTACATCATCGAGAAATTGCGTTTCCTGATTCGCCATAGTGTTCCATCCTTTTCAATTTTTTTCCGCGCTACTTCCCCACTGCACTGCGTTGCTTCGTGCGTTGATCGCGTCGATTCTTTCGCGTCTTACGCGGTGGTGGTGGCAAAAACACTGTTCGTGCCACTCGGGAAAAATCCACCCTTTGTAGCACCGACCGTTGCGTCCGCATACGCGATGTGATGGACCTGATTGGGAGTGCGCGCGAAACCAACTGCATTGTCGGGATCAGCGGCGACAATCGAACTGGGCGACGCCAGGTTCGGCGGCAGAGTCAGCAGAGTCTCGACCGAGCCCGACGTCGACGGAGCGGCGCTCGCGCCAACCGTCAACTTGGCGCGCAAGGCTGCGACTTTGTTCGCCGCGTCGAGATACGGATACGCCGCCGCCGAACCCGCCGCGATGGCGCGACCCGTAAGCGCAGTGCGAATGTAACCAGCGTGATACGCCTCAACCGCAAAGATGCCGGCAGCCGCGTCAAGCAGTCCCGCCTTCACACCGGCTGCGCTGATCAGCCCGGCCGCGCCTGCGTACGCGGTAACTCCAAGATCCTCGAAAATAAACGCACCGACGAGGAAATCGTCGAAGCTGTCGAACGGATTAAAAGCAGGTGCGGAAGCTGTCGTGATGCCCGCTGCGACCGCGAGCGGACCAAAAAAAGAAAGATCGATGTCGGGCATCGGGACGGCGTTGGCGCCCAGAGCCGATCGCAAAAAGCGCACGTGCGCGCGCTCTTCAAAGGCAATTTCATTGATGATCTGCTGCTGCGCCGCGGTCGTGCCGGCGACCTGCGCGGCGTTGCCCACTGTGACTTTGCCCTGCCCTGTAAACGTCGCACTCGCACCAGCGGTGATATCGGTGGCCGCAAGTCCCGCGCCCGTGGCGGCGTAAAGATAAAACTGTGCTTCGAGATATTCCAGATTGAGTGCGTAATTGAGAATGTCATTATCCGTCGGAGTGGGCGCAACTGGTGTCGGCGTAGGAGTCGGCGTCGGACTCGACGAACCGCCTCCGCAACCTGTGATCGTCAATGCTGCCGTCGCACCCGCAACCGCTCCCGCTCCAACGACAAATTTTCGCCGCGAGACAGAGCGCTGCACGAGCTCTTTCAATTTTTCCATGGGTTTTCCTTCCAATTTGAGATTGATGTTCGAACTGCGCCGTGAGCGCTTGCCGGGAGGAAGCCTTCACCGATGCAATTTCTAAGCTGGAACCACCACTGATATGAGCTACGGCTCTGGATTTGATTCGGATGTGATATCGGGGACGTTTATTTTGTGAGAAACACTGTAGGCGCCCTTAGATCGCTGCGTATTTTCGAAGCGAGATTCGCTATTCGGATCCTCGCGCAAACGCCTCGTCCGAAACGATGACGGAGGCTCCCGCTCTTTCGAAGTCTCAGGATTCAAAAACTAGCGACGCAAGGTACAGTGAGAGAGGTTCGCGGAGTGCGGGTTCGCAGCATGCATCTGGAACCGCGGGAATCGAGAACATCGTGAGAATCGTGCCGGTGATTAAAGTGACTGATCTGCAGAGGTCGCTGGATTTCTACACGCGCGTGCTCGATTTCACGCGCAAGTGGGTTGGCTATGAAGAGCAGGAGATCGCGAACGGCGTCATCGATCTGGTAAAAGACGGCGCCGAGTTGCAACTCTCACGTCACGCAGGCGATGGCGTTTTTGGTTCAGTGAACCGCGTATTCGTCGATGACGTCGACGAGCGCTACGCCACTTTTCGCGCCAGAGGCCTCGACACCACGCGGAGACCAGACTCCCCGCTTCACACCGCCCCCGTCGATCAAACCTGGGGCTACCGTGAATTTGCAGTCACCGATCCCGACGGCAACAATCTCTGCTTCTGCATGGTCAAGAAATAGAGTTCGATCATAAGTTTTGAGTAGCCGGAAACCCGCTTCGTTAACCGATTTCCACCATTTCGGGAAACTTCTCGGCATACCTTGACTATCTACAATCTCTGATGTAGATAGTCATAGTATGGGTAAGCCAAGCGACCTCGTTCAAGGCACTCTCGACCTCCTCATCCTCAAAACCATCTCGCTCGAGCCCAAACACGGCTGGGCCATCGCTAAGCGCATTCAACAAATCTCCCGTGAAGTTCTTCAAGTTCAACAAGGTTCCCTCTACCCTGCCTTGCACCGCCTCGAACAAAAGGCTTGGATCAAAGCGAAATGGGCGGAATCGGAAACGGGCCGAAAGGCCAAATTCTATTCGCTGACCGCCGGCGGCCGCGCGCAATTGGAAAAAGAAACCGAAAATTGGAGCCGCCTTTCCGCCGCGATCGATCTGGTTGTCGAAGCTTCGTAGGAGGCAAAATGCTGTGGACTCAACGATTGAGGTTGCGCCTGCAAACACTGTTCCGCGCCCACCGCGCCGCGCAGCAGCTCGACAACGAAGTTCGATTTCACCTCGATCAGCAAATCGCTGAAAATCTCGCAGCCGGCATGAGCCCCGAGAACGCCCGTCACGCCGCCATGCGAACCTTCGGCAACGTCGGGCTCATTCAGGAAGATGCGCGCCGCACCTGGGGCTGGGTTTGGCTCGAACAATTTGCGCAAGACTTGCGATTCGGTATGCGCTCACTGCGTAAGAGTCCAGGCTTCGCCACGGTGGCGATCCTTACCCTCGCGCTCGGCATCGGAGCAAACACCGCCATCTTCAGCGTCGTCAACGGCGTCCTGCTGCGTCCGCTTCCCTATCCCGATGCAAACCGTCTCGCGATTATCTGGTCCGGGTTGGGTAGCGTGAACCGCGCCGTCGCTTCGACCTACGAACTTTTCGAGATTCGCCAGCGCACCGAGGAGTTCGATCAAATCGGTGGCATTTGGGTGACCAACGGAACTCTCCCCGGTGAAGGCGATCCCGAGCAGGTCAAGGTCGGCGTCGTCACCGCCAATTTTCTTTCGATTCTCTGTCCCCAGCCTGCGCTCGGCCGCTTCTTTCAACCTCAAGACGAAGCGCCCAACGCGCCGTGGGCTCTCGTCCTCTCGCATGGCGCTTGGGTGCGGCGATTTGGATCCGACCCTTCGATCGTGGGCAAATCCGTGCGCTACCAAGACGGTTCAGCCGTCGTAATTGGCGTGCTTCCCGAGGACTTTCGCTTTTACCTGCCCGGCGGCTTTCCTTCGAATGTCGATGTCTTCTACTCGGTCCCTGTGGATGGGTCGCAACCTGGAGGTCCGGGATGGCTTCACCTCGTTGGTCACTTGCGCCCGGGAAGCACTTTCGCGCGCGCGCAAGCCGAGGCCGACACCATCGCCGCGCAAATCCACAACTGGGACGGAAACGAGAACATCAACGGCTTGCGCCTGTCTGTTTACCCGCTCCAGGCCGACAATGTCCGCGAGGTTCGCGGCACGCTTCTTCTTCTGTTCGGCGGAGTCGGTTTCGTGCTCTTGATCGCGTGTGCCAACGTCGCCAACTTACTGCTGGCTCGCTCGACAGGACGTATGCGCGAGACGACACTGCGTGCCGCGCTCGGAGCTTCTCGCGGACGTTTGATTCGCCAGTTCCTGACGGAAAATCTTTTGCTCGCTGCCATGGGCGCGGTGGCCGCGCTCGGAGTCGGATGGATCGCGTTACGCGCCATTCTTGCCGCTCGCCCGCCATCGCTTCTGAATTTCAGCCGGCTCACGCCCGACGTAACCGTGCTCGGCTTTACTTTTCTGATCAGCGTGCTTGCGAGCGCCTTTTTCGGCCTAGCCCCGCTCTTTGCCGCCGCCCGTGTGGACGTGACGCGGGGCCTCAAAGAAGGTGGCCGCTCGACGAGGCCTGCCCGAAATCGCTGGCCGGCGCTGCTTGTTTCCGCCGAAGTTGCTTTGGGTTTCGTTCTCCTGGCCGGAACCGGCCTGCTGCTGCGCACCTTCATCAACGTACTTCGCGTCGATCCGGGTTTCCGCGCCGAAAACGTCCTCAGCTTTCAGATTTCCACGCCTAAATACGAAATGCTGCATGAGTTGCAAAAAAGGATTGCTGCTCTCCCTGGAGTTCAGTCGGCGTCAGCCGTTTCGCAACTCCCGCTCGTTGAGGCCGCCAACTGGTACGCGAACTATTGGAAAGAGGGCGCGTCGGAGGAAGAACAGCACACCGTCATGGCGGATCATCGCTCGATTCTGCCGGGCTATTTCAAAACTATAGGAGCCACTCTGCTCCGCGGCCGAGATTTCTCCGACTCGGATGATGCAGCGCACCTGCATGTCGCGATCATCGACGACGCGCTGGCGCAGGAGCTGTGGCCAAACGAAGACGCGATCGGTAAAAAACTGAACGTTTCGGATTCCCCCAAAGGCGCTTACCAGTTCGAGCGCGACTGGGCGGTGGTCGTCGGCATCGTGAAGCACATTCAATGTCATTCACTGACGGTCATAGTCCGGCCGCAAATTTATTTGCCGTATCAACTCGCGCCGCGGCCCGTCTCCATCGTTATCCGTGCCGCAGGCGCTGCTCCTGGTCTGGCTGCTTCCGCCCGGGCGGAAGTCGCCGTACTGAATAAGGAAATGGCGGTGTCTCAAGTCGCTCCTCTCACCGATTACCTCGGGCGAGCGCGTTCACAGAGTCGCTTCGCGTCTTTGCTCGCAGCATGCCTTGCGGCCATTGCGCTTCTGCTCGCGTGCATCGGCATCTACGGTGTCCTGTCCTACTCTGTGGCCCAGCGCACCGGTGAAATTGGCGTTCGCATGGCCCTCGGCGCCAAACGTTCGGACGTTCTGCGAATGATTCTCGGTCAGGGACTCACATCCGCCGCTGTGGGGCTTGTCGCGGGTCTCTTGTTGTCCTTAGTGCTCATGCCGCTGTTGGCTGGATTGCTCTTTGGCGTGACGCCTGCCGATCCTGTGAACTACGTCTTGATTTGCGCCATCGTGTTGATGATGAGCGCTCTCGCCGCATTTCTTCCTGCTCGCCACGCCGTGGGAATTGATCCCATCGTTGCCTTGCGCCACGAATGAATCGTCTATCTGAAACGCATGGAGACTTCTTCTTCGATCAACCGAAGTCGCCGACCCAGCCTCGGAGTTCTTCCGCGATGTTCTTGGAGAAGACAAAAAGTCAGTCAGAATGGTGTTGGGCCCAGCCAGTCTTCCTTTGGGCATGCCCGTGGCGGTGGAAGTCATCCTGGAAGTCGAGGTATGAGGCCCGCATACTTGCCTCATCGTTCTTACTATGGCGAAACGAAACTCACCGTGGAACCAGACGCGCTTTTCAAACAAGCTCGGCATTGAGTACCCGATCACTCAAGGGCCGCTCGGAGGTTTTTCCTCTCAGCGCCTCACCGCCGCAGTCTCAAACTTCGGAGGACTCGGTTCTTTTGGCGCGCATGGCCTGGCCCCCTCAGCGATTCAGGAAGTCATCGCTGAGATCCGCTCTTTGACCAATAAACCTTTTGCCATGAACCTCTGGGTTTCCATGGAGGATGAAGGCGCAACAACTTCCGATGCCGAAGCCTTCGAACGCGCTCTCTCGCACCTGGCTCCGCATCTCAATGCAGTCGCAGCAAGCAAGCCGCAGTTCTCGCCATACACACCGATTCGCTTCGAAGATCAGGCGCGCGTTCTGCTCGATGCCAGGGTGCCGGTCTTTTCTTTCATCTACGGTATTCCGCCGAAGGACATTCTCGAAGAGTGTCATCGCGCGGGCATCGTCACGATCGGCACCGCGACCACAGCCGACGAAGCCGTCGCCCTCGAACAAGCCGGTGTCGATGTGGTCGTGGCGTCCGGATTCGAGGCCGGCGGACATCGCGGATCGTTCCTGCGCTCAGCGGAAGATTCCCTTACGGGCACAATCTCTTTGGTACCGCAGGTTGTGGATGCTGTAAGAATACCGGTAGTAGCGGCCGGAGGGATCGCCGACGCTCGCGGCATCGCAGCCGCTTTCGCACTCGGCGCCGAAGGCGTTCAGATGGGGACAGTTTTTCTCGCCTGCGAAGAATCTGGAGCAACCGCCCTGCACCGTGAGGCGATTCTAAGCGGAAAGGCGAACCGTACTTCGTTGACGCGCGGCTTCACCGGACGCTTGGCGCGCGGCATACAAAATCAAGTCCTGGTAGAAATGAACCGGCCCGGCGTCGCCATCCTTCCTTACCCATTGCAACGCTTCCTCATGCGGAACCTCGCCATCCCTGCGCAGCAGGCCGGAAAGAGCGAACTCCTCGCATTGTGGGCCGGCCAAAGTGCCGGGCTCGCCCAATGTCCGGACGTATCCACGCTGCTGCAAACGCTTGTGAGTAGAGTATCGGAAGAGCTCGCCTGATCATCCGACGGTGAACGCCCGCCCGTCCACGACACCATTATTGAGAACCTAGAGATCGAGCGAGATCCACGCTGGGGCGTGGTCGCTGGCGTTGGGTTCGCCGCGGACCCAGCGGTCTACGCCGCCGTCGTCTAACTTTTTCGCGACAGACGGCGAGAGCAGGAAGTGGTCGAGGCGCATGCCTTTGTCCTTCGGCCAGCGTTCGAACTTGTAATCCCAAAATGTCCAAAGTGGCCCGGTTGGATGGAGTGTACGCAGCGCATCGGTCCAGCCTTGCGCGAGCAACCGAGCGAAAGCCTTGCGGCTGGCGGGCTGGATCAACGCGTTGTCGTCGAGCGATCGTGTCGGGTAGATGTCCTGCGGGGTGGGGACTACGTTGTAATCGCCGGCGAGCACCACGGGCACGCCAGTTGCGATGAGTTCGGCGGCATGAGTCATGAGGCGTTCGAACCAAGCCAACTTATAGTCGAATTTCGGTCCAGGCTGCGGATTCCCGTTGGGCAGATAGACCGACGTGACCAGCACTCCGTTCACCGCCGCCTCGATGTAGCGGGCTTGGTGATCCTTGCTATTTCCCGGCAGGCTCGTGCGCGTAAGCACCGGTGTTTGATTCCGCGCGAGGATGGCGACGCCGTTCCAGGAACGCTCGCCTTGCCAGACCGCCTCATATCCCAGCGACCGAAGCGCGCTCGCTGGAAACTGTCCTTGCTCCGCCTTCAATTCCTGAAGACTGACAACGTCCGGCTCAGCTTTGGCTAACCAAGCCAGAAGATTGTCCAGGCGCTTGTTGATGTTGTTGATGTTGAAAGTGGCGAGCCGCATCGAACCTGTTTCCGCTCTCGTGGCGTAATCCCAGAAGCGGAGGGCGATTGACGACTTTAACCGATGACGGCTACGTCAGGGTAGAACTTGAATCTCAAGCTCGGTCGCGCGGCCTCTATGAATTGAAAATGCCCGAACAGGCGTGGCAGCATACGGCCGCGGGGTAACGATGAAATGGACCGCATCCTCATGGCAGGCCATCGCAATGTCTTTGGACGATGGCTCATTCACGTCGAGCCAGTGCGGATGCGAGTGATAAAACCCGAGGAATTTGAGACGCCGCTTCCGGAATTCGTCCATCAGCCGCGCAAAGTCCTTCGATGCAATCAGATAATTTCTGATCGGGTCGGTTGCGACATTTTTCGCGGGAAACGCGCGCGTGATCACGTCGTCCTGGCCGGCCAGAAGGCCGCAGCATTCTTGATGCGGCTTGACGCGGGCATGTTTCAGCACCTGCCCAAACACTTTGCGCCGAGTTTGGACGGCTGAATTCACTTCGGAATTCTATCAGCCTAAGCGACGGATACTGTTCTCCGGGTGCTTGGCGAGCCAGGCAGGGAGTACCCGCACAGTACAAAAATCTTTCGAACAACACCCCCACGCAAGCATCTCAAAGCAAACAACTTGCGCAGTCCCATTTCCGAACGTCCGCAACCCAAACAATTCAAACCACTTGCGGACACGTCCAAAAACATACGGGGGTATGGGGTACCCCCTTTCGAACTACTTCGGCATCGGGATAGAGACGGCTTTGCCCGCGCCTCGCTCGGCAATCCAGATCGTATCCCCGGCTGGCTCCACGCCGGTCGGCGTATTGAGCCCGTCTTTCAGCACGGTGAGACTCGCCTTGTCGCCATTTATCGTTAGCGAGGAAATCTTCCCGCTGCCATTCTCTGCGACCAGGAGCTTGCCGTTCGCCGCGCGCATGCCGTCCGGCCCTTTGATCGGCTGATCGATCCAGATGTCCACGGGAGTTCCCGGCTTACCGGCGGCATCGACCGGAATGCGATAGAGCTTGTTAAACACAACGTTGTTCACGTAGAGCACGCCGTCCAGAAACGTGATGCCATCGACGCCGGCGAGAACGCGATTCTCCAGATAAATCTCCGCAGTGGACGCGCCAGGCGCCAGCCGGAAAATTCGGCCGGGGAAGGTGTCGGTGATGTACAGCGCCTTGTCCGGCCCAATCGCGAAATCGTTGCAGACGTTGTTATCGCCCGGCAGATTCCAGCGAATCTTTGCGGCGCCCGTCGTGAGATCGAAGCTGCGCAGCGTCGTGTGCCGCGTGGGCGGATTCGTGTTCGGCACCGGAGTCAGCTGGCATGCCCACAGCGTATTGGTGGAAGCGTCGGCCAACATGCCGAAGAAAAACGTGCCGGCCGGCTCCGCGCTCGCATCGAAAAATTTTTCAGCCGTGGTGGCGCCTGGCTTGACCTTGTAAATAAACGGCGAGCTTGCGCTCCCGACGATCAAAACGCCGCCCGGCGCGATGGTCAAACTTTCCGGCTGAGATTTCGCATCCCCGATCAAAATGTCGGAGGCGGACGCCGCCTGGACAAAGCTCAAGGCCAAAGCAACGGAGAGTGCAAAACGTCGGATTTTCGGGCTGGACTTAGACCTGGACTTCGGGCTGGACATGGTGAATCTCCTCAGAACGGAACTTTTATCCGCGTCGTATCGGTATCGCCTGAAGGCAGGATTAAACCACGATTTTGAACTTCACTGCCATATCGGTTCATGGCAGATTCCTGTTTTTCGAGGTGGGTCGGTTCGCTCCACAAATTGATTGCGCCGGAAACGGATTGGGCTTTTGAGCCGTTGCTATAGGTGTGATTGTTGCGGCTTGAGCGAGTGGCGCGCGAGCCGTGTCTGGCCCGCGTGCATGGAAGTTTCGGTTGGCATAGACTGTTTTGACGGAATTGGGCTGAGTTTAGTCGGGCATGTTGGGCATGGATTGGTTTTTGACGGAATCTGCGAATTGGTGTCTGCGAGCTGAATGAAAACTTCTTCTGGTCATCCTTATCGCGTTCTGATTGCTGACGATCAAAGTGACATACGGGATGCGCTGCGTCTTTTGCTGAAGCGCGAGGGATACGAGACGCAGGGCGCGTCTTCGCCCGCGGAGGCGCTGGCGGCGATCGAGGCGCGCGAGTTTGACGCGGTGTTGATGGATTTGAATTACACGCGCGACACGACGTCGGGGCAAGAGGGATTGGATTTGCTGCCGCGGGTGCAGATGGTCGATGGCACGTTGCCGGTGATTGTGATGACGGCGTGGAGCAGCGTGGAAGTTGCGGTGGAGGCGATGCGGCGCGGGGCGCGGGATTTTATTCCGAAGCCGTGGGAGAACAACCGGCTGCTGGCGGTGCTGCGCACGCAGATTGAGTTGCGGCAGGCGTTGCGGCAGGCTTCGCGGCTGGAGGCGGAAAATCGGTTGCTGCGGGCGGAGTCGCGGCCGACGATGATCGCGGAGTCCGCGGCGATGCAGCCGGTGCTGGATATTATTGGGCGCATCGGGCCGTCGGACGCGAACGTGCTGATCACAGGTGAGCACGGCACGGGCAAAGAAGTTGTGGCGAACACGCTGCATGCGCTGTCGCCGCGGGCTTCGTCGCCGATGGTGACGGTGAATGCGGGCGGATTGTCGGAAGGCGTGTTTGAGAGCGAGCTTGTTTGGTCATGTGAAAGGCGCGTTTACGGATGCGCGGTCGGATCGCGTGGGGCGATTCGAATTGGCGGACAACGGGACGCTGTTTCTGGATGAAATCGCGAACGTGCCGCTGAAACTTCAAGCGAAGTTGCTGCGCGTGCTGGAGACGGGCGAGTTGGAGCGGGTGGGATCTTCGAGCACGCGGCGCGTGGATGTGCGAGTGATTGCGGCCACGAACGTGGATGTGAATTCGGAAGCGGCTGCGGGAAGATTTCGGCAGGATTTGTTGTTTCGGTTGAACACGATCGAGATTCATCTGCCGCCGCTGCGAGAGCGGCGCGAAGACATTGAGTTGCTGGCGCAGCATTTTTTGCGGAACTATGCACAGAGGTATCGGAAGACGATCTCGGGATTCGATGCGGTGGCGACGCAGGTTTTGCATGAGCATCCGTGGCCGGGAAATGTGCGCGAGCTGGATCATGCGATCGAGCGCGGCGTTTTGCTGGCGCAGGGATCGCAGGTGAAGGCGGCGGATTTAGGTTTGCGCGTGGCTGCGGGAGCGGCAGCGCGATTGGAAGAGATGAGTTTGGATGATGTGGAGCATCATTTAATCCAGCGGACGCTGTCGCGCTATGACGGCAACGTGAGCCAGGCAGCGAAAGCGCTGGGGCTGAGCCGCAGCGCGATGTACCGGCGGCTGCAAAAACACGGATTGGAATGACGCGACTAACTTACGAACGCCGGATCCAGCTGCTGGCGTTGGCGGCGGGCCTGCCGGGTTCGTTGATCGCGCTGATTCTGCTGTCCACGGGCGACTACACTTCGCGCACGGCGTGGACGCTGGGAATTCTGATTGTTTCGCTGTGGCTGGGATTTGCGTTTTCGCTGCGGCACCGCGTCGTTTTTTCCCTTCAGACACTTTCCAATTTGTTGGCCGCGTTGCGCGAAGAGGATTTTTCCGTGCGCGGGCGCGACGCTCAGCGCAACGATGCGATGGGCGAAGTGATGATCGAAGTCAACGCGCTGGGCGAAACGCTGCGCGAGCAGCGGCTGGGCGCGCTGGAAGCGACTTCCCTGCTGCGCGCGGTGATGGAAGAGATCGATGTGGCGATTTTTACGTTTGATAACGAAGACAAACTGCGGCTGGTGAATCGGGCGGGCGAAAGATTGTTGGCGCGGCCATCGGAGCGGCTGCTGGGATTTACCGCGGGTGAGTTGGGACTGGGCGCTTCGCTGGAAGGCGACGCGGCGCGAACAATGGAGCTGAGCTTTCCCGGCGGCTCAGGACGATGGGGCATGCGGCGCGGCGCGCTGCGGCAGGCGGGATTGCCGCATCACCTGGTGGTACTGAGCGATTTGAGCCGGGCGCTGCGTGACGAAGAGCGGCAGGCTTGGCAGCGGCTAATTCGCGTGATGGGGCATGAGCTGAACAATTCGCTGGCGCCGATTCAGTCGGTGGCGCAGAGCCTGGAGAGCGGATTGGCCAGCATCGCGAACTCGCCTGAGATGCAGACGAGCGCGACGGCGGGGCTTGTCGAAGATATGAAGGCTGGATTTGGGATTATTCGGTCAAGGACGGAGTCGCTGGGGCGATTCATGGCGGCTTACGCGAAGATTGCGCGGCTGCCAGCGCCAAAATTGGCGCCGATTGACGTGAAGGACTGGATTTGCCGGGTGGCAAAGCTGGAGACGCGGGTGAAGTTGAAGGTGGAGGAAGGACCGACGATTACGATTTCGGGGGATGGGGATCAACTGGAGCAGTTGCTGATCAATCTTGTGCACAATGCGGCGGACGCGGTGCGGGAAGTTGGCGGGAATGGCGGAGCTTCGATCGGTTGGGCACGGCAGGATGGCTTTTTGAACGTGTGGATTGCGGATGACGGGCCGGGGATTTCGAATCCGGCGAACTTGTTTGTGCCGTTTTTTACGACGAAACAAGGCGGGACGGGAATCGGATTGGTGCTATGCCGGCAGATTGCCGAGGCGCATGGCGGAACGTTGACCCTGCAGAATCGGAAGGATGCGCGAGGGTGCGAGGCGCGGCTGCGATTGCCGTTGTAAGAGTAGAAGTCGTGGTTCGATCAGTTTTGCCAGGCTGGCTCGGTGCGGTTGTGGTGCGGTTTAAGCCTGCACAGGCAGGAGTGCCTGTGCCACCTGGCGGGCGCGGCTTGGCTTAGCGCAGCGCTTTGAGATCGAATTGCGTTGTCGCGGTTTTACCGTCCGGCGTGTTCACTTCGATTGAAATCGGCTCGTTGGCGATGTTCTTGGCGTCGTACTCAAGCCAGACGGTCTGGCCGTCGAGCGTAGAAGGCGAGTTTTTGGTGGCGGCGGAATAGACCGGCTTGTTGTGGATCGACTTTGTCGGGATGGTCTTGCCGTTTTGTTTGAGGACGAACTGAAATTTCTGCCAGAAGTTCTCAGGGCGGAGACTGTCGGTCTGGTTGGGATCGTGGGAAACGGCGGGAGCTTGGGCGCCGCGTTCCTTTTCGGGATAGGCAGCGGGCAAGACGAGCCGAATCTGGATGACGACCGTGTCTCCGCGCTTGTGATAAGCGGCTAGAGCCTGCTGCTCGGAAAAGCCACCGGCAAGCTTCTGGCGGGACTCGTCCACGACCTGCGCGAACGGCGTAAGCACTTCAATATCAGATAGATGTGGCGTTCCGCCGTCCGCCGCCCCGGCGGTTTGCTTGGCATAGGGGTCAAGGAATTCAGCCGTGGTTTGATCGTTGCGCTGACCTAGAACATAAGCTTCGTGCAGGGCCTGAGGCGACAAAGTCGGCTCGTAGGCTTGGGCAATGGACACGGATACCGCGAGTGGAATCGCTATCAGGGCGCCGAATGGGAGGCTCTTCGACATGCGGCTTGGATGCTACCACACGCCGGGCCGGCCATTTTGCGGTTAGTACTAGGTGGACGGTTGATAAATGGTACGGTACAGGAAAACCTGTATGCTGGCTGGAAGTCCTTAGAAGTGTGGACGATGCAAGGAATTCGAGGATCGGTTGAAGTATGCAAATCTTGCTGTTTGGACGAAAAAATAACATTTAAACCTGACCTTTAGGACAGGCGGAGTGCTTCAAAAAGGGACACTTAGCGGCGCAGCCGGTTGGTCATGCGCGTGCCTTTGTCGAAGGGCATGGAAGCGGCTAGTACAGATAGCTCGGCTGGACCGTTAATCGAACAGGTTTCCCCGGCTCCGCCAGCACCGGCTTCCTCGTCCCAAGAACTCACTCCGAAATGGCGCGAACGCGTCGCCGCCCTGAAAAACATGCCGCCGATTTTCCGGATGGTGTGGGAGGCTGCGCCCAGCGTCATCGTCGCCAGCCTGATATGCCGGGTGCTGGTGGCGCTGATCCCGCTGGCGGCGTTGTATGTGACGAAGGTCATCGTCAACGACATCGTCGATTACCGGCAGCATCAAACTGCCCTTCCCCACAATTTTTGGTACCTGGTTGGATTGGAGTTCGCCCTTGCCGGACTGCTGGCGGGCGTTTTGATTCGCATGGTCGCCTATTTCGAAGTCGTCCTGGCGGACCGCTACAGCAAGCACATCAGCACGAGGATTATGGAGCACGCTTCGAAGCTGGATTTGACGACCTTCGAGGACCCGCTGTTTTACGACAAGATGGAGCGAGCGCGGGTGCAGGGCACGGACCGGCTGGTGATGATCCAGTCCACGGGCATGCTGATTCAGCAGCTTGTGACGACGATCAGCATGGCGGGCGGAATCATCTTTTTGTCGCCGTGGATTTTGCTCGTGTTGATCGCCTGCGTGGTCCCGGCGTTCATGGGCGAAACGCATTTCGCGTTCAAGGGTTATTCGCTGAATTTCAAGCAGACGCCCGCGAAGCGCGAGATGGAATACCTGCGCATCGTCGGCGGCAGCAAGGAAAGCGCAAAGGAATTGAAGCTGTTTGGGTTGGCGAATTATCTCGTCGGGCGTTACTCGAAACTTTCGAATCAGCTGCATGCGGAAAATGTGAATCTGGCGAAGCGGCGGCTGCTGGTCGGGACGATCTTTACGACGCTGAGCGCCGTCGGGTATTACGGCAGCTACGCGTTCGTAATTTTTAAGACGGTCACGGGCTCGCTGGACATCGGGACGTTTTATTTCATGGTCGGCGCGATTGCGCTGGCGAGTTCGAACATCCAGTCGGTGTTCACGACGTTTTCGACGATCGCCGACCAGGCGATGTTCATCACCGATCTGCTGGACTTCTTCAATCTCAAGCCGCGCGTTTTCTCGAAGCCGAATGCGCTGCGGGCGCCGCGGCCGATTCGGCTGGGATTCGAATTTCAGAATGTGTCGTTTAACTATCCTGGGCAGACGCGGCAAGTTTTGAGCAATGTGAGCTTCCATCTGCGGCCAACGGAACGCATCGCGCTGGTTGGCGAAAACGGCCAAGGCAAGACGACGATCGTAAAGCTGCTGACGCGGCTGTACGACCCGACGGGCGGACGGATTTTGCTGGATGGCGTGGATCTGCGCGATTACGACCTTGAGGATCTGTGGAAAGAGACGGGCGTCATCTTTCAGGATTTCGTGCGCTACGACATGACGGCGAGCGAGAACATCGCGATCGGGCGCATTGAAGAGCAGGACAACACGTTCCGCGTGCGATCGGCGGCACAGAAAAGTTTGGCGGAAGGCGTGATTCGCAAGCTGCCGAACGGCTACAACCAGTTGCTGGGGCGGCGTTTTGAGGGCGGCACGGATTTGTCGGGCGGCGAGTGGCAGAAGATTGCGCTGGCGCGGGCTTATTTGCGCGATGCGCAGGTGCTGGTTTTGGATGAACCGACCGCGGCGCTGGATGCGCGGTCGGAGCACGAAGTGTTCGAGCGGTTCGCCGAACTCACCAAGGGAAAAATGGCGCTGCTGATTTCGCATCGCTTCTCGACGGTGAAGATGGCGGATCGGATTTTGGTTTTGGAAGGCGGACAGATCGCGGAGCAAGGCCCGCACGATGAACTTTTGCAGAACAAGGGCCGTTACGCCGAGATGTTCGAGTTGCAGGCAGCAAGTTACCGATAAGGACGCGAAACGATGGCTACGCAACAGCATCCCGCATTCGATCCCAATCAGCCGATAGTGGCGGCGGAGTTGCCGCGCATCGGCGGCTTGCGCAAGGACTATGTCGGCGCTGGGCAGAACACGGAGATTGGTGACAAGGAACTGCGCGCGGCGGCGGAGGCCGAGGCGCGTTCGTGGAGCGAGCTGGACGCGGACGGAAAGATTGTCGCAATCGAAGCGAAGTGGAAAGCGGTGAAGGCCGCTGTCGAAGCGAAGCTGATCGAAATTCGCGATGCGATGACGATCGGAATGAAGACGACCGGCGATGCGGAGATATTTTTTGCAAGCGCGGCGGCGCTGCGGAATTCGTTACAGCAGACCAAGGCGATGCTGAAGAAGGTCGCGGACCTGCCGCAGGTGAAGGTTGGCGAGTCGGCATCGGCGAAATTGCCGCGCGCGTATGTGGCCGTCGCGAGCTACTTGAATACGGTTGGAACGCAGTTTGACGAGAAAACGTTTGAGAAGTATTTCCTCGCGCTCCAGGAAACCGCACCGTTGGAGATGAACGAGCTGTGGCAGTTGCAATCGTTCGCGAAGATGACGGTTTTGGAAGGCGTGGCGGAACAGGCGACGGGAATCGACGTGGCGAAGAGCGTTGTGCCCGTCGAGCCGCCCGATTCGAAACCGAAATCGACGGAAGAACTGGCAGCGGAAAAGGCCGCGAAGGATGCGCAGCCTGTGTCGCTGATGACGAAACTGATTATCAGCTTGCGGCGCGTGGATGGGACGGATTGGAAGGAAATGTTCGAACGCGTGAATGCGATCGAACATGTGTTGCGGCGCGATCCGTGCGATGCGTATGCGTCGATGGATTTCGAAAGCCGCGATCAATATCGCAAGCTGATTTCGGCGCTGGCGGAGCGCTCGAAAGCGACCGAACAACAGGTTGCCGAGAAGACCGTGGAACTGGCGCGGCCGATTCAGGCGTCGCCGGATGCGCGTGTGCGGTTGCGGCAGTCGCACGTCGGCTACTACCTGGTCGATGAGGGACGAAAGCAACTGGAGAAGGAGATCGAGTATCGGCCGACCTTCACAGAACGAGCGCAGCGGCTGATCAAGCGCTGGCCGGATTTTTCTTACATTTTGGGGATCGAGCTTTTGACGCTGGCGATTATGGCGGCGGCGGTGTTTGGTTCGCACGGCAAGGTGAACGGCTGGGTGATTGTGCTGCTGTTCCTGTTGCCGGCTGCGGAATGCGCGATCGCGCTGATCAACCAGATGGCGACGACGCTGTTCCCTCCTCAATCGCTGCCGAAATTGAATTTTGACAAGGGCGTGCCGGCGGACTTCACGACGATGGTTGTGGTGCCGACGCTGCTGACGAGCGAAGGCGGCATGATGCGCATGGTGCGCGATCTGGAGATTCGCTTCCTCGCCAATCGCGACGAGAACATCCATTTTGCGTTGCTGACCGATCCACCGGACGCGGCGCAGCAATTCGACGAGAAGGACAAGTTGGCGGACCAGTGCTCGCACATGATTCAGGCGCTGAATGCGAAGTACGCGGGCGAAGGACGCGGATCATTCTTCTTGTTCCACCGGCACCGCGCCTACAACGCTTCGGAAGGCATTTGGATGGCGTGGGAGCGCAAGCGCGGCAAGCTACTCGACTTCAACAAGCTGCTGCTGGGATCGAGCGACAACTTTCCTGTTAAAGCGGGAAATCTTGGGCTGCTGAAGTCGGTGAAATATGTGATCACGCTGGATTCCGATACGCAGCTTCCGCGTGACTCGGCTCACAAGCTGGTTGGAACGATGGCGCATCCGTTGAATCGCGCGATTATCGATCCGGAGAAGAATATCGTCGTCGATGGCTACGGCATTTTGCAGCCGCGCGTCGAGATCAGCATCGATTCGGCGCAGCGGTCAAGGCTGGCATCGATTTTCTCGGCGGACGCGGGTTTCGATATTTATGCGCGTGCGGCTTCGGACGTGTATCAGGATTTGTTTGGCGAAGGCAGCTTCACCGGCAAGGGAATTTATGAAGTCGAAACGTTCCAGCAAGTGGTGGAGCATCGATTCCCTTGCAACGTGATTTTGAGCCACGACCTGGTGGAAGGCTCGTATGCGCGAGCGGGATTGGTATCGGACATTGAGGTGGTGGACGACTATCCGTCGCACATGAGCGCGCTGAGCCGCCGCAAACACCGCTGGGTACGTGGCGACTGGCAGATTATTTTCTGGTTGCTGCCGCGCGTGCCGGACTTCTTTGGCAACTATTCACCGAATCCGCTGTCGGTGATTTCGCGCTGGAAAATTTTGGATAACCTGCGCCGGAGCTTGACGGAAATCGCGACGTTCGTGATGTTCCTGTGCGCGTGGCTCTTCTTCCCCGGCAAAGCGGTTTACTGGACGCTGGCGACGCTGGCAGTGATCGCGCTGCCGACGTACTACCAGTTCACGATGTCGATTCTGAGAGCCGGAAGCGGCGTATTCAGCGGCGCGTTCTGGAAAAGCTGGGCAGCGGATTTCGGAATCGCGCAAGTCAACCTGTTCATTCGAATCGGTTCGCTGTGCCATCAGGCTTTGGTGACGATTGACGCGATTGTGCGTTCGATCGTTCGCATGACGGTAACTCACGAGCGGTTGCTTGAGTGGGAGACGGCGGCGGAAGCGGAAAGCAACTATGGCAAGAAGACGCCGGTCGAAACTTACCTGCAACTGACGCCGTGGATCGCGTTTTTGGTCGGCGTGATTGTCGCGCTGGAGCGCCCGGCATCGTTCATGATCGCGTTGCCAATGCTGATTCTGTGGGGACTTCAGAAGCCGATTCAACAGTGGTTCGATCTGCCGGTTCGCAAGCCGGACGCGAAGATCGAAGCCGAAGACAAGAAGCTTTTGCGTCATTCCGCGCTGCGCACGTGGCGGCTCTTCCGCGAATACAGCACCGCGGAAGAGAACTTCATGATTCCAGACACGATCATGAAGCCCGACAGCCTTATCGTGCACCGCATTTCGACGACGAACCTCGGCTTGTTGTTGAACTCGCGGCTTGCGGCGATGGACCTTGGCTTCTTGACGCTGCCGGAATTTTTGACGGACACCGAGCGATCGTTTGATTCGATCGACAAGATGCCGCGCCACGAAGGCCAGATGTACAACTGGTACGACAATCGCACGCTGGATGCGGTGAAGCCGCGATTCATCTCGGCGGTCGATAACGGCAACCTCGTTTGCGCATTGTGGACGGTGAAACAAGGCTGCCTCGGCGCGATTCGCGAGCCGTTGTTCCGGCCCGAGACGCTGCAAGGTCTGCGCGATCACCTCGACACGATCGAAGAGATTTTCAAGTCGGAAAATCAGGAAGAGTCGCTGTTGGCCGGCGTTCGCGAGATGAAGCAGAAGATCGGCTCGCTGAGCGACTCGCCTGCAACGTGGATCGATGCGTTGGCAGGTTGCGAGCGCGTCACCGTCGCGCTTGCCAAAAAACTTTCGACTGAACCCATTGAGACTGAGGCTCAGTGGTGGGTATACGAACTCCGCCTCCGCATCTCTCATCTCGAGAGCTTGGTGTACGACTTCGCGCCGTGGTTGCAGCCGCAGTTCGCGAAGTGCACGGCTGAACCGGGTGTGCTTGAACTGGTGCCGGCCGAGAAGCTGACGCTCGAAGCGCTGCCGAAGATCTGCCACACGCTCGATCAGAAATTGTGGCGGATGTTCGAAGAAGGCGGCTCGAACGTCGAATCGCGCTCGGCGCTGCAGTTGCTGCGCTCCGCAGTCGGCCGCACGAGCAGCATCGCGAAGAGCATGACGACTCGGCTGGAACGCGTTGCAGAGCGCGCCGACGCACTGGCGAAGAGCATGGACTTCAATTTCTTTTTCGACGCGAAGAAGAAGCTGATGTTCACCGGCTTTAACGCGGAAGAGGGCAAGTTTACGCCGAGCCATTATGACTTGATGGCGTCGGAAGTTCGTTCAGGCGTGTTGGCCGGAATCGCGAAGGGCGAACTGCCGCAGGAAAGCTGGATGGCGCTGGAACGCAAGATGACCAGCTACAAAGACGAACAGGTGATGTTGTCCTGGACGGGTACGATGTTCGAATACCTGATGCCCGTGCTCTGGATGAAGATTTTTCCGAACACGATCATCGACGAGACGACGCGCGGCGCGGTGTTAGCGCAGCAGAAATATGCCGAGGAGAAAGGGATTCCCTGGGGCATTTCGGAAGCGTCGTGCTCGATCATCAATGCGGCGGGACATTATCACTACGAGGCGTTCGGCGTGCCGGGGATTGCGGTGAGCCGCGATCTGTCGCGCGATCTGGTTGTGTCGCCGTACTCGACGTTCCTTAGCTTGATGGTCGATGCGAAGGGAGCGATCAAGAACATTCAGCGGATGAAGGATCTTGGCTTCCTTGGTTCGCACGGATTTTTCGAGTCCGTGGATTACACCAAGTCGCGCCTAAAGAAGGGCGAGAAGTTTGAGATTTGCCGCTGCTGGCTGGCGCACCACTCGGGCATGAGTTTGATGGCGGTGGCGAACATTCTGTGCGACGGTTCCTCGCAGCGGCGTTTCCATTCGGAGCCGATGGTGGAATCGATCGAGCGGCTGCTGCACGAGAAAACGCTGCGCAATGTGCAACTCGAGCCATCGGGAGCGGCGGATGAAGCTGCTGCCGCGACCGCGGACGGCGCGGTGGGGGCGAAGGCTGGTCAGGAAAACTGGGCGGTTGCGCCTTCGAAGGTCAACACGGCGGCCTAAAATCTTCACGGCGGCGTAACTCTTCAGCGATATCGCTCACTCATCGTAAAGCGACGCGAAAGCGATGTCCGCTCGCGCTCTACACAATTTTCTGTATTGTTTGTGACGCCCGCTGCATCTTAACTGGTTGTAGGAAGCGTCCTGTTCGCAGCTGAAATTGTTTGCGTTCACTGGCACGGCCGCCTCCTGGCCGTGCTTCACGGTTCGGCCTCTCAAAATCAAGGCAAGGTGCGTTATGGCTAGTCCTAAAACGGCCCTCAGCGGCAGCTCCAAAGCTCCTCAAATTGTCAGCGAAGATCAGAATACGGCGTTTCAAGACAAAGTCCGGCAACGCATAGCAGAGCGCGCGTATGACATTTACCAGAATTCCGGCGGCCAGCCCGGAAACGATTACGAGCACTGGATCCAAGCAGAAAATGAAGTGTTGCGGCGCGGAATCGAAGTGCGCGAATCGGGAAGCTGGCTCGCATTTAACGCGTCGATCCCAGAGAACTCAGCGGACAACGTTGAGGTTTGCTTGACACCGACGAGCGTTACCATTCGCGCGGAAAAAGAAGAGCAGATCAAGGACGCGAACGAGCAGGGTTTGAATCAGCGCGAGATTTTTCTTACGCATGATTTGAACGCCGAGATTGAACCTTCGACGGCGAGTGCTACGCTAAAGGACCAGAAGTTGACGATCATGGTCAAGAAGCGCTATCCGGTTAGCACGAGTGCGAACGCGAACGTGGCGACGTCACCATCGACGTCATCCGTGGCGGAGTCGCTCTCGAAAAAAGAATCGGCAAAGGCATAACTTCGACCGCTTGAACGACTCTCAGCCCATTCTCCCGCCGGCCTTCCGGGGGCGACCCGCACCGCGGATGGACGTTGGCAGTTCGTGGTGTGGGCGCCCGAGAGAAAGGCCGTCGAGCTGTTGCTTTATTCTTCAGCGGCGGCTTCAGGCAGTGGCAATGCCTCACGGCACCTTGATCCCGCTTCGGCCGAATCGATTCCGATGGAGCGCGACGCTGCCGGTTATTTTCGCGCTGTCGTTGACGGAATCGAGCCTGGCACTCGGTATTTGTATCGCCTCGACGGCGGCGGGGACCCGCGCCCCGATCCGGCATCGCGTTTTCAGCCCGACGGAGTTCATGCCCCGTCGCAAGTTATAGATCCTTCGAAATTCGAGTGGACCGATCAGGCGTGGAAGGGCGTGACGCTTCGCGACAGCGTTTTCTACGAACTGCATGTCGGCACATATTCGCGCGAAGGCACGCTTGCCGCGCTGATTCTTCATCTTGATCGATTAGCCGATCTCGGCGTCACGACGATTGAACTGATGCCGCTGTCTCAATTCCCTGGCGGACGAAACTGGGGCTACGATGGCGTTTTCCCGTTCGCGCTCCACAGTACGTACGGCAGCGTCGCCGATCTCCAGAACTTCGTCGATGCAGCCCATGCGAAGAAACTCGCCGTGTGTCTCGATGTGGTCTACAACCATCTCGGGCCGGAGGGAAATTACCTCAACGACTACGGCCCGTATTTCACCGACTTCTATCGCACGCCCTGGGGCTCGGCGCTGAATTTTGACGGCCGACAGAGCGATCACGTCCGGCATTTCTTCATTCAAAGCGCGTTGTACTGGCTTAAGAATTTTCATCTCGATGCGCTTCGGCTCGACGCGGTGCACAGCATTTACGATGCGAGCGCGAACCCATTTCTGGCCGAACTTTCGAACGCAGTGCGCACACTGTCGCAACAGGTTGGACGCGAGATCGTGCTCATCGCCGAGAGCGATTTGAATGACGCGCGAATGGCGCTCCCGACTGGTCCCGAAGCGGAAGGCTTGGGCATGCATGGACAGTGGAGCGACGATTTTCATCACTCGTTGCACGCGCTGATCACAAAAGAGTCCGCGGGCTACTACGGCGATTTTGGAACGATTCATCATCTCGCCAAAACAATATCGAACGGCTGGTATTACGACGGGATCTACGCGCCTCATCGCGAACGTCGCCACGGGAATTCTCCGCTAAAACTGGAGCCAGAGCAGTTTGTCGTCTGCATTCAGAACCACGATCAGGTGGGCAATCGAGCGCTAGGCGATCGCATCACTCAGTTGACCGACTTCGAAGGGCTGAAGCTCGTCGCCGGCGTGACGATTCTTTCTCCGTTCACTCCGATGCTCTTCATGGGTGAGGAATACGGAGAGAAGGCGCCATTTCAATATTTCATCAGCCACGGCGATCAAGGTTTGGTCGATGCCGTTCGCAAAGGCCGCCAGTCGGAATTTTCACATTTCGGATGGAAGGGACAGATTCCCGATCCACAATCGAAAGAGACCTTTGAACACTCTCGCCTCGATCATTCGCTGGCCGAACAGGAACCGCATCGAACGCTTCGGCTTTACTACAAAGCGCTGTTGGAATACCGGCGGGGTCGAAGCCTCAGCAATATTCGGCCGACTTCTGTCGAAGAACTACCGTCGGCCATCTTCATACTGAGAGACACTGGGACTACACACATTGCCGCGCTTTTTCACTTCGGCG
Organism: uncultured Acidobacteriota bacterium; assembly: GCA_963785605.1. Taxonomy (GTDB): domain Bacteria; phylum Acidobacteriota; class Terriglobia; order Acidiferrales; family UBA7541; genus Acidiferrum. The sequence goes on along the minus strand of CAWAWE010000002.1, from coordinate 21,813 downwards.
AGAACACGGCGCAATTATCGTTCAAGCTACCCCCCGGCACGTGGACGAAGCGGATCGACTCCGCCGATCCGCAATGGCGAGGTCCGGCAGCCTCGCCGGATAAACTCGAAGGCGCCAATGCGGTACAGTTGACGCTGCAGCCTCGATCCTTCGTCGTATACGAGCAACCGAACGCGGACTTCAGCGCGCAAAGAAACTGACCGACCTTTCATGCCGACTACACCAGCCCGCCCGCGCCTGCTCGCCACCTATCGCCTGCAATTCAACAAAGATTTCACTTTTCAGGACGCGGCAAAAATCGTCGATTACCTTTCCGATCTCGGTATCACGCACGTCTACGCTTCGCCGATCCTGACCGCGCGGCGCGGCAGCGGTCACGGCTACGACGTCACTGATCCCACGCGCCTGAATCCCGAACTGGGCACCGAAACCGACTTCCTCGCTTTTCGCGAAAAATTGCGCGAGCGCGGCATGGGCTTGATTCTCGACATCGTGCCCAATCATATGTCGGCCAGCAGCGAAAATGCCTGGTGGATGGATGTCCTCGAAAATGGCCCCGAGTCCGCCTATGCTTCTTACTTCGACATCGATTGGCGCCCACCTTCGCGAATTCTCGAAGGCAAAGTTCTTCTTCCCGTGCTGGGGCGTCCTTTCGGCGAAGCGCTTGAGCATCAAGAACTCAAGCTCATCGTTCTCGAAGGAAAATTTTTCGTCCAATATTTCGACTCGCTCTTCCCTCTCGCCCCTTCGACCTATCATTTGATTTTGCGTCGCAGAATGAACGAGCTTCGAGAGGTACTCGGTGAGGATTCGCCGTCCTATCAGGAATATTCTGGCATTGCCGCCGCGGCGGCGGCCCTTGCCGATGGCGCGGCTCCTACCCGAGATGCAGGTGCCGAACGGCGCCAGCGGTTTGAGTCTCTGCGGCAGCGGCTTCGCCAATTGATAGCTCAGGACGCCAAGATAGGCGAATTCATCTCGCAAAATCTTGCCGGCCTGGAAGGACAACCCAAAGAACCATCCAGCTTTTCGTCGCTCGAATCGATCTTGGCCCAGCAGCACTACCTGCTCGCCTACTGGCAGAACGTCAACGAAGAAATCAACTACCGCCGATTCTTCACGATCAACGATCTCGTCGGCCAACGCATGCAGGACCCGCTCGTATTCGAAGCGACGCACGCGCTCATCCTCCGAATGATTGAGCAGAATAGCCTGGACGGCCTGCGCATCGACCACATCGATGGATTGCGCGACCCGCTCGCCTATCTGCGTCACCTGAACGAGCGTGTGTGTGTGGCGATCAACCATGCCGCGCCGTGCGAAGGTCCCACAATCGACGAGGGTCGCGGCCAGCCACGCCTGCCCGTCTTCGTCGAAAAAATTCTCGCTCGCCACGAACGCCTGCCTAATAACTGGCCCGTGACCGGCACAACCGGCTATGACTTCGTGAACTTTCTCGGGACATTCTTCGTGGATCCCAAGGGCGCCGCCCAAATCGAGAGAATCTATTCACGGTTTATCGGCAAAGAGATCGCTTATGACGATCTGCTTTATCAAAAGAAAAAGCTGATCATGTCGATTCTGCTCGGCGTCGAAATCCGCGCCGCGGGCCAACAGTTTCAGATGCTCGCCCGCGGTGACCGCTACGCGCGCGAAATTCCTCGCCTTGAGCTGAATCAGGCCTTGATCGAGGTGACCGCGCAGCTCTCCGTCTACCGCACGTACATCAGCAACCTCGAGGTCGCAGACGAAGACAGGCGCCGCATTGAACACGCAATCGAGCGGGCGCGCGCCAAAGCGCCGCAACTCAGTTCCCAGGCGTTCGATTTTTTTAGCGATGTGCTTCTGCTTCGCAATCGTCCGCATCTCTTGCCTGGCCAACGCGAAGCACGTCTCGCGTTTGTGATGCGCTGGCAGCAGTTCACCGGCCCGATCATGGCCAAAGCTTTCGAAGACACATTTCTCTATCTTTTCAATCCGCTGATTTCGTTGAACGAAGTCGGCGGCGATCCGCGGCCATCGACAGCGCCCGTTGCGGATTTTCCCGGTTACGTAAGGTCGCGGCAAAAAGATTGGCCGGACGCGATGAACGCGTCCACTACGCATGACACGAAGCGCGGTGAAGATATCCGCGCGCGAGTCACGGTGTTGTCCGAAATTCCGGCAGAGTGGCAAAAGCGTCTCGATCGCTGGGCAAAGTTGAATGCCCGACATCGCAAAACGATCGATGGCGCCCCCGTGCCCGATCGAAATGAAGAGATCTTCCTGTACGAGACCCTGCTGGGTGCCTGGCCGTTCGACGGTGACACCGCTTCGTTCGTCGGCCGCTTGAAAGAGTACGCGATCAAGGCCACCCGCGAGGCGATGGTTCACACGCGCTGGACGCGGCCAAATCTAAAGCACGAACAAGCACTGGAGCGATTCATCTCGGCAATTCTGAAGGCGGGCGCGAACAACAAATTCCTATCCGACTTCACAGAATTCCAAACGCAAATCGCGTTCTATGGAATGGCGAACGGACTTGCGCAAACGCTCTTGAAAATTGCTGCGCCGGGAGTTCCCGACTTTTATCAAGGTTCGGACCTGTGGGATTTCCGATTGGTCGATCCAGACAATCGGCGTCCCGTCGATTTTGAGGAACGGAAGCAAGCGTTGACGAAGCTGCGTGCACTCGACGAAGCCTCTGCTTCTCCATCGTATGTCGAGGTTGCCAGGAACTGGCGCGACGGCAGCATCAAGCTCTACGTGATCTGGAAAACGCTCCAACAGCGCGCTCAGCACCCAGACCTTTACTCAACCGGTGAATTTCTCACGCTCGATGTTCGCGGCAAACGCGCCGGGCATGTTGCCGCGTTTGCGCGGCGCCTGCAAAAGAGCTGGGCGTTGATCGTTGTGCCGCGATGGTTGGCGCGCGCGGAATTTCCTTTGCCACCGCAAGGCAGCGGTAATTTTTGGCGGGATACGGCATTGCAACTCCCGAAGGGAACGCCAACGGAATGGACGAACGTGTTTACAAATAGCGTCGTCAAGGTAGAACGAAAATCGGGCGGCCGATCGATTCGAATGAATGAATTAGCCCAATTCCCCGTTGCGCTGCTGACCGCGGACGTTTCGCGCAGGCCCGCATAAACTTTTGCACAACGACGGCGCTAGTTCGATAGGAGCTTGCTGATGCCCTGCAGCGGAATACCCACCCACGTTGGTCGATTATTCAGCTCGTAGCCAAGCTCGTAGATGGCTTTTTCCAGCAAATGTAGCTCAAGCACCGTCTGAATCTCAGCCTGCGTCGCCGGCAAATAAGACGCGCCCTCAGCTATCGTGAAATACTTGGCCAGGTATCGCTCAGCCACCCACGAATTCCACGCTTCCGCCCAAACGCCCATTCGGCTGACGTCATCGCCTTGAAGGCGCTCTTCGCCCAACAGCGGCGCGAACGCGGCGTAATGAAACGAGCGCAGCATGCCGGCGACATCCTGCAACGGCGAGCGTTTCACGCGCCGTTCTGCGATCGACCGCGCAGGCTCGCCTTCAAAATCGATGATCACGAAATCGCTTTCGGTGCGGAGAACCTGGCCGAGGTGATAATCGCCGTGGATTCGCGTGCGCATCGCCCGAATTGGCTCGCGCAATGCTGTATTAAAGCGCGCGGCGATTTCACTCTCACGCTCTGCCAGCTTTTCGGCTGTGGCGCGCCATTCATTCGGCAGGTATTTCATTTTGTCGCGCAGCAACGAAAACACCCGAACAAGCAGGCCGCTCACGGATTGTTCCAGCGCCTGTTGCGACTCCATCGTAAACGGCTCGGGAGCGAAGGCCGGATCGTTCGCATCCGATGCCAACGCCATGTGCATCTCGGCGGTGCGCTGCCCCAACAATTCCGCTGCCGCTAGATAGGTCTCGACTGCACTCTTTGCGACGTCCGGGGCAGCCTCGGAGTTCTTGCCCGATGAGACCACGCCTGTACTCGCCGTAGTTCCGGCGGCGCTCGCAATCTTTCGAACTTCCTCGTAGTAGTTGCCGAGCGATTTGAGTGTAAATCCCCACGCGTCGCCTTGGTTCGGCACAAATTTTTGCAGCATGCCCTGCGCCATGGGCTTGCCGTCACGCGCCTGATACTCAAGCGTCCCCGCTAAAGGTGGCACGCTCGTCAGCGAAGTTTTTTCCGTCAGAAATTGGCCAATTTCGAGATCGGGATTGAGACCTTCCTGAATTCTCCGGAAGAATTTTAGAATCAGCCGATTGCCGTAAATGATCGAAGTGTTGCTCTGTTCCGCCCCGACGGGCTTCGGTGTGAGCCCCGCCACCGAATCGGGCGAAAGTTTTGAATATGCCGTTGTTTGCAGCCCGCGGAGCTCGCCGGTTTCACCCGCGATCGCAGTTCCCTTTTCGATCAGCTCCGCCAACGCCGTCAAAAACGATGCGTTCTTCAAACCATCAGCCAGCATGATGGATCCGCCATCCGGCCCCGGCACTTTCAGTCCATCCGCACCGGCGCCTTCCGAACGCGCGAGCGGAATCGCGTAACATTCATCCGCTCCATCGGCATAGTGAACGCTGGCAATGAAAATATACGCGTTGCCGCCATTTACCGGAATCGGCAACGTATCGACGATATCAACCGACGCGATCTTGCGCGCCTTTCCGCCAAACCACCGCTGCGCCAGCAAATACTGGGGAAGTTGTGACGCTAAAGCTGTTTGTAGTGTGGTTGCCATTTTCTTCCCCGCACCAATCTCGGCCATGTCCGCCTCCCGATAGGTACAGGTTCGATTCACGAAATCACCGCATGGTCGCATGCAAGCGCAAAGCGCTAGAGGGGCTGAAGTTCGTCGGAATCGCTCTTCTTCTCGGCCAGCGCCCGTTCCAGGAATTTGCGCGCCAAATCCTGCCCGCCATACCCGAATGCGATTGCCAGTCCTAGCATAAACGCACCAAATATGATCGAAAACGCCGCCAGCACGGTTTGCCGCGCGACGCTGAGTTCATCCAATGCCATCGTAATCGCCAGAATCCAGATGATGAATCGCACCGACCAGCTGAACAGCATCGCCGAACCGTAGCCTCGGTTCACCGAAGCCAGTAGAACCGCGCGCGACAAAAAGTTTGCGATCACCAAACCCAGGAACAAAATCAACATCGCAACCACGATTTCCGGCAGCAATCGCAACAGACGCGAGATTTGCTCCTGAAGCCCCGCGATATTCAAAACGCTGATGCCGACAAGTATGAAGCCCAGCAGCGTGATCCAAAAAACCGACCGGCTCAGCACCTCCGTCATCGACGGCAGGGCCGCCATTCGCAGAACCTTCGACGCCCCCGCTTCCTCCGACAACCGATCGAGCTTCGTCAGCCGTAGAATCATGCGCGCGACGTATTTGAACGCATACGCTACCAGCACACCGGTGATGACGATAACGAGCATCACGACCAGGCGCGGCAAGAACTGCGCGATCATTTGCGCCATGTTTTGGTAGGCCTGTTGTAATCCCTGGATGATCGTGTCTTTCATCGTTTCACCTCAGCTTTTCGCCTTCCAGCGCTCGATCAAATACGGCTTCTGTTTTTCGAACTCGAGACACAGCGCTTCCGTGTCGGCTTCCATTTCTTCGGGGGTTGATTGGGCGTGATCCGCCAAAAATGAAAAGAGTTGTCCGCGATATAGCGGAACGAGGGATTGCAAGATGTGGTCGCGCGCGATCGAGGTCCGGTGATACGCCGCCGCAAAGTCGTACAAAATCCGGACCCAGAGCTCCGATGGGAAGTCGAATTGATCGATATCCTTCGCGGCGATCTGCTTCAACTGCGCGAGCGTCTCTTTCGCCAGAATCGATTTCAATACGTCCTGGAGACTTTGGACGCCCGTGCGGAATAGCTCGAAACTCTTGTCCTGTCTCGCCGGCGCATCTTCTTGCGTCAACTCATGATCGGAACCGAACGTTTGCACGGTTTCCGTGCCGTTGCGATCGAGCCAGTGGTCTTGAAACGCGTCGCAGCAGTAGAACAAATTTCCAACGGTCTGCCGAATTGTCTCGATGATATCCGGTCCGCCGGGAAGAACAGTCGTTCTCGGGCCGAGATAAGACTGACTGCACTTCATTCCGTTGCAGATCGCATTGACCGCCATCCAAGCTTCCGGCCGCGCGCGAACCGCTTCATCCATTGGCTGTGACGCGCACTCCGACGCAAGGCGTCCCGAGAATCCCCACTCGTCCGCATACATCTCTCGAATGCGAACGCCGAACACCGCGCGGCTCATCGGATACAGCAAATTGCGCGCGAGCAAGCCTTGAAATTTCGTACGCGAGTACAGCGGGGCAACGAACGCGAAATCCTGGCGATATGCCGGCCGCAACAGATTTGCCACCCAGGCCGGATCGAGACTCGCCGTCGCCGGCGACACAACCGCACACGCCTTCACACGGAGCAAATCCGCCGCCGAGAAAACGATCTTCAACGCAGCGCCTTGAGACGCCGAGCGGCCGCCATACTGCGCCGTAATGCGATGCACCGTTCTGAGCGACGTAATGCCGCGCCGAATCGACTCCTTCTTTCCGTTCAGATTCAGAACGATCTGCTGCGTCTGATCGGAAGAACCGCCATCCACGGCCAAAATCGCAACGCGATCGCGCACAAAGTTCTGCTGATAGCTGTCTTCGATCGCCTGGATTGTCTGCCCGATCGTCGCCTCGTTGTTGTACGTCGGGATCGCGACGAGCAAATCCGCTTCGCCGACGCTCATCAACTGGCGAAGTAGATCTTCCGAAAGTAGGCTTTCGTCGGCCAAAAAATCCGCTCCTGCTCGCTCTTTGACAACCAGGCTGCCGCAATCAGGGAAACTCTAGAAATTTACACTCGGCGCGCGGCGAGTTCAAAGTTCAAATACGTCGCAAGCGGAACCAAAAGAATTGATAAGGCGCGAGTGTCAGCAAATAGGGCAGTTCTCCGATTCGTGGAAACAAGTTCCTGCCGAACATTTCGATCGGAATATGCCCTTTGAAGCTCTGCAAGTTTAGCTCGACGGCCTGCGCCGAACTCGACAAATTGTTGACCACCAGCACTTTTTCTTCGCCCAACTGTCTCACATACGCGAGTACGCGGTGATTCGACGGGCTCAAAAAGTCGATCGAGCCGCGGCTGAACACGCGGAACGAATTCCGCGTCTGAATCACCGATTTCGTCCACGACAGCAACGAATGCTCCGTCCGCCGCTGCGCTTCCACGTTCACCGACTGATACCCATACACCGGATTCGAAATCAGCGGCGAGTACAGCCGCTCCGGGTCCGAGCCCGAAAATCCAGCGTTCCAGCCGCCGTTCCACTGCATTGGCGTTCGCACCCCGTTGCGATCGCCGAGATAAACGTTGTCGCCCATGCCGATTTCATCGCCGTAGTAAATGATCGGCGTGCCCGGCATCGAAAGCAGCAGCCCGTTCAGCAATTCGATGCGCCGGCGATCGTTCTCGAGCAGCGGCGCCAACCGCCGCCGAATGCCGAGATTGATGCGCATCGTCTTATCGTTCGCGAACGAATCGTACATGTAGTCGCGCTCGACATCGGTGACCATCTCGAGCGTCAACTCGTCGTGATTACGCAGGAAAACGCACCACTGGCAGTTATCCGGAATCTGCGGCGTTTGCTCGAGAATATCGATGATCGGCTTCCGGTCTTCCAGCTTGACCGCCATGAACATGCGCGGCATCAGCGGAAAATGGAACGCCATGTGGAATTCGTCGCCGGTGCCCTGTCCAAAATAATCGCGCACATCCACCGGCCACATATTCGCCTCGGCCAGCAGCATCTTTCCTGGGTACGCATCGTCGAGACGCGCACGCAGATCCTTGATAACCGCGTGCGTTTCCGGCAAATTTTCGCAGGAAGTTCCTTCGCGCTCGACCAGGTACGGCACCGCATCAAGCCGAAACCCATCGACGCCAATGTCGAGCCAGAACTTCATCACTTCCCAGACGGCCTCGGTCACGGCGGGATTGTCGAAATTCAAGTCCGGCTGATGACTGAAAAACCTGTGCCAGTAATACGATTTCGAAATCGGATCCCACGACCAGTTCGACATCTCGGTGTCGATGAAGATGATTCGAACACCTTTGTATTTGTCGTCGGTATCGCTCCACACATACCAGTCGCGCTTCGGGTTATCGCGCGAGCTTCGCGCTTCCTGAAACCAAGGGTGCTGATCCGAAGTGTGATTCACCACCAGCTCGGTAATCACGCGAATCTTCCGGCTGTGCGCCGCATTCAAAAATGTTTTGAAGTCTTCGATCGTTCCATAGGTGGGATTCACCGACGTATAGTCGGCGATGTCATATCCATCGTCGCGCAGCGGCGAAGGATAAAACGGCAGCAGCCAAATCGCGTTGATTCCGAGTTCCTGCAGGTAGTCGAGCTTCTTCGTCAGCCCGCGAAAATCACCGACGCCGTTATCATCGCTATCGCAAAACGTTCTCACGTGAAGCTGATAGATAACTGCGTCTTTGTACCAGAGCTTGTCGTCCTGCGGGGCCAACGATTGCTCTCCTAGTCGTATTTCCGCCGACACACAGACGGGCCGATCACTCCACGGTTCGCGGCAAACACAGCAAACACCAATGCTGCACCCGAACCGTAACTCTTTTATCCGATCGAATGTACTTGAAAAATATGCGCCGGAAGCACCGACGGATTCAAATCCACAAAATTTCGCGACCCGTGCCAAACGTACCGCGCATCCGTCAACAAATCATGAACCTGATATGACTCTTCCGAGCCCAGCCCCAGCGCCTCTACATCGACGTTGATCCAGCCGGCCTGCCGGTTGTGCGGATCCAGATTCGCCACAACCAGAATCATATTCGACTTGTCTTCCGTCACCTTACTGTACGCGATGAGCTGCGAATTATCGACCGGATGAAACGCCAGCCCCAGCATCTGCTGCAACGCCGGGCTGTTCTTTCGAATGCGGTTCACGTGCGTAATCAGGTCGCGCAGGCTGTTTGGATTATGGATGTCCCAAACTCGGATTTGATACTTTTCCGAGTCCAGATACTCCTCGCTGCCTTCACGCACCGGCCTACCTTCGCACAACTCGTACGCCGGCCCATAAATTCCATAACTCGAGCTCAGCGTCCCCGCAAGAATCAGCCGTGTCATGAATCCCGCCCGCCCGCTCTTCTGCAAATATTCGTTCAAAATATCAGGCGTATTCGGCCACAAATTCGGCCGGAAATACTCAAACACATCCGCATCCATCATCTCGTCGAAATATTCCGCCAGCTCGAAACTCGAATTTTTCCACGCAAAATACGTATACGACTGCGTGAATCCCAGCTTCGCCAGCTGATACATCACCTTCGGCCGCGTGAATGCCTCCGACAGAAAAATAATCTCCGGATGCTCCCTCTTCACCTCGCCGATCACCCACTCCCAGAATGCAAACGGCTTCGTGTGCGGATTGTCCACGCGAAAAACACGAACGCCCTGCGCAATCCAATAATCGAAAACACTCTTCAGCTCCGCCCACAACTCCCGCGCGCCCGCGCTCTCAAAATTAAAGGGATAAATATCCTGATACTTCTTCGGCGGATTCTCCGCATACTGCACCGTTCCATCCGGCCGCTCGCGAAACCACTCCCGATGCTCTTTTACATACGGATGATCGGGCGCGCACTGAAACGCAATGTCGAGCGCGATATCCATCCCCAACTCGCCCGCCTTCGCCACCAGCGTCTTGAATTCCTCGAGCGTCCCAAGCTGCGCATGAATCGCCTTGTGCCCGCCCTCTTTCGAACCAATCGCCCACGGACTCCCCGTATCGTCTGCCGCCGGAGTCGTCGAATTATTCTTCCCTTTGCGCTCCGACCGCCCGATCGGATGAATCGGCGGCATGTACAAAATGTCGAAGCCCATCCCCGCGACATACGGTAGCCGGTCGATCACATCTTTAAATGTCCCGTGCCGCTTCGCATCCGTCGTCACCGACCGCGGAAACAATTCATACCACGCACTGAATCGCGCCTTCTCTGGATCGACCACCACCGCCAACTCGCGCTCATACCGCGTATCGACCGTTCGATCGCGCCACGTATTCACCAGCAGCGCCAATTCGGCGTTCTGCGCGATGGCAAGTGCTGTATCGCGATCCTTCTTCGCGACATCCTTCAGCTTCGCCGCAATATCCACCAGTTGCTTCGCGTCGGTTCCGCGCGCACGCCCAGAAGCTTCGCGCACAATCTCCGCGCCGATCAACACATCCACCGCAATATCCTGCCCCGCATCCGCCCGCTTCTTTAAATCCTTGCTCCAGCTCCCAAACGCGTCGGCCCACCCGACAACCGTATACAAGTACCGTCCAAGCTTCTCCAGCTTGAACCGCGCCTCCCATCGGTCATTGTTGTCCAGCCGCATGGGAACTTCATTCCACGTCCGCTCGTTCTCTCGGCGCCACAAAAGCCGCGCACCGAGCGAATCATGCCCGTCCGCATAAATGTCCGCGCGCACCCGCAGCTCATCGCCAACGATCCGCTTGATCGCAAACCGCCCCGCGTCCACCTCGGGCGACACGCTCTCCACAATCACTCGATGCAGCGTCCGCACAGCCTCACCAACGACATTTGTCGCCGCAGTCAATCCCTACCTCCGAGATCCCAATCCGAAAACCCACCAACTGCACCCGCGCAAGGAAACCAGCACAGCCCGGAGGCTCACACACCTCCGCATCAACTCTCTCAGTATATATAGGATAGCGGTACCCAACCCGCCTACGCAGAACTCGTTATCGTTCGAGGTGACGTTACTGTACTGCCCAGCGCCCGCCGTCAGCGCTCCCGGCCGCAATCCGACACTAGACCCGTGCCGGTCACCGATCGCCTTCGCCCAATCCCAGCTAACCCTTGTCCTTCTCCCACTTTGCGGTAATCGCCGTGTACCCGTTCTTCTGCAACTCCGACTTCACCTTCGCGCTCGCGTCCTTATCCCCAAACGGCCCCACGCCCACTCGATAAAGGTTGTCGCTCCCGTGCCGGTACACGAACGCCGAGAATTTCTTCTTCTTCAGGTCCTGCATCAGCGCCGTCGCGTTCCCTTCCATCTTCATCGCGCCGACCTGCAGAACCACTCCCGAGTTCATCGTCGGCGCTGGCCCCGCCAAAACCTGAGATCCGCCACTCGCACCCGGAGTCACATTCGCAGTCGCACGCGGTGGAGCCGAAGCGACGGCCGGAGCCGGCGTCTTCACCGCCGCCACAGAAGCACCGCTACGGCTCGGAGACACTCCAGGCGTCTCCAAAGCCGCGCCATTCGTCTTCAAATCCGGTATCGACACTTTCCCAGTTCTCGTGATCGGCGGCACCGGGCTCATCTCCGGAAACGCCTCAGCCGACGTCGTCGGCGCGCCCGCCGAAGCCCCAGTCTTACCAGGCTCGACCCGGACAGCACTGGCAGCCGTACTCCCGCCACCAGCCTTCCCCGCGCTCAAATCCCGCGTCGCCTGATTCGCCCCCGTGCTCCCCATCTGATACCCAAGAAACACCAGCGCCCACGTCAGCAGCACCACCGCCAGCACCAACTCAATCGTGTGCCGCGATTTGCCCACCCGCGACGTGCGAGCAGCCATCGCATCTTCCGGCACAAACACGCCATCGAACTCCGCCTCTTCCGGCGCCGTGATCCGCTTTTCGGCTATCTCCTGAACCCATCCAACTGCGTCCGACGCCCATCCCACAGTTTCGGCGTCCGGCGGCAGCGCCTGACTACCTGCGTCGAGCCGCAACTCCATCGGCGCAACGTCTTCCATCTGCGCCACATGCTCGACCCACTCCGCTCGGTTCGTCGAGCCCGCGGTCGTTGACTCTTCCTCAGCAGCCTCGATCGCCGCCTGATCTTGCATTGGAACAGCGCGTTCCGGCGCCACGACAGCGTGTTCCGGCACCGCGACAGCCTCTTCCAATTCCATCGATTCCGTCGTCGCAGCCGGCTCCGCAGCAACAGCCGGCTCCGACGCCATCGCAGCCGGCTCTACCGTCACAGGAGCTTCCGCCATCATTCCCATTTCGGGAATTTCCAACTCTTCCTCTACCTCTTCGACGGGCGCTACAAAACCAACTTCAGCGCCTTCCTCAACCTCAAGCTCCCCAACCCCAGCCGCCTCAATCTCATCCGTCTCTGTCGCACCATACTGTTCAACCCGAACCGGCTCGTCCTCTTCCACCGTCGGCTCAGGGAAGAGCCTCCCGCTCGTCTCCATCGCCGCCGCAGCCTTCTCTGCTGCTTCGATCCTCTCCAACTCCGCAATCGTCTCCATCGACAATTCCGGCGTCACCATCTCCTGCCCGCCCTTCGACCCTGCTGCTGCTCCAGCCGCAGCCGCAGCCACCGGACGCGCCTCCACCTTCGGCTCCGCCACCTGCATCTCCGGCCAGATCGCAGTTCGCGTCTCCGGCCGCACTTCCCGCCGTATCGCGTCCACCTGCGCATACGTCGACCGCGTCACAATCACCGGCTCATCCAGATCGTCGCTGCCCGCCGGCCGCAGATTCGTTCCCGCCGCGATCCATTCGCTCAATTGTTGGTGTGAGACTTCGTCCAGATCCATGAACCGTACGCCGGTCAGGTGACCGGAGTCCCGCGTCCACGCCACTCGCGCCTTCGCTTCGATATGGCCGACGCCCTCGGGCAAATCAAACGTCACCGACACGACGTCATCTAGATTGCGCGGCACCAGGCTCGCCACCGCCAGCCCGCCCTCGCACAAATCGAGCAACAGCCCGCCCTTCGCCTCATCCATCGACACGAACAAAGGCGTACTCGGCACTAATCTCGGAAACTGCCTGCGTTCCTCAAGCATTTTTCTTCTTTCAAAAAGAAATGTTTGAGTTCGATGTTAGGCCGCAGCCCCGCCGTTAACCTGATTTTTACAACATTTGTTTGCCCAAAATGGCAACGTCTAGGACTAAAACCAGGTCGGCCCAGTACTGACTCTGCCCGCCAATAGGCCTTCGACCAGACCAAAAAACTCAAAGACCACTGTCATTCCGAACGAAGTGAGGAATCTGCTTTCTTTCACCGCGGCGCAGCTCACTTCAACGTGCACCGGTCCATCCGAATTTTTGCTTTCGATTGTTCCAGAACTAACGACGAACGACAGCGCGAGACACATCGCCTACCTTCCGCGCCCTCAACCCTTCGCCACCTGATAACAATCGAACTGCACCCCAACCCCCTGCGTCCCCACTTCGCTATCCACCTGCGCCACCCTCACCACATGCCCCGTGCATCTCCACTCCGTCTCCGGCTCGCCCGTAATCTCCTGCGGCATCTTCAACACAACCTCAACCACCGTCCCAATCCCCATCCGCAAATCCGTCGCAAGAAACATCCCCTGCTCCGAAATATCCTGCGACTGCCCCGCAAACTCCGGCGTCGCCGACTTCCACAATCTCACCTTTACCGGCGCCTTCACCGTATGACGCGTAACCACACGTCGATCCTTCGCCAAGCGTTCCAGAAAACGTCGCATCGCAAACTCCAAGCAGACACCAGCACGCCCACCAGACGCCCGGCGGATTAGGAAGGGACTCCATCTTCCGCCCGTTCCCGCCCGGCTGCCCAGTCTCAATTCCGTACCAATCGCAAAGTCGCCCGAACAACGATAGCGCCGGCATCTTGCCGGCGTTATTTGCCTCGTTTGAGAAAACACCGGTGAGAGATCGTCTACTCGAATATCCCTTGTCACCGATACATTCGAACGCACTTACACAACTATTACTTAGATAAACTCGTCACCTATGTTATCGTCTCCTCGTGCCCGTCGAATTTCGACCACGTCTGGCATCCTCACCTGTCGCCCCTCTCGTCCGAGTAAGTAGTATTCGAACAAGCGCTCCCGCAACTCGCGCATTTTCAGCGGCCTGCACACACTTGTTTTCTGCCCGTTCGCAACCGATTGATTCGACAAGTCTTGCGCACTCTTTCAAAAACATAGGGGGTATACCCCCCAATTCCCCGATTACGGTTAACCACTCCGGCCAAAGTCACTGCGTCCTGAGGTGAACTCATGTCCCAGCTCCTACAAAATCTTCGGCAAGATCTCCAATTCGCCATCCGCAACCTCCGCAAGAGTCCCGGCTTCCTCGCCGTCGTCGTCCTCTCCCTCGCCCTCGGCATCGGCGCCAACTCCACCATCTTCAGCGTCATGGACGCCGCCCTCTACCGCCCGCTTCCCGTTCCGCATCCCGAGCAACTCGTCGTCATCTGGGACACCGAGCCCGGTCGCCCCGACTCGTTCCAGTCGCCGGCCATCGCCGAACTCAACGACTGGCTCGCCGCCAACCACTCCTTCCAGGACATCGCACTCACGAGCGGCGTCGAAGACTCCATGATGGCCGGCGTCGGTGCCGCCGAACGCATCGACACGCAAAACGTAACTCCAAATTATTTTTCGATCGTCGGCGCAAAGCCTGAACTCGGCCGCATCTTCTTCCCCGAAGAAATGCAGGACAAGTCCATCTCCGTCCTGCTCAGCGACAGCTTCTGGCGCAATAAATTCCACGCCGATCCCAACATCCTCGGCAAGACGTTCGATCTTCAAGGCTCGGTCGCGACCGTCGTCGGCGTAATGCCGCATGGCCTCGGCGCGATGGCCGGCGAAAAAATCGACATGTGGCTTCCCGTCGATCCGAAAAGCACTCGCTTCGCCGATCGCATCGACCACTGGCTCGTCGCCGTCGGCCGCATGAAGCCCGGCGTCACCATGCGGCAAGCGCAGTCCGAGATGGACGTCATCGCCAAGGGCCTCGCGTCCGCGTATCCAAAAACCAACACAGGCGTCGGCGCGAAATTGCAAAACGTCCGTGAGGTCGTGACTTTCGGCGCGAGCTATCTCTATCCCCTGCTTGGCGCCGTCGTATTCATCCTGCTCATTGGCTGCCTCAACGTCGCAAACCTTCTGCAATCGCGCACCGAAAGCCGCCGCCGCGAATACGCCCTACGCCTCGCCCTCGGAGCCGAACGCAGCCGTCTCATGCAACAAACCATGGTCGAAAGCGGCGTGCTCGCCGCCCTCGGATGCATCGCCGGAATCGCGCTGGCGTTTGCGGGCCTCAAGATCTTCATTGTGATGGCGGAAAACCGCTTCCTCGAAGAGTTGGTTCACATCGACTGGCGCGTCCTCACATTCACCGTCATCGTCTCCGCGCTCACCGCTTTCGTCTTCGGAATCGTCCCTGCGTGGCAAGCTTCGCGTACCGATCCCAACACCGCGCTCCGCGAAGGCGAACGCGGTAGCGTTGGAAAATCGCGTGGACTCGTGCGCCAGGTTCTCGCTGTCGCCGAAATCGCCCTCGCCATGGTTCTTCTCGTCGGCGCCGGCCTGATGATCGACTCCGTTTTTCAGCTGAAAACAATCAATCCCGGCTACGACTCGCACAACGTTCTCGTTACCGAACTCAACTTGCCCGAAGGCGGCAAGTACGTGGAACGCATGCCGCGCGACATGGAAAAATGGACGCCGGCGGTCGATAACTTCTACGACCAGCTCTTGCTCAAGTATTCCGCGATTCCCGGAGTCGAAGCGGTCACGGCCGCAGGCGTTCAGCCCGGCGCGATCAATCGAGGCATGACGTTCTCCATCGTCGGCCGCCCTGCGCCCGAGGAAAGCGATCGTCCGCGAACGGGATTCGGCGAAGTGCGTCCCGGATACTTCGATATGTTTCACATTGAGCTCCGCGCCGGACGAGTCATCGACGAGCACGATGTCGCCAGCGCGCCCTGGGTCGTCGTGATCAATGAAGCGTTCGTGAAAAAACATTTTCCGAACGAAGATCCGATCGGAAAACAGATTCGCTTGCGATACGATCCCTATCCCGTGGACGAAGACCGTCCGCGGCAAATCGTTGGCGTCGTGGCGGATGTCAAAAACACAAGTCTCAGCCGGCCAACGTTTCCCTTCGCATACGTTTCCTCGAAACAACAGCAGCCCATCTTGCCCGGGGGCACGATCCTTACCCACAACAGCCAGAACGTGATGCTCAAGTTGAAGTCGGGGGATAAAGGCCTCGAATCGCAGGTGGTTGCCGCGATGCGCCAAGGCATGAACGAAGTCGATCCCAACGTGCCGCTGTCCCCACCGATCACTCTCGATGAACTGCTCGATTTGTTTATCGGCGACTACTTCTTCTACCGCAACATGCTCGGAATCTTTGCCGGCATCGCCTTGTTGCTCGCGGTCATCGGAATCTACGGCGTGATGTCGTATTTCGTGAACGCGCGCACCCACGAAATCGGCGTGCGCGTAGCGCTCGGCGCACTCCCGCGCGACGTCCTCGAACTGATCGGCGGCCTCGGCCTCAAACTCAGCATGATCGGCGTAGTCGTAGGCGCCGCCCTGGCCTTCGCCCTGACGCGCCTCATCGCAAAATTCCTCTACGGCGTAAAACCCGCCGACCCGCTCACCTACGCAATCGTAGCCATAACCCTAACCGCCGTAGCGCTCCTAGCCTGCCTCGTCCCCGCCCGCCGCGCCATAAAAGTCGACCCCATGGTCGCCCTCCGCCACGAATGATATTGCGGAGCGGATTGCGACCCGTGAGCTTGGGTCCGAGGGTTTGTAGGGGCGTCCCTTCAGGGCGCCCTCCGGTGAGCGAAGGCAGCTCGATCCTCTACTTTGAGCTTCGATCGAAAAGGAAAGGAGATGAGATCAAAGACAAAAAGCCCGCTCCAGGACTGGAACGGGCTCCATGAAAATCAAATTTTAGATGCGACCGTTACTCGATCGCTGCCGACGAAGTTAGCTCTTGGTTTCTTCGGCGACTTCTTCTTTTTTGGTGCGGTCTTTCTTTTCTTTTTTCTTGAGCTCGTAGTTGACGAGTTCGAGGATGGCGACTCGGGCGCCGTCACCGACGCGGAGGCCGGCGGCGATGATGCGCGTGTAGCCGCCCGCGCGATCGGCAAACTTCGGAGCGATGTCGGAGAAAAGCTTTTGGGTTACCTGCGGCGTCATCAGATAGGCCGCGGCCTGGCGGCGCGACTGCAGCGTGTCGCGCTTGCCGAGCGTGATGATTTTTTCCGCCACTGGCCGGGCTGCTTTCGCGCGCGTCAGCGTCGTGGTGATGCGGCCGTGCTCGAGAAGATTCGTCACGAGATTGCGCAGCGTCGCGCGGCGGTGCCACGGGTTGCGGCCGAGTTTCGATCCTGACTTAAGGTGTCGCATTTATCCTGTTTCCTTCTTGCTGGCCTGGCATCCGCCGGCGCCGCAATCGAACGGTGGTGCGAATTTCTTTGCGTCAGCTTCCGAGAGCATCCTCGACGAATGCTCTCGGAGTGACGATCTTGTTTCGCGATCGCTTCCGCAAAAAATCGCGGTCGCAATCGGCTGATTACATGCCGCCGAGAGAATCTTCGGACGACGAAGTGGGAGGCGCGGTCTGGCTCGGGAGCGGCGGCCAAATGATGCGGCCGTGCTCATCGAACTTCATTCCAAGGCTGAGGCCCATCTTCACTAGTATATCTTTGATCTCGTTGAGCGATTTGCGGCCGAAGTTTTTCGTCTTCAGCATTTCGTTCTCGCTCTTCTGCACGAGTTCTCGGATCGTCTGGATGTTCGCGTTCTTCAAGCAATTGTAGGAACGCACGGAAAGTTCGAGCTCTTCCACGCTGCGATCCAGATGCTCGAGACGCGGATCGTTGGTGATTTCCTGCGGCAGCTCGGTGACATCCGTGGGCTCTTCAAAGTTGATGAAGATGCTCATGTGATCTTTCACGAGCTTGGCTGCGAGACCGATGGAATCCTGCGGCGTGATGGCGCCGTTGGTCCAGACTTCGATCATCAGCTTTTCGTAGTCGGTCATCTGTCCGAGACGAGCAGCTTCGACCGAGTAGTTGACCTTGCGCACCGGCGAGTGAACCGAGTCGACCGGGATGTAACCGATCGGCAGGTCTTCGTCGTAGTTACGATCGGCTGCGATGTAGCCGCGGCCGTTCTTGACGCGCATTTCGATCTGGAGCTTGCCGCCTTCGCTAACGGTGGCGATGTAGACGCTCTTGTCGAGAACTGCGAAGTCGGCGTCTTCCTCGATGTTGGCGGAGGTGACGGGACCCGGAGCTTCGACGTTGAGATAGATCGTCTTCGGCAGGTCGGTGTTGAGCTTGATGGGCACCTGCTTGAGATTCAGGATGATGTCGGTGGCATCTTCGACGACGCCCGGAATCGACGAAAATTCGTGCAGGACGCCTTCGATTTTTACCGCGGTGATCGCAGCGCCTTCGATCGAGCTGAGAAGCGCGCGACGCAGCGCGTTACCGACAGTGGTGCCCCAACCGCGCTCAAAAGGCTGCGCGGAGAAGCGGCCGTACTTTTCGGTCAGCGACTCGAGTTCCGATGCTAGACGCTTTGGCTTTTGAAAACCCTTCCACATTCTGTTCCTTCCTTCTGGTCCGAGAGAGCGGACCCATTCCATGGCGCTTGCGCGCCGTTACTTATCGAAGGCACATCCCCAGTTTGCAGCGACTGCTGGTACTGTTTCGTGCGATTGCGTGTTGCTCGAAAGTCTTACATCTTGCCGGTGTTACAGCGGGCGGGCTGAAGCCCGCCCCTACAAAACCTTGCCGAGCCGCCAAACGTTGTCGGCGATTTCGCCGGGAAAAGATGGGCACGGCAGTGCCGTGGCCCTGCTGGATTATTTGGAGTACAGCTCGACGATGAGTTGTTCGTTGAATGCCGGCGTCTGGACGTCTTCGCGCTTGGGCATGGCGACGACTTTGGCTTTGAAGGTTTCGCGATCGAGCTCGAGCCAAGGTACGGAATTTTGGCTCTGCGCGACGTTGCGCGCTTCGAGGATCATCGCGTTCTGGTGCATCTTGTCCTTGATGGCGATTTCGTCGCCGACCTTGACCTGGTACGACGGAATGTTGACTTTCTTTCCGTTGACCCGGACGTGGCCGTGGAGCGTGAGCTGGCGAGCTTGCGCCTTGGAGCTGGCGAAGCCGGCGCGGTTGATCACGTTGTCGAGACGGCGCTCCAGCATGATGATCAGGTTCTCGCCCGACGGACCCTTGATGCGGACCGCCTTTTCAAAGTAGGAGCGGAACTGACGCTCAAGCAGGCCGTAGGTGCGCTTCATCTTCTGCTTTTCGCGCAACTGCAAGCCGTAACCGGCAACTTTCGGGCGACGCGACTGACCGTGCTGACCCGGAACGAAGTTGCGCTTTTCAATGGCGCACTTCTCTGTAAAGCACCGCAAACCTTTTAAGAACAGTTTCTGCCCTTCCCGGCGGCACAGGCGGCAAACTGCATCACGATGTCTTGCCAACTTCGATTCTCCTCTCGCTACTCGAAACTTTCTTTCTTCGAAACTTTTTCAGACGGCACGTCGTGCTGTGCCACTACCGCATCGCTGTAAGGCGACGCGAGAAAATCAAACGCGGCGGCGCTTTGGCGGACGGCAGCCGTTGTGCGGAATCGGCGTGACGTCGCGGATAACGACGATGTGCAGACCCGCAGCGGCGAGCGCGCGGACGGCGGATTCGCGGCCGGAGCCGGGACCCTTGACGCGAACCTCGACGCTCTTCATACCGTACTGGTCGCGCGCGATGCCGGCGGCGGCAAGCGACGCTTGCTGCGCGGCGTAGGGCGTGCCCTTACGCGAACCCTTGAAGCCGATGGCGCCGGCCGAAGACCAGCACACGGTGCGGCCGTCGGTGTCGGTGATGGCGATCTGCGTGTTGTTGAACGACGCAGCGATGTGCACCAAACCGTGAGGGATGGCGCGGCGCTCGCGCTTTTTCTTAAATTCTTTCTTGCGCTTTGTCGCCGCGCCCGCTTTTCCTGGCTGGGCGTCGGGTGTTGCGTTTGTCGTTTCCTTTGCCACTTCGTGCTCCGTTTCTTCGGATTCGGTGGTGCTGAAATCTAAACCTTACGATGTCGCTTCGATTTCGGTGACCGGCTCGGGGCGGGGTGAACCCCGCCCCTACAAAATCTGGCACGTGAGTCGCCGCTAAGGTTAGCCCTTCTTGCCGGTGACCTTTTTCTTGGCTGCAACGGCGCCGCGGCGCGGACCCTTACGGGTACGGGCATTGGTGTGCGTGCGCTGGCCACGAACCGGCAAATTGCGGCGGTGACGAATGCCGCGATAGGCCTGGATTTCGATGAGCCGGCGAATGTTCATCTGGATCTCTTTGCGGAGATCGCCTTCGACGCGGCCTTCCTTCTCGATCTCATTGCGGAGGCGGTTGACTTCGTCTTCGGTCAGATCGCGAATTTTTTTGGTGGCGTCGACGTTCGCTTTTTCGGCGAGTTTCTTCGCGCGCTCTTGTCCGATGCCATAGATCGAAGTAAGCCCGACCCACAGTCGCTTTTGCACCGGAAGATCTACACCAGCAATACGTGCCATACGTTCTCCTTAATTCTAAGCCCTAGCCCTTACGGGCTGAAATCTTATCCCTGGCGCTGCTTGTGCTTCGGGTTGCTGCAAATCACGCGAACCACGCCGCGGCGATGGATGACCTTGCACTTGTCGCAAATCTTTTTTACAGATGCTCGAACCTTCATGTTGCTCCTTCTAAAACCGTTTGGCGAACCCTTTACAGCTGGGGCGCCCTTACTATTAGATGCGGCAGGGATTCAGGCTTCTAAGTATAAGCCCTGCCAGCGTTTAACAACGGGCGGAGTGAACCCCGCCCCTACGAGAGCTTGCAACGCTATTTGTAACGATAGACGATGCGGCCGCGGGTCAGGTCGTAGGGAGAAAGCTCCACGGCGACCTTATCGCCTGCCAAGATACGGATAAAATTCTTGCGCATCTTGCCGGAGACGTGCGCCAAAACACGGTGCTTATTCTCCAGTTCGACGCGGAACATCGCGTTTGGCAACGGCTCGATCACCGTGGCCATGACTTCGATGGCATCCTCTTTCGGATTGCCCGAGTCACCTTTCTTCTTGTCGTCCTGTTGCGGTCTCGGCATATGCTCCAAATCTTAGTACTTGCTGCTACCGGGCGGAGTGAACCCCGCCCCTAAAAAACCGTGGGCGGAAGAACACCGCCCGAAATCTTGTTACTGCCAGGACGGGCCGGTTGCATCTTTCGGGCGCGTCAGAATCCAGGGACCGTTGGCGGTGACAGCGACCGTGTGCTCGAAGTGAGCGGACGGTTGACCGTCGGCCGTTTCAGCGACCCATTCGTCGCGCATGTGGACGTCAGGTTTGCCGGCGTTCACCATCGGCTCGATGGCGATGACCATGCCTTCCTGCAACCGCGCACCGCGACCGGGCTCGCCATAGTTCGGAAGATTGGGCTCGTCATGCATCTTGGTGCCGATGCCGTGCCCGACAAACTCACGAACCACAGAGTACCCGTGCTGCTCGACCCAAGACTGCACCGCGTTTCCGACATCACCGAGGCGATTGCCCGGGCGCATTTTGTCGATCGCGCGATCCAGCGACTCTCGAGTCACTCTCAGCAACTTCTCGGTTTCAGGAGCGATCTGCCCGACCGGGACAGTCACCGCTGAATCTCCGAAGTAGCCATTCACTTCCATCCCGAAGTCGATCGAGACGATGTCGCCCTCGCGAAGTTTCCGCTTGGCCGACGGAATCCCGTGAACGATCTCGCTGTTCACCGAAGTGCAGAGCGTGCAGGGATAACCGCGATAACCCTTGAACGCCGGCTTCCCGGGCTTGCCGCCGATTTGTTCCTCGGCAAACTTCTCGAGGTCCATCGTCGTGATACCCGGACGAACAATCTTCCGCAGAGCCTGAAGGACTTCGTGAACGACCAGACCTGCGCGGTGCATCTTTTCAAGTTCTTCCGCGCTGCGCAGATGAATCGCCA
>CAWAWE010000001.1:0-476779 GCA_963785605.1 uncultured Acidobacteriota bacterium | reverse complement strand
TCAGCGACTGCGTCTGCGTCGTCGTCAGCGCCCCCAGCTGCGTGCCTGGTGAAATTGAGGCTCGACCGAGCCGAGAGCCCGCCCAGCTGCGACGCCGTCAGCGATCCCGGCCTGCGTCGTGACGAGCCCCTGCACCTCGGTCGAGCTCAGGTTGTTGATCTGGCGTCGCCGTCAGCGATCCCCACCTGCGCCAGTCGTCAGCGCGTCGGCCTGCGTTGTCGTGAGGTTCGTGATCGAAGTCGCGTTCAGGCCCGCGGTCTGCGCGGTCGATAGATTGGTCACCGTCAGCGCGTCGATCGAGGTCGACGTCAGCACGTTCAGCTGCGTCGTCGAAAGCGACTGCGTCTGCGTCGTACTCAGGTTCGTCAGCTGCGTCGACGTCAGATTGTTCAGCGCCGTCCCGTTCAGTCCCTTGACCTGCGCGTCGACAGCTTCGTGCCGTCAGCGCGTCCAGCGAGTCGTCGACACCGCGTTCAGCTGCGTCGTCGTCAGCCCTGCGTCTGCGTCGTCGTCAGCGCCCCGAGCTGCGTGCCGTGAAATTGTCGAACGTCGCCGCGCCAGCCCCCCGAGCTGCGACGCCGTCAGCGCCCCCGCCTGCGTCGTGCCCAGCCCCTGCACTCAGTCGAGCTCAGGTTGTTGATCTCGTCCGCGGGAGCTCCGCCAGTTCCCTGGTCGTGAAATCATCGACCTGTGGGGCCGGCAGCGCAAGAATTATAGCGATATAGAGACCAGGCACCGCCTGCGCCGAAAGCCGGTGTTCTGGTCGACCGCAGCCCCTGCACAGCGGTCGTCGACAGGCTGTTCAGCTGTGTCGCGCTCAGCGCACCGGCTTGGGCGCTCGTAAGCGCCTGCACGTCCGTCGTCGACAGCTCCGACATCTTCGTGGTGGAAAGGCGGGCAATATTTACAATTCGACATACCACTGAGAATCAAAGTGATTGTGACCCCCGGACGCTTCGGCAATGTCGCCTGAGCGAGGATACGCTCAAGATCACGCAGGAAGCCTCTAACGGCGAACGAAATACTTAATTTCCATTCGCACGCAAGTTATTTTTTTGCCTGCCGCGACAATATGTACATATATCTAGTTTTTAAATAACGAATAATCGTTAGTATATCTTAACCCCTGGTTCCGCGATTGGTTATTACTGTAGACACAAGCTTACGTTAAGATAAATTTTTCGATTCTTGAATTAGGCGGGAGCCTGCCCGAAACTCGCTGAGAAGCCGACAATATGCCTTGCATCTGGCGACCGGCCAGATTCGGGTGGCGGGATGATTGAAGCCGGTTTCTCAATGAGGAAGATCGAAAGGCTCCGATCATGCTGGCTCGCGACCATGCTAAAGATCGAGGCCGAACGCTCGACGCGATATCGATCCTCCGATCGTTGGAATCGCTGTACCCGTTGACGGTCTTCGTCCATTTTCCTCGACGCCTCTATCCTCACGTCAAACTGGCGAGCGAATGGCGATCGCGACGCGGATACCGGATCGAATTCCGGCCTATTGCTCGCATCTGAACCCGATCGAGAGGTTATGGAGTAAGGAGCCAAGTACAACAAATGCTAAAGCGCACTTGCAGGGAATTGCCAAGACGATGCTGGATTGCTTTATCGGGCGCAATAGCATACGCTTTTAGTGTTATGTCGCCGAAGCATTTTCGGGTTGCCGAGTGACCTCGGGTGACCAGTGTGGACCCCAAGTCGCCGGAAGATACCAACGCGCTTGTGATGCAGTTGGATTTAAATCGCTGTCGCCCGGGCGTTCCCGCGTAACCGGCCGTGGTCCGTGAAGGGGAAGGCCGTAATGGTCCGTTTGGCGCGTTCAAAGGTGAACTTGCGTGTTGCCGCCCTGTTATATGGCAGGGCTGGGTGAGCCAAGACGCAACTCCCGTTGCACTTTCGTCATGGGCGGCGACGGTCGATCGACGATTGAGGGTGTTGCACCCAGCACTCAATAACCTCTGCGGAATTTTACGTGAGCATATCGGTAATAACCCTTCAAGAAACTTTCACGGCGGAAGAGGGTGTCAAAAGGCGGACTTCGGTCGGGCCTACGCGTTTCGTGCTCGCCGATCCGACGCGACTTGAGCGGAGCCGCGTTGTGAACTCAACTTTCCTCGCACACATATCGGATCGCACTATGGTGCAGGAACGATTCCTCAAACAAAGCTCCTCATCTCCTTCGATCGGCTGGGTGGAAGGCCGGCGTTATTCGTTTTTCCTTTCTGAGGCCCATTTGGCGCCCCGAACAACGGATAGATTTTGGGCTCTATGAGGCAGACATTCGCATACGAGTTCGAACGGGCGTTCGAGACGAGGACGCTCGAAGCGTCGGGCGTTCGTCTTGCTGGTCTTGCTCGCGGGGGTCGCCGCAGCGCTTTGCTGGCTGATCGTAACTCGGACCTTTTCCGCCTATCTGGCGGGCGTTGATTTGGAGTGGGCCCAGTTTTTATCTCCGCACAATTCGTTGGCGCTGTTGAATCAGGCCGTTGCGCAACTTAACCCCGATCAAGCCGATATCACCGAGGGCTCACAGGACCAGGTTCGACAGTCGAGCGCGGCCGCACTCCAATTGGCCGGGAAGGGCGTTCCGTTTCCCATCATGAAGCCGATTGTCAGCGCGGCGAACCGCGACGAGGCTCGTCAGCTCGCCCGCGGAAGCACTGTTGGCCAATCCGCTCAGCTCGCAAGCCTATAGAATACTTGCGGAAGTCGCGCCCGCCGACGATGCGAAGAAATCGCTCATGTTGAAATCCGTAGCCCGGTCATTGAACGAGACAGGCTCGGTGTTCTGGCTGATGCAGCAATCGTATCTGGACAAGGATTATCAAAAAACAAGCTACTACGGGGATATCTTGCTCCGCTCGGCGCCAGATCTTTGTCGGGTCATCGTGCCCCTGCTCGCGCGGGTCGCGGAATTCGCGGGGGCTTTGAACCTATCGCTGCCCTCCTTCGAACCAATCCGCCGTGGCGGTGGTATTTTTTCGATTCTCTGAATAGCTCGGTGAGTGACCTCGACACGCCCTTGAAATTGCTGCTCGACATGAAGGCGAACGGCATCGAACCGCGGGCCGACGAAGTCCAACCATACATTTCATTTTTGCTGAGTTGCGATCACATCGATCTCGCGCATGACGCTTGGTTAAAGCTGTTGCCTGCGGACCGCCTCCCAGAAAGCGCCACGCTTTACAACAACCGGCTCCTCCTACCCCCGTCGGGCCTTCCGTTCGACTGGACGTTCGCCAACGGCGGCGGAGCGAACTCCGATCTCGTGGAATGGCCCGGCAAACCTGGCCAACGCGTGCTGGACGTGCAGTTTTCCCCCGGCTTGGCGGACCCGCTGATCGCCCGGCAGCTCCTACCCTTTCCCCAGGTCCCTATGTCTTTCGCAGCAGCGTCCTCGGCCGCATCGAGGCGCATCGTGGGCTCCGCTGGGAGGTCGGTTGCTTGTCCAGCATGACACAGTCGCTAGGCGAAACCCAACCCATTTTTGGGAATCCGTCGCAGTGGATGGAGGTTTCGATGTCGTTTGTCGTTCCCCGAACTGAATGTCGCGCACAGTTGCTCAAACTGAGCCTCGATGAGGTGTCCGACTCCGACCGCATCGTGTCCGGTCGGTTGCGTTTTGCCGATATTGATTTAAGGCGTTGATTTCAATCATAATATCAGCTGCGTCGGGCTAACGTCGAAGGGTTGTTTATGTGTGGCATCAATGGAATTTATAATTATGGCCGGTTTAATCCAGTCGACTTGCCGGAACTACGTGCTACTCGCGACTTCATGGCGCCGCGCGGCCCGGATTCCTTTGGGGAGTGGACGACGACACGCGGTCACGTCGGGTTCGGTAGCCGCCGACTTGCAATTATCGACCTTTCCAACGCTGGTACGCAGCCTATGTCGACTGTCGACAAGAAGATTACAATCACGTTCAATGGCGAAATTTATAACTATAGGGAACTGCAAAGAGAGTTGGAAGCGGTTGGTTTTGTGTTCCAAAGTCACTCGGACACAGAAGTTCTGCTTCATATGTATAGGCATTTCGGAGTGGACATGCTCTCGCGGCTTCGCGGCATGTTCGCTTTTGCTCTCTGGGACGCCGATCGGGAGTCGCTACTGCTGGCGCGCGATCCCTACGGCATAAAGCCGCTGTATTACGCCGACGATGGGAAAGAACTGCGGTTCGCCTCGACCGTAAAGGCGTTGATCGCAGGAGGCGCGATTTCGCGCGACCCAGATCCGGCAGGGATCGTCGGCTTCGGAATTTTCGGAAGTATTCCGGAGCCCTGGTCGAGTTGCAAGGCGATTAGATGTCTGCCCGCAGGGTCGTTGGCGACGGTCGACTACCGCGGCTTCACGGCGCTGCGGCCGTATTATTCTCTGGCACAGACCTATTGTGAAGCCGAAGCCCGCACGATCCCGGAGCGCGACGTCCAAGAGGTCTTTCGGGACGCTGTGCTCGACAGCGTCCGCCATCATCTGATCGCAGACGTGCCCGTCGGCGCTTTTCTATCCGGAGGCGTCGATTTAGGCGCTTTGATCGGCCTGATGCGCGACTGTGGGCAGAGCAATATTTGCACCGTGACGTTGGCATTCGAGGCCTTCCGCGGTACACCCGAAGACGAGTTCGGGCCCCGCGGCCAAAGTCGCCGCCCGGTATGGCACGACTCACACGACGCGAGTGGTCGAACTCGAAGGAGTTCGAGAGCGATCTACCGCGCATCATTCATGCGATGGACCAGCCCACAATTGATGGGATAAATACGTGGTTTGTCAGCAAAGCTACGCGCGAATTAGGGCTCAAGGTCGCCCTATCCGGAATAGGCGGCGATGAAATCCTCGGTGGTTACAGCACATTCGCGCGACTGCCAAAGCTCGTCGACGCCATGCGCCGAGTGCCACGGATCAGCGGCGTGGACTGGTAGTGGCCGCTGTCGTCCGTGGCGCGCGTGGGGTCGGAATGCAAATTAATCCCAAGACCGGCGGAGTTCTGACTTACGGACGGACTTACCCGGCGCCTACCTCTTGCAAAGAAGCGTCTACCTGCCGAACGAGCTGGGCGCAGTGCTTTCGGATCCGGACGCGATCGCGACAGGGCTCGCTGAGCTTCGCCCTCTCGATTTAATCTCGCGTGCGCTTCAGCCGGAACCCTTGGAAAAGTTCAGCAAGGTGGCGGTTCTGAGAGTTGAGCCTCTATCTGCGCAATCAATTGTTGCGAGACACGGACTGGGCGGGCATGGCCCACTCCGTGGAAGTTCGTACTCCGCTGGTGGATAGCGAACTCCTCTCGCGTATCGCGCCTATTTTTACTTCTGGGTCCGAGGTCAGCGGAAAGACGCTGCTTGGGCGGTCACCCAGCAATCCGCTCCCCGAGGAGACAATCTCTCAAGTCAAGGCAGGCTTCGGAATCCCGATCAAGAACTGGTACCGCGAACAGAATAAACGACCCGTCGGGCCGAATAATCGTTATAAGGACGCTCGCCTGTGGAGTCGCGCGTGGATGAAGGAGGTCTCCAGTCTGATGGAGCAAAGCGCTGCCCCCCAAAATCGTGGGGATCTACATGTTGGTTCTGAAAACGTCAGCTGAACCGGCGCGCCTGCATGAATTTCAATGTGGCATCCGCAATCCGCGCTGAGCCTTTCCGTCCAGAGTTGGGGAATCCTCCCTTTCTTCCCGCCGTTGGCCAGAACGGCGTCGACCGCTACGATCAAGTCGGCGGGATTGGTCCCGATCAGTGTGTTCGTTCCCTCCTCGGTCGTGATCGGCCGCTCGGTGTTCTCCCGCACCGTCAGGCAAGGAATCCCGAGAGCCGTTGTTTCCTCCTGAATGCCGCCACTGTCGGTGACCACGACCCGGGCCTCGCGCATCAGACCTATGAGCCGCAAGTAGCTCAGCGGCGCAGAGGGCAGGATCGGCACGCCGTCGAACAGTTTCTCTAGGCCGGCGCCCGCGATCGTCGAGCGAGTACGTGGATGCATCGGGAAGACGAGTGGCAACTTTTCTGCGATCCGCGCAAGCGTCTGCAAGAAAACCGCGAGTTTTGCCGGGTCGTCGACGTTTGAGGGGCGATGCATGGTGACGAGACCGAAACCGTCATCGGCCGCCGCCGCGAGAAACGCTTCGGCAGCGCCCAAATCAGCGAATGTTTTGCCCACCGGCGCCGCGCGCTCCAAGCAAGCGTAGAGCGAATTCGATCATTACGTTTCCGACCAGCGCGACCCGATCCGATGGAGCGTTTTCTCTTGCCAAATTTTCGACCCCGGCCGGCTCGGTCGCAAACAGCAAATCCGAAAGCCGATCGGTGACGATCCGGTTGATCTCCTCCGGCATTGTGCGATCGAAACTGCGCAATCCGGCCTCCACGTGCGCGATGGGGATTAGCAGTTTAGCCGCGACGAGTGCGGCAGCCAGGGTCGAATTTACGGCTCCGTTACTGTCCGCGACGAAGATCTCTACCAAAAAATCGGCGCCGCCCAGCAAGTTCTCGGCGGCAATTGCTCTCCTGACGATTGCAGCCTCGCTCTGCGCGGCCTGCAAACGCTCGCGGTTCGTCTCTCTGCGATTGAAGACTCCGCGCTGAAAATCGCGCAATGGCTCGCCGGCTCGCGTCGAAGTCGAGCGCGTCCTGCATCCAGCGCTGGCCTCATGCCCCGGCCACGAATTCTGGAAGCGCGATTTCCTCGGCTCCTCGGGCTTGTTCTCGATCGTTTTGCGAAAGGGATACACGCGCGAACAAGTCGTCGCGTTCGTCGACAATTTAAATCTCTTCAAAATTGGTTACAGCTGGGCAGGAGTCACAAGCCTGGCGCTGGCTTACGACTTCGGCGCATCGACCGAACAGCCGCCATACGACCACCGCATCGTGCGCCTGAACATCGGATTGGAATCGACGGAAGACTTGATCGCGGATCTCGAGCAGTCCTTGGAATCCTTACCTAAGTTGAGCTAACGAGCGGGTTTGGTAGCGCCGGCATCTTGCCGGAGTTTTTCCCATCCATGTCGAGGTCTATACGACCCTACCGCCGGTTCGACCCGAACCGATACACGATACTCGCCACCGCACGATAATTGCTCAACCCGCCAAACGTCGTCGGCGAAGTCAAAAACGAAGCCCGCACATAGTCCACGGTCCCGCGAGCCGCCCACCGTTGCGAAAGCTCATATTCGACGCCGCCGCCGAAAGCCACGGCGGGTTCATTGATGTAACCCTTCGTCACGCCCTTGGGGCTGATCAAGATTCCCGTAACTCTCGCGCCTCCGCCCACCACGTGCGCGAAGGTCGTAAGCCGATTCCCACGAGTGATATAGAAGACCGGCCCACCCATGTACGTCAGTACGTCGGCATGATGCGTGGTCCCGTCGACGTTCGAACCCCGTGCGTACGCCGCATCAAACTGCACTCCCCACCGCGGCCGGAAATCGATAGTAAACGTCGTATCGAGCCCATTCAAATTCGCTCGCTGTGGTTGTAGTGCCAAATTGAAATACTCATAGCCGAGGCTGACGTCCATCGACGGTCCGGTCGCCGTCACTTTCGGCCCTTGGGCAGCCGCCGGCGCAGCGCAGAGCGCCAGGCAAACACATAGCTTCATCAATCGGTTCATGGTCCTCATAAGCCGGTATCTTCCGACCAACATTTGGGCCGACAAAATTTTGGGGACGAATCCTGAAGGCGGGGTGGGCAGGGAGCCGACCAAAGCCCTTCGGATCGTCAGATGCCGAATCTTTCCTCAAGGGAAGGATAGCAAAGTAAAAATAGCGGCAAAACAGATTCGAAAGGACGGTTTCCGTTACGTCATAGCCTGCCCGCCAGGTCAGTTGCCGGGCACGAAACAAGCGAGCACACTCATCTCAATCGTAGGCTCCTGAGCGGCGCTAACTGACAGATTATAAGCAGTTTGCGATAGGAACCCGAATGCAGACAACGACCAAAAAAGCTATAGCAGGCGGCGCTCGCCGCGCAAAGAAATACGCCAAGGAACGTGCGGTAAAGCGCGTGTCCTTCGTCGCCTCTGTTGAGGTCTTCGAAATCAGTACTGGGACCAAGCTGGTCGCCCGGACATCCGAAATCGGTGTCGGCGGCTGCTACATCGATGCCCTGACGCCGTTCGGCATCGGCACGGCCGTCGTGGTCAAAATCGTCCGCGACCAGGGCGCATTCCACTCTCGGGCAAAAGTCGTCTACAGCGACGCCCGCTTCGGCATGGGGCTCAAATTCGAATGCTGCGACCCTGACCAGCGCATCGTCCTTGAAAATTGGGTCGCCGACATCGTGCTCGCCGACCGGAAGAAGTAGCCCGCATTCCATTTTGGAACTGTTCCGAAGCCGCAATTCGAAATTGGAATTTATTCATGGGTTCGCGCTGGAAGTCATCGGGTGCCGGGCGAACCTATGTTTTGCGGTTTCAGCAAGTTGTAATGAGCGTGCGGCAACGATCAGTGGCGAACCGTTTGCTTCTTGGGCCCGTTGCGAGAGAAAGATCTAATTCCCAAGGTGTCGGAGTCGGCAGGACACCGCGGGAGGAACGGACCAATCATGGCAACACGGGGAAATTTGAAATCGGTAGAGTTCAAGCAGGTTGCATTGGCACCAGCATTGGCGACAGCTCCGGCAACCATCGTTGCCCAAGCCGCCTCAGTTTCAGTACCGACACCGAATCCGCACACAGTCTTGAAGCCGGCCAACGCAACTCGGCTTGTTGCCGCCGCGATCAGCAAAGGCGCCGCGGGTGCCGCTTCACCGGTCGCCGCGATGGCGGCAAAAGGCGCGCCGTCTTCGCCTCGATTCACCGCCGAAGAAACAATTCTTCTCCGCGGCTTGGCGACCGGCTCGTCTTCAAAAGAAATGGCCGCGCAGATGAGGCTTCCGCGCGAGTCGCTCTATCGCCTGATGGGCGACCTGCGCCGCAAAACCGGCGCGATCAGCGACACCGCGCTCGCCGTCTGGGTTCTCCGAAATATGAGCAGCAGCGCAGGCGAACGTCGTGGCGGCGCTCGCTAATCGGCCTCATCGAATGATGACCGGGCGGCGGGTGCATGCTCTATCTCGAATCGGTATACTGCGGGCCGAGGTAACCACGAATGCCCGGCATCACGCCCGAAACCGCAAAAGCCGCCCTCCACATGGCGCTCGCCGCAATCAAGAAAGAGCATGGCACCACGAAGGCCGTGCTCGCCGCGATTCCTGACAATGGTAGCGACTACAAACCCGAGCCTGCCGCGCGCACAGCACTGGAGATCGCCTGGCACATCGTCGCGTCCGAGCACCGCTTCTACTCTTCGGTGACGAAAGGCTTCTTCGACGTCACACCAAATCCCAAGCCCGACTCGCTCAAGACTGGCGGCGAGATCGCGAAGTATTACGACGAACTATTGCCGAAGGATTACGCCGCCCTCGCCGAACTGAGCGGCGAGCACGTCGCCAAAGAAATGGATTTCCGCGGCATGTTTCAAATGCCTGCCGTCGCGTTCCTCGATCTCGGGCTCCGTCACTCAATCCATCATCGCGGCCAACTCTCGGTCTATCTGCGCCCCGCAGGCGGAAAAGTCCCCGCCATCTATGGCGAAAGCTACGACTCCAAGAATAAATAACGACAACACACTCGACGTTAAATAAAAAAGGGCCGCGAAATCTCGCGGCCCTTCATGTCTTGCAAAATGATTCGCTGAATCTTAAGCCGTGGTCCCGTGAGCCCGGTCAGCCTTATCCACCGAGGCCTCACCCGTCGAGGAAACATCTTCACCGCCGGTGCCCTTCAAAATCTGCTTGGCCCGCGTCACTTCCTCCGACGTTGAGGCATGCACCGATAGCAAGATTCCGCCCTTTTGAATGACACCCTCGTAGCGTTTGGCTTCAAATTCCGGAATGCCAGCGCCGACCAGCGCGCCGGTCAGGCCGCCAACCGTTCCGCCCGCACCCATACCGGCGAGCGTAGCCATGATCGGGCCCGCCGCGATGAGCGGTCCCACACCAGGAATCGCCAGCGCGCCGATGCCCGCGAGCAATCCGAGAGCGCCGCCCAGCACAACGCCGGTGCTAGCACCAGCCGTCGCGCCTTCCGGAGCTTTCGTCGATTTCTCGGTTCCCATCTCTCGCGTGCCCAGGTTTTCCGGCAAGAGCACGGAAATATCACCCGACGAAAACCCCGCACTCACCAGCGCATCGGCAGCCTGTTCCGCTCCATTGCGCGTGGTGTAAATCCCGAACACTGCTGTTTTCTTGTCTGCCATGATCGATTCTCCTTAGACTTTGAAACTTGCCGTTTCGACTGATCGGAACTTGCGATCGATTCTTTTAAGAACGCACCGGGGAATTAGGATTTCGGTGGCGCAACCGTAAGTTGGTTTGTAACGTTGCCAGCGCCAGCAATTTCGGTGGCCTTGGCCTCAATAGCCGACTTCTCGTCTTCCGACCGCACCGGCCCCTTGAGCGTGACCTTGCCGTCCATGCTAATGACCTTGATGTTGTGGGCGTACGTGGACAGCGACGAGTCGCTATGGAGCGAAGCGCGAATCTTCTTCGTCATATCGCGATCCGCCGGACTCATCTTCTGCTTGTCCGCCGTCATCGCTCCGGACGACTGATCGCCCTTGTTAGTTTTCGTGTTGTCGGCCGCCGGTTGTTGCGCGTCCTGCGTTCGAATGCCCGTTGCCGGCAGCGCAGAGCCCAGAAGCAGGCATGCACCCAGCACCGCCGCCTCGAATCCTAATTTTTTCGACAATTTCATTGTGATCTCCTGACTCGTCGAAGGTAAGCCGTTGGATAAAAAGGTCATATCGGGGGAAAGGTGTACTGAAGCGAAGAACATTGCGGTAATTTGCTGGAACAAATGGACTACGCCGCGCGTTCCAATGTGCACACTTCGCGCGTGGCGCGGCAACGGAGAGGCATGCAAACACGGGTGGCTCGAACGATTCGGTGCATGAGCTGTATCGCGGTAATGGCCGCCGTTTGCGTGTGCCTCGCTGCGGCTCATCTGCGCGCGCAGGAGTCGATAAAAATCGATGTAAATCTCGTCAACGTCGCCTTCTCAGTTCACGATGCAAACGGCGCGCTGGTGGACGACCTGACACAAGACGACTTCGAGGTGCTGGAAGATGCGGCTCCCCAGAAAATCTCTTACTTCGCAAAAAGCACCGACGTTCCGCTTACCCTCGGCCTGGTCGTAGACGCGAGCGGCAGCCAGGATCACTTCGAAAAGCAACACGAACACGATCTCGACACTTTCTTGAAAGCGGTGCTCGGTCCCAAGGACCGCGCTTTCCTGGTGGGCTTCGGCAACTACGTGCGCTTGGTTACTGATTTCTCGCGCTCAGGCACGGAAATGATGCAGCAATGGAAGGCCTATTCGAAAAAGCCTCAGAATTTCCCCGAGCTGGGTCCGCACGAATCGCGCGAACTGGGAACCGCGTTTTACGATTCGATTTTCTATTCGATGGAAGAAAAGCTCGCCAAGGAAAACGGCCGCCGCGCTCTGTTGATCTTCAGCGACGGCGAAGATAACTCCAGCTCTCACGACATGATGACCACCATCGAAGAAGCTCAGCAGGCAAATGTGCTCCTCTTCGCGATCCGTTACACGCAAAAGGAGCACGGAAAACTCACCGCCCGCAATCAGTATGGGATTCGCGTGATGGACCGCATGGCCCGCGAAACGGGCGGAATGCACATCGATGCGCAGGAAGTCGATCCGCAGACGTACTTTCGCCGGATCACCGAAGAACTACGCACCTCCTACGATCTAGGCTATTACCCTGCGGCCGCGACGAAAGACAATACGTTCCACAAGATTGTCGTGCGGGCCAAAAAGCCCGGCCTTACTGTTAGAACTCGCACGGGATATTTTTCGCGTTGAGATTTCGCCCCGAGTCGGTAACGAAGGGTCAGTCGCGCGACGCGGTGCGCGTCATCGTGTAGACGCCGATCATCACGCCAAATGGGAGTTCAGGCAGCGCTAGGAGCGCAGCCGCTACCACCAGAATCCGAGCCGCGTTCTGGCTGACCAGCATCGCCAATCCCGCAACGACGGCCAACACTGCCGAAATTCCCGACCACACGATCGCCACGCTGTAGAGGATGTGAAAAGCCGTCATGAGCGAATACGGATCGGGCACGCGTGTCAGCAGCGAACCAAACATCAAAGTCGCCGTGGTCGTAAAGGCGATGAGCCAGACGGTCACCGCGAGGCGATAGACGCCGTAGACAATCCAAGCCAGGCCGAGCGTTTTTGTGCCGGCGGCGGTGAGAGCACCTGGATGAGCCGAATAAAAAGCGCGAGCATCGGAAGCCATTTGTTTTCTCCTTGAGCGCTGGGATGCGCAACGAAAAATGAAACGCTCGAAATTCAACGACGGCTAGAGCATTTCTTGAAGCAGCCTGAAGCCGCCAGTCGAGAGTTAGCGCTTGGCACGCCGCCGCGACGACCGCGCAGACGTGACCTTCTTCGCTTTGCTCTTGGCCGTGCCTACGGCTTTGCGAGCCTTCGTCACCGCTTTGCGCGCGACTTTTCGCGCGGTCACGCGCGCTGAGCGTGCCGATGCGCGAGCTTTGCGCGCGGGCTTCGAACGGCGCGCCTTCGCCACCGTGCTCTTGCCTTTGCGCACGAGTTTCGTCGCCTCGCGTTTGACTTCCTTGACGGCGGTGTCGGTGCCGCCGACGATGGCGTCCTTCGCGGCGTCAGCCTTTGCTGCGATCGCGCCGAGAGTTGATCCGATCGACTCCGCGACGCTGACGAGTAAATCTTGCGACTTCGATTTCTGGGACGTTGCCACGGCGAGCTCCTTAGACTGAAATCAGTTCACGCAAAGTTGGAATTCGTACTATGCAGCATTTCGAAAAGGGAACTAAGACAACTCGCAGGGGCCGACGAGCCAGACGGGATGCGAGCCGCTGCGGAGTCCGGCTCGCGCTCCGCCCAAACTAAACCGGTCGGCGTCCTTGAATGACACGGATCAAAACCACGATGATCGCGAGCACCAGCAAGATGTGCACGAAGCCGCCGAGCGTGAACGAAGACACCATGCCAAGCAGCCAGAGAATGATCAGGATCACCGCGATCGTCCAAAGCAAGTCCATAACTTCTCCTTGAAAGCGTGTACCGCGCTTCGCTTGCGATGTGGCCGGGCCGAAGCAAAGTCAAAATTCGGCTTCCGCCTCGGCAAGAGCTATACGGAACTCAAGAGTTAAATTCGGCTACGACGCCTATGACGTTGACGATGCGTTGCGCGCCTCACGGAATGCGACTTCGGCGCTGTCTGCAACGTCGTTCACATAATCCTTCGCGTCCGACACGTTCTTGTTGACGTAGTCCTTTGCGTCGGCCACGTTCCGCCGCACACGCCGAACCACCGTCCGCCCACGGTCGGTGAGTTCATCGACGCCGTCCTGTGCCGAACTGCGAATTTTCTCACGCGTGTCTTCGCCTGACGATGGAGCGAAGAGAAGCCCAAGCGCCGCGCCGGCGCCAAGCCCAATGGCAAAAGCTGAAGCGACCTGCGGCCAACTGTGTCGATTGCGAATCATTTCGTTCTCCTTAACTGAGCTTTCCTGTTGCCTCGGGCGCCCTCGGCGCCCTTTCCGGCGAGTTGACTGCTGCATGATCGGTTCAACTCGCGGCGATGCCTGTTCAGTCTCAATAATGCGGCGACGATATCCCCCGCCGCCTAAGGCGGCCATCAGGTAAACGGGGTACGCCGAGTCGAGTGTTCGTGTAGTCGTTTGGCACCGGCTCTTGTTGTCTTGACGCCGCCGGAGGTTGCGGTCGAGGTGCGTCCAGCCGCCCGCACAGTTAGTCCCCCGGCGGTAGACGCGATGCAATCTTGGCCACGATTTGCTGAGTTTTCTGGTCGAACACAAAATACTCGCCCGGCGTCGCCGTATACAGCTGCTGGAGACGATCCTTTGCGTGCGAGAGTTCCGAGGCCGCTTCCACCCAGATGAAACTCCCATCGTTGTGGCGCCTCAGGATGTCGAATGAAGCGGATGACATAAGTCCTTTCCATCCCCAATTTGATAATCGGGAGGGATAACCGCATTCGGAATGCCCTTCTTGAACCTAACCGCATCGAGCGTTTGGAATGATGAAGTTGTGAGGCGCGCTCCGGTGGCCTCGCCTCCAGAAATCAGGGGAAATCCTTAGTACAGAACTGTGTCGTTTGGGCGAGACACGAGGAGTTTTTACGAGTGGGAAAGCCACTCGAAACGTTTTTTCACCGATTCGTGAAGTGATTACGTGAAGTAATCGCTCGAAGTGATTAGAGGATTCAAATGTCGCCTCTGTCCCCCGAACCATTCTCGAATTTCGTTCTGTCTAGCTACGTAATCGCCTTGGTATAATCAACTCACCCCTTCCTGAAAGTTCGTCTTGGCAATTCTCGTCGGCGAGCGTGTGTCTTCGCATTGCGCGAAGTGCGCTCGTCGTCACGTTCGTACTTCGCTTTGAGATCACTGCATCGCGAAGACCCGAGCGCGTTCCGGCTTGCCAAGGCCTACTCGATCCATCGAACTCGAGGAACTCATGGCTACCCCGCTGCGTGCCCTAATCGTTGAAGATTCCGAAAATGACTGCATGCTGCTGCTTTCCATCCTGCGGCGCGGCGGTTACACCGTCGATCACAAACGCGTCGACACCGCCGTCGCGCTTAAATCGACGCTCGACGATCCCTGGGACATCATCATTTCCGATTTCTCGATGCCCGGCTTCCGCGGCACCGACGCTCTTTCAATCGTGCGCGAGCGCGGAATCGACACACCGTTCATCTTTCTCTCCGGAACGATCGGCGAAGACATGGCCGTCAGCGCCATGAAAGCAGGCGCGCAGGATTACGTCATCAAAGGCAACGTGGCGCGCCTTCTGCCCGCGATCGAACGCGAACTGCGAGAAGCTGAAGCCCGCCGCGAAAAAAAACACGTCGAGCACCGCTTGCGCCAGCTCGAAAAATTCGAAGCGCTCGGCAAACTCGCCGGCGGCGTCGCGCACGACTTCAACAACGTCATCGGAGCGATCATGGGTTGGGCCGAAATCGGCGCGGACCGCGTCGCCGAGGGCAGCCAGGAAGGCAAACTCTTTCGCAAAATCGGCGACCAGGCGCGCCGCGCCGCCGGGCTGACGCGACAGCTTCTGGCCTACGCGCGGCGCCAGATCCTCGAACCCAAAAACATCAATCTCAACCAAATGGTGAAAGAAACCACCGCTCTGCTCGAAAAAGTCATCGGTGAGCAAATCGAAGTGAAAATGGCGCTTGCCGAAGACTTGCGCGTGACGCGTGCCGATCCCGCGCAAGTCGAGCAAGTCCTGATGAATCTCTGCTTCAACGCGCGCGACGCCATGCCCGTGGGCGGCCAGCTACTGATCGAAACGCGCAATCTCGACCTCGACGAAAAATATTGCAGCCGCCATGCCGACGCGCGCCCCGGCCGCTGGATTCAGCTTTCCGTCTCCGACACAGGGACCGGCATGGACGCCGCCACGCTCGAACGCATCTACGAACCGTTTTTCACCACGAAGGAAGTCGGAAAGGGAACCGGCCTCGGCCTCGCCACCGTCTTCGGCATCATGAAGCAGCACGGCGGATTCATCGAGGTTTACAGCGAAGTCGGCGCAGGCACCGCCTTCCACGTGCATCTTCCGGTCAGCGAAGGCGAAGCGGAATCTCTGCGCGCCGCCGACGATGCGCCCGCGCGCGGCGGCAACGAGCTCATCCTCGTCGCCGAAGACCACGAGGGCATGCGAGACATGGCCGAGCAAATCCTCGGCACGCTCGGCTACAAACTGATCCTCGCCCGCGATGGCGATGAAGCCGTCCAGAAATTCCGCGAACGCGCCGGCGAAATTTCGCTGTTGTTGATGGACGTCGTGATGCCCAAGATGGCGGGCACCGAAGCCTACGACAAAATCTGCGCGTCGCATCCGGGAATTCCGGTGATCTTCACGTCGGGATACTCCGAACAAGGCGCGTATCTTTCGTCAGCGCTCCGCGCGGGCGCGACCGTGCTGCAAAAACCCTACGGCGCCCGCACCCTCGCCAAAAAAATCCGTGAGCTGCTCGATGGTGTCACCGCAAACCGCGGCCACGAAGTCGTTTCTTAAGTGTTACGTCGAATCGGTAGTGTTGTGTCGAATCGATAGTGTTACGTCGAACCGATTCCAAAATGCAGGTTTTTGTAGGGGCGTCCCTTCAGGGCGCCCGCGCACGATGTCAACACGGAGGCGACTATCCCCGCTCAAAAACTGGCCGCAGCCGCGTCAAGTCGGCATCTCTTGCGTCCCGCTCACGTTCGCCCTGTCGTTTTCGCAGCCGGCAGCGTAAAGAAAAACGTCGCCCCGCGATCGACCGCGCTCTCCGCCCAAATCCGCCCGCCGTGCCGGTCGATGATGCGGTGCACTGTCGCCAGCCCGATCCCCGTTCCCGGAAAATCCGTGTCGCTGTGCAGCCGTTGAAACGGCCGAAACAACGACTCGGCGTATTCCATGCTGAATCCCGCGCCGTTATCGCGCACCGAAAACGTCGCGGCTCCGGCGTCCCACTTCGCTTCGACGTCGATGCGCGGCGCTTCCGTTTTCATCGTGAATTTCCACGCGTTTCCCATCAAATTGTCGAGCACAATCCGTATCAGCCCGGCATCTGCGTCCGCCAGCAATCGCTCCTGCACGCCCACCGCGACCTTCCGGTCCGGATCTTTGGTCCGCAACTCTTCCACTACCGCGTTCGCGATCGCCGACAGATCGATCCGGTCGCGATGAATGGCCGCCCGGCCCACGCGCGAAAGCTGCAGCAAGTCGTCGATCAGATTGCCCATCCGCTGCGCCGAACTCCGCACGCGTTTCAAATAATCCTGCCCCTTCGAATTCAGCGTCCCCGCGCATTCCTCCAGCACCAACTGGCTGAACCCATCGATGCTCCGCAGCGGCGCCCGCAGATCGTGCGACACCGAATAGCTGAACGCCTCCAGCTCCGCATTCTTCCGCTCCAGCTCTTCCACAAACACCGCCCGCGCCTCCGCCAGTTCCCGCGCCGAATTCGCCGCCACCACCTCCAGCTCTTTCTGCAAAAATCGCTCGCGAATCCCGCGATTCTCATCTTCGAATTGTTTCCGCCGCAGTTGCGCGCGCACCCGCGCATGCAGCACCGCCAGATCGCTCGACTTCGCGATGTAGTCGTCCGCCCCCGCGTTGATCCCGTCCACCATCGCCTGCTGCGTGTCCGCCGGGCCATGCACGATCAGCGGAATCCCGCGCCACTCCGGCGTCGACTTGATCCGCTTGCAGATCTCAAACACGTTCCCGCTCGAAATATTCATTCCGAACAGAATGCAATCCACAAGCTGCACAGCCAATAGTTCCAGCGCTTCGCCACCGTTCCGCGCCCCGATGACTTCGCACCCTTCTTGCCGCAGCTCCGCCGCGATCTCGCGCAGATCGCCCGCGGCGTCCTCGACAACGAGAATCTTCTTCGGCCCGAGCAGGCTCGCTGGCGTAGCCATCCCCGAAAAGGAGGCCGCGGATGCCCGCAGCACCGCGGTCACCCGCGCGAGAATCACCTGGCTGTCTTCTTCTTTGCGGACATACGCATCGGCGCCCGCATCGAGCGCCTCTAACTCGCCACTCCGCTCCTCCGACGCCGTCAACAGGATGCACGGCGTCGCGCGAATCGCCGCGTCCGCGCGAATCCGCCGGATCACCGTCGATCCATCGATCCCCGGCAGCACGCCATCGACAACGATGATGTCCGGCCGCGCATCCACCGCCGCTCGCAAGCCGTCTTCGCCGCTGACGGCCGCAACGACGCGGTACCCCGCCGTTTCCAGCACGAATTTCAGTTCCTCGCGAAACGTCGCGCTGTCGTCGATCACCAGCACCGTCGTCGAACCGTGGCTCTCTCCCCCGGAGAAAGTCTTCCGCAAAAGTTCCAGCGACCTCCCCACAACGTAAGCGCTCTCATACGGCTTGCCGATGTAGTCGCTCGCGCCCGTCTTCAGGCCGCGCACGCGATCGCGAATCTCGGCCTCGGTGGATAGCATCACCACCGGCGTGCTCGCCGTCGCCGAAATCTTCCGCAGCTCGCGCAAAAAATCGATCCCATTCCCGTCCGGCAACAAAACGTCCAGCACGATCAAATCGAATGGATGCGCCACCAGCGCATCGCGCGCCTCGGCCAGCGACGAACACAAAACGCGTTCGAACCCCGCCGATTCGAACGATTCGCCCAGATCCATCCGCACCGTCAAACTGTCATCGACAATCAGCACCGCCGGATTCATCGCGCGCCTCGCACTTCCATCTCGCGCACCGCGTCCACAAGCGCGCCCGAAAATTGATCCAACGAAAGCACTCGATCGGCCGCGCCAATTTCGATGGCCTCCCTCGGCATGCCAAAAATCACCGACGATGCCTCGTCTTGCGCCAGCGTAAGTGCCCCGGCTTGCCGCAGCGCGAGCAGTCCCTTCGCGCCATCTTTGCCCATCCCCGTCAACAAGCACGCCACGGTTTCCGTTCCGTGAGTCCGCGCCAGCGACTCAAACAGCACATCGATCGACGGCCGGCAGGAATTTCGCTCCGCCGTATTCTTCAGCCACAGGTACCCGTGATCCGCCACGAGATGCGACCCTGGCGGCGCCATCAGCACTCCCGTCGTCCCTCGCACTGGAATTGCCTCGCCGTCGCGCGCGTAACGCACGCGCAGCTTCGATTGCCCATCGAGCCATTCGGCAAAGGCCGAAGAAAACATTTCGCCAAGATGAATCAGCAGCAGAATCGGAATCGGAAAATCCGCCGGCATCTCTCGAAAAATATCGACGATCGCCGCCGGCCCTCCCGTCGACGCTCCGATCGCGATCAGCGAACGATGCGCCGCCCCCGCGGGACCGAGGTGCCCGTGTGTGGCGCTTACGGCCGCACCGTGGCCCGCGCCGTTCACATGACTCAGCGCCGCAAGTTTGCCGCGCACATGCGTGATCACGTGGATCCGCGACGCAATCTTCACCGCCGCAATCAATCCCCGCTCCCACGCTCCGTCCGGATCGCGCCCCGATGGTTTTTCAAACACATCCACCGCTCCCGCCGCCAGCGCGTCGTACGTTTTGTACAGCTCGCCGCGATTTACCGACGACGACACCACCAGAATCGGCGTCGGGCAGTACGCCATGATGTATTCCGTCACCGCCACGCCGCTCATCAGCGGCAACATCATGTCCAGCGTGACGACGTCCGGCCGCAGCGACCGGCAAAGTTCGATCGCTCGTTTGCCGTCCTCCGCTTCGCCGATCACCGCCAGGTTCGGATCGGCGTTCAGCACCGCAACAAGATGCTTTCGCGCCGTCAGCGAATCCTCCACCACCAGCACGCGAATCTTCGGAGGAATCATGTCCACCCCACCAGTTCCCGCGTCATGCGCAACAGATAGCTTTGGTCAAACTCGCCCTTCACGATGTACGCGCTTGCGCCCGCCTGCTCTCCGCGCCGCCGATCCTCGGGCGCATTTCGCGAGGTCACCAGAATCGCGGGAGTCTTGCTCAGCCGCGCGTCCGCGCGCGTCCGCGACACAAATTCGAATCCGTCCATCCCCGGCATTTCCACGTCCACAAGAAACAGTCCGTATTGCCTCGCGCGAGCTTTTTCCAAACCTTCTTCGGCAGAGGTCGCGACTTCCACTTCATATCCCGCCGATTCCAGAATGCTTTGCTCCAGCATCCGCGTCGTCAGCGAATCGTCGATCACCAGCACGCATGCGCGCTTCTTCGGCGACCCTTCGAGCTCGCGGGTCTGCCCGCGCTGCGCGCGAGCGACCAACGCTTCCGGATCGAGCACCAGTTGCGGATCGCCTTCCGTGTTGAGCGACGCACCGCTTACCAGCGGGCTCGATCGCGCCGATTGCGGCAGCGGCCGCACCACGATATTCGTCGCCGCGCGCAGCCGATCGACGGCAATCGCCGCGCGACCCGCCGACGACTCCACGATCACCGCCGACCACACCGGCCGCTTCGAATCCAGCCCCGACGAAGCTGCCGCACTGAGCAGCTCGGTGTTCAAAGCTTTGTGGAGCGGAAGAAACGGCACCGGCTCGCCGTCGAAAAGCACCATCTCGCTCTCGGCCGAGCGCGCAACCTCGCTCGCCGCAATCCGCACCGTCCGCCGCACCGCGCTGATGGGAATCGCCGCGACCGTGTTGGCCGACTCCACCTCGAGCGCCATCAGCGCCGATAGCGACACCGGCACGCGAATTTCGATCGTTGTGCCCCGGCCTGTTTCGCTGCGCACATCCAGCCTGCCCTTGAGACGCTCCGCAATCTCTCGCGCGGCATCGAGTCCGATGCCGCGGCCGGAAATTTCGTCGATAGAGTTCTTCGTCGTAAACCCGCCGCGCAAAATCAGGCGGATCGCGCCCTCCAGATCGAGCGCACCTGCCGCGGATGGCGACAGCATTCCGCGTTGCACGGCCGCACGGCGGATCGATTCGACATCGATGCCGCGCCCATCGTCGCGGCATGCGAACACCACGTCATTCTCGCGGCGCTCGATCGCCAGATGAATTGCGCCGCAATCGTCCTTGCCGGATGCGCGGCGCTCGGACGGCAGTTCGATTCCGTGCGCCACGGAATTTCGCACGATGTGCAGCAACGCGTCCCGCAGCCCACTGAGGACTTGCGCGTCCAGCCGAATGCTCCCGCCCGCGGCCGCAAAGCGAACCTGCTTGCCCAGCGACTGTGCCGCGTCCCGCGCTGTCCGCTCGAGCGGCGCAAAAATCGCCGATGCGGGCAGCAGCCGCAGAAAATTCGCCGACTCGCGAACCTGTTCCAGTTCGGCGGACACTTGCTGGACGCCGCCGGCCAAATTGCGGCTCACGCGTTCCAGTTGCTGTTGCAGCTCTTCCACGACGCTTATCGTTCGCGCGCGCGACACGACGTAGCCGGTCGCTTCGGTTTCAAATTTCGCATGACGCGCGAAGGTTTCCGCCAGGCTGCTCGCCAGCCGCCGCGCGCGCTCCAGATTCTCGATCTCATGCCGCAGCACCGTGAGCTGCACCGACGTTTCAGCGACTCCGTTGAGCAGTGTATCGACCTCGCCGATTTCGATGCGCACCGTTTCAAATGCATTTTGCTGTGCGCCGGCGCCCGCGGGAATCCGCGTTTGAGAGTTTGTGTTCGGCGGCGCCGGCTCTGTGGCTGGACGGTCGGGCGTCGCGGGAACGGATAAAACAGTTTTGGATGTTTGCGTGGATCCCGCGGACTCTGGCGTAGTGACGCCCGGCGGAGCGTCGAGCGTCGCCAGCTTCGCGCCGATGCCATCCAGAATCTTCAGCGCTCGATGAATCTGTTTGGCGGCGACGTGTACCGCCGCGTCGCGATACGCCCCGAAAATATCCTCGATCTCGTGTGCGAAGTCCGCGATCGCCGGCTGTTTCACAATGCGCGACGCACCCTTCAGCGTATGCGCCATCCGCAAGATGCGCGCAACCAGGTCGGCCGCGGCCTGCCCGGCCGCGCCATCGCCGGCCGCGGCGCCGCTCGCTCCGC
Organism: uncultured Acidobacteriota bacterium; assembly: GCA_963785605.1. Taxonomy (GTDB): domain Bacteria; phylum Acidobacteriota; class Terriglobia; order Acidiferrales; family UBA7541; genus Acidiferrum. Next base: position 455,268 of record CAWAWE010000001.1, on the reverse strand, counting down.
GCTCAAGCTCCAGCACCGCGCGCCCGATCCCGTCGAGCAGCTCTCGCGCCTCGATCCGGAAATATTTATATTGATCCTTCGCCATCGCCTATGCGCCCACCGCGCTCTGAATCATTCGCGTCAAATCGCGAGACAATCCCGCCAGCCGTCCCGCCGTCTGCAACGTCTGGTTCGAGCTCACTTCCGTCTCCTTGGCCGCGCGCGCCACATTCGAAATCGCGATGTTCACCTGCTCCACCGCTGTCGTCTGCTGCTTCGTGCTGAGCTCGATTTCCTTCGAAGCCTGCGAAGTCGTCTGCAGCAAATCGGTGATCTGTCGCAGCGATGCCGTCACCTCCACGAATTGCCGCGCGCCCAGATCGACCGCTTTCGATCCTCCTTCGGTCGCCATCACCGTCGTATTCACCGACGATCGAATCTCTTCGATCAACGAGCGGATTTCTTTCGTCGATCCGCCCACGCGATCGGCCAGCTTGCGGATCTCGTCGGCGATCACCGCAAATCGTGCTCCCGCCTCTCCCGCGCCCGATGCCTCGATCGTCGCGTTGATCGCCAGGATGTTCGTCTGCTCCGAAAGCTCGTTGATGATTTCCAGAATTCCGCCGATCTGCTGCGACTTTTTTCCCAGCTCCAGCATGTAAGAAACAATCAAGTCCACTTGTCGCTTGATGCTCCCCACAGAGTCCTGCGTCCTCTGCGCCGTCGTGTCGCCGCTGCGCGCGGCGCCCGCCGTCTGTTCCGTGATATGCGCCACCCGCTGCGCGCTTTCCGCGATCTGCCGCGACGTTGCCAGCAACTCTCCGATCGTTGTCGTGATTTCCGTCATCGCCGTCGCCGATTCCCGCGCGCCCGACACTTGCTGGTTCGCCGCGGACTGCAATTCCGCCGACGAACTTTGCATGTGGCGAACCGCCGAGCCAATCTGCGTGCTGAACGAACGCGTCAGCAGAAATGCAGTGGTGAGCAGAAACAGAAGACAAGCGATTGTTCCGGCGACGATCGTCGTTTTTCCGTTTCCCGCGGCGGCTTCGACCTCCGCGGCGCGTTGTTTGAGCACTTCGCGTTCGTCGCGCTCCATTTCACCCATCGTCACGCGCACCTGATCCATGAACCGCCGTCCGCGGCCCGTCCGCACCTCTTTCACCGCCCCTTCCGCATCGCCTTTCCGCCGAATGTCGATCACCAGCTTCAATTCGTCGAGTTTTGCCGTGATGTTCGACTCCACAAGATCGAGGCGCTTCTGCTGCTCAGGCGACGCTGCGGTCAGCCGGCGCAGTTCTCCCAGCGACGCAGGAATGACGGTGAGCGCGTTCGTATACGGCTCGAGATATTGTTCCTCTCCGGTGATCACATAGCCGCGCTGGCCGGTTTCCGCATCGCGCATCTGGTTCATCAACAGGTCGATGTGATCGAGCACTTCATGCGTGTGTGCCACCGTCACGCTCGCCGCGGTCAGCACATTGATGTTCCGATACGCCACCGCTCCGATTGCGAACTGCAACAGGAACGCGACTCCGAACCCGGCCGCGATTTTTCGTCCGAATGTCCACATGCCTTTTCTTTCTCCTTGAGCTCGTTCTTTCCCCTAAAAATGTCGATTCGCGTCGAGAACCTGCGCGCCGTCCTTCGGTGCTGGCTCTCCGAGACATCGCGCCAGCAACCGCCGAATCGCGACGATCGCCCGCACTTCTCCGTCGATGCGTAGAAATTGCGCCGTGCGCACCGATCCGCCCGACGGAGCATCGCGGTCCGGCGCCGAATGAATCTGCGCGGGCACGGTGCGCACGAATCCCGAAAATTCAGGAAACGCAAATCCGATCGTTTCGTCGGCGCCTTCCCCGGTTTTCGCACTGCACAAGAGCAGCCACGGTGCGTGCTCCACGCCGACGCTGTAGCCCAGCAGCGCCGGCAAGCTGTAAACGCTCACGAACGTGCCGCGTACGCCCGCGATGCCTTGAAACTCCGGCACGAGACTCGGGCACGCCACAACGCGTCGTCCTTTGACAAGACCCGCAATCTCGCCGAGCCGAATCGCATAACCCTCTCCGCCGATGCGGATCGTCAGAAAATCTTCGCCGCTTGCTTCGGCGCCGGCATTCCGCGGCAACGCAAATGCCTTGTCGAAAGCGTTGCGGAAATCCGCCGCGCGACTCGCCATCGACGCCGGGCTCACGCGTTGCCTCCGCAGGCGCGCAGCTCAGCGCGGCAAAACTCCACCAGCGCCTCGCGCGTAAATCCGCCGCCGAAAAGCAAAATCCGCGCCGCATCTTCGCGGTCGAAAAGCGCCAGCGCCAGCCCCAATTCGCGCCGCGCCGTCTCGGAATCCGCTGCGCGCTTGGCCAGCAATCCCAGATGCAGGTGCGGCATCGCGAACAATGGATCGAGGTACGTAGCCGCCTGGTTGTGGCGCACGGCGCCGTCGCGATCTCCCGCCTGCTCGCGACATAGCGCGATCAGATAGTGCGCGCCGGTGTTGAGTTCATCGGCGGCGAGCACTTGCCGCGCAAGCTTTTCCGCTTCGGTGATTTCGCCGCTATTCGTGTGGAGTACCGCCAGCAGAAGCTGCGCGTCGGGATCGGTGGCCGAACCCGGCGGTAAGCCCCGCAGGAATTCTTTTGCTTCCACAAATCGTTCGCGTCGCAGCAGTTCGAGCGCGGGTGCTGCGGCCGCCGCTCCTGCCACAGGCGCTGCGCCGGGACTTCCCGCAACTTTCGGAAGCGGCACCGCGACTGCCGCGAGTCCCGACCACGTATCTCCAACGGGTGAACCCTCGCTCTGCGAATCCAGAAGACCCGTGGGCGGTGCGGTGCGAGTGCCGGGGCGCGTCGCCGACCGCGCCACGCATTTCATCGTCGCCAGCAGGTCCGCCGTTTCATCCATCTCCTCGCGCCGCTGATAGTAAAAAGTGTTGTGTGTGTGATGAAGATGAAAGTCGTTCGAGATTCCGCGCAGCGTCTCCGCGTGCCCCATAAAAAAATATCCGCCAGGCCGCAGCGATCGCGCGATCCGCCCGACAACACACCGCGTCACATCCAGCGGAAAATAAATCGTCACATTCCGGCAAAAAACAATGTCGAACGCGCTCCCTTGCCAGAAGAGATTGTCGTCGTCGGTGAGGCTCCGCAGCTCGAATCGCGCCGCGCGCCGAATCGCTTCGCGCACACGCAACTGCTTCCCCGCCGCCTCGAAATATTTCGTCGCCAATTCTTCCGGCGTCTCGCGCAGCGACCATTTCGAGTACCGCGCCGCCGTCGCCTTCTCCACCGCCGCCGGATTCACGTCGATCCCCAGAATCGAAATGTTCCAGTCCGCCAGTTGCGGAAATGCCTCACTCAAAAGAATCGCGATCGAGTACGCTTCTTCTCCCGACGAGCATCCCGCCGAAAGAACCCGCAGCGACCGTTCACCTTCCTCTTCGCGCGCCGCGACACACGCCGGCAGCGCCACGCGCGCCAGCGCCTCGAATTGATCGCTGTATCGGAAAAAATACGTCTCGCCAATCGTCAGCGCCTCGGCCAGCGTCCGGATCTCATCATCGTGGCAACTCATCGGCGCCAGTCGCCGCTCATACTCCGCAAAATGGCTGCACGCCGTGCGCTCCATCCGCTGCCTCAGCACGTCCGCCAGAAAATCGGCCTTGCCGTCATCAAAAAACAAGCCCAGCTTGCGCGTCAGCAGCGCCCGGAATCCATCGACATCGGCCGCGCAGATCGTCGCGATCATGTCGCGACCTCTTGCGGCTGCGCTGTCATCGCCTGCCAGACCTCGGCCGGCAGCTCCCAGCCCGAGCGCAGCGCAAACAAAAATTGTTCGTCCAGAATGCCGATGGACTGCACGAAATCGGCCGCCGCTCCGCGCAGCAACGGCGGCAGCCGGTCCATCACCCGCGGATCGAGATCGAAAATTCCCGCCACCGCGCCCACCGACAGCGCCACCCGCTTCTCCCCCACGCGAATCGTCACAAACCGCCACGGCAATTCCCGCGTCGCCCCCAGCAGCATCGCCAGATCGATCACCGGCGTCGGCTCGCCGCGGACGATCGACATCCCGCGCACAAACGGCGGCACACCCGCCAGCGGCTCGACCGGCAGCGGCCGCATCGTTTCCACCACCAATTCCAGCGGCAGCGCGCACAAATACGCCTGCGCCCGCACGACCAAAGTTTTCACCACAGAGTTTGTTTGCTGGCTCATCGCATAGCCTTGCAACTCGTGCGCGATCGCAACGCGCGGCACACAGCGCCGCCACGCCGCGAAAGCAAAAACACAAATCGCGCCCAAGTTTTGTTGTCAGTCAGATCAGCTTCGGAAAGAGGGAACTACAACTCCGAAACTCCGCAGGAAGGAGAGGAACCGCGTTCTTCCCACATCTCGAATGCTAAACCGCACTACCAGCAAACGCAAAGCCCAAGCAAATCACAGTTCTCTAATTGCAAACATCGACTACCATCGATCAAACGTCGCCCAGCGATTGGTTTTGTATTTAGTTTTGTAGGGGCGGGGTTCACCCCGCCCTGCCTTCGGTGTAATCCGCACCTAGCCAAAAACTCGCCCACCACAAATCGATCGTCAAACCAGTTTCGGCGTGACCCCCGCCCCGCCCGAAAACTAAAACTCCTCCAGTACAAAACGCTCAAAAGCAGTCACCATCTCAATCGATCTATCTCTTCGCGCTTCGCCCCGCCTTCTTCCGCCGCACACTCGTCTCCAAATATTCATGCAAATGCTTCCGCACCTGATCGAGCGACCCGCGATCATTCTCCAACCGACTAATCAGCAGCGCCCCTTCCAACGTCGAAATAATCAGCTGCCCCAGCGCCTTGCAATCCACCCGCGCATCGATTTCCCGCTTCGCAATCCCGTCCTCCGCCGCCTTCGTCAGCCGCGCCATCCATCCGCTCAACGCCCCGCGCGCCCGCGCCCGCAGCACCGGATTCCCATCATCCGCCTCCACCGCCGTATTCATCAGCGGACATCCGCCCGCCACCAGCCCCGTCCGAATATCCACAAAATTGTCGATCATCTTCTTCAACCGTTCGATCGCATCCACCGCTTCATCGACGCCTTCCAGCCGCCGCTCCACCGCCTTTTGCCACGCGTAATCGAACGCCTCACTCGCCAGTTCTTCCTTGCTCGAAAAATGCCGGTAGATCCCGCCCTTCTCCAATCCCGTCGCCCGCATCAGGTCCGACATCGACGTCCCCTCGAACCCCTTCTGATTGAACAGGGGAGCAGCCTTCTCCACGATCTCCCGCCGCGTATCTTCACCCTTTGTCATAGCCCTACCTCGTCACCCTCCAGGCGTCCCTAAAAGAGACCGACTGGTCTTTTCAGCAAAAGTATAGCATAATTTAAATGAGACCGAGCGGTCTCTTATTGCATCGAATTCCAGGTGCGGCGGAAACCGGCCGGGAACATCACCCCGAACACGCCGCCGCAACGGACACGTTCCCAATGGCTCAGACCCTCACTCCAACCGCAATCCTCACCCAACCCGCCCCAGCCCTGCGCCTCTCGCTCGGCGAAATCAAATCCAACACCGCGCCCCTCATCAATCCCTGGTTCATCGCCATCACCGTCACCCTCGCCACCTTCATGGAGCTCCTCGACACCGCCATCGCCAACGTCGCTCTCCCGCACATCGCCGGCGGCCTCGCCGTCAGCGCCGACGAAAGCACCTGGGTGCTCACCAGCTACCTCGTCTCCAACGCCGTCGTCCTTCCGCTCTCCGCGTGGCTCAGCCGCCTCTTCGGCCGCAAGCGCTACTACATGATTTGCGTCACGCTCTTCACCGTCAGCTCGCTTCTCTGCGGATTCGCGCCGAGCCTTGGCATGCTCATTTTCTTCCGCGTGCTACAGGGAATCGGCGGCGGCGGCCTTGCTCCCGTCGAGCAAGCCATCCTCGTGGACACATTTCCCGCCGCCAAACGCGCCGCCGCCTTCGCGCTCTACAGCATGGCCATCGTCACCGCGCCCGCCATCGGCCCTCCGCTCGGCGGCTGGATCACCGACCACTGGAGCTGGCGATGGGTCTTCTTCATCAACATCCCGATCGGCATCGTCTCGCTGATCCTCACGAGCAAGCTACTTTCCGATCCGCCGGAATTCACAAAAGAAGTTGAATCCGCGCGCAAGGCTGGAAAACTCAAAATCGACGGCTGGGGCATCTTCGCCGTCGCAATGGCCTTCGCGTGCCTCGAAGTCGTGCTCGACCGCGGCCAAACCGAAGACTGGTTCGAGAGCAACTTCATCATCTTCTTCTTCGCCATCGCCATGGTCGCGCTCGTCTTCGCCATCATCTGGGAATGGCGCCACCCCGATCCCGTCGTCGAAATCCGCCTTCTCGCCGACCGAAACTTCGCGCTCGCCAACATCTTCTATTTTCTTTTTGGATTTTCGCTCTACGGCTCGACAGTCCTGATCCCGCAAATTCTCCAGCGCCTCTACGGCTACACCGCTACCGACGCCGGACTCGTGCTCGGCCCCGGCGCATTCGTCATCGTCATGCTCGCGCCGCTCGTCGTACGCCTTCTGCCCAAGCTTGGCGTGAAAAATCTCGTCGGCTTCGGTTTTTTCGTTTTTGGTCTGGCGATGTGGTATTTCGCCAGCTTCTCGCTCACCACCGACTATCGCCACGAAGCCCTGGCCCGCGCCCTGCAAGGCCTCGGCATCGCCACATTATTCGTACCTGTAAGCCAGCTCGCCTATTCCAACTTATCGAAAGACAAAAACAACAAAGCCTCCAGCCTCACCAATCTCTTCCGCAATCAAGGCGGCAGCTTCGGCATCGCCTTCGTCACCACCATGCTCGCTCGCCGCACCCAATATCATCAATCGATACTCGTCGCGCACACGGCGCCGTCCAACGCGCCCTACCAAAATCTCATCCAAACTTTAACGAATTATTTTTCAACTCACGGCTTGTCGCACGCCGACGCCGTCGTCCACGCGCAAGCCCGCGCCTTCGACCTGCTCCAGCGCCAAGCCACCCTCCAAGCCGGCCTCGACTGCTTCACAATTCTCGGTTGGGTCGTGATGCTAGGTGTCCCGCTCGTCTTCCTGATCAAAAAATTCAAATCGCCAGCCGCCACACCCAGCGCCCACTAACGATCCCGGTAGCGCCGGCGTCCCTCCGGCGTTTTTGTTTCTTGAGACCGATCCGCCCTCTGCGGCTCACTATGATGAAGATGAAGATGGAGAATTCGCGATATCGTTCACCGCGTCTCGCACCGTAGGAAACGCCCTGATCGTCCGATCCACCTTGGTCAGCTTGAATAGCCCAGCCACCTGTTCATTCACGCCGGTAACGTGCATTATTCCGCCGGCCATTCGGATCCGCGATAAACAATTGACGATCTTCCCCAGCCCGCCGCTATCCACCCGCGGCACCGCTGTGAGATCGACCACAACTCGCTTGTGATTCTCAGCCAGCAAATCTTCGACGGCCAACTGCAATCGAGTGCACGCGACTCCGATGAGAAGCGCGCCCTTCAACTCCAGCAAGAAAATGTCGGGCTGGATCTCTTTTCGAATGACTTCCACGCAAACCCTCCGCAGCGCACAAAATCGCGCCCGACCACGACGACACAAAAATAATGCGATAACTCGCCTTGCTCTCGCGTCTATGCGCCCGCGGCGCTCGGCGCCGCTTCATCCGCTTCGCAAGGAAATTCGCGAATCGCCCGGGTGCAGCCCGTCAGTGCCTCCAGAACGGAAGCCCCCCATCCCGACGGCAAAAACGGCGCAACTTTCTGGTTGATCGCCTTGTCGGCCTGCGCAAAAAACTTGAAATGTTGTCCCGGCGGCGGCGCAGCAAACTCTCTTACCGTAATCGTGAATTCCACCTCCACACCGCTCACGCACTTCTTGAACGAATAGAGATGCAGCTGTGCCAGTTCTTCAGATGGATTTTTTTGCGCAAATCTCCAATCGTTCACGCAGGCCTCCGACCAGGGAGAGAAAGTGGATACACGCTTCGAGGATCAGTCGCATCTTAGGCCGCGTACCCAAGCCAAGTCAACGCAGCCCGCTGCTGTCAGGCCCATCACTTTCCCGCCGCAGCACCGTTGCTTGACCGCCCGCAACCCCGCGTCTAGTATCGTTCCCTCATGGCGAGCGGTTCCTCTCTGGTCGGTCAAAACTTTTCTCACTACACCATCACCCGCAAATTGGGCAGTGGCGGCATGGGCGTCGTCTACGAAGCCGACGACTCCCGCCTCGGCCGCAAAGTCGCGCTCAAATTTCTCCCTGATGAAATGGCGCAGGACGCCCAGCTTCTCGAACGCTTTCAGCGCGAAGCACGCGCCGCCTCGTCCCTCAATCACCCGAACATCTGCACCATCCACGCCATCGAGCAGCACGATCGCCAGCAATTCATCGTCATGGAATTGCTCGAAGGCCAGACCCTCGCCGAAAAAATGGGCCGCCAGCCCTTTCCCGTTGAGCAGCTCTTGCCGCTGGCGATTCAAATCACCGACGCACTGGAATCCGCCCACGCCAAGGGCATCGTCCATCGCGACATCAAGCCCGCGAACATTTTCGTCACGCCGCGCAACCAGGTGAAAATTCTCGACTTTGGCCTCGCGAAAATCGAACGCGTGAATCTCAATTCCGCAAACAGTTCGAGTCTCTCGCGGCTCGATACCGTCGTCGGCGAAGAACTCACTTCGCCCGGCATGTCCGTCGGCACCATCACCTATATGTCTCCCGAGCAAGCGCGCGGCGAACTCGTCGATGCCCGCTCCGATCTTTTCTCCGTCGGAACCGTCCTCTATCAGATGGCCACCGGGACTTTGCCATTTCGCGGCGATACTTCAGCAATGATTTTCGATGCAATCCTCAATCGCGATCCCGTATCCGCGATTCAAGTCAACAGCGCGATTCCCGGCGATCTCGAGCGCATCTTCAACAAGCTCCTGGAAAAAGATCGAAACCTGCGCTGCCAGTCGGCGACGGAACTAAAAACGGATCTCAGTCGCCTCAAGCGCGACCTGGACTCCGGGCACAAACGCGCGCAATCACACGGGCAAGAGACGGCGGATTCGCGTTCCGGCGTCGCAAAGGTTGGACCCAAATCCGTCGCGGTCCTCTATTTCGAGAATTTAAGCGGCGCGAAAGAAGACGAATACCTTCGCGACGGAATTACCGAAGACATCATCACCGAGCTTTCAAAAATTCGCGGATTGAACACCTTCTCGCGTCCCACGGTGTTGGCGTTTCGCGATAAGCAAGTCACCCCGCAGCAGATCGGTCAGCAACTCCGCGCCGCATATGTATTGACCGGCAGCTTGCGTCGCGCAGGCAGTCGCCTGCGCATCACCACGCAACTCGTGGACACGCAGACCGATTTTCCGATGTGGTCCGAGCGTTATGACCGCGAAATGAAGGATGTTTTCGAGGTGCAGGACGAAATCGCGCGAAAAATCGCCGAAGCGCTGCGCGTGACGCTCTCGCCCCAGGAACTAGAAGCGCTGGCAGTCAAGCCAACGGAAAATCTTCAAGCCTACGATTTGTATTTGCGCGGCAAGCGCTACGCGCGGCGTCAAACACGCCAGGATCTGGAATTCGCGCTGGGCATGTTTGAAAACGCCGTCACGATCGACCCGAGCTTTGCATTGGCGTACGCGGCTTCCGCGAATGCGTGCGCGATGTTTTATTGCAACTACAGCCGCGACGTGGTGTGGGTCGAGCGTGCGCGCGCGGCGTCGGGCAGAGCCGTGGCGCTTCGCTGGGATCTGCCCGAGGTGCAGGTCAGCCAAGCCTGGGTGCTTTACGCAACCGATCTGCACGATGAAGCTGTGCGCATGGTGCAAAAAGCGATCGAGCGAAGGCACGATTGCGAAGGCGCTTATTACCTCTTGTGCCGCGCGTTATTCGCCGCTGGGCGCTATCAGGAAATTGTCGAGGTGATGGAACTTGCGATTTCCGCGAGCGGCGAAGACTATAACGTCCATATCCCCATCGGAAACGCGCTCGGCGCTCTCGGCAAAACCGAGGCGCGCAAGAATTTCAAGGTGCGCCGCATGGCCGCACTCGAGAATCATCTGAAACAGGTGCCCGAAGATGCCCGCGCTCGAATCCTTCTCGGCGGCGATTACGCGGAAATGGGCCGAGTCGAAGATGCGCTTCGCGAGACCAGCCTTGCCATTACGTTGCGCGCCAACGAAGCATCGATTCTCTATAACGCCGCATGCACCTACTGCGCCCTGAATCGAAAACCCGAGGCCCTCGATGCGCTCCGCAAAGCATGGGAAGAAGGCTTCCGCGATGCCACGTGGGCGCGCCGCGACACGGACTTGGCTTTATTGCACGATGACCCCGAGTTCGCGCGCCTCTACCCCGCCACATAGTCTTGGCGGGGTGTGGAATTGCTTTGTGGGTCGCGGCTTTAGCCGCGACATTGCAGCTCGATCGATCAGGGCTTCAGCCCCTGAAATCCGCCAACACCAACCCGCGTGTTGTTCTCCCAACAGCCTGTCTAAAAAGAAAAATCCCGGAGCAAGTATTCACTTACTCCGGGATCGATCAAAATTCACTCGAATCTAAATATGATTGAACAGCAGCGGCGCACCCAATTTCGATGCATAGCTCGGCCGATACCGCTCCGTGTTGTACAGCGTCTTCAGATCGACGCGGCGCGCCCCCAGCGATACCGCCGGCAGCGGCGCGTGCGCGTAGCAACCGTTCTGCACCGCGACCATGCGTCCCGTCACGCCTTCAGCCAGCATCTCGACTGCGATGTTCGCATACGTGATCGCAACAAGTTGATCGATCGCGTCCGGCTCGCCTGAGCGCAAATCGTAAGTCAAATCGCTGATCATGATTTCATCGCCGGTGCGGCGGCGAATCTCTTCGCCTAGCGCCTCGCCGATGTCCACCTTCTTGCGATGCCCGTAAGCGTCTGCTTCACCGTATTCGGACACGGAACCTTCTTTCCACGTCGCGCCTTCGGAAACAATCACGATTCCGTAGTGGCTGAGGTTCTCGCTCTTATCGTGCGACAAAATTTCCGCAACGTGATCGAGATCAAACGGATATTCCGGAATCAAGCAGCGCGTCGAGGTTACGTAGGCCGTGTATAGCGCTGTAAAACCCGCATCGCGGCCGAAAATGCGAAATACGCCGATGCGTTCGTGCGAGCCGAGAGTGGTGCGCTGCCGCGTGATCAATTCCTTCGCGCGCGTGATCGCCGTCGAAAACCCGATGCAATACTCCGTGCCCTGCACATCGTTATCCATCGTCTTCGGAATCGCGATGACCGGCATGCCTGCCGCCGACAACGCCGCTGAAAAGCTCAGCGTGTCGTCGCCGCCGATCGTCACCAGGCAGCCGATGCCAAGCCGCTCCAGATTTTCCAGCACGATGGGCGTGAAGTCGTAGTGCTTCCCGTCAAACGGCAGCTTCTTCACGCGATCCGGGCTGATGTGCTTCGGAATCTTGCTTTCCAACATTTTGCGCGGATTTGTTCGCGAGGTGTGCAGCACGGTGCCGCCGGTGCGGTCGATCGTGCGTGTGTTGTCGCGCGTCAGCGGACGGATATAGATCGGGTCCTCGTTCGAGTCCGACGCCATGTGGGTGAGACCCTCCCACCCCTTGCGAATGCCGATGACCTGACGGCCCATTTCCTTCGCGCGATAGACGACCGACTTGATCACCGGGTTCAGTCCCGGCACGTCGCCGCCGCCCGTCAGGATTCCAATATTGTTTTTCGCAGCCACGTGATGCTTCTCCTCACCGTTAGGTATTGTCCGGCGCGGCTTGTCCCCCCAAAGGCCAAGCACGCCTCCGCGACTCTACATAGTCGCATAAACGCAAGCCCAAACGCTCACACAGCGCCGATTTGAAAAAAATTGGTCACGCATGAGGAAAAACATTTGCAAAAGCGGGAATTGTGAATAGGCTAGGCGTCGCTGAGGTGGACCGATGGCGGCAACTGGGGCTCCTGCGGCTGGGAGCGGTTTTGGAAGCACGCTGCGCCGCGACGCGTGGTGGGTGGAAGTCTTACCGGTCATTATATTGTTGGGAGGTTTCGGGCTTTACGCCACGCTCCGGGCCTTCGAGGGAAAATTCTACGAATGGGGGCCGTATCTTTCCCCGTTTTACTCGCCGCTCATTGATGCCAATCATCGCTGGTGGAAGTGGTCACCGGCGCTTTTGATTTTAGGCGGCCCGCTGAGTTTCCGCGCCACCTGCTACTACTACCGCAAAGCGTACTATCGCGCGTTTTTCGCCGATCCTCCTGCCTGTTCCGTGGGTGAGCCAAAGCGCTCTTACAGCGGCGAAACGAAGTTTCCGTTCATTCTGCAAAATCTTCATCGCTACGCGCTCTATCTCGCCATTATTTTCATCGTGTTTTTGTGGAAAGACGTGTACGACGCTTTCTGGTGGGACGGAAAATTTGGCATGGGTGTCGGCACGCTCGTGCTGCTCGTAAATATTATTTTGCTCACGACCTACACGCTTTCGTGCCACTCGCTGCGGCATCTTGCCGGCGGAAAGCTCGACTGTTTTTCGTGCGCGTCGTTTGGCAAGCCGCGCCATTCCGCGTGGTCGTTTCTCACAAGCTTGAACGAGCGCCACATGCTCTTCGCGTGGATGAGCTTGATCTCCGTCGGCTTCGCCGATTTTTATATCCGCATGGTTGCCAGCGGCACTTTTCATGATGTGAGGATCTTTTGAGCTCAGCGCCGCAGCAATTTGATCGATTTGAAACGCACGAGCACGATGTCCTGGTGATTGGCGCGGGCGGCGCGGGATTGCGTGCTGCGATTGAAGCATTGGCGCAAGGCGTGAGCGTCGGTGTCGTCAGCAAATCGCTGCTCGGCAAAGCGCACACGGTAATGGCGGAAGGCGGCATCGCCGCCGCGATGGCCAACGTCGATTCCGCCGACGGCTGGAAGCCGCATTTTCGCGACACGATGCGCGGCGGAAAAATGCTCAACAACTGGCGCATGGCGCAGTTGCACGCGCAGGAAGCGCCAGAGCGTGTGCGCGAGTTGGAGCATTGGGGCGCAATTTTCGATCGAACCGCCGACGGAAATATTTTGCAGCGCGCCTTCGGTGGTCACACCTACAAACGTTTGTGCCACGTCGGCGATCGCACCGGCCTCGAAATGATTCGCACGCTGCAAGATCGCGGCGTGCAGCTCGGCTTCGATGTCTACATGGAGTGCACGATCGTCCGGTTGCTGAAGGATGGCGATCGTTGCTGCGGCGCGATCGGATATTGGCGCGAGCAAGGCCGCTTTGTCGTCTTCAAAGCGAAGTCGGTGGTGATGGCGACCGGCGGCATCGGCAAGGCCTGGCCGATTACATCGAATTCGTGGGAATACACTGGCGATGGCATGGCGCTCGCTTACGAAGCCGGCGCCGAATTGATGGATCTGGAATTTGTGCAGTTCCATCCGACGGGAATGGTTTGGCCGCCGGGCGTTCAGGGGATTTTGGTTACGGAAGCGGTGCGCGGCGAAGGCGGCATCCTGACCAATAGCAAGGGCGAACGCTTCATGGAGAAGTACGATCCAAAGCGTATGGAGCTTTCCACGCGCGACGTCGTCGCGCGCTCGATCTATACGGAAGTAAAAGAAGGGCGCGGCACCGAGCACGGCGGCGCGTATCTTGATATTTCGCACAAGCCTGCCGAGTATGTGAAGAAAAAATTGCCGAGCATGTATCACCAGTTCAAGGAACTGGCGGACGTGGACATCACGAAGGGACCGATGGAAGTTGGCCCGACGTGTCACTACGTCATGGGCGGCATTCGAGTGGAAGCGGATACAGCGCAATCGACGTTGCCGGGACTATTTGCGGCTGGGGAATGCGCGGCTGGATTGCATGGCGCGAATCGGCTTGGGGGAAACTCACTGTCGGATTTGCTCGTGTTCGGGCGGCGCGCGGGATTGGCTGCGGCGAAACACGCGAAAGAAGTTTCGTCGCCGACGATCGATCCGGCGCAGGTCGATGCGGCGGAGAAATATGCGCTCGAGCCGTTCCAGCGGCAGAGCGGCGAGAGTCCGTACGCGGTGCACCGCGATTTGCAGAAGACGATGCAGAGCCTCGTTGGGATTTTCCGCACGCGAGGTGATGTTGAGCAAGCGCTGAGCGAACTTGAGAAATTGAACGAGCGATGGAAGCTCGTCAGCGTTGAAGGCTCGCGGATGTTCAATCCGGGGTGGCATCTTGCGCTCGATATGCACTCGATGTTGAAGATTTCGGAAGCGGTGGCGAAGTGCGCGCTCGTCCGCGAGGAAAGCCGCGGAGCGCACAGCCGCATCGATTTCCCCGAAACCAGCGCGGAGTGGGGAACGAAGAACAACATTATCAGTCAGGATTCCAGCGGCGCGATGAATCTTCGCCAGGATTTGAAATCGGAGTTGCCGGACGAGTTGAAGCAAGTGCTCGCGGAGGACGGCGGCGGCAAATGAACGCGTCCGCGCAAAATCGGCAACGATCATCGCTCCCGCGGCCAGCTAGGGGACTCTGTTCGCTGCTGGCGAATTCAAACCCGTTGCTCTCAAATTCTGCGCTGCGCTCGAATACTGTAGAGAGCACGAACGAAGTCTTGACGTCGCGACTGTGTCGCACGGATAGTCGCAATCATGGACATTCCGTGGAAATCGCTGGCTCCGGTGGAACCGGGGCGCGAGTACGTTGTGCTGCTGAGTTATCTTCCGCTCACGCGCTATTCCAAGATGCCGCTGTTCTTCCGCTACTCATCGCAGATCAATGCGCAGCTTCGCGAGACTCCTGGCGCAATCGGATACTCGATGCGCGCGAAGCTTTTCACTCGACGATTCTGGACGCTTTCGGTTTGGGACAGCGACAAAGCGCTGATGGAATTTGTCGCGAAAGTTCCACACGGCGAAGCGATGCAGAAAATCGCACCGCACATGGACAAGACAAATTTCTGGCGGTGGAAGCTGCCGAGCGCGGAAATTCCGCCGCGCTGGGACGACGCGATGCGCCGCGCGTCGGTGAGCGGCTGACACGCAATGCGGAACTAAGCTCTGCTGCGTTTGGCGCTCGCTCCGCATCGGGCGCCGACTCTGAGAAAAAACGCCGGCAAGATGCCGGCGCTACCGATGCTGTCGAAAGTTTCGTGAGGAGAGCTGACTGATGGCCGAAGCGATCCTGAATGTATTTCGCGGTAGCAAGGATGGCGGCGAGACGGTGAATTATACGGTGCCGATCGCGCCGGGCATGGTTGTGCTCGATGCACTGCACTACATTCAGGGGTATCTTTCTCCCGATCTTGCGGTGCGCTGGAACTGCAAGGCAGGGAAGTGCGGTTCGTGTTCGGCGGAAGTGAACGGGCGGCCGCGGCTGACTTGCAAGACGCGCATGGATACGTTGCCGACGCATGAGCCGATCACGGTGCGACCCATCAAGACTTTTCCGGTCATCAAAGATTTGGTGACCGATGTTTCGTGGAATTACAAGGTCAACAAGAAGATTCCGCCTTTTCAGCCGAAGAAGGGTACCGACTGGAAGTTTTATCAGGAAGACGCGGATCGCGTTCAGGAGTTTCGCAAGTGCATCGAGTGTTTCCTGTGCCAGAACGTTTGCCACGTCTTGCGCGATCACGATAAGAAGGCGCAGTTTGGCGGGCCGAGATTTTTTGTGCGCGTTGCGGGTTTGGAGATGCATCCGCTCGATGACGGCGATCGCGTGCCGTTGCTGAAGGAAGAGCTGGGACTTGGGTATTGCAACATTACGAAGTGCTGCACGGAGGTTTGTCCGGAGGACATTCATATTACGGACAACGCGATTATTCCGTTGAAAGAGCGGGTTGTGGATCGGTATTACGATCCGCTGGTTTGGATCGCGCGAAAAATTGGGGGGAAGTGACGCGTTGCTCCTTGGCGAGTTTTTGGGTGACACATTTGGTTGAGAGCCTTCGCCGTCCTTCGGACGGCTCAGGATGACAGCGCTTTTGATGTTGGTTGAGAACCGAAGAGAGATCCGCGGGTGTGATCGTCCCACGTTAGGAGGATCGAGATGGATCTGAAATTGAAGACGATCTCCAAGTCGGGGATTGGCGAGGCGATCGCCAAGGCCGAGCTTTATCGTTATCTCAATGAGCCGGAAGAGGCGGAGTCGATCTGCCGCGATATTTTGGCGGCTGATCCGCAGAACATGCTTGGGATGCGGATGTTGGGGCTGAGCATCACGGATCAGTTCGAGGGACGTCCGTCGGACCGTTACGGTGAGGTCGAGAGGATTTTCGACGGGTTGAAGGATCCGTACGAACGGTCCTACTACACAGGACTGCTCTGCGAACGGCGGGTGAAAGCGCAGCTTCGTATGGGGCGCTCGCCGCATACGTTGCTGCCGTTGCTGGAGCGGGCGCTGCAATGTTTTGCGGATGCGGAGAAGATTCGGCCTGCGGGCAATGATGATTCGATCTTGCGGTGGAACCGGTGCGTGCGGCTGTTGCAGAGTGAGCCGGATTTTCAGTCGGAGGAAGCGGCGTCGTTGGAGGCTTGGGATAGTCCGCCAAATTGAATCGATGACTGCTGACTGGTGATTGGTTTCGGACGAAGCAAGCTTGAAGTTGACGCCGGGCGGAGTGAACCCCGCCCCTACACAGCAAGAACCCGCCCCAACAGCCCCTGCCGTGTTTTTGTGTAAGTGCGGATTCTGCGGGGGTTGAAAGTGCCTGTTTTCATATACTTTTGTAAGTGCGGAAACTAAAGGGCTTAGACAGACGACTCGGAAGATCGTTGGGATAAAGAAAAAGGCCCGTCTCGGAAGAGGCGGGCCTTTACTTGTTTGGGACTATAACCGAAAAGGTAGCAGTTGTCAAGATGTGATCGAAGGGTTGCGCGGCTTTTGTGTGTTCGAATCGGCTAATTGCAACTGCTTAGCTGCCCATACGTTACGGTGAGAGGTGCTCCACCTTACAAACCGCACCCTCATAAAGATAGGGTGCGGCACCCGATTGGCTCGTTACTTTAGGACGGGGAGGAGGATGGTGGAGGGGTTTTGTTTGGAGTGGTAGATGCGGTTGGTGGCTTTTTGGAAGTCGCTCGGCGTGGCTTCCATTATGTTGATGAATTTTTGGGGGTTGCGGTCGGTCAGGGGGAACCAGGTGCTGTGGATCTGGATCATGATGCGGTGACCGTGGCGGAAAGTGTGGTTGATGTCGGGGAGGTCGAAGTTGATGGCGGTCGGTTGGTTGGGGACGAAGGGTTCGGGCTTTTCGAAGGAGTTGCGGAATTTTCCGCGGAAGGGTTCGCCGCGGACCATTTGCTGGTAGCCGCCCATTTCGAGGTCTTTGGGGTTCGGGTCAGGGTTGGGGAAATCCATAGGGTAGACGTCGATGAGTTTTACGTCGAAATCGGAGTCGGTGCCGGAAGTGGAAACCCAGAGATGAGGGGAGACTGCGCCGGCGACCGTGACATCTTCTTGCAGCGGGGCGGATTGATAGATGAGCACGTCGCCGCGACGGGTGAGGAAGCGCTGGTCGGCGTCCATATACTCGCGCGGGACGTCGGTTGAGATCGAATTGATGAACGGGACGGGATGGGCGGGATCGCTGATGTATTCGTCGTACGCGGATTTCGAATCGTCTGCGGCGTCGGAAAGCTTGCCGCCGTCGTGGAGGTAAAGCGTGCGCTTTTCGGTTTTTGGCGGGGGCCACGCGTCGTATTGGCGCCAGACGTTTGTGCCGGTTTCGAATACGTAGGCGGTGGGAAGTTTTGGATCGGGCGCGTCTTTCAGGTGCTGCTGGAAGAAGGGCAGCAGAATCTTGCTGTTGTAGAAGTCGGAAGTCTTTGAGGCGAAATCGACGTCGCCGAGTTTGTCGCCGGGAGTTCCCGCCCAGCCGCCGTGGACCCAGGGACCGATGACGAGTTTGTCGGAGGTGTTGGGGCTGAGTTCGGCGACTTTGTGGAAGACGCGGCGGGGACCGACGAGATCTTCGGCGTCGAACCATCCGCCGACGGCCATGACCGCGGCGTTGACGTTTTTCAGGTGCATGGAGATGTCGCGGGCTTTCCAGAAGTCGTCGTAGTTGACGTGATCGACCTGGTCGTCCCAGTAGCTTTCTTTTTGATGGAGAAGTTTTTTGGAGTTCGAAAGCGGGCCCATCTGGAGGTAGTACTCGTAACCATCGGTGGTGCCGAAGTCGAAGCGCGGGCCGCGGGTTGGCGGGCCGATCGCGGTGCGCGGCGGGAAGTTGGTGTAGAAGCCGAAGTTGGCTGCGAGCATGAAAGCGCCGTTGTGATAGGCGTCGTCACCCATAAAGAGGTCGGTGACGGGAGCTTGCGGCGAAGCGGCTTTGAGGGCGGGGTGGGAGTCGATCATTCCGGCGGCGGCGAAGAAACCGTCGTAAGAGATGCCCCAGATGCCGGCTTTGCCGTTGTTGTTGGGGACGTTGTGGAGGAGCCATTCGATGGTGTCGTAGGTGTCGGTGCTTTCGTCGAAATCTTTCGGGCCTTTTTTGTCTTTGGCCGGAGTGACTTCGACGAATGTGCCTTCGGACATATAGCGGCCGCGGACGTCCTGGTCAACGAAGATGAAGCCGTCGCGGACGAAGACGGGAGAGGGGCCGAGGCGCTTGGGGTAGTGGTCGACGCCGTATGGACCGACGCTGTAGGGCGTGCGATCGATGAGGAAGGGATAGGACTGCGAAGTGTCTTTGGGGATGTAGACGGCGGTGAAAAGTTTGGTGCCGTCGCGCATGGGGATGCGGTATTCGTGCTTGGTGTAGTGCTCGCGGATTTCGGCGGCGGTGGTGTTGGTTTCTTGATCGTCATCGTCGTCGGTGGATTGTGGGCGGGAGGGGATGGCGAGGAAGGCCAAGAGAGATACGACGCAGCAGGCGATGAGCGATCGGCGGAAGAAGCGAGGCATTCAGGAGTCCTCTTGAGCGAAGGATTTTGAGCGGGACAACAATACGTGGGGCGAAACGGAAGGTCAAACGTCGGAGTGAATGACGTGCGCGAAATAAGGAGAAGACCGCGGCCCAGCCTCGATTGATATCCACCTTTCGATGGCTTGGCGGCGCGACGTTGCCAAGCGGTTGAGGCCCGAAGGGCAGTGTATGATGACGCCCTGCCAATGCTGCGGAAAATGACGGGGGAACGATATGAAACGGACAGTTTTGAAAACGGTGGCTTGCCTTCTAGGTGCTGTGGCGGTCGCCGCAGCCGCACCGCCGCGCAACTGGAAGTCGGGTGTGCTGACGTCCATGGAGCAGCAAAAAGTAAACGAAGGGTCGACGACAACGACAAATAGGGACGGCCAAGCAAAGGACAAGGGAAACAAAACGGATTACTCATCGTCGTCTACGACGACGACCAGCGACAATATCGAGACGTACCAGATCTATACGATCGAGAGCGACAAAGTCGTTTATGTCGCCAGTGAACATCTTCTGTTTCCCTGGTCGAAAGCGGCCAATGTGAACGTGGGCGAAGACGTCAAGTACATCGTCGAGAAAGGAAAAATCATCATCCTGGATGACGATAAGAAAGAGCACAAAGCGACGATCGTGAAGACATCGATGAAGTAGGGCGATGCCCACTCAGGCACACGCAGCCGAACCTGCGGCGGGCTTAAGCGAGCTTCCCAGTGTTCTGTAACAGAGATGATCCTGGAGCGGTCACCCACCCGTACACAAAATCCCATGTCAGATTACCAAACACCAGAAAAGCGTCCGCTGCGAGGACCGATACCCGATAAACCGGGCCCGCCGCTCAAAAACTACATCACGCCCGCCGGGTTGCAGCGGCTGAAAGACGAGCATTCGTTTCTGCTGACTCGCGAGCGCCCCGCGGTGGTGGAGGTTGTAGCGTGGGCCGCCGGCAACGGCGACCGCAGCGAAAATGCCGACTATCAGTATGGCAAACGACGGTTGAACCAGATCGACTCGCGGATTCGCTTTCTCACCAAACGCATCGACGCGGCCATCGTCGTCGATCCGGCGGCTCGGCGGCCGGCGTCAACCGCTACGCGCGTTTTCTTCGGCGCAACCGTGACGTACAAAGACGCTGCCGGCCTGCAACACATCGTGTCGATTGTCGGCATCGACGAAGTGGACCTCGATCGCAACTACATCAGCTGGCGCTCGCCTCTCGCCAACGCGCTGATGAAGGCGAGTCCCGGCGACCGCGTGAACCTGAGCGCGCCAGGAAAGACGGAGGAACTGGAGATCATCGACGTGGAATACGCGCCGATTCCGATCGATCCTTTCCGCGAACCGCTGGGCGCTCAGGCGAAACCCAAGGTCGAACGCTCCTAGTCATGCACTGGGGATGAAGCGCAAAGCTGGCTCGTCAAACGGGGCGGGCGTTGTGGCGAATGAGGAGGAAGGTGGCGGAGACGGCCACGAGGATGGCGCCGGCGCCGGATAGGGCGGGGGAGATGCCGACGACGGGGATGATGCGTCCGAGCGCCAAGGCGCCGAGTGGAATGCCCGCACGGAAGGCGAGATTGTAGACGCTCATGACGCGGCCGCGCATGGCGTCGGTGGCGGTGAGTTGGGCGAGGGACAACATCAAAGAGGCGGAGGCCATGATGGCGACGCCACCCAGAAAAATGAGAATGCATGAGAGCGGGAGCCACTTGGACAGTGCGAAACCGATGGTGATGAGTCCGAGTGAGATCAGAATGAAGAGCGTGAGGCGCTCTTTTCCTTTCGCTTTTTCGATGGCCGCAATAATTAAGGCGCCGCAGATGGAGCCTGCTCCGGAGCAGACGAGTAAGAGCGTGTAGGTCTCCGGGCCGCGGTGAAAAACGTTCTGCACGATGACCGGCAAGAATCCGTTGAGGGAAAAACCGAAGAGGGTGGTGCAAAACGCGAGCAAGACTAACGCGCTCATGCCCTGGCTCTGGCGTATGAAGCGAATTCCTTCTCCCATGCTGCTCAGGACACGCTGCTGCGTTTTGGCGGGCACGAATTTTACGTGGATCGAAAACAACGAGGCGATGACGGCGAGGTAGGAAATTCCGTTGAGAGTGAAACACCAGGTGGCGCCGAGTGTGGAGTACGCAAGACCGCCGATGGTCGGGCCGATGACGCGCGCCAGGTTGAATTGAATCGAGTTCATGGCGATGGCGTTGGATAAGTCGTCGGTGGGCACCAGGGTCGGCAGGAGAGCGGAGTAGGCGGGGCCGCCGAATGACTGGCCGAGACCGACGATGAACGAGAGTGAGAGGATGTGCCACACCTTGACGGTGTGCGTGACGAACAGGATGGCGAGTAAGAAGGCGCAGGTCATCTGGATGTACTGCGAGGCGAGGAGCATTTTGCGGCGGTCGAGGCGATCGGCGAAGACGCCGCCGAACAGGGAAAAGACCATAATCGGAAGCTGACCCAGGAAAAGGTCTAAGCCCAAGTAAAAGGGATTCTTGGTGAGGTCGTAGACGAGCCAGCTTTGTGCAAATTGCTGGACGAATGTGCCGATCGTGGAGGCGCAAGCGCCGATCCACATGACACGGAAGTCTCGATAGCGGAAGGATCGGAAGACGCGCGAGAGGGATGAGGGAGTGGTGGTCACTGGGCTAGGCGTATTTTTGAGCGAAGACTAGATTATCGTCCGAGTGGGGTTCGCCGCTAGTGAGATGCGAGGAAGCAGGTTCGGTCACATTTTCTCGCTGGCCTGCGACGAACGATAGGGGATTTGTCGAGGGATGAGGCGCGGCTAAGGTAGCTGTGCGACGACGGCGGCGTCGAACTTCGAATAGTACTTCTTGACGTTGCTGGCGCCGTACTTGGCGCGGAATTTTTCGACGATGGATGAGACGAGTTTGGTGTCGGTCGTCAGGACGACGTTCAGTTCAGCCTCTATTTGGCCGACATCGATCCGAATCGATGGCTTCTCGCGCACATTTTTGTACCACTGTGTGTCCGAGCCTTGCACCGGCAGCAGGTACAGCGTGTTGCCTTCGGAGACAAACCAGACGGGAATTGAAATGCTGCGGCCTGATTTTCTGCCGATCACACTCAGATTTATTTCTTGATGTCGCGCGAGACTGTTCCGCAGGGCACTGTTGTGGTCTGTCATGTTTGCTCCAGCCTTGATCGCCTCTCAGGTTCGAGAAACGAGGTTGCCTCTGGGTTATGGTCGGGGAGTCTACCACCGACGCGAAGGCGGAGAGTGTGAGCGTGGGTTAGAGATGTCCGCGGTGCATCCGTACCAGACGAGGCAAGACGCTGCGGCCGGGCGGAGCGAGCCCCGCCCCTACAAAGGCAAAAACTACGGCGAGGTTTCGCGGTTTCGCGCGCACGTGCGGAAAAACGCCGGCGAGATGCGGGCGCTACCGCTTGTTGGTGGTTGAGGAGGCGGTTTGGGTTTTGGCTTGGTCGTTGAGTTTGAGGATTAGGACTTGGCCATCGGAGTGGAATTCGCCGCCGGTCGCGGTTTTGGCGGTTTTGAGCGGGTTGTCGGGGGTGTAGTGTTCGACTTCGGAGACGAGGCCGGTGGAGGTTAGAGTTTTTTCGACGTAGTTGCGCTCGAGGTCGATGTCGGGATCGATTTTGTGAGTGAGGCCGTTGTTGCGCTGGTCGCGTTCGAAACCGATGTCGTGGGTGGCAGCGCCGACCCAGGCCATCTGGCCGCCGATTTCGAATGGCGCTTTCCAAACGCGCAGGTGATTGCGCGACATTACGACTTGAATCGGTTCGGCGTGAGCCCAGCCGTAGTCTTGCGGGCGGCCGAAGAGGTAGAGCTGGCTCATCGGCATCGTTAGATACGATTCTTTCGACATGCTCTCCATGAAGCCGTGAAGGAAAGTGGCTTTCACGTCGGCGTCCACGTGAACCCAGCCGCCGGTGGTGAAGACATTTTTCATCTGGTCTTCGTTGCCGATGATGACGAAATTGACCATGTCGCCGGGATCGCCGGATTTGTCGCCGATGCGGCGCGGAATTTTTGTGAAGAGGGCGGGATCGATGCCGGGCATGGAGGTGACTTGCTTGACGGCGATGAAAGTGGAATCGGGCGGGAAGATTTCGACGTGAACGGTGTAGGAGCCGGTGCCGGTGTCCATGCTCATCTGATTGAGGCCGATGGATAGCGCGCCGCCGGAATAGGAGATGACGTTGCACTTGGCGCCGATGAGGAAGGGCTGCGCGAAGGAGGCATCGCCGACGCGGCCGATGACGGCGCCGCGGCCTGCGGCGTTGTAGGGAAGAACGCGAATGAGATCTTTGAAATTGCGAGCGAGGCCGGTGGCGTCGGAGTCGGCTTCGGTGTCGTTGTAGTGCATTTTGCCGGTGACCGTGGCGATGATGTGCTCACCGGGTTGGACGGTGATGCTGGTGTCTACCCAGGTTTGATCGCCGGAGACGGTGACGTCTTGCGCGAGGCGGCGTTTGCCGGTGGGGACGGAAGCGGTGGGCGCGGCGGTTTGAGTTTGTTGCTTCGCGGTTGCTGCGCTAGCGGTTGCGGTTGAGGGCGCGGTGTCGTTGCGGAGTAGCTGTGCGTTTGTGATCTCTGCGGCGGTTGCTGCGAAGAGGCAGAGGGACGCAACCCAAACAATGGCCCTGGTCATCCAATTTTCACTCATGGGTGTGGTTCCTTGGGGCTGCCTTTGAGGACGACAGTTCGGCTTTCAGTGTTAGCAGATGCGTGATGTGGACGCAAGCGTTGGCCGCCTTTTGGGAAGGCGGGTTGGTTCCATTACTGTGCGGCTGCGTTGCTTGACGGATAGTAGGTCGGCTTGTATGGTGAAACCGGAAAATTTTACAGAGATGGGTGCGACGATCGCGAAGAAACTGTTTGGTGACAAGGGGTTGGCGGGACGAGATGTGGAAGCGCATGTGAGTTGCATGGGGAACGAGTTGCGCCGGGGTTCCTCCACTACGCATGCCGCGGAAAAGGCGTCGGCATGCTCCGGTCGGAATGACAGGTTTGTTAGCTGGCGCGCGAGTGCGGTCAGTGTCGCGCTGGTTCTGACACTTTCGATCGGTAGTATCGCCAACGCTCAAACTTCTTCGCCGCTTCGGCTAGGCTCCGGCGGGCAGACTCCGGCGGCACAAGCTCCGGCACAAAATTCTCAGGCGCCGGCGGGAAAGACTCCGCCTCCGGGCGCGCAGGCCCCGGCACAAAATTCGCAGGCGCCGAATCGTGTGGGGCGCGAGGCGCCGGCTACGAACATCACAGTGGATGGAAGCGAGGCGATGTTCACGACGATGTGCGCGCTGCTGGCGGCGGGATTTGAAGCGCAGGTCAGTTCGGATGGGTGGACGCCGTTTCGGACGCAGATTCGCGAACGGATGGAACATGCGCAGGGGCCGGCGGTGGAGGCGCTGCGCGAGTTTTACCAGAAGCACGCGCTGAATGACGCGGGCGCGATGTTGTCGCAATACATTTGGTTCGGATTGGTGTCAGGACCGGCGCCGACCTTCAAGCCGACGTTGAAGCGGGACGAGTTGCCGCCGGAAGTGATTACGCTCGAGGGATTCCCGGAGATTTTGTCGAAGTTTTATGTGGAGCAGCACATCGGGCGCATGTGGGTGCAGGTGCAGCCGGTGTACAACCATGAGATCGATCAGATTCACGATACGGTTTCGCAAATCGTGTTTGTGGCGACGAATTATTTGCGGGTGATTCCGAATCCGGGCGATCCGCGAACGTTTTCGATTATCGTCGAGCCGATGGTGGGGCGGATTACCAACGTTCGAAATTTTCAGGATCACTACGCGATTGTGTTGAGCGGGTCGGCGGATGTGCCGGTGGATACGGTGCGGCATGCGTATTTGCACTTTTTGCTGGATCAACTGCCGCTGCAATATCCGCACGTGATCGCCGTGAAACGGCCGTTGTACGAAGTGGCGCTGCACGCGCCGCGGCTGACGCCGGATTTGCGGGACGACTATCCGTCGTATTTCGCTGAATGTTTGGTGCGCGCGGTGGAGTTGAAGTTGAAGAAGATGTCGCCGGGCGAGCGAGACGCGGCGCTGGATACGGACGATACGGACGGGTACATCCTGGTACGCCCGCTGTTCAAGGCACTCGATAGTTTTGAAGGGTCCGAGCCGGCGATGAAATATTATTTCCCCGACATGGTGCGGACAATCGATGCGAAAGCGGAGATGGCGCGCGTGAGCGCGCTGAAGTTCGCGCCGGCGGTTGGAGCGCCGAAGTCGGCGGAACCTTCGCAGGAGCAGGTGGCGCGGACGCGCGCGGTGGCTGCTCCGCACCCGAGCACGGTGCCGAACGATCAGGACGCGATTAGCGATTTGACGGAAGGCGAGCGGCGGATAGCGGAGAAGAATCCGCGGGCGGCGGAGGCGTCGTTTCAGCGGGTGCTGGTGAAATATCCGGATCAGCCGCGGGCTTGGTATGGGATTGGGCTGGTGGCGTTGATCGATCACGACGCGGTGCGAGCCAAGGAAGTTTTTGGGCGGCTGACCACCGGGGAACATGCGGCGACGCAGGATCCGATGGTGATGGCGTGGTCCCATATCTACCTGGCGCGCATCTATGATGATGAGGGGCAAGGCGAAGCGGCCAAGACGGAATATCAGGCGGCGCTCGCAGTGACGGGCGGGCCGGAACAGGCGAAGCAGGCTGCGCAAAAAGGGCTGGCGGCTGCGGGGAATTCGTCGCAGCGTCCGTGAGTCCTGCGAGTAGTTCGAAAGCATCGAAGACCAAGAGCAATTTGGGTCCGTGAAAACGATCTCAGCTGAAAGCAAGAACCGTCGTTTCTGAAGTGTCGCGCGAACAACGTTGGGGACGTAACGCGCGAACTGGACGGCGGAGGCAGAGTCAAAAGGAAATACAGAAGTTTAGAGGAGAGGAAAAAAGATGACACGGAACATGATTCATTGGGCAAGCGCGGTGGCGTTTGCCGGCACTTTGTTCTGCGGGTACGGAATTGCGCCGATCGCGTCAGCACGGCAAGCGGCACAGAGTTCGCCGGCGCAGTCGCAACCGGCGCAGCAACAGCCAGCGGCGGGAGATAAAGCCAAGCCACAGGCGGCGCCGCTGCAATTGGATACGCCGCAAGGCTCGGCGCAGTCACAGGCAGCACCGACTGTGCCGCCGACGCCGGCGGAAGAGACCGATTTCAAAGCCTTCCAGGCGATTCCGCAGAACGATGTCGATAAGCGGATTCCGGCCGCGGAGGCGTTTTTGCAGAAATATCCGCAAAGCCAGTACCGGCCGGCAATGTATCAGACGCTGGTGTCGGGATATTTGTCGAAGCAGGAAGTGCCGAAGATGATCGACGCGGGCGAGAAAGAAATCGCGCTCAATCCGAACGACACGCCGATTTTAGGATTGATGGGGCAGACGCTGGCTCGGACGCTGAACCCGAAGGCGCCGGATGCGTTGGCGCAGCTGAACAAGGCGGAGTTGTATTCGAAGCGCGCGATCGAAGTGACGCCGACGCTGACGAAGCCGGCGGAACTGTCGGACGAGCAGTTTAACAATGCGAAGAACAATGCGCTGGAGATGGCGTACAGCGGGCTTGGGCTCGTGTATTTGCAGAAGGGGCAGTACGACCAGGCGATTCCGACGCTGGAGCAGTCGCTGAAGACGGATAATCACTCCGAGCCGGATCCGGTGAATTTGTATTTGCTGGGATTGGCGAACGAGAAGGCTTCGCACTTTGACGCGGCGACCGCGGCGTTTACGAAGTGCGCGGCGATCCAGAGTTCGCTACAGGCGAACTGCAAGAATGGGATCGAGACGGCGAAGAAGGCGAGCTCGACGCAGCTGAGCGCGCCGAAGTGAGCGCGCTTGCGTTGATGGATTAGGAATGGACGCGCCGGCTGGATTGCTTGCTGGAGTGAATGGCACCGCAATGAATGGCAAACACGAGCAGCTCGAAGAGCGCTTGGGCTACCGGTTTGCCAAAGCGGAATTGTTGGAGCGTGCGCTGACGCATAGTTCGGCGATTCCGGAGTTGCGGGCGGCTCATCCGGCCGGTGCGGATCCTTCGACGATTCCACAAGACAACGAGCAACTTGAGTTTTTGGGCGACGCGGTTTTGGACATGCTCGCGAGCGAGCATTTGCTGGCGGCGTTTCCCGATTGGAGCGAGGGGCAGCTTTCGAAGAGCCGCGCGCGGATAGTGAATGCGCGGGCGCTGGAGTTGGCGGCGCGGCGATTGCACCTCGGGGAATTTTTGCGGGTGGGGCGCGGCGAAGAGAAGACCGGCGGACGGGACAAGCCGGCGCTGCTGGCGGATGCGTTCGAAGCGGTGATTGCGGCGATTTATTTGGACAGTGGGCTGGAAGCGGCTCGGCAAGTGTTGTTGCACGCATTGTTCGAATGGGCGCTGGAAGAGCGCGGCGCGCGTATTGCGGATTCGGATCGGAAGTCGGCGCTCCAGGAATTTTTACAGGGGCGAGGACAGTCGCCGGCGGAGTATCGGGTTGTGGGAGAAAGCGGGCCCGATCATCAGAAGAAATTCAGGATCGAAGTGTGGGTCGCGGGAGTTTGCATGGCCGGCGGCGAGGGAACGACGAAGAAGGAAGCGGAGCAGCGCGCGGCGCGGATGGCATTAGAGCGGTTGGAAGTTGCGGCGAAGGATTAAACTAACGGCATGGCGGACATGTCGGAACCTGTGAGTAGTTCCACACCTGTTGAGACGTCGGAAGCGGTTGCGGTTGAGCCCACTACAGTTGTGGCGAATGAGGGCGCCGCGATTTCGTCGGCTGAGACGGCCGATCACCACGACGACGACACCACGCTTTCGGAATATCTCGAATCGCTGCTCGTAACGGTTTTACTCGCACTATTTGCCACCACATTTATTTTGCAGGCGTTCAAGATTCCATCACCGTCGATGGAGACGACGCTGCTGGTCGGCGACCATTTATTGGTGAACAAGTTTATTTTTGGCGGGCATGGAGCCTGGTACGAGAAGATTTTGCCGTATCGGGCGCTGGAGCGCGGCGACATTATCGTTTTTAAGTATCCGTTTCAGGATCACACGCACTATGTGAAGCGGGTGATTGGGCTGCCGGGCGATCACTTGAAGATGGTCGATCAGCGGGTGTTTATCAACGGAAAGGCGCTGACCGAACCGTATGTCACGCATGATCCGAGCGTTGGTTATGATCCGCTGAACTATAACTTTCCGCCGAAGGGCGTGCAGTTGTATTCGTCGCCGATGGTGAAGGAGTGGGCGAGCGACTTTAAGAACTATGTTGAACGGCGACGAGATTGTTGTGCCGCCGGGGAAATATTTCGCGATGGGAGACAATCGCGATCACAGCGCGGACAGCCGCTACTGGGGATTTGTCGATCGCGACGCGATCATGGGACGGCCGTTTTTGATTTATTGGTCGGTGGACGCGAGTAGTGCGGACTATACGCCGAATACATTTTTCGAACGGCTGAGAGGTATCTTTGACACGCTGGCGCATCTGCCGACGCGGACGCGTTGGAACCGGATGCTGCATACGGTGCACTGAGGTTGAATCGGCTGTTGTCGCAAGCGTTGTCGTCTGTTGGCGGACGCGCGCTCCTTCCCATTCCCATCGGGCCATGCGAAAATTTGCGCAGCGTGCCCTCTAAACTATGAGTCGACTTCGCAAATGGTGGCGCCCGGCGGCGTTGGTCGTCGCGACCGTCATTGTGGCGCAGGTTGGTGTGTCACTTCTGGTTCGAACCCATCGCGTTCATACGTATTTGGTGCGGCATTTGGAGCGGGCATTCGGCAGGCCTGTCGAGGTTTCGCATTTCAGCGTTTTGATTTTGCCGAATCCAAGTCTTGATGCGGAGCAGATTACCGTCGGAGAAGATCCGGCTTTTGGGAATGAGTATTTTCTGCGAGCGGAGCGATTGTCGGCGAGTTTGCGATGGACGGGATTTTTGCGCGGGCGATTCGAATTCGGAACGCTATCGCTGAGCCGGCCGAGTTTGAATCTGGTGCGGAACGGCGAGGGGCGATGGAACCTGGAGCGATGGCTGCCGCCGGCGAAGATCAATGTGCCGGGCGGGTTGCCGGCGGTTTACAACGTGGCGCGCGTTTTGGGGACGCCGGCGAATCATTTGACGCGAATCGACGTCGATGATGGGCGCGTCAATTTCAAAATCAACGATGAGAAGCTGCCGTTTGCGTTCACCAGTGTTGTAGGTGTGGTGGAGCAGGTTGCTCCGGGGCGCTGGCAGGTACAGCTTGAAGCGGCGCCTTGGCGAAGTGGTGCTGCGCTGCAGAGCGCCGGTACGGTGTTCGTGCGCGGAGACGTGGCCGGGACTTCGACGCGGTTGCAGCCGGCGGAGATTCATTTGCACTGGTCGGACGGCGCGCTGGCCGATTTGTTGAGACTGTTTCGCGGGCGCGATTACGGCATCCGCGGAGAGTTCGCGCTGGATGCGACGGCCAAGAGCGGAACAGGGCCGGTGGCGTCGGCGGCTTACGGTGATTGGTCTTTCGAGTTGCAGGCGCGCGCGGCGGCGATTCATCGCTGGGATCTTACGGAGCGGTCGGATAACCCGGGAATGAACGTGAATCTCGATGGGTTGCTCAATGTCGCGACGGGCAAAGCGATTGCGCATCGCATCGTCGTCGAAACGGCGAAGTCGAACCTGCACGGGACGGCGTCGGCGATGATCAGCTCGAATCCGTCGTGGGAGATTCGCCTCGATTCCGCGGGCGTGCAGGCTGCGGATTTGTTGAATTGGTATCGCGCGTTTCAGCCGGGCGTCGATGAGACGCTGACGGTGAAGCAATATTTTACGGGGGCGATGACGTTGGGCGGGTGGCCGCTGCAACTGAAGGACGCGGCGTTTTCGAGCGAGGGCGGGGAAGCGAAGATTCCGGGGATTGCGTCGCCAGTGAGGATTGGAGCGATTGCGGGCGGACGACGTCGCGATACATTGACGATTGAGCCGTTTCGGGTGGCGTACGCGGCGAGTGGCGTGCGCGCGGATTCGATAGCGACGACTGGCGCGGGTCTGGTCGCGACCGGTGCGGGGACCGGGAAGAAACGGGCCGTTGGCGAAGCGCGCGGGGTTGTGAACGTCGGACTTACGCATGATTTCGATGTTCGCGCGGGGCACATCACCGTCGATGGGCATCTCGATCGCGTCGAAGATGCGCTGCGAGTGGCGCAGGCGTTTGGGCGGACGCTGAACCATGGCTGGGAATTGACGGGGGCTGCAACGGCTACGCTGCATTGGGATTGGAACGGCGCGACGCCGCGACGCTGGAATGGGCGCGTCGATGTTTCGAACAGCGAGCTGCAAGCTGCCGGACTGAACCAGCCGCTCGAGCTGACCAAGACGAGTTTGACATGGAAAGATGGGCTGCGAACGGCTTCGATCGCGGACGTCGATGGATTTGGAGCGAATTGGTCGGGATCGATCTCGGAAGATCCGGCGACGGACTTTGATGGCAGCGCGAAATGGAGATTTCAGCTTCACGCAGATCATCTGGACGCGACCGAGCTGGATCGCTGGATTGGGCCGCGCGCGCGTCCCGGTTGGTTGCAGCGATTGTTGCCGTCGCTGCTTGGCGGCGCACCGGCACCGCAGGCGGCGACCGAACATGCGAGTGAGCTGGTGCGGCGGATCAATGCGGAAGGCGAGCTGCGCGTCGATGAATTCACGATGGAGAAGCTGAAATTTCAGCAGGTGCGCGCGGATGCGTCGCTCGATGATTTGCATCTCGACGTGCGTGAGGCGGACGCGCAGTGGGCGGGCGGCAAGGTTCGCGCGCGGGTGGGAGCGAAATTTTTGCCGCGGCCGTCGTACGAGTTTACGGCTGATCTCGATCAGGTGAGCTTGGGGCTGCTGCCGGCTCTACCGCATGCGACGGAGCGTTTTGCGGGGACGGCGAGCGGGACGGTGCATTTCACGACGCAAGGCGTCGGCCGTGATGAATTGCTCGCTCGATTGATGGGACGCGGCGATGTGCGAATGCGCAACATTGAGTTTCGCGGATGGGATGTGAATGCGAGCGTTGCGGAAGGCGAGCCGCGCGCGGGGGAATCGCGCTGGACGGCGGGAGAAGGGACATTCACGTTGCGTGATCGCGGGATTGTGTTGGCCGGGCTGCGGCTGGAATCGGGGCGCGAGGCGACGCTGGTGAAGGGTACGGTGTCGTTTGGGCGCGATGCGGATTTGACGATTCAGACGACGAGCGACGGGCGGCGCGAGATTCGAACGACTGAGCCGGGGTTTGGGCACATCTTGAAAATTTCGGGGCCGCTCGACATCCCGCGGGTGTCCGTGGAGAATACGGCGGCGCATCAGCGTGCGGATTGAATCGAGGTTTCAATAATTCGAATGCCAAAATATCGAAATACACCCTTCATATTTGTCGGCGCTGCTTTCGCTGTATGTGTCGTCGCCCAATTGAGCGTCGCGGAGTCGTTGAGTGCGCAAACTCAGGCTCAGTCTCAGCCCGCAAAGTCTTTCACGCTTGAGCAAGTGCTTTCCGCGCCGTTTGCGGCCGATCTTGTCGCGGCGAAGAAGGCGAATCGCGTCGCTTGGACGTTGGATGACAACGGGAAGCGCAACATTTGGGTGGCTGAAGCGCCGACGTTCGAGGCGCGGCGGCTGACTTCGTATTTGCAGGACGATGGGCAGGAGCTCGGCCAGGTCAGCTTTACGGAAGACGGAAACACGATTGTTTACACGCGCGGAGGAGAGAAAAATTCCGCGGGGCAGTCGCCGAATCCGACGAGCAATCCTGCGGGCGCGACACAGGCGGTTTGGGCGATTGCTTTTGGTGGCGGCGAACCGCGCAAGATCGATGACGGGCATTCGCCAAAGATTTCGTCGCAAGGGATGGTCGCGTACATTCGAGATGGGGAAATTTATCTGGCTGCCCTGAACAGCGGGTCCGGGAAGCCGACGCAGCTCGTCGTTCGCGGGCAGAATCATTCGGAAGAGTGGTCGCCGGACGGCTCGCGACTCGCTTTTGTTTCGTCACGCGGAGATCACAGTTTTATCGCGATCTACGATGTCGCCTCGAAAACAATCAGCTATCTCTCTCCTAGCGTCGATTCAGGATTCGAATCCGTCGTGGTCGTTGGACGGCAAGCGCATCGCGTTTGTACGGCGGCCCGCTGAGCGTCGCGATACGCCGCAAGGATATTTCATCGAGCCGGATCGGCCGCATCCGTGGTCGGTTTGGGTTGCGGATGCTACGAGTAGGGCGCCGGCTCTTACGTCGCACGAGATTTGGCACAGCTCGACGGAAGCGAATGGTTCGTTTCCGTATATGGCGGATGATACCGGTGGCGGCGTCTTAATTGGGCGGCCGACAACCGTCTTGTAATTGCGAGCGAAGAAGACGGCTGGCAGCATCTCTATTCGCTGTCGGCAGAGGGTGGTAAGCCGCAACTGCTCACACCGGGCGACTGTGAGGTTGAGAGATGGTCATTTTCGCCGGGTCGCAAGCACTTCGTCTTCAATTCGAATTGCGGGACATTGATCGCCGGCACCTTTGGATGGTCGACTTAAACGGTGGATCTCCTGGGGCGCTGACTCATCCGGGAAGCGGGCGGAGTGAAATTGAATGGAGTCCTGTTGTCGCTTGCCAACGGTAAGGGAGTTGATTTACATATTTCCGACGCTATCAACCCCTCCGGAGTGCGGCACGACATACCTCTCGATGCCTCCCCACACGATCCAAGTCCTGAATACGCTAAACCTCACTGCTTCGACTTACTCGCAACGATTGCCCCATCGGCGCAAAATTTTCCTGGCAGATGATCTCGTTACGCCCGGAGCAGGTGATTTTCAAAGCGGCGGATGGTGTCGAGGTGCATGGGCAGCTTTTTGTGCCTCGGGATAGCAAACCCAAGGATAAACATCCCGCGCTTGTGTTCATGCATGGCGGGTCGATGCGGCAGATGCTGCTGGGCTGGCATTACATGTACTACTACTCGAATTCCTATGCGATGAATCAGTATTTGGCGAACCATGGCTATGTCGTTTTAAGCGTGAATTATCGCAGCGGCATCGGGTATGGTCGTGCGTTTCGCGAAGCGCCGGGGCGCGCTGGGCGTGGTGCTACGGAATATCGCGACGTGGTAGCGGCGGGAAAGTATTTGCAGGCGTTGCCGAATGTGGATGCGTCGCGCGTCGGGCTGTGGGGCGGGAGTTACGGAGGATTTCTGACGGCGATGGGGTTGGCGCATAACTCCGACATTTTTGCGGCGGGCGTCGATTTTCACGGCGTGCATGACTGGCCGACCGACAACTGGGACGGGAAGAATATTGCGCCGGAGTTGACGAAGCTGGCGCACGAGTCTTCGCCGATCAGCGCGGTGGATACGTGGAAGTCGCCGGTGCTGTTCATTCATGGCGATGACGATCGCAATGTCTATTTCACGCAGACGGTCGATTTGATCGCACGGTTGCGAGCGCGGGGCGGAGTTACGATCGAACAGCTCATTTTTCCCGATGAGATTCACGATTTGCTGCTGCATCGCGATTGGCTCGGCGCTTATGAGGCTGAGGCGGACTTTTTCGATCGCTATTTAAAGCATGAAACGGTGCATTCGAAAACGGCTCAGGCAACCACTTCGGCGCCGAGCCCCAACTAAACCTTTCAGCATGGTGTTGCGACACAACTTCGGCGCGGTCAGCGGGCTTGCTGGTCCTGCTCTAACAGCGTTGATGGTCGTCGCGTTGATTGGGACCGCTGCCGGCGTCGCGCCGTTGAAGGCTAAGCCTCCGTCGCACGATCGCGTGGTGCTTTTCCCAAAACTGGTGACAGGACAAGTCCTGACGTATCAGATCGCGTATCACGCGGATAAAACTGCGGCGACGAAAAGCACGATTGCTTCATCGACGCCGCAAGCGCCGTCTGGCACGGAGACCAATGTTCGCGCCCTGCTTCGATTGGAAATTGTCGGAGTCGAAGGACAGGGGCAGCGAGCTACCGTTCACGCAAGAACTTACTTGCAAGTGTTGAACTCGGCGACGCACCTGACGGTTCCGAAGAATTTGCCGACGCCACCCGACCAGACTCAAAGGCAAGATCCCAAGGGCGCTTCGATCGAATTCACGATCGAGGCCGGTGGGCGCGTCGATCAGATCAAAGGGCTCGACGCACTTTTCCCAGAGCAACAGCAGGCGTGGCAGGAATGGGTCGCGCGATTTGCGGCTTCAGCGGCGTTTCCGGAGGCCGGAATTCGCATTGGGCAGAAGTGGAAGAGCGAAGAAGGCGAAAATGCGCCCGCGCCGATTTCGAAACTGACCTGGCGGCGCGAATCGACTTATCTGCGCGACGAACCGTGCCACGTATCGGAACTAACGATGGAAGGCGATGTCGCTGACGTGCATCCGCAACAGGTCCCCGAGACTTGCGCGGTGATCGAAACCAGTGCGACGCTCAAACAGCACTCATCGCCCAACGATTCGACGCCCGAAGACTACAAGTTGCACCAACTGCAAACCACCGGCACGGCGTCCGGGAGCAACAAGACGCTGCTGTTTGTTTCGAC
This sequence comes from uncultured Acidobacteriota bacterium, assembly GCA_963785605.1. Classification (GTDB taxonomy): domain Bacteria; phylum Acidobacteriota; class Terriglobia; order Acidiferrales; family UBA7541; genus Acidiferrum. The sequence continues at coordinate 420,903 of CAWAWE010000001.1, read as the reverse complement.
GCAAACGGGGCTGCTGGTTCGTTCTTCGGACCACGCGGATCAAGAAATGTCGGTGACGATTGCGAAAGCGGATGATTCGAATCGGGTGCACTACGACATTCACGCCAAGAGCGACACGGAGATTTTTCGAATCGCGAACTCGCCGCTGAGTACTTCGGCGACTACGCCCGCGACTCCCACAAACTGACCACTTTCGTTGGCTAAACGGCCTCTCGAGCGACCACTTGCCACAAGGCGTATAATAGAGGTTTCGCTTGTGCCCAGCGGGCCAGCAGGAGAGGCATCCCGTGAAATTCAAGCTCCGCAGCAACTATCAACCGCGCGGCGATCAGCCGGCCGCGATCGAACAGCTCGTTCGTGGTGTCGAAGCGGGCGACAAGCATCAGGTGTTGCTCGGCGTGACCGGGTCGGGCAAGACGTTCACGATGGCGAAGGTAATTGAGGCGCTGGATCGCCCTGCCCTCGTGCTGGCTCACAACAAAACGCTCGCGGCGCAGCTTTATCACGAGTTCAAATCGTTCTTCCCAGAGAACGCGGTCGAATATTTCGTCAGCTATTACGACTACTACCAGCCGGAAGCGTATGTGCCGTCGGCCGATCTTTATATCGACAAAGAATCGACGATCAACGACGAGCTCGACAAATTGCGCATGAGCGCGACGCGATCGCTGTTTGAGCGGCGCGACACCATTATCGTGTCGAGCGTCTCGTGCATTTACGGCATTGGTTCGCCGGAAGCTTATTTCGGTATGAAAGTGCCCATCGAAAAAGGGATGGAGACGTCGCGCGAGAAACTGCTGCACCGGTTTGTCGATGTGCAGTATGAGCGGTCGGAAGATTTGCGGCGCGGAACTTTCCGAGTGCGCGGCGACATCATCGAGATTTATCCAGCCTACGAAGACAACGCGTATCGGTTTGAGATGTGGGGGAACCAGATCGACAAGATACGTCAGATCGATCCGCTGACCGGCGAGATTCGGCCTGGGCAAGAAGACGTGCCACGCGTTTCACTTTATCCGAAGACGCACTATGTGATGCCGGCGGAGCAGCGCGAACGCGCGATCCAGGGAATTTACGCGGAGCTGGATTGGTGGAAGAAGGAACTGGACCATCAGGGGAAGTCCGTCGAGGCGCAGCGCGTGATGCAGCGCACGATGTTCGACATCGAAATGATGCGGACCGTGGGGTATTGCCACGGCGTCGAGAATTATTCGCGGCATTTGAGCGGCCGCTTGCCAGGAGAAGCGCCGCCGACGTTGCTCGATTATTTTCCGCAGGATTATCTGATGTTCATCGACGAATCGCACCAGACCGTGCCGCAAACGCGCGGAATGCATGGAGGAGATCGTTCGCGGAAGCAGGTTCTGGTCGATTACGGATTCCGAATGCCGTCGGCGCTCGACAATCGGCCGCTGACGTTTGAGGAGTTTGAGCACCGGATGAACCAGATTGTGTATGTGTCGGCGACGCCGGGGCCTTATGAGATGACAAAGTCGGGCGGCGCGTTCGTGGAGCAGGTGATTCGTCCGACGGGGCTGGTCGATCCGCAGATTGAGATTCGTCCGGTGAAGGGGCAGGTGGACGATCTGCTGGAAGAGATTCGAGTGCGGGCGGCGCGGAATGAGCGCGTGCTGGTTACGACTCTGACGAAGCGCATGGCGGAGGATTTGTCGGAGTATTTCGCAGAGATCGGTGTGCGAGCGCGTTATCTGCACGCGGAGGTCGAGACACTGGATCGCATCAAGATCTTGCGCGATCTGCGGCGCGGCGAATTTGATGTGCTGATCGGCATCAACTTGTTGCGCGAAGGGCTCGATTTGCCCGAGGTGTCGTTGGTGGCGATTCTGGATGCGGATAAGGAAGGGTATTTGCGGAGCGCGACTTCGCTGATTCAGACGATTGGGCGTTGTGCGCGGCATATTTCGGGCCGGGCGATTCTTTATGCCGACAGGCGGACGGGCTCGATGAATCAGGCGATCGCGGAGACGGCTCGACGCCGCGAAAAACAGACGGCTTACAACGTAGAGAACAACATCACGCCGGAGTCGATCGTGAAGTCGGTGGACATGGAACTGGCTCGTATCGTCGAGGCGGACTACGTCAGCATCCCGGTGGACGACGGCGCGCTCGACGCGGCGGCTGCAAATGTGAAAAACGAGGCGCAACTCGCGCAGCTATTGCAGGCGCTGGATACGCAGATGCGCGAGGCGGCGAAGAAGTTCGAATTCGAAAAGGCCGCTCAGTTGCGCGATCGGATTCGGGCGCTGAAGCAGCGCGATATTGCCGGGCTTTATTCGAAGGATGTTGCGCCGTCTGAGCCGCCGGAAGCCGCTGCGACGGCGTAGCTGCTCGCGACTACTTCAGATATTTCGCGAGCCAATCCAGAAACGTTTTGTACCAGAAGCCGGCGTTTTGCGGCATCAGGACCCAGTGGCCTTCGTCGGGGAAGACGACGAGTTTCGAAGGCACGCCTTGGCGCTGCAATGCGCTGAAAAATTCCAGGGACTGCGTGTAGGGTACGCGATAGTCGCGCTCGCCCGCGATGATTAGCGTTGGCGTTTTGTATTTGCCGAGATCGGCGGCGTACGTCGAAGGCGACCACTTTTTGTAATTTTCTGCGGCGGCCCAGGGCGTGCCCTGCATGTCGTGCTCTTCGAACCAGAGCTCTTCCGTCGCGTACATCGCCGTTTTATCGTAGATTCCGGCGTGGCTGATGATCGCTTTGAAGCGATTCGTGTGCGTCGCGATCCAGTCGGCCATGTAGCCGCCGTACGAGCCGCCGGCTGCGGCGACCTTCGTGCCGTCGATGTAGCTGTACTTCGCTACCGCGGCGTCGATGCCTTTCATCACGTCAACGTACGCTTTGCCGCCCCAGTCGTTGGTGATTTCGTCAGTGAATTTCTGGCCGTATCCGGTCGAGCCGCGGCGGTTGATCATCAACGTCACATATCCGGCAGCGGAAAATACCTGCGCGTTCCAACGATAGCCCCACGCATTGGACCACATCGATTGCGGACCGCCGTGGAGCAGCACGAGCAGCGGATATTTTTTGCCAGGTTCGGCGCTGGCCGGCTTGATCAGCATAGCCTGTACCTTGACGCCGTCGCCGCTGACGAACCAGAACGTTTCGGGCGCGTTCATCTCCAGATTCGCGAGAATCGATTCGTTGTGGTGCGTAAGCTGGCGCGGGTTCGTGCCGTCGCTGTTGGCCGCGAAAACTTCGGCGGGCATCGCGAGACTGGTTCGTTCGAACCCGATCGTCGTGCCTTTGCTGTTGATCGAGAGGCCGGTGTTGTAAGCGTCGGCCACGATTTTCTTTGGCTCGGCGCCTGCCTGCGCTGCCATTGCGTAGACGGGCTGAAGCGTTTCGTTTTCGGCGGTGAATAGTATTGTCTTGCTGTCCGCCGACCATGCGAGGTCATTGGCGCTGCGGTCGAACTTTTCGGACAAATTTTCGCTCTTGCTCGACGCGCGGTCGAAGAGCATCACGCGCCAGCGATCGGCTTCGAACCCTGCGGTGAGTTGTGCGTGGTAGGCGATGTACTTTCCGTCCGGTGAATAGACGGGATTGCCGTCGAAGCCGGGATTCGTAGTGATCTTCTTTGGCTCCGCGCCGCCCGCGGTGGGTACGAGGAACAAATCACCGTTCGTGCTGATCGCTTCGACAGGATCGGTCACCGCGGTGAAGCAAAGCTCTTTCCCGTCGGGCGAAAAATTGATGTCGCCCGCGCCGCCGCGCTGATCCGGTGGCACGTCGTAATCGGCGCCTTGCGTTAGATCGACTGGCTTGCTGCTCGCCTCCGCTTGCTCCAGCGATGTGGGCGCCGGAACAACGAAGAGATGGCCGCGCTTTCCGTCATTCCAGTGGTTCCAGTGGCGATAGAGCAGATGTTCGGCGACATGCGCCTTCACTTTGTTCTTGTCTTTTTCTTCGTCGCGCTTTTTGTTGCAGGCGTCGTCTTTGCAATCCGGGTACACGCCCGAAGTGAAAGCGAGTGTCTTCCCATCGGGCGACCACTTCACGATATCCACGCCGGTGGAGATGCTCGTCCACGGATGAGCTTCGCCGCCATCCAACGAGAGCAAGTAAATCTGCGATTCCCCTGCACGCGACGACAAAAACGCGATCATCTTTCCGTCAGGCGACCATACCGGAGATGAATCCTTTCCGCTTTGCGTCAACTGAATCGGCGCGCCGCTCTCCGTCGAGACCAGCCAGATGTTGCTAGCGTTTCGATTCGCGTCCATATCGGGCGTCGCGACGGTGTAGACGACCCACTTGCCGTCGGGCGAGACCCGTGGTTCCGCAACACGGTGCATCTTCATCATGTCAGCGAAGGCGATCGCGTGTTTGCCGGCGTCTTGCGCTTTAGCGGGCGCGCACAAGGCGACCCCAAACACCGCGAAAAAAAGTGTGCCGACTGCGATTGCTGCAACGTTGCGCAGACGCGTCCCCGTCTTCATTGTCTAGGCCTCATTTGTTTGTGTACCCATTCGAATTGGAAGTTCGAACTCAACTCTGCCGAGCGATAGCAACGATTCGCGCTACCCACGCGAAGCGACCGCGAAAAATATGTCACGAATCGTCGGCGAATCCAAGAGTCCGAGGGAACGGCCCTGGCCAGCGAGCTCTACGAAACTTCACGCGGACTTGGCGGAGCGTTACTTCGCGACGCCAACCGCCCAGACGTAGCCGTCCGGATCGGCCAACATCACATCACGCCAGCCGTGAGGATAGTCCGCCGCCGGCTGGACGATCGTTGCACCGGCTGCTTTTGCGCGAGCTTCAGCCGCATCGGGATCGACGCCCATCACCCGCAATTCCGCGCCAAGTCCCCGGCGACCAGCCGCAACTTCGCCAATGTATTTGTGCAGTGGATGGTGATCGTATGAATGATCGGCGTGCAACATGAATTCCGCGCCGGCAAGGTTCAACGCAGCGAAATCTTCGTCGGCGTATCGCACCGTCGCACCGAGCACGTCGCGATAGAAGGGAAGGGAACCCTGCACATCGCGCACCAGCAGATTCACCGAAAATCTCGGCAGGCTGCGGCCATAATCATCTGCCGGCATCCATGCTGCTCCGCTTCGCTTCATCGACATCGCTTGATCCTCACGCAGTGGTTGTTCGCTTCCGCACCAACGCCCAGTTGATCGCCGCAGCCGCCGACGTCGCGAGCACTGCCGTCGAATTGCTCAACGGCGCCCGTACCAGCAGCACGATACAGAACAAGATCGCCGCAATCGCCAGTACCGGTCCGCCGGGCAATCGAAATGCGTCCGCATCCGGCTTGCGCTTTCGCAAAATCAGCAGGGCAATCGCGATCGATCCGTAAGCGAATAGACGCACGATCGCCGAAAGCGTGATGTTCCATCGGAAACTCCCTGCCAGCGTGAACGCGAGCAGAAACACCGTGTACAACACGATGGAAACGTCTGGCGTTCGAAATCGGGGGTGAATTCGCGCGAAAATCGCTGGAATGTCTCCTCGCTCCGCCAACGCAAACGTCAGCCGCGGCGTGTGCAGCATGTTCGCGCTCAAATATCCATAAATCGAAAATAGAGCTCCGATAGATATGGCCGCCGCCGCGCGTGATCCGAGGACCGCCATAGCCGAGTCTGCGATCGGTCGCTGCGTTGCCGCCGGGTTGATCAGCGTTCCGCTCACCACAACCTGCACTAGGGTGTAAATCACCGCCACGCTTGCGATTCCAATCATCAGCGCAATCGGCACATCGTGCCGCGGGTCGCGCATCTCACCGCTGGCGAGCAGCACCGCTTCGAATCCACCGTAGGCGTATACGAGTACAAGCGTCGCCTCAAGCCAGTCGCGCGGTTCGATGGCATGCGTCAGGGGAGCGGGCGTGACCGCGCCGTGCGTAGAAATCCACCACAGGCCGGCGCTGATGAATGTCCCTAGCAGCAAAAGTTTCAGCGCGGTGAAAAAATCGCTCGCTCGTGCGCCCGACTTCACGCCGACGTAGTTCACAACCGCGAGAACACCCACCAGCGCGGTTAAGATCGTCATCCGATATATCGGTTCCGTCGCTCGCGGGAAAACCTGCCCCAGATACGTCGTAAAAAGATTCGCCGTCCCCGACGCGGCCGCGATGCGCGACAGCCACATCATCCACGCGATCTGAATGCCCCAAAATCGGCCAAGCGTTTCCCGCGCATAGAGATAGGGTCCGCCGGTCTCGTGAAATTGCGATGCAACTTCGGCGAGGCACCCCGCGATGACCGCCATTCCGGCCCCGGCGACGAAATATGCAATGGGTGCGAAATGTCCGACGCGCCCCGATACCACCGAGGGCAAGCCAAAAATCCCGCTGCCAATGATCGAATTGATCACGAGCGCCGTCAAACTCCAGCGTCCGATCGTCCGAATCAGCGCCGTCGAACTCGATCGCCCATTTTGACTCGCCGCCATCGCTCTCCGAAACGCGCTCGCAAAATCGCGCAAGCGTAGCACATTCGCATCGCGCGACCTCGCGTGCCTGCATGGCTCGCGCTACAATTTCTGCCACTCATGACAAAGCCTTCGGCTCTGTTTCCCAGAAATTTCAAGAAAGATTTGCCGATTGCGGTTCGCGGCCAAGGCTCGTGGATTCTCACCGCCGACGGCCGCCGTCTGCTGGACGCATCAGGCCAGGCTGCCGTGGTCAGCATCGGCCACGGCGTCGCTGAAATTGGCCGCGCGATAGCTGAACAGTCATCGCAAATCGCCTTCGCGCATACCACGCAATTCCATTCCGCGTCAGCGGAAAAGCTAGCCGAGCGTCTGATCGCTCTCGCTCCCCCAAATTTTCACGACGGCGGTCGCGTTTATTTCACTTCAGGTGGTTCCGAAGCGACCGAAACCGCGATCAAGCTCGCTCGACAATACTGGCTTGAGCGCGGCGATTCGAAACGCTTTCGAGTCGTCTCGCGTCGCCAGAGCTATCACGGCAGCACGCTCGGCGCGATGTCGGTCAGCGGCAACGTCGGCCGCCGCGCGCCGTATCAGCCGCTACTCTCTGAGTGGGGCCACATTGCTCCGTGTTTCTGCTACCACTGCCCGTTCGGATTGAAATTTCCAGAGTGCGATCTCGCCTGCGCCAATGATCTCGACGCGTTGCTTCAATCCCGCGACGCGACCGATACGCACAACGATCGGCAAGCACAGTCCGTCGCGGCGTTCATCTTCGAGCCTGTTGTGGGTGCAACGCTCGGTGCCGCCGCACCGCCCGACGGTTATGTCGCACGCATCGCCGAAATCTGCCGCCGCCACGATATCCTGCTAATCGCCGACGAAATCATGAGTGGCATGGGCCGCACGGGCAAACCGTTCGCGGTCCAACATTGGAATGTCGAGCCCGACATGATTCTCGTGGGGAAGGGAATCGCCAGCGGCTACGCCCCGCTCGGCGCGGTTCTCGTGTCGCGCAAAGTCGCCGAAGCATTCGAACGCGGCACCGGCGCATTTCAACATGGCTTCACATATCAAGCGCATCCCGTCGCGACCGCAGCCGGGAACGCCGTCTTGGATTTCATCGAATCGCGAAACCTTTTCCAGCGCGTACCGAGCGCCGCGCAAGAATTGCGTTCGCACCTCGCGGCAACTCTCGAATCGCACCCACACGTCGGCGAAGTCCGCGGTCTCGGCTTGCTGCTTGGCATCGAGTTTGTGAAAAATAAATCCACGCGCGAGCCTTTCCCGCGCGAACAAAACATCGCCGACAAAATACGCCAAGCCGTCCTCGAAGAAAACGTTCTGACGTATCCGTCGCAAGGCTGCGTCGATGGTATTCGCGGCGACCACATACTCCTCGCGCCACCATTTGTACTTACCTCCAGCGAATCTGAGATAATCGCGCGGGCTCTTGGGTCCGCAGTGGCTCGAGTCTTCTCGGCCTGATCGCTGCGCCCTTCCGTGACAATCGGCTACGTCTCGGGTCTGAACAAAGTCGTCATTCATTGGAGAGAGAGAAAAATGCGTTTTTTGCGGGTGTGCGTCACGTTGGTAAGCCTCAGCGCTGTTGCCGTGATTTCTCTGCAAGCTCAGGACAACGCGCCAAAAGCGAATGCCAACGCTTCCGCGGCGGCTAAGTCAAAACCGCGCGCGCGCGATCTAGGCATCCCATTCGACGGCACTCCCGGCCCACTCAACGCGATCACCGACGTCGCCGGCGTCACAGTCGGCCACACCACTCTCATTTCCGGTGAAGGCAAGCTCCAAGTCGGCAAAGGCCCCGTTCGCACCGGCGTCACCGCCGTTCTTCCGCGCGGCAAAGACTCGATGAACAGTGCCGTCTTCTCCGGATGGTGGTCGCTCAACGGCAACGGCGAAATGACCGGCACAACCTGGCTCGAAGAATCCGGATTCCTCGAAGGCCCAGTGATGATTACGAACACGCACAGCGTTGGCGTCGTTCGCGACGCGGTGATTCAGTGGCGCGTGTCGCACGGCGCCCCCGACGCGAGCGGCTACTGGTGGTCGCTTCCCGTCGTCGCGGAAACATGGGACGGCTGGCTCAACGACACGAATGGTTTTCACGTGAAGCCCGAGCACGCCTTTCACGCGCTCGATACCGCTGCGTCTGGGCCGGTGCAGGAAGGTTCCGTCGGCGGCGGCACCGGAATGATCTGTAACAGCTTTAAGGGTGGAATCGGCACTTCGTCGCGTCGATTTCAGGTCATAGGGCCGGCAAAATCCATAGTCGGTGAATGGACGGTGGGCGTTCTTGTGCAATGTAACTACGGCACAAAAGACAATCTGCGCATCGCGGGAATTCCGGTGGGCCGTGAAATTGACGCGCCGATGCCTTATTCCCAGACTCGTTTCGAAAATCAAGATCGCGGCTCCATCATCGTCGTCGTGGCCACCGACGCGCCTCTGATTTCGAGTCAACTGAAACGGCTCGCGCGTCGCGTTGCGCTTGGTCTCGGTCGTGACGGCAGCATCTCCGGCAATGGTTCGGGCGACATCTTCATCGCGTTTTCCACCGCGAATCCCGGCGCCAGTGCCGATAACCATGTTGTCGATCTCAAGATGCTGCCCAACGATCTGATTGAGCCTGTATTCGAATCGACGGTCTTTGCCACCGAGGAAGCCATCGTCAATGCGATGATCGCGGCCGACACGATGGTCGGCGCCGACGATCACAAGGTCATCGGACTTCCGCACGATCAGCTTCAAGCCATCTTGAAAAAATACAATCGCCTTCAGTAACGGCCTCTGTCACTCTTTTCGTGTGGTCTCTACGATTCCATTCGCTGTCATGAATTTCCTCCGCGGTTGCGCGCGTGTGCTGGGCCGGCTCAGATATTCGACTGCTCAGCGTAAATACAGCGCATTCGCACTGCTGCTCTGCGCGCTTCTGCTATGTTCTTGTTCGAAAGATCATGCGCCCAGGCCTTTGGCGATCACACACGTCATGCTAATCGATGCCACCGGCGCCGATCCGAAGCCTGACGTCACGGTGGTTGTCGCAGACGGAAAAATTCAAGCAATCACGTCTTCGTCATCTGCCCAATTGCCGAGCAACAGCGAAGTGATTGACGGCACAGGCAAATTTCTCATTCCCGGCCTTACCGATTCGCACCTGCACCTAACCGGCGCCGGTGAGCCTACGGGAAGCCGCGATTTCTTCCTTCCGCTACTTCTCGCCAACGGAATTACGACCGTTCGCGACATGGGCGGCTATCTCCAATCGCTTGTTCCTCTTCGCGAAGAAATCCGCAGCGGCAAGCGGCTTGGCCCCGAGATTTTCTTTCCAGGCCCGTATCTTGACGGCGATCCCCCGTCCTTCCAACCTTCGCTGGTCGTCACCAACGCCACGCAAGCTACCGAAGACGTGCAATCGCTCGTCGCGCAACGCGTCGACTTCATCAAGGTTCAGTCGATCCTGAGCCGCACCGCTTACTTCGCGATCGCCGACGCTGCGAAGCAGCAGCACATCTCTTTCGTGGGGCACGTGCCCGATCGCGTCACGGCAGCCGAGGCGTCCGACGCTGGACAAAAGAGCATCGAGCATCTTACCGGCGTGCTTCGCGCTTGCTCGTCCGCTGAACCCAGGTTGATGGAGGAGCAATTCCGCGGTGCGCCGAAGAACGAAACTCCGCAAGGCTCGCATGCGCGCGCGATCGGCTGGCAACGAGAACTCTTATCGACCTACTCGGAAAAAACCTGCGACGCGCTGATCGCAAAATTTCGAGTCAAATCAAACCTGGCAGACCCCCACGCTGGTTCTACTTCGGCATGATGCGTACCCAACGCTGCAATCCGATGCGGCGGCGGCAGACCTTTTGCGATACGTGCCGAAAACCATCGTTTCGACTTGGAAGGACGTTCGGAAAAAACAGGATCAGCTCGCTTCGCCCCCTGAATTCGGACTCCGCGACCAGCTTTTCGAACGCTCGTCGCAGGTTGTCGCGAAGATGCAAGCCGCGGGTATAGGAATTCTGGCTGGAACGGACAGTCCCGCGCCAGAGTTGGTCCCTGGATTTTCGTTACATGAGGAGCTGGAACTGCTGACCCAAGCTGGGCTCTCACCGATGCAGGCCTTGCAAGCGGCCACGAAAAATCCCGCCGATTTTATGGGAATCAGCCAGAAGCAGGGGACGGTCGAGGTAGGTAAAAACGCAGATCTTTTGCTTTTAGACGCGAACCCGCTCGACGATATCCGCAATACGGAAAAAATTCGAGCCTTGGTCATTCACGGCAAGCTGCTCAACCGCGCGAGTCTCGATCAGATGCTCGCGAAGGAAATTACTTTCGCTGCCCAGTAGGAATTTCGAGTTTAGGTGACTGGAACAGCCGTTTTCCGCGGCGGATTGAAGAACGGCATCGGTATCACCTTCGCGCCAACCGTTTGGCGCACCGACTCAACCGTCATTTCCATGTTCAGCGTGGTGCCGATCGCCGAGTGCTCGCGCCCCACTGTCGCCAACGCAATCATCTTCTTCAATGTCGGCGACCAGGTCGTCGATGTTGCTTTCCCGATGTTCCTGCCGCCACGGTAAATCGGCACTGCCACGCGCGACGCCATGCTCGGAACTTGCGGCGCCATCTTAATCTTGTCGTAGAGCGCTTCCACTTCATCCCAATTGATTTCCAGCCCCACAAGCGCGCGCGCCGGCCGCTTGCGCTCCTCTTTCTCCAGCGCCTCGCGGCCCACAAAATTATCCTTCTTCAAATCGACCAGCTTTCCCAACCCAATCTCAGCCGGAGAATATCGTTGCGATTCGATCACCGCTCGCTTGCTCGAGATGTAATCGACTTCGATCAGAATTAAGCCCGCTTCGATCCGCGCGATGTCGAGCGCGACCATGCCCGCCGGATGAATGTCGAAAATTTCTCCTTCGCTCATCAGCTTATCCCACACGCGAAGCGCATCTTTCCACGGCATCCAGATCTCGTAACCGAGATCGCCGGTGTAACCGGTCCGCGAAATATCGACCGGAACGCCGGCAATCCTTCCATGCGTGACTCGAAAATATTTCAGGTTCGAAATATCCGCGTCGGCGGCGGCACGCAACAACTTGCCCGAGGTCGGTCCCTGAAGCGCCAGCGCCGCCGTTTGTTCCGAAATGTCTTCGATGTTCACATCCAGGCCAAGCGCATTCTGCTGAAACCATCGCAGGCTTGGATCGGCCGCTGTCCATCGATAGTCGTTCTCACCCAGCCGCGTGATCGTTCCGTCGTCGATCACTTTCCCGTCGGGATCGCACCAGCAGCAGTAGATGACCTGATCGACCGCGACCTTCGTGATGTCGCGGCTGATCACGCGATTCACAAACTTCGTCGCATCGCGTCCGGTAATCCGATATTTAAACAGGGGGGAAATGTCGATCAGGGCCGACGAATTGCGAATCGCGTTGTACTCGTGCTCGTGGTGCATCTCGTACACGCCCACGGTGTAATAGCCCGACCATTCCCGATAATTCAGGCTCTCGCACAACGCCATCGTCCGCTCATGAAACGCAGTTCCTACCGGCACACACATCCTCCGAAACGCGATTCAAAGTATAGAGACGCTGAGCACGAGCAGCAAGGCCGATAGCGCCTTTGAATGGTATGAGCCATGCAAGTCTTACGTAGATGGTTATGAAAACTGACGTTGAGATTGACCGGCTGATCCGGAAAGCAAAGAAGTTGGGCCGGCACCGCACAAAGACCGAAACCGTATCCGCGGCACTGGACGAGTACGTCCGACGCCTCAAGCAGGAGGGGATAACTTCTTTGTGCGACGGTCCCCGCGAGCGCGGTCGAGCGAAGCAGAAGGGATAGGCTGAAGCTAGTAGTTACTCCTTTCGTGGGCTTGTGCCGACCACTCCGCTCCCAGTAAACTATCCCGTCTTCCAGCCGCATCTTTTTCTCCAAGCATGTGCGGATTCATACCGGAGCTATTTAGCGAATGGCGCAGCACTATGACGTAATCGTGATCGGCGGCGGCCACAACGGTCTCGTCAACGCTGCCTATCTCGCGAAGGCAGGCAAAAAGGTCCTCGCGCTGGAACGCCGTCACGTTCTTGGCGGCGCCGCGGTCACCGAAGAAATTATCCCCGGCTTCCTCTTCTCGGAATGCTCCTACGTCGTCTCGCTCCTCCGTCCCGAAATCATTCGCGAGCTCGATCTCCCGCGCCACGGCCTCGAAATTCTCCCGCTCGACGGCACTTTCACGCCGATGCTGAACGGCGACCACCTCTGGCGCATGAACGATCACGCACGGACCCAACGCGAAATTCGCCGCCACTCGCGCCTCGACGCCGAGGCCTACGACGAATTCTCGAAGATGATGACGCCGATGTGTCGCTTCGTGAAGCCGATGCTGTCGATGATTCCGCCCGATCCAACGACGCTCAATCCGCGCGACCTCAAGCAACTTCACTTCATGCTGCAACGCTTCCGCAGCCTTTCGTCCGACGAGCGCTACACGTTGATTCAGCTCATGACCATGAGCAGCGCCGATTTTCTTGATCAGTGGTTCGAAACCGACGCGCTGAAAGCCACGATGTCCGCCTCGGGCATCATCGGTACGTTCCTCGGCATCCGTTCGCCCGGCACGGCTTACGTGCTTCTGCACCACTACATGGGCGAAATCGACGGCGCGTTCCGTTCGTGGGGATTCAGCCGCGGTGGCACCGGTGCTATTTCGAACGCGATCGGCGCGGCCGCGCGCGAAGCAGGCGTCGAAATCCGCACGCAAGCGCCGGTCGATAAAATCCTCGTCAAGAATGGCCGCACAACCGGCGTCGTCCTGAAATCCGGCGAAGAAATCTCCGCGACTGTTGTCTCTTCAAGCGTCGATCCGCACCTGACATTCGAAAAATTCATGCAGCCCAGCGATCTGCCAAGTGAATTTCTCGAAGGTGTTCGCCGCTACAAATATCGCGGCTCCTCCGGCAAGGTAAATATCGCGCTCGATGGTCTCCTCGATTTCAAATCCATGCCCGGTCCCGGCGCGCACCTTCGCGGCGCAATGTCCATCTCCCCCGGCGTCGAATACATGGAGCGCGCCTACGACGACGCCAAGTACGGTCATTTCTCGCGCCGTCCCTACATCGACATGGTGATCCCGAGCCTTACCGACCCAAGCGTCGCGCCTCCGGGCAAGCACGTGCTCTCCTGCTTCGTGCAATACGCTCCATACAAACTCGCTCACGGAACCTGGGACGATCAACGCGAGGCCTTCGGCGACACCGTCGTAGACACCATTGCCGAGCATGCACCCAACATCAAAAAATTAATCGTCGGCCGCCAGGTTCTCACGCCGCTCGATCTCGAACGCGAGTTCGGCCTCACCCAAGGCAATATTTTCCAGGGCGAACTTTCGCTCGAACAACTTTTCTTCCTTCGCCCCGTCCCCGGCTGGGCCTACTACCGCACGCCGATCGACGGCCTCTACATGTGCGGATCGGCAACGCATCCCGGCGGCGGCATTATGGGCGCACCCGGCCGCATCGCGAGCCAAGTCATTCTCAAAGAGTGGAAAAAATCAGCGAGCGCGCCGCGTTCCGATCGTTCGAAACCAATCGCCTCGAACGGCGCGACGTCGCATCAATATCAACCGCCTGCTCCAACTCCGACTCCGCCTGCAGCCAAAGACGCAGCGCCTCACGAAACCGCCGCGCTCCTCAACGAGTCCGATGTAACCGCTGATGACGTCGCCAACGCCCCGTCCGACTCCACCATCGCCCCCGACAGCGAGAAAAACTGAACATGCCCATCGGACAGCGCGTAGTCATCGTCGGCGGCGGACACAACGCACTCATCACCGCTTTCTATCTCGCCAAGGGCGGCTTCAAACCCATCGTTCTCGAACGCCGCGAAATTGTCGGCGGCGGCGCCATCACCGAAGAATTTCATCCCGGCTATCGCGCCTCCACGCTCGCGCACACCGTCGGCCCGCTTCGCGCCGACATCGCGCGCGACATGCGCCTCGACAAGCAGGATCTGCAAATCCTCAATCCAGATCCGCGTGTCTTCGCCCCGTCGCCCGACGGCCGCTCGCTCCTTTTCTACAACGATCACGCCAAAACCGCCGGCGGCATCGCACGCTTTTCCGCGAAAGACGCTGCCAACTACACAAAATTCGCCGAGTCCCTCGCCGAACTCTCCGAAGTCTTCAGCCAGATCGCTTCAATCACTCCGCCCGCGATCGACTCGCCCTCGCCCGAAGATTTCTGGAATCTCTTCAAGACCGGCCGCAACGTCCGCAGCCTCGGCAAAGACGGCATCTTCAATCTTCTGCGCTGGGGCCCGATGGCCGTCGCCGATTTCGTCGCCGAATTTTTCGACACCGAACTCCTCCGCGCCACCATCGCCGCGCGCGGAATCTTCGGCTCCGCGCTAGGCCCCTGGTCCGCCGGAAGCACCGCCGTCCTCTTGCTCCGCGCCGCCGCCGATCCGCATCCCGTCGGCTCCGCATCGATTCCAAAAGGTGGACTCGGCGCTCTCACGCACGCGTTAGCCGAGTCCGCTCGCGCCGCCGGCGCCGAAATCCGCACGCAAGCCGACGTCCAACACATCCGCATCAAAAATAACGCCGTCACGGGAATCGTTCTCGCCGACGGCGAAGAAATCGCTGCCGAAGCCGTCGTCTCCGGCGTCGACCCCAAGCGCACGCTCTTCAATCTCGTCGATCCATCTCAACTCGATCCGACCTTCGCGCTCCGTATCCGCAACATCCGCGCCGCAGGCAACGTCGCCAAAATCAATTTCGCGCTCAATCGTCTGCCAAGTTTCCCCGCACTCTCCGACTCCGTCGGCCCCGACGGCGCGCAACTCGCAATGGCCGGCCGCATCCACATCGGCCACGAAATCGACTACCTCGAGCGCGCCTACGACGCCTCAAAGTACGGCGAAATCTCACAATCGCCCTATCTCGACATCTCGATCCCGACGCTTCTCGACCCTTCGCTCGCCCCCGAAGGCAAACACGTCGCCTCGGTCTACGTCCAATTCGCTCCCTACAAATTGAAAGACGCCGCTTGGGACAACAATCACGCTGCCATCCTCGCCGAAAACGTCTTTAAAACACTCGCGGTCCATTCGCCCGACTTCAGCCAAATCGTCGAATCCATGCAAGTCATCACGCCCCGCGATCTCGAATCGATCTACGGTTTCACCGGCGGCCACATTTTCCATGGCGAACTCGCGCTCGACCAGCTCTTCACCATGCGCCCGGTCCTCGATTGGGCGCGCTACAAAACGCCGATCCGCGGACTCTTCCTCTGCGGCTCCGGCACACATCCCGGCAACGGACTCACCGGCGCCAGCGGTGCCAACGCCGCCAAAGAAATCATCCACGACCTCCGCTGAACTTGCGTCACCTCAAACTCAATGACCTGCGAGTGTACGGGCGCAGCACCGCTGCTCCCCAGTCGAGGCGGCGTCACTTCAAACTCCATCCGGTTTTTGCGTGTTACCATCTTCGCCGCACAAAATTTGTCGAGGCTCCATGAAAATTAATTTCCTTCTCGCACTTTTGCCCATTGCGTTCGCATTCGCGTCGTCCGCCTTAATCGCCCACGCTCAAACGCCGTCCGCCTGGCAACCCTCTTCCGGCCACACGCAAATTCCCATCTGGCCCAAAGGCGCGCCCGACGCAAAACTAAATCCCGCCGCCGAAGCCGACACCACCACCGCAAAAGACAATCTCATCGCCGGCAAACCTCTCATCCGTCTTGGCAACGTCTCCACGCCAACGATCACGCTCTACCAGCCCACCGCAAAACCCACCGGCGCCGCGATCGTCGTTTTTCCGGGCGGCGGCTATCACATCCTCGCGATGGATCTCGAAGGCACCGAAGTCTGCGACTGGCTCACCTCCAACGGCGTCGCCTGCATCATTCTCAAATATCGCGTCCCCGACTCCGGCCCCTATCCGAAATCCTCCGCTGCTCTCCAAGACGCGCAGCGTGCCGTCGGCCTCGTCCGCTCTCACGCCGCCGAGTGGCACATCGATCCCAATCGCATCGGCGTTCTCGGCTTCTCCGCCGGAGCCCATCTCGCCGCCGCGCTCAGCACCCACTACGATCAGCGCCTCTACCCAGCCGCAGACGCCGCCGACAGCGTAAGCTGCCGCCCCGACTTCGCCGTCATCGTCTACCCCGGCTACCTCGCCGTCGCCGAACAAAACATGGCGCCCAATGCCGAAATCCATCCCACCGAAAAAACTCCGCCATCGATCATCATTCAAGCCGAAGACGACCCCGTCCACGTCGAAAACTCCACCGTCTACTTCCTCGCGCTCAAAAACGCCAAAGTCCCCGCCGAACTACACATCTACGCCGAAGGCGGCCACGGCTACGGCCTCCGCCCCACAAATCTCCCGGTCACTCACTGGCCCAAACTCGTCGAAACCTGGCTGCACACGATCAAAGTTCTAGAAGTTCCACTCGCAGCTCAATAATCGATAATCAAATCCAGGCCAAACAATGCGCAGACGAAAATTCCTCGAAGCCCTTTTAGCCACCGGCAGCACAGCCTGGGTCGCCAACGCGACTCCATTCGATCCAGCAAAACTCCTTCAAGCTCCGACAACCGCCACTCCGTCCGCGCCATCCCCCGAAATCAAACGCGTCCTCATCGTCTTCAAATGCCACTTCGACGCCGGCTTCATCGACACGCAAGCCAACGTCGTCCACCGCTACTTCAACGAATTTTTCCCCAAAGCCATCGACACCGCCGCACAACTCGATCGCACCAAAGGCAACGGCCCCGATCGCGCCAACTACACCTGGACCACCGGCTCCTGGCTCCTCTACGAATATCTTGAGCAGGCCTCTGCCGAGCAGCGCAAAAAAATGGAGCAAGCCATCGCGTCCAACTTCATCGCGTGGCACGCGATCCCATTCAGCTGGCAAACCGAGCTGATGGATCCATCGCTCATCTCCGGCGCAATCGCGCTATCCCAGTCGCTCGACAATCGTTTCGGTCGCAAAACCACCGGCGCCAAAATGACCGATGTCCCCGGCCACACGCGCGGCATCGTCAGTCCTCTCGCGGCCGCCGGAGTCAAATTCCTCGACATCGGCGTCAACGACGCCAGCACTCCCGCCGTTCTCCCTCCACTCTTCCGCTGGCAAGACCCCACCGGCGCGCAACTCGTCGTCTCCTACCACCACCACTACGGCACGATTCAAGTCGTCCCCGGCTCCGACCTCGCCTACGCCATCGTCATGGCCGACGACAACGTCGGCCCCCACTCCCCCGAAGAAATCGCCGCCACCTATCTCAATCTTCGGAAGCAATTCCCCAACGCCGAAATCCGCGCCACCGATCTCACTCACATCGCCGACGCCGTTCAGCCGCACGCAAGCGCACTTCCCGTTATCACGCAGGAAATCGGCGACACCTGGATCCACGGCATCGGCAGCGACCCGCTGAAAGTCGCGCGCTATCGCAAGCTCTGCTTCCTCCGCAAGCGCGTGGATCCTGAACGGCAAAGTTCAAAGCCGGTGACGCCACCGACGTAAAACTCCTCCGCAACCTTTTGCTCGAAGCCGAACACACCTGGGGCACAGACACCAAAACCTGGCTCGATTTCGACAACTACCTACCGTCCGACTTGATGAAAATGCTCGACACGAAAAATTACAAAGTCGTTCAATCGAGCTGGCAGGAAAAACGCAACGATCTCTTTGCTGCCATCGAATCGCTTCCGCCCGACCTGAAGGCCGAAGCAAAACAAAGCGTAGAGATGCTTGGCGCAGTTCGTCCCGAACCGATCGCCTCATCCAAAATTTCCAAGCTCGAGTTCAAAGGCCTCTCTACCCATTTTCAACTCGACGAAAAAACAGGCGCAATCCGCAAACTCCGTAATGTTCTGAAAAACGCAGAATGGGCTACTCCCGATCATCCGCTCGCGCTCTTCACCTATCAAACGCTCTCCCAAGCCGACTACGACGCCTTCTTCAAAAACTACGTCATCAGCACCGAAGATTGGGCCTTCAAAGACTTCGGCAAGCCCAACATCGAACGCTACGGCGCTATCAGCAAAATCTGGATGCCGTCACTCGCTCAATGCGAAATCACCCAAGATCAATTTCAAACAAAAATCCGCACCCGCCTCGAATTCCGCACCGACTCTGACCAACATGTAGGGGCGCAGCACGCTGCGCCCCAGCTTGGCAAGATCGATCCATCGCAGTCTCCGCCGTCAGCGCCCGCCACCGCTTGGCCGAAAGAAATCTTCGTCGAATACACCTTGTCGAAAATCACTCCGATCATGGACATTGACGTATCGTGGTTCGGCAAACCACCAACGCGCATGCCCGAAGCCCTATGGTTTAGTTTCAATCCTCCGGTCAAGGATCCAAAGTCCTGGTATATGCAGAAATGCGGTCAAAAAGTCTCGCCGCTCGATGTCGTCGAAGGCGGCAACCGCCACATGCACGCTATCGACGATCGCATCACCTGCCACCAATCCGGCCACGAACTGAACATCCTCTCGACCACCGCCCCCCTCGTAGCACTCGGCGTTCAATCTCCGCTCCACTTCACCCGCGAACAACCCCAACTTGAAAAAGGCGTCCACTTCAACCTTTTCAACAACGCCTGGGGCACCAACTACATCATGTGGTACGCCGAAGACATGCGCTTCCACTTCCAACTCGTGTTCGACTAAGCTGTCGCCCCCAAATAGCTTCCGCCGAATAAAAAGTAGAACTGTCATTCCGACCGGAGCGAGCCGACGCCTTTTCTTCGCGTCACTTCCTGCGAACGCGAAGGCTCGCGCAGTGGAGGAACCTCTCTTCGATCTCAGCGACGGAGGTCTTGCCTTCGTCCCGCGCCTCTCCAAAAACGAAAAAGCCGCGCAACTCGCGCGGCCAAATCACTTCACCCAAACTTCCCAAACTCTAATCGTCACCCGCCCCCGCGCTCTTCCTCCGCACCGGAAACTTCGCCTTCGACAACCACTTCGCCAGCATCTCCAACGACCCCGGCGTCACCGCTAAAAATCGTATCCCCACGCGCTCTTGCACCGAATGCACAACCACCGCCCTCGCCAGCATCGTCTCTCGCGGCGTGTGCCCGATCTTCATGCTCACCACGGTTCCGCGTCGCGGCGCATTCTTTGCCGTCACCGCGCAACCGTGCAGTCCCAAATCCGCCACCCACGACTGAATTCTATCGCCCGACTTCTCACACACCAGTTCCGCGGGGGCAATGAACTGGAACCTGGGCGTCTTTCGTCTTTCTTTTTCCATTGACGGCGTTCCAATGGGCCGAGGTGGTGGTATTTTACATCAGCAATCGCCCTTGTGCGAGCCCCGGCCCGGTACTAAGCGGGTACCGTGATTACCCGATTGCTGCCGGCTGCTCGTTCCATAGCATCAACATTGGAGGTTTTCCGCATGGCCAGCTCGGTTTGGAAGGGAACTCTCACCTTCGGTTTGCTCGCGATTCCCATCAAGCTCTACACCGCAGCGCGCAGCCAGCGAATCAATCTCCATCAACTCCACAAAAAGTGCCACACCCGCCTCAAGCAGCCGCTCTTCTGCCCGCATTGCAATCGTCAGGTCGAGCGCGATGAAGTCGTCAAAGGCTACGAATACGAAAAAGGACAATACGTCATCGTCAGCGACGAAGAGTTGAAGAAAATCACGCCGCGCTCCAGCACGGTCATGGAGCTAGTCGCGTTCGTGAAACAGGATCAGATCGACCCGATTTATTTCGACGCTTCGTATTTCATGATGCCCGACAAAGACGCCGAGAAGCCGTACGCGCTTCTCCTGAAAACGCTCGAAGACAGCAACCGCGTCGGCATCGCCACCGTCACCATGCATCAGCGCGAATACACCGTCTTCATCCGCCCCCGCAAAAACGGCCTCACCGTCCACACCATGTACTACCAGAACGAAATCCGCGAAGTCGCCGGCTACGGCCAAGCCGAAAAAGACGTAAAGCTCAAGCCCGCCGAAATCAAACTAGCCGAGCAACTCGTCGAAAGCCTCGCCGCCGACTTTCGTCCGCAGGAATTCCACGATAAATTTCAAGAAAATCTGAAAGCCCTGATCGAAGCCAAGCAGAAGGGCAGAGAAGTAATCGCCGAAGAGCAACCCAAACCAGCCCGCGTCATCGACATGATGGAAGCCCTAAAACGCAGCCTCGCCCAATCCTCTTCGCAAAAACACGCCGCCGATGGCAGCCGCGAGAAAAAGCCAGCCCGCCGCACCACCATCGACCCACACCGCCGCAAAGCCAGCTAGCTCCCGGTAGCGCCGGCGTCCCGCCGGCGTTTTTCCCACACCGCACCACCGAACGTAAAATCCAAAGAGCCACAAATTCCGCTACAGCACGCTCTATCCAACTTCGCAAATCACAAATACTCTGTCATTCCGAACGAAGTGAGGAATCTGCTTTCTTTAGTCGAGGCAGGAACGCACGCGACAATCGCCGTTTTTTTTGCGCCGAGCACCGCTTTAAGTGCGTGTCATCCTGAGCGAAGCGAAGGATCTCAGCCTAAGCCCATCCACGAACCCATCCGTCGTGCACCCTCAACCGCGCCCATCACTTCCCATTTCCCCGCGACACCGAAGCCCCAATCCCCAACGCCAACTGCTCTCCCTCAATCGCCGCCACCGGCGTCCCCCCACTCAACACATTCTCCAGCGTATTCTGGGCCTTCTCAAATCTTCTGTCCGCCTCACCATAACTCTGCTGCGCATTCTTCAGATGCGTCCCCAACTTCTCAAACACTTCCGCAAACGTCCCCAAATTCTTGTTCACGCCGTTCAGATTCGCCAGCAACCGTTTGGCGTTCTCCTCAATCTGCATCCCCTTCAATCCCATCGCAATCACGCACAAGTGCGCGTACAGCGAGTTCGGCGACACCGCCACAATATTCTTGCTCCGGCAATACTCGTCGATCTGCACGCCGCGATTATCGGTGGTACTCAGCATCTCGCAATACACGTTCTCCGACGGCACAAACATCAACGCCACATCCAGCGTCCCTTCGCCCGGCACAATATATTTCTTCGAGATCGAATCCGCATGCCCCTTCACCGCCGTGGCAAACGCCCGTCGCGCCTCGTCCCCGTCGTTCGCAATCCGCCGAAACGCCTCCAGCGGAAATTTCGAATCTACCGCCATCAGTTTCTCGTCGCGCAGAAAAATCACCGCATCCGCCACTTCGCCGCTGCTGAATCGATACTGCATCGCAAACTGCGACGGCGGCAACGAATCCTCCAGCATCCGTTGCAGCGTCACTTCGCCCAGCAGTCCGCGCGTCTTCGCCCCGCCGAGTACCATCTCCAGCGACTTCGTAGCCTGCGACAATCCGCGGCTTTGCTCATTCACCTCGCCAAGCTGCTTCTGAATCAATCCAATCTGCTCCCGCGTATTCTTCAACTCATTCGCAATCGCCGATTGTCCCGCCGAAGCAATCTGTGCAGAATTCGTGACGCCTTCCCGCAACGCCGTAGACACTCCATCCAGCCGCTGCGTCACGCTCTGCGAAATCGCCTGAATACTCCCCGCCGTCTGCGCCTGCGCACTAGCAATCGTCTGCAAATCGCGCCGCAACTCCGCAACCTCCGTCCCGACCGCGCCATCGCTCTTCGAACTCTTCGAATTCTGCAGCACGAGCCACACCACCAGCCCCGCCAGCAAAATCACGATCCCAATCAGCACTGCTTCCATCTATTTCAATCTCCCCGAATCACAAACCGTTGCAACAACGCCACCATGTACACCCTAAATACTCTACGCGCCTTCCCCAATTTCTAAAAATCCACCGAAGTTGCTTATCTACGCAACGGAAGCACGAGGCGTCGCCGGCGCCTCGTCTCCGCGCTCCTCTGCGCACTCTGCGTCTCTGCGTTAGATTGTTCTTCTTCGACCCAAGCTACCAAATCAACTTCAACGCAAACTGAAACTGCCGCGCATCATACGCCGCAGTCGGCTGCCCCGCCGCGCACGTCGTACCCGACCCCGGATCGCACAACTGATTCACCGCCGCCACATTCAACCGGTTCGTCAAATTAAACGCATCCGCAATCGCATCCAATTTAAATCTTTCCCCCAACGGAAACCGCCGCGACAACCTCAAATCCAACTGAAAAAATCCCGGCGTCACATACGTATTCCGCCCCAAATTCCCAATGCACCCCAACGGCGGCGCAATCCCCGCCACCGTGAACTGCGTCCCCGCATTCGTCAAACACGACGTCGGCGTTTCGAACGTCACTCCCGGCAAAAATGGCGACACCGCCGTCGGCCCCGTCGATCCCACCGACGGCCGCCCGTTCGACGCCCCCAAATCCAACCGATAGTCCGTCCCCGTGATCACCGTATACGGCCGCCCCGACGAAACCTCGATAATCGGCGCCACCGTAAAATCCGCCACCAGATGCTTCCACATCGAATCGCCGCCACGTGCGCTCGCCGACGTAATCACTCCGCTCGTCACCCACCGGTGCCGCTGATCGAAATCCGAATTCCCTCGCTCGTAAAAAGGGAAGCGGCTGTCCTGCGGCTCCAGCGGCGACTGCAAATCCGTCGAATCGTCAATCGTGTGCGAATACGTATAGCTCGACAGCAATTCGAACGAGTGCCCAAACCTCTTCTGCACATTCACCGTCAGCCCGTGATAAATCGAACTCCCATCCGAAAGCTGCGCATCCACCGAATTAAACGGCACCGGCACGCCATATCCGCCCGGATACCCCGCCAACTTCGCAAGCTGCACCTGCGTCCCATACCCTCCCGGCACCTGCCCCGCAAACGACGGATTCGGTCCCGACGGCCTGAAAAAATTAAAAAACGCCGGCGTCCCCACATACTGCCCATTCAAAGCCGCGGCCGGTCCCGGACATCCGAACAATTGTCCCAGCACGCTCGGCGCAACCACTCCCACTCCGCAAGTCGTCGCCGTCGGCGCCACATTCGCCCCAGGCGCCACCACCGTCACCGGACTCGTAAATCCAAGCCCCGCCGCATCCGCATTCTGCAAATTTTGCGTCAGCAATTGCGGATCAGTCGAATTAATATCCACCGGCCGGTACAAATGCAGCCCGCGCGTGTACTGATACCCCACGCTGATCGTCCACGACCCAGCGATCTGCCGCTCGATCGTCAGATTCGCCTGCTGTGCGTATCCAAACTGAAAATTCTTCGCCACCGGCAACACAAAAGGCAAAATCGGCAACGGAAATCCCGCCGTCAAATAATTCTGATTCGCAAACAACGAATTCGGCTGAAACGGATCGAACCTCTGCTGATTCGGCAAATACCCCATGCTCGGCAGCGCATTAAGCACGCCCTGAAATATCGTCGACCCATTCAAATTCGTCGGCGAATCCAGCGTCCCGCACGTCGTGCTCCCCGGAATCAATCCGCACGCCGACGAAGTCCCTCCCGCCGAAATAAGCTGCACCGATCGCCCGCCATCCGCCGTCGCCGCATCAAACGCAATCGCCAGCAGCGGATGATCGTAGAAAAGCCCATACCCCGCGCGCACCACCGTCCGCCCGTCGCCCTTCGGATCCCACGCAATCCCAATCCGCGGCGCCAAATTATTCGTATCGCGCGGAATCCCCTCAACCACTCCAAGCGCATTCTCCGCCGCTGCATTCACCGCCGTCGCCGGCGCAAAATTCGGCGTCAGCTCCACGTCATACCGCACGCCGTAATTCAGCGTCAGCTTCCGATTCACCCGCCAGCTATCCTGCGCAAAAAACGCAAACACATCGTTATCAAACGGCTGATTCGATTGCCCAATCCCCTGAATGTACGTCGTCGGAATCCCCAGCCCATACGACTGCAATCCCGTCGCGCCAAACAATTGCACCGCCTGCCCGCTCGGCAGCGTTACCGAATCCGGCAGCCCAAAATTCGACACCGCCAGCCCGCCAAAATTCACATCCCCGCCATAATCCAATTCAAAAATCTGCTGCTTCCCCGATCGCAGTTGCACGAAATTCACATCCACGCCCAACTTAAACGTATGCGCCCGATGCACGATCGTCACGTTGTCCGTCGTCTGAAATCTCCGCTCGATCCGATCCACCGTCGAATAAGGCTCACGCCCGAAATACGCGTACCCCGGAATGTTCACGCCGATATCGCTTCCGCCCGGCAGTTCCGAAAATCCAAAATGCAATCCGCGTCGCGCAAACTGAAATCGAAATTGATTGAACGTCGTATCGTTGAAAATCGTGTCGTGCTGAAATGTCCCCGACACATCGCGCGACTGATTCACCCCCGTCCGCGACCCCGCATTCTGCCCAAACACCTGGTTCTGCGCCGTCGATTCAATCCCCGTCTCCAGCGACGGCGAAACTCCCACGCGCAAAAACGAATGCTGATGAGCATTCCAGTTCTGATCGAGCCGCCCCGACCACAAACTCGTCTTCTCCGTCACCGGAAAATTTCCGCGCAGCGAATTCAGCCCCACATACGATCCAGGCAGCGGCGCCACTCCCGCCGGCACGACCGCGCCTCCCGCCCCAACCGCCGCAAACCCATTGCACACCACAGCATTCACCGTCGCGCCCAGCGGACACGACACCGGCACCGGAAATTGCGCGCCCGGCCCCGGCGACAACGTCCCGCCAGACAATCCCGCCGACACCGCGCCAAAATCCAATTTGTTCAGCGCCACGCTCGACGCCGACCCCAACAGCAACCCGTATTGCACCGCCAACGATTGATACGCCGGCACTCCGCTCGTCAGCAGCGCTTGCACCGTGCTCGCCTGTCCCGCCGTCAACTGCACCGGCACCGCCCCGCTCGGCGTCGGCAGCGTCAGCGGCACCAATCCCCACGCGCCTCCTCCGCCCTGCGCTTCTCCGATGCTCGAAAATCCCGTCTCTTCCCGCAACGTGTCCTCATAAGAAAAAAAGTAAAACGTTTTATCTTTTCGAATCGCCCCGCCGATCGTCGCCCCCGCCTGCACTCGCGTGAACGCCTGCTTCGTCGGATCAAGCTCTCCCGTCGTCGGATCAACCTGCCCCGAAAACGCATTCCGCGCCTGAAACGATTTGTTCCGCAAATATCCAAACACATCGCCATGCACATCGTTCCCGCCGCTCTTCGTCACAATATTGATCACGCCGCCCGTCGCGCGCCCATACTCCGCGCTGTAATCCCCCAAAATCAGCTGAAATTCCTGCACCGCCTCCTGCGACACCGTCGCGCGAATTCCGTTGATCGAATTGTCCACCGCGTCCGCGCCATCCACGCTCACCTCGTTCGAACGCGCTCGCTGCCCGCCCACATTCAGTCCGCTCGTCGGCGCCGGCCCAATCGTCGGCGACACGTCGCGCGTCGTCTGCGAATTCGTCAACGTAAAATTGATGTAGCTCCGCCCATTGATCGGCAAATTGTCGATCCGCCGCTGATCGATCACCTGCGACACTTCCGTCTTCGTCGTCTCCACCGGCGCCGTCTCCGCCGACACCGTCACCGACTGCGTCACGCCGCGCAAATCCAGCTTCGGATAAAGCCCCACCACTTCGCCGACCGTCACCACCACATCGTTCTTCTCAAACGTCGCAAAATTCGCCCCGCCATCCACCGTCACTCGATATTGTCCCGGCGCCAATCCCACCAGGTTGTATCGCCCATCCTCATCCGCCTCGATCGACCTCTCCGCCGCCGTCACCTGATTAATCACCGTAATCTTCGCCCCGCGCACCGCCAATCCCTGCGGATCAGTCACCCGCCCAATCAACGTCGAAGTATTCACCTGCGCCATCGCGCTCGGCGTCACGGCCGAGCCCACAATCACCACCGCCACCACGCACACAAAAAACGCACACACCACCACGAACGCACACAAACGTTGTCTGCGTACCATCCCAACCTCCTCAATCGACTCTGGATGTTTTCCGTGTACGGGAGCAGCACTGCTGCGCCCCAACTCGGCAAGATTTCGACCGCGATCGCGAGTCACCATGCACACCACCCTGACAAGACGTCCCGGTCTGTCGAGACAAGAATCCGTCAATGCACGGCTTCAAAAATGAACAATCGGCTTTTACTCTACTAGTGCGCCAAATTCAACATTCACTTTTCGCAACCCCCTGCGCCCAATCCGCCACACTCTCGGTAGCGCCGGCATCCTGCTGGCGTTTTTCCCCACCGCACCTCGCCACTAACCACTGGCCCATCGATCCAAATCTCCCGTGCACCCCACGCACCCAATCTCCTGTAGGGGCGTCCCTTCAGGGCGCCCAGGCACAACGTCAGCCCTGCCCAAGTGTTCGTCGTTTTGATCGCAATCACCTTTTGCGAAGTGCGTCGTCTACGCGACATACTCCGGCCCATCGCGTTTTCTCTCTTGCAACGAATCTGCTACTTTCCCCCCCACAAAATAAAAATGGCGGCCGAAGCCGCCACCACTCCCCGCTCTTACCCGTTTCTTCCTTCTTCTTTTACTTCGCTTTTCTCTTTAGTCCCCCGTCCCCACCCGCACATCCCCCATCACCGCCTTCCCAAAATCCCTCTTCGCCGTCCACGCCTTCATCCCCATCGCAATCGCAATCAACACCGCCGTCGCCAAATTCGTAATAATCACCGCCTGCGCCTTCACCACCACCCCATACCCAAACCACAACAACACTCCCGCCAAAAATAACGTCAGCATCCCATACGAAACATCACGCCCACCCTGCCTCCAAATCTTAATAATCTGCGGCACAAACGACACCGTCGTACAAAACCCCGCCGCCGTCCCCAACACCGCACTCATTCCTTCATTCGTCATCCGCCCCTCACTAACTCGCCGTGTGCGCTCATCTCCATCAGTCTACCAATGCCTCCGTCATCCATCGTCAACCGCCAATCAACTGTTTACATCCGCGCAAGACCGCGCTCATCATCTGTGGCGTCGTGTTTCGTCGCTATCGAAACGTCACAGGCATTTCAAATCTTCAAAAACAGAAAGCCCTCATGAAACGCATTCTCGTCACCGGCGCAACCGGTAAAGTCGGCTCCAATTTCATTCGTCGCGTCCTCGATCAAGGTCACGACGACCTCGCCGATGTCACCATTCGCGCCCTCTGCCACAATCGCCCGCTCGCTCCCCACGATCGCCTCGAAATCGTGACCGGCAATATCTCCGACCGCGACGTCGTCCGCCGCGCCATGGCCGGCGTCACCCACGTCATTCACTGCGCCACCTGCAAAGAAACGCCCGACGAAGTGATCGACGTCGCCGTCAAAGGCCTCTTCTGGCTGCTCGAAGAATGCCGCGCCAGCGAAACGTTCCGCCAATTTCTTCTCATCGGTGGCGATTGCGCCGTCGGCCATTTCTTCTATCCTCATCCGCTCCCCATCACCGAGCAGCAGAAACACACCGCCTACCCCGGCTGCTACGCCCTCTCCAAAGTTTTAGAAGAAGTCATGCTCGAGCAATATTTCGTCCAATACGATCTCGCCGGCTGCTGTCTGCGCGCCCCATGGATCATGGAGAAAGACGACTTCAAATATTCGCTATCCTTCGGCGAAGACGTCTTCGGAGGCCCCAACTGGCGCACTCTCGTCGGCCCCGAAAGCGCCGGCGAATACGCCAAGCGCAACGCCGTTCCTTTAATGCTCGATCCCGCCGGCAAACCCGTAAAACGCAATTTCGTCCACGTCTCCGACTTGATCGAAAGCATCGTCCTCGCTCTCGATCACCCCAAAGCCCACCAGCAAACCTTCAACATTTGTATGGATGAACCCGTCGACTATCTGCAAGTCGCCGACTACCTGCGCGAATCGCGAGGAATGTCCGCCGTCGAAATCAAAACTCCGTATTTCTCCACCTGGCTCGATAATTCCAAAGCAAAATTCCTGCTAGGCTGGCGCCCCCGCTACGACCTGAAACGCCTCATCGACGAATCCTGGACCTACAACCGCCCCGCCACCGCCCCCCGCAAAGTCTGGTACCCCGGCTGAATCAATCTCCACGACAAAGCTCGTCCTCACTCCAGAAAAACGTCCAGCGCCTGTTGCAAGAACGTTCTCACCAGCGGCGCTGAACCCAACCCATTACATAAACCTGCTATGTCGTATCAAATGAGATACCAACAGGTCGTTCCCGTTGCTCGAATGCTGTTTCTCTCTATTCTTCTCGTTTCCACGATCGCCGCTCAATCTCCCGCCCCAACCGCCTCCACGCCGAGATCCAACAAACCTACATTTTCAGCCGCACACTCTCACCACCGCCCAAATCAACGAAAAGTCCGCTGTCCTCGATCTGTTTTGGAAAAAGGCGAAATTGCAACGCGACGTCTACGTTCCCGCTCTCCGCCAAGAACTAACTGACTTCAGCAACCCGCCCTTCTTCCTCTACGACGGCGCCAGCCTATTGGACACGCTTTCCAACGATCCCGCCGACCACAAAATCATCCTCAATGCCGTCGCTCGCTCGGACATCCGAGATCTCCAGTTGAGAGACTACGTGTTGCTCGTTCACAAATTCGCCGCCCTCGGCGCTGACACCACAACCGCCGCTTTCCACATTCTCGCCACTCCCAAGTTCTCCATCTTCATCCCCGAACACTTCCTCACCCTCGTCAAGACTATTGTTTGATCCACATGCTGATGCCCACCGACCAGAATTTCTGGCTTCAACCCGCGATTTCTCGCTGCACGACGAAAAGGACGAGACCGCTCAAAAATCTCTCCTCCTTCTCCTCTGGTACGCGCAAACACCCGATTCCGACAATGCTCTCGCGAATTTCGAAAAAGACGCCACCAAGCCGCAAGTTTCCCGAACCTACGCAACCGAGTTAATCCATCGAAAGGACACCGTCGGCTTGACCGCGCGGGCCTCGGCCATCACCGACAGCGAGCAATCCCTGCGCGCTGCCCGCCGCGCCCGCATGAAAGCAGTCAGCGACGAAGCCCTCTTCGACCTAAACTCCTACACCGCAAAAATCATCGCCAAGCGCAAATAGGCCATGTCCATTCCCGTTGTAACGCGCCCGTCCATATACGGGCGCACACCGCTGCGCCCCAACTTGCCCGGACGTATTGACTTAACCCCAGCCCGGTTTTCCGCCCTCCTCCCACCCTCAAGCCCGACCCCAAATAAAAATGGCGGCCCAAAGCCGCCATAACCGCCTCCTCATCATTACTTCTTTACTTCATTACCTCTTTACTTCGCCTTCTCTTACAGCTGCAAATTCCTCTGCACCAGCTTCCTCAACTTCTCCCGATCCTCATCCTTCATATGCACAAACTCCACGCCATTCCCCTCCGCCCCAATATTCCTCACCACCGCCGTAAAATTCAATTTCCGAAATCCCGACCGAATCTCCAGCTTGATCGAATCTCCCACCGTCAATTTCTTCTGCGACTCCAGATACGCCCCGCCCAAACTGATCGTCTTCACCCGCGCCATCTGCGCCGTCGGCCCGCCTTCGATCTGCGCCCGCAACGGCGAATCCAGCGGCACGCGCACGTACCGCCGCGGAATCACAAAGTTCGCGCTCGCCTGCGCCCCAGCCTCAAATGTCGCTCGCGCTCGCGCCGACGACGGCCGCTCCTCCATCATCGCCAACGCATCTTCCGCCGCCGCCCGTAAACCCCCGGCCTCGACGTAAGTAATCCCTTCCCGCTTTTCCGCCAGCGATCTCAGCAACTCCATCGCTTCCACCGCACGCATCCGTCCCAGCGCCTCGATCGCCTTGATCCTCACAAACTGATCGCGCAGCGCTTCGTGATCGCCCGACGCAATCTCCATCAGTTGCGGCACGGCCGTAATCTCCATCGCCAGCCCGATTTGATCGATCATCATCGGCACTACCAGCGGATGCGCATCCGCCAACACATGCGCGAAAACTCCCGCCGCACTGTGCGCCGACGCCGAATTCGTCGGTCGCGAAAGCTCGCTCACCGCCAAATCCTGCAAATTCCAATCCCACGCCGCAATCGCTCGATCCACCCCGCGCAGCAATCGGTCCGAATCAGTCGCCGCCAACAATTTGATCGCTGCGCTCACCCGCTGCTTCCGCGAATCGTAAAGCCGCGCTTCGAGCAGATTCAAAACCGGCACGCCAATCGTCCGCAGCAGTCGCGCCATGCCGGGCACCATCTCGTGGCTTCCAACTTCCGTCAGCAGCAGCGACATCCGATCCAGCAATCGCTCCGGATCGCGCTGCAACAATCGCGGCAATACCGGATCGAGCGCCCGATTCGCGAACGACGCATCCACCAGCAGCAGCCACCGATCCTGCGCCACCATCCGTCGCGCCAGGTTCGTCATGTGATCGTGTTCTTTGTCCCTCGGCGCGCGCTCCAGCCCGGTCAAAATCGTCTCAAATCCCGCATAGTCCCCGCGATTCACCGCGATGCGTCCTAGCGTCTCCAGAAACGCCGCAAGCAGCGCCCCCGTCTCCGGCGTCCGTTCCTTCTCCAGCGCCGCCAGCGTGCCTTTGCTCAAATCCTCCGGCACCTGATTCGGCCACAGCGATTCGATCACCGCCGTCAGCTCATTCAGT
Source organism: uncultured Acidobacteriota bacterium (assembly GCA_963785605.1). Classification (GTDB taxonomy): domain Bacteria; phylum Acidobacteriota; class Terriglobia; order Acidiferrales; family UBA7541; genus Acidiferrum. Next base: position 389,976 of record CAWAWE010000001.1, on the reverse strand, counting down.
CCGGCCGCAATCGACCGCCGGCAAAGCGACTCCTCGTGTTCGATCCGGCGCGCATAGTTCAGCAAAATGCTCCGCGCTTCACGTCGCGGCGCGTCCGCTCCCGCTTCCGCAAGCTGCGCCAAGTTCTGCCGCAGCGCCACGATGGGCACGCACCACACGTCCGGCCCTTTCAACACAGCCGACTTCTCGCGCGGCGGCATCTCCAGCCAGAATCTTCTCGATCAACTTTTCCCGGTACGTCTCGCTCGCCCACTTTGTCGCAAACGTAGACAAATGCGATGACGCGTGCGGCCCGCTGTACTTTCCCGCGGTCACCAAAACTCCGCCCAATCGGTGCAGCATCGGACGCACCGTCGTTGGCGTCAGCGCCCCCGCCGAAAACTCCGGCGCCAGAAATTCAAAGATTAGGTTTTCCGACAAGCGCAATAGATAGGGTTGCGGCTCTTCGCCTTCTCGCGGTGCATACTGCGAGACGCTGCTCAGCAGCAGCCGCACGGTGTCGCGGCTCGCCGCTTCCATTGCCGAGTGAATCGCGCGCGCGCCTTCTTCCGGCGAAATCCCTCGCGCCGCTTCCAGCGGAGGCGTCAGCCTCGCCAGCAAGCTCAGCGTCGCCACCAGCTCATCGAATCCCGGCGCCGCAATCGGCTTGTCGCCGCCCTCGCGTGGAGTGTTCCCCCCATACGCCACCAGTGCCGCGATCATGCTCGCCAGCACGGAATCCACCCGTCGATCGGACTGTGTGTTGACCGTAATTCCTTCCACTCGATTTTCGGTGAGCAACGCCGACCAACGCGCTGTTGAATCGTGCTTCGCGCTCTCTTCCGATGTTAGCAGCGAACTTCTCACGAGTTGCGCCATCGTGTCGAGTTCGCCTACATGAAACTCGCGTCCAAACGCGATCGTGTGAATTCCAGTGCGCTCCAACTCCTTCGCAAGCGCCTGCAACTCCCCGCGCGGATCGGCCAGCGGTTCGTCACCGTGCTTTGGCACACGGATCTGCCCGCGTTCAACGCGGATTTCAAACCCTTTGAGCCGCGTCGAAACGCCTCGGATCGCCTCGTAAGCATCGTCCAGGCTGCGCAAAGTGTGCGGATGATGCCGTTCGTAGAGCCGTGTCGCATTCAACAAAATATGAAATCGTCGCAGCGCCCGTTCCGTCTCTTCACTCCGCAGAGCCGCCAGTTTCAGAGCCCCACTCGAAGTCGTCGCGCCCGCGCCGGGTTTGCGCCTACCCTCAACGGCAGCCGCAACCACAGGCACCGCGTCGCGATCGTCCTCGCGCCCCTGCGTCCCAATCTTTGGAATCCGATACGACAATTCGCCCTCTCAGAGAAACCCTAAACCGCCGCCCACCTCTGCCCATACTGCGCAGTTAGCGCGTCTTGGAGTCGGCGGACCAACTCCCAAACGTGCCGCAAATCAATCAAATGAACGGATGAAGTCGTAGACTACAGAGCAACCCACCGACCTACAAAAAGTCGAGTTAACTCCTGTGTTTTCAGTCTTAAATGTCGATGGCAGGGAACTACGATCCGTTGAATGTAACAAAATGAAACACAATAAACCCGCTCGACAGTCGCCCTGCCCCCTCTTCGCGAGCCGTTTTACGTGCGATTCGAACGCGGACGATTCCACGGTCCAGCAACTCTTTTATCGTCAATAGATTGACGGGTGCGACTCCCAACCGTGGGCGCCACCCCCTGCGCAAAAATCGTTCGAATCGAATGGTCTGTAAGTCGCTGAAAATGAGCGCCTTGCGCACACTTAGAACAACCCCGCTTGTAACCCACTGATCACAAACGGCTTATTCACTCTTACAAAAACGATGGGGGGTATGGGGTAGGTACTTCGAACGGCTTACTGCGCAAGCTCGCCGGACCTCGCCAGGTCTTACATATTGCGTCGCAGCAGCCCGCGAACTTCCACCGTGCCGCCGTCGCTCACTTCGACGCCCCGCCGAACGTCCTTAAACCCTTCCTTATGAAGGGTAAACATATGAACGCCGCTCGAAACCTGCACCCGCGCCGGCGTGTTCTGCCCGGTCGGAAAATCATCAATATAAATCTCAGCCCCCGCCGGCCAGCTCTTCACATCGGCCCAAGCCACGCGGCTGCCCGTCGGTTTCGGAGCATCCGAACTCGCGCTCGCCGGCGCCGTCGAATTACCCGCCTGCGCTGGCCCATTGCTGGTCGAAGCCGATCCCGAATTCTGCGCCACAGGCGAGGCGTTCTGTGTCTTCGGGGCGACGGTCGATGTAGTTGATCCCGTACTCGTTGCGGCCGGCGACGAACTGTCATCGCCGATGTTGTCCACAATTTTCACGCCTGCCGGAACATCGTGCAGAAGATTCAGCAGCGCTGCGTGCTGCGTCGGTCGCAATTTCCCCGTGAGCATCAGCGTGTTCCCGACTCCCTGCACGCTCGCTTTTCCGCTTAGGTTTCGCTCCGCAAGCGCGTCATCGATTTTCTTTTTCACTTGCGCGGCTTTCGCAGTCAGCCCCGCCGGAGTTTTCGCAACCGCAGGTTGTCGCGGAGATTCTTCGAGTTTCTCGCTCGCGGGTGTTGCGGTCGGTAATTTTTCGGTATTCGATTTTTCCGGCGCGATTTTTTCAGCGGCGATTTTTGCCGCAGAGGTTTTTTCCGGAGAACTGTTTTGCGTTGGCTGTGGCGTGGAATCGATCGGCGAAGCTGCCGAGTTGTTCGCGTTCTGCTGAGCATTTTGCTGCGGACTCTGCTGTGCGATTTGCTGCGAATCGGATTTTTCTGTCGCGCCGCTCGGCTGCGATTGCGCCGCGTTAGGCTGCGTCGCACTCGGCGTTGCATTCGATTGTGTTGCATTCGATTGTGTTGAGTTCAATTGTTGCGAAGTCTGCGCGGTCGTTGCTGCCGCATCGGGTTGCGGCGTTGAAGTCTCGGCGCCCGTTGCAGCTGGCGCATTTGCTCCAGCCGACGATTGCGCGGCCGTGTTTGCGATAGCGTCGCGACGCGCTTCCGGATGGCGCATATCGTACAAAACCGGCTTGAGCTTGTACGCGCCGAAGCCGATTACCGCAACCATCGCGATCGCCGCAAGCACGGTCCGCACGATGCTTTTTTCTTCGGGCGGCTGATACGGAGGAATATTGTCCGTCCGGCGCAGCAGGGAATTCTGCAACGGGCTCATGTTCGCGGCGGACGGATCCGCAAATGTTTCTGTGCCGCGGCGGCCCGGCGTCATGTGCGGATTGTCCGCGGCCAGTCCGCGCAATCCTGGATTCATCGCGACAGTCGCGTTCGGCGTAGCGTTGCGATTGCCGAGCGACGGAACGGTCGTGCGCGAATTCGATTCGCTCGCAAGGTTGCGATAATTGCGCAAATCCTCGAGAAATTCGTGGCAGCTCTGGTAACGATCCTCAGGCTCTTTCGCCAGCGCGCGCATCACGGCGGTGCTGATGCCGGGATGAATCGTCGGATCGATCGTGCGCGGCGGCACAGGCACTTCGTTCACGATCTTGTAAATAACAGTGGTGATGCTCTCGCCGGGAAATGGCTTTTCGCCGGTGATCATTTCATAGAGCATGACTCCGAGCGAAAAAATATCGGTGCGGCCATCGACCGCGCGGCCCTTCACTTGTTCGGGCGACATGTAACTCGGCGTGCCCATCACGTGCGCGGTTTGCTGCACGGTGCCGAACTGCAAAATCTTCGCGGTGCCGAAGTCGGTGACTTTCACCGTGTCGTCGCCGGTCAGCATGATGTTCGCCGGCTTGATGTCGCGGTGAATGATGTTGTTTTCGTGCGCGAACTGGAGCGCGTTGCACGCCTGCTCCATGATGCGCAGCACGCGCGGCAGCGGAAATGCGTGCCCCGCGTCGAGCAGCGCCTGAACGCTCTTGCCTTCCACCAATTCCATCGTGATGTAAAACAGGCCGTCTTCTTCGCCCGCGTCGTACACGACCACGATGTTGTGGTGCGTCAGCAATCCAGCCGCTCGTGCTTCCGTTTGAAAGCGAGCGATCAATTCCGAGCGCGTAAGTCCTGTGCCTTGCTCGCTGAGCTTGATCGTCTTCACCGCGACCGGCCGCCCGATCACGGGGTCCGTGGCTCTGTAGACGACACCCATAGCGCCGCGGCCAAGTTCGGCAACGATTTCGTAACGCCCGGCTTTGAGAATTGACGTCATAAATACGAATACACGCCGCACAAATCTGGCGTGAAGGAATCCTTCATCGACTGCCTACACGTGGACTAATCGGAGCGGTGTCCGGACACAACTGCCGCTGATCTCCCATTTCGCCCTGTTACAACGGTATCTAGAGCGCTTCCCGTGCGGCAACCTGACGATGGTACTAATGTGGCCCATGGGATACGAGCCCCAAACCTGTCCATCAGTACAGGTCGTTTCAATCTCGCCGCAGTTTGCGACCAGCCACTTACGGTCGAGGCATGGCTTCGCCGGGGGACATGGTGCGTTCGGGAGCGGGGACGTTGGTCTCGCGGATGGGGCGATCGACTTCGCCGGGGGCGGCGGGGGCTTCGAGGCCGTCGGTGAGTAGGTAGCCTTGCAACGCGATCCCGTTGGTCCAGACGCCTTCGAGGGCGGCGATATATTCGATCTGCAATTCGTAGAGTTTGCGTTCGCTTTCGAGAACGCGCGGATACGACGCGAGCATGAGTCCGTATTTTTCGGTCATCAGGCCGTAGGATTTTTTCGCTCGCGGAAGAATTGCGTCGCGATATTCAGTGACCATGAGTTTGGCGTTGGCGTATTGATCGACGGCGCTGGCGGCGCGATCGCGAAGAGTTAGCGCAATGCGGCGCTTTTCCTGTTCGGCGCGATCGATGTCGGCGCGGGCGGCAGCGGTGTCTCCCTGATTCCGATTCCAGATCGGAAGCGGGACGCTGACTTCGGCTATGCCTTCCCATCCTTTTGCAAAGGGAAGTCCGCCGAGCAATTCATTGTTGTATTCCATTCCAGCGCGCACGGTGATGTCTGGGACCGGTTCTTTCAGAGAGCGCGCAAGGCGAGACTGTGCGTGAGCGGCAGCGGTCTCGGCGATTTTTACGGCGGGACTTTGATTCGTGATCGCTTCGACGGCGGCTTCTTCGTTGAGTTCGGGCCAACCGGAAGCGAGTTCGCCGCTGACAGTGGACATCGGCAATTCGGGTTGGCCGATCACGCTCGAGAGCGAGCGCCATTCTTCTCGGAGCGTGTTTTCTTGCATGCGCGCTGCCATGCGCGCGCGTTCCGCGATCACTTCGGTGTCGAGCAATTCGGTTTCGTCGGCTTGGCCCGTGTTGAAGAGACGCCGCTGCGTGTCGGCATCATCCTGCGAAATCTTGGCGAGGTCGCGGCGCGCGTCGAGCATTTCTTGTGCGGCGAGCACGCGGATGAATGCCATTTGCACCGCCGATTCGACGCGGATGCGTTGTTCGTCGGCTTCGATGGTGGCGAGTTGCGCTTGCTTGCCCAAGACTTCGCGGCTGAGGCGCAGCTTGCCTCCTGTGACGATGGTTTGCTGGACGAAGAAGCCTTCCTTGCCGCCGCCGACGGAGCCGCCGCGAATTTCGTCGCCGGTGTAGCCGACCGTGGGGTTGGGATAAAGGCCGGCTTGTTGCTGGCGACCTTTGGCGGCGCGGATTTGCGCTTCGGCTTGGCGGAGAGTGGGATTGTTTTGACGGGCGATGGATTGGACTTGGTCGAGAGTGACGAGCGGGGATTTTGTATTTTGTTGGGCGCGGCCGAGTTCGGGGTAGTGCGGGACGATGAGTTCCATGGCGCCGTGTTCGTGGTGATCGTGGGATTGGGCGTCATGATGATGTTCGGGTTGGGGCATGGGCATTTGCATTTGCGGTTGTTGCGCGCGCAGAGGCGAGGAGAAGAGAAGCAAGAGAGTCGCGACGATCGCGCGACCGAGGTCGTGTTGACGCTGGGCGAAGCAAGCCCCGTCCCTACAAAACATTCGGAAGCGTGCAGACGAATTAGGAGTTGTGGTCATGATGCTCCTCGATCGACGCGGGATTTTTTGGTGCGGACGGATTTTGTTTTTGTTGCTGTTGGAGGCGGGTGATTTCGTTGAATTGGTCGTCGGGGAGGACGCGGATTAGCGTCATCATGCCCATCATTTCGGCGGACCAGTTTGCGGGCAGGCCGTGCGTTTCGGGTTTGGCGACGACGCTGTCCATGCCCATTTCCATGAAGGCGTCTTGCGGGAAGCCGTTTACTTTTTCGGCGTCGTCTGCGATCGGCGAGTGATGAACGTGCTCGAAGCCGACGGTTTGAGCGAGCGTCATCATCTGGCTGAGCGCTTGCGGATCGGTCTGCGCGGCGGTGGTGATCTGACGATCGCGGAGCAGATCCATCATGCTGTTCATCATGTGATGGGGAAGATGACAGTGAACCATCCACGAGCCGGGATATTTGGCTTCGAACTCGACGACGCGCGCTTGGGCGACGCCGACGAGCACGGTGTTCATCGGATACCAGCTTGATTCGGGCGCACGGCCGCCTTCGGTGCCGGTCTGCACGAACTGGTTCCCGTGCAGATGGATCGGATGGTGATCCATTCCGAGATTCACAATGCGCAAACGAACGCGACTGCCGAGGCGCGCGATCATCGGCGTGATCGCGGGAGCAGAAACGCCGTTGAAGGTGAGCCAGTTGAATTCCATGCCGGCGCTGTTCGGAACGGAATTGCTCGGAAGCACGGCCCACTCTTGCAGAACGATGGCGTAGTCGTGATCGACGCGCGGCTTATAGGCCTTTTCGGGGTGAGCGATGAAAAGCCCGATCTGGCCCAGCATTTCCTGCATGGCGCTGTGCGCGTGATAGAAGAATGTTCCTTCCTGATGGACTGTGAATTCGTATGTGTATTTTTCGCCGGGCGGAATCGGTTTTTGGCTGATCCACGGGACGCCGTCCTGCTCGATGGGAATTTCGAGACCGTGCCAGTGAACGGTGGTGGATTCGGGCAGGCGATTTTCGAAAATGACGCGGACGCGGTCGCCCTGATTGATCTGAATTGTGGGACCGGGACAGCTGCCGTTGTAGCCCCAGGCGTCGATCGTTTTGAAGGGCGCGATCTTTCGTTTTACGACTTCGCTCGTGAGGCGAAAAACTTTGACGTTGCCGTCGAGTTCGAACGGGAGATCGGGAACGTCCGGAGTAACGACGCGCGGGCCGGGCGAAATGTCTTCGGCGTGAGTGTGACGGAAACGTTCGTTTAGCGGTGGCGGCGTCTGCGCTTTGAGCTGATCGCTCAGGCCGAAGAGTGCGGCGCTGAATGCGGCGGCGTTTTGGAAGAAAGTTCTGCGAGTGCTCATCGAAACCTCCGGCGATATCTGAACGAATTGATTCGGTTTGTTGAAGAAAGATGCGGTGGAATTTGCGCGCAGCAGTGCGCCGCTTATTACAACGAAACTGTATTACGGACGGGAAAGGGAATCAGATGCGAAGGACGGAGAGATTTTCGAGCGGAATACTGGATTGAGGCGATTCTTTCGAAGGCAAGAAATCGTGGCGATGATTATTCCACGCGACTGTATGAGTCGGGAGGTCGATCGAAGGCCGCGGGTTCGCTGTGTCGATGGATTCGATTCGAACGGATGAATCCGATCCTGCAAGGATCGCCAGCAGAGGTGCTTGTTGGCCGCAGGAAACGTCCGACGACATCGACTGCGTCTCAGAATCGGACGGCGCGGACATATTGGTGTGATGGCAACTATCGGAATTTGAGTTCGCGGAAGGCGCGCTGGTCGAGCAGTGAGTCATCGCCGCGCAGAGAGAGCCGCACGCGGGAACGAGCAGCATCGCGACGACAGCGGTGAGGGCGGTGAAGGACGTCCAGAGATTGTGCAAAATGCGCATCGCGTATGGATTAGTTTACCCGATTGCAGATGCGGCCGCCCGCTTCTTCGTTGCTCTTGTACAAAGAAGCGGGCGGCGGTGGGATTGAGGTGAACGTAGCTGCCTGAGATCCTTCGCTTCGCTCAGGAGGACAGAGCTGTTTGAAGGGTTGAGGGGCTGATGCCCTGAGTGGCTCGATGGGCGTTGGCCGCGATCGCCTCTTCCGGCGTCGCGGCTTTTAGATTGAAGCTGACGTCAGAGTCACGAACCGGACGATCCGGCGGAGCCGCTGCCGCTCAACTGAATCGAGATTCGCTTGCCGTTTGGATAGATCGAAGAGAGTTGCTTCGAGCCGTCGGGGCCGTCCGTCGTGCCGATTGCGTCTGCTGGGTTTGGCGATGCTTCCTGTTTGATTTGGGCTGCGAACGTGGCCACGGTGTCTTTGCCGCGCAGAAGGGTTACCTGCACGCTTGGACCGTCGCCGGTCCACTGGGCGGTGTATTTGCCGGAGTCGAGGGTTTTGCCGTCTACCGTGATCTTTTGTTCGATGCGGACGGTTGTTCTGTTGGCTTCGGCGCTGATTGCGACGCCGGCGAAGAAAAGCGCTACCGTTGCGAATGCGGCTGCCAGTTTTGAAAGTTTCATGTAGTGAGGCTCCTTAATTTTTTCCGCGTCCACGCCGATAAGAACACAAACTCCATTCGCGGAATTCACTTCCGTTCATTTGCTTCGTTAGATGGGTGGATAGGGTGTTCGCGTTACTTAGGAAAACACTGTATGCCCGATTTTTTTCGCCCATTCACAGGACAGACCTTAAGAAGCCTAGCCTTTGATGGCGGCGCGGATTTTTGGCGGGCCGGTGACGGATGTTTTTAGATCGGGCGTGGATGCGAGGGACTCGAGGATCGAGCGGGTGATGTTGTCGTCGATTTCGGCGGCGCGGCGGATATCGACGGGATAGCGGACGACGAATTCCAGGCCGGCGGCGTCGGTGAATTGCAGGCGCGACTCGGGCTTGGGAGCTTGGAGCGAGACTTCCAGGCGTCGCTCGGTGCTGCCCAGTTGATTCTCGATGATGCTCCGATACTTTTCGAAGATTGCATCGACGATCGCGGTGAGCTTTTCCTGCACGAGCTTGTAGTTGCTTTCGGGCGTGAGCGCAACGGCGACTTCGTGCCAGGCGTACTCGGTGCCGGGAAGTTGCTTGAAGAGCGGCGTGCCTGCCTGAAACAAAACAGAGTTCGAAAACATCACGACGCGGCCGGTGGGGTAAAGCTCGATGCCGGTTCCGGCGAGTTCCATCAAATAAAAACGAACGAGGCCTATGTCGATGACATCGCCGGTGACGCCGGCGATGCTGATGCGATCTCCGACGCGGATGCCGTAGCGTCCGATGACGAAGAAATATGCGGCGATGGAAAGAAGGATCGCCTGGAGGCCGACGGCGATACCGGCGGTGACGAATCCAGCGAATGTGGCGAGCGAGCTGAACTCGCTGACGAATCCCATAATAAAGACCACGCCGATGAGGAAGCCGGTGACGAAGCGGCGCATCAACAAAAACTGACGGCGGCGGCGCGCTTCGTGAACATAGCGGAAGACGAGACGGCGCCAGACTTCGGAGAGAATGAAGACGGCGGCGAGAGCGAGGGCGATGCCAAGGACGCGCGTGATGACTCCGCGCAACTCGTACGCGGACTCGGTGCGGATCGATTTACGCCACTCTTCAAGATTGGTGCGGCTTTCGTCGAGGACGACGACTTCCTGGCTGAGAGGGACGGTGGCGGCGGCGAGTTCTTTGAAGCGCGCGGTGATGGCTTGGAATGCCTGCGTGGTGGATTGAGCGGACTGTGAACTGTTGCTGCCGGCGTTGCCGCTGGCGTTGGGCGTGGCGGGAGCTTGAGCTTGGTTCGCGAGGTCGCGTCCTTGTCTGATGGTGGCGACGAGAATGTCGCGGAGCGGTTTACGAATTTCGTCGGCGGTCGCGCGCATTTTCTGCGTTTCGGTGGCCATCTGCTCGATCTGATGCATCGCTTGCATTTGATCGAAGAGAGCGAGCGATTGTCCGATCAGGCCGGAAGAATTGTTATTCGCGGCCGGCTTCGTTGTCGCGGTTGCGGCAGTGGCGGCGGCTGCGGCGGTGCCTGACTTTTTGCTGCTCTCGTCGCCGACGACTTCAGGGACGGAGTGTGCGAGCTGGTCGATGCTGCCCTCGAGGCCTTCGGCGTTTTCGGTAGCGCCGCCGACGAACGACGCCATTTTTTGAATCGTGTCTTGCAGGGCTTTGTTGAGCGTAAGGAGACCTTGCAAGCGATCGCGCTGAGCGAGGAGATCTTTTTGCTTTGAGCGCGGCGCCGAGGCGAGTTCTTTGTTGACGGCGTCGAGTTTTGTTTGTGTGTCGTCGATTTGAGCGGCGATGCGCGCAGAGGTCTGCGCCAGATTTTGCTGCTGTGAGGGCTGGGCGTTGTTGGGTTGCGGCTGCGAAGAATCGGGTGCGTTTGCGGCGGCGCCCGACTTGTTCGGGCTTGTTCATTGCAGAGATGATGGCGGCTTCCGCGCGCGCGGACTGAAAGGCGAGGCGCACGGCTTCGGCGGCGAGGCTGCGCGTGTTGTCTTGATAGATGGCGTCGCTGGGGAGGCCGACTGGTTTTAATTTTGAGGTGATGTCGCGATACCAGGTGATGACGGCGTTGAGGTGATGGAGGATCGCGTCGCGATCGAGTTGCGCCGGAGCGTTTGCTGCGGGCGCGGATGCCACCGGTGCTGGTGCTGTCGCTGCCGGAGCGGGCGTAGATTTCGGCGATTGCTGGCCGCGCGACGGAGTTACGGTTGCGGCTCCGGCGAAGAACAGCGCGCAGGCGAGAAGCATCGTCCAATGCGCTACGCGATTGGCGATTGAAATTTTTTCGTGGGAGCTGACAGTTCCGGTAATCCGCCGCGTATCCATGCGCCTCATCTCTTGAGGATATCTGAGCCGGCTGAAGAACAATCCAGGTGAATTGGGCGAACCCGAGTGGCCGGTGACCGGGCAACGATCCAATCAAATATGTCACTAGATATGACGCTAAGAGAACCGAAAAGGCTACCTTGACGAGTCGAATATGTTACCCGGGATTTTCTAGTAGAAATTCGAGACAGGCCTGGATGCAGATAATTGTTTGGGCGAAGCGATCGCTGCTGCCGCGCAAAAAAATAGCCCCACGCTATGGATTGGCGTGGGGCTGTAATTTATGGTGCGCCCGGAGAGATTCGAACTCTCGACCTTTTCGTTAGGAATGAAATGCTCTATCCATCTGAGCTACGGGCGCACTGGCGCCATTATCGCAGATTTTCGCGGGCGTTTATGGTGGATTTGGCGGGTTTGCCGCGCAATCAATGTGCAATCCGTTTCTGTGCGGAGTGCCATTTGCTTTTCTTTTCGCCATTCCTTATGTTCGTGTCGCCGCTCGAAGGCTTCTCACAGGCGATGCAGTAAGGCCACGATGGACGCTCGCAAAGACGACCGCGAAGACCCACGCACGCAAGCCGACAAAACTCTAAACATCGATTGGTCCAGTGAAGTTGAACGCAGCGTCGGACCTTATCGTTTGGTGCGCTTGCTTGGCGAAGGCGGCATGGGTGAAGTGTGGCTCGCCGAGCAGAAAGAACCGATTCATCGCGCCGTCGCGCTCAAGCTGATCAAAGCGGGCATGGACACGAAGACCGTCATCGCGCGGTTCGAATCCGAACGCCAATCGCTCGCGATGATGGATCACCCGAACATCGCGCGCGTCTTCGACGGCGGTTCGACGCCGGAAGGCCGGCCGTACTTCGTGATGGAGTTCGTGCCGGGCATCTCGATCAACCGTTATTGCGACAAGCACGAGCTAACGTTGCAGCAGCGGCTCGAATTGTTCATGGATGTTTGCGATGGCGTGCAGCACGCGCACCAGAAGGCGATTATTCATCGCGACCTCAAGCCTTCGAACATTTTGGTGCACGAGCGCGACAACAAACCCGTCGCGAAGATTATCGATTTCGGTCTGGCCAAGGCGATCGCGACGGCGGAGCGAACGCCGGAGCAAACGATGTTCACGCAAGTCGGCGCCGTCGTGGGCACGCCGGAATACATGAGTCCCGAGCAAATGAACTTCACCGAAGGCGCGGTCGATACCCGCACCGACGTGTATTCGCTCGGCGTAATTTTCTACGAGTTGCTCACCGGAGTGCTGCCGTTCGAAAACGAAACGTTGCACGGCTCGAGCCCGCAGGAGATCGTGCAGAAGATTCGCGACGTCGATCCGCCGCGGCCGAGCACGCGAATTCGGTCGCTCGGCGATTTGTCGAAGACTTTGGCGGAGCAGCGCAAGATCGAGCCGCGAGCATTCGCAAGCCGCCTCACCGGAGAACTCGACTGGATCACGATGAAGGCGCTCGAAAAAGAGCGCAGTCGCCGCTACGGCTCGGTGAGCGAGTTTTCCGCCGACATTCAACGCTACCTAAACGACGAGCCTGTGCTCGCCGGACCACCTAGCGCGACGTATCGCGCCAGGAAATTTATCTTGCGTCATCGGTTTGGGATGGCGATCGGCTCAATCATGTTGGTATTTCTGATCGTTTTCGCAGCTACCGTCGCGGTTCAGGCGCGCCGGATCGCACGGGAACGCGATCGCGCCAATCGCGAGGCGGCCTCTTCCAAGCGGGTCAGCGACTTTATGAAAAACATGTTTCGCGTTCCCGACCCGAGCGAAGCGAAAGGGAACAGCGTTACGGCGCGAGAGATTCTGGATAAAGGCTCCAAGGAAATCGAGACTGGTTTGGCGAACGACCCGGAGGTTCAGGCTCGGCTCATGTACACGATGGCGCAGACGTATGAAAATTTGGGCCTGGTGGCTCAAGCGGTGCCGCTCAATCAACGCGCGCTTGAGATTCGGCGTCGCGTGTTAGGTCCTCGCGATCCGGATACGTTGGTCAGCCTGAACGCCATCGGCATCGATGCGTATTACCAGGGCCACTACGATGAAGCGGAAAAGATCTTTGGAGAACTCTTGCAGCTGAGACGCGAAGTTTCCGGCAATGAAAATCGCGACACATTGGGAACGATCGGAAATCTTTCCGCTGCGTATCAGGTGCAGGGGCGGTACGCGGAGGCCGAGCCCCTGCAACGGGAACTCCTTGAGACGCGGCGGCGAATATTTGGTCCCGAGCATGACGACACGGTCGAGTCGATGCTACTGCTGGCGAACACGCTGAATAGCGAGCACAAATTAGCGGACGCCGAGAAGTTGCTGCGCGACGCATACGAAATTCAGAAACGTAAGCTGGGTCCCGACCATCCCGACACATTGATGGCGATGGGGAATCTCGCCGCCACGCTGAAAGACGAAAAGCGTTACGACGAATCCAACGCCATGTATAGAGAAGAGCTACCGATCGAGCGTAAGGTGCTCGGCGAAGAACATTTTCTGACGCTTTCAACCCGTGCTGCTCTTGCGGAGAACCTGATGGGCCAAGGCGACTACGCGGGCGCCGAAAAAAGCCTTCGCGAGGTTGTGGCGCTCAACCGCAAGACATTGGGTGAAGCTCATCCGGCGACGATCGATCACACCGACGATCTCGGCATCGCGTTAGCTCACGAGCATAGAAACAAAGAGGCTGAGCAGGTGCTGAGCGAAGCTCTGCGTCTGGCCGAAAAGTCCAAAGAGAACAACTCGATTTCGAATGCGTGGTATGCCTTCGCGACTGGGGCAGCGGTTGAAGGAAACCTGACGGAAGCGCTCGACCGCCTCAAGAAAGCGTTCGAGCATGGCTATACCGACGTGGAGACCGTGCGTAACGATGACGACTGGAAATCTTTTCACGGTGACCCGCGATTCGAGGCGATCCTGAACAGTGGGACGAAGCACTAGCAAAAAGGCCGAAGTAAAAACCATCACTGTAATCCCCAGGCGGCGGTTCGGGTTGCAGTGGGAATATGCCGATCCAACATACGAACAAGTGAGAAGACCTACCAGCTAGCCATAAAGCAGAACCTGCCTCTAGCGCAAGTGCGTCTCGATTTCCTTCGCGACATCGGACGCCGTTTTCTTCACCGTCTTATCCGGCGCATTTTTTTCCATCACAAACTTTGCCGCGGCGACGTATGGATTCATCGTGATCACCGCGCCGATTTTCTTGCCGCTATTCTCATTGTTCGCCACTTCGTACAGCGGCTTCTGCGGCGCCGCAAGATCCTTCAGATCGACATAGAGATCCATCTTCGCTTCGCCTGAGCCAAAGCCGATGATCGCGCGGCGCCGCCGATTGCCTTCATCCACTTCGGTGAAGACGCCGGTCACCCACGCGCCTGTTGCCGGCTGAGCGTCGCCGGGCATCAGCCGTTCCGCCTTGTAACCGGCCTTTTGCAAATCCTCAACGAGACTCTTCGCCATCAGATCGACGATCTTTTTCGCCTGGTATTCCGGATCTTGCTCTCTCTTCTTCCGCGGCCGCTCCAGAATGCCCGGACGCACCTCTCCGACGATTCCGCCTTTGTCGGTTTTTACGTCGCCGGCATCGAGCTCGAAATTGCTGACCCAGATTTTGGTGTCTCTCGAAAAATTATGCGCGGCAACCGCGGGGTCTTGCGCTAAAGCGGAAGTGGCCGCAGGCGCGGTGTATAGCAGAACAGCCACAAATCCGCACAAAGCCAGAAGCACGACCACGAGGGGATGGGTTCTCATGTTTTTCTCCGTTATTGAATGCCGACCGTGCCGCACAGTCTATATCTGATTTGGTAGGGAGGTGAAGCGTTGCGGCGAGGAAAGGCGCCGGCTACAGGCTCGACATCTTTTCGGCCATCTGAAAACGCCAATCTTCACGATCGTTCAGACCGTTGTGAACTCGATCGTGCATCTGGCACAACTTGATGAACGGCCTCGCGAAGCTCGCATCGGGAAATGCGTTCGTCGAATAACCGCAATAGATTTTCGCGGCACCTTCCGATACCAGTCGATTTCCATAGCGCTCCACCGTCAATGCCGCTTCGGCGTTTCCCATCCGGGAGAGAAGCGCGTCCTCGAGTTCTCCATAGATTCGAATGCGTTTACTCGGCGACTTCTGCTGGGCAGGCCTTATCGTCGCCTCGATCAGTTTCTCCACGATCGTGACGATGGGCGTGCCGGCTTCGAAAGCTCGAAGCATTTCGTCCATGTCGGTCACTTCCAGCAGGCCGACCTCGCGCAAATCCTCGCAGTTCCATCCGGATTCTTCCATCTCCGCCTGAATCTGGGCGCTGTGGTCCAGCCCGGCAATCAAGATTGCGGCTTCGCCTTGGGTTAAACCTTGATCGAGGAAAGTTGCGATCGGCTTCGCGGGGAATTGAGATGGTTCAAAGAAATGAACGCAGTGAAATTCAGCGTTCGAATCGGTTTGTGGCGGGTCTTGCACGGTCAGCCTCGGGCGGGGAACGTTCTTCAAACGTTATAACTCAGCGAAACGTCGCTGGCAAATGAGAGTTTATTCATTTTGTCGTCTGCATCAGCGAAGGTGATACACGCTCCTTGTTCTGATAGTTCAAAGGAAGTGATCGCCAGGGCCGAGCGCGAACGAATCGAGGCATGGCCCATAGAAAACATGAATCGCTGTTTCGATTGCACGGTTCGCTGTGCGGATAGAACTACAAACCAAATCTAGTGAACCGAAGGATCTCGCCGGGAACCGTCGCCACGCTTGGCCCCATCCTCGCCCTCGATCCCCTCGGCAAGCTGCTTGATACTGTCGAGCAGTTTCCACGGCTCCGACTTCGAAATAACCTGCATGAATCCAGCCTTGCGCGCCGGAGCTTCCAATCCCCAAGGATCCGACAGCGTAAACAAAATCATCCGTGCCGACGCGTCCATCGCGTGAATCTGCCGCCCCACCTCAAGCCCATCGATGTCCGGCATCCCGAGATCCATCAGCACCAGGTCCGGCTTCAACTCCGCAAATTTCTTCAACGCCGCCTTCCCGTTTTCCGCCGCTCCGCACACAGTCCACCGCGACCCGACCAGCGCCGACACCACGCGCCGCGTCGCCTGCGAATCATCCACCACCATAATCCTCAAACTCATCCTGTACCTCCGAGGTCGGGACCTCCGGGGTCTACTACTTTGGAGTATCGAATACCTCTGCCAAATACAGGCATTCCATCAAGCGGGTACTAAGGGTGTCGTGAAAGCCACCGTATTCGCTGAAAAACGACGCAGTTGCTCGTCTTAGGACGCAACCAGCCCTGTCCGCTCACTGCCCCGCTGCCACGCTATAAATTGACACCGCCGCGCCTCTGTCTTACAGTGCCCAGTCGTACCACGCACTCCATTCTCTGGCGAACTTTCCGAAGCTAACTGACCGAGGCTGACACACCATGTTGAGAGCGATCGCGATCGGAATCCTTTGTTTCGGTATGTGCGCAACACTAGCGGGAGCGAAGACCACCGTGACGACACAGCCGTTTGGAAAAATGCCCGATGGCACCCAAATCGAGGCCTACACGCTGACCGACGGATCCGTCGAAGCCACCATCATCACCTATGGCGGCATCGTCGTCTCGCTCAAGACGCCCGATCGCAACGGCAACTCCGCCGACATCGTGCTCGGCTTCGACGATCTCGACGGCTACGTCAGCAACAGCAACGCAGAGAAGGGCGGCGCCTTCTTCGGCGCGCTGATCGGACGCTACGGCAACCGCATCGCGAAAGGCCAGTTCACGCTCGACGGCAAAACCTACAATCTGCCGATCAACAATGCGCCCAACTCGCTGCACGGCGGCCCGCACGGCTTCAACAATCAAGTTTGGAAGGGCAAAGAAATTCCCGGCGGCGTCGAACTCACCTACGTCAGCAAAGCCGGCGAAGCAGGCTATCCCGGCACGCTCACCGCTGTCGTCCGCTACACGCTCGCAGGCGGCGAACTCAAACTCGATTACTCCGCGACCACCGACAAAGACACCGTCGTCAACCTCACCAATCACTCCTACTTCAATCTCGCCGGCCAGGGCAAAGGCGACATCCTCGGCAACATGCTCACGCTAAACGCCTCGAAATTCACGCCGGTCGATTCCGGCCTGATTCCCACCGGTGAACTGAAGCCCGTCGATGGCACTCCGTTCGACTTTACGAAGTCCACCGCCGTCGGCGCGCGCATCGATGCCGACGACGAGCAAATCAAGCTCGGCCACGGCTACGATCACAACTGGGTTCTTGACTCGAAGGATGGAAAAGTCGCGCTGGCCGCCGAAGTCTACGAACCCACCACCGGCCGCGTCCTGCAAGTTTCCACCGACCAGCCCGGCATCCAGTTTTACACCGGCAATTTTCTCGACGGCACAATCAAAGGGAAGGGAGGCGTCTCCTACGGCCGCCGCTCAGCCCTCTGCCTCGAAACGCAGCACTTCCCGGATTCGCCGAATCACCCGGATTTCCCGACGACGGAGCTGAAGCCGAAGCAGAAGTATCACACCGTGACTGTCTTCAAATTCTCCGCCCGATAATCGTCAGAAAAAAATGTAGGGGCGCAGCACGCTGCGCCCCCTGTCCGCACAATTTCAGCCGTTCGACGCTCCTACATCCCCCACTGCACCATCGTGTAACTCTTCGCCGGCACCTCAAACTTCGTCCGCCCATTCGTCGTCCCCGGCTTTGCAAACTCGCTCGGCACCACCTTCTTCGGCGCCGCAAAACTATTCACCGCCTTCAAATCATCCCCGGTCAAAACCCACGCCGCCTGCACCTTCGCCGGCGCCTTGTCTTCCCACACAATCTCCACCTCATGCGCCTTCGCCAAATCGCGATTCAAAATAAACGCGACCGCCGTCCCATTCGAAGCGTCATACGACCCCGACACATCCAGATGCGGTACGCTCGTCGTCTTCTCGTCCCGGCTCCCATACAACCCCTTCACGTCATACGCAGACGACTCCACCATCACATCCAGCGCCGCCCCGCGCGCAAACTGTAGCGCCCAGCTGTACGGATAAAAAATCGTCTGCAAGAAGATCCCGTCCGCATTCGTCATGATCGGCGCAATCACATTCACCAGCTGCGCCAAACACCCGATCTTCACGCGATTCGAATTCCGAATTAGCGTATTCAGCAACCCTCCAACCAGCAGCGCATCTTCCAGGTTGTAAATCTCCTCCAGCAAATGCGGCGCCGACGTCTTGTGTCCATCCACCGCATCCCCGCGCCGCTCGCGATACCACACATTCCACTCATCGAACGACAGCCATAGCTGTTTCGACGACCTCTTATGCCCGCGCACCAAATCGCACACCGCCAGCGATTCCGTGATCTGCCGGTCCATCGTCAAATTCATCGCCAGAAAATGCGCCGAGTCCCCGCTCGTCGTCTCCGAATTGTCGAAATATCGATGCAGCGATAGCCCATCGACATACTCGTAGCACTGCTCCAGCACTTCGCGATCCCACTCCAGATACGTCGGCATCCCCGAACTGGCCGACCCGCATGCGATCAGCTTCAACGAATTATCCACGTACCGCATCTGCCGCGCCGCATCCGCCGCTTTGTAGCCGTACTCCGTCGCCGACATATGCCCGATTTGCCAAGGCCCGTCCATCTCGTTGCCCAGGCACCAGTGCTCCACCTTATATGGTTCCGCAATCCCGTTCTTCCGCCGCAGTTCGCTCCACTGCGTCCCCTTCTCAACGTTGCAATACTCCACCAGCGCCGCCGCCTGCTCCGGCGTCCCCGTGCCCAGATTCAGCCCCATCAGCGGTTTCGTCCCTGCCAGCTTGCACCACGCCATGAACTCATCGGTCCCAAACTGATTCGAATTCAGCGAATTCCACGCCTTATCCAAGACAACCGGTCGATCCTTCTTCGGTCCCACGCCGTCGAGCCAGTTGTAGCCCGACACAAAATTTCCGCCCGGATACCGAATGATCGGCACGTTGACCTTCTTGATTTCCTCCAGCGTGTCTTTGCGGAATCCGTTCGCATCCGAAAGCTTCGACCCCGGATCGTAAATCCCCTCATAAATCGCCCGCCCGAGATGCTCTAGAAACGAACCAAATATATTTCGATCGATCGGCGAAATCGTCCGCCGCGTATCAAAATAAACCCGCGCGGTTCCCGAAGCCTGCCCCCACGCGGAACGCCCCAGCACAAGATTCGCCGAGCCAGCCACGCCCGCTACAGCAGCCGTCTTCAAAAATGAACGTCGCGTCGAACGTGCCATGTGAGATCTCCCGGTAGCGCCGGCGTCTCGCCGGCGTTTTTCTGCAAACGCACCACGAAGTAAGCGTTTACCAGCCGCTCGAAAAACTAGGCCCTACGCGTCCTTCTGTCAACCCTTTGTTCTCCGCTCTTGTAGGGGCGTCCCTTTAGGGCGCCCAGGCACGAAGCCAGCACGCAGGCGATTCCGTCACCGCGTAATCCCCGCCGCCAATTTCCCGTAATCCTTGATATACGCCCGCACCTGCGACCCCGTCCCAATCTTCAACGACCCCGCCGCCAACTGCTCCTTATATCGATCGAGAAAAAAATCCATCGGATCGCTCGCATCCATATCCATAATCACGATGTCGCAATCCGCCATCGCAAACTTCCCAACCTCCATCCGATTCCCTTGAAACATCATGTAATTCCCGCGCATCTTCGGCATCGCCTTCTGCGCGCCCGCGATCTTCGTATCCTCCGCGATCGTATACACGATCGTGTTCGGCTCGATGCGCACCTTCGTCACCTTGCCTTCGATCTGCGGCGTCGGCAGCATCCGCTCGAGATCGAAAATCAAATCGTTCTCCTGCGCCTCCACTCCCGGCACTTTCCCCGACTTGATCAAATTATCGACTTCAATGCCGAATGCGCTCATAAACCCCGACACCGGAATCTTCAGCGCCTTCATGTTGTCCGCATGCAACCGCAGCTTGCCGTCCGGCGTCGGCACCAGCGCCCCCTCCAGTTCGAACGGAATGCCGCCTTTATCCTTCAGTCGCCCCTTGATCCTTAGGTGGTTGTGGTGCGAACCCTCTTTCGTCGTCGTCGCCACCGAAATTCCCGCAAGCTGCGACCCCGGCCGCGAAAACACAAACTGGTTCAGCAAATTCGCCACATCTTGCGGGCTGATCGCCACCTCCGCCGCTTCGATGTGAACCTTGTACGATTCTTTGTCGTCAAAAACCGGCGTCTGATGATCGCCGATTGGCACAATCGCCCCGGTCAGATCGTTGATCTGCACCGAAACATTCTCCGCAAACCGGTATTTCACGTTGTGCATCGACGTTCGAACCGCTCGGTCAGCGGGCTGTTGCGCCTTCGCTTCTTGTGAACGGACCACTGTAGGTGACGCGCTACTGAAGATGAGCCAGGCAATGAACAGCGCCGCAGACGCTGCAATCACACGATGGACGTAGCCGCTCTTCGCTCCGGCGGGCCGGATGTTCCGTTCAATCATGCGATTCACTCGTTTCTTCCTGCTGATAAAAGAACGCAGCCTAGCGTTGCGGTTCTTTCTGCGGAGGCGGCGCCGGCGGCCCAACCTGCGGCGTCACCGTCCCCGGGTCCGATCGTTCCGGAGGAATAATCTTATTTATCCGCAAACTCTTGAAAATCGTCGGCCAATATTCCTTCACCACGTTGTCCAGCGCGCCGAATCCCATGCGCACGCCAAATCGCGTGAACGTCTTTCCCGCCGTCCGCTCGCTATCCGGCAAATAACTCACCGCCAGGCTCTCCGCCATCAGTCCGCCCAGCACGTTCGACCAGTTAAACGTCGAATAACCCTCATCCGTCCGCGTGATCAACACGCGCGACATCGCGTACAGAATCCGATTCTTCGGGCTCCCAAATATTTTCACGAAATAGCGCGGATCTTCGTGGGTCAGCGAAGGGAGCAGCCCCGTCCCAAACAAATGGCTCGACGCATTGCTCGCCACCGACGATCCATAGCGCTTGCCGTATCCCTCCCAGCCCTGCCCGTAATCCGGCAGCGAATCGCGCGCCTGGCTGATGCCCGCCGTAAACGCCGAACTGACAAACCGCGACGGCGCAATCGTCTCGTCCACCGCCAATTGAAATTTCTGCTTTGAAGTCAGCGGCCGCCGCTCGTGCGCCAATTCCGGAAAAAAAATCGATCGCTTCCCCAGCACTTCAATCGAATGCTTGAGCTGCGCCTTCGCACCCTCGTCGGTCTGCGGCGCGGGAGTCTGAGGCGTCGGCGCGTCAGGTAAGGTCGCTGGTTTGCGCTGCTGCGTGGTCGTCCGTCTGCGCGTTCACCGCGGTTGCAGTTCCAAGCATCGCCACCGTCGCCACCATCAACGCGAGCGCACGCACAAATCGCACTACATCTACCCGAAATTCTTGGCCCACGAAGGTCCCCCAAAAGCCCAAAACGCCTTGAATTTTGCGACGAACGAACCGAGCGCGGCCGCTCAACGAACCGCTCTCAGACGCAGCACTGCGAGTGAGCGTTTAGATGCAGCATCTCGCTCGAAATGCTCACCCAATTTCGAGCCTATCAGGTTTCCGCCGCACATCTTCCTTCAAATGGGTGTGCTATTATCTGGCATTCAACAGGTCTCGCGTTTCTCGATTCCCACCTCGCTCGGAGGTCCCATGGGCCGCACATTAAAGATTGTTGGCATCGTTATCGTTGTCCTGATTTTGATCATCGTCATCGCGCCGTTCTTGATCCCGGTCAACAGTTTCCGTCCGCAGATCGAACAACAAGCTTCCGCCGCTCTCGGCCGCAAAGTCGAAATCGGCAACCTGAGCCTCTCGCTCTTCAGCGGCTCGCTCGGCGCAGACAATCTCTCCATCGCCGACGATCCCAAATTCAGCTCCGCGCCGTTCCTCACTGCGAAGTCGTTCAACGTCGGTGTTGAAGTCTGGCCTCTCATCACGTCGAAGACCCTCAACGTCACCAGCGTCGTCATCGACAGCCCGCAGGTTTCGCTCATTCGAAACGCCGCCGGCGATTGGAACTACTCGACCCTCGGCGCGTCTCCGACCAAAGCACAAGCCCAAGCCGCGCCGGCTCCAGCCGCACCTGCGACGCCGGCGGCAAAGCCCGCGACTCCCGCGTCAGCCTCCGGAGGCGCACCTCCAGCATTCACCGTGCAAAAACTCGAGCTCAAGAGCGGCCAGATCACCGTCAGCTCCGTCGGCTCCGCAAAAAAGAGCAGCTACAGCAACGTCAACGTCACCGCATCCAACGTTTCCCTCGTCTCCAAATTCCCCGTCACCGTCACCGCCGATCTCCCCGGCGGCGGCAACTTCAAAATCGACGGCACCGCTGGCCCCGTCAACGAAACAAACTCCGTCCTCACTCCGCTCAATGCCAAAATCAACGTCAACTCGCTGAACCTCGCCACCACCGGCTTCGTCGATCCCTCCGCCGGACTCGGCGGCATCCTCGATCTCGACGGCAACATCGTCTCCGAAAACGGCACCGCTTCCACGAAGGGAACTACGAAGCTCTCGAAAGCTTTGCTCGTAGCCGGTGGAACTGCGTCCGGCGAACCGGTCACCGTCAAATTCGACACCGCGTACAACCTCACGAAAAATACCGGCGTGTTGAATCCTTCGGTTCTCTCCATCGGAACTGCCGCCTGCACTTTGACCGGTACGTATGAAATTCCCGCGCAAGGCGCCGTTCTCCATATCAAAGTAGTTGGCCAGGGAATGCCGGCCAAAGACCTCCAGGCGTTTTTGCCCGCGCTCGGCATCAACCTGCCAAAGGGTGCGTCACTTCAATCGGGAACGCTGAGCACCACGCTCGATCTCACAGGTCCCACCGACAAGCTCGTCACCTCCGGCAACGTCGGCCTCTTCGGCGCAAAACTCGCCGGCTTCGACCTCGGCTCGAAGATGTCTTCCGTCTCGGCGCTTACCGGCTTGAAAACCGGCCAGGACATGAACATTGAAAAGATGACCAGCAACATCCGTGTCGCGCCGGACGGAATTCAAGCCGACCAATTCAACGCGGTCGTTTCTCAGCTCGGCACGCTCGTTGGCGGCGGCACCATCAATTCGAAAAATCAAATGGACTTCAAGATGGCCGCGACGGTTTCGG
Source organism: uncultured Acidobacteriota bacterium (assembly GCA_963785605.1). Classification (GTDB taxonomy): domain Bacteria; phylum Acidobacteriota; class Terriglobia; order Acidiferrales; family UBA7541; genus Acidiferrum. The sequence continues at coordinate 367,122 of CAWAWE010000001.1, read as the reverse complement.
ACGCATTGCTAACCGCAAGCCCAGTCGCAGGCGGCGCCTCAGCTCTTCTCGGCCAGGTGATGGGCGGCGGCGCAACCAAGTGCAAAGGCGGCACGACCACGGTCCCATTTCAAATTCAAGGAACCACCAGCGACCCCAAATTCATCCCCGACGTCGGCGGCCTCGCCGCAGGCTTGTTGAAGTCGCAACTCGGCGGCGGTTGCGCCGGTGGCCCCGCTGCCGGTGGACAAAACGCCCTCGGCAACATCAAACAAAACCCCGCCGGCGCCATCCAACAACTCGGCGGCCTCTTCGGCAAAAAGAAACCCAACTGAACACCAAAGAAACTCGCGGCAAATTCTTGTATGAGCGCGGCTCTACCACGGGGCCGAAGCGAAGCGATGCCCGAATTTCGGCCAATTTCGAGCGTCCATTGCGAGTAGCCGTCGGGCGACGGAGGAATGGTGTCCAATAGCGATCTTTTCAAAACGATTATCGACCGCGGATTTAGCAAGGGCGACTTGTCTGTCGCCGAAGAAATCTGCGCTCCTGATTTGATTGAGCATCAGTACCCCACGAAACCGCATCTGGCGGGCGCCGAAACACTCAAAGATCAAATCGCGTCAGCACGTGCCACGGTGTCAAACCTTACGTTGGTCCCAGAGCAGATCGTGGAGGTCGGTGATGCAGTCTGGGCACTCCTTAGAGGCACGGGCATAGAGACGAGAACTGGGAAAGCCGTCAATTTCTATGTGATGGATATCTGCCGGTTCAGGGACGGCAGGCTGATCGAGCATTGGGGCGTCCCAGACCGATTCGCGATAATGCATCAAGCGGGCGCACTGCCGCCGCCTCCCGCACGCTGACGCCGTCGACATTCATGATATTTAGTTGGGCATGAAGCCGGTCATCTAAGAAACCGAGGACTGCAAAATGCGCAAAACCGTGCGAGCCACTTTACTCGCGGCATTATTTCTATGTGTGTTGGTTGCGAGGGCGCAGACTCCTGACTCGCAGACGCAGGCGCCGCGCTACGATCTGCTCCTAAAAGGCGGCCACGTCATTGATCCAGCGAACGGAATCGACGCAAAGATGGACGTCGGCATTTCTTCAGGAAAGATCGCAGCCGTCGAGAAGGACATCCCCACCAATCAAGCCGGCAAAGTTGTGGACGTCTCGGGCCTCTACGTCACACCCGGCCTGATCGATATTCATTACCACGTCGGCCACGGAGGCGCGCCGCTCAATTGGTTCTCGCCCGACGCACCAAGTCACGAAGTCCTCTCCGCAGCCACCCTTGCATCCGCCGATCCTCGCGGACCACTCGTTCCGTACGGAGTTCCAGCCGACCTCGCATTGCAGTCCGGAGTTACGACGATCGTGGACGCCGGAAGCGCGGGCGCCGACACATTTTTACAAGAGAAAGAAGAAGTCATCGACCACGCAAAAGTCCGCGTGCTCGCCTTTCTCAACATCGTCTCCGACGGAATGAAAGGTGGCTTGGAACAAAGCGTCGATCAGATGAACGTGAAGCGCTGCGCCGACACGATTCAGAAATATCCCGACATCATTGTCGGCGTAAAAACCGCTCACTACTGGACCCAAAGACCTTTAGACGAAGTGCATCCAACGTGGGCCGCGGTGGACCGGGCCATCGCCTGCGCCGAAGCCGCAAAGGTCCCGGTGATGTACGATTTTTGGCCGCGCCCAGAAAGAACTTACGCGGATCTGATCCTGCAAAAGGCGCGCCCCGGCGACATTCATACCCATGTGTTCGCACAGCAATTTCCCATCATCGTGGACGGCAAGCTCAATCCCATCTTGGAGCAGGCCCGAAACCGCGGCGTGATTTTCGATGTCGGCCACGGCGCGGGAAGTTTCTGGTTTCGCAATGCGGTGCCGGCCGTCAAGCAGGGATTCATTCCCGATTCCATGTCCACGGATTTGCACACGGGAGACTTCACGATCGTGAGCATGAGCAATGTCATGTCCAAATTCTTGAGCATGGGCGTTCCGCTGAATGATTTGATCCGGCGTTCCACAGTCAATCCGGCGCGCGAAATTCACCGGCCCGAGCTTGGCACTTTATCGTTGGGCAAGGAGGCCGACGTCGCTGTCCTCGAAGAACTGCACGGCCACTTCGGTTACGTTGACAGTGGCTACGCCAAGATGGAAGGCACATCGCAGATCGTCGCGCGAATGACGATTCGCGCCGGCCGCATCCTCTACGATCCATCCGGCCTCAGCATGGTCCCCTGGGAAAAAGCCCGACCCCAATATTTCAACATCCCCATGCTGGAAGGCTCCCTCCCCGCCACCGCCGACAGCTTCCCACGGAACTGAAGAAGAGGAATGGACCCTAGTGCGACGGCGTTAGGTAATTCCCCATAGTCGTGTTACCGGACGAGTGGAGTACTGGTTCTCAGGCACATGTCCGGTTACGGCGTTTACCAGGACTTAGGCGATTACTTCCGTTTTGGCGACCTCGCGGGAAGTGACAGTGCCCAGTGTGATGAGCGTAACGGCGATTTGTCGCCGAGCGTTGCACATCCGGCTAGAATATCCCCGTGACCAGAGAACGCTGGGCCCAGATAGGGATACGGTTCAATTCCTCATCGTAATAAGGACACTAGGAGAGTTCTTCCGGCTGAGGCACATCCTTGGCACGAGCTTCTCAGCCGCTGTCGCTGCGCCGTATGTTGGTGGCGCCTTAATAGCTGCTTGCTTCTGCTGGGCAGGCGTGACCTTGTACTTCTGCCGACGCTACACACTGTCCGCATTGATCGCGCTGCCGGCCGTAGTCATTCTGCTCATATACAAAATTACTGTGATCGGTGGGTGATGGCGGCTCGCGTTGCTCCGATCCACTTTACCGGTAACGGCGTTAATCAGGCAGTGATGTCGGTGAAGGATGAACGGACTTGCGGCCATCTAGCGTGCGTTGGCCTGAAAGAAAAGAAAAAAAAGAAAAGGGGCTTCGCAGTCGCGAAGTTCCCCCTCCCTCTCCTTCTTCTTGGCTACGGTACCGAAACTTTGATCAGTTGGTTACCACCAAAATTGGTGACCCAAAGAGTCCCCGTGTTGAATGCCCAGGCGCAGTCGTAGTTCGTGCTGCCAATCTGAGCTGTCACGCCCGCCACTAGGGTGGAGGTACTCATTTCAAATACCCATCCGCTGTTCTCCGCACCGTAAATAGTGCTGGCCTGGACAGAAATTCCCGTGGGGCTGTTGTGAGGAGCGGAACCGGATGTGACAACACCGGAGGTGGAGATATTCGAGATTTTCGCGCTGCTATAGCTACTGACCCAAACGGACACTCCGTTGGATGTCGCAAACTGCGGCTCGGTCGGAACGGGGACGGTCCTGACTGTGACGCCAGAGACGGAATTAATGACGGTGACGGTATTACTGTTCCGATTGGGAACATAGACGTTTCCATCTGTTGAGTTGAAGGTCAGGAAGTACGGTCCGGAGCCAGTTGTGTGTGTCACGATAGGTCCACCGTTGAGCACCGTAACTGTGTTGCTGTTGTAGTTAGAAACCCAAACTTTACCTTGGTTGTCTATAGCTACCCCACGGGGACCCGAACCGACTGCAAACGTATTTATAACGGCACCGGTAGTGGAGTTGATCTCCGTGACGGTGTTACCGCCGAAGTTAGCCACCCAGACGTTGTTACCGCCAATGGCGACACCGTCAGGGTTCACTCCAACGTGGACCGAGCGAATGATGCCGCAACCCACCTGATCCACTTCCGACACAGTACCGCCGTTCCAGTTTGCGACCCAGATCGACGAGTGTGCGGTATCGACTGCTAGACCCGTGGGACCATTGGCTGCGACGAAGCAAACAGGAATCGCAGCCTGAGACCGTGGACTCATGCTGAGCGTCAGCAGTGCTATGAAGATTGCTAGCAACCATTTATTATTCATCGGGACCCGACCTTTCTCCTTGGATTGAGACGCCCTTTGGGGGCGAAGTCGTTCTACTGCCAGTGATAAACAATTAGGTATAAAAGCTAAAGGTGGTTGTCTTTCAAATCACTTAATATTCTATTTTTAAGAGCACGACGATCCCAAGGACCTGCCGAACCATAGTTTTTTGGGCTCAACACACAAAGCGGAGTGATTTGACTAAATGGCAAAGAAGCGGTGAAAGATGGCCGCGATTCGCCACTAGTGAGAACATTTTGGTTAGTATTCTAACCAGTGTCGCAGAAGACAACGGGGCTGTGGACGTTGTGTTATGGTGTGCCGCGATCCGAACAGCAGGAATCGTTGCTTTTATGGAGGCTGTGATGCGCCGAATCATCCTGAGTGTTGCCACGCTGGTGATTTTTTCTCTCACTTGCTTTGCCCAGACAGGGACGAGCGATTCTCAGACCCTGCAAGCGCTTTTAAAAGAGGTTCAACAAATACATGAGGATCTCCGTATGACGAACGCTGTCACTCAGCGAGCACAGATATTGGTTTATCGACTCCAAGACGAAGAAGCGGCGGTCGCTCGGGCAGCGCAGCGCTTCGATAACACTCAAGCTTCCCTGAATAGGGTGCAGATTGACCGCAAAATGGTGGAGCAGAATATAAAACAGGACGAAGACTTTCAAACAAGCGAAGACGCGCCACCAGCGCAAAAGAAGGCTGTAGAGACAACTCTCGCCGAGTTCCGGTCGCGTCTTGAAGCCCTTCAGATCGAAGAGCAATCCGCCCGAGCGCAGCATGCCGACGCGGAGCAAAGGCTCCGGTCGGAGGAAATGACGCTCGGGGAACTGCGAGGCGAACTCGAAGGGATCGACAGATCACTCGCGAATGTCGCTCACCGTCCGGTGATCGCACCCCAATGACGACTTTTCCATCAGACCATCACGGTTGAGGGCACGACGTGCTTTGACACGGACTCCCTCGTTTAATCCATGAGCCTTTCAGCATTTTGCGCTTACACTTAATTCTTGAAGGCAGCCGTCGGGAGAAGCTTCCTTGATGGTCTGCGGGCACTTCTTGAACCATCCTATCGCTTACAGGAGAATTTGCTCTGGCAATCATAAACATACCGGCTGATCTTGACTCCCTTCTCAGCAGTGCCTGGAAAGCGACCGAAAAGGTCCCTGGACATCTTCAGCAGAATGAAGCGCTGTTTTTAGGCATCTTGGCCGCCTGTGTTCCAGCTACTGGCACAATAGTTGAAATTGGAAGCTTCAAGGGACGTTCAACGGTGATGCTCGCGAAGGTGGCGTCTCACTATGGCAGAGGTCCGGTTGTTGCCATCGATCCGCACAACTCACCCATTCTCTTGGATCATTCAGGTGCTGCCAAGGCTTCGTCTTACCAAGAGTTTCTCCATGCATTGAAGTCGAATTCGGTAGAGCAATTCGTGGAGCCGCTGGTTGATTATTCAACAGAAGTGGCTAAATCGTGGAATCGCCCAATTCGTATTCTATGGATCGATGGTGATCACAGTTTTAAGGGTGCAAGTGATGACCTCAATTCCTTCTTGCCGTACCTCGTACCGAACGGTGTCGTCGCATTCCACGATGCACTGAATCAGTTTCCCGGACCGGTAAGGGTTTTCGCTGAACAAGTACTTACGTCAGATCGATTTGGTCCCTCTGGATTTGTTCATTCGATAGCGTGGGCACAATATCGCCCAGATGACGGATTCCGGTTCAAAGAACACCGTTCAAAGCTTCAACGTAAGGCGGCCCGGCTCATCCCATTCGTCGAGAGTGGGAAAGAGCTTCACGGTATCAGAAAGAAGCTTTACAAACTCAATCGTTCCCGCGTTCCTCGGTCGGCCGTTAAAGCCCAGGAATGGTTCGAGAGTCTGCGAGCGCGTTGAATCTGAACATCCTCGTAGTCCGACTTGCTCCTCTCTGGCGCTGAAAAATTGGCCTCCCTATTAGATTCATCAAGCTCACAATAAAATGGGGGATGAACTCACCAAAGCTTGTTGCAAATGACGAAGTCGGCACGCCTGTGCCCGATAAGTCGCGTTACCGGACAAGTGGAGCACTGGTCCTCAGGTACATGTCCGGTTATGGCGTTAATCAAGCACTAATCAAGACTTCACCAGTCGGATTACAATCTCCCAGTGCTCACCGTCTTGGCAATTTCCAACTACCGATCACTACGACAGTTGGTTCTACCGTTGAAGGATTTGAATGTAGTCACCGGCGCCAACGGAAGTGGTAAATCCAGTCTCTATCGAGCAATTCGCTTACTCGCGGATACATCACAGGGCCGCGTTATACCGTCTCTGGCCCGTGAAGGCGGCCTTCAATCCACCCTTTGGGCCGGTCCCGAATCGATCTCGCGCTCGGTAAAGCAGGGAGAGCATCCCGTTGAGGGAACCCTAAAAAGAGACCGGGCAAATTTGTGCCTCGGGTTCGCAAGCGACGCCTTCGGATATTTGATCGATTTGGGTGTTCCAGCTGCGGGCACGACGGCACTGCAACTCGATCCCGTAGTGAAGCAAGAGTGTATCTGGCACGGTCCTCTTCCCCGTCCGTCAACGATTCTTGCCGAACGCCGGGGACCTGTTGTGCGAATCCGAAACAAAGACGGTGAATGGAATGTAGTCGCCGAACACCTGTCGCCATTTGACACGATGTTGTTGCAGGCCGCCGATCCGAAGGATGCGCCTGAAATGCTCACCCTTCGAGAATCGATTCGTGCCTGGAGGTTTTACGACCATTTCCGAACTGACGCTAGTGCGCCAGCCCGCTCTCCGCAAGTTGGGACGTACACGCCAGTTCTTTGTGATGACGGAAGCGATGTAGCCGCCGCGCTGGAAACGATACGACAATTCGGCGATCGTGCTGCACTCGACGCGGCGGTTGACGATGCTTTCCCTGGAAGCCAAGTAGTCATAGCTGCGAACTCAGGGCGCTATACCGTTCAAATGAAACAACATGGTTTGCTTAGGCCGCTGGATAGCGGCGAGTTGTCGGATGGAACGCTGCGATACCTCCTCTGGATCGCGGCCCTACTGACGACGCGACCTCCTTCCCTAATGGTTCTAAACGAACCCGAGACCAGTCTGCACCCGAGTCTGCTTGGCCCCCTTGCTCGCCTGATCGCACGAGCGGCGAAAAGATCCCAGATGATCGTGGTGACACATGCTGCTCAGTTGATAGCGGCCTTGAATGAAGATAACGGTTGTCACTCCGTTCGGTTAGAAAAGACGTTCGGTGAAACCCGGATTGTAGGCGCGAAGCGAATCGACCAACCACCGTGGCAATGGCCGACCCGATAGGGCTAACTCCCGATAAGTTTGAATGTATAGGTCGAAGGAGGAGCGCTTGGTGTAGAAAAGCTGAACTCAGCGGACGCTGATTCAGAAACACCGAGGAGGCTCCCCCATGCAACCTATGTATTACATCGGCCTGGATGTTCACAAGCGCAAGATCAGCTACTGCGTGAAGGACAGCAGTGGCCGGATTCATGCCGAGGGATCGATTTCCGCAACACGTCTGGAGTTGGACCACTGGATGCGCTCGCTGCCACAGCCGTGGAGCGCGGCGATGGAAGCGACGATGTTCACGGGCTGGATTTACGATCACCTCAAGCCGCATGCTGCCACTCTGAAGGTAGCGCACCCGCTGATGCTGCGGGCCATAGCCGCGAAAAAGAAGAAAATGGCCGCTAAAGCTCCGTAAATCCTGACCGGCAAACGCTTCGGCAGAGGTGCAGCTCAAGAGGGGCCTTCTCCTGGAATTCTTGTTTCTACCGGAAACCCCCTGCATCCGTACCCATTAGCGCTTATGTCCGGCTTCTCTGCAACGCACTAGCTTGTAGACACCCCCCACGAGACGACCTGCAAGACGGAGAAGGTCATGAAACCTATTCAGTTTGTCAGGAGTACGGTTGTGTTGTTCGTTCTAAGTGCCTGTGCTGTGACTTACGCGCAGCAACCAGTCCATCAAGATAAAGATAAAGCGCAACAGCAGCGGGACCGACAGTCCGCACCACAGCCACCACCGCAAGACAAGCAACGAGACCAGAGCAGAGAACAGCGCGCCCCGCAGGATCGAAATCGACAGCAACAGGCTGCACAGCAACAACAGCAACGACACACACAAGATCGAGACAGTCAGCAAGACCGAAATCGACAGCAACAGGCCGCACAGCAACAACAGCAACAACGCGCGCAACGAGATCGAGACAGACAACAACGAACAAAATCGACAGCAACAGGCCGCACAACAGCAACACAGCAACAGCAACGGGCACAGCAACAACGCGTCCAAGATGATCGCCGGCAGCAGCAAGTTCAAAATCGAGAGCAACAGCGAGCACAGCAACAACGAGCACAAAATGACGATCAGCGCAGGCAGAGACAGCAGCGCGAACGGGACGTCAACATGCGTTCGCGTTCAAATCAGGAACAGCGGGACGTTTGGCAGCAACATCGGGCAAGAACCTGGCAATCGGAACACCGCAGCTGGCAGCAACGAGGCGGCTATAGTGGCTATCGCATACCCGACGATCGGTACCGGGGATCCTTTGGCCGTAGTCACTACTTCCGAATTTACAGGCAACCGGTAGTGGTCGTCAGCGGCTATCCTCGTTTTCAGTACGGCGGCTACTGGTTCAGCCTTGTTGATCCATGGCCCGAATACTGGTCGGACGACTGGTACGACAACGACGACGTCTCTATCGAGTACTTCGGCGGGGGATATTATCTCTATAACCGCAGGTATCCCGGCGATCGAATCGCAGTCAACGTCTACGTGAATTGACGGAACCTGGACTATCGCCTATACCTTTGATTCGAATGCATCTGACGTAGAACTACAATGGCCCACTTCCTCCCAATGTTCGGGCTCTCAATAGAGCGACGCAACAGCATCTCATGTCGAGGAATCGCGGTTGGGTCGCGTCATCGAGAGCCGCAGCCACTGGGTAAAGGTCTTGGCTCTTGACTCCGATAGTGCCGCGGTGGTAATATAACTTCCGTGAAATACTGCGAGCGGCGGCCAAACCCGCCGCTCGTTCCATTTTGGGACGCCCGCATCTCCCCTGGAATCAAGCTCTTAGAGTCGCGCCCCAATATCCCATTTAGAATCACACTCTTGACACCAGCGCGTCTCTAACACCCATAGAATCACATTCTTGCAAAAAACACCCGGGGGGGGAGGGGGGCGCCGTTTCTCCCGCCGTTTCGTTACATCATTACTTCGTTGCTTCTTTACTTCGCTTTGTCGCTCCGTTCACTCGTACCGCAGCGCCACCATCGGATCAACGCGCATCGCCCGCCGCGCCGGAATGTAGCTGGCCAGCAAAGCCGCCACCAGCACAATTCCAATCACCGCGGCATAAGTCGCCGGATCGGTCGCCTTCACCCCAAACAACATGCTCGTCAACAACCGCGTCACCGCCGCCGCCCCGGCAAACCCGATCACAATCCCCATGCCGGCGAGCACCAGCGCCTGCCGCAACACGAGCCGCAAAATCTCGCTCGGGCTAGCGCCCAATGCCATGCGCAGCCCAATCTCATTCGCCCGCTGCCCCACGACGTACGACATCACTCCGTACACCCCAGCGAGCGCCAAGCAAACCGCCAGCCCCGCAAAAATTCCCAGCAGCAGCGTCCGGAATCGCGGCGCCGCAATATTTTCAGCCAGCGCCTGCTCCATCGTCGAAAACTTCGCAGGCACGTCCGGCGAGATCACACGCATCCGTTCGCGCATCGCCGCGGTAATCACGCCAGGCTCCGCGTTCGTCCGCACAATCACGCGCATGTTCGTCGCCGGCTGCGGATGCTGCAAATACGGCATGTAGATCTCAGCCTCCGGCTCGCTCGTAGGTCCTTGCTGCCGCACATTGCCGACGACGCCGACAATCTTCATCGGCTTCATCGAATCGAGCCCGCAATAAATCTCGCGCCCGATCGGATCTTCATTCGGAAACGAGCGCCGCGCCAGCGCCTCATTGATGACCGCGGTGAACGGCGCATCGTAACCATCGGCATCGTTAAAATCGCGCCCGTTCTTCAACGGAATCCCCATCGTCGCAAACGCATCCGGCGTCATCACCGTAAAAATCGCATTCGGTCCGGTGATGTCGAAACTCGTCGGCAAATGATCGACGAAATAAATTCCGTTCGAGCTCGTATATCCCGGAACCATCGTGGTTCCCGCTGCACCGCGCACACCGGGCAGCGCCCGCAATTCCGGAATCAGCTGCGAATAAAAGCGAATGCCGCGCCTCGCTGAATCAAGATCGACCGAAGGCACGCTCGTCTCCGCCATCACGATTCGATCCGAAGTAATTCCTAGTTCCACATTTTGCAAAGCAACGAGGCTCTTGATGAGCAGCCCGGCCCCAGCAACGAGAATCACCGACAGCGCGATCTCAGCGACAACTAAACCTTGCCGCAAGCGATCCGCCAGCGTCCCGCCCCCCGCGCGTCGCACGCTCTGCTTCAACGCCGAATTCAAATCGACGCGCAAAACCTGGAGCGCCGGCGCGAGCCCAAACACGAGACTCGCAACGAGTGACAGTCCAAACGCAAACAACAGCACGCCGCCATCGATCCCCGTCTCACTCAGTCGCGGCACATCCCCAGGAGCCAGCGCCACCAGCGTCTTCGCTCCCCAATACGCCAGAATCACGCCGACGGCGCCTGCAACCAGCGCGAGCACGATGCTTTCCGTAACGAGTTGCCGCACGATGCGTCCGCGTCCCGCGCCCATCGCCGCGCGAATAGCAATCTCCCGCGTCCGCCCAACGGCACGCGCCAGCAACATGTTCGCCAGATTCGCGCACGCGATCAGCAACACCACACCAACCGCCGCCAGCATCACCAGCAGCGTCAACCGGTAGTCGCTCACCAGAAAATCCCGCAGCCGCGCAACGCTCGCACTCTTCGTCTTGTTCGAGTCCGGATATTTTTCTTCAAGCCGCGCCGCGATCGCCGTCATCTGCGTTTGCGCTTGCGCCACATCGACGCCTTCTTTCAACCGGCCGACGACGCGATAGTTGTGCGCCGAACGCGACGGCGTCTCTTCGCCAAAAATACTTTCGGTAATCCACACATCGGTGTTCTCGGGAAATCGAAACCCAACCGGCATCACGCCAACGACATCGATCGTCTTTCCCCCGACTCCCAAAGTTTTGCCGAGCGCAGCGTGCGCCTCACCGAAATTGCGAACAGCAAATCCGTAGCTAACGATCGCCGCTCCCGCGCTGCCAACCTTGATGTCTTCCGAGGTGAACTTTCGCCCAACGACGGGCTCGATTCCGAAGCACTCAAAAAAGTCCGAAGCGATCGCTGTCGCCATCGGAAATTCCGCAGTCGCGTTCGCGCCGCTGCCGACCGAGACCGGCATTTCGTTGTTCGCGTAAATCGCCATGTGCTCGAACGCGGTGCTCTGATCGTGCCAATCATGAAAATCCGGCGCGGACACTTGCCCTTGATGCCCTGATTTCTGCCACAGCGTAACGACGCGCACGATTCGATCCGGTTGCGAATAATCCAGCGGCCGCAACAGCACAGCGCGCACAACGCTGAACATCGCCGTGTTCGCGCCGATTCCCAACGCAAGAATCAGCACCGCCGTCAAAGTAAATCCCGGATTCTTCAGCAACATCCGCACAGCAAAACGAAAGTCCTGCGCGAACGATTCCAGCGCCGGCAGCGAGCGCCGATCTCGCACGATCTCTTCCGTCTGCGCCACGCCGCCCAACCGCATCAGCGCGTCGTCGCCGCGCCTCTTCCGCACTCATCCCGCGCCGCAAGTTCTCATCGATGTGCATCTGCAGATTGCTCTGCATCTCATCCGCAAAGTCCTGCTCCGCAGCGCGCGATCGACCGAAAAAATTCCCCAGCCGCAAAAACCACGCTCGAATCCTTCTCATCGCCGCTCCTCTCCAATCGCTCTAACGAGCGTCTCCTGCCGCCAAAAATCGCGCCAAAATTTCCGTCGCTTGCGACCACTCGCGAGCCTCTCTCGCCAACTGCTTCCGCCCCGCGCGCGTCAGCCGGTAAAACTTCGCCTTGCGGTTGTTGTCCGACACGCCCCACTCGGAATCGATGTATCCCTCCTGCTCCAACTTGAGCAGCGCCGGATACAACGTGCCGTAATTCACCGACAGCAAATCGCCGCTGGTCTGCTCGATGCGCCGCGCGATGCCATAACCGTGCAGCGGCCCAAGCATCTCCAGCGTTTTCAGCACCATCAGCGCCAGCGTCCCTTGCCAGACGTCCGTTTTGTCACCCATTGATTTCTCCCGGCATCGCTCCTATGGCGACCCCATAGCAGCCCGAAACTGCTCCTATTGGTAGGCAATACGGAAGCATCCACACAAAAGTTCCATGAACCTTCGTAATTCTCGCAGACGCTCAAAGCGCCCGATCGTCTGCGTCTCTTCGACGCCGATCCGGAGATCGTTGAGCGCTACCGAATCTGAGCGCGAGAGTTCCGAGTTGCTCGACCGCGCCTTGACACTCCTGTAACTTCCCACTAGCCTCATCCGTCTACAACACCAACGTCCGGGTCCGCGTCCTCCACGCAACCCAACTGAGGGAGTCTCGAATGCATCGCGTCCTGCGCCGAAGTTTGTCGCGTCGAAGTTTGTCGTTTGTCTCCGCAACAGCGTCCACACTTGCCTCAATCGTTGCCGCTGCGGCCATTGCGTTGCTGCTCAGCGCCGCCGTTGCTCAGCGCGCCGCAGCGCAGGGAGGCGAGCCGCAAACGTTCGCCATTCGCGGCGCGACCATCGTGCCCGTATCCGGCCCGCGCATCGAGAACGGCACCGTGATCATCGCGCACGGCGTGATCACCGCCGTCGGCAAAGACGTGAACTTCCCGCAAGAAACCTGGGTGATCGACGGCAAAGGCCTCACCGTTTATCCCGGGCTGATCGATTCGTTCACCGACGTTGGCCTCGTCACGCCGCCGGGAGCGGAAGGCGCGCGCCCAGCCGCTCCAAGCTCGCGCGGTCCTGAAGATCGCCCGGCATCGACGCCGTGGCGCGACGCCGCCGGCGAAGCAACGCTGAGCGACAAGCGCATCCAAACTTGGCGCGACGGCGGCTTCACTACGGTCGTGTCTGCGAATCGAGGTGGAATTTTTCCGGGGCAAGCGGCACTGCTCGATCTTGGTGGTGAACGCAACGGCGATCTCGTGGTGAAATCGCCAGTCGCAATTCCCGTTACGTTGCAGCCGCCGGGAAGTTTCGCCAGCTTTCCCGGTTCGCTGATGGGCACGCTCGGCTACGTGCATCAGGTCTGGCTCGATACGGAATGGAGCGGCCGAGCCGAATCGATCTACGACAAAAATCCACGCGGTATGGCGCGTCCTCGCTACGACCGCACAGACTCCGCGCTCGCAGATGCGCTGGAAGATCACGCCGTCGTTCTGATTCCCGCGAACACGACGATTCAGATTCGCCGCTCGTTCGAGCTCGTCGATCGCTGGCACGTTCCCGCGGTCCTTTATGGCGGACAGATGGGCTACGAAGTAGCCGACGAAATCGCCGCAAAGAAATTGCCTATGCTGGTCAATCTAAAATGGCCTGAGGGCGAGAAAGACGCCGATCCCGACAGAACTCCGACGCTGCAAACGCTTCGGTTCCGCGATCGCGCGCCGTCATCTCCGGCCGCGTTGGCGAAAGCCAACGTGAAATTCGCGTTCTATTCCGGCGGCGCGACCAGTCCGAAGGACACGCTGAAAGCCGCAAAAAAATCGATCGACGCAGGGCTGAGTGCCGACGCTGCGCTTCGCGCCCTCACGTTGTCTTCCGCTGAAATCTTTGGCGTTTCGGATCGTCTTGGCTCCATCGAGAAAGGCAAGATCGCCAACCTCGTTGTTGCCGACGGCGATATCTTCGGCGAGAAAACAAAAATCAAGTACGTTTTCGTCGATGGCCGCAAATATACGATTCACGAGCCCGAAAAACCGAAAGATCCGCCCAAGGGCGATCTGACCGGCAAATGGAAACTGACGTTTACTTCGCCCGAAGGTCCGGACGAAGCCACCGCGAATATTTCGATGGCCTCCGATGGTTCGCTTTCCGGCACCGTCGAAAGCAAGCACGGCAATTCCGACATCATCGAGGGCAATCTGAGCGCCGACAAATTCAGCTTCAAGATCAACCTTCCGGTCGAAGATTCGCCGAGCGATGTGATTTTTTCCGGCACCTTCGATGGAAAAGCGATGAAAGGGAACATTCACATAGCCAGCGTCGGCATTGACATCGACTTCACCGGAGCGAAGCCCAGCGAAAAATCAATCGCCACAGATGTCGCCGCAGATGTCGCCGCGGATGTGAGGAGCCCGCGATGAATAACCCAACTATGAACAAGCGACTCGTTGCAGCACTCACCATCGCCGTTGCAGGGACTTTCGCACTAAGCGCATCGAAACTTTTCGCCGCGCAACCGAATGCGACGCCGGCCCCTGAAGCCGCGCCGATCATTCTGATTCAAAACGCGACGATTCTTACGGTGTCGCACGGCACCATCGAGCACGGCTCCATCCTTATTAAGGATGGCAAGATCGCCGAAGTCGGCGGCGATTCGTTAAAGGCACCCAAGGACGCGCAGTGATCGACGCCAACGGCCAGTTCGTTATGCCTGGCATCATCGATTGCCACTCGCACATCGCGATCGATGGCGATGTGAACGAAGGCAGTATCTCGGTGTCGTCGATCGCAAATACGGCCGATGTGCTGAACCCCGAAGACATCGACATCTATCGCGATCTCGCGGGCGGCGTCACAACGGCGAATATTCTGCATGGCAGCGCGAATCCGATCGGCGGCCAGACTGTAGTGATCAAATGCGCTGGGGCCAGCCTGCTTCCAAGTTGCCGTTTGAAGGGGCGCTGCCGGGAATCAAATTCGCGCTCGGCGAAAACCCAAAGCACTCCAACTTCGGCGGACGCGGACGCGAATCGCGCTATCCCGCGACCCGCATGGGCGTGGAAGAAACGATTCGCGGTGCATTTTCTGAAGCTCGCGATTACAAGGCAGCGTGGGACGACTACAACAAACGTTCCGCCGGCGGCGAGAAAAATCTGATTGCGCCGCGCCGCGATCTTAAGGCTCGATCCGCTCGTCGAAGTACTGGAAGGGAAGCGTTACGTTCATTCGCACTGCTACCGCGAAGACGAAATCCTGATGTTGCTGCGCGTTGCGAAGGAGTTTGGATTCAAAGTGCGCACGCTCCAGCACGTTCTTGAAGGCTACAAGGTAGCCGATGAATTAGCCGCGGCCGGAGTAGGCGCTTCTACGTTCTCCGACTGGTGGTCGTATAAAGAAGAGGCGTGGAACGCGATTCCTTACAACGCCGCACTGATGACGAAACGCGGCGTGATCGTCTCGATCAACTCCGATGACGCCGAGGAAGCGACACACCTGAATCAGGAAGCCGCGAAAACGATCAAGTTCGGCGGTTTGTCGCGCGACGAGGCATTGAAGCTGGTCACGATCAATCCCGCGCTCCAACTCGGCATCGACAAGCGCGTCGGTTCGATCGATACCGGCAAAGACGCCGACCTCGTTATCTACAATCATGATCCGCTCAGCGCCTACGCTGTGGTGCAGAAGACGCTCGTCGATGGCCGCGTTTTGTTTGATCGCCAGAAAGACCTGGCGGATCGAGCGAATCTCGAGAAAGAAAAGAAGGCGCTGATCGAAAAGGAAAAGAAAGAACAGAAAGACGAGAAAAAGTCGGACGCGAAACCTGGAGACAAAAAGCCGGACGAAAAGGCCAAACCCCAGAGCGATGCCGCAGGGTTCGGAGGTGCGCTGTGAAGCTCAACCCCTTCCGACGTATCGGCATGATGGCAACCGCAGCTACGCTGGTTTGCGGGGCTGCGACGTTGGCGCAACAGGAACCGGCGACAACGGTCGCGATCACTCACGCGAAGATATTCACTTTGGCTGGCGCGCCAATCGAAGACGGTGTCCTGGTGATCAAGGATGGAAAAATCGCTGCCGTTGGAACGAATGTTGACGTTCCATCGGGCGCGCAAGTGATCGACGGCAAGGGCTTGCAGGTATATCCCGGGTTGTTCGATCCGGTCACGCAAATCGGTCTGAGCGAAATTTCGGCGGTAAGCGCCACGGTTGATACCACGGAAACCGGCACGATCAACCCCGACGCGGTTGCGGCCGACGCGGTTCTGCCGTCGAGCGAGCACATCCCAGTTACGCGCGCCGCCGGCATCACGGAGGTTCTTGCCGTTCCGGCGAGCGGCGGTTTCGATTCGCGCGGAGGCGCGAATTTGTTCGGCGGGCAAGCGTCCGCGATTCATCTCGCCGGCTGGACGATCAACGACATGCTCATCAAGAAGAGCGTCGCGATGGTCATCGACTGGCCGACAATCGACACCGAGTCGCTCGATTTCTCGACGTTTACGCGCAAGCAGAAGCCCTACACCGAAGCGAAGCAGGAGTACGACAAGCAGGTTGACGAGCTTTCCGATTGGCTCGACAACGCGCGTCACTACGCGGTGGCGTGGGGCCACGGCGGCCCGGCGGAATATCAACGCGACTTGAAGTTGGAAGCGCTTGTACCGGTGATACGCGGCGAGCTCCCTGTCTTGGTTTTCGCCAGCCGCGCGCGAGAGATTCGCAGCGCCGTCGATTTTTGCGACAAACAGAAAATCAAGATGATCCTCGCCGGTGGCGCGGAGTCGTACAAGGTGAAGGATTTACTGCGATCCAAAAATATTCCAGTCATCCTCCAGCCCACGCTCACCGAGCCGCTCAACGAAGACGATCCCTATGATCGGTCGATGACCATAGCGGCGGAACTTGCCGATGCACATGTGAAATTCGCGTTCGGCAGCTTCGATAATTCGTTCGCGCGCCGGCTTGGTCAACAAGCGGCAAACGCTGTTGCGCACGGCCTCGCGTATGACGAGGCGCTGAAAGCCGTCACGATTTACCCGGCGCAAATCTTCGGGCTGTCGGATCAAATCGGCACACTCGAAACCGGAAAAATCGCCAACATTATCGTGACCAACGGCGACCCGCTCGAGCTGACGACGGACGTCCGCTACCTGTTTATCAAAGGACAGCTCACGTCCACCGACAACAAGCACAAAGCGGAGTACGAAAAATATCTGAATCGCCCGAAGGCGAAGTAACCGTCTCGATCGCGGAAAGGCCGGCGCTCAGCGTTGTCACTCTGCGCGCGCCGTTTTCGCCGGAAACGTTCCTGGCGCTGCCGCGTCAAAACCCCGAAAGGGTTCGTCCGCCTGAATAGCGAAAGCTCGACGGCGAAGGCCGGCGGCCACTCAAGTCCAGTTTCCATCGAGGTTCCCGATGCAGACGCTCCTGCAAGACCTCCGTTACGCGATCCGATTGTTGGCGAAAACGCCCACGTTCACGGCGATCGCGATCCTGACGCTCGCACTCGGCATCGGCGCGAACACAGCCATCTTCAGCGTCGTGAACGCAGTTTTGTTGCGCCCGCTCGCATACAAGGATCCGTCACGCCTGATTCTCGTCGCGGAAAAAAGCCCGTTTCCAGTCATCAGCACATCTTTTCAAAATTACGTCGATTGGCGCGCGCAAAGCTCGTCGTTTGAAACGCTGGAAGCGACGCGCGGGACGACGATCACGCTCACGGGTGCGGGCGAGCCGCAGCGGCTCAGCGCTCGCATGATGACGGCGCCGATGTTCTCGCTGCTTGGAGTCGAAGCGCGCGTTGGCCGCACCTTTCGCGCGGACGAAGATCGCGCCGGAGCTCCGCCGGTGGCGATTTTGAGTTACGGATTGTGGCAGCGCCAATTTGGCGGAGCGGCGGACGCGATGGGCAAGTCAATCGATCTCGATTCGCGCCCTTACACGATTATTGGCGTGATGCCGGCGGGATTTGAGCTGCTGCAGCCTGCCGACGTTTTTTTGCCGTTCACTCCGTGGGCGGCGACGCTGCCCGACGATCGCAACTGGCATCCTGGCATCATCGTGATCGGCCGGCTGAAGCCCGGCGTCTCGCGCGACCAAGCTCGCACGGAGATGATTGGAATCACGAAGCGGCTCGAGCAGCAGTATCCGGACTACAACACGGGCACGAGCGCCGACGTCGTGTCGCTGCAAGGGCAAATGGTGCAAAACGTGAGGCCGGCGCTGATGTTGCTGCTCGGCGCGGTGACGTTTGTGTTGCTGATCGCGTGCGCGAACGTAGCGAATTTGCTGCTTGCGCGGGCAGCGGGGCGCGGAAGAGAAATGGCGATTCGGACTTCGATGGGGGCGAGCCGGGGTCGCGTGATTCGGCAGCTGCTGACCGAGAGCGTGCTGCTGTCGGTGGCGGGCGGTGTGCTCGGGCTGTTTTTTGCGCAAGCTTCGCTCGGCCCGTTGCTGAAAATCTCCGCGGGTTCGGTGCCGCTTGTTTTCGACGTTACGCTCGATCGCCCTGTTTTGATTTTCACGATGGTCGTGTCGGTGATCACCGGGCTTTTGTTTGGTATCGCGCCGGCGTTGCGCACGACGCGACTCGATCTGCGCGAAACGCTGAACGAAGGCTCGCGCGGTTCGACGGCCGGCCCCGGGCATCATCGCCTTCGCGGCGCTTTGATCTGCACCGAGATCGCGCTGGCGATGTTGCTGCTCGTCGGCTCGGGATTGCTGCTGCGTAGTTTTGAGCGCATGCAAGACACGCCGATTGGATTCCAGGCCGATCACCTTTTCGTTGCCGACTTGCCGGTCTCGCAAACCGCGTACGCACAGCCCGAGCAGCGCTACGGTTTCTACGATCGTCTCGTTGATCGCGCGCAAACTTTGCCGGGAGTCCGCTCGGCCGCGGCGGCTTCGTATCTTCCGGTCAGCGGCGGAGGGAGCATCATCCACTTCAACGTTACTGGGCATCCGCCGAAAAGTCCGCACGAGTATGTTGCCGCGGGCTATTGCGCCGTGACTTCCAATTATTTCGAGACGCTCGGCGTGCCGTTGCTGCAGGGGCGTTATCTGCAACGATCCGATACTGAGCGCGCGCCGTCTGTCGTCGTGGTCAACTCGACTTTTGCCAAAACCTATTTTCCCAACGAAAATCCGCTGGGTCGGCGCATTCAACTCGGCGCGACTCCCGACAACACCGTGCCCACGATGGAAATTGTTGGCGTGGTTTCGAACGTCACGCAGGGGCTCGGGCTCGATCCCACTGCGGAAATGTTTGTGCCGTATAAGCAGGGCGATCAACTGTTGCCCGTTTTCCAGCTTTCGCTGGTGATGCGAACATCCGCGGATCCCCATCAGGAGGCTGCGTCGCTGCGCAGCGCGGTGGCGGAGATCGATCCGAATCAGCCGATCGTGAAAATCAGGACGATGGAAGACAACATGGCGGCTACGGTCGCGCAGCCGCGATTTCGAACGTGGCTGATCGGGATTTTTGCGGCGCTCGCGCTGCTGCTCGCGGCGGTTGGGATCTACGGCGTGATGTCGTACTCCGTGACGCAGCGCACCAGCGAAATCGGCATTCGCGTCACGCTGGGAGCGCAACCGAGGGACGTTTTTCGCACTGTGGTGGGTGAGGGCTTGCGATATGCGCTGCTGGGCGTCGGCATCGGCGTGGCCGCCGGACTCGCGCTGACACGGCTACTCGCCAGCTTTCTCTACGGCATCAGTGCCTACGACCCAGCGACATTCCTGGTTGTTGCGAGTCTGTTAATCGCGGTTTCCGCCGCGGCGTCGTTCTTCCCGGCGCGGCGCGCGACGCGAGTCGATCCGATCATCGCCTTGCGCTACGAATAGATCGCTCTAAATAGTTCGGCGCCGTACGAAACTTTTTCCACAATTTTGCGTTCCTATCTATGAGCATGCGCACACGTCCGCCCATAGTTGCCTTCGCGATGTTAGCAGTCGCGTATTCGGCTGTCCCCACGCGCGCCCAGTCGCAAGATCCGGACAAAATCATCAACGAGTACATCAAAGCTCAGGGCGGCGCCAAGAATCTCGGCAGGGCGCAAACGATCTCCATCGAAGGCACGCTCACAAACTCCGCCGATGGAAAAGCCGGCACGTACACCTTTGGCACCAAGCTCCCGAATCGCTACTACTCCGAAATCGTCATCGGCGACCAAAACCTCGTCGAAGCCTACAACGGTAAATCCGCGTGGCATCGCACGACGAACGGCGACATCACCACGCTCGTCGGCGTGGATGGCACGCAGCTCGAAGCGGCCGGCCTTTACTACAATTCGCATCTCGTCAACGCCAAGAAAAATAAGCTCGGCGTTGCGTTCATCGGCCACGCGCAAGTGCGCGGCAAAGATGCGCTGCAAGTTGAAGTCACCACGCCGGCTGGTCTCAAGCGCGAAGTGTTTTTCGATCCGCAATCGCATCTTATCGTCAAAGAATCCGCGGCGATCGGCGGTATCGACCAGGAGATTGTCTACGACGACTACCGGGCCGCCGGCCTTGGCACGCTAAGGCTACCGTATAAGATCGAGCTCCACCGCGGCGCCGACACATACCAAGTCGTGGTCACTCGCGCTGCCATCAACTCCACCCTTGGCGAGCGCGTTTTCGATTTCCCGAAAAAATCGCAAGTCCAGCTTCCCGACCTCAAAGCGCTGTTTAAAGAAGTCGACGACAATCAAAAGGCCATCGATAAGATCAAGGAAAACTACGCCGGCACGCGCAACGAAGAGGAAACCGAGTACGACAAAACCGGCAAAGTGACCAAGCACGAGCAGAATGAATACAGCTTTTTCTATCTCGATGGCGACGAAGTCTCGACGCTAACTAAAAAAGATGGCAAGCCGCTCAGCGAAGAAGAGCAAAAGAAGGAAAACGAGAAGACGCAAAAGGTCATCGAAGACATTCAGAAAAATGAAGCCAAAAAAGACGCAAAGGAAGAAAAGCAAAAAGAAGAAGGCAAAGAAAAGGATGACGACGATGTCGGCATCGAAACATTCCTCCGTGCCGCGCAATTCGTCAACCCGCGCCGCGAACGTTTTCGAGGCCAGGACGTTCTCGTCTTCGACTTCGAGCCGAACCCCGAGTTCAAGCCGCGCAAACTCGTCGAAAAAATCGCTCACGAATTGGCCGGCGTGATATGGATTGACGAAAAGGCGCACGACGTCGCGCGGCTCGAGGCGTATTTCGTCGGGGACTTCCGCTTCGCCGGAGGCCTTGTGGCAAATCTGCAAAAGGGAACGAGCTTCGTTTTTGAGCAGGCCTACATCAATGACGAAGTCTGGCTGCCCACTTACGAAGAAGCCCACGTTGGCGTCCGCGTGCTGCTGGTGAAGGGATTTAAGGTGAATGAAGTGACGCGCTACTCCGACTACAAGAAATTCAACGTGGACAGTGTCGGCACCATTGGCAAGCCGAAAGATTCCGCCGAAACTCCGGCGACATCTTCGACCAATCCGCCGAAGCCCTAGCTCGCGTCTCTTTCACTCGCCTCCGCCGCCCGCTCCGAAAGTGTTAGCATCCAATCGCCGGCCGAACACAGGAGCTGACTCAAATGTCCCGACTCTTTACGATCCTTCTCGCTCTCACTTTTTTCGCAGCGCTCTCGACTTCAACTCCAGCGCAAAACTCCACCGCCACTCTTCACGTGGCCATGGCCGGCCTCGCCCACGGCCACGCCGACGGCTTCCTCAATCACATCAAGGATCGCCACGATGTCGAGTTGGTTGGAATCGCCGAGCCCGATAAAGCGATCTTCGATCGCTACGCCGCAAAATTTAATCTCGATCCCAAGCTCTATCACGCCGATCTCGACGAACTCCTCACCGCGACCAAGCCGCAAGCTGTCCTCGTCTATACCAACACGCACGATCACGTCCGCGCCGTCGAGATCTGCGCCAAACATAAAGTTCCCGTGATGATGGAAAAGCCGCTCGCCATCAGCATCGCCGACGCTCACGCGATCGAGCGCGCCGCAAAATCCGCCAACATTCCCGTGCTCGTGAATTACGAAACCACGTGGTATCGCAGCAATCGCGCCGCCTACGATCTCGTCCACGAAAACAAACTCGGCGAAGTTCGCAAAGTCGTCGTGCACGACGGCCACTCTGGCCCCGCAAAAATTCACGTGCAGCCCGAATTTTTCGCGTGGCTCAACGACGCGAAGCTAAACGGCGCCGGCGCGCTCTATGATTTCGGCTGCTACGGCGCCGATTTGATGACATGGCTCATGGACGGCCGCCGTCCCGACTCCGTCACCGCGGTCACCGGACACTTTCAGCCCAACACGTATAAGGTCGATGACGAAGGTACGATCGTCCTCGAATATCCGAAAGCGCAAGCGATTCTGCAAGCCTCTTGGAATTGGCCTTTCGATCGCAAAGATATGGAGGTCTACGGCGAAACCGGCTACGCCATCACCGTAAAGCGCGACGATGTCCGCGTCCGCCTCCAGGGCGAACAACAAGATCAACTCGTGAACGCAAAACCGATCTCAGCGCCCGAAGATGATTCCATCAACTATCTCCGCGCCGTCGTCCTCGACAATCTCAAACCAAGCGGCCTCAGCGCGCTCGACACAAACATCGTCGTCACCGAAATTCTCGACTCCGCCCGCCAATCTGCCGCCACCGGTAAAACCATCCACCTCAAATAGCAAAGCTTCGAGCTCAAAATATGTACGGACGCAGCACGGCTACGCCCCAAACGCCCAGCCGTAAAAAATGTCCGCGCTGCTCTTAGCTTCGAAAAACGCAAGGAAGGAAAAGCCTACCGCCCCGTCACCACCATATCCAAAACCTCTCTCACCTTCTCCACCAAGCCGCTCGGCGTAAACGGCTTCTGCAAAAACGCCACGCCCCGCTCCAACGTTCCATTTTCCGCGATCACGTTATACGTATATCCCGACATATAAAGTACGCGCACCGAAGGCTGCCGCGCCAAAACTCTCTTCGCCAATTCTCGCCCGCTGACTCCCGGCATGATCACATCCGTCAGCAACAAATGAATCTTCCCCGTGCCGCCGGCATCTGTCGCCAAACGTTCCGCGCCTTCCGCGCTCATTGCCTCGATCACGTTGTAACCGCGCGCCGCCAAAACATTCCGCGTCAGCTCACGCAAGTCCGGCTCATCCTCGACCAGCAAAATCGTCTCGCGCCCCGACAATTCCTTCGCCTGCTCTTCAGCAAGTTTCGCCGCACCCGCCGCGCCGCCAGCACCCGACTCCACCGCCTCTTCCACGCGCGGCAAATAAACCTTAAACGTCGTCCCGTGCTCCAGCTCGCTGTAAACCCAAATATATCCGCCGCTCTGCTTGACGATGCCGTACACCGTCGATAATCCAAGCCCGGTCCCGCGCCCATTTTCTTTGGTGGTGTAAAACGGTTCGAAAATATGTGCGACAGTTTCGGCGCTCATGCCAATTCCCGTGTCGCTCACCGCCAGCATCACGTATTTTCCCGGTTTTACCGAAGCGTGATCGCGCGCATAAACCTCATCCAACTCGACATTCGCCGTCTCCACGATCAATCGTCCGCCATTCGGCATCGCATCCCGCGCATTCACCACCAGATTCATGATGACCTGCTCGATTTGTCCCGGGTCAGCCTTGATCGCGCCGATGGTTTCGTTCGCGATCGTCACCATCTCAATGTCTTCGTCCATCAACCGCCGTAGCAATTTATCCAGACCGACCACAATCCCATTCAAATCCAAAACCTTCGGCTGCATCACCTGCCGCCGGCTGAACGCCAGCAGCTGCCGCACAAGT
Organism: uncultured Acidobacteriota bacterium; assembly: GCA_963785605.1. GTDB lineage: Bacteria > Acidobacteriota > Terriglobia > Acidiferrales > UBA7541 > Acidiferrum. Next base: position 343,506 of record CAWAWE010000001.1, on the reverse strand, counting down.
CCCGCAGCGCGCTCCGACGCATCCTCGATGCGTTCGATATCCGATCGCAGCTCTGGCATTCCCTTCGCGCGAATCAGCGCCAGTTCCGTGTAGCCCTTGATGACCGTCAGCAAATTGTTGAAATCGTGCGCGATGCCACCCGCCAGCCGCCCCACCGCTTCCATGCGCCGCGATTGTTGCAGTTGCCCCTCAAGCTGCTTTTTATCCGTGATGTCGATGATGATGCCTTCCATCAGCGGATGCGAATCGCTCCCCGGCACAACCGCCGCCGTGTCGCTCACCCAAATCGTGCGCCCATCTTTCCGAACGATCCGATACTCGGCCTGGAATTTATCGCCACGCTTGCTCGCTTCCTCGGCGACTTCCACGATCTTTCGATCTTCCGGATGAATGTGCTTCACCCACTCGCGCGACTCCGCCAGCCACTCATCGGCCGCGAATCCAAACATCGCCTCGACCTGCGGGCTCACATACAGCCACTGCCCGTCCATCCCAATTTCAGCGATGTAACTGATCGCCGCAACTTGCTCGATCAGCGTCTGATATTTCGTCTCCGCCTCTTGCCGCGATCTCTCCACGCGTTGCCGTTCCGAAACGTCGCGTCCAATGGTCACGACTCCGCCGTCGGGCAACCGCGTGATGCTGATCTCCGTTGGGACCGGCACTCCGTTTCGGCGAATCGTCACCGGGCCAAACCATTTGCCGTCCCGCATCAGCCCATCGCGGATTTGCTGTTCGGCCGTCTTCACATCGAGCGCCGAATGCATCTCCACCCAATATTGGCCGATCATCGATTTCGCTGTCGGGTGTCCGATCAGCCGCGCATACGCCTCGTTCACATACGTGTATTTGCCTTCGCTCGAGACGATCGCCATTCCGTCCACCGCGGAATCCATCGCCAGCGTGTCGCGCCGTATCATTTCCGCGCTGTACGCTTCGTGATACTGGCTCACCGCCAGCCGCGCCGCATAGCACAGCACTGAAATTCCCAGCAACAACAGCCCCATGCGCCGCCATTCGGTTCCGAGCTGCGCCACCACCGACAGCACGATCAGCGGCGCCACGCCCAGCATCACGTTGCGAAACGCGAGCGCGCCCAGCGACTTCCGCTTTGCAATCGCGATCTCTTGCGTCGTTTGCACCGGCTCTTGCCACCACGCCGCCCAAATCGCGCACAAGAGAAATGGCATCGTCCATCCGAGGTCGTACCACGTTCCCGTCTGCACGTTGCGCACGCTCTGCACGTAATCCGCGATTCCAGCAAGCATCGCGTTGATTGCGAGGAAGGCCGTCAAACCGCCATACAGCGAGCGCAAACGCTTCGTGCGCACCATCAGCGTGACGATCGCGGACAGCACGACCAGGCTCACGTTGATGACCTGGTAGCTCCAAGTCATGAACGCGTCGGTCGTGGCGTTCGAACCGCCGCTCAGAATCTGCACGTAATAGAGCCCGAAGAATGCCGAGAAAAATACGATCGCGATCTGCACGGAATCGAGCAGCGTTTCCGCGTCAAATCGCGGCGAATCTTTTTCTTTGTCGAGGAAAAGCGCGATGGCGAAGAATACGCCTTGCGTGTCGAACAGGATTCGAACGACTGAAAGTGGCGGAATGATTTCGTGGCGGAGATTCTCGTAATACATCCATCCGAGATTCGCTACGCCCCAGGTTGCCAGCCCCAGCGCCACAAGGCTCCAGAAGGGACGCGCCAATCCATGTCCGCGCAGCGAAGCCCTGCACGCCATCACCGCAGCCAGCCCGCACGCGATCAGTTGCAGCGAGTTCGCCACAATCGAGCCTGTCGGCGAAGTGCCCAGCAGCAATATCTCGGCGGCATGCGCCGCGACGAGAATCGCCCCGATGATTGAAACCTTCCGATGCATTCAGCCTGTCTCTCCCCAGTAAGAGCCAGCAGGTCCCGGCGAACGCCCAGTTCCCAAAATGGGCTGCGTCCTAGTACTGCCTCGTTACGTCACACGGACGCAAACGATTCCCGATGCGTGCCGATATGCCAGCCGATTCCGATGTTTGGGCTCTTAAAGCTTAATACGGAAGGGAACAGCGCAAAGCGCTATCAACGTTCGACTTACCGCAAGTCTAACCTCCGCCAATTCTTCAATGTGAACCACCCGGCTGGGCCGGCTGACGTCCCGGTAGCGCCGGCATCTTGCCGGCGGTTTTTCTTTCAACTAAGCCCCGCCGAATCTCGCCGCGACATCCCACCTGCCACTCCGAACTCGACCCGCATTCGAACCACCGCTACCGGGCCGTCGTTCACCGGTCATCGATGGCAGCTCTTTACTCTTGAACATCCCTCGCCCAACCAGCCGATCCACCCTCACGGATTTGCCGCAAAATGGAGTCGTGGCAGCCGTTGACCAATCCGTTCGAAACACCGCGCCGAAGCAGTCCGTACGTCAAAGCGTCTCGCTACCATCGCGCATCGCCAATCGCGTTCGCGCCCTGGCAGAAACCCGTCACACAACCGCAAGCCGCGTCCTCGTCGATCTGATCGAAACCGGCCTGCAAACTAAACAAGCTCAACACGAACGCTTCTTCGAACTCACCGATCAACTCGCCGAAACCAAAGATCCCGCCGAACGCAAGCGCCTTCAGGAAGAACTCGCCCGCATCTCCTGCTGCAAATAACTTTTGCTGTCCGAGATTTATTTCTCAGTTGGGCTTTTTCAAGCGCTCGACGTCGCGCCGGAACGCATCATTGATCAACGATTGAAAATTTCCGCCGCCTGCGCGATCGACTTCGGCGCGGAACCAATCAAGGACATCGCGGTCCAAACGAATCGTGAACTTCTCTTTCGTCTTCGGAACCGGCACTACAGCTCCGCGCTTCGCCGTGCTGAAGTCGTATTCTCTTTTCATGTTTCGTTCGAATTACTTGCCCTCAAAGGGGTAGCGGTCTTGGGATTGGACGGCGGCGGCCACTTTTCGGCGAAGGCCGATGGTGTCAACGGCGCTGCGCTTGCCGAAGCGCTTCAGCACGGCGATTTGTGTGGTGAGCATGTCGCCTTCGTGCACTGCGGCTAGCGCGCGGCGCGCTTCGTGATCGACGCGCTCGGCGGCGTCTGCGATGAAGACGCGGGCGGCGTCGATCATCACGGATGCGGCAGACTCGCCCTTCGCTGCGGCTGCTTTCTGCGCGCGGAGCAGGCACGACTCCATCGCGTAGACTTCCATCACGATGTTTGCCAGTGCTCCGATGAGTTCTTGCTCGTCGGCCAGCTTTTCTCGGAATTTCTGCACTGCGCCACCGGCTGCTTGCAAAAAGATTTTCTTCGCATTGGCCACGACCCGCGCCTCGTCGGCGAGCACGCCTTCGGGCGCTTCTTCAAACGATGGCCCGGCCAAAATCTCGTCGGCCAGCTTCATCGCAGCCGGAATCAACGGCAGCGATCCGGCCATCGCACGCTTCAACAACATCTGAACGATGAGCATGCGATTGATTTCATTCGTGCCTTCAAAGATGCGATTCACGCGGGAATCGCGATAGGCGCGGCAAACTGGGTAATCTTCGTGGAATCCGTAGCCGCCGAAAATCTGCACGGCTTCATCGACGACGAAATCGAGCATTTCGCTGCCGTAGACCTTCGCGATCGAACTCTCGATCGCATATTCTTCCAGCACCTTCATGGTGGTCGCGACTTTGTCCGCGCTGCCGGCCGACTCGGCTGAAGACATCGCCGCGTCGATATTTCCCGCGCTGCGATAGACCATCGATTCCACGGCAAAAAGCTGGACCGCCATCTCGGCCAGTTTTTCTTTCATCAAGCCAAAATCGCCAATCTGTTTGCCGAACGCTTTGCGCTCTTTCGCGTATTTCGACGACGTCATTAGTACGTGTTTCGACCCGCCAATCGCCGAAGCGCCAAGCGTGAATCGTCCGGCGTTCAATACGTTGAACGCAACGATGTGTCCGCGCCCGATTTCGTGCAGCACGTTTTCTTTTGGCACTTTGCAATTCTCGAGGAAGATCGGCGTCGTCGAGCTGCCGTGAATGCCCATCTTGTGTTCTTCGTTTCCAGGCTTGCAGCCGGGGAACGCGCGCTCGACGATGAACGCCGTGAATTTCTCGCCATCCACTTTGGCAAACACCACGTAAAGATCGGCGAACCCGCCGTTCGTGATCCACATCTTCTGGCCATTCAAAATGTAGTGCGTGCCTTCTTTGTTGAGTTCCGCGCGGGTCAGGGAATTCTGCGCGTCCGATCCAGCTTGTGGTTCCGACAAGCAATACGCGCCGATCAATTCCGCCGAGGCTAACTTCGGCAAATATTTCTTTTTCTGTTCTTCCGTCCCGAAATAAACGATCGGCAGAGTTCCGATTCCTGCATGCGCGCCGTGCGTGACCGCGAATCCACCGTAAATCGAAAGTTTTTCCGTCAGCACTGTCGTGGCGATTTTGTCGAGTCCCGCTCCGCCGAATTCTTCGGGAATGCCGCCGCTGACCAAACCGACCTCAGCGGCCTTGCGAACGAGTTCCGCCATCAATCCCGGCTTCTTGTTCTCAAGATCCTTCACGAACGGCATAACTTCCTTCATCACAAACTCTTCTGCCGTTTGCCCGATCAGCTTCTGATCGTCGGTGAGATCGGCGGGAGTGAACACGTCGGTTGGCGCAGGCGACTCCAGTAAAAAGCTTCCGCCTTTAGCAGCCGTTCGATTCAAAGTTGTCGTGGCCATCGTCTTCCTCCTTGAATCTCACTACCAATTCCGCTGACGAATGCTGAATCCATGATACGCGCTGGAAAGGGCTCAGCGGAAACCCGATGTCTTCGCGTATGTTGAACGAAAGTACAGTTACACTCCCATGCTTCCAAACAGGCTATAGAGCAGAAGCGCCAGCACGATCGCGGTGAACACCGCGTACTTCCAATCCTTTTGATGCATAAACGCGAATAGCGAAAAGATGACGCGCGCGACAGGAGTCGCAATCAGCACGAGCAATCCGAGTTGAATCAGCCCGCGCGCGCGAAACGCTTTTACGTCGGCGAAGATTCCCGAAATCGTGCGCAGATCGCTCGGCTCACCGTTGAAGATGTGATAGTCGGTAACAGGAGTTTTGTGCCGCATCAAAAACAGAATTCCGCCGATGAGCACAATCGTCGCAGCCAACACAACTCCTGACCGAAGCAGGATGCCCATGATCGCATCCATCTTCTGATCCGCTTTCAGTTGATCCGCAGCCGCGCCGTTTGTGATCGCTTCGCTCATTCGATCAGATCTTCCCTGTGATTCCGCTGTAAATCATTTCCAGCGCCAAGGCACCGATCACAGTGCTGAACACGATGCGTAAAATCCTAACGTTCGCTCCAGCCAAAATCCGCGCGCCGGTGAGCGAGCCGATCAGAACCCCGAGCATGACGGGCATCGCCAAACCAGGATCGATGTAGCCGCGGCTCAAGTAAATTCCTGCGCTCGCGGCGGCTGTGACTCCGATCATGAAGTTCGACGTTGTCGTCGAGACTTTGAACGGAAGCTTCATCGCTTTGTCCATGGCTAGCACTTTTACTGCGCCGGAGCCGATGCCGAGCAAGCCGGAAAGAACTCCAGCAATAAACATCAGCACGAAACCGAACGGGATTCCGCTCACGTGATAACTCACGAGGCCGCTTGGAGTCGGATAGGTGCTGTCCATGCGCAGCCAGGTTGCGAGTCGATCTGGTTTTTGCTCGATGGAATCGTGAGGTTGTTCGCGGATTGAGGTATAAGCGGAATAAATCAAAACGAGGCCAAATATAATTGCGATTACGGAAGCTTTTAAATAGAGCGCAAGGCCTGCGCCAGCGAGCGCTCCGATCGTCGTCGCAATTTCCAGGAACATTCCGACACGAACGTTGGAGTAGCCTTCTCTTACGTAGGCAGCGGCCGCGCCGCTGGAAGTTGCGATCACCGAAACCAGCGCGGCGCCGATCGCGTATTTCAAATCCACATGAAAGACGAGCGTGAGGAGCGGGACAATGACGACTCCGCCGCCAAGCCCCGTCAACGCGCCGAGAAATCCTGCCAGCAGCGATCCGACCCAGATCACTGCGGTGAACTCAAGCGTGTTCAATATCGCTCCTGAGGTTCTCGCGGCCGCTATCTATTCCGACTTCGCGATGGTGCTTGTCGTCGCCATATCAGTGCGCTCGAACGAAATTCCGTAATCGCTCGCTGTTCGACGCGAACGTTCTACACGCGTTCAAAAATTCCAGCGGCGCCCATACCGCCGCCGATACACATCGTCACCATACCGTATTGCGCGTTTTTTCTCTGCAAATCTCGCGCAAGAGTCGCGGTGAGTTTTGCGCCGGTGCAGCCGAGTGGATGGCCGAGCGCAATGGCTCCGCCGTTTGGATTTACCCGCGTTGCGTCCAGTCCAGCCTGCTGAATTACGGCAAGGGACTGCGCGGCGAATGCTTCGTTCAGCTCGATCACTGCTATATCGCTCAGCGAAAGTCGGGCGAGCTTTAGAGCTTTGGGAATCGCCGCGACAGGGCCCATGCCGAATTCTTCGGGTGGGACGCCGCCGGTGGCGTAGGAGATGAATCGCAGCAGCGGCTTCAGGCCAAGCGCTTTCGCGCGTGTGTCGCTCATCACGACACATGCTGCTGCGCCGTCGCTCATCGGTGAGCTGTTTCCTGCGGTGACTGTGCCGGCGACGTGAAAGGCGGGCTTGAGCTTAGCGAGAATTTCCAGCGATGTGTCGGCGCGGGGAAGTTCGTCGGCGCTGAACACGAAAGTTTGCGTTGATGCTTTCACGGGCTTCGATTTGCCGTTGGCCGCGCCGTTTCCGTTTGTCGGGACCGAAGTCACTCTCACTTCGACGGGAATCGTTTCGTCGCTGAATTTTCCTTCGGCGATGGCGGCGATGGCTTTGCGATGCGACTCGGCAGCGAACTGATCGGCTTGCTCGCGCGTGATGCCATATTTTTTCGCGATGTTTTCGGTGCCGAGACCCATGTTGATGTACGCGTCGGGATAGTGATCGACGAGCCAGGGATTGGGCGAAATTTTGTTTCCGCCCATTGGAACCATCGACATCGATTCGGTGCCGCCGGCAATGATCACGTCGGACGATCCGCCGCGAATGCGTTCGGCGGCGAGCGCGATGGCTTGCAGTCCGGAAGAGCAGAAGCGATTGATGGTCATCGCGGAAGTTTCGACGGGCAAACCGGCGCGAAGGGCAGCGATGCGCGCGACGTTCATGCCTTGTTCGCCTTCGGGCATGGCGCAGCCGAGAATGACGTCGTCGATTTCTTTGGCATCGAGGCCGGGGACGCGAGCAAGCGCTTCCTTGATGGCGAGGGCGGCGAGATCGTCGGGCCGCGTGGAGCGGAGGGAACCTTTGTAGGCGCGGCCAACAGGAGTGCGAACTGCGGAGACGATTACGGCTTCAGGCATGGGTACCTCGCGGGTGCAAGAAAGATGATACGGCAAGTCGGGCGGAAGGGAGGAGCGGCGGCGTTTCCCGTTTTGGGAAGGCTGGCGACCCACCCCCCCGGGGTGTTTTGCGCAAGGATGTGATTCTAGGGGAGTTATGTTGCGCGAATGCGCAAGGATGTGATTCTAAGCCGTTTAGGCCGATGCTGGTTCGATTTATGGGGGTATTGAGAGGGTGGGAGTTTCGAAAACGAGAGCGGGATACCAGGATCACGTGGCAGGGTAGCACGGAATGTTTACTTTGTCAATATGAATAACGTTCTAGTACTTTCGAATCGACTGCTCGAACCGGATTCGAACAATGCGTCAAGCTACGGTTTCTTTTGGTTTTGCTGATTTTGTTTTTCGGTTTCTTCGATGGCTTTGCGGAAGTCGGAGATGGCGGCGATGTCGGGGGACTTGAGGATGTTTTTGCCCATGTCGCGCCAGCCGATGTTGCGATCACCCATTTGAGATCCCGGCGAGCTGCCCAAGTCGCCCCTGCCGGGGCCGTAGACGACGAAGCTGTCTTGGGCGACGGAGGTGCCGACTTCGGTTTGCTGTTCGGGGCGCGTGTCTTGCGGCATGGTTTGGTCCGGCGAACCGGGAGCGCGGCCTTTCTGGCCGCCGATGCGGATGGCGTTGTCGGTCTGCTGCACGGTGCCGGGGCGGTCGTTGGTGGGGAGGTTGCCGATCGTGCGATCGACAGGCTTGTTCGCACCCTTGCGGATGACGATGACCAGGTCGGCGCGGCCCGGTTCCTGAACGAGTTGGAAGCGAGCCCACTTCATCAGTGCTTTTTCGACTTCGTCTTGCGCGGTTTTGTTGCCGAGAGGATCGCTGAGCGAAGTGCCGGCGTCGGGGTCGATGAGGACGCAGACGGTTTGGGCGCTGAGGATGTAAGCGGGGACTTGGGGTTTCTTTTTCGCGGCGGAGAGGGAGACGGCGGAGAGAAAGATTACGAGGAGCGCTGTGCGCATGCGGAACGTCATGGTGCCTCCATGCGGATTGAGCGGCGGGTGCGAGGAGTATACGCTTTTGAATCGTAATTGCGAGATTAAGGTTGGCTGCCGGGCCGTGCGGCTTGTTTCTGGGGGCGGAAGGGGCTACAACGGAGGGACGCTCTCGGAGCTGGTCCCCGGGCGATAGGGAGAAGGAATGCGGAAAAACGGAGTTGCGAGTTTGGTGTTGGCGGCTTGCCTTGGGTTGGGGTTCGTGGGTTGCCAGGACACGAAGGCGCGGCAGGAGAATGAGCAGCTGAAGGGGCAGTTGGCGGATGTGACGAAGCAGAACGCGGATTTGTCGGGACGCGTCGATGCTCTGGCGAAAGAGAATTCGGATTTGTCGGCGGAGAATGAGAAGTTGAAGGCGCAGATTCCGCATAAGAAGGCGGCGAAGTCTTCGAAGAAGCGCAGGCACGCTCGCAGCAGCAGTTAGGCCGCGACTTCAATTGCAAACGGCTCGCGGGCCGAGCGCATCCAATTGGCAGTAGCCATGAGCACCTTGCCTGAACCAGTTTTTCTTGAGCCGCTTCCGCCGTATCCGGAGCCGCCGCCTCCACGGCGTTCGACTGGCGCGTGGATCCTCGGCATTCTGCTGGGCGCGACGCTGGCCGTCGTTTTCATCGGCGCTTTTGTTTGGATGACGACTGGGCTTGGCGTCCTGCACGTGCTCGACGCATTGCGCGACGTCAATAAGCCCGCGGTGATTAATGTCGATCAGCCGACGGTGGTGCGGCAGGTGCAGCAGTTGCAGCGGCTCGAGACCGTCAACTACACGATGGACAAGATTATTTCGGGCGAGCATTCGAATCCGTACCTGCCGAAATTTTTGGTGGGGGATCGGTTGCTGCTTGTCGTGCACGGCGAGGTGATTGCTGGAATTTCGCTGGGCGGCGTGCTTGCGGGCGATGTGACCGTGGCGGGAGATAAAGTTTCGATCAAACTGCCGGCGGCGGAAATTTTCACGACGAATCTCGATAACTCGAAAACGAAAGTGTATTCGCGCGAGACGGGACTGCTTTCATCGACCGATCCGTTTCTCGAAACGGAAGTGCGGCAGGAAGCGGAGCGGCAGCTTACGGAAGCGGCGGAGCAGGACGGGATTTTGAAGACGGCGGCGGATAACGGGCGCGCGACGATTTCGGGATTGTTGCGTGGATTGGGATTCAAAGACGTCGATGTGCAGTGAATGTGGCGCGCGATTGCTGAGGCATTGGTGCGGATCGATCGTAAGAAAAAACGCCGGCGAGACGCCGGCGCTACCAAGACAAAAGATAACGCAGAGGCGCAGGGTGCGCGGAGATACGCGGAGGAGTCTGCGCCTGTGCGTTGATTGACGACTGGATTCAGCGAACTACTTTGCGCCCGCCTTGCGGATGTAGATCTGCCCGTTGAAATTGGTGAATTGCATGTCGGGGCCGCCGCCGTTGATGGTGCCGCGGACGGTTTTGTCCATCTTCACCTTGTACTTGCCGCCGTGGGTGCGTCCGTCTTCGACAACCGGCTGCGATGCTTGCGGAAGCATGTTCACATCGAAATCGCTGAAAACGTCTCCATTGTCGGAGCGGAGGCTGACGTTCGCTTTCAGGTCGGCGGGGAACGTAACGTCCACGTCGCCGTTGAGCGAGCTGAAGGCCATCGGCTTTGCATTGATGCGCGTGAAAGACGCGGTTAGTTTGCCGTTCAACGCGTGAGCGACGGCGCTGCCAGCGATGTTCGTCAGCGAGACGGAACCGTTTATATCGTCAACGTCGAATTCGCCGTCAACGCCGCTCACATTGATGTCGCCATCGTTGACGGCGCGGAGGTGCAGCGAAGTGTGAACCGGCACCTGAATGACGAGATCGACTGCGCGGTTGGGAGATTCCGTGCCGATGTTGACCTGGTTGTTTTCCTCTTCGACATTTAGGCCGGTGGACGCGATCGTGAGGCGCTTTGGGCCTGGGCGATCTTCGTCGTCTTCATCGCGATTGCGCGCGTGCGCTTCGACGATGATGTCTTTGCCTTCGTGGGCTTTGACGGTGATGCCGCCGGTGATGAGCGAAACTTTGACGAGCGACGGGCGCGACGGATCGCTGAGCGTGACGACGACGCGATCGCCGGCGCGCTGCTTGCCTTGTTGCTCTTCGGCGGCGGTCGCTTTCAGTTCGCTCGCCGTGGACGCGTGAACTTGCGGCGCCGCGAAGCTTAGCGCCAGGAACGCGGCGCAAATCGCGCATCCTTTCATCCATTTTTGTTTCGAGTTGCTCGCTGCGTTGCTGTTCTTCGCTGTGACCATGTTTTTCTCTCTCATTGTAGTTTCGATTCCTTGAAATTCGTTGCGCATCTTTACGCTGTTTGTCGTTGGGTTATTCATGGTTTTCGAGGATGCGGATGTCTCCATTCAGATTTTCGATCTTGATCTCGGGCCCGCCGTTGCTGATGCGAGCGTCGGTGAAGCGATCGGCGCGAAACACAACTTTGCCGCCATGCTCTTCTCGCGTCGGCGCATGGACCGGCATGGTGGTGACAGGAAAATCGCTGTAGATGCCGCCATTGAACGTCTTGAAGCGGAAGTCGGCGGAAAGGCCGCGCGCAAAAAAGAGATCGATGTTGCCGTTGACCGACTGGAAGCTCGACGCTTCCTGCGGATTGCGGCGGAAGCTAACTTTCACGGGGCCGTTGACGGTGTGCGCAAGGCCCGAGCCGCCCATGGCGTCGAGTTCGATGTCGCCGTTGACGTTGCGTGCGATGAAATTGCCGTCCACGTTGCGGACGACGACGCGGCCTTCGTTGACGGTGCGCAGATCGACGCTGACGTTGCTCGGCACATGCAGCACGAAATCCATTTTCACGATGTAGCCCTCGTCGTGGCGCCGACGCTTTCCGCTGCAGCCGTCGTCGCAATTGCAACGGAAAGGGCCGTCAACGTAGAGACGCAGGCCTCCGTCGGGTTGCGTGATGTCGAGATTGACTTCCTTCTTCGCCAGCGCGAGCGCCTCTTTCGATTCGGCGCGCGTATTTTCGTCCACCACGAGCTCGACCTGATTGCCGGAGCCGCCGACGACTTCGATCGAGCCGAAGACATTGTCGATTTCGATCGAACGATGCTCGCCATTCGTGAGTGGAAAAGATTTTTGGATCATCTCGTGATCGTGAACGGGGAGACCCGATTCGTCTTCGTCGCGGACGGCGGCGTAGGCTTTTCGGATCTCGATTGCGTGCGACACGAAAGAGACGGCTTTCTTCGTCGACTGCGCAACGCGGCGATGCGTTGCAAAATAAAGCGCCAGCAACGCGAGACCTGCGATGTAGATGGCCAGAACTCGGTAAAATTTGGTGCGATTCATCTTGCCTTCCTTTCTCCACTTCGATCGTTCGAATTCTTCGGAACTGCGACTACGAAATCCTTTTTCGAGGCGCACTTCGCCTGTGGCGGTGAGCGGCTGGCGCACACCGTTGCTGGTTACCGCGTTACTGTGTCGATTCTTGTAGCTTTGCCAGGGCCCACTCGGCGCGTTGCTTCACGGCCGGATTCAAATTCGGCGTCTGCTCGAGTATGCGCAAACGCTGCGCCGCGTCGGGATCGCGCCATTCGGTGAGCTGATCGATCAGCGCAACCTGGACGAGCGGCGATTGCTGCTGTTGCAGCGCCTCGAGAACTCCTTTGCGCACCTGCGGCATGCCTGCGTGGCGGCTGAGCGCATCGAGCGCGGCGAGGCGGACGTCCACGCTGCCGTCGTCGCGAAGAGTGCGGAGTAAAGCGACCTGCACTTGCGGATCGAGATGATCTTCGCGCGTGCTCCAGTTCACGCCTTGCAGGCGTTCGCTCGCGGACTGTTGTTGCATCATCGAGAGCGCGACGAGTTGGCGCATGCTGGTGACTTCGGCGTGGAGCGATGCGATTTCGTCGCTCTGCGCGGGCTTTGTGCGGTTGCTGAATTGCGTGCCGGCGAAGAGGCCGATGAGGAGAATGGCGGCGCTCCACGCGACGGCGCCGAATGGGGAGCGGAGCCATTCGATGAAATTCCAGGATGGCTTTGTGGATTCGGTTGAAATTGCGCGTGGCGCGCGTGCGGTCAATTGCGTGGGTGCGGTTTCCAAAGCGGTCGCGGAGTATGCGTGCAGCATCGCATCGAATCGTTGGCGCGATTCGGTGCTGGGCTTTTCATCCGGCAGCATCGCGAGCTGCTTCCACATCACGATGTCTTGCGCGCAGGTGGCGCAGTGTTCGCAGTGCTGCTCGATCTCGACGGCTTGCGCTGTGGGAAGCGCGCCTTGGAAATAATCGGGAAGCAGCGCTTCCATTTGTTCGCAGGTCAGGTTGCTCATTGCACCCTCCGATTGGGAGGTACGGAATCCGTGGTGGCGCGGTGCGGGTTTTGCGATTGCCCTTGTGCGGCTGGATTGCTCTCGAGGACGGTGTAGATTTCGCGAAGTTGTTGAAGCGCGCGATGGACTCGGACTTTTACGGCGCCGGTTTCGCATCCTAGGAGGCGCGCGATTTCTTCGTATTTCAATTCTTGAAAGCGGCTGAGGACGAGGATTTCGCGTTTGTCTTCGGGGAGGTGCATGAGCGCGCGCTGGAGGAGTTGCGCTTCCTGTTCGCGTTCGGCCGCGTCGCTCGTGTTTGTGTTCGCCATCGGTTCGGCGACAAGCGGAGATTCGGGGCGCACCTTTCGAACTTGATCGAGCCGCGTGTTGCGCGCGATCTGGTACATCCAGGTGCGGAAAGTCGTGCCGGGGCGATAAGTCTGGCGATACCGCAGGATGCGGAGAAAAACTTCCTGGACGAGGTCTTCGCTCACGGTGCGGTCTTGCGTCATTTTTGTGTAGAAGTTGAAGAGCGGGGCTTGATAGCGGTCGAACAACACGCCCAGCATCTGCACTTCGCCGTCGCGTACCTGGAGCATCACGTCCTCGTCTGGAGCCGAAATCATGCGGTTGCGGTCTCGGTCATTTCTGCGCGGCCGGTCTCTGACTCGGAATCGGCTTTGCGAACATGAATACTGAGGGGCTGGGGAAAGGTTACACGGAATACGAGGCGAATGAGGGTGGGGAGTTCACTCGCCCGGATAAGTGGTTTGGTTATGTGCGGTTTATGCGCCGCGCTCGCTGCCGAAAATTTCTGCGAAGAAGGACTCGATGGCGCGCCAGGAGCGGGCGTCGCTCGGGGCGTGGTAGGCGACTCCGGGAACGTTCCACTTGTCTTCGTGAGTGAAGCCGTGTTCCGCACCGCCGTAAATGATCAGCTGCCAATCGGCGTTGGCGATCTTCATTTCATCGGCAAAGCTGGTGACTTGAGTGAGCGGGACGTGAGGGTCAAGCGCGCCGTGACAGACGAGGATTTTCGCTTGGATGGCGTCGGGAGCTGCGGGGTGCTTCGTGTCGAGGCTGCCGTGGACGCTGACGATGCCCGCGAGTGGCGCGCCGCTGCGGGCGAGTTCGAGGACGGTCATGCCGCCGAAGCAGTAACCGACGGCGGCGATGCGGTCGTTTGTTAGAGGGTGAGAGCGCAGGACTTCGATTCCGGCATTGGCGCGGCGCGGGAGGCGGTCAGGTTCGGCGCGCAACGCGTTGATGCACGCCATGATTCGCTCGCGGTTGCCGGCAACGCCTTCGCCGTACATGTCGCAGGCGCACGCGACGTAGCCGAGTGCGGCAAAGCGGCGCGCGCGATTTTTGGCGTGATCGTCGAGGCCGGCGCCGCCGTGGACGATCAGGATGCCGGGGCGTTTTGTGGTTTGTGATTCGTCCCAGAAGAGAATGCCGTTCAGAGTTGTGTCGGCGTCTTTGTAGGTTACTTGCTTCGTCGCGATTTGCATTTTTGTCCTCTCAATGCTGGTTTTGGCGATCTCGCTTCACACACCACGGCCAACCCTCCGAACGCGTCCCTGGACGCGTCGCTGGTCCACAGGCGGTCCGGAGGGTTTACTATACGTAACTCCGTTACTACATTATACCACAGTTTGGGCTCCAAGTCAAATCGACGCAGAGACACGAATCGGCAAAATCGCGCAAAACGAGCACACGGATTGCTCTGGCGCGTCGGCGGACTCGGATTAGCGTTCGATGTTGGCGGCTAGCGCTTGCCGGGTTTGGGCGTGGTGATCGGCGTGTGCTTGGTTGGGATGTGGATGCTGCCGGGCACTTCTACGTTGAACTTTTTCGCGTAGTTGCCCTGGTTGATGGCGATGCCGACGCGGCCGCGCGAATCGATATAGAGAAGTGGATCGCCGACGGGGACGTCCATGAAGGTTTTGCCGTACGGAAGCGTGACGACCTTCTTGTTGATCTCGACCGGAACTTTGTCGCCGACGACGTAGCCCAACTTCGTGAAATCGTCGCGCGTGATGTCGGTGATCAGCGAGCCGAAGGGATCGTCGAGGCCGATGAGGTCGCCGGTGATGCCTTTATCGCTGACGACGGCGGACTTCGCGGTGAGTCGAACGAGTTGCGGCACGACGGGGCCGACGAGGTTGTAGTCCCAGCCGGCGGCGAGGTGCGCGGCGGCGGGTGAAAAAATGTCGCGACCGTGGAATGTGGAAGAGACGGCGGCCTGGATCATCCAGTTTGGATTGGTGATTTCGCGCGCGGAGTCGAAGCCATCGCGATCGAGGACCGGCGTCAAAACGCCGTTGTCCGGCGCCACGAAGTACTGACCCTTCTTCGATTTCGCGATGATGGCTTTACGCGAAGTGCCGACGCCCGGATCGACGACGATCAAGAAAACTGTGTTCGCCGGGTAGTAGGGTGTTACGCCGAAGAGAAAGCGCGAGCCTTCTTCGATCGAAAACGGCGTGACCTGATGCGAGATGTCCGTTAGTCGCACATCGGGCGCGATTCCCCAAATCACCGCGCGGCAGATGGCCACGGCGTCATTCGCGACGCCGAAATCGGTCATGAAGACGATCGTCGGGCGTGCGGTTGTAGCCGGCGTTGCGGCGGGCGCGGCTGTTTGTTTCGCGGGGGGCTGCGAGCATCCGGCGAGTCCGATAACGAAAAGCAGCGACGACACAGCAAATTGGCGAAAGCGCACAGTCAGCTCCGAAGTAAGTAACGTGACAATCGGCATTACTACAGCCGAATTCGCAGTCCCTGATGAATCTGAAAGTATACATGAACCTGGAATGCCGCGATTTGCGCCGCAAAAATATTGGCGATGAAACGCAGATTCCCGTGGACGACGTCCAAGAATTGAGTAAGCTAGATGCGCTCCTCCCAGCGAAGTTGGGAGCGCAAAGGTGTGTCATCGCGCTAAACGCGCCGCTGAGCCGGACTCAGCGTATCAATCCGCAGTCCTGAGAATCCGTCCAGGACGTAGTGCTCAAGTAGGGGTTCGTCGAAGCCTGCTGTAGATCAAACATTGTAGAAAAAACATAAGGAGAAATACTGTGCGCCGAAGTGTCTTCATCTTCGTGGCTTTGTGCTTACTGGGGGTAAGCGCGCGGGCCGATCAAGTGGTTTTGAAAAATGGGGATCGGATTACCGGGACGATCGTCAAGTCGGACGTGAAAGCGGACGACAAAACCAAGCAGGTTTTGATCATCAAAACGGACTTCGCGGGCGACATTCCCGTGCTGTGGGATTCGGTCGCGTCGATCGTCTCGTCCGACCCTTTGCACCTTCAGCTGAAGGACGGCCAGACGATCGTTGGTCCTGTGAGCACGTCGAACGACAAGATAGATGTCGCGACCAAGACAACCGGTGATGTTGCGACGTCCAAAGATGCGATCGTGGCCGTCCGCAACGACGCGGAGCAAAAGACCTACGACGACACGGCGTATCGTCTGGCGCATCCGCGGCTCACCGATTTCTGGAGCGGCATCCTCGACACTGGACTCAGCGTCACGCGAGGCAACTCTTCGACGTTGAGCTTCACGCTTGCCGGCAAGGCGGTTCGCCAAACCGATCGCGACAAAATTTCGGTCTATACGACCGCAGTGTATGCAAGCGACGACACTACGCCGCCCAACCGAACGACAGCCCACGCGATCCAGGGTGGCCTGCGTGGCGATCTGAACCTCAGCGATAGGGTCTTCGTCTTCGGATTCACCGACAACCAATACGATGAGTTCCAGCATCTCGATCTGCGAAATACGCTCGGCGGTGGCGCCGGCTATCACGTGATCAAGAGCGACAACACCACGTTCGATGTCTTTGGAGGCGGCGACTTCCAGCAGGAATATTTCTCGCCCAATCCACCGGACGAGCTGACCAGCGTGACCCGTAAGACGGGTGAAATTGTGCTGGGCGAAGAGTTCGATACCAAACTCAACGGCCGCACAACCATTGCCGAAACCGCGTCGTTCTTTCCCAACATCAGCGACACGGGCCAGTATCGCTTCCAATTCAACGCGACGTCGGCGACCAAATTGAAATCGTGGCTGGCGTGGCAGGTGACGCTCAGCGACATCTACATCAGCAACCCATTGCCAGGTTTGAAGGGCAACGATTTGTTGCTTTCGACCGGCCTGCGGCTGACGTTCGGCAAGCAGACGTTTTAATCGAACTGGTCAAGCCAATCCAGCAACCAGCGGCTGCAGAAAAAGAGAGGGCGCGGAGAAATCCGCGCCCTCAAACTTTTTGTGCGTAAATTTTTATTCGGTTGTGGAAGCCGTCGTTGCGGGCGTGGACTTCGCCGCGACAGCCGAATGCGTCACGAGGTACCACTCGACGGTCGGAGAGCGCTGATACTTCAGCCGCGTCCGAATCGTCTGGGCTTCCGCGGTAGCATTCAGCTTGTCGTATCCAAGCGCGAGCTGCTGCAGCGCGATCGGCGAATGCGGGTCGGTGGTGAGTTCATCCACCGCGTTCGCAAAGTCGCCCTGTGCAAACAACGCGAAACCGCGCGCCGATTCGTAATTGTTCTCGACAATCAGGTCGCGCGTAATCGCGGCATAGCGCTCCAGCTTCGAAATCGCGTCCTGGGCGACTTCGGGCTGGCTGTTTGCAGACGCGTAGCGCGCCTCTTCTCGCAATACCTGGCCCATCGAGACGTTGCGATCCGGCTCGCTCATTCCGGCGACAGGCTTTTCGATCGACGCCTCAAGCGACCTCAGCTGTTCCAACGCGGCTGCATTGTTCTCGGCAAGCTGCGCGAGTGCGAGTCCAGCTTCAAACTGTTCGTACGGCTCCTTCTGGCGGCGCGCCGATTCGAGAGTCGCGTGCAAAGCTTTGCGCCCCTCGTCCGGCTGGCCTTCCCAGAAATACGTAAGCGACTTCTGAAACTGTGCGTGCAATTTGTCGCGCGAATTGGTCGCGGCAACAATCACTTTGTCGTACTGCGCGCGAGCCCCAGCGTAATCGCCCATCAAGGTACGCGTGTCGCCAAGTCCCAGGTTCGAGCTGTAGAAATTCGGCGTGATCTTCAGCGCGGCGGAATAATGTTCGATCGAACCCGCATCGTCTCCGGCATATCGCAGCACTTCGCCGAGGGAATCCTCCGGATTCGGCTGATTGGCTTCCAGCGATGCATACCGCTTCAAAAATTTCACGGCTTTCTCGGGTTCGGGATCGCCGCTTTCCACATACGAATAGCCGAGCATGTTCAAAGCCGGCGGAAAATTCGGATCGATGTCCAGGATGCGCTCGAAGCCTTTCTTCGCGCGCGCGTAATCCTGCTGGAAGTAGAGCCACTCGGCAGTCAGGTAGAGAACGTGTTTGTCGGCCGGGTATTTGCCGCGCAAATCGTTCATCGCGTTGATGGCGGCAAGATTGTTCGCTTCCTGCACATAGAGAAGCCAGTTCACGAGAAGCTGCTCGTCGGGAGCGGCGGTTGGCAGCAGCGCCCGCGCGTGTTTGATCGCTTCGGGAGCAGGCTGCGCCCGGTTCGCGGCGTAACCCCAGACGGCATACGCGAGGGCGAATTTCGGATCGCGAACGGTGGCCTGCTTCGCGGTGGCGACCGAATTGTCGAGCAGCACGTTTTCGTATTCGTCGATGGATTTCTCGACCAGCTTGCGGGCTTCGTCGGAGCGCGTGGCGATGGGAAAGACTCCAAACAACGCATGGGGAGTCGCCGGCGCGATCGCGCGAGCTTTCGCGGCCCGATGAGCGGCGGCAGGCTTTGACGCCGGGACCGGCTCTTTATGGGCGGCTTCCTCGACCCGGGAGTTCTGTGCAGCTTGCGTTTGCGCCTGTGGGACTTGCTGCGCCAAGGCTTGGCCGGCCAGCAATGCCGGCAGCGCCAAGACACCAAGGCGCGCGACGAGACGATTCATAAGCAGGCTCCTCATTCAGAAGGGTTCCCAGGGTCTGGAGCCACCGTAGCGTTTCGAAGCGCTCAACCGATACTGGCCTCAGGGGCAGGTGTGCGACTTGGTAAATGAGAGGTGGCGGATACGCGACAAAACGCGCTCTGGCGCACGGTTGGACACATGTCACCAAAACTATACTTGCCGTCTCCCGGGCCGTGCCGATACTTCAAGGTAACGCTCGCGAAAGGTGATGTAGGACCATGAAAAAGACTCCATGGACCCAGCGGATTTGCGTTTCGGCCGCGGTACTGGCGCTGACGATGTTGTTCGTGCCAAAGCCTGTTTCGCCCGCGATCAAGAACATCGCGGTGGTGATGTCGGCCGGAACCAAGATCGACGATGTACAACTTTCCGAACTCGTGAAGCTCTGCAAAGGCGTCCAGAAGACCTGGATCGAAGGTAAGAACTTCACCCTGGTGATGACCGACCCAGGAAGCCCCGATATGCATGCCGCCGTTCAGAAGCTCTTCAATATGAGCCCCGCGGACCTCAAGACGGCGCTCCCCAAGATCAACGAGACACGCACGGTTATACGCATCGTAGATGCCGATACCGATCTGCTCCATTCGGTCGCAGAGATCCCTGGCGCCGTCGGAATCGTGGACGTCTACGCCATCAATAGCTCGGTTAAGGTGATCCGGGTGGATGGGAAGCTGCCGTTTGACGTCGGATACGCCCTCAAGGGGAATTAGCCCCTCCCCCGCACCCGCAGGCCATAACGCATAGTAATATCAGCAAGTTAAGCCTACACGAAACGTCTGTGTATCACCCATCGCCGACATCCCTCTTCTTAAGGCAACGAGCCACTGGATACCTGTCCTGCTTCGCGCGGAAGCGGGGCGATTTTAGCGGCTGCGCCTGTCGGATTTGTCCCCCTCGACAGGCACTAATGTGAACAAAATAATAGGCTTGCCTTAGACGACGCCCGCAGAGCTGTGGCAAGGCCAGGCTCGGCCAGAATTCGGTCTAAGTGCGAGCTAATCCCCCTGTCCTTTTGGGCAGGTCAGTAAGGTGCGGTCAGGCGAAACCCTGACGAAAGACTTACGAAAGTCGTAGCGCCTCGTAAGGTTATATGAATAAATGAGATACGTCGTTTCAATTCGAAGCAAAAATGTACTAGGCCACGAGTTTCGACTCAAAAATGTGTCTCCCGTACCATCGAAATCCTTGCCCAAACCGTGTCAAATGGTACAGGTGCGGCGGTTAACGGACCAGTAGGGCAGGCAGCCTACCCAAGCCACTTAGGGAATAACCGGCAGCCCACAGGAGTTAGAGCCGGAGAGACGAAAAGGATTTAGCAGTCAGCAGTCGGGACCCGAGGCCCAGAAAAGACAAACCCCATGAAAAAGACCGACAAAAGCCGAAAGTGGATGTGGTGGTTCCTGGCAATCATCGGAGCCGCGCAGCTCTACTTCGTTCAAGAACTGTTGGCTGCGTTTGCCCTCTTCGCGGTGGTTTTCGCAGTGATCGGCGCGTTCGTGGCCGGTGGATACATGTTGCATAAGGGTTGGGCGGTCGCCGTCGAGCGCGTGGCCGCAAGCAGCCACCCGATCGTGGCGATGGCCAAGCGCAGCGCGGACGCGGTCGAAGACCTCGCGCGTCGCCCATTGCGGCGCCCTGGCTCGGAAGCGGCGGCGCAGTAGTTCGGCGCCGGCTCGCCGGCTGAGGTATACTTCGCACCCGATTTTGGTTTTGCGGTTTGCATTTGCAGAGCACACGTGGATTGGACCTGAGAGACCCGATCTACGGCACAGATAAAAAGGGCCAACCGGACTTGAGACCGGTTGGCCCTTCATCTTTTTACTGAGACTCGTCCCCGGTAGCGCCGGCATCTTGCCGGCGTTTTTGCGCTCCAGAAGGCGCACGTCTCAGCGGATGCCCTCGCGTAGGCCATGTCGATACTCCCCCGTCGATACTCACCTCAGACGCTGTGATACTCTTTGCGCCCGTCGGGGGCAGAGAGCACCATGAAGATCAATTTGCGAATGATGTTGGGCGCATTGACTGCGGCGATTCTCCTTGTGGGTGGGTTGGCTGCGCATGGCCAAAGCCAGAACGCCAAGAAAGAC
Source organism: uncultured Acidobacteriota bacterium (assembly GCA_963785605.1). Taxonomy (GTDB): domain Bacteria; phylum Acidobacteriota; class Terriglobia; order Acidiferrales; family UBA7541; genus Acidiferrum. Next base: position 322,779 of record CAWAWE010000001.1, on the reverse strand, counting down.
GCGCCGCCGAAGCGCATCGCGATTCGCGCCGGCCGCCTGATCGATGGCAAGAGCGACTCGGCAATTCAGAACGCAGTCATCGTGATTGAAGGCGACAAAATTGTCTCCGTCGCGTCGGGCGGTGCCGTTCCAGCCGGCGTTGAGACGATCGACCTTTCGCACGCCACGGTGATGCCTGGCTTCGCGGACGTGCACACACACGTAGTGCTCAACGGCGACATCACCGCCGAAGACTACGACGCGCAGCTGTTGAAACAGTCGATCCCGTATCGCGCGATTTTAGGCGCGCGCAATGCGAAGATCGCGCTCGATCACGGATTCACATCGATCCGCGATCTCGAAACCGAAGGCGCGATGTACGCCGACGTTGATGTGAAGACGGCGATCGCGAACGGCGAAGTGCCCGGCCCGCGCATGCAAGTCGCGACGCGCGCCATGACTCCGACGGGAATGTACGGCCCGCTCGGGTATTCCTGGGAGTTGAAGGTGCCGCAAGGCGTGGAATACGTCGATGGCGTCGAAGGCGCGCGCAAAGCTGTGCGCGAGCAAATCATGTACGGCGCCGACTGGATCAAGTATTACTCCGACCGCAAATATCACTTCGAATCCGACGGCGAGCTGCACAGCATGGTCAATTTCACCGATGAAGAAGCGAAAGCGATCGTCGATGAAACGCATCGCCTCGGCAAAAAAGTCGCTGCGCACTGCATCGGCAGCGACGGAATCGCGGCCGCCCTGCGCGCGGGAGTCGATACGGTGGAGCACGGCGACGGCTTGACCGATGCGGAGATCGATGAGATCGCGCGGCGTGGAATCTACTGGGTGCCGACGATCACCGTCGGCGCGTACGTCGCGCCCGGACGTGGCGGCAACTGGACGAAGATGGTCGATCTCGAAAAAATCGCATTCCAAAAAGCGCTCAAGAAAAACGTAAAGATCGCGCTCGGCACCGACGCCGGCGGTTTCGACTGGAAAGAAGTGAATCAGGCGAAAGAATTCGAGTATTACGTCGACTACGGCATGACGCCGATGCAGGCGCTGCGCACAGGCACGACTGTAGCTGCCGAATTGCTCGGCTGGAGCGACAAAGTCGGCACCGTCGATGACAGGGAAATGGGCCGACCTCGTGGCAGTGAGCGGCGATCCGCTCAAGGACATCACCGAGGTCGAGCGCGTGAAATTTGTGATGAAGGCCGGCGTCGTTTACAAAAACGAGCTGCGCTGAAATTACCCAGCGCAACGCATCAACGACGCTTTAATTAGGGCCAATTCGAATCGTCCCACCGCCACCGCCGCCGGCCTTGGACTTGTTCGCGGTCGCGCCGCCCGTTCCCGCCCCGCCTGCGGCCATTGCGCCGCCGCCGTTCTTCTTCCCGGTGCTCGCAGCTTCGAGCTTGTTCGCAGCAAGCTCCGCCGCATCGAGCACTTCGTACCTGCATTCGCCGTGCTCCGGTGCAATCACCGTGATCGAACTGCGCACCGGAAGAAAAAGGTCCACATCGGCGTGCTCTCCGTGCTCACGCGTGAACAGACGAACTCGCCAATTCACTTCGTCCACGTTCACGAACTGCACCGTGCCGTTGGGCTTGATGTACACATCCGCCGGCGCGGGGTAACCTCCGGCAATCGTTACGATCGCATCCGGCACATATAGAACCTTGTTTTTCGCCTTCGCTGCGCTGCTGCTCGGCATGATTTTCTCCTTTCAAATTCTACTTCTTCCCGCTGGTGCGGAAATTCGGGTCAGCCAGTACGCCTCTTAGGCCGGGCTGAGTTTCCAGGCCGCCCAAACCGAACTCGCTCGCCATGCTGGCGCGCGCGTAGGCGATCGCTTGTTTTCGATCGCCCAAGACTTCGAACGTTTCGGCCACGTTTCCAAGTACCTCTCCGTTTTTGGGTTCGAGTGCGATCGCTGTGTGCGCTTGAGAGAGCGCTTTGTCGCGCAGGTTTTCCTGCGCGTAATAGAGACCCAACTCGGAATGCGCGTGCGCGTCCTGTGGCGTCACGGTGAGCAGTTGCTCCAGGGCGGCCTTCGCCTTGCCACGCGCTGCCCCGGCGCTTGCTTGGTCGCCCAGCCATTGATACGAGAGCATCAGGTTCGCCCAGACGCGCCAGTCTTTATCGTTGAGCGCTGCCGCCTGGCGAAACTGCTGCGCTGCGTCGTTGTAGCGCTTTTGCGTGAGATATAGATAGCCCAGGTTGGAATTTGCTTCGTAATTCGGCGCGAGCTCAATCGATTTGCGAAACGCAGCTTCCGCTGCCGCGTAGGATTTCGCGTCGCCGATATCCATGTACACGACGCCGAGATTGCTGTACGCGGTCGGATTGTCCGGCGTCAACTCAAGCACGCGTTTTAGCTGAGCGATGGATTCCTGATACCGGCCTTCGTCATCGTAAAACAGCGCCAGTGCGAGGTAACCGCTCCAGTACTCGGGCCGCAGCGCGATCGCTTGCTTGTAATACGCCTCGGCTTCCTGCGGGTGTTTCATGCGCGCGTAGATCCCGGCCATGTGCATGATCGCTTCGGCATCGTTCGGGTTAAGGTCGAGCGCCTTCTTAAATTCGGCAAGCGCGATGTCGCTCTTCCCCGAAGTGGTGTTGAGCTGCCCGAGGATCACGTGCACCGCGGGAAGCTTCTCGTCGAGACTCACGGCCTTTTCACAAGTCTCGGTGGCGCGCGCGAGAGAGGCTGGATCGTTCTCGGTCTGAAATTTCATGCGATAAGCGTCGCAAAGCGTCGCGTAACCCAGCGCGAAACGCGAATCGGCATTGACCGCGGAATCGAGCGCCGCAATGGCGCGATCGACATTTCCGGGCTTGTCGTATCGTTGCAGGAATCCGAGGCCCTCGATATACGAACGATAGGCGCCGGCGTTGGTGGACTTGGCTTGCGTGACGCCTTCTGGCACCGAAACTTTCATCATCCGTCCCAGGTGAACCAGCGCCGCGTCCTCGACCGCGGCCAAGTCGCCGTTCCCGTCTTCGACTTTCGCCGATCCGATCTGTCGCAGCCGCTTCGCGTCAATCAGGACGACCGTAAAGTGCACGTCGGAACCCGTCCGCCAAAGGGTTCCTTGAACGACCATCGTCGCGCCCAGTTGGCGAAACGCCGATTCCGGATCGTGGATCTTGTATTTTCGAATTTCGCTGGCCGGCACGATCCATAAAGACTTCTGTGCCGCGTCCAGATTCGAGAGGCTGTTGGTCAGCGCGTCCATCAGGCCGGCGCCCACGACTTGCAAATCTGGATCGTCGTTCGGCGTATCAAACGGCAGGACCGCGATGTGCTTCTCTGTGCTCGCGTAAACCAGCCCCATCACCTCTTCGCGCACCGGTGGGATCAACAGGATGCCCGTCAGCACCAGCAGCAAAATCATCGCGACCAGCGCCACTCGCGTGCCCCACGGCGTCGTATTTTCATTCCAGCGCGGCGTCGATGCGTTCTCTCGCAAGAGCTTCAGTTCGCGCGGACTCAGATCGCGTGTCAGCGTCGGATGCTCGGTCACTGGCTGCGTCGCCGTAATCTTTGAGCGCGCCTCTTCGAGGTCGGCCAGCAATTCCGACGCATTTGCCTGTCGATGCTCCGGCTTTTTCGACAGCGTGCGATAAATCAGCGGTTGCACGGCATCCGGCACGGCATCCAGCGCGGACGGCGCTTGATTTAAAATCGCAAACGTCATCGCCGCCGTGTTCGGCCGCACAAACGGATGGCTTCCCGTCAGCATCTGCACCAGCACGACGCCCAGCGCCCAGACGTCCGAGCGCTGATCCACCGGCTCTCCCAAAATCTGCTCGGGCGCCATGTAGGGCAGCGTGCCGGTCAGCGACATCGACTGCGTTGCGCTCGCCGAAGCCACGACGCGCGCCAGCCCGAAGTCCACGATCTTCGCCACATTGTCGGGCGTGATGATCACGTTCGACGGCTTGATGTCGCGATGCACGATGTTGCGCGCGTGCGCCGCGCTGAGCCCGCGCGCGATCTGAATCGCCAGGTCGAGCGCCTCACGAGCAGGCATGACGCCGCGATCCAGCTTCTCCGAAAGCGTCATGCCCTCGTAGTACCCCATCACGATGAAAAACTGGCGGTCACCCGACTCTTCCAGGCCGTGAATCACGCCGATATTCGGGTGGTCCAGCATCGAAGCCGCGCGCGCCTCGCGCAGCAGCCGTTCGCGGTCGGCGCTGGTCACAATCATGTCTGGGGGGAGGAATTTGAGCGCGACAGTCCGCTCGAGCGTCAGGTCGAGCGCCTTGTAGACGACACCCATGCCGCCCGCACCCAGTTTTTGGGTGATCCGGTAGTGCGAGATGGTTTGTCCGAGCATGGTGGTGCCGATCTGCAGCGACTTAACGTTGCGGAAATTCTAGGGTGACGCCACAGGCAAGTCAACGAATCGGTTAGCCCCTAAGCCGGTGCAAAGCGAGAAAAGTACTACTCGAGTTGTATTTGGCGCATATTACTCGTGAATAATTACATTACAAAAATCGCGCGGAAAGCATTCGCTCTCCGCGCGATCCCGAAACGTCCAGCAATCTATGAATTTAGAATCGAAACACGGGCCCGAACGCGACCCGCAAGTTGTGGTGTGATCCGTTATTAAAATAAATCTCGTCGCCGACATCGAGCCGCAGACCGATCGGCCCAAGGTGACCCTGCAAGCCTCCGCCCGGGTACAGCACCGGACTCACGTCGCTCGTCCGGAGGTTGCTCACGCTGCTGATAAACGTGCCCACCGTTGCAGGCGCGCCATCGATCCGGAAATTGATGAAGCCGCCCTTCACAAATACGAACGGCTGAATTGCGTGATGTCCGATGTTTAACCTCGGGCCGAACTCGCCGTGCAGCGTCCGCAAATTCGTCCGTTCAAACGTAACGCTCCCCGTGCCCGTGTCCGTGAATCCTTCCGTGAAAGTCTGATTGAAGTCGTAGGCCATTTCGCCTTCGAGTTTGAGCTCTTTGTAGAGTTGAAAGCTTGCTCGCGCGCCGACTCCGCCGAAATTGCTGCTGGTCTGGTCGAGCCTCAGATAATCCGCAAACACGCCGACCTGCACGTGCTCGTCGTCTTGAGCTTGCGCCAGCGGCACGAGACACCCCGCCAACAAAAGTAAAAATACCAAACGCTTCATGGTCTCTTTCTCCTTACAGATGGTCTGACTAACGGCCTTATGAATTGCTTTTGTGATCGCTGCTGGAGAGTTCGCTGCGGTCCGGACCCGGCAGGAGACTTCCAAACACTTACACTTCGATGCGGTGTTTTTCGACGCCGTTGCCGCGTGGGATATTTGCGTCGGAAAAATGCCGCTATTTACGAATCAATCTACATGAATCCGATGAACGTCCATACGGTCTTTCCTGTAGTCGCGAACTTCCAATTCCTTTGTATCTGCTTCATTTTCCTTCGTTTGGTTCACGTTTGCTGCGCAGCCGAGAGATAATGTCTCGCAGTGTTCGCCCGGCGTCCCAGCCGTGGGAAAGACTGTCCGGCAATTCCCAAATTCTGGAGGAATCACGCATTGCCACCGTCGAGATTGCGACACAGCGAGAAGGACAAGCCTCACCAGCTCGAAAAAACGCGAACAGGGATAACGGGCTTCGATCAGATTACCAATGGTGGTCTGCCCAAAGGACGCCCCACGATCGTGTGCGGCGGCCCGGGCTGCGGCAAAACGATGTTCGCGATGGAGTTTCTGGTCCGCGGCGCCACCGAATTCAACGAGCCCGGCGTTCTGATGACCTTCGAGGAAACCGGCGATGAGATGACCAAAAACGTGGCGTCTCTCGGTTTCGATCTCAAGGCGCTCGCCGCTCGCAAGAAATTGATGATGGATTACGTCAAGATCGAGCCGGCCGAGATTCAGGAAACCGGCGCCTACGATCTCGAAGGCCTATTCGTCCGCCTGCAATACGCCGTCGATTCCATCGGAGCCAAGCGCGTCGTGCTCGATACGCTGGAAGCCGTCTTCTCCGGCTTCGCGAATGCCGGAATGCTGCGCGCCGAAATTCGCCGCCTCTTCCGCTGGCTCAAGGATCGCGGCCTCACCACCGTCGTCACTGCCGAACGCGGCGAAGGCAATCTCACTCGTTACGGCCTCGAAGAATACGTCTCCGACTGCGTCATTTTCCTTGACCATCGCGTCAATCAGCAGGTTTCTACGCGCCGCCTTCGCGTCGTCAAATACCGCGGCACCTCGCACGGCGCCGACGAATATCCATTCCTGATCGACGACAAGGGATTTTCGGTATTGCCCAGCACTTCGATGCGGCTCGACCATACGGTGTCGAACGAGCGCATCTCCAGCGGCGTCGCAGACCTCGACGCCATGCTCGAAGGAAAAGGCTTCTACAAGGGCACTTCCGTTTTGGTCAGCGGTACCGCGGGCTCCGGTAAATCGAGTCTCGGAGCGAGTCTCGCCAATCAATCCTGTAGCGACGGGCGCAAGGTGCTTTATGTAGCGTTTGAAGAATCGTTTTCACAAGCGGCCCGTAACATGCGCTCGATCGGCCTCAACCTCGAGAAACACAGAAAGAAAGGCCTGTTGAAATTCGAGGCATGGCGCCCAACGCAAAGCGGCCTCGAAATGCACCTCTTGCGCATTCACAAGCTGATCGAAGAGTTCGATCCCGAGGTCGTCATCATCGATCCGGTTTCCAATCTGATGATGGGAAGCGCTCATGAAGTGAACTCGATGTTGATGCGCTTGATGGATTTCCTGAAGATGCGACAGGTCACGGCACTGTTTACCTCGCTCACAGAAGGCTCGCGGAAAGAGTTCGAGCAGACCGAGGTCGGCATCTCATCTCTCATCGATACATGGATTCTCGTTCGCGATCTGGAGTTCAACGGGGAACGCAACCGCTGCATTTACGTTCTTAAATCGCGCGGTATGGCCCACTCCAACCAGGTGAGAGAGTTCGTCATGTCCAGTAGGGGAATCCGGCTGCTTCCGGTCTACATCGGTGGCGGCGCCGTGCTTACGGGCTCGGCACGCCTTAACCAGGAGGCAATGGAAAGGGCCGCAGCGCTCGTTCGGCGGCAAACCGTGGAAGAAAAAATTCGCGTGCGCAACCGTCGCCGCAGTGCCGTCGAGTCTCAAATCGCGGCGCTGCGTCTCGAGCTCGCCGACGAGGAAGCCGAATCGATCATCCTGGCCTCCGAGCAGTTGAATAAGGCAGAACGATTGGCGCAGGATAGAGTCGAGATGTCGGTACTTCGAGGGGGAAAATCCAACTCTGCCGGTCGGGCAAAAAGGGTTGGATAAATCATGAAACCGAAACCTTCTGCGAAATCGAAATCAAGAAAAACCGCCAGCAAGAAACCGGAAGCAAAGAACGGCGACGCCGGAATGGTCGAGCTCCGGCTGTATGTCGCCGGACAAACTCCAAAATCGCTCGCGGCTCTTTCAAACCTGAAAAAAATCTGCGACGCCCACCTGACGGGTCGCTACAAGATTCACGTCATTGACCTTATCAAGACCCCACAACTGGCGCAGGGAGATCAGATCCTCGCGATACCAACGCTCGTGCGCAAATTACCGGTTCCTATTCGCAGGATTATCGGCGATCTGTCGGATCTGGAAAAAGTTTTGGTAGGGCTGAACCTGCGGGAGACTGGAATCGTGAATTGAAACGGCGAAGTAGTCCGACATCTCGGAAGCGCGGCGCGAAGCGCAAGAAATCGCGCAACAACGGGAAGCCGAATTACGTCCTTCGCCTTTATGTCACCGGCCAGACTCCACGCTCGATCCAGTCCATCGAGAATCTTCAGCGTCTGTGTGAGAAGCACTTGCCGGGGCGCTTTACTCTGGAAGTGATTGACATCTATCAGCAACCCGCGCTCGCCGCTGAAGGGCAGATCATCGCCGCCCCGACGCTGATCAAGGCCATGCCGCTGCCTTTGCGCCGTCTGGTCGGTGATTTTTCCGACGCGAACCGAGTTGTGCTGGGCCTCGACCTCCAAGAGGCCTAGGAGCCTGTATGAAGAACAAACGGACCAAACCCTCGAAACGCACCAAAGCCCGATCGCCGCGGGTTGCCGCGCGCCCTTCAACGAAATCCAGGGCCGTCGACAATTTGCAGGAGCGCGTCAACGAACTTGAAGAAACACTCCGCGCCATCCGTTCCGGAGAAGTTGATGCGGTCGTGGTGAGCGCGGCCAATGGCGACCAGGTTTTCACACTTCAAGGCGCCGAGCATCCTTACCGTCTCCTCGTCGAAACCATCGACGAAGGCGCGGCCACCCTCTCCAACGAGGGCACCGTTCTTTACTCCAATCGCAGCTTCGCCAATATTTTCGACGCCCAACTGGAGCGCTTCATCGGCAATCCGATCGAAAATTTCGTCTCCGGCGAATACGTCGAAGCATTGCGCGCTCTGATCCGCAATGCTGAGCATGGCGTCACCCGCGGCGAGATTCGCTTGATCGATCGCGCCGGCCGCGCGCGGACGGTGCGTCTTACGCTGACGCGCAGCACGCAGTTCGGCATGGAAGCGTTGTGCGCCGTCGCCACCGAGTTGACCGAACTCGTCGAAACAAACGAGGCTTTGCGCGTCACCGAATCTTCGCTGCGTCAGTTGTCCGGCCGCCTCCTTCAGCTTCAGGATGAAGAGCGCCGCCGCATCGCGCGCGATCTCCACGACACGACCGGGCAGAAGATCGCGGCACTCTCGATGTCGCTCGACCGCGTCGCGCGCCTGCTCGACACGAAAAAACCCGAGCGGCAAGAGGCCCTCGACGAAGGCCGCGAGATCGTTCGCACGATCGGCGAAGAGATTCGCACGCTCTCCTATTTGCTCCACCCCCCGCTGCTCGATGAATCCGGCCTCGGCTCGGCGATTCGCTGGTACTCCGAAGGTTTTCAAAAACGCAGCGGCATTCGCCTGAACGTCAACATCGCTTCCAATCTCGGCCGCCTCAACACCGAAGTTGAGATGGCCCTGTTCCGCGTGGTGCAGGAAAGCCTCACCAACGTGCATCGCTATTCGGGCAGCCCTGACGCCGAAATTCGCATCACCGATACGGCTGACGCCGTGAAGCTGGAAGTCATCGACCACGGAAAAGGCATCGAAGCGGGTTCGGCTCGTGTGAAGGTGGAAGGCATTGCCGCGCTGGGCGTGGGCATTCCGGGCATGCGCGAACGATTGCGCCAGCTTGGCGGCCAACTTGAAGTCGACTTTGGCCGCGACGGCACTCGCGTTAGCGCGAGCGTCCCACTCAAAAAGGCGAAGGTCGCTCAACCGCCCGAAGAAACGGAAGTGGCGGTCGTGGCTCCGGCGAACGGCAACTCCAATGGGGACGCCAAGACAACTTCGTCCGACATGCGGCGGCGGATTTTAATCGCCGACGACCACGAGGTGATGCGGCGCGGCGTGCGCGGCCTGCTCGAAAGTCACGACGAGTGGGCAGTTTGCGGCGAGGCGTTCGAGGGCAGGGAAGTGGTGACGAAGTCGCGAGAGCTGCGGCCCGACTTGATCATCATGGACATTAATATGCCGGGATTGACGGGAATCGATGCGGCGCAGCAAATTCGGAAGGAAAATCCGACGACGAAGATTTTGTTCTTCTCGGTGCACGAGTCCGCGCAAACCGTGCGCGAAGTCGTGAATGCGGGCGCCCAGGGTTACGTCGCGAAGTCGCGCGCAGGCCATGACTTGGTTGACGCGGTGCGCAACGTCCTCGACGGCGGCACCTTCTTCCCCACCTTTGCGCGCACCGCGTGATTTAGGAATCACCGTCTGAATTAGAAACGCGCCGCCTGATTTAGAAACGCAACGCCCGATCTAGTAATGCACCGCCTGATTTAGAAACTGTCATCCCTGAGCGAAGCGAAGGATCTCAGAAGCAGGCCTTGCTACAGGTCAAGCAGCCGTGTGGCGCGCCTTGCGTTTATCCTTGTCGGACTTCTCGATCTCGTTCAGCACGTCTTCAATCCGTTCCAGCGCCTTGGCGGTTTCGGCGGGCGTTTTAATGCGATAACGCGCTCTCGTCGGGCGTGGCTTGCCCACATGCACCGACGCGCCGCGCCCCACGGCGACAAATCCGGATTCGTCGGAGTAGTCGTCTCCAAAATAAAACGGCAGTGACTTTTTGCCGGCGTGGTCTCGCAAAAATTCTTTTACCGCGAGGCCTTTGCCGGGAATGGAGCGCGGCAGAATTTCGACATCGCGAATATTTGCGACGGCGTGCAGTGTTTTTTGAAACGGTTGCAGCACAGCGATTAAGTCTTCACGCAGGGACGCATGCGCCGATTTCGCGACATGCAGCAAGTGCACCGACAAGCTGCTGTTTTTGTCTTCGATCCAGAGGTTCGGATATTTTTTTAGCAGTGGATCGAGCCTTTCGCGCACGTCGCGCAACGCCTTCTGCGAAACGGCCGGCAACGCGGAATGGTCGCTGCGCTCCCAGCCGTACAAACCAAAATAGTGAATGTCGGGCACGGCAATATGTTCCAGCAGTTCGGCACGCCGCCGGCCACTCACGATCACCAGCGTCGCCAGCGGATGCTTTGACAATCGCCGCAAAACGTCGCGGGCCTCGTGCTTGAAATGCACCAGCTCCGGCCGTGGCGCGATATCGACGAGTGTGCCATCGAAGTCGAGAAATACTGTGACGCGGCCGTGTTTGCGAATCTGCGCGGCGACACTGTCCCAGCTCTTCAATAGATCGGGAACCGGCTTCAAGTCGGGAAGCGACTTTGTATTTTTAGATTTGTTTCTGCGAGTTACGCGAGCGGCAGGCGTCATTGCACTTCGACGCGCTCCGGTGCGTCGATCCGGATTTCCGTCAGATCGGAAAGCAAATGCGCGGCCCAGCGATAAATATTGTATTCGCGGACGTTGGCGCGCATGTGTTGCATGCGAGTGGCCTGCTCTTCGCTCGGCATTTCGAGCGCGCGCTGAATCGCGCCGGCAACTTGCTGCACGTCGTATGGATTCACCAGCAACGCGTCGCTTAGTTCCAGTGCGGCGCCGGCAAACGTGCTCAGGACCAGCACGCCTTGATCGTCGTCGCGCGACGCCACGAATTCCTTGGCGACGAGATTCATTCCATCGTGAAGGGCCGTCACCAGGCAAACCGTCGCCGCCTTATAGAAGCGCGCAATCTGCTGGTGCGAGTGGTGCTTTTTCAGAAGCACGATGGGCATCCATCGCCCGGCCTGGAATCGCGCATTGATGCGCGCAGCTTCCGCGTCCACTTCTTCCAGCAATTTCTGGTAGCGGTCGATCGCCGTGCGGCTCGGCGCGCCAATTTGAATGAAGCTGAAGCGCCGCTGATAAGACGGATTCATCTCGAGGAATTTTTCGATCGCGCGGAAGCGCTCGAGAATGCCCTTGGTGTAATCGACGCGATCGACGCCAACGCCCAAAATGCTCGCCTGAATATTCAGGTCGTTGCAGATCTGTGTGACCAGCTCATTCGGGCTTTTGGTTTCTTCGGAGTGTCCGTTTTCCGACATCGATACGCTGATCGGATACGGCCGCACGCGCGTCAGGTGGCCTTTGCGGTTCACCTCAAAGCGATCCCACGCGGTCAGCGCTTCCACCGAGCGATCCACCGACGACAGAAAGTTGTTGCAGTGCGATTGAATGTGGAAACCGATCAAATCGGCACCGAGCAAGCCGTCGATCAGATCGCGACCCCACGGGCAAATTCCGAACACTTCCGGATTCGGCCACGGGATGTGCCAGAAAATCGCCACGCGCGCATCGGGCCGCGCTTCCTTCACCATGCGCGGCAGCAGTGCAAAGTGATAATCCTGCGCCAGAACGATCGGCGACTCCACGCCTTCCATTTCTTCCAGCACGGCGTCGGCGAAGCGGCGATTCACTTCCTGATACGAGAGCCAATCTTCGGGACGGAAAATCGGACGGGTGTGCGCGATGTGGCAGAGCGGCCACATGCCTTCGTTGGAAAATCCCTCGTAGTAGCCTTTTTCTTCTTCGGCGCTGAGCCAGACGCGGCGCAGCGTGTACGCGGGATTTTCTGGCGGGACGCGAATTCGATCGCGCGCATCGACGGTGTCACGGTCGGCGTTACCCGAACCGTCGGCGACCCACGTTCCGTTCGACGCCAGCAGCACCGGCTCGAGCGCGGTCACGAGACCGCTCGCTGGCACGATCACTTGAATCGAGCCGTCGTTTTTGCGCTCGTGCATGTACGGCTCGCGGTTCGAGACGACGAAGAGCGGTTTGTTTTGCAGCTTTCCGGCCAGGCTTACGCGAAGTCGTTCCGCGGTCCACAGAGATACGTTCGACTCGCGCAGGCGCGCTTCTTCTTCGGCCGTTGCGCGCGCCGCGTTTAAATCGCGGGCGAGGTGCGTGACTTCGCGATGAATTTGGTCGAATAGTTCGCCTTGCGGCAGCGCCGGCGGCGGATCGAGCTGGCCGCTTTGCCCGGTGCGCAATCCGCGCAGCCACGTGGCTGTGCGCGTGAGCGGACCGGTCAGAGTCCAGCGGACGAGAATCAGCGCGAGGCCGGAAATGAAGAGTGTTTGAACCAGCGCGGTGAGCAGGGAACTGCGAAGCGTGTTGGAAACTTGCGAATCGATGTAGCTCGCATCATGAGCGAGAACCAGCGTGCCGACGGCTTGGCCATTGCGGTGCAGCGGCATGGCGTAAAGCTGCATCGGCGCATCGCCTACCGGCAGGAACTCGCCGAATCCGGTGTCTCGCAACGCGGCGCGGGTCGCGGTTGCCGGACGCGTCTGGAATGACGTCGCCAGCCCGGGCGTGAGAGCGAGCACCGCGCCGTTGGCGTTGTACACGGCAATGCCCTTCAGGTGTTCGCGCTGGCCGAAGCGATCGACGATGCGCTGCAAACTTTTGTCGGGAAGCGGGCGGTCGAACAGCGGTTCGACATTTTCCTGGAGGCTCTCCGCCAAAATTTCGGCGCGGCGCGACAAATCGTTGCGCAGCATGCGCTTCTGGGTGCGGACCTGGTACACCGCGAACAGCAGCGACACGACGACGACGCTGATGATCAACGGCAGCACAATTTTTAAAGTCGTGCGCATTCAGGCCTTACCCTTGGGGGACAGATCCAGCCAAAAACACTTCAACGTGGGACGAAAACTTAACACTCCTCGGTTCCATTCGCTACGTATTTGAATTTCTATAATTTCGATTGGCCGCAGCGGAAAAGCGTTGGCCGTTATTGCTGCTGCGGAAGCTTTTCAATCGTTCCGCGCTTCGGCAGTGAACCGGCGCTGCCGCATCTGCTGCCCGGATTGCAAGGTGTGCGCAGCGGTTGGGTAGCTGGACGACCCGACCAACCGGGGAATGCGATCTTTTAGCGAGCTACCGCCGGCGCTTGCGTGAAGTTGCGGCGACAGCTGAACCTCGGCGTAGCTGACATTGTGGCGGGGCGCCCTGAAGGGACGCCCCTACAAAACCTGTCTCCGGGGGTCGGCTCCTATTGTATCGCATGGACAAACGTTTGATGGGCGAGGGCTGTGGAAAGTCGCGCGTGTCAGGGCGGAAAATCGATCTAAAGGCAGTCTCTTCAATGTCCTATCGCACGGAGGCTGGTCTTGCTTTCGCGGTTTGTAAAAGTGGTTCGGACCCCCACCCCCGTATGTTTTTTTAAGAGTGTGCAAGTGACTTGAAATCAGGGGGTTACCTGAGGCCGGAAAACAAGTGTGCGCAAGCGTCTGATTCAAAATAGATTACGGGCTCGCTCATTCGAACATCTCTCTCTCCCGAACCGTGTCGTGAACTCACGGGTGGCCTCGAGAGGTTGGGGCGCGGCGTCATGGAGTTGGAGTTGCCGATGGTGGATCTGATTCGACGGTGAAAAAAAGGAAACGCCGGCTGGAAGCCGGCGCGAATGTCGTTGCGATGATCGCGCCCTGTGGGCGCAGTTTTCAACGAAGTCAGTTTGCGGCAATGCGATGACACGGTCAATAGCGATTTGAGCGTTCGAAAGCGGCTGAACGGTGCGCTAGCGAACTTCCCAGGTGTCGCCGGCGTGGAGGAGCTTGTTTAGGTCGCCGGGGCCGCGCTTGGCGATGACGGCTTGGACCTGCTCGTTCATCACATCTTCATAGCGCGGGACATCGGGCCACGAACGGAGAACTCCGATCGGAGTGGGGAATCCTGGGCGCAATTCCATGTGCGCGAGGGTGAAGGCGTAGTAGGGACGCGGGTGATGCATGTCGTGGACGAGCAGATCGGCTTCGGTGATGCCGTTGCCGATTTGCACGACTTCGATGTCGCCGTCGGGCTTGCGGCGGATGCCCTTGTCGCGATTTTTGCCGAAGATCATGGGCTTGCCGTGCTCGAGCTGAATGACGTGCTCGCTGCGAGCTTCGCGCTCGGTCACACCGAACCACGCGCCGTCATTGAAGATGTTGCAGTTTTGCAGGATCTCGACGAACGCCGAGCCTTTGTGGGCAGCGGCGGCCTTCAGCGTGTCTTTCAGATGGCCTTGGAAAACATCGACGGATCGGGCGACGAATGTGGCTTCGGCTCCGATTGCGAGTGAGATCGGGTTGAACGGGCGGTCGAGCGAACCGAACGGCGTCGATTTCGTTTTCTTGTTTACTTCGGATGTCGGGGAATACTGGCCCTTGGTCAAACCGTAGATACGATTGTTGAAGAGGAGTACTTTCAGGCCGACGTTGCGGCGGAGCATGTGAATGGTGTGGTTGCCGCCGATGGAGAGCGCGTCGCCGTCGCCGGTCGCGACCCAAACTTCCAGGTCGGGGCGCACCGCTTTCAATCCGGTGGCAACCGCGGGCGCGCGGCCGTGAATCGTGTGGAAGCCGAAGGTGTTCATGTAATACGGAAAGCGGCTGGAGCAGCCGATTCCGGAAATGACGACGAAGTTTTCGCGTTTGATGCCGAGTTCGGGGAAGACCGACTGCACGGCGGAAAGGATTGCGTAGTCGCCGCAGCCCGGACACCAGCGGACTTCCTGGTCGGTCTGAAAGTCTTTCTTGGTGAGCGGCGTGATAGGCGGCAGCGTTGCCGTAGACATGGTCCTTAGACTCCCAACACTTCTTCGATTTTTAGTTCGAGTTCGGCTTGTTTAAAGGGGCGGCCTTGAATTTTGTTGAGGCCGATGGCATCGACGAGATATTTCGCGCGAAGCAGCCAGAGAAGCTGGCCCATGTTGAGTTCGGGCACGAGCACTTGCTTGTAGCGCTTGATGACATCGCCGAGATTGGCCGGCAGCGGATTGAGATGACGCAGATGCACGTGGCCGATTTTACGGCCTAGCGCGCGCTGCGCATTTGTTGCCGCGGTGATGGCGCCGTGCGTCGAGCCCCACGCGACGATTAACAGATCGCCGTGATCGTCTCCGGCGGGAACGATGTCGGGGACGTCTTGCACGATCGCCGCAACTTTTGCCGCGCGGATACGAACCATGTGCTCGTGGTTGAGCGGTTCGTAATTGATGTTGCCGGTGACGTCCTGCTTTTCGAGGCCGCCGATGCGATGCTCGAGTCCCGGTGTGCCAGGAACGGCCCAAGGGCGCGCCAGCGTGTCGGGATCGCGCTTGTAAGGAAGATACGCGTTCGGAGAGTTTTTCTCGGTCGCGAACTTCACCTTGAAATCTGGAATTTCATCGACGTTGGGAATTTTCCACGGCTCGGCACCGTTGGCGAGGTATCCGTCGGACAGAATGATCACGGGCACCATGTATTTCACGGCGATGCGGCAGGCTTCGACGGCGGCCCAGAAGCAATCGCTCGGCGTCGCCGGAGCAATCACGGGAACGGGCGCTTCGGAGTTGCGGCCGAAGAGAGCTTGCAGCAAATCAGCCTGCTCGGTCTTAGTCGGCAAGCCGGTGGAAGGGCCGCCGCGCTGGATGTCGCAAATCACAAGCGGCATCTCGATCATGACTGCGAGCCCGATGGCTTCGGTTTTCAGCGCCATACCCGGACCCGAAGTGGTGGTGATGGCGAGCGCGCCGCCGTAAGCGGCGCCGATCGCTGATGTTACCGCGGCGATTTCGTCTTCGGCTTGGAATGTAGTGACGCCGAAATCTTTGTATTGCGAAAGCTCGTGCAAAATGTCGGATGCGGGTGTGATCGGATAGCTGCCTTGGAACAATCGCAGTCCCGATTTTTGTGACGCGGTCACAAATCCGAGCGCCAGGGCCTGGTTTCCGCTCATGCTGCGGTAAATGCCCGGCGCCAATTTTGCCGGCGGAATTTCGTAGTTGATCTGAAACGCTTCCGTCGCTTCGCAATACGCATAGCCCGCCTTCATCGCGAGCTTGTTGGCTTCCACGAGCAACGGCTTGTTTTTGAATTTGTCGTCGATCCAGCGATGGGTCGATTCCATCGAGCGGTTGTAAAGCCAATAGCACATGCCCAGCGCGAAGAAGTTTTTGCAGCGATCCGCGGACTTCGCGTCGAGTCCAAGATGTTCCAGCGCAGCGCGCGTCAGGCGCTCCAGTTCAACCGAAAACAAGCGGAACTTGTCGAGCGAATGATCTTCGAGCGGATTGACGGTCATCTGCGCCTTGCGCAGATCGTTCTCGGTGAAACTGTCGGAATTGACGATCAGGATGCCGTTGGCCTTGAGGTCGGCGAGATTGACCTTGAGCGCGGCGGGATTCATGGCGATCAGCACATCGACTGCGTCGCCCGGCGTGTAAACGTCGCTCGAAGCGAAGTGCAGCTGATATCCGCTGACGCCCGGCAGGGTGCCTGCAGGGGCGCGAATTTCGGCGGGGAAGTCGGGGAACGTCGCGATGTCGTTACCGTAGAGCGCGACGGTATTGGTGAACTGGCTGCCGGTGATCTGCATGCCGTCGCCGGAGTCTCCGGCGAATCGAATGACTGCCTGCTCGATCTTTTCAGGCTTAACGCGCGATACCGGTGTTTCAAACGCTGTCGACATGGACTCCTAACCCCAAGGCCCCGTCTCAGCGGGCCAATTTCCACAGGCCCATTTCACGGGATTAATTTAGATGCGCTCCTCGCAACAGCCCCAAGGAGGAGCTCGACTCCGTCGTCACGCTGAAATCAGCGGGGAAATAGCCTGACGGTGCGGTGCTAGTGCTGATTTTACGCAGAATAGCCGACCGCCGGAAGCCGACTGAAGAAGAATACCATACCGGCCCGAGCGCGGCGGGGAGAGAGTCCGCCGCGCTGTAACAGTAAGTACTGCGAAAGACGCGCGGCGCTTGTGCCAGGTTACAGTCCCGTCTCAAAAACTTTTTCGAGGTTTGATTTTGCGGGAGGAAAGAGTCTCTAAGAGGTGGGTTCGACGTTTGGAGTTGGAGAATGCGCCGGAGAACTTCCCGGCATCGTTGGATCATCCTTAGGTGAGGGATTCCCGGCCTTGGCGACGCAGGCCGCGAGAAACCGCGGGCGGCAGTAGGCGAGCAAACCGAGAATTGCGAGCGGGAACACTAATCCCATGACGGAAAACCCGCGCAGGTGATCCATGCTCGGGGATGAATAAACTTCGGGAGGAGGCAGGTTCATGTTGATCATGGCGCGGCGCATGATGCTGTCGAAATTTGGGCTCAGCACGGTCATGATGCCGCTGACGATGCTGAGAATTTGCACGGCGATCGCGACCGAATAGGCCCACGAAACGCGCCGTAACATTCCGATGCCGGAGATTGCGTAGAGCAGGCACCACGTCGCGTAGATCGTGCTTCCGGTCAGACCAGTGAACGCGCGGCCGAAGACCATCGCCGGGATGTGGATGAAGAAAATGAGAAAGATGCTTGCGGCGCCGATGAGGAAAAAGCAGGAAAGCACAATGATCGGCAACGGAATGCCGGGGCGGGTCGGCGCGGCCAGAATCAAGTAGGTCGCCGGAAGCGCTGTCTGAAAGCTAGTGGGGTCGAGTGCCGCATTTGCGGGCGAGGGAAGCGCGGTGAAGGGATCGCCTGGAGCGCCTGCAAAGCCGGGAGCGCTCGGCGCAACTGCACGAAACTGAGCGATGATTCGCGGCCGCGTAAACAAAATGAGCCACCATGCGGCGATCGCGAGCGGCGCCCCGTAAAATGCGGAAACGATCAACCGCAGCACGACATTCGGAATCGGGGAGTTCGGAGTGGACGGCAGCGGAATGAGCAGCATCGCGGCCATCGCGACCATGCAGATCGGCGCGGCGATTCCCGACCAAACCAGCGTCGAAATGCGCGCCCAATTCCGAAAGCGTATCAATCCCACGCCGCTGGCAATTCCAAATAACGCGACGGCCAGAAACGCCAGCATCATTAGAGTGGCGATCAAGCGAACGGTGGGGACCATCGGGGGCGCGTTCGGAACGCTTGCAGCGATGATTAGACCGACCAGCGCGAACAGAATCCCGATCACGGTAAAGACGCTGCCGAGGATGGCGATCACGCCGGAGGCGGTTACGGCTGCGGATCGCTGGTCGGGGTTCGTCATAAGGTCGATGCGTTGTTCGATTCGTTGCTCAAACTTGAGCTCTCCTTATAGAGGTGGACCTGATTCAAAGGAGTTGCCATCATTCTGCCCAAACTGAGCGCCCCCGTGGCGGCCATTTGCAGACGCGACACGAATCGTAACATTCCGCTTTTTTTTCGCTTGACGTTCGCCTTCTATTCGCCTAACTTTGTGCCACGGACGGTTTGCCGCACGCAGCGCCCGCGTCACCGCCGAGCTCACTGTAAAAGCGAGGTCCCCTGACTATGCCCCTGACCAAGCGACAGAAAGAAGTGCTCGACTACCTGGTGTCGTTCGAGACCAAGCACGGCTACGCGCCCAGCTTTGAGGAAATCGGCAAAGGCTTGAAGCTCACTTCGCTGGCGACCGTGCACAAGCATATTACGACGCTGGAGAAGAAGGGCTTTATCCGCCGTGGGTACAACCAGAGCCGCTCGATTGAAATTTTGCAGTTGCCGAAGCCTCCCAAGGATCAAGTGATCGACCGCAAGGTGCAGGAGCTGCCGCTGGTTGGCCGCATCGCTGCCGGCCGGCCGCTCGAAGCGGTCGAAGAGCGAGAGACGTTGTCGCTTGGCGACTTCACGCATGGCGGTAACTCCTTCGCTCTCAAGGTGAAGGGCAGCTCGATGATCGAAGATCATATTATGGATGGCGATTATGTCGTCTGCGAGCAGACGCAAGTCGCAAATCAGGGCGACATCGTCGTGGCCCTGGTGGAGAACGAAGAGGCTACGCTGAAGCGCTTTTATCGCGAAGGACCGGGTAAGATTCGGCTCCAGCCCGCGAATGCGGATCTCCAGCCGTTCATATATAACGCCAACGATGTGAAGATTCAGGGCCGCGTTATCGGCGTGCTGCGCAAGTACGACCGCGCCTGATTGGTTAGACCGACTTCGGTCCCAATGCGTGCCCGCAACCATCCCCTTCGCGCGCGAGTCTATCTACAGGTACTGGTAGACTGATAGCGAGGGATTTGTAGCGGATGAGGCAATCGGTCGGGAGGCTATTGGCGCGCCGGCTTGGCGCGGTGTTCCTGGCGGCGTCGCTGCTTGGCGCGTGGCCGCAGCCCACCAAGGCGTATTCCATCCTCGCGCATGAAGCGATCATCGACGCGGCTTGGACCACCGGCCTGCGCGAGTTGTTGGTTCAGCGATTTCCCGATGCGACGAAAGAGCAGCTGAAAGACGCCCACGCTTACGCTTACGGCGGGGCGATTATTCAGGACCTCGGCTACTATCCTCACGGCAGCCATTTCTTTAGCGACCTCACCCACTATTGCCGCAGCGGCGATTTCATCCTCGCCTTGCTGCGTGATTCAAAAGATCTGAACGGTTATGCCTTCGCGCTCGGCGCGCTCTCGCACTACGCCGCCGACAACGATGGCCACGCGATCGGCACCAATCCGTCGGTGCCCATCCTCTATCCGAAACTTGGGAAAAAATTCGGCAACGTCGTAACCTACGAGCAGAACCCGCTCGCACACGTGAAAACCGAATTTGGCTTCGATGTGCTCGAAGTCGCAAAGCAGCGCTACGCGCCGGACACTTATCACGATTTCATTGGGTTCGAGGTCGATGCGCCGCTCCTCGAGCAGGCGTTCCAGGAAACCTACGGCCTCGATTTAAAGGCAGCACTGCCCGACGAGGAAAAAGCTCTCGGTTCTTACCGCCGGTCGGTCAGCAAGCTGATTCCCAAGGCTACGCGCATCGCCTGGACGCTGAAGCAGAGCGACATCCAGAAGGATGAGCCGACCATGACGAAGCGAAAGTTTCTCTACAACCTTTCGCGTGCCAGCTACGAAAAAAATTGGGGCAAGGATTATCAGAAGCCGACGCTGTTCGAGCGATTCATCGCGCTGCTGTACCGAATTTTGCCGAAATTCGGTCCCTTGAGGGTGCTGCAACTCAAAACGCCCACTCCCGTGACCGAAACTAAATTTGAGAATAGCTTCAACCATGCGCTCGATCGTTACAAAGCCGGCATACGCCAGATACGCAACGGCCAGGCGCCCGATGTCCCGAATGACAATTTTGATACCGGCAAGCCCGATCCCCCGGGCGTCTATTTCATGAACGACGACGTGCACGCGCAATTGGTCGAAGAACTGGCGAAAACAAATTTCAAGGGCATGAGCCCGGCGCTGCGGGCCGAGCTAACGCAGTTTTATTCCGATCCGAACGCGCCTTACGCTACGAAGCGCAAGCCGAAAGAATGGGCCAAGCTCCAGGCGGCGCTGCATATGTTGAAAGCTGCTCCGGAAGCGCCGGCCGAGGCGCAGACGCTACCTGCATACGGAGGTATGCCGTCCGCGCCGGCGGAATAAGTTGGCAGTTTCGGCAACCAGCGGTCCCGCCGGTTCGCTGCCGGCCTCGATGAATTTTGTTTTTCCTCTGAATCGAATAAACTGTGCTGCATTGGCGCCGCGCGCATGAAACAATCTACCGTTTGCGTCGCACTTAAATCGCAGCTGTGAACAAGCTCCCGGGATGACGAAGACCAAACCGATTAAAAAATTGCTCGCCGCCAATCGCAGCGAGATCGCGATTCGTATCTTCCGCGCCGCCACCGAACTCGGGTTGCGCACCGTCGCGATTTATTCTGAGGAAGATCGACTCGCTCTGCACCGCTTCAAGGCCGACGAAGCCTACCAGGTTGGCATCGGCAAAGGGCCGGTGCAGGCGTATCTCGACATCGCCGGCATCATCGCGGTTGCGAAAGAGCACGACGTTGACGCGATTCACCCGGGCTATGGATTTCTTTCGGAGAATCCCGCGTTCGCGCGCGCCTGCGAAAAAGCGGGCATCACGTTCGTCGGCCCGACGCCGAATTTGCTTGAGTTGCTGGGCGACAAGACCGCGGCGCGCAAACTGGCCGCGTCGGCCGGCGTTCCGACTTTGCCCGGCACCGAAGATCCCGTTCAGTCGCCGGAAGAAGCCAGGCGTATTGCGAAAGAGATCGGCTACCCAGTCATCGTGAAAGCGGCGTTCGGCGGCGGCGGACGCGGCATGCGCGTCGTTCGCGACGAAGCGCAGCTCGCTGCGTCGCTCGAGGAGGCGCAGGGCGAGGCGAAGTCGGCGTTCGGTGACGCGAGCTGCTTCCTCGAAAAATACCTGCCGCGCGCGCGACATCTTGAAGTGCAGATTCTCGGCGACACGCACGGGAACTTGCTTCATTTATATGAGCGCGACTGCTCCGTGCAACGCCGCCATCAGAAAGTCGTCGAGGTTGCGCCTGCGGCGAATCTTCCCGCGCACGTGCGCGACGAGCTCTGCGGCGCCGCGGTGAAGCTGGCGCGCAAAGCGAATTACCGCAACGCAGGAACCGTCGAGTTTCTCTACGACGTCGATGAACAGAAGGTCTACTTCATCGAGGTCAATCCGCGCATTCAGGTCGAGCACACCGTCACCGAAATGGTCACCGGGATCGATCTCGTGCAGTCGCAAATTCTCGTTGCGCAGGGCCACAAGCTGCACGAAGCGCCGATGTCGTTGCCGCGCCAGGAAAATGTGCCGCTGTATGGCTCGGCGCTACAGTGCCGCGTCACCACCGAAGATCCCGCAAATAATTTCGCGCCTGATTACGGAAAAATTTCGACGTATCGCTCGCCCGCAGGTTTCGGCATCCGGCTCGACGGCGGAACGGCTTACGCAGGCGCGGTGCTCGCGGCTTACTACGACTCGCTGTTGGTGAAAGTCACCGCGTGGGGCAAACATCTCGACGAAGCGTGCAATCGCATGGATCGGGCGCTGCGCGAATTTCGCATTCGCGGCGTCACCACCAATATTCCGTTCGTCGAAAACGTCGTCAATCATCCGAAATTTCGCGCTGGCGAAATCACCACGGCGTTTCTCGACCAGTCGCCGGAACTTTTTCAATTTCCGAGCCGCGGCGACCGCGCGACCAAGCTGCTTTCGTATCTTGGCGACGTCATCCTCAACGGCAATCCCGAAGTAAAAGGGAAGCTCGTGCCCGGCAAGCTCGAAACCGCGGTGCTGCCGAAAAACCCCGGCATCGAACCGCCTGCAGGCACGCGGCAGATGCTGCAAAAGCTCGGGCCGAAGAAATTCGCGTCGTGGGCGCGCAAAGAAAAGCGCTTGCTCATCACCGACACGACTTTTCGCGATGCGCATCAGTCGCTGATGGCGACGCGCGTTCGAACCTACGACATTCTCGCCACCGCGAGCGCCGTCGCGCAGCGCTTGCCGAATCTTTTCAGCCTCGAAATGTGGGGCGGCGCAACGTTCGACACTTCGCTGCGCTTTCTCCACGAAGATCCGTGGGCGCGACTGCGCGAAATCCGCGAGCTTGTTCCCAACATCTGCTTCCAGATGCTCCTGCGCGGCGCCAACGCCGTCGGCTACGCTTCGTATCCCGACAACGTCATCAAGGAATTCGTCCGCGAATCGTTCAAGCAGGGCATCGACATTTTCCGCATTTTCGATTCGCTCAATTCCATCGACAACATGCGCGTCTCGATCGACGCGGCGCTTGAATCCGGCGGCATCTGCGAAGCCGCGATCTGCTACACCGGAGACATTCTCGATGACACGCGCCCGAAATATTCGCTGAAGTATTACGTCACGATGGCGAAGCAGCTCGAAAAACTGGGCGCGCATTTTCTCTGCATCAAAGATATGGCCGGCCTCTGCAAGCCGTACGCCGCCTACGAACTCGTCAAAGCGCTCAAACAAGAAATCGAAATTCCGATTCACTTTCACACGCACGACACGAGCGGCCTCAACGCCGCCAGCGTGTTGAAGGCGAGCGAAGCGGGCGTGGACATTGCCGACGCCGCGATGGCGTCGATGAGCGGCGGGACGAGCCAGCCCAATCTCAACTCGATCGTCGAAGCGCTGCGCCACACGCCGCGCGACACGAAGCTCGACATCGACACGCTCAACGAGTGCTCGGATTACTGGGAAGTCGTTCGCACCTACTACACACCGTTCGATTCCGGACCGAAAGCCGGCTCCGCGCGCCTTTATCAACACGAAATTCCCGGCGGCCAATACACAAATTTGCGCGAACAAGCTGTCGCCATGGGCCTCGGCCACCGCTGGCGTGAAGTCGAAACGACTTACGCCGAGGTCAACCAACTTTTTGGCGACATCGTCAAAGTCACGCCATCCAGCAAAGTCGTCGGCGATATGACGCTCTTTCTGATGGCGAAAGACATGCGCCCGGCCGACATTCTCGAGCTCGACGAGAAGCACGATCTCTCGCTGCCGAATTCCGTCGTCGAAATGTTCACCGGAGTTCTTGGTGTTCCTCCAGGTGGCTGGCCGAAGAAATTGCAGAAAATTATTTTGCGAGGCGCGCAGCCGATCAAAGGCCGCTCCAGCGCCAGCATGCCTGCCGCGGATTTCGACAAAGAGCGACGCGATCTGGAAAAGCGCGTCGGCCACCCCATCGATCGCGACGATCTGCTCAGCTACCTGCTCTATCCCGAAGTTTTTCTCAAGTACGACAAATTCAAGCAGGACTACTCCGACGTCAGCGTCCTTCCGACGCCGCCATTTTTCTTCGGCCTGAAATCGGGTGAGGAAATCACCGTAGACATCGAAGCCGGCAAAACGCTCATCATCAAATTTCTCACCGCCAGCGATCCGCATCCCGACGGCACGCGCACGCTTTTCTTCGAGCTCAACGGCCAGCCGCGCGAAGTCAATGTGCGTGACCGCGCTCTGCGCGTCGAAGAGCGCTCGCATCCCAAGGCCGATCCGTCCGATCCCGGCCAGATCGGCGCGCCGACCGCAGCCGTCATCTCGAGCATCGCCGTGCAGGCCAATCAAAAAGTCGAGCGCGGCACAAAGCTCCTCACGCTCGAAGCGATGAAGATGCAATCGAACATTTACGCGACGATCTCCGGAAAAGTCGCGAAGCTCCTCGTCACGCACGGACAGCACGTCGAAGCGAAAGACTTGCTCGTGCAAATCGTCCCGTGAGCGCCACTGTGATCCGCAATATCTCGTGAACACCGGCCAGCTTCGCAAACACGATAATTTCCGCTCGCGCTTCCTGCGCAATCAGCGCGACCTCGTCGTCTATCTCCCGCCCGGCTACGACGAACAACCAACTCGCCGCTTTCCCGTCCTCTATCTTCACGACGGCCAGAATCTTTTCGATCGCGCCACATCGTTCGCCGGGCAGGACTGGAACGTCCAGGGCGCCGCCGATTACACGATCAACGCCGGCACAGTTTCGCCGCTCATCGTCGTCGGCATCTACAACACCGGCAAATCGCGCATCTTCGAATACACGCCGACCAAAGCGCCAAAACTCGGCGGTGGCCGCGCCGATCGCTACGCGAAATTTCTGCTGCAAGAAGTGATGCCGTTCATCCAGACGCAATATCGCGTCGATGCGAATCCGCACCTCACTGGCATCGGCGGCTCATCGCTCGGCGGCCTCGTCTCGCTCTATCTCGGCTTAAAACTTCCACAATCCTTCGGAAAAATCGCCGCGCTCTCGCCGTCGGTTTGGTGGAACCAGCGCGTCATCTATCGCTTCACCGCGGCCGCGCGCGTCGATCCGCATCCCGCGATCTGGCTCGACATCGGCACAAAGGAAGGCCCGCGCATCGTTCCCGACGTCGAACAATTCCGCGACATCCTCATCCAAAAAGGCTGGGCGCTCGGCCACGATCTCCATTACGAGCGCATCGAAGGCGGCGAACACAACGAGTGGGCCTGGTCCCAGCGCATCGGCCGCGTACTCGAATTCCTGTATCCCGCTTCATAGTTCTTGACCTGACCCTTTCCGTGCGGCATCTTGTCCGTCCGATGTCGGACCGCCAAAAGACCATTCTCTGCGTAAGCTCCTACGAAAAAGGCACGGAGTTCTTCCGCACGTGCAAAGAGATGGGCTGGCGCGTCCTACTGCTCACCGTGGAAAAACTCCGTAACGGCGACTGGCCGCGCGAAGCCATCGACGAATTTTTCTACATGCCCGAAGACATTCTCCTCGAGCATCTGATCTACACGGTCAGCTACATGGCGCGGCTTCAGCATATCGATCGCATCGTCGCGCTCGATGAATTCGACATGGAAAATGTCTCGGCCTTGCGCGAGCACATGCGCATTCCCGGCATGGGTCTTACCACCGTCCGCTACTTCCGCGACAAGCTCGCGATGCGCGCACGCGCGAAAGAAGTCGGCATCCTCGCGCCCGAATACGCGCACATCCTTAACTACGACGATCTGCGCCATTTCATGGCCAACGTGCCGGGGCCGTGGCTGCTCAAGCCGCGATCGCAAGCCTCGGGCATCGGCATGAAAAAGATTCACACGCAGAACGATCTGTGGCCGTGGCTCGATCAACTCGGCGACAAACAATCGTTCTATCTGCTCGAGCAATTCATTCCCGGCAGCGTTTTTCATGTCGATAGCGTGGTCTCCGAACGCGAAGTCGTCTTCGCCGAAGCGCACGGCTACGGCTCGCCGCCGCTCGATGTTTCGCACAAGGGCGGCGTCTTCACGACGAGCACGCTCGACTACGATTCCGATGACACCGAAACGCTGCTCGCCGCCAATCGCCAGGTGATCGAAGGACTCGGCGGCGTACGCGGCGTCACGCACGGCGAATTCCTAAAATCCAACGCCGACGGCAAATTTTATTTCCTCGAAATCGCAGCGCGCGTCGGCGGCGCGTACATCGCCGACGTTGTGGAAGCCGCCAGCGGCATCAATCTTTGGCGCGAATGGGCGCGCCTCGAAATCGGAGCAGGGAAGGATGCGTACGAGCTGCCACTGACGCGAGAAGATCACGCCGGCGTCATCCTCTGCCTCGCGCGCCAGGAGCATCCCGACACAAATTCCTATAGCGATCCCGAGATCGCTTATCGCGTGCACAAATATCATCACGCCGGCTTTGTATTGAAGTCCGCGAACCGCGAACGCGTCCAGCAGCTGCTCGATTCCTACGCGGTTCGCTTCCAACGCGATTTTCTGGCCTTCCAGCCCGTCCCTGAAAAACCCACGGCTTGAAGGAGGCGCAAAACTGCAATCATTACTCTGAAATAAACTAACCGCATGGTACCAAACAAAAAGCGAAGACCTGTACCTCGGTCCAAGTAACCGTCTAGACCACCGTTTATAAGACGCCGTTTGCCTCGACCCTACGCAGGGTCTACAGTTTGCAGTGCCCCCGCCGATATATATGTTGACAGTTGGGGTGCCAGATTCTTGGGGGAGTTTTCAGCATGTGGGGAAATAAGAAGCCGGATACGCCGCAGCAGCAGCCTCAAGCTGTGCCGCAGCCGCAGCCGGGGCCAGTTGCCGTGAATCCAATAAATCAGTCGCCGAAGCCTGCTCCGGCGTCTTGGGAGGAAAAACCCGCAATGTCTACAGATTCTATGCGTCCATTGAGTGCAACATCGGACCGCGCCAGCGCGCGGCTCGGGTCGAGCCTGCATGTGAAGGGCGAGATCACCGGTAGCGAGGATCTCTTGATCGACGGTTCGGTCGAAGGACTGATCCAGCTCGACGAGCGGAAGCTCACCGTCGGCGCGACCGCTAAGGTCACCGCCGATATCATCGCCCGTGAAGTGGTTGTCTACGGAACGGTGAAGGGCAATCTTCGCGCGAAAGATCGCATCGAGATCAAGAAGGACGGCTCGGTCAACGGCGACCTCACCACGTCGCGCATCATGATCGAAGACGGCGCCTACTTTAAGGGCTCGATCGAGATCGACAAGTCGGCGGATAAAGACTCTGCTCACAGCGCGTTTGCGAAGAAAGAATCGCCTGCGACGGCTGGGAAGACGATCTAAGTCTGAGCAATTTTTAATAATTCTGTTGAGAGTTGAAAACGCGGCGCGGGCTAAACCCCGCGCCGTTTTATTTTTTTTGGCGCGACATCGAGTTGTGGCGCGAGATCAAGAGCTGAACCGGATCGATCGTGCGGACACGGGGCGCAGCAGTGCTGCGCCCGTACACAACTGCGGCGGAACAACTTGCTTAGCGGACGGCCATGGCGGCGGCTTTGCCTTCGATTTGGTCGATGTCGTGGGCGGTGAGTTTGAGTTCGCCGGCGCGCATTACGCCTTCGGCTTGTTTGGCGCTGCGGGAGCCGACGATCGCGCCGGTTACGGCAGGATTGAGCAAGGTCCAGGCGATCGCGATTTCGCCGGGCGTGCGGCCGTAGCGTTCGCCGATGGCGCGGAGGCGTTCGACGAGTTCGAGATTTTGCGAAAGTTTCGGCTCGCTGAATTCCGGCTTGTTGCGGCGCCAGTCGTTGGCGGGAAGATTTAGAGCGCGTTCGCGGGTCATGCCGCCCGTCAACATGCCGCTGAGCATCGGCGAGTAGACGATGATGCCGACGTTGTGATCTTTGCAGTAGGGCGCGATGCTGGCTTCGATTTTGCGGCGCAACATGGAATAAGGCGGCTGATCGCTGGTGACCGGCGCGATCTTGGCGCAGCGCTCCATTTGTTCGGCGCTGTAGTTCGAGACGCCGATCGCGCGGACTTTGCCCGCTTTTTGCAGATCGACCATGGCCTGCCAGGATTCTTCGAGTGTTGGACCGTTGTCTTCGGGCGGCCAGTGAATCTGGTAGAGATCAATGACGTCGATTTCGAGGCGCTTCAGGCTGTCTTCGCACTCCTGTTTGATGGAAGCGGCGGTGTGGACTTTGGTGACGGCGCCTTTGTCGTCCCAGCGCATCGCGCACTTCGTGAAAATGTACGGGCGATTGCCTTTCCATTCTTTGAGAGCGCGAGCGACGACCTTTTCGGAATGGCCGAAGCCGTAGACCGCGGCGGTGTCAATCCAGTTGACGCCGAGTTCGAGAGCGCGGTGAATTGCGGCGATGGAGTCGGATTCTTCCTGCGCGCCCCAGGCGAAGGCCCAATCTCCGCCGCCGATGGCCCAGGCGCCGAAGCCGACGGGAGTGATCATCAAATCGGAATTGCCAAGCTTGCGGGTCTGCATTCTTCCTCCAGATTTCTATGATGAGATTTCAGTGTGCTCGGTTTCGCGGCGCGTGAAGTGAGGCAGGCTAAAGCCGTCCCCTACAAAGGCGATGTCGAAGCGCTGTGCTACGCGCGCAGATAATCGGGCTTCCACACTTTGATCATTTGCTTGATGGTCTTGCGGTCGTTGATTTTGTCGTCGAGAACTTTGCGCGCGAGCGTGGGGAGTTCGGCGTCGCTGGCGAAGCGCAAGGAGACGAGTTGGTTGATCGTGAAGTCGTCGATGCGGGATTTCAGATCGGCTGGAACCAGACGTTCGTAGCGCAGCCTCTCTTCGAGCCGGATGACGCGATCCTGAACCTTCAACGCCATGATGCGGGCGGCGAAAAGAGTGACGACAAGAGCGGCGGCGACGACGACCGAAAAAATCGCATAGGGTGAGTAGCCGAGCGGTTTTAGCCGGAAGATTGACCAAATGAAATTCGCCAACAGAATCGGCGCCGCGAAGAAATGGAACGGCGGGAAAGAACTTGCCGTGATTTGAGTAATTCTGCTGCTCAGCCATGCGAATCCTCCAAAATGAGCGCGATTCGTTTGAGAGCGCGATGTCGCGGTAAAAACTTGGTTTCTTGCACCTTATCCGGTGGGAAGAATGTATCAAATTCGGTCGAAGAGCATCCAAATGAGCGTAAGAGTCGTAGAATGAGTGAGACGAGGCTTGGGGAGAAACAACTCCAAGTCGCGCCGCGAAAACGGGATCGAACATGTGGAAGTTTGGGAAAAAGCGGAGAGACGGAATGGCGAAAGCGACCTGGGGTGGCAAAGTCATCGCGGAAAGCAACGCGACGAAAGAGATCGAGGGGAATCAATATTTTCCGGCCGACTCGGTGAAGAAGGAATTTTTGAAGCCGAGTTCGCATACGTCGGAGTGCCCGTGGAAGGGCACCGCGCATTACTACTCGTTGGAAGTGAACGGGATGCGGAACGATAACGCGGCTTGGTATTATCCGGCGCCGAAGACGGCTGCGGCGGAGATTAAGGATTACGTCGCGTTTTGGAAGGGCGTTCACGTCGAAGCCTGATCGCGTCGAAAATTATTGAGTTACTAGGGGCGCCGCGTTGCGGCGCCCTTTTTGCTTTGAGCCGGTCTTCTCTCATTTGGCGTATTCGTTTTTGAAGACGGAGCCGTTGTGCATCACGAAGGGCACGTGTTCGAGGACGCTGATGTCTTTTAGCGGGTCGCCGGTGATGGCGATGATGTCGGCGTAGGCGCCGGGGGCGACGACTCCGATTTCGCCTTTCATGTCGAGCATTTCGGAGGGGCGCGAGGTCGCGGCTTGGATGGCGTCCATGGGGGACATGCCGAGATTCACCATGCGCGGGAATTCGCGCGCGATCGATTCGGTCCAGGGCATTCCGCCGATGTCGGTGCCAAAAATAATTTTCAGGTGAGCTTGCAGGGCGCGCTTGTATGAGGCTTCGTGGGCGGCGGCGCGTGCGCGATCGCGTTTGCCTGCCGGGCGTGTCTTCGGGCGCCCAATCTTCGTAGTAGATCTGCAACGTCGGGCAATACCATGTGCCTTGCGCGGCCATTTGTTTGACTTGGGCGTCGGTCATGTCGAGGCCGTGCTCGATGGAATCGCAGCCGCCGTCGAGCGCGCGCTGCAGGCCGACGCCGTTGTAGGCGTGGCAGGCGACTTTCTTTCCCCATCCGTGAGCTTCATCGACGATCGCTTTTAACTCTTCGACCGTAAGCGTGGGCTGCGAAACGAGATGGCCCTGCTTGTCTACCCATGAGCGATGCGTCATGTAGACCTTGATCCAGTCGGCGCCGTGATCGAGTTGCTGGCGGGCGGCTTTGCGGGACTCGATTGGGCCGTCGATGATTTGCACGCCTTTAGGCATGTCGAGTTCGGGTGCGTAGCCTTCGAGGTTGTATCCGCCGGTCGAGGAGATGCCGCGCGTGGCGCAGAAGAGGCGCGGGCCGGGAATGGTGCCTTCGGCGATGGCTTCCTTGATTTCGACGTCGCCGTAGCCGGCGCCTTCGGTTTCGAGATCGCGCAGAGTTGTAAAACCTTGTTCGAGAGCGCGGCGGCAGGCGAAGGTGGCGCGGGCTGCGCGGAGGGCGATGCCGGCCTTGAGGATGTTGGCGTCGTAGCCGCCTTTGGCTGGGTCTTCGCCCCAGAGAAAGATGTGGGTGTGGGAGTCGATGAGGCCGGGGAGGACGGTGGAGTTGGAGAGGTCGATGACGTTGAAGCCGGTGGGAGGCTGGGCGGGGGCGGGGGAGACTTTTATGATGCGGTCGTCCTTGATGACGATGATCTGGTTTTTGAGCGGCGAGTTGGAGGTGCCGTCGATGAGGGTGCCGGCGCGGATGACGGTGACCCCTTCGGTTGTGGCGGACGGCGCCTGGGCTTGCGCGGCGTGAATTGTTGCGACGAGTGCGATTGCGGCGCAGAAGGTGGTTGCGGCTGCGAATTTTAGAGTGAGCATGGGATTTCTCCGTTCAGGCGGCGGTAGCTTGCCGCAGGTGGGATGGATTTGGCAAGGTTGGCGAGTTCCGAATTGGGAATTGGAGTGGGTGAGGACCCACCCCCCGGGTGTTTTTGCGCATGAATGTGAAAAGAAAGGGGTTGCGTGTGCGGGTGTGCTAAGAATGTGAAAGTAGGGGAGTTGTTGGTGCGGGGCGGGGACTGAGGGGCGATTCACGCGGGATCATAGCATGTGTTAGCTTAGTTGTCAATATGAATATGCGGGTATCATTCGAATGAGGTGAGGCTTTGGTGTAGCCAGGGTCCCTCCACTGCGCGAGCCGACGCGTTCGCTCGGAAGCGAACGCGAGGAAAAGGCGTCGGCTCGCTCCGGTCGGGATGACAAGTTTGTTTTGGTTGATCGAGACGGAGCGATTGCGGGTACAGGGTGGCGGAGATCGGTCGTGTTGGACGGATCGATCGATGGTGAAGAGCGGAAAAACCGCACCCTCCTGAAACCTGAAGGATGCGGCACCCGGCCTGGGCGAAGAGATCGATTCGAATGGGGGTTATTCGTGGCGGAGGGCTTCGGAGGGGTGGATTTGGGTGGCGGTGCGGGCGGGAAGGGCGCAGGCCATTAGGGCGGCGATGGCTAGGACGAAGACTACGAGGACGATCGCTCGGGGGTTGGAGGCGTCGATGCCTTCGAGTTTGCCGGCGAGGGTGCGGGCGGCGATGGTGCTGATGATTGTGCCGAGGATTAGGCCGATGAAGAGGACGCGGGCTGTTCCCGGAGACGACGAGGCCGAGGACGTTGGCGGGAGTTGCGCCGAGGGCCATGCGGATGCCGAATTCGCGGGTGCGGCGGGCGACGCTGTAGGAGACGACGCCGAAGATGCCGATGGTGGAGAGGGCGAGGCCGATGGCGCCAAAGATGCCGAAGAGGAAGGTGGCGAATTTGGGGTAGGCGAATTCCCGGCCGAGAAAGTAGTCCAGAGGGTTGATGGAGTTTACGGCTTGGGTGGGATCGACGGAGCTGACGGCGCGGCGAATGTTGTTGTGAATCGCGGATGGATCTGGGTTGTTGGTGCGGACGGCGAACCAGATTCCGGGTGAGAGGACTTCGTTCAAGGGCAGATATACGGCAGGTACCGGACCCTGGCGCAAACCGTCGTTACGGGCGGAGCTAGTGACGCCGACGATTTCGTAGGACGCGGGAGGTTGCGGAGTTTGTACGAATCCGGCGGGGAGATCTGAGACGGGGATGTCCACGCTGAAATGCCTGCCGATGGGATCTTCGTTGTGAGTGAAATAGGTTTTGACGAAGTCGTCGGAAACAACGGCGACAGGGCTGGGGCGAGTGACCTCGGCGGCGTCGAAGAAGCGGCCTCTTTGCAAGGGAATGCGGAGGACGGAAAGGAAAGACTCGCCGACGAAGTTGATGCGGACGGGAACGGGTTCTTTGAGGCCGGCCAAATTGAATTTGAGATCGACGCCGTTCGTGGGGTTGGCTCCGATGATGGTGGGGACGACGGATTCGACGGTAGGGATTTGGCGAAGATGGTCGGCGATGTCTCTGAAGAAAGTGCGGCGCTGGCTCCATTGAGGATGGCGCTCGGCAGGAGAAGGCATGTACGTGATGAGAACGCCGTTGGGGTCGTAGCCGAGTTTTGCGCGAGAGATGGAGATTAAACCTGAAGCGGCGAAGGCGGCGCCGGTGAGCAAGACGAGAGACAAAGCGACTTCGGCAACGATGAGGATGTCGCGCAAACGATTTGTCGTGGAACTGGTATCGGAGCCGCGACCTGCGTCTTTGAGGAATGCGGATTGATCCTGGCGAGCGAGCTGAAAGGCGGGAGCCATACCGAAAAGCATTCCCGTGAGGACCGAGATCGCGACGGCGAAGCAGAGGACGGGGATGTTGATGGCGATGACGGCTTCGGTGGGAATGGAGTCGGGGGGCAGGAGAGCGACGACGGCTTTGACACCCGCATAAGCGAAAAGGATTCCGAGGGCGCCGCCGGAGAGAGAGAGGAGCGTGCTCTCGGTGAGTAGTTGCCGAACGATGCGTTTGCCGCCGGCACCGAGTGCGGCGCGGACGGCGATTTCGCCGCGGCGAGCGCTAGCGCGGGCGAGGAGGAGATTCGCGACGTTGGCACATGCGATCAAGAGCAAAAAGCCGACGGCAGCCAGGAGAGCGAGGAGAGTGTTCGCGAATTGGCCGAGGTTGTTTTCGTTGATCGGTTCGAATACGGAGCGGAACGGCGGATCGGGGAAAATGTAGTTGGGCGCGGATTTGGCGAACCTTTCGTGAAAGGCCTGGAATTCGGAATTGAGCTGGTCTTTTGGGACGCCTGCTTTGGCGCGGAAGATGAGGATGCGGCGTTCGTTGCTTGCCGGGTGGATCGCCATCGGCGTGTAGACGTCGGCCTGTTGCCAGGCGAAGCGGGGCGGCATGACGCCGATGATCGTGTAGAACTTGTTGTTGAGGCGGATGGTTTGGCCCAGGACGTCGCGGCGGCCGAGAAAGTGCTGTTGCCAAAAGAGGTAGCTGAGAACGGCGACGTCTTCGACTTTGGATTCGTCGCCGGTGTCTTTTGTGGAGAACACGCGACCGAGGAGTGGTGCGACGCCGAAGAATTCGAAAGCGTTGGGGGAGAAGTCTTCTTGAGTGACGGCTTCGAGGATGTCGTGGTCCGTCAGGGTGACGCTGTTGTTGTCGAGGAGGATGGCGGATTCGATGGTGTGAGAGGCGGATTTTATTTCGGTGTATTCGGCCATGGTGTAGCTGACGTGGTAGTTCTGGCCTTTGGAGTCGAGGAGACGGAAGCCGCCGATGCGGTCTGCGGCGGTGTAGGGATAGGGATCGATCAGGACGGCGTAGACGACGCTGAAGATGGCGGTGGTGGCGCCGATGCCGAGAGCGAGGGAGAGGATGGCGAGGGTGGTGGAGAGGCGGGAGCGGAAGAGGAGGCGGAGGGCGTAGCGGATATCGTGGGTGAAGGACATTTGTTGGGGCACCCCCGGAAGTGATGTGGGCGAAGTTGTGTACGTGGTAGAGACACCGCGGGGTGGGGGAATTGTTCCGAGGGACGGAGCGAATTGTGGTGGGGGAAGGCCCGCGATCTGGGAAACGATCGCGGCTACAGGGTGGCGGGGATTTAATTGTCTTCGACGGATGGATTGTGGCGCGGTAGTGGAAAAACCGCACCCTTTAAAAAACAAAAGGGTGCGGCACCCAACTGCCGGTGAACCGAAGAATGTTGCAGTTATTCGTGGCGGAGGGCTTCGGTGGGGTGGATTTGGGTGGCGGTGCGGGCGGGGAGGAGGCAGGCGAGAAGGGCGGCGGTGGCGAAGACGGCGATGACCACGATGAGGACGATGGGGTTGGTGGCGCCGAGGCCTTCAAGTTTGTCGGCGAGGAAGTGCGTGGAAAGCACGCTGAAGAGTGTGCCCAGGGCGAAGCCGACGATGAGAACGCGGCCGATCGAGGAGATGACGAGGCGGAGGACATTGGCGGGAGTGGCGCCGAGAGCCATGCGGATGCCGAATTCGCGGGTGCGGCGGGAGACGCTGTAGGAGACGACGCCGAAGATGCCGATGCTGGCGAGGGCGAGGCCGATACCGCCGAAGATGCCGAAGAGGAAGGTCGCGAATTTTGGATATGCGACTTCGAAGCCGAGGAATTGTTCGCCGGTGCGGACGAAGGCGATGGGTTGAGAGGAGTCCACGGCGCTTACGGCTTTGCGGACAGATTCTTCGATCGCGAGCGGGTTTTGATTCGTGGTTCGAATCGCGAACATCATGCCGGGTGGAAAAAGATTGGTGAAAGGGATATAGACGGCG
Organism: uncultured Acidobacteriota bacterium; assembly: GCA_963785605.1. Taxonomy (GTDB): domain Bacteria; phylum Acidobacteriota; class Terriglobia; order Acidiferrales; family UBA7541; genus Acidiferrum. The sequence continues at coordinate 288,174 of CAWAWE010000001.1, read as the reverse complement.
GGTTGAGGAGCGTCTTTGAGACCCCGATTCTTGGTTGTGCCGCAGACGCCGATGATTTCGTATGAGGTTGGTGGGTTTGGGGGGCGCACGAAGCCCTGCGGAAAACCTTTCTCGGGAATATCGATGGTGATCTGGCGTCCGATCGGATCACGATCGGAGAAATAAGTTTTGGCCATATTGTCGGTGATGACGACTACGGGAGCCGGACGCTCGACATCGCTTGCGTCAAAGAAGCGGCCTTTGAGCAATGGAATGCGCAACGTCGAGAGATAGGTATCACTTACCAAGTTCACGCGAATGGGAACGGGAGCGGGCAATCCAGTCATGTTGAATTTGAGTTCGGCTCCGCCGTAAGGAGGAATCCCGGTGGGTGTAGCGGTGACGCTTTCAACGGTCGGCAGATTCTTTAAATGGTTAATGAACTCGTTGAAGACGGCACGCCGCTGGCTCCACTGCGGATAACTCGTTTCGGGCATGGGGATGAAAGTTGTGAAGATGCCTTTCGGTTCATAGCCGAGCTTCTGTTGAAGCATTTGAATGAGTCCAAAGCCAGCGAGCGCCGCGCCAGTGAGAAGCACGAGGGAGAGCGCGACTTCGCTGACGATGAGGACGTTGCGCAAGCGGTTGCCGGCAGAACCGGCGGCGGAGTCGCGGCCAGCGTCGCGCAGGAAGGAAGATTGATTTTGGCGGGAAAGTTGGAGGGCAGGAGCGAGGCCGAAGAGGATGCCGGTGGCCACCGAAACGATGACGGTAAAAGCGAGCACATAAAGATTGAGCGAGATGACGGCCTCGTGGGGAATCGAATATTCGGGGAGGAGAGCAACGACAGCTTTGATGCCACCGTAGGCGCAGTAGCACGCCGAGTACGCCGCCGGTGAGGCTCAGAATGACGCTCTCGGTGAGAAGTTGCTGCACGATGCGTTTGGTGCCCGCGCCCATGGCGGCGCGAACTGCGATTTCGCCACGGCGAGCGCTGGCGCGTGCGAGAAGTAGATTGGCGACGTTCGCGCAGGCGATGAGGAGAAGGAAGCCGACAGCGGCCATGAGCGCCAACAGCGTGTTGGCGAATTTTCCGAGGATGCCTTCGTTGACAGACATGAACTGCGTGCGGAAGGGAGGATCGGGATACATGAAGGATGGCGCGGTCTTGGCGAATTTGGTGTTGAAAGCCTGAAATTCGGAGTCGATTTGCTGGCGGGGGATGCCTTGACGGACGCGCATCACCATGCCGTAGCGATATTCGTTGTCGGGACGGATGGCGACGGGCGTGTAGATGTCGGCGTCTTGCCAGGTGAAGCGAATCGGGAGCACGCCGATAACGGTGTAGAACTTGTCGTTCAGGCGGACAGACTGGCCGATCACGTCGCTACGACCGAAGAAGTGGCGCTGCCAGAAGAGATAACTGAGGACGGCGACGTCCTCGACTTTGGATTCGTCGCCCGCATCGTTCGGGTGGAAGGTGCGGCCGAAGAGCGGCGGGACGCCGAAAAATTCGAAGGCGTTCGGTGAGAAGAATTCCTGATTCACGGCTTCGGGTATGCCGTGTTCGGTGAGTGCGACGCTACGGCGGTCGGCGACGATCATGCTTTCCACGGATTTGGCGTTGGCTTTCATCTCCTGGTACTGGCTGAGGGTGTATGCGGCGTCACCGCGATCGTCGTTCTTGGCATTAAGAAGGTGTGCGAAGCCGATACGGTCGGCGGCGGTGTAGGGGTAGGGGTCGATGAGAACGGCGTAGACGACGCTGAAGATGGCGGTGGTGGCGCCGATGCCGAGAGCGAGGGAGAGGATGGCGAGGGTGGTGGAGAGGCGGGAGCGGGTGAGGAGACGGAGGGCGTAGCGGAGATCGTGGCTTAGGGGCATGGTGCCTCCTCAGCTGTGATGCGAGTAGACGGGTGCATGTGGTACAGACGCCGGAGGAGGGGGAATTGTTCCATGGGGGAGGAGCGATTTGTGGTGAGGAGGGGGAAGGGCTGCGATCTGGGAAGCGAATCGCGGGTACGGGGTGGCGGGGTTCGAATTGTGTTCGAAGGAATTGATCGTGGTGCGGTCGTGGAAAAACCGCACCCTCTAAAAGCTGAGGGTGCGGCACCCAATTGGCGATTTCGTTTTGGAAATTCTAGGAGCGGGGGGGTGGATTTTTATTTTGCGGCGGCTTTTTCGGACATTTGGAGTAGGCGGGCTTTGATGATTTTTTTGAGGAGGGAGGTGGGGAGGGGTTTGTCGGTGGGAAAGCGGATGGTGCCTTTGCTCACTTCGAAGCGGGAGAGTGCGGAGCGGAATTTGTCGATGACGAAGTAGCTCATGGGGAAGAGGCTGCAATGGTTTTTGAAGGCGGCGATGGCGCAGATGGCACCGTTGTGTTTGAAGGTGGGGATGCCGTAGCTGATGGCTTCGGTCGTGTCTTTGGGGCAGGCGGAGAGGATGGCGGCGCGGACGGATTGGAGAGTTGTGCGGGCGGGTTCGGGGAGGCGGGAGAAATAGGTGGCGACGGCGTTTGCGTCGCTCGCCGGGCTGGCAGAGCGTTTTTTCGATATGGGGCGGCTTGGTGATTTTTTCATGGCTCGAAGTTCCTTCTGGCTCGATGGGCGCTGTGATCTGGGGAAAAACGTCGGCAAGATGCCTTCGAAGTTCAGGCTAAACCGGCGCTACAGGGAGTTTGCCGCCGTAGCGGCCGGCGTCTTCGAAGAGGGAGAGGAGATTGCTCATGCTGAGGAGGGAGCGTGTGGCCTGGTTCATGTTGATGAGTTCGAGTTTGCAGCCGCGTGTGCGGCAGTGGACGTAGAGGGTGGCGAGGGCGCCGAGGCCGGAGGAGTCCATGTGCTGGACATTTTTCATGTCGATGATGATGCGCTTTTCGGCGGCGGCGAGATTGCGGACTTCGTTGCGGAGTTGGGGGGCGTGATCGGAGATGAGTTTGCCGTGGCATTCGACGACCGAGGCGCCTTCGACGCGGTAAGTGTTGATGCGGAAGGCGTGAGATGAATGCGACTGAGACGTGTCCGACACGTTGTGCTCCCTCGAGGGCGAATGCGGCAGGATTATAGCGGGTTCGCGAAGCGTTGGGAATTTTTGCGAAGGCGCTGAGTCGGCGTGATGCGTGTGGGTTTGGTGTAGGCTCTTGCGTCGAGATGGAATGAGGAGGAGAGCGTGGCGGAGGAGACGAAGGGGCAGAGCGGCGGAGAGCACCCGCGGAGTGCGGGCAGGCGGAAGATTATGCCGGTGGCGGAGTTGATCGGATTTGATTTGGTGGAGGTTGGCGAGGGGCGCTCGGTCGTGACGCTGGAGACGGGGCCGCAGCATACGAATCCGATGGGGACGACGCATGGAGGAATTTTGTGCGACATCGCGGATTCGGCGATGGGGATTGCGTTTCACTCGACGCTGTCGCCGGGGGAGACATTTACTACGGTGGAGCTGAAGATTAATTTTTTTCGGCCGGTGTGGAAGGCGCAGTTGCGGGCGGAGGGGAAAGTGGTGCGGCGCGGGAGGACGGTTGGATATGTGGAGTGCGAAGTGTCGGACGAGAATGGGCGGGCGATTGCGAAGGCGAGTTCGACGTGTTTGGTGTTGCGAGGGGCGGACGCGAAGGGGAGATGAGTTCTTACCGGCGAGTATGCGGTAAGCGGCATCTTTTGATGCATTGCTGCGGCTGCTCTAAACCCGCACCCTTGTAAACCCTAAAGGGTGCGGCACCCAACTGCCGGCTTGCGGATCGATTTGCGGCAGGGCGTCAGTGCATGGGGGCGGCGGGGGTTTTGGTGGAGGGGCGGCGCATCAGTGCGATGAAGGGGACCAACAAGGAACATCCAGCCGAGGACGCGAAGATGGTGTTGTAGGAGATCATGCTGGCTTGGCGTTGGACGATCCGAAACATCATCTCGCGGGCCTGGCGTGCGGCCATGGCCATGTCGCCGCCTCGACTGATGATCATTTGCTGCATGGCGTGCATCATGTTGCGGGCGCTGGCGCTGAATGGGTTGACGTGGCCGCCGAGGACGTTGGTGTTGGTTTGTTGCAGGCGAATTTCCATCGTTTGACGGCGGAAATACCGATGCTGCCGCCGAGATTGCGAACGAGATTGAAGAGACTGGTGGCGTTGCCCATCGATTCTTTGGGAATGTTGGACATGGTGATCGTCGTGAGAGGGACGAAGACGAGTCCGAGCGAAAGTCCCATTTCGATCTGCGGCCAGAAGAAGTCCCAGTAGCCGGCGCTGTAATTCGAACCCGCGAAAATTGGAAAAGCGTGTAGGCGCAGACGAAAAGGCCGAGCGTCAGAATTTTGCGCGGGTCGAATTTCATCATCATCAGGCCGACGAGGGGCATGGCAATGAAGGAGCCGAGTCCGCGGGGAGCCATGGCGATGCCGGCGCGGAGAGCGGGATAGCCGAGGAGCGTTTGCAGAATGAGAGGGATCAGAACGGTCGTGCCGTAGAGGCCGACGCCGAGCATGGACATGAGGAAGACGCCCGTGGAGTAGGTGCGATCTTTGAAGACGCGAAGCTGCACGACGGGATGGTCGATCTTGAGTTCGCGGATAACGAAGGCGGCGAGAGCGACGGTGGAGAGACGGCGACGGCGGTGATCCAGTTCGTGGCGAACCAATCTTTTTCCTGGCCCTTGTCGAGGACGACTTGCAAGAGGCCGATGCCGACGGCCAACATGCCGATGCCCCAGTAATCGATTTTCGATGATGCGCGCTTGATGTAGGCCGGATCGAAGACGAACATGCGCGTCATGATGATGGACGCGAGGCCGATGGGCACGTTGATGTAGAAAACCCAGCGCCAACTGTAGCTGTCGGTGAGCCAGCCGCCGAGAACGGGGCCGAGGAGTGGTGCGACGACGACGCCGAGTCCCCAAAAGCCCATGGCTTTGCCGCGATCCTGTGGTGGGAAAGATTCGAGCAGGACGGCTTGCGAAATGGGCTGGAGGCTGCCGCCGCACGCGCCTTGAATGACGCGGCAGACGATGAGGAACGGAAGCGTGGGAGCGAGTCCACACGCGAAGGAAGCGATCGTGAAGCCGGTGACCGAAAGCATGAGCATGCGCTTGCGGCCGAAATAATTGGAGAGCCATCCGGTGAGGGGAAGGATGATGGCGTTGGCGACGAGGTAGGAAGTGAGCGTCCAGGTGGCTTCGTCCACGGTGGCGGAAAGGCTGCCGGCGATGTGGGGGAGGGAAACGTTGACGACCGTGGTGTCGAGAACTTCCATGAAGGTGGAAAGCATCACGGCGATGGCGATGAGCCACGGATTGATGTGAATCGGACTCTGCTGTTGCGATGGAGCTGCGGATGGCGCGGCGGGCTGAGATTCGGCGGGCGGCCCAGAATTATTGTGAGTTTCGTCGGATGGCATAGTTCGTCGAACTGGGACGATTCAGGGGCGAAGTTTACACGAAGAGAAGATGCGCGGACATCGGGTGGATACGGTGTGTGTCGAAAAGGGGAGACGGCCTGACCGAAAGTTGTAGAGGTTTATTCGTAGCGGAGCGCGTTGCTGGGATCGATGCGCGACGCGCGGTGCGCGGGGATAAATCCGGCGAACAGAGCGACGAGCACGAGAAGTGCGGCGGCGTAAATAATCGAGAGTGGGTCGTTGGGATTCAAACCGAAGAGGAGAGATGCGGCGCCCCTTGTGGCGGCGAGCGAGAGCAAGATGCCGAGGAGAACTCCAGCGCCGAGCATTTGCAGAGTTTGTTTCGAGATGAGGCCGAGAACATTGCCGCGACCTGCGCCCAAGGCCATGCGAATGCCGATCTCATTGCGCCGCATGGTGGTGATGTATGAAATGACGCCGTAAAGCCCAACCATCGTGAGAAGCGCGGCAAGCGCACCGAACGAGCCGGAGAGGAGCGCCATCATGCGCTCCTGGCTGAGTGTGTCTTCGACAGTGTTTTGAAAGATGAAGAGCTCGGAATCCATTTCTGGATCGTGCTGTTGTAAGTTGCCGCGCAAGACTGGGATGACCCGGTCTGGCGGCATGGAAGTATGCACAAAGACAAAGGCGGCTTTTTGTCCGGGGGGGAATTGCGCAGCGGGACCATAGCTCTCGGGAGGAACGGGATCGCGAAGGCTTTCGTATTTTGTGTCTTTGACGACGCCGACGATCTGAAACTCGGAGCTGGGGAACCCCGGCTCGCCCATGGTGCGCACGGTCTTACCGATGGGGTTCTCTTTGCCGAAGAATGTGCGCGCAAAGACTTCGTTGACGATCAAGACGTGCGGGGAGGCGCGAGTATCGAGGTCGTCGGAAAAAAATCTGCCGGCGAGCAAGGGGATGTTCATGGTCTCGAAGTAGGATGGGCTGATCCAAGTGAATTTGGATTGGGCTTCCGATTCGGCGCCGTGGACCACGAGTTGCCACGTGCTGCCGTTGAGAGGGACATGCGTTGTGCTTGCGGCGGAATCCACGCCAGGGTTGTTGCGGATTTGTTCGAGGAGTTCGCGGGCGGCGCGGTCGTAGGATTCGAGGTCGGCTAATTTGCGATGGCTCAGGTTGAAGTAGCCGAGGACGACGCCATCTTCGCGGAAGCCTGGATTATAAGTGACAAGATTGCGGAAGCTGCGGACGAAGAGGAGCGCGCCGACGAGAAGCACCATGGATACCGCGATTTGCGAGATGACGAGCGTTCGCTGAAATGAGAAACGCTCGCGGCCGTGTGTGGTGCCACGGCTTCCGCTTTTCAGCGCGATGCCGGGATTGGTTCGAGAAGAACGAATCGCCGGCCAGAGATCGAAAATACCGCAAGTGAGAAGCGCGAGGCCGCCGGTAAAGACGAAGACGCGCCAGTCGAGGCCGAGATCGAGCTGCACGGCATCTCGCGTGGAGCTGATGAACCACACGATCCCACGACTGAATGCTGCGGCGAGCGCCATGCCGAGGACGGCTCCAGAGAGGGCGAGAATCAAGCCCTCGGCGAAAGACTGGCGGATGAGACGCCAGCGCGAAGCGCCGAGCGCGAGCCGCACGGCAATTTCTCGTTGCCGCGAATTGCCGCGCACCAGCATCAAGTTGGCTAGATTGGCGCAGGCGATCAACACGACGAGCGTTGTGATGCCGAAGAGCAGCCACAGAGACGAGTCATACGTTTGAAGCGAACTGACCCCGTGCCCCGCGGGATAAACCGAGAGTTGGAAGCGTCGATAGATATCGAGCGCATTTTTGTTGTAGCCGGAGGGAACTGTCGCAGCGATGATGCCCGGGCTGATCGATTCGATTTGTGCGGTGGCGCGTGCCAGCGTCCAGTCGAATTTCAGCCGGCCCATCACGGAGAGAAAGAAATAGTCGGCGCGGGGGAAGTAAGGAAGGTCGTCGTGGTACGACGGCGTCGAACATAGCGGGAGCGCGAAATCGAAAGTGTGGCCGACGTCCAGGCCGAAAAAATCGTGGAGGCGTCACGCCAAGCACGCGGGTCGGCTTGCGCTCGATCAGAATTGACGATCCGATCGCGGAGTCCTCGCCGCCGAACTGGCTCTGCCAAAATGCGTAGCTAATGACGGCGCCGGGAATTCCGCAGCCGGGCTTGTCTTCTTCCGGTGCGAAGAAGCGGCCTTTCGCCGGATAAATTCCGAGAGTATTGAAGGCTTCGCCGCTGAACCACAAGGCGACGGCTTTTCGTTCGTCGACGCCCTGTCCGATGCGCACATGATTCGTTCGCCAGGCAAAAACATTCGAAAAAGCTTCTTGATGATCGCGGACCTGCTCCCACAGCGGATACGAAAGGTCGGTGGGGTGCGCGGGAATAAAACTATGTACGCCGCCTTTGACTTGAATGCTCGCGAGCCGGTCGGGATCGGTGATTGGCAGACTGCGCAGCCGCACAGCGTCCATGAGCTGAAAAATACCGGCGTTGACGCCGATGCCGAGCGCCAGTGTCAATATGGCGGTAATGGCGAAGCCGGGACTTTTGCGCAACGAGCGGATCGCCACCTTCATATCCTGAAGGGCAGACTCGAACCAACTGCTTCCGCCGGAATCATCCGAGCGACTTACACGCGCGTTTTCTCGCGCGGGCAGCGTTGAGTTGTTCTCCGGATTTCCCATTTGGTCGAGGTGAGTAGACCCGCTGGTACCAATTTTCTTTCGCTCGCGCGCTTACCCGGGCATCCGGCCTGGGAGAACCGAAAGCTATGCAGCGGCAGTACTTCCACAGTAAGAGACTACTTTATATAGGAGCGAGCCGGGACAGGCAAGCTGGTTTGTGTGACAGGTGTCCTCAACACTCCGGCTACGAAGTTCAAGCGGCACTGGCCGAGGGTGCGGAGGATGCAGAGGACGCCTGGATGGGCGCATCGGTGTCGCTGACGGCGTGCGCGCCGCGATAGCGAACGAGCAGCAGCGTCAAGTCGTCGGCCTGGCTTGCGCCGTGCGCAAAATTTTCAACGGCCTCGAGGACTTTGGTTTGCAACTCGTCGAGCGGTGTTTGTTTGCCCGCGCCCATCAACACGTCCTTGAGGCGCGGAACGCCGAAGAGTTGCTCGGCGGGATCCATCGCTTCGGTGACGCCGTCGCTGAAAAGGACGAGCGTGTCGCCCGGCTCGAGCTTGAGGCACACCGTGGTGTACTCCGCTTCGGGCACGAGGCCGACCGGATACGAGCCTTCGGTGAACACGTCCTCGGCAACTCCCTCGCGGATGAGGAATGGCGATGGGTGCCCGGCGTTGATGTATTCGAGATGCCCCTGGTCGTCAAGAATGCCGAAGAACATCGTGGCGTAGCGGCCGATTTCGGCGTGGTCGCAGAGAAAGCGATTGACGTGATTGAAGACGCGCGCAGGATCGGTGCCGAGAGACATGCCCGACAGAGCGCCTTGCAGCAAGTTGGTGCAGAGCGCGGCGCCGAGTCCTTTGCCGGACACATCAGCGAGGAGGAACGCGGTGCGAGTGTCGCCGAGCGAAAACACGTCGAAGTAATCTCCGCCGACGGCAAGGCAGGGAAAGTTGATGCCGCTGACGGCAAGATGCGGATAGTCGCGGAAATTTTTGGGCAGCAATGCTTGCTGAATGTCGCGCGCGATGCCGATTTCCTGTTCCATACGCTGGCGTTCGCGCTCGCGTTCGACGAGGCGGGCGTTGTCGAGAATGCTGGCGGCGTCGGCGGCAAGGGCGTCGAGAATCTGGCGATCGAGTTTCGAGAACGCAGCGGGGCGGCGCGAATCGAGATACAGCACGCCGAGAAAATCGCCGCGCTTGATGTTGATCATCGACTGATCGGTGTTGGCGCGCGAGACGGCGTAGAGCGGAATGACGACCACGGCTCGAAGTCGCTGCGCGACGATGCTCTGTGCGGCCTGCAAATCCATGTCGGCCTGGGCGAGGTCTTCGGTGATCACCGCCGATTGACGGCGCAGCGCGAGCTGAATTGCGGTTTGGCTTGGAGAAAGACTTTCGGGCGGGAGGCGCAAACCACCGGATCGACGCGCAAGCCGCACTTTGAGCGTTTCGTTGGCGTCGGTTTCAAGAAGCAAACCACGGTCGGCGTCGGTCACCGAAACAGCGTGATCGAGCATATGACCCAAGAACAGTGTCGAGCGGCAACTGCGAATGCAGCAGCGTCGTCGCTTCCAGCAAGAAGATTCAGTTTGCGAAGTCCGCCGCCGGTCGGTTCGGAACTCGTGATGTGCTCGATGCGCGTGAGCAAATGCGGCAGCGAATCGGTGCTTGCGTTCGTCGCCGAGCGATAGATGATTTCGTACGAATCATCGAGGCCGAACGTGATCGAGTCACCGTCCTGTAATTCGCGACTTTCGGACTTCTCGCCGTTCACGAACAGGCCGCGACGCTGGCCTTTATCCTCGATGTAATACTTGTTGCCTTCCATGACGATCGCGGCGCAATTGCGCGATATCCGGCGATCTGCGAGCTGGAGGTGATTTCCGGTTTCCGCTCCACGACCGATCAGAAATGGCATCTGCGTTACGCGAACGTAACGGCGCGCGCCGTCTGGCGAGACCACCTCGAGGACGGTTTCGGCTAAATTTGGAACTGTATCAGGCATCGTGAATTCTGCGGGATTGTAACACGCAGCGCGAAATTCAGACGGATTTCCAGACCGAGATTCGTGAAGACAAGGGGGTTAGCGGAGGGAGGTTCAGCTGATCAATGGGGGTACGTCCGGTCAGCCGCGATCTAGTTCATCGCGCCGTCGCCCGAAGGGTGGCCCGCAGGAACCTGTGTCGGCTCGTGGACGATCGAAGGAAAACGCCGGTCGGGCTTGACGGAGCTCGAGCCCAGGATTGCGTTCAATGCCAGCCCGGTGTTGGTGTCGTATGGCGTGCGTTGCACCCATCCGCGTACCCGATCGATCGCGCGAGTAACCAGCGGCAAAGGAGCATCGCCGGAAGATATCTTGGTGTCGAGAAAACGGCAGTCGCAGCGGGCACATCGGTAAGGTGAGAGTTTCAGATAGCTGTGGAGGACCTGCTCGAGGGCGCCGTAGGGGTCCGCTTTCCACACGGAGCGGCTTCTACACTGGGGGCATTCGTGAAATACCGATTGGCTGCGTGCCGCGAATCGCAAATCCACATACCTCTACCAAAGAGTGCGGGACCTAGCGTCAGTCCCGTTGCTACCCGCAGAAGCGACGCTATCAGCCTTTATGCCTTGTGAGCGGATATCTATGCAATAGCAAAGTTAGCGTAAAAGACGTGTGAAATAACGTCCATAGGTACTAAAACTGTCAGAAATATCAGACGGTCGATCCCGAGGACGGTGCATTCGATGTGGGAGAATCTACACGACTCGTCCGCTTCCTTTAGCCCCGAAATGGTCATGGAACTAGCCCCAAGAACTGGCCAATTATCGCCCTTTTTTCTCCTCTAAATACTGGTACTTTGCCATTTGTTTTCTTGTACTTATGGCCAGTTAGCAACTTCGCGGCTGGGTAAAGGGTTCTAAGTTGCAGCAGTCAAAACCGGTGTCTAACGTAACCTTATGAGGCCCGTTCGCATTCTCGTCCTTAGCCTGCTGGCGCTCCTGTCTTTTGGGGCGGCTGGCGCGCGTGCGGACGTCGCGGTCCTGCTTGAGGAGCCGTACAGCTACGATGGGGCGTTCGCGGGTACGGGGCACGCGGCGGTCTACCTCTCCAATATTTGTGCCGACTCACCCGTCTCATTGCGACGCTGCCTGCCGGGGGAATCCGGGGTGGTGATTAGCCGCTATCACCGCATCGCAGGGTATGACTGGATCGCGGTTCCGCTTTATCCATATTTATATGCGGTCGAAAAGCCGCAGGACATTCCGCTGTTTACGGATAGCAAGCTGGAAGCCGCGCTACGGGATCGCTACCGCCGCGAGAACTACGAGCGGCTTGTGCCAGATGCCCCCAACGGCGAAACTCCAACCGGCGACTGGTATGAGCTTGTCGGCTCGGCCTACGACCGGACGCTCTACGCGTTTCAGCTCCCAACGACGGCCGACCAGGACGATGCCTTCATCGCCAAATACAACTCACAGCCGAACCGCGAATCCTACAAACTCGTAACGAACAATTGCGCCGACTTCGTCAAGACGGCCGTTAACTTTTACTATCCCAAAGCGGTACGCCGCGGCCTGATCTCCGAGCTCGACATTTCGACTCCCAAACACGCCGCCAAGACCTTCGTTCAATACGCCAAAAAGCATCCCGAGCTGCACATGACTGCGTTCGTCATTCCTCAGGTGCCCGGAACGGTTCGCCGAAGCCGTCCGGTGCGTGGTGCGCTGGAATCCGTTTTTAAAGCGAAGAAATATGAAGTGCCGCTACTCGTACTGCATCCAGTTGTCGGTGGCGCGTTTGTCGCAGGGTATTACCTTGGCGGCGGACCTTTCAATCCGAGCAAGAACGCTCTTGTTTTCTCTCCGGACGGAGATCTACAGGCGCCGCTCAGCTCCGAGGACCGCAAGTCCTATCAAAAGGGTCTCGATGAAATGACCAAGGCGAACGCCGACGGGACCAAGCGCGAAGACACGACGTGGCACAAGCTGCTCGATGGCGGTGAATTGCGGCTCGATGCAGCGGGCCACCCGGTGCTGGCGGTGCTTTCCGGCGACGAAGTCGTCGAAGTCGGGATCACCCGGGGCAGCTTGCTGAGCAGCGACGCGCCCCGGTCCGTCGTGCAGGATCTGCTCGTCGTGCGCATGCGCGAACAATTGCGCAGCGGCCACGCGCCGAAGACGACGGATTCACAGATTCGACAGGATTGGAAATTGCTCAGCGCCGCGTTTGAAGAGCGAACCGTAACCGCGAGCGGGCCGCAGAGTTTCTCCGCGTCCGAAATCGCCGGCGGCACGAACTAAATCGCGATCCGACAAAAACCCTCACGTAAAAATCTCGCCTGAATTACGCAATCGAGAATTACTTCGACGCCGTGGCCAACCGCCGCGTGACGTAGTCCGCCACATGAGTATCGAACAATTCATCGAGCTGATGCGTCAGCTTCCCCGGCGCATTGGCAATCTTGTTGCCGCCAATCTCGCCAACGCCGATTAAATTGCGATTCGTCGAAGAAATAAAAACCTCATCCGCCGAGTAGAGATCTTCCGGTTTCAGCATCTGCTCGATCACCGGAATGCCCGCCTCAGGCGCGATCTCAAACAATATCCCGCGCGTGACGCCCTCCAGGCATCCCGAATTCAGCGGCGGCGTGTACACCTTTCCGTTCCTCACCACAAAAATGTTGGCTGCGGTGCATTCCGCGACTTCGCCGCGCTCATTCAGCAACACGACTTCGTCGAAGCCGGCCTTCTGCGCCTCACTGACCGCCCACACGTTCGGCAGCCACGAAGTGCTCTTCACGCCGGCCAACGGTGATCCCGCGTGACGCCCGTGCTCTCGCACCGCCAGCCGAATCGGCTCGCGATATTCAGGCAATGCGGCGGTATATATGATCAGGTCGGTTTCGGGACGCGGCTCATCGCTCTGCCAAAATCCCACGTTGTTGTTGATCAGATAGACCCGAGCTGCGCCGCTTTCCACCTTGTTGGCGCGAATCACTTCGTTTAGCGCCAGGCGAACCTTCGCCGCCGCATACGGCATCGGCAAATGGATGATGGACGCATCCTTTTCCAGCCGCCGCCAATGCCGCTCGTACGCGAAAGCCTCTCCGCGCGAGATGCGCATCGTCGTGAAGATGCCCCAGCCGCAGATGATTCCGGCTTGCCCCGGCGAGAGCCGCACCTTTTCAATCGGCTTCAGACTCTCATTATGAAAAACGTTTCGATGAATCACGGGAACCGCCCCTCGCGCTCTGCCAAAATGAGACGCTACGATTCGATTGTACCCGACTTTCCGCGGCGCCTCGGTCGAGCGCGCTGCGAACTCACTGCAAACGCTTCGAAAGCAAAATCGTCGCTTGACACCAGATCTAGGACTAATCTAGTCTTACATTGTTTTTGCAAGCCGTTTGCAACAACGCGCTCCTCCCCGGCGCATTTCCCTTCGAAGGAGACGGCACGTGCCTGAGCCTTGCGAACCTCGCCTCTCTCCTCTCCGCGACGACAACGATTTCGTATTGCTTCGCTGTGACGCGAATTGTTTTCACCTCGTCTTGCCGTTTCTCTCGATCCACCTCACCTGCGATGAACTAAAAACGGCCACCCAAGCGTTGCGAAGTCTGTGGACCAAGCGCGCACGAAAAGCAAAAGCCGCACCGAAACCCGAAATCGAGACTCCACGAAGCGTCCTGTTTCAAGCGTTTCGATGCCCCGGCGGCCATTGCCATCTGGTCTGCCACGGTACGCTCAACATCTGCCTGAAAGAAAAAGCCGCCCGCCTCTTGCAGCAAGAGATGGAATCTCAAGCGACCGCCGAACCGATTTTGCGCCGGGTACCGGCCTATTTGGTTTGAGATCGATCGGAGCGGCGGCTGATTGTCAGTGTGCCGATTCGAAGTTCTCCACATGGGTTGTTCCCCGATTATTTCCCGCTAAATCCTGACTTTAGAGCTGACTTGGCTTACTATTTCGTCGGCATAAACGCGATTGCCCAGGTCGCGGCCAGACGGAAGGCCAATGAAGCGAGTTCCTGAAAACGACAGCGATCGAGTTTCGAATCTGACGGAAGAAAATCTCTCGGCCAAGGCGGAAGGGAAGCAGGCTGTGCCGGCGGCCCCGGAGCGGCGTGCGTTTTTGCGCACTTCACTGCTCGGAACGGCGGCGATTGCCGCCGGAGCGGCGGCAAAGCCGGCGGTTGCGCGCGAAGAAGCGGCGCGTGCGTCGAGCGCGGGCGTTTTTTCGGGCGATGTTCCGGCGTTCGAGCTGGACGAAGTCACAATTTCGGATCTTCAGGATGCGATGAAGTCGGGGAAGATGACGTCGCGATCGATCACGGAAAAATATCTGGCGCGGATCGATCAGGTTGATAAGAAGGGGCCGGCGTTGAATGCGATCATCGAACTAAATCCGGATGCGCTGTCGATTGCCGATGCGATGGATGCGGAGCGCAAAGAAAAAGGGCCGCGTGGACCGCTGCACGGGATTCCAGTTCTGATCAAAGACAACATCGATACCGCGGACAAGATGATGACGACAGCGGGATCGCTGGCGTTGGCGGGCTCGCACCCGGCGAAGGATTCGACGGTTGCGCAAAAATTGCGCGATGCCGGCGCGGTGATTCTGGGGAAGACGAACCTGAGCGAGTGGGCGAATATTCGTTCGAATCATTCGACAAGCGGATGGAGCGGGCGCGGCGGGCAAACGAAGAATCCGTATGCGCTGGATCGGAATCCTTGCGGGTCGAGTTCGGGTTCGGGCGCGGCGGTGTCGGCGAATCTCGCCGCGGCGGCGATCGGGACCGAAACGGACGGGTCGATCGTGTGCCCGTCATCGACGTGCGGCATTGCGGGAGTTAAGCCGACGGTGGGGCTGGTGAGCCGCACGGGAATCATTCCCATTTCGCATACGCAGGATACGGCGGGGCCGATGTGCCGGACGTTGCGCGATGCGGCGATTTTACTTGGGGCGCTGACCGGCATGGACACTGCGGATTCCGCGACTGCCGAAAGCCGAGAGCATTCGTACACCGACTATACGCAATTTTTGAAGGAAGACGGATTGAAGGGCGCGCGGATTGGCGTTGTGCGGCGGACGTTCGGATTCAATGAAGACGTCGATGTAGTGATGGAAGCGGCGCTCGAAACAATGAAGAAGCAGGGCGCGATTTTGGTCGATCCGGCGCCGATCGAGTCGGCGGGGAAGTTTGGCGACTCGGAGTTCATGATTTTCTTGTACGAGCTGAAGGCCGATCTGAATGCGTATTTGGCGAAGCTTGGACCGAACGCGCCGGTGAAGACGTTGAAAGAGATCATCGAGTTCAACGAGAAAAACAGTTCGAAGGAAATGCCTTACTTCGGGCAGGACACGTTTTTGAAGTCGGAAGAGAAGGGGCCGCTGACGACGCAGGAATACATCGATGCCGTGGCGAAAGCGCGTGACCTGGCGCGCAAAGAGGGAATTGACGCGACGATGGATAAGAACAACCTCGATGCGCTGGTCGGGCCGACGGGTGGGCCGGCATGGCTGACGGATCACATTAATGGCGATTCGTTTGGCGGCGGGAGCTCGAGCACTGCGGCGGTGGCGGGGTATCCGAATATCACGGTGCCGGCGGGGTTTGTGCATGGGCTACCGGTCGGGATCAGTTTTTTTGGGCGCGCCTGGAGCGAGCCGGTGCTGCTGCGCGTGGCGTATGCATTTGAGCAGGCGACGAAGGTGCGCAAGGCGCCGGGGTTCGCGGCGACACTCAATATCTAGTCAAGGCAGGTTCGTGCGATCGATTGCCCGGCGTTCGAGCCCGTTTCGATACTGTTCCACTTTGAAACAGCGCTCTGGTTTTTCCACAGGTCCACTTCGGCACGCCATCCTGATTGAATCTCGACATGGAATCGGATCGAGAGTCCCGCCAGTCTGTCCGGCACTCTAACCTATTGAATATACAGGCCATCTCCCATTCGTCAGGATGGGCATACTGATGCATTGACTGTCAAGTCCGTAAACTACGCGTAGTTTATGGCGATGCTTTCTGTGGGTTTTCTCGCGATATTCACGGCTGTATTTTACGGAGCGTAGAACTACTTACGTATTAAACGGTATGAGATTCAGCAAGAAAAATGCGGAGTCGCCCAGCGCTGGAGAAGTCGCTCGCTTAGCCCAGTTGCCCGGAACCGACAAGACTGATCTAGTGCGCGGAGCTGTGCAATCGCTGCTGGCGGGGTCTGACGTGGACCGTGCTGGAGTCTGGATCGACGACGGCGAGTCCGAAGGCCGGTCGCCACGGGGGCTCGCGATTTTTCGCGGACTTGTGTCGGAGCGGGACGGAGACGGTACGCCGGCGGAGTGGACGCGGCTATCACTGGAGGGACTGGCATCACTTGAGCCGCTCGTTGGTGGCCGCGTTCGTCGAGCAAGTTTTGGACGGCATGGCCGATCAGCTCATGCTCGGGGCGCTGTTGGAGTTGCAGCGGGCTGTATGGGCGCCCGTCGGAGCGCGGGGGCGTTTGCGCGGCGTGATTTTGGCTGGTACGCGGCGGAAACATGGCACTTTGCCGCTCGCGCGGATCGAAACGGTATCGGCCGAGTTGGCGCTGGCGATCGAACTGGAAGAGGAACGCCGGCTTTCGCGCCAGCGTCGAGCCGACTTGAATGCGACGAGCCGCTTGCTCGCAGAACTGGCAGTCAGCGGGCCGATCGATCCGATCTTCACGCGATTGGTGGATGGCTGCACGGAAACTGCGCCATCCGGCGATGGGCTCGGAGCTGTGTTCGCGATCCTGCGAACACGAGTAGACTCCAACGCGCTCTTCGATCGTCTTCCGCATCACGTGGGCGTGTCAGCCGGGCATTCGTCGTTTGCTTCCAAATACGATGCACGTCGCCGCGTCGCGCCCTCCTGGCAGAGCGGCGACGCCGGTTGGCTTCACGCGATAGAGAGCTCGGCACTGGCGAATATCTGGCAACGAGCGTCGGACGCGCGCGACACCCTCGTCATCACCAGCGGTTCAGGGCTTCCTTGGCCGCGCGCCGATGTTGCACGCATTGTTGCGATTCCGCTTTTGGTTTCTCGCGAACCGGTCGGTACGCTTCTCGCCGGATTTCGGCCGGGCCCGATGGCGCATGACTCCGTCGAGCGTCTCGAGCTTCGCGGCGTAGTTGCAGCGACTGCGCTCTCTCACCGCCAGTGCCTTGTCGCCCTCTCGCTCGAACGCAAGAGGCAGCGAGCGATCCTGCAGAGCGACGCGACCGCCAGGATTCTTATCGAAACCGACGGCCGATTGGGTTTGGTCAGCGGCGGCGCGCTGGAATTGCTCGGTCAAAGCGCATCGAAAGCTGACGCGGCCGACCAATCCGACCTGACGCACGCGCGGCGATTTTCCGAACTCTTTGAGGCACCGGATCAGCCGAAGGTCGAGGCTTGGCTGCGTCGCGTTCAAGCGCAATCGCAACACGATCGCGGCCTCGACGATGACGCGCAGGAAGCCCGGCTTCGAAGCGGTACCGCGGTCCGGCTGCATCCGATCGCACTCAGTGAAGTGCCCGACAGCGCGCTCGCCGCAGTTAAGCTCGAACCGCTGGAAAGCGCGCCCGTATCGCAACAACCTCATCGCAGCGAAACGCAACTGCATAATGTCATCGAATGGCTCGAAGAAGGCGTCGTATTGTTCAACGCTCAACACGAAATCCAGGCGATGAACAGCCGGTTTGCACAGATCGTTGGCTTTGCACCCGAAGAAGCGTCGCGCGTAACGACGCTCAGTGGTTTGATCTCGCGGATGGCCGAGCAAGCCGCCGAACCCGAAAAATTTTCGAGCCGCTGGCGCGAGCTTGCGCGCGGAGCCGACAGCGGCGTGCGCGACGAAATCCAGCTGCTACGTCCGGTGCCGCGGGTGCTTGAGCGCGCCAGCCGGCCGATCATGGGCGGAGACGGCGAGCGGCTCGGCCGCGTCGAGATCTATCGCGACCTTACCGCGCAACGCGTCTTCCAATCGAAGCTCCTGCAGACGGAAAAGCTTGCGGCGCTCGGCCAGATGGTCACGGGAGTCGCGCACGAACTCAGCAATCCGCTCACGAGCATCCTCGGCTACGCGCAGCGGCTGTTCCTGCGCAATGACGCGGATGGCCAATCCGAAGAGGCGCGCCAAATTTTTCAGGAAGCAGAACGAGCCGGGACAATTCTGCGCCAGCTCTTGATCACCGCACGCGAATCGCGGCCGGACCGCCGGCCAATTTCGCTCAACCAGGTGGTCACTCGCACGACGGAACTACAGAAATTCAATCTGGCGGCCGAGGAAATCACGATCGAGCTCGGTCTCGATTCCTCTTTGCCCGGAGTGTTGGGCGATGCCGGTCAGTTGCAGCAGGTACTTATGAATTTGATCGGCAACGCGCGCCAGGCAATCGGCCAGCGCGGCAAAGGCGGCAAGATCCACATCGCGACGCATCACGCCGCCGGGCAGGTGCAACTGGAGATCAGCGACGATGGCCCCGGCATTCCGGCCGCGATTGCGTCGCGCATCTTCGATCCTTTTTTTACCACCAAGCCGGCAGGCATTGGCACTGGCCTTGGCCTCGCCGTGGTACTCGGCATCGTGCGCGAGCACGGCGGCCAAGTGAAAGCGACGAGTCCACCGGGCCGCGGCGCGACCTTCGTTCTGGAATTTCCCGCTGTTGCCGCGTCCCATCCGTCGAGCTCTCAATCGGTTCATCACCCAGCTCTTACGCAAACGTCATCGCAACAGGCTTTGCAACCGACTTCCATCGCCGCTGCCGCGATCGGGTCGGGCCTCCCACACCGCGACGCCGTTGCATCCCGGCGCGCGTCCGCGCGTCAACCGCTTACGGCGGTGCTCGCGGACGCGCCGCTGGCTTTGTGGGCCGGCGCACGCGTGCTCGTTGTCGAAGATGAACCCACCGTCGCGCGCCTCATCAGCGATGTGCTCGAAGACGAGGGCCTCCACGTCGACGCGCTGCTCTCCGGCCGCGAAGCTCTCGAACGCGCCGGCGAAGTGGACTACGACCTTGTCATCTGCGACATGAAAATGCCCGAACTCGACGGCGAGCACTTTTACAAATCGCTGGCAGCCTCCGGCAATCCGCTCAGTCGCCGCTTCCTCTTCGTCACGGGCGATGTCGTTGCCGCGCATACACATGATTTTTTGGAACGCAATCAGCTTCCGCACGTGGCCAAGCCGTTTCGAGTTGAAGAACTCACCGAAAAGGTCCGCCGCGTGCTCAGTCTAGTCAAGCCGGCGCGCCCTTCCTCCACCGCACCGGAGATGATTCAGGCAGCGAGGAAATAGGAAATGCAAACTAAGGAACAAACCATTCTGCTCGTCAGCAATGACGCCGCTTTTTGCGCATCGGCTCGAAAGGCACTCGAAACGGAGCAATCGAGCCGGCGTGTCGCTGCTGTCAGCACCATCGATGCGGCGCGAGACATCGTTCTGCAAGCTGCGCCGACAGTGATTCTGCTTGAAGAAAGTGCGCTCTCACCGGACACTTCCGTCGCCGCCGAACAAGGTGCGCTCGGAGTGCGCATGGAAGCCATCGTGTCGGCACTCGCCGAATATGCCCCGGTCGTGGTTGTCGCGTCGGCCAGCCACGAACACGAACTATTGGCGCTCGTCGCCACTGGTCTCGCCGATTTTGTCGCGCGCTCGGCGAATTGCCTTTCGATCGCGATCGATTTGATGGAAGAGCGCTTGCAGCAGTCGGCCGAAGAGTCGGCGAAGATGTCGCCGTTACTGCGCGACGAAAACAACCAAGAAGCTTTCGGCGAAACGCTGCGCCACGAATTGAACAATCCGCTCACTGGGATTCTCGGCAACGCAGAGTTGCTGCTGGCGGAAGTGCGCCGCAAGAACGACGGCCAGCTCCCCAACGGGGGCCAGCAGCGCCTCGAAACCATCGCCGCGCTCGCCGTGCGCCTGCGCGAAACGGTTCGTCGTCTCAGCCAGGATTGGGAAAATCGCCATCGCCGCGTTCCGCAGCGCACGGTGCAGCAGCGCGTCGCGCACTAACTTACGAAGAGAAAAGCACCGACTCGCGCTGGAACATTTTCACGGCGAGAAATAGCGCGATACCCGCATAAACGCAAGTGCAGCCGAAGATCAGCGCGATGTATTCCCAGTGGTACGTGCCGGTGACTAGTTCTTTGCAGAGCAGCCCCACGTTCAAAATTGGCACGAGCGCGAGCTTCGCCGTCAGCTCGATTCCCGGAATCACCGCCGCGATCGCAGGCACGATCACAAGGAACGTCATCGGCGTCAGGTAGCTCTGCGCCTCTTTAAACGTTTTCGCGAACAGCGAGATCGTCATCAGCACCGCCGAAAAAAGAACTGCTACCGGCAGCGCCATGATGAAAATCGCAAAAGCCGTCTGCGCGTGCATCGTCAATATAGGAAAGCTCTCGCCGATGCCTTGCACCGTTTTGCCATAATGCGCAACGGCCCCGAGCGACAGTGCCATGGAAAGCACAGACAGCGTCGCGGTCGCGAGTGAGGCCGTCAGCACGACCAGGAATTTCCCCAGCACAAGATGAGTCCGCTCGATGGGGCTCGACAAAATCGTCTCCATCGTGCCGCGTTCTTTTTCACCGGCGGTCAAATCCATTGCCGGATACATCGCGCCAGTCATGCACATCAAGATAACGAGATAGGTGATCAGCCCGCCGTATGACTCGCCGGCAACACGATCTTCCGAGACAACGTTTCGCTGCTCCACGCTGAATGGCTTCAACAAATTTTCGGGCAGATGTTGCGTCGTGAGGCGATCGCGCACCAAGCGGTCGCGATATTCGGTTAACTGCTCTTTGATGCGCCCGGCGCTCACCATCGATTTCAGGTCGCCGGAGAATACGAAAATCTTGACCTCTGGATTCGCTCCGTGCTCGACATCCGATTGAAATCCTGGAGGAAGCTCGACAGCGGCTCGAATCACTTTGTTGGAAATGAGGTCCACGTAGTCGGGTCGCGGCTTCACGATCCGTAGGTCCGTCGAGGTTCCAAACTTCTGAACAATGTCGGGTGAATCATTGCCACCCAACACCATGATCTTTGATGGTTCATGGCTCGCTTGATCGGCAGCCACAACGAACGCGTAGCCGATTCCAATCGTCAGCACCGGAAACAAAAACAGCGGAATCAAAATCGATGAAATCAGCGTGCGGCTGTCGCGCAGCGCTTCCGTCAGCTCTTTCCGATAAACGATGCCAATGTTGCGGAGCGACACGTCAGTTGTCCTCCGCCGGCGCCACGTAAACGGGGGCCACAACTTTCACGAAAATCTCTTCCAAATCGCGCTCGCCATATTTCGTGCGCAGCTCATCGAGCGATCCTTCGGTCAAGAGTTTGCCGCCCTGGATAATCCCGATCACGTCGCACAATTTCTCCACTTCGCTCATGATGTGCGTCGAAAAAATCACGGTTTTGCCGAGATCGCGGCACTCGCGAATAAAAGCTGTGATCGTCCGCGCCGTCATGATGTCGAGCCCCAACGTCGGCTCATCGAAAATCATCACCGCCGGATCGTGCACCAGAGTCCGCGCGATCGACGTCTTTTGCTTCATGCCCGTCGAAAGCTTGTCGCACCGGCGATCGCGAAAACCATTCATGTCGAGCCGGTCGAAAATTTTATCGACACGCTCTTTCAGCACCGCGTCCGACAAGTCCATTCAATCGCCCAAAATATTGCACGAGTTCGCGCGCCGTCAGCCGAGGATACAAAGCCGTCGCCGTCGACAAAAACCCCACATTCGCCCGCACGCGCTCCGGATGCTCGACAACGTCGTGCCCGGCAACGATTGCCGTTCCCGCGCTCGGCTCCAGGATCGTCGCCAGCATGCGCAACGTCGTCGTCTTTCCCGCGCCATTCGCCCCCAACAGTCCGTAAATCTGCCCGGGCCGGCAGCGAAAGCTGACGCCATCCACCGCGCGAATTTCTCCGCGCTTCTTGTCCCAGAAATGCTTGGAAAGATTCTGGACTTCGATCATTCAGGCCCGCTTGTGATTTGCTGAGAAGGCCGCGCCCCTGTCCCGAGACGCCGCCAGATAAAATGTTACTGGAAACCTCAATCTCGCGCGACGCGAAAGCCGCCCTCAGGTTCCATCCAGCTTTTGCCAGATGGCGGGCAACGAAGCTCCGCTAGAGATAACCGCGCGCCTGTTGCTACAATCAAATCTTTGAGGCTCGTCGGGCGACGGGCATGCAAGCCACCCATCTGCAATCGCTTCTGCCAGATTCGGTGCTCGTGTGCGTGCCGGATCGAGCCAACACAGAACGAGCGACGAGCGATAACTTAACGATGGAACGCGTAATCCGAAATCGAATCCTGATTTTCCTGGTGGTCGCCGCCATCCTCTCGCTCATCCTCATCAAGGTGAGCGGCCGCCAGCCGGTCGCGAAAATCAACGCGGTCGTACCCGCGCGCCAAAACATCGTCGCTTCCATCTCGAGCAATGGCAAAGTCGAGCCGATCTCTCCGTTCGTGATGCGCGCCCAGCTCGATACCTTCATCGAGAAGATTTACGTCGTCGAAGGCCAGAGCGTGAAGAAAGGCCAGCGACTGCTCGATCTAAACGTGAAAGACGCTGAAGCCCAGCTTTCGCAAGCACGCTCGAAGCTGCTCAGCGCGGAAGAAGCTTTGCGTGTCGCCAAAGGCGGCGGCGCACCGGCTGAGGCTGCGCAAGCGAGTGGAGCGCTTGCCACCGCGGTTGCGCAACGCGATCGCTTGCAGCGCACGCACGACGCTCTGCAACGCCTGATCGACCAGCACGCCGCAACGAAAGACGAACTCGCCGCGAACGACGTCGAGCTCGCGAAAGCGCAAGCCGAAGTCATGCGCCTCACCGCGGTCAAACAGCAATTCGATCGCAGCGTGACTCTCGATGCGAACAGCGCGCCGCTCGCCGTGCAGCAGGCGCAAAGTACCATCGCGGCGCTCGAAGAAAAAGCCCGCAATGGACGCATCGTCGCCCCATCCGACGGCACTCTGTACTCGCTGCCCGTCAAAAACGGCGACTACGTTCATCTCGGCGATTTGCTCGCCGAAATGGCCGACCTCAGCAAGGTGCGCGTCCGCGCGTTCATCGACGAACCCGAAATCGGCGCGCTCGCGCCTGATCAGCCTGTGCGTATCACGTGGGACGCGTTCCCGAATCGCGTCTGGAACGGCCGCACCGAAACCGTGCCGAAACAAGTTGTCGCCCGCGGCTCCCGCAGCGTCGGTGAGCTGCTTTGCACCGTAGATAACGCCAAACTCGAGCTGCTGCCCAACATTAACGTCAATGTGCGCATCAATTCTAAAGAGCGCGATAACGTTCTCACCGTTCCCCGCGGCACCGTCGAGGGTGAGGGAAGCAAGCGCTATGTTTATGTCGTCAAGCGCGGCGACCTGGGCAAGAGCAAGCTCGAACGGCGCGAAATCCAGGTCGGCATCGCCGACTCCACAAACTATGAAGTCGTTTCCGGATTGAACGAAGGCGAAATGATCGCGCTGCCCGGCGATGTCGACCTCAAGGATGCAATGCCCGTGCGTGTCATGAACGTCGATAACAGTGCCGTTCGAGCTCGCCAGGACGGCAACTGATGCGTTCGCCGCTATCCGCGCGATTTTGCTTCACTGCTTTCCTTGCGTGTCCGGCACAGTTGGCTCCGCCGCAGTTCGAGCGTCGAGCCCGATTCCGCACCCGGCCGACGCCATCGAACCCGCGCGCCAGGCTTACGAAATCAGCGACTATCCGAAGGCGGTCCAGTTGTTACAGGAAGCCGCCGCTAAAGATCCGAAAAATGCAGAAATCTTCCTGCTGCTGACGAAGAGCTACGGCGAACTGCAGCAACACGACCAAGCCATCGCCAGCGCGGAAAAAGCCGTTGCTCTCGATCCGCAAAATTCGATTTATCACGAATGGCTTGGCCGCGCTTACGGGGAAAAAGCTGAGCACGCTGGACCTTTCAGTGGAATGTCTCTCGCCAGAAAGACGCGTAAAGAGTTCGAAACTGCTGTGCACCTCGACGAAAAGAATTTCTCGGCTCGCCAGGCTCTGATCGAATACGACTGCAGCGCGCCCGGAATCGTCGGCGGCGGCGAAGACAAAGCGATTCCACAAATTGCGCGTCTTACCGAGCTTGATGCCTCCGAGGGCCATTACGCCGCAGGAAATTGCCGCCGCCAGAAAAAAGATTTTGCAGCCGCCGACGCCGAATTCACCAAATCGCTCGACAGCCATCCGAAGTCGGCCAATCTCATCTACGACATCGGCGATTACGCGATGAAGCATAGCCAGCCCGACCGGCTCGTCGCCGTTGCGACCGCGGGCGCAGGCGTCGCTCCGAACGACCCGCGCGGAAAGTTCTATCGCGCCGTCGCACTCATTCTCAAAAAAGACAACGGCCCGCAGCCCGAAGTTCTGCTTCGTGAATATCTGAAGACCGCTCCCAATCGCAACGCCTATCCGCGCCCGCACGAAGCCCACGAATGGCTCGGCCGCTACTACGAAAATCAAAACAAGCCGCAGGCCGCGATCTCCGAATACGAAGCCGCGCTGAAATCAGACCCAAAGAGCCGCACGGCCACGGACGCGCTCAAGCGTCTAAAGAAGTCATAGCCATGATGGACATGCGCGAAACGCTTTCCGTTGCCATCGACGCCCTCCGCGCCAACAAACTCCGTGCGATTCTCACTTCGCTCGGCGTCATCATCGGCAGCGCCTCAATCGTCCTCGTCGTCACCGTCGCGCTCACCAGCCAGAAATATGTCATCAGCCAGATCGAAGCCATCGGTTCCAACATGGTTTACGTCGAGCTCATCAACGCCAGCAGCAAAACCACGCCGCTCAGTTACGAAATCACGCTCGACGACATGAACGCCGTCAAAGACGCAGATTCCCGGCGTCACCGAGGTCGCAGGCACGCGCGAATTCCCGATGACCGTCGTCGCCGAGGGCAAAGAGCGTCCCGTCAATCTCATCGGCGTCACGTTCGGCTACCAGGCGATTCGCCGGCTCGTCATCATGCGCGGCCGCTATTTTGACTCGTCCGATATGGAGCAGCGCAGCAAAGTCTGCCTCATCACAAAAAAAGTCGCCGATCGCGTCTTCGGCCTCGACAATCCCATCGGCGGCTCGATCCGCATGGGCGAACTTCGGTTCACCGTCATCGGCGTTTTCCGCGAGCGCGTCTCGACGTTCGGTCTCTCCGAAATTAAAGACGAATCCGTCATTATTCCGCTCACGCTCATGAAGTATTACACCGGCACCGAAGTCCTCCGCACCCTCTACGCACAAGCGGGCGGCTCCGATCAGATGGATTCTGTCGAACACGGCATTGGACAACTCCTTCGCAGTCGCCATCCGGCCGGCGCCGAATACGACGTCGAAACGCTCACCGCGATCCTCAGCGCCGCGAAAAATATTTCGCTCGCGCTCACCATCGTGCTCTTGCTGATCGCATTCATCGCGTTGCTCATCAGCGGCATCGGCATCATGAACATCATGCTGGTCACCGTAAAAGAGCGCACGCGCGAGATTGGCATCCGCAAAGCCATCGGCGCCGCGCATCGCGAGATCATGTATCAATTCCTATTCGAATCTTTTCTGATCAGCGGCGGCGGCGCCGTCATCGGCATTCTCATCGGCCTCGCGATTCCCGCCGCGGTACAACCATTTCATTCCTGGCAATCTCCGCGTGCCCATTTCGACGTGGAGTGTCATCGCCTCCTTCATCGTTTCTTGCTCGACGGGCCTCCTCTTCGGCTACTTACCCGCGAACCAGGCCGCGAGAATGCAGCCCATCGAATCTCTTCGCTACGAATAAAATGAACAACACCGCTAGCAAGCACGAGGTGAGCATGACGACCCCCAACTCAACTTTCGCGACCGGTAGCGCCGGCATCTTGCCGGCGGTTTTTCGATCGCACTCGGCACCGCGCTGCTGACTTGCATCCTCGCTGCATCGCTCCCGCCCGCACTATCCAGCGCGCAAGATGTACTCAACCCAATCCGCGCAAGCCTCCTTCGGCACGCCCACCCCCGTCAGCCTCACCCTCAAACACGCCATCGAACTCGCCCTGCAAAACTCAAAAGACCTCCAAGTCGCCAAACTCCAAACCACTCTCGCCGACCGCTCCGCTTACATCACCAAATCCCAATTTCTTCCCAACGTCTACGCAGGCTCCGGCGCAGGCTACACCTTCGGCATTCCCGAAACTCCGGGCGGCCGCGCCCCCGCGCTCTTCAGCCTCAGTTACACGGAGCAAGTCATCAACGAACCACTCCGCGGCCAAGCCAAAGAACTACAGGAACAAGCCAAGTCCCAACGCATCCTTCTCGAAGACGCGCGCAGCACCGTGATCTCCCGGACTGCCGCCGCATATCTCGAACTCGTCATGGTTCGCCACTCGCTCGATCTCCTCCAAAAAGAACAAGGCAGCGCCGACAAAATTCTCGAAGTCACCCAGCAGCGCGAAAAAGAAAATCTCGAGCTACCCGTTGAAGTCACTCGCTCGCAACTCACCAAAGCCTTGATCACGCAGCGCGTCCTCCAACTCGAGGGCCGCCAGGACGAGCTTGAAGTCTTTCCTCCGCAATCAGTGCGGCCTGCAACAGGAAACGCCGATCGAGGTCACTCCCGAAGATCTCCCCGGCGAAGCCGAGCAGCAAGGCGCCAACCTCGTCGCGATGGCCATGCAAAATAACGCCTCGATTCAAGCCGACATCTCCGATGTCCGCGCGAAACAATTCCGCCTTACGGGCGAAAAGCGCGGCTACTATCCCACGCTCGAACTCGTTTCCACCTACAGCCTGCTCGCCAAATTCAATAATTACGCCGAATTTTTCCAAAAATTTGAACGCAATAATTTCAACGCAGGCATCAACGTTCAGGTCCCGGTCTTCAGCGCCCAAACGAAAGCCAACATCGCGCTCGCCGAAGTAAATCTCCGCATCTCCGAAGCTAATCTCGCCAACAAAAAACAGGAGATCAGCGCCGCCGTCCGCCAAAAAACGCGCCATCTTCGCGAACGCGACGCCGCCAAAGAAGTCGCGCGCCTCGAACTCCAGCTCGCGCAGCAAGACGTCACCGTCCTCCAATCCCAACTCGACGAAGGCAAAGTGAATCTCCGCGAAGTCGAACGCGCTCGCGTCTCCGAAAACGAAAAGTGGATGCAATACCTCGACGCCAACTTCCAGCGCCAGCAAGCCCAGCTCGACCTGCTCCAAGCCGCCGGCCAACTCGACAAAGTCTGGCAGTAATCTTTTTCGTGTGTAGGGGCGGGGTTCACTCCGCCCGGCGTCAACTTCATCTACAATCTATCCGCGCTCACTTTTTGATGCTGCCAATCTCTCGCCACCCCGCCGCATTCCGCTTCTACCCGAGTCATAACTCACAAAACATGCAACTCGACCTCGACTCCCTCAACGCCCTCATCACCGCCGCCAAAAATCTCGACGCCGGCTTCGCCAATCTCCCGCCGTTCGAACCGCAAACCCCCGGCGCCGCCCGAATCGCTGAAGTCCTCAACGCCACCGCCACCCGCCTCCAAGACAACTACCCCTACTTCCACCCTCTTTACGCCGGCCAAATGCTCAAGCCCCCGCATCCCGTCGCGCGCCTCGCCTACGCGCTCGCGATGTTCATCAATCCGAACAATCACGCGCTCGACGGCGGCCGCGCCACCAGCGCCCTTGAAAAAGAATCCGTCGCCGAAATCGCCGCGATGTTCGGCTGGCAAAATTTCCTTGGCCATCTCACCGGCGGCGGCACGATGGCCAATCTCGAAGCCCTCTGGGTCGCAGACCAACTCGCTCCCGGCAAAAAAATCCTCGCCAGCGAACAAGCTCACTACACCCACCACCGCATCAGCAGCGTGCTCAAAATCGATTTCGAATCCATCCCCGTCGACGCGCACGCCCGCATGGATCTCAACGCGCTCGAAAAACGCCTCGCCACGAAAAACGACGTCGGCACCGTCGTTGTCACCATGGGCACCACCGCCACCGGCTCCGTCGATCCGCTCCCCGAAATCCTCAAACTCCGCGACCGCTACAATTTCCGCATCCACGCCGACGCCGCCTACGGCGGCTACTTCACGCTCGCGCAAAATCTCGCCCCGCAAGCCGCCGCAGCCTTCGCAAAAATCACCGAAGCCGACTCCATCGTCATCGACCCCCACAAGCACGGCCTCCAACCCTACGGCTGCGGCTGCGTCCTCTTCCGCGATCCCAGCGTCGGCCGCCTCTACAAACACGACTCCCCCTACACCTATTTCAGCTCCGCCGAACTCCACCTCGGCGAAATCAGCCTCGAGTGCTCTCGCCCAGGCGCCGCGGCCGCCGCACTCTGGGCCACCCAAAAATTATTGCCGCTCACGCGAAATCGGCGAATTTGCCCATGACCTGCAAAAGGGAACTGACGCTGCCCTTCGCTTTCCACAAGAAACTCAAGACCGCCGACAAATTCATCCCCGCTTTCGAACCCGAACTCGACATCGTCATCTTCGTCCCGAATCCCAAATCAAAATCTCGACCCGCTATGGCCGCGAACTCTTCCCTAACCGAAATCTCAGCCGCGTCCCGCCGCATCTTCGAATCCGCCGCCACCAAAAATCTCCACCTCGCCCTAGCCGAACTCCCCGCCTCCTTCTTTCGCGACCTACCCGCCACAGTCCGCCGCGACAAAACTACGGTGACCGCCCTCAGATCAGTCTTGATGAAGCCAGAGCATCACGACTGGCTCGACCGCATCCACGAAATCCTCGACTCGGTCTGGTAGCGCCGGCATCTTGCCGGCGTTTTTCTCCAGCCCAACCCGGACTGATCCATCGCTCGCCAAACGAGGCACACCACACCATTCCGCTGAATCTCAGCAGTGGCCCACCCAACATCCGCCCCCTAACCCCCACTCAATGCACCATTTATCCGTTCACAACCCGTTAACCACCGTTCACAGATTCCTGTGTCCGAAATGCAACCATCTCCGTTAAAATGAATCTAGTCCTATAGGTAGCAACCGTTCCGCGCCGGGGAGGGCAGCCATGGGGTTGCCAGCGCGAAGGTAATCGACCGCAATCGGGAAATTTCTTGCACACATCCGCATTCCGATGAACGCGGACGCTTGAGGGAGCATAATGCCGGACGTTTTGAAAACACTGCTTTTAAATCCGCCGAGCTTCGAAAATTTCGACGGCGGCGCAAGCTCGCGTTGGCCCGCAACCCGCGAGATCGAATCGTATTGGTATCCCGTTTGGCTCACCTATCCCGCCGGCCTGATTCCCGGCAGCAGAGTCGTCGACGCCTCGCCCCACAAAATCGACTGGCGCCAAACGATCGAAATCTGCAAAGACTACGAGTTCCTCGTTCTCTTCACCTCCACGGTCGGCTTCGATTCCGACATCAAGCTTCTCCGCAAAATCAAGGAAGCCAATCCAAGCCTCAAAGTCGCCTTCGTCGGCCCGCACGGCCACATCAAGCCCGACGCAACGCTCAACACCACCGAAGACATCGACTTCGTCACGCGCGGTGAGTTCGATCACTCCGTCGCCGAGTTCGCTCACGGCAAGCCCCTCAGCGAAATCCTCGGCGTCAGTTATCGCAAAGACGGCAAGATCGTCCACAACGTCGAACGCCCCCAGCTTCACACCGAAGAGCTCGATGCTCTCCCGTTCGCGACCGACATCTACAAGCGCGACCTGAAGATCGAAAATTACAACGTCCCATTTCTTCTCCATCCCTATGTTTCGTTCTATACCACGCGCGGCTGCCCTGCTCTTTGCACCTTCTGCATGTGGCCACAAACGATCTCGGGCCACGCATGGCGCACCCGTTCCACCGCCAACGTCGAACGCGAAATCGCTCAAGCTATCGAGTATTTTCCGCAGATGAAGGAAATTTTCTTCGACGACGACACTTTCAATATTCGAAAAGATCGCGTCATGGATCTTTCCGCGCGTTTCAAGAAATATAAATTCCGCTGGTCCTCCACCGCGCGCGTTCACAGCGATTACGAAACCCTCAAAGCGATGGCCGACGGCGGCGCTCGCCTCTTCATCGTCGGCTTCGAATCCGGCGACGCGCAAATTCTCAAAAACATCAAGAAAGGCGCCACCGTCGAAATGGCGCGTAACTTCATGAAGAATTGCCGCAAGGTCGGCATCAAGGTTCACGGCGACTTCATCATCGGCCTCCCGGGCGAAACCACCGAGACCATCAACAAAACCATCGACTTCGCCAAGGAACTCGACTGCGAAACCATTCAGGTTTCGCTCGCGCACGCCATGCCCGGCACCGAGCTCCACGATCAAATGTCCAAGGACGGTTTCCTTCGCGTCGAAGCTCTTGCCGACACCGGCGGTCACCAGCTTCCCCACATCGAGTACCCGCACCTCAGCAAGGCTCAGATGATGGACGGCGTAAACCGCTTCTACGACGACTATTATTTCCGCCCCAAAGTTGTGTGGCGCATCGTCAAGGAAGCCCTCTGGGATTCGCACGAGCGCAAACGCCTCTACCACGAAGCCACCTCATTCCTGAAGCTCCGCTCCGAACGCTGGAAGTGGGTCCGCGAAGGCGGCGACGCCGAGAAGCCCATGGTAGCCGTCCCCGGCTCCGCCGCCGGCAGACTAACCTAAATCTTTCGTATTTTGCAACGCTCTCCGGATGCCGCACTCTCCTATATCCCGAGAGTGCGGCACCCTTCGTTTTTAGGATGCGGAATTTCTGACGCTCACCTAAGACCCTTCATTTGACGGTGCGGGCTTAGACTTAACCCACCTCACTCACAACGACAACTAAAGTATCGATACCTCTCGGCGAACATCCATGGCACGAGCCACATTTGACCTCGCGGTGATTTTTCGCCCTCGACTCTCCCGAAACCCGGCCACTCATCTTTCCCGTACAATATTGACATGCATCGCGACCACCGCCTCCGCCTGAAAACCTTCCTCATGATCCTCATCATGGTGGCGTGCGCCAACGCCGGCGACCTCTTCCTCAAGCGCGGCATGACCAAAATCGGCAACGTCCCCCTGACCGCCCCCGGCCTCCAACACGCTTTCCTCGCCACAGTAACCAGCCCCACAATCTGGCTCGCCATCCTCTTCCTCATCGGCTTCACCACCAGCTACATGCTCCTCATGAGCTGGGCCGACTACAGCTACGTCATGCCCGCGGGCGCCTTCGGCTACGCTCTCGTCACTCTTCTCGCCGTCATCTTTCTCCACGAATCCGTCACCCCTCGCCGCTGGATCGGCGTCGCCCTAATCTGCGCCGGCGTCCTCACCGTCGGCCTAACCAAGCCCCGCACCACCGACGTCATCGCGCAAGAACGAGCCGCCGCATGATGCGAAGCATCCTCATGTTCGCTGTCTTCATCTTCTCCAGCACCGCCGGCGAAATCATCATCACCCACGCCATGAAAATCACCGGCGAACCAACGCGCTTCCGCCCCCGCGAAATCCTCCAATTCCTCGGCCGCGCCCTCCGCAGTCCGTGGTTTTGGACAGGCATCCCCTTGCTAGCCGCCAGCTTCTACTCGCTCTTGCTCCTGCTTTCGTGGGAACCCATTAGCCTCGTCATCCCCGCCTCCGCGCTAAACCCCTACGTCTTCGGCACCCTCGCCGCAAAATATTTCCTCGGCGAAAAAATCAGCGCCGGCCGCTGGGCCGGCGTCGCCCTCGTCTGCGCCGGCGTAGCCCTCGTCGCCATCGGCTGATCCCGTCGAAAGCATCGCAAACTAAAAAATTTCTACATCCCGACCGAAGCGAAAGACCTCAGACTTAAGCGCCTCGCCACACGTTCCGTTCGCCAAAAACTCAGCCGGGGTGCCGCACCCTCCCGTTGTTAGGAGGGTGCGGTATTTCCCGTCCGCACCACCCATCGATCCATCTAACTCCAAAACAAAAACGCCGACGCCTTTTCTTCGTATGCGCATCCGAGCGAACGCCTCGGCGCGCGCCGTGAACCGCCCCCGGCGCAAAACTCAACCCGAATCAAATCAAATGCACGAACCTCCACCGCCGTCGCAAAGACGACAACATGCTAAACTTTTTCTATATGTTGGAAACGCCCAAGCCCACTCCATCGAGCTCCGTCTCGATCCTCGCCCGAGCATGACCATCGCATCCGGCCGCCACTGGCCTTCCTATCTCGCGATTTTCGCCCTCTGGCTCGCCATTTTTGTCCCCGGCCTCTTCCACCCATCTCTCTTCGACGACGCTGACGGCGCCCACGCCGAAGCCGGCCGCGAAATGATCACCCTCCACGACTGGGTCACCCTCCACGAAAACGGCATCCGCTACCTCGAAAAAGCCCCCATCCCTTACTGGGCCATGGCCGTCAGTTTCTCTCTCTTCGGCGTCACCGAATGGACCGCCCGTCTCGCGCAAGGCCTCGGCGTCCTCGCCCTCGCCTTCTTCCTTCTTCAAGTAGGCCGTCGCTTCCTCACTCCCTCCGCTGGATTCTGGTCCGCCGTAGTCCTCATCACCTCATTCGGCCCGTACCTCTTCACCCGCATCCTCATTCCCGATTTGATCGTCGGACTATGGATCGGCCTGGGCCTCTACTTCTTCTTCGACGGCTGGCAATCCGGCAATCCCTCCGTCCTCTCCTGCTGGGTTCTCGCCGTAACCGTCGCGTTAAACGTCCTCACCAAAGGCCTCATCGGCATCGTCTTCCCCGCCGCAATTATTTTCGTCTTCCTCCTGCTCGTCGGCGATCTCCGCCATCTCCTGAAAATGCGCCTCATCTCCAGCACGATCGTCCTTCTGATCGTCGCCGCCCCGTGGCACATCCTCGCCGCGCTCCGCAATCCTCCCGCCGGCCAGGCCAAAGGCTTCCTCTGGTTTTATTTCGTCAACGAACATTTCCTCCGCTACATCGGCAAGCGCTATCCCGTCGATTACGGCACCTTCCCGCTCTATCTCTTCTGGGGAATGATCCTCGTCTGGCTCATGCCCTGGAGTTCCTTCCTCCCTCAAGCTCTGAGACAAGTCCGCCTCCGCCTCCTTCGCACCGCCAACATGCGCACCTCACAAGAAGCCGCCCTCCTTCTCTTCTTCGTCTGGGCCATCGTCATCCTCCTCTTCTTCAGCTTCTCCACCCGCCAGGAGTATTACCTCGCCCCCGCACTCCCCGGCATCTGCCTCATCCTCGGCAGTTGGCTCGCCCGCGAATCCGAATCCGCCTACGGCAGCGACATCGCCCGCTCCGGCCGCATCTCTTCCACGGTCTATCTCGTCGTCGGCGTGCTGATCTCCATCGTCACGCTCACCCTCGCCATCATCTCCCACGCTCCCGATCCCAATATGGAACTCGCCGACCTCCTCAACAAACATCCCGACGATTATGTCCTCTCCCTCGGCCACTTCCTCGATCTCACCGGCGCCGCCATGAGCCTCTTCCGCTGGCCGCTCATCGGCACCGCCGTCGCCTTCGGATTCGGCAGCGGCCTCAACTGGCTCCTGCGCCGCCGCGGCTCCATCGTCGCCGCCAACATCGTCCTCGCCCTTTCGATGTGCCTCTTCATCGAATGCGCCCACGTCGCCCTCGGCGTCTTCGCCCCAGTCCTCGGCTCCAAACCACTCGCAATGGCCATCAACGGCCAGCTCCAGCCCTCCGACGAAATCATCTCCGACGGCGAATTTTCGAACACGTCCTCAATCGCGTTCTACACCCGCCGCCAACTCCTCATTTACAACGGCCGCATCAACGG
Source organism: uncultured Acidobacteriota bacterium (assembly GCA_963785605.1). Lineage (GTDB taxonomy): Bacteria > Acidobacteriota > Terriglobia > Acidiferrales > UBA7541 > Acidiferrum. The sequence goes on along the minus strand of CAWAWE010000001.1, from coordinate 254,493 downwards.
CCTCTGGTTCGGCTCCCTCTTCCCAGACGCCCCCCCAATCTTCCTCGACGACGCAGCTCTGGCCGCTCGCTGGACCGCCCCCGAGCGCGCCTACTTCGTCACCGGCGACGACAAAAAGCGCGCCACACTCGAAGGCCTCGGCCCAACTTTCGAACTAGCACACTCCGGCGGCAAAACCGTCTACACCAACCACCCCATCACTTCCGTTTCACCGTCAACCACCCACTGAGCGACGTAATCTCCCCGGTAGCGCCGGCATCTTGCCGGCGTTTTTTCATTCTACAAGTACGCCGCCCCACTCACCCCGCCGCCCTCGCCGCTCCTGTACGGGTGCAGCACCGCTGCGCCCCAGCTTGCCCGGCACAAATAACTCATGAGCGACACGACGCCTCCTGGGTGCCGCACCCTAGGTCTCTGAGGGTGCGGTTTGTAACGTGGAACACCTCCCACTTCACCCGACGGATGCCTCGACGGATGTCCCGACGGACGCCCCGACCCACACACCCTCGACCGCCGCCACGCGCTTCGACTATCATTTAAGAAAGGAACACTCAGGCTCGGCTTCCGAATGGCAAACGCCAACTTCATCGTGGTCGCCACGTTGCGCCTGCGTGTGGACAGTGGGAACGGAACAGCATGATGTTCGCCTACATTCTGCTGGCACTCGCCGTCGCCGGTACTCTTTCGTCGTGGACCTTCCTGATCCTCGCACTTCTCGGCGCCGCAAAGTTCCATCGCGCCGCGAAGGCCCAGCGCCATCAAGCCCAATCCATTCCGGACGGCTCGCTCCCGCCAGTCTCTTTGCTAAAGCCTGTCCACGGACTGGAGTCGCGCCTTCAGGAAAACATCGAGAGCTTCTTCAAGCTCGACTATCCGCACTACGAAATCATCTTCGCCGCCGATCTCGAAGACAACGCCGCCCTCGCCGTCGTCCGTGAAATTTGCGCCCGCTACCCGCAAATTCCCACGCAAATCGTAATCACCGGACGCCCGCCGTGGCCCAACCCTCCGGCCTACGCTTTCTTCCGCATGGCCGAGCACGCCAAGAACGACATCTTCGTCACCAGCGATAGCGATGTATTCGTTCAGCCTTCGTATCTGCGAGAAATCGTGCCGCCGGTGCTCGATCCGAAAAACGGCATGCTCACTTGCGTCTACCGCGGAAAAAACGCCGGCGGTTTTTGGTCCGGCGTTCACGCCATCGGAATGTCCGTCGAAATGACGGCGGGCGTCGTCACCGCCAATATGCTCGAAGGCATGAAATTTGGTCTCGGCCCGACGATCGTCGTTCGCCGCGACGCGCTGGAAAAAATCGGTGGCTTCGGCGCGCTGGAACACTACTTCGCCAACGATTTCATGCTCGGCAATCTGATCGAGAAAAGCGGCTACAACATAGTCCTGTCGCGCCACATCATCGATCACGTCGTGTCGCCGCTTTCGTTCCTGCGCGTCTGGCAGCACGAAGTCCGCTGGGCCAGATCGACGCGCGGCTCGCGCCCTTGGGGCCATCTTTTCTCGGGACTCATCTACGCAATGCCGTTCGGAATTCTGGGATTGGTCGCTGCCGCCGCCGCCGGTCACATCTGGTTCGGCGTTTCACTTCTGGCTGCAGCCTTTGCCAACCGCATCATCGAAAGCTGGGTCATCGGATGGGGCATCACGCGCGACCCGGCGTCGCGTTCACTGTGGCTCTACCCATTGCGCGATTTACTCGGTTTTTTTGTTTGGTGCGCCAGCTATCTCGGCCGCTATCGCGCGGTCTGGCGCAATGTTCAGTATGATTTGACGACGGATGGCCGCGTCGCACTTCGTAGCGGTCAGCCTCAAGGCCAAACGCCGAAATAAATTTTCGAGCACGTCGTGCCCGATCGGCGTGTTCGCCGTGTCGCACAATTCATCGCAGTGGAGTCATCTGGAGCGCGATGCAGTCCGCGTGGCAAGCGATTGAATCGATGCATTCGTTGTGGCGATACGCGATTCTCTTGATCGCGTTGGCCCCTCTCGCCTACTACATCGTTGCGACCACCGCCGCGCTCCGTTTCTTGAGTCGGAAATCCGATACTGGTTCCGCCAATGCGAAAACAAAAAATTTCACGCCGCCCGTCAGCCTGATTAAACCAGTTCACGGAGTTGATTTCGGCTCGGTCGAAAATTTCGAGAGCTTCTGTCGCCAGAACTACCCGGAATACGAAATTCTCTTCGCCGTGAACGACGAGTCCGATCCCGCCGTTCCTCTAATTCGTGCGACCATCGCGAAATTTCCAGAGCGCAACATTCGCCTCATCTCCGGTGCTCCGCATAATCGGCGCCAACAAAAAAGTAAACAATCTCATCGAGCTCAATCGCGCCGCACGTCACGAAATCATCGTTCTCACCGACGGCGACGTCCGCGTATTGCCGAATTATCTTCGCGAAGTCGTCGCACCATTCGCCGATCCGAAAATCGGCGCAGTCACATCCTTCTATCGCGGCATCGCGCAAAAAAATCTCGCCGCGGAATTGGAAGCCATCGGCGCCGCCAGCGATTTCTTCCCCGGCGTGCTGGTCGCCGAATGGATGGAAGGCATGACCTTCGCCCTTGGCGCATCGATCGTTACCACGAAAAGCTGGGTCGCCAAAATCGGCGGCTTTGAAGCCATCGCCGACATGCACTCCGACGATTACGAACTCGGCCACCGCATCGCCAAAGCCGGCGGCAAAGTCATCCTCTCTCACGAACTCGTCTGGACGATGTATCCCGCACAATCCGCGCGCGGTTTTTGGAATCATCAAGTCCGCTGGTTACGCACCGTGCGGCTGTCTCGCCCTCTATCGTTCCTCGGCCTGATCTTCACCCACGGCCTGCCCTGGGCTATCGCCGCCGCCTTGGTAGCGCCAACCAATTCGATCGCAGTCGCCTACCTGGCGGCCTACCTGATCCTGCGCCTCGTCATGGCCTGGGTTGTGGGAGTCCGCGCCGTAGCTGACGAGACCGTCCGCACGAAGCTCTGGCTCGTCCCATTCCGCGACGCCATCCATTTCGTCATCTGGCTCGCCAGCTTCGCCTCCAACAAGATCAGCTGGGGCGGCGAAGAATTCACTATGCGCGAAGGCCGCATGACCCCTTTCCCCCGCCCGTAATCTCCAGGTTTGCCCTGTGTAAAGGATGTCAAGGGACACGATGTAAAGCCTGCCCTGGGGGCTGGATAGGGGCCATCGCAGGGAAGCCGACAAGGGCGGTGTGCCAAATCGAACCGGTCGTGCCTCTATCCCGGATCGTTGGCGCACGTCCTGATCAATCCTTATAATTCTTATAAGTTGATGAAAATAAACAAGATAATAGAACTTGCAAAGGAGGGGGACTAATACGCTAGTCCCATCCAGTGCCCACCGCTCGACCTACCCCGTTTGATGCCCCTGTACCAGTGACCAGGTCCGTAGAACTCTCCTAAACTCAACATTGCCGGGACCTTACGGCGGAGCACCCTTCCGGCCGCCGCGTTTCTCCCAGCGATGTAGTACAGGTCCGAGCCCTAAATGCTGAACCATCTGCGACTTACAATCTCCGCACTGACCCTCACCGCCCTGCTTATCGCCGGTTGCGGCACCAGCACCCGCACCGAGACAACCTCGCCCACCGGCTCCACTAACCCCCCTACGACGCCTACCACGCCGCCCAGCGATCCCACTCCACCCCACCACCCCGCCAACACCCCACCTCGACCACATCGCCATCGCCCCGGCATCCCTCACGGTAGCCCCCGGCGCCTCATTCAATTTCACAGCGACCGCCTTCGACCAGTTCAATAACGCTTTCACCGCTCCGATCATCTGGACCTCTGACGGCAACGCCGTATCGAACGGCACCGGCACCGGGCAGAACGCCGGCCAAACTCCCGCCGTGTCCCATATCGTCGCCGTCTCGGGAAATGTCACTAGCGCCGCCGCGATCCTCACTGTAACCGGGGCGCCATCGATTCTGACTTCCACCAATCTCACGCCGCTGAATCCGACGGCGATCCAAACCGGCCAGACGCAGCAGTTTTCCGCCACGGGGCTCGATCAATTCGGAAACTTAATGCAGGGACTGAACGTCGCCTACACGTCGAGCGATGCCACCGTTGCGACGATTGATGCGAATGGCAAAGCAACGGCATCTTTTACGCATCCAGGCACAACAGTAATTTCGGCAACGGTGAACGGCGTCCCAACAAAAACGAGCACGCTCGTCGTAAATCCTGCGCCGTCGGTCCTTTATTCGGTTGTGATCACGCCGAATGCCACGACCGATCCGGCGATCCCGACGATCCCCGCGCTCACGGCTTTCAAATTCACAGCGTACGAATACGACCAATTCAATCAGCCTCTTGCGATCCCTCTGGCTTGGTCGATGAGTAATGGCAATGCGACGGTGTTGGCGGGAAATTCCGAAGGCGCATTGAGCGGTACAGTTACTGGTGTAATACCCGGCGTCGTCACGATCTCCGTCACTGTTCCGAGCGTTCCTTCGTTCTCCATTCCATCTTTCCAAGTGACCATCGGCAATCCGCCGCCGCCAGTTCTGACCATGATTCACGTCTCGCCGACGCACGCGAGCTTCAACGTCGGAGATACCCAGCAATTCACCGCGAAGGGCAAAGATCAGTACGGTAATCCGTTCACGATCTCTGGCCCGATTGTCTGGACAACGCCAACCGACGGAACGTCGAGCGTGTCCGCCGGCGGTCTTGTCACCGGTCTCGTCGCGGGCATGTCGTCTGTGACTGCAAATGTCGGCACCCTCTCCGGCACGGCATTTTTCACGCTGACCACTCCGCCTCCTCCTCCTCCGGTTTTCCCTGCGATCTCGAATCTGTCTCCGCCAATCGCTATTAGCGGCAGCGCCGATTTGCAATACCTGACGATTACCGGAACAAATTTCGCGGCGAACACCGTTGTCAATTTCGGTTCCGACGTACTGACGCCGGCCACGGTCAGTGCGAATTCGATCACAGTGCAAGTTCCGGCTGCGGATTTGGTCAACGCTGCGACCCTTGCGGTCACCGTGACCAATCCTGGCGCGGTTCCGGCAATGTCGAATCCGCTCAACTTTGTTGTGAGCCAATACGGATTCGTTTCGATCGATTTCGACGACAGCTATCAGTCGATATACGACAACGGACTGCCGATTTTCGATGCGGCGGGAATCCGCACCACGCAATACATCATCACGGGAAGCCCGAATCCAGCGGCGGTCGTCAATCCCGACGCAGGCCCGGTCGGAATCGCGGACGTTTCCGGCAACGGGGAATACATGACGTGGTCGGAAGTCCAGACGATGGCCGCGAACGGCCACGAAATCGGAGCGCACACGCGCACGCATCAAAGCCTTTCGACTCTTTGCGGTGTCACGCAACCCGGCGGAGCAGTGAAGACGCCATGCGTTGACATGAACGGAAATCCCACGACGTTTGACGACACTCTGGATTTCGAGATTGCGGGATCGAAATCCGATTTGATCGCGCAGGGATTTAATCCGCTGACGCTCGCTTATCCGTATGGAGATTACGGCTATCCGAGCCCCACCGTTGGCCAAGCCGTGCAGGCCGCCGGCTATCTCGGGGCGCGCGACTCCGACTCGGACTTCAATGGAATCGGCGCATGCGCGCCCGGCGCTTCGATCACACATTGCAACCATTTGTATCCGTTTTATCTGTGGAGCCAAGGCGCCGAGAACGATTTGAATACGACGCAGGACCAACTCAACGGCTGGATTCAAAAAGCGCATGACAATAAATTGTGGCTGATCATCCTGCTCCATCGCGTTGACGACAACGATCCGAATTCCGTATCGATCAGCATCGACTCCACGCCGGCAGCGGCAGCTGCCGCAGGCCATCCTGTGGGAGTCGCGACGCTGCAAGGCATCGTCGATTACCTGAAGGCTAATGGAATCACGACGGTGACGAACTCCGAAGGGCTGGTCATCGAGAATCTCAACGGGCAAACCTCGACGTTCCAATTCCCGCAGTAAGGGCAACTTTCCGGTGGGAAATCCACCCGCGTCGGTTGACGCTTTTCGTGTTCCCTATTAAATTAGAAAGGTTGAATCGTGGCTGCCGGGACAGCTGGCGCTGCCGCGATTCATTTTTGTTCCTCCCCGCTGGGAGGTCGTCCAATTGGTAGGACTCCAGACTCTGACTCTGGCTATCCTGGTTCGAGTCCAGGCCTCCCAGCCAATCTTTTAGCTTCAAGAAGTCTCCCGTTTTTAGCCCCCAAAATATCCGCTACAGACCTGCACAATTCTTTGAACGATCCGACGAGGTTTTGTAAGAGGAAAAGGTAGACTGTGACGCCTTCATTCACAATTTCTTGGAGACGCGATGAAAAACGAACTCTCACGACGATCGTTTGTGACCGGCACGATCAAGACGGCTGCGGCTGCTTCGTTGGCTCTGTCGGGCGCAGACCGGGCGAATGCGGCCGCCGCCGCGGCGTCGCAGAATCCTGTGCCTGCTTCCACCGGAGGAGGAGCTCGGATTGTCGATATTCATATTCACTATCAGAAAAAGCCGGGATTCATCGACGACTTTCTCCGGACCACGGAGCATCTGAATGTAACCGGTTGCATTCTCACGCCGTTTGAAGACCGCAAGGAAGTAGCCGACGCCGCGAAAAAACATCCGACGCGGATCATTCCGATGGGATCAGTATTGCTCGACGCGCCGGATGTGGCGCAACAGATCGAGGAACTTCATGACCTTGGCTACCGTGGACTCGGCGAACTCGAGTTCCCGAAGAAAACGTATGTCGATCCGTCTTACATGAAGGTCTATGAACTTGCGAACCGCTACAAGTGGGTAGTGCTTTTTCACACGGGAATCGTGCTGCGGGCGAAATTCACCGAACCCGAAGACGTGGCTTCGTACCGCATGAGTACGCAATATATCGAAGAGATTGCGCGTCGATTTCCGCAAATTACAGTGATTGGCGCGCACTGCGGCAATCCCGACTATCAATGGTCGGCGGAAATCGCGCGGTGGAATCCGAATGTTTTTTACGATCTGAGCGGCTCTACGCTGACAAAATTGAGCAAGCGGCTAGAGAAGTTTTCGGAGTTCTTCTGGTGGTCGAACACGGGTGAAGGAACGGCGATGCCCGAGAACAATCCCAGCGCGTTCAGCAAGATTGTGTTTGGCACGGACACGAGTCCCGAGAATGCGGACCATGTTCTGTCTCAGTACAACGCTATGTTCGACGCGAATGGCGTGCCGGATTCTACGCGCAAGCTCGTTTTGGGAGGCACGCTATCGAAGATTTTTGGACTTCCAGCGTGAAATAGAACTCGTGCGTAGCCCCGGAATATTTTTGCCTCGGTGTTTGAATTCACATTTTAATTAAGTTCGCCGTATCGACGGAATTCGCATATGCTCATGCGCGAAATTCCACTGGGAGAGTGCCCTGTGAATCGTGGCAGCCAGCTTTTGCTGTTGTTCGGATTTCTTGCGAGCGCGTCCAGCATGTCGGCGCAGACGTCGCCGTTGACGCCGGACATTCCGGCGAAATTTGAGAAGCCGACGGCGGGGTATGACTACACGAAGCGCGAAGTGATGATTCCGATGCGCGACGGTGTGAAGCTGTATACCGTCATCACGATTCCGAATGGGGCCAAGAATGCGCCGATTTTGCTGACGCGCACTCCATACGATGCCGAGCACCGCGCGGAGCGGTCGGATTCATTTCAGATGGTGAATGAGTTGCCGCAAGGCGACGAAGTGTTTGTGAAAGAGGGATACATCCGTGTGTTTCAGGATGTGCGCGGGAAATATCACTCCGAAGGCGACTATGTGATGACGCGGCCATTGCGCGGGCCGTTGAATTCGAGCGAGGTCGATCATTCGACCGATGCGTACGACACGATCGATTGGCTAGTGAAAAATGTGCCGGAATCAAACGGCAAAGTTGGAATGCTAGGCAGTTCGTACGAAGGATTCACCGTCGTGATGGCGCTGGTGCATCCTCATCCTGCGCTGAAAGTTGCGGCGCCGATGAGTCCGATGGTCGATGGCTGGATGGGCGACGATTGGTTTCACTTCGGCGCGTTTCGGCAGAACAACCTCGACTACATCGCGGGACAGACGGAAGCGCGCGGCGAGGGCGGCAAGATCACGCGCCACGGGCTCGACGATTACGATAATTATTTGCGGGCAGGCTCGCTTGGCGATTTCGCAAAAGCGGCGGGCATGGATCAGCTGCCGTTCTGGAAGAAAATCTCGGAACATCCCGCTTACGATTCGTTTTGGCAAAATCAGGCACTCGACAAGGTGATGGGGCAGCAGCCGCTGATCGTGCCGACGATGTGGATTCAAGGCTTGTGGGACCAGGAAGATATGTGGGGCGCGATTCATTGCTATCTCGCGGTCGAACCGAAAGATACGAATAACGACAAAAATTATTTAGTGATGGGGCCATGGCGGCACAGCGGCGTGAACTACGACGGATCGATGCTTGGACCGCTGCGGCTCGATGGCGACACCGCTCTGCAATTCCGGCGCGATGTGATGCTGCCATTTTTCGATCAATATTTGCGGGACGGCGCGGCGAAAGCCGACACGCCGCCGGTCTTTATTTACAACACGGGAGAAAATCACTGGGATCGGTTGAAGTCGTGGCCGCTCGCGTGCCCGACGTGCGCGGTGAAATCGAAGCCGCTGTATCTCACGAGCAATTTCGGTCTGTCGTTCGATGCTCCCAGCGAGCGTGATCCGAAATCGGCGGCGGGATCGGACGAATACATTTCGGATCCGGCGCGGCCTGTGCCTTACGTTCCGCGTCCCGTCATTGCTTCGGACGGCGACACGTGGCGGCGTTGGCTGCTGATCGATCAGCGATTTGTCGATGGGCGGACCGATGTGCTGACCTACGAATCGCCGGTGCTGAAGGAGCCGGTTCGCGTTGGAGGCGCGCCTGTGGTGAATCTCGTAGCGTCAACGAGCGGAAGCGACAGCGATTGGGTCGTGAAGCTGATCGATGTTTATCCCGAAGAAATTGCGAGCCGGCCGGAGATGGGCGGGTATGAACTCAACATCGCGATGGATATTTTCCGCGGCCGCTATCGCGAAAGTTTTGAGACTGCGAAAGCGATCACGCCGAATACGCCGCTGACCTACAAATTTATTTTGCCGACAGTCGATCACGTTTTTCTGCCGGGGCACCGCATCATGGTGCAGGTGCAGTCGAGTTGGTTCCCGCTGTACGACCGGAATCCGCAGACGTTTGTGCCGAATATCTTTTTTGCGAAGCCGGCGGATTATGTGAAGGCGACGCAGCGTGTTTATCATGCGCAGGGAGCGGCGAGCTTCATCGATTTGCCGGTGGCATCCGAACGCTAGGCGCTCGTGCCCTAACTGGAAGCCCGCTCGTGGAAATAGTGCTTCCAATCGTCTGGGACGGAAGGCAGCGCATAGAGTTCTTGCAGTGAGGCCCGGTCCGCATCGTTCAACGATTTCGCCAGGAAAAATCGCATAAAATCGGCGATGGAGATATTGCTCGCGTTTTGCACGACGGGAATTATTTCATCACCCGCCGCGACATTGCCTACACGCGTGACGGCGACGTAGAAACCGATGCGGCGGCTGGCGAGAAATTTCTTGACCATTTCGTCCGACTGAAAGCGCACGCCCAGCTTGTAGCAGGGAAGCCGAGGTTGCGTGACGATCACTTCGGCGTCGTTGATCGCGAAACGATCGCCGAGATGGACATTGTCCTCAAGCAATCCTTCCGTCGTGAAGTTTTCCCCAAACGAACCCGGCGGTAGATCGCGACCCGGAAGCTTTTTGCGCCAGTACTCGTAGTGCTCGACGGGATAGCAGTAGACGGCTTTGTGCTCACCGCCATGAACTGTCAGGTCTGCTTGCCGGTCGCCGTCGAGGTTGAGCTTACGAAGTCGAATGCGTTCCGCAGTCGGCGATTTGAAGATTCCGGTGGTTATGGGCTGGCCGTGCCAGAGGACTTCGCGAGGAAGGCCGACGTTGAGCGAAACGATCTTCATGGCTGACCGCATTGGATGCGCTTGTCGTCTTCGCGATTCAGAATATCTGTGGAGAGGCGCCTCATCAGTTTAGGATTGCAGCGCATGTGTGAGTCGGCTCAAGCCTTCGGCGAACATTTTGTGGTCCACGCCCATGCCGATGCGAAAGTGATCGGGCATCTCGAAGAACTGGCCGGGAACGACGGTCGTCTCGAACTTCGTTCGCAAGCGTTGCAACAGTTCCGCGACATCGCCATGCAACAGCTTTGGAAAGCACGTGGTGCCGTATGGGCTGCGGACCGTTGAGATATGCGCAGTATTGGCATCGAGGAATGATTGCAGGTCGGCGCGGTCGGCTTCGACGATTTTGCGGGCGCGTTCGCGGATTTTGTCGAGGTTCTGGAATGCGATGACGCTGAGAATCTCGGTCGGGTGCACCGGCGTCGCGCCGAAGAGGTCGTTGAGTTCGTACATCGCGCGAGCGAGGTCTGGTTGCGCGAGAATCCAACCGCAGCGAAGGCCGCTCAGGCCGTAAACCTTCGTGAGGCTACTCGTGACGACGAAATTCTTGCCGAGATGAAATGACGTGCGCGGCGTGTTTTCGTAGACCGCATCGAGGTACACCTCATCGACCATAACTTGTGCGCCGGCAGCTGCCGCGATCTCGCCGACTTGGCGAAGAATATCGTCGGGCGCCAGGACGCTGCTTGGGTTATGAAGGTTGGTTAGAAAGACGACTTTCGTTTTCGGCGTGATCGTTTTGCGAACTTCCTCGGGGTCGATCGCGAATCCATTTTCTTCGCGTCGAGGGAAGCGAATGATTTTCGCTTGCAGGTAACGTGCGGAGGAGACGATGAGTTCGTAGGTCGGGCTTTCGATCAGGACTTCGTCGCCGGGATCGATCAGCGCCGCCATCGCCAGGTAATTCGCCATCGAAGTGCCGGCGGCTTCCACGACACACGCCGGATCGACTTCATGTTTCGCTGCGATCACCTGTTGTAGCGGCGCGAAGCCGTAAGAATTGTCGCCGTTGATTTCGAGCTGATCGATGGTGACGGGGAGTTCGCGCAGCGGGTAGGCGCCGACTCCGCTTGTGGCGAGGTTGAAGCGCGACTTGCTGTGGAGCTTGGCCCACTGCATATATTCGGAATGGCGATGAAGGGGTGTCATGAGTTGCGGCCAAGCGCGCTCGGGTTCGTCATTGCGATGTTGTGACTGCGGCGCGCGGTTTGCGGCTCCAATATAAATATACGGGAAATCCCGCGGCGAGAATGATGAAGCCGAAGACGCTGTTCGTGGGATAGGTGAAAACTGTGCTGGTGACGATGGCTGCGCACGCCAAAACAAAAAGAGCAGTTGTGTAAGGATGACCGGGGACGCGGTAGCCGGTCGATTCGGAAGCAGCGCCTTCTGATCCATCGCGGCGACGAAAAACGAAGAGGGAAGCGGCGGTCAGTGCGAATGAAATGAAATCGATCGAGACGACGTAGTTGAGAATTTGTTCGTAGCGGCCGGAGAGCGCGATGATCGTCGCGGCAATTCCTTGCACAACGATCGCGACGACCGGCGCGCCGGTTTTCGGGGAGAGCCAGCCGACGCTTTTGAAGAAGAGGCCGTCGCGAGCCATCGCGTAGTAGACGCGCGGCGCTGTGAGGATACCCTGGCTGAGAAAACCCAGAGTTGAGATGGCGATTCCAACGGCGATCCAGAAAGCACCGCGCTCGCCAAGCGCGGCGCGCATGACTGCGGTGGCAGGCGTGTGAGTCTCGGCAAGTCCTGTCGGGCCGAGCACGCGCAGGCAGACGAAGTTCACGGAAAGATAGAGCGCAACGACGCCGAGCACGCCTGCGATCAAGCCGCGCGATAGTTCGCGCCGAGGATCGCGCATTTCGCCAGCGACGAACGTGGCGGTTTGCCATCCGCCGTAGGCGAAGGCGATCGGAATCATGGCGGCGCCGATCGCGCCGATGAGTGAAGTTGAAACAGGGCGATCGAGCAGTGGCCGGAGATGAATGTGGCCGCCGCCGAGCGCGAGGCCGAGCACGACCATGGCGACGATCGCGGCGGACTTCAGAATCATCAACAGGCTTTGTACGTTGCTGCCAGCGCGGGCTCCGAGGCAATTGATCGCGGTGAGCGCGAGAAGAACGATCGCTGCGATTGCACCGTCGCCGGTCGAGACACCGCTAATCTCGCGAAAGTATTTCGCGAACGTCACGGCGACAGCAGCCATTCCGCCGGTTTGCGTCACGAGCAGCAGCACCCAGCCGTAGAGAAAAGCGACCGATGGATGATACGCCTCGCGTAAATAAAGATATTGGCCGCCGGCTTGCGGCAGGCGCGTTGCGAGTTCGGCCCAAATGAATCCGCCGAGCAACGCGAGCACGCCGCCGAGAATCCACACACCCAGAATCAAAAACGGCGTGTGAACACGCAATGCGACCACATATGGATTGATGAAAATTCCCGAGCCGACGATGCCGCCCATGACGATCATGGTGGCGTCGAATGTGTTCAGGCTTCGCGGTGGAGTTGGTGTGGCCAAGGGCGCGAGGATAGCAGACCTCGGAGAGGCTTTCGTGTTTGATTTGGCGGCCTGTTATTCTGGTGTGCTGAATAGTGGTAGTGAACACGCACTGTGGCGGGCTCAGAACGGAGAAAGATTGGCACCGATAATCAGCGCGAGGGGATTGGCGAAGCGGTTTGGCGTGGCGCCGCTATTTCGCAGTATTTCGTTTACGGTGTCGGAGGGCGAACGCATCGGCATCATCGGGCCGAATGGTTCGGGGAAGTCGACGTTGCTCGCGATTTTGCAGGGAAGAGTTGCGCCCGACAGCGGCGACGTCGCGGTTCGCAAGGGGACTCGACTCAACAGCGTGCTGCAAATGTCGGATTTTGCGGATGGCGAAACGGTCCGCGCGGTTGTGACCCGAGCATTCGACAGCGGGCAGGTCGCCGAGAGCGATCGGGCGGCGAGGATGGCGGAAATCCTCGGGCGGGCAGGATTTGCGGAGTTGTTGGATGATGACGCATCGCGGCTCTCCGGCGGCTGGCGCAAACGGCTGGCGATCGTCGAAGCGCTTGTGCAGGCGCCCGACATTTTGCTGCTCGACGAGCCTACAAACCATCTCGATCTCGCGGGAATTCAGTGGCTTGAAAGCGTGCTGCAAAACGGCGCGTTCGCTTGCGTCGTGGTGAGCCACGACCGATATTTTTTGGAGAACGTGGCGAACGAAGTCGTCGAGCTCAATCCGGCGTACGAAGACGGCGCGCTGCGCGTCTCGGGGAACTACAGCACATTTCTCGAGAAGAAAGAGGAGTATCTGCACGCGCAGCGCAACCGGCAGGAAGCGCTCGAGAATCGCGTGCATACCGAAATCGATTGGCTACGCCGCGGCCCGAAAGCGCGCACGACAAAATCAAAGGCGCGCATCGACAATGCGCACCAAATGATCCGCGACTTGGCGGAAATGACCACACGTACCAAGAGCACGAGCGCGACGATCGATTTTTCGGCGTCGGATCGCAAAACAAAGCAGCTGATCACGCTCGATGGAATCAGTTACTCCATCGGCGGTCGCGAGCTGTTCGACAATCTGCATTTCATCGTGACGTCCGGCATGCGCGTCGGTCTGGTCGGGCCAAACGGAAGCGGCAAGACGACGCTGCTGCGATTGCTGCGAGGCGATGTGGAAGCAAGCGCCGGCAAGATGCGCCAGCCCGACAACTTGCGAATCGTGTATTTCGATCAGAACCGCGAACTCGATCCCGATGTGACGTTGCGGCGCGCGCTCGCTCCCGACAGCGACTCGGTGATCTATCGCGATCAGGTGATTCACGTTGGCGGATGGGCGGCGCGATTCCTCTTTACGGCGGAGCAGCTCAATCAGAAAGTTGGCCGCCTCTCGGGCGGTGAGCGAGCGCGCGTTTTGATCGCGCAACTCATGTTGCAGCCGGCTGATGTTTTGCTGCTCGACGAGCCGACGAACGATCTCGATATTCCCACGCTGGAAATTCTCGAAGAGAGCTTGCTCGAATACTCCGGCGCGCTCGTGCTGGTGACCCACGATCGTTACATGCTTGATCGCGTATCGACGGTCGTGCTCGGACTCGACGGCGCTGGCGGAGCCGAGCGTTTTGCCGACTACTCGCAGTGGGAAGAGTGGTCGCGCGAACGAAAAGCGACGCTCCGCAAGCAGGAATCGGTGGTGGCGAAAAGTGCAACCAGCAACGCCGTCGAATCGGCATCGACGGCTGCGGCCTCCTCAGCGCGGCTCGCGGCGGCGAAGAAAAAACTCTCCTACAAGGAAAATCGCGAATTGGAAACGATTGAACAGCGCGTCGCGGAAGCTGAAACCGAACTCCAGGCGAAACACGACGCGTTGCTCGATCCCGCGATCATGAGCGACGGCGTGAAGCTACATGCGGTCTCACTTGAATTGGAAGCCGCACAAAAGCGCATCGATGAGCTGTACGTGCGGTGGGTCGAACTGGAAGGCAAACTGAAATAGGCGGCGATCACGCTCAGGGCAGCGCTGCTCGCCTGTGAACGGCGAGCCCTGTCGGCATGCGCTCGTCGAGTTCGCTGTTCTTTGAGATTTGTAATGTCAATTCTTTGTCCCTTATGTACCGAGGGTAAGGTTCGTGCATCGTATCCTTGTGGAGGAAGCAACCATGGAAAAACTGGCAATCTGGGCTTATCTGGAAGCAAAACCAGGCAAAGAGAAAGAAGTCGAGGAATTTCTGAAGTCCGCTCAACCGCTGGCGGAGAAAGAATCGCAAACCGTCGCGTGGTACGCCGTGAAAATCGGCCCGTCGCAATTCGGAATCTTCGATACGTTCGCCGATGAAGCGGGACGCGACGCACACATCAGCGGGGAAATCGCGAAAGCGCTATTCGCGAAGGCGAAAGATCTTCTCGCGAAGGACCCGCAGATTCACAAACCAGAAATTCTTGCATCGAAGACTTCCGGTGGGGCGAAGGGCGCCAGCGGAAGATAGTCGCGGAATCTGGCACAAAAACGCCAAGGGAGGCTCGCTTGCGAGCCTCCCTTTGTGTAGGTCCTGAATGTTGTCGTGCAGTTCGCTCACTCCGGCATCAGCTGCCGCACCAGTTCCGGTGCGTCGATCCGCCAGTCATCCGCCAGAATAAACGCCTTGCGCAGAATCATCTCCGTGCGTGGATCAATATCAATCGGTATCGCGCTTAAATCCAGTGGAACAGCATCCACGATGTTCTGCGGAATCTTCAACCAGCGCGTGATGCTCTCGGTTTGCAGCATCGCGCCGCCCCAGCCAAGTTGAATTCGATATGTCCCGAGTTGGCCGCGCACTTCGAGCCACGCTTTGTCGAGTTTGCAGCGGTCCGCGATCGTCGTCGCCGGCAACACGCGCGACAAAACCTCGGCACGAAGCGCCGTCGTCGCCGAAAAATCGTTGACGTCGAATCGATCGCTGAAAACTCCGGTGCCGCGATGCCCCTGATCCGACCATGTCGAGTCGTCGCCTACGGCCGCGACCGTCGTGAATAAATCCACGTCGCGCATCACTTCGGAATACACGATCGCCGGCACATCATCGACCGGAATCTCTCGCAAGTCGCGATAGAACCGCACCTGGTCCGAGCCGATGAACACATTCGCACCCGCGCCTGCTTGCTCGGCAAGCGAAGAACGCCGCACCGCGTGATCGCGATCCGGCGGAAGATCAACGTAGAACTCGACCGTCATATTCCAGTGATCGAGTTTCTTGCTGGGCACATTGACGCCATCAAATCCAACGCCCATGAGTTGATAACTCCACCCACGCGAACGCGCCAAATTCGCAAACTGATGTTGCCGCAACAAAATTCCCGCAAAGCGATTGGAATACAGCCGGGTCTTCCGCTCGTCGTCGGTTACCTGATAAAACTCGCGAAATGCCTGCCGGAACGGTTGCCGCAACCCTGCGGTAAAAATCCGCGTGCGCCAACGTTGCACTTCCGCGGCGCTGTACGAAAGCGGATGCCACAGCCGCACCTTCTCCGCGCGCACCAAATCCACCAGCTTGTTCGACGAGTCTCGCAGCTCGCCGTCCGACCACAACCCCGAACGCTCCCAACCCTGATTGTTGCTGAAAACCCAAACCAGCTTCCGCCCCAAAAATCCCAGCAGCGGATGATCGATGTAATAGCGCCGCCAGTGCGTCAGCGGGATACGCCGCGTGCCCAGGAACGCAGCTTCCAGCCGCGCGCGCTGCACGGCATACGACTGCTCGAGATCTTTCACCAGCGCCGCAATCGCGCGAATTTTCTTTGGCGCGGCTTTGCGCGCCTGCGACGGCGGCGTCTTAATGCGCTTGCCCTCCGCGTTTTCCCACAACACCACAACGCGCCCGTCTTCAATCAATCGAACGGTCGCCTTGCAATCTCCAACTTTCACTTCCAGCGCGCCGTTAATATCCAGCGGGTACTGCGGAATCGACACGTCTTCCAATTCATCGACGGTCATTCCCGCGCGCTCGGCCACCATGCTCAGCGATTTCTCGATCAGCCGCCGTGCCACGGAATACTTCACCTTCGTGCGCAGCTTCGTCAGTTGAGTGATCGCCTCTTTGTTCTCCATCGTGCCGAGTGCCTGCACGCACGCGAAGCCAACCTTTTGCGATACCGCCCCGATATTCGGAATTTTGCGCAAACATGCGAGCCCAAATTCACCGATCGCCAGCGCCGACTCGCGCGTATCGGTCAGTCCGACGCACAGTACGATGCCTTTCTGATACGAAGAATCTTCTGCTGGCGTGCGGATTTCGGCCGCTTGCCCCGGCGTCGGCCCGAGCGCCAGCCACCGCACCATCGCCGTGAACGATTTCGACTCGCCGAGCGCTGAAAGCAATTCGCGCGATCGCCTGTTCCACTTCGGCCCCGGCGCGCTCTGCTCCAGAGCATGGCAATGCTCCAGCAATCCGATCCAGCCCGAGCGGGTAATCGAATCCATCGACGCAATCTCATCGAAAACGATCTGCGACCACGGCCCTCGCCCCGAGTCGAACCGCTTCTCATCTTCGACGTAAATCAGCGGCGCGATCAGTGCTCGCACACGCTGATGATGTTTATCGATCTTCTCTCGCGGAGGCGGCGCAAGCTGCGCGTGGATTTTGCGCAACTCAATGCGTGCCCGTTCGGAGATGTGCTCGGGCGCCAGAAACGACAGGAATCGCTCGAAAGGGAAGTAGAATCGCGCCGACGAAGTATCGCGGCGAATCTCGGTCACAATCTGTTCGACGACATCGCTCGGCAGCGGTTTCGGCACGCACTGCAATCCAAGCTGGATCGCGTCGGACAGCGTTTCCATCACCTGAAAATTTCGATCGACGCGCGCTTCGAGCCGCAGCCAATCGTACGATTGCTCCAAAAACGCGAGCTGCACTTCCGGCCCCGAGCGGCTCAGCGTCGTTAGAGGCTCGCTCTTCGAGCGCCAATCGTTCAGCGCACGCGTTAGCTCCGCGACGCTATTGCCCGACGAAGGGCGGTCGCCGCTCTTCAGGCGGATCGTCTCGTAAATCGCGAGGGCGGTTTGAGTGTGCGGATTCATGAACCTCCAGTATAAAAGAGGCTCTCGACGGCAAAACCGCTGTGACCGAATTGCTATAGGTAAATAGGCACAGCCTTAATACGCGGTAACGATCGATTAGCCGAATCTAGGATGGCTTCGTGATCCGTGCCTGGTGCGGCCGACGGTCGTGCTGACATCCTGCCTGGGCGCCCTGAAGGGACGCCCCTACGCAAACTCGGACGCGACGACGTGGCTGGTGCCGTTCTCAGCGCAGCGCGACCAACACCACGTGATAAACGCCCGCGCCAATCAGCGCGGCTCCGGGAATCGTCAGCACCCAGGCCCAAACGATGCGGCGCGTCACGCCCCAGCGCACTGCGGTGATGCGGTGCGCGGCGCCCACGCCGACAATCGCGCCGGTGATCGTGTGCGTCGTGCTCACCGGAATGCCGAACACCGCGTTCATCACCAAGGTGAGGCCGCCCGCGGTCTCGGCTGAGAATCCACCAAACGGCGTCAGCTTCGTGATGCGCTGTCCCATCGTTTTGATGATGCGCCAGCCGCCCGCCATCGTGCCGCCGCCCATTGCCAGGTGGCAGCAGAGGATGACCCAGGTCGGCACCTTGAAGGACGACATCACTCCGCCCGCGATCAACGCTGCCGTGATGATTCCCATCCCCTTTTGTGAGTCATTGGTGCCGTGACCCAGGCTGAACAGCGCCGCTGACAGCAACTGGAGGCGCCGAAAGGTTTTGTCCACGCGCCGCGGCCGTTGCTTGCGAACGATCCAGCTCGCGGTGATCGTCAAAATAATCGCCGTCACTGCACCCACGATCGGCGAAAGAAAAATAAACAGAACCGGCTTCACCCAGCCCGACAAGATCAGCGCGCGATAACCCGCGTGCGCCACGGCCGCGCCGCCGTATCCGCCCATCAACGCGTGCGACGAACTCGTCGGCAATCCTAAAATCAGCGTGATCAAATTCCATGTAATCGCGCCCAGCAGCCCCGCCAGCAACACCTGTTGATTCACCATCTCGATGTGAATCAAGCCTTTGCCGATGGTCCCGGCGACCGCTGTCCCGAACACAAACGCCGCGATGAAGTTCCAGAATGCCGCCCACGCCACCGCTCGAAACGGCGTCAACACGCGCGTCGATACGACCGTAGCGATCGAGTTCGCGGCATCGTGCCAGCCATTGGAAAACTCGAAAGCCAGTGTGAGGAAGACGACGACGATCAGGAGTGAGAAGCTGGACATGGGCCGTCGTTCAGGCGGTCTTCAAGATGACGCCCTCGATGACATTGGCGACGTCTTCGCATTTGTCAACAGCGGTTTCGATCACTTCAAAAATTTCCTTCCACTTGATGATCTGCACCGGATCTTTCTCTTCGTCGAAAAGCTGGGCGATGAGCGTGCGGCAAAGGCGGTCGCTCTCGTTTTCGCAGCGATTGATCTCGATGGTGTATTTCAGCGCTTTTTCGGGCGTGTTGAGCGCGTGAACACAGGTCGCGACCTCTTCGGTGGCGCTGACGAGCACCTTCACAAGATCGATGGTGCCTTCGCGGATCGCAGTGACGCGATAGAGCACGAAGCGGCTCGCTGCGGCGTCGATCAGATCGATCACGTCGTCCAGCCGGCTGCAAAGCTCGTGAATGTCTTCGCGGTCGAGTGGCGTGATGAAAGTCTGATTCAGCTTGGTCAGGACGGCGTGCGTGATTTCGTCGCCGTTGTGCTCGATCGCCTTGATTTCCTGAACTTGTTCGGGGACGCCGGTGTAATGCTCCAGCATCCGGAGCAAAGCCTTTGCGCCGACGACGATGTTGTCGGCCTGCTTGTCAAAAAGGTCGAAAAAGCCCTCTTCGCGAGGAAGAAGGCGCTGTAAAAGTCCCGGCATATCGAATGACTCTCCCCTGAAGAGTCGTTGAGGCGTGGGCAGTTTAGCGGAGCAGACTGCGCGAGGCAAGGCTAGCGGAAAGAAAATCCACAGCCTTCGGCAAAGCCGAAACCATGACCGGAAAATAAAAAAGGCGGGCCAACTTCGGCCCGCCTTTTCTTGCAGCTTGTGTGTGCGGTGAAGCTTAGTACATCCCGCCCATGCCGCCCGGTCCGCCAGGACCGCCGGCTGCTGCACCCTTCTTTTCGTCGTCCTTCACTTCGGCGATGAGCGCTTCGGTGGTGAGCATCAGGCCCGCGATCGACGCTGCGTTCTGCAGCGCGAGGCGCGTAACCTTCGCCGGGTCGATGACGCCAGCCTTCACCATGTCTCCGTATTCGCCGGTGTCCGCGTTGAAGCCGAAGTTGTCGTCCTTCGAGTCGCGGATCTTGCCGATCACAACTGCGCCTTCGTGACCTGCGTTGAGCGCGATCTGACGGGCCGGCTCTTCGAGCGCGCGGCGCACGATGCCGACGCCGACTGCTTCGTCGTCCTGCAGCTTGAGCTTGTCAACGGCGCTGATGCAGCGCAGCAGGGCCGTACCGCCGCCCGCTACGATGCCTTCTTCGACCGCTGCGCGCGTGGCGTGCATGGCGTCCTCAACGCGAGCCTTCTTTTCCTTCAGCTCGGTTTCGGTTGCCGCGCCCACCTTGATGACCGCAACGCCGCCAACCAACTTGGCAAGGCGCTCCTGGAGCTTTTCCTTGTCGTAGTCGCTGGTGGTGTTCTCGACCTGCGCACGGATCTGCTTCACGCGTCCTTCGATGTCGGCAGACTTGCCCGCGCCTTCGATGATCGTGGAGTTGTCCTTGTCGATGGTGATTTTCTTGGCGCGGCCGAGGTCCTCGATCTTCACGTTCTCGAGCTTGATGCCGAGGTCTTCGGTGATGGCCTTGCCGCCGGTGAGGGTGGCGATATCTTCGAGCATCGCTTTGCGGCGATCGCCAAAGCCAGGGGCCTTGACGGCGGCGCATTGCAGCGTGCCACGGAGCTTGTTCACGACGAGGGTCGCGAGCGCTTCGCCTTCCACGTCTTCAGCAATGATCAAGAGGGGCTTGCCCATCTTGGCGGTCTGCTCGAGCAACGGGAGCAAATCCTTCATCGAGCTGATTTTCTTTTCGTGGATCAGGATGCGCACATCTTCCAGCGAGCACTCCATGCGATCCGGGTCGGTGATGAAGTAGGGCGAGAGGTAGCCGCGGTCGAACTGCATGCCTTCCACGACTTCCAGGGTGGTCTCCATCGTCTTGGACTCTTCGACGGTGATCACGCCATCCTTGCCGACCTTCTTCATTGCTTCGGCGATGATGCCGCCGATCTGCTTGTCGTTGTTGGCCGAGATCGTGCCAACCTGAGCGATCATGTCGCCCTTGACGTCGCGCGAAAGCTTCTTGATTTCGGCAACGGCAACTTCGACGGCGCGCTCGATACCGCGCTTGAGAGCGGTCGGGCTGGAGCCGGCGGCGACAGTCTTGACGCCTTCACGGAAGATCGCCTGCGCGAGGACGGTTGCGGTCGTGGTGCCGTCACCGGCCACGTCCGACGTCTTCGAGGCAACTTCACGAACCATCTGCGCGCCCATGTTCTCGAGGGGATCGCGGAGTTCGATTTCCTTGGCAACGGTCACGCCGTCCTTGGTGATGATCGGCGCGCCGAACTTCTTCTCGATCACTGCGTTGCGGCCCTTGGGGCCGAGGGTGATCTTTACTGCGTCGGCAAGAGCGTTCACGCCACGAAGAATCGCTTGGCGCGAAGCCTCACCTGTAACAATCTGCTTCGCCATACTGGTATTTCCTCCTGAGATTTCTTGCACTGCCTACTGCGGTGCTGCGGATTTACTACGGACCGCCGGACGGTGTCCGGAGGGTTGGCCGATCGAAGGATCGGCCGCTTGGCTTACTTCTTGCCGCCGGCGGCCTTGGCCGTGTGGAGCTTCGCGAGAATCTCTTCCTCGCGCAGGATCAGCAAGTCTTCATCGTCAATCTTGATTTCGGTGCCGCTGTACTTGCCAAACAGAACACGGTCGCCAACCTTCACGTCCAGGGGAATGAGTTCGCCCTTTTCGCGCTTGCCGCCGCCGACGGCGATAACTTCGCCTTCCTGCTGTTTTTCTTTGGCGGAGTCCGGAATGATGATGCCGCCCTTGACGCTTTCTTTTTCTTCAATTCGCTTTACGACCACGCGGTCGTGGAGCGGGGTGAGATTCACTGCCATCTTGAGAAACCCTCCAATAAGGTGAGTTGCGATTCGATTTTGCGTTCGACCTACGCGACTCCGGCGAGCTAAAGGGGATTTAGCACTCACCGCAGTCGAGTGCTAATATAGCAGAATCGTCGGACATGTCAAGGAAAGGGCCGACACCTGGGTGGGTCGAGCCTGCCTGTTCAGGCCCTTGTTTTTCGATTAAACTACTTGTTTACATATGTTTATGGCATGTCAGAAAAATCCGACACTTGGCTCTTGCCGTGCCCTCTTTTTTACGGCATATATCTGAGCCTCTGCCAAGCGAATGGATTCCATCATTTATTTGCGTTTGATCGGGCTGACGGCGGGCACACTGCTGCCGCTGTTCTGGATGGTGGTGATCCTCGGATACCGTCGCCAGCGCAATTTCGAGCGCGTGTTTTTCTTTCTGTGCCTCTCGCTTTTTCTCTACTACAGCGGTTCACTGCTCGCGGCGAATGCGCAGATTCACTACGGAGAGCCTCCGGCTGGCTTGCGCGTGTTCGTCGTCGGGGTAATCAGTCTCGGGCTGTGCGCCTTTCCCGCGCTGCTGATGCATTTGCACTCCGAATACGCCGAGACGCGTGGACTGCTGCACGACAAGCGATGGAAATGGGTGGTGCTGCTGTTTTTTTACGGCGCCGCGTTTCACATGGCGACGCATCAGTTTCCTCGCATCGGCTCGCCGGGATTCGATTTCGTTTTACCGGGCGACACGCTGCCGAACGGCTACCCGCACGTTTTCACCTATAGCTTGATTTGGTGCACCACTTGGGAATTTCGCTTTTGGCGCAACACGCGTAAAGGGCCAGAGCGGCGGTTCTACGGATTCTTGACGCTGCTCTTCGCGGTCGCCGCCGTCTGGATCATCGGGCTGTACGACTTTCCGCTGAATCTGCCCGTTGCGACGCGGCAGTGGCTTGGCGCGGTGCTGGCGACGCTTCCGGTGATTCCGCTCAGCGTGATGATTTATCTCGTCTGGCGTCACAATTTTTTGCAGATCGGCCGGCAGAAAAATCTGGTCTACGCGGTATCAGCGACGTTCTTGGCGTTGTTGTATTTGAGTTTGGTGCGGCGTGTGAGCGGCTGGATGGAACCGGTTTTGCCGCCGGAAGCGTCAGCTTCAATTTTGTTGTTTGTTTTGGTTCCGTTTATCGAGCCCTTGCAGCGCGCGTTGGGACGCACGCTACAGAAGACCGCCGAAAAAGGTTTGGAGGAATCGCGCCGCATCGCGGCGGAATTACAGGCAATTGCGCGCCAAGGTGACTTGTTGAGTTTGCTGCGTGCGATTCAGCGGCGAGTGAAAGAACAATTTGATTTGCGTGACGCAAAACTCGTCGTGATCGACCCGAACCTTGGTGCTGAATTTGCTGCGAGTTCATTCCCAAGCGGCGGCGAATTATTTCCGATTGCGTCGCCGGGCAGATTGAACGCGGCTTTAAGCGTGCGGGCTCACGGCGCGATGCTTTCTGGAGACGCGCACGCGGCCCTGGAATTTTTGTGCGAGCAATTGCCGGCGACGATCGAGTTGTGTCGGTCGATCGAAGAAAAATTGCAGCTCGAGCGCGAATTGGCGGAGCGCGAGCGCCTCGCTGTTCTTGGACAAATGGCAGCGAGCATTTCGCACAATCTGAAAAATCCGCTCGGCTCAATCAAAACGATTTTGCAGGTGCAGATGGAAAATCCCGAGCTGCCTGCATCCATGCGCGGCGAAACGAAGATGGTGCTCGACGAAATCGGGCGCTTGTCGGCGAAGCTGAGCCAATTGTTGCAGTTTAGCCGGCCAACAGTGCGCGGCGGAAGCGTTCGCGCGACGTGCGAGGTGCGAGCCGTCATCGACGAAGTCCTCGGAGTTCTTGGTCGTGAAGCCGAACGCCGCGGAATCGTGCTCGAAGCGAAGTTGCCACGCGAAGATTTGAATGTCGCCGCAGCGAGCGACGCAGTCAGCGACGTCGTCTCGAACTTAGTAGTGAATGCCCTCGAAGCGGTTTCACGCGGAGGCCGAATTTCGGTGAGCGCGAACGCCTCGCAGACGGAGCGTGTGCAGTAATTGTGGAAGACGACGGAGCGGGAATTGCGCCCGCAGTACGCGAAAAGATTCTCGCAACCATTTTTTACGACGAAGACGCAGGGAACTGGACTCGGCCTCGCGATCGTGGCGCGTCGTGTGAACGAATTTCGTGGGCAACTCGATTGGAATAGCCCTGCGCGCGACGGAAAAGGCAGCGAGTTTCGAGTTTTGATTCCGTTGGAAGCAAAGGCTGACATTGCTGTACCTGGCGCAGTCGTTTCTGAGAAGAGGAAAGTATGAAGACGATTCTGATCGTGGACGACGAACCGGCGGCGCGTTACGGATTGCGGCGTGCGCTGGAATCGAAATATCGCATTGCCGAAGCGGATTCCGCCGAAACAGCGCGCGCTGCATTGGCGACGGAACAGCCGGATTTGTTGCTGCTCGATGTCGTCATGCCGGGGCAAAGCGGAATCGCGTTTTTGCAGTGGATGCGCGAGCAGGGAAGCGATGTGCCGGTGCTGATGGTTTCTGCGCTCGACAACGCAAAGACCGCTGTGGAGGCGTTGCAACTTGGCGCGGCGGACTACCTGGTGAAAGGATTCGAGCTGGAGGAATTGCGCCAGCGCGTTGCGAATTTGCTGAAGCTGTCCTCGCTGGAAAAAGAAAACGATTCGCTGCGTCGGCGACTGACGACCGAAGGGCAATTCGGCCAGATGATCGGCCGCGCTGCGGGCATGCGGCGCGCGTTTGAAATGGCCGATCGCGTCGCGCCGACCGATTCGACGGTTTTGATTCTCGGCGAAAGCGGAACGGGCAAAGACTTGCTGGCGCAAGAGATTCATGCGCGTTCGCCGCGTGCAGCGAAGCCGTTTGTCGCAGTGAATTGCGCGGCGTTGCCCGAGACGCTGATCGAGTCGGAGCTGTTTGGCTACGAACGCGGCGCGTTCACCGGAGCTGCCCAGCAAAAAAAAGGAAAGTTCGAGCAGGCGCACGGCGGAACGCTGTTTCTCGACGAAATCGGCGACATGAATCCAGTGACGCAGGCGAAAGTCTTGCGTGCGCTGGAAAATCGTCTGATTGAGCGGCTTGGGGGCACTCAATCGATTCCCGTGGATGTCCGCGTGATCAGCGCGACGCATCGCAATTTGCCGGCGGAAATTCGCGCGGGGAAATTTCGCGAGGATTTGTACTACCGCTTGCGCGTCGTCACCGTCGAACTGCCTGCTTTGCGCGAACATAAAGAAGACATTTCGGTGATGGCCGACCAATTCTTGCAAGTGCATAGCTCGCGGCTGGGACGAACCGCGCGGCTCAGCCGCGAGGCGTTGGCCGCGATCGAGCGCTACGACTGGCCCGGCAATGTGCGCGAGCTGAAAAACGCGCTTGAACGCAGCCTCGTGCTTTGTCGCGGCGACGAGATCGGCGTGGGCGATTTGCCGGAAGAAGTCGCCGCCGGCGAAGTGCTTGTCAGCAAGCCGGGCGGCGATGGCACCGATGTCGGCCTCGGCGAAAACGATTTTCGCGAGGCGAAACATAAATTCGAGGTCGCGTATTTGACGAAGCAGCTTGTGAGTCATCGCTGGAACGTATCGCGCACCGCGGCGACGATCGGCCTGCATCGCCAGAGTTTGCAGGAAAAATTGCGCGAACTCGGGATTCGACGTCCTGGGCGCGAGCCGATCGAGGAAGAGTCGTAGTTCTGCGAGACGCCGACTGCTTCGGCGCGGCGCGACTTCCCTCTGTAAACTGTCTTTGTGACCGCCGATGCAATCACACGAGGTTTTGTTCTCGCCGGGGGCGCCAGTCGCCGCTTCGGGCGCGATAAAGCTCTCGTCGAGTTCGACGGTGAGCCGTTGATCGCGCGGCTTTGCCGAGTTCTGCAAGTTGCGACAGGCGCGCCGGTTCGCATCATCGGCGACGCCGAAACATATAGGCGCATCGGCGTCGAGTGCATCGCCGATCGCTGGCCGGGCGAAGGGCCGCTGGGCGGAATAATAACCGCGCTCAATGCGAGCTCTGACTCAAACGAGTTGAACTCATGGATCTTGATCATCGGTTGCGACATGCCCTTTCTGACAGTCGAATGGCTGCAACATCTTGCGACGCGAGCCGTCGCAAGCAAAGCCGAAGTCGTCGTGCCAGAATCAAACTACGGGCTTGAGCCGCTTTGTGCCTGCTGGAAAGCGAGTGCCACGCCAAACCTGATGGGGATGTTTGAAAGAGGCGTTCGGCGCGTCAGTGAAGCTATGAAACAACTGCCGATGGAAGTGCTTGACGCTGCCGACTGGAAGCGATTTGATAACTTTGACCGGCTTTTCTGGAATATGAACACACCTGCCGACTACGAAGAAGCGATTCGCCTGCTGAAAGCGGAGCGTCCGTGAGCGACCCGCGCGAAGGCGATATCCGTGATGGTGAAATCCGCGAAGACGAGGATCTGCTCCCGCCGAACCCAGTCGTGGAGGCCGAAGCCGAGGCGCACGCGCTTTCGCACACGCCTCCGGCAACGAATTTCTTTGAGTTTCGCGACGTGAACAAGGCGTTCGACGACCACGTTGTGCTGAACGACGTCAGCTTCACGGTGAAGCGCGGCGAAACGTGCGTGATCATGGGCCGCAGCGGCGTCGGCAAATCGGTTTCGCTCAAGCACATCATGGGATTTCTGAAAGCCGACTCCGGGCAAATCATCGTTGACGGCGAAGACGTTACTAATTACAGCGAGCGCGATTTTGAAGAAGTGCGACGCAAGGTCACGATGGTGTTTCAGTCGGGCGCGCTTTTCGATTCGCTGACCGTCGCCGACAACATCGCTTTTCCACTGGAAGATCAGCCGGGGCTCACGCCCGACGACATCGACGAGTACGTTGCGAAGCTTGCGAAGTTACTCGAAGTAGAGACGGTGCTCGACAAATTGCCCGGCGAACTCTCGACCGGGATGCGGCGCGCCGTGTCGATCGCGAGAGCCCTGGCGCAAAATCCCGAAGCGATTTTATACGACGAACCGACAACGATGGTTGATCCGATCATGGCCGCCCACATGGGCGACCTGATCGCGCGTTTGAAGGAAGCGTTCCATAAGACGTCGATCGTCGTGACGCACGACACGCACCTCGCGCGCAAGCTCGCCGATAAGGTTGTATTTCTACAGGATGGAAAATCAACCGTCTTCAATTCCTGGGCCGAGTTTGAAAACTCCAAAGATCCCTTCTTCCACAATTTTCTGATGCAAGACAACTTGATTCCCGCCCTGGACGTGACTCTGTGAGCGAAGCCGCGGCCGGCTCGACTTCGCAGACCAACTCCACTTCGCAGACGAACTCAACTTCACAGCAGCTGGCCGGGGCGAAGCAGCAGCTTCGCCGCGAGATGGGCTTCTGGGACGTTTTACTCTTCAACATCGCGACCGTGCTGGGGCCGCGCTGGGTTGCCGCGGCAGCGCACAACGGAACGTCTTCGATCAGCCTGTGGGTGCTCGCAGCCGCATTTTTCTTCGTTCCTTACGGATTGGTGATCAACGAACTGTCGTCGCGCTTTCCCGTGGAAGGCGGCTTGTACGTTTGGGCCAAGGAAGCGTTCGGCGATTTTCACGGGTTCGTCGCTGGTTGGAATTATTGGATCTACACATTCTTCTATTTTCCGGGACTGCTGCTCGCCAGCGCGTCGATGAGCGCCTACATCATCGGGTCGGGGGGCGGCGAGTTGGCGCAGAATCGCACGTTCTTGCTGGTCGTTTCGTTTGCATTATTGATCGTCGCGGTCGGGCTAAACATTATCGGGCTCAACATCGGCAAGTGGCTGCAAAACGCCGGCGGCATTGCGACATACTTGCCGCTGCTGATGCTGGTGGCGATCGCGGCGCTGATTTATCACAAGCACGGGTCGGTGACGGAATTCACCTGGGCGACGATTTGGCCGCGCTGGGACTGGAATACGGTAAATTTCTGGTCGCAGATCGCATTCGCATTCACGGGACTCGAGCTGGTCTCGGCGATGAGCGAAGAAATTCGCGACCCGCAACGCACGCTGCCCCGCGCGCTGTTTGGCTCCAGCATCATGATCGCGGGGATGTATATCGTGGCGACCATCGCTGTGCTGGTGCTGGCTCCCGCGCCTGAAGTATCGCCGACGAGCGGCGTGTTTCATGCGGTGACGATCGGCTCCGTGGCGCTTGGCGTCGGATTCCTGGGCATCGCTGCCGGATTGCTGGTTACCGTTGGAAACGCCGGCGGCGTCGGCAGCACGGTCGCCGGAATTGCGCGGGTGCCGTTCATCGTCGGCATCGATCGCTACTTGCCGGCGTTTTTCGGAAAGATTCACCCGAAGTGGCACACGCCGTGGGTTTCGATTTTGGTGCAGGCCGTGATTTCCGGCGCGGTGCTGCTGATCAGCCAGATCAGCGAATCGGTGCGCGGCGCTTACGAAGGACTCGTCAGCATCACCATCATTATTTATTTCATTCCGTTTCTGTACATGTTTGCGGCGGTGATCAAACTGTCGAACCGGCCGGACCGGCGTACGAATCCACACGCTGTGCTGATTCCGGGCGGAAAAATCGGCGTGTGGCTGACGGCCGGAATCGGATTTCTGATTGTGCTGGCGTCGATGGTGATCTCGGCGGTGCCGCCGGGAGATTCGGCGAACAAGCTAGTGTTCGAGGTGAAAGTTGTCGCGGCAACGGTGGTCGCGATCCTGTTCGGACTCGTGCTGTATTGGCGCGGCGCGCGGGCGAAACGGATGGAAGCGACGAAGGTTTAGCGAATGCTACTCCCCCAGATTTCGCGTAAGTGTTGATTCTGCCCGGGATTAAAGTGTTTAGAATCTGCACTTACGGAAGTGTATGACTCTAAACGACTTGGCGACGGACCAGCATGGCGACTTTTGAGATCAAGTAGACATGGGCGCACAGCGATGCTGCGCTCATGCAATTCCTTTCCTTCGACCACACGTTGCGCAAGTCAATTCAGGTCTGCGACTGTCACTGTTGCGAATCCGTTTGGTGTGCATCCACTGGCGCCAGTCGGATCCTGGCAAGTGGTGAGGAAGTAGATGCTGCGGTTCTGGTTTGCGGCCAACTGCAGCGAGCCGGTGTGGTACAGAACTGTTGGTGGTGGTCCGCCCGGGTTCTGTTCGGTCACGAAATAAACGTCGTAGTTTCCGGGCGGCAAAGTCTGGTAGACCGGCGATTGTGAGCCGACATTCGTGAGGAACGGGCTGCCGCTGGGGGCGCTTCCGAACGGGACAACATAAACGTCGTAAGGCCCGCTAACGACCGCATTAAATGTGAAATTTGCGACGCGCAGCTTTGCCATCGAGCTGGGTGGCGGCGTCGTGTCGTCCGTCAGGACTTGGACGAAGGTTCCAAACACCGCTGGAAAAATGTAAAGAACGGTGGTGTGACTGCTCGGCTGCAAATTCAGCGCTTGTCCGTTGCTGCCGACAGCCTCCCCCTTGGAATTCTCAAGCAGAAGTTCATGCTGGCCCGAGGAAACGATC
This sequence comes from uncultured Acidobacteriota bacterium, assembly GCA_963785605.1. Taxonomy (GTDB): domain Bacteria; phylum Acidobacteriota; class Terriglobia; order Acidiferrales; family UBA7541; genus Acidiferrum. Next base: position 225,306 of record CAWAWE010000001.1, on the reverse strand, counting down.
AGGGGATTCGTGGCTGTCATGTAGGACAGATTTTGCGCGAGCACGTCGCCGTCCACGGAGACCGAGACTGGCGGACTGGGGGCAGCCAAGACAACCACGAGCGTTGCAGTGGCCGGAGTTGGCGGATTCGATGATGAATCAGGAGAGGAACTGCCGCCGCCGCAACTCGAACCGAGTAAGGCCAGCGCCAAGCACAGTCCCATCGTTTTCATTGGCAATAATTTGCTGTTCAACGTCCTCATATGATCGGCCTCCGTCGAAAGGCAGACCCAGTCAGCGACACCGATACGAACTGGTTGAGCTCACGCTTCTAATTTGGGGACAGCATTGTTCCTGGTCGGAAGTTAGAACGCAGTTATCTACGAGCCAATTATACCACACGTCAATCGTGCGACCGGCTTGGCGAAGCTTTCAGAGTGGGGGGCTGCCGGAGCGTTAAAAGCCCTCTTCGGTGAGGCGAGCGAGGCTCAAACTGGCTGCGGATTCGCTCAATGCCGAGGTCCGGGCGGCTAAGTGGCGTTCGATATATTTGCCGAGGATGTCGCCTTCAAGATTTACGGCGTCGCCGGCTTTTCGGTGGCGGATGTTGGTGTGTTCGTAGGTGTAGGGAATTACGGCGATCTGTACGGTGAGCTTTGGTGAGGCAACCCAACGCGCGACGGTGAGGCTGATGCCGTCAATGGTGATCGAACCTTTAGGCACGACGTAGTGCACGAATTCTTCGGGGAACCTGCACGCTGTAGATCCAGCTTTCCCCATCCTGCAGCAAATCCATAACGCGGCCGACGGTATCCACGTGGCCGAGAACGAAGTGGCCGCCAAATTCTTTCCCGGCGGTGAGAGGTTGTTCGAGATTGACGCGAGAGTTTTTTTGCATCCCGGCGGCGCCGGAGCCGAATGTCGTTTTGTTGAGGGTTTCACCGGAGAGGTCGGCGGAGAAGCGGGCGTTATCGAGCGAGACGACGGTGAGGCAGCAGCCGTTCACGGCGATGCTGTTGGAGACCGCGAGAGTGTTGGCGAGTGTTGGCGCGTGGATGGTGACGCGGCCGCCTGTGTCGGTTACTTCGAGCGATTCGATTGTGCCGAAGTGTTCGATGATGCCGGTGAACATGGTTGTATTTTACCGCAATCGCGACGAGAACGCGGCCCGCGGGCGCGGGACGGTACAAAAATGCGGAAGCACTGAGCGGCATACCTCACGCAGACATCGGGCGCAGCGCTGCTGCGCCCGTACATGATCCAGCTCGATTGGTCGATCGTGGCCGGTTGAGGGGAAAGTCGCCGCAAGATGCCCTTCCAGCGTCAGGGTAAACCGCGCTGCCGGTGGAGGTGTTTGCAAATGCGATGCGGAGGCGGCGAAAAGCGAGCGGAGAAATGCTGCGCGTGGGATACGATTTTCGTTCGATGAAAATGTACGCCCGGCTCCGTTCGATGTTGTTGAAGCTCGACCAGATCATTGCGCATTCCGGACTTGCGTTCAGCGGGTCCGAGGGCGTCCTCCTTTCGTTTCTCTTTCACGGGCTGTTCGACGAAATTGCGGATTCGCAGCAGGGAATTACGGTGGAGATGTTCGAGTGCTTCGTCGAATATTTTCACCGGCATTCGTACACGTTCGTCTCGCCGAATGAAATTGCGCACGGGCTTGATTCGACCGGAAAATACGTGCTGATCACGTTTGACGACGGCTACTTCAGCAATCTGAAAGCTCTGCGAGTGCTGGAGAAGCATGGAATCCCCGCGGCGTTATTTGTTTCGACCGATCACGTGCTCGAGGGGAAAGCATTTTGGTGGGACGTCGTCGAGCGTGAATCTTTGAAACGCCGGGTGCCCCAGCAACAGGTCAATCAGGTGCACGAGAGCCTGAAGAAATTGCGAACGACCGACGCCGAGGCATTTGTGCGGGCGGAGTTCGGGCCGCGCGCGCTGCGGCCGTTGGGAGATTGCGATCGGCCGTTCACGCTTTCGGAACTGCGCGAGGTTGCAAAGCATCCGCTGATGTCGCTGGGAAATCACACGAGCAACCACGACATCCTGACGAATTACTCCGCGACGGAGATACGCGCGCAGATCGAGAGCGCGCAGGAGATTATCGGTTCGATTGTCGGCAAAGCGCCGGATTTTATCGCGTATCCGAACGGCGAGATTTCGGATGCGGTCCTCGAAGCTGCGCGGAGTGCCGGGATGCAGTTTGGGCTGAGCGTGAATCCGGGGCGAAATCGATTGCCGATCGAACCGGGGACACTGGCGGCGATGAAACTGAAGCGGTTCGCGTTGACGGGGGATGCGGCAATCGAGCCGCAGTGCCGCGCAAGCCGCTCGATGTTTTCGCTGTATCGCACGGGGTGCTCGGTGAAGAAAAGTTTAGGTTCGCGCTTTACAGCGCAGCCTGCCTAAGCCTTTTTTCAATTTCGATTCAGCGCAGAATCTCGACCAACAAAACCCACGCATTCGCTGTCGATGCGAAGAACACCGTCATGATTCCGAGCGCAACGCCGTAGAGACCGGCTGGGTTGTTGAAAAGTACGTACGCTCCACCGACGATGAACGGCAGCGTTTGCAGTTGGCCGAAGAATACGTGAATCAGCGATTCGTGAATCGGCCGGCGCGACACCTTGCGGGCCGCGATTGATTTCCGAGCCGAAAAGACTTCGATTATCCAGCAGATCAAACCGAAAAATATGAGCTCGGCGCCCAGGTATCGCAGCCCCTGCGGAATGAGCGTCGCCATGCTGCTGAGGAGAATCAGGATTAGCGTGGAGACTGTCGCGCCTGCGCGTGCCGGCAGTTGCGGATGCTCCAGAATCCGCGGGAGGTTAACTGAGACCGCGACGATGACGAGGCCGGCCAGCGTTGCCGATGCGGCGGCTGATGCGAGGAAGAAGTTGGTCCACATAGATTTGCGCGCTGTTGATAGCCCGCATGTTAATTCTGGGCGCGATGAAAAGACAAGACTGTAGCGAACGGTGAATCGAATACCAAATGGAACGGGGAGTCAGCGATACGGATCGCGGAGAAAGCCTTCGACGCAGAAATCGGGTCCGAATTGGCTCAGACGGATGCGCTGGAGCGAAAGATTGTGAGTTGCGGCGAAGTGAGCGAGAGGGACGCCGGAGTCGCCTGCGAATTTCGGCGCGAAAAAGAGCGAAACCTTATCCACGAAGTTGCCGGAGAGCGCCACGCCATTCAGCGTCGGGCCGGCTTCGAGCAGGATGCTGATGATCTCGCGGCGCGCGAGTTCGGTGATGACCGCGGCGAGATCGATGCGTCCGCGCCAGGTGCTCGCGCGCACGATTTCGACGCCGGCGTTTTGCAATTTGCGCGCTTTCGGCGAGTCGAGCTTCGCGTGAGTGAAGACGATGAGATCTTCGTCGGCGGTTTTTACGATGCGGCTGTTCGTTGGAATGCGAAGCTTTGAGTCGAGAATCACACGCTGTAAGCGGCGGCGACGTTCGAGTCCGCTGCGATCGGTAAGAAACGGATCGTCGGCGATGATGGTGCCGACGCCGGTGAGCAGCGCGTCGGAGGCGTGACGCATGCGATGGACTTCGGCGCGGGATTCGTCCGACGTGACCCACTCGCGATTGGGCTGCGGGGTCTTGCTTTGCTTTTTAAGCGCGAGCTGACCGTCGAGCGTCAGCCCAGACTTCATCGTGACAAACGGCTTTTTCGCGCGGATGTAACGCGCGAAGGCTTCATTCAGCCGCTGCGCCTGTTCTTCCTGCACGCCGCTGACGACTTCGATTCCGGCGGAGCGCAACCGCTCGAAGCCGCGGCCTTCGGTCGCTGGATTCGGATCCTGCATCGCAGCGACGACACGCGTGACGCCTGCGGCGATGATCGCTTCGGTGCATGGACCGGTGCGGCCGGTGTGATTGCAGGGCTCGAGCGTGACGTAGAGCGTCGCGCCTTGCGCTTTTCCACCGGCAGCCTTGAGCGCGACGACTTCCGCGTGATCGCGATATTCGTATTGGTGGAATCCTTGGCCGACGATTTCCCCGTCGCGAACGATCACGCAGCCGACCGTCGGATTCGGGCTCGCAAGGCCGACGCCTTTGCGCGCGAAATCGAGCGCGTGATCCATGAAGCGAATGTCGTGTGAGTTCACGATTTGTCAGTCGAAAAGGGAATTGACGTAAGTTTCCGCATCGAACGGGACGAGATCGTTGATTTGCTCGCCAGTGCCCACGAAGCGAATCGGCATGCCGAGTTCTCGCGCGATGGCCACGACGATGCCGCCCTTCGCGGTGCCGTCGAGCTTGGTGAGAATGATGCCGGTGACTCGGACGGATGACGTGAATTCGCGTGCCTGGGCGAGGCCGTTTTGTCCGGTGGTGGCGTCGAGAACGAGCAGCACGTCGTGCGGCGCGCCGGGAATGACCTTTGCGGCGGTGCGCTTCATTTTTTCGAGTTCAGCCATGAGATTCGATTTTGTGTGGAGGCGGCCAGCGGTATCGACGATCAGCGCGTCGGTGCCCCGCGCTTTCGCCGCAGCGACGGCGTCGTAAACCACCGCAGCGGGATCGGCGCCCGATTTTTGCTTGATCACTTCGATGCCGTTGCGATTCGCCCAGATTTCGAGCTGCTCGACGGCGGCTGCGCGGAATGTGTCGGCGGCGCAGAGCATCACGCTGAAATTATCTTTGCGGAGGCGATTGGCGAGCTTGCCGATGCTCGTGGTTTTGCCTGCGCCGTTCACGCCGACCACAAAAATCACGCGCGGCCCCTGGCCGTTGGCGGAAATCGGCAGCGGTGGATGCCGGACCTGCGAGTGGACCCGCCGTTGACGGGACGTTGGCGGCCGAGGCGTTGAGAATTTTTGTGATATGAGATTTGATCTCGCGCTTGACCTGATTGCCGTCCGAGAGCGCATTGCGTTCAAGCTTTTCGCGGACAGACTCGAGAATCTCTTTCGTCGTGCGCACGCCCAGGTCGGCGGAGAGCAGTGCCGTCTCGAGCTGTTTCAGCAGCGACGCATCGATTTTTTTCTCGCCCTGAAAAATGGTATCGACAGTCTCGGACAGCACAGCTTTCGTCTTGGTGACGGAAGCTTTGAGCTTTTCGAGAAGTGTCGGTTCCGGCTCGTTTTTGCCGAAAAGTGAAATCATAAGGGCGCTCGAAACGTTGTTAAGGCAACACAAAATTGTAACAGAAGGCGTGTTGCACCATTGAGTCGAGGCCCGCCGACGAATCGGCCGGTTGCCGCAATTTCGCATCAGGAGCGCATCGCGCAGATCGAATTCCGCGATATCTCGCGCGGCCTTAAGGACTTGCCAGTAGCACCAAATCTGTCCCGAGGGACAGTACCTCGGCTCATTCGCCCGACGTAGGCTCTTGCACAACGTCCAGGCCCAATCCTGTAGGAGAGATCTGCATTTCGCGCCGCGCGACGACGCGATGCGTTGCCATCTTCTCCCACACGAAGCCGATTCAACGCACGACCCTGCTCAACTGCAACGGAGGATCCGCATGTCCCCAACGAATCGCTCTGCAAGCGTGCTGGAAGACTCGAATATAAGTGCCGCGACGCAAATAAAAAGCAAGAAAGGCTCGAGTCGGCGCGCATTTTTGTCGCAGGTTGGAGGTGCGGCAGCGACGATCGCAGCGGGCGCTACGCTCGCGCAAGGCTCGCGGGCAGCCACCAACTCTGGCAACGCCACACAGGATTTCGGTCGATCACAGGAAGCAGCTTCGGCGGAATCCGGTGTTTCAGGGCGAGCGCGGGCGATTCAGGCATTCAACAATCGCGTCGGCGCCGCGCAATCTGAATTGAGCGTTCGCACTCCCAATGAAGTCACGAATGGCGACGAGCAGCGCTACCCAAATTTTATCGGCAACTATTCCAAGGGGCTCGCGCACAACAATATCGGCGAGGTGTTGCCGTCGTCTTACGCGAGCCTTCTGCGCGCGGTGAATTCCGGCCGCTCGGCGCTGTTCGATCAGATTCAAATGGGTGGCACGGCTCCGTTGATCGACCCGCAGTGCGGCTTGGCCTTTGATATGGAAGGCACCGACTCGCACCAACTCGTGATCGGCACGCCTCCGTCGGTTGCGAGCCAGCAAATGGCCGACACCGCCATCGAAAATTATTGGATGGCGCTGTGCCGCGATGTCAATTTCACGCAGTACGGTCAGGAGCCGCTCACCCAGGCCGCGATTGCGGAATTGAATTCGTTGTCGGCATTTCGCGGGTCGAAGCCGGTTACGCCGCAAACGCTTTTCCGGGGATTCACCGCGGGCGATGTGGCTGGCCCGTACGTTTCGCAATTTTTGCTGATGCCGTTTAGCTACGGCGCCGTGCCGGTGACTCAGCTGCTTACGACGTACGCGCCCGGCGTTGACTACATGACCGATCAGGCGTCGTGGCTTGCGGTGCAAAACGGACAGGGTCCGTTCGGTTCGAGTCAGGCCGATCCGAATCCGCAACACATGCGCAACGGGCGCGGCCTCGGCGCGTATGTGCACGTCGACATCCTGTTCGAGGCATACTTCAACGCGTGCCTCGTGTTGGTCGATCAGGGCGCTCCGCTCGATCCGAACAATCCTTATCTTGGCTCACGAAATCAGACTGGATTCGGCACCTTCGGCTCTCCGCACCTAAAAACTCTTGTCGCGGAGGTCTCGCAGCGAGCACTGAAAGCGGTGTGGTATCAGAAATGGTTCGTCCACCGTCATCTCCGCCCGGAAGAATATGGCGGCCTCGTACACATGACGAAGACGAAGCAGGCAAACTACCCCCTGCACCACGATGTGTTGAATTCCGAAGCGGTCGCGCGTGTCTTTGCGAAACATAACAGCTACTTTTTGCCGCACGGATTTCCCGAAGGCTGCCCGCAGCATCCGTCGTATGGCCAAGGTCATTCCACCGTGGCCGGCGCATGCGCGACGATCGTCAAGGCATGGTTCGACGATCAGACGCCGCTCGTCTCTATTCCGGGCATCACGATTTCGCAGTCGAGCGAAGACGGCTTCTCCCTCGTGCCGTACACCGGCGCGGACGGCGGCCAGCTCACGATTAGCGGCGAGATGAACAAACTCGCGGCGAACATCGGTATCGGGCGCAATCATGCCGGCGTGCACTGGCGGCACGACTACGTCGATTCGCTGCCGCTCGGCGAAGCGGTCGCGATCGCGATGTTGCGCGATATGGGGAACTGCTGGAATCAACCGTTCGAGGGATTTTCGTTCACGAAGTTTGACGGCACGCGGATCACTGGCGTCGGTAAGAATACTTAGACGCTGTCAGACCTGCACTTCCACGGCGCTGAGCCGCAGCCGTCCGTTGGTCACGGCCGCATCCAGCGCATTCACAACCACCGTATCGAATTTCGATCCCGCAAGCGCCTTGATCTTCCCGAGCGCATAGTCCAAATCCATCGCCGATTGATACGGCCGATTCGTCGTCATCGCATCCAGCGTGTCTGCGACGCCGATAATGCGCGCCATCATCGGAATCTGCGGCGCCGTGAACCCGTAAGGATACCCGCGCCCATCCATATGTTCGTGATGCAACTCGATGCCCGGCAACATTTCCTTGAGCTGCGAAACTGGACGCATGATGTTGGCGCCCTTCACGGTGTGTTGCTTCATCAACGCGAATTCTTCCGGCGTCAGCGCTCCGGGCTTTTTCAACACGCGATCTTCGACACCGATCTTGCCGACGTCATGCAGCAGCGCCGAAATCCGCAGCGTTTCGACTTCCGGATCGGAGAGGCCAAGTTCGCGCGCGATCAGCGTCGAATACTTTGCCACGCGTCCCGAGTGACCACGCGTATACGGATCCTTTTCGTCGATCGCGGCCGCCAACATTCGGATCGAGCCAAGGAACAGCTCGCGATTCACTTCGGCCGATTCTTTCAGCTTTTCGATGTACTCTTCGATGTCGCCGGCCATCTTGTTGAAGTTTTCGGCGAGCTCGCTGATTTCGGATGCGCCGCGCACGGCCGACCGCTGATGGAATTCGCCGCGGCTGATAGCGCGCGTGGACGCCGCGAGGCCGCGAATCGGTGTGCTGATGCCGACCGCGAAGAAATATCCCAGTAGCAGCGCCGAAAATGTGACCACCATGACGAACGCCAGCGCCTGGCGGTTCAATTCGTTCACACCGGCGTCGGCGCGCGCTTGTTTCAGGCTGCGTTGCGCGATGACGGCCCAGTTCGCATCGGGAAACGTGCTGTACGTGCCGATCATCTCGATGTTGCGATTCTTGTGCACTTCCGTGTAGCGAATCGTGGCTGTCGTGCGGAGATCCTTCGGCAGGCCCACGACTTGCTCCACGATGCGCGAAGAGTCGCCACCGCTGACGTCGGCGCCGGGAACGAAATTTTTCGTGTCGGGATGCGCCACGATGTGGCCCGCATGATCGATGACGAAGACGGCGCGGCCGCGCACGCTGTCGTCTTGCAAAAGCCGCAGAATCGGCTCCAGCGAAACGACCGCCGCCAGCATTCCCGTAAAGTGATCGTCGATATCTTTCAATGGCACCGCGATGACGAACGCCGGCCGGTTATCCGGGGCAAGCGCCAGGGGATCGCTGCGGAAAGGCAGCGACTGCGCCGATGCCTGAAACGCGCGCTGCAACGCGCGCGCGACGAATGGATCCTGGTCGGCGCGGAAATTCCCCTGCGATGCGACTGTGCCTTTACCAGCCTTGCCCACCGCGGTCAGATACAAAAACGTATCGCGATTGCTGTCCGTAAAATTTTCCAGCAGCCGCGTCACCTTGGGCTCGTTGACGGCGCTTTCGACGTCGTCGCTCAAGCCCATCAAATTCATAATCTGGCGTTCGCTGACAAGCTGTTGCGTCAGGTTCGACTGGAACAACTCAATTTCGCGCGCTAGAGATCGCGTCAAATCCGCCTGCTGCACAAGCTCGGTGTTGACCAGCTTTTCCTGGCTCAACTGGAGCACCTGCCGGTGATAAAGCAAAATCGGCACCGCACCGACGAGCAACATCGCGCCCAGCACGAGCCACAGAATGCGGACCCGGCCGGTGCGGAGGCGTTGCCATCGCGATGCGTTCAAGGCAGACATATTCCTGTTTCAAGTCTAGGGAATCGCGACGGAGGTATCGCCCGTACAGAGGTACAGGCGATGCGGATGTGCAACTGGGCCGGACGTACCAGAGTGGAACGAAAGCGCAGCGACGATCTAGCTAACACCTTTTAAATCAGTAGCCTGCGATGGCGCGTGGAGGAGCTTCTCGTTTCCGACCGCGACTTCGATATCTCCGCTTACTCCTTCTTCTGCGGGCGCTCCATGATCTCGCGGATTGCGGCGCGCGGATGTTGATCGCCCCGCACGATCGCATCGACTTGCGCCGTGATCGGCAGCTCGACCTTGTGTTCGATAGCCAGCGCCAGGAGGGGCTTCGCGGTGTCCACGCCTTCGGCGACGCCGGTCATTCCGCCGAGGATTTCGCTGAGCTGGCGACCCTTTGCCAGTTCGACGCCGACGAACCGGTTGCGGCTGAGAGCGCCATTGCAGGTGAGAACGAGATCGCCGAGGCCGGCTAAACCGCTGAGCGTTTCTGGACGCGCGCCGAGCGCTGCCGCGAGTCGTGCCATCTCCGCGAGGCCGCGCGTAATCAGCGCAGCCAGTGTATTGGCGCCGAGGTTGAGCCCCTGGCAGGTGCCCGCTGCGATGGCGATCACATTCTTCATCGCGCCGGAGAGTTCGACGCCGAGCACATCGCTGTTGCTGTACAGCCGGAAATTCGGCGCGGCGAATTGCTCCTGCAAATCCGTGGCGAGCGCGGCGTCGGCCGCCGCGATGACAACCGCTGTCGGCGAGCCTTTCGCGACTTCGAGCGCGAACGACGGCCCCGAAAGCACCGCGATGCGCGCGCTCGGGATGGCGCTCGCGATCACTTCGCTCATGCGCGCGTGCGTCTCTGGCTCGAGCCCCTTCGTTGCGCTCACGACGACGGTATCCGCCTCAAGCGCATCCGCAGCCGCGGAATAAACTTTGCGCGCATGCGTCGATGGCATCGCGCCGATCACGATCGACGCGCCTCGCATCGCTTCGACCATCGAATGCGTGGTGCGAATCGAGGCCGGCACCGGAACGGTCGGCAAATATTTTCGATTTTCTTTGGATCGCCAGATCGACTGCGCGTGATTGGCGTCGCGCGACCACAGCCACACGTCATGCTTTTGCGTGGTGCGCGACAACACGATTGCCAGCGCGGTGCCCCAGCTTCCCGCACCCAGGATGGCGATGCGGCTCACTCCGCGTCCCTGTCTTTCGATTCCTTGCTGAAAGCAAATCGCGGCTCGCGTCCCTCGACGAGGCGCTGAATATTTCCGTCATGCTTGTACACGACGAGCATCGCCGCGGCGAAAGCTCCGATCGTGACCGACGCCGGCGGCGCGAGGTGCGGTGAAAAATGCGGCGCCCACAGCAAATAAATCAGCAGCGGCATTGCGGCAGCGGCCGCGATCGAACCGAGTGAAACGAAGCGAAAGAAAATCACGACAAGTACGAAGAGAAGGATCGCGCATACTGCCGCGGGCCAACACAGTGCGAGAAACATGCCTGCGGCCGTGGCCACGCCTTTTCCGCCGCGAAATTTCAGCCAGATGGGGAAGCAGTGGCCGACCAGCGCGGCGACTCCTGACGCCGTCATCCACATCGCACTAGAACCCGAAAAATGCGCTGCGAGCCAAACCGCCGCGGCGCCTTTCAATCCGTCGAGAATCAGCGTCAACACGCCGGGGATCGGCCCGGCCACGCGCGTCACGTTCGTCGCGCCGATGTTACCGCTGCCCGCTGCGCGAATATCTCCGCCACCGAAAAGCCGCGTCAGCAAAATGCCAAATGGAATCGAGCCCAGCAGATAGCCGGCAAGCGGTAGCCACAGCAGGCTGAGAGAAACTTCGCGCATGCGTACGTCAATCCTTAGACTTCAGACACGAATGGAAAAGACTGAAGCGTAGTGTACTCTGCGCCGGATGGTTTCAGTTTGCTTTCAATGAGGTGGAATTCGCTGGTGTGCAACTCCCCAAAGTCGCGCGTGGCGTGTTTTTCGATGGCGTCGCGCAACTCGGGAGCGATTTCCGGCGGGTCGAGCCGCGCCAGCGTGAGATGTGGAGTGAAAGCGCGTTCTTCAGCGGGGAAGCCGAGCATTGCGATTTCCTGATCGATGGCATGAGCCAGCGGCGCGAGATTTTCCGGCGCCTCCATGCCGCCCCAAATGACGCGCGGTCGATTCGCGTTTGGGAAAAATCCGATATTACGAAAATGGAGACGAATCTCCTGTGCCGAGCGAACTTTCGCGAGTGATGAGCAAATGGAATCGAGCTTTGCCGGATCGGTGTGCCCGATGAATTTCAGCGTGACATGCAGATTTTCAGGCCGCATCCACTTCGGTTTTTTCTTCGCGGCCTTCACGTCAAAGCGGCGTAATTCGTCGACCAGCGCTGCATAGTCGTTTCGGATGGAGTCTGGAATCTGTAGCGCGACAAACAGGCGCACGGTTCTAGGCCTTCTTCGTCGCCGATTTCGCGCCGCCATTCGCGCCCGTTTTTCCATTGTTGTAGAGAAAATGGATGCGCACCATGTCGAGCGCCGTCTGCGACGCTTGCCAGCGAATGTTCTCGCGTTCGCCTGGGAAACGCGCCCCGCGTTCTTTCACTCCGCCCGCGTAAGAAATTGCGACATGAACCGTTCCGACCGGTTTCTCTTCCGTACCGCCGCCAGGGCCCGCGATGCCGGTAATTCCCACCCCGATCGTACTGCCCACGCGGCGACGAATTCCCTCCGCGAGCGCGACGGCCACTTCCGCGCTCACTGCGCCCTTGCTCATAATCATTTCGGGCGGCACGTCGGCCCACGCCGTCTTCAACTCGTTGCTGTAACAAACCACGCCGCCTAGAAAATACGATGAGCTGCCTGCAATGCTCGTCAATCGCTGCGCAAGGAATCCGCCGGTGCAGCTCTCGGCGGCCGAAATCGTCGCGCCATTCGCAGTCAATTCGTGCGCGACGACCTCTTCGAGCGAGCGGCCGTCCTCGCTGTAGATGCGATCGGTCAGCGCGATCTCGAATCCCCGCACCATTTCATCGAGCGTTTTCTTCGCATGTTCGGCTTCGGTCGTCCACATGCGCAGATGAATCTGGATTTCACCCGGTGCCGCCAGAATCGTCGTCGACACGTCGGAATAGCGGCCGTAAATCGGCAGGATCTGCTGCTCGACGTGTGATTCGCCAAGTCCAGTGACGCGCAGTTGCCGGTGAAACAGCCGCACGCCCGAAACGCGGCGCTCAAGCCTCGGCATCACGTGTTCGCGAAACATCGGCTTCAACTCGCGTGGCGGCCCCGGCAGCAGCGCGATGAAATGCCCCGAATCCTCGATCCACAATCCCGGCGCGGTGCCGCGCGGATTCTCGAGCACCTCCGCGCCTTCCGGCACCATCGCCTGCCGGATGTTCAGCTCCGGCATCTCGCGGCCAAGCGAGCGGAATCGCCCCTGAATGTACTGCACGATTTTTTCGTCGCGCTGCAAACGCCGCCCGAGCAGATCGGCCACGGTTTCGCGCGTCAGATCGTCCTGCGTCGGCCCCAGCCCGCCCGACGAAATGATCAGCTCCACGCGACCCATCGCTTCGCGAAACACTTCGCGCAGCAGCGATTCGTTATCGCCCACGATCGTCTTGCGTATGACTTCGATGCCGATCGTGTTGAGTTGTTCGGTGAGATACAGCGAATTCGTGTCAAGCCGGTCCGGCGTCAGCAACTCCGAACCAACGGCGATGATCTCTGCTTTCATCGTGTGATTATCCGAAAAGTCTGATTATCCGAGAAGCGGCAGTCCGCGGACGTCCCAATCCAACGTAAAAAGCGCGGTGTTCGTAGTCAAAATGGCCCGTCCCGACGGAAGCAGCGCCATGCCCACCAGCCCCGAGCCGCTCAAAATCACATCGGCGTTCGCATCCGGGGTGATGCGAACGATTCCGCGCCGCCCCGCGTGCGACGCCGCAACATACAAATTCCCGTCGCGATCGAACGCCAACCCCTGCGGCCGCCCAAGCCCGCGGTAATACGACGAAACTTCGCCGCCCTGCGTGATGCGATAGACGCGGTCGTAGCTCGATGTCGTCGGCCCCGTCACAAACAAATCACCGCTCGGATGAAACGCCAAATGATACGCGGCGACCGACGGCTCCAGTGTTGCAAACACAAAAACTTCGCGGCTCGCGCTGATTTTGAATATCGTGCCGCTGCGATCGCCGACATACAAATTCCCATCGCCATCGAACGCGATGCCCGTCGCGATGCCCATGCCTTCGATCCACTGCTCGGCGCGGCCTTCCGGTGTGATTTTGTGGATCGTGCCGTCGTTGCGGCACGAAACGTACAAATTGCTATAGCGATCGAGCGCCAGTCCCGAGGGATTCACCAGCGTGGTGACGAACGGCTTCACGCTGTAATTCGCCGTAACCTTATAGAGCGAGACCGGAACCGGCTGCCCACGCGGCCCGCTGAACGTCACATAAATATTGCCTTCGAGATCGACGGCCGGATTCCCGATCGGGTGCAAATTATCCGCCACCTGCAATCCGATCGACACCGGATGTGGCGCGCTCTCGCCGTTTCCGTTCGCGATGCGCACCGTGCCATCGCTCGCCCCATCGGGCACGCGCACAATCACGCGATTCTCCGTGACCAGCATCAATCCCGCGTCGGCCTCGCCGAAATACACGTTTGGCCGCGGCCCCACGCGCGGAGCAAGCCCGCTGCCGCGAATCACCATCTCGCCGCCGGGAATTGCCGCCGTCGGAGTCACACCTTCAATATGCGGCACGCCGTTTTTTTCCGTGGAAGACCCAAATCCAAATTTCATAGCAAGTCGATCAGCTTAAAATGTAGCGCGAAGCGCAGCAGAATGGCAGCGTACACGCCCGCCGCCCAGTCGTCCGCCATGATGCCCCAGCCGCCGGGCAACATTTCGAGCCTCCGCAACGGATACGGCTTCCAGATATCGAAAATCCTGAAAAACAAGAATCCGAGCAGCAGATATTTCCAGTTCACCAGGCTGAGCGCGGTGAAAATCGCAAACGTGGACAAATCCATGTGCGAATGCAGATTTGGCAGCGCGATCGGAATCAACGGAAGCACCAGCGTCAGATGCTGTCCGGCAACTTCGTCGATTACGATCCACTGCGGATCTTTGCTGCCCGAGTAGGCCGCTGCGTTTCCGGCTGCCCAGACTCCAATCGCACCCAGTACAAACAGCAGCGCGAACGCGCAGAAAATGGGGAGGATCAACAGCGTGTTGTGGATGTCGCTGCCCGGGACGAGGAAATGCTTGTCCATGAAGCGCGCGTCCGACAAAACGTGAAACGGCGACAACCCCGCCAGCGACGTCGGCCGCAAAAAGAAAATCGCGCAGATGACAATCGTCGCGACGCCAACGAGCGAACCCAACGTTCCCGGCGCTTTGCCCAGGTATCCGACGCCACCTGCCGACGCGATCGCATATGCCAGCTTCGGCTTTTCACCGGCGCCAGATTGCCCGTGTCCTGTGCTCGTCGCTCCAGCTTCAGTGGATGGTTTCATCGGGATTCGGCGGTTCGTTCACTTCGTCTTCACCCTCGCCAAAGTACGGCTCGGACACCTTATATTTTTCCGCCGCCCAATTGCCGAGATCCCGCAAGCGGCAACGCTCGCTGCAAAACGGAAATTCGGCGTTCGTCTGGGAATCGGTCAGAGTCTTGCAAATGGGGCACCGGCGCTGCATGACGATTAATACTACCCCAAGACGCGCAGCGCTGCCCCTGTGGAGATACGGGTCAGGGTTTCGGCTGCGGGCGGAATCGCCTGGCGCCGTTGAGCGCTCGCATTCGCGCTCATCTCGCGCATTGCCGGACGCGGCAAAATTTCGACGACGCGCCCGATCAAATCGTAAGCGTCCGTCTTTTCGATCTCGACGCGCGCCGCATCGCCGGCGGTCGCGGCCACACCGCTTCCATCCTGCAACTCGATGTCAGTCAGATAAATCTTCCCGTCGATGTCCGGCGCCATTCCCGCCAGCCGCGCTTCCCACACCAGCGGATTATCTTTCGACGGCCCTTCGATCAACACCGTCTCGGTGCGCCCCTTGAACGCGCGCAAATTCTCGCGCGAAATCCTCTTCTGGATCGCCATCAGCTTCTCGCGACGTGCCACCGTCACCGCCGGATCGACTTTCGCATCCAGCCCGAAGCTCCCCGCGTTATCGACGTCCGAATACTCGAACACGCCCATCCAGTCGAGTTTCGCCGCCTTCACGAAATCGCACAGCTCTTCAAAATCCGATTCCGTCTCGCCGGGAAATCCCGCGATGAACGAAGTCCGCAGCGTCACGCCGGGGATCGTCGTCCGAATCCGCTCCAGCAATTTCAAAAACGCATCGCCGTGCGACCCGCGCTTCATCCGCGCCAAAACATTGCGGCTCGCATGTTGCAGCGGCATATCCATATATTTGACCAGCCGCGGATGCGCCGCGATCGTATCGAGCAACTTCTGCGTCACGCGATTCGGATACGCGTACAAGAACCGCACCCACATCAATTCTTCGACGCCGGCCAGCTTTTCCAGCAACTGCGCCAGCCCATCGCGCAATCCCAAATCTTCGCCATACGAAGTCGTGTCTTGCCCAATCAGCGTGATTTCGCGCGCCCCGCCCGCAGCGAGGTTCTCCGCCTCGCGCACCACCGACTCAAATCTTCGGCTGCGAAACTTCCCGCGTAACTGCGGAATGATGCAAAAGCTGCACGGATGATCGCAGCCCTCCGCGATCTTGATGTACGCCGCATGCCGCGGAGTCGTCACTACGCGCGGCGTCAAATCGTGATACAGAAACGCCGGCGGCTCCGCCGGCAAAATCCGCAAATCGCCTTCGACCGCTTCGATAATCCGCTCGACCTCGCCGGTCCCGACCACCGCATCAACTTCCGGCACCTGCTGCAGAATCTGATCGCGATACCTCTCCACCAGACATCCCGCCACGATCAATTTCTTCGCCGCGCCAAATTTCTTGTGCTCGGCCATCTCCAGGATCGCATCGACCGATTCCTTCTGCGCCGGCTCGATAAAGCTGCACGTATTGACCACTAAAATCTCAGCCTCGTCCGCGCGCGGCGTCAATTCGTAACCCTCGCGCGCAAGAATCCCCATCATCACCTCGCTATCGACGAGGTTCTTCGGGCATCCCAGGCTCACAAATCCGACTTTTGTATTTGGCTTCAAGGCTTCAAAGTCCGCATCTACAGCGCAAAATCTGCTGTTCCCGCAAACCTCGATTATAGCATGTGGCTACAGGGGTGCGTTTTCAGGGAGGAAAGAAGCAGCAGAGAAGGGGAAGCGAAGGTAAACTACTTTGCGGTCGCGCGAATCTGCGCCAACAAACCGCGCAGTCGCTGTGTGTCGCACGCAGCGCCGCCAAAACGCGCCTGCGCATAAATCTGCGTGAACTCGCGCACCGCCGGGGCCAATCTCGGCTCGCTCAACGCGCCGGCAAACTCCATCGCCGTCTGCGATTCCTTGCGCGCAAATCCACGCTTTGCCAGCAAGCGCAGCAATTCCGAATACAACCGCGACGCAAGCTGCGGATTTGCCGATCCCCGCGACGGCCGCCGCAGCTGCAAATTAAATCGCAGCTTCCGCAAAGCGAAGCCGATCACGTCGTAGCGCAACAGCACCAGCAAAATCGCCAGAGCCATCGGCAGCGCAAATGTGATGTCTCCGCTGCGAGCCAGCCATGACTTCAATTTCTGCTTTCCGCGCAGTTGTTGCAGCGTGAACCAGTTGCGCGCCGCTTCGGTCCAGTTGCGCGTGTTGCGCTGCATGTTCTGCGCCATCTGCACCTGGTGCGCGAAATCGTAGTTGATCACCCACTCGTTCCAGTTCAGCTCCATCCAATCGATGTACAACCCGAGTCGCGACAACAATCCCGACTGCTCGTTCGACGCTGGTGTCGGATCGAACGTGACCCAACCCGTCCCCGGAAAATAAGCTTCGACCCAGCTATGTGCGTCGCTGGCGCGCACGATGTAGTCGCCGCCGAGATCGTTGTATTCCCCCGGCAAGAATCCATTGACCTCGCGCGACGGAATGCCGATCGCGCGCAGCATGATCGCCATCGATGAAGCGAAATATTCGCAGTGCCCGGCGCGCGTCTTGAAAAGAAATGCCGCGAGCGGATCTTTGTCCACGTTTCCGGTCAAATCGAGCGTGTAGGTAAATCGCGTGCGCAGGTAAGTCTCGATCGCGAGCGCTTTGTCGTAGGGATTCGTGGCGCGCGCGGTCACGCTCAGCGTGAAAGGCAGAATGCGCTTGTCGAGCTGTGGCAGCTGAAGATATGTGTCGCGAATCTCATCCGGATAAGTCGTCGATGCCGCGCGAAGATTCGCCGGCTGGATGACCGGCAAACGCGACACGCCAAAATAGCGAACCGGCGCATAATTGCGGAAGGGATTGAAAAGCGATCCGGTGAAGTCGCGAAAAAGATAGGTGCGGCGCACGTTGTTGATCGCGTGCGGATTTTCTCCGTTGAATCCGCCCACTACTGACACGGCGTTCGAGGGACGAAAATCGCGTCGGTCGCCATCGGTTCGACGAGCGCTTCGTAATCCAGCTCCGCGCCGGGCCCGCTCAGGTTTTGCTCAGGGTCGGCGACGTTGATTGCACCCATCAGGTTCGGCGTCAGCGCGATCGGTTGCCGATGATTCGGCGTTGACCATCGCCTTCCATCAAAAGTGGTCAGCGCAATGCCACGCCAGCGCAATCGCGAATATCCGACCGGCGCGCCGGTTTTTACGCGCATCACGACGGCGGGATTCTTTTTGATTTCGCCGATTTGCCCGAGTTCCACGTCGTCGCTGAATCCGCTCATCAGCGATGGCTGCATGCTCGTGCGGCCCAGGTAGCCGGCGCTGAATCTCGGGAAAAAGAAAAAGAGCGTGCCGCCGATCATGATGGCGCCGACCGCCACGGTGACCGCCGCGAAGGTGAGCGCTCGCGCGAGTTTACGTTCCTGCGCGGGATGCAGGATTGCCGTCGTTGTCGCGCCACGGCCGCCGCGGCGCAACTCCATGCCCACGAATGTCGCGACCGCAAAGAACAGAAAAATAAAAAACATCGCGAGAAAAAATGTATCGACCGTGAGGATCGCCGCCGCCAGGATTCCCGCGAACGCGAGCATCGCCAGGAAGAATGCATCGCGATCGGTCGTCGCGCTGTACAGGCGCACGAGCAGCACGAAAAGCAGAAAATGGATTGCGCTCAGCAATGCCGCGTAAAGCGCGGGATTCGAGGAAGTCGAAACGTAGGCACGCGAGAAAAGCAGCACGTCGAGCGGAAAGATGACGAGGTAGCCCAACACCAGGAACGTCGCGACCCGGTGCGACAACTCGGGTTGCTCCCGCTTCCACCAGCGATAGCCTTTAAAAATCATCGCCAGCGCCGCGATGATGCACGAGATTGGATCGATCTTCCCCGTGGCAATCAGCGTCGCGATCGAGCTGCCGATCAGCAGCAACAGTGAGCCCTGGAAAAATCGTTCGGCTGGGAGCGGCGAAACTGGCAGGGCGGGCGAACGGGGTTGCGGAGGAGGCCATGGCGGAGCCTCTATTTTAGCATTTGCGTTCGGGCTGCCTGGGACGCGGCTTAGGAGCGATTCGGAAGCGTCAATGCTCGATTCGACGCTACCGGCGCGAGCGCCTTGTAACCGCTTCTTCCGCGTGCGACGCCGCCGATTGGCCAAGTTTGCGGGTCAGATTCGAGACCGCGACTTTGGATCGCGAGACCAGATCTTCGAGTAATACGGCCTTCGCTCCGGCGATCTTTGGCAGTTTTTCGACGGTCAGTTGGAATGGCCGTAGGCGGATCGCCCGGTAGGTCACTGTGTGTCGCGCGGCGCGAAGTTCCTCCAGTTTTGGCTCCGCTCCGTTGCCGCTCAGCGCACCGAAGCTCTTCAAAAATGCCAGGAGTTCGCGTGCGGCGTCGCGTTGCACCGCGATCATCGGAAAGTGCCACATCTTGGAAATCAGCGGCCGCACTTCGTCCTGGGTGACGTGATCGCGATCGATCTCGGGCGGCGGCAGCAATAGCGTTCGGCCTTGCTTGTCGATGAACACAGCTGCGGCGAGTTCGACTTCTTCGGTCGCGCGTTTCTTTCGTTTTTCCGGGATGACTTCGGTCAGGCCACGTTGCCGTGCGCGGCAGAATTCTGCCATCGGGCAAAGCAGGCATTGCGGAGACTTCGGCGTGCAGATCATCGCACCGAGTTCCATCATCGCCTGGTTCCAATCGCTAGGCGCGTCCGGATCGAGCAGTTCATCCGCGGCGGCTTGTAACACTTGCCAACGAGCGCCTTCGCGTAAATCGCCGTGGACGGCGCCGAGCCGCGCGATCACGCGCGCCACGTTGCCATCAAGTACGGCGCGCCGTTCGCCGAACGCAATGCTCAGGATTGCGGCAGCGGTGTAATTTCCGATTCCGGGAAGTGCCAACGTGTGCTCCGCTGTTCGCGGGAATTCGCCGCCATGTTTCGCAACGATCTCTTGTGCCGCGCGCTGAAGATTGCGAGCGCGGCTGTAATAGCCGAGTCCGGCCCACAGGCGCAAGACTTCCGCTTCCTGTGCCGATGCGAGCGCTCGGATTGTTGGGAAGTGCTCGAGAAATCGCTCATAAAAAGGAATCACCGCGGCAACGCGCGTCTGTTGCAGCATGATCTCCGACAGCCAGATGCGATACGGATCCTTGTTTTGCCGCCAAGGCAGATCGCGCTGATATTTGTGGAACCATTCGAGCAGGCGCTCGCGAAGCACGGCCATTTGCTTCGCGTCAACGCCGGCAAGTATTTCGCCGGCAGGGAATTCGCTGTTCGGCTGTGACGCGGAAGCGCCTTTGCGTGCGATTGCGCCTGTGGTTTTGCGTTGTTTCGCTCGAGGCATGCGGAGCGAACATTTTCGCACAGTCGCGAAAGTGAAACTTACTGACCCGCGATTTCGGGCTGTAAGTCGTCGAGAAATACCACGTAGGAGGAGTGCCAGAGCGACGCGGGGATGGTGCCACGCGGCTGGCTGGTGACGATTACTTTGAAGAGGCCGGGCGAAGCAGCGAGGTTGCTGAGCAGCGCGTGATCCGGGTCGGCGGGGAGCGGTGCGGCCAGCGCAAGGTGCTTCAGGATCGTGAAGATGTTTTCTTCCGCAGCCGACAGATCTGTTTCCAGCGCGGCGCTGCGGAACTGAAGCTGCGCATTACGCTCGTAAAAATGCCAGGCGATGCTCGCGCACAGCGTCACGGCGCGCTCGAAGCGTTCCATGGCAACCGGGACCGTGACGGATTTTGCATCGAGAATCGCGTCGGAAACATGTGGATCGAGCACGAGCAGGACGCGCGTGTCGTCTTCGCGCGTGAATTCGCGCACCATCAGCGCTCCTAAACGCGCGGAAGCTTTCCAGTGTACGTGGCGCACGCTATCGGTTGGCACGTAATCGCGGAGCGCGTAAAGATCATGGCCGCCGCCTTTACTGTGGCTCTCCAGTGCGCCTTGCAGCGCCGGCAGAACCTCAAAGAAATCGCGCGAAGGTTCGACCGACGGATAGACGAGTGCTTCAGCGCCAAGTTGCACGCGGCGCGCTTTCTGCAAGAAGCCGAAAGGGAATCGCGTGACGATGCGAAAAGTGTCTTGCCGATAGGCGCCGCGGCGCGGAAACGTGATCGGGACATTTTGCTGTACGCGATCGCGTTTCGGCAGATACGGAAAATATACTGGAGTTTCCAGCAGCGGCGCGGTCAGCGCCTTTTTGTCTTTCGCGCCTTCGACGCGCAGCGAAAACGATGGCAGCGTAATCTTTTCGTTTTCGAGCTCGACGCGCGCTCGGACGGTTTGACCGGCAAAAATATGCTCCGGTAATTCGAGGCGGAGCTCGATGCCGCTGAGCGTGATCGACGACAAAATTCCTGACATCAGGATGATGGCAATGAGGCTGGCGAGGATCAGGAAGAGAAGATTGTTGCCGGTGTTGAGCGCGGCGAGCGCCACGATAATGATGCCGCCGATGTAGATCCATCCTTCGCGGGTGATGCGGTACTCCATCTTGTAGCTGATCCAGCGAAGCGGCGTGCGCTTGGCGAGAACGGGTACAAGCGTCACCGCAACCCATGCGGCGACGAGCAGCGCGCTCAGCGCTGCGGCGATGGACAGGCCGAGATGGCCGACTTCGGCGGCGGCGCCGGAATACAGCGCCAGCATCAGCGCGATGCCGAGCGCGGCAATCGAGATGAAGAACGCGCGGACGCCGGGCCGGTCGGCGCGCGCCCAAAGCTGCGAGATGGAAGAAGTCAGTTGCAAGATTTTTCCGGAGACGATTGCCGCGTGCGTTTTACAGGGGAACGCGAACGGAATCGACGATGTCGCGCAATACGGCTTCGGTCGTCTCGGATTTTTTTTGCAGCGAAGCGTGGCGCGAACTGGCGGCAACGCGATGCGAGAAATACCGCGACTGCCAGCGATTTGAAATCGTCGGGGATGCAGTAATCGCGGCCGTCGAGAAATGCGCGGGCTTGCGCCGCGCGCTGAAGCATTAATGTGCCGCGCGGAGACACGCCGAGCGAAAGCTGCTCGCTGTGGCGCGTGCGATGCACGATTTCGAGAGCGTAGTCGTGCAGGCTCGAATCGACGCGAATCTGCGACACCTGGTGCTGCATCGCGAGCACGTCGTGTAAATCCGCGACGGGTTCGAGCGACTGTATCGGATCTTCGCCGGTGCGCTTGCGCAAAATTTCCTTTTCGGTTTCGTGCGATGGATAGCCCATGCGAATGCGCATCAGGAAGCGGTCGAGCTGCGATTCGGGCAGCGGATACGTCCCGTGATGCTCGATCGGATTTTGCGTGGCGATAACGAGGAACGGCTGCGGCAGCGGCAATGTTTTGCCATCGACGGTGACTTGCGCTTCATTCATCGCTTCGAGCAGCGCGGATTGCGTGCGCGGCGTGGTGCGGTTGATTTCGTCGGCGAGAACGACGTTGGCGAAAATCGGACCGGGGCGATATTCAAATTCGCGCGTTTCGGCGGCGTAAACGCTGACGCCGAGCACGTCGCTGGGCAGCAAATCCGACGTGAACTGGATGCGGGAAAAGCTGCAATGAAAACTTTTTGCGAGCGCCTGGGCGAGAGTCGTCTTGCCGACGCCGGGGACATCTTCGATCAGCAGGTGGCCGCGCGCGAGGAGCGTGATCAGCGCGAGCTGGATCGCTTCTTCCTTGCCATAGATCGCCTTGGCGATCGAGCGCTGGAGCTGCGTGACGATTTGAGAGGTGACCGCTGTCATGGTTGAAAACCCGGGCCCTTCCTGCTACAACTTATTGACGCCTCGGCGGATACGCGAGTTCCCCAAAACCGCGCTTCGCCGTGAAGATTGGGCGACTAGCTCAGTTGGTTAGAGCGCTCCCCTCACACGGGAGAGGTCAAAGGTTCAAGTCCTTTGTCGCCCACCATCGCCTTCCTGGTTGCCTCAACTATTTTCTACTTTTGATTGCGAGACGAGCGGAAAACGTTGGATTTCTGTGCTCGACTCGCTATTTGCATCTATGGCTGGACCTTCGGGACAGGCTGTAACCTCCGGCGTGGCTTGGGGATACGTGGGCGGGCATCTGTGGACGCCCTGTCGGCTAGCTTCGGTTACTTGGGCGCTGCGACTACGGGATCCACTGGGTGGCGATGGGGTGCTCGGGGCCGCGGTTGCCGCCGCTGCGGCCGGAGCTGGGGTCGGACCAGGGGCGCCAGTTTTCCTTGTCGAAGAATTGGACGAGGATGCGCTTTTGGTTGGGGCGGCGCGGCGCGTTGCGGAGGGAACTCACGATGGCGTCTTGCTGGGTGCGGTCGAGGACGCCGTAGATGAAGACGGTGAAGTAGGTGCGGAGCAGCGGGAAGTGGACGCCGAGTTCGCAGAATGCGGCGGGTTTGCCGGGCTGGGAGATTGAGGTTGGGATTTGGTGGCCGGTGATGGCGGCGGATTCGAGCGCTTTGCACTGATAGGAGTTTTCGCTGGCGGTGGTGATCGCGTTGATGAACGCGTAGCAGTAGGCGATGATCAGTCCAC
Source organism: uncultured Acidobacteriota bacterium (assembly GCA_963785605.1). Taxonomy (GTDB): domain Bacteria; phylum Acidobacteriota; class Terriglobia; order Acidiferrales; family UBA7541; genus Acidiferrum. Next base: position 202,218 of record CAWAWE010000001.1, on the reverse strand, counting down.
CGACGATGTATGCCGCGATGTGGTGCTTGCGCAAATCTTCTTCCTTTATTTCGCAAACAACGACTGAATTCGTTTATTTCCCCAACCTCAACTTGCATGGACGTGCGGCGGTGTTGTCCGGTGTCATCGTAGAGAAGTGGAAGGATTCCTTCGTGTGGGTAGCGCCGAACTCAGCTGTGCTCGCGGACGAGCCAGGCCATTGCCGCGATGCCTGCGAGCAAGACGCCGCTCTCCAGCAGGACGGAGCGGCGATGCAATTTCTGAAATTCCGCCAGCCGCGCATCGTCCTCGGCCGTTGCCGCAATCGATCCCATTCGGACGCGTAACTCCGCCATGCGTGGGCTGACGGCACGCTGCGAAACGACGGTCAGCAGGATCATGAGAATCACGCACAGGGTCGCCGGCGCCACGAGAGTCGTAAAGTTTCGAGTCCGCAAGAATCGAACGACGAGAAAGACGACACCGCAGATCACGCCGATCATGTGCATCCAGCCGAGGGAATACCCGACCATGGCGCCGGCCTGATCGCGGCTTGCCAAAACGCGAAACGCGCCGGGCGCGACCACAAAGCTCAAGAACACGTCGCTGCCAAGCCACAAACTCAAGCACAGGAATTCAACGGTTCGCAAAAAATTCGCCATCGCTCAAACCCACAAAAGCTCAATGTGGCGCAGGCGCTCTCGATTTTCCCAAGTTCCGAGGCGCCTGCACTCTGCAGCGCAAGAAGTTTATCTCAACTCACATCCGCGAATCGCTGCAACGCGAACGCGAAGCCGCCGCGCATCGCGTTCAAACTGTACGGCGATTCCGAACGCGGCAGAAGTTTTTCGATGCGCGAACGGAGGAAATCCGACACAATGTCGCGCCATGAGCCGAGCCAAACTCTTCTACCAGATTCGCGCAATCGCGTCGTTCGCGATGCTCTTCGCGCTTACCAACGCAACGTATACGCGAGCGCAAAGCATTCCTGCTGCGATTACCGCCGATCCGCCGCGCGATAAGGATTTTCCTGCGGCGATGGAAGCGCCGGACATCATCAGCCACAACACGCGGCTCAACGCGGTCTTCTATTTGGCTTCTGGTGAAGGACCGCATCCGGTCGTGTTGCTGCTGCACGGATTCCCCGGCAACGAGCAGAATATGGATCTCGCGTACGCGATTCGCCGCGCCGGGTGGAACGTGCTGGTGCCGCACTATCGCGGCTCGTGGGGCAGCGCGGGGAACTTCTCGTTCAGCAATGCGATTGAAGATACGCAGGCGGCGATCGCATTTTTGCGCGATCCGGCCAACGCGAAGAAATACCGAGCGGATGCCACGAAGATCGCGATCGTTGGTCACAGCATGGGCGGATTCCTGGGTCTCTACGCTACTGCTCATGATCCGGCGATCCTTGGCATGGCGGCGATTTCAGCGTGGAATCTGGGGCCAGCTGCCTTACGGCCAGAAAGCGAAGCGCGGACGAAACTTTTTCAGGGTGCTGCCATTCGGCTCGCCGGAACGACTCCCGAAGGATTTCTCAGCGAAGCAAAACAGAATGCGGCGAAGTGGAATTACGTCGATTGGGCCAGCGATCTGAAGTCGCGGCCGGTCTTCGTGGTTGAATCGTCCGACGGAAACGTTGCCGACAATCACGCGCTGTTTGAGGCGCTACAGAAGGCGGGCGACACACGCGCGACCGAGATCCACATGGAAACCGATCACAGCTATAACGACCATCGCATTGCGCTGCAAACGGCTGTGCTGGATTGGCTCGGCAGCTTGAAACAGTAGCCGCGATCAACTTCAGAGATTTCGGCGGCGGCGAGACTCGACTCAAGTGTGAGCGGAATTCCGAAGACGTTAGCCCCCCCCACCCTTTTTTTATAAGAATATGATTCTAAAGATCTTGCTCGCGTTCTTCTCTCAAGAATATGATTCTAAAGGCGTTATGGGCGGAGAATCACTCGTTTTGAGGCTGGCTGCCTGTAAGTTGTTGTAAGTAAGATTGTTACGGATCAGTGTGGTTTCGCTTGGATTTCGCCTGAAAAGAAAAAAGCGCCGGAAGTGATCCGGCGCTTTGGCGTTTTTGTTCGAGCTTTAAGAATAGCAGGATTTCGGATTTTGTCAAGGGGCGTTTAGGGGGGCATTGAGTCGTGTGGACGCTGAGATCCTTCGCTTCGCTCAGGATGACGGCGTTTGGAGGTGGGGTGAGAAGGAATTGGAATCGGGCGCGGGGGTTGGAGTCGGAAGGGAAGCAGGAGGGAGGCAGGATGGTGAGTCGGTAGGGAGTCGGGGGAGGGGAACGTGGGATGAAGGATGGAGGAAGGCGGACAGAAGGGAGAGAAATAGGTCGTCCTGGGATTTGGATTTATATAGAATGAGTGTTCGTTTTATTTGGGATCGGATTTCGCAATGATCGCAAACCGAGCAAGTCGGACGGCGGAGTATATGGCGTTTTTTCGGGCGCTGGAGTCGGTACGTCCGGAGCGGCGGAGATTGTTTGTCGATGCGCTGGCGGAGCGGTTTGTGCGGGGATCGTTGCGGTGGGCGGTTTGGGCTTCGAGGTGGCCGATTGTTGCGCGGGTCGTTGAGTCGTATGCGGATTGGCGGCTGCCGGGGGCGCGGACTTCGGCGATTGCGCGGACGAAGCTGATTGACGATGCGGTGTGCGAGGCGCTGCGAGATGGGATTCGGCAGGTGGTGATTTTTGGGGCGGGATTTGATTGCCGGGCTTACCGGCTTTCGAAGATGGCAGGCGCTAAGGTTTTTGAGGTGGATCATCCTGCGACGCTGGCGGCGAAGCAGGAAGTTTTGGGCGAAGCTTTGCCGGAAATACCAAAGACGGTTCGATTTGTTGAGACGGATTTCAACCGGCGCGCGCTGCGGGATGTATTGAGGGAGGCCGGTTTTGAGCCACAGCAGCCGGCGATGTTTCTGTGGGAGGGAGTTACGAATTACCTGTCGAGAGAAACGGTGAACGCCGTGTTTGGATACGTCGGGAATTGCGGCGTCGGCAGCCGGATTATTTTTACGTATCTTCATGAAGGATTGCTGGATGGTACGGCGCATTTCGAGGGAGGCGAACGGATTTTGCGCGATGTTGAAAAGATCGGGGAGCCGTGGACGTTTGGGATGTTTCCAGGGGAGTTGGAGGAATTTTTGGTGCGGTGTGGTCTGCGGCTGGATTGGGATCTGTCGGCGGATGAATATCGGAACAAGTATTGGGGCGCGGAAGCGGGGGCGATGAAGGGATACGCGTTTTATCACGTGGCGATGGCGCATGTCGCAGCGCGCGAGTTAATCGGAGGAGTGGCGAATGCCGAAGGTTAGTCAGGCGTATTTGGATGGGCGGCGGGGGGAGATTTTGGAGGCGGCGATTGCTTGCTTTGCGCGGGAGGGGTTCCATCGAACGACGATGGCGGAGATTGTGAAGGAGTCGGAGTTGAGTCCGGGGGCGATCTACAACTACTTCGATGGCAAAGAGGAGATTATCGAGGCGATTGCGGAGGAACGGAGAAGGACGGAGGAGGAACTGATTGGCGAGGCGGCGAAGGAGCCGGATTTGGTGACCGCGCTGCGGAGAATACGAGATGCGTTTTTCGGGGATCTGAAGACGCCGAAAGAGAGGTTGCGGAGGCGGCTGAGCATTCAGCTGTGGGCGGAGGCGCAAAGGAATCCGAGGATCTTGCGGCTGGTGCGAGGGAGTTTTGAGGCGCCACTTGGTTTGCTGAGCGGGATTCTTGCGGAGGCGCAGAAGCGGGGAGAGATTTCGAAGAGGGTGGATGCGGAGGCGACGGCGCGATTTTTGATTGGGGCGTTTTATGGGCTGGTGCTACAGGTGGAGTGGGACAACTCGAACGCGTTGAAGGTGGAGGCGCAGATCAAGTTGCTGGATATTTTTCTGGAGTCGATTTTGACGGCGGAGTCGATGCGCATCGGCGAAGCCAGCACGGAGTGATCGGTAGTGTCGAGGCTTCTGAGATCCTTCGCTTCGCTCAAGATGACAAGAAATTTAGAGGGTTGAGTGGCCTTGGCGGAGGTTCCAGATGGCGGCGATGAGGGCGTCGATGTCTTCGCAGGTGTTGTAGAGGGCGAGGGATGGGCGGACGGTGCTTTCGACGCCGAAGCGGCGGAGGATTGGCTGGGCGCAGTGGTGGCCGGCGCGGACGGCGATGCCTTGGCGGTTGAGGGCGGCGCCGACGTCTTCGGTGCGGAAGCCGTCGAGGACGAACGAGAGGACGCCGGCTTTTTCGCGAGCGGTGCCGATGAGGCGAAGGCCGGGGATGCGGAGGAGTTTTTCGGTGGCGTAGACGAGCAGGTCGTGTTCGTGGCGCGAGATGTTGACCATGCCGACGCGGCTCAGGTAGTCGATGGCGGCGCCGAGTCCGACGGCGTCGGCGATGTTTCCGGTGCCGGCTTCGAAGCGGCCGGGCGGCGGCTGGTAGGTGGTTTTTTCGAAGGTGACGTCCTGAATCATGTTGCCGCCGCCTTGCCAGGGCTGCGTGTTTTCGAGGATGTCGTACTTGCCGAAGACGACGCCGATTCCGGTGGGCGCGAAAACTTTGTGGCCGGAGAAGACGTAGAAGTCGCAATCGTAGGACTGCACGTCGACCTGCATGTGGGAGACGGCTTGCGCGCCGTCGAGGAGAACCTTCGCGCCGTAGCGGTGGGCTAGCTCGATCATGTCGTGCGCGGGAGTGACGGTGCCGAGCGCGTTGGAAACTTGAGTGAACGAGACCAGGCGCGTCCTGGGGCTGAGTAGCTTGTGATATTCGTCGAGCAGGATCTGGCCGGAGTCATCGACGGGGGCGACGCGGAGGCGCGCGCCGGATTCGGCGCAGAGCATTTGCCAGGGGACGATGTTGGCGTGGTGCTCGAGCCAGGTGATGACGATTTCGTCGCCTTTGTGGATGTTTTGGCGTCCCCAGGATTGCGCGATGAGGTTGATGCCTTCGGTGGCGCCGCGGACGAAGATGATTTCTTTGGTGCTGGGCGCGTTGAGGAAGCGGCGCGTCTTTTTCACGGGCGGCTTCGTAGGCGTCGGTGGCGCGTGCGGCGAGTTCGTGAGCGGCGCGGTGGATGTTGGAATTTTCGTGGGAGTAGAAGTAGCTGAGGCGGTCGATGACGCTTTGGGGTTTTTGTGTTGTCGCGGCGTTGTCGAGCCAGATGAGGGGCTTGCCGTTGACGCGCTCCTGGAGGATGGGGAAGTCGCGGCGGATGGAGGCGGCGTCGAAGGAATCGGCGGGGAGATTGAGTGAGGAGAGATCGGTCGGGTTCGGCGCCACCGGTGAGGATGTGACTGGTTCGATCGATGGAATCGAGACGAGTTGGCGGATTTCGTTGAGGAAGCTGTAGCCGAGGGAGAATTCGGCGGGATTTGCGGCGACGGGCGCGCCGGGAATTTGCGGAGCGGTTTGTGGGATTTGGGCGTCGCTGACGCGCGGCGGAGGAGTGGTGGAGAATTCGTCGGCGAGAGAGCGGAAGTCGGTATCGGTTGGGATTTTGATTGTGTCGAGATGTCGGCGCTGGGGCGGAGGTCAGGCCGGCGAAACCGAAGAGGGGGCGGGCTTCTTCGAGGAATGCGAAGGCGCTTGTCGGATCGGAGAAACGGGCGAGGTCGGGACTGCCGGGAATGGCCGGCGGCGACATGAGAGCGCCGGGGATCGCGGGGACTTGCGGCTGAATGTTTTGCGGCAATGCTGCGAGCGCGGAATGAATACGCGTTTCAGAGGGCAGGTCGTGTGGCGAGGGCGAAGCGAAGCGCGATGCGCCTGAACCGGGAAGTGCGGACATCGCCGTCGATGGATGCGGGCAGCGCGCTCTCCGAGACAGGCAACCCGCGGAAAATTTCGTTGGCCATGCGGGCAATGGTCTCGGTGTCAGGCAAGCCTGCCGGGACGGCGAAGTCTGTTGCCGGCAGAGTTGTCGTGAAGTCCGAGGCTTGCTTCAGTGGCGCGCCTTTTTGCGGCTCACTTGTAGTCATGGTAGCTGCCGACTTCCACGTCTTCGAGCGAGGCGATGGCGTCGTCTACGAGGACGGCGGCCGAGCAGTAGAGCGAAATCAAATAGGAAGCGATGGCGCGATTGTCGATGCCCATGAAGCGGACGGAGAGGCCGGGAGTCTGTTCGCCGGGAAGTCCGGGCTGAAAAAGACCGATGACGCCTTGTTTCTTTTCGCCGACGCGGAGGAGAAGAATGTTGGTCTTTCCGGCCGCGCCCTTCGGCGTCTTTTTTCCATCGACGTGGAGCTTGTCGGTGGGTACGAGAGGGATGCCGCGCCAGGTGAGAAATGGAGTGCCGAATAGAGTGACTGTAGGTGGCGGAACGCCGCGGCGGGTGCACTCGCGACCGAAAGCGGCGATGGCGCGCGGGTGCGCGAGGAAGAACGAAGGCTCTTTCCAAACTTTGGTGAGAAGTTCGTCGAGATCGTCGGGCGTCGGCGCGCCTTTGCGCGTCTGGATGCGTTGGGACGTGGGAACGTTGTTGAGCAGGCCGTAGTCCGCGTTGTTGAGGAGCTCGTTTTCCTGATTTTCTTTGACGTTTTCGATGTTGAGGCGGAGCTGTTCGCGGATCTGATCGAACGGGTTGCTGTAAATGTCGGAGACGCGGGTGTGGACGTTAACGACGGAGGAGATGCCGCAGAGGGTGTACTCGCGCGGCTTGGGGTCGTAGTCGATGTAGGAATCGGGGAGGGCTTTTTCGTCTTTTTGGCCGCAGATGACGTCGGGGGCGGAGTCTTCGATGACGCGATTGACGCGCAGGGTGCCGGCTTCCAGGGGTTTCCAATCGAGAAAGCGCACGAGCCAGCGAGGCGTGATGGCGCCGTACTGCGGGGGAGTCTTGGTGACGTTGGCGAGCTGGAAGGCGGCGCGGTCGCTCAGGGCGTGATGTGTTGCGTCTGGCACGGGAAGTCTCCTTTAGCAAAAACAAAATAAAAAGGCCGCTCTTGGATGAAAGCGGCCGGGGAAACGTTTGGTCTGGAAGAAGTGCTACGTTTCGGTCCGGTCGATGGTCATGCAACAAACGAAGATACACGAAGTGCTGACGCGAGTTTGAGCCAGCGCGCAATGACGATGTGTATTTTCGTTCGTCGATGACATTTACACGGGAAGTATATTGCGTTCGCGAGGCAATGCAAGTGGTTCTGCGATGGAAACCGGCAGGGTTGTGGTTAGACCAGCGCTACTTCGCGATCGAAGTTTGGTTTTTTTTCGGCGTGTAGCTTCAGACCGACACCGCATGCTGTCGCGATGCGCTCCAGCGTTGTCGATTGGGTTGGATCTAAATCCGCACCCTTTTAAAACCTAAAGGGTGCGGCACCCAAGTGCCGGCTTCGATCAGTTTTTTTGGGGCGGCTCGATCAAGGGGAGATCCACGGTGATGGGAGGGTGGTCGGAGATGCGGTCGGCGGGGGCGGAGTTTAGTTCTTGCATGGTGGTGGGGTAGGTGGGGGCGAATTTTAAGGGTTGGCGCGAGGAGCGCGGAGTTGTGGTGAGTGGCTTGACGAGGATCCAGTCGAGTTTGAATCGGCCGACGAAGCCGCCGTAGTCGCGGGCGAAGGAGTAGGTGGGGACGAAGCCTTTCCAGGCGCGGGCGTTGCTGTCGGCGAGGGTGCGGGAGCGCGGGGGATCGGTGCGGCGCTTGTTGCCGCGGAAATCGAAGGAGCGGCCGTCGTCGAAGCGAAAATTTTCGATGGTGTTGAAGAGCGGGCGTTCGCGATTGTCCCAGAGGATGGGGAGATGGTAGGCGGTGGGGTCGTTGTAGCCGTGGAAATAGTGGAGCGGGTAAAGGGCGAGTTTGCCGAAGCCGAGCGGGTTGAAGTAGGAGATGGATTGTTTGATCCAGAATTGATAGTCGGTGATGCGTTTCATGATTTCGTTGCGGATGGATGTGGGAGTGTTGTCGCGGGCGGTGGTGTTGAAGTCGCCGGCGAGGATGACGGGATTTTGGATGGATTTGAGTTGATCGAGGAGCGCGGTCATTTGTTGTTTGCGGCAGGCGGGCGTGCATTTGTTTTCGAGATGGGCGGCGACGATGGTGGCTTGGCCGGGGGCGCCGTTCGCCCCGTCACTGGCGAGTTCGGGGACGGAGATGTCGGCGATGAGGGCCATGCGGCCGCCGTGGCGGAGTTCGCGCTCGATGCGCTCGTCGAATAATTTTTTGGCGGACCAGCGGCGGCCTTGCTCGAGCGAAGAGATGGCGGCGTATTCGGCGGCGTACCAGTCGTAGCAAACCGGCAAACGAAAAATGCGGACGTTGTGGAGCGGATAGCGGCTGAGGATGGCTGTGCCGTGGAGGCCGTGGTATTTCTGCGCGTCAACGTGGAGATCCTGCTGGAGGCGCTGGTCCTGTTGTGCGTCGGGGAGGTGAACTTCTTCGGAGTTGAGATCGAAGACGGGATCGACTTCGAGGAATTCGACGGCGTAGGCGTAGTTCATGTGGAGGGCGGAGGCGAGGTCGGCGGTGACGTCGGTGTAGTTGGTGCGCTTCATGCCGAGGTCGGCTTCGTTGAGGATTAAAACGTCGGCGTCCTGGAGTTTTTGGAGTTGGGATTGGGCGAGCGCGCGGGTGGCGGCGGTGGTGGCGTTCGTGTCGTGAGCGGTGAGTTCGTTGAATTTTTGTGGATCGGTGAGGGCGGCGCGGATGAGGTCGATGTTGAGGCCGCGTTCGATGTTCCACATGGCGACGCGGAGGACGGGGCCGAGATTTGCGGCGGTGGGGCGGTGAGGTTTGGCGGAGGAGTCTTCGTGGAGGAACGGAGTGGTGAGGAGGGAGTCGAGGCGGGTAGCGAGGTCGCCGGTGGGAGTGGCGGTTTTGGAGAGGGCGACGAGGTCGTCGAAGGAGAGGAGGTTGGGATTTTTTGTTGAGGCGGTGGAGTCGGGCCAGGTTTGGGATTCGAGGTGGATGATGGCGGAGTCTTGGGCTTGGGAGCGGAGCGGGAAGAAAAAGAACAGAGACAAGATAACGCAGAGATGCAGAGGTCGCCGAAAGACGCGGAGGAGAGATGTGGGCTGTTCGAACATTCTGTTAGTGGGGCTTACGGCGAGTCTGTTTGCTTGGTTTTGATTTAGATCTTGGTTTTCCGGATTTCACGGAGGCTGCGGATTTTGCGGCGGCGATTTTTTTGCGGACGCGCGGCGGGAGGATTTTGTTGGTGACTTTGTAGCCGGCGCGTTCGAAAGAGCGCCACATGTACCAACTGGCGATGGTGCGATAGGGACGCCAGCGTTCACCGAAGGCGAGTAGTTCTTTGGGCTTGGGCATGCGCTTTTTGCCATAGGTGACGGACCAGCCTTTTTTTACGCCGAGGTCATGAATGGGGAGGACGTCGGGGCGGCCGAGATTGAAAATTAAAAACATCTCGACGGTCCAGGCGCCGATGCCGCGGACGGAGACGAGGCGTTCGACGAGTTCGTCGTCGGAGAGTTTTTCGGCTTGCTCGCGGGTGGGGACGATGCCTTCGATCGTTTTCGCGGCGAGATCTTTCATGGCGAGGACTTTTGCGTGGGAGAGGCCGGCTTTGCGGAGGGCAGGCGTTTTGAGCTTCAACATTTTTTCGGGAGTGGGAGGGCGGCCGTTGTCGCCGAGGGCTTTGACGCGGCCGAAGATGGTGGCGGCGGCTTTGCCGGAGATGGATTGGTAGGCGATGGATTCCATGAGGGCTTCGTAGGGGGATTGGGCGAGGTCGAGATCTTTTTGGAATTTTTTGGTGGCGAGGATGAGTTCGGCGAGTTTTTCGTCTTTGGAGGAGAGGTGGGACATGGCGACGGCGAGGTCGAAGGAGAGGAGTTGGGCGGGCGTGGACATGATTGAAGGATTTTAGCGCAGGTTTACGTTTATGGCGGGGTGGTATACTGCGCCGAAATTTTGTTTGGGAGATTTCGTGGCGGAGCATTCGTTTATATTTCGCGATATTGCGATGGTGTTTGGGGCGGCGCTGGCTTGCGGGTTGCTGGCGTGGAGTATTCGGCAGCCGATTTTGTTGGGGTATGTGCTGGCGGGACTGATTGTGAGTCCGCTGACGCCGGGGTTGCGCGTGCACGATGTGCATGTATTTGAGTTGATGGCGGAAGTTGGCGTGGTGCTGCTGATGTTCTCGGTGGGGATTCACTTTTCGATTCCGGATTTGATGAAGGTGAAGTGGGTGGCGCTGTTGGGGTCGCCGCTGGGCGTGGTGTTGTCGGTGGCGTTGTGCATGGGCGTGGGCTGGCTGATGCACTGGCCGGTGCTGCAAAGTCTGGCGGTGGGCTGCATCGTGGCGGTGGCGAGCACGATGGTGCTGATGCGGTTGTTAATGGATCGCGGGGAAATGAATACGGAAGCGGGGCGCGTGATGATCGCGCTGACGCTGGTGGAAGATTTGGTGGTGGTGATTTTGACGGTGCTGCTGCCGAGTCTGGCGAGCGAAGGAGGCGCGGACTACGGGCAGATTGCGTGGCGGATCGGGAAGGCGTTTTTGCTGCTGATTCCGATTGCGGCGGCGGCGTGGAAGTTGATGCCGCGATTGTTGGCGCGCGTGGAGAAAACTTGCAACGACGAGATTTCGCTATTGCTGGCGCTGACGACTTGCATGGTGGTGGCGGCAGTGACGGAAGGGGTGGGGTTGTCGCTGGCGCTGGGGGCGTTTCTGGGCGGGATGTTGCTGGGTTCGTCAGACTTCGTGAAGAAATTGGAGCATCAGACGGCGCCGCTGCGCGATGCGTTTGTGGCGGTATTTTTTGTGTCGGTGGGGATGCTGATCGATCCGCGGACGTGGGCATCGGCGTGGCGGATTATTTTGCTGCTGGTGGCGCTGGTGCTGGTGGGAAAGTTTGTGGCGTGGTTCGGGGTGGTGAAACTGTTTGGGTATACGACGTCAACGTCGGCGCGGGTGGCGATTGGATTGACGCAGATCGGTGAGTTTTCGTTTATTTTGGCGCAGGTGTCGCAGAAGGCGGGGTTGATCACGCCGGCGATTTACAATGCGACGCTGGTGGCGTCGTTGGTGACGATATTGGTGAATGCGATGTTGTTTAAGATTTTTTTGAAGCCGGAAGGGCCGCTGGCGCAGAGAAGCAAAGAAGCAACGACGTAATGAAGAGAAAGAGGTCGAAAGTCGAAAGGGAAAAGGGGAGAGAGTAGGTATTCGAATCGAATTGCGAGAATTTATTTTTATAAAATAAATCGCACGGCTGCTACAACTTGCTTTAGATCGGGAACGTTCGAACGGATTTTGCGTGTCCTCTGTGTGCTAAGTTCTCCGCGTAGAAATCCACGCGCTAAAACAACCAGCAAGAACACAGGCCAAAAGCCCTCTTCCGCTGTTTTTCCTTCAAATTTTAACGGTCAACTTTTTCCTAATATTTGCTCCTGCGATCGCGCCGTAAGCACTTTGGAATCTGCACTTGCAAATGTGTATGAAAACAAGGGAGTTCAAGTCGAGCAGAATCTGCACTTATAAAAAACGGGGGGATGGAGGCTAGCCGCTGGCGGGGTGGGCGAGCCGGGTTTCGGTTAGGTCGAGTTCGCGTTCCAGGGTGCGGAGGACTTCGTCGTTGATTTTGCCTTCGTTGCGGAGGCGGACGGCGGTGTCGCGTTCGAGGCGGAGAAGATCGAGCGAGAGCGAGACGATGTGACCGTGATCGTGGGCGTCGATGCCGTGCTCTTCGTAGCTTTGGCCAGTGAGAGCGGAGAGGCGGCGTTTGTATTTTGCGAGGGCGTCGTCGTACGCGGCGTTGAGGTGATGCGAGTCATCAATTTTCTCCGCGCGCAAGGCTTTGATTTTATTGAGAGCTTCTTCGACCATGATGCGGCGGGCTTCGTGCTCTTCGACGGCGACCATGCTTTGACCGGCCAAGCCTAGTTTGCGAATGAGCGGCGGCAGGGTGAGGCCTTGTAGAACGAGCGTGACGAGAATTACGCAGAACGTCAGGAAGATGATGAGGTTGCGCTGCGGGAACGGGCTGCCGTCGGATAACGTTAAGGGCAGCGCCAGAGCGGCGGCTAGTGCAACGACTCCACGCATTCCAGTCCAACCGATGATGAAAATTCCTTTCACGGGAGGCATCGGCTCGTTTTGATGGAAAATTTTTCGGCGAATGAGGTTGGCGACGAATGCGCCGGGGAAAAGCCACGCGAGGCGAAGAAGGATGACGAGCGCGCTGAAGAGGCCGCCGTAGAGAAGCAGATCTTTCATCGAGTAGTCGTGGATGCCGGCGAGGACGAAGGGGAGTTGCAGGCCGATCAGTACGAAGACGAGTCCGTTGATGGCGAAGGTGAAGGAGCTCCAGAAACCGTAGGCTTGCAGGCGAACGCTGGGTGAGAAGAGTTTGTTTTCGCGGCGACCCAGGTAGAGGCCGCAGGCGACGACGGCGAGGACGCCGGAAGAATGAGCGTATTCGGCGGCGAGATAGGCTGCGTAGGGAATCATGATGCTGAGAGTGACTTCGATGGCGCCATCGTCGAGGTAGCGTTCGACGCGTTCGATGAGAAGGGCGATCAATAGGCCGATGAGGATGCCGCCGCCGACGAGCCAGGTGAGGCGAATGGCCCCATCGACCACCGTCGGAGTTTCGCCGCGGACGACCATAGCGACGCCAAATTCGAGGGCGAGGAGACCGGTGGCATCGTTGACGAGGCTTTCGCCTTCGAGAATGTCCACGATGCGCTGGGGAAGGCCCAGATTTTTGGCGATCGCTGTTGCGGCGATGGCGTCGGTGGTGGCGATGACGGCGCCGAGGACGACGCCGAGACGGAGGTCGAAGGGAGCGAAGGAGTAGCGCGCGGCTTCGGCGACTCCCCAAACGGTGAAGCCGACGAGACCGAAGGCGAGAAAGAGAATGCTGACGATGTTGTATTTGAAGTCGCGCCAACTGGTGAACCATGCGGCGGTGTAGAGCAACGGCGGGAGAACGACGAGGAAGATGACGTCGGGGCTGAGCGAGATGTGGGGGATGCCAGGGATGAAGCTGAGGACGAGTCCGGCGACGACGAGGACGATGGGGTAGGGAATTTGGATTTTGCGGGCGAGGGCAGCGAAGACGACGACGAAGAGGAGCAGGAGAAGGAAGACGAGTTCGACGGCGTGGACGCTGTTACCTAGCATTGGGTCCCTGTGAGATTCGTGGTGGTAAGGCAACGATACATCAGATTTTGTGTTCAGAAAATTCGCGATCGACTCAATGCATTCGAGTTTGCGCAGGGTTGCGACCGTGCCTGGGCGCCCTGAAGGGACGCCCCTACAACGGAAGACGATGTGGTGTGTGCTAAAATTTCGGGTTTATGCAGACAGGAATTATTGGACTACCACAGGTTGGGAAGACGACGCTGTTCCGGATTTTGACGAAGGCAAGCGTCGAAGCGAAGGGCGGCTCGCAAGAGACGCGTGTCGGCGTGGCGAAGGTGCCGGAGCCGCGGCTGCTCGAGCTCGCCAAGTTGTACAACCCGAAGAAGATAACTTACGCGACGGTGCAGTACGTCGATTTGGGCGGAATTCAAGGCGAGCGGACGCGCGAGGCGCTGGCGTCGCTGCGCGAGGTCGATACGATTGCGCACGTGATTCGTGTGTTTGACGATCCGTCGGTGCCGCACGCGGCGGGATCGATCGATCCGCTGCGCGATGCGACGAATCTTGAGCTGGAATTGATTTTGTCGGATCACGATCAGATCACGCGGCGGCTGGAGCGCGTTGAGAAGGATTTGAAGAAGAAAGCCGATCCGCTGCTGCAGCTCGAGAAGACGGTGCTGGATAAGTGCAAGGCGCATCTGGAGGCGGAGAAGCCGCTGCGGGAGCTGGAGTTGACGGCCGGAGGAGCGGCGGCCGATTGGCGGATTTTTATTTTTGTCGGCGCGACCGGTGCTGTATGTGCTGAACGTTGGCGACGATGAGGCGGACAAGTTGGACTCGGCGGTGGAGCGGCACAAGCTGACGTCGCTGGCAGGGAAGCCGAATGCGGCGGTCGTCGCGGTGTGCGGACGGCTCGAGGCGGAACTGGCGGAGATGGAAGAGGCCGAGGCGGCGGAGATGTTGGCTTCGTATGGGCTGAAGGAGCCGGGGCTGAACCGGCTGATTCGCGCGACGTATGAGTTGATGGGGCTGACTTCGTTTTTCACGGCGGGTGAGCCGGAAGTGCGCGCGTGGACGATTCGCAAGGGATCGACGGCGGTGAAGGCGGCGGGCGCGATTCACAGCGATATCGAGAAGGGATTCATTCGCGCGGAAGTTGTGCGGTGGAATGATTTGCTGGCGGCGGGGAGTTTGGCGGCTGCGCGAGAGAAGGCGCAGGTGAGGTTGGAGGGGAAAGAATACATCGTGCAGGAAGGCGATGTGATTCTGTTCCGGCACAGCGGATGAAGATCGAAACAAAGAAGTAATGAGGTAACGACGTAACGACCTGACAGTTTGGATTTTGCCGAGATGGGGCGCAGCGTGCTGCGCCCCTACATGTTCAAGCGCGAGTAAGCGGGGCGCGAAATGGGACATCGTAGGGATCTAGATGGAACATAGTTTGGTATTTCGGATGGGGCTGGCGGCGCTGCTGGGGGTGATGGCGGCGGCGGGAAATTTGATTGGCGGATATTTTGTGGTGCGCGGGGATTGGTCGCGCAAGTATTTGCAGTATTTTTTGGCGCTGGGCGCCGGCTACATGCTGGCGGTCGCGTTCCTCGATATCATCCCGGAATCGGTGCGGCTGTCGGGCGACCGCGCGTTCCTGTATGTCCTGATTGGATTTTTCCTCGTGCATCTATTTGAACACACGCTTGCGCCTCATTTTCATTTTGGGGAAGAGACGCATCACGAGGAAGTGAGCCACGGGCACGCGCGGACGACGGTGCTCCTTGGGCTGGCGATACATACGTTTTTCGATGGTGTGGCGATCGCGGCGGGGTTTTTGATTTCGACCTGGCTCGGTGTCGTGATCTTCGTCGCGGTCTTTCTCCACAAGCTGCCGGAGGGGTTCACGGTGGCGTCGCTGGTCATGGCCAGCGGGATGGGGAAGCGCAACGCAATCCGCGCAGCCGGGTTACTAGGGATAGCGACGCTGCTGGGAGTGGTGTTGACGAGCGCGCTGCAAGGGCAGCTCAAGTACGCTCTGCCGGTCTCTGGCGGGGTGACCTTATATGTAGCGGCGTCGGACCTGTTGCCGGAGGTGAACCGGGAGCCGAACTGGCGGATGGCGCTGCTGGTCTTTGTGGGAGTAGTCAGCCTGTTGATAATGCAGGCGTTGTTTCACGTGTAGATCTTCGCTTTAATTTCGCCAGAAAAATACTGCAGCCAATTGCAACTTCCTGACTCCACATGTGTTTGATACAGTGTGGCGACTATGGCCAGGTCGGACGTACAGCTGATGCTGGACGTGAAGGCGGGCGACGAACAGTCGTTCGCACTTCTCCTGCATCGCTATCGAAGTCCGCTGGTCAACTTCCTGTACCGGATGGTGCGAAACCGGGAACAGGCGGAAGACCTCGCTCAAGAAGTCTTCATCCGCGTGTATCGAGCACGTGAAGAGTACGTGCCGAGCGCCAAGTTCACGACATGGCTTTTCCGAATCGCCACAAATTTGGCATTGAACTCGGTGCGCGACACGCGGCACCAGCGGATGGAGTTGTCGCTGGACGCGCCGATCACCACGGATGCCGAGGACGGCGACGAGAAGACACTCGATGTGGCGGACAAACATCCGGACATCGAACAGCATCTTGTCGAAGAAGCGCGCAAGCAGATGATCAAGCATGCGATCGACAAATTGCCGGAGAAGCAGCGGGCAGCGGTGCTGCTGCACAAGTATCAGGAGCTGGACTACAACGAAATCGCGAAGATCATGGAATGTTCGGAGAGCGCGTTGAAGTCGTTGTTGTTCCGGGCGTACGAGACGCTGCGCGTGGAGTTGGCGCCGTTGGTTTCGGGTGCGAAGTCGTGATGAAGATTGGCGGAAGACCAGAAGTAAGGAAGGCGTTATGAGTTGCAATCGGATGGAAAGCCGGATTCTGCCTTATGTGGATGGGCGGCTGAAGGCCGGTGAGATGAAAGAGATGGAAGCGCACTTGAAGTCGTGCGCGGCGTGCGAGATGCGTGTGAATGAATTCCGCGCGGTGTCGAGCTTGCTGGATGAAATGCCGCAGATCGAGCCGTCGGGCGCGTTCGACGCGCGGGTGCGCGCGCGTGTGGCCGCCGAGCCGGTGAAGCAGAGTTGGTGGTCGGTGTTTGCGCCGTCACCGCGAGTGGCGTTTGCGGCATCGATGCTGGTGCTGGCGACGGTTTGGTTTGGGTCGCGTCCGAATGATTCGCTGGCGCCGCCGAGTGCGGGCGTCGAGCAGGAAGCGCAGGTTGTGAGCGATCTGCCGGTGCTGGAAAATTTTGATGTATTGTCGAATTTCGATGCACTGAGCGATTTGCCGCAGCCGGTGAGCGACGAGTCGAATCAACAGCAGCCGGATGCAAGCACAGAGATGTAGTTTTTTTGTGGATGGGCGGGCGAGAATTTTTGCGATGAGTCAGGTGCGCAAATTCGGTGAGTGGCGGTGCAGGCTGAGCCTGTGCGGGCGGCTTGCGTCCAGATTTGGGCTGGGACTTGCTCTCGCGGCAGTGCTGATGCTGCCGGTGACGGCGCAGGTGGATGCGGCGCAGCGGCATGGGCAGGGCCCGAAGGCGGGCGCGCAGGGAGCGCCACGGCAGAACACGCGAAACGATCGGCCTCCGTCCGCCGGTGGCGGGGGCGGTGTGCAGACGATCCCGCGGCCGAGTACAAACGCCGCGCCGAATGCGAATCGGCCGCCGACGCAACAGCCGAATACGCAGGATCGCTGGAAGAATATGTCTCCGGCGGATCGGCAGCGGGCGTTGCAGAACGAAAAGCGGCTGCAAAGCATGTCGCCGTCGCAGCAGCAGGTGCTGCGGGACCGGGCGCAGGTGTGGAACCGCATGACACCGGAGCAGCGTGAGCACGTGCGGAACGATGTGTTGCCGCAGTGGCGCCAGATGCCGCCGGATCGGAAGCAGGCGATCCGCAATCGGCTGCGCGTGTTGCAGAACATGCCGGAGTCGGCGCGGAATCAGCGGCTGAATGATCCGCGGTTTACGCAGGGGATGAGCGAAGACGATAAGTCGACGCTGCGGGATTTGAGCCACTTGCATGTGGGTGGGGCGCCGGAGTGACGCTGACTGGTGGTTGGTGACTGGTAAAACAATTTGAGTTGTGAAGTTTTGTAGGCGGGGCGCGTGATGCGCCTCGTTTTTTTTTTCGGATGGTTTGGCTTGGTTCGGATCGTTGCGAGTGACTCGAATCGCGGCTGTGTTGTGATCGTGCCTGGGCGCCCTAAAGGGACGCCCCTACAAAAGCAAAAACGCGAAGTTGCCTGACACTGTGATTCAATTTGGATGGATTGAGTTAAAGCGTCGTGCGTTGACACTCGCGGCTTCACAGGTCATCGTAATTCTTCACATTTACTCGTCGAGTCTCGTCGTGGAAGGGTTTTTCACACGTGCCGAAGCGCTTTGGCGCATTGCAGCACCGCAATTTTCAACTATTTATGGCTGGTCAGTTGGTTTCGCTGATTGGCACCTGGATGCAATCCACCGCGCAGCTTTGGCTCGTTTATAAGCTCACGAATTCGGCGGCGTTGCTGGGAGTTTTTGGATTCGCGAACCAGATCGCGATTTTGCTGCTGGCGTCGGTGGGCGGATATATCGGCGACCGGTACAACCGGCATCTCGGCGTGATCTGGACGCAAGCTGCGTCGATGATTCTGGCGTTCACGCTGGCGGCGCTGACGTTCACGCATTTGCTGAAAGTGTGGCACCTGATCTTTATCGCGTTCCTGGTGGGGATCGTGAATGCGTTCGATGTGCCGATCCGGCAGGCGTTTTTGGTGCAGATGGTGGGGAAGGAAGATTTACCGAATGCGATTGCGCTGAATTCGTCGATGTTTAATAGCGCGCGCGTGATTGGGCCGCCGATCGCGGGGATAGTGATTGCATACATTCATGAGGGGTGGTGCTTCTTTTTGAATGGGGTGAGTTTTCTGGCGGTGATTGCGGCGCTGCTGGCGATGCGGATTCCGAAATTTGAACCGAAGCCGCGTTCCGGTTCGCAGGCGCGGAATTTGCTGCAAGGATTTCGGTATGCGATGCAGGACCGGCCGACACGGGCGGTGTTGTTGATGTTGAGCGTGATGAGTTTCTTTGGGCTGCAGTATTCGGTGTTTTTGCCGGTGTTTGCGCGCGACATTTTGCATCGAGGGGCGGTTGGGTTTTCGCTGCTGCTGAGTTACGCGGGGATTGGGGCGGCGCTGGGGGCGCTGCAGTTTGCGGCGCGGAAGAATTTCAAGGGGTTGGCGAAGTGGATTGCGGGGATGGCGATTGTTTCGTCGGTGTGTTTGATTTTGTTTTCGTATTCGACGGTGTTTTGGTTTTCGGCGGCGGTTTTGTTTGTGGTGGGATTTGCGGCGACTTCCATGATGGCGGCCACGAATACGACGGTGCAGAATCGCGTGCCGGATGAGTTGCGGAGCCGGGTGATGGCGGTGTACGCGATGATGTTTATGGGAGTGCAGCCGATTGGGTCGCTGGTGGCGGGCGGGGTGGCGAAACATATTGGGGCGCCGCGGACGTTGGAGGTGTTTGGGGTGATTGTGTTGGCGGCGAGTGTGGCGTTTGCGGTGAGGATGATGATGCGGATGAAGACGGTGGTGGCGCCGGCGGGCGGGTGAACCGCGTCGAATTGGTCGGTTGGGCTTAGGTTGAGATCCTTCGGCCGTCCTTCGGACGGCGCTCAGGATGACAGCGTTCTTAAATTTTGATCTTAGGAAGGGTTGGGGCGGTAGAGCCAGTCGGGGCGGACTTCGACGGTGGAATCGTTGCCGAGTCGGATCGAGGGCGGAGCAAGCCCCGCCCCTACAACGGCGGAGTTGCCGGATAGGTTGGAGTTGCCGGATACGGCGGAATTGATGGCGCTGAGGACGGCGTCGATTTTGGGGCGGTTGGGGGAGAGGGTGCAGACGGGGTCGGTGGCTGCGGCGTCGCCGGCGAGAAGCAGGGCTTGGCAGTGGCAGCCGCCGAAGTCGAGGGTGCGGCGGTCGCAAGACTTGCACGGATCTTGCATCCAAGTTTCGCCGCGGAATTTTTGGAAGGCGTCGCTGGAGTGCCAGATGTCGGCGAGGGTTTGGTCTTTTACGTTGGCGAATTGCAGGCCGGGGATAATTTTTGCGGCGTGACAGGGAAGCGCTTCGCCGTTCGGGGTGATCAACATTAATTTGCGGCCCCAGCCACCCATGCAGGGCTTCGGATATTTTGCGTAATAATCGGGGACGACGGACTCGATGCGGATTTTGCCGCGGAGGCGTTCTTCGGCGGCTTTGATTTTGATTAACGATTCATCGAGCTGCGCGCGCGTGGGCAGCAGGTTGTCGCGATTCGCGAAGCCCCATCCGTAATACTGCACGTTGGCAAATTCGACGCGGGAGGCGGTCGAGGATTCGGCGATCTTGAGCATTTCGTCGATCTGATCGATGTTGCGGCGGTGGATGACGAAATTGAGCGTGACCGCGACGCGAACTGTTTTCAGCCATTCGAGGACGCGGAGTTTTTGCGCGTGGGATTTTGTGCCGGATATTTCTTCGGCGGTATCGGCGTCGGCGCCCTGAAAGCTGAGCTGGATGTGGTCGAGGCCGGCTTCGACGAGTTGCGTGAGTTTTTGTTGGTCGAGCGGGAGGCCGGAGGTGATGAGGTTGACGTAGAGGCCGGCGGCGCGAGCGGATTTGACGAGATCGAGGATGTCGGGGCGGGCGAGCGGTTCTCCGCCGGTGAAGTCGACTTGGAGAACGCCGAGTTGCGCGGCTTGTTGGAAGACGCTGGACCAGGTTTCGGTGGGGAGTTCGGTGCTGCGGGCGGTGAGTTCGAGGGGATTGGAGCAGTAGACGCAGTGGAGCGGGCAGCGGTGGGTTAGTTCGGCGATTAGGGCTAGGGGAGTTGTGGGAGTTGCGGTCATCTGAGGCTTAGGTATTTTAGCACTTGGTGGGTTTGCGGGTGGCGGTGCTTCGGGTGGATTGCGGTGGCGCTGGGGAAAAACCGCACCCTCTAAAACCTGAGGGTGCGGCACCCAAATGCCGGAGTGTTATTCGAAGTCGAGGGCGCGTTGGTCCTGGAGGAGTTTCAGATAGCCGAGGATGTCGGATTCGACTTTGGCGGGGTCGGCTTTGGAGTAGAGGTGCTGGAGTTCAGTGACGATTTCGCGGACGGTGCGTTTGCCGTCGCAGCGCTGAACGATTTCTAGGCTGGGGCCGTTGAGGCGGAGGGCGCGTTCGGGCATGAGGAGGACTTGTTGATTGTTGTTTTGGCCCAGGCGGACGCCTGCGGCTAGGCGCGGGTGGGAATCGAGATTGAGTGTCGATGCGTCGGTCATTGTGAGTCCTTGGCGTCGGTGGGGATGAAGGCGCCGGGTGGCGGCCAAGCGGGATTTACGTAGGCTTGATGCAGGGCGTCGAGTTGAGCCCAGAGGATGTCGCATTTGGCGCGCAGGGCGTTGTGGGCGGCGTCTTGTTCGGCGCGGGTGCGGGCGTGTTTGACGACCCAGGCCAAGGCAAATTCGGCGTCTTCGGGGGCTTGGGTCATGCGGCCATCGAAGTAGTCGAGGCCGCCGGAGAGCCATGGGTAATGCTGGCGCAGGCGATCGACGCGCAGCGTGATTAATTTTTTCGAAAACATTTCGGTGAGTGACGAGGCTACGGCTTCGGTGTGCGATTTCGTGGAGACGAAATCGACGTAGGCCTGCACCGCGTAGCGTGTGGCGGGGAGAATGCCTTCGCCGTGGATGGCTTGCTCGCGCGAGAGACCGGTGGCTTCGACGAGACGGAGCCACTTTTCGATGCCGCCGGGCTTGGTGCCGTCGCCGTCGTGATCGAGGATGCGCTTGCGCCAGGCTAGGCGGAAGGCGGGATCTTCGGTGCGGGCGAGGATTGCGGCGTCTTTGATGGGGATGCGGCTTTGGTAGTAGTAGCGATTGAGCGCCCACGCCTGGAGCTGGCCGCGGGTGAGCTTGCCTTCGTGCATCAGGAGATGGAAGGGGTGTTTGTGGTGGTAGCGCTCTTCGCCGATGGCGTGGAAGCCGGCGATGAAAGCGGATTCGGAGAGGGGAGCGGATTGAGTTGTGGACGTTGGTGACATCACGCTTCCATCTTCAGATGCTGGCTTCGCGATCGATCTTGCGGACATGGGGCGCAGCGTGCTGCGCCCCTACATGAGCTTGCTTTGGCGCTCACAGTTCGAACTCCATGCCATCGTAGGCGATTTCGAAACCGGCATCGACGACCTTGCGATGTTCGGGACTTCGTTCGTCGAGGATGGGATTGGTGTTGTTGATGTGGATGAGGACGCGGCGGCAGCTGGAGTCGCGCGGGAAGAGTTCGAGGAGGCCGTCTTCGCCGGAGAGCGGGAGATGGCCCATGTCGCGGGCTTTCTTTTTGCTGCGGCCGGTTTTGATGAGTTCGTCGTCGCTCCAGAAGGTGCCATCTAGGAAAACGATGCTGCTGGATGCGGCGGCTTTGGCCCAATCCTGATTGCGGCCGGAGATCGATGGCGCGACGAGGAAGCTTTTGCCTTCGCGTTCGAAGATGAAGCCGAGGTTGGCTTCGTCGGGCGAGAGGGTGCGGCGCAAGTCGTCGCTGACGTAATCGGGATATGTGCCGCCGAGCGAGATCGTTGAAACGACAAAGGATGGCTCGTCGCCGGGATTTTCAGCGAGATGGATGCCGAGGCGGCCCTTGCTCTTGAGGAGCCGCCACTGCACGGGTGGTTCGGCGCGGTCGAGCACGTTGAAGATTTTGTTTTCTTTTTTCAGGATGCGTTGTACCGAGCCAGTGCCGAAGATGAAGAACGGTTGAAACTCGCGCAGGTGCAACAGGCCCATCACCTCATCGACGTCGGCGGAAGGCAGGAACACGCCGCCGATCGGAGAGTTGGAGGGGCTCTGCTCGTGGGGGTTGAGTTCGGGCGTGGCGATAATTTGTGTACGGAGATCGGGCGACGCGCCGACGAGAAACCATATCTTGCCGTCATGGGAGAAGGCGATTTGGGTTTGGGTGCGGGAAGTGGCGCGGAATTTCGGGTTTCGAGCGCGACGGCAGTTTTCGCAGGAGCAGTTCCATTGTGGGAATCCGCCACCAGCCGCCGAACCCAAGATTTTGATGCGCATGCCGATCCTGCCGAGAAGTGAGGGATAAAGCGAAGCGGGTTACGGATTTACAGCAGCCGAACACAAAAGCACCCGCTCCAGGAAGCGGCCGCAGCCGGCTTACTTACTGAAAGCGGGAGCCGAAGGAAGTTGAAATTCGATTAGAGCTCGGCGTTGGCGTACGAGCTGATTTCGCAGTTGAGGTCGATCTCTTCGTGCTTGGGTGCGGTCCATTCCATGGTTGGCTCCTTTGAAGCTTGGGTACAACGGCAAAAGAATAGCACGGGTCGCGGACAAATATATAGGTGAGATTCGGTATGCGGCGCGACCTGGGGAATCGCGGTTCGATCCGCGGGGATGGAGCCGCATCTGGGCGCAGGGGGAGAGTGCTTTCGTCAATTCGCGGGATGGTGGAGCGGAGTGGATGAAGCGGCGCGGAAAATTCGCGCCGCGAATTAGAAAAATTGGCGAAGACGAGACGAAACCTACAAGCGTTCGTGTCGCAACAGTAACATCGAAGGCACCGGTCCAACCTTAGTCAAACCGAAAAAATCCGAGCAGCGAACTCCACCACAATCTGTAGAAGTCCGCATGAATACTGCACACAATTCATGGCGTCGTTTTTTGCAACGCCAGGATGCAAAATTTTTTTTGGGTTTTTGCGAAAAAGGTACGGATTTCCCTTGACAAGAAATTAGGCCGGATTATCATGTGGCCTCAAGTGGAGTGAAGTGGTCGGCAGTAGAGCAAAGTAGAGAGAAAGTTAGTTCGGATAAGAGGGCTGTGGTGCAACGAGGCATTCGATACCACTTCTTCTTCAACGGAGACCCAAAGTCGGTGTTCGTGCGCAGTTTTCGCCGACGGGTCGAAGTAAACGGGGCATATGAAGCTGCGGGGAAACTGTCCGGCGAAGGTAGACGAGAAGGGTCGTCTGAAGATACCGGCCGTGTTTCTGGAAGGTTTGAAGGAATTCGGCACGCAGTTTTATATCACGAGTATCAGCGGAGAAGATGCGCGTATTTATCCTTTGAGCGTCTGGTCGGAGATCGAAGACCGGCTGGCCGCGATGCCATCGCAGCACGAGGGCAAGCGAAAGTTCTTACTGCGGACCAGCTATTACGGGCAACAGGTCGAAGTGGATGGGCAGGGCAGGTTGTTATTACCCGGGGTGCTGAGGGAATCGGCGCAATTGAAGGCCGAGGTGGATGTCTTCGGCGAGTTGAACATCCTGGTGGTGATGAATCACACCGGGCTGGTCGATAAGATGAAGAATGAGCCACTTACAGGTGATGAGCTGACGGCGTTGGGTGTGTAACGAGAAGTCGGGCCAGCAAAGTAAGGTCGGGGCCAAGTAGACAATTTGAGAGTGGGACAGGCGCGACGCGCTTGCAGCGCGCAACACTGCTCGTGTGTTTGGAGCACGGCCTGTTCGAAGTGGATGAGTTTGTGTCTGGGCAAGCGGTTAGGGCTTTCGTTCCAAGGGATTAGGTGAGGCGCAAGTGGGAAGCGGAAGTGAACCACATGTGCCGGTGCTGCTGGATGAGGTGCTGGAATGGCTGGACGTAAAGCCGGATGGAACGTACATCGACGCAACGCTGGGAGCCGGGGGCCACTCGGCAGCCATAGCGGCGCGGTTAACGTCCGGAAAGTTGATCAGCCTGGACCAGGACGCACAGGCAATCGCGCTGGCAGCGGAGCGGCTGAAGAAGTTTGGAACGACAGTGAAGTTGGTGGAGTCGTCGTTCTCGAGGATTGCGGAGGTCGTGCACGAGTTGGAGATTCCCGGGGTGGACGGGGTCTTGGCCGACTTGGGAGTTTCGAGCATGCAGCTTGATCAGGCCGCGCGGGGCTTTTCGTTCCGCGAGGCAGGTCCCCTGGATATGCGAATGAGCAGCGGGGACGAACTGACGGCAGACGAGATTGTGAATCGTTGGTCGGAGAAGGAAATAGCCGACACGCTCTATCAGGGAGCGGAAGAACACGATTCCAGAAGGATCGCCAGGTCGATAGTGCGAGCGCGCCCTATACGGGATACCGCGCACCTGGCAACGGTTGTGGCAGGGGCCCGAAAGCAATGGGGAAGGCAGAGACTGCATCCCGCAACAAAAACGTTTCTGGCGCTGCGGATCGCGGTGAATCGGGAAGTGGAGGCTCTCGGGCAGTTTCTTTCTCGGACCCCCGCCACATTAAATTCTGGAGGCCGCCTGGTGGTATTGAGTTACCACTCGGGCGAGGACCGACTCGTAAAACGAGCGTTTCAAGAGGGTGAGCGTGAGGGCACGCTCAGGGTTCTGACCAGGCATGTGATCCAGCCGAAAGAGGAAGAGATTTCGGCGAACCCACGATCGCGAAGTGCGAAGCTGCGGTGCGCGGAAAGAGTGAGTGAATGAAGTCGAGGAAGAAGAGCAGGTCGGTCGCAACACAGTTTCACACAGTAAAACGAATTGATAATTCCAGGCTGGTGCGGAATGTGCAGCCGGTGCGATTGAGAAGTTTTTATCGCACTGCGGGACTCGGCGCGCTGATTGCGGCGTGCCTGATGATGTACATCTACCAGCACTTTCGCTGCATCGATCTGAGCTTCCAGCTCGAAGATCTGAAATCGAAGCAATCGCTGACGAGCTCGCTGAATTCGGAATTGCGGCTGGAAATTGAAGGGCTGCGCGATCCTCGACGGATTGATGTGATTGCCCGCAAACAACTTGGCCTGACGCAACCGATGCCGACGCAAGTGCAAGACTACGATGCGCCCGCCGGCGCGGAAGTGGCGGCAGCCGGGTATGCGCGAGCGAACCACGACTAATTTTTCGACTGTCCCCGCATGGCTCCCCGTGGACCCCGTCCCAGCCGGGGTCTTCCTGGAGAATCGGAAATCTCTTCTCTCTAGCAACTTCTACTTAATCTCACCCGCGGTTCCCATCAACGATCAACCGGAGCGCCAGCCGACCTAGGATCCATGCCCAAGAATCGTGTCCACGCCGCTTTGAATGACCGCACCACGGTCGATAGATTAATCATCGTGGCGGGCATCGCGATGTTGTGGGCGCTGGCGGTTTTTTTTAGGCTCGGATATTTGCAGTTGGTGAGGCACGGCGATTATTTGCTGCGCGCGCAGAAGCAACAGCAGCGCACGATCGACATCACTCCACAACGCGGCACGATTTTCGATCGCGCGGGCCATCCGCTGGCGATGAGCGTGCCGGTGAAGTCGGCATTTGCGGTGCCCGCCGAGATTGGTGATTTGTCGATGGCGGCGCATCTGCTCTCGGGCATCGTCAATGTGCCGGAAGATGTGCTGCTGCAACGGTTTCAGGCGTCGAGAGGGTTCGCGTGGGTGAGTCGAAAGCTTCCGCCGGAAAAAGTGGAAGCGGTTACGGCGCTGAATCTGCGCGGGATTTATTTCCAGGATGAAAATCAGCGGTTTTATCCGAAGCGGGATCTTGCGGCGCATGTGCTGGGGTTTGTCGATCCGGATGAGCATGGGCTCGGCGGCATCGAATATGAATTCGACAACTTGATTCGCGGCAAGAGCGAAAAGATCGTAGTGATGGCCGATGCGCGGCAGCGCTGGTTTGATGGAAGCGAAGCGCAGCGCGAACGTGGCGCGAATGTAACGCTAACGCTCGACGAAAAAATTCAGTACATCGCGCAGCGCGAGCTGGCTGCGGCGATCGCGACGACGCGAGCGCAGGCCGGCAGCGTCGTCGTGATGAATCCGAACAACGGAGAGATTCTGGCGCTGGCGAATTGGCCGGACTTCAATCCAAACACTGCGACGGCTTCCGCTCCCGAAACGCGCTTGAATCGATCGGTGAGCGTCGCTTATGAGCCGGGATCGACATTCAAGTTGATCACGCTCGCCGCGGCGTTGGATCAAAACGCCATCAGGCCCGACGATATTTTTGACTGCGAACATGGCTCGATTTATTTCAACGGCCGGCGGATTCACGATCACAAACCGTTTGGCGTGTTGGATGTAGGCCAGATTTTGGCGAAGTCGAGCGACGTGGGAGCGATCAAGATCGCGCTGCAAGTCGGGCAGCCGCGTTTCTATGAATATATTCGCGCGTTCGGATTCGGCTCGCAGACGGGCGTCGATATGCCCGGTGAGAGCCGCGGGATGCTGGCGAAGGTGGATAACTGGGGCGCGACTTCGATCGCGTCGATTTCGATGGGGCAGGAAGTTGCTGTGACACCGGTTCAACTGGTCTCGGCCGTCTCGGCAATCGCCAACGGAGGCACCTATTACAAACCGCATGTCATTGTGGATATCCGCAAGGGCGGCAAGTTGGTGCCGCGGACAGGCGTGCTGGCGCCCGGGGAGCCACGGCGCGTCATTCGACCCGACACTGCGGCCACGCTGAAGCATTTGATGGAAGGCGTCGTGTTGATTACGGGAACGGGGCCGCTTGCGCGTCTGGATGGCTGGACCGCCGCGGGCAAGACCGGAACGGCGCAGAAAATCGATCCGAACACGGGGCGTTACTCGCCGACAAATTACATCGCGTCGTTCACTGGGTTTGCGCCGGTCAATAATCCAGCGGTGACGATCATGGTGTCGCTCGATTCGCCAGTTGGGTTGCACGAAGGCGGACAAGTTTCGGCGCCGGTGTTCAAGCGTATTGCCGAGCAAGTGTTGCCGTATCTCGATGTACCGCGCGACGTGCCGCTTAATCAACGGCTGATTCAGGCGGCGTACAAGAAGCAGGAAGCGATCGACGCGAGCATGCTCGAGGAATCGAGCCCGACGGATTTTACGGCGCAGTTGGATGATGCGCCGGCGGAAGTTGTTCCAGCGAAGGCGGTTGAGCCAGCGAAGCGGCCGTCGGAAGTGATGATGGCGGTCGAGGATGGCGGCGATGTGACGGTGCCGGATTTTGCGGGGAAGACGATGCGGGAAGTGACGTCGCTGTGTTTGCAACTGGGGCTCGATCCGGTTTTGGGTGGCAGCAATCTTGCAGTGGAACAGTCGCCGGCCGCGGGGGCACAGGTGAAGCGCGGATCGCGGGTGACGGTGCAGTTTGGGACGCCGCCGCCGTCGAAGGCCGTCAAGACGGGGACGGCCGCGAAGGCGCACAAAGTGGCAAGGCACTAGATTTTTCGAAGTGGATTCGAAATGGACTACAGGAGAGCCGGCTGACGTTGGCCGGGAACGAAATTGAGCCTTACGCAAGAGTCTGAACGCAAAACGGTTTCGAACGAAACGCCTTCGCGCGAGGCATCTTCCTCTTTGAGCGGCGACCTGCGCCCGCCCGTGAAGTTGGCAGCGGTGCTGAAGGATGTCGAAGCGGATTCCCCCGAGACGATCAATGGCAGGGAGATGCGGCAACTGGGCTGCGACTCGCGCAAAGTCCAGCCTGGCTCGCTGTTTTTCGCGCTGCACGGAGCGAAGACGGACGGCAACGCTTTTGTGAAGCAAGCGGTGGAGCGGGGAGCGACTGCGATCGTCAGCGAGGAGCGGCAGCCGGCGGATTTGCCGGAGAAGGTTCTGTGGATTCGCGTGCGGGAGGCGCGGAAGTCGCTGGCAATTGCGGCGGCGAATTTCTTCGGGCATCCGGGGCAAGCGCTGAAGATGGCCGCGGTGACGGGGACCAACGGCAAGACCACGACGACATCGATCATCGATGCGATCATCAAGGCTTCGGGCGCGAAGACGGGCTTGTTTGGGACGATCGCGTATCACACGCCGGCGGGAGATTATCCGGCGCCGAATACCACGCCAGAGTCGGTGGATTTGCAGGGATTTCTCGCTGAGATTCGCGACAACGGCGGGCAGTTCGCGGTGCTAGAGGCGAGCTCGCACGCGCTGTCACTGGATCGATTGTGGACTTGCCATTTCGCGGCGGCGGTGTTCACGAACCTGACGCGCGAGCACATGGATTATCACAAGAATTTCGACGACTACTTTGCGGCGAAGCGGCGATTGTTCGACGGCACTGGCGCGGGAGTTCCGGACGCGGCGATCATCAACATCGACGATGAATACGGAAAGCGCTTGGCGGGTCATGCGAAAAACGTAGTTACGTACGGGCTGGATTCCTCTGCGCAGATTACGACGAAGAAATTTCAGCTGACATTTTCGGGGCTATCGTTCACGGCGCAAACGCCGAAGGGCAAAGTGCAGATTGCGTCGCCGCTCGTAGGGCGCATCAATGTCTACAACATTCTTGCGGCGATCGGGGCGGCGCAGGCGCTCGATATCTCCAATGATGTCATCGCCGCCGGTATTCAAAAGCTCGACAACGTCTCCGGGAGATTTCAACGCATCGATTTGGGACAGCCGTTCTTTGTTGTGGTTGATTACGCTCATACCGACGACGCTCTTGAAAAGCTGATCCACACGGCACGCGAGCTGAATCCGAAGGGCCGGATCATCACGCTGTTTGGCTGCGGCGGCTGGAAAGATCGGACGAAGCGTCCGGTGATGGGTGAAGTCTCGGGCCGGCTGAGCGATCTGACGATTCTGGCGAATGACAATCCGCGCACGGAAGATCCGCTGAAGATCATCAACGACATCATCGTCGGGCTGCAAAAGGCGAACGCGAAATATCTCGTCGAACAGGACCGACAGAAGGCAATCGCGCTGGCGTTCGATCAAGCGCGCCCGGGCGACATCGTGTTGCTCGCCGGCAAAGGGCACGAGGACTATCAAATTTTAGCCGACCGCACGCTGCATTTCGACGATCGCGAAGAAGCGCGGCGCATCTTGCGCGAACGCGGCTACGACGAACCGCACCGCGTTGAACCGCAACCGGGCAGCGGCGGCAAAGTCGGCAAAGAGTTTGGCACCTAGCTCGCTTGGGTGAAGGCAGGTCCCGAGGCGCTCGGTGCCAATGAGTGGAGCATCGTTACCATTCGTCAGGAGGAGCCCTCAAAACTGTGAAAACCGACCGGTCGGTGTGGTATTTCGGTAAGCGGAGTCCTTTGAGGCGTTTATGCGGTGGACGATTACACAGGTGGCTGACGCGGTGGGTGCTCGGGCGGGCGCAGGACTCGACCCCGTGGCCCGGCTGGCCGGCGTCTCGATTGATTCTCGCACGGTACGTGCAGGCGAGTTGTTCATCGCCATACACGGACCGAGTCATGACGGACACGATCACGTGGAGAGCGCGCTCGGGCGCGGAGCCCTTGGCGCGATGGTGGCCGAGTCGGCCGCCGGGCGATACAGCGAGGCGGTTCGAGCGAAGTGCCTCGTTGTGGCCGACACTTTCATCGGGCTCAAGCAGTTTGCGCGCGCGGTACGCGAGGCGTGGGGCGGGAAAATCGCGGGGGTCACGGGCAGCGTCGGGAAAACCACTACCAAAGAGATCCTGGCGGCATTGCTGGGCGCGCGGCTGCGCATCCTGAAGTCGGAAGGAAATTTTAATAACGAGTACGGGCTGCCGCTGACGCTGTTTCATTTGGACGAGACGCATCAGGCGGCGGTGCTGGAGATGGGGATGTCGCGGCGCGGGGAATTGGCGCGGCTCGCGGAAATCGCGCGGCCGGATGTGGGTGTTGTGACGCGCGTGGCGCCGGCGCACTTGGAGTTTTTTTCGGGCGTGGAAGAGATTGCACTGGCGAAGCGGGAGTTGATCGAGGGATTGAACGGGAAGGAGTCGGTGGCGGTGCTGAATGCGGACGATCCGCTGGTGGCGGCGATGTCGTTTCATGCGCCGGGGCGGGTGCTGACGTATGGGATCGAGAACGTGGCGGATTTTCGCGCGGAGTCGATTGTCGATCGAGGGGCGCTGGGCTCGAAGTTTGTTTTAACGCAGTGGGATAAACAGGTGCCGCTGGAGTTGTCGCTGGCGGGGCGGCATGTGATTGCGAATGCGTTGGCGGCGCTGGCTGCGGCGAGCGTTTGGGGGATTACGCCGGAGGAGTCGCGTGAAGTGCTGCGGAGTTTGCGCGCGCCGGCGATGCGGGGCGAGTTGCTGAAATTTGCGGATGGGTCGGCGGTCATCAATGATAGCTACAACTCTAGCCCGGCGGCGTTGCACGCGATGATCGCGGTGCTGGCGGCGACTCCGGATTACAAGCGGCGCGTGCTGGCGGCGGGGGAGATGCGGGAGTTGGGCGCGACATCGCCGGAGCTGCATCGCGAGGCGGGCGCGTTTGCGGCGCAGACGGGGAAGATTGATTGGGTCTTCGGAGTTGCGGGTGATGGCGCGCAGATTGTCGAAGGCGCGGTGGCGGCGGGCGTGCCGAAATCGCAGACGAAAGTTTTTGCGACGTCGGAAGAAGCGGCGGAATTTTTGCGGGAGTTTTTGCAGCCGGGCGATCTGATGCTGGTGAAGGGGTCGCGTGGCGTGAAGATGGAGCGCGTGGTGGAGGCGCTGGCTGCGCGGCATGGCGGCGGCGTTGGCAGATGGCAGCGGTGCTTCGGCGCACGAAGCCGAAAAGGTGCGCCACTAGATGCTGTACTACATTCTCTACCAGTGGCTGCAGCGCTACTTCAGCCCGCTGAATGTTTTTCGCTACATCACGGTTCGCACCGTCTATGCGAGCTTGACTGCGATGTTTCTGGCGTTTGTGTTTGGGCCGTGGTTGATCCGGAAGCTGCGCGAGATGCAGATCGGGCAGTACATCCGCGAAGAAGGGCCCGAGGCGCATCAGAAGAAAAAAGGCACGCCGACGATGGGTGGCGTGCTGATCGTGCTTTCGACGCTGGTGCCGACGTTGCTTTGGGCGGATTTGACGAATGGCTTCGTGCTGCTGGCGATGTTTGCGCTGCTGGCGTTCGCGGCGATCGGATTTGTCGATGACTACGCGAAGGTCTCGAAGCAACGGAACCTCGGGCTGACGAGCAAGAAGAAATTTTCGCTACAGCTATTGGTGAGCTTCGTCATTGGAATTGGACTGCTTGGGCTTGCTACGCGCGCGGCGTACTCCACGCAACTCAGCATTCCGTTCGCGAAGAGGCTGCATCCCGATCTCGTCGTGCACGCGTTTCTCACGTCGAGGCACATGTGGTTTCTGGCGTTCGTTCCGTTTCTGATTTTTGTCGCCATCGTGATCACGGGGGCGTCGAACGCGGTGAATTTGACGGATGGCCTTGATGGGCTGGCGATCGGCTGCACGGTGATCGCGGCCGGCGCGCTCACGGTGCTCACTTATGTCAGCAGCAACTATCGATGGGCGACGTATCTCGACATCGCATACACCCCGCGCGTGGCGGAATTGACGGTTTTTTGCGGGGCGCTGGCGGGGGCTTCGCTGGGATTTCTTTGGTACAACGCGCATCCGGCGGAAGTTTTTATGGGCGACGTCGGGTCGCTGGCGCTCGGCGGGACCCTGGGCACGATTGCAGTCGTCATCAAGCAGGAGATTTTGTTGTTTTTCGTGGGCGGGATTTTTGTGATCGAGGCGCTGTCGGTGATTCTGCAGGTGGGCTCGTTCAAGCTGCGCGGGAAACGAATTTTTCGCATGGCGCCGCTGCATCATCATTTTGAATTGGCGGGATGGAGCGAGTCGAAGGTAATCGTGCGATTTTGGATTTTGGCGCTGATTTTTGCGCTGTTTGCGTTGACGACGCTGAAGTTGAGGTAATGGGTTCGCTGCAATGGAGCTGAAGAACAAACGCGTGTTGGTGGTTGGGCTGGCGCGAACGGGCGTCGCGACGGCGCTGTTTTGCGCGGCGCGCGGCGCGCGCGTGACGGCGACCGAATCGCGGACGGAAGCGCAGATCGGCGAACCGGTGGCAAAGCTGCGCGAAGCCGGTG
This sequence comes from uncultured Acidobacteriota bacterium, assembly GCA_963785605.1. Classification (GTDB taxonomy): domain Bacteria; phylum Acidobacteriota; class Terriglobia; order Acidiferrales; family UBA7541; genus Acidiferrum. The sequence continues at coordinate 170,390 of CAWAWE010000001.1, read as the reverse complement.
TCACGCTGGAACTCAGTGGGCACGTCGATCGGACTTTCGTCGAGCAGGATTTGATTGTGCCGAGTCCGGGCGTTCCGGCGGATTTTCCGCAATTGGCGGCAGCGCGCAGGGCCGGAGTGAAGATTTGGAGCGAGATCGAGCTCGCGTATCGGTTTTTGAATGGCTCGTTGGTTGGCATCACCGGTTCGAACGGTAAAACGACGACGACTGCGTTGATCGAGCACATTCTTGCGCGGCTCGGGATTGCCGACGCTGCTTGCAGGAAACATTGGCACGCCGCTGATTTCGATGGTCGAGCAGACGAAGAAAAATACGGTGACCGTTGTCGAGCTCAGCAGCTTTCAGCTCGAACTGATCGATACGTTTCGGCCGAACGTTAGCTTGTTCTTGAATCTGACTCCCGATCATCTGGACCGGCACCACACGCTGAAGGCGTATGGCGACGCGAAGGCGCGCATCTTTGAGAATCAAACCGCCGATGATGCGGCGATTCTGAATGCGGACGACTCTGTTTCCGCTGCGTACGCGCCCTCGAAGCCGCAGCTGTATTGGTTCAGCCGCAAGCAGCGCGTGGCGCAGGGTGCCTATCTGCGCGGCGAAGAAGTTGTGCTGCGGATCGACGGCGAAGATCACACGGTGCTGCGTCGCGGCGAGATTCCGCTTGCGGGCGCGCACAATCTCGAAAATGTGCTGGCCGCGACGATCGCAACAAAATTGGCGGGCGCAGCTTTGCCCGCGATTGCGGCTGGAGTTCGCAGCTTTGCCGGCGTCGAGCACCGGCTCGAGTTTGTCGCCGAGATCAATGGCGTGCGCTATTTCAACGATTCGAAGGCGACCAATGTCGATGCGACGCTGAAGGCGCTCGATGCATTTCCGGGGCGCATTCTGATTATTCTCGGCGGTAAGGATAAGGGCAGCGATTACGCGGTGTTGCAGCAGCCATTGCGCGAAAAGGCGATTCTGGCTTTGCTGATTGGTGCCGCTGCCGAAAAAATCGAAGGGCAAATCAAAGGCAGCGCCGCTATCGAGCGCGCCGGGACTATCGATCGTGCAGTCGAGATCGCTGCGCATACTGCCCATCCTGGAGACATTGTGTTACTCGCGCCGGCGTGCGCGAGCTTCGATCAGTTCGAGAATTACGAGCAGCGTGGGCGCATTTTCAAGGAGCTGGTGCGGGGATTGCAGAGCAAAGAAACAACAAGCGGAACGCAATCGCCGGTAGCATCGACATCAACGCGGCCATAAGTCGCTGCGCGAAGAAATTTGGCGGTAGGAGGTAACGCATTTGCCGAGACAAGTTGAAAACGATCGGTGGCTCTTCGGCGTAACACTGGCGCTCTGTCTGCTGGGCGCAGTAATGATCTTCAGCGCATCCGCCGTGACTGCCGATCATCTTTACGGCCGTTCGTACATCTTCCTGCTGCGCCAGTCGGCGTGGCTCGTACTTGGAATCGCCGGCATGTTCGCGCTGATGCGCGTTGACTATCGGCGACTAAGAGAACCCGCGGTCGTTTGCACCGCGGTCTGCGTCGTGCTGCTCATGCTCGTCGGCACATTTTTCCTCGACAAGTCGCACGCTACGCATCGCTGGATCAAATTCGGCCCGGTGGGAATCCAGCCATCGGAACTCGCGAAACTCGCAATCATTCTCTATCTCGCGTGGTTTCTCGACATGAAACGCCGCGCCGCAGCCGCGATGGAATTCAACAAGGAGGATTTTCTCCAGAATATTCTTCCCGCCGTCGGGCCAATCCTGATCTTCGTGATGCTGATCGTCGCGCAACCCGACCTCGGCACCTCCGTGGACATCGTTCTCATCGCCACCGCGATCCTGTTCGTCGCCGGCCTGTCGTGGAAATGGCTGCTCGTCGGAGCAGGCGCGGCTTTACCCGCACTGTACCTGCTCATTTCTCACGTCTCCTATCGACAGGCGCGCTTGATGGCGTTTCTCAATCCCGACTCCGATCCGCTCGGCGCAGGATTTCAATTGCTGCAATCGCTCATCGCCGTGGGCTCGGGCGGCTTCACCGGCGTCGGCTTGATGGAGAGCAAGCAGAAACTTTTCTATCTCCCCGAAGCGCACACCGACTTCATCTACGCGGTGATCTGCGAAGAGCTCGGCTTCATCGGCGCCATCTTTGTGATCGCTCTCTTTGCTGTCTACGCCTGGCGCGGAATTCGCGCCGCCTACGCTGCACCCGACAGCTTTGGCCGCCTGCTCGCGCTCGGCATCACCGCGATGGTGATGTGCCAGGCGCTGATCAACTTCGTCGTCGTGCTCGGCCTCGTGCCGACGAAGGGAATTCCGCTGCCGTTTATCAGCTATGGCGGCTCGAACGTGCTGGTGATGCTGCTGGCCACCGGCGTGCTCCTCAATATCAGTCAGCAGGCGGAAGCGTAGCGCGTGAAGCTTTTGATCGCAGGCGGCGGCACAGGCGGGCACGTCTTTCCGGCGATTGCGATCGCGCGGGAATGGTTGTCGAGAGGAAGCGAGAGAGAAGTCGTGCTGGTCGGAACACAACGCGGGATGGAAGTGAAGCTGGTGCCTCAAGCGGGGCTGCCGCTCGAAACGCTGCGCGCCGGCGGACTCAAAGGCAAAGGCGGCGTGACGCTCGCGAAAAATCTCGCGATTCTCGGACCTGGCTTGCTCGATGCGATGCGCATCCTCAACAAACACAAACCGGTCGCCGCATTTGGCGTCGGCGGATACGCCGCTGGCCCGATGATGCTCGCTACATGGATGCGCGGCATCCCCAACGTCATCTTCGAGCCCAACGCCGAGCCAGGGTTTACCAACAAAGTGCTCGCCAAGCTTTCCAAACGCATCGCCGCAGGCTACGAACGCTCCGCGAAAGCCCTGGGACCGAAAGCCATCGTCACCGGATGCCCGGTGCGTCAGGAATTTTTCGCGATGCAGCCGCGCGAATTGCAAAAACCGTTCCGGCTGCTGGTCACCGGCGGCAGCCAGGGCGCGCTCGTCATCAACCGCGCGTTCGTCGATGCGATGGACCGCCTCGCTGTGCGCAAAGAGGAACTAAGCATCGTTCATCAGACTGGCGAACGCGATTATAATGCGGTTAGAACGGCGTACGCGCGTCGGGCGTACGCAGCAGAGGTCGTACCTTTTTTGAGCAATATGGCGGAGCGTTTCGCGTGGGCCGACGTCATCGTTTGCCGCGCCGGAGCGATCACCGCATCGGAAATCGCAGCCGCCGGCCGCGCCGCTATCTTCATCCCCTTTGGCGCCGCGACCGACAGCCATCAATTGCGCAACGCGCAAGCGATGGCCAGCGCCGGAGCCGGCCGCGTCATTCCGGAGACGGAGCTGAACGCCGACCGGCTTTGCAGTGAAATTTTCTCCCTCCTCGACCAGCCCCGGGAGATGGAAAAGATGATGACCGCCGCACGCAGCCTGGCGACACCCAACGCCGCGCGCGACATCGTCAATCTGATCGAAGAAGTAGCGCCGCGCGGCACTGTGTCACGCAGTACGGCGGCGCGCAGTACGCCTGTCGCAGGCACAGATCAAGCGATTCGCGCAGGGTCAGCGGACTTGGGGACTCGAGGACAGCCATGATGGTGTCGTTTCGTAATTTCCAGCGGATTCATCTGGTCGGCATCGGCGGAATCGGCATGAGCGGTATCGCCGAAGTGCTGCTGACGCTGGGCTATTCGGTTTCCGGTTCCGATACAAAACTTTCGCCGATTACCGAACGGCTGCAAAATCTCGGCGCGACGATTTTCGATAGCCACAAAGCGAGCAACGTGATCGATGCACACGTTGTCGTTACGTCGTCCGCGATCAAGTCCGAAAATCCTGAAGTCACTGAAGCGCACAAACACAAGATTCCTGTGATTCCGCGTGCCGAGATGCTTGCGGAACTCATGCGGTTGAAATACGGCATCGCCGTCGCCGGCGCGCATGGCAAGACGACCACGACGTCGATCGTTGCTTCCGTTTTCGCGGCGGCTCACCTCGACCCGACTTTCGTCATCGGCGGCCGCGTCAATCAGGCCGGCACGACGGCGCGCCTCGGCAAAGGCGACTATTTTGTGGTGGAAGCCGACGAGAGCGATCGCAGCTTTTTGCTTTTCTCGCCCGTTGTCGCCGTTGTGACGACGATCGACCGCGAGCACCTCGACCAATACTCATCGCTCGAAGACATTCAGAACGCTTTCATCGAATTCGTAAATCGCGTGCCCTTCTACGGCGCTGCTATCCTCTGTCTCGATGAGCCCAACGTTCAGGCGATCATCCCGAGCGTCAAGCGGCCCATCATCACCTACGGCACGTCGCCGCAAGCCGACCTCGTCATCAGCGACATAAAATTGGAAGGGCTTGGCAGCGAATTCCGCCTCACCTACAAGGGCGACGACCTCGGCATCTTCAAGCTGCCGCATCCTCCAGGCATTCACAACGTGCGCAACTCCGCCGCCGCAGCCGCGGTCGCGCTCTATCTCAACGTTCCGTCTGAACTAATCCGCGAAGGCATGGCGAAATTTGCGGGTGTTGGCCGCCGCTTTGACGTGAAGGGCGTCGTCAACGGCATCACCGTGGTTGACGACTACGGCCACCACCCGGTCGAGATCAAAGCGACACTGGAAGCGGCGCGCGCCTCGAAGTTCAACCGCTCGCTGGTTTTATTCCAGCCGCATCGCTACTCGCGCACCCAAGCGCTTTGGGATGACTTCAGCCGCGCCTTCAATTCCGCCGACATCGTCGTTCTCACCGACATCTACGCCGCCAGCGAGCAGCCCATCCCCGGCATCACCAGCGAAGCGCTCGCCAAATCGATTCGCGAGGCCGGCCACAAAAACGTCTTCTATTTCCCGACCATGCAGCAGGGCATCGAACACCTGCTGAAAGAAGCGCGGCCGGGCGACGCAATCTTGACCATTGGTGCGGGCAGCGTAAGCCGCGCCAGCAACGAGCTGGTGGTTCTGCTCGGAACGGAGCATTCCTTTCACCATGCGCATTGAGAACCCAAAGATTTTGGCGGCGTTGCCGGAGCTGGGCGTCGAATTGCGGCCCGGCCAGGCAATGTCGGAGCTGACTTCGCTCGGAATAGGCGGCACCACCGACGTGCTTCGCATCAAAAAGCACGAGGGCATTCCGGACCTGCTAAACCTGCTCGAACAGCACGGCGTGCCGCATAGATTTCTCGGCGGCGGCTCCAACCTGCTTGTCGGCGATGGCGAGCTTCCGTGGGTGGTGATGACCCTGGTTAAGCCGGATCCCGACATCGTCCTCTCCGGTAACTTCGCGCAGATCGATGCCGCAGCCGACCTCGGCCGCACGGTCACCTATTGCGCGAAAAACGATCTCGGCGGGATGGAAGGCCTCATCGGCGTCCCGGGCACGATCGGCGGCGCGCTGCGCATGAACGCCGGAGCCTACGGCATGCAGATTGGAAGCTACGTACGTGAAGTAAAACTTTACCGTGCGGCGGAACGGAAGATAGAAATCCTCAGGGATGATCAAATTTCCTTTGAATACCGGCATACATCTTTTGCGGCCGATGATATGATGCTCGCAGTGAAGCTGGAACTTCCCTCCAAACCGTTCAAAGAAATACTTCAAGGGATTCGTATCTGCAACGAGAAACGGCGTTCGAGCCAGCCGCTCGGCCAAAAAAGCGCCGGATGCATTTTTAAAAACCCACCGGGAAAATCAGCGGGCCGCATGATCGATGAACTCGGCCTCAAAGGATTGAATGTTGGCGACGCGCGCATCAGCGACCGCCATGCGAATTTCTTTGTCAACGCGGGCACCGCGTCGGCAAAAGACATGCTCACTTTGATCGGCGATGTCCGCGAGCGCGTGCACAAGGCGTTCGACGTCGAGCTCGAACATGAAGTGGTCTTGTGGAACAGTGATGGCCATGCCTCGTAACGTGGCGGCAGCCGACGACTCGTACCGCGGCGACGCCGTCCACGAGGACGAACCGCGCTATTTGCGCCGTCAGAAGCCGGTCGAAATTCGCCGCAAAAAATTCGGCGGCAAGAGCGCATCGTTCTATCGCCGTGCGTTTGTATTCGGCGTAGTCGCCACTGGTTTGATTACCGTCGCCGCGCTTGCCGGAGATTTTCTGTATCACTCGCCGCAGGTCGCGCTGCTCAAGCCCGAGCAGATCGAGCTCACCGGCAATCACGTCGTGAGCCGCGATGCCGTTCTGCAACAATTTGTGCGCGATCGCGGTCACAGCGTCATCAGCATCCCGCTCGACGCGCGCCGCAGCGCGCTTGAAGAATTGAGCTGGGTCGATACCGCCAACGTACAGCGCATTCTGCCGAACCGAATTCGCGTAGAGATCAGCGAGCGCACGCCGATCGCGTTTCTCCGCAATGGCACCGAACTCGGCCTCATCGACGCGCACGGCGTCATCCTCGATCGTCCTCGCGGCGAAGATTTCCAGTTTCCGATCGTCACCGGCCTGAGCGACAGCATGACTCGCGAAGAGCGCGGCCACCGCATGGCCACGTATCAGGAATTTTTGCGAGCCGTCGATATCGTTCGCGCCGGCTCCTCCGACCACGTCAGCGAAATCGACCTCAGCAATCCCAAGGATCTCCGCGCGGTAATGACAGGAATTTCATCCTCGAACGATTCTCAAGCGGTCACCATCCAGTTTGGCGCAGCCGACTTCGGCGGCAAATACCGGCTCGTCGTGGACAATTTCGCGCAGTGGCAAGCAAGCAACGGCCACGTGCGCAACATCGATCTTCAGTATTCGAAGCAGGTGATTTTGAACACCGATTCGACCGGCGGCACAACGGTGGCAAAATCGCGCTAGCTTAAAGGAAGTTGGAGCGCGTTTGGCGAAGAAAGACAAATTTCTGATCGGGCTCGACATCGGCAGCACCAAAACGTGCGCGCTGATCGCGGAAATCGACGACGAGCAGTTGAAGTTTCTCGCCCTGGGCGCGGCGGAATCGAAAGGCTTGCGCAAGGGGCTGATCGTAAACCTCGACTCCACCGTCAGCTCCATCCGGCGCGCGGTCGAAGAGGCCGAAAGCGTCGCGAACGTTCCCGTTGAATCGGCGCTCGTTGGCGTTGCCGGCAGCTTTGTTCGCGGCGTGAACAGCCGCGGCGGCGTCACCCTCGGCCATCGCTCGCGCGACATCGAACGCGACGACGTTCGCCGCGCCATCGACGCAGCGCGCAACATCACGCTCCCCGAAGATCGCGAAGTCCTGCACGTTCTCCCTCACGAATTTCTCGTCGATGCGCAGGACGGCATTCGCGACCCGGTCGGCATGGTCGGCCAGCGCCTTGAAGCCAACGTACACGTCGTCACGTCATCCATCAGCGCTACGCAAAATCTGGTCACCGCCGCAAACCGCGCCGGCATCCTGATTTCCGACACTGTTCTTGAGCCGCTCGCCTCCGCCGAATCCTGTCTAACGCAGGACGAGCGCGACCTCGGCGTCTGCCTGCTCGACATCGGCGGCGGCACGACCGAGCTTATCGTTTACGGTGGCGGAGTCGTCCGCCATACCAGCGTCATCGCCGTCGGCGGCGACCACTTCAGCAACGATCTCGCCGTCGGCCTGCGCACACCGATTCCCGAAGCGGAACGGATTAAGCGCCATCATGGGTGTGCTTCGAGCGCGCTGCTCTCCGAAGACACCGCGATCGAAATTGCCAGCGTTGGCGACCGCCCGCCGCGCATGATCTTTGCGCGCATGGTCACCGACATCATCGAACCAAGGGCCAACGAATTGCTCGCTCTAATCCGCGATGATTTGCAGCGCGCCGGGCTCGACAAGCAGATTCCCGCCGGGTTTCGTACTTGCCGGCGGCGGCGCGAAACTTTACGGCCTGCTCGATCTCGCCGAATCGACATTCCATCTGCCCGCGCGTATCGCCGAGCCAAAGGGGCTCCTCGACATGCCCGAGCAGGTCGCCCAACCTGAATACGCCACGGTCGTCGGTCTGGTGATGTACGGCGCCAAAGCCAGGCGGGCAGCGCCCCAACGCGGGGGGAATTTAGTATCAAAATTAAAGTCCATGTTCGCGGGCGCTTCGTAAACCGCCCCGTCGGCGCGCCAAAACGCGCCGCGAAGCGATGCCGCCGGCGAATGTGGGGAAGGCTGAGGGAAAATGATGGGTAAAGATATGGGGATTCGCATGAGCTTCAGCGAAGAGCTGTCGCCGGCGAAGATTAAAGTGATCGGAGTGGGCGGCGGCGGGTGCAATGCCGTCAATCGCATGATTCGCGCCAAGGTGGAGGGCGTCGAGTTCATCACCGCGAATACCGACTTGCAGGCGCTGAAACTTTCGCAGGCGCCGCTGAAGATTCAGCTCGGCGCGAAGCTCACGAAGGGGCTGGGCGCAGGCGCCAACCCGGAGTGCGGCCGCAAAGCTGCGCTCGAAGACACGGAAAAGATTATCGAGGCGCTCGAAGGCTCGGACATGATCTTCATCACCGCCGGTCTCGGCGGTGGCACTGGCTCCGGAGCTGCGCCGGTTGTCGCGTCTTTGGCGAGCGAACTCGGCGCGTTGAGCGTCGCGGTCGTCACGAAGCCCTTCGCGTTTGAAGGCAAGCGCCGCATGATGCAGGCCGAACAGGCTTTGCAGGAATTGATCGGCGCGGTTGATACCGTCATCGTGATTCCGAACGAGCGATTGATGGAAACGGTCGAGCGCGGCACGAGCTTCTTCGATGCGTTCCGTATCGCCGACGACATTTTGCGGCAAGCGGTGCAGGGAATTTCCGACATCATCACGGTTCCCGGCATCATCAATCGCGACTTCGCCGACGTAAAGGCGATCATGCACGGGCAGGGCTACGCCGTCATGGGCACTGCGATCGGCACCGGCACGAGCCGCGCCGTCGATGCCGCCAATCGCGCGATTGCCAGCCCGCTGCTCGAAGACAATTCGATCCAGGGCGCGCAGGGTATCCTGATCAACATCTCCGGCAGCTCCAGCCTCACGCTGCAGGAAGTGCATGAAGCTTCGTCGGTCATCCAGAAGGCTGCGCACGAAAACGCGAACATCATTTTCGGCGCGGTGCAGGATGATCAGATGAAAGACACCATCAAGATCACGGTCATCGCGGCCGGCTTCAAGGATGCGAATAAGAAGCTGGTGAAAGAGAAGCCGTCCTTCATGCCAAAGACGTGGAAGGTTGAGCCGGAGATGGCCGAACCAGAGCCGGCGCCGCCTCCGCCACAGCCGGCACCCAACGTGGTGCATCAGGTTCAAGAAAATGTGCGTGAAGTCAGCCGCGAGACGCCTGCGATGGACGACCTCGATGTGCCGACGTTTCTTCGCCGCGCGCAAAAAGCGTAAACAACTCCTGAATCGAAAGGGGCGCGACGATGTCGCGCCCCTTTCCTTTTTGTTTCGGTGCTCCGCTCGCGGCTATTCCGTCGCAAAGCCACTCAAAATGTTCGCCATCTTCCCGCCACTTTCGGGCCGCATGCCTGCACCTGCCACGTACAACGCCGACTCCGAAATTCCGTCGAGCCCGAGCACCTTCTCGATCTTCGAGTCCGCAAACGCCATCGTGCAAAAGGGCGCTAGTCCCATCGAGGTCGCTGTCAGGCAAAACGTCTGGCACAAGTGTCCCGCCTCGATCAACACCGCACGATACGCGCGCGCGTAGTCATACTTCCACCGCGTGCGCCCAAAGACCGCGGTGAGAAATACAACGAAGGCCGCCGGGCCGTACCACCATTGGTTCGCGAGAAGCCGAGTGATGTCGCGCGACGTCGCCCCATTTTTCAAAAGCTCGAGGCGATGATCCGCGGAGCTGTAGTGATAGAAACCGGCGGCCAGACCTTCTACGTTGCGCGCCAAAACGTACGCTTCGATCGGGTGCATCGCTCCGCCCGACGGCGAGGTTTTCACCGCGACGGATCCGATCTTGGGCAGCGCGACCCACTTGCGGACGCCCCAGGTCAGGCCGAGCAAAGTACCCAGCGTCGAAAGCGGCACAGGCTTGGCCGAGAATTCGCGCCACGTTCGCCGATCGAGCAGCACGCGCGCGAACTCGCCGTCAGTCGAGGTAGCAGGCAGCGGGATTTTTTTGGCCTTGGGATACCGTTTGATGGGGAGAGGAATCGGCTCCGACTTCGCCTGCCGCACGAGCGCGCGAAATTCCTTCGCGTCGTCGGCTTCGAACTGCAGATCCTTCGTCGACAAATGGAAAAAACCCGCCGAGGGATTCCACTCACTCCACGCCGTCAGCGCAGCGTGCCCCGGCGGAAGCGGGTGATCTTCCCGTTGCAATAATGAATGGCGTAAGAGTTGTGCAACGGCACGCCGGAGTGACGATGGAGAGTACTGCGGCGTCGCCGTAAATAACTCAGCGACCGGCCTCCACCGATCGAAAAAATGCAGCAGGGAAGCGGTGAGTGGCAGCGCGGTGATTTGACGGCGCGTCAGGAAATTCTCGAAAACGAGATGCCCGCTCCGCCAATACATGATCGCGAAAGGTGATCGCTGGTAGCGCGGCTCTGGACTTGCTTTTGGCGCCCGTTTGGAAATTCGCGTCGACGACTGCGGCGCGCGCTTCGCGGGCTTCTCGTTCCGGCGCCTCACAACTCAGCGGCCGTTTTGCAGCGAATTCTCACTCACTTAGGAAGAAAGCCCGGTGTCATTTTCTTGTCGCCGCAGGCTGCTTTCACATCTTTCAAGGCGCACTTCAGGCTCTCGATCTTCAGATCGATCGCTGCGCTGTCTGCCGGCGAAACTTTTTTCTGGAAGCCGCTCAAGGTCTTGATCGTCTTCTCGATGTTCAGCGCGAGGGGCTTGAGGGTTACCTGCATTTTCTTCTTCGGCATGTCTGCCTCCATTTGGGGATTTCCGGAATGCGGTCCGGGCAGGGTACGTTCTTCGATTACGAAGTTTCGCGATCGAGAGCGGCGAGTGTAACGAACGCGCTACGTCGCGTCAAGAAAACATCATGCAAAGTGGGTGTGTCGCAACGCGCGCAAAAGGCGGAGGCTACCGTTTGGTTTGTGAAGTAGAGGATTGCGACATCACTGGATGCCGAAGTTGAGGAGGCACATTCATGCGTGTGAGCAACTTCTCGAATCCGGCATCGCCGCGCAAAGGAGCGAACATGGGATGCACCGCAAGATTCACCATCCGCGCGTTGCGTTCTTCGTATCCTTTTTCGAGCCACTCGATCGTGTCCTGCTTGCGTTCCATGCCTTGATACAACATCGCCCACGTGTAGGGAGAAATGTATGTCCCGCTCGGCGCCAGCAGAAATTCCTGCAAAATCTCGCGCGCCTGCTCGGTCTTTCCCGCCTGCGCATACGCGAAGGCGAGCTCCGCTTTGCGGCTCATATCGCTCGGGGAGAGTGAAACCGTGTTCCGAAATTCAGCAATCGCCTGGTAATACATTTTTTTCTGCAAATACGCCTGGCCAAGATAACCGTGCGCGACCACGAATCCCGGTTCGAGCCGTAGCGCCGCTTTCTCCGCTTCGATCGCATGATCAGGGTCGCCCGCCAGGTAATAGCACCAGCCGACATTCGCGTTGATGATCAGCGAACGCGGATCGATGTCGCGCGCCAGTTTGATCTCGGTGATCGATTCTTGCTTGCGTCCTGTTGCCGCCAGTGTGAGCGCGTACCAATGAATCGCCGTCGCATACCCCGGATTCAGCGCGATTGCGCGCTGAAATTCGCTTTCCACGCCATCCCATTCCAGGTGGTAAAAGCGAATCGCGGCAAGCGCCGCGTGCGCTTCCGCGAGCTGATCGTCAAGCTCCATCGCTTTCTGCGCCGCAGCCTTCGCTTCGGGAATGACCTCGGCCGGCGGGCGAATCTGATATGTGTCGGTGTTCAGCAATCCATCGGCGAGCCCCGCCCAGGCCGCCGCATAAGTCGGATCCGCTGCGATCGCCTCGCGATAAAATCGCACCGCCGCCGTAATTCCTTCCGGGGTGCGCTTCTCGATTTCAAATCGCCCCTTCAGGTAGGCCTCGTAGGCCTTCGGCACGATCGGCCGGTGGCTCGCGAGCTGCGCCGCCTCGGGCTCCGACAGCTCCACCTGAATCCCGCGCGCGATTGCCGTCGCGACGTCGCTCTGGAGCTCGATCACGTCGGTAAAATCGCGCTCATAGCTGTCGGTCCACAAACTGCGCTCGGTCGATGTCTGAATGAGTTTCGCCGAGATGCGTACGCGTCCTTCCGACCGCAAGACGGAGCCTTCGACAACCGCATCCACGTTCAAATCGCGCGCAATGTCCGCAAGCGATTTCTTTGTATTCTTGTACTGCATCATCGAAGTCCGCGAAATTACGCGCAGCTTGCGGATATGCGAAAGCTCGGTGATCAGCGCATCCGTCATTCCATCCGCGAAATATTCCTGCGACGGATCGCCCGACAGATTATCCAGTGGCAATACGGCAACCGACTGAATGGCGCCCGGCACCATCGCGGCGCGATGTTGCCTCCTCTGTACGAACCAGACTCCACCCGCGATCAGCGCCACGACCACGACAAAGATGCCTGCCCCAAGCCAGAGCCGTTTGTGTGCCCTGTCCGATCGCTGTTCGGTTTCGTGCAGCGCGAGCGTCGCAAACGGAATCCGCTCCGATCGCGACGCGGTCGCAGCAGCTTCCAGCGCTGCGCGCACCTCGCCGCCCGAGCGATATCTCTGCGACGGATCTTTATCCAGGCACCTCTCAATCACTGCCTGTAATACGGGCGGCACAGGCGGCGTGATGGGCGGCAGCGGCTCGCGCAAAATCGATGCGCTCAATTCGTAGGCCGTCGTTCCATGAAACGGCCGCTTGCCGGTCGCCATTTCATACAACACCACGCCCAGCGCCCACACATCGCTGCGCGCATCGGCTTCTTGCCCGCGCAACAGCTCAGGCGCCATGTACGCCAGCGTTCCGGTCACCGCGTGCTGGTCGTCCCAGCCGCCGTCAAATTTTGTTGTGTCTTCGCTGACCCGCCGGTCGACAACCCGTTGCGACAGTCCAAAATCCAGCAGCTTCAATCGCCCCGAGGGCGTCATCCACACGTTCCCCGATTTCAAGTCGCGATGAACGATCCCGCGTTCATGAGCGTGCGCCAGCGCGTCCGCCAACTGCGTTCCGTAACGCACGACGACGTCGGGCGACAGCGGCCCGGTCAGCACCTCCTGCATCAGCGAATGGCCTTCCACAAATTCCATCGCGATGTACGGCTGGCCGTCGTCTTCGCCTACTTCATAGATTGTGCAGATGTTGGGGTGATTCAGCGCCGAGATGGTCTGCGCTTCACGCAGCACTTTTTCGCGAGCTTGCGGATCTTTTTCCAGCCGATCGAGCGTCAGAAATTTGAGCGCGACGTCGCGTTTGAGCGTCAAATCGTGCGCGCGGTATACGACGCCCATCCCGCCTTCGCCCAGTTTTTCCGTGATGGAGTAGTGAGAGATCGCTCGCCCGATCATGCGTCACTTCGTGCGCCCGAGTTGAACACAGCATTAGATTACAGGCAAGTCTGGCAGCGCGGTGAAATTCCGCTTCTTGCTATTCGTGAAATGAGTGGCGAGCCGATAGTAGCCCGCAAGCGCAAAAATCCGCTGAAATGGCCGGTATTGCGCTGGTATTGCCCGGAAAGGCTCAGCCTTTGCTGTTCCTGACGAGTGCCAGGAACTCATCGCGCGTCTGCTTGTTGGTGCGAAATTCACCCAGCATCGCGCTCGTAACCGCTTGGCCATGCTGCTTTTCAACGCCGCGCATCTGCATGCACAGATGCCGCGCCTCGATGATCACGCCGACACCCTGCGGTGCGATTTTCTCCTGAATCGTGTCCGCGATCTCGCTCGTCATCCGTTCCTGGATCTGTAGCCGCCGCGCGAACATATTCACGAGCCGAGCGACTTTGCTCAGCCCGATCACTTTCTTCGTCGGCAGATACGCGATATGCGCCTTTCCAAAGAAGGGAAGGAGGTGGTGCTCGCACAGGCTGAAAAACTCGATGTCCTTCACCACCACCATCTCGTCATAGGCCACGCTGAACGTCGCGCCATTCAGCAAGTGATCGACGTCCATGCGATACCCGCTGGTCAAAAACTTCAGCGCCTTCTCAAACCGCTCCGGCGTCTTCTTCAACCCTTCGCGGTCGGGGTCTTCGCCGATTTCCTTGATAATTTCGCGCATGTGACACGCGATCGTTTTCGCGTCGCGTGGCTTGCCTTCATCGAGCCGGATTTCTTCCGTTGGCTTGTTCATCCCCTGGGTCCTTTCAGCACCGTCACTGTGCTACATCGAACCGCTGACCGCTTTCTCCTGCGTATTCAAAACTGTTGTTCGACGTCTCTTCGACGCGCACGCGCTCGAGCTTCGCTTTCGGAAACGGCTTTAAGCGCCGGTAAATCTCGATGCACAAATTCTCTGTCGTTGGCACTTCGGCCCGAAACGCATCGACTTCTTCATTCAGCGAACGATGATCGAAAGGCTCGATCACTTCGCGCTGCACGAACTCATCCAGGTCGGCCAGATTCGCGATCATCCCCGTCGCGGGATCGACATCGCCCGACACGCTGACTTCAACAATGTAGTTGTGTCCGTGGCCGCACGCGTTGTTACACTTGCCATAAATCCGCGCGTTCTCCGCATCGCTCATCTGCGCGCTGTGCAGCCGGTGCGATGCCGCAAATCGATACCGGCGCCCCAGCTCAATCTTCGGCTCACCGTCGCGCGCCGTCGTCATGCTGCGCTCCCGCCGCGCCCGGATCCATTGCGATAAACATCGGCATACAAATCCGGCGACTCGTACAGCCGCACGCGATGCAGCCGCCCCTGCGTAATCTTCGGCTCCAGCAAATTCCAGATCACGCGCGCCACGTTCTCGCAGGTCGGAATCTGCTCCGCAAGCTCCGGGACTTCAAAATTTAAATGCCGGTGATCCATCCGCCGCATAATTTCCTGCTCTAAAATCCTCTTCAGATCGGCGAGATCAACCACCATTCCTGTCACCGGATCAGGCTCGCCTGCTACCGTGACTTCCAGCGTGTAGTTGTGCCCGTGCCCATGCGGGTTGTTGCATTTTCCAAACACGCGCCGATTCTCCTGCTCAGACATCGCCGGATTGTTGTACCGGTGCGAAGCCGAAAATTCGATTTTGCGTGTCAGCAGAACCATATCGAGTCGCTCAGAATCCTCTCAGCGCATCAGAATCTCAAAAACAATTATCGCGCCGCTCCCGGCGTTCCGACCGAAATCTCGCGCCCTTTCCAAGCTACCGTTCCCCTGGCATACGCGCGATACGACCCAAACAGAACCCCGCTATATATAAGTACGGCGGGCACATAGTAGAGGATGAGCGACCCACTGAATTGGTTACTCCGCAGATCGAACCCATAACCCGCCTGGCGCACAAGCAGCAACACCACCCCGGCCATCAGCGCGAATGGCATAAAAAAACCAAGTAAAATCAGTAAAAATGGAATCCACGGCACCGCCCCAAAAAACTCGCGATACGTGGCCGCACGCGATCCGCCCATCAGCAAATACAAGTTTTTCTTCCACCCTTCGCGCATTGCCGCAAACGACCGGTACATCCGCGCCTTCACCACGCCCTTGCCCGGGCCAAACCAAATCGGATACCCGGCGCTCTTCGTATTTTTCGCCAGCGCCACATCTTCCAAGACTTCGCCCGCAATCGCCGCATGGCCACCGATCGCATCGTAAACATCGCGCCGTATCATTAGAAATTGCCCATTCGCCGCCGCCGCGCGATTCTTTGGATCATTCACATCCTTGAACGAAAATTGTCGCGCCAGACGGCAATACACAAACGGAATCAGCGCCTTCTCGTACCACGTCTCGGTCACTTGCTCCGGCGAAAACGAAATCAGCGCCGCATTCGACTCCTGCGCAATCTGCAACGCGCGCGCCGCCGCTCCTGGCAGCAACTCCGCGTCCGCATCCGTAAACAACAGCCACCGTTGCCCAGCCTCCGCCGCTCCCCGCCACACGGCGTTGTTCTTCCCGACCCAGCCGTCCGGCAGCCCGCCCGTCTCCAGCAATTTCAGTTTCGGAATTTCCGCCGCCGCTCGCCGCACCGCCGCGACTGTCCCGTCGCTCGACTGATCGTTCACCACCAAAATTTCTGCAATTTCCGGCTGCTCCGCCAGCCCGCGCACGCAGGCGCCAATCACCGCCTCTTCATTCCGCGCCGGCACAATCGCCGAAATACACGGCTCGGTCACAAATTCACCAACGCGAGCCGCAGCCTTGGCCGGGGCTTCAGCGCCAAGAGACTCCTCACCCTGTTTTTCTGAACTTGGCTTTGTGTTGGACATGGATAGATTCGGCGGAAGCTCGCCCGAACGGGCGGCCAACCGGCTGCAACTGCGAGAAAACCCCTCAGCCGAACCAGGCGTTCCGAACCACTCGGGGATACGCTAGTATAACACTCGATGGGCCTCACGGGATTGAGTCGAAAACTCGCAAATTGGGCCGCAATCGCGGCCGCCGCCGCCGTAATTCTCGTCTTCGCGATGCCCAGTTATCGGCAGGGCGAAGCCTCCATCGCCGGCAGCAGAGCACGCGATTTCTCGCTCACGCTCGACGGCAAATCCACCCATCTGTCCGACTTGCGCGGCAAAGTTGTCGTCCTCAATTTCTGGGGCTCGTGGTGCCAGCCCTGCATCGAAGAGGCTCCTGGACTCAATCGCCTCCAGCAACACATCGCCGCGCACAACGCAGTCGTGCTCGGCGTCGCCGCCGACGAAGACGACGCCGCCTACAAAAAATTCCTGCTCGATCACGCCATCAACTACCCCACCTATCGCGATCCCGCCACAAAAGAAAATCGCAGCGCCATCGCCGAATCCTACGGCACCGTGATGGTCCCCGAAACCTACATCATCGACCGCAACGGCAAAATCGCCCGCAAAATCATCGGCTACCAGCAGTGGGATTCGCCGGAAATGCTCGCCTACTTCGACAAGCTGCTCGCCCACTCCTAAGCGACGCCTCCGCGTTTACCAGAGTCCGCTAGTTAGGCAAACTCCGCCCCGACTTCGAAAGAACTCACTGCACCTGCACGGCTATGCTCGTCGAATGCGATCCCACTGCATTCGTCGAGTTCACGTAGATATTTCCATCGCCCGTTACCGTCAGCGGCGTGGTCGCAGACCGTCCCGCATTGATGTTCGGGTCACCCAAATATTGCGCATACACCTGATAGAAACCTATGGCTTGGGCTTGAAGAGAAGAAGTCACGGATCCGTTCGTCAGGGAACTCGCACCCGACAAGGTCGCGAGGTCATTATTCGCATCGAATTCGAGTAGCCCCGTCGGAGTCTTGCTCGCTGTGACCTTCGCGGTCGCATTTACCCTGGTGTTTACAGTCGTTGTGGAACTGGCAAGCGTCATGGTTACCGTTGGGTTGACCGGCACTGAAGCTCCTCCGCCAGTCGATCCTCCGCCCGTCGAACCTCCGGAGCCACTCGAACTCGAACCGCCACCGCATCCTATCGCCATCATCAGCACTGAAGACATGGCGAACCGGACACGATATGACCGAGACTTCGAGTTGCCCGGCCAACATGCCAACGTCAGCATCATTAACGCCAGAATTGCCCAACCGGAATCCCACCAATCACCACTGTGCCATACCGATACGAGTCCCCTCCGCTTCGCTTTCGCCCTTGGAACATTCTGAGGATTGATACCACTTCCATCGGCGGCGATCGTAAGTGTTACGTTCACGGGATGGCCGTTCAGGGGGACCGATGCAGGAGTGACACTGCATGAGGTGTCGTAGATGGATGCTACTTGGCACTGCAGCGTTACCGTGCTAGCGATTGAATTTGTCGGTGTCAGCGTTATCGTCGTACTCACAGTCTCCTGGTTTGCGGTCAGCACGATTGGGCTCGTACTCGGCGTCACCGAGTAATCGGGCAAGTTAACGGTGACCTGACCGGCAAGGCTACCCCCGGCATAGTTGGCGTCTCCGGAGTAATTGACGCCGATTCCGCCGGTCGTGCCTGGATCCTCAGTAAATGTTGCGGACAGTGTTTGGTTCCCGTTGACGTCCACGCTGACCGTTCCGGGATATGACTTACCCGCGTCTGGACCCGTGGCGGATATTGAGAAGCTACCGGTGATGACCGGTGTCTTGCCTTTCGTGGTTACGGTTGCCGTGACTTGAACGCGTTGGCCGTAGTCAACGACGTTGGTGGCCGGCGTAAGCGTCAGCGACGTATGCCACAGAACTCGTAGTGTATAGCCGGGCGATGTCGAAGGTGCGTAGTTTGCGTCCCCGCCATACCTCGCTGTGATGACGTGAGGGCCCGAAGTCTGATACGTCACGGGCAGGTTTCCGCTCTCACTGGCGTCGAGACCGCCGGTGCCGCCCGCTCGATAAGAGTAAGTGACGGTGCCAGGTAGCTGTGTCGCGCCGTCAAAAAACGTAATCGTTCCGCTCGGTGTCGCGCCGGTCAGCAAATTCGTGATCAGGAATGAGGTGGCGGCGGTTGGATCCCCAACGAAGTTGTTCGAATCCACCGGAGGACTCATCTTCGTCGGCTCAGGCGTCACATTCAGCGTGTACGTTGCGGGAGCCGCGGACGCCGAAAAACTGCCATCGCCGGCGTACGTCGCCGTGATGGTATTGGCCCCGCCTGGGAGTTGAACCGGCAGATTCTCAGTGTATCCACTGTTGTTCAGCGAAAACGTTCCGCTATTCGGCGCGCCTTGGCTTACGCCTCCCACACTGTCGGCGAAAGTGACCGTGCCGCTGGGGCAGCTCGGCGGTTTGCACAGCGCGCTCAACGAACCTGTCGCGTTCGTGACATCCCCGCGCAAAATGTAGGGCGAACCGTAAACCACTGACGTCGGCGTCGCTCCCGTTTGTTGCCCCGTCTCCGGATCGAACGTCGGCACCGTGATGAAAACTTTGCTGGGCTCTGCGGCGACTGTCACCGACACCGGCGACGAATCACTCGGCGCGTCCGTGCCATTTCCTTCATAGTGCGCCACCACGTTGTAACTTGTCCCTCCCGGCAATTGTGTCGTCGTTCCGCTTACCGCTCCGCCGCTCAGAGTGAATGGTCCGATGCCCGTCGTGTTTCCGGTCGGCGTCGCGACCAGCGATGCATCTCCGCTCGCCGTAGCGGGCCCAACTGAAATCTGATAGGGAACCGCCGCTCCATGCGTGATGTTCACCGCCGCGCCGCCGTTCAGCGTCAATGCAGTCGTCGTGCTCGTCGTATTTACTGACGACCACTTGTTCACAACATTCTGCACATTGAGCGAGCCGAGCCCTGTCGCGATGTCGTACCCCGCAGTCGTCGTGTACGCAGGCGTCGTCGGCGCGGCGGCTGCGACGAGCACACCTGGTGTGCCCGCGACCTTGCCGCTGCAATTCGTACTCGCGCCCGCGCACGGTACGTCGTTGTTGCCCTTCGTCACATCGTTGAAGCCGCAACCCGCCACCGGCGAACTCGATGAATTGCAGCTCAGATTCGCGGTGACCTGCTGTTGCGCAAGCGCGTACAGGTAATAGTTCGCATTTCCTTGCCGCGGCTTTGGGTTCGAACCCGTTGCCAGCTTCTGGTTGACCAATGCCATGGTTCCGGCGAATGCAGGAGTTGACGCAGAAGTCCCGCCGACGCCTTGGAACGTAATTTGAAACTCGTTCAGATTGCAGTTCGCAACCTGCGTCGCATCGCTTTGACAAATGATGTAAAAGCTGAAGTTCGAGCCCGCCCCCGCAAATAGCGAAATGTCCGGCACGTCTCGATGTCCATCGGCTGGCACACCTTTGCCCGCCTGCCACGATGGCTTGGCATACAGCGTACTCACGCCTCCACTGCCCGCCGTGATCCCTTTCGCATTCGCGGTGGTGCACCCGCTGATTCCGGTTCCGGCGCACGTGTCATTCCATGGAATTTCCGGTATGTACGATTTCGCCGAAGCAGGTATCGGCAGCGTCGTTGTCGATGTCTGCGTTGTGTTCCAGTACGTCGGAATTTTGCTCGCCTGGTCAAAATCCGTGCCGCCGACCGCCACGTTGTAGGGCGTCGAAGCGAACCCGCTCACTGCCAGGCCCCCTGTCGCGGTGTCCTGCGTGTTGAAATTGTCGCAGCCCGCGGATCCGTTATCGCCGGCGGAAATGGCAACGGTAATGCCTTGCGCCGCCGCCTGCTCCCACAGCGAATTGAAAAATTGATTGAATGTCGTTCCGATCGTCTTCTCGCATCCACCGAAGCTTTCACTCAACACTGCGTCAAGATTGTGATCGACGATGTAAAGTGCGGAAAGATTGATTCCCGGCGTGGTCTCCGTCGATGCCGATGTCACAAAGTCGATTCGCGCTCCGGGTGCCACCGCCCCAGCCCACTGCACGTCGAGATCGGATTCGACTTCCGAATCGTTGATCCCCGGATCTTCACCATTCACGATCACGTTTGACGCAGAAAAATTCTGCGACAGGCCGAACATCGTTCGAAAATCCTTCACGTCCTGCACATTGATATTGCTTTCGCCGACGATCGCGATCCCTTGCCCGGTTCCATCAATCTTCGGCGAACCACTCAGCAGCGGCTGCGAGTTGTAGATTTTCGCGAAGTCTGCCGGCCCGATCCCGAAGCAGTGTCCGCCGCCGCACTGAAAATGTGAAATAGCGGCTGCGTTTCCCCGGTCTTCAACGATTTCTGAAATGTCCCCAGCAGCTGCAGGTGCGACTCAATCGGAAAGTTGTTCAGCGACACAATTCCTGCCACGACAGGCGAGAGCGCCGCTGGTATCGCCGGATCGGCAGCATTTGCGAAATGCATCGCTCCTTTGACGCCGTACCGGCGAATCTGGGTATGAAATGCGTCGCGCACCTGACCCGCATTGCCGGAAAACTCAACCGCGGTTCGCCCGGCGCTGACCACTACGTTGCTGAAACCCTGTGACGCCAACCACTGAGTCACCGCTTGAATGTCCGCGTCCGACGGCCCGAACTGTGCGCCGAACTGTGCGGGCGTCAGCCAGCTTTGATACGACCCCGAAGACTTATTCTGCTGATCGCTGAGGAGTTGCTGGAGCGCCGTTTCTTGCTCCGGACTCCTCTGCAGTAAGAGCAACATTCGATGCAAGACTTGCGCATCGGACACCGCGCCCTCATCAAACTCTGCTCTCGCCAGCGGATGAATATTGCCATGAAGTATCTTCAGATCCTGAGTGTCGATGGCTGTTGTGACACTCTGAACCGCCTGCGGCCGTCTGAGCGGAGGCCCCTGCTGGGCAACACTACTAAACACAAAGCGAGGACCAAACCTGAAACGATTCGCGCGGGCGAATTCATGAATCACCCTGGATACTTTCCGTCGAGACAAACCGCCCACACATTCGCAAAAATGCGGGAAGCAATTCTGCCAGATTCTTGTCGGGACTTCTTGTTGAGTGCGGTTGGACCGAGATTAACATGCGCCGCAGTTGTCTGCGACGCGTTGTTATCAATCCATAAACGACCAACAATGGAATCGATGTCGCCAGAGTTTGCAAAAGACTTCGTGCGCTAAAGCGGGTGGATGCTCGCCGAGTCAGAAACCTTCGTGCGTCTCGATCCATCCAACGAACGCGCCCACCATGCCACCAACCGCTCCCGCCAACGTCGGCACAACCAATCCCATCGAAGCGCCGTCATCCGCGCCATCGCCGGCAACGTTAGCCGACTCCAGCCGCCGCCTCCTTCCGTGGCTCATCGCGGTCGCATTCTTCATGGAGTCGCTCGACACCACGATTCTCAACACCGCCGTCCCCACCATCGCCGGCGCGCTGCACGTCGCGCCGCTCGCGATGAAGTCCGTGCTCGCCAGTTACACGCTCAGCCTCGCCGTCTTCATCCCCATCAGCGGCTGGATGGCCGACCGTTACGGCACGCGCCGCGTTTTCTCTTCCGCCATCGGCATTTTTGCGCTCGGCTCGTTCCTCTGCGGCCTCTCCACCAACATCCACGAGCTCGTCGCGTGCCGCATCTTGCAAGGCTGCGGCGGCGCCATGATGGTTCCGGTCGGCCGCCTCACGATGGTGCGCACGTTCGCGAAATCCGAACTCATCCGCGCGATGAGTTTCGTCGCCATCCCCGGCCTCATCGGACCGATGCTGGGCCCGATCGCCGGCGGCCTCATCGTTGGCTATTTCCATTGGCGCGTCGATTTTCTTCGTCAATGTGCCGATCGGGCTCGTCGGCCTTTATCTCGTCTATCGCCATCTGCCCGACTATCGCGAAGAGCACACCAATCCGCTCGATGTCGTCGGGCTCATTCTCTTCGGCTCCGGCGTCGCGCTGCTCTCCTATGTTCTCGAAGTCTTTGGCGAGCACACGCTGAGCACGCGCGAAATCGTCGGCTTGCTCGTCTTGTCGTTCGTGCTGCTCGCCGCCTACGGCTTGCACGCATCGAAAACCACGCATCCGCTGCTGCGCCTGGGCTCTTTCGCATTCGCACGTTTCGCGCCTCGGTAGTCGGCAGTTTCGTCACGCGCCTCGGTATCGGCGGCATGCCGTTTCTGTTTCCGCTGCTCTATCAGGTGGGCCTCGGCTTCACGCCGATTCAGTCGGGTGCGCTGATGATGCCGCAGGCCATCGCGGCGATGAGCCTGAAAATGACAATGCCGAAAATTCTCGCGCGCTTCGGCTACCGCGCTGTGCTTGTCTCCAACACGCTCATCATCGGCGCGATGATTCTCGGCTTCTCCACGATCGGTGTAGGCACACCTGTTTGGCTGATCGTGATTCAGCTTTTTGTCTATGGATTTTTCACGTCGCTGCAATACACCAGCATGAACACGCTGGTCTACGCCGAAATCGATGAAGAGGAAGCCAGCGCCGCCAGCTCCATCGCCAGCACCGCGCAGCAAATGTCGATCAGCTTCGGCGTCGCCTCTGCCTCGCTGATCACCGCGTTCTTCTTGCCCACCACCGCGCGCGGAAATTCGCCCGTCTTCATTCGCGGCGTTCACCACGCCTTCTACGTCCTCGGCGCAATGACCGTCGTCTCCACCATCGTCTTCCGCAAACTAAACCGCGACGACGGCAACGCCGTCAGCACCCACAAAGAATCCCACGGCGGCTAATCGTCGTATTCGCCAACCGCGAATGCCCCTCCGTGGTAGCGCCGGCATCCTGCCGGCGTTTTTGACTTTGTCTTTTAGGGCCGGGGCTCGCTCCACCCGGCCACCGCCGGGTGCCGCACTCTGGGTTTTTGAGGGTGCGGTTTGTGAGGTGGGACGTCTCCCGCCCCAACCAGCTAGCACCCCTCGGTGCCGCAAGGTTTTTGTGGGGCTCGCTCCGCACAGCGAATGCGGATTGCCTCGCTGCTCTCGTTAGCATCGACATTCTGCCCTACGCGCCCAACTTCCCGGTCTTCATCTGATCCGCCAAATACTCACTCGCCCGCATCGAAAACGCCAGAATCGAAAGTGTCGTCGTCTTGTCCGTACAACTCAAAAACAAACTCGCATCCGCCACAAACAAATTCGGCACATCATGCGTCTGACCAAATTTATTCGTCACAAAATGCTTCGGGTCATCACCCATCCGCAGCGTTCCCGTCTCGTGTAAACTCCACCCCGGAATCTCCGGATGCTCGCTGCACCCTTCGTATTCCGCGCCGCACGCGTGGAATATCTCGCGGCTAACTTGTTTCCCGTGCTCCCACATCTTCAATTCATTCTCGCCCCATCGGAAATGCATGCGCGCAACCGGAATCCCGAACGCATCCTTCACCTCGGGATCAATATCGACAAAATTCGTCGGGCTCGGCAGAGAAGGAGCCTGAATCCCCAAATTCACCGGCGCCGGATACTTCCGTTTTACTTCGCGCTTAAACTCGGCGCCGAATCCCTCGATGCCGCGCAACTCCGGAAACTCGCCGCAGCCTCCGTCGGGATACATTGAATAGCCGCGGATAAACGCCTCTTCGTGCGGATTATTTAGATTCTGCCAGCGGGGAAGCCACGCGATTTCTGCCGTCGAAACATTGTCGGGAAACGCCGGCTGCCCGAGCAGTTGCGGTAAGTATCCATACGCAGTCGAACCATAAATGTGATCGCAGAGATTGCGCCCGGCCTGCCCGCTCGAATTCGCGATTCCATTTGGCCAGTGGCGCGATTTCGAATTCAGAATGATGCGCGCGCTCTCCACGGTCGAAGCCGCCACAACCACCGCGCGTCCATAGACCTCGACCTCTTGCTTCGTGTTCCGGTCGATGTACGCGACTCCCGCCGCATGTCCCTTTTCATCGACCAGAATATTTTTCGCCAGCGCGTTCGTCCGCAGCTCCAGATTCTTCGTCGCCTCCGCCGCGGGCAATAAGTATCGCGGCGACGAGAAAAACGCCCCGATGTCGCAACCTTCCGTGCAATTTCCGCAATAGTGGCAGGCGGGATGCCCATTGTGTTCCTGCGTGAGCTGCGCTTCGCGATCCGGCAGGTACGGCACGTTCAATTTGTCCGCGCCCGACTTCAAAATCCAGTCGAAGCAGCGAAAATTCATCGGCGGAATGTATTCGCCATCTGGATTGCTCGGCCGGCCCTGCACCGTGCTCGCCACTCCGATCAACCGCTCGACGCGCGAGTAATATTGCGCGATCTCGTCATATTTCACGGGCCAATTCGAATCGAACCCGTCGAGGCTCGCGGCCTGGAAATCGATTTCGCCCATGCGCGCCGCGCTGCGACCCCAGAAATTCGTTTTCCCTCCGACGGCGAAGCATCGCGGCCACATCCACTGCGTTCCCGGCGCCGTCGTGTACGTGATTTCGTGTTCCCAGATTCCGGCGGTGTATTCGTTGTCCATGTAGCCGTACGATTGCGCGCGCTTCTTTGGATCGTTGTAGCCGCGAAACTTCATGTCGTACGGCATGCGGTGATTTTTGAAATCCTTCGCGGGATCGAGCTTGCGTCCGGCGTTCAGCGCGCACACCTTCAGTCCGGCCTCGCAGAGCGTTTTGATCGCCATGCCGCCGCCGGCTCCCGTGCCGATCACAATCACGTCGTAAATTTGTTTTGCCATGTCCTGGGGTCCCTCGTTTCGGCGTGATTAGTATTTTGGCGACGGCAAATGCTTGTGCTCGCGATCGTCCACGTGCGGGCAAGCCGGCGAGGCGTTGTAAAACTTCAAGCTGGGGCAATCCAACTCTTCCAGCCCTACGCGCGAGGTGTAAAAGCCCATCGTCGTGTATTCGCGCATCAAATCGAAAAATGCGCGGCCATCTTCTTCGCCGTCGCGAAATTCTTTCTTGTACGCCAGATGGCGCAGCAGTTCGGTCTGCTCCGCGTCTGTGAGATCCATAAATCTCTTCTTGTATAGTCGCTCGGAATGCGCATTCATCCAGCTCAATCCAAGCCGAAACGGATACTGCAAGCTGTCGTCGTGAAACGCCATGAAGTCGATGAATTCCGCCACACCTGCTTCGCGCGAGCCCGCACCGCCATCGCTCGGAATAATCATTTCCGAAAGCCGCTCGACCATCGGATATTCATCCGCAAAGAAAAACTGCGGCGTATATGTCGCGCTTTTGATCTGCTCTACGCCGCGCCCGGCCGCATGGACCTCTTCGCAGGCATACGCCCACTTGCTGAATCCCGCAAACCCCGCCGCCACCGAAGCCGTCGCCAAAATCCGCAACATCTCCCGCCGCTCGATACTCTGTCCCGCCATAACGTCCTCCCAAGCGTCACCACTCAATCCAAATATTTGACACTCTCTGCAATCAACTTCGTCGTCGGCTCATGCGGATCGCCCGCACCGCTGTACTCGATCGAGCAGTACCCGCGATACCCGCTCGCCTTCAGAATCCCAAAGGTCTTCGCCAGATCGATCGGATAATCCTTCCCGTTCTGCGCGAAGTCCCCATCCTTCACATGACAAATCCCGTAAGCATGCTGAAACATCGACGTGATCGCGCGATACGCAAAATCCGCATCACCGCTCATCATCGAATTCGCAAAGTCCGGCAGCGCATGCAGATAAGGATTGTCCACGCCCTCAATAATCTTGACGATGAAAAACGCATCCTCGCTCGTAAGATTGTCGTTCTCCATGTGCACGACAACGTTCCGCGACGCTCCGTGCGCCGCGATTTCCTTCATGCTCTCCACTGCGTTCGCTAAGTTTGGCTCGGTGTTTGTGGCGGGCGCAATGTTGGTACGAATGCTCGGCGACCCGATTGCCACCGCGATGTCGATCCATTTCTTCGCGTATGCAACCGCAGCTTGTCGCGTCGCGCGATCCGCATCGTAAAAACTCTTTTCCTGATCGACGGCGATGTTCACGGCATGCGCGTTCGCCATGCCGATCCGCTCCTTGAACTCCCGTAGGTATTCCGGCGTTGTCGAAGAAAAATGCAAGTTGTACGGTTCGATGCCGCGTACTTCGAACGTCTTCACGACGTACGCACCGAAGTCTTTCAGATCCATACCGGGCTTCTTCGGATCGCGATCACCATTTGTTGGAGAATTGATGTATGCCCGAAACGGCCAGGCTGCCACTGCCAGCCGATCCCGCGCTGCCGCCGGAAAATTTACGTGCGGGGCATCTTGGCCAGGCATCGCAGTCCGCGCGAGGGGATTACCGAGTGTCGCGCCGACGGCGACCGCAGCCCCAGTCGCACCTAGCGTTTTCGCAAACGTTCGCCGCGAAATTGTTCTGTCCACGTGGCCCCCGAATCGAAACGCACCGATGGTACACCCGTCGCGAGGGCGGCGGCAGTTCACCTGTGTACTTGAGCGGGAAACGTTTCAGCGAGAGAGGCTGAGCGCTTCGATGTCGGAATTTTCCAGGATGGGCTTCGGCGCGCCCGACTTCGCGATCTTGATCATCGCGCGGCCAAGGTCTTCCGTTGTGATCGCATACTTTCGCGCAATCAGCCGGATGACTGGATACAACCAGCTCAGCACCACGTAAAACACGCGATACAGCGGGGTCTTCGACTTCACACCGTGCATCGGCTGAATGTATCCGGGCCGCAACATGTACGCCGCGCGAAACGGTTCGCGCAGCAATTCATTTTCAGTGCGGCCTTTGACG
Organism: uncultured Acidobacteriota bacterium; assembly: GCA_963785605.1. Lineage (GTDB taxonomy): Bacteria > Acidobacteriota > Terriglobia > Acidiferrales > UBA7541 > Acidiferrum. Next base: position 143,399 of record CAWAWE010000001.1, on the reverse strand, counting down.
CGTGCCCACATCGTCTTGCCGCGTTCGGTGCTGTCGGTGCCAGTCCCCGAAATATAGAGGAAAACCATCTGTGGATTCTGCTGCGCAAGAATGTGTGCTACCGCGAGCGTCAAGTCATGCGTGACCCTCGTATAGTCGGCTTCGCTCATGCCCACCGACGACACCCCAAGGCAGAAGAAGCAGGCATCGTAACCGGCGAGTTGCGACGCGATCGGCGAGAGGTCGTACAAATCCTTGTGCACGATCTCGCGAATCTTCGCGTGCGCGCGTCCGATCGGGGTGCGCCCGATCACCAACACTTCCGCGACGTCGGGATCGAGCAAGCATTCGCGCAGCGCACCCTGCCCAACCATGCCCGTTGCGCCAAACAGAATGACCTTCACGGATCCTCCCGCTTAGGAGTTTAAATCTACTCTGCGCAGCCGCAGCGCGTTGCCGATCACCGAAACTGAACTCAGACTCATCGCGGCGCTGGCAATCATCGGCGACAGCAACCACCCGAACGCCGGATACAAAACGCCGGCCGCGAGCGGAATGCCCAGCGTATTGTAGAGAAACGCGAAGGCAAGATTCTGTTTGATGTTGCCGATCGTCGCGCGGCTGAGCCGTCGCGCGCGCAAAATTCCGCGCAGATCGCCTTTCAACAGAGTGATGCCGGCGTTTTCGATGGCGACATCGGTGCCCGTTCCCATCGCGATGCCAACGTCCGCCGCAGCCAGAGCAGGGGAGTCGTTGATTCCGTCTCCAGCCATTGCAACGACGTGCCCTTGCTTGCGTAGACGCTCCACAATCTGTGCTTTCTGCAGCGGTTGTACTTCGGCTTCGATCTGGTCGATGCCCAGTTCGCGCGCTACGCGTTGAGCCACTTCGCGTCGATCGCCGGTCGCCACGACAATATGTATGCCATCGGCCCGAAGTTCGCGAATCGCTGCCTCCGCGGAGGCCTTGATCGGGTCGCTCAACGAAATCGCTCCGGCGAGGGTTCCCTCGACTGCGACGAAAGCGAGCGTCGCGGATTCGTTCGCAGAAGGTCGGGTCCTCGCAAGGGAAGTGTCCACGCCGCCGTTTGCAAGAAATTTCAGCGTGCCGACGCGAATGTTTTTATTTTCGACGCGGCCTTCGGCGCCGCCGCCTGCCGTTGCGTGAAAATCCGAAACCGGCGCGAGAGCCAACTGCTTGTCTTGAGCGGAGCGAACAATTGCACGGGCTAGAGGATGCTCGCTCGCCGCTTCCAGACTGGCGGCGAGGCGTACGATTTCGGTATCGCTCAGTCCGCCGGATTCAAACGCGGTCACGTTGTCGACGGTTGGCTTGCCTTCGGTGAGCGTTCCGGTTTTATCGATGACGAGGGTATCCACTTTCGCGAGTGTTTCCAGAGCCTCGGCGTTGCGCACCAGCACGCCAGCGTGCGCGCCGCGTCCGACTGCGACCATTACCGACATCGGCGTGGCCAATCCAAGCGCGCACGGGCACGCGATGATAAGCACCGCGACTGCGGCGACCATCGCGTGAGCGAAGCGCGGCTGCGGTCCAACGAAAAACCACACGGCAAAAGCGATGGCAGCGGCGGCGACAACCGCGGGAACGAAATACGAAGAGACTTTATCGGCGAGCCGCTGCATCGGTGCGCGGCTGCGTTGTGCTTCGCTTACGAGTTTAACGATTTGCGCGAGCGTCGTTTCGTTGCCGACGCGTTCGGCGATCATGATGAAACTGCCACTGGTGTTGAGAGTGCCGCCGGTGACTTTATCTCCGGCTGATTTTTCCACGGGCATTGGTTCGCCGGACACCATCGATTCGTCGATGGCGCTTGCACCTTCGCGAATTGTGCCATCGACAGGGACGCGTTCGCCGGGACGCACGCGCAATGTGTCGCCTGCAACAAGTTGGTCGAGCGTGACGTCTTGCTCGGTGGCGTTTGTTCCACTGCCAGTCTTCGCATCTGCAGACGCAATGATGCGATGTGCCTGTTGCGGAGCGAGATCGAGCAGCACGCGGATCGCGCCGGAAGTTTGCTGGCGCGCACGCAGCTCAAGAACTTGGCCGAGCAACACGAGCGTTGTGATGACTGCGGCTGCCTCGAAAAATACGGGAATCGCGCCGTTTGCATCTCGCAATGACGCCGGAAAAATTTGTGGCAACAGGACGGCGACGACGCTGTAGAAATACGCGGCGCCGGTGCCGAGGCCGATCAGCGTGAACATGTTCGGGCTGCGATTTACGAGCGATGCCCAAAATCGCTGGAAGAATGGCGCGCCGCACCACAGCACGACTGGAGTCGCGAGCAACAATTCGAGCCATCGCAGCGCTGCAGTCGGGACGTTCGTCAGCAGCGAATCGCCGCCCATTGCTAGCACCAGCAGTGGGGCGGAGAGCGCGAGCGCGATGAAAAAGCGTTTGCGCATCGAGTCGTATTCGGGATCGGCTTCGACTTCGGCGAGCGGATCCATCGGTTCGAGCGCCATTCCGCAGATCGGGCACGAGCCCGGACCGATCTGCACAATTTGCGGATGCATCGGGCAGGTGTAGCGGACGCCTTGGCCGGACTTCGCAGGCGCGGCTGCGCTTGAACTCCTTGAATCGGTCGCTTGCAAATTTGTCGAAGTAGTCGGATCTGTCTGCGAGCAGCACGAATGCGCCGCGACTGCCGCGTTGTTTTGTGCGTCGTGCGTCGAGTGGGCGTTTGCTGGAGTTGCAATCTGCGTCAGCGATTGCTGCGGCGCGGTTGTCGGGCCTCCGGCAGCGCCGAGAAATTTGTTTGGATTCTGCTGGAATTTTGAAGCGCAGCCTTTGGAGCAAAAATAGTAGGGCCGGCCGCCGTACTCGATTGTGGCGGCGGCTTTTTGCGGAGCGACGGACATTCCGCAGACTGGGTCTCTTACGATTTGTGCGGTGCTCTTTGCGTTTTCCATTTTTGCGTTTCTGTTTGTTGCCAAATTTGTTGTCGCCGGAATTTTGCAGCGCGCTCAGCGGAGGTGCGCGTAGATGGTTTCGAGGAGCTCGTCGAACATGGCTTCGGACTCAGCTTTCTTGCCGCTGCGCAGCGCTTTTGCGGCGCAGTGACGGAGGTGGTTGCGCATTAAGTTGCGGGCGACGCCGCGCAAAGCTTCCTGCACGCTGGCGACCTGGGTGATGATGTCGGCGCAGTAGCGATCTTCGTCGACCATTTTTTGAAGGCCGCGAACCTGGCCTTCGATGCGGCGCAAGCGCTTGAGGTTAGCGGTTTTTAGTTCGGGATCGACGCCGGCGGCTTTGCGCTCGGGGCCGATGGCGCAGGCGCAGTCGGCACTTGCGATGTGCTGGGTTGCGGAATGAGCGACGGAAACCTTGGACGGCATGTATACCCCCTACGGCTATCTATACCCCATGGGGCTATTGGATGTCAACGATGCCAGGAAGGAGGTTTGGAGGGGCTTGAAAAGTAGAGGCGGTGACTATTGGCCCGGGGTACGACTGGAGTCTAACCCCGTGATCCGGGAAGCGATCGCTACGGGATGGCAGGGAGTAAATGCGATCCAATCAACAGGCGGCCGTGGGGTTGAAGTCGCTGGTATAATGCCGGGCTATGACACTGGTCGAAATTACTTACGAATTGCAAGCGCCGCTGAGCAACGAGCAGCTGCACGATTTGGGCGGGTTCGCGAACACGTACGGGTTGCGCAAGTTTCGCGTGAGCGATGAGCGGAAGCACCTTACGTTTGAGTATGACGCTTCGCGTTTAAAAGAGACCGAAGTGTCGCACGTGCTTCGGCTGGCGCGAATTCCGGTTACCCGCAAGATTAACTAACCCCACCCCTACCAGCGGCTTGGGCCGACCTGCGCCGAGCCAGCCGTCGCCCCCCGTCGATCACACAGGAGGCGCTGAAGAGCGGCGCTCCGTATTGACCTTCCTTATTCGATGGACCTCCATCGCCCTGCGGTCGTCTTCGAGTTCCGTTTTGGGACGAAGAGGGGTATACCCCCGTCGTTTTTTAAAGAGTGTGTAAGTGGCTGCGAATGAATGACTTGGGGAAGTCCGGGAAACAAGTGTGTGGAAGTTATTGAAACTAGCGTGCTTGCAGGTGTGCGTCTTCGAAGTTTTTGGTTTCTGATACTTGGCTTGTGGACGGGGGAGCGATCAGCGCGCAGTTGTTCAGGTAGACATATTACCATAGGACTACTTAGAATGTCAAGGCGCTTTGGAGGTGAAGGCTGCATGTGGCGGGTGACATCGTGCGGGCACGGGCGCGCGATTCGAAGCGCAGTCGAAGAGGCACGCCTGTGCTCGATCAATGCAGAGAAGTTATTGACCGAGATCCGCGGTGGTCAAGGGAATGAACTGGGCAGGGGTTACGCGGGAGTGCGCCGCGGGGGAAGCTCTCTCGGAAGCGGTGATGATATCGAATGATATCATCATTTGGAGTAATCAAAGTTTGAGAACACAATGCAGGGCGTTCGCGCTGAGGAAGTGAGTGTGGTGGGAGTATCGCCGAAATGCAGCGAGCACAGACTTGCCCTCGAGTTGGCGCGCGTCGAAATCTCTCAGGTACACCCGGATGTCACAAGACAAGGTCGTCACCGACGTTTACCGCTGCCCGCGCTCCGGGATGCAAAACGGAGCGCTCCAGCCAGCAGGGCGCCGTACGGTGGAGTATGGAAGGTAGGGGACGATGGATCGCACTGCATTGTTGATACGCTGCAACGTCGAAGAAGCGACACGCGTCCGCATGGAAGCGGAGAAACAACGGCGAACGATTAGCGCCTATATGTTGCAAATTACGCTCCGAGTGGTGGAAATTGACGATCGGCTTTTCGCGAAGCTGAGCACCTTCCGGTTCACGAATCAGATTCTGAGCCGGCGCGCTCTGACTACGCCTGGCGCGAGGACAGCAATTCTGGTGCGGTGCAGCGTTGACGAGGCCGAGAGAATCCGGGTGGCAGCGCGGCGGCGGGACATTCCGATCAATGCATTTGTGCTGCAATCGTTGAAGAGGGCGTGGGCGACAGAAATGAAGCCTCCGGTGCTGAAGGCGCCGGCGGAGGAGCCGCGGCAAATGGATTCGCGAGGATAGGAATGCGATTCGAAGGCTAAACCGGGTTACGGCTTGGGCAAAGAGAGTGATGTCGGATTGATTTGGAGTAATGCTTCGTCTAAACCCGCACCCTCTCAAAGCTGAGGGAGCGGCACCCAAATGCGGTGTCTGGTTGAAGTTTTGAGCGGCTGTATTTTTGGTTGTCACCGGGCGTATTGTGCGGGTTGGGGAGAAATACTAGAATCCGCACGGCGATGGGGAAGTCACTGATGCGCAGACTCACTTGCCCGCGGTGAGAAGCGTGTTGAGCGTGCGTTGGGAACTGACCCATAAGTTGGATGCCCAAAGAGCGAATCGACATGGCGAAACGAAAGACTCGAGAAAAGAAATCGCCGGGTAGAAGCATTGCAGGCGGCGAGGACTCTCCGAGTAGCAAAAAGGCCGCGATTCGCGAGAACCCGCCGAGCAGCAAAAACTCTCCTAGCAGCAAGAATTTTCCCGGGAAGAACAATGCGAGAGGCGCGAGCTCTCGCAGCGGGAAGGACACATCGCAAGGGAAAGACACGCCGCGCGACGACGGGGATCTGACGCTGGTTGCGATTGGCGCGTCGGCCGGCGGGATTGAAGCGGTCGGTGAACTCATCAAAGCCCTGCCAGCCGATACCGGGTTGGCGTTTGTGCTGGTCCAGCATCTCGACCCGAACCACCACAGCATGCTCACGGAGCTGCTCTCGAAACAGACGTCGATGGGTGTTTCGGAAGTGATGAACGGAATGGCGATTGAACGGAATCACTTTTATGTGATTCCGCCGAATGCCTCGATGATGGTCGCCGGCAAAACACTACGACTGCGCGCGCGCGAAGAGTCGCGGGGCGTACCGATGCCCATCGACAATTTCATGCGGTCGGTGGCGGAAGAGTATCGCGAGCGATCGATTGGAGTCGTGCTGTCGGGTTCGGGATCGGACGGCACGCTGGGCATCACGGAAATTCAGGCGCAGGGCGGCGTGACGTTCGCGCAAGACGATGGCACGGCGAAGTACAACAACATGCCGCGCAGCGCGGTGAATTCCGGGGCGATCGACTACGTTCTGCCGCCGAGACAAATCGCGCGCGAACTGGCGCGGATTGCCCGGCTGCCCCACGCGCAGAGGCCAATCGCCGCCGAAGCAGTGGTGCCAGCCTCGGATGGAGCAGCGCTGAACAGCATTTTCCAGACGCTGCGGAGGACCACCGGGGTCGATTTCACGCATTACCGACAAACGACGGTTTTGCGGCGAATACAACGGCGGATGGTGGTTCACAAGATTGAGCAGCTGAACGAATACGTGCGTTATGTGCATTCGAACAGCGGTGAAATCAAGTCGCTGTATCAAGACATGCTGATCAATGTGACCAGCTTCTTCCGCAACCCGTCGGGTTTCGATCTGCTGGGATCCAAGGTATTCCCGTCGATCATGAAAACGCGTCATCCGGAAACGGTGCTACGCGTGTGGACGCCGGGCTGCGCGTCTGGAGAAGAGACATATTCGGTGGCAATCAGCCTGCTGGAATATCTTGGCGATAGGGCCTCGCAAGTGTCGATTCAGTTTTTCGGGACGGATGTGAGCGAGCTGTGCGTGACCAAAGCGCGCGCCGGGGTTTATCCGGAAAATATTCAAGGAGACGTTTCGCCGGAACGGCTCAAGCGATTTTTCACCCGCGTCGAGGGCGGCTATCGCATCAGCAAAAGCATCCGCGACATGTGCATCTTCGCGCAACACAACGTGCTGAACGATCCGCCATTCTCGCAAATGGATCTGATTTGCTGCCGGAATCTGCTGATCTATCTCGAACCTATTTTGCAGAACAAAGTGGTTTCGCTGTTCCACTATGCTACGCGCATGCACGGTTACCTGATGCTGGGGACATCGGAGGGCGTCGGTTCGGCGAGCAATCTCTTCACGAGCGTGGACCGCACGCACAAGATTTATTCCAGGAAGGCTTCGGCTAACCGGCAGCCTGTGACATTTTCGCTGAACCGCGCGGCGGACCGTCCTGAATACGGAACGGTGAATACACCGCTTCGCCCTCCGGATTCGAGCTCGAATTATATCGAGGCGCAAAAGGAGTTTGACCGGCGGCTGGTGACGCAGTTCGCGCCGGCGACGGTTTTCGTCAACGATGAACTGGAAATAGTGCATACGCGCGGGAACGTGAGCCGGTTCCTGAAGCTGTCTCCGGGCCGTGCGAGCCTGAACATATTGAAGATGGCGCGGGAGGCGTTACCGATTGAGCTGCGAAACGCGCTGGGTCGGGCGAAGAAGGAAGGGGAGGCGACCCACAAGCACGGAATTGTGCTGAAGAATGGAACTGGCGATGTTGAGGGAAGTGGGGATGGAAACGGGACGGGGGAGCACGGGCAGTCGAAGGCGCGGCTGGTCGGCTTCGATGTGATGGCGCTGCATCTGGGGCAGACCAAAGAGCTGTACTTCATGATCGTATTTCATGAAGAAGGCGTTCTGGGCGAGGTGGAACGAAAGACGAAAGGTTCGCGGGTCGAGCGGGAGGCCATCGAGGTCTCGAAGTGCGCGCATCACGAAGCTGGAGCACGAACTGGCGGCGACGAAGGAATATTTGCAGTCGGTCATCGAGAATCAGGAAGCGATGAACGAGGAGTTGCAGTCGGCGAACGAGGAAATACTGTCGAGCAATGAGGAATTGCAGAGCACGAACGAGGAATTAGAAACCGCGAAAGAAGAACTGCAATCGGCGAATGAAGAGCTGAGCACGGTGAACGACGAACTGCGCATCCGGAACTTGGATGTTTCGATAGCGAACAACGATCTTACGAATTTGCTTTCGAGCATCGACCTTTCGGTAGTGATGTTGGGGCCGGACGCGACGATTCGGAGATCGACGCCCATGGCGCAAAAGACGCTGGGGCTGATTCCTAGCGATGTGGGGCGGCCGTTTATGAACATCAATCCGCCGGTGGCGATTCCGAACCTACAACAGATGGTGCTCCAAGTGATTGGGAATGCGCAGGTGATTGAGAAAGAGATTCCGATTCAGGATGGCAAGGGCTACCAGTTGCGGATTCTGCCGTACCGGACGGCGGAGGGGAAACACGAGGGGGCGGTAATTACGCTGGTGGAGATTTTTCCGGTGGAGCAAAAGGCGAGTAGTGCCGCGGCTAAGAGCGAAAAACGCTAAGGCGAACGCCTTCCTGCGACGACCTGCTGTGAGCCGAGTCACTGCTGCAAAGCCTGGACGTTAAACCTCAGCCGCTGGGCCATCGGCGTCATCTGATCGAATTCCGGACGGGTCTTTTATTTTGCACAAGGCGGCTTGCGCGACGTGAAGGGGCTTGCGGCGTGTGCCCAATGCCGCGAGGTCAGGGCGATGAGTTCACGTTGCCGCGTGGCACACTAGATCGTTGGCAGGAGGGCGAGATCAGCGAAAAAACATCTGGTTACAAGGTAGGGCGGGTTCGAGCTTATCCGATCGGTGTTTTGGTGAGAGTGCGGCTGGTTTCGGGGCGCGAGATTGAGGGGCAGGTGATCAAGGTCGAGACGACGGCGCTGGGGACATTTTTGCACGTGGAATTTGGGGAGGAAGTAGCGCAGGTAACGGGGAAGCAAGTGATCGGATTTTATGAGTTTTGTTTCTTGAAAGCGTGGATGGTGCGGCGGTTTTAGGCTTGGAAAGAGGAGCGGCGAGGAGTGGTGTGGCGGTGCGGGCGGGCGAAAAAAATGAGGCCCCCGCTTGGGATCGGGGGCCTCGAGAAGGCGCGTTTCGTAGCCAGCGTCGTTTTCACACCGGCTGCGTGGGGTCATCCATCCTAGCTTCCCTCTCAGAGGCAGGTTGGGAATGAATCGTCCGTAGTAACGAGCAGGCCCCTTCCCCCCCGCTTCGTTACTCTCAGGCGGTCCATCCATTCGAAACGCGCCCACGGCTGGTAGTAAAGCAGGAGTGGTGCCACAAGTAGGGAGGAGGGCTGGGTTTTGGAAGTTGTTGTAAATGTTTGAGTTAATTGGGTGATGGCGGTCAGGCGGACGTGGCGAAGTGTGTTTTGAAGCCGGATTGGAACTGGGTGGGGATTGAAACGGGAAGGGTGGACCTGGGCGGCGGGGCAGAAAAACGCCGGCGGGACGCCGGCGTTACCGGGAATGGCGCGGTTGGGGGTGGGCAGATCGGTTGGTGCCGCGGGGTACGCCGGGCGGAGTAAACCACGCCCCTACAATCGCTTACGGAGGTTCGCGAGGGGAAAAGTCCTATTACTTTTGTAACGGAATCTGGTGGGGCTGAGGGCTATCGGTTTTTTTTCGGAAGCGGCACAGACTTGCGGTATGAACTGGCACTCCTTCCGGCAGGCGGTTGTAACGGCGGTACAGCGGGCGGGTTTAAGCGCGGTGGCGATTGCGGCATCGCTGGCGCTTTTAGCTGGGAGCGCATGGGCGGACGGCGCTGGGCTTTTGGCGCATCGGGATAGCGCGTGTTATTGCCATTGCGCGATTTCGAAGGCGCGCGGCGGGTGTGTGAAGATGTGCGAGACGCCGAAGTATGCGTCGCGGTGGTGGGCAACTTCTTGTGCGCGGCCGAAGAGTAAGATTTCGAAGGATGCTACGAAGGTGGGGCCGCGGTTTCCGAGGCCGGGGCGCGCGGAGCGGGCGGCTGTGGATGGGGCGCAGGCGGGCGAGTCGCGGTAACGGTAGGATCGATTCCAGTTACAACTTTGGTGGTTGGGGGCTGGCGTTTTTAGTGGGGCGTCGGCTGAGATCCTTCGGCCATCCTGCGGATGGCGCTCAGGATGACAGAGTATTGGTGTGGTGACGAGTATTGGCGTGGTGACGAGGCTACGGGAGCGGTTCGTTGACTGCGCGGAAAAACGCCGGCGGGAGCGCCGGCGCTACCGGGCGGCGACGGGATCGGGTTGTTGCGACTCGGTGGAATGGGGCACGGCACGGGTGGGTTCGCCCAGGAGCTTGGCCAGGATTTCTGGGATTTCGAATACGGCTTGGTTATTTAGGGCGGACACGTTGCGCTGGAAAGTCGCTAGCGTGGTTGGGTTTAGCATTTGGTTTACGCCGGCTACTACTTCTTTAAAACTTTTTAGGACGATGCCTACCTGTTGTTCTTTTACCCATTCTGTGTTGTAGCGCTCTTGCGGGAGCGTCCAGGCGTTGCATTCGATCAAGACGGGGAGTTTGCGGACCATGGCTTCGGCGATGCTGCCGGGGCCGGGTTTGCCGATTAAGAAGTCGGCGGCGCGCATCCATTTGTGGACTTCTTTGGTGAAGCCGAGGACGGCTGTTGGGATGCGCCACTGGCGAGCCTTGAGCTTGGCGGCGAGCTGTTCGTTGCGACCGCAGATGAGGATGAGCTGAATGGGAAGATTGGCGGCGTCGAGGCGCTCGGTGATGTCGTACATCACTTTGGAGCCGTGGCCGCCGAAGAGGACGAAAGCGGTGGTGAGATTGGGCTTCAGGCCGAGTTCGCTGCGGAGGGCGATGGGATCGTGGTTGTCGGGGGCGTAGAAGTCGGGGCGGAGGATCATTCCCGAAGTGGGAAAGATGTGGGCGGCGTCGTGGCCGATGGCGCGGGCTTGTTCGACGGCGCGCTGGGTACCGGCGATGACGTATTGGTCTTTGATGGGCTCGATCCAGAAGTGGGGAGGGAAGTCGGCGAGGTCGGTGATGATAGTGACGAAGGGCTTGCCGGGGCAGACGTTGCTCCAGCTCTCGTAGATTTCGCGGTTGAAGTGGGGGATGACGGAGATGAGCATGTCGGCGGGATTTTTGCGCCAGGCGGTTTCGAGGAGGCGGACCATCGGTCGATGGAAAGTCTTGATCGTGGCTTGAAGGACGCGGAGGAGGGTGGTGGCGCCGAGGGTCCAGCCGTTTTGCAGGAGCGTGTTGTATTGCTCCTGGATGCGGATGCCGGTGAGGCGGCGGAGGACGTCGAGTTTGTCGGTGAGCTCCTGGAACTGAACGAGTTCGACCTGCCAAGGGCGCTGCTGCTGGGCGATTACCGTTTGGAGGGCTACGGCGGCGTTGCGGTGGCCGCCACCGGCGTCATGAAAAAGAATGTGAACTTTTTTCATGAGCGGAATGTTGCACTGGTTTTTCGGAATTGCGGCAAGGCACTCAACATGCCATGTGGATAACGGCGGAAGTGATTTGTGTTCAATGAGTTCCGAGGGCACATTCATGCAAGTTTCGTGCTCTCTTCACTGATTGTTCATATCAACAATTCAGAATAGGGGCATGCGATGCGACCTTCACGTTCACACGACAGCGTCGGGAATGTGCAGCACGCCTGGGCTCGGCCACATCTGCCGGGAGTCGTACAACGAACCGGCGGGGGTGTATGAGAGGGCGAAAGCGTTGGGGATGTCGGTGGTCACGGTTACGGACCACGACTCGATCGATGCGGGCGAGGAATTGCGGCGGCACGCGGACTTCTTTTTGAGCGAAGAGGTGACGGTGACGTTGCCGAGCGGGACGGAGATGCACCTCGGCGTTTACGGCATCAAGGAGCGCGATCACGTCGAGATCCAGAAGCGGCGGCGGGACTTTATCGCGCTGGTGATGTACCTGACGGAGCGGAAGCTGTTTTTCAGCGTGAACCATGTGTTTTCGGGGCTGACGGGGCGGCGGGAAGAAGAGGATTTCAGCTGGTTCGCTTCGTATGCGCCGGCGTTTGAGGTTCGGAACGGCGCGATGTGGTCGGAAGCGAATGCGAGCGCGACGCGGCTGGCGAAGAAGTGGGGCAAGGTTGGGCTCGGGGGGAGCGATGCGCATACGCTGGCGGGAGTTGGGCTGACGTATACCGAGGTTCGCGGGGCGCGGACGGTGGATGAGTTTATCGCGGGGCTGCGCGCAGGGCGGGCGACCGTGCACGGAGCGCATGGGAGTTTTGCGAAGGTGACGGCGGACGTTTATCGGATCGCGGCGGGATTTTTTGGGGAGAAGCCGTGGGCGGTTGGGATTGTGCCGCTGACGGTGCTGGTGCCGGCGATTACGTTTGGGCATTGGGTGAACGAGATTCGCTTTTGCAAGAAGTGGGCGATGGCGTTGGAAAGCGGAGAGAAGCGGCCGCGGATGTTGTGGAAGTTGGAAGCGGGAGTGGGAGTGGAAGCGGCGGGGTGAGCGGTTGGCGGATGCTCGGTGCTTGAAGTTGACGGCGGGCGGAGCAAGCCCCGCCCCTACAGAGGCGCATCGAGTTTCGCGCGCCGAGCAGGGCATCGAGTTTGCGGCGCCGATTAGGGTGCATCGAATTTGAAGAGTAGTGGAAGGAGGTACGGCGATGGCTGTTGCACGCAACCTCTGGCAGTCGATCGAACGGCGCGATCACCGGGTGATGCGCCGGATGAACCGTTGGCGAGCGCCGCGGTGGATACGATATTGGATGATTGGCGCGACGCGGGCCGGCGATGGGTGGCTGTGGTACGGGCTGGGCGTGATGGTGGCGATTTATGGCGGGCCGCAGAAATTTGCTGCGATCGGTGCGGCTGTCGCGGCGGGTCTCACCGGAGTATTTGTTTTCAAGACGATCAAGAGATTGAGCGCGCGTTCGCGGCCATGCCAGATTGAGCCGCATTGCTGGTCGAAGGTTTTGCCTCCTGACAAATTTTCGTTTCCGTCCGGGCATACGATGACGGCGTTTTCCGTGGCACTGGTCGTGAGCTATTTTTATCCGGGGCTGGAGGCGCCGCTGTTTTTTATGGCGATTAGTATTGCGGTGTCGCGTGTTGTGTTGGGGATGCACTTTTTGAGCGATGTGCTGGCTGGGGCGGTGTTGGGTGTGGCGCTGGGATGTGCGTCGATTACGGCGTTTGCGTCGTTTGGGATGGCGTGACGCTGTGGGACAGAACGAGACAATGCTGTGGCTGAGATCCTTCGCCGCCCTACGGGCGGCTCAGGATGACACCCGCGTTTAAAGGTGCGGCAAACCGAGAGCTGGGGAAAAATTTAGCCCGCGCGGCGTGGATCGCTGCGCGGGCTTTATCGTTCGGCGAATTCAAATCCGACTACAGGGGTTTTGGGTGGGCGGCTAGGGCGTCTTTGAATGCGCTGAGGTTTGATTTGTCTACGATGGCGGTGCCGGTGTCGACCCAGGAGGGCATCGATGGGGCTGGGGCAGTGCGCCAATCCTTGAATTCGTGGACGACGTTGTGGTGCAGGTCGTCGAGGAATCGGACGCCGTAGAACGCCATCACGTAGGGTTTTTGCGTGACGGTGGCATTGATGCCGCCGCGATCGACCCAAGAGAATGTCTCGGGATCTTTATCGAACGAGACGATTGCCACCTTGCCGGTCATATCCACGCGGTGTAGAGCATCGGCGACACCAGCGCCGCCCGAGGCTTCGAGGCAGATCACGCCGTCAACCTTTTGTTTTTTCTGAATGAGCGCGGAGATGCCATCGTAGGCTTGGCGCGGATCGCCCTTGTCATCGATTGTTTGCACGATCTTGATGCCCGGCGCTTTTTTGAGCGCTTCGTTGACGCCACGGACGCGCTCATCGAGGTTGGGCTGGCCGGGAATCGTGACGATGACGAGTTGACCGTTGCCCTTGAGGATGTCGGCCATGCGCTTGCCGCTTTCCTGGCCGGCCTTGAAGTTATCGGTGCCGATAAACATGATGCGCTTGGAATCCGGTGAGTCGGCGTCGATCGCGATTACCGGAATGCCCGCGGCAACCGCGGCATTGATCGGGTCTCTGAATAGGTCGGCGTTCGAAACCGAAACGAGAATTCCAGCGGGATGGAGCGCGACGGCTTTCTGGAAGGAGTCGAGTTCATCTTTTGGCGAAAGCGTGGTGGGGCCGTCCATCTCGGCTTTGACGCCCATTGTTTTCGCTGCGTCGAGCAGGCCGGCTTGCGCTTCCTGCCAGTAGGGAATATTGATGTTGGCGGAAATGAAGTAATACTGCTCGTCCTTTTGGTGATACGGCTCTTCGCATGCGACCAGGCCCACGCTCAAAACGACGAGGAACAGAGCGGTCCATTTAAAGTGATGTTTCATACGACGTCTCCTTTATGCATGTCCGGCCCCGGAAGAGAAAAATCGACGGCTGGGAAATTTGGGAAAACCCATTCAGGTTTTCTGGAGGGCAAGACTATCACAAGAGGGAGGTTAGGGATGAGGCGGATGAGGGAAAATGAAGATTCGAAAATCGAAACTCGAATTCGGTGAGACGGGGATGAATCGGTGACCGGCGGAAGATTCTTGGTGGAGATTTCGGTGGAGAGTGTGGAGCGGGCCATTGCGGCGGAGCGCGGGGGAGCTTCGCGGATTGAGTTGTGCGGATCGCTGGAAATTGGGGGAGTGACACCCGGCGTGGAGTTGATGCGGGAGGTGCGCGCTCGGGTGAGCGTGCCGATATTTTCGATGGTGCGGCCGCGGGGTGGGGATTTTGTTTATTCGGCGACGGAGTTTGAGGAGATGCGCGCCGCGATTAAAGCTGCTCGTAGCACTGGGATGGACGGCGTTGTGTTGGGATTGTTGAAGGCGGATAGGAGGGTTGATGTTGCGAGGACGGAGGAGTTGGTGCGAGCGGCGGCACCTTTGCCGGTGACGTTTCATCGGGCGTTTGATGAGAGTGCGGATTTGGCGGCTGCGCTCGAGGATGTAATTGCTGCTGGTGCGACGCGAGTACTCACTTCAGGTGGTTCGGCAACCGCGCCTGAGGCCGTGGCGCTGATTGCGGAGTTGGTCCGGAATGCTCGCGGAAGAATTGTTGTTATGCCGGGAAGCGGAGTGACGGCGGGCAATGTTACGGAGATGGCGCAGGGTACCGGGGCGATGGAATTTCATGCGGGGTTGAGTTCGGTGGTGGGGCGAGAGGCGGGGACGGCGGAGTTTGAACGCGAAGTGAAGAGGCTGGTTGAGGCGTTACGGCAGGACGGCGGATAAAGTTGAAGATGAGTTTACGTTGAGATCCTTCGCTTCGCTCAGGATGACAACGCTTCTTTAACGGATCGACCTGAGAAATGGACCGACTTGAAAAACATAGAGCGACGTGAAAAACATAGAGCCATCTGAAATTACGCGACGTTTGCGGGTCGAACTTGAACGGATCGATCTTGCGGACATGGGGCGCAGCGGTGCTGCGCCCGTACGAAACGGTGGCGACGTTTTGAGATCGCGATGAAGTTGAATCTAAACCCCCACCCTCTGGAAACCGAGGGTGGGGCACCCGGCGGAGTTTCTTCGTAGGTGATTACTTGGCGGAGACGTCGACGCTGGCTTTGGTGTTTTCCCAGGACATGGTGAGGGTGCAGCCGGAAGTGGCTTTGTCGAATGAGATGGTGAAGTTTTCCATTGGGGAGGAGAGCTTGGAGACTTTCATGTCGATGCGGGCGAGGTCGTTACTGGGGCCGGGATAGGCGGTGCCCCATTCGCCGGTTTTTTTGCTGATGACGAGCTGCCACTTGTCGGCGTTGGGCACGGCGAAGATTGTGTAGCTGCCGGCGGGAACGGTGGTGCCGCCGATGTTGAGATCGGTGTCGGTGACGAAGGTGGTCGATTCATTTGCGCCTGCACGCCAGACCTGACCGTAAGGAACGAGATCACCGAAAATTTTGCGGCCCTTCATGCGCGGGCTGGAGTAAGCGATCTTCACGGATTTTCCGCCGGAGAGCTGGCAGTCGGCGTTGGCGGCGGGACTGGGACGGCTGGCTTTGTCTTGAGCGCAGGCAGAGAGCGAGGCGATGGCGAGACAACAGAGCAGGCAAAAAAATTGTTTGAGCATGATTTCTCCACGTTGAGATGGTCGAGATGTGCGACGAAGCGGACTTGATATATCGCGGTGCGATAGTGCCACGACGTAATTGCGATGCCAAGTGTCGCGAGGAATGAGATGACGCGCCGAGGGCGATTCCGGCGACATTACGATTTCTTTACACGGTTCTCGGGATTGTGTTAGCCTGAAAATGTCGAAGATAAGAGGAAAATTTAGGGGACGACGGAGAGGGGCACTTGAGCGTAGCCAAATCAGTACTGATCGAACAGTTCCGGGCCAGCGTTAAAGATACCGGCTCACCAGAAGTGCAGATTGCGCTGCTGAGTGAGCGGATCAGTTATTTGACGACGCACCTCAAGAGTCACATGAAAGACCACGCATCGCGACGCGGATTGATCATGATGGTCAACAAGCGCCGCCGCCTGCTGGACTATCTAAACCGCCGGGACCCGGATCGGTACCGCGAGATTGTTGAACGGCTTAGCCTGCGCAAGTAGCAGCTCCGCTGGTGTGGAGCTTTGTTACCGCGAATCCACGAACGTAAAATCCCAGAATAAAACGGTGGCAGCGGTGTGGCTGCCCGTGGAAGCGTTGCGCGTCCGCTTGTAGAGTTTTACTGAAAACGGCGGAAACAGGGGATGTGTCTAGGCGTTTGTTCGCCAGCCTCGTTTGACCTCAAGCCTCGAATCTTCAAACGAAATGCAAAATGAAAGTGCGGAGACGATTCTCCGCGCGAAATGGAACGGCTCTGCGTGAACGCGGAGCCCAAGGAATATGTCTATGTCTGAGAATAAAATTACGCCAGCGCCGTACTCGGTGACAGTGGATGTGGGAGGCCGGCCGCTGATTCTAGAGACCGGGAAGATCGCCAAGCAAGCCAACGGCGCAATTACCGCGCGTTACGGCGATACGGTCGTGCTGACGACCGCGTGCATGAATTCGACCCCGAACGATCGCGACTTTTTGCCGTTGACCGTGGATTACAAAGAAAATACGTACTCGGCCGGAAAGATTCCTGGCGGATTCTTCAAGCGCGAAGGGCGCCCGTCGGAAAAAGAAGTGTTGACGTCGCGGCTGATCGATCGCCCGATGCGGCCGCTGTTCCCGGAAGCGTGGCGGAATGAGACGCAGATCGTGTCGATGGTGCTGTCGGCGGATAGCGCGAACGATCCCGATGTGATCGCACTGACGTCGGCGTCGGCTGCGGCGTTCTGCTCGGACTTGCCGTTCGAGACGCCGATCGCGGCGGTGCGTGTTGGGCAAGTGGACGGGCAACTCGTGATCAACCCGTCGGTTGCGGATCAGAAGGCCAGCTCGATCAACATCGTGATTGCCGCTTCAGAAGAAGGCATCGTGATGGTGGAGTCGGGCGCGCTGGAAGTTTCGGAAGAGACGGTCGTCGAGGCGCTGGAGTTTGGACACGCGGCGGTCAAGAAGATTATCGCGGCGATTCGCGACCTGCACAAGCAGATCAAGCCCAAGAAGGTGAAGGTCGAGCCGCTGCCGTTCGACCAGGCGCTCTACTCGAGCCTCGAGAAGAGCCACGGCGCGAAGCTGAAGGATGCGCTGAACACCGAGAAGCATCCGAAGAAGGAAAGCTATCACCTCGTCGATGAGCTGAAGGCTGAAATCCTGAAGGCGGTTCCGGAAGAAGAGGAAGAGAAGCGGGCGCTGACCAAGCGTGCGTTCGAGCGAATGCGCGAGAACATCTTCCGCGATGAAGTGCTGAACGCGCGGCGCCGTCCGGATGGCCGCGAGTTCGACAAGATTCGCAAGATCACGTGCGAGGCAGGATTGCTGCCGCGCGTACACGGCTCGGCGCTGTTTACCCGCGGCGAGACGCAGGCTCTTGCGACGTTGACGCTGGGAACCAAGGAAGACATGCAGCGGCTGGACCTGCTCTTTGCGCAGGATCAGTTCAAGCGGTTTTTGCTGCACTACAACTTCCCGCCGTTCAGCGTTGGCGAAGTGAAGTTTTTGCGCGGGCCGGGACGACGTGAAATCGGTCACGGTGCGTTGGCAGAACGCGCGCTACAGAGCTTGTTGCCGTCGGAGACGGAATTTCCGTACGCGATGCGATTGGTGTCGGACATTCTGGAATCGAACGGATCGTCGTCGATGGCGACGGTTTGCGGCGGTTCGCTGGCGCTGATGGATGCCGGTGTGCCGATCAAGTCGCCGTGCGCGGGTATCGCGATGGGATTGGTGGTTGGGGAGAACAATAAGTATTCGATCCTGACCGACATCGCCGGCGCGGAAGATCACTATGGCGACATGGACTTCAAGGTGGCCGGAACGCGCGCGGGGATTACCGCGTTGCAGATGGACATCAAGGTTCTGAATGTGACGATTCCGATGATGCGAGAAGCGCTGGCGCAGGCGAAGAAGGCGCGGCTCGAAATTCTCGACATCATGGAGGCGACGCTGAGCACGCACAACACGCAGATTTCCGCGTATGCTCCGCGTTTGTACAAGCTCCAGATTCCGACCGACAAGATTCGCGACCTGATCGGACCGGGCGGCAAGAAGATCAAGTCGATCATCGAAGCCACCGGCGTGAAGATCGACGTGATGGAAGACGGCACGGTACACATCTTCTCGACCAGCGGCTCGGGTGGAGATCAGGCGTTGCAGATGGTGCGCGATGTTACGGCGTCGGCTGAGATCGGCAAGACGTATCTCGGCAAAGTCGTGCGGCTCGCGGAGTTCGGCGCGTTCGTCGAGCTCTTCCCGGGTACCGACGGACTTGCTGCACATCAGCGAAATTTCGGAACATCGGATTCGCGATGTCCGCGACGAACTGAAGCTTGGCGACCAGGTGCTGGTCAAGGTGCTTTCGATCGAGGGGAATAAGGTTCGCTTGTCGCGCAAGGCGTTGATCAAGGAAGCGCGCGAGAAGGCGGCGAAGAAGGATGTTGCGGCGGGCGGCGGGGCAGCGCCGGTTGCGGCTCCGGCTTCGACCGAGGAAGATTCGCAATAGCTCAATAGCTTAAGGTAGGCTCGAAGGCCCGGCGGAAACGCCGGGCCTTTTTGTTTTTTCGGTTACGTGGGAACGGTACAATTCGGGCTTATGGTCATCACGGCGCAAAGCTGCGAACTGGAGTCGATTCTCGGGCTGCGAGATATGTACCGGCTCGAAATGAGCTGCCAGATCATTCACGACTCCATTCATTCGCGAGCGGGCTGGACACAGGAATATTCGCTGCGGATCGACGGTGCGGTGGTCGGATACGGCTCCGTTGCGATCGCCGGCCCGTGGGCGAAAGCTCCTTCTCTGTATGAGTTTTTTGTTGCGGGTCCCTATCGGTTGAAAGTTTTTGAGTTGTTCGCGGCTCTGCGGAAAGCTTGCGGCGCGATGCGAATGGAAACGCAGAGCAACGATGTGCTGACGACCACAATGTTTCACACGTATGCCAAGAACGTGGAGGCCGAATCGATTTTGTTCAAAGATGATGTGACTACAAATGTCGTTCCTGGCGGCGCAACATTTCGTACGGCGACCGAAGCGGACGGTCTCGATGTTTCTTCGGCGCAGTTGCCTTGGCATGGCGTGGTCGAGTTAGAGGGTTCCGTCGCGGCGACGGGTGGGATTTTGTTTCACTACAATCGGCCTTATGGCGACATTTATATGGAAGTTCGCGAGGGATTTCGGCGGCGCGGGTTGGGGGCGTTCATCGTTCAGGAATTGAAACGCGCTTGTTATGAGGGTGGCTTCAAACCGGGAGCGCGATGCGGCCCGGTGAATGTTGCGTCGCAGCGAACGTTGCAGCGCGCGGGATTTGTCCCGTACGGGCACATTTTGGTCGGGGATTTGCCGCCGATCGAGAATAGCTAGCGGGAAAGAAAAAGCCCTCGCTTTCGCGAGGGCTTTTCGATTTCAGGCTTTGAAGATGCGATTAGTTTCTGCCTGCCGCCGCAGCCGCGACCTTTTTCTTGCAATAGACCGCGTCGAGTGCGCCCCATAGCGCGTTGAGCGCGTCTTGAGCGGTCGCCACCATTTCGTCTTCGTTCGAGTCCGAAGCGTGCTCTTCCAGCCAACCACGCCATGCGGCGCGATGGGCTTTGTCGGCTTCTTCGTGAACGGAAAAATAGGCGAGAGCTTCGGGCTTGTCGATGCCGTAGAAATTTTTCAATCCATCGATCTTTGTTGCGGAAATTTCGGGGACTTGCGACTCGTAGGCGTAGAGCGCGGCGACGGCTTCGGCGATCGGACGATCGCCGCAGATTTCACGGAACGTCGAGACCACGGCTTGCGTTCCCGGCAGGGCAGGGCAGCAGCCGATATCTTCCCGTGCCACTCCGACGGCGGCGGCAAAATCGCGCCAGAGTTGCGGATGCGGGCCATCGGGATTTTCTTCTTCCGCAAGATTTTCGAGGACGACCTCACGTAACGGACCTTCGGCGCGCGCAGCGAGAACGCGAAGATGCTTGGGGAATGCTTCAACGTGGCGGTAATACTGCGAGGCGTACAACTGGAGAGATTCGCGGCTGAGCTTGCCGGCCTGCCAATCCTGGTAGAACGGGTGATTCAACAAATTCCTCTCGGCGATTGCCGCATCGAGTCGATCGAGCAAATGGGTCTGCGCCATTGATGACCTCCACTACGACGGAACGGTTACGAAATACGCGGCTCCGTCTATTTTTTCCGAGGCGCAGATTGTAACAGCATTGGCGAGAAAACGTGAATGCGGGAACGGCCTGAGAAGGCGATCCTGGGACTGCGTGGGTTGAGCTTGAGGAGAGGTGTACTAGTCCTTGTCTTTGTCTTGGACGCGTTCGATGGTGGCGCCGACGGCTTTCAGCTTTTCGACGATGCGCTCGTAGCCGCGGTCGATGTGATAGACGCGGTCGATGGTGGTCTGGCCGCTGGCGACCAAACCGGCGAGAACCAGGCCGGCGCTGGCGCGCAAATCGGAGGCCTGCACTGTTGTGCCCGACAATTTCGCCGGGCCGCGCACGACGGCTTTGCGGCCATCAATGGTGATGTTCGCGCCCATGCGCACCATTTCACTGGCATGGAGGAATCGATTTTCGAAAATGGTTTCGGTGACGACCGACGTGCCTTCGGCTTGGGTCACCAGCGCCATGTATTGCGCCTGCATGTCGGTGGCGAATGCCGGGTATTCCTCGGTGGTCATGTCGGCGCCGACGAGTTTTTCGGCTGGGCGGACGCGCAACGTGGTCTTGTCCACGATGTCGATGCGCACGCCGGTCTGCTGCATTTTCGCGATGATGGCGCCGAGATGTTCGGGCGCGCAATTTTCGATCGTCAGGTCGCCGCCAGTGATTGCGCCGGCCACCAGGAACGTGCCGGCTTCGATGCGGTCGGGGATGACGGTGTGTTCGCAGCCGTGAAGTTTTTCGACGCCTTGAATGCGCAGGGTGGAGGTTTCATCACCGGTGATTTTCGCGCCCATTTTTCGGAGCATGATGACGAGATCGGTGACTTCGGGTTCGCGCGCGGAATTTTCGAGAATCGTCTCGCCTTCGGCGAGCGCCGCGGCCATCAAGATATTTTCGGTGCCGGTGACGGTGATCTTTTCGAATACGATGTGCGCGCCTTTGAGTTTTCCACCGGGCGCTTTGGCTTGAATGTAGCCGTCGGCCATCGTGATCTGTCGCGCCCATTTTTTCGAGCGCTGTGAGATGCAGGTCCACGGGACGCGCGCCGATGGAACATCCGCCGGGAAGCGAAACGTGGGCCACGCCGGCGCGGGCGATCGCGGGTCCGAGCGTCAAGAATCGAAGCGCGCATTGTTTTTACGAGTTCGTACGGAGCGATGGCGTCGTTGAGCGTGACCGCTTCGATCACGTAATCGCTGGACGGAATTTCGGTGACGGAAACTTTCGCCGACATGAACGCGAGCAGCTTGCTCATTGTGATCAGGTCGCGCACTTTCGGAATGTTGTGCAGCGTGACTTTGTCCGCTGTCAGCAGAGTCGCCGCCATCACCGGGAGCGCTGAATTTTTCGCGCCGCTGATTGGCACCGTGCCGTGCAGGGGCTTTCCGCCTTTGATCAGGAACTTGTCCATGCGCTCTTACTCCCCCAAAGCCTTTCGGAGATTGTCGCCTGCCACCGCCAGCCGAGCCCGTGCCGCACGCGCGTCAGAGCCGGTCTTCAACATCGTCAGCGCCACGCGCACGTTGTGTTTCGATTGACGCAGAGCGTGTTCCACGTCAGACACTTGCGCTCCGCTGGCCTCCGCGAGATATGCGAGTGCCGCGCTGCAAAAGCTTTTCGTTCGTCAACGTCAGGTCGATCATCAGGTTGTCGTAGACATGTCCGAGCCGCACCATCGAGGCTGTCGAGAGCATGTTCAATACCAGTTTCTGCGACGTGCCGGCTTTCATGCGCGTCGAGCCGGTTACCACTTCTGGTCCGACTTCGACGCAGATCGCGATCTTCGCGATCTTTGCGAGCGGCGAATTGCGATTTGCCGTTACGGCGATTGTTACCGCGCCGACTTTCGTGCGAACTGCAATGCGCTCAGAACGTAAGGAGTCGTTCCGCTTGCCGCGATTCCGACGACAACATCTTTGCGCGACAATTTTCTTGCCTTCAGGTCGCGAACGCCGTTTGCCACCGAATCTTCCGCGCCTTCGACTGCGCCCGTAACCGCTTTGCTTCCCGCCGGCAATCAATCCCTGCACCACCTCGCGCGAAACGCCGTACGTAGGCGGAACTTCCGAGGCATCCAGAATCGCAAGCCGTCCGCTGGTTCCAGCACCGACATAAATTAATCGTCCGCTGGTTCGAATCGCTGCGACGATCGCATCGACCGCTTTCGTAATCGACGGAATCTCACGACCGACCGCGGCGGCGACCTTCTGGTCTTCGCGATTGATGACTCGGAGGATGGCTTCCGTCCGCATCCGGTCCAAACCGCGCGACGCCGGATTGCGCTGTTCGGTTCTTCGACGGTCCTGAGCCAGACTGGGCATCCGAGAATTATATCGTCCGATAAGAAGGGAATCCCGCCACGCCGCGAAAACAGCATGGGGAGTGCCGCGAAACGTTAACGGTTAACGAGTTGGAACAGGGGCATCGGCAAAGCCGAAACCCTGCATGACCGCGTCGTGCAGCGCGACCCGAACCTTGGCGATCTTCATATTTTCGCGCGTCGGGTTCACGCGGTTGGTCAAGAACACGACGAAAATCTGGCGCTCCTGATCGATCCAGATAGAGGTGCCGGTGAAGCCGGTGTGGCCGAAAGTGCGCTTCGAGAAGTAGTGGCCGCTCGAGCCGCCTTCGGTTGGGACGGCCCAGCCGAGCGTGCGGGTGCCGCTCGAAAGCTGCTGCGGGAGTGTGAACTCGGCGACGGTGGCGCGTTTCAGGATGCGCTGATGGCCGTAGACTCCGCCATTGAGCAGCATTTGGCAGAACGCGGCGAGGTCGGGCGCGGTGGCGAAAACTCCCGCGTGACCTGAGACGCCGCCGATGCTGAAGGCGTTTTCGTCATGTACTTCGCCTTGTACAAGCCGATGGCGCAGGTTGTTGTCGATCTCGGTCGGCGCGATCCAAGACCACAGCGTCTTCGGCGGACGGTACATCGAGTCTTTCATGCCGAGCGGGCCGAAGATGTAAGTCTTCGCGAGTTCATCCAGCGGGCGGCCGGTGAGGCGCTCGATGATTTCGGCGGTAAGGATGATGCCGAGGTCGGAGTAAACCTCTTTCGTGCCGGGCTCGTAGTCGAGCGGCTCGATGAAAATGCGGCGGAGCGTTTCCTGCTTGCTGGTCGAGGTGCGCCAGTATTCCTTGAACGGTGGCAGGCCAGATGTGTGCGTCATCAGATGGCGCACGGTGACGCGATGGCGCCACTCGATGTCTTTGGCGTTGGGATCGGCGGCCCACTCGGGCAGATAGCGTTCGACTTTGGCGTCGAGATCGAGGCCGACAGGGAAGTCGCCTTCGACGAGCTTTGCGACCAGCGTTGTGGTGACGACGACCTTTGTGAGCGAGGCGATGTCGTACATCGTTCGAACATCGACGGCGGGAGAGTTCGCGTCGTAGCTCAAGTTGCCGAACGCGTGGATTGCGACCTTATCTTTGTTGCCGACGGCTAGCGTTGCACCGGGGAAGGCTTTATCGGCGATTGCGTTCTCGACGACGGTGTAGGCCTGGCGAAGGAGAGCTTCGCCGCGGACGTCGGTCTTTTCGAGCGTCATCGGATTCGCCGCGACTTCCACGCCGAAGCCGGCTTTCATGTCGACGCCGGGAATCGTGACAGGCAGCTTGCCCTTGATCGGGATTTCGCCGAACATCGCGCGCGCCATCGAGATCTGCGCCACATCGCTGATGCCGAATGCGGCGAGCCACGTTTGCGCCAGCGGGAATCGCTCGATCAGATACGGGCTGCCGAATCCAAGCGTGATGACGGTCTTGCCTGTTTTATAAAGCTGATCGGCCACCGCCTGCTGTTCGGCGGGAACATCCACGTTGCCCTTGCGATCGCTGACGCGCACAAACAGCGCGAGAATCGCAGTGTCATACGTGCTTGGATCGGGCAATTTCAAAGTGCTTGCGTTAATAAAGCGAGTGTCGGCCCGCAGCGTGGTGACGCTGTCGAACCGCGATTTTAGTTCACGCTCAAGATCTTCGCCGGGATACGGTTCAGGATCGGCGTAAAATGCCAGCAGCAGCGCGCGATTCGGCTTCGTGCCATCGATCGGCAGCACCTTCGGCGTATCGCGCAGCAACGTGATGCCGCGATCCGAGATGTCTTGTGCTTCCGTTCTGCCACGCAACGCTGCCCAGCTTTTGATTGATCGCGTTGATATCGACAATGCGCGTTTTGTCGATGCCGAGCATCGCCTTTGCTTCGAGAATGCGCCGCACGGAAGCGTCCAGCCGTTCGATCGAAATCCGACCGGAACGCACAGCGGCTTGCAAACCTTCGAACGCGGCATCCGGCACCGGCGGCATCAACAGTGCGTCGGCTCCAGCGAGCACCGCTCGGACAGCCGCTTCACCCGGCGCGTAACGCACCGTGATTCCGCCCATGTCCATCGCGTCGGTTACAACCAAGCCTTGGAAATGCAATTCGTCACGCAGCACGCCGGTCAAAATGTTGTGCGAGAGCGTCG
Organism: uncultured Acidobacteriota bacterium; assembly: GCA_963785605.1. Taxonomy (GTDB): domain Bacteria; phylum Acidobacteriota; class Terriglobia; order Acidiferrales; family UBA7541; genus Acidiferrum. The sequence goes on along the minus strand of CAWAWE010000001.1, from coordinate 118,571 downwards.
CAGGCGTATTCGTGTCCGGTTCGAACGCAGGTACCGCACAGATGCCCGGTCATGATGCTGCCCGCTCCAGCCGCGATAGCCGCACGGAAGGGAACCAACTCCAAACTCTCCAGACGCTCGCGATTCGCAGGAATCACCGGCAAATCGATGTGCGAATCCGCCGCGGTATCGCCATGTCCCGGGAAATGCTTCGCCGTCGCCAGCCCGCCGTTTTCTTCCACGCCGCGCACAAACTGGGTAACAAAATCCGCCACCTTGTGCGGATCTTCGCCAAACGACCGCGTGTTGATAATCGGATTGCCGGGATTGTTGTTCACGTCCGAAACCGGCGCGTAAATCCATTGAATGCCAACCGCGCGCGCTTCCAGCGCGGTGATCTTGCCCATTGTGTAAGCGTCAGCCGGGTTGCCCCCCGCCGCTAGCGCCATCGCCGTCGGGAACGACGTGCCATCATCCAGCCGCATGCCGGTGCCGCGTTCGAAGTCGGCGCCAATCAACAGCGGCAATTTCGCTTTGGATTGAAGCTGATTGTTCAGAACCGCCGTCGCATACGCCTGGCTCTTCTCGATGCCCATCGGCGTGATGTGCGTCACGTTGATGAAGCCGCCGCAGTGCAGATCGACGACGTCGTGCACGATCTTTGCGTACGTCGGGGAATCGGTCGGCGTCAGCTCGCCGTGATACGTCGTGAAGAGAAGCTGTCCGATCTTTTCATCGACGCTCATCTTCTGGAGCGTCGCCTCGGCCCACTTGCTGGCGTCGCGTGCGCGTCGCGATGCGGAGGCGCTGTTCGCGCTTGAGTTCTGCGCGGAAGCGGAAGGGGAGGTGCTGTCAGGAACTTTTGCGGATGTATGAGCCATAAAAGCGATCAACGCGGCGGGTACCAAAAACAGAACGCCTATCCTGCGTCCTTTCATCAATTAAGGAGCCCCCAAGCACAACTCGACACAGAGTTTGTATATAGCACACGGGCATAGAGCGAACAACGCGCGTTGCGGCGGCGCGTTCCACAATAATATTGTTGCTTGGGGCGCGTCGACTTCGGTTCTGGAACCTCGACGCGATGCATCGTCGGACTGATGTAATCTGGATGCATTGATGACCCGCCGCTCTCTGGTTTTGACTCGCGCCACGTATGCGCTCATTTGCATGGCATTCGCCATAGTGGCCATTCCTGTCTTTGCTTCCGCGCGCGCATCCGCGCAACCTTCGACTAAGACGTCGCGCTCTTCCCAGCGAGCCGCCGCAAAGCGCTCCTCGGGCCGCCCCGGCCGCGTCCAACTCGGCATCGACGTGCTCGAATCCGAAAAATTTGCCCCGCTACGTGGCAAGCGCATCGGCCTCATCACCAATCACACCGGCCAGGACGCGCTCGGCCGCAGCACTGTCGATCAGCTTTCGCACGCTGCCGGCGTGCAACTTGTCGCGCTCTTCAGCCCTGAGCACGGTCTCGCCGGACGCAGCGACGACGACAACGTTGCGTCGGGCAAGGACGCCGCCACCGGCCTCCCCATCTACAGCCTCTACGGCGACACGCGCCACCCTACTGACGAGATGCTCGAAGGGACTCGACGCGCTCGTTTTCGACGTGCAGGACGCTGGCGTGCGCTTCTACACCTATACGACGACGATGGCGTACTGCATGGAAGAGGCCGCGAAACGCCATATTGCGTTCTACGTTCTCGATCGCCCCAATCCGCTCGGCGGCGAAATCATCGAAGGACCGACCGTCGACGCCGACAAAACCGCATTCGTCGCCTACTTTCCGATTCCCATTCGCTATGGGCTCACTATCGGTGAGCTTGCGGAATTTTTCAATCACGAAAATCATATCGATTGCGATCTGCATGTGATCGAGATGAAAAACTGGCATCGCAACTATTTCTTCGAGAGTACGGGCATCCGCTGGACTCCACCGTCGCCAAATCTTCGCACTCTCAAAGGCTCGATCGTTTACCCTGGTCTAGACATTTTGCAAAATGCCGGCGTCTCGGTCGGACGCGGCACCGAATCGCCGTTCGAAGAATTCGGCGCGCCGTGGATCGTCGGCGCCGATGTCGCCGGCGATCTCAATGAATTGCATCTCCCGGGACTGCACTTCAGCGATCAGCCGTTTATCCCCGTCTCCGGTCTGTATGGAGGCCACCGTTGTGGTGGAGTCGGCGTTCGCGTTACCGATCGCGCCGCGGTTCGCAGCATTCGCATGGGCATCGAGATCGCCACGATTTTGAAGAAACGCTATCCCAACGATTTCGATCCATCGAAATCGATTACGCTGATCGGGAATCAGGAAACGATCGATATGCTCGTCAAAGGCGACTCGCCCGATGCGATCGTGAACAGTTGGGCGCCGAGCCTCGCCGCATTCGACGCCACCCGCCGCAAATATTTCATCTACAAATAAGTCTGTAGGCCTCGCTTTCGCGCAATTTTGGCGGCGTGCTCTGTGCTAAAGTTCACTCGTCATGCGCATCGTCTCGCTTCTTCCGTCCGCCACCGAAATTCTTTTCGCGCTGGGGCTCGGTGACGACGTCGTCGGCGTCAGTCACGAGTGCGATTTCCCACCCGCGGCTCGCACCAAACAAGTCGTCATCCAATCGCGCGTAAAAAAAGACGCTCCGGCCGCCGAAATCGACACCCAAGTTCGCGATTTCGTTTCGCGCGGTGAGAGTCTCTACGCCGTCGATGCCGATATGCTCGAAAATCTCAAGCCCGACCTCATTCTCACGCAGGATCTCTGTCACGTTTGCGCGGCTTCGCCGGACGATCTCGCCACTGCGCTTTCGCGATTCGCCTATCCGCCCGAAGTCCTCACGCTGAATCCGCTCGACCTCGGCGACGTCTGGCGCGACATTCTATGGGTCGGTGAAGAGACCGGCCGCCTCGAAGAAGCCGAGGATCTGCTCGAAAAAATCGGCGGCCAGCTCGAATCTGTAGAACGCGCCGTCGCAAAAATTGAACATCATCCGCGCGTTGCGTTTCTCGAATGGCTCGATCCGTTTTACGTCGGTGGGCACTGGGTTCCGGAGATGATCGAGCGCGCGGGCGGCATCGACCTCTTCGGCTTGCCGCGCAAGCCGACTTTCCGCGTCAGCCTGCAAGACGTCGTCGAATCGATTCCCGATGTGATTTTGGTTTCGCCCTGCGGCTACAGCGCGGAACAAGCGCGCGACGAATATCGCAACATGCCGCTACCCGAGCAGTGGAGCGTCACGCCGGCCGTCCGCAATAATCGCGTCTACGCGCTCGAAGCCAACGGCTACTTCTCGCGCCCCGGCCCGCGCCTCGCCACCGGCATCGAAATTCTCGCCAAGGCGTTGCATCCGATGCTGACCGTCAGCGCCGAGGCCGAACGAGCGATCTTGCCGCTCACGATGGGCGCCTCAAACGCTTCGAGTGCGTCGAGCGCGACAGCACGCGCCGCTTCAAGCTAGATGGAAATTGCCAAACTAAATTTTTGTTTGAGCCCACGGAGGGAAAACTCAGATGCTACGCCGAACGTTCGTCGCCAACTCGCTGGTCGCCGCCGCACTCAGCGCCGCGTCCGCTTCCGACTCGAAAGCAGCCCCAGCGAGCAAACCCAATTCGAACGATGCATCCAACGCGGCTATGACCCCACAATCGAACGCATCTAATGCATCAGGCGCCGGCAAACAACGCCTTTACTACGAACTTCGCCGCTATCAGCTCGTTGACGGCCCGCAGAAAAACATCTGTGACGCGTTCTTTCAGAACGTGTTTATTCCTGCGGTAATCGGCTGGCATCAAGCCAGTTGGAGTCTTCAATCTCACCGTCGGTTCGGGAACGCCCGCGATGTATGTGCTTTTACCGAGTGCGTCGCTCGACGCGCTCGTCAGTCTCGAAGCCCATCTCGCCGCTGACGCTCAATATATGTCGGCCGGCACGCCGTTCCTCAGTGCGCCCGCTGTCGCGCCTGCTTACCAACGCATCGAAAGTCAGCTCATGATCGCGTTCGAAAAAATTCCGGGACTGACGCTGCCTGCCGCCACGGCGACGAAAGCGGCGCGCGTGTTCGAATTCGAACGTATGAGAGTCCAGGCGATTCGACGCACAACCGCAAAGTGGAGATGATGCAGTCGGGTGAAGAGTTGGTGTTCGCGAAGGCCGGCTTTACGCAAGTTTTTTATGGCGACACGCTGATTGGGCCGCGCATTCCCAATCTTACGTATATGTTGAGTTTCGAAAGCCTTGCGGCGCGCGATCAACACTGGACATCGTTCGCGACCAGTCCAGAGTGGAAGGCGATGTTGACCAACCCACGCTATGCGGACGAAGAGATCGTTTCGAACATTTCAGCAATTTTATTTTGATGCCGGCGGCGTACTCGCAGATTTAAACGGAAGCAGGCTCCATGTGCGCGCGTGCTTTCCAGTAACGATAAAACGGAACGCCTGCAAAAATCAGCAAGAGGCCAATGGACGAGCGGGCGGGGCGCTCTAGCCAGATATTAATGGTGAGCGCGAGAGCACCGGCTACGAATAATCCGGGGACCCAGGGGTATCCCCAGCATCGATATGGGCGCGGAGTTCTGGCTCGGTTTTTCGCATTCGGAATAACGCTACTACGGCCAAGCCGTAAAAAATCCATCCGGCGAAAATGAAGAGGCTTGTCAGTTCTTCGAACGTTCCAGTGAGTGCCATCAAGCTCGCCAGCACGCACTGAAAAATCAGTGCTCGACCGGGTGTGCGATATTTCGGATTCACTCCATCCGCTACTTTGAAAAATAAGCCGTCGCGCGCCATCGCGTACGTCGGCCGCGCGCCGCTCAGCACCGAAGAATTCATCGAACCCAGCGCGGAAATCACCATCGCGATCGTGATCCATAACGCCGCGCCGCGCCCCGCAACGTGCTCGACCACGTCCGAAGCAATGTGGGGTGACGTCGCCACCGCAGCGAACGGCAGGACTTTTAAACACGCCGCGCTGAACAGAAAATAAATCAACGCCACAACCGCAACTCCGCCCACCAGCGCTCGTGGGAAATTCTTCGAGGGATTTTCGACTTCCGAACCGACGAGATTCAAATCCTCCCACCCGTCGTACGCCCAAAGCGCCGCCGCCAGCGCCGCCAAAAACGCGCTGAACACGCCGCCGCTCAGCGCGCTCGGCCAAATCGGATCCGGCGCCGTTCCCGCCGACGCATGCGGCGCGAAAAACGCCACGCCAATCACGATTGCCACCGACGCAATCTTGATCGCCGTCAAAAACACCTGCACCGCGCCGCCCAGCCGCACGCCGAGATAATTCACGCCTGTCATCCCGACGATCCAGAACACCGCCAGCGGCTGCGCCCACGTGAAAACGAAATCGTATGGCGCGATCCACCGCGTCAGCCCCGGCACCGCGATGTGCAAAGTAAAAATTGGCCCACCGATAGCCGGAATCAAAAATCCCAGAAATCGCACCAGCCCTGCGCCGATCGAGGACAGCGATGAAGGCCGCCCACGATCGAGTGCATCCACCCAAACAAAAATCCCCACAGTGGACCGAACCCGCGCCGTAGATACGCGTATTCGCCGCCGGCTTCTGGAATCATCGCGCCCAGTTCCGCAAACGCCAGCGCGCCAAACAGCGAAAGCACTCCGCCCACAATCCAGGCCGCGAAACACAACGGAAACAAATCGCCCTTCGCGCGCCATTTCCGCCGGCTTCAGAAAAATGCCCGTGCCGATCATCGTGCCGACAACGATCGCCGCCGAAGCCCACGCTCCGAGTCCGCGCACCAATTCAATTCGATTTTCTGTCGCTGTCGTCGCCACTCAGTTCACTCCGTCGCCATCGCGCTGCCGCCGATCACCCGACTGACCGCTGCTCCCACCACAAACGTCACAATCGACCCGATCATCACGTACCAACTAAATGCCACGGTCGTGAACTTGAACACATACAAAATCACCGCCAGACCGCAAAACATTCCTACCAACGCGCCGGTAGCATTCGCGCGCCGATCGATCGTCCCCAGCAAAAACAATCCCAGCAAACTCGCAAGCGGCAGCGCCACTACCGTTAGTCCCGCTTCCAGCAACGGCCCCCACTTCACCAGCCCAAATCCCATCAACACCAATCCCCACGCCAGCGTCATCGTCCGCGAAATTTTCACGAAGCTCTTCGTGTCTGTCGCCCGCCCGCGCAATCGCGAAAAATCCAAAATGCTCGAAGCCGCCAGAGAATTCAGCGAACCGCTCGCATTCGACATCGCCACCGCGATGATCGAAGCCAGTAGCAATCCCGCTAATCCGACCGGCATCTCGCGCACCAGATACAACGGCAAAATCCGATCGACGCGCTCGCCCGGCGCCAGCAGCGGCGTGTGCTGCGCAAACACAAATAAAAAACGCCGATCAGCAAAAACACCGTGAACTGCACGATCACGATCACGCCGCTTGCCACCAACGCGCGCCCCGCATCGCGCTGATTTCGCGCCGCCAGCAATCGCTGCACGATCGTCTGGTCGGTGCCGTGACTCGCCATCGTCAAGAATGCGCCGCCGATCAATCGCCGGACCAAAACGTATATTTCGTCGCCCAATGAAACGAAAAATCGAATACTTGCAGCTTGTGGCCCGCCGCAGCGGCAACCTGCGTCACTTCACTCCATCCACCGGGAACGCGATGCAGCAGCAACCACAGCGTCACGCCGCTTCCCGCAAGGTAAAGCAAGAACTGCGCGACGTCCGTCCAGATCACCGCCTTCATTCCACCTTCGAGTGTGTAGATGATCGTCAGCGCGATCACCACCATCACTGCCAACTTCTCCGACGTCCCCAGCACCACGCTCACCACCAGAGCAATCGCCGCCACACGCACGCCTTCCGCAATCGCGCGCGTCACCAAAAATGTCGTCGCCGCCACAGCTCGCGTCCTCGGTCCGAATCGTTTCTCGATCAGCGCATACGCCGTGAAAAATTCACCGCGAAAATATCCCGGCAGCAACAACAGTACGATCAACACGCGCCCGATTAAATATCCAAACACCAGCTGCAAAAACGTCATGTTCCCGCCGTACGAAATCGCCGGCGTCCCGATAATCGTCAGAGTGGACGTCTCCGTCGCCACGATCGAAAACGCCAGCGCCCACCACGGCGCCGTTCGCCCGCCCAGAAAATAATCCTTCGCGTCCTGCGATCCGCGCCGGAAATAAACGCCCAGGGCCGTGACCCCCAGCAGATAGGCAATCACAATCCCCAAATCAATCGGATGTATTCGCATCGCGCGGAATTATACGGTTCCCGCTCCCGTTCCGCACCACCGCATTCGCATGGCTCACATTCCTCGCAACCACTTCTCACCAATCGCCCAAAATCGCATATCCTCAATCCCATGCACTATGTCCTGGGCTTCGATGGCGGTGGCACCAAAACGGAATGCATCCTCCTCGACTCCCATAACCAAATCCGCGCTACCACCCGCTCCGGCCCTTCGAATCCATTCCGCATCGGCCACGAAGCCGCAGCTTCCGCCCTCACCGAAGCCGCTCAATCCGCCGCCCGCGAAGCCGGCATCGACCTCCGCCAGATTTCCGCCATCTGCGCCGGCCTCGCCGGAGTCGGCAGCTCTCAATCCCACGAAGAAATGCAGGACCACCTCGCAAACGCGTTCCCCAACGCGAAGATCCGCCTCATCACCGATCTCGAACTCTCGCTCGCATCCATCACTCAACCCGAAGCGATCGTCCTCGTCGCCGGCACGGGCTCCAGCGCCCTCGGCCGCGACGCCCAAGGCCAGACCGCCCGCGCAGGCGGCCACGGCCCGCTCCTCAGCGACCAGGGCAGCGCTTTCGATGTTGGCCGCCTCGCTGTCGCCGCCGCCGTCCGTGACCGCGATCGCACCGGCTCCGACTCCGCCATCGGCGCAGAAATTCTCCGCCACCTCAAATTTTCGAATTGGACCGATCTCCGCGACCGAGCCCGCACCGCTGCCGACGAAGTTTTTCCTCGCGTTTTTCCAGTCATCGCGCAAGCCGCCGAATCCGGCGACGCTCACGCACAAACTCTGCTCCGCAACGCCGCGCAGGAAATCGCAATCCTCGCCGATGCTCTCGTCGATCGCCTCAACTTGCGCGATACCGCCATGTACATCTCGAAAACCGGCGGCATGGTGAGCGCTTCCAAATTTTTCAATGCCCAACTCGACGCTCAACTCAAAAAAATCGCGCCGCGCGCCACCGTTGGCTTTTTGCCGATCGCTCCAGCCGAGGCCGCCGCGCGCCTCGCACTCGAACTGATTTCCTGCAACCGCCGCGCAACAAGCCGCGAGCCAGCCAAGAGGTCAGCAATCAACAGGGAATTAGCATGACGGCCACGGAACCCACCGCCGACAGAAAAGAAGCGCTCACCGCCACCGGTGACGAACTCGCCACACTCATCCATCACCACGCAACCGACGTCTTGCTCGCTCTACTCGATAATCCCTCGCTGGATGAAACGCAACTTTGTCTCTTGCTCGATCGCAAAGATCTGCCCACGGAAGTCCTCGCAGAAGTCGCCTCTCGCAAAAATCTTTTGAAAAACTATCGCGTCAAGCGCGCCCTCGCATTTCATCCGCACACACCGCGACTGGTCAGCGTGCGCCTCATCAAAGACCTTTACTTGATGGATCTCGCCCAGTTGGCTCTATCTGTCGGCGCGCTCCCCGAACTCAAGCGCATGGCCGAGGGCCAACTCCTCGCCCGCCTCGCGCAACTTCCCCTCGGCCAAAAAATCACGCTCGCTCGCCGCGGCCCCGGCAGGGTCGCCGGCGCCCTCCTCGCCGAAGGCCATCCGCAAATTCTCTCCGTCGTTCTCGACAACGCCTACTTAACCGAAGCCCATGTCTTGAAAGCCCTGGCTCGCGAAAAACTTTCTCTCGCTGTAGGCCACGCCATTGCGCAACATCGGCGCTGGTCCTGCGTCTACTCCGTTCGCCTCGCGCTGATTCGAACTACCGGCACCACGCTCGCCACGATCCTTGCGTTCCTGCCGGAACTCAACGCGAGCGACCTTCGCGACCTCAGCGCCCCCGGCATCGTCCCCGAATCCCTCCGGAAATATCTCCAGTCCGAGCTCGAGCGCCGCTCCGGCACAGAGTAGCCGTCCACCGCGCTCGCCGACTCTCCTCTACTCCCGTGCCAAGTAATCGCCTCTCCACTCTTGGTCGGAACGCTACGCAAAGCCGAAAGATTTATTCCCGCGTCTATGTGAGAGGCGTATGCTACGCCACATTACGCAAGCGTCGGACTGAGCATCCGCAACCCATGGATTAGGGTTCGCAAGAGGGGGCGAACGGCCAGTCATGAGCGGTGGGGACCATCCACGAAGATCGGAGCGCCGTTGGGCTCCACGTTTCGATTACCGCACCGATCTTGAGATCGAGTGGGGGTCGGCGGTCCTGCGCGCCCGCACGCGCGACATCAGCTCCAACGGCATGTTTATCGAGTCCACTGACCCGCTTTGGGTGGGCGCAGGCTTCACGGCCCACATCGGCGCCGATCGCCCCGTCAAAGTCGATTGCTTCGTCAAGCGGGTAGAACCGGGCCTGGGCATGGGCGTCTCGGTCAACGTTCCCGAAGAACATCGCCAGCGCTTCCAGGATCTGCTCTCGCAAGTCTCCACAAAGCGCGGCTAACACACCGCTCCTCAATCCGTCACCCGTCACCTCCTTTACGTCACCCATCACTTGCTTATTGCTCGTCCGCCAGTTATTTTGACAAATTCACATCGAACTCTTAACGATGACCCGTTGCCTGGATTGCGGTTCCGAACGAACCACCGATCAATGCCCCTCGTGTGGCCTAACCTCCGCCGCGGCGGAGGTGATGTTCCGCCGCCGTCTCGTCTTCCGCACCGCGATCTTCCTGCTGGGCTCGCTCGCCTTCCCCTACGTGAGCCAGATCTTCCCGCCGCTCGACATCGACCTGATGTTGATCTTCTTCGGCATCATTTTCTTCACGGCGCTGTTTCTCGCCGTCATCCTCGAGCAGCGCGCCCGCAATCGCAAAGAAATCGAAGTCTTGAAGCGCATCTACATGGGATTCATCCCGCTGCCGTGGATTCTCGCCGCAACGCTATTCGTGAACGGTCGCCTCGACAACGCCAACAACATCGCCTATCACCCGACGGCGGTTGTGGGGCGATTTAATATGAAGGGATTGGTGCGTGGCACGCGCCGCTTGTCGGTTCGTGGTTGGCGCGCAGGACAGCCCTACGAGCGCCTTGCTGTAGACTCCGACGACTTCGACCGCTTTCAAATCGGCGACCTTGTCGAAGTCGCCGTGGAACCCGGCGCGTTGGGTATTCCCTGGTACTACGGCATCTACCGCCGCTAGCAGTTCGTTCTCTTCGAGTCGTTACTTCATTACTTCATCGCGTCTTTACTTCTGCCGCTTAGTACATCGGCTTTCCATTGATAAGCAGCGGCAATTGAATGTCTAGGAAATTCCCGTTTTTGCCGAAGCGAAACACGATCCGTTTCATCGGGCCGACGTCACGCACCTTCCACTCCGACGTTTCCACTGGATCGGCAGGCAAATCCGAAGGCGACCACTCCACCGTGTTGTCGCCCTGCACTTTCACTTTCTGCGGATCGAGTTCGTAAACCTCTTGGTCCTGCACATTCAGAAACAAATACCTGCGCCAAAGCCGGATCAGCAGCAGCCCTTTTTTTTCTCCGTGATACATGTTCCAGGAAGCGGGAGCGTCATCGTTGTACCGCACGATCGCAAATTCCACCGTCTTCCAACTCAACTTCTCGCTCGACGCCAGATTCTTCTTTGCTTGCGCTGAATGCGGCGCGTTTGCGGCGGCGAGGGAATCGCCGGCAAAAAGGAACACGAGGGTCATCGCTACGGGAGGGAGTGGACGCATTCGATTTGTGGTTCGTGCTTTCATTAGCGGAAGCTCTCTACTCCAGTTTACTCGCGGATGCGTGATCTATGTTGGTCTTCGGCGATTTGCGTAAATCGCTTTGACGATGCTTTGGGGCGCGATTTCGGGGATGCCGCCGGCGATGGCGAGGGCGCGTGCGTTGGTGATGGCCGCGCGGACTAGACTTTTTATGTAAGAGCCGGCGAGATCGGAATTGTCGTGGATCGTGATGTGGCGGACTTGGCTGCCTTTGCCTTGCAGGATTTTTTGCGGATCTGCGAGGTCGGCGCCGCGATTGAAGCCGAGGTTGACGTGTTTGGGGTAGACGGCGACGTGGCAGTAGCACTCTTTGAGGCGGCCGGTGAAGGAGTATCCGATGGCGACGGCGTTGTAGGCGTCGTAGATGGTTTCGGTGGCGCGCGGTTCGATGGTGAGGAGGTAGGAGCGGACGTCGAGCGCAAGCTTTTGGATGGCGGGGTCGTAGGGCTTTAAGAATTCGAGTAGTTCGGGGATTGGCGGGCGGACAGCTTTTGAATTTCGTTTGGTTGAAGATTTTTTCATGGTCGTTGGCCGGGAGAATATAGCGCGGTTATTGAGGGTGTGCGCGATTCGTTCGAAGAGTAGAGGAGGCGGCGGGCGATCAATCGCCGGGGGCGGGGGATGGAAGCGGGGTTGTGATTGAGGAGAGAGAGGCTTGGATTGGTTCGGGAGCGGGGGAAGGCTTTGGAGTTTGCGGGGACTCGCCGGTGGGGGTGACTTTGGGTTGGCGTTCCTGTTTGGCCTCGGTTTTGGAGAAGAGTTTTGCGGTGATGAGCATAGCGGCGAAGGTCACGGTGAGCAGTCCGGCTTGTTTTGCACTGCTCAGCATGGAGGCGTTGCCCAGGAGCGTGAGGCCGGCGAAGACGAACAAAAGATGGACGCAAAAGACTTGCAGAGATGCTTGTCCCAGCCAGACCAACGGGCGGATGGCGAGCGGCTTCAAAACGGGCTGAAGCAGAACGAGCAAGACCGCCACTGCGGCGAAATTGAGCAGGCGGATGGGGCCGAGATGCCATTTGTCGAAGAGGCCTTCGAAGGGGCCGAGGTCCTGGCCGTTGTTGAGGGCGCGGCGCAATTCGAAGAGGGATGCGGAGACGACGATCGCGGGGATCGTGAGGCGCTTGGCCCAAGCGTCGATATTGAGATCGCCGCGGCCCCATCGAACGCCGAGATAGATGCCGACGATCCAGAGAAATTGCCAGGCCCAGAGATCGAAAGAGCCCATTTCGTTGAGGGGGATGTGGGTGGGAATGATTTTGCTGACCAGAGCGTGTTCCTGGGCGCGGAAGCCGAACTGCGCCATGGTCCAGACCACGAGGCCGGTCCCTAAGATGTATTTCCACGGAATTCGTTGCGTGACCAGCAGCGCGGCCGAGGTGAAGACGAGAAAGATGATGTACATCGGCAAGATGTCGAGCAGCGGCGGGCGATAGATCAGGAGGAAGGCTTCGACGACGGCGCGGCGGGCACCTGCGTCGAAATAAAAGTCGAGGAGATTGTGCAAGCCGGGGCGATTGCCGCGCGATGCGATGGGGACGGCGACGAGAAAAACGAAAGCGAGCAAGAGTGCGTGATAGAGGTAGAGGCGTACGGTGCGCGACCAGAGCTTGAGAGTCATGGGGCGATAGCCGTCGTGCTGCGCCAGGCGGTAGTAGATGCGGCCGGTGAAGAGAGCGGAGAGAAAGATGAAGCCTTCGGCGGCGGAGACGAAACCGAACGGCTGATTGACGTAGGTGGAAGCGATGGTGGGGAGATGGGTGCAGGTGATCCAGACGAGCATCAGCCCGCGAAGGGCGTCGAGCTCAATGCGGCGACGGCTGGGCTGTTGCATGTGTGTTTGATACGTGGGGATAGCGAGGGGTTTCTCGATCGGAGAGTTTTTGCGGGCGCAAGGGAGCGAAGATTTCGGAGTACGGATTTCCCTGTATGTGACAGACAAAGAAAAAAATATAACGCTGAGGCGCAGGGAACGCAGGGGAGCGCGGAAGGTTTAGGTCCGATCGTTGAAAGAGAAGACTAAATTACAAATGAGAACGAGAGGGTAGAAAGAAGCATGAAGTTAGTTGCTGCCTGGGGGTTTGGGTGGATTTTGCGGGTTGCCACCGGTGCCGCCTGCTCCGCCGCCGCTACCGCCGCTACCACCAGAGCCACCACTGCCGCTGCCACCACCGGAACCGGAGCCGCCGCCGGAGCCTGAGCCGCCACCGCTACCCGAGCCGCTGCCTTGGCCGCCGCCGCTACCCCCGGAACCGCCTTGATCACCACCGCCGCCGGAGCCTCCGCTGCCTCCGCTTCCACTACCGCCGCCCGAGCCGCCCGATGAACCGCCGATTACAGTTTGCGCGGCGCCGCCGAAGGTTTGTCCTGTGGTGTGACCGAACGCGTAGAGAGCGGCAACAACGACGATGGCGATGCCAACGATAAGAAGAGCGTATTCAGCTGCGTCTTGACCGGATTCCTGGCGCCAGAGTCGTTTGAGAAAAGAGAGCATTTTGTACGGCACCTTGGAACGGAGGGGACCAAGTCGTAAAGGCTAAAGAGAGTCTAGCGCGTTATCGCTTAGGGCACAAGATGTAGTGGGGTGGGTAGCAGCGGCTGATTTCCCACATTCCGAGTTGTCGTGAGTTCGCCATGCCACTGAGTGACCTCAATACACCGACCATACTCCTGGCGTGGCGACTTCAATCAGATGTCGGTCGGGGTCTCTGAAGTAGAGACTCCATCCACCCAAGTCCCACATTCGCTTTTCTTCCACTTCGATTCGCTTCGCTTGCAGCCATTGCTCCCAGTTCGCCAATTCGGCGGAGGGAATAGCGAACGCGATGTGCAATTCGCCTTCTCCGTCGTGAGGCGATGGAATGGCGCGCGATCCGCCCTTCTTGAACAGCAGCAGCACTTGGCGCTCGCCGGCGTGCATCGCGCAGCCGCGATCGAACTGGGTAACAACTTGAAATCCGAAAATCTCTTCGTAGAAACGAACGGACCGAGATACATCGCTCACGTATAGAGAGGATTCCAGAATTCCATCGGTTTTCGGAGGCATTCGTCACACCCTTTTTTACAGCGACCGAGACACGAAGTCAGAATGCCCGACGAGTGCGTACCCGGACAAGCGCCATGCAATCGGCGCAATGGAGTGACACGCTGAGAGTCGGCGATTCGCACGAGATTGTGTTCGTCCGTTGTTTTTCGATCTTCCCACGGTTCATTCGTGGCGGAGGCAGGTGTTGGGGTCTACCTTGGTGGCGCGGTGGGCGGGAATGTAGCTGGCCAAGAGCGCGATGGCGGCGAGGATTGTGGCGACGGCGAGGAATATGAGCGGGTCGGTGGCGCGGACGCCGAAGAGGAATGAGGAGAGGAGGCGCGAGAGTGCGAGGGAAGCGACGAGGCCGACAACGATTCCGTAGACGGCGAGGAGGGAGCCGCGTTTGAGGATGAGGGCGAGGATGTTAGAGCGGGTGGCGCCGAGTGCGACGCGAATGCCGATTTCGTTGATGCGCTGGGTGACGGAGTAGGCCATGAGTCCGTAGAGGCCGACGGCGGCGAGGATCAACGCGAGCGCGGCAAAGGTGCCGAGGAGTTGCGTGGAGAAACGCGGTTGCGCGATCGAGGCGTCCCGAATGGCGTCGAGCGTTTGAAAGTCGGAGAGAGTTTCGTCTTTGTCGATGCTCGAGACGATTTCCTTCAGGGCGGTCACGAGATTTTGGGGATTTGCGGCGGCGCGGATGACGATGTGCAATTGCGCGGCGGGATCTTGCGCGAACGGGACGTACATCTCGGGTACGCGCGAATCGCTCAGCGATTCATGATGAATGTTGCCGACCACGCCGATGATTTCGATGTCGGGTTTAGTGACGCTGGTGAGACGCAGATGTTTGCCGATGGGATTTTGGTTTGCGAAATATTGATTGGCGAAGGCTTCGTTGACGACGACTATGCCGTGAGAATTTGCGGTGTCTTCCGCGGTGAAGGCGCGGCCGGAGAGCACAGGGATGCGCATCGTGGCGAAGAATGCGTTGCTGACTTCCCGGAAATTCGCGTCGTCGAATTCGCTGGGAGCGTAGCTGCGGCCGTCGATGTAGAAGGAGGAGTCGTTGTGTTCACCGTTGAGTGGAAGTTCGGACGTGGCGGCGACACCTTCGACGCCGGGAAGAGAGGCGGCGCGCGTTTCGAATTCCTGCCAGAAGCGAACACGCTTGGCTTCATCGGTGTAGGCGGGCATGTTGAGACCGAGTTGCGCAGTGACGATGTGCGTGGTTTGGAATCCGGGATTGACCTGGGTGAGCAGCCAAAAACTTTTCAGCAGGAGACCGGCGCCGACGAGGAGCGTGAGAGACATCGCAACTTCGCAGACGACGAGGATGTCACCGGTGCGGCGCTGCGAGCCGGAAGCGGTGTTTCGCGCGCCAGCTTTGAGCGCGTCGGTGAAGGCGCGGCCGGAGGTTTGGAGAGCGGGGATGAGGCCGAAGATGAGACCGGTGAGTAGAGAAATTCCGGCGGTGAAGAGAAGGACGCTCGTGTTGATTTGAATTTCGGCAAGGCGCGGGAGGCTCGACGGCCCAATCGCGCGGAGCAGGCGCACGATCCAGATCGCGCCGAGAATTCCGAGAGCGCCGCCTGCGAGAGCGAGGACAATGCTCTCGGCGAGAGTTTGGCGAATCATTCGGCCGCGGCTGGCGCCGAGCGCGCCGCGGACGGCGAATTCACGACGGCGCGCCGTGGAGCGGGCGAGAAGCAAGTTTGCGACGTTACCGCAGGCGATGAGGAGTAGAAGGCCGACAGCTCCGGCGATGAGCAGCATCGCCGGGCGGACGGGTCCGATGAGAACTTCGGCGAGCGGACGCTGGCGAAGGCTCCAACCTTTATTGGTGTCGGGATAATCGCGTGCGAGGCGGCCGGCGATGGAGTCCATGTCGGCGGCGGCTTGCGCTTGCGTGACGCTTCGTTTGCGCAGGCCGATGACTTTGAGGAAATGGCCGCGGCGGCGTTGCATGCCGGGATTGTGCATGGGGTCGGTTGCCAGATTTGAGCTTCGGACAGGAGTGGGATGTCGGTGGGAAGGACGCCGACGACGGTGACGCTGTGGCCGTCGAGACGGATTGTTTTGCCGACGATGCTCGGATCGGAGCCGAAGGCGCGCATCCAGATGCCATGGCCGAGGATGGCGGATTGAGGAGTTTCGAATTGTTCGTCGGATTGGATGAAGTCGCGGCCGATTTGTGGCGCGATGCCGAGAGTGTCGAAGAAATTTGCTGTGACGATGCTGACGAGAACTTGTTGTGGGCGATCGCCGGAGAGATTCGATGGGCTTGGGTCGTTGTTCAAGGCGACGAGGCGGTCGAAGGATTGATTCCTGGAGCGATAGTCGAGGAAGTCGGGTGGCGAGACGTCGGCGAGATCGCTGAGGGGGAATTTGCCGTTGAACCAGACGAGGCGGTCGGCGTTTTTGAAGGGGAGGGGGCGGAGGATGACGGAATCGATGACGCTGAAGACGGCGGTGTTGGCGCCGATGCCGAGAGCGAGGGTCAGGATCGCGACGACGGTAAAGGCAGGATTTTTGCGGAGAGTGCGGAAGGCATAGCGGAGATCTTGGGCGAGGTCGTCGAAGAATGCGGAGACTGGACGCTGGTCGCGCGCGGTGTGATGGATGAGGGGGATGTTGCCGAGTTCGCGGTGGGCGGCTTCGGAGGCATGTTGTGGTGATGAGCCACGGTCTCGATGATCGGCGGTGGACATCTGGAGGTGGGATTGGAGTTCGGCGTCGAGGTCGGGGCGTGTTGTCGCTGCGCGGATTTTTTGAAGGAACTCATTGGCGAGCTCCTTAATCGTGGCGGAGTGCGCGGATAGGATCGATTCGCATGGCGCGGCGAGCAGGCGTGGCGCTGGCGGCTGCCGCTACCGCGATGAGAGCTAGAGCAACGGCGGCGAAAGTGAACGGATCGGTGGGACTGGTGTCGTAAAGCAGCGAGGAGAGGAAACGGGTAAGGGCGAAAGAAGCGACGAGGCCGATGGCGACGCCGATCAAGGCGAGTTTCACTCCGCGCGTGATGACCATTCGGAGAATTTTCTGTGGCTCGGCGCCGAGAGCGATGCGGATACCGATTTCGCGGGTTTGTTGGGTGACGAGGTAGGACATCACGCCGTAGACGCCGATGACGGCGAGGAGCAGCCCGAGCGCGCCGAAGATTGCGAGCAGGAGGCTTTGGGATTTTGGCGCGGCGTTATGTTCGGCGATTAATTCGTCGATGGTTTTGATGGCGGTGATGGGGCGGGTTTTGTCGAGAGCCCAGACGCTGCTTTGGATCGCGCCAATGACGGCGTTGGGGTTCGGCTGTGTGCGAACGGCGAGGAAGATGCCGCTGAGTTCTTTCGCTTGCGCGAGCGGTGCATAGACGGTCGGAGAGAGATTGCGATCGCGTTCGCGTACATCGCCGCAGACGCCGACAATGGTGCCCCAAATGAATTGGCCTTTTTCTTTCTCCATCGAGATGTGTTTGCCGAGGGCGTCTGGCGTGCCAAAAACTTTTTTCGCGAAAGATTCGCTGACGATGAAAACTTGGGGGGAGCCGAATTTGTCGGCGGAATTGAAATCGCGGCCGGCGAGCAGAGGCATGCCGAAGGTACGGAGGAAACCGGGAGTGACGCGATTGCTGCGCACCATTTGACCGGGAGTTTTGGGATCTGTTGCCGGTTCGGCGGTGAATTGCGATTCGGCGATGTAGTCGCTCATCGGGTAGATGAGACCAGCGGAGACGGACTCGACACCGGGAAGGCTGCGGGCGTTTTCGACGATCTGTTCCGTGAAGTGGAGGCTTTTTTCGGTTTTTTCGTAGCGCGACGAGGGAAATTCGATTTGCATCGTGACGAGGTGGTCGGTGCGGAAGCCGGTGTTGATGTGCATCATGCGCGTGAAGCTTTGCACGGCGAGGCTGGCGCCGATGACGAGGATGAGAGCGAGGGCGACTTCGGCGACGACGAGAGACTGGCGAAGGAAGTTGTGACCGCGGCTGGCGGAGGCGCCGCTTTCTTTAATGGTGGTGTTGACGTCGTCGCGGACGCTGAGGAGCGCGGGGGCGAGGCCGGCGATGAGCGCGGCGAGAAGCGAGACGACGAGCGTGAAGATTGCTACGCCGGGTTCGATGGCGATGCTTTCGACGCGCGGCGTTTCGGGCGGCAGAAGTTCGCGGAGGGCGCGGACGATCCAGAGCGAGAGGAGTAACGCGGAGGCGCCGCCGATCAAGGCGACGATCGAGCTTTCAACGAGCTGTTGACGAAGGAGCGCGCCGCGCGTGGCGCCAATGGCGCTGCGGATGGCGAATTCGCGCCGACGCGCCCACCCGCGGGAAAGGAAAAGATTGCTGACGTTGGCACATGCAATCAGGAGAACGAATCCTACCGCGCCAAAAAGAACGAGCAGAGGAGTGCTTGTGTCGCCGACGAGAGATGCTTTCAGCGGCATCGCGTACATGCTCCAGCCTTTGTTGGAGTCGGGATAGGTTTCGGTGAGGCGCGTGGAGATTTGTTCGAGTTCGCGCTGGGCTTGTTCGAATGTTGCACCGGGGCGGAGGAGCGCGACGGCGACGCCGGCGGTGCGTTCGTTGCGCTTGGACCGTTGCTCGGGTGTCGGCTGGAAGGGCGTCCAGAGATCGGAGTCGGTGACGAAGTCCATCTTGGGGATTTCGGGCATGACGCCGACGATGGTGTGCTGTTCGCCGTCGAGGAGCATGGTCTTGCCGATGGTGGCTGGGTCGGAGGCGAAGCGTTCGCGCCAGATTTTGTGGCTGAGGATGACGACGTGGACGCCGGGACGCATGTCGTCAGTGGCGAAACTGCGGCCGAGGATGGGCTGGAGGCCGAGGAGCGGGAACAGATTTTCGTCGATGTTGGCGCCGTCGAGCCGATCGGGTTTGCCGTCGACGATGACTTCTTTGGCGGCGAAGGTGTAGGCGGAAATGTCGGTGAGACTTTTGGAAGTGGAGCGCGCGTCGTTGATGTCGGGGAGCGACATGTACATGTGCTGAAAGTCGAAGGTAGTGCTGCGGCCGGCGAGATCGACGAGCCGGTTGCCGTTTTTGAAGGGGAGAGGATGAAGGATGACGGCGTTGACGACGCTGAAGATGGCGGTGTTGGCGCCGATGCCGAGGGTGAGTGTGAGGACGGCGATGATCGTGAACGCCGGATTCTTGCGGAGTGTGCGGATGGCGAAGCGCATGTCCTGAAGAAGACTGTCGAAGAACGCGGCGATAGGGCGCTGGTCGCGGGCGGTTTGTTGAATGAGGGGGATGTTGCCGAGTTCGCGGCGCGCGGCTTCAGCGGCAGATTTAGCGTCAACGCGCGACTCGTGATCGCTCGCGGACATTTGGAGATGAGTTTCGAGTTCGGCGTTTAGATCCGGGCGATTCTTGCGTTTGTCGCGATTGCCGAAGAAGTTCATCGGAAGCTCCTCGAAAAATTATTCGTAACGCAACGCGGTCAGCGGATCGACGCGCATCGCGCGACGCGCAGGAACATAGCTGGCGGCGAGTGCGACGGTGGCAAACAGCGCGGCGACGGCGGCGAAGTCGAGCGGGTCGGTGGCACTGACACCGTAGAGAAATGCGCTGAGGAAACGTGTGAGCGCGAGCGCGGAACCTAGCCCGACGATGATGCCGGCGGCCGTAAGCGTAAGACCTTCGCTGACGACGAGTTTGAGAATGTCGCGGCGTTGCGCGCCCATCGCGATTCGAATGCCAATCTCGCGCGTGCGCTGCCCGACGAAGAACGAGATGACTCCGTAGATGCCGATGATGCCAAGCACGAGAGCGAGCGCGGCGAACGCGGCGAACAGCGACGCAATCGAGCGCGGCGCAGCCGTTTCACCTGCCACAATTTCCGGCATCGCCTTTAAGTCGCTGACCGGCGTTTCCGGATTGAGCGCGGCCGTCACGGAGCGAATCGACTGCTCGAGTTGCGGCACGGCGGACGCCGAGCGAAGAATCAGCGTCATTTGCGATGGCACGCTGCCATCTTCGCGTGTCGCACCCGGCCCGTACGGCACATAAATCATGCCGTCCATCCAGTCCGGCAGATTGCGCCGAAGGTCATAACCACGGACGTCGTTGGCGACGCCGACGATGGTGCACCAATCTTGCTCACCGATCAGACGCATGTGTTTGCCGACGGCGTTGTTCGCCGGGAAAAAGCGGCGCGCGGTTTCAGCGCTGATGATGACGGCGCGTGGATTGCCGCTGGTGTCAGCTTCATTGAAATCGCGGCCGCTCATAATTGGAATGCGCATGGAGTTGAAATAGCCCGGCGACACCGTGTTCAGCCAGAACAGCGGCGCGGGCTTTTCCGCGGTAGGAACATAGTCTTCGACATCCGACGAGCGCTTTTGAAGGCGGCCGCCCAGCGGCAGCGTGTTGATCAGCGAGGCTTCACTCACACCAGGAATGACGCGAACTTCGCGCAAAAGATCGCGATAAAAAGAGAAGCACCGTCCTTGATCGGCGCAGAAATTTTGATTAGGCGTAATGCGGGCCGTGAGCACGTTGTCGGAGTGGAATCCGGGATTGACGTGAGAGAGCGCCCAGAGGCTGCGGATCAGAAGGCCTGCGGAGCTGACAAGAACCACAGCGAGCGCGAGTTCGCCGACAACGAGGATGGCGCGAACGCGGCGTCCGGTGGAGAGCGTCGAGCCGCGGCCGCCGGCTTTGAGCGATTCGGTGAGTTCCGTGCGCGAAGAATGGAACGCGGGCGCGACGCCGGATGCGATCCCGGTGATAACGACGAGCACGGCGGTGAACACGAGGACGCGCCAATCGATCGCGACCGAAAGCAAGCCGGGCGTGTCCGCTGGCAGCGTCGATTTCAGCAGCGTGAGGCCGGCGTCGGCAAGAAGCAAACCCAGCGCGCCGCCGAACGACGCCATCAGCACGCTCTCGGTAATGAGCTGGCGAATGATGCGATGGCGCGCTGCTCCCATCGACGCGCGAATGGCGATTTCTTTTGCGCGGACCGACGCACGCGAGAGCGTGAGATTCGCGACGTTGGCGCACGCAATCAGCAAAACGAGAACGACAGCGACCAGCAGGATCAGCAATCGCGAGCGAACATCGCCAAGCATGCCGGTTTGCAACGAAACTACACTGAGATCGGGGTTCCACGTTTTCGGCATGGGCCACGGGAACATCGTCGCGACTTGCGGTTGCAGCATGCGGATTTCGGTGTCGGCCTGTTGCAGCGTGGCGCCGGGACGCAGTCGCGCGATTGTCGGCATAAAATCGCCGCCCCAAAACGTGTGCGGGTCGCGGGGATCGATACTGATGGGAGTCCAGACTTCGGTTTGAGGCGTCGGGAAACGAAAATCAGCCGGCATCACGCCGACGACTTCGCGTTGCACGCCGTCCAGCATGATCAGGTGCCCAAGAATATTCGGGTCGGACTTGAATTGCCTCTGCCACAGATTGTTGCTGAGGATGACGAAACTGTTTTTGCCCGCAATGTCGTCGCCGCTGCGGAACGTGCGACCAATCGCGGGTTCGGCGCCGAGGACAGAAAAAAGCCCAGCGGAGACAGGCGTGCCGTTGAGCCGAATCGGATCGCCGAGGCCCGTAAGGTTGAATTCATAGCCTTCGGCGTACGCGGCGAGGTCCATCGTTTTCGAGCGTTCGCGCAGTGCGGCCAACGCGCCCTTCGGATATGTGCCGTTGATGCTGACGAGTTGCTCCGAATGCGCGTAAGGAAGCGGGCGGAGGATGACGCCGCTCACCAAACTGAAGATGGCGGTGTTCGCGCCGATGCCGAGAGCAAGTGTGAGGACAGCAATGATCGTGAAGCCGAGGTTGCGACGCAGCAGACGCGTCCCGTGGCGAATGTCTTGCGTGAAGTCGTTGAGCCAGCGGCCGCGCCATTGATCGCGCGTGACGTGCTGGACGAGCGCGACGTTGCCGAATTCGCGGCGGGCGGATTCGGCGGCTTGTTGCGGGGAAGCGCCACGCTCTACTCGATCGCGCGCGGACATTTCGAGGTGAGTCGAGATTTCTTGTTCGAGCGCGTTTTGCTTTTTGTCGCCGCGATCGTTGGGTGAATTCATCGATGGCACCTTGAGAGAGAACGAACGGATCGATCTTGCCGAGACGGCGCGCAGCATGCTGCGCCACTACACGAGGAGAGGTGGCTACTCATGGCGAAGGGCTTCCATGGGGTCTACGCGCATGGCGCGGCGCGCGGGGATATAGCAGGCCGCCAGGGCGACGGCGGTCAGCAGCGTTGCAACGATCACGAAGGTCAGTGGGTCGCTGGCGCTGACGCCGAAGAGCATGGCGCTCATCAATCGAGTGAGCGCGAACGAAGCGGCGAGGCCGAGGATCACGCCGGCGGCGGCGAGTTTTCCGCCTTGGCTCAGGATCATGCGCATTACGGCGGAGCGGCTTGCGCCGAGAGCGATGCGCAATCCGATCTCGCGCGTTTTTTGGCCGACGACGTAGGAGATGACGCCGTAGATCCCGATGCTCGAGAGCAGCAACGCCAGCAGAGCGAACGAGGCGAGTAAGGCCATCGAGAATCGGCGCGCGGCCAGGCTTGCAGAGATGACGCTATCCATCGTCTGCACGTTGTAGATCGCCTGGTCGCTGTTGATCTCGCGGCTTTTCTGGCGCAACGCACGTGACGAGTTGCTCGAGTGGAAGCGCACTGCGCACGGCCAGGAAGGTGCCGCCACCACCCGGCACGCCGACGATGTAGTCATCGGGCATCTGCACGCAGGAGAAATAAATTTGCGCGCGAAGCTGTTCGTTCAAATCGGAATCGAGTCCCCATTGATTCACGTGGCCGACCACGCCGACGATTTCGAACATTTTTCCATCGCCGCCCATTTCGAGGTGGGACATGTGGACGCGTTTGCCGATCGGGTCCTGACCGGAGAAATATTTTCGGGCGAATTCTTCGTCAACGATAGCGACGGCGGGAGATCGCTCGTCGTCATGGCCGTTGAAAAAGCGGCCGCTCTTGAGCGGAAGTTTTAGCACGTTGATGTAGTCGGGTTGCACGACGTAGCTGAGCGACCACTTCATGTCGCCTTCGCTAGTAGGCTTCGGTTCGCCGTCGATCCAGAAAGAGTTGTTCGTCGTCGGAGCTTAACGGAAAAGCGCCCCAGGACTGCGATGCGGCTTCGACACCGGGTGTTGCGGCGAATCTGTCGATCAAGCTCGCGAATCTCAGCTCGAATCGCATCGGGATGGGCGCCGAGCATCGCCGGCGGCAGAGCGAGGCCGAACGTCACGATGTTGGCGGGATCGAACCCCGGGCTCGTGCGCCACAAAACGACGAGGCTGCGAACCATAAGCCCCGCGCCGACCAAGAGGACGAGGGCCATGGCCATTTCAGCGACGACGAATGCGCCTTGCGCGCGGTTGCGCGAGCCGGTACCGCCGCGGCCGCCTTCCTTCAGTGTGTCTTGTAAGTGCGGATGCGAAATTCGAAGCGCAGGAACGACGCCGAAAAGAATTCCTGCGAGCACGGAAATTCCAGCGGTGAAGAACAGAACGTGACCGTCGATTCCGATGGCTGGCAGCGCGCGGCAATTGGACCGGCAGCACTTGCACCGCGGCGCGCGTGGCCGTTTGCGCGAGCAACAAGCCGAGCGCGCCGCCGCTCAGCGCGAGCAGCAAGCTCTCCGTTAAAAGTTGGCGCACGAGACGGGTGCGTCCTGCACCAAGCGCAACGCGTATGGCGAATTCGCGCGTACGTCCGGTTGACCGCGCCAGCAAGAGATTCGCAACGTTGGCGCAAGCGATCAGCAGAACGAACCCGACCGCGCCGAGCAGAACGAGCAGGACGCCTTGCACGTCGCCGAGCATTTCTTTTCGGAAATCGACGAGCGTGGCCCCGATGCCTTTGTCGGCGGCCGGATATTCCTGCGCGAGGTTGTCGGTGACGCGCTGCATATCGGCGATGGCTTGTTCAATGGTGATGCCGGGTTTCAGACGGCCGATGCCGTGAATGCCAAGTCCTGCTTCGCGTTTGTTCAGTAAGGGATTGGTCCATTGTCCGATGGGGGCGTAGACATCGGTGGGAACCAATACGCGCTGGAAGATGTCGAAACTCGCCGGCGCGACGCCGACGATGGTGAAGGCTTTGCCGTCGAGGTTCAGAGTCTTTCCGATGACATCCGGCGAGCCGGACAATTTTCGGTGCCAGAAATTTGCGCTTACGAGCACGATTGGCGCGGCGCCGATTTCGTCTTCGCCCTGTGCGAAGAATCGGCCGATCACAGGCTGCACATTCAACAGAGAGAAATAGTCCGAAGAGATGAATTGCGCCCGGAGTTCCTCGGCTTCACCGAGCCCGGTGAGCGTGAAGCTGGTGCCGCGAGTGACCGCCATCGACGAGAAGCTGTGATTGTCGTGCTGCCAATCGCGGAAGTTCGGATAGGAGATCGACCCTGCGCGAAAGTTGGGCTTGCTCTCGTGAAGCATGACGAGTTGCTCGGGATGCGGGTAGGGAACCGGATTGAGCAGCACCGCGTTGACGACCGAAAAGAGCGAAGTGTTCGCGCCGATGCCGAGCGCGAGAGTGAGGATGGCGACGATCGTGAAGCCGGGGCTTTTGCGTAGTGTGCGTGCGGCGAATCGAAGATCCTGCAAAAATTCGTCGAGCCAGCGGCCTCGCCACTGATCGCGGGTGACGTGCTCGACCAGTGCGACGTTGCCGAATTCGCGGCGAGCGGACTGCGCGGCTTGCTGTGCGGATTCGCCGCGATCCTGGCGATCTTGCTCTGACATTTTCAGGTGCGAAGCGAGCTCTTCCTCGAGTTCGCGCTGCTTGTCAGGCTTGTTCAAGTTGGCGGGCGCGTTGGGCTCGTCGCCGCTACGGTGAAAAGGAGGCTTCATGCTTCGCTCTCCTTCTTCGCGGGCTCAAGGACGCCGGCAATGGCGTCGGTCAGTTGCGCCCAGCGTCGAGCGCTCGGAGAGCAGACGCTTCTTTCCGGCGGCGGTCAACTTATAGACGCGGACGCGCTGTTTATTCTCCGAGGTCTTCCAATCGGCCGAAATCCATTTCTGGCGTTCGAGGCGATGCAGCGCCGGATAGAGCGATCCGGTATCGACCTGGAGGATATCGCCAGAGTTGAGCTTGATGGCCTGGCTGATCCCGTACCCGTGCTGCGCTCCCCAGCGAAGGGTTTGCAGGATCAAGAGGTCGAGCGTGCCTTGCAGAAGCTCGATGCGGTTCTGGTAACGGTTCGGCGCCAAGTGTTTTCCCTCCGAGAGGTAGAGAGCCTACATCCCTGCATGTAGGACGTCTACACCCTCAGTTGGTCTGCATGGGCGTTGCCGATTTTTCGAAATTGTGGAACGGATTGCAGGGAAAGCAGTTAGTGGTGGACGCTGGACGGCATTTCATGTGTTTTCCGCCGTGCGACTGACCGGTTGTGGGACGCAACTCAGCGGAAGCGGACAGTTCGGCCCCGGTAGACGAATCTTGCGTCCTATGACGCCCTGCTTGGCGCCACTCCTGCCCTCGACCATTCACGCCTCGCTCACAGTGCGCTCGCCCGTCGCCCGCCGTCCCCCGCACAGTCCGCCTCCGCTCACCGTCCCACCTTCCCTAATAGTCAAAAAAACGCTGTCATCCTGAGCGTAGCGAAGGATCTCAGCCATAACCTTCAATCGACACCAACCCGCAGCACCTCCGTCCGCGCGCGCGGTAGGATGGTAGCGGGAACTGGAGATCGCATGCCCAGGAAGATGACGCTGTGAAAAGCTTACAGACCATCGCCACGTCGCTGACGTTGATCGTTGCGATCGCATTCGTGGCGCGCGTCGGGTTCGCGGTCAGCCAGGCGCGAAAGATTCCAGACGCGGCGTTGGCGCATGTCCCATTCGAAAACGAAACGGGCAGCATTGCGCAGGCGATCGCGACGGGGCAAGGATTCAGCAATCCATTCGCGCGAAACACGGGGCCGACGGCCTGGCTGACGCCGATCTATCCCTGGCTGGTCGTCGTAGCATTTAAAATTTTCGGCATCTTTACCATTCACGCGTTCTACTTTCTCGTTTTTCTCAACATTCTATTTTCGTCGGCTGCTTGCGTTCCGCTGTTTGCCGTGGGCCGGCGGATTGCCGGCGTCGGAGTCGGCGCGGCGGCCGCTTGGCTGTGGGCGATCTATCCGAATGCGGTGATGACCCCGTTCGAATGGATATGGGATACATCGCTCGCGGCGCTGCTGTCGGTGATGCTGCTGTGGGCGACGATGCGCTTGGCGGAATCGCGCCGCATGCGCGACTGGTGCGCGTACGGGCTGCTGTGGGGATTTGTGTTGATGACGAATCCGTCGCTCGCCTCGCTGCTCCCGTTTTTGCTGGGATGGGCGGCGTATCGCGCTTGGTGGAAGGCGCAGTCCCATGTGGCTGGTTCGAAGTGGTTGCTACAGCCAAGCGCGGCGCTGGCGATCGCGATTTTGTGCTGCGTGCCGTGGACGATTCGAAACTACACCGTGTTTCACCGTTTCGTACCGCTGCGTTCGAATTTTCCGCTCGAGCTGTACATCGGCAACAACGAGAACTACGACGACTTGCGCCCGCGCTATCCCGGGATGGTGACCAAGGACCGCGAGACCTGGCGCTATATAAAGATGGGCGAGACGCCGTTCATGGACGAAGAGATGCGCAAGGCGAAGAAGTTTATTTTTGCCCACCCGCGCGTCGAGGCGATTTTGTTTTACGAGCGCTTTGTGGCGTTTTGGGGAGGAATCCCGAATCCGCTGGACAAATTTTCCATGACCGATTCATGGCTGGTGCGGAGCCTGATTCTATGTGCTCTCATTTCAGGATTCGGAGCCTTGGCCGGAATCGTCACGATGTTGTGGAAGCGAAGCGATTACGCGATGCCACTCGCCGTGTATCCGCTGGTTTTCCCGTTTCTGTACTACATCACGCACACATCGCTGCGCTACCGTCACCCGATCGATCCGGAAATCTTGCTTTTGACGGCAATCGCCTGCGGCGCGGCCTTTGGCGCCTTGCCGACGCAAAAAGTCGAGGGGTCTCCGGCTCCTGCCCATCGCTAGCAGCGAGGCGGCGTTGACGTCAGGCTGCGCGAGCCTCCGTTCCTGCCAAAACTCTTCCTTATCAACTGGTTGGCACGAACCGATACAAAGACATCCGACATATATTCCAAAATCGGGATTCGAATACTTAGGCGGGAATCTGCTTAGGGGCTCGAAAAAGGCCCGGCAGTCCGCCGGGCCTCTATACAAATGATACCGTATCACAAACGATACGGCTTGTCAAGACCAATTTCGCTTTCCGAGCACCTCTGCCGGCGCTGCATCGATTGCATCCCCACGTAGCGGTTCGAACAAGGACCGAACCCCAAGCACAGGTATAATGCCGCGACATGATTGCCTCAGCAGCTCTCGCGAAGCGCGCATTCGGCGTGTTTGGCCGTGTCTTCCCGCGAACGAGCATGATCTCGCAAGCGGTCGCGTATAACCTCTTCCTCGCATTTTTCCCTTCACTGCTCATCCTAGTGGGTGTGGCGACCAGCCCGCTCGGGCGGCGCACCAGCATGTTCGATCTCATCATTGATATGACCGACCTCCTCCCGCCGGGCAGCCAGCAGCTCGTTTCGGAGTTCTTGGTCAACCGCGGGCCCGATGCCTGGAAATGGGCGCTTGTGGGATTGGTGGGAACGCTGCTTGCCGGAACGCAAGTGATGCGCCTGCTGATGGAGGGCATCCACGCGATTTACGGCGACCACGATCGGCCCGGATATTGGGCGCGGCAATTGCGCAGCGTGCTCCTTCTCCTCATTACGATCACGCCGCTGATCACGGCTGCGTCGCTCGGAGTGTTTGGGCGGCCGCTGCGGCGATGGGTGGCGTACGAACTCGGGAAAAATCAGACCATCGAAACGCTGTGGGGCGTTTTCTTCCACGGGACGGCAATCATTCTGGCGATGCTCGGGCTGACGATCATTTATCGCGTGGCGCGGCCGAGAGAGTCGAGCTTGAGTGGCGTCTTGCCGGGCGCGATGGTGGCGACGGGATTGTGGTGGGTGGCGGACCTTCTTTTTGGATTTTATGTGCGGCGGGTGCCGTACAACGTGGTGTATGGCGGGCTGGCGGCCGTGATTGGCTTGCTGATCTGGATGCAGATTTCGGCGGTGATTGTTTTTCTGGGCGCGGCATGGAACGCGGAGTCGGCGGAGATGAAGCGGCGGCAGGCGCACGAGCAGGTGCGCGCTGTTGTATCGAGTTGAAGCGAGTGCTGGTCGAAATGTCCTCCGGGTGCAAGGCAAGCGTACCGATTCATCCTCGCGCAGCGCATCACATTGACAACCGGATGACCCGGAGTATAGTCAAGTCACCGATCGGTATCCCCTGCGTTCTAAGGGCTTTGTAGTGTCGAGGGCGCGCCGCTGGGGGCGGAAGAGGGATTATGTTGGGAGCGGCAGAGCACCGGTTGGAGTTCCTTTCGCGTCGATTCTTCTTTAGCATTCTTCATGTGGCTTTTGGCGGCTCGGATGTGTCGGCGGGGCAGAACCCTGCTCCGCCGTCGCCCGCTCCTGCCCATCAGCGCCTGCTTCACCTGCTCCCCCCGCAGTCGGATGCGACTCTCCGCCTCCTGCGGCGCCGGCTGCTACTCCATCCCAGGACCCGAACAATTCGACCGATTCGAATGCCGTGGAAATCACCACCCATGACACCGCGCCGACATTCAAAGTGCGCGTCAATGAAGTGCAGGTGCGCGTCGTTGTGCGCGATGAAAGTCGGCAAAATTATTCCTGACCTGAAGAAGGAGGACTTTCAACTCTTCGATAATCGCAAGCCGCAAGCGATCACGTCGTTCCGCATCGAGACGCCGGAGCTGAACGCGGCGAAAACGCAAGGCCATCACGACGGAAATCCCCTGATGGTGGGCCGCCGACGGTTACGCCCGTTCCGACTTTGCCGCAACGTTTTGTGGCGGTTGTTTTTGACGACACCGATCTAGGGTCGATGATGCCGCGAGTGTTCGTACGCGCTCGGAAGTTGTTCGACTCTCTTCCGCCGTGTCGGATCGCGCCGGTATCTACACCACGTCCGGGCAAGTCACCGTGGAATTCACAGCCGAACGGTGAAAGCTGAGGATACGCTCTGCGCATCCTGCCGCGGCCGATTACGAGTGCCGGCATCGGCGCTGACGAGTGCCCGACGATCAGCTTTTATCAAGCCGAGCAGATCGATGAAATTTCACGATTATGTCGCCCTAACGTCGCTGAACAGGAGTATGTCGCGTGCAGTTCGGTATCGCAGCCCCCTCGGCGGCGGCAGTCGACGGTCGTCACGGGGAAGGCGAACAGCGTCCTGCTGACCGGCGAAGTCAGATCGGATACTGGTCTATCGGCATATGGAAGATGCCATATGCCGGCGGCTTTCGCGATGCCGGGCCAGCGCATTATGGTTTTTATTTCGCCGGGATTCATGTCACGATTGAAACCCGCTCACCAGGCGACCTGGTCGATCGTGCCAACCGATCGGCATCGTGATCAATACCATGGATGCGCGGGGGTTGTACACACCGGATTAATCGGCGACATCAGTCTAACCCTCGATCGATTCTCCGCCAAGGCAGATGTGCGAGATTCCCTCCGCGTGGCGGAGCAATTCGAAAGCGGCTTGATCCTAGGCGAACTCGCCGACGGCACCGGCGGAACTTTCTTTCACAATCGCAACGATCTCGACGTCGGAATGAACGCGCCAATGGAGGCGCCTCGACGACTTCGTACGTGCTCGGATTTTCTCCCCAGAATCTCAAGCTCGACGGAAACTTTCACACGCTGAAAGTGATTCGCTCACAAGCAAATCGAAATTCGTCGTTCAGGCGCGGAAGGGCTACTACGCTCCACGGCACCTCAAGGATCCGGCCGAGGCTGCAAAGGAAGAGATTCAGGAGGCGATCTTTTCGCAGGAAGAGATTCGCGACGTGCCGATCGAAGTGCAGACGCAGTTTTTCAAGAGCAGCGACACGCAGGCGAAGCTGGCCGTTTTGACACGCGTTGATATGAACGCGATTCGGTTTCGCAAAGCCGCCGGACGAAGCAACGACGACATTACGTTTGCGACCGCGATTTTTGACGAAAATGGGAACTTCATCACCGGCGGCGAAAAAATTCTCGAAATGAAGCTGCTCGATCCCACCTTGACGCGACTCGATAAAACGGGTTTAACCGTGAAATCGAGCTTCGACGTCAAGCCGGGGACTTATCTCGTGCGCATGGTGGTGCGCGACGCCGAAGGCGCGCAGATGGCAGCGAAAAACGGAGCGGTGACGATTCCGTATTGAGCGTCGTCCGCGTTGAGTTTGGTGGATCTGTTTTGCGGTGAATGCTCTCGGGGGAGCAGGTTATGGCGCAAAAGAAGAAAATGCATTCTCGAATCGCAGCTCTGTCGGCATTTGGGGTTTTGCTGACGGTCGGCGGTGGCTTGCTGCGGGCTCAGGATGCCGCGCAAGCTCCATCGCCGTCAGCGCAGGCCCCCGCGCAACCAAGCGCGCAAACTCCTGCGGAGATCGCTCCGGCGACAACCGCTCCGGCGGCAACCACGCCTCCTCAATCTCCCGTAATCCGAACGGAATCGAAACTTGTCATCGTCGATGCCGTCGTCACCGACAAAAAAGGAAACTACGTCCACGACCTGAAACAGGGCGACTTCAAGGTTTACGAAGACAATAAAGAGCAGCAAGTTTCGGCCTTCTCCAGCGGAACGGACGCCGCTATCCAGGCGAACAAATCGATCAAGCGCTATCTCGTTCTCTTTTTCGACAATTCGTCGATGGCCCTGCCCGATCAAATCCAGGCTCGCGCGGCGGCGGGAAAATTCATCGACGCGAACGCCGGACCTGATCGGCAGATGGCCGTCGTCGAATTCGGCGGAGCTTTGCGCGTCACCCAGAATTTCACCGCGAACGCCGACGTGCTGCATACGGCTGTAAAGAATGCGAAAACGTCGGCCGTCGCTTCGAACACCCTCGACACAAGCAGCGCCGGTTCGATCGGTGGGCCGAGCCTGTTGGGAGTCAGCGGCCAAGAAGCCGAATTCGGCGCGCGCACGATGCTGCTCTCCATGCGCACGCTCGCCAGGAATTTGCAGTCCGTGCCGGGGCGCAAGATGCTCGTGTTGTTTTCGGCGGGATTTCCGCTCGATCCCACGTCGCACGCGGAACTTCTCGCCACGATCGACGCGTGCAACAAAGCGAACATCGCGGTCTATTCGCTCGACGTGCGCGGTCTGATGGCGGCGGTCCCGGGCGGCATGGCGCAGAATATTGCTCCGGCGATCGACAAAAAAGCTGACGCGCCGCGTTTCGTTCTCGCGTCGTACTCTCCGCAACATCCCGGCGGTGGCGGTGGAGGCGGCGGCGCCGGCGGCGGTGCGGGTGGTGGCGGCCACACCGGTGGTGGCGGAACGACCGGCGGTGGTACCAGCGGCGGCGGCACCACGGGCGGCAAAGGCGGCGGCACCGGAACAACCGGCACCGGTGGGAAGACCGGCGGCACTCCGACCACCGGAACTCCCGGCGGAACACGCACCACGCCGACAACCTACAACCCTTACAACAATCTGAATCCGAACAATCCGTTCAACCAGGCACAGAATCTTCTGCCCACGCTGCCCTCGTCGGTGACGACCAACCAGCAGGTGCTCGCATTGCTTTCCGACGGCACCGGCGGCTTCACGATTTTCAACACCAACGATCTCGTCGGCGGCCTTGATCGCATCTCCAAAGAAGGCAATGAGTTTTACATCCTCGGCTACGTCCCCAAAGATTCGCCCGAAGGAAGTTGCCACACTCTTAAAGTGAAGATGAATCACGGCGGCATGAACGTCCGTTCGCGCAGCGGATATTGCAACGCGCGTCCCGAAGATGTGCTCGCAGGCAAGCCGGTGGAGAAACAACTCGAAGCCCGCGCCGCCGCTGCGGGGCAAGGCTCGATTCATGGAAATCTCGAATCGCCCTATTTCTACACGGGTGCGAACGTCGCGCGCGTCAACCTCGCAATGGAAATTCCCGCGGACTCGCTGAAGTTCGACAAACAAAAAGGGAAGTATCACTCGACGGTGAACGTGCTGGGGATCGCGTACAAGCCCGACGGAACCGTCGGCGCAAAATTCAGCGATACCATCGATCTCGACCTCGAGAAAGACGACCTAAAAGCGTTTCAGAAAGAGCCGTACCACTACCAGAATCAATTCGACGCCGTGCCCGGCGAGTACAAGCTCACCGTCGTTTTGAGCGGCGGCGGCGACTCCTTCGGCAAATTCGAAACGCCGCTCCACATCGATTCCTACGACGGCAAAGCGCTCAGCATGGGCGGCATTGTGATGACCAACAATCCGACGCGCATTGCGGACACGCCGACCGGGCTCGACTCCGTGTTGCTCGAAGACCACACGCCGCTGATCGTGAAAGGAATCCAGGTCGTACCGTCGGCGACAAATCGCTTCAAAAAGAGCGACAACGTCATCCTGTACACCGAGATTTACGAACCGCTGCTGACCGGCGACAATCCGCCGAAGGTGGCGTTTGCGTACCACATCATTGAACGCTCGACGAAGAAAGACCTCGTGTTTACCGGCGCGATGCCCGCCGAGGATTTCATATTGAAGGGGAACCCGGTGATTCCCGTGGGACTGAAAGTGGCCATCAAAGATTTGCCCGCCAGGCGGGTATCAGCTGCTGATGCAGGCCGTGGACAGCGCCAAGCGAAACGCGCCGAACCGTGTGGTCGATTTCGACGTCATCGATTGACGCGATGTACCTGATGATGCGATATACCAACGCTCGGTAGGCTACCCCGCCGCCCGAAAGTCACCGACGAGCTGAAAAGTCATCGCCACCCAAAAACCTGTCATCCTGAGCGAAGCGAAGGATCTCACCATTTAGTCCTCTACACGCTCGTCCGCCATCGCCAACCCTCCTCACCTCGACGACTCCGCAATCAAACTCCGCAGCACAAACCAGCAATTCGCCGGCCTCTCCGACAGCCGCCGCATGAAATAAGGACACCAGTCCGTCCCGAACGGCACGTACACCTGCAAAATATTCCCCGCGTCATAAACCTGCTGCTGCAAATCGCGCCGTATCCCATAAATCATCTGAAACTCGTATTTGTCTTTCGGCAGCCCAAGCCGCGCAGCTTCGCTCTGCGCATGAGCCGCCATCATCGGATCGTGCGAAGCGAAAGCAGGGAAGTACGAGCCGCGCGTCGCGCCTTCCAGCAGCATCGTCGTCAGCTTCCGATAGTTCGCATCGACAGCCGGCTTGCCCTGCACCGCGATATTCGCCGGCTCGCGATACGCGCCCTTCACGAGTCGAATCTTCGGCTTCAACGGTGCGAGTCGCTGAAGGTCCTTCTCACTGCGATGCAGATACGCCTGAATCGCCAGGCAGCAATTTCCAGTTTCGCGCTGCACGCTCTCAAAAATATCCAGCGTGATGTCGGTGTACTTGCTGCCCTCCATATCCATCTCGATCGTCCGGCCCAACTCGGCGGCACGCTTCGCGATCGACATCGCTAGCGATGTACACAACTCCTTGCCCAGATCGAGCCCCAGTTGCGTCAGCTTGATCGAAATATTGCCGCTGAGATTCCTCGCGTGCAGCTGCTCGGTCATCTCGATGTAGCTCGCGCAAACTTCGCGTGCCGCCGTTTCCGTGCTTACATTTTCGCCGAGATGATTCAGGCTGACATGCCGCCCATTGCGGCAAAGCTCGTCGCTCGCAGTAAGTGCTTCGGCCAGGGTCTCACCCGCCACAAACCGCCGCGCAAATCCATTCTTCATCCCGCGCCGCGCAATCGCGTCCGTCACGCTGCGCTTGCTCGACAGCCAAAAAATAAAATCTCGAATCAGCATGGGTTCTTTCGGAGCCGACCCGCTGCCCGAGGTCTCCAACCCAGATCAGGCGGCAGCGGTATAGAGGATAGGTGGCGCCCCAAAAGGCGTCAATCCTCGCCAGAACGCCGTCAAATTTGGCCGCAACTTCCTCCTCTATGGCGGGTTATTCTGACAGCGGCCGGATATCCATGCCCAACCCCGGCTAAAGTTCAGTTTGCAGCGTCAACGCTGCCTCGCTCGCGTCTGGTGGAGAATCTCAGCATGAAGTCGCGTCCAGATCGATCGGCGTTTTCATTCGCCGTAAACGCTTCCGCAAAATCGTTTCTGTCGATCGCTGCTCTCGACCGCGTGCGTTTTCACGCTCGGAATCGATTTGCCCGTGCAGGCTGCCGAAGCTGCGACGTCTCCTTCCGCTCTCGCCACAAAAGACAAAAAGCCAAAGCCAGACCCGTCCCTCAAGGGGCTTCCCATCACGGAGCTTTCTCCCGACGAGGCAATTTTTCACGCGCTCAATCGTCTCGCGTATGGCCCCCGTCCCGGCGACATCGAACGTGTTCGCCAGATCGGCCTGGCGAAGTGGATCGATCAGCAACTCAATCCAAATTCCATCGACGACAAAGCCGTCGAGGCGCGGCTCGACGCCTATCCCACTTTGAGGATGTCGTCGAAACAGTTGCTCGCGGAATATCAGCAGCCCAAGCAGGCCGAGAAGAAAGCCGAGAAGCAACAACAAGCAGCGCAAACGCGCGGCGACGCTGCCGCTGGCGTCATGGCGCAAGACATGCGCGCGAACCAAGCGAGCGCCGCCGAGTCTTCGACCGCCGCTGACGCTCCAAACTCCGTTTCACCAATGAAGCAATCCGTGCCGCAGCCCGAAGCCAATCCCGCAACTCCCGGCGCAGGCGGCGGAGGCAAGCGCGGCTCTTTAACGGTCGATCCCAACGCGGTCCCGCGCGCCATCGCCGACGACAGCCGCAAGCCGCAGCGCGTCGTCGAAGAACTCGCAATGGCCAAGGTCACGCGCGCCGTCTACAGCGATCGCCAGCTTCAGCAGATCATGGACGATTTCTGGTTCAACCACTTCAACGTTTTCGCCGGCAAAAACGAGGTGAAATGGCTCATGACCTCCTACGAACGCGACGTCATCCAGCCCCACACGCTCGGCAAATTCAAAGACCTGCTCAACGCCGACGCCAAGAGCCCCGCGATGCTCTATTACCTCGACAATTATTTGAGCGCCGATCCGAACGCCGCCGCACGAGCCGCCGCTCAACGCGCCGCCCGTCAGCAAGCCCGCTCGTGGCGCTTCGGCGGACCTCCGCCGCGTCCGCAGCAGCCGCCGAAAAAAGGCGCGCGGGGCCTCAACGAAAACTACGGCCGCGAGTTGATGGAACTGCACACGCTCGGCGTCGATGGAGGCTACACGCAAAAAGATGTCACCGAGGTCGCGCGCTGCTTCACTGGCTGGTCGATCGAAAAGCCGAAAGAAGAAGCCGTTTTCAAATTCGACGAAAAGCTGCACGATCCCGATCCCAAAATCGTGCTCGGCAAAAAAATTCACGCCGGCGGAATGAAAGACGGCGAGCAAGTGATCGAGCTGCTCGCAAAAAATCCGAACACCGCGAAATTCATCTCCACCAAGCTCGCGCGCCGCTTCGTTTCCGACAATCCGCCGCCCGCTCTGGTCGCCCGCATGGCGAAGGAATTTCAGTCGAGCGACGGCGATATCCGCGCCGTGATGAAGACGATGATCTATTCGCCGGAATTCTGGTCGCGCGACGCATACCGCGCCAAAGTGAAAACCCCATTCGAACTCGTCGTCTCGACGGCACGCGCCCTCGGCACCGACGTCGATACGCCGATGCCGCTCGTGCAGTGGACCGGCCGCATCGGCGAGCCCCTCTATCAATGCCAGCCTCCCACCGGCTATTCCGACAAAGCCGACGCCTGGGTCAACACCGGCGCTCTGCTCAATCGCCTCAACTATTCGCTGGCGCTCGCCAGCAACAAAGTGCGCGGCTCGCGCAGCGACACCGCTTCGCTCCTCGGCGTCGATGGCAGCAGCGGCGATGCGAAAGCCGCGCTCGATCGCGCCGTGCAGGTCTTCCTCGGTGGCCAAACGTCGCCGACCACAGTCGAGACGCTGCAAAAGCAAATCGACAGCCCACAAATTTTGCAAGCTAAGCTCGACGACCCCATCAAGCGCGTCGACCTCGGCGTCGTAGCCGGTTTAGTTCTAGGCGCGCCAGAATTTCAACGAAGGTAAGTAATATGAGGTTTACGGCCATGACAAACGTCAACTCAAACGCCCATACAGACGCTTGCTGCGAAGGCACCCGCCCCCTCAAATTCTCCCGCCGCTATTTCCTCAAACAATCCGGCATCGCCATGGTCGGCCTCAGCGCCATGCCCGCCTTCCTCCAACGCGCCGTCGCCGCAACTCCCACCACCACCGGCAAAAAACAATTCGTCGTCCTCTTCCAACGCGGCGCCGCCGACGGCCTCAACATCGTCGTCCCATTCTCCGAACCAAACTACTATCGCCTCCGCCCAACCATCGCCATCCCGCAACCCCGCCGCGGCGGCGCCGACGCCGCCATCGATCTCGACGGCTACTTCGGCCTGCACCCCAGCCTCGCCCCGCTCGAGCCGCTCTTCCACAAAAACCAGCTCGCCATCGTCCACGCCGCAGGCTCGCCCGACCCCACGCGCTCTCACTTCGACGCCCAAGATTTCATGGAGTCCGGCACCCCGGGCATCAAAGCCACCGAAGACGGCTGGCTCAATCGCGCCGTCACCTCCGTCCCCGAAGAAAACGCCTCGCCTTTCCGCGCCGTCGCCATGGGCCCAAATCTCCCGCGGATGCTGCACGGCACCGCTTCGGCCATTGCTCTCCCCGATCTCAAACAATTTAAAGTGATGACGCAAAACGCCGCTACCAGCGCCGCCGTCCAAGGCGGCTTCGAAGCGATGTACGCGCAAAGCGTCGATCACGCGCTCCACGGCACCGGCACCGAAACATTCGAAGCCATCGACATGCTCCGCAAAGTCGATCCCGCAAAATACGCTCCCGAAAATGGCGCGCAATATCCGACGAGCCGCCTCGGCCAAAATCTCCAGCAAATCGGCCAGCTCATCAAAGCCAACATCGGCGTCGAAGTCCTCTTCGTCGATTGCGGCGGCTGGGACAATCACGTCAACGAAGGCGGCGTGAACGGCCAGCTCTCCAATCTCCTCAAAGATCTCGGCCAGGGACTCGCCGCCTTCCATCAAGACATGGGCGACCGCATGCAAAACGTCGTCGTCGTCACCATGAGCGAATTCGGCCGCACCGCCAAAGAAAACGGCAATCGCGGCACCGACCACGGCCACGCCAACTGCATGTTCGTCATGGGCGGCGACGTCCGCGGCGGCCGCGTCTACGGCCGCTGGCCCGGCCTCGCCGATCACCAACTCAACGAAGGCCGCGACCTCGCCCTCACCACCGACTTCCGCTCCGTCCTCGCCGAAATCCTCGTCCGCCACAACGGCGTCACAAATCTCGCCACCGTCTTCCCCAATTTCGACGCCACCCCCCGAACCTTCCCCAACCTCATCAAAACCTAATCGCAATCTTCATCTTTGTATCCGCAACCTCAATCTTTGTAGGGGCGGGGCTTGCTCCGCCCGACCATTGCGTCTTGCCTTCGAACGCTGGGTGCCCCACCCTCGGTTTTTGAGGGTGGGGGTTTAGACCAAACACGACCGACCTCCACCCGAATCATCACCAAATTCACCAGTGTGCTCTTCTCCTCCGTTCACTCCCTTGACCCCAACCGAAGCCCCATGCATCCTTATTTTCTAAATCAAGCAGCCAACAAGCCCACGCACCTCCACATCAAAGGAGCCCCCACTTGTCCCTCGACACCATCAAAACCATCGCCGTCCTCGGCTCCGGCACCATGGGCAACGGCATCGCCCACGTCTTCGCCCGCGCCGGCTACAAAGTCTTCCTCCGCGACGTCGAACAGCGTTACCTCGATCGCGCCCTCGACACCATCTCCAAAAATCTCGACCGCGAAATCAAAAAAGGCAAGCTCCCCGAAAATGAAAAGGGAAGCGTCCTTGCCCGCATCGTCCCCGTCACCGACATGTCCACCATCTCCAACGCCGACTTCCTCGTCGAAGCCGTCCCCGAAAAGCTCGACATCAAGCGCCACGCGCTCACCGAAGCCGACCGCCTCCTCCGTGACGACGTCATCATTGCCAGCAACACATCTTCGATCGCCATGACCGCCCTCGCCGCCATGACCAAGCGCCCCGACCGCTTCGTCGGCATGCACTTCATGAATCCCGTCCCGATGATGGCGCTCGTCGAAGTCATCCGCGCCCTGCAAACCAGCGAAGCAACTTTTAACCTCACAATGGAGCTCAGCAAAAAACTCGGCAAAACTCCCGTCGCCGTCAACGACGCTCCCGGCTTCGTCTCCAACCGCGTCCTCATGCCCCTCATCAACGAAGCCGCCTACACCGTTATGGAAGGCGTCGCCACTCCAGAAGCCGTAGACACCGTCATGAAGCTCGGCATGAACCACCCCATGGGCCCGCTCGAACTCGCCGACTTCATCGGCCTCGACGTCTGCGTGGACATCATGCACGTCCTCCACGAAGGCCTCGGCGACCCCAAATACCGCGCCTGCCCCCTGCTCAAAAAATACGTCGCCGCCGGCTACCTCGGCCGCAAATCCAACCGCGGCTTTTACACCTACGAAAAGTGACAAGGCGGCCTTTGGGTGCCGCACCCTTTTGATTTGCAAAGGGTGCGGGTTTAGATGTAGCTCAGCCCAACCGTTCTCCGGCGTGCGCCAACCGCCCAACCCGATGGGCGAAACAAAAGCAAAAATAATATTTGCTTTTTGTTCGCCTTGTGCTATTTTCCTCTCAGGCGTTTTCAACAGGAGTCGGCCCCGGCCACTTGCCGCTACGGCAAAACCTGTCATCCTGAGCTTATCCGGTGAGCATGCTTCACCAATTCGGCCCAGGATGTTCAGCAGCGAAGCCCGCCGCAGCAGGCAGCCAGTGCCGCCGCAACTCAAAGAATAACGATAGCGCCAAAGTAAACCGAATGGTAAACTCCACCACTCGTTATATTAAGGTGATCGAAATTCAAGCGGTACACGCAGCAAAAGCACCAAAAACTCAGCGCGCGCTCTCCCGGGCGTTCGCCGGTTCAACCCAAAATTCCTATTTTCTCTACTGAGGTGTGAAATGTCGGAAGACAAAGCCAAATTAATTGAAGCAGCGATCGCGCAGATCGAAAAGGACTACGGCAAGGGTTCGATCATGCGCCTGGGCAATCGCGACGTGCTCGTGCCGGTCAGCGTCATTCCGACCGGCTGCTTGTCGCTCGATCTCGCCCTGGGAGTCGGCGGTTTCCCCCGCGGCCGCGTCATTGAAGTCTACGGCCCGGAATCCGGTGGTAAAACCACGCTCACCTTGCAGGTCGTTGCCGAAGCCCAAAAACTCGGCGGCATCGCCGCCTTCATCGACGCCGAACACGCGCTCGACCCCATCTACGCCCGCAAGCTCGGCGTAGACGTGGACAATCTTCTTGTCTCGCAGCCCGACAACGGTGAACAGGCGCTCGAAATCGCGCAAACCCTGATCCGCTCCAACAGCGTCGACATCATCGTCGTCGATTCCGTCGCCGCTCTCGTTCCCAAAGCCGAACTCGAAGGCGACATGGGCGATCCCTCCATGGGCTTGCAAGCCCGCCTCATGTCCCAGGCGCTGCGCAAACTCACCGGCATCGTCTCCAAGTCGCGCACCTGCCTCATCTTCATCAACCAGATCCGCGAGAAGATCGGCGTCATGTTCGGCAATCCCGAAACCACCACCGGCGGCCGCGCGCTCAAGTTTTATTCGTCGATCCGCGTAGACATTCGCCGCATCCAGGCCATCAAGGATGGCGATCGCGTCGTCGGCTCCCGCACCCGCGGCAAAGTCGTGAAGAACAAAGTCGCCGCGCCTTTCCGCGAAGCCGAATTCGACATTCTCTACGGCGAAGGCATCTCGCGCGAAGGCGACCTCATCGACCTCGGCGTCGATAAGGGCGTCCTCGAAAAGTCCGGCACGTGGATCAGCTACGGTGGAGAGCGCCTCGGCCAAGGCCGCGATAACGCGCGCATCTTCCTCAAGGAAAACAAAGACATTCGCGAGAAACTGGAATCCGCTCTGCGCAAAAAGCTCGGCATCGGTCCAGCCAACAACGCCAACATCGCCAATGCCCCCAACGGAGCCAACGGCGCAGCCGCAACTCCAGCCAACGGCGCCAACGGCCACGCCGCTCCGGCCGCCGCCGAAAAGCCCCCGGTCAAAGCCGCCGCTGCCGCCGCCTCCTCATCCGACGCCGGCAAACGCCCCAGCCGCTAATCCTTCACAACGTTGTGAGGGGACGCAAGAGATCGCGTCCCCTCACATTTGTTCCAACTTGGCACAGCGACGGTCGCGCTGTCCCGCCCGCGTACGTCCTCAATACACCCTGTTCCATCCGCAACTCCACCCCGTCCCTTCGGCCCTTCACCCCCGCCCGCTCGGTCAGCTTTCAAAACAAAGCACATATTTCGTACCAGCCCCACTAACCTATTGCCTCCCTACACTCATCTCCCTACAATCCATTACATCTGCAACGTGTACATGTTTCAGTAAGGTGCAGTCGCAGATGTCGCTCCGTCGCTAACTTGTTTGAAATCAGCTTTTTCACGCTGGCCAGGCAAATGCTCCTTAGGAGTGCAGGCCTGACCTTCGGGGGGAAGCAAGACACGAAGGAAAGCGACGCCAAAAGAGGTTGACCTAAATTAAACCTTAGGTTAGAAACAACGCCTCTCACGGCTCGGCGAATCGGGTACATCAAGGATTGAGGGATAGACGTTGAAGCACTTTGCAAAAGCTCTTCTCGCCGCTGTGACCGCCGCATCCGTGGCTGCTCCGATTCCTGCCGCTCCGCCGGCTGGCGCCGCCGCCGGCAAGGCGCCCGTTCATCACTCCGCCTCGCGTTTCCGCGGCGTCCCCACTTTCGCCAATTCCACGCTCGCTGACATCGGCACATTCGACGATCCCATCGTCCGCGAAGCCGCCGTCGAAGGCCTCGGCCGCTACAACGGCGCCGTCGTTGCCGTGAATCCGAACACCGGCCGCATCCTCACCGTCGTCAATCAGAAAGTCGCATTCGGCGATGGCTTCATCCCGTGCTCCACGATCAAGCCGACCATCGCAGTCGCCGCCCTCGAAGAAAACGTCATCACCCGCGACACCATGCTCCGCGTTAAGGATCGCCGCGCTCGCTACATGAACCTCACCGAAGCGCTCGCTCACTCCAACAACGACTTTTTCGAGCAGCTCGGCGTTCGCATGGGTTTCGATACCGTTTCCAAGTATGCCCGCCTGATGGGCCTCGGTGAACTCTCCGGCTACAACCTGCCGGAAGAACACCCGGGCGCGTTCCCGATGGCGCCGCCGGCCAAGGGTGGCGTGGCTCGCATGTCCAGCTTCGGCGAAGGCATCCAGATCACTCCGTTCCAGCTCGTCTCGCTCGCGTCCGCGTTCGCCAACGGCGGCACGCTCTACTACCTGCAATACCCGCGCACTCCCGAAGACATCCAGAATTTTCAGCCGAAAGTGAAGCGCGACCTCAACATCGCCCCAGTCCTCCCCGAGATTCGCGAAGGCATGCTCGCCGCTGTTCTCTACGGCACAGCCAAGCGCAGCTTCGATGCCGGCGGTGACGAAACCCCGCTCGGCAAGACCGGCACCTGCAACGACCCAACTTCCAAAGTCGGCTGGTTCGTCACCTACGCCGACGAGCAGCACCCGAAAATCGCCCTCGCCGTTCTCCTCCGCGGCAGCTCGCACCAGGTCGAAGGCCCGACCGCCGCTCTCGTAGCCGGCCGCATCTACAAACGCCTCCGCGAACAAAACTATTTCGCCACCGCCACCGCCTCCAACAACACCGTAAAGCCGGTCACGATCGTCGGCACAGAGGTAGCAACCGCCGCCGGCAACTAGCGCGCAGCGGCAAGCCCCGACATCACCGCGTCAACGCAGTCCCGACCCAGAGTCCCAGAACAAAAGAGGGCGCCTACCCAACTGGCGCCCTCTTTCAATTTCCACGCGCGGTTGTGAATCTCGATCATCCGCTGGAAGTCGTCGATCTCAGCGCTCAGTCCAACCCCAAACGAACCCGCCGAGCAAGTGTACGGGCGCAGCACTGCTGCGCCCCATGTCCGCACAATCACACCCGCCCGCTCGATCTCTCTCTTCTCTTCGCCTTTCCTTTGAACTTTCAACTATCGACTGTCAACCTCTTCCTCTTTACTTCATTACTTCATTGCCTCTTTACTTCGCCTTTCCTCTTCATTCATGCCTCAGCGCCACCATCGGATCCACCCCCATCGCCCTCCGCGCCGGCAAATAACACGCCGCCATCGCCACCACCGCCAGCATCCCCGCCGCCGCACCAAACGTCACCGGATCGCGCGGCGCAATCCCATACAGTAGCGTCGCCATATACCGCGTCACAAACCACGCCCCCGCCAGCCCAAACACCAATCCCGCCGCCGTCATCATCAGCCCCTGCGACATCACCATCCCCGCCACATCGCCGCGACTCGCTCCCAGCGCCACGCGAATCCCAATCTCATGCGTCCGCTCCGCCACCGAATACGCAATCACCCCATAAACTCCCACCGCCGCCAGCGCCAACGCCACAAATCCAAAAAATCCCAGCAGCGTCGCATTAAACCGCGTCCCCGAAGCCGCATCCGCAACGCGTTCATCCAGCGTCTTCACGTCATACACCGGCTGCTCCGGATCGACCGCCATGACCACATCGCGCACCGCCTTCGCGATGCTCCGCGGATCGACTTCGGTTCGCACCGCGATTCCCGCGATAACCTCCGGCATTCCGCCATGTCCGTGCGGAATATAGATGACCGGATCCGATTCCCGATCGAGCCGCACACGTTTTACATCTCCGGCCACACCCACAATCTTCTGCCAGGGCAAACTCTGTCCCGGCCCGGCTCCGAATCGCAAGCGCTTGCCGATGGCTGCTTTTACATCGCCGTCCATAAATTTCTGCACAAACGCCCGATTCACCATCACAACATTGGTGATCGTCTTCGAGTCGACGTCTTCGAATTCCCGGCCCTCCAAGAGCGGCACGCGCATCGCTTGCAAATATGTCGGGCTAATACTCTCGTTGAATGCAGGGGGCCGCATCTCTTCCACTTGCTTGTCCGGCTCGCTTTCCAATTGAAACGTCCGCATCAACATCAGATCCGTGAGTGGTGTTGCAGTTGAGACACCCGCTTCGCGTACGCCAGCTAACGCTTTCACGCGGCCCAAAACTTCATCGTAGAACCTGTTCCGATCTGCCTCGTTCTGGTATTTCGTCGCCGGCAGCATTATTCCGACGGTAAGCACATGGTCGGGCTGAAATCCCGGATCGACATTTGACAACAGCACAAAGCTGCGTAGCAGCAATCCGCTCGCGGTCACCAGCACCACCGCGAGCGCCAGTTCACACATCGCAAGCGCGGTTCGTAACCGCCGCTGCCCTCCGCTGCCTGTCGATGTCTCGCGTCCATCTTTGAGTTTCGCATCGACGTCGGGTTTCGAAGCGCGCAAGGATGGAATCGCACCGAACGCAACTACCGTGGCGCACGTTACCCCAATCAGGAAGAGCAGCACCGATCCGTCAATCTTTATGTGCTCCACGGGCAGGAAATTCTCTGGCGCATAGTTTTGCAGCACGCGAACGCCGATAGCCGCGCCGGCCAATCCCAGCGTTCCACCAAGCAATGCGATCAGCGCGCCCTCAGTCAACAATTGCCGTAACAGCCGAAGCCGGCTCGCCCCAATCGCGGAGCGCACCGCCAGCTCTTTCTGCCGGTTCGCCGTCCTCGCCAACTGCAGATTCGCAATGTTCACGCACGCAATTAGCAGTACCACTCCGACCGCGACCAGCAAGATCAACAGCGTAGTGCGGATGTCACCCACAAACTTGTCGTGCAGCGTCATCGTCTGCACCTGCACCTTTTCGCGCATGTGCATAACCATCGCCGGCATTTGCCCATCGGTTCGTTTGCTCAACTCCGACAAATCCGCCTTTGCTTGCTCCACCGTGGCGCCAGGTTTCAGACGCCCGATCGCTCGCGTCAGCGTCATTCCCCGTACGTTCCAATCTACTTTCGGGGCAAGTTGATACGCCGTGACAATGTCCGGATTGAATCCGCGTTGCGGAAACTTGAAGTTCGCTGGCATCACACCCACGACTGTGTAATTTTCCTGATCCAGCGTAATTCCTTTGCCCACGATGTTCGGGTCCGCGTTGAACTTTCTTCGCCAAAGACTGTCCGTCAGAATGACCGCAGCAGGACCGCCAGGCAGCCCCTCTGCCGGAGTGAACCATCGGCCGACTTGAGGCGGTACGCCCAGAATCTCCAGAATGCTCGGCGTTACCGAACCGCTCTCCACTTGCTCCGGCACTCCTGCCTGCGTGAGATTCATCGGCCCGCCGAAGCCCAAGGCGCCCATCGCTTCAAACGTGTGGTTGTTCAGTGCCCAATTCGTGTACTCCGGGTTCGGCATGGCGTCGTCGTTCAGGTTCGGGTCAAACTCACCAGCCCAAACCAGCCGCCCCGGATCACGATAGGGAAGCGGCTGCAACAGCACAGTATTCACCACGCTGAAAATCGCCGTGTTCGCCCCAATCCCCAACGCCAGCGTCAAAATCGCCGTCGCCGCAAATCCCGGATTCTTCCGCAACATCCGCGCCCCAAATTTCAAATCCCCGACAAAATCCTCCAGCCACCTCCACCCCCAAGCCTCCCGCCCCCGCTCACTCATCGCCATCCCATTCCCAAACGCCCGCGCCGCCGCATACCGCGCCTCAATCCTCTCTTCTTCGCTCAACTGTTCGGCACCCGTCACGCCTTCACTCGATTTTGCGACGGAAGCGTGTGCCTGCATCTGGCCCGACG
Source organism: uncultured Acidobacteriota bacterium (assembly GCA_963785605.1). Taxonomy (GTDB): domain Bacteria; phylum Acidobacteriota; class Terriglobia; order Acidiferrales; family UBA7541; genus Acidiferrum. Next base: position 73,788 of record CAWAWE010000001.1, on the reverse strand, counting down.
GCTTCGCCATCAGTCCGCGCTCTGCGCCGCTATCAACGCCACGCGACCGCGCGGCTGCGGTCAGCAACTCTCGCTCTCGCGCCTCGCGATGCAACCGCATCTCTTCGTCCATCTCGCGCGTCAACTTGTCGCGCCGCACCAGCATCCCAATCCGTCGCCCCATCTCTCCAATCCAACTCAAACCCCACCTCCATCTCACGGGTCAATCAAAAAAATAAAGCGTTGTCATCCTGAGCGAAGCGAAGGATCTCAGCCGTCAACTTCACCGCCAATCCATCCGTCATCGCGATCATGTGCGGGCGCAGCACCGCTGCGCCCCAAGCCCGCACGTTCAAAAATGCTTGCCACAAACCTGTTTCTTCTTCGCCGTCCCTTCCAACTTTCAACCGTCGACTGTTGACCGCTTTCATCGTTACTTCATTACGTCATTGCTTCCTTACTTCGCCTTCTTCGCTCACGCCGTCTGAATCACCCTCACAATCGCCCCCATCACCCTCTCAAACTGCTCCGTCTCCACTTCCATCTGCTTCTTTCCTGCCGGCGTCATCCGGTAATACCGCGCCCGCCGGTTCTCGTCGGTCACACCCCACTCCGCCTTCACCCACCCTTTCACCAGCATCCTTTGCAGCGCCGGATACAGCGACCCCTCTTCCACCTGCAGCACATCCTGCGATATCTGCTGAATCGACCGCGCAATCTCGAACCCATGCATTTCGCGCCCGCGCGCCAGCGTCCTCAAAATCAGCAGCGCCAAAGTCCCCGGCAAAATCTCATCCCGCCCCATCGTTTCTCCCATTCTGCTCGACTTCGGTTTTCATCAAATGAACAACTTGAAGCCGGCGGAAGACACGCCGCTTTCTTCGTATCACCTAGTGCAGACGCTTGCGGTTGCCGGGTGCACCCGTCGCTTTGTTTTTAAAACGGCAGCTCTTTGCGGCCGTGTTTTGAAGCAATCGTCCTTCCGCCGCCTGTCATCCTGAGCGCCATCCGAAGGATGATCGAAGGATCTCAACCGATCCGTATCATCCAAATTCAACCGTTTACCGCTATCTCCGACTGACATAGACAGCCTATGTCTACCTGCATAGATAGACTATGTCAAGCCGCAAAGGTGAGCAGCGCCACCGAAGTCTCGCCGAGGCATACTCTCCTCACTGCTTCCGGCAACATCGATGTGGAAAAATTTACTTCTTCCTCCGCTGACTCCGGAATCCTCTCAGGTACAATCGTTCCTTCGTTCTCGAGAAGACCGTTCGACGCCAATCCGCGTCTAACGTTTTCATATTTCGATTTGGGAGCCCGGGTGAACCGCCACTTTTCCGTCCTCATCATTGCGATCCTGATGTTTGCCGTCGGCGGAATCGCCGGCTACATCCATCATCGCCACGCGGTCGATGAAGAAGTGCAGCAACAGGAAGTCGCCGTTGAAGCCGAAGACGCCCAGGAGCAGCAGCAGGTCCAGCCCGCCGACCCGCCACCTGTCGAAACCAAAGTAGGGAAGAACGAAAACTTCACCGCCGCGCTGCAACACGCCGGATTCAACACCGCCGACGCAAGCGCCATCACCACCGCCTCCCAGCGCGTCTTCAATCTCCGCCAGGTCCGCGCCGGAAACGCGATGACCATCAATCGCTCGGCGGCCGGCGAACTTCGCGAACTCAACTACCGCATCGATATCGGCCGCATGCTGACCGTCGTTCCCGCGCCCGAGGGGAAATTCACTGCCGAAGTAAAACCCATCCCGTCAAAGACGGAAGTCAGCGCGGTCACCGGTCAAATCAACGACTCGCTCTTCAAAGCCGTCGCGCAGTCCGGCGAATCGCCCGAACTTGCGATGCGCCTCGCACAGATCTTCGCCTATGACCTCGACTTCTACACCGACACGCGAAAAGGCGACACCTTCCGCATGGTCCTCGAGAAAAAGAAATACGCCGACGGCAAAACCGCCGGCTACGGAAAAATTCTCGCCGCCGAATACGACAACAAAGATAAAAAATATCAGGCGCTGCTATTTCACGACGAGGCCGGGCATCCCGGCTACTACACCGCCGACGGGAAATCGCTTCAGCGCTCCTTTCTCCATTCGCCGCTCAAATTCTCAGCAACGGTCACATCGCACTTCAGCAAGTCGCGCTACCACCCGATTTTGAAATTGTTCCGCCCTCACATGGGCACAGATTACGGCGCGCCAGTCGGAACTCCAGTGCAAACGATCGGCGCAGGACGCGTGGAATTCGCCGGACGCAAAGGCGGCGAAGGCAACATGGTTGAGATCGCCCACTCCGACGGCTACGAAACGATGTACCTGCATCTATCGCGCATGTTCGTGCATCCAGGCGAGCACGTCGAAATCGGCAAGACCATCGGCCTCGTCGGCAGCACCGGGCTCTCCACTGGTCCGCACCTGGATTTCCGAATTTTGCAGCGCGGTCAATACAAAAACTTCGAGAAGCTCGGAATTCCTCCGTCCGATCCCATCGCGAAGAAAAACTGGTCCGAATTCACGCTGGTTCGCCAGCAGTGGCTTCCGGTGTTGCGCGGCGAAGCGACGCCGCCGCGAGCCGCCGACGCAACCGCGGCGGGCGCTTCTCCCGCGACATCTCCGCAAACCAAATCGGCAGACCTGTCCGCGCCCGCCGCTGCAACAGTTGCGGATCCGCCTTCTCATTGAGCAGACGCGCGAATGCGAATGCTTCCGCGCAATCGCCGAAATTATTCCTAGTAAATGATGGGGAGTTTCGAGAAGTCCGTCGAGTCGTGATCCATCACGCGAAGCACCAACAGCGTGCGATCGTCGAAGGGCGCATTTCCGGCTCCGCTGTAATCATCGGTGGCGGAAAGAATCGCGTTCGCAATCTCATCCGCATTCTGACGCGGCGAAAGCGCGCTCAGCACCGAGCTGAGCCGGTCAAATCCAAATTCTTCCAGCTCCGCATTTGACGCTTCCAAAATTCCGTCCGACGCAAACAGCAACAGATCGCCCGGAACCAGATCGAGCACAGCCTCTTCATATTGCGTATCCGGGAAAAGTCCCAGCGGAATTCCCGACACGCGAACCGACTGCACCGCCCCATCGCGCACCAGCAGCGGATACGGCCCGCCTGCGTTACCCATGGTGAGCCGCCGCGTTCCCGCGTCAAAAACCGCGAACGTCGTCGCAATAAATCGGCTGTCGAGCCGCGCCGCATACAAACGCGTATTCAGCATCGACAGCATTTCCGCCGGCGGACAAGGATGATCCACGATGTGCTCGCGAATAATTCCGATCGCCAGCGACGCGAACAACGCCGCCGCCGTGCCTTTTCCCGAAACATCGCCGAGCACCATTCCGAGGCGCCCTTGCCCATACGGAAGAAAATCGTAAAAATCGCCGCCGAGTTCGCGCGCGGGAACGTACGCGGCCGCGAGGTCCAAACCTGGGACTTCGCGCGCGCCAGTTGGCAGCAAGCTCCGCTGAATCTCGCGTGCGGTGGCGAGATCATTTTGCAATCGTCGTTCGGTTTCGCGCGCTTCTTCGTACAAACGCGCGTTCTCAAGAGCGATCGCAATGTAAGAGCCGAGCGTCGCCAGCATGCGTTCGTGCTCTTCGGTAAACGCATTCGGATCGGTGCTCTCGAGATCAAGAACGCCGATGAGTCGATCTCCCAACAATAGCGGAATGACAAGTTCCGAGCGCACAACAACATCCGCTTCCATCTGCACGAAGCGCGGATCGTTCAGCGTGTCGGCAACGCGGATTGCGCGACGTTCGCCCGCGGAAGTTCCCGTGATCCCGTGATGCAACGGAAGGCGAAGGCGCGTGGGAATCGCATCTCCATAGCGCAAACCAAAAATGCTCTCCAGCAGCTGCGCGTTCTCATTCCACAGCATCACGCTGAAAAGATGATAGTTAACGATTTTCTTGACGCGCTGCGCCACGCGCCGCAGCAATTCTTCGCGATCGAGAATCGATGTGAGTTCGCGGCTCACGTCGTACAGAAGCGCGAGAGAGCTCACCGATTCCGTCGAGGACAAAACCAGGTCCCCGGACACAGGATCAGCGTCTTCCCCGAGAGGGAATGCAGCGAATTTGGACGAGTCGTCCATACAAAAGTATACGTGTGTTCGACGACCTTATATCGTTTGGATGTTTAGACGCGAACAGTGTAACGACGAAAGTTGAGCGATAGGAAGTAAACGAAGTTGAGGAAGCAGCGCAGGGAAGACGAATGCGACGCGAAAAAGGGTCCGAACCCTCCCCCCCCGGTGTTTTTTACAAGAGTGTGATTCTAGAGGGGTTATGCCGATAATTGCGCAAGAGTGTGATTCTAAACGGTTTGCCGCGCCGTGCGATTCGAATGCGACACAACCTCCATCTCACTCGCCTAAACGGTTTTGTTTCTTCTCGCTACGCGCTATCGCTGGCTGCTGCGGTTGGCAGCCGCCGTCGGGCGAAGATCGAACTCGATTTGGGCCAGGGTTTCAGCACGCTTGCTGTCGAGGTATGTAGGCTCGTAGTGCCAGTTGCGGACCGCGCGTGACACCGACGGCAGCATGGCGAAATTTCCGTTGATCGGCTTCAGGTCGGTGACGTAGCCGTCTTTGTCGATGGTTGCTTGCACGGTCAGCGAGCCGGATGCGCCCGATGCTTGCACGACCGCCGGATCGATGCGATTCACGAGGTCACCCAGCGTGACGTTGAGCCTTCCTCGCCAGAGCCAGCGCTGCCCGGGAATCCGTTCGCCTGGCACGCGAACGAACCGGCGCATGCGGATGGTCGCCGTCGCCGAGCGCACTACGTGTTCGCCCGGAAGATCGACGTACGAATCCTTGAAGCCCTTCGGAGCCGCAATTTCCAGATCGCGTTCCTGCGGTGTGTCGGTTGGAACAACCGAACTGTTCACTAGGTTGTGCGTTGCGACGTTGGCGCTTGCATTGTTCGCGCGCGACGCGGCCGGAGGCGCAGCGCCCGCCGTCGTCGTGTCGTTCGAATCAAAGATGCCGCTCGAATGAACCGAATTGATCGAGCCCATGACCGCCGAGCGCTGTTGCGGAGTGTTCGCGTTGTAAATCTGTGATGGAGGCCGTGACTGCGTTGTATTCGCGGCCGGCGCCGTGTTCGCCGGTGCCGTGTTCGAAGCGTAAGTCTGACTCTGCGCCGTGGACGGCTGCTGCTGTCCTCGGGCCGGCGAATTATTTGCGACGCTGCTCAAATTCGAATTGCTGGTCGCACTCGGAGCGTTGTTTGTGCTCTGAGCTTGAACCGCCGGCGCAGGCGGCGGAGTTGGCCGCGTTTGCGAAACGATCGGCGCCGATTGCGCCGGCGCGTTGTCCTGCGAACTCGTCACATTCGGCGATTGCGGCGTTTCGTTCGACGAAACACCCGATGCGCCCGACTGATTCGGTGAAGGAGCGCTCCACGTTCTCGGTGCGGCCGCAGTCTGCGATGCGTGCGCGGTGTACTGCGAGCGATCGGAGGCTGGAGGAGCAGTCGCTGTGTACGCGCCGCTTTCACGCGCGTCCAAAGACGATTGCTGGCGCGTTCCCGTTTGTGCCGACGTCGACTCAGAGTTTTTCGTAGCCGCTCGTACTGGTGGAATCGCGTTCGAAGTGGCGTCACCTTGCGCGGTGCCCGTGGCGGCGGTTGAACTCGGAGGCGCCGTCGCAGCCGATCGATCATTGGAACTGGCCGAATTGACGTCGGTAGAGCGCGCGTCCGTCGTTGAAGAAGGACTCGGCGCATTCGCGCCCGAGTCATCAACAGGAGCCGACGAATCCTGTACCGCCGCGTCCGATTTTGGCGGCGTGTACGTTGCCGACTCCGTCGCGTAGCTCTCCGCGTTCCGCTTGATCTTGTACTTCACCAGCGCATTTGCGCCAAAGCAGACGACCGCGAGTATCGCAGCCCAGACCACCAGCGGCTTCCCGCGAAGGCGCGACGATAAAGTCGAAGCCGGGCGACGGCGTTGCTTCGCAGGCGGCGTCGCGTACGCAAATTCTCCGTGAATCGGCAGCGGCACCTTCGGAAACGGTGAAGTGAACTCGGCATTCGGATCTGGATGGTCGAATGGATTCGCAATTTTTGGCAATTCCGCTTCGCTCACTTCCGCCGGCGGAACCCTCGACTCATCTGCCGCGGCTGCTGAAGGAGGAGGAGTGAACGCGCTCGACGCGGGCGGAGCGGTTTGCGCAACCGCGCCTGCGTCTCTGCTCAAATCTCGTTTCGAATCTTGTTTCGAATCTCGATTTAATCCCGTCACGTCATTCGCTGCCGCCGCGATCGCCGCGACTTCTTCCGGCAACGGCTCCGACGCAATCCGATCCTTCGGGACAAAAGCGCCATTAAATCGTCGCCCGCTGCGCCGTTGCTCCGCATTCGACAGCGGCGAATTGTTTGACGGTTCCGAAGACCCCACCGGCGCCGTAGCCGCGGGCGGCACGATCCCAACGCTCAAATTTTGACGATCATGAACCGGCGCCCGATCGACAACCGGCGCCCCATCGACCGGATCTAGCCTCGGCACCCTTCGACCGCCGTTTTGCCCCCCGCGCCACCCCGTCGCATTCTCGCCGCGCGACAATTCGAGTTCGACCCACCGCCGAATCTGCGCGCGATCTTCATCCGCGAGATCGAGAAGCTGAATTCCCGAACGCTTTTCCGCGTCGTCGGTCCAAACCGTGCGTACGCTCACAGTAATCGTTTTCGGAGCGCCATTCAGAGGAAAGAAAAACGCGAAATACCGAGTTGAGCGGCAGCCCGCCGGGAGTCTTCACCTGCAACCCGTTTTCGCTGACGTTGTGCAGGACGCCGAGATTATTCGAACCAAATGCGACGTAGATCGGCGTAGGCGGCGCGACGCGCGGATAGAACCGTCTTTCGACGCTCGCGTTCAGGCCATCCATGTATTCGGTCGACGTAGACATTTCGTCTCCTCAAATAAAATGCGCGTCGAATGCGGCCGCGGGCGGGGAAAGCCGGAGCCGATGCGAAAAGGGCTTAGGGCAAAACTGGGGTATCGTCTGCACATATATGATGGCTGAAACAGCCAAATTGTTGCGCCGGGGTACTAGGCCCCAGACCATCTCGCGGGGCCACGATTCTACACTGAAGCAACACAATCCCGGCAGCATAAGTTGCGGTCGCCTTGCGGGATATAGGGTGATGCATGCAGACCGACCGCAATGATTGCGGACGGAAATTTCCCTATACTTAATGGAGCGTTGCGAGGAAATCGTTCAGGGCATCGCGATACTTGCTCGGCGACACGATCGACGCTTCTTCGTGGCACTCATTCTCAATTTTGAGAAAGTGCTTTGGCTCCGGCGCTCCATCGTAAACCGTTTGCCCGAACTCGAATGGAATCACTGGATCTTGCGCGCAGTGCACCACAAGAAGTGGAGCGCCGGTGTGTTGGAGGCGAACTGCGGTGTTGAGCTGGCCGCGGACGAAGAACTGGATGCCGGGTAGAAACCAAAACACCTTGCGCGCGACAGCCGAAGCCGAAGGAAATGGTGCTTCCAGAACGACCGCGCCGACCGGCAACCGGTACGCGAGATTTGCCGCGACGGCGGTCCCGAGCGATTGGCCGAAAGAAATGATCTTCTTCGGATCAATCTTTTGAACATCAACCAGATACTGGTGAGCCGCTTGGGCGTCGAGATAGATGCCAGACTCGCTTGGTTTGCCTTCGCTGTGTCCATACCCGCGATATTCGAGCGCAAAGACGTTGGCAGGGGTATCCCGGAGAAATTCATAAACGCTCGCCCGATTGGCGATGTTCGACGCGTTGCCGTGGAACGCGAGGAACGTGAACTTCGCGTCTTTGTTCGGAATCCACCAAGCGTGGAGCTTCGTGCCGTCGGCGGCCTTCAGCCAGACGTCTTCGACAGGCAGTGTCCGCGGATGCCAGTCTCCTTCGAGACGGCCCGGATAATCCGGGAAAAAGAGCAGGTGCGATTCGAAAAGGCGCAGGACAAGTAACGCGATCACATATCCGATCAAGATCGTGAGCAAGATATTCACGAATCTTCGCCCAATCGACTTGCTGGCTTCACCTGTTTTTTCCACGTGCAGTGGGTTTCCGTTCGGCGACGTACCGAGACCATGCTAGCCGAAGTCCTAATCGATGCGGATGGATAACGTTCGAGTTGTTTATGGTCGGGAACGAAAACTGTTGAGATTCGAGATCGGAGAAGCTATCGCCAGAAGTAGATGATCGTCGAGCCAACCAATATGAAGGCTCCTCCGAGCAATACGCCGGGCGTTGGAACAACTCGGAAGAAAAGATAGTTGGTCACCTGGAACATCACAAAAAGACACGCGATGTAAATTCCAGTGGCTTCGGCAAATTCCACCGGCGCGAGATTGAGCAGCGCGCCATACGAGGCGAGCAACGCCGTCGCAACGGCGATCAACGCGACTCGACCTGTCAGCGCATGCTTGTGAAGCCCCATCCTCATCAGCGTATCGCCGATGGCCTCGCAGATCGTTGCGGCGAGGATGAACGCAAAAACTCTCATGCCGAAAATGTTTGCATGGCCGATGGCCGCGTTCAATTCATTTCGGACGCAAAACAAGCGAAAGATCGGGTCGAATATGCGCGTTGCGCTGGCGCAAGGCTACGTAACCAGCAGGAAAAACTGACCCTCGGGACAACTGTTTGCGCAAGGCTTTCTCGCCAACAATAGAACTGCGCCAAGTTCTCGGTTTATATGTCATGACAGATTCACGTCGAAAAGTTCGAATCCCTCACGCGAACGCTTGTATCGGGTTGGTGTGTTTCGTGGCTGTACTCGTGGCTGCAAGTTTTGACTGCGCCGCCCAGTCGGCAGTAGCCAATGCATCGGCACAGCCCGTCGATGAGTCCGTGGCCGCCGCGATTTGCCCGATTGTCTATCCCCTGGACGAAAATCCTTCCGCGCACGGCTATCAATATGCTTTTCACGGGAACGCATTTTTCATCAATCGCGACGGTCTCCTGATCACCGCGGCTCACGTGCTGCATTCCTTCCGCAATGGCGGCGATCCGCACATTCTGGTGCAGCGCGTGGAGGCTCCGCCGCAGATGCTCAAAGCGGAAGTCGTGCTCGAAGATCTCGAGCACGATGTCGCGGTGTTGCGCGCGACGCCGAATCCATTCGCCGGCAAAGCGTATCGCGTCGGCACGCTGGCGCCGGATTCGACAGCGGTCTCGCGCGGGGAACCCATCGTCGTGGCCGCCCTGCGGCCGAAGCGGCGCCAGCCGCACAGCTTCGAGACCGAGTTGGAAGATCGCTCTGCCGCGAGCGTCATCGATTTTCAAAACAGCGTGCTCCAAAAGGGGTTCGGCGACACCGAACTGGTGCTCTTCAATCACGAAGTGATCTTGGGCCAGAGCGGCGCGCCGGTGCTGGCGGCCGGATCGGGAGAAGTCGTCGCCTTCATCGAAGGCCAGTGGTTGCGTCCCGCGGCCGGGCTCGCCGTCGAGATGCAGCGCGGGCAAGACGCGAACTCCGTAGGTGCGGCGGTGCCGATTCGCTACGCGATCGCGGCGCTGCGGGCGAAGGGAATTGCCTGGGTTGAGGGCGACGCAAAGAAGCAATGACGTAACGAAGTAAAGATGAAGAATGCGCGACTCCGACGCCGCATCCGTTCTTAACCGACTCGTCACAGTACTATGGGCTTCAGTGGAGCGGCACGCGAAACTAGTGCGTATCGATTTCAAGGAGCCGGCGGCGATCTCGATGCTCGCTGAATGGCTTACGGGGACTTGAATGAACGCTCGATCGGTTTCGTCGCGATTTTGTCTGAAAAAAATTTTCACTCTGACAATTTTGATCTTTGCTCCGTCGCTGATTGCCGGTTCGGCGCGCGCGGGCAATACGCCGGGCTACGCCTATTGCGGTACGTACGGCTCGTACATCCTGATGTATCGCTCGAATGACAGCCTTGAGGAACTGGGCAAGCTGCACTGCGGCGAAAAAGTCGAAATATTGGGACGCTACTTCGACCATGTGCAGGTGCAGGCCGCCGACGGGCGCGTCGGCTGGGTCAATTGGTCCGACATTTCGAATTCGCCCGGAGAAGCGCCCAGCAAGAATCTTGGCATGACGGACACGGCCAACAAGCGGGGCGGCCCAGCTGTCGTTGCATTAAACAACGCGGCGATCGTAAAGATGCGCACGCAGCACCTCGGCGCCGATGTGATGATCGCGAAGATTCAGTCGTCGCCGTGCGAGTTCGATACGTCGCCGGCCGCGCTCCAGAAATTGAAGGTGGCGGGCGTGCCCGACAAAGTGATTGTGGCGATGGTCACGGCGCCGTCGGCATCGGCTCCGCCTCCGCCAGTGGCAACGAAAGCGCCCGAGTTTGTGGACGTAAAAGTTCCGGGCGGAACGCAGATCGATGTTGAGCTGACCTACGAAGCGTCGTCGGACGACGCGACCGAGGGCCGGCCGATTTTGATGACGGTCGCGCATGATGTCGTGATCGACGGCGCGGTCGTTTTTCGCGCAGGCGCCGAGGTGCACGCGCGCGTGGCGATATTCAAAGAGCCGGGCAAGTTGAACCGCCCGCCAGGCCGCGTCGTCTGGACGATGGACTACGTCACGGCGGCGAACGGCGATCACGTCGGTGCGGATTTTTTCTCCAAAGACGCGGCGGAGAACCCGATGAGCGCGGTGATGGGCTCCGAAGGACCGTCGTGGGAGTTTAAAAAAGGCAAGCCGGTGGTTGTCGCGGCAAAAGCCAAATTTCAGGCGGTGCTGAACAAGAAGGGCACCGTTGTGCGCGTGCCGCAGGCGGATGTGTCGGCGAGCGCGGCGGCGGACTCAGACGGCTCGAGTGACGCGCACTGCCACGCACCGGTATCCAACGGAAAACCATGACGGCCTGCATACTCGCCGTCTCTTGTATCTCTCAATTTAGAAAGTCAGAAGTGACAACCGCGCTGGGTTTTGGACGAAGGAAAAGGGGAAGCCCTTCCGAAACTTGCCGTAGGAGGCGTAGGTTAGCCGACTTCCCCTTTTCCCTCACTTGAGCGGGCACTATTCCCGCTCCTCGCCATCCTCACAAACGGTAATCGGCTAGTCCATTCGGGAATACTGTACGTTGGATGAAAATTCGGTTGCGATTCGCCTGGATTTGCGACATTAAAATTTCCCTTAAGAAATATTTTGCGCGCTTCACATCCCCGCCTTGTAGCGGCGACTTTACGTCGCCACTCTCACGCGCTCAGAAATACGCCGCGCCGCCGTCCACATTGATCGATTGCCCGGTGATAGCGCTGGATTGATCGCAGCACAGAAAAAGCGCCGCGCGCGCGATTTCGTCGGCAGTCTGGCCGCGCCCCTGCAAAATTGTGTTGAGAAACCCGGCGAGCTGATCTTCCGGGCTCACATTCAGCCGCTTGGCGAGCGTAGCGCCCAGTTCTTTCGACATCACCGTTTCGGTGACCGGCCCGGGGCAGAGCGCGTTGACGCGAACGCCTTTCCGCGCGGCTTCGGCGGCCGTGACGCGCGTCAGCCCGAGCATCCCGGCTTTCGCCGCGGCGTAAGCCGATCCCCATCCGAACGCGGATTTCGCCGACAGGCTCGAGATGTTGAGAATCACGCCAGAATTGCGTTCGTACATTTCGGGTAGCGCCGCTTTGGTGAGCAGAAACGCCGCGCGCAGATGCACCGCGATCACATTCTCGAAATCATCGAGCGGATATTCTTCAACGGGACGACCGGCCCGTAGTGGCCCGCGTTGTTCACGAGAATGTCCACGCGCCCGAAGCGGTTGCGAGCCTCGGTGAAGACGCGCGCGCAGTCATCGGTGCGCGTGAGGTCCGCGGGAAGATAGGCGGCTTGCTGCGGTTGCGTTCGAGTTGGCGGGCGACATGCTATTAATTTCGCCGGCGGTAATTTGTAGTTCCGACTCCGTGCGCGCGGTGAGAAACACGCTGGCGCCTTCGCCGGCAAACAGCCGCGCGATGGCGCGCCCGATTCCGCGGCCTGAGCCAGTAACGAGTGCTACTTTGTCTTGCAAAAGAGTTTGACGTTGCTCTTGTGGCGCCATGAGTTCGTCAAAGGATAGTTAGTACCGGCGCTCATGGCAAGACGTAGGCAAAAAGACACTGGACCAGAACTGTTCTCCGGGCCAGATGCGGTTATGTGTTTGAAGCTTTTAACCTTAGCAAATGGAAATTGTGGCGCCCTTTCATCCGAAGTTCCTCGCACCGGTAACATCTCTGAACGACTCGACCGCGCATCGATCGCAATCCATGGTTGTTTGCGGGCGAAACGTTTTCGCCCGCCGATTTGCGCCGTTCGCGGCCGGCATCGCCCTGGTCGCTCTGTTCCTCTCGGGATGCAACGGCGTCGTCCACACCACTACCACGCCGAACGACAATGGCTCCAGCGATCCGGCCGCGCCCATAATCACAACGCAGCCTGTAAGCCAAACCGTAACAGTCGGCCAGGGTGCGTCATTTTTCGTGGTCGCGACGGCAAGCGCGCCGCTTAGCTACCAGTGGCAGAAAAACGGCGTAAACATCGCCGGTGCCACCTCGAGTTCCTACACAACTCCCCCCACAACCGCCGGCGATAACTCGGCGAAATTCACCGTCGTCGTCAGCAATTCAGCGGGAAGCGTCACGAGCAACGTTGCAACGCTAACCGTCACATCGGCGCAGCAGGGCAACGGCGCCCCACAAATCATCACGCAGCCCGCCAGCCAGACGGTCACATCCGGCCACGTTGCGACGTTCACAGTCGTTGCGACGGGCTCGCCAACGCTTGCCTACCAATGGCAAAAAAATCACGCGAACATTCCTGGCGCGACTTCAGCTTCGTACTCGACTCCCGCGACCTCGACTTCCGACAACGGTGAGACATTCGACGTCATCGTCAGCAATTCCCTCGGCACCGTTACCAGCGTTTCGGCATCGCTGACCGTCAACGCCGCCGGCAGCACTCCACCGGTCAACAGCTCTTCCACGGATGTCGTCACGTATCACTACGACAATCTCCGCACCGGCGAAAATACACACGAGACGATTCTGACGCACGCAAAAGTGAATTCCTCGACATTCGGACTGCTCGGCATCCATCCCAGTCGATGGGCACGTCGATGCGCAGCCGCTGTACCTCTCGGATGTCGCCATCTCGGGCCAGGGCGCCAAAAACGTGCTCTACGTGGTTACCGAGCACGATTCGGTTTATGCCTTCGATGCCGACAGCGTCAGCGGCACTTCCGCCACCACTCTATGGCACAGCTCGATGCTCGCCGCCGGCGAAACGTCGAGCGACGATCGAAATTGCGGCCAGGTGAGCCCCGAGATCGGCATCACTTCGACGCCCGTAATCGATCGAACCCGCAACGCGATCTATCTCGTGGCGGTATCGAAGACTTCGGGTGGCAACTACATTCATCGGTTTCACGCGCTCGATCTGACGACGGGAAGGGAACTCTTCGGCGGCCCGACCACCATCACCGCGACATTTCCCGGCTCAGGCGCGAACAGCTCCAACGGAAACGTGGTCTTCGATCCGCGGCAATACAACGAGCGGCCGGGTCTGCTCCAAGTCGGCAGCACGATCTTCACGACATGGGGATCGCACTGCGACGCCGGGCCGTACTCTTCGTGGGTGATGGCTTACAGCGCCGATACGCTTCATCAAACCGGCGTGATTGACTTGGTTCCAAACGGAAACGAAGGCGGAATCTGGATGGCCGGCGCCGCGCCGGGTGCGGATGCGTCGGGGAACATCTACTTCATCATCGGCAACGGCGATTTTGGAACGGCGCTCGACTCCAACGGATTCCCGATCAACAAAAATTGCGGCAATTGCTTCGCGAAGATTTCCTCCACCATTCCGCTCACTCTGCGCGACTATTTCACGCCGCTCAACACGGTCCAGGAATCCAGCGCGGACACCGATTTCGGTTCCGGCGGCCCCTTGTTGCTTCCGGACGTCACCGACTCCAACGGACAGACGCGTCACCTGGCGGTCGGCGCCGGCAAAGACAGCATCATCTACGTCGTTGATCGCGACAACATGGGGAAATTCAACTCCAGCAAGGACAACATCTACCAGCAGATCAGCGGCGCGATATCCGGTGGTGTGTGGTCGAAACCAAGCTACTTCAACGGAGTCGTGTACTACGGCGCGGTCGGTGATTCGATCAAGGCGTTTCCCCTCACGTCCGGCAAGCTTGCCACGTCCGCATCGTCCAAGAGCTCGCACACCTTTGGATATCCCGGCGCGACCCCGGTGATTTCAGCAAACGGCGCGACCGACGGCATCGTTTGGGTCGTCGAGAACGGCGGCACCGGCGTGCTTCACGCGTACGACGCCGCCAATCTCGCCACGGAACTCTACAACTCAACGCAGAGTTCGAACGCCCAATTCTCAGGCAATAAATTCATCACGCCGATCGTCATCAACGGCAGGGTCTACGTCGGCACTCAAACTTCGGTCGTCGTCTTCGGCCTGAAGTAGCTCGCAGCCTTGTCGAGTTCAGATTTTCGGCACGTTTGCACACGCAAAAAATCAATTTGCTTCCGGCCGCCTTGATTTCTTCGGATCTGCAAGAACGATCTGTCGAAGAATCGAGTGAGGATTCACGCGCTGCCCCCAGCCGCCGAGCAACTCGTCGAGACCTGATATCGCAGCCGCTTCGATGGCGCGGTTGACTCCAAGATTTACCCGATATCGTCCGAGAAACATACACTGTTAGTCTAGGTCTCCGGGTGTGGTGCTTTTCTCATCGAATATTCATCGAACGGTTGCTGCGAGGAGATCGGATGTTTGCTCAGGCACGACGTGGAAGTTTTGCCCCAGCTATTGACCTAAGGCTGGGTTTGATTTTCAGCGCGCTGCTGGGCGCGATTGTGTTCGGTGCTGCTGCCTGCGGTGGCGGCGGATCGATGGCTGGTTCTGGCAGCAACCCAGCCTCCGTCACAATCACGACGCAGCCCGCCGGCCAAACGGTTGCCGTTGGCCAGACGGCGACGTTTACCGTACTGGCGACAGGTACCGCTCCGCTCGCCTTTCAATGGCAGAAAAATGGCACAGCGATCTCTGGCGCCACTTCGGCTTCGTACACGACTCCGGCGGTGACTGTCGCGGACAACGGTGCGAAATTCGTTGTTGTCGTCAGCAATGCGACCGGCACGGCGACGAGCACGGCGGCCACATTGACAATCGGCAGCGGCTCCGCGCCCATGGCCGGTGACGTCCCGACCTATCACTACGACGCGACGCGAACCGGCGCGAACACGCATGAAACTCTACTAACTCCGGCGAATGTGAACTCAACGACATTCGGTCCCCTGGGGTCGTTCACGGTCGATGGCAGTGTTGACGCCCAGCCGCTCTATCTTTCCAACGTTTCCATTCCGGGTGTCGGCACCAAGAACGTTTTGTATGTCGTGACCGAGCACGACTCGGTGTTCGCCTTCGACGCCGACAGCGTCAGCGGCGCGACGACCACGTCACTATGGAAGACGTCGGTATTGCAGGCGGGTGAAACGCCGAGCGACGACCGAAATTGCGGCCAGGTGTCGCCCGAGATCGGCATTACTTCGACGCCGGTGATCGATCGCGTGCGAAATGCGATTTACCTCGTCGCCGTGGCGAGAACTTCGTCCGGCAACTACATTCACCGATTGCACGCGCTCGATCTTACCACCGGGAAAGAGCTTTTCGGCGGACCGACGACGATCGCGGCGACCTATCCCGGTGCGGGCGCGAACAGCTCCAATGGGAATGTGGTCTTCGATCCAAAGCAGTACAACGAGCGTGCGGCCCTCCTGCAAATCGGGGGCACGATTTTCACAACGTGGACTTCGCATTGTGACGTAGGCCCATACTCTTCGTGGGTGATGGCAAACAGCGCCGACACGCTCCAACAATCGGGCGTCATCGACTTGGTTCCCAATACCGCCGGAGGCGGCGGCATCTGGATGTCCGGTGCAGGTCCCGCGGCCGATGCTTCCGGCAACATCTACTTCATCATGGGTAATGGTGATTTTGATACGAACCTCGACGGAAATGGTTTTCCGACAAACAAGAATTGTGGCAATTGCTTCGCGAAAATTTCCTCCACGATGCCGCTCACGCTACGCGACTACTTCACGCCCCTCAACACGGTCATGGAATCCATCGCGGACACCGATTTCGGGTCCGGAGGACCGTTGTTGCTTCCCGATGTCACTGACTCCACCGGAAAGACGCGCCATCTTGCGGTCGGGGCCGGCAAAGACAGCATCATCTACGTCATCGACCGCGATAACATGGGGAAATTCAACTCCAGCAAGAACAACATTTATCAGCAAATCAGCGGCGCGATTACGGGCGGTGTGTGGTCCAAACCGAGCTACTTCAACGGCGTTGTTTATTACGGTTCCGTCGGCGACTCGCTCAAAGCGTTTCCGATTTCAGGCGGGATGCTGGCGACGTCAGCGTCCTCGAAAAGCTCGCTGACTTTTTCCTACCCCGGTGCCACACCGGCGATTTCCGCCAATGGCAAGACGAATGGAATCGTCTGGATCGTCGAGAACGGTGGAACGGGGGTGCTGCACGCCTATGACGCCACTAATCTTGCCACCGAGCTCTACAACTCGACTCAAAGCACGAACGGCCAGTTCGGAGGGAATAAGTTCATTACTCCAATGATCACGAACGGAAAGGTGTACGTCGGCACGCCATCTTCGGTAGCCGTTTTCGGACTCAACTAACTACGCTTCACAAAATAAGAGACGGGCGCTACGCCCGTCTCTCCCGACCATTGGATTTTTCACGCTGCGGTCATCCTATCTAGCGCGCTCAACCGAGGCTTACTTCGTCTTCAGATCCTTCAACAGGTGATTGACCAGCCCGTTGATCTCATCCTGCGTAAGCGAAAACGTATCGCGCCGCACCGGCTTTTCGCCGATCGCTTGATACACCAGGCGCCGCGCCGGATTTTGCATAAAGTTAAACGCGATCGTTCCCGCGCGCCAATGCACCTGTTCGTAGCCGACCGCCGCCGGTCCATAGCCCCATCCGCGATAGCAGCCGTAAGGCCCGCAGATCAGCCCTGGATACGCGCCCGGATAATATGTCTGCACTGTCTCTCTGCGCTTTTCCGTTGCGAAGTGATAATCAACCAAAAAGTCCGCCGTCGCCGGATCGGACGATTGCATCAGCCCCTTCGACATCAGCGTCTGCTGAATTGCTTGCCGCACGCGATCCTGCACCGCCTGATTGTTGGCATTATCTTCGCGCACCATTTCGCGCGGTGGTGGTGCGCCGTTCGTATCGCGCGAAAGCACTCTGCGGTTATCGCGTGAAGGTGCCGCGGCCAACTGCGGTTCCGGCGCCCACGCCCACGAAGCGCCCTTGCGGATGCGCACATCCGGATCGCGCGTGATCCGCACATGATCGTCGCAGCCAGCCGCGACGAATGCGAACGCGACCGCCGCTGCAAGCATCAGTGGCATTCGCCACTTTGTATTTGAAAACAGATTTCGAAACCGATTTTGCGCTGGAATCAGCGCGACCAAAACTCAATCTGGGAAAGCTCCAAGCCGACATTTCTTCGACCTCCGACGGGCTAGTCCCGTCCCACCTATTTCAACCCCATTTCGTGCGAATAGTTGCGGATGCGACGGGCGGTGTTTCCCGATCGTAAATGCGAGGTTTTCTTCAGTGCCAATTCTTCAAACGCGGCCAAAGCTCCCGCAAATCGGTCGTCAATCCCCGAGCCAACAAAATGGGGTGCTTCTCGTGCGGCATCGAATATGGATTGTTGAGCGTCGCCGCGCTTTCCACGCTGGCGAAGTGCTCGCGCGCTTCCTCGATGTCGTCTGAGCCCACCAGAATCATGCTTTCCCCGGTGTATTCGCGTGGACCCCAGAAAAAATAATTCTGGTGCGCGCAAATCGCCTTTGGAAGTCCGTAGCGCGGGCCGAAGAAATCGATCGCGGCAGCTTCGCCATAGTTCTCCGTATAAATCGCAGTCCTTTGCTGTTGGTCGGGCGGCAATGAATGATAGACACGCGCCACCTGCTCCACCATCTCCTGCCAGCCGAATTCGTCCGCATAATACTGAGGCAGCAGCACGCCGATTTGATTCTTCTCCGTGCGCGATGGCTCAATCCCGATAAATTTTTGGTAGGCGACGAACTTCTCAATGGGAAGGACCGGCAGAACGAAAGGCAGGAAGACCAACGATACTGCTGCCAGGCACCGAAACGTCGCACCTCGTAAGAACCTGCGGAGTTTCGGAAGTTTTTCGAATCGGGCCGAATCGAAGAACATTTCCGTCGCAACCGCTCCCGCCGCGAGCACGATGCCGTACGCCGGGGCGGAGTAATAGTCTTTCCCGTGCATCGCCATGAAAAACGCAATCGTCAGCACGAACGCCCACCCAAACATCCGGTACGCCGCCGCCCGCCGCGAAAAAAAATAAAATCCCAATCCCGCCAGCCAAAAAGGCAGCGTCTGCGGCGCCATCATCAACGCCTGCTGCCCCAGGTACGCCAACGGAGGTAAAGCAATATCCTTTCCCGAAGTGCGAATATTCCGCATCAATTCCAAAAACGGCCAGTGATGATGGATGTTCCACAACAAATTCGGCAAGAAAATCACCAGCGCCACACCGCCGCCCGCCAGCAGCCACGGCGTCCACAACAGCTTCCGTTGTGGCGTGATCAGCAATCCCAGCAACAACGCCGCCGCGAAAAATCCGATCGAATATTTATTCTCGAGCCCCAGCCCGCCAATCGCACCAAACGCAATCCACAACCGCTACGTCGCCCGTGCGAATCATCCGCAGCAACACGAACGCGCATCCCGTCCAGAACAGCGACTCAAACGCATTCATCGCAAATTGGTGATCGATTACGATCCAGACCGCCGGGATCGCAGCGAGCGTGGCCGCGAGCGCTATCCCGAACCTCTTCGCACCGAGTTCGCGCGCGAGCGCCGAGATGAGGAAAATCCTGGCGCAACCCGCCAGCGCCGGCCACAACAGCAGCGCGCGCAGGGAAGTGCCAAACGTGTGCCGCGCAATCCACCCCATCAACGCAATCAGCGGCGGCTGATCGACATATCCCCAATCGAGATGCTCCGAGCAAGCCAGGTAATACAGCGCGTCGCGAAAATATCCGTACCGCGTCGCCGTAATCATGTGCAGCGCAAAATAAATCGCCGCGACGATCGCAGGCACAAACCACCACGCCCGCGCAAAACCGCCGCTCACTCCATCTGCATTTTCTTGGATATCCGGCACCGAACTGGCGCCGTCCTGCGAATCAGAGTGATTCATTTGACGGCGAGCATACCAAACGCCGCCAACCCAGCGAACAATGTTCCTTCAACTTCAGTTCGCGGTTTCTTCTCCCGAGCGGCGTCAACCCCAGCACCGCCCAATCGTTCGGTGCGTCCTCAACCTGCCAAAACTCCGGCGCCGCATTGTCAAACTCAAACGCAACTCCGAAACCGCCGGTCAACAGCCGCTCCGCGTGTACAACGCGCGCGCTTTCCTTCAGGTTCGTGTTCAAATTCGTCAGCACCAGCGGCTGCGCCACCAAAAATTCCATCGTCGAACGAAACAATCCACCATGCGCATTGACGATTGCCGTGTGCGTAATCTCCTGCACGTCGCGGCCCTCCACCGTAGCCGTCGTTACCAGCACCGGCACGGTCAACTTCACGCGCTCGCTGCGCCGCTTCTCGCTACTCGGTCGATCTTGCAAAATCGTTCTCCGTCCAAAACCCACGTTCACGCGAGCAGCACGACACACCCGTGCCGCAACCACAAACTCGATCCAGCACAATTGTAAGATTGAAAAACACTCAGTGGGGGCTTCGAAATCGCCCGCGACTCGAAATGCCAACCGTACCAAAGGCCAGTCCGCCGCCGCGAAAAATCCCACAAATCCATACAAAACGCCCAAACCCGCCGCAAAAACTACCGCCCCAGCCGCCTCTCCATCTCCGCCTTCACGCCCGCCCATTCCGAATCGATCACGCTGAAATACACCGTATGCCGCACTCGCCCGCTCGACGTAATCATGTGATTCCGAAAAATCCCTTCCTGTTTCGCCCCAATCCGCAAAATCGCCGCCCGCGATTTCTCATTCAGCGAATCCGTCTTCAACTCCACGCGCATGCATCCCAAATCCTCAAACGCATGCCGCATCAACAAATATTTCGCCTCGGTATTGATCGCTGTCCGCTGCCACTCCGGCGCGATCCACGTCGATCCAATCTCCAGCCTTCGATGCGCCTTCTCAATATTCATATAGCGCGTGCTGCCGATCACCCGCCCGCTCGCCCGCTCGATCTGCGCAAACGGCATCGACACGCCATTCGCCCGCTCGCTCAGCGCCATCTCAACGTACGCCTTCATCTGCTCCGGCGCCGCAACCTGCGTCGGAATCCACCGCCACAACTCCTCAACAATTCCGATCTCGCACAGCCCGTCCACATGCGACAGCGCCAGCGGCTCCAGCCGCACATGCTCGCCCTCCAACACCACCGGCTCGACTCGTATCGGTCCAGGATTCATCGCGAAATTCTGCGCAACAATCGCCCACCAAGCCAGCACCAATTTGGATGACGGACGCTCAATCAATCCCCACCCAAAAACAAAACGAGCCGCGCCAAACGCCGCAGCCCGCTTTCAACTCGTGAGGGGCCCGCAGCATGCTGCGCCCCATGTCCGCACATCACCGCGTCTTCAGCCGCTTAAACCTTCTCCCCCTCCACCACAAAAAGCGCCCCCTTTGTCGGCACCACCCGCGTCAACTTAAACCCCGCCCCTTCAAACAATTTCGAAAACTCCGCCTCCGTCCGCTCTTTCCCGCCCGGCAGCAACAACATTTCCAGATCGAGCCATTTCGCAAAGTGCGGCTCATTCCCCGGCGCCACCACCGACTCCATCAAAATCACTCGCGTCTTCCCGCGCCCCGCCCGCGCACAGTTCTTTAAAATCACCGTCGCCTTCTCGTCGTTCCAATCATGAATGATGTGTTTCATCACATAAGCGTCGGCCGCAGGCACCGACGCAAAAAAATCGACGGGATGCGTCGTGCATTGACTCTCGACTCCCGCCTTCCGAATCATCTCCGACGCGCCGGCCAGGACGTGTTCCAGGTCCGCCAACACGCCTCGAATCTCCGGGTATTTTTTCAAAATTGACGTCAGCACGAACCCGTGCCCTCCGCCAATATCCGCCAGCGTCTTCCCGTTCAGCCACGAGAAGTCATACGCGTCGATCACCGCCGGCGCGAATGTCTGGCTGAACCCCGTCATGGCCTCGTTGAAGACCTTCGATACCTCAGGGTTTTTCTCGAAGTATCCGAAGCATGTTTCGCCATAAACCTTTTCGACGACCGTGTTCCCGGTCTTCATCGCGTATGGCAATTCCGGATAAGTATCGAAATGTATTTTGCTGTCGAGCCACAGCACCATCGGCCGCATGGAATCAGGTCGATCGGAAAGAAGGATTTCCCCTTCGGCGGTTAGCGCAAACGTCCGCGGCGCGCTCTCCGTAAAAACTCCCGCCGAAGCCAGCGCGCGCATCACCCGATAAACCGCGTCTTCATTCGCGCCGCAAGCCTTCGCGATCTCGCTCGTCGGCTTCGGCCCCGCTTTCAAAATGTCGGGTATTCCCAGCTTCGTCGCAGCATACAGCGCCGCCGACGCCATATATCCCGTCGCCAGTTGCATGAGCACTTCGCCCGGACGCGAACCCGCCGCGGGAGCCGCAGCCGCTCCAGACGTAATTCCGGATGTAGACGCAGTCATTCTTTTCCCTCCAAAAGTTAGCCTGACCTGTAGGGACTCGACCTTGGGTGACCCGTAGCTGCGATGCCTTGCGCGCACTATACCGTGTCATGTGACCGATCTGCCTCAAAAATCATCGATGACATGGTGCCTCGGCCGGTCCACCGAGAGATACATCGAAGAAAGAAACCCAAAGGGAGTTCTTGCACCGCGACTACAACCAAAAGTCGCACAGCCAGCGGACTGAGGTATGATAGATTCTGTAGAAACTATATCTTAGGATGATGATGCAGACTGCCACTGAGAAGAGCGGAAAAATCCTGCTGCGGGTACGGCCCCGTGGCTTTTGCGCGGGCGTTGTCCGCGCCGTAGACATCGTCGAATTGGCCCTCGAGGCCTACGGCGCACCGGTCTACGTGCACCACGAAATCGTCCATAACACCTATGTTGTCGAGCAGTTACGCCGCCGCGGCGCGATCTTCGTCGAAGCCATCAGCGACGTGCCTAACGGCAACGTCCTCGTCTTCAGCGCCCATGGCGTGCCCCCGACGGTTCGCCAGGAAGCCAAAGATCGCAGCCTCAAAGTGATCGACGCGACCTGCCCCTTGGTCACCAAGGTTCACCTCGAAGCGCTCAAGTTTGCTCGCGAAAAGCGCACTATCATTTTGATCGGCCACAAAGATCACCAGGAAATCGTCGGCACCTCCGGCGAAGCTCCCGATCGCACTATCGTCGTCGATTCGGTAGACGCCGTCGATGCGCTCGAAGTCGAAGATCCCGACAAGCTTTCTTTCCTCACCCAAACGACGCTCAGCCTCTACGACACCCAGGAAATCGTCGCACGCCTCCGCCAGAAATTCCCCGCGATCAAGGGTCCCGCGAGCGACGACATCTGCTACGCGACACAAAATCGCCAGGAAGCCGTCGAACAGGTAGCCAAGGACGTCGATTTCATTTTGGTCGTCGGCTCGCCCAACAGCTCGAATTCGAATCGCCTGGTCGAGGTCGCCAAGCGCAGCGGCGTGCAAGCGCAGCTCATCGACTCCGCGAAAGACATCGATCCCGCGTGGCTCGAAGGCGTGCAGCGCGTCGGCCTCACCGCCGGCGCATCCGCTCCCGAAGTTTTGGTCGAGCAGGTGAGCAGCCGCCTCGCCGAAATCGGCTTCACCGATCAGCGCGATCTCGATCTAATTCGCGAAGACGTGCGATTCACGTTGCCGCCGGAACTCGCAACGATCGCCGCCGCCCCGCGCCGCTAAGCATCGCAGGCGCGACGCGAAAAGTTTTTCGGTTTCACAGTTTGTCGTTTGTTCAAAGGTTTGCTGTTTGATTGTGGTTTGATGGTTGTTGGTCGCGCTCGTTCGCGCGGCTGTCATCCTGACCCGCCGGAAGGGCGGCGAAGGATCTCAACCGTTCGCACTGCACAACTCGTGCGACAAGCAACATCGCGTTCGCACCAACGCTTTTTCGCAGTCGGCATCAGCATCACAGGGGCTAGTCGCAAGCCGTAACCTCAGCCTCACCGCTGGGACACAGTCACAAGGAGCCTAACTTTGGCGGTCAAAATCGTCCGTCAGCCGAAGAAAATTGCCCTGATCGGTGCGCCATCCAGCGCCGCCGCTTTTCAGCCGGGAAGCGAAAAAGCTCCCGCAGCACTCCGGGCCGCAGGACTGGTTGACCGCCTCAAAGAAGCTGGCTTCGAAGTTCACGACTACGGCGACTGTCCGCAGCGCCTCTTCGCCGACGATGACGAACATCGCCGCGCACGCAATCTCCCCGCAATCGTCGCTGGCCTCAACGACCTAAAAATTCACGCCGAAACCGCCATGAAAAGCGGCGCGCTCGTTCTCGTCCTCGCCGGAGACTGCGCCCAATCGATCGGCCTCCTCACCGGCGCCCGCCGCTACTACAAACATCTAAATCTCATCTGGTTCGATCGCGACGCCGATCTCAACACGCCCGCAACCACGCCCTCCGGCCGCATCGACGGCATGGTCGTAGCCCACATCGTCGGCCGCGGCGCCCCCGAACTCGTCCGCTTCTGGGGCGAAACTCCTCTCGTCCGCGAACCCGACGTCCTGCTCTACGGCATCGCCCGCCTCGACCCGCCCGAACAAGAAGTCCTCGCGAAATCCCCGCTGCGCCACATCACCGCCGAACAAATCGCCGCCCGCGGCGCCGAAAAATCCGCCTCCGACGCCCTAACTCACTCGCACGCCGACACCCGCGATTTCATCCTCCACCTCGACGTGGACGTAATCTCCGGCGACGAACTCCCCGCCGTCAACATCCCCCAAACCGGCGGCCTCTCGCTGGACCAAGTCCGCGACTCCCTCAAAAAATTCGTCGCCCACAAAAATCTTCTCGGCCTCGACATCGCCCAATTCAACCCCGACAAAGACCCCGACGGCTCCGCCGCAAAAAAAATCGTCGCCCTCCTAGTCGAAGCTCTAACCGCCCGCCTAGCCGCCGCCGACGCCGAGGCTGCCGAACAATCGCAACCGTCCGCATCCGAAGCCTCTGCGCCCGCGACGCAGTCAGCTCCGTCCGAGCCTGCCCGAGCCGAATCCCCGACACACGAAGAATCGCATCCCGAACATCCGTCATCCCCCAACGACGAACCCTCTTCGTCAGAACAATCAGACTCCCTCGAAGCCCTCGACTCCGAACCAGCAGAAACGCCGGACTCCACCGACGAAGACGCCGAGTCGGATTCCGCAGAAGCTTCCTAGCTCTCGATTACCGCTTCTTCCGAAGTTCACCCGGCGCCGCCACTGGCGCAATTACCCTCTGCTTGCTATCCCAACCAGCCATCAAACAATCCGTAAAGTGTCTTGCATCTAACGCCTCACTAACATAGTCTCTCGCCCATTCCGCCGGCCCTCCGTTCCCTCATACCGGCGTCAAGGCTGGGCAAATGAAGCAAGGCGGCGCATTCCTCGCCATCATCCTCACGATCAGCGGCATCCTGCACTTTGCTGGCCCGGGAGGTTCTTCGCCCAAATCATCCACCGCATCGGCTGCAAAAAAGACTGGTCCCCGTCCGCATTCCGAATACGCCGACGATCTTCGCGCCACGATTCAGGAATTTTACGGCGTCTGGGAATCCGACTCCACAAAGGCAGAAAACCTCGCTTCTTACTGGAACGTTCCTGATTCCGAGGAACTGACGGGGAAAACACAATCGATCACACCGCATCCTCGCGACGACGTGCATTTCGTCGTAGCGATCGTTCCCGATCCGCTGCATACGCGACTCGCGCTCGTTTTCGATCGCACCATCGAAGCCATCCAGGAAGCCGCCGAGCGCAAGGGCTACAGTTTTGATCGCGCGATCTTTCCCTGGGATCGCACTCCGCCTCCACAGCCCGACGATATCGACAAACGCCGCGAGGCCGCTGAGGTTCAGAAAGCCGCCGAAGCTTATCCGGGCCTTTTGATTTTTCGCGGTCCAAATCGTGACGCGAACAATAAACCGATCGAATATCCCGCGCCTCTTTTCGTTTTCATCGTCGGCGAAACGCCAACCAGCGGCATTCGCAAGAAACAGTTTCAAAACGCGCTCGCGATCATGAGCAAGATTCGGGAAGGCAATCACAGCGAGCCGGACGGCGAAGATCCGCCTGCCACGGTGCGTCCGCTCTTGATCCTTGGGCCGTTCAGTGCCGGTTCGCTGCGGTCGTTGAAGCGTGAACTCAAATTGTTTGAGAACAAGGCAGCTTCAGCCACTGAAGCTTACATTTATAGTGGCACTGTTACGGACGCGGGCAGCATGTATGCGTTTACGAATCCCGTCGATTCGAAGATTCATTTTGCTTCGTTTCAGGACAACGACGAGTTCATCCGAGACCGTTTTCTCCAATTCGCGTGTCACGACGGCTACGACCCCAGCGAGGTCGCGACGCTTTCCGAGGGAGACACCGCCTACGGGTTTAGCGTCCAGGACACCAACAGCAAGTCTGCGGACGAAGCGTCTAAGGCAAACGCCGCCAATGCCACCGCGGTCGAAGCGAATGCCAAGAAGAAATCCTCACGTCCCGCAACGCCTCCTTCCGCTCCCGAAGGTGGTTGTTCGCCCGTCGACATCCAGAGAGTGGTGTCCCTGCGGTTCCCCCGAGAGATTTCCTATTTCCGCGCCGCCTATCAGGACAGACCGGGCAGCCAACAGACGTCGAGCGCCGACATTCCAGTGCCACAGTCCACAGCCGTTACGCTGAATCCAGAGGAAATCGGCACCGATGACGACGCCGCGCTTCCGTATGCCGGTGCGCAAACTCCCGCGACGCAAGAAGCCGTGATGGTTGGCATCGTCAGTGAGCTGAACAAGCACCACACGAAATTCACCATGCTGTATGCAAGTGATCCCCTCGACCAGTATTTCCTCGCGCGCTACCTGCGAGCGCAATATCCGCGTGGCCGCGTCGTCGTAACTACTCCCGATTTGCTGCTCATAAGTCAGGAGGACAGTTCGCTACGCGGCGTGCTTAGTATCAATACCTATCCAATCGTGCCCGGCTTGAGCGACACCTTCTGTTCGTATTCCGATCCCTCCGATCCCGGGCATCGGCACGACGACCGCCTCTTCGTCAGCAGTTCGAGCATTGGCACCTTCAACGCGATGCTGGGCCTTATCTCTCAGACGGAAATCGCGGATGCGAATTTGCAAGCCGAAGCCGCCGCGAAAAGGACGGAAAAACCTGGTTCGGGTGCCGCGGGTACGCACGCCGGAACTGCGGCGCCGGGACTGGTAGGCGGAATTTCTTCTTCCGGTGAAGTCGGTCGTACAAGCAGCCAGACGAATAGCAAATCTGAAGCTACCGACTCCGTCGCAGCATCGAAAAAAACTCAAGCGCCCCGCGAATCGGTCCCTCCAGCGCCGTACGCAGAATTCGCGACTCCGCAACTCCGCACCTTTCGTTCCACCGACGCTCCCTGCTCTGGGCGACCTCTCGTCTGGCTCACGATTCTCGGTGACGATGGTTTCTGGCCGATCGCCGGCCTCAGCGATCAGGACTTGCAAACGGCCGACCGCAACTTGCCGATCATCGCCTTCAGCTCGGCACGAGGCGGTTCGACCGAACCTGACGTCGCCATCCCACAAGGGCAGCAGCTTAGTTTGCATCCCCCGCTGAACGACGCGGGTCTGCGCCTCCCCCCCGCGTGGAAAATCGCATACTGCCTCGCTTTGCTTTTGTTGAGCGTGCATGTCTTTCTCAGCCTCAACGGGTCGATCCTTGCTGACTCCGAGCCGCGGGCGCAATTCGTACGAATCGACGATTGGCGCGACGTTACGGTGATCGCTCTTGGTGCTCTGGCACTTGCTACCGGATTCGTCACCATTCTTTTTTCGGGCGGGCCCGTTGTCACGGCCAAGTCCTTTGTCGATAACTTCTTCCTTTGGCTCCCGTTTCTCGTTTTCAGCAGCGTCACGTTCTACGATTTGGGCTGGCTGCGCAAACGAATTGCGGTTGCTGTAGTGTTCGCGATTGCCCTCGTTGCAATGTTCGGGTTTGAGGTGCTGGCGTGGTTCAATGCGCAGAATGTCGCCACGTGCTGGGCCGCGCGCGTCAGCAATACCTCGCCGCCATTTCCCTGCGGATTGATCGGGCCACTCAGCATTTTTCACGCTGCCTATTGGTCTACTCGCCTTCTGCACTTTACATCCGGAGTTTCGCCCGTTTTGCCGATTCTGTTTCTCGCGGGCGCCGGCTACTGGTGGATGTGGCAAAGTTTGCGCGGCGTAACCCTCGTCGATCGACGCAGACCACGCTTGCCGGATCGCAATGATCCGGCGAGCCGCTGGTATCGGATCAACGATCGCGAAGCTGCGGAGCTGCGCGCAACTGCGCATCCCTTTTTCTTCAAGTTGCCGGTTATCGTGGTCCTCTTCATGGTCGGTGCTTTTCTCGTGCTTGTTCTCGACCTCGAACACCCTGTGCAGACGATCGAGGGCAGTGGCTACGATTGGACCTACACCCTACTTCTCGGACTGATGATCGCAACTCTGATCGGATGTCTGCTCAAACTGGTTTTTACCTGGCTTAAATGTGACCAGATTCTCTCCGGGCTCGATCGGATGCCGTTGCGCGAAGCGTTCAGCCGCATGAAGCATCTCTCATGGCATTCCTTCTGGAATCCCGGCGGCAGCACACTCCGCGCGACCTATAAGGTTCTCGAACGTGGGATCGAGTGCCTTGAGCGTCTGCAATGTGTCCTGCAGACCGTGGACCCAAAGGCTCCTATCGAGCGCAAGGCGCGCATCGACATTCAGAACAACATCGATACTGCAATGGGCGCTCTGAAGTCCGCTTACGTGCAATATGTGAAGGTCGTCCAGTCGCCTGTGAAAGCCGCCCCGGAACAACCCTCCGAGCCAGCGAAGCACACGGGGAGTCACGTGACGCAAAGTCCGACCAAGCTATCGTGGCTCGCTTGGGTTGCAGGGTCTTTCCGTGAACACGCCCACTCTACCGGAGTGCAGCATCCCGGCGACGGCCCGCAGGAGGACCTGTGTGGCAGGATCGCGACCGTGCTTGAAAGGCGCGTACGTGAAGGGGAGGGTCTGCCCGCGTTGATGGAAGAGATTGAGAAACTTCAGAAAGCTATGGCTGACACCGCTGCCGAGATCGTCGACAAAATGCTCGTGCCGTGGTGGACATGTGATAAAGCGACAGTGGTTTCCGAAGACGCCGGCATCAAGAAAGAGGAGTTGCCCCTGACACGCGCATTGGGGGAGGAATATGCGGCGCTGGTGTACGTAAATTTCTTGATCACCGTGCTGCTCCGGATGCGCACTCTGGTGGTGACGGCGATCGGTATGTACGTATTTATTGTGTTGTCGATGAACGTATATCCGTTCGAGCCGCATCCCGCGTTGCAGACAGTGGCAGTCGCGTTGTTGGCCTTGATGGGGGTGGCGGTGGGGTTTGTGTACGCCCAGATGCATCGCGATCCGATTCTGAGCCGGCTGACGTCAACCGCGTCGGGCGAGTTGGGATGGGACTTCTGGTTGAAGCTGGCGTCGGCCGGCGCGATTCCGGTCTTTAGTTTGTTGGCGGTTCAATTTCCCGAGATCAGCCGCTTTCTGTTTTCTTGGTTGGCCCCCGCGCTACAGGCGATTAAATAGTTTCGTTCGAACTCAATTCATCGCCCGCGATTCGCATTCTGTACCGGCGTCCTAGTCTGTTCGAAACGCAGCGCCCTCCCAGAATTCCAGTTCGAATCTCCTCCCCCTCTCGCCCTGATTTTCAACATTTGACTATTGACAGATAGTTATAAGCGTGTTATAGTACCTATGTTTAACTTCGGCGCGGAGACAAAAGGTCGACCTATGTCCGCGCGCCTCGCCACTCGCCTCGCTACCCGCTTCACTTTTCTCTTCATCGTTACTTCATTACCTCATTGCTTTTTTACTTCGCCCTTTCCGTCCGCAACGGAAGCTCTCTCTCTGTTCGAACTAGCCCGCCTGCAAGCCCAACAAAAACAAACCACTTGCCCACACTTGTTTCCCGTGCCATTGCAACCCATTCAAAACAAACCCCTTGCACACACTTCAAAAAACGACGGGGGTATACCCCCTAAAAGCGAACCCCAGGCGAAACCCGCCGACTTCCGTGTAAAATCTCACCGGCCATGACCACCCAAACCAATTCGCAAATCCCCAATTTCTCCCTCGCCGGCCAAACCGCCCTCGTCACCGGCGCCGCCCGCGGACTTGGCCGCTCCATCGCCATCGCTCTCGCCGCCGCCGGCGCCGACGTCGCCTTGGGCCTTCGCGTTGAAAACTCCGCCAAAGATCTCATCGCCGAAATCGAAGCCCTCGGACGCCACGCCTTCCCCGTTCAAATGGACGTCACCAAGCTCGACCAAATCACCCGCGCCATTGACGCCACCGCCGCGCAATTCGGCAAGCTCGACATCCTCGTCAACAACGCCGGCGGCGGATTCACCAATCTCGCCATCGACGTCCCTGAGAAAGAATTCGACGAAACGCTGAACATCAATTTGAAAGCGACTTTTTTCGCCGCGCAGGCCGCCGCGAAAATCATGATCCGCCAGAACGGCGGCCGCATCATCAACATGAGTTCGCAAGCCGGATACGCCGCGCTCCCCACCGAATCCATCTACTGCGCCAGTAAAGCCGCCGTCTCCCATCTCACAAAATGTCTCGCCGTCGAGTGGGGCAAATTCAACATCACCGTCAACGCCGTCGCCCCAACTTTCATCAAGACGCCCGGCACCGAAGAAGCCCTCGCCGATCCCGCATTCCGCGCCGACACCATCGAACGCATCGCCGCCCTCCACCGCATCGGCGAACCCGTAGAAGTCAGCGGCGCCGTAGTCTTCCTCGCCTCACCCGCCGCCTCCCTCATCACCGGCCACACCATCCTCATCGACGGAGGCTGGACCGCCCGCTAGACTATGCTCATCGTCATTCGATATTCGACGAAGTCGGCAGTTGGGTGCCGCACCCTCAGCTTTCAGAGGGTGCGGGTTTAGATTTAGATTCCACTTTAAACACTCACAATCGTGCGAAGCAAAATCGATCGACGTAGTATTCAGCGGAAGCATTAACAAACGTGCGAAGGAAAATTTGGAAAGTGAAACGTCGTAAGAAAATTTCAGAGACCCAGCGAAAAAATTTAGAACCAACTAAAATCGATCCATGAACAAAATCACCCCACTCGACGTCAACTGGTGCGGCCGCCCCAAATCCATCGCCGCCGCCCTGCTCCAATCTGAAAATCACGCAGCCCTCATCGACCCCGGCCCCGAATCCACGCTAACAACTTTGCGCGACCAACTCCGCGCCAACGGCCTAGCCATCTCCGATCTCAACGCCATCCTCATCACCCACATCCACCTCGACCACGCCGGCGCCACCGGAAAACTCGTCCGCGAAAATCCAAATCTAAAAATCTACGTCCACTCCAACGGCGCCCGACACATGGCCGACCCATCAAAACTCATCGCCAGCGCCACTCGCCTCTGGGGCGACCAACTCCCCATCCTCTTCGGCGAAACTCTCCCCGTCCCACAAGAAAATCTCCAAATCCTCGAAGGCGGCGAAACACTCACGCTAGGCCAGCGCAAACTTGACGTCGCCTACACTCCCGGCCACGCCTCCCATCACGTCTCCTACTTCGACTCCGACGAAGGCGTCGCCTTCATCGGCGATACCGCCGGCATCCGCATCGACAATTCCCCCTACATCTACCCCGCCACGCCCCCGCCCGACGTCGATCTAGCTCTGTGGGACAAATCCTTCCAAACCATCCTTCGAGCGCCGCCCCTCGAAACTCTTCCTGACCCACTTCGCCTTCTCCAACGACCCCGCCGCCCACATCTCCGAATTCCACGACCGTCTCCACCGCTGGCTCGACACCGCCGAAAAATCCCTAGCGGCGGCAACAAAGTTTGTAGCCAAAACATCCCCACCCGTAGTGTCGAAAGCCGAACCAGGAGCGACCGATCCATCCGCGAAAGAAACCGAAGCAAAAATCGAAACAGCCGCAATGGCAGTCTTCATCAAAGAGTGCTCCACCGAAATGGAATCAAAAGCGGGCCCCGCCGAAGCCGAACACTATGCCTTCACCGCCGGCCTCGACCTAAGCTTCCGCGGCTTAAGCCGCGCCCTCCGCAAACGCGAAGAATCCACACGCAGGTGACGCACTGTCGCAAACCGCGAGCCGCTATCGTTCCAGTTTCAGCAGAAGTTTCAGCCGAAGTTGCAGCCGAAGTTTTAGCGGAAGTTGCAGAGCCGAAGTTTTAGCGGAAGTTGCAGAGCGGAAGTTTTGGGAGAAGTTTTAGCGGAAGTTGATGATGAGTTGGTCCAGAGGCAACGCTTTTTTGGGGTGCTCGGGCGGAGAGAGAAGAACGTGGGGAATCGGCGTGCCGTCGGATTCGGATTGGTCGAAGGCGGCGGTGCTGGTAACCCGGGCGGTGACTTCGAAGGAGTCGATTTCGTAGGGCAGGCCGTTGGAGGCGAGGGACGACGGTTGGTCCATGAGTTGGAAGTGGAGATGGGGGACGAGGGAGTTCCCGGTGTTGCCGACCAAGCCGAGGACTTGACCGATGTGAACTTTGTCTCCTTGGTGGACCTTGATGCTGCCCGGCTGAAGATGGGCGTACATCGCATAACGGTGCTGACCTAGATCGAGGATGACGGCGTTGCCGTCGGCGGCAGCGGGATCGATGTTGGTGGGGTAGGCGCCGGGAGTGCCTTCGGGAGCGCCGTCGGTGATGCTGGCGACGGTGGCGTCGGCTACAGCGATCGCTTCTTTGCCGAAGATATTGTAGCTTTCCACTTTTTCACGCGGGCCGTGGTAGATGCGGCCTTGTTCGTTGACCTGTTCCCAATCCACTGCGTAGCGTTGCGAAACCCAGAAACGGCCGTTGACCGGCAACGTGGCACGGGTGTGCCTGACGGCGTCGCAGCAGGAGTCGGCGGAGATGTAGCCGGTGCCGTGGAGCGGCGGTCCGATGACGGCGACGGGGCGATTGTCTACGGCGATGGCGCCGCCCGTGGCGGTGATGAGTTGGCGGTCGGGTGGAGCAGCGGCGAAACGGGCGGTGACGCGATGGGAGAGTTCGCGCGGGGGATGTTTGCCCTCGGGCATCTGGAAATGGATGAAGAGGAGAGCTTGCGTGCTCTTGGAGAGGGTGGCGGTTGGTTCGCGCGTGCCGACGGGTTGGAGGCGCGTGGCGATTTCTTTGGCGTCGAGAGTTTGGAGTTCGGCGCCGTCGCCGAGGATTTCGACTTTTTCGAGCGTGACGTCGCCGCTGGAGAAATTGGTGAGGAGGACTTCGTAGGCGAGATGGGTGACGGTGTCGGAGCCGGTGAAGGGAATGGGGGCGTCCTGGACGGAGAGGAGGAGCGGCGTCATTTCTTCTTTGGGGGCGGCGGAGGCGGTGAGGGAGCGGGCGATGAGGGTGGCGAGGATGGCGAAAGAGATCAGGGCGGAGATGGAGATGATGCGATTGCGAATTCGTGAGGGCATGGGCGAGCTCCGAAGTGCGGGGAAGATGGTACGACAGAAGCGGCGTCGCGGGTATGGCGGATCGATTGGGACGAGGTTGGGAAAAACGCCGGCAAGATGCCGGCGCTACCGATGACGATTCGTTGACGGGATTTAGGGGGCAACCTAAGATGGTGCGCAAATGGCGGAGCGCGCACCGGTGATTGGGGATCGGGTTAGTCACTACCTGGTCGTGGAGCGATTGGGCGGCGGCGGGATGGGCGTGGTCTACAAGGCCACGGATACGCGGCTGAATCGAGCGGTGGCGCTGAAGTTTCTTCCTCACGAAATGGCCGACGATGCGACGGCGCTGGAACGATTCCGGCGCGAGGCGCAGGCTGCGTCGGCGTTGAATCATCCGAATATATGCACGATTTACGACGTCGGTCAGAGCGACGGGCGAAATTTCATTGCGATGGAGTATCTAGATGGCGTGACGTTAAAGGCGCGCATCGGCGGTAAGCCGCTGGCGCTGGAGAACGTGGTTGAGTGGGGAACCGCGATCGCCGACGCGCTGGACGCGGCGCACAAGAAGGGAATCGTTCATCGGGACATCAAGCCGGCGAATTTGTTTGTGACGGAGCGCGGCGATTTGAAAGTGTTGGATTTTGGATTGGCGAAGTTGACGCAGGGTGTGGCGAGCGGCGGCGTGAATTTTGGCGAGATGGCGACGGCTACGGCGAGCGAGCTGGAGGATTTGACGCGGCCGGGAAGCACGATTGGAACATTTGCGTATATGTCGCCGGAGCAAGTGCGCGGCGAAGAGCTGGATGCGCGGACGGATTTGTTTTCGTTTGGCGTGGTGCTGTACGAAATGGCGACGGGGGTGCAGCCTTTTCGTGGGGATACCTCGGGAGTGGTGACGGACGGCATCTTGAATCGGGAGCCGACGGCGGCGGTGCGGTTGAATCCGGTGGTGCCGGCGAAGCTGGAAGAGATTTTGTCGAAGGCGTTGGAGAAGAATCGGAAGCTGCGGTATCAGAACGCGGCGGATCTGCGGGCGGATTTGCAGAGGCTGAGGAGGGACACGGAGACGGGGCGGTTAGGGGTCGGCGTTGCGCCGGTTGCGTCTGCAGCGTCTGCTGCGTCTGCTGCGAAGGCGCGGGCGAGCGAAGGAGCGCGACGGAGCTGGACGGGTGCACTGCTGGGAGTCGGCGCGGTTGTTATTGCGCTGGCGGCGGTCGGCGGGTGGCTTTTCTTTTCGCGGCAGGCTCACGCACATGTGCTGACAGACAAAGATACGATCGTGCTGGGCGACTTTTCGAATGCGACGCACGATAGCGTTTTTGATGATTCGCTGCGGCAGGGGCTGTCGGTGCAACTCGAACAGTCTCCGTTTTTGAGCATCATTCCGGATCAGCAAGTGCACACCACGTTGAAGATGATGCAAAAGGCGGACGCCAAGTTGACACCGGAGATCGCGGCTGAATTGTGCCAGCGGCTGGGGAGCGCGGCGGTCCTGACCGGATCCATTGCGCAGGTAGGCTCGCCGTATCAGCTCACGGTGAAGGCGGAGAGTTGCACGAACGGACAGACGCTGGCGAGCACGGAGGCAACAGCTGCTGACAAGAGTCACGTGCTGGAGGCGCTGGGAAAAGCAGCGAACGACATGCGAAACGCGCTGGGCGAGTCGTTGAGCTCGGTGAAAAAATTCGACATACCGCTGGAGCAGGCGTCAACGTCGTCACTCGAAGCGCTGCAAGCGTACAGCAAGGGTGTCAAGGTTATCGACAATTCCACGGCTGCCGCGTCGATTCCGTTTCTGCGGCGGGCGGTGACGATCGATCCTCAGTTCGCCTTGGCTCACGCGCTCATGGGCCTTGCGCTGACGACGATGGGGCAACCGAGCCTGGCAGTGGAAAGCGCGCGCAGGTCATATGAGTTTCGTGATCGAACGAGTGAGCCGGAAAAGCTTTTTATCGAGGCGGTCTACAACAAAGAGGTTACGGGAGACGTTGAAAAGGCGGAGCAGGCTTGCGACGTATCGATCGAAGAATATCCGCGGGCAAGAAAGCGCCCTCTGACCTACCTTGCTGGAGCGGTGCTGCCAGTCATGGGAAAGTATGAGAAGGGATTGAAATCCGCGAAAGAGGCAATTGAGCTGAAGCCGGATATTTCCATTACGTATGCGTTTGTGATTTTTAACGCGGTATCGCTGGATCGGCTGGCAGATGCAGACGCCGTCTACAAACGAAGCCTGGAACAGAAAGTCGAGAATCCGGATATTTGGGTGGGCATGTATGAGGTGGCGTTTTTGCGGAACGATACCGCCCGGATGAAAAAACTGGTCGAGGAATCTTCTACGGACGAGACTGGGAACACGGCGCTGTTGGGTATGGAGGCCGATACGGCGGGCTACGGAGGCAAGGTCAAAAAGGCCAGGGAGTTTTCGCTGCGGTCGATAAATGTGGCGAAAGAACATTTGAAAGAGGCCGCAGCGTTGCACGCAAACATCGCAGCCTTGCGCGAAGCAGTGTTCGGGAATGCCGAGACAGCGCGAAGACTCGTTGTCACCTCTGTGCCGGATTCGACGGCACGTGACGTGCGAGCGGCTGCGGCCATGGCGCTCGCGTTTGCTGGTGATGCGGGGGGTGCTACAAAACTGGCCAGCGATCTGGATAAGGATCTTCCTGAAGATCTAATTGTGCAGCGTAATTACCTGCCGACGGTTCGAGGTGTGGTGGCGTTGGAGAAGGGAGATGCGAGTGGAGCGATCGCCAGCCTCGATACCGCCACGCGATATGAGTTGGGACAAACGACGGAGAGCAATTCTGGATGGAACGGGATGTATCCGGTGTATGTGCGGGGCGAGGCGTATTTGGCGGCGAAACGCGGGGCAGAGGCGGCGGGGGAGTTTCAGAAAATTTTGGCGCATCGAGGGATTGTGTTGAATGAGCCGATTGCGGCGACGGCGCGAGTGGGATTGGCGCGGGCGTATGCGATGCAGGGAGACTCGGCGAAGGCCCAGGCGGCGTACGAGGATTTTTTTGCGTTGTGGAAGGATGCGGATGGAGATGTGCCGGTGTTGGTGGCGGCGAAGGCGGAGTACGCGAAGCTGAGGTAGGCGAAGCGAGCAGCGGAGTTCACCACAGAGTTCGCGGAGAGCGCAGAGTTCGGCTGAGAATGACTCTGACGGCTGGGCATTCGGAGTGCGGCAGTGCCTGCGCTCGTGCAAAACCGATGCGGCGCGCGCGGCTGCACAGTGGCGAGTCAGTTTGCGTTGAGTTGGGTGTCGGCTTGGAGGATTGAGCGATAGAGGACTTCGGCGCCGTTGGCGATGTCGGGCCACGAGGAGAGTTCTTGCGGGGCGTGGCTGATGCCGTTGTGGCTGGGAATAAAGATCATGCCGAAGGGAGCGATGCGGGCCATGAGTTGTGCGTCGTGGACGGCGCCGCTGGGAAGATCGAGCGTGGCGAGGCCGAGGGACTGAGCTGCGGAGCGAATCGCGGATTGCATCGCGGGATCTGTGCGGGCAGGTGCGATGGCGTCGAATTCGCTGCACTGTGTTGTAACGTTTTCCTCCTTGTCGATTTCCTGAAAATTTGACTGGATGCGGGTCCACATGCGGTCGATCTTTGCGGCGTCGAGGTCGCGCAGTTCGACGGGGAATTCGGCGCGGCCAGGGATGACGTTGACGGCGGCGGGCTCGACTTTTATGTAGCCGACGGTGCCGACCTGGCGGCCGGATTCGGCGAGGACGGCTTGGCGAACCGAGAGAGTTTCGCGTGACGCGGCGGCGAGAGCATCGCGGCGGCTGTCCATCGGGGTTGTACCGGCGTGATTGGCGAAACCGGAGACGACGCAGCGCCAACGCTTGAGGGCGACGATGCCTTGCACGACGCCGATGGGGATTTTGGCGCGCTCGAGATTGGGGCCTTGCTCGATGTGGAGTTCGAGATAGGCGGCGACGGAGCCTTTGGCGATGCGGGCGTCGGTGAGATGCGCGGGATCCTGGCCGTAGCGCTTGAGCCAGTCGGCGACGGTGGCGCCTTGGTCGTCTTTGCGCGTGAGGATTTCGGGGCCGAGAACACCCGCGGCGATCGCGGAGCCCATGGTGCTGATGCCGAAGTGATTGCCTTCTTCGTTGGTCCAGACAACGACCTCGAGCGGATGGCGCGTTTTGATGTTGGCTTCATTGAACGCGCGGATGACTTCGACGGCGGCGATGGTGCCGACGGCTCCGTCGAAGCGGCCGCCGTTGAGAACGGTGTCGATGTGAGAGCCGAAGAGGAGGGCTGGGACGTTGGCGGAGCCCTCACGGGAGCCGAAGAGGTTGCCGGCAGGATCGGTGTGTACGGAGAGGCCGGCTTGCTTCATAAGTGTGCTGACGTAGTCGCGCGCGGCTAGTTCGTTTTCAGAGTAGCCGAGGCGCGTGATGCCGCCGCTGGCGGAGTCTCGGCCAATCTCACTGAGTTTTTCGAGATCGGACTGGAGGCGCGCGGCGTTGACGTGAAATTGTGGCGAGGCGGCGGGCGACGGTTGAGGTGTGGTTCCAGAGGCGGGCCAACTCAGACGTGAAATGAAACACATACACAGGCATAAAGAAGCAAGAGTGTGGAGACGGCGTGGGTGCAAATGAGGCTCCGGGCGGAGTGAGGTCGCGTCGCGTTCTGGGCCCGATAGTAGCAACAACGGCTGAAAGATGCATGGTCCGGTGGATGCTGTCAGGAGCGGTCGGGCGTTACTACCGGGGAACGAACCAAGCGGCGACCAAGGGGAGCCAGGCGACGGCCAAGAGGGCATAGACGAGCGCGCAAAGGAGATAGTCGGTGAGGGTGAAGGGGTTCGCCGGGAGTTCTCTGTAAGAGTCTTTCAGATGGGCCTTGTATGGCTTGCTTCCCATGGGTGCCTGCGGGGTACAGAGCTTACTAATTACAAGAATGCATACAGAATTTGGAGGAGTCTATAGGGGAGTTGTCAAAAAACACTGTATTTGCGCGGTTTTCCACAGGTTTGTGCTAGGTACGAGCGGCGTTTGAGTGGGTGATTATTTTTTCGGCTGTAATATCCGGAGTGAAGGATTGGTGATATGATGTCGCTCACATACGGCACTCGAAGGCCGGCGCGGGTTGTCCTCCCTGCGTAATAGTGGTCGGTTTATCGTGAGTAAGGGAGGTGTCTTCATGCGCAGACTCAAGAATCTGCCGGGTTGGCTTGCGTTCCGAAGACTGGAAGCGCCGCTGTTGACGGGGTTGGTGCTGTTCATCACGAGTTACACGGGCGATGTGATTTTGGAGTGGCGGGGAGTGCCCCTCACATCGACGATCCTAAACAATTTAGCGATTGGGATTTTGGGCGGGTTAACGCTGCTGTTCTATTTGTCCGCGAGCTATGAGTACCACAATTATAAGCGCGCGAAAGAGCAGATGACGATGATCACGGAAGTGAACCGGCAGGTGCGCGAAGCGCTGATGGATATCACGGAGTCGGCGATGGTCGAGGATCGCGCGGAGCGGTTGACGCGGTTGGATGAAGCGACCGAGCGGATCGATCAGGTGTTAACGCAGCTTGTGCCGACGACGGCGGCGAGTATGAGCGCGGAGGCTGCGAAGGCGAAGACGGGGGACGCGCGGCCAGCGCTGGCGCGATAGGCGGCGACGAGTAGTTGTCGATGGAAGCGGCGCGATTCGGGTTTCGCGGCCGGGTGTTTCGTGAAGAAAATTGAGCGGCAGCGCTACTTCGGCGCTGCCGTTTTTTTTGAGGGGTGACTACTTCGTGGTGATGTCGTCGCGGATGCGGTTGTATTCGTCGGCGGAGACGATTTGCTTGTCGAGCAGTTCGCGCTTCTCGTGGTAGGGGCGGGAGGCGACGATGTGGCGCGCGGTGCGCTTGTCGATTCCTGGCAGGTCATCCAATTGAGATTCTGAGGCGGAGTTGAGATCGAGCGGGCCGTGATGGCTTTCGTTCCAGCCATCGCGAATACCCTGCGCGGCGGCGCGCGCTTGATCCGCAGCTTCGTGAGCGACTTCGCCGATTTTGCGGCCGGCGTCCTGGATTGCTGGCTTGGCGTCGGCCGTGGCGCGGGCGACTTCTTCGCGCGTTTTTTCGTCGCGAGCGCGCTGGTCTGGGTCGTTGGAATTGCAGCCCATGCAGACGCCGAAGACGAAGGCGGCGGCGAGCAAGAGGCCGAAAGCGATGAGAGTGCGTGACGGCGACATCGATGAAGCTCCTGAGTTGGTTCGCGCGACGCGCGAGGGTTGAATGGAATCCGGAAACCCTTGTGCGAATCCGAGAGTGTTATCTCAACGGCGATTTGATGCGCGAGTCGAGCGTTCGGGCGGCGCGGTCGTTTCGGGGGCGCGCCGCCACTTGCGCTGAGATGAATTCTTAGTCGGAGATGATGACGAGTAAGCGAATGCCGGGGTGGACGGGATCGATCAGATAATATTCGCCGTCGATTTCGTCAACGTAGACTGCATCGGTGTAGGCCCATCCTGAGGGCCAGGGATCGTTGTAGACCCAGTAGTAGCCGCCGTAGTTGAAGCGGCGATCTTCGCTGCGGGTGACGCGGAAGGTGTGCTCGCGGCCGAAGTGCTGGTGGAAGTCTTGCTCGCTGATGCGGCGCGAATTGCGATTGCCGCCGTCGCGTTGAGCTTGTTGATTTTGAGTATGTTCCTGGCGCGCGACTTGTTGCTGTTGTTGCTGTTTGGCGACCTGTTGCTGCTTTTCCGTTTGCTGCTGTTGTTGGTGGGCGGACTGCTGTTGTTGCTTGGCCGCGTCTGATCTTTCTTTTTCTATTTGCTTGGACTGACTCTTTTGCTGTTCCTGCGCTTGGTGCTCTTGGGTTTTTTGTTGCTGATCTTGTGCTTTGTGCTGCTCTTGCGCCTGGGGGTGCTCTTTCGCGGCTGGTTCTTGCTTCCTCTCTTCTTGTTGGGCTGGCTTTTCTTTTTCTTTGTCCTGCTCTTGCGCATAGGCCGTTGTGCCGACGAGCAAAACGAGCAAAGCCGTGCCGATTGCGATTCTCATCAGATTTCTCTCCTAAAATTTCTTGCTGCACCTTGCAGCGGGGTCTGGTCCTGGAAACGCGCGGGGAGCGCGATTGCAATCAGGGTGGTCGGCGTTAAGATGCGACGATGTCGAAAAAGTGCGGGATGATGATGCTGTAGCGAATCGAGTGACGAAGCTGTAGCGGAATTCGTTGATGCCGGAAGCGCTGGTGGCGCGGTGTTCGTCACACTCAAGATTGTTGCCGTCCTTCGGTTAGGTTGAGGCATCCAACGATTGAAGCGGGCGATTGAAGCGGGCCAGAACGCAAACCACCACCAGCCTGCGCCGGCGTGTGGGCGAAATACGCCCCGACGGCGAAACCTAAAGTAGGAGATGCGCATGAGAAAAGCGGAACTTGCCGTGGTGCTCGCCGGGATGGTTATGCTCGGCGGTTGTGCGACGAAGCGATATGTGGCGCAACAAGTTGACCCCGTCGATAAGAAGGTCAGCGATGTCGATCAGAAGCAACAAGGGACCCAGAAACAGCTAGACCAGGCCGAAACCAAAATTAGCTCGGTTGACGAAAAGGCCAGCTCGGCGGATAGCCGCGCGGGCGATGCCATTTCGCGCGCGGATGCGGCGTCGAAGAAGTCGGACACGGTGCGCGATCAGCTGCGCGGAGAATTGAACGATCGGATTGCAAACCTCGACGACTACAAAACGGCGGGCGATGCGACCGTGCTCTTCAAGTTTAATTCGTCGGAGTTGAGCGACGACGCGAAGCAGCAGATCGATACATTGGTCAGCGGAAATATCACGAATGCGAAGCGCTATTTCATAGCAATTCAGGGATACACGGACAAGGTTGGTCCCGCGGAGTACAACCTGCAGTTGAGCCGTCGGCGAGCGGAAGCGGTGCAGACGTATTTGATCGGGACGAAGAATGTGCCGGTGTTTCGCATCCAGATCGTGGGACTGGGCAAAGACAAGCCGGTGAACGATCAGAAGACGAAGGATGACCGGGGGAAAAATCGTCGCGTGGAAGTGACGGTGTTCTCGGCCGACGGTAGCGGTGCCGCCGCGGCGACAAACGGAGCGGCTTCGCAGTAAGAGTGCGCCGCTATAGTTCTAGTCCTAAGGTGTAGCAGTTTGAGACGGGCAAGGATAGAAATGTAACCGATGCGCTCGCTAATCGGATTGTTTGTGCGGAGATCGGCGAGCGCATCGAAATAAATTGTAACTAGCACGTATTTTCGACCATCGAACTAGGTCCTATAACCGGGTTTGATGGCGTTCTCGTTGTCTGTGTGCGTGAAGGCGCGTTGAGCGCAAAGCCGTACCTCGAAGGCGGCTGAAATGCGTCTCACAAAAAGATTTTCCGCGAGCGGTATTTTGGCGTAATTCCGAGGAAATGCTTGCGGAGACGGCGAGGTGTGGAATACCCTATCGTCACCGCACTTTGCTGCTTGTCGTGAAGTAAACATCCGGTTGGCGTCGAGAGACAGGGAATTTTGCCAACGGGATCCGGGGTGGAATCAAAGTTTTTAGGCTGCGATGCGTCTGACGCAGTTTGCCGGGAGCAGCGGAACCAAAATCCGGCGAGCGCGTAAATACAACTCATGAATTTCCAAGAGAGAGTCTTTCGGGAGGAAACAAAGATGCGCAGGTTGTGTCTGATGATGGTGGTTGGCGCGCTATTCGCGCTGCCAGGGTGGGCCCAGCAAGGTGATGAGCAGAAGGCGAAGAAGACTTCGGATGATTCCGCGACCGCGGCGCCGGCGACGAGCGATTCGACGGCGACGCCGGATGCGGCGCGGAGTTTTGCGGTGCCAAATCCGCCGCGCGCGACTCCGTTTCCAACGCCCGCTCCGACGCCAGCAGCGTCGGGCACGGCGGACGACAGCACGCCGGGTCGTTTGACGCCGAAATACGAACTGGCCGGAATGTACAGCTACATCAACTTCAATCCGGGCGCGTCGTTTCCGAACTTCAACAATAACGGTGGTACCGGGTCGTTCACATACAACGTCAACCATTTTCTCGGTCTGACTGCCGAAGCGGGTTTCTACTCGTTCAGCCGCCGGATCCCGGGGCTGGTGGATAAGCCAGAAGGCGGCTTCCAGACGTTTATGGCTGGTCCGCGCTTAAACCTGCGCCGCGATCACTTCGTGCCGTTTGCCGAAATCCTGTTCGGTACGCTGCGCGCCAGCGGCCAAGTGACCGGCGCCGATCGCTACAACTCGTTCGCACTCGCGGCGGGCGGCGGCGTCGATATCGTGTTCAACAAGCACATCGCGTGGCGCTTCGCGCAGCTCGATTATTTGCGCAGCTACGTGTCGGGCGTTTGGGTCGATCCGAACTTCCGTCAGAACAGCTTCCGCGCCGGCACCGGCATCGTGTTCCGTTGGGGCTTCCCGACGCCACCTCCGCCGCCCCCGGCTGGACCACCGACAGCTTCTTGCTCGGCGACGCCAGCGGCAGTCATTCAGGGTTCGAACGATCCGTCAGCGATTCACGTGACGGCATCGAGCCCGGCCAGCTTGCCGCTGAACTACAGCTACACGGCGACGGGCGGCACGGTTGACGGCACCGGACCGGATGCGCGTTGGAGCTCGAACGGCCTCGCAGTGGGCACCTACACGGTGACCGCGAAGGTTGACGACGGCAAGGGCGGCACGACTTCGTGCACCGCGGACATCGCGGTTCAGGAACGTCCGCATCACCCGCCGACAATCTCCTGCTCGGCGAATCCGAGCACGATCCAGCCTGGCGAAAAGTCGACGATTACCTCGACGGCCAGCAGCCCGGACAACCTCGATCTGACCTACAGCTACTCGGCCGCGCAAGGCCAAGTGACTGGCAACGGCCCAACGGCCACCTATGACTCGACCGGTTTGTCTTCCGGCAGTTATAAGGTGAATTGCACGGTAACC
Organism: uncultured Acidobacteriota bacterium; assembly: GCA_963785605.1. Taxonomy (GTDB): domain Bacteria; phylum Acidobacteriota; class Terriglobia; order Acidiferrales; family UBA7541; genus Acidiferrum. The sequence continues at coordinate 31,187 of CAWAWE010000001.1, read as the reverse complement.
GACTCTCGCGGCGACAAGGCCGACGGGCAGGCGAACGTTGACGTGCAACAGCCGCCGCCACCGCCGCAAGCCACGAAGATCGGCGAGTGCGGCTACACCAAGGCGGGCGTCGCTCGCTTCGACAACCTCTGCAAGCGCGTCGGTGACGACGTAGCGCTGCGGTTGAAGAACGATCCGAGCGCCAAGGTTGTCATCGTCGGTTATGCCGATGGCAAGGAACCGAAGGCAGCCAAGCTGGCTCAGAGCCGCGCCGACCTAGCGAAGGCGTACCTGGGTGAGAAGGGCATCGACGCGTCGCGCAGCACCACGCGCACGGGTCAGGCCTCCACGGAGAAGGGCTCGGAGAAGGAAAACCGCCGAGTTGAGTTCATCTTCGTGCCCGACGGCGCGACCTACTAAAAACCCTGCGGTCGGGCCGGTTGTGGCCGGCCTGACTCGCAAAACCGCTTCACGCACGAAGAACGGGCCTTTGAGGGAAACCTCAGAGGCCCGTTTTGTTTTTTGCGGGGCGTGGCCGGGGCGGTACCTGAGCCGGTCATGAGGGGTCGCCATAGTCAGCGTAAAGACGCCGGCAAGATGCCGGCGCTACGGACCCAGGAGGGGCAGTGCCGTTGTGGTGCGAGAGGAGCTTTTCCCGAAATGGAACTCTCTGTGGAAAACGAGTCCCGTTCTTGTAAGCCATTCGTGCGCATCCCTTTGTTCCAGTTAAACCGCCATTTCATTTTTCTAAGATTCCCAAAATGGTTAGTGCATGTTTAGTACTCTTTGTGTAAGATGCTGCTCCTCGTACGAGTTCTGAATTGGAACCGCGTATGCAGACAGCTAGGCCACAAGCGGGAAGTGGCGCAGGGAGAATCCTCGATGACTACAACAATGATGAGTGAAGAAGTCGTTGCACCGCGCGAAACGGCCGCGATCCATGTGCTGGTGGTGGATGACGAGCCGACCATTCGCGAGGCGTGCGCGAAAGTTGCGCAGATGTGCGGGATGCACGCGACGACGGTGGCGACGGCGGAAGAGGCGATCGAAGTCGTCGAGAATACGGCGATCGATATCGTGCTGACGGATTTGATGTTGCCGCACACGAGCGGGCTGGAGCTGTTGAAGCGCGTGCACGAGACGCATCCGAACTTGCCGGTGATTGTGTTGACGCAGTACGGCACGATCGATTCGGCGGTGGCGGCGACGCGGATGGGCGCGATCGACTATGTGACGAAACCGTTTCGCATCGAGGAGTTGCAGGCGCGGCTGGAGCGGGCGTCGCGCGCGGTGGAGTTGCAGCAAGAGAATCAGTTGCTGCGCGAGCAATTGCGAACGCGGCCGGGATTTGGCGGGCTCATCGGCGTGTCGGAGCGAATGCAGCGGGTTTACAAGACGATTCAGAAAGTGAGCCAGCACGAGTATCCGGTGCTGGTGCTGGGTGAGAGCGGAACGGGTAAAGAGTTGGTGGCGCGCAGCGTGCATTTTTCGGGTGCGCGAAAGGATCGGCCGTTTGTGCCGGTGGATTGTTCGTCGCTGGTGCCGACGTTGATTGAGTCGGAATTGTTCGGGTATGTGAAGGGCGCGTTTACGGGAGCGCTGCATGGCAAGCAGGGCTTGATGGAGGCAGCGCACGGAGGCACGCTGTTCCTGGATGAGATTGGCGAGATGCCGGTGGATCTGCAGGCGAAGCTGTTGCGCGTGTTGCAGGAGAGGGAAGTGAAGCCGGTGGGATCGACGGAGCGGCGGAAGATCGATGTGCGGATTATTGCGGCGACGAATCGCGATCTCGACAGCGGCATCAAGGACGGATCGTTCCGGCAGGATCTTTATTTTCGGCTGAATGTGGTGCAGGTGAAGTTGCCGGCGCTGCGCGAACGCAAGAGCGATATTCCGCTGCTGGTTACTTCGTTTTTGGATAAGTTTTGCGACCCGCAGAAGACATCGCGCGCAATTTCGGAGGATGCGATGCGCCGGCTGATTGCGTACGATTGGCCGGGGAATGTGCGCGAGCTGGAGAATGCGATCGAGCGAGCGGTAGCGTTGGGATCGGGGCCGATCGTCGCAGTGGCGGATTTGCCGTCGAATTTGCAGTATCCGACGAGCGACCGCGTGCCGGAGAAGGACGAGTTGCTGCCGCTGGAAGAATTGGAGCGGCGGGCGATTTTACGGACGCTGCGGCAGACGAGCGGGGATAAGCTGGCGGCGGCGCGGATACTGGGGATTGGGAAGACGACGCTTTATCGGAAGCTGAAGCAATACCATATGGAGACGGCGGTTTCGTAACCCGAAACCACTCGAATGAATTGTTGATTGCGCCAAGCGCCTTTGCGCCCTCGACTTCGATGAGCTTTCCCGTCTTTCCATCGAAGATGTAGGCGTACGTGCGACGAAATGCGTCGTGCGGTTGCCGGTCGCACCGCTATTTCATTACTTCCCGATCCTCGTGCGCTCGACCGCTCAAAGTCACCGCCTTTCATATGCTAAGATGACCATCAAGTGCTTTTCGTAGAGGCATTTCAGATGAATCAGGACATCATAATCAAGAACCCCCAAATTATGAGCGGTACTCCTGTTTTCCGTGGTACGCGGGTGCCGTTCCAAAACCTACTCGATTACCTCGAAGGTGGCGAAACGTTGGATGAGTTCCTTGACGACTTTCCGACCGTTACTCGCGAAGATGCAATTGGTGCCCTGGAGCACGCGAAGTCGTTAGTCGTCAGCAGTCTCGAATGAAGCTTCTGCTCGACGAGTGCCTTCCGAAGAAGCTGAAGCGTCATTTTGCCGGACATGCGTGTCATACCGTTTCGGAAGCCCAACTCGCGGGCAAGCTGAATGGCGAACTCCTAACGATGGCGGAACGCCTTGGTTTCGACGTATTGATAACGTCGGACAAAGGATTGGAGTACGAGCAAAACTACACGGATCGACGAATCTCGGTCATAATTTTGCGCAGTAAATCGAACAAACTTCCGGACCTGTTGCCACTCATCGCTGATTGCATGGACGTCCTGTCGTCGATTCGAACTGGCACCGTCGCGAAGGTTGGATTGCGATAGGCTCCGCACAATTCGTTGACAGAAATGTGCTTGATACTCTAATATCTACGTTTGTCTCTACAGGGAAAGGTGTGACTAAGGGCAATGCGGACGTACGTAGCGAAGGGTGAAGAGGCCGAAGCGCTGAAAGTGGGCGCGGATTGGTTTGTGGTCGATGCCACGAATCAGGTGCTGGGCCGGCTCGCGACCAAGGTCGCGCGAATGTTGATGGGCAAAGATAAGGCGGCATTTACGCCGTATCTGGACTCGGGCGATCACGTTGTGGTCATCAATGCGGACAAGATCAAGATGACCGGCAACAAAGTCGAGCAGAAGATGTATTACTCGCACAGCGGCTACCCCGGCGGATTGAAAGAAGTGCCGGCGAAGCGCGTGCGCGAGACCAAGCCCGACTGGATGATTCGCGAGGCGGTTTTGGGCATGCTGCCCAAGAACAAGCTGCGTGCACGCCGCGCGAAGAAGCTACGGATTTATCGCGACGCGGCCGGTCTGGCGCGCCACGCGGGGCAAAAGCCGCAAGCGATCGCGCTTTAGTTCGACTGTAAGCGGCTGGTAGGGTAAGGTTTAGGGGATTGCGGTTCAGTAGGTGTAACAACCTGCAGCATTCAGTCTCCACGTAGTGGTCCAGATGGGTTATTCCGCTTGTTGCATTGTTTTCCTTCGTCGAGATAGGAATCCAAGCAAAACGGGTAAACCGGAAATAGTGTCGAAGTACGGGTCTGTGATTGTTTGACGTTGTCTTGATGGCTGTTCTGATTTAGGAGGAACGTTGAGTTCGAGCGCTTCGCCCCTCGGGGCCAATTCCTGGTTTCTCGGCACCGGCCGCCGCAAAGAGTCGATCGCGCGTGTGTTTTTGCGCGCTGGTTCCGGCAAGTTCACGGTGAACGGCCGGACGACGGATCAATATTTTCCGAATCATGCGTGGAAGCATGATGCGACCGAGCCGCTGAAGTTCACCAACCTGGGCGACCAGGTGGACGTCGTATGCACCGCGAATGGCGGCGGCGTCGGCGGGCAGGCTGGAGCGGTGCGCATGGGATTGTCTCGCGCGATTGCGCGTTACAACCCGGAGCTGCGTCCCTCGCTCCGCACGAATGGATTTTTGACGCGCGACTCCCGTATGAAGGAACGCAAGAAGTACGGGCAGAAGGGCGCGCGCAAACGCTTCCAATTTACGAAGCGCTAGTTTTTAGCGGCTCGGTGAAACGTACCGGGTTGCAATGAGCTCCGGCGAGCGTCGCAAGGCGCTCGTCGAGATCACGGCCGGCAAGCCGCCGGCAAAAAGGCTGCTCTACAGCGAGTCGTCAGGCTGATCGACGACAGCTGCCGCAAGCAGCAATCTAAATAGGAGGCAACTTGGCAGTAGAAATTACAATGAAAGAACTTCTGGAAGCCGGAGTTCACTTCGGTCACCAGACGCGTCGTTGGAACCCCAAGATGAAGGAATACATCTTCGGGGAACGCAACGGCATTCACATCATCGATTTGCAAAAGACATTGAAGATGTTCCGCGAAGCAAGCCGCTTCGTGAGCGAAATTTCAGCGCATGGCCGCACGGTCCTTTTCGTCGGCACCAAGCGCCAGGCCCAGGAAGCGGTCGCCGAAGAGGCGAAGCGCTGCGGCGCGTTCTATGTGAACCACCGCTGGCTGGGCGGCACGCTGACCAATTGGGCGACGCTGCAGAAGTCGATCAAGCGCCTCAAGTTGCTGAAGGCGATGGGCGAAGATGGCCGCATGGACGAACTGTCCAAGAAAGAAAAGGCGCGCCTTGATCGCGAAATGAAGCACCTGCTCCAGAACCTGGCCGGCATCGAGAACATGGTGCAGTTGCCGGATGCCATGTTCGTCATCGACTCGAACGCCGAAGAGATCGCCGTGAAGGAAGCGCGCCGCATGGGCGTGCCGGTGGTTTCGGTGGTCGATACGAATTGCGATCCGGACGTGGTGGACTGGATCATTCCGGGCAACGATGACGCTTTGCGCGCGATCCGTTTGTTCACGTCGAAGATTTCGGAGTCGGTGATCGAAGGTCACAACTTGTACGCGCAGTCGCAGGTTGCCGATCAGAAGGCCGCTCAGGATCAGGCAATCGTGGACGGCGTCGAGTACGTCGACACCAGCAAGTACGAGCAATACGAAAAACAGGAAGGCGATTTCGTTGAAGGCGCGGAAGCGGCAGCAGCTCCCGAACCAGCGGCGGAACCCGCCGAAGCGACCGTCCCGCCGGACGACAAAGCAAACTAACTGTTCGCGCTGGCAAGATTCAGCGGGCCCGGCGCTCTCGTTACCAAGATGCGCCGGGCCGTTTTGCAACTAAGCTCTTTTCAAGAGAAGGCGCTGTTCAGAGGAATTTACCTCGTCGAAACAATAAGAGAGTAGAAAGAAAAAAGGATGAGCACACCACCGCAAGCTGTACAGGTACCAGCACCCCTCGTGAAGGAACTTCGCGAACGCACCGGCGCGGGCTTTGCCGATTGCCGCGCAGCGCTCGTGGAATCGGGCGCCGACATCGAGAAGGCGATCGACATTTTGCGCAAGAAGGGTCAAGCAGCGGCTGCCAAGAAGGCGCAGCGCCAGGCGTCCGAAGGGCTCGTTGGCCACTACATTCACGCGGGCGGAAAGATCGGCGTGATTGTCGAGGTCAACTGCGAGTCGGACTTCGTCGCGCGCACGGAAGCTTTCCAGCAGCTTTGCCACGACGTGGCGATGCATATCGCGGCGATCGATCCGCGCTATCTGCGTCGCGAAGAAGTCACGCCCGAGATGCTTGAGCGTGAGAAAGAAATTTACAAGGATCAGGCGAAAGCCACGGGCAAGCCTGAGCCTGTGATCGAGCGCATCGTTACCGGCAAGATGGAAAAGTTCTACGAGGAGAACTGCCTCTACGAACAGCACTACATCAAGGACGAGTCGGTGACGATCGGCGAAATGATCACGCAGGCGATCGCGAAGCTTGGCGAGAATATCTCCGTGCGGCGGTTCGTGCGCTTCAAGGTGGGCGAAGTCGCCGGCGGTTCGGCGGCGGCGGAAGCGGCTGCGCCGGTCACGGCGTAATGCTCACGCTATTTTCGATTCACTATTTCAGGCGTCCCGGTTTTTGCCGGGGCGCCTTTTTCTTTTGGGGCAAACGACGCGATCTGCTTGCGTCGAGCCGCGACCCAGGGATCGAAGAAAGTCCTCAAGCCGCGTCGATCGTGCGGACATGGGGCGCAGCAGTGCTGCGCCCGTACATGAACATGCCGCGTCCTACATGACCGCGCGCGCAGGGATGGTGTGCCACTGTCTCGGATGTTTGTTACAATTCCGAAGCTTTTGAGATCGTTCATCCCGGAGACTCATGGCTGCGAAGAGAACGCCAAGCAAGACTGCGCTAAGAAGCGCCGCGAAAAGGAATCGGCCCAAGTACAAGCGCATCGTCCTGAAACTGTCGGGCGAGTCGCTCCAGGGGCCGCAGGGATTTGGCATCCACGGCGAAACGATTCAGGCGATCGCGAAAGAGCTGAAGGAAGTTCACGAGCTTGGCGTTGAAGTCGCCATCATGGTCGGCGGCGGGAATTTTTTCCGCGGCGCGCGGCAAAAGGGTTTTGAGATCGATCGCGCGACCGGCGACTACATGGGGATGCTGGCGACGATGATCAACGCGCTGGCATTGCAGGACGCGCTGGAAAAAGAAGGCGTACACACGCGGGTACAGAGCGCGATGGGCATGCACCAGGTCGCGGAGCCATTTATTCGACGGCGTGCCGTGCGGCATCTGGAAAAGGGGCGTGTCGTGATTTTTGGCGCAGGCACGGGCAATCCTTATTTTTCGACGGACACGGCTGCGGCGTTGCGCGCGATGGAAATCAAGGCCGACGTGATTTTGAAGGCGACGCGCGTCGATGGAATTTACGACGCCGATCCGGAGCGCGTATCGGACGCGAAATTCTTCGCACAGATCACCTATCGCGACGTCTTGCATCAGGATTTGAAGGTGATGGACTCGACGGCGATTTCACTCTGCATGGACAACGGAATGCCGATCGTCGTGTTCAACATGAATCGGCACGGGAACATCAAGCGCGTTGTGCTGGGCGAACGCGTGGGCTCCACAGTCACGCCCGCCTAAAATACTGAGGACGATATGACGACGATTGGTTCTACAAAAGAAGCGTCAGCCGCAGCGAAGACGCGTATGGAAAAGGCGGTCGAGGATTTTCGCAAGGAAATTGCGACGCTGCGCACGGGCCGCGCGAACGCGACGCTTCTCGACGCAGTTCGCGTGGACTACCACGGGACGCCGACGCCGGTAAATCAGCTCGGCACAATGACGACGCCCGATCCGACGATGATCGTGATTTCGCCATGGGATCCGAGCGTGGTGCCGCTGATCGACAAGGCGATTCGCACGTCGGATCTCGGATTGAACCCCACGAATGACGGCAAAGTGGTGCGCGTACCGATTCCGACGCTTACCGAAGATCGTCGCAAAGACATGGTGAAGGTCCTCCACAAGGTGTTGGAGAATCACCGCACGGCGGTGCGCAACGTTCGCCGCGACGTCAAGGAAGCGATCGACAAGCTCGAGAAGGACAAGAAGATCAGCAAGGACGAGCAAAAGCGCTCGCTGGATGAGCTCGAAAAACTTTCGCAGGCTGAGACGAAGAAGATCGAGGATTTGAGCGCGACCAAAGAAAAAGAAATCATGGGGCTGTAAGAGCGGTCTCGCGGCTAGCGAGCCGGTCCGTTTTCTTTAAATTTCTTCAAACTAAAATTAGGGCTTTTGTTGTGTGCTGGCGGCCGTCGTTGACGAGCCGTCGCCGCGCGTCAGCGTGAAGAGTTGCGCTTGGTCGGTCTGCACGGCGTGCAGGAACGCGGCATAGTCGGGCTTGCGATCGGGAGCGACCTGGCGCTGCAAAAAGTTGATGTGGCGTGTAGCGGTCACAACGCCAGAGTTGGTGTTGTACCGCGAGACAAACGTGGCGTAGTCGCGATCGACGATCGTGCCGGTCGGCAATTCGACGCTCGTGCCAGACGGAAGATGCAGCGTCACGCGCGTTTCGACGTCGAGCGGTGTGCCGAGGTCGATCGCCGCCGTTTTGTCCGCACCCTCCGTCTTACCCGGAAGATCGGGCACAGCTAACACTGGAAGCGGCGCGGGAATGCGCACCGGTTTTTTCGACCAATCGACAAACTTGGGTTGCGAAATTTCATACTCGACGGTGAATGCGTTTTTCGTCGCGTAAGGATCGGATGCGCTCGTCGCGAGAATTTTGCCGCGGAACCCGTCGGAGAGTGACATGAGCTGCGCGACTTCCTTCCACTTGTCGCGTGGCGATTGGTGGAACGCCATCCGCAACAACAATTCGTTGTCGCCGCGCATGGTGTATTTCACTTTCGCATCGAGACTGCCGTCGGCGGCGATCGTGGCATCGACGTTGACGCGCTGCGTCGAAGAAAATGGCAGCTCGCCGGAAATCTTCATCCAGCACGATTCGCCGGCGCAGCTCGAGCCGAGCTTGAGTGCCTTCTTGCCGCGCAGATCGGGCCGAATTACGCCCCATGGCGCGACTTCAAGATCAGGATCGAGATAAATCGTTCGCTTGCTTTCGTCGAGCGCGACCAGAATCTGAGAGAAAAGCGAAGGGCGTGGAAGCTGTTTTTCCGGCGCGTCGGCGGCCGTGACCAGCAGCGTCTTCACCGGCTTGGTTCGCGACGTGAGTGCGGTGTACAGCGAGATTTTGTCTTCGGGCGACCCGATGCCGGACGACAGCACATCCGAGTATTGACGTTTGCCGAATCGCCCGAGATCGAGCGGGAGATCGACGGTGCGAATTTTCGTGGAGACGAAATTGTAATAAGCCGTTTCCGGCGCGATCGGATCGCGTGGCGCATTCTTCATCGCGGCCGCCGCTTGCGACCAGAGCTCGGCGGATGGGCGAGCCTGTAACGCGGATTGCAAGCGCTGCTGAAGCTGATCCCAGGAAGCAAACGTCGTCAACACGACGTCGGAGTCGCCTGAAGCTGGATCGTTCGCTGACTTCGGAAGGTCGGCGGTTGCGATGTTCCAGCGATATACCAGTCGCGCGTCGTCGCCTGCACCGGTTTGCGTCTTCGAGGCCTCGGGCGTTTCCTTTGAAACTCGAATCTGCCCAGCACCCGCACGCCGCTTGCTGCGATGCGAAGCGCTGAGCCGGTAGATCAAGCTCGAAAATCTCTTTCGTCACGACGCCGGTGCGATCGAAGTTGTGATCGAGCCAAAAATCGGGCGCGAGTGGGCCGTTTGTCGTCGTCGTGACGACGCGGTATTCCAGAATATCGGCGGGCTCCAGGCCCAGGATGCGAATCGATTTGACGCGGATATCGTGATAAGCGGGGAAGTCCGCGACCGCGGGGTTTGGCTCGTCGGTGATTGCGCTCGGAAGAATGTCGGCCGAGCCGCCGCTCTTGTGCGTGATGTGAACGAGTGGAATCTCGACCTTTTCGTAGGTGCGGTTGAAATTAAAGTTAAGGCGCGAGAACTGGCGAACCCCGAGTTCGCTGTTGATATGAACGCGAGTGTGGACTTCTTTGCGGGAGTCGCCGTTGGCTTCGAAGCGGATTTTCGTTTCGAGCAGCTCGATTTGCGCGGGCGTTTCGGCAGCGGCGAGTGCCGCCTGGGCTTCGCATCAGGCTTGGCCGGCGGTGCTTGAGCTTGAGACGCAGGCGCCGTAGACGGATCCTGAGCGCGCGACGGCGAGCCCGAGCGCTGCAAACAGCAATCCCATCGCAGGCAAACGCGCCCGGTATCGACTAGAAATTGACATGCAAGTCACCACTCCAGTTTGGATGTGCTGAGAGGAGGCGGCAAGCGCGCGTTCGTTGACGGTTGCGAGGGTTGCAATCGAGCTCTGTCGTCGACTCTCGGGCTCAGCATTTAGTTTCAGCAGACGGAGTGAAACCGATTTGCGGCAAGCGCGTCTGACGATGATGATAGGGTGTGTGCGAACGCTTCTGAGGAGAGTGGGAATGAAGAAGTTTTCTTCGACGTCGGCTATGCGAACAGTGCGGATTGCGGCCGGGTTGGCGCTTGCGGCGTGCGGGTTCACCGGCGCCGTCAAAGGCCAACGATAACGCAGCGAAAGGCCCGTCGGCGGACGGAACCCTCCCGTCGCTCGTCAAGATCGCCGGCGAAGGCGAGATGAACTCGCACGCGATGGAATTTCTGACGCAGCTCAGCGACGACGTCGGCGCACGCGTCACGGGTTCTGCTGCCGATCACAAAGCCGAAGACTGGGGCGTCGCGAAGATGAACGAAATCGGCCTCGCGAACGTCCACAAAGAAAAATATACGATCTGGAAGGGATGGACGCGCGGCACGGCCGACGCCGAATTGCTCACGCCGGTTCGGCATAAGCTCCACATCGATTCGATGGGATGGACCGGCTCGACGGTAGTCGGCGGAATCGATGCCGATGTGGTGGCGGTGAATCTGTTCGACATCGATAACGAGATCAAGAACGTGTCGAGGCTGAAGGGCAAGGTTGTGCTGATTGTCTCGAAAGGAAAGCCCGACGGCAGGCCCGGCATCGATTACTTCATTCGGTCGGGGGACTTCAATCGCGCGGCCGCATCGGCCGGAGTCGTGGCAGTCATTGGCGGACAGGGCGGCAGGAAATCAACCGGGATGAACCTGACGCATACGGGAATTCTGGGCTTTGACGCCGATTTCGCGATACCTGTGGTGTCTATGACGGGTGAAGATCAGGGCCAGCTCGAGCGCTATCTCGACCGAGGAATTACGCCGCGCGTTCACTTCAATATTCAAAATACGTTTACGAACGGGCCGGCCGAAACGGCGAACGTCGTCGGTGAAATTCGTGGAACCGAGCATCCTGAACAAATACTGGTTGTTGGCGGTCACTTGGATTCGTGGGATTTGTCACAAGGCACCACGGACAATGGCTCGGGCACGGCGACGACGCTGGGTGCGGCGGATGCGATCATGCGATCGGGAGCAAAGCCTCGACGCACGATCCGATTTGTTTTGTTCACCGGCGAAGAGCAGGGACTCGACGGCTCAATCGCCTACGTAAAACAGCATAAAAGCGAAATGGCGAATCACCTCGGCGATTTGATTCTCGACGCCGGTCAAGGCGCGGTGAAGGGATTCCAACTCGGCGGCCGCAGCGATCTGGTCGATACGTTTCAGCCGTTCGCGGATTCGCTGACGTCGATGGGGCCGATGTCTGTGGATGACAAGATCGAAGACGGCACCGACACGCTAACGTTCACGATCGCCGGCCTGCCCGGAATCAACATGCTCCAGGACACGAAAGACTACATGTACACGCATCATTCGCAGGCCGACGCGCTGGAGGCGCAGAAAGAGGATGTGCTGGCGAAGAATGCGACGCTGATGGCCCTGGCTGCGTTTTGGATTGCCGACCGGCCGGAGCGTTTCGCGGCACCTTGGCCGGCGGAGCGAACGGCGAAAATGCTGCGCGACCAGCACGAGTACGAGGAGTTAAAGGCGTTCAACCTGTGGCCCTTCGGCGATCTCGGCAAGGACGATAAGGACAGCGCGCCGCAGAATTAGCGGCCGCCCAAACCACCTAAACCGGAATTGGTGAATCAAATAAATCAAGGGCGGCTCGAAGGTTGAGCCGCCTTTGTGCTTTTACAGGTCAGAGAACGATGTCTGAATGGCCGCGCGTCGCGCGTCATGATGATGAGCGGCTATCGTGGCCGCGGATGTCCGGGAGGCGAAAGATGGAATTCATTCTGATGGCATACGTGCAAGAGACCGGGTGGGAGAAATTGACGCCCGAGCAGCAGAAGCAAGGCATGGCGGCGTATACCGCATACACCAGGTCGCTGGCCGACGCCGGAGTGTTGATGGTGAATCGGCGGCTGGGCCTCAGCGGTGGTGCTAGAACCATGCGTGGACAAAATGGCAAAACCGAGGTGCTCGACGGCCCGTACTCGGATTCCAAGGAACAACTCGGCGGGTTTTACATCATCGATGTCGCCGACCGTGCCGAAGCGATGCGGTGGGCGGCCAAGTGTCCGGCGGTTGGGCATGGGGTTTTGGAGGTGCGGGAACTTCCGCCGCAGTAGGGGAGGACGGGGGTTACCCTGCGGCCGGAAGAGGTTTTTGACGGCCGCGCGTCTATCGTGGACAACAACCGCATTGGAGTGTCCATGACGGAAAAGCTCTCTAAAACCTTGGTAACTCAAGTCTTCCTGCTTTTGATCGTGGCAACGGGCCTTGCCTCGGCGGCAATTGCTGGACCGAAATCGTTCGAATTGCTGCCCACGGATACGTCCGCTCCTCACTTGTTTGGTGAAGGCGTCATCTCGACCCCGGGCGATGAGGCCGGCGGCGTCTTCAGTCCCGACGGCAACGAGTTCTATTTTGTGAAACTGAATCCGGCGACGACATTTCCGCGCATTGGATTGTTGTGTGTGTCGCACTGGCGCGAGGGCAAGTGGACCACGCCGGAATCGCTGCCGTTTTCAGGTAAGTACCTCGATTTTCCGCCGCGGCTTTCGCCGGATGGAAAGACGATGTATTTCGCTTCGTCGCGTCCTGCGCCCGATTCGAAGTCGCGCGTCATGCGCATTTGGAAAGTTGAAAAGACTGCTGGCGCCTGGAGCGAGCCGCGCCCCTTGGCCGCGCCGATCAATCAGGAAGATCACTGGAATTGGAACGCATCGATCACGAGCGACGGAACAATCTATTTCACCTCCGATCGAGATCCGTCGGGACGGCCGCAGATTTTTCGCGCGCGATTGGTGGACGGCGCGTATCAGCAACCGGAAAAATTGGGACCTGAAATCAATTCGGAATTTAATGAGTACGACCCATACGTGAGCGCCGATGAATCGTTTCTGCTCTTTGTCTCGGCCGGTGATGGTGGTCCGCCGTTTCGGCATCGCGCGGATACGCTGACTGGTGGCGGGTTTCCGTACGCACGCGGCGATATTTATTTCAGCCGGCGCGTCGATGGAAAGTGGACGCAGGCGCGTCACGCCGAGGCCGGCGTGAATAGTGTCGCGGATGAAGGAGTTCCCGCGCTGACGCCCGACGGAAAATTTCTGATTTTCGCGAGCGAGCGAAGTCCGTTTGTGATTCCGATGCCGAAGCGAATTGACATGGCGGAGTTCGAGAAGTTAGTGCGATCGACTCTGAATGGGCACGGGAATATTTTTACGATACCGGTTGGCGCGCTGGCTTCCGGCGATTCGAAGCGAGGCCGGCGATGAGGCGGCTTGCGATTTTGTTTGTGACGCTCGCATTCGTCACTTCGACTTGCGCTGATGAAAAATCAATGGCGAGCGCATGCGGAAAATACGACGACGGAAATTGTCGATCCCGAGATCGTTGGAGCTGGCGTGATTTCGACGGATGACGATGAACTGGGCGGCGGCGTAACTCCGGACGGCAAGACTTTGATTTTCGAAAAGTCGGCAGCGCCGCACTATTTGTACATCATGTGTGAGTCGCATTTGGTGGATGGGAAATGGAGTCGGCCGGAAATTCTGCCGTTCTCGGGCCAATATCGCGACACGGATCCGGTCATCGCGCCGGACGGCGGCTCGATTTTGTTCGCTTCGGATCGGCCGGTGAATGGCCAGGACTTGCACCGGTGGTCGATTTGGCGCGCGCAACGGTCGGCAGACGGGAAGTGGGCGGAACCTCAGCTGGTTCCGGGCTCTGTGAATAGTGAGGGCAGCCAGGTGTTCGCTTCGGTCGCCGCGAATGGAGATCTGTACTTCGCCAGCTCCCGAAAAACCGGCAACTACGACGTATTTCGGTCAAAGCTTGTGGGCGGTAAGTATCTGGAAGCAGAAGATTTAGGTCAAAATCTGAACGGCCCGGCCATCAACACTTTCGAGGCGTTGATCGCGCCCGATGAGAGCTATCTTCTGCTGGGCAGTTTCGGCCGGGCAGGCGGCTTTGGCAGCTCCGACCTCTGGGTGAGCTTTCCGGAAGGCAATGGGTGGAGCAAGCCGGTCAACCTCGGTCCGAAAGTCAACGGGCGAGCGCGAGACTACAGCCCGCGGGTCACCTCCGACGGTACGTGGCTGTATTTCACCAGCGAGAAGGGCTTTTTGGACGAGCAGCGCGAGCAACCCTTTACTTATGTTGAGTTTAGCAAGGGTCTGACGGGCATTGGCAATGGCCTGGGGAATCTCTACCGAGTGCCGCTCCAGCCCATCCTCGAAGCAGCTCGCCGTTCGCCTGAAGGCAGGAAATAATCACCGCTAGCTCGTCCCACGGTCGAAATTAGACAGAAAGTGACACTCGTGTATAATGGGGCATCACACGTTTGGCGATTTTTCGGAACGCCTGACGCCGGGAAGCATGGCGACGGCCAAAGCGGGTAGGTTGGCTAGAGTTTTCCACCGCGACGTGTCGTAAAGATTTGACATAGCAAATTCTTCTCTTTATACTCTTGTGTTTGTCAGGGGTAGTTTGTTGTGTCTGATGGGGGACCGCGAAAGTTGTTCGCGCGGTTCAAGTAGTTGGAAGGAAATATCTTCGGTTCCGGAACAGTGCACGACGGAATGGGACCTGAAGAGCGGCCGGAATGGGGCGCCAGCCCCGATAAAGCCGAGTAAGTTGTCTCCGAGTCGAAGCCAGAAGAAGAGTTCAACCTTCTGGAGTGCGTACGGAGTTTCTTGCTTGTTGTTCTCCGGATTCGCAGTTGCCTTTCAGCACTGATGTGAGCTCTCGCGCAGTTTTGCTGCGCGCCTGCGAGAGCCGCGCATCCTCCTTGTGTGTTTTGCGATCCGCGTAAATGTGTTTCGCGAAATGCAGGGAGTCAAAATTATTCGCGCGCGAATGAGGGAAGAACTGTGCCGACGTTTTCGCAACTAGTACGAATGGGACGAGAGAAGGTCATCGAGAAGACGAAGTCGCCGGCCTTGATGGGCTGTCCGGAGCGACGCGGAGTTTGCATTCGCGTTTACACACAAACGCCCAAGAAGCCGAACTCGGCGCTGCGCAAGGTTGCGCGCGTGCGTTTGACCAACGCGGTGGAAGTGACGACGTACATTCCAGGAGTCGGACACAATTTGCAGGAGCACTCGATCGTGCTCGTGCGCGGCGGCCGTGTGAAGGATCTGCCGGGAGTTCGGTATCACATCGTGCGCGGCACGTTGGACGCAGCGGGTGTTGAGGGTCGTAAGCAGGGGCGCTCGAAGTATGGCGCGAAGCGGCCGAAGGCCGCCGCGGCGAAGTAAGAATTCAGGAGCGATAGAGAGCAATGCCACGCAAAGCACAAGTCATCAAGCGTTCTCAGGCGATCGATCCCGTCTACGCCAGCGACATTGTTGAGAAGTTCATCTGCTCGATGATGTGGGATGGCAAGAAATCGACGGCGCAGCGCGTGTTCTACGGCGCGATGGATCAGATTGGCAAAAAGACCAACGACGATGCGCTGAAGATTTTCAAGAAGGCCATCGAGAACGTGAAGCCGCTGCTCGAAGTCAAGACGCGGCGCGTCGGCGGCGCGAACTATCAGGTTCCGGTCGAAGTCAATCCGTTCCGGCGTCAGTCGCTGGCGATTCGCTGGCTCTTGCAGTATTCGCGTGAGCGCGGCGGCAAGACGATGACCGACAGGCTTGCGGACGAGTTGATCGACGCGGCGAATGCGCGCGGCGGAGCGATGAAGAAGAAGGAAGACGTGCACCGCATGGCGGAAGCGAACAAGGCGTTCGCGCACTATCGCTGGTAATTGGATTTTGAGTTTTGCCGGTGAAAGCCGGCGGTTGGAACTGGCAGTCGTTGTGAGCAGGTCGAAATTGTGGTTCAAGCTGTAGCAAATCGCGGCGAGGAAAAGAGAGTTTCTCAAGCAATTATGGCCCGAGCATTCAAACTCGAAGACACGCGCAACATCGGGATCATGGCGCACATCGACGCCGGAAAGACGACGTCGACCGAGCGCATCCTGTTCTACACGGGTGTGACCTACAAGATCGGTTCGGTGGATGAAGGCACGGCCACCATGGACTGGATGGAGCAGGAGCGCGAGCGCGGCATCACAATTACGAGCGCTGCGACGACGGCTTCATGGGACCGCAACAACAAGAAGTACCGCGTCAACATTATCGATACGCCGGGTCACGTGGACTTCACGGTCGAAGTCGAGCGTTCGCTGCGCGTGCTGGACGGCGCGGTTTGCGTGTTCGACTCGGTCGCCGGTGTTCAGCCACAGTCCGAGACCGTATGGCGGCAAGCGGACAAGTATCGCGTACCGCGCATTTGTTTCGTCAACAAGATGGACCGCATGGGCGCGGATTTCGATCACGTCATTCGCACGATTCGTCAACGCCTCGGCGCGCACCCGGTTCCTCTGCAGTTCCCCCTCGGTCGCGAAGACAATTTCATCGGCATTATCGATTTCATCGAGCAGAAGGTGATTGTTTGGCTCGAAGAAACGTTGGGCGCGAAATTCGAGATTTTTGAAGTCGAAAAGCTGTGGGACAAGGCGTTCGTGGATTCGCGGCCGGATGTGGCTGCTGCGCTCAAGGGTTCCGCGATCGACAAGGCGTTCTACGACGAGCACCGCAGTAAAATGGTGGACTACATCGCCGAGCATGATGATGAAGTGCTCGACAAGTATTTGAACGAAGGCACGTTGACGATCGAAGAAATGCGCAAGTCGGTGCGTAAATCGACGCTGGCGCTGAAGATCGTGCCGGTGCTGGCGGGCTCGGCGTTCAAGAACAAAGGCATTCAACCGTTGCTCGACGCGGTGGTGGATTATCTGCCTTCACCGATCGACGTGCTGCCGGTCGAAGGAGTCGATCCAGAGACCGACGAGACCGCGCTGCGTCGCCCTGCCGACGACCAGCCGTTTTCGGCTCTCGCGTTCAAGATTATGTCCGACCCATTCGTCGGACACGTGACGTACATTCGTGTTTACTCCGGCGTGCTTAAGTCGGGCAGTTACGTTTTGAATTCCGGCAAGGGTTCGCGTGAGCGCATCAGCCGCTTGCTCCAGATGCATGCGAACAAGCGCGAAGAAATCGACGAAATCTATGCCGGCGATATTTGCGCCTGCGTCGGCTTGAAGAGCGTTAACACCGGCGACACGCTGTGCGACGAAGAGAAGCCGATCATTCTCGAGTCGATCGAATTTCCGGCTCCGGTTATTTCCGTCGCGATCGAGCCAAAAACGAAAGCCGATCAGGACAAGCTCGGCGTCGCCATGCAGCGCCTGGCACAAGAAGATCCGACATTCCGCGTTTCCACCGAACCCGACACCGGCCAGACGCTTATCTCCGGCATGGGCGAACTGCACCTCGAAATCATCGTCGACCGCATGCTGCGCGAATACAACGTGCAAGCCAACGTCGGCCGCCCGCAAGTCGCGTATCGCGAAACGATTCGCAAGAAGGCAATTGCCGAAGGCAAATACATCAAGCAGACCGGCGGTAAAGGTCAGTACGGCCACTGCAAGATCGAGCTGCATCCGATTCCGAGCTCGAGCCACGAGAACATGAAAGAAATGTCCACGGACGATCTCGACGCGCTCGCCAAGGAAGTTGTCGGCGGCGGTTCCGCGGGCAAGTGGAAATTCGACAAGGAACACCGCTTCCTCTTCATCGACAAAATCGTCGGCGGATCGATTCCGCGCGAATTCATCGCCCCGATCGAAGCGGGCATCCGCGAAGCTTTGGACACCGGCATTCTCGCTGGCTTCCCGACCGTGGACGTTGCAGTCGTGCTGATTGACGGCAGCTATCACGACGTCGACTCCAACGAAATGGCGTTCAAAATCGCCGGCTCGATGGCCTACAAGGAAGCTTGCGCGCGCGCCAAAGCAGTTTTGCTCGAGCCGATCATGAAGGTCGAAGTCGTCGTGCCGGAAGAATATATGGCCGCGGTCTTCGGTGACCTCAATGCGCGACGTTCCGCGATTCAGGGAACGGAAAATCGTGCGGGCAGCAACGTCATTCGCGTCGAAGTGCCTCTGGCGCAGATGTTCGGTTACGCAACCGACCTCCGCAGCCGCACGCAGGGCCGCGCGACGTTCACGATGCACTTTTCGCACTATGCCGAGACGCCGCCGAACATTTCGGAAGAAGTGATCAAGCGCGTCAAGGGCGGTAAGTAAACAGTCAGTAAAAAGTTTCGCAGTAAAGATTGAGCAGCATCGTTTTACGAATTCGATTGAGGAGCAGAGCCAATGGCCAAGGAGAAGTTCGAGCGGACAAAGCCGCACGTGAATATCGGGACGATCGGTCACATTGACCATGGCAAGACGACGTTGACGGCCGCGATCACGAAGGTTTTGTCGAAGCACAACCCGAAGGTGCAGTTCCGTGCGTTCGATTCGATCGACAACGCGCCGGAAGAGCGCGAGCGCGGCATCACGATCGCCGTTTCGCACGTGGAGTACGAGACGCCGAATCGCCACTACGCGCACATGGATTGCCCGGGCCACGCGGACTACATCAAGAACATGATCACGGGCGCGGCGCAGATGGACGGCGCGATTCTGGTGGTTGCGGCGACCGACGGACCGATGCCGCAAACGCGCGAGCACATTCTTCTCGCACGCCAGGTCGGTGTTCCCGCGATCGTCGTGTTCCTGAACAAGTGCGACATGGTGGAAGACGCCGAATTGCTCGAGCTCGTTGAGCTGGAAGTGCGCGAGCTGCTCAAGACGTATCAGTTCCCCGGCGACACGGTCGCCATGGTGCGCGGCAGCGCGCTGCAAGCGCTGAACGGCGACGCCAAGTGGGAAAAGGCCATCGACGATTTGATGGAAGCGGTGGACAAGAACGTACCGCAGCCAGTGCGCGACATCGATAAGCCGTTCGCGATGCCGATCGAAGATATTTTCTCGATCTCGGGCCGCGGCACGGTGGTCACAGGCCGTGTCGAACGCGGCAAGGTCAAGGTTGGCGAAGAAATCGAAATCGTGGGCTTCCGTCCGACGCAGAAGAAGGTTGTGACGGGTATCGAAATGTTCCGCAAGTTGCTGGATGAAGGTCTTGCGGGCGACAACGTTGGCTTGCTGCTGCGCGGCACGGAAAAAGAAGACGTGGAGCGCGGGCAGGTCATTTGCAAGCCGGGCTCGATCACGCCGCACACGAAGTTCAAAGCGGAAGCGTACGTGTTGACGAAGGAAGAAGGCGGCCGCCACACACCGTTCTTCACCGGATATCGTCCACAGTTTTACTTCCGCACGACAGACGTCACCGGCGACGTGAAGTTGCCGACCGGCGTGGAAATGGTGATGCCAGGCGACAACGTCAGCTGCGAAGTCAGCCTGATCACCCCGGTCGCTCTCGAAAAGGGCCTGCGCTTCGCGATTCGCGAAGGCGGCCACACCGTAGGCGCCGGCGCTGTAACCGAGATCATCGAGTAAGCGGAAGAGAAGAAAAGAAAAACATGAGACAAGGCGACAAAATTCGAATTCGTTTGAAAGCGTACGATCACCGCATTCTTGACCAGTCCACCAAAGAAATCGTGGACACGGCGAAGCGGACGGGAGCCGATGTTGCTGGCCCGATTCCACTGCCGACCACGATCAATCGTTGGACGGTGCTTCGTTCGCCCCACGTTGACAAGAAATCGCGCGAGCAGTTCGAAATGCGCACGCACAAGCGTTTGATCGACATTCTTGAGCCGACACCGGACACGGTTGACGCGCTCATGAAACTCGATCTGCCGCCAGGCGTGGATGTCGAAATCAAGGCATTCGGCCACGCGGCAAAGTAAAAGAACAAAGAAGCAAGCGCAGGAAAAATAGGCACGGCGCAGCCAATATCCAGCAGTAATGAGACACGCTGCGAAAGAGAGACGAGGCGATGGCAGTTAACGGAATTATCGGAATCAAGTTGGGCATGACGCAAATCTTCACCGACGAGGGCACGCTCGTGGGCTGCACGGTGTTGCAAGCGGGGCCATGCGTTGTCGTGCAGCGCCGCACCAAAACGACCGACGGCTACGAAGCAGCGCAACTCGGCCTCGTGGAATTCGTCAAGCCGCAACGCGTGAACAAGGCGATGACGGGTCATTTCAAAAAAGCCAGCGTCGCTCCGATGAAGGTGCTGCGTGAAGTTCGCATCACCGAATCGAACGACGAAACGAAAGTCGGCGATCGCGTTCTGGTCGATGCATTCAAGTCCGGCGAGTTTGTCGATGTCACCGGCGTCAGCAAGGGCCGCGGTTTTGCCGGCGGCGTCAAGCGCTGGCACTACGCCGGCGGCGATGCGTCGCACGGTTCGATGTTTCACCGCGCACCGGGCGGCATCGGCGGCAGCTCGTTTCCGTCGCGCGTCTGGAAGAATCAGCACTTCCCGGGTCACATGGGCAACACCGGCGTAACCGCGCGCAATTTGAAAGTGATCAAGGTCGACACCGACGAGAACCTGCTTCTGGTTCGCGGTTCGGTGCCGGGACCTCGCGGCCAGTACATCTTCATCAAGAAGATTCGCCAGACGATCAAGAAAGCCGCGAAGTAACAAAGAGTTTGCAAGGGGCGTCCCAGCAAAACCGGGACGAGTTGTGACGAACCAACAAGAAGTAGCGTGAAGTTCAGCGATAAGGAAACGAGAGATGCCGGTCGTCGATGTTTTAAATCTGAGTGGCAAAAAGGTCGGGCAAGTGGACCTCGCCGACGCCGTGTTTGGCGCCAAGGTGAATCCGCACTTGCTGCACGAAGCTTCACGCTGGTATCAGCGCGAAATTCGCCGCGGCACCCACAAGACCAAAGACAAAAGCGAAGTTAGCGGCGCAGGCCGCAAGCTTTGGCGGCAAAAGGGCACCGGCCGCGCGCGCGTCGGCTCGATTCGGTCGCCTCTCTGGCGCCATGGCGGAACGGTCCACGGACCGAAGCCGCGCGATTACAGCTATGCGCTGCCGAAGAAAATGTTGCTCGGCGCGCTGCGCTCGGCTCTCTCCGCAAAACTTGCGGACCAGAAGCTGTCCGTCATCGACGAGTGGTCGCTCGACTCGCACAAGACCAAGGCGCTCGCCGAAGTGCTCGGTAACTTGAAGCACACGAAGTCGTCGCTGATCGTTTCCTACGGCGAGAATCGCAACCTCGAGCTGGCCACCCGCAATCTCGAGCGCGTCAAGCTCGTTGCGCCCAATGCGGTGCAGGTGTACGACCTTCTGAACCACGATTTGTTGCTGCTCTCCAAAGATGCGGTCGCGCGCCTCGTGCGCACGCTCGATCCCGAAGCGGCGGCCGCGGCGACTCCGCATGTTGAGTCGATCGCTCCGGCGCCGGCAGCGAAAAAAGAAGCGGCGCCAAAAGCAGCCAAGTCTGGGGCCAAGAAGCCCGCGGCCAAAAAAGCCGCGAAGCCCGGAAAGAAGGGGAAGTAAGCGATGGCAGCCCCTCACTATCAAATCATCCGCCGGCCGATCATCACGGAAAAAGGTCTCGGCGTAAAAGAATTGCACCACACGGTCGTGTTTGAAGTCGCGGCCGGGGCAACCAAGACCGAAATCAAGGAAGCGGTCCAGCAGATTTTCAAGGTCAAGGTCAGCGACGTTCGCACGGCGAATTATGTCGGCAAGATGCGTCGTCGTGGACAGAGCGTGGGCTATCGCAAGGACTGGAAGAAAGCCTACGTGAAGCTCGCCGAAGGCGAAAAAATGATCGAGTACGCGGAGAATCTGTAAGCCGCGTCGGCAGTAGAAAGTCTCAGGGAACCTGGCCCGGTGAAGTCGAAGTCGAGCAAGTCAAAGCAGTAAGTTGACGGCGCGCCGCAGGGGAAGTTGCAACGGCGCAAAAACGTAAGAGGTAGCGAAGCGATGGGACTGAAAAGTTTTAATCCATATACGGCGTCTCGACGGTTTATCACCGTCCTGGACAAGAGCCATATCACCAAGGAAACGCCGGAGAAATCCTTGCTCGAGCCGAAAAAGCGCTCGGGCGGCCGCAACAACCACGGCGAAATCGTCGTGTGGCACCGCGGCGGCGGCCACAAGAAGCAATATCGCCAGGTCGATTTCCGGCGCGACAAAGTTGGCGTGCCCGCGAAAGTAGCTTCGATCGAGTACGACCCGAATCGCAGCTCCAACATCGCGCTGCTGCACTACGCCGATGGCGAGAAGCGCTACATCCTGCACCCGGTGGGTCTGGAAGTCGGCGCGACCGTTTCGACCGGCGAAGGCGCGGACATTCTTCCCGGCAATGCGTTGAAGATTCGGAACATTCCTCCGGGCACGATGGTTCACAACCTCGAGCTGTATCCCGGACGCGGCGGCCAGGCCGTGCGTTCCGCGGGCGGCGCGGCGCAGTTGCTCAGCAAAGAGGGCGACCTCGCGCTGGTGAAGATGCCGTCCGGCGAAGTTCGAAAATTTTCTGTGGATTGCATGGCGACGGTTGGCCAGGTCGGCAACCTCGATCATGAAAACGAAACGTTCGGTAAAGCTGGCCGCACTCGTTGGCGCGGCATCAAGCCGACGGTTCGCGGTGTGGCCATGAACCCGGTCGATCACCCGCACGGTGGTGGTGAAGGCAAGGTAAAGGGCAATCATCCTCAGACCCCGTGGGCGTTCCCGACACTGGGCAAGAAGACGCGGCACAATAAGCGCACGGATAAGCAGATTGTGCAGCGTCGGAAGTAGCAACGGGACGTACCGGCTGTAGCGCGGTTTGTTGCAGCAGGGCAGTCGGGAGTCGCATGTGCCGGGCGGTGATGGCAGAGCGGTCCGGCGAGAGCGCAAACGATGCGAGCGACACGGGCAAAAGCGGGACGCAGCACGAGCCGTAGAGCAGCACGCAGCACGCGAAGAAGTTCGGCGAGAAGTTCAGTGCGCAGAGCGCCCGTCAAGCGGGCAGCGAAGCGCACAGCGCCGAAGCGAGCGGCGGCACCGAAAGCAGCGGTAAAGCCGGTGCGGCCAGTAAAAGTCGTAGCGGCTCCGCCAGAGCCGGTGTTGTACAAGCTGTGCAAGAACGGGTGGGGGGTAATTGTGGAACGCATCCCGAATGCGCAAGGTACGCGCTTCGTATGCCCCTTCTGCCCGAGGTCGCACCGAGTGCCTGGTCCGGTGCGGGGATTTAAGAAGATGCGGCGAGCGCAGTGGGTGCGCTTGCGGCGCGTGGAGGAATAAGGAATCGATGGCACGCTCACTGAAAAAGGGACCGTTCGTTGACGGTCACCTGCGCATCAAGGTCGAAGCGCTGAACACGCGCAACGAAAAGAAAGTTGTGAAGACGTGGTCGCGCCGTTCGACGATCGTGCCCGATTTCATCGGCCACACCATCGCCGTGCACAACGGCCGGAAATTTATCCCGGTGTATGTGACCGAGCAGATGGTCGGACACAAGCTCGGCGAGTTCGCGCCGACGCGCACGTTCAAAGGCCACTCGGTGAAAGCGGCGCTCGAGAAGGCAGCGGGCGCGGCTCCAGCGGGAGGCGGCGCTCCAGCGCCGAAGGCATAAGAAATGGCTGACGTACAACAGGCAAACGGAACAATCGCAGCGCATGCGCTTGCGAAGCACGTGCGGATGTCGCCGCAAAAGGCGCGGCTGGTCATCGACCTGATTCGCGGTCGCAAGGTGCAGGACGCGTTGCAGACGCTGCGGTTCACGCCGAAGCGCGCGGCTCGTCCGATCGAAAAGCTGCTGCGCAGCGCGATCGCCAACGCGGAACGCAAGGCGGAAGACGCCGGCGCGCCGCTCGATGTCGATGAGCTGTTCGTCAACGAGTGCTTTGTGAATGAAGGCGCGCGCTGGAAGCGGTTGCGTCCCGCGCCGATGGGCCGCGCATTCCGCTACCAGAAGCGCACCGCGCATCTGTGGGTCAGTGTTGCCGAGCATCACGTTGCGGCCGCGGAACGCGTCGCGGCAAACCAGGCCGAAGCCGAAGCGCAAAAGGGCGTGCGTGGTACCGCGCGTCGCGTGCGCAAAGCTCTGACCGGCAAGGCGAACGCGCCCAAGAAAAAGGGCAAGAAGTAAGCGTTCGGGCTCGCGTCAACGATTCGTAACAAAAGAAGAGTTCGGAAGTAAGCAGCATTGAAGAGGATGGAATGGGACAGAAGACACACCCTTACGGTTTTCGGCTCGGTTACAACAAGCCGTGGAAGTCGCGCTGGTATGCCGACAAGGACTACGCCGACTTGCTGCACGAAGACGTCAAGCTGCGCCGCGAGCTAAAAGAGAAGCTCAAGAGCGCGGGCATCAGCTCGATCGACATCGAGCGCGCCGCCAACAAGCTCGTCGTGCGCATTTACACGGCGCGCCCCGGCATCATCATCGGGCGCAAGGGCGCGGAAATCGACAAGCTCAAGCAGGAAGTGCAGAAGCGCACCAAGCGTGAAGTGCACATCGACATTCAGGAAGTGCACCGTCCTGAGCTCGACGCAACGCTCGTCGCGGAATCGATCGCGCTCCAGCTCGAAAAGCGCGTGGCGTTCCGCCGCGCGATGCGCAAGGCCGTTGACTCGGCGCTGCGTTTCGGCTGCAAGGGCATCAAGGTTCGCGTGGCCGGCCGCTTGAACGGCGCGGAAATCGCCCGCAAAGAGTGGTACCTGCAAGGCCGTCTGCCGTTGCAGACGCTGCGCGCGGACATCGATTACGGCACCGCCGAAGCGAACACCACGTACGGCGTGATCGGTGTGAAGTGCTGGATCTATCAGGGCGAAAACGTTCCGAAGCGCGCATCGAAGATTCAGAAAGAACGCGATGCGGAAAAAGCAGGAGCGGCAGCCTAAAAGCTGCGGCGAAGCAAAGAATTCCGGTAAAGAGGGAAGCGAGAACAAGCGATGTTGATGCCCAAGAAAGTGAAGTACAGAAAGCAGATGCGCGGCCGGCGCAACGGAAAGGCCTGGCGCGGCGGCGAGTTGGCGTTTGGCGAGTTCGGCCTCAAGGCGATGGAATGCGCCTGGATCACCGACCGCCAGATCGAAGCGTCGCGTGTGGCGATCACCCGCTTCATCAAGCGCGGCGGCAAACTCTGGATCCGCATCTTCCCGGACAAGCCCTTCACCAAGAAGCCCGCGGAAACCCGCATGGGCAAGGGTAAAGGCGCTCCGGAAAAGTGGGTTTCGGTCGTAAAGCCCGGACGCATCATGTTTGAAATGGCTGGCATCGACGAAGCCACAGCTCGCGAAGCGTTGGGACTCGCAGCCCACAAGCTGCCTATCCCCACCAAATTTGTCAGCCGTGCGGGGAGCTTCTAATGCCACGACGCATCGAGAAAATTCGCGAAGCCAGCGTCAACGAGCTCGAAGCGCAGCACAAAGAGCTCACCGAGCAGATTTTCCGGCTCCGTTTTCAGCTCACCACCGGACAGGCGGAAGCGCTGAAGCGGCTGCGTGAATCGAAAAAAGATCTGGCGCGCGTCAAGACATTGCTGCGCGCAAATGAATTGTCGGCGCAAACCAAGCAAAGCAAGACGAAGTCCGCGCCGGCTGCGGCAAGGAAGGCGTAATGGCAACCGAAACAACACAAGTAACCGCGCAACAGTCCGCGACCGAAGAGCGCCACGAACGTCAGGTGCTCACCGGCCGCGTGACCAGCGCAAAAATGGAAAAGACCATCGTCGTCGAAGTTCTGCGACTGGTGCAGCATCCGAAGTACCGCCGCGTCGTGCGCCACTCGAAGAAATTTTATGCGCACGACGAAAAGCGCGAAGCCAAGCCGGGCGACACCGTGAGGATCGTCTCCTCACGCCCGCTCTCGAAGCTCAAGCGCTGGCGGTTGAAGGAAATCGTTACGCGCAATACGTCGGCGGAATAACGGAAAGCGAGGAGCAGACCAATGATTCAAATGCGAACTTGGCTGACCGTCGCCGATAATTCCGGCGCGCGTAAGCTGATGTGCATTTTGCCGGTGGGTGGCGACGCGGGTTTGAAAGCGGGACTCGGCGACGTCATCACGGCAGCGGTAAAAGAAGCGACGCCTGAGAGCCAGGTGAAAAAGGGCACGGTCGTCAAGGCAGTAGTCGTTCGGATGCGCAAGGAACGCCGCCGCAAAGACGGCACCTACATCCGCTTCGACGACAACGCCGCGGTGCTGATCAACGATGCGGGTGAGCCGGTGGGAACCCGCGTGTTCGGCCCGGTGGCTAGAGAGCTGCGCGAAAAGAAATTCACCAAGATCGTTTCGCTCGCTCCGGAGGTTTGGTAAGCAATGGCAAGGGCACTGAGGCATCAACGCGCGGTACGCAACAGGATTCAAATTCGCAAGGGCGACAACGTGAAAGTGATGGCCGGGCGCGACGCGGGCAAGACCGGACGCGTGCTCTCGATCAACGCCAAATCGAATCGCCTGGTGGTCGAACACGTCGCGATCGTCAAGCGCCACACGCGGCCGAATCCGCAGAAAAACATCAAGGGCGGCATCGTCGAAAAAGAAGCGGCCATCAACATCTCCAACGTGATGGTCGTCTGCGCCAGCTGCGGTAAGCACACCCGCATCGGCCACAAGATCGCCGCCGACGGCACCAAATCGCGCATTTGCAGAAAATGCGACGCAACACTCGATAAGTAAGCAAGACGCAACAACACGAGGCAAAGGCAAAGAAGCAATGAAGAGTCGATTGCAGGAAAAATATAGAAGCGAAACGGTTCCAGCCCTCATGAAGCATTTCGGCTGGAAAAACGTCATGGCCGTGCCCAAGCTGCAAAAGGTCACGCTCAACATCGGCCTCGGCGAGGCCAGCCAGAACGCCAAGCTGCTCGACACGGCAGCCGTCGAGCTCGGCCAGATCAGCGGCCAAAAGCCGGTGATCACCCGCGCGAAAAAATCCATCGCGAACTTCAAAATCCGCAAAGGCATGCCCATCGGCTGCGCCGTCACGCTGCGCGGCGACAAGATGTACGAATTCATCGACCGCCTCTGCAACGTCGTTCTGCCGCGCGTCCGCGACTTCCGCGGCCTCCCGTCGAACGCCTTTGACGGCCGCGGCAACTACACGCTCGGTCTCAAGGATCAGCTGGTGTTCCCGGAGATCGACTACACCCGCGTGGACAAAATCAAAGGCATGAACATCACGCTCACCACCAGCGCAAAAAACGACGAGGAAGGCCGCGAGCTCCTCAAGGGCCTCGGTTTCCCGCTGCGAGTTCCAGGGAGTCAACAATAAATGGCACGTACCGCAAAAATTGCAAAGTCACTCAAGAAGCCCAAGTTCAAAGTCCGCGTGCGCAATCGCTGCCGCATCTGTGGCCGCGCACGCGCCTATATCCGTAAGTTTCAGATGTGCAGAATCTGCTTCCGCGGCCGCGCGCTCAAGGGAGAAATCCCCGGCGTCGTCAAGGCGAGCTGGTAAAAGGAATTTAGGAGAAACATGCAGACCGATCCAATCGGCGATTTTCTGACGCGCATCCGCAACGCCGCGGCTGCCAAGCACCAGCGCGTGGACGTCCCGGTCTCGAAACTGAAGACCGAGATTGCCCGCATCCTCAAGGAAGAGGGCTACATCTCGACCTTCAAGCTGGTTGACGAAAACAAATCGCGCAAGTTGCTGCGCGTCTTCCTCAAGTACACGCCCGACCGCCGCAGCGTCATCACCGGCCTCAAGCGTGTCTCGCGTCCCGGCGCGCGCCGTTACGTTGGCGCCATGGACATTCGCCCTGTCGTCGGTGGCCTTGGCATCAGCATTATCACCACGCCAAAGGGCCTGATGAGCGGCCGTTCCGCCCGCAAGTCCAAAACCGGCGGCGAATTACTCTGCGAGGTTTGGTAAGTCATGTCACGTATCGGCAAAAAACCAATTCCAGTTCCCAGCGGCGTGAAGATCGCCATCGCGCCCGAAAAGATCGACGTGCAGGGACCCAAGGGCAAATTGACCGTCGGCATTCCGCGCGGCGTTCGCTTCGAGCAGAAAGACGGCATCCTTAACGCTCTGCGTGATTCCGACGATCACCGTGCCGTTCACGGCCTCGCCCGCGCTCTCGTTGCTAACGCGGTCACCGGCGTCACCACCGGCTTCAAGAAAGATCTCGACATCGTCGGCGTCGGCTATCGCGCCGAACTTAAGGGCAAGATTGTCGCGTTCGCGCTCGGCAAGTCGCACCCGATCGAGTTCAAGATTCCCGAAGGCATTCAGATCGCCGTCGAAAAGCAGACGCACCTCGTCGTCAGCGGCGCGGACAAAGGTCAAGTTGGTCAAGTCGCAGCCGACATTCGCTCGCTACGCCCGCCCGATCCGTATAAACAAAAGGGCGTCCGCATCACCGGCGAGCGCTTGAAGAAGAAAGCCGGTAAGGCCGGCGCCAAGGCTGGCGGCGCTTAATCGCGCTGTTCGCAGCTATTGCAGTAAGAAGATTTTCGGCCGCAGTCAAAATCGCGGCCTGAGTTTGAAGGAGACAAGACAGTGGCTTCGCCGAGAGTTCGCAGAATTTCCAAGGACGCGCATCGCCGTCGCATTCACGATCGCGTGCGTACCAAGGTTGCCGGCACTACAGAGCGCCCGCGCCTTTGCGTGTATCGCTCCGTGGGACACATCTACACCCAGGTCATCGACGACAGCACCGGCAAGACGCTCGCGTCCGCCAGCTCCGTCGATAAAGAAACCAAAAAAGGCCTGAAGGGTGGCGGCAACGTCGCGTCGGCAAAAGTGATCGGTAAAGCGATCGCCGAGCGCGCCAAGGCCGCTGGAGTTTCCAAAGTCGTGTTCGACCGCGGCGGTTACAAGTATCACGGTCGCGTGAAGGCGCTCGCAGACGCGGCGCGGGAAGCGGGGTTACAGTTTTAAGCCTATGTCGAAACAAATTTTACGAGACAGTTTATCGGTTCGTCGGCTCCTCGAGGTCAATCCTTCCGACCTCAAGGACGACGTCATCGCTATCAACCGCGTCACCAAAGTCGTCAAGGGCGGTAAAAACCTCAGCTTCTCCGCTCTCGTCGTCGTCGGCGACAGCCACGGCCACGCCGGATTCGGCATGGGCAAAGCGCGCGAAGTTCCCATGGCCATCAAAAAGGGCATCGAGCAGGCCAAGAAAAATTTGATTCGCCTCAATCTCAAGGGCACCTCGATTCCTCACCAAGTTCTCGGTCGCTACGGCTCCGCGCAAGTTCTGCTCAAGCCCGCTTCCGAAGGCACCGGCGTCATCGCCGGCGGTCCCGTGCGAAAAGTGATGCAGGTTGCCGGAATTCACAACGTGCTCACCAAGTCGCTCGGCACTTCGAATCCGCACAACGTGGTGAAAGCCACTTTCGCGGCGCTCCTGAGCCTCAAAGATATCGCGCAGGTCGCTGAGACCCGTTCGAAAACCGTCGAAGAAATCCGAGGCAAGTCACCCAAGCAAAACGGCACCGCCGTCGCTGGAACGGAAAGCGACGCATGAGCACCGAAACGAAAACAGAAAAAAAACAGTCCGGCAAAAAGGGCACCATCAAGATCAAGCAGGTCGTCAGCTTCATCGGCTCCACCGATGATATCCGCCAGGCCGTTCGCGGCCTCGGCATTCGCCGCTTGCACCACACCGTCGAGCGCGAAGATACGCCGTCGATCCGCGGCATGATTCACAAAGTGCGCCACCTTGTCGTCGTCGTTGAGTAACCGAATTTAGGAATCAGAACAGGAACAGAAATGGCGAAGAGACCACTAAAGTCGGGACCGCGCAGTAGCCGGCCCGCAGCGAAAAAACAAGACGGACGCCCGAAGTTCGCGTTGTCGAACCTGCGCCCGCCGCGTGGCTCGCGCATCAAGAAAGTTCGCGTCGGCCGCGGTATGGGCTCCAAGCTCGGCAAGACCGCCGGCGCCGGCAACAAAGGACAGAAGTCACGCCGCGGTTATTCTCGTCGGCGCGGTTTTGAAGGCGGCCAGAACCCGTTGCATCGCCGCATGCCCAAGCGTGGTTTTCACAATCCGTTTGGCGTGACCTATTCAGTTCTGAATCTCGCGGACCTCAACGTTTTCCCGGCTGGCGAAACCGTCACGCCCGATCTTCTCCGCGCACACGGCTTCATTCGCCGCAAGACCGACAAGATCAAGGTCCTTGGCGATGGCGATCTGACCGTGAAGATCATAGTTCACGCGCACGCCTTCAGCCAGTCCGCAAAAGACAAGATCGGCGAAAGCCGGCGGCACCTTCGAGGTCGTAGCCTAGTTGTAGGGGCACGGCACGCCGTGCCCGTCTGAAAGGTTTTGTAGGGGCGGACTTCAGCCCGCCTGGTAGCAACAAGGTCGAAAGCAAGGGAACAAAGCAGCACATGAACAAATTCTTCGAAGCGTTCCGAAACATGTTCCGCATCCCGGATTTGCGGAACCGCGTTCTCTTCACGCTGGCCCTTTTGGCGGTGTATCGCATCGGTGCGCAAATTCCGACTCCCGGCATCAACTGGCGTGTCGTCCAGATGCTCTTCCAACAGGGCGCCGGTTCATTCCTCGGAATCTTCGACCTGTTCAGCGGCGGCAACCTCCGCCGCATCACGATTTTTGCGCTCGGCATCATGCCGTACATCACGGCCTCCATCATTCTTCAGTTGATGACCGTCGTCTTCCCATATCTCGAAAAGCTCCAAAAAGAAGGCGAACTCGGCCGCCGTAAGATCACCCAATACACGCGCTACCTGACGATCGTACTCAGCATCATTCAGTCCACCACGATCGCCACTGCGCTGCAAAGCACCAGCTACAGCGGCCAATCGCTCGTCTTCAATCCTGGCTTCGGCTTCATCCTGATGACCATTCTCACGCTGACCACCGGCTCCGCCTTCATCATGTGGCTCGGCGAACAGATTTCCGAGCGCGGCATCGGCAACGGCATGTCGCTGATCATCTTCGTCGGCATCGTCGTCGGTCTGCCGCGCGCCATCCTCGATCTCTACGAAAAGGCGCAGACCCAGGCATGGGGCGCGTTCACTCCGCTGGTTCTTGCTCGCTCTCCTCGTCGGCATGATCGCGGTCGTCGCCTTCATCGTCTACGTCGAAGGCGGCCAGCGCCGCATTCCGGTGCAGTACGCGAAGCGCGTTGTCGGGCGCCGCGTGATGGGTGGCCAATCCTCCTATCTTCCGCTGCGCGTCAACTCCGGCGGCGTCATCCCTCCGATTTTCGCCAGCTCCCTGCTCGCGTTTCCCGCGACCGCCGCGCTCGTCTTCGGCGCAAAATACGCTTTCGTGAAAAGTTTCGCCCAGGTCATCGCCTTCGGCGAACCGCTCTACAACCTGATCTACGTTGTCCTGATCATCCTGTTCGCATTCTTTTACGTCGGCATCGTTTTCAACCCGACCGAGCTCGCCGACAACATGCGCAAAAAC